>NZ_BLLG01000120.1 GCF_011766325.1 Streptomyces pacificus | reverse complement strand
CGTGGGCAGGTCGATCTCGACCTGGTCAGCGTGGATTCCACGGTCGCGCGCGCGCATCATCACGCGGCAGGGATGGCCGTCGATCCCGAACTGCTGGACGGGCTGGAGAAGGCCGTCGCCGAGGAAAAGGGGGTTCAAGAAAGGGACAAAGCGCACCGGTGGCTCCGCCGGACGAAGGCGGCGACGATGTGACGCGGGAGGAGCGGCGGCG
>NZ_BLLG01000119.1 GCF_011766325.1 Streptomyces pacificus | reverse complement strand
AGGCTGTTTCCGTGGCTGGCGAGGCTGCCGATCAGCTCGTGCACGTCCTGGCCGGCCTGGTCCTCGGACGGCTCCAGCCGCCCTGAGCCCGTCACCGTCACCGTCACCGTCACCGTCACCGTCACCGGGAGTATCGGGTCCGTCAGGGAGTGCGTCATGAGTGCAGAGCCGTCCGGGGCAGGCAAGGTCACGGCTGATCATCTTCGCCGGGGTGC
>NZ_BLLG01000118.1 GCF_011766325.1 Streptomyces pacificus | reverse complement strand
CACACGCTCCCTCGACCTCTCCGGTATCCAGGGTCACGCTCGGTCGCTCCTTCGCACGCGATCGACGCAGCAGACACGGACGAGGCGCCCACACGCTCCCTCGACCGCTCCGGTATCCAGGGTCACGCTCGGTCGCTCCTTCGCACGCGATCGACGCAGCAGACACGGACGAGGCGCCCACACGCTCCCTCGACCGCTCCGGTATCCAGGGTCACG
>NZ_BLLG01000117.1 GCF_011766325.1 Streptomyces pacificus | reverse complement strand
AGCACCCGCACGCGGTCAGCAAGAGTCTGCTCGTACAGCGGCACCGCCCGCCCCAAATCCCCCGCCGATGAGTAGGCGCCGGCGAGGTTGTTGCGGGAGACCAGGGTATCGGGGTGGTCCTCACCCAGCACCCGCACGCGGTCAGCAAGAGTCTGCTCGTACAGCGGCACCGCCCGCCCCAAATCCCCCGCCGATGAGTAGGCGCCGGCGAGGTTGTTGCGGGAGAC
>NZ_BLLG01000116.1 GCF_011766325.1 Streptomyces pacificus | reverse complement strand
GCGCCTGCCGGATCACCCGCTGCTGCGAAGGACCGTTCGGCGCCGTCAGACCATTCGACGCACCATCCTGATTCACCGCCGAACCACGCACCACCGCAAGAACACGATGCCCCTTGCGCACCGCATCAGACTGCCGCTCCAACACCAGCAGCCCCACACCCTCCGCCCAACCCACACCATCCGCACCCTCACCGAACGCCTTGCAACGCCCGTCCTCGGACAACCCCCGCT
>NZ_BLLG01000115.1 GCF_011766325.1 Streptomyces pacificus | reverse complement strand
CCGCACCCTCACCGAACGCCTTGCAACGCCCGTCCTCGGACAACCCCCGCTGACGAGAGAACCCGACGAACGCACCCGGGGTGGACATCACGGTCACACCGCCGGCCAGAGCAAGATCGCACTCGCCACCGCGCAGCGCCTGCATCGCCCAATGCATCGCCACCAGCGACGACGAACACGCCGTGTCGACCGTGACCGCCGGCCCCTCGAAACCGAACGTGTACGACACCCTGC
>NZ_BLLG01000114.1 GCF_011766325.1 Streptomyces pacificus | reverse complement strand
GCAGCTTCCGCGGCACTCAGCCGGCTGCGGTGACGCACTTCGGGCACCGTGACGCCACCCGCCTCGAACGGCTCCTCCGCTCCGCCGGGCGTGAACCCCGCCTTCTCGCAGAACCCGCGCGCACGCCAGGTCCTGGAGGCGGCCCGGGCTCACCCCCGTCTGTGCGCCGCAGCTTCCGCGGCACTCAGCCGGCTGCGGTGACGCACTTCGGGCACCGTGACGCCACCCGCCTCGAACGG
>NZ_BLLG01000113.1 GCF_011766325.1 Streptomyces pacificus | reverse complement strand
CGAAGGTGGATGCTGCCTGGTATCTGCACGAACTCACCAGGGACCTTGATCTGACGGCCTTTGTGGTGTTCTCTTCGGCTGCGGGTGTGTTCGGTACGGCCGGGCAGGGGAACTACGCGGCGGGCAACGCCTTCCTCGACGCGCTTGCCGTGCATCGCAGGGAGCAGGGCCTGCCCGCCGTCTCCCTGGCGTGGGGTGCGTGGGACCGGACCGGCATGCTCGACGGAACCGACACCGAACG
>NZ_BLLG01000112.1 GCF_011766325.1 Streptomyces pacificus | reverse complement strand
TCGACGGCCATCCCTGCCGCGTGATGATGAGCGCGCGCGACCGTGGAATCCACGCTGACCAGGTCGAGATCGACCTGCCCACGAGCCGCCGCCTCGGCGATCATTGCCTCCATCAACGTCTGGAAGGTCCCGGCCACCGCCCACCGCTGGAACGCGCCGTAGACGGTCGACCATGAGCCGTATTCCTCAGGAACATCCCGCCAGGGGGCCCCGGTCCTCAACCGCCACATCACGGCGTGGAAC
>NZ_BLLG01000111.1 GCF_011766325.1 Streptomyces pacificus | reverse complement strand
CGCGCCTCCAGCTCGAAGCGCCCGTCGATGACCCGGCTGCCGGATTCCCCGTCGCTCATGGCCGCCGAGCCTACGAGACGCGGGCGACACGGCCCCACGGGGGTTGCTCCGCGCGCCCGCACGGTCCCCCGGGCCTACAGGAACGAGTGGACCTCGATCGTCTCGTCCCGGCCCGGTCCGACACCGATCGCCGAGATCGGCGCCCCGGACATCTCCTCCAGTGCCCGCACATAGCCCTGCGCGTT
>NZ_BLLG01000110.1 GCF_011766325.1 Streptomyces pacificus | reverse complement strand
CCGGCCCCGACCACCCCGCTCCCGAGGCCGCCCAGGGCATCAAAATCAGCGACCGCATCGCGGCCCGCGAGGCAGCTCTATCCGCACAATCGCAAAGGAGCGCAGTGTGATGACAACGGTTTGTCGTTGGAGATTTTCGGCCGCGAGTGTGATCTCGTCACCCCCAGATCGATGAGCAGCTGGGAGACCTTCTTGCTCGTCATCGAGGTGCCGCGGTCGGCGTGCACGGTCTCGGGCACGATGCCGT
>NZ_BLLG01000109.1 GCF_011766325.1 Streptomyces pacificus | reverse complement strand
CCCGCTTCGTTGCGGTACTGGAGCGCATCAAGGTGCGTGGCCCGGTCGGCCGCCCGCGCACCCGGCCCGGCGCCGTCGCTGCGGACAAGGCGTACTCCTCCCGCGCCAACCGCGCCTACCTGCGGCGTCATCCCGGAGAAGGCCGACCAGGCCGCCAACCGCAAGAAGAAGGGTTCCCGCGGCGGCCGACCGGTCAGTCACGACCCGGACCTGTACAAGGACCGCAATACCGTCGAGCGCTGCATCAA
>NZ_BLLG01000108.1 GCF_011766325.1 Streptomyces pacificus | reverse complement strand
TGCCGGGGGGTGGGGCGATGGTGGCGGTGGAGGCGTCGGAGGAGGAGGTGCTGCCGTGTCTGTGCGAGGGGGTGTCGGTTGCTGCGGTGAACGGTCCGTCGTCGGTGGTGGTGTCCGGTGACGAGGCGGGTGTGGCGGGGGTGGTGGAGCGGATTGCCGGGCGGTTGGGGGAGCGCAGGGTGAAGTGGTTGCGGGTGTCGCATGCGTTCCATTCGCCGTTGATGGAGCCGATGCTGGACGACTTCCGTG
>NZ_BLLG01000107.1 GCF_011766325.1 Streptomyces pacificus | reverse complement strand
GCATGATCGGGATGGCTGGGTCGCTAGTACTGCTCTTCGGGGTGTGGAACGTGGGTTCTGTCGGCTGGTTGTGTTGGGCGCGCTGTTGGGTGTCTGAGGGCACGGGCCGTTGTGGCTTGTTCCCTTTGTGTGCCGGTCCCGGTGCAGCATCGCGTGTGCGGTGTGTGACGGGTGGCTGGTCGTTGTTTGAGAACTGCACAGTGGACGCGAGCATCTGTGGCCAAGTTTTTAAGGGCGCACGGTGGATGCCT
>NZ_BLLG01000106.1 GCF_011766325.1 Streptomyces pacificus | reverse complement strand
ACGGCATCGTGCCCGAGACCGTGCACGCCGACCGCGGCACCTCGATGACGAGCAAGAAGGTCTCCCAGCTGCTCATCGATCTGGGGGTGACGAGATCACACTCGCGGCCGAAAATCTCCAACGACAACCCCTACAGCGAGGCCCAGTTCAAGACCACGAAGTACATGTCCGACTATCCCGAACGGTTCGACTCCCTGGCCCACGCCCGCGAGTGGTTCGACGCGTTCATCGCGTACTACAACCATGAGCAC
>NZ_BLLG01000105.1 GCF_011766325.1 Streptomyces pacificus | reverse complement strand
CGTGGGCAGGTCGATCTCGACCTGGTCAGCGTGGATTCCACGGTCGCGCGCGCTCATCATCACGCGGCAGGGATGGCCGTCGATCCCGAACTGCTGGACGGGCTGGAGAAGGCCGTCGCCGAGGAAAGGGGGGTTCAAGAAAGGGACAAAGCGCACCGGTGGCTCCGCCGGACGAAGGCGGCGACGATGTGACGCGTGAGGAGCGGCGGCGTTTACGGCGGCGGCGCAGAGCCCGGCTGCGTGCGGCTGAACTGG
>NZ_BLLG01000104.1 GCF_011766325.1 Streptomyces pacificus | reverse complement strand
CGCCGCCGCTCCTCACGCGTCACATCGTCGCCGCCTTCGTCCGGCGGAGCCACCGGTGCGCTTTGTCCCTTTCTTGAACCCCCTTTTCCTCGGCGACGGCCTTCTCCAGCCCGTCCAGCAGTTCGGGGTCGACGGCCATCCCTGCCGCGTGATGATGAGCGCGCGCGACCGTGGAATCCACGCTGACCAGGTCGAGATCGACCTGCCCACGAGCCGCCGCCTCGGCGATCATTGCCTCCATCAGCGTCTGGAAGG
>NZ_BLLG01000103.1 GCF_011766325.1 Streptomyces pacificus | reverse complement strand
TCGACGGCCATCCCTGCCGCGTGATGATGAGCGCGCGCGACCGTGGAATCCACGCTGACCAGGTCGAGATCGACCTGCCCACGAGCCGCCGCCTCGGCGATCATTGCCTCCATCAACGTCTGGAAGGCCCCGGCCACCGCCCACCGCTGGAACGCGCCGTAGACGGTCGACCATGAGCCGTATTCCTCAGGAACATCCCGCCAGGGGGCCCCGGTCCTGAACCGCCACATCACGGCGTTGAACAGCCGCCGCAGG
>NZ_BLLG01000102.1 GCF_011766325.1 Streptomyces pacificus | reverse complement strand
ATGGACGGGGTATCAACATATCTGGCGTTGACTTTTGGCACGCTGTTGAGTTCTCAAGGAACGGACGCTTCCTTCGTACTCACCCACGGAACACTCTCCGAGGCTTTCCTCCGGGCGCTTCCCTTCGATGTTTCCAGCTTAGCAGATCCGATTTCCTTCTCCGCCACCCGCTGGAGCGGGCTGCCAGAGCGTTCATCCGCTTCCGCGAATTCCCTTTCCGGCGGTTCCGACTCTATCAGATCCTTTCGGGCCCGA
>NZ_BLLG01000101.1 GCF_011766325.1 Streptomyces pacificus | reverse complement strand
TGACCGGTACTAATAGGCCGAGGGCTTGTCCTCAGTTGCTCGCGTCCACTGTGTTTGTTCTGAAGTAACGAACATGCCGAGACCGTATACCGCCGTTCGTGGTGGGGTGCTGGTCGGCTGGTTCGATGTTTTCATAGAGTTTCGGTGGTCATAGCGTGAGGGAAACGCCCGGTTACATTCCGAACCCGGAAGCTAAGCCTTTCAGCGCCGATGGTACTGCAGGGGGGACCCTGTGGGAGAGTAGGACACCGCCGA
>NZ_BLLG01000100.1 GCF_011766325.1 Streptomyces pacificus | reverse complement strand
ACCGGGACAGGCCGGTGACAGCCCCCGCTTCGTTGCGGTACTGGAGCGCATCAAGGTGCGTGGCCCGGTCGGCCGCCCGCGCACCCGGCCCGGCGCCGTCGCTGCGGACAAGGCGTACTCCTCCCGCTCCAACCGCGCCTACCTGCGGCGACGCCGGATCCGCGGTGTCATCCCGGAGAAGGCCGACCAGGCCGCCAACCGCAAGAAGAAGGGTTCCCGCGGCGGCCGACCGGTCAGTCACGACCCGGACCTGTA
>NZ_BLLG01000099.1 GCF_011766325.1 Streptomyces pacificus | reverse complement strand
CACGTTCCACACCCCGAAGAGCAGTACTAGCGACCCAGCCATCCCGATCATGCCGAATAGTCAACGTTCCACCCATGAGCAACCAGCACCGGACACTCGCCGATGCACTGGCCTCTGACCACCACAAATGATGGTGAGAAGTGCTCCTTAGAAAGGAGGTGATCCAGCCGCACCTTCCGGTACGGCTACCTTGTTACGACTTCGTCCCAATCGCCAGTCCCACCTTCGACGGCTCCCTCCCAAGGGTTGGGCCAC
>NZ_BLLG01000098.1 GCF_011766325.1 Streptomyces pacificus | reverse complement strand
GTACTGCCACCGACGCCTGCACGGTGAGATAGGCCACGTACCACCCGCCGAATACGAGACCAGCTACTACCTGACAGCCACGAATCCCCAGGTCACAACCACTAACTGAGATCTCTACCGAACCCGGGGCGGTTCACCTCGGCGCGCCCGGCGGATTCGGCGGCCTCGACGGTGTGGCCGACGATGTAGCGGCTGAAGATGTCGATGACGACGTAGGCGTGGTACCAGATGCCCTTGGCCGGTCCGGCCGCCTTGGTGATGTCCCAGGTGA
>NZ_BLLG01000097.1 GCF_011766325.1 Streptomyces pacificus | reverse complement strand
GTCTAGAGCATGCAACTCAAACGCCCTCTTCGGACTCGCTTTCGCTACGGCTCCCCCACACGGGTTAACCTCGCTACACACCGCTAACTCGCAGGCTCATTCTTCAAAAGGCACGCAGTCACGAGACACACCCCAAAAGAGGCACATCCGACGCTCCCACGGCTTGTAGGCACACGGTTTCAGGTACTATTTCACTCCGCTCCCGCGGTACTTTTCACCATTCCCTCACGGTACTATCCGCTATCGGTCACCAGGGAATATTTAGGCTTAGCG
>NZ_BLLG01000096.1 GCF_011766325.1 Streptomyces pacificus | reverse complement strand
CCCGTGGCAACACCGGCTGTCCAGGCGATTTCTGCGCCTCACAGCCGCTCACAGCTCCGGCTTTGCCACCGACCGGCTCGCGATACACCACCCCTAAAACGCGGAAAAGCCCCGGATCAGCAGATCCGGGACTTCCCCACAACAATTGTTCGGCAGTGTCCTACTCTCCCACAGGGTCCCCCCTGCAGTACCATCGGCGCTGAAAGGCTTAGCTTCCGGGTTCGGAATGTAACCGGGCGTTTCCCTCACGCTATGACCACCGAAACTCTATGAA
>NZ_BLLG01000095.1 GCF_011766325.1 Streptomyces pacificus | reverse complement strand
CCCACCAACCCGCTCCACCACACCCGACAACGCCACCTCAGACCGCGCCGACACCAACCACGGCACCACAACCGAAGACCCCACAGACACCAAACCCGAACCCAGAACCGAACCCAGAACCGAACCCTGACCCGAACCCTGGCCCGGAACCAGAGCCGAAGACTCAGCCACCGGCCGCTCAACCACCCGCTCCCGCACAGCCGGCACAGGCCCCTGCTCCAGAACCACATGCGCGTTCGTCCCACTCACACCGAACGACGACACACCAGCCCGACGCGGCC
>NZ_BLLG01000094.1 GCF_011766325.1 Streptomyces pacificus | reverse complement strand
CGGCGCTCGATGAACTCCAACTCCCGTCCAAACAGCGGGTGGAACGGGTGCGTCACCCGCACCCCGCCTGCATCTCCAGAGTCCGGAACCTGAGCAGTCGACGGATCACGCCAACGCCCTGATGGAGAGCACGATCGGCCTGTTCAAGACGGAGTTGATCAAGCCACAGCGGCCCTGGAAGACCCTCTCCCAGGTCGAACTGGCCACCGCCGAGTGGGTTGACTGGTACTGCCACCGACGCCTGCACGGTGAGATAGGCCACGTACCACCCGCCGAATACGAGAC
>NZ_BLLG01000093.1 GCF_011766325.1 Streptomyces pacificus | reverse complement strand
TTGTCGTTGGAGATTTTCGGCCGCGAGTGTGATCTCGTCACCCCCAGATCGATGAGCAGCTGGGAGACCTTCTTGCTCGTCATCGAGGTGCCGCGGTCGGCGTGCACGGTCTCGGGCACGATGCCGTTGCGGGTGATGGTCTCGCGGATCAGCTCCTCGGCCCGCCCGGCGGATTCGGCGGCCTCGACGGTGTGGCCGACGATGTAGCGGCTGAAGATGTCGATGACGACGTAGGCGTGGTACCAGATGCCCTTGGCCGGTCCGGCCGCCTTGGTGATGTCCCAGGTGA
>NZ_BLLG01000092.1 GCF_011766325.1 Streptomyces pacificus | reverse complement strand
CATCAGACTGCCGCTCCAACACCAGCAGCCCCACACCCTCCGCCCAACCCACACCATCCGCACCCTCACCGAACGCCTTGCAACGCCCGTCCTCGGACAACCCCCGCTGACGAGAGAACCCGACGAAGGAGCCCGGCGTGGACATCACCGTCACACCGCCCGCGAGAGCAAGATCGCACTCGCCACCGCGCAGCGCCTGCATCGCCCAATGCATCGCCACCAGCGACGACGAACACGCCGTGTCGACCGTGACCGCCGGCCCCTCGAAACCGAACGTGTACGACACCCTGC
>NZ_BLLG01000091.1 GCF_011766325.1 Streptomyces pacificus | reverse complement strand
CACATCCACCGGATCACCCCCCAACCCACCAACCCGCTCCACCACACCCGACAACGCCACCTCAGACCGCGCCGACACCAACCACGGCACCACAACCGAAGACCCCACAGACACCAAACCCGAACCCGAACCCAGAACCGAACCCTGACCCGAACCCTGGCCCGGAACCAGTGCCGAAGACTCAGCCACCGGCCGCTCAACCACCCGCTCCCGCACAGCCGGCACAGGCCCCTGCTCCAGAACCACATGCGCGTTCGTCCCACTCACACCGAACGACGACACACCAGCCCGACGCGGCC
>NZ_BLLG01000090.1 GCF_011766325.1 Streptomyces pacificus | reverse complement strand
GCACCCCGGCGAAGATGATCAGCCGTGACCTTGCCTGCCCCGGACGGCTCTGCACTCATGACGCACTCCCTGACGGACCCGATACTCCCGGTGACGGTGACGGTGACGGTGACGGTGACGGTGACGGTGACGGTGACGGTGACGGTGACGGTGACGGTGACGGTGACGGTGACGGTGACGGTGACGGTGACGGTGACGGTGACGGTGACGGGCTCAGGGCGGCTGGAGCCGTCCGAGGACCAGGCCGGCCAGGACGTGCACGAGCTGATCGGCAGCCTCGCCAGCCACGGAAACAGCCT
>NZ_BLLG01000089.1 GCF_011766325.1 Streptomyces pacificus | reverse complement strand
CCGCCAGCACTGACGGCGCTCGATGAACTCCAACTCCCGTCCAAACAGCGGGTGGAACGGGTGCGTCACCCGCACCCCGCCTGCATCTCCAGAGTCCGGAACCTGAGCAGTCGACGGATCACGCCAATGCTGCAGCCGAGAGCTTCTTCGGGCTGCTGAAAGCGGAGATCGGCCCCACTGTCTGGGAGAGCCGCGAGGCTGCCCGCGCCGACGTCTTCCGCTTCATCGAGGTCGAGTACAACCGCACCAGGCTCCGCAAACACCCCGAGTTCGGGTACCTCACCCCACTCGAAACCCGAGC
>NZ_BLLG01000088.1 GCF_011766325.1 Streptomyces pacificus | reverse complement strand
ACCGCGCAGCGCCTGCATCGCCCAATGCATCGCCACCAGCGACGACGAACACGCCGTGTCGACCGTGACCGCCGGCCCCTCGAAACCGAACGTGTACGACACCCTGCCCGAGACCACACTCGGTGAGGCACCGGTACTGCCGTAGCCCTCGGTGTCCGCGCCGCCGATCAACTGGGTGTAGTCGTTGTACATGACGCCTGCGAACACGCCGGTGCGGCTGCCGCGCAGCGACACCGGGTCGACACCGGTGCGCTCCAGCGCCTCCCAGGCCGCCTCCAGCAGCAGCCGCTGCTGCGCGTCGGTC
>NZ_BLLG01000087.1 GCF_011766325.1 Streptomyces pacificus | reverse complement strand
CATCCGCTTGATCAAGGAGGGCGGTGTGGTGCTGGTCACCAGGCTGGCTGGCATGATGCTCTCGGCAATCGCCGTGCAGCAGATCGTCAACGGGGTGACCCAGGTGATCCAGGGCTCCTGACGCCGTCGCGTCGGGAACCACCGGACGCCACGGCGCCCCCGGACAGGGGATCCCCTGTCCGGGGGCGCCGTGGCGTCCGGTGCCGGAACGCGTTACGAAGCCGGGCTCCCCGCCGGCCGGATGTAGACGCGCTGGCCGATCGCGGCGGCCTGCTGCACCATCCGGCCCACGGAAGCGGCGTCCACGATGGTG
>NZ_BLLG01000086.1 GCF_011766325.1 Streptomyces pacificus | reverse complement strand
GGCTCCACCACATGCAACGTCCGCGGCACCACCCCATGCCGCATCGCCATCACCATCTTGATCACACCCGCCACACCCGCCGCCGCCTGCGTATGACCGATATTCGACTTCACCGACCCCAGCAACAGCGGCCGCCCCGCATCCCGCTCCTGCCCATACGTCGCCAGCAACGCCTGCGCCTCGATCGGATCACCCAGCGCCGTCCCCGTACCATGCCCCTCCACCACATCCACATCCCCCGCCGACAACCCCGCCGACGCAAGCGCCTGCCGGATCACCCGCTGCTGCGAAGGACCGTTCGGCGCCGTCAGACCATTCGACGCACCATCCTGATTCACCGCCGA
>NZ_BLLG01000085.1 GCF_011766325.1 Streptomyces pacificus | reverse complement strand
CGCTTGCGGGGCCCTGGCGGTGGCGTCGGCCGCAGTCGGCGGTAGTGGGTCGCCCGGGAGCGGCCGGTCAGCCGGCACGCGGCCGTGATGCCCAGCTCGCCCTCGACACCGGTGAACGCGTCATCGACCACCGGGTCGGCGGCAGCCTTCAGTCCGCGCCCTCGGAGATCATTTCCAAGAGCGCGGAGGCTTTTCCCATGATGTCCAACGCGGCCTTGTTCCGGGCCAGTTCCTTCTCCAGCCGTTCCACCTGGCGGCGCAGCTTCTCGTTCTCCGCCTCGGCGGCCGACTTCTTCGGACGGGCCGGGCTGGTGCGCTTGTCGACCAGCTTCTCCAGGGCCTCGGCGTCCC
>NZ_BLLG01000084.1 GCF_011766325.1 Streptomyces pacificus | reverse complement strand
CGCCCGGGTAGAACGGGGACCAGTCCACCGGCACACCGTCCACATGCAGTCGGGCGAGCGCGGCGAGCAGCGCATCCACCTCACCGCGGTCCCCGCGCAGCACCGGCACCGCACCCTCCACCAGCGCCGACAGCACACCGTCAGGACCGACCTCCAAGAACGCCGTCGCACCCCGCTCCCGCAGCCCCACCACGTTGTCGTGGAACCGGACGGTCTCGCGTACATGCCGCACCCAGTACTCCGGATCGCCCATCTCACCCGCGGCGACCACCGCAATCCCCGGCTCCCCGAACGACAACCCGCCCACCACCGCACGGAAGTCGTCCAGCATCGGCTCCATCAACGGCGAATGGAACGCATGCGACACCC
>NZ_BLLG01000083.1 GCF_011766325.1 Streptomyces pacificus | reverse complement strand
CGCTTGCGGGGCCCTGGCGGTGGCGTCGGCCGCAGTCGGCGGTAGTGGGTCGCCCGGGAGCGGCCGGTCAGCCGGCACGCGGCCGTGATGCCCAGCTCGCCCTCGACACCGGTGAACGCGTCATCGATCACCGGGTCGGCGGCAGCCTTCAGTCCGCGCCCTCGTAGATCATTTCCAAGAGCGCGGAGGGTCGGGTGGCCCGGGGGAATCACACCCCCGGGCTCCCACAGATCCCGGCGTGACAGTCTCCCGTCACCGGTACTACAGGAGGGCTTTGGAAGCTTGTCGTTGGTGTCGTTCGTAGTGGATGCGCCGGGCGACGGCTTGGTGGGCTCGGCGCCACAGCGACTGGGCGAAGACGATCGCGTGGGGGATGGTCACG
>NZ_BLLG01000082.1 GCF_011766325.1 Streptomyces pacificus | reverse complement strand
CCAGTCCGGTCGTCCAACGGCCCGTCCGGCCCGTAAAGCCCCGTCGTGTGCTCCTCGTCCGGCGTGTCACCGGACGTGCCCCGCGCGGCGCCCGGCCGCCGCCGGACCGTCCCTGCGGGGTCCTGCCCCCGGCCCTCCCCCGGTGGCGGGAGTCCGGGCGCGGGCGCCTCACGCGGGAGGTCCTGGCGCGGCTCCTCGGGCCACCGCCCGAACTCCCGCCCGGGCCCGTGCGCGTCGTCACGCCCGCGCCCGGACTCCCGCCACCGGCCCCACCCGTGTTCGTGCTCGGTCATGCCGTGGCCCCCATGGCGACGCGGAGCGCCGCGATGCCGCGTGAACCGTACGCCTTCACCGAGCCGAGCGATATACCGAGCGTCTTGGCGACC
>NZ_BLLG01000081.1 GCF_011766325.1 Streptomyces pacificus | reverse complement strand
CGGCCTCCCACGTCCTTCATCGGTTCCTGGTGCCAAGGCATCCACCGTGCGCCCTTAAAAACTTGGCCACAGATGCTCGCGTCCACTGTGCAGTTCTCAAACAACGACCAGCCACCCGTCACACACCACACACGCGATGCTGCACCGGGACCGGCACACAAAAGGGACAAGCCACAACGGCCCGTGCCCTCAGACACCCAACAGCGCGCCCGGCAACCCCACCACTCCCCCACACCGTTCCACGCCCCGAAGAGCAGTACCAGGCGACCGGGGAACCGGCCGAATTACCGAATAGTCAACGTTCCACCCATGAGCAACCAGCACCGGACACTCGCCGATGCACTGGCCTCTGACCACCACAAGTGATGGTGAGAAGTGCTCCTTAGAAAGGAGGTGATCCAGCCGCACCTTCCG
>NZ_BLLG01000080.1 GCF_011766325.1 Streptomyces pacificus | reverse complement strand
GCGCAGCCGGCGTTGTTCGCGGTCGGGGTGGCGTTGTTCCGGTTGCTGGAGTCGTTCGGTGTGCGGCCTCGGTTGCTGGCGGGGCATTCGGTGGGGGAGGTGGCGGCGGCGTATGTGGCGGGGGTGTTGTCGTTGGAGGATGCGTGTGTGCTGGTGTCGGCGCGGGCGCGGTTGATGGAGGCGCTGCCGGGGGGTGGGGCGATGGTGGCGGTGGAGGCGTCGGAGGAGGAGGTGCTGCCGTGTTTGTGCGAGGGGGTGTCGGTTGCTGCGGTGAACGGTCCGTCGTCGGTGGTGGTGTCCGGTGACGAGGCGGGTGTGGCGGGGGTGGTGGAGCGGATTGCCGGGCGGTTGGGGGAGCGCAGGGTGAAGTGGTTGCGGGTGTCGCATGCGTTCCATTCGCCGTTGATGGAGCCGATGCTGGACGACTTCCGTG
>NZ_BLLG01000079.1 GCF_011766325.1 Streptomyces pacificus | reverse complement strand
TGCGCACCGCATCAGACTGCCGCTCCAACACCAGCAGCCCCACACCCTCCGCCCAACCCACACCATCCGCACCCTCACCGAACGCCTTGCAACGCCCGTCCTCGGACAACCCCCGCTGACGAGAGAATTCGACATAGGCGGTGGGGGTGGACATCACCGTGACACCCCCCGCGAGGGCGAGATCGCACTCGCCCTGCCGCAGCGCCTGAGCCGCCAGATGCATCGCCACCAGCGACGACGAACACGCCGTGTCGACCGTGACCGCCGGCCCCTCGAAACCGAACGTGTACGACACCCTGCCCGAGGCGACACTGCCGGCGCTGCCCTGGCCCTGGTGGCCCTCGTAGTCGTCGCCTTCCAGGAGGGAGGCATAGTCGTTGTACATGACGCCTGCGAACACGCCGGTGCGGCTGCCGCGCAGCGACACCGGGTCGACACCGGTGCGCTCCAGCGCCTCCCAGGCCGCCTCCAGCAGCAGCCGCTGCTGCGCGTCGGTCG
>NZ_BLLG01000078.1 GCF_011766325.1 Streptomyces pacificus | reverse complement strand
GTTCTGGTAGTTGTCGAGGATGGCGCGTGGTGATCTCTCGGATGGCGAGTGGGGGTTGGTCGAGCCGTTCTTGCCGGTGGGCGAGCGCGGCCCGGTCCCTGACCTGCGGCGGCTGTTCAACGCCGTGTGAGCTGCCCCGAGTTTCGTAGAGTCCGCGATCGTGTGATCAAGCGGTCTGCGGGACTTCGTGCAGTTGCGCCCAGTGCGCCTGTTCGTACTCGTCGGGCGGTACGTAGTCGAGGGCGGAGTGGAGGCGTTCACTGTTGTACCACGCGACCCACTGGAAGACGGCCCGCTCGACCTGGTCGAAGTCCCGCCATGGCCCCTGATGCTCAATCAGTTCGGCCTTGAACGTGCCGTTCAGGGCTTCGGCCATCGCGTTGGCGTGATCCGTCGACTGCTCAGGTTCCGGACTCTGGAGATGCAGGCGGGGTGCGGGTGACGCACCCGTTCCACCCGCTGTTTGGACGGGAGTTGGAGTTCATCGAGCGCCGTCAGTGCTGG
>NZ_BLLG01000077.1 GCF_011766325.1 Streptomyces pacificus | reverse complement strand
TCGATGACGCGTTCACCGGTGTCGAGGGCGAGCTGGGCATCACGGCCGCGTGCCGGCTGACCGGCCGCTCCCGGGCGACCCACTACCGCCGACTGCGGCCGACGCCACCGCCAGGGCCCCGCAAGCGGCAGGTTCAGCCCTCGGCTCTGACGGCCCAGGAGCGGGCCGCGGTATCGGAATTGATGAACTCGGGCGAGTACGCCGAGCTCCCGCCCGCACAGATCTGGGCCCGTGAGCTGGATGCCGGACGCTACCACTGCTCCGTCTCCACGATGTACCGGATCCTGCGCGAGAAGGGGCAGAACGGCGAGCGCCGAAGACAGGCCACCCACCCTGCCAGGACGGTGCCCGAACTGGTCGCCACCGCGCCCTCACAGGTGTTCACCTGGGACATCACCAAGGCGGCCGGACCGGCCAAGGGCATCTGGTACCACGCCTACGTCGTCATCGACATCTTCAGCCGCTACATCGTCGGCCACACCGTCGAGGCCGCCGAATCCGCCGGGCG
>NZ_BLLG01000076.1 GCF_011766325.1 Streptomyces pacificus | reverse complement strand
ACCGCGCAGCGCCTGCATCGCCCAATGCATCGCCACCAGCGACGACGAACACGCCGTGTCGACCGTGACCGCCGGCCCCTCGAAACCGAACGTGTACGACACCCTGCCCGAGACCACACTCGGTGAGCCGCCGGTGGTCTGGTAGCCCTCGGTGTCACCGGAGAGCATCAGGGAGTAGTCGTTGTACATGACGCCTGCGAACACGCCGGTGCGGCTGCCGCGCAGCGACACCGGGTCGACACCGGTGCGCTCCAGCGCCTCCCAGGCCGCCTCCAGCAGCAGCCGCTGCTGGGCGTCGGTCGCCAGCGCCTCACGCGGGGACATACCGAAGAACTCGGGATCGAACAGGTCGGCATCGTGCAGAAAACCACCGGAACGCGTATACGACGTACCGGCGTGATCGGGGTCCGGATGATACAGCGCATCCAGGTCCCACCCCCGATTCGTCGGAAAGCCGCTGATCGCATCGGTACCGTCCGCCACCAGGTCCCACAACTCCTCGGGGCTCGCGACCCCACCCG
>NZ_BLLG01000075.1 GCF_011766325.1 Streptomyces pacificus | reverse complement strand
CGGGAACGCGACATCCGAGGCGTCACCCGCCGCAAGCGCCGGTACCTGACGAAGCAGGATGCCAAGGCCGCCCCGGCCCCGGACCTGGTCGGACGCGATTTCACCGCCGCCGAGCCTGGCACGAAGCCCGTCGGGGACATCACTTACCTGGCGACGATCGAGGGCTGGTGGTACTTGGCCACGGTCATCGACCTGGCGACCCGCGAGGTCATCGGGTACGCGATGGCCGATCACCACCGCGCCGGACTGGTCACCGACGCCCTGCGCATGGCCGCCGGCCGCGGTGACCTGAAGCCGGGCTGCATCATGCACACCGATCGCGGCAGCGAGTACACGAGTGGTGAATTCCGTCAGGAAATAAGGGCGTTGGGCCTGAGGCAGAGCATGGGACGAACCGGCATATGCTATGATAAACCGTTGTCATCACACTGCGCTCCTTTGCGATTGTGCGGATAGAGCTGCCTCGCGGGCCGCGATGCGGTCGCTGATTTTGATGCCCTGGGCGGCCTCGGGAGCGGGGTGGTCGGGGCCGGGCGGG
>NZ_BLLG01000074.1 GCF_011766325.1 Streptomyces pacificus | reverse complement strand
GACGGCAGCCACACCGCCTTCGACCCCGCCACCGGCCTCCTCACCACCACCCAACCCGACGGAACCACCACCACGACCGACCTCACCCACGGCGCAACCATCACCAACCCCGACGGCTCCACCACCACCCTCGACAACGGCCTCCTCACCACCACCTACCCCGACGGCAGCCACACCGCCTTCGACCCCGACACCGGCCTCCTCACCACCACCCAACCCGACGGAACCACCACCACAACCAACCTCGGCACCCCCACCGACCTCATCCCAGACCTGACCACCGGCAACGACGGGAGCCTCATCCCGGACCCGGCCACCGGCAACCCCGTCACCGAGTCGATCAGCGACCTCGGCAACCTCACCGACCTCATCGGAAACCCGGGCAGCCTGAACACCCCCACCGGAGGTCACACCTCACTCGACGACGGCGACTTCGCCACCGCCTTCCCCGACGGCAGCCACACCGCCTTCGACCCCGACACCGGCCTCCTCACCACCACCCAACCCGACGGAACCACCACCACGACCGACCTCACCCACGGCGCAAC
>NZ_BLLG01000073.1 GCF_011766325.1 Streptomyces pacificus | reverse complement strand
CGGCCGCGCCCGAGAAGGTCAACAAGGTCACGATCACGCCGGGCAGCAACCTCAAGACCGTCGGCGTGGGCCAGCCCCTGTCGATCGTCTTCGACCACCCGGTGAAGAACAAGGCCGAGGTGGAGAAGCACCTCAAGGTCACCACGTCGAACGACACCACCGGCTCCTGGGGCTGGATCAAGAACTACGACGGCAAGGACCGCGTCGACTGGCGCCCCCAGGAGTACTGGAAGTCCGGCACCAAGGTGGAGCTCGACGCCCAGCTCAACGGCGTCGACTCGGGCGCGGACGGCGGCTGGTTCGTGCGCGACTACGACACCGCCGTCACCGTCGGGAAGAACCAGGTCGTCAAGGTGAACCTGGACAACAAGACGGCGACGCTGACGCGGGACGGCAAGACCGTCAAGCAGGTGCCGATGTCGGCCGGCACCCCCGGCGGCGAGAAGGCGTCCTGGGGCGGCACGTCCGTCCTGATGGCCAAGGAGGGCACGATCAACATGCGCTCCGAGACCGTCGGCCTCGGCGACAGCTACAACAAGATGGTCGACTACTCGATGCGGCTGA
>NZ_BLLG01000072.1 GCF_011766325.1 Streptomyces pacificus | reverse complement strand
GCAGAGAACACCCCACATCCACCGGATCACCCCCCAACCCACCAACCCGCTCCACCACACCCGACAACGCCACCTCAGACCGCGCCGACACCAACCACGGCACCACAACCGAAGACTCAGCCACCGGCCGCTCAACCACCCGCTCCCGCACAGCCGGCACAGGCCCCTGCTCCAGAACCACATGCGCGTTGGTGCCACTGATACCGAACGACGACACACCAGCCCGACGCGGCCGGCCCACCGAAGGCCACACCCCGGCCTCGGAAAGCAACTCCACCGCACCCTCCGACCAGTCCACATGCGAGGACGGCGTCTCCGCATGCAGTGTCCTGGGGAGCACCCCGTGCCGCATCGCCTCCACCATCTTGATCACACCCGCGACACCCGCCGCCGCCTGCGTATGACCGATGTTCGACTTGATCGCACCGATCTTGAGAGGTACGTCGCGGTCCTGGCCGTAGGTGGCCATCAACGCCTGCGCCTCGATCGGATCGCCGAGCGTGGTACCGGTGCCATGCGCCTCCACCACATCCACATCCCCCGCCGACAACCCCGCCGACGCAAGCG
>NZ_BLLG01000071.1 GCF_011766325.1 Streptomyces pacificus | reverse complement strand
CCCACCAACCCGCTCCACCACACCCGACAACGCCACCTCAGACCGCGCCGACACCAACCACGGCACCACAACCGAAGACCCCACAGACACCAAACCCGAACCCAGAACCGAACCCAGAACCGAACCCAGAACCGAACCCTGACCCGGACCCGAACCCTGACCCGGACCCGAACCCTGGCCCGGAACCAGAGCCGAAGACTCAGCCACCGGCCGCTCAACCACCCGCTCCCGCACAGCCGGCACAGGCCCCTGCTCCAGAACCACATGCGCGTTCGTCCCACTGAACCCGAACGACGACACACCAGCCCGACGCGGGCGTCGCACGTCCGGCCATCCGGTCGGCTCGGCGATCAGTCGGACGGCTCCCTCGCTCCAGTCGACGTGCGTCGAGGGTTCATCGGCGTGCAGCGTCGGCGGGAGTACACCGTGTTCCAGCGCCTTGACCGCCTTGATGATGCCCGCCACGCCTGCGGCCGCCTGGGTGTGACCGATGTTCGACTTCACCGACCCCAGGAACAGCGGCACGTCGCGGTCCTGGCCGTAGGTGGCCATCAACGCCTGCGCCTCGATCGGATCGCCGAGCGTGGTACCGGTGCCATGCGCCTCCACCACATCCACATCCCCCGCCGACAACCCCGCCGACGCA
>NZ_BLLG01000070.1 GCF_011766325.1 Streptomyces pacificus | reverse complement strand
GGGGTTCTGGTGGTGGACGAGTTGCGTGCGTTTCTGGGGCGGATGCTGCCGTCGTATATGGTTCCGCGTCGTTTTGTGGTGCTGGAGGCGCTGCCTTTGACGGCGCAGGGCAAGACGGACTATCGGGCGTTGCCTGTTCCCGAGGCGGTGCGTCCGGTGCTGAGTCGTCCGTATGCGGTTCCCGAGGGGGGTACGGAGGAGTCGCTGGCGGTGATCTGGGGTCGGGTCCTGGGTGTCGACCGGGTCGGTCGCCATGACGACTTCTTCGACCTCGGGGGCGACTCCATCCGCTCCCTCCAGGTCCTCGGCCAGGCACGCGACGCCGGCATCACCTTTGCACTCCAGGACCTCTTCCGGTACCCGACCGTCGCCGCCCTGACCGCCGCCGCGGCCGGCCGGGCCGACCGCGACGGGGCAGAGCCCGGACAGCCGGGCGAGCCCTTCTCGCTGCTCGCGCCGGAGGACCGGGAGCTGCTGCCCGACGGTCTCGAGGACGCCTATCCGATGGCCGAGCTGCAGGTCGGCATGGTCTACGAGATGCAGCTCGACCCCGAACGGGCCCCCTACCACAACGTGGACAGCCTGCGTATCGCCGGCCCGTTCGACGAGGACGCCTTCCGCGACGCCGTGGCCCGCGTCGTACGCCGCCACCCCGTGCTGCGCACCTCCTTCAACCTCGCCGACTACAGCG
>NZ_BLLG01000069.1 GCF_011766325.1 Streptomyces pacificus | reverse complement strand
ACACCCCCGCCACATGCGCCGCCGCCACCTCCCCCACCGAATGCCCCGCCAGCAACCGAGGCCGCACACCGAACGACTCCAGCAACCGGAACAACGCCACCCCGACCGCGAACAACGCCGGCTGCGCCCGACCCGTCCGGTCCAGCGCCTCCCGGTCATCCCCCCACATCACCCCACGCAACCCCGGCTCAAGCCGGGCCAGCACCCCGTCGAGCGCCTCCGCGAACACCGGGAACCGCTCATACAACCCCCGCCCCATACCCAAACGCTGCGCACCCTGCCCCGAGAACAACACGGCGGGCTCGGGCTGCCCCGCCCGGCCCCGGGCGATCTCGGCGCCGTCCAGGAGGACCGCGCGGTGCTCGAACAGGGAGCGGCCGAGGAGGGAGTGCCCGATGTCGAGGGGATCGGCCTCCACGGCGCGCAGCCGCGAGAGTTGGGCGTCCAGTGCGGAGGCGGACTTGGCGGAGACGGTCCACACGGCCGGCGGTTGCGGGGTGTCGCGGTCGGCATCGGGGGCCGGATCCGGTTTCCTCCCGGACGGCTTCGGCCGGGGCGCCTCCTCCAGGATGACGTGTGCGTTGGTGCCGCTGAGGCCGAAGGACGACACGCCCGCGCGTCGCGGCCGGCCGCCGGCGGCCGGCCACGGCGTGTTCTCGGTGAGCAGCGACACCGCCCCCGCCGACCAGTCGACATGCGAGGACGGCTCGGTGACATGCAGGGTCACCG
>NZ_BLLG01000068.1 GCF_011766325.1 Streptomyces pacificus | reverse complement strand
TCGAGGCGCACGGCACCGGCACGACGCTCGGCGACCCCATCGAGGCCCAGGCGGTCCTCGCCACCTACGGCCAGGACCGCGACACCCCGGTGCTGCTGGGCTCGATCAAGTCCAACATCGGCCACCCGCAGTCGGCAGGCGGTGTCGCCGGCGTCATCAAGATGATCATGGCACTCCGTCATGGCGTCGTGCCCCGCACGCTGCACCTCGACGCACCGTCCGGCAACGTCGACTGGGACTCCGGAAAAGTCGAACTCCTCACCGAACGCCGCCCCTGGCCGGCCACCGGCCACCCGCGCCGGGCCGGTGTGTCGTCCTTCGGCGTCAGCGGCACCAATGCGCACCTCATCATCGAGCAGGCCCCGGAGCAGGCCCCGGAGGGGGCCCCCGATTCCGGCGAACCGGCAGGCACCACGCCCGCCGTCGTGCCCGCCGTCGTCTCGGGCCGTACCGAGCAGGCGCTCGCCGACCAGCTCGCCCGCCTCGCCACCGCCGAGGGAAGCCCCCTCGACATCGCCTACTCCCTCGCGTCCGGCCGCACCCGCTTCGAGCACCGGGTGGTCGTCGCGGACGGCGTGGAGATCGCGCGCGGCGAGGCCACCGAGCGGCAGGTCGCGCTGCTGTTCTCGGGGCAGGGTGGGCAGTGGACCGGGATGGGGCGGGAGTTGTACGGGCGGTTCCCGGTGTTCGCGGAGGCGCTCGACGAGGTGCTGGCCCGGCTTGAGCCGGGGTTGCGTGAGG
>NZ_BLLG01000067.1 GCF_011766325.1 Streptomyces pacificus | reverse complement strand
TGTATCATCCGGACCCCGATCACGCCGGTACGTCGTATACGCGTTCCGGTGGTTTTCTGCACGATGCCGACCTGTTCGATCCCGAGTTCTTCGGTATGTCCCCGCGTGAGGCGCTGGCGACCGACGCGCAGCAGCGGCTGCTGCTGGAGGCGGCCTGGGAGGCGCTGGAGCGCACCGGTGTCGACCCGGTGTCGCTGCGCGGCAGCCGCACCGGCGTGTTCGCAGGCGTCATGTACAACGACTACGCCCAGATCCTGGACGCTGAAGCCGAGGGGCACCAGGGCGCCGGTACCTCACCGAGTGTGGTCTCGGGCCGGGTGTCGTACACGTTCGGTTTCGAGGGGCCGGCGGTCACGGTCGACACGGCGTGTTCGTCGTCGCTGGTGGCGATGCATCTGGCGGCTCAGGCGCTGCGGCAGGGCGAGTGCGATCTTGCTCTGGCCGGCGGTGTGACCGTGATGTCCACCCCGGGTGCGTTCGTCGGGTTCTCTCGTCAGCGGGGGTTGTCCGAGGACGGGCGTTGCAAGGCGTTCGGTGAGGGTGCGGATGGTGTGGGTTGGGCGGAGGGTGTGGGGCTGCTGGTGTTGGAGCGGCAGTCTGATGCGGTGCGCAAGGGGCATCGGGTTCTTGCGGTGGTGCGTGGTTCGGCGGTGAATCAGGATGGTGCGTCGAATGGTCTGACGGCGCCGAACGGTCCTTCGCAGCAGCGGGTGATCCGGCAGGCGCTTGCGTCGGCGGGGTTGTCGGCGGGGGATG
>NZ_BLLG01000066.1 GCF_011766325.1 Streptomyces pacificus | reverse complement strand
ACACCCCCGCCACATGCGCCGCCGCCACCTCCCCCACCGAATGCCCCGCCAGCAACCGAGGCCGCACACCGAACGACTCCAGCAACCGGAACAACGCCACCCCGACCGCGAACAACGCCGGCTGCGCGCACCCCGTCCGGTCCAGCGCCTCCCGGTCATCCCCCCACATCACGTCCCGCAACCCCGGCTCAAGACGGGCCAGCACCCCGTCGAGCGCCTCCGCGAACACCGGGAACCGCTCATACAACCCCCGCCCCATACCCAAACGCTGCGCACCCTGCCCCGAGAACAACACGGCCAGGGTCCGGTCGGCCGCCGTACCGGCGGCGATCTGAGCGCCGTCGAACAACACGGCCCGGTGCTCCAGCAGGGCGCGGTGGCGGAGCAGCGAGTGCCCGATGTCGACCGGGGCGCCGGTGAGCGCGCGTACCTGTTCGACCTGGGCCCGCAGCGCGGCCTCTGACGCGGCGGAGACCAGCCAGGGGACGGGGTCCGCGCCGGGCGCCGGGTCGGAGGCGGCGGGTTCGGCGGGTTCGGCGGGCCCCTGTTCCAGGATGATGTGTGCGTTGGTGCCGCTGAGGCCGAAGGACGACACGCCCGCGCGTCGCGGCCGGCCGCCGGCGGCCGGCCATGGCGTGTTCTCGGTGAGCAGCGACACCGCCCCCGCCGACCAGTCGACATGCGAGGACGGCTCGGTGACATGCAGGGTCACCGGCAGCACACCATGACGCAGCGCCATCACCGTCTTGATCACACCCG
>NZ_BLLG01000065.1 GCF_011766325.1 Streptomyces pacificus | reverse complement strand
GTCTGGATTGGGTGCGGGTTGCGGTGCCTGATCTTGCTGGTGCGGATGTGGTGGTTGAGCATTGTGTGGGTGAGGGTGGGGTTGTGGGGTCGGCGCATGCGCTGGCGGTTCGGGTGCTTGCTTTGGTGCAGCGGTGGGTTGCGGAGGATCGTGCTGAGCGTCTTGTCTTTGTGACGCGTGCGGGTGATGTGGCGGCGTCGGTGGTGTGGGGGTTGGTGCGTTCGGCGCAGTCGGAGTATCCGGGGCGGTTCGTGCTGGTCGATACCGATGGTGATGTGCCCGTTGGTGTGTTGGGTGGGGAGGAGTCGCAGCTGAGGGTTCGTGGTGGTGAGGTGTCGGCGGCGCGTCTGGTCCGTGCGGAGGTGGCGTCCGAGTTTGTGCGGCTTGAGGGGCCGGTGCTGGTCACGGGTGGTACGGGTGGTCTTGGTCGGGTGATTGCGCGTCATCTGGTCGAGGTGCATGGTGTGGATGAGTTGGTGTTGGTCGGTCGCAGGGGTGTTGCTGATGCGGCGGAGGTCGCGGTTTTGGAGGCGGCTGGGGCGCGGGTGTCGGTGGTGGCTTGTGATGTTGCTGATCGTGGTGCGGTGGGGGAGTTGCTTGAGCGGTATCCGGTGCGGTCGGTCGTGCATGCGGCCGGTGTGCTCGATGACGGTGTCGTGGAGTCGTTGACGCCTGAGCGACTCGAGGGGGTGCTGCGGCCGAAGGTGGATGCTGCCTGGTATCTGCACGAACTCACCAGGGACCTTGATCTGACGGCCTTTGTGGTGTTCTCTTCGGCTGCGGGTGTGTTCGGTACGGCCGGGCAGG
>NZ_BLLG01000064.1 GCF_011766325.1 Streptomyces pacificus | reverse complement strand
ACGCGGCGGGCAACGCCTTCCTCGACGCGCTTGCCGTGCATCGCAGGGAGCAGGGCCTGCCCGCCGTCTCCCTGGCGTGGGGTGCGTGGGACCGGACCGGCATGCTCGACGGAACCGACACCGAACGCATGACCCGTGCGGGAACGCCTCCGCTCACCGTCGAACAGGGTCTCGCACTCTTCGACACCGCGATCGGCTCCGACGAGGCGGCGCTGGTGCCGCTCAGACTCGACCTCCCGACCCTGCGTGGACAGGGCGCCGTCCGGCCGTTGCTGCGCGGTCTGATCCGCGCCCGTACCCAGCGTGCGGTCGCGAGTACGGAGACCGCGTCGAGTCTCACCCGGCGTCTCGCCGGGCTCACCGACACCGCCCGCGCCGATGAGCTGCTCAAACTGGTGCGTGCCGAAGTCGCCTCCGTGCTGGGGTACTCGGATGTCGGCGGCGTGGACACGGCGAAGGCGTTCCAGGGGCTCGGCTTCGACTCCCTCATGGCGGTCGAGCTGCGCAACCGGCTCGGGGCGGCTACCGGACTGCGGTTGCCGGCCACGCTGACCTTCGACTACCCGACCACCGCAGAACTCGCCGCGCATCTCAGGGACGAGCTCTTCGGCGAGGCGCGGGATGCTGCGGGGTCGCTGCCGGTGGCGGCGCAGACGACGGACGATCCGATCGTGATCGTCGGTATGGCCTGCCGTTACCCGGGTGGGGTCGCGAGCCCCGAGGAGTTGTGGGACCTGGTGGCGGACGGTACCGATGCGATCAGCGGCTTTCCGACGAATCGGGGGTGGGACCTGGATGCGCTGTATCATC
>NZ_BLLG01000063.1 GCF_011766325.1 Streptomyces pacificus | reverse complement strand
GTCCCGAACTCGACCCGGCTGAGCCCCGCGTGTTCCCGCAGGGCCTGGACCACCGCCCCGAACGTCCGCAGACTGTCCGACGGGTCCGGCTCACGCTCCCCGTCCCCGCACACCTCGCCCACGTCGCTCTCGACCACCGTCATCCGCGGTCACCTCCCCGTACGTACCCGCGGGACCCACCCGCACCGGACTCACCCAGCGTGACAGCCGGTTCACCGTACCGTCCACCCTGTGTGCCCGTACGCTGACTGCGCGTACGGGGTGCGCCTCTCGCGGCACAGCGTGCGCCACCGCCACCGTGGCCCCATAGAGTCTGGCACCTCCCCGGGGAAGTCACCGAACGTGCCGAACTACTGGTGGCGGAACCGGCCGCGAACGCCGTGCGCCACGGCCGGGTCCGGGGCCGCGACTTCCGGCTCCGGCTGCGCATCGAGGTCACCGACGCACGCGGCGAGCCTCGCGGCTACCGCATGGTCGTCTAGCCCCAGCACGACTTCGTCACCATCAGCGCACTCGCCAGCTGGTGCAAGGCGGAGCAGTCACGCACCCACCCCTTCCCGGCGGCGAAGGTCGTGATGTGCGAATCGGCCACCGTCACCGCCACGTCAGGAGGGTGTGGACGGCTTGGACGATGGTGCCGATCCGGCGGGTGGAGCATCTGGTCCGCCGGAGTAGTCGCCAGGCACGTTCTCCGAAGGCCCGCAGCCGGTACTACAGGAGGGCTTTGGAAGCTTGTCGTTGGTGTCGTTCGTAGTGGATGCGCCGGGCGACGGCTTGGTGGGCTCGGCGCCACAGCGACTGGGCGAAGACGATCGCGTGGGGGATGGTCAC
>NZ_BLLG01000062.1 GCF_011766325.1 Streptomyces pacificus | reverse complement strand
CTCCGCACCGGGGGCTTCGGCACCCCGCCGGCTGGTGAGCACCAGATGCCCGGCGCCGGCGCCGGCCAGCCAGCGGGCGACATGGCCACCCAGCGCCCCGGTGCCACCGGTGATGAGCGCCGTGCCGGTGGTGCGGAACTCGGGTCGGTGCCGGGCGGTGGCACGGACCAGGCGGCGGGCGTAGACGCCGCCCGTCCGGACGGCGACCTGGTCCTCGGTGCCGACGAGCGCGGCCGCGAAGTGGGACGCCACCCGGTCGTCGGTCTCCTCCGGCAGGTCGATCAGCCCGCCCCAGCTCTTCGGCAGGTCGAGGGCGGCGACCCGGCCGAGTCCCCACAGCGCGCTCTGGGCCGGGTGTGCGACGTCGTCGTACACCGCCCGACGGGTGACCGCCCGGACCAGGGCGGAGATTCCCGCGTCGGCCAGGGCCTGTACCAGGGTGACGGTGAGGGCGAGACCCGTGGGCCGGCCGGGCGTGCCGACCAGGCCGGTCAAGGCCACGACTCCGCTCGGGGTGACCGCGAGGTCCGCGAGCCGGGCGGCGAGTCCGGCGCGGTCGGTGCCCTCGCCGACCTCGACGCGAACGACGTCGGCGCTGGTGCCGATCGCGGCGACGACGTCTTCGTCGGCCACGCCCTCGGGGGTCACCACAAGCCAGGTCCCGGACGGCGTCCCGGAGAGGGTGACGGGAATCCACTGGTCGCGGTAGCGCCAGCCCTCCGTGGTGGTTCGGGCCTTGCGCTCGGCGCGCCAGGTCCGCAGGGTGCCGGCGAGGGTCTGGTCGGTGATGCCGATGGTGTCCAGTCGGCCGTTGTCGACGAGTGTCCAGAACTCGGTGTCGAGGGGATCGGTCCCGGTCGTGTCCGGACGCGGTGTCCGGGGCCAGTAGCGCCGGTGGTCGAAGGGATAGGTCGGCAGATCCACCCGACGGGCC
>NZ_BLLG01000061.1 GCF_011766325.1 Streptomyces pacificus | reverse complement strand
CGCCTCCAGCAGCAGCCGCTGCTGCGCGTCGGTCGCCAGCGCCTCACGCGGGGACATACCGAAGAACTCGGGATCGAACAGGTCGGCATCGTGCAGAAAACCACCGGAACGCGTATACGACGTACCGAGGTGGTCGGGGTCCGGGTGATACAGGGCGTCCAGGTCCCACCCCCTGCCGGCGGGGAACTCGGTAATGGCGTCGGTGCCGTCCAGCACCAGGTCCCACAACTCCTCGGGGCTGGTGACCCCGCCCGGGTAGCGGCAGGCCATGCCCACGATGACGATCGGATCGTCCGCCGCCGACACCGACACGGGCAGCGACCCCGCAGCATCCCGCGTCTCGCCGAAGAGCTCGTCCCTGAGATGCGCGGCGAGTTCTGCGGCAGTCGGGTAGTCGAAGGTCAGCGTGGCCGGCAACCGCAGTCCGGTAGCCGCCCCGAGCCGGTTGCGCAGCTCGACCGCAGTGAGCGAGTCGAAGCCGAGCCCCTGGAAGGCGCGGCCGGGGTCGACCGTGCCGGAGCCCGCGTGGCCGAGTACGGTGGCCACCTCGCTCCGTACCAGCTCCAGCAGCGATTCAAGACGCGCCTCCTCGGGGAGTGCGTCGAGCTGTCGCAGGAGTGTGGCGGTCGCGACCGAGGCGACGGTCCGCTTGGTGCGGGTGCGCACGAGGCCTCGCAGTATTGCGGGGATCTCACCGCGTGTGCGCAGGGCAGCGGTGTCCACGCGCAGCGGTAGCACGAGCGCTGCATCGGCGGTGAGGGCGGCGTCGAAGAGCCGGACACCCTGGTCGGGCGTGAGCGGCGGCATGCCGGACTTGCGCAGCCGTTCGGTGTCGGTTCCGTCGAGCATGCCGGTCCGGTCCCACGCACCCCACGCCAGGGAGACGGCGGGCAGGCCCTGCTCCCTGCGATGCACGGCAAGCGCGTCGAGGAAGGCGTTGCCCGCCGCGT
>NZ_BLLG01000060.1 GCF_011766325.1 Streptomyces pacificus | reverse complement strand
GCAAGAACGGCTCGACCAACCCCCACTCGCCATCCGAGAGATCACCACGCGCCATCCTCGACAACTACCAGAACCAGGCCGCCCGGCACCGGCGAATCCCCAAACCTATGATCCGAACCTGGAACAGACCCTAGTTCGATCCCCGGGAGGAGCCTGGCGGGTGCCCGCTGACTGGCCAGGCGGTGTCCGGCATGAAGACGACGTGAACCTGATCTGCCGCGGTCATGCGGAACAGGAGAAGGCGTGCCGCTGATACGGCCCGTCCTGGTAGGGGCGGGCGAGAGGGAGTGCTCCGAGCGGCTGCACCGCGAAGGGGTCGAGTACCGATGCGGGGCACGCTGGCGGACCGGTTCGTAGTAGTGGAGAAGTCCCGGTAATGGGGGCGGAGCGAAGGGGCCAGGTTATCCGTGGCTGTGTGCGTCTGGTCAACCGGACGTTCTCCGGGAGGAACCGATGGGCAAGCTGAAGTCGCAGGTCAAGCCATTTGAGATCTCAAAGCGGGAGGTGTGGGAGTCCTGGTGTGAAGTGAGGGCGAGCAAGGGTGCGCCGGGGGTGGACGGACAGTCCGTCGAGGAGTTCGAGAAGGATCTGAAGAGTAATCTGTACAAGATCTGGAACCGGATGTCCTCGGGGACGTACTTCCCGCCTGCGGTGCGCGCGGTGGAGATCCCCAAGCAGCACGGCGGAGGCACGAGGATGCTCGGTATTCCTTGTGTCGCCGATCGCGTTGCCCAGACCGTGGTGGCACGGCATCTGGTGCGACGGGCGGAACGTGTGTTCCACCCTGACTCGTGCGGGTACCGGCCCGGACGGTCGGCCCATGACGCGCTGGAACGCTGCCGGTACTACAGGAGGGCTTTGGAAGCTTGTCGTTGGTGTCGTTCGTAGTGGATGCGCCGGGCGACGGCTTGGTGGGCTCGGCGCCACAGCGACTGGGCGAAGACGATCGCGTGGGGGATGGTCAC
>NZ_BLLG01000059.1 GCF_011766325.1 Streptomyces pacificus | reverse complement strand
AGCCCGGCGAGCGCGGTCAGTACGGCCGTCTCCTCCGGCCCGTCCCCCCGCAGCAGCGGGACCGCCACCGCCGACGCGTCCGCACCCTCCCCGGCGACCAGCGCGGACAGCGCACCACCCGGACCGACCTCCAGGAAGTCCACCCCGTCCAGACCCCGGACCCGATCGTGGAACCGCACCGCCTCCCGGACCTGCCGCACCCAGTACTCCGGATCGGTCACCTCACCGGACACCACCAGCGGAACAACCGGAGCCCCGAAGACCAGACCCCCGATCGCCTCACGGAAATCGTCCAGCATCGGATCCATCAACGGCGAATGAAACGCATGCGACACCCGCAACCGCTTCACCCTGCGCTCACCGAACCGCGCGGCAACCGCCTCAACCTCCGCCTCCACACCCGACACCACCACAGAACCCGGCCCGTTCACCGCCGCCACCGACACACCCCCGGTCAGACACGGCAGCACCTCCGCCTCAGCAGCCTGAACCGCCACCATCGCACCACCCCCCGGAAGCGCCTCCATCAACCTCGAACGCGCCGTCACCAGCACACACGCATCCTCCAACGACAACACCCCCGCCACATGCGCCGCCGCCACCTCACCCACCGAATGACCGACCAGACGATCCGGCCTCACACCCCACGACTCCACCAACCGGAACAACGCCACCTCCAACGCAAACAACGCCGGCTGCGCGAAACCCGTCCGCCCCAGCAACTCCTCATCCCCACCCCACATCACCTCACGCAACCCCGGATCCAAATGGACAAGCACCTCATCGAACGCCTCCGCGAACACCGGGAACCGCCCGTACAACCCCCGCCCCATACCCAACCGCTGCGAACCCTGACCCGGGAACAGGAACACCACAGGCCGACCAACCGCCACACCCCGCGCAACCTCGACACCATCCAGCAGAACAGCACGATGATCGAACAACGACCGAGTACACAGCAGAGAACACCCCACATCCACCGGATCACCCCCCAACCCACCAACCCGCTCCACCACACCCGACAACGCCACCTCAGACCGCGCCGACACCAACCACGGCACCACAACCGAAGAC
>NZ_BLLG01000058.1 GCF_011766325.1 Streptomyces pacificus | reverse complement strand
ACTGACCGCGCTCGCCGGGCTCCATGTCCGCGGCGCCGATATCGACTGGACATCGTTCTACCCCGGCGGCACACACATCGACCTGCCCACCTACCCCTTCGAACGACACCCCTACTGGCCCGCGGTATCGACCACTCCGGACGTGCGTACCGCCGGACTCGACTCCATCGGACACCCGCTGCTCGGCGCCGCCGTCGAACTCGCCGACGGCGAAGGCTATCTGTTCACCTCGAGGCTGTCGGTACGCACGCACCCGTGGCTCGCCGACCACTCGCTGCACGGCCGCGTCCTCCTTCCCGGCGCCGCACTCGTGGAACTGGTGCTGCGGGCCGGCGACGAGGTCGGCTGCGAGCGCGTAGACGAGCTGATGATGACGGCGCCGCTCGTAGTCGACGGCGCGATCCAGCTCCAACTGCGCGTCGGTACCGCCGATGCCGCCGGACGCCGCCCCGTCGCCGTGCACACCCGCCCCGAGGACGCGGACGACCGGCCGTGGACCGAGCACGCTACCGGCTATCTCGCCGCGGGCCCGGCAACCGAGGACTTCGACGCCACCGTGTGGCCCCCGGCCGGAGCCGAACGGGTCGACATCGAGGGCTGCTACGACAGCTTCGCCGACCTCGGTTTCGCCTACGGGCCGGTGTTCCGCGGGCTCCGGGCCGTTTGGCGGCGCGGCGACGAGGTGTTCGCCGAGGTCGCGCTCCCCGACGGCGTGGAGCCCGGCGCCTTCGGCATCCACCCGGCACTGCTCGACGCCGCCCTGCACGCCGTCGCCTTTGCCCGGCAGCACACCGAGGGAGCCGTGCCGTTCTCCTGGGAAGGGGTGTCACTGCACGCCACCGGTGCCACGGCGCTGCGCGTACGGCTCACCACCACCGGCGGCAGCGCCATGTCCGTCGCGCTCGCCGACGCCGCGGGAGTTCCGGTCGCGTCCGTCGACTCGCTCCTCACCCAGGCCGTCTCGGCCCGGCAACTCGACGCCACCACCGACTCGTTGTTCTGTCTGGATTGGGTGCGGGTTGCGGTGCCTGATCTTGCTGGTGCGGATGTGGTGGTTGAGCATTGTGTGGGTGAGGGTGGGGTTGTGGGGTCGGCGCATGCGCTGGCGGTTCGGGTGCTTGCTTTGGT
>NZ_BLLG01000057.1 GCF_011766325.1 Streptomyces pacificus | reverse complement strand
TCGGTCCGGGTGGTGCGCTGTCCGCGCTGGTCGCCGGGGAGGGTGCGGACGCGTCGGCGGTGGCGGTCCCGCTGCTGCGGGGGGACGGGCCGGAGGAGACGGCCGTACTGACCGCGCTCGCCGGGCTGCACGTCCGCGGCGCCGATATCGACTGGACATCGTTCTACCCCGGCGGCACACACATCGACCTGCCCACCTACCCCTTCGAACGACACCCCTACTGGCCCGCCGCGACTCGCCGCAGGGGTGACGTCGAGGCGGTCGGTATCACTGCCGTTGCGCACCCGCTGCTGGGTGCGGCGGTCGATGTCGCGGGTTCCGACGGACATCTGTTCACCAGCAGGATCTCGCTGAGCACGCATCCGTGGCTCGCCGGACACGACGTGTTCGGCAGGGTGCTGCTGCCCGGCACCGCGTTCCTGGAACTGGCGCTGCGGGCCGGCGACGAGGTCGGCTGCGAGCGCGTAGACGAGCTGACCCTCGCCGCACCGCTGGTGCTCCCCGAGCGCGGCGCGGTGCGGTTGCAGGTGTCCGTCGGAACGGTGGACGAGTCGGGACGCAGGGCGGTAGAGGTCTTCTCGCGGCCGGACGGCGAGGATGTCCAGTGGACGAGGCACGCGGCCGGCTTCCTGGCGATAGGCCCGAGCGCGGACGACTTCGACACCACCGTGTGGCCGCCGGCCGGAGCCGAACCGGTGGACGTCGACGGAGCCTACGACGCTTTCGCGGAGGCCGGCTTCGCCTACGGGCCGGTGTTCCGCGGGCTCCGGGCCGCCTGGCGGCGCGGCGACGAGGTGTTCGCGGAGGTCGCGCTCCCCGACGGCGTAGACGCGGCGGCCTTCGGTGTCCACCCCGCCCTGCTCGATGCGGCGTTGCATGCCGGAGGGTTCTTCGGCGGCACCACCGAGGTGGGCTTGCCGTTCTCGTGGGAAGGCGTGTCGCTGCACGCCACCGGCGCCGCATCGGTGCGGGTCCGGTTGACCCGTACGGGCTCCACATGGGGAATCGCGGTGGCGGACACCACCGGCGCTCCGGTGGCCACGATCGGTGCACTGGTGACTCGATCGGTGACAGCCGAGCAGATCGGCCGGGCCGACCGCGACTCGTTGTTCCGTCTGGATTGGGTGCGGGTTGCGGTGCCTGATCTTGCTGGTGCGGATGTGGTGGTTGAGCATTGTGTGGGTGAGGGTGGGGTTGTGGGGTCGGCGCATGCGCTGGCGGTTCGGGTGCTTGCTTTGGT
>NZ_BLLG01000056.1 GCF_011766325.1 Streptomyces pacificus | reverse complement strand
CGGTGACGGTGACGGTGACGGTGACGGTGACGGTGACGGGCTCAGGGCGGCTGGAGCCGTCCGAGGACCAGGCCGGCCAGGACGTGCACGAGCTGATCGGCAGCCTCGCCAGCCACGGAAACAGCCTGACCAGGCATTTCGTCTGTTGCCCGGGGCGGCGGGACGAGGGCGGCCACGGCCTTGCTCCAGGCGGCCATGCCCGAGCGGACCAGCACCGCCCAGCCGTGCCGCCATCCCGCTCCGCGCCCTTCGAAGACCGCGGCCCGCAACTCTTCGTATCGGTCCGCGGCGCCCATGCCGTCCGGGGGCGGATCAACCGCGGGCGCGTATGTTCTCCTCCTGGCTGCGAGCCTCGCGCCTGCGGGCCAACGCCCGCTCGATCGACCGCGGATGCACCACCACGTCGAACTCCTCGGCCACCGCCGCGGCCAGCGCGGGCGCCTTGAGCCCCGGCTCGGCCCGAAGCAGCATCTCGACGTGCGTCATCACCGGCTCGGTCAGTTTCCTGGGCCCCTTCGGCCCCGGCTTGCCCGGCACCAGCCCGGCCGGGCCCTGCGCGTCCAGCGCGGCGGCGATCGCATAGAAACTCTGCCTGCAGAACCCGAACATCCGTGTCGCCTGGGACACCGGCACGTCGTCGACCCGCACCCGGCGCACCATCTCGTACTTGACCTGCACCAAGTCGTGCGGATCGAGGAAGGCCGACGTCCTGAACGCCTCGTCGGCCACTGCCTCGGGCCGGGGATTCAGCGTCCGCGAATCCCGCAGCACCCGCAGCTTTTCCGCATTGCCCGCTACTGCGGTCATGACCGCCTCCCTCCCGGATCTCTGTCACCAGGATTCGGGCGCACCCGAGCGCTGACAAGACCTCTCCCCGCACCCGCAGGAGCACAAGCAGCAGCTCAGCGCAGACATCGCACCGTCGCACGCCCCCAAGCGCCCCGGCGAGCGCCCGCATCAGAGGCACGAACCCCGCGACACTCACGGCGCGATCTCCCCGACAGTGCCGCGATTCGACCCGCGCAACCGGTCGACGAGCGCGGCCAGCTCGACAAGATCCTGCGTCCGGAACGGACAGGAACCCTCGGCCGCCACCACGAACGCATCCACCGGAGCCTCCGACGTCCACTCCGTCGGGATCCTGGACCGGCCACCTACCTCGTCGAAGTAATAGACCCTGTCCCCCCGCCAGCACTGACGGCGCTCGATGAACTCCAACTCCCGTCCAAACAGCGGGTGGAACGGGTGCGTCACCCGCACCCCGCCTGCATCTCCAGAGTCCGGAACCTGAGCAGTCGACGGATCACGCCAA
>NZ_BLLG01000055.1 GCF_011766325.1 Streptomyces pacificus | reverse complement strand
CCCTCAGCTGGTGACCGTCACGGTGGACGGCGTGCCGTACCGGGTCCCGCAGCGGCTGGCCAGGGCGTACGAGCGCGGTCTGCTCCGCCCCGAAGGCTGACGGCGGATGGCCCACGACCCCTCGCCGCGCCTTCCCGTCACCGTGCTGTCCGGGTTCCTCGGCGCCGGCAAGACCACCCTGCTCAACCACGTCCTGACCAACCGCGAGGGCCTGCGCGTCGCCGTCATCGTCAACGACATGAGCGAAGTCAACATCGACGCCGCCCTCGTCCGCGGCGGCGACGCGTCGCTGTCGCGGACCGAGGAACGCCTGGTCGAGATGACCAACGGATGCATCTGCTGCACCCTGCGCGACGACCTGCTTGAGGAGGTGGACCGGCTGGCGCGCGAGGGGCGCTTCGACTACCTCCTCATCGAGTCCTCCGGCATCTCCGAGCCCATGCCGGTCGCCGCCACCTTCGCCTTCGCCCGCGACGACGGAGCCACCCTCGGCGACCTGGCCAGGCTGGACACCATGGTCACGGTCGTCGACGCCGTCAACTTCCTGCCCGAGCTGGACGGTGGCGACGAACTGGCCGCACGGGGCCTGGACCAGTACGAGGACGACGAACGCACGGTCAGCGACCTGCTGATGGACCAGATCGAGTTCGCCGACGTCATCGTGCTCAACAAGCTCGACCTCGTCGACACCCGGTCCGCCGACCGGCTCGGGGCCGCCCTGGCCCGCCTCAACCCGGCCGCCCGGATCGTGCCTGCCGTACGGGGCCGCGTCCCGGTCGGCGAGATCCTGGGCACGGCCCGCTTCGACCTGGAACGCGCCCAGCAGGCCCCGGGCTGGGTACGGGAACTCAACGGCGACCATGTCCCCGAGACCGAGGAGTACGGCATCTCCTCGACCGTCTTCCGCTCCACGCGGGCCTTCCACCCCGGACGGCTGTGGACGTTCGTCACGCGGACACTGGACAGCGGGGCCCACGGGCAGGTCCTGCGCTCCAAGGGCTTCTTCACCCTGGCCAGCCGGCCCCAGGTGACGGGCCTGTGGTCCCAGGCCGGCTCCGTGGCGCGGTTCGAGCCCTCCTCCGCCCGCAACACCGACCACCCCCACGCCCAGGAACTGGTCTTCATCGGCACCCATCTGGACACGGCAGGGCTGCGGGCAGCCCTGGCCGACTGCCTCATGCGGGAGGGCGAGCCTCCGCCCGCCTCCGACCCCTTCCCCGCCTGGGAGACCTACGGCTTCGACGAGAGCTGCGCGCACGAGCACGTCCCGCTCGGCGGCCTGACGGGGCACTGAGACTCCGGGCCGGACGGTGGTCGCAGCCACGGCACCGTCCGGCCCGGTACACAACTGTGGAGGCCG
>NZ_BLLG01000054.1 GCF_011766325.1 Streptomyces pacificus | reverse complement strand
CCGGTACTACAGGAGGGCTTTGGAAGCTTGTCGTTGGTGTCGTTCGTAGTGGATGCGCCGGGCGACGGCTTGGTGGGCTCGGCGCCACAGCGACTGGGCGAAGACGATCGCGTGGGGGATGGTCACGTGCCACAGAGTCTGGTGGAGCAGGCGGCGGATCTCTTCGGCGGTGTAGTCGATCAAGGGTTGAGGATCGGGGGCGGGGTCAGCGGGGGCCAGGCTATGGCGGGTTCGGGATCGGTCGGCGGCTGGGTGTCTTCGCGGGGCCGGGTGAGGCGGGCGGTGCGGGTGGCGCTGACGGACAGGAACGCGAACGCGGCGATGGCCAGGGCGATGTGCCGGTGCCAGGGTTCCCACTTGCGGACCTCGTACTGGTCCAGGCCGCAGTCGGACTTCGCGGTCTCGAAACAGTCCTCCACTCCCCACCGAAGTCCCGCGATCTTCACCAGGGTCGCCAGGGTGGTGCCGGTGCGGGCGTGCACGGCGAAGTAGGCGATATCGGTGGGGTCGCTGATCGAGCGGCGCACCAGCAGCAGGTGGCACCAGCCCCGGCGCACCTCGCCGGCCGGCGAGGGCCAGGAGGCCTCGGCCAGTGCCCAGTCGTAGAACCGCTCGCCCTTGGCGCCCTGGCCGCATGAGCGGCGCTCGAAGACCAGCGGCAGCCGCTGCACCAGCTTGTCCACCCGCATCGGCCCCACAGGTCCGGCCGTGACGGTCTCGTCGCAGGGCACGGTCATCACGTAGCCCTTGCCGTGGCGCTGAAGGCACGCCCGGAGTTTCCGGTCCTGCCCGTAGACGCTGTCGGCGGCCACCCAGGCGAACGGCACCCGCGCGCAGCGTGCCCGCTCGACCATGATGCGCCCCAGCTCGGGCTTGGTGAGGACCTTCCCGGCGCGCTCGCGCGGCACCCCGGCCTCCCCGCAGCGCGCCGCCTGGCCGGCCCACAGTCTGCCCAGGTACAGCGCGAAGTCGATCAGCGCGCGGCCGTACGGGGTGATGTAGGCCAAGAACACGGCGACCTGGCAGTTCTCCGTCTGCCCGGTGATCCCCGCGTACTGCGGGGCGACCCCGACCGACTTGTCACCCTTCTTCAAGAAGGCGGTCTCGTCCAGCACCAGCACCGCTTCCGGGTCTCCGAGGTATTCCACGGTGAACTCCCTTACCCGGTCGCGCAGTTGGCTCCAGCTCCAGGTTGTCTTGCGCAGCAGGTCCTTGACCTTGTCCGGCGCGGTGTGCCCCAGATACGCGGCGATCTGCCAGGTGTTCTTCCGCTCCACCGGGCCCAACAAGGCCTTGATATACGCCCGCGCGGTCAGCCGTGGCTCCACCCGGCACCACAACCCGGCGAGCAGCGCGAAGAAGTCCTCGAACCACCCGTCCCACCGCTCGACATCCCGCTGCACGTCCTCCATGCACGGCTCAACGC
>NZ_BLLG01000053.1 GCF_011766325.1 Streptomyces pacificus | reverse complement strand
CCCGATAGTCCGTCTTGCCCTGCGCCGTCAAAGGCAGCGCCTCCAGCACCACAAAACGACGCGGAACCATATACGACGGCAGCATCCGCCCCAGAAACGCACGCAACTCGTCCACCACCAGAACCCCACCCCCCGCCACCACATACGCCACAAGCCCCACACCACCCACCCCAACCCCGTCCCCGTCCCCGGACACCACCCCGTCCCCGTCCCCGTCCGCACGCGCCACCACCGCCGCACGCAACACACCCGGATGACCCTCCAGAACCGCCTCCACCTCACCCGGCTCAACCCGATGACCCCGAACCTTCACCTGCGCATCCACCCGCCCCGCATACTCCAACACACCCCGCGCATTCCAACAGGCCAGATCACCACTGCGATACAAACGCTCCCCCGGCAACCCACTCAAATGATCCGGAACAAAACGATCCGCCGTCAACGCCGCCCGCCCCACATACCCACGCGCCACACCCGGCCCACCCACCAACACCTCACCCACCACCCCCACTGGACACAACACCCCGAACCCATCCACCACAAACACCCGCACATCACCCAACGGCCGACCCACACACGTACGCACACCCCCCACATCACCCACACCCACCACACCACGCGACACATGAACCGTCGCCTCCGTAATCCCATACATATTCACCAACCGCGGCACATCCCACCCATGCCGCTCCACCCACCGACGCACCGCACCACCACGCAACACCTCCCCACCAAACACCACCACACGCAACGCCAAACCCACCCCACACTCCCGATCCGCCCTCTCCAACTGCTCAAACGCCGACGGCGTCTGACTCAACACCGTCACCCCCTCCTCACCCAGCAACCGCAGAAAACCCACCGCATCCCGAACCACCGACCCCGGAACAACAACCAACCGCCCCCCAGTCGACAACGCACCCCACATCTCCCACACCGAAAAATCAAACGCAAAACTATGAAACAACGACCACACATCCCCCACACCCAACCCCAAACCCCGACCAGCAGCACCCACCAACCGCGTCACACTCCCATGCGACACCACCACCCCCTTCGGCCGACCCGTCGACCCCGACGTAAAAATCACATACGCCGCATTACCCGGAACAACCACCCCACCCACCAAACCACCCACCGAACCACCCCAATCCACCCCCGCAAGATCCACCACCCCCCACGGACCCACCGGCACCACCGCATCCTCCACCACCACCAACGACACACCCACCTCACCCAACATGAAAGCCATACGACCCGCCGGCAACCCCGGATCCAACGGCACATACACACCCCCCGCCTTCAACACCCCCAACGCCGCCACCACCATATTCACCGAACGCCCCACACACACACCCACCGGCGTCTCCACCCCCACCCCCAACCCCCGCAAACGAGCAGCCAACACACCCGCCCGCACCTCAAGCTCCCCATACGACAACCACTCACCCCCACACGACACAGCCACCGCATCCGGACACTCCGCCGCCCGAGCAGCCACCACACCATGCACCGTCCCCACACCGAACAACTCCCCACCACCACCCCACTCCCCCAACACCCCCCGCTCCGC
>NZ_BLLG01000052.1 GCF_011766325.1 Streptomyces pacificus | reverse complement strand
TGAATCAGGATGGTGCGTCGAATGGTCTGACGGCGCCGAACGGTCCTTCGCAGCAGCGGGTGATCCGGCAGGCGCTTGCGTCGGCGGGGTTGTCGGCGGGGGATGTGGATGTGGTGGAGGCGCATGGTACGGGGACGGCGCTGGGTGATCCGATCGAGGCGCAGGCGTTGCTGGCGACGTATGGGCAGGAGCGGGATGCGGGGCGGCCGCTGTTTCTGGGGTCGGTGAAGTCGAATATCGGTCATACGCAGGCGGCGGCGGGTGTGGCGGGTGTGATCAAGATGGTGATGGCGTTGGAGCATGGTGTGCTTCCGCGGACGTTGCATGTGGTGGAGCCGTCGTCGCGGGTGGATTGGGGTGCGGGGTCGGTGGAGTTGTTGACGTCGGAGGTGGAGTGGCCGGGTGGTGTGTCGGGTCGTTTGCGGCGGGCGGGTGTGTCGTCGTTCGGTATCAGTGGGACGAATGCGCATGTGGTGTTGGAGGAGGCGGGTGTGGCTGGGGGTTCGGTGGTGGAGCCGGTGGGGTCGGTGGTGGAGCCGGTGGGTTCGGTGTGGGGTGTGCCGTGGGTGGTGTCGGCTCGGTCGGAGGGGTCGTTGGAGGCGCAGTTGGGGCGGTTGGCGGGGGTTGGGGGTTGTGCGGTGGATGTGGGGTGGTCGTTGTTGGGTCGGTCGGTGTTCGATCATCGTGCGGTGGTGGTGGATGGTGTGTCGGTGCGGGGTGTGGCTGGTGGTGTGGGTCCGGGGCCGGTGTTTGTCTTTCCGGGGCAGGGTTCGCAGTGGGTGGGTATGGCGGTCGGGTTGTTGGAGTCTTCGGAGGTGTTTGCGGGGTGGATGGGTGAGTGTGATCGGGTGGTCGGTTCGTTTGTGGACTGGTCGGTGGTGGATGTGTTGCGTGGGGATGCGGGGTTGCTGGAGCGGATCGAGGTTCTGCAGCCGGTGTTGTTCTCGGTGATGGTGTCGTTGGCGCAGACGTGGCGGTCGTTCGGTGTGGAGCCGGGTGCGGTGGTGGGGCATTCGCAGGGTGAGATTGCGGCGGCGTTTGTGGCGGGTGCGTTGAGTTTGGAGGATGCTGCTCGGATTGTGGTGTTGCGGAGTCGGTTGTTTGCGGATGAGTTGGTGGGTCGTGGTGCGGTGGCGTCGGTGGCGTTGTCGGTGGGGGAGGTGGGTGCGGTTCTGGAGTCGTGGCCGGGTTTGTCGGTGGCGGGTGTGAATGGGCCTGGTGCGTGCACGGTGGGTGGGCCTGTGGTGGAGCTTGGTGGGTTTGTGGAGTGGTGTGAGGGTCGGGGGGTGCGGGCGCGGGTGGTGCCGTCGACGGTGGCGTCGCATGGTCCGCAGGTGGAGCCGTTGCGGGAGCGGTTGCTTGGGTTGTTGGCGGGGGTCGGGCCGGTGTCGTGCCGGGTGCCGTTCTATTCGGCGGTGACGGGGGAGCGGGTGGATCCGTCGGAGCTGGGTGTGGAGTACTGGTATCGCAATGCGCGTGAGCCGATCGCGTTTGAGAAGGTGACTCGGGCGTTGATCGATGACGGGTATCGGGTGTTTGTGGAGTCGAGTGCGCATCCGGTGTTGACGATGTCGGTGCAGGCCACGGCGGATGATCATGGTGTGGAGGTCGTGGCGGTGGGTTCGCTGCGGCGTGGGGAGGGTGGTCCGGGGCGGTTGGTGCAGTCGTTGGCGCAGGCGTGGGTCGCGGGTGTGGAGGTCGATTGGGGGGTGTGTTACGAGGGGACCGGGGCCCGTCGGGTGGATCTGCCGACCTATCCCTTCGACCACCGGCGCTACTGGCCCCGGACACCGCGTCCGGACACGACCGGGACCGATCCCCTCGACACCGAGTTCTGGACACTCGTCGACAACGGC
>NZ_BLLG01000051.1 GCF_011766325.1 Streptomyces pacificus | reverse complement strand
ATCGAGCCCAGCAGCACCGGGGTGTCGCGGTCCTGGCCGTAGGTGGCGAGGACCGCCTGGGCCTCGATGGGGTCGCCGAGCGTCGTGCCGGTGCCGTGCGCCTCGACCACGTCGACGTCCCCGCCCGACAGCCCGGCGCTGGCCAGCGCCTGCCGGATCACCCGCTGCTGCGCAGGACCGTTCGGCGCGGTGAGGCCGTTGGACGCGCCGTCCTGGTTGACGGCCGACCCGCGCAGTACGGCCAGGACGTGATGGCCGTTGCGCCGGGCGTCGGACAGGCGTTCCAGCAGGACCACTCCGGCGCCCTCGGACCAGCCGGTGCCATCGGCGTCGTCGGAGAAGGCCTTGCAGCGGCCGTCGGGGGCGAGGCCGCCGGTGGCGGTGAAGGCGGTGTAGGCGTTCGGCGTGGTCATCACGGCGACGCCGCCGGCGAGGGCGAGGTTGCACTCGCCGGCGCGCAGTGCCTGGGCCGCCCAGTGCAGCGCCACCAAGGACGAGGAGCAGGCGGTGTCGACGGTGACCGCCGGTCCCTGGAGCCCGAGCAGATAGGAGATGCGGCCGGACAGCACGCTTGCGGAGAACGCCGTCGTGGCATACGGGCCGGTCTCCTCGAGCGAGCGGTTCAGCAGCGACTCGTAGTCCTGTCCGGTCGTGCCGACGAAGACGCCGGTGAGGCTGCCCTTGAGCGTGGCCGGGTCGATACCGGCCCGTTCCAGCGCCTCCCAGGAGGTCTCCAGCAGCAGGCGCTGCTGCGGGTCCATGACGACGGCCTCACGCGGCGAGATCCCGAAGAAGCCGGCGTCGAAGTCGCCCACCGCGTCGAGGAATCCGCCCTCGAACGTGGCGCTGGCCAGGCGGTCCAGGTCCCAGCCGCGGTCGGTGGGGAAGCCGGAGACGGCGTCCCTGCCCTCGAACACGAGCTGCCACAGCTCTTCCGGCCGGGTGACGCCGCCGGGATAGCGGCAGCCGATGCCGACGACCGCGATCGGATCGTCGGAGCCGGCGGCGGCGATCGCGCGGACGTCCGCGGACCCGGCGGACGTGCCGAACAGCTCCTCGCCCAGGTGGCGCGCCAGGTCCGTCGCGGTCGGGTGGTCGAACACCAGGGTCGCGGGCAGCGGAAGGCCGGTCGCGGCCTTCAGCCTGCCGCAGACCTCGACGGCGGTGACCGAGTCGAAGCCGAGCTCGCGGAAGGCCCTGCCGGCCGGCAGCGTGTCGGTCTCCGGGTATCCCAGGGTCCTCGCGGCCTCGGTGCGCACCAGGTCGAGCAGCGCCCGGTCACGTTCCACCGGGGACAGCGCGCGGAGGCGCTGCCCGAGGGCGGACTCGGTCTGCTCCGCAGCTGAGTCGGCGAGCGCCCGGCGCGCCTCCGCGATCCCGTCGAGCAGCGGACTCGGCCGCTCGGACGTGAAGCTGGGCGCGAACTTCGCCCAGTCGATGTCGGTGACGGTGAGTTGCGTCTCCTCGTCGGCGACGGCCTGCCGCAGCACGGCCATCGCCAGCTCCGGCGCCATCGCGCCGATGCCGCGGCGGGCGAGTTCGCCGTACAGCCCGTGGTCGGCGGCCATGCCCGCGCCTGCCCATGCGCCCCAGGCGATGGAAAGGGCGTGGCGGCCCTGTGCGCGGCGCAGGTGGGCGAGTCCGTCCAGGAAGGCGTTGGCGGCGGCATAGGCGGGTTGCCCGCCGCTGCCCCAGCTCGCCGCGCCGGACGAGAACAGGACGAACGCGGCGTCCGGCGCCAGCTCGTGCAGGTTCCATGCCGCGGCCATCTTGGTGTCCAGGATGCCGGTGGCGTCGTCGAACGACAGCTCGGCGACGGTTGCGTCGCCCGTCCCGACGCCGGCGGCGTGCACGACCACGGTCAGGTCGCCGACGCGGTCCAGGACCGCCTGGAGCGCAGCGCGGTCGGCGGCGTCGCAGGCGGCGATGGTCACCCGGGCGCCGAGCGCCTCGAGCTCGCCGCGCAGCTCCTCCGCACCGGGGGCTTCGGCACCCCGCCGGCTGGTGAGCACCAGATGCCCGGCGC
>NZ_BLLG01000050.1 GCF_011766325.1 Streptomyces pacificus | reverse complement strand
GTGCGCCGTGGAAAGCGCATGTTGATCGTGTGGAGGTGAGAGACCTTCGCCTCTGGGCTGTCGCAGCAGCCCAGTGAAGCTGGGGGCAGCCTGATCCGGGAGGTGCCGGGGAGGGCGGTAAGCAGCCCCTACAAAGTCGGGACGTTCCAGAACTGCCAGATGGGGCGGGTCCGGCGAGCAAGACGGAGAGGAGTACGCGAGGAACCGGCGTCTTACGCCTCCTTACTTCCAGCCGGCTCGAACCTGGCGGATCTGGGCCGGATGCGGTTTGTCCCCTGCGCTCGTCGCTTGCGGGGGAACTTCCCGGGCGCTCTTGTCTAACCGTCCGGGGAGGCCACGGTGAAGTGCTGCGGGGTAGTCGTGGCTAGGGCCGCGGGGGCAAAGTCGGGCTCCTCCTCCGACAAGCGATCAACGTGTGAACACGGGAACCACTCCGGTCCCGCCTCAACTCGCCCATCCAGGGCGGGAAGTGGCTGGGCTCATCGTCGGCCGACCGGGCCGGGGTGGGGCGGAGCCGCCGTAGTACTCGGAGCTGGGGAAAGCCCAGTACGTGGGGAAGGGCGGCAGCGGAATCAGAAGGGAGGGACTGCAATGCCGAAAGAGGCACTGCTGAACAGCAGCGCTCCACCGGATCGCCCTCTGGGGCGTGAACGGCGGGTATCGGAGATGCAGACCAAGCTTCACCGTTGGGCGGTGGCCGACTCCGGCCGCCGATTTGACGATCTGTTCAATCTCGTGCATGACCCGGCGACGCTGCTTACGGCGTTTGAACGGGTCGCGGGAAACACCGGGGCCCGAACCCCTGGAATGGACGGCCTTACGGTCGACCAGGTGGAACGGGAGATCGGTGTTCCGGGGTTCTTGGATGATCTGCGCCAGGCACTGAAGGCGGGCGACTTCTGCCCGCTGCCCGTGCGGGAGCGGAAGATCCCCAAGCCCGGCGGCAGCGGGAAGGTGCGCAAGCTCGGCATTCCAACCGTGGCCGACCGCGTGGTGCAAGCCGCGCTGAAACTGGTGCTGGAACCGATCTTCGAGGCCGACTTTCAGCCGGTCTCTTACGGTTTCAGACCGATGCGGCGGGCACACGACGCCATCGCCGAGATCCACATGTTCGGCACCAAAGGATACCGCTGGGCGCTGGACGCGGACATCGAGGCGTGCTTTGACTCCATCGACCACACGGCCCTGATGGACCGGGTGCGAAGTCGGATCAAGGACAAGCGCGTGCTCCGCCTGGTGAAAAGCTTCCTCAAGGCCGGTGTCCTCACCGAGGTCGCCTCCTACGAGGAAACTCTCACCGGCACGCCGCAAGGCGGCATCCTGTCGCCCCTGCTGGCCAACATCGCCCTGTCGGCGCTCGAGGAGCACCTGCACGGCCCGTGGCTGGAGGGCGGGAGCATGTCGACCGCCTATAAGCGCAGCCGTCGACGTCATCACGGCCTGCCGACATGGCGCATTGTCCGCTACGCGGACGATTTCGTCATTCTCGTTCATGGCCAACGCGACGACGTCGCAGCCCTGCAAGAGGAAGTCACCGAGGTGTTGCGCCCCCTGGGACTTCGACTGTCACCAGCGAAGACCCGGATCGTGCACATGTCGGACGGGTTCGACTTCTTGGGGTTCCGCATCCAGTGGCGCCGCAAGAGGGGTGCCAACAAGTGGCACGTCTACACCTTCATCGCTGACCGGCCCATCCGGCAGCTGAAGGAGAAGATCCGAGCCCTGACGGGCAGAACGTCACAGCAGGACATCCGCAAGGTGTTGGTCCGGATCAACCAGATCACACGCGGGTGGGTCAACTACTTCCGGCATGCCGTCTGCAAACGCGCTCTCCGCGCGCTGGACTACTTTGTCTGGCGCAGAGTCAGCGCCCTGCTGATAGCGCGGCACCGCTGGAAGTGGAAGGACGTCCGCCGACGTTTCTACGACGGCAGTGCCGGTCGCTGGAAGCAGTTGTCGGCGGACGGGGTCGCACTATTCGCGCTGGATACAGTTGCGGTCACCCGCTACCGGTATCGGCCGAAGATCCCCGCCCCTTGGGAGGTCCCTGCTCATGCCTGACGGACGAGACCGTGGAGAGCCCGGTACTCGGAAACGGGTACGCCGGGTTCGGAGAGCGGTCCGGGGAAACGGGCAGGCAGCAATGCCTGAACCGCGCCCCGGGCCGACTCAACTGGACC
>NZ_BLLG01000049.1 GCF_011766325.1 Streptomyces pacificus | reverse complement strand
AAACCGTTGTCATCACACTGCGCTCCTTTGCGATTGTGCGGATAGAGCTGCCTCGCGGGCCGCGATGCGGTCGCTGATTTTGATGCCCTGGGCGGCCTCGGGAGCGGGGTGGTCGGGGCCGGGCGGGTGGAAGAGGTAGCAGTTCTTGTCGTTGTAGGGCACGCCCTCGATGAGCCCGGTCCGGCGCCAGATCTTCACGGTGGTCTCGCTGACGCCGATCGCGTCGGCGTACTCGGCGAACGTCAGCAGCCCTCGGCCGCGCAGGCGGTCGTAGCGGTGGACGAGGCCGTAGCTGTCGCGGATGTCGCGGACGAGCAGTTCGGTGAAGGGCTGGCCCTTGCCGCTGGTCAGTCCGCGTTCGTTGAGGATCGTCGCGGCTTGCCGGTGGGTGTGGTGATCGAGCAACTCGTCGATGAGGGCGACGGTGTCGGGGTGGGTCTGCCAGGCTTTGCCGCCGGCCAGCGGGATCGGGATGGTCAGCGTGTGGTGCTGGCCGCCGTTCAGCCGCACCTGCGCGGTGATCTGGGTGGTGCGGGTCAAGGTGACGTCGGTGATGAGGAGGCGGGCGATGCGTTTGCGTTCCCGCATCGGGGTGGCCGGGTCGGACCACAGCGAGTGGACGTCGGCGGCGAGGGTGGTCAGCCGGTCCCGGACGGCCCTGTCCACCGGGGCGGCTTCGGCCTTGGCCCGTTCGTATGTCTCCTTCGCCGCGGCGATCTCGCGCAGGGCGTGGTTCCAGTCGGCTTCCAGGGCGTCGGCGACGAGCCGGTTGTCGGGGTCGACAGCGAGATAGCGGCGCCGGGCCAGGTCCGCGCGGTGCTGGGCGCGCTGGACATGGGTGGCCCGCAGCCGGTCGGCCTCGGCGGCCTGGGCGGTGATCTGGTCGCTGACCTTTAGTGCGGCGTCGATCGCGAGCGGGGTGAGGGTGGCGAGGACCAGGCGGGTGACGGCCTGGTCGATGCTCTTGCCGGGCAGGCGTTCGCAGACCCGGGTGCCGTCCTGGATCGCGGCGGTCATGCACCGGTAGTCGGGGAAGATCTCGTTTCTGTACTGGCGGTAGCCGACCGTCATACGGCGCCCGCACTTTCCGCAGATCACCATGCCCTGCAGCAGGGCCGGGCCCTCGCGCGGCGGTCCGGCCTTGCGGTCGGTGCCCTGGCTGGCGGCGTTGCCGGCCAGCGTGAGGCCGTTGGCCTCCCACTGCTCGAGCGTCACATAGCCTTCGTGGTGATCAGGGATCAGGGCTGTCCACTGCTCGCGCGGCACCTCGGCCCAGGCGGCCTTGCCCTGGGGGGTGGTCATTCCGCGTCGGCGTCCGTAGACGAACGCCCCGGCGAAGCAGGGGTTGTGCAGCAGCGAGAGCACCCGCCAGTGCTTCAGCGGCCCCCAGACCACCTCGCCCTTGTGTTCGCCGGTGCGGATCCGGGCGGGGAAGGTCAGCTTGTCGGCGGCGAAGGCGATGACGACCTGGCGGGCCGAGCCGGTCGTCTCGAAGAGGTCGAAGACCCGCTGGACGGCCGCCCGCACCGCGCTGTCGGGGTCCTTGACCACACGGTCGGCGGCGTCATAGACATAGCCGACCGGCAGCGCCTGCTTCAGCTCCCCTCGCCGGGCCTTGGACAGCTGTCCGCCTCGCAACCTGGCCTTGAGCACGTGGAGTTCGGCCTCGGACATAGTGCCCTTCAGGCCGAGGACGAGGCGGTCGTTGAAGGAGCGGGGATCGTAGAGACCATCCTCGTCCAGGATCAGGGTGCCGGACAGGCCGCAGATCTCCAGCAACCGATGCCAGTCGGTATTGTTCCGCGCCAGGCGCGAGACCTCCAGACCGAGCACGATGCCCGCCCGCCCCAGCGAGACCTCCGAGACCAGACGCTGAAAGCCGTCCCGGCCCACCGCCGAGGCCCCCGACTGCCCCTGATCCGAATCGATCACGGTGATCTGGGACTCGTCCCAGCCCAGCGCGACGGCACGGCCGCGAAGCGCGTACTGCCGGGCGGTCGACTCGGTGTTGTTCACGACCTGCTTCAGCGAGGACTGCCGCACATACAGATAGGCACCCCGGCGAAGATGATCAGCCGTGACCTTGCCTGCCCCGGACGGCTCTGCACTCATGACGCACTCCCTGACGGACCCGATACTCCCGGTGACGGTGACGGTGACGGTGACGGTGACGGTGACGG
>NZ_BLLG01000048.1 GCF_011766325.1 Streptomyces pacificus | reverse complement strand
GACTCCATCGGACACCCGCTGCTCGGCGCCGCCGTCGAACTCGCCGACGGCGAAGGCGTCGTCTTCACCAGCAGGATCTCCCTGCGTACCCATCCCTGGCTCGCCGACCACGTGATCATGGATCGGACTCTGGTGCCCGGTGCCGCGCTGGTCGAGCTGGCGCTGCGGGCCGGCGACGAGGCCGGCTGCGACACGGTGGAAGAGCTGACCCTCGCCGCACCGCTGGAGCTTCCCGAGCGCGGCGCGGTGCAGATCCGGCTGCGGGTGTCCGCCGAGGACGAGACGGGCCGCCGTCCCTTCACCATCCATGCGCGGCCGGAGAACCACACCGACCTCACGTGGACCCGGCATGCCTCCGGGGCGCTCGCGAACGGTGAGCGGCAGATCGACTTCGACGCCACCGTGTGGCCCCCGGCCGGAGCCGAAGCCTTCGCCCTCGACGGCGTGTACGAGCGTTTCGCCGAGGCCGGCTTCGGATATGGGCCCACGTTCCAGGGGCTCCAGGCCGCCTGGCGTCTGGGTGACGAGATATACGCCGAGATCGCCCTGCCCGACGCGGTGGATCCGGGCGGCTACGGACTGCACCCGGCGCTGCTCGACGCCGCCCTGCACGCGGCGCTGCTGGATGAGTCGGCCGAGGCAGGGTTGCCGTTCAGCTGGGAAGGTGTCGACCTGCACGCCACCGGGGCGGCACGCCTGCGCCTGCGTATGACACGCGACGCGACCGGTACCGTCCGCGGGCTCGCGCTCGCCGACACCACCGGGGCGCCGGTCGCCTCGATCGGTTCCCTTGTCGTCCGTCCGGCCGCCGCCGACCGGCTCGGCGCTCAGGGCGTCGGCCGCGACGCAATCTTCGGCGTCGAGTGGGTGCCCGTCGGCACCGAGGCGGCGGTTCCTGCCGGCAGTGTGGCGATCGTCGGCGAGGACCTGTTCGGGCTCGGCTTCGCGACCGCCACTTCGCCGGAATCCGGTGAGGCCGCCGTCGTCATGCTGCCGGTAGCCGGAGACGGTGACGTGGTGGCGGCGGCGCATTCCGCCGGTGCGCGTGTCCTGGCCGCCCTGCAGGAGTGGATCGCGACCGAGCGGCCCGGGAGGCTCGTGGTCGTCACCCGAGGGGCCACCACAGGTGTGGATCTGGCGGGTGCGGCCGTGTGGGGCCTGGTGCGTTCGGCGCAGTCCGAGCATCCGGGCCGCTTCGGCCTGGTCGACCTGCCCGGCGACGGGACCGGCACCGAGCTGATCGCATCGGCCCTCGCGCTGGACGAGCCGCAGCTCTCGATCCGCGACAGCGGGGTACTGGCTGCCCGCCTGACCCGCGCCGGCGCCCAGCCGAGCCTCGCCACCCCCCAGTCGGTCGATGTCACCTGGGAGGGACAGGTCCTTGTCACCGGTGGCACCGATGGTCTCGGTCGCCTGATCGCCCGGCATCTCGTCCAACGGCACGGTGTGCGTGACCTGCTGCTGGTCAGCCGTCGCGGTCAGGCCGATACCGGTGAACTGGAGGCTCTGGGCGCCACTGTCACCGTGGCTGCCTGCGATGTCGCCGACCGGGACGCGCTGGCGGAACTTCTGACCCGGCACCGGGTAAGGGGTGTCGTGCACGCGGCGGGCGTTCTCGACGACGGCGTGATCACCTCGATGACACCGGGACGCCTCGAGGGGGTGCTGCGGCCGAAGGTGGATGCTGCCTGGTATCTGCACGAACTCACCAGGGACCTTGATCTGACGGCCTTTGTGGTGTTCTCTTCGGCTGCGGGTGTGTTCGGTACGGCCGGGCAGGGGAACTACGCGGCGGGCAATGCGTTCCTCGACGCGCTTGCCGTGCATCGCAGGGAGCAGGGCCTGCCCGCCGTCTCCCTGGCGTGGGGCTTGTGGTCCGAAGCAGGCGGCATGGCCGGGGGCCTGTCGGAGGCCGAGGTCGCCCGCATGGCGGGCGCGGGTATGCCGCCGATCACCGCCCAGGGGGGAACGGAGCTCTTCGACGCCGCGCTCACCGTCGGCGAACCCCTCGTGCTTCCCGTACGGCTCGACCTTACGGTGCTGCGCACCCAGGCTGTGGTCGCCCCGCTACTGCGCGGACTCGTCCGCACCCGGGTACGACGTGCCGTCGCGGGCTCGGGGGCCGCGTCCTCACTCGCCGGGCGCCTCACCACGCTCGACGCGACAGCCCGCCGTACCGAACTCGTCGGCCTGGTGTGTGCCCAGGCGGCGCGGGCACTGGGGCACGCGGATGTCGACGCGGTCGACTCCACACGGGCCTTCCAGGACCTCGGCTTCGACTCGCTCACGGCAGTCGAGTTCCGCAACCAGCTCACGGCTGCGACGGGTCTGAAACTGCCTGCGACGCTCGTCTTCGACTATCCGACCGCACTCGCTCTGGCCGACCACCTGCACTCCGAGCTGTTCGATTCCCCAACGGACACCGCCCAACTGCTCCCTGTGGCGGCGCAGACGACGGACGATCCGATCGTCATCGTGGGCATGGCCTGCCGTTACCCGGGTGGGGTCGCGAGCCCCGAGGAGTTGTGGGACCTGGTGCTGGACGGTACCGATGCGATCAGCGGCTTTCCGACGAATCGGGGGTGGGACCTGGATGCGTTGTATCATCCGGACCCCGATCACGCCGGTACGTCGTATACGCGTTCCGGTGGTTTTCTGCACGATGCCGACCTGTTCGATCCCGAGTTCTTCGGTATGTCCCCGCGTGAGGCGCTGGCGACCGACGC
>NZ_BLLG01000047.1 GCF_011766325.1 Streptomyces pacificus | reverse complement strand
GCGTGATCGGGGTCCGGATGATACAGCGCATCCAGGTCCCACCCCCGATTCGTCGGAAAGCCGCTGATCGCATCGGTACCGTCCGCCACCAGGTCCCACAACTCCTCGGGGCTCGCGACCCCACCCGGGTAACGGCAGGCCATGCCCACGATCACGATCGGATCGTCCGTCGTCTGCGCCGCCACCGGCAGCGACCCCGCAGCATCCCGCGCCTCGCCGAAGAGCTCGCCCCTGACATAGCCGGCAAGGCGGTGGGAGGAGGGGTAGTCGAACACCACGGTGGCGGGCAGCCTGAGCCCGGTGACCGCGGTGAGGCGGTTGCGCAACTCGACCGCGGTCAGCGAGTCGAAGCCGAGTTCCTGGAAGGCGCGCTCCGGATCCACCGCGGCGTCGTTGTCGTAGCCGAGGACCGCCGCGACCTCGCCGCGGACCAGTCCCACAAGCGCCGCCGTGCGTCCCTCCTCGTCGAGGGCGGACAGACGCTGGACCAGTCCGGACGCCGTCTCCGCCCCGGCGATCCGCCGGCGGGCCCGCACCCGGATCAGGCCGCGCAGCAACGCGGGCACGCTCCCGAGTGCCTTGAGGGCCGCCAGGTCGAGCAGCACCGGCACCACGGACGCCCTTCCGCCGGCGACGGCGGCGTCGAACAGCTCCACGCCCCGCTCCGCGTCGATGGCCGGCATCCCCGACCGGGCCGCGCGCTCGGCGTCGTCACTCCTCGGCATACCGGTGTCCCAGGCGCCCCAGGCAAGGGAGACAGCGGGCAGCCCTTCGGCCCGTCGCCGGGTGGCGAGTGCGTCGAGGAACGCGTTGCCCGCCGCGTAGTTCCCCTGCCCGGCGTTGCCGAAGACCCCTGCGGCGCTGGAGAAGAGAACGAACCTGCTGACGTCCGAGAGGAGTTCGTGCAGGTTCCAGGCTGCGTCGGCCTTGGCGCGCAACACGTTGTCGAGTCGCTCGGGCGTCAGCGATTCCACGACACCGTCGTCGAGCACTCCGGCGGCGTGGACCACGGATCGGACAGGGTGCCGGTCGAGGAGCGCAGTGAGCGCATCCCGGTCGGCGACGTCGCAGGCAGCGACCGTGACGGCGGCGCCCAGCGCCTCCAGTTCGCTGACGTCCGCCCGTCCCCTGCGGCCGACCAGGACGAGGTCGGTGACGCCGTGCCGTTCGACCAGGTGCCGGGCGATGATCCGTCCCAGCCCTCCGGTGCCGCCCGTGATGAGCACAGGGCTTTCCCAGGCTGCCGGCTCCTCACCGGGCTCTGCGCCGAGCTCTGCCCGGGCCAGGCGTGCGGCGCGCGCCTCTCCTCCGCGGATCACGAGTTGGGGCTCGTCGAAGTCGAGCACGGCCAGCAGTGTCGCCAGGGATGAATCCTCATCGTCGATGTCGATCAGGGCGAAGCGGTCCGGGTGCTCGGACTGGGCAGAGCGGACCAGACCCCACACCGCGGCGCCCGCGAGGTCGTCGCCTTCGACGACGCCGCGGGTGACGAACACCAGACGGCCGCCCCGGTCGTCGGCGATCCACTCCTGCAGGAGACTCAGCACGTGGTGGGCGGCGCGGTGCGCGCCGTCGGCACTCGAATCGCCCGCCAGTGGCACCAGCACGACCTGCGTGTCAGCGAGCGCGAGTCGGCCTTCGACCCGGCCGACGGACAGCCCGAGCACATCAGGGCCGAGGACGCTGACACTCGTACCCGCCGCGGCGGGCGGCACGGCGACGGGTGACCACTCGACGCCGTACAACGCGTCACGGTGCGGGACGCCGGTCTCCCCTTCGGTAACCGCTCGTACCACCAGCGACTCGATGGACGCGACGGGGCGGCCGGCGGCGTCGGCGACCGCGATCGACGTGGCGGCGCCGTCGCGGGCGAGTCGCACCCGCACCGATGCGGCCCCGGTGGCGTGCAGGGAGACGTTCTCCCATGAGAACGGCAGCCCGGGAGTTCCGCTCTCGTCGAGCAGCAGGGCGTGCAGGGCGGCGTCGAGCAGCGCCGGGTGAACTCCGTACGGCGTCACGTCGATGTCGTCGGGCAGGGCGACCTCGGCGAACACCTCGTCGCCGCGCCGCCAGGCGGCCTTGAGTCCCTGGAAGGGGCCGTCGTAGGCGAACCCGGCCTCGGCGAACCGTTCATAGCAGCCCTGGACATCGACAGGCTCGGCTCCGGCCGGGGGCCACACGGTGGCGTCGAAGTCGATCCGCCGCTCACCGGAGGCCATCGCGCCGGTCGCGACCTGCGTCCACGGCAACTCCACGGCCCCGTCGGGCCGGGAGTGCACGGTGAAGGTACGGCGGCCCGACTCCTCCTCGGCAGACACCCGCATCTGGAGTGCGAGCCCGCCGGTCTCCGGAAGGATCACCGGAGCGTTCAGGGTCAGCTCCTCCAGCCGGTCGAGCCCGAGTTCGTCGCCGGCACGCACGGCCAGTTCGACGAGTGCCGCACCCGGCACCATGACACTGCCGGCCACGACGTGGTGGGCCAGCCAGGGATGGGTACGCAGGGCGATGCGACTGGTGAACAGGAAACCCTCGCCGTCGGCGAGTTCCGCCGAGGCGATCAGCAGTGGGTGGCCGAGAGCGACCATGCCGATACCGGACGCGTCGCCACCGCCGACGCGTACCGCGGGCCAGTAGGGGTGTCGTTCGAAGGGGTAGGTGGGCAGGTCGATGTGTGTGCCGCCGGGGTAGAACGATGTCCAGTCGATATCGGCGCCGCGGACATGGAGCCCGGCGAGCGCGGTCAGT
>NZ_BLLG01000046.1 GCF_011766325.1 Streptomyces pacificus | reverse complement strand
CCCGCCGACGCAAGCGCCTGCCGGATCACCCGCTGCTGCGAAGGACCGTTCGGCGCCGTCAGACCATTCGACGCACCATCCTGATTCACCGCCGAACCACGCACCACCGCAAGAACCCGATGCCCCTCGCGCACCGCATCCGACAACCGCTCCAACACCACCACACCCACACCCTCGGACCAGCCCGCACCGTCGGCGTCATCGGAGAACGCCTTCGAACGGCCGTTCCCGGCCAGCGCCCCCTGCCGGGTGAGCTCGGCGAAGGCCAGGGGTGTGGTCATGATCGTCGCACCGCCCGCGACGGCGAGTGAGCACTCACCGCCGTGGAGGGCCCTGGCGGCCAGGTGGATCGCCACCAGGGAGGCGGAGCAGGCGGTGTCGACGGTGACGGCGGGGCCTTCGAACCCGAAGGTGTAGGAGAGCCGTCCCGAGATCACGCTCGCCGCGAGTCCGGTGGCGGCGTGGCCCTCGGTGTCCTCGTCGGAGTCGGCGAGGAGCGTGGCGTAGTCCTGGCCGTTGGTGCCGACGAAGACGCCGGTCTGGCTGCCCCGCAGCGAGTCCGGGTCCACACCGACGCGCTCCAGCGCCTCCCACGTGGTCTCCAGCAGGAACCGCTGCTGCGGATCCATCGCGAGCGCCTCACGCGGGGAGATGCCGAAGAACGCCGGGTCGAAGTCCGCGCAGCCGTCGAGGAAGCCGGCCTCGCCGGTGACGCTCGTCTCGAGCACCGACTCGACATCCCAGCCGCGGTCGGTGGGAAAGGGGCCGATGCCGTCGCGTCCCTCGGCCAGCATCTGCCAGAACTCCTCCGGCGTTCTCACGCCGCCGGCGAAGCGGCAGGCCATGCCGACGATCGCGATCGGTTCGTCGTGGGGCACCGGCTCCGCGGCGGCGACGACGCCGGTGTCCGCCACACCGAGCACCTCGCCGAGCAGATGCTCGGCGAGCGCGCGGGGCGTCGGGTAGTCGTAGACGAGAGCGGCGGGCAGGCTCCGGCCGGTCACCGCGCCCAGGTGGTTGCGCAGTTCGACCGCGGTGAGCGAGTCGAACCCGAGGCCCGTGAAGGGCTTCGTCACGCCGACGGCGGACGGGCCGGTGTAGCCGAGAACCGCGGCGACGGCCGTGCGTACCACATCGAGCATCACGTCCAGCGGCTCGTCCGCGCCCTGGAGCCTGGCGAGAAGGCCGGAGTCGCCGTGCGGCACCCGCACCCGGGGCTCGGCCTCGGGCCCCGACTCCGGCAGTACGGCGATGCCGACGGTGGCGGCGGGTTCGCCGGCGGCCTGCCACATCGCCTCCACGGCGAGTGCGGGGTTCATCGCGATCCCGTGCAGGTCTGCGTCGACGGCCTCGCCGGCGGCCATTCCGGCTCCGGCCCAGGCGCCCCAGGCGATCGAGGTCGCGGCGTGTCCGGCTGCCCTGCGCCGCAGGGCGATCGCGTCCAGAACCGCGTTGGCGGCGGCGTAGTTGCCCTGCCCGGGGTTGCCGATCGCACCGGCGAGGGAGGAGAACAGGACGAACGCGTCCAGGTCCCGTTCGCGCGTCAGCTCGTCGAGCACGAGGGCGGAGGCGACCTTGGCGCGGAACACGTCCGCGAACCGCTCCGGTGTCAGCGACTCGAGCACCCCGTCGTCCAGCACGCCCGCGGTGTGCACCACGGCCGTGAGTCCGGGCAGGTCGTCGAGGAGGGCGCGGACGGCGTCGCGGTCGGCGGCGTCGCAGGCCACCACATCGGCGGGCACGCTCTCGCGCAGTTCGTCCCGCAGGGCCGCGGCGCCGGGCGCGTCGAGGCCCCGGCGGCTCGCCAGGACCACCCGCTGGACGCCCCGGCGTGCGAGGTCGCGGGCGACATGGCCGCCGAGTGCGCCGGTGCCACCGGTGATCAGGACCGTGCCGGACGGCTGCCACGCCCGGCCACCGGGGCGCGGCACCGTCCCGTAGCGGCGGGCGAAGACCCCCTCGGGCCGGATGGCCACCTGGCGCTCGTCGCCGGCGAGCACGGCGGGGAGCAGGTCGGTGAGCCGCTCGGGCGCGGCCCCCAGGTCGACCAGGCCGCCCCAGTGGGCGGGCAGTTCCAGGGCGGCGACCCGGCCGAGGCCCCACACGCCGTTCTGCCCCGCGTCGGCGATCGGTTCGCCCGCGACCGAGACGGCCTCCCGGGTGACCGCCCACACCGGGGCCGCGACACCCCGGCGGGCGACCGTCCGGACCAGGTCCAGTGTGCCCGGCAGTCCGGCGGGGACGCCGTCGTCGTCGCAACCGTCGTCCAGCGCCAGCAGCGAGACGACACCGTCGTACGGTGTCTCGGGAAGTTCCTCGACGATGGTGCCGCCGACCGCGGCGGCCACCTGGAGGGCCCATGCGTCCTCGGCGAACCCGGCCGGGGCGACGACGAGCCATGTGCCGGTGATCGAACCCGACGGCTCGACCGGCGTCCAGGTTTCGCGGTTCCACCACGAGGGGGCCGCCGGCTCCGCGGGGCCTGCCGGGGCGGCGCCGATCGGCGTCGGCCAGTAGCGCTCGTGCTGGAAGGCGTACGTCGGCAGGTCGACACGGCGGGCACCGGTGCCGGCGAACAGCGGCGCCCAGTCGACGGCCACGCCTGCCACGTGCAGCTTCGCCAGGGCGGTGACGACGGCCGGTTCCTCCGGCCGCTGCCTGCGCAGCGCCGGAGCGACGACGGCGCCCGGGACGGTCTCGCCGATCATCGCGGACAGGGCGCTGTCGGGGCCGATCTCCAGCCATGCCGTGGCGCCTGCCTCGCGGAGCCTGGTGACGCCGTCGTGGAAGCGGACGGTCTCGCGTACATGCCGCACCCAGTACTCGGGATCGCCCATCTCACCCGCGGCG
>NZ_BLLG01000045.1 GCF_011766325.1 Streptomyces pacificus | reverse complement strand
CACCGCATCCGACAACCGCTCCAACACCAGCACACCAGCGCCCTCGGACCAACCCACACCGTCGGCCGCATCGGAGAACGCCTTGCAGCGGCCGTCAGCGGACAGACCGCGCTGACGGGAGAACTCGACGAACGTCGACGGAGTGGACATCACCGTCACACCACCGGCCAGCGCCAGGGTGCACTCGCCGCCGCGCAGCGCCTGGGCCGCGAGATGCAGCGCCACCAGCGACGACGAGCACGCCGTGTCGACCGTCACGGCCGGACCCTCGAAGCCGAACGTGTACGACACCCGGCCGGAGGCGAAGGTGCCCGCGCTGCCCATGCTCTGGTAACCCTCGAACTCCGGACCGCCGATCAGCACCGAGTAGTCGGTGTACATGACGCCCGCGAACACGCCGGTGCGGGAGCCGTGCAAGGTCGTCGGGTCGATGCCCGTTCGCTCCAGTGCCTCCCAGGAGGTCTCCAGCAGCAGGCGGTGCTGCGAGTCGGTCGACAGTGCCTCGCGCGGGGACATGCCGAAGAACGCCGGGTCGAACTCGCCCGCGTCGTGCAGGAAACCGCCCGACCTGGTGTAGGTGGTGCCCAGGTGGTCCGGGTCGGGGTCGTACAGCGCGTCCAGGTCCCAGCCGCGGTTGGTCGGGAAACCGGTGACGGCGTCGGTCCCGTCGGCCACGAGACGCCACAGATCCTCCGGGGAGGCGACACCGCCCGGGTAGCGGCAGGCCATGCCCACGATCACGATCGGGTCGTCGACCGTGTGCGTGGCGGCAGCGGCGGGCAGCGCCGTCGCCGTCTCGTCGGCGCCGAACAGCTCGTCCAGCAGGTGGTCCGCGAGCATCGCGGCGTTGGGGTAGTCGAAGATCAGGGTGCTGGACAGACGCAGGCCGGTCCCTGTGGTCAGCTGGTTGCGCATCTCGACGGCGGTCAACGAGTCGAAGCCCAGGCTCTGGAACGACTGGCCGGGGTCGATGTCCTCGGTGCCCTTGTGGCCGAGCACCGCCGCGACCTGGCCGCGCACCAGGTCCAGCGCCGCCTCGCGACGTCCCTCGGGGGGCAGTGCCGCCAGCCGCTCCGCCAGTGTAGCGGCGGTGTCCGAACCGGCGACCGCCCGGCGGGCCCGGACCCGGATCAGGCCGCGCAGCAGCGGTGCGATCTCGCCGCGGCCACGCAGCAGCGGCAGATCGAGACGCACCGGAACCGCCTCCGCCGCGCCGGCCGCGAGTGCGGCGTCGAACAGCTCGACGCCTTGTTCGGCGGAGATGCCCGGGATGCCGCCACGGGCCATGCGGTCGGCGTCGGCGCCGGACATCATGCCGGTGAGCCACGGGCCCCATGCCAGCGAGGTCGCGGGCAGCCCGGCTGCCCTGCGGTGCTCGGCCAGGGCGTCCAGGAAGGTGTTGGCGGCCGCGTAGTTGCCCTGCCCGGCGGTGCCGAGGACGCCGGCGACGGAGGAGAAGACGACGAAGGCGGAGAGGTCCGAGGTCAGTTCGTGCAGGTGCCAGGCGGCGTCCACCTTCGGCGCGAGCACGGCGTCGATGCGTTCACCCGTCAGGGACTCCACGACCCCGTCGTCGAGCACTCCCGCCGTGTGCACGACGGCTCCCACCGTGTGCCGTTCCAGCAGTGCGGCCACCGAGTCGCGGTCGGAGACGTCGCACGCCTCGACGACGACGTGCGCGCCCAGTTCCTCCAGCTCGGCGGTGTCGGCCTCACCCCGGCGGCTGACCAGCAGCAGCTCGCGCACACCATGGACGGCGACCAGGTGGCGGGCGACGAGCATGCCGAGACCACCGGTGCCGCCGGTGATCAGCACCCGGCCGGCCCATTCGGTCGGTGTGGCCGCGGGGGCAAGGCGAGCCAGGCGCGGCACGGCGATTTCGCCGCCTCGGATACGCAACTGCGGCTCGTCCAGAGCCTGCGCCCGGTCCAGCACCTCCTGCGGGGTGAGGTCGTCGAGGTCGATGAGGCCGAACCGGCCGGGGTGCTCGGTCTGTGCCGTACGCACCAGACCCCATGCGGTGGAAGCAGCCAGGTCACCGGCACGGGTGACGAACACCAGACGCTCGGGCCGCTCGTCGGCCAGCCATTCCCGGATTCTGGCCAGGGCCTGCTTGGCGACGTCGTGCGCGGAGTCGGCGACGTCGTCCGAGGGTGCCGAGAGGTGCTCGAACACGACATCGGAAGCGGTGCGGGGGGGCAGTTCGACGGGCGTCCAGTCGACGTGGAAGAGCGCCTCTCGTGCGATCCCCGTACCCGCGTCGTCGGAAGACAGCGGGCGGGTGAGCAGGGATTCGACTGAGGCGACCGGGGCGCCCGTGGCGTCGGCGAGGGACACGGACACCGACTGGCCGCCAACCCGGATCCGCGTCCGCAGCACGGATGCGCCGGTGGCGTGCAGGGACACGCCCCGCCACACGAACGGCAATCCCCCGCCGGCCGCGCTCAGTTCGGCGGTGTGCAGCGCAGCGTCCAGGAGCGCCGGGTGCAGTCCATAGCCCGCGGCGTCCACGTCGTCGGGCAGGCCGACCTCTCCGTACACGCTGTCACCGAGCCGCCACACGGCCCGCAGGCCCAGGAAGGCGGATCCGTAGGCGAAGCCCGCGTCGGCGAGTCGCTCGTAGAACCCGTCCACGGGAACCGGCTCGGCGCCGGGCGGCGGCCATGTCGTCGCATCGAAGTCGTCTTCGGCGACGCCCGCCGCCAGGAAGCCGCTGGCGTGCTCCAGCCAGGGAGTGCCGGCGTCGAGCCGTGAGTACACGGTGACCGGGCGGCGTCCGGTGCCATCAGCAGCTCCGACGGAGACCTGGACCTCGACGGCGCTGTCCGCCGGCAGCACCAGCGGAACCGACAGGGTCAGCTCGTCCAGTCGGTCCAGACCCACCTCTTCTCCCGCACGCAGCACCAGTTCGACGAAGGCGGTCCCCGGGAGCAGCATCCGGCCGGCCACGACGTGGTCGGCCAACCAGGGATGGCCGCTGGGCGACAGCCGCGACGTGAAGAGGACCCCTTCGCCGCCCGCGAGCTCGACGGCGGCTCCGAGCAGGGGGTGTCCGACGGCGGTCAGCCCCAGCCTGGACGCGTCGCCCGCGCTGACCGAGACCGAGGGCCAGTAGCGCTGGCGTTGGAAGGGGTAGGTGGGGAGGTCGACATGGTGTCCGCCTTCGTAGAACGGGGACCAGTCGACGGGAACGCCCCTCACATGCA
>NZ_BLLG01000044.1 GCF_011766325.1 Streptomyces pacificus | reverse complement strand
ACGGCGCAAGACCGGCATCCGCCAGCGCCTGCCGGATCACCCGCTGCTGCGCAGGACCGTTCGGCGCCGTCAGACCATTCGACGCACCGTCCTGGTTCACGGCCGACCCACGCACCACCGCCAGGATCCGGTGCCCCTGGCGCAGCGCTTCGGACTGACGTGCCAGCACGAGGACGCCGGCGCCCTCGGACCAGCCGGTGCCGTCCGCGTCGTCGGAGAAGGCCCGGCAGCGGGCGTCGGCCGCGAGTCCGCCCTGGGCGTGGAAGCCGGCGAAGTTCATCGGTGTCGACATGACGGTGACCCCGCCGACAAGGGCCAGCGTGGACTCCCCGGAGCGCAGCGACTGCGCGGCCAGGTGCAGCGCCACCAGCGACGACGAGCACGCGGTGTCGACCGTGAGGGCGGGTCCCTCCAGGCCGAGGACATAGGACAGCCGACCGGAGATCACGGCGGCGGCGAGGCCCGTGCTCGCGTGCCCCTCGATGTCGCCGCGGGCCCGCAGGACGAGGTTCGTGTAGTCCTGTCCGTTGGTGCCGACGAACACACCGGTCCGGCTGCCGCGCAGGGTCGATGCGTCGATGCCCGCGTGCTCGACGGCTTCCCAGGCCACCTCCAGCAGCTGGCGCTGCTGCGGGTCCATGGCGAGGGCCTCGCGGGGCGAGATGCCGAAGAACGCCGCGTCGAACTCGGCCGCCCCGTACAGGAAGCCGCCTTCGCGCGTGCCGCCCGCCGCGAGTGCTTCCTGCTCCCAGCCCCGGTCCGCGGGGAACGGGGAGATCGCGTCCCGGCCGTCGTGGAGCAGCCGCCACAGCTCCTCGGGTGAGCTCACACCGCCGGGGAAGCGGCAGCCCATGCCGACGATCACGATGGGGTCGTCGGCGTCCGCGACGGCCGGTGCGACGGCCTGCGCTTCACCGCTCTCGCCGAGCAGTTCCGCGAGCAGGTACCCGGCCAGCGCCGCCGGGGTCGGGTAGTCGAACACCAGCGTCGCGGGCAGGGTGAGCCCGGTCACCGCCGTGAGGGCGTTGCGCAGTTCGATCGCGGTGAGCGAGTCGAAGCCGAGCGCGCGGAACTCCCTGCCCGCGCCCACGGCGTCCGCGGATTCGTGCCCGATGACCTTGGCTGCCTCGCCTCGGACGAGGTCGGCCATCAGCCGCTGCCGCTCCTCGGCGTCGAGTCCGGCGAGCCGTGCGGCGGCGCCGGTCGCGGTCGAGGCGACGCGGCGCCCGTGGCGGGTCAGCCCGCGCAGCAGCGCCGGCACGGGGCCGGCCCCGCCGGAGGCGCCGTGGGCCAGCGGCACCAGCAGCGGCTCGTCGGAGCACAGCGCGGCGTCGAACAGGGCCAGGCCCTGCGCCACGGACAGCGCGGGCATCCGGCGCAGGGCGCCCGCGTCCAGCGTGGAGGTCATGCCGGCGCCCGAGTCCCAGGCGCCCCAGGCCAGGGACAGTGCGGGCAGGCCGAGACCGTGCCGGTGGTGGGCGAGTGCGTCGAGGCAGGCGTTGGCGGCGGCGTAGTTGCCCTGGCCCGCGGCGCCCATCAGACCGGAGACGGACGAGTAGAGGACGAACGCCGCGAGGTCCCGGTCGCGGGTCAGCTCGTGCAGATGCCAGGCGGCGTCGGCCTTGGGCCGCAGCACCGCGTCGAGCCGTTCGGGCGTCAGCGAGGCGATCACACCGTCGTCCAGCACACCCGCCGTGTGCACCACCGCGGTCAGGTCCTCGACACCGGCCAGCACAGCCGCGAGGGCGTCCCGGTCGGCCGCGTCGCACGCGACGACGGCAACCTCGGCCCCGAGACCGCGGAGCTCGGCGCACAGCTCCCCGGCACCGGGCGCCTCCGGGCCCCGCCGGCTGACCAGCAGCAGCCTGCGCACACCCCGCCCGGCCAGGTGGCGGGCGAGTTCCGCGCCGAGGCCACCGGTACCGCCCGTGACCAGCACGGTACCGGTCCATGCGGGCCCGTCCCCTGCGTACCGGGGGGCCTTGGCCAGCCGGCCGACGCATACCTCGCCGTCCCGCACCACGACCTGTGTCTCGCCGGCGTCGACGAGCGCGGGCAGCCCGGGGAGCACGGCGGCGGACCGGGCCGACTCGTCGAGGTCGACGAGCAGGAACCGGCCGGGGTGCTCGGTCTGCGCCGCTCGTACCAGGCCCCACACCGCACCGGCCGCCACGTCCGCTCCGGACACCGCGCCCCGGGTCACGAACACCACACGCGCCCGCGACGGCAGCCACTCCTGGACGAGCTCAAGCGCCCGCGCGGCCAGCCGATGCGCCGACTCGGGGCCCGGTTCCCCCAGGACGGGGACGAGGACGATGTCCGGTTCGGCGCCGTCCGCGGGGGTCTGCCCGACACCGAGCCCGAAGACGTCCTCGCCGGACAGCGCCCAGCTCTCCCCGCCGGGGACCGGCACGTCCCGGGGGACCCAGTCGAGGCGGAAGAGCGAGTCGGTGCCGGTGCGTGCGGTGGGTACCTCCACCTCCTCGACGCTGACGCACGCGGCGGACACCACGGGCGCACCGGCGACGTCGGCGGCGGCGAGCGCGACCCCGCCGTCGGCGGCCGTCAGTCGCACCCGCAGCGCCACGGCGCCGGAAGCGTGCAGGCTGACGTCCCGCCAGTGGGTGGGCATCCCGTCGAGGCCCAGATGGGCTGCCGCGTGCAGGGCCGCGTCGAGCAGCGCGGGGTGGATGCCGAAACCCTTGGCCGCGCCGGGCAGGGCGACCTCGGCGAACACCTCGCCGCCGCGCCGCCAGACGGCCCGCAGGCCCCGGAACGTCTCACTGTGGTCGCTGCCGTCGTAGAAGCCGTCGATGCCGACGACCTTGGCGCCCTGCGGAGGCCATACGGAAGCGTCGAACGGCTCCGTCCGCTCCCCGGGGGCCAGCACACCCGTGGCGTGTTCGATCCACTCACCGTCATCGAGTCTGGAGTGGAACCGCATCTCCCGCCTGCCGTCGCCGTCCGGCCGGCCTACCCCCAACTGCACCTGCACGGGGGCCGTTTCGGGCAGCACCAGCGGGGTGAGCCAGGTCAGCTGCTCCACCCGGTCGCACTCGACCTGGTCCGCGGCGCGCAGCGCCAGCTCCACCACACAGGCGCCGGGAAGCAGCGAGGTGTCCGCGAGCCACGGGTGCGTCGCACGGGAGAGCCGCCCGGTGAGGATCAGCTCCCCGGAACCGGCGACGGTCATCGCCGCTCCGAGCAGGGGGTGTTCGGCGGGCGCGAGACCAAGTCCACGGGCGTCGCCCGCGCTGACCGAGACCGAGGGCCAGTAGCGCTGGCGTTGGAAGGGGTAGGTGGGGAGGTCGACATGGTGTCCGCCTTCGTAGAACGGGGACCAGTCGACGGGAACGCCCCTCACATGCAACCGCGCGAGAGCGGTCACGAACCCGGTCACCTCGTC
>NZ_BLLG01000043.1 GCF_011766325.1 Streptomyces pacificus | reverse complement strand
ACACAGTGGACGCGAGCAACTGAGGACAAGCCCTCGGCCTATTAGTACCGGTCAACTCCACCAGTCACCTGGCTTCCATATCCGGCCTATCAACCCAGTCGTCTACTGGGAGCCTTACCCCATCAAGTGGGTGGGAGCCCTCATCTCGAAGCAGGCTTCCCGCTTAGATGCTTTCAGCGGTTATCCCTCCCGAACGTAGCCAACCAGCCATGCCCTTGGCAGGACAACTGGCACACCAGAGGTTCGTCCGTCCCGGTCCTCTCGTACTAGGGACAGCCCTTCTCAAGACTCCTACGCGCACAGCGGATAGGGACCGAACTGTCTCACGACGTTCTAAACCCAGCTCGCGTACCGCTTTAATGGGCGAACAGCCCAACCCTTGGGACCGACTCCAGCCCCAGGATGCGACGAGCCGACATCGAGGTGCCAAACCATCCCGTCGATATGGACTCTTGGGGAAGATCAGCCTGTTATCCCCGGGGTACCTTTTATCCGTTGAGCGACGGCGCTTCCACAAGCCACCGCCGGATCACTAGTCCCGACTTTCGTCCCTGCTCGACCCGTCGGTCTCACAGTCAAGCTCCCTTGTGCACTTACACTCAACACCTGATTACCAACCAGGCTGAGGGAACCTTTGGGCGCCTCCGTTACCCTTTAGGAGGCAACCGCCCCAGTTAAACTACCCATCAGACACTGTCCCTGATCCGGATCACGGACCCAGGTTAGACATCCAGCACGACCAGAGTGGTATTTCAACGACGACTCCACCTGAACTGGCGTCCAAGCATCACAGTCTCCCACCTATCCTACACAAGCCGAACCGAACACCAATATCAAACTATAGTAAAGGTCCCGGGGTCTTTCCGTCCTGCTGCGCGAAACGAGCATCTTTACTCGTAGTGCAATTTCACCGGGCCTATGGTTGAGACAGTCGAGAAGTCGTTACGCCATTCGTGCAGGTCGGAACTTACCCGACAAGGAATTTCGCTACCTTAGGATGGTTATAGTTACCACCGCCGTTTACTGGCGCTTAAGTTCTCAGCTTCGCCCCACCGAAATAGAGCTAACCGGTCCCCTTAACGTTCCAGCACCGGGCAGGCGTCAGTCCGTATACATCGCCTTACGGCTTCGCACGGACCTGTGTTTTTAGTAAACAGTCGCTTCTCGCTGGTCTCTGCGGCCACACCCAGCTCACCGAGCACATCGGATCACCAGACGTGGCCCCCCTTCTCCCGAAGTTACGGGGGCATTTTGCCGAGTTCCTTAACCATAGTTCACCCGAACGCCTCGGTATTCTCTACCTGACCACCTGAGTCGGTTTAGGGTACGGGCCGCCATGAAACTCGCTAGAGGCTTTTCTCGACAGCATAGGATCATCCACTTCACCACAATCGGCTCGGCATCAGGTCTCACCCACATGAGAGACGGATTTACCTACCTCTCGGGCTACACCCTTACCCCGGGACAACCACCGCCCGGGCTGGACTACCTTCCTGCGTCACCCCATCGCTTACCTACTACCACCTCGGGTCAGCGGCTCCACCACTCCGACCTCGTCCGAAGACTCAACCGGCGGCTTCACGGCCTTAGCATAAATGGGCTCGATACTGGACGTTTCAAAGCGGGTACCGGAATATCAACCGGTTGTCCATCGACTACGCCTGTCGGCCTCGCCTTAGGTCCCGACTTACCCTGGGCAGATCAGCTTGACCCAGGAACCCTTAGTCAATCGGCGCACACGTTTCCCACGTGTGTATCGCTACTCATGCCTGCATTCTCACTCGTGAACCGTCCACAACTCGCTTCCACGGCTGCTTCACCCGGCACACGACGCTCCCCTACCCAACCCAACACCCGTTAAGGCTATCTGCTGGATTGACACGACTTCGGCGGTACGCTTGAGCCCCGCTACATTGTCGGCGCGGAATCACTTGACCAGTGAGCTATTACGCACTCTTTCAAGGATGGCTGCTTCTAAGCCAACCTCCTGGTTGTCTCTGCGACTCCACATCCTTTCCCACTTAGCGTACGCTTAGGGGCCTTAGTCGATGCTCTGGGCTGTTTCCCTCTCGACCATGGAGCTTATCCCCCACAGTCTCACTGCCGCGCTCTCACTTACCGGCATTCGGAGTTTGGCTAAGGTCAGTAACCCGGTAGGGCCCATCGCCTATCCAGTGCTCTACCTCCGGCAAGAAACACACGACGCTGCACCTAAATGCATTTCGGGGAGAACCAGCTATCACGGAGTTTGATTGGCCTTTCACCCCTAACCACAGGTCATCCCCCAGGTTTTCAACCCTGGTGGGTTCGGTCCTCCACGAAGTCTTACCTCCGCTTCAACCTGCCCATGGCTAGATCACTCCGCTTCGGGTCTAGAGCATGCAACTCAAACGCCCTCTTCGGACTCGCTTTCGCTACGGCTCCCCCACACGGGTTAACCTCGCTACACACCGCTAACTCGCAGGCTCATTCTTCAAAAGGCACGCAGTCACGAGACGTGCAAACACGTCCGACGCTCCCACGGCTTGTAGGCACACGGTTTCAGGTACTATTTCACTCCGCTCCCGCGGTACTTTTCACCATTCCCTCACGGTACTATCCGCTATCGGTCACCAGGGAATATTTAGGCTTAGCGGGTGGTCCCGCCAGATTCACACGGGATTTCTCGGGCCCCGTGCTACTTGGGAATAACTCAAACGAGCCGCACAGATTTCGGCTACGGGGGTCTTACCCTCTACGCCGGGCCTTTCGCATGCCCTTCGCCTACCCATACGGTTTCTCACTCGCCGACCAACCGGCAGATTGATCAAAAGCAATCCCACAACCCCGCACGCGCAACCCCTGCCGGGTATCACACACATACGGTTTAGCCTCATCCAGTTTCGCTCGCCACTACTCCCGGAATCACGGTTGTTTTCTCTTCCTGAGGGTACTGAGATGTTTCACTTCCCCTCGTTCCCTCCACACTGCCTATGTGTTCAGCAGCGGGTGACAGCCCATGACGACTGCCGGGTTTCCCCATTCGGACACCCCCGGATCACAGCTCGGTTGACAGCTCCCCGGGGCCTATCGCGGCCTCCCACGTCCTTCATCGGTTCCTGGTGCCAAGGCATCCACCGTGCGCCCTTAAAAACTTGGCCACAGATGCTCGCGTCCACTGTGCAGTTCTCAAACAACGACCAGCCACCCGTCACACACCGCACACGCGATGCTGCACCGGGACCGGCACACAAAAGGGAACAAGCCACAACGGCCCGTGCCCTCAGACACCCAACAGCGCGCCCAACACAACCAGCCGACAGAACCCACGTTCCACACCCCGAAGAGCAGTACTAGCGACCCAGCCATCCCGATCATGCCGAATAGTCAACGTTCCACCCATGAGCAACCAGCACCGGACACTCGCCGATGCACTGGCCTCTGACCACCACAAGTGATGGTGAGAAGTGCTCCTTAGAAAGGAGGTGATCCAGCCGCACCTTCCGGTACGGCTACCTTGTTACGACTTCGTCCCAATCGCCAGTCCCACCTTCGACGGCTCCCTCCCAAGGGTTGGGCCAC
>NZ_BLLG01000042.1 GCF_011766325.1 Streptomyces pacificus | reverse complement strand
CACCCCCACACGACACAGCCACCGCATCCGGACACTCCGCCGCCCGAGCAGCCACCACACCATGCACCGTCCCCACACCGAACAACTCCCCACCACCACCCCACTCCCCCAACACCCCCCGCTCCGCAGGGCCGAGCAGCGAGGCCTCCGTGTGGTCCGCCGCAGGATCGGCGGCCATCGCCTCCAGCGCACGGAGGTGGTAGTCGCGCAGCAGGCGCACCTGGTCGCCGGTCAGCTCGCGTGCGTCGTACTCCAGTTCCAGCCGAAGCCCGTCGGTGCCCGGCTCCCTGCTGAGCGAGACCAGCAGCGGGAAGGTCGTCCGGGCGGCTCCGCCCACCGGCTCAGGGCCAAAGTCCGCGGTCCGTACCGTGCCGTCCTCGGCGAGGCCCCCGAACTGGTGGAAGTGGTGGTAGACGAAGCCGACCTCGAAGAGGTCACCGCCCAGCGCGTGCCGCAAGGCGGCCATCGGATACCGGCGGTGCGGGAACAGCTCGCGTTCCTCGGCGGCCACCGCCCGTACCAGATCCGTCCAGCTTCCCGCGGGCAGCCGCAGCCGGAACGGCACGGTGTTCAGGAACAGTCCGCGGGCCTCGGCGCCGTCGGCCTCCTCCAGCCGTCCGTTGGACGACAGGCCGATGACCACGTCGGTGCTGCCGGTGGCGACCGACACCGCACGGACATGCGCGGCGAGCACGACCGACTTGAACGGGACACCCGCGCTGCGGGCGAACTCCTGCAGGGGGCCCAGGACATGGCGCGGCACGGCGGTCGTCAGCGCACCGTACCCGTCGCCGTCGCCGTCGCGGCACCACTCGCTGCCCGCCTTCTCGCCAAGCGCCGGCAGGGTGTCCCCGGCGGGCAGGCGCGGGAGTCGCCCGTCGGGGCGTTCGGCCATCCGCTCCAGCCAGAACCGCTCGGTCTCCGCGGACCCGAGCGCCGCCCGCTCGGCGGCGACGAAGTCGCGGTAGAGGGAGCGCACCGGTACGTCCGGCGGCTCCTCACCGGCCAGCAGCAGCCGGTAGACGTCGATCACCTCGGTGAGGGTGGAGGCCAGGCTCCAGCCGTCGAGGATCGCGTGGTGCTCGGTGACCGTCCACTGGAACGCGCCCTCGGACAGGATGTGGACGGCCATCCGGCACAGCGGGGCCGCCGAGAGGTCGAGCAGCCGCCGCCGCTCGTCCCGCACATGGGCGTTCAGGGTGTCCCGCTGGTCCGCCGCGTTCCCGGACCGCAGATCACGGACGGCGAGGGGCATCCGCGCCGTCGGGCGGACGAGCTGCATCGGCTCGCTGAAGGAACCCAGGTCGAACGAGGTCCGCAGTACGGGGTGCCGGTCCACGACGCGGGCCACGGCGGCGCGGAAGGCCGTCTCGTCGAACCTGCCGCTCACGCGCAGCGTCTCGACATTGTGGTACGGGTTCCGCTCCGGGTCCCGTTCCATCTCGTAGACCATGCCCGACTGGAGCTCTGCCAGCGGGTAGGCGTCCTCCAGGCCCGCCGGGAGCAGCGGCCGGTCCACCGGGGCCACGAGGGAGAAGGGCTCGGTCGCCGTCACCGGCTCCGCTTCGGCGCCCGCCGTGGTGCCCGTCCTCACACGGTCGGCCAGGCCGGCCGGGGTGGGGTGGTCCAGCAGGTCCTGGAGGGCGAAGGACAGCCCGGCCTCGCGAGCCGCGCCCAGCACCTGGATGGAGCGGATGGAGTCGCCGCCGAGGTCGAAGAAGTCGTCGTGGCGGCCGACGCTGCGCACTCCGAGCACCCGGCGCCACAGCCCTGCCAGCAGCTGCTCGACCGGGCCGACGGGATGTGCGAACCGCACCTGGAGGTCCGGCCGTTCGCCCTCGGGGGCGGGCAGCGCACCGCGGTCCACCTTGCCGTGCGCGGTCAGCGGAAGCTCGTCGAGCACCACGAACCTGCGCGGCACCATGAACTCGGGCAGGTGCCGCCCGAGCCGGCGGCGCAGCTCGCGCACCGACGGCGCCCGGCCTTCGGCCACCAGGTAGGCGCACAGTTCCGCCGAGCCACTCGCCGGGTCCCGGTGTGCCACGACGGCGCACGCGCGCACGTCGCCGTGTTCGCCGAGGGCGGCCTCGACCTCGCCCAACTCGACCCGGTAGCCGCGGACCTTGACCAGGTGGTCGGTCCTGCCCAGGAACTCCACCCGGCCGTCCGCCGACCAGCGCCCCCGGTCGCCGGTGCGGTAGAGCCGGGTGCCGGGAACCTGCGGATGCGGTACGAAGCGGTCGGCCGTCAGGGCCGGGTCCCCGAGGTAGCCGCGGGCGAGGCAGGGTCCTGAGACGCACAGCTCGCCCGGGCTGCCCACCGGCACCGGCAGCCCGGCGTCGTCGAGGACCCAGACCTCGGTGTTGGCCAGCGGCCTGCCCAGCGGAAGCGGCCCCGAGGGGAGCGTCTGCCGGGTGAAGGCGCCGCACACGGAGAAGGTGGTGGTCTCCGTGGGCCCCCAGCAGTTCACCAGTTCCAGCCGGGGGCGTTCGGCCAGGACCCTGGCCGCGTGGGCGGGCGAGACGGTCTCGCTGCCCGTGAGGACGCGGCGCAGCCCGTCGAACATCTGCGGCTCCTGGTCCACCAGCAGGGCGAACAGCGACGCTGTGGCGTGCAGGACGGTGACACCGTGCTCGGCCACCCAGCCCGCCACGGCGGCGGGTGTGATGCGCACCGGCGGGGCGAGGACCAGGCGGGCGCCCGCCGCCAGCGGGGCCCAGAGTTCGTAGGTCGCCACGTCGAAGGAGAGCGGCGCGATATGCAGCAGGGTGTCGTCCGGGCGCAGCGTCAGGCACTCCCCGCCGTGCAGCAGCTCCGTGACGTTGCGGTGCCGTGCGGTGACGCCCTTGGGGCTGCCGGTGGAGCCGGAGGTGAAGACGACGTAGCAGCCGTTGTCCGGGCCGACCGGGCTCTCCGGGTTGCCGGTGCCCCGGCCGTCGTCGGGCAGGTCCGTTGTGTCCAGGTCGAGGGTGCGCCAGGGGCCGTGCGGCAGCCGTGTGCCGGTGCCCGCCGCGGTCAGGACCACAGCGGCGGCGGTCCCCCGGAGCATCCGGGTCAGGCGCTCGGCGGGGAAGTCCGGGTCGAGCGGCACATAGACGCCGCCGGCCTTCAGGACCGCAAGCAGTGCCACCACCGTCTCCGGGGAGCGGGGCACGCACACCCCGACGGCGGTCTCGGGGCCCACGCCCAGCCCGCGCAGGTGGTGCGCGAGCCTGTTGGCCCGGGTGTTCAGCTCCCCGTAGGTCAGCGTCTCGCCGCCGGCGACGAGTGCCACCGCCTCGGGGCTCGCCTCGGCACGCCGTTCCACCTGCTGGTGCACCAGAACGGGCGGCACCTGCACGGCGTCGCCGTTCCACTCGGCGAGCAGTGCCCGCTCCGTCCCGCCGAGCAGTTCTGCCTCGCGGTGGTGTGCGGTGGGGGTGCGGGCCATCTCCTCAAATGTGTGGACGAAGTAGCCCCGTAGGGACCGGATCTGATCAGCACTCAGTCGACGTGCGTCGTATTCGAACTCCAGCCGCAGCCCCGCGGCGTCCGGCTCCCTGCTCACCGCGACGACCAGCGGGAAGTGGGTACGGGCGACGGCTCCGGCCGTGCCGGTGCCGGATGCGGTGACGCTCACCGCGCCGTCGCCCGCCACGTGCCGGCCGAGTTGGTGGAAGTGGTTGTAGACGAAGCTCGCCTCGAAGAGCGCCCCGCCGCCCAGCGCACGCTGGAGCGCCGGCATCGGATACCGGCGGTGCGGCATCTGCTCCCGCTCGGCATCGAACACCGCCTGCACGAGGTCGGTCCAAGTCCCCTCGGGCAGCCGGAGGCGGAAGGGCACGGTGTTGAGGAACAGGCCGCGCACCTCCGTGGCGTCCGTCTCCTCAAGCCGCCCGTTGGCCGTCAGCCCGACCAGCACGTCGGGATCTCCGGTCACCAGACTCATCACCCGCAGATGCGCGGCGAGCACCACCGACTTGAACGGCACCCGGCTGCTGCGGGCGAACTCCTCCAGCATGCGGAGCAGTTCTCTCGGCAGGACCGCGGTCAGCGCACCGTGCCCCTGGTCGGGGTGGTGCTCGTGATGCTCGCCCTCCAGGGGCTCCCCGACGGTCCGGGCCGGCCGGCCCGCCGGGTGGTGGGGCAGCCGGCCGTCCGGCCTGCCGTCCATCTTCGCCAGCCAGTAGCCGCTGCTTTCCGCGGAGTTCAGCGCCTCCTGTTCGGCGGCGACGAAGTCCCGGAAGGAGGAGCGCGGCGGATCGAGCCGGGGGTCCTCCCCCGCCAGCAGCCGGTGGTAGACGCCGGTGATCTCGGCGATGGTCGACGCGAGGCTCCAGCCGTCGAGGACGGCGTGGTGTTCGGTGATCGTCCAGTGGAAGCCGGTGTCGTCGAGGACGTGCACGGCCATCCGGCACAGCGGTGCCACGGCCAGGTCGAAGTCCTTCGTCTGCTCCTCGCGCACATGGCGGGCCAGGGTGGCGCGGCGACCGGACTCGTCCTCGCCGCGCAGGTCGTGCGCGGCGAACGGCATCCGCGCCTCGGCGTGGACCAACTGCACGGGACGGCTGTAGCGGGAGAGGTCGAACGCGGTTCGCAGAACGGCGTGGCGCCGCACCACACGGGCGACGGCGTCGCGGAACCGCTCCTCGTGGAAGGGGCCGTCGACGCGGAGCGCGTGGACGTTGTGGTACGGCCGCCGGACGGGGTCCCGCTCCCCCTCGTAGACCATGCCGATCTGGAGCTCGGCCATTGGGTACGCGTCCTCGAGAGCGGCGGGCAGCAGCTCCCGGTCCTCCGGGGACAGCAGCGAGAACGGTTCGGCCGCGGGACGCACCGCCGCCGCCTCTCCCGCAGCCGTCACCAGCTCGGCGAGCCCGGAGAGGGTGGGGCGGCGGAAGAGGTCCTGGAGCCCGAACGACACACCCGCCGAACGGGCCTGACCGAGCGCCTGGATGGAGCGGATGGAGTCACCGCCGAGGTCGAAGAAGTCGTCGTGCCGCCCCACCCGGTCCAGCCCGAGCACCCGGCACCACACACCGGCGAGGAACTCCTCCACCTCCCCTTGAGGCGGTACGAACTCCACTTCCAGTGCCGGACGTTCTCCCTCCGGCGCGGGCAGCGCCCTGCGGTCGACCTTGGCGCGCGCGGTGAGCGGCAGCGCGTCCAGGAAGACGAACAGCCGCGGCACCATGTACTTCGGCAGGCGTGCGCCGAGCCAGGCCCGCAGCTCACCGCGGGAGGGTTCGGCACCGCGCGGCACCGCGTAGGCGACCAGATCGGCCGGACCGGCACCGTCCTGGCGTGCGACGACGGCGCACTCGCTGAGGTCGGGGTGAGCGCGCAGCACGGTCTCGACCTCGCCCAGCTCGATCCGGTAGCCGCGGATCTTGATCATGTGGTCGACGCGGCCGAGGAACTCGACCCGCCCGTCGACGGACCACCGGCCGCGGTCGCCGGTCCGGTACAGCCGTGCGCCCGGTATCCGGGGGTGCGGGCCGAACCGGTCGGCGGTCATGCCGGGGCTGCCCAGATAGCCGCGGGCCAGGCAGGGGCCAGAGACGTGCAGTTCACCCGGGGTGCCCACGGGCACCGGCAGTCCCGCCTCGTCGAGCACCCAGACCTCGGTGTTCACCAGGGGGCTGCCCAGCGGCAAGGGGCCGGGCGGCAGGGTGTCCCCGGTGTAGACACCGCATACGGAGAAGGTGGTGGTCTCCGTCGGGCCCCAGCAGTTGACGAGTTCCAGGCCGGGGCAGCGTGCCAGGATCAGTTCGGCGTGGCGGGGCGAGACCGTCTCACTGCCGGTCAGGAAGCGGCGCAGCCCGTCGAAGGTCCCCGGCTCGTGCTCCACCAGCAGGGCGAACAGCGAGGCTGTCGCGTGCAGGACGTTCACCTGGTGCTGCGCGACCCAGGCGGCGATGTCGCCGGGCCCGTACCGCGTCGGCGGGGCCATGACGAGTCGGGCGCCCCCGACGAGGGGGGCCCATATCTCGAAGGTGGAGTTGTCGAAGGGGAGCGGGGCGAGCTGGAGCAGGGTGTCGGCTTCGGTCAGTTCCAGGAAGGGTCCGCCCACCAGCAGTTCGGTGACGTTGCGGTGCAGCGTCACCACCCCCTTGGGGCGGCCGGTGGAGCCGGAGGTGAAGATGACATAGCAGATGTGGTCCGGACCGGCCGTGTGCGGGGGGTTGTCCGGGTTCTCCTGCTCGCCGGCCGGCGGCTCCCCGTCCAGGTCGATGATCGACCAGGGTCCGGGCGGTGTCCGCCCGGTGGTGGAGCCGGCCGTCAGTACCAGCGGCGCGCCGGCTTCCGTCAGCATGAACTCGATGCGCTCGGCCGGGGATTCCGCGTCCAGGGGCACATAGGCGCCGCCGGCCTTGAGGATGGCCAGCAGCCCCACGGCCATGTGCACGGACCGCTCGATGCACAGGCCGACGCAGACGTCGGGTCCCACGCCGAGCCCGCGGAGCCGGTGCGCGAGCCGGTTGGCGCGGACGTTCAGCTCCCGGTACGTCACCGCCTCCTCACCGGCGATCACGGCGACCGCGTCCGGTGATACCGCAGCGCGGGCCTCCACCATCTGGTGCACGGGAGTGTCCGGCACCTCGGCCGGGTGGTCGTTCCAGGAGGCGAGCAGCGCGCTCTCCGCCTCGCCGAGCAGCGGCACCTCGCGGTGCAGGGCCTGCGGGTCGGTGGTCATGGCACGCATGATCCGCACGTAGTAGTCGCGCATCAGCAGTACCTGGTCCTGGGTGAGGACATCGGTGTGGTAGTCCATGCCGAGGAGCAGCCGCGAGGAGTACGGGTTGCGGATCACACCGACGTTCAGGGGGAAGTTGGTGGGTTCGGCCCGTACGGTGCTGAAACTGTCGATCTTCCCGTCGTCGATGCGGATGCGGCCCTCGCCGAACGACCGGCCCAGCACGTGGAAGTGGTTGTAGACGAAGTTGACCTCGAACAGCGGGCCGCCGCCGAGTCTGCGCTGCAGCGCGCCGAGCGGGTAGCGGCGGTGGGGCAGCAGTTCGCGTTCCGCGGCGAAGACGGCGCGTACCAGGTCGGTCCAGTCGCCGTCGGGCAGTCGCAGGCGGAAGGGGACGGTGTTGAGGAACAGTCCCCGGGCCTCGGCGCCGTCGGCCTCCTCCAGCCGGCCGTTCGCGGTGAGCCCGACCAGGACGTCGGAGCTGCCCGACACCAGGCTGATCACCCGCAGATGCGCGGCGAGGACGACCGACTTGAACGGCACCTTGCACCGCTTGGCGAACTCCTGCAGGCCGTCGCAGACGTCCTGGGGCAGCAGCGTCTCCACGGAGCCGTAGCCCTCGGCCTCGTTGTGTTCACGCCACTCGTCGTCCGCGGCCCGGCCGACGAGCGCCGAAGGGCGTTCGGCGGGCCAGCGCGGCAGCCGGCAGTCGGGCCGGTCGGCGACCCGGTCGAGCCAGAAGCGCTCGCTCTCCTCGGAGCGCACGGCCCGCTTCTCGGCGGCGATGAAGTCGCGGTAGGCGGACCGCGGGGGCGTCATATCCGGTTCCTCGCCGGCCAGCAACTGCTGGTAGACACCGGCTATCTCGGCCAGCGACGAGTGCAGGCTCCAGCCGTCGAAGATCGCGTGGTGCTCGGTGACCGTCCACTGGAAGACGTCGTCGGTGAGCCGGTGGACGGCGAAGCGCAGCAGCAGGGGACGCTCGTGGTCGAAGCGGCGGCCGCGCTCGGCGAGCACATGGGCGGCGACGGCCTCCTCCTGCTCCGCCCGGCCCATGCCGCGCAGGTCGCTGACGGAGAAGGGCATCTCCGCCGTGGGGTGGACCAGTTGCAGGGGTTCGCTGTAGTCGGCGAGGTTGAAGGAGGTGCGCAGCACGGGGTGGCGGCGTACGACGCGGGCCACGGCGTCGCGGAAGGCGTCCTCGTCGAACGGGCCGGCGATA
>NZ_BLLG01000041.1 GCF_011766325.1 Streptomyces pacificus | reverse complement strand
CCGCCGACAACCCCGCCGACGCAAGCGCCTGCCGGATCACCCGCTGCTGCGAAGGACCGTTCGGCGCCGTCAGACCATTCGACGCACCATCCTGATTCACCGCCGAACCACGCACCACCGCAAGAACACGATGCCCCTTGCGCACCGCATCCGACAACCGCTCCAACACCACCACACCCACACCCTCGGAGAAACCGGTGCCGTCGGCGTCATCGGAGAACGCCTTCGAACGGCCGTCCGCCGAGACGCCGCGCTGGCGCGAGATCTCGACGAACGTGGCAGGCGTGGACATGATCGCGACACCGCCGGCGAGCGCGAGGTCGCACTCGCCCTGCCGCAGCGACTGCACAGCCAGGTGGGTGGCGACCAGGGACGAAGAGCACGCGGTGTCGATGGACACGGCGGGGCCCTCCAGGCCCAGCGTGTACGAGACGCGGCCCGAGGCGACGGACGGGGAGCTGCCGGTGCCGTGGTGGCCCTCGAACTCGCTGCCGAGGAGTTGCGCGTAGTCGTTGTACATCACGCCGGCGAACACTCCGGTCGCACTGCCGCGCAGCGAGAGCGGGTCGATACCCGCACGCTCCAGGGACTCCCAGGACGCCTCAAGCAACAGGCGCTGCTGTGCGTCGGTGGCCAGGGCCTCGCGCGGGGACATGCCGAAGAACGCCGGGTCGAAGTCGCCCGCGTCGTGCAGGAAGCCCCCGAGGCGGGTCGCGGAGGTGCCGGTCTCGGCGTCCGCCGCGAACAGGGCGTCCAGATCCCAGCCGCGGTCGGCGGGGAACTCGGAGATGGCGTCGGTGCCGTCCATGACGAGCCGCCACAGGTCCTCCGGAGAGGTCACGCCCCCGGGGTAGCGGCAGGCCATGCCGACGACGGCGATGGGATCGTCGTCATCGGCGGCCCGCGGCCGGGCGGTCGCCTCCGTGTCGGCACCGAACAGTTCGTCGCGCAGGAACCGGGCGAGCACGGCGGTGGTGGGGTAGTCGAAGACCAGGGTGGCCGGCAGGCGCAGCCCGGTGGCGTTGCCGAGGCGGTTGCGCAGGTCGACCGCGGTCAGCGAGTCGAACCCGAGGTCCCGGAAAGCCCTCGAGGCATCGAACGTGGTGCCGTCGGCATGGGCGAGGACCGCGGCGACCTGGGTGCGGACGAGGTCGGTCAGCGCGTCGACGCGCTCGGCGTCGGTGAGCGAGCGCAGGCGCTGCACCAGACCGGACGCGGCACCCGAGCGCGAGGCGGTGCGGCGGGTCCGGTTGCGGACGAGGCCGCGCAGCAGGGCGGGGACGTCGCCCTGGCCCCGCAGAGTCGGCAGGTCCAGTCGGGCGGGCAGCAGGACCGCCTCGCCGGTGGCGAGAGCGGCGTCGAACAGCGCCGTGCCCTGCTCGGCCGACAGCGGCGGCATGCCGGCTCGGACCAGGCGTTCGCGGTCGGTGTCGGTGAGCGCGCCGGTGAGTCCGGCCGTGGACTCCCAGGTGCCCCAGGCGAGCGAGACGGCGGGCAGTCCTCGTGCGCGGCGGTGCTCGGCGAGGGCGTCGAGGAAGGCGTTGCCCGCCGCGTAGTTGGCCTGGCCGGCGCCGCCGAGGAGTCCGGCGGCCGAGGAGAACAGGACGAACGCGGAGAGGTCGGCGGTGAGTTCGTGCAGGTGCCACGCCGCGTCCGCCTTGGGCCTGAGCACGCTGTCGACCTGCTCGGGGGTCAGGGACTCGACGACGCCGTCGTCGAGTACGCCGGCGGCGTGCACCACGGAGCGGATCTCGTGCCGGGCGAGGAGGTCGGCGAGCGCGTCCCGGTCGGCGACATCGCAGGCGACGACGTCCACACGGGCGTCCAGCCCGGCGACCCACTCCGGGGTACGTCCGCTGCGGCCGGCGAGGACCAGGTCGCGGATGCCGTGCCGGGTGACGAGGTGCTCGGCGACGATGCCGGCGAGGCCGCCGGTGCCGCCGGTGATGAGCACCGGTCCTTCGAAGACGGCCTCGTCCCGCGCGGCGGCCCGGGCGAGGCGGGGCGCGTAGGCCTTGCCGTCGCGGATACGCAGCTGCGGCTCGTCGGAGGCGAGGGCCCTCGCCAGTACGGCGGGGAGCCCGTCGCCGCCCGCACCGGTCCGGTCCGCTTCGGCATCGGCGTCCGCGGCGATATCGGTGCCCGTAGCGGTCTGTGCGCCCGTGTCGATGTCGACGAGTTGGAACCGGTCGGGGTGCTCGGTCTGCGCGGACCGCACCAGGCCCCACACCGCCTGCCCGGCGAGGTCTCCCTTTCGGGTGACGAAGGCGAGCTTTCCGGGACGCTCTCCGGCGATCCATTCCCGGATCCGCTCGAGTGCGCGTCCGGTCAGTGCATGTGCGGATCCGGGTACGTCGTCCGTACCCGCGATGTGCTCGACCACGACATCCGCGGGCACGGCGTCCGCGGGCACGGCGTCCGGCAACGGGACCGGCGTCCAGTCGATGCGGAAGAGCGCGTCCCGTTCCACGCCGTCGAACCTCGTGTCCGCGAGAGGTCGTACGACGAGGGTTTCGACGGAGGCGACCGGGGCACCCTCGGTGTCGGCAAAGGCGATCTCCATGCCCTCCCCGCGGGCGGTGAGGCGCACCCGCAGGGTCGTGGCGCCGGTAGCGTGCAGCGACACCCCTTCCCAGGAGAAGGGCAGTCGGGCACCGTCCCCGGTGAGCAGGGCGGCGTGCAGGGCGGCGTCGACCAGCGCCGGGTGGATGCCGAAGGCGCCGGGCTCCACGCCGTCGGGGAGTGCGACCTCGGCGAACACCTCGTCGCCGCGCCGCCAGACGGCCCGGAGTCCCTGGAACACCGGCCCGTAGGCGAAACCGAGGTCCGCGAAGGTGTCGTAGCAGCCCTCGACGTCCACCCGCTCGGCGCCGGCGGGCGGCCAGGAAGCGGCGTCGAAGTCGGCGGTGTCCGCACCGCCGCCGAGCGTCCCCGCGGCGTGCTCGGTCCACGGTGCGTCGTCGTCGGGGCGGGAGTGGAACGTCACGCGGTGGCGTTCGTCGGCCTGCGGGGTGACGGACACCTGCAGTTGTACGGCGTGGTCGAGCACGAGGGGTGTGGAGATGGTGAGTTCGTCCAGTCGGTCGCAGCCGACCTCGTCTCCCGCGCGGAGCGCGAGTTCCACGAACGCCGTGCCGGGCAGCAGCACCCGGCCGCCGACGGTGTGGTCGCCGAGCCAGGGGTGGGTGGCCGCGGAGAGACGGCTGGTGAACAGGATGCCGTCGGCTCCGGCCATGTGCAGCGCCGCGCCGAGCAGCGGGTGCGCGACGGCGGTCATGCCCAGGCCGGTGGCGTCGCCCGCGCCGACGACGGCGGCCGGCCAGTAGCGCTGCCGCTGGAAGGCGTAGGTGGGCAGGTCGATCCTCCTGCCCCGGGTGAGGAGGTCGTCCCAGCGGACCGGCACACCGCGAACGTGGGCGTGCGCCAGCGCGGTCAGGATTTGCCGCGGGCCGCCCGCGCCGCGCCGCAGGGTGCCCAGGGCGACGGCGTCGACACCTTCGGACTGAACGGTCTGCTCGACGCCGAAGGTGAGGACGGGGTGGGCGCTCGGTTCGATGAAGAAGCGGTGGCCGTCGGCGAGCAGGGCGCGGGTCGCCCGCTCGAACTCGACGGTATGGCGCAGGTTGGTGTACCAGTACTCGGCGTCGAGTCCGGCGGTGTCGACGCGGGTGCCGGTGACGGTCGAGTAGAACGGCACGTCGCCGCTGCGCGGTGTGATCGGCGCGAGGTCGGCCAGTACGCGTTCGCGGATCGCCTCCACCTGGGGGGTGTGGGAGGCGTAGTCGACGGCGATCATCCGGGCGCGGGCGCCGTCGGCCTCGCAGGCGGCGAGGACCTCCTCCAGCGCGGCGACCTCGCCGGCGACGACGGTGGCTCCGGGTCCGTTGACGGCCGCCACGGCGATCCGGTCGCCGTACCTCTCGATGCGCGGCCGGATCTGGTCGACGGGCAGCGACACCGACAGCATCCCGCCGCCGCGGGACAGCGCCTGGTCCACGGCCCGGCTGCGCAGGGCCACGATGCGCGCGGCGTCGTCCAGGCTGAGGGCACCCGCGACGGCCGCGGCGGCGATCTCGCCCTGGGAGTGGCCGACGACGGCGTCGGGCTCGACGCCGTACGACCGCCATACCTCGGCGAGCGAGACCATCACCGCCCACAGCACGGGCTGTACGACGTCGACCTGCTCCAGGGAGGCCTCGTCGCGCAGGACGTCGAGTGGTGACCAGTCCACGTAGGGGCGCAGCGCGTCGGCACACTCGGTGAGGCGGCGGGTGAACGCCTCGTGGGAGTCGAGGAGTTCACGCCCCATGCCGATCCACTGCGAACCCTGGCCGGGGAAGACGAACACCGTACCGCCGCTGAGGTCGGCCCGGCCGGTGACGGTGTCGTCCGGGCCGTCGCCGAGGATGACGGCGCGGTGCTCGAACGTGGTCCTGCCGTTCAGCGAGCGGGCGACGTCCAGCGGGTCGGCGTCGAGGCCCTTGACGCGTTCGATGTGTTCACGCAGGGCGGCCTCGCATGTGGCGGACACCGGTCGCGGCACCGGTTCCGTGCGGGGGGCGGCGGGTGGGGTGGCGTCCGCGGGTGCTTCCTCCGGTGCTTCGGCGGGCGCCTGTTCCAGGATGACGTGGGCGTTGGTGCCGCTGACGCCGAAGGAGGACACTCCGGCACGGCGAGGGCGGTCGACCGCCGGCCACGCGGTGGCTTCGGTGAGCAGTTCGACGGCGCCCTCCTCCCAGTCGACGTGTGAGGTGGGCTCGGTGATGTGCAGGGTGTGCGGCAGCACCCCGTGCCGCAGCGCGAGCACCATCTTGATCACGCCGGCGACACCGGCGGCCGCCTGGGTGTGGCCGATGTTCGACTTCAGGGAGCCCAGGTAGAGCGGTACGTCGCGGTCCTGGCCATAGGTCGCGAGCAGGGCCTGCGCCTCGATCGGGTCGCCCAGCGGGGTTCCGGTGCCGTGCGCCTCCACGGCGTCCACGTCCGCCGCCGCGAGGCCGGAGCCGGCGAGGGCCTCGCGGATGACGCGCTGCTGGGAGGGCCCGTTGGGGGCGGTGAGGCCGTTGGACGCGCCGTCCTGGTTGACGGCGGAGCCACGGACGACGGCGAGGATGCGGTGGCCGGCTCGCAGTGCGTCGGATCGACGCTCGAGGAGGAGTTGGCCGACGCCCTCGGCCCAGCCCACGCCGTCGGCTGAGTCGGAGAAGGCCTTGGAGCGGCCGTCCGCGGAGATGCCCCGCTGCCGGGAGAACTCGATGAACGTCGACGGCGTCGACATGACCGTCGCACCGCCGGCGAGCGCGAGGTCGCACTCGCCGCTGCGCAGTGACCGGATCGCCCAGTGCAGCGCGACCAGCGACGACGAGCAGGCGGTGTCGATGGTGACGGCCGGGCCCTCGAAGCCGAAGACGTAGGACATCCGGCCGGAGGCCACACTGCCCGCGCTGCCCTGGCCCTGGTGGCCTTCGAGGTCGCCACCGCCGAGGAGGGACTGGTAGTCGTTGTACATCAGGCCGGTGAAGACACCGGTCCGGCTGCCCTTGAGCGACACCGGATCGATGCCGGCCCGCTCCAGTGCCTCCCACGCCGTCTCCATCAGAAGCCGCTGCTGGGTGTCCGTGGCCAGCGCCTCGCGGGGCGACATGCCGAAGAACGCGGGGTCGAAGAGCGGCGCGTCGTGCAGGAAACCGCCCGAGCGGGTGTAGGAGGTGCCCAGGTGGTCGGGATCGGGATGGTAGAGCGCCTCGAGGTCCCAGCCGCGGTCGGCGGGGAAGCCGGTGATCGCGTCGGTGCCGCCGAGCACCAGGTCCCAGAGCTCCTCGGGGGTGGTGACGTCACCGGGGTAGCGGCAGGCCATGCCGACGATGACGACGGGGTCGTCGTCGGCCGGGGCCGCCGTCGCACGCGGCACGGGCGCGGCGGGCGTGTCCGCAGCGAACAGCCGGTCCTTGACGTGACCGGCGAGGAGGGTGGCGGTCGGGTAGTCGAAGATCAGTGTTGCGGGCAGCTTCAGCCCGGTGACCGCCCCGAGGCGATTGCGCAGTTCGACCGCGGTGAGAGAGTCGAACCCCAACTCTGCGAACTGCTGTTCGGCATTCACGGCGTGTGCTCCGGCGTGTCCCAGCACTCCGGCGACCTCCACGCGCACCAGGTCGAGCAGCGCCTCCAGGCGAGCGTCGTCGTCCCGCGCCGACAGGCGCGCCACCAGTGCGCCGGCCGTCTCGGACCCGGCGACCGAACGCCTGGAGCGGGTACGGATCAGCCCGCGCAGCAGGGGCCGTACCTCGCCCCGTGCCCGCAGCACCGGGAGGTCCAGCCGTGCCGGGACCAGGACGGGCTCGTCGGTCGCCAGCGCCGCGTCGAACAGGGCGACGCCCTGCTCCGCCGTGATCGGGGGCAGCCCGGCCCCCCGCATGCGCGCGATGTCCGCTTCGGACAGCGAGCCCGCCATACCGCCTTCCCAGGCCCCCCACGCCAGAGACAGCGCGGGCAGGCCCGCCGCCCTGCGGTGCTCGGCGAGGGCGTCGAGGAACGCGTTCGCGGCCGCGTAGTTGCCCTGTCCCGCGCTGCCGACGGTGCCCGCGACGGAGGAGAAGGTCACGAACGCCGAAAGGTTGCCGGCGAGTTCGTGCAGGTGCCACGCGGCGTCGGCCTTCGGGGCGAAGACCGTGCGGAGGCGGTCGGGGGTCAGCGACTCGGTCACACCGTCGTCGAGGGTGCCCGCCGCGTGCACCACCGAGCGGACGGTGTACTCCTCGAGCAGCGCGGCGAGGGCCGCCCGGTCGGCGACGTCGCATGCCGCCACCGTGACGTCGGCGTCCAGGCCGTCCACCCATTCCGGCCGCGCCCCGGTGCGGTTGACCAGGACGAGGTCGCGGATGCCGTGCTCGGCGACGAGATGCCGGGCGACGATTCCGCCGAGGCCGCCCGTGCCGCCGGTGATGAGCACCGGGCCTTCCCAGCTGACCTCGCGCTCACCGGCCGTGGCCCGGGCGAGCCGGGCGGCCCTCACCACGCCGTCACGGATCGACAGTTCGGGTTCGTCGATGCCGAGGGCCCGGGCGAGGAGTTCGCCGGTGCCGGTGCCGGTGCCGGTGTCGGTGTCGGTGTCGGTGTCGGTGTCGGTGTCGGTGTCGGTGTCGACGATCCCGAACCGGCCGGGATGCTCGGACTGGGCCGACCGCACCAGACCCCGCACGGCGGCCCCGGCGAGGCATCCGGCCCGGGTCACCAGGACGAGCCTCTCGGGACGGTCGTCGGCGATCCACTCCTGCAGCAGTTCGAGCGCCCGAGCGGTCAGCCGGTGCGCCGATGCGACGACATCGTGCTCCGCCCGGTCGACGGCGATGTGCTCGACCACGACACCCGTCGCAGCTCTGGCGGGAGGTTCGACGGGAACCCAGTCGACCCGGAACAACGCATCCCGTACCGCACCGGCCGGCCGGTGCGCACTGCCCTCGCGGACGAGGAGCGCGTCGACCGTGGCGACCGGGGCTCCGGCGGTGTCGGCCAGTGCGATCGCGAGCGCGTCGCCGCCCCTGGTCAGGCGCACCCGAAGCGCGGTGGCGCCGGTGGCGTGGAGGGAGACGCCCTCCCACGAGAACGGCAGCGCGGCGCCGCCGTCGACAAGCAGAGCGGCGTGCAGAGCGGCGTCGAGCAGCCCGGGGTGCAGTCCGAAGCCCCGTGTGGCGGTGCCCTCCGGAAGGGCGACCTCGGCGTACAGGGTGCCGTCCTCCGCGCGCCACACGGCACGCAGGCCCCGGAACAGCGGGCCGTACTCGAAGCCGAGGTCGGCGAACCGCTCGTAGGCACCCTCGATGTCGACGGGCTCGGCGGCCGGCGGCCACACCGCAGCGTCGAAGTCACTGACACCGGTCCCGGTTCCCAGCACGCCCGTCGCATGGCGCGTCCACGGCCCGTCGGCGTCGTCCTCAAACCGGGCGTGGACGGCGAACGGACGACGGCCGTCCTCCTCCGCGTCGACCCGGACCTGCACCTGTACCGAGCCGCGTGCGGGCAGTACCAGCGGTGCCGCGAGCGTCAGTTCCTCCACCCGATCGCAGCCGGCCACGTCGCCCGCGGCCACTGCCAGCTCCACCAGGGCGGCACCCGGGAGGAGCGCCTCGCCGCGCACGGAGTGATCGGCGAGCCAGGCGTGCGTGCGGAGCGACAGCCGCGACGTGAAGAGGTGCCCGGCCGATCCCGCGAGCTCGACGGCGGCTCCGAGCAGGGGGTGTTCGACGGACCCGAGGCCCGCGGACACGACGTCCGCGCCGGAGCCGGGGGCAGGCCAGTAGTGCTGGCGTTGGAAGGGGTAGGTGGGGAGGTCGACATGGTGTCCGCCTTCGTAGAACGGGGACCAGTCGACGGGAACGCCCCTCACATGCAACCGCGCGAGAGCGGTCACGAACCCGGTCACCTCGTCCAGGTTCCCCCGCTGCACGGGAACCGCGACCGCACCCGAAGCAGCCGCCGCAGCCGACAGCACCCCGTCCGGACCCACCTCCAGCAGCACCCTCCCCTCCAGCGCCACCACCCGGTCATGGAACCGGACCGTCTCCCGCACATGCCGCACCCAGAACTCCGGATCACCCACCTCACCCCCCGCCACCACCGCAATCCCCGGCTCCCCGAACGACAACCCACCCACCACCGCACGGAAGTCGTCCAGCATCGGCTCCATCAACGGCGAATGGAACGCATGCGACACCCGCAACCACTTCACCCTGCGCTCCCCCAACCGCCCGGCAATCCGCTCCACCACCCCCGCCA
>NZ_BLLG01000040.1 GCF_011766325.1 Streptomyces pacificus | reverse complement strand
GGCCCGTCGGGTGGATCTGCCGACCTATCCCTTCGACCACCGGCGCTACTGGCCCCGGACACCGCGTCCGGACACGACCGGGACCGATCCCCTCGACACCGAGTTCTGGACACTCGTCGACAACGGCGAACTCGCGTCGGCGCTGGACATGGACCCGGACGCGGCAGCTGCGGTGGCGCCCGCGCTCACCGCCTGGCGCTCCCGGCGAAAGGCCCGGTCCACCGTGGACTCGTGGCGGTACCAGGACTCCTGGGAGCGGCTGCGCGGCGCACCTGCCGCCGGCGTCACCGGGACCTGGCTTGCCGTGGTCCCGGCCGGCACGGGCCGTGCCGGGCCGGATCCGACCGGCGAGGCGGACGAGGCGTGGATCGAGGCCGTGCTCGGGTCGCTCGGCGTCGACGTCGTGCGGATCGGCATCGCGCCGGACACCGACCGGGCCCACCTCGCCGCACGGCTGACCGGAACCGGGCCGGCCGGAGTGATCTCCCTGCTCGGTATCGCCACCGAGCCGCACCCGGGGTTCGCCGCCACGCCCACCGGCCTGGCCCTTTCGGTGCTGCTCGTGCAGGCACTCGGCGACGCCGGGATCACCGCGCCGCTGTGGGCGGTGACCCGGGGAGCGGTCACGATCGGCGCCGACGACACGGTCACCAGCCCCGTCCAGAGCGCGCTGTGGGGACTCGGCCGGGTCGCCGCCCTCGACCTGCCGAAGAGCTGGGGCGGGCTGATCGACCTGCCCGAGGAGATCGACGACCGGACTGCCGAAGGCCTGGTCGCCGCTCTCGGCAGCGGCGAGGACCAGGTCGCCGTGCGTCCCTCCGGCGTCCACGGGCGCCGGCTGGTACCCGCACCGCGCGGGGAGCGGAACGAGGACTGGCAGCCGCGCGGCACGGCGCTCATCACCGGTGGCACCGGGGCGCTGGGTGGCCATGTCGCCCGCTGGCTGGCCGGCGCCGGCGCCGGGCATCTGGTGCTCACCAGCCGGCGGGGTGCCGAAGCCCCCGGTGCGGAGGAGCTGCGCGGCGAGCTCGAGGCGCTCGGCGCCCGGGTGACCATCGCCGCCTGCGACGCCGCCGACCGCGCCGCGCTCCAGGCGGTCCTGGACCGCGTCGACGACCTGACCGTGGTCGTGCACGCCGCCGGCGTCGTCGAGGGCAACGCGCCGACCGGCACGCTCGGCATCGACCAGCTCGACCGGCTGCTGCGGGCCAAGACGGCATCCGCCTGGAACCTGCACGAGCTGACTGCGGACAACCCGGCGATCGACGCGTTCGTCCTGTTCTCGTCCGGCGCTGCCAGCTGGGGCAGCGGAGCCCAGCCCGCCTACGCGGCGGCCAACGCCTTCCTGGACGGGCTCGCGCACCATCGCCGCGGCCTGGGGCTCCCCGCCACGTCGATCGCGTGGGGTGCCTGGGCGGACAGCGGGATGGCGTCGGCGAACGCCGACGGCGCGGAGCAGCTGCGGCGGCGCGGCCTCCACACCATGGCCCCTGAGCTCGCGGTCACCGCGCTGCGGCAGGCGGTCGCCGACGGACGGACGCAGCTGACCGTGACCAACACCGACTGGGCGAAGTTCGCGCCCAGCTTCACCGCACAGCGGCCCAGCCCGCTGCTGGGCGGCATCCCGGAGGTGAGGCGGCTGGCCGAGGCCGAGGCCGAGAGCGCAGGGGCGGCCGACTCCGGACTCGGGCAGCGCCTGCTGGCACTGCCTGCGTCCGAGCGCGGCCGGGCCCTGCTGGAACTGGTCCGGGACCAGGCCGCGGCGACGCTCGGCTACGACGAAGCTGACGCGCTCACGGCGAACCGGGCGTTCCGCGACGTGGGCTTCGACTCGGTCATGGCCGTCGACCTGCGCAACAGGCTGAGGGCCGCCACCGGAGTGGCACTGCCCGCGACCCTGGTGTTCGACCACCCCACTCCGGAGGCCCTGGCGCAGTTCATCCGGGCGGAGCTGCTGGGCGAGACGGACGACGAGCAGCGGAAGGACGATCCGGAGGCTCACCTCCGCGAGACGCTCGCCTCGATTCCGATCAGCCGGCTGCGCAAGGCCGGTCTGCTCGACCTGGTGCTCCAACTCGCACAAGACAGTGGGGAAAACACGAGCGCTGATTCTGCTGTGCTTGATCCCGACGCGGACTCGATCGACGACCTGGACGGCGAAGCGCTGCTGCGGTTGGCGAGCGAGAACTCGGGGAACTGACGGCCGACCCCAGAAGGAAGAGCGATGACCTCCTCTGCCAACCAGTATGTCGAGGCTCTCCGGTCGTCACTGAAGGAGGTCGACCGGCTGCGCAAGCAGAACCAGCAGCTGATCGCGGCGGCGGTGGAGCCCATCGCGATCGTCGGCATCGGATGCCGGTACCCCGGTGGGGTGTCCTCGCCGGAGGACCTGTGGCAGGTGGTGGCCGAGGGGCGTGACGTCATCGGCCCGTTCCCGGCCGACCGCGGCTGGGACACGGCTGCACTGGCGAGCGCCACGGCCGAAGGCGGCTTCCTGGACGACGTGGCGGGTTTCGACGCCGGGCTGTTCGGGATCTCGCCGCGTGAGGCGGTTGTCATGGACCCGCAGCAGCGCCTGCTGCTGGAGACCTCCTGGGAGGCGCTGGAGCGCGCGGGAATCGCCCCCTCGGCCCTGCGGGGCTCCCAGACCGGCGTCTTCCTGGGCACCACGTCCCAGGACTACGCCGACCTGCTCGCCCGGTCCGCCGAGGACGTCGGCCTCTACGCCACCACCGCGTTCGCCGCCAGCGTGCTGTCCGGCCGGATCTCCTACCTGCTCGGCCTCGAGGGCCCGGCCGTCACGGTCGACACGGCGTGCTCGTCGTCGCTGGTGGCGCTGCACCTCGCGGCTCAGGCACTGCGCGGCGGCGAGTGCGACCTCGCCCTCGCCGGTGGCGTCGCGGTCATGACAACCCCCGCGGGGTTCGCCGCGTTCACCTCCCAGGGCGGCCTCGCCGGCAACGGCCGCTGCAAGGCCTTCTCCGACGACGCCGACGGGACCGGCTGGTCCGAGGGCGTCGGCGTCCTGGTCCTGAAGCGCCTCACCGACGCGCGGCGCGCGGGCGACCCCGTCCTCGCCGTACTGCGCGGATCCGCCGTCAACCAGGACGGCGCCTCCAACGGCCTCACCGCCCCGAACGGCCCCTCGCAGCAGCGGGTGATCCGCAAGGCGCTGGCCAACGCCGGGCTGACGGGCGGGGACGTCGACGTGGTCGAGGCGCACGGCACCGGCACGACGCTCGGCGACCCCATCGAGGCCCAGGCGGTCCTCGCCACCTACGGCCAGGACCGCGACACCCCGGTGCTGCTGGGCTCGATCAAGTCCAACATCGGCCACCCCCAGGGCGCGGCCGGTGTCGCCGGTGTCATCAAGATGGTCATGGCGCTCCAGCACGGCCTGCTGCCCGAGACCCTGCACGTCGGCACCCCTTCGACCAGCGTCGACTGGCAGTCGGGCAAGGTGGAGCTGCTGACCTCCGCGCGGCCGTGGCCCGCCGCCGACCGGCCCTCCCGCGCGGGCGTGTCCGCGTTCGGCGTCAGCGGCACCAACGCGCACGTGATCCTCGAGGAGGCGCCCGCCCAGGACGACCCCGCCGAGGAAGCCACCGTCACCCCGGGCACGATTCCCTGGACGGTCTCCGCACGCTCCGCGGCCGCCCTTCGGGCACAGCGCACCCGTCTCGCCGCCGCGGCCGCCACCCTCTCGCCCCTCGACGTCGGCCACACCCTCGCCACCGCCCGCGCCGCGCTGGAGTACCGCGCCGTTCTGCTGCCCGACGGCACCGAGATCGCCTCCGGCGCAGCCGCCGACGAGCCCGGTCTCGCCCTGCTGTTCTCGGGCCAGGGTGCGCAGCGGCTCGGCATGGGACGGGAGCTGTACGGGCGGTTCCCGGTGTTCGCGGCGGCGTTCGACGAGGCGCTGGCCCATCTCGAGCCGGGGCTGCGTGACGTGGTGTGGGGTGAGGACGCGGCGGCACTGGACCGGACGGGATCCACCCAGCCCGCCCTGTTCGCGCTCCAGGTGGCCGTCTACCGGCTGGTGGAATCGTGGGGCATCACACCGGACCATCTCGCGGGCCACTCCGTGGGGGAGATCGCGGCGGCGCACGCGGCCGGGGTGCTGTCCCTTCAGGACGCCTGCACGCTGGTGTCGGCACGGGCCCGGCTGATGCAGGCACTGCCCGAGGGCGGTGCGATGGTCGCGATCCAGGCCACAGAGGCGGAGGTGCTGCCCCACCTCACCCGCGGCGCCTCCGTCGCCGCGGTCAACGGGCCGTCCGCCGTGGTGATCGCGGGCGACGAGACGGAGGTCGCCGAGATCGCGGCACGGTTCGGCGACCGGAAGTCGAAGCGGCTGAACGTGTCGCACGCCTTCCACTCGCCGCTGATGGACCCGATGCTGGACGACTTCCGCGCAGCCATCCAGGGACTGTCCTTCAACGACCCGCTCATACCCGTCGCCGCCGCGGGCGACGTCACCGACCCCGAGCACTGGGTCCGCCACGTCCGCGAGACCGTACGCTTCCACGACCACGTCACCGCACTCCGGGAAGCCGGCGCCACCGCGTGGCTGGAGATCGGCCCCGACGGCACCCTGTCCGCGATGATCGCCGAGGGGGTCCCCGAGGCGGTCGCCGTCCCGGCGCTGCGCAAGGACCGCGAGGAGGAGCCCGCACTCGTCGCCGCCCTGGCGAAGCTCCATGTGGCCGGCGTGACCGCCGACTGGGCGCCGCTGTTCGCCGGCACCGGCGCCCGCCGCGTGGACCTGCCGACCTACCCGTTCCAGCACGAGCGCTACTGGCCACGGCCCGCCGCGCGGACGGGTGACGTCCGCGCCGCCGGCCTCGGCACCGTGGCGCATCCGCTGCTGGGCGCGGCCGCCGAACTCGCCGACTCCGGCGGCTTCCTGTTCACCTCCCGGCTCTCCCTGGACACCCACCCGTGGCTGGCCGACCACGTCGTCGGCGGACGCGTCCTCTTCGCGGGCACCGCCTTCCTCGAACTCGCCATGCGCGCCGCCGACGAGGTCGGCTGCGAGCGCGTCGACGAACTCACCCTGGCCGCGCCCCTCGCACTCCCCGACCAGGGTGCCGTACAGATGCAGGTCGGCGTCGGCGCCCCCGACGGGTCGGGCCGCCGGCCCGTGGCGATCTTCTCCCGCCCCGACGGGGACACCGACACCCCGTGGCTCAAGCACGCGAGCGGTGCACTGGGCACCGGGGACGACTGCGTACGGTTCGACGCCGCGCAGTGGCCACCGGCCGGAGCCGAACCCGTCGACATCGAGGGCTCCTACGAGCGCTTCACCGAGTCGGGCTTCGACTACGGGACGGTGTTCAGGGGGCTGCGCGCGGTGTGGCGCGGCGGCGACGGCGTGGTGTTCGCCGAGGCCGCCCTGCCCGAAGCCGTCGACGCGGCACCGTACGGACTGCATCCCGCACTGCTCGACGCGGGTATGCACGCCGCCGGATTCGGCGATCTCGGCTCGATCAGCCGTGGCGGACTGCCGTTCTCCTGGCAAGGCGTGACCCTGCACGCCTCCGGAGCCTCGACGGTACGGGTGCGCCTGACGCGCGGCACGGACGGCTCGATGGAGATCGCCGTCGCCGACCCGGCCGGCGCGCCCGTGGCGTCCATCGCGGCCCTGCACACCCGGCCGCTCCCGTCCGCCGAACAGGGCCCGCCGGACACGCCGGCCGTCGGGCGCGACTCACTCTTCAAAGTCGAGTGGACTCCCGTCGAACCACCGGTGCAGACCGCCTCCCCCCGGACCGTCGCCGTACTGGGCCCCGACGCGGTGGGCCCCGGCCCGGACGGGGGAGCCCTCGGCCGGGACGTGGTGGGACTCGGGCTGGGCCCGGTGCACGACAACCCGGCCGACGCGGACGCCGACGACGTCCTCGTGCCGTTCGCCGGCGGCCCTGATCTGAACACGGCGACGGCCCGCGCACTGGAACTCCTCCAGCACTGGCTGCGCCTGGACCGCCCGGGACGGCTCGTGTTCGTCACCCGCCACGCCCTCGACGACGACCTCACCGCCGCGGCCGTACGCGGCCTGGTCGGCTCGGCCCAGTCGGAACACCCCGGCCGGTTCGCCGCCGTGGACATCGACGCCCCCGAGCTGCTGCCCGCGGCACTTGCCACCGGCGAACCGCACCTCGTCGTCCGCGACGGCGAAGTGCGTGCCGCCCGCCTGGCCCGCGTGGCGCTGCCGCCGGAGACGGTCACCTGGGACGGCCGGGTACTCATCACGGGCGGAACCGGCGGCCTCGGCTCACTGCTCGCCCGCCACCTCGCCGAACGGCACGGAGTGCGGGACCTGCTGCTGGTCAGCCGGCATGGCATGGACGCCGACGGCGCACCCGAACTCACCGCCGAACTGACCGGACTCGGCGCACGCGTCGAGGTCGAGGCATGCGACGTGTCCGACCGCGCCGCACTGGCCGCCCTGTTGGAACGGCACCCCGTGGGTGCCGTCGTGCACACGGCCGCGGTCCTCGACGACGGCGTGGTCGAGTCGCTGACTCCGGAGCGCTTCGCACACGTGTTGCGCGCCAAGGCCGACGCCGCCTGGCACCTGCACGAACTCGTCGGCGACGTCTCGGCGTTCGTCCTGTTCTCCTCGGCGGCCGGCACCTTCGGCGGCGCCGGCCAGGCCAACTACGCCGCCGCCAACGCCTACCTGGACGCACTCGCCCGCCACCGCAGGGCCCAGGGTCTGCCCGCCGTGTCGCTGGCATGGGGTCCGTGGGAGCGCTCGGTCGGCATGACGAGCGCCATGTCCGACTCTGACCTGCGGCGCGTCGAACGGTCCGGGATGCCGCCGCTCACCGTGGCCCAGGGGCTCGAACTCTTCGACGTCGCCACAGCCGCCGACGAGCCCGTCCTGCTGCCCCTCCGCCTCGACCTGCCCACCCTGCGCAGACAGCCCGAGACATCCCCGTTGCTACGCGGCCTCGTCAAGGCGCCCCGGCGCCGTGCCACCGCGGTGGCGTCACCGGCCCCCGCCTCATCGGCCCACTCACTGGCGAGTTCACTGGCACGGGCGACCCGGGACGAGCGCCTGACGGCGCTGCTGGACGTGGTACGCGTCGATGCCGCCGCGGTGCTCGGCCACGACGGCGCAGCAGACATCGACCACACCCGTACCTTCCAGGGCCTCGGCTTCGACTCGCTGACCGCCGTCGAACTGCGCAACCGCCTCACCGCGTCGACCGGAGTCCGCCTGCCCGCGACACTGGTCTTCGACTACCCCAACCCGGCCGCACTGGCCACCTACCTCTGCGACGAACTGTTCGGGGCCCGGCAGGACGCTGCGGGGACGCTGCCCATGTCGGTGTCGGCGACGGACGATCCGATCGTCATCGTGGGCATGGCCTGCCGCTACCCGGGCGGGGTTACCAGCCCCGAGGAGCTGTGGGACCTGGTGGCGGACGGCACCGATGCGATCAGCGGCTTCCCGACGAACCGGGGCTGGGACCTGGACGGCCTCTACCACCCCGACCCCGACCACCCCGGCACCACCCACGTCATGCAGGGCGGCTTCCTCCACGACGCCGACCTGTTCGATCCCGAGTTCTTCGGCATGTCCCCGCGTGAGGCGCTGGCGACCGACGCCCAGCACCGGCTGCTGCTGGAAACGGCATGGGAGGCGTTCGAGCGGGCGGGCGTGGCGCCCACGTCGCTGACCGGCTCGCGTACCGGCGTGTTCGCCGGCGTGATGTCGAACGACTACAGCACGCTGGTCGGCGGCGACATGTTCGAGGGCTACCAGGGCACCGGCACCGCGCAGAGCGTTCTGTCCGGGCGCGTCGCCTACACCTTCGGCCTGGAAGGCCCCGCGGTCACGGTCGACACGGCGTGTTCGTCGTCGCTGGTGGCCATGCATCTGGCGGCTCAGGCACTGCGGCAGGGCGAGTGCGACCTCGCGCTGGCCGGCGGTGTGACCGTGATGTCCACCCCGGGCTCCTTCGTGGCCTTCTCCCGCCAGCGCGGCCTCGCGACCAACGGGCGCTGCAAGTCCTTCGCCGACGGCGCGGACGGCACGGGTTGGGCGGAGGGTGTGGGGCTGCTGGTGTTGGAGCGGCAGTCTGATGCGGTGCGCAAGGGGCATCGGGTTCTTGCGGTGGTGCGTGGTTCGGCGGTGAATCAGGATGGTGCGTCGAATGGTCTGACGGCGCCGAACGGTCCTTCGCAGCAGAGGGTGATCCGGCAGGCGCTTGCGTCGGCGGGGTTGTCGGCGGGGGATGTGGATGTGGTGGAGGCGCATGGCACCGGTACCACGCTCGGCGATCCGATCGAGGCGCAGGCGTTGATGGCCACCTACGGCCAGGACCGCGACGTGCCGTTGTACATGGGGTCGGTGAAGTCGAACATCGGTCATACGCAGGCGGCGGCGGGTGTCGCGGGTGTGATCAAGATGGTGATGGCGATGCGGCACGGGGTGCTGCCGCGGACACTGCACGCCGACCGGCCGTCTTCACACATCGACTGGTCGGCAGGCGCCGTGGAACTCGCGGTCGAGGCCGGGGTGTGGCCTTCGGTGGGCCGGCCGCGTCGGGCTGGTGTGTCGTCGTTCGGTGTGAGTGGGACGAACGCGCATGTGGTTCTGGAGCAGGGGCCTGTGCCGGCTGTGCGGGAGCGGGTGGTTGAGCGTCCGGTGGCTGAGTCTTCGGTTGTGGTGCCGTGGTTGGTGTCGGCGCGGTCTGAGGTGGCGTTGTCGGGTGTGGTGGAGCGGGTTGGTGGGTTGGGGGGTGATCCGGTGGATGTGGGGTGTTCTCTGCTGTGTACTCGG
>NZ_BLLG01000039.1 GCF_011766325.1 Streptomyces pacificus | reverse complement strand
GCGCTGGTGGAGGGTGCGGTGCCGGTGCTGCGCGGGGACCGCGGTGAGGTGGATGCGCTGCTCGCCGCGCTCGCCCGACTGCATGTGGACGGTGTGCCGGTGGACTGGTCCCCGTTCTACCCGGGCGCGCGGCGGGTCGATCTGCCGACCTACCCCTTCCAGCACGAACGCTACTGGCCCGACACCGCCGACGCCGGGGCCCTGGCCCAGGACCCGGCCGACGCCGCGTTCTGGACCGCGGTGGAACGCGAGGACATCGCTTCCCTGTCCGCGACGCTGGGCCTCGACGACGCCACCCGCGCCGGGCTGACGGAGTCGCTGCCCGCACTGTCGGCGTGGCGGGGCCGGCGCAAGGCACGCTCCACGGTGGACTCCTGGCTGCACCGCGAGACATGGCAGCCGGTCACCGGGCTCACCCCCGCCCGGGGACCCTGGCTGGTCGTCGTGCCCGAGAGCGCGGCGGACGACCCGTGGGCCACCGCCGTCGTCGCCGCCCTCGGCGACGCCACCCGGCTCGACGTCCCCCGGGCGGACCGCGTGCGGCTGGCCGGGCTGATCCCCTCGCCGGCCGGGACCGGGTACGCAGGCGTCGTCTCCCTGATGGCGCTCGACGACCCGGGAGACGAGACCCCGGCCGCCGCGACGGCCACCCTCCTGCAGGCCCTCGGCGACGCGGGGATCACCGAGCCCCTGTGGGCCGTCACCCGCGCCGCGGTCTCCGTCGGCCGCGGCGACCGGGTGCGCAACCCGTGGCAGGCCGGCGTCTGGGGACTCGGCCGGGTCGCGGCACTGGAGCACCCCGGTCGCTGGGGCGGACTGGTGGACCTGCCCGAGGAACTCGACGAGCGCGGACTGCGGCGCCTTCCGGCCGTCCTCGGCTCGGGGGAGGACCAGGCCGCGGTGCGCGACTCCGGTGTCTTCGGCCGCCGTATCGTCGTCGCGCCCGGCGCGCCGAGCGCGCCCGGCGCACCCGGGTGGGAGCCCTCCGGCACCGTGGTCGTCACCGGCGGTACCGGCGCCCTCGGCCGCCATCTCGCCCGCGACCTCGCCGGGCGCGGCGCTGCCCGGATCGTCCTGCTCAGCCGCCGGGGCCCCGACGCGCCGGGCGCCGCCGGACTCCTCGAGGAACTGGACGGACTCGGCGCGGACATCGTGATCACCGCGTGCGACGCCGCCGACCGCGACGCGGTCGCCGCACTGCTGGACGGCATCGACGACCTCACCGCCGTGGTGCACGCGGCCGGTGTCCTCGACGACGGCGTGCTGGACGGCCTCACACCTGACCGGTTCGCCGACGTCTTCCGCGCCAAGACGGCCTCCGCGGCCGTCCTCGACGAGCTGACCCGCGAACGCGACCTCGACGCCTTCGTGCTGTTCTCCTCCGTCGCCGGTGCGGTCGGCAACCCCGGACAGGGCAACTACGCCGCGGCCAACGCCGTCCTCGACGCACTCGCCCAGCGCCGCGCCGCCGATGGCCGGGCCGCGACCTCCATAGCCTGGGGGGCCTGGGCCGGCGACGGCATGGCCGGCGGCGCCCGCGCCGCCGCCGCGATCAAGCAGGTCGGCGCCACCGGCCTCGACCCCCGTCTCGCCGTCGACGCCCTGCACCACGTCGTGGCGGATCCCGCCGCGACCGCCGTGGTCGCCGACCTCCACCACCCGCAGCTGCTCGCCGCCCTGCTGAGCCTGCGCCAGACGCCGGTACTCGAGCGGCTCCCCGGCGCGCGCGGTGTGCTCGACGCGCTCGAAACCGCCCGGCGGGACAGCGAGTCCGCCGGTGCCGCCCTGCGCGGCAGCGTGCGCGCGCTGCCCGAGGGCGAACGGGTCGCCCCCGTGCTGGACCTCGTGCGCACCAGGGCCGCAGCCGTCCTCGGCCACGCGGACACCGCGGCCGTGGCCGCCGACAAGGCGTTTCGCGACCTCGGGTTCGACTCGCTGACCGCGGTGGAACTGCGCAACCAGCTCACCGAGGTCACCGGGCTCGCACTGCCCGCCGGACTCGTCTTCGACTACCCGAGCCCCCGGGCCCTCGCCGAGTTCCTGCTCGGCGGACTCCTGGGCACCGAGGCCGGCCCGGCCGGCACCGACGTGGTCCGCACGACGGACGACGTCGCCATCGTGGGCATGGCGTGCCGCTTCCCCGGAGGCGTCGACTCGCCGGAGGACCTGTGGACGCTCCTCGTCGAGGGACGGGACGCGACCACCGAGTTCCCGGCCGACCGCGGCTGGGACCTCGGGGCACTCGCCAGCGCCACCGGGCGCGGCGGATTCCTCACCGGCGCCGCCGACTTCGACGCGGCGTTCTTCGGCATCTCGCCGCGCGAGGCGCTGGCGATGGACCCCCAGCAGCGCCTGCTGCTCGAGACGTCCTGGGAGGCGGCCGAACGCGCCGGCGTGGCCCCGGCGTCCCTGCGCGGCAGCCGCACCGGCGTGTTCTTCGGCACCAACGGCCAGGACTACCAGCATGTCGTGATGGCGTCCGACGAGGACCTGGAAGGCCACGCGGGCACCGGGCTGGCGGCCAGCGTGATCTCCGGACGCGTCTCGTACGCACTCGGCCTCGAGGGTCCCGCGGTCACCGTCGACACCGCGTGCTCCTCGGCACTGGTCGCGCTGCACCTCGCCGCGCAGGCGCTGAGGGCCGGCGAGTGCTCGCTCGCGTTCGCCGGCGGCGTGACCGTGATGGCGACGCCGACCGGCTTCTCCGGATTCTCCCGGCAGGGCGGCCTCGCCCCGGACGGGCTGTGCAAGGCGTTCTCCGACGACGCCGACGGCACCGGCTGGTCCGAGGGCGTCGGCGTGCTCGCCGTCGAGCGGCTGTCCGACGCGGTGGCCGCCGGGCGTCCGGTACTCGCGATCCTGCGCGGATCGGCCGTCAACCAGGACGGCGCGTCCAACGGGCTGACCGCCCCCAACGGTCCCTCGCAGCAGCGGGTGATCCGGCAGGCGCTGGCCAGCGGCGGACTGCACCCGTCCGACGTGGACGCCCTCGAGGCACACGGCACCGGCACCGCCCTCGGCGACCCCATCGAGGCCGAGGCCCTCCTCGCCGCCTACGGCCGGGACCGGCCCGCCGACCGCCCACTGCGCCTCGGCTCGGTGAAGTCGAACCTCGGGCACACCCAGGCGGCGGCGGGTGTGGCGGGTGTGATCAAGATGGTGATGGCGCTGCGTCATGGTGTGCTGCCGGGGACCCTGCACATCACCGAGCCGTCCTCGCATGTCGACTGGTCCGCGGGCGCCGTCTCGCTCCTGACCCGGGCCGTGGACTGGCCCGCCACCGGAGACCGGCCGCGCCGGGCCGGCGTCTCCTCGTTCGGTATCAGCGGCACCAACGCCCATGTGATCCTCGAGGAGCCGCCGGCGCCGGAGCCGCCCGCCCCCGCTCCGAAGGCGCCGCACGGGCGGGCACCCGCCCCGTGGGTCGTCTCCGCGAAGTCCCCTGCCGCCCTGCGCGCCCAGATCGAGCGGCTCGCCGAACTCCCGGGCGACGCCGCCGACATCGGGTATTCGCTGGTCTCCGCCCGGTCCTTGTTCGAGCACCGGGCGGTGGTCCTCGACGGCACGGAGATCGCCTCGGGGGCCGCCGCCGACCAGACCCTCGCCCTGCTGTTCTCCGGCCAGGGCTCCCAGCGGCCGGGCATGGGACGCGAACTGTACGAGAGGTTCCCGGCCTTCGCCACCGCGCTCGACGATGTGCTCGCCCACCTCGACCCGGCACTGCGCGACGTCGTCCTCGGCGACGGCGGGGAGGCGCTGGACCGCACCGGGAACACCCAGCCGGCGCTGTTCGCCCTCGAAGTCGCCCTGTACCGGCTGCTGGAGTCGTTCGGCGTGCGGCCCGCCTTCCTCGCCGGTCACTCCGTCGGAGAGATCGCGGCCGCCCAGGTCGCCGGGGTCCTGTCCCTCGCCGACGCCGCCGCACTCGTCACCGCCCGGGCCTCGCTCATGCAGGCGCTGCCGCCCGGCGGCGCCATGGCCGCCGTGCAGGCGCCCGAGGCGGAGGTCGCGGCGCTGCTGACCGACGGCGTCTCGATCGCCGCGGTCAACGGCCCCCGGTCCACGGTTGTCTCGGGCGACGAGCACGAGGTGCTGCGCCTCGCCGCGCGGTGGAAGCACAAGCGGCTGAAGGTGTCGCACGCCTTCCACTCCCCGCTGATGGCCCCGATGATCGACGACCTCCGCACGGCCATCGCCCGGCTCACCTTCCACCGGCCGGAGATTCCGCTGTTCACCACCGGCGACGCCACCGACCCCGAGTACTGGGTGAACCACGTCCGGGACGCGGTGCGGTTCGCCGACATCGTGGACCGGCTGCGGGACGCCGGCGCCACCAGGTTCCTGGAGATCGGGCCCGACGGCACGCTGTCGGCCCTCGTCGACGGCGCCGTGCCCGCCCTGCGCCGGGACCGGCCCGAGGCGACCGCCCTGGCCACCGCCCTCGCCCGGCTGCACGTCGACGGTGTCCCCGTCGACTGGGCTCCGTGGTTCCCGCACACCCGCCTCGTCGACCTGCCCACCTACCCCTTCGAGCATGAGCGCTTCTGGCCCCGCGGCTCCGTCGGCGGCAGGGCGGGGGACCCCACGGCGTACGGGCTCGCCCCGGGCGGCCATCCGCTGCTCGGCGCGTCGGTGTCCGTCGCGGGCACCGACGAACTGGTGCTGTCCGGTCGGCTGTCCCCGGCGCTCCAGCCGTGGCTCGCCGACCATGTCGTGGGCGGGGCGGTGCTGTTCCCCGGCACCGGATTCCTCGACCTGGCCATCCGTGCCGGTGACGTGGCCGGCTGCGATCGGGTGGACGGTCTCACCATCGTCGTACCGCTGGTGCTGCCCGAGCGTGATGCCGTGCCCGTCCAGGTGCGCGTCGGCGCGCCCGACGACGGCGGCCGACGCGCCGTCAGCGTCCACTCCCGCGCGCCGGGCTCCGACAGCTGGGTCCGGCACGCGAGCGGCACCCTCGCCGAAGGCCGCCACCCGGACGGCACCCTCGCCGAAGACCACCGCCAGGCCGGCATCGGCACCGCGCAGTGGCCGCCCGCCGGCGCGGTACCCCTCGACCTGGAGGGCTTCTACGACGCCCTGGGCGAGGCAGGGCTGTCCTACGGCCCGGTCTTCCGGGGGCTGGAGTCCGCCTGGCGCGCCGGCGGCGACGTCTGCGTCGAGGTCGCGCTGCCCGACGGCGCCGAGGACGCCGCCAGATACGGTGTCCACCCGGCACTGCTGGACTCCGCCCTGCACGCGATCACGTTCGTCGAGGGCGCGGGCCGGGGCCTGCCCTTCGAGTGGCGGGGGGTGTCCCTGCACGCGGTCGGTCCGTCCCGGCTGCGCGTACGGCTGTCGCACGCGGGTGGCGACGCGGTCTCCGTCACCGCGGTCGACGTCGACGGCGCCCCGGTCCTGTCGGCCGAGTCGCTCGCGGTGCGCGAGCCGTCGGCCGGCAGGGCCGTCCTCGGGCCCGACCCGGGCGACTCGCTGTTCCGTGTGGAGTGGACACCGCTCCCCCTGGCGGAGGACCGGCGACAAGCACCGGCATGGGAGCAGGAAGCGGGCCGGGCAGCGGACGGCGCAGCGGCGGAGCCGGCCGGCGTACGGATCGTCGAGGTCTCCGGCACCGCCGACGCCGCCTCCGCGCACGCCGAGACGGCCAGGGTGCTGGAGATCCTCCAGCGGGCCGACGAGCGCACGGTGTTCGTGACCCGCGGAGCCGCGGCGATCGGTGACGAGCCTGTCACCGACCTCGGCGCCGCCGCCGTATGGGGCCTCGTGCGCAGCGCCCAGGCCGAGAACCCCGGCCGGTTCCTGCTCGTCGACCTCGACGGCACCGGAGAGATCACGCCCGCCATGGCGGCCACCGGGGAACAGCAACTGATCGTCCGCGACGGCGTGACCTACGCCGGACGGCTGGCGCGGCTCTCCGGCGGTCCGTCCCTCGTGCCGCCCGCAGGCGTACCCTGGCGGCTCGACACCACTGCCAAGGGCAGCGTCGACGCACTGACGCTCGCCCCCTGCCCGCAGGCCGCCGAACCCCTCGGCGACCGTCAGGTGCGTGTCGCGATCCGCGCGGCGGGCCTCAACTTCCGCGATGTGCTGAACGCACTCGGCATGTACCCCGGGGAGGCCGGCTCGTTCGGCGCCGAGGCGGCGGGCGTCGTGGTGGAGACCGGCCCGGGGGTGACCGGGCTGAAGCCCGGGGACCCCGTCTGCGGCATGCTCTTCGGCGGTATGGGGCCGCTGGGCGTCGTCGACGAGCGCTACCTCACCCCGCTGCCCGGCGGCTGGACCTTCGAGCAGGGCGCGTCGGTGCCGCTGGTGTTCCTCACCGCGTACTACGCGCTCGTCGAACTCGGCCGGGTGCGCCCGGGCGAGAAGGTGCTCGTCCACGCCGGCGCCGGCGGAGTGGGCATGGCGGCCGTCCAGGTCGCCCGGCATCTGGGCGCCGAGGTGTTCGCCACCGCGAGCGAGGGCAAGTGGGACGCACTGCGCGGCCTGGGCCTCGACGACGACCACATCGCCTCCTCCCGCGACACCGCGTTCGAGACCCGTTTCGGGCGGGGCTTCGACGTCGTGCTCAACGCGCTGACCGGCGAGTTCATCGACGCCTCCCTGCGGATGCTGGGGGAGGGCGGCCGATTCCTGGAGATGGGCAAGACCGACCTGCGCGACGGCCCGCCCGGCGTCGCCTACCGGCCCTTCGACCTCGGCGAGGCCCACCCCGACGACATCCGGCGGATGCTTCTCGCCCTCCTCCGGCTCTTCGACCGGGGGGTGCTGCAGCCGCTGCCGATCAGCACCTGGGACGTACGGCGGGCCCGCGACGCGTTCCGCCACATGAGCCGCGCCCTCCACATCGGCAAGATCGTCCTCACCGTACCCGCCGGCTGGGACCCCGACGGCACCGTGCTGGTCACGGGCGGTACCGGTGGCCTCGGCGCGGAACTCGCCCGCCACCTGGCCGGGCGGGGTGTGCGCAGGCTGCTGCTGGTCAGCCGGCGGGGCCCGGAGGCGCCCGGTGCCGGGGAGCTGTGCGCCGAGCTCCGCGGCCTCGGGGCCGAGGTTGCCGTCGTCGCGTGCGACGCGGCCGACCGGGACGCCCTCGCGGCCGTGCTGGCCGGTGTCGAGGACCTGACCGCGGTGGTGCACACGGCGGGTGTGCTGGACGACGGTGTGATCGCCTCGCTGACGCCCGAACGGCTCGACGCGGTGCTGCGGCCCAAGGCCGACGCCGCCTGGCATCTGCACGAGCTGACCCGCGACCGGGACCTCGCGGCGTTCGTCCTCTACTCGTCCGTCTCCGGTGTGCTCGGCACCGCGGGCCAGGGCAACTACGCGGCGGGCAACGCGTTCCTCGACGCCCTCGCCCACCACCGGCGCTCGCTGGGGCTGCCCGCAGTGTCCCTGGCCTGGGGCGCCTGGAGCTCCGAGACCGGCATGACGTCGACCATGGACGCGGCGGCGCTGGAGCGGCTGGAGAGGTCCAGCATGCCGCCGATCCCGCTGGCGCAGGGCCTCGCCCTGTTCGACGCCGCCACCGCCGTCGACGAGCCGCTGCTGGTGCCGGCCCGCGTCACCACCGGCACGACCACCACCGGCATGGTTCACCCGCTGCTGCGCAACCTGCTGCGGGGGCGCCGTATCGCCACCGCCGGGGGCACCGCGGCCGCGGCGCTGCGCAGCCTCGACGGCGCCGCCCCGGCCGATCGGGCCCGCGTGCTCGTCGACCTGGTGCGCGGCGAGGCGGCAGCCGTGCTGGGGCACGCCTCGCCGGAGGCCGTGGTCGCCGACCGCGAGTTCCGTGCCCTGGGCTTCGACTCGCTCACCTCCGTGGAACTGCGCAACCGCCTCAGCCAGGCGACCGGGCTCACCCTGCCCGCGACGCTCGTGTTCGATCACCCGACACCGCAGGCGCTCGCCGCGTACCTGCTCGACGAGGTGTTCGGCGGCCCGGTCGACGCCGCCGCGCAGGACCCGGCGCCCGCCGCGGGCCGGTACGACGGTGAGCCGGTCGCGATCGTCGGTATCGCCTGCCGCTTCCCCGGCGGCATCGGCGGTCCCGAGGACCTGTGGAACCTGGTCGCGGCGGGCGGAGACGCGATCACGCCGTTCCCCACCGACCGGGGCTGGGACGTGAACCTGGTCGGCGAGGGCGCGGGACGCAGCGCCACCGGGCAGGGCGGCTTCATCGAGGGCATCGCGGACTTCGACGCGGCGTTCTTCGGCATCTCGCCCCGCGAGGCGGTGTCCATGGACCCGCACCAGCGACTGGTGCTGGAGACCTCGTGGGAGGCGCTGGAGCGCACCGGCATCGACCCGGTCGCGCTGCGCGGCAGCCGTACCGGTGTCTATGTCGGCGCCTCAGGCCAGGACTACGCCCATCTGATGCTCAACTCGGAACAGTCGCTGGAGGGCTACTCCGGCACCGGCACCTCCCCGAGCGTCGTCTCCGGCCGGGTGTCCTACGCACTGGGTCTGGAAGGCCCGTCGATGACGGTGGACACGGCCTGCTCCTCGGCGCTGGCCGCGCTGCACCTGGCCGTGCAGGCGCTGAGGGCGGGGGAGTGCTCGCTCGCGCTGGCCTGCGGTGTGCAGGTGATGTCGGCACCGGGCGCGTTCATGGAATTCAGCCTCCAGGGCGGCCTCGCCCCCGACGGCCGCTGCAAGCCGTTCTCGGACAGCGCGGACGGCACCGCCTGGTCGGAGGGCATCGGTGTGCTCGTCGTGGAGCGGCTGGACGACGCGGTGGCGCAGGGCCACGACATCCTGGCGGTGGTGCGTGGGTCGGCCGTGAACCAGGACGGTGCGTCGAATGGTCTGACGGCGCCGAACGGTCCTGCGCAGCAGCGGGTGATCCGGCAGGCGCTGGCGGATGCCGGTCTTGCGCCGTCGGATGTGGATGCGGTGGAGGCGCATGGTACGGGGACGGCGCTGGGTGATCCGATCGAGGCGCAGGCGTTGATCGCCGCGTATGGGCAGGGTCGTCAGGTGCCGTTGCGGC
>NZ_BLLG01000038.1 GCF_011766325.1 Streptomyces pacificus | reverse complement strand
CCCGCGGAGCGGGTCCCACAGCGCTGCGCGCTGTGCCAACGAACAGCCTCGCTGCGCTCGGCTGGCTCGGCTTCGCCGAGCCAGGTCCGGCCCTTCGGGCCGGAGTCCTTCGCTTCGCTTCGGACGTTTGGGTTCCGCTTCGCTTCACCCAAATGAAGCCCGCTTTGCGGGCCAGGGAGTCCCGCGCTGCGCACGGGAGATTCGCTTGGTGGGTTTTCGCTTCACTCTCCTGACTCGGCTTTGCCGAGTCAGGGCCGATCCCTTTGTGGGGTCGGCGTCCTCTGCTGCGCTCTGGGCTACTGAGTTGCGGTTTACGCCGGATGGCTTGCTCGGCGGGCACGCATGACCCCATTTCACGGGGTCTGCTTCCTTTGGTTCGTTGGGGGTCCCATGCACTTCCCCGTCCTGGTCCTTTGGAGTGGGCCTCCAAGGCCGGCCCGCTCCGTGAGTGGCTGCTGGAGAGAGATGTGAGAGGACGAGACCGCACCTCAGTGCATCAGTATGTGCTCCGGATTATGTCTGGAGTGAAGAGCGTCAGACCGTTGGTGCCTCAATCAGGCATCCTGCTGTAGGTGAACAAACCTAGCCACACTACCGGATACACGTCACACCCGCGAAGTGAGCTGGGCTTGAGGAGGGCAACCTCGCGACACGCCCGTGACAGCGACTCGCTTACCACATATGCACGGTGCTGAGTTGAGGGAAGGGGAGCGAAGGGTGAGCTCTAGTGACACATAAGAGTGTTCTGCCGGAAAACCGGCTTTGACCAGCGGTGATGCGGAGCGGTTTGTTCTAGATCTCCAGAACAAACCGCTTCTGGTTGTTCTGGAGATCTAGAACAAACGCCCCCTTGATATGACGGGTCATCAGGTCACTCTGGGGGACGGGTTGTTCTGCCCCTCCAGAACAACCCGGTTTACCTAGTGCTACCGTGCAGCCTGAAACGTGATCACGTGTGGAGGAGTGTGGTGATGGATCAGCTGCCGATCGTCCGCCCCGGTGAGCGCGTAGTTGCGCGGTCGGACGGCAAGGGCGGCTTGATTCTGGGCGTGGAGAAGATCAAGGGACGTGAATTCGCTGCGAGTGCGGGGTGCAGTGGGTACGTCCTGGACGCCCGGCTGCTGATGGACGTGCTTGGCAGTCTGAAGATGCCTGGGTCATGGTTCCAGGTGTGGTGCAAGCTCGTAGCGCTGCAGAACGCGAACCGTGCCGACGACCAGACCCGGGCGGCGGCGCGCGGGTTCGTGAAGACGAACCAGCGCGATCTCCAGGCCCGGTGCAACTTGTCAGCGGCCTCTGTGAACGAGGCCAGCCAGTTCTTCGCGCACATCGGGTGGGTGCGCACCGCAAAGCGCGGCATCCTGCAGTTGAACCCGTGGCTCACGGTGGCCGGGACCTCGGGTGAACAGGAGAAGTGGCAGAAGCTCTGGAATGACGCTCCGGGCCCGGCGTGCATCATCCCGCACTCCGAGTACCCCACAGAGTGGCGCCAGACCCGGGAAGCGGAGAAGAAGGCCGCCGAAGCCGCGCGCCGCAAGGAGAAGGTCGTGACGCTCCGACAGCGGCGGCCTGTGCGCAAGGCGAGCGCATGACGCCGCGCGGCATATCCTTGTTGTTGCAGTGTCGACCTGATCGGAAGTGGTGAGGCTCCGTGAGTAGTTCTTACGTCCCCAGTCCTCCCACCGAGGCACCCCTCACGATCTCCCGTGACGTCCTGCGGCTGCTCGCCCTGGTCGATGTGAGCACCGCTGGGCGCCGCGTCCTGGACGAGCTGCTTTACCTCAGCGACCCGGAGACCGGCACCGCCGCGATCAGCCAGAACGAGATGTGCTCCGAGCTGGGCGCCAGCAAGCCCACGGTGAACCGCGGGTTCAAGGAGCTCCGCGAGTGCGGGCTCGTCTGGAGCCTCAAGGACGGCCTGTACCAGCTCCACCCGCTGTTGACAGGCGGCAAGGTGTCCTCCCCCGTCATGCCGGTTCCCGAGATCCGGGCCGCTGAGCCCGGGCGCTTCACGGAGCAGCGACGGGCGAGGTTCGCCGCCCAGACCGCGAACCTTGCTGCGACCGGTTGAGGAGTTGAGGGGAATCCGAGTGGCTGGTGCGCACTCCTGAGGACGATTGTCGAGCGGTTCCGGGGCGTGGAGTGAGAGGGTCGGTAGCACTAGCTAAACCGGGTTGTTCTGGAGGAGCAGAACAGACGGCGGGCGGTGCACGAGGAACGCCAGAGGAATTCCGTTGCGATCTCACGGCCCCACGCCTCGGAGGTGGAGTCGGCCCTGGCCAAAAGCACCAGACCGCGACCCATGTGTGTTCCCGCCGTACGCTGGTGGACAGGGGGACTTGGCAGGCCAGGGCGGGTGCGTATCGCGAGAACCGCCTACGCGGAGACCGAGGATCCAGACGGGCTGCTTGTTCGAGGAGTGCAGTGGGCTACGACCAGCGCATGCCGAGGGCGGTGAGTTGCTCCACTCGCTGCGGTGACATGGTGCCGACGCGCGAGCGCTGGTTGCTGATCCAGGTACCGAGTCTGACCGGGTGCCGCTCTTGGGCGTCGTCGTCGCCCGAGGGGAGGGCGAGGGTCTCGATGTGCCTGCGGGGAACCTGGAGGTGCCCTTCGCGCTCGTAGTACTGGGTCGCGGCGGCGAGGTTGAGGGTCCATCTGTCCGCGTGCGTGATGCGCGGCTTTGGATGTTCCTCGGCGTCGTCGGAGGGCTCGATGCCGAGGAACATCCTCAGCATCCACTGTCGACCGCTGCCGAGCCCGTTCCAATGGCGGCGCTGTGAGCGTACCCACCGTCCGAGATCCTCGCCGTAGCGGGTGACGGCACCCGGCTCGGTGGGGAGGCTCCCGCCTTCTTCGAGGTACCGGCGGGTGAGATGGAAAGCGCGCTGCCAGTCGGTGGACCAGGCGGGGCACCAGGAGGGGTCGATCTCCTCGAGTGCGTGCCGGCGGTCCTGGGAGAGCACGCCGTGTTCGGATTCGACGGGCAGGCCCTCGGCACGGCGCTGCTCGATCGTGTCAGCCCTGCGGGCGGCGGCCCTTGCGTTCTTGAGGAAGATGCCCACCCTGTATCCGTGGTAGGTGGCGTCGGCCGGTGCCAGCAGGTGGTGGCCGTGTTCGGCAGCCCATCCTCGGGCTGCGGTGAGGCCTTCCTCCCAGGCGACGTCGACGTGGGACCAGACCATGCCGAGCTCGTCGAGTTGGTCGACACGGTCGTCTTCCAGCCGGCCGGCCGCGCGGGCGCGTCGGGTGTCGGCGATCCACTGTCCCAGGGGAAAACCTGCCGCCGTGCCGGGTGGCACTTCCTGTTCCTCGATGCGCTCTTGGGGTGTGGGTGGCCCGATGTGGCTCGCGGGTGCGCGGTAGGTGAAGGGCACCCGCAGGTGCCCGTGGTCGCGGAGGTAGCGGACGGCGGCCTCGATGCCGCGCTTCCAGTATGTGTCCTCGGGGTCGATGACACGGAGCCTGATGAAGGCCGCAAGCAGGGTGGGATCGCGCGGGGTGGAGAACCTGAGGAGTTCCCGAGCCGCAGCGGAGAGCTCGGCCGGCACCGTCTCCCCCTCGTCGGCCGGGGTCCCTGAGGGTTCCTGAGGGAAGGGGATGTGGCGGCTGGGGGCCTGCGGCTGGGCAAGCTGTTCGACCACACGGGTATCGTGCGCCCTCAGCGCTTCGAGGAGTTTGGCCAGACCGCCGTACGCCTTGGAGGTGAGCATGTTCTCGGGAGTCTCGCCCGGGCCGAGGAGCACGGGGACGACGAGTGTGGCGACCTTGCCCTCGCCGGGCCGCATCCGCAGCGCGCGGCCGACGGCCTGGACGAGGTCGGGCATGGAGCCGCGCACGTCGCAGAAGTACACGCTGTCGCAGTTGCGTGTGTCGACGCCTTCGCCGAGGACCTTCACGGAGCTGAGGAAGGACACGTCGACGGGGGTGCCGTCGCTGGTGGTGCCCTCGGCGAACTCTTCCAGTAGGCGACGGCGGTGGAGCGGTGGATGGTCGCCGCACAGCCAGTCGGCGCGGATGGTGGCCGGGTACCGGCCGGAGTCGGCACGATGGAGCCGTCGTGCGACGTCCGGCAGGCCGGTGGCGAATGCTTCGGCCTCCTTGACCTGGTGGTGGAAGACCAGGGTGCGGCGGAGGTGTTGCCGGGCGGCGGTCTCCATCAGGGCGGTCTGCAGGGCCATCATGCGGGCGCCGCGTACCTGTGCCGAGCGGCCGTCGGCGCTGAGGAGCGCCGCCGCTTGGAAGCCGGGGTCGGACACGTCCACACACACGACCTGGTACGGGGCGCAGACTCCCCGGTCGATCGCCTCCGAGAGCGTCAGGGTGAAGCAGCGGCTGCCGAACGGGCCGTCGGGGTCGTCCTCCATACTGGCGACCAGCCCGCCCGGCGTGTCCCGGCCCTCCTCGAGCTGCCACAGACGCGGAGTGGCCGTCATATAGAGGCGGCGCGCGGCAGGAATCCTCCGGTTGTCGTGGATGACGGCCCAGGGTTTGCCGATCCGGCCGGAGGTGCGGTGTGCCTCGTCGACCACGATGAGGTCCCAGGCGGGCATGCCGGCGGTGTGCGCGCGCTCCAGTGTGCCGAGCCCGAGCGAGGCGTAAGTCGCGAACACCGTCGCCTTGCCGAGTTGGCGGGTCCAGTCTGCCAGTTCGCCGGGGTGCGTGGTGCTGGGGAAGGCCGCCTCCGCCGCCCGCAGGGAGGACACCCCGAGCTGCGGCCCTCGGCGGCCGCCCTCCCGCCATGCGGCGGCCGTCTGGGTGAGCAGTTCGAGGGACGGCACGAGTACCAGGACCCGGCCGGCTCGGAGTTCCTCGGCGCTGCGGGTGGCGACCAGGGTTTTTCCCGAGCCTGTGGCCATGATGACCTGGGTGCGCAGCCCGTGCTCGGGGAGTGCCGTGCCCGGGCGTACCTCAAGGGCGCGGAGGACCGCGTCCACCGCCTCGCGCTGGTGGGGGTCCATGGGCTTCGTCATGTTGCAGAGCTCTCGTTTTCCGTGGTGCCCCGGGTGGGTGGAGGCGGGCGGGTGTTCAGTCGCCGGCTGAACACCCGGTCCGGCGGTGCTGACGGCTCGGTGGGGTCGGTCCGGTGTCCTGCTTCACGGATCCGCGGCCGGGATGCGCCGCCGCGGTGGCCAGGTCCGGGGTCTCGTCCGGATGGAGGGCGTCGAGGATGAGGGTGAGGCCGAAGGCGAACTCGTCGGTGTAGTCGTAGCCGGGCTTGAGGGCGTGTTCGGTGGCGAGTTCGGTGAGGTGGGGGTAGGCGGTGGCGGGCGCCTCGCGCAGGATGGCGCCCGCGATCTCCTCCAGCTGAGCCGAGTCGGCGAACGGCAGACTCAGCTCCTGGATGACGAATCCGTAGAGGTAGCTGTCGATCAGTGAGAAGGCGTGCGCGGCCATCGGGACGGAGAATCCCCCGGTGCGCAGCGCGCCGATGAGTGCGTCGTGGTGACGCAGGGTCGCGGGGCCGGGGCGGGAGCGGGAATCCATCAGTCCGATGGCCCAGGGATGCCGCCGGAGGGCTTCGCGGGCGGAGAACGCCCGCCGGCGCATGGCGGCTTTCCAGTCCGCGTCACGCGGGGGCAGGTCGATCTCGCCGAAGACCGCGTCGACCATGCCGTCGAGGATCTCCTCCCTGCCGGCGACGTGGTGGTAGAGCGACATCGCCTCGACGCCCAGGGGTTGGGCGATGGCCCGCATGGTGAGGGCGGAGGCCCCCTTCTCGTCCGCCACCGCCATCGCGGTACGGATCACCCGCTCGCGGCTGAGCGGTGTGCGCGCCGATGTCCCTCGCCGGCCCTTGCCTCGCTCGAGCACGGGTCCTCCTTTCGCGCCTCTTGACTACCTTACAGCATAAGGCTAGCGTACCTTACAATGTAAGGTACGTGTTCCGTGAAGGAGTGGGTCGATGGGCACGAGTCGGGTACGGAAGGTCTGTATCGTCGGGGCTTCGGGGAAGCTGGGTCAGTACATGGTCCGGCACGCGCTGGAGCGCGGATACGAGGTGGTCGGCGTATGCCGGGAGCGCAGCGTGCCCAAACTGGCCCCGTTCGAGGGACGTATGACGGTCGTCCCCGGGCCCACGGACGACCCGGATGTGATCCGGCGGGCGGTCGCCGGGTGCGACGGGGTGCTCACGGTGCTGGTGCCCTGGGGAGTCCGGCAGTACGCGTCGGGCACGGCGCAGGCGGTGCTCGACCACGCGGCGCCGGACGCCCGCCTGGTCTTCTCCTGCGGCTGGCACATCACACGCGACGGCCAGGACACGTACTCACGGACGTTCCTGTTGGCCGTCCGGGTCGCCGCCCTGCTGGGCAGGCTGGTCCGCGCCGTCGAGATCGACGACCAGGTGGAGGCGTGCCGCCGTGTGTTCGCCAGCGGTTCGCGGTGGACCGTGGTGCGCGGCAGCAGCCTGGAGGAGGGCGAGAGCGAGGGCCTGCCCGTCTGGAGCCGGCATGTGGGCGACCCGGTGCTGGCCAGCAATCTGACGCGACGGGTGGACTTCGCCCTGTTCATGGTGGAGGCGCTCACCGACGACTCGCTTGTCCGGGAGGCCCCGGCGATCGTCGGCCGCCGGTCCCCCAGCGCAGTCGCCCACGGTTCCGGAGGCGGCTCGGGTCCCGATGCCGGCCCCGGGGAGCATGCCTGACAGGGACCTCGGTGTTGTTCAAAGCCCCAGGTCATCCAATCCGGAAGGCCAGAGGCTGGGGGAACGCCGGCCGCAACTCCTTCGCCTGCACACCGTCGATACGCCGGGTCGCGGCCCATGCGGCGTCAGATGTCGAACTCGACGTAGTCGATGTCGGTGAACTCCACGGACAGGCCGGCGGCCCGGCGGCCGCGGTCCTTGAAGTACTCCTCCTGAAGTCCCTCCGCGGCGATGCTCCTCAGCTCCTGATCAGTGGCCCCCTGGGTCTGGGCGTCGAAGAGGCGCGCGGCGTACGCGGGTGGCAGATGGTGCGTGATGAGCCGGGTGCGGGCGTCGTCGGTACTGCCCGGAGCGGCGGTGAACCCGAACCTGGCGCGAGTCTCGATCACGATGCCCGTCGACGTGGCTGCCTGCTTCCTGGCTCGTTCCCGCACCCGGGGCTGCCAGCGCCGGCGTACCTCCTGGGCGAGGCGGGCGGCGAGCTCCGGGCGGGGCTGCTTGATCTGGTTCTTCACATAGCGTTCGACGGTGCGCTGGGAGACGCCGAGCAGTTCGGCGACCGGCCGGGTCCCCTTGAGCTGCTTGACCAGGTACCGCATCTGCGCCGGCGCGCTCTTCGGCGCCGGTCTGGTGGTCTTGTTCGCCACGGCTTCGTCGAGGCTGTCGTCGAACATGCCCATCGCGTTCTACTCCCCCTCGTGGGCGGCGTCGTGTAGGTTCGCGCCGCCGGTGTCATTGCGGACTGCGGTGACCTGCTGCTTGTGCTGCTGTCTCATCAGATGTCCCGCGGCTTCCGTCTCAGTTCGGTGGCATTTCCTCACGCGGCTTCGCCCTGCGGGGCTTGATCGGGCTTCCAGGTCTGGTCGAACCAGGCGATGAAGTCCTTCACGGTTCCGATGCGGGCGATTCTCTCGTGGATTGCGCGCTGGTCGTGGCCGGGGAGGAAGTCGCCTCGGCTGATGGGCTTGCCGCATCCGCAGTTGCACTCGCGGTTGCCCAGGGGGGACTCGAAGTAGGTGATGGGGTTCTGCTGGGTGCCGTTCGGGGCCGGCTTGCCGACGTAGTGGTCGTGGACGGGGTGTCCGGGGCCGAGGATGCGGCCTTCGAAGGCCCGTCGCCCGCCAGGGATGTCGACGATCCGCTCAATCTCCATGGCCTGGCGGATGACCCCTCCGCCGTTGACGACAGCGAACCGTTCTCGTTCGATGCGTGATCCGGGCATGACCCAGACGCCGCGGGCGATGTCGTGGAGTTGCTGGTCGGACAGCCCGTCGCTCCAGCCGACCTGCGAGCGTTGGAGGGGATCGCTGTTCGGATCGACGTTCTTCTTCTTGCCGAGGGTGATCTGGATCATCGCGCCTCTCTGCGAGGTCGTCTCGGTGGTAGGAGATGCCGGGATGACCTGTTCAGGATAGACCATGAGCCCCCGTTGTATCGGGGTATCTATGGATTGCTGGCGCGCTGTTGTGCTATTCAAGGGCCGTGACGACTTCCAAGATCTCCAGCAGACCTTTCGACGCAGTGCTGTGCGACCTCGACAACGTGATCCGCTTCTATGACACGACGGAACTGGCGAGCCTGGAGCGCGGTGCCGGGCTGGCGGAGGGGACTACCGAGAGAGTGGCGTTTGCGCCGGAGATAGACCTCCCACTGCTCCTCGGCGAGATCACCAAGGAGCAGTGGGTGGAGTCCATCGTGGTGGGCCTCGCTGGTCAGATACCCGAGGCCCAGGCGCGCGAGCTCGGGACGGCGCTCGCCAACGCGCCGTTCCGTGCCGACGGTGTCGTGGTCGACATGCTTGTTCAGGTGCGGACGCACGTGCCCTTGGTTCTGGTGACCAATGCGACCGTGGAACTGGAGGACGACCTGGTGTTGCTGGGGCTCGCCGATTTCGCCGATCACGTCATCAGTAGTGCTCGGGTGGGGGTGGCCAAGCCGGACCAGAAGATCTATGAGCTTGCGGCTGGCCAGGCGGGGGTTGCCCTGGACCGGTGTCTGTTTGTGGACGACCGACTTGAGAATGTGGAAGCCGCCGTCGGGCTCGGGATGACGGGTGTGCATTATCGCGAATCTGCTGATTTGCGGGAGGCGCTGGCCGTCCTGCTGGACCGTTAGGGCGAAGGGGACTGGGCAGCACCTCCCAGGCGGCGGCCGGGCAGGTCGTGCCGCCGGCCCAGGTAGCTGATCATTCCGAGTGAGAAGCCGGTCTCGTCTGCGAGTTCGCGGCAGGTGCGTCCAGCGGCGCGTTGCTCGCGGAGCCAGTCGAGATCGATCTGGCGCCAGCGGGTCGCTTTGCCATCGCGCCTCATGCCGTATTCACGGACGAGGACCTTGATGGCCTCTTCGTTCACGCCCGCATGCTCCGCGATCCACTTCAGCGAGCGGTATTCGTCGAGGTAGAAGCGTGCGAATTTTTCCCTGGGAAGGACTGTGCGAGCCCGTCGAACCGTGGCTCCTCTTTCCCACTTCGCGCTCTTCGCCGCTGCTGGAGGAGCCGGCTGCGCCTGCAGGACGAAGCGGACGGCGTCATGGCTGACGCCGAGGCGGCGGGCGGCCTGTGCTGTTGTCAGGCGTTCGTCCCTGATGAGGCGGTGCAGCATGCCGGGGTCGATGTCCCGCAGGTCGCAGCCGGGCAACTTGAGGTCGCGGACGATGTCTGTCGGGGGCTGCCAGGAGAGAGGTTCGTCGCGGATTCCCTGCCGACTGAGGAACTCGGTTGCTTGCCCTTCGAGTTGACTCATCAGCGCCGGGGTGAGGTCTGTTTCGAAGGTCCGCAGCATGGTGCGCAGTTCCGTGGTGCCGGGCGCGTAGGCGGGCGGGGCGAGGGTGGCGGGGAGTCCGCTGAGCCGTTCGAACAGCAGCGCTCGGGCGAACTGGTGGCGCCGTACTCCGCCGGCTTCGAAGTCGATGTCCCGGCAGAGCTGCGTCCAGGTGTCCAGCGGCAGTAGGTCGCGGTAGTCGAGCGTGCGGCGGCGGGTGTAGTCGATCGGTGATCCTTCCTGGTCAAGGTAGTCCGCCAGCGCGAGTAGGCCGAGGCTGATGCCGTGGAAGTGGTCCCGCTTCGTGAGCCGGAACGTCATGTGAGCTCCCAGCCGGTCCTCCACCGGTGCGTGCAGGAGGCGGGCCGTCGTGGTGAAGTCCCCGGTGCCTCCGATCAGTAGCAGGTAGCACGACAGGGCCGGGCGGATGGTGCGTGAGAGGGCCCCGTCGAGGGGGCTGAGCCTGGCGGACCAGGCCGGCCAGAGCTGCGTCGGGGTCTTGCGGGCCCGCTCGGCGACCCGCGTCGCCGCTGAACGGCCGGGCTTGCGTGGCATCCGGTCCGCGGTGCGGAATCGCAGCTGATCAGGGCCTCCCAGACGAGGTGCGAGCGTTGCAAGATGGACCGCGTCGAAGACCGGGCTGGTGTGGGCCCACTGAAGCCCGACTTTGAGCGGGATACTGCCGTCGTTGTCGCTGATCAGGTGGCGAAGGGCGGCGCCGGCCGCGTGGACGTCGTTCTGCTGGAGGATGTGCAGGGCCGCGGTGACGGCGAGGGCGGCGGTCGCGGCCCGTCGTGGGACAAGGCGTCCCGGACGGGTCTCCTCGACAGGGTCGAAGGATCGCCGCTTCTCGGGCAGGGGCTGCTGGTGCAGTGCCAGGATCTCCGGTGGGACGAAGTCCGTCAGCCGGTCGGGAGCACGGCGAAGCAGGATGCAGGCCAGAGCGCGAAGGTCACCGAACAGCGCGAGGCTGGGCTGGGGGTGGTCCTCGTAGATGCCGAAATCGGCCTGCTGCGAGGAGATCGTCTTCTCGATGAGTTTCTGGGCCGCGACCACGGGCCCCCGGGCGGCGAGCGTGAGGGTGGGAACCTCCTCGAACGGCTGGCCGCATCGCGCCGGCGGGGCGTCGTGCTCCGACGGGCTGTGGCAGCGTCCCGGAGCCAGCGGGTGCCGGGTGGTCGCCGGGAAGTGCCGGGGCATGCGGCTGCAGCGCGGGCAGGCATCCACCAGCAGCAGGCGGTGATCGAGGCAGGCGAAGGACCAGCCGAGCCTCCAGTTCAGCCGCCATCTGCCGCCGCTTTCGGCCAGGCAGGCCGGGCAGTATCGAGACCCGCGGGCCCGCCCCCAGACATGCCTCGCCTCGGAAGATTTCAAGTCCAATGAGACGGTTGTGATGCTATGAGGTTTGTGGTGCGGGTTCCCTGCGCTTGGCCGGGTCGTTGATCCAAGCGGTCTGGGGTATCTGGGGTGGTCGGGGGCGTCGGCCGA
>NZ_BLLG01000037.1 GCF_011766325.1 Streptomyces pacificus | reverse complement strand
AACGCGCAGGGCTATGTGCGGGCACTGGAGGAGATGTCCGGGGCGCCGATCTCGGCGATCGGTGTCGGACCGGGCCGGGACGAGACGATCGAGGTCCACTCGTTCCTGTAGGCCCGGGGGACCGTGCAGGGCAACCGCTTCCGCACGGTCCGTGGCCGGTGCACCGGTGCACCGGCCACGGACCGTGCGGGCGCGCGGAGCAACCCCCGTGGGGCCGTGTCGCCCGCGTCTCGTAGGCTCGGCGGCCATGAGCGACGGGGAATCCGGCAGCCGGGTCATCGACGGGCGCTTCGAGCTGGAGGCGCGGCTCGGTGGCGGCGGTATGGGCCTGGTCTGGCGGGCGCGCGATCTGGTCCTGCACCGGGCCGTGGCGCTCAAGGAGGTACGGCCGCCCGATCCGGGTCTCGCCGAGTACGACCCGCAGGGCGCGGCGATGCTCCGGGCCCGGGTGCTGCGTGAGGCACGGGCGCTCGCCCGCGTCGACCACCCCAATGTGGTGACCATCCACCATGTGGTGGACGGCGGGGAGCACGGCTACCCGTGGCTCGTCATGGAGCTGGTGACCGGCGGATCACTCCATGACCGGCTGGAGAAGGGCCCGCTGGCTCCCGCCGAGGCCGCCCGCATCGGCCGCGAGGTGCTGGCCGCGCTGCGTGCCGCGCACGACGCCGGTATCCAGCACCGGGACGTGAAGCCCGCAAACGTCCTGATGCGCCCCGACGGGCGTCCCGTCCTCACCGACTTCGGTATCGCGGCCATCAGGGAGTCGACGGCGCTGACCGCGACCGGGTCCGTCATCGGCACGCCCGACTACATGGCGCCCGAGCGCATCTCCGGCGAGGAGGGCGGCCCGGCCTCCGATCTGTGGTCGCTGGCGATGATGGTCTACGTCGCCGTCGAGGGGCGTCATCCGCTCCGCAGGGGCAGCACCCTCGCGACGCTGGCGGCCCTGCTCAGCGAGGAGCTTCCGCCGCCCCGCCAGGCCGGGCCGCTGACCGGCTTCCTGAACGCCGCGCTCGTCAGGGACCCGGCCTGCCGGGTGGACGCGGACACCGCCGACGGGATGCTCGCGGCGGCCGCCGAGGGCCGGGACACGGTTCCCGGTGCGCCGAGTCCGCCGACCGCCGGAAGCCGGCAGGGTCAACCGGGTCAACCGGGCTATCAGGGTCAACCGGTTCATCCGGTTCATCCGGTTCATCCGGGGCGGCAGGACCCACCGAGCCCACAGAGCCCACAGAGCCCTCCGAGCCCACAGAGCCCTCCGAGCGCGCCGGGCGAGCCGAGCCCGCCGAAGGTCCCGACTGCTCCGGGCGGGGCCGGCGGAACCACGTCCTACCGGCTGCCGCCTCCGCCAGGGCGGACGGCCCCACCGGAGGCGGCTCCGGCCGGCTTCGGGGCGCCCCAGGGCTTCGGGCCGGCGGCTCCGCACGGAGCCGATCCGGGCCCGATCGGGCCGCCGACGCCCGACCCGGCCGACCCCGCACGGCAGCCACCACCGGGACCAGGCGGCCTGGCGGCGGGCCGGGCGAGGGGCCGGGGCGCGATCGCCGTGTCCGCCGCCGCGACCGTGCTGGCAGGCGCCCTGGTGTGGACCCTGTTGCCGTACGGCGGAGGCAAGAGCAGCGGAACGCCGGCGAATTCGCCCCGCTCGTCCTCGCCCGCGGCACCCGCACCGCCCGAGCCGTCCGCCTCGGCGTCGGCGCGGGTGTCCCAGGCGGACGCGAAGACCGATCTGCTGACTCCCGACGGCATCCGGACGGCGGTGAGCGAGATCAAGGCCGCGACCGGGACGGACCGCGCGGCCGACTTCACCGTCTACCCCGACTACGTGTCCGCGGAGATCATGCTCAAGGGCAGCGGCGCCAAGTACGACGGCTACACCTACCGCCCGGACGAGGGCGTGCAGAAGAGCCTCATCGGCGGCGCTCTGATCGGCGGCCAACGCCCGTTCAATTTGGACGACTTCGACTGGGACGTCCTTCCCGCCCTGCTGGGGCGGGCGGAGAAGGACCTCAACGTGAAGCGGCCGACAATGCGTTACGTCCTGGTCCGCCCTTCCGACGACACCTTCGGCACCCCGCTGGGACTGGCCGTCTACCGCGTGGACGACCATGTGGTCGGCTATCTGGAGGCGGATCCGAAGGGCAAGGTCACCAAGGTGATCCCGGCCCAGGACTGAACGGTCCTGATCGCTCGGCTACGTCCCGGCGGCCTGGCCGACGAACGCCGCCCAGGCCCCGGGGGCCACGGTGAAGACCGGGCCCTCGGGAACCTTGGAGTCGCGGATGTGGACGGCGTGGGGGCAGGCGGCGACCTCGACGCACCCTCCGCCGCTGTCGCTGCTGTAGGAGGACTTGTGCCAGTCGAAGGCCACTTCGATGCACTCGCCTCCGCCGCTGTCGCTGTAGCTGGACTTGAACCAGCGCAGGGTGCTGCTCATCTCTGCTCTCCTGCCAACTGCTCGATGAGGCCCAGTGATTCGCGGGGGCCCAGGGCCTGTGCCCGGATCTTCGCATACCGCTGAGTCAACGTACTCACCTTCGCGGGCTCCTTGATCAGCAGGCTCTCGCCCTGGACCTCAAGGAAGACCAGGTGGTCGTGCTCCGGGGTCTCCACCAGCTCCATCGCGCCTCGATCGCCGGCGTACTCCCCACCCAGCCCCGCCTCCAGCGGCAGCACCTGCAACGTCACGTTACGCCGCCGCGCGCACTCCGCAAGGTGCCGGATCTGGCCACGCATGACCTCGTGGCCGCCGATCGTCCGCCGCAGTACCGACTCCTCCAGCACCACCTCGATCAGCGCCACCGGCTGCCGCTCGAACAGCGTTCGCCGCGCCAGCCGCGCCTCGACCAGCTCCTCCACCCGCTGCTCCGGCAGCGGCGGATACCCGCCGCCGATCAGGGCCCGTGCGTACTCCTCCGTCTGGAACAGCCCGTGCACCACGAGCGTCGCGTACAGATGGAGCCCGACCGCCTTCTGCTCCAGCAGCGCGTAGTCCTTGAACTGCGCCGGGTACTTCTCCAGCCGCACGTACGTCCTCGCCTGCTCGAAGATGTCCATCCCGTCGCCGAGCACCCGCTCCAGTTGCACCAGCATCGCGTCGCTGGCCGGCTGCGTGCCCGTCTCCATCGCGCTCACCGCCGAACCCGTGAAGCCGATCTCCTTCCCGAGCTGTTCCTGCGTCCAGCCTTTCCGCACCCGCAACTTGCGGGCCACGTCCGCGACGAGCCGTGCCGTCGGACCCGCCAGTTGTTTGTTCTCCGCTCGCGCCATTGCGATCACCATTCGACTCGACCGGACTCAACCGGTCACTATCCGTCCCCGCCGAATTCAACCTTGATCAAGGCAGGTTCGCGCAGGTCAAAGAGTGTCCGACCTGCCTCGCAAGGCTATGGAGAACGCTATCCGGCCGACGCCACACTGACCCCGTGAATACGGATAATCGACGAGTGAACCTGGCGCTGAACCTGGACTGGATTCCGGTCTCCGGATTTCGGCTCCGCAAGGCGGGAGTGCATTTCGACGCCGTGCGCGTCGACGGCGACGACGGACGCCGGCTGGCCGATGTCATGGACCGTATGACGGGCGGGGACCCCGGTCCCATCGTCACCGAGGCGAACGGCTCCCGCGGTGTCTACTTCCTGCTCCCGGCGGCGAGTACGACGCACCGTTCATGGCCGCGCGGGGTGACCCGTTACAACTCCGGGTCCGGCAGCGTCGGTTACGTGCCCGTCCCGGCGCTCGAGGGGCTCACCTGGCCGCTGGCCTGGCGTGTGCCGCCCGTCGTGGACGGCCGCTTCGTCCACCCGCTGCTGCTGCGTACGGCGGCCGTCGAGCTGCTGGGCTGACGCCGTCCGCACCCCGGCGACCCCGCGCTGCGGGAGCGGTTCCGCGACGCGTCGCCCGGGTGAGGGCGACACATCGCCCAGGAAAGTGGCGCAGGCCATACAAGGTGGCCATGTCGGCCCCGGCAGGTGTCTCCCTAACCTGGCCGCATGACCCCTCATGCCGAACCCGATCCCCAGGCCGGCGCGGCCGTGAAGGCCGCCGACCGCGCACATGTCTTCCACTCGTGGTCCGCCCAGGGCCTGATCGACCCGCTCGCCGTGGCCGGCGCGGAGGGTTCGTACTTCTGGGACTACGAGGGCAACCGCTACCTCGACTTCACCAGCGGCCTCGTCTACACCAACATCGGCTACCAGCACCCGAGGGTCGTCGAGGCGATCCAGGAGCAGGCGGGGCGACTGACCACGTTCGCGCCGGCGTTCGCCCTCGACGTGCGCTCGGAGGCGGCGCGCCTGATAGCCGAGCGCACGCCCGGCGACCTAGACAAGATCTTCTTCACCAACGGCGGCGCCGAGGCCGTCGAGAACGCGGTGCGCATGGCCCGTCTGCACACGGGCCGGGCGAAGGTGCTCTCGGCGTACCGCTCGTACCATGGCGCCACCTCCACGGCCATCAACCTCACCGGCGACCCCCGCCGCTGGGCGTCCGACACCGCCTCGGCGGGCGTCGTCCACTTCTGGGCGCCGTTCCCGTACCGCTCGCCGTTCTACTCCTCGACGGAGGCGGAGGAGTGCGCGCGGGCGCTGCGGCACCTGGAGGACACGATCGCGTACGAGGGCCCTGCGACCGTCGCCGCGATCGTCCTGGAGACCATCCCCGGCACCGCGGGCATCATGACCCCACCGCCCGGGTACCTCGCGGGCGTCCGCGAGATCTGCGACCGGCACGGCATCGTCCTCGTCCTCGACGAGGTCATGGCGGGCTTCGGCCGCACGGGCAGATGGTTCGCTGCGGAGCACTACGGCGTCGTGCCCGATCTGCTGACCTTCGCCAAGGGCGTCAACTCCGGCTATGTGCCGCTCGGCGGCGTCGCCATCTCCGCCGAGATCGCGGCGACCTTCGACAAGCGCCCCTACCCCGGCGGCCTCACCTACTCCGGCCACCCGCTCGCCTGCGCGGCCGCTGTCGCGACGATCCGGGTGATGGAGGACGAGAAGGTCGTCGAGCACGCCGCCCACATCGGCGAGACCGTGCTCGGCCCGGGGCTTCGCGCGCTGGCCGAGCGGCACCCCTCGGTGGGCGAGGTGCGCGGTCTCGGCGCGTTCTGGGCCCTTGACCTGGTGCGCGACCGCGAGACCCGGGAGCCGCTGGTGCCGTACAACGCCTCGGGCGACGCGGCCGCGCCGATGGCCGCCTTCGGTGCTGCCTGCAAGAGGAACGGCCTGTGGCCCTTCATCAACATGAACCGCACTCACGCCGTCCCCGCCTGCAACATCACCGAGGCCGAGGCCAAGGAGGGACTGGCGGCCCTGGACGCGGCCCTGACGGTCGCCGACCAGCACACCGTCTGACGCGACCGGGGCGGCGGGTCGGAGAGCCGGTGGGGCCGGCGGGGCCGGCAGGGTCGGCGGGTCGCCCGCGGGGCCGGCAGGGTCGGAGGGTCGGCGGGTCGCCTGCGGGGGCGGCGGGTCGGGGGCGGGTCGGGGGCGGTGGCTCCCTGTCGGCCATGGCCCCGCGGCCGACAGGGCGGGGGAGAGCACCCCGGCCGGCACCGGCGGTCGCAGGCCGCCTCGGGGCTTAGGGTGTCGGTCACACCGGACGGAGGAGACCGAGCCATGCCCGCGAGCGGAGCTGTCACACGCAACACCCTGCGGCAGCAGATCGCCGACGCGTTGCGGGACGAGGTGCTGGCCGGACGGCTGCGGGCCGGGCAGCAGTTCACGGTCAGGCAGATCGCCGAGCAGTACGGCGTCTCGACCACCCCCGTCCGCGAGGCCCTCGTCGACCTGGCCGGACAGGGCCTGCTCGACTCAAGCCAGCACCGCGGCTTCCATGTGCGCCGCTTCTCCGCCGAGGACTTCCGCGGCATGATCGAGGCCCGTTCGCTCATCGTCGACGCCGTCTTCCGCGAAGGCGGCGTTTCCCGCGCCCAGTCGGCGTCGGCCGCGGCGCTGGTCTCCGTACGCCGCCGGGCGAAGGAGGCCGCACGGGCCGCCCACTGCGGCGAGCTGAACGTCCTCGTCGGCTACGACCTGCGGTTATGGCGCGAGTTTGGGGCCCTCATCACCAACCGCCATATCGCCGACTTCCTCGATCGGCTCAGGGTGCAGTCCTGGGTCTTCGCCGTGCCCCGGTTGCGCGACGAGCCCGACCTCGGGGACTGGCTGTGGAGCGGTCACGAGCAGCTCGTCGACGCGATCACACGGGGCGACGCCCCGGCGGCACGGACGTTGATCGCTGCGGACGACGAGCTGGCCCTGCACTGGGCGGAGCGCCCGGAGCGGCGCCCGGACTGACTGCGGGACTGGCTGCGGGACTGGCTGCCGGGCTCAGGGCCGGGTTCAGGGCCGGAATCACGGGCGGGCCGGTCGGGAGCGCGCCGGTGGAGGAGCCGGATGGGTGCGGTACCACGATCCGGTGCCGGGCCGGTGCCGGTGCAGAGCCGGTGCCTGCCGGATTCGGACCGGGTGGGAGCGGAGCGGCACCGGCGAGCCCCCTGCCCCTGCCCTTGCCCCTGCCGCGCCCGCGGGGAACCGGTGGGCCCGGGGCTGCGCGGACCGGCCCGAGGATGGGTATGGGACGTACAGCCCCCCCGGCACGGTGCCGCCGCCCGGGCCGGACCGGTGTCGGGGACGGTCGTCTGTGCGGGATGTGCCGGGAGCACTACGCTGTGCCGACCGTCGCACAACCTGCTACGACTCCGATGGAGAGCGAGCCCGTCTTGGCCTGTGACCTCTGGCTGGTCCCCCTCGTCGATGTGCTGTGCCACAGCCCGGACAACCCCTTCGCCGAGGAGATCGCGTCATACGACAAGGCCCTCACCGAGGCCGGTCTGCCCACCGTTCCCGTGTTCGCCTACATGCCCGGCCTCTCGGGCGATGTCGCCCCGGTCGCCGGCTTCGACTACGACGCCCTGCACTTCCTGCGCAGGGCGTACCTCCTCCAGCTCTGCGGGCTGGCGGTGACGCCCGTCGACGAACTGGGCGGCGACTACGAGCAGCTGCTGGAGATGTTCGAGTCCACGGCCCAGCAGTCCCACCTGGTGTGGCACTACGACCACGCCGGCGCCTATGTGCCCGTCGACTTCCCCGAGCCGCTGTCCAACGAGGAACTCCTCGCCGGCGGCGGGCCGCTGGGCTCCTCCCAGGGCCTGTTGCGCGAACTCGAGTACGTGGCCCCGTCCATCGGTATCGACCCCGCCAACCCCCCGTCCGCCCCGGCTCCGCCCACCCGTCCCACCTCCCTGGAGGAACCGGCGGGCCCCATCCCCCACGACGACAGCCCGTTCGCCCGTGAACGCCACGTGTGGCTGGGCCTGCACGCGGCCGCGACCCGCAGCCTGGGCCAGGGATCGATGATCATCTTCAGCTGAACACCCGGCGTCCGCCGGACGGTCCGGTGCGTACCGCCGCGGGTGTGCCGTACCACCGCTCGCTTCGCGCGACCGCCCGTGCCCGGTCTCCCACGAGTTCCGTACTCCTGCTGTTCCGCAGCCCGCTCTCCTCTTCCGCCCCCGTTCGCGGCAGAGACCCGTGACCCGTGAACGTGACCCGTGATCCGTGATCCGTGATCCGTGGGTCACCGTCTCCGCGGCCTCCCCGGTGCCCGACGGCGTCCCGCCCAAGGCCGGCGCGGCACCGAGAATCAGCGGCAGGGTCAGGACGGGCGTCAAGGCCACCGCAGCCATGGGCACCCGGCTGCCGGACGCCACGCGGTTCGCGCACCAGTGCCAGTGGCCACGGCCCTCCGCCGAGCCTCCTATCGAGCCTCCGGCGGCCGCTGCCTCGGCATGTTCGGCCGGGTCGGCGGGTGCGGCAGGGGGAAGCGGCCCGATGACGGAGGGACATGGTCCGGGCGGGACGGCATCGGCGACGACTGCATCAGCAGCGGTGCCGGGCCGGCGCGGAATTCGAGCATCCAGTCGGCGGTCTCGGTGCGGACCAGTTCCGTCAGGTCCTCCGAGAAGCGGCGCAGCACGGTGAGGCACCGCTCCGCCGCCTCGCCCGCAGTGCCCTCGGTGGGCCCGAGGACCTCGCGGACGCTCTCGGAGGCCCAGTCGAACTGCAGAGCCTGGAGGCGGCGGTGCACGGCCTGGGCCGCTGCCATGTCCCTCGTCCAGCCCGAGGTCAGGCCGAGGTACCGGTCGCCGGCCACGCAGGCCGCGGCGAGCAGCAGTGACAGATACCCCCATCCCGCCGCGCCGGGCAGCGTTCGCGTCAGGTCCAGCAGGGGCAGAGCCGCGCCGGCGAGCACCCCCAGGACCGTGCCGGCGCGCAGTGCGCGGGCGCCACGGCGCTTGCGCACGCGGTCGTCCAGATACCACTGCGCGGTGCGCAGCGCATCGGCCTCCACCCAGCGGTACAGCTCGTCGAGGCGCTCCGCGGGCTCGCCCCAGTCGCCGAGCGGGAACGGCCCTCCGGCCAGATCCCGGTCCCGGTCCCGGTCCCGGTTCTGGGCTCGGTCCCGGCGCCGGCCGCTTCCGGGGTCCGGGGCGCCGCCGGTCTCCGGGGCCCCGGCCCCGTCCCCCTCCCGGGCCGACCCCCCAGGCTGCATCTCCGGCTGGCTCACCGGTGCACTCCTCTGCGCTCTGCGTGACTGCTGCTGCGTGACTGCTGCTGTGCGTGGTTGCGGCTCTGTGTGACCGCTGTGGCCGCTGCTGTGCCTGAATGCTGCCGTGCCTGACTGCGGCGCGTTGGTGGCCACGGCTGTGTGTGGCCGCCGCTGTGTGCAGACGCGGCCGGGCGTGACTTCTCTACGGGACTTCTCTGCGTGACTTCTCTGCGGGCCTGCTGTGCGGGACTGCGGCGATGTGACCATGCGCGGTGCGTGCTCAACCGACACGGTCCCGCTAACCCTGCGTGACGCGCCATGCACGCGGGGGTCCTGGTGCCCAGGGTCTTCCTACCGCCGAACGGTGGGCCGGTGGAGCGGAATCCCCGTAAATCCGCCCCGACGAGGGTCCTGATCCGGTAAAGGAGGGGCGCGCCCCCGGAACCGGAAGTCACTCGAAAGAGTTGGTGCCCACTGGCCGCGGCATGCGGTCCCCCGACCGCGTAGGCTCGGTTTACCGAACAGTCGACGTCGAAATGCCAGGAGTGACCGTGATTCCCGGTGGTGGCCAGCCCAATATGCAGCAGTTGCTTCAGCAGGCCCAGAAGATGCAGCAGGACCTCGCCCGTGCGCAGGAGGAACTGGCGGGAACCGAGGTCGAAGGCCAGGCGGGCGGCGGTCTCGTGAAGGCGACCGTCACCGGCTCCGGCGAGTTGCGCGGCCTCGTCATCGACCCCAAGGCGGTCGACCCGGACGACACCGAGACCCTCGCCGACCTCGTTGTCGCGGCCGTCCAGGCCGCCAACGAGAACGCACAGCAGTTGCAGCAGCAGAAGCTCGGCCCGCTCGCCCAGGGACTCGGCGGCGGCGGGATCCCGGGGCTCCCCTTCTGACGCTCCTTCCGCGCCGGCCCTGACCCTGGTCGGACCGGACCGACTACCGTGACCACCGAAGCGCTACCAGAGAGGCGTTCCGTTGTACGAAGGCGTGGTTCAGGACCTCATCGACGAACTGGGCAGGCTGCCCGGCGTCGGTCCCAAGAGCGCGCAGCGGATCGCCTTCCACATCCTCCAGGCCGAGCCGGTCGACGTCCGGCGCCTCGCCCACGCGCTGCTCGAGGTGAAGGACAAGGTCCGCTTCTGCACCGTGTGCGGCAACGTCGCGCAGCAGGAGCAGTGCGCCATCTGCCGTGACGCGCGCCGCGACCCGGCGGTCATCTGCGTGGTCGAGGAACCCAAGGACGTCGTCGCGATCGAGCGGACCAGGGAGTTCCGCGGTCGCTACCACGTCCTGGGCGGCGCGATCAGCCCCATCGAGGGCGTCGGCCCGGACGACCTGCGTATCCGCGAGCTTCTCGCGAGGCTCGCGGACGGCGCGGTCACCGAGCTGATCCTGGCCACCGACCCCAACCTCGAGGGCGAGGCGACCGCCACGTACCTGGCGCGTATGGTCAAGCCCATGGGGCTGAAGGTGACGCGTCTCGCCAGCGGGCTTCCCGTTGGCGGCGATCTGGAATACGCCGACGAGGTCACGCTCGGGCGTGCCTTCGAGGGGAGACGACTGCTCGATGTCTGACGCAACGCTGCACTCCGTGACGCAGGACCCGGACGATTTCGCGGTCCAGATCGCCGACTCGATCGAGAGCTTCATCGTCGCCACCACCGAGGTGGCGCGGGGCGACGAGCCGGACAGCGCCGTGCCGTTTCTGCTGCTTGAGGTCTCCCAGCTGCTGCTCACGGGGGGCCGGCTGGGCGCCCATGAGGACATCGTCCCCGAGGAGCGCTACGAGACCGACACCGGACCCGACCTGGACGTCGACGACCTGCGCGAGCGGTTCGCCCGGCTGCTCGACCCGGTCGACGTGTTCTCCGAGGTCTTCGACCCCTACGAGCCGCGCAAGGCCCCGGTGCCGTTCCGGATCTCCGACAACCTGGCGGGCATCGTCACGGAACTGCGCCACGGCCTGGCCCACTACCGCGCGGGCCGCACGACCGAGGCGCTGTGGTGGTGGCAGTTCTCGTACTTCTCCAACTGGGGCCCGACCGCCTCCGCGACGCTGCGCGCACTCCAGTCGCTGGTCTCCCATGTGCGCCTCGACCAGCCCCTGGATGAGCTGGACGGGCTGGACACCGACGAGGACCTCGCCGAGGACGACCTCGCGGAGGAGGCGGGGCGCGTGATGGCGGAGGAGATCGCGGCGCCGCTCGGCCTGCGGAGGGCGCCCGCGCCTCGATGACCGCGCTCCGCAGACGGCTGCGGGCGGTGGTGTCTCGGAGGGCGGCGTGGTGACGATTCGCCGACGCGGCGGCAAGGATGCGGCGAGGGCGCGGCGGGTGCGGCGGGCGCGGCCCCAGGGCTCGGCGGTGACGGCGATGACGGCGGTGCGGCGCCCAGGGCGCGGGCGGTGACGGTTCGGTGCGGTGACGGGCGGCGCCCCGAGGGCGCGGGGGTGGGCGCGGCCCCCGGGCCCCCGGGCGGGCTGGAGACAGGTGCGGCGACGACGTCCGCGGGCGCGTTCCGGTGCCCGGACGGGCCCCGGCGGGATGTGACACCGCCCACAGAGCCGCGTACCCCTCGGCCCCCTGGGCAGGTGCATCCCGGGCGGCCCGGCCCTGCCGAAGATCACGGAGTGAGCGGGACATCTCACGATGTGGTATTGCGGTGGTGATTCCGGGCTGCTCGCTAAACTGACGCGGACCGCAGTGCTGACTGCGGCACAGACGAGCGAGGAGCGTACGTGGGCCTTGTCGTGCAGAAGTACGGAGGCTCCTCCGTTGCCGATGCCGAGGGCATCAAGCGGGTCGCCAAGCGGATCGTCGATGCCAAGAGAAACGGCCACCAGGTGGTCGTCGTGGTTTCGGCGATGGGTGACACGACGGACGAGTTGATCGATCTCGCCGAGCAGGTATCCCCCATCCCTGCCGGTCGCGAGTTCGACATGCTGCTGACCGCCGGGGAGCGGATCTCCATGGCCCTGCTGGCGATGGCGATCAAGAACCTGGGGCACGAGGCCCAGTCGTTCACCGGCAGCCAGGCAGGTGTCATCACCGACTCGGTCCACAACAAAGCGCGCATCATCGATGTCACGCCGGGCCGGATCCGGACGGCGCTCGACGAGGGCAACATCGCCATCGTCGCGGGCTTCCAGGGCGTGTCCCAGGACAAGAAGGACATCACCACGCTCGGCCGCGGCGGCTCGGACACCACCGCCGTCGCGCTGGCCGCGGCGCTGGACGCCGAGGTCTGCGAGATCTACACGGACGTCGACGGCGTCTTCACCGCCGACCCGCGGGTGGTGAAGAAGGCCCGCAAGATCGACTGGATCTCGTTCGAGGACATGCTGGAGCTCGCCAGCTCCGGTTCCAAGGTGCTGCTGCACCGCTGCGTCGAGTACGCACGCCGCTACAACATCCCGATCCACGTCCGCTCGTCCTTCTCGGGGCTGCGGGGCACCTGGGTCAGCAACGAACCGCACGCCGAGCAAGGAGCCCGCAAGGTGGAGCAGGCCATCATCTCCGGAGTCGCCCACGACACCTCCGAGGCGAAGATCACCGTGGTCGGCGTCCCGGACAAGCCGGGCGAGGCAGCCGCGATCTTCCGTGCCATCGCGGACAACGAGATCAACCTCGACATGGTGGTGCAGAACGTCTCCGCCGCCTCGACGGGCCTCACCGACATCTCCTTCACCCTGCCGAAGACCGAGGGCCGCAAGGCGATCGACGCGCTCGAGAAGACCAAGAGCGCCATCGGCTTCGAGTCGCTGCGCTACGACGACCAGATCGCCAAGATCTCGCTCGTCGGCGCCGGCATGAAGACCAACCCGGGCGTCACGGCCTCCTTCTTCGAGGCGCTGTCCGACGCCGGGGTGAACATCGAGCTGATCTCCACCTCCGAGATCCGGATCTCGGTCGTCACCCGCGCCGACGACGTCAAGGAGGCCGTCAGGGCCGTCCACACCGCCTTCGGCCTCGACAGCGACTCCGCCGAGGCCGTCGTCTACGGAGGCACCGGCCGGTGACGGTCCGGCGTGCGACGGCGGTCGCGCGATGAACCGCAAGCCGGCACTCGCGGTCGTGGGCGCGACCGGAGCCGTCGGCGCGGTGATGCTCCAGATCCTGTCCCAGCGCGCGGACGTCTGGGGTGAGATACGCCTGGTCGCCTCACCGCGCTCGGCCGGCCGCAAGCTGGCCGTCCGCGGCGAGGAGACCGAGGTCGCCGCCCTCTCCGAGGAGGCCCTGGCGGGCGTCGACGTCGCACTGTTCCTGGTGCCGGCCCCGGTCGCGGCCGAGTGGGCGCCGGTCGCCGTCTCCCAGGGCGCGGTGGTCGTGGACAACTCGGCCGCCTTCCGGCTGGATCCCGGCGTCCCTCTCGTCGTCCCCGAGATCAATCCGCACGCCGTGCGGCTCCGGCCGCGCGGCATCGTCGCGAGCCCGGGCTGCACCACCCTGGCGATGATCGTCGCGGTGGGCGCGCTGCACGCCGAGTTCTGCGTGGACGAACTCGTCGTCTGCGCACTCCAGGCGGTCAGCGGCGCCGGGCAGTGCGGTGTCGAAGCGCTCCGCACCCAGCTCGCGCTGGTAGCCGACACCGAGCTCGGCATCGGCCCCGGCGATGTGCGCCGGGCGGTCGGCGACGGACTCGGACCGTTCCCCGCGCCGACGGCGCTGAACGTGGTCCCCTGGTCCGGGACGCTCGTCGAGGACGGCTGGTCCTCCGAGGAAGCCGCGATCCGGGCCGAAACCCGCAAGCTCCTCGACCTGCCGGAACTCCGGGTCTCCGCGACCTGTGTCCGGGTACCGGTCCTCACCACCCACTCGGTCTCGGTGCACGCCCGCTTCGAGCACGAGGTCACCGTCGAACGAGCCCACGACATCCTCGCCACCTCGCCGGGCGTGGTGCTCTTCGACGATCCGGAGTCCGGTGAATTCCCCACCCCCGCCGATGTGGTGGGCACCGATCCGACCTGGGTCGGCCGCGTCCGGCGGGCCGCGGACGACCCGAGGGCCCTCGATCTCTTCGTGTGCGGGGACAACCTCCGCAAGGGCGCGGCCCTCAACAGCGCTCAGCTCGCCGAGGCGATCGCCCGGGAATTCTGAGCCGAGTGTCGGTCCCCCTTTGTAGGATCTATGGACTCCCTGTGATCAGACAACCAGGACGTGCCACTTGAACTGGGGCGATGGCATGTCCGACGATGCATTCGCGCCACTGTGCAACCGGTTGCTGTGCGGGGAGCGCCTGTGCGGTCGCCCCTTCGCGGTGCCCGCGACAGCCATGACGAACGGGGCATAGGGGGAGATCGAGAGCTCATGAGGGCATGCGGTGCACCGTCACAAGCAGTGGTGTGGGCGTACAACCCTGAGGGGGGCAGCCGCGTCCAACAGTCGTGGCAGAGGTACTCGACATCAGCGCGGTGGTCCCGGTCCGCGGGGGGGCGTTCGTCCCGGCCCGGTCCCCGGGCCTGCGTCCGGCCCGTGGCGCGTGCCGGACGCAGGCCCGCGGCCCCGTGGCGCTCCCGCTCCGTTCGCCCCGTCCTTCTCCTGTTCCGGGCAGGGCCTCCGGCGGCGGGATGCCGGTGATCGCTCCCATGCCGGCCGCTCAGCCCGCCCCGATACCGTCGCAGCGCGGGAGTGCGGAGGAGACGGTGGTGGCGGGCACCACCGTCGACCACCTCACCGAGACCTACCGCGCGCACTACCGGTCGCTGCTCGGGCTCGCCGCCCTGCTGCTGGACGACACCGCCTCCTGTGAGGACGTCGTCCAGGAAGCGTTCATCCGGGTCCACTCGGCGCGCCGCCGCGTCCGCGACAAGGAGAAGACCCTCGCCTATCTGCGGCAGACGGTCGTCAATCTGTCGCGGTCCGCGCTGCGTCGGCGGATCCTCGGGCTGAAGCTGCTGTCGAAGCCGATGCCGGACATGGCGAGCGCGGAGGAGGGCGCGTACGACCAACTGGAGCGGGACGCCCTCATCAAGGCGATGAAGGGCCTCCAGCGCCGCCAGCGCGAAGTGCTGGTGCTGCGCTACTTCGCCGATATGACGGAGGCTCAGGTCGCCAAGACGCTCGGTATATCGCTCGGCTCGGTGAAGGCGTACGGTTCACGCGGCATCGCGGCGCTCCGCGTCGCCATGGGGGCCACGGCATGACCGAGCACGAACACGGGTGGGGCCGGTGGC
>NZ_BLLG01000036.1 GCF_011766325.1 Streptomyces pacificus | reverse complement strand
GGTCGCCAAGACGCTCGGTATATCGCTCGGCTCGGTGAAGGCGTACGGTTCACGCGGCATCGCGGCGCTCCGCGTCGCCATGGGGGCCACGGCATGACCGAGCACGAACACGGGTGGGGCCGGTGGCAGGACCCCGCAGGGACGGTCCGGCGGCGGCCGGGCGCCGCGCGGGGCACGTCCGGTGACACGCCGGACGAGGAGCACACGACGGGGCTTTACGGGCCGGACGGGCCGTTGGACGACCGGACTGGGAAAGAGACTGTGAACGACGGGCCGCGGAACGGAACGGACGACCAGGGGTTCGGTGGGGACACTCCCCGGGGCGGCACGCGCCCCGGCCCTGACACCCCTCTCGGCGACCTGCCCGGCCGGGACGGGCTGCTGCGCGACCTTCCGGGCGGGCCGGCCCAGGACCGCCCGGCTCCGGCCGGACACAGCCACGGCCGCGCACACCGCCCGCACGGTGAAGGCCGGGGCGGGCGCGGTGGAGACCTCGGCCCGCATGGCGGAGGCCGGGGTGGGCGCGGGGAGGACCGCCCCGGTGGGGAGGGCCTGAGCGGCCACGGCGCTCCGGGCGGTTCCGGCGACCAGACGGCCTCCCGCGCCCCGGGTGCCACGGCATCCGCCGCCGATGTCACGGCATCCGCCGCCGTGCCCGATGTCTCGGGCGCGGACGGCCTCGGTGACGACGAACTGGCACTACGGCAGCTGCTCCAGGGTGCCGTCGGCGATCTCCAACCCACCGACGGTGCCCTGGAGCAGCTCCGCCGCGCCGTTCCCGCGCGGCGCGCCCGCAAGCGCCAGGCGCTCGTGGGCGTGGCGGCGTCGGTGATCCTGCTCGGCACCGCCGTGCCCGCCTTCGTCCATGTGGCAGGCTCGGACGGGCTCGACCACCGCCCGGTGACCGCCGGGCACGGAGAGCAGGCCCAGGGCGGCACCGGCGAGGAGGAGCTTCTCGACGGCGGGCAGGCGTCGAACGGCGATCCCGCCGGGCGCCAGCCGAGCCTCCCGGGCGCGCCGAGCACCGCACGGCAGTCCACCGCCCCGGGCGCCGCCGAGACCGAGGGCACGCCGGACAGCGCGGAGAGCGCGTCACCCGGCAGCACCGTCGCCTCGACGCCTGCCTGCGAGGCCGGACAACTCGGTGTGGACGCGGCGCAGGCCGACGCTCCCGACGCGGACGGCACGGTGTACGGCATGTTCCGCATCGCCAACGTCTCCGCGAGCGACTGCACGATCGGCGCGTCGGGCGCGGTGACCTTCCGTACGGCCGGTGCCGCGGACTCCGCGACGATCAGCGTGGTGACGCACACCACAGGGGACCCGGCGAGTGGACTGCCCGACCCGTCCCGGGAAGTCGGCGCCATGGTGCTCAAGCCCGAGGCCGGATACGAGGTCAGGTTCGCCTTCGTCCCCTCGGAGACCTGCCCCACGGCCGGTTCCTCGCCCGAACCCGCGTCCACGGACGGCGCGTCGGGCGCCACCGACGGCAGTGGGGCCCTCTCGGCCACCGAACCCCAGCTCGACGACGGGGCCATGGCGGACGGCAGCGTCCTGGTGGTCTACACCCCCGAGCCGGGCGCACCTCATGCGGAGGCCACGGTCACCAACGTCTGCGCGGGCACCGTCTACCGCACCGGGCTGCTCAACCCCTCATGACGGCCGTGGGCCGTGGGCCGTGGGCCGGTGAGGTCCGCGTCCGGTGCGTCCGGTGCCTCCGGTGCGTGCGGGCGGCGTCGTAGGTCCTGCGCCCGGAAGCGGTGGGGGCCGGCCGCCTTCGGTGAGCCGTCCGGTCGGCGCGCTCACCCGTCCGGACACCGCGGCAGCGCCGGGAGGTCCGCGGGCCCTGTGGGCTGCTCCGGCGGAGTCCGGGTTCCACCGTTTCGCGGGCGGGACGCAGTGGCCGGTGCCGGCGGCCACGCCGGGGTGTGCCGCCGGTTCGCTGCGGTCGGCGGTGGTCGCCCCTCGGCGCCGGGTGCGGCGGGTTCGTGGCCGCTGTGCGGTGGCGGGTGCTGTCTCCCCGGCTCGCCGGTTCGTGGCCGCTGTGTGGCCGGTGTGTGGGGGAGGAGCGCAGGGGCGGGTCATACGAGCCCCGTACCGCCGGGTCACACCCGGTCGAGCCCCAGCGCCTGGTCCTGGGCGGTCTCCGCCTCGCGGCGTACGAAGCGGAACCACATGAACAGCACGAAACCCGCGAAGGCGAACCACTCCAGCGTGTAGCCGAGGTTCTGGAACGCCTTGAGGTCGAGCCCGCTCCCCTGTGGCGCGGCTGCGGGCACCGGGCGCATCCCCTCGGGCGCGGTGGTGAGCGTGATCCACGCGTCGTACACGTCGTCCGGTACGAGGTTCACCAACGAGGCGGCGCTGATCATGCCCAGCTGACCGCTCGGGAGCCCGCCCGCCGTCTGCACCCCCTCGCTGCTCTGGGTCTCCGAGGCCTGCAGCGCCCCGGTGACCGTCACCTCACCCGCCGGAGCGGGCGGTGCCGTCGCTCCGGCGGGCAGCCAGCCCCGCACCACCGGCAGGGCCCTGCCGGTGTCGGTGTGGAGCAGCGTCAGGACGTACGAACCCGGTCGGCCCTCCAGCTCCCGGCCCGGCACGGTGAACTGCTCGCCGTACCGGCCGGCGGCCGTGGCGAGCCGCCCCGAGGTGCTCTGGTCCACCGGCAGCAGCTCGGCGAGCGGTGCGGCGGGCTGCGGACCCGCTTCCGTGCGCTGCTCGGCGGCCCGGTGGGTGTCGACGCGATCCTCGAACCTGCCGAGCTGCCAGGTCCCCATGAAGACGCAGAAGGGGATCGCCAGCGCGACGAAGAGATTGATCCCCCACCAGCGGGGCGTCAGCAGGAACCGGTACACGCCTCCACGGTACGGAACGCACCGCCTTCCCCCTCTCCCGGGTCCCCCGATCGGGTACCCTCGCTTGCCGCTTGCCGCTTGCCGCTTGCCGACGGCGGCCCGCCGCCGGGAGCGGTGCCGCCCGGCTGCCGCGGTCGCCCTGTCTCCGTGCCGGCCGGGCTTTCGATGTCGTCAGGGCTCGGGTGCCGTCCGACTCACCGTGCGCCAGGACTCCGGTTTCGTCGGAACTCCCGGCGCCCACCTGCCTCCGGGTTGTCCTGCCCCGGGTTGTCCTGCCCCGGGTTGTCCTGCTCCCGGGTCGTCTGGTGCCCGGCTCCGCTGCCCCCGGTCGTCAGCGGCCCGTGCCGCAAGGGTCCCGTGGCCGCTACCGCAGGTGCCTCTCCACGAAGTCCAGCTCCAGCCGTACCTGCTTGATCCGCTCCTCCACCACCAGTGAGCCGTGGCCCGCGTCGTACCGGTACACCTCGTGGACCGCGCCGCGCGCCGCGAGGCGGTCCACGTAGTTCTCCACCTGGCGGATCGGGCAGCGCGGGTCGTTGACCCCGGCCGAGATGTAGACCGGAGCCGTGACCTCGTCCACATACGTCAGCGGGGACGAGGCCCGGTAGCGCTCCGGTACCTCCTCCGGCGTGCCGCCCAGCAGCGTGCGGTCCATCGCCTTCAGAGCCTCCATCTCGTCGTGGTAGGCCGTGACGTAGTCCGCGACGGGCACCGCCGCCAGGCCGAGGGCCCAGGAACCGGGTTGGGTGCCCAGGCCGAGCAGCGTCAGATAGCCGCCCCACGAGCCGCCCGTGAGAACCAGCCTCGCCGGATCGGCCAAGCCGGAGGCCACGGCCCACTCGCGGACCGCCGCGATGTCCTCCAGCTCGATCAGCCCGACACGGTGCTTCAACGCGTCCGTCCACGCCCGCCCGTAACCGGTCGAGCCCCGGTAGTTGACCCGGACCACCGCATAGCCGTGGTCCACCCAGGCCGCCGGGGCGGCCGCGAACGCGTCGCTGTCGTGCCAGGTGGGACCGCCGTGGATGTCGAAGACGGTCGGGAACGGCCCCTCTCCCCGGGGCCGCTGCACCAGAGCGTGGATGGGGCCGCCGGGGCCCTCCACCCACACGTCCTCCACTCCCACCGAGCCCGGCGCCTTCATCCCCGGTGGGTCCAGCACCTCCCGCCCCGCCGTGGAGCGGACCTTCGGCGGTTGCGCGGCGGACGACCACAGGTACTCCACCGTGCCATCCGGCCTGGCCGTCGCGCCCGAGACCGTCCCCGCCGGGGTCTCCACCCGGGTCAGCTCACGGGTGGCCGGGTCGAACCGCCACAGCTCGCTGCGCGCCTCGAAGCTGTGCGCGACGAGCAGCGCAGAGCCGTCCGGGTACCACTCCGCGCTCACGTCGCCCGGCAGGTCGAGCGCCAGATCGGTCTCCTCGCCCGATGCCACGTCCCACAGCATGGGCTCCCAGCGCCCCCGCCGCTGGTGGCCCACCAGCAGCCGGGTGTCACCGTGCACCGGGGCGAAGCCGAGGACCTCCAGCCCCAGCTCCTCCGTGCCGCCCTTGGTGTCGTCCAGCTCGCCCACCGTCGTCCCGTCCAGCCGGACGATCCGCAGCGCCGAGTGCATCGCGTCGCCGTGCTCGGTGTGCGCCAGCGCGAGCAGCGTCCCGTCATGGGAGAGGCCGCCGACGCCCGCGGACTCCCGGTGGCGGTAGATCTCCACCGGCCCACCGCCGGGCCGCGTCACATGGATCGTCGTCCCGTCCTCGTCGGTGGAACGGCCCACCACGGCCGTCCCGTCCCTGCCGAGGGCGAGGCCCGCGCCGTACGAGGGTGCGAGGCCCGGCATGGCCGGTTCGTCAGGTCCGCCGCCGAAGGGCTGCCGCATCCAGACGCCGTACTCGTCGCCGTCCGTGTCCGCGAACCACCAGATCCATGCGCCGTCGGGAGTGAGTATCCCGTCCGTCGTCCCGTTCGGCCGGTCGGTCACCTGGCGCTGCTCGCCGGTGGCGCGGTCCCACGCGTACAGCTCGTACGTCCCCGTCGCGTTCGAGACGAAGAGGGCACGGTGCGGGGCGTCCTCCGCCCAGTCGGGCAGCGAGACCCGGGGCGCGCGGAACCGCTGCTCCCAGGTCGGCATGTCCGCGGACCCGCCCGCACGGCCCGCGGGCGGGTCCGCGGGAGCGGCTGCGGGCGCGTCGGACGCCGTGGATTCGGTGATCTCAGTCATGCCCCCATTCTGCGCCGCGGCGCAGACAATCCGGTCGCTCCCTCCGCGACCTGTGGACAACCTCCGGGACATGGATCCGAGGCGCGCGGGAGGGACGCGCGACCGGAGGCAGAAAGGGGAGGGGCCGAGGCGGCGGGAGGCCGGGCTCACGGACGGGGGAAGCGGCGGGAGGCCGCGCTCACGGCGGGCGGGCCTGGCCGGACGCCGCGCTCACGGCGGGAGGGGTGACGGGAGAGCGCACTCACGAGGGAGGGGGCTCAGGCGATGCGCTTCAGCGTCGCGTAGACGACGAGATTGCCGAGATAGCCCGTCCTCTTGGTGTAGCCCCCGCCGCAGGTGATGATGCGCAGCTGGGGAACGGTGGTGCCGGCGTACACCTTCGTGCTGGGGAAGGAGTGCTTGGGATACACCTCGACCGCGTCCACGGTGAAGTGCGCCGTGCGCCCGTCGAGCCGGGTGACCTGGATGGCGCTGCCCTTGGTGAGCGCGCCGAGACGGTAGAAGACGGCGCGGCCGGTCGGGGTGTCGACATGGCCCGCCACGACGGCCGCACCGACCTCCCCCGGTGCGGGCCCTCGGGAGTACCAGCCCGCGAGCTGCGCGCTGTCGACCGGCGGTACCTCCAGCACACCGTTCTTCCCCAGTGCCAGGTTGATCATCGGGGTGTCCACGCCGATGGCCGGGATGCGCAGCCGCACCGGGACGGAGCGCGGCCGGGTGCCGGGTGGCGACTTGGCCGCCTTGCCGGGGGTCGGGGCGGCGAGCCGGGTCGGGGCGGCCGGCCCGCGGGAGGGCGCCGCACTCGGCGCCGGGACGGTGAAGGCCTGGGCGGCGGACGGCTGGGGAGCCGTCTCGCCGCGCAGTCCGTGCATCAGCAGGCCGATGCCGACCAGCAGCATCACGCCGAAGAACCTCATCGGCGTGAGGAGAGGGGAACGTCTGCGTCCCATAGCGGTCCGGGCTCCGGTCTCGATGACGGAGGTGGCGGGTCCCGTGGGCCGGCGCCGGGGGACGCTCAGGCCGCCGAACCGCTGCCGCGCCGGCGCCGCAGTGTGAGGAGACCGCCCGCGGTCGCGGTGAGGACGAGCGCGGCTCCGATGGCCAACTCCGTGCTGTTCATCCCGCCGCCGCCGCCGAATCCGCCACTCACCGCGCCGTTCGGGCGGCCGGCGACCTCGAACTCGGAGTTGACGAGGACCCCGGGAGGGCACTTGACCGTGATGTCGTACGTCCCTTCCTTCGCGTTGTCCGGCACGGTGAACGTGCCCTCCAGCGCCCCGGCGCGGCTGCCCTCCACCAGGTTGATCTGACCCCCGACCTCGGCCTGCCCCTTGGCATAGGTCGCCTCCGGGTCGCAGGCCCCCTCCGTGCTGACGGTGATGGTCGAGCCCGGGTAACCCACCTCGGGACTGACCGTGACCTCGGACCCTTCGGCGACTGCCGCGGGAGCCGAGGTGCCGAGTGCGGCCAGGGCCAGGGCACTGCCGGCGAGAAGACGTGCGGTACGCATGTTCACCACCCTCCGAGTGGCGCGGGCCAGGACTCGGTGTCCCGACGATGACGCCGCGCTTCAGGGGGACAGGCAACCAGCTCTTGTGATCAAACGACCGCAGCGAAATGGCCCGGTGATTCCGGGCCCATGGGGTGCCGTGGCATTCCCACAGGTCGCGGCGGCCCCAATACGCCCAAGGGCGGAATCTCGAAACGCCCTGGCGAACGGGTGGCGACACGCGCGTCGTGCATGCGATACGCGATACGCGACACGCGCCTCGCGCCGGATACGCGCAGATCGTGCAGGCGGCGCCGGGGACGCGCGGCGCGGGGGCCGTCGGCGTTCCGTACGGCCGGCGCCCGCCCCCTGCGTGCTGCACCGGGGCAGGTTCCCTGCGGCGCCCGCCCCCTGCGTGCTGCACCGGGGCGCGTTCCCTGCGGCGCCCGCCCCGTGCCCCGGGGCGCTCCTACCCCCGACCCGACAGATCGCCCACCAGGAGGTCGAGGGTGGCCTCCTCGTGGAGCGCGACCCCGAGAGCGGTCATGGCGGGGGCGAGACCTGCGTCCCAGGCCGCCTCGACGGGCCGGCCGTCGAGCGGCAGCCGGGGGATCCCCGCGCTCCGGCCGCGGGCGGCCAGGTTTTCGTAGTCCCGGGCGCCCATGCGCCACGGCCGGGCCCCGTAGCGGCTGATCATCCGGTTCGCCAGCGCGATGCCCGGCCAGTCGAAGTCCCCGTGGTACGCGAAGCGGCAGCCGGTGGCGGCGAGGGCGTCGAGGAGGGTGAGGACCACCGTGGCGGCGCTGCCGGACGTGCACACCAGGGGGCGGAGGCAGGCGGCGTCCGCCGCGGCCTCCACCACGCGCGGGTTCTCGCAGATGTGGACCACCGCCCCGGCGGGCAGCCGCAGCCGCAGGGCGTGCAGATCGCGCGGCGTGAGATGGGCCTCGGCATGATGGTCGGCCCGCTCCCGCAGGGCCCGCTCCCGCCAGCCTCCGCCGACGGGCCGCAGCCCGTAGGCCAGGACGGTGCCGGAGACCTCGTCCGGTGTGACGGACACCAGCCGCCACAGGGCGCGCCGGCCGGCGGCGTCGCCGGGGAGGTCGGTGCCGTGGGCGAGGGCGATACCGCGTTGGACCAGGCGCGCCAGCCAGGTGCCGTCGTCCAGGCCGTGGGCGGATCCGGTGGCCAGGGCGGCGAGGTCCCCCCGGCCCCGGGGGCCGTCCCGTCCGGGGCCGAGCAGCAGGGTGAGGACCCGCACCGCCTGCCGGAGCGTGTCTACCGCCGCGTCAGGTGCCACCCCTCTCGGTACGCCGGTCCGGCGGAGCAGTTCGTACCACTGGCCGGTCCACTCCTGGCCGGCGAGCGGGGAGGCGTCCAGCGCCGAGGCCAGCGACGACCAGATGTGCGCGCGCTGTGCCGCGATGCCCGCGCGGACGGCACGGCGGTCGGTGAGCGGAGGGCCGAGCTCCGCCACGGTGTCCCCCAGCCCGAGCCCGGCCGCCGAGGCGCGCAGACGCCGGTCGAGCACATCGAGGCGCACCGTCACCGCGGCACCCGTGACGGGCCTGCCCAGCAGCAGCGACAGGTCGTTGCGCTCCCGGGCGCTCACCGAGGTCAGCCGGAGGGAACCGGTGGCCTGCACGCCGTTGCTCTCCAGGCGCTTGCGTACCGCCTCCCAGAGCCTGGCGAGCCCGGGACCGGCGAGCCAGTCCCGGGCCGCCTCGGGCAGCCTGCTCATACGGACACCAGACGCCGCTGCCGGCCGTTCCAGGCGTAGTGCAGGGTGGCCACCCCGCGCACATGGGGATCGCGGAGGCATTCGTAGATGTGCAGCGACGGCACTTCGGGCCAGTTGCCCATGAGCCGCTCGCTGGTGAGGACGAAGTCGAGATCGAGATCGACGAGGATGCGCCCAAGCCGCCCGTGGGTCGGTTCGTCGACCTTGGCGAAGGCATCGTCGAGCAGGATCAGCCGCGGCGCGTGCGGTGCCGACTCGGCGAGGCTCGTGAAGTGGGCGGCGGCCGCGGCGAAGAGCACCAGGTAGGAGAGCACCCGCTGCTCGCCCTGGCTGAGCCCGGTGCGGCCGGTCAGTTTCCGTCTGCGGCCCGGGGCGGCGTCGTCGACCACGAAGGCGTGGAAGCGGAACCAGTCGCGGTAGTCCAGCGCGGTCCGCAGATGGGCGGCGTAACCGGCGGAGGGATCGGCCCGCCGGGCGTCCTCGATCCGGCGTTGCAGCACCTCGCGGAGCCGCTCGGTCTGCTCACGGGTGCGCAGGCCGGAGGGGCTGCGCAGCAGCTCCACGGCCGCCCGCACGTCGGCGTCCACGTCCTCGTCCAGCTTCCACAGCAGCTCCACGCCCAGGCCGTGGGAGGTGCGCACGGTCCGGAGCGTGCCGTTGAGGGCCGCGACCAGGTTCGCCGCGGTGATGACCTGGGCCGAGAGGTGGTCGCCGAGTTCACCGGTCAGGAACCGCTGGAACACGTCGCGTTCCCGCTCGGTGAGCCGCCCCCGGGCCTCCGCGGCCTCGACGGCGATCCGCTCGCCCACGGCCGCGACATCGTGGGAGCCGTGGTCGTCGATCAGCCGGCACACCTTGATCCCGTCGCGCTCCTCCAGCTGCGCGTCGTAGCCGCCGGCCAGCTGGTCGCGCAGTTCGGTGTGCCGGTTGAGCAGGGTGCTGTCGGACACCTCGCCCTTCGAGGGGCCGAGGGCCTGCTCCACGGCGTCGGCCAGCGACCGCAGTGCCCGCAGCCGGCTGCGGACGTGCGAGCCGGGATCGTCGACCACGTCCTCGGGCAGCGAGGACCGGTCCAGGCCCGCGCCGCGCACCACCTCCGGCCGGCCGAGCGCGCCGCGCAGGGTGCCGCCGCAGGCGATGACCGCCCCCTCCTGGTCCGCCAGGAACCCGCGCAGGCGCTTCTCGTCCTCCTCCGCGCGCACCCGCAGGTCGTGGAGGTCGTCCCGGGCACGCTGCGCCGCCGGGACGGCCTGGGCGGCGTGCGCGATACGCCGTCTGGTCTCCCGCTCGCGGGCGAGGAGCTCCTCCTCGGTCGCCCCGATGGCCTCCTCGCGGGTGCGCAGGTCCTGCTCGGCGGTGCGCAGGCCGGCGAGGTGGAGCCGGTAGCCCTCCTCCGCGGCCAGGCGGTCCTCCCGGGCGCGTTCGTACCTCTCGGCGTCGGCCTGCTGGGCGCCGAGCCGCTCACCCGTGCCGCCGACCGCCCTGCGGAGATGCCCGACGCCGGTGAGCAGGGCGGACAGCGCGGTACGTACGCGCTCCAGGCAGACGGGGTCGCCGGGCAGGTCGTGGGCGGTGGCGGTGGATTCCGCCTCGGCGCGTGCGGCCACGGCGAGCGCGCGGGCGTCCTCGGCCAGCCGTGCCGCGCCGGCCGCCTTGGCGGACAGTTCGCCCAGCGTCCGCTCACCGGAATCGACCCTGCTCCAGGCGTCGGCGAGAGCCCGTGCCCGAGGGAAGTCCTGCTCCGCGAGCCGGAGGGCCCGGCGCCGGGCATCGGCCTCGGCGAGTTCCCGGCGGGCTTCGGCCAGCCGCCGTTCCGCCTGCGTGAGCCGCTCCGCCAGCTCGGCGAGGATGCGCCGCCGGGTCTCGGCGCGTACGGCGGCCCCCACGTACTCGGCGTCACTTTTGTGGTGCCGCCCGCTGAGGACGCCCACGCGCCAGCTTCCGTCGTAGTACACCGTGTCGTGCGCCGTGTCGTGCGCCGTGTCGTGCACCGCTTCGTGTTCGTGCGCCGCTTCGTGCGCCGCGTGGTGCGCCGTGTCCTGCGCCGTCGTCCGCCCGGGCCCGGCCGGAGCCAGCGCGATGGCGGCAAGCAGCTGCTCCACCCGCTCGGACGTGACCCCGCACCCGGGCTGCGGCGAGGGGCGCAGCGCCGTGGCGAGCGTCGGCCCTTCCGGCAGCGCGAGGCCGGGACGCAGCAGGGTGTCGCACGCGCCGGGGTCGGCCGGAACGCCGTCCGCGCCGACCCAGGCGTCCAGGATCCCCCCGGCCTCCAGCGCCGCCTCCAGACCGGCCCGCTGGGCGGGGCTCAGATCATCGGCGAAGTCCACCAGCCGGTAGAACGGCGCTCCGGTGCCCGGCGCCCTCCCGGCGGCCCGGTGGTGGGGGACCGGCGGCTCCGGATCGGTACGCCGCTCCCAGCCGCGCTTCTCACCCGACAGCCGGTCGAGATCCTCGCCGAGCCGGCCCACGGCGAGGGCCAGGGTGTCGCGGCGACGGGTGAGCTCCTCGCCGTACGGCTCCAGTGCGGCATGGGCGACCTGCCACGCCTGGCCGTCGATGCCGGACGGCAGCGTACGGTCGGCGAACGGGACATCGGCGGAACTCTCGCAGGCGACCATGGTGAGGACGGCGTCCAGCGGCGGGCAGGCGTGCCCGGCGGAGGTACGCGTGCGGTCCGCCCACTCGGCCACCCGGCGGGCATAGGCGGCGCTCTCCCCGGCGACCTCCCGCCGGTCGGCCTCGAGACGGCCCGCGGCCTCCTCCGCCTCGCCTTCCAGCCGCTCCCGCTCGGCGTCGGCGTGCGCCGCCCGGCCGAGGGACTCCTGGGCGCGCGCGGTGAGGCGGGCCACCTCCTGGACCATCCGGGCCCGGTTGCGCACGACCGTCTCGGCGTCCGCCAACTGCCCCTGCCAGGACAGCAGCCCGTCCCGCACCGCGTCCGTGTCCACCCGGACGGCCGAGGGCCGCCGCACGGTGCGGGTCTCCCCGTCCGGACCGGTCAGCAGCGTCTCGACGGCCTGGGAGCGGACCGTGCGGGGCAGGGCGACCGCCTCGCCGAGATGACCGGTGGGAAGCCCGGCCTTCTCCGCCTGCGTCAGCAGTTCCCGGTGCTCGGTACCCAGTTCGGCGAGCCGCCCGCCGAGGTGTTCGACACCGTCGGCCAGCCGCTCCGCCGCGCCCTCCTCCGCACCGTGCGCGGTGCCGAGGCCGGTGAACGCGGCGACGGCGGCGGTGCGCAGCGCCTCGACCGTGCCGCGGCGCTCGGACAGTTCGCGCAGGCTGCGGAAGGCGTGGCCGGCGTGCAGGGCGGCGAGGTCGGTCCTGGCGGCCTCCTCCTCCTCGCGCAGGGTCTCCAGCCGGGCCTGCGACTCCTCCTCCTGCGTCCGCAGCTCGCCGGTCCGCTGCGCGGCGTCCCCGGCCGCCCGGCGACGCTGCCCGAGGACCGCCAGCTCCCGGCCCACCGCCTGCGCGGAGCCGCGCAGGACTCCGGACAGGTAGCCGCGGTAGCCGGCGAGGAAGGTGCGCAGCGCCGTGTCGGTGCGCTCCAGGCGGCCGAGTTCGTCGCGTACGGCGTCCAGGTCATGGAGGTTGCGCGCGACCTTCTCGACCACCTCCTCGTCGAGTCCCGGGAGGGTCTCGCTCAGGAGCAGGGCCAGTCCGCCGTGCTCGATCCGGTCCCCGACCGTGGGCCGCCGCAGCCGGTGGAGGAGCTGGGTGAGGTTGCGGTAGCGGGTCGCGTCCGTGATGCCGAACAGCTCCCGGGCCACCCGTGAGCGGTGCAGCACCGCGCGGTCGGTGACGCCGTCCGGGCCGATGATCTCCCTGAGCCGGTCGACCGGCAGCGGCTTCCCGCCTTCGACCAGGTGCAGGTCCTCACCGACGCGCAGCGGGGTGACGAAGAACGTCGGCAGCGCCTTCTGCGTCGACTTCGACGCGCGGACGGCGGCGCCGAGCGTGAGGTGGCGGCGGTCGCCGTCCTCGGCCGTGGCGCGGAACTCCACCCACAGGTAGCCGAGGCGGTTCGTCTGCGTGAAGCCGTCCAGCATCAGCCAGGCGAGGGTGGTCCGGCCGGTGCCCGTCGCGTCGAGCGCCCGCGAGTCGCCGTCCAGCAGATACGGCAGCAGCATCTCCAGGGCCTTGGACTTGCTCGCGCCGTTCTTGCCGCGCAGCAGCAGCCGTCCGTCGCCGAAGGCGAACTCCTGCTCGTCGTACTGCCAGACGTTCTGGATCCCGGCGCGGTGCAGCCGGAAGCGGGTGCCGGCGGCCGTCGCGGGCCCCGCAGCCGTCGCGGGCCCGGCGGTCGTCGCGGGCCCGGCGGTCGTCGCGGTTCCTGCGGTTCCTGCGGTGGTCGTCGCAGGGCCCGTCGTCGACGCGGTGCCGGCGGTCCCGGCGGTGGTCGCGGGGCCGGAACGCGGCAGTGGGACGAGCCCACGCCCATCGGTGGTCACCACGGCAACTCCTCCTGGACTTCGATGCTCTTGCCTGCTGCCGCGGCCGGGCGGACGGTCACGCGGGTGGCGTAGCGTGCTGCCACGGCCGTCAGGACCCAGCCCTCGCCGCCGGGACGTGCCCCGCGCACAGCGGTCACCGTGCGCCCCTCCGGCACCTCTTCTCCGTACCCCTCCGGCAGGCCCGCCCCCTCGGCCCGCAGCCGGCCGCCGCGGGCCATCAGCCCCATGCGGGCCAGCAGGTCCAGCACGGCCTCCCGCAGGGCCGGGACGTCCTCCAGATAGCCGCGCTGCCAGTTGCTGCGCTTCCCGTACTCGGCGACCAGCCCGGCCAGCAACTCGTCCACCAGGCCGTCGGGGACGGCCACACCGATCACCAGCGTCCCCCCGGCCGCCGGGTGTCCGGGCTCCCGCGGCCGAAGGCGCTCCACGAGCCGTTCCACCAGCAGCAGCGCGGCCTGCGCCACCGTCCCCGTACCGGGCAGGTGCAGATCCGTCAGCTCGTCCTCGGGGTCCACCAGAGCCACGCCCTCGGCGCGGATCTCCATCTCCAGGCCGAGTAGTTCGGAGAACGCCTGCGCCTCCCGGCGCTGCCGGGTGCGCAGCCAGTCGCGTTCGGCGTCGGTCAGCTCGTCGAGATGGACGACGGGCGTCTCCACGAGCATCCGGCGCACATAGGCGCGAGAACCGCCGAACCCCGGGTCCGCTGCCCGCCGCACCAGGTCGGCCCCGTCCCGGGCCTGGGCGAGCGGGCCGGCGACGACCGCGCGGGCCCGCTCGCGGTCCACGGTGATCAGGGCCTCGCCGCCCGCGTCCTGCGCGAGCGCGGCCACCTGGCCCTCGGTCTCGATGAGGACGCCCCACTCGACGAGCTGCCGCAGGGCCGCGACCAGGGTCCGCTTCCCGGCAGCCCTGCCCGTCTCCTCCAGCTCGATCTCCGCGTCGGCCGCGGCGGCCCTGATATCGGCCACCAGCTGTGACAGCAGCAGCTGTTCGGGGGCGGTCACCAGTACGGACAGGGCCAGCGCGAGGCAGGCGTACGTGTGCGGGCTGAACGGGGTGCCGGTGGAGCGCTCCAGCCGGTGGCCCGCGCCCGCCCCGAGCCCCGCCTTGAACAGCCGGGCGTAGGAGCTGTCGACCAGCAGGCGGTAGCCGAGCACCTGCTGGAACCGCTTGCCCAGCCAGTCGGCGTGCCTGCGGATCAGCGGGAAGAGGTCGGCGTGCGGGCCGTCCGAGGTGACCAGCGGATGGGCGAGCAGCAGCCGGGCGGCGGAGCGGCGCTCGGCCGCCAGGGCGACGTCGTGTGTCGAGGGGAGGGTCATGACACGCTCGCCCTCGCGGTGTCGGCGGCGGTGCGGGCGGCGGCGGGGGCTGCGGTGTCGGCGGGGGCGTCGGCGGCGGTGTCGGACGAGGAGGCGCGGCTGACGTCCAACTCCAGGTCCTCCAGCAGCAGGTCGCCGTCGACCGAGTGCAGCACGCACCGCGCACCCGCCGTGCGTCGCACGGTGAGCCGGACGTCCAGTTCGGCGTCCGCGCTGTGCGCCCGGTCGAGGGCGAACTCCGTCACACCCCCTCCGCCGACATGCCCGTCCCCGTCCCCGTACCCGTACCCGTCAACATGCCCGTCCCCGTGCCCGTCCCCGTCTCCGTCCCCGTGCCCATGCCCATCCAGATCCCCGCTCCCGTCCGCGCCCGCGCGGCGTCGGAGCTGCGCGTTCCCCAGTGCGGTGGCCAGCAGCTCCAGAAGCAGCCCCAGCGCCTCCGAGGTGAGGCGCACCTCCGCGAACCGGCCGGACGCGCTGCGCAGTTCGCCCGCAGCAGCCGCCCTGGCCGCCGCCCGCTGACGGGCCGCCTCCCGCAGCCTCCGCTTCTGCGCCGAGTGGTCCTCCACCGCGGACGCCCGGCCCCGCTGGGCGCGGCTGCCCCTTTCCCGCAGGGCCACCGGAACCTCGACCACCGGGCCGGTCCACCAGCTCGTGTAGGCGGGGACCACCTCGTCGGCGGCCGGGGGTATGCCCAGATGGCGGGCGCCGTACAGCCCGAAGGCGGCGACGGCGATGTCGTGCGCGTCCTGCGGGGCCGCCGTGTCGAACCACCGGGCCAGCCGCAGCAGATCCCTGCGCCGGGACATCTCCCCGGTGGCGGACCGCAGCATCCGCTTGGCGTTGGCGAGCAGTGACTGCAACGCGCGGAGGGTGGCGTCCCGCAGCTGGTCGACCTGGCTGCCGTCGCCGTGGGTGTCGCTGAACCAGCCGCGCAGGCCCTCCCAGTCGGCGTACTCCCGCCCGCGGCTGCGCTGGACCCGTGTCTCCGGTCGGCCGTCGCCCCCCGGCGACAGCCCGGTCAGCCCCTGTGCGTGGGTGTCCAGCCGGGCCAGCAGACCCGGGACATGCGGCCACAGCGTGTCCAGCTCGGCCGAGATCCGGGGCGCACGGAACGACACATCCTCCGTGATCGCCTCGACGTAGTCGAGGAGCAGCTGCTTGAAGCCCTGGTACTCGGCGCTGTCCAGGTCGTACCGGGCCAGGACCTGGCCGAGGTAGGCGTAGAAGTCCCGGATGGAGTCGGCGAACTCGGAGAACTGCACGAACAGCGTGCTGACCCGCTCCAGCCCGTCCTGCGGTTCGATACCGCCCGGCGCCGTCACGAGTTCCGCCAGCTCCCCGAGTCCCCGCTCGACCAGGGCGAGCAGCTCATTGCTCACCTCCCGGGCCGCGTCCGCCTCGGCGAGGACGCCGTCGGCGTCCCGCTGGATGCGCCCGCCCAGCTTCGACAGCTGGTAGCGCGCGCGGGACCGCTGGTACTCGCTGATGCTGGACGCCTTCACGGTGTGGCTGCTGCGCAGCAGGTTCCCCCACCGCACCAGCTGCTCCAGCCGGGCCGTGAGGACGTCGGCGTCCAGCCCGGCCGCCGGGCCGGCGTCCTCGCGCAGCTTGGCCAGGACGTCCGGGACGGCCAGGTCCGCCAGGAGGGTTCCGCAGAAGACCCGCATGATCGCGAGGTGCTCCAGCCGCTCGGGCGCGCTGAGGTAGCTGTACGCGTCCAGCCGGCGGCGTGCTTCGCTCCGCGCGTCCGGCGCTGCGGTGTCACGTACTGCGGCTGCGGCGCTCTGCCCTGCGGTGTCCTGCGATGCGCCCGGGGCGGGTGGTTCCATGCCTGCGAGGTTACGCGGCGCGTTCGGCCGCCACCGAGGGTGGCCGAAAATGCCCGGGCTTCCGCCCGGCCGTTGGGGGCGGTGTGGGGACATCCACGCGAGGGAAGGGGCCGAACGGCGAGCGGTGGAGTTCCGCTGGGAGGCGGCCGGTCCGCGCTGACCGGCTTTCCGCCCAACGGTGCCCAACGGTGGCCAACGGTGGCCGAGGAACCCTCATGGCCGGTGTGTCCAGGCCGGTCAGCGGTATGCCGCAGAAGACCCGCGTGATCGCGATGTGCTCCGCGGGTCGGCCAGGGTCGTGCGGGGCGTGTCCGGCTCGCGGGCGTTCAGCACCGCGGCGGTCACGAGCTTGTCGACCTGCGCACGCACCCGGAGCGCTTCGAGCAGCAGGTCGCCGGGTGGGCGCTGCCCGTCGTCCAGGGTCGGGACGAGCCTCAGGGCGCCGTCGACGACGTCGCGTGCCCGGTCGGAAAGGACGAGCCGGGCCAAGGCGGCCGGGGTGTTCGGGCCAGCTTCGTTGGACACGTCGCGATGCTACCGGCCGAGGCGGTCCTGGCTGGTCCGCGCGCAGTCGGCGGCCACCTCCCGGCAGACGTCGGCCGGGCTGTCGTGCAGGAAGAAGTGGTTTCCGGGGAAGACGCGTACCCGGGCCTGGGGAGCGAAGGCCCGCCAGCCGTCCAGCACCTCGATCGGCACCGACCCGTCCGACGCCCCGCCGTAGACCGAGACCGGCGACGACAGCGGTCGCGGGAAGGCGGGTTCGTAGCGCTCGATCAGGTCCAGGTCGTTGCGCAGCTGGGTCAGCAGCTGCGGGCCGAACTCCGGATCGCTCAGGATCTCCTCGGGCGTGCCACCGAGCCGCCGTACATACTGGGCCATGCCTGTGTCGGAGGCGGTGAGCACACCCGGAGGGAAGCCGCGCGGGTAGCCGGGTGGAGCCGCGGCGCAGAGTACGACCCGCTCCGGGGCCGAGCCGCTGACCTGCTCCTCGATCCACCGGGCCGTCTCCGCGGCGATCAACGCGCCGAGGCTGTGTCCCAGCAGCACCCAGGGTTCCGGGAGGTCCCGCAGCTCCGCGGCGAGCGTGTCGGCCCGGGACTCGATGCTGGTCCGCCGGCCGTTCGCGCCGGCCGCGTCCTCCCAGTGCACGGCCCGGACCGCCAGGCCGGCCGCGGCGGCGACCCGGGCCCACCCCCGAAAGGCCACCACGCTGCCACCGGCGTGCGGTACGCAGACCAGCGTGCGGGTGGTGCCCGGGCCGACGGCCCCCAGTGTCACCAGCGACGCCGTCACGACCGGTCTCCGTACACCTCGTAGAGCTCCGTTCCGTTCAGGCTCGGATCCTGCCGGGTCTCGGGCGACAGGCCCGCCGCGCGGAGCAGGTCGCAGAACTCGGCAAGGCGTTGCTCCTCGTCGTGCACCTCGGCGACGACGGCGTCGATCCGGGACCAGTCGGCCGGGGCGACGCCGCGCAGGACGTCCAGTTCCGCGCGCTCCACGTCGACCTTCAGCAACGCCACCCGCCCGATGCCGTGCTCGCGGAGCAGGCCGGAGACCGTCGTGACCGGGACCTCAAGGCTGTGGCCGTCGTGCAGCCCCTCGATGAGCAGGTCGATGGATTCGTCGTCGATGCCGCCGTTGCGCATGAAGGTCCTGGTGAGGGCGTCGTCCGCCTGCCGGTCCGCGTACAGGCCGGAGTTGCCCGGCGCGTCCGGATAGTAGGTGAGCTGCTGAGTGCCCGCCGTGGCCGCCACTGCGGTGCGCACGGCCACGCCGCCGGGAACGTACCGGTCGAGATTCGCCCGGAGGCAGTCGAACGTGTCGGGCACTGGTTCGGCCGCGATCACCCGTAGGCCCGGGTTCTCGGCGGCGAAGGCGATCGACACGAGTCCGACGTTCGCTCCGATGTCGAGCACCGTGTCGCCCGGCCGCAGCCCGCGCGACGCGCGCCGGTAGAAGCCGTCGCCGCTGATCTCGCGCCACATCAGCGACGCCTCGGCCGGACGGGTGCACCGCACGAGTCGGCCGTCCGGCAGCCGTAGTCGGCGGCGCTCGGTGGTGGGCGAGCCTGTCATTGTCATCGCTCCGTTCAGGCCGCGGCGAGCCGTACGGGAACCGAGTCGTAACCCCGGATCAGGATCGAGCGCGTACGGCGTGGCAGTTCGGTCAGCTCCGCCCCGCTCACGCGCCGGAGCAGTTCGTCGAAGAAGACCGTGAGTTCGGACGTGGCCAGCGCGGAGCCGAGGCAGTAGTGCGGGCCGGCCGCGAAGGCGACATGCGGGTTCGGGTGCCGGGTGATGTCGAAACGATCGGGATCGGCGAACACCTCAGGGTCGCGGTTGCCGGCCGCCAGCCACAGGGCGACCGGGTCCCCCGGGTGCAGTGCGTACTCCCCGATCTCGGTCGCCACGACCGCCGTCCGCAGCACGTGCATCGCCGGGCTGGTGAACCGGAGGACCTCCTGAACGGCGCCGGGCAGCAGCCCGGGGTCGTCGCGGAGCATCGCCCACTGCGCGGGATTCTGGATCAGGGCCAGCAGCCCCCCGATCGTGGCGTGCCGGGTCGTCTCGTTGCCGCCGGAGATGAGGCCGTCGCAGTTGAGGAAGATCTCCTCGTCGGTCAGCCCGGTGCCGTCGATGACGCCGTTCACCAGCGCGGTGACCACGTCCTCCCCGGGCTCGCGGCGACGGCGACGGACCAGGTCCTCGTAGTACGACAGGATGTCGGCGTGCGCCTCGGCCATCGCGAACTCGTCGGCCTGGTCCGACCCGAACGCCACCATGGTCCGGTCCAGCATGAAGTCCCAGTCCTCCGGCGGAACGCCCAGCATGTCGCAGATGACCGAGAGCGGCAGGCGCGCGGCAACGGTGGTGAAGTCGCACTCTCCCTCCTCGATCGCCCGGTCGACGGCGGCGGCGGCCGTGGCGCGCATGTTCTCTTCGAGACGGCTCACCATGCGCGGCGTAAAAACCGAGTTGACGATGCGCCGGATCCTGCCGTGCCGCGGCGGGTCCGTGATGATCAGCATCTTTCCGGCCGCGGCCGAGGTGGCGGCCGGGTTCTGGTCCAGCCGCATCCCCCGCTCGGAGGAGAATCCCCTGGCGTTCTTCAGCACCTGGGAGATCAGCGGATGCGAGAGCACGGCATGGAACCGGCGTCCCTCGTACGTGCCTTCGTGAACGGGCGCCGCGGCGTGCATCCGCCGCCACAGGTCTTCCGGGTTCCCCTGCTGGTAGAGCTCCGGATCGCAGAGTTCGTTGGCGTAGGTCGTGGAAGCGTGCTGGCCGTGAGGCATACGAATTGATCTCCCGGACCGAAGAGGGTCATCCGATGATGTCTCCGGTACGCCTCCGGCACACCCCCAGAGTTCCGCCCCGCGGACGCCGCGAATCTCTGGGGTGGACCCGGGACGACCCCGGGTCGCGGCAGCCGCCCCTCACGGTCGTGCGGCCGCCCGGAATCCGGTCCAGCGCAGGTCGCCCGGCAGGTGGCTCATGTCGTTGAACATCACCAGGGTGGGCGACAGACCGGCCCGGTACTCGATCACCGTGAGCCCTGTGTTCGCGCTGTCCAGGCCGAGCCATCGGGTCGGCGGGGCCTCCAGCGCGTCCCGTACCAGCCAGGCGATCGGGTATGCGTGCGTGACCAGCACCTCGTGCGAGTCAGGCTCGGTGCGCTCGGGGGCCCTGGTGAACCGCGCCACCAGGGCTTCGGCGGCCCGCTTGCCCGACGCGGCCTCAGCCTCCTCGAAGCCGTCGAAGAAACCGGCCCAGGCCTGGGGCATTTCGGCCGCGTTCGGTACGTAGGGCACATGGTCGATGAGTTCGTCGGCCTCGGCCACGGGCACGCCCGGCAGGTGTCTGCCGATCTCGCGCGCGCTCGCGGCGGCGCGGGGCAGAACCGAGTGCCACACAGCGTTGATCGGCAGCCCTGATAACCGCTCGCCGAGCAGGTCCGCCTGCTTGTACCCCGTGTCGGTGAGCTCGCCGAAAGCGTCCGCCGAGCCATGACGTGCCAGATAGAGATATCGAGTAGCCACGGAACGAACCTACCGGGTTCCCGGTTCCGCGCCGCGGGGAATTCCGAGGGTCGACAGCAGATCCTCGTGAAGCTCCATCCAGACCGCATGGCACGAGGGGACACCGACCCCGGCCACCCACTGCCCCTCTCCCGCACGGGCGCGGGCCAGGGCGGCGGAGAACCGCTCGCCGTAGCCGCCGAACCGGGCGAGCGCGTCGGACAGCCCGCAGACCAGTTGGGTCAACCCGCCGCCGAGCACCGTGAGTTCGTCCAGCACGCGGGCGTCCCACGCCGGGTCGCTGTGGTCGTTGGACGCCAGCCGATCGCTCTCGGTGGGCCGCAACTGCCAGTCGGTGCACGCCTGCACCAGCCGTCCGTTCAGGATCTCGAACGCCTTGTGCGCCTGCTCGACGGCGGCCCGGGCGCCGGCTTCCTCCAGTTCCTCCGCCAGTTTCCGGGTGTCCTCGTCACGTCCGCGCTCGGTGAGCGTCCAGCCGCTGGTGCCCCCGAACGCGACGTGTGTCACCCACCCGTAGGCTTCGAAGTCCGGCAGCAGTTCACAGACCGTGTCATGGTCGATGCCGGTGCGCCGGGAGACCGCCGTGTCGTTGGCCACCCCGGTCACCCTTACGGCGTGCAGGACAAGTAAATCCGGTGATGAAGCGTGCGTCATGGCAGTGAGCATTCAGGCTCGTGCTCGCGACGCGGAAGATTTCAAGTCCAATGAGACGGTTGTGATGCTATGAGGTTTGTGGTGCGGGTTCCCTGCGCTTGGCCGGGTCGTTGATCCAAGCGGTCTGGGGTATCTGGGGTGGTCGGGGGCGTCGGCC
>NZ_BLLG01000035.1 GCF_011766325.1 Streptomyces pacificus | reverse complement strand
CACAACCCGGCGAGCAGCGCGAAGAAGTCCTCGAACCACCCGTCCCACCGCTCGACATCCCGCTGCACGTCCTCCATGCACGGCTCAACGCGTCACGCGGCCAGCAGACACGAAGCTCCCCTGTAGTACCGGGCTCCTATCATCCTGATCGTCAGGTGACGTTGACCCATTTCCAGTGAGCGAAGAACGACGGGTAGGACTTGACGACCTGGTCCCATCGTCGCGCCGCCTTCTTGTAGGTCTTCAGCCGCTTATGCTTCTTCCGGACCCAGCGCAGCAGGTAGAAGTTGATGCGCTGGAGGAGGGGATGCAGTTCGGTTTGATAGAACGCTCCGTAGTACTGCATCCATCCGCGAATGATGGGATTGAGCCATTTCGCGAACTCGCCGAAGGAGTAGGTGACGTGCAGGTGAATCCGCCAGGAGCGGACTTCCGTGCTCATCTTCTTCAGGGCGTCCTTGCTGACCGCCGGGAGGAAGGACGTGAAGATCTTCCCGTGACGGTCTTTTGCCGGACGGTTGCGGAATGCGAAACCCAGGAAGGTGAATGAGGTAGCCGTATCATCGCGGCGTCGTTCCCTTCCGCAGTACACGATCCGCGTCTTGTCCGGGTGCAGTTGGAGTCCGACCTCAGCCATTCTGTCTTCGAGTCGCGCCAGAACCTCTCGGGCCTGTCGCTCCGACGAGCAGTGGATCACTGCATCGTCCGCATAGCATTCGAACTGGACGTTCCGAAAGGTTCGGGTGAGCCACGTGTCGAACGCGTAGTGTAGAAACAGATTCGCCAGGATCGGGGAGACCGCAGACCCTTGTGGGGTTCCCCGGTCTCTCTGCTGCAAGGTGCCGTTGGGCATCAGCACGGGAGCGGCAAGCCACCGCTTCACATACAGAATTACCCAGGCAGAATCGGTATGGGATTCCACCGCTTTCACAACCAGGTCCCAGCGGACACTGTCGAAGAACTTAGCGATATCAAGGTCAATCGCCCACTTCTTCTTCCAGCACCTTTGCCGGCACACAGCCACCGCGTCCAGTGCCGACCGTCCGGGACGGTAGCCGAAGGAGTCCGCATGGAACAACGGATCCACCCGTTTCTCCAGATGCCTGGCCACCACCGTCTGGGCGATCCTGTCCGAAACTGTCGGAACGCCGAGCAAACGGACCCCGTCACCGTGCGACTTGGGAATCTCCACACCTTTCACCGGGGGCGGAAAATAGCTCCCCGAGGACATCCGGTTCCAGATCTTGTAGAGGTTTCCCCTCAAATCCTTCTCGAATTACTCGATCGTGCAGCCATCCACCCCCGCAGCACCCTGATTCGCCTTCACCTTCAGATACGCCTCCCAGACCTCTCCTTTCGAGACATCGAACGGCTTCCCTGCCGACTTCAGCTCGCTCACGCAGCTCCTCCCGGGAGAAACCCGGTTGACCAAACAAACGAACCACGGACAATCCGGCCCCTTCGCTCCGCCCTCACCGCGCCGAGCAAGAGCTTCCTCACTACTACGAACCGGTCCGCCGACACGGCTTGCATCGGTACTCGGCCTCTCGCGGGTTCCCCGCTTGAGGTTCTCCCTTACGCGGCATCATCTAAATCGGGTTACCGCAGCATCAAGCCGTGCCTTCCCACGTTCCGCACGAGCGCGGCAGACCAGGATCACGTCGCCTCTACGCCGGGCACCACCTGGCCAGTAGATCGGGTATCCGCCAGGCTCATCCCGGGGCAAAAAGTAACCCCCGGTTTTGATGCCGCTTAATCCTTAACGACGCGTCAAAAGCGTCCCCCTTGACGGGGATTCGCGCTCCGTCTTCCTGATCCCCACCTGACGCCTCTTGGACGCCTTTTTCCACATCGCTCACCACGGTCGCGTCACCGCTTCCGCAGCATGTGGCGGTTTGAAGCCTCCCCCCGCAGGGCGGCTCCGAAGGGCCAAACCTTCATCACTCATGCAGCATCACGTTCTGCCGCTCAACCACCCATAGCGAACTCCCGTGTTCGTGGCACACCTTTTCCCATGATGTCCAACGCGGCCTTGTTCCGGGCCAGTTCCTTCTCCAGCCGTTCCACCTGGCGGCGCAGCTTCTCGTTCTCCGCCTCGGCGGCCGACTTCTTCGGACGGGCCGGGCTGGTGCGCTTGTCGACCAGCTTCTCCAGGGCCTCGGCGTCCCGCGCGGCCCGCCACTCCTTCACGTGCGAGTGGTACAGCCGCTCGCGGCGCAGGATCGCGCCCTTCTCGTTCTTCGGCGCGGCGTCGTACTCGGCCACGATCCGCAGCTTGTACTCGGGGCTGAATGTGCGGCGCTTCGGCCGTGGAGCCGGGTCGGATCCGGCGGGCTTGGTGCTGGTCATGAGGGGGTGGTTCTCCTGTCGTGCCCTCTCAGGCTAACCCGCCGAAGCGGGGCGTCTCACCCAAGGCTGACAGAGAGGGCTTCGTCGTCTCCTGCACCCGCGCACCGCAGCGAGTAGGGCAACTGCGCCGGATCAGTGCCGCTCACCTCCGGCTGTGGGGGATCGGCTCCTGCATCGACACAGCCAACCTGCTCATCAGCGAGTTGGTCACCAACGCCATCCGGTACGGCGAGACGGAGGACGTCAGCTTCTCCGTCTCGTACTGGCGGGGCGAGGTCCGCATCGAGGTGGCTGACGGAACTCCGGGCCGGCCGCAGGTGAAGAGACCGGCCGCCGACGAGGAGAGCGGTCGCGGCATGCTGATCGTCGAAGCCCTCGCCGAGGACTGGGGCACCAGCGAGGACGGCACCCTCACGTGGTGCACCATCGCCGTACCGGAACCGGTGGTGCCCAAGTCGGGGTTCTGGTGCGAGTGGCGCCAGGAGGACGGCAAGCAGCTCGCGCTCGCGGCCATGCCCACGCCGGACCGCGCGATCCGCTGGGCTCGCATCCAGATGCGCATCATCGCCTCGGCCATCGACGCGTCGGTGGTCGGCTACATCTGGGACTGGCTGTCCGACGGCTGGCGCGAGCCCGCCGAGGATCTGAAGAACGGCGAGGAGTTCACGCTCCCGCTCTCGGCCGGGCCGTACAAGTTCGTCTGGCATGCCCGTCCGGTGCGCTTCGTGCCCGTGGTCGGCGGAACTCCCCTGCCCCACCTCAGGGAGGAGGAGCCGGAATGGGACTGAAGCCCGCCGAGCTGTGGAGCTGTTCGACTGCCAGGGCGGGACCTGCTTCAGGTGCGAGCGGACCGGGCTTCCCGTGACGGAGATCGGCGATATCACCGTGGCAGGCGAGACCATCGCCCTCCAAGCCTGCCCGTAGTGTGTGTTCAGGCTCGAACAGCTCCACTGCTTCTTGCCGTTGGCGCCCTTGGCGATCTTGACGTCAGGGCCGATGAGCGGCATGGTCTCCGGCATCTTGCTCTCGTCGATCGTGCCGTCGGCGTCGGCCCACGCCGGGGTGGGCGGTGGTGAAGGAACGGGCGTTGCGTGGGTTCTTGTCATAGCGCACTCTCGTCAACCTCGCAACGGTCGGCCGTCTGTCTGGCCGGGCCCAGTACGAGGAGCCACAGGGCCGCATCCCCCGCAGGAGCGGCATTGGCTCTCGCGAAAGCGCGACTCAAAGACAACCACAGTGCACTGCTTCCCCTTTGGTCACAAATTCATCACGCAGCGTTTCATTCTCATGCCCATGGCAAGAGTTGCGCCATGCAAAAGTCATGACTGGTCGTGAACTTGGGGTGGGGTTGTGAGCTTCAGACGGGGGGGTCGCGCCGGCGGCGTGCACGGAAGACCGATGCGGACGCTGGTTTCCGCTGTGACTGCGGCGGCAGTTTTGGCGTCTCTGGCTGCTTGGGGGCCGGTTTCCCAGGCAGTGGCGGACGAGGTCCAGCCTCCGCTGTCGGAGGGGCAGATGGCGCTCGCCGAGGCCCAGGAGTCGGGGAAGCGGGTCGAGGTCACCGGAGAGCGGTCGGAACGTACGACGGTTTTCGCCAACCCGGACGGCTTCACTTTCACGCTGGAGGAGTCCGCGGTTCCCGTGCGGGTGCCCACGGCCGGCGGGGGCTGGCAGGCGCCGGACGCCACCTTGGAGATCCGCGGGGACGGCACGGTGGTGCCGAAGGCCGCGGCGGTCGAGATGGAGTTCTCCGGCGGAGGGGCGAACGAACCGCTGGTGAAAATCTCCGATCAGGGACGGTCGCTCCAGATGGGCTGGCCCGGCAAGCTTCCCAAGCCGGAGCTGGACGGGGACAGCGCGGTGTACGCGGAAGTGCTTCCGGGCGTCGACCTGAGGGTTACGGGGTCCGTGGAGGGTTTCCGTCATGTGCTGGTGGTCAAGTCTCCCGAGGCCGCGGCCCAGGAGGAGCTGAAGCAGATCGACTACTCGTTGAAGGCGACCGGCCTGAGTCTGCTCCAGGGCAAGGCGGGCAACCTCACCGCGATCGACGACGACGGCAACCGTGTCTTCCGGGCTCCGCCCGCACAGATGTGGGACTCTGCCGGCACGGCGTCCGGTGTGCAGCCGATGTCCCTGGCGACATCCGCGTTGGATGCCGCGGACGCTGAGGGCTCGGATCCCGCCGAGGTGGGTGCGTCATCCGCGGAGGGCGCTGAACCTGACGCGGGGGACACCGTCACCACCATGGACGTGAAGGTCTCCGACGACGCGCTGAGCGTGATCCCGGACGCGGAGATGCTGACCAAGACGGAGGCTTCGGCGTTTCCGCTGTACATCGACCCGACCGTGACCTGGGGCGAGTCCGAGCGCACGTTGCTGCGCAGCGACGGCTACGAGTCGTACGGCTGGGGCAACGGGGCCGACGGCCTGGGCAAGGGCATGGGCAAGTGCGGTACCTGGAACGGCTATTACTGCGGCCCGGGGTATGTGCAGCGGCTGTACTTCGAGTTCTCGCCGGCGAGTCTGAAGGGCAAGCACGTCCTGGACGCCACGTTCCGGGTGACCGAACCGTGGGCGTTCCAGTGCGACCCGCGCTGGGTGGACCTGGTGCGCACGAACAACATCTCCTCGTCCACCACCTGGTCGTCCCGGCCGAAGCACTTGGACCTGATGGTCGACCGGTATGTGTCGGCGGGCCGGGGTTCGCTGTGCGACCCGGACTCACCGGACGCGCCGATCGAGTTCAACGACAACCCGAACGAGACGAACGAAAACCTGACCCCGACGGTGCGGAACTTCGCGGCGGGCAAGTTCTCACGGCTCACGCTGATGCTGAAGGCACACGACGAGTCGGACACTTCGGCGTGGAAGCGGTTCAGGAACGACGCCGTCCTGTCCGTCGACTTCGTCGGCCTGCCTGCCAAGCCGACCGGCATCGGCCTGGTGACCGGCTCCGGCACGGTATGCGAGACGACCGAATCGGACCCCGCGATCGTCTCCGACCCGACCCCGCCCCTGACGGCGACGACGCAGACCAAGGCGGGCGGCGAGAAGGACGCTCAGCTGCGCGTCTACTTCGACATCGACCACAAGAACAGCGACGGCACCTGGTCGGACACCACGGCCGGCAACGGCGATCTGCGGCCCTCGTCCGGATACGTGGGCGACGGGGTGAAGCTGACCATGTCCTGGTCCACGCTGACCGAGGGCAAGCTGTACCGGTACCGAGCCTGGGTGCGTTCGTACTACAACGGCGGCGGAAGCTACCTGTCGGGGCCGTCGAACGCCTCGACGACCGGCTGGTGCTACTTCAAGGTCGACCCGACCGCACCGAAGGCCCCGAACATCACCGTCGGCAGCCCTTACTCGGCCTGCACTGACACGGCGTGCGCGGCGGGCGGCGGCCCAGGCCACAACGGCACCTTCACCTTTGGCCCGGCCACCGGGGACTCCAATGTCGCTTACCAGTACAAGCTGTCCTCCGCGGACGCCTGGTCGACGCCCATCAACGGATCAACGGTATCGAAGGACATCACGCCCAACAGCTCCGGCACGTACAGCCTGTATGTGCGGGCGAAGGACACGGTAGGCCGCTGGGGTGCCCAGAACGCGGTGGACTTCCTCGTCGCCGCGGGCGAAGGCCCGGTCGGACGCTGGCACTTCGACGAGTCCGACGGCACGGCGCTGGACTCCGCGACCGGCGATGGCAGCGACGACGCGACACTGGGCGGCGGCGCGGTTCGTGACGACCGGGGGCGGCGCGGGCTGATCACGCACGACGCCGAGGGACAGCCGCTGGCGGAGGCGATCACGGACAAGGGGCTGTCTCTGAACGGCACCACCGCTTACGCGGAGACCAGCGCGCCGGTGTTGGAGACCCGCTCCGCCTACACGGTCTCCGCCTGGGCGCGGCTGGACGATGGTGGCAAGAACGCCTCCGTACTCGCACAGCCCGGGAGTGACGGCAACACGTTCGTGCTTTGGTACCTCGCCGATGTGAAGCAGTGGTTCTTCGGCGTGCTCGACCAGGACGGCTCCACCCTCCGAGGGAGGTACTCCGTGTACGCCGCTCAGACGGGGGTCTGGACCCACCTGGCCGGCAGCTACGACCCGGCCACGGAGGAGCTGATCTTCTACGTGGACGGCCGTCGGCAGAGCCAGCCCCTGGCGACCGGAGCGGGCTCCTGGGCGTCGAACGGAGGGCTGCAGTTTGGCCGTTACAAGTTTCCGAGCGGCAACGCCACGTACTACTTCCCCGGTTCAATCGATGAAGTCGCTGTCTGGCAGCGGGTCCTGACCCACGAGGAGGTCGCGGATGAGACACGGCTGCTGGTCTCGGAGAAGTTCGCCGGCGTCGAGTTGGTGGCGGACTGGAACGCCGCTCGGGGAAGCGGAACAACCGTCGCGGACACCACCTCCGGCTACGGCAGGAGTCTGACCCTGGCCGGTGGCGCCGCCATCAGCGGCGAGGCCATCGTCCTGGATGGAGTCGACGACGCGGCCACGGCCCCAGGTCCGCTGGTGTACGACCATGCTCCCCTCACCGTGTCCACGCTCGTCGAGTTGGACTCCGCGAAGTTGCTGGGCAAGGACATCGGATACACCGGCCAGGTCCTGGGGCAGCGTACGGAAGAGGGCTCGGCCTGGGGCCTGTGGTACGAGCTGACCGGCAAGGACACGGTCCTGGATGAGGAGACGCTGGAGGAGACCACGATCCCGGTCGGCGTCTGGCACTTCGGCCGCCTGAACGCTGACGGCACCTTCTCCTCCGTGGTCTCCGACGAGGTGGCGGCTCTGGACAGTCCGGTGCGGCTGACCGGTATCTACGACTCGGTGTACGGCACGATCAGCCTCTATCTGGGCTACGGGCGGAACGGCGACGCGAAGGCGTTCACCGTCCAACTGGGCAGCGGGGACTTCGCTATCGGCAAGGGTTTCACGAGCGGCACATGGAAGCACTACCTGCCTGCCCATGTCTCGGAAGTCCGCCTGTGGGCAGGGGCGATGGCAAGCCCGGAGCAGGTCGAGGTCCGCGTGGGCGACTGATGCTCGCGAAGGGGCGGTGCGGCGCCATCGTGGCGCCGCACCGAAGCGCAACAGCACATCACTCGTCGGCCTTTCACGGCTCTGCTGGCCTTTCCTGACGCGGAACAACGGGGTGGGAGCGGACAATCATGACTTTTGGTATTGGCGCACGAAGGAAAATGCGGAGCGGCAGGAGACGCCGCGCCGGGACGATCGTGACGTTCCTGGCACTGTCTCTTGTGGTCCCCACCGGACCGGCCCCCGTGGCTCAGGCGGCCGAGAAGAGGCTTGGCCGACCGGACGTTCCTGATCAACGGGTGAGCAAGGTAAAGGAACTCGGCGGGCCCGGCGCGAAGGAGGCCCGCGCGAGGGTTGCCAAGGACAAGAAGGCCGATGCCGAACGCGCCCGGCAAGCCCGTGCGGAGCGGAAGGCTGCCTGGCCTGAGCAGGGTGACGCGAGCGTCGAACTGGACGCCGACAAGCCAGTCCAGACAGAGCCCGGCGGACTTCCCATCAGCATCGCTCCGCCCGGAGGCATGAACGGCGCCGAATCCGGCACCACCGCACGGATCACGATCCTCGACCAGAAAGCCGCCAGGGACGCCGGCATCACCGGCGTGCTGCTGACCGCCGAGGCGGACGAGGCAGGACGGGCCGAACTCGGCATCGACTACAGCGGATTCGCTTCGGCGATGGGCGGCGGCTGGGCCTCCCGACTGCGCCTGGTGCGCCTCCCCGGCTGCGCCCTGGACACGCCGGAGAAGGCCGCGTGCCGCACTACTACCCCAGTCAAGTCCGACAACGACTTCGTAGGCCAGACCATCACCGCCTCTGTCACACTGCCCGAGACCAGTGACGGCCCCTCGACGCAACTGGCCGACGCGGCCACCTCGGAGACAGCGGTGTTCGCTGTGACCGCGACTGACCCGGGCGCGGGTGAGTCCCCCTCGGGCTCCGGTGACTACTCGGCCACCGAACTGTCGGAGTCCTCGTCCTGGGAGGCGGGCGACAACTCCGGCACCTTCTCCTGGAGCCACGACTTCAACATGCCGCCGGCCGCGGCCGGACCGACCCCCGAGCTGTCCCTCACCTACGACTCGGGCAGCGTCGACGGCCGTACCGCCGCTACCAACAATCAGGGCAGTGCGGTGGGCGAGGGCTTCAGCATCACCGAGTCCTACATCGAGCGTTCCTACAACTCCTGCGACGACGACGGCCACAAGGACGTCTTCGACACCTGCTGGAAGTATGACAACGCCCAACTCGTCCTGAATGGCAAGGCCAGCCGCCTGGTGAAGGTGTCCGGCACCTGGGATAGCACCTGGCGGCTGGAAAACGACGACGCCTCCCTGGTGACCCGCTCGACGGGCGCCGACAACGGCGACGGCAACGGCGAGTACTGGACCGTCATCACCGGCGACGGCACCAAGTACGTCTTCGGCCTGAACAAGCTCGACGGCGCCACCGATCAGCGCACCGACTCCACTTGGACCGTCCCGGTCTTCGGCGACGACTCCGGGGAGCCCGGCTACGGCAACGGCGACGCCTTCGCCGACCGGTCTGTGACCCAGGCGTGGCGGTGGAACCTGGACTACGTCGAGGACACCCACGGCAACGCCTCGACGTATTGGTACGCCAAGGAGACCAACTACTACAAGAAGAACAAGGCCACCACGGCAAACGCCTCGTACACCCGCGGCGGCTACCTGAAGGAGATCAAGTACGGACTGCGCAAGGGCGCGCTGTTCACCGACGACGCCGACGCCAAGGTGACCCTCAGCCACGCCGAGCGCTGCACCGTCACCGACTGCTCCTCGCTGACCAAGGACACCGCCAAAAACTGGCCCGATGTGCCCTTCGACGCGATCTGCACCGACGGGGACACCGACTGTCTGGCCTCCGGCCCCTCGTTCTTCTCCCGCAAGCGGCTGACCGGCGTCACCACCTCCTCCTGGAAAGCCACCACCAGCGCCTACGATCCGGTGGACTCCTGGGCACTCACTCAGGAGTACCAGGACGGCGGGGACATCGGCGACACCTCCGACCACGTACTGACCCTGAAGTCGATTCTGCGGACCGGCAAGGCCGGTGACACCGCCATCGCGCTGAATCCGATCACGTTCACATACCAGTGGCGCGAGAACCGGGTCGACGGCACCGACGACATCCTGCCGCTGACCCGCCCCCGGATCTCCACCGTCACCTCCGAGACCGGCTCAATCACCACAGTCACCCTTTCCTCACCTGAGTGCGTGCGCAGCGAGGTGACGGGCGCCGCCGAGGACGCCAACACCCGCTCCTGCTACCCGAGGTACTGGAATATCAACGGTTCCTCCGAGGCGTCGGTGGACTGGTTCCACAAGTACCGGGTCCTGGCCGTCGTCGTTTCCGACCCGGCCGGTCACAACGACGCCGTCGAGTATGCCTACGACTACAAGGGCGCCGCCTGGCACTACAACGATGACCCGCTCACCCCGAAGGCGGAGCGCACCTGGTCCGGCTGGCGCGGCTACCGCGAGGTCACCGTCCTCACCGGCGCCGCGAACACCACCCGCTCCAAGACCGTCTCCCTCTACATGCAGGGCATGCACGGCGACAAGAAGAAGGACGGCACAACCCGCTCAGTCTCCCTCGCCCCGCTGACGGCCCCGTCGATCGGGGCGGCGAGCATCACCGACAGCGACCAGTACGCGGGCACGCGCCGCGAGCACGTCACGTACAACGGCTCGACCCCGATCACGGTGGAGATCAACGACCCGTGGTCGAAGGAGACGGCACGGCAGAGCGCGCCCGACGCCGCCGACCACGTGGCCCGCTACGTCCGCTCGGGGAAGTCCACCACCCATACCTACCTGACCGCCTCCGGGACCTGGCGCGCCCGCTCGGTCGCCACGACCTACGACGACTACGGCATGCCGGTAACGGCCGACGACTCCGGCGAGGTCGGCAAGGGCGGCGACCAGACCTGCACCCGCACCTGGTACGCCCGTAACGACGCGGCCGGTATCACCGACCTAGTCTCCCGTACCCGTACCGTCGGCCAGTCCTGCGCGGTGGCCGACACCAGCCTGAACCTCCCGGCGAACTCGGAGACCCGTGGCGATGTCCTCACCGACACCGCCACCGTCTACGACAACCCCTCCGCCACCACTTGGTCGGCGTCCCAGACCCCGACCAAGGGCGCCGCCACCTGGACCGGCCGTGTCTCCGGTTACTCCGCCACCGCGGGCACGGATGGCCTGCGCCCGGCCTCCGGCTGGCAGCGGACCACGACCACCACGTACGACACCCTGGGCCGCCCCGTCGACGTCACCGACGCGGAGGGCAACACCACCAACACCGCCTACACCCCCGTCGCCGCGGGCCCGCTGACGAAGACGATCGTCACCGACTCCCTCGGCCACAAGGTCACCAGCTTCTTGGACCACCGGCACGGCCAGGAACTGCGCGTGTACGACGCCAACCTGAAGAAGACCGAGTCCACCTACGACGCCCTCGGACGGCTCACGGCGGTCTGGCAGCCCAACCGCAACAAGGCCGCGGGCTACAGCGCGAACACGACGTACGCGTACCGCATCAGCGCCACCGAACCGTCCTGGGTCTCCACCTCGACTCTCAAGCGGGACGGCGAGACGTACAACACCACGTACGAGTTCCACGACTCGCTGATGCGCCCGATCCAGACGCAGTCCCCCACCCCGGTCGGCGGCCGGATCCTCACCGACATCCGCTACGACACCCGCGGACTGGAGTACGAGAAGTACGAGGACATCTTCGACAGCACCAGCACCCCGAACGGCACCTACACCCGCGAGGAGTACGGCGAGGCGCCCCGGCAGACGGAGACGGTCTACGACGGCGCGGAGCGGGCGATCACCAGCACCCTGTACGTGTACGGGGTGAAGAAGTGGTCGACCACCACGACCCACACCGGTGACTCCACCGCCACCAGCGCCGTGCAGGGCGGATCCGCGACCCGCACCATCGCCGACGCCCGCGACCGGACGGTGGAGACCCGAGAGTACGCGGGCCCGAGCCCGGCCGACCCCCAGTTCGACGGCGGCGCGGGCACGGCCTCGTACACCAGCACCCGTTTCCAGTACACGCTGGACGACATGCAGACCGAGGTCACCGGCCCCGACGGCGCCAAGTGGATCTACGGCTACGACCTGTTCGGCCGCAGGACCAACGCGGACGACCCCGACAAGGGCCTGACGAAGCTGGCCTACGACAAGATGGACCGGCCGACACAGACCACCGACTCCCGTGGCCGGTCCGTCATCACCGGCTACGACGCCTTGGGCCGCACCACCGGCACCTGGAAAGGTTCGAAGACCGACGCCAACCAGCTCACCGCCTACACCTACGACGGACTCCTCAAGGGCGAGGCGGACGCGAGCATCCGCTACGTCGGCGGCAAGACGGGCAAGGCGTACACCGAGACCGTCACCGCCTACGACAGCATGGCCCGCCCCACCACCACCGAACTGACCCTGCCCGCCTCCGACCCGCTCGCCGGGGCGGGTGCCGCCACCGTCCAGTTCGAGACCAACTACAACATCGACGGCACCCTCCAGAGCGCCAAGGAGCCCGCGCTCGGCGGCCTGCCCTCGGAGATCGTCGACTACGGCTACACCGGCACCGGTCAGCTCACCTCCCTGGGCGGCAGCACCGGCTACCTCCTCGACGTTGACTACTCCCCCCTTGGCGAGGCCAGACAGGCGGTCCTCGGCACCGCCAACACCGAGGCCCATAAGAAGGCGTACGTCACTAACACCTGGGAGGAGGGCACCGGACGGCTCCTCGGCAGCCACGTCACCGACCAGACGCACCCCTACAAGCTCCAGAACCTCGTCTACACCTACGACCAGGCGGGCAACGTCACCTCCATCGCCGACACCAGCACCCTCGGCGGCACCGCCGCGCCGGAGACCCAGTGCTTCACCCATGACGGCCATCGCCGCCTGACGGAGGCATGGACACCCGCTTCCCAGAACTGCTCCGACACCCGCAACGCGAGCGCCCTCGGCGGCCGGGCCCCGTACTGGACCAGCTACACCTACAACGACGCGGGCCAGCGCACCACGGAGACCGCCCGCACCAGCACCGCCACCAGCAATACGACCTACTGCTACGAGAAGTCGGCCCAGCCACACGCCCTGACCGGCACCAGCAAGACCGCGAACTGCACCGCACCGGATCGCGCTTACGACGTCGACAGCGCGGGCAACACCACCACCCGCCCCGAGGGCACTGCTGCCCAGAGCCTGGTCTGGTCGGACGAGAACAGACTGTCAAGCCTGACGGAGAACGGGAAAACAACGGATTACCTCTACGGCGCCGACGGCACTCTCCTGATCCGCGCCACGCAGGACGGCGAGCGCGTCCTGTACGCGGGCGCGACCGAACTGCACCTGCGCGCCGACGGCACCGCCTGGGCGCAACGCCACTACGGCTCCGACGACCTGACGGTGGCCGTCCGCTCCAACGAGAGCGGAACCAACCAGCTCAGCTATCTGGTCGCCGACGAGCACGGCACCGCCGCCCTCGCCCTCGACGCTACGGACCAGGCGTACTCCCGCCGCTACCTGACGCCCTTCGGCGCACAGCGCGGCAGCACCACCGGCACGGCCTGGCCCGACGACAAGGGCTTCCTCGGCAAGACCACCGACACCGGCACCGGCCTCACCCACGTGGGCGCCCGCCAGTACGACCCCGTGATCGGCCAGTTCATCAGCGTCGACCCGCTCCTGCAGACCGCCGTCGGCCAGACCTACAACGGCTACAGCTACGCCGTCCAGAACCCGGCGACCGTCGCGGATCCGTCCGGCCTGGGCGTCCCCGAGTGCAACGAGCCGCAGAAGTATGGCATCACGTGCCGGGGTGGCATTCCGGTGAGCACCAGCAAGAAGAAGGCCGGCAACTCCGAGGGCCCGGTCCGGGCCTGCCGCTGCGGCTCCCGCCCTGTCCTGGTCAAGGGCAACACCAAGCCCACCGGCCTCGGCGGCATCCCCGGCCGCCGCAACCTCGACCTGCCCTCCACACCCGCCCCCAAGGGCTGGCTCAAGACCACTCCGCCCAACCCCGGTCCCGAACCCAAGAAGGACGACGGCTTCTGGGGCAAGCTCAAGGGCGCGGCACGCGGCACCGGCGGCTGGCTGAAGGACACGTTCACGACGTGGGACGGCTGGAAGAACCGGGTTATCCCAGGGCTGGCCTTCGGCACCTGCGTGGTGGTCTCGGCGGGAGTCTGCACCGTGGCAGGTGTGGTCGCCGTCGGAACGACCTTCGTCGGCGACGGCCTGACAACCGGCAGCTGGAACTACGCCGCGGCGGGCAAGAGCCTGGCCTGGACGCTCGCGGGCGGCGGCGTGGCCCGCGGCCTGGCGGGCAGCTGGCGAGGCTCGGCCTTCGTAGGCCGAACACGGGTCAAGACAGTCTCCGAAATGGAGAACGTCACGATCTACGGCTATCGCAAGACCGTCGACTGGGGTGCCACCCAGGCCAACATGACCCTCAACCTCGGCAACTCGCTCACCTTCTGCGGCGTGGGCGCGTCAAGCCCGGGAGCGTCGGCGGGCTGGTGCTGAGCGCCCACCGCCGAATGCGACCATGAGAACCTGAGGAACCGCCGAAGGGCCAGGAACGGAAAGAGAGCGATGACGAAACCATCACCACAAGGTCGAACCGTACTTCGCCGCCGTTCCTGGCCCGTCCTCTGTGGAACAGCCATTACGGCCCTCGGCGTCGGGATGCTGGCGGCCGTCTGGAAAGTCACCTCGGTGAACGGCTTCCGCATGGGCTGGCAGGGAATCCCCGTCTACCTGGCCCTGGCAGCAATCCTGGGCCGAATCGCCACCTGCAAGGTCGTCCTGCACGAGGCCACACTGGTCGTCATCAACCCCCTACGCACCCACACCATCCCACGGTCCGCCCTAGCCCGAGCCGAGGTGGACGACCACGGCACCCTGGAGCTGCACCTCCACGACGACAAGCGCATCCCGTCGTTCGCGTTCGGCGGCTCACTCGTCGACCGCATCAAGGGCACCAGCGAGGAAGCGGCCCACACCATAACCACCTGGCGCAACACGCCCCACCCACCAACTCCCGACCTCCACACCAAAACCCACTGGACACGCTCCCCCTACGCCGACACCGCCGTCGCCCTATGCGCGGCGACCACAGCAGCGGGCGCCCTCTGGATGGCGCTCAGCGGGGGTTCGTGACCGGCTCTGTCACCTGGTCCGGGTCCAACAGCGGAGTCGGCGGTCGATCGACCAGATCGCAGGGTGGCTCACTTTCCATCCGCCGTACGTGGCCCTCGTTTCACCCGTTGCCGAGAAAAGGAGCATTCGTCGTCGAGACGGGAGATGACTGGCTCCCACCGCGGTGGGAGCCAGGTGCTGTGGCCACTGCAGCTCCTTGGGGAAACTGCTGGTCATCCAACGGGAGATGCGTGAGCGATGCGTGAGCGATGCGTGAACGGACGGTGCGGCGCAAGGTGGATTCAGCGGCAGGCACCGATGAGCCCGCAAGTCGCTGATCAGGGAAAACGGGATCCGATGTGATCATGTGGCACCCGCCATCACGACCCCATGAGCCCTCGTAATGCGTAGGTCTCGGGTTCGAATCCCGAAGGCGGCTCCATGGTGAACCCCAGGTCAGGGCTTTGACCTGGGGTTTCTTGTTTCCGTTGACCTTGGAATCCCGGCCAATCGGGCATTCGTGGTCTGCGCATCGTAATGCGTAGGTCGGAGGTTTGGTTTCTGTGACGAGGTCGACGATCTAACGCTCTGACCTGGTCCTTTCCTTGTTTTTAGGGGATGGATCATGCTGGCGCAAGGGGTCCCGGTGGACAACCGGTGGACAGCCGTGCGTGACACTCCATCAGGGGACCTGCCGCTGTAGTACAAGGAGAGTGGCGGACATTGGATATCACTCCAGGGTGTGTGGGTTTGGTCCCGTGACAGCTGGCTCCTGTGCTAACGCCGGGCCGGCAAGTAGGTACAGGTGGTCGAGATCGTCGAGGTCGAGAACCTTGAAGTAGACGCGCTGAACCCCCGCGGACGTGTAGGTGGCGAGGCGTGCGGCGGCCTGGGCCGCGTACCGACCAAGCCGCGCTCCGCCAACTGTTCGACCGACCGCCCGATCGCGTCGGCCCGCCTCCTCAGCTCAGCGCCCGTGCGTCCGACACAAGCGACCCGAGTGCAGGACCGGACGATCTGCTCGGTGCCCCGGCCCACCCGGTGGCACTCACGCACCATCGCGCCGAAGCGGTCGGCGTCGCACTCCTCCGTGGAAAGAGAGGGGAGGTTGTACCCGTCCGCATGACGGGCCGCGATGCGGGGGGCACGGCGCGGGCCCTTGCCGCCGAGAATGAGCGGCGGCTGCGGCTGCTGCACCGGTTTCGGCAAGGCGGGACAGTCCAGGAGACGGAAGTGGCGGCCGTGGAAGGTGAAGGGGCCCTCGGACGCCACATACCGGTGAGGGCGACGAGCTTGATCACGCGATTGATGCCCTCGCTCTTGGTGTTGCTGTGACCGGTGTCGATGAACGCGGCGATCTCGGGCCACCAGCGGTCGACGGTGTCCCTCGATCCGGCGCAGGGCGTCGAGCAGTTCCGTCGATACGGCCGGTTCCCCCTCGGTGAGTTCACGCGGAGGCAGGGTCGTCCTTCTGCCAGGGACGACGTCTTCTCCTCGGTGCTCGAAGAGGACTTCGCCGAACGGAATGGTCTCACTGGTGTTGGAATTGGTGGCTGAACGCGACTCCGGTGCCGCTGTGGTCATCGTGGTTCCGAATGCAAATTTCCTGGACGATCACAGCTGCGCTGAGGTCGTGCGGGATGTCGTTCAACACGCGATAGGTCTGTGCGCGGGGCGTGTCCCAGGGCGAGAACACGGCCTCGACCGCCGACTCCGGTTGGCCGAGCAGCTCCGGGTTGGGTACCAGGAACCGATCGTAAGCCGCCCCCACGGCCTCGGGCATCGGCCGACTCGAGCTTGCCGGTGATCTACTCGGCGCCCGTGGCGCGGCCGACGTCCGTGAGCCGCCACCCGGGCAGTTCGCCGGACATGTGCGTGACGAGACCGGCGGCCCCGAGACCGATGAGCTCGGACTTGTCGAGGCCTGTGACCTTGTGGAGGAGGGCGAGGCCGCCGGCGCCGGCGCAGGGCAGGGCGTGCAGCACCGACAGGCTGATGTCCGGGACGTGGGCTTCGGACCCTTTCATGTCCTGTGCCCGCGGTGCGCGGTTCGGTGTACAGGAAGGCTGTCGTCGGTCGGCGTCGTCACTCCTGGCGGCCGTAGGCGCGGACTGCGAGTGGGCAGAAGACGACGAACAGGATGGCCGACCACAGCAGGGTGAGGCCGATGCTTCCGTTGTCCGGTGTCCCGTTCAGCAGAGCGCGGCAGGCGTTCATGACGTGGGTGACGGGGTTGATGTCCGCCCAGGCGTGCAGCCATCCGGGCAGGGTGTCGATCGGGGCGGCCAGGCTGCTGCCCAACTGGAGCGGCAGGAAGGCGATGAAGCTGAACGACAGTACGGCGTCGGCGCTCTTGACGAGGACACCGATGAACACCATGAGCCAGCTCAGGCAGAACCCGAACATGATGGCGAGTCCGGCCGCCCCCAGTGCGGCGAGGGCGCTGCCCTGGATGCGGAACCCGAGCAGTGCGCCGATGCCGAACAGGACCGCCACGGCGATCAGATAACGGAGGATGTCGGCCAGCACGGAGCCGAGCAGCGGCGCCGTACGGCTGATCGGAAGGCTGCGGAACCGGTCGGTGACGCCGTTCTTCAGGTCGAGATTGATGGCCGACCCGGTGGAGATCATGCCCGCAAGCCCGGCACCCATGACGAGGATTCCGGGGAACAGGTACTGGAGGTACTCGGCGGTGGTACCGGCGACCGGGCGGCCGAACAGGTAGAGGAACAGGACCATGAACAGCGCGGGGGTGATGATGCCGTTCATGATCGGGCCGGGGTTCCGGCTGGTCTTGGCGAGGCTGCGCTGGGCGAGGACCACACTGTGCCGGAGGATGCCGAAGCGCGAGGGTCGGGCGGTCTCGGAGAGGGAACGGGTATCGGAGAGGGATGTGGTCATACTGCGTCCTTGGCGTCGGCGGTGGGAGCCCCGGTCAGGGACAGGAAGACCTCGTCGAGGCTGGGAAGGCGGAACGCGAGCTCACTGACGTCGATGCCGTGACCCCGGAGCTGGGCGGTGATCTCGAAGAACTCTGCGTCGCCGGCGACCGGCACGATGAGTTCTTGGCGGCGGGACCTGTCAGGCTCCCGTCCCGCGACCCGGGCGACGATCGCGGCGGCGGGGTCGAGGTCGCTGAGATCGGACGGTCGCAGAACGATCGTGTGCCCGCCGACCTCGCGCTTGAGGTCGGCGGGTGTGCCGGACGCGATGACCCGTCCATGGTTGATGACGGTGATCGCGTCGGCCAGGGCGTCGGCCTCTTCGAGGTACTGCGTCGTGAGCAGGACCGTGACGCCGTCCTGGGCGAGCCCGCGGATCATCTGCCACAACTCGTCGCGCTTTCCGGGGTCCAGCCCGACCGAGGGCTCGTCGAGGAACACGACCTCGGGCCGCCCCACCAGGCTGGCGGCGAGGTCGAGCCGGCGTCGCATCCCGCCTGAATAGGTGGCGACGGGTCGGTCGGCCGCATCGTCGAGGCCGAAGCGGGACAGCAACTCGCCGGCCCGCCGACGGGCGTCAGGCCGCCCGAGGTCCAGGAGTCGGCCGATCATGACCAGGTTGGACCGCCCGGACAACTCGTCGTCGACGCTCGTGTGCTGCCCCGACAGCGCGATGCGTCGGCGAACCCGAGCCGGATCCTGCCGGACGTCGATCCCTGCCACGCGCACCTGGCCCGCATCGGGGTGCAGCAGGGTCGCCAGCACCCGGATGACGGTCGTCTTGCCGGCGCCGTTGGGCCCCAGCAGTCCCAGCACCTGTCCGTGCGGAGCCGCGAGGCTCACTCCGTCGACTGCGGTCGTCCGGCCGAACCTCTTGATCAGTCCGTCGACCTCGAACCCCAGGTCACCCACGATCATCTCCGATGCTCATAGTTTTCCGATGACATCAACATCTGGATGCTATCTGTATCATGGCACAGCGGAAGCGGAAGGGGCACAGAAGGGGAGATGATGGCAAGGTTGACCCGCGCACAGCAGCAGGAACGGACCCGTGCGGTGGTGCTGGTCGCGGCCCGGCAGGAGTTCGCCGAGCACGGCTATGGTGAGGCCAAGATCGACCGGATCGCCGAGCGGGCCGAACTGACCAGGGGCGCGGTCTACTCCAACTTCACCGGCAAGCGCGCGCTCTACCTCGCCGTGCTCGCCGACGCCGCCGAACATGCCCGAGCCTGCGCCGAACCGCCGCTGGAATCGCCCGACTCCGTCGGAAGGGCACTCGGCGCGTTCGCCCGGGTCTGGCTCGAACGGCTGCCCTTCGCCGGCGACACACCGGGCAGCGGACATCTTCAGCTGCGCTCGCTGTCCGGAGTGCTCGACACCGAGCCGGCCCGGACCGCGTTGGCCGAACTCGTCCGATTCGAAGCCCTGCTGCTCGCTCTGGCAGTCGAGCCGCGTACCGCCGTGCGCACCCGGACGGTGCGACTGGCCGAGCTGGCGCTGACCCTGCTCCACGGCGCGGCCGGTCTCGCGGAGAACGCCCCCGGGGTCGGCGACCCGTTCGACCTGGCCCGCGCCGCCGAGCACCTGGCCGGCATGGCCCTGATCAACGATTCGGAGCCGCCACACCTGTCCTTCGTCGCCCCGGCACAGTCGGCGGAAGACCAGTGGGCAGCGCCCCGCGGACTGCGCGACGAGATCACTGGCCGTCAGGTCAACCTGGACGACGACGGCGTCGTGGTCGTGCTGGGCGTGAGACGTCTGTCCGCAGCCGAGGAGGCCGTGCGCTCTGCGCGGCTGCGCGACGAGGTGACAATCGTCGTTGTGACGGACGATCCCGCCGAGATCGGCCGACTGGCCCGGCTTCGGATCGCCGATCTCGTCGGCTGCCTGCGACGGGTGTTCGCGGCCGGGGAACTACCGTGGCTGCGCATCGTGTTCGATGACGCCGGCATGGTTTCCGCGGCTATCGGCCGGGAGTCGGTCGACGACCACACCGAGGTCGCAATCCGGGTGCGCGACGGGCTGATCATGGCACGCGCGGACGGACGCGGCGCCGGCCACGCCGTGGCCGACCGCAGCGCCCTCGAAGGCTGCGGGCAGCATGACAGCGCGAATTCGGGGAGACTCACGGGCGAGGTGTAGACGAGGCATGCATGATCGACTGGTTGTCCGGTTCCGTCAGTCGGTCCGCGCCACACCGCCCGGGCCCGGCGGCCGCTCCGAGACCCGCGCCGGACGCCCGGCGAGGACCGCCTTCGGGGCCGGAGCTGGCGTGCGCAGCGCCGCCGGCGCTGTGATGACGACGTCGCAGAGTTCGGCTTGGACGCCGTCCAAGCGCTGGAGCGGACCGCACTGCCCGCAGTGCCCGCAGTGCCCGAGCGCCGCAGCTTCGACTACGTGAGGCACGGCACCATCGACCTGTTCGCCGCGCTGAACACGGCAACCGGAAAGGTGATCAGCCGCCTGTCCGCACAGCACCGGGCCAGGGACTTCCGGGACTTCCTGGCCGAGTCGACTGCCAGACCGAGCCCGGCCTGGCAGTCCACGTCATCTGCGCCAGGACCTCCGGACCAGCTCACCGGGAACCGAGGAGCGCGACCCGGCCGGTGCTTCCGTCCACCTCGACCATCGCACCGTCGGGCAGGACCGTCGTCGCGTCCGGAATTGCCAGGACGGCCGGGAGCCCTTGTTCCCGTGCCACGATCGCGGCGTGGGAGAGCAGGCCACCGGTCTCGGTGACGACTGCGGCGACGACACCGAACAGGGGGGTCCACGCCGGGTCCGTGGTCCGGCACACGAGTACGTCGCCGGGCCGCACGCGTGCGAAATCGCTGGGGCCGCGTACCACGCGGGCCGGTCCAGCGGCGGAGCCGGAACTTCCGGGCGTTCCCGTGCGGACGTTGCTCTTCCCGGTGGTGTCCGGCGAGGCCGCCGGCCCGGCGGGGAGGGCGCTGGTCACCGGGCGAGCCTGGAGGACCCAGATCCGGGAGCCGGCGATCGCCCATTCGATGTCCTGCGGCCCGCCCAGCAGATCGGCTGTCCTCCGGCCGACTTCCGCGAGCCGGGTCACTTCCTCGTCGGTCAGACAGAACCTTTCCCGGTCGGCAGGCTCCACCTCACGGGTGACAACCCGGGTGTGATCCCGATCGATCCGCGTCCTCTTCGTGCCGAGCGTTCGACGGGTGACAGTGCCGCCGGTCAACGTCCAGGAGTCCGGCGTGACCTGACCGCTGACGACGCTCTCGCCCAGCCCCCAGGATGCCTCCAGACGGATGTCGGCGCCGGTGAACATCACCCCCGCGACGTCGGCATCCACCAGGCTCTGCACCAGCACCGCGATCGCGGGCGGTTCCGCGCCCTCCTGCCGGCGCCGGTATTCCACGGCACGTTCGGACCACAACGAGGCCCAGCAGCGGCGTACCGCGTCGGCGACCTGATCGGAACCGCGGACGCCCAGGAAGGTGTCGTGCTGTCCCGCGGCGGTGGCGGCGGCGGTGTCCTCGCTGGTCGCCGACGAGCGCACGGCGACGTACCCGTCCCCGGTGGTTCGTGTGAGTGCTCGGGCGATCTCGTCGATCAGCGCCGGGGAGAGGCCGGCCAGATCACGCACGGCACCGACGTCCGAGAAGTCGAGGCCGTGGGCCGCCCGCTCATACGCGGCGGTCGGCACCACGAACCCCGGTGGTACCGGCAGACCTGCCTCAAGGAGCCGGGCAAGCGCTGCGGCCTTTCCACCCGACGTCCCGAGTTCGGCGTCAACCAGGTTGATCAGCAAGGCATTTACCCCCTAGCCAGTGCACTGTACATGTTGCGTGATGACACGGTCCGGCAACCCGCGTGGAGTGCGAGTACCGCGTTGACGTCCCTCTCTGTCAGCCTTGGGTGAGACGCCCCGCTTCGGCGGGTTAGCCTGAGAGGGCACGACAGGAGAACCACCCCCTCATGACCAGCACCAAGCCCGCCGGATCCGACCCGGCTCCACGGCCGAAG
>NZ_BLLG01000034.1 GCF_011766325.1 Streptomyces pacificus | reverse complement strand
CACCCCCACACGACACAGCCACCGCATCCGGACACTCCGCCGCCCGAGCAGCCACCACACCATGCACCGTCCCCACACCGAACAACTCCCCACCACCACCCCACTCCCCCAACACCCCCCGCTCCGCGGGGGATGCCATGGCCAGTCGGCCGGCGGGGACGTCCGGTTCGGCCACCGCGCTGGCCAGCAGCGTCTTCCAGTGATCCACCAGGGTGCGCACCGACTCGGGCTCGAAGAGGTCGGTGGCGTACTCGACCTCCAGCCGCAGGCCCCCGTCGCCGCGGTAGACGGACCAGGTGAGGTCGAACTTGGCGGTGCCGGTGGGCACCATGGCACGTTCCACGGTCACGCCGCCGCCCAGCGTGGCGGTCCGCTCCTCCTCGTGCAGCGCGAACACCACCTGGACCACAGGGCTGTAGCTGAGGGAGCGCTCCGGATGGAGGTGGTCGACCGCCACGTCGAACGGCACCCTGCTGCGTGAGAGAGCGTCCAGGACGCAGCCGCGGGCGCGCGAGAGCACTTCCCGGAAGCTCGGATCGCCGCTCAGGTCGATCCGCAGCACCAGCGAGTCGGCGAAGAATCCGACCAGTTCGCCGAGCCGGGAGGTACCACGGCCCGCCACGGGCGACCCCAGCACCACGTCGTCGGTGCCCGAGTGGCGTCCGGCGAGCAGCTGGAAGGCGGCCAGGAGCACCATGTACAGGCTGGCGTTCTCCTCCGCCGCGAACCTCTCCAGGGCCGCCAGGGGCACGTCCGTCAGCGGGAAGGCGGTCGTCGCACCGCGGTAGCTGAACTCGGCCGGACGTGCGCGGTCGGCCCCGATGTCCAGCACGGGGGGCGCCGAGCCCAGTGCCTCGGACCACCGCGCCAGCCCCGCCTCCGTGTCGGGGCCTTCCAGCGTCTCGCGCTGCCACAGCGCGTAGTCGGCGTACTGCACCGGCAGCGGGCCCGCCGCCCGTCCGCCGTTCTCGTACGCCTCCAGCAGCTGGCCCTGGAAGACGTCCAGTGACCAGCCGTCGAAGGCGATGTGATGGAACGTGAGATGAAGCCAGGTCTCGGCGGCGCCGATCCGGTGGATCGCCGCCCTGACCATCGGCCCCGCGGAGAGGTCGAAGGGCCGCAGCGCGTCCTCGCGGATCGCGGTCTGTGCGCGAAAGGACGCCCCCTCGGGCGAGGGTTCACTCCTCCAGTCCCACACCGGGCAGTCGAGTCGGCGGTTGTCCAGCAGCCGCTGGCGCGGCACGCCGGCCTCCTCCTCGATGACCGTGAACAGCACATCATGACGGGCCGCGACGGCGGCCAGCGCGAGCCCGAGCCGCTCCACCGACACCCTGCCCGTGAAGCGCAGGGTGACGGGCACATGGTAGACCGGGCTGCCGTCGAGCCAGCGGTCCAGGAACCACAGCCGCTGTTGTCCGTACGAGAGCGGGCCGCGCTCCTGCGGCCGCCGGCGCAGTGCTCCGGCGGGCCCCCGCCCTCCGGTCGGTCGCCGCGCCTGGGGGTCCTGCGCCGTACGGTTGCCGTCCATGGTCACGCCCTTCTGGGGAGGGAGGGGAGCGGAGAGGTACGCCGCGCAGGGCCGGAGATCCAAGATCGTGTGGGGGGTCGGGGGCTGGAGGCGGTGGTCCGCCGTGTCGGGCACCGGATGGCTCACCGGAGTCCGCGGCACCCCCTCGGCGGTCACGCGAGCGGGCCGTGGGCCCCCGGTCCGCGGAGGCCCGCCGGCGCCTCGCACCCGGTGCGTCGACGAAGTGTCACCGCCGCAGCGCCGGCTCGGTTCCGGACACCCGGCTGAGGCGGTCCGGTGGGTGGTTGAGGCGCAACACGGTCCGCAGCAGCACGTCGGCCCCTTGCGCCAGGGCCTCCGCGGGGGTGTCCTCGGCCGGCGCATGACTCACGCCCGCCGTGCTCGGGACGAATATCATCCCGACCGGTGCCACTGCCTGCACTATCTGGGCGTCGTGTCCCGCGCCGCTGGGCATGGCCAGATGCGCGAGTCCCAACTCGTCGGCGGCTTCCGCGATCACCTGCTGAATCGCGGTGTCCGTCTCCACCGGCCGCGACCTCATCGCGACACGCGGGACCACGCGGCATCCGGTCGCCCGCCCGGCGCGCTCGCAGACGGCCCGTACCGCCGCCTCACCGCGTGCCAGCCGCAGCGGATCGGTGTCGCGGACCTCCGCGGTGAGCCGCGCCGTGCCGGGAACGGTGTTGGTCGAGTTGGGCGCCGCTTCCAGATACCCGACGGTGGCCGTCGAGCAGACGTCCAGCCCGGCCGCGATCCGCCGCACCCCCAGGACCACTTCGGCGGCGGCCACCAGCGCGTCCCTGCGCTCCTGCATCGGTGTCGTGCCCGCGTGCTGTGCCTGGCCGAGGACCTCGATCTCCAGGATGGTCCGGCCGACGATTCCCGCCACCACACCGATCGGCACACCGCGGCGCTCCAGTACCGGCCCCTGCTCGATGTGCAGTTCCAGGAACGCGGCGATGCTGCCGGGTTCCCAGACCGCCTCGGCGAGCCGGTCCGGGTCCCCGTCGCCCTCGGCCAGATACGCGCGGACGGAACGCCCCGTCCGGTCGCGGGCACGGGTTCCGCCCTCCAGCAGCCCGCACATGGCCCGTGATCCCCAGAAGGGGTACTGGACGAGGGCCCCCTCCTCGTTGGAGAACGCCACCACGACGGGCTCGTAGGGCAGTCGGAGCTCCGAGGCAGTGCAGGCTCGCAGTACCTCGATGGCCGCGACCACCCCGTAGGCACCGTCCAGCCGGCCTCCCTGCACCACGGTGTCCACATGAGACCCGATCAGCAGGACCGGGTGTCCGGCCGCCCGGTCCGGCCGCGTCACGAAGAGGTTTGCCGCAGCGTCGGTCCAGGTCACGAGCCCGGCCTCGCGGCAGATCTCCCGCAGGAACGCCCGGGCCCTGCCCTCCTCGGCACTCAGGCCCAACCGGGTGACCCCGCCGGCCGGGTCGGCGCCGATCCGTGCGAGCCTCTCGAGGCAGTCCAGCAGCCTGGCTCTGTCGACACCCGCCACGCCGTGCCTCTCCCCCGCCGCCATCATCAGGCCCCCCGCTCCGTGAACGCCATGTGCGACCACCCCCGGACTGGTTCGTCTTCGTGTTCTCGAACGGCGCCGGGCACCACGACCCGCTGCCCCCTGCGTCTTCGCGTCCTCTTCGCGTCCTCTTCGCGTCCTCTTCGCGTCCTCTTCGGGACCGCCTCGGGACCGCTCCAACGGGCCGAAGTCCTCCCGGGGCCCGGACCATGGCCCGGGTCGTGGTCCGGGTCGTGCTCCAGACCGTGGTCCGGGCCGCCGCTTCACCGGACCGCGTGCACTTTTCACTCTCACGCGCACTGTCGTCGTGGGGACATCGGAGGGGCGAGGGTGACCGTCCGGGATGACGCACGGCTCTTCCGCTTCTTCCCGGGGTTCGCATGCGGCCCGCCGGTCGATCCGGATGCCGCCGAGCTAGCCGGCGGACGGAGGTCCCGGGTCCGGACCGGCCCGCCGCCGTCCATCCGAGCGGAACCCCACCGAGGAGACCGGTACGGTGCGCTGCGGCTCCAGGAGGACGAGCACGGCGGACAACGGGCTGGCGAGCACGGCCGTCGAGCCGGCGAGACGCGTGGTGCTCCTGGAGAACATGCGGATTCCTCTCACGGGAGGCGGGACGAGTGGCGCCGGGCCCGTGGCTCCATGGTGGTGGGGTGTTCGGGAGGGGTGGAAGGGATCGTCCGTGGACGCATCCGTCCCTGGCCGGTTCCGGCCAGGGGATCCGCCGGCTCCGGCAGCGGTCCGCCGACGGGCGCGGCAAGGGCCTCCCTCAGTGCCCGGTTCGAGTCCGCGCGGGTTCGAGCAGTCCCGCAGCGCCCGCCGCCACCGTGGTGTGACGCGGTGTTCGGCCTCGTCGACGTGCGGCCTCATCGACGGAGACCGGCGAAGCGCAGACGCCCAGGACCAGCCGGCCCGGAGCCGCTGGGCGGCAGGCGGTGCACGGCACGGCACCGTCCGGTGGAAGACGCCGCCCCACCGGAGCCGGGGTGCGTTTTCGGAAACACGGCGACCCCGATGGGCGCCGGCCGGACGTGAGCGGGCACCTGCGCAGATCCAGCCGGTAGGAACCGAAGGGGAGCACCGCCACCTGGGCACACGGCTGCGGCGCTGGCCGAAAGTGCCGCTCTGGCAGGCCGGTTTTCAGGGCAGGATGCTGCCTGGCGCACCGTCCGGACGGGTCGCTACCGGCCGGATGTGCAGCCGAAGCAATCGCACCACGCGTCAACCCCCGACATGCGACCATCGGAGAACGCGATGCTGCAAGCCCTGGGCCTGGACCTGACCACGGAGCGCGTGTACCGGGCCATGCTGGCCCACCCCGAGGACGACATGCGGCGGATCGCCGCCCGCCTGGGGCTGGACGACCAGGAGATCGGCCGTGCGCTGGACCGGCTCGGCGCGCTGTCGCTGGTCTATCCCGTCGGCCGGGAGTCCGGCCTTCCCCGCGCCCTGGGGCCGGAGACGGCGATGGAGATCCTGCTGGCCCGCCAGGAGGCGGCCCTCGCCGCCCAGCGCCAGCGGGTGGAGTCGGCCCGTGAGGCGGCGGCCCGGCTCATCGCCGAGTGCGCGGCCGTCGCCGCCCCCGGGCACAACGGCGACACCGTGGAGCGGCTCGCCGGCATCGGCGCCATCCGGCTCAGACTGGCCCAACTCACCACCAGGGCCCAGCAGTCCGTACTGACCCTCACCCCGGGAGGCGACGACACCGAGACCGGCATCGCCGCCGGCCGGGCCCCCGACCAGGCCATGCTCACCCGCGGTGTCGCCCTGCACGGTCTGTATGTCGACAGCGTGCACACCCACCCGCCCACGCTGAAGCACCTGGAGTGGATGAGCGGTCAGGGCGCCCGCATCCGCACGGTGCCGTCGCTCCCGCTGCGGATGGTCGTCATCGACCGTGGCATCGCCGTCCTGCCGGCCGACGACGAGGACGCCCGGGCCGCCGCCTTGGTACTGCGCGGGCGCAGCCTGCTCACCGCCCTGTGCACGCTGTTCGACCAGCTCTGGGCCACGGCCACACCACTGGGCACGCAGCCGCAGGAGTCCCGGCAGCGGCCCCACGAGGCCGGCCTGAGCCGTCAGGAGCGGGAAGCACTGCGGCTGCTGTCCCAGGGGCTCACCGACCAGGCCGTCGCCAAACGCCTCGGCATCTCCCCGCGCAGCGCCCGGCGCATCGCCGCCGATCTGCTGCACCGTCTGGGCGCCCGCAGCCGCTTCGAGGCGGGAGTCCGCGCGGCGCTCAGGGGCTGGATCACGGACGACGGCAGCGACTGACCTCCCCGCCGGTGTCCGCCGGCGCGTGCCGGCGACCGGACACAGGCCGGCGGAGCGGGGACGTGACGCGCATGGCGACCAGCAGCCGTACAAGGCGACGCGAACGGAACGAGGGCCACCCGGCGATCTGGGTCGGCTACGGCAAGCTGGCCAAACCCTTCCGCACCGAGCGGCGCCGGGTCGGCGAGAGACTACAGAGACGACCCGACGAGCACTGCCAGGTCGATGAGGCGGTTCGAGTAGCCCCACTCGTTGTCGTACCAGCCGACGACCTTGACCTGCGGGCCGGACACCCGGGTGAGCCCGGCGTCGAAGACACAGGAGGCCGGGTCGCCCACGATGTCGGTGCTGACCAGTGGCGCGTCCATGTAGGACAGCAAGCCCTTGTACGGTCCCGAGGCCGCCGCCGCGTAGGCATCCTTCACCTCGTCCACCGTGGTGCGGCGGGGCGTGGTGACCGTGAGGTCGGTGACCGAGCCGGTGGGGACGGGCACCCGCAGGGCGAAGGCGTCCAGCCGGCCGGCGAGTTCCGGCAGGACGAGGCCGATGGCCTTGGCGGCGCCGCTGGAGGTGGGGATGATGTTCAGGGCCGCGGCCCTGGCCCGGCGCAGGTCCTTGTGGGGGGCGTCCTGGAGGTTCTGGTCCTGCGTGTAGGCGTGGACCGTGGTCATCATGCCGGTGTCGATGCCGATGGCGTCGTGCAGCACCTTGGCCAGGACAGCGAGACAGTTGGTGGTGCAGGAGGCGTTGGAGATGATGGTGTGGCGCTCTGGATCGTAGGCGTCGTCGTTGACGCCCATCACCAGCGTGATGTCCTCGCCGCTGGCCGGAGCGGCGATGATGACCTTCTTCGCGCCGCCTTCGACGTGTGAGCGCGCCTTCGCGGCGTCGGTGAAGATGCCGGTGGACTCGATCACGATGTCCACTCCCAGGTCGCCCCAGGGCAGGGCGCCGGGGTCGCGCTCGGCGAGGACCTTGATCGTCTGGCCACCCACGCGGATCACGCCCGGCTCGGCGGTGATCTGCTCCGGGAAGCGCCCCAGGATCGAGTCGTAGGCGAGCAGGTGGGCCATCGTGGGCACGTCGCCCAGGTCGTTGACGGCGACGATCTCCAGCTCCGAAGGCCGCGCCGCCGCCGCACGGAAGACGTTTCGACCGATGCGCCCGAAGCCGTTGATGCCGATTCGCACAGTCATGGGGGTGTGTTCCTCACCTAGCGCTCTACCAGTTCATTGACGCGCCGTTGCGCCAGGGCATGCCGCAGACCGTGCGCCCGGACCAGGCGTCGGCACGCAAGCAATGAGGAGCCTATATAAGTCTGCGATATATTTCCAGGGTGACTTCTACGCAGCGTGCCAACACCAACACAGACTTGGATGTAGGTGTCCTCACCAGGGCGATCGAGAACTTCAACCGCTACTACATCCGGCTTCCGGCGGTGCAGAAACTGTCGTTCACGACACTGTCCGTGCTGGACACCCTGGCCTTCAGCGGTCCGAAGCGGCTGACCGAACTCATCAAGACCGAGCAGATCAGCCAGCCGGGGCTCACCCAACTGATCACCCGGCTCGAACGCGACGGTCTCGTGGAACGCCGCCCCGACCCGACGGACGGACGCGCCGCCCTCGTCCACATCACCGACAGCGGCCGAAAGATCGGCCAGGCCCGGCACGAGGACCGGGGCCGTCGCCTGATCCCGCTGATAGCCCAGCTGACGCCCGCGGAACGAGAGGCCATTGCCGCGGCTCTGCCCGCCCTGACCCGCCTAGCGGAACTCGGGGCCGAAGCCGGACGGTAGGGCCCAATCCTATCCATCCATTGTTCGAACGCGTCGGCCACTCCCACGGACCGACGACGAGACAACGTTACGGCCGCTCGGTGGTGGCGTGGAGGGCCGGGTTTTGACATCCTCCCAGGCCTTCAGGCCCGGGAGGATGTCAAGTGCGTGATCTGCTCGTCCAGGCCGACGTCCTGCCCCCGGCCGACCGGCAGCTGCTGTTCTTCCAGCGCACACTCGCGGAGAAACTCCCCACTGTCAGCGACCCCGGGCACCGGCGACTGTTGGAACTCTTCACCACCTGGCATATCCAGCACCGGCTGAACACACTCGCCAGCCGCGGCCCGCTCACCGGGAAACAGGTCCAGCAGGCTCGCCGTGAACTCCACCTCGCGACCGCCTTCCTCGGCCACCTCACCCAGCGCGGACGCACCCTCGCCGAGTGCACCCAAGCCGACGTCGACGCCTGGTACGCAGGCAACTACCTCGCCCGGCGCCTCATCCACACCTTCCTTCGCTGGGCCATGCGCTCCAAGCACATGCCGAAGGCCACCCTCCCGCACCGTTCCACGAGCAACCCCGCCCCACTCGCCCAGCACCACCGACTCGCTCTACTTCGGCAACTCGTGAATCGCGATGATGTCCCGCTCCACGACCGCGTTGCCGCCGTACTCGTCCTCCTCTACGCGCAGCCACTCACCCGGATCGTCCAGCTCACCACCGACGATGTCGAGCACAAGGACAGTGAAGTCTGTGTCCGGCTCGGCGACCCGCCATCCCCCGTCCCCGCTCCCTTTGCCGGGATGCTGCTGAGCTACCTCGGCCAGAGGCCGAACACCATGACTGCCACCAGCCCTCATGCCCGGTGGCTCTTCCCCGGGCGCCGGGCCGGACAGCCCATGACTCCGAAGACTTTGCAACTCAGGCTTCGCCGTCTGGGCTTCCCAACCCAGAGGGGACGCGCAGCAGCGATCCGGCACCTCGTTCTCCAAGCCCCGGCTCCCGTCATCGCCCGCATGCTTGGCTACCTTGACGACACCACTGCCCAACTTGCCGCCGAGGCCGGAGGAAGCTGGCAGCACTATGCCCCCGGCGACCACTCACGGTGACCACGAGTCCTCACCAAGACAGGAATACGCGACTCTCGATTACGCGATGCCGCCAGTTCCGCACCCCTGAGAGGGCACGACAGGAGAATCACCCGCTCATGAACATCGACGGGCCAGTACTGCGGGTCGGCCTGGACGAGTGGGAGGCGTTCGCGGCACGCGACTGGTCCCTGGAACGCCTTCCGGCGTTCACCGCTTCCTGAACAGACATCTGCCCTGTTCTCAGCGGTGAGTTGATTGGTTCCGGCGCGGCCCCTGCGGACTGTCCTCGAGGCCCCCCGACGGACTGGCCCACCGAAGAGCGGGAGCGCCGTCCTCGGTGAGCATGTCCGCCAGCAGGTCGCAGTAGTGGCGCAGGTCCTCATGCCAGCCGACGAACGAGGCGAAGTCCCGCATGTGGAGGGCCAGTCGAAGGGTGGCTGCGCGTGCGGTGCCGCGCGGGACGGCGGCGGTTCCGTGGCTGCCGGTGTAGCCGGAGAGCAGGGCGTGGGCCGCGGCCGGGTAGTCGACCGGCGGGCCCTGTCCGGCGGAGCCGAGGCCGCGCGCGGCGGCGGCGCGCAGTTCGTGCAACTCGCCCAGGAGCCAGCCGAGATCGAGTGCCGGGTCGCCCCCGGTGACTTCCTCGCCGGCGAGGAGGACGGTGTGGCCACCGGCAGGGGAGGGGACCAGCCAGCCGGTGCTGGGCGCACCGTGCAGCAGGACCGCCCCTCCCCTGCCGGGTGGTTCGGCCGCGGCCTCGGACCAGTCCGTCAGCCTCGTCCACAAAGAGCGGCCGAGCCGGGTGCGGGCCAGCGTGCGCAGCCGTGTCGCTCCGGGGGTGTTCTCCTCTCCCGAGATCCAGGCCAGGAGCCGTCGCACGCCGTGGTGGGGCGGCCGCTCGGGGAGTTCCCAGGGTTCGTGGTGGAGCCGCCGCAGTGTCCTGCCCACGTCCGCCAGCGCACTGACGGAGAGCCGGAAGGCGGTGTCGTCGCCGGAGGGCAGCAGCCGGGCCACGGAGAATGCGCCTGGCGCGCGGTACAGCACGCCTGTCCGCACGCCCGGCCGTGTTTCACCGTCCGGCGCCGGGTCGGTGACCCACTCGCCCAGGGCGAGCCGGGCACCGCTCCGGTCTTCGGCGGCGTTGCCGATGCGGGTGCCGGCGGCATCGGCCGTGCGGACGGCGGTGTCTACGCGGCGCAGTGCCGCGCCGACCAGCGCCGGCGGAAGGCACTGCGGACGGGCGTGTGCCGGCCCGGGTGCGCGCAGCCAGGTGAATCCCGTGCCCCCGTGGTATCGCACGGTGATCCGCAGATAGCGGGTGCCGTACTCGCGTACGGTGACGGGCTCCGCTTCCGACGGCCGCAGACCCCCTGGCGGCTCGGCGGCCGGCGCCGAGGAAACGGTGAACGGCTCAGCCACTGCGCCGCCGCCGGACAGCTTCGATGATCTCCCGGGCGTCCCGAAACGCCGCTTCCCGGCCTTCGGTGAAGAGCACTCCGGCGCAGTTGAGGATCACCTCGTCCACTCCGGCGTCCCGGTACTCGTCCAGTCGGGCGGCGATGTGGTCTGCCGAGCCGAACACGAAAGTGCCGCTGTCCACCAGGGAGACGGCACCGGCCCTCGGGTCGGACGGTTCGGCCGGCACGCCGGCCCGGCGCAGCATGTCCGTGTAGTGGTCGGCCGTGAGGTGCCCGGAGGCGGCCGTGTACGCGAGGACGTAGGGGTCCCGCCCTGCGCGCTCCACCGCGACGTGGACGACGGTCGCGACGCGGCAGCGGGCGTCCCTGTCCTCGGCCCCTTCCTCCAGGGCGGGCAGCAGGGTCTCGGCGACGTATCCGGGTGGGGTCATCCAGGTGATGGCGACGTCCGCGACGCCGCCGACGGTACGTGCCATGTTGGGGCGCAGCACGCCCGCACCGACCTCGACGCCCGGGTGCTCCATGGGTATCAGCCGCCCCCGCAGCGCGTGGTAGTCGCCCGCGTGGTCGACGATCTCCCCATCGAGCAGGGAGCGGACCGTGCGCAGGTAGTCCGCGGCCATCGTGCGCGGGCTGGCATAAGGGCGTCCGTTGAGGCTGCGTACGAACGCCGGTGCACCGACGCCGTATCCGGCCACCACCGTGTGACCGGTCGTCAGGGCCAGTGAGCGGGCCTGGAGGGCGGCGTCGTACGGATGGCGCAGCGGCATCAGGGTCACGCTGGTGCCGACGGGGACGCGTAGCCCCGCTCCGGCGAGATGGGCGAACGCCTGGTGGGTCTCCACCTTGAGCGACTGCCCTGTCCACAGGCGGCGGGCGCCGGTGTCGCGTACCAGTTCACCGAAGGGCCGCAGGGCGTCCGGGGTGTCCGGCATGTTCGGCACGAGCACGCTCGGGAGCCCGTTCGGCGCCGTACCCGGCGCCGAACGGGCGGAGGCGCCCTGAGCAGAGGTGTTGTGGCCGGAGGCGTCGGTGGTCACGGGGCAGCACACCTTCCCTTGTCTCTGATGCGGTGACTCCTGCAGGAGCTGTTGTTTTATCTTGACGAACTGTTGTGTTACTACTATGTTCCTTGCATGAGCCCAGTGAGCCATCGCGAGGGAATGCCGATCTACAACCAGCTGAGAGTGCTGCGCGCAGAGCGCGGCCTCAGCAGGGTCGCGCTGGCCGGTCTGGTGGAAGTGCACCCGCAGACCATCGGTGCCATCGAGCGGGGCGACTACTACCCGAGCCTCGATCTGGCGTTCCGGTTCAGCGACGTGTTCGGGCTTCCGGTCGAAGCGATCTTCGGTCGTCAGCCCTTCGCCCCGCTGTCCGCCCAGCTGTACAACAAGGAGGAACGCTCATGAGCCGGCAGGGTTCTGACGAGACGACGGATCTGGTCCGCAGCCCCATGGTCCCCGTGGCCGTTTCGCTCTGCGCGCTGAGCGTGGCCATGGTGGTGCTGTCGCTCGTCTCGGACGGCAATGCGTTCTCCGACTCGTGGTGGCTCGTTGCCTTCGTCACCTGGCTGCTGCTGTGGGGCGTGTTGCGCTCGATGACCCGCGGCGTGGCCGAACGGCCGCTGAAGGGACTCGACGAACGCGAACGCGGGCTGCGCGACCGGGTCTCCTTCATCGGATACCAATGTGCGGTGGGCTCCGGCATGGTCACCGTTCTGCTCATGGTCGTCTTCCAGAACGAGCCCGGAATGATCGAGCGGATGCCCGCGCTGCTGACGACGCTGATGCTGACGTCATCGGCGCTGCCCTCCATCATTCTGGGTCTGTCCGGTGCGGGCGTCGGGGACACCGGGGCAGATCAGGACGAGTGACGCGACCGCCGGAAGCCGGTGACTCGGCTCTCGTGCGACAGGGCGGGTGCCCACCGATTGCGGCGGTGGGCACCCGCCCTGTCCTCAGCGGTTCACCCGGCTCAGCAGGAGTGGTCGAACGTGTTGTCGATCGACACGGCCGAAATGGCGGACGCGGCGGAGATGCAGGCCTGCGACGAGGTGGTGATGGTGATGGTGGCGCCCGGGGCCTCCACCGCCGGCACGAGCTCGTCGGCGTCGGCGTAGGCGGAGTAGCCGCTGATCAGGGACTGGGTGTTCATGATGACTCCCATCGTTGACAGGGGAATGGAAAGGTGACCGGATCGGCAATGCCGTCAATGCCTTCAATGCCGGCAATCACGTGCTCCGGCTGCGGCAGAACGATTCCCCGACCGGCGCCGTGCTGGCAATGGGGATGACCGCATGCGGACACTGGCCGCTATCGGCCAACATCCCGCATTGAGCCGGTACTTGACTCGCACTATGCTCGCCGGGGTGACCCGAAATCAGCTACGCCGCCTGGTGTTGGACAATGGTCTACGGGTGTTGTTGGCACCGGATCCCGTAGGCGCTTCGATCGGTCTCGCGGTGCACTACGGCGTCGGCTTCCGGACCGAGCCCAGGGGGCATACGGGCCTCGCGCACCTCTTCGAGCACCTCATGTTCCAAGGCGGTCGTGATGCCGCACCCGGCGGGTACCTGCCCGAGGTACAGCGCGCAGGCGGTTTCGGCGACGCCAGGACCCGCCAGGATGTGACGGTCTACTATGCCGCCGCACCCGCGTCCGCATTGGACATGCTGCTCGCGCTCGAAGCGGACCGCATGCGCGCGCCTTGTATTTCCGCGCGAAATCTGCGCACGCAGACAGCGGTGATTGACGAGGAGATCCGCCTCATGGTTCGCAATCGCCCTTACGGCGCCTTCCCCTGGGTGCTGTCGCGTGCCCTGCACACTCGTGCGGAGAACACCAGGGACGGGTACGGCGAAACCGCCGACCTGGCGGCCCTCGACATTCCGCTGTGTGAGAAGTTCTTCGCCGACCACTACGGCCCCGGAAACGCCGTGGTGACACTGACCGGCGCGTTCGACCCGTCAACGGCGGAGCGTCTCGTGCGCCGGCGCTTCGGTACCCTGCCGGCGCGTCCGTCGGTGGACGCGCCCGACGCGCACGAGCCGTTGCCGGGAGAGGAGCGGCGGCTGACGGTCGCCGATCCTCACGCCGGTCTGCCCGCCGTGGCGGTGGGCTACCGGATGCCGGACCCGGTGAGCGAGCGCGCCGACTATCTCGCGCACCTCGTCCTGGCCGCGCTGCTCGGACAGGGCAGGCAGGCCCTGCTGCGCCGGGGGCCGACCGCGGACGCGGAGATGTCGAGCCTCTCGGTGGGCTGCGGTCTGTTCGGGCTGCCGCTGGACACGGCAGGGCCCGATCTGCTGACGCTGTTTGCCGTGCACGAGCACGGCGCCGAGGGCGTCCTGGCCGCACTGGACGGCACGCTGGAGGCGCTGGCGCAGGACGAGGTCGGTGCCGGACTGCTGCGTGCCACGACCGCCCGCTGGGCCGCCGGGGCACTGCGCGAGCTCGGTGACCCGGGCACGCGGGCACAGTTGCTCGGTCTGCGCGAAACGCTTTTCGGCGAGGCCGAGTTGACGCAGACGCTGCCGGAGCGGGTGCGGACCGGGGTGACAGGTGAGCAGGTGAGCCGGGCCGCCGCCCGGCTCAAGTCCTCGCACCGGGCGATTGTGCGCTTCATACCGCAGGAGGCCGCGCCACGGGGCGCCGCACGACAGAAGGCGGCTGACTGATGCTGTTGTCCAGCCACGGGACGGGGGGGTGGCCGGGCCTCGTGGGGGCGCCGGTCCCGCAGGGCGGCACAGAGAAGGTTGATCTTGCGCCGGGCCAGGGCGTTCAGGGTCTGGTGGTGTCGTCTGCCTTCGGATCGTCTGCCTTCGGATCGTTTCCGGTCGTCGGTCACCGCGAGCCAGTGGCGTTGCCCGGCGGTGCCGAAGCCTGCGCCGGCGGCCGTGGTCCCCTCCCGGTGCGGTGTGTGGCGCGGCTCCTTCCGCCTGGCCCCGCTCTGTTCAGCGGTCCTTCGCCATGCCTCATCAGCAGTCCAGGAGAAGTGGCGGGGCAGAGGGATCGGCCACCTGAGCCGTTGAGGGCAGCCGGCACGGCAACCCTTCCCGCCCCACCCGCGCTGTCCCGGAGTCGCGAACCCATGGGACGCACTAGAGAAGGCAGGGCGGCATGACCGGGAGGGCGGCGAGCGGACGCCGCCTCCACGGCATCCGGCCAAACGCCGGCCGAACGGCGGCGAGCGGCTTGGACGCGGGCCTCGCCCACGGGCGGCTGCCGCTGCCCGATGCCGACATCACCCTCGGCAACGGACTGCGCGTGGTGGTCTGTTCGGCCCCCGTCATCCCCCTCGTCGAGATCCGGCTCACCGTCCCGTACGCCGCCGCAGGCCCCGGCGAGGTGGCGCTGTGCCAGCTGCTGGCCGGGATCCTGATGCACGGCACAGCGCACCGGGAGGCGGACAGCTACGACGCGGCGCTCGCCGCGCACGGCGCCACCCTGAACGCCACCGCGGACGCCCGCAAGTTCACCGTCTCCGGGCACACCATGGCCGACGCCCTGCCCGCCGTACTCGCCCTGCTGGCCGAGACCGTCCGCAGTCCCCGGCTGACCGGGGACGTCATCACCCCCGAACGCGACCGGCTGGCACGCCGTATACGGCTGGCCACCCACCAGCCGGCGGCCCTCGCGCAGCATGCACTGCTGCGGCGGCGGTACGGCGAGGAGGCCGCGGCCCGCCGGCAGCCGACGCCCGAACTGGCCGCCGCCTGCACACCGGACGGTCTGGCAGAGGTGCACACGCGGCACCTGGGGGCCAGGGGTGCGGTGCTCGTGCTGGTCGGCGACCTGAGGCCGGAGGAAGCCGTCGCCACGGTCACGGACGTGCTCGATTCGTGGGAGGCGGGGCCCGACGGTGACGTACCCGAGGTGCCGCCGTGGTTCGCGGGCGGGCCGCTGCGCCGGGTGGACCGGCCCGGGGGCGTCCAGAGCGTGATCCGGCTGGCCACCCCCGCGCTGCCCCGGCCGGACCCGGGCTATCCGGCCCTGCACCTGGCCCAGTTGGTCTTCGGCGGGTCCTTCGCCTCCCGGTTGGTCACACGACTGCGCGAGGAGGAAGGGTACGCCTATCAGCTCGGTTCGGGCATGGAGTCGGTACCGGGGGCCTCGACGCTGATGATCGAGGCGGACACCGCTGCCGAGCACACCGTGCCGGCCCTCGCGGTCATCAGGGGAGAGCTGGAGCGCATGGCGGCCGAGCCGCCCTCGGTGCGGGAGGTCGATGCCGCCAGGAGTTACGCGGTCGGCTCCACCGCGACGGCGATGTCGTCACCGGGCGCCCTGGCATCCGGTCTGGCGAACCTGCTGCACATCGGGGTCGGTTCCGACTGGTTGCACAACTGGGGGCCGCTCCTGGAAAGCGTGCCGTACGATGCGGTCGGCGAGGCGGCTCACCGGTTCTTCCGGCCCGCCGATTTCACGGGCGTGGTCGTCGCAGACGAGGCGTCGGTGGCACCGCTGCGCCGGGGCGCCACCGACGAACTCGACTTCTGAACGGCTTGAGGGGGCCGTGCTTGCGGGTGGTCCGCTCTCAGGCGCGGCCCCCTCAAACGACGTGGGCCGATCAGGCGGGTCAGCCCCGGCCCTTCTTGATACCCGCGATGACGGCGATGAGAAGGGCGAGTCCGACGGCGATCCAGAGGGCGGTGCTCATGAAGTACTCCCAGGTTGTCAGGCGGCTCGGGGCCAGGTGGATGTGTTCCGGATAGGGACGGGTGGACACAGGGGCAGCGGCGCTGTTCCTGTGGTGCGGTAAGGCGCCCCGTCAGGGGCGCGGGGCCATGGCATTCCGGGGCTCCGCCGCGACGGAGGTCCCCCTGTTCGAGCGCGGCCGAGAACGTGGGGGAGCAATCAGCCCCCACCGGCCCGCAGGTTCGTCGACGCGCTTCCAGCGGAGCGCTGGCGCAGCCGCAGTGCCTCGGCGAGCGGAACCCGGGAGCCGCTGCGCAGCACGCTGTTGGCGTACATCCGTCCGGCGATACGGGTCGTCCCGGCCAAGGCGGCGACCGCCAGCACCAGGGAGAGGGCGATCTGCCAGGCCGGAGCGGTACCGAGCAGTATGCGGGCCGGCATCAGGATCGGGCTGAGCGGAGGTACGAGCGACAGCCACTCGATCACCGGGTCGTGTGCGTTCTTGCTCAGCAGGGCGATGCCCAGCACAAACGGCGTGGTGATGAGCAGCATCACCGGTTGCACCACCCCCTGGAGGTCCTCCTGCCGTGAGACACGCGCAGCCGCTGCGGCCAGCATGGCGGCGAACAGGAAGAAGCCGAGGAGGAACCAGACGCCCAGCGTCACCAGCGTCCCGCTCGCGGCGGTCGGCAGGGTGACGGCGTCGGTGCCCTGGGCGAGCGCCACCGCGGCCGAGCCGAGCAGCACGAGCTGGGTGAGGCCGACCACGGCCACACCGAACAGTTTCCCGGCGAGGAGCTGCCAGGGGCGAATGGTGGAGAGGAGCAACTCCACCACGCGGCTGGTCTTCTCCTCCACCACGCCCTGCGCCAGCAGGATCCCGTAGAAGACGAAGAAGAAGTACAGCAGCCCGGTGGAGGAGAGGATCAGCGCGAACTGCTCGGCCGCGCTGTTCTCCGACGGTTCCCGTGCGTCGACCTTCACGGAGGCCGACGCCACGCGCTTCCTGAATTCCCCAGGGTCCACGCCCGCGCGTTCCAGTTCCCGGGTGGTGCGCTCCTCGGCGGCCGCGGCCCGCACCACGGCGAGGAGGTTCTCTTCCGCCTCACGTTCCACGGACAGCGTGAGTTGCCCGTCGGTGCGGCCGAGCACGGCGGAGAGCTCCCCGTCACGCAGGAGCCGATCGGTATGGTCGCCGTCGACGGTGACGAACTCGAAGTCGCCCGCCCCTTCGGCCACCGCGGCGAGCACCGGGCGCATCGCCGAGGCGTCCCGGTCGACGCCGACCCTGGTCGGCCCCTCCGTGGAGACGAGGATGACCAGGGCGTAGACGCCGAGTCCGAGGAGCAGCCCCAGGGTGCTCAGCAGGAAGGACTTCGTCCGCATCCTGCTGTTGATCTCCCGCCGGGTGACCAGGCCGACCGCTCGGCGGGCCGACAGCGCGCCGGGGCCGTCCCGGGGGCCGGCGGTGCCCCTGCCCGAGGCGGAGGCCTCTTCCCCGCCGGGTACATCCCGGCCGGTCGCCTCGCCCGGCGCTCGCGCCGCCGTGCTCATCGCTCGCCGCCCTCGGTCCGGTTGCCCGCCGATGGTCCGGCGCCCGCCGTCGCGCCCGCCGTCGCGCCTGCGCCGGCCGTCTCTCCGGCGTCCTCTTCCGGCGGGCGCGTTCTGGCGACCAGGTCGCGGTACAACTCGGTCAGCGAGGGGTGTTCGGGCACGAAGGCGGAGACCGGCCCGGTGGCCAGCGCCGCGTGGAGCACCCGCTGGTCATCCGCGCCTTTCGCCAGGCGGAGCCGCGTACGGGTGCCCTCCCGGCTCACGACCTCCACGCCCGCCAGTCCCGCGGCCCAGTCCTCGCCCGCCGCCGGGGCATCGACCAGCAGCCGGCGATCGGCGTCCTCGCTCAGCTCCTTGACCGTTCCGCAGGCGATGAGCCGCCCTCCGCCGACGATGCCGACCCGGTCGCAGACGCGCTCGACGAGCGACAGCTGATGACTGGAGAACATGACGGTCACCCTGTCGGCGGCCCGTTCGGCGAGCACGTCGCGCATGACGTCCACTGCGACCGGATCGAGGCCGGAGAACGGCTCGTCGAGCACCAGCGCCTTCGGTCCGTGGACCAGCGCCGCGGCCAGCTGGACCCGCTGCTGGTTGCCGAGGCTGAGGTTCTGGACCTCCTCGGACGCGCATGAGGAGAGCTCCAGTCGCTCGATCCACCGGCCTGCCGCCGCCCGTGCTGCGGCCGGCGGCAGGCCGTGCAACTCGCCTAGATAACGCAGGTGTTCGCCGACCTTCATCCGCGGATAGAGACCGCGCTCCTCGGGCATGTAGCCGAACTGCCTGCGGGCGGCGAAGTCGACCGGACGGCCGAGCCACCGGACCTCTCCGGCGTCGGGCGTGAGGACTCCGAGGATGATCCGCATCGTGGTGGTCTTGCCGGCCCCGTTGCTTCCCACGAAGCCGAACAGCTCACCGGCGCGGATGTCGAAGGTCATGCCGTCGACGGCCTGGCGTCTGCCGAAGCTCTTCCGTAAGGCGTCGACCTCCAGCGCCGGCACAACCATGTCGCGCACCTCCCCGGTTCAATGCGTTAACTAGCTGAAGTATTGTGTTAACACATCATCTCGTCAAGCGAGCAATGCGCTTTGACGCTCCACCACATAGACGTGCTTCTCCGCCTGATCCGTGACCGGGCTGCGGTCCCAGCCGGCCCAGCGGCCGGTCACCCGCAGTCCCGCGAGCCGGGCCATCACGTCGAACTCGGCGGGCCAGGCGTACCGGCTGACCTCGGGCACCTTCCGCAGTCCGCCGGGGCCCACGACCGTGTGGACGACCAGGGCGGACTGGAGCGACTGGTTCACCTGGATCGTGTCGAGCAGCAGCGCGTCCGGCGCGAGATGGCCGACCCGGGTCGTCGTCTCGGTAAGCCGGTGGTACACCTGCGGGTTGTACGTCTCGAAGACCGCGACCCCGCCGTCCGCGAGGGCGTCGTGTATGCCGCGCAGGCAGTTGATCTGCTGCTCCTGGTCGGGAAGCATGAAGAAGGTGTTGAGCGCGGTGAGGACGAGGTCGTACCGCTCCTCGACGACCAGCGCGCTGAAGTCCCCCACCGAACTGGTGACAGCGCCCGTGGGGTCGTTCTCATGGAGTTTCGCCAGCATCGCGGGGGACGCGTCCACACCGTGCACCCGGTAGCCGTGCTTGGCCAGCGGGATCGCCAACCGGCCTGTCCCGACGCCCAGTTCGAGCAGGGAGGCGGGCGCGGGGCGCAGTTCCCGGAGGAAGGCGACCATGGACTCGACGGCGGGGCCCGTGGCGGGGTAGAGCGAGTCGTAGATGTCCGCCAGCGACTCCCCGTACGCGCTGCTGCCCTCGCCCGGCTTCGGGTCCTTGCCGAACGTCGGACCTCTGCCGGATGCCGTGCCGTCGGGGCCGCCCGGCGCGGAGGTGCTCGGCCGGTGCTCGGTCTGCCGGGGTGTTTCCGTGGTCATGGTTGCCTCCGTGAGTCGTCAGGCGGGTGGGTGTTCGTGCTCGGGCCCGGCGCGGCCGCCGGGGGCCGGTGCCTCCAGGCCGGCCCGCAGCCTGTCGGCCGCGGCCAGCACGTCGGGAAAGGACGCGGGCGCCCACGCCTCGCGTCTCCCGCTGGTCGTACTGCGGCCGGGATGGGGCGGGACGACGACCACGTTGCGCCGCGCGCGGAGCTTGGCGGCGTGTTCCGCGTACGCCGCGCTCTCCGCGCCGCCGGGCGGCAGCGCGGGCGCCAGCGCGATCGCCGCCTGTGTGCACTGAAGCGCGAGGAGGGAGGGCGAGTCACCCAGCCCGATGGCCACTCTGGCCAGGTAGTTCAGTGTCGCCGGCAGCACCACGACCGCGTCGGGCCACTGTGCGAGGTCCACGTGCCGGGCCCTTGGCTCCGGCTCGTCGGACCACCGGTCCACCAGCACGTCGCAGCCGCCGATGGCGACCAGCGCCTCCCGGGTGACGAACCTGGTGGCCGCTCCGGTCAGTACGTAGCGGACCTCCGTCCCGGGGTGCCCGACCTTCAACCAGCTCGCCCAGAAGGGCAGATGGGCGGCGGCCACCGAACCCGTCCCGATCACCAGCAGGCGCCGCGCCCCCACTGGTTCGACCGCACCCGCCGTACCGCTCACCGGGCCGCCGCCCTGACCCCCGGCACGGGCGCCACCGGGCCGCCGGACGGGGCAGCGCCGACGGGCACCGAAGTGCCATCGCGCCCTGTGGGGAGGCTGGTTGCCGAAGAAGCTCCGGGATCCGCTGGACCGGTGCCGGCCCCCCGCTTCCGCAGGGCACCGCGCAACGCCTGTCCGTGCACCAGCTCCTGGTAGAGCGCGGAGCGCGCCAGCAGCTCCTCGTGCGTACCGCGATCAACGATGTGCCCCTCGTCCACCACCACGATCAGGTCGGCGTCCTGCACGGTGGAGATGCGGTGCGCGACCACGATCACCGCGCGCTCGGCCGCGAGACCGCGCATCAGCGTCCGCAGCCGCTCCTCGTTCTCGCTGTCGAGCTGGGAGGTCGGCTCGTCGAAGATGACGATGCGCGTGTCCCGCAGCAGGACGCGGGCGGCCGCCAGCCGCTGGCGCTGACCTCCCGACAGGTCCTCGGCCCGCCCCAGCTCGGTGTCCAGACCCTCCGGCAGCGCTTCCACGGCGCCGCGCAGCGCCAGCGTTTCCAGCGCCCGCCACAGCTCCGCGTCCGGTATGTCGCCGTCCTGGCCGAGCTGGAGGTTCTGCCGCACCGTGCCCTCTACGAGGGTGAAGCTCTGGTCGACGTAACTGATCTCACCGCGCAGCTGGTGCAGGGGCCACTGCTCGACCGGCAGCCCGCAGACGGAGATACGGCCGGAGTCCGGCAGGAGGAAGCGTTCGGTGAGTCCGAGCAGCGTCGTCTTTCCCGCCCCGGAGGGCCCGATGACGGCGGTGAGTCCCTGTGCGGGGGCCGCGAAGGTCGCCTCGTGGATGATGGTGCGCCCGCCGTCCGTGTAGGTGACCGCGTCGAACTCCACCGCGGGCGCGGTCGGTGACGGCTCGACCGGGGAGGTGGCCCCGGAGCCCTCCGACGCGATGGTGAGCACGCTGTTGAGTCGCCCGCGCGCGGCCAGTCCGCTCTGCATCCGGGCCACGCCCGAGACCAGCAGGGTCAGCGGCGCGACGAGTTGCAGCAGGTAGACGATGAAGGCGGCGAACTCGCCGATGCCCAGATCCCCGGAGGCGAGCCGGGCACCGCTGGTGACCATCACCGCGATGATCGAGAGCTGTTGGCCGAACTGCATCGTGGGCCCGACCAGGGCGGTCACCCGCGCGACCGATACGGCGGCCTTGCGCGCGTCCTCGACGCTGTGGCCCAGCGAGGACGCCACCCGGCCCTCGGCGAGGAACGCCTTGACCGTGGGCAGGGACAGCACGGCCGCCGTCATCTGCTGCGACATGGCCCCGATGGCGTTCTGCTGGCGTTCCACACCGCTGCGGATCGACCGTACGCACAGGTAGATGCCGACACCGGCGATCGCGAAGGTGCCGACCACGACGAGCAGCAGAACCCAGTCCAGCATGCCCATGGCGATCAGGGTGCCGACGGCCAGGAAGAGCGAGGAGGGGATCTGCGCCACACCGACATCCACCACGGAGCGCAGCTGCGTACTGTCGGAGCTGGCGCGGGCGACCAGATTGCCGGCCCCTTCGCGCCGCACCCGCCGCAGCGGCAGGGTCAGGATGTGCGAGACGATGCGGAACCGTGCCTCGGAGACCAGGCCTTCACCGGCCCGGGCGAGCAGATAGGAGGAGAGCGCCGCCGCCAGCCCGGCGCCCACCGCGAGGCCCGCCATCATGAGCAGCGGACCGACGGGACGTTCGTCCCCGGCGAGAGCCATCACCAGGTCGCGGACCTGGAGAGGGAGGGCGAGGGTGGCGGCGGCCGAGAGCAGGCTCATCACCACCGCGGCGGCCACGGTGGCCTTCCTGCCCTCCAGAAGCTGTGCGAAGACCCGCAGTTCGTCGGTGCCGTCCGGGCGTGGTCGTCTGGCCATGGTGAGGGACCTCCTGCAGTGTGCGGTGGCATCCGGCCACCGTCGGGCGCACGGCCGGCAGTTCAGGTCGCGGAGCCCTGTGTGGCCGGTGATGTGTCGTCGGTGGCCGGGACAGGCTCGACCGAGCCGCCGCTCGGCGCGGTCCGGGGGGCCGTGTTCCACGGCCAGTCGCTCGAGTCGAGATTCCGGGCAGGGTCGGCGGGGTCCACGTTCGCCGCGACGCACGCCGCCCCCAGTTCGGCGGCCGTCGGACGGTCGCGATGCTGTTCGGCCGCGTCCACGAAGGCCCGCGCGACGACATGCGCCCGGTGTTCGCCGAAGCTCAGTCCGCGCATGCCCGTACGGTCGTCCTTCGGCTCCCACGCGGCCGTCACGCCGGGTGCGACCACGTGGGCGAACGCGGGCGCAGGCCCTTCCGGCAGGCCAGTGGCCAGGGCGCTTTCGGTCACCGCGTCGACGGCGCCCCAGGAGCCCGAGCTCAGGTAGACGACCATGCCGTCGTTGCGCGGCAGGCTCGCCGGATTGGAGATGATCTTCGCGCGGTAGGTCACGGAGCGGCTCTGCAGGGCGCCCAGTACGGCATGCCAGAGCTCGGGCGCCGCGTCGGCGTCGGCCACCCGCAGATAGAGCCGCAGCAGAGCGCCGCCGCCGGCGCGGCCCGTTCCGCTGTCCACGAGGAAGAAGCCGGGAGAGACGAGCGGGCGGGCCGACGGGAGGTTCATCAGCACCACCGGGCGTCCGGGATCGCCTGCCGTACGACCGGTCTTCCTCAGCGTCACCGAGTCCGGGAGGCCCACACGCAAGCCGTCCATCTGAACGACCCGCCGGCCGGCGGCCGAGCGCTGCTCGGTGAGGATCCCCGCGGCGACCGTCTCCGCGTGCGGAGTCGCCTTCACCAGTCGTGCCTCGAAGTCCGGCGCGCGCAGCGTCCTGGGCGACTCGCGGTCCTTGACCCCGCGCCCGGTGTGCAGCACTTCGTACAGGGTGCGGGCGAGCATGAAGCGCATCGCCGACGCGGACTCGGCGGTCACCTCGTCGTCGCGTACCCAGGCCGTCTTGCCGTCCGGTGCGATCCGCACGTCCTCCAGCGCCAGACGGAGCCCGGCCGAAAGCACCGGTGCGGGCGCCCCGTTCGCGGAAGTCCGCTCCGGTACGCGACCGGGCGTGGCGGTCTCTTCGATGCGCGTGCTCATGGAGCCTCCCCGAGTCCGACCGCACAGACGAAGCTCCGCGGGTCGAGTAGCGCGGTCCTGCCGATGCCCGCCGCTGCCCGGACGATGGCCGACAGCCGGCCGCTCTCCCTGGTCGAGGCGATCAGCCGGTCGATCAGATGCCATCCGGCGTAGGACGTGGCGCGCACCACGAGTCCGTCGTCATCGGGGCCGCCGCCCTCGCGGTAGCCACGGTGGAACTCGGAGATCAGCGGAAGTACGCGGGCCAGCTCCTCGCTGCCGCGCGCCACGACCTCCTCGTGGGTGAGCCTGACCGAGAACGCGTCGTCGGTCTGCTGTGCGGGAATCCGCAACACCGCACGGTGCAGCCACTCGCCGACGTACGCCCCGACATCGCGTGCCGGGTCACCGAGCCGGAACTCCTCCCAGTCGTTGACGTAGAACGCGGTGTCGGTGAGCAGGAACTGATCCAGCCGCAGGTCACCGTGGATGGGCACGCGTGCGAACCCGGCTTCGGCCGCTCGCAGCCGCTCAAGCTCCCCGAGCAGCGCCGCATCACGCTGCAACAGCCCCCATGCCTGGACGAAGGCGCCGGTGGCGTTGACGTAGACCTCCAGCGGCAACGACCGCAGGTCCTCGACCGGTGGGTACGGGTGGGGATCCGGCTCGGGAAAGTCCTCGGCCCGGAAGGGGAGTCGGTGCAGGGCGGCCAGTGTCCGGCCCGCCTCCGCCGCCATGAACCCGGTGAACTCCTCGTCCGCGGCGAGTTCACTGCCGGATCTGATGCCGTCCAGCATCCGGAAGACCAGCAGCCGCTGCTCCTCATCGCCCCCGATGAATTCCGGGCTGGGGAAGGAACGGACTCCGCCCTTCGCGAGGCGCTCGAACGCCATGACCCTTCGGTAGCGTTTCAGGGATTCCTTGGGACTCCCTTTCAGCTGTTTCACGAATACCGAACTGCCGGTGTCCGTGATGCCGGACCAGTTCTCGTTCCGACCAGGATAGGAGTACACCTCCGAGGTCCTCAGTGAACCCAACCGGAGTCGGCCCAGGAGCTGTTCGACCGATGCACCCACGGGACTTTCGACAGCGGTCGCGGAAGACCGGCCCTGCGGGTTCTTAATCTTTTCGCCTGCCACAGATGCTTTCTATCGCGGGATGCTGCCGCCGGACAACGAATTGACCGGCATCGGCCATCATCGGCAGGGGCGCGCCGGCCGCGGTGCGGGACGGCCGCCCGGCGGTCCGACCCGTCACGGTGACCGGACACGGCGACCGGACACGGCGCGGCGGGTACGTGCCGCGGGTGCGGCTTTCGGAGCCGGGGCCCCCTCGGAAGTCCCGGGGGCGACATGGGAGGTCCGATATGAAAGGGGAGAGCGGCGGCTGGTGACGGTTTCCTCCGCCAACCGTCACCAGCCGCCGCTTTTCCCGACCTGCCCCGGAGCGCACCCGAACCCCGAACCGGGGTTTCGGTATTCGTTTCTCCCGCTCAGCCCACGAGGGTCGCGGACAGCGAGGCTCCGATCAGATGATGCCTCGACGCACAGCCCACACCACTGCTTCTATCGGGGTTTCGACGTCGACGCAATCGCATATCGACCGGACTTTACGCCGGAGTGTGCGGTCGCTGATCTCCATACGGCGGGCGACCTGCGTCATGGTGCAGCCCTGGGAGACGAGTTGAAGGATCCTCAGATGATGGTTTCCTAATCTGACGTGGGGTTCCCTCAAAGAACTACTCAAATTCATCTATCAACCTCGTGTGCATCCGCCGGTGAGGCGTCTGATTCCGATGCGCTAAAAAACTCGAAGAAATGAGACCGGTTCCCGATGCAACTGACGGTCCAAAAGTTTCCTTTCGCCTATCGACCCGAAAATCCTATGATTCCATTGAGACGTGCAAGTGGGCTGATGGGGACGCACGGTATCCGGCGCCGGCGGCGCAGGAGGTTCTGCACCTTCGGGCGGCGGCAGCCCCGGCGGCGGGCCGGGAGCATGAGGACGTCACGGCTGCGCTGGGGGCGCTCTGAAGACCGTGGACAACTGGTGGGCGAAGAGGCGGCCCCGGAGGCAGAGAGGTACTGCTCGCGCGGTCACCCGGTGGGCGCGCATCGGCTGCCGGGGGATGCGGAGCAGGACGCGTGAGGTGCTGTGTGATCAGCGCCCCGGGAAGCGGCGGTGAACCGGAGCCCCTGAGCGGTGCGGCATCGGCACGAGGTGGGGGACAAGCCCGGTCATGCGGCGCGCCGGCAGCCGGCTCCCGGTGAATTCGGTGTCCGCGACCAGCACCAAGGGCCCGCATGCGTTCACGGTCTTCACCGAGACCGGCGCCGACGCGATGCCCTGCCCTCTGGAACGGCTTGCCGGCACTTCGACCATAAGATCCATCTGGCGGTCGGCAGGCACTCCGCGCGGCGCGCCGAAACAGTCAATTCCCGACTCGCTACCCACCCGGACAGCATTCAGCCGTACTCCCGTCCCCGTATTCATCCGATCTCAATTCCGACGAACCCATAGAAGCCGAGCTCAAGGACGCCCCACCCAATGACGACCGGCCCGGGAAACGGGTGTCGCGAAGTTATCCTTGACCTCGGCGGTCACGCACCGATAGCTGCGGCGCCGACGGCAACAACTGCCTGGCCGACGGCCGGAACGGCCATGACCGGCGCGGTCTGCGCCCGGGGAGCACGCTCGGCCGGCGAAGTCCTCCAGCCAGGCGTCCTGATCCGCCCAGAAGCATGGACTTCCCCCTTGACTTGCCTGAACCACACGGACGGGCCGCGGCTGCCACGCCTGGAGGGCGGGCAATGAGGCGCCGGTCTGTCCGTGACCCCGAACGTGCCGTCAGTATATGAAGCACCGGATCCGCTTGATCAAGGCTTCACCCATGTGACTGGCGCCACACCGCAAATATTTTGGCGGAATTTGATATTCCGCATACATTGGACCATTTCCCCGAAGTCTGCAATTCAGTTCAGGCGTATACACGGTGCCACCTTCCGGTAAATCACGCCCTCTATTCTCAGTCGTCCGCTACGGCAGCCGCAGACAGGTCCGCCGGCGTGCGCCGCTGCTGCTCAGCGGCTCGAAGGGGCTGCGGGCCGCGCCGCAGGCGGGCCGGGCCGCCGAAGCCGCCTGCGGCAATCGCCCGGGGGCGTTCGGGGGTGGATCGCGCGCGGCCCCCTCTCGCAGAACGGGCTCCCCGCGTCCACGGCGGAGCCCCGTCGCGTAATGACATCCATTTTCATGTATTGTCTGCTGCTCACCGCACACCACCCACTCCCGGAGGTCTCCATGGCCGTACCCAAGCGCAGGATGTCGCGCAGCAACACCCGCCACCGCCGCGCGCAGTGGAAGGCCGTCACCCCTCAGCTGGTGACCGTCACGGTGGACGGCGTGCCGTACCGGGTCCCGCAGCGGCTGGCCAGGGCGTACGAGCGCGGTCTGCTCCGCCCCGAAGGCTGACGGCGGATGGCCCACGACCCCTCGCCG
>NZ_BLLG01000033.1 GCF_011766325.1 Streptomyces pacificus | reverse complement strand
CAGCACTGACGGCGCTCGATGAACTCCAACTCCCGTCCAAACAGCGGGTGGAACGGGTGCGTCACCCGCACCCCGCCTGCATCTCCAGAGTCCGGAACCTGAGCAGTCGACGGATCACGCCAACGCCCTGATGGAGTCGGTGATCGGCCTGTACAAGACCGAATTGATCAAACCCCGGCGGCCCTGGAAGACACTCTCCCAGGTCGAGTTGGCCACTGCTGAATGGGTCGACTGGTACAACCACCGGCGGCTCCGCGGTGAGACAGTCCGCATTCCGCCCGTCGAGTACGAAGCCGGCTACTACACCGAATCCACGAGACCCCAGATCATCACCACAATCTGAGATCTCTAACGAACCCGGGACGATTCATTGACCAAGCCCGTGGCTCCCCGGTGATCCTTCTGCGTAGGGAACAGAAATGATCAACCAGGACCACGGGCGTACTGCCTCCAGGGGTGACAACCACACTACTGGTCACGAATTGTGACAGACAGTCAGTGCGGACGCCGACCTGCACCGCTCAAGTTCGAAGACCCCGATTACCTGGTCTTGGGCCAAAGCCCCGCCCGGAGGCCAGATGGATCAGCTGAAGTGGTACCTGCCGCGTGTCGCTTGCCCGGTTCCGGTAGGACCGCCAAGGTGCGGGTATGCATTCGACTGCGGCCCCGAAGGAAGGTCTGTTCGGCGCATCGCCGTCGACCAGGGCGGCGTCATCCCGTGGTCGGCCCGACCTCCGTGCGTGCCACCGTACCGGCCGCAACTGCGCCGTCCTGTCCGGCGGCGGCCCACCCGCCCAACAACAGCGCGTCGGGCCCGTCTCCCGCTCTATCGGGATATGCCGAGCGGCTCCGCCCGCGCGCCTGCACCCCCGGGCGCCGATCCCGGCCTGATGAGAGCGCACACGGCTGTACTGCGCCCTACCGGAGACCTCCACGCCGCTCGCGTACGCAAGCGGTCCGAGGGGCCGGTTCTGTGAGAGCGCATCAGCAGACCTGTAATCCCGACCGGCCTGTTCGTCGTGGGAAGTGGACGATCACATGCACTACCTCGCACAGGAGTTGCGACTCCCCACCAACGCACTCGACTACGCAATCCTCGGGATCTATTTCGTGGTGGTGCTGGCCATCGGATTCGCAGCCCGTCGCAGTGTGCGCACCAGCCTGGACTTCTTCCTGGCCGGCCGGTCGCTGCCCGCATGGCTCACCGGTCTGGCGTTCATCGCGGCCAACCTGGGAGCCACCGAGATCCTGGGAATGTCCGCCAACGGCGCACAGTACGGTGTGTACACGGTCCACTGGTACTGGATCGGCGCTGTGCCGGCCATGGTCTTCCTCGGCCTGGTGATGATGCCGTTCTACTACGGCTCCAAGGTCCGGTCCGTCCCGGAGTTCCTGCGCCACCGCTACGGACCGGCCTCTCACCTGCTCAGCGCGGTCATCTTCGCGGTGGCTGCGCTGCTGATCGCAGGCGTCAACCTGTATGCCATGGCGATCGTGCTGGAGGCCCTGATCGGTTGGCCGCAGTCGCTGGCGATCGTCGTCGCGGGCCTCTTCGTGCTCATCTACATCACCCTCGGCGGACTCTCCTCGGCGATCTACAACGAGGTGATGCAGTTCTTCGTGATCCTGGCTTCCCTCATCCCGCTCACGGTCATCGGGCTCAGGCAGGTCGGCGGCTGGTCCGGTCTCATGGATTCCTTGACCCAAACACAAGGTGCGGAATTCCTCACAGCGTGGGACGGGACGGGAGTCGGCTCCCCGAACCCTCTGGGCGCCAACTGGCTGACCATCGTTCTCGGCCTGGGCTTCGTGCTGAGCTTCGGCTACTGGACCACCAACTTCGCCGAGGTGCAGCGCGCGCTGTCCGCCAGGAATCTCTCCGCCGCCCAACGCACTCCGCTGATCGCTGCCTATCCGAAGCTCTTGATTCCACTCATCGTGGTCGTCCCGGGGCTGATCGCCCTTGCGACCGAGCCCACTCTTGGCCAGCCCGGGAGCGATCTGCAGTACAACGACGCGATCCCGGTACTGATGCGCGACCTGCTGCCCAACGGTGTCCTCGGACTCGCCATCACCGGCTTGCTGGCCGCGTTCATGGCCGGCATGGCAGCCAACGTCTCCTCCTTCAACACCGTCTTCACCTACGACATCTGGGGCCAGTACGTGCAGCCGGGACGCCCCGACCGGTACTACGTGACGACGGGACGCGTTGTCACCGCGATTGGTGTGTTCGTCGGGATGGGGACCGCCTTCATCGCCTCGTCCTTCAATAACATCATGAATTACCTGCAGACGCTGTTCTCGTTCTTCAACGTCCCGCTGTTCTGCGTCTTCATCTTGGGCATGTTCTGGAAGCGGGCCACGGCCGCGGCGGGTTTCTGGGGCCTTCTGTGCGGCACGCTGGCCGCGATGATCAACTACTTCTGGCTCTACGAACGCGGAGTCGTCTCGATCCCCAGCGACCAGGGCGCCAACTTCGTCTCCGCCATCGTCGCCTTCTGCGTCGGCGGGGTCGTGGTCGTGGCGGTGTCCCTCTTCACCCAACCGAAGCCCGTCGAGACGCTTGCCGGCCTGGTCTACGGCACCCGATCGCCGGGCATGGCCGAACCGCCGTCCCGGGGCGACGACGCCTGGTACCGCAAGCCGGCGGTGGTGGGCTGGGGAGCGATCATCCTGGCAATCCTGTGCTACATCCCCTTCTCCTTCTGAGGTGATCAGTCGTGAGCGAGTCCGAGAGCGGGTCCGAATTCCAGCAACGGATCGAGGAACTGGAACGGATCGAGGAACTCGAACGGCAGTCGGCCTCCGCGTCGCGGCTGTTCGATCTGCGGCTGGTCCTCGGATCCCTGTTCGGGGTCTACGGCATCATCATGACCGTCGCCGGGATCACCGCCTCCGACGCCGCGATCGCCAAGGCTGCGGGCATCAACATCAATCTGTGGTCTGGAATCGGCATGCTGGTGCTCGGGGGGCTCTTCCTCCTGTGGACGAAACTCGGCCCGGTCCCTCCTCCACGGTCTGGCGACCGGCCCCCGGAGAACCGCCGGCCCCCGGAAGCCGGTGAATGATTCACCCGGGGGAGCGAGTCCCGGGGGGCAGGCCGCCGTCGGCCCCGCAGGAAGCAGGACTACTGCGCTGGTTTGCGGCGTCGGGAATCCGCCACCCCTGCCCCGACCCATCACGCGGGTCAGGGAGGGCATGCCCGGGGTCCCCGGGAGCAACCGGGTCTTCGTGATCGAAGCAACCTGGTGTTCGGCTATCCGGTCGGGCACAGCATTCCGACGCCACCGGCGATCGGGGCGCTCGGCCCCCGCCCTCGCTGAGCGAGATGAGCGGCCGAGGCGGCAGGCTCATCGGCGCCATGCACACGCTCCGTCCGCCCGCGCCCGTGCGGCCCGGCTGTGTCAAGGGCACCGGCTCCTCGCTCACCGTCCGCGCCCGTCCCTCTCCCCCCGACCGCGGAGTTGACTCCTGTGTCTCGAGACGTCTCTGCCCACGCCGGGCCCAAACTCATGGCGGCACTGGCCGGTTCGCAGTTGCTGATCGCCCTGGACTTCTCGATCATCTACATCTCGCTCCCCGACATCGGTGAAGACCTCCGCTTCTCCGGAGCCTCCCTGCAGTGGATCGTCAGCGCCTACGCGATCTTCTTCGCCGGATTCCTGCTGCTGGGCGGCCAACTGGTGGACGCACTCGGCGGAGGACGCGTCTTTCTCGCTGCGCAGTCACTGTTCGCGCTGGCCTCCATCGGGGCGGCGGTGTCAGGAGCGGCCCTGCCGCTCATCGCGGCCCGGGTGTGTCAGGGCATCGCGGCAGCCTTGCTGGTGCCCGCCGCACTCGCACTGATCAATGCGGCGTACCCCCCGGGGCCGGCCCGGAACCGCGCGCTGAGTATCTGGGGGGCCACGGGCGCGATGGGGCTCGCGCTGGGGGTGGTCCTCGGCGGTGTTCTCCTCACCCTCGCATCCTGGCCGTGGATCTTCTGGATCAATCTGCCGATCATCGCTGGCTGTCTGCTCGCAGCAGGGCGTCTTCTGCTCAGTCCGGCGGGCGGCACCCGGCACTCTCTGGACATCCGTGGCGCGGTGCTGGCGTCCACCACCCTGGTGGCGATTGTCATGTCGCTCACGGAAATCGCCCGCGAGGGGACCTGGTGGCTGGAGGTGGCCACCACGACAGGCGTGGCGTGTGTGACCGGGACGCTGTTCTGGCTGGACCAACGCCGCAGTTCCCGCCCGCTCATCCCTGCCATGCTCTACAGCGTGCGAACGCTCCAGGTCGCATGCCTGGCTTCCGCTCTCTACTGGGCGAGCTTCGGGGCGGAGTTCTTCTTGTTCACCCTGTACCTGCAGAATGAAAGCGGATATACCCCCCTTGCCGCCGGCCTCGCCTTTCTTCCCCTTGCCCTGACCATCGGGGTGGGCAACATCGTCACCGGTGTGCTCGCCGGGCGCTGGGATCTGCGGCACCTCCTCGCTCTGGCTTACGGCATCGGTGCGTCCGGGCTGGCCGTCCTGGCCTACGCCGCGTCCTCATCGGGTGAGTACATCACGGCGATCCTGCCGGGTGTCCTGCTCAGCGGGCTGGGACAGGGGATGGCCTTCGCCGGGACGTTCATCACCGGTACGCGCGACCTGCCGCCAGAGAGGAGCGGGATGGGCAGTGCCCTCATCAACACCACGCAGTACACGGGCGGTGCCATCGGACTCGCCCTACTCGTGGTCATTCTCGGGCCGAAGCCAGACGCGGGTGATTTCGCGCTCGCGTTCTCGGTGACGGCTGTGATCGCGCTGGCCGTGGTCGCCGCGGTCTGGGCGTTCCTGCCGCCGGCCAAGCCCCGATGACCTCGTTGTTCGCCAATCCGCTCGGGGCGCGCGGATTGGTGTGGCCGCTGATTCCAAGCCTCCTTCGGCCGCATGTGCGGGAACCCTCCCACGCGATATTCTGGAAGCGGCGATTGCCGGATAGTGCCGCACAGGGCTTGACTGGTTGGAGCGGCGGGAACATGGGGTTCCCCCGATATCCGGGGATGGGTGGTCAGGGTGTCATGAGAGGAGCGCAGACGATGCGGGCGCCGAGGAAGCGCCCGCTGGTGTTGCGTGAGCGTGCGGTGCGGATGTGCCGGACCGCGGAGCCGAAGCCCGTGATCCGCCGCATGGCCGGGGAGTTCGGCGTGCACCACGGGGCCCTGCGCAACTGGATCTGACTGCCGGGCCGAGGCCGACACCGGCGGCCGAGGCGGCATGCCCACCACCGCCGAGTGTGCGGAGCCCGCCGCCCTGCGCAAGGAGAACGCCCAGCTCAAGCCGGGGAACCTCAACACGACCCGAGCGAGGTGTCATGTCGCATACGGACTATCGCGTGGACGTCCTGATCGTGGGGTCCGGGCCGGTCGGTGCCAGTTTCGCCCGCACATTGGTGGGAGCCGGTATCGACGTCCTCATGGTGGAGGCAGGGGCTCAGCTCGCCCGAAGGCCCGGGTCGAATCTGAAGAACATCTACATCTACCAGCGTGACAACAACCTCTTCTCCTCGGTCATACGCGGAAACTTGTACACGCTTTCCGTTCCCGACAGTGCGCATGCCGAACTGGCAGTCGATCCGGCGGGCGCCCACGGGCTGCCGACGAACTGGGGCTGCGCCCGGCACAACGAGAACCCCGATCAGGATCCGTACCGGAACATCCCAGCCGCTTCGGCCTCCTACGCAGTGGGCGGCATGGCCACGCACTGGACCTGCGCGACTCCACGTCACCATCCGGTTCTGGAGCGTTATGGAGGAATCGGTTCGGACGAATGGGACCGCTGCTACACCGAGGCCGAGGCACTTCTCACCGTGAGCAACCGGGAGTTCGAACACTCGGTCCGGCAAAGGCTGATCATCGACGCGCTGCGGGACGAGTTCAGCGAACTTCCGGAGCAGTACGCGGTACAGAGCCTGCCGCTGGCGGTCAAACGCCGTGGCGGAGAAGGTGGGATGGTGACATGGGCCGGCGCCGACACGGTTCTCGGGGACATCGCTGAAGGCAACGCCCACTTCTCACTTCTGCCGCAGCATCTGTGCACCCGACTCGTGCCGGACTCCGCGGGGACCCGGATCGACCACGCCGAAGTGAGGGATCTCGAAGGGGCCCGAGAGCTCAGTGTCGCCGCGGACCACTTCGTGGTCTGCGCCGGTGCGGTCCTCACACCGCAGTTGCTCTGGGCGTCCGGGATCCGCCCGGATCCGCTCGGCCGCTATCTGACCGAGCATCCGATGGCATTCTGCCAAGTGGTACTTCTCGATAGGTTGTTGGATCGCCTGGGCACGGATCCGCGCTTCGCTCCGGACGTGCAGCGGCACCGCGACCTCTTCCCTGACGACCATGTGCCCGTACCGGTGGGCGACCCTGAACCGAGCGTCTGGCTACCGCTCTCCGAGGGGCGTCTGTGGCATGGTCAGATCACCCGTGACGCCCTCCAGTTCGGTGTGGAAGTACCGCATGTCGACGACAGGCTGATCGCGGACCTGCGGTGGTTCGGGCTCGTCGACCCCCGACCGGAGAACAGAGTGACCTTCTCCGACAGACATACGGACATCCACGGCATGCCGCAGCCAACCTTCGACTTCTCGTTCAGCGATGACGACGCCGCCCGTCAGCACGCAATGATGGAGGACATGCTCCGGGCGGCCACCGCGCTCGGCGGGTTCCTACCTCAAGCCGAGCCACGGTTCACCACGCTGGGCCTGCCCAACCACATCGCCGGAACGGTCCGCATGGGCAAGGACCCGCGGATCAGCGTAGTGAACAACGACTCCCGGGTCTGGGGCTTCGACAACCTCTATCTCGGAGGGAACGGGGTCATCCCTACGGCCACTGCTTCGAACCCCACGCTCACCAGCGTCGCCATGGCACTCAAAGCGGCGCACCATCTCACGGGGCGCTTGAAATGAGACGGGGCGGTTGAGATAGGCCCGACTCTGTCGGGGATCTTGGAGTTTCCCGGTGCGGCAGCGTGGTCGACGGGCATGCTCGTATCCCGCCCGGCGACCGGACCGGCGCGCCCCCCCCACGGCCGTGGACGTCGGAGGGCCGCGGCAGGCCGACGACGTACGAGGGAGAGAGCACCACCCACCTCACCGTCGCCGACCGGTGGGGCAACGTCGCCGCCTACACGCTGACGATCGAGTCGACCGGCGGCAGCGGCATCACGGTGCCCGGCAGGGGCTTCCTGCTGAACAACGAGCTGACGGACTTCTCCTTCGCCCCCGCCGACCCGGCCGTGCACGACCCGAACCCCCCCGGCCCCGGAAGACGGCCGCGCTCCTCCATGTCCCCCGCGATCGTGCTGGACGACCGCGCCAGGCCGGTACCGGCACTCGGCTTCCCCGGCGGTGCGGCCGGAGCGGGGTCACCGAGTTCACCCTCGTGGGCGGGCCCGGGTGGCGCTCCCCGGCCCTCCCGCTGCTTGCTTGAAGGGACGGGGATACCGGTCCAGGGCAGATACCGAGCCGAGACCGGAGCAGAGACCGGGGCAGGGGAAGGGACAGAAGGCGAGCGGCCCATGGATCCGAGCAGGGAGCGACTGCGCACCCCTCGCGCTGCGGGGCTGGCCGGGATCGTCTTCGCGGTGCTGCTGGCGGCCGCGATCGTGCTGATGCGGTTGGCGATCCCCGAAGGCGCCGCCGACCTAGGCGGCGACGCTCTCGGCCCCGACCAGCGGCGTGCGGTGCGCACGGCACTGGAGCTGGTCCCGTTCGCCGGGATCTTCTTCCTGTGGTTCATGGGCGCCCTGCGGGCGCAGGTGGGGAAGCGGGAGGACCAGCTGGTCGCGACGGTGTTCCTCGGCAGCGGCCTGGTGTTCGTGGCCACCATCTTCGGGGCCGCTGCTGCGGCGGGCGGCATCCTCGCCGACCAGCAGCCTTCGGCGTTCGGCCGCGACTTCGCGTACACGCTGCTGACCACGTACGCGATGCGGATGGCCGCCGTGTTCATCTTCGCGACCTCGACCATCGGCCGCCGGCTCGGCGTGATCCCCCGGCCGCTCACCGCCATCGGCTACGCGGCAGGCCTGGTGCTGCTGTTCGCAGGCCCCAGCTTCCCGTGGTCGGAACTGGTCTTCCCGGCCTGGTCCGCGATGATCGGCGCCCATCTGCTCAGGGTCCGGATGAGGTCCCGGCCGCAGCAGGCCGAGCTGCCCTGAACCGCTGTGCCGGGGTGGTCCCCATCCGTACCCCTACCCTCCGTGGCCGGTGTGGCCGGTGTGGCCGGTGTGGCCGGTGCGGGCGGTAGGGGTACGGTGCGGGCGGTGAGCAGCCGGGTTCCGGCCCGGCCCGCCGCCCCGTCTCGGCCCGGTGCCGAGTGATCTGCCCGTCGGCACCTCCGGTGTCGCGGCCCTGCCTGCCCGGCCTCAGGCCGATTTCCGGCCCCGGCTCCGGCCGCATGAGACGGCCGGCGAGCGGTACCGGCCCCGGTACGTTCGCCGTCCGCTTCCCTTTCGGCTCCCTCGTTCCGTGCCCCCTTCGGCCCGCCCCGGCGAGCGGGACCGCCCCGGCGCCCGCATGCTGGTCCAGGGGGAGTGACGAGGCAACGGGAAGGGCTGATCCGTCGTGAGAGTTGTCGTTGATCTCAACCGGTGCCAGGGGTACGCGCAGTGCGCCTTCCTCGCCCCGGACGTCTTCGAAATGCACGGCGAGGAAGCGCTGCTGTACAAGCCCCGGCCCGACGAGGCGTTCCGGGAGGAAGTGGCCCGGGCCGTCGCCGCCTGTCCCGTGCAGGCGATCCTCGTGGACCGGTTGGACGAGGCCGTGACCGCCGGGGAGGCGTCCGATGCCCGCTGACGGATACCTCGAACGGCTCAAGCGCGACGGCCGCATCGTCGTCGTCGGTGCCTCCCTGGCCGGACTCAGGGCCGCGGAGACGCTGCGGACGGAGGGCTTCGCCGGCACGCTCACCATGGTCGGTGACGAGCCCTACGAACCGTACGACCGGCCCCCGCTCTCCAAGGGGGTCCTGCTCGGCAGGACCACTCCGGACCACACCGCCCTGCCCCGGCGCACGGCCCTGGAGGCCGACTGGCGCCTCGGCACGGCCGCCACCGGGCTGGACATGGCCGCCAAACGCGTCCGGCTCGCCGACGGCGAGGAAGTCGAGTACGACCGGCTGCTGATCACCACCGGGGTCCGCGCCCGGCCGTGGCCGCACGAGGGGGAGGCCGGCCTCGACGGGGTCTTCGTCCTGCGGACCCGTGACGACGCCACCGCGCTGCACAAGCGCCTCGTGGACGGGCCCCGCCGGGTGCTCGTCATCGGCGCGGGCTTCACCGGCTCGGAGATCGCCTCCGCCTGCCGCGAGCGGGACATCCCCGTGACGGTCGCGGAACGCGGCGCCGCGCCCCTCGTCGGCGCGCTCGGCGGGGTCGTCGGGGCGGTGGCCGCCGAGCTCCAGCGCGAGCACGGGGTGGATCTGCGCACGGGCGTGATGGTCACCGGGCTCGAGGGGGACTCGGCCGGGCGGGTGCGCGCCGCCCACCTCTCCGACGGGTCCTCCGTCGAGCCCGACATCGTGGTCGTCGCGCTCGGCGCGACGCGCAACACGGAGTGGCTCGCCGGATCGGGGCTCGGGGCAGGTCCTCGGGGCATCGCCTGCGACGCCGGCTGCCGGGCGTTCGACATCCGGGGCATCGTCACCGACGACATCTTCGTCGCGGGTGACGTGGCGAGGTCTCCGCACCCGCTCTTCGGGTACCAGTTCCTGTCGCTTGAGCACTGGGGCAACGCCGTCAGCCAGGCCGAGACCGCCGCGCACAACATGCTCTGCGCGAGTGTCGACCGCCGCCCCCACATGTGGGTACCGGCCTTCTGGTCCTCCCAGTTCGGCGTCAACATCAAGTCGGTGGGCGTGCCGTCCATGGGGACGGAACTCCTTATCTCCCAGGGCTCGCTCGCCGAACGGCGGTTCGTGGGGGTGTACGGCTACCAGGACCGCGTCATCGGTGCCGTCACCTTCGACCAGGCGCGCTGGCTGCCGTTCTACGAGCATCTGATCGAGACGACGGCGCCGTTCCCGCCGTCGTTCCCCACGGTGGACCGCCGGCCGGAGGGAGCGCGGTCCGTGCCGGCCGAGTTCCCCGACCCGTCGGTGCCCACCCACGGACCGACCGTCACCCTCAGCGGCTACTCGCCGGCCGACCGGCGCATGACCTTCACCCCCGGCCGGCACTGACGCCGTGAGCGAGCGCAAGGAACCCGCCATGACCCAAGGCAGCCTGCTGCGGCAGATCCTCCGGTACGAGAACCGCCACGACCCGTACCCCCTCTACGCGGAACTCCGCAAGACGCCGGTGCTGAACGAGGACGACGCGTACGTCGTGAGCACCTACCGCGAGGTCCTGACCCTGCTGCACGACCCACGGGTCAGCTCCGACACCCGCAACATGACCCGGTCCGCCGGCATCGACCTGCAGGACCAGCAGGACCCGCAGGACCAGCAAGAGGGGGAGGCGACGCTGCCCCCCAGTTTCATCCGGCTCGACCCGCCGGAGCACGACCGGCTGCGCCGCCTGACGAACACCTCCTTCGGGCCGCCCCACGAGCCGCACCGCGTGCACGAGATGCGGGGCGAACTGGGCGCGATCGTCTCGGACCTGATCGGGGGCATTGACGGCACGGGCCGCATCGACCTGGTCGGGCAGTTCTCGTACCCGTTCCCGGTGACGGTGATCTGCCGTCTGCTCGGTGTGCCGCGCGAGGACGAGTCGCGCTTCCACGGCTGGGCCGACACCCTCGCGGCCAGCCTGGACCCGATGCCCGGGGAGGACCCCACCGAGCGGAACAGGGCCTTCCAGCAGGCCCGTACCGAACTCGGCATGTACCTGGCCGGGCTGATCGAGGAACGGCGCAGGAACCCGCAGAAGGACATGCTCTCCGAACTGGCCACCCTCAACGGGCCGGACGGTTCGATGTCCACGATGGAGCTGCTCAGCACCGCCGCGCTGCTGCTGGTCGCCGGCCACGAGACCACCGTGAACCTGATCACCAACGGCATGCTGACGCTGCTGCGCAACCCGCAGGTGCTGGAGCGCCTGCGCGCCGACCCGGACCTGTCCGTCCCGCTCGTCGAGGAACTGCTGCGCTTCGAACCGCCGGTGCAGCTGGTACCGAACCGCACCACTCTCGCGGACATCGAGATCGCCGGAGCCACCATCCCGAAGGGCGCCTCCCTGTGGCTGGTGGTGGCCGCGGCCAACCGCGACCCGCTGCGCTTCGAGGACCCCGACCGCTTCGACCCCGACCGCGAGGACGTCCGCCATCTGGGCTTCGGCAGCGGGGTCCACAGCTGCTTCGGCGCCCCCCTCGCCCGGCTGGAGGCCCAGATCGCGCTGAGCGAACTCGCACGCCGACTGGTCAACCCCCGGCTGCTCGAGGACCCGCCCGAATACCGCAGCAACGCGGTGCTGCGCGGGCCCCGCCATCTGCCGATCGCCTGCGACGACATCAGGCCGTGACGGCGGCGCCCCGCCGAGCGCTCGCCCCGGTGCGAAGAGTCCGGGTCCCGGCTCCGCACGGGCCCTCGTGGCACCGGCCCGCGTGGCACCGGCCCGGGGCGCCGGCGCGGCGTCGCGGGGCGTAGTCTCGCGTCCGTGGACCTCAAGGAGCTCGACCGCGCCCAGTACGTCAGCCTCACCACCTTCCGCAAGGACGGGACGGGTGTCGCCACGCCCGTGTGGTTCGCCGTCGAGGGCGGTGAACTGTACGTCTGGACCCGCTCCGACTCGTGGAAGGTCAAGCGCCTGCGCCGGGACGACCGGGTCACGGTCACCCCCTGCGACGTGCGCGGCAGGGTCGGGGAGGGAGCCGAGACCGCGGAGGGTACCGCGCGTCTGCTCGAAGGGGCCGACCTCGGGAAGGTCAGGAAGCTGCTGAGCCGCAAGTACACCTGGCGGTTCTGGCTCGTCGACGTGCCGGCCGCGGTCGTGCGTCTGGGCAGGCGTCCGCACACCGGTATCGCGGTGACCCTTCGGGCGCGTTGAGTGATCCGCACCGTCGCCGAAAACTGCGCGTAGCCGTCCCGTAACACGGCTGCGGTCGAATGCCCCCGACCCCGAGGCGGAGGGCGGGCAGACGATGACGGCGCAGCAACTGCCGTACCAGGTGTGGGACTTCGTGCGATACCTCAACGCGATGACGGCGCGCCTGGACCCGGAGGGCGGCTGGTACGCGGTGTTCCGGTCGCGTGACCCCGAGGGCCTGGCGGCCTGCCTGAGGGGAGCCGAGATCGCACCGTGGGACGTGGTGGAGTCCCTTCTGGAGGACCTCGCGGCGGACGGCGCGGAGACGGCGCACGCCCGCCGGCTGCACGCCGCGGCGGCGACCGCCCACGACCGCCGTCCGGGCGGCGCGGAAGCCCTGCGGCAGCGGCTGGAAGTGATGCGACGCGAACAGGCCCGCGCCGCGGAGCGGGGCCGGGTGCTGCTGCGCCGGCTCGCCGCCGTCCCCGGGCACTCCGCCGCGTACCGGGACCTGGCCCGCGACCTCTCCTGGGCCGACGACGACCACACCCGCGCGACCTCGCGCTGCGCCGAACTGGCCGCCCGGACCGCCGCGCTCGGTACGTGCGGTGCCGGTGGTGCCGGTGCCTGGGGTGCTACCGGGACGCGCGAAAGTGAGGAACCCCGGTCGTCCGGAACCGGCAGACCCGCAGAGGGTTCGCCGGGGAGCGGCACGCCCGGTGGCCGCCTGTCTGCGGGCCGCACGCCCCCAAGCGCCCGTCAGGGCCCCGGGCGTGAGGCGCGCCGAGGGGGCGGGCGGCGCCCGCGCGGGGCACGTTACGCCTGGTTCGACGGCGGGGCGGCGGACGGCGGGGCCGAGCCGGTGCCCGTGCCCGGCGCACCCGAACTGCCCGTCGCCGCGCCGCCGCGCGGGGCACGGTTCGGCGGGGGAGCGGGCGCGGAGCCGGGCGGTGCGACGGGCCGGCCGGCCGTGTCACCCGTCGACGAGGGCGACCGCCGCGCGGCCTTGGCGACGGTCGCCAGGCTCGGCCGGCTGCGTGCGGAGGGTCGCGGTGGTGAGGCCCATGCCGTGCTCTGCGAGGCCGCGTCGGGGCCACCGGCCCGGCTGCCGGTGCTCGCCGCCGAGCTGCACCGCGCGGGCCTGGACGCCGACTGGGCCACCCTCCTGTGGGAGGTGGCCACGCTGCCGCCGGAGCGGCTCGCCGAGGCTGCCTGCGCCCTCGCCGAGGCAGGCCGCGAGGACGACTGCGGCCGGCTGCTCCGCCAGGGGGCGGCTCGCCCCGCCGGGGAGATCGCGGACGCGGCCCTCGCCCTCACCGAGGCCGGGGGCCGCCCCGAGGCGGACGCGTTGCTCGTGGCCTTCCTCCGGGTCCGCGCCCCGGAGGAAGGCGCGCGGATGGCCGCCGCCGACCCCCGCCGCCTCGTTCCCCGGCTGCTCTCCGCCGCCCGCGCGGTGTCGCCCGGGCATGAGCGCGATCTGGTCCACGCGCTGCGCGTCGCGGGACTCATCGGCGCCTGAAAGGAAGCGGTCTGCGCCGTATGCCGACCGCTCGGGTGCGAAACGTGATCGACACCGCGGGTTGACGACGATGGTCTTGCCCCCGTGTGTGGCGGGGCTTACCTTCTCCTCCTACGCATTGCGTCTACGTGCGTAGAGGCTCTGACGTCTTGTCGAAGGAGCAGCTCATGGCCAACGTCGTTCGCGCCGCTCTCGTCCAGGCCGCCTGGACCGGAGACACCGAATCCATGATCGCCAAACATGAGGAGCACGCCCGGGCGGCGGCCCGGCAGGGCGCCGGGGTCATCGGATTCCAGGAGGTCTTCAACGCCCCGTACTTCTGCCAGGTGCAGGACCCGGAGCACTATCGCCGGGCCGAACCCGTCCCGGACGGCCCCACGGTGCTCCGCATGCGGGATCTGGCCCGGGAGACCGGGATGGTGATCGTCGTCCCGGTCTTCGAGGCCGAGGGCTCCGGCTTCTACTACAACACCGCCGCGGTGATCGACGCCGACGGCAGTTATCTCGGCAAGTACCGCAAGCACCACATCCCCCAGGTCAAGGGATTCTGGGAGAAGTACTACTTCCGGCCCGGCAACGCCGGCTGGCCCGTCTTCGACACCGCCGTGGGCAAGGTCGGCGTCTATATCTGCTACGACCGCCACTTCCCGGAGGGATGGCGCCAACTCGGTCTCGGAGGAGCCCAGTTGGTCTACAATCCGTCGGCCACCTCCCGGGGGCTCTCCGCCTATCTGTGGCAGCTCGAGCAGCCCGCGGCGGCCGTCGCCAACGAGTACTTCATCGCCGCCATCAACCGGGTCGGCCAGGAGGAGTACGGCGACAACGACTTCTACGGCACGAGCTACTTCGTCGACCCGCGGGGACAGTTCGTCGGCGACGTCGCCGACGACAAGGAGGAGGAACTGGTCGTCAGGGACCTCGACTTCGGCCTCATCGACGAAGTGCGGCAGCAGTGGGCCTTCTACCGCGACCGGCGGCCCGACGCCTACGAGGGGCTGGTCAGGCCGTGACCGACCTGTACGGGCGGCACCGTGCCGTCATCCCCGACTGGGTCGGCCTCTACTACCGGCAGCCCGTCGAGATCACCCGCGGGGAGGGCAGGCACGTCTGGGACGCCGACGGCAACCGCTACCTCGACTTCTTCGGCGGCATCCTCACCACCATGACCGCCCACGCCCTCCCCGAGGTCACCAAGGCGGTGAGCGAGCAGGCCGGGCGGATCATCCACACTTCGACCCTCTACCTCAACCGCCCCATGGTGGAACTGGCCGAGCGCATCGCCGCCCTGTCCCGCATCCCCGACGCCCGGGTCTTCTTCACCACCTCCGGCACGGAGGCCAACGACACCGCCCTGCTGCTGGCCACCGCGTACCGCAGGTCCGGCCAGATCCTGGCGATGCGCAACAGCTACCACGGCCGCTCCTTCTCGGCCGTGGCCGTCACCGGCAACCGCTCCTGGTCGCCGACCGACCTCTCCCCGCTGGGGACCCTGTACGTGCACGGGGGCATGCGCACCCGCGGCCCCTACGCGGGGCTCTCCGACGCGCGGTTCATCGACGCCTGCGTCGCCGACCTGGAGGACCTGCTGGGCCACACCCACGACGTGGCCGCACTGATCGCCGAGCCCATCCAGGGCGTCGGCGGCTTCACCTCTCCGCCGGACGGGCTGTACGCGGCCTTCCGCGAAGTCCTCGACCGGCACGGGATTTTGTGGATCGCCGACGAGGTGCAGACCGGATGGGGCCGGACGGGAGACCACTTCTGGGGCTGGCAGGCACACGCGGAGAACGGCCCGCCGGACATCCTCACCTTCGCCAAGGGCGCCGGCAACGGGATGTCCCTCGGCGGTGTCGTCGCCCGCGCCGGGGTGATGAACTGCATCGACGCCAACTCCCTCTCGACGTTCGGCGGTTCGCCCATCACCGCGGCCGCGGGGCTCGCGAACCTCACGCACCTGCTGGAGCACGATCTGCAGGGCAACGCGCGGCGGGTCGGCGGACTGCTCATCGAGCGCCTCCGGGCCGTCGCCGCCGGGGTCCCCGCCGTGCGTGAAGTACGCGGACGGGGCCTGATGATCGGCATCGAACTGGCCCGTCCCGGTACGGACGAGGCATCCCCCGAGGCGGCCGCCGCCGCACTCGAGGCCGCCCGCGAAGGCGGGCTCCTCATCGGCAAGGGCGGCGGCCACCACACCAGCGTCCTGCGGATCGCACCGCCGATGTCCCTCACCGTCGCCGAGGCGGAGGAGGGCGCCGCGATCCTCGAACGCACCCTGCGCAGCATCTAGCCCACGCGAGGGAAGACCATGAGCAACCGCACACTGATCCGGGGCGGACTCCTGCTGACCGCCGCCGACGAGACCCATGCCGACGTCCTGGTCGAGGACGGCCGGGTCGCCGCCCTCGCCGCCCACGGCTCGGCCGCCGCGGGGAGCTGGACGGCCGACCGCACCATCGACGCCACCGGCAGGTACGTCATCCCCGGCGGGGTCGACGCGCACACCCACATGGAGCTGCCCTTCGGCGGCACCTTCGCCTCCGACACCTTCGAGACGGGCACCCGGGCCGCCGCCTGGGGCGGCACCACCACCATCGTGGACTTCGCCGTCCAGGCCAGGGGCGGGTCCCTGCGCGAGGGGCTCGACGCCTGGTACGCCAAGGCCGACGGCAAGTGCGCCGTCGACTACGGCTTCCATATGATCCTCTCCGATGTCGACGAGTCCTCCCTGAAGGAGATGGATCTGCTCGTCGAGGAGGGCGTCACCTCGTTCAAGCTCTTCATGGCCTACCCCGGCGTCTTCTACAGCGACGACGGCCGCATCCTGCGCGCCATGCAGAGGGGCGCCGGCAACGGCGGGCTGATCATGATGCACGCGGAGAACGGCATCGCGATAGACGTCCTCGTCGAACAGGCCCTGGCGCGGGGCGAGACCGATCCCCGCCATCACGGCGAGGTCCGCAAGGTGCTGCTGGAGGCGGAGGCCACACACCGGGCCATCCAGCTCGCCCGGGTCGCCGGGGCACCGCTGTACGTCGTGCACGTCTCGGCCGAGGAGGCCGTCGCCGAGCTCGCCGCCGCCCGGGACAGGGGACTGCCGGTCTTCGGCGAGACCTGCCCGCAGTACCTGTTCCTGTCCACCGACAACCTCGCGGAACCGGGCTTCGAGGGCGCCAAGTACGTCTGCAGCACACCGCTGCGGCCCAGGGAGCACCAGGCCGCGCTCTGGCGCGGGCTGGTGACCGACGACCTCCAGGTGGTCTCCACCGACCACTGCCCGTTCTGCTTCTCGGGCCAGAAGGACCTGGGCCGCGGCGACTTCTCCAAGATCCCCAACGGACTGCCGGGTGTGGAGAACCGGATGGACCTGCTGCACCAGGCGGTCGTCGACGGCCGTATCTCCCGCCGCCGCTGGATCGATATCGCCTGCGCCGCGCCCGCCCGGATGTTCGGCCTCTACCCGAAGAAGGGCACCATCGCGCCCGGGGGCGACGCCGACATCGTCGTGTACGACCCGCGGGCGGAGCACGTCCTCTCCGCGGAGACCCACCATATGAACGTCGACTACTCGGCCTACGAGGGCAAGCGGATCACCGGACGGGTCGAGACCGTGCTCTCGCGCGGTGAAGTCATCGTCGACCGGGGGGAGTTCACCGGCCGCGCCGGCCATGGCGCGTACACTCCCCGCTCCACCTGCCAGTACGTGAACTAGTGCCGTGCCAGGCAGCGGCGGCCGTCGAGGAGGAGAGCGGCGCGTCGTCCGGTGCGGTGCATCGCACGGCGCCGGATCGGCCGCGTCATGGCCCTGTCCGGCCGATTCGGCAGCGCGGCGACCGGCCGGGCCGGCCCGGCCGGTCGCCGCGCACACCGCCTGAGGCGGCACCGGGGCCGGCGGAACACGACCGGGGGAACGCGGTCGGCGGAAGAGAACCAGCGGAACCCCACCCAGGAGGCCCCCCGTGGACTTTGGACTCGTCCTGCAGACGGACCCGCCCGCCTCGGCGGTCGTCGACCTGATGCGGCGCGCGGAACGCAACGGCTTCCGCTACGGCTGGACGTTCGACTCGGCCGTGCTGTGGCAGGAGCCGTTCGCCATCTACAGCCAGATCCTCGAACACACCCGGACGATGCACATCGGCCCCATGGTCACCAACCCCCGGACCCGGACGTGGGAAGTGACGGCATCGACCTTCGCCACTCTGAACGACATGTTCGGCAACCGCACCGTCTGCGGCATCGGCCGCGGCGACTCGGCGATGCGGGTGGCCGGCCGCAGGCCCGACTCCCTGTCCCGGCTCGGCGAGGCGATCGACGCCATCCGCGATCTCGCCGAGGGCCGCGAGGCCGTCGTCGACGGCAGCCCGATCCGCATCCCCTGGGTGCGGGACGGCAGACTGCCCGTGTGGATGGCGGCCTACGGACCGAAGGCCCTGGCCCTCGCCGGGCAGAAGGCCGACGGCTTCATCCTCCAGCTCGCCGACCTCTACCTGACCAGGTGGATGGTCAGGGCCGTACGCGAGGCCGCCGCGGACGCCGGCCGCGACCCGGAGGCCATCACGATCTGCGTGGCCGCGCCGGCGTATGTGGGCGACGACCTCCGGCACGCCCGCGACCAGTGCCGCTGGTTCGGTGGAATGGTCGGCAACCACGTCGCCGATCTCGTCTCCCGCTACGGGGAAGGGTCCTCGATGGTCCCCGGCGAACTCACCGCGTACATCAAGGCCCGCCAGGGCTACGACTACAGCCACCACGGGCGCGCCGGGAACCCGTCGGCGGACTTCGTGCCCGACGAGATCGTCGACCGCTTCTGCCTGCTGGGCCCTCCACAGGCCCACGTCGAGAAGCTGCTCGCGCTGCGTGACCTCGGCGTCGACCAGTTCGCCGTCTACAACATGCACGACGCAAGGGAGGCGACCATCGACGCCTACGGCTCCGACGTCATCCCGGCACTCGACCGCTGACGCCGGGGACCGCCCGCCGGGCCACCGTGCCGCGCCCCGTGCCGCCTTGCCACCCCGCCGCCCCGCCGTGCCCCCGCGCCCGGGGCGCCGAAAGGGCCGCCCCGTAAGGGAGGGGAACACGGGGCGGGCCGGGCGGTGGTCTCAGCGCTTCCCGCGCTGGGCCGCCACGACCGTGCGGACCGTGCGGTCCGCGCCCCCCGAGCGGCGCTGGACCCGCTCGGAGAAGCCGGGGAACTGGCCGCCGATCGCACTGAGCAGCCGCATCTCCGGCGGTGCGACGTTCACCTCGGCCCGGTTGCGCTCGACGGCGCGCACCACCCCCGTGACCACCTGGCGGGGCGACACGGTGCGCATCCCCGCGGGCGGCTCGGCGCCGGTCGCCGCGAACATCCCCGCGTCCCGCACGAATCCGGGCTGCACCAGCGACACACCGACCCCGTGCTCGTGCAGGTCCTGCCGCAGTCCGAGCGCGAGGCCCCGCAGACCGAACTTGGTCGCGTTGTACAGCGCGGAGTGCTTGGTGGCCGTCTTGCCCGAGATCGAGCCCACGAACACCAGATGGCCGTGGCGCGCCTCGACCATCGCAGGGGCGAGCAGCCGGGCCAGCACGGCCGGGGCGCGGAGGTTGACGGCCAGCGCACGGTCGATCTGCTCGGGGGTGTAGTCGAGCAGTTCGCCGCTGGACGGCAGTGCCGCGTTGGCCAGCAGGATGTCGGTGCCGGCCGCTTCCGCGGCGAGGCGCTCCACGTCGCCGGGGTCGGCCAGATCGGCGACGACCGCGCGGGCGCCGTACTTCTCCGCCAGCGGCTCGACGGCCTCGCGCCTGCGCCCGGTCAGGATCAACCGCGCACCACGACGCGAGAGTTCGGCGGCAAGCGCGGTGCCGATGCCGCCGGTGACACCGGTGAGGAGAACGGTTGATCCGTTGACGCGCATCTGGTTACCCTCCAGTTCTGTTCGTTCGAACGAACGATAAGGAGCGCAGGGTGGCCATGTCCACAGGGGATTTCTCCGGCCTCGCCGAGCAGGCCCGGAAGCTGAGGGAAGGCCGGACCACCTCGGTGGAGCTGGTACGGGCTGCGCTCGGCCGGATCGAGGCCGGCCGGCACACCCTCAACGCCTTCCGCCACATCCGCACCGAGGCCGCTCTCGCCGAGGCCGAGCGCGCCGACCTGCGGCTCGCCGCAGGGGAGGCCGCACCGCTGCTCGGCGTGCCGCTGGCCGTCAAGGACGACACGGACGTGGCCGGGCTGCCCACCCACTTCGGCTGCCGCGGAGAGCACGCCCCGGCCGTCGCGGACGGCGAGGCGGTGCGGCGGCTGCGCGCCGCGGGCGCCGTCATCGTCGGCAAGACCAACTCCTGTGAGTTCGGGCAGTGGCCGTTCACCGAGGGCCCCGCCTTCGGCGCCACCCGCAACCCCTGGTCCGGCGACCACACCCCCGGCGGCTCCTCGGGCGGCTCCGCGGCCGCCGTCGCGGCGGGGATGGTACCCGCGGCCCTCGGCTCGGACGGCGGCGGCTCCATCCGCATCCCCGCCGCCTGGACCCATCTCGTCGGCATCAAGCCGCAGCGCGGCCGCGTCTCGCTGCACCCCCACAGCGACGCCTTCCACGGCCTCACGGTCAACGGGCCCCTCGCCCGCACCGTCGCCGACGCCGCACTGCTGCTCGACGCCGTCCAGGGCTCCCACCCGCAGGACCCGCACCGCCCCGACGCCGTCGACGCCTCGGCCGCCGCCCGCCGGGAACCCGGCCGGCTGCGCATCGCCCTCGCCTGGCGGCCGCCGTTCACCCTCAGCCGGGCCCGGCCCCACCCCGAGGTGCGACGGTCCGTCACCGGCCTCGCCGAGGCGCTCGCCCGGCTGGGCCACGACGTCGAGGAGGCCCGGCCCCGCTACGGGCTGATCGGTCTCGGCTTCGTCGCCCGGGGCACGGCGGGAGTGGCGGAGTTCGCCGCCCGCCACCCCGAACCGGAGCTGCTCGACCCGCGCACCCGTGCCGCTCTGCGCAACGGCAGGCTGCTCGGCGGGCCGATCGTGCGGGCCGCCCGCGCCCGCGAGGCACACCAGCACCGCCGTGTCGGGGCGCTGTTCGACACCTACGACGTGCTGCTGACCCCGACCACCGCCGCACCCCCGCCGCGCATCGGCACCTTCGACGGCCTCAGCGCCTGGCGCACCAACGCCGTCATGGCCGCGGCCTGCCCCTACGCCTGGCCCTGGAACGTGCTCGGCTGGCCGGGCGTCAACGTCCCCGCGGGCCTCACCTCCGACGGTCTCCCCGTCGGGGCGCAGCTGCTCGGCCCGGAGGGCGCGGAGGGACTCCTGATCTCGCTCGCCGCCCAGCTGGAGGCCGACCTGCGGTGGTACGAGCGCCGCCCCGACCCGCCGAGGACAAGGAGCGCCCCGGTGGGACAATAACGCGTATGCCCAGCCAGACCGGCGCCGCCCCGGAGCCCTCCGCACCCGCCATATCCCCGACCCGGCAGCGCATCGTCCGGGCCGTCCTGCGCATCATCGGCCAGGACGGCGTCGCCGCGGTCACCAACCGCCGGATCGCCAGGGAGGCCGGGGTCTCCCTCGGCTCGGTCACCTACCACTTCGCCAGCCAGCACGAACTGCTGCGCGAGTCACTGCTGCACTTCGTCCGGGAGGAGACCCGGCGCTTCACCGAACTCGCCGACGCGGGCGAGGCGGAGTGCGTCGACATCGACGGCGCCGCCGCGCTCGCCGCCCGGGTGGCGGACGGCACGGCCTTCGACAGCGAGCACATCGCGCCCTTCGAGCTCTACATCCAGGCGGGTCGCGACGAACGGCTGCGCGAGGCGGCGGCCGAGTGCTTCGGCGCGTACGACCGGCTCGCCGTCCAGATCCTCACGGCCCTCGGCGTCCCGGAGCCCGACCGCATCGCCGGACACACCGTCGCCCTGGTCACCGGCCTCCAGCTCCGTCGCCTCGCCACCGGCTCGCCGGCGGAGGAACTCACCGACGCCCTGCTCCTGCTCGTCCGGGGCGCGCTGAGCGGGGGCGCGGCGCGTTGAGCGAGGGCCGGGCGTGAGCGGCCCCCGTCCTCGGCTCCCGGCGCCGAGGGCCGGTGCGCGCCGGGGCCGCGCTCGCACGGCCGACGGCGCCCTCCCCGACGGCCGCGGGCCCGTCCGGCGCACCGCTCCGTGAACTTCCACGCCCCGCCCCGCGATGCCGTTCCCGCCGGTTGAGGCCGCGGGCCCGGGGCGGACCGGCCCGGGGCGACGGCGGGTTGATCGCTCCACCTCGCCGGACTCCCCGCGACCCCCGCGAGCCGCGGGCTGCCGCGTCGCGGGCGGCGGCCCTGGCGGCCGGTGACCGGCCGGCGTCAGCGGCGGCACGTTCCCGCGGGGCGGGCCTCTCCCTCGTCCGGCCCCGGAGACGGCGCGGCCAGGACGTGCGTTTCCGGAATTGGTGCGAACTGCTGCACGACGAGCCGCCGGTAGAGGTCGTCGCGCCGCATCAGGTCCCGATGCGTGCCGACGGCACGCACTCGTCCGTCCTCCATGACGACGATCCGGTCCGCCTCCATCACGGTCGACAGACGGTGTGCGATGGTCACCACGGCGCGCTCCCGGGAGATGGAGGCGACGACGCCGCGCAGCTCCGCCTCGGTGTCGGCGTCCAGGTTGGCGGACGCCTCGTCCAGCAGGACGATGGAGGGCCGCGACAGCAGTGCCCGGGCGACGGCCAGGCGCTGCCGCTCCCCGCCGGAGAGGCCGCGACCCCCGTCGCCGAGTTCGGTGTCGAGCCGTTCGGGCAGGCGCTCGACGGCCCTGTCGAGCCGTACCAGACGCAGTGCCTCGGCGATGTCGTCCTCGCCCGCCGAGGGGCAGGCATAGACCAGGTTGTCGCGGACAGTGCCCCGCATCAGCGGATGGTCCTGCTCCACGTGCCCGGTCAGCCGCCGCACCCGGTGGAGCGGCATCGAGGCGGCGTCCGCGCCGTAGAGGAGGACGCGTCCGGAATCGGGCTCGTAGAAACGCTCGACGAGCCGGAAGAGGGTGCTCTTGCCGGCGCCCGACGGACCGACGATCGCGGTGAGCCCGCGTGCGGGCACGCCGAACGACACCTCGTGCAGGGCGTTCCGTCCGCTTTCGCGGTAGCGGAACGACACCCCCTCGAACTCCACGGCCGGCCCGCTCCGAGGCCGCGCCCGGGTGGCGGGGACCGCGGGTCCGCTCTCCTGCGGCAGGCTGGCGACCTCTTTGAGGCGGTCGATCGCTGCCCGGCCCTGCTGAAGCCGCCCGATGGAGGTGAACGTGGTGAGGAGCGGCGAGACCAGGTAGAAGAGGTACATGATGAAGGCGCTCAGTGCGGCGAGCGAGAGGTCTCCGGCGGCGACACGGGCCATACCCCACGCCACGACCGCGGTCAGAGCGATCTGCGAGCCGACGTTGATCGCCGGGCTCAGCCCTGCGGCCATGACGGAGACCCGGATCCCGGATCGCCTGGCCTGACCGGCGAGACCGTCGAGCGCGTCCGCCTCGCGGGCTTCCGCACACGAGGACTTGACCGTAGACATGCCGCCCAGCACACGGTCGACGGCGGTGGCGTAGCGGCCGGTGTCCATGCGGTTCACCACCGCCTGCTTCCTGATCCGGCGGGCCAGTACGACGGAGACCACGCTGGCGGCGCCCAGGCAGCCGGCCGTCACGGCGAGGAGCCGCAGGTCGATCAGCGCCATCAGGGTGAGGCAGCCCAGTACGCTGAACACGCTGCTGGTGACCCCTGCGAGAGCCGAGGACATCGTGACCCGTGCCATCGAGGTGTCCGTGACCAGCCGGTTCAGCAGGTCTCCTTCCGCCCAGCGCTGCAGGTCCGGCAGCCGCGCGCGCAGCACCCGGCGGGCGAGCTCACCGCGGATGTCGAAGACGAGGTTCTCGCCCAGTGTGCCCATCGTGTAGCCGTGGAGGCCGGAGAGCACGGCGCCGGTGGCGAAGAGGACGGCTGCCAGCAGGATGGGCCCGCCGGGCGAGCCGCCCGATGACACGGCCTGGATGATCCTGCCGATGACCAAGGGCTGAAGCAGTGACACGCACGCGGCAAGCAGTCCGAGAGTGAGGCCCGCGGCGAGCCGTCTCCGGTGACCGCGGAGGACGTGCCGGACGTCGAAGACCGGAGCGTCTCTCACTCCGCCTCCGCCCGACGCGGCGGCCTGGCCTCGGCGGTCCGCCGCAGGGAGCCCCCCACCGGTCCGCGCGGGCGGACGTCTCCCCCGTCGTGCGTCACCGGGACGAAGGGCGAGGTGAACTTGTACCGCAGCTCCTCGCTCTCCTCGTATCCGCCCGACTGGACGATCAGGAACTGGTAGCCGGTGATGTGCGGCCAGTCGGGGTCGGTGTGCCGGATGTGCCGGAGTACGAAGGCGTTCATCAGGCGGTAGGCAACCGAATCCGTCAGTTCCAGCCCCTTGTTGGTGAGGTTGGTGAAGTCGTTGCACAGGTCCAGGAAGCCCTTCTCCCGGCGGCGGGCGGGATCCCAGATCACATGCGACCAGCTGCGCCCCGTGATGCTGGAGGCCCGCTTCCACGGTGACGTCCCACCCGTGCCGGAGAGGGTCCGGTACAGCAGATGGCAGTCGTGCTGGGCGGGATGGGGTGCGAAGAAGCGCCAGTTCGGGATGAGCACGTTCAGTTTGTCGTACCGGCGCAGGCGGTCGAAGGTACGGATGGGGTGCTGGCTCAGTATGGTCGCGCCGAGCCACACCGCGAACCCCGCCTCCGCGGCCCGCGCGGCCCAGACCTTGCCCGACGACGTCCGCGCCGCGCGCGGTGCCCCGGGCATCAGGCCGCCCCTTCCGGTCCGAGGGAGGTGACGAAGGCCGCGACGTGTTCGGCCACCCTGCGGGTCGGCTCCGCGCCCGTCACCAGTTCCCCGTGTCCGACGCCGTCGACCACCAGGAGGCGGCCCCGCGGGGAGGAGTCCACGATCTCCTGGTGCAGCTTGGCGTTGACACCGTCCTCGTGGTGGGTCTTGCCTGCCGCGATCAGCAGCAGGGGGACGGACACCTGCGAAAGGGATCCGTCGTGGTTCAGGAACTCCGTGTGGGTGGCCTTCCACTCGCGCACGGCGGTCTGCCAGAGACCCGCGTCACGGTACTGGTCCAGCACCTGGCGCCGGGCGTCCGGGGGCAGCCAGGACAGCCAGCCGGGTTCCGGCAGCAGCGCCCCCAGACCGCACCGGAGCGAGGTCGGCATCGTCAGGAACCGGCCCTCCAGGCGCCGGGCACCGTGCGCCTGCGCGGCGGAACGGTGGAGTTCGCCGGGGTGGCTCGGGTCCAGCAGCACCGCGCCGACGGCCTGGCCGGGCAGTGCGCGCAGGCACCTCAGAGCCAGGTACCCGCCGAGCGAGTGGCCGACGAGCACCACGGGGCGGCCGGGGCAGACGGCCCGGATCAGGGCGGCCAGATCGTCGACGGAGGAGCGCAGCGTGTACGGGTCGACCTGCTCGTAGCTGCTGCCGCCGTATCCGGCCCGGTCGTACGTCAGGACCGGGAAGTCGTCCCCCAGGCCGCGCCGTACGTTGGCCCAGCGAGCGGCCGTGGCCATCAGGCCCGTCAGGCACACGAGGACCGGGCGGTCGGCGTCCGACTCGTGGAGTGGTTCGGTCAGGTGGTAGGCGAGGCGGTTGCCGGACGGCGCCGTGAAGTGCCGCTCGCTGCCGTCGCCGGCCAGGACACGACGGCGCCGGAGCCACCGGGAGCCGGCCGCGGCGAGGGCCGCGGCGCCGAGCAGGCCGGCGGCGAGCCGCGGAGTGTTGTCGCTGCGGACGGGTGCGGAGCCGTTTGGGCCCTCGGCGCCCCGCGCGGTGTACAGGATGGCCGGATAGGTGGAGAGGAAAGCGGGGAGGAACCGCCCAAGGCCCATCACACGGGTGTTCACGATATGGAACGCGCCGGTCGCGGTCAGCAGCGCCGGGGCGTACCTGCCCTGCCGGAAGTACACCAGCGGGAATCCGCACTCCAGCGCCAGCACGCTGTGGCACAGGGCTTTCGCAGCCCGCGGGTAGGTGCGCATCAGGCCGTAGACGTCCCGGTCACCGTAGTTCTCCGTACGCATGATGCCCGGCAGGGCCGTCCCCGATCGCCAGTCCGGCCCGGGGAGTTTGACCAGACCGGACACGGCGTACGAGAGCGTCGACTGCAGTGCGACGAACCAGAGGCAGGCGTCGGCCAGACGGGGGTTGCCGCGTCCGGCCCTCGCGACGGTCATGGAGAACTGGACCAGGAGGGAGAGCTGGTCGGAGCCGTCGGTGCCGTACATGTGCCGGGGGTGGAGCGCCAACGAACTGAGCGTCAGATAGGCGTTGGCGCAGGCCCGCCACCGCCCCTGCGACTTCGACGCCACCAGGGACGCCGCGGCCGCCACCCGGCCGACGTGCAGTGCACGCGTGACCACGGGATTGCCGAGAGCGTCGAGGGCCCGGCGCACAGGGGCCGGAAAGTGCGCGTAGTTGTCACGGACGATGCGCCAGTCGTTGAATCCGCCCGCCGCCCGGTCCTCCTCGGTCGTCAGTATTTCCAGGCTGCTCACAAGGTGGGTGAAGGCGCTTGTCCGCTCGGCCATGGTGATGGCCTGGCCTCGGCCGGTGAAATACTTTGGTATTTTTCTCATGGATGGTGTTCCCATGGTTGCTAAAAGCCTTCTCGGAGATGTCCCGCGGCGCGGGGTGTGCCGTCCGTGCCGCGGAGTATCCGACGGATCTGCACGGTGGGAGCCGGGTTTTGCCCGACCGTGGCGCGGCGCCGCGGGACAGCCCGTCGAACCGGTGGCGTCAGCCGATGGTCGCCATGGTGACTTCCATGGTGTCGGCCGTGACCTCACCCGCCGGCTGCGTCACCGCGTTGACGAAATTGTTCATGTCGTTGAATATGTTGAGGATCGGCTCCGTGCCCTTCACCTGGATTGCCTGTTCAGCCAGGATCGGGACCTCGGCGAGTGCGGAGTCGCAGTTGACTCGGTGAAGAAGATCCATCTTGCTCTCCTTTGCGGATGGTTTCCTTTGCAGGGGAGTTGGGCGAGGTCGATACCCTCGGATCCAGGCTTCCCTGCGGCCGGATTCACCGTAGCAGTGGAATAGCGGGGCACTGGGCCTCGCGGCGGATGTTTTCTGTTCTTTTAGTAGAATGAGGGATTGGTAGGCCATTCCCTTATGGTCCGCTCACGGGGCAGGGCTTCGTCGCGGTCGCGTGGTGTCCGTGCGCGGTCACATGGGGCCGGGCTCGGGCCGCGGGAGGTCGGACGGAGCGCGGCGGCGATGCTGCGGGTGCCGGCGAGCCGCAGGGCGCCGACCGCGAGGCCGCGCCGGTTCGCCGCCGTGCGGGCGCGCTGGCGGTTCCGACGCTGTGAGGCGCCTCGGCGGGAGAGCCGTCCCTCGCGTGGTGCGGGTGCCGGGAGCCGCCGGAGTGCGAGCGGATCGTGTTCGCGGGCCGGCCGGGGGTGCCCTGTTCGGCGCGTCGGCGTCGTGCCGGGTGGCACCGCCGGCCGCGGAGAGCCACGCTCCTCAGGCGGTTCAGGCGGTGTCGCCCACGGGCCCCTGCTCGTGCTCATGGCGCCAACTCGATCGGCGGAAAAGGTAGATGAGCAGTGGGATGGCGGCGAAGACGACGGTGCCGCCGACGACGGGCAGGACATGGGCGACGGGGCTGCCGACAGGCCGTTGGCCGGGTGGGACGATGGAGGCCAAGAAGGCGAAGGCGACGGCGGTGAAGCCCGGGCCCGCAACGCCCCAGATACCCGTGCTCCCACCGCCGCGATCCGGTCACCCAGGAACCGGGCGCTGCGGGTGGCGGTCCCGTGGATCGCGCGGTGGCCCCGCTTCCCCAGGCGCAGCAGATTGCAGTACTGGGCGGGCATCCCGCCCCGGGCGGGATGAGCTGAGGGTGAAGGTCGGCATGTTGCCACCGGGGTAGTCGACGTTGAAGATCAGCGCCACCCGGTCCTCGACCACCGCGTGGTGGCGTGGCGGTGCAGGACGTCCGGCCACTGGATCTGGTGGGAGCCGCGACCACGGACAACCGCCGGTCCCACCCTGTAGGCCCGCTCACCGGATCGGTGCCCTGACTCTCGCAGCGGTACGACATCGACACTCGCACCCTCGCAGGTCAACGGCACCTTTCTGCTACCGGGGCGTCAGATCGGCCAATTCCGCTGGATATCCAGGGTCAACCAGACGCCTGCTCGGCTATGGTGACGTCGACTGCCGCCTGATCCTGACGGCATGTGAGGAAGACCCGGTATCCGGGCGGCATGTACCTCCATCCACTCACTGCGCCAAGCCGCCGGCCGGAACGAGCAGCGGAATTCCCGCCTGCCTGCCAGACGCCAAATCTGCCGGGCAGCGTGGATGCGCGGATCACAAGAGAGGGAAGACCTGTGCTCTTCTCAAGGAAGGCCCGAGCCGGCTCATCCGGGCATCGGCTCATACCATGGCTACTTGCTGTTCTGATGATATCCGTGTTCTCGGCCCCCGCGCCCGAAGCGCGAGCCGCCGACGCCGGCAGCGTGGACGACACCGAGAGCCTCCTCGTCACGATCTCCGGCAGCATCCCGTCATTCCGGACGGTGCAGGGCAGTGACGGGCGCATGATCGCCTACCCGTACACCGGGTGGATCAGTGGTGAGGGTGCCGACGGCCGCCGGATCGCGTACCCCAGGAACTGGCGGACGGAGCAGGGCAGTGACGGGCGCATG
>NZ_BLLG01000032.1 GCF_011766325.1 Streptomyces pacificus | reverse complement strand
ACCCCGCCGACGCAAGCGCCTGCCGGATCACCCGCTGCTGCGAAGGACCGTTCGGCGCCGTCAGACCATTCGACGCACCATCCTGATTCACCGCCGAACCACGCACCACCGCAAGAACACGATGCCCATTGCGCACCGCATCCGACAACCGCTCCAACACCAGCACACCAGCGCCCTCGGACCAACCCACACCGTCGGCCGCATCGGAGAACGCCTTGCAGCGGCCGTCAGCGGACAGACCGCGCTGACGGGAGAACTCGGTGAACGCGTGCGGCGTCGCCATGATCGTGACGCCGCCGGCGAGGGCGAGGTCGCACTCGCCGCCGCGCAGCGCCTGGGCCCCGAGGTGCAGCGCCACCAGCGACGACGAGCACGCCGTGTCGACCGTCACGGCCGGGCCCTGAAGACCGAAGGTGTAGGACAGCCGGCCGGAGATGACGGAGGCGATGAGGCCGGTGGAGGCATGTCCGTCGCCGCCGGCCGACACCAGGTCGGCGTAGTCCTGGGCGTTGGTGCCGACGAACACGCCGGTCTGGCTGCCCCGCAGCGCGCCCGGGTCGAGCCCGGCCCGCTCCAGTGCCTCCCAGACCACCTCCAGCATGAGCCGCTGCTGGGGGTCCATGCCCAGCGCCTCGCGCGGGGAGATGCCGAAGAAGCCGGCGTCGAAGTAGGCGGCGGTGTCGAGGAAGCCGCCCTCACAGGCGAGGGACGCGTCGGAGCGCAGCGCCTCCAGGTCCCAGCCGCGGTCGCGCGGGAAGGGGGAGAGCACGTCGCGCTCCTCGGCGACCACGCGCCAGAGGTCCTCGGGGGTGTCGGCACCGCCGGGGAAACGGCACGCCATGCCCACGATCGCGATGGGCTCGGTGCGGCCGCGCTCCAGTTCGAGGACGCGTTCGCGGGCCCTGCGCAGTTCGACCGTGACTCGCCTCAGGTAGTCGGCGACCTTGTCCTGCTGCTCTTCCTGCACTGGTTCCGTCCTCATTTCACGCGGGCACGACAAGTCACGGGAGGTCGAGCAACTCGTCGTCGATGATCGTCAGTAGGTCCTCGACGGAGGCGGCGTTGACGTCGTCCTCGAAGGAGCGCGGTGCGGCCTGCCCCCGCAGGCTCGCGAGGAGCTTGTCCAGGCGCTCCTGGACCGCGCCCCGGTCGGTGGCGGACGCGGAGGGCAACGCCGCCTCGAGGCGGGTGAGTTCGGTCAGCACCGAGCGGGTGGGGGCGGCGATCCGGGTCAGCAGGTGCTCGGCCACGGCCCGCGGTGTCGGGTGGTCGAAGACCAGCCCGGACGGCACCGGCAAGCCGGTGGCGGTCTTGATCCGGTTGCGCATCTCGACGGCGGTCAGCGAGTCGAATCCCTGGTCGCGAAAGACGGTGTCGACGTCGATCGACTCGCCACCGGGGTGTCCGAGGACGGCGGCGGCCTGGGTGCGCACCAGGTCGAGCACGGCGGCGGCCCGCTCCTCGTCGGGCAGTCCGCCGAGCCGAGCGGCCAGGTCGGGGGCCTCGCCGTCCTCGTCGGGGGCCGCCAGGGCCCGGGTGTGCTCGGGGATCTCCGAGAGCAGCGGGGACGGACGGGCGGCGGTGAAGCCGGGGGCGAACCGCTTCCAGTCCGTGTGGGTGACGGCCAGGACGGTCTCGCCGTCGGCGACCGCCTCGCTCAGCGCGGTCAGCGCGAGCCGCGGGTCCATCGGCAGCATGCCGTGCCGGCGTAGTCGTTCCGCGGTGGCGGGGTCGGCCGCCATGCCGGCCCCGGCCCAGGTTCCCCACTGGAGGGAGGTCGCGGCACGTCCCTGGCTTCGGCGCAGTCGGGCGAGGCCGTCGAGGTAGGCGTTGGCGGCGGCGTAGGCCGGCCGGCCGCCGCTGCCCCAGGCGGCGGCACCGGAGGAGAAGAGGACGAACGCCTCCAGGTCTCCGGTGAGTTCGTGCAGGTGACGGGCCGAGGCCAGTTTGGCTGCCAGCAGTGTGCGCATGTTCTCGGGGGTGAGGGATGCGACCGGTGCGTCGCCGGTGTCGATGCCTGCGGCGTGCACGACCGCCGCGAGGCCGGGGATGCCGGCCAGCAGGTCGCGTACGGCTTCCCGGTCGGACACGTCGCACGCCCGAACGGTCACCTGGGTGCCGTGCTCCGCCAGCTGCGCCACGAGGTCCTCGGCCCCGGGTGCGTTCGGGCCGCGCCGGCCGGCCAGGACAATGTGCCCGGCGCCCCGGGCGGCGAGCGCCCGTGCCACCTGGGCGCCGAGTCCGCCGGTGCCTCCGGTGATCAGCACCGGCCCCGAGGGCGTCCAGGACCCGGAGCGCGCTGTGCGGGGCGCGCGTACCAGGCGGCGGCCGAGGACGCCGCCGCCGCGCACGGCCAGCTGGTCCTCGCCGAGCGGGTTGGCCAGCGCGGCACGCAGTCGTGGGCCGTCGACGGTGTCGGGCAGGTCGACGAGGCCGCCCCAGCGGCGCGGGTGCTCCAGTGCGACGACCCGGCCGAGGCCCCAGACCGCGGTCTGCGCGGGATCGGTCACGGGGTCGTCGCCGCCCGTCGACACCGCTCCCCGGGTCACGACCCACAGGGGGGCGGTGATGTCCGCGTCGCCGAGTGCCTGGACGAGGGCGAGGGTGGCGGACAGGCCGAGTGGGACGTCGTCGTGGGTGGAGCCGGTGGGGGGGACGTGGCGGTCGGCGCCGAGCAGCGACACGACGCCGGTTCCGGTGAAGCCGCGCAGCTGCTCCGCCAGTGCCCCGCGGTCCGGCTCGGCGGCTTCCAGGACGGTGCCGTTCAGGGCTGCCACCACCGCGGAGGTCCAGGTGTCCCGCTTCCCCGGGGGTACGACGACGAGCCACCCGCCGGGTGCCTCGCCGGGCGGCAGGTCCAGCCGGGTCCAGGATTCGCGGTAGCGCCAGCCGTCGAGGACGGACCGGTCCCGCCGTCGGGAGCGCCAGAGTGACAGCGCGGGTGCCACGGCCGCGGCGGTGTCGGGGGCGAGGTCGAGGGCGGCGGCCAGGTCGCCGCCCTCGACGAGGTCCCAGAACTCCGTGTCGACCGGGCCGGTGCCGCCCGGAGCGGGCTCGGGCCAGTAGCGGCTCCGCCGGAAGGCGTACGTGGGCAGGTCGACGCGGCGTGCGCCGGTGCCCTCATAGAGGGGCGCCCAGTCGACGGCTGTCCCCGCGACATGGAGCCGGGCCAGCGCGGTCACCGCCGCTACCTCTTCGGGGCGGTCCCTGCGCAGCAGCGGGACCGCGAGGACGTCCTCGGGGGCCGGGGTGCCGCCGGATCCGGGCAGGGCGCCGGGCTCGGGGGCGGCGTGGGCCCCGGGAGCAGCACCGGGAGCGGCGCCGGGGTCGGGAGCGGCACCGGGCAGCCGGTCGAGGGCGGCCGGCACGAGCGCGGACAGCACGCCGTCCGGCCCCAGTTCCAGGAAGGCCGACACGCCGTGGTCGCCCAGGGTGCGTACGCCGTCGCGGAAACGGACGGTCTCGCGTGCGTGGCGGACCCAGTAGTCGGGCGAGGCCATCTCCCCCGGCCGGACGAGAAGCCCGGTCAGGTTCGACACCACGGGAATGCGCGGCTCGCCGGCCGGCACATCGGCGACGGCGGCGCGGAACTCCTCCAGCATCGGGTTCATCAAGGGCGAGTGAAACGCACGGCCGACCAGGAGGCGCCTAGTCTTGCGTCCGGCGAACCGGTCGACGAGCGCCCTCACCCCGGCCTCGTCGCCTGCGACGACCAGCGCGCGGGGGCCGTTGACGGCGGCGATGGACACCAGGTCCGTGAGGTGCGGGGCCACCTCGTCCTCGGTGGCCTCCAGGGCGGACATGGCGCCGCCGCGGGGCAGTTCCTGCATGAGCCGGGCCCGCGCGGACACCAGTCGGCAGGCATCGGCGAGGGTGAACACTCCGGCGACGTGGGCGGCGGCGATCTCGCCTACGGAGTGTCCGGCGACGAAGGACGGGCGTACCCCGAGGGATTCGGCGAGGCGGTAGAGCCCGACCTCGACGGCGAACAGGGCCGGCTGGGTGTGCCGGGTCTCGTTCAGGGTGTCGGCATCGTGGCCCCACATCACCTCGCGTAGCCCGGGCTCCAGTTCGGCGAGGGCGGCGTCGAAGGCGTCCGCGAACGCGGGGAACCGCTCGTAGAGCTCCCGTCCCATGCCGAGACGCTGTGCCCCCTGCCCGGAGAACAGCACGGCCAGTTTCCGGTCCTGGGCGGTGCCGCGTGCGATCTCGGCACCGCCGGCAAGCACCGCCCGGTGCTCGAGCGCGGTCCGGGTCGTCGCCAGCGACAGCGCCACGTCCAGCGGCGGCGCCTCGAGCGCGGTCAGGCGTGCGAGCTGGGCGTCGAGGGCGGCGGCGGTGCGCCCCGACACGACCCAGGGCACGACCGAGGGCACGACCGAGGGCACGACCGGGGGCACGCCGCCGGTCCGGTCCGCGCTCTCCCCGGCCTCCGGCACCCGTGCTTCCTCGAGGATCACATGCGCGTTGGTGCCGCTGATGCCGAAGCCGGAGACTCCGGCCCGGCGGGGGCGGCCGCCGCCCGCCCACTCCCGCGGGGCGGTGAGCAGCTCGACGCCGCCCGCGCCCCAATCGACGTGAGTGGAGGGTGTGGTGATGTGCAGGGTCCTCGGCAGGACGCGGTGGCGCAGCGCCATGACTGTCTTGATCACGCCCGCGATGCCGGCGGCGGCCTGGGTGTGGCCGATGTTGGACTTCACCGAGCCGAGCCACAGCGGCCGGCCCTCGGGCCGGTCGCGGCCGTAGGCGTCGATGAGCGCCTGGGCCTCGATCGGGTCGCCGAGTGTCGTGCCGGTGCCGTGTGCCTCGACCATGTCGACGTCCCCGGCCGACAGCCCGGCGTCGGCGAGCGCCTGTGCGATCACCCGTTGCTGGGACGGGCCGTTCGGCGCGGTCAGGCCGTTGGACGCACCGTCCTGGTTGAGGGCGCTGCCGCGCAGCAGGGCGAGTACCCGGTGCCCGTTGCGCCGCGCGTCGGACAGGCGTTCCAGTACGACGAGGCCGGCGCCCTCCGCCCAGCCGGTGCCGTCGGCGCTGTCGCTGAACGCCTTGCAGCGGCCGTCGGCGGCGAGGCCGCCCTGCCGGGAGAACTCGATGAACGTGGCCGGGGTCGACATGACGGTGACGCCGCCGGCAAGCGCGAGGGAGCATTCGCCCTGGCGCAGTGAGCGCGCCGCCCAGTGCAGGGCGACCAGGGACGAGGAGCAGGCGGTGTCGACGGTGACGGCGGGGCCCTCGAGGCCGAGGGTGAAGGCGATCCGGCCGGAGGCGACACTGCCGGCGGTGCCGGTCGTCCAGTACCCCTCGGTGCCCTCGGGCGCGGTGGGCAGGTCGGTGCCGTAGTCGTGGTACATGACGCCGGCGAACACGCCGCCGTCGGTGCCCCGGAGCGCGGCCGGGTCGATTCCGGCGCGTTCCAGGGCCTCCCAGGACACCTCGAGGAGCAGCCGCTGCTGGGGGTCCATGGCGAGGGCCTCGCGGGGCGAGATACCGAAGAAGCCGGCGTCGAAGTCGGCCGCGTCGTACAGGAATCCGCCGTGGCGGGTGTGGCTGGCGCCGGCGGCGAGCACGTCCAGGTCCCAGTTCCGGTCGGTGGGGAACGCGGACACCGCGTCGGTGCCGGTCTCGACGATCCGCCACAGGTCCTCCGGGGAGGTGATGCCGCCGGGGAAGCGGCAGGCCATGCCGACGACGGCGATGGGCTCGTCCCGGGGCGCCGGTGCGGAGCGGGCGGGTGGCACGGCGGGGCGTTCGCCGAGGAGTTCGGCCCTCAGGTGGCGGGCGAGCGCCGTGGGGGTGGGGTGGTCGAAGGCGACCGGAGCGGCCAGTCGCAGTCCGGTCGCCGTGGTGAGCCGGCGCCGGAGTTCGACGGCGTGGGCGGAGGTGAGGCCGAGTTCGCGGAACGTCCTGCGCGGGGCGACGCGCCCTGTGTCGGTCAGCGCGAGCACTGCGGCGACCTCGGTGCGCACCAGGTCGAGCAGGAAGGCGTCCCGCTCCTGCGGTGATCGTGCCGTCAGCCGCCGCCGCAGTTCGGTCAGCCGGTGTCCGTCCGGTGCGGTGAGGGGGGCGCGGACCTCGATCAGCCCGCGCAGCAGCGGGGGCACGTCGGCCGGTGCGGTGCGCTCGTGCAGGACGGCGCCGTCGATGCGTGTGATCACCGCCTGGGTGATCCCGGCGGCGCCGGCGACGTCGAACATGGCGGTCAGTTCCTGCTGGGGCAGGTCGCGCACCCGGCCGGCGGCGGTGGGGGTGCCGGGGGTGGGGTCGGCGGTGGGGTCGGCGGTGGGGGTGCCGGCCGAGACGGACAGGGCGGGCAGGCCCCGGTCACGGCGGTGGTGGGCCAGGGCGTCGAGGAAGGCGGCGGCTGCGGCGCGCTCGTGCGAGCCGGGCAGGCCGAGGGTGCCCGCGGCGGTGGACAGCATCACGAACGCGCGTATGCCGCCGTCCTTGGTGAGCTGGTGCAGGTTGACCGCGCCGCCCACGGCCGCGCGGAATGCATCGCCTTCACCGGGTCCACCGGGTTCGGTGGCGCCGGGTGCGGTGGCGCCGGGTGCGCCCGGGTGTCCGCCGTCGCAGTGGACGACTGCGCCGACGGGCCGTTTGAGCCGGCCCAGGGTTCCGGCGAGGTCCTTGCGGTCGGTGATGTCGCAGGCCGCAACGGCCACCCGGGCGCCGAGTGCGGTGAGTTCTCTCTCCAGCCGTGCGACGGCGCCGTCCCCTCGCCCGCGCGGCCCGATCAGCAGCAGGTGCCGGGCGCCGTAGGCGGCGACGAGATGCCGGGTCAGCGCGCCGCCCACGGGATCGGCTGCGCCGGTGACGACCACGGTGCGCCGGGGGTCGACGCTCAGTGCCGGGCCGGTGTCGACGGAGGCGGAGACCCGCGTCAGGCGCGGTGTCAGCGTACTTCCCGCGCGGACCGCGAGCTGCGGTTCGCCCGTGGCGACGGCGGACGGCAGCGCGGCCGGGGAGGATTCGTGGCGGTCGATGTCGACGAGGGTGAAGCGGTGGGGGTGGGCCGCCTGCATCGAGCGGATCAGCCCCCATACCGGGGCGTGCAGGAGGTCGCGCACGCCTTCCTCGCCGACGGCGACCGCGTTGCGGGTGAGGACGACCAGGCGGCACGAGGTGAGCCGGTCGTCGCCGGCCCAGGTCCGGAGCGTGTCGCGGAGCCGGTCGGCGGCCGTGTGCGCGGCGCCGGCGAGCCGGCCGCCGGGCGCGAGGCCGTCCGGGAGGCACAGCACCACCACGTCGGGTAGCGGGTCGCCGCCCGCGACAGCGGAGGGCGGGGCTTCGGGGCAGGAGGTGACGTCCAGGCCGGCGGTGGTGAGGGCGGCGGTGACACCGAAGGGGTCCGGTCCCACGACGGCCCAGCGGGGGGCGGCGCGGAGCCCGCTGGTGCGCACGGACGGCAGCGGGGCCCAGTCCATGCGCAGCAGCGACTCGTACTGGCCTCCGCTCGCCGCGCGCAGCCGTGCGGGACGCTCGCGCAGCACATGCCGGGTGATCTTGCCGGAGCCGGTGCGCGGGATGTGGTCGATCTCGTAGACGGCCTCGGGCACCTTGAATCCGGAGAGCTGCTCGCGGCACGCGTCGTAGAGCCGTGCCGGGTCGAAGCCGTCCCCGGACGGGACCACGAAGGCGATCGGCACCTCGCCGAGCGCGTCGTGCGGGGTCCCGACGACGGCGGCGTCGAAGACTCCGGGCACCTTCAGCAGGACCTGCTCCACCTCGCCGGGATGGATGTTCTCGCTGCCGCGGATGATGAGTTCCTTCACCCGGCCGGTGATGGTGAGGTAGCCGAACGGGTCGCGGCGGGCGAGGTCGCCGGTGCGGTACCAGCCGCCCGGCATCGCCTGGGCGGTGGCCTCGGGCTGGTTGTGGTAGCCGAGCATGAGGCTCGGGCCGTTCACCCACACCTCGCCCTCGGCGCCCGGGGGCACGTCCTCGGCGGTGTCCGGGTCGACCAGGCGCACCGTCACCCCGGGCACGGGCAGGCCGCAGGAGCCGGGGACGCGGGTGCCGTGCGGCCAGTTGACGGTGATCAGGCCGCAGGTCTCGGTGCTGCCGTAGCCGTCGAGGAGGGGGATGCCGAACACCGTCTCGAACTCGGCACGCAGTGGGGCCGGGCAGTTGGAGCCGGCGGTCAGGCAGCGGGTGAGCGTGGTGGCCCCGGAGGGCGCGGGACGGGAGCGGGCCGCGTCCAGGAGGTGGTGGTACATGGTCGGGACGCCGGCCATGAACGTGTATGTGTCCTCCTCGAGGGCGCTCAGTACCTCGTCGGCCGAGAATCCGTCGAGGAGCCGGGCACTCGCGCCGGTCGCGGTCACGCCGACCACGCACAGCACATGGGCGAGGGAGTGGTGCAGCGGCAGCGGCCAGAGCACCGTGTCCTGCTCGGACAGGCCGAGGACGGGCGCGTAGCAGGCGGCGACCGACCACAGGCAGGCGCGCTGCGTCGACAGCACGCCCTTGGGCTTGCCGGTGGTGCCGGAGGTGTAGAGCATGAACGCGGCTTCGTCCAGGCTCTGGTCGTCGCGGGCGGGCCGCGCCGGGTCGCGGCCGACGAGGTCGTCGTAGGACACCGGCAGGCCGCCGCCGCGGGGCGGCGCGGGTGCGGGCGAGGCGCCCGTGAGGACGACCCTGAGGTGGGGCCGGCCGGGCAGGAGGGTGCGCACCTGGTCCAGGTGCGCGGGGTCGGTGACGACCACGCGGGCGCCGCTGTCGTCGGCGGCATGGACGAGTTCGGCGTCGGCGGCGTGCGGGTTGAAGGGCACGGCGACGCCGCCGGCGCGGAGGACGGCGAGGTAGCTCTCCACGATCTCGACGCCGTTGCCGAGGTGGATCAGTGCCCGGTCGCCGGGTTGCAGGCCCAGGTCGGCCAGGTGTCCGCCGAGGCGCCGGGTGCGCCGCTCCAGGTCCGCGTAGGTCACCGTCCGCCGGTGGTCCGTGAAGGCGACCTTGTCGGGGATGCGCGCGGCGTGGTCGCGGAGCAGGTCGGACAGGGGCCGGATCAGTTCGGTGCGAAGCATTCCGACGGCGCTCCCTCACTACGGGCGGCGTGACTGGCGGCAGGCGCGGGGCTGACGACGATCGTGCACGACCGACCACTAGGAGAAATCCGAGTCATCGGCGTCATCGGTCCGGCTCGCGGGGTCCGGGCTCCCCCTATCGATCCGGGGGCGGCGGCGGGGACACCCCTGTGACCCCCCTGTTCCCGCGCAGCACCGCAGAGCCAGGCCAGAAAAGTCCGAAAAGCCGGTATTGGCGCTGCTAGCGTCCCCAGGCAAACACGCCGAGCACTCGACGGGGAATCGTGAGGCAGAGGAATAGGCCGAGCGATTCCCCGACCCCTGGAGGGGCGTTTTCCATGACTCAGGAGAAGCGGCCGGCAGACCTTCCTTCCGCCATCTTCACGAGCCCGTACGACGTCACCGGCACCATGTCCGGCAGAAACGTTCTCGGTGTCGTCAACTTCACCACCGGATGCACCGGCCCTCGGGTCGAGGACTCCCGGCTGACGGTCGATCTGCACATGGCCCACCGGGCGGACGAGGAATTCTCCGAAGTGTGGACCACCGATCGGCCGGTGGAGACGGGAGTGCACCGCCAGGCCGCATACGCACACGACGGCGAGTACCTGCTCATCGCCGGACGGATTCCACCGGCCGGCCGCTACGCCGAGGGTACGAGCGCCGCGTACTGCGCAGCACTGGAACTCATGGAAGGACTCGGCTACAAGAACTGCTTCCGGATGTGGAACTTCGTGGGCGGCATCAACGGCGACAACGCCGACGGCCTCGAGATCTACCGCGACTTCTGCAAGGGGCGCGCGGAGGCTTTCGAGCTGTTCCGCTTCGGGGACCTGCAAGTGCCATCGGCCACCGGAATCGGCTCGCTGGGAGGCGGGATCGCCTTCTACTTCCTGGCCGGCCGGTCCGCCGCACTGACCTCGATCGAGAACTCGAAGCAGGTCTCCGCCTACCACTACCCGGAGCAGTACGGTCCGCGCCCTCCCAAGTTCGCGCGGGCCACCTATCTGTCGGCGACCCACACCGACCGCACCGGCGGGCAGCTCTACGTGGCTGGCACGGCCAGCATACGGGGACACGAGACCTGCCACGAGGGCGACCTGGTGAAGCAGATGGAACTCTCGCTGGAGAACATATCCCACCTCATATCCCGCGACAATCTCGACGCATACGAGGTCGATCGGGACGCCGGGCTCCGCGACCTCGACAACATCAAGGTCTACGTCCGCCGCAGCGAGGACGTACCGACCGTCCGCCGGATATGTTCCGAGCATTTCTCGCCCGCCGCGAGTGTCGCCTATCTGAATGTCGACATCTGCCGATCCGGCCTCCTGGTGGAGATCGAGGGAATCGTCTTCTGACCCCCGGTCCGCATCGGTCACGAAACGGAGAGAGATGCCTCATTCACCGATGACCGCCCCATACCTGGGGACGAACTGCGAACGCCCCTGGATGACGCTTCCCGCGGCGCAGCAGCCGCACTGGCGGGACCTGCCGGAATTCGACCTGATCGAGGCCGAGCTGGCCGGCGCACTCCCCCTGGTGGCACCGTCGGAGATCCGGGCCGCGAAGAGCGCCCTGGCCGTCGCCGCGGCGGGCGGGGCCCGCGTGCTGCAGATCGGCGACTGCGCCGAATCGTTCGCGGACGCCAACAGGGCGACGACGGGCCGCAAGCTGCGCACCCTCGCCGACCTGTCCGGCCGGCTGGCGGCGCGCACCGGCCAGGAGGTGGCGCGGTTCGGGCGGATGGCGGGGCAGTACGCGAAACCCCGGTCGAGCCCGTTCGAGACCGTCCTCGGGCGCCGGCTCCCCTCGTTCCGGGGCGAACTCGTGAACGGACCGGCACCGGAGGCCGCCGATCGCCGCCACGACCCGGCGCGCATGCTGAGGGCCTACGACGCGGCCGCCGCCGTGCTGCGTGCCGTCCGCGCGCACCGGTCCCGGGCCGGCCAGGGGCCGGAGACCGGCCCCTGGGTCGCGCACGAGGCCCTGGTGCTCGACTACGAGAACGCGCTGCTGCGCGCGGACCCGCACACCGGGGAGCTGTTCCTCGCCTCGACGCACTTCCCGTGGATCGGGGAGCGCACCCGGGGGCTCGGCCAGGCCCACGTCAGACTGCTCGGCGCGGTCACGGGCCCGGTGGGCTGCAAGGTCGGCCCGGCAGCGACCCCCGAGACGGTGGTGCGCCTGTGCGGTCTGCTCGACCGGCACCGCGAGCCCGGCCGGCTGACCCTGATCGTGCGCATGGGCAAGGACGCGATGCGCACGGCGCTGCCGCCGATCGTGTCGGCGGTGCACAGCGCCGGCCATCCCGTCGTCTGGGTCTCGGACCCCATGCACGGCAACACGGTCGCCGCAAAGACTGGGCAAAAGACTCGACATCTCAGCCATATCATCCAGGAGGCGACCGCGTTCCGCCGCGTCCTGGAGGAGGCCGGGCAGCACGCGGCCGGCCTCCACCTCGAAGTGGCCGCGACCGACGTGACCGAGTGCGTCGGCGGGCCCGTAACCGACGAGACGGCACTGCGAGCACGCTACGAGACCCTCTGCGACCCCCGGCTCAGCCCGGAACAGGCACTCGAAGTGATCGACTCCGTCTTCTGACAGCGGAGATGCACCATGGCGACACCCCCGGCAGCGCACCCCGATCCCGGCTCCTCCGGTCTCACCGCGGACATCGCGGTGGTCGGATGCGGACCGGTCGGACTGGTCCTGTCCCTCCTGCTGGCGCACCGGGGATGGCGGGTGGTGGTCCTGGAGAAGTACCAGAACCAGTACCCGTTCCCGCGCGTGGTCGCCTTCGACGGCGAGACCGCGCGCACCTTCGCCGCGGCCGGCATCGGTGGCGAACTGATGGAACTCGGCGAGCCGCTGGGGCAGTACGTGTTCCAAAACGGTGACGGCCGGGAGCTGTTCAGCTTCGAGGCGCCCTACGAGCCCGGCCGCGACGGCTGGCCGATCGCGACCGTCATGCACCAGCCGACCTTCGAGCGGGCGCTGCGCGCACGGGTGGCGGCGCTGCCGGGGATCACCACCCTGTTCGGGCACGAGGTGAGGCGGATCATCGACCACGGGGACCACGTGGAGATCCATGCCCCCGGCCCCGCGGGGCCGGGGGACCGGCGGATCACCGCGTCGTACGTCGTCGGGTGCGACGGCGCGAACAGCTTCGTGCGCGAAGCGATGGGCGCGGAACTGACCGATCTCGGCTTCGCACACGACTGGCTCCTCGTGGACGTCGTATTCCACGAGCCGCGCAGTTTCCGCCCCAACGACGTGCAGATATGCGACCCGAACCGGCCGACCACGATCGTCGCGTCGGGCCGGGGCCACCGCCGCTGGGAGTTCATGCGGATGCCGGGTGAGTCGATCGAGGAGCTGAGCGCCCCCGACCGCATGTGGGAGCTGCTCGCGCCCTACGACGTCTCGCCGCGGAACGCCGACCTGACCCGCAACATCGTCTACACCTTCCGGGCGGCCCTCGCCGACCGGTGGCGCACCGGCCGGCTGCTGCTCGCCGGCGACGCGGCGCACCTGATGCCGCCGTTCGCCGGCCAGGGAATGTGCTCGGGTGTCAGGGATGCGGCGAACCTGGCCTGGAAGCTGGACCTGGTGCTCCGCGGCACGGCCCGCGAGACCCTGCTCGACCTGTACCAGACGGAGCGCTCCCGGCAGGTGCGGCACACCATCGACATGTCCGTCGAGGTCGGCAGGCTCGTCTCCGAGCTGGACCACGCGGCCGCCGCCCGCCGCGACGCCTATCTGATCGGCCTGCACTCCCGCCCCGACGCCCCGAAGCTGTCGCCGTCATGGTTCGCGCTGGAGGACGGGGTGGTGCGCCGCGACGCCTCGGGGGCGGTCGCACCGCGCGCCGGCGAACTGTCGCCGCAGGGCGTGGTGGCGCGCGGCGCGCTCAGGGACCGGTTCGACGAGGTGGCCGGCCGGGGGTTCCAGCTCATCACGACCGTCGACCCGTACGAGACGCTGTCCGAGGGCGACCTCGGCTTCCTCAAGTCGATAGGCACCCGCTTCGCCCGGGTGCTGCCGGCGGGTGTTCCGCCCGGGCAGGCGCGGGACCACGAGGTGGTGGACGTGCAGCGGGTGTATCTGCCGTATCTGGCGCGGACTCGCCGGACGGGGGTGCTGGTGCGGCCGGACCACTACGTGTTCGGATTCGCCGGGGATCGCGCCGACCTGCCGGCGCTCGTCGGTGACCTGCGCGCGCAGCTGCACCTGGCGTGATCGCGGGGAGGCGCCGGCTGCCGCCTCCCCGCGCCCCCTCAGGCGGTGTCCGGCAGACGGACGCACAGGTCTGCCGGCAGGTCCTTGCGGTACTTCACGTTGAGCTTGCGGTAGACCCGGGTGAGATGCTGTTCGATGGTACTCGGTGTGATGAACAGCTTCCCGGCGATCTCGCGGTTGGTGTAGCCGACCGCCGCCAGTGCGGCCACACGCCGCTCCGCGTCGGTGAGCAGGGAGATCGGGTCCGCGGGCGGCTGCTCTTCGGCGGACTCCGCGCGGTCGGGCCGGCGGCGGCTGGGCAGCAGCTCGTCGCGCAGCGCCGCCGCGCCGCACGCCCGGGCCACGTGCCAGGCGCGCCGGGCCACGGTCCACGCGCGCCGGTGATCGCGCAGCGCCTGGTGCGCCCTGCTCAAGTCGACCAGGGCGCGGGCGAGTTCGTACTGGTCACCGCACTCTTCCAGGACGGCCACGGCGTCGCCGAGCAGTCCCGGCCGCTGCTGCGGCGCAACGGTCTCCGCCAGGAGCCGCAGGGCCACGCCCCGGGTACGCGAGGTCTGAGGGCCGAGCCGGGCGAGTTGCTCGTTGAGGAGCCGTCTGGCCTCGTGGCTGTTCCCGCCCTGCCGCAGCCAGGTCTCGGCGGCACTGGTGCGCCACGGCACGAGCACCGACTGGTCCACACCCCACTCGGTCATCAGCTCGCCGCACGAGAAGAAGTCGGCCAGTGCGGCGTAGTGGCGGCCGGTCGCCAGGTAGTGGTGGCCGCGTGCGTGCAGGTAGGGCAGACCGTACCGGCTCCGGAACATGGCCTCCGGCACCGGCAGGGCGAGACCGTCGGCGGCCTCGCCCTGCCGGCCCCGCCTGGTGGCGGCCTCGACGAGCACGCCGAGCGGTATCCCGGCCCCCACCCCCCAGCCGCCGTCGGGCATGAGGGCGAGCGCGTCCTGGGCGTGGGCCTGGGCCCGCACGAGGTCGCCCTCGCGCAGGGCGATGTCACCGCGCACCGCGGCGTACAGCGCCCGCGCCACCGCCAGGTGCCCGGCCCGCGCATCGTCCAGCAGTCTGTCGCACCAGGAACGGGCGGCATCGAGGCGGCCGGAGAGGACGAGGGCCTGCAGCGCGGGCAGCGCCGTCTGGGGTCCCCAGGACATGCCGTCACTGGGACGCGCGACCTGGAGCACGTGCTCGGCGTCCGTGACCGCCTGCTCGTCGGGCCCCCGGGTGAGCACGGTAGCCAGCGCCGTCACGGCCCTGAGGGCGGGGCCGGTGGCGGGACCGGAGGGGCCGCCGTCGCGGCCGGTCCCGGCGGGCAGCCGGGCGCGGCGGGCGAGCGGCGGGTGCGCGCAGGCCAGCCACAGCTCCACGGTCCGGCCCGCCGCACCGGCCGGTTGCCGGGCGCGGCGCAGCCGCTCCATCGCCTCGGCTGCGCCATCGGTGCGGCCGTCCCACAGCAGGAGCGGCACCAGTGACCGCACATCCCGGTCGGAGAGCCGTCCCGCGCGCATGGCGCCGGTGAGCGCGGTGAGACGCCGGCCCGCGGCGGCGGGGTTGACCCGCCACTCCACTCGCACCAGCTTCGCCTCGATCGCCGCCCGGCGCTGCACCTCGGGGCAGGCCCGGTGGGCGCGTTCGAGGCAGCGCAGCGCGGTGTCGATGCGCTCGTCGCGCAGCGCGCGCTCGGCGGCTTCCTCGAGCACCGCCACGGTCCACTCGCCCCCGTCGCCGCCCCCGTCGCCGCCCTCGCCGCCGCCCTCGCCGCCGCCCTCGCCGCGCAGCAGATAGGGCGCCACCTCGGTCGCGGGAACGCCCTCGCCGTGCAGCAGCCGCGCGGCGTCCCGATGGGCCCTGGCGCGCTCGTCGGAGGGCATGTCGTCCAGTACCGCGGCGCGGGCCTCGTCGGTGCGGAAGCGGCCCTCGGCCAGCAGCCCGGCGCCGGTCATGAGGTCGAGCGCACCGCGCACCTCCTCGGCGGGGATCCCGGCGACGCGGCCCAGCCGCTCGACGGTGGCGTGCGCGCCGGTCACGGCGAGGGCGCGTGCGACCGCCACGACATGCGGTTCGCAGCGGTGCAGGCAGCTGACGAGTGCCCGGCCGAGCCCGGGGGCCGCCGCGGGAGCGCCGGCGGTATCCGGCCCGGCCTTGCCCCGGTCGGCGAGCAGGGAGCAGGTCAGCAGGAGGTTCCCCCCGGTGAGTGCCATGGCCTCGCGGCCCGCGCGAGCACCGCCGAACAGTTCGGCCAGGCCCGGCTCCGACAGCGGTGCCACGGTGATCTCACGGCAGTGCGGGTGGCGCGACAGCGCGGAGCGCAGCGGCGAACGAGTACCGCCGGAAGTCTCCGTATGGCCCAGCAGCAGCAGGATCCTCGCCTGGCCCATCCGGCGGATGAGGGACAGCAGCCACTGCAGGGACTGCTCGTCGGCGTATTCCACGTCGTCGACGCCGATCACCAGCGGGCCGTCCCCGGCGAGGTCGAACAGCGCCAGGCACAGCGTGTGCAGCTGGTGGGCCGTCGCGGGTTCGGCCGTCCGGGCCGCCGCGCCGAGCAGCTGCCCGACCTCCCCGGGTGCCCCGAGCGGACGCAGGAGCTGTCCGGCCACGCCGAACGGCAGATCGCGTTCGAAGGCCGAGCCGGTGGCGCTGACGAACCGTGCGCCGCACCGCTCGCCGAACCGGTGCAGCAGCGTGGTCTTGCCACTCGCCACCGGGCCCGTGACGAGGGCGACCCGCCCCGCTCCGGCGACGGCGTCCGACAGCAGCGCGGTCAGCCGGTCCCACTGCGCGTCGCGTTCGACCAGTCCCGGGCATCCCGCCTCGGCGCTGCCCGCCGTGCCGGTCATGGTGGTGCACCTCCCGCCTGCCGGTCCGGTCCGCCGGGGTCCATCGTCTTGGGTCCCGGCCCGGCTGCTCCAAGCGCAGCACAGAGGGTTCTAGGACATCACCTGCACCTGGGGCGGGCGGCAACACTAGGGCTTCACCTCGACATGGCCCGCCCCCGGCGACACCGGCAGGGGGCGTCCGGCAGGCTCGGCGCCACCACGTCAGCTGTTTCCGCCATGCCGCCTGAAGGGTACAGCCATGAGCCAGCGGCCGATTCTGTTCGTCAGCCTGCCCGAGAGCGGGCTGCTGAACCCCATGCTGGTGCTCGTGGAGGAGATGTCCCGGCGCGGCGTGGCGGACCTCTGGTTCGCCGCCGACGACAAGGCCCGTGAGGACGTCGCGGCGACGGCGGTCGGCTCCCCCGTCGAGTTCTTCCCCCTGGGCGAGGTGGTCTCCGAGATGTCCTCGGTGACCTGGGACGACACGACGTACGCGGAGGTGACGCAGCGGTCGCGGTTCAAGGCGCGGCGCGCGGTCATCGAGCAGACCGACCGACCGGCCCTGCGGGCACCCAAGTACCGCAGGCTGGAGGAGGCCGTCGAGAAGATCCGGCCGGCGCTGATGGTGGTGGAGAGCATGTGCCAGTTCGGCTGGGAACTCGCCATCACCAAGGGGATCCCGTTCGTCCTCAGCGACCCGTTCGTTCCGTCGAACCTGCTGACGTCGGCGGTGCCGATCGGGCCGTCGTACACGCCCAAGGGGTTCCCGGTGCCGCACTCTGGGCTGCCCGCGGACATGTCGCTCGCGCAGCGCTGGCAGAACAGGCTGTTCCAGTGGCGCACGCTGGCCATGGCGTTCGGCAGCTTCCACAAGGAGCGCAACGCGGCCGACGCCAGGGTACGCGCCGAACTCGGCATCGCACCCGAGGCCGACGGCCAGTTCTGCCGGGTGGAGAGGTCGGAGCTGGTGTTGTGCTACTCGATCCCGGAGATGGACTACTCCTTCGGCCTCCCTCCGCACATGCGCACCGTGGGGGCGCTGGTGCCGCCGCTGCCGCAGTGTCCACCCGGTGAGCTGTCCGCCTGGCTCGACGCGCAGGAGTCCGTGGTCTACATGGGTTTCGGCACCATCACCCGGCTGACCGGGGGCCAGGTGCGGGCGTTCGTGGAGGTCGCCCGGCGGCTGGAGGGCCGGCACGCGGTGCTGTGGAAGCTGCCACGCGACCAGCAGGCGCACCTGCCCGCCGAGTTGCCGGGGAACCTGCGGGTCGAGACGTGGGTGCCGTCGCAGCTGGACGTGCTGGCGCATCGCAGCGTCAAAGTGTTCTTCACCCACGCGGGCGGCAACGCGTACACGGAGAGCATCCACTTCGGCAAGCCGATGGTGTCGCGTCCGCTGTGGGTGGACTGCTACGACCAGGCCGTGCGCGCCGAGAGCTTCGGCGTGGGGCTCACGCTGTCGAAACCGCACATCGTCGATGTGGACGATGTCCTCGACAAGGTGACGCGCGTCCTCGACGACCCCTCCTTCACCGAGCGCGCCCGGAACCTGGCCGCGCTGCAACAGGCCGCCGGCGGCCGCACCACCGCCGCCGACCTGGTCCTGGACCTGCCCGCGCTGTCTTCGGAAGTGAGCCGATGAGCTTCACCTACCCCGTGTCGATGCCGTCACTGAAGGGCAACGAGCTCGACTACGTCACCCAGGCCGTCACCGGCGGCTGGATCTCCTCGCAGGGGTCCTTCGTGCCGCGGTTCGAGGAGGCGTTCGCCGCCCGCAACGGTGTCGCCCACGGGGTGGCCTGCTCCTCGGGGACCACGGCGCTGACCCTCGCGCTGCGCGCCCTCGGTGTCGGCCCCGGCGACGAGGTGATCGTGCCGGAGTTCACGATGATCGCGTCCGCCTGGGCGGTCACCTACACCGGCGCGACGCCGGTGTTCGTGGACTGCGCCGACGACCTCGACATCGACGTGGCGAAGATCGAGGAGAAGATCTCCCCGCGCACCAAGGTGATCATGCCGGTGCATGTCTACGGACGGCGCTGCGACATGGCCGCCGTCCTGGAGCTGGCCTTCGAGTACAACCTGCGCGTCGTGGAGGACTCGGCGGAGGCCCACGGCATCGCGCCGACCGGTGACATCGCGGCGTTCTCGCTGTTCGCCAACAAGATCATCAGCGCCGGCGAGGGCGGCATCTGCCTCACCGACGACCCCCACCTGGCCCGCCAGATGGCGCATCTGCGCGGCATGGCCTTCACCCGGGACCACAGCTTCCTGCACAAGAAGCTCGCCTACAACTTCCGCATGACCAACCTCCAGGCCGCCGTGGCCCTGGCGCAGACCGAGCGGCTCGAGGAGATCCTCACCGCCAGGACCGAGATCGAGAAGCGGTACGACGAGGGGCTGCGCGGCATCGCCGGCATCACCCTGATGCCCCGGCGCGACGTCCTGTGGATGTACGACCTGCTGGCCGAACGCCGGGAGGAACTGCGGGAGTTTCTGGCCGCCCGCGGGATCGAGACCCGGCTGTTCTTCAAACCGATGAGCCGTCAGCCCGGCTACCTCGACCCCGTCTGGCCCGCGCTGAAGGCGAACCGCTTCGCCGAATCCGGCCTGTACCTGCCGACGTACACCGATCTGACCGAGAGCGACCAGGAGTTCATCGTGGCCCAGGTCCGCGCCTTCTACGAGGCGTCGGCATGACCTCCCCCGAGGCGGGCGCCGGCGCGGACGCCGTCCCGTTCGTGCTCCGGCGCCCCGGAGTGCCGTTCCCGCCGCCCGAGTACGACGAGTTCCGCGGCCGGCCCGGCCTGGTGAAGGCCGCCCTGCCGTCGGGCGACACGGTGTGGCTGGTGACGCGGCACGAGGAGGTGCGCCAGGTCCTCACCGAGCCGCGCATCAGCTCCAACCCCGCGCACCGGGGATTCCCCGCGCCGTCGCGCACCGGTGGCGTGCCCACGGCCGAGGAGGTGCCGGGCTGGTTCGTGGCCCTCGACCCGCCGGACCACACGAAGTTCCGCAAGGCGCTGATCCCCGAGTTCACCGTGCGCCGCATCCGCTCGCTGCGCCCGGCCGTCGAGGAGATCGTCGACGACACCATCGACCGGATGCTCGCCCGCGGTGACAGCGCCGACCTGGTCGAGGACTTCGCGCTGTCGGTGCCGTCCCTGGTGATCTCCTCGCTGCTGGGCGTGCCCAAGGTGGACCGGGGCTTCTTCGAGGCCAAGACGAAGGTCCTCGTCACCATCGGCTCCACCGACGAGGAGCGCGACGACGCCTCGCAGCAGCTGCTGCGCTATCTCGACCGGCTGATCGCGATCAAGACCAAGCGTCCCGGTGACGACCTGATCAGCAAACTGGCCGGGGACGGGTCGCTCTCCCCGCAGGAGCTGTCCGGCGTCGCCATGCTGCTGCTGATCGCCGGGCACGAGACCACGGCGAACAACATCGCCCTCGGCGCGGTCACCCTCCTCGAGGACCCGCAGTGGATCGGGGACGAGCGCACGGTCGAGGAGCTGCTGCGCTACTACTCGGTCGCCGATCTGGTGGCTCTGCGCGTGGTCGTGGAGGACGTCGAGATCGGCGGCCGGCTGCTGAGGGCGGGCGAGGGCGTCGTCCCGCTGGTGGCGGGCGCCAACCACGACCCGGCCGTGTTCGCACGGCCGCACGAGTTCGATCCGTCCCGGTCCGCGCACGGGCACGTGGCGTTCGGCTACGGCATCCACCAGTGCCTCGGGCAGAACCTGGTGCGCCTGGAGATGGACGTCGCCTACCGGAAGCTGTTCTCCCGCGTTCCCACCCTGCGGATCGCGGTTCCGCTGGAGGAACTGCCGTTCAAGTACGACGGGGTCCTGTTCGGACTCCACGCGCTGCCGGTGCGATGGTAGCGCCCCTTCCCGGAGGAAAGACATGACGCGCATCAGTGTGGACACGGGCAAGTGCATCGGCGCGGCGCAGTGCGTACTGACCGCACCCACCGTGTTCGACCAGAACGACGACGGATTCGTGGAGCTGCTGCAGCAGGCGCCGGACGGGGCGGAGTCGCGGTCGGCGCGGATGGCGGCGTCGGTGTGCCCGGCGCAGGCCATCACCGTGCGGGAGTGACGAAGCCCGGGCGGGAAGGACGCGACCCGGTCGGGCCGCGGGGCCGCCCCGGCCGCGCGGACGGCCTCCCGCCCCGAGGGGCGGGAGGGGGCGTCCCGGCGGCCGGTCACCAGGTGACGGGGAACTCCGCCAGGCCCCCGGCCAGCCGGCCGCCCGGGTGCGACTCCAGCTCCGCCTCGGGCACCGCGAGCCGCAGCGAGGGCAGCCGCTGGAACAGCGCCGTGTAGGCGACCGCCAGGATGACGCGCACCAGCGGCGCGCCGGTGCAGTGCCGCATGCCGTGGCCGAACGTGAAGTGCGGGTTGGGGGTCCGTGTGACGTCGAACCGGTACGGGTCCTCGAAGGCCCTCGGGTCGTGGTTGGCCAGCGAGAAGTCCAGCATCACCAGGTCGCCCTCGGCGATGGTGACCCCGCCGATCCCGATGTCCTCGCTCGCGTAACGGGGCAGCACGGGGCTGCCGATCGTGGCGCGCATGACCTCGTCGACGGCGTGGGCCATCACGTCGGGGTCGGCCGTGGCGAGCGCCAGCTGGTCGGCGTTGCGCAGGAACAGCAGCACACCGAAGTCGAGATGGGAGGCGAGCCCGGACAGCCCGGTGAACAGCAGGGTGACCGTGTGCAGGCCGATCTGCTCGTCGGTGAGCCCCGCCTCGGCGAACCGGGAGATCACGTCGTCGCCGGGCCGGCCCCGGCGCTTGCCGCCCAGCTCGGCGGCGTAGCCGAACAGGGCGTCCATCCCGGACTCGGCGTGCCGCCGGTCGGTGTCGCCGACCGTGTCCATCATGTCCAGCAGCCGCCGGCGGTCCTCGGCGGGGACGCCGACCATGTCGCACAGCGCCTGCTGCGAGTACTCCATCGAGTACGACGCGTGCAGGTCGGCGGTGGGCCCCGCGGCGACGATCGCGTCGATCGCGGCATGCGCGAGGGCCTCGACCCGGGAGCGCCGCTCGATGACCCTCCGGGCGGCGAAGCTCCGGGTGTACAGGATCCGCTTGCTCTCGTGGTCGCGGCGCTCGGTCTCCACGTCGTCGTCGGTGACGAGCATGTCGAGCATCGGGTTGCTGAAGAACCGGGGTGCGTTGGCCGGGTCCTTGTGGGAGCGGCCGAGACGGCGGTCCTGCAGCAGCGCCTTCACCTCGGCGTGCCGGGTCACCAGCCATCCCTCGTCGCCTGCGGGTGTGCGGATGCGGCAGACCGGGGCCTGCTCCTGCAGGCGCAGCCGGATGTCGCTGAAGGCCAGGATCGACGGCAGTTCGAGTTCGACCAGGGGGAGTTGCTGTGCGGAGGGCATGGGGGTGTTCCTTCCGGAGGGTACTGCCCCGGGCAGCGGGGCACGGCTCAGGACCGGGCGTCGTCGAAGGCGCCGAGCCAGTCCTCTATCGCTTGGGCGGTCATGGCTGCGTCCTCCTTGACCATGGCCATGTGGTCGGTCGGCACGACCCGGATCTCGTCCGCGGGCACCGGCACCTCCTGTTCGGTGGTCGTGAAGTCCGTGCCGTCCACCTCCCGGCCGCACCGGATGAGCAGCTTCGGCACGGTGGGGTGCAGACCGGTGTCGATGATGCGGACGAACCAGTGCGCCATCGCCGACAGCCGGGCGCTGTTCAGGTTCACCGCAGGCGAGTCCATGGTGCTGAAGTAGTTGGTGGTGACCGCGTCGAAGTCCAGGCCCTCGTTGGTGTCGTAGCGCAGGCTCAGCGTGTCGAGCATGATCACGGCCTCCGGGGCGATACCCCAGGTCTGCTCCACCGCGGCCGCGGCGAGATAGGCCAGGGTGCCGCCGGAGGAGTGGCCGACCAGGCAGAACGGGTCTCCGTCGCTCGCGTGCAGCACGCTCTCGGCGACCCAGCGGACGGCGGCCGCGGTGTCCTTGGGCAGCGGCTCGCCCGGCTCGAAGCCGACCAGGGGCAGTGCCGACACATGGCGCCTGCCGCGCAGATGCGCCGCGAGCCTGGCGTACATGTGGACGCCGGCGGTCGCCCCCGGCGCGCTGATGCAGATCAGCTTGGGCAGCGCCGGGCCTTCCGCGAGCGTGACCGGGGTGGGCAGCGACTCGAGTTCGGCCGGGGTCTCGAACATCGGGCGCAGATTGGCCACCGCTTTCAGCAGGCTCAGCCCCTGCATCACCTTGCCGGTCGACACCGACTCCATGAACAGGCCGAACACGGTGTCGGACGCCTCGACGGCGCCGCCTGGGCCGCCGACGGCCGAGGCGGCGCCCCGGAGTTCACCGAGCTCGGTGAGCAGGGCACGGGCCAGGTTGGCCGGCGTCTTGTTGTCGAAGACGACGGAACCGGCCAGTCTGCGGCCCCCCAGCAGTTCACCGAGCTGGTTGCGGAGTTCGACGGCGATGAGCGAGTCGAAGCCCAGCTCGAGGAAGTCCTTGTCCGCATCGACGGCGCTCGGGTCACGGTGCCCGAGCAGGGCCGCCGAGGTGCCCACCACGAGGTCGACCAGCATCGCCTCACGCGCCTCGGGGGCGGCACCCCGCAGCCGGTCCAGGACGGTGACCGCGGCCTTCTCGGCGGGCACCGCGGCCGGCTCCTCGGCGAAGACACCGCGCAGCAGCGGGGCCACCGGGAGTTGCGCGGGCCGGCCCCCCGGGTCGAAGGACATCGGCACGAGCAGCGCCTCGTCCCGGCCGAGCGCCGCATCGAACAGGGCGAGTCCCTGCTCCGGGGCGAGCGGCGGCATCCCGGACCGTGCGATGCGCTCCATGGCCGCCTCGCTCAGTCCTCCGGTCATGCCGCTGCCCTGAGCCCACGGACCCCACGCCAGTGAGACGGCGGGCAGCCCCTCGGCGCGGCGGCGGGCGGCGAGCGCGTCCAGATAGGCGTTCGCGGCTGCGTAGTTGCCCTGCCCCGCCGCGCCCATGACGTTGGCGACCGACGAGTACAGGGCGAACACCGCGAGATCCGTCTGCCGGGTGGCCCGGTGCAGGTGCCAGGCCGCGTCGGCCTTGGGCCGCAGCACCGCGTCGAGGCGTTCGGGGGTGAGGGTGTCGAGCAGCCCGTCGTCGAGCAGGCCCGCGGCGTGGACGACACCGGTGAGCGGGTGCGCGGCGGGGACGCAGGCGAGGAGCTCCGACACCGCGTCCGCGTCGGCGACGTCGGCGGCGACGACGGTGACCGACGCTCCCCGCGCCTCGAGTTCGGCGCGCAGTTCGCCCGCCCCGGGGGCTTCGGGGCCGCGGCGGCCGGCGAGCAGCAGGTGCCGGATGCCGTGGCGGGTGACGAGGTGGCGGGCCAGATCCGCGCCGAGTCCGCCCGTTCCGCCGGTGATCAGGACCGTGCCCTCCGGGTTCCACTGCGGGGCGGAGTCGGCGCCGGCGGGCAGTTCGGCGAGGCGGGCGAGGTGCACGGCGCCGTCGCGCACCAGCACCTGCGGCTCGTCCCACGACACCAGCCGTACGACCGTGGCGATCGACACGTCGCGATCGTCGACGTCGACCAGGGTGAACCGGCCGGGGTGTTCCGCCTGGGCGGTGCGCACCAGGCCCCACGCCGCCGCGGCGGCGGGATCCTCCCCGGTGGCCGCGCCCCGGCTGACGAACACCACGCGCGCGCCGCTGTACTGAAGGCTCTCCTGGAGCAGCGCCAGCACCCGCGCCGTGGTGGCGCGTACGCTGCCGGGTGTCTCGTCGCCCGAGACGGACACGACGAAGACGTCCGGAGCCGCCGCCGGACCCGCGGCGCCGGCGAGCGTCTCTCCGTAACCGGTGACGATCTGGCCGGCGCTGTAGAGGACGTGCGCCACGTCGAACTCGTCGGTGCCGACGACGGCCCAGCGCGCGGTGGCGGCGGGCACACCGTCGAGCGGGGCGGCGACCCAGTCGACCCCGTACAGCGCGGGCCGGTGGGACTGCCGCGGCGCCGCGTAGGGCCCTTCGGGGGCCCCGGTGGACCGCGGCCAGAACCGCTGCCGGTCGAAGGGGTACGTGGGCAGGTCGACACGGCGGCCGCCGGAGTGGAAGGAGGACCAGTCGACCTTCGCACCGGCCGTGTGGAGCCGGGCCAGCGCGGTGATCACGGCCGTCTCCTCGGGCCGGTCCCGGCGCAGCAGCGGCACGCAGCCGTCGACCAGCGCCGACAGGACACCGGCCGGGCCGACCTCGGCGAAGGTGGCGTCGCCGATCGCGGCGACATGGTCGGCGAACCGCACCGCGTCCCGCACATGCCGCACCCAGTACCCGGGGGATGTGACGTCGCCGCTCGCGGCGATCGGCACGCGCGGGGGGTGGAAGGCGAGGTGCTCGACCACGTCGCGGAACGCGTCCAGCATCGGATCCATCAGCGGGGAGTGGAAGGCGTGGCTGACCCGCAGCCGGCTGTGCTCCCAGCGTGCGGCGACCCTCAGGGCCTCGCTCTCGTCGCCGGCGATCACCACGGAGCCGGGGCCGTTGACGGCGGCCACGCAGACGCGGTCGGTGAGGTGCGCCAGGACGTCGGCCTCGTCGGCCTTCACCGACACCATGGCGCCGCCGGCGGGCAGTTCCTCCATCAGCCGGGCGCGCGCCGTGATCAGTGTGGCGGCGTCCTCGAGCGTGAGGACTCCGGCGACGTGCGCGGCGGCGACCTCGCCGATCGAGTGCCCGGCCAGGTGGTCGGGCCGCACACCGAACGACTCCAGCAGCCGGTACAGGGCGACTTCGAGGGCGAACAGCGCGGGCTGGGTGTTCCCGGTCCGGTTCAGCGCCTCCTCGTCGTCCCCCCACATCACGTCCCGCAGCCCCGGCTCCAGCAATCCCAGCGCCTCGTCCAGCGCCGTACGGAACGCCTCGAACCGCTCGTACAGCTCCCGCCCCATGCCCAGGCGCTGGGCGCCCTGCCCTGCGAACAGCACGGCGAGCGGCCGGCGGGCCGCCGTGCCGCGGGCGACCACGTCGCCGTCGAGGAGCACGGCGCGGTGCTCGAAGGAGGTGGGGCGGGTGGTCAGCAGGGAGAAACCGATGTCGAGGGAGCCGGCCGGATCGCCGGAGCCGCCGCGCAGCCCCCGGGCCTGCTCCACACGGGCGTCCAGGGCGGAGGCGGACTTGGCGGACAGGAGCCAGGGGACCGGGACGCCGGGGTGCCGCCCGGCGGCGGGGTCCGCGTCGGGGGTGCCGGGGGCCGGCGGTGCACCGGCGTCCGGCGCCTCCTGGATGATCACGTGTGCGTTGGTGCCGCTGACACCGAACGACGACACGCCCGCGCGTCGCGGCCGGCCGCCGGCGGCCGGCCACGGCGTGTTCTCGGTGAGCAGCGACACCGCCCCCGCCGACCAGTCGACATGCGAGGACGGCTCGGTGACATGCAGGGTCACCGGCAGCACACCATGACGCAGCGCCATCACCGTCTTGATCACACCCGCCACACCCGCCGCCGCCTGGGTGTGCCCCAGATTCGACTTCACCGACCCCAGCCGCAACGGCACCTGACGACCCTGCCCATACGCGGCGATCAACGCCTGCGCCTCGATCGGATCACCCAGCGCCGTCCCCGTACCATGCGCCTCCACCGCATCCACATCCGACGGCGCAAGACCGGCCGAGGCCAGGGCGGCGCGGATCACCTCCTGCTGGGCGGGGCCGTTGGGCGCGGAGAGCCCGTTGGACGCGCCGTCCTGGTTGACCGCGCTGCCCGCGAGGACGGCGAGCACGGGGTGGCCGTTGTCCAGGGCGTCGGACAGCTTCTCCACGAGGAGCACGCCGATGCCCTCGGACCAGCCGGTGCCGTCGGCGTCGTCGGAGAACGCCTTGCAGCGGCCGTCGGGGGCGAGTCCGCCCTGGCGGGTGAAGCCGGCGAAGTTGGACGCCGTCGTCATGACGGTGACACCGCCCGCGAGGGCCAGGGAGCACTCGCCGCCGCGCAGCGCCTGAGCCGCCAGGTGCAGGGCGACGAGCGACGAGGAGCAGGCCGTGTCGAGGGTGAGCGAGGGCCCCTCCAGGCCGAGCGTGTAGGAGACCCGTCCGGAGATCACGCTGGCCGCCGTGCCCATGCCGGCATGTCCCTCGACGTCCTCCCGCGAGGCGATCAGCACATGGCCGTAGTCCTGGCCGTTGGTGCCGACGAACACGCCGGTCCGGCTGCCGCGCAGCGCCACCGGGTCGATGCCGGCGCGTTCGACCGCCTCCCAGGAGGTCTGCAGCAGCAGCCGCTGCTGCGGGTCAGTGGCCAGCGCCTCACGCGGGGAGATGCCGAAGAAGCCGGGGTCGAACTCGGCCGCGTCGTAGAGGAATCCGCCCTGGAGCGTGGCGCTGTCACCGCCGGCGAGCGCGCCGATGTCCCAGCCCCGGTCGGTGGGGAAGCCGGAGACGGCGTCTGCGCCCGCGGACACCAGTTCCCACAGGTCCTCGGGCGATCGGACGCCGCCGGGGAAGCGGCACCCGATACCGACGATCGCGATGGGTTCGTGCCGTGCGTCCTGAACCTGCCGAAGCCGCTGGCGGGTCTGGTGCAGGTCGGCGGTGACCCACTTCAGGTACTCAACGAGCTTCTCGTCGTTCGGCATCGCCGCAAACCTTCCTGGTCAGCTCTCGGAACGTCGGCCGAGTTCGTTGTCGATGAAGGCGAGCACCTCGTCGGCGCTCGCGGCGCTGAGGCGGTCGGCCACCTCGGCCTCCTCGTCCGGCGCGGCACAATCGCCGTACCGGGCAAGGAGGTTGCGCAGCCGGGCCGCGACCCCGGACAGCCTGTGGTCCTCGGTCGTGCCGGCGGCCAGGGCCGCCTCCAGCCGGTCGAGTTCGGAGGTGAGCGACGGGCCCTCCGGAGCGGTGCCGAACAGTTCGCCGGCCAGCCGGTCGGCGAGTTCCCTCGGCGTGGGGTGGTCGAACACCAGGGTGGCGGCCAGCTTCAGCCCGGTCACCGCCGACAGGCTGTTGCGGAGTTCGACTGCGGTCAGCGAGTCGAAGCCCAGCGAACGGAACTCCTTGTCGGCGTCGATCGCGGCGGGCGTGGTGTGCCCGAGGACACCGGCGGCGTGTCCGCACACCAGGTCCAGTACGTACGCGGCCCCCTCTTCGGGCCCCAGTCCGGTCGGCAGGTCCGGCAGGGTGCCCGCCGGGTCCGCCGCGCCGGCGCCGGCGGTCCGCTTCCCACCCCGTACCAGGCCGCGCAGCACCGCGGCGACCGCGACCGGCCGCTCGGTGCGGCCGGTGGCGATGCGCGCGGGGACCAGGAGCGGCTCGTCGCGGGCGAGCGCCGCATCGAACAGGGCGAGGCCCTGCTCCGGGGAGAGCGGCGGCATCCCCGAGCGGCCGAGGCGGTCCATCGCACCGTCGGCGAGCTGGGCGGTCATGCCGCCGTCCTGGGCCCAGGGGCCCCACGCCAGCGACGAGGCGGCGAGGCCGAGGCCCCGCCGGTAGGCGGCGAGTGCGTCGAGGAACGCGTTGGCAGCCGCGTAGTTGGCCTGCCCGGCGGCTCCGGTGACGCCGGCCACCGACGAGTACAGGACGAACGCCGCCGGACGGTGGCCCAGCGTCGCCTCGTGCAGGTTCCAGGCGCCGTCGACCTTGGGTCGCAGCACCTCGTCGAGCCGTTCGGGGGTCAGCGAGCCGATCACGCAGTCGTCGAGCACACCGGCCGTGTGCACCACGGCGGTGAGCGCGGGCACCGACTCCACCAGGCTTTGGACCTCGGCGCGGTCGGCGACGTCGCACGCGGCGACGGTGACGTCGGCGCCGTGGGCGGCGAGTTCCGCACGAAGAGCCGCCGCGCCCGGGGCGTCCCCGCCGCGCCTCGAGACGAGCAGCAGCTTCCCCGCGCCGTGTTCCGTCACCAGGTGGCGGGCGAGCGCGGCGCCCAGGCCGCCGGTACCGCCGGTGATCAGGACGGTGCCCTCAGGGTCCCATGCGGATGTCCCGCCCGCTCCGCTGACCCGGGCGAGCCGTCCGACCAGCAGCTCGCCTTCGCGTACGACGACCTGGCTCTCCCCGGCGTCGAGCAACGCGGGCACGAGCGGCAGGGCGGGTGACGGATCGCCCTCGACGAGCAGGATGCGGCCCGGGTTCTCCGACTGCGCGGAGCGTACGAGGCCCCACACGGTCGCCGCCGCGAGATCGCCGGGGCGCGTGGTGAACACCAGGCGGCTGTCGGCGAACCGGTCGTCGTCGAGGAATTCCCGGGTGACGGCGAGGGCCCGCCGGGCCAGTGCATGCGCCTCGCCCGGCACATCGCCCATGGACTGACCGGTGGCACCGGCCTCGCCGGAGGGCGCTGGGCCGACCCGGCCGGAGGACTCGGCGGCGACGGCGACGACGTCGGGGACCGTGCCGACCGCGGCGAGGTCCACGACGGTCGCCACGCTCGGCGCACCGGTTGCCTCGAGGCGGGCGGGCAGCCAGTCGAGACGGAACAGGGAATCCTGCCCGGCCGGAGCCTCGAGAGGGGCCCCGAAGGTGACCGACCGGGCGGAGACGACCGGCGCGCCGCTCGCGTCGGCGGCCGCGAACGAGCCGTCGGCGCCCCACCGCACGCGCAGCGCCGGCGCTCCGACGGCGTGCAGGCAGAGGCCTTGCCACTGCAGCGGCACCCGGTCCGGGTCTCCGTCCCGCACGGCGAGGTCCAGCAGCGCCGGGTGCACTCCGTAGAACCTGGCGTCGGTGGACTCGGCGGGGAGTTCGACGGGCGTCCAGCCGTCGCCGTCGAAGTCGGCGGCATACTCGCCCGGTGCGAGGACACCGGTGGCGAGGCGGGTCCACGGCCCGTCGTCACCGGGCCGCGAGTGGACGGTGAGCTCCCGCTTGCCGTCGTCGGCGGCGGCGCCCACCCACACCTGGAGCACGCCCGGTGTCAGCGGGGCGAGGACGGTGAGCGATTCCACGGTGCCGAGGCAGACGTGGTCGGCGGCGCGGAAGGCGATCTCGGCGAACACGGTCTCGGGGAAGCCGACGGGAAGGCGGTTGGTGAACACCACCGCGTCCGATCCCGCGACGGGCATGGCGGCGCCGAGAACGGGGTGGTCGACGGGGCCGAGCCCCACGGCGCCGACGTCGCCGGTGCGCTTCAGCGGGGTCGGCCAGTAGCGTTCGTGCTGGAAGGGGTAGGTCGGCAGATCGACCCGCCGCCCGCCCGGGTAGAACGGGGACCAGTCCACCGGCACACCGTCCACATGCAGTCGGGCGAGCGCGGCGAGCAGCGCATCCACCTCACCGCGGTCCCCGCGCAGCACCGGCACCGCACCCTCCACCAGCGC
>NZ_BLLG01000031.1 GCF_011766325.1 Streptomyces pacificus | reverse complement strand
CCGACGCCCCCGACCACCCCAGATACCCCAGACCGCTTGGATCAACGACCCGGCCAAGCGCAGGGAACCCGCACCACAAACCTCATAGCATCACAACCGTCTCATTGGACTTGAAATCTTCCGGCCCCATAGGTCGTAGGCGCGGTTGAGTGACTTGCCGGCCGCCTCGTGCTCGGTGTCTCGGGACAGGGCCTCGGCCTGGTGGAGGTAGAGGTACGAGCCCGCCGCTGGCGGGAGGGCCGAGGGGGCGTTGCCGATGGCGGTGTCGATGAGCTTCACGCGTGCGGCGGTGTCGCCGGAGTCGGAGATGTGGACGCCCATCTCGGCGAGGATGAAGGCGCCGCAGCCGTCTTCCTTGGCGCCGTGGGCGCTGCGGAGGGCGCCTACGTAGTAGCGCTGGCCCAGGGACCGGAGGCCCTTGTCGTAGGCCATCCATCCGGCGAGATAGGACACCCGGGCGGCCGTGGCGTAGAGGCGGTGCTCAATGGCGTCGGTGTAGCGCCCGTGGTCGAGGAGGCTGGTGATCAGTGCGAGGTCGCTGGTGGCCTGGTCCAGGAGGCGGGCGCCGCCCATCTGGTCGTCGAGAGTGCGGAGGGTGTCGACGCGCGCTTCGATGGTGGTCATCATCGCGTCGGTGACGCGGTCGCCGTCGATGGCCGAGGCGAACGCCTCCGGGGCGGCTGCCCAGTTGGCGGTGACTCCCGTCAGCGCGACGCCGGTGATGGACAGGAAGCCCCGACGATCCATGTGGCCACTCCTGACCAGATCGGCGAATACCTTCACGGTGCCAGCCGGAGTCCACGGGGCCGCCAGGGCCGTAGATTCCCAGGCTGGCAGCCATCGGGGCCAGGGCACCGAGCGAACGTGGTCCTCGGGGACGCCCAGGAGGTCGGCGAGCACCCGTTGCGCGTCCGCGTCAGGCGCCTGCCCCTGCTCCCACTTCCACACCGCCGTCCGGTTGGTGGCCAGTGGTACACCCAGCTCGGCCCCGCGCTCGCACATGCGCCGGGCTAACTCGGCCTTGCCCCAGCCCTTGCCTTCTCGCACGTAGGTCAGCGGGTGCAGAGCCATCGGGTCAGACATCCCACCCTCCCCTCAGGTTGGTAGTCAGGAGGCTACTCCCTGTGCGTGCGGGAAACGGGGGTTTCTCTCACTGGAGGAACCCCCTGGAATCGTTCCGAGCCCGTGGTCCACGGCCGTTCACTGGGCCTCACGCCGTTCGGAGCTGAGCACCCGGGTTAACCGGCTCCCCCGCCCCGCTCCGGACGGCTTCCAGGACCGCAGTCCGTCATCGGCGTCCCTCTCGTGGGTGACGGGCTGCACCGCCCCCGAGGAGGTAGTGATGAGCCAGCCTCTGCCCGTCCGTACGCCTGGCGACAGCGGACGACAGCACACGGTTCCCGAGCCGCCGGCCGGTCCGAGTCCGGCCCTCCGCGCTCGCGCCCGTTCCGGCTGGGAGAGATTCCTTCGTCGCGGAATGAGCGACCGCGAGGAGTCCGAGCGGTGAATCCGGTCGACGCCGAGGGGCGGGAGGACCACCCCCTCCTTCACCGTCTGGTCCGCGACATTGCGAGCAGGGGTGAGGGGGAGCTGACGGCCGTCCTCCACGAGAGGCACGGCGGCCGGCTCATCCGTATCGCCCATATCCAGCCCGCGAACGGCATCGGCTGGTCGACGGCCGCCAACAACATCGGGCCCGCCCGATGAGGCAGCGCCTCGCTGTCGTGGCCTACGTGATCGTCGTCAGTGCGCTCGTCGTCACGCTGGCCATTGCCGGAACCCCCGACCACTGAGAAACGGGAGGAGCACTATGAGACCTACCGCGAACCGCGGCTTCAACCACCGCCAGGCCGTGACCGAGGAGTGGTTCCGCACCCAGGTTCTTCCTCGCGTGTCCGGCGCGCGGTTTCTCCCCTACCAGGTGCGGCAGCTGCTGACCGAGCACCTGCCCGCGCTGCTGCGCGACGCGGACAGGAAGAGCCTGGCCCGCATCACCGGGGACTTGGTGAAGGTCTCCGCGCGGTGGCGCTGCCTGCCCTTCCACTACTTCCGCTACGGCGGGTACCGGCGCGAGGTGTCTGCCGAGCGGGCTTGCTCGTACTTGCCGGAGAGCGCCCTGTTCCACCGGCTCCTTCCCGGCGGTCAAGGCGGTCAGCGACGCCGACGACGGCCTCCGGGTCGCCCTCGACGCCGCCGTTCGTGACTCCGACTCCATGGACGGGACGGTGAACGGCTTCAACAGGAACCCCACCGCCAGCCCCTACCCCTCCCTGGAGGAGGCCGGCAAGGCCGCCAACATGCCCAAGGGCAGGAAGGCAGTCGCGGAGTGGTGGGGCGACCTCGACCCGGTCACCCGCGGCATCCTGCTACGCGAACGCGGCGATGAACTGCGGGCAGCGGGCATCACTGCCCCTCTGTACAACTGGAAGTCACCGGACCCCGGTTCTGGGCCATTCAACGTGGAGGATATGACACCCCGGGATGCATGGCTCCACTCTCAAGCCGTGGCCATCGCCGCAGCCGGAGACTTCATCGGGGAGACCGGGGCGTCGCGCAACATGCTCCAATACCTGAGCGGCACCGGCGAGACCCTGAACTTGGACGTCGACCGGATGTTGCACGACGACACCGACTTCCGTTCAGGCATCGAGCAGGAACATCTGGTGGACAACCAGGATGCCTGGCGACAGAAGGCGCTGGATGAGTACAACCGGGCCGGAGGAGACAAGACCGTGATCATTCCGGTCGAGAGTGCGGCAAAACACCGCACTCTGCGGAGTGACGAGTGGTTTCACGCAGTCGGATCCCACGCCCAGAACGTCTCTGGAATGGTCACCGTCACACCGAGCGCTCACGGCGGTGAGCCCAAGATCTCGCTCGACTATCAGGTCAACGTGTGGGACCGCTACAACTGGGACAAGGGCAAGGCAACCGAGTTCCCAGGGGGAGTCACCATCGAGGATGAGGACATGGGGCGGCTCCACGCAGTCGGCCTCGCCCAGGAATTCGACATGCGAGGCAGTAGCTCCACCTACACCCACGACCTCAACGGCCACACGGCCCCCACGGTCACACCGGGCGACCCTGGACGCGAGGGCACGCGCGGGGACGTTTCCCGCGGCGAGGAGGAGAACCGATGAAGCGCCGGCATGGCTCCTTGAAGGGCCTGGTGGCGGTCTCGGTGGCCGCCATTGCCAGTGGACTCCTGCTCATCGCCTGCGCGCCGACGCAACCGGAGCGTGTCACTCGCAAGGAGTACCCCTACTGGAAGGTGGGAGCAGGCGCGCCTGAGGCTGCCGAATTCATGAAGGTCCAGATCCCGGTGGGTGCGACAGAGGTAAAGGGCGCCGTACGGGTGCAGCCTCAGGAGAACGTCTACCTGCTGTCGTTCGTCACCGAGGTGAGAACCGCCGAATCGATGGTCGATGACCTGCGGCCTGATCATCCCCTGGAGGCTGTGAAGGTCACTTCCTCGCTGTCCGGGGACGGATTCAAACACCTGGGTATCAAGCTGCCTCAGGAAGTTGAGGGCGTACGCGTGGCCAGTGCCTGTCCGCCCTGCGTCGGCGATTCACGGCGGAGTCACATCCAGGGCATCGAGATCCATGTAGGCGGCGCAGCAGGCAGCCGTGTGCGGGTCTACCTGGCCGCATTCTGACCCTGCCCCCGGGCTCCCTGCCGAGTCGGGGGTACGGTGCGTTCATGAAGCTGACGGATGGGTCGCAGCGGCTGGCGAGGTTCGAGTGGCAGGGAAGCGCCCACTACGGGCGGCTCATTACTGCGGAGCGCCAGGACGTCCTAGAACTACTGGCTGCCGACCCGATTCGGAGCAAAGCGGAAGCAACCGGCCGCCGCATTTCCCTCGATGACGTACGACTCCTTGCCCCCGTCCTCCCCGGAAAGGTCGTCGCTGTCGGTCGCAACTACGCCGACCACATCGCCGAGTTGAGCCTCGACACGCCAGCCGCACCCCGGCTCTTCTTCAAGCCGCCGTCCGCCGTGATCGGCCCCGGGGAGGCGATTCGCTACCCGGCCCAGTCACGCGAGGTGCACTACGAGGCCGAGCTCGCCGTCGTCATCGGCCGTACGGCGCGCGACGTTCCCGCCGAGCGGGCGCTGGACTACGTCTTCGGCTACACCTGCGCCAACGACGTGACCGCCCGGGACATCCAGCGGGAAGACGGGCAGCCGTCCTGGGCGAAGGCGTTCGACACCTTCTGCCCGCTCGGCCCGTGGATCACCACCGACCTCGACCCGACCAAGCTCGACGTGCGCTGCGAGGTCAACGGCGTCGAGCGGCAGTCGGCCGGGACGGACACGATGCTGCATCCGGTCGCCTCCCTGCTGGCGTACATCACGGCGGCGGTCACCCTGGAGCCAGGCGATGTGCTCCTGACCGGCACGCCCGCAGGGGTGGGCCCGGTCGTTCCGGGCGATGAGGTGGCGGTGCACATCTCCGGCATTGGTTCCCTGGTCAATCCCGTGGCCGGTCGGTAGCCCCGCTCAGGCCCGCAGCAGCTCGGCGAACTCCCTGCCGGCGGTGAGCTGGGAGTGTCCAGCAGTACGGCTGAAGTCGGTGGCGTACTTCATGACCATGCCGGTGCGATGTTCTTCCGGCAGCGACGTCACGGCCTGCGCGGCGGTGCGGTACGCCTCCTCCGTTTCGCCGTCGCGGGCGAGGCACACCGCGCGGTCCAGGCGGATCAGGGTCGGGTCGAGGTACTCGGTGGGCGGATAGAGGTCGAGCGCTCGCCGCTGGACCTGCCAGGCGTCCTCCGTGCGCCCCAGGTGCGTCCACGCGTTACCGAGGTGCCAGAGGAACTGCCGCTCGGTGTGGCCGAATGAGGGGTCGTCGAGGTCCTCGGCGGTGAGCCGGCCGAACGCGTCCTCGGCCTGGCGCAGCAGCGGCAGGGCCTCGTCTCCCCGCCCGAGGCGGGCGAGCGCACGGGCCTCGACGAGCAGGCCCCGGGTGGTGGCGGGGCCCACGATGTCGCCCAGGATGTGACGCGCTCGGGCGGCCTGCTCGTGGGCGGATGCCGGAGTCCCGTAGTAGAGGGAGACGATGGCCGAGCGTACGGTGAGGGCGCCTTCGAGCTGGTTGTCGCCGGCCTCCGAGGCGGCGAGGCGTCCTGTGTGGAACCATCCTCGGGCCTCGCGGTGGGCGCCCAGCGCTGAGGCGAAGATTCCAGCCAGGGCTGCGAGTTGGGCGGCGACACGACACAGGCGACGGCGGTACCGGATGGGCTGCCGCTGTTCCAGCAGGCCCTGCACTTCGGTGAAGTCGGCGAGGACGTCCGCGAGGAGCCGCTGCGGCGGCTCGGTCTGGTAGGCGTGCGCGTACTCGAAGGCAGTGGTCTCCCAGCGCTCCAGGGTCGCTGGCCCAATGGCCGTCGATTCCAGCGCCAGATCCATGCGCTGCCGGGCGGCGGCCATGACCTCCAACGCGGACTCGGTGATGCCAAGACTCGTTCCGACGACAAGCCCCCTGATCAGGGTTCGCCGCTTCATCTCGTCCTCCTCCAAGAGCACGTCCACCGCCGCTTCCGGCGCGTGCTCCTGTTCTTCTTCCTTGGTGCGTGCCGGTGTGACGTCGTCGGTCACGGGAAGCGGTGAGGACTCCGCTAAGGCAAGCAGCTTCTCGGCCGTCCAGCCCGGGAACATGCGCTCGAGGACCTCGCACGCCTCAGCGCGTGGCACGCCCTTGATCTGCCCCAGGCGCCACCGGTCGAACTGCTTGCGCTGCGGAGTGACGTCGTCCAGGCGCAGGTCGGCGCAGACCTTCCGGAACTCGCGGTTGAACCGCGCGTAACCCCAGCCTCGTTCCCGCACCAACATGCCGAACACCGTCAGCTGTCTGTCGCCCACCGTGCCCCCTTCGCATGGTCGCCGCCGGGACCTGCGCCCGTATGCGGCGATTGTCGATCACCTACCCACCTCGTGGCCCCGCAGGAGGCACCCAAGTCCCAGAAGACCACGGCAAGGCTCATCGGGGTCCAGAACGACGAGATCGGGGCCGTAGGAAAGTCCGTCCTACCCCCGTCATCGTTCGGTGACCGCGAACGCGTGGCATCACAGCCCGCCTTGTGGTCTCAAGTTCCGACGTACGGAAGGGCTGGACGATGGTGTCCTCGATTCCCTCCTCGATCCTCACCACGAGTCTCACGGGCTCCCACGCCATTTCCGCGTATGGGGCACGCATAGCGCCGTCGTCCGTCGACGTCGCCTTCGTACGTGAAGCCTCACGGGTCGCTCAGGCCCGGCGGATCGGGGCGGCGTGGCTGCGCAACGTGTGCCGTGTGCCCCAGGGCCGTGTCGACTCCGCCGAGGTGGTGATCTCGGAGCTGGTTAGCAACGCGATCGTCCACGGGCGAGGCAGCACCGTGGGCTTACGGTTGAGGCGCACGGCTGGTCAGGTCCGTCTGGAGGTCGACGACCGCTCCCCGTCAGCGGTGCCCGGTCCCCAGCAAGCCGGGGTCGGCGCGGAGCGGGGCCGCGGCCTGTGGCTGGTGAAAGCGCTCGTTGACGAGCTCGACGGGAGCTGGGGCTTCACCACTGACGGCACGGTCGCCTGGTGCGTCTTTCCCGTCGGGCCCGGGTCCTCGCATGAGAACGGGAGGCGGACGGTGTGAGCGATGTGGTCGAAGAGCCACCGCAGCGAGTCCCGCCCGGCACTCGGGTCGTCGTGTACGCCTGCCTCTCACCCGAGGCCGATCCGACGACAGCGCCGGAGCAGGGCCCGCGCGGCGTGCTCCGGTACGCGCACGAGCGCGGCTGGATCCCCGTGGCGACGTTCGTCGACCGAGCGGCGGTGCTTTCCAGCCGGGCCGACCGTCCCGAGTGGCCGAAGGCGCTCGCCGCAGTCGTGGAGGGGCGGACCGAGGGGATCGTGTCGCCGTCGATGGTGATGCTCTGGTTCCACCAGGAAGATCGGGACTCGCTCGCGAACTGGCTGAACGCGACCAGGGCGTTCGTCTCGACTCCCGGAACGCACACGGATCCGCGGCGGTGCCGTGCGGTCGGCTCCCCTCCCGTACAGACGGCGGCCGCCCCTCCGCTCGCGACCGGATCGAAGCGCAGGCGTTGATGACCTCGACGCCCACAGACACGATCCTCCGCCGGCGACGGCTCGCCCGATTGCGCTGGGCGCTCCGCCACCCGTTCCGGCTGCTCCAGCGCTACGGCTTCGGCTGGTTCCAGTTCGCGGTCCTTGTCGTGCCCGTCCTGCTCACCGTCTGGGCCGCCGTCGACCCCACCAACCTGCTGCGCTCGTAGCTCCACTCCTGATTCCAACCCTCCCTACAGCACGAGGAGTGCTTCATGACGCCCCTTTCCGTGCCCGAGTACCGCGTGGCCCTGCCCAAGGAACTCGTCGCCGAGCTCGCCCAGCGGGCCGCCGACCTGCCCGAGTGGCGGCTCGGCGACGACGGGCTGCTCTCGCCCGAGACCGCAGCGCGGTACCACGTGCTGCTGGCCGGGCTGCCCCGCATCGGCGAGTTCACCGCGACCTGCCACCGGCTGCTCAACGTCCCGGAGGGCGAGGGCTTCGCGGTCCTGGAGCTGGCCGAGCTGTTCGACGCGGCCGACTCCGAGGAGGCCGGCCTGCGGGCAGCCACCGCACTGACGTCCCTGTTCGCGACGCCGCTGCGGGCCTTCGACCGCTGGCCCCTGTGGAAGCCGCTGGGCACCAACCTCGCCATCGACCCGATGCGGGCCACGGGCTCCGGCTACAACCCGATGCACATTGACGTCGTGAACTCCATCTTCCCGCCGGACTACAGCGCCCTGTTGTGCGTCCGCCCCGACCCGAGAGGACAGGGCCACAGCCTGGTCTCGCAGGTCCGCCGCGCTGTGGACCGGCTCGGCTACGCCGACGCCGAGCTGCTGACCCACCCGAAATACGTCGACGGATCGTTCTTCGAGCTGACGGGTGTCGGGGAGGAGTGGAAGCCGTTCCCGATCCTCGACGAGCTGCCGTCAACGGAGGGCTTCGTACGCTTCACGGCGAAGATGCTCGCCGACGCCGACCCCACCGACCAGTACGTCAAGGCGGCCCGGTCCCTGGAGCGTGAACTGATCCTCGGTCAGCGCCGGTTCCTGCTCGGGCGGGGCGACATGCTCATCGTCAACCAGCACCTGTGCTGCCACGGCCGCGAGGCGCTCGGCGGAGGCCAGGAGGACGTGCCCGAAGACGAGCGTCGGCTCCTGCTGCAGATCTTCCTGCGCGGTCAGGTGCGGCATACGGCGGAGCGGGAGGTCGTGGCATGACGGCGACGCCCGTGCTGGTGCCGCTCCCCATCGTGGCACCGGACGCGCGGCCGCGGGTCACGCTCACGGTGTGGCTGGCGGACCTCACGTACACCCAGCAGGCGATCTCGGCGGAGACGATGCCGCAGGCGGTCGCCGGGATAGCTACATACGCGACGACGCGTATGGACCTGGCCCGCCCCGTGCGGATCTTCAAGTACCCCGAGGCGCTGGCGGACGCCCTGGAGCAGGACGGGCCGCCGGACGTGATCGGGTTCTCGCACTACATCTGGAACAGTCAGCTGTCGCTCGCCTTCGCCGATCTGATCAAGGAGCGGTTCCCTCGTACGACGGTCGTCTTCGGCGGCCCTCACTATCCGCTCCGCCTCCCGGAGCAGACGGTGTTCTGGCGCGAGCGCCTGGCCGGCCGTGTCGACTTCTACGTCGACGGGGAGGGGGAGGCCGCCTTCGCCGACCTTCTCATCGCCCTCAGCCGCACGAGCCGCGATGACGTGCGCGGCAGCCTCCCGGGCGTGCACCACCTGGACAGCGACGGCACCTTGTACGCCCCGCCTCCGCGGCCCCGGATCCACGACCTGTCAGACGTACCCTCCCCGTACACGCTCGGCCTGATGGACGAGTTCTTCGACGGCAAGCTCGTCCCCACCGTGCAGACCAACCGCGGCTGCCCCTTCAAGTGCACGTTCTGCCAGGAAGGCACGGCCTACTTCCAGAAGGTCGCCAAGAAGAACGCCGAGCACATCCGCGGCGAGCTGCACTACATCGGCCACCGCATGAAACCGCTCGTGGAGGCCGGGGCCGCGCGCAACGAACTGCTCATCACCGACAGCAACTTCGGCATGTACCCGGAGGACCACGTGACCTGCCGGGTGATCGCCGAGTGCCAGCAGATGTACGGCTGGCCCCGCGTCGTCAACGTCACCACCGGCAAGAACCAGCGCGACCGCGTCCTGTCCGCCGTCGCCCAGGTGCCCGGCGCGATCAGCCTGTCCGGCGCCGTCCAGTCCCTCGACCCTGGCGTGCTGGGCAACATCGCCCGTACGAACATCGACCCCGGCAAGCTCATGGAGATCGCCCTCGCGGCGGCCGACACCGGCACGCGTACGTACAGCGAGGTCATCCTCGCCCTGCCCGGCGACTCCAAGGCCAGGCACCTCGGCACTCTGCGGCAGCTCGTCGACGCCGGCTTCGACCGGCTCAACATGTTCCAGCTCACCCTGCTGCCGGGCAGCGAGATGTGCACCGACGCGTACCGCCGCGAGCACGGCCTGGTCACCAAGTGGCGTGTCATGCCCCGCTGCTACGGCTCGTACACCGTGCTCGGCGAGGAGCTGCGCGCCGCCGAGGTGGACGAGGTGTGCGTCACCGTGCCCGACATGCCGTACGAGGACTACCGCGAGTGCCGGGTGATGAACCTGCTCCTGGCCTCCCTCTACAACGACGGGCTGTTCGCCGTCCTCCTGGCGATCCTGCGCGCCCACCAGATCTCTCCCATGTCCTGGCTGGAGCGTGCCCGGACCATGGACCACGGCCCGGCTCTGGCCGCCGTCCTGAAGGAGTTCTCGGCGGAGACCGACGAGCAGCTGTGGGACGAGCGAGCCGACCTCCTGTCGTACGCCACCGGCAACATCGACCAGTACATCGGCGGCCACCTGGGCAACAACCTGCTCTACACCTACCGGACCCGCATCCTCTCCGAGGCCCTGGACGACACCGCCGACCTCGCCGCCCGCTCCTGCCTCGCGGTACTCCGCGAAGCCGGCGTGGGAGTGGGCGGCGGCAGCCTGGTCGAGGCGCTCGTCCGTGAGGCGGCCGAGTACCACCGCCTCGCGCTCGCCGACGTCTTCCGCACCGACCCGCCCGAGGTGCTGCGCCAGCCGGCGCGGTTCGACCTCGACGCGCTCCTGGCCGCCGGGCGGCACCGGGACGGAAGCCGCGATCCCCGGCACTTCCGCCTTATGGAGGGCAGGGTTCGGGAGTTCGTCCTCACCGCGGAACAGCGGCGCACCCTCAGCACGTACATGGGTCAGTTCGGTACGACCCCGTGGGGGATCGGACGTCTCCTCACCAAGGTGCGGCTGGCTGATATCGTCCGGCACGTCCGAATGACCCCCGGCCCGGGCACCGCCCCGGCGCCCGCCGGAACGGAAGCGCCCAGCACGTGACCAGCGCAGACCTCGACCGTCGTCTCGCCGCCCTGGGCCGGCCCTTCCGGCTGATCGTCACGGGCGGCGGGACCGGTGGCCACACCTACCCCGCCCTCACCGCCATCCGCACCACCGCCGCCCGGCTCGACCGCCTCGGCGTCGGCCTGGACGTGCTGTGGGTCGGCACCGCCACCGGTCTGGAGGCCCGCGTCACCGACCGCGAGGGCATCCCCTTCAAGACCGTGGCGACCGGCAAGATCCGCCGCTCCAGCAACCCGCTCAAGCTGGCCTCCCCGGCGAACATCAAGGACATGGGCCGCGTCCCGCTCGGCGCGGCCCAGGCCCGTTCGATCGTCTCCGACTTCAAGCCCGACGTGGTGCTCTCCACCGGCGGCTACGTCGCCGTCCCCGTCGGACTCGCGGCCAAGTTCTGCCGACGCCCCCTCGTCATCCACGAGCAGACGGTGCGCCTGGGCCTGGCCAACCGCGCCCTGGCCCGCGCCGCCACCCGCGTCGCCGTCTCCTCCGAATCGACGCTCCCGCTCCTGCCCGACTCGGTGCGCGCCTCCGCGGTCGTCACCGGCAACCCCGTACGCCCCGAGGTCCTCACCGGCCAACCGGACAAGGCCATCGCCGCTCTCGGCCTCACGGGCTTCGACCGCGCCCTGCCCACCGTCTACATCACCGGCGGCGCCCAGGGCTCGGTCCAGATCAACACCACGATCCGGGCAGTCCTGCCCTGGCTGCTCACCCAGGCCAACGTCATCCACCAGTGTGGCGCCACCTCCATCGAGGAGGCCCGCCAGTACGCCACCCAGCTCCCGGATGACCTCCGGCACCGCTACCTCGTCACCGACTTTGTCGGACCGGAGCTTCCCGACGTCCTGGCCCTCGCCGACGTCGTCATCTCGCGCAGCGGCGCCGGCACGATCGCCGAACTCACCGCCTTGGGCAAGCCGTCCGTGCTCATCCCGCTCGCCACCTCGGCCGGCAACGAGCAGGAGCACAACGCCCTCCACCTTCAGCAGGCGGGCGCCGCCGTGGCCCTGCTGAAGGACGCGGTCACTCCCGAGGGCCTGCGCGATGCCGTCGCCCCGATCCTGGCCGCACCGGAGCGCCGCGAGCAGATGGCAGTGCAGGCCCGCGCCCTCGGCCGCCCCGACGCAGCGGACCATATGACCGACGTGCTGCTGAACGTCGCCGTATGAGCCACAGGGCTTAGCCGGTCACGACAGTGTCGTCTGGCACTCCTCGCACCGCCGGATCGCCGTCCGTGCGGTGTTGCCCGCTGTCGCGGTCGCCGGGGAGCTGTTGCTGAGCCGGTCCCAGAGCCCAGGCGCCGGATCAGGGATCCAGCCCCACCGAGGAGCCCTGACGTAGTCCTCCTCCACGTGCGTGCACGCGCCCGGCAGGTGTGCGTACCGCGTGGGCGAGATCAGGATGGTGTACGCAGGGAAGCGTCGCCACTCCGCCCTTGCCGGGGACGAGGGACGCGACCGCGGCACCGCTCCGTCACGCGGACAGGAACACCCCAACCCGACGATGCAGTCGCATCGCTCGCACCGTTCCTCTTTCACAGCCCGTGTGTCCCCTCACGCCGTACCAGTGTCGATGCGGTAGACGACTTTGCCATTGAACTCGGCGAATCCGAGGGCCTTGTAGAAGGCCCGGGCTCCCGGGTTGTCGCGCTCTGTCATCCACTCCAGGCGACTGCAGCCGGGTCGCGCGGTGGCCAGGCTGCGGAGTTCCTCCATGAGCCTGGCCCCGACGCCCTGCCGCCGCAGGGTGTCGCGGACGTAGAGCTCCTTGAGGAAGAGAGAGTGCGAGGAGCCCGCGGCCGGCCAGAGGAAGGAGTAGGCGGCGAGCCCGACGATGTCGCCAGCCTCGTCCTCGACCAGGAGCGCGGACGCCAGCGGCGGCGAGCCGAACAGAGCCTCCTCCACCTGCGACCGCCGTTCCTCAAGCGGCTGGAAATCGGTCGCGCCGTAGTGCCGCTCGATCTCCTCGATCAGTTCGGCCACCGCCAGGACGTCGCGCTTCTCTGCGGGGCGGATGGTCACGGTCATCGGTGTATGTCTCCCGTCGTTCATCGGTCGCTTCGTTCGCTCGGCTCTCTCACTCCAACGGGTGAACCCCCTACGCCGGTACGGCACGTGCTCCTATGCGGGCGGGGGCGGAGCAGCCGACGCGTACGCGTTCCAACCGTGCTGCCGCAGGGAGTCCTGGACGTGCCGGATGAGGTACTCCAGGTCCGCGCAGTAGACGGAGGGGTTCCGGTAGCCGCGGGCGGTGCTGAAGCGGTGCGGCAGGTACCCGCCACCGCAGACCTCCACCAGCGGGCAGCTCTGGCACTTCTCGGCGAGGGCGGCCCTGCCGTACTGCCGGTGCAGGAGCTTCGGATGGCGCAACGCCTCGTCGAAGGTGTGGGCGAAGACGTCGAGCCCGAGCCAGGAGGCGCCCTCCTCGACGGACCGCAGCGTGTCCACGCCCTCGATCGTCCCGTCGGACTCGATGACGACGCTCGTCGGCGGGGTCAGACCGAGCGTCTCCACCGCGCCGTGTACGCCGGAGCTGAGCGCCACGATGTCCTCCAGCATCCGGACACTGTGCCGGTACTCAGGCCGGGCGAGCCAGGCGTCGTACACGCGGGTCATCCAGAGCCCGTACTCCGGCACGTCGAGGTTGTCGGGGTCGTCACGGTGTGGCGGGTCGTCGTGGGTGGCGTGCGGCAGGCCGAAGTCGATGACCGGCGGTTCGAAGGACGCCAGGTAGTCGTGGACCTCCGCGGGGTCGTTGGCCAGATCCACGACGGCGAGCAGGCCGGCGAACAGGTGCGGCCGGGACCGCAGCAGTTCGATGCCGCGCACGGCGGAGGCGGCGCTGGACCGACCAGCCTGTGTCAGCCGATGCAGGTCGTTCGCGACCGGCGGCCCGTCGAGGCTCACGCCCACGGCGACCCCGTACCGTTCGAAGAGGTCGAGCCACGCCTTCGTGAGAAGTGTCCCGTTGGTCTGCAGCTCGAAGTGGACGTCCGTACCCGGCGGGACGGCCCCGCGGACGGCCCCGAGCAGGTCGTCCATGTGCCGGGGACCGGCGAGCAGCGGCTCACCGCCGTGCAGTACGACGTGTACGGACGGCAGGCCGTGCGCCGCTGCGTGCTCGCCGATGCGTCGGCCGGCCGCCAGGGCCACGTCCACGCTCATGCGGACCGGCAGGTGCCGCCACGCCTGGTCCGTGGAATTGAAGACGTAGCAGTAGTCGCAATCGATGTTGCAGCGGTTCGCGACCTTGAGGATGAATGTCCGGAAGGGAGCGCTGTCTTCGAAGGGCGTCATTGAGCAGAAACGCTCAGAACCACCAGGGCAAGATGAGCGACGCCGCGTGAGGCCCCTCCGCCACGTGGCCCTCTGTGGACTTCTCGGCTGCGAGTCGTTGCTGGACACGTGCCGCGACTCGTTCCAGGACGGGGTTCCCGTGTGCGGCTGCGGGGCGGACCATGCCCGTTGCGGGCGGCGCGAGCACGGGCGTATGTGACGACATACAACGCTCCTCGTGATGGGAGGCGCCGGCGTCGGACCGGCACCGTGCGACGGCGGGTTGAAGCGACAGACGGCTCGAAAAATAGCAGCCCACCGCCCGCGCCGGGATATAGAAACCGGCCAGCTGCAGGATCACCAGAACTACCCGGACCGTGAGGCCAGCAGCTGTTCGAGGTCGTCGGCTGCCGCGGTCACCCCCAGCCGCCGGTACACCGTAACCGCGTCACGCAGCGAGGACCCGGCCCGGGCGTCCGGCCTGGGCGTGATCCAGTCGCAGCGTCCGATCCCTTCCAGGGCCCGTGCTTCCTCCAGCGGGCAGCAAATGTCCCGTGCCAGCACCAGGGCCCGTTCGAAGTGCTCCCGCGCCGCATCCGGATCACCGGAGGTGCGCAGCAGAGTGCCCCAATGGTTCAGCACCTCCCCCTCACCGCACCGGTCACCCAGCTCACGCAGGATGTCCAGGCCCCTCTGGAACGCCTCGACGGCGCCCTCCCGCTCCCCGACCATCCCGCGGGCCGCGCCCAGCTCGCCCAGCGAGGCGGCCTCGCCACTGCGGCTGCCGAGATCGCGGTACGCGCTCAGGGCTTCCTCCATCAGCCGGACCGCCTCCGTGGCGTTCCCGGAGGCGCGCTCCAGCGCACCGAGGTAGCGGACGCTGTTGGCGCGGCCGAACCGCTCGCCGAGTTCGGTGAAGTACTCCAGCGCCTGGTCGTGGGCCTCTCGCGCCCCGACGAGATCACCTGTCAGCCTGCGCACCACACCCAGCTCGTTGAGGGCGTACGCCTGGTGCGCCCGGTCGTCGAGCTCCGCGTAGATGTCGAACGCCTCGCGGTGGCGCCGCGCCGCGGCCTCGTACTCGCCCATGAGGCAGTGCACGACGCCCAGGTCCCGCAGGGAGTTGGCCTCTCCGTACCGGTCGCCGAGCTCCCGGTAGATGGACAGTGCTTCGCTCTGCGCCTCCACGGCGGCGTCGAACCGGCTGGTCTGTCGACGCACCATGCCGAGGTCCGCGAGCGCGTTGGCCTGCCCGAGGCGGTCGTCCACCTCTCGATAGAGGGCGAGCGCCTCGGTCTGGGCGCGGGCGGAGGCGTCGTTGTCGGCGGTGAGGTACCAGACGATGCCCGCCTGGTTGAGCGCGTCGGCCTTGCCGCGCCGTTCGCCGACGGCGTCGTACTGCGCGACGGCCTCGTTCAGCGCCTCGATCGCCTCGGGGTAGGCCGCCATGAAGCGCCGTACGACTCCGAGCTCGGCGAGCGCGTCCGCCAGCGCCCGTCGGTCGCCGGTGTGCCGGGCCGCCTCGGCGGCGGTCCGGTGGAGGCCGACGGCCTGGTCCCAGGGGCCGGCCTGCCGCAGGAACGGGGCCATGGCGGCGGCGAGTCGGATCACCGGTTCGTACAGGGCGAGGCTGTTCGCCCGCCGAATACAGGCAAGGACATTGGCCCGCTCGTTCTCCAGCCAGCCCAGAGCGTCGGTACGGGACTCCACCGGCGGCGTTTCCACGGCCGAGGCACTGTCCGGCGTCGCCGGCACGACTGCACCACGGCGGAGGATGTGTCTGTTCGCGACGGCGAGCGCGGCCAGGTAGTAGGCGCACACACGTTGAACGGCCTGGGCGTGTTCCATATGGCTGCCTCCCTCGTCGGCGAGCCCGTGGGCGTAGTCGCGTAAGAGATCGTGAAGCCGGTAACGGCTTCCCGGGTGTTCGTCGATCATGTGGGCGTCGTAGAGCGCGTCGAGCTGACGGCGGGCCTCGGCCACGGAAACCGAGGCGAGCGCGGCACCGACGTACGCATCGAGGTCAGTCCCAGGGTAGAAGCCAAGCCCCCGGAAGAAACGCTGCCGCTCCGGTTCGAGATCCAGGTAGGAGAGCTCGAACGTGGCAGCGACGGCGCGTTCTCCGGCGCGCAGCTCTCCCAACCGGTCACGGGCCGCCACCAACCGGTCCCGCAGATCTTCCGCACTCCACGACGGGTGGTGCCGCAGCCGGGCCGCGAGCAGCGACACCCCCAACGGCAGGTGCCCGCACAGCCCGACGATCTCCTCGACCACCTCCTGGCCGAGCGCCTCCGCCGGCCGTCCGCTGAGCCGTACGAACAGGTCGACAGCGTGATCCCGCGGCAGCGCATCCACGGGAAGCAGCACCTCCTCGTGCGCCGCCAGCCGCTTCCGGCTGGTCACCAGCACCAGACAGCCGGACCCTCCCGGGAGCAGGGGCTCCAACTGCCGGTAGCTGGCCGCGTTGTCGAGGATGAGCAGCGCCTTCTTCCCCGCGAGCCGTGTCCGCCACAAGGCGGCCCGCGCCTCCGTGACCGCTCCGACGTCGTCACCGACGGGTATCTGCTGCGTCGGCACGCCGGCGGCAGCCAGAAGCGAGGCGAGCGCCTCGCCGGCCTGTACGGGACTGCGTCCCGCCGTATGCCCGTTGAGATTGACGAAGAGCTGCCCGTCGGGAAACTGGTCCGCCATCACGTGCCCGGCGCGCACCGCGAAGGCCGTCTTGCCGACGCCCGGCATCCCGTCGATCACGTGTACGGGCAGAGTCTCACCACTCTCCTGAGCCACGCGCACCGACCGCACGAGCGAAGCCAGCTCCGCGGCCCGATTCGTGAACGCCGCGGTGTCCCGCGGCAGCGCCCGCAACACGAGCGCGGCCCCTGGCGGCTCGGCCTCGTTCTGAGGCGTCGACTCGGGCGGTCACGGGGGCCTCCGCGTCTCCGACAGCGCGGAGAGCAGCACCGTCATCACGACCAACACCCCACCGAGCAGAACGAAGGAGAGCCAAGCGTGCTGCTGCACCCACCCCAGCACCCCAGGCCACCGCGACTCCTCGGACACGGCATTCGTGACGAGCCCCACCAGCATGGTCGTCACGGCACCCGCGGCCGCCACAACAGCGATCGCGATCCCGCGTCGGAGTCTCATCCGAGTGTCGCCCAGACGCCACGGGCGTGGGCCTTCTCCAGCTCACCGCGGGACGTACCCAGCAGCACATCAAGAACCGACCTGGTCACGAAGCCCCCCGAGTCCGACGCCCCAACTCCCCAAGCGCACCAGCCTCCACAGACCACGGTCAAGGTCGTCTCCGCGCCATCCATCATCCTATTCCAGCCCCTCTCAAAGTCGAAGACGACCGGGACGGGACGCTCACCGCGCCAGGGCTAGGATGCCCATGCTGTCGATCAAGGGGGCCTAACCATGGGGGACGTTGAGAGGCCCGAGCTACTGCCGGACTGCGACGTGCCAGCCGGGCGCAGGCAGCCAGACGAGCTCATGACAACCTGTCTCGTCCGCTTGGCCGACGAGTCGCTCGGTGACAACTGGCGGACATCCGCTCTGCAGGCGTGCATGGTCCGTGGAGGTGCGGCACTTGCTGCGGCGTCGTTCATTGTTCAGGCTCCAGGACCCTGGCACGAGGACTTGCAGCACATCCTGCGGTTGTCCGGAGTCGGTGTAGATCGGCCGGCGTACTCCAGCGCCGAGTACACCGTCGGCCTCTGCTACGTCGCAGGCACCAAGGGCCTTCCGGCAGGTCTGCGACACCGTGCAGTTGACGCCCTGGTGCACCGTGCGAACGACGCGGGCTACGCAGAGGCCCGACACCTGCTGCCCAAGAACGGCTGGACCTGGTTGGCGGACGCTGTACGTGAGGGGTGGGCCCTGTGGACCGCGCAGCTTTTCTCCCAAGACGAGTCGGCTCCGCTCACAACACGCATGAGAGTCGGTCTGGCCCTCGCCGAACACGAGCATCCGGCCGGGTATGTGCCGACAGCGCTGGAGCGGCTTGCGGCCCACCCAGGTGCGGCAAGTAAAGATCGTCTCGCACTGGCCGTGGCCGTAGGGCAGCGCGCCCCCAAGGATGCGACGGGTCTGCTGCGCTGCGTCGCCTCAGACTCGATCGTTCAAGCTGGACACCGGATGCAGGCCATTGAACTATTGGACGAGATCGACCCTGTGAAGGCCGAGGAGATGCGGGCCCTGCAGACCCGCCTTCCCTCCGTCCGGGCGGCTCGTGACCAACAGCGAGACGCAGCCGCACGCGCGAAGCAGAGAGAGGTAGCACGGCGCGACCGGGAGACCCCTGCGGCGGTCACGGGGCGTCTCGATTCCAAGGTTGAGGAGCTTCTGAACGATCTACGTTGCCGCGGCTCGGCAGACTGGCTGGCCGATCATCTCGATGACCACATCGCGGAAAACGACTGGAACCAGGTTGCCCAGGACATCGCCGAAATCTGCGGCCTGGTCCGTGATGAGGAGATCGAGTCCTCGATCCGCCTGGTGGAAGTCCTCACACAGATCCGGTACGGCGACGAGGCCAGTTCGACATCAGGTAGTTCCGACTTCGAGACGCGGGGTGATCTGGGCTTCCCTCGACTGACTCGGGAGGAGCTGGAAGAGTACGCGCGTGCCGAGGCAGAGCGCTCCTGGACCCTATGGAGGGGGCTCGTCGAGAAGCACGGCTGGGATGATGACCGGCTCTATGAACTCGACCGTCAGGCAGACGAGGTGGACCGGCACGTTGCCGACTCGATCTGTCAGAAGGCCGGCGATCACCTGCGAGCCCTGCAGCAGTACCTGGTGTGGGAACTCTGGCCCGCTCTCGTGGACGCCGCGGAGCGCAGAGACTACGGTGCCGCGCACAACCACCTGGCGACTGCCCGCCTCCTTGGGGATGAAGCAGAGCACGCCGAGGCCCTGTGGAGATCGCCAACTCTCGGTAACTACTCCTTCGACCCTCGGACCATGTCCTGGCCCCGTGACTTCTGGCTGGTTATGGAGCAATGGCGGCGAGGCACTCCTGACGGTAACGGTCAGGGCTGATCCGGCCGCTTGGCGTACCAGGCGGCCGGACCTCTACTCAGGCACCCCGCCAACCCTGCGGGGGTGCCACACCTACTTCGCCTTGGGCGCCCACTCCTGCGCGAAGGTCTCCATCTGCTTGAGGACCAGGTCGACGGCCTTGCGCTCCTCCTCCGGGGGGTAGTCGAACTTCGCGAGCACCCGGCGGATGCGGGAGCGGAGCTTGGCTCGGACAGGCTCCCGGGAAAGCCAGTCGACGGACAGGTTCTCCCGGATGTCCTTCACGAGCGCGCGGGCGATCCGGGCGAGAGTGTCGTCTCCGCCCGCGATGAGCTCGGCCATGTTGCGGTGCGCGACGGCGTCGTAGAAGGCGAGCTCGGCGTGGCTCAGCGGCGGGTCGAAGTGTTCGCCGCGGCGGGCCTCGGCTGAGATCTCCGCTGCCATGGCGGCCAGTTCGGCGATCACCTGGGCACTGGTGAGCTGCTGGAGCATGTAGCGCCTCATCAGGTCGTCCAGGCGCTCGGCGAAGCTCTCGTGGCGGACGATGTTGTGCTTGGTGACCTCGCGCATCTTCTGCTGGATCAGACGCCGCAGGGCCTCGGCGACGAGGTGCGGCGTCTCGGAGTTCTCCAGCTTACGCAGCTGCGCCTCGTTGAGTCACCCGTTGGCCTTCCGAGGCCGCCAGTAGGTGGGCGAGTGCCCGCCCGGCTGCCGCCTCCCATTGCGGGCTCCAGGACCACCAGTGGTTCGACCAGTAGCCCGCCCTCATCCGTGCTCCCCACGCGGCGATCGGCTCGAATGGGGGCGTGCTCTTCCCCTCCGCCATCAACTCCTGCCAGGACAGCGGTGCGGCGTCGGCGTCGTCGACGGGGAGGCGGCGCACGGCGTTCGGGGCGAGCCACACTGCCTGCCAGAGCGAGCAGTCGTCGATCCGGCTCGCCACGGGCAGGCCGCACGCCTCGCAGGCCATGTTGGGGCCGTCGGCCCCGTCGAGGCCGCAACAGTAGCCGCCTCCCTTCTCCGGGATCAGCAGGGTGCCGCGGGTATCTCCGGGGGCGATGACGATCGCGCCGGGCGCGCCGTTGGACAGGGTGTGGACCGGCGCGTAGACGCCGCGGGCCGCCGCCTCGTCCGGATCGATCTCCTCCCACGCCTGCCACGGCGGCCCCCAGGGCTCCGGGTCCACGGCGAACGTGCCCGACTCCATGAGCACAGGGAGCTGAATCCCGTTCCCGTACCGGCGAGCAGGCGCCCGTCCGCCTGCTGATCCGCCCCGTCGAGCCGGGGGAGGCGGCGGCGTAGCGGCAGCGGGCTGGCGTCCCCGCCGGATGCACCGTGTCCCCGATCTGTCCCCGCACACATGAAAACAGCCCCTCGGAAGATCACTTCCGAGGGGCTGTTCGATGCTCCGTGCCTGGTCAGGCACTGTGCCCCCGGCAGGATTCGAACCTGCGACACCCGCTTTAGGAGAGCGGTGCTCTATCCCCTGAGCTACGAAGGCAGAGGTACGGATCTCCGCGAGATCCGGCGTCTAGCCTAGCGGATGCGAGCGGCCGCCCGGCAAGACGCATGTTTCGCCTGTTCGGCTGCGTCCGGTGGCCTGCGCCCGGACCGCAGTCGGTGAGCTGCCCGGTCGTGGACGCGGCCGGGGGCGGGGGATCGGAGGCGTACGGTGCTGGGGCAGACAGCCGCACATGGGCACAGGCGTGGCGGAGAGTGCAGGCGGGCGGAGACGGGCGCAGGGGGCAGGGGTGCCGGGGTCAGGATCGGGTGATCCGTACCCGGTAGGCCCCGCTGGCGTTCTCCGAGAGCACCGTCATCCGGATCTCGTTCTCCTCGTCGGTGAACGTCTCACCCGGTCGGTGCGGCGCGTCCGACAGCTCCGCGTGCACATTGGGCTGGCGTGTGCAGCCGCCGCTGTTCCTGGCGCTGTCGGCGACGGTGACGGGCCCCTGACCCGTGTCCACGTCCGTTTTGACGTGGTAGACGAGCACGCCCGGTTTGCAGACGGCCTCGTCGTTGCCGGCCCGGGTGCGCACCTCCACGGCGTAACCGGATTCGGAGTCCAGTGGGACGACGACCAGCTTGCGGCCGCCCTTGAGGGCCAGCGGGGTCAGCTCGTACTCGCTGGTGCCGGGGGCGGCTGCGCACTGGATCTGGTCGTTGTCGAGCCAGCCGAGCTTCCATTTGTGCCAGCCGAGGAGGTCGTTGTTCGCGCCCCAGTCCTCGGACATGATGTCCCAGTGGCCGACGGCGCCGCCGCCCTCCGATGTGTAGAGGTCGGGCAGGCCGAAGACGTGGCCGTTCTCGTGCGGGAGTACCCGGTAGCCGGTTTGGGAGTAGGTACCGGAGCCGTCGTCCTGCCGGCTGTAGACGAAGCTGGTGTTGGCGAGCGGCACACCGTCCGCGTACGGCGCCTCGTGGTTTCCCGAGAACGTCACCGACAGCACGGTGTCCAGGGCGGACGGTCCGGCATTGGGTGTGACCAGCACATTGACCAGGTCGTACGAGCTGAAGTCCACCTGGTGGTCGGTGGTGGCCACGATGTCCTGTACGAGCTGGCGGTAGCCCGGCTCGTACGGCGCCCCGCGGTCGATGCCGTAGGCGCTGAACGCCATGGGCATCCGCAGCCAGTCCGGGAACGGCATCTCCGGCCGGTAGACGAGCCGTCCGTACGAACTGGTGGCGAACCACTGCTCGGTCTTCGGGAAGAACTCCGCGTACCGGTCCAGCGCGGAGCCGGCCCCTTCGGCGTCGGGGAAGTCGATCATCAGGTTCAGGGCGCGGATCTCGCCCGTGGAGCGAACGTACCCGGACGGAGTCGGGACGCCCTCGGACATCTGCACGCCGGTCGTGGAGGTGAGGCGGCACGGTTCGAGCGCCGACTCCTCGGCTGTGGCGATGGGGCCCGCCGTGCTGCTGGAGCTGCCCGGGAGCAGCGAACTCGCCGAGGTGAGAGAGGCGAGCGTGATGGCGGCGACGGCGCCGAGTACACCCGGTCTGCGTATCCGTCGGCGGGGCTGCTGCATGCGGTCGTCCGCCTTCGGCTCGGCGGCAGCCGGCCGGGCCCGGACTGCGCTGGTGCGTTCAGCCTGTTCGGAGGTGTGGCGAGGCGCGCGCCGGGAGGGCCGATCGTGGGACACGCCGGAGCTTTGATGTGATTCGGATCACATTGATGGCTTCGGGTGGGGTGAATTGACCGCGGGGCGTTGACCGGGGGTCGTTTCCCCGTTTGTCATTCGCGTCCGCATCAACCGGGGGCCTCGCCCCGGTTGCCGGTGCTGCGGCCGGGCTCGGCCCGTGCGCCGGTGCCGGGGCACCCGGTCCGTCACGAGGACGTGGAGCCGTGGACCCCGCCGGCGCAACCAGGGCGCGCGGAGTCGCCCGGCCGCGGGCGGATGCGCGGTGCGACCGTACGTGAGCACATCGTGACCCCCGATGGGACGGGGCCGCCCGGTGACCGCGGGGCCTCGGGTTCCCGGCGCCCCGGTGGGAATGCCGCTGCTCACGCGACGGGAGGCGGCTCCTCCCGCACGGGACTCCTCCTCCCCGCGCAGTCGCTGCTCGGGGAGGGTGTGGGCACCGCCTTCATGCCGGCGATGCCGCTGTCGACGTAGGGCGTCGAGGTGCGGGACGCCGGTGTCGCTTCCGCGACGGTGTATGCCTGGCAGCAGGTCGGCGGCGTGATCGGCGCAGCCCTGCTCGACGCCGTCATGGCCCCCGCCACTACCTCGCACCTCCCCGCCCACGCAGCCGGTGCGACGGGTGCCGATGCGCTCCGGATCCATCCGGCCGGAAGGCGTGATCCGCGGTTGCTGCGCGAGCGCCGTCTGGTGGGCGGTCGGCATCCTGACGGCATCGGCGGTCATCCTGCGCTGATCGACCCGGGGCGGCCCCCCCGGGGCCACGACCGAGGCGTCGTCCGGTTCTGCCGGGCCGAGGAGGCGGCGGCGAGGATTCCGGTCGTCGCACACTGACCCCGTTCGGGAGGCGGGGCGGTGACGCCCGGGGAACCGACCGGTGGCCTCCGAGTGCCGATGGCGGCCAAGAGGGGACGGCCCCTTGGCGATGATCGTGTGGGGACGGCCCTGTGGTGCTGGCCTGTGTGGTGGCGGCCGGGGCGGTGTGAGACGCGGGGTGCGGGAAGGGGCACGGAAACGGGGGCGCGGGGGTGGCGCGGGACGAGGAGTGCGGAGGCTCCATGGGAGCGGGGCCGGCCGTGTGACGGAATGCTTTGAGCCGTATGGGTAAACGGAGCAACCAGGAGCCGGGCCGACGCCGTCCTGACGGGTGGGGCTGCGGTGCCGGGAGAAGCCTCCGACCTGCGCCGCCGGCTGTGCCCGTCACACCGCCGACCGCACAAATCCGGCCTCTTGGCGGAGGAAGGGTACTGCAAGATCACAAAAATCTATGCACCCGTGGGAATTCTGTCCGGATTCCAGTCGTTGTTTCCCTCGGATGCAGGGCACCCGGAGGGGTGTCGCGACCTACTCAGCAAGGGAGCACGCATGGCAACCCGTGCCGTCGCCCGTCGTAAGTCCGCCAAGGGGACCGGGGCCGATGGAGCAGACAGCGTTCGTTCCACGAGCGGGGAGATCGCGGACCGCGATCTGGTCGGCATGTACCTCGACGAGATCGCGCGCACACCGCTGCTGGATGCCGCCAGGGAGGTCGAACTCTCCCAGACGATCGAGGCGGGCGTCTACGCCCGCCAGATCCTCGACGGTGAGGCGGCCGGCGACGCGGCCGGTGCCACCCGCGAGGAACTCGAGGAACTGGCCGCCGCGGGCGAGCGCGCCAAGGACGTCTTCATCAAGTCGAACCTCCGACTGGTGGTGGCCGTCGCGCGCCGCTATCCCCGCAGCGGCCTGCCGCTGCTCGACCTGATTCAGGAGGGCAACGCCGGCCTGGTGCGCGCCGTGGAGAAGTTCGACTACACCAAGGGCTTCAAGTTCTCCACGTACGCGACCTGGTGGATCCGCCAGGCGATCACCCGCTCGATAGCCGACCAGTCCCGCACGATCCGACTTCCCGTCCATCTGGTGGAGGAGCTGGGCCGGATCCGGCGGGTTCAGCGCGAGTTCAACCGGGAGCACGGCCGTGAGCCCGAGCCGTCCGAAGTGGCGGAGGAGCTGGGTTCGACCCCGGCGCGGGTGACGGACGTGTTGGACTGGGCCCGCGACCCGGTTTCGCTGAACATGTCCGTTGACGACGGGGGTGAGACGCAGTTCGGCGACCTGCTGGAGGACACCTCGGCGGTGTCACCCGAGCAGTCCGTGCTGACGCTGCTGCGCAGCGAGGAACTCGACGATCTCATCGACCGCCTCGACCGCCGCACGGCCTCGATCATCCGGATGCGCTACGGCATCGAGGACGGCCGTGAGCGCACGCTGACCGAGGTCGGCAAGGAGCACGGCCTCACGCGTGAGCGCATACGGCAGATCGAGAAGCACGCCCTGCTGGAGCTGAAGAGGATGGCCCGTGACACGGGCTTCGACGCGGCGGCGTGACGACGGCGGGCCCGCGCCCGCCCGATGAGCGACCCCGGCACCCTTCCCCCCTGGTGCCGGGGTCTTTCCGCTCAGCCGCTCAGCCGCTCGCCTGCGTGAGGCGTGCGCCCAGCCTTCCGAGGAGCTCAGTGAGCGCGGCGGGTTCGTGGACGGTGAACTCGCAGTCGAGCAGAGCCAGCCGCAGCGCGATCCATTCCAGCGAGTCCTGGGAGCTGCTGCGCAGCCGGCAGCTGTCCGGCCCGGTCGGCTCCGGTCTGCCGAGGTAGCCGGGAAGGCGGGAGGCGATGCGTTCCGCCGGCGCTGCGAACGTGATGTCCAGCGCCAGTTCGGGCTGGTTGCGGGTCATCGAGGCGGCGAGGAACTCGGCCGCGTCGCCCCCTGCGGGAAGCTCGCGCGGGGTGAAGCGGGCGCCGGTCCCGAACGGTTCGCGGACGCGGTCGACCCGGAACGTCCGCCAGTCTTCGCGCCCGAGGTCGTACGCCACCAGATACCACCGCCTGCCGGTCGAGACCAGCCGGTGCGGTTCCACCAGCCGCTTCGACTCCGCGCCCGCGCCGGACCGGTAGCCGAAACGCAACCGCTCCTGCCCGGTCACGGTCGCCGCCAGAGAGGTGAGGGTGTGCGGGTCGACGGTGGCTCCGTCGCCGCGAGTGAGCGGGATCGTCGCGCTCTGGAGACTGGACACCCGTCGTCGCAGCCTGGCGGGCAGTACCTGCTCCAGCTTGGCCAGGGCCCGGACGGATGCCTCGTCCATCCCTTCGACGGCATGGCCCGCGCCCGCCCGCAGCCCCACGGCGATGGCGACGGCCTCCTCGTCGTCGAGGAGGAGCGGCGGCATCGCGGCGCCTGCGACCAGCCGGTAGCCGCCCACCGAGCCCTTCGTCGCCTCCACCGGATAGCCGAGTTCGCGCAGCCGGCCGATGTCCCGGCGGATCGTGCGCGGACTCACCCGAAGCCGTTCGGCCAGTTCGCTGCCCGGCCACTCGCGCGGCGTCTGCAGCAGGGACAGCAGGTTCAGCAGTCGTGCCGGCGTGTCTGTCATGGGCACCAGCCTGGCAGGCTTCTGGGACGTGTCCTGTCCTATACGGGCTCTAGTTTCTTCCGCATGAGTTCCCACGCCGCCGTACCGGATACGGCTTCCGACCGCGCTCCCGTACCGGATACGGCTTCCGACCGCGCCGCTCTACCGGGCACGGCACCCGACCGGCGCCGCTGGACCGCCCTCGCCGTCGTCATGACCGCGGCCTTCATGGACCTGGTCGACGTCACCATCGTCAACATCGCGATCCCGTCCATCGAGCGCGACCTCGGCGCGTCGTTCGGTGCGATCCAGTGGATCACCGCAGGCTACGCCTTGGCGTTCGCCGCCGGCCTGATCACGGGCGGCCGACTCGGCGACATCTACGGCCGCAAGAGACTCTTCCTGGTCGGAATCAGTGGTTTCACGGTCGCATCGGCGCTCTGCGGACTTGCCACCGGTCCCGAGGTGCTGGTCGTCTCGCGACTCCTGCAAGGCGCGATGGCCGCGATGATGGTGCCCCAGGTCCTCGCGATCGTCCATGTGACCTTCCCCGCCCACGAACGCGGCAAGGTCTTCGGGATGTTCGGCGCGGTCGTCGGGCTCGGCGCGGTGTCCGGTCCGCTGCTCGGCGCCCTGCTGACCCAGTGGAACCTCCTCGGCCTGGAGTGGCGTCCCATCTTCCTCATCAACCTGCCGGTCGGCATCGCGGGGCTCGTCCTCGGCATGAAGTACATCACCGAGTCCCGGGCCGAGAAGGCACTCCGCCTCGACCTCGTCGGCGTCGCGCTGGTGACCACCGGACTGCTCATGCTGGTCTACCCGCTTACCCGCGGACGCGAGCTGGGCTGGCCGCTGTGGGGTCATCTGTGCATGGCGGCGAGCCCGCTCGTGTTCGCCGCCTTCGTGGCCTACGAGCGCCACAAGACGCGCAAGGACGGTTCCCCGCTGGTGGAGCTGGCCCTGTTCCGGGTGAAGAGCTTCGCCGCCGGTGTCGCCGTGCAGCTGACCTTCGGCGTGGTCCTGGGGATCTTCTTCCTGGTCTGGACCCTGTACATGCAGATCGGCCTCGGCTGGAGCCCGATCAAGGCCGGCCTGACCGGCGTGCCGTTCTCCATAGCGGTCTCGCTGGCCGCCGGGATATCCGTGCAGAGGCTTGTGCCGCGCTTCGGGCGGAAGGTGCTGCAGGCGGGGGCACTGGCCATGGCGTCCGGGCTGCTGCTGTACATCTGGATGGCCGGACGGTACGGCGCGGGCATCGAACCCTGGCAGATGGCCGCACCGCTGGTCGTCATGGGGCTCGGTATGGGGCTGATCGTGGCGCCGCTGACGGACGCGGTGCTGTCGGACGTTCCGCGCGAGCACGCCGGCTCGGCGTCCGGGCTGATCAACACCACCGCGCAGATGGGCAACGCCCTTGGACTCGGGCTGGTCTCGGTCGTCTTCTTCACCGTGGTCGACGAGGCACAGCCGACCTCGCGGTACGCGGTGGCCGGGGTCTTCGCGGACGCGTTCCGGAACTCGCTGTGGTGGGTCGTGGGCGTACTCGCCGTGATCCTCCTGATGATGTTCGCCCTGCCGGCGCGTCCAGGACGGCACGTCGAAGGCGCGGAAGGCGTGGGTGCCACGGGCGCGGGCGTGCCGGGCGAGAGCGGTGCCGGTGCACATTCCGGCACCCCGGCGGATCGGGAGGCGCCGGGGGACAAGGGGACAGGAGACGGAGACACCGCAGGAGCAGGAGCAGGAGCAGGAGCAGGAGTGGCGGGGGAGGGGGAGGGGGAGCGGCAGCCGGTGTTGTCGCGCTGAGCTGCCGTCGGGTGTAAGCGGCCCTCGGCGTGCGTCCGCGGGGGCCGCCGGCCCCGGCCCACGGCGTATCGCCCATGCGCCGTGTGTCCTGTGGACCGTGTTTCCGACGGGCCGCGACTCGCCGGACGCCACCGGGGCCGGGACCGTGCCGGCCCCGGTGGGGCGCGTATCCGCGGGGGCGGTATGAGCAGGGCGGGTCAGCGCACCCGGGCGCGGACCTCCATGGCCTCACGGGCGGTGCGCTCGTCCTCGTAGACCTCGCACATATGGCGTCCGTCGGGCGTGGCCGTGTGCTCCACCTCCCACAGACTCAGCTCGGTGCCGTCGAACAGGAGGAACGCGTGCTCATAGAGCGTGAAGGCGGCGTCCCGTGCGTCGACCGGGCTGTGTCGGCCGAACGCCTGGCCGATGTGGTGCGCGAACGCCGACCGCAGCAGCTCGGCGGTCTGCTCGCCAGGCCGGTCCGGGTTCTCCGCCCGGCGCAGCAGCCGCCGGGCGTGGTCCGCGGAGTCGTCGGGGACGTAGGAACGGGCAGGGGAGACCGGCGGGGCTGCCAGCAGCCGACCGAGCAGCTCCAGATCGGCGTCGAGGTCGTCGTACAGCACCATGTCCGGGCTGCCGAAGCCGGTGTGCTCGGGCACCGCGCCGAGGACCGCCGCGAGGCCGCCGACCGGTTCGCCGTCGACGCACCCGGCGCACCCCGCGCACCCCGGGGCGTTTGTGCACCCCGGGGCGTCGGTGCGACCGCCCCCACCGGGGTGACCCGCGCCGCCGGCGCCATCCGGACGCACCTCGTGTGCCGGACGCAGCCGGGAGAACGCCAGCCGGGCCTCCGCCTCGTCCGCGTACAGCTCGTGCCGCCGGGCACCGTCGCGGCCCTTGTTGTGCGCCAGCTCCCACAGAGTGAGGGAGGAGCCGTCGGCCAGCAGATACACATGCCGGTAGGTCGAGCGGTGCAGGGCCGCACTGTGGTGCGAGGAGTGCAGCGAACTGTCATGGGCCAGTGCCGAGTCGAGCCGCTCCACCACGTCGTCGGGAAGGTCGAAGGAATTGAGAGCCCGACCCAGGAGTCGCTCGAGGTGAGTCTCGGTTGTCTCGTACGGATCGTTCAAGGTGGATCTCCCGGATCTCCAGGCCGTCGCCACACGTCACTTGATGACTGCTTAACGTAGTCCCTGGGGCTGACATCGCGTCCCGCGTTCGGGAAAACGAACGGTGCACACGGCCAAGTTCCGCTACACCTTCGCGCCCCCTCAACTCGCTTGCGCCCGCGGTCAGTCCGCGCTCCCGGCGGTCGGTCCGGAGTCCCCCCGGCCTCCGTGCCGATCTCCGTACAACCCGGTGTACGAAGGGAAGTCGCCGCCCGGACCGCGCACGCTCTCCGCGGCCAGCACCGCACGGACGATCGCGCGGGTGACGACGTCTGCCCCGGCCGCGAGCACCGCGTTGAGGGCGAGCGGGTGGCCGTCCAGTGGCCGCGTGCCGGTAGCGAGCGCGAAGACGGTGTCCCCGTCGTTGAGGAGATGGACGGGCCGCACGGCGCGCGCGATGCCGTCGTGCGCGGTGCCGGCCAGCTTCTGCGCCTGGGCACGGGTGAGTTCGGCATCGGTGGCGACTACGGCGAGAGTCGTGTTCAGCGGAGGCGATCCGTTGCGGGCGGACGCCTCGGCGAGCCGGTTCATGGCCGCCGCGTGCACTTCGGGCGCGGGCGGCACCGGCGCCGGGCCGAAGAAATACCGCCCGTAGAGCACACCGCTGTCCGGGTCGAAAGCGGAGCCCGCCGCGTTGGCCACGACCAGCGCGGCGACCGTCGTCCCGTCCCGCAGCGCCTCGCTCGCGGTACCCACGCCCCCCTTGAGCCGGCCCACCACCGCACCGGTACCCGCGCCGACCGAACCCTCCTCCACCCGTGCGCCCGCCTTCGTGCGCGCGGCCGCCTCCACCGCCGCGTGCCCCGTCGAAGCATCCGGCCTGGCCCTCCAGTCCCCGCCGCGACCGAGGTCGAAGACGCATGCCGCGGGAACGACCGGCACGACCTGCCCCGGCTCCCGGCCCGCCGGCACCCCGCGGCCCTGTGCCTCCAGCCACGCCATCACGCCTGATGCCGAGTCCAGGCCGAAAGCGCTGCCCCCGGTCAGGACGACCGCCTCGATGCGCTGGACCAGATTGCGGGGATCGAGGGCATCGGTCTCCCGGGTGCCCGGCCCACCGCCACGGACGTCCACCGCCGCCACGGCTCCGCCCTCAGGCGCGAGAACCACCGTGGTGCCGCTGAGCGCGCCCGCTCCCGTGAGACGGGCGTGGCCGACCCGGATGCCGTCCACGTCGGTCAATGCGTCATTGAGTGCCATGGCATCTGAGTATCACGGGGCCGCTGTGCTCCCGTCGCTGCGCCGACCGGGCCCGGACCGGCCAGCGAGGCGCGTGCCTGCTCCGGCGTACGCTTGCTGGATGAGCACCGCCCCCAGCACCGGCCCGCGCGACGCGGAGGAGTCCCGGCAGCAGCCTGTCCCCAGGCCCGCGCTGATCTTCGATGATCCGCTGGACCAGCAGTCAGCGGACGACACGGACCGCGGGTGGGGCGAGCGACCTCCGGTGAGCGGTGACAGCGCCGTGGACCTCGCGCGCTTCCTCGACGAGAAGCCCCCGCACCACCTCTGACGGCGGGGCCCGTGCCGTGAGCCCCTCGGACGCCCCGCGTGATGGCGTCACCCGGAGCCCTCCCGGATGCGGCGGCGGGTCACCGGCACCCCCTGGACGCGGCGGCACCGGCTCGCGCCCCCGGGCATGGGGGCGCGGCTTGGCAGCCCTCGGCTGCGGTGGTGCAGTGGTGCAGTGGTGGGGTGGTGGGGTGGTGTGCCCCGGCCCGGCTTCTCCCATCCCGGCCCGGGCACGGCCCGGCATTGCCGCCGGCGCGCCCGTGCAGCTCAGCACAGGGCCACCGCCAGACGTGAGGTGGCACCCGCTCCGGCCAGCGCCGTGGCGACGCTGCGCGGTACCGCCAGCACGATCAGCGCGCCACCGTCCTGTAACCCCTCCGCGGCCCGTGGCACCGCCGTCACACGAGCACCCGCCACGATGATGCGGGCGTCGGGCCCTCGGCTTGTCCGGTCGTCGATGCTGGTGCCTCGACCGGGTGGCTCGCCCGCTGATGCCGAAGAAACGGCGATGACATCCACCCGGTCACCCGGCTTCAGCAGCCTGACCGTCTCGGCGTCCGCGATGCGCACCGGAGCGGACACGATGGCCGCGCGCCGCATCGGGGCATCGCCCACGGCACGGCTTCCCGACGGTGCTGTCGCAGGTGAGGCGTCTTGCTGCGAGACGCCTTCCGGCAAGCCCGCCGGCGCCGAGGGTCCTCGCGGCGGGCTCAACGAGGGTGCAGCGTGTCGAGGCAGTGCGGCCGGCTCGCGCGGTGCGTCCGCCGGTGCCTGCGCCCGCGGCAACCAGGCCGCAAGCGCTGCGGCTGTGACGGCCAGGCCCGCGGCGAGTGCCTGTCGTCTCCGCCGGAGCGCCCTTTTGAATCGCGTCCACCGCCACCGCCGTCCGTCCGTATTCCGCAGTGGAGCGAAGGCGGGCACTCCACAGGGCTCCGGGACGGGCGCCGGGGGCAGACCCTGCCCGCGGATCGCTGAAGGGCTGCCCGTGCCCGTGGACCCAGGGGACTTCCAGGAACCGGAGGGCCTGGAAGCCTCGTAGCCGCGGGACGAGAGAGGGGAGAGCGGAGTCATGGGGTGACCGCCTGTCGTGTGCGAAGAAGCGAGGGAAGCGAGGGAAGCGAGGGAAGCGAGAAGCAGGCGATTGTCGCGCCCGGTGCCCTTCACGATCCCCGTTCCCGTGGTGCGCCGCTCCGGCCTGTGGACGGTATGCGGGGTGTGGAAAACCCTCTCACCCACACTGATGACAGGGCTCGTAGATAGAGGTGACTGGGCTGCACGCGGTTGTCCACGATCACGAGCAGGGGGAGCTTCCGGGCAACTTCACTCGCACCAAGGCGCGGCCCGCACGCGCGGCACGTCCACGAGCTGCGAGGCACCCTTGGCGACCGTGGCTCCCCTCGCGACCGTGGTTCCTTCCGCGGACCGCGACCGCGGACCGCGCTCGCCTGCCTGGCCCCCTCTCTGTCAGCCTTGGGTGAGACGCCCCGCTTCGGCGGGTTAGCCTGAGAGGGCACGACAGGAGAACCACCCCCTCATGACCAGCACCAAGCCCGCCGGATCCGACCCGGCTCCACGGCCG
>NZ_BLLG01000030.1 GCF_011766325.1 Streptomyces pacificus | reverse complement strand
GAGCCACAGCCGACCCTTCCGGGCATGGAGTCCTGCGCTGCGCTTCGGACTGTTGCGTCGTGCTTCGGACTGTTCGGGGGCGAGGGCCACGGTGCTGCACGCTATGCAAGCGAACTGGGTTGCGAAACAACCCAGTTCGCTCCCGCTCCGCGGGAGCACAAGCGGCTCGCTCCGCTCACCGCCTGGCGGGCCACACGAAGCGTGGCCCGCCAGCAGCAGGGAGGCTGGGGGTGGCCTCCCTGCTGCGCTCCAGTCATCCGTGACGCTCCGCGTCACCGGACGAGAGGGCGGGCGCCGGAAGGCTGAACAGGTTACTCGGGCTGTGTGACGGTCAGGGCCCAGCGAATACCTTCATCTGAGGCATCGATACCCACAGTGAAAGACCCCGCCTTTACAACACCCGCGTCCATGGCCACCGAGTCCACACCCCCGCTGCCGACAGGGCACCGCACGGTGAACGCCGCCACCTGCGACTCCTGCTTCATCGTCGCCCGGACACTGCCACCCCCTTCGCAGGCCACCGTGAGTACGGTCGGCAACCCTTCCCGCGCACCCCCGGAAACAACGCCGCCGTCTCCCGTCATCTCCTCAACCCACACCAGGCCCTCAGGCCCCGGGTGAGGGAGAAGACCCCCGCTTGTCGCAGCGGCAGGACCGACCCCTGCCCCGGTCAGCACACAGACCGTCAGCATCGCGACAGCCGCGATCTTCCTTGCACGCATCACATCTGCTCCTCAATCGGCCGGCAACGAGACGAGCAGTATTGCCCGGAGACAAACCGCGCGCATGAGTACGCGTACCCATGACAAACCGGAGAACCGACGGCAACCGGGGTTCCCAGAGTCCTCGAGCAAGACCGCACAACGCCGTACATCAAGATACGTGCTTCATTCTCATGAGGAGATACACTCTGGGACGATGGCAGGGTGCCGTTCCCTCCGCTTGCATCGTCCGGACTTGCACCAGGAGAAACCAGACGGAGTACGTCGACCTCCAGCATCGCTGATCAGCACAAGACAGCCCAGCGACAAGCCGTCAGCATCATACTGCGTGCCTGCGGCCCATGGTTTCGCGGAAGTTCGGACAGCCGCCCGGGCACGAGCCAGACGGTGACTGCCTTGACGGTCACACTGCCACAGCCCCGCTCCCTCGCCCCGAATTGCAGGCCGCCACGGCCCCCAGTATGTCGGTGCAGGCAAGACCAGCAACCGCATAGCGGGCGTCCACGCCGTGCTGCAGGAAGAGCCCGAGCAGCAGTGGCAGGCCCGAGAGATCACCGAGCCCCTCGGCGACACCAGCCTCGTCGCCACTTACCGGCAACCCGATCAAGAGGACACGTACAGGCCGCTACGCGGCAGCCGCACCACCAACGGCCGCTGCCTCGCGCCACAGCCACCAGCGCTGACTACCCGGCCTTGGGGGAAGCCCCCGGATCGACGATCATTGGGTCATGCGCACCGCCCGGCTGATCCGTATGGCCTTCCTCGTCCAGCTGAACCCCGGACTGACCGCCGGGGCCCTCGCCCGGGAGCTCGACGTCTCCGAGCGCACCGTGATCCGCGACGTCCAGGCTCTGCAGGAGGCCGGGGTTCCCGTCCGGTCGGAGCGCGGGCGGGTGGGCGGCTACTACCTGGCGGCGGGCTACCGGACCCGGCTCACCGCGCTGCATCCCACGGAGGCGGAGACGCTGTTCCTCTCCGGCCTGCCGTCGGCCCTGCGGGATCTGGGATTGTCGGACGCCGCGGACACCGCACGTCTGAAGCTGATGTCCAGCCTGCTTCCGTCGGTGCGGGCTGCGGCCGAGTCGTCCGCGCGCCGGTTCCATCTCGATGCGCCGGCCTGGTTCCGTCAGCCGTCCGCACCTCAGTCCCTGCCGGAACTGGCGCGCGCCGTGTGGTCCGACCGCACCGTCGAGCTGAGCTATGCGCGTCCTGGCCGCGGCGGCGCACCGCCCTCCGCGGTGTCCCGTGTGGTGGAACCGTACGGGCTCGTCCTGAAGGCCGGCGTGTGGTATCTCGTGGGTCGCCTTCCGGGAGAGGGGGCGGAGTACGGCGGAGCGTGGCGTACCTATCGCGTCGACCGCGTGACGGCAGTCGCGCCCGACGCGGGCAAACCGTTCCCGCGCGATCCGGCTTTCGACCTGGCCGCGCACTGGGAGGCACACGCGGCCGGGTTCGCCCGGGGTCTGCTGCTGACGACCGTCACCGTGCGCCTGACGGAGCAGGGCCTGCACCGCCTGCCTGCCGTGGTGGGCGAGGCCGGTGTCGAGGAGGCGCTGACCGGTGCCAGCGCTCCGGATGCGACGGGGCTGGTAACGCTCGTCCTGCCGACGGAGTCGCAGGACGTCGCTTTCGACCAGCTGAGCAGACTGGGCGCGGACGTGGAGGTTCTGGCCCCGGCGGGCCTGCGCGCACGCTTCCGCGAGCGCGCACTGGCCCTTGCCGCCCTGTACGGGGCGGAGCCGGGGAATCAACGGTAGTCGTCCGCCGAGGCGTCCTTTCCGCCGTAGGTGACATCCTCGAAGTAGGTCCATGCGTCCGGCCGGCTGCCGTCCACATCCCGGACACCGTAGATCCTGGCGAGCTCCGCGCTGGAGGTGGACTTGCCGTTCCATCGTGCGGCCCGGTCGGGGTCGGCGGCCAGGGCCGCGACCGTGCGGGCGAGGTAGTACGGGGACTCCGCGATCGCGAAGGCCGGTTCCCGGGCGACGGCGTCGCGCCAGTTCTCCTCGGTCACGCCGAAGTGGGTGAGCATCTGCTCCGAGCGGAGGAATCCCGGCGACACCGCGACCGCCGTGCCCCCGTACTCCGCTAGTTCCCGACCCAGTCCGAAGGCGAGCCGGATGGGGGCGTTCTTGGCGAGGTCGTAGTACATGTTCTCGCGGTAGCGGCGGTTGGTGACCGCCGTTCCGTCGGTGACCTCCACGTACAGCGGAGCGTCCGAGCGGATGAGGAGCGGCAGTACCAGGGCCGCAGTGATCACGTGCGAGCGGGCCCCGAGATCCAGGATGCGCAGACCGTCGGCGAGCGGGGTCTCCCAGCTCTTCTTGCCGAAGACCGACGAGGTCAGGAGGTGCTCGCCGCCCCAGAGGTCGTTGACGAGGATGTCGAGCCGTCCCCGTTCACGATCGATCCGCTGGACGAGGGCACGTACCTGGCCTTCCTCCAGGTGGTCGGTGGGGACGGCGATGCCGGTGCCGCCCGCCTCGGTGACCAGCTCCGCCGTCTCCTCGATGGTCTCCGTGGTCCGACCGACCTCGCTGGCGCGTTCGCGGGTGGTGCGGCCGGTGACATAGACGGTGGCGCCCGCGCGGCCGAGTTCGACGGCGAGGGCACGTCCGGCACCGCGGGTGGCCCCCGCGACGAGTGCGATCCGACCGTCGAGGGGGGCGTCCTGGAGAGTGTTCCGGGAGGTCTCGTTGCTCATGCCATTCATCATCCACGCCAAAACTGACAGATCATGTCACCCTTTCGCAGGTGCTTCGCACGCTCGGCAACGGGACCCGGCGAGCCCCGTCCCGGCGAGGCGGCTGTCGCCCGCCGCGCGGTCACCGCGGTACCTCACCCTGCTCGGGCGCACCTGCGGGGGCCTCACATGACAGTCAGGGCCGGAGCTGGTAGTGCATCAGGCGGGCGCGGGCGTGGTCGTGATCCGTTCCGAAGGTCCGGGCGACCGTGTCCCAGGACAGCTCGTCCCCGTCCGCGCTCGCGTGGGCGTCGGCCGCGGCGTGCCGGGCGACGCGCAGGGTGATGCGCTCCAGGGCGGCCACAGCCTTCAGGGCGGCCAGCGGGGAATCGGCGGCCAGGTCGTGCAACTGCTCGTCAAGGCGCTCCACGAGATCCGTCATCGCGGCGGGCAGCGGGAGCGAGCGGGCCTCGAGGTCGCGGACATGACCCTCGAACTCCGTGCGGGCGGCGGAGGTGTCGACCGATTCCGGGTCGTCCTCGGCCGTGCTCCAGTCGATCGTGTACAGGTGCTCGCCCCGCCAGCCGCAGGAGCACGCCGCCCGCAGGTGCGGCGCCCGCGGGCGGCCCAGGGTGCCGTCGTAGGCCCACCACTCCCTCATACTGGACATGTGGCTGCCGCTCCCGGCGTCCAGATACACCGGGGCGGGTTCGCTGCCGTCGGCCAGCACCGCCCCCGCGAAACCCTGATGCCGGTCCTCGAACTCCTCGAACTCATCCGAAACCCACACCGCCATCACCACTCCCCTCGCCTCGGCACCGCTGCCGCTCCGGCGGCCGCACAGCGAGACCGCCGCCGAGAGCGAGCCTGCCCGAACCCGGCATCCCGTGTGGGGCGAACCACCGAACCGGGACGACGCAAGGCGTTCTCGCGGCGCAGCACCCGGCCCTCGGCCACCGACGCCGGGCGGACCGCGCGGAGCCGCAGGGCCCGCCCGGCAGCGACGGTGGCATGGCGGATCCGCTGAGCCCCTGTGCCGCGTCGGGCAGCGTCTGCCCTGGGCGCGGGCGCGGCGTGCGGTGCATCGCAAGGCGCCGGCCCGGCTCGTCGCGGCCCTGCCCGGTCGAATTCGGCAGCGCAGCGATGAGCCGGGCCGGCTGTGCCGGGCGACGCGACGGGGCGAACATCGCCTGACCTATCATCAGGCCAGTGGTTCGGGCAGCGGCGGGTCATCTGCCGTCTCTCACAGGGCCCGGTACACCGCCTCGATCAGCGCCGTCTTGCGCGGGTCGTCGGCGATCCGGGGGCCCATGCGGTTCATGACGTACCCCATGGACAGTTCCGCCTCCGGGTCCGCGAGCCCGAAGGAGCCGCCGAAGCCGTCGTGGCCGATTGCGCGGGGGTTCGGCCCGTACGATCTGTTGGAACCGCTCAGCCACAGCCCGAGCGCGATCTCCGTGTCATGCTCGAAGCCCGCGCCGAGGACGAGGTCGCGACAGGGCCCCTGGCCTTCGCGGACCCGCTCGGCGGCGGCGGCCGACAGCACCCGGCTGCCGCCGAGCACACCGCCGGAGGCGACGATCCCGTACAGCTCGGCGACCGCGCGGGCCGTACCGTGACCGTTGGCTGCGGGAATCTCGGCGGCCCGCCACCGCGGGCCGTTCGCCTCGGCCGCGCCCACGACCGGATTGGCCGCGGCCGCCAGCGCTACCGAGTCCAACTCCGAGAACAATTCGGCCTGTCCACCGGTGGACGCGGAGGGCGCGTGAACCAGCTCGGCTGCGCGGTGGTGGTCCTTCTCCGGCAGTCCCACGGCGAAGTCGACACCATGCGGCCCCGTCACCGCCTCGCGCAGGAACGCGCCGGGCAGCAGGCCCGTGACACGCCGCACGACCTCGCCGACCAGGAAGCCGAACGTCAGCGCGTGATAGCCCGACCTCGTTCCCGGCTCCCACCACGGTTCGGTCGCGGCCAGCCGCGCCACCGTCAGCTCCCAGTCGCAGAGTTCGGCGAACGTGTGGGGCTCGCGGAGTCCGGCGAGGCCGGAGCGGTGCGACAGCAGATGGCGGACGAGGACCGACTCCTTCCCGGCGGCCGCGAACTCCGGCCAGTAGGTGGCGACGGGGGCGTCCAGTTCCAGCAGCCCCCGGTCGGCGAGGATGTGCGCGCACAGGGCGATCGGCCCCTTCGTCGTCGACCAGACGTTGACCAGGGTGTCCCGCTCCCATGGCCGGGTGCCCGCCGCGTCCGCCCAGCCGCCCCACAGGTCGACGACCGTCCGCCCGCCCACCCGGACGGCGACGGCCGCGCCGAGTTCGCCGCGCCGGACGAAGTTCTCCTCGAAGGCGGCGCGCACCGCGGCGAACCGCGTATCGCAGTGCCCCTGTATGCGTATCCCGGTTTCGGCCATGAGTCCTCCCTGGCTGCTCGTGCCCCTGGTATGCCCGCCGTGCACCGGCCGGTCGCCGCGAACATACCGACCGGTTGGATCGTGCGGAAGTCCGAAACAGCGAACACTGCAGCGGACCTGCAAAGTGAACCTACAAGGCGATCCGCAGTGATCAAAACGACGCGGCTCCCGAGGGCTCCGCGGTCCGGCACGCCCGGGAAGCGGCCGCTGTGGCGCCGCCCCGGCCCCGCGGGCGGGCCCTGGACGTCGGGTCACGGCCTGTGGGCGCTGAGCGGGCTGCCGTTGCCGTCCCGGCCCGAGAAGGCGACCGCCCCCGGCGGGTGCCGGTCGGGCGGGGCGGTCGCCTCGGGGGCTTCTCGCGATGCGGGTGGGGACGCCGGTCGGGCAGGTCGGTCGCCGTTCGCGCACACGCGGGGCGGGGGCTCTCCTCATCGCAGGGCAGCCGCGAGCTCCGGGAAGTACCCGGCCAGGAATCCGAGGTCCGTGGCCCGGGCGAAGCCCGGATCGCCGCGGTACCGGTCCAACCGGGCCAGGGCCTCGCGGCCGAAGTAGCGGCCCGGACCGGTGGACGGACGGGTGGGCTCGCCGGTCCAGCCGGGATCGGCGGCGACGAGGGGAAGACAGCGCTCGAACAGGCGGTGGCAGGCCTCCAGTCCCCGGCGCAGCACCACATGGAAGGGTTCGTCCGGTCCGATCGGGTAGTGGTCGGCCGCGAGTCGGGGACCGGTGTCGATGCCTTCCTCCACCTGGTGGAGTGTCGCGCCGAACTCCCGCTCTCCAGCCAGCATCGCGTACACCAGCGCTACTTCGGGCAGTCCGCGGTAGGCGGGGAGTGGGCCGTGGTGGATGTTCAGCACGCGCAGCCCACAGGACAGCACGGGAGATCGGAAGATCATCCGGTTGTTCAGCGACCAGACGATGCCGTCCGTGCTCGCGGCGGCCAGTTCGGCGGCAGCGGTGTTGACGTCCGTCACCTCGAGGAAAGGGGCGTCGGGTCGAACCGCGGGCACGCCGGCGGACGGGCCGCAGACCAGGTCCACCGGCAGGCCGCCGTCGAGCGTGTGCCGTACGGCGCGCCACAGCAGCGCGCCCTCCCCGACAAAGATCACGACACGCTCCGCCGTGCCTCGACGGCCTCGACGACCCGGCCCAGCGTCAGATTCTCGCTCAGCGGCCCGAGCCCGGACAGGAAGTCGCGCTCCGAGCCGCGCTCGAGCAGCTCTTCGCCGAGTGCGCTCAGCATCTCCAGGACCGCGAGTGAATCGCCGCCCAGCTCGTGGAAATCGGACGACGGACCGAGGTGGGCGGCGTCACAGCGCAGAACACGGGCCCAGATCCCGGCCGCCGTCCCGGCCACATCGACGCCGGGATCGGAAACGCCGCCGGGAACAGGAGTCCCCGATACCGCGGTGCGCGTTCCCGGTGCGGGCTCGGCCTCCGGGAGAGCCGCCCACTCGGCGCCGGCCGCCGGCCGCGGGGCGTCCGCGTGCCGAGGCCGTCGGGACTCGCCGAAGGGATCGCCGAGGGGGCTGTCGAAGGGGTTGGGGAGCGCATTGCGGTCGGTCTTGCCGCTGGCCGTCTCAGGAAACGCGGCGACCGCGCGGACGATCGCCGGCAGCAGGTGCGGCGGCAGGGTTCGGCTGAGTTCCGCGCGCGCGGCGGACTCGTCGAAGGCCGCAACGCCCTCCCCGTCGGGTACGACGAAGGCGCACAGCGCCTGTCCGCCCGTGTCGCGCCGGGGGCGGGCGACCACGGCTGCCCCGGCGACGCCCGGGAGCGCGGTCAGCGCCGCTTCGACCTCACCCGGCTCGACCCGGTGTCCGCGGATCTTCACCTGGGAGTCGATCCGGCCGGCGTATTCCAGCTGCCCGTCGGGCAGGCGGAGGGCCAGGTCGCCCGTGCGGTAGGCGCGCCGCCCATCCGGAAGGTAGACGAATCGCTCGGCCGTCAGCTCCGGACGGCCGAGGTAGCCGCGAGCCAGCTGGACACCGCTGACGACGAGTTCGCCGAGCTCGCCGTCCTCCACCTCGCGGCCCTGCTCGTCCAGTACAACCGCGGACATGCGGTGCACCGGCACTCCGATCGGTGTGGACGCGCGACGGACATCGCCGTCGACGACGGCGACGGTGCAGGCGACCGTCGCCTCCGTGGGGCCGTAGACGTTGACGACCAGACAGCCGGACCCGAGCGAGGCGCGTGCCCTGCGGCCGCTCGCCGCAGTGAGGTTCTCGCCGCCCAGCTGCAGCGCTCTGATGCCCGTCGGGCGCAGGCCGAGGCGCTCGGCGAGGGCCAGATGGGTCGGTGTCAGTCCGAGGGTGTTGGCCCGTCGGCCGGAGAACATCTCCCGCAGCTTGACGTGATCGAGTTCGCCGGGCACCGGCACCACGGCGCCGCCGTGCAGCAGGGGTGGGAAGATCTGCATGACCGAGAGGTCGAAGCCGGGCGAGAAGGAGTATGCGGCCCGGGTCTCCTCGTCGCACCTCATGAACGGGGATATCCATCCGATGAGATTGACCAAGCTGCGGTGCTCGATCTGCACACCCTTGGGCCTGCCCGTGGAGCCGGATGTGTAGATGACGTACGCCAGATCGTCCGGGCGGGGGGCGGCCGCCATGAGGGCCTCCTCCCGGCGCCGCGCGTCGACGTCAGCGCCGTCGCCCGCCGCGTCAGCCGGGTCAGCCGGGTCAGCGATGTCATCCAGGAGGATCGTGGTGACCCCGCCTCCGCAGTGGGCCGCGGTGGCGTACGAGGCCCCCTCCGCGAGGCAGAAGCGGGCCTGTGCGTCGTGCAGCAGTTCCCCGACCCGCTGCGCAGGGTTGCCCACGTCGACAGGAAGGAAGGCCGCCCCCGCCTTGAGGATTCCCCACACTCCGGCGAGGCCCGCCGGGGAGCGGTCCGCCAGGATGCCGACGACCTCGCCTCGGCGGGAGCCGCGAGCGAGCAGTTCGGCCGCGACCGCGTCGGAGCGGCGGTCCAGGTCCGCGTACGACCACACGAGATCGTCGCCGAGTACGGCGGGCACGTCCGGGTGGCGGGCCGCCCGGGACCGGAACGACTGCACCACGGTCGTGTCCAGCGAGGGGAGTCCGCCCGGACCGGGGGCGAGGAGCCGCTCGGCGGCGCCGGGCTCCCGCAGCGGCGCCGCAGGGGGGGTATGAGCGGCTCCCGCCGACCGCGGCACGGGGGCGGCTGCCGCCCCTGACAGCGCTGACTGCGCCGAGGAGATCTGGGGCGTGGAACGGGTGCCGGCGGCCGGTGCGGCTGCGCCCAGTGCGGACTCGACACGGTCGAGCAGCGCCTCGCAGCGCTCGCCGACGTCCGCCGCACCACGGGCGGAGGCCACCACCTCGATGTGCCCGGGCAGTTCCGTCAACGCGATGCTGAGGGGTACCAGGGGCGCGTGTACCGGCAGCGCATAGATGCTTTTCGCGGTGAAGTCCCCGGCGCTGAGATCCGCCGGCGCCAGTCGCCCGGCGTTCGACACGATGGCCGAAACGGGATAGCGGTGCGATGCCGACGTGGCGGCTCGGGAGGCGCCTACCAGCGCTGCGGCCACGGGCAGCGGCAGACGCGCCAGGGCGGATTCGGCGCCGGCCGCCAGCTCTCTGCGGGAGGCCAGCGCGTCGAGGAGCCGCCGGTGAAGGGTGTCCGGGCACTGCCCGGTGGGGACTTCGAGGAAGACGGGCAGGGCCAGATTGGCGGTCGACGACATGCCGGGGGCATGGCGCCGAAGGTCCACCGGGAACATGATCCGGCTCGTCGGGCCGGGCGCGTATTCGGCGATCGCGGCCGCCGTCTTCGCGGCCAGCGCCGCGTGCCGGCCCGCGATCGTGCGCCGCCGCCACACCGAGGTGTTCCCCGGACGTCCGGCCAGGGGCGAGCGCTGGTCGAGCCCGAGGCGGGGCCGCGGCCCGGTACGGCCCGCGGTGTCCAGCAGGGTGTAGTCGCTCATCGGGTCCGCTGCGCCGTGCAGCGGTTCACCGCGCAGGGCACGGAACACGTCGGCGGCCCATACCGACAGGCCCTTGAGGTCCATCACGGCGTGGGAAGCCCGGAAGACCACGGTGCTCGGTTCTCCCGCGAAGAGGAGGACTTCGCAGCTCGGGCTGTTCTCCGCGTCGGCCAGACGGCCGGCGAGCTCCGCCGGGCCCGTGGGATTCCCGTCGAAGGTCCCTGCGTCGGCGACCGAGACCCGGGCAGGACGTCCGCTGTCGACCCATGTGCGGCCGCGGCGCACCAGCCTGGAGCCGGGGCAGGATGCCGAGGCCCGGGCCACGGCCCGGCTCAGGGCCAGGGGATCGATCGTCCCCTCACCCTCGGCGGCGAGTTGGAGCACGAGCAGCTGACCCAGCCGGGCGGCGGCCAGGTAGGACCACTCGGTCGGGGAGACGGGACGGCGGAAACGGCTCTCCCCGGGCACGGCTGCCGGATCGCCGCTGCCCGTGGTGGCACGCTGTGCGGTCATGATCACTGCACCTTTCTGATGAACTCGCCGACGCCGCCGATGCTGTCGACCCATGCCTCCAGCCGGGCCATGCCCGTGTCGTGGTCGACCACGGGGGACGCCAGATCGCGCCGCGCCGCCGAGGTGTCGTAGGTCGCGGAGCGGGTGAGCAGCGCCAGGGTGTACCGGGACAGCGGCGGTGAGGAGTGCCTGGCCAGCGGCGGCAGTTTCCAGATCGTGTCCGCGGTGAAGGCGAGCGCCCGCAGCAGGGTGGCGGACACCTGCCGGGTCGGCGGTGTCGCGCCGAACCGCTCGGCGAGGAGGGCGAGCGTGCTCCAGATCTCCACCGGTTCCTCGTCGGCGATGAAGTATGCCCGGCCGCCGACGCCGTCGGCACGTGCCGCCCGGACGGCGGCGTCGGCGGCGTTGTCGCAGTAGCACAGCGAGGCGTACACCGGTCTGCCGCCTGAGAGGTCGGGCAGACTTCCCGCCGCCATCTTCGCGATCAGGCGAGGCATGAACCCGGAGTGGTCACGGGGGCCCCATACGGCGCGCGGACGCAGTGCCACGGTGGTGAAGTCCGTGCGGTCGGCGGCCAGGACCAGGCGTTCGGCGGCGGCCTTGGTCTCCGAGTAGAGGTTGAGGTGGCGTGCGGGGAACGGCTCGTCCTCGGCGATGTCGAGCCGGTCGCCGCCGCGTACTGCCATCAGCGCGCTCGGACTGCTGATGAACACCAGGCGCCGTGCACCCGCGCTGCGGGCCGCGGACAGCAGACGGGCGGTGCCGGCGACGTTCTCATCGTGGAACTGGGCCCGTGTACCGCGGTCGGTGACGCGGGCCGCGCTGTGGTGTACGACGTCGATGCCCTGCGTGGCCCGGCGCAGCGCGGCCGCGTCGCGCAGATCCCCGTAGGCGAACTCGACACCGGGGACGGTGCGCAGATGGCTCAGATCGCTGCCCGGGCGGACGAGGACCCGCACGTCGTCCCCGGCGCGTACACATGCGTCGACGATATGGCCGCCCAGGAACCCCGAGGCGCCGGTGACCAGTGCCTTCACGCGGCCACCTCCGGTGCGCCGGTGCGCCGGTGCCACCACGTCGCACCGAACGCCATCGTGAGACCGGCCGTCGCCCAGGGGCCGCGTCCGGTGGCGCTCTCCCGCTCCGCGCGCAGCGCGGCGGGTATCTGGAGCGCATGGACCACGACACTCAGAAAGGCGTCCAGCCACCACAAAGCCGTCAGCGCCGGATGGTCCCAGGGCAGCAGCGGCCAGGCAGCGAGATACGCCCATCCCAGCAGGGGAACGGCGCGCAGTGCCAGAAGTGCGGCAGTGGGACGCCGGCTGCGGGTGAGGCGGTTCTCGGCCCAGCCCGCCAGCAGTTCCCGGCGTATCTTCGCGTTGTGGCGGATGTCCACGGGAAAGCCGGGGTGCGGCAGGAAGTCGTCGATGGCCTTGGTCGTCGGGTTCGCCGCGCCCAGGGCGCGCAGCTCGTCCTCGATCCGGGGCCAGTCTTCGGGCGCGGTTCCCGGCGCGAGCTCCACACACAGTACGGGCCGCTGTCCGCCGTGCCGGCCGAAGCCCACAAGCGCCGTGCGCCGTACCCGTGGATGGGCGTTGAAGACGCCTTCGCAGCGGACCGTGTGCAGGTCGCCGCCCGCGGCGGCGACGCGGTGGCTCTTGCGTCCGCAGAACCAGATGCGTCCCTCGTCGTCGATCCATCCGACGTCGCCTGTTCGGTGCCAGCGGCGCCCACCGTCCTGGATCTTGTGTCCGGCATCGGTACGGGGCGACCGGAAGTAGCGTGGGCTCACCGCCGCCCCGCTGACCACGATCTCGCCGATCTCGCCGTCGGCCAAGGGAAGTTCGGGACTCCAGTGGCTGATGGGCTCGTCGCGGACCGGGATGATGCGGACCGAGGCGCCGGGGGCGGGCCGCCCCACGCAGGCACCGAGGCCGGCGGCCGGGCCGTGGGCCGGGCCGGCCAGGGCCTCCCTGCTCTCGACGAGTGCCATCGGCAGTGCCTCGGTCGAGCCGTAGGTGCTGAACACCCGCGCCTCGTGGGGCAGTACGGCTCGCAGGGCACGCATCAGTTCCGGGCTCACCGGAGCGCCCCCGGAGACGACCAGGCGCAGGGACGGCACCGGGGTCCCGGTGCGCGCAAGATGGGCCGACAGCGGTCCCAGCAGGGCCGGGGATCCGAACATGGCGTTCACGCCGAAGCGCCGGATCGCATCGGTGAGCGAGGCGGGGTCGGCGGCCGCGACCCGGCCCATGTTCATCCTCGGCACCACCACGGTACGGCCACCGGCGAGATCGAAGACCCCCATGAGCGGCATGGTGACCAGAGTGCTGGTGATGTCGGGGGTGAAATGGCCCGCCTCGACGCCGTCCGCCATGCCCCGCAGCATGCCGACCGTGATCTCGACGGGCTTGGCCGGCCCGGTGCTGCCGGTGGTGTAGCCGATCAGCGCGAGGTCGTCGGGGCGGGATTCCGGTGCGGGAGGTTGTCCCACGGCCGCGCCGAGGGCTGCCAGCTCCTCGAGCCCTTCACCGTTCGCCCTTACCCTGACCAGGCTCTTCACTCCGGCGAAGGCGCGGGGGCGCAGGCGTCGCAGGAGGTGTGCGGACGGTACGCCGATGAGCGCCTGGACTCCCACCCGGCGGATGCACTCCAGCATGCGGGCCAGTCCCATGCCGGGGTCCACGACCACCGGCACCGCGCCGGTGCGCATCAGCGCGAAGACCAGGGTGAGCAGCTCGGCGCCGGGGGGGACGAGCAGGGCCGTACGGGTCCCGCGGCCGATGCCGCGGGAGCCGAGGGCGGCGGCACATGCGGTGACGCGGGCGGCGAACTCGGCGTAGGTGAGCGAGGTGTAGCCGGTGGGGCCGGCCTTGGCCGGCCGGGCGGCGGAATGGACGACGGCTGCCCTGTCGGGTGTTTCGGCGGCATGCCGGGCGAGCAGTTCGGGCAGGGTTGCGCCCGGCGGCAGTCCGGTCGTGGTCGAGGACATCAGTGAGCCGCTCCTTCGGGAGCGCCGTCCAGGCGGTAGATCGAGGCAGCCGAGGTGAGGCCCGCGCCGACGGCGAGGAAGAGGATCCGGTCGTGGCCTGCGAGCCGGCCGGCTTCCAGGGCCTGCCGGTAGCCGTAGGTGAGGGCGGAGGTGTGCGGGTCGCCTTCGAGCCCTTCGACGGTGACGGCGGCATCGGATGCCAGACCGAGGCGCCGGGAGAGGTGCGAGGCGAAGTCCGGCGACGGCTGGGAGGTGACGAGCAGCGTCTTCTCCAGAGCCGCCGGCACCTCGGCCGGGTCCACGCCGTATTCCGCCGCCAGCAGGCCGTTCACCGAGTCGACGGCGAGTTCGAGCATGCGCCCGAGGGCGCGGTCCTCGCGGTCGACGGTGATGGTGTTGCGTCCTTCGGAGCCGGCATCGCGCAGCGGGAGATAGCCGTTGATCCCGTGGGTGCCGGACGATGACCGGTGGTGCACCCGGCCGAAGCCCCGGGCGTCTTCGCCGCGTTCGAGCAGCATGGCCGCGCCCGTGCTGGCGTAGGGGAACTCGGCGGTGCCCGCCTTCGCGGGGTCCATGGAGGGGTGGGTGTCGGCCGAGACCACGAGCACCCGGCGGGCGCTGCCGGTGGCCAGCAGCGCACCCGCGGCCTGGACGGCGTTGAGTATGCCGCAGGCGCCGTTCATCAGGTCGAAGGAGAACGCGGCGTGCCTGTCCGCGGTGTGCAGGTAGTCGAGGTTGATGCCGATGCGCTTCTGGATGAGCGCGGCGACGGAGGGCTCGGAGACGTTGGAATCGCGGTAGACGCCGACGTTGATGAGAACGTCGGCATCCGAGGGCGTGAGGCCCGCCTGACGCAGGCATGCGGTGCCGGCGGACGCCGCGTAGCCGATCGCGCTGCCGGAGCCGTCGGCCGGGCTGAGCGCGGTGGAGGCGATGACGGTGGCCATGTCATACCTTCAGCGAGGAGACGGTAGCGGACAGGAAGCCGGTCACCACGCCGGAGGCGGCGGGGACCAGGAGGATCTTCGATCCCTCGGGTATGCGGCGCTCCGCCAGCGCCTGGTGCAGCACCAGGTAGTGGGAGGTCGTCGCGGTGTTGGCGAATTCCCGGACGACGGAGAGCGACTGGGGCATCGGCGCCTCCAGGATGCTTTCGCCGACGTCGTTCATGAAGTCGATGAAGCGGCTGCCGACCTGGTGCTGGACGACGAAGTCGTACCCTTCGTCGGAGAACCGCCGGCCGTCGTCGGCCAGTCGGTCGCGCTGGAAGGCAGGCCACAGGGAGAGCCGGTCCTTGGCGTGCATCTCCTTGTTGTTGGTGTACATGGCCAGATCGCCGGTGTCGTCACTCGGCATGCCGAGGCACAGGTGGGCGTACTCCGCGCAGGTCATCAGCTCGATGTCGTGGATGACGTCGGCTTCGTCGGCGGCGCGGTCGACGATCACGGCCACGGCGGAGTCCCCGACGGAGAGGGAGGCGAACTGCGGCTCCCGGCTGTCCCGCATCTCGCGCGCGGCCGTGAAGGCGATGGGGGTGATGTGCTCTCCGCTGAGCACCAGGCCGTTGCGGACCTCGCCCGAGCGGATCATCCGGTCCAGCAGATAGACACCCGTCATCATGCCCGCGCAGGCGTTGGACACGTCGAAGCGCACGGCCCCGCCCGCGCCGAGTTCGCCGGCGATGCGGTGGGCGAACGAAGGTTCGAACTGGTGGCGCCTGCCGTCGGTCGTGCGGCTGATGGAGCAGGAGATCACGATGTCGATCTCGTCGGCGGTGTAGCGCGAGTGGCCGAGGCAGTCGCGGGCTGCCGCGACCGCCATGGTGAGGCAGTCCTCCGGGGTGCCGGTGGTGTCGTCCGCGACCCGGCGCTCTGCCATTCCCGTGATCCTGAAAAGGTCGGGTTCAGACTCGCATTCCATGCGAGTGAGGAGTTCGGAGGTAGTCATGACCGTCGAGGGAAGATATGCCCCGATGGATTCTAAGCGACTGCTGTACACAAATATCTCCTGATGGTCTTTCGATCGCGTGGCGCACCGTCGGAGCAGGGGCGAAAACGACGTCAGAGAATTTCTGTACGTGCGAGGTTCGCATGCGGTGAATTTGTCGATACATTCTGGTTACACGCCCGGTCGAGCACAGTCCGGCCCGCGCAGGGCCCGCGACATCGGTGCGCTGCATGTCGACGCTATCGCACATTTCCGGGTGGTCCCGCACAGGGAGCCTGTGACGATTACCACTCGCCGTCGACGGTGGGTTACTGTAGGTTACGGACGAGAGTCGGGACATGGACTGCCGCTCGCGGTGCCGGTGAACGCGGCGAAGCCGGTCCAGCGGAATTCGACACTCCCCTGCGGACTCACTGAACCGCATGGCCGAATTTCGCCCAGAAAAGCGGTACGGGTATCAACAATGGGCAGGGAAACCGGGTCTCAGAAGTCGGTCGGCGCGCAGGGGCAAGCGGTCATCGCAGATGTGTTCCGGGCGTGTGCCCGAAGGCGCGGCGGAAGATTTCGATGAAGGCGGTGGCCGACGGCCATCCGCACTGGTTCGCCACCTGGGTCACGGGTGTCCGCTCGGCCAGCAGGACCAGGGCGCGGTGCAGGCGCGGCCGGGTGCGCCACTGGGGGCAGGTCAGCCCCAGGTCGCGGGCGAACAGGCGGGAGAGTGTACGCTCGCCCGCCCCGGTCTCACGTCCCAGTCGGGCCAGCGTGCGGCCGTCCGCGGGGTCTGCGCCCAGAAGGCCGCTGACTCCGCGCAGCAGCGGGCTGGCCGGGGTGGGCAGATGCGGGGCTGCAGCACCGAGATCCGCAGCTGATCGAGCAGGACCGCGCGCAGCCGGGTCCGCTGAGGGCTGCCGCCGTCCTCGGTGCGGATGTACTCGATGATCGGCTCGCGCAGCAGCGGGCCCACCGAGGGCACCGCGGGTGCGTCGGGGCCCAGCGGGTTCTCCCGCACGGGCAGCCCACCAGGCGTAGTTCGAAGTCGCCGTGCGCCTGGTGGGCGTGGACGGTACCGGCCGGGACCCAGATGGCGCGCGTCGCCGGGGCGCCCCAGGAAAAGGGGAGTGACGTGCCGGAGCACGTAGGATCCGGGCGCCCATCCCCGGCCTCGCAGCGAACTCTCCCCTGCGGCCCGCCATAGGCTCGGACCGTCGGTAGGGGCCCGCCGGCGTCGTGCCCCGGGCCCCCACCGACGGCGGCGGCGGCAGCGGGCAGCGAGCGCGCGCCCTGCCCCTCGTCACGGCGGGAAGACGGCCGTCAGCAGCCGGTAGAGCTCGGTGCGCTGCCTGTCGGACAGTCCGTCCAGGCCGGTCCGCACCTGCTCCATGCGCTCGCGAATCGCGTCGATCGCCTGCTCGCCGTCCTCGGTGAGCACCAGGCACTTCACTCTGCGGTCGGTGGAGCTGGCCTCACGGCGCACCAGACCGCGCTTCTCCAACCGGTCGATGATTCCGGTCACGTTGGAGGCGTCGCACGTCAGGGCGTCTGCGAGTGAGCGCATCGACGCAGGCGCACCGCGCAGCACCGTGAGGGTCTTGGCCTGCATGGCCGTGAGGCCGGCGCGCGCTGCGGCACCGGAGAAGTCCGCGTAGTGCGCGCTGAGTGAACGGGCGAGCAGCTCCTGGAGCTGCCGCTTGGTCGGAGGAGGGAGGTAGTCCTGCACGATGGGCAGGGTAGCCCCGAAAGCTTGACTACATCAACCATTGACGACTATCTTCACTCCGGTTACTTGATGACATCAAATAACCATGTGTTCAATCATTGATGATCGCCACCGGCATCGCCGGCCCGTGCGGGAGTGCGCGCCGACGGCCGGTCCCACCGGAAAGAAGTACGTGGCTACCTCACCCCCCGGCGCGCGCAAGCGACGCGGCCTCGTCCCGGCCCTCGGCCTCGCCGCCATGATCGTGTCGATGATGCAGACGCTGGTCGTACCCGTCCTCGGCATGATCCAGAACGATCTGGACACGACAACAGCCGAGGTCAGCTGGGTCACCACGGCGACGCTGCTGTCCGCCGCGGTCTTCACCCCGCTCTTCGGCCGCTTCGGCGACCAGTACGGCACGAAGCCGACCCTGGTCGGGGTGCTGGTCCTGATGATCGCCGGATCCGTCCTGGCCGCCGCCACCAGCTCCCTCGTCCTCCTCATCCTCGCGCGCGTACTCCAGGGCGCCGCCACCGCCATCTTCCCCCTCGCGCTGACCGTCCTGCGCCAGGAGGTCGAGCCGGCGCGACTGCCCGGCGCCATGTCCCTGGTCAGCGGCACGCTGGCGTTCGGCAGCGGCCTCGCGCTGGCCGGAGCGGGACTTCTCACCCAGGGAGCCGACCCCGACTACCACCGGGTCTTCTGGCTGGCCACCGCACTGGCCGTCGTCGCCCTCGCGGCGGTCCTCGTCGCCGTGCCCGCCTCCGGGAAGCGGACCGGAGGACGCACCGACTGGCTCGGCGCCGCCGCGCTCGCCCTGATGCTCGTCCAGCTGCTGCTACCGATCTCACAGGGACACGCATGGGGATGGACCTCCGCACCCACGCTCGCGCTGTTCGCCGGGGCCGCCGTCACCACCGTCGCCTGGGTCGTCATCGAGCGGACGGTCCGAGAGCCCATGGTCGATATGCGCATGTTCGTCCACCGTCCGGTGCTGTTCTCCAACATCGCAGGACTCCTCGTCGGATTCGCCCTGTTCTTCCTTTTCATCGGTGTCTCCTACCTCGTGCAGACACCCGCAGACATCGCCGGCTACGGCTTCGGAGCCTCCGTGCTCCAGGCCTCCGTGGTGTACCTGCTGCCCGCCGCACTCGTCTCGCTCGTCGGTTCCCAGTTCGGCGGAACGCTGGTTCGCCGTATCGGCGCGCCCGGCACCCTCGCCGCCAGCGCCTGCCTCGGCCTGATCGGATTCGCCTGGCTGGCCCTCGCACGCGACAGCACCCCCTCGGTGATCGCGGCCGGGGCGCTTGTCGGCCTCGCCGCCAGCTTCGGCTACGCCGCGATGCCCGCCCTGATCGTCATGGGCGTTCCGCCCCACCAGACCGGCATCGCCAACGGGATCAACTCCATCTCCCGCTCGGCGGGCAGCGCCATCGGCAGCGCCGCCATCACCTCGCTGCTCGCCTCGCAGACGATCGACGCCCTGCCACCGGGAGTACCCGCGCTGCCCACCGACAGCCGGTACACCCTGAGCTTCGCCCTCGCCGGTCTCGCCTTCGCCCTCGTACTCCTCGCGGCCATGGCCCTGACCACCAGCCGGTTTCCGTCACGGCCGTCCTCCGTGCCGGGCGCCGCGGAGCCGACTGCCGAAGGGGCCCCGGTCATGTCCCCCGGCGGTGCGCCCCGGGCTGAGGCTCTTCCGTGACCGAAGGCTGCACCGGGCCACCGATCCGCCGCCCCTCCACAGGGCGCCCCTGACCAAGGGCCCGACCGGCATCGGGCCGGGCGAAGCGGTCCGGACGGCTTCGGTGGAGTTCTCCCGCCGCCGGTGGCGCCGGGTGGTCGCCGATGCCGGTCGCCCCGACCGCGCACCGCCTCCTCTCGCGGGTGGCGGTGCGGGATCTCTCCCCTGTCCGCCGGTGAGAGCGTCCCCGGTCAGGCTCGCCCGGGGGTCACTTGACGAAGTCGGGTGACACCTTCGGGGGCCAGCTCCCCACTGTCAGGACACCCAGGCTGTAGGCCCTGCTGACGAGCGCGGCGCGGTTGGGCGCCTTGAGCTTCTTGAGCATCGTCCCCACGTGGTACTCGACGCCCTGCCTGCTGAGGAACAGACGTGAGGCGAGGCACACCGTGGACTCGCCGCCCGCGATGCCCTCCAGGATGCGGGCACCGATCTCGCTGAGGATGCGGTTGCGGTCCACCACGACCGCATCGGCCGGCTCCGTCTGCTCCGGGTTCACCAGCACCACGAACCCCACGAGTTCACGGCACTGACTGTGCACGGCGATGCCGGCGATCTCCCCGGTGAACACCGTCCGCCGGGGTCCGACACCGGCCAGGTGCTCGACGAAGCGCTCGCGGCGGCCTTCGAGGAGACGGGTGAACTGCCTGCGCATCGGAGCGTGCACACCCGGATGCAGCAACTCGTAGAAGCTGCTGCCGATCAGGCTCTCACGGGAAGTGCCGAACTGCCCGACGAACTCGTCGCTCGCCTCGACCAGGCACATCTGAAGGTCGAGGCCCGCCAGGAGCAGACCGGACCGGTCGAGGAGCGTCCTGAACACGTCCACTTCGGGCGTGTCGGAGGCCGTTGCCGGACCGACGAACCGGCCCATCTCGAGAAAGCCAGCGGCGGCACTATGCATCGAAGCTGTCCTCACGTGAGTGTGGTTCGAGGTAACCCGACCCGGTTCCCCGGGCCTTCGGAGAGCGGCGCGAGGCCTCCCGCGGCGGGGTGTTGTCCCGCGCGGTTCCCGACCGCCTCACGCACCGCCGCGAGTTCATTCCGGTGGACGGCGACCGCTGCCCGCTCGGGAACCGCGTCCGACCGGCCGGGCGGGGATCCGTCGCGGCCTGGGCAGGGGTGGACGCGGATTCGTACTCGGTCGCTGCGCAGAGCGGGCCCGACCGCCTTCGCGATGACCGGGTCCGTGTCATGAGGGCCTTCCCGTCCCCGAGGACGGGCAGTGCCGGGGCCGTAGGCGCATCGGGACAGCCGGCGTCGAACAGGTCACCGTGGTGTCTGACGCCGTCGGCGAGGACGCGGACGGTCCGTCCGACCGGCCTCCGCGGCGATCGCGCCGCCGGACCGCGTTCGGACGCCGGGGAGGCGGGAGACTCCCCCGAAGGCACACGCAGGCGGCTCCGTGGTGAAGCGTGGACGGAAGTACCGGGACGCGGGTCCGGCTCCGGAGGGATCAAGCCGACGCTGGGGACCGGCCACCCGCCCGACCGCCGGCCGCTCCCGCCCGGCCGGTCAGCCGCAGCCGACCGTGCCGATGGTCCCTGCGGTGCCTCCCGCAGTGCTCACCGACGATCCGGTGCCGACCGTGGAACTCGGCGATTGAGCGTCGGCAAGCACCTCGATCTCGGGTGCTTCCTGTTCAAGGCGCAGGTCGACATCGTTCATGTACCGACTCCTTCACATGGGTTGACGTGGTGGAGTACGCGGTGCACCGTGAGGGCCCCCGAGCCGCCCGGAACTCCGTCATGGCCGTATCCAAACTCAGACGCGGGGGACCGGTCATCACCCGCTACAGATGAAAAGCACCATGGGATCGCCCTCCGACGGGTGACGTCGCAGGCCGGAGACACCCCGGCGGCATCACCCCCCGACGGCCCGCGGCACCGGCTCCCCGGCACTCGCACCCGTAGCGGCCCGTTGCGACATGCGCGACGACCTGCGCGCCCTCGCCGTCTGCGGCGCAGGATCGGCTGCTCCGGGGTCCCCGGGCGGATACCGGCAGTGGCTGCGGAGGGGGAGAGAGAGCGGCACCCGCTCGGAGCGGGCGGCACACTCACAGGCCTTCCCGCTCCGCCGCTCCCGCGGTTCCGCTGGGTATCTGCCGGGTCACAGCGACCTGCCTTCTCGATCAGATTCCGGACCGCGCTTCCGCGCGGGCGGCTGCCGGACGGCAACGCAGGACAGTACACAAGCCGCGCCCCGGCCCGGACAAGAGGGAGCGGCGGGGCGTCACACTCGTGTAAGAAACGCGCCGTTCTTCGGCCACGTGGCGTCTTCTACGTCAGAACCGGTCAATGGGCAGCAGTCGACGGGCTCAGCACGGTTCGGAGCGGGTGGGGGTGCGTTGCCGCGTACTGGAGCGGCGACGGCAGACGGGCGACGACCGGCACGAGGCGGCCCTGCTGCGCTGCGGCTCTGCGGCTTCGGTGATGGGTGCGGGACGTCGTCCCGGGGTCAGGCGATCGCGGGGAGGGTGGCCTGGAGTTGGAACCAGGTCGTCTTGCCGGTGGCGGTGCGGCAGCTGCCCCAGGTGTCGGCGAGTGCGTCGAGAAGGCCGATGCCCCGGCCGCCTTCGGCCCAGCTGTCCGCGCGGCAGGCGGCCAGGCGCTCGGCCGGGCCGGCCGCGGGGCCGGCGCCGTCGGTGTCCTCGACCTCGCAGCACAGGCACCCGTCGTGGATGCGGAGGTTGAGCCGCAGGGGACCGCGTGTGTGGCGTACGGAGTTGGTGACCAGTTCGCTGATGAGGAGTTCGGCGGTCTCCGCCAGGTCGGGCAGGTCCCGCAGACCCCAGATCTCGAGTTGCGCGGCGGCCAGGTGCCGGGCCCGGCGGACCGAGGCCGGCTCCCGGCTGAGGGGCCAGGAGGACTCGCGGTCGGTGGCACGGGCGCGGGGGGATTCCAGCGGCCGCAGGGGCTGTGTCATGCGGGACCAGAGTGCTGCCTGGCGTGCGGCGAAGGACACGGGCGGGTTGGCGGGACCGGAGCCGGCGGCCGGCAGCACCCGTCCAGGTTTCGGCACGAGACGGCGCAGGCGCAGGCGGGCACGGGAGTACACGAGGCGGCCGATGGCGTCAGAGGCCATGGGGATCAGTCCTTTCCGAGCTGCCGGCTCGGCGCTCGGTACGGCATTGAGCGAGCGGGAGGGGTCTGGTCGCGCCGGTTCCCCGGAGCCGATGACGCGGTTGCGGGCTCGAAGGAGGTGACCGGGTCGGAGCGCTGTGCGGTGCCTCGTAGGCAAGAGAACTGTAGCGTGCACTACACTAAACACCGGGCAAAGGGAAAATATAGGATAAGTAAGGCCATCGGCCCGCAGATGGCTGAGCGGCCCCACCCCACCCCACCCCGGACAGTCCCCTCGCGCTCCCGCGGCGCGCAGCCTCTCGAACGCGGGCTCCGCCCCGCCCGCCCGGCCGTCCGGGAGCCGAGCCCGCTCCGCAGACTCCGGGAGATCAGACCCGAAGGGCCGGCGGTCGTGTCCCGCAGAGCGATGCAGCGGCGGGAGCCACCGACGCCTGCCGGGGACTGCCACCCTGCTCCCCGCGTCGTCCCGGCGATGCGGAACGTGACCCGCGACTTCGCCCGGTCGGCGCTCGGCGGGACAGGATCGGCCCGTCAGCCGGCGATGTCGAGGATCTGCCTCAGGACGGCCGTCAGGTGCGCTTCGGGATCCGGCGATGCGCCGGGCGAGCGCCAAGCCACGAAGCGGTCCGGGCGGACCAGCACCGCCCCCTCAGGGCCGACCCCACGCCGGTCGATCCAGGCGGACCGGGGATCCACGTAGTCGCCCGCGGTGTGCTCGACGCACACCGTGTCCAGCGGCACGTCGAGCCGCTCGGCCGCTCTCAGCGCGGCCGCCCTCCACACCTCTCCCCCGCTGCCTGTGACCAAGAGGAACGCACCCGGACCGACCAGGTCCATCAGCGCCACCCGAGTGCCCGCGGGGTCCTCGAGCCAGGCATGGGGCAGAGGCTGCCCCGGACGTGTCCCGGGCCGGTACACCCGCACCGGGTCGGGGTTGTCGGGCGGCGGAGTGCCGTCGCCGACGACGGCGGACGTCACATCGTAGGCGTAGCCGTACTCCAGGTTGAGCGCGTCGAACTCCATCGACTGCGAAGCCGTGGCCCGCCGTGCCACGGCCCGGAAGGCGGCGTCGTCCGGATCCGTGCCCCACAGCCTGCGCAGGGTCGACCAGTTGGCCTCGGGGTCGCTGCCCGGGCCCATGCCCAGGGTCTGCAGGGCCAGCAGATGGTTGACGGCGCTGTTCACCGAGTGCTGGACGTTGGCCACCGCCACCCGCTTGCGCTCGTCCTCGTAGGTGTCCAGGAGACCGTCCCCGGCTCGGCCGGCGAGCACCGCGGCGATCTTCCAGGCGAGGTTGTGTGCGTCCTGCACCGCGGAGTTCAGCCCGAACCCGCCGGTCGGCGGGAACCGGTGGGCGGCGTCCCCGAGCAGCAGGACGCGCCCTTCACGGAACCTTTCGGCCACCACGCCCTCCACCGTCCACCGGGTGACCCGGTGGACGGTCAGGGGGTGATCATCGATGCCCAGGGCGGTACGCACGTGCTTGACGGCACTCTCGTCGTCCAGGCCTGCGCCGTCGGCGGCCTGTCCGAAGTGGACGACCCATTCCTCCGAGTGCGGACCCCAGCGATCGGGCCCCACGGGGACGAGTGAGACGCCGACGCCCGACTCGGGCAGCCAGAACCAGCGCAGCAGTACCTCGGGGTCGTCCATCCACCGGGACAGGTCGGCGCTCAGATGGACGGAGACCATACGGGCGATGTCGGGGGCGCCCTGGAGGCCGATGCCCAGAGCGGGACCCACCCTCCTGCCGCCGTCGCAGGCGAGCAGGTAGCGGGCCCGGACGTGCCGGGTGGCACCCGTGTCCGGATCGGTGATCTCCGCCCTTACCCCGCTGTCGTCCTGCTCGACGGCGGTGACCTCCTGACCGAAGCGGAGACAGCCCGGCGCGAGTTCCTCGGCGTGCGCCCTCAGCAGGGGCTCCAGATGGAACTGGGCCAGGTTGGTGGTGCGGCAGGCACTCGCCGCGGACCAGGCGGGATCGGCGCCGCCGGCGCCCCACGCCTCGATCCGGGCGCAGCGGCGCCCGTGGTCCGGGGCTTTGCCCGCCAGGCCGGCGTACCAGCCGACATGCGACATGTGCTCGGGCGGGGTGCCGCGGCGGTACACGGCGTCCGCCAGGCCAACGCCTCGGAAGATCTCCATGGTGCGCTGGTTGAGCAGGTGCGCCTTGGGCAGCGTGGAGGTGGTCGGGGCGGAGTTGACGAGTTCGTGGACCACACCGAGTCGGGAGAGCAGGAGGGAAGCGGTCAGCCCGGCCGCGCCGCCTCCGACGATCAGTACCGGTGTCTCGGTGTCCGTGGCTGACCGGTCGTTGGGTGCTTCGCGGTGGGGGGCGGATGCGTCGGGCACGGGGCCTCCGGGGAACACGGCAGCCCGGCCGGAGCCGGGAGCCGGGGGTGGGAGATCAGGGCCTGCGGAGCGGAGGTTGCGCAGAGGTGCGGCAGCCGGGGGCGGAGCGTCTCGGGCGCACCCCGCGGTTCTCAACCGGCGGGCTTGTACGCGATGACGGCACCGTTGGCGCCGGCCGCTTCCACGCGGACCACCTCGGGGGAGATGAAGCCCGTTTCGCCCAGCCAGGCCGTGTACTCGGCCTCCGAGTAGTTCTGGCCACCGGTGTGCGACATCAGCATGTTCATACCCATCAGGGCCGCCTCGGCCGGTCCGGTGCGCTCGGCGTTGAGGAGCAGCTCGCAGATCAGGACCGCGCCTCCCGCGGGCAGCGCATCGAAGCACTTGCGCAGCAGCTCCCGGTTGGAGCGCTCGTCGCCACAGTGCAGGACCTGGCTCAGCAGGATCGCGTCGTGGCCGCCGGGCAGGGCCGCGTCCCGGGAGAAGTCGCCGGCGAAGGTGCCGATGGCCGACTCCAGTCCGGCTTCCTTGATCCGCTCGCTCGCGATGGCGCAGACATGGGGCAGCTCGTAGACCGTCGCCGTCAGGGAGGGGTACTGGCTGCACAGTTCGATGGGGAAGCCGCCGGACCCGCCGCCCACATCCAGCAGGCTGCGGAACCCGGAGAAGTCGTAGGCGCGCCCCAGGGCGTGCGCGCTGAACCCCGCCACCGCGTGCATGGCGTTCCAGAAGAAGTCCATCAGGAAACGGTCCTCGGCGGAGTCGAAGACATTGTCCTGCCTGTCGGAATCCAAGAACACCGGCCGGTCGGCCCGCAGGGCATGCACCACGTTCTGCCACCCCGGGTACATGGCGTGGTTGTAGAACTGGAGGTAGCCGCCGAAGAAGTACGGCCGGCCCTCTACCAGGAACTCCTCGGCGACCGGTGCGTTGCGGTACCCGTCCCCTTCCTTGTGGAGGAGTTCGAGGGCGACCAGCGCGGCGGCCAGCACCCGGGCCGGGCGCTCCCCGAGGCCGATGAGTTCGGCGAACTCGGCCCCGGTCACGGTGCGTCCGTCGGCAAGCTTGGTGAACACGTCCAACTCGACGGCGGCGGCGAAGGTCTTGAAACTCATGAACCCGTTGGTGAGCGTCAGAAGCGGGAGTTGCGACGGCCTGGAACGCGTCTCGTCCATGGTGGGTCTCCTCGTGGTCTGCGGCCGGGGCGCCAGGTGGCTCGCGTCCGACGGGTTCACCCTGCACCGCAGCCGTCCCCGGCGCGCCCCAGGTCATGACATCGCACGTCCTGCACATGACACGCCAAGGCTACGGGCGGGCTGCTAGTGCTTCCCCTAGGGCGCGCGGCGGACGCAGAGCGGGGGCGAGCACGAGGGGTCCGGGTATCGCCTGCGCGCACCGCGCCACTTCGGCGGCCCTGTCCCGCCGGGCCTGCGCCTCGCCGGGGTAGGGACCACGCGAAGCGCGCAGCGCCCACCGGGCGGTGTCTCCCGGTGGGCGTTCTTGCCGTACGCCAGGTGCGCCGCTCCTATCGTCGGCAGGGAACATCCGGGCAACCGCACGGGAGTGTGATGACCGTGGAGAGGGTCAACCGCGGCAAAGCCGTGCTGGGCACCGTCGCAGCGGCCGCGCTGGGCAGTGCCGGCAACGCCGTGGTGTCGTGGGCGGCGCAGGCTCTGGGCTCGGATGACGGGGCGGTCGAGGGGCTGCAAGCCAAGGGATACGTGGTGGTCACCACCGTCAGCGTGATCGTGGCCGCGGTGGTGTGGGCGCGGATCCGCAGGCGCTCCCGCCGTCCTCGCGCCGTGCTGCGCACACTGGTGCCGGCCGTGGTCGGGGTGTCCCTTCTCGCCGACATACCGGTGTTCTTCTTCGACGGCGCCGATCCGCTGGGTGTGCTCGCGCTCATGTTCATGCACGTGCTGGTCGCCGTGATCGCCGTGCCGATCTTCCACCGCGTCATGCCTCTTCCGGACGAGAGGGCCGTCGCCGTCTGATCGCCGTTCGTCAAAGGGCCGAGGGGTGCCCGCCCCTTGGGCCCTCCTACTGCTCTTCCGGGAGGCCGGTCCCGGGCCAGCGCAGCGATGTGGAACCCCAGGTGAGGCCGCCCCCGAAAGCGGTCAACAGGACCCGGTGCCCGGCTCTCAGCTCCCCGTCGCGCACCGCGTGGTCAAGGGCGAGCGGAATGGACGCGGCGGAGGTGTTGCCCACGCGGGCGATGTTCGACACGAAACGCTCGCGGTCCATTCCCAGTTCCGCGGCCACCGCGTCGAGGATGCGGGCGTTGGCCTGGTGCGCCACGACACGGTCCACATCGGACGTCCGCAGCCCCGCCTTGTCCAGTGCGGACTGCGAGGATCCCGCCATCCGAGCGACGGCATTGCCGAAGACCGCGCGTCCATCCATCTTGAAGTACTGGTCACCGCGATCGGGAGGCGTCCGGGAGGACCGCTGGCGTGAGCCGCCCCCGGGCACGGTGATGAGGTCCGCGAGTTCGCCGTCGCTGCCGAGGTCGAACGGGCCCAGCGCGCCCGGCTCTTCCGGATCGCCCGCGCGCAGCAGCACCGCGCCCGCTCCGTCGCCGAAGATCACGGAGGAGGTGCGGTCCTCGGGGTCGAGGATCGTGGAGTAGGCGTCCGCACCGATCACCAGCAGCGACTCGAGGATTCCGGACGCGATCAGGCCGGCACCGGTCGCGAGGCCGTAGACGAACCCCGTACAGACGGCCGCGAGGTCGAAGGCGGGTACGGCGCCGAGACCGAGACGGAACGCGACCTCGGGTGCCGTGGCGGGGCACGGCCGGTCGGGTGTGGTGGTCGCCAGCAGCACACCACCCGCGGCCGGCACGCCCGCCGAGCGCAGGGCCCGCCGGGCCGCTTCGACGGCAAGATCCGATGTCGCCGTGCCGGGGTCGACCACGTGCCGGGAGGTGACGCCGATACGGCTGCGGATCCACTCGTCCGTGGTGTCGAGCCTGCGGGTCAGCTCATGGTTGGTGACCACTCGAGGCGGGAGCCATGATCCGAGCCCCGCGACTACGGCTGCCGGCATTCTCGTCCTTCCTCACGGGTTGGTCTCCCGCGGCGCTGTCGGCAGCGAGCGGCTGGGAAGCCTCGGCGACGCTGTGGCGCGTGGCGGACTCCGCCCGCAGGCCGGCGCTGAAGCGGGTGGGAAAGCCGCCTGCGGCGAAGCACTCCGATTCGGCGGCGGATGGCGCCGGCTCGGTTCGGGTCGAGGGCCGCTTCGGGTGCGTGGCGCACAAGGCGTTCCCGATAGGAGTGGTCGGTGAGTAGGGGGAGGCCGGGCACGGCCCGGCCGGGGTGGGTGAACGGTGGACTCCGTGCCGGGACTCCGCGTCGGGACTCCTCGGCCGAGCGGTGGCTCGGGCGGCGGTCGCGCTTCGGTGTCCGGGGCGGGAGGGCCAGCGCCGGTCTCCCGGTCAGGCTCGCCCGGGGGGGTCACTTGACGAAGTCGGGTGACACCTTCGGGGGCCAGCTCCCCACTGTCAGGACACCCAGGCTGTAGGCCCTGCTGACGAGCGCGGCGCGGTTGGGCGCCTTGAGCTTCTTGAGCATCGTCCCCACATGGTACTCGACGCCCTGCCTGCTGAGGAACAGACGTGAGGCGAGGCACACCGTGGACTCACCGCCCGCGATGCCCTCCAGGATGCGGGCACCGATCTCGCTGAGGATGCGGTTGCGGTCCACCACGACCGCATCGGCCGGCTCCGTCTGCTCCGGGTTCACCAGCACCACGAACCCCACGAGTTCACGGCACTGACTGTGCACGGCGATGCCCGTGATCTCCCCGGTGAACACCGTCCGCCGGGGTCCGACACCGGCCAGGTGCTCGACGAAGCGCTCGCGGCGGCCTTCGAGGAGACGGGTGAACTGCCTGCGCATCGGAGCGTGCACACCCGGGTGTAACAGTTCGTAGAAGCTGCCGCCGATCAGGCTCTCACGGGAGCTGCCGAACTGCCCGACGAACTCGTCGCTCGCCTCGACCAGGCACATCTGAAGGTCGAGGCCCGCCAGGAGCAGACCGGACCGGTCGAGGAGCGTCCTGAACACGTCCACTTCGGGCGTGTCGGAGGCCGTTGCCGGACCGACGAACCGGCCCATCTCGAGAAAGCCAGCGGCGGCACTATGCATCGTAGCTGTCCTCACGTGAGTGTGGTTCGAGGTAAGCCAACCCGCCTCCCCGGCAGGCAAAGGAAGCCCCTCCGGCGAGGGAATTCGAGGAATCTCACCAGACTTGATCGTATGGAAATTCAGATCGGACGGTCAATGAACCTACCCAATCATTTACGTCGTCCCCCGGGGCATGCAGACATGGAGTGTCGTGGACATACAGGAAAAAGCGACCATTCAATGGGAGTGGGCAGGTCGCCAGCGTCCGCGGCACGACGAACCCGCCGGGCCACAGGGACAGCCGGTACCGGAGCGCGTGCGAGGCCACACGCCAGGTGGCGGCGGCCACCGAAGCCCAGGAGGTCGTCCACCGATCCGATTCGGCCACGGCGCACCCCGATTGCGGACCATTGACGCGGGCCGAAGTGAAATCTGCGGAAACTACGCGCGAAGACCGGGCCGGCCGCCAAGGCCGGGGATCGGTGAACCGGGCATGAGCGCGTGAAGTCCGATTGTTGCGCACTTGCCGCTGGAGACCGGAATTCTGTGGATCCACCCGGAGGGAACGCGGTCGCGGAGTGGCGGGATGCGGGATACTCCCGACAAGACACCACTTACGGCGATCCGCCATACCCCGGCCGGCAGCTGCGCCCGGCGGTCCCGCCCGCGGGCCCCGGCCCTCGGCCCGGCAAGCGGCTCGGCGAGTGGCTCGGACGACGTGGTCTGAGCAACGAGCCACGTCCCGGCCCACCGGATACCGGTGACCCGACCTCTGCCACGGACACCACTCGCGGCCTCTCGGCCTTGCTGCACCTCCCCGCATCCTTCTGCGGCGGCAAGCGCCTCATCGGCCTCGCCCCAAGGGGTGGCGAGGCGAGCGCCCGCCCCGTCACTCCGTACCGAACTGCCGGGCCGAGCCCGCCAATCGCGCCAGCACAAGCTGGTACAACCCGGGCCTGCCGGAGATAAACGCCAACTCGAAGCGGTCCAGGAAGTCGACGAGTTCCTCGCAGACCGACTCGGACCCCTCGGTCAGCGCCGGTGCCAGGCCCGCTGCGACGGTATGCGCGGTCTTGTCGTAGATGATGAGCTCGGGCATCCCGTCGGCGAAATACCCGCACGCCGTGGCAACCGGGGAGGCGCTGTCGTCGAGGAACCCCACCACGTCCCAGACGCCGTCCGTCGCACCCGAAATGGCCAACCGGGCGGCCAACTCGGATCCGGTGACGAAGGTGACCCGATGGCCTCGGAGGGCGAGTTCCTCGATCAGCGCCAGCATGGGCAGTTCCTGCCCGTGTTCAGGGTCGGCTAAGACCGCGACGTGCCGTCCGCCCCCGGACGCCTCCGGCTCCATGACGTCCCCACCACCTCTCATAGGGCGATGACCGCCCTGCACGCACTGTCCCCCAGCTTAGTCCGGGCCACGCGCACATCTCACTCCATTTGTCCGGCCATTCGAAACCCGCGCCGATTCTTGCGGCCCAAGTGGCCTGCGGCGACCAGTTGCCGCAGCGGCTCCGCCGGGGCGCCCTGAAAGGGAGTGAGCATGTCCATGATAGCCAGCGACACATCGAGTCCGATCGTGTCGAGCAGGGTGAACGGCCCCATCGGGAACGGGTATGCGGTGGTGACCGCGGTGTCGACCTCGGCCACGGTGACATCGGTGCGGGCGAGCAGGCGCACGGCGTCATCGAGGTACGGGAACAGCAGGAAGTTCACGATGAAACCGGTGCGGTCCGCACAGTCGACGGCCGTCTTGCGCAGCCGTGCCACCAGTGCATGCGCGGTGGCGTGTACGTCGGGGTCGGTATGGCGGGTGCTCACCACCTCGACGAGCCGCATCACCGGCGCGGGGTTGAAGAAGTGCAGGCCGATCACGTCGCGGGGCCGGCCGGTGTGCTCGGCGCAGTCGGTGACGGACAGGCTGGAGGTGGTCGTGGCGATGACCGCTCCGGGACGGAGGTGCGCGTCGACCGCACGCAACACACCGGACTTGACGCTCATGTCCTCGGCGACCGCCTCGACGACGACGTCGCAGTCCGCGAGGCCGGTGTAGCCGGCACCCGCGGTGAGCCGGGCGAGGATACCGAGGCGGTCCTCCTCCGTGATGCGCCCCTTCCTCACGGACCGGGCCAGCGACCCGGCCACGGCGTCCCGGGCCGCCTCGGCCTTGTCGACCGTGCGGGCGACGAGAGTGGTGGGGATGCCGGCGACGGCCAGGACCTCGGCGATACCGCGCGCCATGGTGCCGGAGCCGACCACGCCCGCTCGCGTGATCTCCCGCGGCGTGCCGGTGACGGAGGTGACGCGGTCGGCCGGCACTCGGGCACCGGCGCCGTCGTACCGGTGGAAGCCGTGACCGGTCTTCCGGCCCAGGCGTCCCTCGGTCACCATCCGCTCCAGCAGACCGGCGGGTGGGACACCGAGCACCGTGAGCGCGTTGCGGACCGTGTCCAGTCCGATCAGGTCGAGGAGCTCGAACGGGCCCCGCCCCAGACCGCATCCGAGTCTCATCGCGGTGTCGATCTCCTCTACACCCGCGTAGCCCTCGGCCGCCAGGGCGACAGTGCGGTTCATCCAGGCGTAGACCAGCGCGGTGGCAACCTCAAACGGCCGGCCGGCCAGGGCGACGGGTTCGGTGCCGGCCAACTGCGCGGCGCGGCGGGCCAGCTCGATCGTCCGTCCTTGCGCCATGGCGGTCTCCACCACGATCGCGGTGTGTGCCTCGGGCGGGGGCAGGGAGAAGCGCAGTCCGGCGACGCGGTCCGGAGCTCCCGAAGCGATCGCGAGTTCGGGCACCGAGAAGGTGGAGGCGGTGGTCAGCAGGACCGTATCGGGCGCGCACCGCTGCACCAGCCGGCCGAGCACGGCCTCCTTGGTCATCCGGTCCTCCGGCACAGCCTCGATCACGATGTCGGCGGGCTTGAGATCGGCCGGATCATTGCCGAGGGCGAGCAGCGGATGCCCCAGACGGCCCCCGACGCGGGCGACCACGTTCGCGTCACGGTCGACGCCGATCACCTCCGCGCCGTTGCCGGCGAACGCGCGGGCCAGCCCCTCGCCCAGCGAGCCGAGTCCCAGTATGCCGATCACGGGTTTCGTCATTGGCGTCGTGCTCCTCACATAGGAAGCCGGGCCGGTCGGCCGGCCCGGCGTTCGATCGGCTACAGCCCGAGCTCGGTGTCGAGCATCGCGAACATCTCGTCGTCGGACGCCGACTCCAGATCGATCTCGGTCTCGCCGGCGTCACCGCTGCCCATTTCCGCCCACTTGGTGCGCAGAACATCGAGACGGCCGGCTATCTGCTGGTGGAGCCGCTCATCGAGGGCGGCGCCCGCGTTCGTGAACACCGCCTCGATCCGGTCGAGTTCGGCGAGCAACGCCGGGGCCGCCCCGGCGGGTTCGCCGAGATTCAGCTCCGAGCTCAGCAGCTCGACCAGGTCGCCGGGCGTCGGGTAGTCGAAGACCAGCGTGGCGGGCAGACGCAGACCGGTGACGCCGGCGAGGCGGTTGCGCAGTTCCACCGCGGTGAGGGAGTCGAAGCCCAGTTCCTGGAACTGGCGCGCGGGCTCGACCTCCTCGCCGTCGGCGTGGCCCAGCACTTCGGCGACCTGATCACGGATGATCTCCAGCAGAGCGGCGCTCCGCCCGTCCGCCGTGAGCCCGGAGAGACGGCGTACCAGGGAGTCCGCAGTCTCCTGGCCGGCGACGGCGCGCTTGGCCCTCGTACGGACGAGACCCCGCAGGAGCGGAGCCGGCTCGCCCAGGTCCCGCAGGAGCGCCAGGTCAAGGCGGACCGGCATCAGGACCGGCAGGCCGGTACCGATCGCCGCGTCGAAAAGCCGTACGCCCTCCTCCTCGGTGATCGCGGGCAGACCGCCCCGGGCCATGCGTGCCGCCTCCTGTGCGGTGATCATCCCGGTGTCCCAGGCGCCCCAGGCCAGCGAGACGGCGGGGAGCCCCTCGGCCCGGCGCCTGGCGGCGAGGGCGTCGAGGAAGGCGTTGCCCGCCGCGTAGTTGGCCTGCCCGGGGTTGCCGAGCGTGCCAGCGATCGAGGAGAACAGCACGAAGTGGTCCAGGTCTTGCGCGAGTTCATGGAGGAACCACGCGGCGTCTGCCTTGGGCTGGAGCACCGGGTCGATGCGGTCGAGTGTCAGTTGCTCGACCGTGCCGTCGTCGAGCACGCCGGCGGCGTGGACGATGGAGCGGACCGGGTACCGCGTCAGGAGCGATGCCAGCTCATCGCGGTCGGCGATGTCGCAGGCGACGACCGAGACGGTCGCGCCGGCCGCTTCCAGTTCGCTGACATCGGCCTCTCCCCTGCGAGAGGCCAGTACCAGTTCGGTGACGCCGTGGCTGTCGACCAGGTGCCGGGCGATGATCCGGCCAAGCGCACCGGTGCCGCCGGTGATGAGCACGGGGCCCGTCCACCCCTGCGCCTCTTGCGCTTCTTGCGCCTCTTGCGCCTCTTGCGCCTCTCGCGTTGCCTGCGGCTGCTGGGCCGCTTGTGCCTCCTGCGGTCGCTGGGCGGGAGCCAGCCGGCCGGCCAGCACCTCACCGTCGCGAATGACCACCTGCGGCTCCTCGACCGCGACGGCCTGGCGCAGCACGGCGAGCGACGAGCGGCGGTCGTCGATGTCGAGGAGGCCGAAGCGGCCGGGATGTTCGGACTGCGCCACACGCACCATGCCCCACACTGCGGCACCGACCACGTCCGGGAGGTCCCCCTCCGCCGCGGCGACGGCGCCGCGAGTAGCGAACACCAGCCGTCCGGACCGTTCAGCCGTCAGCCACTCCTGGATGTTCACCAGCGCGTCCGAGACCGCCGCGTGAGCGGAGTCCACGACATCGGCGGATTGTGCGACGACCTCGACGAGTACCACGTCCGCGTCCGCGGCGGCGACATCCGGATGGACCCGGCCGCCGACGAAGCCGTCGGCGAGACCGAAGACGTCCTCGCCCGCCACCGCCACCGGTTCGTCGAGGGCGTTGTTCGCCGCGATCGGTGTCCAGGTCAGTGTGAACAGCGAGTCTCGCCCGGCACCGGCGGCCGCCGGCTGCTGCCCGGAGACCTCCCGCACCACCAGCGACCGCACCTGAGCGACGGGGGCGCCGAACGGGTCCGCGAGGGCGATCTCCAGCATCCCGGTCTCGTCACGGTCCACTCGTACCCGCACCGATGCGGCGCCGGTGGCGTGCAGCGAGACGCCTTCCCACGAGAAGGGCAGGCCCGCGGGACCGCCGCCCTCACCGCCGCCCTCACCGCCACCGAGCAGCGCCGTGTGGAGGGTGGCGTCGAGCAGCGCCGGGTGCAGACCGAACGCGCCCGGTTCGGTTTCCTCGGGCAGGGAGACCTCGGCATACACGGTGCCGCCCTCGCGCCATGCCCGCCGCAGACCACGGAACGCCGGCCCGTACGCGAAGCCGGCCTCGGCGAATCGCTCGTACACGCCGTCGAGGTCGACGGCTCCGGCACCGGCAGGCGGCCACTCGGTGGTGCCGAGGGCGGGAGCGGACGGGGTGGTCGGGCCGCCCGCGGCGAGGACACCGATGGCGTTCTCGGTCCACGGCAGATCCGAATCCTCCGGCCGCGAGTAGACCGTCACCTCGCGCCGCCCGTCGCCGTCGGGGCTGCCGACGGCGACCTGGAGCTGTATGCCGCCCCGGCCGGGAAGCTCCAGCGGCGCCGCCATCGTCAGCTCTTCCACCGTGTCGCAGCCGGCCTCGTCGCCGGCCCGCAGCGCCAGCTCGACCAGCGCGGCACCGGGCACCAGAATCCGATCCATGATCACGTGGTCGGCGAGCCAGGGATGGGTACGCAGGGAGATCCTGCTGGTGAAGACGACGCCTTCGCCGTCGGCGAGTTCGACGGCGGCGCCGAGCAGCGGGTGTCCGATGGAGTCGAGTCCGGCGGCCCTGACGTCGCTGTTGCCTTCGGCGGCCTTCGGCCAGTAGGGGTGTCGTTCGAAGGGGTAGGTGGGCAGGTCGATGTGTGTGCCGCCGGGGTAGAACGATGTCCAGTCGATATCGGCGCCGCGGACATGGAGCCCGGCGAGCGCGGTCAGTACGGCCGTCTCCTCCGGCCCGTCCCCCCGCAGCAGCGGGACCGCCACCGCCGACGCGTCCGCACCCTCCCCGGCGACCAGCGCGGACAGCGCACCACCCGGACCGA
>NZ_BLLG01000029.1 GCF_011766325.1 Streptomyces pacificus | reverse complement strand
ATGCCTGACGGACGAGACCGTGGAGAGCCCGGTACTCGGAAACGGGTACGCCGGGTTCGGAGAGCGGTCCGGGGAAACGGGCAGGCAGCAATGCCTGAACCGCGCCCCGGGCCGACTCAACTGGACCGCCGGATCTTCATCACCGCGTCCAGCGGATACGCCCTGGCGGCCCTTGGTCTGCCCGACCCCGAGAGCATCATCCGCCGCACCCGCGGCACCCCTGCCGGAGCGGTCCGCGTAGGCAGGGGCGAAGTGGCTGCCGTCAAGCAGATGGTCAAGGCTCTGGGCGACTCCGCTTCCGAACTCGGCGGAGGCCACGCTCGCCATCTGGCCGTGCGCTACCTCACCGAAGACGTCCGCCCTTGGCTGAACGGGCGGTTCACCGCAGCCACCGGCCGAGAGCTGTACGCCGCGGCCTCCCAGCTCGTCCACCTGGCCGGATGGATGGCCCAGGACGAGGGCGACACCCCACATCTGCGGGGGCTCGCCCAGGGCTACTACGCGCATGCCTTCCGTCTCGCCGCCGAGGCCGGGGAGCCCGAGTTGTCCGCCACTGCCTTGCGGGGACTCGCAGTGCAGTGCGTCGAGCTGGGTTTCCGGGCGGAGGCCGTGCAACTCGGCGAAGCCTGTGTCGAGTACGGCGGTCACGTACGCAACGGCCGCGCCGTCGCCTACTACGAGGCCACCCTCGCGAACGCCGCCGCCCAGGACGACGACCGCAGGACGGCCACCCGGCATCTGGGCCTGTCCGAGACGGCGATCGGCAAGCCGACCGCGACCGGCGGCGAGTCCTGGGCGGCTCACTACTCGCCCGGCCGGTGGGCCCACGAGTCCGGGATGATCCTCTCCCGGCTCGGCGACCTCGATGCCGCCGAGGAACACCTCCACCTCGCTCTGGAGATCCACGGTGTGGACCGGCGTCGCACCCGTGCCATCGTCCTGGCCGACCTCGGCGGCGTTCGCCTCCGCCAAGGCGACGTGGACGGTGCCCTCGACACCTGGAGCGACTTCGTCGAGTGTGCCGACGGCATTCAGTCGGTGAAGGTACAGGCCGCTCTGCGAGACATGCGCGTACGGTTGTGCCGCCTCCAGAGCCTGCCCCGGGCCCAGGACCTTCGCGAGCGGGCCGACCGCATCGACGGCTGACAACCTCCCTCCTCCATCCGGGACGACGCCCACCGGCGCGAGGGCGAACCGTCTGTCTGCGACGGTCTCCGGTGGCCCCACCGGAACGGTGAGAAGTGGCTCCGCCAAGCGTTCGACCGGCGGGCCGGTGGGTGGCCCGCGCACAAGCGCAGCCAGCGAGAAGAGGCCGTCAGGGGTCCGGGTGAGCCGTCGGCTACCCGTTCGAGAGGTGGGGCCACTTCCCGCCGTTCGCGCGGGTCCAGCGGAAGCCGTTCAAGACAACCGTCCTCGGCCCCGTCCGCCCGCTACGCCGCCGCCGTCAGTCCGGCCGCGCGGGAGGAGGGCCGGGCGGGAGCGGGGTAGAGGGCGTCCACGCAGGCCGTCGCGAGGGCGTCCAGGCTGGAGACCGTCGCCGCCGCGGGCAGCCCGGACGCGTCGTAGGCCAGCGGAAGTTCCGTGCACGCGGTCAGCACCGGCAGGCGCTCCTCGCGCCACAGCGGGCGGACGGCCGACGCGAGCAGGCGCCCGCCCTCGTCCGTACGGCCCCCCTTGACCAGGACGGCGGCGTGGTGGATCCGCGCCCGGACCGCCGGGCCGGGGACGGCCAGCCGGTAGCCGAACTCCGCGGCCCGCCGCTGGTAGAGGCCGCTGGCGACGGTACCGGTGGTGGCGGCCAGCCAGCCGCCCTCCGGGCTGATGGCCATCGCCGCCCGCAGCGTCGCGTCGACGATGTGGACGACGGGGACCGGCAGTTCCGCCCGGATCCGGTCGATGTACACGTGCGCGGTGTTGCACGGCACGGCCAGCAGGTCGGCGCCCCAGCGGGCCAGGGTCGCCAGTCCCTCCCGGATGGCGGGCAGCGGGGCGTCGCCGCCCTCCAGCAGGGCGGTGGACCGGTCGGGGACCGACGGGTCGGACAGCATGACGATACGGGGATGGTGCTGGTCATCCGCCGCCGGCACCCGGGCGGCGAGCAGCCGCAGGAACTCGGCTGTCGCGGCGGGCCCCATCCCGCCGAGGACACCGAGTGTCCCGGCGGGCGTCGGCGTCGGCGTCGGCGCCGAAACCGGTCCGGGCTCGGGCACCCTCTCCCGCTTCGGCTCCGGTCCCGGGGCCGTCATGGTGCCGCTGAGTCCGCGGCCGCCGTCAGCCGGCGCGCCACCCGCTCGGGTACCGCGGCGGCGAGCAGCCGGCCCCGCGGGCCGGGCGGGCACCACCAGTCCAGGTGGAGCACCCCCTGCCGGACCACGCCGCTGACCGTCACCGCGTCCCGGCCGGTCCCGGGCAGGACGGTGAAGTCGGCCTCGTCCGCGGCGACGAGCGCGAAGGGGGAGCCGGCCGGCAGCAGCGCGGCGAGGTCGCCGAAGTGCTCGTAGCGGATCGGCGCGGGCGCGCCGGACGACGGGGCCTGTGCCAGGGCCCACCGCCCGATGCCCCGGGGCCCGTCCTCGGCCGTGTGGTCGAGGACCTCGACGCCCGGCTCGTCGCCCAGGTCGGCGAGGACCGCCGACAGCGCCGCGGCCACCCGCGTCGCGCTCGCGGGCGCGCCGCAGTCCGTCCGGATCCGTACCGGCTCCCGTGCGCCGGCGTCCGCCGCCGGTGACCGCGCCGGGCCCGGACCCGGGTGGCCGAAGCGGTCGGCCGCGCCCGGCGCGACGGCCGCCGCGCGGTGCAGAAACGACTCCGTCGGCGGGAGCGGCGTCTCTCCGCCGGCTGCCCAGAGAGCGGACAGGTCCCGCAGCAGCGTCCGCCAGGAGCGGATGTCGGCCAGCAGTTCGTGCACGACGAGGAGCAGCCGGGCCGGGAGCGGACCGCGGTCGACCAGGGCGAACTGCAGCAGTGGGCCGTCGGTGAGGCTGATCCGCGACCGCAGCCGGTCCACGGCCGCGTGCAGCAGCCCGGCCTCCGCCGGGGTGTCCCGCCCGGAGGCGTCCAGGCGCAGCACGGGAAGGGCACCGGACACCCCGGCGTCGTACTGCTCCCACCCGCCGTCGCGCTCGGCGAACCGCAGCCGCAGCGCCTCGTGGTGCAGCAGGAGCGCCAGCGTCGACCGGCGGGCCAGGGCGGAGTCGGCCGGGTCCTTCGCCTCGAGGAGCAGGGCCCTGCCCTGGCGGCCGGGGGTGTTCCCGGCGCGGGCCAGCACCTGCCGCTGAGCGGGCGTCAGCGGCGTACGGCGCCCGTCGGCTGTGGAACCGCCGTCTGCCGCGGAGTCGCCGGTGGCGGCCGTGGAGGCAGTGGCGGTCGCGGGCAGGGGCCGCTCCGCCGCCGGGGCACCGGCCGCGGGGCGGACCGTCCCCGCCTCGGGGAGCGGGTAGCCGATCCGCAGCAGCATCTTGCGCACCCTCGGGGTCGCGGCCGGCATGCGCAGTTCCTCGTCCGCCTCCGCCCGTTCCAGGTGCCCGAGGCGCACCTCCCAACGGGTGGGCGCCTCGTAGTTGTGGAAGCCGCGCTCACGGGTGTGCACGAGGACACCCGCGTCGTTGATCATGCAGTTGGAGCTGCAGAAGCCGGTGTCGCCCGGCTGCGCCCACAGGTCGGAGCGCTCGTGCAGCAGCGCCCGGATGCCGTCCTTGGTGACGTCGGAGTACCGGTAGTAGTCGACGACCTCGACGGAGTCGACCACCTCGGGGGCGATGCCCCCGCCTGCCTGGTGGTAGACCCGGCGGCCCTCTTTCAGACCCGGTTCGATCTCGGCCGGGTCGAAGATGCCCTGACGGTGGAACCAGGACAGCCGCTCGTCCATGATCTGACCGCGTGACAGGCCCGTGACGATGGTCGGGATGCCGAGGTCGTGGGCGTGCCGGGTACTCAGGTCCAGCAGCGAGCGGAAGCAGCCGTTGCACACGCTCTTGTGCTGCTGGAGGCTGCGCAGGAAGACCCTGTCCTGGTCGGCGTGGGTGGCGGTGACGTGCTCGATGCCGAGTTCGGAGGTGATGGCCTCCACGTTGCGCAGGGCGGTCCTGGAGATGAAGCCGTTGTCGAAGGTGAAGGTCCGCACGCGCAGGCCGAGGTCGATCAGCCGGTACAGGACGTACGAGCTGTCCTTGCCGCCGCTGTAGAGCAGCAGGCAGTCGACGTCGGAGCCGCGCTCCGCGGCCCGGGCGCGGACCAGCGAGACGAATCGCTCCACGTCGCCGAAGTAGGCGTCGATCTCGGTCCCGTGGCGCTCGTACATCGTGCACAGGTCGCAGATGCTGGCCGTGTCGAAGGCGATGCCGGGGTAGCGGCCGCTGATCCCGCAGCGGGCGCAGGCCCGCTCGCCCGCGTCGGTGGCGGCGCCGGTCTCGGCGGTGGCCGAGACCGCGGCGGTGGTCGCAGGAGCGGGATGCGTGGTCATCGGAGGTCCGGTCCCTCGACGGCGAAGAGGTCGTCGAGTGGCGCGTCGGCTGTCGGCAGTTCCTTCTCGACCGCCGCGGCGAGGCCCGCGACCGTCGGCGACAGCAGGAAGTCCCGCAGCGGTACGGTGACCCCGAAGGTCCGGTTCACCAGGGCGAGCAGCGAGACGACGAGCAGCGAGGTGCCGCCCGATGCGAAGAAGTCGTCGTCCCGGCCGGCACCGGAGACGGGCAGGGTCCGGAGCCACAGCGCCGACACCGTCCGCTCCGTCGTGGTACGCGGCGGCTCGCCCGCGATGCGGTCCGCGGCGCGGGGCGAGGGGACGGGCAGCGCACGCCGGTCGATCTTGCCGCTGAGGGTGCGGGGAAGCTCGGCGAGCGGGACGAGCACCGCCGGCACCGCGCTGTCGGGCAGCCGTTCGCGCAGATGGCCGCGCAGCTCCCTGTCCAGCTCCCTGTTCAGTTCCTCGGGCGCGGCGCCGGCCGGGGCGTCACGGAGTTCCAGGTATGCGCGGAGATGGGCCGCGCCGGCCTCCTCGTCGGCGACCACGGCGGCGTCCGCGACGGCCGGATGGTCGCGCAGTACGCACTCGACGCCCTCCAGCTCGACCCGTACCCCGCCGATCTTGACCTGGTGGTCCTTGCGGCCGAGGAACTCCAGGGCGCCGTCGTCGAGCAGGCGGCCGTAGTCCCCGGTGCGGTAGACGAGGTCGGTTCGGTCGCCGGTGACCGGGTGGGGCACGAAGGCCCGGGCGGTCTCCTGGGGGTGGCCGTGGTAGCCCAGGGACCGGTGGGGGGTGCGCAGATGGATCTCGCCGACCGTGCCGGGCTCGGCGGGCCGCCCGTGCTCGTCGAGGAGCAGCACCTCCGCGTCCGGGATCGGGCGGCCGACGGGGATCGACGGGCGGTCGAGGTCCTGGCGGGTGACGACGTGGAAGGTCTTCGTCATCGTCGTCTCCGACGGCCCGTACAGGTTCAGCAGCCGGATCCGGTCGCCGTACCGGCCGAAGAGGAGTTCGGCGTCCGAGGTTGCGAGCCGCTCACCGGACAGGGCCACCCAGCGCAGCGAGCCGAGCGTGCGGTCCCCGGCGATCGCGGCCGAGACCAGGCCCCGGAACAGCGACGGGACGGTGTGCACCAGGTCGATGCGCTCCTCGTCGGTCCAGCGGGCCAGGGCCGCCGGGTCGAGGAGCGTCTCCGGGTGCGGGGCGACGATCGTGCCGCCGGTGGTCAGCGGGACGAACAGGTCGCGCAGCACGGCGTCGAAGGACGGGGAGGCCAGCTGGCTGACCCGCCAGCCCGGCTCCACGCCCAGCAGCCCGGTCTCCCACCGGATGTACGGCGCGATGGAGCCGAGCCGGCCCACGATGCCCTTGGGGCGGCCCGTGGTGCCGGAGGTGAAGAAGACGTACGCCGGGTCGTCCGCGCCGGAACGGTGGTGCTCCCGGCGGCCTCCGGGGGAGGCGGCGGGACCGGAGGTGACCGTGTGCGCGGCGGGCGCGGCCTCGGACAGCGCCTGGAGCGCGGCCGGGTCGGCGGGGGATCCGACGACGGCCCACTCGGGCGCGACCTCGAGGAGCGTCGCCCGCAGCCGGGCGGGCGGGGCGGCCAGGTCCAGGGGGACGAAGACGCCGCCGATCCGCAGGATGCCGAGCACGGCGGCGACGAGGTCGCGGCGGTCCTGGACCAGGACGGGGACGAAGGCGCCGGCGCCCGCCCCCGCGGCCTTCAGGGCGTCCGCCACATGTGCGGCGCGCGCGTCCAGTTCCGCGTAGCTGAGGCACCCCTGCGGGGTCTCGACGGCCACCTGGTCCGGCGATCGCCCGATCGTCCTGCCCACCAGGTCGTGGATGGCTTCGAACGTCATCAGTGTTCCTTACGAGTGGTCCGGCAGGGAGAAGGTGTCCAGGAGGATCCCGAAGGTCAGTACGGTGAGCAGCAGGTCGTCGCCGTAGTGGGGATGGACCTCGAAGCCGTCGCCGGTGTAGCGGGCCCGGAGCCTCTCCACGGCCGCCGGGTCGAAGTACCCCTGCCGCCTGATCCGCGCGGGGGAGAGCATGTCGCCGACCCATTCGACGCCGGCGCGCAGCAGCGCCGGGCTGCCCGGCGCGCGGAAGCCGAACTTCTCGCGGTCGATGATCTCCGGGGGCACCAGGCCCTGTGCGGCCTGCCGCACGACGTACTTCTCACCGAGCGGGTGCACCTTGAGACGGGCCGGGACCTCGGTGGCGAACTCCACGACCTCCCGGTCCAGGAAGGGGTACCGGGCCTCCACGGAGTGGGCCATCGCCATCCGGTCGCCGTGGTCGGAGAGCAGATGGTCCGACAGCCGCAGCCGGAAGTCGAGGTAGGAGCGCTGGTCCAGCGGGTCCCGTCCGGCCAGCCGGGCCGGGTCCACGGGCGGCAGGCGCAGGCAGTCCACGTCGCGGAACGCCTCGCGGACCCCCGCGGAGTAGATGCCGAGCTTGGCCTCGCGCCAGGCGTGGTAGCGGCGTTCGTAGAAGAGGCCGGCGTCGCCCCACAGCCGCCGCCGCACGTCGTCCTCCAGCGCGTCCGCGAGGTCGTCGCCGGAGCTGCCGGCGCCGCGGCCCAGCCGGTCGAAGCGGTAGCCGACATAGCCTCCGAAGAGTTCGTCGGCGCCCTCGCCGGTGAGGATCACCGTGGTGCCGCTCTCGCGGACCCGCCGCGCCAGCGCCAGTGAGCAGGTGTTGTACGTCTCCTTCACCGGCGTCTCGGCGTGCAGCACCATCCGGTGCAGGTCCTCGGCGATGTCCGCGGTGGTGAACCGCACCTCGTGGTGGCGGGAGCCGGCCTTCTGGGCCATCAGGCGCTGGTAGCCCGACTCGTCGATCTCCGCGTCGGGGAAGGTGACGGAGAACGAGTCGGCCGGGGGCGCCAGCTCCCCGACGAGACCGGCGATGAGCGAGGAGTCGAGCCCGCCGCTGAGGTAGAAGCCGACCGGCACGTCGGCGTCCAGCCGGCGCCGTACCGCCCCGGTCAGCAACTCGCGCAGCCGCTCGGCGTAGTACGCGTCCGGCCTCGGCGCGAGTTCGCCGGCGCTCGGGTAGTCGAGGTCCCAGTACGGCACCTCCCGTACGGCACCGTCCTCGACGAGCAGGTAGTGGCCGGCGCGCAGGCTGCTGACGCCCTGGAACATGGTCCGGGGGCTGACCAGGCCGGGGAAGGTGAGCACCTGGTCGAGGCCGGTCAGGTCCACCGCGCGGTCTACGCCGGGATGTTCCAGGACGGCCTTGGCCTCCGAGCCGAAGACGAAGTGGTCCGCGGTCGTGGCGTAGTGCAGGGGGAGGACGCCGACATGGTCGCGGGCGAGGAAGAGGCGGCGCCTCGGCCGGTCGAGGATGGCGAAGGCGAACTGCCCGTTCAGCCGGTGCAGCAGCTCGGTGCCCTCCTCCTCGTAGAGGTGCACCAGGACCTCGACGTCGCAGTCGGTGCGGAAGCGGTGTCCCCTGCCGACGAGTTCGGCGCGCAGCCGGCGGTGGTTGAAGATCTCGCCGTTGCACACCACGACGACGGCGCCGTCCTCGCTGGACATCGGCTGGGCGCCGCCGCCGAGGTCGTTGATGCTCAGCCGTCGGAAGCCGAGCCCGACGCCGTCCTCGGCGAACACCCCGCCGGAGTCCGGGCCCCGGTGCAGCAGGGTCGCCGTCATGCGCGCGAGCGCCCGGGAGTCGACCTCCACACCGTTGCGCAGGCCCATGGCCCCGGCGATGCCGCACATGGGACGGATCCTCCTTCATCGGACAGCCGAGCACGGGGCAGGGAAGAGCGGGAGCGAAGGGAGGACCGGACGGCGCTCGGCGCCTGCCCACGGGCTTCCCGCAACAGGTAACACGTGCCCGGGCCGCGGCCACAAGCGAATCCCGGGCGCACCGCGGCCTTGAGCAATCTGGAAGAACGGGCCGGGGCGGCCGAAGCGCACGGCGGGAGAAGACATCCGGAGCGCGTCTCGTTCACGCTGGTGGCGGCCCCGGGCCGGGCGGCCAGAGCGGGCCCCCGGCCGCCCGCCCGGATGGAGGAACGACGTGACCGAGACGGACATCCCCGCCTTCGCAGCCGCCACGATCACCGCGGACGACCCGCGGTACCCGAGCCTGGTCCTGGGGACCAACCACCGGTTCCCCGGCAGGCCGGACTACGTCCGGGTGGTGACCACGACCGCCCAGGTGGCGGCCGCGGTGACCGAGGCCGTGGCGGCCGGCCGGCGGATATCCGTGCGCAGCGGCGGGCACGGCTTCGAGGACCTGGCCACCGACGGCGTCGAGGTGCTCCTCGACATGTCCGAGATGACCGAGGTGCGTTACGACGAGGAGCGGCGCGCCTTCGCCATCGAGGCCGGCGCCACGCTCGGCCACGTCTACCGCGTGCTGTTCAAGGGCTGGGGCGTGACCATCCCGGCCGGCGAGTGCCCCGAGGTCGGGGTCGGCGGGCACATCGTCGGCGGGGGCTACGGCCCGCTGTCCCGCAGCCTCGGCGCGGTGGTCGACTACCTGTACGCGGTGGAGGTCGTCGTGGTCGGCGAGGACGGCGTCGCCCGGGCCGTCGTGGCCACCCGGGAGGACGGCGATCCGCACCGCGACCTGTGGTGGGCCCACACCGGGGGCGGTGGCGGCACCTTCGGCGTGGTGACGCGCTACTGGATGCGGGCCCCCGGCGCCGACTCCGGCTCCGACGACCCGGCGGAGCTGCTGCCGAAGGCTCCCGCCGCCTGGCGCAGCGGGATGGCCGTGTGGTCCTGGGAGACGATGACGGAGGAGTCGTTCGCCGCCCTCCAGGCGAACTTCGGCGCCTGGTTCGAGCGCAACAGCGACCCCGACTCGCCGTACGCGGCGCTGGCCGGGTTCTTCCACGGCACCCACCGCTCCGGCTTCGGACTGACCGTCGGCGCCCACATGGACGACGCCACCGCGGACGCCGAGCGCCTGATGACCTCGTTCTTCGAGGAGATCACGGCCGGCGTGGACGCCAAGCCGCTCTTCGTCGACCAGCAGGTCAGGCCCTGGCTGTACATGTCGTCCTATCCCGGCTGGGGCGACCCGGGCGACCCCTTCACCCGCCGCATCAAGATCAAGGCCGCGTATCTGCGCAAGGGGTACTCGGCCACGCAGACGGCGGCGCTGTACCGGCATCTGACGGCTGGTCAGACCAGCCCCGTCCAGCTCATCCTCATCGGATACGGTGGCCGGGTGAACGCCGTCGCCCCGGACGCCACCGCCGCCGCCCAGCGCGACTCGGTCCTGAAGGCCGCGTATATGGCCGTATGGGGGGCCGAGGCCGACGATGAGGCGAACATCCGGCGGGTGCGGGAGATGTACCGCGAGGTGTACGCGGAGACCGGCGGGGTGCCGGTGCCGAACGACGCCAACGACGGCTCGTACGTGAACTACGCCGACACCGACCTGGCCGACCCGCAGTGGAACACCTCCGGGGTGCCGTGGCACACCCTGTACTTCAAGGACAACTACCCGCGCCTGCAGCGGGTCAAGAAGCGCTACGACCCGCGGAACGTGTTCCGCCACGCCCTGTCCGTCGGACTGCCCGGTTGAGGGAGCGCGTGCCGGTGCCCGGGCCCCGCTCCGAGCGGGGCCCGGGCACCGGCTCCCGGCGGGCGGTCAGGCGTCCGCCACGGCGGGCAGCACCCGCTCGCCGACCAGATCGATCCCGCGCACCTGGTCCGCACCCTCCAGGATGCCGATCACCCGTGTGACGCCGGCACCGGCGATCGTGCGCAGCACCCCGGCCAGTTCGTCCGCGGAGGCCGTGTCGCCGGCGGTGAACGGCATGATGCAGGTCTTCTCGATCGCGTCGTAGTCCCGGCCCTCCGCCTCGCAGTGCCGGCGCAGGACCGCCAGTTTGCCGCCCAGGTCGGGGCCCGGGTAGAGGTTGCAGGCGTCCGCGTACCGGGCGACCAGGCGCAGGGTCTTCTTCTCGCCGCCGCCGCCGATCATGATCCGGGGGCGGGTGAGGTTCTGCGGGACGTTCAGCGGCCGCTCCACGCGGTAGTGCCGGCCGGTGACGGGCTTCTCGCCGCCCCTCTCGCCGTCCCACATGGCCAGGCAGATCCGGACGGCCTCCTCGAGCCGCTCGAACCGCTCGGCCACCGGCGGGAAGCCGATGCCGAGGCCGCGCGCCTCCTCCTCGTACCAGCCGGCCCCGATGCCCAGGTCCGCGCGGCCGCCGGAGAGGACGTCGAGCGTGGTGACGGTCTTGGCCAGCAGGCCCGGGGCGCGGAAGTGGACCCCGGCGACCATCGGCATGAGGCGGATGCGGCGGGTGTGCGCGGCGATGGTGGCCAGTGCGGTGAAGCACTCCAGCATCGGCTGCTCGGCCCCGCCCATGTGGGGGCCCTGCCAGACGTGGTCGGCGACGCCGATGACGTCGAAGCCGGCGTCGTCGGCGGCGCGGGACATCGCCGCCAGGGTGTCCGCCATGCGCACCGCTCCGCCCTCCCAGGCGTAATCCGCGAATGCCAGACCGAGTTTCATGGCCGATCTCCCAACAGGTGCTCGATGACGGTGGGCCGTGCGTGGTGGGTCGTGCGTGGTGGATGTGCGCCCGGGGCGGGGCCGTCGGGCGGGCAGCCGAAGAAGTCGGCGGGGCAACCGAAGAATAGGGCGGATGCTCCGCCGCCCCGTTCTCCGATCGTGCTCCATGGGGAGCGGCGCCTTGGAGGGCCCGGCCCCGAAGAGGCGGACAACGCCGTGAGGAGGGCAATCACCGAGATGCGAGGGGCAGCGGGCGGCGGAAGCATGGCGGAATGGACCATCGCGAGCCCGAAGAACCGACGATGCCGGCGGACGGGCGGACCGCCCACCCGGTGTCCACCCGGCCGAGTCACGCCGCAGGCGCTCATCCCGTACCGCTTCTCAACGAGACGATCGGCGCCAACCTCCGGCGGTCCGCCGCCTCCTTCCCCGACCGGGACGCCCTGGTCGACCGGGCCGGCGGCGGATGCCGCTTGAGCTATGCCGAGCTCGACGCGCAGACCGACGCCCTCGCGGCCGGACTCCTGGACCTCGGCGTCCGCGCGGGCGACCGGATCGGACTGTGGTCCCCGAACAACGCCGCATGGGTGCTCACCCAGTACGCGGCGGCGAAGATCGGGGCGATCCTGGTCAACATCAACCCCGCGTACCGGACCCACGAGCTGGAGTATGTGCTCGGCCACGCCGGCGTCCGGGTGCTCGTGGCCGCGCCGTCCCTGCGCACCACCGACGCCGCCGCCGTGATCGCCGAGGTGGCGCCGCGCTGCCCGTCCCTGCGCCGCACCGTCCTCATCGGCGGCGGGGAGTGGGACGCCCTGCTGACCCCGCCCGACGCGTACGGCGCGCGCCGGCTCGCCGCGGCCGGGGCCTCGCTCCACCCCGACGACCCGATCAACATCCAGTACACCTCGGGGACGACGGGCCTGCCCAAGGGCGCGACCCTGACGCATCGCAACATCCTCAACAACGGCTTCTTCACCGGCGAGCTGCTGGAGTACACGCAGGCCGACCGCGTCTGTCTTCCCGTGCCCTTCTACCACTGCTTCGGCATGGTGATGGGCACCATCGCGGCGCTGAGCCACGGCGCGTGCGTGGTGATCCCGAGTCCGTTCTTCGACGTCCGCGCCACCCTTGAGGCGGTTGAGGCGGAGCGCTGCACCTCGCTGTACGGCGTTCCCACGATGTTCATCGCCGAGCTCGACCACCCCGACTTCCACGCCTTCGACCTCTCCTGCCTGCGGACCGGCATCATGTCCGGCACCCCCTGCCCCGTGGAGGTGATGCGGCAGGTCGTCGACCGGATGCACATGGCCCGGGTGACGATCTGCTACGGCATGACCGAGACCTCTCCGGTCGCCTGCCAGACCCGGCCCGGCGACTCGCTGGAACGCCGGGTGTCCACCGTCGGCCGGGCCGGCCCGCACGTGGAGATCAAGATCGTTGACCCGGAGACCGGGGAGACCGTGCCGCGCGGCAGCCAGGGCGAGTTCTGCACCCGCGGCTACTCGGTGATGAGCGGCTACTGGGAGCAGCCCGACAAGACCGCCGAGGCCATCGACGAGGACGGCTGGATGCACACCGGGGACCTCGCCGTCATGGACGACGACGGGTACGTCGGCATCACCGGCCGGATCAAGGACATGGTCATCCGGGGCGGCGAGAACATCTACCCGCGCGAGATCGAGGAGTTCCTCCACACCCACCCGGACATCCTCGACACGCAGGTCGTCGGCGTCCCCGACCCGTACTACGGAGAGGAGCTCATCGCCTGGATCCGCCTGCGGGACGGCGCGGCGCCGATGTCCGCCACCGAACTGCGGGCGTACTGCGCCGGCAAGATCGCCCACTTCAAGATCCCGCGCTATGTGGCCGTCACCGACTCCTTCCCGATGACCGCCAGCGGCAAGGTCCGCAAGGTCGAACTGCGCGAGCGGGGAGCCGCTCTGATCGGCGGCCGACTCGCCCCGGCCGCCTGACCGCGCGAGGGAGGAGGGCACCTGCCGGCAGGTGCCCTCCTCCCACGGGCCTCGTGCCGGCGGGGTTCCGCTCCGTGGGCCCCGGCCCGGCCCGGGGCCTGTCCGGGGTGCTCCGCGCCGCTCAGGCGGCGGCCGGCAGCCCCAGCCCGCGGGCGATCAGCATCCGCTGCACCTCGCTCGTGCCCTCGCCGACCTCCAGCACCTTGGCGTCGCGGTAGAAGCGGGCCACCGGGTAGTCGTTGAGGCAGCCGTAGCCGCCGAAGACCTGCGTCGCCTCCCGGGCGTTGTCCATCGCCGCCCCCGAGGAGATGAGCTTCGCGAGGGAAGCCTCCCTGCCGAACGGCTCCCCCCGCAGCATCTTCGTCACGGCGTGGTAATAGGCGAGCCGTGCGCTGTGAGCCCGTACCTCCATGTCGGCGATCTTGAACTGGATCGCCTGGTGGGCGCCGATGCTGCGCCCGAACGCCGCCCGCTCCTTGGCGTGGCGGACGCTCTCGTCGACACAGCCCTGCGCGATGCCCGCGCCCACCGCGGAGATGGCGATCCGGCTCTCGTCCAGCACCGACAGGAACTGGGACAGGCCGCGGCCCTCCCGCCCCAGCAGGTTCCCGGCCGGCACCCGCACCTCGGTGAGGGCCAGGGCCCGGGTGTCCGACGCGTTCCAGCCCGCCTTGGAGTACTTCGGCGCGACCTCGAGGCCGGGCGTGCCCGCGGGCACGACGATGGCCGAGGCCTCCTGCCTTCCGTCCGCGCGGACCCCCGTCACCGCCGTGACCGTGACCAGGCGGGTGATGTCCGTGCCGGAGTTGGTGATGAACGACTTGGCGCCGTTGACCACCCACGCGCCGCCGTCGCGCACGGCGGTTGTGGTGAGGGAGGCGATGTCGGTGCCGCCGCCGGGCTCGGTCAGCCCGAACGCGCCGAGACCCTCACCGGAGCACAGCGCCGGCATCCAGCGCGCCTTCTGCTCGGGTGTGCCGAAGCGGTGGATCGGCATGGCTCCCAGCGAGACCGCGGCGGAAAGGGTGATCGCGACCGAGGTGTCGACGCGGGCGAGTTCCTCCAACGCCACGCACAGGGCCAGGAAGTCCCGGCCCCCGCCGCCGTACTCCCGCTCGAAAGGCAGCCCGAACAGGCCCATCCGGCCCATCTCGGCCACCAGGGCGTACGGGAACTCGTCCCGCTTGTAGAGGTCGCCGATGGCCGGGGCCACGGCGGTGCGCGCGAAGTCCCGCACCTTCTCGCGCAGGACCTCGTGCTCCTCGTCGAGCCGGAAGCCGATCACAGTTCTCCTCGGTGGTCTTGCGCCCCGCGCAGGGGCGGGGCGCAGATCGGGCCCGCAGGCCGGCCGGCGGGTCGGGTCGGGCAGGTCGTCAGGCCGGGACGGAGCCGACGAGGCCGCCGTCGACGACGAACTCCTGGCCGGTGATGTACGCCGCCCGGGGCGAGAGCAGGAACAGCACCGTCTCGGCGATGTCCCGCGGGGTGCCGAGCGTGCCCAGCGCGACCTGGCCGCGGAAGAAGTCGCGGGCCTCCTCGACCGGGGCGACCTCGTCGAACATCCCGGTGCGGATGTGGCCCGGGGTGACCGCGTTGACCCGGATGCCGCGCTCGGCCAGGTCCGGGGCGAGGTTCCGCGGCAGGTTGAGCACGGCCGCCTTGCTGGCCGCGTAGACCGAGCCGGGGCCCATGCCGCGGTGCACCAGCCAGGAGGCGTTCAGGACCACCGACGAGCCCTCGGCGAGCAGCGGCAGCGCCTTCTGCACCGTGAAGAAGGCGCCCTTGAAGTTGGCGCCGACGACCCTGTCGAAGTCCTCCTCGGTCACGTCCGCGGCACGGGCGTTGAGGCCGATGCCGGCGTTGGCGAAGACACCGTGCAGACTGCCGAAGCGGGCGCGGACCTGCTCGAAGGCCGCTTCGAGCTCGGCCGGGCGCGCCACGTCCAGGGCCGCGGCGAACACCCGGTCGCCGCCGTCCAGCTCCTTGACGGCCCGGTCGAGGCGGCCGGCGTCGCGGCCGGCGATCACCACGCCACCGCCCTCGTCGAGCAGACGACGGGCGGTGGCGAAGCCGATGCCGCTGCCGCCGCCGGTGATGAAGTACGTCTTGTTCGCGAAGTCAGTCATGCGGTCAGCGTCGGGGCCGCGCACCGGCACGCGCATCTCCCGGATTGCGCATGGGCCCGCGCACCGCTCGGCCGCCCAGGGGCGCGAGCGGCGCCGACAGGGGTGCGCAACCTGGAAGATGCGCCGTTCCCGTGGAGCCCGAGAGGCTGGAGGTGTGGACACCACGCCTGCGCAACGCCGTCGTCGTGGAGTGCACCGGACCACGCAGGCAGTCACGCAGTGAAGGAGAGCCCGATGGCTCAGTTCGCGGTTTTCATCTACGAGGCGGAGATCCCCGGTGGCTGGGAGAACGCCCCCAGGGAACTGCTCGAGGCCCACGAGGCGTTCCCGGGCAAGGTCGAGGAGCTCGGCGGCAAGATCCTCAACGGTCTCGCGCTGCAGCCGGCCGGCACTGCCAGGAGCGTCCGTGACGGCGCCGTCGGCGAAGGGCCGTTCGCCGACACCCGGGAGTCCATCGGCGGCGCCTTCGTGCTGGAGGCCAAGGACCTCGACCACGCGCTCGAGATCGCCAAGATCGTCCCCGTCAACGACGGCGGCGTCGAGGTCCGCCCCCTGTTCGACGCCCCCGAGGCCTGACCGTGGCGGACACGACGACCCTGAACGAGATCACCGTCACCCGCGTCCTCGATGCCCCCCGCGCCGCGGTGTACCGCGCGTGGACCGAGCCCGGGCAGTTCGCCCGGTGGTGGGGGCCGCGCGGCTTCTCCACCGACCCCGCCACGGTCGTGCTCGACGTGCGCGTCGGCGGCACATGGAAGGCCACCATGGCCGCCGAGGGCATCGGCGAGTTCCCGTTCACGGGCGTCTACCGCGAGGTCGTGCCGGACGAGCGCCTCGTGTTCACCCTGGTCGACCCGAACGACGAGAACGCCGCGGCGCGCGCCGAGCGCGGCGAGGCCGAGGAGCTGACCACGATCAGCCTCGCCGACCACGGGGGAGGCACGAAGCTCTCCTTCCGGCAGGTCGGCCAGGTCGAGGCGGAGAAGACCGCGGAGGTCGAGGCGGGCTGGAACAGCTTCCTCGACTGCCTGGCGGACCACCTGGCCGGCGCCTGAGCCGGACGGCGAGCACGGCTGCACGCCTGCACGACCGACGCGGGGAGCGCGGCGAGTACGGCGAGCACGGGGAGCGGTACGGGTCCCGGGACCCGTACCGCTCCCGGCCCCAGTCGTCCCCGGTGCCCGGTGCCCAGTGCCCAGTGCGCAGTGCGCAGTGCGCAGTGCGCAGTGCGCCGCGTTCCCTCCCCGGCCGGCCCCCGGCCAACACCGCAATACGCAAGATGCGGTCCCGAAGCGGCCCCCGGAACCCTGGTCCCGTCTCTTCGCTGATCAGGGGGTCGGTCCGGTGGCCATCACCACAACCAGATCTCCCGCGGCCGTCAGCGGCACCCGCACCACCGAGCGCCGGTTCTTCCCGGAGCTCGAGGGAATGCGCGGGGTCGCGGCCATGGGAGTGCTCGTCACACACGTCGCGTTCAGCTCCGGCATGGTCGGATTCATGGACCGGGAACCCAACGGGTTCCTCGGCGTCATGCTCCAGCAGCTGCACGTGAGCCTGCCCATCTTCTTCGTGCTCTCCGGCATGCTGCTCTACCGGCCGTTCGCCCTCGCGACGATCGCCGGCACCCGCAAGCCGGAGATCAAGCCCTACTTCTGGCGCCGCGCGCTGCGTACACTGCCCGCCTACTGGGTGCTGGTCGCCGTCGCGCTGCTCACCCTCAACCGCGAGGCCGTGCAGGGAATCTGGCAGGTCGTCCGGCCCGTGCTGCTGCTGCAGGTCTACCAGATCGACGCCCGCCTCGTCGGCCGGGGCCTCGAACAGACCTGGACCCTGGCGACCGAGGTCGCCTTCTACGCCGCCCTGCCGCTGCTCGCCTGGGCGCTGGACAGGTTCGCCCGCCGCACCGCCGACCCGGGCGCACGGGTGCGGCGCATCCTGTGGGGCCTGAGCCCGCTGGTCGTCGTCGGCTTCGCGTACGCCGCCTACACCTTCCTGCCCTCCCTGGGCGCGTACCCCGTCCAGAACGAGTGGCCGCCCAAATGGCTCGGGTTCATCGCCGTCGGCATGGGCCTCGCCGCCCTGTCCGCGGGCGCCGACGTCGCCCCGAAGAGCACTCCGGCGTTCTACCGCTTCGTGCAGAACAAGCCGGTGTGGTGCTGGGGCCTCGCAGCCCTTGTCTACCTTCTCGCCTGCGTCCGCCCGATCGGCCGGCCCGGCCACGCCGACTACCCGTCGATGGCCGGCGGCCTGACGGAGCACCTCCTGTACACCCTCTTCGGCCTGCTGCTCGTCGCCCCGGTGACGGTGCCCAACCCCTCGCGCTTCGTCGTCGCCGTGATGAGCAACCCGGTGATGCGCTTCCTCGGCCGGATCTCCTACGGCCTGTACCTGTGGCACATCGCCGTCATCTACTACTGGCACGGCAGCCTCTTCGACGCCGGGGGCTTCCTGGAACTGCTCGCCGTCACCCTGGGCGGTTCCGTGGTCCTCGCCACGGCCAGCTACTACCTCGTCGAGAGCCCCGCCATGCGGCTGCGTGAGCGCCTCGGCAAGGCATCGGCCAAGCCCAGCGTGGAGACGATCTCCCCGTGAGCTGGATCCGCACGCTGCGGACCGCCTCCCCGGGAGCGGTCCGCCTGCTGTGCCTTCCCCACGCGGGGGGCTCCGCCCATGCCTGGCTCCCGCTGGCCGAGGCGCTCGGACCGGGCGTGGAGGTGCTGGCGGCCCAGTACCCGGGCCGCCACGACCGGCTGGCCGAACCCCCGCTCGGCGACCTGAAGCTGATGGCCGGTCATATCACGGCGTCGCTGCTTCCGCTGCGTGATGCGCCGCTTGCCCTGCTCGGGCACAGCCTCGGTGCCGTCCTCGCGTACGAGATCGCCGCCCGGCTGCAGGCGACCGGCCCCGCCCCCGTCCACCTCTTCGCCTCGGCGATGCTCGCGCCCTCGCGACACCGCCACGAAGCCGTGCATCTGCGCGACGACGACGGGATCCTCGCGGAGATCGACCGGCTCAGCGGCACACCGACCCGCTCGCCCGGCGAGGAGACGCTGCTGCGCCTGCTGCTCCCGGCGATCCGCGGCGACTACCGGGCGTTCGAGACGTACACCGACCCGGGGCATGTGCTGTCCTGCCCGGTCACCGTCTTCCTGGGCGACGCCGACCCGCTGGTGCCGGCCCGGGACGCCCGCGCGTGGGCCGAGCACACCACCGGCCCCAGCACCCTGCGGGTGCTGCCGGGCGGCCACTTCTACCTGACCGGGCCCGGGAACACGGCGGAGCTCGCCCGGGCGGTGTCCGGGCAGCTCACGGGCCGCACCGAGCGGGCCCGGCAGTCCGCGTCCGCCCCATCCTGAGAGAGGACCCCCGCACATGACCCACCCCATGACGTCCCCGGCAGCCGCCGACCTCCTCGCCGCCTTCACCGCGGCCCCGGACGAGCGGCTCGCCGAGGAGTTCCTGCGTCTGGCCGGCACGGTCTGGTCCGCCGAGGGCCCCCTGGGCGGCGCAGCGGAGCACACCCCCGCCCTCGTGGCGGCGCTGCACGGCGCCGACGCCAGGCGCGCCGGCCACCTGGCCGTGCTGCTGGGCCTGCTCGCCGAGTCCGAGTACCGGGAGCACCCGGCCGGCGACGGCCCCATACGGACCGCCGTCCACCGGGGCCTGGACCGCTACCTGGAACTCCTCGCGGGCAGCGGCGCGGGAACGCCCCTGGCCACCGCCCTGCTGTACCTCCTCGCGCACTTCCCCGAGGACCGCGCGCGGATCCTCACCGCGGCCAGCGCCGACGAACTCCTGCTCGACGAGCACGACCTCACCCGCCTCGAGCGCGCCCTGCGCGCACTCGACCCGGACGACCCCGACCTCGGCCGCTGCTGGCCCTCGCCCGCCGCCTGGAACCTCGACGAGGAGGAACGCGGCTTCGACAAGGCGTCGATCGAGGCGCTCGCCCCCGAGCAGATCACCGCCAACTGGAACAACGACACCCGCACCGTGCTGGCATACGCCGGTATGAAGGCCTACTGGGCCGTGCGCCACGGCGCGGCACGGGAGACCTCCTACCCGGCACCCGCCGCGCAGTCCGCCGAGACCGCGCCCGAGACCGCCGGCGAGCCGGGCCCGCAGGCCTTCGCCCGATACGCCGGCGCCCTGCGCTGCCCCTCCTGCGACGGCGGCCTCGACTACACCGACAGCGTCCGCTGCCGGGCCTGCGCCACCGCATTCCCCCTCGCCCAGGGCCTGCTCGACCTCTCCCGAGGCGCTACCGGCTCACAGGCCTCCGAGGAGGACGACACCGCCGACCTGCTGCAGAAGCTCGCCGCCATGCCGAGCATGGGCGTCTACTACGAGACGGTGCTGCGCCCGGCGTTCCTCCGCATCGCCGGACTGAACTGGGACGACGCCGTCACCCCGGCCGACGAGGACGCCTACCTCCTCGCCCGCACCCGGCCCGTCGACGGCCCCGTGCTCGACCTGTGCGCGGGAGCCGGCCGCTGGACCGCCGTCCTTCAGCGGGCCGTCGGCACCGAGCGGCTCATCGCACAGGACCTCGCCCTGCCCATGCTCACCGCCCTGCGCCGCGCCCTGCCGAAGGTACCCGCTGTCGTCGCCAGCGCCCTCACGCTGCCCTACGGCGACGCCACCTTCGGCGCGGTCAACTGCTGGAACGCCCTGCAGGCCTTCCCCGAGCAGGCGGACATCGCCATCGCCGAGATCGGCCGGGTCCTCAGGCCCGGCGGCTCCCTCACTCTGCTCACCTTCCGCTGGGCCGACGACCCGGTGGACCGCTACTTCCAGGGCTCGCACTTCTTCCCGAGCCGCCCCGCCGGCATGCTCCTGTTCGAGCCGGACGAGATCGCGAAATGGCTCGCCGACGCGGGCCTGACGATCCGCGAGCAGTCGGGCACCGGCTCCTTCGTCTTCATCACCGCCGAGCGCACGGCGTAGCACCGCCCTGCCCGCGACACGGCAGGCCCGCACCCCCGCCCAGGACGGCGGGCCCGCCGTACCGGCACCCACCATCTGCGGAGGAGCCGCCCATGACCACCCCCGACGAGCACCACCCGGACTTCGCGCGGCGCGGGCAGGCGGCCTATGAGGCGGCCACCCGGGTGTTCAACCTCTTCGCACCCGTCACCCCCGCGGCGGCCGTCACCGCGCGCTCCACCGAGGAGGTCCGCGCCGCCATCACCCGCGCCCGCGCCCGGGGACTGGGGGTGCGGGTGCACGCGACCGGCCACGCCTGCGCGACCGCCCGCCCCATGCGGGACGCGCTGCTCATCCGCACCGAACCGGCCGGCGACGTCGGGATCGACCCGCGGCGCCGGATCGCCAGAATTCCCGCCGGCACCCGCTGGGGCGCGGTCGTCGAGGCCGCCGCCCCGCACGGACTGGCCGCGCCCCACGGCTCCTCGCCGACCGTCGGCGCCGTCGGCTACCTGCTGGGCGGCGGCCTGAGCATGTACGCCCGCCACACCGGCCTGGCCGCCAACAGCGTCCGCGCGATCGAACTCGTCACCGCCGACGGCGAACAGCGCCGGGTCGACGCGGACAGCGACCCGGAACTCTTCTGGGCACTCCGCGGCGGCGGCGGAGGATTCGGCGTCGTCACCGCCGTCGAGATCGCCCTCTTCCCGGTGACGGGCGTCGTCACCGGAGCCGCCTTCTGGCCGGCCGCGCAGGCCGCCCGGCTGCTGCCCCGATGGCGGGCCTGGACCGAGCGTGCCCCTCGTGAGGCGACCACGTCCGTCCGGGTGATGAACCTGCCCGAACTCCCCGAGGTGCCCGCGGTCCTCAGCGCCGGGCCCGTCCTGTGCCTGGACGGTGTCGTCGTCGCCCCGGGCGGAGACGCCACCGGAAGGGCCCGGCGCCAGGCCGGCGAACTGCTCGACCCGCTGCGCGCGCTCGCCGACCCGCTGATGGACACCTGGCACGAGGCGGGCCCGCTCGCCGTACCCGAGACGCACATGGACCCGCCCGAGCCGGTCCCCGTCCTCGGCGACCACCTGCTCCTGCGCGAACTCGGCGACGAAGGCGTCGCCGCGTTCCTGCACGCCACGGTGGACCGGCCCCACTCCGCGCTCACCGTCGCCGAACTGCGCCAGCTCGGCGGCGGCCTGAGCACCCCGGCACCGGACTCCGGCGCCCTCGGGCACCTGGACGCGCGCTTCGCCTACTCCGGTGCCGGCGTACCGGGGGCCGGCGGCACGGACGGGGAGATCCTTGCCCACTGCGCGGAGGTGCGCCGCGCGCTGAGCCCCTGGGACACCGGCCGGACCGCCCCCACGTTCGTCGCGAGCCTCGAACAGCCCCAGGGGCACCTCGACGCCGACGCCGTCCTGGCCGCCGACCGGGTGCGCGCGCGGGTCGACCCGGAGGGGCTGTTCCGCGGCGACATCGCCCCGGGCTGCTCCGCCGCCTCGGCGGCCGGAAGCGCACGGTAGCAGCGGCCGGGTCTGCCCCGTCGGCCGAAGGCGCGGACGACGCCGATCCCGTACCGGGCCCGGCGTTCGGTGGTGGTGAGGGCGCCCCGCCGCCCAAACGCTCCCGCAGCCGTCGTCGCGTGGCCGCCGGGTTCACGCAACGGAACGCCCAAGGCGCCCCGGAACGCACGACGGGGCACGTCCGCCTTCCGGCCGAAGGTCACCCGGCAGGCTCGGGGGTACGGGCACGCCGGCCGTCGGACACCCGGTCCTGGCCGCGTCGCGCGGTCCGCTCGATCCACCAGTGGACGAGGAGGAGGTTGCCGACCCAGCCGACCCAGCGGGCCGCCTCCGAGATGTAGCTGACGTCGATGGCGGTCGGCAGGCTGAACAGCGCCATGCCGATGACGAAGCCCCAGACGGTCTGGCCCCAGACGATCGCGAAGCTGTACAGCATCCAGCGGCGGTGCTCGGCGTACCGCCCCTGCCGTGCCCGGACCCAGCCGACGACCGACGTCACCGCCCACAGGATCCCCGACATCAGCACGGCCACACTGCCCGGCTTGAAGGCGAACGGGAACAGGGCCAGCGCCAGCAGCGCCGAGGGAAGCGCCCCGCCGAACACGTAGAGCAGACCGCTCCAGCGGTGCACCGCCGGGTGGTTGCGGCGCAGCCACGGCCAGAGCTGGAGGACCAGCGTCACCAGCGTCACCGCACCGGTCAGCACGTGCGCGGCCAGGATCGCGTAGTGCAGAGGGAACTGCGGGACGATGTGCGTTCGGGACGGGTCCAGCGTCAGGTACGGAGGCAGCTGGTACAGCAGATAGGCCGCGGCGAACACGGCGAGCGGGACGATGTAGTTGCGTCCGAAGAAGCCCCGGCGGACCGGGCGCCCGCTCCGGGCGGACGATCCGGCCCCCGGACTGCCCGCGCGGACCGGCGGGGCTTCTTCGGACGGCGGAAGGTGTCTTGGTGTGCTCTGGGTCTGAGTCACGGCGGGGCGCTCCCGTTCGGCTGACGGATCATGGAGAAGGCGGAGGACGGGTGGGACGGAGAGGACGGGTGGGACGGAGGTGGCCGATCAGCGCGGGGTGACCACGGTGCCCGTATGCGCGGGGAGCCCGCCGGCGATCAGCGAACGGTAGGTGTCGGCGAGGGCGTCGGGGCCCGACCGCCGGGTGATCGAGAGCCACGACCGGGCGTCCTCGACGAGGGCGTTCTCCGCCCGCTGGTAGCGGGTCCGGTAGGAGTCCTCGCCGTCCTTCTCGATGAGCCGCTGCTCCTCGGACGGCGTGAAGAAGATCCACGGCTCGGGGGCGGTGAGCCCCTCCGGCGGTTCGATCTCGGCGCCGGGATGGGTGTAGCCCACGAGCAGCGCGTCCTTCAGCGCGGGGCCGAGCCGCTCGTACACGGAGAACAACCGCCCGGCCTCGCCGGTGAAGTCGACGAGCACGACGGGCTCGGGGACCTCGCCCCAGGCCGGCTCGTCGTAGGTGGTCACCATGTCGTAGTGCCCCAGGCTCCGGACGAAGCCGAGGTTGCCCGGGGAGGTCACCCCGATCGTGGTGACGCCCTCCCGGCGCGACAGCAGCGCGGCCAGCCCCACGGCGGTCTTGCTGGAGGCGCTGGTGATCAGCACGGCGGCCGTGGGGTGCTCGCGTACCAGGAACTCGGCGAGGTTGAAGGACGCCGGGTACAGCGGCCTGAGCAGCAGCCGGTGGTCGTCCCGCGCGTCGTGCTCCCCGATGCGCAGATAACCGCGGTACCACGGATGCAGGTAGTCGCGCTCCGGCGCGATGTCGTCGAAGCCCCGCTCGGTCGGCTCGGCCGCGAGGGTGACATGGGTCGACAGGGGCAGGAAGCCGAAGTAGCTGGTTCCGACGGAGATCCGGGGGTGGCGCGAGTCCTCGACCCGGGCACAGCCCCAGGCCGGGACGCGACCATAGCCCTCCGGAGCGGCGAAGGCGTCGAAGAAGGGGAGTTCGGACTCGCCCAGACGGGCATAGGTGGCCGTGATGGCGGTCAGGGCGAAGCGCTCCGCCGCCAGCCGCACCTCACCCGGACGCAGCGGGGCCGCTGGAGCCTGCCGTATCTCGGCCGCAGTGAGGTCGTCCCGTCGGACCATCAGATCCCAGCCATCCCGAACAGGCACGTCCGCCTCCCCATCGTCATCGCCGCGGCGGCCGTTCGGCTCACCCGGGCCATGGTCGGCACGGGGCCGCGCGGGGTGCATCTCCTGGAGTGCGGTCATGGACCGCATCCCGCCTGCGGGACGGCCGGAACCCGGGATGGCCGGGCCCGCCGACGGGACGGCGGCGACGGAGGCGCTACGGCGAACGGAGCGAGGGCCGCGAGCCCCGTCCGCTCCCGGCGCCCCGCCGGGGGCCCGGGGGCCGCCGTCGCGGACGGGTTCTTCCCGGCACAGGGCGGGAGGCCGCGGCTGACGCCGCGGCCTCCACGGTGCCGTCGCGGTACCGGCTCAGCCCCTGGCGGAGGCGACGGGGGCCTCCCGCTCCCCGGAGTGCTCCGCGGACTGTTCTCCGGAGTGCTCCGCGGACAGGCCGCCGGACGCGTCCGGGCCCTGACCGCCGCCGCCCTGCGCAGCGCCGAAGGCGGGAATCTCCCGGAGCAGTGCGATGACGGTGACGGTGATGACACTCATGAGGACCATCGCCGTCAGGCCCATGGCGCTGACGCCGCCGGCGAACGCGCCCCGGGCGGCGGACAGCAGTGCGTCACCCGCGCCGCCGGACAGCCGGGCGGCTTCCGACACGGCGCCCGCGAGGCTCTCCTCGACCGCGGCGACCGCGCCGGCCGGAAGACCGGCCGGTATCGCGCCGGAGACCTCGCCGCGGTAGACGGCCATCCCCAGGGTGCCGACGACGGCGATGCCCAGGCCCGCGCCGAACTCGTTGCTGGTCTGGGAGAGCGAGGCGGCCGAACCGGCCTTCTCCGGCGGGGCGGAGCCGACGACCAGGTTGGTACCGAGCGACACCAGCGGACCGCCGCCCAGGCTCGCCAGGGCGAAGCCGGTCATCAGCAGCGCCGGGCTGGAGTCGGCCTCAGCGAGGAAGTACAGCAGGTACCCGGCGATCGAGAGCACCAGGCCGCCCGCGATGAGATAGGCCGGCCGGATCGTGCGCGCCAGAGCCGGGGCGAGGGACATGCCCGCGATGGACACGATCAGACCCGGCACCAGCGCGAGGCCCGCCTGCAGCGGTGTCATCCCGGAGACGAGCTGGAAGAACTGACCGAGGAACAGCAGGCTCGCGCCGCCGATCATGCTGAAGGCCAGCAGGCTGACCAGGGCGCCGCTCAGCGCCTTGTTGGAGAACAGGGAGAGGTCGAGGAGGGGGTCTTCGAGGGCCTTCTGCCGGCGGATGAAGAGGATGCCGGCGACGATGCCGGCGACGAGGGCGATGAGGGGGAGGGGTTCGGGTCCCTGGCGGGCGGTTTCCTTGAGTCCGTAGATGAAGGGGAGGACGGTGGCGAGGGAGAGGGCGACGCTGGGCAGGTCGAGGCGGCCGGCGTCGGGCGCCTTGTACTCGGGCAGGAGGGTGGGGCCCAGGAGCAGCAGGAGGATCATGACGGGGACGCCGATGAGGAAGACGGAGCCCCACCAGAAGTGGTTGAGGAGTGCGCCGCCGGCGATGGGGCCGACGATGGCGCCGAGGGAGAAGCTGCCGGCCCAGATGCCGATGGCGGTGCCCATCTGCTTGGGGTCGCGGAACATGTTGCTGATGAGGGCGAGGGTGGAGGGAGCGAGGGTGGCGCCGGAGATGCCGAGGAGGGTGCGGGCGGCGATGAGCATCTCGGGCGTGGTGGCGAAGGCGGCCAGGAGGGAGGCGATTCCGAAGACCACGGCGCCGGTGAGCAGGAGGCGGCGCCGGCCGATGCGGTCGCCGAGGGTGCCCATGGTGACGAGGAAGCCGCCGACCATGAACCCGTAGATGTCCATGATCCACAACTGCTGGGTGCTGCTCGCTCCCAGGTCCGCACTGAGCTGAGGTAACGCCAGCAGCAGCACGAACATGTCGAAGGAGACGAGCGTGGCCGGGAGAGCGAGGATCGCGAGCCCCATCCACTCCCGGCGCCCCGCCCGGGGCACGGTGTCCGTCGTCAACGTCCAGTCCTTTCGTCGTCGGGCTGCCGCTGCCCGTCTGTGTCGATGCCGATGGCTCTGCGGGGTCCCGGACCTCAGCGCGGCTCGTCGGCGGGCGGGATGTTGCTGTTCCGGCGGAAGAGGTTCGTCGGGTCCCAGGCACGCTTGAGGGCACGCAGCCGCTCCCAGGTCCCGGCCGGGTACGCCTCCCGGATACGGGCCTCGCTGTCGTCGGCGAGGAAGTTGACGTACACGCCGGGCACCCCCTTCTGCAGCGCCGCGGCCAGCTCGTCCGCCCAGCGGGTGTGGAGCTCGGCCTCGTCGGGGTTCTGGTACATGGCCGCGACATTGACGAGGATCTTCCGGTCGCGGTGCGCGAACGCGGTCGCGTCCGCAGGGACGCGGGCCATGGCACCGCCGAGCACCCGCACCTGGACCGCCGGCATGGCGGCGCTCGAGGAGGCGATCCGCTCCAGGACCAGCTTCGCGTCGTCGAGGCCGAAGCTGTCCGTGAAGAGGCTGCGGGCGGCGGCGACCGGGTGGAGGTCCTCCTCCGGCGGGTAGACACCGGGGTACGGCATCGCCTGGATCATGTCGGCGATCGGCGTGTCCAGGGCGCGGAACGGTGCCAGGGCCGCCTCGGCCGCCTCGCCCTCGCCCGCGTAGACCAGGACGGCCAGGACGACGGGCGTGCCGTGCAGTTCCTCGGGGACGAACGGCAGCGGCGGCGACGGCATCACGTTGGCGATGGTGGACAGCTCCTCCGGGGCCCTCTCCGCCGCCTCGACGAAGCCGGCGACGACCTCCGGGGTGGCCGGCAGCAGCAGCAGACCGCCGGTGACGGTGCCCAGTTCGTGCAGCCGGAACTTCAGCCGGGTCACCACGCCGAAGTTGCCGCCGCCGCCGCGGATCGCCCAGAACAAGTCGGGCTCGTGCTCGGCGTCGACCCGCCGCAGCCTGCCGTCCGCGGTGACCACCTCGGCGGCCAGCAGGTCGTCGACGGTGAGCCCGTGCTTGCGGACCAGGTAGCCGATGCCGCCGCCGACGGTGATGCCGCCGATGCCGACACTGCCCGTGTCGCCGAAGCCGGTGACCAGGCCGTGCTCGGCGGCGGCCTCGGTGTACTGGCCGGCGTTCAGGCCCGCTCCGGCCCAGGCCGTACGCGTCCCGGGATCGATCTCAAGGTCGCGCAGGGACGATATGTCGAGCACGATGCCGCCGTCGTCGAGGCAGAACATGCTGTGCCCGCCGCCCTTGACGGCCAGCGGCAGTCCGGCTTCCCGGGCCAGGGTGACGACGCGTGCCACGTCCTCGGCGCCGGCCGGCCGCACGATCACCGCCGGCTGCTGGTCCATCCCGCCCAGGTAGACGGTGCGCGCCTGCTCGTAGTCGGCGTCGCCGGGCACCAGGACCCGGCCGCTCACCAGGTCGCGCAACCGCGCGACCGGCACGGTGCCCCGCTCGATACCCGTGTTGGTGTCCACCATGAAAGGTCTCCTCGTTCGTGCTGCGCCACTCATTCGTGCCGCGCCACCGCACGGCGGGCGAAGCGGCCATGGCAGGCCGTCGGACGCTGCTCGTGGGGGGTCAGGGATGTCCACCGCCATCCTGCTGCGCCGGCGGGCCGCGACGCATCTTCCGTATTGCTGTCCGCGGAGGCGAACACCGTCGCCAGGGCTGCGGACGTCCCTGCTCAGCGCGGCTTGCGGGCGCAGGCGACGACGTAGCCGATCTGGTCCCTGCGGGGGGTGAAGAACCCGCGGTGCAGGCGGGAGAACTCCGCGACGTCCGCCTCGCCGAACCTCCCGGCCACGCCCTCGCGCCGGTCCATCGCGGCCTGGAGGTACTTGCTCTTCATCCCGAACACCCGCGGGCCGCACTGGGTGTACTCCTCGATGTCGAAGCCGGCGGCACGCAGATACGCGAGCCACTGCGGGAGAGTGGGCAGCAGGGGCAGCTTCAGGGTCGTCATGAACCGCTCCACCCGCTCCGGCTCGGCACCCGCCTTCTCCAGGCTGAAGTCCGAGAAGGCGATCCGGCCGCCCGGCCGGAGCACCCGGAACAGCTCCCCGAGAACCTGCCCGAGGTCGGGAGCGTTCTGCAGCGACTCCAGGGCCAGGACGGCGTCGAAGGAGCCGTCCTCGAACGGCAGCCGCATGTAGTCGCCGTACCGGAAGCCGGCCACGTCGGCGAGGCCGGCGGCCACGGCGCGCTCGCGGGCCCGGTCGAGTTCGTACTCGCTCACCGTCACACCGGTCACCCGCACGCCGTGGCGCCGGGCCAGGTACAGCGACGCCTCGCCCGAACCGCACCCGGCGTCCAGGACGTGCTCCCCGGGCCGCAGGCCCAGGACGTCGGTGACCTTGCGGGTGATGCGGTGGACGGCCTCCGGCAGCGGGGCGTCGTCGTCGCGGTCGTACCAGTACCACATGTGCAACTGGCCGCCGCGGAACTCGTCGCCGATGGGAGCCCGCTCGTCGTAGTGCCTCCCGATCTCCACAGGGCTCGTCACGTCGGGCATCAACCGTCAACTCCCCTCATGGCGCCACTCGTCGAGCGGCACGGCGGCCCATCCTCGGCCCCATCGCGGACGGCCGCATCTCCGCCGTTGCTGGTCTGCCGGCGTCGTCGCGCGAGCCGGAGCGAGCACGATCGGATATGGGGCCCGCAGGCCGCGGGTGCCACGATCGGACCGGGCCCTGCGCGCCCGTCCGCGGGACCGGAGGGGCGATGTGCCGTTCGGGCAACCGGTGAACCGGTGAACCGACGCGGGGAAGACATGCCGTCAGTCCGCCGAACGGAGACGCCACCATGACCACGAGGACGATCGTGCGGGCCGTACTGCGGGGCTCACTGCGCGACATCCGCCATGTGAAGGCCGCCTCCCCGGGCCGCGCCCGCGGCCTGGCCGCCGCCGTGTACGCGCAGGCCGAGCGGGAGTTCGGAGTGATCGCGCCGCCGCTGGCGCTGCACTCCGCCTCCCCGGGCCCGCTCGCGGCGAGCTGGCTGCTGCTGCGGGAGTCCCTGCTGGTCGAGGGCCGGGTAGACCGTGCGGTCAAGGAGGCCGTGGCCACCGAGGTGTCCCGGGCCAACTCCTGCTCGTACTGCGTCGACGTCCACCAGGCCGCCGTGGAGACCCTGCCGCCGCCTGCGCCCGGTGCACCGGGCGCGGGCGCCTCCGCCTGGCTGCGGGCCGGACCGGACGAGCGCGGCCCGGCGCCCTTCACCGCCGAAGAGGCGCCCGAGATCCTCGGGGTGGCGCTGACCTTCCACTACCTCAACCGCATGGTCGGCGTCTTCCTCGACGACTCGCCCGTACCCGAGCGGGCCCCGGCCGGCCTGCGCGGCCCCCTCCTGCGCACCGTCGCACGGACCATGCGCCCCGTCGCAGGCCCCCTCGAGGCCGGCGCCGCCCTCGACCTGCTGCCCCCCGCCCCGCTCCCGCGGGAGCTGGCCTGGGCCGCGCCCAACCCGGCTGTGGCCCAGGCCCTGGCCCGTTCCCGCGCCGCCGTCGACCGCGCGGCGCGCTGGGTGCCGGTACCGGTCCGGGAGCTGCTGAGCGCCCGCCTCGACAGCTGGGACGGCACCCCACCCGGCATCAGCCGGGTCTGGCTGAACGCCCCGCTCACCGCCGTGCCCCCGGCCCACCACCCGGCGGCCCGCCTCATCCTGCTGACCGCGCTCGCCCCCCACCAGGCCACCGGCGCCGACATCGCCGCCTTCCGCGTCCACCACCCCACCGACCGGGAGCTGATCGATCTCACCTCCTGGGCGGCCCTGACGACCGCGGCCACCCTCACGGCCCGGCTGGCCGCACCACCACGCGCCTGAAGCGGGTCCCGGCGCGTCATCGGCCAATCCGCCGGAATCGGCCGACCGGAGGTTCGGCCCATCGGCGGGGAACCGCCCCTGGCCCCGAAGCTTCCGGGACTGATCTGCACGCACACGGCTCCGGGCGACCGCGGCGGGTACGGCCCGCGATGGCCGTCCGCCGGAGTCCTTCCCGGCACGCCCGCATTCGGGATGAGCCGTGGGAGCGTTCACGGACTGCGGGCCCTGACCCGCGACGCCGTCCTCCTCCCCCATGGCGGAAGACCACGACCGGGTGGCCGGGTGGCCGGGCTCCGGAGCGCACGCCGTCGGCCCGCACAGCCGGCGCCCTGACGGTGCGCCGCCTTCTGATCCGCGGTGCGGGTGTTCGCGTGCCGCGATGCCGAACGTGTGGGCATCGGCGGCGAACACCCGCTGCCTCGGCGGGCCGGAGCGCGCCAGGGTCCCCTCGCCGTGGGGGAACCGGCCCCGCGCGGCGATGACTTACCGAAGACGCACTGAGGCCCGGGCGCCGGTTCCCGACGCAAAGACGAGTCGGTATCGTTTGCGTCGGACGTCGGGAGCAGCACTCGGTCGGGAGCCCTGCCCCTCTCCGGACGCCCCGGACGCCCCGGGCGTGTGCCTGCGGCCGCGAAGCGCGGACGAGCCGCCGCACGCGGTCAGCCGTGCGGTGGGTGGCGCGTCACATGCGTCCGGTCGGTGGCCGGTGGGACGGTCGAGGCCGTGCCGAAGGGGCCGTAGGCATGCGGTAGCGGGTGACCGCGCACGCGCCCTGGACCGCGAGCACCCGGCAGAGCGCCATGTGGTCGTGCAGATCGCCGGTGTCCAGGGTCACCAGGGCCCGGACGCAGCCGCCCGCGCGCAGCTCGGCGAGGACGGCGGTCAGCAGGGAGAGTCCGATGCCGAGTCCCCGGAAAGCGGGGGCGACGGCGAGTTCGAGCACGCGTCCCTCCCCGCCGGCGGCCCGTGCCAGGGCGTATCCGGCGGGACGGCCGGACATCTCGAGCAGCAGCGCCACGCCCCCCGCCTCGCGGAGTTCCCGCAGGCGGGCGCGGAAGGCATGCGCATCCTCGGTCCGGGGAGCCGAAGCCCGGCTGCGCAGGTGCACCGCGTGCAGAGCGTCGTCGCACACCTCGGCCTGCCGGATGCTCCCTTCCCCGGGTGGCAGCGGCGGCAGCGGCGGTACCGACAGGTCGATGTCGAGCCGCGCCGCCGTGGAGTCGGGGACGAACCCGGCCGTCCTCAGCACCGGTGGGGCCACGGAGTCGCCGCCGAGCACACCGCTGACGGTTAACGCCAAGTGTCTGCCGTCCTGCGGGGCGAGTTCGTCGGCCCGGTCCAGCAGCAGGCACATCAGCGCGCGGGCCGCGCTCTCGCCGCGCCGGCCCGGCAGCGCGATGAGCGTGCCGTCGAGGGTGCCGTCGCGCGGGGTCAGCGACGCCCAGGCGACCACCTCGTCACCGGCTCCGGTCAGGCACCAGTTGTTCATCCGGTAACCGGGTGCGGCGGTGTCGGGAAGGATGTCCTCCCGGGTGCGCATAGCCCTCCCCGTGATGCTCTTCTCGTGGGAACTCACCAGGCGTACCAGACGGTCCACAGGGACCTCGGCCGCGCTCCTGACGGTGAGCCGTCCGTGCATGGTCATGGATTCGTATCCCCCATCCCGATGCGTCGGGTCCGGCGGTCGGGCCGGAGTGTCCGGGACCACCCGTGCCGGGTCGGCGGCACGGGCGCATCGTCGGCGGGCGGAACCGCGGAAGGCAATACTCCTGGGGAGACGACTGCGCCGGAGCGGATGCTCACGGGTGCGCACACTGCTCCGCCCTCTCCCCTCACGGCGGTCGGTCAAGGGCGCCGATCGGGTTCCCGGACAACGTGTTCCGGATGCTACTTGCCGCCTCCCCTGTGGGTGTTCTCCGAGAATGCTCTCCCGGCCCCTCCTCCTTCCGAAGACCGCATGGGCGCAGATACGCGCAAGCGCGGACCGGGACTCGCACGGACCGCCGTGTGGAGGACACTTCCTCACCCTGCCCAGCCCGCGCACGGACCCCCGCGCCGGTACCGCGCGGCACGATCCGCGTTCGCCTGCCCGGCTGCGCTCCCGGGCGACCGCCCGCGGACCCGCCTCCCGGCGGCCCCGGCCCGTCTACCCGGCCCCAGGCGCGGTGGGAATCAGGCGACGGCCCCCAGCAGCGGGGTACGGGCAGCGCTCCGCACCCCGCCCAGCCACACCGCCTGGGACACCATCTCCACCAGCCGTGCCGCGTCGCCACCCGGCTCCGCGCCCCCTGCGGACGGCTCCGCCGGCACCTGAGCGACCGCCACCCCCACCGGCGTCGGCCAGCCGCGCAGCGCGTGCCCGACCGTGCGGAGCGTGGCCAGCGTCGAGACCGCGCCCTGCACGCCCGTGCCCACCGCGACCGTGCCGATCGCGCGCCCCTCCAGATACGGCAGCGGACCGCCGATGTCGTTGACGTAGTCCAGGGCGTTCTTCAGCAGTCCCGAGACGGAGGCGTGGTACGTCGGCGACACCAGGATCACGCCGTCGGCGGCGCGCAGTTCGCCGAGGAGGGCCGCCGCGCCCTCATGCGTCCCGGCCAACCCCGGCCGGTACGCCGGGAAGTCGATCTCCGCTCCGGTGAAGACACGTGTGGTGGCGCCCTGTTCTGCGCACCGGCGGGCACACCACTGCGCCACCTGGTCCGAGGTCGATCCCGAGCGCAGCGATCCGCTGATCAGCACGATGTGCGGCGATCTCATGGCGATGTCCCTCTTCTCCGTAAGGGCGGTGGTCGTCGGGCCCGGTGCGCCGGTCCCGGCCGGGCGCCGTGGGCGTGGCCGCCGGCCGAGGACGTCGGCGAGCGCCGCGTCCCGCCGGCCTGCGGGCTTCGTCTGTGCGTCCCGCCGCTCCACGCCACGCTCGAGGACGCCCTGACGGCGGGATGCGAGTACCGCCGCCGTCCGGTCCATCCGCTCCGCCGCGTAGGCGACGAGGGCGCCCGGGATCTCGGCGGACGACGCCAGCACATCGGCGAGCGCGGCCGCGTCCTCCAGCGCCATGTCGGCGCCCTGGCCCAGGGCCGTGAGCATCGGGTGCGCGGCGTCGCCGAGCAGTACGACCCGGCCGTCCACCCAGCGCGGGGCGGGGTCGCGGTGGTGGATGTCGGTGATGACGAGGTCCCCGGGTCCGGCGTCCGCCACCAGGTCGACGACCGGCCCGTACCAGCCGTCCAGGGCCTCCAGCAGGGCACGCTGCGCCCCGGCCGCGCCCAGGGCGGGCCACACCCCGGGCGGAGCGGTGATCTCGGCGTTCCAGTACAGGGTGTCCCCGCTGACCGGGGCGATGAGCAGCCGGATGCCGCGACCGTCCACGACGAGGCGGCGGTGCCCGAGGGCTGAGCCGCGGGTGCAGCCCTCCACCGAGGTGTAGCCGCGGTAACGCGGAGGGCCGTCGCCCAGCATCCGCGCCCGGACCGCCGAGTGGGTCCCGTCCGCGCCCACCAGGGCCTCGCTGTCGAGCGTCTCACCGTCCGACAGCCGTACGGTGACCGAGTCGCCGACCGGCGTGTAGTCGGTGACGGCCGTCGCCAGGCGCACGGCCGCCCCCGCGGCGAGCGCCTCGTCGAGCAGGACCCGGTGCAGGGCGGAGCGCAGCACGGGGACCTGCGGGGCTTCGGCGGCGGCGCCGGTCTGCTCCTCGGCGAGCACCGTGCCCCCGGAGTCCATCAGCACGTGGATCTCGCCGGGCCCGGTGAGAGGGGCGACGGCCCGGATCCGGCCGCCGAGCCGCTCGCTCAACGCGTCGGCGGCCCGCATCCCACGGGAGTGGATCACCAGCGCGGTACCGCAGGCCCCGATCCGCCCCGCACGTTCGACGACGGTGACGTCGATGCCGCGGACGGCCAGGCCCGCGGCCGCCGCGAGCCCCCCGATCCCCCCGCCCGCCACCACCACGGACCGTCTTCTGGCCATGGGTCATCCCTCCCGGGCGGCGGCCGCCGCCTTCTCACCGGGACGGTCGTCATACCGTTGCGCGGGGCCGGTTGTCACGGGGGCCGATGGCCATGCGGCACCTCCCACGTCCGGCAGCGGCGCATCGAAGCTGCGCCAGATCCACGCCCACGCGGCGACCGCGTGGAAGCTCCGCCGGCCGATGCCCGTACCCACACCGGCCGCGATGCTCCGGTCTGTCGTCATCGCGCTCACCTCCCCGCCGCCCCGGTCTGGCGTGTCACCGGTTCGGACGCGCCCGCCGGCACGCCGCCGGGCGCGAGCCGGTAGCGCACCCCGGTCAGCTCCTGCGACAGCTCCCAGAGCCGTACCTGTGCCGAGGCATCCAGCGACTCCCGGCTCGAGCGCGCCGGTACCGGCGCGCCCCGGCTCTCGAAGAACGCCCGCGGGCCGAGGTAGGCACCACCGGGCACCAGGCGGTCCGTGGCGGCCCGCAGCGAGGGCAGGGCCGCCCGGTCCGGCGGCTGCGCGATCCACCGCAGCGCCGCACCGGCCACCGGCCGCAGCAGCGCCGGCGGGTCGCCGTGCCACAGACCCGTCGCCGAAAGGCCCGGGTGCGCGGCGAGGGAGACCGTGGCCGCGCCCGCACCGGCGAGCCGGCGCTGCAACTCCCTCGCGAACATCAGGTTCGCGAGCTTGGATTGCCCGTACGCCCTGACCGAACGCCGGCCGTCCGGCGAGCGGGCCCGCCCGTCGCCGAAGCCGGCCGTCCCGACCCGGTGCGCCAGGCTCGAAACGGTGACGACGCGGGAGCCCGGCGCATGCCGCATCAGGCCCAGCAGCAGGCCGGTGAGAGCGAAATGCCCCAGGTGGTTGACACCGAAGTGGGCCTCGAAACCGTCCTCGGTGCGCCCGAACGGCGGGAACATCACCCCGGCGTTGTTGACGAGCAGGTCCAGGCGCTCATACCGGCCCTGTATCTCGGCAGCCGCCTGCCGTACGGAGTCCAGCGAGGCCAGATCGAGGCGTACGACCTCGGTACGGCCGCCGATGCGGGCCGCAGCGGCACGACCCCGCTCGACGCTGCGGCAGGCGAGTACGACACGCGCTCCGCGGGCCGCCAGTCCCCGGGCCGTCTCCAGCCCGATCCCTCCCGAGCCGCCGGTGACCAGCGCGGTCCTGCCGTTCTGGTCGGGAACGTCCGCCGTGGACCAGTCCATGTCGCCTCCTCATCGCCCGCAGACCGCCCCTTCATCGTCGGTACACGCACAGGGCCGACCAACTCCCAGAGTGCGGACCTCGGATCTCCCTCCTGTGCGACCGGTGGTCTGGGACTGCGCTCGCGCCTTTCGCCCGCAGCACCCTCCGTCGAGGAGCTGCGGGCAACTGGTCCGAACAGGCCTGCCGCGCCGACGAGCGGGGCGCACGCACCTATGAAGGGACCCTGGTCCTCACCGCAGGTGCTGTCCGATGCTGGCACACAGTTCCAGGGCGATCGAATTGCCGGACGCATCGAGCTGGGGCTTCTGCGCCGCGAGAATGAGCTGGCCGTTACAGCGGGAGCAGGCCGGGAGATCATTGCTGCGCCGGACAGTACGCGTCAGGTGCTCGGGGTCTGCCAGGCACGCAGCCGGACCCGACGCGCCGTCGAGCGCACCGTGCCCTTCGGCCTGTACTGCTACACCATCACCGTCATCTGGTACGCGCTGCACGGCCACCACCCTCAGACGCGGCCGAGCACCGGGCACGTGCCCCGTGGTACGCCACCAAGACCCACCCGGCGTTCTCCGACATGACCGCCAAGCTCCGCCGGACGACCATCGCAGCCCGATTTATGCCCATCGACGCCGGTCAGCCCACCGATACCGAAATCCGCGCCGTCCAGGAGGCATGGGCCGCAGCCAGCACGGACCTGGGATGACGGTCGGTCAGAACGGCGAAAGTCGAGAGTACGTGAGTCATAAGCGCTCCCTTGATCGCTGGGAGCGCCATCCAACCCTCCACGGTAGGAGCAGTCTGTCTTTGCCGGGCCCCGGGGCGGCGGGGCCGCGATATCGTGGACGGCCTGATGACCGTCGTTTTACCTGATCTTGCAGGAGAGCCCCGCGTGGCTGAGGACCCTATCGCCCAGAGTGAGATCGCCGCTCTCACCCGCCGATTCGAGGACGTGGCGGAGCGGAACGACCGCGAGTTCGGGATCATCAAGAGCGATCTCACGGCGGTCCGCCTGCAGGTCGGCAACCTGGATCAGAAGGTGAGCAACCTCGACACGAGGGTGAGCGACCTTGCTGGTGAGGTCCGCGGTCTTTCCGAGAAGATCGACCGGAACCAGGCGCAGATCGTCGAGCTGCTGGCCCAGCTGGTCGGCCGGGACCCCGAAGCCGGCTGACTTCCCGCACGCATGGCTACGGCCCCGAACCCTGACGTTCAAGGGTTCGGGGCCGCGGTGTCCGCACGGCAGGGTGGTCGTGTGGCGCGGTGGTGCTGTCGGCTCGTCTCGCGCAGGTGTGCCTGGCGGATGGTGGCCAGGGTGCGCCACCGTTCCCGGACGGTGTGGTCGTCCTCGAGCCACTGCACCAGGGGCTGGGGCCGGGGCAGGTCGCCGAAGGCGGCGGCGATGTGGGGGTAGGCGTAGCCGCCGGTCGTGGTCGAGTCGCGTAGCCGGTCGGCGATGGCGTTCAGGTCCTCGTGGGTGCCGAGGCCGGCGTGGTGGAAGGCCACAGCGAGGTCCGGGGACGGCTCCAGCCAGGTCAGGCCGGCGACGGTGAGTTCTGTCCGCAGGGTCTGGGCGCGGTCGGTGACGTCGGGGGAGCGTCGCGTAATGGGCCAGGGGGACGCCGACGCCGCGAGCGTCGTGGCCGAGGGGGGACGGCGACCGTGTGTCGAGATCCCCAGGGCGCCGCAGGTTCCCGGGCCGCCCGATAGCCAGACCGTCATTCAGGCTGTTCAGGACTGTCCAGGGTGACCGTAACCTCGATTCGTCTG
>NZ_BLLG01000028.1 GCF_011766325.1 Streptomyces pacificus | reverse complement strand
CGGGCCGTGCGGCGAGGCCGTCCCCGCCCGGCCGGTGCCCCGGCGCATGCGCCGATCCGGTCGGCGCCCCGTGCCCGCATCGGAGCGGGGACCGCCGCCCGGTGTCCACGGGGCACCGGCGCCATGCATGCGCCCGGAGGCCGGGCACCGGGGCGGGCGGGTACCCCGTGGCCGAGGCGCGACCGGATCCCGGGGGTGCGGTGGGGCGGTGCCGACGCCCGGGCCGTGCGGCGAGGCCCTCCCCGCCCGGCCGGTGCCCCGGCGCATGCGCCGATCCGGTCGGCGCCCAGGCACACTGGGAGCATGACGACCGGCGCAACGACACCGACCGCCCCGAGGCGCTCACGCGTCCGTACCTTCCTCCCCCTCGGCATCGCAGCGTGGCTGGTGCTGGAGATCTGGCTGCTCACCGTCCTGGCCGGTGCCGCGGGCGGGCTGACCGTCTTCGCGCTGCTGGTCGCGGGCGGGCTGCTCGGCGCCGTGGTGATCAAGCGGGCCGGCCGCCGCGCCTTCCGCGGTCTGTCGCAGACCCTTCAGTGGCAGCAGTCCCGCACTGCGCCGGCCGAGGACCGGTCGGGCAGGGGCAACGGCTTGCTGATGCTCGGCGGACTGCTCCTCATGCTGCCGGGCCCGGTGTCGGACGCGGCGGGGCTGCTGCTGCTGGTGCCCCCGGTCCGCACCGTGCTGGCCCGAAGGGCCGAGCGGTCGCTCGACCGCCGTATGCGGCGCGCGGCCCCCGGCTCCCTCGGCGACGCCTTCCAGCAGGCCCGTATGCACCGTCCGGACGGAAAGGTCGTGCAGGGCGAGGTCGTCCAGGACGACGCGCCGAGGCGGTCCCGTCCCGGGCCGGGACCGCGTCCGCCGCTGACCTCCTAGGGCGCGTGGTGGACGCGGCCCCGGCCACCGGTCGCCCGGCACGCACGCCCCCGTCGCCCTCCGGGCACGGGAGGTGCCCGCAGGGGCGCTCTGCCGGATTCCTCTGGGTGTGTTCGCTGCGGGGACGGTCCTCCACCGTGGACGCGCACGCACCGCACGCCGGGGTCCCCGCCCTCGGGTGCTCCGAGGTGCTTCTCGCCACATGCCCAGGCCACGCGGCGCGGGCGCGGGTGCGGGCACGCACGGTGGCGTAGCGCGCACACGCAGAAGCCGCGGGTTGCGGCACACGGATGTGTGCCGCAACCCGCGGCTTCTGCACTCTGTGCGAGTCGGCGGTGCGTCCCTTAAGCGGACTTCCGGCTGTCGCGCGGGTGCACCGCGATGTTCATGGCCCCGGAGCGGAGGACGGCCAGCCGCTCGGCCAGCACCTCCTCGAGCTCCTCGCGCGTGCGCCGTTCCATGAGCATGTCCCAGTGCGTACGCGCGGGCTTCCCCTTCTTCTCCTCGGGGCCTTCCCCGTCCACCAGGAGCGCCTGGGCGCCGCACGCCTTGCACTCCCACTCCGGCGGAATCTCCGCCTCGACCGAGAACGGCATCTCGAAACGATGTCCGTTCTGGCATGCGTACTCCACCGCCTGGCGCGGGGCCAGATCGATGCCGCGGTCGGTCTCGTAGCTGGTCACCACGAGGCGCGTGCCGCGAAGAGCTCGCTCACTCATGAATCGTGCCTCCCGGGCTTGTCGCCCACAGGACAGGTGTCGCTGTCGTCGTCATCCGGTCAACGTCCGGTCGGCGGTGAAGATTCCCGTTGCCGGTCATGCGTCGTCGCCCGTCGTGCCGCTGCTTTTCCAGGGTTTGGGTACCCACCAGTGCCCGGTTTGTCACATCTGGCAGAAAGTGTCACCCAGCGTTTGGAGCTTTTCAGCGCGCAGTAACGGTCCGCCTGGCAGGCCAGAGGCGTACACTACCGGCCCTTTCCGTCGACGTCTAAATCCGTTCCGGGACCGGGTTCCCCGCCTCGGCGATCGCACGCCTCATCGGCACCCGGGCCAGGAGCACGAACCCCAGTGCGAAGAAGATCACCAAAGAGATGATGGCGGACCGGTAGCTTCCCGTGAGCTGGAACGCCAGACCGAACACGAGCGGCCCCAGCCAGCTCAGCCCCCGGTCGCTCATCTCGTACGCGGAGAAGTACTCCGCCTCCTTGCCGCGTGGGACGAGGTGGGAGTACAGCGAACGGGACAGCGCCTGGCTGCCGCCCAGCACCAGGCCGATCGCCGCGGCCAGCGCGTAGAACCACAGCGGCGTCCGCGGCGGCAGCAGGTAGCCGGCGGCGAGGATCAGCGTCCACACGGCGAGCGAGCCGAGGATCGTGCGCTTGGCCCCGTGGGAGCGGGCCAGCCGGCCCATGCCCAGGGCGCCCGCCACCGCCAGCACCTGCACCAGCAGTACCGCCGTGATCAGGGTGGTCTGGTCGAGCCCCAGCTCCTCGGAGCCGTACACCGAGGCCTGGGAGATCACCGTCTGCACCCCGTCGTTGTAGACGAGGTACGCCAGCAGGAAGGACAGCGTCAGCGGATGGCGGCGCATGTCCTTGATGGTCGCCGCCAGTTGGCGCCAGCCCGCACCCACCGCGCCCGCGCCGAGAGCGGGCGCCGCGTCCCCGGCGGTGCGCCGGTCCCGCAGCCTGCGCAGCGGCACGAGCGCGAAGGCTCCCCACCACACCCCGGCCGAGGCGAGGCAGACGCGGACCGCCTCCGACTCGCTGAGCCCGAAGGACTCGTGGCCGGTGTAGAGCACCAGGTTGAGCACGAGGACCAGGGCCCCCGAGGTATAGCCGAAGGCCCAGCCGCGCGAGGAGACGGTGTCCCGCTCCTCCGGCCCGGCGATCTGCGGCAGATACGCGTTGTAGAGGACCATCGACACCGCCAGCGAGGCGTTGGCGACGATCAGCAGGAGAGAGCCGAGGAGGTAGCGGTCCCCTTCGAGGAGGAACATGCCCGCCGTCGCCGCCGCCCCCAGATAGGCCGCGGCGGCCAGGAGCGGCTTCTTGCGCCCCGTGCGGTCGGCGACCGCGCCCACCAGGGGCATGGCCAGCACCGCCACCACCACCGAGACCGACACCGCATACGGGAACACCGCACCGGCGCGGATCGGGATGCCGAGCGGGTACACGAAACCGCCGGAGTCCGCGGCGGACTTCGCCACCGAGGTGAGATAGGGGCCGAGGAACACCGTCAGCACGCTCGTCGAGTAGACCGAGCACGCGAAGTCGTAGAAGTACCAGCCGTGCTGCTCGCGCCTCCGGTCGGCGTCGTCCGTCCCGGTGGTCCCGTCCGCCGTGTCGGCAGCCATGATCCGCCCCCTCACTCGTACCCGTGGGGGAGACGCACGACGCTCAGACCCAGGCACCCCGGTCGGTCATCACCGTACGCAGCATCTCCAGATGATCGGTCATGATGCCATCCACTCCCAGGTCCAGCAGAGCGGCCGCACTCTCCGGATCGTTCACGGTCCACACATGCACCCGGAGCCCGCGCGCATGGGCCTCGCGGACGAACCGGCGGTCCACCACGGGCACCCCGCCCTGCGACCGGGGCACCTGTACGCACACCGCCCCCGGCCGGACCGGGGCGGGGACGCCGAGCGAGCGCAGCCGCAGGCCGATCACCCCGCGCACACCGTAGGACGTCGCAAGTCCCGGGCCGGCGAGCCGGTACGCACGCGAGAGCCGGCTCTCCGAGAACGAGCCGACGCACACCCGGTCCCAGGCGTTCGCCCGCCGCACCAGGTCGACGAGCGGCTCCAGCGCGCGCTCGGCCTTGATGTCGACGTTCCAGCGGGCCGCGGGGAACTCCTCCAGGAGGTCCTCGAAGAGCGGCAGGGGCTCCTTCCCGCCCACCCGGGCCCGTGCGACCTCGGCCCACGGCAGCCGCCCGATCCGGCCCCGCGCGTCGGTCACCCGGTCCAGGGTCGGGTCGTGGAACGCGACGAGCCTGCCGTCCCCGGTGGCGTGCACGTCCGTCTCGAAGTAGCGGTAGCCGAGCCCGGCGGCGCGCCGGAACGCCGCCGCCGTGTTCTCCAGGCCGCCGGCCGTGCCGCCGCGGTGGGCGAACGGTATGGGGAAGGGGTGGTCGAGATAGGGATGCCCCGGGTGCGCTGCGGAAGTCACGAGCGCAGTATCACCCGTTCTCGTTCGCTCGGGTCTGCGGATCCGGGGGCCACCGCGCCTGACTCCCCGGCCGGCGGGATGGCGAACACCCGCAGGAACAGCTGCGCCAGCGGGCCGATGGACAGCGCGTAGACGACCGTGCCCGCCCCCACCGTGCCGCCGAGGGCGAACCCGGTCGTGACGACCGCCACCTCGATCGCGGTGCGGACCAGCCGGACGGACCGGCCGGTCAGCCGGTGCAGCCCCGTCATCAGCCCGTCGCGCGGACCGGGACCGAGGCGGGCCGAGATGTAGAGGCCGGTGGCCATCCCGTTGAGGACGATCCCGGCCGCCGCCACCGCGACCCGGGTGCCCAGCCCGTGCACGGCCGGCACGGCGGCGAGGGTGCCGTCCATCGCGATGCCGACGACGAAGACGTTGGAGACCGTGCCCAGGCCGGGCCGCTGCCGTATCGGCACCCACAGCAGCAGCACCGCGGCGCCGACGGCGATCGAGACGAGGCCGATGGTCAGACCCGTCCGCGCGGCCAGGCCCTGGTGCAGCACACCCCAGGGCTCGAGGCCGAGACCCCCTCGGACCAGGAGAGCGGAGCTCGCCCCGTAAAGCACCAGACCGACGTAGAGCTGCGGCAGTCTGCGGGACAGACGCCTGCCCCGCAGACCGGACGTGATGGACAAGACCCTGCCCCCCGATGGTGGAAGTGGACTGATGCATGACACCCTGTGGCAGGGATATCCGTGTCAACCATGGCCAATTCGAGGAAGGTGGACTGACTTCCATGGCTCAGTGGACTTCGGCGGTGGGGGCGCCCGCGCTGGCCCGGCAACTGCGGTCGCAGCAGCAGAACCCGGCGGGCCCCGGCTCCCGCAGGCCGCCCGCCTACCGCGCCCTCGCCGACGGCATCCGGCTGCTCGTCCTGGAGGGACGGGTCCCGGTCGCCGCCCGGCTGCCCGCCGAGCGCGAGCTGGCGATGGCCCTGGCCGTCAGCCGCACGACCGTGGCCGCCGCCTACGAGGCCCTGCGGAACGAGGGCTTCCTGGAGTCCCGCAGAGGCGCCGGCAGCTGGACGGCCGTCCCCGCGGGCAACCCGCTGCCCGCTCGCGGTCTGGAGCCGCTGCCCCCGGAATCCCTCGGCTCCATGATCGACCTCGGCTGCGCCGCGCTGCCGGCCCCCGAGCCCTGGCTGACCCGCGGCATCAAGGGCGCGCTCGAGGAGCTTCCGCCCTACGCGCACACCCACGGCGACTACCCGGCCGGTCTGCCCGCGCTGCGCCAGATGCTCGCGGACCGGTACACCCGGCGCGGCATCCCGACGATGCCCGAGCAGATCATGGTGACCACCGGCGCCATGGGCGCCATCGACGCGATCTGCCACCTCTTCGCGGGGCGGGGGGAGCGCATCGCCGTCGAGTCTCCCTCCTACGCCAACATCCTCCAGCTGATGCGCGAGGCCGGTGCCCGGCTGGTACCGGTCGCCATGGCCGAGGGACTGCGTGGCTGGGACCTGCCCCGCTGGCGGCAGGTGCTGCGCGATGCCGCACCCCGCCTCGCCTATGTCGTCGCCGACTTCCACAACCCCACCGGGGCGCTCGCCGACGAGGACCAGAGACGGCAGCTCGTCGACGCCGCCCGCTCCGCGGGTACCGTGCTCGTCGTGGACGAGACGATGTCCGAGCTCCGCCTCGACGACGGGACGCAGATGCCCCGGCCCGTCTGCGCCTTCGATCCGGGGGGTGCGACGGTTCTGACCGTCGGATCGGCCAGCAAGGCCTTCTGGGCGGGTATGCGGATCGGCTGGGTCCGGGCCGCCCCGGACGTGATCCGCTCCCTCGTCGCCGCGCGCGCCTACGCCGACCTGGGCACCCCGGTCCTGGAACAGCTCGGCGTCGACTGGCTGATGCGGACCCGCGGCTGGGACGAGGCGGTGGCCCTGCGGCGTGAGCAGGCGCGGCGGAACCGCGACGAGATGGTGGCGGCGCTCCGCCGGGAGCTGCCGGACTGGGAGTTCGAGATCCCCCACGGCGGTCTGACGCTGTGGGTCCGCGCGGGCGGCCTGTCCGGATCCCGGCTCGCGGAGGTCGGCGAACGCGTGGGCGTACGCGTCCCCTCCGGGCCGCGGTTCGGTGTGGACGGGGCGTTCGAGGGGTATGTCCGGCTGCCCTTCACCGTGGGCGGCCCGGTCGCCGAGGAGGCGGCGAGCCGGCTGGCGGCGGCGGCCCGGCTGGTCAGGACGGGCGTGACCACGGGCACCGAGGCACCGAGGACGTTTGTGGCGTGAGTACCGTGGGCGGCCCTGCGGCCCGGCGGCCCGGTGAAGAGGCGCTCGCCCCCGACCGTGCGCCCCCGACCGTGCGCCCCCGACCGTGCGCCTTCGTCCGCAGGCGCCGCGGCCGCGGCGTGTTCGCGGTGCCGCTCGGTGAGGAGGCGCGCTGGACGCACCGCCTCGCCGCGGTCGGGGCTCTGCGGGCTCACTCGGGGGATCCGGTTTCAGCCCTCCGCCGGCACCGGCGTCGAGGCGGTTCGCCCGGCCGGGCTCCCCGCCGGCTCCGGCACGGGTCCGCTGCCCGTCTCGCGCGGCGAACCGGCCGGGACCTCCACACGGGGCCCGGTGAGGGCCGCCTCCGCGGGCCCACCGGACCGGCCCGCCCGCTCCCCGGTCCCGCCGTCCTCCGGCCCCTCGGCGATCCCCCGCTCAGGGAGCACGCCCAGCACGGCCTGGCGGTGGGCCTCGCTCGCCGCCTCGTCGTACGGGTCGGGCGTCGCGGGGACCTGGAGCCTGAGCACCGCTCCCGCCCCTAGCCGGACATAGCCCCGGCCGGGCGGCACGTCGGCGGTGGGCGTCGTGTGCGGGGGCGCACCGAGCACGCTCCTCACCTGCTCCGGGGTGGTCGGTCCGAGCACGAGGCGGGCACGGGTGTGGGTGCGTACCGTCTCGTCCAGGAACTCGACGCTGTCGAACTGGTCGGCGACAACCACGGTCACGTACGCGGCCCGGCCGTGCCTGAGCGGGACCTGGAGCAGCTGCTGGGGGTCGGGCCTGCCGTCCGCGGCCGCGACATGGCTGAGGACGCTCGGTCTGTCCACGAGGATGCACAGCGGGCGCCGGACGTCCTCCGGGGCGGGGTGACCGGCCTGCCGGGCCCGGTTGGCGGAGACGAGGCGGCGCTCCGTCTCATGGGCCGCCCATTCCAGCCCGGCCAGTGCTCCGGCGAGCCCGCACTCGACGGCGAGCACACCGGCGCGGCCCGTCAGGCAGGCGTACTCGCCGGTGCCGCTGCCCTCCACGACCAGGACGTCCCCGTACGGCAGCGCCTGCAGCGCCAGGGACCGCAGCAGGGACGTCGTGCCGCTGCCGGGGTGGCCGACGGCCAGCAGATGAGGCTCCGCGGAGCGCGGTCCGGTGCGCCACACCACGGGCGGCGCGTCCCTCGTCACGTCGCCGTCGAGGACGGGCATGGTCCTGCGGACGGCGTCCGGGTCCGTGAAGCCGAGGACCAGTTCCCCGGGGGCGGTCACGAAGCGCTGGGCGGCGATGGTGGTCGGAAGCGCGCGCAGGACGGTCATCAGCAGCTGGTTGGCCTCCTCGTCCCAGCCGAAGTGGTATTCGCGGCCGCGGCCCGACTTGGCGTGCAGCAGCTGCTCGATCCGGGCGCGGGCCTCGGCCTCGCCGTCGGGGAAGTACGGCGGGTACGTCACCCGCAGCCGGGTCAACCGCCCGTCGCCGTCGAACTCCTGGTCGCTGAACGCCTTCGCCCACGCCCCGCCGTGGGCGAAGAGCGGACTCGGATCCTCCGGGACGGAGAAGTACGGCACCAGCGCGTCGTGGAGCGCCTGGAGCCGTGCGGACTGCGCCTCGTCCGGGCCGGTGCGTACCGGGACGCGCTCGCGTCCCTTCCAGGCGGCCACTCCCATCAGGCCGATCAGCCCGAGCAGCGGCCCGTACGGGGCGAGCGCGACCGCCAGGACGCAGACCGCCGCCAGGAACAGCCCGGGGCCGCGCTGGTCTTTGGGCGTGTCGGCCCACTTGCGCAGCCCGGCGGCGGCCAGCAGCCGCAGCCCGCGGCTGATCGTGATGAGCGGATGGAGGACGTCGGTGGCATTGTCGGCGGCGGTCCGCGCGAGTTCGCGGCTGCGAGCGATCCGGTCGCTGCCGCTGATCGGAATGCGGGGGAGTGGTCGCCGTGCCACGTGCTTCTCCTGCTCCTCGGGTGATGGGGAGGGATACGGGGAGGTCAGAACTTGATCCCGCCCAGGAGGCTGGCCAGGCTCGCCCCGCCCGCGGTGATGCTCGGGGCGATGGCCGTGCCCGCCAGGTAGAAGCCGAAGAGTGCGGAGACCAGCGCGTGCGAGGCCTTCAGCCCGTCCTTCTTGAAGAACAGGAAGACGATGATGCCCAGCAGCACGACGCCTGAGATGGACAGAATCATGAGCGGTTCTCCTGGTTGAGGGGACAGTCACCATGAGTTCTTCCATCCTCACAGGAGGTATCTATACGACAAAAGGTGCGTTCGGGTGAATGATTGCTCCTTTCACCGGAACGGAGGATGGTGGATCGTTGCCGCTGGGGTGCTTCTGGGGTGCCGGTGTGGCTTCTGACGAGCGCCGATGGGGCGGCGGCGGGTGGCGGCGGGTGGCGGCCGTCGCGTGGCCGTGCGGGGCGCGCTCTTCGCCGTGCGCCGGCTGCTCCCGATCGGCCCCCTGCCGCCGCCCGCCGCGGCCGCCTTCGCGGGGACGCGGAGTGATGCGCTCCGCAGGTCGCAGTACCCTGTCGGTTCGCCCGTGCGACCTCCACCGCGTGCCGAAGCGGCAGGTCAAGCCCCTGCCGGGGCCTGGACGCGCCGGGCACCGCTTCGTCGCCGCAGTGAAAGGAAGTCCTTCGGATGAGTGATGCCCCGGACCCCGAAGTGGTCGAGCTGGCCTCCAGGGTCTTCGAGCTGGCACGGCGGGGCGACGCAGAAGCGCTCGCCGGCTACGTCGACGCCGGCGTCCCCGCGAACCTCACCAACGACAAGGGCGACTCGCTGATCATGCTCGCCGCCTACCACGGCCACGCCGCCGCGGTGACCGCCCTCCTGGCCCGCGGCGCCGACGCGGACCGACCCAACGACCGCGGCCAGACGCCCCTCGCCGGTGCCGTCTTCAAGGGCGAGGACGACGTGGTCCGGGCCCTGCTGGACGGCGGGGCCGACCCGGCGGCGGGAACCCCGTCCGCGGTGGATACCGCGCGAATGTTTGGGAAGAGAGACCTCCTGGAGCTGTTCGGCGCCGGGTGAAAGGGAGTTGGACGCAAGGGGGGAGCAGTCGCCCGAAATGTGGTCGCGGCGGCGAAATGGCTGGGTCATCATGACGTCGGGCCTGCTAGATGAGTCTAGGGACCACCGATGAGAGGCAGAGAGAAGATGGTTTGCAACAAGCGGAAGACCACGGGCAGCCGATCATGTTGCCGCGCGGCCTAGGCGAACACACCCCCGGTTGCGTCGACAGCTTGATGTGAGGCACTCTCCCATGTTCGAACCTGTCATAGCGCCGAGCGGCACCCTGCTCGGCCTGCTGCAGAGAGGCCGCGGCGACGGCACGCTGCACGCGCTCGCCGCGCCGCGTGCCGCCGCGCTCACGGCCCTCAACCAGTGCGTGCTCCACGACCCCCGCCACGACTGGCAGGTGGAGAACCGCTCCCTCTACTACGCCCGCCTCTTCCTGGACCTCGGCGGCGGTCTCGAGGACATCGAGGCCCACCTCTTCGGCCCCGGGGACGACCCGGACGCCGACGAGACCCGGACGGGTCTGGCGCTCTCCGTGCTCGGGCATCTCGCCTCGTACGGCCGCGACGACGCCCTCGCACTGCTCCGCGGGTACGCGGCGACCGGCGCCAACTGGGCCTGGGCGCTCGACGAACTCGCCCTGCGGGACGACGACGCGGGGCTCCGCTCACTCGCGGGAGCCGTGCTCGGACGCTTCCCCGCCACCCGGGAGGGCGATGCCGCACTGGCCGCCGCCGTACGCGACGCCTTCGAGCCGAGGCCGTGGCGGCTCTGGGCCGAGGACCGGCGGGTGTCGGTCGGCGGCCGGGTGCGTGCCGCCCGCGAGAGCGGTTCCTTCGACCGCTGGCAGCGCCAGATGCGCCCCACGGGGCCACGTCCCGACTGGAGCGTCCAGTCCGTCTTCGACTGGGCCCAGCGGGGAGCGGACGGCGGCAGTGCGCTGCATGTGCCCGCGGCCCGCTGCCTCGGTGCCGTAGCCGGCCCGGACGACCGGCCGCTGATCGTGGAGACCGCGCGCAGCGGGCCCGACGGCGCACGCTGCGCGGCGCTGCACTATCTGGCGGAGGCGGGGGATCCCGCCGTCCTCGATCTCGTCGAGACCGCGGTGGCCGACTCCTCCCGCACCGTCGCCGATGCCGCCGTCGCCGCCTTCGAGCGGATGTGCGGCGAGGCCGCCGTCGACCGGGCGCGCGGCTGGGTCCACCGGCCCGACGCGCTCGGCGCCTCGGCCGCCGGCGTCCTCGCCTGCCGCGGTGGCGGCCAGGACGAGGAACTCGTCCTCGGCGCACTCCGTGAGACGGTCCGCGCCGACGGGCCGGACGCCCCACTGCTGTGGGCCCTGGCCGACGGTGCCGGCCGCCTCGGCATCGGCTGCGCGGCACCCGTGCTGCGCCACATCTACCGTGAGACCAGCTCCTCCCAGCTGCGCGGTCGCACGGCCCGCGCGCTGGCCGCCACCGATCCCTCCTTCGCGACCGGTTTCGCCGTCGAGTGCCTGTGGGACTGCGAGGAGACGACGAGAGAGGTCGCCGCCCTGCACGCCGAGACGCGTGACGCACGCGTCGCCGAGCGCCTCCGGCGACTGGCCGCCGATCCGGCGGAGGAGGCCGAGGTCCAGACGGCCGTCCGCAGCCGCATCGTGCCGCAGTCCCCTCCGTTCTGACACGGTCCCTCCGTTCTGACACGGTGCCTCCGTTCTGGCACGGTGCCTCCGTTCTGGCACGGTCCCTCCGCTCCGAACTCCCCGAGGCCCCTCCCGCTCACGGGCGAACCGCCGCGGAGCGCCCCGGCCCCGGCGCGCGTTGTCTGCGCGTCGCCTGCCTGCCGCCTGCTCGCCGGTGGTCGACGCGCCGCGCGGCGCCCTCGGCGCCGAGCGCCTGCCGGAGGCGGCGGCCGCGGTTGGCCGGTGCGGTGTTCGGCCCCGCCGCGAGGGGCATGGACCGCGTCGGCACCTCGCTGCCCCCGCCCGCCGGTTGCCAGAATGGGGGGATGAGCGATCGCTGGGAGTTCTGGGTCGACCGTGGCGGCACGTTCACCGACATCGTGGGAAGACGCCCCGACGGCCGGCTCGTCACCCGCAAGCTGCTGTCCCACAACCCCGAGCACTACGCCGACGCGGCCGTCGCGGGTATCCGGCTGCTCCTCGGTCTCGGGGCGGGGGAGCCCCTGCCGGCAGACCGTGTCGACATCGTCAAGATGGGCACGACCGTCGCGACCAACGCGCTGCTGGAGCGCCGTGGCGAGCCGACCGTCCTCCTGGTCACGGAGGGCTTCCGCGACGCGCTGCGCATCGCCTACCAGAACCGCCCCCGGCTGTTCGACCGCCGCATCGTCCTTCCCGGGGCCCTGTACGACCGCGTCATCGAGGTGCCCGAACGGGTCGGTGCCCGCGGTGAGGTGGTCCGGCCGCTGGATCTCGCGCCGGTGCGGCAGGAGCTGCGGCGGGCCCGCCGCGACGGATTCACGAGCGCGGCCGTCGTGTTCATGCACGGCTACCGCCACCCGGACCACGAGTCGGCCGTCGCCGCCGCCGCGCGTGAACTCGGTTTCACCCAGGTGAGCTGCTCGCACGAGGTCAGCCCGCTCATCAAGTTCGTGCCCCGCGGCGACACCACCGTCGTGGACGCGTACCTCTCGCCGATCCTGCGCCGCTACGTCGACGAGGTCGCGAAGGAACTCCGCACCGTGCGCCTGATGTTCATGCAGTCCAACGGCGGGTTGCGCGAGGCCGCCCGCTTCCGGGGGAAGGACGCCGTGCTGTCCGGACCCGCCGGAGGCGTGGTCGGCATGGCACGCACCTCGGAGCAGGCGGGCTTCCGGCGGGTCATCGGCTTCGACATGGGCGGGACGTCGACCGACGTGTCCCACTACGCGGGGGAGTTCGAGCGGGAGCTGGGCACCCGGGTCGCCGGCGTGCGGATGCGCGCACCGATGATGAACATCCACACCGTCGCCGCCGGCGGTGGCTCGATCCTCCACTTCGACGGCCGGCGCTACCGGGTCGGACCCGATTCGGCGGGCGCCGTGCCGGGCCCCGCCTGCTACCGGCGCGGCGGCCCGCTGACCGTCACCGACGCCAATGTGATGCTCGGCAGGATCCAGCCCCGGCACTTCCCCGCCGTCTTCGGCCCGAACGGGGACCTGCCGCTGGACGCCGATGCCGTACGGGACGGGTTCGAGCGGCTGGCCGGGGAGGTGCATCGGGCCACGGGCACAATGCGCAGCCCGGAGGAGGTCGCGGCGGGTTTCCTCGAGATCGCGGTCCTCAACATGGCCAACGCCGTCAGGAAGATCTCCGTCCAGCGGGGGCACGACGTCACCCGCTACGCCCTGACCTGCTTCGGCGGCGCGGGCGGGCAGCACGCCTGCGCGGTCGCCGACGCGCTCGGCATCGGCACCGTGATCGTGCCCCCGCTCGCCGGGGTGCTCTCCGCCTACGGCATCGGCCTGGCCGACGCCACCGCCATGCGCGAGCAGTCGGTGGAGGCGGAGCTCGGCGAGGACACCATGGCCCGGGTGCGGGAACTCTGCGGCGAACTGGCCGCACGCACCCGGTCGGAGCTGCGGGACGACGCCGTCCCCGACGAGTCGATCGGCTCCCGTGCCCGGCTGCTCGTCCGCTACGCCGGTACGGACTCCGCGCTGCCCGTGCCCCTCGGCACGGAGGCCGCCGTCCGCGAGGCGTTCACCGCTGCCCATCGCGCACGGTACGCCTTCACCATGGACAAGCCGCTGGTCGTGGAGGCGGTGTCGGTCGAGACCGTCGGCACGGCCGGGCCCCACGGGGCCGTCGTCGTCGACGAGGCGGCCGGCTGCGCGGGCTCCGGGCCGGGGGAGAGCACGCGGATGTACCTGGACGGCCGGCGCGTCGACGCCCCGCTGCTGAGCCGCGCGGACCTCTCGCCCGGCGACACCGTCGAAGGGCCGGCGATCGTCGCCGAGGCCGACGCCACCACCGTCGTCGACCCGGGTTGGCGCGCCGCCGTCGGCGAGGGCGGCCATCTGCTGATCACCCGGGTACGGCCGCGGCCCGGCCGCGCCGCCGTCGGCACGGACGCCGACCCGGTCCTGCTCGAGGTCTTCAACAACCTCTTCATGGCGATCGCCGAGCAGATGGGACTGCGGCTGGAGAACACCGCCCACTCGGTCAACATCAAGGAGCGGCTTGACTTCTCCTGCGCCCTCTTCGACGCCGACGGCAACCTCATCGCCAACGCGCCCCACATCCCGGTGCACCTGGGCTCGATGGGCGAGTCCATCAAGGAGGTGCTGCGGCGCGGCACCGGGGAACTCAGGCCGGGCGACGTGTACGCCGTCAACGATCCGTACCACGGCGGCACCCATCTGCCGGACGTGACGGTCGTGACGCCGGTCTTCGACGAGGACGGCCGCCGGCTCCGCTTCCTGGTGGCCTCGCGCGGGCACCATGCCGAGATCGGCGGGATCACCCCGGGGTCGATGCCCGCGTTCAGCCGCACCGTCGACGAGGAAGGGGTGCTCTTCGACAACTGGCTGCTCGTCAGGGACGGACGGCTGCGCGAGGCCGAGACCCGGCGGCTGCTCGCCGGCGCCCGCCACCCGTCCCGCGACCCCGACACCAACGTCGCCGACCTGAAGGCCCAGATCGCCGCCAACGAGAAGGGGATCAGCGAACTGAACCGGATGGTCGAGGAGTTCGGCCTCGACGTGGTCCAGGCCTACATGGGGCATGTGCGTGACAACGCCGAGGAGTCCGTGCGCCGCATCGTCGCCGGGCTCGGCGACGGCACCTACCGCTATGAGACCGACGGCGGCGCCGTCATCGAGGTCACGCTGACGGTGGACCGCCGGGCCCGCGCCGCCGTCATCGACTTCGCCGGCACATCGGGGCAGCAGCCGGGCAACTTCAACGCGCCCAGGTCGGTGGTGACGGCCGCCGTGCTGTACGTCTTCCGCACGCTGGTCGCCGACGACATCCCGCTGAACAGCGGCTGCCTGGAGCCGCTGGACGTACGCGTCCCGGCCGGCTCGATGCTCGCGCCGGCCCACCCGGCGGCGACGGTCGCGGGGAACGTCGAGACCTCGCAGGCGGTGACCGGCGCCCTGTACGCGGCGCTCGGCGTGCAGGCCGAGGGCTCCGGCACCATGAACAACGTCACCTTCGGCAACGACCGCGTCCAGTACTACGAGACCGTGGCGAGCGGTTCGGGCGCGGGCGACGGGTTCCCCGGCGCCGACGCCGTGCAGACCCATATGACCAACTCGCGGCTCACCGACCCCGAGGTGCTGGAGTGGCGCTTCCCGGTACGGCTGGACGCCTTCTCGGTGCGGAGCGGAAGCGGCGGAGCGGGCCGCTGGCGGGGCGGATGCGGCGTCGAGCGCCGGATCCGCTTCCTCGAGCCGATGACCGTCGCCCTGCTGACCGGTCACCGGCGGGTCAGGCCCTACGGGATGGCCGGCGGCGAGCCGGGGGCGCTGGGGTCGAACGCCGTCGAGCGCGCGGACGGGACGGTCGAGCGCCTGCGCGGAGTGGACTCGGTGGAGGTCGGCCCTGGCGACGTCCTGGTCGTGCGGACGCCGGGCGGCGGCGGGTACGGACGGCCGGTGCACTGACCTCGGCCCATCGAGTCCGGCCGGCTGATTCCGGCCCTGTGCCACGGTCCGGCTGCCGGCGCTGAGCGGCGGAACGGACCACCGGGGGAACTCGACGGCAGACGGGTGCGGTTCTCCGGTGCCGTCGGCGAGGACGGTCCCCGCCGCCGGCACGACCTCCCGCACCGGGGGCAGCGTGCCCCGTGGCGCTTCGGCGCAGCGGCTCGGCTCGCGGGAGAGGGCCGCGCCGAGAGGCGGTTCCCGCGCCGTTTCGACCGGTGTCAGCCCGAGGACCTAGTCTGTGCACCGTGACTTCGCCCGCCTCGACGGAATCCGTTCCGCCCCAGCTCAGCGCGGGGCCGCGCCCCGCGCAGGGCCCGGCCGCCGACGAAGGGCTCGCGCGGCGGCTCCGCGCGCTCGCGTGCACCGCGCCGCTGCACGACCTGGACGCCCGCAAGGCCAACCTCGCGGGCGAGTACTCGGTCTACGCGATGGCTGAGGTCGCCCTCGCGGCCATCGACCTCGTCACGCTCAACATGGACTTCGACACCGGCGCCGACCACGAGCAGATAGTGGCCAGGCTGCTGCCGCGTATCGCGGCCCAGACACCCCGGCGCCCGGCCGCCGAGCATGAGCGGGTGGCGCGCTGGGTGCTGGAGAACCTGATCAACGTCGGCAGCGTCGACCGCGGTTTCCGCGCGGTGTACGGCACGTTCGGCCCCGACGGCGCATACGTCCGGCGGGACTACGACTTCAAGCTCATCGAAGAGGTCCCCGGCCACGGCGGCAGTGTCTATCTGCGCACCACGGACGAGGCGGTGAACGTCCTCGTCGGCGCCCTCGACACCGATGTCACCAGCGCGCAGATCGCCGCGGAGGTGAAACTGGAGGTGCTGATCAGCCGCGGCAGGCTCGCCGACGCCCAGCTCGCGGCCGAGCAGGCCCGCTACCGGACCGTGCAGTACGCCGAGACGCTCCGCAGGACACTCGAGGCCACCCGGCGCGATGTCCGCGCGGTCGACTGGCTCAACGCCGTGCCCGACATGATCGCCGAGGCCCTCGACCACGTCGCCGACCGCTACCGCCACGAGAACGCGATCCTCACGAACATCCGCAAGGCACGGGATGAGGCGGAGGATCCCGAGCACAAGCGCCGCGCAGCGGAGCTGGTCGACATCGTCAAGGACTGCATCCGCCGCCACACCCGGCTGCAGTCCCGGCTGCTGGAGGCAGGCCCCCACTTCCGCGCCGAGCAGGACCGCCAGGCGTTCGCGGCGCCGGCCGCCCGCTCCGGGGTCGATCTGCACGGCCACCTCGTCGCCCCCCTGCTGCCCCTGCCCGTCGAACAGGCCATCCGGGTCACCGACGCGTACTTCTCGCACGGCACGGGACCGCGCACCCCGGTGTCAGTGCGTGTCGCGGATCTCGTCGACATGCTGCTCAGCCCGCCCGCGGAGCGCGAGCATCTGGGCGCCGAACTGCCCGAGCCCGATCTGATCGCGACGCCGGACGACAGCCGCTTCAGCGAGCAGCAGCTGGCGAGCGCCATGGAGCTGCTGGATCTCGAGCACGACGCACCGCGCCGGCTCTCCGGTCTCCTCGCCGACGCCCGCCGCCTCGATCCGGACCTGCCCTATCTCGTCGCCCTTCTCGCCGTCCACGCGGCCAGCCCTCCGGTCGGCACGGCCTACCGCCAGGGCGAGGAGCGGCTGCTGTTCGCGGTGGACGACGGCGCGGAGCTGGACGACCCCGAGTTCGGCGGCGCCGACCTGATCGTGGGCACCGCCCTGCTGGACGCGGCAGGCATGGCCGCCGACCGCGCGGAGGCGGCGTGACGCCGGGGCCCGGTGCCCCGGCGCCCGGGGCACCGGGGCACCGGGGCGGGCCGCGCAGGTCCCTTCTGGTCACCGATGCCCGGCAGACACCCCTCGGGACCCTTCGGGGGGCGCCCCCGCGCCGGGTCAGCGGACCCATCCGGGTGCGCCGGGTATGTCGGGTGCCCCGGCTGCCGGGATGGTCCTCCGCCTCGCGGGCGCACGCACCGGACGCCGCAGGCTCCGTCCTTCGGACAGACGGCGGGTCCTTCGGGCGGACGGCGATACGGCAACGCGCCCCGGGGCGCCTGAGGGGGCATCCGCCCGGTCCGCCTGCACGGCGCCTCCGGGAACGACCCGCCACCGCGCGGATGTTCCGGATCACCGCGCGGATGCCGAGCGCCATCGCGCAGAACTGCCGCACCACCGTACAGAGGAGCACCAGCCGTGAGCGATCAGCACGCGGAGCATGCCGGCCCCCGGCGTGAGGCGGCCGTGCCGCTCGGGCGCCCGCCCGGGCCGGTTCACGGTCCGGCCACCGGGCCGGTTCACGGTCCGGCCTACGCGCCGGGGCCGGCCGCCACCGTCCCCACCCCCGCCGACGCAGCCGATGCCGCGCGACTCGTCTCCTTCGGGCTGCAACCCAAACTGCCGCCGTCCCGCGACGCCGAGTACGCCGAACTGCTGCGGCGCTATCGCGAGGAGCCTGCCTTCGCCCGCCTGGCCGACGCCGTGGCCACCGGACTCGGCCTGGTCGTCCTCGAGGTCTCGCCCCGCGCCGGGATGGCCGTGGCCGCCGCCGAGGACTCGGTCTTCGCCGTCCGGATGGGCGACTACGCCCGGCGTGCCTCCGCCGACTCGGCCGACCGGTTCCTGCACGGCCTCGCCCATCTCGCCGTCGCGGCACTGGCGTTCCCCCGGCCCGAGGACCTCGCCGACGACGGCTACATCGGCAGGATCACCGTCAACGGCGTCGACGCCTTCGTACGGCAGGCATGCCGCCGTCTGGAGGAGCGCGCAGAGGAGCAGGGGGAGAACACCGACCCGGCATCCGGCTCGCCGGGCCTCGAAGCGGCGTGGCGCGTCTACACGCGGCGCAGCGCCACCGGAGCCACCAAGGACGCCCGCCGCCTCGCCGGCTCCACCACCGGCATCATCGCCAAGGCGGTCGCCTTCCTCACCGACTCCGGCTTCCTCCAGCGCACGGGTGACGACTCCGGCGGCGCGTACCGGACGACCGCCCGCTACCAGCTGCAGGTCCGCGACATGGCGGGCAGTGCAGCCCTGGCCGAACTGCTGGAACTCGGCGTCGTCCCGGTCACCGACGGTACCGCCACGCTGGTGCCCGCGCCGGACGCCGGCGCCCTGGAGCCGGCGGCCGACGCCGGCCTCCCCTTCCACTCCTGACCCGGCGGGCGGCGACACCCCTTCCGCCTTCCGGGGGTCTCAACGCCGCCCCGGATAACTCCTGTTCGCCCCCTACGCCCCCCTTACGAAGCCACCCGCCGCCGAGCCCGCCGAGCCCGCCGACCGCCGCCGACCACGCAGAGAACAACGAGAGTCCGCCGCCATGTACGAGCTGTCCCGGGTACGCCTCTACTCCATCGGGCCCGCCGGTGCGCGCTATGCCGACACCGTGCTGGACCTGCGCGGAGTCGGCGCCCCCGTGCCCGACCCGGCCCCGACGCAGGCCGAGTTCTTCGAGGAGGAGCCGGTCGGTCCGCCCCGCCGCCCGGCACCCGCGGGCGTGCTCTTCCTGGAGAACGGCGGCGGCAAGTCCGTCCTCCTCAAGCTGATCTTCTCGGTGATGCTGCCCGGCCACCGGAACACCCTCGGCGGCGCCAGCTCCGGGGTGCTGCGCAAGTTCCTGCTCGCCGACGACTGCGGCCATGTCGCCCTGGAGTGGCAGCACACCCTCACCGGCGAGCTGGTCGTGGTCGGCAAGGCCAGCGAGTGGCGCGGCCGTCAGGTCTCCAACGACCCCCGGAAGTTCGCCGAGGCCTGGTACTCCTTCCGGCCGGGGCCCGGCCTCAGCCTGGACTCGCTGCCGGTGGCCGAGTCCACCCCCGTCCGCTCGCCCGTCGAGGGCGCCTCCGGCGCCCGGGGCCGCCGTCGCACCATGAAGGGCTTCCGCGACGCCGTCACCGAGGCGGGCAAGGCGTACCCGCACCTGGAGGTGACCTGGGAGGAGATCCACGACCGCTGGAACGAGCACCTCGGCGACCTCGGGCTGGACCCCGAACTCTTCCGGTACCAGCGGGAGATGAACGCGGACGAGGGAGAGGCCGCCGGCCTGTTCGCGGTCAAGAAGGACTCCGATTTCACGGACCTGCTGCTGCGCGCCGTCACCGACACCCGCGACACCGACGGGCTCGCCGACCTCGTCAGCGGATTCGGCGGCAAACTGGGCCGCCGCGCCGAACTCATCGCCGAACGGGACTTCACCGCGGGCTCCGCCGATCTCCTCGGCCGTATCGTGGCGGCAGCCGGCACCCGGGCCAGGGCGCGCGACATCCACCTCGGAGCCGAGCGCCGCACCCGGGCGCTGGCCCGCCGGCTGTCCGCCAGGGCGGGAGAGGAGCGGGAGCGCGCGGCCGAACTCGCCCAGCAGGTCACCGCCGCCGCGCACACCGTCACCGAGGCGGAGCGGTCCCGCGGCCACAGCTCCCTCATCGCGTCCGAACTGGCCTACCGGCACGCCTCGCTGGCACTCTCCGCCGCGGAACGGGCCGCCGCCGCCCACCGGCGCGAACTGAGCGACGCCCGCACCCTCTCCTCCGCCTGGCAGGCCGCCGAGACGGTGCTCCGCCACCGCGCCGCCGGGGACCGCTCCGCGCGCGTGGCCGCCGCCATCCGCGACGCCGAGCGGGACGCCGCGCCGGCGCTGGCGGCCCGCGCGAGGGCCGCCGCCGACCTCGTGCGCGCCCTGCACTCCGCCGCCGACGACGGCGAAGCCCTGGCCAACGAGGAGGAGGAGCGCGCCGCCGCTCTCCAGGAGACCGGCGAGGCCGCCCACCGCGACGCCACCGCCGCCGCCACCGACGCCCAACGGGCGCGCAGCGAGGCCGGCCATCTGCGCCAGCGCCTCGCCGAGGTCGAACAGGAGACCGCGGAGGCCGTCCGCGCCGGGTGGCTCGACGACACCGCCCCCGACGCCGACCCCGCCCGGGCCGCCCTCGCCGCCGGCGACGCCGAGAAGGCCGCCGTCGCCGCCTGGGACGCGGCACGGCAGGCCGCCCGCTCGGCCGCGGAGCGCGCCCGGGAGACCTCGGCCGCCGAGACCGCGGCCGAACTGGCCGCGGCCCGTGCCGCGGACGCCGCCGAGGCGGCCGCCCGCGCCCACGAGGCCGAGCGGCTCGCCGCGGCCTCCATCGCCGCTTCCGGCCGCCTCGCCGAACTGCTCAGTCTGCCGGCGTCCGCCGGCGCGGCGGAGGTCCCGGGGCCCCGGCGGGCGCCGTCTCCGCAAGCGGGCGGACCGGCCCCGGCCGCCGGGGCCGCACTTCCGGCCCAGGCGGCAGGTCCCGGCGACGGCCCGGCCGACGCCGCTGCCGCGCGGTCCGCTGCCGCCGGGCACCCGGTCGGCGCCCGGCGCGAGCACGCCGCCGAAGGGCCCCTCACCGCAGAGGAGTTCGACCGCTGCGCCGACGAACTGCGCGAGTTGCTCGACCAGCGCGTCGCGGCCGCCGAGCGCCACCTGTTCGATCTGAGGACCGCGGCCGCGGACGACTCCCGCATCCTCGGAGCCCTCGGCGACGGCGGTCTGCTCCCCCCCGGCCCCGACGTCCTCGCCACCGTCGAGTTCCTCGGCGAGCACGGCATCCCCGCGCTCCCCGGCTGGCGCTACCTCGCCCAGGCCGTCCCCCCGGCCGAGCACGCCGCCGTGCTCGCCACGCGGCCCGAGCTGGTCGACGGTGTCGTGATCACCGACCCCGTCTCGTACTCCCGGGCTCGCGAGGTGCTGACCGGGGCGGCCCTGCTGCCGCGTTCCACCGTCGCCGTCGGTACCGCGGCCGCGCTGCTCGCCCCCGTGCCGGACCCGGCAGCCGGGACGGACACCGGCGTGTTCCTCGTCCCGCCGAACCCGGCCATGCACGACGAGCACGCCGCGGACGAGGAGCGCCAGGCACTCCGGACCAGGGCCGCGGCGCGGGACGAGGAGATCAGGGCCCTCGCGGCCCGGCTGACGGGTGACCGGGCCCTCGCCGCCCGCATCGGATCCTGGCGCGCCGACTGCCCGCCCGGCATGCTCGCCGAACTCGCCCGGGCAGCGGGCACCGCCGGGGAGGCGGCCGAGGCGGCCGAGGCGGCACTCGCCGGAGCCCGCACCGCCCGGGTCGAGGCCGAAGCGGCCGCCGCCGACAGCGCCCGGGTGCGCGACGAGCGGCAGGACGCCGCCCAGCGGGCCCGCCGCGCCGCGGACGCCCTCGCCGGGCTGGCCTTCCGGCTCCGCGAGCGCGGCGGCTGGCAGGCGAGACTCCGTGAACTCGGCGACGAGGCGGCCGAGTCCGAGGCGCGGGCCGCCGGCTGCCTGGAGCGGGCGAGAGCCGCGGACCAGGACCGCCGGGCCGCCCAGCGTGCCGCGGACGACGCCCGGCGCACCGCACGCGCCCTCCGTGCGGAGCGTGCCGAGATCGCGGGCGCCCCCGAGCGGCTGCCCGAGCCCGACGAGCCCCCCGGCACCCCGCCGCCCTCGCTGCCGGCCCTGCGGGAGGCGTACCGCGCCGCGTCGCAGCTGTACGAGAAGGTCGGCGTGGGCGCCGACCTCCGCGCCGAACAGGCCCGCGCCGAGAGCGACGAGAGCGCCGCGCTCGCCGAACTCGACCGGCTCACCAACAGGGTCCGCACGCGTGCCGCCCAACTGCTGGAGGGAACCGACGGCGCGGACGGGCCTTCCCGCCAGGCCGCCGCGGCCCGCGCCGAGGCGCAGGTGCAGATGCTGGAGACGCGCGCCTCCGAGGCGAGCGAGAAGCTCGGCCGGCTGCGCGGCGAGGCCGAGCGCCTCGCACCGGCCGACGGCGACGCGCACACCGGACTTCCCGGGGAACTCGAGCCCTCGGACGCCCGGCATGCCCAAGCGCTGCTGCGGACCGCCACCGGCGAACTGGCCGCCCTCACTGAGGCGCTGGACACCGCCCGCGCGAGACACGCCGAGCTGCTGCACGCGCACCGAACCGCCGAGGACGCCGCGAGCGGCTTCGACGACACGGCGGCCCTCCTGCGCGACCTGCTCAGGGACCACTCCGACGAGGACCAGGAGGAGCCGGGGGCCTATCCGGGAAGCCTCGACGAGGCCAGGCACTCGGCCGCCGAGGCCCGCCGCTCCCTGCGCGGCTGCGCGGCCGACCTGTCGGCCGCCGAGTCGGCCGTGCGCGAGGCGAGCGACGTGCTCGTGCGGCACGCCAACTCCACCCGCTACGAGGCGGTGCGCACCCCGGCGCGCCTGCAGATCCGTGAGCTGCCGGCGTCCGCACTACCCGAGCACGCGGCGCGCTGGGCCGAGGCGTTCGCGCCGAGACTGCGGGTCCTGACCGACGAACTGGCCCAGCTGGAGCGCAACCGCGACTCCATCGTGGACCGGCTGCGCGGACTGGTGGAGTCCGCCCTCACCACGCTCCGCTCCGCACAGCGGCTCTCCCGGCTCCCCGAAGGACTGGGGGAGTGGTCGGGCCAGGAATTCCTGCGGATCCGCTTCGAGGAGCCCGACCAGGCGACGCTCACCGAGCGGCTCGGGGAGGTCGTCGACGAGGCCACCCGCGCCGCCGTGCGGAAGAACTCGGACCTCAGCCGGGACGGCATGTCCCTGCTGCTGCGCGCCGTCCGGGCGGCCCTCGAACCGAAGGGCGTGGCCGTGGAGATCCTCAAGCCGGACGCGGTGCTGCGCGCCGAGCGGGTACCGGTCGGTCAGATGGGAGACGTCTTCTCCGGCGGCCAGCTGCTCACCGCGGCGATCGCGCTCTACTGCACCATGGCCGCGCTCCGCAGCAACGACCGGGGCCGGGACAGGCACCGGCATGCCGGGACGCTGTTCCTGGACAACCCCATCGGCCGGGCCAACGCCACGTATCTGCTGGAGCTGCAGCGCGCCGTGGCCGATGCCCTGGGGGTCCAGCTGCTCTACACCACGGGCCTGTTCGACACCACAGCCCTCGCGGAGTTCCCGCTGGTGATCAGACTTCGCAACGACGCGGACCTGCGGGCGGGCCTGAAGTACATCAGCGTCGAGGAGCATCTGCGTCCCGGTCTCCCCCGGCAGCGCACCGACGGAGAGACCGTGCACGGGGAGATCAGCGCGACGAGGATGTTCCGGCGAGGCGCGGACGAGCCGTCTCCGGCGCCCGTGCCCGGCGAGCGAGGGGCTGCGGCTGCCCCGCTCCCCGAGGCCTGAGGCCCGGCGCCCGATCGCGGCCCGCGCCTTCGGCGCCCCGCAGGGATTGCCGGGTCATCCGGAGCGGCCGGGGCGGGCACCGAGCGGCCCAGGGCCCACCCCGAACGGGCACAGAAAGGCCCCGAGCGGCCCGGGGCACGGGTCCGCGCGTACGGGGGGTACGGGGGGTTATGGGGGTACGGGGGTGCCCCCGCCACGGCGGGCTCAGGCCTGCGAAAGCCTCCCCGTACCGCTTCGCCCTATCCGGGCGGACTCGCGCGCCTCGGCACGGGCCGTCCGCCGCGCCTGCCGCCGCTCACGCCTCAGCCGGCGTGCCGTGCTGCTCGGGACCGAGACGACGCCGTTGCGCTGGTTCCACACCTGGCGGGTCACCCAGACGTCCAGCACGGCCCAGGTCGCTCCGACCGTGCTCGCCACGCTGCTCAGGACCATCGGGAACGCCAGCCACGATCCCGCAAGGGTGAGGAAGAAGGCCGTCAGCGCCTGGGTCATGGCCACCGCAGCCACGATCACGGCACGCACGGCCGCCGTGCGCACCGGATCGGGCAGCCGCCGCCGTCCCACCGGCTCCTCCACCCAGAGCCCGCCCGGCAGTTCCGTCTCGTCCGCCGTCGCCATGGTCTGCGCTCCGTCCCCGTCATCTCCGGCTGCGGGTTGGCCACCCGTTTCCGGTACGTGCACGCCGGCGCGTCCGTGGGCGGTTCCCCGCAACTCCCGTTCATCTTCCGTCCCCCGTACCCGAGGACGAACGGACGTCACGGAAGATTCCCCCCGGGGCAGGGATTTCCGGCCATACGTCCGTCGGGCGTCGGTGCCGTCGCCCCCGGTGTGACCGGCGGCGGCCCCGAGCGTCACGTCCGCGAATACCCGGACAACTCCTGATCAACGACTCGGCGTCCGGCCGAAAAACGTCCGGACGGGCCTTCGAGTTGGCACTCCGTCAGTAGTAGGCTCACGCCGTTTGCTGACGCGGGAGACCGGACCCGGGCAACTCGTCACCTCTCGCGACAGACGGCGACACCACGCGCCAAGCGGACATCACCACCCGCGCACCGTCCGTGCGGGTCGAGCTGGGGGAGGCCATGCGCTTTCGCGGGAAGTCCATCCGCCGGAAGATCGTGGCGCTGCTGCTCGTGCCGCTCGTCTCCCTGACCGCGCTGTGGGGGTTCGCGACCGCACTGACCGGCCGTGAGGCAAAGCAACTGCTGGACGCCGGTTACACCTTCGAGCGGGTCGGCCTCCCCCTCGAGGACACCGTCCGGGTCATCCAGAGGGAACGCCGCCAGACCCTCGTGTACCTGGCCGACCCCCGTGCCGCCGACTCCCTGGTCGCCCTGCGCGGCCGGCGCAGCGAGACGGACCGGGCGGTGGCCGAAATCCGTACCAGCGCACTCGACTCCGAGGTCAGGAGCTCGCTCGGCCCTGATGCGTCACGCCGCCTCGCCCGGCTCCTCGACGCGTTCGACGGTCTCGACTCGCTGCGCCGGAACGTCGAGCAGAACGCCATCAGCCGTGCCCAGGCCCTGGACTTCTACAACCGCCTGGTCGACCCCTGCTACGGCTTCCTCGCCTCCCTGAGCGGCCTGGGGAGTGTCGAGCTGGAGAGACAGGGCCGGGCCCTGGTCGGAGTGGTACGCGCCCGCGAACTCCTCTCCCGTGAGGACGCCCTCGTGGCCTCGTCGCTTGTCGCGGGCAGGATCACCGCACGGGAGATCCGCGCCGTGACGGACCTCGTCGCCAACCGCAGGCTCCTGTACGAGGTCAATCTCGAGGTGCTGCCCGCTTCCGAACGCGAGATCTTCGAGCGGTACTGGAGCAGCCACGACACCCAGCCCCTGCGCGAGACCGAGGAGCGACTGCTCGCCGAGGGCGCCACGGACGAGCCCCGCGTCGTGGGCGCCGACCGGTGGCAGCAGCTGGCCGGGCCCGTACTGGAGGATCTGGCCCGCCAGTCGGGAGAGGCGGGCGACCGCTACCAGGACCGTGCGGAGCCCGCCGCGTACGGGGTGCTCGTCAAGGCGGGCGTCGCCGGGGTCCTCGGCTTCCTGGCCCTGCTCGTCTCCGTCGCCGTCTCCGTGCGCATCGGCCGCGACCTCGTGCGTGCGCTGTCCCGGCTGCGGAAGGAAGCGCACGAGGTCTCCGGCGTCCGCCTCCCCGGGGTGATGCGCCGGCTCGCCGCCGGGGAGAACGTCGACGTGGAGACCGAGGCACCGCACCTCGAGTACGGCAAGGACGAGATCGGGCAGGTCGGCAAGGCGCTCAACACCCTTCAGCGGGCCGCCGTCGAGGCCGCCGTCAAGCAGGCCGACATGCGCCGCGGGGTCTCCGAGGTCTTCGTCAACCTCGCCCGCCGCAACCAGGTCCTCCTCCACCGCCAGCTCACCCTCCTCGACGCGATGGAACGCCGCACCGAGGACGCGGAGGAACTGGCGGACCTGTTCCGGCTCGACCACCTCACCACCCGGATGCGCCGGCACGCGGAGGGGCTGGTGATCCTCTCGGGCTCCGCCCCCTCCCGGCAGTGGCGCAAGCCGATCCAGCTGATGGACGTCGTGCGGGCCGCCGTCGCCGAGGTCGAGGACTACGAGCGGATCGAGGTCAGACGGCTGGCGCGTGTCGGCGTGGCCGGTCCCGCGGTCTCCGACCTCACCCACCTGATCGCCGAACTGCTGGAGAACGCCACGGTGTTCTCGCCCCCGCACACCGGTGTGCAGGTGCACGGCGAGAGGGTCGCCAACGGCTTCACCGTGGAGATCCACGACCGCGGGCTCGGGATGGCCCCCGAGGCACTGCTTGACGCCAACCTCCGGCTGGCGGAGACCCCCGAGTTCGAGCTCTCCGACACCGACAGGCTCGGCCTCTTCGTCGTCAGCCGGCTCGCGCGGCGGCAGAACGTGCGCGTCTCCCTGCAGCAGTCGCCGTACGGAGGGACCACCGCGGTCGTCTTCGTCCCGGCGGCGCTGCTCACCGACGCCCCCGATGCCGAGGGCACCGGCTTCCGGCTCGACCGCAAGCGCTCCCCGGGAGTACGGGACGGCTCCCGCCGCCCTTCCGGGGCCGGCCCTCTCGAGGCCCTCTCGCAGTTCCCGGCCGCCCTCACACGCCCGGTCGTGCTCGACGGCCCCGTCGAACTCGAAGCGCCCATAGGCAGTCTGGGGTTCGACGACCGGCCGGCTCCCGGCGGCCGTGCCGGTCGCACCGGCACGGCCGAGCCGATCGGCGCTGCCGCGGCCGGTGTCGCGGCCGGCAGCGCGCACGCCGAGCACGCCGCGCACGCCGCGCACACGGACGGCATCGGCGGCATCGGCGCCGCAGACGGTACCGACGGCGGGCGCGGTGGGCTGTTCGGGGACCGGGACTCCCCGCGAACCCCGGATGTGCCGCGCCAGCAGGCTCCGGGCCGGCCGCCGGAACGCCCCGGGAAGGGCGGACAGCCGGCACCCGGGCGCCTGGTCTCCCTGCCGCGCCGCAAGCCTCCGACGCTGGTCGCGGACAACGGCCGCCTGGTCGAGGGACGGGGCGGCCCGCACCCCCTGCCCGGACTCCTCGGGGACGGGCGGGAACCCCCCGGCAGCAGCAGCCCTGACTGCGCCGAAGGCGCCCTGCCCTCCGGTCCGGTGCGGCTCCCGCCGCGAAGCAGACCCGCCCGCCGCACCGGCGGTCCCGCACGGCCCCCCGGTGACACGTCCAGGCCGGCGGACGAGGACGATACGGGCGGCGCCTCGAGCGCCGTCCGAGCGGCCCGCGGCCCCTCGGGCCCGATGACCGCAGGACTGCCCCGCCGGGTCCGTCAGGCCGGCCTCGCACCGCAGTTGCGTGAGGCCGCGGGGCCCCTCGCCGCCGGTGAGGGCTCCGCGGTGGAGGACGCTCCGGACTTCGAACGGGACGCGGAGCAGGTCCGCGACCGCATGGCCTCGCTGCAGCACGGCTGGCAGCGCGGGCGTCGCCAGAACGCCGGGGACGGCAGCGGCCCCGGCGGGACAGCACCGGGCACGACGATGAAGGGGGACGGCCGATGACCGCATCGAGCGCCGCAGCGGCCGGCACGGCCGAGGGCGCCTTGCGGTCCGTCACCGCCGCGGGTGACGGCAGTTGCCCGGCCGTGCCGTCCGACGCAGACTCGGACGTGGGGCTGGTCGCCTACGAGATGACGCTGATGGTCAGGCCGGTCGGCGCCCCTCTCTCGACGGCGCCCCGGGCCGGGATCTCCGCAGGAGGGTGAGTGGACGGGCCATGACCGACGGCAGGCAGCGGCGGGGCCGGCAGGTCGCCCGGTGGTTCGACGACGACGCCGGTCCGGTCGTCCGTCCCTACGCGATGACCCGTGGCCGGACCGCCGGCACCGGGGAGCACCGGCTCGACCTGATCGCGCTCGTCGTGCCGGAACCCGCCGCGCACGACGCCGGCCGGGACCAGGCGCTCTCCCCGGAGCAGCTGGAGATCGTCGAGCGCTGCGGCACCGCCCCCCGGTCGATCGCCGAACTCGCCGCCGGGCTGGACCTCCCCGTCGGGGTGATCCGGGTCCTCGTGGGCGACCTCGTCGACGACGCGCTGGTCCGTGTGACCCGCCCCGTTCCGCCGGCCGAACTGCCGGACATCGGCATTCTCCGCGAGGTGATCAATGGTCTTCGGGCGCTCTAGCCGACGCCGGGCGGCGGTGGAGCCGGTGACACTGAAGATCCTGGTGGCCGGCGGCTTCGGGGTCGGCAAGACCACCCTCGTGGGCGCGGTCAGCGAGATCAGGCCGCTGCGCACCGAGGAGACCCTCAGCGAGGCCGGTCGGCCCGTTGACGACCTCGAAGGGGTGCAGTCCAAGAGCACGACGACCGTCGCGATGGACTTCGGCAGGATCGCGCTGCGCGAGGACCTCGTCCTCTACCTCTTCGGCACTCCCGGCCAGGACCGGTTCTGGTTCCTCTGGGACGAGCTGGCCCAGGGCGCCCTCGGCGCGGTGGTGCTGGTCGACCCCCGCCGCCTGGAGGACTCCTTCGCCGCGATCGACTACTTCGAGCGGCGCGGCATCCCGTTCACCGTGGGCGTCAACCGCTTCGGGGGCGCCGATGAGTACCCGGGCCCGGCCGTGCGTGCGGCTCTCGACCTCGACCCCGAGGTGCCGTTCCTCATGTGCGACGCCCGTCGGCGGGAGTCGGTCAAGTCGGTGCTGGTGGCGGTCGTGGAGCACGCGCTGCTGCGGTCCACGTCGGAGCGGGAGCCCGCGGCGCCCTGAGACTCAGCGGTAGGCGGGGACGTTGTCGGCCGCCCAGCCGGCGAGGGCCCTGGCGCACTCCGCGACGGTCTCCTGCCAGGCCCTCACCGCGCTCTCGTCCGCGTCGTCGCTGACGTGTTTGACGATGCGCAGTCGCACCCCGGCGTCGTGCGCGGCCGTGGCCAGGGCGTACCCCTCCATGTCGACCACGGCGGCCCGCTCCGCCAGGCGGGCTCGGGCGGCCTTGTCGTCGATGAAGGAGTCCCCGGTGGCGAGGGTGGGGCCGTCGGGGTCGCCCACCGCGAGGGGCGCTCCGTAGCTCTTGCCGGTCAGGGCGCGCAGGGTGTCGCTGTCCAGATCGTGTTGCAGGACCGTGCCCACGACATGCGTTCCGGTCCAGCCGGGGCGCAGGGCTCCCGCCGTACCGAGATTGACGACGTACGACGGCAGCGGGCCGCGGGCGAGTGTCGAGGCGAGCGCGATCGCCGCGTTGACCTTGCCCATGCCCGTCAGCAGGACGGGCAGGGACGTGTCGAGGTGCTGTGCCTCTTCCCGGACCGCCAGGACGAGCAGAGGACGGTCGCTGGTGATGTGCCCCATAAGTCGCATATGTCCAGAGTATTACGGCATGCTCGGATTCTGTGGTGCCGCTCGCCCGTCACGGACGCCCGGTGAACAAGCCCTGCGAGGGTGCCTCGTCCGTGGGCCGGCCACCGCTGCCGTGGCGGAGCGAAGAAGGTCATCATCGCCGCTCCGGCCGGCGGCCAGGACATCACCGTTGTCCTCGGTGTCAACGACGGCGCCTACGACCCCGAGCGCCACACCGCCATCTCCAATGCCTCCTGCACCACCAACTGCCGTGCCGTACTGGCCAAGGTGCTGCACGACGCCGTCGGCATCAGGCCCCTGCGGCGGACGGGTGGGCGGCCAACGAGGCGGCGGGCCGGGGTGCGTCGCTCAGCGCACCGCGACGACCGCCGAGCCATGGCCGAACAGCCCCTGGTTCGCGGTCATGCCGGCGCGCGCCCCTGACACCTGGCGTGCGCCCGCCGTTCCCCGGAGCTGCCAGGTCAGTTCACACACCTGGGCGATGGCCTGGGCGGGTACGGCCTCCCCGAACGACGCCAGCCCCCCGCTCGCGTTGACCGGGATCCGGCCGCCCAGGGCCGTCGCCCCCGCGCGCAGCAGCCCGGCGCCCTCACCCGGCGGGCACAGCCCCAGGTCCTCGTACCACTGCAACTCCAGCGCGGTGGACAGGTCGTACACCTCGGCGAGCGACAGGTCCTCGGGCCCGAGAGCGGCCTCCTCGTACGCGGCGCGGGCGATCGACTCGCGGAAGCCCAGGGCCGGCGGACCGACGGCGACCGCCGAGTCGGTGGCGATGTCCGGCAGCCCGGGCTCGGTCGTGGGGTAGACGGGGGTGACCGTGGAGACCGCGCGGATGCGGACCGGATCGCCTGCGCCGTGCCGGCGGGCGTAGTCCATGCTCGACAGCACCAGCGCGGCGCCGCCGTCGGATGTGGCGCAGACGTCCAGGAGGCGCAGCGGGTCGGCGACGACCGGGGACGCCGCGACCTGCCCGGCGCTCACGGGGGTGCGGTAGCGGGCGTGGGGGTTGAGCGCCCCGGCCGCCGCGTTCTTGGCCTTGACCCGGGCGAAGTCGTCCGTGGTGTCGCCGTGGAGGGCCATCCGGCGGCGTGCGTATAGGGCGAAGTAGGCCGGATTGGTCGCGCCGAGCAGCCGGAAGCGCAGCCAGTCCGGGTCGTCGGGCCGGTCGCCGCCGGCGGGCGCGAAGAACCCCTTCGGCGCGGACTCGGCCCCGACGACCAGCACCACCTCGGCGATGCCCGCCAGGATCTGGGCCCGTGCGGTGTCGACGGCCTGCGCCCCCGAGGCGCAGGCCGCGTACACACTGGTGACGCGGGCGCCCTGCCAGCCCAGTGCCCGGGCGAAGGCGGCCCCCGCGACATGGCCGGGATAGCCGCAGCGGACGCTGCCGGCGCCGACCACCGACCGGACGTCCCGCCGGCTGATCCCCGCGTCCGCGAGCGCGGCGCCGGCGGCCGCCGTCCCGTACTCGATGAAACTCCTGCCCCACTTGCCCCACGGGTGCATGCCCGCGCCGAGTACCGCGACCTCGTTCAACGCTCCTCCTGCACCGGGCGCCAGTGCCAGGTCGTCCACGTCGTGTCCGCGTCCTCGGAGAGGATCCCGGGCACCACCTCGACCTCCGCGCCGACGCTCAGGGCCGCGACGGTCACGCCCGGGGCCGCCTGGCCGAGCACCACCATCCGCTCGGCCTCGAGTTCGACGGCGAGGAGGGTGTACGGCTCCCACGCGGCATCCGGGTCGGAGGCATAGGGCTCCGGCGGGCGGTAGCGGCCGTCCGTGTACGACCACACGCGTCCCCGCTTGGACAGCGGCACCTCCGCGAGTGCCCCGCCCTCGCACGCGGGGTTGCGGCAGAGCGAGTCCTCGCGCGGGAAGAAGACCGCGGAGCAGGCGCTGCAGCGGGTGCCCAGCAGCCGGAATCCCTCCTCGCCGTCCGCCTCGGTGAACCAGCCCGCCACCACCGGTCTGCGTATCCGCGTCAAGGCCCCTCCCGGACGTCCGCACCGCACCTTCTGACGAATCGTCAGAACTGGGGGCCAGTGTGCCATGCGCGGGGCGCGGGCACGAGCCGGTGCGACGCCCGCGGACGTCCGGAGGACGCCGCTACGGCTGAGTCCCCCCGGGCGGGGCGGCCGCCACCCCGCCGCGCACCCGCACCGGACGCTCCGGCCCGACCGCTCCGGCGCCGGACATCCGCTCCACCACGACCCGGCCGTCCACCAGCCGTGAGGCATACCGCTCCACCACGGGCCGCGCCCCCGGGGAGCCGTCCTCGACCACCGCGCCCCCGCCCCCGCCGCCGCTGCGCCCCGGCGCCGGTGTCCACACCTCCAGTTCGGTCCGGCCCCCCTCGGCACGCACCGGGATCACCGAACCCGCCCGCGCGAGCACCGGGATGTGCGACAGCGGGGCGTCCAGCAGGACCTGCCCGGGACCCTCGTACGATCCGCCGGACACCGTGTCGTACCAGAGCCCCCGCGGCAGCCGCACCGCACGCCGCTCCACCCCACGCTCCAGCACCGGGGCCACCAGCAGCGCGTCACCCAGCAGGAACGCGTCCTCGCAGTCGCGCAGCGCCCGGTCGCCCGGCGCATCCCACCACAGCGGCCGGACATACGGAGCCCCGGTCAGCCGCGCCAGATGCGCCAGGGACACGAAGTACGGGCGCAGCCGCTCCCGTTCCAGCAGCGCCGCCCTGGCGTACCGGAGGACCCGCGGACCGAACTCCCACGGCTCCCTGCGCCCCGCACCGATCGCCGCGTGCGTACGGAACAGCGGCAGATACGCACCCAGCTGGAACCAGCGCAGGAACAGCTCCGGCGACGGTCTCCCGTCGAACCCGCCCACGTCCGGGCCCGAGTAGGGCACGCCGCACAGCCCCAGCCCCAGCACCAGCGACAGCGAGGCACGCAGCCCCGGCCAGCCGGTCGCCACATCACCGGACCAGGTCCCGCCGTACCGCTGCATGCCCACCCAACCGGAGCGGGAGAACAGGAACGGCCGCTCCAGCGGACGCAGTCTCCGCAGCGCCTCGTAGCCCGCCCGCGCCATCGCCAGGCCGTAGACGTTGTGGGCCTCGCGGTGGTCTCCGCCCCGTCCCTCCAGACGGTGCCGGGCCGAGCGGGGCAGCGTCCTATCGCCGAACGGGGTGAACGACACCGGCTCGTTCATGTCGTGCCACACGCCGGAGAAACCCTGCGCCAGCCGCTCCCCGTACAGCCCTCCCCACCAGGCGCGCACCTGCGGATCGGTGAAGTCCGGATACACGCACTCGCCGGGCCACACCTCACCGCGCACCTCGCGGCCCCGCCCGTCCCGGACGAACGCACCGGCCGCACCGCCCGCCTCGTACACCGCGTTCCCGGGCTCCGCCTTCACCGCCGGGTCCACGATCGAGACGAGCCGCACCCCTTCCCTCCGCAGATCCCCGGCCAGCCGGGGCAGGTCGGGGAAGCGCCCGGCGTCGACGGTGAAGACCCGGTGGCCGTCGTAGTGGTCGATGTCCAGGTGCAGCGCCGACAGCGGCAGGCCCCGCTCCCGGTAGCCCGCCACCACCCGGCGCACCTCGCGCTCGTCACCGAAGCCCCAGCGCGCGTGCTGCGGACCCAGCGCCCAGGACGGCGGCGGCACGGGCGCGCCCGTCAGCCCCGTCCATCCCCGCAGCACCCGGGCGGGTGTGCCCACGACCACCCAGCAGCGCAACGGCCCGCCGCCCATCCGGACCTCGCTCGTGCCCGGACGGTCCTGCCCCGACCCCGCGCCCTCCTCTCCCTCACGCAGGGTGACCCGCCCCTCCCAGGAGTTGTCGAGGAACGCCAGATGCGTGCCCGCGTCCGCGACCACCAGCTGCACCGGCATCGTGATGTACAGCGGATCGTCGTCCGGGCCGAAGCTCCCGCGCGGATCGGTGTTCCACAACCCGTATGTGCCGTCCCTCAGACGCGGCCCCGACGCACGGCCGCCGAGGCCGAAGAACCGGGCGTCGGCGGGTACCTCACTGCGCAGCAGCCAGCGGGCGGGGCCGCCGCCGGCCGGTTCCCACCAGCGCGGGGGCAGATCCCTGCGCAGGACCAGCCCGCCGGGTGTGCGGATCTCGACCCCGCCGTGCCGGGACACCGCGACCGTCACCCGCTCCGAGACGATCCGCCAGCCGCCGGCCATGTCCGGCTCCAGCTCCGCCCGGAGATCGGGGCGCGGAGGCGCGCCGTCCAGCGCGTAGGACGGCTCGGGCCCCGCACCGTCCCAGCCCCAGAAGACGACGCCGGACGCCGTCACCGCCAACCGGAGCTCCGAACGGGCGAAGCGGACGATCCCGCCGCCCGGCGCGGGCTCGGCCCCGGTCACCGCACCCGGCACCCGCGCCCGCTCCCGGCCCCTCGGCGGCAGCCCCCAGGCGTCCGTACGCCTCCGGCGCCACGCCGAGCGCGCCGCACGCAGCCCCCGCACCGTGGTGAGCGCCTTCACCGAGCGCGCCAGATCACGACCGTCCATGCCGCACACCCTGCCATCCGCAAAGGCCGGGCCGGGGGCCGTTCAACCGCCGTTCACCCGTGGCACGCAAGGTCCGCCCATCGCCGGGCCGGGCCCCGTCGACCCTGGGGAGAGCACACGTCCCGTCACTCCGGCATGGGTGGGTGACCCTGGTGCGGAAGACGATCACATGGCATCGTCCCTGTCATCCGAGCGGGGGCGCACCCCCGCCCCGCGCCGACACCCGCGTGACCACGCGCCGACCGCGTGCCGAGAACGCACCCAAGCCGCACAGACCGCCCGGGAGCCGCCCCATGACCGCAAGCGCGAACCCCGCCCCCCTCTGGCAGCCGGATGCCGACCGCGTCGCCGCGGCCCGGATCACCCGCTTCCAGTCCTGGGCCGCCGACCGCTACGGCGCACCCGCCGAGGGCGGGTACCCGGCCCTGCACCGCTGGTCCGTCGACCGGCTCGAGACCTTCTGGCAGGCGGTCGCCGACTGGTTCGACGTACGGTTCTCCACCCCCGGCGAGCGCGTCCTCGCCGACCGCGGCATGCCCGGGGCCCAGTGGTTCCCCGGCGCCACCCTCAACTACGCGGAACACGCCCTGCGCACCGCCGAGGACCCCGCCCGCGCCCACGAGCCGGCCCTCGTCCACATGGACGAGACACACATCCCGGCTCCCGTCAGCTGGAGCGAACTGCGCCGCCAGGTCGGATCGCTCGCCGCCGAACTCCGCGCCCTCGGCGTACGCCCCGGTGACCGCGTCAGCGGCTATCTGCCCAACATCCCGCAGGCCGTGACCGCCCTCCTGGCCGCCGCTGCCGTCGGCGCCACCTGGACCTCGTGCGCCCCCGACTTCGGCGCCCGCAGCGTCCTCGACCGCTTCCAGCAGGTCGAGCCGGTCGTCCTGTTCACCGTGGACGGCTACCGCTACGGCGGCAAGGAACACGACCGCGCCGACACGGTCGCCGAGCTCCGCCGCGAACTGCCCACCCTGCGGGCCGTCGTCCACATCCCGCTGCTCGGCTCCCCGGCCCCCGAGGGCGCCCTGGAGTGGTCCGCGCTCACCGCGGGGGACGCCGAGCCCGTCTTCGAGCAGGTGCCCTTCGGCCACCCGCTGTGGGTCCTGTACTCCTCCGGCACGACCGGGCTCCCCAAGGCGATCGTCCAGTCCCAGGGCGGGATCCTCCTGGAGCACTTCAAACAACTCGGACTGCACTGCGACCTCGGCCCCGGGGACCGCTTCTTCTGGTACACGTCCACCGGCTGGATGATGTGGAACTTCCTCGTCTCCGGGCTGCTCACCGGCACCACCGTGGTGCTGTACGACGGCAGCCCCGGCCACCCGGACACCGGCGCCCAGTGGGCGATCGCCGAGCGCACCGGGACGACCCTCTTCGGTACCTCCGCCGCCTACGTCATGGCCTGCCGCAAGGCCGGCGTGCACCCCGCGCGCGACCACGACCTCTCCACGGTCCGCTGCGTCGCCACCACCGGCTCCCCACTGCCGCCCGACGGCTTCCGCTGGCTGCACGACGAGGTCCGCGAGGACCTGTGGATCGCGTCCGTGAGCGGCGGCACGGACGTCTGCAGCTGCTTCGCGGGAGCCGTGCCGACCCTGCCCGTCCACATCGGCGAACTCCAGGCCGCCTGCCTCGGCACCGACCTGCAGTCCTGGGACCCGCACGGCAAGCCCGTCATCGGCGAAGTCGGCGAACTCGTCGTCACCAACCCCATGCCGTCCATGCCGATCCGCTTCTGGAACGACCCCGACGGCAGCCGCTACCGCGACAGCTACTTCGAGATGTTCCCCGGTGTCTGGCGGCACGGCGACTGGATCACGATCACCGACCACGGCTCCGTCGTCATCCACGGCAGATCGGACTCCACCCTCAACCGCCAAGGCGTCCGCATGGGCTCCGCCGACATCTACGAAGTGGTGGAGCGACTCCCCGAGATCAGGGAATCACTGGTCATCGGCCTCGAGGAACCGGACGGCGGCTACTGGATGCCCCTCTTCGTCCACCTCGCACCCGGCGCCGCCCTCGACGACGACCTGCGCTCCCGCATCAGGCGCACCATCCGCGAACAGCTCTCACCACGCCATGTCCCGGACGAGATCATCGCAGTCCCCGGCGTCCCGCACACCCTCACAGGCAAGCGCATCGAGGTCCCGGTCAAGCGCCTGCTCCAGGGCACCGCGCTGAGCAGCGCGGTGAACCCCGGCTCGGTGGACGACCTCGAGCTGCTGGGCTTCTACGAGGACCTGGCGCGCGAACGCGCCGCCCGGCGCGGCTGAAACGGCGCCGCCGGGCACCCCTCGCCGTCACGGGACCTCGGTGTCCGTACCCGGTTGTCAGTGCCCGCGGTTACGGTGAGTGAGCACTGGGCAACACCGCCCGAGCGACAGGGGGACTCCATGCAGCAAGGGCAGCACGGACAGCAAGGGCAGCAAGGGCAGCAAGGGCAGCAGGACGCCACCGCCCGCACCACGGCCCGCGGCAGGGGCGGCGCGCACCACGCACAGGACGGCCGGGACCGCACCGCCCACCCCCGTTCCCGGCAGCACGAACACGCGCGGGGACGCGGCCGGGCCGGGAGCGACCGGCGGGAGCGCCACCGGGCGCTGCGCCGCGACGTACCCGCTGTCGTCGGACTCCTCGTCGCCGACGACGACTTCGCGGCCATGCGCCGGTACACCACCTTCGCCTTCGATGACCATCCCGACTACCTCCGCCACGCGGAAGGCCTGCTCAAGGCACTCGCCGCCCAGTGCGGCCACACCACCGTCGCCGTCTTCGACCCGGAGGAGTTCGCCCACTACTGCCGGGAGACCGGGCTCGATCCCGATTCCTCCGCGAGTCGCAGCCGCTATACCGCGGAGGTCGCCTCCGGCGGCGCGACCGTCGTCTATACGGGCCAGCCACTGGGCGAACTCGTCCCGCTTCTGCTGAACCGCGCCTCCCGGCATGCCACTGGGGAGTACGCCGCCTCCCTGCCCGGTGACCCGGGCAGCCGCCGGAACCTCGGGGAGGACGCGGGCCGCTCGGCGCTCGAGCATGCGTCACGGCTTCTGGCCGGCCTGATCGACGGCGCCGGCCCCGGGACCCACCACCTCGTCTGCAGCGTCCCGGCCGAGGAAGGGCAGCAGCTCCTGGCGGCCCTCGACACCACACGCCCCGCCGGCGGGCCGGCCGTCCTCGACTCCGTCGAGGCCGCCGAGTTCACGACGGTCCTGGCGGTCGGTGTCGCCCTCGGGAGCCCAGGCGGGGTCGTCCTCAGGACGTCCCGGCCCGGTATCCCCGACCGGCTGTGCGGCTGGCGGCTCCACGCCGGCCGGCTGCTCGCGCTCACCGGGGCCGAGGTCTTCAGCGCCTACTGCACGGACGCGGACACCGGGGAGCCGCTCTCCCCGGAACCCGATGTCGAGTACGGGGCGGGTTTCGACGTGGGCGGAGCGCATCCCTAGGCGTATGCCGCAGGCATCCGGCCGTGACCGCCCGCCCCCGGAGGCGGGACACCCGCCGGCCGACTCCGGGGACGAGTGAGGAACCGCGGACGGACGAGGGCCCCGCCGCACGGCCGGAAGCTCCGCCAGTCCCGAGTCCCGAGTCCCGAGTCCCGAGTCCCGAGTCCCGAGTCCCGAGTCCCGAGTCCCGAGTCCCGAGTCCCCGGTCAGTCGCCGGCTGTCGCCGGCGCCGCCGCGGGCGGTCACTCCCCGGACAGCACCGCCCGCGCGGCACGCCGCGCCTCACCGGCGGAGTCCGCCGCCCGCGCCGCCGCAGCGGCACGCTCGCACTGGGCCAGCGTGTGCTTCGCGAGCGCCGCCCGCACATACGGGATGGACGCCGCACCCATCGAAAGCGAGGTGACCCCCAGACCCGTCAGCACACACGCGAGCAGCGGATCGGCCGCGGCCTCACCGCACACACCGCAACTCTTGCCCTCGGCCGCTGCCGCCTCGGCGGACAGCGCCACCAGGTCGAGCAGAGCGGGCTGCCAGGGGTCCTGGAACCGGGAGACCGCACCCACCTGGCGGTCCGCGGCGAAGGCGTACTGCGCCAGGTCGTTGGTGCCCAGCGACAGAAACTCGACCTCCTGCAGCACCGACCGCGCCCGCAGGGCCGCGGACGGGATCTCGACCATCACGCCGTACTTCCCGTTCAGTCCCGCCTCGCGGCACGCCTGGGCGAAGGCCCTGGCGTCCGCGCGGTCGGCCACCATCGGCGCCATCACCTCCAGATACACCGGCAGCCCCTCGGCGGCCTTGGACAGCGCGGTGAGCTGGGCGCGCAGCACCTCGGGGTGGTCGAGCAGCGTCCGCAGCCCCCGGGCGCCCAGTGCCGGGTTGGGCTCGTCGGCGGGAGTCAGGAAGTCGAGAGGCTTGTCCGCGCCGGCGTCCAGCACCCGCACCACCACCCGCCCCTCGGGGAACGCTTCCAGTACCTTGCGGTACGCCTCTACCTGCTCGGCCTCCGAAGGCGGCCGTCTACCGTCCTCGAGGAAGAGGAACTCGGTCCGGAACAGACCGACGCCCTCGGCCCCGGCCTCCACAGCGGCCGGCACGTCCCCGGGGCCGCCGACGTTCGCCAGCAGCGGCACCTTGTGGCCGTCCGAGGTCGCACCGGGACCGACGGACGCCGTCAGAGCGGCCTTCCGCTCGGCAGCGGCCTGGGCGAGACGCTGACGCCGCTCTTCGCCCGGCTCCACGAACACCTCGCCGGTGCTGCCGTCCACCGCGACCACTGTGCCCTCGCCCAGCTCGCAGGCTCCCGGCAGCGCGACCACCGCAGGCACCCCCAGAGCCCGGGCCAGGATCGCGCTGTGGCTGGTCGGACCGCCCTCCTCGGTGACGAACCCGAGCACCAGCGCCGGGTCGAGCAGCGCCGTGTCCGCGGGAGCGAGGTCCCGCGCGATCAGTACATAAGGCTCGTCACTGTCCGGCACGCCCGGCATCGGCACCCCGAGGAGCCGCGCCACGATGCGGTTCCGCACGTCGTCCAGGTCGGCCACCCGGCCGGCCAGGTACTCACCCGCACCCGCCAGCAGCGCCCGGTAGGCCGCGAAGGCGTCGTAGACGGCACGTTCGGCCGTGCTCCCCACGGCGATGCGCCGCCCGACATCCGCCGCCAGCTCCGGGTCCCGGGCCATCATGGCCTGCGCCTCGAGCACATGCTGCGCCTCGCCGCCCGCCAGGTTGCCCCGCGCGGCGAGATCGGCCGCCACGGCGCCGACCGCGTGCCGGGCGCGCCCCTGTTCGCGCTCCGCGTCGCCCGCGGGTATCTGCCTGGCCGGCGGCTCCAGCGCCGCTGTGCCCATGCGCCGAACCTCGCCGACCGCCACACCGTGGCTGACGCCGACGCCCTGCAGCGTTGTCTCCATGTCACCCGTCTCCGATAGTGCGGCGGTCCCATCCGCCGCGGTGGTGTACGACCGGCCTCCATCAGGGCCCCCATCAGGATGGGGTCACCGCCAGCTGAACAGCTCGTCGCCCGTCTCGACGAGGCCTTCCTCACGGAGCCCGCCCAGTGCGTCGGCCGAGGCGTCGAGGGCCACCACCGGGCAGATCGGGGAGTTGCCGGACTCTTCGACCGCGAGGGGACTCCAGCGCACGATCGCCTGGCCACGGGTCACGGTGTCGCCCCTGCTGACGAGGAGTTCGAAGCCGGCTCCCCTGAGTTGCACGGTGTCGATGCCGAGATGGGTCAGTACACCGTGCCCCTCGGGATCGACGACGACGAAGGCGTGCGGGTGAAGGGAGACGACGACGCCGTCCACCGGGGAGACCGCATCGGACGGCTCCGGGCGGGGGTCGATCGCCGTACCCGGACCGACCATGGCACCGGAGAACACCGGGTCGGGCACCGTGGCGAGCCCGACGGCGCGGCCTCTCAGAGGCGAGGTCACGGTGGTCATGGGGGCCTCCCGAGGCGGGGATCCATGGGTCGCCGCCCCGGCCTGCATCGGGCGGCGTACTGCTTCGAGCGTATGCGATGGGCGGTGCAGGCTCCGTGCACGACTTACCAGTTGGCGAACCCGGAGAGCCGGGAGGCGATTTGCCTCGACTGCCGGTGACATGTAACCTCGTACCCCTGCCCGGCCGTGACGCATCTCTGTTTCGCGGGTCGGCAGCACCTGTCGAGTCGACACCCCTAACCGGTCTACATGTCAGATGTGCCTTTGCTGCCCACTGATACGCGTGGTCAGGGAAACGGGAAAAGACTGGTAGGGTAATCGAAGCCAGAAAGGGAATTCGCGGAAGCGGATGAACGTTCTGGCAGCCCGCTCCAGCGGGTGGCGGAGAAGGAAATCGGATCTGCTAAGCTGGAAACACCGAAGGGAAGCGCCCAGAGGAAAGCCTCGGAGAGTGTTCCGTGGGTGAGTACGAAGGAAGCGTCCGTTCCTTGAGAACTCAACAGCGTGCCAAAAGTCAACGCCAGATATGTTGATACCCCGTCCATCCGGATCGTTCCGGTT
>NZ_BLLG01000027.1 GCF_011766325.1 Streptomyces pacificus | reverse complement strand
TTCATAGAGTTTCGGTGGTCATAGCGTGAGGGAAACGCCCGGTTACATTCCGAACCCGGAAGCTAAGCCTTTCAGCGCCGATGGTACTGCAGGGGGGACCCTGTGGGAGAGTAGGACACCGCCGAACAATTATTGAGCCTCAACCCCCGGGTGAATACTCGGGGGTTGAGGCTTTTTGGCGTTCCCCAAGTGATGTCCCGTTGTCTTCGGTGAATCAGCGCGCGGAGTCGGATGCGGTGTATCGCCGGGCGGAGGCCGTCCTCGTACCGGGTGCACCCCGGGTGAATCGACAACGCGCCGGAGAGACCCGGCCGGGGCCGGCCGCACGAGGTGGACTTACCTTGCTGACGTGCACTCAGAGAGTCGCCCGACTGATTAGGAGCACACGTCAGTTCGGGGTATGCTTCATTCCGTTGCCGAGTAGACGACCACACAAGGCAACAGGCCCCTATAGCTCAGTCGGCAGAGCGTCTCCATGGTAAGGAGAAGGTCAACGGTTCGATTCCGTTTGGGGGCTCCGATCGATACAGGCCCCCCGCCTCCCGGCGGGGGGCCTGTTGCGTACCCGTGTCCCGTGTCAGCTTCCGTGCGGTTCAGGTACGCGCATCGCGAGGATCGCCATATCGTCCGAGGCCGGCTCGGCCGCGAAACGCTCGACCGCGCGGAGCACACGTGCCGCGACCGCCCCGGCCGTCAGGCCCGTGCACGTCGTCAGGACATCGGTCAGACCGTCGTCCCCGAGCATGCGGGTGCCCTCACGCCGTTCTGTGACACCGTCGGTGACACAGAGAAGCACGTCGCCCGGATCGAGGGTGACTGTCTGCTCGTAGAGCTCCAAATCCTCCATCACCCCCAGCAGCGGTTGCGGCTCGGCCGCGGGCTCCACGGAGCCGTTCTGGCGCAGCCGCAGCGGCAGGGGGTGCCCGGCGCAGACGACCTTCAGCAGCGCCGAGCCGTCCTCCTGGGGCCAGAGCTCGCCGTACAGCAGGGTGAGGAAACGGCTGCGGGAACCCTCGTCGAGGATCGCCGCGTTGAGCCGCTCCAGCACCGCCGGACCGCCGAAGCCCTCCCGTGCGAGCAGCCGCAGTGCGTGGCGGGCGAGGCCGGTCACCGCGGCCGCCTCGGGGCCCGTGCCGCAGACGTCACCGATGGCGAAGCCGTACGCCCCGTCGCGGATCGGGAAGAGGTCGTAGAAGTCCCCGCCGACCTCGTTTCCCTCGCCGGCCGCCCGGTAGATGACCTCCACCTCCACGCCCGGTACCTGCGGCAGGCCCGGTGGCAGCAGGCTGCGCTGCAGTGACTGGCTGATGGCCGTGCGCTCGGAGTAGAGCCTGGCGTTGTCCAGCGCGAGGGCGGCCCGGCGGGAGAGGTCCTCGGCCAGTTCCAGGATCTCCTGGCGGAAATGGTCGTCGGACGGTTTGCCCAGCGTCAGCATCCCGATGACGCGGTTGCGGGCCACGAGGGGAAGGACCACCGTCTCGCCGCCGACCGCGGAGGCCGTGGCCAGAGTGGTGCCGATGCCGGACGACATATGGGCGGCGCCGAGGCCGAGTTCACGCATGGAGGTGCGCAGAGCGGCCTGGTGCGCCGCCTGGGCCGGGGCGGTCCATACGCGGGCGCCGGGCGCCGGAACCGGGTCCGGCGGTTCGATCTTGGAGAGCAGGGCCTTGAGGCCGTCGATGCGGTCCTCGTCCTCGTGCAGGACATACGAGAGGTAGGGCTCGGAGGACTGGTCGGAGATCGTGTAGACCGCGCACCAGGTGGCGAGCGTCGGCACGGTCATCTGCGCCATCAGGGCCAGGGTCTGGTCGCGGTCGAGCGTGCCCGCCAGCAGGTCCGAGGCCTCGACGAGGAAGCTGAGGGATCCTCGGCGCAGCCGCTCCAGCTCGCCCAGCCGTGCGGACTCGACGGCGAGTGCGATCCGGTCGGCGGCGAACTGCAGGCGCAGCGCTTCCTCGTTGGAGTAGCGGCCCGGGACCTCGGCGGCGACGCCCAGGGAGCCGGTGAGCCTGCCCTCGACCTTCAGCGGGACGGTGACGACGGAACGCATTCCGGTGCCGCCGAGGAGAGGAACCGCACCGGGGACCGAGGTGAGGTCCTCGTGGACGGCGGGCATACGGGCCGAACCGTAGCGGCCCGTGCCCGCCTCGACGGGAACCCGGGCGAAGCGCTGGCGGGCCGAGGGGAGCCCGGTGGTGGCCCGTACCTCGAGTTCCGTCTCGTCGTCGGTGGCCAGCAGGAGGAACGCCGCGTCGCCGTCGAGCATGTCGCGGGCGCGTTCGACGGTGCGCCGGAGGAGGCCGTCGAGATCGTCCGGCGCCGGGGAGCCGATGAAGACCTCGAACGGGTCCGCGCTGCGGTGGTCGCGGGCGGTGCCGTCCGCCGAAGGGGCGCGCGTCGGCGTCCGGAGCACGGCCCGCTCGTAGTCGCGCACCAGCAGGCAGACGGTGGACGCCTCGCCCCGGGTGTCGCGTACGCGGAGGTGGGAGGCGTAGACGGGGACCACCCGGCCGTCCATGCCGCGGATGCCGTAGCTGCCCTCCCAGCGGGAGAGCCGCAGTGCCTCCGCGAGGCCGGTGCCGATGCCGGGGGTCTGCGGCCAGGCGGCGAGGTCGCCGAGCGGCTTGCCGACCACCTGGTCCGCCGCGTACCCGAAGAGGTGTTCGGCGTCGTCGTTCCATGAGCCGACGGCACCGTTGCGGTCGATCTGGACGACGGCGACGCGGACGCGCTCGTCGGCGACGGGAAGAAGGTCGACCGGGAGGACCGGGCCCGCCGAGCGCGTCCCCACGGTGCGCTGCGGAAGGTCGAGTCGGAACCAGACGTGCTTGCGGGTCGGCGTGTACTCGACGCCCCAGCGGGAGGCGAGGGCGGCGCAGAGCAGCAGTCCGCGCCCGTTCTCCCGGTCGGGGTGGGCGACGGCTCTGCTGCCGCTCTGGATGGGGATCTCGCGTTCCGGATAGCGGTCGGCGACCTCGATCCGCACGCCTGCCCCGGTCCGCAGGCAGAGCACGTCCGCGGCGGTACCCGCGTGGATCACCGCGTTGGTGACGAGTTCACTGGTGAGGACGACGGCGTCGTCGACGACATCGCAGTACCCCCAGCCCTGGAGGGTGTCGCGGACGAACGTGCGCGCCGTGGCCACCGACCGTCCCTCCGGGGCGAAGCATGCGGCCGCCCGTGCGGTGATCTCGGAACTGCTCGTACGCATCTCGACGCCCGGCTCGGCCATGGTCGATGTCCGCCCCTCCCGGTGCCCGGTCTGGTAGTCCTTGCGCCATGCCGCCCCCCGCCGGGCGACCGGGGCGGTTGGACAGCCGGATGCCAGGTTACTTACCTTCGCTGTCCGAGCGGATGCCGGTCACCGCCGTTTCCGCCTTACAGGGGTGGGGACGCTATGCGAAGCTGCCGAACTGTTATGGCCTGGTTCGGCCGTGGTGAAACACTGGGCAAGCTTGCTGAGACAACCCGAGCTTTACGGGCGACCCCTGCGGGAGGGACAAGGTGGAGTCTGGTGCGACGGCGCGTGGCGAGGGCACGCGCGCACAAGGCGGACAGTCCCGGAGGAATCAGTCACGCGGGGGAACCACCCAGGTGGACACCGCGGCACTGAACCGGCTTCTCGCCGCCCTGTCGGCCATGCGGGACGGAAACTTCCGTAAGCGGCTGACCGTTTCGGGCGATGGCGTGATGGCCGAGATCGCCGCCGTCTACAACGAGGTCGCCGACCGCAATCTGCATCTGACCGGGGAGCTCGCGCGTGTCCGGCGTGTCGTGGGCCGTGAGGGGAAACTCACGGAACGCCTCGCCCCCGGCGCCTGCGAGGGTTCCTGGGCGGCCGCGATCGAGGCGTCCAACGAGCTGGTGGACGATCTGGCGCGCCCGGTGTCCGAAGTGGGCCGGGTGCTGTCGGCGGTGGCTGAGGGCGACCTGGAGCACCGCATGGAGCTCCGGTCGCACGCGGCGGACGGCTCGGGTGGGGCGGTGCGGCCGCTGCGCGGCGAGTTCCTGAAGGTCGCGCGCACGGTGAACAACCTGGTGGACCAGTTGTCCGCGTTCACCGACGAGGTGACGCGGGTGGCGCTTGAGGTCGGTACCGAGGGCAAGCTCGGCGGCCAGGCCCAAGTGCGCGGTATGTCCGGTTCATGGAAGGATCTCACGGATTCCGTGAACACCATGGCGTACCGGCTCACGGCGCAGGTCCGCGACATCGCCCTGGTGACCACGGCGGTCGCCAAGGGGGACCTGTCGCGCAAGGTCACCGTGCATGTCGCCGGCGAGATGCTGCAGCTGAAGAACACCGTCAACACGATGGTCGACCAGCTGTCCTCGTTCTCCTCGGAGGTGACCCGGGTCGCCCGTGAGGTGGGTACCGAGGGCGAACTGGGCGGCCAGGCGACGGTGCCGGGGGTCGCCGGCGTGTGGAAGGACCTCACCGACTCCGTCAACACGATGGCGGGCAATCTGACCTCGCAGGTGCGGGGCATCGCCGAGGTGACGACGGCGGTGGCGAACGGCGATCTGTCGCAGAAGGTCACGGTGAGCGCGCGGGGCGAGGTCGCCCAGCTGGCCGAGACCATCAACCAGATGACCGAGACCCTCCGCACGTTCGCGGACGAGGTGACCCGGGTGGCCAGCGAGGTGGGCGCCGAGGGCCTGCTCGGCGGCCAGGCCCAGGTGCCGGGTGCCGCGGGCACCTGGAAGGACCTGACCGATTCGGTCAACACGGTCTTCCGGAACCTGACCACCCAGGTGAGGGATATCGCGCAGGTGACGACGGCGGTGGCGAACGGTGATCTGTCGCAGAAGGTCACGGTCGACGTCGCGGGCGAGATGCTCGAGCTGAAGAACACCGTCAACACCATGGTGGACCAGTTGCAGTCGTTCGGTTCCGAGGTGACCCGGGTGGCGCGGGAGGTCGGTGTCGAGGGCCGGCTGGGCGGGCAGGCCGCTGTGCCGGGCGCGGCGGGCACGTGGAAGGACCTGACCGATTCGGTCAACACGGCGTTCCGCAATCTCACCGGTCAGGTGAGGGATATCGCGCAGGTGACGACGGCGGTGGCGAACGGTGATCTGTCGCAGAAGGTCACGGTCGACGTCGCGGGCGAGATGCTCGAGCTGAAGAACACCGTCAACACCATGGTGGCGCAGCTGTCCTCGTTCGCCGACCAGGTGACGCGCATGGCCCGGGACGTGGGGACGGAAGGCCGACTCGGCGGCCAGGCGCGGGTCGACGGAGTGTCCGGCACCTGGAAGGAACTCACCGACTCCGTCAACTTCATGGCGGGCAATCTGACGTCGCAGGTGCGCCAGATCGCCCAGGTGACCACGGCGGTGGCGCGGGGTGATCTGTCGCAGAAGATCGATGTGGACGCGCGGGGCGAGATCCTGGAGCTGAAGAACACCATCAACACGATGGTGGACCAGCTGTCGGCGTTCGCCGAGCAGGTGACCCGGGTGGCGCGTGAGGTGGGCACGGACGGGCGGCTCGGCGGCCAGGCGCAGGTGCCGGGCGTGGCCGGGGTGTGGCGGGACCTGACGGACTCGGTGAACGGCATGGCCGGGAACCTCACGGCCCAGGTGCGCAACATCGCCCAGGTCGCCACGGCGGTGGCGCGGGGTGATCTGTCGCAGAAGATCGATGTGGACGCGCGGGGCGAGATCCTGGAGCTGAAGAACACCCTCAACACGATGGTGGACCAGCTGTCGTCGTTCGCCGAGCAGGTGACCCGGGTGGCGCGTGAGGTGGGCACGGAGGGCATCCTCGGCGGCCAGGCCGAGGTGCAGGGAGTCTCCGGTACCTGGAAGGACCTCACCCAGTCCGTCAACTTCATGGCGAACAACCTGACCAGCCAGGTGCGCAACATCGCCGAGGTGACGACGGCGGTCGCCAAGGGCGATCTGTCGAAGAAGATCACGGTTGACGCCAAGGGCGAGATCCTGGAGCTGGTCACGACCGTCAACACGATGGTGGACCAGCTCTCCAACTTCGCCGACGAGGTGACGCGGGTGGCGCGGGAGGTGGGCACCGAGGGCATCCTCGGCGGCCAGGCCCGGGTCCGAGGTGTCACGGGCATCTGGAAGGACCTCAGCGACAACGTCAACCTGATGGCCAACAACCTGACCAGCCAGGTGCGGAACATCTCCCGGGTGTCCTCGGCGGTCGCCACCGGCGACCTGACGAAGAAGGTGACGGTCGAGGCCCGTGGCGAGGTCGCGGAACTCGCCGACACCGTCAACACGATGGTGACGACCCTGTCGTCGTTCGCCGCAGAGGTCACCCGGGTGGCGCGGGAGGTGGGCACCGAGGGCATCCTCGGCGGCCAGGCGCGGGTGCCGGGCGTCGCCGGCACCTGGAAGGACCTGACCGAGTCGGTGAACTCGATGGCGTCCAACCTGACCGGTCAGGTGCGGCAGATCGCGACGGTCACCACCGCCATCGCCAAGGGCGATCTCACCAAGAAGATCGACATCGATGCGCGGGGCGAGATCCAGGACCTCAAGGACACCATCAACACGATGGTCGACCAGTTGTCGTCGTTCGCCGAGGAGGTCACCCGGGTGGCCAGGGAGGTGGGTACGGACGGCATGCTCGGCGGTCAGGCCCGGGTGCGCGACGTGGACGGCACCTGGCGGGACCTGACGGAGTCGGTGAACGAGATGGCCGGGAACCTGACCCGGCAGGTGCGCGCGATCGCCGCCGTCGCCACCGCGGTGACCCGCGGCGATCTCAATCTGAAGATCGACGTGGACGCGGCCGGCGAGATCCAGGTCCTGCAGGACAACATCAACACGATGATCGCCAACCTTCGGGACACCACCCTCGCCAACGAGGAGCAGGACTGGCTGAAGGGCAATCTGGCCCGTATCTCCGGTCTGATGCAGGGCCGCCGGGACCTCGACGACGTCGCCTCGCTGATCATGAGCGAGCTGACACCGGTGGTCTCGGCGCAGCACGGTGCCTTCTTCCTCGCCATGCCGACGGGCGGCGGGGACGAGCTCGGCCCGGGCGGTGAGAGCTCGTACGAGCTGGTGATGCGCGCCAGTTACGGCTACTCGGCCGGGCTGATGCCCACCTCGTTCCGGCCGGGTGAGACCCTGATCGGCACGGCGGCCGAGGAGAAGCGGACGATCCAGGTCAACGTTCCGCCGGGGTATCTGAAGATCTCGTCGGGCCTCGGTGAGGCGTCGCCGGCGCATGTGATCGTGCTGCCGGTGCTGTTCGAGGGCAAGGTGCTCGGTGTGATCGAACTTGCGTCGTTCCAGCCGTTCACCCAGATCCAGCGCGATTTCCTCAACCAGATCGCCGAGATGATCGCCACCAGCGTCAACACCATCAGCGTGAACACCAAGACCGAGGTGCTGCTCATGCAGTCCCAGGAGCTGACCGAGCAGCTGCGGGAGCGCTCGGAGGAACTGGAGAACCGGCAGAAGGCACTGCAGTCCTCGAATGCGGAACTGGAGGAGAAGGCCGAGCTGCTGGCCCGGCAGAACCGCGACATCGAGGTGAAGAACACCGAGATCGAGGAGGCGCGGCAGGTGCTGGAGGAGCGGGCCGAGCAGCTCGCCGTCTCCATGCGCTACAAGTCCGAGTTCCTGGCGAACATGTCGCACGAGCTGAGGACCCCGCTCAACTCGCTGCTGATCCTGGCCAAGCTGCTGGCGGACAACGCGGACACCAATCTCACGCCCAAGCAGGTGGAGTTCGCCGAGACGATCCACGGGGCGGGGTCCGACCTGCTGCAGCTGATCAACGACATCCTCGATCTGTCGAAGGTCGAGGCCGGCAAGATGGACGTCAGCCCGACCCGGATCGCCCTGGTGCAGCTCGTCGACTATGTGGAGGCGACGTTCCGGCCGCTCACGGTGGAGAAGGGGCTCGACTTCTCGGTGCGGGTCTCGCCGGAGCTGCCCGCGACGCTCCACACGGACGAGCAGCGGTTGCTGCAGGTGCTGCGCAACCTGCTCTCGAACGCCGTGAAGTTCACCGACACCGGGGCCGTGGAGCTGGTGATCCGGCCGGCCAGTGCCGATGTGCCGCAGTCGATCCGCGAGCAGCTGCTGGAGGCCGGTTCGCTGCGCGAGGCCGACGGCGATCTGATCGCCTTCTCGGTCACCGACACCGGCATCGGGATCGCGGCCAGCAAGATGCGGGTGATCTTCGAGGCGTTCAAGCAGGCCGACGGCACGACCAGCCGCAAGTACGGCGGTACGGGCCTGGGGCTGTCGATCAGCCGGGAGATCGCCCGGCTGCTCGGGGGCGAGATCCACGCGGCGAGCGAGCCGGGCCGCGGTTCGACGTTCACGCTGTATCTGCCGCTGCGCCTCGGCGAACTGCCGCCGCAGGGCTATCCGCCGCTCGTGCCCGGTTCCGAGGCGCAGGCTGCGGCGCTTGGCGACATGCGGCAGGCCGAGTATCCGCCCGGCGCGCAGGGGCCCTCCGCCGGGGAGCCGAACGGGGCCGGCGGTACGCTGTTCCGCCGCCGCCGCAAGGCGCTGGGGGCCGCGGACCTGCGGGACGCGCTGCCCGGGCAGCCCACGGCGGCCACGAGCTTCGTGGCTGAGCCCTGGACGGGGCTGTCCCCGCAGGAGCAGGGCAAGGAGCCGCGCCGCGCCTACCAGTTCCACAGTGAGAAGGTGCTGATCGTCGACGACGACATCCGCAATGTCTTCGCGCTCACCAGCGTCCTGGAACAGCACGGTCTGTCCGTGCTGTACGCGGAGAACGGGCGGGAGGGCATCGAGATGCTGGAGCAGCACGATGATGTGGCGGTCGTGCTGATGGACATCATGATGCCCGAGATGGACGGCTATGCGACGACGACCGCGATCCGCAGGATGCCGCAGTTCGCGGGGCTGCCGATCGTCGCTCTCACGGCGAAGGCGATGAAGGGGGACCGGGAGAAGGCGATCGAATCGGGTGCTTCCGACTACGTCACCAAGCCGGTCGATCCTGATCACCTTCTCGCTGTGATGGATCAGTGGATGCACGGAAAGTGACGATGGTTGCTCAAGTGCACATCACAGTCTGATTGCGGATCGTAGGGATTCCCGTGAACCGCTGACTGGCCGTGCCCGGAAGCGTGTGGGGAGGGAGAATCCGGGGAACCTTCTCGTCTCCCACCGCGTTTCCGCGGTGTGCGCGGTGACATCGCGGTGACAGGGTGTGGCGACGGGCGGGGTGCGGCTACCATGACCGGCACAAGGACGGGCGGCGCAAGGGAGTCGTCCCTCGGGGCGGCGCCCGGTGTCTCCGCCGGCTCATCGAGCCGGGGAGAGCCAAAGCCGGGGCGAGGAGGGCGAGGCATGGTGCAGAAGGCCAAGATCCTCCTGGTCGATGACCGGCCGGAGAATCTGCTGGCGCTGGAGGCCATCCTCTCCGCGCTCGATCAGACACTGGTTCGGGCATCGTCCGGGGAGGAAGCGCTCAAGGCGCTGCTGACGGACGACTTCGCGGTCATTCTGCTGGACGTTCAGATGCCGGGAATGGACGGGTTCGAGACCGCAGCGCACATCAAGCGCCGGGAGCGGACCAGAGACATCCCGATCATCTTCCTCACCGCGATCAACCACGGCCCGCACCACACCTTCCGCGGTTACGCCGCAGGCGCGGTGGACTACATCTCCAAGCCGTTCGACCCCTGGGTGCTCCGGGCCAAGGTCTCCGTCTTCGTCGAGCTCTACATGAAGAACTGCCAGCTGCGCGAGCAGGCGGCCCTGCTCCGGCTCCAGCTGGAGGGCGGGCTCGGCGCGGGCGAGGCCAAGGAGCCTGCGGGGCTCCTCGCCGAACTGTCCGCGCGGCTGGCGGCGGTGGAGGAACAGGCCGAGGCGCTCTCCAAGCAGCTCGACGACGAGTCCGCGGACGCGGCGGCCGTCGCCACCGCGGCCCACCTCGAACGCAAACTCACCGGACTGCGCAGAGCGCTGGACGCCCTGGAGCCCGGCGCGGGCGCCGGTTCGCCCGCGCTTCCGTCCCAGAGCTAGTGCTGAGCCGGTGCCGCGACCGGAACGGTTCCAGCGGCCCGTGCCACCTGAGCGGCGCCTCGCGCCCCTTTCGCGCTGCCTGGGGGCCGTCCCCCGTAGGAGGGACGCCCCCCGGCCTGGTGACGCCTCCTCACGTCCCGGGGGCCGGGAGGAGGCACGGCGCCCGGGCTCTTGGATCCCAGGGGCCCGGGAGACCCCGGGCACCAGGCCCGGACGCTCCCGGCACCCTCACCGCGGTGCTTTCCGGCGGACCGTTCTCCTGCTGCTTTTGTCCCGCAGCCACCGCCGGGACCGGTCGAGGGCCGCAGGCGCGGCACACGCGCGGCACGCCCGCGGCACACGAAGGGGGCACCCGAACGGCACTGGTGAACGGCCGCTGAGCGAATGTCAGCTCGCGGACACCCCAAGGACGACACGAACGGGTGAACCGGTGGGCACGCGTGTCCCTCGCCTTCCACACCGGTAACCTCACCACCATGGCCTCACGTACGTCCGGCAAGGGTTCCCCAGGCGCGTCGGGTACCGCGCAGCCGCGCTCCGGCCGTACGACCGGTGCCGCGAAGAAGGCGGCGCCCGCCAGGAAGGCCACGGAGCGGAAGCCGGCTGCCAAGCGCGCTCCGGCCCAGAAGACGCCCGCCCGCAGGGCGGTGGCGAAGAAGGCCGCGCCCAGGCCCGCGCCGAACCCCACCGGCGGTGTCCTGTGGCTGATCCGCGCCATGTGGCTCGGCGTCGCTCACGCGGTCGGTGCCGTGTTCCGCGGCATAGGACGCGGAGCCAAGGGGCTCGACCCCGTGCACCGCAAGGACGGGCTCGCGCTGCTGCTGCTCGCCCTCTCGCTGATCGTCGCCGCGGGCACCTGGTCCGATCTGCGCGGCCCGGTCGGCGACCTCGTCGAGATGCTCGTCACCGGTGCCTTCGGCCGGCTCGATCTGCTCCTGCCGATCCTGCTCGCCGCGATCGCCGTAAGGCTGATCCTCCACCCCGAGCAGTCCGACGCCAACGGCCGTATCGTCATCGGGCTCACGGCGCTGGTCGTCGGCGTGCTCGGACAGGTCCACATCGCCTGCGGCTCGCCGGGACGCGGGGACGGCGAGGAGGCGATGCAGGCGGCGGGCGGCCTGATCGGCTGGGCCGCCTCCAGGCCGCTGGTCCTCATGATGACGGAGGTGCTCGCCGTACCGCTGCTGGTGCTGCTCGCGGTCTTCGGTCTGCTCGTCGTCACCGCCACCCCGGTCAACGCGATCCCGCAGCGGCTTCGCGGGCTCGGGGTCCGCCTCGGGCTGCTGGAGGAACCGTACCGGCGAGGTGCGGACGAGGCCGGAGAGCCGGGGGAGCGCGAGGAGGAGTGGCACGAGGCGACCTCCCCGCCCCGCCGCACCTCTGTGCGCCGGGGCGCCGAGGGGTACGGCACCGACACGGCCGAGGAGGCGGCGCTGTCCCGGCGCAGGCGGCGAGGACCCTCCACCCAGCCCGACGCCGGACGGCCGATGGACGCCGTCGACGTCGCCGCTGCCGCCGCTGCCGCTCTCGACGGGGCCGTCCTCAACGGCATGCCGCCGTCGCCCGTCGTGGCCGGTCTGACCCGCGACCTCACCGCCGACCGGGAGCGCGCCGCCGGGCCGCTGCCAGGTGTGCGGAAGGCGCGGCCCGCGCCGGCGGTGCCCGCGGAGGCGGCGGAGACGCAGGCCCCTGCGGGCTCGGTGCCCGATCTGACGAAGCCCGCTCCCGACACGCCGCAGTCCCTGCCCCCGCGGGCCGAACAGCTCCAGCTCTCCGGTGACATCACCTACGGGCTGCCGTCCCTGGACCTTCTGGAGCGCGGCGGGCCGGGCAAGAGCCGCAGCGCGGCCAACGACGCGATCGTCGCCGCGCTCACGAATGTCTTCACGGAGTTCAAGGTCGACGCCGCCGTCACCGGTTTCACCCGCGGTCCGACGGTCACCCGCTACGAGGTCGAACTCGGCCCCGCCGTCAAGGTGGAGCGCATCACCGCGCTGACGAAGAACATCGCCTACGCCGTGGCGAGCCCCGACGTGCGGATCATCTCGCCGATCCCCGGCAAGTCCGCCGTCGGCATCGAGATCCCGAACACCGACCGGGAGATGGTCAACCTCGGCGACGTGCTGCGGCTGGCGGACGCGGCCGAGGACGACCACCCCATGCTGGTCGCACTCGGCAAGGACGTCGAGGGGGGCTACGTCATGGCCAACCTGGCGAACATGCCGCACATCCTGGTCGCCGGCGCCACCGGCTCCGGCAAGTCCTCCTGCGTCAACTGCCTGATCACCTCGGTGATGATGCGGGCCACCCCCGAGGACGTGCGGATGGTCCTCGTCGACCCCAAGCGGGTCGAACTCACGGCCTACGAGGGCATCCCGCACCTGATCACGCCGATCATCACCAACCCCAAGCGGGCCGCGGAGGCCCTGCAGTGGGTCGTGCGTGAGATGGACCTGCGCTACGACGACCTGGCCGCCTACGGATTCCGGCACATCGACGACTTCAACCGGGCCGTGCGCAGCGGCCGGGCCAAGGCTCCCGAGGGCAGCGAGCGCGAGCTCCAGCCGTACCCCTACCTGCTGGTGATCGTCGACGAGCTGGCGGATCTGATGATGGTCGCCGCACGCGACGTCGAGGACGCCATCGTCCGGATCACCCAGCTGGCCCGTGCCGCCGGCATCCATCTGGTCCTGGCCACCCAGAGGCCGTCGGTCGACGTGGTCACCGGCCTGATCAAGGCGAACGTCCCCTCCCGGCTCGCCTTCGCCACCTCCTCACTCGCCGACAGCCGGGTCATCCTGGATCAGCCGGGCGCGGAGAAGCTGATCGGCAAGGGCGACGGCCTGTTCCTGCCCATGGGAGCGGGTAAGCCGACCCGGATGCAGGGCGCCTTTGTGACCGAGGAGGAGGTCGCGTCCGTCGTACGCCACTGCAAGGAGCAGATGGCCCCCGTGTTCCGGGACGACGTGGTGGTCGGGACGAAGCAGCAGAAGGAAGTCGACGAGGACATCGGCGACGACCTCGACCTGCTCTGCCAGGCCGCCGAGCTGGTGGTCTCCACGCAGTTCGGCTCGACGTCCATGCTGCAGCGCAAGCTCCGGGTCGGCTTCGCCAAGGCGGGCCGCCTCATGGACCTCATGGAGTCCAGGAGCATCGTGGGCCCCAGTGAGGGCTCGAAGGCGCGCGACGTGCTGGTGAAACCCGATGAGCTGGATGGAGTGCTCGCGGTGATCCGTGGGGAGTCTGATTCGTAGGAAAGGGCGGGGCAACCGTTTCCCCCGGCTGTACGTCACGTTGGATGGAGAGCGGGGCGTTCCCCGCTCTCCCCGCTCTCCATACCAATGTGACGTACGGCCATTCCGATGGCGTACAAACTGCGTCCGCCCGGTTGCCCCACCCTTTCGTACCACCCCTAGACTGAACCTCCAGCAGGTGGCTACACGCTCGAAAGGCGCCCCCGTGTCCATCGGCAACTCCCCCGAAGACGGCCGTCCTTCCCTCGAAGACGACGGGCCTTCGATCGGCCGCTCGCTCCGGCAGGCGCGTACCGACGCAGGTCTGACCGTCGACGAGCTCAGCATCTCCACCCGTGTGCGCGTCCCCATCGTGCAGGCGATCGAGCAGGACGACTTCTCGCGCTGCGGCGGCGACGTCTACGCCCGCGGGCACGTCAGGACGCTCGCGCGCGCCGTGGGGCTGGATCCGGACCCCCTCGTCGCGCGGTACGACGCCGAGCACGGCGGACGTCCCTCGCCGACACCGGCGGCCCCGCTCTTCGAGGCGGAGCGCATCCGTCCGGAGCGCAGGCGCCCCAACTGGACCGCAGCGATGGTCGCCGCGATCGTCGCCGTCATCGGCTTCGTGGGCTTCACCCTTTTCAGCGGCCCTGACGGAGCCGGCAGCACCAAGCAGGTCGCCGAGGGCTCCGCACCCGAGAGGAGCAGCCCCCTGCCGTCTCCGGCGAAGCCGGCGGCGCCCGAGCCAGAGGCCTCGGAGAGCGCCATCGCCGCCGTCCCGCAGGACAAGGTGACGGTGAAGCTGACGGCGGTCGACGACAAGAGCTGGATCTCCGCCAAGTCCGCCCACGGCAAGCTGCTCTTCGACGGGCTGCTCCTGGCGGGCGAGTCAAAGACCTTCCAGGACGACGAGCGGCTGGATCTCATCCTCGGCAACGCGGGCGCCATCGAACTCTTCGTGAACGGCAAGAAGGTCGAGGACGAGTTCGAAAGCGGGCAGGTGGAGCGGCTCTCCTACGCCAAGGGCGACCCCGAGGCCGGCTGAACGCCGCCGGCACCGGGCGGCCCCTCGACCGGGGCCGGCCGCGAGCCGCCCGCCGCCCGTCGCGAGGGCGGCAACCCTGGCGGACAGGGCGCGGGCCGGGACGAAGTAGTCTTGAGCCCATGCCCGAACGCCGTACCGTCGCCCTTGTCACTCTTGGCTGCGCCCGTAACGAGGTGGACTCGGAGGAGCTCGCAGGCCGCCTGGCAGCGGACGGCTGGGAGCTCGTCGAGGAAGCCGCCGATGCGGATGTCGCGGTCGTGAACACCTGCGGCTTCGTCGAGGCCGCCAAGAAGGACTCCGTCGACGCCCTGCTCGAGGCCAACGATCTCAAGGACCACGGGAAGACGCAGGCCGTCGTGGCGGTCGGCTGCATGGCCGAGCGGTACGGCAGGGAACTCGCCGACGCCCTGCCCGAGGCCGACGGAGTGCTGGGCTTCGACGACTACGCCGACATCTCGGACCGCCTCCAGACCATCCTGAGCGGAGGCATCCACGCCTCCCACGCGCCGCGGGACCGCCGCAAGCTGCTGCCGATCAGCCCGTCGGCTCGGCAGGGCGTGGACGTGTCCCTCCCCGGGCACGCCCAGGCCCCTGCCCCTGCCCCTGCCCCGCAGGACGTGCCCGCGGATCTCCCCGAGGGTCTGGCGCCCGCCTCCGGACCGCGCGCACCCCTCCGCCGCCGGCTGCACAGCAGCCCGGTCGCCTCGGTGAAACTGGCCTCCGGCTGCGACCGGCGCTGCTCGTTCTGCGCCATCCCGTCCTTCCGCGGCTCCTTCGTCTCCCGCAGGCCGAGCGATGTGCTGGGAGAGACCCGCTGGCTCGCCGAGCAGGGCGTGAAGGAGATCATGCTGGTCTCCGAGAACAACACCTCGTACGGCAAGGACCTCGGCGACATCCGGCTGCTGGAGGCGCTGCTGCCCGAACTCGCCGCCGTCGACGGCATCGAGCGGGTAAGGGTCAGCTATCTGCAGCCGGCCGAGATGCGCCCGGGGCTGATCGACGTCCTCACCTCCACTGAGAAGGTCGCACCCTATTTCGACCTCTCGTTCCAGCACAGCGCCCCCGGAGTGCTGCGCGCCATGCGGCGCTTCGGCGACACCGAGCGGTTCCTGGAGCTGCTGGAGACCATCCGCGGCAAGGCCCCGGAGGCAGGTGTGCGCTCCAACTTCATCGTCGGGTTCCCGGGTGAGGACGAGGCGGACTTCGCCGAGCTCGAGCGCTTCCTCACCGAGGCGCGGCTGGACGCGATCGGTGTCTTCGGCTACTCCGACGAGGAGGGCACCGAGGCCGCAGGTTACGAGCGCAAGCTGGACCAGGACGTCGTCGACGTGCGCCTGGCGCGGCTGTCCCGGCTCGCCGAGGAGCTGACCGCCCAGCGGGCCGAGGAGCGCCTGGGCGAGTCCCTGCGGGTCCTCGTCGAGTCCGTCGACGGCGAGGACGGCTCCGTCGGCCGTGCGGCCCACCAGGCGCCCGAGACCGATGGGCAGGTGCTCTTCCCGAGTACCACGGGCCTGGCGCCCGGACGTATGGTCGAAGCGAAGGTCGTCGGTACGGAAGGCGTCGATCTCGTGGCCGACGTGGTTTCGGACTGTCGCGAGGAGGCGGGCAGATGACCGGAGCGCCGGCATCCGCCGCGGGCGGTACCGGGAGGCCGGCGCCCGGCGGGAAGCTGGGCGCTGCGGCCGTCAACCAGGCCAGCCTGTGGAACATCGCCAACATCCTCACCATGGTGCGGCTGCTGCTCGTGCCCGGATTCGTCGTGCTGCTGCTCATGGACGGCGGGCACGACCCGGTCTGGCGGGCCTGGGCGTGGGCGGCCTTCGCCGTCGCCATGATCACGGACATCTTCGACGGGCATCTGGCGCGTACGTACAACCTGGTCACGGACTTCGGGAAGATCGCGGACCCGATCGCCGACAAGGCGATCATGGCCGCGGGGCTGATCTGCCTGTCGACGCTCGGGGATCTGCCGTGGTGGGTGACCGGAGTGATCCTCTTTCGCGAGCTGGGGATCACCCTGATGCGCTTCTGGGTGATCCGCCACGGAGTGATCCCCGCCAGTCGCGGCGGCAAGCTCAAGACCCTCGCGCAGGGCACCGCGGTCGGCATGTACGTGCTCGTGCTCACCGGGCCGCTGGCCACGCTGCGCTGGTGGGTGATGGCCGCGGCGGTGATCCTGACGGTCGCCACCGGCCTGGACTACGTACGTCAGGCGGTAATCCTGCGGCGCAGGGGGCTCGCGGCCGAACGGTCCGCCGAGCGGGAGCGGGCGGAGTCGCCGCGATGAGCAGCGCGGCCGGGGTGCTGTCCCTGCTGGCGGAGCGCGGCCAGAGCCTGGCCGTGGCGGAGTCCCTCACGGGAGGTCTCGTGGCCGCGGAGCTGACCTCCGTTCCGGGAGCGTCGAGGAGCTTCCTCGGGTCCGTGACCGCGTACGCGACCGCCCTCAAACGGGACCTCCTGGGGGTCGACGAGGCCCTCCTGTCCGCTGACGGGGCGGTGCATCCGGAGGTCGCCGCGCAGATGGCCGCGGGTGTGAGGACCCGGATGGAGGCCGACTGGGGCATCGCCACCACCGGCGTCGCGGGGCCCGATCCCCAGGACGGACAACCGGTGGGCACGGTCTTCGTCGCGGTCGCGGGTCCCGGCGGCACTGGCAAAGTGGCCCGGCTGAGGTTGAACGGCGACCGCTCGGTCATCCGTAGAGAGAGTGTCCGAGGGGTGCTGGCACTGCTCGCCGGCGAACTCTCGGGCGACGGGCGGGCACAGGATACGGAACAGAACGGGGGGAACGGATGTTTGCAGCCCTGAGTGAACACGACATCGCTCCCCGCACGGCCGCGGCGCGAGGCGGTACGGTGGGGCGTGAAGGATGCGGCTACGCGGTCCGAGGAGGGAGCCACCGATGATTCTGCTCCGTCGCCTGCTGGGTGACGTGCTGCGTCGGCAGCGCCAGCGCCAGGGCCGTACTCTGCGCGAAGTCTCCTCGTCCGCCCGAGTCTCTCTCGGCTATCTCTCCGAGGTGGAGCGGGGGCAGAAGGAGGCTTCCTCCGAGCTGCTCTCCGCCATCTGCGACGCGCTTGACGTACGGATGTCCGAGCTCATGCGTGAAGTCAGCGATGAGCTGTCGCTCGCCGAGCTGGCGGAGTCGGCGGCGAGCGGGCCGGTGTCCGCGCCGGTGCGTCCGCTGAACTCCGTGTCCGTGACATCGGTCGCGGGCGTGCCGACGGAACGGGTGACCATCAAGGCGCCGACGGAAGCAGTGGACGTCGTCGCCGCCTGATCTCCAGGTGTGAGCCCCGGTCGGGTGGGTACCCGACCGGGGCTTCTCTCATCCCCGAATAACCGTTTTATTCCATATGTGTCATGGTGGAGAACGGTGCCGTCGAACGGAGGTCACTATGTGTGCGGTGAAGAGCATCCTGCCCGAGGACGCGCGCAAGGTCACGGGCGAGGCCCTCCAGGGCGCCCTGGTCGATCTGATCGATCTTGCGCTCGTGGCCAAGCAGGTGCACTGGAACGTGGTCGGGCCCCGCTTCCGCTCGGTGCATCTGCAGCTGGACGAGGTCGTGACCACGGCGCGGATGCACTCCGACACCGTGGCCGAGCGCGCTTCCGCCATCGGGGTCGCCCCCGACGGCCGTGCCGAGAGCGTCGCGTCCGCGAGCGCCATCGGGAAGGTCCCGGACGGCTGGATCCAGGACTCGGACGTCGTCAGCACCATGGTCAAGTCGCTGTCCGCGGTGATCGACCGGATGCGGGAGCGTATCCGGATCACCGACGAGCCGGATCCGGTGAGCCAGGACATCCTTATCGCGCTCACGGCCGATCTCGAGAAGCACGCCTGGATGTTCCAGGCAGAGAGCGTCTAGCCGTGGGTATATCCGGAGCCTCCTCCGGAGCCTCCTCCGGGGCCGCTGCCGCGGCCGGGGCGGACATCGCGCCGGGACGGCTGCGGGGGCGCACGGTCCGGGGCACGGCCCCCAGGGGCGCCAGGCGCGGATGCTGCGAGCGCGCCGGGTATGCAACCGGTGCGCCCTCCCGCCGCGTGATCCGTCCGGTCTAGCGTCGACCGGAGGAGGCGGCCATGGAGAGGCGATGGGTCCTGCTGCCGGCGCTCGCGCTGGGCGCTACGTGGTGGTGGGCCGTGCTGCGGCTGGTGCTGGTGCCGGAGCACGCGGGGCTCGTCGAGGGGGCAGTGGCGGCAGGCGGGTGGGGGCTCAGCCTGCTGCCGGTGCACGTGGCGTCGCGGACCGGGGACGCCCGTGGGGCCGGGGGGGCGAACACGGCTACCAGGGCCTCGCGACGCCCCCGTTCGGCCGGAGGGTACGGCACGCCGTGAACGACGGCGGTCGGAGGCGGGGCGCGGTATCGCGCCGAGCGGCGCGTGTCCGCGTCTCGCCGCCCCGTCCGAGCGCTGGGAACCCGGCCATGACCGCCTCCGCCCCCTCTGTGGGAGCGCACGCCGGTAGCTGCCCTGGGGCGGGTGGGTACCGGCCTGGCCCGGGGCGCGGGCCCGGCCTGCGGCGGCGCTGGAACGCGCCTGCCCGGCCGGTTTGCACAGCACGCGGTGAGCGTGCGGTGATACCCGCCTCGGTGGGTCGACGGTGGTGGTGATGCCTCCGCGGCCCTGCTGGCGGACGCGCCGCGGCCCACGGGACCCCGAACGCGCGGCGGTCGTGTGACGGTCGTGTCCTGGCCGTACCCGGTGGAGGCCCTGACCGGAGCGTGGGCCGACATCCGAATCTCCGTCCATCGCCGGTGCGCGGTGAAGAGACGGGGCAAGGCGGCCCTGGCCGCTTCCGGGGCATCCGCCGTCCTCCCCGTCGCGCTCCGGGAGGGCAGCGGTGGCGACGCCGTGCGGCGGAACCGACAGCGCGATGATGGGGCGTCAGTCCGCGGGACCGGACTGGCACCCCGGGCACCAGTAGGAGACCCGGTCGTCCCGGCCGGCCCTGCGGATCGCGGTGCCGCAGCGCAGGCACGGGTGACCCCGCCGCCCGTACACGAAGAGGCGCTGCTCGCCCGGGCGCAGGGGGTTCTCTCGCCGGTCGCCTCCGCGGCCGCCGACGCTTCCACCGGGGGTGGTGCGCCGGTCGAAGGTCTCCTTGTTGGTCTCCAGCAGACGCCGGGCCGTTGCGACCAGGCGCTCGGGAAGGTCCGGAGGCAGGTCGCCGACCGGGAGCCAGGGAGTGACCCCGGCCAGGAAGGCCAGCTCCGACTTGTAGACATTGCCGATGCCCGCGAGGTTGCGCTGGTCCAGCAGGGCCTCGCCGATCGGTCGTGCCGGGTCGGCCAGCAGGTTGCGCACGGCAGCGTCCGGATCCCAGTCCGGACCCAGCAGATCCGGCCCGAGATGCCCCACCGCCTTCTCCTCGTCTCGCGTGCGCAGCAGTTCCAGCACGGGCAGGCGGTATCCCACGGCGGTGTGCCCGGTGTTGCCGAGTACGGCCCGGATCTGGTGGTTCGGTCCGCCGAGCCGGCACCCGCCACCGGGGAAGACCCGCCAGGAGCCGTCCATCCGGAGATGGGAGTGCAGGGTGAGCCCACCTTCGATACGGGTGAGCAGGTGCTTCCCTCGCGCGGTGACGTCCAGCACCTCCCGGCCGGTGAGATCGGCGGTGGCGAAGCGGGGAACCCTGAGTTCGGAGCGGGTCAGCGTCCATCCCGCCAGCGCGGTGTGGAGCTTTCGGGCAGTCCGCCAGACAGTGTCTCCTTCGGGCATGCCTCCATGATGCGCGTTCCGGCCTCATGGCGTTCCGGCCTCATGGCGGCCGGGCCGGGGATACGGCCGTTCCGGCCGCTGATGGCGAAGCCCCGGCGTGCGGGCGGGCCTGCCCGAGCCTCCTCCGACCGGTGGCGCGAGAGGACCGGTGCCCGCCCTTAGCGCTGCCGGGACCCTTCCTGCGCGCGGCGCCGGCAGTCGGGCAAGGGGCCGGGGCCCGCGGTCGCACGGGTGCGCTCTCTCCGGGCGCCCGCCCCCTGGAGAGAAGGCACCCGCCGGCCGCCGTGCCCCTCGGCTGGAAGCGTGCCCGTGGTCAGGCCGTGGTCAGGCCGTGGTCAGGCCCGTATGCGCAGGCCGCGCGGGGTGGCGTGGAAACCGCTCTCCTCCAGCGGGCGGGAGAGCGGAGAGGTCAGAGCCGGCGCACCGTTGATCCGCTCGACCGTGATCGTGCCGAGCATGCCAGCCCCGCCCGCCTCGGCCAGGGCCCCGGCCGCGGCACGGAGCGCGGGGTCGTCCGGTTCGGAGGGCCAGAACAGCAAGGTCTTGCCGCCCCGCTCCAGGTAGAGCGTGAGTTCCCCGTCGACGAGTACGACCAGTGAGCCCGCCTTGCGGCCCGGTTTGTGGGTCGCGCCGACCGGCGGCTCGGGCCAGGGCAGCGCGGCCCCGTACACGTTCGCCGGGTCGGCGGCGGCCAGGACCGTCGCACGCGGTGCGGTGTTCCCGTCGGCGCGCTCCCGGGCACCGGCCGCGGCCCGCAGCCGGTCCACCGCCCCGTCCATCGCGAACTGGGCGGCTCCGAGCCCCTCGACGACATAGCCGCGCCGGGCCTGCCCGCTGTCCTCGAAGACGGAGAGGATGCGGTATGTCGCCGAGAAGCCGCCCTCGACGCCTTCGGCGGCGACCGCGCCTCTGGTGACGACACCATGCCGGTCGAGCAGTGTGCGGGCGAGGGCATGGGCGCGGTGCGTGGGGTCGGGCTCGTGCGCGGGCAGCAGTGACCAGCGTCCGGAGACGGTGGGTGGGCCGTTCCGGGACGCGGTCCGTGCGGCAGAGGTCAAGGAGCCGTACCGGCCGCGCGGGACCGTGCGCCGGGCACGGTGCGCGGTGGAGCCCGCCGTCCGTCCGGACCCCAGGAGCGAGCGCAGCGGCGCCAGGGTGTCGTTGGTCAGCCGCCCGGACCAGGCGAGTTCCCACAGCGCGTCGGCGAGCTGGGGGTCGGTGACCTCCGGGTGCGTGGTGGCCCGGACCTGGTCCGCGATGTGGCGGAAGAACAGGCCGTAGCCTCCCGCGAGGGTGCGCAGCACCGATTCGTGGAGGGCCGTCAGCTCCAGCGGGTGGGGCTGCGGCAGCAGGAGTGGGGCGGCGTCCGCGTGATAGAGCGAGACCCAGCCGTCCTTGCCCGGCAGGGCTCCGGCTCCGGCCCACACCACCTCGCCTGACGTGGTCAGCTCGTCCAGCATGCCCGGTGTGTATCCGGCTACCCGGGAGGGGAGGATCAGCTTTTCCAGCGCGGAGGCGGGCACGGGGGCTCCCTGGAGCTGCTCGACGGTACGGGCCAGTCCGTCGATTCCGCGCAGACCGGTGCCGCCCAGGTGCTGCCACTGGGGCAGGAAGGTGGCGAGGGCGGCGGGCGGCACCGGCTCCAGCTCCTGGCGGAGCACGGCGAGGGAGCGGCGCCGCAGCCGGCGCAGCACGGTGGCGTCGCACCACTCCTGGCCGATGCCCGAGGGATGGAACTCGCCCTGGACGACCCGCCCTGCAGCGGCGAGCCGCTGCAGGGCCCCGTCCGTCACGGCCGCGCCCAGTCCGAATCGCGCTGCTGCCTGCGACGAGGTGAAGGGCCCGTGGGTGCGGGCGAAACGGGCCAGCAGATCGCCGAGTGGGTCCTTCACCGGCTCGGTGAACGCCTCCGGGACGCCCACCGGAAGCGCAGTGCCGAGTGCGTCCCTGAGACGCCCCGCGTCCTCCACCACCGCCCAGTGCTCCGCACCGGCGATCCGTACCCGGATGGCGCGGCGGGTGCCGGCGAGTTCCCCGGGCCAGCCCGGGTCGGCTCCGCGCTCGGTCAGCTCCCCGGTCGTCAGCGGCCCGAGGACCCGCAGCAGGTCGGCGACGCCTTCCACGTCCTTCACCCTGCGGTCGTCCGTGAGCCACTGGAGTTCCCGCTCCAGCTCGTCCAGGACGTCCGCGTCGAGCAGTTCACGCAGCTCCGCCCGGCCGAGGAGCTCGGCGAGCAGCCGGGAGTCCAGCGAGAGGGCCGCGGCCCGGCGCTCGGCGAGCGGCGAGTCGCCCTCGTAGAGGAACTGGGCCACGTAGCCGAAGAGGAGCGAGCGTGCGAAGGGGGAGGGCTCGGGGGTGGTGACCTCGACGAGCCGCACCTTGCGGGACTCGATGTCGCCCATCAGCTCCTCGAGCCCGGGGACGTCGAAGACGTCCTGGAGGCACTCCCGCACGGCCTCGAGGACGATCGGGAACGAGCCGAACTCGCTGGCGACCTGGAGCAGCTGGGCCGCGCGCTGGCGCTGCTGCCACAGCGGGGTCCGCTTGCCGGGGTTTCTGCGCGGCAGCAGCAGGGCGCGTGCCGCGCACTCGCGGAACCGGGAGGCGAACAGCGCGGACCCGCCCACCTGGTCGGTGACGATCTGACCGATCTCGCCCTTGCCGAACAGGGTGTCGCCGGCGCCGACCGGCGCCTGGTCGCCGTCGTAGGAGGTGTCGGGGTGCACCTGGTCCTGGTCCAGCAGGTCGAGGCCCATCAGGTCGGCGTCGGGCAGCCGCAGCACGATCCCGTCGTCCGCGTGCATGACCTGGGCGTCCATGCCGTACCGCTCGGAGAGGCGCGCGCCCAGAGCCAGCGCCCAGGGAGCGTGGACCTGGGCGCCGAACGGCGAGTGCACCACGACCCGCCAGTCTCCCAGCTCGTCCCGGAAGCGCTCGACGACGATGGTGCGGTCGTCGGGCACATGTCCGCAGGCCCGGCGCTGTTCGTCGAGGTACGACAGGACGTTCCCGGCCGCCCAGCCGTCGAGGCCGGCAGTCATCAGCCGCAGCCGGGCGTCCTCCTCGGGCAGCGACCCGATCTCGCGGAGGAAGGCGCCCACGGCCCTGCCCAGCTCCAGCGGGCGGCCCAGCTGGTCGCCCTTCCAGAACGGCAGCCTGCCGGGTGCCCCAGGGGCGGGGGAGACGAGCACCCGGTCGCGGGTGATGTCCTCGATCCGCCAGGACGTGGTGCCCAGGGTGAAGACGTCGCCGACCCGGGACTCGTAGACCATCTCCTCGTCGAGTTCGCCGACCCTGCCGCCGCCCTTCTGGGGGTCCGCACCGGCGAGGAAGACGCCGAACAGCCCGCGGTCCGGGATGGTGCCACCCGAGGTGACCGCCAGGCGCTGTGCACCGGGGCGGCCCGTGACCGTCCCGGCGACCCGGTCCCACACCACCCGGGGGCGCAGCTCGGCGAAGGCGTCGGACGGGTACCGGCCCGCCAGCATGTCCAGCACGGCCGTGAAGGCCGACTCGGGGAGCGAGGCGAAGGGCGCGGCGCGGCGCACGACCGCCAGCAGGTCGTCGAACTGCCAGGTGTCCAGGGCGACCATGGCGACGAGCTGCTGGGCCAGCACGTCCAGCGGATTGGCGGGGACGCGGAGCGATTCGATCGCCCCCGTGCGCATCCGCTCGGTGACGACGGCCGCCTGGACCAGATCACCCCGGTACTTGGGGAAGACGACACCCGTGGACACCGCGCCCACCTGGTGCCCGGCACGGCCGACGCGCTGCAGGCCGGAGGCGACCGACGGCGGGGACTCGACCTGGACGACCAGGTCCACCGCGCCCATGTCGATGCCCAGCTCCAGGCTGGACGTCGCGACGACGGCGGGCAGCCTGCCCGCCTTCAGGTCCTCCTCGACAAGTGCGCGCTGCTCCTTGGAGACCGAGCCGTGGTGCGCACGGGCGAGCAGCGGGGGCGCGCCCTGCGCCGCGCCGGACTGCGCCATGATCTCGGCGGGCGGGGCGCCGTCGGGAAGGGGCTTTCCCATGGTCCGCTCGTAGGCGATCTCGTTGAGCCGGTTGCAGAGCCGCTCCGCGAGACGGCGGGAGTTCGCGAAGACGATCGTGGAGCGGTGGGCCTGCACCAGATCGGCGATGCGCTCCTCCACCTGCGGCCAGATCGACGGCTTCTCTCCGGGGCCGTCCGGTTCGGACGCCGGAGAGCCGCCGAGCTCCCCCATGTCCTCGACCGGGACGACGACGGACAGGTCGAACTCCTTCCCGGAGGGCGGCTGGACGATCTCCGCCCGGCGCCCCGGCGACAGATAGCGGGCCACCTCGTCCACCGGCCGGACGGTCGCCGAGAGGCCGATCCTGCGGGCCGGCCGGGGCAGCAGTCCGTCCAGGCGCTCCAGAGACAGCGCCAGGTGCGCGCCGCGCTTGGTGCCGGCGACCGCGTGCACCTCGTCCACGATCACCGTCTCGACGCCGCTCAGCGACTCGCGGCCGGCCGAGGTGAGCATCAGGAACAGCGACTCGGGGGTGGTGATCAGGATGTCCGGGGGGCGGGTCGCCAGCGCCCGCCGCTCGGCCGCGGGGGTGTCTCCGGACCTGATGCCGACGCGGACCTCGGGCTCGGGCAGCCCGAGCCGCACCGCCTCCTGCCGGATACCGGTCAGCGGGCTGCGCAGGTTGCGCTCCACGTCGACCGCGAGGGCCTTCAGCGGCGACACGTACAGCACCCGGCAGCGCTTCTTGGCGTCCGCCGGTGGCGGGGCGGACGTCAGACCGTCGAGGGCGGCCAGGAACGCGGCGAGGGTCTTCCCGGATCCGGTCGGGGCCACGACCAGCACGTCGGAGCCGCGGCCGATCGCCCGCCAGGCGCCCTCCTGAGCCGCGGTGGGCGCGCTGAAGGCCCCGGTGAACCAGCCGCGGGTCGCGGCGGCGAAGGTGTCGAGTGCACTGCCAGCCATGACACCCATCGTGCACCGACCCACTGACAAGCGCCCGGACCTGCGAGGATATCGACATGGCCGAGGGCGAGTGGGCGCGGTACTGGCAGCACGAGCGGCTTCCGGGCATCGACCTGCTCCGGGCCCGTTACGTGCGGCACGCGTTCCCCCGCCACAGCCACGAGGGCTACGTCTTCGGGACGATCACACACGGCCTCGAGGAGGTCGGGCTGCCGGGCGGCACGGTGCACGCCGGGCCGGGCACGGTGGTGATGATCAATCCTGAGGTGCCGCACACCGCCCGGGCCGGGGTCGCGGAGGGCTGGGTGTACTCGACGCTCTACCCGTCGTCCCGGGTGGTGGCGGAGATAGCGGCGGAGACCACGACGATCAGGGGAACCGCCGGCTTCGCGGAGACCGCCGTGGACGACCCCCGGGCGGCCCTGCTGATCCGCGAAGTGCACCGTGCGGCCGAGGAGGGCGACGCGCTCGCCGCCGACAGCGTGCTGCGGATCATGGTGGCGCGGCTGCTGCGCCGCCACGGGAGCAGCCTCCCGGCCCGCGTGCCGCTCACGGCGGGTGCGCGCGATGCCGAGCGCGCCCGGGCGGTGCTGGAGGAGCGGATGGCGGACCCGCCCACCCTGCACGGCCTCGCCGCGGAGCTGGGGACCGGCCCGTTCGCCCTGCTGCGGGCCTTCCGCGACCGCTACGGGATGCCTCCGCACACCTGGCTCACCGACGCACGCGTGCGCCGGGCCCGGGGGCTGCTGGATGTGGGCGTGGTTCCCGCGCAGGCGGCCGCCGCGGTCGGATTCACCGATCAGCCCCACCTGAACCGGCACTTCAGACGGATCGTGGGGGTGCCCCCGGGGGCCTACCTGCGGGGAAGGGGAGTCCGGTGGGCCCCGGCAGTCTCGTCCTCCGTCGGGGCGGGCGGCGGCCGGCCACTGCGGCGCGGGTAGGTCTCACGGTGCGCGGAGGCGGGTACGGCGGCTCGGGGCACGGCAGGGGTGCCGGACGGAAGGCGGACGGCGGAGGGCCGCGGGGGGCGGCGGCGGGGAGACGCGGCGTGTCAGGTCAGGGATGAGGCGGCGCCCGCGTGCAAGAACGTACAAGACCGTGATGGGTCCGGCCCCGTAGCGTCCATGACGTGTCCGAGCAGACAGCATCACCAGACATACCCGTCGACGTCGAACGCCGCACCGCGGCCGGTGCGGCGGACTCGGCCGGGGCGCCTCATACCACCGGCGTACCGGAGAAGGCCGACTCCGCCGTGGTGCGGGACGCCCTCGGGGTGGGCGTCGCCGTCGGCCTGTCCGGCTTCGCCTTCGGTGTGACCGCCGCGGGCGCCGGCCTCGACGTCCCCCAGACCTGCGCTTTGAGCCTGTTCGTCTTCACCGGTGCGTCGCAGTTCGCATTGGTCGGGGCGCTGGCCGCGGGCGGCAACCCGTTCACCGCCGCCGCCGGAGCCTTCTTCCTCGGTACCCGCAACGCCTTCTACGGCCTGCGGCTCTCCCAGCTCCTCGCCGTGCGCCGCGCCGTGCGTCCCCTCGCGGCCCACTGGGTCATCGACGAGACCACCGCGGTGGCCCTGGCGCAGCCCACCCGCAGGGCCGCCCGTATCGGCTTCACCGTCACCGGGCTGACACTCTATCTGCTGTGGAATCTCACCACCCTGCTCGGGGCGCTTGGCGCCGAGGCGGTGGGCGACATGAACGCCTGGGGACTGGACGCGGCCGGGCCCGCCGTCTTCCTGGCACTGCTGGCACCCATGCTGCGCACGACGAGCGATCGGGTGGTCGCGGGGATCGCGGTCGCCCTCGGGCTGGGGCTGCTGCCGGTGCTGCCCGCCGGAGTGCCGGTACTGGTCGCGGCACTGGCGGCGCCCGCCGTCCTCTGGTGGCAGGGGCGGATGACCGGCAGGCGGAAGGGGGCGGACCGTTGAACGCCTGGATCGCCATCGGAGTCACCACCGCCGCCTGCTACCTGGTCAAACTGGCCGGTCTGCTGGTGCCGGCGGGCACGCTGGAGCGACCGCTCGTCCGGCGGCTCGCCGCCCTGCTCCCGGTTGCCCTGCTGGCCGCGCTCACGGCCCAGCAGACGTTCGGCGCGGGCCGTGTACTGGTGCTGGACGCCCGCGCGGCCGGGCTGGCCGCCGCGGCGGTGGCGCTGGTCCTGCGGGCGCCGCTCCTGGTCGTGGTCGCCGCAGCCGTGGCCGTCACCGCGGCGGCAAGGGCTCTCGGGGGCTGAGCCGGCGGCCCCGTCCCGCGGAGCCGGGGCGAGGGGCGAGGGGCCGTGGACGAGAGCCGGAGACGACCGGTGCTCGTGTCGCGCGACGGTATGGCACGGCGCGTGCCGGAGGTGCTCCGGCCCTGCTCCGGCGGACAGGGGCGAACGGGCTTCGCGCACAGCGTACGGACGGGGCTGGACCTCTCGGGTGGGCGGATACTGATGTCATGCGGCTGACGACTTTCTGGGAGCGGATGGAAGAGCACTTCGGTGCGGTCTACGCCGACTCCTTCGCACGCGACCATGTGATGGCGGAACTCGGGGGCCGGACGGTGTACGAGGCGCTGGCGGCCGGCTGGGAGACGAAGGACGTGTGGCGCGGCGTGTGCGCGGCGGCCGGGATCCCCGCGGACAGGCGCTGACCGGGCGCCCGCCCCGCCCTCCGGCCCGGCGCCCGCCCCGCCCTCCGGCCCGGCGCCCGCCCCGCCCTCCGGCCCGGCGCCCGCCCCGCCCTCCGGCCCGGCGCCCGCCCCGGCCCCTGGCCCGGGTCGGTCCCCTGCGTCCCGCGGTCCGCTCCGGGGACCGTGTGGTCCCGCGATGTGCCGACCCCGGCCCGTGGTCCGCGCCTTGTCCACAGGCCCGCGCCGGGCGCCACCGTGGTAGGCGAGACTTGCTCCGTGGCAGCGGACGACGGGACCACCCAGGAAGAGAACCGCCCGGCCTCCCGGCACGCGGAGGCCGGGCGGCCGGACGGCGGCGCCGGAAGTGGCGCGGCAGGTGCCCCGGCCCGGGGGGCCGTCCCCCCGCCCGCAGCCGCGCCGGACGGGAGCGGCGGGAGCGGCGGGGACTGCCGGGCAGCGGGCGCGGCGGTCCCACAGCTCCGGATGCCCCGCTGGCTGCCCCGCGCGATGGTGCTGGCGCTGGCCCTCTACGGGTGCTTCCAGCTCGGCAGCTGGGCCTTCCACCAGCTGATCGGTCTGTTGGTCAATGTGCTGATCGCGTTCTTCCTGGCGCTCGCGATCGAGCCGGCCGTCGGCCGGATGGCGGCCCGCGGCATACGCCGCGGCATCGCCACCTTCCTCGTCTTCATCGCGGTGCTGGCCGCGAGTGTCGGCTTCGTCGTGGTGCTCGGCTCGATGCTGGCCGGTCAGATCGTCGAGATGGTCGAGGATTTCCCCGAGTACCTGGACCAGGTGATCAACTGGATCAACAGGACCTTCCACAGCGAACTGTCCAGGGTCGCGATCCAGGACAGCCTGCTGCGTTCGGACTGGCTGCAGAAGTACGTGCAGAACGGCGCGACCGGTGTACTCGATGTCTCCGCGACGGTGCTCGGCGGTCTGTTCAAACTGCTGACGATCTTCCTTTTCTCCTTCTACTTCGCGGCGGACGGGCCGAGGCTGCGGCGCGCGCTGTGCTCGGTGCTGCCGCCGTCCAAGCAGGCCGAGGTGCTGAGGGCGTGGGAGATCGCCGTCGACAAGACCGGCGGATATCTGTACTCGCGCGGCCTGATGGCGCTGATCTCGGGGTTCGCCCACTACGTGCTGCTCGCGATGCTGGATGTGCCCTATGCCCCGGCGCTGGCCGTGTGGGTGGGACTGGTCTCGCAGTTCATCCCGACCATCGGCACCTATCTCGCGGGTGCCCTGCCGATGCTCATCGCCTTCACGACCAACCCCTGGTATGCGCTGTGGGTGCTGGGCTTCGTGCTGATCTACCAGCAGTTCGAGAACTACGTACTGCAGCCGAAGCTCACCGCCCGGACCGTGGACATCCATCCTGCGGTGGCGTTCGGGTCGGTCATCGCCGGCACCGCCCTGCTCGGTGCCGTCGGCGCGCTGATCGCGATCCCGGCCGTCGCCACGCTGCAAGCCTTCCTCGGGGCCTATGTGAAGCGGTACACGGTGACGGAGGACCCGCGTGTGCACGGGCACCGGAGGCACGGCGAGGTGGTACTGGCCCGGGTCCAGCGGGCCCTGCGCGGCAAGAGGGGCGGGGCGGCGGCCGGCAGGAAGGGCGGCGGCTGAGGGCCCCCTCAGGGATCGCGGCCGTCCGCCCGAAGGCCCGGGCTCCGGGCGCGTCCCGGCGGTCGCCCCGGCGTGCCGCCGGGGCCCGTCGCGGCAGTGCCGCGACGGGCCGGGGCAGGGTGTGGCGCACGGTGCAGCGACGCGCTTGACACCAAAATCGAACATCTATTCTTATAGAGGTCCGGCCTCGGGGTCCCGGGGTTCCCGCCGGGTTGTCCACAGGCTCGAGGACGTCGGGGCGCGTTGTCAGAGGCAGGGGTTAGCGTCTTGGACGTGAAGCGATCGACTCAAGCAAACCGGGTGGAACCCATGGCAGGAACCGACCGCGAGAAGGCGCTCGACGCCGCGCTCGCGCAGATTGAACGACAGTTCGGCAAGGGCGCCGTGATGCGCATGGGCGAGCGGTCGAAGGAGCCCATCGAGGTCATCCCGACCGGCTCGACGGCGCTTGACGTCGCGCTGGGTGTCGGAGGCCTGCCGCGAGGCCGTGTCGTGGAGATCTACGGGCCGGAGTCCTCCGGCAAGACGACCCTGACCCTGCACGCCGTCGCCAACGCGCAGAAGTCGGGCGGCCAGGTCGCCTTCGTCGACGCGGAGCACGCCCTCGACCCCGAGTATGCGAAGAAGCTCGGCGTCGACATCGACAACCTCATCCTCTCTCAGCCGGACAACGGTGAGCAGGCTCTCGAGATCGTCGACATGCTGGTTCGCTCCGGCGCGCTCGATCTGATCGTCATCGACTCGGTCGCCGCGCTCGTACCGCGAGCGGAGATCGAGGGCGAAATGGGCGACTCCCACGTGGGTCTGCAGGCTCGGCTCATGAGCCAGGCCCTGCGGAAGATCACCAGCGCGCTCAACCAGTCCAAGACCACCGCGATCTTCATCAACCAGCTCCGCGAGAAGATCGGCGTGATGTTCGGCTCGCCCGAGACGACCACCGGTGGCCGTGCCCTGAAGTTCTACGCCTCGGTGCGTATCGACATCCGCCGCATCGAGACCCTGAAGGACGGCACCGAGGCCGTCGGCAACCGCACCCGCTGCAAGGTCGTCAAGAACAAGGTCGCCCCGCCCTTCAAGCAGGCCGAGTTCGACATCCTCTACGGCCAGGGCATCAGCCGCGAGGGTGGGCTGATCGACATGGGCGTGGAGCACGGCTTCGTACGCAAGGCCGGCGCCTGGTACACCTACGAGGGCGACCAGCTCGGTCAGGGCAAGGAGAATGCGCGCAACTTCCTGAAGGACAACCCCGACCTCGCCGATGAGATCGAGAAGAAGATCAAGGAGAAGCTGGGTGTCGGAGTGAGCAGCACCGAGGCTCCGGCGGCCGAGCCCGGTGCGGACACGGCGTCCGCCGCGTCCGCCGAAGCCCCCGCCAAGCCGGTGCCCGCGTCAGCCTCCAAGACGGCGAAGGCCGGCAGGGCTGCTGCGGCGGCCAAGGGCTGAGCGGCATCGTGCCCGATCCGAGCGCGCGGCGTACCGCGCAGGGGACGGGCGGCAGCTCAGCGTCGTCGAGGGCCGATGAGGAGCTGCCGCCCCAGGACCCGGCGGAGAGGGCGAGGGCGATCTGCCTGCGCCTGCTCACCGGCACCCCCCGGACCCGGAGACAGCTCGCCGAGGCGCTCCGCAGACGAGACATCCCGGACGACGTCGCCGAAGTGGTGCTGTCCCGCTTCGAGGACGTCGGCCTCATCGACGATGCGGCGTTCGCGGGTGCCTGGGTGGAGTCACGGCACCACGGCCGGGGGCTCGCCCGACGCGCTCTCGCGCGTGAACTGCGCACCAAAGGCGTCGATCCGGGGCTGATCGAGGAGGCGGTCGGCCGGCTCGACGCCGACCAGGAAGAAGAGACGGCGCGCGAGCTGGTCACCAGGAAGCTGCGCTCCACCCGGGGCCTCGACCGGGATCGGCGGCTCCGCCGCCTTGCGGGCGCGCTCGCCCGCAAGGGGTATCCGGAGGGGATGGCCCTGAGGGTGGTCCGCAGGGCACTAGAGGAGGAGGGTGAGGACACCGAGGCACTGGACGGCTTGGAGGACGGCCTCTCCTGAGGACTGCCCCGGACCCCCGCCCGGTTGCGGCTCGGACTCCGACTCCGCTCCACCTCTCAGGACTGCTCTGACGTAGGCCCCCTTGGTTCGGGGATGCGCGTAGGGTCCGGTACCCCGGCCGGTCCAGGCAGCCCGTACGGTTCATAGGGTGCGTGTTCGGTACGGCTCCAGGCTCCGGTTCAGGCAGCCCGTCCGATTCAGGGCCGGGTCAAGTTGACGACAACGCGTTCGGTACGGGATGTGCCGGCCGGCCGCACGGATGCCGTGCCTCCGCGCGGGGCGACCGGCATACGCAATACGGCTGGCTGGCTGGCAGGCAGGTCAGTCCGGCCGGGCGGCGGCGTGCTCGGAAGGGGCCTTTGAGGCCGCGGGCGCACCCCCGCGCACCGCGTCGGCCGCGGCGTACAGCTCCGCGGGACGCACGCCTCCGAAGGCCGCCACAAGGTGTCCGTCCGGTCTCACCATCAGGACCGTGTGCGCTGACGCACCCGGGTAGGACTCGGCTACGAGCAGCTCCGCCCGGGTGGGGAGTTCCGACACCGCCGAGGCGAGCTGCGGCATGACGCCCGCCGTCACCCAGTGGCGCCGGTCCCATACCCCCGTGCCGGGGGCGACCAGCACCACCAGCAGCCGGGCTCTGCCCAGCCGCTGCCGAAGCCCGGTGGTCGATCCTTCGGGAGTCGTCACGGCGACGTCCGCCACCGGAGCGCCCACAGGCGTGGCGACGGCGGCGTGGCTCTCGGTGTGCTGGGGCGTGAGGGGGGAGTGCGGATAGGAGGGGGGTGCGCCCAGTGCACCGAGCCCGAGGTGTCCGTCCGTCAGCAGGGCGCCGTGCCCCCGGGAGGCGCCCGGCAGACAGCTCCGAAGACCCCCGGTGCCGCGCAGTATCGGCAGGGACTGGTCAGCAGCCCGCAGCCGTGCGGCAACCGCCGTGCGCCGTTCGGCCTGGTAGCTGTCGAGCAGGAGGTCGGAGGCGCCGTGGCGCCAGGCGTGGGCCAGTTTCCACGCCAGGTTGTCGGCGTCGCGCAGCCCCTCGTCCACCCCCTGGGTGCCGACCGCGCCGAGAAGATGCGCCGCGTCTCCGGTGAGGAAGGCGCGGTCCGCCCGCCAGCGCCGGGCCAGCCGATGATGGAGGGTGTGGACGCCGGTGTCGAGGAGGTCGTACTGCGGCGGACCGTCGCACCAGCCGGCCAGGGTGTCCCGGACCCGTGAGACCAGTGCGTCGGGCGTGACCAGTTCGCCGCGGCCCGGCAGGAGCCAGTCCAGCCGCCACACACCGTCGGCCAGAGGGCGGGCGGTCACCTCGTCGCCGACCGCCCGCCACGGTGGCAGCCGGTGCACTACCCCTTCGCCCGGCCAGGGGAGTTCGGTGCGCAGGGCCGCGACGGCGTGGCGTTCCACCGCGGTCCGGCCGGGGAAGCGGATGCCCAGGAGTTTTCTGACCGTCGAGCGGGCCCCGTCGCAGCCGACCAGGAAACTCCCGCGCCACCGGGTCGCCTCGGGGCCGCGTGTGTGCGCGGTGATACCGCTTCCGTCCTGTTCCAGCGCGTCGAGTCGGTGGTGTGCGGCGACCTGCACCAGATCGGAGGCTTCCACGGCGTTCCACAGCCCCCGCGTCAGCGCATGCTGCGGAATGTGCACGGGAGCGGGTAGATCTTCTCCATGGAACTCCACCCGGTGCAGTTCCTGCTTGCGTCGAAGCGCACGCCAGCCCACCCAGCGCAACCCCTCGTCGCGCACCGTGGAGCAGCCCAGCCGCTCGGCCAGGGCCGCGGTGTCGGCGCGCAGGACGACCGTGCGCGCGGGGCGCGGGTCGCCCTTGGCCTCGCCCCCGCCCTCGTCGAGGAGCACGGAGGGAACGCCCTGCGCGGCGAGGGCGAGGGCGAGGGCGAGTCCCACCGGACCCGCGCCGACCACGATCACCGGATCCACGGCGCTGCTCCTGGGACCTGCCGGGACGGAGGGAACAGAGGGAAAGGGCAGGTTGGCGCCCGGTGCGCGATCACAGAACGTATGCAACCCACTGCCGCTGCCGCCGTCAAGCGATGAAGGGCGGGTTGAGGCCGCCGAGTACCGGGGGAAGGAGAGGCGACGGGGGGAAGGCGAGCCGGCTCGCATCGCGAGGCACGATACCGCCGAGCACATCCGGGCCCTTGCGCTGTCCGCCGGCGGTGACCGGCAGCGAGAGGTCACCCGACTCCGTCGGCGACCCGTCATCAGTGACCGAGGCTGGTGCCGGCCCCGTGCTACGCGACGCCACGAGGCACTCCGGTGGGTGGCCCGGCATGGCGGCCAGGCCGGATGGCGTCCGGCCGGGTGGTGCAGGGGATCAGGGCGGCGGAGTCCGCGGGGCGCCGGCGGTGAATCGGTAGGATCGGACGTCCGGCCCGCCTGAGCGGGACACCGCGCGGGGTGTCGTCTCCATGGAGACCTGCACGGACCTCGAACCGGAACGCGGAGCGCCCCACCACCCGCACCACTTCGCGGGGCACGGCCCCCGGCCGGGCTGCTGCACTGGTCGATCTGGCGCGGACGCCACCAGGCAACAGCCCGACACAGCCGCTACCGGCGACGGCCCCGACGACGAGCCCGCTGGATGCGGAACGGGTCGGAAGGCCGTACCGGAGTGTCAAGGGCCGCTGACGGTCTCAGAGTTGCCGCCCCTGGCGGGAACCGCCCCGGCGGTCTGCAGACCGCCACCGGGTTCGGTGGGCGCGAGGGGGCCGCTGGACTTCTTGCCGCGCCGGACCCTGCGTTCCAGCCAGCTCGCGCAGCTCGTGAGAAGGAAGTTCAGCAACACGAAGATCACCGCGACCACGAGGAAGCTCGGAATGACGTTGGCGTAGTTGGCGGCCAGCGTCTGACGGGAGTTCAGCAGCTCGGTGAATCCGAACATCACGCCGCCGAGGGCGGTGTCCTTCACGATGACGACGAGCTGGCTGACGATCGCCGGCAGCATGGCCGTCACGGCCTGGGGCAGCAGCACCAGCGTCATCATCTGGCCCTTGCGCAGGCCGATCGCCTTGGACGCCTCCGTCTGCCCGGTGGGCAGTGACAGGATCCCCGCCCGCACGATCTCGGCCAGCACCGACGCGTTGTAGAGCACCAGCCCGGTGACCACGGCGTACAACGGCCGCTGTTCGCTGCTGATGCCTGTGTTCATCGCGTAGAACTGGAAGGCGAACAGCATCAGGATCAGCACCGGGATGGCGCGGAAGAACTCGACGACCGCACCCGCCGGCACACGTATCCACGCGTGGTCGGAGAGCCGCGCGATTCCGAAGAGCGCACCCAGCGGCAGGGCGATCACCATGGAGAGCGCCGCCGCTTTGAGCGTGTTCGCGAGCCCCGGCAGCAGATACGTCTCCCACGCCGGGAGACGGGTGAACGGTTCCCACAGCGCCCACTCCAGCTGGCCCTTCTCGGCAAGCTGGGCGATCGCCCACCACAGTCCCGCGATGAGCAGGGCGAGAAAGACGACCGTGTAGGCGATGTTGCGGACCCGGGCCTTCGGTCCGGGGGTGTCGTACAGGACCGAACTCATCGCTTCACCGCCACGCGCTTGCCGACCCAGCCCAGCAGCAGGCCCGTCGGCATCGTCAGCACCACGAAGCCGAACGCGAACACTGCGGCGATGAGCACGAGTTGTGCTTCGTTCTCGATCATTTCCTTCATCAACAGGGCGGCCTCCGCGACGCCGATGGCAGCCGCCACCGTGGTGTTCTTGGTGAGCGCGATCAGCACGTTGGCCAGCGGTCCGACGACCGAACGGAAGGCCTGGGGCAGCACTATGAGCGTGAGCACCTGGGTGAAGCTCAGCCCGATCGCGCGCGCGGCCTCGGCTTGGCCCAGCGGCACTGTGTTGATACCCGACCGCAATGCCTCGCAGACGAACGCTGCCGTGTACGCCGAGAGGCCGAAGACGGCCAGCCGGAAGTACTGCGAGTCGAAGTCGCCCGCGCCGAGCGTCACGCCGTACACATCGGCCAGCCCCAGCGCGGTGAACACGATGATGACCGTGAGCGGGGTGTTCCGGACGATGTTGACGTAGGCGGTCGCGAAACCGCGCATCAGCGGTACGGGACCTACCCGCATCCCGGCCAGAACGGTTCCCCAGACCAGGGAAAACAGGGCGGACAACAGCGTGAGCTGCAATGTCACCCAGAATGCCCCGAGCAGGTCGTAGCCTTCAAGGAAATCAAACACAGAACTATCCGCATCCCGCGCGCGTGTATGGATGGCAGGGGCGCGCGGCCGTGCGATCGCGCGCCCCTGATGACCGGTCAGGCCGACCGGGAGGTGTTACTTCAGCTCACCGATCTTCGGAGCCGGCTCGAACTCGTAGCCCGCCGGGCCGAAGGTCTCGTCCATGACCTTCTGCCAGCTGCCGTCCGAGACCATCTTCTCGAGCGCCTCGTTGATCTTGGCGGTCAGGTCCGAGCCCTTCTTGACGCCGATGCCGTAGTTCTCGTTGGACAGGTTCAGGCCGGCGAGCTTGAACTTGCCCTTGTACTGGTCCTGCGCCGCGTATCCGGCAAGGATCGAGTCGTCGGTGGTCAGCGCGTCCACGACCTTGTTCTGCAGGGCGCCCAGGCACTCCGAGTAGCCGCCGCGGTTGACGAGTCCGGCGTCCTTGGCGAAGTCGTTCTTGACGTTCTGCGCCGAGGTGGAACCGGTCACCGAGCAGAGGTTCTTGGTGTTGAGGTCGGTGGCCTCGGAGATGCTCGTGTCGTCGGCGCGCACCAGCAGGTCCTGGTGCGCCAGGAAGTACGGTCCGGCGAAGTCGACCTTCTGCTTCCGCTCGTCGTTGATCGAGTAGGAGGCGATGATGAAGTCCACGTCACCGTTCTGCAGCGCGGTCTCGCGGTCCGCGCTCTTGGTCTCCTTGAAGGTGATCGACTTCTCGTCGTAGCCGAGCTCCCCGGCCACGTACTTGGCGACCTCCACGTCCATACCGGAGAACGAGCCGTCCGGCTCCTTGAGGCCGATGCCGGGCTGGTCGAACTTGATCCCGACCGTGATCTTGCCGGTGCCGCTCCCGTCTCCCGCGGAGTCGTCGGTGCTGCCGTCGCCCCCACAGGCCGTGACGGTGAGGGCGAGAGCGGCGGCGGCCGCTGCGGCGGCGGAGGCCTTGCGGAACTTCATGTGGACTTCCCTTGGTTGGACGTGATGTGTGCGATCGGCAGAGCTTTCCCCGGGTCGACGGTGCCCGGGGAAGGACCGGTTCAGCGGTTCAGTGGTGCAGGATCTTCGAAAGGAAGTCCTTGGCCCGTTCGCTGCGCGGGTTGCTGAAGAACTCCTCCGGCGTGGCCTCCTCGACGATCCTGCCGTCGGCCATGAAGACGACGCGGTTGGCGGCGCTGCGGGCGAACCCCATCTCGTGGGTGACGACGACCATCGTCATGCCGTCCCGTGCCAGCTGCTGCATGACCTCGAGCACCTCATTGATCATCTCGGGGTCGAGCGCGGACGTGGGCTCGTCGAACAGCATGACCTTCGGGTTCATCGCCAGGGCCCGGGCGATCGCGACGCGCTGCTGCTGACCGCCGGAGAGCTGCGCCGGGTACTTGTCGGCCTGCGAGCCGACGCCCACCCGGTCGAGCAGGCCCCGGGCCTTCTCCTCGGCTGTCTTCTTGTCCGTCCTGCGGACCTTCAGCTGGCCCAGCATGACGTTCTCCAGCACCGTCTTGTGGGCGAAGAGGTTGAACGACTGGAAGACCATGCCGACGTCGGCACGCAGCCGGGCCAGTGCCCTGCCCTCGTCGGGCAGCGGCCTTCCGTCGATCGTGATCGAACCGGAGTCGATCGTCTCCAGACGGTTGATCGTGCGGCACAGCGTGGACTTTCCGGACCCGGAGGGCCCGATCACCACCACGACCTCGCCGCGCTCGATCGTCAGGTCGATGTCCTGGAGCACATGCAGCGCGCCGAAGTGCTTGTTGACGTTGCTCAGTACGACCAGGTCCGTCGTGGCCGGCACGGCGCCCTCGGGGCCCTTGGTCACTGATACTCCGCTCATCGGCTTCTTGCTCCGTCCTCCTCGGTTGGGAGGACCTTAATGAGGTGCTGCGACCAGCGTCATTACATCTGAGCGGAAATTGAGCATAACGATCCGGTCGCAACCGGACACTCTGGGTATACGGGGCGTCGGTCGGAGTACCGGGTGGATAACGAAGAAGCCCAGGTCGCCGGTGTGCCTCTTGACGCGTGGTGGGACTATCGGTCTTTATGCCCTGGTAACCACATGCGAGTCACCACCGGGAGGGGGGACATATGAGACTGCTGCTCGTCGAGGACGACGACCACGTCGCCGCGGCCCTGTCCGCGGTGCTCGCACGGCACGGCTTCCAGGTCACCCACGCCCGCAACGGCGAGGAGGCACTGCAGGCCGTGCTGCCGGCGGCCGCCGAGGGAAAGGCGCCCTTCGGGGTGGTGCTGCTCGACCTGGGGCTGCCGGACCAGGACGGCTACCAGGTGTGCGGGAAGATCCGGAAGCTCACCAGCACCCCGGTGATCATGGTCACCGCGCGCTCGGACGTGCGCTCCCGCATCCACGGGCTCAACCTCGGCGCGGACGACTACGTGGTGAAGCCCTACGACACGGGTGAGTTGCTCGCCCGCATCCACGCCGTCAGCCGGCGTACCGCCCCCGGCGAGGAGACCGCGCCGGACCCCGGCAGCGCGCTCAGGCTCGGCCCGGTCACCATCGAACTGCCCACCCGCCGGGTCAGCGTCGACGGGGCGGACGTCCCACTGACCCGCAAGGAGTTCGACCTGCTGGCGCTGCTCGCGCAGCGGCCCGGGGTCGTCTTCCGCCGTGAGCAGATCATCAGCGAGGTGTGGCGCACCAGCTGGGAGGGGACCGGCCGGACGCTCGAGGTGCATGTCGCGTCGCTGCGCTCCAAGCTCCGCATGCCCTCCCTCATCGAGACCGTGCGCGGCGTCGGCTACCGCCTCGTCGCTCCCGCCGGGTAGGAGGCCCGCGCCCCTTGCGTACCCGCCTCCTCCCGCTGCTCATCGTCCTCATGGCGGGTGTCCTGCTGGCTCTTGGACTCCCGCTCGCGGTGAGCCTGGCGGCAGCCGAGCAGCAGCGGGTGGTGGTCGACCGGCTGGACGACACGGCACGGTTCGCCGCCCAGGCCCAGTTCGTCACCGAGGGGGACACGGGGCATGCCGAGCGCCGAACCACCCTCGAGGAGGAGCTGACCCGCTACCACGACGTGTACGGGATACACGCCGGCGTCTTCCACCGCAGCCGTGCCGCCATGGCCCGGGCCCCCTGGCACTGGGAGGTCCCCGAGGCGGGGGTGGGCGCCCAGGCATTCGCCGAGGCCCTGCTCGGCCGCCGCAGCCAGGACCCGCCGCAGGTCTGGCCGTGGCAGCGGGACGGCCGGATCGTGGTCGCCTCGCCGGTCGTGCGCGACGGCGACGTCGTGGCGGTCGTCGTCACCGACTCGCCCACCGGGCAGCTGCGCTCCCGCATCCTGCGCGGCTGGCTGCTCATCGCGGCCGGTGAGTCCGCGGCGATGCTGCTCGCCGTGGGCGCCGCGTTCCGGCTCACCGGGTGGGTGCTGAGGCCGGTGCGCGTTCTCGACGCCGCCACCCACGGCATAGCGACCGGCCGGATGAACTCCCGGGTCGCCGCGGCCGGCGGCCCACCGGAACTCCGGCGACTGGCCCGTTCGTTCAACGAGATGGCCGACAACGTCGAGCTGGTGCTGGAGCAGCAGCGCGCCTTCGTCGCCGACGCCTCACACCAGCTCCGGAACCCCCTCGCCGCACTGCTGCTGAGGATCGAACTCCTCGCGCTCGAGCTGCCCGAGGGCAACGAGGAGATCGCCTCGGTGCGCACGGAGGGCAAGCGGCTCGCCCGGGTCCTCGACGACCTGCTGGACCTGGCACTCGCCGAACACGCCTCCGCCGACATCCGGCTCACCGACATCGGTGAGCTGGCCGCCGAGCGGGTGGCGGCCTGGCGGCCGCTCGCGGAGAAGAAGGGGGTGCGGCTCAGCGGCCACGGGCCGGCGGTCACCGCCTGGGCCGACCCGATCGCGCTCTCCAGCGCACTGGACGCCGTGATCGACAACGCGCTGAAGTTCACACCGAAGGGGGAACAGGTCACGGTCACCGCCTCGGCGGACGGCAAGATCTCCACGATCGTGGTGGCCGACGGCGGACCCGGGCTCACCGACGAGGAGCTCACCCGGGTCGGCGACCGCTTCTGGCGCAGCGGCCGCCACCAGAACGTGAAGGGCTCGGGCCTCGGACTCTCCATCACGCGCGCGCTGCTCTCCGCGGGCGGCGGTTCGATCGCGTACACGCGCAACGAGCCCCGCGGACTGCGGGTGACGGTCGCGCTTCCGCGCAATCCGCCGGCGGTCCGATGACGGGCCGATGACGGTCCTGTGACGGGCCGGGCGGCCTGCGGGGCGCCCGCCGGGCTCCTACCAGTTCGCCGACCGGTCCGACATCGCGATGTGGCCGCACATCGGCGACGGTACGGGCGCCAGGATCAAGGAACTGATCTGATCGAGCATCCCCAGGCAACTGGCCCGAGAGGCGGGCAGGCCCGGTGCGTAGGGCCTCCACCGCCTGCGGGGCGGCGCTGCCAAGCGCCGGCAGCTGCTGCGTGCCCCCCCCGGTGACGCCACCGGGGGGCACTGCAGCGACGGCTGCCGCGACTGTCGCCCCGACCGCCTCCAGGCCGCAGACGGACAGGGCGCCGGTCGGGCGCCGACCGGGCACCGGTCCCGGCAGCCTCGCGGAACCGTCCGCGCCGGCGGTCCCCGGGCGCGGGCAGGGCCGGTGGCCTCGCGGCCGGGACCGCCCGCGCTACGGCTTCGCGGAGCTGTAGTACCGCCGGGCACCCTCGTGAAGCGGCAGCGGATCCGTGTAGATCGCCGTACGCAGGTCCACGAGCTGTGCCGGGTGCACCTGGCGGCCGATCCGGTCGCGGCTCCGTATCACGGTCCGGGTCAGCCGTTCGGTCAGCTCGGGGTCCGCCCTGTCGGTGGTGACGAGCAGGTTGGCCACGGCGACGGTCTGCACCGGGGACCTCGCCCCCATCCTGGGGTAGGCGTCGGCCGGGATCACCGCCGAGTGGTAGTACCGCGTCGCGTCTCCCGTCGCGTGGACGCGGCCGATGAGCTCGTCGCCGACCGGGACCAGCCGGACCGGGAAGCGCTCCGACAGGTCCCGGATCGCGCCGGTCGGCAGTCCCCCCGACCAGAAGAAGGCATCCAGCTCGCCCTGCTCCAGCCGCTGGGGCACCGTGTCGAGGCCTGCGGACACCGCGTCGATGTCCTGACGGGAGTCCAGGCCCGCGGCCGTGAGCACCCGGTCCGCGATGAGGCGGACGCCGGAGCCCGGATGCCCGACGCCCACGCGCTTGCCCCGCAGATCCGCCGGGGTCTCCACGGGGGAGCCCTGGGGCACGATCAGCTGCACATAGTCGTCGTAGAGCCGCGCACAGCCGCGCAGCCGATCGGCGCCGGCCCTGCCGTCGAGCCGGTACTTCGCCACCGCGTCGGCGGTCGCGACGGTGAAGTCGGCCTCGCCGCTCACCACCCGCTCGAGGTTCTGCTGCGAGCCCTCGCTGGTACGCAGCTCTATCGACACCCCCGGCAGATCGCGGGCCAGGGCGTGCTGGAGCAGGTCTCCGTACCGCTGGTAGACGCCGCTCTTCACCCCCGTGCTGAACGTGAGCCGACCGCTCGGGCCGTCCTTGCCCGTCGGCAGCAGCCACCACAGCAGCAGTCCGCAGACGACGGCCAGCGCCGCGGAGACCTGCAGGGCGCGGCGCCGTCGGGTCCGGGACGAAGCGGGAAGCATGGCGCGATCCTGCCAGCTCACCCGCGTGTCTGGCCAGGCCCGGCTCTCCGGCCCACCGGGGTCACGCTCCCCGCCGCTGCGGCCCTCCCGCCTTCCGCCCCGGAACGCGGGGGCGACCGGCGGCCCTCACCCCGTACCCTGGTGTGCGAGATGAGCGCGAAGACCTACGAGGTGCGCACCTACGGGTGCCAGATGAACGTCCACGACTCCGAGCGGTTGTCCGGCCTGCTGGAGGACGCGGGCTATGTCCGGGCGCCCGAGGGCACGGGTGAGGGCGAGGCGGATGTCGTCGTCTTCAACACCTGTGCGGTCCGGGAGAACGCCGACAACAGGCTGTACGGCAACCTCGGGCGGCTCGCCCCGATGAAGGCCCGTCGGCCGGGTATGCAGATCGCCGTCGGCGGCTGTCTGGCCCAGAAGGACCGCGACACCATCGTCGCGAGGGCGCCCTGGGTCGACGTCGTCTTCGGCACGCACAACCTCGGCAAGCTGCCCGTGCTGCTGGAGCGCGCCCGTGTGCGGGAAGAGGCGCAGGTCGAGATCGCCGAGTCGCTGGAGGCCTTCCCCTCCACGCTTCCGACGCGCCGCGAGAGCGCGTACGCGGCCTGGGTGTCCGTCTCCGTCGGGTGCAACAACACCTGCACCTTCTGCATCGTGCCCGCGCTGCGGGGCAAGGAGAAGGACCGCCGCCCCGGCGACATCCTCGCCGAGGTCGAGGCGCTGGTCGCCGAGGGCGTCTCGGAGATCACCCTGCTCGGCCAGAACGTCAACGCCTACGGTTCCGACATCGGCGACCGCGAGGCGTTCTCCAAGCTGCTGCGCGCCTGCGGAGGGGTCGAGGGACTGGAACGCGTCCGCTTCACCTCCCCGCACCCGCGCGACTTCACGGACGACGTGATCGCCGCGATGGCCGAGACCCCCAATGTGATGCCGCAACTGCACATGCCGCTGCAGTCCGGCTCGGACACGGTGCTCAGGGCGATGCGCCGCTCGTACCGGCAGGAGCGCTACCTCGGCATCATCGAGAAGGTGCGTGCGGCGATCCCGGACGCGGCCATCTCCACCGACATCATCGTGGGCTTCCCCGGCGAGAGCGAGGAGGACTTCGAGGAGACCCTGCACACCGTCCGCGAGGCCCGGTTCGCCCAGGCCTTCACCTTCCAGTACTCCAAGCGGCCCGGGACCCCGGCCGCCGAGATGGACGGGCAGATCCCGAAGGAGGTCGTCCAGGCGCGCTACGAGCGGCTGGTGGCGCTCCAGGAGGAGATCTCCTGGGAGGAGAACAGGAAGCAGGTCGGCCGGGTCGTCGAGGTCATGGCGGCGGAGGGCGAGGGGCGCAAGGACGGCGCCACGCACCGGCTGTCGGGCCGCGCGCCGGACAACCGCCTGGTGCACTTCACCAAGCCCGCGGAAGAGGTGCGACCTGGCGACGTCGTGACCGTCGCGATCACCTACGCGGCTCCGCACCACCTGCTGGCCGAGGGCGAGGCGATCTCCGTGCGGCGTACCCGGGCCGGCGACGCCTGGGAGAAGCGGCACACAGGCCCGCAGCGGCCCGCCGGCGTGATGCTCGGGCTGCCCGCGGTCGGCGTCCCGGCCCCGCTGCCCGCTCCGGCGGGAGGCTGCTCGGCGGTGGGCTGACCCGCGGGCGCCGCCACGGGGTGCGGGAGCCTGTGCGCTTGTGGTCCGGGTGGGTGTCCGCCGGCGCGGGCGCGGTCGGCGCGGTGGGCGCGCTTCCTGCGGGTCCGGTGGCGCGTCCGCGGTTTTCCGTGGGCGCCGATCGGCGGGCCGGGGCCCCGTGTTGCCTTCCGCGGGTGTCCCTCGGCCGGGTTTGCCGGTGTGCACGCGGTTTCGCCCGGGCGTCCGCGGTGGCCGTGGTCCACGCGGCTCCCTGCCCAGGTGCAGGTGCAGGTGCAGGTGCAGGTGCAGGTCGCCGGTACGGAGTCGTACGGCCCGCGGCCCCCGGTGCGGGTATCCGCAGGGCGGCCGGGACCTTCAGGGGGCGCGGCCCCTTAGGCTGCGCTCATGCTTGTCGCCGCCGCCGTCTGCCCCAGCCCTCCCCTCCTGGTCCCCGATGTGGCCGCCGGCGCCGCATCCGAGCTCGGCACGGCCCGGACCGCCTGTGCCGAGGCGCTGGGCGTGCTGGCCGGGGCGCGCCCCGAGCTGCTGCTCGTGGTGGGCCCCGCCGGGCCCGGTGAGCGGCCTGGGCCCTACGCGCCGGGGACACCCGGATCACTCGAGGGTGTCGGCGTGCCCGCCCGGTTTTGCCTGGGGACGGCCGAAGGGCCTGCGCCGGAAGGGAGGCTGCCCCTGGCGCTGGGTGTCGGAGCCTGGCTCCTGGAACGGGCGCGATGGTCCTCGGCCCCGGTGGAGGGTCTCGCAGTGGACACCGGCCTTTCGGCCGAGCGCTGCAAGGAAGCCGGACGGGAGCTCGCCGGGCGGGTTAGCCGGGTCGCGCTGCTCGTCATGGGCGACGGCAGCGCGTGCCGCAGCCGGAAGGCTCCCGGGTATCTGGACGATCGGGCGGCGCCCTTCGACGCGCAGGTCGCCCGAGCGCTCGGCACTGCTGACAGCGCAGGTCTCGCCGCTCTCGACGCGGCACTGGCCCGCGAACTCGGCGCGGCCGGCCGTGCACCGTGGCAGGTGCTCGCGGGCGCCGCCGAGGGCGCCCGCCTGAGCGGACGGCTGCTCTACGAGGAGGCTCCCTACGGCGTCGGGTACTTCGTCGCCGCCTGGTCCTGACCCCGGGCCCTCCCTGCCCGGGCCGTCCGGGGCCGGGCCCGGGCGCCGCGTGGTGCCCCGCGAAGCGGTGCAGGTGGTCGAGTGCTTCGCGTTCCGGTTCGAGGTCCACGGCAATCTCCGTGGGCGCGTCACCCCGCGCACCGTCACGCTGAGGCGGGCCGGATGTCCGGTCCGGCCGGGTCACCGCCGACGCCCCGCGGATTCCGCCGCCCTGGTCCCCTGCACCGCCCGGCGGTGACGCCATCGCGCGCCGTTCCCGCCCGGGCGCATGTCCGCGGAGCCGGGGACGTGACAGACGTACCGGCACCCCGAGGTGTGCCGGTACGCGCGACCGCCGGCCGCGGCACGCACGCTCCGCGGCCGGCGGCCGGTGCCCGGCGCGCTCTCAGGAGGCCGGCGGCGGGGCGCCCTTGCCGCCCTCACGGGTGCCGTCGTCCTTGTGGGCGAGGCGGCCCCAGGACTCCTCCGCCTTTCCGGTGCCGGACTCGATCTTCTCGCTGTCCGTGCCCTCGGCCCGGTGGTCGACCGTCCGTGCGGCCTTCTCCCACCCCGCCTCGACCCTGTGCCCGTGCCGGTGGGCGAGGTCGGCGAACTTCGCCCTGGCGGGCGCGAGCCCTGCCTTCAGCGTGTCCATGATCCCCACGGTTCACCTGCGCTCATCCCTACCGCCGGGCGCCCTGCCCGGCCTCGTTGTCCACGGCCTCGCTGACGGACTGCTGCTTCGGGATCTCGACCTGCTCCTCGCCGGGGGACCCGGCGGGGCCCGACGGCCCGGACCCGCCGGGCGCGGCGGAGGCCACGGGACTCCCGCCGGCACTGGCGCCGGACCCGGCAGTGGCACCGGCGTGGCCCCCGGCCTCTTCGCCATCGCCGCCGTCCGCACAGCCGGTGGCCTCGTCAGCGGACGCCGGTCGCTCCGGTTCCACCGGCTCCTCCGCCTCCACCGGTCGCTCGGCATCCACTGCATCCACGGGGCCCACGGCATTCACAGCATCCGCGCCATCCGCGCCATCCGCGCCATCCGCGCCATCCGCGCCATGCACGGCCTCCTCGGCCGGCTCCCCGTCGGTCCGAGCCGCGGAGCCCTCCGCCGTCTGATCGGGGACGCGTTCCTCGGCCGTCACCTCCACGGCCCCTTCGGCTTTCCGGCGAAACCTGGCGAAGAATCCCATATCCACTCCAAAGATCAACTCGTGCGAGCGAAGCTCCGCTCCACCCGGAGCGGTCCGTCGCCTCGCCCCGAGGGCGCCGGTCCCGCGACCGGCGCCCAGAACCTCGCAACAGGCAACGACCCCGCCCGGACCGCGTCACGTAACTCGTTCGGGGACGGCCGGGTCGTTTGCGAGACTGGTGCGGTGAGAAGCGCAGCCCCCGCACCGCGGGTCATCGCCGTCGTCGGCCCCACCGCGGCCGGCAAGTCCGATCTGGCCGTCCATCTGGCCCGGCGACTCGGCGGCGAGGTCGTCAATGCCGACTCCATGCAGCTCTACCGCGGGATGGACATCGGTACCGCGAAACTGGCCGAGGAGGAACGCGGCGGGGTTCCGCACCACCTGCTCGACATCTGGGACGTCACCGAGACCGCGAGCGTCGCCGAGTACCAGAGGCTGGCGCGGGCGGAGATCGACCGGCTGCTCGCCCGCGGACGCACCCCCGTGCTCGTCGGCGGGTCGGGGCTCTACGTGCGCGGAGCGATCGACGCGCTGGAGTTCCCCGGCACCGACCCCGAGGTGCGCGCACGGCTCGAGGCGGAGCTGGCGGAGCGCGGCTCGGGGGCGCTGCACGCACGCCTGGCCGCCGCCGACCCGGACGCCGCCCTCGCGATCCTTCCGGGCAACGGCCGACGGATCGTCCGGGCCCTGGAGGTGATCGAGATCACCGGCAGGCCCTTCACCGCGAACCTCCCGGGACACGAGGCCGTGTACGACACCCTGCAGATCGGTGTCGACGTCGCCCGCCCGGAGCTCGATGAGCGCATCGCACTGCGCGTGGACCGGATGTGGGACGCGGGGCTCGTCGAGGAGGTGCGGATTCTGGAGGCGCGGGGGCTGCGTGCCGGGCGGACCGCCTCGCGCGCACTCGGCTACCAGCAGGTGCTCTCGACGCTCGCGGGGGACTGCACGGAAGGGGAGGCGCGCGCCGAAACCGTGCGCGCCACCAAGCGGTTCGCGCGCCGCCAGGACTCCTGGTTCCGGCGTGATCCACGTGTGCACTGGCTGAGCGGCGCCGCCGCGGACCGCGAGGAACTTCCGGGCCTGGCTCTCTCGTTGGTCGAACGACCGGTTACAGCCTGATCACGTGATGGCATCGGGACGCCACGGCCGTCAATGCGGTGCCCCGGGCCGTGCCATCATCGAGCATCGATCGACTTCTGGTCCGAGTGGGGAGGGCGCGTGGCGATGGAGGCCGGCCCTCGCGACAGAGAACAGCAGGCACAGGACGACCCGCCCCGTCTGAGCCCCGACGGCCCGGACGAGGCCGGGGATCTGCTCGAGGACGGCTCGGGTGCCGGCGGCGCGGTCGAGGTGGAGCTGCGCCCGCCGCGGCGGCTCAGGATCTGGCAGCTCGCCCCCATCGTGGGGCTCGCCGCCGTCGGCTCGCTGATGTTCGCGTTCCCGCTGGCGTTCGGCTCCGGGGACGGCGGTGCGGTGGTCGCCATGCTCGGCCTCCTGATCAGCTGCTGCGCCGCGGGCTGGGGCATGATGGCCGCCCGCCGTGTCGGCCACACCTGGCCGGGCCTGCCCGAGCGGAGCTCCGGCGACCGCCCGGACTGGCGTGTGATCGCCCTGTACGTGGTGATGGCGGCCGTCCTCGTCGCCCTCGCCGTGTGGCGCGTGGCCCGGCTCCGCTGAGCGCCCCGAGGTCCCCGTACGATGGGGCTGTGACCAGCGCTGCTCCCGCCCCCGCCCAGCCGCTCCCGCCTGTCGCCTTCCTCAAGGGCCACGGGACCGAGAACGACTTCGTGATCGTCCCGGACCCGGGCAACGAGCTCCGGTTGCCCGCGTCCGCGGTCGCTGCGCTCTGCGACCGCCGTGCGGGCATCGGCGGCGACGGGCTGCTGCGCGTGGTGCGCTCATCTGCGCACCCCGAGGCGCGTTCCCTGGCGGGCGAGGCCGAGTGGTTCATGGACTACCGCAACGCGGACGGTTCGATCGCCGAGATGTGCGGCAACGGCGTGCGGGTCTTCGCCCGCTATCTGCAGCGCGCCGGCCTCGTCGACGCGGGTGATCTCGCGGTGGCCACCCGGGGCGGCGTCAAGCGGGTGCACATCGCCGAGGACGGCGGCATCACCGTCGCCATGGGCCGGGCCCTGCTCCCGGGGGACGGCGTCACCGTCACCGTAGACGGCCGCGACTGGCCCGCCCGCAACGTGAACATGGGCAATCCGCACGCGGTCGCCTTCGTCGAGGACCTCGACCACGCGGGCGACCTCTGCACCGCGCCGCCGTTCACCCCGGCCTCGGTGTACCCGGACGGGGTAAACGTCGAATTCGCCGTTGACCGCGGCCCGCGCCATCTGGCCGTGCGGGTGCATGAGCGGGGCTCCGGCGAGACCCGCTCCTGCGGCACCGGCGCCTGCGCCGTCGCCGTCGCGGCGGCGCGCAGGGACGGCGCGGACCCTGCCGTGACCGGCTCTCCCGTGACCTATCGGGTGGACCTCCCGGGCGGCCGGCTGACCGTGACCGAGCACCCGGACGGCGAGATCGAGATGACCGGTCCCGCGGTCATCGTCGCCGAAGGCCGTATCGACCACGCCTGGCTCGAGGCACTCTGACCGGACCGTGGCCGACCCCCGACCCCGCATACCCCGTACCCCGCATACCCCGCACCCCGCATACCGGTATGCCCCGTACCCAGGGTTCGCCTCGAAGGTCACGGCGCGGGCGCCCGTCCGCGCTCCTCGGCACCTCGCACGTCTCCGGGAGCGGCGGTCACCGTTGCCGTCGCTCGAATGAGTGATCCGATTCACGCTGGGCGAGAGGTGAACTCGGCCGCGTGGTGCGCTCGGTAGCATCAAGCACCGGCAGGGAGGGCACGCCTGGCCCACCCGCCGCCGGTCGACGCCGCCGGAGGTGCCCCATGAGTGCAGAGGCCGCCAACCCTGGTGCTTCCAGCCGCAGACGGGCCCGCCCCAGGCTCGACCTCCGTCGGCTGGGCAGAGCAGCGCTGCTCGGTCCCGCAGCGCGGGGCCGGGTCCCGGATGCCATCGGCCACGTCGCCGAGGCTCATCGCGCCCACCATCCCGACGCCGATCTGGCGATCCTGCACAGGGCGTACGTCCTCGCCGAGTCCTCGCACCGGGGGCAGTTCCGCAAGAGCGGCGAGCCGTACATCACGCACCCCCTCGCCGTGACCCTCATCCTCGCCGAACTCGGCGCTGAGACGACGACCTTGACCGCCTCGCTCCTCCACGACACCGTCGAGGACACCGATGTGACGCTGGTGCAGGTCCGGGAGGAGTTCGGTGAGGAGGTCTGCTACCTCGTCGACGGGGTGACCAAACTGGAGAAGGTCGACTACGGCGCGGCCGCCGAACCCGAGACGTTCCGCAAGATGCTCGTCGCCACCGGCAACGACGTCCGGGTCATGTCCATCAAGCTCGCGGACCGGCTGCACAACATGCGCACCCTCGGCGTGATGCGCCCCGAGAAGCAGGAGCGTATCGCCAAGGTCACCCGCGACGTGCTGATCCCGCTCGCCGAGCGGCTCGGCGTCCAGGCGCTCAAGACCGAACTGGAGGACCTGGTCTTCGCGATCCTCCACCCGGAGGAGTACGCACGCACGCGTGCGCTGATCGCGGAGAATGCCGACGCGGTGGACGCCCTGGCCGCCGTCGCCGGCAAGGTCAGGGCCGTCCTGCGGGACGCGGGCATCCAGGCCGAAGTGCTCCTCCGCCCGAGGCACTTCGTGTCCGTGCACCGGGTACGGCTCAAGCGGGGCGACCTGTCCGGCACGGACTTCGGCCGCCTGCTGGTGCTGGTCGGCGAGGACGCTGACTGCTACGCCGCCCTCGGTGAACTGCACACCTGCTTCACGCCGTTGATCTCCGAGTTCAAGGACTTCATCGCCGCTCCCAAGTTCAACCTGTACCAGTCGCTGCACACGGCGGTCGCGAGCACCGACGGCGCGGTCGCCGAAGTCCTCATCCGCACCCACCAGATGCACCGCGTCGCCGAGGCCGGCGTCGTCGCCCTCGGCAATCCGTACACGGCGGACACCGCGGAGGGAGCCGGCCTCCCCGGGGCGGCCGAGCCCTCCGCCGGGGCCGAGGGCGAGCGGGCGGACCCGACCAGGCCGGGCTGGCTCTCCCGGCTCCTTGACTGGCAGGAGTCCGCCCCCGACACCGATACCTTCTGGACCTCGCTCCGGGCGGACCTGGCCGAGGACCGCGAGATCACCGTCTTCCGCGCGGACGGCGGCACCCTGGGGCTCCCCGCCGGAGCGAGCTGTGTGGACGCCGCCTACGCGCAGTACGGCGAGGCGGCGCACACCTGTGTCGGCGCCCGGGTCAACGGCCGGCTCGCCGCGCTCGCCACCCGGCTGTCGGACGGCGACACCGTCGAGCCGCTGCTCGCCCAGGACGCGGCCTCCGGGCCCTCGCCGGACTGGCTCCAGCACACCCGTACCCCCGCGGCCCGGATCGCGATCACCGGATGGCTCGCCGAGCACCCCGAGGCAGCCAGGCCGCAGGCCGCGGCGCCCCGCGCGGCTGCCGCCGGCCCGTCGGCGGCCTCCGGAGGCCGCCGACGGGCCGGCGCGAACGCCGTCGCCGAGGCGCCCGGACTCCCGGGCGCCACCGTCCGCCTCGCCGGGTGCTGCACCCCGGTGCCGCCCGACGCGGTGACGGGGTTCCCGGTCCGCGGCGGCGCGGTCACCGTGCACCGCGGTGAGTGCCCGGGCGTGTCCCGGATGCGCGCCATGGGGCGGCGGCCCGTCGAGGTGCGCTGGGGCCGGGCGGCGGAGTGCCGTGTGACGCTGGTCGCCGAGGCGTTCGGCCGGCCCCGCCTCCTCGCCGACCTCACCGAGGCCATCGCGACGGCGGGGGCGGCGGTCGTCTCCGCCACCGTCGAACCGCCGAGCGAGCAGCGGGTACGCCACACGTACACGCTCCAGCTCCAGGACGCCGCCGGGCTTCCCCCGCTGATGCGGGCGATGCGCGATGTGGCGGGGGTGTACGACGTGAGCCGCGCACGGCACCCGGCCGCGCACTGAGCGGCCTGCCGCCCCGGCCGCGGCCCGCCGTCCGGGTGGCGCGCGGGGCACGGCACCCGGACCGGCCAGACTGTCACCCGTTCGGGTGTGCGCGGAGCGAGCCGTCACGCTCCGCGTTCCCCGCGCTGGTAGCGGTGAGGGCATGCGCCTCACTCCACGACGCCTGCGGGCCGCGTCGCTCGCCGCCGCCTCGGCCGCGCTGGTCGCCGCCGTACTGCCCGGCCCCGAACCACTGGGTATCGGTGACCCGCTGTTCCCGTATCTGGGCAACCCCGGGTACGACGTCCTCACCTACGACATCGCCTTCACCTACCGAGGCGTCAACAGCAAGCCGCTGGATGCCGTCACGAAGATCGACGCACGGGCCACCCGGAACCTGGAGCGGATCAACCTCGACTTCACCAGCGGCACCGTGAGGGCGGTGGAGGTGAACGGCCGCAGTGCCGCCTTCACCACCGTCGGCGAGGACCTGGTGATCACCCCGCGGGGGGCCGTGGGCGCCGGCACCCCGTTCGCCGTCACCGTCACCCACACCAGCGAGCCACCGGGCGAGCAGGCCGGCGGCTGGGTCCGCACCGCCGACGGCCTGGCGATGGCCAACCAGGCCGACGCCGCCCACCGCGTCTTCCCCTGCAACGACCATCCCGCCGACAAGGCGCACTTCACCTTCCGCGTCACCGCTCCCGCGGAACTGACCGCCGTGGCCAACGGCCTCCCGGTCCCGGCCGCAGGGCACGGCGACGCCACGTCCGCCACCAGGACCTGGGTGTACCGCACCCGGCACCCCATGGCGACCGAACTGGCCCAGGTCAGCATCGGCAGATCGGCCGTGGTCCACCGGGAGGGCCCCGACGGCCTGCCGCTTCGGGACGTCGTCCCCGCTGCGCAGGCGGCGCGGCTGGAGCCCTGGCTCAGGAAGACCCCCGCGCACATCACCTGGATGGAGGGCAAGGTCGGGCGCTACCCGCTCGAGACGTACGGCCTGCTGCTGGCACAGGCCGAGACCGGCTTCGCACTGGAGACCCAGACGCTGTCGCTCTTCGCGATGTCGATGTTCACCGACGACCGGTACCCGAAGTGGTACGTCGAGTCCGTCATGGTGCACGAACTCGCCCACCAGTGGTTCGGGAACAGCGTCTCCCCCCGGACCTGGTCGGATCTCTGGCTCAACGAGGGGCATGCGACCTGGTACGGGGCGCTGTACACCGAGGAGCACGCCGGGCGGCCGCTGGAGGACCGGATGCGCGAGGCGTACGCGAAGTCCGACCGCTGGCGCGCCGCCGGGGGACCGCCCGCCGCCCCCGAACCCGCGGAGCCCGGCCGGCAGCTCGGGCTGTTCCGGCCGATCGTGTACGACGGCAGCGCACTGGTCCTCTACGCGCTCCGCCAGGAGATCGGGAAGGACGCCTTCGCCACACTGCAGCGGGCCTGGGTCGCCGAGCACCGCGACGGCACGGCGACGACGGCCGACTTCACCGCCCTGGCACAGCGGATCTCCGGCCGCGACCTGACCGGGTTCTTCCGGGGCTGGCTCTACGGTGCGACGACCCCGAAGATGCCGGGTCACCCGGACTGGCGCAGCGAGCCACCCTCGGACCGGCCGGCCGCCGCTCCGGCCGGGGAGCACTGACCTCCGCCCACTCCGGCCGGGGAGCCGCCGGCCTCCGACACCGCAGCCTGGCCCTGGGCGGCCAGCAGCCCGGCCCTGGGCCGACGTCACACGAGCCCCCGAACCCGCCGACGGCTTCCGGGCCCGGGCGGGAGCGGAAATCGAGGTGACGGCCGCGTCGGTGCCGTGGGACCATCGGCAGGTCGGCGCGGCGGCGGGCGGACCCCTCCCGGAGGGGGAGCAGTTCGGCACCGGCCCGTCCACCCCGGCGCGGCACCGGGAATGTTCCCCGGCCGTGACGCGTTGCCATGACTGCCGGAGTATGCGGGGCGCATGCGGCCCGCAGCGGCCTCCCATCGACGTAAGGATCCCATGACCTCCTCTTCATCCACTTCCCAGGACGCGCTGAGCTTTGCGGAGACCTCCCGCACCGAGAGCCTTCGGGCCGATGCCCTGATGGAAGAGGACGTCGCCTGGAGCCACGGGATCGACGGAGAGCGGGACGGCGACCAGTTCGACCGCTCCGACCGCGCCGCGCTGCGACGCGTGGCGGGCCTTTCCACCGAACTCGAGGACGTCACCGAGGTCGAGTACCGGCAGCTGCGCCTCGAGCGTGTGGTGCTCGTCGGTGTGTGGACCTCCGGGACCGCCCAGGACGCGGAGAACTCGCTCGCCGAGCTGGCCGCCCTCGCCGAGACGGCGGGAGCCCTGGTGCTGGACGGCGTGATCCAGCGCCGTGACAAGCCGGACCCGGCCACCTACATCGGCTCCGGCAAGGCGAACGAGCTGCGCGACCTCGTGCTCGAGAGCGGAGCCGACACCGTGGTCTGCGACGGTGAACTCAGCCCTGGCCAGCTCATCCACCTCGAGGACGTGGCCAAGGTCAAGGTGGTCGACCGGACCGCGCTGATCCTGGACATCTTCGCGCAGCACGCCAAGTCCCGGGAGGGCAAGGCGCAGGTGGCCCTGGCACAGATGCAGTACATGCTTCCCCGGCTGCGCGGCTGGGGCCAGTCGCTGTCCCGGCAGATGGGCGGCGGCAGCGGCGGCATGGCGACCCGCGGCCCCGGTGAGACCAAGATCGAGACAGACCGGCGCCGGATCCGCGAGAAGATGGCGAAGATGCGCCGGGAGATCGCGGAGATGAAGACCGGCCGGGAGGTCAAGCGGCAGGAGCGCAGGCGGCACAAGGTCCCCTCCGTGGCGATCGCGGGCTACACCAACGCGGGCAAGTCCTCGCTGCTCAACCGCCTCACCGGCGCCGGTGTCCTGGTGGAGAACGCGCTGTTCGCCACCCTGGACCCGACCGTGCGGCGGGCCGAGACGCCGAGCGGCAGGCTGTACACGCTGGCCGACACCGTCGGGTTCGTCCGGCACCTGCCGCACCACCTGGTCGAGGCGTTCCGCTCCACGATGGAGGAGGTCGGCGAGTCCGACCTGATCCTGCACGTCGTCGACGGTTCGCACCCCGCACCGGAGGAGCAGCTGGCCGCCGTCCGCGAGGTGATCCGGGACGTCGGCGCGGTGCACGTGCCGGAGATCGTCGTGGTCAACAAGGCGGACGCGGCCGATCCGCTGGTGCTGCAGCGCCTGCTGCACGTCGAGCGCCGGGCCATCGCCGTCTCGGCGCGTACGGGCTCGGGGATCGACGAACTCCTCGGGATCATCGATTCGGAACTGCCCCGCCCGCAGGTCGAGGTCGAGGCCCTGCTGCCGTACACAGAGGGAGCGCTCGTCTCACGGGTCCACGCCGACGGCGAGGTGCTGTCGGAGGAGCACACCTCCGAGGGCACCCTGCTCAGGGCGAGGGTGCACGAGGACCTCGCGGCCGCGCTCGGGCCGTACGTCCCCGCGGCGCGCTGAGCCCTTCCCGGTCCGCTCTCTCCGTACGACCGTGCCATCCCGGCCCGGGAACGCGCCTCGACGCGGGGCGCCCCCACCGCGGGTGGGGCCCCGGCACAGGGCGCGGCCGCGGTATGCCTCCGGGGCCCCACCGGCAGCGCGCCGGCGGGGCCCGGAGGCATACCGCGGCCCGCGGCGCGGCCACCGGCCCGCGAACCTGCGGCTGACGGCGTCGTACACGGCATTCGCCGTCACAGCGAAGGCGCGCGGCGCGCCCCGCCCTCGCGGAGCCAGGTGTCCCTTTCCCTGTCCCAGTCCTTC
>NZ_BLLG01000026.1 GCF_011766325.1 Streptomyces pacificus | reverse complement strand
CCAACCCGACGGAACCACCACCACGACCGACCTCACCCACGGCGCAACCATCACCAACCCCGACGGCTCCACCACCACCCTCGACAACGGCCTCCTCACCACCACCTACCCCGACGGCAGCCACACCACCTTCGACCCCGACACCGGCCTCCTCACCACCACCCAACCCGACGGAACCACCACCACAACCAACCTCGGCACCCCCACCGACCTCATCCCAGACCTGACCACCGGCAACGACGGGAGCGACAGTTCGTTCCTCTCCCGGGAACTGGGTTCCATGGGCGGGGTCGCCTCCTCCACGGGGGGCGTGCCGCTGTCCGTGCCGGGATCCGGCACGGGCATGAGTCCCACGGAGACCGGAGCCCTCCTGTCGTCCGGGGTGGGGCCCCTTCCTTCCCACACTGTCGATGCGACCGAAGCCTCCCCGCTGTCGGGCGTCTCCCAGCCCATGGTCGACCCACTCGCCAACAGCACCGGCACCGGCACGTCGGGTATGCCGATGGGAGGCATGCCCATGGGAGGTATGCCGATGGGAGGTATGCCGATGGGAGGCATGGGCCAGGGCGGTGAGAAGGGCAACGGCGAACGGGTGCGCACCGTGCTGATGGACGCGCTTGAGGAGAGCGAGCGCCGCAACCGCCGGCGACGCGGCCCCTGGAACGGCAAAGCAGACGAGGACACCTTCCTGGCCCCGGCAACGCGGGTTTCGACCGCCAGCGGCGGCTCCCGCGAGGAGGACTCGGAGCCGGGCGGCAGCACCACCCGTCCCACCAGCTCCGCCGGCTATCTGGAGGAGGACGCCGACGTCTGGGGCACCGAGGAGGGCGGCACTCCCGCCGTCATCGGTCGGTGACCATCGCGGCGATAGGGCATGATCGTGCCGGACACCGGACGTCGTCCGGCCCGGCAACTCCGCCCGGGCGCAGACCGTTTCGGAGCGGCCCGGACACGGACGAGGGCCGTGCGGGAATCGGACGCGCGGATCGTGGCCGTACGTCAAGAGAGAGCGACACGGAAGGACGGAACGGGCGTGACGGAACCTCTGGAGAAGCGCCTGGAGCGGGCGATGGCCGAACTCCAGGCTGCCCAGGAGGCGGTCGCACGCACCGAACGGGAGCTGCGGCAGGCGTCGTTCGCCGTACTGTCGTCGGACCGCGCGGTTCGGGCCACGGTGGGCCCGCAGGGGGAGCTGACGGGGATCGACTTCCTGGAGGACAAGTACCGCGCCATGTCTCCCCAGGAGCTCGCCGCCAGTGTCCTGGAGGCGGCGAACGCGGCTCGCCTGAAGATGAATCGCCATGTGATGAAGGCGATGGCCCCGTTCACCGGGCCGAGCAGCGACGTGCCGGAGCTCAAGGGTTTCGAGCTGGACTGGGAGCGCATCTTCGGCCCCGAGGTACTCGAGGGCGACGACGAACCGGCCCGCCCCGACCGCACCGCCGGCACCTGGCGCGACGCACTCGGCGAGGACGGGGAGGACTGACGGTGTCAGAGCGCTACTACGCCGATCCGCAGCGGATCGAGTCCCTGGCGGGACAGCTGGAGAAGATCGGCGCCATGGCCAAGGCCATCACCGAGGAGTTCATCGACGAGCTGGCCCCCACCGTCGGGTGGCCCGGAACCCAGGGTGAGTTCGCGGCGAGCGCCAAGCCGCAGGAGCAGAGGGAGCGACAGGCGACCAAGGACACCATGCTGGCCATCCGCGACGCGCTCGTGGCCATCACGGACGCCACCGTCAGCCAGGTCAGGCTGATGCAGGACACCCGCGACCACAACATCGAGGAGATCGACCGCAGCGGAAGCCGCATCGACACCGACGGCCTGGGCAGCGACCTCGCCACGGGCGGCGACGGCGTCACGGGCGGGCATGTCCGCCACTGACGCCCGTGCCGCCGGTATCGGCCGCTCCCTGCCGGGAGCGGCGGTTCCACCCTGCCCGCGGGGCCCGCGGGACGGCACACAGGACGGCCTTCGATGAGCATTCAGGCATCGCCCGAGGTCAACGCGATGCTCTTCATCCTCACGGGGGAGAGACTCACCGACGCGGACGAGGACCTCGCGTACCAGAGCCGCAAGCCCTACGCCGGCCTGGGTCGGAAGGTCAACCGGCTGTCCTCGCTGGTCGACAAGTCCGTCCACGACATCGGCCGCTCCATGCCGGACGATCTCGCCACGTCGTACTCGAAGGCGATGGGCACGCTCACCGGTGACGGGGGGAAGAACCACATCCGAGAGTTCGCCGACCAGTTGGACAAGATCGCCGAAGGGCGACGCAAGACCTCCATGAACATCATGGAGTCCAAGTGGCAGATCATCGCCGAGGTCATCCGGCTGCTCATCGAGATCGCCGTCTACCTGGCCATGTCCGTCTTCACCGGCGGCGTCACATCCAGCCAGATCATGATGGCCAAACTCCGCAGCCGACTCGTCATCCTCACCACGCTCAGCCATATGCTCCAGCGACTGCGCCTGACGCCGTCCCTCACCGAGGCTTTCCAGGAGGCGTTCGCCACGTTCGCGGTGCGGCTGGCCATGATCAACTTCGCGCCGGAGGGCCGCCGCCCCGACAGCTTCGACTGGGGCGAGATCCTCAAGTCCGCGGTGTTCGGTGCCGGAGCGGGGCTGCTGACCGGGATCTTCGACGACCTGGCGAGGAACATCGTCCGAAGCTACGACCGCAGCTTCCTGAAGAACGGAACGGACCTCGACTTCAAGAGCAAGCCCAACGGGTACGACGTCCCGGGCACCGACCTCACGGGCAACCCGTCGCCGCGCGTGCGGAACAATGAGAACCTCTGGTGGGACAAGCAGTTCGTGCGCGACAACGCCGACCGCAAGGGCGCGCTGGCCGGCCACTACGGACTCATGGGGACCACCGACTTCGTCGCCGCCGGCGCCGGTGAGGCCCTCGCCGAGATCCTGATCAAGGGCGCCTACGACGGAGACTGGTCGACCAGTTGGTACACGTTCGTCGGAGCGGGCATCAGCAGCCAGGTCGAGGCCGCGATCATCGGCGCCGTCGTGAACAGCGGCACCGAACTGCACCATGCCATCGACAACCTCCGCAACCGGCCGCCCACCGTCTCCGGCGGCACCGCAGCGAGCGAGGACACCGGAGACCGCGGGGATGCCGGGGAGTCCGGGGAGTCCGAGAGACGGCCCTCTGGGGACTCGCCCGCAGCAGGCGGACAGGAGGGCGGGGCGAACGCCTCCCCGATCACGGAGAGCGTCGGTGACATGGGCACCGCTCCCGGCACTCCCCCGCAGCAGACGAACCTGGAAGCGCCTCAGCACCTCCCGCATTCAACGCCCATGCCCGCGACGGAGAGTGAGCTGTGGCGGCAGGTCCGCAACGGCCCCGCCGACGTCCGCGAGCAGGCACTGCGCGACCTCGGCGCCCTGCGCGGCGGGACGCGGCCCGGCAGTGCCGAGATCGGCGTCCGGGAGGGCCTCCACACCGACCTGGCTTCGGTGCCCGAGGTCCGCGTCATCCCCGCCGTGGACAGCGCCGCGGCGCGGACGGACGCCGACGAGATCCGCCTCGCCCTCGACGGCCTCGGCGTCCATGTCGTGGTCGGTTCCCCGGTCACAACCGGAGCACCCGCACCCGCACCCGCACCCGCACCCGCACCCGCACCCGCACCCGCACCCGCACCCGCACCCGCCACCAACGCCGCCGTCGCGGCCGGGACACCCACCACCGACCCCACGCTCACCACCGACTCCACGCTCACCACCAGCACACCCACCACCGAACCCACCCCTGTCGCCGGGGCACCCGCCCCCACCACCGACGCACCCACCGCCAGCTCCCACGGCTCCCTCGGCGGAGCCACCTCGACCACTCCCCCGCAGACCTCCGCCACCCACCCCCCCACCAGTTCATCCCTGCCCGGCGCAAACCATGCGACCGGGGCCGGCGGGCGCCCGGCCGGTACCGCCGCCCCGGGTACTCCCACCCCCGGTACTCCCACCCCCGGTACCCCCGCCTTCGGCGCCACGCCGTCGGGCTCTTCAGCGACAGCGACCCAGGACACCCGCGCTCCCGGTGCCGGCGGCCGAGCGGACGGCACCCTCGCCACGGACGACACGTCACCCGGGAGGGATTCCTCCGCGGTGGCGGCCGGCCCGCGGGGGATCGACGCCGCTTCGGGCTCGCTCGACCCCGCATCCAGCCCGGTCCTCGAAGGAGTCGCCGCAGACTCCACCCCTCCGCAGGCGGTGGACACCACCGGCTCGTACAGCGGCAGCACCGGGGGGCAGATCGCCGACGGGATGCCAGGAGCCACGTCGGACACCGAGATCTCCGGCGACTCCGCTTCCGGTGAGCCGCCGCCGTTGACGCTCGTGGTTTCGGAGACGCCACCGCCCGGAGAGGGCTCACCGGCAGCGGCCCAACTGCTCGACCGGGCGGGAACGGACAGGGTGGTGGCACTCGGACCTCCGGTCGCACCGGACGGAGCAGGTCGCCCGGTGCGCGCTGCCGTCGAACTGACCCGCGAAGGGCCGGGCGCCCCGGTCAGGAGCCGCCCCCTCACCGGCCCGGCGGTGGCCCCGACGACGCATCACACCGCCAGCAGAACAGACCTCACGGGCGCTGCGGATACCGTGGACAGCACAGACGACACGCGGGCCACGGGCCGTGGTGCCAGGAGCGGCACACGTGACGCCGTGGACGCTACGGACACCATGGGCACCGTGGACGGCACGGACACCGTGGACGGCAGCACGGACATCTGGTTCCCCGGAGCAGACGTGCTGATGCCCCTCGCCGACGCCCTCTCCCCGGACCGCGGTTCGCGCCCCGCCACCGAAAGCACCGGGCAGGCCGGCGGGCCCTCGCTCGCCGACGCGCCCACAGCCTCATCGGCGACGCCGGTGAGGCCGACCACTTCCATGCACGGCGAGGGGACGACCCCGAGCCCCCCGTCGGCCCCCGCGCCCGAGGCTGCCGAGGCCGCGAGCCCGTCCCATGCATGGAGGGGCGCGGCCGACGACATGTCCCGCGGGTGGAGCGGCACCGACAGCCTCGGAACCGGTGGGGAGGCTTCCGGCACCGGCACCCGCACCGAACTGGGGACGGAGCGGGACGTCACCGCGATCCCGCAATCGGCCGTTGCAGCGGAAACCAGCCCGATGGCGCCCTCAAGCGTCTTCTCCTCAACCGCGGTCATCGAGGCCCCGGCCAGCCCTCCCACCGCACCGCCGTCCCGGGCTGCCGCCCCTCCCACGGCAGCGCCGCCGTCGGGCCGGATCGTGGTACGGCCTGCGAACGCCGGACTCGCCGGCGCCCAGAGCGACACACGGAACACGGCCGAGAAGGTCGTCACCAGCCTGGACGGCCACCGGGTGCCCCTGGAGCAGCTGCGGCGCTGGGTGCCGGAGACCGCCGACGGCCCCCGGCAGGGCCGCGCCGTAAGCACGTTGACCGTCTCTCCGAGCCGGGCCGAGGACGAGGCCGACGCGAACCCGCGCGCGCTGCTCGACCAGGACGGCTTCCGGAGCGTACGGACCACGTCCACCGCCCCGGCCGCAGGCGCCGGGGCCACCCCGCCCGTCCGCTCTGCCGTGTTCACCGGCCCGTCGACCCCGCTCCCCGGAGCGGGCACCCGAACGGGTGCCGACTACGTCGCGGCCCACGGCACCCCCCGTACCGTCACCCTGGGCAGCGACGACCTGGCACACCCCACGGTGACCGTCAGCGGTGTGCAGTTGGGCGAGGTGCTCAGGTCCTGGGCCGCGGAGGGTGACCAGGACCGTCCACTGGTCCTCTTCGCCTGCCGCACGGGGCGACAGCCGGAGCGTGCGGGACTGCCGGTGGCGCAGCACGTGGCGAACCGGACGGGACGGCCGGTGTACGCGCCCACCACGGACGTGGGTACGGCGGAGGACCGGGACGGCAACGTCCGCGCGGTGCTCGTCGAGGGCGCCGAAGGACCGGGGCGGTGGCGGCTGTTCACCCCTGAGCCGGCTGGTGCCGAGTTGGACGCACTGGCACGCGACGCCGGTCTGCACACGGGTACGGAACCGGCCGGTGCCTTCACCCGGGCTCGTGCCCTCCAGCAGATCCGCACCCTGCGCGAGGCCCTCGGGCCGGACGCCGAACAGCGTCCGGAGAACCGGGAACTGCTCGCCGCCCTGGCCTTCGTGGACGACCTGCGCTGGCACTCGCCGGAGGCGGCGGCACGCTACGGCGACCCGGGGATGACCCCGGATCTGCTACGCCGAATGGTCGCCGACCGGCGCGGCACGGCGATCGGCACCACGGCCGCGGATCCGGCCGCCGCTCCCTCGGTCGAGCAGTACACCGCGTTCCTGCGCGACGCGGCCGGCCTGCGGGCCGTCGCGGGGCCCGGCACGACGCTGGATGCCCTGCTGCCCCCATCGCCGCCCACGCTTCCGCCCACCACCCTTGTCTCGCCGGACGAGGCCCGTGGTCTCTCCTACGCGGAGTCCGCGCGGATCACCTGGTCTCTTTCCGGCGACCCGCTGCCCCTGTCCGAGCTGGGTCTGAACGAAGAGGACACCGCGGAACTCATCCGCCGCAAGTCCGACCCGGGCGTCCTCGCGCACAGGGACACCGACGGCGACACCACCACCCAGCGCGCTCGCCGCAGGTCCGACCCGGGCAACGCCTCGCCCCCGCACATCGACACCACCGACACCGAACCAGGCACCACCGCCGAACCCGACCACCCCCGCACGCCCAGGCCCCGGCTCGCCGCAGAGCAGCAGGAGAACCACACGGCAACCCCACCTCCGCCAAGCGACGAATCCGAAGCGGGTCCCGAAGCCGGTGCCGAAGCCCGACCCGAGACCCGTCCCGAAACCGAAACCGAAGCCCGACCCGAAACCGAAGCCGAAGCCCGACCCGAGACCCGTCCCGAAACCGGTGCCGAAACCGAAGCCGGTGCCGGACCGGGAGCACAGCCCGACCCGGGCATCCTCGTGCGCGCGCACGACATGGTCTTCCGACGGCTGAACACCCCGGGCGACGGAGACTGCTTCTTCCGGTCGCTGCTCGACAGCGCGCGAAGCCAGGGGCTCAATGCTCCCTGGACCGGACGGAGCGTCCCCGAACTGCGCCGGTTGCTGCGCGACAGGATCATCGCGGCCGGACCGGACCCGGTCACCGGGAGCCTCGACCCCGTGGCCGTCGTCGTGGCCGATCTGCGGAGCAGTGCCCCGGGTATCGCGAAGGACGGGAGCGATCGGCGCCGGATCGACGACGAGTGGGAAGGCATCCGAAAGGCGGTCGTGGACCGCGGCGATGCCGAGGGATGGCGGAAGATCCTCCGAAACAGCGCCTACCGGGATCTCCTCGCGGTCGCCGCGACCCCCAGTGCGGCGCGCGAGCTGACCTACCACGGGCTCGTTGCCGCCGCGGCGGAACGCACCTCCCTGTGGACCTCCCCCTTCGCCGACGATCTCCCGCAGGCGCTGGCGCGGGCTCTGGCCCTCGACCTCCGGCTCGTCCTTCCCGGCTCTCAGCCGCCCATCGCGCTCGGCGGCCCCGGAGACCGACCCTCGCTGTATCTGGCCTACAACGGAATCGACCACTACGACGCCCTGGCTCCGCAGCCTGTTCCGGAAGCGGCCACCGTCCCGATCGCCGTGAACCCCGACGCCGAAGATGGGTCCCCTCACCGTGCGGGCACGGCAGTGCCCGGAGAAACGGTAGGCCCAGACGCCGCGGAGGCCGCAGACCCCGGAGACAACGCGGACCCCGTGGACAGCACAAACCCCGCGGACACCACAGACAGCACAGACAGCACAGACACCGCGGACACCGCGGACACCACAGACACCACAGACACCGCGACGGACCGGCCGGCGGCCTCCGGCACCGCGGGCAACCTCCCACCCACGGTGGACAACGGCACCCGCACGGGGCAGGAGGTCGCACCACAACCGCGTCCGGTCACCGAGAGCGGCACGACCGACGCTCAGGGCCGGCAGTCGCCACCTCCGGTACGGCCCGCGGACGCGTCCCCGGATCAGCAGGCACCTGCGGACCGGCAGGCGCCTGCAGAAGCGCCCGAGGGCGGTGCTCAAGGCGCGTTGGAGGAAGAGCGCGCTCCGACCGACGGCACCCCTGCCGCAGCAAACCCCGACCCCGTCGAAGCAGACGGCACCCCTGCCCCGACCAGCACCGACGACACCCCCACCGACGAACCGGCACAATCCCCCGCCCCCGACCCGGTCCTCGCCGGACGCCACACCACATCCATGGCTGGTAAGAAGATCACCGAGGACCCGGGGCCCGACGGTGTGCGCGAGCGGATCGAGGCACTGCTCGGCGACCACGGCAAGGACGTCTCCGTGGCGCAGCGCCTCGACGCCGCCCTCGATCCCGCCAACTTCCGCAAGCAGCACGACCCGATGCTCAACGGCGGCTGGCGTTTCACGGTGCATGCGGACGGCAGACCCCACGAGATCGAGGTGCGGGCGACCGCCGGTCCCTGGACCCTGGACGCCGTGACCGACCCGGCCGAGGACAACGACGGGGAAGGCTTCGGCGTGCCGTCGCAGTCGGCGTACGACTCCCCGCCGCGCAAGGTGGAGATGGCCTCCTCCGGGCCGAACCTGGACCTGCCGTTTACCGTCATCCGGCCTCTGGGCGACCAGCTGTCCCTTCTCTTCAGCCCCTCCATCACATGGGGAGGCACCTCCCACGACCGCTCGACCACGGTCGCCTGGTCGTCGCAGACGGCGAACAAGTTCGCCCTCACGGGAAGGACGGACAGCTACACCTCGCGCTTCAGCTACCAGGTGACGGTCACGGACCACCAGGGCGCCCGGCTCACCGCCGAGGGTGCCGACGCCCCCGTCACCGGTACGGTACGCGCCGACGTCCCCCGTCCGGAGAGCCTGGCCGAAGGACGGCCGCGCAGTTGGAGGGGCTGGGGGCACACCCGTGCACCCGAGCCGGGGGAGAGCCCGGCAACCGCCCACCGGACGCCGGAACCCGCCCCGGGCCACCCGGTGTCGATCACCGGGCTGGACACCGCGCGGAAGGCGGTCTACGAGGCGCTTGCGCGCGAGGCCCGCCCGGACGGCACCGCGCACCAGGACATCGAGGACTTCTTCCGGCCGTCCCACATCATCGACGAGTTCGAGCACGCCTCGGGCCGGGGGCTGATGTCGAAGCAGCTCAGGCTCAGTGACGGCCGCCGCGCGTATCTGCATCTGACGGTCGAGCCGGACGACTCGCTGGCCCTGCACACGGTGGACGACAAGGCCACCCTGGGGTCCAAGTGGTCCAGCGAGCACGGCCGGAACCGTACGGAGAAGAGCTCCTGGTCGGTGGGGCTCGGAGGTGGCGCGAGCGTCAACGTGTCGGACGACGGCCCCTTGTGGCTGACCGGTACCGTCGGCTACGCGCACTCCCGCACCGTCGGCCACGGCGTCAAGGGCAAGCACATCGTCGGCACGGAGTCCCATCACGAGCGGTCCGACAGGGCCGACCTGGTCGCCACCCGGGTGCGGATACACGTCTGGCTGACGTCCAGTGCCCTGCGGCCGGGGCTCGACGGGTGGTACGGCACCGACACCACGCCGATCGGGGACCACACCCCACCCGCCGAGCGGCAGCAGTCCCCGCACCCCTCCGACCATGTGGCCATCACCATCGAGCCGCAGCACGGTGAGGTGCTGCACGCCGTCCCCCACGACACACCCGCCCCGCCCGCCGCGGGCGACCGCCCGCAGCTCGACCCCGAACGGCTCGCCGACCCGGTCGCGGCACAGCTCACGACGTTCCTGCACGTCCCCGGTTCGCTGGAGCTGGAAGACCACATCGTGCATGTGATGTCGCAGAGGTTCCCCGGCGTACTGCCGCCCCCGGAGGCGGTACGACCCGGCACCGGGGCGACACCCGGCGGGGACGCCGGAGAGCGTCACCGGATCACCCCTCAGTCCTGGGAGAACCTGCGTTCGCTACGCCGCCTGCTCATTCCCTCACAACTGCGGGGCGCGGGCGCGATGCTGCTCGAGGGCACCTACCGGATCGCTCTGGACGCCCCCCGGTTGCCGCTGCTCGGCGAGCGGACCTACGAGATCCTCATCAAGGCCGAGCCGGCCAGGGGCGACCACCTGGGTTCCCGGAAGTCGACGGCGAAGGCGGCGAGCACCCGTACGACCGGGGAGGACAAGTCCGCCACCCGCGGCTACAAGCACGCCGTCAACATCTCCGGGACCCTGCGTCACCCTCAGACCGAGTCGGATACGCTGCGCGGATTCACCGCCGCCGGGCTCGACTTCACCCCCGACAACCCCTCCCACGGAGTCACCACGGGCTTCGAGACCGAGGTGACGCGGACGTTCTCCCTCGAGTCGGAGACCGATGTGTACGCCCACCCGGTCACGTACCGGGTGCTGATCGGCGTCCAGGACCCGGAGCACCCCACCACCCGCCTGTCCACGGCGGAGCAGCCCCCGTCGCCCACCCGGCACACCGGTCAGGTGGAGCCCGGTGGCCGCCTGACCGTCGAGGTCGCACGGGAGAGCGGGACCACCGGCACGGCGCCGCCCGCCGGACTCCCCGGTCTGGACATGCTGCCGCAGCGCCATGCGATCCGCCACGTCACGGACGGGGACGGCTTCCGCGACAAGGCCCTGCAATCGCTGGCCGGCGCCTTCGAGAAGAGGTCGGTCGAGGCCACTGCCTCGACGGCGCTCCAGCGCGCGGTGCGGGCGGTCCGGTGGGCGACCGGGTTCGACGACGTCCGGAACGGCACGCCGCCGCCCGCGGTCGGGGGCCTGCGGAAGGCCCTGGACGGGATGGCCGACGACGGCCACCTCCGGTCCCTGCTCTCCGCCTCGCACGGCGGGTGGGCCAACAGCGGTGACGAGCAGGTCGGCTCGGGCCGCAACCGCGACACCATAGGCCTGTCGGCGCGGACCCGCCTGAGCCACTTCCGGTTCCGCGGGACGATGCCCGGCGAAGGCACACTGGAGATCGAGACCACGTCCAGCACCTCGACCGCCGTGGCGGACAAGAACTCCCGCGCCCTCAAACTGGGAGTCGGTCACGACACCGCGCACTACCCGTCGGCAGGGGACGCCGCCGAGTCGTTCCAGCCGCGCGGCGGGCCCAGGATCAAGGGCGGATCCGGCTGGAGCGACGGCGACAACGTCAAGCAGAAGACGACGACTTCGCGGAAGACCGCGCACCAGGGGACCTGGCACCTGTACGAGGCGGACGCGGACGTCACCGTCCAGGGTCGTGTCACGGCCTGGGACGGTGTCGTCACCGTCGGCGCCCCGGAGTCGAGCCGGCACCGGGTGCTGGTGCTGCTCTCCGACGACGACGTGAGGCGGCTGGGCACCGAGGGGACCGCGGACACCGGCGCCCCGGCCCGCACCGCCCCCGCGGACCCCACCGTGCCGCGCCGGGCTCCGCTGCTGGAACAGGGGCTGCTGAGCGGGGCGATCGCCCACATCCCGTCGTCGGACGAGATCCTCGGCGAGATCGACCGGCAGATCCGCGGGCTGGAAGAGGCGGCGGATGTACCGGTGACCGCCCTGGAGTTCGCCGGGACCTTCTCGCCGGAGAACCTGTCGGCCAACTACGAGGAACTGGTGGGCCAGGGCATCTTCGAGTACCGCGTCCAGGAGTCCCACACCGGTCGGATGGTCACCCGGGTCCTGGTGCGCGGCGTCCCGCAGCACGAGTGGACCGACGAGGGAGACCACTCCACCGGGAACACCACCCGCAAGGTCGGCCTCTCGCAGACCGTGACCGGCAGTTCGGGGCGCAACTGGTCAGGGGGCCTCGACGCCAACTCACGCCTGTCCTATGCGCCGATCGCGAAATCCGGAAGCGACGGATCATCGGCGGACGGCCCGCCGCCCGTGTTCCGGAGCTGGGGCTGGGCGCCGTCTCTCGGTGCCGAATTCAGCCCGGCCAGCAGCGCGGACGCAGGCGTCACCACCAAGGTGGAGTACAAGACGTCGAAGTTCGGCGACATGGTGAGGTTCGCCAACCGCATGCGCTTCGAGGTCACCGTGACCCGGCGAACCGTGTACCCCCTCCTCGGTGAACGCCCAGGCGATGTCGTGGCGCCCGGGCTTGTGGAGCCGACGTGGCCGGTCCACGTCTATGTGCCCACGTCGCTCACGGAGCACGGGCAGGCGTGGGTCCTGCAGGGCGGCACCAGCACCGGTACCCCTGTCGGCACCGCACCCGTCACCGCCGACCGGGCCGAACGGGACCGCTGGCAGCAGTCGCTTGACTCCGCACACGACCTCGTGGGCTTCGACAGCCAGGGTGCGCTCCTCGGCGACGCCGAGACGCTGCTCACCGTGCCCCGCCCGGGGACCGGCGGCATACGGAACCTGCTGGGAGCCGTGTCCGGGTGGGTGACTTCGGCCTTCTCGACGGCCCCCGCCGCGATCACTGCCGACCAGGAGGCGGCGGGCACGGACGGTTACCGGCTGGTCGCCACCCCCAGACAGGGCCGCGGCACGACCACGGCCAACCGGGGGCCGGGGCACCCGGACGGCTACAGCCTGGCCGCCACCCCCAGACAGGGCGGCAACACCGACCAAGGGCAGACCGCCCCGTCGCTCCGCTACTGGCCCGAGGGCATCACGCTGGAGGCCGCTCACTCAGTGGTCCGCTCCGTCGCTTCGGGCCCCCGCCCCGAAGGCAGTACGAACCCTCTGCTGCGGGAGCAGCGCTTGACGCCGGAGCAGCAGGCCGCGCTGCGTCAGGCGCTCTCCCAGCAGACCCTGACCTCGGTCTTCCACCAGCTCAAGGACCCCGCCAGGGGGTACCGCACGATTCCGCTCGGCAGCGATGGCCGGACGGGTCTGGAGCTGCGGCTGCGCCCCACCGGGGAGGCGCAGGAACTCTCCACTCGCGACGAAGGGAGCGACGAGGTCACCGTCTCGACGGAACACGAGTCGTCCACGACGTCCACCGCCGGTGTGACCGCAGCCTTGAAGCCCGCAACGAGCCATGTGTTCCTGGCGGAAAGGACGACGGACGGGAACGGATCAACCGTGATCGTTCCGTTGCCCAGCGATGTCGCGAAGGCCGAGTACAACGCGACGTTCGAGAGCAAGAAGCCCGTGACGCTCAGCCCGGGGGTTCCCTCCCGGACTCTCACCCTACCGACCGTGCCGCACGGCAAGTCGGCCGACGAGCCGGGCAAGGCCACGCTCAAGGGCGCTCAGGTGCTGATGCGGCAGCCGGTGCGGCTGACCACGCAGAACTTCGACGAGAACGGCACGTACGGGAACACAGCCGATACCGACGGGCACGTCTACTACTGGGTGGCCAGGACGACCGGTGAGGCGGCCGCCGGGTCCACCTCCACCGACGGCGCTTCCGAAGCACCGGAACCGGCACGCTCCCCCTCCACGCCCACACCCGAAAGCAACGAGCACAACCCGACGCAACCAACCGAGCCCACTACCACCGAACCCCAGCAGACCGACCAAACCCACCCCACAACCCCCAACACCCCCACAACCCCGAACACCCCCACAACCCCACACCCCGACCCCACACCCGAACCCGAAAGCAACCACACCCCCGCAACACCACCCCCCACCCGCAAACAGCGCGCCGAAGAGCCCACCGGGCCCGGCGCGCCCGCCAAGCGCCCCCGCACCCCGCGGCATGAGAACACCGACGCGGTACTGCGCGACCGCGGTCTCGTCCCGCCGAGTCCCGAGGAACACCAGCGGGTTCGTGAGCGGGCGGCCGAGCTGGACGCCTTCGCAGCTCCTCACCGGCCGCTGCTGTCGGCCATCACCCGAGGCTTCACCGGGCCCAACTGCGGTGAGACGGTGGAGGCGTACCGCGACACCTGGTTCGGCCGCCCGCGGGCGGCCGGCTTCCTGGCCGCCGGGGCCGGCCGGGCCGGCCCCGAGAGAGGCTTCGCCTGGACGGTGTACAAGCGCCATGACATGCCGCTGAGCTACGGTCGGGGATCCGCCGGGTTCGACGCCGTGCTGGACCTCGTCACCAGGGGCGGCCCGGGGAGCTTCGCGACCGTGCTGGCCGGCGACCACGGCAGCGTGGGCCACGACTGGGCACTGGTGCACACCGGCGACGGGGCGTTGCTCTGGGTCGACGTCCACGGCGGGACCGTGCACCCGGCGGAGCCGGACCGCCCCCCGGCGGAGCTTCCACCGCACGTGCGGATCTGGGCGAGTGCCGCAGACCGGCACGAGGGCCGGCTCACGGGCACCGGCACGAGCGACCCCTACCTGCTGAGCCCCGACAGCGAGCACCCCGAGGCCCGGTTCGGCATGTCCTCGGATGTCGAGATGGAGGAGGTCCCGACCGCGCACGCGACGCCCCCGGACGCGGACGTCCCCGGTTCGACCCGGCAGCGGTTGGCCGATCTCACTCTCGACGACAGGCATGTCAACGGCGCCTTCCGGCAGCTGACATCGCGCACGCGGGGGGACTTCCCGACCGACGAGGATTACCGGTACTACGTCCGCCGGACCGCGGGGCGCCAGAGCGACGACGACTACCTCGACTACGTCCGGGAGAGCGTGGAGCAGGCGCGCCCCCTGGCGTTCGTCATCAACACCATGACCGGCCACGCAGACGCGCACCGAGCCGGAGAGGTGATCGAGAGCCTGCTGTCCGGTCTGGACGGCTACGCCGGCCGCCTGGCGATCGTGATCGGAGTCAATGCCGTCGAGACCAAGGGACAGGTCCTGGCCGAGGCCGTCGCTTCGGTGGAAAAGCAGGTCGAGAAGCTGGACGTGCCGGTGGCTGTCGTCCCGTCGACCTTCACCGGGTCGTTCCCCTACGGCACGATGCGCAACGCGGTACTGCACAGCCCGGAGAGCATCGCCGCGGTTCAGTCGCTGATGGGCCTGGGGCTGCACCCCTACATCGCGGTGCAGGACTTCGACGACGGCTCTCGGATGGTGCCGTCGGGTGTGCACGTGTTCACGCACTTCGAGCAACTGCTCGACCCGCCCGAGCTGCGCTCGCCCGACCCCGGCGAAGCGCTCCCGCCGAGCCGGCCGCTGCTGATGACCGGCGGCTACCGGGTGCCCGGCCCCGAGGAGGGGGAGCAGCAGAAGCGGCTGATCGAGGACACGAGGAGACGCTACGAGGCGAAGGACGTCACCGTGCCCGAGCAGCTGACCGATCGCGTGGAACAGCGAGCCTTCCTCGAACGGTTCCGGCGTGCCGTCGCCGACGACATGCGGGAGCGGCGCTTTCAGGCCGGGATCCACCCGCTGCTGCCGTACGCGCCGGAGCCCAACCTGTTCGTGGACGGCGCCGCCGTCCTGCCGCCCCCCGCCGGGGGCGGCAGCGACCGGCCGGACGTCCGGTTCTCCGACAAGGGGGCCGAGCTGACCGGACTGGCACGGCAGCTGAACCGGTACAACGCCTGGGAACTGGGCAGGCGGTACGACAGCGAACTGGCCGAGGTCGAGGGGCGGAGTTTCGAAGTGCCTCGCTCCACGACCGCCGAGGACACGCCCACGACCCTGCCGACGGGTGCGGACGAAGTGCTCGAACGGGTCCGGGCCGACGCCGAGAACCACCGGCTGCCGTTCCGCGGGCCGGCCTACGTCACGGACTTCGAGTCCGGCGCGGTGGTCACCGATCTCTCCCGGATCGCGTACGCGTTCCTGGAATCCGGGGAGAGGAAGCTGCTCCAGTCGCATGCGGACCTCGGCACCGTCACCAACCGGTTCTTCAGCAACGACAGCGGCGGCAGCACGAGAGGGGCCAAGAAGGGAATCAGCCTGGCCGCCCACCGCTCGAACTACGCCTTCCACAACTCGTCGACCTACTGGAGCCACGAGCCCCGGCGTGCGGAGTTCGCCGGAATCCCGGCCGGGAGCAAGGAACTGCCCGCGAAGAGCCGGGGCAATCTGGGCCACGCGAAGAGGAACGTCATGGCGGATGCCATCTCGGCCCCGATGACCGGTTCCTTCACCGGGCTCAAGGCCGGCGTGTCGGACAGCCACAAGGTATGGGCAGCACAGGAGTTGGCGCTGTCCACCCCCGTGCTGCGAGCCGGTCGGCGCCTGGCCGACCTGCTGTTCGGGACGGGAAGCGAGGGCGGTCCGGGCGACGGCGGCGCAAGGCTGCGCACCTCCGTCAGCCGGCTCGACGTCTTCCCCGCCCGCGCGGAGGGGGGACCCTCCGGTCAGGAGATCCCCGCCGACGGCGACTGCCTCTACCACGCGGTCAACCGGGCACTGTCCGGACTCGCCCCATCGGGGGGAGCGGCCCGTGAACTGCGCACCTCTGTGGTCCGCTGGACCCTGGCGCCGGAGAACCTGGGAACCGCCGTGCGGTACGCCGACGAGCACGGCGAGGCCTTCGACGACGTCGTCAACGTCCTGGCCGTGAGCGGAAACTGGAACGAGGGAGCGGGTGACCTCGCACCGCGCCTGGTGGCCTCCGCGCTCGACATCGTGATCAGGATCCACCTGGCCGGCGGCCGGGTCCACGAGCTCCTTCCGCTCGGCGCGGCCGGCGCCGACGGCCTCCGCGTCATCGACCTGTCCCTGAGCGGCGACCACTACGAGGTCCACCAGGGCGAACAAGGGCCGTTCCTCACCAAGCGCCCCTCCGAGGACGTCCATGCCGACGACGTGCCCCCTCCCAAGCGCACGCGCCCCTGAAGTCCGATGCCGTGCCCGGCCGGTGCCGGTGCCGGTGCCGCGTCCGGCGGATCCGGCGCCGTGCCCGGCCGGTGCCGCGGGGGGGGGCGCGGCAGGACGCTTTCCCGGGGACGATCCGCCGGCCCGGCCACCCGCCGTACCCTCCCCGGCGGACCTCCACCCGCCCCCTCCCACCACCCGCCACCCGCCACCCGCCACCCGCCACCCGCCGACGGGACGCGGTCCACGCCCGAGCCCCCAGGACCGGAGCAACCGGCGTCCGCCGGAAGCCGTGTCGATGCCGGGCGGCCGGTACCGGGAGCGGGAGCCTTGACCGCAGGGTTGACCTGTCGCATTCGTACAGCCGCCGGACTTTGCTGAGCCGCCGGCCTGTAGAGCATGGAGGACTGACCGTGGCGGCCAAGGAAAAGGGCGGCGGCAGCGCCGAAACCGAAGGGGACGTCGGGACGGAGCAGCCCGCCACGCCCGAGGACATCCGGATCAAACCGCTCGTCTTCTTCGGCTCCGCCGGGCTGGTCCTCGCGATCTCGATCTGGGCGATCGTCACCCCGAGCGGCGCCCAGGACGTCATCGGCGTGGTGGTCGGCTGGATCTCCACCGGTCTCGGCTGGTACTACTTCCTCGCCGCCACCCTGTACCTGGCCTTCGTGGTGTTCATCGGCGCCTCCCGGTACGGCAGCCTCAAGCTGGGCCCGAAGCACTCCACGCCCGACTTCGGCCTGTTCGCCTGGGGTGCGATGCTCTTCGCCGCGGGCATCGGGATCGACCTGATGTTCTTCGCCGTCTCCGGGCCCGTCAGCCACTACCTCCTGCCTCCCGAGGGCCCGGGGCAGACGGTGGAGGCGGCCCGGCAGGCCGTCGTGTGGACACTGTTCCACTACGGCATCACCGGGTGGGCGATGTACGCGTTGATGGGCATGGCACTCGGCTACTTCGCCTTCCGCTACCGCCTGCCCCTTGCCATCCGCTCGGCGCTCTACCCCATCATCGGCCGACGCATCCACGGCCGGGTGGGCGACGCCGTGGACCTCGCGGCCATCCTCGGCACAGTGTTCGGCATCTCGGTGTCGCTCGGCATCGGGGTGGTGCAGCTGAACTTCGGCCTCGGCTTCCTCTTCGACGTACCCGAAGGCGTGGGCGCGCAGATCGGCCTCATCGCCGTCGCGGTGCTCATGGCCACGGTGTCCGCCGCGGCCGGTGTCGACCGCGGCATCCGCAGGCTCTCCGAGCTCAACGTCGTGCTCGCCCTCGTACTGCTGCTCTACATGCTGATCGTCAGCGGCCCCGTCGCGCTGCTCAACCAGCTCATCCTCAACATCGGCGACTACGTCAGCCGCTTCCCCTCGATGACGCTGAACACCTTCGGCTACGCCCCGCCGGCGGACTGGCTCAACGCCTGGACGCTGTTCTTCTGGGCCTGGTGGGTCGCGTGGGCGCCCTTCGTCGGGCTCTTCCTGGCGAGGATCTCCCGCGGCCGCTCGCTCCGGCAGTTCGTGCTGGCGACCCTGGTCATCCCGTTCGTGTTCACACTGATCTTCCTCTCGGTCTTCGGCAACAGCGCACTCCAGGTGATCCGCAGCGGCGACATCGCGTTCGGCGAGACGGCCATGGAGTTCCCCGAACAGGGCTTCTACGGGCTGCTCGCGCAGTACCCGGGAGCGGCCTTCAGCGCCGGGCTCGCCACCGTCGTCGGCCTGCTGCTCTACGTGACCTCGGCGGACTCCGGCGCCCTGGTGATGGGCAACCTCTGCTCGCACCTGCCCACCCCCGTGAGCGACTCCGCCCCCTGGCTGCGGGTGTTCTGGGCCGCCGCGACGGGGCTGCTGACCCTGGCCATGCTCCTCGTCGGCGGTGTGGACGCGCTCACCAGTGCGACGATCGTCATGGGACTGCCCTTCTCGTTCGTGATGTTCCTCATCATCGCCGGCCTGTACAAGGCTCTCCGCATGGAACGGATGCGCGAGGAAGCGCTGATCGCCGCCCTGCCCGGGTCGCTGTCGGGGCGCACGGTCCGCGGGGCGGTCACCGATCCGACCTGGCGGCGGCGGATCGCGAGGGCGATGTCGTTCCCCGGCCCGCGGGCCGCCACCCGGTTCGTGGACGAGGTCTGCCGGCCGGCGCTCGGGAAGGTGGCCGACGAACTGCGCGCCCAGGGTGCGCGGACAACCGTCACCGAGGGGGTCGACGGGGCGACGGGTGTCCCCCGCCTGGGGCTGGAGGTCGGCATCGGTGACGGGGAGCAGTTCGCCTACGGGCTGGAACCCGTGGAGGCGCCGACCCCCCAGTTCGCGACGCGTTCGGTCGCCGCCCACGACACCTATCTGAGGTTCGAGGTGCGGCTCGCCGAAGGCAACCAGGGCTACGACGTGATGGGGTACACCGAGGAGCAGCTCATCGCAGACGTACTCGACCAGTACGAGAGGCACTTCGAGTTCCTGCGGCTGCACCATGAGGCCACCGCCGGTTCGTCGCTGCCGGGCCACCGGCCCGACACGGCCGAACCGGGTCCGGACGACGACCGGAACAGCGACCGGAACGACGACCGGGGAGGCGACCGGAACGACGACCGGGGAGGCGACCGGGACGGCTGAACTCCCTCCGTTCGGCGCGGCCGTCACTGCACGACGGTGCCGTTGACATACACCCAGGCCCCGTCGCGCCGCTCGAAGTGACTGCGCTCGTGGAGTTGTCCGGGCTCCCCGCCGACCGCGTAGCGGGCGACGAAGGTGACGGTGCCCCTGGTGTGGAACATGCTGCCCTCGGCCGTGTCCCGGATCTCCAGGCCCGTCCAGTGCATCGCGGGATCGAAGTCCACGTCGCCGGGCCGATGGTCGGGGTGCCAGGTGCGCAGCAGATAGCCCTCGTCGCGGACGGCAAAGGCGCTGTAGCGCGACCGCATCAGCAACTCGGCCGTGGGTGCGACGGACTCTCCGCTGTGGAACCTGCCGCAGCAGGCTCCGTAGGCGGCGGGCAGTCCGCAGGGGCAGGGGGATCCGTCCTTGACCGGGGGCCGCGGAGGGCGGGGGGTGCGTCGGGCCATGGGGCCATTGTGTCGCGCCGGGAGCCGCACCGGGCGCGGGGCCCGGCGCGGCTCCCCCGCCGTGCACGGATCAACGCCCTCCTACCTGGCCTGCTTGTTCCCCGCCCTCCCGGTTCTCCGGCGGTCCCCCACCCGATCCACGGCCGCATAGCGGCCTCTGGTACTGCTTCACGCCACCGGCTTCCGCCCTGCCTCAGCGGGCGCGTCCGCCCGTACCCCGTCCGATCCGCTGACGACGTGGTTCATCACACCGCAGGGGCGTCTTGGGCGGGGCGTGCGGGGCCGGGGCGTGCGGGGCTTGTGCGCCATGGGCGGGGGGCGGCTGCGGGTGGGGACCTCCCGCGTCCACCGCGGCCGGGTCACAGGGCGAACAGGGCACGGCCGGCGTGCCGGGGATCGACGAGTGGTCTGAGGGCGAGGCGGACCAGGGCGTAGGGGTTGTCGTCGCCGGCGATGCGGTTGGCGCTGAGTTCGCCGCAGGAGGCGCACTGGTGGATGATCACCCACTCGCCGTCGGGGCGGGTGGACATGCTCAGTGCCTCCATCCGGCCGCGGCAGTCGGCGTCGCGGTCGCCGGGGACCCTGCGGTCCACGTGCAGGCTGGCCAGACAGTGGGGGCAGTGGTTGCGGTGCGCGGTGCCGGGTGCTACCACGGACACGTCGAGCCGGCAGGACACGCACCGGAAGTCTTGCGCCCGGTGCCCGCCCTGGGTGTGCAGGACGTCCTTGCGCCGCTGCGGACGGCTCCGCCGCCCGCGGCTGTCGCGGTCTCTGCGTTTGTCGCGTTCGCCGCGGCTGTCGCGGTTGTTGCGGCTGTCGCGGCTGTCGCGGTTGTTGCGCGGCATGGCGGTGCTCCTTTCCTGCCGGGCGGTCAGAGGGTTCCGAACGCTTCGAGCGGGAAGGGCGGTTGGGCCAGCGGACGGACCGCCATGCGCATCAGGATGAGCTGGTTGTCGTCGGTGCAGACCGGGTTGGAGGTGAGCTCGTCGCAGCGCACGCATCGGTGGATCACCATCCAGTCGCCGGTGCGGAGCACGGCGATGGCGATCGGGGACATCCGGCCCTCGCAGTCGCTCGGACCTCCCTCGACGTGGTCGAGGACATGCCGGGAGTGCAGGCAGGACGGGCAGTGGTTGCGCGGCGCGCCGTCGGCGGTGCACGCGGACACGGTCAGCCCGCACCGGACGCAGGTGAAGGTGCCGAGGCCGAGGATGTTGGTGGTGTTGGTGGTGTGGTTGGACACCCGGGTGCTCCTTGCTGGGAAGTCGGTCATGACAGCAAGAGCAGGCCGAGTGGCCTCGTCAGAGGGCCCGGGAGCGCAGGGGAGCGCCGGAGGGGCAGATCGGAGCACCGGAGAACACGTCCGGCAGCCGCCCGGACCAGCGGGCAGCGACAGGTGGCGGACGGTTACGCGGTACGGCGAGGCGCACTCGGCGCGGGCCGGGACATCAGGCACTCTCTTCCAGGGCACACAGGCCCAGAACGAAGACGAAGGGGAAACGACTCCCGGAGGCTAGCAGGACGCCTTCCGGGTACGTCAACGCGTTATTTCCATGCCCCCGCCCCCGGCCCCCGCCCCCGCCCGCGATCTCACCCCGCCCCGCCCCGCCCCGGCCCCCGCTCCCGGTCGTGACACCCGGCGGGGCGCCCTCCGGACCCGGCCCCGAGCCGGTGATCACGGCCGGTCCGCCGCGGAACCGTTCCCCGGGCTCCCGACCGGAAGGGACGCACCGGGTTCCCGGCAGCGACCTCCGGTTTCCGGCAGAATCCCACGGGATGAGTCCGGACGTGATCCCGGACGCCGGAACACGGCGGGGCTCTCGCGCGAACGCCGCCGAGGTCGCAGCGTTGCGGCAGGGCACAGCCGGCAGGGCACAGCCGGAGATGACGGAACCGGGCAGGGCTGGCCGGGAGCTCCGCGGGGGACGGCGGCGCGGCGCGGGCCCCAGAGCGAGGAGGTCGCGGGATGAGGCTGGCGGTTCTGGGCGGCGGAGGCTTCCGCGTGCCGCTGGTGTACGGCGCGCTCCTCGGCGACCGCGGCGAGGGCCGGATCACCCGGGTCGCCCTCCACGACATCGACGGCTCCCGGCTCCGCGCCGTCGCCGCCGTCCTCGCCGAGCAGGCCGCCGGGGTGCCCGACGCGCCCGTCGTCGAGGCCACGACCGATCTCGACGAGGCACTGCGCGGGGCCGACTTCGTGTTCTCCGCGATCCGGGTCGGGGGTCTTGAGGGGCGGGCCGCCGACGAGCGGGTGGCGCTCGCCGAGGGCGTGCTGGGGCAGGAGACGGTGGGCGCCGGGGGGATCGCGTACGGTCTGCGGACGGTGCCGGTGGCGACGGACATCGCCCGCCGGGTGGCCGCGCTCGCACCCGACGCGTGGGTCGTCAACTTCACCAACCCCGCCGGGCTCGTCACCGAGGCCATGTCCCGGGTGCTCGGCGACCGCGTCATCGGGATCTGCGACTCACCGGCCGGGCTGGGGCGGCGGGTGGCGCGGGCGCTCGGCGCCGATCCCGCGCGGGTGTGGATGGACTACGCCGGCCTCAACCATCTGGGCTGGCTCCGCGGGGTGCGGGTGGCCGGCCGGGACGAGCTGCCCCGGCTCCTGGCCGACCGGGAAGCGCTCGACTCTCTGCAGGAGGGCCGGCTCTTCGGCACCGACTGGCTGCGCTCGCTCGGCGCGATCCCCAACGAGTACCTGCACTACTACTACTTCCACCGCGAGACGGTACGGGCGTACCGGCGGGCGGAGCGCACCCGAGGGGCGTTCCTCCGCGACCGGCAGGCCGGGTTCTACGCCCAGCCCTCCCTGCGGCGCTGGCGGTCGGCGCTCGCCGAGCGCGAGGCCACCTATATGGCCGGCAGCCAGGAGGCGTCGGGTGCGGGCGAACGGGCCGATGCGGACCTGGAGCCGGGCGGGTACGAGCGGGTGGCGCTGGCCCTGATGCGCGCCGTCGCCCGCGACGAGCGCACCACGCTGATCCTGAACGTCCGCAACGGTACGGCGCTCGCCGCTCTCGACGCGGACGCCGTGGTCGAGGTGCCGTGCCTGGTGGACGCGGGCGGCGCCCACCCCTGCGCCGTCGATCCGCTGCCGGGCCACGCCACCGGTCTGGTCACCGCGGTGAAGGCCGTCGAGCGGGAGGTGATGACGGCCGCGGAGAGCGGCTCGCGCGCCGCCGCGCTGCGGGCCTTCGCCCTGCACCCGCTGGTCGACTCCGTCACCGTGGCCTGCCGCCTGCTGGACGGGTACGCCGCCGTACACCCCACTCTCGCCCACCTGGCCCGGAAGTAGGTCCTCACGGATGCACGACGGGTGTCACGACGGGGGCGCGGGACCGGGCAGCGCATCGCACGGGTACGGGAGCGGCGCGTCCGCCCCGCGGTCCACTCGGACGCCGTGCCGCTGACCGTGGCGGCCTGGGCGGGTGCCCGACGGGCCGTGCCGTTCGAGGAGACGCGGGAGGCCGGGTACGAGCCGTTCGCCATGGGCAGCGCGTGGGGGTGTTCCCGCCGGGGACCCCATCGGGCTCCGGGTGGCCGGCGAGGTGCCCGCGGCCCGGGCGGGCAGGCGGGTGGGGGCGTGGTGCGACCGCATCGCCCGCCCGGACCGGGCCGGGTGGCCGGCGGTCGTTCACCTCAGGAGGAAGTCCGCCTGACCCGCCTTGGCCCCCTGGATGAAGGCCGCGATCTCCCCGTGCGTGTAGATGAGCGCGGGGCCGTCGGGGTCGGCGGACTGCCGGACGGCGACCCTGCCGTCGGCCAGCTTCATGGCCTCGATGCAGTTGCCTCCGTTGCCACCGCTCCACGGCTTGTGCCAGCCTTCCGAGCCGAGCTCCCGGGCGGGCATGCCGTTGTAGATGCGGTCCATTCACAGCTCCTTGCGGACGCTCCGGAGGAGGTCCTTCGTGCGTTGTGCGGTGGCGGCATGGGCCGCCATGCGGTCCATGACCTCCAGATGCGAGGCCACCTCGGGGCGGGCGTCGAGGTAGACCGCGCCGGTGAGGTACTCGCTGTAGACCATGTCCGGCAGCTCGGGCACGGCGAAGCGGAAGAGGACGAACGGGCCGTAGGTCCCGGCGTGCGGTCCGGTCGCGAACTCCGCGACCTGGAGGACGATGTTGGGCCGCTCGACGGCTTCGAGCAGCCGCCCGATCTGGGCCCGCATCACCCGCGGACCGTCCACCGGGCGGCGGAGCGCCGTCTCGTCCATGATCACCCAGAATCTGGGGGCGTCGGATCGGTCGAGCAGGGCCTGGCGCTCCATGCGCAGGGCCACATGCCGCTCGATGTCCTCCGCGCTGGTCGCCCCGAGGGCTCCGCTGCGCATGACGGCGCGGGCGTAGTCCTCTGTCTGGAGGAGGCCGGGGACGAAATGCGGTTCGTACGCGCGGATGAGGGCGGCCGCCCCCTCCAGGCTGACGTACATGCTGAACCAGCCCGGCAGGACGTCGTGGAAGCGCTGCCACCAGCCGGGTTTGTTGGCGTCCTCGGCCAGCCTGCTGAAGCCCTCGACCTCGTCCTCGGGGACGCCGTAGGCCCTCAGGAGGAGCTGCACGTAGGGGATCTTGAGGGCGACCTCCGCCATCTCCATCCGGCGTACGGTCGCGGGAGCCACATGGAGCACCCTGGCGGCCTCCTCGCGCCGCAGGCCTGCCCGCTCCCGCAGATCCTGCAGTCGCCTGCCCAGTACGACCTGCCCCACCGTGGGGGCGGACCGCGGCTCGCTCACTACCGACCTCCCCAGCGCCCTGTTCCGCCTCTGCCCGTCCGACGCCGTGATCCGGTGTCACGCCGAGTCTGCCATGCCACTGTCTCCCAGAAGTCGACACTCTGCAATTTTCAGAGTGCCCCTTGCCAAGTGTCGTGTTCGAGGGGAGAGTGGCTCGGTGAACCAGTTCACGAGGCTGCCGCATCGTGCCAGGGAAGAGGCATGTGCGGCACTGCTTCCCCACCGTTAAGGATTGGTCGTGGCTCCTGGCAACACGCTCAGGCCCGTGCTCGCGGTGCCGTGCCGGCCGGATTCCCCGGTGCCGGCGATCCGCCGCTTCGGGTTCGAGCTCCCGGGCCGGGCCGAGTCGGTCGGGCGCGCCCGGCACCTGATCCGGGACCGCATGACACGCTGGGGTGTCGACGAGTGCCACTTCGACACGGTGGCACTGGTCGCCTCGGAGCTGTTCACCAACGCCGTGATGCACACCGCCAGCCAGCGCGTTCTCTGCGAACTGCACGACACACCGGGCCAGTTGCGCATAGCCGTGCAGGACGAGGGCTGCCCGCCGGGAGAGCCGCGACTGCGCAGGATCTCCGCCGAGGAAGGCGGACGCGGGCTGCTGCTGGTCGACGCGGTCAGCAGCGCCTGGGGAGCACACGACGCGCAACCGGGGCCCGGCCGTGTCGTCTGGGCCGAGCTGCTGCTGGGGCCGCGGTGCTGAGGGCGAAGACCGGCCCGCTCTCCCGAGTACGCGACGAGACCCGCGGACAGCCTCGTCTCGACGTCCCGGCCGGACTGCCTGCCGCGCTCGGCCACGACGCCGTCGGCCTGCCCGCGCGGCACGGCCGGCGCCTGCTGTCCCGCCTCCCCCACACGGGATGTGTCTACGCGGACACGGAATGGATGTGGTGGATCGTCCCGGCGGGATCCGATCAGGATCTGGAATGGCCGCTGCCCGCGTACTACTCGCGCGGGGCGTACGTGCCGGCCCCCGGCACCCGGCTGATCCACTGGCCCGAGGACGACAGCCCGTACACACCGCCCATCCCGCTGTACCTCATGGTCTGCCAGATCACCGGCGTGGTGCCCGCGTGGGCACGCTACGGAGCCAGAAGCACCCAGGGCGTCTGAACAGCGCCGGGCCGGGCCGCTGCCGCGAGGCCGGGCCCCACCGAACGGGACCGCAGCGAGGCGGACCGGCCCGGCGGCTCCCCGCCGGGCCGCGCCACGGCGGCCGCCACCGCAACCGGGAGCACCGCACCGCGCGGCACCGGGACGCACCGCACGGCACGGCACGGCACCGGGACGCGGCACACCGCACCGAGCCCGGCAGTGCCGTGGCCCCCCGGCAGGCGAGATTCGAAATCTCGTACGACCCCCTCGTACCATCCCCCGCATGGTGACCCACTCCTGCGCCCCCGGCGAGCGGCCCGCGCGCGCCTTCCCCGCCCCCAACGGCCTGACCGGCGTCGGCATGATCGTCCTACGCCCCGGCGGGCAGGTCCTGCTCGGCCTGGACCGCAGCGGGCAGTGGGAGCTGCCCGGCGGCAAGGTCGACCCCGGGGAGAGCTTCGAGCGGGCCGGGGCCAGAGAGCTGGCCGAGGAGACGGGGCTGCGGGTCCGCGACGAGGACGTGACCGTCATCGCCGTGGTCATGGACGGCAAGCGCGGCCTGACCAGGATCTCGGCGGCTGCCCTCGTGACGGGGGTGGAGGGCGAGCCGGAGGTCGCCGAACCGGACAGGATCGTGCGCTGGGAGTGGCACGAGCCGGCCCGCATTCCGGGCGAACTGTTCGAACCCTCCGCCGCGGTCCTGCGCGCCTGGCGGGCGGATCTAACACTCCCGGCCGTTTCTGCGTACTCCTATGCGATTTCCGTTATCGGGGCGGAGGCGGCACGTCTCCCAACCGTCGGGGGAGACACGCCACAGCCAAGGAAGAGAGTGGACACAGCGTGAGCAGCGAACGCGAAGCCGCGGTGATCATGGCGGCGCAGGCCGGTGACCAGCACGCGCAGGACCGGCTCGTGGCCGAGTACCTTCCGCTGGTCTACAACATCGTCGGTCGCGCCATGAACGGCCACGCGGACGTGGACGACGTGGTGCAGGAGACCATGCTCCGCGTCCTCGGCGGCCTGGACGGACTGCGGAACCCGGAGAGCTTCCGCAGCTGGCTGGTCGCCATCACCATGAACCAGATCCGCGGCCACTGGCGCGAGCGCCGCGCGGGCGAGATACCCGGCGCCGGCGGTCTCGAGGACGCGTACGACGTCGTCGACCCCGGCGCCGACTTCGTGGACCTGACCATCACCCGCCTCGGGCTCTCCGGTCAGCGGAAGGAGACCGCCGAGGCGACGCGCTGGCTGGACGAGGACGACCGCGCCCTGCTCTCGCTGTGGTGGCTGGAGGCCGCCGGGGAGCTGTCCCGGGAGGAGGTCGCCTCCGCGCTGGAGCTGTCCCCGCAGCACACCGCGGTACGGGTACAGCGGATGAAGGCCCAGCTGGAGACGGCCCGCGTGGTGGTCCGCGCACTGTCGGCCGAGCCCGGGTGCGTACTGCTGGAGCCGATCGTCGCGAGCTGGGACGGGCTGCCCTCCGCGCTGTGGCGCAAGCGGATCGCCCGTCACGCCCGGGGCTGCACGGTCTGCGCGGGGCACTGGTCGGGGCTGGTGCCCGCCGAGGGGCTGCTCGTGGGCCTCGCGCTGCTGCCGGTGACCGCGTCACTGGCGGCCTTCGCCCCGCAGGCGCCGGACCTGGCGGCCACGGCGTCGTTCGGCAGCGTTGCGCACCCGGGCGGCGGCCAGACGGGCGGAGCCGCCCAGGGCACCCCGTACGCCTCCCACGCCGCCGGATCCGACCCCATCGAAGCCGGCGCCCCGTCCGGGGATCCGGCCGGGGATCCGGCCGGGGATCCGCTGGGCTCCGGCGAGGCGGCGGGCTCCGGGGCGTCCCGCGCCCAGGCCCGCCTGCACCGTGCGCGGCGGCGGCGCCGCACCGCCGCCGTGGCCGCCGCGGTCGCCGCACTGGTCACCGCGGGCGGCACGGCCCATCTTCTGTTCGGTCCCGAGGAGTCCGAAGAGCCGGCCTCCACCGTCGCCGCCCCGGCGGACGCCTCCCCGTCCCCCTCACCGTCAGCCTCGGTCTCCCCGTCCCCGTCCCCGTCGCTTTCCGCCTCAGCCTCAGCCTCCGCCTCCGCTTCGGCCTCCGCCTCACCCAGCCCGAGCGCGAGCACGAGCACGAGCGCCGGCCCCAGCAGCATCGCGCCGCCGAAGCCCGAGCCGAGCACGGCGAAGCCCCGGCCGACGCCCACCTCCGAGGCGCCCGCCCCCCAGACGCCGCTGCCGAGCGGGGACGCCGAGCAGGTCGTCGCGCTGGTCAACGCCGAGCGTGCCAAGGCGGGATGCGGGCCGGTCCGCAGCAACAGCCTGCTCGAGACCGCCGCACGGCGGCACTCCGAGGACATGGCGGCCCGCGGCTACTTCGACCACACCAGCCCGGACGGTACCGACCCGGGCGACCGCATCACCGCCGCCGGCTACCAGTGGAGCACCTACGGGGAGAACATCGCACGGGGCCAGCAGAGCCCGTCGTCGGTGATGACCTCGTGGATGAACAGCCCGGGCCACCGGGCCAACATCCTCAACTGCTCGTTCAAGGAACTGGGCGTCGGTATCCACGACGCCTCCGGCGGGCCGTGGTGGACGCAGGCGTTCGGAACCGCCCGCTGACCGCCGCGTGGGCCGCCCCGCGGGGCGGCCCGTCTTCACTCGCACGGGCGCAGACGGGATCCGCTCACTTGTCACGCCAGGGCGACGGGTGCGGGGTGAGCGTCCCTGTGAAGCCTCGGAAGCATCATCCGGGGCCCTCCCGTCCCCGAGGTCGTCAGGGCCCCGCACAGGCGGCCCCGGAGGCCGTACGCGGACTCTCCCGGCCGCGGTTGGCAGGACCGGTACGGCGGAGCGCCGGACGTGTCCTCGGCTGTGGTCTACCTGCCGGGGCCAACTCCCCCAGTCGCCGTTCCCATGCCGACGACTGCCCCCACCGCGTACCGCTGGACAGCACGGACTCGGTAATCAACTGAGCTGCAAAACCGGGCAGTTGACGGGACCGGGGCCGCGGAGCCGAATTGGGCCGGACCAGTCCCGCTCACTATGATCCGCCGATGAGCATACGAAAGCGATTGGCGGCCGCCCTCTGCGGCGCGCTGCTGGTCACCGTCACCGGCGGGACCCTCCCCTCCACCGCCTTCGCCGACTCCGGCGGCGCTGCCGGCCAGGCCGCCGCGAAGGAACCTCCCAAAGTCGAGCTCGTCCTCGACGTCAGCGGTTCCATGCGGGCCCGCGACATCGACGGGCAGTCCCGCATGTCCGCGGCCAAGCAGGCGTTCAACGAGGTGCTGGACGCGGTGCCGGAGGACGTACGGCTCGGCATCCGGACCCTCGGGGCCGACTACCCCGGCAAGGACCGCAAGGAGGGCTGCAAGGACACCCGGCAGCTCTACCCGGTGGGCGAGCTGGACAGGACCGAGGCGAAGACGGCCGTGGCGACGCTCGTCCCGACCGGCTGGACGCCGATCGGCCCCGCCCTGCTCGGCGCCGCCGACGACCTGGAGGGCGGCGACGCCACCCGGCGGATCGTGCTCATCACGGACGGCGAGGACACCTGCGCCCCGCTCGACCCGTGCGAGGTGGCGCGCGAGATCGCGGCCAAGGGCGTCGGCATCACCATCGACACCCTCGGTCTCGTCCCCAACGCCAAGCTGCGCGCCCAGCTGATGTGCATCGCAGAGGCCACGGGCGGTACCTACTCCTCCGTACAGCACAAGGAGGAGCTGTCCGAGCGGGTGGGTCAGCTGGTGGACCGCGCCGCCGAGCCGGTCGTCACCCCGGTGGCCACCCAGGGCGGCGAGCGCTGTGCGGACGCGCCCCGGCTGAAGGCCGGTCTGTACGCCGACCGCGAGACCTTCGGCCAGCACCTCTGGTACCGCGTGGACCTGCTGCCCGGGCAGGAGTTGCGCGCCTCGGTCAGCATCTCCGCCGACCGCCCCGTGAACCGCGACCACGGTGTGCTGCTGCGCGCCTCGACCCTGGCGGGCCGCGAGATCGTGCGCGGGGAGTCCACCGGCGACGGGCGCACCGACGTCGTCTCCACGGGCCTTCGCTACCCCAAGGCCGACACCGACGGCGACACCGACGGCGACACCGGCGACGGCACCGACGAGGCCGGTGCCGCGGGGGCCGGCGACGGCGGACCGGCCGCCGAGACCGTCTGCCTGCGGGTGAGCAACTCCTTCTCCGCCCCCGCGTCGGTCGCCACCTCCCCCGGTCTTCCCGTCGAGCTGACCATCGACATCACGGGCGGCCCCCGCGACGCCGGCGACGCGGCGTTCCGCGGCCTGGGCCACGGCTGGTGGCTGCTCGGAATGGGGACGCTCGCCGGCTTCGCCGCGGGGGCGCTGTGGGGCTGGATCTCTCGCTGGCGCATCGCCGTCTGGAGGAGCAACTGATGCGTACCGTACGCGTTCTCACGGCCGGCCTGCTCGCCGCCGCCGCCGTGTTCACACTGCCGCTGCCGGGGGCCGCCGCCGACTCGCCGTCGCCCGCCGCGGGCACGGGGGACGAGGCCGCCGCGCCGACCGAGGCCGGCACGTCGTTCCGCACGGCCGCCGTCGTACGCCCCGGGCAGCGGGCCACCGCCCAGGCGTCGACCGGTGACTACCTCTACTGGCAGTTCGCGGCCGATGCCGGGCAGCGGGCCACCGTCCGGGCCACCGTGGAACTGCCCCGCTCCAAGGCGCGCAGCGGCAGCCAGACATGGCGGCTCGACGTGTACGACGGACTGCGCCGCCGCCAGGCCTGCCGCTACGGCAGCGACTCCGCCACGGTCCGGGCGGGGGCGTCGTCGGTCGAGCTGAGTTGCGCGCTGCGAACGGTACGGGCATGGGCCGAGCCGTGGGCGAACGACCCACTGCCCGGGGCCTACTACGTCCGGCTGACCGTCGCCGCGGCGCCCGCCGAGGACCTGGGCCAGCCGGCCGAGGCCGCGCTGGAGGTCGCCACGGCGGACTCCGGAGGCGCCACGGCCGTGGACGGCAGGCTCGCCGCCCCCCTGGTGCCCGCCTCGGGCCGGGAGGTGGAACCGGACGGCGGCTGGGCGTCGGGCCGGTGGTCCTCCCGCATCCTCTGGACCGCGGGCGGAGCCGTGCTCGCCGCGCTGGCCGGAATCTGGGGCCACCGCCTCACCCGCGGCGGCGGCCGCCCGGCACACGTGCCGCCGGAAGCCTGACCGCGCGGGGCACCGCCCGCACGGGGTCCGCGGGTCCCGGCGCGGGCGGTGCTCCCTCCGGCCACCGCCGTACCGCCGGCGAACCGCCGGCCGCACCCGCCGCCGGCATCCCGGCCACGATCGCCGACGGCGGCCGCCAGGGCGCCGGCCCGGCGATCCCGCCCCACCGTGTACGCGGCCGGACCACCCTCGCCTTGCGCCGGGCGGCGGGGGCCACGGTGTGTCACGGCGGACGACGGTGGTGCAGGCCGGCCGCCGGGCCCGCAAGGGCGACAGCATCTACACCGTCCGCAAACCGCCGCAGCAAGGAAGGCCTCGCCGAAGACCAACGCACCGTCCCCACAGCCGAGTTGGAGTACTTGGGCACCTTAAGGCCGGCAGATCCACGCGGCCTGGCAGGCCAAGGAACTCCTGCACGGCCTCCTCCACCTTGCCGTCACCCGCACCCACCACGCCCCCGACCGCTCCCACGATCTCCGCCGCCCGCCACCGCTTCCTCGCCCACATCGCCGACCACGCCCACCTGCCCAAACCCCTCACCCTCGCCGAGACCGCCGAGCAGTGGTGGGACGGCATCGAGACCTACCCGACCACCGGGATCAGCAACGCCGCCCCCGAAGGCGACAACCACCTCATCAAACTCGAAGCCCGCAACGCCTTCGGCTTCCGCAACCGCGAGAACCAGCGGCTCCGGTCACGCTGTGCAACCACCCGGCAACGCCGACGAGAGGCGCACCCCCACTGAACTCGAAGACCCGCATTGACAGGGAGGGTCCTCCGCGGCTGCCGCTCAAAGGCGACGGGGGCCACCATGCCGTGCTCGGCCTCCCCCGCACACACCACCTCGCCCTTGGCCGGCAGGCGCCCGAGAGCCGACCCCACCGACACGGCTCGGAGATCATTTACGGGGCGGCCCCTGGTGACGATTCCATGAGGGAGGCGGGACGAACATGACCGGATGAATGCCGGCCCTTTACCTTTCCTCGTCTACTATTCGAACAATTCTCAAGGGGGGATTCACCTATTGCCTCGTTGAGAGCCTGCATGCTCCTTGGGGTTTCCGAAATGCCGTCGAAAACACGGCTGTTGAGCGGCCTTTGGCGTGCCGATCGCAAGGCATCCCCGGGGCGGGCGGGAAGCACCCAAGCTGATTGGAACAACGCAATGAAGCGTCGCATACGGGCTCTCGTCTATCCACTGACCGCCTCGGCGGTGGTGACGTCCATCCTGCTGGCCACTCCGGCACAGGCAGACACCCTGGGGATCACCAACCTGGAAACCGTGATCAGGGATCAGGCGGGGGACAACTACACCTATGTCTTCACGAACAAGGTCACGAATTCCAACACCACGGTGACCGTCGTAGGGGAGCCCTCGGTCAGTCTGGGCGACCTGTGGTTCGTGGGGACGTCGACCCTGAAGAACTCCACCGACGCCCCGCTCACCCTCACGAGCGAGAGCTTCTCCAAGAGCTTCTCCGACACCGTCACGAATACGGTGACCAAGGGGGTGGCCGTCGCGAACAAGGTGTCCGTCTCGGTCGACATGGGCAAGGCGGTGCACATGGGCACCGACCTCACCACGACCTGGAGCTTCAGCGACTCCAGCAGCACCTCGCAGACCAAGGGCGTCGTCTACACCGCGCCGTCGCAGAACATCGAGGTCCCGGCGCACTCCACCGCCACCGTCACCGTCCGCCTCCAGCAGGCCATAGCCAGCGGCGACGTCGACCTGTCCACCGACCTCGGCGGCATATACCAGACGTTGAGTTGCCTCGGGGACTCCTGTATCGGCAGCGACTACCCGCTGTACGACGACCTCGCCTACCACCAGAAGTACGGCACCAAATACGGCAAGCCCGCGCCCGCGTTGCCCAGCGGTTTCACCCTGGACTCGGCGAAGAAGGCCCTGAGTTTCAAGGGCGCGGGGACCTACCGGGCCACTTACGGCGCGAACTTCGACGTCGATGTGTCCATCAGCCCCAACACGGCGAGCGCGCCGGCGGCGCAGTCCTACTCGCTGACCGTTCCGGCGGTCTGAGCACCGGCCGGGCCACCACGGCTTCGGCGACCGGCCATGCCACTCCAACGGCAGCGATGCGTGCCCCGCGCCGGTGCGCACGGGGCGCGGCACCCGGCCCCGTAGCGGAGCACGTCCGGGCTCACACCCGCGCCACCGTCCCGGCCTTGGCGATCAGCATGTCGAGGAGGGCGAGCAGCGCCGCGCACACGTCACCGCGCGTGCGGGCGTCGAGCATGAGGACGGGCGTGTCCGGATCCCCGAGGTGCAGCGCCGACCTGATCTCCTCGGGGCTGTACAGCTGTTCGCCGTGGAAGCAGTTGGCGCCGACCACGAACGGGAGCCCGCGGCTCTCGAAGAAGTCGACGGCGGGGAAACTGCGATCCAGGCGCCGGGTGTCGACCGGCACGACCGCCCCCAGGGCGCCGTTCAGCAGGTCGTCCCACATGAACCAGAAACGCTCCTGGCCCGGTGTCCCGAACAGATAGAGGACGACCCCGGCGTCGGTGAGGGTGATGCGGCCGAAGTCCATGGCCACGGTGGTCACGGCCTTGGACTCGATCCCCCGCAGGTCGTCCACGCCGACGCCGGCGGCCGTCAGCCGCTCCTCCGTGCGCAGGGGCTCGATCTCGGAGATCGTCTCGACCAGAGTCGTCTTGCCGACGCCGAATCCCCCGGCCACGAGGATCTTGACGGGGGCCGCTTCCTGAGCAGAGCTGTCATATCCGGGCAAGGTTGTCCCTGATTCTCATGAGCAGGTTGGCATTGGTGGTCTCGGTCTCCTCCAGGGGGGACCGGTGCCGGACCAGCCCCCGGTCCTCCAACTCGCCGAGCAGGCTGCCGACGTCCCCCCGTACACCGACCTGCGCAGCGTGATCGTGGCCCCGAGCCCGTCGGCGAGGTGGCCGACCACGAAGAGGCCCAGCCGATGGGCGTTCTCCGCCAGGACGGCATACGGCGGTGCCGAGTACAGGCGTCCGTTCATCTCCTCGTACGTCGCGGCTGCCACCTTCGGGCCGCGGTCCTCGATCTCGACCGACAGCCCGTCGGACACGAGTTCGGTTCGGATGACGACCCTGGACCTGGGCGGCGAGAACCGTGTGGCGTTGTCCAGCAGCTCCGCCAGCAGATGGCTGACCTGGCTGATCACGGCGGCATCCCACGGGCCGTTGTGCGCACAGGCCGCGACCGTCCGCCCGCGGCCGGAGGTTCAGGCGCCCGCGACCGGGCAACGGGTCACCCCGCGCCGGACGCAGGACACCCGGCGGGCACCCCGCGCACCGGACAGCTCGCACCCCCACACCCCACACCGAGAGTCAGCCACCGGATACGGCACATCGCGCATCGAAAACCAGACATCCCACACCGGATACCGGACACCCTGTACCAGTCGTAGGATCGCTTCCCGTGTCCTCCTTCCACCTCCTCCCGGGCGCCCGCGACTCCCCCGTCGTGCTCCACGTCCCGCACTCCTCGCGGGACATCCCCGAACCGGTAAGGCGGGGAATCGAGTTGGACGACGCCGCGCTGGCACGGGAACTCGATCACCTCACCGACGCCCACACGGCCGCCCTCGCGTCCGCCGCGGCGGACGCGGCCGCCCTGAGACCATGGCAGTTCGTCAACGGGCTGTCCCGGCTGGTGGTCGATCCCGAGCGGTTCCCCGACGAGCGCGAGGAGATGCTCGCCGCCGGCATGGGTGCGGTCTACACGAGGACTGCACACCGCGAGCGGCTCCGCCCCGGGGACGCCGACCCGCAGCCGCTTCTGGACCGGTACTTCCACCCGTACGCGCGAGCCATGACCGCCGCGGTGGCCGATCGCCTCGCAGCCGCCGGGCGGGCGGTCGTCATCGACGTCCACTCGTACCCCACGGCGCCGCTGCCCTACGAACTCCACGGCGACGGGCCCCGGCCGCCGGTCTGCCTCGGCACGGACGCCTTCCACACCCCGCCCCGGCTCCTCGCATCGGCCGAGGAGGCGTTCGCGGGCTTCGGCGGCACCGGGCTGGACACCCCCTTCGCGGGTACGTACGTGCCGCTCGACTTCTACGGCAGGGACTCCCGGGTGAGCGCTCTGATGATCGAGATCCGCCGCGATGTCTATATGACCGAGCCAGGGGGCCCCGCCGGACCGGGGCTGGGAAGGCTGAGTGCCGCCCTGGCTACGCTGGTCGACTCGCTCTGAGCGGCCGTCCGTACCGCCACCGGGTCCGCCGGTACCGGGTCCGCCGACCGGGTCCGGGCTGAGCAGCGGCTTCCCTGCGCCGCACCCGGCTCCGGCCGTCGGCGTGCCGCACGCCTGGCGGACGGCCCGTTGCCCGGGACCCACGTCGGTGACCGGACCCCGCCGAACACCCGCAGGGTCAAGGGACTCCATGCACCGGCGCCTGATCGGTGCGGGCGCGGTCCCGGATCAGTCCCCACCGCAGACCGCCCCGTCCCGTTCCGTCCGGCCCCGTCCCGTTCCGTCCGGCCGCATACCGCCCCGGCGGCTCGACCGGGCCCCTCCCCCGTCCGGGTCCGCTCACGCGGCGGGGCCCGGGCCCCGCCGCGGAGGGCCCCACCCGAGGGCCCGCGCCGGCGCGTTCAGAGCGACAGCGCGGCGATGCCCAGCACGGGCAGCAGGAGGACCTTGACCGACTCGCAGGCGACGTAGACGAGGTGCGCGCGCGAGCGCGGGCCGTCCTCCCCCGCCAGCACCCGGTCCGAGCGGCGGTTGAGGGCGGGCCGGACCACGCCGAGCTGCACCAGCAGCAGCCCGACGACGAGGCCCGTCGGCACCACGACGGGAGCGGGGAGTCCGCCGGCGGCGACCGCGAGGACCAGCACGCCAGCCAGGGCGGCTTCGACGCGGTTGAGCGCGCGGAAGACGAGGCGGCCGATACCGAGACCGATCCGCAGAGTCACGCCGGGGGCGCGGAACTTGAGGGGCGCCTCCAGGAACGAGATGGCGAGCACCATCCCCAGCCACACGAAGGCGGTCGCGGCGGCCACGGCCGCCCAGACGGTGTTCATACACGGGGTCCCTTCTTGTCTTGGTGGTGCCGGTTGTTCTCCGGGGGTACCCGCCGTTCTCCGGGTGGTGCCGCTGGGCGCCTGATGCCTCGCGCCCGGCGCCTCTTGGGGCCGGGCGCCGGGCATCGGGGACTCTCGGCACCCGGACCCTCATGCCCGGCGCATGACCCATGACCCATGACCCATGCCGCATCCCGCGTGGCGCATGAACCAGGGCGCACGGGGACGCCTGCGCTTCCCGGCGCGGCTCGATGCCGCTCGCCGTGTGCCGGGCCGCCCGGCTGCCGGCACACGGCGTGTCCTGGCACTCCTCGATCCCCGCGGACTGCTTCATGCCCACCGGTCCGGTCTTTCCGTCCCCCCTCGCGGTGCGGCGCCGGATGACCGCGGGTGTGCTCCGCTGACGGTGCCCCGGCAGCACCGGGGCACCGCGGCACGGAAGTACCGGCCGGCCCCTACCGGCCGAGCCAGAGGTCCGGGCCGAAGACCTCGTAGTGGATCCTCTCGGCGGGTATGCCCCGGCGCAGCAGGTCACCGCGCACCGCGCGCATAAAGGGCAGGGGACCGCACAGATACGCGGTCAGGCCCTCCGGGAGGTCCAGGCCCCCCAGATCGGCCTGTCCTGCCGGGACGTCCGGGGCGTCGTGCCCGGGCGATTCGTACCACAGGTGGAGCCCGCCGCCGGGCAGCTCGCGCGCCAGGGCGAGATGCTCCTCGCGATGGGCGTGGTCGGCGGGGGTGCGGTCGGCATGAACCGTGATGACACGGCGGTCCGCGCCGGTGGACGCAAGGTGGTCGAGCAGCGCCATCACGGGCGTGTTCCCGATCCCCGCGGAGGCCAGCAGCAGCGGTCCGCCGCCCTCCGGCAGGACGAGGTCGCCGAAGGGCACCGACACGGTGAGCTCGTCACCCGGCTGCGCGTGCTCATGGAGCCAGGACGACACCTCGCCCTCCGGTCCTGCCTCGTCACGGACCCTCTTGACGCTGATCCGCCAATCCGGCCGGCCGGGGGCGGCGGAGAGGCTGTACTGGCGGATCTGCCGTGCACCGTCGGCCAGTTCGACCTGGACGCTCACATACTGGCCCGCCCGGAAGGAGCCCGCGGGCCGGCCGTCGCGGGGCCGCAGCAGGAACGAGACGACATCGGGCGTCTCCTGACGCCTGGCGGTGATCTCCATGGACCGCCACACCTCGCCGCCGGGGGCACCCGCCTCCTGGTAGAGCCGGGTCTCGACGGCGATCAGGGCGTTGGCCATCAGCCAGTACACCTCGTCCCAGGCCTCTATGACCTCGTCCGTGGCCGCGTCACCGAGCACCTCGGCCAGCGCCGCGAACAGATGGTGATGAACGATCTTGTACTGGTCGGAGGTGACGCCGAGCGAGGCGTGCTTGTGCGCGATCCGGGCGAGCATCGCGTCCGGACGGGTGCCGGGCTGCTCCAGCAGCATCCCGGCGAAGGCGACGATCGAGCCGGCGAGCGCCTGTCGCTGCTCCCCGTTCGCCTGGTTGCCGCGGTTGAACAGGTTCCTCAGCAGCGCGGGATGCGCGTCGAACAACTTGCGGTAGAAGAGCCCGGCGATGTCCCTCATGGCGGCCCCGACGATCGGAAGCGTAGTCCGGATGACTGGAGTGGCCTGTTCGGAGAGCACGTGTGACTCCTAATAGGTAGATGATCTTCGTGTTTTTATGCATGCGCACACCCCATCCCCGGGGTTCCGACGCGTGGAGCCGGCGGCCTGCGGCGGGGCTGCCGCGACAGGGCTACCGCGGTGGCGGTCCACCGAGAGTGACGAGAACGGGCCCGGTGGGCGACGCGACGAGATCGGCCACGCTCAGCGGATCGAGCGTGGCGTAGAAAGCCGCCTGGGCGTCACGCAGCGCACCCCGCAGACGGCAAGCGCCCCGCAAGGGGCACGGCGGGTCCTCGCAGCCCACGACCTCCTCCTCACCCTCGAGTTCCCGTACCAGCCAGCCCACCGACGCCCGCCGACCGAAGTCGGTCACGACCAGCCCGCCCCCGCGACCGCGACGGGCCTCGACCACACCCAGATGCTGCAGGCGGGTGATCGCCTTCGCCGCGTGGGTGTGCCGGACGCCCATGGCCTCGGCCACCTCACGGGTGGTCAGCACCTCGTCGTCGGCGCAGACCGCGAGGCGCATGACCGAACGGAGCGCCAGGTCGGTGAACTTGGTGAGTCGCACAACCAGGACGCTATCAAATACGCATCCAAGATTCCCCTTAAGGAGTCGAGTGGGGACTGTGGCGTGCCTCACCAGCCGGCGCAACCGGCACTCGGGCACCGGCCGGCGCCCTCCCACCGGGCTCCCGGGGGCCCACAACCGCCGTACAACCGCCGCACAACGGCCACACACAACAGCCACATGCGGGAGCGGGGCGACGGCCGCCGCGGAAGCGATCCCGGCGCCGGTCGCCGATCAGCTTCGGCTCCGCCCCGGCAACGCCCCGGCATCAGAAACGGCGGAAGGACAGTGGCAGCAGCGGCCGTTCCACCGCGAAACGCCGCTCCCGGACACGCCCAGCCGCGGGAGTCACGACACCACGACGGCGGCACCGGCGGACGGCTCTCCGGCTCCCGGAGCGGCCTCGGGACCGGCCTCGCGGCCGGTTGCCGTCTCGGGCTTCGGACCGTTCCCGGCGTCGGCCCCGGGTTCGGGCTCCAGTTCCCCGAGCTGCTCGCGCAGATAGTTCCACACCACAGCGATCAGCGCGGCCGCCGGTACCGCGAGCAGGCTTCCCACGATGCCCGCCAGGCTGCCGCCCAGCGTCACGGCCAGCAGGATCACCGCCGCGTGGAGGCCGAGGCCGCGTCCCTGGATCATCGGCTGGAACACATTGCCCTCCAGCTGCTGCACCACGATGATGATCGCCAGTACGATCAGCGCGTCCACCAGGCCGTTCGACACCAGGGCGATGAGCACCGCCACGAAGCCGGCGAACAGGGCACCCACGATCGGGACGAACGCGGACACGAAGGTCAGCACCGCGAGCGGGAGTACCAGGGGTACGCCGAGGATCCACAGGCCGATGCCGATGAAGACGGCGTCGATCAGGCCGACGAACGCCTGGGAACGCACGAACGCGCCCAGCGTGTTCCAGCCGCGCGCGGCCACGGCCGGAAGGTGGACGGCGAGCGGGCCGGGCAGTTGGCGGGAGAGCCACGGCAGGAACCGGGGGCCGTCCTTGAGGAAGAAGAACATCAGAAAGAGGGCGAGGACGGCGGTGACGACACCGTTGACCACCGTGCCCACTCCGGTGACGACCGCGGTGACCATACTGCCCGCGCTGTCCTGGACGCGCTGCACACCGGTGTCGAAGGCGCCGGTGATCTGGTCGTCGCCGATGTTCAGCGGGGGTCCGGCAGCCCATTCGCGCACCTGCTGGATGCCCTGGACGACACCGTCGGACAGTTGGCCGGACTGGGAGGCCACCGGCACCGCGATCAGCGCCACGGCGCCCGCGGCGACCAGCAGGAACAGGACGGTCACGGCCGCAGCGGCAAGGGCGGGCGGCCAGCCGCGCCCGCGCAGCCGCCGGGTCAGCGGCCAGGTCAGCGTGGTGAGGAGCAGACCCACGATGAGGGGCCAGACGACCGGCCACATACGGCCCAGCAGCCACAGGATCACCGCGGCCATCGCGGAGACCAGCAGCAGCTCGGTGGACACACGCGCCGATGTGCCGAGCGCGGCACGGGCCCTGGTGGAACTCAGCCTGACGGACATGGGGTCACCCTATGGGTACGGCGCTCGCGGACAGGGCCCGCCGGGCACCGGCCCCCGGCCCCTCACCCAACGGGTCCAAGCGCCCCGCCCACCCCGCCTGTCCCGTCCTCCCGCTCCCCTCGCTCCCCTCGCTCCTCCCGCTCCCGGCCCGGTCAGACGAGCGAACGAGCCGGCCTGGTGGCACGGTGCAGCAGGTGCTCCAGCGGGCCGCGCCGGAAGTGGCGGGTCCACAGGACGGCCGCGGCCATGGCCGCGACCACGAAACCGAGGAGGACCGGCAGCGCGGGCCACTCCCCGCCGCCGGCCGCGTCCAGCAGCCGAATGGCGAGAATGTGGGCCGCATAGGCCGTCAGGGAGATCGACCCGACCGCGGCCAGGGGTGCGAGCAGCCGGGTACGGGGGCCGGCGAGCCGCACGGCGACGAGGCAGCAGGCCAGGACAGTCAACGCCACGCCGGTGTTGCCGAGGACGGACCAGGTGGTCTGGCTGTGCGGGGAGGCCACCAGCAGCCAGGCCGGCTGCCCGGTGGCGGACTCCTCGCCGACGGCGTCGGACCACCACGCCGATGCCGCGGGGCCTCCGCCCGTGGCCGCGCTCACCCCCGCCAGGGCACCCGGGACCGCGTGCAGGGCCAGCCAGGACCCCCCGTAGCCGATCACGGCAAGCGCAGCTCCGGTGATCGCGAGCTTCGGGGCCGTGTCACGGCGCGAGAGGTCGAGCCTGGCCACCGCCATTCCGGCCACGATGAAGGAGAACCAGGTCAGGGCCGGGTACTCACCGGTCACGATGAGCCCGAGGAATCCGTCCGAGCCGGTGAGGCGGGCCAGCGGATCGACAGTCGCCACGGTGCCGGCGAGCCCCCCGCCGTCGAGTGCTGCCCGCAGCAGATAGCGCACCTGGGGCATGACCAGGGCGGTCGAGAGCGCGACGAACGCAAGCGTCCTCGCGCTCATCCGGTGGAACGGGAGTGCGAGCACGAACAGCAGACCGTAGAAGGGCAGGATCACGTCGACGTCGGTGTCCAGCAGGACCAGTGCGTACCCCAGCGCCGTCAGGACGGCTGCGCGGATCAGGACACGGCAGGCCGCTTGGCGGCCGCGGCGTCCGGTGTGCGGCCGGGGCCGGCCCATGAGGAGCACCAGGGTGAAACCGGCGAGCAGCGCGAACAGCGCGGACGACCTGCCGCGCGCCACCTCCATGGTCCAGCCCAGCGGTCCGCCCACCGAAGGATCGGGACCGACGTGCGCCGCGAACATACCCAGGACCGCCAGACCCCGCGCCAGATCGAGACCGACCATCCGGCCGTGTGCCGGCGCGCGGCGGGGGGTGCCGTCCGCGATCGTCGCGGACGGCACGGCCGGACCGAAGACGTGTCCCATCAGTCACCACCATTGGGGAGACGAACCGGTTCGACCACCCGGCAGGGCGCCGGACCAACCCCACCGGCCGGCGGGGCGCTGCCATCCGCGGTCCCTGCGAGGTGCACGCCCGTGCTGCGGTCCCGGACTGCACCTGCCGACGACACCTGTCGACAGCACCTGTCGTCGACGGCACCTGCGGCCCCTGCGGAGGTTCCGGTGCCATCCCACCGCGATTCGGAGCCCGGCGGGCTCGCGAACCGCGGATAGCGAACCGCGGATAGCGAACCGCGGATAGCGAACCGCGGATAGCAGAACGCGGATAGCAGAACGCGGATGAGGCAGCATGGAACCGAGGGGCCCGCGCCGCCCGCTTCGCGGCATCTGCCGGGGAGGTGTCGTCGCCCGACGGATCGGCATCTGGCGCGGTAGCAGCCGGAAAGGGCCTGCGGACCGCCCCTCAGGCCCTGCCGCCGTTACCGGGGCAGGCCCCGAGCCCCGGTAACAGGACAGAAATCGCCGGATCGTGCCTACTGGAATGAGGGGCGATTGAATCCGAAACCGCGACCAGAACCGTGGGACCCTCCCCCGCCGCCTCGGGCGTGACCCCCTGGGCGCGCCTCCTGAACACTCCAGGAGAGGGCCGCACGACCGCAGGTGAACGACTCATGCATCCACGGATATACGGCCGCAAAGCCATCGACGACCTTGGGACCATCGGGTCGCGGGCCTTCGTTCACGTTCGAGGCCGGGGCGGAGGCGACGTGGCGGTGCTGATGGCCCACGACGGCCGCCGCCTGCGGGAGGGACCGTCGTGACCTGCAACAGCTTCCAGGGTTCCAGCACCGCGGACGGCGGCTCGGCGGTTCGGGCGGACACGGCCACCGGGGGCGGCACGGAGACGCTCCTCGCCGACGTGCTCGCAGACGTCCTGCACACCGAGCGGATACCCCCCGACAGCCACTTCTTCACCGACCTCGGCGCCGACTCCATGATCATGGCCCAGTTCTGCGCCCGCGTCCGCAAACGTGACGACCTCCCCACCGCATCGATGAAGGACGTCTACCAGCACCCCACCCTGCGGAGTCTGGCCGCCTCGCTGGCTCCCGCGGCACCGCGGGCAGCGGCAACGGCGGCGGGGCCGCCTGCCGACAGCCCGCCGCGGGCGGACACGGCCACCGGGGGCGGCACGGAGACGCTCCTCGCCGACGTGCTCGCAGACGTCCTGCACACCGAGCGGATACCCCCCGACAGCCACTTCTTCACCGACCTCGGCGCCGACTCCATGATCATGGCCCAGTTCTGCGCCCGCGTCCGCAAACGCGACGACCTCCCCACCGCATCGATGAAGGACGTCTACCGCAATCCGACCATTCGCGGCCTGGCCGCGGCACTCGGTCCTCCCCTGGCCGGACCGCGGGCCGCGACCGCCCCCACGACGTCAGAGGCGACAGAGGAGGCAGAGGGGGACCCGGAGGCACCCGCCGCGGCGCGCACCCCCCAGTACGTGCTGTGCGGCACCCTGCAGTTCCTGTTCTTCCTCGGCCTGTCCCTCGTGGTGGCCGTCGTTCTGACCCGTGGGTACGAGTGGATCAGGAGCGACTCGGGGCCCCTCGGCGTCTATCTGCGCTCGGCAGTGTTCGCGGCCGCGGCCTTCACGGCCCTCTCCGCGATCCCCGTCGTCGCCAAGTGGCTGCTGGTCGGGCGCTTCCGTCCCCGGCGGCTTGCCGTGTGGAGCCTCGGCTATCTCCGCTTCTGGTGCGTGAAGAGCCTGATCCGCCTCAGCCCGGTGCGCCTGTTCGTGGGCACACCGCTGTATGTGCTGTATCTGCGAGCGCTGGGCGCGAAGATCGGCCGTAACGTCTCGGTCTTCGCCCGGAGCGTGCCGGTGTGCACGGACCTCCTCACGATCGGCGAGGGCACCGTCATCCGCAAGGACGCGCTGTTCGCCTGCTACCGCGCGAGCGACGGCGCGATCGAGACCGGTCCCGTGACGCTCGGCCGCGAGGTGACCGTCAGCGAGCAGACGGTCCTCGACATCGGGACCTCGATGGACGACGGCGCCCAGCTCGGCCACGCCTCCTCGCTGCACACCGGACAGGCCGTCCCCGCGGGGGAGTCCTGGCACGGCTCACCGGCCCAGCCGACCACCACGGACTTCCGCGCCGTCGAGCCCGCGACGTGCGGCGGCCTGCGCAAGGTCCTCTACACGGCGGCCCAGCTCCTGCTGCTGCTGGGCGTGTACCTGCCGATCGCGCTGGGCGGTCTCGGCCTGCTGTTCGCCGTACTGCCGCAGCTCGACGCACTGCTGCACCCCGAGCTGGCGCTGACCAGTCCCGGGTTCTACCTCAATGTGCTCATCGCCTCGCTCGTCACCTTCTTCGGCGGTCTGCTGCTGGGCCTGGTCACCGTGAACGCGGTGCCCCGGCTGCTGCGCCTGGCGATCAAGCCGGGCAGGGTCTACCCCCTGTTCGGGGTCCACCACGGTTTCCAGCGAGCCCTCACCCGAATGACCAACATCAGGTTCTTCGTCCTGCTCTTCGGCGACAGCTCCGCCATCGTCCACTACCTCCGCTGCCTCGGCTACGACCTGTGCCGGGTCCAGCAGACGGGGTCGAACTTCGGCTCCCTGGTCAAGCACGACACCCCCTACCTGAGCCGGGTCGGCAGCGGGACCATGGTCGCCGACGGCCTGTCGGTCATCAACGCCGACTTCTCCAGCACCACGTTCCGCTTCTCACCGGCCTCGATCGGGGCGAGCAGCTTCCTCGGCAACAACATCGTCTACCCCGCGCGCAGCCGTGTCGGGGACAACTGCCTCCTGGCGACCAAGGTCATGGTGCCCGTCGACGGCCCGGTCCGCGAAGGGGTGGGGCTGCTGGGCTCGCCCAGCTTCGAGATACCGCGCACGGTCCGGCGCGACCAGCGCTTCGACCACCTCGCCACCGGCGACGAACGGCACCGCCGTCTGCGCGCGAAGAACCGCCACAACGCCATGACGGCGATGCTGCACCTGCTGGTGCGCTGGTTCCACTTCTACGTCGTCGCGCTGATCGCGATGACCGCGGTCGATCTCTACCACGCCCACGGAGTGGCGTCGGTCGTGCTGTTCAGCCTGGTCACTCTGGTGTTCACCGTCGTCTACTTCGCCCTGGTCGAGCGGATCGTCATCCGGGTCCGTCCGCTGAGGCCGCTGTACTGCTCGATCTACGACCTGTCCTTCTGGCGGCACGAACGCTTCTGGAAGCTCACGACCCACCGCTATATGCAGCTCTTCAACGGCACCCCGTTCAAGAACCTCGTCTGGCGGCTGCTGGGGGTCCGGATCGGCCGGCAGGTCTTCGACGACGGCTGCACGCTGATCGAGCGGTCCCTCGTCGCCATCGGCGACGAATGCACGCTCAACGCCGGCACCGTCATCCAGTGCCACTCCCAGGAGGACGGCGCCTTCAAGTCCGACCGGGCCGTACTCGGCGCGCACGTGACCCTGGGCGTGGGCGCGTTCGTCCACTACGGGACGACGGTCGGGGACGGTGCCCGGCTCGCCGCCGACTCCTTCCTGATGAAGGGCGAGGAGGTGCCCGCCCGGGAGGACTGGGGCGGCAACCCGGCCAGGGAGGGCATCACGCCACGGCGGGTGCCGGTCTGCCGCTGACCGGTGGACGGCAGGCCGTCCGCGGCGCTTCGCTCACGTGCGGCGGAGACGGGACGGCGGCGGAGACGGCGGAGACGGGACGGCGGCCGACGGCTCACCAGGCCGGTGGCGTCCGGCCGCTCCCGGGCGGCCGGGCCGGCCGAACCGGCACCCGAAGCCACCGGGCCGGCGGATCCGGCCCCCCGGGCGGCAGGGCCGGCAGCGCGGTCTCAGCCCAGGACCCGGTCGAAACCGACTGCCAGGTGCCGCGGCCCGCGCAGCACCGCGCTGCTGCGATAGGGCGGAGGGTCCTGGAGCAGCCGCGCGCCGTCCAGCCGGCGAACCAGGCGGGTGAGGGCGACCTGGGCCTCCAGACGGGCCAGGGGCGCGCCGAAGCAGATGTGGATACCGCTGCCGAAGCCGAGGTGTTCGATGTCCGGGCGGTCCGGATCGAAGGCCTCCGGGTCGGTGAAGCGCTTCGGGTCCCGGTTTCCCGATGCCAGGACCAGCGCGACCGTCGATCCCGCCGGGATGGTGACGTCGCCGACCTCGATGTCCGCCAGCGCGCCCCGCCTGGGGATCATCTGGACCGGCGGCTCGAACCGGAGCAGTTCCTCGACGAGCCGCGGCGCGATCTCCGGCTCCCGGCGCAGCCGTTCCCACTGCTCCGGGCGCCGCAGCAGGGTGAGCGCGCCGTTGGTGATGAGGTTCACCGTGGTCTCGTGGCCCGCGATCAGCAGGAGAACCGAGGCGACGAGCAGCTCCAGACGGCTCAGCGGTCCGCCTTCGGCGTCGCGGTCCCCGGCGAGCCGGAAGAGCATTCCGTCCCCGGAGCGGCCGGCGCCCTTCTCCACGAGGTCGTTGAGGTAGAGGGCGAGTTCCTGCCTGGTCTCGGCACCCTGCCGCAGCCTGACGGCGGGGTCCTCGCCGGGCCGGGGGTCGATGGAGGCGACCAGCTTGTCGGCCCAGCCCCGGAAGCGTGGCTCGTCCTCGGGCGGGACGCCGAGCAGCCGGCAGATGACGGTCACGGGGAAGGGGTAGGCGAAGGCGTCCACCAGATCGGCCTTGCCCTCCTCGGGAAAGGCGTCGATCAGCCCGTCGACCGTGGCTTCGAGGTCGCCGCGCATGTCGTTGATCAGGTTCGGGGTGTGCGGGGGCCCGAACTGCCGCATCAGCAGGGACCGCACGCGGTCGTGCTCGGGCGGGTCCATGCCGAGGATGCTGGGCGGGAGCCTGCCGCCGTCGGCCGCTTCCTGCTCGGCGTTGACGGAGGTGAGGCGGGGGTCGTGGAGCAGGGCCAGGACCTCGTGGTAGGTGCTGACGGCGTAGCTGCCGTCCTCCTGCCTGCACACCGGTGTCCTGCGCAGCTCGGCGTACAGCGGATAGGGGTCGGCCCGGCTGTCGGGGTCGAGGATCCGTCGCATCAGGCTCTCGCCGTTCATGCCGCCCATGCCGCCCGTCCTTCCGATTCGCAGCAGCTCCCGCCGCGTCAGCGGGCCGTCCGGCATTCTGGCCCGGATCGATCACCGCTCGGCCCAGCCGCGGCCGGACCCGCCAGGACGTCCCCTGACCGGCTCACACGGTGCACGGGCCGCGTTCTGCGCCGCCGGGTGGCCGCGTTCGCGCCTGCCGGGCGGAGTGCCGCCGATGCCGACTGCTGTCTGCCGACCGCCGGTACCGCAGCCGGCGGCCGGCATCGGGGCCGGCGTTTCGCAGGACCCGGACGGCACCGAACGCCACCCGGCGCCGAGAACCTCACGGCAGCGCACACCGGGTGCGTCCGGCGACGCGGCGGCGAAGGACACCGGGTGCTTCCGGGAACCGGGGCGGCGCCGGAGGCCGTACTCTTTGGAGCAGGGGCACGCCGAACCGCGCTCCGGCGGCCGCCGCCTCCCGGTGCGCCGGACCGTGTGACATCCTCGGCAGAGTCGCCGTGCCCGTGGACTTCCGGTGCGGCGCGGGCGGTCGCGTAGGAGGCCCGTACGCATGAGCGACCGCGGGTAGGCGCGTGCAGGACCGAGGGCGGCAGAGGGCGGTACCGGTGTCATTCGGTGAGATCGTGTTCTTCGCTGTGGTGATCGCCGTTTCACCGTTCACCCTCATCCCCGCACTCTTCATGCAGTTCACCCCGCGGCCGCGGGCGACCAGCAGCGCCTTTCTGGCCGGCTGGGTCATCGGCATCGTCGCCCCCGCGAGCGCCTGTGCCGCGCTGGCTTCCGTCGTCCACCGTCCCCAGGAGGGTCCGCCCTGGGTCGCCTGGGCCCGAGTGGGTCTGGGCACGCTCCTCGTCGCCTTCGGGCTCCGCCAGTGGCTGACCCGGCGGGGGAGACCGGCCCCGGGCTGGATGCGGCTGCTGACCGGCGCGCACCCCGCTCGTGCGTTCCGGCTGGGAGTGCTGCTGTCGGTCGCCAACCCGAAGATCCTGCTGCTCTCCGCCGCCGCCGGTCTCGCGATCGGGTCCGGCGCACACGCCACCACGAGCGGGGTGACGGCCCTCGCCGTGTTCACCGCATGCGCCGCCAGCACGGTGGCGCTGCCCGTGGCCCTCCATGTACTCATGGGTGAGCGGGTGCTCGCACCACTGACCAGGGTCAGACGGTGGCTGGAGGGCCATGCCGCTGGAGTGATGGCGGTGGTGATCGCCGCGGTGGGCGTTCTCGTCGTCTTCGAAGGGGTCGTCAGACTCTGAGCGCCGATCGGCCGCGGCACCGGTTCAGAAGGTCAGGGCGCGGTGGGGCCGCGGTCCACCTGGACCGCGTCGGCGACGGCCTCGGCCGCGGCTTCCGCGGCCCGTGCCGCGTCGTTCGCGGCCTTCCGGTCGGCCTCGCCGCCGGAGATCTCCTCCCGGGTCGCCGGCGACTGGGGCAGCGCCTCACTGAACGCGCGGGACACGCCCTGGAGCGCGGAGGTGACCTCACCGGGGATGACCCAGAACGTGTTGCCCGATCCCTGTGCCAGCTGCGGCAGCACCTGGAGGTACTGGTAGGCGAGCAGTTTGGGGTCCGGGTCGTTGCGGTGCACCGCCTGGAACACCTCGTCGATGGCCCGGGACTGCCCCTCGGCCTTGAGGATGTCCGCCGTCCGGTTGCCCTCCGCCCGGAGAACGGCGGACTGCTTCTCCCCCTCGGCGGTGAGGATCTGGGCCTGCCGCTGCCCCTCGGCCCCGAGAATCGCGGCCCGCTTGTCCCGCTCGGCCCGCATCTGCTTCTCCATCGCGTCCTTGATGGACTGCGGAGGGTCGATGGCCTTGATCTCCACACGGTTGACCCTCAGCCCCCATTTTCCGGTTGCCTCGTCCAGCACGCCGCGCAGCTGGTTGTTGATGATGTCGCGCGAGGTGAGGGTCTGCTCCAGGTCCATCGAGCCCACGACGTTGCGCAGTGTGGTGACGGTGAGCTGCTCGACGGCCTGCAGATAGTTCGCGATCTCGTAGGCGGCGGCACGCGGGTCGGTGACCTGGAAGTACACCACGGTGTCGATCTCCACCACCAGGTTGTCCTCGGTGATCACGGGCTGCGGGCGGAAGGAGACGACCTGTTCACGGAGGTCGATCACGGGATAGACCCGGTCGACGTACGGGATCACCACATTGAGCCCCGGTTGCAGCGTGCGGTGGTACCGGCCGAGCCGTTCGACGTTGCGGGCACGCGCCTGGGGCACGACGCGGACCGCCCGGAGGACGGTGATGACGGCCAAGAGCGCGATGATCACGCCGACGAAGAGCGCCGTGGCTTCCATGACTCACTCCCGGGGGTAGACGACTGCGGTGGCACCGCTGATCTCCATGACGTCCACTTCCGTTCCGGCAGGGATCACCAGCGTCTCGTCGTACGCGCGGGCGGTCCACTCCTCGCCCCCGATCCGGACCCTGCCGCCCGTGCCCGTCACCTCCGACACGGTCTCGGCGGTGCGGCCGACCAGTGCGTCCACGCCGAACCGCTTGTCCCGCGGCTTGAGAGCGCGCCGCACCCGGGGCCGCACGAAGACGACACTGACCACGGCGACGACGGTGAAGACCAGGAGCTGCAAGGGCAGCGGAACCCCCACGGCGGCGAATGCCGCCGTGATGAGCGCGGCCCCGCCGAGCATCCCGAGTGCGGCGGTCAGGGTGGCGATCTCAGCGACCACCAGGACCGCGGCGATGATCAGCCAGATCGCCCAGAAGTCCATCGCGCCCTCCTGACTGACGTGGGTGCACGGAGATCATGGGCGATGTCCCGTCATCCCTCCCGCTCGGACCCGGGGCCGGCCTCGCCGGTCCCGGTCCGTGTCTTCTCTACCTCTCTACCCATCCTAAATTCATAGGAATCACCCGTTATCAGTGATATATAGCTCTCTGCACCTTTCGCCGGGTCCGTGACCACCTTCCGACCTCGACCCCCAGCCCAATTCAGCATGATCCAGCCTGTTGCAGCTGTTTTCAGCCGGATTCTTCCGCTCGAAGCGGTTCACCCGCTTCACATGCTTTCGGGCAGGATCCCTCTCGTTCCGGCGGACACCGGCTCCTCACCATCACCGGTCCCGGTCCGCCGAGGCCCAGACGGTGCGCCCGCCCCCGAAGAAGACCGCGCCGAGCGGCGGGGAGCGGCGGCACCGCGGCGGTGGAGCCCCCAGGGGCGGGCACCGCCGGCATCCCCCCGGAGGCTCCGGGGGGCTCACACCGGCGGTCGTCACGGCCGGAGTGCGCCTGCCATCCCGCGGCCGGACGCACCGTCGTGATCACTCGGGCCGCCGTCCCCGTGTTCGTCCGGCCCTCCGTCGCCGTGGCTGCGCGCACGGTCGAGGCGGATGGGGCCGTGTGGGTCCACCCGGTGCGCCGCCGAAGCCGGTGCGCCGTCCCGTCCGCCGATCTGGAGGAGGGATTCCGGCCGGTGGTCCACCTGGAGGGTGGTGTGGGTGATGCCGAAGTCCCGACGCACCAGCTCCTCAAGGCCACGCCGCACGGCGTGGCAGTCGCCGCCGGGTTCCACGAGCACATGCGCGGACAGGACGACCTCCTCGGACGCGATCTGCCAGATGTGGAGGTCGTGGATCTCCCGTACACCCGGCTCAGCCGCCAGCCGCTCCCCCAGCCGGTCGGGTTCGACATGAGCGGGAGCGGCTTCCAGGAAAATCCTCCCCGAGTCGCGGAGCAGGCCGTAGCCGGCCTTGAGCATCAGGGCGACGACCACGAGCGTCGCGATGCCGTCGGCCCGCGCGAATCCCGTGGTGAGCACGACGAAGCCCGCGACCGCTGTGCCGATGAACGCGAACAGGTCGTTGAGGATGTGCTGGTAGGCGCCTTCGACGTTGAGCGAGGAGCGGTTGGCGCGGGAGATGCACCAGGCGGCGGCGACGTTGACCACGACCCCGGCCAGAGCGGTGGCGAGCACGAGTCCGCCCTTGACCTCGGGAGGGTCGATGAGCCGCTCGACTGCCTCGACCGACAGCCAGGCGCCCAGCAGGATCAGGGACAGCCCGTTCACCTGGGCGGAGAGGATCTCCACCCGCTTCAGGCCGTACGTGTAGCTGCCCCCGGGGGGACGCTTGGCTATCCGCATCGCCACGAGTGCGAGGACGATGGCCACCGCGTCGGTCAGCATGTGCGCGGCGTCGGAGATCAGGGCCAGCGACTCGGCCACGACCCCGATGACGACCTCGACCGACATGAACCCCACGATGAGGACCAGCGCCATCGAGAGCCATCTCTTGTCGGAGTCTCCGGTCATTCCATGAGCATGATCGTGGCCGTGTGAAACGCCCTGACCGTGTCCAGCGCCCATTGCGTACCCCTCCGATGCGAGAGCGAGTGCTTTTCCGCCAGGCAGTGAAACGCACGGAAGGAGTTCACGCAAAGGCTGCAACGGTGGTGGTAATCGCTGTCATTAACACCCCCCTGACCTGCACTTTCACATACGGCAACACCGATTCCTCAAAGAATCGAAAGTCGTTGTCGAGTTCACCCCTCGACACGGCTCTTCAGTTCAGGACCGCGGTCCCGCCGGTCCTTTCGCCGCGGCCTCCCCCGCTCCCGGAATCCGCCGCTCCCGGAATCCGCGACGGTGCCTGGCCGCGCCGGCCGGTGCTCCGTACCGTTCACCCGCCGGGCGCGCCGCCAGGGCACAGCTCGGGGTGCTGCTCCGAGAGCCGGTCCGGAGCAGCCTGTCTCCAGGAGTCCACGAGGATGTCGCGCAGTTCGTCAAGGCCCTCCAGGGCGCGGAGCCGCACCCGGACCCAGGCCGAACGCGCCTCGTGCGGCGGTACCCAGAACTTCCCTGGCTCGGCGGCGATCAGCTCGGTCCGCTCGTGCCTGGGGCATCGCACGGCGAACGACGTCTGGTCGTCGGGCATCGTGATGAACATCCTCCCCGCGACACGGAACGTGGGCATGCTCCACGCCTCCTTCTCCACCGTCTCCGGCAGGGACAGCGCGATACGGCGGATCTCCTCGGGCTCGATCATCTGCCCACCGTAGCCAGCACCACTGACACCGGGCCGGGCCCGGACGCCCGCCCGTCGCTCCTGCGGCCCGGGCTGCCGCAACCGGGGCGGGTACGCCGGAGGAGGCACCGGCAGACCCGCGGGCGCACGCGCGGCCGTCAGGCGTCAGGCGTCAGGCGTCAGGCGCATCGTCCGCCGTCCAGCGCCACCGTCGAAGTGACCCGCACGGCAGCCGGTTTCCCGGGTACGGAGCCGAACCCGAAGCGCACGGGAGGTTCGACGGGCGCGAGGGGACCCAGCTCAGCCCCCTCGAAGACGGCATGCGCACTCACGATCGGCAGGAGGTCCCGCGCGCCGTACCATGCGCGGCGGCCCGCCCCGCTCCTGCCCCGGGTGCGCACACCCGGCATCAGACGTGCCGGGAGATCGGCCAGGGCACTCCAGGCCGGCCGGCCGGCGAGCGGGCCGGGCACGGCCCGCAGCAGCCGTCCCAGCGGTCCCCGCCCACCGGTGGCAAAACGCAGGTCCAGTGACGGAGCCGTGACGGTCCAGGCCGTCCCGGCCACCCGCACCCGCACCGGACCGACCCGCACCTCCTCGAAGGCGTAGGTGGCCGCGATGAAGTCGGCGGCCTCCTGCGTGGGGGCCAGCAGCAGGCGCTCACCGTCCGCCCGCTCGATCATGACATCGGCGAAAGCCCCGAAAGGTGACCGCACCCAGTGCCCCACCACCAGGCGCACGCCGGACCGGGTGCCGACACCGGCGATCCAGCCCTCGAACCGAAGCCGCACACCCGTCGCCTCCTCCCCGCGCACCCCACAGCGGCCTGCCCGCCACCACCCGCCCTCATCCTGCCGCAAGGGCCCGGAGGCCGCCGGGCGACTCGCCCGCCGGTCGCCCCGGAGCGGGCGTACGCGCGCAGCGGCACGGCGAGGCCGCGGCGCGGGTCGCAGGGCCCGGCGCGTGACGTCCAGCGCCGGTACGGCCCGCCCGGCGCGCACGGCGCACGCGACACGCCATACGGGGGTCCCGGCGGCGACAGGCCCTCCGGAAGCGTGAGTCGCGGTGCGACCGCGTGTGCGAGACGCTGGGAGTGAAGCCCGCGTCGCGGTGGCGAGGGTCGGCGCGGGCACCGCACCGGCCGCCGGTGCGAGGCACGTCCCACTCGGCAGCCGCGCCGCGGCGAACGAGGAAGGCAGGCCCCGATGAGCGATCCGGACGCCGGCCCCGCCGGGCCGAGGTCAGGCGCAGCAGACCCCCAGGGAACGGGCCCAGGCCCGACGGGCTCGGGCAGCGCCGTCCCGCACGGGACAGGGCCGAACGGAACGGGCCCGTCCCGAACAGGCCGGCCTACGGCGATCCGGTTGAACGTCAACGAGCGGGTGCGGCAGCTCGATGTGGATCCGCGGACCTCCCTGCTCGACGCGCTGCGCGAGCATCTGCGCCTGAGCGGCACCAAGAAGGGGTGTGACCACGGCCAGTGCGGCGCCTGCACCGTGCTGGTCAACGGCCGACGCGTCAACTCATGCCTGACGCTGGCCGTGATGCACGAGGACGACGACATCGTCACGATCGAGGGCCTGGGCGATCCCGACCACCTGCACCCCCTGCAACGCGCCTTCGTCGAGAACGACGCCTTCCAGTGCGGCTACTGCACACCGGGCCAGATCTGCTCCGCCGTCGGAATGCTCGCCGAGGTGGCGGCGGGCTGGCCCAGCCACGCCACCGCCGACGTCGCCTCGCCGCGGATCGCGCCGACCGACGCGGAGATCCGGGAGCGGATGAGCGGCAACATCTGCCGGTGCGCCGCCTATCCGAACATCGTCGCGGCCATCCGCGACACGGCCCGAGGCGGTCCGGCATGAAGTCCTTCTCCTACGAGCGGGCGACGGACGCCCGGGCCGCCGTCGCCGCGGCGTCCGCAGACGGTGCGAAGTTCATCAGCGGCGGCACCAATCTGCTCGATCTGATGAAACTGGACGTCGAGACGCCGAGCCGTCTCGTGGACATCAGCCGGCTCCCCCTGCGCGGCGTCGAGGAACTCCCCGACGGCGGACTGCGCATCGGCGCCCAGGCGTCGAACTCCGAGGTCGCCGCCGACGCCGCGGTGCGCTCCCGCTATCCGGTGCTGTCCGAGGCGCTGGTGTCCGGCGCCTCGGGCCAGTTGCGCAACATGGCGTCGACCGGCGGGAACCTGCTGCAACGCACCCGGTGCCCGTACTTCCAGGACACCGCCGCGGACTGCAACAAGCGCGATCCCGGCTCGGGGTGCTCGGCCATCGGCGGGCTCAACCGGGCGCACGCGGTCCTCGGTGCAAGCGACTCCTGCATCGCCACCCACCCCTCGGACATGGCCGTCGCCCTGGCCGTTCTGGATGCGGAGATCGAACTGCTCGGCGCCGACCAGGCGGTTCGCCGGGTCGCCGTCACCGGCTTCTACCGGCTGCCGGGCGACACACCGCACATCGAGACCGTGCTGGGCCCCGGCGAGTTGATCACGGGCGTGCTGCTGCCACCGCCGCCGCCGGGCCGGCAGCGCTACCGCAAGGTGCGCGACCGGGCGTCCTACGAGTTCGCGCTGGTCTCCGTGGCGGCCGTGGTCTCGGTCGAGCGGGGCACGATCGTCGGGGCCCGGGTGGCGCTCGGCGGCGTGGCGCCCAAGCCGTGGCGGTCCACCGAGGCGGAGACCGCGCTGACCGGCCGCCCGGCCACGATGGGCACCTACCGCGCCGCCGCCGAGGCGGCGATGGCGGGCGCGGTCGGGCGGGGACACAACGACTTCAAGATCGACCTGGCCAGGCGCACGCTGTGCCGCACCCTGGCGCAACTGGCCGGAGCGGCCGAGGAGGCGGGATGATCGGGAAGGCGCTGGATCGCGTCGACGGCCCGCTGAAGGCCACCGGCCGGGCCCCCTACGCCTACGAGCACCAGGAGGCCGGCCGGCCGCTCTGCGGCTTCATCGCCGGCGCGACGATCGGCAAGGGCCGCATCACCCGGATCGGGACCGAGAACGCCGAGAGCGCACCGGGTGTGCACCTCGTACTGACCCATCTCAACGCCCCGGAACAGGGGCCCGTCGACGAGTCGGCCATGGACTACTGGCGCGCCCAACCCGTGCTGGCGCGGCCGGACATCCACCACTTCGGTGAGCCGGTGGCGCTCGTCGTCGCCGAGACCCTCGAACAGGCCAGGGACGCGGCAGCCCGCGTCGAGGTCGGGTACGACACCGCACGGGGGCGTTTCGACCTCGACGCCCGCCAGGACGGGGTGTACACCCCCAAGGAGGTCACCGGCGGCCTGCCCGCGGACACCGAGGTAGGCGACTTCGACGCCGGGTTCGACGCTGCCGAGGTCAGGATCGACCAGCACTACACGACCCCGTACGAGTTCTCCCTGCCGATCGAACCCAACGCCTGCCTGGCCGAGCCGCGCGGCGAGAGCCTGGTCCTCTACACCAGCTGCCAGATCGTCGACGCAGCGCGGGCCTCGGTCGCGGCCACGCTGCGGATGGACCCCGGGCAGGTGCACGTCGTCGCCCCCTTCGTCGGCGGCGGGTTCGGCTCCAAACTGAGCATCCACGCCGAGACGATCCTGGCCGCGATGGCCGCCCGCGTGCTCGGCCGGCCGGTGAAGGTCGCGCTGACCCGGCAGCAGGTCTTCCAGCTCGTGGGCATGCGTCCCCGGTCGCGCCAGCGGGTCCGGCTGGGGGCGGAGCGCGACGGGCGGCTGACGGCGATCGCCCACGACGTCCTCATGCACACCAGCCCCGAGACCGAGTACGCCGAGCAGACCGCCGCCACCACCCGCAGCCTGTATGCCGCACCCCACCGGCTGACCGGCCACCGGCTGACGCCACTCGACCTGCCGCGCGGGGCGGACGTCCGCGCGCCGGGCGAGGCACCGGGCCTGCTGGCGGTCGAGTCGGCCATGGACGAGCTGGCCGACGCCCTCGGGATGGACCCGGTGGAACTGCGGATCCGCAACGAGCCGGCCCTCGATCCCGAGCGGGGCGTGCCGTACAGCGACCGGCATCTGGTCGACTGCCTGCGCGAGGGCGCGCGCCGGTTCGGGTGGGAGAACCGGCCCGCCGTGCCCGCGCGCTTGCGCGAGGGGCGCTGGCTCGTCGGCTACGGCATGTCGGCGGCGATCCGGGGGCATCTCCAGGCCCCCACGGCGGTACGGGTGCGGCTGGAGCCGGACGGCACCGCCGTCGTCCTCAGCGACATGACCGACATCGGCACGGGTACGTACACCGTCCTCGCCCAGGTCGCGGCCGGCGGGCTCGGGCTCCCGCCCGAGCGGGTGCGGATCGAGCTGGGCGACTCCGACCACCCCACCAGCTGGGGGTCCGGAGGCTCGTGGGGCGCCGCCAACGCGTGCACCGCCGCACATCGGGCCTGCGGCGCCCTCCGTGCGAAGCTGCTGGAGGCGGCCTGCGGCGACACCGGCTCTCCGCTGTACGGCATGGACCCGGCCGGCGCCGTGTTCGCCGACGGGGTGGTGCATATCGGCGGGGCGTCCGAGGCGGTGGGAGCGATTGCCGCGCGCGCCGCCCCGGAGGGGACGGAGGCGGAGGGCCGGGTGCGGCACATGGCTGACGATCCGCACTACTCGGACTACTCGATCAACTCCTACGGGGCCCATTTCGCCGAGGTGGGGGTCGACGCGGACACCGCCGAGATCCGTCTGCGGCGGATGCTCGGCGTGTTCTCGGTGGGCCGGGTGTTCAATCCGAAGACGACCCGCTCGCAACTGCTCGGCGGCATGATCTGGGGTGTGGGCGCCGCCCTCGAGGAGGAGGCCGTCGTCGACACGCGCTCCGGTGCCTTCGTCAACCGGGACCTCGCCGGTTACCTGGTGCCGGTCCACGCCGACATCACCGACGTCGAGGCCGTCGTGCTGGAATCGTTCGACGGCAGGGCCAACGTCCTGGGCGGGAAGGGTGTCGGTGAGCTGGGCATCTGCGGGTCCGGCGCCGCCGTGGCGAACGCGGTGTTCAACGCCACGGGCATCCGTGTGCGCGACTTCCCCGTCACCCTCGAGAAGCTGCTGCCCGGACTCCCCCCGGCGGACTCCTGACGCCGCCGCCGAGCGGGCGTGGCCGGCGGGGTGCGGCCGGTGACACCCCCGGGCGAGCCCGGTCATCCGGGCTTATGCCGTGCCGCCCCCCGGGCGGCCGTCTGCAGCGCGCGGAGCGCCAGCATCAGCACGCCGATGTCGTCGAGGTACACCGGGTCCGGCAGCACGTCGACGGGCGAGACGGTGTAGAGCACGGCGCCCCAGAAGAGGGCCTTGTCGCGCAGGGGCACACCGGCCTCGCGGAGCGCCCGGCGGGCCCTGAGCACACGGAGGAGCATCCAGGCGGCACCGGCGGCCGTGGCCAGGGCCGCCATGCCGAGGATCCACCAGAGAACCTTGTCGTCCACAGCGCTCGTCTACCCCGCCCGGGCCCGGCGAGTCGCCCGCCGTGCCGGGCGCCGTGCCGGGCGCCGGCGAACGTCACACGGGCGGAGGGGCGGATCGGCGCAGGCCCCCGCAGCGGCCCGATACGGCGCGGAGCGGCGCGACACGGCCCGGCGCAGCCCGGACACGCGCGGAGCACCGCAGGTACCGCGCGGAGCACCACGGGCACCACGGGGCGCCACGCGCACCACGGAGCACCACGGGCACCACGGGGCGCCACGCGCACCACGGAGCACCACGGGCACCACGGGGCGCCACGCGCACGGCAGGGGGCGCGCGACGACGGCACTCCCGGATCGGCGGCATCCACCGACCGGGGACACGCCCGGATCGGGGACGGCCGGTCCTGCCACGTCCGCTCCGCGCCGTCACTTCCCGGATACGGCAGCCTCCGCGCCGGAACTCTGCCGGGTACGGGAGTCGAGCGGATGCCCGGGCGGTGCCCGGCGCCCCCGGGGCGCCCCCGGACCCGCCCGCCCCGGCAGAAGAACCTTTTCCGCAGGTCACACCTCACAGCCCGACTCGGGCGAGTACGCAAAGCCAACCCTCATGGACGTTCGGTGAACGAACTCCCGCTTCCGAATAACGGTCTCGTCACAGTCGCAGGCACTTCGCGTGGCTACTGGCCGTTATGTGATTCCCATCACCCATGGGGGCGTAAAAAACGTGCTAGAACTGCGCAACTCCGCAGTCGGCCTCCCGCCGTGATGCGGGGGCGCGCCGGTCCGCCGGCGCGGCACGACCAGGGCGATACGGTTCGAGTCCGTGGACCGCGCGCCCACGGTCGCCGATCGGACAACGGCGTTCGCTCCAAGACCGCACACCATCCGGCGCAGCCTCCCGTGCGCCGGTCCTGCGCCACGAGGTAGCCACTGTGTCACTCGACTCCATGACCGAATCCGTCGACAAGGCTGTCAGCGGATTCTTCGAGCCCATCGCCAGCTGGCTCGGAGAAGTCGTCTTCTACTCCGTCCCCGTAGGGGGGACGGACCTCCCCCTCATCGTCGCCTGGCTGGTCGTCGCCGGTCTGGTCTTCTCCGCCTGGTTCGGGCTGATCCAGATACGCAAGTTCCGCCTCGCGGTCGACGTGGTGCGCGGGAAGTACGACGAGAAGGGGTCGGCCGGCGAGGTCAACCACTTCCAGGCGCTGACCGCCGCCGTCTCCGGCACCGTAGGCCTCGGCAACATCGCGGGTGTCGCGGTCGCCGTCTCCATCGGCGGTCCGGGCGCGACCTTCTGGATGATCCTCTGCGGTCTGCTGGGCATGGCCACGAAGTTCGTCGAGGTCACCCTCGGTGTGAAGTACCGCGAGGTGCACGCCGACGGCACCGTCTCGGGCGGCCCGATGCACTACATCCCCAAGGGCCTGACCGAGCGCTTCGGCAAGAACGGCAAGACCCTGGGCAAGGTCCTCGCCGTCCTCGCCTCCTTCATGGTCCTGTTCTTCGGCCTCTTCGGCGGCAACCTCTTCCAGGTCAACCAGAGCTACGCGCAGCTGGTCTCCATCGCCGGCGGCGAGGACGGCGCCGTCGGCTCCTCGTCCGGGGCCCTCTTCTTCGGCATCCTGATCGCCGCGCTCGTCGGCATCGTGCTGATCGGCGGCATCCGCTCCATCGCCAACGTCACCAGCAGGCTGGTGCCGGCCATGGCGGGCGTCTACATCGCCGCCTGTCTGGTGGTCATCCTGGTGAACGTCACGGCCGTGCCCGACGCGGTCGTCACGATCGTCGAGGGCGCGTTCAACCCCGAGGGTGTCGCCGGCGGTGTCCTCGGTGCGCTGATCATCGGCTTCAAGCGGGCGGCGTTCTCCAACGAGGCCGGTCTCGGCTCCGCCCCGATCGCGCACTCCGCGGTGAAGACCAAGCACCCCGCGAGCGAGGGCCTGGTCGCCCTGCTCGAGCCCTTCATCGACACCGTGATCATCTGCACCATGACCGCCCTGACCATCGTGATCGCCAACCCGGCGAGCTGGGCCGAGGCACGGGCCGGCGAGTCCATCGGCGGCGTCACCATCACCTCCGACGCCTTCGCCACGGTGCTGCCCTGGTTCCCGTACATCCTGACCGTCGCGGTGATGCTCTTCGCCATCTCGACAGTGCTGACCTGGGGCTACTACTGCCTCAAGGCGTGGACGTACCTCTTCGGCCGCAGCAAGGCCAGCGAGATCACCTTCAAGGTGCTCTACTCGCTGTTCGCCGTCGCCGGTGCCCTGCTCACGCTGCAGACGCTGATCGACATGGCCGACGCGGTCCTGTTCATGCTGGCGGTCATCAACATCATCGGCCTCTACCTGCTCGCCCCCGTCGTCAAGCGGGAGCTCAACTCCTTCCTGGAGTACGTCCGGTCCCTCAAGGCCGGCGGGGCGGGCGACGCCGACGACGAACCGGAGCCGGCGAAGACCACCGTCTGACCGCCCGCGCGGTCCGGTTCCGCGGAGGAGGCCGCATGCGCAGGGCGCGGGCGCATGCGGCCTCCTCGGCACGCTCGCGCCGGGGTGCCCGCCGATGTTCCCGCCGGTGTTCGCGCCGGGGTGCCCGTCGGCGTGCCCACCGGTGCTCGCGCCGGTGTTCCCGCAGGTAGGGCGCTGTCTGGTGGCAGCGGCCGCCTTCTGGTTAGGGTGTGAGGAACGCGTCAGCATGACGCTTGGTGTGCCGGGAAGTCTGGTCGGCGTCAAAGGGTGCAGTGTGCCCGCTCCACCGACGGCCCGGAGGCCTTCCCCATGTCAGACGCCCCGCGTCAGCGCGCCACCTTCCTCGGCCTGCTGCCTCTGCCCGAGCGCAAGGCCGTGGCCGAGGCGCTGCGCACCGAGACGATCGGCGGACTCGTTCTGCTGGCCGCGGCGGTGGTGGCACTCCTCTGGGCGAACAGCCCGTGGAGCGGCGTCTACGAACAGATACGCGACTTCCACTTCGGCATACCCGCCCTGGGTCTCGACCTGTCGGTCGGGCACTGGACCGCCGACGGCCTGCTCGCCGTCTTCTTCCTCGTCGCCGGGATCGAACTCAAGCGCGAACTCGTCGTCGGCGAGCTGCGCAATCCCGCCACCGCCGCACTGCCGGTCATCGCCGCGGTCTGCGGCATGGTCGTGCCCGCCGCGCTGTACGTCGCGGTCGCCGCACCCGCCGGGGGCGGACTGGACGGATGGGCCGTGCCGATGGCCACCGACATCGCCTTCGCGCTCGCGGTCCTGGCCGTCCTCAGCACCCATCTCCCGGCCGCGCTTCGCGCGTTCCTGCTCACACTCGCCGTCGTCGACGACCTCGGCGCCATCCTGATCATCGCGATCTTCTTCACCAGCGACCTGGACTACCCGGCCCTCGCGGGAGCCTTCGCCGGCCTGGTCCTCTTCTACGTCCTCCAGCGCCTGCGGGTGAGGGGCTGGTGGTGGTACGCACCGCTCGGCATCGCGATCTGGGCGCTGATGTACAACGGCGGAGTCCACGCCACCGTCGCCGGCGTCGCCATGGGCCTGATCCTGCGCACCACCCGCGACAAGGGCGAGGAGACCTCGCCCGCGGAACGGACCTCGCATCTGCTCCACCCGGTCTCGGCAGGAGTGGCGGTGCCGCTGTTCGCCCTGTTCGCCGCCGGTGTGAGCGTCTCCGCGGCCGCCCTGGGCGACGTGTTCACCAGGCCCGAACCGCTCGGCGTGGTCGTCGGCCTCGTCGCGGGCAAGACCCTCGGCATCTTCGCGGGCACCTACCTCGCCGCCCGCTACACCCGCGCCCGCCTCAACCCCGACCTGGAGTGGGCGGACGTCTTCTCCCTCGCCGTCCTGGCGGGAATAGGCTTCACCGTCGCCCTCCTCATCGGGGAGCTCGCCTTCTCCGACCCGGCCCAGGCGGAGCAGGTGAAGGCCGCCGTCCTCCTCGGGTCGCTGATCGCGGCGGTCCTGGCCGCGGCGCTGATCAAGCGCCGCAACGCGGTCTACCGCCGCCTCTACGAGGAGGAGACCGTCGACGAGGACGCGGACGGCATCCCCGACATCTACCAGCGGGCCGACTACGGCATCGGCGGCTCCCGCACGGAGGGGTGACGGCCGCGGTCCGGAGCCGGCCGTCACCCCCGCACAGCCGGGGGTTTCGGACCGCGGTGGCTGACGGGAGCCGCCGGCAGCCCATGCGGGCACGGGGCCCGCGGTGGCTGCCGGCGGCCGGGAACGCGCCGGGAATCCGCCGGTAGACGGGCCCCGGGCCTCTCAGGAAGTCCGGGTTGCCCGCGGAGGCGGTCAGCGGTGACGTGCGCCCCGAAGTGCCGGGCGAACTGAACGGGGAAGTGTCCGACGCCGCCCGCCCCCGCGTGCACCGGAACCCGCAGCCCCGCACACACCCGGCCGCCTCCAGCGGCTGCCACGCCGTCGGGGCGGCCGGCGGAACCACGGCGGCCTGCGCGGAGAACAGACGCTGCGGCTTGGGCGCCACCGCGGTGCGGGCAGGGCGGCCGACTCCTGTAAGGCACCGCCGTGCGGCGACGGACCGCCCCGGTGAACCACCGATATCCGGAACCGGTGCCACGGCAAATCCCGCCCGACGCCCGCACGACGCCTACGGCGACAATCGCCGAGACCCGGCATCCGCAACGCCGCAGCGGAGCGGGAGCAGGCAGGCAGCCCACCCCAGCGGGCCGGCTTGCGGCAATAGGTTGGCTGTCAATATATTGCCTGACAACCTAAAGAGAAGGGATCCCCGGTGACCAAACTGCTGCTCTCCTTGCATGTGCTGGCATCGATCGTGACGATCGGCCCGATCACGGTGGCGGCCTCGATGTTCCCCCGCTTCGTCACGCCCCAAGCCGGGGCCGACGACCCGAGCGGCAAGGAGCGCACACCCGCCACCGCCGCGCTGCTGCACCGGATCTGCCGGGTATACGCCGCCGTCGGCGTCGCCGTACCGGTCTTCGGCCTTGCCACCGGAGCCCGGATGGGCGTGCTGGGCGACAGCTGGCTCATCGTCTCGCTCATCCTCACGACGGTCGCTGCGGCGCTGCTGCTGATAGCGATCCTGCCCGGTCAGGAGCGGCTGCTCGCCCAGTCCGCCGGTACGGCGGCCTACGGCGGCGAGGGTGCGGCCGCGGAGACCGCGACCGCCAACGCGCCGCGGACCGCGACCGCGTCCCGGTCCGCGGCGGCGCGACTGGCCATGATCACCGGGGTGTTCAACCTGCTCTGGGCCGTCGTGGTCGTACTCATGATCGTCCGACCGGGCTCCACCACGGGCGCCTGATCGCCGTACGCCCCACAGACCCCGCCCATCCCGCGCGGCGGCCCAGAACATCCAAGATGCCCGCGGCACACCCGGACATCGGCCTGTCGACCCGAGGGCGGAACCTCCCGGTCGCGGTCAGCGCGCCCCGGCGCTCGATGCCCCGACGGCCGGCAGCCGGGCGCAGCGCCTGCAGGACCGGGCCGAGCCCGCCACCAGGGCGTGCGAAGAGGCCGCGAGGGTACCGGCGGACGCGAACAGCAGCCAGTCGGTGCCCAGGGCGGCCGCGAGGGCGAGGGCCAGGGTGGCGAAGGCCATGGAGGCGCTCGCGACGGTGCCGCCCCAGGCGACCGCGAGCGGCAACCGGTCCGGCGTGGGCAGCCGGCGGGCGAGGGTGCCTGTCACCGCCAGGGCCACTGCGGCGAGCAGTGCGGTGATCGCCGAGACGCCGGACAGATGGACGCCCAGCATCTGCGCGGTGCGCGCAAGTTCCCAGGTCTGGTCGTGGCCGGCTCGCCGGACCAGATACCAGCAGGCGACCACCAGGGGGACGGTGAGGGCGACGGTCCGCGCGGTGTGCCGGGCCTGGGCGATGGTGAGTTCGCGCTGCCAGCTCACCACGAGCTCGTCGGGGGTCCCGAACTCCCGCACCGCCTGGGCGGCGGCACGCTGGTACGTCAGCCCCGCCCGGGTGCGTTCCGCCACCGCGTCCGTCAGGTCCTCGCGCACCTCGGCCACCATGCGCGCCTTGGTGCGTGCCGGTCCGTGCACGGCGGCGGCCAGGGTGGAAACGCAGTCCTCGACGGGGTCACTCCGCGGCGTGACGGCGCTCACGTGACGGCTCCGGGCGGCGCGACGGGGTTCAGGACCGAGCCGATGGCGGTGGTGAACTCCCGCCAAGCGGTCCGCTCGCCCGCCAGGGTACGGCGTCCGGCCTCGGTGAGTTCGTAGCACCGTCTGCGGCGTTCGCCGGTGGTCTGCCAACTGCTGCGCAGCAGCCCGATCCGCTCGAGCCGGTTGAGCGCCGGATAGATCGTGCCCGTACGCAGCTCCAGCACGCCTCCACTGCGCTGCTGAACGGCGGTGATGATCGCGTAGCCGTGCAGAGGCCCGGTTTCGAGCACGGCCAGCAGCAGTCCGTCGAGGTGGCCGCGCACCGCGTCATGTCTCATGAGTCGGCAGCCTACACAAGACAGCTGTTGACGCCCTCCCCATTGACGGTCAATGCACACTTCACCGCGCTTGCGCACTCGAGGCGGAACGGGCGCTACGAAGCCAGCGACGCACGCCGCTCGGCAGACGGGGCCGACTGGTCCCCGACGGTTCGCTCCGCCCGGTTGATCTCGGTCCAGACGGCGTCCAGGGACAGGCCGAGGGTGTCGGCGATCGCCGCGATGGTGGGGAAGGCGGGGGTGGCCACACGGCCGGACTCGATCTTCCGCAGGGTTTCCGGCGAGATACGCGCGGCGAGCGCCACATCGAGCATCGAGCGGCAGCCCCGGGCTCGGCGGAGCAGAGCGCCAAGGCGCTCTCCGCGTTCTACCTCGGCGGGGGTGAGCGGCAACCTGACCATGACCCGATTCTAATCCCGGTATAGTTATGCCGGTATAGTTATTGGCCATACGTGAAAGGCTCCCCATGATCGAGATCCTGAACTCCGCTCGGCTCGAGCGGGCGAGGGGCACCGGCGCTCTGGTCGGAGACATCCTGCAGACTCTGAAGCAGCGCAGCACGGTCGGGACCAATCTGCTGGACATCGACCAGTGGGCCAAAGAGCTGATCAGCGAGGCGGGAGCGCAGTCCTGCTACGTCGACTACGCACCCTCCTTCGGACGCGGCCCGTTCGGGCACTACGTCTGCACGGCCGTCAACGACGCGGTGCTCCACGGGCTGCCCCACAACTACCCCCTGGCGAACGGGGATCTGCTGACTCTCGACCTCGCCGTAGCCAAGGGCGGGGTGGCCTCGGACGCCGCGATCAGCTTCCTGGTGGGCGAAGCCAGGCCGGCGGAGAGCGTCGCGATGATCGAGACGACCGAACGGGCACTCGCCGCCGGCATCGCCGCCGCCAGGCCCGGAGCGCGCATCGGTGACCTCTCCCACGCCATCGGCACGATCCTCGATGAGGCGGGCTACCCGATCAGCACCGAGTTCGGAGGCCACGGCATCGGCTCGACCATGCACCAGGACCCCCACATCCCGAACACCGGACGGCCGGGCCGCGGGTACACACTGCGCCCCGGACTGCTGCTCGCCCTGGAACCCTGGGTCATGGCCGACACCGCCGCACTCGTCACCGACGCCGACGGGTGGACACTGCGCAGCGCCACGGGCTGCCGGACCGCGCACAGCGAGCACACCATCGCCATCACCGACGACGGAGCCGAAATCCTCACCCTGCCCACGCGGGCACGACCATGAGGGGGTACGGCATCGAAGCGGCCCATCGGGCGGGCCACCCGCCACCCGGCCCCACCCGCCGCCCGCCTCCGCCCGTCTCCGCCCGGCCCCGTCGGCCTCGAACGTCCTCGACGGCCTCCGCTCTCCGGAGGGCCACAGGGCCGGGCCGGGTCCACCGGCCATGATCCGGCCCTGACACTGCGGCTGCCTGCTTCACGCCCGCGGCTGCGCGGAGCACGACGCCCCGGTGGCCGCCCCGGTGACCGGCATCTCCGGAACGATCAGACCGTGACCGGGGCGCAGCACGGACTCGTCCGGGAAATTGAGCGCCATGGGGAACATGAGGAAGGGGACGTTCGTCCCGTACCGGCAGGCGAATTCGGTCGTGCGAAGCTGCGCTGCGCGCGGTCCAGACCGGCCGCCCCCTGGTACACGGTCGCGGCGAAGCGGGTGCGGCCGTGCGAGTGGTGCCCCAGTTCGTGGCAGAGCACCGCCTGCAGTTGGTCCGCCCGCAACGCGGCCGGTTCGCGCCGACCCTCCACGCCCCCGCCGGCCGGTCTTCTCCCGGATGCCTTCCCGTTCCACGGCCGCGGCCACGGCCAGGACGGCGAACACGATGGCTCCCGCCCCGTTCGGGTCGTACACGCCCTGCACTACAGGGGAGCTTCGTGTCTGCTGGCCGCGTGACGCGTTGAGCCGTGCATGGAGGACGTGCAGCGGGATGTCGAGCGGTGGGACGGGTGGTTCGAGGACTTCTTCGCGCTGCTCGCCGGGTTGTGGTGCCGGGTGGAGCCACGGCTGACCGCGCGGGCGTA
>NZ_BLLG01000025.1 GCF_011766325.1 Streptomyces pacificus | reverse complement strand
GGCTGCTTACCGCCCTCCCCGGCACCTCCCGGATCAGGCTGCCCCCAGCTTCACTGGGCTGCTGCGACAGCCCAGAGGCGAAGGTCTCTCACCTCCACACGATCAACATGCGCTTTCCACGGCGCACCATCGCTCCTTCCCAGGCATAGGACTGATGCCACGGTATCCGTGAGGAGTTCACCCGGCCCGGTCTCGGGAAGGTTGATCAACTCCGGGTCCAGGTTGAGGACCTGGGCGATGTACGGCCACCAGTGCTCCGGGCTCCGCTCGCCGGTCATCCAGCGGCGAGCGTGCTGGCGTTGTAAGCGGCGGGGATCACCACTCTCAGCCATACCGAGAGCACGGGCAAGCTCGGAGGGCCCCCAGCCCCTCGTCTCGCACGCCTGACTGATCAATTCCGCGACGACCGGATTCCTCGGCACCCTGTCACCCTCCCCACCTGGATTACGCGGGATTACGCAGGACTACATCGTGGGCCCTGTCCTCGAATCACGAACCGCCGTTGACTGAACATCACCCACTCCAATCTCGATTGGCGCAGATCGGCCCTGATCAGGGCCGATCTGCGCCTGCCCGGCGAAAGGACAGCAACGATGGCCACGACGCCCGCCCACAACTCCAGCGTCCGCGAGGCCCTACCGCCGCCTACGGACGGGGAGATGTCACACCGCGCCGCAGCCGATGAAGTCGCCACCGATACCTTGCCGTTCATCTCCCACATCGCGCCGATCGCCCGGGACCTGCGCTACGACGGCACCCGCGACGAGATGCTGATGCCGGTAGAGGTCCATTTCCGCGGCGGAACCCGCCTCCCCACAGTCATGAGGGTGGAGCCAGGCCGAGTGGAACTCCTCAGCATCCAGCTCGCCCAAGCCATCGACCGGCGGCAGAGGGGGCTCGACGCCGGGGCACAGGGCCTGTGAGCCCCCGCCCTGTCCGACCCCCTGGAGCCCCTCCTCCTGTCGTGGGTGTTGGACGCTCGGGGCCGCAACCAGGCCCACCCTGCTCGGCCTGCTCACCCACGGCGAGCACGACACCGTCCACGGCCTGACCGTGGACCCCGCGCTCAGCACCCACGACGCCGACCCCTGACGAGGGTCGCCTGTAGAAACGCTCCGCCCCCGGGCTTGATGTCCCACACGCGGCTGTCGCCGCCTCAGCCTCGGACACCGAAGCGGCATCCACTGTCCGCCCCCTGGGGCCCGCAAAACCAGCCCCTCGACCCGCGGCCGACGAGTTGGCCGCCCGAACCGTCACGAGTTCCACCCGAACCAGCTTCTGGAGGCATCGTGCACCACCCCTCAGACCTCTCCGCCCTGGCCGGCAGCACCGTGCTGGTGACCGGCGGCGCGGGCCTCATCGGTTCCCGGATCGTCGCCCAGCTCCGGGTTCTGGGCGCCCGCCCCGTCACTCTGTGCACCATGAGCGCCTACCCCGAGCGCGTATACGCCGACTTGTTCGGGGTCCACGTGTCGGACCCCGATGTGGTCCTGGGCGATATCCGGGACACGGCGCTGGTCCGCAAGCTCGTCTCCGACTCGGACTACGTGATCCACGCTGCCGCTCTAGCGGACGTGGCTGCGTGCACCCGTGAACCGCTGGCCGCCATCGACACCAACATCGCCGGCACCCAGAGTGTCCTGGACGCTGTTGCCGCAACGGACCGTATCCGGCGCATGGTGTTCGTCTCCTCCGCGAGTGTCTACGGCGACGGCAACCCGGAGGAGACCGACACTCCCGAGCTGCTGACCATGCGGCAGTTGCTGGAGTCGGTGCTCGGCCGCATCCCGCCGCAGTTCCACGAGTTCACCCGCCGTCGGCCAGTGTCGGTCTACGGGAACACCAAGGCATGGGGCGAGGAGCAGACCTCTCTCATCCTCGGCCAGGTAGGCACCTCGTACGCGATCGTCCGGTACTTCTCCGTCTACGGCGAACCGCAGACTGTCAAGCCGAACTCGCACTCCTGGGTGGTCGCCTGGTTCGCCGCCCGCGCTCATCTGGGGCTTCCCCTGCACCTCAATGGAGGTGGCCGACAGATGCGGGACATGGTGCACGTGGACGACATCGCCGAGGGCACACTGCGGGCCCTGGTCAGCCCGCGTGCCCACACCGAGACCGTGAACATCGGGACCGGCATCCCGACCAGCGTCCGCCAGGTCGCGGAACTGGTCCGTGAGCACTACCCGAACACGGGCTTCTTGGACACCCCACTGCCCGCCGGCGATCCGCTCGGCGGGTACGCGGCCACCCGCCGGATGGAGAACATCCTGGGCTGCAAGCCGAAGGTCACCGTCGCCCAGGGGGTGGCCCGCTACGTCAACTGGCTGAGGGACACCCCGGCCGCCGCCCCCGGCTGGCTGCGGGAGTCCACGGCGGCTTAGACGACCGGCGGTCTGCCCAGTCGGGACATCCGCCACACCGTCCACCACCTGATGGGACGCCGAGGGCCCCCGCTGGTCCGGATGCCCTCGGCGAACCCGCCGAACGACGCTCGCAATCCCGCCAGGGACTTCGCACGGACCACGGTCAGCACCACCCACACCCCGAGGTAGACCGGCACGAGAGGCGCAGGCAGATGCCGCTTGGCAAGCCACACCCGGTTCCGTGCCGTCATCCGGTGGTAGATGGTGTGCCGGGCCGGCGAGGTCTTCGGGTGCTGGAGAACGAGTCGCGGCTCGTAGAGGACATCCCAGTCCCGGTCGATTGCACGCCAGGCCAAATCGGTCTCCTCATGTGTGAAGAAGAACGCGTCCGGCCAGCCACCGGTTTGCTCCAGCATAGGCATCGACAGTGCGTGCCCGCCGCCCAGGAACGTCGTCACAGGACCTGGCCGCATCGGATTTTTGGCCCGCAGGCGGGGCACGTGGCGCCGCTGGGTTGTGCCGGTCTCGTCCGCGATCCGGAAACTGAGGATGCCCAAATGGGGGTCCGCCCAGTACAGGTCCGCGATCCGCCGGAACACGCCTGTGTCGATCAGGAGCCCGTCGTCGTCCAGGTCCACGAGCACGTCCACGTCACCGAACTCGCGCAGGCGCTGCCAAGCGACGTTGCGGCCACTTGGCACCCCGAGGTTCTCATCCAGTTCCACCGCGATCACGCCGTCCGGCAACCCCGTGAGATCCGTCCCGTTCCCGACGACGCCGCGCCGGTCAGATGCGGACCGTGAGGCAGTCGGGGGTCTCCGGGCCGGTCCCGAGCGCGTAGGCGTTGTACGCGTCGAGGTGCCCCTGGGCTTCGGCGGTGGCCCGGGCGAGGCGGGCGTCCGGGTCGGCGCCCTCGGTCAGGATCTCCTCCATCGCGGCCATGAACACGATCTGCACCGCATGGAACGCGCCCAGCACCGCGCCGTGCGCCTCGGGCGGGCCGGCGCGCAATCCGAGCTGCTCGCTCGTGGCCCGGTGGTGCGGGTGCGCGTCGAACCAGCCCTCCTCCTCCAGCAGGGCGATGCATCCGTACGTCGCCGGGGCGGAGCCGCTGGCCTGGTGCCAGGCGGCCGCCGCGCGGGGGCTGTTCAGGTACTGCATGAACGCCAGCGCGCCGTCCCGGGTCGCCGCGTCGAGGCCGTCCGCGAGCCACAGCGAGTCCCCGCCGATCCAGTTGCCGGCGCAGGGCAGAGCACCGTTGCGGGGCAGGACGCCGACCTCGATGTCGAAGCCGGCGGCGGCCGCCGCCCGCACCATGTAGTTGGCGTCGAAGGACGAGCTCAGCCGCAGGGCCACCTCCTGGTCGGCGAAGGCCCTGAAGGTGCCGGCCCAGTCCTCCTGCACGCCGGTGTGCAGGTAGTGCCCGGCCCGGTGCAGGCCGCGCCACCAGTCCACGTACGCCTTCACCGCGTCGGAGGCCAGGTCGATGCGGGTGGCCCGGCCGTGCCGCCCGTTGCCCGCGTCCGCGAGCAGGGCGCCCTGCTGGGCGACCGCGTGCTGCAGGAACTTGCCGTCGACGGGCCAGGCGATGCCGTGCCGGGGGCCGCCGGCGAGGCGGGCAACGGCCTCGCACGCGGCCGTGGTGTCCTCCCAGGTCCGGGGCGCGGCGGCGACCCCGGCGCGGCGCAGCACTGTGGTGTTGGCGTACAGCAGCATGGTCGAGAGGGTCAGCGGCATCGTCGCGAAGTCGCCGTCGACGGTGTAGTACTCGCGTACGCCCGGCAGGAAGTCGTCGAGGACGACCGCCTCGCCGAGGATCTCCGCACGTCCGGCGACGGCCTTCTCCACGGAGACGAAGAGCGGGCTGCCGTCCCGGGCGCGGGCGTCGCGCGCCAGCTGCGAGGCTCCGGCGTAGTAGGTGGCGATCGCGGGGGCCCGGCCCTCGGCCGCCGCCCGGGCGATCGCGTCGGGGAGTTCCTGGTAGGAGAAGCCGCGGATATCGATCCGGTGGCCGGGGTGTGCCTTCTCGAACTCCCGGGCGCGTTCCCTGACCGGCTCCAGGAAGTCGGGGAACGGGAACTCGGACAGCCATGCCTCGATGACGACGGCGTCGTCCTGGGCGGGATGCATGGGTCCTCCAGTCGGGGGGCGGGGCGGGGGAACGGCGTCAGGCCGCGACGACCGGGAGCGGGACCCGATGCGGGGCGGCCCTGCCGGTGCCGGCGGGAGCCGGGGCGGGGGCGACCGTGACCGGGGCACCGTTGAAGACGGCGTTGCCGGACAGCGCGTCGGTCGCGGAGTCGTCGGTGAGGGCGTTGGCGTTCACGCCCGGGTGAAGCGAGGCGGTGCGCTGCGCCGACCCGGCGTGTCCCCAGCCGTGGGGCAGGCTGACGACGCCCGGCATGATGCGGTCGTCGGGCTCGACGGGCACGACCAGGTCGCCGGTGGCGGAGACGACCCTCGCGTGGGTGTCCAGACCGAGCCGGGCCAGGTCGTCGGGGTGGATGTGCAGCGTGCACCGGTTGCTGCCGCCCATCAGCGACGGGATGTTGTGCAGCCAGCTGTTGTTGGAGCGGAGCTGGCGCCTGCCGATGAGGACCATCGGCGGGGCCGGGGCGGCGAGCCGCTTGCGCAGCCGGCCGATCTCCCCGCCCAGCTCGGCGGGGGCGAGCCGGACGAGTCCCGACTCCGTGCCGAGCACCTCCTTCAGCCGCGGCTTGAGCGGGCCGAGGTCGATCCCGTGGGGGTGCTCCCGCAGTTCGGCGAGGGAGAGCCCGTACGGGCCGAGGCGCAGCATCGCGTCGAGCATCAGTTCGGGGCCGCTGTCGCCGTCGAGCAGGGCGCGGGCCTCGGCGGCCTCCATGCCCTCGAAGGGGGAGCCGGGGATCTGGGCCCCGGCGCCGAGGAGCTCGCCGAGCACCATCTCGTCGACCGCGGCGGGGTCGGCGTCGGCGCCCCGGCCGGCGGCGATCAGGCAGAGCCGGGCCATGATCTCCGCCTCGGAGAGCTGCCCGGGCTCGAGCGGGAGGACCGGTGGCGAGAACCGGGTGTAGTTGCGCACGGTGACGGTGAGCAGCAGCAGGTCGTAGTGCGGCATCTGCATCATGCGCGGTGGCGGCAGGATGACGTGGGCGCGCCGGGTGGTCTCGTTCAGGTACGGGTCGACGCAGACCATGAAGTCCAGGCCGTCGAGGGCCCGTCCCAGACGGGGGCCGTTGGGCGCGGACAGGACGAGGTTCCCGGCCACGCAGATCAGCGCCCTGACCTGCCCCTCGCCTGGGGTCTCCATCTCGTCGGCGAGGGTCGCGACGGGCAGTTCCCCGAGGGCCTCCGGCAGTTGCCGCACCCGGCTGTGCCAGCGGCCCGAGGTGAAGGGGCGCGGGCCCCAGGGCACCTCGAGGGTGGCGGGGCGGGTGAACATGACGCCGCCGGGACGGTCGAGGTTGCCGGTGAGGGTGTTGAGCACGTCCACCAGGTACTGGGTGAGGGTGCCGAAGTCGGCGGTGCTGGTGCCCATGCGGGTGTAGACGGCGGCGGTGGGCGCGGAGGCGAGTTCGCGGGCGAGCCGGACGATGGTCGCGGCGGGCACCCCGGTCGCGGCGGACACCGCGTCGGGGGTGAAGGGGGCGGCGTGCGCCCGCAGCTCCCCGAGCCCTTCGGTCTCGACGCGTACGGTGGTGAGGTCCTCCGCGAACAGCGTGTGGACGAGGGCGAACAGCAGCAGGGCGTCGGTGCCGGGCCGGACGAAGACATGCTCGTCGGCGAGGTCGGCGGTGCGGGTGCGGCGCGGGTCGAGGACGACGATCCGGCCGCCGCGCGCCCGGATCGCCTTCAGCCGGCCGGGAAAGTCGGGGGCGGCGCACAGCGAGCCATGCGACTCGGCCGGGTTGGCGCCGATGACCAGGAGGTGGTCGGTGCGGTCCAGGTCGGGCACGGAGATCGCCATGGCGTTGCCGAACATCAGGCCGCAGGAGACGTGCTTGGGCATCTGGTCGATGGTGCCGGCGCTGTAGAGATTGGTGGTGCCCAGGGACTGCGAGAGCGGCCCGCGGTAGAAGATGCCGCCCATGGTGTGGAAGGTCGGGTTGCCGAAGTAGGCGGCGACGGACTGGCGGCCGTGCTTCTCGAAGACGCCCGTCAGGCCCTTCTCGACGGCTCGGAACGCCTCGTCCCAGGTGGCCTCGCGCCACTGGTCGCCGGTGCGGATCATCGGCGTGCGCAGCCGGTCGGGGTCCTCGTCGATCCGGCCCAGGCTGGCGCCCTTGGGGCAGACGTAGCCCTGGGAGAACGGGTCGTCGGGGTCGCCGCGGACGCCGGTGACGCGGTCGTCGTCGAGCTCGATCCGCAGTCCGCAGACGGCGTCGCAGAGGGGGCAGGTGCGGTGCGCGGTTCTCAACGGGACTCCAGGTCGTCGGGTGGCGGATCCGTCGCGGCCGGCACGACGGACCGGGCGGTCCGACGATCGCACCGCCCGGTCGCGGGCCGCATCTTCCCGCGTGCGGTCGTGCCCCTCCGGACGCGGGCACGCGGCGCACGCGCGGGTGCCCCGTCCTGCGTCCGTGCGCCGCGACCGGCATTGCCTCCGGGGCACATCCGGCACCGCGTCCAGCGCAGCATCCCGGCACCGCGACCGCACCGCGTCCAGCGCAGCCTCCGGCGCTGCGCAATCGAGGAGATGCCCGCACCGGCGGGCTGGTGCGACGCTGCGCGCCATGGCCGTGGGCCAGGGTCGCGGCGCGGCGCGACATGGGCGGGGCGCCCTGTGCCGCGGTGCGGCTTCATTCCAAGGCGAAGGAAACCGCGCAGCAATGACCGTCACCGCGAGTGCTTCCGAACGTACCGCCGTCCCGGTACCCGAGCCCGGACTGACCCCGGACGAGGTCGTGGCCCGGGCCGAGGAGCTCGCCCGCGGGCTGATCGGCCGTCAGGCCGAGACGGAGCAGCGCGGCTTCTACGCCGAGGACACCCATGAGGCGTTCCGCGCGGCGGGCCTGTACCGGATCCTCGTCCCGCGGCGCTACGGGGGTTACGAGTTCGGCGTCGAGACCTTCATGCGGGTGGTGGTCGCCCTTTCCCGGGGCTGCCCCTCGACGGGCTGGATGTACTGCCTGGGCGCCGCCCACGCGCACGCGGTGGCCACCCTGTTCGACGAGCGGGCCCAGGCGGAGGTCTTCGCCTGCGGCGACTTCCTGTGCCCCTCGACGGTGGCCCCGAACGGGACGGGACGGCGCACGGCCGACGGGCGGTGGCTGATCGAGGGCACCTGGCGCTACTGCTCCGGGTCGCCGTACGCCACGCACTTCCTGGGCCACACCCTGGTGGACGACGGGGACGGCGGCGTACGCCCGCTGCTGTTCGTCGCCCCGCGCGAGACGTTCACCCGGCTCGACGACTGGGGCGCGCAGCTCGGCCTGCGGGGCAGCGGCTCGCACGGCCTCCGGATCGAGAACGCGCTGGTCCCGGACCATCTCACCCTGGACACCCACCTGAGCCAGGTGAATGTCGCGGGCGGCACCCCGGGGCGCACCCTGCACGGCAACCCGATGTACGGGGGCGGACCGCTGAGCTTCATGATCCTGGAGGACGCGGCGCTCGCCGTCGGCATGGCCAGGGGGGCTCTCGACGCGTACGAGGAGCTGATGAGGTCGCGGCAGACGCTGTTCCCGCCCGTCGTCGCCCGCTTCGAGGATCCGGACTTCCAGTACTGGTACGGCGAGGCGGCCGGCCTGGTGCACTCGGCGGAGGCCGGTCTGCTGGGTGCGATCCGGCTGTGGGACGAGTTCGCCGCCCGGGGCGACGTCACCGCCGAGCACGAGCTGCGGGTCGCCGGGGTCTGCCGTGAGGCGGTGCGGATGAGCTGGCGCGCGGTCGAGAGGTACCTCTTCCCGACCGCCGGTTCCAGTGCCGTCCGCGAAGGCGAGCGCATGGAGAGGATCTGGCGCGACATGTCCATGCAGCAGAGCCATGCCGGAATCGCCGTCTTCCTGTTCACCGCCGCCAACCGCGAGCTCACGCGCGCCCGTTTCGGTGCAGGAGCGGAGGGCGGCCACTGAGCCTTTGGGCCGCCCGCCCGCACGGCGCGGCGGCCGGGGGCAGCACGCCAGGAGATGCGCCGCGGTGAGCCGGGGCGCGACGATCGGCTCCTGGGGAGCCGATCACCTGATGGCATACCAGACCAGAATTCCACCCCATACCGGGGAATTTCGAGGAGGTACCCGTGTCGGGCGACAAGACCGGTACTCGCGCGGTGGTACTCGGCGGAAGCATCGCCGGCCTGTTCGCGGCCAGAGTGCTCGCCGATGCCTATGACGACGTACTCATCGTGGACCGAGACGTCCTGGTCGGGGTGGAAGGGCCGCGCAAGCACTGCCCCCAGAGCCGGCACATCAACGGCCTGCTGGCCCGCGGCCAGCTCGCCATGGAGGAGATGTACCCGGGCATCACCGAGGAGATCTTCGCGGACGGCGTCCCCACCGGAGACCTCGCCGGCCATGTGCGCTGGTACTTCAACGGCCGGCGCCTGAAGCCCGCGGTCGCGGGCCTGACCTGTGTGGCCGCGAGCCGCCCCATGCTGGAGAAGCACATCCGCCGGCGCACCGCCGCGCTGCCTGCGGTCTCCTTCCGCGAACAGCACGACATCCTGGGCCTGGTGACGACCCCGGACCGCGGCCGGGTCACCGGCGTCCGCGTCCAGAGCCTGCTCGGGGAGGGCGGCGAGGAGGTCGTCGAGGCCGACCTCGTGGTAGACGCGACCGGCCGCGGCTCACGCACCCCCGTATGGCTGGAGGAACTCGGCTACCCGCGGGTGGTCGAGGAGCGCAAGAAGATCGGCCTCGCCTACGTCACCCAGCACTACAGGCTGCTGGGTGACCCGTACGACGGCGATCTGTCCATCAACCCGGTGGCCTCGCCCGCGCTGCCCCGCGGCGCCATCTTCACCAAGACCGACGGCGACCGGGTGGAGCTGACCACGTACGGCCTGCTCGGCGACCACCCGCCGACCGACCAGGAGGGCCTGTACGCCTGGGTGAAGTCACTGGCGGTGCCGGACATCCACGACGCGCTGCAGCATGCCGTGCCGCTGGACGAACCGGTCGCCTTCCGCTTCCCGACGACGCTGCGCCGCCGCTACGAGGACATGGACCGCTTCCCGCTGGGCCTGCTGGTCACCGGCGACGCGGTCACCACCTTCAACCCGGTCTACGCCCAGGGCATGACGGCCGCCGCGCTCGGCGCCCTGACCCTGCGCGACCACCTGCACACCGGCGCGGCCCCGATCCCCGCGCAGTACTTCCGCGATCTCGCCACCGAGGTCATCGACCCGCCGTGGGAGATGACCAACGCCGTCGACCTCACCTTCCCCGGGGTCCAGGGCGAGCGCACCAGGCAGGTCAAGGCGGCACAGACCTTCCTGAAGCTGGTGCAGACCGCGGCCGTCCACGACGGCAAGGTCACCGCCGCGTACATGCGGGGCGCCGGACTCGTCGACAAGCCCGACGCCATGATGCGCCCGGCGTTCCTGGCCCGCGTGCTGTGGAACGTGGTGCGCGGCGCGATCACGGACCGGCTCGGCGGCGGCACGAGGGGCGCGACCGCCCACCGCCCGGAAGCGGCGGCCTCCTCGGGGCGCCAGGCGTCCCCACCGTCCCGCGACGACGAACTCGTCTCCACGAACTGATCCGCACCCGGACTGCGACGAAGGGAGCGGGCGTGACCGAGACGGCCCAGGTGGTCCGTGCGTACGCCGTGACCGGCGGCCTCGACCTGCCGGCGCTGCGCGCCGCCTGGCACGGGGTCGCCACGCGGGACCGCATCGGGGACGGCGGCGACGACGGCGCCGGGCCGGGCGGCGCGCAGCGCCGGATCACGGAACTCGGCGATGTCACGGACCCCGGCCCGTGGCAGGCCGCCGAACGGCTGTGCGCCGACCCCTCGTGCCTCTTCTTCCCCGCCGGACACGGCCCGGCCGCGCGCCTGACCGTTGCGCGGGCCGCCGATGGCGGACACCTCGTACTGCTGGCCGCGAACCGGGCGTTCACGGCCGACGGCCGCCGGCTCGCCTCCCTCGTCGACGGCCTCGGCGCCGCCTACGCGGCCGCTGTCGGGGCCCGGGCCGGGGCCGGAGGCGACCCGGCCCTCGCCTCGTTCGACTGGGGTACGGGGCAGGCCCGGGCCGTCGGGGCGCTGGCCGCCTCCGAGGGGGCCGCCCCTGCTGACGTCCTGCTGGCGGCGTACTGCTGCCTCATCGGGCGCCACCGCGACACGAGGCGGCCCGTCGTGGCCGTGCGCGGGACGGGCGGCGGCCGGACGGCGGTCCGCGCCGACCTGTCCCGCGCCGGCCTGTCCCGTACCCCGGTCGAACGAGGCGACGGCCTGTCCCGCGCCGGCCTGTCCGGCGGCCCGTCCTTCCGTGAACTGGTACGGCAGGTCTCCGTGGCGGCCCGCGAACCGGCCCCGGACGCCCCCGTGGACGCTGCGTTCGCCGTGGAAGGCCCGGTCGAACCCGTGCTCCGGCTGCCCGGTGCCCGGGTTCGGCGGCTGCGGTCCTGCGGTGCCCTGCCCGACACGGACCTCACCCTCACGGTGGACGACGGCGCGCCCCGCCTCACGGGCTCACTGGAGTACCGGACCGCTCCCTTCGACTCCGCGGCCGCCCCCGGTCTGCTCGGCCAGTTCCGCACCCTCCTGGACGCGGCGCTGGGCGACCCCGGCGCACCGGTGGCCGGCCTCCCCCTGGAGACGCCCCAGCAGCTCCGCTCGGCCGTGTGCGAGGCGGACCTCACCGGTACGAAGCCGACGCCGCAGCCGGGAGCGCGCGGCTCGGGAGCGCCGCAGCCGGGAGCGCCGGAGCCGGGGCCCGGCCCCGACGGCGGGCCGCCCGTGCACGAGCGGGTGCGTGCCGTGGCCCTGGCCTCGCCCGCCGCACCCGCCCTGGACACCGGGCACGGCAGGGACACCGTCAGCTACGCCGAGTTGACCGCCCGGGCCGCAGGGATCACTCACGCGCTGCGCGCGCTCGGCATCGGCGAGGGCGCGCCGGTGGCGCTCCGGCTGCCCAACGGCCCCGGCCAGGCCGCGGCGCTGCTCGGTGTCCTCGGCGCGGGCGCCCACGCGGTGGGCCTCGCCGCCCGGGACTCGGGGGAGCGCGCCAAGGCCGTCCTCGCCGGGCTGCGCCCGCACTGCCTGGTGGTGGCCGGGGAGCAGGCGAACGCGCCGCTGCCGACCTGGTACCGCGTCGAACTCGGCGGCCGCGTCCTCGACCTGGACGCGCTCCCCCGGCCCGGCCTCGGTGCCTCCCCCGGCTCCGCGGCCCCGCTCCCGAAGGACTTCCCGACCGGCCCGGTCTCCCCCGCCCGGGCCCTGCCCGGCGCGGGCGGCGCGAGCGCGCCGCCCGCGCCGGGCCTCTCCGGCTCCGCGGCCGACCGGTGGGCCTACATCGCCTACACGTCCGGCTCGACCGGCGTACCCAAGGGCATCCCGCAGACGCACCGGACCCTCGCCCAGTTCGTCGACTGGTTCACCGGCGCCTTCGGCGTCGGGCCCGGGTCCCGCGTGGCGCAGTGGGCCCAGCCCGGCTACGACGCCTCGCTGGTCGAGCTGTTCGCGGCGCTGACCACGGGCGCCGCCCTCTGCCCGGTCCCGGACCGGCTGCGGGCCCACCCGGAGAAGCTGGCCGGCTGGCTGGAGTCGGAGCGGATCACCCACTTCCAGACGGTGCCGAGCTTCGCCCGGGAACTGCTCGCCGCACTCGACACCACGGGCGCACGGCTCTCCTCGCTGAGCCACCTCCTGCTCGCGGGCGAGGCGCTGCACGGGGAGCTCGCCGATGCCCTGCGCGCCGCGCTGCCCGGCGCCCGGCTGGTCAACCTCTACGGCGCCACCGAGACCGTTCTGGCCACCTGGCACGAGGTGGACGGGGCGGCCGGCGACGGCTTCGTCCCGGTCGGGCGTCCGATCCCGGGCCGTCAGGTGGTGGTCCTCGACGAGCACGACCGGCCCTGCCCCACGGGTGTCACCGGCCGCCTCGTGGTGTGCGGCCCGTACGTCACCCCCGGCTACGTCGGTGCCGAGCGGCCCGACGAGGCCTTCCGTCCCGTGGCCGGCCCCGCCGGGTCCGGTCTCGTCGGCAGAGCCTGCTACCGCGGCGGGGACCTGGGGCGCAGGCGCTGGGACGGCCTGCTGGAGTTCCGGGGCCGGGAGGACTCCCGGGTCAAGATCCGCGGTACCCGGCTGGAGCTGACCGACATCGAGGCCGCGCTCGGCTCCGACCCGTCGGTGGCCGCGTGCGCGGTGGTCGCCCGTACGGCAGCGGACGGGCTGGTGGAGCGGCTGGTGGCGTACGTGGTGCCGAGCGGCGGAGGGGACGGCGATCCGGCAGGTGCCTCGGGCGCCTGGCGCGCCGCGCTGCGCGGCTGGTTCGGCGGGGCCCTGCCTCCGGTGTCGTTCGTGACGCTCGCGCGCCTGCCCCACAACAACGGCGGAAAGGTCGACCGCCGTGCGCTGGCGGACCTCGCCCAGGCCCCGCGCTGAGCGCCTCCGGCGCCCGCCGTGCGCCGGCTTCCCACCCGTATACGTATCCAATCCATGATGGGGTGAATATCGTGACCATGCTCGAAACCGGCTTCTCAGTCGACTCGGACGGGTCGAGCGTCAGCTTCGACGGCGAGAACCTTGACATCCCGGCGGTGCGCCGGGTCGCCGAGGACCTGGCCCCGGTCTCCGTGGCTCCAAAGGCCCTGGCCAAGGCCGCACGGAGCCGCGCCCAGTTCGAGAAGATCATCCATGACGGCACCCCGGTCTACGGTGTCACCACCGGCTACGGCGAGATGATCTACATGCTGGTCGACCCCTCCAAGGAGGTCGAGCTCCAGACCAACCTGGTGCGCAGCCACAGCTCCGGCGTCGGCCCGCTCTTCGCCCAGGACGAGGCCCGCGCCGTCGTCGCCGCCCGCCTCAACGCCCTCTCCAAGGGCTACTCCGCGGTCCGGCCCGAACTGCTGGAGCGCCTGGCCCTCTACCTGAACCGGGGCATCACCCCGGCCATCCCGGAGATCGGCTCACTGGGCGCCAGCGGCGACCTGGCCCCGCTCTCGCACATCGCGAGCACCCTGATCGGCGAGGGGTACGTCCTCCGGGACGGCAAGCGGGTGCCGACCGGCCAGGTGCTGCGCGAGGAGGGCATCGAGCCGCTGCAACTGCGCTTCAAGGAGGGCCTCGCGCTCATCAACGGCACCTCGGCCATGACCGGCCTCGGCTCCCTGGTCGTGGGCCGCGCCCTGGAGCAGGTGCGCCAGGCCGAGATCGGCACCGCGCTCGTCCTGGAGGTGCTGCGCGGGTCGACCAGCCCCTTCCAGGCCGAGGGCCACGACATCGCCCGCCCGCACCGGGGCCAGATCGACACCGCGGCCAACATGCGCGCGCTGCTGGCCGGCAGCGGCCTGGTCCTCGACCACGCGGAGCTGCGCCACCAGGCCGAGGAGCAGCGCGGCGGCGGGGACGTCTCGCGCACCGAGGTCTACCTGCAGAAGGCGTACACGCTGCGCGCCATCCCGCAGGTGGTCGGCGCGGTCCGCGACACGCTCTACCACGCCGCGGAGAAGCTGCGGACCGAGCTGAACTCCGCCAACGACAACCCGCTGTTCTTCGACGGCGAGGAGGTCTTCCACGGCGCGAACTTCCACGGCCAGCCGATCGCCTTCGCGATGGACTTCGTCGTCCTCGCCCTCACCCAGCTCGGCGTGTTCTCCGAGCGGCGCACCAACCGCCTGCTCAACCGTCACCTCAGCGACGGCCTGCCCGAGTTCCTCGTCGCCGGCGACCCCGGGCTCAGCAGCGGATTCGCCGGCGCCCAGTACCCGGCCACCGCCCTGGTCGCCGAGAACCGCACGATCGGCCCCGCCTCCACCCAGTCCGTCCCGTCCAACGGCGACAACCAGGACGTGGTCAGCATGGGCCTGATCGCCGCCCGCAACGCCCGCCGGGTGCTGTCCAACAACACCCGCATCCTCGCCGTCGAGTTCCTCGCCGCCGCCCAGGCCGTCGACCTCTCCGGGCGCCGCGATGCGCTCGGCCCGACCGGCCGCGCGACCTACGACACGATCCGGTCGCTGGTGCCCACGCTCGACCGCGACCGCTACATGTCCGACGACATCGAACTGGTGGCCGCCGCCCTCTCCCGCGGCGAGTTCCTCGGGGCCGCCGAGCAGACCGGCGCCGTGCTGGCCTGAGCCCCGCGCTCCTTCGACCCGGTCGCTTCCGGCGGGGCGCCCCGGGGGCGCCCCGCCGGAAGCGACGCCCGCCCCCACGAGACCTGGGACGAACCCATGAGTATTCCGCTCTCCTTCAACCAAGAATTCCTCTGCATGTTCGACCAGGGCGACGAGGAGGGCCCCTTCGGGCCGCTCTACAACATCGTCGGCGGCTGGCGGCTCACCGGGAAGACCGACACCGAAGCGCTCCAGGAGGCACTGAACGACGTCGTGGCCCGTCACGAGGCGCTGCGCACGACCGTCGTGCGCACCCCGGGCGAGCAGCGCCAGGAGATCCACCCGCCCACGCCGGTGTCCCTGACCGTCCGGGAGATCCCCGAGCCGGACCCCGCCCTGCGCGACCGCCGGGCCGAGGAGCTGCTCATCGAGCTGGAGGGCGGACGGTACGGCGTCACCGAACTGCCCCTGCTGCACGCGGTGCTGGGCCGGTTCGACGAGGACGACGCGGTCCTGGTCCTGGTCGTCCACCACACGGCGGCCGACGAGGTCTCCATGCAACTCGTCATCCGCGACCTCGGCGTACTGTACGCCCGGCGGCGCGGGCACGAGACCGGGCAGCTGCCGCAGGCGACGCCGTTTCGCGACTTCGCCGCCTGGGAGCGGGAGCGATACGCGCCCACCGCGGAGGTAAAGGCCCGCGCCTACTGGCGCGAGCAGCTCGCCGGAGCGGCCATCACCGGTGTTCCCAGCGACCACCGGAAGTCCGCGGGCGTGCCGAAGAAGACCTCCGTACACCGCTTCCTGGTCGACGCGGAGCTGACCTCCGCTGCGCTGGCGCTGGCGAAGGAGACCCGCGGCTCGGCCTTCATGGTGCTGCTCGCCGCCTACAAGGTGTTCCTCAACGAGCGCGTCGGCGCCACCGACGTCGCCGTACCGACGATGGCCTCGGGCCGTGGCCCCGCCCGGTTCGAGAACACCGTCGGAGCGTTCTTCAACTTCGTCCCGCTGCGCACCGACCTGTCGGGGGCGGCCACCTTCCGCGAGGTGGTGGAGCGCACCCGGGCCACCTGCCTGAAGGCGTACGGGAACTTCCTGCCGTTCGGCCAGGTGGTGGCCGAGGCCCCCGCCTCGGCCGCGTCGTTCGCCGCCGACGACCTCGGCGTCGTCGCCTTCCAGGTGTTCCAGTTCCCGGCGCTGGAGGCCGAGGAGGCCGGCGACCTGCGGATCTCCGAGATCCGCCGCCGCCTGCTGTCGCAGGACGTCTCCACCGACATCCCGGACGGTGTGATGTTCCAGCTCGACATCGACCCCCGCTCCGGCGAGATGCTCGGCCACCTTGGGTTCAACACCAACCTGTTCCGGGAGGCGACGATGCGGGAGTTCGCCGCCGGGTTCGTCGAGGTCCTGGCCCGTACGGTCGCCGCCCCCGACGCGCCGCTGGAGCTGGCCTCCTGAGACCTCGCGTCCGCCCCCTTCCGCCCGCGCTCCCCCCGGGGATCGCGGGCGGACCCCCGGGGGGCTCAGCCGTCCGCCAGGGTGCCCCGGACCCGGGAGCGCAACTCGTCGAAGGAGGCGAGATCCGGCACGGTCCAGCCGTCCAGGTCGTACTCGGACAGGCACTCGTCGACGAAGGCCTTGTACCCGTCGACCTGACCGGAGGTCACCTGCGCGAGCAGCAGCTCCACCCGGGAGTTCTCGTGGTTGCCGGCGTAGTTGCGCTCGTACAGTTCGTGCCGGCCGCCGAACTCGGTGCCGACCGCGTCCCACAGCAGCTTCATCACCTTCACCCGGTCCACGGCCTCCACACCGCCCGAGCCGCGGAGGAACTTGTCGAGGTAGGGACGCACATCGGGGTTCCTGAAGTCCTCGGCGCCGGAGTTGACGTAGATCAGGCCGCTGGCGACGTCCTGCTGCACGATCTCCTTGATCCGCGGGTAGCCGATCTGCATGAACCAGCGGTAGGCCATCCCGTACTGCGGATTGGGCAGCAGCGCCCCGTTCTTCCACTCGACGGGGTTGCGGGCGGCGGCGTCCGAGAGCCCCCAGAACAGGTTGCGCCAGGCCAGCACCTCGCCGACGCGGCTCTGCACGCCCCGGAAGTCCTTGGTCCCGGTGATCTCCAGCGCCTTGACCAGCAGACCGGCGATGAACTCCAGCTTCACGGCGAGGCGGGTGCAGCCGTGGAAGGTGAAGCGCTCCACGAAACCCGACCGGCCGGGGAACATCTGCACCTTGCCCAGGTGCCCGTAGACGAAGACGTTCTCCCAGGGGATGAGGACCTTGTCCAGGACGAGGATGGTGTCGTTCTCGTCCAGCCGGGACGACAGCGGGTAGTCGAACGGGCTGCCCATGGCCGCCGCGGTGGCGGTGTAGGACGGGCGGCAGATCAGCTTCATGCCCGGCGCGTCCATGGGGACGGTGGCGACCAGCGCGAACTCCCGCTTCCTGACCGGGAGGCCGAAGTGGGCGATGAAGTTGTAGTGGGACAGGGCGGAGCCGGTGGCCACCACCTTGGCGCCGCTGACCACCAGACCGGCGTCGGTCTCCTTCTCGACGTGGATGAAGACGTCCTCCACCTCGTCCGGCGCCCGGTCGCGGTCGACCGGGGGGTGCACGATGGCGTGGTTCCAGAAGAGGACCTTCTCCTGCGACTCCCGGTACCAGCGGCGGGCATTCTCCTCGTACGGGGCGTAGTAGTCGGCGTTGGCGCCCAGCGTGCCGAGGAACGAGGCCTTGTAGTCGGGGCTGCGCCCCATCCAGCCGTAGCCGAGCCGCGCCCATGCCGCGATGGCCTTCTGGTCGGCGACCAGGTCCGCGGAGCTGCGCGGGGTGGTGAAGAAGCTGTGGGTGTACCCGTCGCTGCCGGTGTCGGTCGGCTTGGTGAGGATTCCGCGCTGGGCCGGATCGTGCAGGGCGTCGTACATCCGCGCCGTCATGCGGATCGGATTCCTGAACGCGGGATGGGAGGTGACATCCTTTACCCGTTCGCCGTAGAGGTATATCTCCCGGCCGTCCCGCAGACTCTCGATATATTCGTCACCGGTCAGCGGGCGGGATTTACGCCGCGCTTCGGCGGGGCCGTCGGGGATATCCTGACGATCGGTCATCGGATTTCTTCCCTCTTCCTCTTCCTCTTCCACGAGGCTTTCCACGACATGCTGCGCGCCTCATGGTCGCAGTCCGGGCCGGTCAGGGCTTCTCCCAGGATGCGGCATCGGGTGTCGCACGGACCGCGCGGACGATCCCGCAATCCTGAAGATGCAGGCCGCAACAGCCGGCTGGGAGGGTCGTCGCCATGTATCGCGGACGGCTTTTTCCGGCGTCCGGGGATAGGACGTCTTTGGGAGGATATGGTGCTGACGGCGACCGATGTTCCTACGCGGGAACAGCTTGTTCGTCGAGCGTCCGAACTCGTGCCGCAGCTTCGTGGGAAAGCGGCCTGGGCGGAGCGGACCCGGCGTGTTCACGACGATTCGATCGAGGCCCTGGCGGACGCCGGGATCTTCCGGATGCGGGTGCCCGCCCGTTTCGGCGGGTACGAGGCAGACACGCGCACGCTCGTCGACGTGGCGGCCGAGATCGGCCGCGCCGACGGCTCCACCGGCTGGACCGCCTCGGTGTACTGGATCCCCACCTGGATGGCCGGCCTGTTCCCGGACCACGTCCAGGACGAGGTGTTCTCCACCCCCGACGTCCGTATCTGCGGCACCCTGAGTCCGAGCGCGATGGCCGCCCCCGCCGAGGGCGGCATCGTCGTCGACGGCAAGTGGGGCTTCATCAGCGGTGCGCTGCACGCCCACTGGCAGGTCGTCGTCGCCGTGCAGGTCGCCCCGGACAGCGAGCCGATGCCGGTCATGGCCCTCGTGCCGCTGGCGGACCTGCGGATCGTCGACGACTGGGACACCTCCGGCCTCAGAGGCACGGGAAGCGTCAGCACGGTCGCCGAGAACGTCTTCGTCCCGGCCGACCGGGTCCTGCCGCTCGGCGTCGTCATGCAGGGCCGGGGCGGCGCGTCGCGGGCGAACGCCGAGTCCGCGATCCACCGCGCTCCGCTGCTGCCGGTCGCCTCGGCGTCTTCGGTCGGCGCGGTACTCGGCATGGCGCGCGCCGCCAAGGAGGCGTTCCTGGAGCGGCTGCCCGACCGCAGGATCACCTACACGGACTACGCGAGCCAGGCCGAGGCCCCGCTCACCCACCACCAGGTCGCGAACGCCGCACTCAAGATCGATCAGGCCGAGTTCCACGCCCACCGCCTCGCGGACCTCGTCGACGCCAAGTCCGCGCGGGACACGCACTGGACCCTGGAGGAGCGGGCGCGTGCCCGCGCCGACATGGGCGCCGTGATCCGGCTGGCCAAGGAGGCCGTGGACATCCTCGCCTCGGCGAGCGGCGGCTCCTCCGTCTACAGCGACGTCGCGATCCAGCGCATCGCCCGGGACGTCCAGGCCGTCAGCCTGCACGCCCTGATGCACCCCGACACCAACACCGAGCTGTACGGGCGGGTCCTGTGCGGCCTCGAACCCAACACGCTCTACGTCTGAACCGACCGGCCCAACGCACAAGAAGGGGAGCAGCATGACCGCAGCACCATCGGCCGCGCCCGGCGCCGCCGTCTCCGCCGAGGACAGGGCGGCCGTCGCCGCACTGCCCGGCCGCATCGTCGAGGCCTGGGCCGCGCACGACGCGGCGGCCTTCGCCCAGGTCTTCACCGCCGACGGCACGATGATCCTGCCCGGCGTCCACCGCAGCGGGCGCCCGGACATCGAGGCCTTCATGTCCGGGGCCTTCCAGGGCCCGTACAAGGGCACGCAGGTCACAGGCACGCCGCTGGCGCTGAAGTTCCTCGGTGAGGACGTGGCCCTCGTGATCACCGAGGGCGGTGTGCTGGCCCCGGGCGAGTCCGCCGTCGCCGACGAACGTGCCATACGCGCCACCTGGGTGGCCGCCAGGCAGGACGGTGCCTGGCGGCTCGCCGCGTACCAGAACAGCCCGCGCGACAGCGCCTGATCCGTCCGCGGCGGCGCCCCACCGGCCCGGCGCCGCCGCGGCACACGCGCGGCACACGCGAAGAGCGGCGTCCCCGCTTCCGGACCCGGGGGGCGCCGCTCTTCCTCGTGCCCGGGGTCAGCGGGCGCCGGCCGGCACGGGGGCGGTCAGGCGCACGGGCAGCGCGCGGTGGCCGTTCATGATGAACGTGGGCAGCGGCTGCAACTCGTCGGCCGGCACCGCGAGGGACAGGTCGGGGAAGCGCTCGAACAGGGTGGACAGGCCCACGGTGGCCACCAGGCGGGCGACGCCGGCACCCAGGCAGTAGTGGGGGCCGTGGCCGAACGACAGGTGCTCCTTGTCGGCGCGGGTGAGGTCGAAGTCGCCGGCGGTGTCACCGTGCAGCTCAGGGTCGCGGCCGACGCCGCTGTAGTTGACGAGGATCGGGTCGCCCTTGGGGATCGTCACCCCGTCCAGCTCGATGTCCTCGACGGCGTACCGCAGCGGCAGGTGCGCCAGCGGCGACTCCACGCGCAGCGTCTCGTCGATCACGTCGTCCCACGAGGCGCGGCCGGACCGGACGAGTTCGAGCTGCCCGGGGTGGGTGAGCAGGGCGGTGATGGCGTTGTCGAAGAAGTTGATGGTGGTCTCCGAGCCGGCGCCGAGGATGGCGAAGATGGTGTCGCACAGCTCGGCCTCCGACAGCCGGGAGCCGTCCTCGTCGCGGGCCGCGATCAGGTCGCTGGTGATGTCCTCGCCGGGGTCGGCGCGCTTGCGGGCGACCAGCTCCTCCATGGCGCCGCGCCAGTTGTGCAGGACCGCCCGGGCCTGCTCCGGGGTGACGGTGGTGTCCACCATCATGTCGATCACCTCGGCGGTGGCGGTGCGCGCCTCCTCGGACATGCCGATCAGCTCGGCGACGAGCATGGCCGGCAGCGGATAGGCGAAGCGCTCGCGCAGATCGACGACCTCACCGGGCTCGGCGGCCTCGAGCGCGTCGAGCAGCCCGTTGGTGAGCTGCTCGATCAGCGGGCGGACGGCCTGGGTGCGGCGGGGTGTGAAGGCCTTGCCGACGAGCCGGCGCAGCCGGACGTGGTCCTTGCCGTAGGCGGTGACCATGTTGTCCATGGCCACCCAGCTGATCATCTCCCAGTCGGGGCGGACGCGGCCCTCGATGAAGTCAGGCCAGTGGTTGCGGGCGCTCTTGGTGACCTTCGGGTCCGTCAGGATCCTGCGCACGGTGGCGTAGTCGTTGACCGACCAGGCGTGGACGCCGCCGGGGAGCTCCACCCGCACGGCGGGCCCTCGGGCGCGCAGGCCCGCTGCCTCGGAGTGGATGTCCCGGCCCGTGGTGTCGAGGGGGTGTGCGACGGGGCATTGCAGCGACATGGGTTCTCCCGCGAAGAGGTTTTCGGTGGTGGGGTCCGGGCGGGACGGGCGTCGGGGCCGGCCGCTCGGAGGAGCCGGCCGGTGCGTGCCGGCCGGTGTGCCCGGGGGCTACGGGACGGTGGCCGGCTGCGGTCCGGTGCCGCCATCGAGGAGGACGTACGGGTCGTCCATCTCGTACCAGCCGAGGCCGGGCGGGCAGCGGTCGTAGCCGAGCAGCCTTCGCACCTCCTCGGGGTAGGCCAGGACGGACTCCCGGGGGACCGCGAGGTACTGGTTCTCCTCCTGGCGGAGGTTGCCGAGGTCGAGCGCGATGGTGAGACCCGTACGCGGGGTGCCCGTGGTGTTCGCGCCGCCGCCGTGGTAGACCCCGCCGAGCCAGACCAGGCCCGAACCGGCCCGCATCTCGGTGGGGATCGCCTCCTCGGCCCGCGGCGGGCGCTCGTCGTCCCAGTGGTGGCTGCCGGGGATCACCAGGGTGCCGCCGTTGCCGGCGGTGAAGTCGCTCATGGCCAGCATCAGCTGCACCCGGCTGGTGGGGCCGGGGTGGCGGCGCAGGTGCAGCGCGTCGTCCCGGTGCAGGGGCTGCCTGCCCTGGCCGTGGTGGATCTGGATCGCCTGGGTTCCGCTGATCTGGACGGTCGGCACGAGCGCGGTGCGGGACCGGCCGATCCAGACATGGACCGGCCGTTGCATGATCCGGCGGGCGGCGCCCAGGAACAGGGGGTGCGTCGCCACCGGGGTGAGCCGGTTCGTCCGGGCGAAGACGGAGGAGACCCGGCGGGTGCGGGTCCCGTTGTACCAGTCGCCGCTGTAGTCGCGGGCTTCGAGGGCGGGACCCAGGTCGTCCCACAGTGCCCGGAGGGTCCCGGCGTCCGCGAGGTCCTCGACGACCAGCGCTCCGTCGCGCTCGAGGATCTCCACGGCCTCGTCGAGGCCGCTGTCGGGCGCGACCCGTCGAAGACCGGTCGTCACGGCGTCACCTCGCTGCCGCCGGAACGGGCCCCGACCAGGCGGACGAGGGACTCGAGGGTCGGGTCCTCCTCGAAGATGTCACCGACCTCGATCTCCGCGCCGAGCTCCTCCTCGATACGGATCACCAGGCGGGTGGCGGTGATGGACTCGCCGCCGGACTCGAAGAAGGTGGCCCCGGCCCCGTTCCCGGGTGCGTCTCCGAGTACCTCGGTCCAGATCCTCCTCACCGTCTCGGCGGCCGTCGCCACATCGGTGCTCATACGCTGCTCTCCCCTCTCCCGTCGGGCCGCCCACCGGGGCGGGTGCGCAGGCAGCTTCACACCCGCGCTCTCGGGCGGGCATCTCCTGTGTTGCGGGACCCGGCCGACTCGAGCAGGGCGGCCCGCCCTCGGTGGCCCCGCAGGAGCAGTCCGCCGACGGACACGGAGCAGATGTCGCCGCCGTCCCTCAAACCCGATGCCATCAGGGCGAGATCGGCGGCCACGCGCTCCATCCCGGCGGCCACGGCCGGGGCGTTGTGGGTGAGGACGTCGCTCCACAGGCGGGTGTCCGAGGCGGTGGTCCGCACGGTGTCGCGCAGACCCCCGCCCGCGAGGGCGAGGACGTCGGGGGCGGTGTCCGCGAGCTGGGCCGCGAGCGCGAGGGCCACCAGCATCGGGGTGTGGCAGACGGTGGCGACGGCCTCGTCGTGGGCCCCGGGCGGCATCGTGTGCGCGACCGCGCCGCACAGGGTGACGAGTTCCTCCACCGCGGCCACCGCCTCGGGGGGCACCGAAGGGCCCGGGCACAGGATCCAGGGCCGGCCGGCGAACAGGCCGGGCTCCGCGGCGGCCGGGCCGGACGGTCCCCCTGCGGTCATCGGGTGCCCGGGGACGTACCCGCGCACGTCGCAGCCGCGCAGCACTGCCTCCTCCCAGATCAGCCCCTTGACTTCGGCCACATCGGTGTAGGCGCGGCCCAGCCCGCGGGCCTGGGCCTCGTAGAGCACGTCCACGACGGCGGACGGCGGGGTGGCGACGACGACGAGGTCGGCGGGCGGGGCGCCGGGCGCCAGCGGGACGCCGGCTCCCCGGCCGACGGCCGGCGCCACCGCCCCGGGGTCCGGGTCGGCGAGAAGGACGGCGATCCCGGCGCGGGTGAGGCACAGGGCGAGAGAGGTCCCGATCAGTCCGCAGCCGATCACGGTCACACTGCGCAGTCCGGGGCGGCTCACGGTCTCTCCTGGTGGGCTTCTGCTCTGCGCGGGCGGCCGGAGCCGGCGGGCCGACGCGGGGGTCCGTCCGGTCACGGGGGCCGCCGGGCGGCCCGGTGGCGGTGCGGCGGACGGGTCAGTCGCAGCACGGGTCGGCGAACTGTCCGGGGGTCCGGCCCTCTCCGGCGGGACCGCGGTAGGCCTGGGCGATGTCGAGCCAGTGGTCGGCCGCGTCGCCGGAGGCGGTCAGGGCGAGGTCGTCGCGGTGACGGCGCCGGGTCACCAGGAGGCAGAAGTCGTGAACGGGGCCGGTGATCTTCTGCGCGGCGTCCTCGGGGCCGAAGGCGAGCACCTCGCCGGCGGGGGTGGTGAGCTCGAAGCGGAACGGCTCCTCCGGCGGGGTCAGGCCACGGGAGAGGTATCCGAAGTCGCGGGTAAGGACCGCGAATCGGGCCAGGTGGCGGAGGCGCTCGGTGGGCTCGCGGCGGACCCCGAGTGCGTCGGCGATGTCCTGTCCGTGGCCGAACAGCTCCATGATTCCGGCGCAGGCGAGGACGGCCGGCGGCAGCGGGTTGACCAGCCAGGGCACCACCGAGTCCTCCGGGACGGCGGCCAGTGCCTCGAGGGAGGCGTCGCCCTCGCCGCGGAAGCGGGCGAGCAGTTCGCCCGGCGGGAAGCAGTTGAACTGCTCGAGGGCGGCGTTGACGGCTCCGTCGAAGTTCCGGGAGGCCGAGGCGGCGACGCCCTTGAAGGTGTCCGGGTCGGCGGCGGCCGTCTTGGCGAGCCGGAAGATGAAGGTCAGATGGGCGATCTGGTCCGCGACACTCCAGCCGGGGGCCGGAGTGGGCCTGCTCCAGTCGGCCTCGTCGATGCCATGCACGAGGTCCCCGACCTCGTCGATGTCGGCGGCCAGTGCCTTGAGTACGTCGTTGAGGGTGTCCATGTCCTGCTCACTCCCGAAGGGGTTCCGTGGTCGGTCTGTGTGGGTCCGAGGTCGATCTCCTGTGGCGGCTCGCCGGAGCTGCCGAGCCTCCGGCACGGCTCAGCCGGCGAGTCAGACGCCGGCGAGCTGCTTCCTCCGCAGCAGCGGCAGTACGGCGTCACGTCCGCCCTTGTAGCCGGTGGGGGCGGGGGCGCCGTAGGTGACGGCGACGCCCTTGGCCCGGGCGGCGGCCACGATGTGGGGCACGGCGCGCTCGGCGAGGGCGGCGATGGTCATCGCCGGGTTGACGGTGAGGGCGCCGGGGACGGCCGAGCCGTCGGTGACGAAGATGCCGGAGTGGCCGCGCAGTTCGTTGGTGTCGTCGAGGGCCGAGGTGAGCGGGTCGTCGCCCATCCGGCAGGAGGCCAGCGGGTGCACGGTGTAGGCGCCGACGAGGTCGTTGGTCCACGGCATCACCTTGGCGAGGCCGTCCTTCTCCAGGATCTCCTTCACGTCGGCGTCGGCCTGGCGCCATCCGTGCCAGGTGTTCTCGGTGGGTTTGTACGAGAGGTTGCCGCGGCCGAGCATCTGCTGGGAGATGCGGTGGGCGTTGCCGGTGGCCGGCGGCGGTCCGAAGACGCCCTCGTTGTCGTCCTCGGTCATGCTGAAGATCGTCAGCCATGACTTCCAGTGCCTGAGGATCTCCTTCTTCTCCCTGCCGAACCAGGTCGGTCCTGAGGCGTCGGGCACCTGGGCGAGGATGGTGCCGAGGCCCGGCGGGAAGTAGAGCTGCTCCAGGGAGTAGCGGGAGTACTCGGGCAGGGAGCCGTCCAGCTTGTCCCAGCTCGCCACGGTCGGGCCCTTGCCGATCGCGTTGGCGCCGTAGGGCAGCTGCCCCTCGCCGCGGCTCAGGCCGAGGACCTCGGCGACCTTGTCCTCGTCGAGGATGGCGGTGTTGAGGCGTTCGCCGTTGCCGGAGAAGTAGCGGCCGACCGCGTGCGGCATCGCGCCCAGGCGGGCCTCGCTGCGCCCCAGGATGACCGGGGTGGCCGCTGCGCCGGCGGCCATCACGACGATCTTGGCCTCGATGACGCCGGAGCCGCTCTGCAGGCGGTAGTCCTCGTCGTCGACGATGTTGTAGTGGACCCGGTAGTCGCCCTCGGGGGTCCGCTCCAGGTGCTGCACCTCGTGCAGCGGGCGGATCTCCGCGCCGTGGGCGAGCGCGCCGGGCAGGTAGTTGACGGTCAGCGACTGCTTCGCCTCGAAGCGGCAGCCCGCCATCATGAAGTTGCAGTTGACGCACTTGGAGTTGTCGACGGCCGCGGCGAGCGGGTTGGCGGTGCGCCCGGCGTGGTTGCAGGCGGCGGCCCACAGGCCGCCCGCGTAGGAGGCGTCGGCCCAGTCCTGCTTGCCGACCGAGAGGGACTCCTCGATCCGGTCGTACCACGGGTCGAGGGTCTCGCGGCTGACGGACTTCGGCCACATCCGGCGGCCGATGCTGCCGTGCCGGTCGAAGACGAACCGGGGAGCGCGCGGCATGGCGGCGAAGTAGACGACGCTGCCGCCGCCGACGCAGTTGCCGCCAAGCACGCTCATGCCGTCGCCGACGACGAAGTCGAAGATCCGGGTGTAGGAGGAGCCCAGCTTGTAGTCGTGCTCGAACTCGTCGCTCTTCAGCCAGGGCCCGCGCTCCAGGACGGTGACCTTGGCGCCGCCGGCGGCCAGGTGGTAGGCGGCGATCGCGCCGCCGAACCCGCTGCCGATGACCAGGACGTCGGTCTTCTCGGTGGTGCCTCTCATGCCGGGCTCCCGGAGGGGGTGGTGTCGGGGTGGAGGCCGGCGAGCCGGCGGCCGTAGCCGAAGTCCTGGAAGCGCCACAGTCCGTCGGCGTCCGGGACGGTGATGCCCATGGCCGCCAGGCCCGGGTGGCCGTTCTCGATGGCCTCGTCGGTGTGCAGATGGGCGGCGGAGTCGAAGGCCATGTTGCAGAAGAGGGAGAGCAGGACCCAGAAGTCCTTCTCCGGGTGGCCCGGCGTGGTCAGTTCCCGGACGAGCCGGACGCGGTCGTCGTAGTCGAGGGACACGAACGGCGGGACGGTCCGGTCGAGCGTGCGACCGGTCTTCTCGGCGTAGGCCCTGGCGTGGCCGTCGACCCGGCTCGCCAGGTCCTCGAGCCCGTCGTGGATGCCGGTGGCGTCCCAGCGGAGCAGGTCGAGGGCTCCGCAGGCGACGGCGCCGCCGCCGGTGCTGACCCCGGCGACGGCCCGGTCTCCGGGCCAGCGCTTCTCCCCCGGCACGATCGTGTCCGCGTAGGCCTCGAGGGTGAGGGTGGCAGCGGCTGCGATGTCGACCTTGCGCTCGGGGATCCTTCTGGTCCTTCTCACAACAGGCAACTCATCCTCCGGTGGCTGGGTGGGGACTTCCTGCTGGCGACGAGAAGAACGTAGAACTGCTGAGTTCTTTCAAACAACCAATGCATATGGCGTTCACCGAACGCGAGTTGCACTACGCAACCAGACGAAGTCGAAGCATCGCTTCCGCTCGGCCTAAAAGAAAAACGATCGACCGGTTACCGTTGGGGATGCGTGTCGCGTTCCGTGGTTCCCAGGCCTTGCGCGGAGACGAGGCGGAACGCAGTGGCGGCCCGTATCCGACCCAGGGGGGTGGAGATGGAGAGCACTGACAAGCGTCTGGAACTGCCCGCGAACCTCACTCACCGGATCTGGATCGAGGCCCTCCTTCCGGCGGATTCACCGCGGTCGAACGGTGTCGACGAGAACCATGTGCGACGGCTCGCCGACACCTACTCCTCGCTTCCGCCGATCCTCGTCCACCGCCCGACGATGCGCGTCGTCGACGGCTCGCACCGGGTGGCGGCCGCCGCGCTGATCGGCCGGGACAGCGTGGAGGCGCACTACTTCGACGGCCCCGAGGAAGAACTGTTCCTGCGGTCGGTATCCGCGAACACGGCGCACGGCCTCCCCTTGACGGTCGGCGACCGCAAGGCCGCCGCCGCGCGCATCCTGCGCTCGCACACGGACCTGTCCGACCGCGCCGTGGCCATCTGCACGGGACTCGACGCGAAGACGGTCGCCGCCGTGCGCCGCAGTTCAACCGGGGATGCGAAACGGTCGAACACCCGCATAGGCAGCGACGGCAAGGCGCATCCCCTGGACCGCACCACCGAGCGCCTGCACGCCGCCCGGCTGATGGCCAGCCGGCCGGATCTGCCGCTGCGGGCCATCGTCAAGGAGACCGGGCTGTCCCTCGGTACCGCCCATGACGTGCGGCAGCGTCTGCGGCGCGGCGAGTCGCCGGTTCCCGAGCAGCGCCGCGCCACCGCGGCCGTCCCGAACCGCGCGGCCGTCACCCCCGGCGCCGGCCGGCCCGCCGCTTCCGGAGCGAAGCCCCCGGCCAGACCCATGAGGCCGGCGGTGCCGCAGCCGGCGTCCGGGAGCTCCGGACGGAGCCGGACCTCGCTGGAGACGCTGCGCAACCTCGCCGGGGACCCGTCGCTGCGCCACTCCGAGACCGGCCGGCACTTCCTGCGCTGGCTCCACACCCACTTCCTGGTGGACGACTCCTGGCGGCAGCAGCTCGACGCCGTCCCCCCGCACTGCACGGCCACGGTGGCCGAACTCGCCCTGCAGTGCGCGCAGACCTGGCGCAGGTTCGCCGAAGACCTGAGCAGCAGGCGCCTGACCGACATCGCGCCCGCCACCACCGCACGGCAGGCCTCGGAATCCCGGCACTGACGGGGCCGGACATCGTCAACTCAACGACAGGGAGAAACGGTGACCTCCACCGCCATCGAGCGTGCCGTCCGCAAGGTGATCCAGGATATGCACACAAATCTCGGTCAGGATCTGACAATCGACGACATGGCGCGCACCGCCATGTTCAGCAAATTCCACTTCACCCGGGCGTTCCGAGACGTGACCGGTACGTCTCCCGGCCGCTTCCTGTCCGCTCTCCGGCTTCAGGAGGCGAAACGTCTCCTCGTCGACACCGGATTCAGTGTCGCCGACATCAGCAGTCAGGTCGGATACAGCAGTGTGGGCACCTTCAGCTCCCGCTTCAAAGCGTGCGTCGGCGTTTCTCCCAGCGTGTTCCGGGAACTCGGCGGATTCACCCCCGCCATGGAGACCGGCCGTGCCGGAGACGGCCTCTTCGCGAGCAACGTCCTGCGCGGCCGCGCCACCCTGCCCGAGGACCGCGCCCCGGGCAGCTGCTTCCTCGGCCTCTTTCCGGCCCCCGCCCCCCAGGGCCGCCCCGTGCGCTGCACCGTCCTGGACGGCCCCGGCTCCTTCGAGCTGTACGACATCCCGGCCGGCACCTGGTACGTACTCGTCCACTCGGTCCCCTACGGCTACGAGCACCTGGCGTCGGGCACCGGCGACGAGGACATCGTGTCCGTCGGCCGCTACGGTCCGCTCAGCGTGCAGGCCGACACCCTTCTGCTGCCCGTCGAGATCACGCTGCGCCCGGTGGAGTCCCTCGACCCGCCGGTCCTGACGGCCCTGCTCGACCTGCGGACCGACACCCGGGGCCTCGCGGCCTGATGCCGGGGCCGGGCCACGAGAGGAAGAGGAGGAGGCGGGGCCTTGGCGGCAGTCCGCCCGGGAAGCGTCCCCGCCCCACCGCCCGTCCCCGCCGCCGCGTGCGGCCAGGGCGCGGCGCGCGAAGGGAGGGCCGCCCGGCCGCCGCGACCACCCGGGGCCGGCCCCGGACACACGCGCACCCGCGGAGAAGGCCGGCCGCGGCGGACAGCACCGCGGCCGGCCTTCGTCCGTCCCCGCTCACCGACTCGCCCCGGCGCCCTCAGCCCGCAGGACGGACCGTCATCGGCAGTCCCCCGCGCATCCTCAGGGACATCATCGGCTCGGCGACCGCCTCGTGCCCGGGCGCCACGGCAAGGTCGAGATCCCGGGTGACCAGCGCCGTGACGAACACCGCCTCCATCATGCCGAGGTTGCTGCCCACGCAGAACCGCGGCCCCGCACCGAAGGGGATGTAGGCGTACCGCGGGCGGTTCGCGACCCGCGCCGGGTCGAAGCGCCCCGGGTCGTACCGCTCCGGCCGCTCCCACAGGTCCGGGTGGCGGTGCAGCGTGTACGGGCAGATCAGCACGTCGGCGCCGGCCGGAACGGCGAACCCGCCGACCTCGTCGTCGCTCCGGGCGACCCGCGGCAGGATCCACACCGGCGGATACAGCCGCATGGCCTCCTGCACGGCCTGCGTCGTGTACGTGAGCTTGTGCAGGTCCTCCGCCTCCGGAACGCGGCCGCCGGCCAGCACCGAGCGGGCCTCCTCACGGACCAGATCGCGGACGTGCGGGTGCCGGGCGAGCAGCAGCAGGGTCCAGCCGAGCGTGCTCGCCGTCGTCTCGTGACCGGCGAGCAGCAGCGTGACCAGCTCCTCCCGGAGGAGCCGGCGGCCGACGGCCGGATCACCGTGCTCCCGTGCCGCGAGGATCATCCGGGCGAACGCGTCGTCGGCGCCGTCGCCCTCGGTCATGCGGGCGCTGCGATCGGCGACGAGCCGGGTGACGGTCCGGGTCAGTTCCCGGCGGGCCCTGCGGAACCGCCGCTGCGTCCCCAGCGGCACCCGGGTCGGCACCAGGCCCTGCGTGACCATGTCGAACATCGCCTGGTCCTGTACGGCCTCGAAGGCGTGCGCGATGCCGTCGTACCGGTCGAGGGCCGTGTCCATGAGGGTCCGGCCCAGCACTCCGAGGGTCAGACCGGTGACCTCGCTCAGCACGTCCACGGGACCCGCGCCGGCGCGGGCGCCGAGCAGCTCCACCAGCCGGGCGGACTCCTCCGCCACGGCCCCGGCCTGGGCGGCGATCCGGCCGGGTCGGAACGCGGGCTGCACAGTGCGCCGCTGGGTCCGCCACAGCTCGCCCTCGCTGGTGAGCAGGCCGTCGCCGAGGACCTTGCGGGACTCCACGAGGCCGATGCCCTTGCGGTAGCCGGCGGCGTTGTCGGCCAGCACGTGCTTGGCGTAGTCGGGCCGGTTGAAGATGTACATCTTCTTCGGACCCAGGGAGACCCGGACGGCGTCGGAGAGCGCCGCCGCGTCGCGCATCATGCCGAGCCGGTCGACCGCCAGCTTGCGCAGCAGACCGGGCAGGGCCCACACGGACGGGCCGGGCGGATGGACGCTCATGCCGCGCCTGCCTGCGCCTGGCCTGCGAGCTGCCGGAAGCGGCCGCGGTGGAACACCAGCGGGTCGCGGTCCGGCAGGTCGTCCAGGGTGATCACCCGCCCGACACGGATGGTGTGGTCGCCGCCGTCGTAGGCGCCCCATCGCACGCACTCGAAGTGGGCCGCCGCCCCCGCGATCAGCGGGACGCCGGTCGCCCGGCCCGGCAGCCAGTCGACGGCGTCGAACTGCTCGGCGCCCATGGGCCGGGACCGGTCGGCGAAGTGCCGGGCCACGTCCTCCTGCCCGGCGTGGAGGACCGACACCGCGAAGGTGTCGGCCTCGGCGAGGGCGCCGTTCATCACCGCGTCGTTTCCCACGCACACCAGCACCAGGGCCGGGTCCAGCGACACCGAGGTGAAGGAGTTGGCGGTCATGCCCCGAGGCGAGGCTCCGCCTACCGTCACGACGGTCACTCCGGTGGCGAAGGCCCCCAGTGCCCGCCGCAGCCTCGCGGGGTCGCCGGCGGCGGACCTCGGCGCTGCGGCGGTCAGGGTGCTCATGCCACCTGCCCCGTCAGAGCCCGGCCCCGGGCGGCGTACGGCTGAAGGGCGCGCGCCAGGACCTCCGGCACACGGGAGGGCACGGTGTCGGTGTTCGGGCCGCGCATGCACGCGATCCGCTGCCGGCCCCGGGCGACCAGCACCTGCGCCCCGCCGGTCACCTTGACGTAGTCGAAGGTGAACTCCAGTTGGGTCTGGCCCAGTTCGGACAGCCGCATCCGGATGGACAGCTCGTCGAAGGCGGTGATCTCGGCGAAGAACTCGCAGTCCACCTTCAGCGTGAACAGCTTCAGGTCGCCCTGCACCTCGGCGAGCACATCCGGTGCCTTCTGCTGCAGGAACAGCTCCCGGCACCGGCCCTGCCAGCGCAGGTAGTTCACGTAGTACACATTCCCGACGAGGTTGGTCTCCTCGAAGCCCACCGTGTGCCGGTACTCGAAGTAGTCTTCCGCCATGGTCTAGGACCGCCCTTCGGTGGGATCCGATGTGTGCGTGAGAAAGGCGAAGACGGCGGGCTCGAGGGCGTCGCGCAAGGCGGTGACGAAGGTCGCGATCCGCAGGTCGCCGGCGGCGAAGACCACCCAGGCGTCTCTGCGGCGCGGCAGCACCGTCAGCGGCGCTCCCGCCATGATCCCGGCCTTGGCCAGGCACTCCACGGCGCTCCACACCCGCGTGGCGGCGGTGTCGGGCGCCTCCCCCGTCTCCCTGGCGACGAGCTCCGCGACGGCCGCGTGGCCCCCGAGCAGGCCCTTCCACTCCGCGGGCGAGCGCATGGTGACGGCCTCGACGTCGCAGGACACCTCGGTGTCGCAGACCGCGCTGAGGGTGACACCCAGACCGTGCGCTGCCGACATGGACATGTGCGTACCCGCCTCCAGCTCCGGCCTGCCGTCGGGGCGGTGCCGGACCGCGACGGGGGTGCCGAGCGCCCTGGAGGCCGCGTCGGCGGTGAAGCCCCGGCGCTGTTCGACCGAGCCCGCGGGTGCGTCGCCGTGCGGTTCGACGGCGACCGCGATACGGCCGCCGAGGACCTCCTCGAGCGAGCGCTCCAGGTACGGTCCGAGGAGCGGCGCGACCCAGGGGCCGGAGCCGTCGTTCTTCCGTACGGCGTGCAGGCTCAGGCCGTCCCAGCGCTCGACGACGGTGCCGTTTGAGTCGCGCACCGCGATGTCGTACACGTAGGTGTCGCCGTCCCGGCTGCGCTCGACCGCGGTGTACCGCAGCTGGCCGGGCACGTGGTCCCCGGAGAGAAGCGGATGGATCCGCTCCACGCCCGAGGGCAGCAGCGTCGCGTCGGGGACGCACACCTGGTTGCCGTGCATGAGCGAGTCGCGCATACCGGGGTCGGCCAGCAGCAGCTCGCCGGGCAGGAAGCCGGCGAACCAGCCCTCGGGGCGCCGCTGCACGGCGACTTCGGCGTCGACGTGCCGGGCGGCGGCCCGGTGGAAGCGGCGCAGCCGCTGGAAACGGGCACCCTGGAACAGGACGCTGCCGTACAGGTCGGCGGCCGGATCCAGGGGGACGACCGGGGTGTCCTCGGGCACCTGGAACGGCGGACCGTCCGGTGCCGGTGCGTCGGTGTAGACCAGCCGCGCCCGGAAGTGCTCGGCGACGAATCCGGTGTCCTCGGCATGGATGGCGACATCGACGGTGTCCGCGCCGGTGACGGTCGCCGCGATCCGGATCCGGGTACTGCCGTTCGGCGGCACCACGACGGGCCGCAGGAACTCGGCGCCCTCGATGACCGGCGCCGCGGTGCGGCCGGTGACCGCGGAGGCGACCTGGGCCATGGCCTCCATGCCGATCACGGCGGGCAGCAGCAGGTTGCCGTCGAGCAGGTGGTCGGCGAGGTAGGGGTCGCTGCCGGCGTTCAGTTCGACCTCGGTGACCAGCTCGACGCCGTGGTACCGCACCAGCGGAGTACCGGTGAAGCGCAGCATCGGCAGCGCCGGCAGATCGCGGCGGACGGTGCCGATGCCCTCCGTACGGCCGCTGACGACCGTGACGACGGGCGCGTCCGGGTCGGAGACCAGGCGCAGCAGGATCTTCACGCCCTGGTCCGGGGAGACCGGTGCGATGCCCTCCCGGGACAGCGATTCGACGACGGAGAGCTTCTCGCCCATGCCGACTCCGGACCACACCGACCACTCCACGCACCGGGCACGGACCTGCGGGTGGTTGCGGGCGACGTCCTCGGTGAGATCCGCCAGCCACTCGTTGGCGGTTGCGTAGTGGGCCTCGCCGCGCAGGCCCGCCCTGCCGATGATGCTGCCGAAGGCGACCAGCAGCTTCAGATTGCCGGCTCCCACCGCCTCCAGGACCGTGCGCAGTCCGTCGACCTTGGGGGCGAAGGTCCGTCGGAAGTCCTCGGGGCCGAGCTGGGTGAGCGGGGCGGGCTCGTTGCGGCCGGCGCCGTGCAGCAGGCCGGTGATCCTGCCGAGTTCGCCCTCCAGTTCGGCGACGGCCGCCGTGACCTGCTCCGGCGCGGTGACGTCGGCACGCGCGTAGTGCACGGTGACGCCGCTGTCGCGCATCCGCGCCAGGTTCCCGGCGAGTTCGCGGTCCCCGGCCGGGTCGGAGCGGCCGAGCACGGCCAGCTTCGCCCCCGTGTCCAGGGCGATGGCCAGCGCGCACTCCGCGGAGATGCCCTTGCCGCCGCCGGTCACCAGCAGGACGTCGGCGTCGTCCAGAGGCGCGTCGGTGCGCAGCGGCTCCACCGGCAGGGCCCGCAGCGTCGGCACGCGACGCACGTCGGCCTCGTCGTAGTGGACCTCGGTGAACCGGCTGGTCGCCGCCACCTCGGCGACGACCCGCTCCACCGTGTCCTGTGTCGGCGGAGTGTGGACGACGGTCGTGCGCAGGTGGGGCGCTTCCAGGTGCAAGGTCTTGGCCAGCCCCGCGGCGCCGCGGCCGTCCTGCACCAGGACGAAGCGCCGTTCGCCGCCGCCGGCGAGCGCGTTCTTCGCGGCCGCGAGCACCCGGTCGAGCTCCTGCGCGGAGCAGTTCCCCGGCAGGACGGCCAGGACGCCCGAGCCCAGCCGGGACGTCGCAAGAGCCTGCCGGAGGCGCTCGGCGTACGGGTGCCCCTCGGGGGCGAACAGCTCCCACGCGCCGTCGGTTCCGTCGGCCGCGGCGTCAGGCCGGGCCAGTTCGTCGAGGTCCACGGCGAAGGGCCGCGCCCAGGTGGCGGCGCCCGCGATCACGGGGCCGGCGGCGGGCTCCTGCGCGCCATCGGTGCCGACGAGGGTCTCCAGCGCCTCGGCCAGCTGGGTGAGGGTGGCGGTGGCGAAGTTGGTCGGCACCTGGGCCGCGGCGATCCCGAGGCGGGCCGCCGCCTGGTTGACGATCTGGCCCACGGTGATCGAGCTCATGTGGAGGTCGTCCAGGAGGCGGCTGTCGGGGCCGACGAGATCAGCCGGAAGCTCCGCGCGTTCGGCGACGAGGGTGCGCAGCACGTCGAGTGCGTCGGCTCCGCCCTCGCCCGACGGCCCGCCGTCGGCAGGGGCGGCCGCAGAGGCGGCGGGCCCCGCCGGCTCGGCCGGTGTGCTCTGCTCGGGCCGGAGGGCCGCGGCGCGGGCCGGCGCGGCCGGGCGCGCCCGGCACCCTGCCGCGGCGGGCACATCGCGCGGCGCCTGCTCGCAGGGGTTGGCGAGGAAGGAGAACTCCTGGCCGACTTCCAGGGGCCGGATCAGCCGGTCCTCAAAGAGCCGTTCGAGGGCGATGGGCGCACCCGCGACGAACGCGGCGCCGGCCACCTGCAGGACGCCGCGAAGCGACTCGTCGTCGGTGTTCAGCGCGACGGCGGGCACACCGGTGGTGGCCTGGGCGAGTCCGCTGAGCACCCGTCCCGGGCCGACCTCGACGAACAGGTCGACGCTCGCTGCGGCCTCGCTCACCGCCTGGGTGAAGCGGACGGGTCCGGTGATCTGCTCGCGGAGCAGCCCGGCCAGGTCGGCGTCACGGGGGAGTTCGCCGCCGGTGACGGTGGAGACGACCCGGCCCGAGACCTCGCCGGGGCGGGTGCCGTCGAGCCACGCCCCGAAGGACGCGGCGGAGCCGGCGACGAGCGGCGAGTGGAAGGCGTGCGAGACCTCGAGGCGGGTGCAGGCCACGCCGGCGAGACCGGCCCGGCGCTGTACCTCCTCGATGTCCGCGACCGGTCCGGCGACCACCGTCTGTTCGGGGCCGTTGTAGCCGGCGATGACGACGCCGAGGCCGTGGGCGAGTTCCTCGGCCCGCTCGGGCTCGGCGTTCAGCGAGGCCATCGTGCCCGAGGCGCTGTGCTCGGCCATGGCCCGCCCGCGGACCCGGGCCGCCTCCAGCAGTGTCTCCTCGTCGAGGGCGCCGGCCCAGTGGAGGGCGGAGAGTTCGCCGAGGCTGTGCCCGACGGCGACGGCCGCCTCCAGGCGGAGCGAGTCCAGTACGCGCAGGCCGGCGGCCGAGCCGGTGGCGATGCGCGGCTGCGCCACATCGGTGGCGACCATGTCGCCGGCGGTGGGCAGGGCGGCCCGCTCGAAGACCTCGGCGGCTTCGGGGAAGCGGCGGCGCAGCGCTCCTCCGCCGGTGCCGCTGCCCGAGCCCTGTCCGGGGAAGAGGTAACCGATCCGGGCGCGGCCGGCGGTCCGGCCCATGAAGCTGCGGCCGTCCGCGGCGGTGTGGGTGCTCTCGCCCGCTTCGAGCAGTTCGGCCAGGTACAGCAGGCGGCGCTCGGCGTCCTCCGGGGAGGAGGCGACGACCGCCGCGCGGTGCGGCAGGCCGCGCAGTTCGCGTTGCAGCGTGGCGGCCAGGTCCGCGACCTGCCCGTACGAGACCCGGGCGGCGTAGGCGGCGACCTCGGTGAGACGGGCACGCAGCTCGCGCGGCGACTCGCCGTCGACGGCGAGCAGTTCGCAGTCCTGCAGCGAGCCGGCCAGGGCGGCGGATCGGCGGCTGGGCGCCGGGCGCCGCCGGGTGGCGGGCTCGTCCAGGACGACGTGGGTGTTGATGCCGCCGAAGCCCATGGCGGTGACGCCGGCGCGGCGCGGGCCGCCCTCGGGCCAGGCTTCGGCCTTGCGCAGCGCCCTGAGGTTGGCGTTGCCGGCTGCGAGCAGCTCGTGCGGGTCGACGGTGCCGATGGACGGCGGGAGGGTCTGGTTGTCGACGGCCATGGCCGCCTTGATCAGCCCGGCGACACCGGCCGCGGCCTTGGTGTGGCCGATCATTCCCTTGATGGAGGTGACGGCCGCGACCGGGGCGGCCGGGTCGGCCTCCCGGCGCGCGCCCATCAGGGCGGTGAGCTCGGTGGCGTCGCCGACGGCGGTACCGGTGCCGTGGCCTTCGAAAAGCCGTACGGTCTCGATGCCGAACCCGGCCCGCCGGTAGGCGCGTGCGAGGGCCAGCCGGTAGCCGCCGGCCTCGGGGCGGGTGATGCCGCCCTGGCCGTCGGAGGACACGCCCCAGCCCGCGATGGTGGCATAGACGCGGTGGCCTGCGGCGAGAGCGTCCTTCTCCCGCATCATCACGATCATCCCGCAGCCCTCGCCCGGCCAGAAGCCGTTGGAGCCGCGGTCGTACAGCTTCATCTCCCCCTTGGCGAGCGCGCCGGTCTTGGCGAAGCCGATGATCTCGAACGGGTCGATCGACAGATCGACTCCGCCCGCGACGGCGACGTCGAGGTCGCCGTTGATCAGCGAGGTTCCGGCGGTGGTCACCGACAGCAGCGAGGAGGAGCAGGCGCCGTCGACGGTGTAGCCGCCGCCGTTGAGGTCGTAGTGGTTGCAGATCCGGCCGGCGATGGTGTTGGCGAGTCCGCCGGCGAGGGTGTCCTCGTCGACCGCCGGGAACGGCTCCTTGTACGTGGTCTCGACGTCGTCGAGGAACTCCGCGGTCCGGGACTCGTCCCAGCCGTCCTGGCCCTTGAGGGCCGCGGCCATCACCCGCCTGACGTAGGGCCAGCGCAGCCGCATCACATTGGCGCGGGAGAACTCGCCGGTGAGGGTGTTGCCGACGACCACGCCGGTGCGTTCGCGCGGCAGGCCGTCGCCGCCCGCGAACCCGGCGTCGGCGAGCGCGCGGCCTGCGGTGTCGAGGGCGAGCCAGTGCGTGAGGTCGGTCGACCGGAAGGTGCTGCCGGCGATCTTGTGGGCGACCCGGTCGAACGCGTAGCCCTCGATGACCGCGGCGTTGCGGGCGTAGAAGGTGTCGGGGGCCGCCGGGTCGGCGTCCCAGTAGTCGTCCAGGTTCATCCGGACGTCGGGCAGGCGGCGGAACGCGCGCCGTCCGGCGACGGCGTTGTCCCACAGCTCGTTCGGGTCGGTGGCGTCGGGGTAGCGGCAGGCCATGCCGACGATGGCGATTCTGGTCATGCGGGCACCGGGACCTTCTCGGTATCGACCTCGGCGGACGCCGGGACGGGGCAGGCGCAGGCGCCCTCGGGGCACGCGCACGCCGGGGTCCCGGACGCGGGCACGGACGCGGCCGGGGTGGGGACGGGGACGGGGCAGGCGCAGGCGCCCTCGGGGCACGCGCACGCCGGGGTGCTGCCGGTCCGGGCGGCGGCTCCGCTCTCGGCGGCTGCTTCGGCCCCGGTGACGGAACGGGTGACGGCGTCGAGCGCCAGGGCCTCCTCGGCGCGCTTCCTGGAGACGATGTCGGCGGTCCACAGGAACGCGCCGCGGACGGCGCAGACGAGGGCGGTGGCGAAGAACAGGCCGTAGGCGATACTCATCGCGGTCAGCACGCCGTACAGGGCGGCGACGCCTCCGCCGAAGGCGATCTGACCCCACTTCGAGGACGGGGTCGTACCGGGATCCGTGATCATGTAGTTGGTGAAGAGCACGAACGCCACGCCGGTCATCATCGCCAGGCCGGCGGGGATGGAGGTGCCGAACAGCAGGCCGCGGACGATCGCCTGGAGGGCGAAGACGCCGACCCAGCCGAGGATGAGCCACATGCGCTCGGTGAGCTTGGCGTTGAGCATCGTGCCCAGGACGATGATGATCGCCGGCACGAGCCAGTCGAAGCCGCCGTCGAGGTACTCGGTGAAGTGGTACGGCGGGGCGATCGAGGCCCATGGGAAGAGCACCAGGATGACGGCGATGCCGAAGTTCGACGGGTTCATGAAGTGCCGCATCCGGCCTTTGACCGGGGCGCGCAGCACCCACTTGGTGCCGACGGCGACGATCACCCCGAACACCATGACCCATACCAGGTCGTTGACGTAGATGAGCATGTTCACCGCGAGGGCGGTGATGTGGGCCGGGAAGAGGAACTCCACCAGGCCCTTGAACCCGCCGCCGGCGAAACGCGGCGCGCGCTTCTCGGCGCGGGCGCCGAAGAGCTCCAGGACGATCTCGACGGTGTAGGCGGTCGCCAGCGCGATGAACGGCCAGGTCCAGGGCTGCTCGAAGCCGAGGACGGTGTAGCCGAAGACGTTGAGCACGGTGATGGAGATCGCGAACCGGCGCAGCGCCGTCGTGACCTTCGGGTTGTGCCGTGGTGCGGCGGCGGTCTTCGTTGCGGACATCGTCACTTCTCCTTGACCTCGGTGCCCAGCTCGAGGCTGTGCCAGCCCGGCGTGAGCTTCAGCTTCTGCTCGTGGACCTCACCGGTACGGTCGCGCCAGGCGACCACGGCCGGGACGGAGTCCCGGACGTCCTTGCCCAGACCGATATGGACGTCGGTGCTGCGCTTGCCGGAGTGGCCGCCGCCGCCGTCGAGACGGGTGACGCGCTCGGTGCCGTCGGGCAGCCGGACGCGGACCTCCGCGCCGACCACGGGCGCTCCGTCCGGATGGGTGAGCTTCAGGCCCAGGTGGGAACCGGTGGTCTCGGCGACGTTGTGCAGGAAGACCGGCTCGCCCCACTGGCGGGCGACCGCCAGGTCGAGCCGTCCGTCGCCGTCGACGTCGCCGGTGGCCAGGCCTCGGGTCGGGACGGGCTCGCCGATGCCGAGGGCCCCGGAGAGGTTGTGGTATTCGCCGGTTCCGGGGTCCTTGGCGAAGAACCGCATCCGCTGGCTGCCGGCGATGTCGTCACCGTGCTTGACGTTCGGCCACCACACCGGGTTGGGGACGAGGGCGTCGTTGGCGGTGGCGAGCTCCTGCAGCTGCGGCCATCGGTTGTGCTTGCCCTTGACGAAGCCGAGGGCCTGGGTGATCTCCAGGTCGCCGTCGTTGTCGAAATCGCCCGTCTTGACGTCCCAGCCCCAGCCCGACCAGGCCAGCTTCAGATCGGTGGACTTGTCCGTGTACGGGGCTTCACCCTTCTTGAAGCGGCCCTGCAGTTCGGAGCGGGAGTCGGCGTCGCTCAGAAAGGCGAAGTTCGACTCCTGGATCCCGAACGACGTGGTGATGTTGCTGACGAACATGTCGTAGATGCCGTCGTGGTCCAGGTCGCCGAAGTCGACGCCCATGCCCTTGAAGGAGCTGCGGCCCAGTTCCTTGGACTTCGGGACCGTGCCGCTGTGCGCGGACTTGACCTCGGAGAACCGGATCTTGCCTGGGGTGGAGGTGTTGTACAGCAGCGCCGAGGTGCCGAAGTCGTGGGCGAGGAACATTTCCGGCAGCCGGTCGCCGTCGAGGTCGGCGGCGGAGGCGCCGAGCGACCAGCCCTTGTTCAGGCTCTGCGGGAGGGCGCCGTCGGTCTTCTCGTAGCCGTCCTCGGTCCACCGGAAGAAGTGGCCGCCGCCGCCGTTCTGGGCGTGCGACAGCGATGCGTTCATGGTGACGTCGCCGTCCTTGGACGGGTCCAGGACGGGGCTGTCCGGGAAGTAGTTGCCGATGTAGATGTCGTTGTGGCCGTCACCGTCGAAGTCGGCGACGGCGGCCGCGTTGGAGTTCCACAGCGGACCGGTGTAGGTCCTGCCGGGCTTGCCGGGCAGCAGTTCGGTCGCCGTGAAGGAGTCCGGGGTCAGCGGCTTCCCCTTCTCCCCTTTGTTCACGTAGATGACCGGCGTGCGGCCCCAGTAGTAGACGAGGAGGTCCATGCGTCCGTCCTCGTCGTAGTCGCCGGGCATACAGCCCATCGGCGCCATGGTCGTGCTGGTGCCCAGCGGTGCCGGGTCCAGGGCGAACGGCGCGTAGGCGTCCTTCCGGGTCGGCGCCGGGGTGACCACGGCCTGGTCGATCCGCACGTCGTTCACGCACAGGTCGTTGGCCAGCCCGTCGCCGTCGAGGTCGTTTACCGCGATACCGGCGCCGACCGAGGAGATCCATGCGTCGATGTGCTCGTACGCCTTGTTGACTTTCCGCACCTCCTGCTTCGGGAATCCGGCGGGCATGGCTATGGACATCGGCTCGAATGCGAAGTTCTTCGCCAGCTTGTTGACTTCGGAAGCCGATGACTCGGGCAGCCGCACGGCGTAGAACGTGCTCACCATCAGGGCGAGCGCGACGATTCCCGGTGAATTCCTGCGGAGCCAGTTCTTTGTGACCGTCACTGGTCGGCACCTTTCGAGATGAGCGATTCTGAAGCGAGTTCCTCGGCGATGTCGCGCCGCCAGGTCTCGTAGTCCGGGGCCGCTCCCCGGCCGGGTGCCTCGGGCCGGGTGTCCCGGCACACCCGCGACGCCCGCTCGGCCGTCGTGCCGCACACGACACGGGCCGCCAGGTGGGTGTGGCTGTTGACCGTGCCCGCCTTGACGCGTGCCTCGGTGGCGAACGCGGCCCCCTGGGCGAGCGACCGGCGGTGCCGGCCCGCGCTCGCGACGAAGTACGCGAGCTCGTGCTCGCTCACGCCGCCCGCGTAGGCGCAGGCGAGTCCGGCGCCCGCGTAGAGGTCGCCGTGGCGCCGCTCGGGATAGGCCCGGATCAGGTCGGTGACGACCTCGGGATCGGTGCCGCCGACGAACCACAGGGCGCGGCCTATGCCCTGGTCGATGGCGTGGGGCGTGTAGTGGTTGTGCCCGCCGTTCCACCGGAACGGGTGCTGCGCCTTCGGATCGCGCACATAGGCGCCGGTCCTGAAGTACGCCTGGTGGAAGCCGTAGCCGTCCAGTGCCAGCCAGCGCAGCAGCGGGTCGGTGGTGCGGATGTCGGGCCACAGGGGCCTGGGCAGGCGGGCCATCGCCCAGCCGACACCGACGTGGACCATGTAGTCGTGGTGGCGGCCCTCGCCGGCCAGCAGCCCCTCCAGGCGGCCGCCGTGCCCCGGCAGCGAGTCGTACACCGCCGCGCCCATACCGGCGCCCTCGTAGGCGAAGCCGCGCATGTCCGGTGCGACTTTCTCCAGCAGTTCTTCCGCCTCGGCCGGGGAAGCGGCTTCCACGGCGTACGCGTATCCCTCGAGAAACACCTCTCCTATGAGCTCGAGCCGCGCCTTTGCCTCCGCGTTCTTCACATGAAATCCGCGCACTTCCATGGTCGTCTCGGAAACACGCGGCGTGAGCAATCGGCGGCGGAGTGCGCCAAAAAAACTGGACACGGCAGAAGACCGCCCCTCTCGAATCCCTGGAAACAGCCCGGCGAATCGAATCTAGCCAGGGGGCCGGGAGGGGCGTCTACTTCAGATGTGCTCAAACGACGGTGCTCACACGGCGCGGCTCCCAGACGGTGTTCGCGCGGCGGCGGTGCCCAGTCGCGTGCGCACACCCCGGCGCCAGACCTCGTAGGCGGGTCCTACGCCCTTCTCGGCTGCGGTGGCGGCGCAGTCGTCGGCGAGTCGTGCCACGGCGCCGGCCGAGAGCCCCGTGAACGCGTGGACGGCGGCACCGCTGTGCTCGGGCACGAACCCGGCGTGGTGGCGCGCCTTGGCCGCGAAGACCGCGCCCTGGGCCAGGTGTCCGGCGCATTCCGCCGCCTCCTCGCGCAGCGCGGCCAGGTCGGCGGCCGAGCCGCCGCCGGCGAAGGTGGCGGCCAGCCCCACACCGCTCCAGAGATCCGCCTGCCGCCCGGCGGCGAACGCCCGTACGGCCGCGGAGACGTGGGCGACGTGCCCGCCGTGGACGAACCACAGCGCCCGGCCGACGCCCTGGTCGAAGGCGCGCCGCCAGTACGAGGGGTCCCCGTCCCAGTTGTAGGGCGTGTCCAGGCGCTGTCCGGTGACCCAGGTGCCGGTGTCGAAGTAGGCGCGGTCGAAGCCGTAGCCGTCGACGCAGAGCCAGCTCATCGCCGGGTAGAGGTCGGGCTCGGTCAGATCGGGAACGAGCCTCCCCCACAGCCGCCTGGGCAGTTTGGCCATGGCGAAGCCGATTCCGATGTAGTTGAGGAAGATGTGCGGCCTGCCGCCGCCCCGCAGCAGATCACGGGCGCGGTGCCGGTTCGGGCCCACGGCGTCGCGGACGGCGCAGGCCATGGTGGCGCCCTCGTAGGCGAATCCCCTGTTCAGCGGGTCGACGAGCGCGAGCCGGCGCTCGGTGGTGGCCAGGTCCTTGTCCTCGATGCCCCACTCGAAGCCGGTGACGACGGCCTGCGGCACGGCCTCCAGCTGTCGTGTGCGGTCGTTCGGCTCGGTGGGGAAGCCGCGCCCGGCAAAGCTCACGTCGTCCAGGGACGGGGCCAGGACCAGCCTGCGCAGTGCTCCCAGTGCGGGCACGGGCACCTCCTCTTGTGCGCCGCTGCTGTCGGCGGCGGAAGGGGCCATCGTGGGCGGACCGCGCGGCGGGCGGCATCTTCGCGCGTGCGCTTCGGTGAGGTGCTCAGCGGTTGCCGCGCACGTCCACTTCCTCGTCGCGCACGGTACGCCCGCACCGTGAGCAGCGCAGTTCGGCGTGGACGGGTCCGTCGCAGCCGATGTGGTCGGCGCGACGCGGCGGCACCGGCTCCTGCGGCAGATTGCGGTCGCCCCATTGCATCAGGGCGATCACAGCCCGGGTCAGATCACGGCCCGCGGGGGTGAGCCGGTACTCGTGCCGCACCGGCTTGTCCTGGTACGGCACGCGTTCCAGCACGCCGTGCTCGACCAGCCGGGCCAGCCGGCCGGCGAGCACGTTGCGGGCGATGTCCAGCTGGGAGAGGAACCCGTCGAAGCGGGTGGTGCCGAGCAGCGCCGACCGGATGATCAGCAAGGTCCAGCGCTCGCCGATGACCTCCAGGGACCGGGCGAGGTTGCAGTCCTGTCCCGCGTATGTGTGTCTCAGCATGAACTCACTCTATGGCTGTGCGAGTTGCGTGAAGGAACTCGACAGGGCGAAGTCGCAGCGGACTCGGCCGGGCCGCTCAGGCGGCGACGAGCATTCCCTCACCGGCCCTGGTGCGCCCCTGTTCCAGGCGGCTGTAGGCGTATGCCGCGGAGACCAGCGACATGTGATGGTGCCAGCCCGGGTAGGAACGGCCCTCGAAGTCGAGCAGGCCGAACTCGTCCGACATCTCCCGCACCGAGTGCCCGGCCTGCCCGAGCGTCCGCGTCAGAGCGAGCAGGGTGTCCGTCCGGGCGTGGGTGAGGCTGGTCAGCCACAGCTGGAGGGGCCGCCGTCCGTTGTCGGTGCGTGTGGCGAACAGCCGGTAGGTGCGGTGGATCCGCGCGCCGTTCCCGCCGCGCTGGGGCAGCCTGACGAAGCTCGACATGACGCAGGTGTGGCGGCCCCGTCCGTCCGGGGGTGCCACGCTCTCCGTCCGGGTCAGGGCGCCCGCGTCGGACTCGAAGAGGCTGCGGGCGGCGAGCACCGGGCTCCGCCCTTCCCCTCCGCGGGGATGCTGCAGTCGCAGGTGGCCGCCGACGGCGACCTGGAGCGTGTCCGGGACGGCGACGACGAAGTCCCGCCCTCGACCAGCGAGTCCCCCGACCAGGGCCTCCGCGCCGGTTCCGCCGCTCCCCTCCAGGTCGGCGACGACGGGCAGGGGCGCGGTCCGGCCCGCGGCGGTGAGAGCGTCGACGAGGTCGAGGGCGTGCTGCTCGACGGAGCGGGGGCCGATCCCGTCGGGGATGCGGGTCCGCACACGGCGCTCGGGGTCCTTGCTCCACGAACCGGGGAGCAGCAGGCGCCAGTCGACGGGCACGGCCTGATCGTCGGAGGAGAGGAAGACCCCGACGCCCAGCTGGCAGGTGACCGAGCGGCCGGTGGAGGGCAGGAACCGGCGGTGCACACCGCAGGAGTGCTCGCCGCGCTTGCGCAGTACCGCCTGGCCGAGCACCCAGGCGCGCGGGGTCATCTGCTGCTCGACCCATCTGGCGAGCTCCGCCCGGACGGGCGTCCAGTCCCAGGGGCTGGCGTTGACGAACTGGTGGAGAGCCTGCGAGGTGGCGGGTGAGGAAGAGATCGCTGCCGCGAGGCGGCGCACGGACTTCTTGCCCGAGGTCGTCAGCAGGCCCTGCACATAGGCCTCAGCCCAGCGCCGCTGGTCGGCCCGCGGCAGGCGCTCGAAGATCCTCTCGGCGAACACCGGCAACGATATGCGACCGGCCGTCAGAGCGTACGCATCCATGGCTAGTTTCCTCCCTTCCTGTCGGCCTGCGGCTGCCGACCAGGCTAAAATAATAGCGAACGACCTCTTTTTTTTGCGACTCAGGAGAGTTGCCGAATGCACTTCGCCAAGTCCGACCCCGCCACCCGCGTCGGCCGCCGCCGTGATTGCCGGGGCCGAAGATGCCAGGCAGGCCCTCCACGGGCCTCCCGCCAAGGGGGCCGACCACCCCCTGACCTGCCGTTATCCGAAACGTCTTGGGCAACTCCGCCTTGCCGGCCGGAGGAAGGAAGCGAACTCTTGAAGCAAGGAGTGAACATCAGCCCCCCTCGGGACGCGCCGGCGGTACACCGTCGGGCCGGAGTCAGGACCCTCGCACGTCCGGTGGCCGAGAGCCCTCTTCGGGAGGAGGTGTGGTGAGACAGGAGAGGGCCGTGCGCACGCGCCGGATACTGGTCGACGCGGCAGCGGCGGAGTTCGACCGCTACGGGTACGACGGGACGTCGCTGTCGCGCATCAGCGGGGTCGCCGGCATGTCCATCGGCGCGGTGACCTTCCATTTTCCGTCGAAGGCGGACCTCGCGGACGCGGTGCAGCGGGAAGGGCGGACGGTGACGCTGGCCGCGCTGGAACTCCTCACCGCCCAGCCGGTGCCGCCGCTGCGCATGGTGGTCGATCTGACCCTCGAACTGGCCGGGTTGATGGAGCGGGAGCCGGCGGTCCGCTCCGCCATCCGCCTGGGCCGGGAGCGCCCCGGCACCGAAGCCTGGTCGGGCGCCTGGCTGCCGACGGTCCGCGCGCTGCTCGACCGGGCCTACGAAAGCGGCCAGTTGCGGGCCGACGCGCTGCCCGCGGACGTCACGACGCTCGTGGAGCATCTGACGAACGGGGCCGAGGCGTACCTGCGCGGCCGGACCGGCTCGGACCCCGCCTTCGAAAGCACCGTCGCCCAGCTCAAGCGGGTCTGGCACCTCGCGCTGGTCGGCGTGTCCGCCGAGGGGGCGGACGTGCGGGATCCGGCGGGCCCGCCATCCGAGGACGCTCAGGCGAGCTGACGGCCCGTCGGGCGGACAGGGTCATCCGTCCGACCGGCCTCGCCAGCTACTCCGCTATACCGCGGTACGGCCGCCGTCCACAGCCATCGCGGCCCCCGTGACGAAGGAGGCATGCGGGCTGCTGAGCCAGAGCGCGGCGTGTGCCACTTCCTCGGGGGCCGCCATGCGCTTCTGGATCTGGCGCGCGACGAAGACGTCCTGCAGATGCGGGTGGGCCTCGATCGCCCCGTCGACGAGTTCGGTCCGAGTACTGCCCACGACCAGGGAATTGACACGGATGCCGCGATCGCCGTACTGGGCAGCTGCGGCCTTCGTCATCCCGATCACCGCGTGCTTGGCGGCGACGTACGGCGCTCCCGCCACCGTCGCCACGACTCCCGCCGTGCTGGCCGTGTTCACTACGGCCCCCTCCCCTGAGGGGAACATCGCCGGGAGTTGATGGCGCAGGCAGTTCCACGTCCCCCGCACGTTCACGTCCATCACCTGCTCGAACACCGCGTCGTCCGTCTCGTGCAGATCGGTGCCCACCGTGCCCCATCCGGCGTTGTTGAAGGCCACGTCCAGCCGTCCGAACGTCTCCAGAGCAGCTCCCACCACCCGTCCCACATCCTCGGTGCGGACGACGTCGCCCGGTGCGGCCAGCGCGCGCCCCCCGCTCGCGACGATCTCGTGAGCGACCTGCTTCAGCCGGTCCTCACGCCTTGCCATGAGGACGACCGCAGCCCCTTCCGCGGCGAACAGCCGCGCCGCCGCCGCCCCGATCCCGCTGGAAGCCCCGGTGATCATGGCGACTTTGCCGCTCAGCAGACCGCCGCCCTCTTTTTCCGCTTCTTTGTTCGACAACATGCCCCCTGATGAATGAGAGAAGGAACCGTGTGTGCGGTTGTGCCTGTTCACACCGGCGCGACGGACGGCTGCTTCCAGACCGTGCCGTCGGCGGCCTCTGCATCGACGGCGCGCAGCATCGCCTCGTCGATGTGGTGCAGCGAGTCCGCGAGATGCCGCACCCCCACCTCCTGCATGAGTCCGCGCTGGAAGCCGTGCTCGAAGTCGCTCGGGTGCCCGATGAACGGCACGTCGAGTTCCTTGGCCTTCTCGGCCACACGCGCCACGTCGTCGATGAACACCGCCTGGGCACCCGCGAGACCGAAGACATCGGACGTGATCTCCGTGATGCCGGGACGGAAGCCGTTGGTGCAGACGTATCCGGGACCGTCGAAAAGGTGGGCCCACTCGCCGAGGAAGCGGTCGAAATGCTCCCGGCCGAGCCCCCCGTAGCAGATCGTCCGCAGCCCAAGCCCCCGCAGTCGGCGCACCAATTCGATCGCCCCGTCAAGGAGCCGGACCGGATCCTCACTCATGTGGGCGACCCGTTCGGCGAAGTACGCCTCCAGGGCTTCCGGCCCGGTCATCGGCACCCGTACCACGTGCGCCAGGTACTCGCTGGCCTGCTGCTGCGGCTGGGAGAACACCCGCCGCTCGACCTCCGCGGTGTAGGCTCCACCGCGATTGACGACGAACCGGTGTATGACCGGACTGAAGGTGTCGTTCAGCAGCACGCCGTCGATGTTGATCGCGGCGAGCCGCAACTGCCGTATTCCTTGGGGCAACGAAGGCCTCCTGAGTCGGTCGCGGGCGGTGGACTGGGCGGTGGACTGCAAAAGAGGGTGTTCTCCGGGAGGGGCGCCGACGAGGATGCGACGATCAGGCGAAGCGGTGCACGTTCAGGTCGATGGACTCCACGACCCGCTCGGACGTGATGCCCGGCAGGAGGATCCGCCACATCGCCACGGTCCGCTCGGGCAGATCCCGGCGCCCGGACACGGCGTTCGCGTACATCTGCATCCCGGTGCACGCTCCGACGAGGAACTCGGCGAGCTGACCGATGTCGACCGACTCCACGAGTTCACCCTCCTCCTGAGCACCCGCCAGGGAGAGTTCCAGGATCCTGGCCCATTCCAGAAACGGCGTCGCGTCCCGCACGGTGGCCCCGTCCTGCTCGTTGGTGAGCCGGACGCCCGCGCGGAGGAGCACGTCACGCTGTATCTGCCAGGCCCAGACGAACGTCATATCCACGATCCGCTGCAGCCCCTCGGCCCCCAGCCGGGGCACGACGGTGCCGGGCTGCGCGGTCATCACGGCACGCGCCAGGTCCTCCTTCGACTTGAAGTGGAAGTACATGGCGCCCTGGGAGACACCGGCCCGCTTCATGATCTTGCTGATGCTGGCGCCTCTGAACCCGTACTCGTCGAAGACCTCGGCAGCTCCCAGGATGATGGCCTCCCGCGTCTTGACTGCTCGATCCTGCTGCGGCTTGGCCATCGGTCTGGTGCTCCCTCTCGACAAAAAAAAAGAACAACCGATATTTTAAACCGAACCCGCAGTCGCCGGTAGTGGCCTTCGGGGAACACATACGCACGCCCTAGGGGAGAGGCATGCTGACAACCACAGAGCCGCACAGCGCGGCGAGACCCGCACTCACCACGACCGTCGCCAGGGAGTACGTGCACCGGGCGGCTCTGTCGGAGGTCTTCCTGACCGACTGGAGCAGGGCCGGGCGCGACGCCTTCACCGTCACCGCGCAGCTGCCGCGCTGCCACACCTTCTACATCCCCGAGTACGGGATGTACGACCCACTGCTGCTGTGCGAGACGATACGACAGTCCAGCACCCTGCTGACGCATGTCGCCTACCAGGTTCCGTTCGGTCACCAGCTGTCCTGGTCGCGCCTGCAGTTCGCGGTCAACCCGCAGGCCATGCGCATCGAGGACACCCCGGCGGACGTCCAACTGCACGTGACCTGTTCGGACATCCGCTATCACCGCTCTCTCCCGGTCACGATGTCCATGCACCTGGAGGCCGTCCGCAACGGCTCGCTGCTCGCCATGGCCAGCGTCCGCTTCGGCAGCCACTCGCCCGCCGTGTACCGGCGTCTGCGCCCGGGGCGAGGCGACATCGACGCGATCTTCTCCAATGCCCCGAAACCTCCGGATCCGGTGCCGCGCAGCACCGTCGGACGGCTGCAGAAGCAGGACATCGTGCTCTCACCGGCCGCGGAGCCGCTTCGCTGGCAACTGCGCGTCGACACCAGCCATCCGGTCCTCTTCGACCATGCCCTCGACCACGTTCCGGGCATGCTGCTTCTGGAATCCGTGCGACAGGCGGGGCAGGCCGTTCGGCCTTCGCAGGCCGGCGCCGCGATTCCCGTGTCAATGGACGTCTCGTTCAACCACTACGTCGAGTTCGACGAGCCGTGCTGGATCGAGGCCGAGCCGACGGACGACCACTCCCCCACGGACGCGCGCCGGACGATCCGCGTCAACGCCCGCCAGAAGGGTTCCACAGCGTTCAACGCGAGCGCGGAACTGGCGGAGGTCGACTCCCTGTGAGCCGCCACTCCCCCACGCACGACGAGCCGAAGCAGATCCGATCCGCGAACAGCCCCACTGCTCGGGCAGATTGAGGGAGGACGTGACATCAAGGCCCAGGGCGACTGGCCCCCTGAGGGGACAGTCGCCGACCGACCATCACTGGAATGCGAGGCCAAGTCTGAACACGCCCGTCGAGCTGCAACTCGACGGGCGCAGGCCCGTTCTGGGCACCACCCCAGAATCGCGTTACTACCGGTTCTGCCAGAACCAAGAAGCCGCATAGCACGGCTTCTCGAACCCCCCGAACGGATCACATTCGTCACCCGAAAGGGAGATCCCATGCCCCACCAAAGGAGGGAGCACATGTCACCCCGAAGAGACACCCCATGAAACCCCTCGAAGGAGAGACCCCATGAAGCCCCGAGAAGAAGATCCCAAGCCTCGATCGAAGGAGGGACCTCATGTCGCCCCGAAGGGAGACCCCATGAAACCCGTCGGAAGAGGGGCCCCATGACATCCCGAAAGGGAGGAGACCCCATGAAACCCCTCAAAGGAGAGACCCCATGAAGCCCCGAAGGGAGACCCCATCATGATGAAGCAATCGGCTGCGATTCTCCAGCCCCCCGGTCGTGCCGAAGGGGCGGATCACGGCATTGATGCCGATTTCACTCCGAAAGATCTCGGCCATCCTCAGTCCGGAACAAGCCCCTCCGCTTCGGCTCCCGTCCGCCGGGGGCGCGTGAAGGTGCCCATGCGGCTCGTGGAATCCTCTCACTACTCCGACGCGGCGCTGAGTGTCTATGTCAAGGTCAAGGCCCTCTCAGCGCGCGCGGCCGGCTGCACGGCGGCCGCCGGCACGCTCGCCTCCTATATCAGGCTTTCCGAAGCCACCGTGCATCGCGGCCTTGCACAGCTTCGCGACACAGCCCCCGACGGGGTGGTCGAGCTTCCCGACAACCAACGACGCTCCCTGTCCGGTGGCTCCGGAACCACGGCGTGCCGCCGTGTCCGCCCGCTGAAGCCCACCGAACGGTACGTCTGGCTGGCCGTCGTTGCCAGCGAACAGATGCGGCCCCGTCTGCTGCGGGCCTACGCCGTCATCGCCTACGCCGTCGTGCAGGGGATCCCCCTCTCCGAGGGCGACCTCGCGAGCTTCCTTTGCCATCACTCCGGTCCGCGCGCCGGCAAGCCCGTGAGCACCGAAGCCGCTAGCCGCATCATCGACGAACTGGCCGCGGCCGGCTGGATCAGCGTGCGGCGCCGGGCCGGCTTCCAGGGGCGTCATCTCTTCGTCGTGCACGACAGCCCCTGCGCGGCGACTCCCCAACCTGATGACCGATCGGGTCCCGACGCTGATGCGAGTTCGCTCGCGTATAAGGAAGACCTAAGAATTGACCGACCCGAGAACGAGGGGCTGCCTTTGCCATCCGCCGTAGGCGAAGTAACCGTAGTAGCGGCTGCAACAGGCCGCACCGACGAACCGGCGCCGGCCGATGCCCCTGCCGGTCTCGCGCTGCGCGCGGAGGCCACCACCCCAGCTCCGAAGCCCACGGCTCCCTCCACCGCCCAGACATCCTGGACAGGCCCTCAACTGACCTTCAGCCCACGGCTCGACTTCGTGCTGGAGCCGGTCCGCTTCCTGCTCTGCCAGGCCAACACCTACGTACAGCGCCGCATCGGGCGGGAGGTCTCCAGGCAGCTCGAGGACGGCTGCGGACCCTCCCGCCTGCGCGCCCGACTCACCCAGCGCCTCACCCTGACCTTCATCGACGACATCCGCGACCCTGGGCGCTGGCTGCTGGGAGTCGCTCTCCCCCGCTGGGGCTGCGCCAACCCGGACTGCGAGTCGGGAGTCCTCTGGTCGACCGGTACGAGCTGCGCCATCTGCCGGGAGGTGGTCGCTGAGCGGGCGGCGGCCCGCCGGAGACGGGCCGCGGAGAGTTCCTGCTCCGACACCCACACCCCGGACCACCGGTCAACGCCCCGCCCTGCGGCCGTCCGCCGGATCACGGAGTGCTGTCCCGACTGCGAGCGTCCCCACCTCCCCGGCGGCACAGGACTCTGCGCAGAGTGCCGTGCGCGGACGGCATCGCCATCAGCGGCCTCGCCCGTGACCGCCACCACCGTTCCGGCCGGCAGCGCATGCCGGGGGCGCAACGGCAGCTGTGGCCGTCCAGCCCCGCACGGCCTGTGCTGGCGATGCCGTACGGAGTCCGAGGCCCGCTCCACCGGGGAAAGACTCGCCTTGCCCACCACACACGTGCCCGAGCACCGCCGGGAGAAGCCATGCGTCTCACCGAACCCAGCCGGTCCGGCCGTGCACCGCTACGGCCGCCCCACCAGCGCGGGTTCGCGCTTGATCCGGCCGTGTACGGCGGGTGCCGACTCCTCCTCGGCCTCGTCGTAGGCGGCCCGGACCATGCGCTTCTCCCTCCACAAGTGGTAGAGGGCGATGGCGAGGATCACCGAACCGATCATGTTGGCGACGAAGTGCCACCACACCCGGTATGTCACCAGCGCCGGTCCTGGATCCATCAGGCCGAACCAGGTGGACAGACCGATCGCGCGGCCGGCCCCCAGCGCGACGGACAGCGTCAGCACCACGTGCTCGAGTCCGTGCAGTCCCTGCATCCAGACTCCCATCCTGGCCCACTTGCGGGACTTGAGGTGTCCGGCGACGCGTCGGGTGATCTGTACGATGCCGACCAGTCCGGCGAGGAAGATGAAGTTTCCGGTGAGGTGGAGGATCTCCATGCCGAGCGAGGGCTTGGTCATGTCCACCTGCCCCATCCCACGGGCGAGACCGTTTGCCCACGGCGTCATCCATGCCGGAGCATTGGGATGGGCGACCCAGTAGGCGGCCTGCGCCACATGTTCCTGGAAGTGACCGATCTGCCCGACGACACCGAGCCCGATCAGCCCCACAGCCGTCTTGTACAGCCAGGGCCGTACCGGGCCCCGGTTCGCATAGGCGAGTACGGCGACGGCAACCCACATCGCAACAGCCCAGGCGATGAAGAGGACTGCGCCCGCAGTGTCGGCGAACGACGCAGCACTTCCCATACCGTGCATACCGGACGGGTGCTCCATGTGCGCTCCTTCTCCATGTTCGGACCGGACGACGCCTTTCGTCGTCACCCCTGACGCTAGGAAAGCCCCTGCTGGGTCCTCTACTTCAGCCGTGCGGACTTACTCGGGCTGCCCGCCGTCCGTCGTGGCGCGTGCAGCAGCTGCTCTCACGCCATGGAGATCAGGGCTCCGGAGCATGGGAAGGGTCTATTACGCCGTAATGGCCGACCTTGACGAGAGCGGTTTCGGGACAGCGCCCGTCCGGCTCCCCCACCGCCCTCGGCCAGGTCGGGCCACCTCGGGCCTACCGATCCTTCAGCAGGAGCTCGACCACCTGCCGCCGGAATTCCGTGCTGGTGGCGGCGGTCAGGTCGGCGGCAAATGCCTCGGGGCCACCGAGCAGCTCCACGTAACGCCCGATCATGCGGCGGCGCTCTCGTTCGCCGACCTTCTCGAAGATGATGTCCATACTGGCGACACCGTCGCCCCACGGCATGGTGACCTGACGTGGGCCGGGAGCGGGTGCCGGACGTGGGTCGGGCACGGTGACCCCGGGCTCTGTCCCTCCCGGTGCCTCCGAGTCCTGGCCTGGAGACTTTATTACGCCGTAATGAGGTTGAGGCGGGTCAGCGGGGAGCCGCGCTGCGTCAGGACGTGGCCTGGAATCGGTCTTCGCGGTCGATGCGCCGGTGCCGGTGTTCCGACGGACGCTCGCCCCGGCGTGCTGGGCGGACTTCTCCTGCGTACGCCTGTCCTTGAGGCGCTGCAGGTGCTCTTCCTGCTCCTCCGGCTTCCTCCGGCCCACGAGGCGTAGCAGGTCCGCGCGCTCCTCCCCTGTCTCGAGCTTGTGCTTCAACTCCGGAGTGAGGCTGAGCAGGGCGAGCCGCTGTGAGATCCAGCCCTGGGAGCGGTGGAGCCGGTTGGCGAGCGCCTCCTGAGTGCCGTGCACCCCGAGCAGCTGCCGCAGTGCCTTGGCTTGGTCCAGCGGACTGAGGTCCTGGCGGTGGATGTTGGCGACGAGCGCGGACTCGAGGAGCTCGTCCGGGTTCTTCCCGAGATCGTCGTCGAGCATCACCTTGATGCTCTCCAAGCACGCCTCTCGTGCGGCGGCAAGGCGGGAGTTCCCGTCGATCACAACGTACTTGGTGTCTGGCTCGAGTTCGCTCTCACGGGTCGGGTTGGCTTCGATGTAAGTGAAGCGGGACATGATGGTGATGGCCTGCTTCTGCCCGTGGTCGCGGAGACTGCCGGCGAGATCGGCCAGATCACCGAGTTCGGTCCGTGGATTGTCCGGATTGAGGCTGATGGCCCGCACGGGAAGGGTGACCGGTGGCGGGGCGCCTTCCGTGGGGGCGGCCGTAGCGGCGTTGATGGCCGCGCGCCGAGAACTGATGGGTTGTGCCTGCTGAAAGGAGGCGCCCCCGCCGAGCTTGGCGGCCTTGCTGCTCATGAGATCTCCCGAGCGAGTGCGCGGAGTGCTACAGCCTGGTCGCATCGTGGAGCATAGGCGAGCAGGGGCTGCTTCACGCGGACGGCTTCCTTCTGCTCCTTCAGGTCACCGATGACGCCGACGACTCGAGGGTCCTTTATGGCCATCCACGCTTCGAGGGAGGACGTGGCGATGTACCCCCGGCGGGCGTCGTAGTGGTTGACGACGATGCCGAGGTATTCGAGTTCGAGGCCCATGTCGCCACGAAGGTCCTCGATCTGGGAGGTGAGAAGGGCGTAGGCGTCGGCGCTGCTGTCTTCGGCCTGAACCACGACGAGGACGCCGGAGTTGCCGGGGTCCTCGTCGTGGCGGCGGCGACCGTAGAAGGCGGCGGCGTCCATGCTGAGGCCGAGGCTGGGTGGGCAGTCGACGAGTATTACGTCGTAATATTCCTCGACAGGGGACAGGGCGCGTTCAAGGGCCGCTTCGCGGGCGCGGACCGCGGAGAGCTTCACATCCAGCAGAAACGCGTCGGTACAGGCCGGGAGCAGGTGGAGACGACCACCGAAGCGGGGGGCGTCGACTTCGACGATGAGGTCGCGAAGATCGCCCTTGGGTTCGCCTGCCATGTGCTTGGTGAGACTGTCGCCGTCGAGGTGGAGCGGTTCGTGGCCGGTCTGCTTCGTCAGATGGCCCTGGGGGTCGAAATCGACGAGCAGTACCCGCAGTCCAGGCCCCGGGAGGGCCTCGTAGTCGCGTGGCGAACCGGGCTGATCCTCGTTGAGGAGGGCGGCGAAGTGCTTGGAGATGCGGACCGGATGGAGTAGGTCGGACCCTTCGGCCAACGCCTGGCCCGCTCCGGAGGTGACAGCGGTCTTGCCGACGCCTCCCTTCTGGTTGCAGACGATGATGCGCCGGACGACCGCGGGGCGCTGCACGTCGGGAGGCGGGTTCTTGTCCAGCCACACCTGCACGGACTGGGACAGGCCCTGGACGAGGGAGACACCGCGGGCTTCGCAGTCCCCCCTGAAGGCGTCCCACTGACCGGGGGGAAGCCAGGTGGAGAACGACTTGGCACCGGCGGTGTCGATGGGGGATCGGTTCGCACCCAGCCCCCGCCAGGCGGTGATACCCGCCTCGACCGCACGCTGGATGTCAATGCCATGCTGCGCTGTACGGATCTTCAGATCCTGCTGCAGCGCCGCCGGCAGCTTGGAGACGACCTTCTCTCGGTCGCTGGATGAGGGCGAAGTCATGGGCGACACCTTACTAACATTCACGATCTTCTGTTGCGTCCTCACGTTAGTAAGCCATGACGTGAGGACGTTGAGTCGGCGAGGAGCAGCACCCCTTATTACGCCGTAATAGCGCCTCGAGGCTCGCCGGCCCCCGGGTGGCGAAGTATTACGGCGTAATGAGCACTCCCTCGGAGCACTGACAGCCGCTCGCCGCCTCCCCCGGCCGCGGATGGAGTGGATCCACCACCGGGCTGCCACCCCTTCGGCACTCACTCGTGTGACTCAGCTCTGCTCGTACCGCAACAGTGCGGCCGCGGCCATCTCCCGGTACAACGCCGTCGCCGATCCGGGCGGCCAGGACTTGATCGAGACCTCCCGCTGGGGGGGGCGTATCGAAGCAGTCCGGGCCGTCGTCCATGCAATCGGGCGGCCGGAACAGTCGCCGCTCGCTACCGGCACGGATGTCGCGTGGCTCCCGGATGTGTGCACAGCGTCCGGTGGATGTCGGGACGTCGTGGATACCAAGCGGTATGGATGCACTTCACTCCACCCCCGCGCTCGCCTCGGCCCGGCGAGGAAACCTCCCCTGCACCCGCGCGATCCGTGCGCGATGTACCGTGCGATTGATGTAGCGTTCGGAACCGGAGGTGATGGTGTGCCGAGCGATGAGGACGTGCTGTTCGGCGCGGTCGACGCCCTGCTGGAGGAGGTGGCGTCGAGGGAGCCTCTACCGGCTCCGCCGGAGCGGAAACGGCTTCGCGAGGCCGCCGGCCTCAGCCAGGAGCAGGTGGCCGGTGTCCTGCAGGTCCGCCGTGAGGCGGTCAGCGGCTGGGAGGCCGGGCGCACGGAGCCCAGGGCGCCCAAACGCGCAGCCTACGCCCGCCTGCTCGAGGGGCTCGCGGCCCGCTACCCAGCGGAGGAGATGGGGCCCGCGGCAGCAGCACCGGATCGCGCGGGCTCGGTGCCCGACGGTACCCAGCCGGCGCGGCAGCCTGCTGCCGGGCCCCCGCCACCGGACTCCGCCCGCGCGGCGGCCGTTCCCCCACCGGCCCGTCCCGCGGGCAGCGCCGCGCCCGTGCGGTCGGCGGCACCCCGCCGTACCGCGGAGCCGGAGACAAGCGCGAGGCGTGCCTCGACTGCGGAGGCGGCCGACTCACGTTTCGCGCACGGCCCCCTCGGCGTGCTCGACGGCGACGGGTCCGTGTACTGCCTGGGGGGGCTGGTGTTGGACTGCCCGGCCCGGACCCTTGTCGAGGTCGTGGAATGGGTGCTCAACGAGTCGAGGTTCGGGGCGGCCCGGCTCCATCGCGCGGGCAGGGACGCCGACCCACTCATCGTGCTCACCGCCGCCGCGGCAGAACGACTCGGGCTGCCCCCCGCACTCGAAGACCGGCGAGGCCTACGGCTGCCGCAGGGCCACACGGTGGTGAAGCACATCGCCAAGGCCGGTTGGAAGCTCACCAGGCGCGGGTTCGGCCCGTGGGCGCGGGTCTACCGGCCCGCTGACGGCGACCGCCGGCAGTGCGTGCAGTTCGCCGTCCTGCCATGGGACGCGCTCGACACCCGTTCCTGGGGCGACACCGCCCGGCTGCCCGCTCCGGACCTCGCCGCAGTCCTTGGCACCTATGCCGCCCGCGTGATCACTCCTCGCGGGTCGACGGCTGTGTGCGGGCTGGAGTTGATGACCGCGCTGCGGCCGCCGACCCGTGCCGTACGGGACGAGACGTCGGGGACTTGGGTGCCCGGCCCGGTACCAGGCTCCCTGTGCGACGCGGTGGATCCGGCGCCACCGGAGGCGCCGGCCGAGCATCCGGTCGTCGCCGGCCTGTACCCGCGCCACCACCAGCGCACTCCCGACCAGGTGATCGACGAGGAGGCGTTCGACTGGATCCGCGCGCCGGAGTTGCTCACCGGTGCCGAGTGCGCGCGCCGGTTCGCCGTGGGTATCGACGTGAACACCGCGTTCCTCGCCGCCGCGAACCGCCTCGTCGTGGGCCTTTCGGCCCCGGTCCATGTGAAGAAGCCCGCCTTCGACAAGAAGATCCCCGGGGCCTGGCTGGTCGATCTGTCCGGTATCGAGCTCGATCCCCGGCTGCCCAACCCCTTTACCCCCCATGGGGAACGGCCCCCGGGCCCGGCCTGGTACGCGACGCCCACCGTCGCGTATGCGGCCGAACTGGTCGCGACCTACGGACTGCCGGTGTCGATCGAACCCGCCGAGGCATGGCTGCGGCCGGAGGCAGGCCCGTACCTCGACCCCTGGTACAAGCGGCTCAGCGAAGCGTACCGGGCGACGATGGCCGACCTCGGTGTGGTGGCCGGGATGGACGAGGCGGAGTTCCTGACCGCAATGGCGACACACCGGCAGGCCGACCCCGGCACGGCGGCGGTCCTGTCCGCCATCAAGGCGACGGTCAAGGGCGGCATCGGCAAGCTGCGGGAACGTCCGCAGGGTGCCGGGTACCGGGCCGGGGAGCGCTGGCCCGCTCTGGAACGCCCCACCTGGCGCCCCGACATCCGAGCCGCCGTTATCTCCACCGCACGCGTCAACATGCACCGCAAGATCCTCAAGACGGCGCTCGCGGCACAGCGTGCAGCCGCTCCCGCCGGGCATCTCGCCCTCGGGGACGACGCACTCGTTCCGGTCGCCCTGCTGTCGGACTGCGCCGTCTACCTGTCCGACGGTCCGTCGCCACGGGATGTCCTGCCGTACACACCGGACGGCAGCCCCGCTCCCGGTACCTTCCGGCTCGGGGTCAGCCCCGGCATGGTCAAGCACGAGGGCACCCAGGACCTGCTGTGGGCCGTCCGCATGCTCGAAGAGGGACACAACCCCGCCCAGCACATCAAGGGCACCGACGTGTAGGTAATCAGAATCTGCGTCATGTTCTCGTGAGCAATGACCTCTGAATAGCGCATATGACGCGATGCTGAGATGCCCAGCTCAGAATGATGGTCGATGTGTATGCGGCCGTCGCCGTCGCGCTGCGCTGACAGGGATTGTCCGGTGCCGAGTCAGGAGCGACACACATTGCTGGGCGCCCCTTGGGGAAGGTAACTGGCTCGCTCGCCTGTTGTGAGGTCTCGGGCGACCGCCCTGCAAATTTTGGCGATCGCCTGATCCGAGTACAGCAGCTCCGCCGACCATAGCTGGGCAGTACGGTCGCCACTGGCGGTGGCCAGGGTGCGCCCGTCCGGACTGAACACCACCGAGCTCACGGAGTAGGTGTGGCCGGTGAGGGTGTGGAGTGGGCGGCCAGAAGAAGCGTCCCAGAGCCGGGCCGTACGGTCGTGGCTGGCGGTGGCCAGGGTGCGCCCGTCCGGACTGAACACCACCGAGCTCACGTCGTCGGTGTGGCCGGTGAGGGTGTGCAGTGGGCGGCCGGTGGAGGTGTCCCACAGCTGGGCAGTACGGTCGCCACTGGCGGTGGCCAGGGTGCGCCCGTCCGGACTGAACACCACCAATTTCACGCGGCCGGTGAGGGTGTGGAGTGGGCGGCCAGAAGAAGCGTCCCAGAGCCGGGCCGTACGGTCGTGGCTGGCGGTGGCCAGGGTGCGCCCGTCCGGACTGAACACCACCGAGCTCACGTCGTCGGTGTGGCCGGTGAGGGTGTGCAGTGGGCGGCCGGTGGAGGTGTCCCACAGCCGGGCAGTACGGTCGCCACTGGCGGTGGCCAGGGTGCGCCCGTCCGGACTGAACACCACCGAGCTCACGGAGTAGGTGTGGCCGGTGAGGGTGTGGAGTGGGCGGCCGGTGGAGGTGTCCCACAGCCGGGCCGTATCGTCGTGGCTGGCGGTGGCCAGGGTGCGCCCGTCCGGACTGAACACCACCGAGCTCACGTCGTCGGTGTGGCCGGTGAGGGTGTGCAGTGGGCGGCCAGAAGAAGCGTCCCAGAGCCGGGCCGTATCGTCATTGCTGACGGTGGCCAGGGTGCGCCCGTCCGGACTGAACACCACCGAGCTCACGTCGTCGGTGTGGTCGGTGAGGGTGTGGAGTGGGCGGCCAGAAGAAGCGTCCCAGAGCCGGGCCGTATCGTCGAAGCTGGTGGTGGCCAGGGTGCGCCCGTCCGGACTGAACACCACCGAGCTCACGGCGTTGGTGTGGTCGGTGAGGGTGTGCAGTGGGCGGCCAGAAGAAGCGTCCCAGAGCCGGGCCGTATCGTCGAAGCTGGTGGTGGCCAGGGTGCGCCCGTCCGGACTGAACACCACCGAGCTCACGCCGCTGGTGTGGTCGGTGAGGGTGTGCAGTGGGCGGCCAGAAGAAGCGTCCCAGAGCCGGGCCGTATCGTCGAAGCTGGTGGTGGCCAGGGTGCGCCCGTCCGGACTGAACACCACCGAGCTCACGCCGCTGGTGTGGTCGGTGAGGGTGTGGAGTGGGCGGCCAGAAGAAGCGTCCCAGAGCCGGGCCGTATCGTCGTCGCTGACGGTGGCCAGGGTGCGCCCGTCCGGACTGAACACCACTGAGATCACGGCGTTGGTGTGGTCGGTGAGGGTGTGCAGTGGGCGGCCAGAAGAAGCGTCCCAGAGCCGGGCCGTATCGTCGTCGCTGGCGGTGGCCAGGGTGCGCCCGTCCGGACTGAACACCACCGAGATCACGTCGTCGGTGTGGCCGGACGCCGGATCATTGGCGGGGAGCCCGACGGCGAGAGTGTGCAGTGTGTGGAGTGGGCGGCCAGAAGAAGCGTCCCAGAGCCGGGCCGTATCGTCGTGGCTGGTGGTGGCCAGGGTGCGCCCGTCCGGACTGAACACCACCGAGCTCACGGCGTTGGTGTGGCCGGTGAGGGTGTGCAGTGGGCGGCCGGTGGAGGTGTCCCAGAGCCGGGCCGTATCGTCGAAGCTGGTGGTGGCCAGGGTGCGCCCGTCCGGACTGAACACCACCGAGCTCACGTCGTCGGTGTGGTCGGTGAGGGTGTGCAGTGGGCGGCCGGTGGAGGTGTCCCAGAGCCGGGCCGTATCGTCGTTGCTGACGGTGGCCAGGGTGCGCCCGTCCGGACTGAACACCACCGAGCTCACGTCGTCGGTGTGGTCGGTGAGGGTGTGCAGTGGGCGGCCAGAAGAAGCGTCCCAGAGCCGGGCCGTATCGTCATTGCTGACGGTGGCCAGGGTGCGCCCGTCCGGACTGAACACCACCGAGCTCACGGAGTCGGTGTGGCCGGTGAGGGTGTGTGGGAGGGGGGTTGCGGCGGCGGTGCGGAGGCTGGCGGTTGCCTCAGTGGTGGGGGAGGTGCGGTAGGCGTAGGCAGCGAGGAGGGCGGCGAGGTCTGGTTCGGTATCGATGAGGCTGTCGGATGCAGCGGCGAGTTGCCGGGAGATGGCTTGCTGGCGGGCGGTGATGGCGTTGTTCCATTGCCAGCCGGCCAGACCGGTGGCGATGAGGGCAAGGGTGAGCAGGCCGACCAGCAAGTAGATGCGCAGGCGGACGCGGTGGCGGCTTTTGGTGATGTAGCGGCGGATGTGGGCGGGCAGCCCGCGCTGGCGGCAGTAGTCGATGCCTATGGCAAGGTCGCTGCCGTGAAGTAGCCGGCCGGCTTCCCGGTGGTGTTTCCAGCGGGTGTGTTGTTCTTCGGTGCGGTGGAGCCAGCGGTGGAAGTCCTGGTCCTCGGTGACCCAGGCACGCAGGTCGGGCCAGTCACGGACGAGGGAGTCGTGGATGAGTTCCGCGACCGCCTCACGGGGTTCCGGGCCCGTGCGGGACGTGTGGGTGATGATGATCCGGTGGCGGGTGAGGACGTCCAGGACGGCGTTGACGTCGTTGTGCCAGCGTGAGGTTGGTGGCGTGTTGTGGGGCTGGTCGAACAGAGCGTGGAGGGTGGTCAGGGGGCGTTGGAGGCGGGCTGCGGGGGTGGCGTGGTCGGGGTGAGCGGGTAGGACCAGGGCGGTCAGGATCTGGCGGGCGATGTCGTGGTGAGGCTTGGGCAGGTCGTCGAAGACGCGGGTGCACCAGGTGGTCAGGGCGCCGGTGACGGTGCCGATGCGTCCGTAGGCTTCGTGGGTGAGCCGGCCGTCGGTGCGGCGCTGCCACAGTTGGTGCAGGGTGAGCTGCAGGGCGGGCAGGGAGGTGACCGGCGTGGTGCGGGCCGTGCCGCTGCCGGCTGCGGGGTCTGTGCCAGGCTGGGGGCTGTCGACCGGGTCGAGCAGGTCGGCGATGAGGCGATTGGTGAGGCCTTCTTCGATGTGCAGTCCGGCGTGGGCGGCGGGGTGTTCGATGATGGCGCGCAGGTCGCGTTCGCTGAGCGTGGCGGGGATGTTCAAGGGTGGGGAGACAGCCTCCAGCAGGGCGGGCGCGCGGGCGGCCAGGGGTGCGTAGAAGTCGTCACGCATGATCAGGATCAGGGCGACCGGGACCCGGGAGACGGCCAGTTGGGCCAGTTGCTCGACTGCCGGACCGATGCCGTCACCGTCTGGAGTTTCGGTGGGGGCGAGTAGTTCTTCGAACTGGTCGATGACCAACAGCACCCGGCTGTGCTCGGGTTGTTCGTCCAGCAGGCGGCGGGCAGCGGTCTCGATCCCCTCGGAGACGGCGCCGGGCAGGCCGTGGCGTTCGGCTGCGGCCAACAGGTCGTGGCCGGGGCGGGGGACAACCACGGGCAGCCAGCGATCGCTACCGGGCACCGCCGTCCCTTCGGCCAGCGCGGGCAGGACTCCGGCCTGCAGGAGTGAGGATTTACCCGATCCGGACGGGCCCAGCAGCATCAGCGCCCGGGTGGGCCCGCGCAGCGCCGCGATGACGATGTCCTGCGCTGTAGTGCGGCCGTGGAAGAAGGCCGCGTCCTGGGTGGTGAACGGCTCCAGGCCCGGGTACGGGCACAGCGCCAGCTCGGCCAGGTCGGGGCGCAGAGCACGCAGGACCTTCACAGGAGTCGCATAGGCGATACCCAGGCCGCGGGAGTGCCGGTCGGCGGCGGTGATAGCGGTCACCATACCGATCACCAGGCCGGTGATGTCATCGACGACCGGAGCGCCGCTGAAGCCCTCGGTGACGTCATTGGCCTCGGTCAGCTGCAGCAGACCCCCCGCCCCCGCTCCGGTGGGACTGTCCAGGACATGCCCCACCGTCAGATGCCCGAAGTGCCCGCCGGGCCGAGCCTGTCGGGGGAAACCGTAGGAACTGGCCGGGTGCCCCTGGCAGCCCTCGGCGCTGCCCAAAGCGAGCACCGGCACACCCGGCGGCGTGCCATCGAGCCGCAGGAACGCCACATCCTCCGCCTCAGGCTCCCGCCATGTCCCGGCCTCCACCACCCCCCACGTCTCCAGGCCCTCGGGCTGGCCGGGGAAGGCCAGCGACAGGCGGTCCCCAGGCCCGAAGCCGGCCTCACGCACCACGTGAGCACAGGTGACCAGCAGATCCTGACCGGCCAGGAAACCCGCCCCGGCGACCACGCCGCGCACGGTGTGGATCTCAGCGACCGACCGGGAAAACCCCCGCCCCGCCCCGTCCGACGGGCTCGCCCTGCCCTTCACAGGCTGCCGTCAGCACCGTCTTCGCCGGTGGAGGAAGCGGGTGCGGCATGCCAGGTCACAGTGACGGTCAGATGGCAGCCCGTCTCAGTCCTGGCGATCACGGCACCGGCCTCGGCAGACAGGTCAACACCGAACTCGACGACGACCTCGTCCGGACCCGCCTGCCGCAACTGCTCCAGCGCCGCTCGTGCCATGCCCGTCACCGGCCGCAGCGCCTGCTGCACCGTGTGCGGCAACTCCTGAACGGCGTCGGACAGCCGTCCCACCTTCACCGGCCCGTCCAGCTCCTCCGTCGTCGCCAGCAGGACCGAACCTCCGTCCTCCAGCGGCAGCCGCGCGAGAACCCCCACCCCAACCTCCCCGTCACCGACAGCCCCGGACCGTGAACGCAACGTCCGGAGCACGAGCGAGAGAAACGCTAGCCCATGTGGCGCAGCCCAACCGGAGATCGGGTGAATCAGAGTGAAGCTTTCGTTGGCGGGGTGTCCTCGTCTCGAGGTTGAGGAACATCCGTGCCTGGGCGTCAGCCGCGACGCCTCCGGTTCGTCCTGCATCATCAGTCGGCTTCTAAGTAGCACCTATGACGCGGTGCTGAGATGCCCATCCCGGGATAATCAACCTTTCGAGTGACCGAAAGTGCGTGTGACTCTTCGTACTCCAGTGCCCGTGTAACTGTCCTGCGGATCACGGTCAGTTACACAGGCACTGGGGTGGATGGTGGATGTAGAGGTGCGTGTCCGGCTTGTCGAAGACGAGGTGCGCGAGGGCCTCGCCTGGGAGTCGGTGCCGTTGGAGATGCTGTACGCGGCCGAGCCGTGGCGGACGTTCCGCTGGTACATGGGGCAGAAGCACTACTCAGGTTCGTACTGGTCGAGTACCGAGTCGGATCACGTGATCTACGAGTCGCGGCTGGAGCTGGCGCGGCTGCTCTACGCGGACTTCGACCGGGATGTGACCGCGATCGTGGCCCAGCCCTTCTTGCTGCGGGCCGAGGTGGACGGCGTGCTGCGCCGGCACATCCCGGACTACCTGATGGCGACCACGGCCGGCCCGCTGGTCGTTGACGTCAAGCCGCGCCACCGGGCAGCCAAGCCGGAGCACGCGTTCACCTTCGCCTGGACGCGCGAGGCGGTCGAGTCCCGCGGCTGGCACTACGAGGTGTGGAGTGAACCGCCGGACGCAGAGTTGGCCAACGTCCGGTTCCTCGCGGGTTACCGCCGCGACTGGCTGTTCGAGCCGGACGAGGAGATATGCGACCTGGCGGTGGGGGAGGAGCCACCGCCTGAGCGGCTGTTCGACCCGGTCATCCTCGACGAAGTACGCGACCGGGTCGCGGACGGGAACTCGCTGCGAGAGGCGTTCGGCTGCCTGCCCGGTCGTCCGGCTCCACTGGTGCGGGCCGGGGTCCTGCACCTGCTCTGGAGGCAGCAGTGGTCGGTTGACCTGAGCGTTCCGCTGAGTGCCCGCAGCGTGCTGAGGACGGCGTCGTGAGCCGGGCCGCAGTACGGGTGGGAGTGGGGAGCCGCTTCTCCTACGACGGCGAGGTCGTCGAGGTGGTGGAGTTCGCCGGCACGCAGGCGGGCGGCGAGGTGGTCCTCAAGGACGGCCGGGGCCGGCTGCTACGGCTGGCCGTCAAGGAACTGTTGGTGTCCGACCGGGCCCGCATCATCCCGGATGGCCCGGGGCCGGCCTCCGACGACCCGCAGGAGATGGCGGCGGTGGTGCTGGACCGGCTGGAATCCGGCGAGCGGGAGCGGGTGCTGGAGCGGGCCGCGCATGTCAGGGAGGTGCTCACCGGGTTCCGCAGCGGCAGCGAGGAACTGCCGAGGGAAGGGGAGCCTCGTGCTGCCTACGCGGCGGGTGAGCCGATGGAGAGCCGGTACTCGGCGAAGGCGGCCGAGCTCGAGGTGGCGGCGCGCACGATCAAGCGGTGGGTCGCGGCTTTCCGCCAAGACGGCGAGGCGGGACTGGTGCCGGCCCGCAGCGGGCCGCGCTCTGGGCACCGGAACGCGGAGGTGTGGTCGGAGGCGGCGCTGGAGGTGATGGTCGAGCACACGGGCCAGTCCAAGCCGTCGCGCAAGATGGTGATCGAGCGGACCCGGGCCCGACTGCTGGCCAGGGGCTTTGACGAGGAGGATCTGCCCAGCCGGGCGACGTCCTACCGTCTCCTGGAGGATCTGGAGCGGCGTCATCCCACGTTCCGGCTGAGCACGAAGCGGAACCGGGACATCGCCTCCCGGCCCGGCGGGGTCTACGGGAAGCTGCGGCCGACCCGGCCGGGTGAGTACCTGCTGATGGACACCAACCGGCTGGACGTCTTCGCCCTGGACCCGGTCACGCTGCAGTGGCTGCAGGCGGAGCTGACCGTTGCGATGGACTGGTACACCCGCTGCGTTGTGGGGATCAGGGTCACGCCGGTGTCGACGAAGGCCGTCGACGCCAGCGTCGCTCTTTACCAGGCGTTCCGCCCCCGGCCTGCGGGGGAGGACTGGCCGTCGCATGCTCTCTGGCCCGAGCACGGCATTCCGCGCTCGGTGCTGATCGACGTCACGGCGTTGGAGGGGCCGATGCGTTCGGCGGCGTCGCCGGCGCTGGTGCCGGAGACGGTGCTGGTCGATCACGGCAAGGTGTTCGTCTCGGAGCATCTGACCAGCGTCTGCCGCCGGTTGGGGATCTCGGTGCAGCCGGCCCGGTTGCGGACGGGCCGCGACAAGGGCCCGCTGGAGAGGTTCTTCCTGACCCTGCGCGAGGACCTGCTGCAGGCGCTGCCCGGCTACAAGGGCCCCGATCTGCACTCGCGCGGCGAGCGTCCCGAGGGGGAGGCGTTCTTCTTCCTCCACGAACTGGAGGCGATCATCCGTGAGTGGGTGGCCTGCGTCTATCACCACCGGCCACACACCAGCCTGATCGATCCGGGGGTGCCGGGGCTGCGGATGTCGCCGGCGGCGATGTTCGAGCACGGCCTGAACCGGGCCGGCTACATCGAGGTTCCGCGCGATCCGGACCTGGCGTTTGAGTTCCAGCGGGTTGAACGGCGCAAGATCCAGCACTACGGCATCGACCTGGACGCTCGCCGCTACAACGGCGCCGCCCTGGACCCCTACCGCGGTCTGCTCAGCGACGAGCGGGACGGCAAGTGGCCCGTCGCGGTGAACCCGGATGACATCAACGCGGTCTACTTCCGCGACCCCGCGAGCCGTCGGTGGCATGCGCTGGCCTGGGAACACGCACCGGGCCGGGACATGCCGGTGAGCGAGGAGGCCCTGCAGTTCGCCCGCCGCCTGGCCGCGGCCCGGGACCGGTTCCCGGACGACAAGGCCGCGGTCCGTGACCTGTTCGAACGCTGGAATCTCGGTCTGGGCACCACGCTGGTCGAGCGCCGCATGGCACTCCGGCTCGCCCGGGAACAAGCGGCCCTGGACCTGCCCGAACCCGAGGACCTGGTCGCCACGCTGCCCAGCGTCAGGCGCCTGATGGAGTTGCCGGACACAACCGGGCCGGACCTCGCGTCGGAGGCCATGCCCGAGACGGGCGACGACGACTGCGCTGATGAGGCCGACTTCGCCGAGCTGGAAGACGACACGGACTTCTACGCCGACGCCCTGGAGGACGCGTGAACAGCGACAGCACCTGGACGCCGGGAGATGCCCACCGCCTGGACGCGCTGACGCTGTCCCGCAAGGAGGGCTGGGCGGCTTTCGCGGAAGCGCACGCGCGCTTGCAGCCCGAACTGCTGTCGCGAAGCGAGTACGTGGCGCTGGGCGAGCGGGCGCGGGCCGAGTACGACCGGGCCCGGCGGATCTGGCACGCGAACCTCGGCCCGTTGCGCACGCCGCAGCTGGCCGATCTGCACGAGGACTTGTGGGACATCGTCGACAGCAACCAGCAGGACGGCGACAAGGCCAAGGGCTCCGTCGCGGTGGACGCGTTCCCAGGGCTGGGCAAGACGACCGCGGTGCTGGCCTTCGCCCGGGACTTCCACCGCCGGGAGATCACCGAGGGCGGCGCGTTCACCGCCGGCGGGCACGAACGGCTCCCCGTCTGCCGGGTGGGCCTGACCGGGAACACGGGGATGAAGGACTTCAACCGGGCGATGCTGGAGTTCTTCGGCCACCCCGGCCGCACCACCGGCACCACCGCGCAGTTCGCCCAGCGAGCCCTGGACTGCGTGCTCTCCTGCGATGTCAAGCTCTTGATCGTCGACGACCTTCACTTCCTGCGCTGGCGGGCGGCCGGCGGCGTCGAGGTGAGCAACCACTTCAAGTACATCGCGAACGAGTTTCCGGTCACCTTGCTGTTCGTCGGGGTCGGCCTGGCCAAGCGGGGCCTGTTCTCCGAGGGCGAGTCCTACGACAACGCGGTCCTGGCCCAGACGGGCCGGCGCACGACCCGCCTGGACATGCGGTCCTTCGAGCTGGCCACCGAGAAGGGCCGCGACGAGTGGCGCCAGTTGCTGCTGGCCCTGGAAAAGCGCCTGGTCCTGCACGGCACCTACCGGGGCATGCTCGCCGATGACCTGTTCGACTACCTATTCATCCGCTCCAGCGGCCACATCGGCTCGCTGATGACCCTCATCAACCGCGGCTGCCAGCGAGCCGTCCGCACCGGCACCGAGCGCCTGGACGAGGATCTCCTCAGCCGCGTCAAGATCGACCAGGCGGCGCACCTGGCCCAGGACGACGTACGCAATCTCCTGAAGGGGCAGCGCTCCCGACGGACTCGCCGACAAGCGGCTCGCCGGTGACGCACGCGCGGACCCTGCCGATCCGCCTCGCTCCGCAGCCGGGCGAGGCACTCGACTCCTGGTGGGAGGCGGTTGCCCACCGGCTGGGGACCGGCACCGGCGATGTCCTGGTCTCGATGGGCCTGCTGGCCCGCGGATCCGCCCGGCCGGCGCCGGTGGACTCGGGCATCCTGAGCCGCCTGGTCACGCTCCTGGACGCGGATCAGGCGGCGGCCATCTCGTGGTCGGCCGGCCCCACCCCGGCGCAGGTGCACGCTATGACCCTGGCCCGCTACGACGGACGGGCCCACGTCGTGGACGCACGGCGGCGACGGGTGGAGGCCCTCTCTGTCAGCCTTGGGTGAGACGCCCCGCTTCGGCGGGTTAGCCTGAGAGGGCACGACAGGAGAACCACCCCCTCATGACCAGCACCAAGCCCGCCGGATCCGACCCGGCTCCACGGCCGA
>NZ_BLLG01000024.1 GCF_011766325.1 Streptomyces pacificus | reverse complement strand
GGCTGCCAGAGCGTTCATCCGCTTCCGCGAATTCCCTTTCCGGCGGTTCCGACTCTATCAGATCCTTTCGGGCCCGATTCCCCGTCAGAGGAGGGTTGCCTTTCCGGCCGCCAGGCCGTTCCGACGAGTGAGACTTTAGCGGAATCACTGCCCTCAACGCTAATCGGGGCCGCGCTCACTCGAACGCGAATTCCTCATTTCGCAGAAGCGCACGGAAAGCGAAACGACAGCACGTCGCTCGCTTGGTGTGGTTCTTGCGGGTTGGCTGTCCGGGGCCGACCTGGGTCGGTGCTCACATCGAACAACCCGGAGAAATATACGGACCGGCGATGTGCGTGTCAACCGCGCTCTCGCGGCGCAGTCCCCGGAGGGGCGTGGTGCCGGTGGTGGCCTGGAAGTGACGGGCGAGGGAGCGCGGCGGCGTGCCCGCGCGGCCGCCCGCCGTCATCCGTTGCCTGAGGCGAGTTCGCGGCTGCGGTCACGGGCCGCTTCGAGCGCGGCGATGAGTGCGGCGCGCACGCCGTGGTTTTCGAGTTCCCGGATGGCGTTGATGGTGGTCCCCGCCGGGGAGGTGACGGCCTCGCGGAGCTTCACCGGGTGCTCGCCGGAGTCGCGCAGCATCACCGCGGCCCCGATGGCGGCCTGGACGATCAGGTCGTGGGCCTGAGCCCGGGGCAGGCCGAGCAGGATGCCCGCGTCGGTCATGGCCTCGACCAGGAAGTAGAAGTAGGCGGGGCCGGAGCCGGAGAGGGCGGTGGCCGCGTCTTGCTGGGACTCGGGGACCCGGAGGGTCTTGCCCACTCCGCCGAAGATCTCCTCGGTGTGGGCCAGATGCCCGGCGGTGGCGTGGCTGCCGCCCGAGATCACGGACATGCCCTCGTCGACGAGGACGGGAGTGTTGGGCATGACACGGACGACGGGGGTTCCGGGGGGCAGCCGGTTCTCGATGGTGGCGGTGGTGATACCGGCGGCGGCGCTGATCACGAGGCGGTCGGCGGAGGTGTGGGGGGCTAGCTCGTCCAGTAGCCGGTCCATGTCCTGGGGTTTCACGGCCAGGATCAGTGTGTCGGCGCGCTTGGCGGCGTCCGCGTTGGTGACGGCGTCGACTCCGTAACGAGTGCGGAGTTCCGCCGCGCGGTCGGCCCGGCGGGTGGTCACCAGCAGGGCCGAAGCGGGCCAGCCTGCCCGGATCATGCCGCTGAGCAGGGCCTCGCCGATCTTGCCGGTGCCGAGGACTGCGACTGTCTGGGTCATGCGGGTCACCTCACCGGGGTGGTGCGTGTGCACAGGGGATCGTCCGTGTCCGCGACCGGTCGTTTTCCGGTTCTCACGGACAGGGACATCCTCGCACCGGGCCCGCTCGGGCGTCGGCGCTGTCCGAGGGGCGGTCACGCGGTGCGTCGGCGGAGCGTGGCCGCGCCGAGGGAGAGGACGAGGAGCGCGCAGACGGAGACGACGAACACGTCGCGGGCGAAGTCGGCGGTGACCTCGGCATGGCGGAGGACCTCGTTCATGCCGTCGACGGCGTACGACATCGGCAGTACGTTCGACAGGCCCTCGAGGACGGGCTGCATGGTGTCGCGGGGGGCGAAGAGGCCGCAGAGGAGGAGCTGGGGGAAGATCACGGCAGGCATGAACTGGACCGCCTGGAACTCGGATGCGGCGAAGGCGGAGACGAACAGGCCGAGAGCCGTGCCGAGCAGGGCGTCCAGCAGCGCGACGACCAGCAGCAGCCAGGCCGAGCCGGCCACGTCGAGGCCGAGGAACCAGACCGAGAGGCCGGTCGCCAGGACGGACTGGACTATGGCCAGCAGGCCGAACGCCAGTGCGTAGCCCGCTATCAGATCGGCTTTCCCGAGAGGCATGGAGAGCAGGCGCTCGAGGGTCCCTGAGGTGCGCTCGCGCAGCGTGGCGATGGAGGTGATCAGGAACATCGTGATCAGCGGGAAGATGCCGAGCAGCGAGGCGCCGATGGCGTCGAAGGTCTGCGGGCTGCCGTCGAAGACGTAGCGCAGCAGAAGGAGCATCAGGCACGGCACCAGGAGCATCAGGGCGATCGAGCGGGGATCGTGCCGCAGTTGCCGCAGGACGCGGGCGGTGGTGGCGAGGGTGCGCGACGGGGAGAGCGCCGGCCGCCGCTCCGGGACCGCGGCGGCCCCGGTCGCGGGGGACGGTCCGGCGTTCATCGGGCTTCCTTCCGGAGTGCGTCGGCGGTGTCCACGAGGTGGAGGAAGGCCTCCTCGACGGTGGCGGTGCCGTGGCGGCGGCGCAGCGTCTCGGGGGCGCCGTCGGCGAGGAGTCCGCCGTCTCGCAGCAGCAGCAGGCCGTGGCAGCGCTCGGCCTCGTCCATGACGTGGGAGGAGACGAGGATCGTGGTGCCGCGTTCGGCGGCGATGCGGTGGAAGAGGTCCCACAGGTCGCGGCGCAGGACCGGGTCGAGGCCCACGGTGGGCTCGTCGAGGACGAGCAGTTCGGGCGTGCCGAGGAGGGCGACGGCGAGGGAGACACGGCTGCGCTGCCCGCCGGAGAGCCTGCCCGCGAGGGCGCCGGCGTGCGCGGTGAGGTCCACGTCCGCGAGGGCCTGGGAGACCTGGTGCCGGCGGCGTTCGGCGGCGGGGCGGCCCGGGTCGAGGATGGCGGCGAAGTAGGTGAGGTTCTGGCGGACGGTCAGGTCTTCGTAGACGGAAGGGGCCTGGGTGACATAGCCGATGCGGGAGCGCAGCGCGGCGTGGCCGGCGGGCCTGCCGAGGACGTCGAGGGTGCCGGTGACCCTGGCCTGGGTGCCGACGACGGCACGCATCAGGGTGGATTTGCCGCAGCCGGAGGGGCCGAGGAGTCCGGTGATCCGGCCCGGCGGTACGTCGAAGTCGAGGTTGCGCAGGACGGGGCGGGGACCGCGGACCACGGTGAGGGCGCGGGCATGGACGGCCGGTGCCGGAGTACCCCCGGACGGGTTATTCATCACTCGATGAATAATTCATCCGGAGAGGTCGGCCGTCAAGGTGCGGGGCGGGCATCAGGACCTGCCGGCGCCGTCGGGACGACCCAGGGGAGCGTGGGCTGCGGGCCACGACGGACCTGCGCCGGAGCGGACGGCCTGCTCCCGGACGGCGGCCGGACTCCCCGAGGGGGTTTCGCCGACGGACCGCGCGTGCCGCGGCTCGCCGGTCCGGCCGATACGCCGGACCGCTGCGTCGCGGCTCTGCCGCACGGGACGACGGGCGCCGCTCCCGGGACGGCCGCGAACGGGCTCCTGGAGTCGGTCATCACGCCTTCGGACCCCGCGGGCGCAGGGCCCTCGACCGCTTGTGCCGCTTACCCCCTCAAGCCCCCGGCGGCGGCTGCGTTCACGGGCCCGGCCCGGGTGCGGCGATGACGCCGACGGATTCGTCGCTGCCCGTGCTCGAAGGGGCGTCGTACGTTTGCGGCGGGCGCGGCGGGCGCACCCGGTACGCCGGGCAGGCGCCCCACGAGGCCGACGCGATGTGCGGGCGGGTACGCGGGCGCGGCGGAGCCCCGCCGAGGACGGCGGGGCTCCGCCGAGGACGGCGGGGCTCCGCCGGCTGACCGGTGTCAGCCGAGCCTGTCCACGTCCCGCACCGCGCCCTTGTCCGCGCTCGTCGCCATCGCCGCGTACGCACGCAGCGCCGCGGAGACCTTGCGTTCCCGGTTCCGCGGCGCGTAGACGCCGCCCAGGGCCTCGCGGCGGGCGCCGAGCGTGGCGTCGTCGACCAGGAGGTCGATGGAGCGGTTCGGGATGTCGATACGGATGCGGTCGCCGTCCTGGACGAGGGCGATCGCGCCGCCGGACGCTGCCTCGGGGGAGGCGTGGCCGATGGACAGGCCCGAGGTGCCGCCGGAGAAGCGGCCGTCGGTGATGAGCGCGCAGGCCTTGCCCAGGCCACGGCCCTTGAGGAACGAGGTCGGGTAGAGCATCTCCTGCATGCCGGGGCCGCCGCGCGGGCCCTCGTAGCGGATGACGACGACATCGCCCTCCCCGACCACCTTGGAGAGGATCTTGTCGACGGCCTCCTCCTGCGACTCGCAGACGACGGCAGGACCCTCGAACGTCCAGATCGACTCGTCGACGCCCGCCGTCTTCACGACGCAGCCGTCCTCGGCGATGTTGCCCTTCAGGACGGCGAGGCCGCCGTCCTTGGAATAGGCGTTCTCGACGGAGCGGATGCAACCGCCCTCGGCGTCGACGTCGAGGGACTCCCAGCGCTCGGACTGCGAGAAGGCGGTGGCGGAGCGGACGCAGCCGGGGGCCGCGTGCCACAGCTCGACGGCCTCGGCGGAGGGGGAGCCGCCGCGCACGTCCCAGCTCTTGAGCCATTCGGCCAGCGACGCGGAGTGGACGGTGTGGACGTCCTCGTTCAGCAGCCCGCCCCGGTACAGCTCGCCCAGGATGGCGGGGATGCCGCCGGCCCGGTGCACGTCCTCCATGTAGTACGTGCCGCCGGGGGCGACGTTCGGCGCGACCTTGGCCAGGCACGGCACCCGGCGCGAGACGGCGTCGATGTCGGTCAGGTCGTAGTCGAGCTCGGCCTCCTGGGCGGCGGCGAGCAGATGGAGGATCGTGTTGGTGGAGCCGCCCATGGCGATGTCGAGGGCCATGGCGTTCTCGAAGGCCGCACGGGTGGCGATGTTGCGCGGGAGGACGGACTCGTCGCCCTGCTCGTAGTAGCGCTTGGTGACCTCGACGACGGTGCGGCCCGCGTTCTCGTACAGCGCGCGGCGGGCGGTGTGGGTGGCGAGGACGGAACCGTTGCCCGGAAGGGACAGGCCGATGGCCTCGGTCAGGCAGTTCATCGAGTTGGCCGTGAACATGCCGGAACAGGAGCCGCAGGTCGGGCAGGCGTTCTCCTCGATGCGGAGCACGTCCTCGTCCGAGACGTTCTCGTTCACCGAGTCCACGATGGCGTTGATCAGGTCGAGCTTGCGGACCGTGCCGTCGACCAGGGTGGCCTGGCCGGCCTCCATCGGGCCGCCGGAGACGAACACCGCCGGGATGTTGAGGCGCATGGCGGCCATCAGCATGCCAGGGGTGATCTTGTCGCAGTTGGAGATGCAGATCAAAGCGTCGGCGCAGTGGGCCTCGACCATGTACTCCACGGAGTCCGCGATCAGGTCGCGCGACGGCAGCGAGTAGAGCATGCCGCCGTGGCCCATGGCGATGCCGTCGTCGACGGCGATGGTGTTGAACTCCCGCGGCACGGCGCCCGCCGCCAGGACGGCGTCGGAGACGATCCGACCGACCGGGGCGAGGTGGGTGTGCCCGGGGACGAACTCCGTGAACGAGTTGGCGACCGCGATGACCGGCTTGCCGATGTCCGCGCTCGCTACGCCCGAGGCCCTCATCAGGGCGCGGGCGCCCGCCATGTTGCGGCCGTGGGTGACTGTGCGGGACCTCAGCTCGGGCATCGTCGCTCGCTCCTTCAGACAGTTCTGGCTCAGTCGAGCCTACGCCGGTGCTCCAAGATCCGGACGCCATGTCCGGACTTCGGGACGGCGGTCCGCCTTTCGGTCGGCTCCACGGCGGGCTGTGCGGGCGGCCCCGCCCGCTCAGGCCTCTGTCAGGTACCTCTGCAGCGTCGGCGCGACCATCGCGACGATCTCCTCGGGCTCCACCGTGGCCAGCGGCTCCACCTGGATCACATACCGCAGTACGGCGATCCCGATCATGTGCGAGGCCGCCAGCTCGGCCCGGAGCTTCGAGTCCGGTACGTCCAGGTCTGCCACGATCCGCTCGAGCATCCGCCGCAGCAGGAAGCCGCGCAGCACCTTCGCCGCCGCTTCATGCGTCAGGGCGGAGCGGAGGATGGCGAGCAGCGGGGCGCGGGTGGCCGGGTTCTCCCACACCCCGATGAAGGAACGGACCAGCCGCTCGCCCACGCCTTCCCTGCCCCCGCCGAGGATGTCGGGCACCGCGAGCGCCGGCTCGAAGGAGACCTCGACGGCGGCCGCGAAGACCTCCTCCTTGGTGCCGAAGTAATGGTGCACGAGAGCGGCGTCGACGCCGGCGGCCTTGCCGATGCCCCGGACGGAGGTCTTGTCGTACCCGCGCTGGGCGAACTCCGCGCGGGCCGCCTGAAGGATCCGCTCACGGGCGGCGGGCCCGGTCTCCGCCGCGGTGCGGGCGGGCCTGCCGCGCCGCCTGGGCGCCGCCCCGTGCGTCATGATCCGCCCCGGCCGGCCGGACCGGCCGGACCCGGGGAGCCGCTCCTGGACGCTGCGTTAGCGGAGGCCAGATGCAGCCGGGTGAAGGCCAGCGCCTCCGCCAGGTCGGCCTCGCGCTCCGCGGCCGACATCGCCCGCCGGGTGTTGACCTCGATCACCACATGGCCGTCGAAGCCGCTGCGGGCCAGGCGCTCCAGCAGCTCGGCGCACGGCTGGTCACCGCGCCCCGGCACCAGGTGCTCGTCCTTCGCCGAGCCCTTCCCGTCCGCGAGGTGCACATGGCCGAGCCGGTCGCCCATGCGGTCGACCATGGCGAGCGTGTCCGCGCGGGAGGTGGCCGTGTGCGACAGGTCGATCGTGAAGTGCCGGTAGTCCTCCCTGGTGACGTCCCAGTCGGGTGCGTACGCGAGCATCTCCCGGTCCCGGTACCGCCAGGGGTACATGTTCTCGACGGCGAAGCGGACGTCCGTCTCGTGCGCCATCCGCCATATTCCGGAGACGAAGTCCCGGGCGTACTGCCGCTGCCACCGGAACGGCGGGTGGACGACGACGGTCGAGGCGCCCAGCTTCTCGGCGGCGGCCCGGGCGCGCTGGAGCTTCACCCAGGGATCGGTCGACCACACGCGCTGGGTGACGAGCAGACACGGCGCGTGGACGGCCAGTACCGGTATCGCGTGGTAGTCGGAGAGCCGGCGCAGCGCCTCGATGTCCTGGCTGACGGGGTCGGTCCAGACCATGATCTCCACACCGTCGTAGCCGAGGCGCGCGGCGATCTCGAAGGCCGTCGCCGTCGACTCCGGATAGACGGAGGCCGTCGACAGGGCGACCTTCGCATCCGGGATGCGCACCACTGGTTCTGCCACGTGGGACAGATTACGGGCCCGCATCAGCAGGCGGGGAGGTGATCCAGCCGCCGCAGGATCATCCCCTCACGGAGCGCCCAGGGGCATACCTCCAGCTCGTCGACGCCGAAGAGGTCCATCACGCCCTCCGCCACCAGCGCTCCCGCCAGCAGCTGACCTGCCCGGCCCTCGGAAACGCCGGGCAGGGTGGCCCGCTGGGCCGCCGTCATCGCGGCCAGCTTGGGGACCCATTCCTCCAGTGATGTCCGGCCCAGTTCGCGCGAGGCGGGGAATCCCTCGGCGGGGCGGGCGGCGCCCGCTATCCGGGCGAGCTGCTTGAACGTCTTGGAGGTGGCGACGACGTGGTCCGGCCTCCCGAAGCGGGTGAAATCGCCGACCGTACGGGCGATCTGCGCCCGCACATGGCGGCGCAGCGCGCGCACGTCCTCCGGGTCGGGCGGATCACCGGGCAGCATTCCGGCGGTCAGCCGGCCGGCGCCGAGCGGCAGGCTGACGGCGATGTCCGGGTCCTCGTCGATCCCGTAGGCGATCTCCAGTGAGCCGCCTCCGATGTCGAGGACCAGCAGTTTCCCCGCCGACCAGCCGAACCAGCGGCGGGCGGCCAGGAAGGTGAGCCGGGCCTCCTCGTCGCCGCTCAGGACCTGGAGGTCGATCCCGGTCACCGCCTTCACCCGCGACAGGACCTCGTCGGCGTTGGCGGCCTCCCGCACGGCCGATGTCGCAAAGGGCAGCACGTCCTCGCAGCCTTTGTCCTCGGCGGCCTGCTGGGCCTTCTCGAGCGTGCAGATCAGCCGGTCGACGCCGTCGGGGTGGATGGCTCCGCCGTCGTCGAGCAGCTCCGCCAGGCGCAGCTCCGCCTTGTGGGAGTGGGCGGGCAGCGGACGGGCGCCGGGGTGGGCGTCCACCACCAGGAGGTGCACTGTGTTCGAACCGACGTCGAGGACTCCGAGTCTCATGAGCGGAACGCTACTGCGGCGACCCGCATACGCTGGAGTCGTGCCAAAGACGAAAAAGGCGAAGCAGGACAAAGACCGGCCGAAGAAGCCCGCGGCCGGCTCCCACCACCCGCCGCACGCCGAAGCGGACGAGAAGGGCCTGGACTTTCCGCGGGCCTGGGTCGAGTTTCCGGACCCCGCGGACGGCGAGCAGGTCTTCCGCTGCGACCTGACCTGGCTGACCTCCCGCTGGAGCTGCATCTTCGGCAGCGGCTGCCAGGGCATCCAGCCGGGCCGGGCGGCCGACGGCTGCTGCACGCTCGGCGCCCACTTCTCCGACGAGGACGACGAGCAGCGGGTCGCCGATCATGTGGCGCGTCTCACGCCGGAGGTCTGGGAGTTCCACGATGTCGGCCGCGCATCCGGCTGGGCCGAGGTCAACGAGGACGGGGACCGGCAGACCCGGCGCTGGAAGGGCTCCTGCATCTTCCAGAACCGGCCGGGGTTCGCGGGCGGCGTGGGCTGCTCCCTGCACATCCTGGCGCTGAAGGAGGGCCGGGAGCCGCTGGAGACCAAGCCCGACGTGTGCTGGCAGCTGCCGATCCGCCGGACCTACGAGTGGATCGACCGGCCGGACGACACACGGGTCCTGCAGGTGTCGATCGGCGAGTACGACCGAAGGGGCTGGGGTCCCGGTGGCCACGATCTGCACTGGTGGTGCACGTCGGCGACCTCGGCGCACGGAGCGGGCGACCCGGTGTATGTGACCTACCGGCCCGAACTGACCGAGCTGATGGGCAAGGCCGCCTACGACGTGCTCCTGGAGTTGTGCGAGGCACGGCTGGCCTCGCAGCTGCCGCTGGTGGCGGCGCACCCCGCGGATCCCGCCCCCCGGGATCCCGCCTCACGCAGTCGCGGGGAGTCGGCCCCGAGCAGCGGGGCTCGGTGACCGGCCCCGAGCAGACCGTGCCGAACCACCGGTCTCCCAGCCGGGGCCCCGGAGCCTGGCGCCGCGGAACCGGATCCCGCCCGGCCCGGTCCGGGGCCCGCCGCCGGTGGAGGGACCGGGGCCGCCGCGTGCGGCGACCCCGGATTGAGCGAAGCGGACGGAACGGCACCGGGGCGGGGGGCCGTCCGCCCGCAGCCGCGTGGCAGTGACGCCCCCTGCGGCGGGGGCATGGCGATCGCCAGGCGGTCCGCCGGGGCACGGCGCGTCGCGCTCCCGGTTTCGGGAGAAACGCTTCGTCACCCGGGCGCTGCCGGGCTCTCGCCCGGGTGCTCAGTCGGGGGCTGGGGCCCCGGCGACGGCGGTGACTCGGTGGACGGAGCGGGCTCCGAGGACGCGGGCAAGGGCCCGGACGACGGGGGAGGCTCCGTGGCGGGCGCGGGCTCGGTGGACGGAGCGGGCGACGGCGGCGGGGACAGCGGCCCGGAAGACGGCGGCGGCGTCCGCGGGGATCCCTCGCCGCGCATCTGCAGGACCGTTCCGGCGGGGTCGACACCGATACGGGCACTCCACTCACCGGCCGGTTCCGCCGCGCGGTCCACATGCACACGGACGACGACCGGCTCCCCCGGCGACACGGTGCCGAAGGCGCGGTCCGCGGAGAGCCACGCCGCCTCCGTCCGCAGTGACCAGGGGACCGGGGCGTCGCCGAAGGCGGTGAGCGTGAGCATCACGGATTCGCCGTGCGGCCGCGCGGCGACGGAGAGCCCGGCCGCACCGAAACCACCCCCACCGACGGAGCCGGCCGGGGGGCCGGAACCGATCACCTCGACGGTGACTCCCCCGGCCCCCGGGCTCGGTGAGCCGGCGGCGAACCGAGGGGCCGAACCGTCCCGGTGCGCATTGCCGGCGTTCTCGTAGCGGTCGTCCGGCACGCCCCCCGCCGGCTGCGTGCCGTCGGCCTCGCTCGCGGAGACCGTGGAGCCGTCGTGGCCCTCGCCGGTCGGGGAGTCATCGCGGTAGGACGCCCAGAGTGCGAGCACGGGAGCCGCGACCACGGCCGCGACCACGGTGCCGGTGACGGCGCGGGCCCGGAACCGGCTCCGCCGGGCGGCATGGTCCTTGGGGTCCAGGGGGAAGCCGTCGCGCCCGAAGCGGGGCGCGGCGGCGCGGGCGCGCGGTACGTGCAGCATCGCCGCGCGCGCCTCTTCGCGGGGCGCGACCACCAGGGGGAGCGCGGCGGGCGCGGCGGCCGGTGCGACCGTCGATCCCGGCCACGGGCCGCCGGCCTCCGCCCGCTCGGCCGCGCGGCGGCAGCGCGGACAGTCGTCGACGTGCCGGACGAGTTCGCGTCGCAGCGCGGCGGAGAGCAGTACCCGGCGGTCCTCGGTGAGCCGCGCGACCGAGGGGCAGTTGCCGGTCTCGACGACGGCGAGGGCCGCGCGGGTGCGCTCCACCTCGCAGGCGGCGGACGAGAGAAGCTCGCGCGCGGCGGCGGGCTCCATCCTCAGCACGGAGGCGACGCCACCGGGGTCGAGCCGGTGCCGCACGGCCAGTTCCAGTGCCTCGCGCTGCTCGGGGGTGGTGCCTGCGGCCTCCGGCCAGGCCAGCCGGGCAAGCTCCGCCCGATGCCGCTCCTCGGTCTCCGAGGACGACGGAGACGACGGAGACGACGGAGACGGCCGAGACGGCGGGGACGACCGGGACGACGGAGACGACGGAGACGACCGAGAGGATGGAGACGTGCGAGCATAAGGAGGAGCCGGGGACTCGTTCGGCCCCTCCGATGCGCCCGCCCCTTCTGAGCTCGCCCCGGCCGCGTGCGCGCCCTTCCACGCCACGTGTGCCCCGGGCCGCCGGCGCCGGCGGCGCCGCTGCTCGCTCAGCCTGCGCAGACAGGCCCATCGGGCGATGGCGTACAACCAGGGCTTCCGGAGTTCCTCGTCGGCGGGACCGCGTCCGTGGTGCCGTTCGGCGACGGTGATGACCTCGGCGAGTGCGGCCGTCGCTGCGCCGTGGTCGCAGAGCACGGACAGGCAGTAGGTGAACAGCCCGTCCAGATGGGGCTCGTACCCCGCGGGCGGGGCCTGCCCGAGCGCGGGCCGGGGCGCACGGCTGGGTGTGCGGTGTGCGCCGATGGTGTGCGCGGGGGGCTCCAGCATGCTGCTCATCACCTGGCGACCGTAGGCAGGGGATGGCACACCCTTCGCGCGACTTCAGCGCATTTAACCCATACGGGTGAAGCGATCCCTCGAAAGAGAACAGCAGCATTTGCCAGGGTGCGGGTGACTGTGCTTACCAACGTGACCTATGCCCGCCGCATGTGCGCCCGTCACCGGGCAGGCGTACCGCCCCTGCGGACCGGGCCCGGTCCGGAGCCCCCGGGCGCGTTGTCGGTGCGCGGCGCTACGGTTTCCCGCATGGCTGCCCGCACGAAGACCTCCAAGGACCGGCCGTCCTACCGCTGCACCGAATGCGGATGGACGACCGCCAAATGGCTCGGCCGCTGCCCCGAGTGCCAGGCCTGGGGCACGGTGGAGGAATACGGCGCGCCCGCGGTCCGCACGACCGCCGTCGGCCGGGTCACCAACGCCGCCCTGCCCATCGGCCAGGTGGACGGCCGGCAGGCCACCGCCCGCACGACCGGCGTCGACGAGCTGGACCGGGTGCTCGGCGGCGGACTGGTGCCGGGCGCCGTGGTGCTCCTCGCGGGCGAGCCGGGCGTCGGCAAGTCCACACTGCTGCTCGATGTCGCGGCGAAGGCGGCGAGCGACGACCACCGCACGCTCTATGTGACGGGCGAGGAGTCCGCGAGTCAGGTCCGGCTGCGTGCCGACCGGATCGGCGCGCTCGACGACCATCTGTACCTCGCCGCAGAGACGGACCTGTCCGCAATCCTCGGCCATCTGGACGCGGTCAAGCCCTCCTTGCTGGTCCTCGACTCCGTCCAGACGGTGGCCTCCCCCGAGATCGACGGGGCCCCGGGCGGGATGGCGCAGGTCCGGGAGGTCGCGGGCGCGTTGATCCGCGCCTCGAAGGAGCGGGGCATGTCCACGCTTCTGGTGGGGCACGTCACCAAGGACGGTGCGATCGCGGGCCCGCGGCTGCTCGAGCATCTCGTCGACGTGGTGCTGCACTTCGAGGGCGACCGGCACGCCCGGCTGCGTCTGGTACGGGGCGTCAAGAACCGCTACGGGGCCACGGACGAGGTCGGCTGCTTCGAGCTGCACGACGAGGGGATCACCGGACTCGCCGACCCCAGCGGACTGTTCCTCACCCGCCGCGACGAACCGGTACCGGGCACATGCCTCACGGTCACCCTCGAGGGCCGCCGCCCGCTGGTCGCCGAGGTTCAGGCGCTGACCGTCGACTCGCAGATCCCCTCGCCCCGGCGCACCACCTCCGGGCTGGAGACCTCTCGGGTGTCGATGATGCTGGCCGTGCTGGAACAGCGGGGCCGGATCAGCGCCCTGGGCAAACGGGACATCTACAGCGCGACGGTCGGCGGGGTGAAGCTCTCCGAGCCGGCGGCAGATCTCGCGGTCGCCCTGGCGCTGGCCTCCGCGGCGAGTGACACCCCGCTGCCCAAGAACCTGGTGGCGATCGGCGAAGTGGGCCTCGCGGGCGAGGTGAGACGCGTCACCGGGGTCCAGCGGCGGCTGGCCGAGGCGCACCGCCTGGGCTTCACTCATGCGCTGGTTCCATCCGATCCCGGCAGGGTCCCGCCTGGTATGAAGGTCACGGAAGTCGCCGACATGGGGGACGCGCTGAGCGTGCTCCCGCGCGGGCGCAGAGCCGAGGCCCCCCCGGCGGACGGCCCGCGCCGGTAGACTTTGCCCTGGTCTCGCCCGCCCGTACGAGCCGGAGGAGTGCAGTGGCAGCCAACGACCGGGGCTCAGCACCCGGAAAGTCCGGCGGAGGCCCCGGGGGATCCGGCACGGACGCGCTGATGCGCGCCTCACTGAGTGCGGTCGCCCCGGGCACCGCCCTGCGCGATGGTCTCGAGCGGATCCTTCGGGGCAGCACGGGCGGCCTCATCGTCCTGGGAATGGACAAATCGGTCGAATCCATGTGCACGGGCGGCTTCGTGCTGGACGTGGAGTTCACCGCGACCCGGCTGCGGGAGCTGTGCAAGCTCGACGGCGCGTTGATCCTCGACAAGGACATCACCAAGATCCACCGAGCCGGTGTGCAGCTGGTTCCCGACGCCTCGATCCCGACCGAGGAGACCGGCACCAGGCACCGCACCGCGGACCGCGTGTCCAAGCAATGCGGCTTCCCCGTCGTCTCCGTCTCCCAGTCGATGCGCCTCATCGCGCTCTACGTGGACGGTGAGCGGCGGGTCCTGGAGGAGTCCGCGGCGATCCTCTCCCGGGCGAACCAGGCACTGGCCACCCTCGAGCGCTACAAGCTCCGGCTGGACGAGGTCGCCGGCACGCTGTCGGCCCTGGAGATCGAGGACCTGGTGACGGTCCGCGATGTCACCGCCGTCGCGCAGCGGCTGGAGATGGTGCGCCGGATCGCCACGGAGATCGAGCAGTACGTGGTGGAGCTGGGCACCGACGGCCGGCTCCTCGCGCTCCAGCTCGACGAGTTGATCGCCGGAGTGGAGCCTGAGCGCGGACTCGTCGTCCGCGACTACGTCCCGGAGCCGACCGCCAAGCGCTCCCGCACGGTCGACGAGGCGCTCTCCGAGCTCAACGACCTGACGCACGCCGAACTGCTGGAACTGCCCATCGTGGCGCGCGCTCTGGGGTACAGCGGATCGCCCGAGACGCTGGACTCCGCGGTCTCCCCGCGCGGCTACCGGCTCCTCGCGAAGGTGCCGCGGCTGCCCGGTGCGATCATCGAACGCCTCGTCGAGCACTTCGGCGGCCTGCAGAAGCTGCTGGCCGCCAGCGTCGACGACCTGCAGGCGGTGGACGGCGTCGGCGAGGCCCGCGCCCGCAGCGTCCGCGAAGGACTCTCGCGCCTCGCCGAGTCGTCCATCCTGGAGCGCTACGTCTGACGGACGGGCTGATCTCCTCCGGCGCCGGCGGCGGCGTCCCGCTCCGGTGCGTACCCGTACGCACCTGCTCAAGCGGGCGTACGGGTCGGGTGCAGGTCCCGGCTGGTGCCGCGTCAGTCAGGGTTCGCCCGCCAGCAGCGGCGCGGAGCGGTGTCCGGTGCGGTGGATCGCAAGGCGCCGGAGCGACCTCGTCGTGGGTCTACTCGGTTGATTCGGCAACGCAGCGAGTCGCCCCGTGCCGGACAGCGCGACGGGGAAGACATTGCCTGAAGCGGCACTAGTCCGTCTCCAGCCGGAAGGACGCCGGCGCCACCGAGGCCCCAGGGAAGGCGAGTTCCAGCAGGTACGAGCCCGGGGAAGCGGTGATGGGCGACGGGGTCGCGCACCGTGGGGCGCTCCTGCGCCGGTCCCAGTCCACGGTGTGGTTCACCGTTCGCCCCGCCGGAACCTTCAGCAGCAGCGAGCCGCCGGCCGGGCAGTCCTTCGACGACCACACCTTGTCGTTCTCACCGTCGTTGATGGCCGACACAGTCAACACCGCCCGGGTGGGACCGAGATCGGCCTTGCAGGTGACTGCCGAGGGGTTGTGCACGGCGAGTTCGAACCGCGGCCGTTCTCCGGGGGCATAGGCGGTCTTGACGCTGCGCACCGTCAATCCGACCGCCCCCGAGTCGCAGTCCGGCAGGGATGAGCCCGCCGGAACCCGCTCGGCCGGGCCGGCGCCACCGCCGTTCGCCGCGCCTCCCGTCCCCGAGTCGCCGTTCTTGCCGTCGCCGCCCGCGCCCGCGTCGCCCCCGGCACCGGCACCGGCGCTGCCACCGATTCCGTCGCCGTTGTCACTGTCACTGCCACCCGATTCGTCCCGGCCGCCCGGCTGTTCACTGATCGCGGTGCCCGAACTGCTGGGCCCCGGGGTGATCGAGGGTGCGGGCTGCGCGCCCCCCGGCTTTCCGTCGCCGCTCGCCCCTGCGCCGGAATCGCCGGAGCTGACGGCCCATGCGAGCAGCAGCGCGAGCAGCGCGAGCAACAGCAGCGCGACCACCCTCCGCCGCCAGTAGATGGAGGAGGGAAGGGGCCCGACCGGATTGCGCAGAGATCCCACATACCGAACTGTACGAGAGATCGGGGACCAACTCAGGCCCCACCCGCCGCTCGTGGCTCCCCAATGTACCGATCATCATCATGCGCTCCCGATTCCATGGACCTCGAGGAACGCGGCCGGCACCCGTCCCGGCGAGGGACGCGAGTGCGCGCGCAGCTCCCGGCATCCTCCCCGGCACCCGGCCGCACGCCTGACCGCCTGACCGCCGGACCGCCTGACCGCCTGACCGCCGAGGTATGGAGCCCCCGCTTGCCGTCGCGAAGCCGCGGCGTCACGCTCCACGCTCCGGACGGGACGACCCGCCGTCCCGGACCAGGCACTCGCCGTCCCCGCCCCGGCACCCGTCCGCGAGGAGGCGACGCGGCGCGGGCGGCCGGGCGATGACGAGGGCTTGCGGGGGACGGCGGGCGGGCCGTCCCCCGTCCGGCCCGGTCGCCCGGAGCCCGGACGCTCCCGCCGCCGGTGCCCGGCCGACTACCGCGTCATCGCCGGGCCCACCGCCCGCCCGACACAGCCGCCGGCCCGCCGTCCCGGACCCGGCGCCATGCCGTCCGAGCACACCGAGCACACCGAGCGGGGACGAGCGGGACGAGGCGGCCGGGAGCACACCGGGCAGGCCGATCCGGCACCCCGCTCGCTGCCGGCCGCAGCCGCCCGTACCGGCCGCGCAGCACCAGCGACGGCTCTCGGTCCAGGCCCGGCGGCCGGGACCGGGCAAGCCCCGGCCCCGGATACCCGCGGAACGAGGCCGCCGGGAAACCGCCCCCGCGAGCCGTCCCCGGGTCGGAGTACACCGTCCGGACCTCGGGGTGTACTCCGACCCGGAGCCTGTCGCGGGCGGCCCGGAGCGCATCCGCCGCTACCGGCGCTGAACATGCCAGGATCGGAGGTGCCATGACTGCGACCGAGATGCCCTCCCCCCTGAACAACGCCCCCTCCGGCCCGGACGGTGTGCCCGGCGCCGCCGAGGCCGCCGCCGGGCTCCACGCCCCCGTACTCGCCTGGTTCGACCAGCACGCCCGCGACCTGCCCTGGCGCCGCCCCGACGCCGGTGCGTGGGGCGTGATGATCAGTGAGTTCATGCTTCAGCAGACTCCCGTCAACCGGGTCCTCCCCGTGTACGAGCAGTGGCTGGCCCGCTGGCCCCGCCCCGCGGACCTGGCCGCCGAGGCTCCCGGCGAGGCGGTGCGCGCCTGGGGCCGCCTGGGCTATCCGCGCCGGGCGCTGCGGCTGCACGGAGCCGCGGTCGCGATAACGGAGCGGCACGGCGGCGACGTCCCCAGCGAGCACGCCCAGTTGCTCGCCCTGCCCGGCATCGGCGAGTACACGGCCGCCGCCGTGGCGTCGTTCGCGTACGGGCAGCGGCACCCGGTCCTGGACACCAACGTCCGCCGGGTGTTCGCCCGCACCGTCACCGGCGTCCAATACCCCCCGAACGCGACGACCGCGGCCGAACGCCGACTGGCCCGTGCGCTGCTGCCGGACGACGAGCCGCAGGCGGCCCGCTGGGCGGCCGCCTCGATGGAACTGGGCGCTCTCGTCTGCACCGCGCGCAACGAGGACTGCGGGCGCTGTCCCGTCGCCGGGCTGTGTGCCTGGCGGCTCGCGGGCAAGCCGGCGTACGAGGGACCTCCCCGGCGTGGGCAGACCTACGCGGGTACGGACCGGCAGGTGCGCGGCAAGCTTCTCGCGGTACTCCGGGAGGCCGTACGGCCCGTGCCGCTCGCCGTGCTCGACCGGGTCTGGGACGAGCCCGTCCAGCGGGCCCGCGCCCTGGACGGGCTGGTCGCGGACGGTTTGGTCGAACCCCTGGAGAAGGACCTGTTCCGGTTGCCCCTGACCTGAGGACGCCCCCGCCCGAGGAGTCACCCCCGGCCCGAGGAACTGCATCCGGCCCGGGGCCCGCCCGTGACCCGAGCGCGGTCTGCGGACCACAGCTGTTACACAACCGATGGATGGCCGTGCGGCCTCCGACGGCTTCTCCGCACAGCCTCGTGACAACCGCTCCGTAGCTTCTCCCGGGTAAGCGGGACCACCCGGGAGACACGGTTTGTCGCGGGGCTGGAACGGGGAGCGGAGGCGGTCGGCATGGCGCACGCAGAGGTGCTCGGGTTCGAGGAGTACGTCCGTACGCGGCAGGAAGCGCTGCTGCGCAGCGCACGTCGGCTCGTCCCCGACCCGGTCGACGCCCAGGACCTGCTGCAGACCGCGCTGGTGCGGACCTACGGCCGCTGGGACGGCATAGCCGACAAGTCGCTCGCCGACGCCTATCTGCGCCGCGTCATGATCAACACGCGTACGGAGTGGTGGCGCGCCCGCAAGCTGGAGGAGGTCCCCACCGAGCAGCTGCCGGACGCGAGCGTCGAGGACGGCACCGAGCAGCACGCGGACCGGGCCCTGCTCATGGACGTCCTGAAGGTCCTCGCACCCAAGCAGCGCAGTGTGGTCGTCCTGCGGCACTGGGAGCAGATGAGCACCGAGGAGACCGCCGCCGCGCTGGGCATGTCGACGGGTACCGTGAAGAGCACGCTGCACCGGGCGCTCGCCCGGCTCCGCCAGGAGCTGGAGGGCCGTGAGCTGCACACCCGGGCGTCGGAGCGTTCGCAGCACGGGAACCACTCGCACGCACGGCGTGAGGAACGGGGGCAGGAGCATTGGGCGGCCTGATCAGCGGCGGCGGCCCCGGCGACGGAACCGGCGGCGGCACCGGTCCGCGGGGCGGGCCGGCCCGTAGGGGGTGCCTGCGGCCATGGGCGGGGAACGGCACGGCGCTGGCCGGCCTCGCCGCCCTGGGGCTGCTCGCGGTGGGCTGCTCCACCGGCGGTCTGGGCGCCCGTGACGAAGGCCCCGCGCCCTCGGACCCGGTGGCGCAGTCGCCGTCGACGACGGCCCCATCCGCCAGTGCCTCCCCGGTGCCGAGGGTCGACGCGATCGCGCTGCTGAGGAGCGACCCCAAGGTCAGCAAGCGTGCCAAGGCGGACCTGCGGCCCTGTGCGACCGAGTCGTACGCGATCGACACCTCGTACGGGAGCATCACGGGCAACGCCAGGACACCGGACGTGGTGGTGAACCTGATGACATGCGGGGATGCCGTGGGGATCGGCACGTATGTGTACCGGGCGGCGAACGGGACGTACGAGAATGTCTTCGCGAAGGAGGAACCCGCCGTCTACGCGACGATCGACCGGGGGGACCTCGTCGTCACGCAGCAGGTGTACGCCAAGGACGATCCGGTCACGTACCCGTCGGGCGAGATCGTGACCACCTACCGCTGGTCGGGGAGCACGTTCACCGAGCACGACAAGGTGCACAACGAGTACAGCCGGGTGGCCGGCGGTGAGGACGGGCCGCCTCCGGCGTCGGCGCCGAGCGGGGACTGACGGCGTACGCGGCAGACACCGCATACCGGCGGGCGGCGGCCGTGCACCGGGCTCGTCCGCCTGCCGGGCGGTGCGTCCGGACAACCGACAACCGACAGCCGACAGCCGACAGCCGACAGCGACCGAACGACCCAAGCCGGGAGAGCTGAGGGATGGCCGAGACACATGTGCTGTTCGTCGAGGACGACGATGTCATCCGGGAGGCCACCCAGCTCGCGCTGGAGCGTGCCGGATTCACGGTGACGGCCATGCCGGACGGGCTGGCCGGTCTCGAGGCGTTCCGCGCGGACCGGCCCGACATCGCGCTGCTCGACGTGATGCTGCCCGCTCTCGACGGGGTCAGCCTGTGCCGCAGGATCCGGGACGAGTCGACCGTTCCCGTGATCATGCTCTCGGCCCGGGCGGACTCGATCGACGTGGTGCTCGGGCTGGAGGCCGGAGCCGACGACTACGTCACCAAGCCGTTCGACGGGGCCGTACTGGTCGCCCGGATCCGCGCCGTGCTGCGCCGCTTCGGCCACGCGGGCGGAGTGACAGGCGACTCGGGCGAGCCGGGCGGGCCGGGCGAGCGCGGAGTGCTGGCGTTCGGCGACCTGGAGATCGACACGGAGGGCATGGAGGTGCGCCGGGGCGGCCGGCCGGTGGGGCTGACGCCCACGGAGATGCGGCTGCTGCTGGAGTTCTCCTCCGCTCCCGGCACCGTGCTCTCGCGCGACAAGCTGCTGGAACGGGTCTGGGACTACGGCTGGGGCGGGGACACCCGTGTCGTCGACGTCCATGTGCAGCGGCTCCGTACGAAGATCGGGCAGGACCGGATCGAGACGGTCCGCGGCTTCGGCTACAAGCTCAAGGCATGAGGACACCCGCGCTGCGCACCGGCGTCCGCTGGAAGATCAGCATCGCGATCGCAGCGGTGGGTGCCCTGATCGCGTTCACGCTGAGCCTGATCGTGCACAACGCCGCCCGGGTGTCGATGCTCGAGAACTCGCGCGATCTGCAGATGAGCAGGCTGCTCCTGGCCCAGCGCCTCTACGAGACCACCAAGCCGAGGACCGAGCCGAAGCTGGGCTCCGTGCTCAACGACCCGGAACTGCCGCAGCCGCTGCGCGGTCTGCTCGCCGACGGGCGGCAGGCCACCTATGTGCAGGGGGACGGACCGGCGCCCGAGGTCTGGGCGGCCGTGCCGCTGGGCAACGGCGATGTGCTGTCCCTGCACAGCCCGATCCCCGACCGCAGCGCGGGCATCATGAAGGACCTCGACCGTGCTCTGGTGATCGGATCGGTGTCGGTCGTCTTCGGCGGATGCGCGCTGGGCGTGCTCGTCGGCGGCCAGCTCTCGCGCCGGCTGCGCAAGGCCGCCGCTGCGGCGGGCAGGGTGGCCCAGGGCAACACCGACGTACGGGTCCGGGAGGCCGTCGGCGGCGTCGTCCGGGACGAGACCGACGAGCTGGCGAGGGCGGTCGACGCGTTGACCGACGCCCTCAACGAGCGGATCGAGGCCGAGCGCCGGGTCACCGCGGACATCGCGCACGAGTTGCGCACACCGGTGACCGGACTGCTGACAGCGGCGGAGCTGCTGCCGCCCGGCCGCCCCACCGAACTGGTGCGGGACCGGGCACAGGCGATGCGCACCCTGGTCGAGGACGTGCTGGAGGTGGCGCGGCTGGACGGCGCGTCCGAGCGGGCCGAGCTCCAGGAGATCTCGCTGGGCGAGTTCGTCACCCGCCGGGTCGCGGTGCTGGACCCCGCGGTCAGGGTCGGCGTCGTGCACGGGTCATGGGTCAGCACGGACCCGAGGCGGCTGGAACGGATACTGCTGAATCTGCTGACCAACGCGGCCCGGCACGGCAGACCTCCGGTCGAGGTCACGGTAGAGGGCCGGGTGGTGCGGGTCCGCGACCACGGACCGGGGTTCCCGGAGGCGCTGCTGCGCGAGGGGCCGAGCCGGTTCCGCACCGGCGCGCGCGACCGGGCGGGTACGGGCCACGGGCTGGGCCTCACCATCGCCGCAGGGCAGGCCCGTGTCCTGGGCGCCCGGCTGACCTTCCGCAACGCCGCCCCCGAGGGGGACCCCTCACCGGTCGCTTCGGCAGGCGCGGTCGCCGTCCTCTGGCTGCCGGACCACGCTCCGACGGACACGGGCAGCTTCCCGCGGCCGGTGTTCCCTGACTGATCGTCCCCACCGGGCGGCGGCAGGAGGTGGCAGGAGGGAAGGAGGGAAGGAGGGAAGGAGGGAAGGAGGGAAGGAGGGAAGGAGGGGAAGGCCGGGAAACGCCGCAGGCGACCTCGGGGAGCGGCGCGAAGCCGTCCTGGAGGTCGCCGTCGCCCCGGTGCCGCAGGCCGGCTCCGGGGCGACGGCGAGTGGGCGGCCGTGCCGTCTCGGGGCCGGGAAGCCGTGCGGTGCGGTACAGGAAGCCCTGCGGTGCGGTGCAGGAAGCGTCAGATGGTGACGCCCTGCGCCCGCAGGAAGTTCGCGGGGTTCAGCGCCGAGCCGTAGTGGGGAGTGGTACGGATCTCGAAGTGCAGGTGCGGGCCGGACGAGTTGCCGGTGTTGCCGGACAGGGCGATGACCTTGCCGGTGCTCACGGACTGGCCGACGTTCACGTTGATCTTCGAGAGATGCGCGTACTGCGAGTACTTCCCGTTGGCGTGCTTGACCACGACGGCGTTGCCGTAGGCGGAGCCGTCGCCGCCGCCGTTCGGGCCGGCCTTGACCACCACACCGCTGCTGACCGCCTTGACCGGAGTGCCGACCGGGACGGCGAAGTCCTGGCCGGAGTGCTTGTGGGACCACATGGCACCACCCTGGTTGAAGCCCGCGGTCAGGGTGTAGCCGGAGACCGGCTTCACCCAGGCGGCGACCTGGGCCTGTGCGGCGGGCTTGGCCTCGGCGACCGCCGGGGCGCTCTGCGCCGCGCCGGCGGACGCGACGCCGGCACCGGCTCCGACGATCATCACGGCGCCGAGACCGGCGGCCATGACGGCACCGCGGGTACGGAGCACGGACGGGCGGAAACGGGTGAGGGCGGTGCGCTTCGACATGCGGGGAGAACCTCCGGGCTTGTGGGACATGAAGCGACCCGGCGCCTGAGCACCGGGGCAGCACGAGCACCTTGGTAACCCGGACCCCCAAGCCGGCTCAAACACCCCATCTACGACATCTCGTCGTAGATGGGGCCCTGTGAGCGGGGCCCTTGACACCGCAGGGCCCTCCACTCCCGCATTGCCGGACATCATGGGATGAAGGCGGGTTTATCAGCAGGTGGAGGGTAGTGCGGATATGCCGTGGGGGCCCGGCCGCGGCCGCACCGGGCTCTCAGGTCCTGGAATCAGGCCCTGAAGGGCCCGAGCACGGCACAAGCGGCCCGCCACCTCCCCTAGGCCGGCTAGTAGGCCCGCAATCGCCTGTGCGCCTTGTCACGGCCGACGGGACCTAGGACCTTCCGTTTCAGGACCAAAGTCCCGCCCTTCCGTTTCCCGCTCCCCTCCGGGACTGCACGGCCCTTCCCGCCAGGTCCCACCGAGCGCCCGAACGGCTCGACCGCACGGGCGCCGCGCACGCCTCCTTCCGGCCCTCGTGCCTCTCCGCCATCCTCCTGTGGCATGAGCAGACCCGTGATGAGTCCCGACCGCAGCGGGCACCCGAGCCGCGACCTCTTCCGCCGCGGGATCCACCGCCCCCGGACCTGGCCGCTCGTCCTCGGCCTCGCCGCCGCGCTCACCTGGAGCGGCGGCAGCGCACCCGCAGGTGCCGGGCCGTCCTCCAGCGGCCTCAAGGCGGCGATCGACACGATCCTCACCGACTCCCGGATGGACGGCGGTGCCGCGGGCGTCGTCGTCGCCGACGCCGCGTCCGGGCAGCGGCTCTACGAACGCGACGCCGGCGTCCGGCTGATGCCCGCGTCCAACACGAAACTCGCCACCTCCGCCGCCGCGATGGAACTGCTCGGCCCCGGCTACCGGTTCCGTACCGACGTGCTGTCCACGGGCCGCCGCGACGGTCCGGTCCTGCACGGGGACCTGTACCTCCGCGGCGGGGGCGACCCCACCACGCTGGCCTCCGACTACGGGCGCCTCGCCGCACAGCTGCGGGAGTCGGGCGTCCGCAGGGTCACCGGCCGCCTCATCGCCGACGACACCCGCTTCGACACCCGGCGTCTGGGCCGCTCCTGGGCCGCTGACGACGAGTCGTCCTACTACTCCGCCCAGATCTCGCCGCTGACCGTGGCTCCCGACTCCGACTACGACTCCGGCACCGTCGCCGTGGAGGTGTCCCCCGGGGCCGCCCCCGGCGACAGGCCGGCGGTGCGGCTGACTCCGCCGAACGACTATGTGCGAGTCGACGTCCAGGGCAGCACCGCGCCCGCCGGAGGGGCCGACACCCTGACCGTCGAGCGCGCACACGGCACCAACACCCTCGTGGTCGACGGGGAAATCCCGGTCGGCGGCCCGCCCACCAAGGAATGGGTCACCGTCTGGGAACCCGCCGGCTACGCGGCGGCCGTCTTCGCCGCCGCCCTGGCCGAGCAGGGCGTACGCCTCGCCGGAACCCCCCTGCTGGGCAGGCCGGCCCCGCCCGGCGCGACGGTCCTCGCGACCCACAGCTCCATGCCGCTGCGCAAGCTGTTGCTCCCGTTCATGAAGCTGTCCAACAACATGCACGCCGAGGCGCTGACCAAGACGATCGGCTACGAGACGTCCGGAAGCGGCACCTGGGGAGCGGGGCTCACCGCCATCGACCGCTACCTGAGGGAGGAGGGCGTCGAGACGGCGAAGCTGCGCCAGGTCGACGGCTCCGGCCTGTCACGGATGAACGCCTTCTCCGCCGACCAGCTCGCCGACCTGCTGCTGGCGGTCCGAGACGCCCCCTGGTACACCGACTGGCACGCCTCCCTGCCCGTCGCCTGCGCTCCCGACCGCGCCGTCGGCGGCACCCTCCGCACCCGGATGTGCAACACCCCGGCGGCTCTGAGCGCCCGCGCCAAGACCGGTACCCTCACCGGCGCCTCGGCTCTCTCCGGGTACGTGGAGGACGCAGCCGGCCGCGGACTCGTCTTCAGTATCGTGCTCAACAACCACCTCGCGTCCTCCGTGAAGGACATCGAGGACGCGATCGTGGTGACCCTGGCCAGCTCCGACACGGCCGGCGGCGCGATCGCCGCGGCCGTCGAGCCGGGTCCGCGCAACGGACACCGCCCGGTCCCCGCGGACCTCGAGTGCACCTGGCGGAAGCCGGGCACCTGCTGATCCACCCGGCACGCCGCGGCCACCCGAACCCGGACCCGGACGCGCCATGACGGGACCACGTCCCAAACCGGCCGGTACGGCCGTGGAAACCGGCATCATCGGCCCCGCGCGGACACCCCGCGGGCCCCTGCCGCCACCCGCAGGGCTACGCCGGAAGGGCGCTGCCCCGGACCTGGGGTCCGGGGCAGCGCCCTTCCGGCGAGTACGGGAGGAGCGCCCGGGGCGCTCAGGCGTCCTTCGAGAGGTTCGGCCCGCTGCCGCCGGCCGCCGACTCGATCGGCGGCACGTCCGGCAGAGCCGCCTTCTCCTCGCCGCGGAAGGTGAACTTCTTCTCCTCGCCCTCGACCTCGGTGCCGACGACCACGATGTGACCGGGCCGCAGCTCCCCGAAGAGGATCTTCTCGGAGAGCAGGTCCTCGATCTCACGCTGGATCGTGCGGCGCAGCGGACGCGCGCCGAGGACCGGGTCGTAGCCCTTCTTCGCCAGCAGGAGCTTGGCCTCCTGGCTGAGCTCGATGCCCATGTCGCGGTCCTTCAGCCGCTCGTCCACCTTGGCAATCATCAGGTCGACGATCTGGATGATGTCGTCCTGGGAGAGCTGGTGGAAGACGACCGTGTCGTCGACACGGTTGAGGAACTCCGGCCGGAAGTGCTGCTTCAGCTCGTCGTTGACCTTGGCCTTCATCCGCTCGTAGCCGGTCTTGACATCGCCCTGGGCGGCGAAGCCCAGGTTGAAGCCCTTGGAGATGTCCCGGGTGCCGAGATTGGTCGTCATGATGATGACCGTGTTCTTGAAGTCCACGACCCGGCCCTGGGAGTCGGTCAGGCGACCGTCCTCCAGGATCTGGAGCAGGCTGTTGAAGATGTCCGGGTGGGCCTTCTCAACCTCGTCGAAGAGGACGACGGAGAACGGCTTGCGGCGCACCTTCTCGGTGAGCTGGCCGCCCTCCTCGTAGCCCACGTATCCGGGCGGGGAACCGAACAGCCGGGAGACCGTGTGCTTCTCGCTGAACTCCGACATGTCCAGGGAGATCAGCGCGTCCTCGTCGCCGAAGAGGAACTCGGCGAGCGTCTTGGACAGTTCGGTCTTACCGACACCGGACGGGCCGGCGAAGATGAACGAACCACCCGGACGCTTGGGGTCCTTCAGACCGGCGCGGGTGCGGCGGATCGCCTGGGACAGCGCCTTGATGGCGTCCTTCTGGCCGATGACGCGCTTGTGGAGCTCGTCCTCCATGCGGAGCAGACGGGAGGACTCCTCCTCCGTCAGCTTGAAGACCGGGATGCCGGTGGCGGTGGCCAGGACCTCGGCGATCAGCTCGCCGTCGACCTCGGCGACGACGTCCATGTCGCCGGCCTTCCACTCCTTCTCCCGCTTGGCCTTCGCCGCCAGCAGCTGCTTCTCCTTGTCGCGGAGCGAAGCCGCCTTCTCGAAGTCCTGGGAGTCGATCGCGGACTCCTTGTCCCGGCGGACACCGGCGATCTTCTCGTCGAACTCGCGGAGGTCCGGCGGAGCGGTCATCCGGCGGATACGCATCCGGGAACCGGCCTCGTCGATCAGGTCGATCGCCTTGTCCGGCAGGAAGCGGTCCGAGATGTACCGGTCGGCCAGGGTCGCCGCCTGGACCAGTGCCTCGTCGGTGATGGAGACCCGGTGGTGCGCCTCGTAGCGGTCGCGCAGGCCCTTGAGGATCTCGATCGTGTGCGGCAGGGACGGCTCCGCGACCTGGATCGGCTGGAAGCGGCGCTCCAGGGCCGCGTCCTTCTCCAGGTGCTTGCGGTACTCGTCGAGCGTCGTCGCACCGATGGTCTGCAGCTCGCCCCGGGCCAGCATCGGCTTGAGGATGGAGGCGGCGTCGATCGCGCCCTCGGCGGCGCCCGCACCCACCAGGGTGTGGAGCTCGTCGATGAACAGGATGATGTCGCCGCGGGTGCGGATCTCCTTGAGGACCTTCTTCAGGCGCTCCTCGAAGTCACCGCGGTAGCGGGAGCCGGCGACCAGCGCGCCGAGGTCGAGGGTGTAGAGGTGCTTGTCCTTGAGGGTCTCGGGCACCTCGCCCTTGACGATGGCCTGCGCCAGTCCCTCGACGACGGCCGTCTTGCCGACGCCGGGCTCGCCGATGAGGACCGGGTTGTTCTTGGTGCGGCGGGACAGCACCTGCATGACCCGCTCGATCTCCTTCTCGCGCCCGATGACCGGGTCGAGCTTGGACTCGCGGGCCGCCTGGGTGAGGTTCCGGCCGAACTGGTCGAGGACCAGGGAGGTCGAGGGCGTGCCCTCGGCCGGGCCGCCGGCGGTGGCGGCCTCCTTGCCCTGGTAGCCGGAGAGCAGCTGGATGACCTGCTGCCGCACCCGGTTGAGATCTGCGCCCAGCTTGACCAGGACCTGGGCGGCCACGCCCTCGCCCTCGCGGATCAGGCCGAGCAGGATGTGCTCGGTGCCGATGTAGTTGTGGCCCAGCTGGAGAGCCTCCCGGAGCGACAGCTCCAGGACCTTCTTGGCACGAGGGGTGAAGGGGATGTGCCCGGACGGGGCCTGCTGGCCCTGCCCGATGATCTCCTCCACCTGCTGGCGGACCGCCTCGAGCGAAATCCCGAGGCTCTCCAGGGCCTTAGCGGCGACACCCTCACCCTCGTGGATAAGGCCCAGGAGGATGTGCTCGGTGCCGATGTAGTTGTGGTTGAGCATCCGGGCTTCTTCCTGAGCCAGGACGACAACCCGCCGCGCGCGGTCGGTGAACCTCTCGAACATCGTTAATCGCTCCTCAGAGCGGTCAGTCAGTTAGGGGTCGATCCCCTCCCTGTCCTTCCGCAGCTTAGTCCCGCAAGCGGGGACCGCTCATTCCAACTGCCGACACCCGTCTCTGGCCTCCTGCCCCGAACGCCGACACATGCTCCAACCCGATGGTGCGAGACGATGTTCCCGCAGGCCAGGCAGTTACCCGTGCCATCAGTACGCCGATGGCGAACGTGAGACCCCTCGGTCCGCGTGTCACCCGTCCCCACTAGGGATGTCTTACCCGTATGGACCGACACTCCATGCGGCGTGCGCCGGTTCCCTCAGCTACGGGCGAACATCCTTGCGCCCTCCCGTAGGCCCCTGTCACCCCTTTACCGAAACCGAAGGTGACGGTTTGCGGACCGTGCGCAACCGACCGGTCCTCCCGGCGGTTCCCTGGGCATGTCCCTCAGCCCCCGGCACCTCGTATCCCGTCCGATGGCGGCAGCGCGGGGTGGTACGAGAACGCCTCGGCCGGGCTGCGGCCGACGGGCCACCGGTACGGCTGATCACCGGTCTGCGCTTCGACGTTCTGGGGCTGCCGGCTGACGCCGGAAGGGCTCTGCTGCGGGGCGCGGTGCGCACCGGGCCGGTCGCGAGAGCGGGGGACGGGGTGCTGCTGCTGGTCGCGGCAGGCGCTGCCGAGGAACCGCCGGCGCTGCTCGACTGGCTGGAGTGGGGCGGGATCGGCCTGGAGCTGAGCGCCCTGGGGCGGGGCGGGTCGGTACCCGCCCCCTCGCCCCCGGGACACGCCGTCCCGGCCGGGGCGACGCCGGGGGCCGCCGTGTGGCTGCGGCCCCCGAAACCGGGGCGCGAGGTGGAACCGTCACCGCCGGCCCTCGGCGCGCCTGGGCGTGCCGGAGCCTGGTCCGGGCCTCGCCCCGCCCCTGGATCGGGGACCGGAGTCGGGGGCGGAGGGGGCGCCCCCGATCTCGTGCGGCTCGTGGACGCGGCGGCGAACGCCTGCCACCGGGCCCGACTGGCGCGTGCAGGTGCGGCGGGGCCGCATACACGCGCTCAGCCGTTGGCCTTCTCGTATGCCTCGCGGATCTCGGCGGGAACGCGGCCGCGGTCGTTGACGCTGTAGCCGTTCTCCTTGGCCCACTTCCGGATCTCGGCGGTGTCCTTGCCACCCGTCGAGGACGCGGCACGGCCCTTTCCTCGGCCGGCCGAGGAACGACCGCCGGTGCGCCGGCCGCCCTTGGTGTACGGCTCCAGCAGACCGCGGAGCCTGTCCGCATTGGCGGTGGTGAGGTCGATCTCGTAGGTCTTGCCGTCCAGCGCGAACGTCACGGTCTCGTCCGCCTCGCCGCCGTCGAGGTCATCGACAAGAAGGACCTGAACCTTCTGTGCCACCGGATTTCCTTTCATCGAAAATGCAGTACGCGGAAAGGAAACCGCTTTTCCCGGGAAAACACAAACCCTCGGCAGAGGTTCAGAACCCCGGGGACGCGGGAAACATACGCGATTCGGACATAGGGTTCGGTGTCGCGTCCGAGGCACGCTTCCCCCCGCCGCCGCTGCGGGATCACAGATGCAGAAGCATCCGGCTGTTACCCAAGGTGTTCGGCTTCACCCGTTCGAGACCGAGGAACTCGGCGACGCCCTCGTCATAGGAACGCAGCAGCTCACTGTAGACATCTCCGTCGACCGGAGCCTCGCCGATCTCCACGAACCCGTGCTTCGTGAAGAACTCCACTTCGAAGGTCAGGCAGAATACCCGCCGCACTCCCAGCCAGCGGGCGGTGTGGAGTAGCTTGCCCAGCACATGGTGGCCCACACCTTCTCCCCTGAACCGGGGGTCGACCGCGAGAGTCCGGACTTCCGCGAGGTCTTCCCACATCACATGGAGGGCCCCGCAGCCGACCACCCGGGCGTCCGCGCCGCGTTCCGCGACCCAGAACTCCTGGATGTCCTCGTAAAGCGTCACGGTCGCTTTGTCGAGCAGGATGCCCTCGCTCACGTACGGGTCCACGAGCCGGCGTACGGCCGGAACATCGCTCGTCCTGGCCCGGCGGACGGTGACGGCATTTGCTGCGGCATTGGCGAGCGACTGGGCTGACGACATGAGCGGACGCTATCGCCCCGCGCCCTCCGCGCCGTCGGCGCCCTCGCCATCCTGTTCGGGAGGACCGTCCGCCGCCCCTTGCGAAGGCGCGTCCCGCTCCGGCTCCGGATCCTGTAGCGCCGGGTCGCGCTGAACGACGCGGATCGCGTCCCGCAGCGCCTGGCGCTGCTCCGGCGACATCATGCCGAAGAAGGCGACAAGGGCCGCGGCCGGGTTGTCGCTCTTCGACCAGGCTTCGTTCATCAGTGCGGCGGAGTAGGCGGCACGGGTGGAGACCGCGGTATATCGATAGGCGCGGCCTTCGACTTCCCTGCGCACCCAGCCCTTCTGATGGAGATTGTCCATTACGGTCATGACCGTGGTGTAGGCGATGGAACGTTCCCGCTGGAGATCCTCCAGCACTTCGCGCACCGTCACCGGGCGGTTCCATTGCCAGATGCGCGTCATGACGGCGTCTTCGAGCTCTCCCAATTGGCGGGGCACATCGCCACCATAGTCGGAGATGCCGCAATGACCGGCATTGACATACTTATGGCGTAAAAAAGGACGTACGGTGCTGATGGACCGTACGCCCTGCGGGCGGCCGATGCAGGGGGCCTGGCGCAGCGGGCCCGGTACCGACGACTGGGGCAGACGGCCGGTACGGGCCGCCGTCAGGCGCCGGCAGGCCGGTCCGACGGGGCGGGCCGGCCTGCCGCAGCCTCCGCGCGGGCGATCGCCGCGTCGACGGCGGCGTCCTCCTTGGCCTTGTTGGGACCGCCCTGACTCTTCACGATCGTGACGACGAGGGCGGTGAAGAACACGGCCATCACGACCGGGGGCAGGAGCGCGGCGACGTAGTCCATGCCCCCAGGGTAGCTATCCGGCCGCCCGCTTCTCCGGTGGGGGCGTCGGGCGGCGGCGCGGCGGGAAGACCTCGCCCGGAGTCGGGATCGGGCGGTCCGGGCGGTCCGGGCGGGGAGCCGGACGGGCGGGCTTCGGAGCGGCCGGACGGGGTTCCTGCTTGTCCCCGCCGGAGGTGCGGCCACCGGGCAGCGCCTGCAGCCGTACGCGCGACGGGGCCGCCGCCGGCTCCCGGGTGGGTGCGCACCCCTCGGCCGCCGCGTCCCCGAAGGGCTCAGGGAGGGCCTCGGGAAGCGGTGCGCGGCGCAGGGCGCGAAGGGCCGCGACGTCCTCGGGAGCCGGCTCGTGACCGGCGGCCAGGGCCTCCTGGAGGAGCTCCAGATAGCCGCTCGCGGAGCCGGGCAGGGCGTTCCGGTATCGCGCCAGGTCGGCGAGCAGGAAGACCCGCAGCCGGCCCGCCTCGCGGAGGGCCTCGTCCACGGACTGTGCGAGCCGCAGATACTCCCGGACTGCAGGCGCACCGGGAACGTCACTCCGGTCGGAGCGACGGGACTGGTCGGGATTGAGGGCGATGGCGAGAGCGCGGCGGAGCACACTCAGCTCGTCCGCACTGAACGCCATGCCGCCGCGGGATCCGTGTGGCGTGGGCATGGACCGACGATACGCGCTAATCGGACAAACTTCGCCTAACCATCTATTCGCGGCGCGGCGTGTGCTATGCGACGCGGGTCCGCCGGTCGGGGCCGGCTCCGGGAGAGCAGAGCACGGCGCCTCGGCGGCCGGGTGCGGGCGCCGTGCGGGACGGCCGACGGGGGCGGGGTAGCGCAGGACAAGGGCGCGGTGCCGCCCGCCTGGCCGGCAGGACACGCGCTGACCCCAGAGGATGTCCCGGCCCGCAGCCGGCCGCCGAGGCCGGGACGGGCATCCGCCCGCCGCCGGGTGCGGGGGCGTGCGCGGCGCTCGGCGGTTCACCTACGCGAGGCGTTCCGCTCGTAGACCAGGCGCAGCCCCATCAGCGTCAGCCACGGCTCGTGCTCGTCGATCTCGGAGGACTCACCGACGATCGTCGGGGCCAGGCCCCCGGTGGCGATCACCGTCACGTCCTCCGGGTCGGCGGCCAGCTCGCGCTTCATGCGCTGCACGACGCCGTCGACCTGACCCGCGAAGCCGTAGACGATGCCGGCCTGCATGGCCTCCACCGTGTTCTTGCCGATCACGCTGCGCGGGCGGGCCAGCTCGATCTTCCGGAGCTGGGCCCCCTTGACGCCCAGCGCCTCGACGGAGATCTCGACGCCGGGAGCGATGACACCGCCCACGTACTCGCCGCGCGCACTGACCGCGTCGAAGGTCGTCGCCGTACTGAGGTCGACGACGATCGCCGGACCTCCGTAGAGCTCCACGGCGGCGACGGCGTTGATGATGCGGTCCGCGCCGACCTCCTTCGGGTTGTCCATCATGATCGGCACCCCGGTCTTGATGCCCGGCTCGACCAGCACCGCGGGCACATCGCCGTAGTAGCGGCGGGTGACCTCGCGGAGTTCGTGGAGCACGGAGGGCACGGTGGCGCAGATCGCGATGCCCTCGATCCCGTCGCCCAGCTCATCGCCGAGCATCGGGTGCATGCCCATCAGGCCGTTGAGAAGCACAGCCAGCTCGTCGGCCGTACGGCGCGGGTCGGTGGAGACGCGCCAGTGCTCGACGATGTCCTCGCCGTCGAACAGGCCGAGGACGGTGTAGGTGTTGCCGACGTCGATGGTGAGCAGCATCGGATCAGACCCCGGCCTCTCGCAGATCGAGACCGATGTCGAGGATCGCTGAGGAGTGGGTGAGCGCCCCGACCGCGAGGTAGTCCACGCCCGTCTCGGCATAGGCCCGCGCGTTCGCCAGGGTGAGCCGGCCCGAGGACTCCAGCACCGCCCGCTTCCCGGTGATCGCGACGGCCTCGGCGGTCTCGGCGGGCGTGAAGTTGTCCAGCAGGACCAGGTCCGCCCCGGCGTCCAGGGCCTCGCGCACCTGATGGAGGGTGTCGACCTCCACCTCGACGGGCAGGCCGGGGGTGCCCAGCGCGGCCAGGGTCTCCCGGACCGCCGTGAACGCCTGGGCCACCCCGCCCGCGGCGATCACGTGGTTGTCCTTGACGAGGGCGGCGTCGGACAGCGACATCCGGTGGTTGACGCCGCCGCCGCAGCGCACCGCGTACTTCTCCAGAGCGCGCAGGCCCGGTGTCGTCTTCCGGGTGTCGCGCACCCGCGCCCCGGTGCCCTCGAGCGCGTCTGCCCAGGCCCGGGTGGCGGTGGCGATGCCCGAGAGGCGGCACAGGAGGTTGAGGGCGCTGCGCTCGCCCGTGAGCAGGTCCCGAGTGCGGGCGGTGACGGAGAGGAGCCGTCGGCCGGGCTCGACGCGGTCGCCGTCCTCGACATGGCGCTCGACCTCGAACGCGTCGGCGCAGACGATGGAGAGGACCGCCTCGGCGACGCGCAGGCCCGCGACGACGCCGGCTTCGCGGGCGGTGAAGTCGCCGGTGGCCACCGCGTCCTCGGGGACGGTGGCGACAGTCGTCACGTCGACGCCGCCGTCCAGGTCCTCCTCGACGGCGAGGTGCGCGATGTCCTCGACCTGCACGGGGTCGAGGCCGGACGCGGCGAGGAGCGCGGCGAGGGCGGGGTCCAGGCCGCACTCGTACGCCTCGTCGCCGCAGCCGCAGTCCTCGCCGCAGCCCTGCTCTTCGGCGGCGCGGGCGCCGATCTGGATCAGCGGGACGTCCACGGCTTGGGGACGTTCTTCGGACGTGCTCACTGTTGCGGCTCCCTGTCGGCGGTGGGGGCGGAGGCGGGGGTCGGTGCGGGTGCGGGACGTGTGGGCGGAAACGCCTGGGTCGCCGTGCGGTGTGCGACAAGGCGGCGTTCGGGAGTGAGACGCACGACGGTGTGGCGGCGCCACCCGGCGTCGTCCCGCCCCGGGTGGTCCTCGCGCCAGTGGCAGCCGCGCGTCTCGGTCCGCTCGCGGGCGGCGGCGACCAGCACACGGGCGACGAGCAGCAGGTTGGTGGCCTCCCAGGACTCGACGCCGGGCTCGGCGGCCTTGGCGAACCCCCCGGCCTCGTGCAGCGCGGACAGGTGCAGGGCCTCCAGGGAGTCCGCCGCGTGTTCCAGGCTCCCCGCGGAGCGCAGCACTCCGGCGCCGTTCGTCATGATCCGCTGGATCTCGTGCCGGGCCTCGGGCACGAGGAGCGGCACCGAGCCCGGCGAGCCGGCCGCCACCGGGGCTCCGGCGGCGGTCGGCTCCCCCGTGCCCGTACCGGGTGGGGGGCCTGGGCGGGCGGACCCGCTCTCGTGGGCCCCGGCGATAGCCCCGGCGATGCGCTCCGCGAAGACGAGTCCCTCCAGGAGGGAGTTGGAGGCCAGCCGGTTGGCCCCGTGGACACCCGTGCAGGCCACCTCGCCGCAGGCGTACAGGCCGGGCACGGTGGTTCGGCCGTGCAGGTCGGTGCGGACGCCGCCCGAGGCGTAGTGGGCGGCCGGGGCCACCGGGATCGGCTCGGTGACCGGGTCTATGCCGTGGGCGCGGCAGGCGGCGAGGATGGTGGGGAACCGGTTTTCCCACATCTCGGCGCCGAACTGCCGGGCGTCCAGGAACATGTGGTCGGCGCCCTGTTCCCGCATGCGGCGCATGATGCCCTTGGCCACGATGTCCCGGGGGGCGAGTTCGGCAAGCGCGTGCTGCCCCACCATGAAGCGGGTACCGGCCGCGTCGACGAGATGGGCCCCCTCACCGCGCACCGCCTCGGAGACCAGCGGCTGCTGGCCCTCGGCGTCCGGGCCGAGCCAGAGAACCGTCGGGTGGAACTGGACGAACTCGAGGTCGCTCACCTCGGCCCCGGCACGCAGCGCGAGGGCCACGCCGTCACCGGTGGACACCGGCGGATTGGTGGTGGCCGAGAAGACCTGGCCCATGCCGCCGGTCGCCAGAACCACCGCCGGGGCGTGCACCGCGCCGACGCCGTCGTGCTGGCCCTCGCCCATGACGTGCAGGGTGATACCGGCCGTGCGGCCCTCTGCGTCCGTCAGGAGGTCGAGCACCAGCGCGTGCTCGATGACGCGGACAGCGCCCTCGCGTATCGCCGTGGCGAGCGCGCGGGAGATCTCGGCGCCCGTGGCGTCGCCTCCCGCGTGGGCGATACGGCGGCGGTGGTGGCCGCCCTCTCGGGTCAACGCGATGCCGCCCGCGCCGTCGCTGTCGAACCGGGCTCCGGTCTCGATCAGCCGCCTTACCGCGTCCGGCCCCTCGGTGACGAGGGCGCGCACGGCTTGCTCGTCGCACAGTCCGGCGCCCGCGACGAGCGTGTCCTCGAGATGCTGCTCAGGGGTGTCGCCCTCGCCCAGGGCCGCGGCGATACCGCCCTGGGCCCAGCGGGTGGACCCGTCGTCCAGGAGCGCCTTGGTGACCACGACGGTGCGCAGGCCCCCGGCCGAGCAGCGCAGTGCCGCCGTGAGGCCCGCGACGCCGGAGCCGACCACGACGACGTCGGCATCGATGGCCCAGCCCGGGGCCGGGGCGTCGAGCCGTATACCGGTGCTCGTCACGGGGCGGCTCCGAAGGTCAGGGGGATGTTGTCGATCAGCCGGGTCGTGCCGACCCGGCCGGCTACCGCCATGACCGCCTCACCGGTGTGGTCGTCCGCCACCTCGGAGAAGTCGGCCGGGTCGACCAGGGCGAGGTAGTCGAGCTCGAGGGGCGGTGAGGACGCGGCGGCCTCGTCAAGGACGGCGCACGCCGCGGCCCGCACGGCGTCGGCACCGCCACCGGGCTGGGCCGCAGCGACCGCGTGGGCGTCGGCGGCCGCTCGGGCCTCGCCCAGCGCGGACAGCGCGGCGGCCCGGGCACTGGAGGCGGGCGCGGACTCGGCACGGGCACGCAGGGCGGCCTGGGCGGTGAGCCGGTCGCGGGCGGCGAACAAGGCCCGGGACAGCGCGAGGGCGGTGTGGCGCTCCTCGGGCGAGAGATAGCGGTTGCGGCTGGAGAGGGCGAGGCCGTCCGGCTCCCGCACGGTCGGCACCCCGACGATCCGCACCGGGAAGTCCAGGTCCCGGACCATCCGGCGGATCAGGGCCAGTTGCTGGGCGTCCTTCTGCCCGTACAGCGCGACATCGGGGCGGGTGAGGTGCAGCAGCTTGGCGACGACGGTCAGCATCCCGTCGAAGTGGCCGGGCCGGGCGGCGCCTTCGAGGAGTTCCCCCATGGGGCCGGCGCTGATCCGGACCTGGGGCCCGTCGCCCGGGTACACCTCGTCGGCGGGCGGGGCGAAGACGGCGTCCGCGCCGGCCTCCGCCGCGGTCTTCAGGTCCGCTTCGAGGGTGCGCGGATAGCGGTCGAGATCCTCGCCTGCGCCGAACTGCAGGGGGTTCACGAACACCGTGACCAGGACCTGTCCCCCGGGCCCGACCAGTGAGCGGGCCGTGCGGATCAGGGTGGCGTGGCCGTCGTGGAGAGCGCCCATGGTCATGACGACGGCGCGGCGCGCCGTGGCCGCCGGCGCGAGGGCGCCGAGTTCCGCGGCGGTGCGCAGGTGGTTGATCATCTGTCGCTCTCCCCGTCCGCGGCGTCCCGGCCGTCCCAGCCGTCCCGGCCGCCTGGGGTGTCCGGACGGCCCAGGCCATCGCGGGTGTCGCGGCTGTCGCGGCTGTCGTGGCCGTCCGCGAGTACCACCAGCAGATCCTCGGCGAGTTCGGGCCTCAGTACCCCGTGGGCAAGGGCGCGGTCCGCGGTCGTACGGGCCATGGCCAGGTAGCCGGCGACCATGCCCGGAGCGTGCTTGCGCAGCTCGGCCACGTGTGCCGCCACGGTCCCGGCGTCGCCGCGGGAGACGGGCCCGGTCAGCGCGGCGTCGCCGGAGCGGAGGGCGTTGTCGAGCGCGGCGCCGAGCAGCGGGCCGAGCATCCGGTCGGGGGCGGAGACCCCGGCGGTGCGCAGCAGCTCCATGGCCTGGGCGACCAGAGTGACCAGATGGTTCGCGCCGAGGGCGAGGCCCGCGTGGTACAGCGGGCGGTCGGCCTCCGCGATCCACTCGGGCTCACCGCCCATCTCGATGACGAGCGCCTCGGCGGCGAGCCTCAGCTCCTCGGGGGCGGTGACGCCGAAGGAGCAGCCGGCCAGCCGCTGGACATCCACGGACGTGCCGGTGAAGGTCATGGCCGGGTGCAGGGCGAGCGGCAGCGCCCCGGCCCGGCGAGCGGGGTCGAGGACGGCCGCGCCGTACCGGCCCGAGGTGTGCACCAGCAGCTGGCCGGGGCGCACGGCGGCGGTCTCGGCCAGGCCCTCGGCGAGTCGGGGCAGCACGTCGTCGGGGACGGTCAGCAGCACCAGCTCGGCGCGCGCGAGCACCTCGGCGGGGGAGACGACCGGCACGTCCGGCAGCATCGAGGCGGCCCGGCGCACGGAGGCGTCGGAGACTCCGGAGACGGCTACGGGGCGGTGGCCGGCCAGCTGGAGGGATGCGGCGAGGGCCGGGCCGACGCGGCCGGCTCCCACGACGCCCACGGTCAGGCGGGCCGGACGGTCCTTCGGGTCGATCGGCTCCCGTGCCGGTGGTGTTGCTGGCGATGGTGCGTTCACGCGCGGCCTTCCGTTCCAGTCCGCAGGGGGTACCGGACGACTCCTCGCCATGCTACGCCAGCGTTTCGACGGGGCTTCCACTTGTCCACAGGCTGTGGAGACGGCAGCGGCCCAAGCAGCGCGGGACCTGTGGACAACGGCACGGCGCGGCCGGACGTGGGCAATGATCGCAGCATGACTCAGAACGCGGAGGGGACGGCACCGCCCATCGGCACCCCGGGGACGGCCTGCGCCGGCCGGGAGAAGGCGATCGGCGCGGAGGCAGGCCAGGAGAAGGCGATCGGCGCGGAGGAGGCCCCCGCCGGGGGGAGGGGACCGGCCGGCCCGGGCCCGGCCACCGTCCCGGGACAGCGCACGGACGGCAGCGAGGAGGCCGAGCGGCTCCGCAGGCTGGCTGCCTGGCGGGCCTCGGACCGGGTGCTGTGGCACGGTTCTGCGGACGCCAGGCTCGGCGAGCGGCTGGCGGCCCTCGCGGCCGACGCGGGAGCCGTCCACGACCTCGACGACCAGGTGGACCTCTACGGCGACGGGGTGGTCACGGAGCTGGAGGGGCGGGTGGCGGCACTGCTCGGCTTCCCGGCAGCGGCCTTCTTCCCCACCGGCACGATGGCGCAGCAGGTGGCGCTCCGCTGCTGGGCAGGGCGTACGGGAAACCGAACGGTCGCACTGCATCCGCTCGCCCACCCGGAGGTGCACGAGCGGGGCGCGCTGGCGGCGGTCGGCGGACTGCGCACGGTCCACCCGACCCGGGAGCCGCGGCTGCCGACGGGGGACGAGATACGCGACCTGGACGAGCCATTCGGCACGCTGATGCTGGAACTGCCGCTACGGGACGCCGGGTTCGTGCTGCCGGAATGGGACGAACTCGTGGAGGCCGTCGAGGCGGCGCGTGAAATGGAGGCGGTGGTGCATTTCGACGGTGCCCGGCTCTGGGAATGCGCCCCCCATTTCGGCCGTGCACTGGACGAGATCGCCGGACTCGCGGACAGCGTGTATGTGTCGTTCTACAAGTCCCTCGCGGGCCTTTCCGGAGCGGTGCTGGCCGGACCCGCTTCCCTGGTGGCGGAGGCGCGTGTCTGGCGCCACCGCTGCGGCGGGCAGGTGTTCCAGCAGTACCCCGCCGCCCTTTCGGCACTGCTCGGCCTGGAACGGGAGCTGCCGAGGCTGCCGGCGTACGTGGCTCATGCGAGGACCGTCGCCGCGGCGCTGTCGGCCGGGCTGGCGGAGGAGCGCGGAGTGCCCTGGTTCCGCGTCCATCCGGACCCGCCGCACACCCACCAGTTCCAGGTGTGGCTGCCCTTCGACGCCGGAGCGCTGGACGAGGCAGGTGTGCGGCAGGCGGAGGAGACGGGCGTAACCCTCTTCCGCCGCTGGTTCCCCGCTCCGTGCGGCCCCCCGGGTGTCAGCACCACGGAGGTGACCGTGTCCTCGCCGGGGCTGTCGTGGACCGCGGACGACGTAGGGGCGGCGCTTGCGGACTTCACGGCGCTGATACGGGCCGGAGACGGGCGGGACCGCCGCTGAGACCGGGGCACCTCGCCTTCGCCGAGACCACCTCGGCGGACGATGCCGCAGTGGCGACGGCGGTGCAGCGGCGTCGCCGGCCGCAACAGCGGCAACAGCGGTGGTGGATCCGGGCACGGGTGGCGGCGATCGCGGCCACCGCGGGGCACCGCCGGTGGCGGGTGCCGCGCCAGGTGGCCGAGAGCGCCGGACGGTTCGGCACCCGGCCGGGTCGGGTGCCGAACCGTCCGGTGCGCGCCGCGACCCCCGGCACGACGGCTACGGGCCGCGGGATGGCCCGGCCGCGGCTCCTGCGCCCGAGGCGTCCCGCCTCCCGGTCGGCCGTCGATCACCGCGGCGCCCGTCAGGACACGGCCCCGCCGCCCGCGCGGACCAGGCCGCTCTCGTAGGCCAGGACCACGACCTGTACCCGGTCGCGCAGCCCGAGCTTGGTGAGGATGCGGCCCACATGGGTCTTGACCGTCGCCTCGGACAGGACCAGCCGGGCGGCGATCTCGCCGTTCGACAAGCCTCGTGCGACGAGCAGCATGACCTCGCGCTCGCGGTCGGTGAGCCGCTCCAGCTCCTTCTGCCGCGGCTGCTTCCCGGGCGAAGGCAGCATCGGCGAGAACCGGTCGAGCAGTCGGCGTGTCGTGGACGGAGCGACCACCGCGTCCCCGCTGTGCACGGAGCGGATGGCGCCGAGCAGTTCAGCCGGGGGCACGTCCTTCAGCAGGAACCCGCTGGCTCCCGCCTTGAGTCCCGAGAAGGCGTACGCGTCGAGGTCGAACGTGGTGAGGATCAGCACCTTCGGAGGATCGGGCCGGGCGCAGATCCGGCTGGTCGCCTCCACCCCGTCCATCCTGGGCATACGGACGTCCATCAGCACCACGTCGACCGCTGTGGTGTGCAGGGTCTCGACGGCCTCGGCCCCGTCACCGGCCTCGGCGACGACCTCCATGTCGGGCTGGGCGGCGAGCACCATCCGGAAGCCGGTGCGCAACAGCACCTGGTCGTCGACGAGCATGACTCTCATGGGACTTACCGGAGAGGGCGCATCAGAGGCAGTCATACGGCCAGGGTACGCAGATCGGAGCCCCGCCCGGCCGTGTCGCTCACCGTCGCCGGACGGGGCCGCAGAGGGGGTGCCACACGCGCTTCACGCCATCATCAGCTCGGGCAGGGTTTGCCCGTCGTCTACCACGTCGCGACCGGGCAAACCCTGCCCGACGCGGCACTAGTGAGCGGTGGTGAGCGGCAGCAGCGCACTGATCCGGAATCCGCCGCCCGGCCGCGGACCGGCGTCGAGCGTGCCGCCGACCATGCCGACCCGCTCCCGCATGCCGATGAGGCCGTGGCCCCTGCCGTCGGTGCCGCCGTCCTCATACAGCTCGTGGGCCGCGCCGCGGCCGTCGTCCTCGACGAGGAGCCCGAGGCCGTCGTCGAAGTAGACCAGCCGGACGCTCGCCCCGGCGTCGGGGCCACCGTGCTTGCGGGTGTTGGTGAGAGCTTCCTGGACGATCCGGTATGCGGTGAGCTCCACACCGCTCGGCAGCGGCCGCGGGGTGCCCTCGACCCGGAAGTCGATGGTCAGACCCGCGCCGCGCACCTGCTCCACCAGCTCCTTGATCTGCTCGACGTCCGGCTGCGGCACATACTCCCCGCTCTCCGGTGCGTCACCGGTGCGCAGGATGCCCAGCAGCCGGCGCATCTCGGCGAGGGCCTGACGGCCGGTGGAGGAGATCGTCTCCAGGGCCTGCCTGGCCTGGTCGGGCGAGGCGTCCAGCACATAGGCGGCACCGTCGGCCTGCACGACCATCACCGAGACGTTGTGCGCGACGACATCGTGGAGTTCCCGGGCGATCCGGGCGCGCTCGGCTGCCACCGCGACCTTGGACTGCGCCTCGCGCTCCTTCTCCAGTCGGGACGCCCGCTCCTCGAGCTGGGCGAAATAGGCGCGCCGGGTGCGCAGGGAGTCGCCGAGCACCCAGGCGAGGGCGAACGGAACGGTCATGACGGCCGTGAAGAAGATCTTCGTCCCCGCGGTCATGCCCGGCTCGGGCCAGCGGATCTGGGCGAGCGTCGCGGCGCACAGCCCGCCGGTGAGCGCGAGGTGGGAGGCCCAGCGCCTGCCGTCGTGCGCGGCGACGGTGTAGATGAGCACGAGCATGGCGAAGTCGGCCGGGTTCGGCGCCACGTCCAGCGCCAGCTGCGCGAGGCCGACCCCGGCCACCAGGAGCAGCATCCGCTCCGGCACCCGGCGGCGCAGCGCCACCGCGAGGCAGAGGAGAAGCACCGTGACGGAGGGCGCCAGGCGCGGCTCGACCCCGATGTGCTCCTGGACGACCCACAGCATGGAGAACCCGAAGAGCACCACAGCCCAGAAGCTGTCGACGCCCGTCGGGTGCCTGCGGAGAACATCATAGAGGCGCTGCACGTAACCCAGCGTAGGCAGTCCGCCAAGCCGACCGGGTCAACCGGAGGGGCGATCCGGTGCCGAGGCGGCTACTCCCCAAGGTGGAGACTGGGGCGCATGACCTACCAGGCGGCGAACGAGTCGGAGCACACCGGCGGCGCGGAGTGGGTCCTCTGGCGGGAGGCCGCGGAACGCGCCCTCTACGGGCCGGAGGGCTTCTACCGCCGGCCCGAGGGGCCTGCGGGGCACTTCCGCACTTCCGTACACGCCTCCCCGCTGTACGCCGCCGCGGTGGCGCGGCTGCTGCGGGAGACCGCCGAGGACCTGCCGGCCCCGGTCACGGAGGTCGCGCTGGTCGATGTCGGCGCGGGACGCGGGGAACTGCTGACCGGGGTACTGGCAGCGCTGCCGGACGGGTTCCCGGTGCGCGCGTATGCCGTCGAGCGGGCCGTCCGGCCCGCTCCACTCGACCCGCGGATCGAGTGGAGCGAGCGGTTGCCGCACGGGGTCTCCGGGCTGCTGTTCGCGAACGAATGGCTGGACAACATCCCGGTTGACGTCGCCGAGGTCGACGACTCGGGTGTCCCCCGCTATGTCCTGGTCAGGGCCGACGGCGAGGAACGGCTCGGGGATCCGGTGGCCGGTGCCGACGCCGCGTGGCTTGGCCGCTGGTGGCCGCCGGCAGGCCCCGGCACGCGCGCCGAGATCGGATGGCCTCGCGACGCGGCCTGGGCTGCGGCCGTGGCATGCCTGGACGCGGGGCTCGCGGTCGCAGTGGACTACACCCACCGTGCCGGCGACCGTCCGCCGTTCGGCACGCTCACCGGGTTCAGCCGCGGGCGAGAGGTACGCCCCGTCCCGGACGGCGGCTGCGACATCACGGCGCATGTGGCCCTCGACTCCTGTGCCGGGCCCGGGGCCGAGCTGGTGAGTCAGCGCGAGGCCCTGCGCCGGCTCGGCGTCTCCGGCACCCGGCCGCCGCTCGCCCTGGCCTCGACCGACCCGACGGCCTACATGCGCGCACTCGCCTCCGCCGGCGAGGCCGCCGAACTCATCGCGCCCGGCGGCCTCGGCGACTTCACCTGGCTCCTCCAGCCGGTCCCGGCACGCTGACGGAACGGGCAACCGACAGCACCGGGGACGCGCATACGGCGCGGCACCCGCCGCACAGGCCGGCGCCGCCACCGCCCCGGGCTCCCGCCGCCCGCCCCACACCCGGCCGACACCCGGCCGACACCCGGCCACCAGCGCACCACCACCCCGCCTGACCGCACCCGGAGGCTTCCGCCGCTCCGGCGGGTACCGGGGCGGCCAGGCGTCCGTCGGGGCGGCCCGCGGCGGTCGTCCGCCCGCGGCCCCGAAGGCACCACCCCGACCGGCACCGCCCGGCACGCCCCGGCCAACGGGCCCGGTGGCGAGGGCGTGGACACGCCACGGAGGGTACGGGCCGCGCCGCGAACAGTGCGTCACGAGAGCCGCGGCCCCCTTCCCGGATGAGCAGGGACCCCTGCGCGGGCCGGCCAAGAGCCCGACCGGGGCCCGGCCACGTCCCGCACCGGTCCCCAGGGCGGGGCTCCGGCCGCCGGCCCATGCGAGGGATACTGTCGCCCATGACGGAGACGACGATCGGCATCGGCGGCGCGGCGGAGAGCACCGACATGGTGCTGAACGTCGGACCGCAGCATCCCTCGACGCACGGCGTGCTACGTCTCCGTCTCGTCCTGGACGGCGAACGCATCGAGCGGGCCGAGCCGGTGATCGGCTACATGCACCGCGGCGCGGAGAAGCTCTTCGAGGCACGCGACTACCGTCAGATCGTGATGCTGGCCAACCGGCACGACTGGCTCTCCGCCTTCTCGAACGAGCTGGGCGTGGTCATGGCCGTCGAGCGGATGCTCGGCATGGAGGTGCCGGAGCGCGCGGTGTGGTTGCGCACCCTCCTCGCGGAGCTGAACCGAGTGCTCAACCACCTGATGTTCCTGGGGTCATACCCCCTTGAACTCGGTGGAATCACCCCCATCTTCCACGCCTTCCGCGAGCGGGAGGACCTCCAGCACGTCATGGAGGAGATCTCCGGCGGGCGGATGCACTACATGTTCAACCGCGTCGGCGGCCTCAAGGAGGACCTGCCCGCCGGCTGGACCGGGCGGGCGAGGAGCGCGATCGCCGAGGTCCGTTCGCGGATGGACGTCTACGACCGGCTTGTCCTCGGCAACGAGATCTTCCGGGCCCGCACCCGCGGGGTCGGCGTGCTCACCGAGCGGACCGTGCACGCGTACGGCGTCTCGGGCCCCCTCGCCCGGGCCTCCGGCGTCGATTTCGACCTGCGGCGCGACGAGCCGTACCTCGCCTACGGCGACCTGCGGGAGACCCTCACCGTGGTGACCCGCACCGAGGGCGACTGCCTCGCGCGGTTCGAGTGCCTGCTGTGGGGGACACACAACTCGCTGGAGTTGGCGGACGCCTGTCTGGACCGGCTCGCCGGGCTGCCGCCCGGCCCCGTCAACCAGCGGCTTCCCAAGGTGCTCAAGGCGCCCGAGGGACACACCTATACCTGGACCGAGAACCCGCTCGGCATCAACGGCTACTACCTGGTCTCGAAGGGGGAGAAGACCCCGTACCGGCTCAAGCTGCGCTCGGCGTCGTACAACAACATCCAGGCACTCACCGAACTGCTGCCCGGCACGCTGGTCTCCGACATGGTGGCGATCCTGGGATCGATGTTCTTCGTGGTCGGCGACATCGACAAGTAGACGGACGGGGAGGAGGCCACACCGGTCTCCGGGTAGCCCGGTCGTCGGGCCGTCGGCCCGACCGGCCCGGCATCCGGCCCACGCCGGAATGGGCCAAGCCCTCCGGGGCGTCCGCCCGGGACATCCGCTCGGGCCTCGAGCTGCCGCCGGCGCCCGGTGACGACGAGAACGCCGGGTGTTCCCGCCACCCGGCGTTCCACGACGGGGCGGCCACCCGAGCCGCGCGCGGTCAGGAGATCGCGCTGCGCAGCTGAACCACGTCAAGCTGCTCCGTCTCGTCGTGCGCGGTCAGGTCGACGACCTCTCCCACGGCACGATCCTCGGTGCGCCTGCGCTGCGCCAGCGCCTCCTCGCCCACCACGTCGGCGAGGTCTTCGTCCTGGACCGAGGCGAGCCGTGCCGGCTCCAGGGCCGTGGCCGGTTCCTCGTCCCGGGTGCCGTCCTCGGCGGCCGCGGCCGGTCCGGCGGACTCGGCTGCTTCCTCGGCGGGTTCGGCGCCTTCCTCGGCCTTCTCGCCCTGCGTGCCGAAGAAGTCGAAACCGCCCTGCGGGCGAACGGGCCGACGCTGCCCGGAGTGGGGGACGATCACCGCGGCGACCGGCACACGCGTGGCGGAGGCGGCGGACGACGGGTGGGCGTGCTGCACTCCCCCGGCGACCGCCGCGTGCTTCCCCTTCGACTCGTCCGCCTCCCGGGCCCGCTCGGCGATGTCACGCTCGCGGGCTTCCTCGACGGTGCGCCTCGCCCGCTGCTCGGCGGCCCGGCGCGGCAGTTCGTCCAGCGCCTTGGCCGCGCGCAGATAGGCGGACGGCGTGGGCGTGGAGCCCCCGGGAAGCAACTCCCTGGGCGAGCCGGCCTCGATCGCGAGCTGCCTGCGGCCCTCAAGCGCGCTGGCCCGCTCGGTCTCCGCGTTGGCGTACCGGCGGAGCAGCGCGGCGTGCTCATTGCGCAGCCCGGCCAGCTCGACCCGCTTGGCACGCAGCTTGGCGTCGAGCTTGGTCCGCAGTTCGCGGGATTCGTCCAGATCGGCTTCCAGTTCCGCGATACGCTCCTCCGTACTCCATGCGTCACTGGCACGGAGACGGGTGAGCTCGGCGACCCGACGACCCGCGTACCTGTCCCAACTGCGCATGAGGACCGCCCCGGTGACCGCAGCGACGGCTGCGGCCGCGACCAGGGTGCGGAGCAGGACCGGATCGGAGAGCAGCCAGGCGCCCAGAGCACAAAGGACCGAAGCTCCGGCGACCGCCGAGGGCGGAAGGAGCCTGTGCAGCGGTGGTGAATGGCGGTGGCGTCCACGTGGCATGGCCTGAAATTTACCGTGCGTAGGTGACGAATGGGGGGTCGGACCGGCAATCTCTTCGCATCGGAAACACCCGCTTTCGGTGTAGTGGGGCACCCGGCGTCGAAATGCCAGGGCACCCGGTCGTATTCCGGGCCGGGCTCCGGTTCGCTCAGGGCGCCGGCCCCTGGGGCGCACCCGGGGCGAGTCGCGAACGCCCCTTCCAGCCCCCGGTCGCGGCTGCACGGGCCGACCGCTCCGGAAACCCGGCTCCGGACTGCCGGTCCGGCCGGTCCCGCGACCGCTACCGCCCCCGGGGCGACGTGGCGACGTGGCGACGTGGCGACGTGGCGAACCCCGGCGGGAGGGTCATTGCTTCGCAAGCAGCCCCTTGGACGCCAGGTAGTCCTTCGCCACCTCCTGCGGCTTCGCCCTCTCGGCGTCCACCTTCCGGTTCAGCTCGATGAGGTCCTCGGTCGTCAACGCCCGGGTGAGCCTGCCGAGCGCGTCGGCTATCTCTTGTGATCCGGCGTCCTCGGCGTTGACCACGGGCAGCACGTTGTCGGCGTTCTGGAGCTTCTTGTCGTCCTCCAGCAGGACCAGACCGAAGCTCTCCAGCGTGGCGTCGGTGGTAGTGGTCAGGACCAGTTGGTCCTCGCCGTCCTTGACCGCCTGTTTCGCCTGCGGGGTACCGACACCCTTCGGGTCGACCCCCGCGACGTCGATGCCGTACGTCCTCTTCAGCCCCGGTGCGCAGAACGGGCGCACCTCGCACTCGTCACCGGCGGCGATCCTGACCCGGATCTTCGACCTGCCAAGATCGGAGAGGGATGTGAGGTCGTTCTTCTCGGCGAATTCCCTGCTCACCGCGAACGCGTTCTGGTCGACCGCATCCCCGGGGGGCAGCACCTTGAGACCGCGAGGGGTCGCGAGCTTCTCCAGGGCGGCCACCGTGGCGCCGACATCGCTGGACGCGACGGGCTTCTCCTCGGGGGCCTGCGGGCCGTTCGCCTTGGCGTTCAGGAATTCGGCGATCGTGGCGGCGTATTCCGGTACGACGTCGATCTCGCCCTTCTCCAGGGACGGTTCGTACAACTCGCGGTTCTTGACCGTGGTGACGGAGGCGTCGTACCCGGCGTCGCGGAGCACCTGGGCGTAGAGCTCGGCGAGCACCTTGGACTCGGTGAAGGCCGCCGCTCCGACCACAAGGGAGCCCTTGCCCCCGGCGCTCGCGCCGGGGGCCGATGCGCCACCAGCGCTCTTCTCCTGCTCCAGGCTGTCACCGCCGCAGCCGGCGAGCGAGCCCCCCAGAGCCATGACGCCCAGCACCGCGCCCGCAAGGCGCGAGGTCTTGCCCATCTGTTCACCATCCCATGTGTAGGTCGTCACACGGCCCTCCGGAGCGGACTGACCATGCGGTCCACCGCGACCAGCGCGGCCTCCACCAGGAGGGCGAGCCCGGCCACGAGCAGGGCGCCCGCGACCACTTGCGGTGTGTCGTACGTGTTGAACCCCGCCGTGATGATGCGGCCGAGGCCGCCCTGCCCGACCATCGCCGCGATCGTCGCGGTGGCGACCACTTGCACCGCGGCGGACCGCAGCCCGGTCATCGCCATCGGATAGGCGAGGGGCAGTTCGACCCGGACGAACAACTGGCCGCCCGACATCCCCATACCCCGCGCCGCCTCGACCACCGACCGGTCCACCTCCCGCATGCCCACATAGGCGTTGGTGAGCAGGGGCGGCACGGCGAACAGGACGAGAGCGATGATCGTCGGGACGTATCCCGCACCGCGCAGCGGCGTGACCATGAACAGCGCGAGCACCGCGAACACGGGAACAGCCCGCCCCACGTTCGAGATGTTCACTGCCAGGGCACCGCCGCGTCCGGTGTGGCCCAGCCAGAAAGCGACGGGCAGGGCTACGGCACAGGCCAGGGCCAGGGCGACCCCGCTGACGTACAGATGCTCGCCCAGCCGGTGCCAGGCACCGCCCTCCCCGGACCAGTTGGCGCCGTCGGTGAGCCACGCCCAGGTTTTGGCCGGCACGTCCATCAGCGGGCCTCCCGGTTTCCGGCCTGACGTGTGCGTATTCGGGTCCAGGGCGTGAGCAGCCGCTGCACACCGAGCAGCAGCAGGTCCGCGGCGACCGCGAGGAGCACGCAGAGCACGGAGGCGGTCAGTACCTGCGCCTTGAAGAAGCTGGGCAGCGCGTCCTCGATGAGGTTGCCGAGGCCGCCGCGGCCGACGATCGATCCGACGGTGGTGAGCGCGACCGTGGAGACGGTGGCGATCCGCAGCCCGGCCATCACGGCGGGGAGGGCGAGCGGGAGCTCGACCTCCCACAGCATCCGGGCCGGTCCGTATCCCATGCCGCGGGCGGCCTCGCGGGTCTCTGCGGGGACCGCCTCGAGCCCGGCCACCGTGTTCCGCACCAGGATGGTCAGCGAGTAGAGCACCAGGCCGGTGACCACCAGGGCGGCGGAGAGGCCGAAGAGGGGCAGCAGCAGCGAGAACATGGCGAGCGACGGGATCGTGTAGAGCACCGTCGTCAGCCCCAGGACCGGTGCGGCGAACCGGGGGCGGCCGCGGGCGAGCAGCGCCAGCGGAAAGGCCACGGCCAGCCCGATCGCGACCGAGGCGGCCGTGATCTGGACGTGCTGCGCCGTGGCATCGACCAGTTCCTGGCTGCGGGAGCGGAGGTACTCGCCGCAGATCCAGTCGTTGGTGACCAGGCAGTCCGGGCCTGCCATCTCCCCACCCCCGTCCTCGTGTCCGGCCTGTCCGACGGCTCGCCGAACACGGAACGACCCTAACCCCCGCCACCGACAGTCACCGAGGGGCCGACGGACAGCCGCCCGGGTGCAGCGGCGGGGACAGGGGCGGGGGGTGGGTGGGGTGGGGGACGACGGCAGGGGACGACGGCCGGGGAACCAGCGCGGTGGGCCGAACCACGCGCCAGGCACCCGGCGACCGCCGCGCAACCGGCATCCCCCGGCAACCGGCATTGCCCGGGAACCGGCGACCGCCGCCGAAGCGTGTGATGTCCCGGCGATACCGCCCACCGCGGACCCGGCGTCACCCGCCACAATGGGGAACCATGATCCGATTCGAGCGCGTGACCAAGCGGTACCCGGACGGCACGACCGCTGTGGACGACCTGTCCTTCGAGGTCGCCGCGGGTGAACTGGTCACCCTCGTGGGACCGTCCGGCTGCGGCAAGACGACCACGATGAAGATGGTCAACCGCCTCGTCGAGCCGACGGAGGGGCGGATATTCCTGGATGGGGACGACATATCCACCATCGACCCTGTACAGCTGCGGCGCCGGATCGGCTATGTCATCCAGCAGGTGGGCCTCTTCCCCCACAAGACGGTCCTGGAGAACACGGCGACCGTCCCCCGCCTCCTCGGCTGGAAGCGCTCCCGGGGCCGTGAGCGGGCCGCCGAACTGCTCGATCTCGTCGGCCTCGACCCCGGCGTGTACGGCGGCCGCTACCCCGAGCAGCTCTCCGGTGGCCAGCGCCAGCGGGTGGGCGTGGCCCGGGCTCTGGCAGCCGATCCTCCCGTCCTGCTGATGGACGAGCCGTTCGGCGCCGTCGACCCCGTCGTCCGGGAGCGGCTGCAGAGCGAGTTCCTCAGACTGCAGGCCTCGGTCCGCAAAACGGTGCTCTTCGTCACGCATGATCTCGAGGAGGCCGTCCGGCTCGGCGACCGCATCGCCGTCTACGGGCATGGCAGGATCGAGCAGTTCGGCGCACCCGCGGCCGTGCTGGGAGCACCGGCCGGCCCCTATGTGGCGGACTTCGTCGGCGCGGACCGGGGCCTCAAGCGGCTGTCCGTCACCCCCGTCGAGGAAGGGGATCTCGAGCAGCCGCCCGTCGTCCGCCTGGACGACCCGCTGCCCCGTGATCTGGACGCGCCCTGGGCCGTGGTCCTGGACTCCGGTGGCGGCCTGCACGGCTGGATCTCCGCCGAGCACGCGGGCCGCACCGGCACCGTGCGCGAGCACGCCCGGCGCATGGACGCCTGGATGCCGGTCGGCGCCTCGCTGAAGCAGGCGTTCGCGACGATGCTGCAGCACGACGCGGGGTGGGTCGCGGTCGTGGACCGGGAGGAGAAGGGGCGCTTCCTCGGGGTCCTGACCCCGGATCGCCTGCACGAGGCCCTGCGCCGCTCCGTCGACGCGGACTCGCGGGACGTCCCCCGCACCCTGGTGGACATCGACCGGGTCCCCTCCCGATGAACTCGCGCGTCCTCGCGCTCGGTGAGACCCATGAGGCGGTCGCGCTCCTTGCGTGAGAATCTCCCGGAATCCGGTGAGCCCACCCCTGCAAAGCAAGCGCCGTCCCGGAAGGGCTCCCCCGGCGGCAGGGCCCGCCGTCGCCTACCGCGTCGTCCCGGGCGCCATGCTCGCCGGCGGCGACCCGATCGGCGGCGCCGGGGGGTGGCCCTCGGCCGGACCGGCCACCCCTCGGACGGCGGCAGTGCGATCGCCGCCGCGGGCCGGGGACGGCGAGCCGGGCCCTGCGGCGGCCTGGAGTCGGTGCTCGACTTCGCGCCCTGGGGCGCGGACGGCATAGGCCGCGCAAGCAACCCGCGCGACGGGAGGAGCGGCCGGACGGCCGCTGTGCCCGCCGCCCGGCGGCGGACCGCGCAGACACCCGTCCGGGCAACCGCCGACCTGCGGGTACGGCAGCGGAGCAGGCAGCACGGGAACGGGATGCCACCGGGCCTACGCTGGTCGTATGAGTACCTTGCGCGGACGAGGCACGCCCACGGGCCTGCCGGAGTGGGACCGCTGTGCGGTCATGGGAGTCGTCAATGTGACCCCCGACTCCTTCTCCGACGGAGGCCGCTGGTTCGACACCACGGCCGCCGTCAAACACGGCCTCGGCCTTGTCGCCGAGGGCGCGGACCTGGTGGACGTCGGCGGCGAGTCCACCCGGCCCGGCGCCTCCCGGGTCGACGAGGAGGAGGAGCTGCGCCGCGTCCTCCCGGTCGTGCGGGGCCTGGTGGGCGAGGGCGTCGCGGTGTCCGTCGACACCATGCGCGCCTCCGTCGCCGCGCAGGCGGTCGCCGCGGGCGCCGTTCTCGTCAACGACGTCTCGGGAGGGCTCGCCGACCCGCAGATGGTGCCGGCCGTGGCTGCCGCGGAGGTCCCGTTCGTCGTCATGCACTGGCGCGGCTTCAGCGAGGACATGCACGGCAGGGCGGTGTACGGGGACGTCGTCACCGAGGTCCTCGCCGAACTGCGGGAGCGGATGGACGCCGTCGTCACGGGCGGTGTCGCCGCCGAACGGATCATCGTCGACCCGGGCCTCGGCTTCGCCAAGCAGGCCGGGCACGACCTCTCCCTGGTCGCCCACCTCCCCGAACTCCGCGCGCTGGGTCGTCCGGTCCTCGTCGCCGCGTCCCGCAAACGGTTCCTCGGCCGTGTCCTGGCCGGTGGGGCGGCGACACCGCCACCCGCCCGCGAACGAGACGCGGCCACCGCCGCGGTCTCCGCGATCGCCGCCCACGGGGGTGCCTGGGCGGTCCGGGTGCACGAGGTGCGGGCCACGGCGGACGCCGTCCGGGTCGCGCGGGCTGTCGAGGGAGCCCGGTGACCTCGCGTACCGACGTCGAGAACGTGGAGGCGGCCAACACCGCCTTCTACGAGGCCATGGAGCGGGGCGACTTCGAGGAGGTCTCCGAGCTCTGGCTGAACGGCGGGGACGCCGACGACATCTCCTGTGTGCACCCGGGCTGGCCGGTGCTCTCGGGGCGCGGCGAGGTACTCCGCTCGTACGCCCTGATCATGGCGAACACCGAGTACATCCAGTTCTTCCTCACCGACGTGCGCGTCAGCGTCTGCGGTGACACCGCCGTCGCCACGTGCACCGAGAACATCCTCAGCGGCGGCCCCGCGGAGGAGGCCGGCGAGCTCGGTCCCCTCGTGGGGCAGCTGGTCGTGGCCACCAATGTGTTCCGCCGCACACCCGGCGGGTGGAGAATCTGGTCACACCACGGTTCCCCCGTGCTGGCGGAATCGGACGGTGAAGAGGACGGCGATTCCACCCCGTGAGTGGGTACACCGGCTTGTGGGAGGTTGGTTTGCGCGGCTGCGGGCAGGGGCGGCCGGCGGCGCCGGCGCTTTCCGTCCGCGGCCCCCGCGGGCAGGGTGTGTCCGAGCCCGCAGGTAGATTCGCATCCGTGCACCGCTGCCGCCAGCCACGCGGCCGCGTACTCGCCGGACTACGACAGCAGGAGTGATTCGCGTGGATCGTGTCGCGCTGCGCGGCCTGAGGGCCCGCGGGCACCACGGCGTCTTCCCCCGGGAGCGCGAGGAGGGCCAGATCTTCGTCGTGGACGTGGTGCTCGGCCTCGACACCCGTCCCGCGGCGGCCGACGACGACCTGGCGAAGACCGTTCACTACGGAGTGGTGGCGGAGGAGGTCGCCGATGTCGTCCAGGGGGAGCCGGTGGACCTGATCGAGACGCTGGCCGAGCGCATCGCCCGGCGGTGCCTCGGGCACGCCGGCGTCCAGGAGGTCGAGGTCGTCGTGCACAAGCCGGACGCCCCGATCACCGTCCCGTTCGACGATGTCACCATCACCATCACCCGGAGCCGTGCATGAGCGACCCCACCGTGCAGCCCGTGCCCACCGCCGTCGTCGAGCAGGTCGACGCGGCCGACGTCACCCTGTCCAACCCCAAACGCGCCGTGATCGCGCTCGGATCCAACCTGGGCAACCGGCTGGAGACGCTCCAGGGCGCCGTGGACCTGCTGGAGGACACTCCCGGCGTGCGGGTCAGGGCGGTCTCGCCGGTGTACGAGACGGAACCCTGGGGCGTCGAGCCGGGCACCCAGCCGTCGTACTTCAACGCCGTGGTGCTCGTCAGGACGACCCTGCCGCCCGCCTCCCTGCTGGAGCGCGGCCAGGCGATCGAGGAGGCGTTCGACCGGGTGCGCGAGGAGCGCTGGGGTCCGCGCACGATCGACGTCGACATCGTGGCGTACGCGGACGTGGTCTCGGACGATCCGCTCCTCACCCTTCCGCATCCCCGGGCGCACGAGCGCGCCTTCGTCCTCGCCCCGTGGCACGACGTGGAGCCCGAGGCCCGGCTGCCCGGCCGTGGCGGCATCGCGGAGCTGCTGGACCGCATGGGGCCGACGGGTGTCGATCCGCGCGAGGACCTGGAACTCCGCCTCCCCGAGTAGTCGTTACGCTCTTCAGGGTCTCCGGCACCGACACGAAGGACACAGGGGCGCGTGGTGAAGCAACTACGGCTTGGGGTACTGGCCGGGCTGTTCGCGGCGGCCGGGGTGCTGTCCTGGGGCGGCGCCCGGCTGTGGGACTCGGTGGGCACACTGCCGAGCGTTCCGCTGGCCGCGCCCGTCGTCCTGGCGGCGATCGCCGCGATCCTCCTGGCGACCGCGCTGTCGCTGCGCGCCCGGCTGCGGGCCCAGCGGGAGCGCCGCCAGGGGGCCAAGGGAGTCGAGCCGCTGATGGCCGCCCGCGCTGTCGTCTTCGGCCAGGCGAGCGCCCTCGTGGCAGCGCTCGTCAGCGGTGTGTACGGCGGTGTCGGCGTCTTCCTGCTCGGCTCACTCGATGTCCCCGCCCGCCGCGACCAGGCGATCTATGCCGGATTCGCGGTGCTGGCGGGCATCGCGGTGATCGCTGCGGGTCTGTTCGTGGAGCGGGTCTGCACACTCCCGGACGACGAGGACGACGGCACGGGCCAGGTTCCGGCGCACTGAGGACGGCACGGGCCGGCCTGGGGACGACGCACCGAGGCCGACCGCGGTGAGGCCGACCGCGGTGAGGCGGCGTGGTGAGGCTCTGTCCCTGCCGTAGGGCGGCGGGAGCGCCCCATCCCGCGCGGCCCGGGGTACTCCGCGGTTCGACGCGGCACGGGCAGGCCGGCAGCAGGCCTCCGCGCCCGGTTCGAGCGGAGCGCGAGCACCCCGCCCATGGGCGTCGCGCGCCGGACGGCACTCCGGCACTCCGCACGACCGGACCGGCCTCCGGGTGGCGGTGGGCCGCCCCCGTGGCTTTTCCGCCCGTTCCGCGGCGCGGTTCCCGTCCCGGCACATCGTCCGCCGGATCACGGATCACCGGTGCGGCAGAGGGACCGGAGAGAGGGTCAGCGCGCCATGATGAGGCTCATCGCCTCGTTGCGCGTGGCGACATCGCGGAGCTGGCCGCGCACGGCCGAGGTGATCGTCTTCGCGCCCGGCTTGCGGATGCCGCGCATCGACATGCACATGTGCTCGCACTCGATGACCACGATGACCCCGCGCGGCTCCAGGATCTCCATCAGGGAGTCCGCGATCTGCGTGGTCAGACGCTCCTGCACCTGCGGACGGCGGGCGAACACGTCGACGAGGCGGGCGAGCTTGGACAGGCCGGTGATCTTGCCCGTGGTCGACGGGATGTAGCCGACGTGGGCGACACCCCGGAAAGGCACCAGGTGATGCTCGCAGCAACTCACCAGCTCGATGTCCTTCACCAGGACCATCTCGTCGTGGCCGAGATCGAACGTCGTGGTGAGCACGTCCTCGGGCCGCTGCCAGAGCCCCGCGAATATCTCCCTGTAGGCCCGTGCCACCCGCGCGGGGGTCTCCCTCAGCCCCTCGCGGTCCGGGTCCTCCCCGACGGCGACGAGGAGCTCGCGTACGGCGTTCTCGGCGCGCTTCTCGTCGAACTCGCCGATCGAACCCTCGCCGTCCAGCGTCACCGGGTCGGTCATCTGTGCCTCGTTCCTGTGCTCTGCCGCGGCGCGAGAACGCCGCACCTCCCAGGCTAGAACCCGGGTGGTGCGGCGTTCATTCCGGTACGGCGGCTTTCACCGCCGCGTCATGCCTGGTCAGACGTCCGGACGTTCGTCCTGGACGGCCTCCTTGGGGGCCTTGGTGACATCGGTCACCGTCGGGGCGGAGGCCCCGTTGGCGCCGTTGGTGAGCGCGAGTTCCTTCGGCGACAGCACCGGCGGGCGGGTGGACGGCGTACGGCGGGAGGAGCCGGTCCACGCCGGGCGGGCCGGGCGCTTCACGATCGGGGCGAAGATCTCCGCGATCTCCTCCTTGCCGAGGGTCTCCTTCTCCAGCAGTGCGAGGACGAGGTTGTCGAGGACGTCGCGGTTCTCCACCAGGATCTCCCACGCCTCGTTGTGCGCGGCCTCGATGAGCTTCTTGACCTCCTCGTCGACCAGTGCGGCGACCTCCTCGGAGTAGTCGCGCTGGTGCGCCATCTCGCGGCCCAGGAACGGTTCCGAGTTGTCGCCGCCGAACTTGATCGCCCCGAGGCGCTCGGTCATGCCGTACTGCGTGACCATCGCGCGGGCGGTGGCCGTGGCCTTCTCGATGTCGTTCGCCGCGCCCGTGGTCGGGTCGTGGAACACGAGCTCCTCGGCCGCTCGACCACCCAGCATGTACGCCAGCTGGTCCAGCATCTCGTTGCGCGTGGTCGAGTACTTGTCCTCGTCCGGAAGGACCATCGTGTAGCCGAGAGCCCGGCCGCGGGACAGGATGGTGATCTTGTGGACCGGGTCCGAGTTGGGGGAGGCCGCGGCCACCAGGGCATGTCCGCCCTCGTGGTACGCGGTGATCTTCTTCTCCTTGTCGGACATGATCCGGGTCCGCTTCTGCGGGCCCGCGACCACACGGTCGATGGCCTCGTCGAGGAAGTGGTTGTCGATCAGCTTCTTGTCGCTGCGGGCCGTCAGCAGGGCGGCCTCGTTGAGCACGTTCGACAGATCGGCTCCGGTGAAGCCGGGGGTGCGACGGGCGACGGCGGAGAGGTCGACGTCCGGGGCGACCGGCTTGCCCTTCTGGTGGACCTTGAGGATCTCCAGACGGCCCTGCATGTCCGGCCGGTCGACGGCGATCTGCCGGTCGAAGCGGCCCGGGCGGAGCAGCGCCGGGTCGAGGATGTCGGGGCGGTTCGTCGCGGCGATCAGGATGACGCCGCCCTTGACGTCGAAGCCGTCCATCTCGACGAGCAGCTGGTTCAAGGTCTGCTCCCGCTCGTCGTGACCGCCGCCGAGCCCCGCGCCGCGGTGGCGGCCCACCGCGTCGATCTCGTCGACGAAGACGATCGCCGGGGCGTTCGCCTTGGCCTGCTCGAAGAGGTCGCGGACCCGGGAGGCGCCGACGCCGACGAACATCTCGACGAAGTCGGATCCGGAGATCGAGTAGAACGGCACGCCCGCCTCGCCCGCGACGGCACGGGCCAGCAGCGTCTTGCCCGTACCGGGCGGGCCGTACAGCAGCACGCCCTTGGGGATCTTGGCGCCGACGGCCTGGAACTTCGCCGGCTCCTGCAGGAACTCCTTGATCTCGTGGAGTTCCTCGACGGCCTCCTCCGACCCGGCCACGTCGGAGAAGGTGGTCTTCGGCGTGTCCTTGGTGATGAGCTTGGCCTTGGACTTCCCGAAGTTCATGACCCGGGAGCCGCCGCCCTGCATCTGGTTCATCAGGAACAGGAAGACGACCACGATGAGCACGAAGGGGAGCAGCGAGAGGAGGACCGACAGGAACGGGCTCTGCCGCTCGGGCGTGACCGTGTAGCCCTTCTCGATCTCACCCGCGTCGTACTTCTGCTGCAGGGTCGTGGCCAGCTCGACGCCCTGGTCGCCGATATAGCTCGCCTGGACCTTGTCGCTGCCGTCGACCTTCTGGCCGTCCTTCAGCTCGATCTTGATGATCTGCTCGTCACCGGTGGTCAGCCGGGCCTGATCGACCTGGTTGTTGGTGATCGCCTGGACGACCTTGGCGGTGTCCACCGTCTTGTAGCCGCCCGACGAGCCGACGACCTGCATCAGCACGACCACGGCGAGGACGGCCAGCACGATCCACATGACCGGCCCACGGAAGTATCGCTTCACGTCCATCCATACGGAGCGGTGTCGCCCCGTCCCTCCTGCCCGTAGGTAAATGCTGCTCTGAGACTGCTGCTCTGAAGACTGCTGCTGTGAGTCTGACTGAAAGACTGTTCTTCGGACGGTACCCCAGCATTGTCACTCGGGACCGCCTTCCCCTGCTCCAACGGCGGGACAGCGGTCGGGGTTCCCCGGGCCGCGCCGCGCGCCTCAGCCCCCGTACACGTGGGGCGCGAGGGTACCCACGAACGGGAGGTTGCGGTACTTCTCCGCGTAGTCGAGGCCGTAGCCCACGACGAACTCGTTCGGGATGTCGAACCCGATCCACCTCACGTCGATCGCCACCTTGGCGGCGTCCGGCTTCCGGAGCAGCGTGCAGACCTCGAGCGAGGCCGGCTCGCGGGAGCCGAGGTTCGACAGCAGCCAGGACAGGGTCAGACCGGAGTCGATGATGTCCTCGACGATCAGGACGTGCCTGCCCTTGATGTCGGTGTCCAGGTCCTTGAGGATGCGGACCACTCCGGAGGACTGGGTGCCCGCGCCGTACGAGGACACCGCCATCCAGTCCATGGTGACGGGCGTGGACAGGGCACGCGCCAGGTCCGCCATCACCATCACGGCGCCCTTGAGGACCCCGATGATGAGCAGGTCCTTGCCCGCGTACTCCGCATCGATCTTCGCGGCCAGCTCGGCCAGCTTCGCGTCGATCTCTTCCTTGGTGATGAGCACCGATTTGAGATCGGCTCCCATGTCCTTCTCGTTCACCCGCGTCGCTTTCTGTCTCGGCGTCCCGGCACCCGGCCCGCTAACGGCTCAGCTCTGCCGAATGACCAGTCTGCCACCCTGGCGGCGCGCCTCGACCCGGCCGGGCAGGTTGAGGGGCTTCTGCCCCCGCCAGCCGACGATGAGCCGCTCGACCTCCTCGACATGCCGGGCGAACAGCGAACCCGCAGGTGAACCGGCTGCCACCAGGGCCCTGCGGAGCACCCGGCGGCGAACGGCGGGAGGCAGTGCGTACAGCTTCGCGCATTCGAGCAGCCCCGCGTCGTCGCGGACGGCCTCGTCGGCCTGCGCGGCCCAGGCGTCCAGCGCGTCGGCGTCGTCGCGGGAGAGCCGGGCGGTGCGCGCCAGCGCCTCGACCACACCCTTGCCCAGCGCCTTCTCCAGCGCGGGCAGGCCCTCGTGGCGCAGCCGGGAGCGGGTGTAGGCGGGATCGGCGTTCATCGGGTCGTCCCAGACGGGCAGGTGCTGGACCAGGCACGCCTTGCGGGCCGTCTGCCGGTCGAGCCGGAGGAAAGGGCGCCGGTAGCGGCCGCCGGCGCCGGAGACGTCCGCCATGCCGGACAGCGAGCGGATGCCGGAGCCTCTGGCAAGGCCGAGGAGGACGGTCTCCGCCTGGTCGTCGCGGGTGTGGCCGAGGAGCACGGCGGCGGCTGCGTGCCGCTCGGCGGCCTCGTCGAGGGCGGCGTAGCGGGCGTCCCGGGCGGCGGCCTCGGGGCCGCCGGCGCGGCCGACGGTCACGGCGACGGATTCGACGGGGTCCAGTCCCATGACCGTGAGCCGGGCCGCCACCTCGGCGGCGCGGAGGTCGGATCCGGGCTGCAGGCCGTGGTCGACGGTGACGGCGCCGGCGCGGACGGCGAGCTTGGGGGCCTCGAAGGCGAGTGCGGAGGCGAGCGCCATGGAGTCGGCGCCACCGGAGCAGGCGACCAGCACGACGGGGCGGTCGTCCGAGCCCGGCGCGGCGGTGGAGCACCCCCCGGAGCGGGGTGCGGCGCTCGGGATCTTGTTCAGTTCGTTCAGTACGTCGTGCAGTACGCGGCGGACCGCCAGGCGTATCGCCGCGACCGCAGGATGCGGACCCATGTCCGTGCCCTTCGTGGAGTCGGGGTGGTCGGGGTGCCTCCGTACGGAGGAGGCGGAGGCGAGGAGGATTCGGTCACTCAGAGTGTCCCGATGGTGACAGAACCGCACCGTTCCCCGAGCATTGCACGCCTACCCACCGCCCACGGTCCCTCGGACGGGTGATTACGAGGGCGCCCGTCTGCCGTCGGCCGCACAGGGGCTCAGGATCCTCAGAAGGCCCAGCAGATTCAGCGGGTCCGGCGGGTCCAGCGGGTCCGGCGGGTCCAGCGGGTCCGGCGGGTCCAGCGGGTCCAGCGGGTCCGGCGGGTCCGGCGGTTCCGGCGGGTTCAGGAGTCCGCCCTCCGGTGCACCCTCGCGATCCAGTCCGCCGGTCTGGTGATCTCGGCCTTGGTGGGCAGGGTGTTGGGCGAGGTCCAGACCCGGTTGAAGCCATCCATGCCGACCTCCTCGGCGACGGCCCGCACGAACCGCTCGCCGTCCCGGTACTGGCGCAGTTTGGCGTCCAGGCCGAGGAGCTTGCGCAGCGCGAGGTCGAGGCGGGAGGCGCCCCGGGCGCGGCGCTGCTGGAACTTCTCGCGGATCTCCGCCACGGACGGCACGACCTGCGGCCCCACACCGTCCATCACATAGTCGGCGTGGCCCTCGAGCAGGGACATCACCGCGGTGAGCCGGCCGAGGATCTCGCGCTGCTCGGGACTCTGGACGATCTCGACCAGCGAGCGCCCCTCGTCCCGCTCGCCCTCGGGACGGCCGCCGGCGAGCGTCTGAGCTGCCTCGCGCAGTCGTTCGAGCACGGTCATGGGGTCCACGTCGGTCTCGGCGAGGAAGGCCTGGATCTCGCCCTTGAGGTGGTCGCGCAGCCAGGGCACGGCGGTGAACTGGGTGCGGTGGGTCTCCTCGTGCAGGCTCACCCACAACCGGAAGTCGTGCGGGGCCACGTCGAGTTCGCGTTCCACATGGACGATGTTCGGTGCGACCAGGAGCAGCCTGCCACCGCTGCCGGGCGCCCCGGGCAGCTCGCGCGTCGGCGGGGCGAACGTCTCGTACTGGCCGAGGACCCGGGAGGCGAGGAACGACAGCAGCATGCCCAGCTCGACTCCGGTCACCTTGCCGCCGACGGCGCCCAGCACGGCTCCGCCGGCGGTGCCGGCGCGGCGCTCCTCCATCTTGTCGATCAGGGGTTTCAGCAGTGCGCGGAAGCCCGCGACATTCGCCTTGACCCAGCCCGGTCTGTCGACGACGAGGACCGGGGTGTCCTCGGGTTCGTGTCCGTCGGGGATCATCCGGGTGAAGTCGCGGACGTGCTCCTCGGAGGCCTTGGCGTGCCGCCGCAGTTCGGCGACGACGGCACGGGCCTCTTCTCGGGTGACGTCCGGCCCCGGCCGGACGAGGCGGATCGCGGTCGCGACCGCGAGGTTCCAGTCGACCATCTCGGCACCACCGATGCGCGTCATGCGTCAACCGTACGTTGTCACCCCGGCGCACGGTGAGGCGTCGGCTGCCGGGCCCGCGGACGCGGGAGTCCCCAAGGTGCCACGCCTCGCCGACGGTCCATGCCGGCTCCCGTGCCCGCCCTGGCGTGGCGGGACGGGCGTGCGAGGGCGGGCCGCCGGTGGCGGGGTGACAGGCGCGCCTGCGGTAAGGGCGGTAGGCCGGGGCATGACCGGAGAGCCGCCACGAGGCGGCCGAGGGCGGGGCATGACACTGACGCCGGGCGACCGGGGCCACCGGGATCAGCGGGATCACCGGGATCAGCGGAGACGCCGACGGCACCGCGTATGCCAGGCCCGCTCGCGGGAACCACGGAAGAGATGACCGCGGAACCGGACGGCGGGCACGGGGCTGCGTACCGGCGGCTCGGACGCCGGGAACGCCGGAACGACTGCGTCCAGCCGGTGCACCGGACCAAAGGCACCGCCGGGACCGCCGGGACGAAGCGGTACCGCTGGGACGAAGCGGTACCGGAGCGAACGGATCTGCGGAGACCGCAGGGACCGCGGCGGGGTCAGGGCAGGAGAGCCGCCGCGAGGCGGTCCAGCGCAGGGCGCGCCGCTGACGCGGACGGCGTGTCGCCGGCGAGGAAGGCGAAGGCGAGCAGCCGGCCGTCGGCGGACGACACCGTTCCGGCGAGGGTGTCCACGCCGCTGAGCGTGCCGGTCTTGGCCCGCACCAGACCTCCGGAACCGGCGGCGGCACGACCGCTGAGCGTGCCCGTGAAGCCCGCGACGGGCAGGCCGGTGAGCACGGGGCGCAGCTCGGGGCGGGCGGGATCGGCGGCCCGGACCAGCAGTGTGGTGAGGAGTGCGGCCGAGACCCTGTCGGCGCGGTTCAGCCCGCTGCCGTCGGCGAAGCGCGCTCCGGTCAGGGGCAGCTTCAGCCTCGTGAGCCGGTCGGTCACCGCGGCCTCCGCCCCGGCGAAGCTCGCCGGACGGCGCGTGGCGAGCGCGGTCTGCCGGGCCAGCGCCTCGGCGAGGTCGTTGTCGCTGTTGGTCAGCATCCGCTCGACGAGTACCGGGACCGGCGCCGAGTACGTGGCGGCGAGGGCGGGCCCCTTCGCCGGGGCCTTGCCCGGGGCCGGCCCCGAGTCGGTGTTCACGCCGTGCTCGCTGAGCAGGCCGACGAAGGCGCGGGCGGCGTCACCCGCCGGGTCGGCACTGCGGGGTGCGGGGCCCTCCGTCGAGTCGTCGAGGCGCCCCGCGTTGACCATCAGGGCGGTGACGGGGGCGATGTTGTCGTTGCCGGCGCCGATGGGGTGGATCAGGGGGCCCCGGTAGAGCGAGGTGTCGTAGGTGAGCCGGATGGTGGTGACGCCCCGGTCGCGCAGGGCCTTCGCGGTCCGGTCGGCGAGGGTCCGCATCCGGGGCAGGTCGAGTGTGGGGTCACCGCCGCCGACCAGGGTGATCCCCCGGAAGTCCGGGGTGGCGACGACCCTGGTGGGGATGCGGTGCGCAGGGCTGGTGGCGGACAGCACCGCCGCGGCTGTGGCGATCTTGACCGTGGAGGCGGGAACCATGGCCGTGCCGGTGTCCCGGCCGTACAGCTGCCCCCCGGTGGCGGCGTCCACGACGGAGGCGGAGCGCATCGGGCCGAGGCCCGGATCGTCCAGCAGGGGGCCCAGGGCGTCGGCGAGCGCGGCGGGCGCGATCGCCGGCACCGTGGGGGCGCTCGCGGCATGGAGTACACCGGGGGCGCTCGGCGCCGGCGCGGGGCGGGGTGCCTCCGCCTCCTCGCGCCCCCTCCCCCCGGCCTGGTGATCTGCGCCACCTGTCCGGCCGTGGGCCGCCGCATGCTCGCGCTCGGCCCTACGCTGGCCGTCGTCCCAGGGGCCGGCCGCGGTCACCGCCGCTGCCGCGAAGGCGAGGCCGGCCACGGCCGCACCCGCAGTGAGCTGCCATGTTCCCCGGTCAGGCACCATCGGTCGGCCCCTTTCGCGATCACACACCTGCGTAGGGGACACTTAATCACTGCGGACAGCCGCGTCACCTACATATGTGTTGATCATGTTGTTCATGTTGATCATGGAGGAGTGCCACCCGTGGAGTTCGACGTCACCATCGAGATCCCGAAGGGGTCGCGGAACAAGTACGAGGTGGACCACGAGACCGGCCGGATCCGCCTGGACCGTCGCCTCTTCACCTCGACCAGCTACCCGGCCGACTACGGCTTCGTCGAGAACACCCTGGGCGAGGACGGCGACCCGCTCGACGCCCTGGTCATCCTGGACGAGCCGACCTTCCCCGGCTGCCTGATCAAGTGCCGCGCCATCGGCATGTTCCGGATGACCGACGAGGCCGGCGGCGACGACAAGCTGCTCTGCGTCCCGGCGTCCGACCCGCGTGTGGAGCACCTGAGGGACATCCACCACGTGTCGGAGTTCGACCGACTGGAGATCCAGCACTTCTTCGAGGTCTACAAGGACCTGGAGCCGGGCAAGAGCGTCGAGGGCGCCAACTGGGTCGGCCGGGCCGAGGCCGAGGCCGAGATCGAGGCCTCCTTCAAGCGCCTCGAAGCCCAGGGCGGCGGGCACTGACGCGTTCCCCCGTACGCGCGGTCGGGCGGTGCACCCCGTGAGGGGCGCACCGCCCGTCGCATACTGGGGCGCACGCGCAGTACGCAGCAGCAGGAGGAGTCGGTAGAGCGTGGTGGCGGAGCCCGAAGGTCCACCCGAGGACCGGAAGCCGCAGTCCGACGAGGCGCGCAGCGCCTTCGCCCCACCGGAGGGCGTCGACCAGCCGGGACCGCCGGAGGAGGACCATCCCTCCTCCGAGTTCTCCGTTCCCGAGGGGCTGTCCACGGAGGCACCGGCCGAGCCGGAGGGCTCGGCGTTCGCACCCCCGTCGACGTACCGCGCGAAGTCGTCCCCGCCCGCCTACACGCCCGCCCACGGCTTTCCCCTGGTCCAGCTGTCCAAGGACGTGCCCTGGCAGGACCGGATGCGCACGATGCTGCGGATCCCGGTGAGCGAGCGCCCCGTACCGGAGCCGGTGCAGCGGCACGACGACTCCGGTCCTGCCGTGCCCCGTGTGCTCGACCTGACGCTGCGCATCGGCGAGCTGCTGCTCGCGGGCGGCGAGGGCGCGGAGGACGTCGAGGCGGCGATGCTCGCCATCACCAACGCGTACGGTCTCGACAACGCCGAGCCGACGGTGACGTTCACCCTGCTGTCGATCACCTACCAGCCCTCGCTGGTCGACGACCCGGTGACGGCGAACCGGACCGTGCGCCGCCGGGCCACCGACTACACCCGGCTGACGGCGGTGTACCAGCTGGTCGCGGACATCAGCGGAGACGACCACGAGGTCAGGCTGGACGAGGCCTACCGGCGTCTGGCCGCGATCCGCCGGAACCGGCACCCCTATCCCGGCTGGGTACTCACTCTGGCGGCGGGCACGCTTGCGGGCGCGGCCTCCGTACTGGTGGGCGGTGGCCCGCTGGTGTTCCTGGCGGCGGCGGTCGGCGCGATGCTGGGCGACCGGCTGGCGTGGCTGTGCGCGGGCCGCGGGCTGCCGGAGTTCTACCAGTTCGTGGTGGCAGCGATGCCGCCGGCGGCGATCGGTGTGGCGCTCAGCGCGCTCCACCTCGATCTGCGCCTCTCGGCGGTCATCACCGGTGGCCTGTTCGCCCTGATCCCGGGACGGGCCCTGGTGGCGGCGGTGCAGGACGGGCTGACAGGCTTCTACATCACGGCGTCGGCCCGGCTCCTGGAGGTCGCCTACTTCTTCGTGGCGATCGTCGTCGGGGTGCTCACCGTCCTCTACGTGGGCGTGCAGTTCGAGGCGAAGCTCAGTCCGGAGGGGGCGCTGATCAGCGTCGAGCGGCCGGTGACGCAGATTCTGGCGGCGATGGTGCTGAGCCTCACCTTCGCGGTGCTGCTCCAGCAGGATCGTTCCACCGTGCTGGTCGCCGCCGCCAACGGCGGGGTGGCCTGGGTGATCTACGGAGCGGTCGCGCTGGCGGGCAACGGGTCGGCCGTGCTGGCGACCGCCGTGGCGGCCGGGCTGGTGGGTCTGTTCGGGCAGTTGCTCGCCCGTATCCAGCACACCTCCTCGCTGCCGTATGTGACCGCAGCGATCGGCCCCCTGCTGCCGGGTAGTGCCATGTACTTCGGTGTGCTGCACATCGCGCAGAACAACATCGACGCGGGGTTCGCCTCACTGGCGAGGGCCGCGGCGCTGGCACTGGCCATCGCGATCGGCGTGAACCTGGGAGGCGAGATCGCCCGGATGTTCCTGCGCAGCCCGGCGGCCGCGGGCAGGCGTCGCGCGGCCAAGCGGACACGCGGCTTCTGACGCGCTGCCCGGGGGCGCCGGGGAGAACCGGGGCATCGGGCCGCCCCGGTGGCACCCGGGGGCACCCCTCACGGCGAGAGGCCCGCCCCTCCCCGCAACGGCAAGGGGATCTCGTCCCTCCCGGCGGGCCTGCGCCCCGGACCACGCTCCCCAGCGCCTGCGCCCCGGACCTCGGCCGAGGTCCGGGGCGCAGGCGCTGGGGGTCTCAGCGCTTGGCGTGCCGGCCGCGCGGGGCCGCCTCCTCCGCGACCGCGTTGCCGGCGCCGCCCGCACGGGCCTCCTTCTTGCTCCTGGAGCGTGCCCGCATGAACTCGATGACGATCGGCAGGACCGAGATGAGCACGATGGCGATCAGAATCGCCTCGATGTTCTTGTGCACGAAGTCGACCTTGCCGAGCGCGGCGCCGAGCAGCGTCACTCCGGCGCCCCAGAGCACACCGCCGATGATGTTGAACGTGACGAACGAGCGGTAGTTCATCCGGCTCACACCGGCGATGATGGGCGTGAACGTCCGCACGATCGGCACGAAGCGGGCGAGAACCAGGGACTTGGGGCCGTACTTCTCGAAGAACTCGTGCGCCTTCTCCACGTTCTCCTGCTTGAAGAACCTGGAGTCCGGGCGCTTGAAGAGCGCGGGGCCGACCTTGCGGCCGAAGAGGTAGCCGACCTGGTCGCCGATGATCGCGGCGAGCACGATGAGCGTGCACACGAGCCACAGCGGCTGCTTGATGACATCCGTGGTCACCAGGAGGCCCGTGGTGAACAGCAGGGAGTCTCCGGGCAGAAAGAATCCGATCAGCAGACCGGACTCGGCGAACACGATGACGAGTACGCCGATCAGTCCGAAGGTGGTGATCAGAAAGTCCGGGTCCAGCCAGCTCGGTCCGAGCGCAAGGGGGTTCACGAGGTCCGGGCTCCAGTGGTGTGAGTCGTCGGGCGTGGCGCCCAAACTATCAACGCATTCTTTGGGAGCGGGTTCCAGTGCCCCACTCCCCCGGGAATCGGGGATCTCGGCGAGACGCGGGACCCCACCGCGATGTGCCGGTCGTCACGGCGAACGCAGCGGGCAGCGCACCGGACCACGCAGCCCGCTACGCACCTTATGAGCGTTTCCTCCCGTTATCGTGAGGCCCGTGACGACGACCGACCACGCCCCGGCGGTGCCCCCTCACCGGAGGCTGCTCCCGCTGATCGTCCCGGCGATCGCCGTCGGCGTCGCCTCGAGTCTCCTGCTCCTCGCCCTCACCGAGGTCTCCGAGCAGCTCGAGGGCGTCCTGTGGGAAGTCCTCCCCGACGCCGTCGGCATCGGCCGCTTCTCGGCGCTGTGGACGATCGTCGTACTCACCGCGACCGGCCTCGCGGTCGGGCTGGTGGTGTGGAGGGTGCCGGGACACGCCGGCCCCGACCCGGCCACCACCGGGCTCGTCGACCGCCCGATGCCCGCCTCGGTGGTGCCCAGCCTGCTGCTCGCGGCCGTACTCGGACTCGCGGGCGGGGTCAGCCTGGGCCCGGAGAACCCGATCACGGCGGCGAACATCGCGCTCGCCGCCTGGCTGGGCGGCAAGGCCATGCGCGGGTCGCGCGCGGAGCTGTGGGCCTCGCTGGCCGCGGCCGGCACGGTCGGCGCGCTCTTCGGCACCCCCGTGGCGGCGGCGCTGATCCTCACCGAGTCCCTCGCCTCCCGGCCGGCGCCCGGCGCTCTGTGGGACAAGCTGTTCGCCCCGCTGATCGCGGGCGGTGCCGGCTCGCTGACGACCGTGCTGATCGCCCATCCCACCTTCGACCTCGCCCTCCCGCCGCTGAACGGCTCGCGCTGGGTCGACGTCCCGGCGGCGCTCGCGGTCTCCTCGCTGGGCGCGCTGCTGGGGATGGCGGCCGTGTACGTGTTCCCCTACACACACGCCGCCTTCCGGAAGATCGGGCACCCGGTGGCCGCGGTCACCGCGGGCGGGCTGGTGCTGGGGCTCCTCGGGGCGCTGGGCGGGCACCTCACCCTCTTCAAGGGTTTGGAGCAGGTGAAGGTACTCGCCACGGACCCGTCCGGCTGGTCCTCGGGACAGTTCGCGCTGATGACCGTGGTCAAGCTCGCCGCCCTGACCATCGCGGCGACGTGCGGCTTCCGCGGCGGGCGGATCTTCCCCAGCATCTTCGTGGGCGTCGCCCTGGGGCTGGGGGTGAGCGCCCTCGTACCCGAGGTGCATACCACGGTCGGGGTGGCGTGCGCGGTCCTCGGTGTGCTGCTGGCGATCACCCGGCAGGGCTGGCTCAGCCTCTTCACCGCGTCCGTACTGGCCGCCGACCCGCATGCGCTGCCCCTGCTGTGCCTCGGCCTGGCCCCGGCGTGGCTGCTGGTGACCGGGCGGCCCCAGATGCAACTCCACGACGACGGCACCCCACTGCGCTGAAAGGCGAATCTGACATGGCACTCCACAAGGTCGGTATGCGTCCCGAGGCGAGCGAGGAACGGCGCAGGCTGTCCCTCAACCCGTTCTACGGGGAGGCCGACCCCCTGGGATCGATGGTCCTGGCGCCACCGCAGCACCGGCTGCCCGACGGGCCGATGGCGCCCTCCGCGGCCTACCAGTTCGTGCACGACGAGCTGATGCTGGACGGCAACTCACGGCTCAACCTGGCCACGTTCGTGACGACGTGGATGGAACCGGAAGCCGGGCGGCTGATGTCCGAGTGCCGCGACAAGAACATGATCGACAAGGACGAGTACCCGCGGACCGCGGAACTGGAGCGGCGGTGCGTGGCGATGCTCGCCGACCTCTGGCACGCCCCGGACCCGGAGTCCACGGTGGGCTGCTCGACCACCGGTTCGAGCGAGGCGTGCATGCTCTCCGGGATGGCGCTGAAGCGGCGGTGGGCGCACCGCAACCGGGACCGGTACCCCGGTGCGGGCGCCCGGCCCAACCTGGTCATGGGCGTCAACGTGCAGGTCTGCTGGGACAAGTTCTGCAACTTCTGGGAGGTGGAGCCCCGGCTGGTCCCGATGGAGGGCGACCGCTACCACCTCGACCCGCAGGCGGCGGCCGGCCTCTGCGACGAGAACACCATCGGCGTCGTCGCGGTCCTCGGATCCACCTTCGACGGGTCGTACGAGCCGGTCCAGGAGGTCTGCTCCGCCCTGGACGCCCTCCAGGAGCGCACCGGCCTGGACATCCCGGTACATGTGGATGGTGCCTCCGGCGCGATGGTCGCCCCCTTCCTGGACGAGGACCTGGCCTGGGACTTCAGGCTGCCGAGGGTGGCCTCGATCAACACCTCGGGGCACAAGTACGGACTGGTGTACCCGGGGGTCGGCTGGGCGCTCTGGCGCTCGCCGGACGACCTGCCCGACGAACTGGTCTTCCGGGTGAACTACCTGGGTGGCGACATGCCGACGTTCGCGCTCAACTTCTCCCGTCCCGGCGCCCAGGTGGTGGCGCAGTACTACACCTTCATCCGGCTCGGCAGGGACGGCTACCGGGCGGTCCAGCAGACGACCCGGGACGTGGCCCGGAACCTGGCCGGGGAGATCGAGGCCCTGGGCGACTTCCGGCTGCTCACCCGGGGGGACGAGTTGCCGGTGTTCGCCGTGGCGACGAACCCGGAGGCCGGGAACGCCGGGAACTTCGACGTGTTCGACGTCTCTCGGCGGCTTCGGGAGAGCGGCTGGCTGGTGCCGGCCTACACCTTCCCGCCCCACCGGGAGGACCTCTCGGTGCTGCGCTTCGTCTGCCGCAACGGCTTCTCGGCGGACCTCGCAGAGCTGCTGCTGGAGGACCTGCGGCGGGCCATGCCGGGGCTGCGGGCCCAGAGCGCGCCGCAGAGCAGGGACAAGGCGGCGGCCACCGGATTCCACCACTGAGACGCATCGGGGGCACCGCCCGAGGTCCCGGGGGCACCGTGAACGCCGCGGGGCCCGTGAACGCCGGAGGGCCTGTGAACGCCGGAGGGCCCGTGAACGCCGGAGGCGCCGCCGCGGCTGCCCCGGGGGGCGGCGCAGCCGACGCCCCCCGGCCGGCCTTTCAGGGCTTCCACCGGTACTTGCCACCGCCGACCCAGCGCACCAGCGCGGGGTCGTCCAGATCCACGCCGTGCCGGCCCGACGCGTGGGCCAGGCTGATCACATCGATCATGTCGTGCGCGATCCCGACCGTCCGGCCCTCGATCTCCACCACCCGGAACGGCGGATCACCCGGCTGGACGGGCAGGACGACGATCGGGGCCACTCCTGGTGCGTCACTCATGCTTCAAGCGTGTGGCACGGGCCCGCCATCCGCACGAGGGGCGTCACCGCGGACCCGCGCCGCCACCGCCCGAAGCGCCAGCCTCCACGCGGTGCGCCGCCTCCATGCGGGTCATGCCCCCGCCCGGGGCGCCACCGCCTGTGGCCAGGGGTCTTTGCCGTCACCGAGGGGGTCATGCCCCCGCCCGGTGCGCCGCCTCCGCGCGGGCTTGCCTCAACGGCTGCGCCGCTGCCGATCCGCCCGTGTCGCCCGCACCGACGCCCGCCGGTCCGTCGCGGAGCCTGCCCACGGCGCCCGGACCGCCGCTCCCGCGGCGCCGCCGTCCGCCGGCCCGCCTGCCGTCCCGGGCTCCGCCCGCCTTCCGGCAGGCCAGGCCGGACGCGCACCGGCAGCCGGGGCCCCAGCGATCCCGGAAGCACCCGGCGGCGTCCGGCAGCACCCGGGTGAAACGCAGGTGAAACGCGGACGGTCCGCGCGCCGGACTCCCTCGGCCCGGCGGGGCAGCGGCAGGGGCTCGTCAGGGGTGTCCGGGGCAGGTCGCAGGAGGGGCCCCGTTTGCGAGGAGGCTGTTCTCGGCTCAGAACGGGAAGACCGAACGGTCCCGCTGCACCGAGATCCACTTCTGGGTGGTGAAGACCTCGACCATCGCCTCGCCGTTCAGCCGTCCGACACCGGAGGACTTCTCGCCGCCGAACGGGACGATCGGCTCGTCGTGCACGGTGGAGTCGTTGATGTGGATCATCCCGGTGTGGATCCGCTGGGCCAGTGCCACGCCGCGCTCGATGTCACCGGTGTGCACGGCGCCGCTGAGGCCGTACGGCGTGTCGTTGGCGATCCGGACCGCCTCCTCGTCGCCGTCGAACGGGATGAGCAGCGCCACCGGCCCGAAGATCTCCTGCGACAGCACCGGCGAGTCGGCCGGGAGACCGGTCAGCACGGACGGGGCGACCACGTTGCCCTCCGTGCGGCCGCGCAGCAGAGCCGTGGCGCCCGCCTCGAGTGACTGCTCGACCAGGCTGGACACGGCCTCGGCCTGGGAGGAGTTGATCAGCGGGCCGATGTGCGTGCCGGGGTCGGCCGGGTCGCCCACCTTCAGGGTGCGCACCTTGGCGACGAACTTCTCGGTGAACTCCTGCTCCACCCTGCGGTCCACGAGGATGCGGTTGGCGGCCATGCACACCTGGCCCTGGTGCACGTACCGGCTGAAGACCGCGGCGTCCACCGCGTAGTCGAGGTCGGCGTCCTCCAGCACGATGAAGGCGCTGTTGCCGCCCAGTTCGAGGACGGCGTGCTTGAAGTTGGCCGCGCAGACGGTGGCCACGTGCCGGCCGACCCGGTCGGAGCCGGTGAAGGAGATGACCTTCGGCACCGGGTGCTCTATCAGCGCGTCACCGATCTCCGCGATGTCGGTGATCACCACGTTCAGCAGCCCGGCGGGCAGACCCGCGTCCTCGAAGACCCTGGCCACCAGGGAGCCGCCGCAGATCGGCGTGTTCTGGTGCGGCTTGAGGACGACCGCGTTCCCGAGCGCCAACGCCGGCGCGACCGACTTGACGGACAGCAGGAAGGGGAAGTTGAACGGGCTGATGACACCCACCACACCGACCGGGAGCCGGTAGACCCGGTTCTCCTTGCCGTCCACCGGCGAGGGCAGGATGCGCCCCTCGGGACGCAGCGCCAGCTGGACCGCCTCGCGCAGGAACTCCTTGGCGAGGTGCAGTTCGAAGGCCGCCTTCAGCCGCGTGCCGCCCAGTTCGGCGACGATGGCCTCGGCGATCTCGTCCTCGCGGTCCTCGACGATCCTCAGGGCCCGCTCGAAGACCGACCGCCGCGCGTACGGGTTGGTGGCGGCCCACTCCTGCTGTGCACGCTCCGCCGCGCGGTAGGCCTGGTCCACCTCATGGGCCGTGGCGACGGTGATCGAGGCGAGCTTCTCCTCGTTGTACGGGTTGAAGTCGATGATGTCCCAGGAACCGCTGCCCGGGCGCCATTCGCCATCGATGTACTGGAGTGCCAGGTCGCTGAAGAAGGAGGACATGGGTTCCCTTACCGGCCGCTGGAGCAGGGGCGTGTGCAGTCACCTGCATGACTGATGTCGCGTCATTCTACTTACCAGTCAGGTCAGTTGGAGCAATCCCCGGAGAAGGTCCCGGCTCTCGTCCGGATCGGGGCTGTCCTCCCGCAGACGCTCCATGGCCCGCTCGTACTGCGCCACCTCCTCGGGCTTGTCCAGGTACAGCGCGCTGGTCAGCTGCTCCAGGTAGACGAGGTCGGAGAGATCCGACTCCGGGAAGCGCAGCATGGTGAACGACCCGGACTCGCCCGCGTGGCCACCGAAACTGAACGGCATAATCTGGACGGTGATGTTCGGATGTTCGGAGACCTCGATGAGATGCCGCAGCTGGCCCTGCATCACCGACCGGTCGCCGTAGGGACGGCGCAGCGCCGCCTCGTCCAGGACGGCGTGGAAGCGGGGCGCCCGCTCGGAGACGAGGACCTTCTGCCGCTCCAGACGCAGCGCGACCCGGCGGTCGATCTCGGCGGGCGGCGCACCGGGCATGCCGCGCTCGACGACCGCGTGGGCGTACGCCTCCGTCTGCAGCAGGCCGTGGACGAACTGGACCTCGTAGATGCGGATGAGCGAGGCGGCGCCCTCCAGGCCGATGTACGTCTGGAACCAGCCGGGCAGCACATCGCCGAAGCTGTGCCACCAGCCGGCCACATTGGCCTCCTTGGCGAGACCGAGCAGCGACGCGCGCTCCGCGGCGTCCGTCACGCCGTAGAGCGTGAGGAGGTCCTCGATGTCCCTGGCCTTGAAGCTGACCCGACCCAACTCCATCCGGCTGATCTTGGATTCGGACGCACGGATCGAATATCCCGCCGCCTCACGGGTGATACCGCGCGACTCCCGAAGGCGCCTCAGCTGCGAGCCCAGCAGTATGCGGCGTACCACCGACCCCCCGCCGGGGCCATCGGCCCGGGGGTAGCCCCACGACTCCACTGCGGTCACGTCTCCCACCCTCCCCATCGCCAACTCTTGCCGGAGCACCCCCGAGCCCCGAACCCGGATTCTGCCACCAAAACGCTTCGCCCCGTACTCGTTCGATTACGGAAACAAGAAGCCCTCCGGGCAAGGGCGCGGGAAGGCGCGCGGAAGATTTGCTGAGGAACCGGCACGGTTGGGGACAGGGCAGGCGCGTGCACGTGCATTTGCCCTTGCATCTGCTGTGGGCATTCGGAACCATGGAGCGCGCGCACCTGCGCACTCGTACGTGCTCGTTCGTGTTGTAGCGCCACAGCTGCGATTCCCGGGAGTGCCTCGCATGGGAACGAATGGATCGACCATGCTCGAGCCGTTACGGCAGGGCCTTCCGCCGATCGACCCCGCGGCCGTGTCCAGCTCCGCCACGTGCGCGCTGCCCGCCCGCTACGAAGCAGTGCGCGGCGCGCGGAAGTTCACCAGCAGGACGCTGACCCGTTGGGACCTCGACGAGCGCTTCGACGACGTCGCACTGGTCGTCTCCGAACTCGTCACCAACGCACTGAGGCACGCCCTGCCCGCGGACGCGCCGCGCGACCAGGAGCCCCCGGTGCGGCTCCACCTGATGCGCTGGACGAGCCGGCTGGTGTGCGCCGTGCGGGACCCCAGCGAAGACGGTCCGGTGGCCGGCGAGGCGGAGGACTCGGCCGAGTGCGGCCGGGGGCTCTTCCTCGTCGACTCCTTCAGCGACGGCTGGGGCTGGCACCCGCTGGCGGGGCCGCTCACCGGGAAGGTCGTCTGGGCGCTGTTCCGCCTGCCCCCGACGTGACCCCCCGTGCCCCGACGTGAGCCCCGCGCCTCGGACCTGCCGCACTCCGGGTCGCCGCGGCCGCCCCGGAGCCGCGGATCGCCGTGGCCCCGCTCCCTGACGACGGTCCCGTCCGTGACGGTCGTCCCGTCCATGACGGTCGTCACGGACGAGCGGCAGACCGCAACCTGCCGGTCAGCGGACCGCCCCTGCCGTCCCGCTCCGAACGGGCCGGCTCGCCGAGTGGGCCGACCAGCGCCGCGTCAGGCGGGGTTCGCCCGTCGAGGAGGAGGGCACGGCGCGGCGTCCGGTGCGGTGCACGGCGTCTGGTGCGCCGCACCGCGCCGGATCGATCCCGCCGGGGACCTGCTCCATCGATCCGGCAACACCGCGAGTCGCCGTGCCGGGCATGCCGGGCGTGCCGGGCACCGCGAGGGGGCGAACGTCGCCCGAGGTGGCACTAACCGTCGGCGAGGTGGTCGAACTCACCGTCCTTCACGCCCAGCAGCATGGCCCTTATCTCGGCCGGCGTGTAGACGAGCGCCGGCCCCTCGGGGAAGCGCGAGTTGCGCACGGCGACATCTCCGCCGGGCAGTCGTGCGAACTCCACACACGATCCCTGGGAGTTGCTGTGCCTGCTCTTCTGCCAGGCGGCCCCGTGAAGCTCTGTGGCCGCCATGCCGTTGTACACGTCGTGCACAGGACGCTCCCCGAGTTGCAAGGTTCAGGTGTCAACTGTCGTGGATCATAGCCGTGTTCACGTGCAGTCGCATGAGCATATGCACGTGCACGCACTGTACTTCCATGGTGACAACGACCACCGCACCCCGCACGGAAGCCCCGACGGCCGCCTTCGGTCACATCGGGCGGCCGTCCGCGACCTCCCCTGCCTCACCGTGCGGACTCACCGGGGCTGAAGCGCGGTGCGCCAGGGAAGACGCGCGAACCGACACCATGGAGGCGAAGCACCCGGCCCTCCCCCGCGGAGCGGCCCCGACGGAGCGCCCCCGGAGGGACCCGGCCACCCGAGCGCGTCAGCGGGACGACGACGCATGCGGCAGCAGGTCCGGTGCGCTTCGCCGTTCGCCGCACGCGACCGAAGCGGGAGAATCCGGCCCGCCGGCCGCTCGCCGACCCGCGCGGCCCCTCGGGGAGCCGTCGGCGACCGGCGCCCGTCCGCTAGTGCCCTGGAAGCTCGCCCCCGTGGTCCGTACCGCATACTCGGGCACCGTCTGCCGCCGCGGTGCCGTCGCGCCAGCCTGCCGCGTCCGCGGCGCCGCGGACGCGGGTGCGGACCGTGTTCGGGAAGAGGCTTTCCGCGTGGTCGGCTACGGCGACATCGCGGGCCCCGAGGGCCGGCAGGAGGTCGCCCCCGGTAGTGTCCTGCGCCACCTGGGAGGCCGCACGCGCCAGCCGGTCGCCGATGCGGTGTGCGTATGCCAGCAGGAACGACTGCCGAAACGTCTTCGTCCGCTTGCGCCCGCCGGCACGCTGGGACGCCTCAGCGCGGGTCATCGCCGTCGTCGCCTGCACCAGCAGGGAGGCGTACAGCAGCTCCACCGACTCCAGGTCCGACTCGAAGCCGACGACCGTCGAGAAGCCGAAACCGCCGTCCCAGACCGCGCGGCAGCGGTTCGCCGAGGCCACCGCGTCCAGCAGGATCGCCTTGGCCGCCTCGTACGGCGCGTCCACGCCGATCCGGCAGGCGCCCGGCCCATCCACGCGGTGGGCGCGGGCGGCGAGCATCGCGGCGTCGATGCTGTGGCGCGCCATCAGCTCCTGGGCCTTCGCCGTCAGCGCCTCCGCCTCCTCCGGATAGCCGGTGGCTTCGGCCTTCGCGAGGAGAGCGCGGATCCGGGTGAGCATCCGCGGCTCGGCAACGGCGGGGGCCGAGCTCGGGCAGACGGCCGTCCCCGGGGCCGTCCCCGGGATCGGCCCCACCGGCTCGACCACCGGCAGCCGTACCAGGAGCCGGTACAACTCGAGCACGGCGGCCGCGTGCGAGAACCGGTCCGCGGGGGGCCGCTCGCTCCCTCCGTCCCGCAGTCCGTCGAGCTGGGCCCGCCAGCGCGGCGGCAGATCGTCCCCGTAGCGCCGGGCCTCCCCCACGATGAGGGCAGCGGCCGACTCCCCATGGCGCTCACCGAGATCGCGACGGACGATCCGCATGACATCCGCGGGCTGCCAGCCGCGCTCCCACGCCCGGCGCACGAACTCCTCCCCGCGCCGGACCAGTTCCGCGTCGGCGTCGGGCGGCGCGGCCGCCAGCAGCGAGGCGCCCATGTCGAGCGCGTCGTCGTCATCGGCGTACAGCGCCCCAGCGAGCGCACGCTCCACCACATCCACGCCGAACGAGAGTACGCGAGCCCCCGCCTCGCGCCCCGCGCAGGCCCCGGGGCATGGATGCCCGGGGTCTGCGCGGGGCTGCTCCGGGGCGACATACCGGCGGACGTGGGACCCGCGCCCCGCCAGACCGGAGCCTCCACGCCCGGCTGGACCACCCGGTCGAGACGCGGCACCGCCCTGGACGGGGCGCTGGCGGCCCCCGCCGAGGCAGTACGGTGGCGCCATGGGCGAGAACAAGCAGCGCATGCTGGCGGGCGACTGGTACCGCCCCGACGACCCCGACCTGGCCGCCGAAAGCGAACGACGCTCCCGGCTCTGCGCGGCGTACAACGCCGAGTGCTGCGACCCGCCCGTCGCGCGGGACGCGCTCCTCACCGAACTCCTCGGCTCCGTCGGCCGCGGCGTCCGGATCCACCCACCGTTCCGATGCAACTTCGGCTATCACATCCACGTCGGCGAGGGCACGTTCGTCAACTTCGGAGCCGTGTTCCTGGACGTCGCGCCCATCAGGATCGGCGAGTACTGCCAGTTCGGGCCCAGCGTCCAGCTGCTCACCCCCTCCCACGAACTCGACGCCGCGCGCCGCCGCGAGGGCTGGGAGAAGGGGGACCCGATCACGGTCGGCGACAACGTGTGGCTCGGTGGCGGCGTCATCGTCTGCCCCGGTGTGACGATCGGCGACGACACGGTGGTCGGAGCCGGGGCCGTCGTCACCCGCGACCTGCCGCCGGGGGTGCTGGCGGTGGGCAACCCGGCACGGGTGATCCGCACACTCACCTGACGGCAGGCCGGCGTGGCGGTCCGTACCGGCTGCACCACGCCGGCGGTGGCCGCGCCCCGGCCCCGCGACCGACGCGAAAGCCCGCGCCCCATACGCCACCGACACCACGCGGGACGCGCCCGCGGACCGACACCACGCAGACCCGTGCCGGGCACCGCGCCGGCCCGCGCTCCGCACGCGACCGGCAGCCCGACACCGCGTACGCTCCCCGAGCGCCGCCGCGGACCGCACGGCGGCGGGCGCGGCGCTGTCAGTCGTGGGTGCGAGACTCGGCACCGTGAACGGACGGTGGGCCCTGGCCCCTGCCGAGGAAGGCGGAGCGGTGCTCGTGCCGCTCGGCCCGGACGGGCTGCCCGCCGGAGAGGTACGCACAGAGGCCGATCTCGTCACTGCGGTGAGGTCGCGGCCGGCAGTCGCACGGTGGGTGTGGCGGTCCACGGCCGAGGTCTACCCGCGGCTGCTCGCGGCCGGCGTGCGGGTCGACCGGTGCTACGACATCGAGGACGCCGAACTGCTCCTGCTCGGGTACGAAGGGCGGCACGGTGAGCCGCGTTCCGCGGCCGCCGCCTGGGCGCGGCTGCGGCGCGCCCCCGTCCCGGACGACCCGCCGCCGCGCGCCGCCGTCCCCGGCTCGCAGTCGTCGCTGTTCGAACCGGAGCCGGTGGCCGTGCCGTTCGACGGTCTGCTGGAGGTCTATGCCGAGCAGCAGCGACGGCACCACACCACCGAGCACCCCGGCCGGATGCGGCTGCTGACGGCAGCCCAGTCCGCGGGGATGCTGGTCGCTTCGGACATGAACCGGTCAGGTCTGCCGTGGCGGGCTGACGTCCACCGGGACGTGCTGCGCGAACTCCTCGGCGAGCGGTACGCGGGAGGGGGCGAGCCGCGCCGCCTCGCCGAGCTGGCCGACGAGGTCTCGGCTGCGTTCGGGCACCGGGTACGCCCCGATCTGCCCGCGGACGTCGTCAGGGCGTTCGCCCGGGCCGGGGTCACGGTGCGGTCGACCCGGCGCTGGGAGCTGGAGGAGATCGACCATCCGGCGGTGCGTCCGCTGATCACCTACAAGAAGCTGTACCGGATCTGGACGGCACACGGCTGGAGCTGGCTGCAGGACTGGGTACGGGACGGCCGCTTCCGGCCCGGGTACCTGCCCGGCGGCACGGTGTCCGGCCGCTGGACCACCAACGGCGGTGGCGCTCTGCAGATCCCCAAGGTCATCCGGCGCGCCGTGGCGGCGGACGACGGCTGGCGGCTCGTGGTGGCCGACGCCGACCAGATGGAGCCCAGGGTGCTCGCCGCGATCTCCCGCGACCCGGGGCTGATGGAGGTCGCCGCACACGACGGTGACCTGTACACCCGGCTGTCGGACCGGGCGTTCTCCGGGGACCGTGAGCACGCCAAGATCGCGCTGCTCGGCGCCGTCTACGGCCAGACAAGCGGCGACGGGCTGAAGAACCTCGCCGCGCTGCGCCGCCGCTTCCCCCGTGCGGTGGCCTACGTGGACGACGCGGCACGTGCCGGTGAGGAGGGCCGACTCGTCCGCACCTGGCTGGGCCGCACCAGCCCGCCGGCGGCCGGCGACGGCGACGGCGACGAAGCCGGTATTCCGCAGGAGAGCGGCGGCGACGCCCCCGCCCGGAGCGGGTTCACCCCGGGTTACGCCTCGACGGACACCCGGGCCCGCGGCAGGTTCACCCGTAACTTCGTCGTCCAGGGCAGTGCCGCGGACTGGGCACTGCTGCTGCTCGCCGCACTCCGCAGGGCGACCGTGGGCATGCGTGCCGAGTTGGTCTTCTTCCAGCACGACGAGGTGATCGTGCACTGCCCGGCGGATGAGGCCGAGGAGGTGGTGCGGGCGATCCGCACCGCCGGTGAGCTGGCCGGGCGGATCGCCTTCGGAGAGACGCCGGTGCGGTTCCCCTTCACGACGGCGGTGGTGGAGCGCTATGCGGACGCCAAGTGACCGACCCGCCCCGACCCGGCGCCGCCCTCGTCCCCCTCGTCCCTCCGTCCGCTCCGTCCGCTCCATCCCGCTCCGTCCATGCCCTTCGATGATGGCCAGGCACGCCTCGGGTCGGCGCACGGCGAGGCAGGCGCAGCCGGTCGGAGACTACGGCGGGTACGCCCGGGCGAGGTCCACCGGACCGGGCGGCTCACGGGTGGGTGCGTTGCCGAGGCCAGCGCTTCGGCGGCGTCGCAGACCGTGCTGCCCCGGGACCCTCCCGAGGTTGCGCTCGCGCCTCCGGCCGGCACCACGCGTCCCGGTCGCGGTGGCCACTACCAGGGCTGGTCCTGGGTCAGCTTCAGCAGGCGCTGCAGGTGCGCGCCGGCCTTGCGCAGGTCGGCCTCGGGGACCTGCCACAGCAGTGCCGCGTCGCCGTAGCCGCCCCCGCCCGCACCGCTCCAGTAGCAGGCGGACCGTTCGACGGCGGCGGCGAGGACCGCGACCGGGTAACGCTCACGCAACGCCTCCGGGTCGGCAAGCCGCCACCAGGAAGCCAGGGCCCGGGCGGCCAGATGCGCCCCCTGCCGGGCGGAGGTGCGCTGCCACAGCAGGTCGGCGACCGGGTCCACTTCGGCACCGGTGCGCAGCAGGCGGCTGGTCGGCTCGGTACCGCCCGCGCGGTAGCGGGCCATCATGGTGGCGGCGTTCAACGCGAAAGGAGTCGCGTAGGGCATGACCTCGACGACCGACCGGTCGGACCCGGGGGACCAGCGCAGCAGGTAGTCGTGGTGGCCCTGGTCGGTGTGGACCTCGCCTCCTGCGCTGTCCCATCCGCGTCTCCCCTCGGCGGGGAAGACCGTGGCGCTGCAGGACTCCACCCGCTCCCCGGAGCGGACGCCGATCCCGTGGAGCGGCCCGGCGGCGCCGTACAGCCGCAGCAGTGCGGCGGCGGGCGAGTCCGGGGCGCACAGCCGCTCCAGCTTGCGGCGGTCGCCCCCCGCGGCGTTCTCCCAGAAGGTGAAGGCGCGCTTCCGCAGGGTCTGGGGATCGGCGGATCGGCGCTGCGGTCGGGACTGCGGTCGGGACTGGGCATGGCCGGGTGCGGCGGCAGTCCGGTCGGAGGCGGCCCGCGCTGCGGACGCCTCGGCGATCCGACCTGCCTCCGCCCCGCCCCCACCCCTGCCTCGACGCACAGCACCACCCGCCGCCTCGGCCCCTCGTGCATCCCCCTGCCTGACAACAGGGACGGCGCCCGGCCCCACAGCAGCGGCGGCGCCCGGGTGCTCCGGCGCAACCGCGCCTTTCGCAGATGCGCCGGCGTGCCCGGCGGCGCCGTCACGAGGCGGGGGTACGGATTCCGGGACCGGCCTCGGCGCGGCGCGCTTGGGAGCCAGGCATCGCTCGCAGCCCAGGTGGGTCTTGGCGGCGACCAACTGCGCACCGCTGCGGGCGCAGGCCGGACAGCGCAAGGGGGCGAACTCCCCAGCGGGCAGCAGCCAGTCCAGGTCCAGCGGATAGCGCCGCTCGCCCCGGCGGACATCCAGCGCGAGACGTAGCACCGGGACTCTCAGCAGGTAGAGCCGGTAGGGCGTGAGCGTATGGCGGGCACGGTACTTCTCGGCGATCTCGGCCAGACGGCGGGCCCGCTCCTCGCACGTGCTCTCGATTCGGGCGCGCAGCAACGCCGCGCGATCGTCTGGCGCGTTGGCGGCACGGCGCTCCAGGGAGTCCACGGCTGCCGCGTAGTACGCCTCGGCACGGGCGCGCTCCTTGGCGTGCGCATCGGCAATCTGCCCGGCCAGTCCGTCACGGCGCAGTCCGGCGGCGGTCTCCAGCATCCCGTACGCCTCGGCGAGGGCCGCCACCAGGTCCGGCCGGCTGGTGGAGGCGTGGTCCAGGGCGGCGCCCCCGCCGGGCAGCGCGGTCTCGGCACGGGGGTCGGGGCCGGTGCGGGCGAGGCGCTCGGTCACCCCCGCCGGCAGCCGTAGGCGGCTGGGCACGTCGACGAACACCTCGCCCTGCTCCTGGAAGTGGTCCTCCGCGGAGAGTTCGTAGCCGACCAGGGCGCCCACGCGCAGCACCGGCCGCAGAGCCCGCTGGGGCGGGGATTCGGCGCGCGGATCGAGGCGACCGTGGTCGACCGGCAGATGCTCTCGGGCCTTGGCCAGCAGCGTGGCCGCATCGGGCGGCACGGAGCGCGGTGCTGCCAGGGTGAGGGTGCCGGTGTCACCCGCGGCCAGCACGCTCTCCGCTGCTCTGGCGACCATCGGGTGCCCGGTCACCAGCAGCAGGGCGCCGTCCTCCCGGGCGACATCGGGGTCAGCGGTGACCGCGGTCTCCTCGGGCAGCTCCAGTTCACTCGAAAGGGCAGCGGGCAGGAGGGCCAGTGCGGTGTCCCCGGCGTCCTCCCACAGCCCGCCCCGGTGCTCGACCCAGTCCAGCCAGAAGGCGAGACCGGCCTCCTTCCTGATCATCGGCCCGCCTCGCGCTCGTCATCGCCGCCGACCAGTCGATCGACCGCACCGCGGCTGTCGAGGTAGTCCGTACGGGCACTGACCAGCCGCTCGCCCAGGCGCTCCAGGCGCTCGGCGAACTCCGCGTCGTCCTCGGCGGTGGCGAAGGCGTCGAAGACGGAGGCCTCGAAGTCGAAGTCCTCGTCCACCCGGCCCAGGATCATGTCGAGTTCGCCGACCACGAGTTCGAACAGATTGATCTTGGACTCAAGGACGTGCAGGATCCGCTGCTCGATGGTGCCCCGGGAGACCAGATTGGTCAGCACCACGTCGTGCTCCTGTCCCACCCGGTGCAGCCGGCCCAGGCGCTGCTCGATCTGCATGGGGTTCCACGGCAGGTCGACATTGGCCATCACATGGCAGAACTGCAGGTTGCGGCCCTCTCCGGCGGACTCCGTGGACAGCAGCACCGGCGCGGAATCCCGGAAGGCGGCCACCGCGGCTTCCTTGTCGCGGCGCGAGAGACTGCCGTGGTAGACCGCCGCGGGCACGCCCTCGCGCTCCAGCCGTGCGGCGAGCGCTTCCAGGGTCCGCCGGAAGGCGGTGAACACCAGTACCTTCTCCCCCTGGCCGTTGTGCCGGCGCAACCGCTCCAGCAGGAGGTCGGCCTTGGTGGACCCCTCGATCTCCCGGGCCAGTGCCGCCAGGTCGGTCCAGCCGACCTTGGCCAGGGTCGGCGCGGCGGCCTGCGGGCTCGACCCGGCCAGCCTGGTCAGCCCGCGCAGGGTCAGCAGCCGCGCCGAGGAGGCGCCCTCGGCCTCCTCCCTGATCCTGGCCGCGATCCCCGCGTACAACTCGGCCTCCTCCCGCGAGGGGGCCACCAGCACCGTCTCGGCCAGCCGCTGCGGCAGCAGCACCTCGACCTCGCTGCGCCGGTGACGCACCATCACCTCCCGGGTACGTGCCCGCAGCTCTGCCGGATTGCGGGGCGCCGACGCATCCGCCCCGGATCCGGCATGGCGCTGGCGGAACTGCGCGGGAGTGCCCAGCAGTCCGGGCGCGACCAGACTCACGAGTTCATACAGGTCCTGCAACCGGTTCTCCACCGGAGTCGCGGTGAGCAGCAGGAGATAGCGGGCGCGCAGGGCCCTGGCGAGCTTTCCCGAGGCGCTGCGCGGATTGCGCAACCGGTGCGCCTCGTCCGCCACCACCACATCCCACTGGCTCTCGGTCAGCCGGGATTTGAGCGGCTCCCGGCGTGCGGCGGCGATCGAGGCGAGCACCACCGGCCGGTCGCTGTCCGCCTCCGTCCAGCCCTGCCCCCGGGCGATCGCCGTGGGCAGGCCGAACTTGCGCTCCAGTTCCTCGCGCCACTGCTCCACCAACCCCGCCGGGGTGAGCACCAGCGTCCGGTCCGCCAACCCCCGCATCCGCAGTTCGGACAGGACCAGCCCCGCCTCGATGGTCTTGCCCAGCCCCACCTCGTCCGCGAGGATCGCCCGGCCGCGCATCCGCCGCAGCACCGTCTGAGCGGTCTGCAGCTGGTACCCGAACGGCGCGAAGGACAGATGCGGAAGCGACAGGAACGAGTCGAAGCCCGGTCTGCGCCATACCTCCACCGCCGCATCCACCAGCGCCGAGGTGACCGGATCCACCGGAGCGGCCCCCAGCCGGGCCAACAGCGCGGCAAACGCGTCAGGCAGCCCTTCGGGCCGCGCAGCCGGGCCGCCTTCTGCGGGAGCGGCAAGGGTGACGGTACTCAAGCGACCTCGCTCGGGGAGCTGCGGAAAGGATAAGGACGGGCACGCTCCGTCACCCGCACGGGCCAGCGTACCGACTGCACCGCGACGGCCATAACCGCCGCCGAAACCCCGTCCAGGGGATCGCGTCCGGGACCGCGGGACGATCCGGGGCGCCTGTCGGTAGGCTGCGCAAGCGTGAGCGTGTACCAGTACTACGAGTTCCAGGCCATCGACCGGCCGTTGACCCGGGACGAACTCGACGGGGTGAGGGCGCTGTCGAGCCGGGCCCGGATCAGCGCGACCCACTTCGTCAACGAGTACCACTACGGCAACTTCCGCGGCGATGAGCGCAAACTGATGGAGCGGCTGTACGACGCGCATCTGTACTTCGCCAACTGGGGATCACGGCGTCTGATGCTGCGCCTGCCCACCGCCCTGCTGCCCTCCCGCAGCGCCGAACCGTACTGCGCGGAAGACGCCCTGAGCTGCTGGACCAGAAAGGGGCACCTGCTGCTCGAATTCTCCTACGACGACGAGGACGGCGGCGAGTGGGACTTCGAGACCTCCTCCACGCTCGCCTCGTTCACCGCCTTGCGTGCCGAACTCGCCGCGGGCGACCTGCGCCCCCTCTATCTGGCGTGGCTGTCCGCACTCACCCGCTGGGAGCTGGAGGAGGACGTCGACGAGGACGAGTACGCCTCCGCCTTCGAGCCGCCCGTCCCCGCCGGTCTCGGCCGGCTCACGGGGGCGCAGCGCGCCCTGGCCGACTTCCTGCACGTCGACCCGCATCTGCTCACCGCGGCTGCCCGTGCCAGTGATGCCGCCCCTCCGAGTGAGGTCGACGAGGAGTCGCTCGCCGACTGGATCCGCACCCTGCCGCAGCGCGAGAAGGACACCCTGCTGCTGAACGCCGCCCTGGGCAAAGCCCCGCAGCCGGGCCCCACTCTGCTGGCGCGCCACCGCGCCGCGTCCCACGCCACGAAGAAGCCGTGCACCTCGACATCACGGCGGTCGGCCGCGGAGCTCCTCGACGCCGCCTACCGGGTGCGCAGCGAGCACACCCGGCAGCAGGGGCGGGCCCGCGCCCAAGCACGCCGAGCCGAACAGCGGGGCCGCGACGGCCACCTGGACCGCCTGGCCGCGAACACCGGGCAAGCCTGGCAGGACGCCGACCATCTGATCGGGCAGAAGCGGCCCGGCCCCTACGACACCGCCGTCACCCTCCTGAAGGACCTCAGGGAAGTCCACGACCGGGCGGGCACCCCCGAGGAGTTCCAACGGCGCCTTGACGACCTGGGCGAACGGCATCGCGGCAAGCCCTCGTTCATGCAGCGCCTCACCGACGCCGGCCTGACAGCCGGCTGAGGGGGCCTCGGTCCTGGTCGCGGAGGTCCTGGTCGCGGAGCCCTCGAGCCAGGACCCGGAGCACAGCGAGGGCAACGCGGCTCCCCGGTCGTGCGGACCGCCGCGAGCGGCGTCGTCCCCGGCCCGCTCCTTGTCGTTCGGGTTCGGGATCCGGAGAAACCGTCCAGCCTGCTGAACTTCCGCGATCAAAGCGGCTCCGACTTCCGCCGGCGATGGCTGTGGGGGCTTCGCGGTGCGCTGCGGAGCCGGCGTCCCCGCGGGCTGGACGCTCATCTCTCGCCTGGTATGAGTCCGTCCTGGCGGCACTCGTGGGAGCCGCTCGGGACCCGTCCCCGGAAGGGGGGCTCCCAAGCGGCTCCCCAAACAGGCCCACAAGGCAAGCGAGGCCCGGCGCTGATCCCTCAGCACCGGGCCTGACCTGGTACTTCACTGTCGGGGTGGCGGGATTTGAACCCACGACCTCTTCGTCCCGAAGCAACTCGGGTGGGTGCTCGACCTCGGGCTGCCGTGCCTATCACCTGCGGAGACGGTCCACAGGTGTGCGCGGTTGTCCGCCGGTGTCCGTCGGCGTTGTCACGCAGTTAGACACTCACCAGCGACTCGCGACGAATGACGTCCCGGGGCGCGGCAGCTGGTGACTGTTTACGGCTGGGCGTGATCTGCGGTGGCGTGGTGCAGAGTGATCGTTGGGGTCGGGTAGGTTGATCTTGTGTCCTCGACTCCGCCGCCGCAGCCCTCGTACGAGGACCTGGCCGCGCTGATCGTGGAGTTGAAGCTGCTGGTGTCCGCGCAGGCCGAGACGATCACGGTGCAGGCGGAGCGGATCGCGGAGCTGGAGCGGCAGGTCGCCGCCGACTCGCACAACTCGTCCAGGCCGCCGTCCAGTGACGGGCTGCGCAAGAAGCCCGCGCCGAAGTCGCTGCGGAAGGCCACCGGGCGTAAGCCGGGGCGGGCGAAGGGGAATCCGGGCGGGCGGCTGGAACAGGTCGCCGACCCGGACCGGATAATCGATCACTATCCGGCCGCCTGCGGCGACTCCTGGTGCTGGTCAATGAAGAGGGCCAGTACTCGCTCTGGCCGGGCTTCGCCGATGTACCCGAGGGGTGGAGGGTGGTCCTCCCTGAGACTGACCGCGAGTCCGCCGTGGCCTATGTCAACGAGCACTGGACGGATATGCGGCCGCGTAGCCTGGTGAGGGCGATGCGGGACGCCGTGGGAGACGGCCGGTCCACCTCGTGCACGACGTGACCTGACCGGGTCCGGAAGGCGGCGTACGGCTCGCGGTGATGCGGCAGAATCCAACCCTGTGACTATTCGCTTATTGATCGCAGACGACCAGGAGATGGTCCGACGGGGTATGCGGCGCATCGTGGAGAGCCAACCTGACATGCAGGTGGTCGGGGAGGCGGAGAACGGCGTTGACGCCGTGGACATGGCACGTGCGCTCGCGCCGGACGTGGCGTTGGTGGACATCCGGATGCCACGGATGGACGGCTTGGAGGTGACCCGCCTGCTGGCTGGCCCTGGCGTGCGGAACCCGGTGCGGGTCGTCGTCGTCACGACCTTCGACCTCGACGAGTACGTCTATCCCGCGCTGCGTTTCGGGGCGTCGGGGTTCCTGCTCAAACGTTCGGGTCCAGCGCTGCTTGTGGAGGCGGTGCGAGCGGCGGTGGCGGGCGACAGCCTGATCAGTCCGTCCGTCACCGTGCAGCTTCTGCAGCACGTCACTGGTCCCCCGGCGACTGGACGCACACCGCGGGACTCGGGCCTGACCGAGCGCGAAGTCGAGATCGCCGGCAAGGTGGCCGAGGGGAAGACGAACTCGGACATCGCGGATGAGTTGTTCATCTCGGCGGGCACGGTGAAGACCCATGTGGCGAGCATCCAGCGAAAGCTGGGGGTGCGTAATCGGGTGGGCGTAGCCGTGCGCGCCTGGGAACTTGGGTACGCCACCGGCCGGACATCCGGCTGAGTTCCCGTGCTGATGCCCGCGGATATGCCGTTCGGCAGATGCGTGGAACAGGTATCCGTGCTGGTCTCTCAGTGAGCTGCACTGGTTCTCGTGGAGTCCCTGAAGCTTGGGTTACGCTTCCAGGCGTAAGGAGAACCACGAGCAATGCCAGCACCCCGTAAATATCCTGATGAGCTGCGTGAGCGCGCGGTGCGCGAGGTCCGCTCGAGCGGACGTCCCATCGCGCACGTCGCCCGCGACCTTGGCATCCACAAGGAGGCCCTGCGCGGCTGGGTCCGCCAGGCCGAGGCGGACGCCGGTGAACGCGACGACCGGCTGACGACTGCCGAGCGCGAGGAGTTGAAGGAACTCCGCAAGGAGAATGCCGAGTTGAGGCGGGCCAACGAGATCCTGAAGGCCGCCTCGGTGTTTTTTGCCCAGGAGATCGACCGTCCCCGGACGAGGCCGAGCAGGTGATCGACCACCTGCGCGACAAGGGCCTCGGGGTCGATCCCGTCTGCCGGGTGCTGGACCTGTCACCGTCGACGTACTTCGCGCGCAAGACGCGGCCGAAGTCGGCTCGCCGGCTCCGCGATGAGGAGCTGATTCCGCTGGTCACAGGCGTTTGGGAGGACTCCGGCCACACCTACGGCGCCCGCCGCATCACCCGCGCGCTGGTCCGCGCCGGCCACCGCGTCGCCCGCTGCACGGTCGAGCGGCTGATGGGCGAGCTCGGTATCGAGGGCGTCATCCGCGGACAGCGCCGCCGCACCACGGTCCCCGAACCGGCCGCGCCGCGCCCGCCGGACCTGGTCAACCGCCGCTTCACCGCCGAGCGGCCCAACCAGCTCTGGCCGGCAGATCTCACCTACATCCGCACATGGTCGGGGTGGGTCTGCGTGGCGTTCGTCCTGGACGCGTACTCACGCCGGATCGTGGGCTGGCAGGCCGCCACGCACATGCGCACGGACCTGCCGCTGGACGCGCTGGAGATGGCGCTGTGGAGGCAGAAGATCAAGAAGGACGCCGAGCTCATCCACCACAGCGACAGAGGGTCGCAATACGTGTCCATTCGCTATACGGAACGTCTCACGGAGGTCGGGGCTTCCGCGTCGGTGGGGTCCGTCGCGGACAGCTATGACAAACCGTTGTCATCACACTGCGCTCCTTTGCGATTGTGCGGATAGAGCTGCCTCGCGGGCCGCGATGCGGTCGCTGATTTTGATGCCCTGGGCGGCCTCGGGAGCGGGGTGGTCGGGGCCGGGC
>NZ_BLLG01000023.1 GCF_011766325.1 Streptomyces pacificus | reverse complement strand
CGGCTTCGACGAGAGCTGCGCGCACGAGCACGTCCCGCTCGGCGGCCTGACGGGGCACTGAGACTCCGGGCCGGACGGTGGTCGCAGCCACGGCACCGTCCGGCCCGGTACACAACTGTGGAGGCCGCTCATGGACTGGGAAAAGCCACGCCTGGGAACGGTGCAGGAGACACTCTTGATCCCGCTGTACGCCCGCGCGGTGGAGAACCGCAGGGAATACGCCCTGCTGCGCGACGCGCGGGCCGAAGAGATCGTCGCCGCGATCGACTACGACTTCGCACGCTTCGACGATCTTCCCAGCCTCACCGGCGCGCTGCTGCGCACCCTTCTCTTCGACCGGTGGGTGGCTGACTTCCTGTCCGCGCATCCCGACGGAACCGTGGTCGAGCTCGGCACCGGGCTCAACACGCGTTATGAACGCGTCGACAACGGCCGCGCCCGGTGGTTCGAACTCGACCTGCCCGATGTGATCGACTTGCGCGCCTCCTTCTTCACCGACACTCCGCGTCGGACGATGATCGCGGCCTCGGTAACGGACGAGGCATGGGCCACCGAGGTAGCCTCGCGCACCGCCGGGCCATACCTGTTCGTCGCGGAGGCCGTGCTGCCCTACCTGCACGAACCCGACGTGCGCCGGGTCGTCGATCTGCTCGCCGACCGGTTCCCGGGCTCCCTGCTGGCCCTCGACACCGCCGGGCCCGGCTTCTTCGACACCCAGGAACAGCACGACGCCCTCAGCAAGGTCGACGCCCGTATGCGCTGGCACTGTCCCGACCCGGCCCGACTGGCCGACTGGCGGCCCGGGATCGGCGTACTCGCGTCGCACACCCTCACCAGCCTTCCGGGGCCCCTGCTGGCCGAGCTGCCGCTCCCCTACCAGCAGATGGTGTCCGCGCTCGCCGTGCAACGGCTTGCCGGCCCGGCTGCTGCACCTAGCAGACCTCACCACGGGTCCCGATGGCCGTCAGCAGCAGTCCTCGGCCCCGGAGTCCCCACAGGTGCGGTCGGTCTCCACAGCCACGACCGCGGTACGTACATCGTCGAGGGCGTGGCCGAGGCGTTCGTCGGCGATCTCGTACCGCGTACGTCGCCCGTCCGGCACGGCCACGACCAGGCCGCAGTCACGCAGGCACACGAGGTGGTTCGACAGCCTTGTCCGGGAGACGCCGAGGGTGTCGGCGAGGTCGGCTGGGTAGGAGGGCGCGGCCCGCAGGAGCAGCAGGACACGGCAGCGGATCGGATCGGCGAGCGCGCGGCCGAACCTGGCCAGCACCTCGATGTCAGCAGCGAGGGCCGGCACTCCGTGAGCGTACACGTCGTCCTGACGCCCTGGCTGTCCCGCAGTTGCTCGATACCGCGCACCGCTCATGGTCAGTCCGTGGCGAACCGTAGGTGCGGAGCAACGCTGCGGAGCTTCTCGCAGGTCTCCTCGATCTCGCGTTCGGGGCTGGATTGGGCAGTGACCCCCGCGCCCGCCCGCAGCCACGCCTCGTCGCCTTCGCCGATGAGGGTGCGCAGGACGAGGGCGGCATCGAGGGCCCCGGCGGTGCCGCCTCGGAAGACCGCGCCGCCGTACAGGCCCCGGGGGCCTTCCTCATGGCGTGCAAGGGCCCGGAGGGCGTCGCGTTTGGAGACGCCGGTGGCGGTGATGGCGGGGAAGAGGGCGGCGAAGGCGTCCCACGGCCCGGAGTCCGGCCGGAGCCGGCCCGTCACCCGCGACGCCAGGTGCTGCACCGATCCGCGCGGCCGGACCGCCATGAACTCCTCGACCACCACGGAGCCCGGCCGGCACACCGCGGCCATCTCGTCCCAGGCCAGGCGTACGGACACGGCGTGCTCGTGTATCTCCTTGGGGTCGGTGAGCAGTTCCGCGCGCCGGCGGTCGTTCTCCGCCGAGTCGGCGCTGCGGGCGCGGGTGCCAGCGAGCGGCTGGGTACTGACGCGGCCGTTCTCCCCGACCTCGAGGACGGTCTCCGGGCTGAACCCGGCCGCCCGGTAGCCGCCGAGGTCAAGCAGGTAGGAGCGGGCGGGGGTGTTGGCCCGGCGGCCCGCCAGATAGGTCGCGGGGAAGTCCACGGTTTGCCCCGCCGGCAGCGGGACCTTCCGGGAGACCACGGCCTTCTCCAACAGCCCGGCGCGGATGTCCTCGACCGTACGGGCGACCGCGCTGCCGTAGGCGGCCGTGCCGGCGGCGATGATGCGCTCGGCCCCCTCCGGCGTCGTCCCGCCGGACGCGGGCTGTCGTTCCGGTGCCTCCGCGAGCAGGTCGGCGACTTTGCGAACCCACGCCTCGTCCACCGCGCGGACCACGGTGTGCTCGCCGGTGAGGGTCACCTCGACGGACGGGATCAGCGCGTGCAGCAGAGGTTTCTCACCGGTGGCCTCGGGGTCCGCATGGAGGAGGTGGGCGAGTTCGAAGGCCGCCCAGCCGTAGAAGTGCGTTCCGATGCTGTCCGCCGCGTGCATCGCGGACAGGGCCCGCAGCGCGGCGGCGAACTCCGTCAGTGGTCGCCGGCCGGTGGGTGACGTCCAGGTCCGTCCCGCCGCCCGTGCGGTGATGACGTTCGCGTGTGCGGTGAGGCTGACGCTGGAGCCCGCCGCGAAGTGCCAGGCACCGCCCTCCGCCTCGTAGACCATGTACTGGTCGGCGAGGCCGGCCCGGGCGAGACGGGTGGCGGTGGCCGCGGGGTCGTGGCAGGGCGCCTGCGTGCTCGTGCAGGTCAGCTGCGGGACGGAACCCGCCCACGCGTCCCAGCTGTTCCGGGTGCCGGTGCTCATCCTGTCGTGCCTTCTCTCTGTCCCTACGGAGGGGATCGCTGGTGCCGGGTGCGGGGTCATGACCGTGCCGCCTCCAGCCGCCAGCCGTGGGCCCGGGCGCGCCGCTGCCAGAAGGACGCGTACGTGCCGCCTGCCGTGACCAGGTCGTCGTGTGTGCCCCGTTCGGTGATCTCGCCGTCCTCCAGCACCAGGATCTGGTCGGCGTGGACGACGGTGCTGAGCCGGTGTGCGATGACCAGCAGCGTCTTGCGGTCGGCGAGGGTGCGAACGGCCTCGGCGAACAGTGCCTCGTTCTCCTGGTCGAGCGCGGCGGTGGCCTCGTCGAGGACGAGGATCGGGGCGTCCTTCAGCAGGGCGCGGGCGATGGACACGCGCTGGCGCTGCCCGCCGGACAGGCGTGCGCCGCCCTCCCCCACTTCGGTGTCCCAGCCGTCGGGGAGTTCCTCGATCACCCGGTCGAGCCCGGACAGGGCCGCGGCCTCGGCCAGTTCGGCCGGGCCGGCGTCCGGCGCGGCGAGCCTCACGTTCTCCTCGATGGTCCCGTCGAAGAGGTAGACGTCCTGGAAGACGAGGGAGACGTGGGCGGCCAGGTCATCGGCGGCGATGTCGCGGACGTCGACGCCGCCGATGCGCACGGTGCCTTCCGTGGTGTCCCGGAAACGGGCGATCAGCGAGGCGACCGTGGTCTTGCCGGCGCCGGAGGGGCCCACCAGGGCCGTCATACTGCGCTCGGGAAGGCGGAAGGTCACGTCGTTCAGGACCGGACGCCCACTCGCCTCACCCGCGTCGTACCGGAAGGTCACCCCGGTGAACTCCACGCTCGCGTCTCGGGGTGTCTGCGGCTCGGCGGGCTGGGGGAAGGGCGGCTCGTCGAGGACGGCGCCGAGCCGTTCCAGGGTGTTGCGGGCGATGCGCATGCCCGCGCCGGCCTCGGCGGCGGACGACACGCTGTCGATGAGGCGGACCAGCAGCACCAGCAGGGCCAGCAGGGTCGGCACGGCAACTGAACCGTCGAGGTGCCAGGAGACCCCGAGTGCAAGCAGCAGGGCGAACACCATCCGGGTGGCGAAGGTGAAGGAGACCAGGCCGGGCAGGCCACGCGCGATGAGCCGCCGGTCGGCGCGCGCCTCCGCTACCAGCGCGTCGTCCAGCGCGCCGTAGCCCTCCGCGGTCCGGCCGAACGCCCGCAGCACCGGCTGGTTGCGCGTGTACTCCAGGACCCGGTCCGCGGACTCGCCGATCGCCGCGTCACGGGCGAGGTCGAGCCGGCGCATCACCGAGGTGCTGGTCTGCTGGACGGCGAACAGCACGGGCGTGCAGACCAGGAGCACCAGGGCGGTGCGGACGTCGAAGCAGAAGGTGGCGGCCACCAGCGTCACCGGGGTGAGGACGGAGCTGATGAACGGGCGCAACAGGTGGGCTGGTGTGCTCATCACCTGGATGACGTTCTGTCCGGCCAGCCGGCTGAACTCGGCCGTGCGCCCGGCGGTGAACCAGCCCAGCGGCAGACGCAGCGCCTGGTCGGCCATCCGGCGGTGCAGCACCCGGGAGAGCCGGGAGCCGACGGTGAAGCCGCCGCTGAGGGCGGCGCCCTGGAGTACGGCGTGGGCGACCACGCATCCGGTGAACGCCGTCAGCCAGGGCCAGACGCCGTCGGGGTCCGTGCCGAGCAGGGCCTTGAGGACGGGTACGAGGAGGGCGAAGGCGATGCCCTGGAGGATCGCCGCGCCGACCTGGAGAGCGAGCAGCCGGTTCAGCGGCCGGGAGCCCTCCGGGCCCAGTACTCGGTAGAGCTGACGGATCATCGTGCACTTCCCTCTCGGATGTCGTCCGCCGCGCGGTCCGCCCCCACGGGGGCGGACCGCTGGTGCGGTACGCCGTCGGTCTCGTCCGGGCCCGCGGTCCGCTGGGCCTCCCACAGCGCGGCGTAGCGGCCGCCGGCGGCCAGCAGGTCGTCGTGGCGGCCTTGTTCGGTGACGCGTCCGTCCTCCAGCACCACGATCCGGTCGGCGGAGCGGATGGTGGACAGCCGGTGGGCGATGACAAGCAGGGTGCGGCCGGCCGCCAGCGCGGACAGGGCGTCCTGGATCAGCGCCTCGGAGTGCGGGTCGGCGTACGCGGTCGCCTCGTCGAGCACGAGGACGGGCGCGTCGGCGAGCAACGCCCGGGCGATGGACAGGCGTTGGGCCTCGCCGCCGGACAGGGTGACGGCCGTGCCGACTTCGGTGGCGTAGCCGTCGGGCAGCGCCGTGATCCGGTCGTGGATGCGGGCGGCGCGGGCGCACCGCTCGCCCTCCTCGTCGGTGGCGTCGGGGCGGCCCAGGCGGATGTTGTCGGCGACGCTCGCCCGCAGCAGCCGTACGTCCTGGAGCACGAAGCCGACCCGGCGGTATAGCTCGGTCGCGGGGATGTCCCGCAGGTCGGCGCCGCCGAGGGTGACCGTGCCGGCCGTGACGTCGTGGAAGCGGGGCAGCAGCGAGGCCAGGGTGGACTTGCCCGAGCCGGAGGGGCCGACGAGGGCGGTGACGGTGCCGGGCACGAGGTCGAGGTCGACGCCGCTGAGGACGTCGGTGTGCCCGTCGTAGGAGAAGGACACCCCGCGCAGGGAGATGTGGTGACCCACGGGGAGGGCGGGGGTGGCCGGTTCGGGCAGCGCGGGCGCGTCCAGCAGTTCGGTGATGCGTACGGCGGCGGCCTGGCCGGCCCGGATCTGCTGGATGCGCGGACCCACGACGCCCATGGGCGCGGCGACGGCGGGGCCGAGCAGGAGGAAGGGGACGAGTTCGGCGCCGGTCATCCAGTCCTGGGTGACGAAGACCGCGCCCATCACCGTCAGGAGCAGCAGGACGACGGCCGGGGCGACCACCAGGATCGCGGCGGTGGAGGTGACCAGGGTGGAGCGGACCCAGCCGGAGAAGAAGTCGGCGAAGCCCTCGGTCGCGCGGACGAAACGCTCGTGGGCCTTCCGGCCGCGCCCGAAGCTCTTGAAGACAGCGATACCGGAGGCGAACTCCACGGCGGCGGCGGAGATCCGGCCCACCGCGGCACCGAACTCGGCCATCTGCGCCGCCGCGCCCGCCATGGCCCGGCTGAACAGGAACACGCCCAGCAGGAGCGGGACCACGCTGAACAGGGCGAGCCGCCAGTCCACGGTGAACAGGTAGACGAGGATGAGCACCGGGGCGGTGAGCACGGAGACGACGTCGAGCAGGGTGTGGGCGAACAGTGTGTGCAGCGCGCTCACGTCGTCCTGCACGGCCTGCTTGACCTCGCTCGTGCCGCGGTCGGTGAGCCGGCCGAGCGGCAGCCGTCCGATGTGCCGGGCGAGGCGGCGGCGCAGGGCGAGCTGGAGGTCGTTGTCGGCGAGGTGGGCGAGGGCGCCGGCAGCCGTGCCGCACACCAGAGCGACGAAGCCCGACGCGCAGGCCAGCGCAACCAGCGGCCAGAGGGCCTCGCCGTCGGCCGGGGACCCTGCGGTGAGGCGCCCGGCGATGCGGGAGACGGCGATGAACGGGACCACTCCGGCGAGCGCGGCGACGGCCTGGAGGCCGACGGCGAGGGCCAGTCGCCCGCGCACGGGCTCGGCGAGCGCGCGCAGCGGGGGCGGGGTGCCGGCGGTGCCCGCGCCGCCGGCTTCGGTGTCCTGGGCTGCCGGGGCCGGGCCGGGCTCGGACGGTTGTGACTTCACTTGACGAGTACTCCGATTTCGGGGATGGGCCTGCCACCCGCCTCGGTGATGCGGCGGCTGGTCATGCCGGCCTCGCGGGCCAGCCGGGCGACGTCGAAGGTGTGCCAGTCGTAACTGTCGGCGACCTCGCGGACGGTGCGTCCGTCGCGTAGGACCTTCCAGGTGGTGGTGAACCGCATGGCGTCGCCCTCGGTGGGTTCGCCGCCGATCCACCACTCGTAGGTCTGGCAGCCGATGGTCTCCCTCAGGGACATCACCGGGGGGATGACGCGGGGCGAGGAGACTCCCATCAGTTCGACGACGATGGGTGCCCCGTCGGGCAGGCGGTCCGCGAGCCGCTTCCACAGGGCCACGCGTTCGGTGACGGTGAGGTGGCCGGCGACCCCGAAGATGACGACGGCGGAGAGCCGTTCGGGCAGGACGAGGTCTTGGGCGGACCCGTCCACGACGGTGACGCGCCGGCGCAGGTCCGGGTCGCGGGCGACCCGGGAGGTGAGCATGGCGCGCATGGTGGCCGACGGCTCGGCCGCCAGGATCTCCGCGTCCGGCAGTGCGGCGGCGATGACCTCGGTGACGCGGCCGGTGCCCGCGCCGATCTCCAGGACCGGGCCGTGGGACACGTCCAGGTCGGAGAGGACGCCGGTGAGCGGGGGGCCGCTGCTTGCGGTGTGCCGGGTGGCGACCAGTTCGTAGAACTCGGCCGAGGTCGAGTAGTAGTCGATCACGTCGGTCTCCGGACGTCATGGGTCGGGCGGGAGTGGCTCACGGAGTGCTCGGCCAGGTGTGCGGGCCGCCGGTGGTCAGCGACGGGTCCAGCCTGCGCAGGACGGTGGTGACCACCTCGCGGCGTCGCGGGGTGAGGTAGAAGTGGTCGCCGGGGAAGACGCGTACCTCGGTGCGGGCGGTGGTGAGGTCCGCCCAGCCGCCTGCCCGGTCGCGGCTGCGTTCCTCGCCGAGTTCCGGGTCCGCGTCGCCGGTCAGGACGTGCAGTGGGCAGGACAGCGGTGACCGGTCCGGCGGCCGGTAGGTCTCGATGATCCGGTAGTCGTGGCGTACGGCCGTGAGGATCAGGGAGCGCAGCCCGGGGTCGTCCAGGACCTCTCGGTTCGTGCCGCCCAGCCGGACCAGTTCGGCGCTCAGTACATCGTCGTTCTGGCGGTGCAGCTGCCCTGTCACCGCCATGCCGGGTGCGGCCCGGCCCGACGCGAACAGGCGGCGCGGGCCCGGGAGTCCGCGGCGGTGCAGCTCGTGCGCCAGTTCCCAGGCCACGGCGGAGCCCATGCTGTGCCCGAAGAGCGCGTACGGCAGGTCGAGCAGCGGCGCGACGGCGTCCGCCACCGCCTCCACCAGCTCGTCCATGCCGGCCGCCTCGGGGTCCTCGGAACGGTCCTCCCGGCCGGGGTACTGGATGGCGAGGAGTTCGACCTCGGGCGGCAGCAGTGCCGCCCAGGGCCGGTAGAAACCGGCGCTGCCACCCGCGTGCGGCAGGCAGATGAGCGTGAACCGGGGCGCGGCACCGCCGCTCCACCGCCTGATCCACGGGCTGTCGGCGCGGGCGGCACGGGCGGAGGTCCGGGCGGAGGGGTGGGCGTCGGGCGGGAAGGAGGCGTGCGGTGGGAAGGGAGCGGTCACCAGGTCACCATCAGTTCTTCGAGGCCGAAGGTGGCCGAGTCGTGCTTGACGGCGACCTCGTCCCGCTCCCCCGCGAGGCGGAGCGTGGAGACGCGGCGGATGGAGGGGCGGAACCTGGCACCGGCCTCCTGTTCGGCCTCGTCGAGGGCGGGGAAGTTGGGTCGGCGGATGTCGGCGCTGACGCGGGGGTCGGAGAGCAGTTCGCGCACGTCGTCGTAGCGGGTGACCACCCACGCTTCCTTCTTCGTCGGCAGGGTGACGCGGGCGACCGGGTCGTGGGCGCGCAGCGCGTCGTACTCGGCGGGTGCGGCGAAGGGGCAGCCTCGCTGGATCGGGAAGTCCCGGGGCGGGGCGGCGGAGTCCGGCACGGTGTCGGTGGCGGGGTGTTCCGGGGTCGAGGACGACGTCGGGGTCTCGGGGGTTCTCATGGAGGTTCCTAGCCGTCGGTGGAGGAGGAGACGAGCGGGGTGGCGGTGCGGGGGCCTGCTGGGGAGTCCGGGCCGTCGGGCGCGGTCCGCGCGTGCGGCAGGTGCGCTCCGGCGGCCGGCTCGGACGTGTCCGGCGTCCGGATGAGCACGGCCAGCGGGGGTGCGCCGGGGCGGGTGGGCAGGGTGCGCGCGGTCATGCCGGACTCGGCGACCACGTCCTTCAGTCCGAAGGGCTCCCAGCGGTAGGAGTCGCGCACCTCGCGTTCCGCCTGCGGGGCGCCGTCCCGGTAGACCCGCCAGGTGGAGTGCAGGCGCATCACGCCGTCCTCCGTCGCGTCCGGTGCGCCGCCGAAGGACCACTCGTAGCGGTGGCGTCCGGCGGTGGCGGTGGCGAGCCGGGTCTCGGGAAGGGTCAAGGGCTCCTCGAACTGCATGAGTTCGACGACCACGAGCCCGCCCGGTGCCAGCCGTCGGGTCAGCCGCCGCCACAGCCTGGCCCGCCCTTCGGCGTCGAGGTGGCCGAGGACCCCGCAGAGCAGCACGACGCTGATCCGGTCGGGGAGGTCGAGGTCGGGAGCGGCGTCCGCGGTGACGGTGACCCGGGTCCGCAGGTCCTCGTCGCTGAAGACCCGGCTGGTGAGCACGGCGCGCATGCCGACCGACGGTTCGCAGGCGAGGATCTCCGCGTCCGGCCGGGCGCGGGCGACGGCTTCGGTCACCAGACCGGTGCCGGCGCCGATGTCCACCACCGGACCGGTGCTCAGGTCGGCGTCGGCGAGGAGGGCGGCGATCGCGGGGGCGCTCGCGGTCGCGGTGTGGTCGGCGGCGACGAGGTCGAAGAACTCGGCCGACGGGGAGTAGGAGGCGGCGTCCGCGGGGCGGGGCGGTCCCGCTTCCGGTGAGGGGCGGCGGGCCGTCTCCCCGGCGGGGCCGGGGCCTGCGTCGCCGGTCCGGTCGCCGGAACGCGAGGCCGGTACGGAGCGGGGAGCGGTGTCGTGCGGGAACCCCTCCGGCGCAGGGATGACGTCACTGACCGCCAGGGGGCGGGGCGTGCCGGGCCGGACGATCTCGGGTGGCCCCAGCCGGGCCGCGAGGTCCGTCCAGATGCGGCACACGGCCAGGTCGTACTGCCCCGCGCGCAGGGCGTCGCCACCCTGCGCGGCGGCCTCGCGGAGTCCGTCCAGTGCGCTGCCGATCGCTTCGGGCCACAGGTCGGAGAAGACCGTACGGAACGTTCCCGTTGTCCCGACCACCGCCGTGGTCCCGAGTCCCAGCCGGCCGGTGCCCGGGCCGTCCAGGACGAAGCGCCGGTCGGCGTCCCGCCCGATGTGCAGCCGGGGGCTCCACAGCACGGGGCCGTGGGTGTCGGCCAGGGTGAGCACCCCGCCCTCGGTGCCGAGGGAGATGCGGTGCCAGTGCAGGGCGTGGTTGTCGCGGTCGGACGGGTCGAGCTGGTGGTGCACCCGCAGGGTGAGGGGTGCGCCGGCGAACACGCCGTGGAGGGAGCGGAACGGCTGCGGCCCGATCTCGGCGGGCAGCGGCGCCGGGTCCGCGAAACGCCAGGGCCGCAGGGTGCCCATGGCCTGGCCGAGGATGTCCACCAGCGGGTGCATCAGATGGACCGGGGTGGCGGCGTCCAGGAAGAGCGGTCGCTGCCGTACGACCAGACGGCGGGCGGCCTCGATGAAGGCGCGGACCGGGGCGACGTGCGGGTAGTGGGTGTTGAGGCGGTACTGCACCCCCCGCCTGCGGGCGTGCTTGAGGTTGCCCGTCAACTCCGCCAGGTGCACGGGGTGTTCCTGCAGGACGTGGATGCCCCGGTCCATGAGCGCCCTGGCCAGCTCGCTTCCCTCACCCCCCGAGATGGATGAGCTCACGGCCACGCAGGCGGCGTCGATGCCGGCCGGGAGGTCGCCGGTGTCCGAGTAGAAGGGGACGCCGAGGCTCTCGGCGTATGCCCGGGAGGCCGCCGATCCCCTGCTCAGGATGCCCGCCAGGGTGAAACCGGGGCGCCGGCGTACCGCCTCGGCGTAGAAGCGGCCGAAGTTGGTCCCGCAGACCAGCACGCGCAGCGGCGTCGAGGCGCTCACAGGACCCCCTCCTCCACCTGCTCGGCGCCGGCCGCCGTCCCAGTGAGCCGGAGGTCGGCGACCCCGTGGGAGCGCAGGTGCCGCACCACGGTGTCCGGGTCCAGCACGTCGCAGGCGAAGTGCACGCCCGTCTGCACCCCGCCCCGCAGCACCGCGTCCACCGCCAGCGCGCCCACGGCAGCGGTGAGCCGGTAGCTGCTGGCCGCGCGCAGGGTCAGTCCCGCCGTCGCCGGCACCCCGGACGCGGTGCCCGACAGCGCGAAGTCCATGACGTAGTAAGGCTTGCGTCCGGCCAGGTCGAGGTCGGCGGCGAGGATCAGCCGCTCCGCCAGCCGGTCCGGGTCGTCGCCTGCGGCGAGGCGGCCCGGCAGGACGTTGAGCAGCGCGCGTACGGCGGGACCGGGGTGGACGTTGTACCAGTCGAGCCGGTCCAGGCCCAGGACGGTGGCGAGGCGTTCGCTCTCGCCGCTGAGGTAGGGCTGTTCGGCGACCCGGCCGGGGAACGACGGGTGTTCGGTGTCCTCGTCGGCGCGCAGGGCGCGGGGGCTGCGCCGGCCGCCGCGGACGGCGGCGAGGGCCTCGCCGTAGGCCGCGCCGTCCGCGCCTCCCGAGGTGAGGGAGAGCATCAGGTCGTGCGCCACCGTCGGCGAACAGGTTTCCAGGCCGCCGCAGTGGGCGGTGAGCCCGGCGGCGTTGTCCAGGCCCTGCCCGGCCAGCCAGCGGGGCAGCAGGCTGGACAGGCCGGGCAGGGCGCCCGCCGACAGGACGACGGTGCGGTCGTCGCGGGCCGGGTCGCCGCTCTTGAGGAGGTCCTCGGCGGCCGGGTCGTCCCCGGCCACGTCGACGCAGTGGGCGCCGGCGTCGAGTGCCGCGAAGGCCACCGTGGCGCGGAGCCGGTAGGTGGGACCGACGCAGTTGAGGACGATGTCGCAGCCCTCGGTGAAGGCCCGCAGGCCGTCCGGCACGGTGGCGTCGGCCCAGACCGTCTCGTCGTGGCCGGCGGGGTTCTCCTCGGCGACCGCGCACAGGGCGGACGCGGTCCGGCCGCCCAGGCGCAGGCCGGTGTGGCCGAGGGCGCGCAGTTCGCGTACGGCGGCCCGGCCGACCGCGCCGGAGGCGCCCAGGACCCCGATCACAGGCTTGGTCATCGGGTGATCGCCCCCTGGGTCAGCTCACCGAGGGTCTTGAGGATGCCGGGCGCGTGCTCGACGGACAGGCAGCTGTAGTGGTCGCCGCCGATGTCGACGATGTCCAGGTCGCCCAGGGTGAGTTCCTCCCAGTAGGTGGTGACGGCGTCCTTGCTGCCCGGGAAGGGGTAGGCGCCGTCGTGGCGCAGGAAGGTGATGTCGCCCGCGTAGGGCTCGGCGTCGTAGCGGGTGATGGCGAAGACGCTCTGCCGGAAGGCGAGGAACAGCCGCGTCATGTGGTCGGGTTCGTAGGTGCCGGCCGAGGCGGGGACCGCCTCGCACATCCGCGCGATGCGGGTGGCGCGGGGAACCTTGGCCATCTCCCGGAAGCGCGTCGCGATGTCCGCGAACTCCTGGGGCAGCGCGGCGAGTCCGCCGTCCGGAAGGACGCCGGGGCTGGCGGCCAGGACCGCGTCGGCTGCCGCGGCCACCCGGTACTGGTCGTCCGGGAAACCGAGGTCGGCGGGGTCGATGCCCATCATGACGGCGAAGGAGTACTCGGCGAGCAGCTCGTCGTCGAGCCGGAAGCGGGGGCTGTGGCTGCTGATGACGGTGAGGCTTTCCACGTCCGCGCCGGACTCGGCGAGGTTGCGGGCCACCTCGGTGGCGATCAGCCCGCCCAGACAGTAGCCGACGACGTGGAAGCGACGGCGGCCGTCCGCCGTCAGGGCCCGCGCGTAGTCGGCCGCCATCTGCTCGATGAGGCCGTGCGGCGGGGCGGCGAGGAACTGGTTCAGGTCCGGGACCTCCACGCCCACGACCTCGGCGAGGCCCGGCGAGCGGCGCCGGATCTCGGTGATCAGCGCCCGGTACGGCATGATCGTCGCGGTTCCGGCGTGCACCAGCACGGTGGTCGGCTCGTCGTCGGAGCGCGTGCCGTGCAGGTGGATCATCGGGTCCGTGCGCACGGCGCCGGCGGTCGGCGCGTCCTCGGGGCCGGCCAGGGAGCGCAGGAAAGCGGCGAGACCGGCCACCGTGGGGCGGCGCAGCATGTGGCGCAGCACGACCTCCCACTCCAGGTCCGCGGCCTGCGGTACGCGTTCGCGCAGCCGGCCCACCATGCGGGCGACGAGGAGCGAGTCGCCGCCGAGGTCGAAGAAGTCGTCGTTGCGGGTGACGTGTTCGACCGCGAGGAGTTCCGACCACAGCTCGGCGAGGCTGTTCTCCAACTCGTCCTTGGGCTTCTCGTCCACGACGACCGGGGCGCTCTCGCGGGGCAGCCAGGTCCGCAGGCGGGCGCGGTCGGTCTTGCCGTTGGCCGTGCGGGGCAGGGTGTCGACGACCTGCCACACCGAGGGAAGCATGTACTCCGGGAGCCGGTTCGCCGCCGTGCGGGCCAGCTCGCCTACCGGGATGTGGTGCCGGTCGTCCTTCAGGGTGGCGAAGAAGACCTCCTGGCCGGTCAGGGCCAGGGCGTCCTGGGCCTCGGGCAGCGAGGTGACCTCGGACGCGGCGTGCGCGTCGAGGAGTTCACGCCACTGGGCGTGGGTGAGGAAGGACTGTCCGGTGTTCTCGCGCACGTCGGTCCACGTCCGTCCGGCGACCTCCAGGAACTCCATGGAGACCAGCAGCGGGAGGTTCTCGTCTCGGGTGTTCTCCACGAAGACGAGCTGTCCGCCGGGGACGAGCAGTTCCCGCAGCCGGCCCACGGCCGCGTCCGCGTCGGCGGCGGCGTGCAGGGTGTTGGCGCAGATCACCACGTCGAAGGTGTTGGGCTGCAGGTGCTGGGCGCGGGCGTCCTCGTCGACGTCGAAGCGCTGGTAGCGGACCCAGGCGTGGTCGGCGAAGCGCTCGCGGGCCTCGTTCAGGAAGAACGCGGAAGGGTCGGTGAACAGGTAGTCGACGCCGTACTCGGCGAGGACGGGCACCAGTTCGCCGGTGGTGCCGCCGACTCCGCCGCCCACTTCGAGGACGCGCAGCCGCTCCTCGCCGGTGTGGCCCGCGGCGATCTCGCGCAGCGCGGCGACCACCGCCCGGTTGAGGTGCCGGATGGCGAGGTTGTCGCGGTAGGCGGCGTCCGCGGCCTGAGTCGCCGCGCCGGGGAAGAGCAGCTCCTGGATGCCCGTCTCCCCGGAGACCAGCTCGGGCAGCCGCCCGGCGCAGGTGCGCATGACGGTGAGCAGCTCGGTGCTCCACCCGATCTCGCGCTCCAGTTCGGCGGCCCGCCGCCAGGCGCGCTCCGCGTCGTCCGCGGAGACGGGGGCCAGTCCGGAGTAGGTGTCGTCGGTCTCGCGGTGGGTGAACCGGCCCCGGGCGGCCAGGGCGCGCAGCCAGCGCCGGACGATGTGCCGGTGGCCGGGCGTGGCGCGCAGCGCCGTGCCCACCTCGTCCGCCGTCCGCGACGCGCCGGCGGCGAACGTTCCGCAGGCGTCGAGAACGCGGGTCATCTCGGCGAGGGCGACGTCGTCGAGGGCGGTCAGGAACTCCGTGAGGCGTGCGGCGTCGACGGCCGTGGAGGCTTCCCGTACGGCGTCGGCGGCGGCCGTACGCGCCCGCGCCCGCCGCGCCGCCGCGAGCTCACCGGCCTTTTGGCCGGCCGCGTCGGCGTCCTTGCGGGCCGTCTCCACGAACGCGGCCAGGCGCCGGCCGCCCGCCGCGGAGTCGTCGACGATCACGGCACCGGCGGCGACCTCGGGATGGGCCTGTACGGCGGCCTCCACCTCGGCGAGTTCGACGCGGTAGCCGCGGATCTTGATCTGGGCGTCCTCGCGGCCCAGGAACTCGATGGTCCCGTCGGGCAGGTACCGCCCGAGGTCGCCGGTGCGGTAGAGCCGCTCCCCGGTGGCGGGGTCGGTGAGGAACCGCTCGGCCGTGCGGGCCTCGTCGCCGAAGTACCCGAGGGCGACGCCGGCGCCGCCGATGTACAGCTCGCCCGGCACCCATTCGGGCCGTGGCCGCAGGTGCCGGTCGAGCACGGCGAAGGTCTGGTTGGTCAGGGGCTTGCCGTACGGGATGCTCGGGCGGGCGGTGTCCACCTCGCCGATGGGGTGGGCGATGGACCAGATGGAGCCTTCGGTGGCGCCGCCGAGGGAGATGATCTCCAGCCCCGGGAGGAGTTCACGGGCCTGGTCCGGCAGGGCGACGGGTATCCAGTCGCCGGATATCAGCGCGAGCCGCAGCGAGGCGTCGTCGGCGGGCGGCTCGGAGCGCAGCCAGTCGCACAGCATGTGGAGCTGGCCGGGGACCGAGTTCCACACGGTCACCCCGAAGTCGCGGACGAGTTCGGCCCAGTGGGAGGGGTCGCCGCGCCGGTCGGCGGCGGGCAGGACGAGGGTGGCGCCCATGGCGAGGGGCCCGAAGAGGTCGTAGACGGACAGGTCGAAGCCGAGTCCCGCGATGCCGAGGACGCGATCGCGCTCGGTGACGGCATGGCGGCGGTTGATGTCCTCGACGGTGTTGAGGGCGGCCCGGTGACTGATCATCACGCCCTTGGGCGTGCCGGTGGAGCCCGAGGTGTAGATGACGTACGCGAGGTCGTCCGGATCGCGCCGGGGCACCGGAGTGCCGGGCGCGGTTGCCGTGCCTTCCGGAAGGAGGTCCACGGCGACGGCCGTGACCCCCTCCGGGAGGTCGTCGAGTTCGGCGAGCCAGGACTGGGTGAGGACCGTGCGGACGCCGGCGTCCGAGATGATCGTGTCCCGGCGGGCCGGCGGCTGGGCCGTGTCGACGGGGAGGTACGCGCCGCCCGCCATGAGGATGCCGAAGACCGCGACGACCTGCTCCCAGCCCTTGTCCGCCCAGATGGCCACGGGTTCCCCGGGACGCAGTCCGGATGCCGTCAGCGCCTCAGCGAGCGCGCTAGCCCGGGTGACGAGCTGCCGGTAGGTCAGAGCCAGTTCGGGGGTGCGGACCGCGATCGCGTCCGGTGTCACGGCGGCCTGGGTGAGTACGGGTTCGTGGAGGAGGGCGTCCGGCAGGGGGCCCTCGGTCGCGTTGACCAGGTTCCGGCGCACCGCCTGCGCCTCGGGCAGGGGGATGACGGCGGGTGCGTCCCAGGCGGCCTCACCGGCCTCGCCCTCGTCCGCCAGGGCGCGCACGAGTGCCGTGTACGCCTCGAACATGGCGTCGGCCACGCCGGGGGCGAGTGCGCCCTCCCGGATGTCCCAGGACAGGCTCAGCGTGTCGCCGCGGTGCATGACCTGGCAGTCGAGCCACACCTGCGGGGTCCGGGTCACGGCGTACGTCACCTCGGGGGGTACGCCCTCAGAGGTGGCGCCGGTGCCGAGGGCGCTGGTGAAGACGACCGGCATCAGCACCGGGGCCCCGGCCCTGCGGGACAGCTCGGCGAGCACGTCCGAGCCGGTGAACAGGGGATGCGCGAGGTCCTCCAGGAGCTGCTGACCGACGGTCCTGGTCCGCTCCGCGAAGCCGGCCGGGGCGTCCAGGTCGACGGCGAGCAGTTCGAGCGAGGTGAAGTCGCCGATGAGGCGGTCGATGTCCTCGTGCAGGTCGGGGCGGTCCACCGTGGGCACGTTGAGCGTGAACCGGCTGGTGCGCGACCAGGCCCCGACCGTCTCGGCGTACGCGGTGAGCAGTGCCGTGGACAGGGTCAGCCCGCGTCGCGCGGCCCGCTCGGTGAGGCGGTCCCGGTCTGGAGCGGGCAGCAGCACCTCCAGGCGGCGGAAGGTCACCGAGCCGTCGGAGGCCGGAGTGCGGCCCGTCTGGCCCGGGTCTCTCACCGCTGCCTGCCAGGCTTCGGCGAGGGGCAGTTCGGGGGCGGGCGGCAGGGTGTCGAGCAGCTCTGTCCAGTAGGCACGGTCGCGGGTGTACGCGTCGGTGTCGGCGACGGCGCGGCGGGCCAGGACGTAGTCGCGGAAGGTGATCCGCGGTGCCTCCGAGAGGGCGGCGCCGCCGTAGCCGCGCTGGAACTCGGCCAGCAGGATGCGCAGGCTGGCGTGGTCCACGACCAGCATGTCGAAGGATAGGTGGAGCACGGCCCGCTCGGCTGTCCGGCTCACGTGCACGTCGAAGAGCGGCCACCGGTCGGTGGGCTCCTCGCGTGCGGACAGCCGCGCCCGGGTGCGCTCCACCTCCGCCTCGGCCCCGGCCGGCGGGAGCGCGGTCAGATCGTCGGCTCGGACGTCGAGGGCGGGAACGTCGGCCAGGACCTGCTGGTAGCCGTCGTGGTGGACGACGGCGCGGAGCATGTCGTGCCGCTGGACCAGCTCCCGCCACACGGCAGTGACACGGTCGACGTCCAGGTCGGGGTATTCCAGTTCGACGTAGGCGTGGCAGCCGACGCCGCCGTAGGCGTAGGCGTCGGTGCGGCCGATGAGGTAGGCGGCCTGGATGTCCGTCAGCGGGAAGGGGTCGTGGCGGTGCTCGGGGTCGGCGTGCAGCGAGGGCTCCCCGGCCTCCAGGTGGCGCAGGATGGCTTCCTTGTGCGTGCGCAGTTCGGCCCGGTGCGTGTCGGTGAGCCGGCCCTGGGGCGCCCGGAAGCGCAGTTGCCCGTCCTCGGCCCACAGCACCACGCCCTCGTCGGCGTAACGGGCCAGCAGTTCAGCGATGTTCACAGCTCTCCGGTCTCGTAGGCGGTCCCGTGGGCCGCGAGCGTTCGGGTGATGTCCGCGGCGAGCGCGGCGACGGTCGGTGCGGCGAAGAAGCGCCGGACGGGCACGATGGCCCCCAGGCGGCGCTCGATCCCAGTAAGCAGGCGCAGCGCGGTGAGGCTGTCGCCGCCCGCGGTGAAGAAGTTGGCGTTGCGGTCCGGCACCCAGTGCGGCAGGTACTCGCGCCAGAGCCCGGCGAGGGCCGTCTCCATCTCGCCGCTTGGCGGTTCGGCCCCCACGTTCACCGTCTCCGGTCCCGCCAGAGTGGCCAGGGCTCCGCGGTCGACCTTGCCGTTCGCGGTCAGAGGCAGGGCGGGCAGCAGCTGGATGCGGGACGGAACGGCGTAGACGGGGACCCGCTCGGCCAGCAGGGCGAAGAGGGCCTCGGTGAGTTCGGGGTTTTCCACGGGCGTGGCGGGCTCGATGGACGTGCCGGACTCGACGGACGCCGGTTCGTGCGGGACGACGAAGGCGGCCAGGCGCTTCGCGGTGCGCTCCCCCACGGCCACGACGGCGGCCCGCGCGATGTCCGGGTGGGCCTCCAGTGCGGCCTCGATCTCGCCGGCCTCGATGCGGTGGCCGGCGATCTTCAGCTGGCTGTCGAGGCGGCCGAGGAACTCCAGCAGCCCGTCGCCCCGGAACCGGCCCAGGTCACCGGTCCGGTACCAGCGCCGCCCGTCCTGCTCGACGAACTTCTCGGCGGTGCGGACCGGGTCGGCCAGGTAGCCGCGGGCCAGTCCCTCGCCGCCGATCCACAGTTCGCCGGGCGTCCAGTCGGGGCACTCCCGCCCGCCCCGGTCGACCACCCGGTAGTGCTGCCCGGTCAGGGGGCGTCCGTAGGGGATGGACACCCACCGGGGGTCCGGCTCGGTGACGGTGAGGGTGTTGGACCAGATGGCGGCTTCCGTGGCCCCTCCCATGGCGACGAAGGCGCAGATCGGGGACGTGCGCGCCCGCAGCCGAGCGGGCAGGTCGAGGCCGATCCAGTCGCCGGAGACCAGTGCGGTCCGCAGTCGCGATATCCGGCCGCCTTCCCCTCCTTCCTGCTCATCGGCATCGAGGAGCAGGTCGAGCAGGGCCGGGACGGTGTTCCAGAGGGTCACGCCGTACTGGTCGAGCAGGCCCGGCCAGCGGGCCGGTTCACGGCGCTGGTCCTCAGTGGGCAGCAGGAGGGAGCCGCCCGCGGCGAGCAGGCCGAAGACGTCGTATACGGACAGGTCGAAGTCCAGTGCCGACAGGGCGAAGACGCGGTCGTCCGCGGTGATGCCGTGCCGGGCGTTGATGTCCGCGATCGTGTTCCAGGCGGCGCCGTGGGTGATCTCGACACCCTTCGGCTCGCCGGTGGAACCCGAGGTGAAGATCACGTAGGCGAGTGCCCGGGGGGACGTCTCGTACGGCGCGGGCAGCGGCTCGTGGCCTTGCGTGTCCACGAAGGACAGCGGGCGGGGGCCGGTATCTTCCGAGGCGGGCCAACCGCCCACGACGACAGGGAAAGCGGCGGTGGCGTGCACCCGCTCCAGCCGCGCGGCGGGCTGTTCGAGGCTCAGCGGTACGTAGGCGGCGCCGGCCGCGAGGACGCCGAGGACCGCCGCGATCTGCTCCGTGCCCTTGGGCAGGGTGACCGCGACCAGGTCCCCCGGGCGCACGCCCGCGCCGCCGAGCGCCGTGGCGACGCGCAGCGCCTGGTCGGCGAGGGTGCCATAGGTCACCTCCTCCCCTTCGGTCGTGACGAGGGCGGTGCGGTCGGGGGTGGCCGACGCGTGGGCGAAGAACGCCTCGTGCAGCGGACGCGGGACCACCGGCTCCAGGGCGGCCTCCCGTGCGGCGGCGGCCCGCCGTTCGTACTGGGAGGCGGGAAGCAGATCGGGCAGTGGTGCGTCCCAGTCACCGGCGACGGCGTACCGCAGCAGCCGTTCGTAGGCGCCGAACATCGCGTCGAGCACGCCGTCGGGGAACAGTTCCTCGACGGCGTCCCAGGTGACGACGAGGTTTCCGGACTCCTCGGTGACCTGGTTGTCCAGGCACACTTGCGGGGACTGGGAGATGCCCCAGACCTTGGCGGGGAACCCGGTGCCCGGCCCGGCGAGCGTCGCGTCACCGACGCCGACGGCACTGGTGAACACCACGGGCGCGGCGGCGTCGACCGTGCCTGTGCGCCGGCCGAACTCCCGCAGCAGCCAGTCGATCGGTACGTCCGCATGGTCGAGGTCCTCCGCCTGCCGGCGTTGCAGCGCGACCGCCGCCCCGAGCCAGGACTGCCCGTCGCGCCGGTGGCCCGCGAGGGACAGGGAGGTGAAGTCGCCCAGCACCCGGTGGATACGGGGGTGCACGTCACGCCGGTTGAAGAGGGTGAGCGTGACGGTCAGCGCGTCCGCACCGCTCCAGGCCGCCAGGACCTCCGCGTACAGGGCCAGCAGGACGGTGGAGGGGGTCAGGCCGTGCCGGGCCGCGTCCCGCTTGACGGCCTGCCAGTCCTCGGCGGGCAGGCTCAGCCGGCGCCGGGTGAAGACGGGCGCGTCGAGCGTCGCCGGGTCCCGGTCGAAGGGCAGGGCGGGAGGGGGCGGCAGTTCCGCCAGCCGGGCCCGCCAGTGGGCGCGGGCGCGCTCGGCCCCCTCCGGGTCCGCCGGCAGGCCGGTCAGGTAGTCGCGGAACGTCACGTCCACGGTCGGCAGTTCGAGGTCCGGGTCGGCGTAGAGCGCGTTCAGTTCGGCATACAGCGTGGTGATGGAGAGCGCGTCGAGGACGAGGTAGTCCAGGCCGATGCCGATGCGGGTCCGTATCTCGCCGGTGTTCTCCGCGGCGCGGTAGCGCACCGCCTCGACCGCGAAGAGCGGCCACCGGGCGGGGTCGCGGACCTGCTGGGACAGCCGGGCGCGCAGACCGGCCAGGGCCTCGGCTGCGTCACCGTCCGGGACGTCCTCCACCGGTATGCGTACCACCGCCACCTCGGGCAGGACGCGCTGGTGGCCGTCCTGGACGACCGCGCGGAGCATGCCGTGGCGCCGGACGAGGGTGTTCCAGGAGCGCTCCAGCCGGTCCACGTCGACGTCCGTGCCGTCGAACTCCGTGTAGTGCCATGTGCCGACGCCGCCGAGGGTGAAGCGGGGGTCGCGGCCGGTGTGGTACGCAGCCTGGACGTCCGTCAGCGGGAACGGCTCGTGGGCGCGTTCCGGTTCGGGCACCAGGACGTGCGCGGCGGCCGGGGCCGGCTCCGTGCCGGTGGCGGCCGAGGACCGGAGCGTCTCGCAGAAGTGATGGAGCACGGGGCGGGCGAAGAGGTCGGCCACGCGGGCGCCGGGGAAGCCGGCGGCGCGCAGCCGGCCGATCATCCGGGTCGCGACGAGGGAGTCGCCGCCCAGCAGGAAGAAGCTGCTCTCCCGGCCCACTTCGGCCACGTCGAGGAGTTCGGCCCACTCGGCCGCCACAGCGGTCTCCACCGGGCCGAGCGGTGCCGTTGTGCGGGGGGCGTCCTGGCCTGCGGCCTCGGTCAGCAGCCGGTGGACGGCCGCTCGGTCGAGCTTGCCGTTGGCGTTGAGCGGCAGATCGCGCAGGACGAGGACGCGCTCGGGAACCATGTAGGCGGGCAGGCGCTGCGCCGCCCGCTGGCGGATCTGGTCCGGATCGGCCGCGTCACCGTGTGCGGACACGGCCGCGGCGAGGTGCCGTACGGGTGTGTCGAGGACGGTTGCGACGGCGTGCAGCACGGTGGGGTCGTCCTCCAGTGCGGACTCGGCCTCGCCCAGTTCGATGCGGTGGCCGCCGATCTTCACCTGGTGGTCGGCGCGGCCGAGGAACTCCAGTACGCCGTCGGGCCGGTAGCGGGCCAGGTCTCCGCTGCGGTACCAGCGTTCGCCGTCGTACTCGACGAAGCGTTCGGCGGTGCGCTCGGGGTCCGCGCGGTAGCCGTTCGCCACGCCGGGACCGCCGATCCACAGCTCTCCGGGGACGAGATCGGGGCAGTCGCGTCCCCGTCCGTCCACGACGCGGGCCCGCATGTTGCGCAGGGGAACGCCGTAGGGGACGGACTTCCAGGCAGGGTCGGTCTCCTCGACCTCGAACACCGTCGAGTGGACGGCGGCCTCGGTCATGCCGCCGAGGGCCACGAAGCGGCAGCCGGGCACCAGCGCCCGCAGCCTGCGGGGCTGGTCGAGACCGACCCAGTCGCCGCCGAGCAGCACCATGCGCAGGGAGGTCCCGAGGCCCTCGTCCTCTCCGGCGGCCATGAGCAGGTCCAGCAGGGCGGGCACGCACTGCACCAGCGTCACCCCGTGCTCAGGCACCAGCCGCGCCCAGTGGTGGGCGTCGCGGCGGTGTTCCTCGCTCACGGCGACCACCTGGCCGCCGAGGGACAGCGGGGTGAAGATGTCCCAGGCGGCGAGGTCGAAGTCCAGCGCGGAGATGGCGAGGGTGCGGTCCGAGGGCCCGAGACCGAGCTGCTCCTCCATCGCCTCGACGGTGTTGACGACCGCGCGGTGCGGCACCTCGACGCCCTTGGGCACTCCGGTCGAGCCGGACGTGAACAGGACGTAGGCGGGCAGCGCGGGGTCCGGCTGGACGACCGGTGCGGGCTCCAGAGCCGCGGCATCCTCCAGGAGCAGCACCGGAGCCCCTGGGACGCCCGGGCAGAGCGGGGCGTGGTCCCGGTCGGTGAGCACGGCGGACGCGCCGGCGACCTTGTGGATGCGTGCCCGGCGTACGGCGGGCTGTTCCACGCCGACGGGTGCGTACGCCGCGCCGACGGCCAGGATGCCGAGGACCGCGGTCATCTGGTCGGCACCCTTGGGCAGGGTGACCGCGACGGTGTCGCCCTCCCGGACTCCGTTCGCGCGCAGCAGCGCGGCGATCCGCCGGGCGGCGTAGGCGAGTTCGCCGTAGGTGAGCGTGTCGCCGGTGGTGCCGACGACTGCGGCTCGGCCCGGGTCGGTCTCGGCGAGCCGGAAGAAGCGGGTGTGCAGGGCGCGGTCAGGGACGGGTGTGGGCGGCAGGGCCGCCATCGCCCGCCTCGGCAGGACGTCGGGTGAGAGCAGGCCGTCCACCGGCCGGTCCCAGGCCCCGGGGTCCGTGATCAGGCGGGTGATGAAGCGGCGGTAGGCGTCGAACGCGGCGTCCGGCACACCGGCCTCGAACACGCCGTCCCGGACGTCCCAGTTGAGGAGAAGGCCGCCGTCGAGTTCGGTGACCTGGGCGTCGAGGTAGACCTGCGGACCCTGGGAGATGATCCAGGACGGGTGGCCGAAGGACTTCTGCACATCCTGCTCGAAGACCTCGCCGAGCCCGATGGCGCTGGTGTAGACGACCGGGGCCAGCACCGGGGCGCCCTCCAGGCGGGCGAGGTCGCGCAGCACCTCCACACCGCCGTACGCCCCGTGGGAGATGCCCTCCTGCAGGCGTTCCTGCAGGCCGCGAGCCTGACGGGAGAACGGCAGGGGCGCGCTCATGTCCGCGTCGAGCAGGACCGAGCTGCTGAAGTCACCCACCAGGCGGGCGACTTCCGGGGCGAACGGCTCCCGGTCGAACAGCGGCAGGTTGAGCAGGAACCGCCGGCTGTCGCTCCAGGCGGCGATGACCTCGGCGAAGGCGGTGGCGAGGGCGGCGGCGGGGGTGATGCCGTGCCGGCGGGCCGCGCCGATCAGCGCCGCCTTGTCGGCGGGGCCCAGCCAGTGGTGCAGGCGGCGGGAGTGGGTGAGCGCGGTGTCGTCCGGGCTGACCGGGGTCAGCGGGTCGACGGTGGTCGGCAGGCGCGGGGCGCGGGGCAGGTCCGGCAGTCGCTCCCGCCACCAGGCGGCGTGCTGCTCGCGTTCCGTCTTACGCCGGGCGTCGTGCTCCGCGAGGTAGTGGCGGTAGTCGAGGGTGAGTTCGCGGGGCGGGTCGTCGGGAGTGTCGTAGAAGCGGCGCAGGTCGGACAGGAGGACCCGCAGGCTCAGCGCATCGCCGGCCATCATGTCGAGGTCGATCTGCAGGCGGGTCCTGCCGTCGGGGAGCAGGCACAGGCCCGCGCGGAAGACGTGGCCGGCAGTGAGGTCCGGGCGGGCGTGGGTGTTGCGCTCGCGCAGCAGCTCCAGCTCGGACTCGGCCTCGTCGGCGTCGCGTTCGCGCAGGTCGTGGATGGTGAGCGCGACTTCCGGGTCGCCGAAGCGCTGACGGCCGTCGTCGTCGAAGACGGCCCGCAGCATGCCGTGCCGCCGAACGAGCGCCTTCAGGGCGGCGTCCAGCCGGACCGGATCGACGTCGTGGCCGTCGAGTTCGACGTAGAAGTGCGCGGCGACACCGCCGAGCGGCTGGCCGTCCTGGCGTCCGATCCAGTAGGCGTGCTGCATCGTGGCGAGCGGGAACGTGTCCGACTGCGCGTCGGCCCCCGCCGCGCCGAGCCGCGCGGCGAGGGCGGGAGGCGCGACGGGGGCGACTGCCCTTCCGTGACGTCCCTTCCCAAGCAGGGCCTCCCAGGCCGCGAGGGTCGGGGTGCGCGTGAGGTCCTGGAAGGTGACCGCACTGCCCTCGCGCCGCCAGGCACCGACCAGAGACATCAGCATCAGTGAGTCGAGACCGAGTTCGAAGAGGTCGCGGTCGTCGTCCAGCTCGTCCGGTGCCACCCCCAGCGCGCGAACGACCGCCTCTCGCACGTCGGCCGGCACACCAACGTCACCGCCGTCGCTGCCGGCTTCCGCCGTCCGCGCCTGGACGACTGCTTCATCGCTCACTGGTGGGGCCTTCCGGTCGAACGGGCGGGAGTCGGATCGTGGCGGACGCCGCAATCTCCCTCACGCGGGGTCGACCCTACCCTATATGGTAATGATTATCATTTCCACACTTCCTATCGTCGTCGTACGACCGGCCTCGGCGCCAGATCCCGTGGCCCGGCAAGGAGAGGCAGAGCCCCATGACCGACACTCAACACACCTGGTCCGCGGCGGAATCAGCGCGCTACCGGGCCGCCGGCCACTGGCAGGGAGTGACCTTCGGCGCCCGCCTGCGCCAAGGAGCGACCGAGCACGGCGGCCGAGTGGCTCTGGTCGACGGCGACCGGCGATGGACCTACGCGGAACTGGATTCCGAGGCCGACCTCGTCGCCCAGGGACTGCGCGGGCTCGGGATCGGGCGGGGTGACCGCGTCGTGGTCCAGCTCCCCAACTGCGCCGAGTTCGTGCTCGTCTGGTTCGCCCTGCAGCGGATCGGGGCGGTTCCGGTGCACGCCATGCCGGCCCACCGGCGCCGGGAGATCGGGCATCTGGTGCGCGTTTCGGGCGCCGTGGCCTGCGTGGTGCCCGACCGGCACGCCCGGTTCGACTACCGGGAGCTGATGCGCTCGGTGCGGGCGGAACACGGACCGGGCCGCTCGCCGCGGACCGTCATCGTGGTCGGCGATCCCGGTCAGGAGAGCGGCTTCGTCCCGTTCGACGAACTGCGGTCGGCTCCGCCCTCCACGGCGGACGCCCCGCCGGTTCCCGCCTCCGACGACGGCGGAGCCGACCCCTCCGATGTCGCCCTGCTGCTGCTGTCCGGCGGCACCACGGGCCTGCCCAAGCTCATCCCGCGGACGCACGACGACTACGCCTACAACGCCCGCGCCTGCGCCGAGGTCTGCGTACTCGACACCGAAACCGTCTACCTGGCGGTACTGCCGATCGGGTTCAACTTCGCCTTCGCCTGCCCCGGCGTGCTGGGCACCCTGATGGCCGGAGGAACCGTCGTGGTCGCCCCCGACCCCAGCCCCCAGACGGCGTTCGCCCTCATCGAGCGGGAGGGCGTGACGCTGACCTCCCTCACCCCGCCGCTCGTCACCCACTGGATGGACGAGGCCGCCTCCGGTTCCTGGGACCTCGGCAGCCTCGCGGTGGTACAGGTCGGCGGGGCACGACTGCCCGAGGAGCACGCCCGCAAGCTCGGACCGGCACTCGGGGTGACCGTGCAGCAGGTCTTCGGCATGGCGGAGGGACTGATCAACCTGACGCGTCTAAACGACCCCGAGGACCTCGTCTGCGCCACACAGGGCCGGCCCCTCTCGCCGGACGACGAGATCCTCGTCGTGGACGCCGACGGCAGGCCCGTGCCGGACGGTACCCCTGGTGAACTGCTCACCCGTGGCCCGTACACCCTGCGGGGCTACTACCGGGCCGAGGAGCACAACCGTACGGCGTTCACCCCGGACGGTCATTACCGGACCGGTGACGTGGTCCGACGGCTGCCGACGGGACACCTCGTGGTGGTGGGGCGGATCAAGGACCAGATCAACCGTGGCGGCGAGAAGATCGCCGCGGTCGAGGTGGAGGAGCAGTTGCTCACGCATCCGGCGATCACGGCGGCGGCGCTGGTGGGTGTGGAGGACGAGCGCTGGGGGGAACGGACTGTGGCCTTCGTGGTCTGCTCGGGCCCGGCTCCCGGCGCACGGGAGGTCGCCGCCCATCTGAAGGAACGCGGGCTGGCCGGTTACAAGACGCCGGACGAGGTCGTCGAGGTGCCCGGACTGCCGCTCACCGCCGTCGGGAAGGTGGACAAGGCGGCGCTTGCCCAGCAGTTGCTCCGGTCGTAAAAAGCGGCGCGGAGGGGCGCCGCGCGCGCGGCGCCCCTCCTGCCGGCCGTACCGGGCGCTACTGCGGTGCGGCGAGGACGGGACCGTCCGCGCAGGCGAGCAGAGCCCGCGTGACGGGATGCTCCGGAGCCACCAGCGCACGGTCGACGGGCCCGGCCTCGACCACCCGCCCCGCGTCCAGGACGACGACCCGCTCCGCGTGGGCGGCCGCGGCGGCGAGGTCGTGCGTCACCATCACCACGGTCAGGCCCAGCGTCTCCCGCAGCGAGTCAAGCAGCTTCAGCACCCCGCCCGCCGTGTCCGGGTCGAGCGCCGACGTGATCTCGTCGCAGACCAGGACGCGCGGCTCCGCGGCCAGCGTCCGTGCCAGTGCGACGCGTTGGCGCTGGCCGCCCGACAACTCCCCCGGCCGGCGCGGCAGGACATCCGCGTCCAGCCCGACGAGTCCGAGCAGCCGCAGGGCTCGGCCGGACGCCTCCTGGGCCGACCGGCCCCGTACCCCTCTGAGGGGGCGCATCAGCGCGTCCCCCGCTGATTCCCGCGGGTTGAGGGCACCGCGGACGTCCTGGGCGACGAGGTGCACGGGATTCCCGCGTCCCCGTGGCATGTCGGCGTGCAGCCACGCGACGCTTCCCCGCGCGGGCGGGTGGAGCCCGGCGAGGCACCGGGCGAGGGTGGTCTTCCCCGACCCCGAGGGCCCCACGACGGCGGTGCAGGAACCCTCCGGAACGGTCAGGGAGACGTCGTGCAGGACAGGAACCCGCCCGTGGGCGGCGTACAGGCTCCGCAGGGACAGCCCGCCGCCGTCGGTCTCCGCCCCGACAGCCGTGGTGCGGGGGCCACCCACCGGGACACCCTGGGACGTGGGCACGGGCACGGACGCCTTCGGCAGTCCGCCCTCGACGATCCGGCCGCAGTCCAGGCGGATGACCTCGTCCGCCACGGTCGCGAGCCACGCCGGGTCGTGGCTGACCAGCAACGCGGCGCGGTCCCCCGCGGACAGGACCTCGGCCAGCAGCGTGCGTATCCCGTCCGCCAGGACCGGGTCCAGGCCGCTGGTGGGCTCGTCGAGGACCAGCAGGCTCGGCCGTCCCGCCAGGGCGACGGCGAGACCCACGCGCTGTGCCTGTCCCCCGGACAGCTGCCGGGGCAGCCGGCGCAGGAACGCCCGGTCGGCGGGCAGCCGCACAGACAGCAGCAGTTCCTCGACCCGCGCGCGGACGTCCGCGCTACGCCTCGCGGACGAGCGCAGGCGCACCGCCTCGGCGATCTGCGTGCCGATCCGGAGCGCGGGGTTGAGCGACGCGGCGGGGTCCTGACCCAGGTAGGACACCGTCCGGCCGCGCAGCCGCCGGGAGTTGGCGCCGTCGAAGGGGTCGAGTCCGGCCACCCGGACGGTTCCGTCGCGGAGCTCCAGGCCGGGCCGGACATGCCCGAGCAGGCTGTACGCCAGGCTGCTCTTGCCCGATCCGGACCTGCCGACGACCCCCAGCACCCGCCCGCGCGGCAGGGAGAGGCCGACGTCGTGCAGGACGGGCGGCCCGCCGGCCGCCGGCCCGAGCGTCAGTCCGCTGATCTCGGCGAGCGTGCCTTCGCCCGGCAGGCGGAGAGCCGCTCGCGCGGTGGTCGCACGGCCGGTCACGCGGGCCCCCTCCCCACCGCGTCCGCCAGCCGTCCGGCCAGCAGCCCCACGCAGACGGACAGCAGCACCAGGAGCAGCGCCGGAGCGAGGAACGGCGTCGCGGCCAGGGTCGCCCCGGGCACGTTCTCGCTCACCATGCGCCCCCAGTTCGGTACCGCCCCGCCCTGTCCGAGGCCCAGAAAGCCCGCGGTGGCGGTGAGATGGAGGGAGGCGACCAGGCGCAGAGCGGTGTCCATCAGGGCCGTTCCGGCGATGTTGGGCAGGACGTCGTGGCGCAGCACGGCCCGCCGGGTGTCGCCGCGAGCCAGGGCCGCCTCGACGTAGCCGCTGCCGAGGACCGTGTCCGCCGCCGCGCGCAGCACCCGGGTGGAGAAGGGGGCCGTGGCCAGAGCGACCGCCGCCACCAGGGCCGTGTCGCTGCCCGGGAACCCGGCGGCCAGGACGAGGACCACCAGGAGGGCGGGAAGGACGGCCAGGGCGTCGACGCAGCGGATCAGCAGGTCGCCGAGTCGGCGGGACACCATGGCCGCCAGGACTCCGGCGGCCATCCCGACGGCTCCGGCCGCCGCCGTCCCGGTGAATGCGATGAGCACGAGGGTGCGACCGCCGCTGAGCACCCGGCTCATCACGTCCCGGCCCAGCACGTCGGTGCCGAGGAGGAACTGCCCGTCGGGCTGCTGGAAGGGCGCGGCGAGCTGCGCGGTGGGGCTGTGCGGCGCGGCCAGCGGGCCCAGCAGGGCGAGCAGGAGGACGAGCAGGGCACCCGCTCCGGTGAGCAGCGGTGGCCGGCGGCGCACGGAAGGGCCCGGACAGGCCGTGCGTGCCCGCCTCCCCGGTGGTGTCAGGACCGTCGTCATCGGCCGTGTCCTTCCCATGCGCCCAGCAGACGCGCGCAGATGTCACCCAGCAGCAGCACCGCGAGCATCACCGCGACGAGCGCTGTGGCGATGCCCTGGACCATCGGTACGTCCCGTGCCGCGACGGCCAGTTGCAGCTCCCGCCCGATGCCGGGGTAGTCGAAGACGTTCTCCACCACGACCGCCGAGCCGACCAGCGCCCCCGTGGTGAGGGTGAGCGCCTGAACGGCGGGCCCCGCGGCGTTGGGCAGGATGTGGCGGACGGCGAGCCGTACTCCGCGCACCCCGCCCAGCCGTGCGGCCTCGCAGTACGGGGTGGCCGCCACATCGGCGACAGAGACCCGCAGCAGCCGGGTGGCCACCGCGACACCGACCGCGCTGAGGCTCAGCACGGGCAGGACAAGCGCGTGCGGCACGTCGAACGGCGTACCGCCCAGCGGGACGACGGAGACGGGCGGGAGCACCTCCAGCCACACCGCCAGCACCACGACGAGCAGCGCGGCGACGACGAACTCCGGTACGGCGGCCAGGACCTGGGCGGATGTCGAGACCAGGCGGTCGGCGCCGCCGCCGCGCAGACCGGTCCACAGACCGAGCGACGCGGCCAGCGGCGCGGTGACCGCGAGGGTCAGCCCGGCGAGCAGCAGGCTGTTGGGCAGGCGGGTGGTGATGACGTCGGTGACCGGCCGGTCCCCCACGAAGCCACGGCCCAGATCCCCCCGGACCGCGCCCGCCAGCCAGTCCGCGTACCGCTCCGCGGCCGGCCGGTCCAGGCCCAGCTCGACCCGGACGACGGCGCGTTGCGTCTCGGAGGCGTCCACTCCGGCGACCGCGCTGACGACGTCCCCGGGCAGGACCGCCGTTGCCGCGAAGATCACCGCCGACAGCAGGACGAGCGTGACCGCCGCCCCGGCGAGGCGACGGCCGGCGAACGCGAGCAGGCTCACCCCAGCGACGCCCGGGAGAAGCCGGGGAACTGCTCGAAGAGGTCCTCGCGTATGCCGCTGACCCCATCGGCCTGCGCGTTCAGGTTCGGCTTGAAGACCGGCAGCACCTGGTTGCCGTCCTCCCAGCGCGTGCGCTGCGCCTCGGTGCTCAGCTTCTCCGCCTCGGCCGGGTCGCTCTCGGCACGGGCCTTCGCGACGAGGGCGTCGGTCGCCGACTCCTTCCAGCCGAACGCCGACGGCGATCCGCCCGCCAGGCTCATCTGGTAGGTCGACAGCGCGGGGATGGGCATCTGGTACGAGCCAGCCAGGGGCAGCGCCGCGTACGCGGGGAAGTCGGCGTAGAGCTGTCCCGGCGGCAGTTCGCGGACCGAGGCCCGGACGCCGACCTTCTTGAGCTGCTCGACGTAGAGGGTGGCCATCTCCACCATGCCCGGCGTCTCGGGGCCGGTCGTCAGCGTCACCTTCATCCCCTCGGCCCCGGCTTCCTTGAGGAGTTCACGGGCCCGCTCCGGGTCGTGGGCGCGCTGGGGCAGGCCCTCGGCGTAGTCGGGGAAGCCGATGGAGGGGAGGTCGTTGCCGACCTCGGCGTTGCCGTAGAACACGGTCTTCACCATGGCCTCCCGGTCGACGGCGAGCTTGAACGCCTGCCGCACCCTGGGGTCGTCGAACGGCTTGACGTTCATGTTCATCTGGAAGGAAAGTCCGACCAGGTAGGGGCTTTTGGTCGGGACGAGTTCGACCTTCTTGTTCCGCTCGAGCGTGCGCGCGGTGACGGGAGACAGGTCGTGGGCGAAGTCGACCTCACCGCTGGTGAGCGCACCGGCCCTGGCGGTCGAGTCCGCGATCGACCGCAGCTCCAGGCCGTCCAGGTGGGGCACGTGACCGTAATGGTCGTCGTAGCGCTCGAACGCCGAACCCTGGCCGGCGGTGAACTGGGTGAGCCGGAAGGGGCCGCAACTGGGCATTCCCTTGCGGAAGTCCTTGGTCCCGTCCTTGAGCACGAGGAAGTTGCCCTGGCAGAGAATCATGCGCCCGTCGGCGATGGGCCGCAGGGTGGGCAGGACGACCTTCAGGTCACCGTCGGCCTTGGCGCGCGCGAGGTCGAAGTTGGCGGCGGCGAGCCGGTACACGGGCAGCTTGCTCTTCGCCGCGAGGGCGCTGAGGGAGTGCAGGATGTCGGCCGAGGTCAGCTCGGAGCCGTCGGTGAAGCGGACGCCGGGCCGCACGTGCAGGGTGTAGGTAGACAGGTCCTTGGAGATGTCGATGCCCTTGAGTACGCCGTAGCGCACTCCGCCGGGACCGCTGGGGTCGAGGTTGCCCAAGGTGCCGTGCCAGGCGCGGGCCCGCACCAGGTCGAGTGCCGACGGGCCGTTGAAGAAGTCGAGCGTCTCGGAGGCGCCGCCGCCGACGAAGGCCGCGCGGAGTGTGCCGCCCGAGCGGGGCGAGGAACCCGATCCGGGGTTGCGGTCGGAGCGGGGCTCGTCGGTGGAGCACGCCGCCAGCAGGCCGGGTCCCACCGCCAGAGCCGCGGCTCCCACCGCACCACGGCGGAGGAAGGCGCGGCGATCGATCTGTCTGGACATGCTTCTCCTTGACGTTCTGCTGAGCTGAACCGTGCGCCGGGAGGCGTCCGCGGCGCGTGACGTGAGGGCGGCACGACGGCAGGTGTGCGGTGAACGGCGCATGCGCGCTCCGACGAGTCCCTGCCGCGGCTGACGGTTACGGAGTCATCGAAGGGTCAGAGCGCCGGACGGGCAGGCCCATACGGCGTCGTGCACGGCGTCCGCCTGGGACGGCGACGGCTCCTCGTCCAGGACGCGTACGAGTCCGTCCTCCTCGTCCTGGTCGAAGACGGCCGGCGCGGCGAGCACACACTGGCCCGCCCCTACGCACCGATCCCGTTCCACACTGATCTTCCCGGCTCCGGACGCCTGCCCTGCCAAGGTCATGAGGGCCCCTCCCCTGTCGCCGCACCCGCGGCGCCGATGCGACCCCCGAAGAATAATCGATAATGACATCCATATTCAATAACTGGACAGCCCCCTCTCGGCCGGCGAGCCGTCAGACAGCGCACCCTCTCCGCCGAAAGATGGCAACGATTATCATGTGCATCATGCCGATGTGCCGAGTCCCCGCCGGCCCCTTGGGGGACGACGGCCGTCGCGATGACATCCGCGTCGTCCGGCCGACACGCGGCCAACCGGCCCCCGCTCTTTGGGAGGTGGGCGTCCTGCGCGACGCACCGACGACGAAGCCACCAGCACCACGGCGCAGCACGCGCCAGCGCAAAGCCGTGCTGAGCGCGCTGCACGCCCATGGCGGTTTCGCCTCCGCCCGGGATCTGCACGAGGCCCTCGAAGCCGGCGGCACCGCCATCGGCCTGTCCACGGTGTACCGGACGCTGCACGCCCTGGACCGCTCCGGACAGGTCGACGTCATACGCGAGCGGACCGGGGAACGCCGGTACTGTCCCCGCCCCCCCGACGGGCACCGGCACTACCTCGTCTGCCGCGCCTGCGGCCTCAGCAGGGTGGTGGAGGCGGAGACGGTGGAACGCTGGGCGGAGAACGTGGCCGAGACCGCGGGGTTCGCCGAGGTCGAGCACACCGTGGAACTGACGGGCATCTGCGTCCGCTGCCACGTCACCCCGGCCGCGTAGGGATCGGCCGAACAGCGGGGCGCCGACGTCTCCTCGGCGACTCCTGACCATCGGCGCGTTCATCGCGCTGACGGCGCTAGCCACCCCGCTGGCCCGGCGCAGGGGCCCGCGCCCTGGCCGCGGCACACCCCGCCGACGACCCGGCGGAGTACGGGATTCCGGCCAGCGGAGAGAACGGCGGAAAGGTGAGCGTCTGACCGCTCCCGGTTCGGGCCGGCACGATGACCCAGCAAGGCACGACGCAATGAGGCAACCGGTGACGACGGCAGGACTGCCCGTGCTCGAAGAACCTGCTGGTCAGCTACTCGCCGAAGAAGCTGGGCTTCTTCTAGAAGCGTGGAAGAAGGCGCCTGACCGCGGCTTTCGCCGGTCAGGCGCCTTCAGTCCGCCCTCCGCGAGGAGCAGGGGAACCCCCGGGAGCAGGGTGTCCGCGCAGGCAGGGCGCCGGCCACGGCGACGTACGACGGGGCCGGGAAACCGGTCCGCGGCGGGGTTCCCCCGGATGCCGGCGGCCGGGCCGAGCCCCGCCGGCCACGGCGCTCGTGCACCGCGGCCGGCGGCTGGTCAGCCCTGGGGGCCATCGGGTTGCCTCGCCCTCGCGGCCGCCCGGTCGGCGGTGGCGGCCAGGTAGGTGATGCGGAGGGTGCCGGTGGCGGGTTCGCGGTCGACGAGTACCCGGACGCCGTAGACCGACTCGATCAGGTCCGGGGTCAGCACGGCCTCCGGGGCGCCTCCGGCGGCCACCCGCCCGCGGTCGAGGACGACGACGTGGTCGCAGTACCGGGCGGCGAGGTTGAGGTCGTGCAGGGCGACGACGCAGGTGACGTCCAGCTGCGCCAGCAGGTCGAGCAGTTCGAGCTGGTGGCGGATGTCGAGGTGGTTGGTGGGTTCGTCGAGGAGGATCTCCCGGGGCTCCTGGGCGAGGGCGCGGGCGAGTTGGGTGCGCTGCTTCTCCCCGCCGGAGAGGGTGTGCCAGCCCCGGTGCTGCTTGTCGCTGGTCTCGGTCCGTTCCAGTGCCGCGTCGACGATCCGCCGGTCGTGTTCGCTCGGCGCGTCGAAACGGCCGCGGAACGGGGTGCGGCCGAGCTCCACGACCTGGCGGACGGTGACGTGGTGGTGGGCGGACACGTCCTGTTCGACGACGGCGAGCCGGCGGGCCCGTACCCGGCGGCCGAGGTCGTGCAGGCCGGCGTCGTCGTAGCGGACGGTTCCGGTGTCGGGGCGGCGCAGTCCGGCCAGCAGGCGCAGCAGTGTCGACTTGCCCGAGCCGTTGGGGCCGAGGAGGCCGACGGTCTTCCCGTCGGGGGCCGCCATGTCGATGCCGTCGAGCAGCCGGTGGCCCTTGACCGACCAGGAGACTCGGGTGGTGGTGATGCGGCCCATCAGGACTCCAGACGCTTCAGTACCAGCGCGAAGGCGGGCGCGCCGAGAAGCGCGGTGATGACGCCGGCGGGCAGTTCGTGGGGCGCGAACGCCGTCCGGGCGAACACGTCCACCCAGATGAGGAAGACGGCGCCGGCGATCGCGGACAGGGGGAGCAGGGAGCGGTGCGTCGGACCGGCCAGGATGCGGACGGCATGCGGGACGAGCAGCCCGATGAAGCCGATCGCGCCGGAGGCCGCCACGGCGGCGGCCGTCATGACCGAGGTCAGCACCATCAGCCACACCCGGGCGGCGGTGACGTTGACGCCCAGGGTTTCGGCGGAGTCCCAGCCGAAGGTGAAGGCGTCGAGGGCGGGCGCGAAGAACTGCACCGCCGCCACCCCGGCCAGGATGATCACGATGGTGACGGCCGTCCCTTCCCACCGGGCGCCGGCGAGGGTGCCGAGCAGCCAGTAGGTGAAGCCCCGGGTGGAGTTGGCGTCCCCGCTGACCATGAGGACGACCGAGGTGACCGCGGCGAAGAACTGGGAGACGAGCACGCCGGTCAGCACCACGCGGGACGGGCTGGCGACGCGCCCCCCGCCGAGGAGGACCAGCAGTACGCCGAAGGAGACCAGGCCGCCGGCGAAGGCTCCGGTCGACAGGGAGATGCTTCCGCCGACGCCCAGCAGGAGTACGGCGACCGCGCCGGTGGAGGCGCCGGAGGATACTCCCAGCAGGTAGGGGTCGGCCAGGGGGTTCCTGGTGACCGCCTGGAGGATCGCGCCGGAGACCGCGAGGGCCATGCCGACGGCGGCGGCCAGCAGCACGCGCGGGAAGCGGGACTCCCAGATCAGGGCGTCATGGAGACCCGGCAGCGGCGAGGTGGGGGCGAGGGAGTCCAGGCCGATGTGCCGCAGGATCGTCGAGACGACGTCCAGGGCGTGGATGTCCGCGCTCCCGAACAGTGTCGCGGTGACCACCGACACCAGCAGTCCGGCGGCGGCCAGGAAGGAGAGCGCCGCCGTCGGGGGGCGCCGCGCGCCCACCGGGGCCGGCGGCCGGCCCGGCGCCGGCTTCCCGGTGGGTGCGGCGGACTTGAGTGCACTCGTCGTCATCGGTTCGCGGCTATCCGAGCTCGTTCAGGCCGTCGACGAGCGCGGGAACGGCGGACGCGCTTCCGTAGCCCGGGTCCATATGGGTGCCGGGGATGGTGATGAAGCGGTCGTCCTGCACCGCGGCCAGCTTGCTGGTGAGGGGGTCCTTCTTGAGGAGGTCGATCTTCTCCCGGGCGGTGTCGTGGGGTTCGCCCCGGGTCAGGTCGGCCAGGATGATGACGTCGGGGTTCCGGGCGGCGACCTCGTCCCAGCTCACCTCGGCCCACTTGGAGTTGGCGTCGGCGAAGATGTTCTCGATCCCGACGAGTTCCGAGATGTGCTGCGGCAGGCCGCCGGGACCGGCGGCCCACGGAGTGCCCTCGAAGGTGGAGTAGAACCACATCGCCTTCAACGGCTCGTCCCGCTTCTCGACCTCGCCGACGGCCTTGTCCACCACGGCCTTCTGCTCGGTCGCGAGCTTCTCCCCCGCGTCGGGGAGGTTCATGATCCTGCCGAGCCGGCGGTACTCCTCGAACAGCATGTCGAAGTCCGCGTCGGCCACGGCCTCGTGGTACGAGCAGTCGAACTCGGTCAGATAGGTCGGCACCCCCAGGTCGTGCAGTTCCTCGCGGTCGCCGGCCTCCTCCTTGGTGTAGAAGCTCGCGAACGAGCCGTACACGAAGTCCGGCTGGGCCTCGAGCAGCCTCTCGTGCTTGACCGTGTCGCCCTTCGCGGACAGCTGCGGAATCCTCCCGTACTGCTCGGCGACCGCGTCCGGGATCTTCTCGATCTCGTAGCCCGACCCGGCGATCCGGTCGCCGGCCCCGAGGTGGATGAGGATCTCGGCGGCGGTCTGGTTGAGGGTGACGACCCTTTCCGGCGCGGCCTCGTAGGTCACATCGAGGCCGCAGTTCTCGAGGGTGAGCGGGTAGGACGTCGCGCCCTTCGACGCCGTGTCCTTCACCGACTTCGCGTCCTGGCCACCGTCGTCGGCGGACCGGTCTGCGGAGCACCCCGCGACCGCGAGCACCGCCAGGGCCGCACATATTCTGATTATCATTTTCGTTTTCATCAGCGGCAGAATACCAGGTCACGGAAGGGAGTGAAGGGCCCTGGCTCGGTCAGGCGAACCACCGCCGCGGGCGGGCGGGACAGGCCGGCGCACCCGGTGAGGCCCACCGGGTGCGCCGGGTGCCCGCCCGCGGCGGTGCGGGCGCTACCGCAGCATCGCGGCCAGCCGGCGGACGACCTGCTCGTCGAACAGGCCGTTGGCCGCCATCCAGTCGTCGTTGAACACGGTGTCCAGATACTTGTCGCCGCCGTCGCAGACCAGCACGACGATGGTGGTACCGGGCTCCTCGCCCCGTGCCCGCTCCAGGGCCTTGTAGACCACGCCGCCCGCCGAACCACCGATCAGGATGCCGAAGTTCCTGGCCAGATAGCGGCAGGTCTCGAAGGCCTCCGAGTCACTGGCCTTGAGCCCCTGGTCGATCAGTTCGTAGTCGACGACACCGCCGATCTCCGAGCCCTCGGGGGTGCCGGTACCGGACTGGTGGTAGGGCGCGCCCTGCCCGCCGAAGACGACGGACCCCACCGGCTCGACGCCGACGATCCTGAGGTCCGGGATACGTTCCCGCAGGGCGCGTCCGGTGCCGCAGAGCGAACCGCCGGTGCCCACCGCCCCGTACAGGTAGTGGATGCCGTCGCCCAGGTCGTCGTGCAGCTCGCGGGCGAGCGGCCGGTAGCCGTTGGGGTTCCCCTGGTTGCGGTGCTGCGCGGTCCAGTACGCGCCGTGCTCGGCCGCGAGCTTCTCTGCCACGGTGTCGCGTTCGGCGGTGGCCAGGCCCTCCTCCTCGCCGGCCACGTTGAGTATGTCGGCCCCGTAGGCGCACATGCCGCGCAGCTTGTCGGTGCTGGAGTGGTTGTCCACCACGGCGGTGAACTTGTATCCGCGTTCGGCGGCGATGAGCGCCAGGCCGAGCCCGGTGTTGCCGGAGGTGGACTCGACCAGCCATCCGCCGGGGGTGAGCAGCCCGGCCTCCTCCGCCTCGTCCACCATGCTCCTGGCCATCCGGATCTTGGCGGTGCCGGTGGGGTTGTACTGCTCCATCTTCAGCACCACGGTCGCCAGGCCGTCCGCGACCGGCAATGCGAGCAGGGGCGTCCGCCCGATCAGGTCGGATATCCGGGTGGTGATCACGGCTTGCCCTTCGCGCAGATCTCCGTCAGACACCGCACGAAGACGTCGTTGTCCCCGGGGGTCGACAGGGAGGCTCGGATGTAGTTCTCGTATCCCGGCTCCTGCCACGCCTTGACGATGACTCCGGCGCGGTGCAGCTCCCGGGCGACCCCCGCGGAGCGGCGGCCGGTGTCGATGAACAGGAAGTTGGTCGAGGACGGGACCACGCCCAGCCCCGCGGCGCGCAGCCGGCCGGTGACCCTGGCGATCTCCAGGCCGGTCCGGCGGACCGTCTCCGCCAGGTGCCGGTGGTCGCCCAGCGCGGCGATGGCGGCCTCCTGGGCCGGCCGGTTGACGTGGTACGGGGTGCGGACCCGGTCCAGTGCCTGGATCAGGGCGGTGTCGGAGGCGATGCCGTACCCCACCCGGATGCCCGCCAGACCGTAGGCCTTGGAGAAGGTGCGCAGCACGATCCACGGCCGGTCCAGGCCGCGCAGCGCCTCCAGCCCGTCGGGGTACCCGGGGTCGGTTCGGGCGAACTCGCCGTACGCCTCGTCGAGCACCAGCAGGGCCGACCGCGGGGTCGCGGCCACGACGACTTCCAGTTGGCCGGCGTCGAGTACCGCGCCGGTGGGGTTGCACGGGTTGGCGAGGAAGACGAGTTTCGGGCCGGCGGCCAGCGCGGCACGCCAGGCGTCCGCGTCGAACCCGAAGCCGGCGGTGACCGGGACCTTCTCGACCCGGGCGCCCATGACGCGGGGGAACGTCTCGTGCAGGCTGAAGCCGGGCGCCTGGGTGACGACCAGGTCCCCGGGGTCGAGTACGGCCTGGCACAGCAGCTGAAGGATGTTCTCCGAGCCGTTGCCGAGCACGACGCGCCCGGCCGGCACGTCCAGGCTCCTGCCGACGGCCTCGGCGAGCCGTCTGCCGGTGGGGTCGGGGTAGCGGGAGAGGCCGTCGGCCAGACTCCGCCCCGCCGCTTCGGCCGCGGCCGGGGAGACCCCGAACGGGCTCTCGTTGTTGGATAGTTTGATCACACGGCGGGCGCCGCTGAGAGCGGCCACCTCGTCCGGGTCGGCGCCGGGATCGTAGCGGGGCAGACCCGCGACCTCAGCGCGGATCAGGGGGGTCGTGGCGGCCGTAGCGGCGGCTGCGGGTGCGTGGTTCATGAGGACTCCGGTTCCGGGACGGGTGCGCCGGCCGACGCCCGGTGGAGCCGGTCGACGCGGCGCAGGAAGGCGACCAGCAGGATGGCCGCGGTGGCGGCGAGGCCGATGGTCTGGCCGATCCACACGCCCTCGACGCCCCAGTCGGCAACCAGCCCCAGCAGACAGCCGGCGGGCAGGCCGATCAGCCAGTAGCCGACCAGGGAGATCCGGAACGGCCCGGCGGTGTCGCCGATCCCGCGCAGGATGCCGTTGCCGATGTTCTGCGCGGCGTCGAAGACCTGCATGAGGGCGGCGATCAGCAGTCCGGTCGCGGTCAGCGCGAGGATGTCCGCGTTTCCGGCGTGCTCGGCCGAGATGAAGAGGGACACGATCGGCTCCGGGAACGCCAGGTAGGCGACGGCGACGGCCAGCATGGCGACGACGCCCCAGCCCGTACCGAGGAGCCCCGTTCTGCGTGCCGTCACATAGTCGTCGGCACCGGCGGCCTCGCTGATGTGGATCGACGCCGCGTGCGAGAGGCCGGCGGAGACCATGAAGGCGATGTACACGATCTGGTTCAGCACCGTCTGCGCCGCCAGGGCGTCGACGCCCAGGGAGCCGATGACCAGGGTGAGTACGCTGAAGAACCCCGCCTCCGAGGCGTATGTGCCCGAGATCGGCAGGCCGAGGCGCCAGACGGAGCCGACCGCGTCCCCTGACCAGCGCCGCGCGGCGGGCGAGGTGAGGTACGGGCGCAGGACGCCGTCCCGCAGGATCACCGCGGTGAACGCCAGGAAGGACAGCAGGAACACCGTGACCGTGGCGATCGCGACACCGACGAAGCCGAACGCGGGCAGGCCGAACCTGCCGTAGATCAGCGCGTAGTTCAGGCCGATGGTGACGACGACCGAGGCCAGGGTGATGGCCAGCAGCGGGCCGGGCCGCTTGAGGCCGGTGGTGAAGTGCCGCAGGTTCTGGAACCACAGGCAGGGCAGCATGCCGGGCGCCAGGACCGCCAGGAACTCGCCGGCCTTGCCGACCACCGCGGGGTCCTGCCCCAGCAGGACGAGCAACGGGCCGATCAGCAGGAGCACCGCGCAGAACACCGCACCGCACACGGTCGCCCAGAAGAACCCCGCGAACAGCAGCGCGCCGATCCGCTCCCGGTCGTCCCGCACCCGCGCCTCGGCCACCAGGTTGCTGACTCCGGTGACCAGTCCGGTGCCGGTGGTGCGCAACTGGTTGAACAGCGCGATGGCCAGACCGGCGGCGGCGATCTCGACGGCGCCGAGCCTGCCCAGCATCACGATGTCCACGGTGGTGAGCGCGACATAGGCGAAGTTGGTCAGGATCAGCGGGAGTGCGAGCCTGAGCAGCGCCCGTGAGTTCCCGACCCACCAGGCGGCGCCGTGGCCGGCCGCCCCGGCGGCCCCGGCCGGCTCTGTTGCACCGGTCGCATCGGGCGTACCGTTCGTCCCGGCCGACGCGGTCGCATCGGGCGTACCGTTCGTCCCGGCCGACGCGGTCGCATCGGTCGTACTGGCCTTACCGTTCGTTCGGGTGCTGCTCACCAGAAGTTGACCTTTTCCCCGCGCCCGGCCGCACGGGCGAGGTCGGCTATGTACCGGCCCAGCGCGGCGTCGGTGACCGCCATTCCGCTGTTGTAGGCGAAGACCACGTCGTCCGGATGGCGCCGGGCAGGTGCCCGGCCGAGCAGGACGTCCGGCAGCTGGGCGTCGACCGACGGCAGGCTGCCGTCCTCGCCCCGCAGGTCCTCGCAGGTGGCGTGCATCTGGGCGGCGTCCGTGGCGATCCGGTAGTCCGCGCCGTGGCACACGTCGGCGTGTACTCCGTACCCGAGGAGTACCGCGACCGAGCCCGGCTTCATCCAGTCGCGCCGTACCTCGTCCGTGGCGGAGAGACCCGCTGCGCCGATCACGATGTCGGCCGCACCGGCGGCCTCCCGGAGGTCGTTGACGATCTCGACGTCGCGGCCGTCGACGCTGTCTTGGACGGCGCGCAGACCGTCGGGGTAGGTGCCGAACACCTGCAGCCGCTCCAGCCCCGGCAGCGCTGCGAGCAGCATCGGCAGAGCCGCCTGCCCCTGGACGCCGGTGCCGACGACCAGGGCGCTCCGCGCGTCGGGGCAGGCCTCGCGCGCCAGCAGCGCGGTGGTGGCCGAGGACCGCAGCGGCCCGAGCTTCACCACGTCCATCAGGGCGATGGGCTGCCCTGTGGTGTCGTCGACGAGGAAGACGAACGAGTGGAACCGGTAGCCGTCCCTGGTGCGGCGCGGGTCGAACTCGTAGACGGCCTTGAAGCAGACCGTGCCGCTGCCGCCGTCCCTGGCCACCATCGAGTAGCTGAGGGAGCGGTGGCCGGGATCGTCGATGACGGTCTTGACGGGGTTGTCCGAGCCGCCGCCTTCGCGCAGCGCGCGGTAGGCCCGCTCGACGACCTCGATCACCTGCCGGTGGTCGAGGTCCAGCCCTTCCTGCTGCGACTGCGGCAGCAGCCACAGCTGTCCGGGCGGGGCGTAGCACATTGACATACGGGAGTTCTCCCTTGGTGGTCGCATTGCATCAGTTCGAGGTCTCATCGGGTTCCGTCCAGTCGCCAGCGCGGAGGGGCCCCGTCGTCACCGAGCCGGACAACGGCCTTGAGCGGCAGTGGGGCGTCATGGAACGGCGACTCGTTGGAGTCCATCTGGTAGCCGGCCGTGTTGAGGTAGACCAGGTGGTCACCGCGCCGCACGGGCCGCGGGAAGCCGATCTTCCGCCAGGTGACCAGGTCGTTCTCCAGGCACGTCGAGCCCGCGACGCAGGCCGGGAACAGCTCGTCGGCGGCCGTCTGCGCGGACATCAGCAGCGGGTCGGGGAGGTAGTCGCTGTTGAACCACTGTTCGGAGAGGCTGAAGCTGCTGCCGGCGACGGTGACGATCGCGTACCCGTCGCCGTCCCGCCGGTCGTCGACCTGCTGTACCCGGTACAGGGTGAATCCGGCCTGGTCCAGCAGGGCCCGGCCGGGCTCGGCGAGGAAGCGGATGCCGTGGCGTCCGGCCTTCGCCGACAGGCTCTCGCCACCGTCGACCGGGTGCGCCATGATCGCGCGCACCGCCTGGGCGGCGGACTGCCCCCCGTACGGGTAGAAGTCCTTGAAGCCCCTGGCCCCGTGGTAGTGGGCCGGCTCGTTCCGCTCCAGGAACTGTTCCCAGAGCCGCGGCTCGACATAGCGGACCGGCAACCCGCCGCCGATGTCGACCAGTTCCGCGGAGAGCGAGCCCCGCCTCCTGGCGTCGAGGCAGTGCTCGATCATCTCGTTCGCCGCCGTGGCGCGTTCCACCGCGGAGTAGCCGTTCAGATGGAAGGAGAATCCCAGCAGGTCGATGTGGTGGGCGAGTTCCCCGCAGAGGCCGACGGCGACCGCGCGTTCGGCTGCGGACAGCCCGAAGCGGCTTCCCGGCTGGCCGGCCGTGCGGCACCGCAGCAGCACCGCGGCCCGGCGGTGCGCGGCCCGCGCGGTAGCGGCGAGCCGGCGGAGTTCACTGAGCGAGTCGACGGCGACCAGGCAGCCGTGCTGAACGGCCAGAGCGTGCAGCGCGTCGTCCTTCTCCGGGCCGGACACCCCGATCCGGTGTCCCGGCACTCCGCCGGCCAGCGCCTTGACCAGTTCGGGGGTGCTGGCGACGTCGACGCCCACCCCCAGGGCGGCGGCCGATGTGACGTAGCAGTCGGCCTTGTTGGCCTTCTTGGCGAACAGGATGTCGGCGGTGGCGCCCGCCGCGGCGAACGCCTGCCGGAGTTCGGCGACGTTCTCCTCGAAGATCTCGGGCAGCACGATGTGCAGGGGTGAACCCAGGCCGTCCAGGAGGTCGGCCAGCAGGGCGCGGTGATCCGCCAGGAGCCTGGAGACCGTGGGATGCCGGAGTGCGGTGAGCGTCGAAGGCCGGACTCCGACCGTCGGGCGCTCCAGCACGTGTCGTGAGATGAGCACCCGGTACTTCTATACGATTATGACACTCATTTTCAATACGGATCGGGGTGGAGATCCTCTCGCGCGGAGCGCAAAGGAGTTCCCATCGCCGCATATCGGACGACGTCTGGTCCGGCGGGCCGCGCTTCGCTCCGGCGGTCTCCCTCACGCTGCCGGGGCGCGGCGGCGAGGCCCGGCGGGGCGGTACCGGCCGCAACCGCCGGGCGCGGCCGGTGCCGCACGGGCGGTGATGTGCTTATCGCTCCGCGGTGTTGCCCCGTGAGGGAGCCGTTCCGGTGGGCGGAGCGGCACCGTCTGTGCGCCTTCCCGGCGTGAGGGCGGCGGCTGGGCACTATGGCCCGGGTGAGCGTCTGGTTGCCGGTACTCGTCCTGCTCGGGCTGACCGTGGCCGCGGTCGCCGGCCTCTACGGGCTGAGCGCGCTGCTGACCCAACGGGCCGCTGTCTGCGCCCCGATGCCGTTCGCGGGCGGTCTGACGCCGCGTGAGCACGCCTTCTCCCGCTTTCACGTCAGGTGGTACCCGGTCACCATGATCTTTCTGGCCTTCGACATGGAGATGCTGTTCATGTATCCGTGGGTCAGGGTGGTCCGCCAGATGGGCCCGCCCGCGGTCATCGAGATGTTCCTCTTCCTGGGCATCCTCTTCGCGGCGGTCGCCTACGCCTGGCGCGAGGGCGCACTGCGGTGGACCTGATCGGCGTGCTGCGGCGCGTGGTCGCCCGGCGGCCTCCCGTTCTGCTGGTGGCCATGCCCGGCGCCACCCGGGAACGGCTCGCGGTGGAGGCCGAACTCACCCGGCGGGGCTGGCCGTCCGCCGCGAGCCCGGCGGCCGCCGCGGGACTCGTCGTGGCCGGCCTGCCGGGCGGTGAGCGGCCGCGGTGGCTGGAGGGGCTGTGGCACGGCATGCCCCGGCCGAAGGCGCACGTCGCCGTCGACCATGCCGGCGATGCGTCTCATGCCCTGGGCGTGCTGAGCGGGTTGCTGGCCACGGGGCGTGAGGGCGAAGCGCCCTGGGCGGTCTCCACCGGCTCCCCCCGGGAAGCTCGGGGTGCTGGGCGCCAGGACCGAGGCGGCGGCCAGGGCGCGCACCGTCGCCAGGAGACGGGAGGCCGTGACGAGCGGGGCGGACGGGGCGAGCGGGGCGGACGCGAAGGTCACGGCAGCACGAACGGACGGGACGGACGGAGCGAGTGGGGCGGACGCGGCAGCCACAGCGGCCACCACGGACGCGACGGACGCGACGGACTCGACAGCGCGCACGGCCGGGACGGCCACGGCGGCCACGGGGAAGCGGGGGGCCAGGGCGGGCATCGCGAAGGCGTCACCGCCGGGCTGCCGATGGCCGGGCGTGCCGATGACCGTGACGGCCTGCGGCTGGACCGGCTGCACCTTCCCCTGGGCCCGGCACTCGCGGACTGGCCGGCAGGCCTGGTCCTGGATGTCGCACTCCAGGGAGACGTGCTCCAGTCGGCCGAGGAGCACCCGGGGGAGGCCGCTCCGGCCGGGCGGTATCCGTACTGGAGCGAACCGTGGCTGCGTGCGGCAGGGGGCGAGGCGGTGACCAGGGGGGCCGCGGAACGCCGGCGCTGTGCGTCCCATCTGGACAGCGTGGGCCGGTTCCTGGCCGTTTCCGGATGGCCCCGGCCGGCCGCCCGGGCGCGTGGTCTGCGCGATCGGCTGCTGCACGGAGCAGCGGCGGGCGATGTCGCTCCGGAGGTCCTGCGGCTGACGCGCGGGGTCGCCCGTTCGCGGACGCTGCGCTGGCTGACGCGCGGGCTCGGGGAGCTGCCCGCCGGGCGGGCCGGGGAACTCGGCGTCACCGGCCCGGCGCTCACCGCCGGCGGTGACGTCCACGCCCGTCTGTGTGTCTGGTTGAGGGAGATCGAGTGCTCGGTGCACCGCATGGACGATGCTCGCGCCGTCGCCGACGCCGGCGGACCCCGAGGGCGGCTGGACGGTGGCCTGCCGCCCTCCCGGGCACTGCTCGACGCCCTGCTCCCGCTGCTGCCGGGTGCGGAGTTCGCCTGCGCGCGGCTGGTCCTGGCGAGTTTCGATCCGGATCCCGACGAGTTCGCGGGGGCCGGGCATGCCTGAGGCGGCGCCGCTGTGGGCGGCCCTCGTCCTCCCGGCGGCCCTGTGCCTCGGGGCCGTCGCCGCCGCCGGCTTCGACGCGGTGGTGGGCGGGGGCGCCGGGCGGTCCGGCTCCGGTGTGCTCGGCACGGCGTCGGCGCCGCTGCGGGAGGGGCTGCGGCTGCTCGCGCAGCAGCGGCGGACCACCCCCTCGGCCGATGTGGCACTCGGACGTGTCGGCCTCGGCCTGGTGCCGGTGGCCGCGGTCCTCGCCGCTGCGGTGGTGCCGTGGGGTTTCGTTTCGGTGACCGATCCCGCGGTGGGGATCGTGTGGTTCAACGCGATGGAGGTACTGGCCTGGGCAGCGGTCTGGCTCGCGGGCTGGGGGCCGAACTCGGTCCTGTCGCTGATCGGCGGCTACCGCTTCCTCGCGCAGGGGCTCGCCTACGAGTTGCCGCACATGTTCGCGCTGACCACCGCCGGCCTGGGCGCGGAGTCCCTTCGGGTGTCGGACGTGGTCGGCGCCCAGCAGGGGCTGTGGTTCGCGGTGTGGATGCCGGCCGCGTTCGCCGTCTATCTGCTGAGTGCGGCGGCCATGTCCTACTGGGGCCCGTTCGGCTACCCGCTGGGCGGGGACGCGGCGGGCGGCGCCGTCGCGGAGTACAGCGGCGTGGACCGTCTCCTGCTGCTCGGCGGCCGGTGGCTGCTGCTCGTGGCGACCGCGGCGTTCAGCGTGCCCCTGTTCCTCGGCGGCGGGCAGGGGCCCCTGCTGCCGGGCTGGGCGTGGACGCTGCTGAAGACCGCCGCCGTTCTCGCGGTGCTGATCGCGGCGCGGCGGATGCTGCCGGTGCTGCGGGCGGATCGCTACATGGAGTTCGCCTGGATGGTGCTGGTGCCGCTGACGCTGCTGCAGGCGCTGTTCGTCGCCGTCGTGGTACTGAACCGCTAGGGAGCGGCATGCTGGACGACACGGTCTTCTGGGTCCTCTCGGCCCTCGCGGTGGGCAGCGGGATCATGGTGTTCCGCTTCGACTCCATGGCGCGGGCCACGTATGCGCTGCTGCTGTCGCTGCTCTGCGTCGGCGGTCTGCTCATCCTGCTCGGACTCGACTATCTCGGCGTGGTCATCGTGCTGATGATGACCATCGAGATGGCCATCATGGGCGTGTTCATGGTGATGTACATGATGAACCCGGCGGGGCTCGTGCCGATGTCCATGCTGCACAACAAGAAGGGCGCGGCGGCCCTCTGCACGGGTGTCTTCCTGCTGATGGCCCTGGGCATCGTCCTGGCGCCGTGGCCGCCGCGGGCGGGGACGGCGGAGGAGGACCCGACCAGAGCACTGGGCGAGTCCCTGATGGGTCCGCAGATGCTGACGATGATGACCCTGGGCTTCGCCCTGTTCTCGACCATCGTGGCCACGGTGCTGCTGGCCACCCATCGGGGCCGCTACGACCGGCTGGGGGACGATCTGCGGGCACGCCGCGCCGACGACCCGGTACCGGGAGGAGTGGGCCGGTGAACCTGGAACTGTTCCTGCTGGTCGCCGCGGCGCTGTTCGGCGTGGGGCTGTTCGGTGCGCTGACCCAGCAGTCCGTGGTGATGCTGATGATGGGTCTGGAGCTCATGCTCGGCGGCGTCATCCTGGCCGCCGCGGCCGTCTGGCACCACCTCGCCCCCGCCTCCGCCGACGGGCAGGTGCTGGTCGTCGTCGCCATCACCGTGATGGCGGTGGAGATGGCGATCGGATTCGCAGTGGTCACCGCCCTGTTCCGGGCCCGGGAGGTCGATATGACGGACCAGGCCGGGGACTTGAGTGCATGAGCGCGTCGCTGTGGGCGCTGGTCGCCCTGCCGCCGGCGAGCGGTGTGCTGCTGTGCCTCGCGGGGCGGCGGGCCGACCGCGTCGCCCCCGCGACCGCCGTCTCCGTCGCCGCCGCCTCGGTCGTCCTCGCCGTGGCCGCGGCCTTCGCCCAGCCGCGGGCCGGCGCCCCGCTGCTGCGGGGAGCGGCGTTCGGTCTCGCGGTGGACGGCCTGTCGGGCCTGATGGTGGTGACCGTCACCGCCGTCGCCGCGCTCGTCCTCCTCTTCGGCACCGCGGACATCGGGCCGGACCAGGCGCGGGCGAGGTTCTTCGGCATGATGCTGCTGTTCGTCGGGGCGATGCTGGTCACCGTCACCGCGACGACCCTGCCCGCCCTGCTGATGGGCTGGGAGGTGATGGGCGCCACCTCGTGGGCGCTGATCGGCTACTGGTGGCACGACCCGGTGCGGGGCGAGGCCGCCGGAGTCGCATTCCTCACCACCCGGGCCGCGGACCTCGGACTCTATCTCGCCGCCGGCGCCGCGCTGGCCGGGGGCAGCAGCCTGGCCCTGGCCGACCTGGACCAGGTCGACCGGCCCTGGCTGCACCTGGTCGCGGCGGGGGTGATCGCCGCCGCGCTGGGCAAGTCGGCCCAGCTGCCGTTCAGTTTCTGGCTGTCGAGAGCGATGCAGGGGCCCAGCCCGGTGTCGGCTCTGCTGCACTCCGCGACGATGGTCGTCGCCGGGGCGTACCTCTTGATCAGAACGGGACCGCTGCTGGCCGCCTCGGGCTGGGGCAGCGGCGCCACCGCCTGGATCGGTGCGGCCACCGCGTTCGCGCTCGGACTCGTCGCCGTGGCGCAGCGCGACCTCAAGCAGCTGCTCGCCGCCTCCAGCTGCGCCCAGATCGGGTTCATGGTGCTCGCGGCCGGTGCCGGTTCGGCCGTCGGCGGCACCCTCCAGCTCATCGCCCACGCCGCGGCGAAGAGCCTGGCCTTCCTCGTCGCCGGCTGCTGGCTCACCCTGCTCGGCACCAAGGAGCTGCCGCGGCTGCGCGGAGCCGCCCGCGCGGCGCCGGTGGCCGGGGTGGCGTTCAGCGTCGCCGCGCTGAGCCTCGCCGGTGTGCCACCGCTGTCGCTGTGGGCCGCCAAGGACGTCCTGCTGGCCGGGGCGCTCGCGTACTCCCCCGCGCTGTACGCGGCCGGACTCGCGGCCGCGGCGGTGTCCGCCGTGTACGGCACCAGGGCGCTGTGGTACGTCTGGCAGCCCCCTGCCGCGCCGCGGCCCGCCCCCGGCGCGCCCGGCCCGAAACGCGTGTCCGCAGCCGAGGGCGTGCCGTTCGCCGCGCTGTCCGCAGCCGCGGTGGCACTGACCGCCCTGGTCCTGCCCCCGGTGCGGGCGGCCGTCGCGCGGACACTCGGCGCGATCGGCGAACCGCAGCCCTTTCTGTGGGAGTTCGCCGTCAGCGGCCTGCTGGCGCTGTCCGTCGCCGCAGCGGTCTGGGCATGGGCCGAGCGCCCCGGCCCGGTGCCACGGCGGTTCGCCCGGTGGGCCGCCGGCTGGTTCGGGCTGGAGGCCGCGTCCCGGGCCGTCCTGGTGCGCCCCGTCCAGCGCCTGGCCGAAGGACTCGCCGCCTTCGACGACCGGGTCCTGGACCGCGGCGTCGACGGGCTGGCTCGCGGCGCACTCCGGCTCGCCGGCCTGGCCGACCGCGGGGTGGAGCCGGCGGTGGACGGGCCGGCGCGGGGCACGGCCGCGGCGGGCCGGGCCCTCGGGCGGCTCGCGCGCCGCCCGCAGACCGGGCAGCTGCACCAGTACCTCGCCCAGGCCGTCGCCGCCTTCACCGTTCTCGCCGCCGTCCTCGTCCTCGTCCTCGTCCTCGTGAGGTGACCGCCGTGCTCACGGCCATCGTCCTGCTGCCCGCCGCCGCGGCCGCCCTGCTGCTGTGCCTGCCGCGCCGCACACCCCGCGCCGTGCACCTCGGCGTGTGGGCGGCGGTCTCCGCGGTCGTTCTCGCGCTGACGCTGGCCGTGTGGGCGGGCTACCGCGCCGGGGAGGGCATCCAGTACGAGACGTACGCGCGGTGGATCCCCAGCGCCGGTATCGGCTACCACGTCGGCGTCGACGGGCTGTCGCTGCCGCTGCTGGCGATGACCGGGGTGCTGTTCCTCGCGTGCGCCTGCTACGCGTCGCGCGAGACGCGTCGGGTGCGCGACTTCGCGGCGCTGTTCCTCCTCCTGGAGACGACGTGCCTCGGACTCTTCGCAGCCCTTGACCTGATCCTCTTCTTCGTCTTCTTCGACCTGTCGATCGTGGCGATGTACTTCATCATCGCCGGCTGGGGCCATCGGGGCGCCGCACAGGCGGCGCTGAAGTTCTTCCTCTACACCTTCGCCGGGTCGCTCGCCCTGCTCCTCGGGTTCATCGGGCTCTACCTCGCCGCCGACCCGCACACCTTCGACATGGTGGCGCTCACCCGCGAGAACCCGCTCGCCGGACGTTCCGCCTACGGAGCCCTGGTGCTGCTGGCCCTGGGCGTGGGACTGGCCGTGAAGACGCCCACCGTGCCCTTCCACACCTGGCTGCCGCCCGCGCACACCGAGGCACCCGCGGCGGGGTCGGCCATCCTCGCCGGTGTGCTGCTGAAGATGGGGACCTACGGGTTCCTGCGGATCGCCATGCCGGTACTGCCCCAGGCCTGGCGCGAGTACGCCCTCGCCTTCGTCCTCGTCGGGGTGGTATCCGTGCTCTACGGGGCGCTGGTCGCGCTGGCCCAGACCGAGTTCAAACGGATGATCGCCTACACCAGCGTCAACCACATGGGCTACATCGTCCTCGCCGTCGGCGCCGCCGCGGCAGCCGGGACGGACACGGCGGACGCCCGCCGTCTCGCGGTGACCGGGGCGACCTTCCAGATGGTCAGCCACGGGCTGCTCACCGGGGCGCTGTTCCTGCTCGCCGGTGTGCTCTACGAGCGCGGCCGCACCTACGACATGGCCGCCTACTCCGGCATCGCGGCCCGGGCACCGCTGTTCGCGGCACTCACCGCAGTGGCCGTCTTCGGCTCACTCGGACTCCCCGGCTTCTCCGGCTTCATCGCCGAGTTCCAGATCCTGGCGGGCAGCCTGGGGCCGCGCCCGGTGGCGACCGCACTGGCCGTCGCCGGCATCCTGCTCACCGCCGCCCTGCTGGTGCGGGCGCTGCAGCGGATGTTCCTCGGACCACTGCGGCTTCCGGACACCGCGGGTGCCTCCCGGGCCTTCGCCGACGTCCGCGCCCACGAGGGAGCGGCCATCGTGCCGCTGCTCGCCCTCGCCGTCGTCCTCGGCCTCGTGCCGCGCTTCGTGCTGGACGTCATCGAGCCGGCCTCACGCGGTGTGCTGGAGCTGCTGGCCCGATGACCGCGATGAACGAGAACCCGCTCTTCCTGCTGCCCGAGGTGCTCCTCGGCGGCTCCGCCGTGCTCGGGCTGCTTCTCGGCGCCTGGCTCCCCCGCCACCGCCAGTGGCTTGTCGCCGCCCTGGGCGCCACCGCCTGCACGGCCGGCGTCGCGGCGGCCGCGGCGGGCGCCGCGGGCGCCGGCGTCACGGCCTTCGACGGGGCCTTCGCCGTCGATCCCGTGACCTCGACCGTGCGGATCGTCGTCCTCGGCGGAACGCTCGTCGTCCTGGCGCTGAGCACCACCCTCCTGCGCGGGCAGGCCCGCGAGAGCGAGTTCCACGTGCTCGTCCAGCTCTCGGCCCTGGGTGCGCTGATGCTCGCCGGCTCCCAGGACCTCCTCCTCGTCGCCGCCGCGTACCTCCTGGCGAGCGTCCCCTCCTACGCACTGGCCGGCTTCCTCAAGGACGGGCCCGGTACCGAGGCGGCGCTGAAGTACTTCGTGGTCGGAGCGCTGCTCGGCGTCCTCCTCCTCACCGGCATCACCGTGGTGTTCGCGGCGGGCGGGGGCACCGGGTACTCCCGGCTCGGCGACGCCCTGCCCGAGGCGCCGGCCGCCCTCGTCGGCACCGGACTGGTCGGCGTGTTCGCCGGGCTCCTCTTCAAAGCCGGAGCGGTGCCCGGCCACTTCTGGGTGCCCGACGCCGTCCAGGGCAGCTCGCCGCCCGCCGCCGCGCTGCTCACGACCCTGCCCAAGGTCGGAGCGCTGGCCGCCCTCTACCGGCTGCTCGCCGCGCCCCTCGCCGGCACCGACGTGCCCTGGCCGGAGGTCGTGGCCGTACTGGCCGCCCTGTCCATGACGCTGGGGAACTTCGGCGCCTTCTTCCAGACCGACGTCAAACGGCTGCTGGCGTACTCCGCCGTCAGTCAGGTCGGCTATCTGCTCATGCCCGTCGCGGTGGCGGGCGCGAGTGCGCGGGCCCAGCCCGCGCTGCTCTACTACCTGGCCGCCTACGCCCTGACCAATCTGGGGGCCTTCGCCGTGGTGTGCTCGCTCCCCCGGGCGCGGAACCTGGAGGACTACCGCGGCCTCCTGCGGCGGCACCCGGCGCTGGCGCTCAGTCTGATCGTCTGCCTGCTCGGTCTCCTCGGCACTCCGCCCACGGCCGTGTTCCTCGGCAAGCTCGAGGTGTTCACGGCGGCCGTCGACGGCGGACTGGCCTGGCTGGCCGTGGTAGCCGCCGTGAACACGGTGGCGTCCCTCTTCTACTACCTGCGCTGGATCCGGCCCGCCGTCTCCGGCGGGGAGGCGTCCCCGCCCCACCGGGCGCTGCGGCCGCCGGCCGTGCTGGCCTGCGTGACCGCCGCCGCCTCGGTGGTCCTGGGGGTTGCCGGGGGCCCGGTGCTCGGCCTCATGACCGGAGCCCTCGCCGGCTGACCCCCGCGCGTCCGGAGCGCGGCACCGGGGCACCGCGCCCGGCGCCGGCGGCGGCGGACACCGCCGCTGCCGGCGCCGGCGGTACGCCCGTCGCCGGGTCGAGCCCTCCGAGGCGGCAGGGGCCGTCCGTATGCGGCGGCCCACCGCGTCCACAGCCGTCAGCGCACCGGGCCGCCGACGGCCCGAAGACCGGCCGGCGGCAACCCACCGCGCGGACTCAGCCCCTGTCCGGGCCGGGACCGGAGCCCGCACCAGAAGCAGAACCGGAGCCGGAGCCGGAGCCGGAGCCGGAGCCGATGAAACGGTTCACCGTCGCCGCCAGTTCGGGGCCGCGGTCCTCCTGGAGGAAGTGCCCGCCGCCGGTGACGGTGGCGTGCTCCTGCCCCTGCGCGCCGGGGACGCGTTCGCGGAAGACCCGGTCGAGACCCCGGGTGATCGGGTCCTCGTCGCTGAACGCGCACAGGAACGGCTTGTCGAAGCGCTCCAGCACCTGCCAGGCGTCGCGGTTCGGGCCCACGGCCGGGTCGTCGGGGGAGACGGGGACGAGCATCGGGAACTGGCGGGCACCGGCCTTGAACGACTCGTCGGGGAACGGCGCGTCGTATGCCGCCCTCACCTCCCGGGACAGCTCGCTGCGGCAGCCGAGGGCGACGATGTCCGCCGCGCGAAGGTCGGGGGCGGTCTGGCTGAACTCCCGCCACTGCAGGAACGCCTTCGCCGGTTCGCCCTCCCCCGTCGGCAGGAAGGTGTTGGCCACAACGACCCGGGCGAAGCGGTCGGGGTGCTCCGCCACGAGACGCAGACCGATGAGACCTCCCCAGTCCTGGCACACGAGGGTGACCCCGCGCAGGTCCAGGCGGTCGAACAGAGCCTCGCGCATCCAGTCCACATGGCGCTGGTAGGTGTAGTCCGAGCGGGCCGCCGGCTTGTCGGAGCGCCCGAAGCCGATGAGGTCGGGGGCGACGCAGCGGTGGCCTGCTCCGCTGAGCACCGGGATCATACGGCGGTAGAGGTAGGACCACGACGGCTCGCCGTGCATCAGCAGCACGGTCTCCCCGGAACCGCCGTCGCCCTCGTCGACGTAGTGCGCCCGCAAGGTGCCGTCGCTCCCGTCACCCGCCGCCACATCCACGTAGGACGGCTCGAAAGGGTAGTCGGGGAGATCCCGGAAACGCTCGTCGGGTGTGCGCAGGATCTGCATGGGACCGTCCGTCTCCTCAGAAGCGAATACCGCGGCTGTGCGCCACACGGTTGCCAGCCGACTCCTGCGCGGAGACCGGCCCGTCGTCGCCCCGTCCCCCGCTGGAGGAAGGATCCGGCCCCCGCTCGTCGGGGACGGCGGTCCGACGCGGGCCGCGGACCGCCGCGGCGGTCACTCCGGCAGGTGTCGCGGCCCCCACCCTTCCACAGATGTGGAACCCGTTCTACCTTGTGGTCCCGGTACCCGCGCTGTCGTGTACGCCGGAGGGCTCCCGGGGCGGCTCCGGGCCGGGCAGAGCCATCCGGTATCGGCCCATGCGTCCGCGTCAGACCTGCCGGTACCTGCGGCGCAGCTCCCGGGGACTGGTCCCGAAGCGCCGGCGGAAGGCCGTGCTGAGGGCGCTCGCCGAGGAGAACCCGAGGGCGCAGGCCAGTTCACTGATCGTCATATGCGTGTACTCGGGGCGCTGGAGGCGGTCGCGGACCACACGCAGCCGCTCCTCCCTGATCAGCTCGCGCGGTGTGGTGCCGGCCCTCTGGAGGGCGAGCTGGACCTGGCGGAGCGACCAGCCGAGCGCGTGCGCCATCGACGCACCGCTGAGATCCGGCTCGGCCGCGTGCTCGCGCGCATAGCGGCGGATGGCGGCCTCGACCTGCGCCAGATGGTCCGGCGCGTCCGGGCGGTCGTCACCGGCGGCGACCATGCACAGCAGCTCGACGGCGCGGTCGGCGACCGCGTCGAACTGCGCGGCGTCCAGGCGCGTGCGCTCGGCGTGCAGGCTGAGCAGCATGCCGTGCAGAACCCGTCCCAGCCCCGTGGTCAGGTCCAGTTCGGCGTCCAGCGGGGCCTTGCGGTTGAGCGGTCCGTCGATCCCGCGGGCCGGTATCGACAGGATGACGCCGCTCAGCATCGAGTCGTGGAGCAGCTCGAACGGGGCGTCCAGCGTCATCAGCCTGCCGAACCCCGGGGCGAGCCGCGCCTCCTGGCCGCTGTGGCGCAGCGTCATCTCCCCCTCGAGCGGGAACAGGAAGCGGTAGTCCGGTGCGGGATCCTGGCGCACCAGCCCGGGCGTCCGGACGTACTCGATCCGGTCGCTGCGCCAGCCGATGAGCTCGTAGTCCGCACTGCGCTGGCTGGTCAGTTCACCGCGGAAACCGTCCCGGCGGGCGTACCTGAAGTCCAGCCGGGTGTGGCGCGAGTCGACCTGCTCGCTCCAGAAGTCGGCCCGCTCCCGCGGCTCGACATGCGCCGTCGAGTGTGTGGCCACGCTGTACGTTCCCGCACGCAAGAGCGCCCCTCCGCCTTCACGCGTCCCTGTCCGTGGCGAAGGCCGCTCCGCGCTTCCCGGCAGCCTCCGCGCGGGCATCGTAGTGCAGACAAGCAGGACCGCCTACCCGTCGTGACCGCGCGCACACGTGGAGCGTGCCGACCGGCCGATTCCTCCCGGAAACCTCTGCGCCCGGCGGCAAGACCTCTGCGCGTGAGAGGTAGTGGGCAGGTCCGGCCGGGGCTAACGTCGGCGGCTCCCGCAGGCTCGAGCCGTCTTGAGGACTTCATGACTGAACAGATACCGGAGGCGGTGGTCTGGTGCCTGGCCGTCGGTCTCCTGGCCGTCACCGTGCTCCTGGCGCGCCAGCGCGGGATCAGCGCGCGGCAGAGGAAGCGGAACGGGGAACTCGCCGGGGACCTGCTCAGCCGCGAGGAGGAACTGCGCCATCTGGTCACCGTCCGGCTGCCCGCCCTGGAGGAATCGGCGCACCGGCCCGCGCCCGGTGTCGGGCTGCTCGACACGCGACTCGCGGAAACGGACTTCGCGAAGTGCCTGGACGGTGTGCTCGAGCGGTTCGCGGAGGCCGTGGGGCGTTCCCAGGCCCGGGCCGACCGGTCGGCGAAGGCGGCGCTGAAGTCCTCCATGCGCTCCATCCAGGCCCTGGCCAGCGAGCAGCAGGTGGCCATCTCGGAGATGCAGGACCGCCACGACCACCCCGACGTCCTGCGCGATCTCCTGGAAATCGACCACGCGAACGCCCAGTTCGGCCGCCGCGCCCAGGCCATCGCCGTGCTCTGCGGATCCTGGCCGGGGCGGCAGCGGGCGGCCTCCGCGCTGACCGACGTGGTGCGCGGGTCCACTTCCCGGATCCGCGACTACCGGCGGATCCGGATCCACGGCGAGGTCGACATCGCCGTCGAGAGCCGGGCGGTGGAGCCCGTGGTCCTGGCCGTCGCGGAGCTGCTGGACAACGCCGCGCGCCACTCGCAGCCCAGCACCCAGGTCGAGGTGGGCATCCGGTCGGTGCACAACGGTGCCTGCGTCGTGATCGACGACGCGGGCGTCGGCATGGACGGGCAGGCGCTGGAGAAGGCCGCGCTGCTGCTGTCCGGCCGGCACACGGTGGACGTCACCCGGCTGGACGACCCTCCGCAGTTCGGGTTCGCCGTGGTCGGGGTGCTCGCCCAGCGCTACGGGTTCGGCGTCTCCGTGGACACCCACTCTCCGTACGGGGGTGTCCGGGCCGTCGTGTTCCTCCCGGGGGCGCTGCTCACCCACCGGGACGCCGCGGACGGCACCGCCGAGGCAGCCCACGCGGGGGGCTCCCCCGCTGCCGGGCCGGCGTCCCGGCCGCCGTCGGAACCGCCCGTCGGAGCCGCGGCCCCGACGACCGCGGGAGGACTGCCGAGGCGCCGCCGCCGGGCCGCGCAGGGTCCGGCGGCCGCACGGCCCGCGCCGACGGCCGCCGCCGAGGCCGGCACCCGGTCGGCCGAGGAGACCGCGCGGAGAATCGGCGCGTTCGCACGCGGCACCCTCAACGGGCGCGCCGCCGAGGACACCCCCCGGGACACCGCCCGGCGCGCCGCCGGCGAAGACGCCCGAGACACCTCCCATGACGACGAAGGGAACAACCGAGGATGATCGAGCCCACGAACAACGAGTTGGGCTGGATGCTCGATGAGGTCCTGAAGGTGCCCGGGGCGCTGCACGCGATCCTGCTCTCCGCGGACGGCATGCTCAGGGCCCACTCGGAGCGCATCGGCAGGGACGACGCGGAGCGCCTGGCGGCCGGGCTCTCGGGCGTTCAGTCCATCAGCCGCAGCACGGCCGAGTTCTGCGACCGCGCCGACACCCCGTGGCGGCAGACGCTGATCGAGTTCGCCCACGGCTACGTGTTCCTCGTCGCCGCCGGAGAGGGCGCCTACCTCGCGGTGTCCACCACGGAGAACGTGGACATGGAGGCGGTCACCTACCGGATGCACAAACTGGTCGACCGGCTCGGCAGGGAGCTGACCAGCCCGGCGCGGCAGGGAACCGGCAGCCTGGCATGAGTCCCCCCAGACCACGCCCCTCGGGGCGCCTGGTGCGGCCCTACGTGGTCACGGAGGGCCGCGCCCACCCGAGCCGCGGCACCCTCGATCTCGTGACCCTGCTCATCGCGGCGGACGGGCCGCCCCCGAGCGGCCTGGGGCCCGAGAAGCGGCGGCTCACGGAGCTCTGCCGTCCCGGGGCACTGTCCGTCGCGGAGGTGGCCGGTCATCTGTCGCTGCCGGTCAGCGTCACGAAGGTGCTGGTGGCCGATCTCATGGACAGCGGGCACATCGTCGCCCTCGCCCCGATCCCTGCGGCCCTGCCGTCCGATGCCCGCATCCTGAAGGAGGTGCTCGATGGGCTCCGCGCCCGCCTCTGACGACATCCATCTCCGGCCTGGTGTACGCACCGCGGTCAAGATCCTCGTCGTCGGCCATTTCGCGGTCGGCAAGACCACCCTGGTGGGAACGCTGTCCGAGATCCGCCCCCTGCACACCGAAGAGGTGATGACCGAGGCGGGTGCCCTGGTGGACGACCTGGGGGGCGCCCACGGCAAGACGACCACCACGGTCGCCCTCGACTTCGGACGGCTCACCGTCAGCGACAACGTGGTGCTGTACCTTTTCGGCACTCCGGGGCAGCAGCGGTTCACCGAACTGTGGCGGGACATGACCCGCGGCGCGCTCGGTGCCCTCGTCCTGGCCGACACCCGCCGCCTCGGCCAGTCGTTCGACATCATGGGCGTCCTGGAGGAGCTGGGCCTGCCCTACGCCGTTGCCCTCAACGAGTTCGACGGCGCCCCGGGGCACTCGCTGGAAGAGGTGCGCGAAGCCCTCGACCTGCTCCCGGACACCCCACTCGTCCGCTGTGACGCCCGCGACCGGCACTCCTCCACCCGGGCGCTGGTCTCCCTCGTCGAGTACCTCCTGACCCGCACCAGCGAACTGGAGCACGCGTGACCCCCGAACCCATCCCCGTGCCCGAGACCGGCCGCCGCTGCCCCGAGCCGCTGTACGGGGCGGAGTTCGCGGCGGATCCCGCCGCCGCCTACCGGCGGATGCGGCGGACCGGGCCGACGGCGCCCGTCGAGCTGTCGCCCGGGGTGCGGGCCACACTCGTCACCGGCTACGACGCCGCGCTCCACGTGCTGCGCAGCCCCGAGACGTTCTCGAAGGACTCCCGCCGGTGGCGGGACATGGCCGACGGCACCGTGCCCGCCGACTGCCCGGTCGCCCCGATGATGGCCTACCGGCCGAACGCCCTGCTGACCGACGGGCCGGAGCACCGCCGTCTGCGCGGGGCGATCACGGAGAGCCTGGGTGCCGTGGAGCCCCATGCGCTGCGCGGCTACGTGGAGCGGAGCGCCGACTCGCTCATCGACCGGTTCGCCGCCTCCGGCCAGGTGGACCTGCTCGCCGGATACGCCCAGCCGCTGCCCCTGCTGGTGCTCAACCAGATGCTCGGCTGCCCTCCCGAGTACGGTGAGCGGCTGGTCGAGGGCATGGCCGGCATCTTCGGACTCGTCGACGCCGAGAAGGCGAACGAACTCCTCACCCGGACCGTGAGCGCTCTGATCGCGCTGAAGCGCGAGAAGCCGGGGCGGGACGTGACCTCGCGGCTCATCGCCCATCCCGCGCGGCTGACGGACGAGGAACTCGTGCACACCCTGGTCCTGCTGATCGGCGCCGGGACCGAGCCCGAGCAGAACCTGATCGCGAACAGCCTGCGCCTGCTGCTGTCCGACGACCGCTTCGCGGGCAGTCTGTCGGGAGGGAGCCTGCCCGTGGAGGACGCCCTCGACGAGGTGCTGTGGACCGACCCTCCCATGGCCAACTACGCCGTGCACTTCCCCGTGCACGACGTCCTGTACGAGGGGACCCTCCTCAGGGAGGGGCACCCGCTCGTGGTCAGTTTCGCCGCGGCGAACACCGACCCCGCGCTGGCCGGGGAGCAGCACCCGGGCAACCGCGCCCATCTCGCGTGGAGCGCCGGCCCGCACTCCTGCCCCGCGCAGGGCGCGGCGCGGCTGATCGCCGCCGTGGCCGTCGAGAAGCTCCTGGACCGTGTCCCGGACATGGAACTCGCCGTCCCGGTGCAGGACCTCCAGTGGCGGCCGGGGCCGTTCTACCGCGCCCTCGCCGCTCTGCCGGTCTCCTTCCGGCCCACCGCCGTCACCACCGCTGTCGACGGCACCGTCGACAGCCCCGTCACCAGCGCCGCGGAGGGCGGACGGGGCCCGGGGGGCGGAGGGGACACGGCGGGCAGCGGAGCCGCGGGCGCCGGGCTGCCCACGGGCGACGGGGCGTCCACGTCCGCGGTCCGGCGCGGGAGCGCGCCGGACCGGGGGCTGCGCGGCGCACCGGCGGCCGCGGCACCGGCGAGCGGCTGGGCCCGGCTGCTCGCCTGGTGGCGGGGGGAGTGATTCAGGAAAGGCGGACCGGCAGGGACCGGTGCCCGTGGGAGATGAACGACTCCACGGGCAGCAGTTCCTCCGGCGGTACGGCGAGCGTGAGTTCGGGGAAGCGGTCGAAGAGCGCGGGAATCGCGACCCTCGCCTCCAGGCGCCCGAGGGGGGCGCCGAGGCAGTGGTGCGCCCCGTAGCCGAAGGCCAGATGCTCCTTGTCGATCCGGGTGACGTCGAAGCGGTCGGCGTCCTTGCCGTGCCGCTCGGCAGCACGCCCCGCTGCGGCGTAGGCGGCGAGGATGGCCTCCCCCGCGTGGATCACCATGCCCCGCGGGCCGCCGAGTTCACCGAGCTCGATGTCCTCCACGGCGTACCGCAGCGGCAGATTGGCCACGGGTGCGTCCGCCCGCAGGCTCTCCTCGATGGCGTCGTCCCAGGTGGCGCTGCCCTCGCGGATGTGCGCGAGCTGGTCGGGGTGGGTGAGCAGGGCGTGCGCCGCATTGTCGATGAGGTTGACGGTGGTCTCGTGACCGGCACCGATCATGAGTACCAGGGTGTCGAGCAGCTCCTGCTCGCTCAGCCGGGCGCCGCCCTCCTCGTCTCGTGCACCGATGAGGCCGCTGGTCAGGTCGTCTCCGGGTGACTCCCGCTTGGCCGCGACGAGTTCCCCCAGCACCTGGTACAGACGGGCGTAGGTGGCGGTGACCTCGTCGGGCTCCGCGGAGGTGTGGAACAGGCCGTCCACGACCTCGCGCAGGTCGACCGCCTTGTCGCCCGGCAGGCCGAACAGTTCGCTGATCACCTGGATGGGCAGCGGGTAGCAGAACTCCTCGCGCAGATCGACCACCTCGCCCCGGCGCCCCACCTCGGCGACCCGGTCCAGCAGTTGCTCCGTGATCTGCTCGATGCGGGGGCGCAGCGCGGCCGTGCGCCGTGCGGTGAAGGCACGCGACACCAGACCGCGCAGCCGCCGGTGCTCCCCGCCGTAGGCGGTGAACATGTTCTGCACGGCGACCCAGGTGAACAGCGGCCAGTCCGGCGGGATCTCCCCGTTGATCCAGGCCGGCCAGTGCCTGCGCGGGTCCTTGGACACCCGTGCGTCGGTGAGCAGCCGCTTGAGGAGAGCGGGGCTGCTCACCGCGAACGCCTCCACGGAACCCGGGAGTTCGACCCGCACCACCGGGCCTCTCTCGCGCATCCGGGCGCCTTCGCCGTGGATGTCCCGCCCCGCGGGGTCCATCACGAACGGGCACTGGTCTGGCATCGGGCGCCTCCCCTGCTCGGCCTTCAGTACGTTCGGTGACGCTACTCCCCCGTAGGGCGGCCGGCCGAGGATACTCCCCATCGCCTGCGCACCGGGGCAAGGCCCTTGCGCGCAGCGGCAACTGGCCGGGGGGGCGGGCCCTTCGCACCGGCGCGGCCACGGGGCGGCACCGCGGCCACGCCTGCAGGCCGGCAAAGGCCCCGGTGGGCGTCCTCGTCCACCGGGACACGGCACGTCCGGGACGGCGGAACCGGACATCCGGACATCCGGACATTCGGACCGCCGGAGCCCGGCTCCGGGTACCGGGCGGGCGGAACCGGACCACCGGCGCCGGATGTCAGGCGATCGGCGCCGGGTAGGTCGGGTACTCCACCCCGGAGACATGCTGGACGACGCGGATCACCTGGCACGAGTAGCCGAACTCGTTGTCGTACCAGAGGTAGAGGATCGCGCTGTCGCCGTCGACCTTCGTGGCCCCGGCGTCGACGATCGACGCGTGGCGCGAGCCGATGAAGTCGTTGGAGACCGCGTCGGGTGCGGTGATGAAGTCGATCTGGCGCTTGAGCGGCGAGGTCAGCGACACCTTGCGGAGGTAGTCCAGCACGTCGTCGCGGGTGGTCTCGCGGCCGAGCCTGAGGCTGAGAATCGCGATCGAGACGTCCGGGACGGGGACGCGGATCGAGCTGCCGGTGATCGGCGCCTTGAGGTCGGGCAGCGCCTTGGCCACGGCGGAGGCGGCGCCGGTCTCGGTGATGACCATGTTGAGCGGCGCGGAGCGGCCGCGGCGGTCGGCCTTGTGGTAGTTGTCCAGCAGGTTCTGGTCGTTGGTGAACGAGTGGACGGTCTCCACGTGGCCGCGCAGCACGCCGTACTCGTCGGCCATGGCCTTCAGCGGCGGGACGATGGCGTTGGTGGTGCAGGATGCGCAGGACAGGATCTGCTCGTCCGGCTTGATCATGTCGTGGTTGACGCCGTGCACGATGTTCGGGACGTCGCCCTTGCCCGGCGCGGTCAGGACGACCTTCTCGATGCCGGGGCGCAGATGCGTCGACAGGCCCTCGCGGTCCCGCCACTTGCCCGTGTTGTCGATGAGGATGGCGTCCCTGATGCCGTAGGCGGTGTAGTCGACCTCCGACGGGTCGCCGGCGTAGATGACCTTGATCTCGTTGCCGTTGGCGACGATCGTGCTGTTCGCCTCGTCGACGGTGATGGTGCCCTGGAACTGGCCGTGGATCGAGTCCCGGCGCAGCAGCGAAGCGCGCTTGACGATGTCCTGGTCACCGCCCCGGCGGACGACGATGGCGCGCAGCCGCAGCCCGTTGCCGGAGCCGGCCTTCTCGATGAGCAGCCGGGCGACGAGCCGGCCGATGCGGCCGAAGCCGTAGAGCACTACGTCGCGCGGTTCACGGCGCTCGATCTTGTTGGCGCCGGTGGCACCCGCGACGGCCTCCGCGGTGAACTCCTCCACCGAGAGACCGCGGCCGTCCGTCCGGTGGGTGGCGGCGAGCATGCCGATGTCGATCTGGGAGGGTCCGAGATCGAGCGCGGCGAGGGCCTCCAGGAACGGCATCGTCTCGGTGACCGAGAGTTCCTCGCCGGCGATCTGGCGGGCGAACCGATGGGTCTTGAGGATGCTGACCACCGACTTGTTCACCAGGGAGCGGCTATGCAGCAGGACGGTGACGTCCCGCTCGCGGTGCAGCTTCCCGATGATCGGGATCATCGACTCCGCGATCTCCTCGCGATGCTTCCAGTTGGTGAACGAGTCCTCATTGACAGTCACAGATTTATCTTTCGAGCTAGGCGGTGCTCATATGCTAACCCGCCGGTCGTCCGGCCCCTCGGAGGGGCCCGGTCGGGTGCCCGGGGCCGCGGCCGTCCCGCCGCGACGGCTGGACGGCGGGACGGGAAGGCGCAGCGGGGGCCGGCGGGACCGGTGGCCGGGGCGAGCGGTCCGGGCAGAGCGCGCGGGCGCCGGGCGCCGCGTGCCGGTGAACCCTTCCGGCCCCGGCACTAAGCTGGGAAGCAGGGGCACGGGGCTGCACGGGAACCGTGCGGGCCCGGCAAGGCGAGCGGTGCCCGCCAAGATCGCGTCACCGACGGCTCGGGCAGGCCACCGGGCCGCGAACCAGGAGAGGCGCTCCGACCGGGACGCGAGGCCCTCCGCAGATCGGAGCTCCGGTGAGCGAGAAGACGATCATGAGCGACAGCATGGCGGATGCCGTCTACCAGCCCACCGGCTCCCACGAGGAGCAGGGGGACGCGGCCCATCTGGACCTCGAGGACGCCCTGGACGAGCCGGACTACGACCAGATACTCGACCAGGGCTACTCTCCGCCGGAGCGGCCGCTCGGCGTGAACAGGGTGGGGACGACGGCGGCCGAGCAGCGCGAGGGCGAGACGCTCGACCAGCGGCTCGCGGGGGAACTTCCCGATGTCGCGGCGGACGACTGGGACGGCATCGGAGACCTGCCCGGCGGGGAGGGCGAGCCGATCGACGACGAGGTCGGGAGCGTGCGGGCCGGGCGGCTGGTGGCACCCGACGAGGGTGCCCGCCCGGACACGGAGAAGCAGCTCCTCGCCAGCGATGTGGGCATCGACGCGGGTGCCGCCGGAGCCGAGGAGGCGGCGGTGCACATCGTCGTCGAGGAGGACCTCGGCGAGCCGCCGGGCACCGGGGGGTGACGGGAAGGCCGCCCGCCGGGGCACCCGCGGCGGGCGGAGGGGTGTGCCGTACGCGGAGCAGGGCAGGCGGGCGACCGGACGGCACACCCGCAACCGGGCACGCCCCCGCGCTACAGGAATCGCCGGATCGGGGCGACCGACGCCTCCCTGACCCGCTGGACGGCCGCACGCCGGTTCCAGCGGGCAGGGTCGATGTCCGCGCTGCGCTCGCTGTCCTCGTCGAAGTGCGCGTCGAGCGCCGCGGTGAAGGACTCGTCGAGGACGGCGAGCATGATCTCCTCGTCGTGGTCCATCGAGCGCCGGTTGAAGTTGCTGGACCCGATGAGGGACGCCACCGAGTCCACTGTGATGATCTTGGCGTGCATCATGGTGGGCTGGTACTGCCGGATGCTCACACCCGCGTCGAGCAGCGTCGCGTAGTGGTGCTGTCCCGCCAGCAGGCAGACCCGCTTGTCGGTGTGCGGGCCGGGCAGCAGGATCTCCACCCGCACGCCGCGGCGCGCGGTCCGGCACAGCAGGTCGACGAAGAACGCGTCGGGCGCGAAGTAGGCGGTCGCCAGGCGGAAGCGCCGCTCGGCGGAGGTCAGCATGACCCGGATCAGCGTCTGCATGTCCTGCCATCCGATGTTCGCTGAGCCGCGGACCACCTGCACCACGGAGTCGCCGCACCGGGGCTGCTCGGCGAACCGGTCGTGCTCGTCGTACAGCTCGTCATGGCACTCGGCCCAGTTCTGGGCGAACGCCGCCGCGACCCCGTCCACCGCGGGGCCCCGGACCCGGACATGGGTGTCGCGCCACTCCCCCGGGTCGCGGGCGTCTCCGCACCACTCCTGGGCGATGCCCACGCCGCCGGTGAAGGCGATGCGCTCGTCCACGACCAGGGCTTTGCGGTGGCAGCGGTGGTTCTGCTTGAAGGGGGACAGCCACACGGGCTTGCGGAACCAGGCGATCTGCACGCCCGCGCCGTCCATGGCGTCCAGGAGGTCCTGTTCGATCTCCTTCGCCCCGAAGCCGTCGAGCAGCAGCCGTACCCGTACGCCGGCACGTGCCCGGTCGGCGAGTGCGCCCGCGAAGTCGCGGGCGATCTGCCCGCGCCAGTAGACGAACGTCATCAGGTCGACGGTGCGCTCCGCCGACCGGATCGCGTCCAGCATGGCGGGGAAGATCTCGTCCCCGTTGCGCAGTGGCACCAGCTCGTTGCCCTCGGTCGCCGGCACACCGATCAGTCGCTCGAGTCTGCGGCGCAGCCGCTGCGCCGCGGCTGTCGCGGAAGCCGGCGCCGGAGGGGTCGCCGACGCCGGGCGTGCGGACGCGGCCGGGCCTGCGGACGCGGTGTGACCGGTGGCCGGAGCCGCGGCTCCGGCCGGGTCGGCGGCCGGACGTACGGCGTCATCGGGGGTCACGGCGTCTCCTGGCGGCGGGATTCGGCGGAGCGTCGCCGCCTCCGGCCCGCAGGCGGCGAACCGCGGGCAGGTCCGCAGCGGGTTCGGCGGCGCGGTGGCGAACGGCGCGGCGCGGTGCGGTGCGGTGCGCTGCCGAACAGTCTAGATCGCACGGCAGCGAAGGGCAGGCCCGGCCCCCGGCCGCGGGATTCGCGCCCATCACCCCGGCCCGGGCGCGGCCCGATCGGCCGGGCGGTGGGGGCAGCAGTTCGCTCGCCTCCGGCTATTGACTCTTTGTGCAGCAGTCGCGACCCTCATCGCACCGCTTGTACTGGTCATGACATAAGTGGGGGATCTCCGGGAAGGTCCCCGCCCCGGACGGACCCGGCCCCCTCCCGCTCGGCGAAGGCTTGGATGATGACGATGACACGGCGCTCGCGCCGCCGCCGCGGCCCCCTCGCGGTGGCGGCACTGCTCCTCACCGCGCTGGCCCTGGTGCTCGGCACCGCTCCCGGGTCCTCCGCGGAGTCCGGGTGGTGGGTCCCCGACGCCCGGCCCGTACCCGACTCCCGGATCGACGTCTCGGGCGAGCCCTTCCAGGGCACCGGCCCGGACGGAAAGGTGCGCGGCTTTGTGGACGCGCACAACCACATCATGTCGAACGAGGCGTTCGGCGGACGGCTCATCTGCGGAAGGGCCTTCTCCGAGCAGGGCATCGCCGATGCCCTCAAGGACTGCCCGGAGCACTACCCCGACGGCTCCCTCGCGGTGTTCGACTTCATCACCAAGGGCGGCGACGGACGCCACGACCCCGACGGCTGGCCGACGTTCAAGGACTGGCCGGCCCATGACTCGGTCACCCACCAGCAGAACTACTACGCCTGGATCGAGCGGGCCTGGCGCGGCGGGCAGCGCGTCCTCGTCAACGACCTGGTCACCAACGGTGTCATCTGCTCGGTGTACTTCTTCAAGGACCGGGGCTGCGACGAGATGACCTCCATCCGCCTGCAGGCGCGCAAGACGTACGCGATGCAGGCGTACATCGACGGGATCTACGGCGGACCCGGCAAGGGCTTCTTCCGGATCGTCACCGACTCCGCGCAGGCCCGGCAGGTGATCGAGCAGGGCAGACTGGCCGTGGTCCTCGGCGTGGAGACCTCCGAGCCGTTCGGCTGCAGGCAGATCCTGGACATCCCGCAGTGCGGGAAGGACGACATCGACCGCGGTCTCGACGAACTCCACGAACTCGGTGTGCGGAGCATGTTCCTCTGCCACAAGTTCGACAACGCGCTGTGCGGGGTCCGTTTCGACTCGGGCACGCAGGGCACCGCGATCAACGTCGGCCAGTTCCTGTCCACCGGCACCTTCTGGAAGACGGAGAAGTGCACCGGGCCGCAGCGCGACAACCCCATCGGCCTCGCCGCCGCCCCCGCCGCCGAGAAGGAGCTCCCTTCGGGCGTGAAGGTCCCGTCGTACGCCGCGGACGCGCAGTGCAACACCCGGGGGCTCACCGAACTGGGCGAGTACGCCCTGCGCGGCATGATGGAGCGCAAGATGATGCTCGAGATCGACCATATGAGCGTCAAGGCCGCCGGCCGGGCCTTCGACATCCTGGAGGCCGCGTCGTACCCCGGCGTGATCTCCTCGCACAGCTGGATGGACATGGACTGGACCGAGCGGGTGTACCGGCTCGGCGGGTTCGTCGCCCAGTACATGCACGGCTCCGAGCGCTTCAGCGACGAGGCCGAGCGCACGGACGCACTGCGCGAGAAGTACGGCGTCGGATACGGCTACGGCAGCGACATGAACGGGGTCGGCGGCTGGCCGGGGCCGCGGGGCGCCGACACCCCCGACCCGGTGCGCTACCCCTTCCGCAGCGCAGACGGCGGTTCCGTCCTCGACCGGCAGACCACCGGCGAGCGCACCTGGGACATCAACACCGACGGCGCCGCGCACTACGGCCTGATCCCCGACTGGCTGGAGGACATCAGGATCGTCGGCGGACAGGGCGTGGTGGACGACCTCTTCAAGGGCGCCGAGTCCTACCTCGGCACCTGGGGTGCGTCCGAGCGGCACCGGGCCGGGGTGAACCTCGCCGCGGGCGCGGCGGCCTCCGCCAGTTCATCGGAGTGGAGCCTGTTCACGAGCTACGCTCCCGGCAGGGCCGTCGACGGGAAGGCGCATACGCGCTGGGCGAGCGGCTGGAGCGACAGCCAGTGGCTCCGGATCGATCTCGGCGCACCGTCCCTGGTCGCACGGGTCACCCTGGAGTGGGAGCGCGCCTATGCGAAGGCCTACCGCGTCGAGGTGTCGTCGGACGGCACGAACTGGCGTCAAGTGTGGTCCACGACGGCCGGTGACGGCGGCCTGGACACGGCCCGGTTCGACGGGACGACGGCCCGCCATGTGCGGATCCAGGGACTGGAACGCGGCACCACGTGGGGTTACTCCCTGTACGAGGTCGGCGTCTACGGCAGCTGAGCCGCCCCGGAGCGGGCCGGTGGCCGGGGCCGGCCGGAGCGGCTGATCCGGCCGGCCCCGGTTCCGGGGCGGTGTGCGGACCGCGCCGGAACCGCGGAACGCCGAGCCGCCCGGGCGGGGGCACAGCCCGAAGCGGCGTTCGGCCGGGGCGGCCGCCGGGGCCCGGCTGCCGCTCCGGGGTACGCTCGCGCGCCCGCGGCTACGCGAACCGCGCGGTGTCGCCGGCGCCCCGGCGGACGATCTCCGGTTCACCACCGGAGAAGTCGATGACGGTGGTCGGCTCGGTCCCGCAGTCGCCCGAGTCGACCACGGCGTCCACCACGTGGTCGAGCCGCTCCTTGATCTCCCAGCCCTGGGTCATGGGCTCGTCCTCGCCGGGCAGGAGAAGGGTGCTGGAGAGCAGCGGTTCGCCGAGTTCCTCGACCAGTGCCTGCGCGACGACATGGTCGGGGATGCGCACGCCCACCGTCTTCTTCCTGGGGTGCAGCAGCCGGCGCGGGACCTCCCTGGTCGCCGGCAGGATGAACGTGTAGCTGCCCGGGGTGGCCGCCTTGACCGCGCGGAAGACGTCCTTGTCGACGTGCACGAACTGGCCGAGCTGGGCGAAGTCCCGGCACACGAGCGTGAAGTGGTGCCGGTCGTCGAGGTTGCGGATCGAGCGGATCCGGTCGATGCCGTCCCGGCTGCCGAGGCGGCAGCCCAGAGCGAAACAGGAGTCCGTCGGGTACACGACCAGCCCGTCGGACCGAAGAGTGTCGGCCACGGTGCTGACAGTGCGGCGCTGCGGGTTGTCGGGATGGACATCGAAGTACTTCGCCATCCGGCGAGTGTAGGTGATCAGGGCTGTCCCGGGCCGGGCGGAGACGGCCCGGGCAGATCCCGGGCGGGGACGGTGGGGACGGCACGGCGGCGCAGACGGCCGGCGCAGGGGGACGGCGCAGGGGGGACGGCACAGGGGGGGACGGGCCGGGTTCCGGGTCATCGCGAACGGGGAGGCGTACGCGCGGGCCTGCCGGGCATGCCGGGTGGGGGGCGCCCACCGGCAGGTGAGCGCGGGGGGCAACCGGACGAACGGATACCGACGAGCGATCATGGCGCCTACCCTGATCGCACCCGACCGATGCCAAGGAGTGGACGGATGCCGAACGAGCGCGCGGGACAGCCGGCGCGGCCGGAGGACCTGATCGACGTACCCCGGCTGGTGACGGCGTACTACGCCCTGCACCCCGATCCGGCGGACCCCGGCCAGCGGGTCGCCTTCGGCACCTCGGGACACCGCGGATCATCCCTGGCCACGGCCTTCAACGAGGACCACATCGCCGCGACCAGCCAGGCGATCTGCGAGTACCGGAGCGGGCAGGGCGTCGGCGGACCGCTCTTCCTCGGTGCCGACACCCATGCGCTGTCGGAACCCGCGAAGGTGACGGCGGTGGAGGTGTTCGCCGCCAACGGGGTCACCGTGCTGATCGACGAGGCCGACGGCTACACCCCCACGCCGGCCGTCTCGCACGCCGTCCTGGCCCACAACCGCGGTCGCGGCTCCGGCCTGGCCGACGGCGTGGTGGTCACGCCCTCGCACAACCCGCCGTCGGACGGGGGCTTCAAGTACAACCCGCCGAACGGCGGGCCCGCCGGCTCGGAGGCGACCGGCTGGATCGAGGAGCGCGCCAACGAGATCATCACCGGCGGGCTGAAGGACGTACGGAGGATCCCCTGGGCGCGGGCGCTCGCCGCCGCGACGACCGGCCGGTACGACTTCCTGGGCTCGTATGTGTCCGACCTGCCGTCGGTGCTCGACCTCGACGCGGTGCGCGCCGCCGGTGTGCGCATCGGGGCCGATCCGCTCGGCGGGGCGTCCGTCGCGTACTGGGGCCGGATCGCCGAGCAGCACCGCCTCGATCTGACCGTCGTCAACCCGCTCACCGACCCGGCCTGGCGGTTTATGACGCTGGACTGGGACGGCAGGATCCGGATGGACTGCTCCTCCCCGCACGCGATGGCGTCGCTGATCGGGCAGCGCGAGCTGTTCCAGGTCGCCACGGGCAACGACGCGGACGCCGACCGGCACGGCATCGTCACCCCGGACGGCGGGCTCATGAACCCCAACCACTACCTGTCCGCCGCGATCTCCTATCTCTTCCGCCATCGCCCCCGGTGGCCGGCCGGAGCGGCGGTCGGCAAGACGCTGGTGTCGTCCGGCATGATCGACCGGGTGGCCGCCGACCTGGACCGCGAGATCCGCGAAGTGCCGGTCGGCTTCAAGTGGTTCGTGGACGGACTGCTGGACGGCTCGCTCGGTTTCGGCGGCGAGGAGTCCGCCGGCGCCTCGTTCCTCCGCAGGGACGGCTCGGTGTGGACGACCGACAAGGACGGCATCGTCCTCGCCCTGCTCGCGTCCGAGATGCTGGCCGTGACGGGGGTCTCGCCGAGCCGCCACTACGCCTCGCTCACCGAGCGGTTCGGCGCACCGGCCTACGCCCGGGTCGATGCTCCGGCCACCCGTGAGGAGAAGGCCGTGCTGAGCCGGCTCTCTCCCGGGCAGGTGTCCGCAGACACCCTGGCCGGTGAGCCGATCACCGCCGTGCTCACCCATGCGCCGGGCAACGGCGCACCCATCGGGGGCATCAAGGTGACCACGGCCAACGCCTGGTTCGCGGCGCGTCCCTCGGGCACGGAGGACGTCTACAAGGTGTACGCCGAGTCGTTCCTCGGGTCCGGGCATCTGGCCCGGGTGCAGGAGGAGGCGCGGTCCGTGGTGGCAGCGGCCCTGCACGGCTGAGCCCGGACCGGGCAGCACCCGCCCGCCGCGAGGCGGGCCGGCGGCACCCTGCCGCCCGCGCCGCGCGGGTGCCCCGGTGCGGGCGGTCCGGCGCCGTGCTGCCGCCGCCCCCAGGCGGGCGCCCCGGGCAGACGTGCGCCCGGCACGGGCGGGGGCGGTCGCGGCGCGTGCGGCCGCAGCGAGGGCGGCGGCCATCGGCCCTTCGGCCCACGGAGCGGCGGCGGAGCCGCCCCGCCGCCCCGCCGGGCCACCGGGCCACCGGGCCACCGGCGCCCCGATCGGCGGTACGGCCGTTGGGCCGTTGGGCGCCTTTCGCACGACCTCGCGTGGGGCAGTCGGCCGATCCGTGTGGCGGCCGCTGCCCGAGCGGGGAACCCGACCCGGTTCACGGGGTCCCGGAACACTCTCGCCTTCCCCATGTCCGGGCCCGGGTGTCACTCACCCGCATGGACTAATCACGGAGCGGTACCCCCTGCGTCCATTGGGGTGTCCGCCATTCGGAGTTGCAGCCCCCCAGGGGCCATGAGTCCTTGGAAAGCGTGTCCCGTCGGTTCTCACCATCAGGAGGAGACATGGGCACTGTGCAGAACGGCCGGCAGAACGACAGGCTGTCCGTGGTCTTCGCGGTCCGGGTCGTCGAGGGCGGCGAAGAGGGGTTCCTGGAGATGTACGACAAGCTCCGGAAGTCCGTCGCCGGCACGCCCGGCCACATCGTCGAGCGGCTCGGTCAGCCCGTCGACGACTCCCGCCAGTGGGTGATCACCAGCGAGTGGGAGACTCCCGAACACTTCTTCGCCTGGCAGCAGAGCGACGACCACCGTGCCCTGGTGGCCCCGCTCCGCGAGTGGGTCGACTCGACGCAGTCCCTGAGGTTCCGCGTCGTCATGGAGACCGTGAAGGAGACGTCATGACCTACACCACGAACGGCCCCGTCGCCGTCCTCGGTCTCGGCACCATGGGCGGCGGCCTGGCCTCACGCCTCCTGAGTCAAGGCATACAGGTGCGGGTGTGGAACCGCACCCCGGAGCGCGCCGAGCCGCTCGCCAGAGCGGGCGCCTTCGCCGCGTCCCGCCCGAGCGAGGCGGTCGACGGCACGAGCGCCGCCATCTGCACCGTCGCCGACGGCGAGGCCCTGCGGGCCGTGCTGCGCGGCCCGGACGGGATCCTGGCCCGGGGCGGCTACCCCGGCGCCCTGATCTGCGCCAGCACCGTCGCGCCCGACGAGGTCGTCCGCCTCACCGGCGACGCGCCCGCCGTCCTGGACGTCGGCATGCTCGGCAACCGCGACCACGCCCGCGACGGCGAACTGCGCCTGTTCGTGGGCGGCGAGGAGCGGGTCTTCGCCACCGGCCGGCCGCTGCTGGAGATGCTGGCCAAGGAGGTCGTCCATCTGGGCGCACTCGGTTCCGGCATGCGGATGAAGCTGCTCCTCAACCTGCTGATGGGCATAGAGGTGCAGGCGATGGCCGAGGCGGCAGAGCTGGCGGCCGCCTTCGGACTCGACCGGAGGCAGGTCCTGCGCACCATAGCGGGCAGCGGCTTCGCGTCACCGGTCATGTCGTTCAAGTCCCGCCGCCTCGCCTCGGGGCGCTTCGAGGAGCCGGACTTCCGGCTGCGGCTGATGGCCAAGGACCTCATGCTCGCAACGGAGCAGGCCGAAGCCACCGGCCTGAGCCTGCCGCTCACCGCGGCGGCCGCGGAGACCCATGTCAGCGCCACCGGGCAGGGCTTCGGTGACGAGGACTGCGCCGCGGTCACCCGCGCCCTCACACGGAAACCGGGAACCGACAAATGATCATCGACATCCACGGGCACCTGTCCCCGCCGGAGGCGGCCGAACGCTTCCCCATGCCCCCCAGCCTGACCGATGTGGACGGCATGCTCGCCGCCCGCGCCCAGGCCGGAATCGACCTCACCATCATCGGCAGCCCCGTCGGCGCCGGGGCGATGGCGCGGGTTCCGGGCGTGGACAACTACAGGCAACCGCGCGACCGGCTGCGTGGCTTCCACGCGTGGATGTCGGGCCTGATCACCAAGTTCCCGGACCAGTTGCGCGGGTACGTGTACGCGAACCCGTTCGGGGACGACGACCATCTGGAAGGGGTACGGGAGACACTGGCGGACCCCGCCTTCGTCGGCCTGATCACCACTTCCAGCGTGCACGGCGAGCTGCTCGGCTCGCCGCGGGCGGACTCCTTCTTCGCGCTGGCCGCCGAGGCGGGAGTGCCCGTCATGGTGCACGCGCCGGCCGAACCGATCGGCACGGAGCGGGTGGAGAACATCGCCTTCGTCGAGCAGATCGGCCGCTTCGGCGACGTCACCATGGGCATGGCCATGATCGCTTTCGCGGGGTGGCTTGACAAGTACCCCGGACTGCGGCTGATCGGCGCGACCGGCGGCGGGGCCATGGCCCTGCTGCCGGAGCGCCTCCAGATGGCGGCGCGCCCCCGGCACTGGGGCGGGGGCGCGCCGCCCGCCGCCCCGCCGCCCGCCGGCCCGCCGGATGCCGGACGGCGGGGGGCCGGAGAGACCAGGACCGGAGAGACCGCGGGACGGCCTCCCTCCGGGCGGCCTCCGGCGGGGGGCCCGGAGCCGGCCGTCCAGGCGTCGCCCGACCCGGGCGCCGCGCTGCGCCGCATGTACGTCGACACCAGCCCGTTCAGCCCCGCCCATCTGGCCCTCAACACGGAGGTGCTCGGGCCCGGACGGATGCTCTTCGGCACCGACTCGCCGCCGCTCTCGGTGCCCCTCGAGGACCTCATCCGCATGATCGAGAAGCTGCCCGTCGACAGGGCGGCCCAGCAGCGCATCCTCGGTGGCAACGCCGAGGCCCTCTTCGACCTCAGGAGCCGTCCGTGACCACGACGCACGACCCCGTCGCCGCAGCCGAGCGGTGCACCGCGGAGTTCCGCCGCAACCCCCACCCGGTGTACGCGCATCTGCGGGACACCGCTCCCGTCTGCCCGATGACACCCCCGCACGGCATCGAGACCTACCTGATCACCCGGTACGAGGACGCCCGCGCCGCGCTCTCGGACCCCCGGCTGAGCAAGGACATGTACGGGGCCATGGACGCGTACCGGAGGATCTTCGGCGACTCGTCGGTGGCGCTGGACGACAACATGCTCAACTCCGACCCGCCCAAGCACACCCGGCTGCGCACACTCGTCAACTCCGCGTTTACCCCGCGCCGGGTCGAGGCCCTCCGGCCGAAGATCGAGGACATCGTGGACCGGCTCCTGGACGCGTGCCCGACCGGGGAACCGTTCGACCTGCTGCCGGCGTTCGCCTTCCCGGTGCCGATCACGGTGATCTGCGAACTGCTCGGGGTACCCCCCGAGGAGCGGCCGCTGATGCAGGAGCTGTCCACGACGGTGGCGCAGACGGGCTTCGGCGAGGAGTTCAAGCGGGCCCAGCAGCAGGCGGAGGAGGACCTCCACGCCTACTTCACCGAGCTGATCGCCCGCAAGCGCGACCGGCCGGGCGACGACCTGCTCAGCGCGCTCGCCGCGACCAGGGACCGGGAGGGCGGGCTGACCGGCGGCGAACTGGTCTCCACGGCCTTCCTGCTGATGTTCGCGGGCCACAAGACGACCGCCTACCTGATCGGCAACGCCGTGCACCACTTCCTGGCCGACCCCGGGCAGCTCAGCGCCGTGCGGGAGGACCCGGAGCTGATCGGCCCGGCGGTGGAGGAACTGGTCCGCTTCGACGGCTCGGTCGAGAGCGCCACCTTCCGGTACGCGACCGAGGACATGGAGATCGGCGGCACCCGGATCCCGAAGGGCGCGCTGGTGCAGATCTCGCTGCTGTCCGCCAACCGCGACCCGCTGAAGTTCGAGCACCCGGACGTGTTCGACGTGCGGCGCCAGGGCACCGCCGCCCACATCGGCTTCGGGCACGGCGGTCACTACTGCCTGGGGGCGCCGCTGGCCCGGCTGGAGACCCAGCTCGCGCTCAGCGGTCTGTTCACCCGGTTCCCGAGGATCGCGCCGGCCGATCCGCGGGCGGAGCCGACGTGGATGGAGGTGCCGTTCCCGGCCTTCCGCGGCCTCACCGAGCTGCCGGTCGTGCTCGAACCCGCCGCCGCCTGACCGGCGGCGTCCCGGACGCCGCGGTGCGGGCCCGTACCCCGAGCCGGTCTCGCACCGCGGCCCGTGCGGCCGGGGCGAACGCTGCAGCCGGATGCGGTGCAACGCCCTCGCAACGTCCGGGGTGGTTGGCTGGGCCGCCGACGGCGGCCCCTGAGGGAAGGGCCGCGGGCGAGGAAGGGGCGGCACGTGTATCTGCGTCATACGGAGCACCGAACGAGCGGGCGGGCGGCGCGGGCCTCGGACTCGGCGTCATGAGCGGGGGGACGGAAGCCACCGCACCCGTGGAGCTCACCCCGGCGGCGGCCGGCCTGGTGCGGCGGCTGACCGGAGCCCACGGGCCCCTGATGTTCCACCAGTCGGGAGGCTGCTGCGACGGCAGCGCCCCCATGTGCTACCCGGCGGGCGAGTTCCGCACCGGCGGCTCGGACGTGCTGCTGGCGGAACTCGCCGTCGAGGGCGTCGACGCGCCGGTGCCGTTCTGGATGTCGGCGAGCCAGTACGAGACATGGCGCCACACGCGTCTGATCGTCGACGTGGTCGAGGGGCGCGGCAGCGGGTTCTCGCTGGAGGCTCCCGAGGGCGTGCGGTTCCTGATCCGGTCCCGGGTGCTCGGTACCTGAGTCCGTGCCGGAACGCCCCGGTGCAAGGACGGGACGGGGACGGATACGGATACGGGCACGGTCGGCGCGACGGTGCACGGACTCCGGGTCCGGGACCCGGGACCGGGGACCGGGGACCGGGGACCGGTCCATCCCTGCGGGCGTCGGATCCCGTCCAGGGGCGGAAAACCGCATCACCGCGCGGGACCGAGCGGCGATCGCTAGCGTGGCTGGGGAGGAGAGCCTCCGAACCATGTAATTCCGCACGGAAGAGAGTCACCGTCATGGCAGACGCATCCGAAGGCACACCGATCTGGGCCGACGCGATGTTCCCGGACCTGGAGGGGGCCAAGGCCTTCTACGGCGAGGTCCTGGGCTGGACGTTCGGGGAGTCGTCGCCCGAGTACGGCGGCTACACGCGGGCGTTCGCGGACGGCAAGGCCGTCGCCGCGGTGGTCCCGCCCGCGCCCGGGCAGGAGGGGCCCTCCCGATGGTGCCTCTATCTGGCGTCCCCGGACGCCGCCGCCACCGCCGGGCGGATCCGGGAGAACGGCGGCACAGTGCTCCTGGAGCCGACGCAGGTGGGCGAGTTGGGGACGATGTGCCTCGCGCGGGACCCGGGCGGTGTCTTCTTCGGCGTCTGGCAGGGGGGTACGTACAAGGGCTTCGAGGCGACGAACGTCCCCGGCTCCTTCTGCTGGGCGGAGGTCGTCACACGTGAGCCCGGGAAAGCGGACGCGTTCTTCCCGGCGGTCTTCGGCTACGGCGTGAAGGCCCTGGTGGACCCGGAGGGCGACTTCAAGGTGTTCGACCTGGGGCGGGGGCCCGTCCTGGGCCGGATGGAGACCACGGACGACTCCCCGCCCGAGGTGCCGTCCTACGTCCAGGTCTACTGGACGGTCGCGGACTGCGACGCCGCGGTCGCAGCGGTCCGGAGACGGGGCGGCAGGCTGGTGTTCGGGCCGATGACGACCCCCTTCGGCCGGTTCGCGGCCGTGGTCGACCCGCAGGGCGCGCCGTTCGCCGTCATCGACACCGCCACGACCGAGGGCGAGATGCCGAGCTTCACCTGACGGGGCGCGCGGATGCCCGGGCCGCCTCCGGCCGGCCCCGGGCAGGTGCCCGCCCGCGCCCGGAGCCCCGGAGCTCGCCACCGCCCGCCGCGGGTGCCCGGCTCGGCGGGGCGCCCGTCGCCGGACGGGAGTGCCGGGCCGTCGGCGGGCGGCCGCGGGCGGGGGTCGGTGGCCGCCGCGTCCGGCGGTCGCGACAGTCGCGACGGCCGGAGGCGAGACGTCCGGCGTGGCCTCGGCCGCGGCCGTCAGTGGCGGGTGAACGTCCCGAGGCCCGTCCCGTCGAGGTACTCGACGCGCAGTTTCCGTGCCGTGTCGCCCCGGCCGAACGTGAAGGTGGCGCCGGTCGGCCCGACGGCGTTCTCGCCGGCCGTCTCGAAGCTGAAGGTGTCGCCGTCGTAGTGGCGCAGCGGGAACCGCTTCGGCTCCGGGCCGAGTTCGAGCACCAGGCCGTCCGGGCCGTCGGTGACGGTGGCCTTCCCGTAGTAGGTGCTGTCGTACGTCCCCGCGTAGGCGCCGCCGGGCCGGGCGGCCTTCGCGGAATCGGGCGGATCGGCGTAGTCCGTGGGGGACACACCGGCTTCCTCCAGCTGCGCGTAGAGCGCGGCGAACAGCCGGAGCCAGTCACGGCTGGGCTTGCCGTACTGAGCGGTGTCGAAGAAGTCCTCGGCGACGGCGTCGGCCAGTCCGACGGGTTTGCCGTTGGTGAGCACGACGATGCCGAGCTGTTCACCGGGCAGCATCGTCACATGGGTGTTGGCCCCGAGTTCGAAGGCGCCGGAGTGGCCGAGCCGCAGCCGGGCCTGGTCATCGTAGGTGACGTTCCAGCCCAGCCCGTAGAAGCCGGTCCGTCCCGCGGGGGACCTCGGCGGCTGGGAGACGATCTCGGGCAGATGGGTGTGCCGCAGGCTCTCGGCGTCGATGATCTGTCGGCCGTCGAGCTTCCCTCCCGCGAGTTGGAGCCGCAGCCACCGCATCATGTCGGCGGCGCTGGAGCTGGCCCCTCCGGCGGGTGCCTGGGCGTCCGCGTTGCGGACGTACTTCGCCTGCCAGGTGCCGTCGGGACCGGGCACATGGGCCACCGCCCGGTTCGCGGCCTTCTCGTAGTCGGCGAAGGTGGTGCTGGTGGAGTCCATGCCGGCGGGACGGAACAGGGTGTCCTCGGAGAGCTTCTGCCAGCTCACCCCCTTCGCGCGGGCGACGGCCTCCGCGCCGGCGGTGAAGCCGAAGTTGGTGTACGCGTAGGCGGCGCGGAACGGGGCGAGCGGCTCGTCGCGGAGATGACTCAGGATGTACGCCTGGTCGTAGCCCAGGTCCTCCAGGAGATCTCCCGCGTGGTCGGGCAGTCCGCTGCGGTGGGACAGCAGGTCGGTGACGGTGACATGGCCGCTCACCCAGGGGTCCTTGAGAGCGAACCCGGGCAGATGCCGGGCGACCGGTGCGTCCCAGCCGGCGTCCCGTTCGTCCGCGCCCTGCGCCCCCGCACCGTCCCCGGCCGCGCCGTCCCCGGCCTCGTCGCCCTCGCCCTCGACGGCCCCCGCGACCACGGTCGAGCCGATCGGCTTCGAGAGCGAGGCGAGCTGGAAGACGGTGTCGGGGTCGACGGCGGCGGGCTCGCCGACGTGCCGTTCGCCGAAGCCCTTCAGGTAGAGCACCCGGTCCTGGTGTACGACACCCACCGCGACACCGGGGACGCCGGTCTCCTTCATCATGTCCCGGACGACGCCGTCGAGGCGGGCGACGGCCCGGTCCACGTCGGCCCGCGTGAGCAGCGGCGGCGGCTGGTCCGACGGCGGCTTGGGCAGGGGCTCGGAGGGCGATGGTGCGGGACCGGAGGCGGAGCGGGGACCGTCGGCACCCGGCGTCAGGGCCGTCGCCGCGAGGAGCAGCGCGGCCAGGCCCGCTATGGCGAGCGGGCGGCCTCGGCTCGGCCGCGGGCCCTTCCCGGGGTGCATGCACTCATTGAACGCCCGAATCGGGGCCGTGTCGCCCCGTGGCCCCTCGACCCGCCCGACTGCGGCCGACCGGGCCGCCGTCCTTGGCGGTCGAGCACCGGGTGTGCCGGGAGCCGCGGCGGTCCGGCGCCCTGATCCGGCCGCCGGCCCCGGTCGTCAGGGACTGAGCTTGCCGACGACCTCGGCGGTAGCGGAGACGCCGTCGTGGATGGTGGGCGCCATGCTCGTGCCGGCGAGGAAGAATCCGAGCAGGGCGCACACGAGTGCGTGTGAGAGCTTCAGCCCGCCGTTGCGGAGGAAGATCACCGCGAGGACGAGCAGCAGCAGCACCACCGAAACCGAAACGGCCATGGCCGGGCCTCCCTCCGCCGCACCGGGGTTGTGCGGCATTCGGGCGCCAGTGTGACCCAGTGGGCGCGCCGGTCGGCCGACTGGCGTGTCCGCCGATCGGGTGCTCATCAAATCCGTTGTTGACCTCGGATGTTGTCGTGGGCCGAAGGGAGAGGGCGAGGCGGAAGCACCGCGGGCCGGCGGGGCCATCGCCGCGCACGTCATACGTCGTACGTCACCGCAGCGGGACCGGGAGCGGGAGCGGGAGCGGGAGCGGCGGATCGTGCGCCCCGCGACGGACCGGCGGCACCGCGGGGGCCGGCGGCCCCACGCCGGCCCGCGGGCGGCCGGGCCCGCTTCCGTCCGGGCCCGGCCGCCCGCCCCGTCACAGCGGCCCGGGCAGCGAGACCAGTTCCGCCAGCACCTCCTTGTGGTGGCCCGGGGTACCGAGGGCGATCTCGTCCGCCTTGGCCCGCTTGAGGTACAGATGTGCCGGGTGCTCCCAGGTCATGCCGATGCCGGCGTGGAGCTGGACGCACTCCTCGGCGGCGCGCACCGCCACCCGCGAGCAGTGCGCCTGGGCGACGGAGACCGCGAGCGGCACCTCGGTGCTCCGGCTCGCGAGGGCGTCGGCGGCGTTGCGCGCAGCGGCGCGGGCCCCCGCCACGTCGAGCCAGAGCTGCGCCATCCGGTGCTTCAGCGCCTGGAAGGAGCCGACGGGGCGGTTGAACTGGTACCGGTCGCGTGTGTAGCGGACCGTCTCCTCCAGGCACCACTCGGCGACGCCCAGTTGCTCGGAGGCGAGCAGCCCGGCGCCGGCGAGCAGCCCGCGGCGTACCGCGAAGCGGGCCTGGTCCGCGGCCGAGAGCCGGGTGCCGGAGCCCTCCGCCGTGGTGACGGCGGCGAGGGGGCGGGTGAGGTCGAGCGGAGTCAGCGGTTCGACCGTCGCTTCGCCTCGCCGGACCGCGTACAGGCCGTCGGCCCGGAGCACCAGCAGCACATCGGCTGCGGCGGCGTCGGCGACACCCGTCACGGTCGGCCCGGTGGGGAGGCCTGCACCGGCGGAGGCGGAGAGCGGCAGGACGAGGACCGCGACCGTCCGGCCCGCGGCCAGCTCCTTCAGCAGCCCCGCGGCCTCGCCGTCCCCTCCGCCGTCCCCTCCGCCGTCCGCTCCGGTGTGCGCTCCGGCGAGAGCGAGCAGCGTCTCGGTGGCGATCACCGAGCCGGTGAGGTACGGCGCGGGAGTGACCGTCCGGCCGAGTTCCTCGAGGACGACGGCGGCCTCACGGTGACCGGCGCCCTGGCCGCCGAACTCCTCGGGGACGAGCAGTCCCGCCGCGCCGATCCCGGCGGCCAGGGACTGCCACAGCCCGTCGTCGTAGGGCGTTCCCGACTCGGCGCGGTCGAGCACCGCCGTATGGTCGGACCGGTCGGTGACCAGGGAGCGTACGGCGGCCCGCAGGTCGTCCTCGGCCTCGGAGTAGAGGAGGTCGGGCTGAGTGCTCATCGCGCGAGGTCCTTCCAGGGGACGTCCTTGTCGTTGCGTGGTTCGGGGGGCAGTGCGAGCACCCGTTCGGCGACGATGTTGAGCAGCACCTCGCTGGTGCCGCCCTCGATGGAGTTGCCCTTGGAGCGCAGATAGCGGTAGCCGGCGTCGCGCCCGGTGAAGTCGACCAGCTCGGGGCGCCGCATGGTCCAGTCGTCGTACAGCAGGCCCTCGCCGCCGCGGAGTTCCACCTCCAGTCCGCTGATCTCCTGGTTCAGCCGGGCGAAGCCGAGCTTCATACCCGATCCTTCGGGGCCCGGCTGGCCCACGGCGAGCTGCTGGCGCAGCCGTTCGCCGGTGAGCCGGGCCACCTCGGCCTGCACCCAGAGGGTGAGCAGGCGCTGGTGGAGTTCGTGGGTGCGCAGTTCCGGGCGGTCGCGCCAGGTGCGGGCGACGGGGCCGATCATTCCGCCCTCGCGCGGCAGGCGCATGCCGCCGATGGAGACGCGTTCGTTCATGAGGGTGGTCCGGGCGACCTTCCAGCCCTCGCCGACGGGGCCGAGGCGCCGGTCGTCGGGGATCCGCACACCGGTGAGGAAGACCTCGTTGAACTCGGCCTCGCCGGTGATCTGACGCAGCGGCCGGACCTCGACCCCGGGGTCGGTCATGTCGCAGAGGAAGTAGGTGATGCCGTGGTGCTTGGGGGCGTCGGGGTCGGTGCGGGCGATGAGGATGGCCCAGCGGGCGAGGTGCGCGCTGGAGGTCCATACCTTCTGGCCGTTGACGATCCAGTCGCCGTCGGCGCCGTCCCGGACGGCGCGGGTGCCCAGGGCGGCGAGGTCGGAGCCCGCGCCGGGTTCGCTGAAGAGCTGGCACCAGACCTCCTCGCCGGTCCAGAGCGGCCGCAGGAACCGCCGCTTCTGCTCCTCGGTGCCGTACGCCAGGATGGTGGGCGCGGCCATCCCGAGGCCGATGCCGATCCGCCGGGGGTCGTTGTCGGGGGCGCCGGCGGCCTCCAGTTCCGCGTCGACGACGGCCTGCAGGGAGCGGGCGGCGCCGAGTCCGCCGAGTCCGGCCGGGTAGTGCACCCAGGCGAGACCGGCGTCGTAGCGGGCGCTCAGGAAGGCGCCCCGCTCGGTGTCGGCGGGCGGGTGCGCGGCGAGGAACTCGCTTACGCGCAGGCGCAGTTCGGCTGCTTCGGTCATACCTCTGCTCCTCCCGGGAGGACGACGAGGCGCCCGGTGGTGGTGCCGTCGGCGACGCGCTGGACGGCCTCGGCAGCGCTCTCGAGCGGGACCAGGTCGCTGACCACCGGCTTGATCAGGCCCTTGGCCGCCAGGCCGGTGAGGGTCTCATGGCAGCGGAGCACGGCCCGGGGGTCCTGCCGGCCGTAGAGGCCCCAGTGCAGTCCGACGATCGAGTAGTTCTTCACCAGCGCGTGGTTGAGCGCCGGGCTGGGGATGGACCCGCTCGCGAAGCCCACCACGACGATGCGGCCTTCAAAGGCGACGCACTTGGCCGACTTGACGTAGGCGTCGCCGCCGACGGGGTCGTAGACGACGTCGGCGCCGCGGCCGCCGGTGGCGTCCTTCACGGCGGCGACGATGTCGTCCGCGTACCGGTCGATGACGAGGTCGCAGCCGATGCCTCGGGCCACGGCGGTCTTCTCCGGGCCGCCGACGACACCGATGACACGGGCACCCGCGGCCTTGCCGAGCTGGACGGCCGCGCTGCCGACGCCGCCGGAGGCCGCGTGCACGAGCAGGGTCTCGCCCTCCTGGAGGTGCGCCCGGCGGTGCAGTCCGAACCAGCCGGTCTGGTAGCCGATGTGCAGCGCCGCCGCCTCGGCGTCGTCGAGGGAGTCGGGTGCGGGCAGTACGGCGGCCACGTCGGCGACGGCGTACTCGGCGAACCCGCCGTACGGCAGGGCGGGGGTGGCGATGACACGGCGGCCGTCCTCGGTCTCGCCGCACAGCTCCACCCCCGGTGTGAAGGGCAGCGGGGGCGTCATCTGGTACTGGCCGCGACAGAGCAGCGCGTCGGGGAAGTTGACGTTGGCGGCCCGCACTCTGAGCAGGACCTGCCCTTCGCCGGGCTCCGGGCGGCCGGTGTCCTCGAGGCTCATCACCTCGCCCGGCTCGCCGTTCCGGTGCACTCGCCATGCCTGCATTCGGGGCCTCCGCGGGGTGTGGGACGTCCTGGCACTGCTGCGGTGCATACTAAGCGGTCGCTTGCCCTCGGGGGAACAGTCTCTCCCAGCCGTTGCGAGGACTGCCCGATCGCACCGCGCGGCCGGCGGGGCCCGCCCGTTCGGCGGGCCGGGCCTGACCGGACGGGACCAGACCGAACAGGCCGGGCGGACAGGCCAGGCGGGCCGGGGGTACAGGCAGGCGGGCCGGGCGGACAGGCCCCGGTACGTCCCGGGCGGTCGCGGTCAGCGGAGCGCCGGGCCGGACGTACTCCCGGGGGTCCCCGGATTTCCGGGCCCCCGGGTGGTCCGATCCCTGGATCCCCGGGTCGGTGAAGCACCCGGGCCGGGCGCACTCCCGGCGGGGGTCATGCGGACGGGTGAGGCACACCTGACGGGCTTGCACGGCACAGGTTCCGCGCTGCGGCGGTTACCGGAGGCACGACTCGCCCGCCCGCCGGCCCGGTGGACCGGCGGGCGGGGCGGGCTCGCAACGCTGTCAGGCCTTCTCCTCCTCCGGCCGTCCGACGCACAGGGCCCAGATGATCGCGATGTAGAGGGCGATCGCGACCAGGGACCACAGCGGGTAGTACGGCAGGGAGAGGAAGTTGACGACCAGCAGCACCCCGGCGAGGGCGATGCCGAGGACCCGCGCCCACAGAGAGCCCTTGAAGAGGGCGAAACCGGCCGCCACTGCGATGATCCCGAAGATCAGATGCAGCCAGCCCCATGCGGTGAGGTCGAACCGGAAGACGTAGCCGGGCGTCGCGACGAACACGTCGTCGTTGGCGATGCCCATGATTCCTCGGAAGAAGTCCAGGAATCCGGCGATGATCAGGACCACTCCGGCGAACATCGTCAGGCCTCCGGCCCAGGCGAAGTAGCGCTTGGAGTGTGCGGTGGTCGGTTGGGTCATGATGTCCCCTCGTCCTCAGCTCAGGAGCTTGTCCTTGGCTCGCTGGAACTCCTCCTCGCTCAGATCCCCCTTGGACCTGAGCTCGGCGAGCCGGGCAAGCTCGTCCCCCGTGCCGGCGCCCTGGGCGGTCTGCCGGATGTACGCGTTGAAGGCTTCCTGCTGCTCCTGCGCGTGCTGGATCTCGCGCCTGCCCATGTCCCTGCCACGGACGATGATGTAGATCAGCACGCCGAGGAAGGGGATCAGGAGCATGAAGACGATCCAGGCCGCCTTGGCCCAGCCGTTCATCTCGTGGTCGCGGAAGATGTCCACGAAGACACGGAAGAGCAGCACCAGCCACACGACCCACAGGAAGATCCACATCACGGTCCAGAACGCGCCCAGAACCGGATAGTCGTAAGCGAGGTCGACCGCGTCGTCCATCTCCGTCCTCCTGCCGTTCCCGTCGGACCTCGGATGTCCGCTCGCCGTCAGTGTGGGGCGGCGAGCGGGCGGTTCCCTCACCCCGCACGGGTGAATCAACGGGCTTCCCGACCCGACGGCCATGGAGGGACGGCGCCGTGCCGGCCCGCCGGATCCCGGCGCGGACCCCGCTGCGCCCTCCGCGCCCCGGTCGGCCCGCAGAACCCCGCCGCCCGCACACCGCCGATCGGATGAGCGGCAACGGGCCGGTCATCCGACCGTGCGGCGGGCACCGGCCCCGCCGTGCTGCGGGGCACGGACCGCGGCTCGTCGGCGAGCCCCGAGGACCGAACGGCCGCAAGCCGCACGGCCGCACGGCCGTCTGGTGCGACAGCGCGGCACGACCGGTCGGCAGCGGGCTCAGTCCGGCAGCCGGCGCAGTTCCACCACGCGGAGGCCGAGGTCCTGGAAGCGTACGAGCAGCCCGTACAGCTGTGCCTCGTCGATGACGGGCCCGTAGAGGACGGTCTCCTCCGGCACCGTCACTTCGTCGAGCTCGGGAAACGCACCGGCGACGGCCGGTGACAGATGACCGGAGACGCGGAACTCGTATCGCATGCGAGCACTTCCCCGTGCGCTGAGGGCTCTTGCTGCATGGTGGCGCCGCCGGCGGCGGCCCCGCATCACCCGTGCGAGGTGACCCGGCGCCCGAATGCGCGGCGCCGTTGCGGTCCGGCCGGCGCACCGCGGCCGGTCCCACCGGGGCCCCGTGCGGCCCGGGCACCGGCCCCGGTCGAAGAACGGGCGTGCGCGCCCGGCGGGCGGCACGGCGACGGCGGTCGCCCGGGCCCGCCGAGCCGGTCCGGGCCCGCCGAGCCGGTCCGGGAGCGCCGAGCCCGGCGAGGCCGGACCGACCGTCCGGTCAGAGGAGGCCCATGTCCCTGGCCCGGCGCACCGCCTCGCTGCGACGGGAGACCGCCAGCTTGCGGTAGACGCTCTTCAGATGCGTCTTGACGGTGTTGACGGACAGGAACAGCTCGGCGGCGATCTCGTCCGTCGACATCGTCTGGGCGGCGCACCGCAGGACGTCGCGTTCGCGGGGGCTGAGCTTCTCGACGAGCAGGGGGACCCCGGCTGCCGGATCCCCCGGACCGCAGCGGCTGCCGGTGCCCCGTCCGGACCGCCTCGCCGTGTCCGCGGAGCGTCCCGCCAGCCAGGCCCCGACCTCGTCGAGTCCGGGCGCGCGGACGAGCAGCCGCCGCAGCCAGGGGCCGGCCTCGGTGAACGGGCCGCGCAGTCCGTGCGGCCTCGCGGTGCGCACGGCGGCCGCGACAAGCCGCACCGCCCTCGCGGCATCCCCCCCGGCCGCCGCCGACTGGGCTTCGAGGAGCTGCACGCGGACCCGTACGACCGGAGGGAGCCGCTCACCGTCCGGCAGCCCGGCGAGCAGCCTGCCCGCCGGCCCGCCGTCTCCCGAGGCGAGGCGGGCGGCGGCAGTGGCGACGGTGAGGGCGGGGCCGCCGGTCGGCGCCTCGCCGAGTGCGGCAAGCGCGGCTGCCGGGTCACCGCGTGCCAGATGGACCGAGCAGCGGGCCACCGCGATGCGTGCGACCGGCTCTCCCCCGCCGCCGGTCGGGCCGTCGGCCGAGACGGGTACGTCGTCGAGTGCCGACAACGCCGCCGTGGCGCGTCCGCGGGCGAGTTCGATACGGGAGCGGACTACCGCGGCCTCGGCCGCTGCCGGTACGTCGTGGGCCGGCAGCGGCCGGGGCCGCGATGCCGCGTCCAGGTAGCGGCCGGCGCCCGTGAAGTCGCCGCGGTCCGCAGCGACCATGGCGAGCGCGAGGTGGCAGCGCGCCGAGCGGCGGTCGAGGGGGACGCCGTGCTCCTCGGCAGCCCTCAGGCCGTCCAGGGCGTGTGCTTCGGCTTCCCGCAGCAGCCCGTCGGCGGCCTCGGCCAGGGCCAGCGCGCCGAGGCAGTGGTACCGGACGGTCCAGGTCTGCTCGTCCGTCGCTGCGCCGAGTGCGCCGGCGAATGCCTCCCGCGCCTCGGGCCCGTATCCCGCGGCGAGGAGGGCACGGCCCCTGCCGTATCGCCGGAGCGCCTCGATCTCGGGGTGCCGGGCGAGCAGCGCCGGGTCCACCCGGCCCATCAGCGCCCGTACCTCGCGGTCGGGGTCCGGCGTCCCGGGGTCCGGGGCCGGCACGGCAGGAACCGGGGCCGGCACGGCAGGAACCGGGGCCGGTACTGCGGGGACCGGGGCCGGTACTGCGGGGGCCGGGGCCGGTACTCCGCGGTGCGGGTCCGAGGTGGCGGAGGCCGAGTCCGGTGCCCCGGGCACCGGGTCGGGGGTCCCGCGGCACGGGCCCCGCCCCCGCCCCTGCGTGGCCGGCTTACCGCCGTCGCCGGTCTCAGCGCCGGTTTCAGCGGGGGTCCCAGCGGGGGCGGGATCCCCGGGGGCCGCGGCGCCGGTACCGGCGGCCGGGCCGGCGAGGAGCCCCAGCAGCGCACGGGTGAGCAGGACCTCCGGTGCGGCGCCGCCGCTCGGACGGGCACCGGCGAGATGCTTGCGGCCGGCGGCGGCGTCCCCGCGGGCCAGGGCGCAGGCGGCCGCGGCGAGGGCCGGCGCGGTGCCGGGCAGCCCGTCCGGCATCGAACTGAACAATCGTTCGAGACGATGGCTTTCGGAACCGGTGAGGAGGCGTCCGGCGGCGAGGCGGTCGACGAGGAGGCCGGCTGCGTACGGCCAGTCGTCGGCCGCGGCCGCGTGCTCGATCGCGTCGGTCAGCCTGCCGTGCGCATCGAGCCAGCGGGCTGCCTCGCGGTGCAGCGGCGCGGCGAGCGCCGGGCCTCGGCTGCGCAGATGCGCGCGGAGCACCTCGGCGAACAGCGGGTGGCAGCGGTACCAGGAGGTGTCGCCGATCGGCTCGACGAAGGCGTTGTCGCGGACGAGCCTGCCGAGGACGCGCTCACCGTCGTCCCGTCCGGTGAGGACGTCGGCCAGCTCCGGGTGGATGTGGGAGAGGATGCTGGTGCGGACGAGCAGGTCCTGTGTCGCCGCCGGCTGGGCCGCCAGGACCTCCGCCGTCAGATAGTCGGAGACGGCGTTCTGCGAGGCGGCGAAGGACTGGGCGAAGTGCTCGGCGTCCTCGGACCGCTGCATCGCGAGGGCGCACAGCCGGAGCCCGGCGGCCCAGCCCCGGGTGCGTTCGGTGAGGATCCCGATGCTCTCCCGGGAGGGCGTGAGTCCGTGGCAGCGCAGCAGCTGCGCCGTCTCGCCTGGTGTGAAGGCCAGTTCGGACCTGCGCATCTCGCAGACCCGCGCCTCGGCCCGGTAGCGGTGCAGGGGCAGCGCCGGATCGACCCTGCCGAGGAGGACCAGGCGCAGCGACGGCCCGGCGTGGGCGAGGACGAAATCCAGCTCGGCGGCGACTCCGTGGACGCCGGTGTGTTCCAGCCCGTCGAGGACCAGCACCACCGGCCCGGTCAGCTGAGCGAGGGCGCCGGCCAGCCGCACGATCAACGAGTGGTCGACATTGTCGGCGCTCGACGGGCTGCCGACGTCGGGCAGGGGCACCCGGTGGTAGCGGAACGCACCGAGCACATAGGCCCAGAACACGCCCGGCGCGTTGTCGGCGCTCTCCACCGTGAGCCATACCACCGGGCCGGGCGCCAGGTCCGCCTGGCACCAGGAGGAGGCCAGGGTGGTCTTGCCCGCGCCCGCGGGCCCCGTGATCACCGTGAGGGGGCCTCCGGCTCCCTCGGTGAGCCGCTCCAGAAGGCGCCGCCGGGCCACGAAGGCAGGCGGTACGGCGGGTACCGCGAACTTCGCGACCAGCAGCGGGTCGCCGCTGGGGTGCAGCTGGGCGTCCTCGGCCATGGGTTCCACCGCCGTGCCGTCCGTTCGTCGGCCTTCATGGTCCCAGCGCCCTTCCATGATCGCCAACGGCGGCGGTAGGCGGTCGCGGACGGGGCCGCGGACGGGCGGCCCCATGCCGCGGCGGCCGCAGCCGCGGCGCGGCAGGAGAAGCGCGGCAGGAGAGGCGGCGCACGCCATGCGGTTGTGCAATGACGGTAGGAGCAGACGAAAGAAGGGACTCCCGGAAGGAAGCGGAAGGCACTGGAAGAGAGCGGAGGGGGGCGGGAAGGCATTCAGGGCACTCAGGCGACAGCGAAACCGTCGTACCGGATGGTGCCGTGCCGATGCAGCGAGAACCGACAGGGCGACGAGGAGACACCGGCTGAGGGGGAGGGGCCCGGTGGGCCGAGAGGGGACACGGACCGGAGGTGCCATGGACGGCGACGGCAGGACACGGGAGGTGAGGGCGCAGCGGTGGAGTGCGCGGCTGGCCGTTCTGGCGGCGGCCGCTGCCGTGGTGCTGCTGGTGGCCTCCGGTCTCGGCGGTATCGCGATGGTGCTCCTGGTTCTCGGCGGGACGGCGGTGACGGCGGCCGCTCTCTGGTGGGCGCTGACCCGGCGGGGGGCCGTGCGGGTGCTGGCGGTTCTGCTGGCGATGGCCGCCCCGCTGACCGTCATCTGGCTGCAGGCGCGTTCGGGGGTGCTATGGATCATGGTGCTGTGCCTCGTCCTCGGGGCGGTGGCCGCCTCGGCCGGGTGGGAGGCGCTCGCCCTGGACGCCCGGCACAAGGCCCGGCCCGGGGCGCCGGCACGGCGCCCCGGGCGGCCGTTCCTCATCATGAACCCGCGGTCGGGCGGGGGGAAGGTGGCGGGTTTCGGACTGAGGGAGAAGGCCGAACGTGCGGGGGCCGAGGTCTTCCTGCTGGACCCGGAGCATCCGAGCGATGTCGCGGCCGTGGCCAGGGAAGCCCTGGCGGCCGGCGCCGACCTGCTGGGGGTGGCCGGCGGTGACGGTACGCAGGCCCTGGTGGCGGGAGTCGCGGCGGAGCGGGGCGTGCCGTTCATGGTGGTACCCGCCGGCACCCGCAACCACTTCGCACTGGACCTGGGACTCGACCGGGACGACCCGTCGAAGGCGCTGGACGCCCTGACCGACGGGGTCGAACTCACCGTCGACCTCGGTACCGTCGGAGAACGGGTCTTCGTCAACAACGCCTCGTTCGGGGCCTATGCACTGGTGGTGCAGAGCGACACGTACCGCGACGACAAGATCGGCACCACCCTGGACCTGTTCCCCGACGTGCTGACGCACCGTGCGGGCCCGAGGCTCACGGTGCGGGCGGCGGGCACGACACTGGCCTCCCCCCAGGCGGTCCTGGTGAGCAACAACCCCTACCGCGCGGGGGACCGGACCGCGGTCGCGCGCCGGGACCGCCTCGACCGCGGTGTCCTGGGCGTCCTGGCCGTCACCGTGGACAGCGCGGCCCAGGCCGCCGGCCTGCTGCGCGGCGAACGCTCGCCCGGGTTCACCTCGCTCACCGCCCGCGAGGTCGTCGTCGACGCCGACGCGCCGGAGGTGCGGGTCGGTGTGGACGGGGAGGCCGTGACGATGCCCGCCCCCGTGCGCTGCACCGTCCGGCCCGGCGCCCTGCGGGTCCGCGTCCCCCGCCACCGGCCCGGAGTCCCGCACGCCCGGCCCCGGCTGAAGTGGCGACGGCTGGTGATGCTGGCGCTGGCGCGCTGAGGGAGGTCACCCGGCCGGGGCTCGGGGCGTGCCTCGCCGCCGGACCCGCGGCAGGCCGTCCACGGAGACTCCGCAGGCCCCACGTACACGGCAGACCCCACCGACACCGCACGTCGCACCCGCCCCACGCCTGCCACCGGCATTGCGTCCACCGCGTGACTGCCCCATTCGCACTCGTCACTCCGCGGTTCGTGGTGGCGCCCCGGTGCGCCACCCCGTTCATCCCTCCCCCGCGAACACCTCCAGGATGCGCTCCGCCGCGAGGGTCGCCGTCAGTTCGCCGTCGCGCACCCGCTGTTCGAGGGAGGGGCCGAGGGCCCGGACCCCCGGATGGGAGCGGAGGCGGCCGAGGAGTTCGTCCCTTACCATCGCCCAGGCCCAGTCGACCTGCTGCTCACGGCGCTTGGCGACGAGGCGGCCCTCCGCTTCGAGCAGGGCGCGGTGCTGCTCCAGCCGGTCCCAGACGGTGTCGAGCCCCCTGGACTCGCGGGCGCTGCAGCTCAGCACCGGCGGGGTCCAGGCGGCGTCGGCCGACGGCGCATCCCCAGGTCCGGCGGAACCGAAACCACGCGCCCCGACAACGTGGGCCGACGGCGCATCCCCAGGTCCGGCGGAACCGAGACCACGCGCCCCGACAACGTCGGCCGATGGGGCACCCCCAGGTCCGGCGGAGCCGAGACCGTGGGGACGCATCAGCCGCAGCGCGCCCGCCAGTTCCCGCGCCGCGGCCCGGGCGTCGCGCTCGTGCGGGCCGTCGGCCTTGTTGACCGCGACGACGTCGGCCAGTTCCAGGACGCCCTTCTTGATGCCCTGGAGCTGGTCGCCGGTACGCGCCAGGGTGAGCAGCAGGAAGGAGTCGACCATCCCGGCGACCGCCGTCTCGGACTGGCCGACGCCGACCGTCTCCACGAGGACCACGTCGTACCCGGCCGCCTCCATCACCACGATGGACTCGCGGGTCGCCTTGGCCACCCCGCCCAGGGTGCCGGCCGAGGGCGACGGCCGGACGAAGGCCGCGGGGTCGGCGGACAGCCGCTCCATCCTCGTCTTGTCGCCGAGGATGGAGCCGCCGGTGCGGGTGGACGACGGGTCGACGGCCAGCACCGCCACCCGGTGCCCCAGCCCCGTCAGCATCGTGCCGAAGGCGTCGATGAAGGTGGACTTGCCCACCCCCGGCACTCCGCTGACCCCGATCCGCCGCGCGCCGCCGCTGTGCGGGAGCAGTTCGGTCAGCAGCCGCTGGGCCGCGGCGCGGTGGTCGGGCCGGGTGGACTCGACGAGCGTGATGGCGCGGGCGACCGCCGCCCGCTTCCCGTCGAGCACCCCCTTGGCGTACGCGTCGACATCGACTTCCCTGGCCATCGGCGGCTACAGCCCGTCGTGGCCCAGCGCAGCGGCCAGGCGCTCGACCAGGTCGTGGGCGGCGTCGGGGATGACCGTGCCGGGCGGGAAGACCGCCGTCGCCCCCATCTCCAGCAGGGTGGCCACGTCATGCGGCGGGATCACCCCGCCCACGACGATCATGATGTCGTCGCGGCCCTCCTCCGCCAGCTGCTCGCGCAGCGCGGGGACGAGGGTGAGATGGCCCGCCGCGAGCGAGGAGACGCCCACGACGTGCACATCCGCCTCCACCGCCTGCCGGGCCACCTCGGCCGGGGTCTGGAACAGGGGGCCGACGTCCACGTCGAAACCCAGGTCGGCGAACGCGGAGGCGATCACCTTCTGGCCGCGGTCGTGACCGTCCTGGCCCATCTTGGCGACGAGGATGCGCGGACGGCGGCCTTCCGCCTCCTCGAAGCGGTCGGCCAGGCTCCTGGTCCGTTCCACGGACGGCGACTCCCCTGCCTCGTTGCGGTACACGCCGGAGATGGTACGGATCTGGCCCGCGTGCCGTCCGTACACCTTCTCCAGGGCGTCCGAGATCTCCCCGACGGTGGCCTTCGCCCGGGCCGCGTTCACCGCGAGCGCCAGCAGGTTGCTCTCGAGTCCGGCACCGGAGTCCCGCCCGGCGGCCTCGGTCAGCGCGCGCAGCGCGTCCCGGCAGGCTGTCTCGTCGCGCTCCTCGCGCAGGCGGCGCAGCTTGGCGATCTGCTGGGCGCGCACGGAGGAGTTGTCGACCTTGAGGACGTCGATCGCCTCGTCGCTCGCGACGCGGTACTTGTTGACGCCGATGACCGGCTGCCGCCCGGAGTCGATCCGGGCCTGGGTGCGCGCCGCCGCCTCCTCCACCCGCAGCTTGGGGATCCCCGCGTCGATGGCCTGCGCCATGCCGCCGGCCGCCTCGACCTCCCGGATGTGCTGCCAGGCACGGCGTGCCAGGTCGTGGGTGAGCTTCTCGACGTACGCGCTGCCGCCCCAGGGGTCGATCACCCGGCAGGTGCCGGACTCCTGCTGGAGCACCAGCTGGGTGTTGCGGGCGATGCGGGCGGAGAAGTCGGTGGGCAGCGCCAGGGCCTCGTCGAGGGCGTTGGTGTGCAGGGACTGGGTGTGGCCCTGGGTCGCCGCCATGGCCTCCACGCAGGTGCGGGTGACGTTGTTGAAGACGTCCTGCGCGGTGAGGGACCAGCCGGAGGTCTGCGAATGGGTGCGCAGCGACAGCGACTTGGCGTTCTGCGGTTCGAACTGCCTGACCAGTTTGGCCCACAGCAGCCGCGCCGCGCGCAGCTTGGCGACCTCCATGAAGAAGTTCATGCCGATCGCCCAGAAGAAGGACAGGCGCGGCGCGAAGGCGTCCACGTCCAGACCCGCGTCCCGTCCGGCGCGCAGGTACTCCACCCCGTCGGCGAGGGTGTACGCCAGCTCCAGGTCGGCCGTCGCGCCGGCCTCCTGGATGTGGTAGCCGGAGATGGAGATGGAGTTGTACCGGGGCATCCGCTGCGAGGTGTACGCGAAGATGTCGGAGATGATCCGCATCGAGGGGCGCGGCGGGTAGATGTAGGTGTTGCGGACCATGAACTCCTTGAGGATGTCGTTCTGGATGGTCCCCGCCAGCTTCTCGGGCGGTACGCCCTGCTCCTCCGCCGCGACGATGTAGAGCGCGAGCACGGGCAGCACGGCGCCGTTCATCGTCATCGACACCGTCATCCGGTCCAGCGGGATGCCGTCGAAGAGCCGCCGCATGTCGTAGATCGAGTCGATGGCGACGCCCGCCATGCCGACGTCGCCGGTGACGCGCGGATGGTCGCTGTCGTAGCCGCGGTGCGTGGGCAGGTCGAAGGCGACCGAGAGGCCCTTCTGGCCGGCGGCGAGGTTGCGCCGGTAGAAGGCGTTGGACTCCTCGGCGGTGGAGAAGCCCGCGTACTGGCGGATCGTCCACGGCTGGTTGACGTACATCGTGGGGTACGGGCCGCGCAGATACGGCGCGACGCCCGGGTAGGTGCCGAGGAAGTCCAGGCCCTCCAGGTCGCGTCCGGTGTAGAGCGGCTTGACGCCGATGCCCTCCGGTGTCTCCCAGACCAGGTCGTCGGCGCTGCTGCCGGTGCGCTCCTTGACGGCGGCGCGCCACTGCTCCTCGGTGGCCCCGGCGGCGGGGGTGCCCGGGCCGAGGGCGACCTCGGAGAAGTCGGGGATCTGCGTATCGGGTCCGTTCACCGGGCCGTTCACCGGGCCACTCCCATGCGGTCGAGTACGGAGGACAGTACGCCGACCGCGTCGCAGCCCGTGAAGACGTAGGCGTCGACGCCCGGGTACCCGCCGGGGCGGCCGGCGAGGAAGACCTGGCGGGCTCCGGCGGACCTGAGGGCCTCGGCGACCTCCTCGGCCTGCTCCTCGTACAGCGCGTCGCCGGAGCAGAGGCAGGCGACCGAGGCGCCGCTGCGGGCGAAGGCGCCGGCGGCCGTGGCGGCGTCGACGGTCACCGGGTCGTGGACCGGTTCGACACCGCCCGCCTGGAACAGGTTCGAGGCGAACGCCACCCGCGCGGTGTGCGCGGAGGCGGGTCCGAGCGCGGCGAGGAAGACGCGGGGGCGGGTGCCGGTCGCGGCCAGATGGGCGTCGGAGCGGGCGCGCAGGGCCTCGTAGTCCTCGTCGCGGCGTACCCGGGGCAGTCCGCCCCCGGGGCGGACGGCTGCCGGGCGGACGGCTGCCGGTGCGGGCTCGCGCTCGACGGGCTGCTCGTCGAGGAACGGGAACTCGCTGACACCGGTCACGGGTTCACGGCGCTCGGCGAGCCCGCGCTTGCGCTCCGCCCAGGTGGCGGCGATGCGCTCGCCGACCAGTCCGGAGCGCAGGGCCTCACCCTGGCCCCCGGCGCGCTCCAGTTCCTGGAAGAACGCCCACGCCGCGTGGGCGAGTTCGTCGGTGAGCCGCTCCACGTACCAGGATCCGCCCGCGGGGTCGGCGACCCGGCCGAGGTGCGACTCCTCCAGCAGGATGGAGGAGGTGTTGCGGGCGATGCGGCGGGCGAAGGCGTCCGGCAGGCCGAGTTCGTGGTCGAAGGGCAGCACGGTCACGGCGTCCGCGCCGCCGACGCCCGCGCCGAGGCAGGCGACGGTGGTGCGCAGCATGTTCACGTACGGGTCGCGGCGGGTCATCATCACCGGCGAGGTCACGGCGTGCTGGCGCTGGGCGGCGCCCGCGTCCCCGGCGGCACCGGACGCCTCGGCCACCCTGGCCCACAGCCGGCGGGCGGCGCGCAGTTTGGCGACGGTGAGGAACTGGTCGGCGGTCGCGGCGTAGCGGAACTCCAGCTGCCGAAGGGCGTCCCCGGTCGCCAGTCCGGCGGCGGTCAGGGCCCGGAGGTAGGCGACTCCGGTCGCGATCGACGCCCCCAGCTCCTGCCCGGCGGACGCCCCGGCCTCGTGGTACGGCAGCGCGTCGACGGTCAGCGCGCGCAGTGCCGGGTACCGGTCGCGGGTGCGGCGGGCGAGTTCCACCGCCGCCTCGGTGTCCACGCCTTCCCCGGTGCGGGCGGACATGCCCAGCGGGTCGGCGCCGAGGTTGCCCCGTGCCTCCTCGCGCGGGACGCCGCGCTCCGCGTAGAGCCGCAGCAGTTCGCCGGCGGCGGCCGCGGTGTCCGGGCCGGCGTCGAGGACGACCGGGGCGAGGTCGAGGTAGACGCCGTCGAGGGCCCGGGCGAGGCCCGTCACCGGCACGCCCGCCTCCCCGACGGTGAGCCAGAGCGAGGTGGCGCCGTTCTCGAGGTCGCCGAGGACGGCCTCGTTGGTGCGGTCGGCCTCCGGGCGCCCGTGGCGCTGGCGCACGTCCCAGCCGCCGACCGGCCGGCTGCCGCGCAGATACGGCGCGAAGCCGGGATAGCCGGCGTCGGGCGCGGTGTCCCGCGCGGTGTAGAGGGGGCTCGCCACGAGCCCGTCGTCCAGGGCTGTCGCCAGCGCCTCTTCCGCCGCCGCGCCCGACACGTCCTTGCCCGATGTGCGCAGCACACCCTCGACCAGGCGCTGCCACTGCTCATGGGTGGCGTCGGGGAACTCGGAGGCGAGCGTGAGCCCGTCATCAGGCAGAACCGTCATGCTCGGATGCTAGGGCAGGGTTACGGATGAGCAGGATAGGAGACGGCTGTGACCTTGCTCGCTGATTTGGCACTCGGTGCCGCTTCACCGTCCGACAAGCGCGCGATGTCCGATACGCACACCGCCTGTGCACCGCCGGCGCCCTGCCCGCCGTGGGCACACGATACGGCGTCCCTGACATGAGGCATCGCGCAGCGTGCCCTGCCCGGGCCCTACCGGCCCGGGCAGGGCACGCTGCGGCGCCGTTCGTCACACCTCAAGCGCACGTCAGACCCGCGCGCCCGGCGCACGGCGGGAACGCGACCCGGCCGGCACTCGGGCGCCTCGCGGGCCGGGCGGCCGAACCGGGCGGTGGGAGCGTGTGCCGCGGTCAGTCCGACGTGCCGCGCGGTACGGCGATGTCGGTGAGCAGGGAGCCCCCGGGCGCGGCCTCGGGCCATGACGTCTGCTGGGTCAGCACCGCGATGGCCGACGTCGGGAACTTCTCCTCGACCCGCTGGAGGGTGTCGCCCAGCCCTTCCGACGCCAGCAGCAGCACGAACTCCTCGAGCGCCGGATTGTGGCCGACGAGGAGCAGGGTCGCCACCTCGTCCGGGGTTTCCCGTACGACGGCGAGCAGGTCGATGGCGTCCGCCCCGTAGAGCCGCGCGTCATGGCGGGCCGCCGGGCCGGTGGGAAGTTCCCGGGCGGCGAGGTCCCAGGTCTCGCGGGCCCGGACTGCGGTCGAGCACACCACGAGGTCGGGGACGCAGCCGGCGTCCCGCAGCCAGCGGCCCGCGGCGGGGGCGTCGCGCAGCCCGCGCTCGGCCAGTGGCCGCTCGGCATCGGCCACGCCGGGCGGCCGGGCGGACTTCGCATGCCTGAGGACGACCAGTCGTCGGAGAGTCGTCATGGGGCCTCCACCCGTCGGGCCTCCACCCTCGGTGAGCGGCGACAGTCTGTCTCTGGGCCGCAAGCTTTCCACTCCCCGGCGGACCGGGCCAGTGCACATCGCCGATCACCGCGGTCCGGCCACCGGGAGTGCACTCCTGTGCTTCCCGGACGGAGGCCCGTGGCGGGCGACGGCCCGGTCCGCACCCCGGCGGGGCGGGCGCCGCGGCGGGCGCCCGGGACAGCCGGCGGGAGCGGCTCTCCGGTGTGACGGGCGCCAGGGCCAGCACCCCGGGCTCCCCCGGCACCACGAGGCGACGGCGCCTCGCCGGACAGGCCGGGCGGAGCCCCGGGGCGACCGCTCCCTTCCCCAGTGGTGGCCTCCCCCGCGTGGGAGAGACTGGGAGCAGGGACCGGGAGCGGAGTCCGGGAGCGGAGTCCGGGCACCCCGGAGCGAAGACCGGAGAACACACACGCGGAGACAGGAAGCCGAGGCGCTCCGACTCAGGCGAGGCTGGTTGCAATGGGCACAGGCGGCGTCCCCCGGCGCGGAGTCGGACGCGGGCACAACGCGGCGGGCGGCTGGGCCACGATCGTGGTGGACGCGCGGGGCATGGTGACCGGATGGAGTCCGTCGGCCCGGCGGCTACTCGGCCACCCGGCCGACCGGGTTCTGGGCCGCCCCGCCGTCGAACTGCTGGCCACGGCAACCGAGGGAGCCGCCCGGGGAGCGGCACCGGCGCCCGCCGCGCCCCCGGCCACCGGAACCGGACCGGCCGCGGCGGCAGGTCCCGGCTCGGAACCGGCCCCCCCACCCGCTGCGGAGCCCGCCTCGCGCGACCTCGCGGAGCCCGGCCTCCCACCCGAGCCGGACCCCCCACCCGCTGCGGAAGCGGGCTTCGGCTCCGTGCTGCTGCGGCACGGAAACGGCGGGCTGGTCGCCTGCCGCATCGGCATCCGACCGGCGGCGGCCGACGGGCCCGACGCGGGCTGGGAGGTGCTGCTCGGTCCGGCCGCGACGGAACCGGCGCCCGAGACCGAACTCGACAAGGCTCTGCTCGAGGCGCTGTTCACCCGCTCACCGGTGGGCCTGTTCGTCGTCGACCCCCGGCTCCGCCTCATCCGTGTCAACCCTGCCGCGGAGGGCATGCAGGGCGCGGCCGTCGAGGCCGCGCTGGGGAAGCGGCCGAGGGATGTGTGGCCCGAGTTCAGTGCCGACGTCGCGGAGCGGGTGATGGGACGGGTGCTCCGCACCGGCCGGCCGGTCATCGGCTGGGAGAAGCGCGGCAAACCGCCCGGCGACCCCCACCGCGAGCATGTGTACTCGACCTCCTCGTTCCGGTTGGAGGACGCCGAAGGCCGTGTCCTCGGGGGCGCGGAAGCCGCGGTGGACGTCACCGAGCGCCATCGGGCTCAGGAGCGGCTGACGCTGCTCGCCGAGGGCGGGGCCCGCATCGGGACGAGCCTCGAGGTCATGCGCACGGCGCAGGAGCTGGCGGAGGTGACGGTGCCACGGCTCGCCGACAGCATGGCCGTGGAGGTCCTGGAAGAGGTGCTCGCCGGCGAGGAGGTCTTCCCCGGGCCGGTGCGCCCCGGGGCCGTGCTGCGCCGTGCCGCCTCCCTGGCGGCCGGCCCGGCGGAACCGGCCGGCGTCTACGCGGACGGCGAGGTCAGCTCCTTCCCCTCCGCCGCCCCGGCTCTCGACGCGCTCACCGACCTGCGGCCGCGGCTGGTCGGCTCCGTGGCGGCCGACAGCGCGTGGGTGCTGAAGGACCCGGCACGCGGTGCACGGATCCTCCAGGACGGGGTCCACTCGCTGATGGTCGTACCGCTGGTGGCGCAGGAACGCGTCCTCGGCGTGGCCACCTTCTACCGCTGGGGTGCACAGGGGCCGTTCGGCGACGACGATCTGACCCTCGCGACGGAACTCGCCGGGCGTACCGCGTTGTGCCTGGACAACACGCGCCGGTACCTGCGTGAGCGCAACACGCTCCTGGCGCTGCAGCGCAGCCTGCTGCCCGGGGAGCTGCCGCACCACCACGGGGTGGAGGTGGCGCATGAGTACGTGCACGCGGGCACCGGCGGGGACTGGGTCGACGTCGTCCCGCTGTCGGGGGCGCGGGTCGCGCTCGTGGCCGGCAGCGTCCCCGGACGCGGCGTCGCCACCGCCGCCGCCATGGGACGGCTCCGGGCAGCGGTGCACACCCTGTCGGACCTGGACCTGGACCCAGAGGAACTGCTCGCCCGCATGGACGACCTGGTGCGGCGCCTCGGCGGCGGCGACGGTACGCGTGAGGCCTTCGCCGGACGGCGGTCCGGCGGGGGCGAGCGGCCCCCCGCCGGGGCGAGCGGAACCCAGGCCGCGGACGAGGCCCGCGCCCCCGCCACGGGCGAGGAGACCGGGTGCACCTGCCTGTATCTCACCTACGATCCGATCTCGCAGCGCTGCGCCGTCGCGAGCGCCGGCCATCCCGCTCCGGCCCTGGCGCACCCGGACGGCACGGTCAGGCTCATCGGCGTCCCGGCGGCCGCCCCGCTGGGACGCCCCGGAGCGCCGCTGCGCAGGACGGAGGTCGACCTGCCGGAGAACGCGGTGCTCGTGCTCTACACACCGGGTCTGCTGCAGGCGGGCGCGGACGGCGCACCCCCGGGCCCGCCGGGCCCGTCCCGCCGCGCGTCCATGGGCCGGGCCGACCCGTCCGGTGCGGGCGGGCCCGGCGGACCACGCACCGCCGGGAACGAGCCGGGGTGGCCGTCGGACCGGTGGGCCGACGGCGACGGCCCGCCGGACGAACGCCTTGGCGGCGGGAACACCCCGGCCGCCGAGGGGACCGGTCCGGCCGCACCGTCCGACGGTGCGGGGCCCGCCGCGAGCAGCGGGGGCGACGCCGCGGAACAGGCCGGGGCACGGCTCCTGGGGATACTCGCGCGTGCCCCGGGTTCCGTGCGGGAGACCTGCCGGATGCTGCCCGAGGCGCTGATGCCCGCCCACCCGCGGCAGGACGCGGCCCTGCTCGTGGCGCGTACACACGCGCTCGGCCCGGGCCGGGTCGCGAGCTGGGACCTGCCAGGCGATCCGGCCGTCGTCTCCACCGCCCGCTCCCTCGTGACCCGCCAGCTGTCCGCCTGGGCGCTCGACGACGCCGCGTTCGCCACCGAACTGATCGCGAGCGAGCTGGTCACCAACGCGATCCGGTACGCGGATGCGCCCATTCGGCTGCGCCTGATCCGCGACCACGTCCTGACCTGCGAGGTGTCCGACGGCAGCAGCACCTCGCCGAGGCTGCGCCACGCCCGTACGACCGACGAGGGCGGCCGGGGCCTGCTGCTGGTGGCCCGGTGCTCCGAGCGCTGGGGCACGCGCTACACCGAGAACGGCAAGACCATCTGGGCCGAGCAGGCCGTCGTCTGAGGGTCCGTCCCTCCTCCCGGCCCCGGCTCCCCCGCACGCCCTGCGGCAGACGGCACGCGCTGCCCCGTCCACCCCGCCCGTCCGCCTGCCCCGGTGCTGCGGCCGACGACAGCAGCACGGTCCCCCGGTCGGCCGGCCGGCCGGACGGACGGTCGGCCGGACAGCCGGACGGACGGACAGCCGGACGGACGGCGTCCCGCGGACCCGGCCCGGAACCGCCGGAGCGGAGCCCTCAGGCCCAGGTCTGCGAGTAGTACTCCCGGTAGCTCCGGCGGCCCTGCGCCGTCTGGATCCAGCGGCTGACGACCAGCAGGACCAGACTCGCGCCGATGACGCCGACACCGGGGACGACCGCGCCGAGGGGCCCGAGCCCGGCGGCGATGTCGGTGACGATCCCCGGGCCGGACGTACCGCCCCACGGCGGCGCGGCGGCGCCCCCCGTACCCGCCCCCGGCGCGGTGCCGCCGGCGGGTGCGGACGGGTCGGCGGGAGCGTCGGACTGCCCGTCCGCACCGGCCGGCGGTGCCGGCGGCTGCCCGCTGAGCGCCACCCCGAGCGACGCCATCGCGCTGGTGACCGGCTGGAAGTAGGTGGTGCCGCCGCTGTCGCAGTCTCCGGTACCGCCCGAGGTGACTCCGAGCGCGATGCCCTGGGCGAACAGCGGGCCGCCGCTGTCCCCGGCCTCCGCGCAGACGGTGGTCTCGATCAGCCCGCCGACTGTGCCCTCGGGGTAGTTGACGGTCGCGCCGAGCGCGGTCACCCGCCCGGAGCGCAGTCCGGTGGTACTTCCGCTGCGGAAGACCTCCTGGCCGACCGCGGGATCGGCCGCCCCGGTGATCCGCACACCTCTGCCCTCACCGATGGCCACGATGCCGGCGGCGGCCGTGTCGGGCACGGCGTCCTCGTCGTAGCGCACCAGGGAGTAGTCGCCGCCCGGGAAGCTGCCGGCGACCGTGCTGCCGACCCGGTCGTTCCGTCCGCGGTCGCCGAACCAGTCGGTACCGACGGGCCCGCAGTGGCCCGCGGTGAGGACGAACGACCGACGGCCGTCGGTGACGTTGAAGCCGGCGGAGCACCGGCTGGCCCCGCCGAACATCGGTGCGGCCCCGTTCAGCCGGGTGGTGAAGGTCCCCTGGCTGCGTTCCATGCGGACGAAGCCGCCGATGTCCTCGGCGAGTTCGGTCAGGCGCGACCAGTCGGAGGCGGACACGGTGCGGTCGGCGCGTACCACGACCTCGTTGGTGCGGTAGTTCACCGCCCACGCGGTTCCCGTCACCCTCGGCGCGCCGCGCAGCGTCTCGGTGGCCGAGTGGAGTTCGTCCGTGCTGTGGCGCACCACCTTGGGGTCGGCGCCGGCCCTGCGCACCTCGGCCGCGGCTCCCCGGTCGGTCACGGCGACGACGGGGCGGCCGTCGTCCCCGACCCAGCTTCCCGCGGTCCGGGACGTGCCGAGGCGCTCGAGCACCGCACCCCCGGGTGCGGTGGGCGGCGCGGCGGGCGCCGCGGCGGACCCGGGCGCCCTGGTCTCCCCCGCCATCGCGTCGGAGACCATCAGTGAGCCGCAGACCAGCCCGCCGACCGCTGCCAGCCGGGCGATCCGCTGCAGGTTCCGTCGTGCGTGCCTCATCCGCGGCCCCAAGGTCGTACCGACACGGTGTCACCAGGTGTGCGGGGCCCGGCCAGGGAGGCGGCCCCGGCCCCACCGTCTATACGCGGCCCGGCGCGGCGCCGTTCAACTCCTCAGTCGTCCCGGCGCCGCGGGCTCCCCTCCGCGGGCCGGGACTGCCGTGCCCGCAGGACCGCCGCCGTCCGTGCGCACCAGTCGGCCGTCTCCTGCTCGAAGCGCAGGCCCCGCAGACAGGTGAGGTAAGGCCCGACGCGGTCCGCGGTGGCGAGATAGGCCTCCTCGTCGAGGTCGCCGCGCAGCCGCCGCAGGAAGCGCTCGAAGATGTCGGTCTTGGCGGCGGCCATCGCGGCGCGTTCGTCGAGTTGCTCGACCACCGGGCCGACGGGCGCGCTGTCCGCGGCCTGCACCTTGACCATGAGGTCGTCACGGATGAAGGACGGTCTCGCCGCGGTCTCCGCGAAGCGCGCCAACTCCCGCAGCCCCTCGTCGGTGAGAGTGAACAGGCGCTTCGGCGGGCGGGTTCGCTGGACCACTCGGCGGCCCTCGACCAGGCCGGCCTTCTCCAGTTTCGCGAGCTCCAGATAGAGCTGCTGCGGCAGTGCGTGCCAGAAGTTCGCCACCCCGAGGTCGAAGGCCTTGGCGAGCTGGTAGCCGCTGGACTCCCCGTCCAGCAGGGCCGCGAGCACCGCATGGCGCAGCGCCATGTCCCCGCCTCCGCTCCGTGTCGTGTCCCGTTGCCGACCGTGCGCAGCCTACTCAACGGCCCGGGGTGACTCCGTCACCAGAACGGGAGCGGACGGCGGGGGAGCCCGGCCGCCACCGCAGGCCGCTGCCCTCACCGGCACCCCGAGGACGCCGGCACCCGAGCGCATTCCGACGGATACCCGTCGGACGAGGGAGCCGGTGCGCGGCGTAGCGGAGGTCGCTCCCCCACCGGGGGTCTGCCGGGGATGGTCCGCAGTCATCGAGCCTGCTCACGGAGGAACAAACCGACACGCGCGGGTGCGACGGGGAACCGGCAGGGGGAAACGTTCATACAGTGGCCTTCGAGTCATCGCAGAGGGTCTCGGCGCCACCATGGATCCGGGCGCCTGTCTTCCATGGACGCGGAGGTCTCCGTGCTCGGGCATCGCGACTCCCCGCCCCGGCGACGGGTTCACGGCCACGGCCGCAGCCACAGCGCCCTCGCCGGGCCCTCGGGGCGGCGGCGGTCGTGCCGGGCCGCGGGTGGCGCGTGATGGGGTGGGCGGGGAGAGCGCTCGGCTCCCGGGAACGGCACACACGGGAGCCGCGTCAGGTGCGGACGGCCATGTCGGTGCTCGCACTCGGGATGTTCGTGGCCGCCTTCGACCAGACGGCTCTCGGCGTTGCCCTGCCCAGCCTGGTGGCCGACCTCGGCAACGTGCACGACCTGGTGTGGGTCGTGGGGGCCAACCTGCTGGCCGCTACGGTCTCCGCCCCGCTCTGGGGGAAGTTCGGCGACATATACGGCAGGCGCCGGGTCCTTCAGGCCGACCTGCTGACTCTGCTGGTGGGCTGCGTCCTGGCAGGGGCCGCCCAGAGCATGGCGCAGCTCATCGCCTTCCGGATCGTCCAGGGCATCGGCAGCGGCGGACTGGTGGTGCTCGCGCTGGCGACGGTGAGCGATCTGGTGCCGCCCGGCGAGCGAGGACGCCGGCAGGGCTCCCTCAACGCGGTGTTCGCCGTCGGCACGGGACTGGCGCCGCTGGCGGGCGGCCTGCTCACCGAGTACTCCTCCTGGCGCTGGGTCTTCTACGGCACCGCCGTCCTCAGCGCCCTGGCGTTCGCCGGCGGCAGCCTGGCCCTGCGTATCCCCGCACCTCGGCAGGAGCGCCGCGGCTTCGACTACCTCGGCCTGGGACTCCTCGCCGCTCTCAGTACCTGCCTGATGCTGGGCGTCTCGCTCGGGGGACCACCCCGGCAGGCCTGGCAGGTGATCGTGTTCGTCGTGCTGGCCGTGCTGCTCGGCGGGCTGTTCCTGTCCCACGAGCACCGCGGAAGATTTCAAGTCCAATGAGACGGTTGTGATGCTATGAGGTTTGTGGTGCGGGTTCCCTGCGCTTGGCCGGGTCGTTGATCCAAGCGGTCTGGGGTATCTGGGGTGGTCGGGGGCGTCGGCCGA
>NZ_BLLG01000022.1 GCF_011766325.1 Streptomyces pacificus | reverse complement strand
AGGGCAGTGACGGGCGCATGATCGCCTACCCGTACACCGGGTGGATCAGTGGTGAGGGTGCCGACGGCCGCCGGATCGCGTACCCCAGGAACTGGCGGACGGAGCAGGGCAGTGACGGGCGCATGATCGCCTACCCGTACACCGGGTGGATCAGTGGTGAGGGTGCCGACGGCCGCCGGATCGCGTACCCCAGGAACTGGCGGACGGAGCAGGGCAGTGACGGGCGCATGATTACCTACCCGTACACCGGACGGATCACCGACGAGGGTGCCGACGGCCGCCGGATCGCGCACCCCATAGGACCCCGGACGTGGCGGACGGTACAGGGCAGTGACGGGCGCATGATCGCCTACCTGTCTTCATCTGACAGCTTGACCTTGACCTTCAAGATTGCTGACCCGGTGGCGCAGCCCCTCCTGCAGACCCTCTCGGAGAGTTTGGACCCCTCGGACTTCAACAAGCTGTTGGTTACGCTCTACAGCTCTCTTGACGACTGAGCTTCGATCCACCCCGTGAATCGACCGTTCCCCGGCGGTCTTGGCGGATGCTCAGGTAAACTTCAGAGCTCCTGATCGCCTGTTGCCGCTCTGGTGGCGTTGGTGCGAGGGTTCTGCCACGGCCGGTTGAGCCCAACCAGGTTGTTCTGGCGAGGCATTGGGAGGGGCGTCGAGCGCATGGCGGTCCGCGTTCGTCGTGCCTGCGCCTCGCCGGGCAGATCAGGAAGCCCCCGCGAGGCACCTGCAGAGCGGGGAAGAGGACCGGTCCAGTCTTCCGGGATCCGGGAGGGATCGGCCGATCCGGCACTTGGGTGATCCCCTGAGGCCGCACTGCCCAAGGTGGCAGTGCGGCCTCTCGCAGGGAAACGACCTGCACTCCGGTCGCGGTCTCCACCGTAGGAGGGGGAGGCGCAACCGGGCATCCCACCGGTGCGCCGGCAGGCCATGGCTGCGGGGGTCCGGAAACCGCCGCGGCCTGCGTGAAGCCGGCGCGGTCCAGCCGGTGCTCAGACCGCCGGAACGGTCAGCGAGTAGGACTGCGCCGCCGGCGCGCTCGCCGTGTTGGGGCTGGTGGACACCTCGACGTCGAAGTTCGCGCCGTAGCTGGCCCGGTAGGTCCCGGCACCCTTGAAGCTCAGCGCCTTCTTCGAGGAGTTCAAGGTGAAACCGCTGGGCAGCGCCGGCGCAGGCTTGCCGTTCATGGTCATGCCGGTCCCCTGTGTGTAGGCAAGCGTGTCGTACAGCGACTGGTCGGACCCGACACAAGAATCCCCGAGGCACTTCAGCCTGAAGAACGTGCCGCCGAGGTCGGTGGACAGGTCGACGTTGCCGGTGGCTATGGCCTGCTGGAGGCGGACGGTGACCGTGGCGGTGGAGTACGCCGGGACCACGATGTTCTGCGAGGGTGCCGTGTAGCTGACGCTCTGGGTCTGCGAGGTGCTGTGGGAGTCGCTGAAGCTCCAGGTCGTGGTGAGGTCGGTGCCCATGTGCAGCGCCTTGCCCATGTCCACCGAGACCGACACCTTGTTCGCGACGCTCACGCCCTTGGTCACCGTGTGCGTGACGGTGTCCGAGAAGCTCTTGGTGAAGCTCTCGCTCGTGAGGGTCAGCGGGGCGCCGGTGGAGTTCTTCAGGGTCGACGTCCCCACGAACCACAGGTCGCCCAGACTGACCGAGGGCTCTCCCACGACGGTCAATGTGGTGTTGGAATTCGTGACCTTGTCCGTATAGGCAGCGGTGAGGTTGCCCACCTGCTCCTTGAGGACGTTCTCCAGGTCCGTGACCTCCACGGTGTCCGCCTGTGCCGGAGTGGCCAGCAGGACGGACATCACCACCGCCCAGGCGGTGAGTGGGTAGGCGAGAGCCCGCACGCGACGCTTCATTACGTTCTTCCAATCAACTTCGAAGTTTCCCGCCGCCCCTGGACGCCTCGTGACCGGCTCACCGAGAACCGCTCAATGACCCTGTTTTCACCGGGACTTCCGAAAACCCAAAGAACCATGCGGGCTCTCAATGGGGTAATAGGTGGATCCCTCCCCTTGAGAATAGGTCGAACAGTAGGCGGGGAAAGGTAAAGAGTCGGTATCCGGCCGGTCATGTTCGGGTCGCCCCTCGCGAAGTGGTGCAGGCGATCAAGCCCTCCGCGTTCCGGTTCGAGGCATGGACCGCACGCGGTGAGGTCCGGTGCTCCGGCGTCCGGAACCTCGGCGCGTCGTGTCGCTGATCGGCAGCGCGTAGACGTCGGTGAAGGGATCCGCGCCCTCGTACGCAACACCCGTCACGCGAACTGCCACGCCGCACTCCCTCTTCCCGGCCGCACCCCGACTGGGCGCCGTCGCCTCGACGCCATCCTCACCACGTCCGGCCCGCGGCCCCTGCCGACAGCGCCGTCGGCCTGGTCGCGGTCGACACCGCAGGGTGATCATTCGGCTCGTTGAGGGGGTGGAGAGGGGCCGGTGCGAAGGTCCGTGCCGCGGTGCCGCGACTCCGGTTCCCGGCGGAGGCCGCGGCAGGCTGCCGCCCGGGAGCGGGGGACCGCGCGATGCGCCGCCGAGCGGGCACCCGGCGTTCGCCTTGGCGTCGCCGGGAGTCGGCCGGGTGTGCGCCCACCGGTCACCGGGCGGCAGCGGGACTGTCGGTACGACGTGCTTAGCTGGACGCATGACCGAAGAGTTTCTGTCCGGGACGACGGGAAACCCCTGGGAGTCCACACGCCTTGCCCTGGTCGAGGACGCGGTGCGCAAGGCGGCCGCTGTCGAGATCATGCCGCGCTTCCGCCAGCTCGCCGCCCACGAGATCGTCGAGAAGAACGGCCCGCACGACCTGGTGACCGTCGCCGACCGCAGCGCAGAGGAGCATCTGACGGCATCCCTGACGGCCCTGCTGCCCGGCTCGGTGGTCGTGGGCGAGGAGGCCGTCCACGCCGACCCGGCGGTGTACGAGGCGCTCCGGGGCGACGCGCCGGTCTGGATCGTCGACCCCGTCGACGGCACCCGCCAGTTCGTCCACGGCGACCCGGGCTTCTGCACGCTCGTCGCGCTGGCCCGGTACGGCGAGGTCCTCGCGTCGTGGACGTACGCGCCGGCGCTGGACGAGATGGCGGTCGCGGTCCGCGGCCATGGCGCCCGCCTCGACGGCAGAGCGATACGCTCGGGCGCGCCGGAGCCCGGCCAGATCCTCCAGGTGGCCACGTCCCACCCGGACTTCACGACGCCCCGGGAGAAGGCGGCCCTGCTCGCGCTCACTGCCGAGGGGGTCCACTCCAGGCCGTGCGGCTCCGCCGGCCTGGAGTACCTCGCGGTGGCCCGCGGCGAGCTCGAGGCCGTCGCCTTCTCCTGGGAGAGTTCCTGGGACCACGCGGCCGGGCTGCTGCTGGTGGAGGAGGCAGGCGGCACGGATCTGACGCTGTCCGGCGAGCGCTTCCGCGTCACCGGCGGCAACGCGCTGCCGTTCACGGCGGCGCGGGACGCGGCGACGGCCCGGTTCGTCCGCGAACTCCTCGCCTCCGGCGCGGAGTAGCTCCTCGGGCGCGCAGCAGGCAGAAGCGGCGGAGGCTCCCCGGCGCGGGAGGGCGGGCCAAGGGGGCTGGTGACGGGGGGAGTCCTGCCGCCCCTGCCCGCCCGTCACGGCAGGGCCAAGGCCCCGAGGGCCCCCGCCGTCAGAGCCGCGGCCGATGGGACCGGTGCGTCCCGGGGGCCCGGCTCCCCCTCTCCGAGGACGACCGCGCGCACTCCCGGTACCTTCACCGGCCGGGCCACCGCCGCCGTCACCTCCTCCGTCCGGGAAACGCCTCCTCCGGCGCGGGTGCCGGTGCGGCCGAATATCCTGGACCCCTTGGCCATCGGCTGACGAAGGAGGCCCGAGGTGCCGTCGATGCTCGATGCCGTCGTCGTGGGAGCGGGGCCCAACGGACTGACCGCAGCCGCCGAGCTGGCGCGTCGCGGGTTCTCGGTCGCCGTCTTCGAGGCCCTGGACACCGTCGGGGGCGGTGCCAGGACCGAGGAGCTCACACTCCCGGGCTTCCGCCACGACCCCTGCTCGGCGGTGCATCCGCTGGGCGCGGGTTCTCCCGCGTTCAACGCCATGCCGCTCGCCCGGTACGGGCTTCAGTGGCTCCAGCCGCCGCTGCCCATGGCCCACCCGTTCGACGACGGCACCGCCGCCGTCCTCTCCCGCTCGGTGGCGGAGACCGCCGCCTCGTTCGGGCCCCGGGACGCCGGCGCGTACCGCCGACTGGTCACCCCGTACCTCAGCAGGTGGGACACCCTCGTGCGGGACTTCATGTCCCTGCCGCTCAGCGCCCTGCCGCGCGATCCGCTCACCCTGGCCCGCTTCGGCCTCGACGGACTCCCGCCCTCCACATGGCTGATGCGCCGGTTCCGCGACGACCGGGCCCGTGCCCTGTTCGCCGGACTCGTCGCCCATGTGATCGGCCCGTTGACCGGCATCGGCACCGGCGCCGTCGGCCTGGTCTTCGCCCTCGCCGCGCACGCCGTCGGCTGGCCGCTGCCCCGCGGCGGCTCGCAGACGATCTCCGACGCCCTCGCCGCGTACGTACGCGACTGCGGCGGCACGATCCACACCGGGACCGAGATCAAACGCCTCGACGATCTGCCGCCCGCCCGTGCCTATGTCTTCGACACCTCGCCCACGGCACTCGCGCGGATCGCGGGTCTGGGCAGGGCCTACGAGGGCTACCGGTACGGGGCGAGCGTCTTCAAGATCGACTACGCCCTGGACGGGCCGGTGCCCTGGACGGCCGAGGAGCCCCGCCGCGCCGGAACGGTCCAGATCGGTCCCAGCAGCCGAGAGATCGGCACCGCGCTCCGCCGGGCATCCGGCGGCCGCGTTCCCGGTACCCCGTTCCTGATCACCGCGCAGCCCACCCTGGTCGACCCCTCCCGGGCCCCCGAGGGCAGGCACGTCTTCTGGGCCTACGGCCATGTCCCGCACGGGTGGCAGGGCGATCTCACGGACACGATGGAGCGGCAGATCGAGCGCTTCGCCCCCGGCTTCCGCGATCTGGTGCTCGCCCGTGCCGTGGCCGGGCCGCCGCAACTGGCCGCGCGCAACGCCAACTACGTCGGCGGCGACATCGCGTGCGGCGCGGCGACCGGCCTCCAGCTGCTGCTGCGCCCCAAGGCGACGCTGTTCCCGTACCGGACCCCGCACCCCGCGGTGTTCCTGTGCTCGTCAGCGACCCCGCCCGGCCCGGGGGTGCACGGGATGTCCGGGCACAACGCGGCCAAGGCGGTGTGGCGGCGGCTGTGCGGCCGACGCTGAGTCGTCGCCCGTTCTGGTGCCGCCGCACTGCTGGTGGGCGGTGGGCAGCGGGCGGTGGGCAGCGGGCATGATGGGGTCATGACCGGACAGTTCGCGATCACTCTCGTCCGCGGCGACATCACCGAGCAGGACGCCGACGCCGTCGTCAACGCCGCGAACTCCTCGCTTCTCGGCGGCGGAGGGGTGGACGGGGCGATCCACCGGCGCGGCGGGCCGGAGGTCCTGGAGGCGTGCCGGAAGCTGCGGGCAGCCCACTACGGCGGCGGTCTGCCGACCGGCCGGGCGGTCGCGACCACTGCCGGGAGACTGCCGGCCCGGTGGGTCATCCACACCGTCGGCCCAGTCCACAGCACCACGGAGGACCGCGGCACCCTGCTCGCCTCCTGCTACCGGGAATGCCTCCGCGTCGCCGACGAACTGGGCGCCCGTACGGTCGCGTTCCCGGCGATCTCCACCGGTGTGTACCGGTGGCCGATGGACGACGCGGCCCGGATCGCGGTGGAAGCGGTGCGCGACTGCCCGGCCGCCGTCGAAGAGGTGCGGTTCGTGCTGTTCGACGATCGGGCGTACCAGGCGTTCGCCCGGCAGCTCGGCTGAGCGGAGACCGCGGCCGTACCGGTCCGTCGCGTCCGGGCGACGGCCAGGGGCTCCGGCGGATACGAGGCCGCCGCTCGTCCCTCGCGGGTTCCGCGCAGGACGGGCGGGTCCCGTTCGCCGTGAGCCGTGCGGGGCCGCCCGTCGCGGCGCTGTGAACCGCGGCCCGGGTGGTGAGTTCCTCACAGGCGAGGCCGCGGTGTTGATAGTGCTTCCTCGGTCCAGCCGATCCGCGACACCGTCACCCGGCGCCATTCCCGGGTGCTGGAATCCGGTTTCCTTCGCCGGATTTCCTTCGGCTTTTCCGGCGCCGGATCCGTGATGCTTCCGAGGCGGTTCCGAGGCGGTTCCGAGGCGTCCCCGTTGGGGGGCGAAGGTGTTCTCGAAGCCCCGCCCGTATGTGCGACCCTCGCCGTTGCGGAGGGCATGTGCACGACATCCCCTGGCTCGAGGGCTGGTGTCGCCCGGGACAGGAGGGGGGCGGCGTGCTCGCATCCGCAATCGTGTTTGGAGTGGATCGTCAGCCACGGCGTGTTGTTCGAAAAATTAGCCACATGAGAATCAAAGCTTATTACCAGTGGGAAGGTCGCTGACGTGTGCTGAATTCCGGTCGCGGCTCTGCCAGAGTTTTCCGCGGGCCCGCCGGATTCCACGGGCGGAGCCCGTTCCCATTGGTCCCTTCGCCGGAAAACGGCGAAGACGAAAGGAGTGCTTGTGCCGAAGATCGCTCGCGTCGCCGCAGCCGCCGCAGCCGCCGTCCTGGCCGGCGGACTGTTCGCCCCGGCCGCGTCCGCATCCTCATCGCACCCGTACACCTGCGCGAACCAGAGTGTCGGGGTGAACTGCTCCGGCGTGATCACCGTCGACGACGTGCTCAACGACATCACCATCGACATCGGTGGCGTCAGCGCCCTCAACGGCACCCAGATCAACGACCTCGAGATCGCGCTGGTCAACGTCGCGGACAACAACGTCAACGCGCCCGTCACCGTCCAGATCGGCGCCCTGGAGACGACGGTCATCACGACCCTCGCGAACTACGGCAAGACCGTGCTGCCGACGAACGTCAACGTCTGCGCCGGCAGCATCTGCGTCTGACGCCGGCCGGAGTCAGTGGACGGGCTGCTCCGGCACACCGGCCGGAGCAGCCCGCCCCACGCCCGCCGCACACCCGCCGCACAAGGGGAGCCGGGACCCACGCGACGATCCGTACCCGGCGTGTGCACTCTCCGCTTCCCGCGGCAGCGCCGGCGGCTCCGGTCGCGTCCGGAAGCCGCCGGCCGATCCGCTCCGCGGGGCCCGTGTGATGTCGGCTGTGCCGTCGGCCTGCGGGACCCGGTCGTGCCACTTCGACCACCGTGTGCCGGGCGCGGGATCCACGCTGCCCTGGCACGAGTCGCGCTCCCGTGCCCTGTGGGACGCCCTGCGCGCCGATCGCCCGATCACCGGCGACACCCGCATCCTCCCCGTACCGGAGACCCGGCGCCGGGGAAGGGCTGACGTCCCCCGGCCCTTCCGGCTTCCCCGGCACTGCCGCGCAGGGGACCGAGGCGCCCGTACTCCCCGTGTCTCCCGGCTCTCCCGTGTCTCCCGGCTCTCCCGGCAGGAGACCGGCACCGCGCCCCTGTGGTGACTGACACCCCCGGCGCCGGGGACCGGCCGACGTACCCGGTGCGAGGACCACCCATCACCAACGGTCCCGGCACGGGGGACGACCGGCGGGCCCCTGGACCGCCCCCGGTCTCCGGCTCCCGGGCCCCGGCCCAGGCCTTGACCCGAGGCGGGCCGCCCCGCGCACTCCCCTGGCCGTCGTCATGTCGTTTTCTCGCCAGCGTCCGGTCTCACCATGGACGATGCTGGAGCCATGCCTTCCGACGTGCGTCCGTCCATGCACACCGACACCGAGCGCTGCGTGCGGGCCGTGCGGTCCAGGGACGCGCGGTTCGACGGGTGGTTCTTCACCGCCGTGCTGACGACCCGCATCTACTGCCGGCCCAGCTGCCCCGCCGTTCCACCGCGGGCCGGGAACATGACCTTCTACCCCAGCGCGGCTGCCTGCCAGCAGGCCGGGTTCCGGGCCTGCAAGCGGTGCCGCCCGGACACCAGCCCCGGTTCGCCGGAGTGGAACGCCCGCGCCGACGCCGTCGCCCGTGCGATGCGGCTTATCCAGGACGGGGTCGTCGACCGGGAGGGCGTGACCGGCCTCGCGGCCCGGCTGGGGTACTCGACCCGGCAGATCGAGCGGCAGCTCCTCGCCGAGGTCGGCGCAGGACCGCTGGCACTGGCCCGGGCGCAGCGGGCGCAGACCGCACGGATCCTCGCGGAGACGACCTCGCTGCCCCTGGCTGACGTGGCATTCGCCGCGGGCTTCTCGTCCATCCGGACCTTCAACGACACCGTCCGCGAGGTGTTCGCGTTGGCCCCGGGCGAGCTGCGGAACCGCGCGGCGACCCGGCGCGGCGGAGCGCCGCTCCCGGCGGCACCGGGCGTCATCACGCTGCGCCTTCCGTTCCGCGCGCCGCTCAACCCCGACAACCTCTTCGGGCATCTGGCCGCGACCGCCGTGCCCGGGGTGGAGGAGTGGCGGGAAGGCGCCTACCGTCGCACGCTCACCCTGCCGAACGGGCACGGCATCGTGTCCCTGGCCCCGCGGCCGGACCATATCGCGTGCCGGCTGTCCCTCACCGACCACCGCGACCTCACCCTGGCCATCAGCGTCTGCCGCCGGATGCTCGACCTGGACGCCGATCCGGTCGCCGTGGACGGCCAGCTCCGCAGCGACCCGCTGCTCGCCCCGCTCGTGGACAAGGCGCCGGGCCGGCGCGTGCCGCGAACCCCCGATGCGGCGGAATTCGCCGTACGGGCCGTCCTCGGCCAGCAGGTCTCCACCGCGGCTGCCCGTACCCACGCCGCCCGGCTGGTCACCGCCCACGGCACGCCCGTACAGGACCCCGAGGGCGGCCTCACCCATCTCTTCCCCGGTCCCGGCGCCCTGGCCGCCGTCGACCCGGAGCGCCTCGCCTTCCCCCGCAGCCGGCGGACCGCCCTCACCACGCTCTTCGGGGCGCTCGCCGGCGGAAGGATCCGCCTCGGTCCGGGCAGCGACTGGGACGAGGCCCGCGCCCGGCTCTCCGAGCTGCCCGGCCTCGGGCCCTGGACCGTGGAAGTCATCGCCATGCGGGCACTCGGCGACCCGGATGCCTTCCTGCCCACCGATCTCGGGGTCCGGCACGCCGCCGCCGGGCTGGGACTTCCGTCGACGCCGGCCGCGCTCACCGCTCGCGCCGCCGCCTGGCGGCCGTGGCGCGCCTACGCCGTCCAGTACCTCTGGGCCACCGGCGACCACCCGATCAACCGTCTCCCCGTCTGAGCCGGCCGAACAAGCCGAGCCGGCCGAACAAGCCGAACACCTTGAGGAACGGAACGCGAGGAATACCCATGAACCGCACCCATACCGTCGTCGACAGCCCGTACGGCCCGCTCACCCTCGTCGCCACGGACTCCGTCCTCAGCGGCCTGTACATGACCCGGCAGCGCCACCGCCCCGGCGAGGAGACCTTCGGCGACCCCGACCCCCGGCCCTTCCGCGAGGTGATCCGCCAGCTCGACGGCTACTTCGCCGGCGAGCGAAGGAGTTTCGACCTGCCGCTGCATCTCGCGGGCACGCCCTTCCAGCGCACCGTCTGGGAGCAGCTGCTGCTGATCCCCTACGGCGAGACCCGCAGCTACGGCGAGCTCGCCGGGGCGCTCGGCAACCCCGGTGCCGCACGCGCCGTCGGCCTCGCCAACGGCAGAAACCCGATCGGGATCATCGTCCCCTGCCACCGGGTGGTCGGGGCCTCCGGCGGTCTGACGGGTTACGGCGGCGGGCTCGACCGCAAGCAGCGGCTGCTGGCCTTCGAGCGGGGCGCCTCCGGCGACGGGCTCTTCTGAGCCGACGCGGCGGCGGTACCGTCCCGGCACGGCCGCCGCATCCGCTGGCCGGTCGGGATATCCCGCCGCACCGGCGGCGGGTCGTCAGCGCAGGCGCCGCAGCAGTGCGGGCAGCGCCGAGCCGATCGGTTCGGTGACCACCTCGTCGGCCAGTTCGTCGTAGGGAGTCGGCTCCGCGTTCATGATGATCAGCCGCGCCCCGTGCTCGGCCGCGATCCGGGCCAGCGAGGCGGCGGGCTGCACCTGGAGGCTGGAGCCCACCACGATGAACACCTCGGACGCCTTGGCGATGCCCATCGCCTCCCCGAGCACCACCGGGTCGAGGCTCTGGCCGAACATGACGGTCGCCGACTTCAGGATCCCGCCGCAGGACGTGCAGGCGGGATCGGCCGCACCGGCCCTCACCCGCTCCAGGGCGTCGGCCATGGACGAGCGGGCCCGGCAGCCGACGCACACCACCGTCCGTGCGGTGCCGTGCAGTTCCAGGACCTTGCGGTCCGGTACGCCCGCCTTCTGGTGCAGTCCGTCCACGTTCTGAGTGATCACCCGGAGCGTGTGCCCGCTGCGCGCGAACTCGGCGACGGCGAGGTGCGCGGCGTTCGGCTCGGCGTGCAGGACGGGGCCGTCGAGGCGCATGCGCCACGAGCGCCTGCGGATCTCCGGGTCGGACAGGTAGTGCGCGTAGCTGACCAGTTTCTCGGCCTGCGGATCACGCCGCCAGAGGCCGTTGGGCCCGCGGTAGTCGGGGATGCCCGAGTCCGTGGAGATACCGGCTCCGCTGAGAATCGCGACCATGGCCATGCGGCGAGCGTACGCAGGGGACTGCGGGGCGGGCGACCCGGTTTCTCCCCGCGCCCGCGCCCGGAGGCAGGGGCTGCCCCCGCTGCGTGCGGTTCAGCCCGCCGGGCGGCCGCCGACCGGCTCGGCGGGAGCCGTTCCCGCCGTCAGAACGTCGGACGCGGCGAGCGCGCGCCGGAACCGGACCGAGTGCGCTCAGGGGAGTCCCCTTTCGGGCAGGTCCGCCCCGCCCCGCCACGCCCCGGGAGTGGAATGGTTCCAAACCTGTCTGCTTTCCAAAGGTGTCCGCTGCGGATAGGGTCGGGTCGGCGCGACTGCCTGTTCGAAAGCAAGGGATCGATGGTGGCGGACGGAGCAGTGAAGGCCCCACGCGTGCTGGTGGCGGCGGACAAGTTCAAGGGCTCGCTCACGGCCGAGCAGGTCGCGGAGCGGGTGGCCGCGGGGCTGCGGCGGGTCGTACCGGGGCTCGAGGTGGAGGCCCTGCCGGTCGCCGACGGCGGTGACGGCACCGTCGCCGCGGCCGTGGCGGCCGGGTTCGAACGCCGTCAGGCCGAGGTCACCGGCCCGCTCGGCGAACCCGTGACGGCGGCGTACGCGCTGCGCGGGACCACGGCCGTGGTGGAGATGGCCGAGGCGTCCGGGCTGAGGCAGCTTCCCGAGGGCGTCTTCGCACCGCTCACGGCAACCACCTACGGCGCGGGTGAACTGCTGCGCGCCGCCCTCGACGCGGGCGCGCGGACGATCGTCTTCGGGGTCGGCGGCAGCGCCGCCACCGACGGTGGTGCGGGGATGCTGGCCGCCCTGGGGGCGCGTTTCCTCGATGTGGACGGCAAGCCACTCGGTCCCGGCGGCGGCGCGCTGACCGGCATGGCGACGGCGGACCTCTCCGGGCTGGACGCCCGTTTCGAGGGTGTGGAGCTGATTCTCGCGAGCGATGTCGACAACCCGCTCACCGGCCCGAAGGGCGCGCCCGCCGTCTTCGGGCCGCAGAAGGGCGCCTGTCCCGAGGACGTGGCCGCACTGGACGACGCACTCGCCCGCTATGCCGCGGTGCTCGGCCCCGAGCGGGCAGGACTGCCGGGCGCCGGTGCGGCCGGCGGCATCGGCTACGCCGCGCTGGTCGCCCTCGGCGCTCGTTTTCGGCCGGGTATCGAGGTGATGCTCGATATCCTCGGCTTCGCCGGCGCGTTGTCCCGGGCGACCCTGGTCGTCACCGGTGAGGGCTCACTCGACGAGCAGACCCTCCACGGCAAGGCCCCGGCCGGTGTTGCCGCGGCCGCCCGCGCGGAGGGCGTCGACGTGGTCGCGGTCTGCGGGCGGCTGGCGCTCACCGACGAGGCGCTCACGGGCGCCGGAATCCGCCGTGCCTATGCGCTGCTGGAGCTCGAGCCCGACCCTGCCGCCTGCATGGCCCAGGCGGGCCCGCTGCTGGAACGGGTCGCGGAGGCGGTCGCGGAGGACTTCCTTCGCTGACGGGTCTGGGGGACGTCCTCTCCTGACCGGGGCACGGGGGCCGGTCCGTGCCGTGACGGCCGGTCCGTCGGCCGGGGCCGTCACGGTGTTCCCGCCTCCTCCTCGGGAAGCGGCCGGTCTGGAAGCGGCCGGCCCCCGGGGCGCCGGGCCCCGCGGGAGCCAGGGGTGGACGGCCACCGGGGGAGCGCACGGCGCATGGCCGAAAGGCGGCCTCCGCTGCCCTGGTCGGCCCGCACGCCCTGTACCCGCCCCCCGTCGCTCCCTAACATATGCGTCCCCGACCGGATTTCCCGATCGCATGAAGAGCGGCCTGGGCGACGGTCTGGGCAACGGCATGAGTGCCGACCTGAGCAGCGACCTGAGCAGCGACCTGAACAGCGGGTTGAGTGACAACGTGGATGAGGACTGGATGCACGGCAAGTCGTGGAGCCCCGACGCCATCGACACCAAGGTGCCCAGTGTGGCGCGCATGTACGACTACCTCCTGGGGGGCGACGACAACTACCAGTCCGACCGCGAGGCTTGCGGGCAGCTGCTGAAGCAGGCGCCGAGCAGCAGGGTGCTCGCGGTCAACAACCGTCGCTTCCTGCAGCGGGTGGTGCGCACGCTCGCCGACGACTACGGCATCCGCCAGTTCGTCGACCACGGTTCGGGCCTGCCGACCCAGAACAACGTGCACCAGATCGCACAGGCCGTCGACCCGGATTCGCGGGTGGTGTACGTCGACAACGACCCCATCGTGCTGGCGCACGGCCGGGCCTTGCTGGAGGAGAACGACCGCACCGCGGTGATCCAGGCCGACATGCGGGACACCGAGGGCATCCTCGGCCATGAGGAGACCGTCCGGCTGATCGACTTCGATCGACCGGTCGCAGCCCTGTTCGTGTCGGTACTGCACTGCATCCCCGACGAGGACGATCCCGCCGGCCTCGTCCGCCGTGTCGCCGAGCGCCTGGCGCCGGGCAGTTTTCTGGTGGTCTGTCAGCTGGTGAGCGACCGGCCCGAGATCCGGAGCTTTGTCACGGACTTCATGGCGGAGGCCACCGGCGGGCACTGGGGCCGGGTGCGGGAGGAGCACGAGGTGACGGAGTTCTTCCGCGGCCTCCATATCCTGGAACCGGGTCTGGTGGAGGTTTCCACCTGGCGGCCGGACACCGAACTGGCCCCGGTGCAGCAGACCGACGAGTGGATCGAGTGGGGCGGCGTCGGCCGGCTGGTCTGAGGCGTGCCGTCCCGGCCGGCCGGGCGCGGCCCTCCCGCCTGCGGCTACCACCCGGAGGGGCGGACGGGGTGCAGGGGGGTGCCGGGCCACTCGGACGCCCCAGGGGCCGGGCGCCCTCAGAGCACGGCCCATCGCTCCTCGATGAGGGCCAGCGACTTCCTCGGGGTCAGCGCGCAGGCGCCGAGACGGTCGAGCATGTCCCGGTACTGCTCCACGACCTGCGGTTTCTGGCTGAAAGTGCTGTCGGTCAGGTGCTCGATGTAGACGGCGTCCTTCAGCTCGCCCAGCGCGAAGCGCAGATAGGTCACCCCCGTGCCGACGCCTACCGAGGCCGTCACGTCCAGGGGCGCGATCTGCAGCGTGATCCGGGGTTCCCGCATCATCGCGATCAGATGCTCGAACTGCTCGCGCATCACCTCCGGGCCGCCGACCGTGCGCAGCAGCACGGACTCGTCGATCACCGCCCACAGCCGGGGCGCGTCGGGCTGGTCGAGCTGGCGCTGCCGTGCCTGGCGCAGCTCGACCCGGCGGTGCACGTCGTGGTCGTAGAGCCGCGCGGGCCCCGACTCGACGACCGCGCGGGCATAGGCGGGGGTCTGCAGCAGCCCGGGCACATAGAACGGCTCGTATGTACGGATGGTCGCCGCCGCGCCCTCCAGGGCGACCAGCGGGGCGAAGAAGTCCGAGAGGACGTCGCTGAAGCTGCGCCACCAGTCGCTGCGTCGCGACTGCTCCACGAGCCGCAGGAACTCGGCGACGCGCTCTTCGCCGCCCACCCCGTAGAGCTCCAGCAGCGCGACGGCGTCGGCCGGCTTGCAGCCGTGCCGGCCCAGTTCGATGCGGCTGGTCTTGGAACGGGAGAAGCCCAGGCGGTCGTCGACGGCGGACGGGTCGAGCCCGGCGGCCGTGCGCAGTTCGCGCAGCTTGCCACCCAGGATCACCTTGAGGGCGGTCGGGTTGCTCTCGACCGCTCCCAGCGGCCCGGCGAACAACGACGGGCTCGATTCTGCTGCAGCCATCGTGCGCTCCTGCGGACTCTTGAGAAGACGTTGAGACTATCCCGTACATCCGTGTGTGAGCCACGGCCAACGGGGCGGTGAGAGTCTTGTTTTCAGCCAATCACATCATCGAACTCGCCGGCACGGGCCCCGGCGACGAAGGACTCCAGCTCGTCCCGCGTATAGACGAGGGCGGGTCCGTGCGGATCCCGGGAGTTGCGCACGGCCACCCGCCCGCCGGGGAGTGCGGCCAGTTCCACGCAGTTGCCGGTGGCGTTGCTGTGGCTGCTCTTGATCCAGGTCACCGAACCGAGCTTCCCCGCCGGCGTGCCATTGGTGAACTCCATTCCCGACAACCTCTCCTTTTTCGTGTGAATGTTCGATTTGGATCCGGTCAATGCAATCCCAGATGCAATTGCATTTTCGGGGCCGACTCGACAATACTCGGTCAGCACCCGTTGCCGCAGCGTTGAACACCCAGTCCTGCAGGGGGACATGACCAGTGACGACTCATGTGCCAACCATCTTGACCTCGACGGCCGGGCACGGAAGTCGGCGCGCGGCGCCGCGATGCGGTCCGAAACCGCTGCCCGAGGGCCCTCGTGCCGCCCCGCCCCAGGACCCCGTCCTGGAGGGACTCCCGCCGCTCGGTGGCTTCGCCGCCTGCGGGCTGGACGGCAGCCTCCGCAATCCGCGCCAGGCACGGCGGTTCGTCGCCCACACCCTGCACTCCTGGCAACTTCCGCTCCTGGTGGCGGACATGACGGTGGTCGTGGACGAGCTGGTGACCAGCGCGGTCCGGTGCGCGCTGCTCGCCGAACCGCAGCAGTCCTCCGCCGACTACCCCCTGTGGCTGGGGCTCGTCCGCCACCCCGGCCATGTCGTGTGCTCGGTCGCGGACCCGAGCCCGGAACCGCCCGGGCAACGCGACACCCACTCCGCCGGCCTCGACTTCGACGGCTGCGACCTCGACGGCTTCGGCCTCGAACTGATCAGTGCGCTCAGCGAGAGCTGGTCCTGGTCGCTCACCGAGCCCAGGGGCAAGACCGTGTGGGCAAGCCTGGCCCTGCCCGGTGGGGGGTGAGCCCACGCGCGCCGGGGGGACCCCGGCGCCGGAGGGGGCGCGGCCGGGCCGGAGGCCGTCGCACCCACCCGGGGATGTCCGGCCTCCCGCCCCGGAGCGTGGTGGCGCGGCCCCGGGCCGCCGAGGGGCTGCGCACAGCGAGGGGCTGCGCACAGCGAGGGGCTGCGCACAGCGAGGGGCTGCGCACAGCGAGGGGCTGCGCACAGCGAGGGGCTGCGCACAGCGAGGGGCTGCGCACAGCGAGGGGCCCGGGGCGCATGCGATGCATGCGCCCCGGGCCCCTCGCTGTGCCCTGGGAAGGACCGCTACGGAAGCTGTGCCGAAGCCCGTGCCTCGCGCCGGTTGTCCCGGAAGGTGTTCACCCGCCGGGCCGTCGCGAACAGCGGGATCGTCGCCGCCAGCACGATCTGCAGTGCGCAGCCGGTCTGCAGCAGCAGCTGCCCACCCGGTGCGTCGAAGGCCCATGCCGCCAGCAGGCCCATCGCCCCTACGATCCAGCTGAGCATCGCGACCGCCAGCTTGCCCCGCGGCTTCGGGTACTCGACCCGGCTCACCATCAGCCAGGCCGTGCCGATGATCGCGAGCAGCGTCGGGATGAACGGCAGCTCCAGCAGTACGATCGACACCACCGTCAGGGCGCCGAAGGGACTCGGCATGCCCTGGAACATGCCGTCCTTCATCGTCACGCACGAGAATCTGGCCAGGCGCAGCACGACGGCAAGCAGCACCACGATCGCGGCGACCGCCGAGACCTTCTGGTGGGCGTCGTCGGCCACCATGCCGTAGACCAGCACGAAGTACGCCGGGGCCAGACCGAAGCTGATCAGGTCCGAGAGGTTGTCCAGCTCCGCACCCATCGGGCTGCTGCGCAGCTTGCGCGCTACCAGCCCGTCGAACAGGTCGAAGACGGCGGCGCACAGCATCAGGATCACCGCGGTCGCGGCGGAGTGCCGCGCCATGCCGCTCTCGCCGCTGCCGACCAGGTGCGGGATCAGGATTCCGGTGGTGGTGAAGTACACCGCCATGAATCCGCAGGTGGCGTTACCGAGAGTGAGTGTGTCCGCTATCGACAGCCGCAGCGAGAGGGGCATCTCCTCCGCTTCGTCCACCGTGCCGGACCGGGGCTCGGCTCCGTCGGCCCCGTCGGCCCAGCCGGCCCCTGTGTCGGGATCAATCACGGTCAATGCGAGTCACCCCCGCCGTGGTGACCTGGCCGACTTCGACGCCGACCTCGACACCTGCCGGGAGGTAGATGTCGACGCGCGAGCCGAAGCGGATGAGGCCGATGCGTTCACCCTGCTCGACCTTGGTGCCCTGGGGCACATAAGGGACGATCCGGCGCGCGACGGCGCCGGCGATCTGGATCATCTCGACATCACCGAGGTCGGTGTCGAAGTGCCAGACGACGCGCTCGTTGTTCTCGCTCTCCTTGTTGAACGCCGGAACGAACCCGCCGGGCACATGCTCGACGGAGGTCACCGTGCCGGCGAGCGGGGCACGGTTGACGTGGACGTTCAGCGGGCTCATGAAGACGGCGACCCGGGTGCGCCCGTCCTTCCACGGCATGATGCTCTGCACCACACCGTCGGCCGGGGAGATGACCCTGCCCTGGGCGATCTCGCGCTCGGGGTCGCGGAAGAACCACAGCATGCCCGCCGCGAGAGCGGTGGCGGGCACGGCGACGGCCGCGGCGCGCCTCGACCGGCGCGCACGCGCCAGGCTGAGCGCCGCGGTCGCGACGGTCGGCAGGAGCCACGGCGATGCTCCGCGCGCGAGGCGGACACGGCCGCGAGGTGCAGAGGTTTGGCTGTGGGGCATGGATGACCTTCGTAGCGGATGATGCCGCGCTGGCGACAAGGAGGACGGCGGCTTTCTGGCGATGCTATCGGTTGCGGGGCGCAACTGGGAAAGCCAGAAGCCGAGTCGGTCGGCCGGAAGCCTTCGGCGAAGGCCGCCGGAATGTGATCTTCTTCGCGGCCGAACCGACTCAAAAGCCCCATTCAGCCCTGTTGCCGGTATTCCTCGAGGAGCCGGCGCCCAATGATCATTTTCTGGATCTCGGCGGTACCCTCGCCGATCAGCAGCATCGGAGCCTCCCGGTAGAGGCGCTCGATCTCGTACTCCTTGGAGAAGCCGTAACCGCCGTGGATACGGAAGGCGTCCTCGACGACTTCCTTGCAGTACTCGGAGGCGAGGTACTTCGCCATCCCCGCCTCCAGGTCGTTTCGCTCCCCGGAGTCCTTTTTGCGGGCCGCGCTGACCATCATCGCATGGGCCGCCTCGACCTTGGTGGCCATCTCCGCGAGCTTGAACTGGATGGCCTGGTGCTGGGCGATCGGCTTTCCGAAAGTATGGCGCTGCTGTGCGTATGCGATACCGAGCTCGAAGGCGCGCTGGGCGACGCCGCAGCCGCGGGCCGCCACATTGACGCGGCCGACCTCGACTCCGTCCATCATCTGGTAGAAACCGCGGCCGGTCGTGCCGCCGAGGACCCGATCGGCCGGAATGCGCAGTCCGTCCATGATGAGCTCGGTGGTGTCCACGCCCTTGTACCCCATTTTGTCGATCTTTCCGGGGATGGTGAGACCGGGGCGCACCTCCCCGAAACCGGGCTCCTTCTCGATGAGGAAGGTCGTCATCGACCGGTGCGGAGCCGCGGCCGCCTCCTCGGGGCCGTGTCCCCGGTCACTGCGGACCAGCACCGCCACCAGCGTCGACGTGCCCCCGTTGGTCAGCCACATCTTCTGGCCGCTGAGCACGTACTCGTCGCCGTCCCTGACCGCCTTGGAGGTGATGGCCGACACGTCCGAGCCGAGCCCCGGCTCGGACATCGAGAACGCGCCGCGCACCTCGCCGGCCGCCATCCGGGGGAGGAAGTGGTCCTTCTGCTCCTGCGTGCCGTGCTGCTTCAGCATGTACGCCACGATGAAGTGCGTGTTGATGATGCCCGAGACGGACATCCAGCCCCGGGCGATCTCCTCCACGCAGAGCGCGTACGTGAGCAGCGACTCGCCCAGGCCCCCGTACTCCTCGGGGATCATCAGGCCGAAGAGGCCGAGCTCCTTGAGGCCGTCGACGATCTGCTGCGGGTACTCGTCGCGGTGCTCCAGCTCGGTGGCGACCGGGATGATCTCCTTGTCGACGAACGCGCGGACCGTCGACAGGATCTCCTGCTGGACATCGGTCAGACCGGGGGTCTGGGCGAGTCGGGCCATGGCTACTTCTCCGCCTTCGTGGTGGACTCGGTCGGGCCGGGGCCGGCTTCCCGCGGCGGCGCCTGCCGCGGGTCCTGCGGGGAGACGGCCGGGCGGCCGGGCTGCTCCCCGCCGCGCTCCTTGACATACGTCTCGGTGGGGACCATCACCTTGCGGCGGAACACGCACACCAGGGTGCCGTCCTGCTTGTAGCCCCGGGTCTCCACGTGGACGATCCCGCGGTCCGACTTCGACCGGGAGGGGGTCTTGCCGAGGACGGTCGTCTCCCCGTAGATCGTGTCGCCGTGGAACGTCGGGGCGACATGCCGCAGGGACTCGATCTCCAGGTTGGCGATCGCCTTGCCCGACACGTCGGGCACCGACATGCCGAGCAGCAGCGAGTACACGTAGTTGCCGACGACGACGTTCCTCCCGAAGTCCGTCGTCCGCTCCGCGTAGTGTGCGTCCAGGTGGAGGGGGTGGTGGTTCATGGTCAGGAGGCAGAAGAGGTGGTCGTCGTACTCGGTGACCGTCTTCCCCGGCCAGTGCTTGTAGACCGCCCCGACCTCGAACTCCTCGTAGGTGCGTCCGAACTGCATCGCTCAGGCCTCCGGCGCTTCGAACTTCGAGGTGCGGGTCATCCCGGCGGCCCGGCCCTTGCCGGAGATCACCAGGGCCATCTTGCGGCTGGCCTCGTCGATCATCTCGTCGCCGAGCATCGCGGAGCCCTTCTTCCCGCCGGCTTCGGACGTGCAGTAGTCGTAGGCGTCCAGGATCAGCTCGGCGTGGTCGTAGTCCTCCTGGGAGGGCGAGAAGATCTCGTTGGACGCCTCGACCTGGCCCGGGTGCAGCACCCACTTCCCGTCGAAGCCCAGCGCCGCGGCGCGCTGCGCGACCTCGCGGTAGCCCTCCACATTGCGGATCTGGAGGTAGGGGCCGTCGATCGCCTGGAGGTCGTTGGCCCGGGCGGCCATGAGGATCTTCATCAGGATGTAGTGGTAGGCGTCCGCCGGGTAGCCGGGCGGCTGCTCGCCGACGACCAGGGACTTCATGTTGATGGACGCCATGAAGTCGGCCGGGCCGAAGATGATCGTCTCGATGCGCGGCGACGCCTGGGCGATCGCGTTGACGTTGTTGAGGCCCTGCGCGTTCTCGATCTGGGCCTCGATGCCGATCCTGCCCACCTCGAAGCCCATCGTCTTCTCGATCTGCGTCAGCAGCAGGTCGAGGGCGACGATCTGCTGCGCGTCCTGGACCTTCGGCAGCATGATGCAGTCGAGGTTGCGGCCGGCGCCCTCGACGACCGTGACCACGTCCCGGTACGTCCACTGGGTGGTCCAGTCGTTGACCCGCACGACGCGCGTCTTGCCGGTCCAGTCGCCCTCGTTCAGGAACTTCACCACGGTGTGCCGGGCCTCCGGCTTGGCGAGCGGGGCGCAGGCGTCCTCCAGGTCCAGGAAGACCTGGTCGGCGGGGAGGCCCTGGGCCTTCTCCAGGAAGCGCGGGTTCGAACCGGGCACCGCCAGGCAGGAGCGCCGCGGGCGCAGGCGGTCGACGGGGGCCGCGGGCTGCGTGGCGGAGCCGCCTCCCGAGGGGGAGGCGGTGGGTGACGGGTGGCCGGGCGTGCTCATGCGGGGACCTCCAGGGGGTCGAGCTTGTTCGCTTGGCGGATCTCGTCGACGATACGTCCGATGATCTCCGTGATACCGAAGTCCTTCGGGGTGAAGACGGCGGCCACACCCGCACGCCGCAGTTCGGCGGCGTCGCCGTTCGGGATGATCCCGCCGACGATCACCGGGATGTCGGCGGCGCCCGCCTCGCGCAGCCGCTCCAGCACGTCCGGCACCAGCTCGGCGTGGGAGCCGGACAGGATCGACAGGCCCACGCAGTGCACGTCCTCCGCCAGGGCGGCGCTGACGATCTGCTCGGGCGTGAGCCGGATGCCCTGGTAGACCACCTCGAACCCGGCGTCGCGCGCCCGCACGGCGATCTGCTCGGCGCCGTTGGAGTGGCCGTCCAGTCCCGGCTTGCCGACCAGCAGCCGCAGCCGGCCCGAGCCGAGTTCGCCGGCGGTGCGGGACGCCTTCTCGCGGACCAGGGCGAGCGGGCTGCCCTGCTCGGGGGCGACGGCCACCGGGGCCGACGACACGCCGGTCGGGGCGCGGAACTCGCCGAAGACGTCGCGCAGCGCCCACGCCCACTCCCCGGTGGTGACTCCGGCGCGGGCGCACTCGACGGTGGCCGCCATCAGGTTCGCGTCGCCCGCGGCCGCGGCCTTCAGCGCCGCGAGGGCGTCCTGGGCCCGGCTCTCGTCCCGGTTGTCGCGCCAGTCGTGGAGCGCGGCCACGACCCGGGCCTCGTTCGCCGGATCGACCGTCATGATGGCGGTGTCGAGGTCGCCGGTGAGCGGGCTGGGCTCGGTGGTCTCGAAGATGTTGACGCCGACGATCTTCTCGTCGCCGGCCTCGATCCTGGCCCGCCGCTCCGCGTGCGAGGCCACCAGCTGCGACTTCAGATAGCCGGACTCGACGGCCGCCATGGCACCGCCCATCTCCTCGATGCGCGCGATCTCCGCGAGGGACTCCGCGACCAGGGCGTCCACCTTGGCCTCGATGACGTGCGAACCGGCGAAGATGTCGTCGTACTCCAGCAGATCGCTCTCATGGGCGAGGACCTGCTGGATGCGCAGCGACCACTGCTGGTCCCAGGGGCGGGGCAGGCCGAGCGCCTCGTTCCACGCCGGGAGCTGGACGGCGCGGGCGCGGGCGTCTCTGGAGAGCGTCACGGCCAGCATCTCGAGGACGATGCGCTGGACGTTGTTCTCCGGCTGGGCCTCGGTCAGCCCGAGCGAGTTGACCTGGACCCCGTAGCGGAAGCGCCGCAGCCGGGGCTCCCGGATGCCGTAGCGCTCGCTCGTGATCTTCTCCCAGATGCGGCCGAAGGCGCGCATCTTGCACATCTCCTCGATGAAGCGGACACCCGCGTTCACGAAGAAGGAGATCCGGGCGACGACGTCGCCGAACTTCTCCGGCGGCACCTGGCCGGAGTCGCGTACCGCGTCCAGGACCGCCACCGCCGTGGACATCGCGTAGGCGATCTCCTGGACGGGGGTGGCCCCGGCCTCCTGCAGGTGGTAGCTGCAGATGTTGATCGGGTTCCACTTGGGGATGTTCGCCACCGTGTAGGTGATCATGTCGGTGGTCAGCCGCAGCGACGGACCGGGCGGGAAGACGTGCGTCCCGCGCGACAGGTACTCCTTGACGATGTCGTTCTGGGTCGTCCCCTGGAGCCTGGTGACGTCGGCGCCCTGCTCCTCCGCGACCACCTGGTAGAGCGCCAGCAGCCACATGGCGGTGGCGTTGATGGTCATGGAGGTGTTCATCTGCTCCAGGGGGATGCCCTGGAACAGCCTCCGCATGTCACCGAGGTGCGAGACCGGCACCCCGACCCGGCCGACCTCGCCGCGGGCGAGGACGTGGTCGGGGTCGTAGCCGGTCTGTGTCGGCAGGTCGAAGGCGACCGACAGCCCGGTCTGGCCCTTGGCCAGGTTCCGCCGGTACAGCTCGTTGGACGCCTCGGCCGTGGAGTGGCCGGCGTAGGTGCGCATGAGCCACGGCCGGTCCTTCTGGCGCTCTGTCATCTGCGGACCTCTGACTCAGATGTTCCGGAAGCGGTTGATGGCGTCGAGGTGCTTGGCGCGCATCTCCCCGTCGTGCACGCCCAGGCCCTCCTCGGGCGCCAGGCAGAGCACGCCGACCTTGCCCTGGTGGGCGTTGCGGTGGACGTCGTGGGCGGCCTGACCGGTGTCCTCCAGCGGGTACACCTTCGACAGGGTGGGGTGGATCCTGCCCTTGGCGATGAGGCGGTTGGCCTCCCAGGCCTCGCGGTAGTTGGCGAAGTGGGAGCCGATGATGCGCTTCAGCGACATCCACAGGTAGCGGTTGTCGTACTCGTGCAGATAGCCCGAGGTCGAGGCGCAGGTGGTGATGGTGCCGCCCTTGCGGGTGACGAAGACGGACGCGCCGAAGGTCTCGCGGCCCGGGTGCTCGAAGACGATGTCGATGTCCTCGCCGCCGGTGAACTCGCGGATGCGCTTGCCGAAGCGCTTCCACTCCTTCGGGTCCTGGGTCCGCTCGTCCTTCCAGAACCGGTAGCCCTCGGCGCTGCGGTCGATGATCGCCTCCGCGCCCATCGACCGGCAGATCTCGGCCTTCTGCGGCGAGGAGACCACGCAGACCGGGTTGGCGCCGCCGGCCAGCGCGAACTGGGTGGCGTAGCTGCCGAGGCCGCCGCTCGCGCCCCAGATCAGGACGTTGTCGCCCTGCTTCATCGCCGCGCCGTTCCGCGAGACGAGCTGGCGGTAGGCGGTCGAGTTGACCAGGCCGGGGGCGGCGGCCTCCTCCCAGCTGAGGTGCCTGGGCTTCGGCATCAGCTGGTTGGACTTCACCAGGGCGATCTCGGCGAGGCCGCCGAAGTTGGTCTCGAAGCCCCAGATGCGCTGCTCGGGGTCGAGCATCGTGTCGTTGTGGCCGTCCGAGGACTCCAGCTCGACCGAGAGGCAGTGGGCGACGACCTCGTCGCCGGGGGTCCACGCGTTGACGCCGGGGCCGGTGCGCAGCACGACACCCGCGAGGTCGGAGCCGATGATGTGGTAGGGCAGGTCGTGACGCCTGGTCAGCTCGGAGAGGCGGCCGTAGCGTTCGAGGAAGCCGAAGGTCGACAGCGGTTCGAAGATCGAGGTCCACACCGAGTTGTAGTTCACCGAGCTGGCCATCACGGCGACCAGGGCCTCGCCAGGACCGAGTGCGGGAAGCGGGACCTCGTCGAGGTGCAGGGACTTGCGCGGGTCCTTCTCGCGCGTGGTGAGTCCCGCGAACATCTCGGTCTCGTCCTTGTGCACGGTCATCGCACGGTACGACTCGGGGAGCGGCAGTGCGGCGAAGTCGGCGGACGTGGTGTCCGGCGACTGGATCGCGTCCAGGATTTCCTTCACGGTGTGCCTCCGGCGAATGGTTTCCGCGGCCCGTGGGCCGAGGGGTGCGTCTCGCGGACGAGAGCGCTGGGGGGCGGTAGAGGGAGGTGCTGTTGTGGAGGTGTGCCGTCGGTTCGGCGGGTGGTGCCGGCTGCGCGGGTGTGCGCGGGAGGGTGCCTGTGACGCAGGCGTCCGGGCGCGCGAGCGGGAGGCTTGCGGGGACAGCCGGCGTACGGTGCTTCTCTGCACGCCGGCCGCCCGGACAACATCAACGTATGGCACGCCGTGCCATCCCGCAAGACACTGCGTGCCAACAATTTCGCTCATGGGTCATTTCGGTGGCACAGATGAGCGATGATCGATCGAATCGCCTGCTGAGCTGCGGAAACGGTGGCTCGCCGGGAGGCGCTGCTCGCACGGTGGCGGCTGTGCGGGCGCACGGGCGCACGGCAGCCGGGAGACGGCCATGCGGAATGCGTCGTGGAGGTGCGGTGGGGGTGCGCGGCGGGGTGCCGGGTGGTGCGGTGGGTGGTGCGGTGGAAAACGGCCCTTCACCGGTCCCGCGCGGCGCCGCGCCGGCCGCCGGGTAGGCGTACGGGCCCGGCAAGCGAACGGGCCCGTACCGGCCGTACCGGCCGTCCGCCGGCGGACGGCCGGTACGGCCGTGCCCCGCCGCGCGGGTCCCCCAGGCCCGTCAGGTCCGGCGTGCACGGGCAGGCCCGCGCGACCCCACCGGACGCGCCCCACCGGACCCGCTCCCGCCAGGCGGCCGGAACCACGGCCTCAGCGGCGGCGCAGCGCTTCCTCGATCGTGCGCATCACCTCGGGCAGCGGGGCGTCCGTGCGGGCCACCGCCACCAGGACCCCGTCGCCCGTCCGCGGCTGCCCGGCGGCGGACGCCTGCTCCGCCCCGGCGCGCCCCGCGCCGATGTTGGAGCCGAACGTCTCGCGGACGATGGCGAAGGCGTGGTCGAGCTGGGTCTCCACGTCGCCCCGGCCCCCCGCCCGCAGCCAGCGCCTGAGGACATGGTTGTGCGCCGTGACCACCGCGGACGCGGCCACCTCGGCCAGCAGCGGGTCGTCGTTGCCGTCGTGTTGGTCGCGCTCGTCGAAGTGGCCCAGCAGATAGCGGGTGAACAGGCGCTCGTAGCGGGCCACCGACGCGATCTCCCGTTCCCGGAGTGTCGGCACCTCGCGGGTCAGGCGGTACCGCTCGACGGACACGGCCGGCGACGCCGCGTACATCCTCATGACTTCCTTGATGCCCCGGCAGACCGTGTCCAGCGGGTGCTCGTGGGCCGGAGCGGCGTTGAGCACGGCCTCGGCCCGTACCAGCGTGTCGTCGTGGTCGGGGAAGATCGCCTCTTCCTTGGAGCGGAAGTGCCGGAAGAAGGTGCGCCGGGCGACCCCGGCCGCCGCGGCGATCTCGTCGACCGTCGTCGCCTCGTATCCCTTGGTCGCGAACAGTTCCATGGCCGCGGCGGCCAGTTCCCGGCGCATCTTGAGCCGCTGGGCGGCCGCACGGCTGCCCGCGGCGCTCTCGGGGGCGTCGGACGTGGCGGGCGCGGAGGCGGTCCGTGCGGTGCGTCGGCGGGCGTCAGCGGGCTGGGGCATGCCCTGAACGTACTGCATCCGCGCGGGGGCCCGCGCCTTCGGGGGCGGGCCGCCCACTCCGTCCAGCAGCCCGCCCCACGCCGGGCGGCCGGGGCCGGGGGCGTTGGGGGCGGGGGCCGTTGACGGCCGCCCTGGCGCGTTCTCGCCGTCGTGTCCGGCACGTCCCCCGTGGCCCTTCAGGCAGGGCAGGGGCCGGCGCTGCCCACCTCCGCCGCCGTGCCCGGACCCGCCCTCGCCCCGCTCGGTGGCCCGCTCGGCGGCCCGCCCGCCGGGCCGTCGGCCGCCCGCTCCGTGCGCGTCGCCGGAGTCAGCGCCGGGCATATTCGCGGAAGCCGCGGCCCGTCTTGCGGCCGAGGCAGCCCGCGGCCACAAGGTGCTCTAGCAGCGGTGCCGGGGCCAGACCCGGGTCGCGGAACTCCCGGTGCAGCACGTTCTCGATGGCGAGGGAGACATCGAGGCCGACCACGTCGAGCAGTTCGAAGGGCCCCATCGGATATCCGCCGCCGAGTTTCATCGCCGTGTCGATGTCGTCGAGCGACGCGTAGTGCTCCTGCACCATCTTGATCGCGTTGTTGAGGTACGGGAACAGCAGCGCGTTCACGATGAAGCCCGCGCGATCGCCGCAGTCCACCGGGTGCTTCCCGATCCGCGCCGTCACCCCGCGGACCGTGGCGTGGACGTCGTCCGAGGTCAGGACCGTACGGACCACCTCGACCAGCTTCATGGCCGGGGCCGGGTTGAAGAAGTGCATCCCGATGACGTCCTGAGGCCGCGAGGTGGCGCGGGCGCAGGCGACGACGGGCAGCGAGGACGTCGTGGTGGCCAGGACCGCTCCCGGCCTGCAGACCTTGTCGAGCGTCGCGAACAGCTGCCGCTTGACCTCCAGGTCCTCCGCGACGGCCTCCAGCGCCAGATCGACCTCGGCGAACGCGTCCAGCGAGTCGGCCGGAGTGATCCGCGCCAGCGTCTCCTCCCGGGCGCCCGCGGTCATCCGGCCCTTGCCGACGGAACGCGAAAGCGAGGCGGCGATACGGGACTTGGCGGCGTCGGCCTTCTCCCGGCCGCGTCCGGCGAGGACCACGTCGTACCCGGCCTTCGCGAACACCTCCGCGATACCGCTTGCCATCGTGCCCGACCCGGCCACACCGACCGACCTCACCGGGCGGCCGCCGGCGGCGGAGGCGGACTCCGGCGGCGTCAGCGCGTCGGGGACGACCGCGCCGCTGCCCCGGGCCTCGTAGGTGTAGAAGCCGCGCCCCGACTTGCGGCCGGTCAGCCCCGCCTCGCTGAGCTGCTTCAGGATCGGCGCGGGGGCGTGCAGCCGGTCGCGGGACTCGGCGTACATGGCGTCGAGGACGGTGCGGGCCGTGTCGACGCCGATCAGGTCGAGCAGCGCCAGCGGCCCCATCGGCAGCCCGCAGCCCAGCCTCATCGCGGCGTCGATGTCCTCGCGGGAGGCGTACTTCGACTCGTACATGGCGGCGGCCTGGTTGAGATAGCCGAACAGCAGCCCGTCGGCGACGAAGCCCGGCCGGTCGCCCACGGCCACGGGCTCCTTGCCGAGGTCCCGGGCGAGCGCCGTGACCGCTGCCGCGGCCTGCGGGGCGGTCAGCACCGAGGAGACCACCTCGACCAGGCGCATGGCGGGGGCCGGGTTGAAGAAGTGCATCCCCAGGACCCGCTCGGGGCGGGCCGACTCGGCGGCGAGCCGGGTCACCGACAGCGCGTTGGTGCCGGTGGCCAGGATCGTCTCCGGACGGACGACGGCGTCGAGTTCCCTGAGGACCTGCTGCTTCAGCTCGTACGACTCGGGCACGACCTCGATCACCAGGTCGGCCTCGGCGGCCGCCCGGAGCTCGGAGAAGGCGCGGAAGCGGGCCAGTACGTCCCGCCGCTCCTCCTCGGTGAGGCGCTCGCGCCGCACGGCGCGTGCGGTGGACGCTTCGAGGGCGGAGACGGCGTGGTGTGCCGCGGCCTCGCTGACGTCGATGCCGATGACCTCGCGCCCGGCGCGGGCGAGCACCTCCGCGATACCGGTGCCCATGGTGCCGAGACCGACGACGGCGATGGTGGAGAGAGAGGTGTCCATCACGGGACTCCAGGAGTGAGTGACGACTGAGGGAGGGCGTGCTCCGCGGGGCGCGGCGCGGCGGTCCACGCGATGCGAACCGCAGCGAGCGCGGCGCTCGCGGCATGCGTGTCGCGATGAAGGAGGCGACGGACCCTGTCCCGGAGCCACGCCGTACTGAACTGCCGAACCGAACGGCTCTCCCGGGCCGCACGGCCTGGGAGCCACCCCCTCGGCGGCTGCGTCACCAGGCCGCCGAGAGCAGAGCGGGTGTTGCCCGCTCACCTGAGGTTAACTCGCGGGTAACGAGCGCGCCAGCCCTCCGCGGTTGTGACATCCGCCGCCCCTGTGAACCGCGCCGGGTGGAGGCGATGCGGCGGCGCGCACGGCGGCGACACGGCGGGCAGGCGCACACGAAGCACCCCGCCGGGGACCGGCCGGGCCCCGGTGCGCTCCCGGCCCCTTGGCGCGCCGGGGAACGGGCTCCGGCCGGGCAGGGGGCCCGCACCCCCGCGCCGCCGGGCCGCGCCCCGGCCGGGGGCGGCGTTCCGCGAAGGGCTCCACCGGTCCGGGCCGCGCCCCCTACGCTGACCGTATGGAAGCGGATCTCGAGGATCTGACCCGCCGTACACGCCGCGAGCTGACCGGGCCGGCGGACGAGGAACTGCACCGGCGGCTGACCGCCATCGCGGATCCCGACGCCCTGGCCACCGTGCTCACCCAGTCGCATCTGCCCCTGTGGGCACGGGAGATAGCCGCCTTCCGGCTCGGCTGCGCCGGGGACCGCCGCTCCTTCGAACCCCTGGTCCTGCTGCTCAACCACCGGGACCCGGATCGCTGCCTCTCCGCCTCGCACGCGCTGGGCAGGCTCGGCGACCCCCGGACCGCGGCGGCCGCCGCCGCTCTCGCCACCAACGAACTGCGCGTGGCCTACGCACTCACCCCCGTGCGGCTCCTCACCACCCTGCGGGCACCCGAGTCCGCCCCGGCGCTCATCACCGTCCTCGGCAGGAGACTCGCCCCCGGCGACCCGCACTGGCGCGTCGCCCTCGCCTGCGTGGAAGGGCTGGGCGCACTCGCCGACCCGCGCGCACGCCAGGTCCTGGAGGCGGCCCGGGCTCACCCCCGTCTGTGCGCCGCAGCTTCCGCGGCACTCAGCCGGCTGCGGTGACGCACTTCGGGCACCGTGACGCCACCCGCCTCGAACGGCTCCTCCGCTCCGCCGGGCGTGAACCCCGCCTTCTCGCAGAACCCGCGCGCACGCCGCTTGACCTGCACCAGCGCTCGCAGGCCCAGGCCGTTGTGAGGAGAGCGACCATCAGATGCAGGGGGCTCATCGTCACGCACGCGGCGGTCACGGGGTGAAGGGGACACCGGCGCGGCAGAGTACGTTGGCGTAGAAGGTGTCCTCACCCGTCCGTACGGCGAACCTGGCGTCCCGGACCCTGGCCTTGAACGCGTCGTGGTCGACGGGTTCGGGGTCGAGCCCGAAAGAGCGCAGGCCGGTGTGGACCGCGGGGTTGACCTCGCGGACCTTGTCGGTCACCCAGCTGTGCTCGACAACGATCTCGCGGAGCATGGTCTGGACGACGTCCAGGAACGGGGCGTGGCCGTACCGGTAGCCGAGGTCCACGACGGGGGTGTCGGGTGCCAAGGGGAGCCCTGCGTCGCTGATCACGAAGGTGTCGCTGTGGCGGAGACCGGCGATCAGCCCGGCCAGCTCGCGGTGGATGATGCCGCTGCGTTGCACGGGTTCAGTCCTCTTCGGTAGGGGGCGGTGGGGGTGAGGGCGCAGAGTGCCGCCGGGTCGGCGTGCTTGCTGGGGCACGCCGGAGATCCGTACGGCCGGAGATCCGTACGGCCGGAGACCCGTACGGCCGGAGACCCGTACGGCCGGAGACCCGTACGGCCGGAGACCCGTACGGCCGGGGAGCCCGCGGCGATGCCGGGGCGGGCGGCGTCCAGGAGCGGGTCACCGGCGGCGAGCCGGTCGGCGGGCCCCCTGCCGCCGAGGGCGACGTGCGCGGTGCGGCCGAGGAGGGTCTCGCCGGGGGAGGGGAAGGCGTCGGCGATGTGGTCGGTGTTCACCGGGCCGATCACCACGACGAGGGGGGACACAGCCGTCAGGGGCTCGGGCACGGGGGCGGATGAGGGACCGGCCTCAGGCATGCGCGTCCCCCAGCACGGCCCCGGTGATCAGCCCGACCAGCTCGTCACCCGTGGTGGCGCAGACGGCCCGCCGCGCGGCAGTCTGGCCTCGGCGCAGTACATACGCGGTGTCGGCGACCCGGAGCACCTGCGCCATGTCGTGGCTGATCAGCAGCACGGTCACCGACGCCTCGCGGAGCCGGTCGATGAGCTCCTCCACGGCCGCCGTCTCCCGGACGCCCAGAGCCGCGGTCGGCTCGTCCATGATGACCAGGGTGCGGCCCCAGTTCGCCGCGCGGGCGATGGCGATGCACTGCCGCTGACCGCCCGACATCCGCCGCACGGTGGCCCGTACGTTCGGGACGTTCACGTCCAGCCGGGACAGGATGGCGCGGCTCTGGGCGATCATGGACTTCTTGTCCAGCAGCTGGAACGGGCCGAAGCCTCTGGTCAGCTCGTGGTTGAGGTAGAGGTTCTGCCAGACCGGGAGGTCCTCGATGAGGCCGAGGGTCTGGAACACCGTCTCGATGCCCAACTGCCTCGCGTCGTCGGGGGAGTGGAACCGGATCTGCTCGCCCCGGAAGCGGATCTCGCCCGCGTCCGGCGGGTGCACACCGGTCAGACAGCGCACCAGCGTGGACTTGCCCGCGCCGTTGTCGCCGAGCAGCGCGGTGACCTCGCCGGGGGCCAGCTTCAGGTCCACGCCCTGGAGCGCATGCACCGCGCCGAAGGACTTGCGCAGCCCGGTGATCTCCACGAGCGGGGAGACGACGTGATCGGCCGGGGCGGCGTCCTGGCTGGCCGGGGCGGCGGCGGATACGCCCGTCGCACGGGCCGGAGTGTCCGTCATGGCTGGCTTCTCCTACTTCTGGAACCGGGAGATGAAGGCCGCGCCGAGGACGACGGTGCCGACCGCGATGGGCTGGTAGTACTGCGAGATGCCGACCAGGGTGAAACCGTTGATGAGGCTCTGGAGCAGCAACGCGCCGGTCACCGTGCCGAGCACGGAGGCCTTCCCGCCGAACAGGCTGGACCCGCCGAGGACCACCGCCGCGATGGAGCTGAGCAGCAGGTCGGTCTGGAGGCTGGGGTCGGCGCCGCCCGTGCGGGCCACGAACAGCACGGCCGCGACCCCGCAGGCCAGCCCGGAACTCGCGTACGCGATCAGCCGGATGCGGTCGACGTGGATGCCCACCCCCCGCGCGGCCTCGATGTTGCCGCCGGTCGACAGCAGATAGGTGCCGGTACGGGTGCGGTAGAGAAGGAATCCCACCAGCGCGGCCACCACGAAGGCCAGTACCCAGAACCAGCGCAGCGGGCCGATGCCGTCGATCGCCAGACCGCGCAGGAAGTCCGAGTTCACGGGGACGGTGTTGCCGCTGGTCAGCAGCAGGGTGAGACCGCTGACCACGGAGAGCGTGCCGAGGGTGACGATGAAGTCGGTCATGTTCAGCCGGGCCACCAGCAGACCGTTCACCACGCCCGCCGCCAGCCCGGCCAGCAGGGCCAGGCCGATGGAGACGGTCAGTCCCCAGCCACTGGTGTAGGCGTACCCGAGGACCGCCGCCGACCAGGGCAGGTTGGAGCCCACCGAGAGGTCGATACCGGCGACGGTGACCACCAGCTGCTGGCCCATGGCGAGGACCAGCAGGATCGAGGCGGATACCAGCAGGTCGCTGATGTTGGACATGGTGAGGAAGTCGGGCGTGGCGATGAAGAAGACGAGGAACACCACGCCCAGCCCGATCGGGGCGGCGAACCGTGCCGCCGCCCCGAACGAGAGGCCCGGGTCGAGCCGTCCCGGTGCCTGGGTGTCAGCCATGATCAGCTCACTTCCCGGCCGGGGCGAGCGGGTTGTCGAACGGGACGAACGGCTGGGGGAAGGAGCTGATCGCCTTGTCCACGTTGCTGGAGTCGATCAGGGCGATCGGGGCGACGATCCGACTGGGCACCTTCTTCTCGGCCACCAGGTCGATGCAGGCCTGCACGGCCAACTGGCCCTCGGCGTACGGGTACTGGGAGATCGTGCCGCTGAGGGTGCCCTCCTTGACCGCCTCCAGCGCGGCGGTGATGCCGTCCACCGAGATGATGGAGACCTTGCCGGTCAGACCGGCGTTGCGGACCGCCTGCGCGGCGCCCAGCCCCATGGTGTCGTTGGCGGCGAATATACCGGTGATCTTCGGGTGGGCCTTGAGGATGGCCTCGGTGACCGTCTGGGCCTTGGCCTGGTCGTAGTCGGCGGGTTGGGTGGCGACGATGTCCAGCTTGCCCGCGACCTTCTCCGAGAAGCCCTTCTGACGGTTGATGCCGTTCTGCTCACCGGCGATGCCCTGGAGGAGGGCCACCTCGCCCTTGCCGCCCATGAGCTTCAGCAGGGCCTCGCCCGCCTGCTCACCCGCCGCCAGGTTGTCGGAGCCGATGAACGAGGCGTACGACACCCCGGCCTGCTCGGAGGCCTTCGCGTCGATCTGGGTGTCCAGGTTGAGGATCGGGATCTTCTTCTGGGCGACCGGGACGAGGGGGGTGATCACGTTGGTGGCGTTGACCGGTACGACGCCGAAGCAGTTGTAGTCCTGGCCCGCGAGGGTGGAGATCTTGGCGTTCTCCCCCGTGCTGTCGGTCTCCGACGCGCCCGCCTGGACCTCCACCTCGACGCCCTGCTTCTTGCCCTCGGCTATCGCGCCGTCGCGCAGTGCCGCCCAGTAGGGGTTGGTGAAGTTCCGGGTGACGATGGCGATCTTCGCCTCGTCCGACGTGCTCTCGCTGCTGGAGCTGTCCCCGCCCCGGCCGCAACCTGCCACCACCAGCAGCATCGTCGTGGCGGCGGCAACGGCGGTGGCGGAACGGACCCTGCGTGCGGTGCGGTTGACGGTGGCGCCGGAGTCGGCGGTGGCGTGGGTGTTCATGGGTGTGCCTTTCGTCGCGTCATTGCGTAGAAGCGGGGTGGGGCGGTGCGGGGGTGGTCCGGACTCCGGGGCCGGGAGACTGGGCCGGAGTCCGGGAGTCCGGGAGTCCGGGAGTCCGGGAGTCCGCCAGTCCGCCAGTACGTCAGTCCGGAAGTCTTGGAATCCGCAGGTCCGGGACCGGCGGCCGGGTGTGAGATCGGGACCGGACGAGCCGGGGCCCACGGTGAGGCCGTAGTCCGTCGTACGGGTCAGGGGGGTCGTATGAGTCGTACCGGGTGTGCGCGGCGCACCTGCCGGGTATTGCGGTGTGAGCCGGGCGCCGCAACGGGTCGCCCGCTCTCAGCGCTCGCCCGCCGTCGCTATAAGCGCTTACCGATCATCGAGACGTCCCCGGCGGGATCCGGGCAGCCGCAGGAGCCGCGGGCGATCAGGGTGGTGGGGTGGGTGATGCGCCGTACCGGGAGGGCCGGGTCGGCGATCTTGGCCAGGAGCCACTCGACGGCCGAGCGGCCCAGGTCCTCGAAGGGCTGCCGCATGGTGGTGAGCGCGGGCACCGTGTACTCGCTGCCGTCGATACCGTCGAAGGCGCAGACCGCCACGTCGTCGGGGACGCGCACCCCCAGCTCGGCGGCGGCGCGCAGGACGCCGATGGCCTGCTCGTCGCTCGCCACGAAGAGCGCGTCCGGATGCCCCGCGTCCGCGAGCATCCGCCGGCCGGCCCGGTACCCGTCGGCCCGTCCGAACGGCACATGCGTCAGCGGCGCGTTCCCTGGATCCCGCCCGGCCTCGACGAGGGCCCGGCGCCAGCCCGCGACCCGGTCGACCGTCGGGTGCACGCCCTCCAGCCCGGCGATGCATCCGATCCGCTCCCGGCCGTGGCCGAGCAGATGGGAGACGGCCTGGTACGCGCCGCCCTCGTTGTCGGTGAGCACCTGGGTCGCCCCCGGCAGCTCCAGCTCGCGGTCGAGCACCAGCCGGGGCACGGCCGTCTGGTCGGACAGCTCCGCGACCCAGCTGTGCGGGCCGCGGATCGGGACCACGATGAGCCCGTCCACCCGCCGGTCGAGCAGGGTCCGGATGTACGTCGCCTCACGGGCGTCGTCACCCATCGCGTTGCCCAGCAGCATCGTGTAGCCGGAGGCGAAGCCGACATCCTCGATGACGCGGGCCAGCTCGGCGAAGAACGGGTTGGAGTTGTCGGGTACGACCAGTCCGAAGGTCATGGTCCGCGAGGTCTTCAGGGACCGGGCCACCGCGTTGGGGCGGTAGCCGAGCTCGTCTATCGCCGCGAGGATCCGTTCACGGGTGGCGGGGGCGACCCTGCGGGGGCCGTTGTTGAGGACGTAGCTGACCAGGGCCTCGGAGGTGCCCGCCAGGCGCGCCACGTCGCGGCGAGTTGCCATCAGACCCTCCTTGGGCTCGGGCTGCGTCCGGTCGGCGTCAACTCGTGTTGTCAACACGAGTTGATGCGGTTGCGTCGGATGAATATCGACCCCCGGTCCGACGATGCGCAAGAGGTCGTCCGGAATCCCTTGGTAACGAGTTCGAAACCTTCCTCTGCGGGTGCAACGCGGACGGGACCCTGACCATCGCCGCGGTGATCGCCTGGTCACCGCGACGGGACGACATCCGCCGCCCCCGCGTTGGCGGCCTACCGAGGACCGCAACCAGGAGGTCACCGGCGTCGCATTGCAACATCGGGAGCGCCCGTGGTGGGCGGGCTGGACGGGGGCGGGCCGGCGCCGACGCGGTGGCCCGGACGTCGCAGCTCGCCATCCCCTCCCCGGGTCCGCCGAGCCCTCCCGCGGTGAGACGTCCTCGGCATGAGGCGTCAGCCTTGCCAAGCGCCCCGCACTCACGCCCCAAGCCGCTGCGGAGCGATCCGCCTTGAGCGCGGTGCCGGTGAGCAGGTGGCAACGCGCCGTCTTGCGAGGTGCGGCCGCGGTGGAAGGGACAGCGGCCGGCCTGGGCGCGTACCTCTGCTCCGAGGACGGGGCAGACCAGCCGCCTTGCTCGGGGCGGCATACCGGCCTGGCGCCTCGGCCGCGGCCTCCTGGGAGAAGTCTGGTGACGAAGGTGGGGTCGCACTCGCCGACCCCAACACGTCTAACTACCAGTTCTGAGCATACGCGCACGTCATCCCCAACGACAGCGCCCCGCCCGGCACTTGGCCGAACGGGGCGTTTTGCTGTCTGCGAGGGGCTACGCGCCCCGCTCCAGCTCTCCGGGCAGGGGGCCGGGGGCAAGTTCCGCCGCGTGGTCCGGGCACGCGTAAAGGGTCGTACCGGGACCGCTGTTGCTTTGAATCCAGCGGACTGCCACGGGGGCGTTCGTGAGGGTGTGGCACTGGACGCACAGCGCCACCCGTCCGGCGAGGACGGTCGGGAACAGTTCCTCGGCGGTCATGCAGCCACCCGCTCTCGCTTCACGAGACTGCCGAGCGGCAACGTCGGATAGTCGTAGTCCACGCCGAGCGCGGCGAACTCGGCAGCCCACACCCGTTCACGCTGTAGGTCGGGCAGCTCTCGCGTGTGCTCGCCGTGGAAGATGGCTCGCACCTCCTGTGATGACGGTCCGCGCCACGGGCGGGACCAGGGCGACACAGGGGCGGGCTCGGGCTCGGGGGTCTGTGCGGCGAGGAATGCCGCGCTGTGGCGTCCGGGCCGGCGAGGGGCGAGGACGAAGAGTGCCAAGGAGAGGGCGCGGGCGATAGCATCGCGAATGGTCGTTTCAGCTCCTTGGAAGCTGTCTCGGCAGGCCCCGGTAGATCGGGCCTAATCGGCCTGTCGGGGCGTTCTGTTGTGTTCGGGGGATCACGCTAAGCCAACATGTCTAACTCACCCACCTGTCTAACAGGTCTGCCTGTCTAAGTCGCCCATGATTGGCCCGTTGTCTACGCTCTCCCCATGCCTGAGCGCTGCCCGGACCCGCACACTCCCCGCGCCCCGTATATGCGGGTGCTGGACGCACTGACCGCGGATATCCGGGCGGGCAAGTTCGCTCAGGGTGAGCGCATCCCGTCCGAAGCCGAGCTGTGCGAGCGGCACAAGGTTGCCCGCGAGACAGCCCGCCGAGCGGTGCGTGTGCTTCGGGAACGCGGGCTCGTCGTTACCGAGTGGGGTAAGGGGACGTTCGTGGCCGGGCCCGCCGAGCGGGGCGAGGACGAGCACCAGGACGAGTAGGAGGCAGGGAAGCCCCGCCCATGCGCCACGGGGGCAGCACACGGACGGGGCCGGAGTGGCACCCTCACCGCTTCGGGGGCAGCGGTGTCGGATCGGGTGCCAGGGACCGGCACGCGGATTGTCAGGGAGAGTCCGCGGTACCGGGGTCCGGGTCTGGCGTGGTCAGATCGGGAATCGCCATGTGTCGTCCGGGGAGAGCAGGTGACTGCCCTCGGGCGAGAGTTCCGCGCGCATCGTGTGGAGAGAGAACCGGTTGTTCTCTTCCCACTTGCGGCGGACACGTTCCAGGTCATCCCAGAGCCGGCGGGGTCCGCCCTGGTGGATCAGTGGCGTTGCCCCGTCCTCTGCACGCGCCCATGCCCCGTCCGCAGCGAGCAACCACACCACCCGCCGCCCGCCGTCCGGGTACGTAGCCGCGCGGGTCTCGACTCCGGGCGTGTCCAGCTCGTACAGCCACCGGAGCGGCCATTCCTGCCACAGGTCGGGAACCGGACCGTCCGGGGGCCGCACGTCCTCGCCCTCCCGCACACGGGCGGACACGAACACGCTGTTCAGCTTGGCCGGGTAGTCCGCTTCCTGCCGCGTCTCCATGAACGTTGCCGGATCGGGCTGGACGGTGCCGCGTGCGATGCCGTCCGTTCCCATGTCCGCCGTGATCAGTAGGGCGGTGTGGGCAATCGTCGTGACCAGCCGTCCGCCGGGACGGAGCGCGCGCAGCCACGACGGAGGGACGGGCCGTACGGAGACGGTCGCCATGATGCGGTCGTACTCCGCATCGGGAAGTTCCCCGGTGGCGTCGATGGCTGACAGGCGCGGCGCGCGTCCGAACTCGGCGAGGCGGGTCCGGGCTGCCTCGACTAGGTACGGGTCCACGTCCACGCTCGTCACGTTCTCGTCCCCGAAGCGGCGGGCGAACAGAGCGGCGGAGTACCCGGAGCCCGTACCCACGTCCAACACCTTGTGGCCGGGCTTCACGTCGAGTCGGTGCGCCATGGACACGATGAGCCCCGGCAGGGTGCTGGACGACGTGGGGTCGCCCTTCCCGTGTTCACCGGGGGTGGCGTGGTCGGCGTGCGTAGGGCCGACGCGGGTGACTAGCGTCTCGTCCGTGTACGCGGCGTGCAGCCGCTCGGCGGAGTCCTCGGGGAGGTCCACCAACGCCCATTCCTGCGTCGGGCTGTCCGGGATGCGCTGCCACCAGCGGGGGACGAGCCGGTGACGGGGGGTGTTGCTTACGGCGTCGTGCCATGCGGGGGCGTCGGCGGTCACTTTGTCGGCAAGCGCTTTGGCGGCTCCGGTCCATGGGGGCGCTTCGGTCATGCGGTCTCTCCTTGCAGAGCGTCGGCCATGGCTTCAACGAGCGGGACACCGGCTCTGACAGCGAGCCAGTGCCATTGACCGTTGGGGTTCACCTCGAAGAACACCCAACGTCCGTCCGGTGTGACGGCAAAGTCCAGCGCCCCGAAGAACAAGCCGAGTTCGTCCATGAGCCGGCGGACCCCCTTTTCAATCTCCGGGGGCATGTCCACCACTTCGTATCGGTGGGACTGGTAGTCCGTTCGCCAGTCGAGTTGCGCGGCTTCGCTGTCGGTGTGGATGGCGACGGGGAACATACGGTCACCGATCACGGTCAAGCGCACTTCGTACGCCTTGTCCACGCGCTCTTGGAACAGGTGGGCGGTGCCGCTCACTCCGTCGTCCACCTGGTCCGCGGAGACGAGTGCCACGGGGAGGAACTGCCGCTTCCCTTCGGGGCCGAGCACGCCACCGCCGAGCCCCTTGTAGACAACCGCGTCGTCCCCCATGAACGCGCGGGCGTGCTCGGGGTCCGACGTGATCACGGAGCGGGGTACGTCCAGCCCGCAGCGAGCGGCAACCGCCAGTTGAACGGGCTTGTAGTTCGCGGCGGCATCCTTGCTCGGATGGTTGACCCACCGGACAGGCAGGGAGCCGAGCACGCCGAGCAGCCCGGAGCGTGCTTCCGAGACCGCGAGCGCGCGGGCGTGTCCGGGCCAGTCTTCGGGGGTTCGGAATTCGTTGGGGCGACGCCACCACACCGACTTGACGGATTCCAGGCGGACCGTGCGAGAGCCGGCGAGAGGCCCCGTCCAGCCGTCCCCGGTGAGGGAGACGGCCAGACGGGATGCGGTCGGAAAGTCGGCAGTGTCGAACCTGACGACGTGTTCCCCGCGGCTCACCAGCTCCTCAACCACTGCATCGGCCGTGAGGTCATCCCGGCCGGTCAGGATGAGGATGGGTCGCATGTCAGTACAGGTCGGTTCCGGAGTCGGAGCCGGGGGCCGAGCCGTCGCCGTTGCTGGTCTCGGTCTGCGTCTCGGGCATCTCGGCCGTGATCGCGTGCCACGGGTTGCCCTCGGCGGAGACGTTGAGCTGAAGCCCCTCGCTGTACGTGATGACGGGCGCTTCGCTGTTCGTCGGAGCCGGCGAGACCAGGTGCCGGACCCCGAACGGGACGGGCGTAGCCGCTGCGGTGCTCATGCTGCGTTCCTCCTGTGTAGTCAGTTCTTGCGGTAGGGGTGGTGCTCGTCGTGCTCCTACAGAACCGGTCGGCTGCAAGACCGTCACGCACGACAGCCGACCGGGGTTGAGCCCCGCCCCCTGCCGCAGAGCGAGTCGCAGACCCGTGCTGTCCTGGTCCGGGTCCTATGCGGCGAGGGCGGGAGTATCAGGGCGCTACGTCCACGGGTCCGCAGCGAGGACGTACAGCGGGTGTGACAGTCCGCCGATGCGGTGGGGTATCGGCTCGGGGGTCACCTGGTCGGGCTCGTCGGCGGGGAGCCGGACCGGCCAGACGGACAGGGTGTACGTGCAGTCCGCATCCGGGACCGTGACGAACAGCGGATGCCCGCCCTTGATATGGTCGCGTGCCTCCCGTTGCTCGTCCGGGTCCGTGGCCCATACGCGGAGTTCCGCAGGGCAGTCCCGTACAGGCACGGTTGTCACTCGCATGGTCGGCTGCACCCATGCCGAACGCTGCGGGTCGGGGTCGAGTCGATCAGCGATGCGCAGTGCCTCGCCCCGGAGCCACCGGAGCACCAGCACAGGGGAAATGCTCTGTGCGGTCCCCAAGACGTGCTGCACGGTCTCGCCCGTACCGTACACGGGCCCTTCCGCGCGTACCTCCGCCCAGTAGCTACCAGTCACGACGGGCACCCCCGCCACATAACCCACGGGCGTTCGATCACTTCGGCATAGCTGGTGTGCTCAGGATGCTCGCGCATGTGGTCGAACACCCACGTCTGCGGCTCGGCCGGGTCCTCGCTCGCGGGAGACTTCGCGGCACACTCGGCGTCGTCCTCGGTGAGCGTCAGGCACCGGAACGCGTACGTCAGCGGCGGGGCGTCGTCGTCCTGATCCGGCCGTAACGTCCAGTCAACGAAAGCGAGCGTGCGACGGGTCGCAGTGGTCACAGCAGCTCACCCCGGCTACGTGCGTTCGCGCGGGCGGTCTCGGCACTCAATCGCTCTGTCCGGTTCGCCGGTCGAACGTGCTTGGGGCTCGCGTCCCACTCGGTCCCGCCACAAACCGGACGCAGTGCCCAGTACGCGCCGGCGCCCCTGTGGAACTCTCCAACCCGGTCATCCCGGCTGAAGTCCACCATGAGCGTGCCGGGTTCGGGAACGCGGACGGGCTCGTTTGTGGGAACGTTCTGCGCAGACACCGCCGCTCCTCTCCGTAGTCCTTCCGCTACTCGGGCGGCCTAGCGTGGCCTACTGTCGCGCTGTCTTCAACTTGCGGCATTTGCGCGGAGAGTTAGGAACTCTGCATGGTGAACCGGAAGGAGCTGGACCCCGAAACGTCGCCAGGGGCAGCGTTCGGCCAGCGTCTGAGGCAACTTCGGGACGAGCGTGGGTGGACGCAAGACGAGTTAGGCGCACGCATGGGGTGCACCGGAACGCATATTTCCGCCGTCGAGACTGGTCGTCGCCCTCCAACTAGCCGCTTCGCAGCTAGTGCTGACAGGGCGTTTGGTACCGGCGACAAGTTCCAACGCATGGTGAGCGCACTACAGAACACGGCACTACTGGAGGGGTTCCCGGAGTACGTGAGGCAGGAGGTGCGAGCCGCAGAGATCAGACTCTTTGAACTCGGGATCGTTCCGGGCTTGCTCCAGACTCCGGAGTACGCGGCAGCAATCGCCACGGGTGCCGTGCGACGGGGCGCAATCACAGAGCAACAGGCAGAGGAACGGCTAACTCTTCTCGCCGAGCGGCAAGCTTCGCTAGAACGGACACCCCCGCCGTTCGTCTACGCGGTGCTGGACGAAAGCTGTATCCGGCGACCGGTCGGCGGGCCAGGGGTCATGACTGCCCAGTTGGACAAGCTCGTAGCGTTCGCCGAGCTGTCGAACACCGTGCTCCAAGTCGCCCCGTACGAACTCGGCGAGCGACGCCCCTTTGACCTACCCGTCAGGCTGGTCACGCTTGCCGACCGTTCGATGATCGCGTACGCAGAGTCCGCGATGCAGGGTCACCTAGACCGGAATGCCGGGCTCGTACTGCCCATGCTGACGGCCTACCATCAGCTACAGGCCGAAGCGCTGTCGCAAGCGGCGTCCGTGGCCATGATCGAACAGCTTCGAAAGGGCACCCCGTGACGACCGAAGACCCGCAGTGGTTCACGTCCTCCTACAGCAGCAACGGCGGCGACTGCATCGAGGTCGCCGCAAACCTCATCGCTACGCGCGGTGTGGTCCCCGTCCGTGATTCCAAGAACCCGACTGGTCCCGTGCTGGCGCTCCGTGCCGACTCGTTCGCTTCCTTCGTGGCAAGCGTCAAGGGTGAAGAGTTCAACAACGTCTGACGAGTCGAGCCGACCTGTACACGTTCACGACAGCCCCACCGTGCCCGGCATGGTGGGGCTTTGCTGTGCCCACTAGACGACGAAAGCCCCGCCGTACCCCTCCGAACGGGAAGCATGGCGGGGCTGGTGGTCACGCTGCCCTAAGTCGGGGCGTGAGGGGTGCAGGGGTCACGAACTGGAGACCCTGCGGCGGGGGGCTTGACCAGGACCGATGCCACCATGCCGACACTCCAGAACCGCTAGAACGGAGTGTCGGGAGATCCGGAGGGGAACGAGTTCTGCGTCCTCGCGGACCGCCGCCCCTGAATGGAGGCCGCACACCGCGCCGGTCCCGCTGCGGGTTGTCTGCTGCGTTCGCTCCCCAACGACGGGAAACGAACCGTTCCGAAGGTGGACGATGGTGATCCGGTCGAATTCGAACTCCACGGCTGCACGTCGGGTGACACGGCGCCCCCGGTTTTGGGCGGCCGCCGCGGAGGTGGTTGGCTTGGCCGCACCGCAGGAACCGAGTGCTGAAGGAGAAGCGATGGCGCAGGTCGAGGCCACGACGGAGCGGATCGTCGCAGGGGACGCGGAGAACGTGTTCGACGCGCTGGCCGACTACAAGGACATCCGCGCGAAGCTCCTGCCCGGGCAGTTCAGCGAGTACCAGGTGCGCGACGGCGGCGACGGCGAGGGCACCCTGGTCCACTGGAGGCTCCAGGCCACCAGCAAGCGGGTCCGCGACTGCCTCCTCGAGGTGACCGAACCGACCGACGGTCAGCTGGTCGAGAAGGACCGCAACTCCTCCATGGTCACCACCTGGACCGTGACGCCTGCCGGCGAGGGCCGCTCCCGCGTCGTGGTCACCACTGTCTGGAACGGGGCGGGCGGCATCGGCGGATTCTTCGAGCGCACCTTTGCCCCCAAGGGACTCGCCCGTATCTACGACGAGGTGCTCGCCAAGCTCGCCGCCGAAGTGGAGAAGTGAGCCCGGCCGGCACCGCCCGGAGTGATCGGCGCCGAGAGCGCTGACCACTCCGGGCAGACCGCTCCGCCCGCCGCAACCGGCTGCTCAGGACCCCGGTGCCTGCGGGGCCGGCTCGCTCGACGGCGGCCGCACCCACGGGTCGTGTCTCATCGGGGCCGGCGGGCCGCGCCGATCCGGAGTCGGTGGACGCCCGGAATCCGGGGACGCCCGGCTTCGCCGTCGGTCCGGGACCGGTGGCGGTCCGGGACCCGTGCGGGTGCGGGAGGGGAGGCGGAGCACGGCGGGGCGGTGCGGCAGGGGCGCAATGCGCCGTTCTGTCTCGCTGACGGGGGTGACCGGCCGATTCGTGTGATGACCGGCGGGCCGCGCTCGCAGGGGCCTACTGTTGAGTCACTTGTTGCGATCCTCGCGGCAGAGGAAGGAGCCCGTCAGCAATGGACGTTGGCGTTCCGCCGGTCCTGCGGCGGCGGTCGGCGCCGCTGGGCCCGACGGGCCTGGCCGTGGTCGTCGCCGATGGCGACGGCCGCGTCTCGCACTGGTCCGCGGGTGCGCGGGCACTGTTCGGCCATGAGGAGGAGACGGCCGTCGGCCAGCCCGCCGACGAACTGCTGCCCGTCGCGGGCGCTCTGGCGGGCGGGGCCTCGCGGTCCTCGCGGCGCGGCCGGGGCCCCGCATCGGCGTGCTTCTCCGAGGCCCCGGGGTTCCGGCCGGCGGCGGGCCGCGCCCGGCTCGCCGCGGGCGGTGGACGGCCGCACGGCGAGCGGATCGACATCCTGTGGTGGGCGTATCCGCTCGTGGGCCCGGGGCCGGAACGGCTGCTCGTGCTCGCCGCGGATGCCGGACGGTTCCGCTCCGGCTATCCGCCAGGTGCGGGTGCGGGTGCGGGTGCGGGTGTCGGTTGCGGTGCCGGTTGCGGTGGAGAGCGCATCGCTCCCGGATTCGCCCTGCACGCGGGGCCCGACTCCGGCGACCTGGTCCGCAGGCTCGGCGGGATCCTGCCCGGCCTCGGGGTCCGCGACCCCGTCGGCATCGTCGACCGGGTACGGGCGCTGGGCTGCCCCGTCGTGGAGTGCGGGCACCACGAGCCGGTGCGGGTTCCATCCGGCCGGGGTGTGCCGAGGAGCCGGTCGCTGGCGCCCGGAGGCGTGGGGTGAGGACGCGTGGAGGGGCCTGACACGCGACGCGGGACCGCGGGTTGACGGTGAAGCAGCCGGTCAGGGGTCGGAACGGGTGACGGTACCGGTCCGAACCGCCCATGGTTATCCACAGGGCTGGTCGGTACCCACGACGGCGCGTACGGTTCCTGGCATGAAGATCCTGATCAGCGCCGACATGGAAGGCGCCACCGGTGTCACCTGGCCTGCCGATGTGCTGCCCGGCACCCCCCAGTGGGGGCGCTGCCGGTCCCTCTTCACCTCGGATGTGAACGCGGCGGTGCAGGGCTTCTTCGACGGCGGCGCCGACGGCGTGCTCATCAACGAGGCGCACTGGAGCATGCGCAATCTCCTGCTGGAAGGTCTGGACGACCGCGCCGAGATGCTGACGGGGCGGCACAAGTCGCTGTCCATGGTGGAGGGCGTGCAGCACGGGGACGTGGACGGCATCGCCTTCGTCGGCTACCACACGGGGGCCGGTGCCGAAGGCGTCCTTGCGCACACCTACCTGGCGAACTCGATCACAGGCGTCTGGCTGAACGGCACCAGGGCGAGCGAGGGCCTGCTCAACGCCCGAGTCGCCGCCGAGTGCGGGGTCCCGGTGATCCTCGTCACCGGAGACGACCTGACCTGCGAGGACGCCCTTCGGTACGCGCCGGAGGCCCGCAGGGTCGCGGTCAAGGACCATGTCTCCCGGTACGCGGCGGTGTGCCGCACGCCCGTGCGCACGGCAGCCGACATCCGTGCCGCCGCCAAGGCGGCCACGGCCCTGGCGGTCCGCCACGAGCCGGTCACCGGCGGGCCGTTCACCGTGGAGCTGGAGTTCGACGCGGAGCACCTGGCCGCGGCGGCCACCGTCGTACCGGGCACCGCCCGCGCCGGGGAGCGCCGCACCGCCTACACCAGCGAGACGATGTATGAGGCCATCCGCACCTTCAAGGCCGTCACGACGATCGTCTCCGCCGCGGTGGAGGAGGAGTATGGCTGACGTGCCCCGCCGCTCTACCCGGAGCGCCACGCCCGCCGCAGCAATCGGCCCCCGCACACGGACAGGTCCCACGACATGACAACGGCTGCCGCATCCGTCGACGACACCGCCCTCGACGAGGTGGTGACCTTCACCTCCGAGCTCGTCCGCATCGACACCACCAACCGCGGGGGCGGCGAGTGCCGCGAACGCCCCGCCGCCGAGTACGTGGCCGAGCGTCTCGCCGCCGCCGGTCTCGAGCCCGTCATGCTGGAGCGCACCCCGGGCCGCACCAACGTCGTCGCCAGAATCGAGGGCACGGACCCCTCCGCCGACGCCCTGCTGGTCCACGGCCATCTCGACGTGGTCCCCGCCGAGCCCGGGGACTGGACCGTCCACCCGTTCTCCGGCGAGGTCCGTGACGGTGTCGTCTGGGGACGCGGCGCCGTCGACATGAAGAACATGGACGCGATGATCCTGGCCGTCGCCCGGGCCTGGCACCGCACGGGCATCCGCCCGCGCCGGGACATCGTCATCGCCTACACGGCGGATGAGGAGGCCAGCGCGGAGGACGGCGCGGGCTTCCTCGCCGACCGGCACCCCGGCCTCTTCGAGGGCTGCACCGAAGCCATCGGCGAAAGCGGGGCCTTCACCTTCCACGCCGGCCCCGGAATGGCGCTGTACCCGGTCGGCGCCGGTGAACGCGGCACTGCGTGGCTGAAGCTCACCGCCCACGGCAGAGCCGGACACGGCTCCAAGGCCAACAGCTCCAACGCCGTCACCAGGCTGGCCGCCGCGGTCACCAGGATCGGTGAGTACCAGTGGCCGGTCAGGCTCACCCCGACGGTGCGCGCCGCCCTGTCGGAGCTGGCGGCCCTCCAGGGCGTCGCCGCGGACCTCGACGCGCCCGACTTCGACGCGGACGCCCTGATGGCCAAACTCGGGCCCGCCGCCGAACTCGTCGAACCGGGCGTCCGCAACAGCAGCAACCCGACGATGCTGGACGCCGGATACAAGGTCAATGTGATCCCCGGTCATGCCGCTGCCTTCGTCGACGGGCGGACGGTTCCCGGTGGCGAGGACGACTTCAGGGAGACCCTCGACCGCCTCACCGGACCCGACGTCGACTGGGAGTTCCACCACCGGGAGGTCGCCCTGGAGGCGCCCGTCGACTCCCGGACCTTCGCCGAACTGCGCGCGGCGATCGAGCGATTCGACCCTGAGGGGCACGTCGTCCCGTTCTGCATGTCGGGCGGTACCGACGCCAAGCAGTTCTCGCGCCTCGGCATCACCGGGTACGGCTTCTCACCGCTGAAGCTGCCGGAGGGATACGACTACGCGGCGATGTTCCACGGCGTGGACGAGCGGGTCCCCGTCGAGGCACTGCACTTCGGCGTCCGCGTCCTCGACCACTATCTGAAGTCCGCATAGGGGAGTTGGCATGGTACCTACGGGGGCCTACGGCACCTGGCCGTCGCCGATCGACGCCGCGCTGGCGGCCTCGCACGACGGCCGACCCGAGTTCGTCGGCATCGTCGGGGACGAGGTGTGGTGGACCGCGCCCCGCCCCACGGAGGGCGGGCGCAGAGAGCTGATGCGCCGGAGAGCCGGCGGAGCCGAGGAATCCGTCCTGCCCGCTCCGTGGAACGTGCGCAGCCGGGTCATCGAGTACGGAGGCCGGCCGTGGGCTGCCGCGGACCGCCCCCGGGGCGGTCCGATCGCCGTCTTCGTCCACCACGCCGACCAGCGGCTGTACGTGTTCGAGCCGGACGGCGCAGGCGAGCCGCGACCGCTCACACCGGTTTCCGGGGCCGGCGGCGGACTGCGCTGGGCCGACCCGGTGGTCCATGTCGGCCGGGGGGAGGTCTGGTGCGTGCTGGAGGAGTTCACCGGCGAGGCCCCCACCGATGTGCGGCGGGTCGCCGCGGCGGTGCCGCTGGACGGTTCGGCGGCGGATGACCGCTCCGCCGTCCGGGAACTCACCGACGACCGGCACCGGTTCGTCACCGGCCCCCGGCTGTCGCCCGACGGGCGCCGTGCCGCCTGGATCGCCTGGGACCATCCGCGGATGCCGTGGGACGGCACCGAGGCCATGGTGGGCGAGGTCTCCGGCACCGGGGCGTTCACCGCGGTGCGCCCCGTCGCCGGAGGCCCCGAGGAGTCGGTCGCCCAGGTCGAATGGGCCCCGGACGGTTCGCTGCTCCTCGTCTCCGATCCCGGCAACTGGTGGGAGCTGCGCCGTATCCGGCCCGACGCCCTCAGCAGCGGCCGACCGTCCGCGACCGGGCTGTGCGAGGGCCGCGGCGAGGAATTCGGCGGCCCGTTGTGGAAGATCGGACTGCAGTGGTTCCAGCAGCTCGAGAGCGGACTGGTCGCGGTCATCCACGGCAGGGGGTCCACGGCCCTCGGCATACTCGACCCGGAGACGGGCGAGCTGGTCGACGCGGCTGGTCCCTGGACGGAGTGGGCCCCGACGCTCGCCGCCCACGGCACCAGGGTCGTCGGCGTCGCGGCCAGCCCCCGCACCGGCTACGAGGTCGTGGAACTCGACACCCGCACGGGCCGTACCCGCGTCATCGGCGCCGCGCACGTCGACGCCGTGGACCCCGCCTACTACCCCGAGCCCCAGATCCGCACCTTCACCGGGCCCGACAACCGGGAGATCCACGCGCATATCTACCAGCCGCACAACCCGGACCGGCTCGCCTCCGACGACGAGCTGCCGCCGTTCGTGATCTGGGCGCACGGCGGTCCGACCGGCCGCGCCCCGCTCGTCCTCGACCTGGAGATCGCCTACTTCACCTCACGCGGCATCGGCGTCGCCGAGGTGAACTACGGCGGCTCCACCGGCTACGGCCGCGAGTACCGCGAACGGTTGCGCGAGCAGTGGGGCGTCGTCGATGTCGAGGACTGCGCGGCGGTCGCCGAGGCCCTCGCGGCGGAGGGCACCGCCGATCCCGACCGGCTGGCCATCCGCGGCGGCAGCGCCGGCGGCTGGACCGCCGCGGCCTCGCTCGCCGGTACGGACGTGTACGCCTGCGGCACGATTCTCTATCCCGTCCTCGACCTGAGGGGCTGGGCCACCGACGGGACCCACGACTTCGAGTCCCGGTACCTGGAGTCGCTGGTCGGTCCGCTCGCCGAGGTCCCCGGCCGCTACCGGGACCGGTCGCCCATCGAGCACGTCGACCGGATCTCCGTGCCGTTCCTGCTGCTCCAGGGACTGGACGACCCGATCTGCCCGCCCGCCCAGAGCGAGCGGTTCCTCGCCCGGACGGAGGGGCGGGGCATAGCGCACGCGTACATCGCCTTCGAAGGAGAGAGCCACGGCTTCCGCCGTGCCGACACCATGATCCGCGCTCTCGAAGCCGAACTCTCGCTGTACTCGCAGACCTTCGGCATCCCGCGCACCGACATCCCCCGGCTCGAACTGAAGAATTGACATCCTCCCCGCCCTAAAGGATGGGGATTCCTGGCTCACGTTGGCTGGGGACCAGCGGTCCGCCAGCTCTTACACGATCGGCACCAGCCGGGTTGAGACCAGCCCGGACGAGCATCACGCGGGCGGAGTTCTTGTCCCGAGGGGATACGGCTCCGCACGCGGTGCAGGTGTAGGTACGTTCCGAAAGAGGAAGTGCGTGCTTGGTTCTCGCTCCGCACGCCGCGCAGTCCATCGTGGTGTGCGCGGGATGTACAAGACGGATGTCCCGTCCATGCTTGCGGCCCATCTCGGTCAGGGCCGTCTTGGTGGCGCCGATCGCCGCGTCGGCGGCTTTGCGGGCCATGGTGGTCTTGCCGAGGAACTTCGGGCGGAAATCCTCGACGGCGATCGCGTCGTGGTCGCGGACCACGGACGTGGCCCATTTGCGGGCGGTGTCCTGGCGTTGCCGGGCGGCCTTCTTGTGCAGCTTCGCGGTCTGCCGCTGCGCCTGCCGGTAGCCCTTGGAGGCTGCCTGCCCGCGCGCGGGGCGGCGGCGGGCCATCATCCGCTGGTAGTGGGCGAGGCGCTGCGCGGCTTTCTTGCCGTGTTCGGCGTGGGGGAGGTCGTGGGTGTCGGATGTGGTGGTGGCGGTTTCCTTGACGCCCCAGTCCACGCCGAGCACCCGGCCGGTGGCGGGGAGCGGATGGGCCTCGGTCGCGACGACGAACGAGGCGTACCAGTGGCCGACGCTGTCCTGGTAGATCCGCACCGAGGTGGGCGCGGCCGGGAGTTCGCGGGACCACACAGGCGTCAGCACGATCCCGCCCGCGAGGTGCAGGCGGCCGTCCCTCAGCCGGAAGCCCCGGGTGGTGTAGTTCAGCGTCGGCAGCGCCTCGCGCTTGCGCTTGATCCGGGGCATCCCGGCGCGCTGCCGCATCGGCAGCCCGGCCTTGATGTCCTTCATGGCCTTGGCGCGGGACGTGGCGAAGTCGCGGATGGTCTGCTGCTGCGGCACCGAGGCACCCTCACGCAGCCAGGCCATCGCGGTGCGGGCCTCGGTCAGCATCTTGTCGAGCTGGGCCGGGCCGCACGTCGTCTTCTCAGCCGTGTCCCGGTTCGCGGCGTGGACCTTGCGAGACATGGCCACGCACTCGTTCCACACCCACCGGCAGCGCGCCCACTCGGCCATCAGACCAGCGCGGGAGGTCGACGGCACGCGAAGCCGGAAGGTGTGCCGAGCATGCCCGGCATCCCTCTGATGCTTCCCTGGCGTCGTCATGGCATCATCGTAGCATGGAACCTGAGAAGCGGATCTCTCTCCGTCTGCCCGCTGACCTGCATGAACGCCTCGTCGAGAAGGCCCGGACCGACCGGCGGTCCCTCAACTCCGAGATCATCCACCTGCTTGAGGCCGTCCTCGGTCCGGTGGGTGGAGACGACCAATCGCCCTGACGGCGATTGCTCTATTCCGTGCCCCGCTACGCGGGAGCTTCGATTCCTCCCCGGCCTGAAGGCCGGGGCATCCTCGAAGGAGAACCGGTGAACGGCATGCACCGGCACTCCGGCACCGCGGCCCCGGCCGCATTGACCCGCCCCCCGCGCCTCGCCCCCGGCGCCAGGGTGGCCGTCGTGGCGACGAGCGGCCCCGTCCCGGCCGAGGCGCTCGAATCGGGGCTGGACATTCTGCGCGGATGGGACCTGGACCCGGTCGTCATGCCTCATGTGCTCGACGAGCATCCGGCTTTCGGGCATCTGGCGGGTACGGATGAGGACCGCGCCGGGGACCTGCAGCGGGCGTGGTGCGACCCCGCCGTCTCAGCGGTGATCTGCGCCCGCGGCGGCTACGGCGCCCAGCGCATGGTGGACCTCGTCGACTGGGCCGCGATACGCGCGGCCGGACCGAAGGTGTTCGTCGGCTACAGCGATGTGACCGCGCTCCACGAAGCCTTCGCGGTCCGGACCGGGCAGTCCACCCTGCACGGCCCCATGCCCGCCACGGCGGCGTTTCTGAAGGACACCGCCGCTCAGGAGTCCCTGCGCGCCACACTGTTCGCACCCGAGTCGGTGATGACCCTCGGACCAGGTGCGGGGGGCGGCGCGCTGGTCCCGGGGCGGGCGAGCGGCATCACCCTCGGCGGCTGTGTCAGCCTGCTCGCGGCCGACCTCGGCACCCCGCACACACGGCCCTCGGCGCGCGGCGGGCTGCTGCTCATCGAAGACGTGGGGGAGGAGGCGTACCGCCTGGACCGGGTTCTCACCCAGCTGCTGCGCTCCGGATGGCTGGACGGCGTGACGGGCATCGCCCTCGGCTCCTGGGCGGACTGCGGGCCCTACGAGGAGGTCAGGGCGCTGCTCCTGGACCGGCTCTCGGGTCTCGGAGTACCGATCACCGAGGAGCTGGGTTTCGGGCACGGTCCCGGCTGCCTCACGGTGCCGCTCGGGCTTCCAGCGGTACTGGACGCCGAGGCGGGGACCTTGGCGCTGAACGTCCCGGCCCTGAGCTGACGCCGTCCGGCGCCGGCGCAGGGCCGGCGGCGGCCCGTGCGGTGCGTGGCGCCGTCCGGCCCCGTGCCGCACGCACGGACGGCTGCCGGTCCGGGTGCACCGCCGGTGCACCCGGACCGGCAGCCGGGCCGTACGTCCCGCGTCGCGGAGGTCACCGCTGTCAGCCCAGCGCCGCGTACCCCGGTCGGATCACCTCGTCGATGAGGCGGCGGCGCTCCGGGAGCGGCAGAAACGCGGACTCGACTGCCGCGACCGTGAACCGCTCGAAGACCTCGGGCCCGTAGCCGAAGGCGTCGGCCATGTGCTGGAACTCGCGGCTCATGGTCGTGCCGGAGACCAGACGGTTGTCGGTGTTGAGTGTCACCCGGAAGCCCAGGCGGTGCAGCAGGTCGATCGGGTGCGTCGGGTAGTCCTTCGCCGCCCCGGTCTGCAGATTGGACGTCGGGCACACCTCCAGCGCGATGCGGTTGTCGCGAACGTAGGCGGCGAGACGGCCGAGGGTGGCGGTGCCGTCGTCGTGGACCTGGATGTCGTCGGTGATCCGCACACCGTGCCCGATCCGCTCCGCACCGCAGAGCTGGACCGCCTCGTGGACGGACTCCGCTCCGACGGCCTCGCCTGCGTGGATGGTGAAGTGGCAGTTGTGCCGCTTCAGATACTGGAAGGCGGGCAGGTGGTTCGCCGGCGGGTTGCCGATCTCACCGCCCGCGATGTCGAAGCCGGCGACACCGCGGTCCCGGTGCGCGACGGTCAACTCGGCTATCTCCAGCGAACGCCGGGTGTGCCGCATACCGGTGAGCAGGGCCCGCACGGTGATACGGCCTCCGGCCCGTCGCTCGCCCTCGCGGAAACCGTCGTTGACGGCGTCCACGACCTCGTCGAGGCCCAGCCCGTGCTCCTGGTGCTGCTCGGGTGCGTAGCGAACCTCGGCGTATACCACGCCGTCCGCTGCCAGATCCTCGGCGCACTCGGCCGCGACCCGGAAGAGGGCGTCACGGGTCTGCATCACCGCGCAGGTGTGCGCGAAGGTCTCCAGATAGCGTTCCAGCGACCCGGAGTCCGCAGCGTTGCGGAACCACAGGGCGAGGGCGCCGGGGTCCTCTGTGGGCAGTTCACCGTAGCCGCACTCACGGGCAAGTTCGATGATTGTCGCGGGACGCAGACCGCCGTCCAGATGGTCGTGGAGGACGGCCTTCGGCGCCCGGCGGATCCAGTCGTTGACGGGGCCGGCGGCGGCCGTCGACTCTGCGGCAGAGATGTCAGACAAGTGCATGCAGCGTGAGTGTACGCCACACGGCGGCCGGATGCCCCGGCGGCCGCCTCGCGCCGCGGTGGGGCTTCCGCCGGGCCCGGTCCGCTGCCCGAGGCCGACCTGGGCCGGGTCCGGTGTCCGGTCCCGGCCCTGCCGCGCCCCGGTCCGTCCGGGGCCGGCTCCTCTCCTGGCCCCGGCCCCCGGCCCTGGGCGGTCTGTGCCGCGGCCCGCAGCGCGGCCACCGGACCCCGCTGCCGGCCGCCGTCAGTTCGACTGGAGGACGGGCAGCGCGGGGGCGCCCGTCGGAAGCATGTGCTTCGCGGCCAGCACCGGGACGCCACCGGACCGCACGACCTGGGTGAGCAGGACCGCGGGTGTGTCGGCGGGGCGGTGCAACTGGGCTCCGCGTCGGCTCCCGAGCAGCGTCGCGGTGATGCCCGAGTGCGCCGTCAGCGGCACGCCGCGGGACGCCCCGGTCAGCACGGCCAGCATCGATGTCCCGGTGTCGCCCCGCGTCTCCCGCAGAGCCTGCGCGAACGGCGGATGCGCCCGCTCCAGGACGTCGTCGGCCGCAGCCCACTCCTGGCTGAGCGCCGCCGCGGTGCCCTCTCCGGACAGCAGCGACTCCCAGAACCGCAGCTCTGCTCGGGCGGGGGCGAGCAGATGCTGGGTGGTGAAGTCCGTCGGCTCCTCGACCGTCCGCAGCAGCGCCTTCACCCGCAGCGGCGGTGTGCCGGCCGAGAGCTGCTCCTCCAGGGGGCCGACGTGCTCGAAGCCGCGGCGAGGGGGGCTGTCGTTGACGGTTCTGCCCACCCCGCGCCGCACCGTCAGCAGCCCGTCCTCCTGCAGCAGCAGCAGCGCCTCGCGCAGTGCGGGCCGGCTCACCCCCAGATCGGCCGCCAGCCGGGGCTCCGACGGCAGGGTGGATCCCGGCGGATAGGTGCCGTCGTGGATGGCGTCCGCGATGCGCCCGTACAGGATGACGACCGGTCTCCGCTGCTGTCCGCTGACTGCCACGAACCCTCCTCGGCTCACTTGTCAGGCCTCGCGTCCGGGTACTCGTCCGTCCGTCACCCCGGCACACGGCCTCTGCCGACGGCGGTGCCGGAGAGGGGCGCGCCGGACCGGGGCACCGCCCGGCCGGTTCCCGAACCAGCTCTTCGTCCGGCACACGGTGACCGTGGCGCCCTCGCGTCCTGCCGCACACCGTAGTTCACACCCGGCGGATTGCGAGGCTCCACTCAGCCCGACTCCCTGCGGGCACGCACGACCTGTCTGACAAGAATGCCCGAGAACCCCGCGCAACCGCCATCGCGACGACACACGCTTCGGCGGATCTCCACGACCGGCACGACGGCCCGGCCCCGGCCCGGCCCTGGCTCTTCCCGCCCCGGACCGGCGCCGCGTACACCGCCTGCGCCCGCGGACTCCTCGAGGACCCGACCAGGACCGGCTTTCTCCTCTGCGACCGTACGGACGGGCGGATCACCAACATCACCAACATCACCAACATCACCAACATGGTCCAGGGTGCCTTCCTCAACGGCGCACCCGGTTACGGTGCGTTCGCGCCCACGCCGCGGGTCGTGGATTGACGACCGAGGGGCTCGGACTCGTCGTCCGCCATGCCCTCGGGCCGCTCGGTCTGCACCGGCTCGAAGCCGGCATCCAGCCCGGCAACATGCCGTCCGTCGCTCTGGTGCGACGGACGGGCTTCCGGCTGGAGGGCTTCTCCCCGGCCTTCCTCTTCATCGACGGTGCCTGGCGCGACCATGGGCGCTGGGCCATCACCGCGGAGAGGGAACCCCGCGCACCGCAGCCGGATCCCGGCGCCGCAGGGCCGGGCCGACCAGCGGAATCCGGTGTACGGTCCGCCCCGGCGACAAGCTCCACTCTCCGTCGGTCGAGCGCGGCCCGGCCCGCGGCGGGCTTCGGCCGCGCCCCTCGACGAACCCTCCCCAGCCCGCGCGGAGGCGAGCCCGCGCGGAGGAGAGCCTGCCGTTCGTGTGCGCCGTGGTCAGGTCGTGCCGGGGGCGCGCGAGACACGACAGCAGCCCGAACACCGCACGGCTCATCGTCGGACGAACCCGATCCCTCACCTCCGGCCGCGCGGCCGACTCGTGCCGGGACTGACCGCGGCAGGGTGGCCGCCCGGGTACGGCGCCCGGTTGCGATACCCGAGCGCTGGACGACGTCCTGCCGCCCGAAGGGTGCGGGCGCGGCTCGGATCCTTGCCGCGTGCGGGCCCGGTTCAGGCCACCGGAGGCCCGTTGCGGCACGCGGGGGCGGTCCGGGCGTCCGGTCCGCCGGACTTCGGCCGGTGCCGTCAGCTGCCGGGTGTGCTCACGGAGTCGGTGGCGGTGGCTTTCCGGTCGACGTACTCGAACACCGAACCGTCCGGATGGACCGCGATGAGGTTGCGGCCGACCGGCGTCGGCACCGGCCCGGCCACCACCTTGGCGCCGACCTCGGTGAGTGTCGCGAACGCCGTGTCCACGTCCTCGACCGCGATGGTCGCGGAGACCTTGCGGAGTATTTCCAGCTCCGCCTCGGGGCCGCTCATCAGCAGGAAGCAGCCCACCGCCGCCACCGATACACCGCCGCGCTCGAAGCGGAGCGCACGCGTGCCGGTGAGGCGTTCGTAGAAGCCGGACGCGGCTTCGAGGTCGTCGACGCAGATACGCAGCGTGGTTCCGAGGATCTTCATACCGGCGAGGGTAGTTGGCACCGGGGAACCGTGAGATCGGTTCCCGCTGCGAGGCACCGGTCACGGCCGTCGGCGGTCAGTGAAGTGCGGCGAGGTACGGCGAGGTACGGCGAAGTGCCGCGGCGGTACTGGGGCGGCGGCGGGGAGGTGGACGGCGAAGTGCGGAGCGCGGCTGCGGGGGCCGGAACGGGCCGGTTCCCGCCCGTCTTGTCCGGAGGCGAAGCCGTACATGGTGACTCCCGTCGCAAGCGGCCGGCTCTGCCGGCGGCAGGTGGCGTCCGCGGGGGCCGGATGCCGTCTGCGGGGACGGCCGGACCGGACGGGCGGTTCCGGCGCCCTCGGCATCCGCGACCCGTGCCCGCGACCCGCGACCCGCGACCCGCGACCTGTGCCCGTGCCCGCGACCCGTGCCCGGCGACGGGTGGCAGGGGATCGGTATTCGGCAACCGGAACCGGGCATGCCTCAGGGCACCCGGCAGAGCAGTTCCCCGTGCGGGACCATGAACCAGCCGTCGTCCTCCTGCCCCCAGAGGCGCCAGGCCGCGGCGATGCCGTCGAGGTCGTCCGGGCGGGCGTGCCCGCCCTCCAGAGCGAGGGCGGCGTATGTCGAGGCCTTTGTACGGTCCGCCCACAGCTCGCTCCACCAGGCGCGTTCGTCCGGAGTCGTGAAGCACCAGGCGGAGGCGGTCGCCGTGATGTCGGTGAAGCCGGCGGCGCGCGCCCAGGAGCGCAGTCTGCGGCCGGCGTCCGGTTCACCGCCGTTCGCCCGCGCCACACGGCGGTAGAGGTCCCGCCATGTGTCCAGCGCCGGGACCTCCGGGAACCAGGTGAAGGCGCCGTAGTCGCTGTCGCGGACCGCGACGACGCCGCCCGGCCTGCACACCCGCCGCATCTCCCGCAGTGCTCCCACGGGGTCGCCGACGTGCTGGAGCACCTGGTGCGCGTGGACGACGTCGAACGAGCCGTCCGGGAAGTCCAGGGCCTGGACGTCGGCGACCGCGAAACGGACGTTGTGCACTCCGCGGGCTGCGGCGGCCTCCCGCGCCTCCGCCAGGATGCCCGCGACGGCGTCGACCGCCGTGACCGTGCCTTCGGGGACCAGGGACGCCAGGTCGGCGGTGATCGTGCCGGGTCCGCATCCAATGTCCAGTACGTCCGCCCCAGGCCGCAGTTCGGGCAGCAGGTGGGCGGCGGAGTTGCCGGCTGTGCGCCAGCGGTGCGAGCGCAGCACCGCCTCGTGGTGGCCGTGGGTGTAAACGGCGGGCTTCCTCGTCATGCGGCTGGACCCCTCTCGAGACGTGATGGGGCCACCGTACTCCCATCCCTCCACATCATGAGATAGCCGTCTTGCTATCTGGACACCGCAGGCCTCCGTCCGGCGGGCACCGCCCCGTGCGCCGGACTCGTCAGAGCGGCGGTGCGGTCATTGACGGGCGGTAGACGACCAGTGCCTCCGAGAGCTTGTCCACCGTCAGGTCCGACGGCGCTTGGGCGATCTCCCCGTCGTACGCGAGCAGTGTCCCCGGCGCCAGGCCGGAGAGGCGCAGGCTCCGCAGCCGTCCGGCCGCATGGAACGGGGATCGGCTCACTGGACCGGAGAGAGCCGCGGCGAGCAGCCGCACACCCGGAAGGCGGCCGCCGTGCACCACGCGTACGTCGAGCAGTCCGTCGGCGAGGTCGTGGCGCCGCCCGGGAGTGGGGCCCAGGCGCTGGTAGCTGCCGTTCCCGGCGAACAGCAGCCACAGCGGCCTCCTCCGCCCCGCGATCTCCGCCTCCAGCGGGTGCCGGCCGCGCAGCGTCCGCAGTGCGGCCAGCACGCCGGCGGGCCAGCCGCCGACCCGGGGTGACCACCGCTCCCGGATGCGCACCATCTCCGGGTACACGCCGAGAGAGAAGGTGTTGACGAAGTGGCCCTCGCGTGCGCCGTCCGGACCCGGGGCGAACCGGCCCAGGTCGACCCGTACGGCTTCGCCGGACGCCACTGCCCGGCAGGTGTCCCGGACCGTCTCAAGCCCGAGGTCGTAGGCAAAGTGGTTCAGGGTCCCCCCGGGAAACACGGCGAGCGGCAGCCCGTGCCGGACCGCGGTGGAAGCGGCGAGGTTCACCGTGCCGTCGCCGCCGAGCACTCCGAGGGCGCGGCAGCCGCCGGCGGCCGCCTCCTCGAGGGCGCTCGCGACGTCCCCCGGCGCGCACTCGACGATCCGCGCCTGTGGCAGCGCGTCGCGTAGCGGCGCCGTCGCGTCGTCCGCTGCTGCGGACGCGAGCCCACCGAGCCCACCGAGCGGGCCGTTGCCCGGACCGGAGGACCGGTTGACGACCACGACGAGGCCCTTGCCTGCCGGCAGGCGGGGCGCCCTGGTGTGCGGCCGGCCGGCCGGCGGCAGCTGGCCGCGTGTGGGCACCAGCCCGCGCACCGCGAACGCCGCACCGACCCCGAGAGCCGCGCCCACGAGCACATCGCTCGGATAGTGGACCCCCGTGTACACCCGCGACAGCGCGACCGCGCCGGCGACGGGCGCGACCACCGCGCCCCAGCTCTTCGACTCCATCGCCACACCTGTGGCGAAGGCCGCCGCGGACGCCGCGTGGCCCGAGGGGAAGGACGTGGTGAACGGCTGCCGCTTGAGCCGCCGGACGAGTGGTACGGCGTCGAGTACCGGGCGCGCCCGGCGCACCGACCGCTTGGCCACGGTGTTGATCGTCGCCGAGGCGAGCGCCAGCGAGGCCGCACCGCGGACGGCGGCCCTCCGCGACCGTGCGCCATGTCCGAAGACGGCCATCCCGGCCGCCGTGCCCAACCACAGGAGGCCGTGGTCGGCGGCCCTGCTGAGCCTCGGCAGCACGGGGTCGGCGCCCGGCCAGTGACGACTCGCGACCGCGTGGAGGACTACCCGGTCCCACCTCGCGAGGGCCGAGGCGATACGCCTGGCGCGCGGCGAACGCGGCGACCGCCCCTCGGGAACCGTCACACGGCGGGCCGCGGCACGGGAGAAGGACTGCGGAAGCGGGTGCGCGGCGGAACGTGTCGCGCTGTCTCGGTGGAAGGCCGGCATGGAACGCCGGTACCCCACCTCTTTGCGATCCAAGCGGCCCCGCGTGCTCGCCACCCCGCTGCGCGGATCCACCCCCGGCCTCCCGGCTCCCGGGTGGGGGCGGGGCCGGGGACGCGGAAAGCAGGCACGGCCAACAGGCACGGCCAACAGGCACGGCCAAGGGCCGCGGGCAGCGGCAGTCCGCAGGTGCAGGTGCAGGTGCAGGGACGCGGGCGGCGTACGCACCGGTCGCGGCGGACCCGGGTGCCCTCTGTCAGTCCACGCGGAAGTGCACCCTCCGGCCGCGGCGTTCCAGGACGCCGCCCCCCGCCCGGCCGTCGGCGCGGGTGCTTGCGAGTTGGCAACACGGGACGGCCGGAGCACAGTGGACCCCATGGATAGTCGCTTGCTGGACCGGCATGCCGAGGCGTTGGCGCTTTTCACGGACCGGGTGCACGCCGTCCGCCCGGAGCAGTGGGAGTCACCGACGCCATGCACCGACTGGTCCGTCCGGGACCTGGTCAACCATGTGACCGCCGAGCAGCTCTGGGTGCCGTCCCTGGTGGGCGAGGGCCGTTCGCTCGCCGACGTCGGAGATTCCTTCGACGGCGACGTGCTGGGCGGGCACCCCGCCGTCAGCTGGGACCGGGCCGCGTCCGCCGCCAAGGCGGCGTTCCACGAGCCGGGCGCCCTGGACCGTACTGTAGGGCTGTCGTACGGCGAGAGCACCGCCGCCGCCTACTGCTCGCAGATGACGACCGACATGATCGTGCATGCATGGGACCTCTCGCGGGGCATCGGCGCCTCCGACGACCTTCCCGACGTGCTGGTCGAGTTCGCCGAGAGGGAGGTGGCGCCGTACGCCGGAGAGTTGCCGGAGACCGGCCTGTTCGGGTCCCCGGTGGAGCCGCCGGAGGGGGCTGACCCGCAGACGCGGCTGCTCTGCTTGCTGGGGCGCCGTTCCTGAGCCGCTTCCGGCGGCTGGCGGCTGGCGGCGGCTGGTACGGAAGCGGCACCGCCGCATCCGGCCGCTTGTGCCGCGCCGGGCGGTCGGCCGGGTCGGTGGATGCCCACGCCCCGGCGACCGGTGCGGCGCGGCGATCCGCGGGCTCCCCAAGGCCCGTCGTCCCGCCGGTCGGGCCCGGGCATGACGGCGGCACGGTGCCACGGCCCGGAGGCGACGACCCGTACAGTGCACCGGGCCGCGGCACCCGGCTGCCGCACCGGCCCCGCCCGAGGCGCCCCGCCCGAGGCGCCGCACCCGTGGGCCGGGCCGGCGCCTGCGCCGGGCGCCCTTCGGTGACCGCCGGCCGGGCCGTCGCCGGTGGCCGCGAACCGGCCCGGTCGTGGTGGTGCGCGCTGGCCCCGGCTGTGCTGCGCGGTGGCCCGGGGGACTGCCGAACGGCCCGCCCGGAGCGGCGGGCGGGCCCGAACCTCCGTATAAAGGCCTCGTGGGCCGGACCGGGTTCGCCGGCCCGGGACTACCGGAGGTGGACGCATGCGGCAGTCGGAGCCGGAAGGCCATGGCCCGGTCCGCTACGGCCCGCCCGCCCCCGACCCCGGTCTGCCCGTGCTGCCCGAACTCGCCGACGTGCTCGCGTCCGCCGCCGGGCGCACTTCCGCCGAACCGCCGGGCGGGGGGCCGGTGCTGCGCGAGGCCGCTGCGGGCTACTGGTGGCGGCGCGGGCTGCGCAGCCGTCCGGAGGACGTCGCCACCGCCCCCGGTGCCCAGCCGCTGCTGCTGGCGCTGCTCGCCGCGCACGGCGGTGACGTCCTCATGCCGCGGCCCTGCCCCGCGTGGTGGACACCGCAGGCCAGGCTCCTCGGTCGGCCTGCGTTCCATGTGCCCACATCCGCCGAGAGCGGCGGTGTCCCCGACCCGTACGCCCTGCTGGAGACGGTGCGCAGGATCCGGGCGGAGGGCGGCAGCCCGCATGTCGTACTGCTGTCGGTCGCGGACGATCCCACAGCCACGGTCGCCCCGCCCGAACTCGTGCGGGAGGCCTGCGAGGCGGCGGTCGGCGAAGGGCTGCACATCGTCAGCGACGAGACCTGGCGCGACACGGTGCACGAGCCGCTCGACCGCCCCCTGCTCAGCCCCGCCGAGATGTGCCCGGACGACGCGACCGTCATCAGCGATCTGTCGGGCGCCCTGCTGCCGGCAGCGTGGCCGGTCGCCGTGGCCCGGTTCCCGACGACGGGGCCCGGTGCCGGTCGCAGGGCGCGGGTACTCGACATCCTCACCGCCCTCGGGGGTTTCGTCGCCGGTCCGGTGGCCGCGGCCGCTGCGCACGCCCTCGACGAGCCGGGCCCGGTCGCTGCCCGGCGGGACCGGGCCAACACCCTGCATGCCGCGGTCGCGCACGCGGTCCGCGCCCTGGTCCTCGACTCCGGAGCCCTCGCCGGGCCGACCCAGGCGGGCCGCCATCTCTACGCGGACCTGGGCCCGTTGCGCGCCCGCCTCGCCGGTCTCGGCGTCACCGACTCGATGGAGCTGGAGGACTACCTCGGCAGGCGCCTGGGCACGCCGGTGCCCGGCGGACACCGCTTCGGCGACGAACTGGGTGCTCTGCGCGTCCGCATCGACACCGGCCCCTTCCTCGGCGCGAGCCCGGAGGAGCGCCTTGAGGCCCTCGAGTCCGCAGCGCCCCTGGCACTGCCGCATGTCACCGAGGCGCTGAAGTCCTTCGGCTCGGCCTTCAGGGAGCTGCGATGACCAGGCCCCCGAGATCCCGGCCCGCGAGATCCCGGCCCGCGAGACCCCACCGCGATGAACGGAGCCGCAGATGACGGAACAGACGGAGCAGCCGCCTCCCGCCTCCCCGGCGGCTCCCACCCGCCGCACCACGGGAGACGCCCCGGCCCTGGCACCCGCGCCGGCTGTGACGCCCGCGCCCGACTCGGCGGACCGGCCCGCGAAGGCCGACCACGGTGCGCGGCCTGGTGCGCTGTCCGGCGGGACGTCCGACGCGGTCCGCGCGAAGGGACCGGCGAGCCCGAAGGGACCGGCGAGCCCGTGCGCGTCGGCGCCGCCCCCGCCGGCGCCGTCCCCACCGGCCGGGGCGGCCCCTGGTGGCGAGGCGTTCCCAGGGGCCGGCCCGGGAATGCCGGCGCACGTCGACCGCGACGCCCCGCCCCGCCCCGACGCCCTGCCCCGCTGTGGCGAAGCCGAAGCCGAAGCCGAAGCCGAAGCCGAAGCCGACGCCGACGCCGACGCCGACGCCGGCACGGCCGCACCGCCGGAGCCCGAGCGGGGTCCCGCGCCGGTGACCGGGCTGCGGCCGCTGGGGCTCACCCGGCGGTGGCCGCGGTCCTTCGCCGACCGGCTCACCGCGCCGCTGCCCGGTGTACGGGCCATGGCGCGGCTGGCGCGCGAGGGCGCGCTCCGGCCCGCGGCCGCCGGACTCAGGGACATCCCCCGTCTGCCCTTCGCCCCGGGCACCCTGCCGGACGCGGAACCGGGCACCGTCGCCGTGACCTGGGCGGGCCACGCCAGCTGGGTCGTCGCCATCGGCGAGCTCACGGTGCTCACGGACCCCGTCTGGTCCCGCAGGATCCTGGGCACACCCGCCCGGCTCACTCCCGTGGGCGTCCGATGGGAGGACCTGCCGTCCGTCGACGCCGTCGTCATCAGCCACAACCACTACGACCACCTGGACGCGCCGACGATCGCCCGGCTGCCCCGCCGCACCCCGGTGTTCGTACCCGCGGGACTCGGCGGCTGGTTCCGGCGCCGGCGCTTCACCCGGGTGACCGAACTGGACTGGTGGGAGGCGGCGGAACTGCCCGCCGGAAGCGGGGTCGGCTCGGTCCGTTTCACGTTCGTCCCCGCGCACCACTGGTCCAAGCGGACCCTCACCGACACCTGCCGTTCCCTGTGGGGCGGCTGGATCCTCACCGACCAACGCGGCCGCCAGGTGTACTTCTCGGGGGACACCGGATACGGCCACTGGTTCAAGGAGATCGGCCGACGGCACCCGGACATCGATCTGGCGCTGCTGCCGATCGGCGCGTACGCACCGCGCTGGTGGCTCAGTTCGGTGCACACCGACCCGGAGGAGGCGGTGCAGGCGTTCGAGGACCTCGGCGCCAGGAACCTGGCCCCGATGCACTGGGCCACCTTCGTGCTGTCGTCCGAACCCGTGATGGAGCCGATCCGCAGGCTGCTGGCCGCCTGGGAGCGGACCGGCCTGCCGCGTGAGCGCCTGTGGGACCTGCCGGTCGGCGGCTCACATGTGCTGACCGCCTGACGGCCTCCCTCTTCGGAGCCTGGACCACAGCGCGGGCATCCCGCTCAGCACCAGCGTCAACCCCACGGCCGCCACCACCCCCTGCCACGGCTCGTCGAACAGCGAGCCGCCGAGAATCCCGATCGCCCCGTAGGCGGCTGCCCAGGCGAGGCAGGCGGGTGCGTCGCCGCGCGCGAAGCGCGCCAGCGGCATCCGCGCCATCAGACAGGCCAGCATCACCGGAATCCGTCCGGCCGGAACCAGCCGGGACAGCACGAGCACCGTCCCGCTGTGGTCGGCGAGTCTGCGCTGTGCGCCCGCCAGCCGGTCCGGAGCCGCGCGGGCCCGCAGCGCCTCCAGCCACTTCGAGCCGTTCCTCGACCCGATGCCGCGCCTGCCGAGCCAGTACAGCGTGATGTCACCGAGGAACGCGGCGGTCGCGGCGACCACGAACACCAGGAGCACGGCGAACGGCGCCGTCTGATGGAGCGCCACCACCGCCGCCGTGCTCACCAGTGCACCCGTCGGCACCACCGGTACCAGCGCGCCCAGCGCCACCAGCAAAAACAGGGTCGGATAGCCCACGGCCTGCTGGGTCGACTCCGGCGGGAGCTGAGCGACCACGTCCTGGAGCTTCACCGGAAGACCTCCGGCCGCACGCTCTCGCCGTGCGTCAGCCGGTGTACCGCCACCTTCGGCGCCCGGCGCGCCGCCTTGCGCACGAACTCGTCACCCGGCGAGTGGAACTCGTGCGGCCGGACCGCGTCCATCCCGATCGGCCAGTACGTGCCGTAGTGCACCGGCACCGCCGAGCGGGGCTTGAGCGCCGCGAGAGCGCGGGCCGCGTGCTCCGGGTCGAGATGGCCGTGCCCCAGGAACGGCCCCCAGCCGCCGACCGGCAGCAGTGCCACGTCGACCGGCCCCACCGCTGCCGCCATGCCGTCGAACAGTTCGGTGTCCCCGGCGAAGTAGGTACGAGCGCCGCCGTGGATGACGAAGCCGAGTGCGGGGGAGCGGTGCGGCCCCACCGGCAGCCGCCGCCCGTCGTGTGCCGCCGGTACGGCCCGTACACGTACGTCCGAGACGGCCACCTCGTCGCCCGGTGCCACCTCCACGATCCGCAGCCCGGCCAGCCTGCGGAGCCCGGGGACCGCCCGCCGGGCGCCGCTGGGCACGATCAGCGTGGTGCCGGGGGCGAGCCGGGCCAGCGACGGCAGGTGCAGATGGTCGGAGTGGAGATGGGAGACGACCGCGGCGTCCGCGACGGCGGCCGCGGGCGGCGGCGGATCACCCCGTCGGCGGCGCAGGTGTGCGAGCCTGCCGGCGAACACCGGGTCGGTGAGCACCCGCACCCCAGAGTCCTCGACCGTGCAGGTGGCGTGACCCCACCAGGTGACCTCGATCGCCACGCAATGCCTCCTCGCCGGCGATCCGGCTCCGCCCGGACCCCGGCCGGTCCGTTCGCCGTTGCCGGTACGAGCGTAGGCGTTCGGGGGCCCGGCGGTCGCCCGAGCGCCCCATCGTGCGCCTCCCTCGCGCGGTCCGCGCCCGAGTAGGGTCGGGCCACGACAGCCGACGCGGGGGGACGGTCCATGACAGGCGCCGGGGACGGGGTGCGGGTGGCGGCCATCGCCAGCCTTACCCCGCTGGAGGAACTCGACAGCGATCCCTTCCTCGTCGACACGCGCAGCCAGCACGCGATGTGCGCCCGCTGGGCGGCGGACCGGGGATATGTGGTCGCCCGCGAGCTGCTCTTCTACGGGCTGCGGCCCGACCACTGCGTCCTGTGGACTGATGTAGAGGCGGGCCTGGTGGATCTCTTCGTCGCTCCGAACGAGCGGGTGCTGTCGCGTGCGCTGACGTCCGTCCCGGACTTCTCCGCCGAGTGCGGGCGCCGCGGCGTCCGGCTGGCGACGGCCGGTCTCGACGAGCCCGCGTACGACGCCGCCATGAAGGCCGGCGTGCACCGCCGGCTCTCGATGCCGACGGCGGGCTACGACGGCTGCTGACGGCACGCCGCCCGGAAGCACCGAGCGGGCCCCCGGGACTCCTGCCACGGTCTGCCGTCTGCCGTCTGCCGACCGCGGACATCGGACAGCGGACCGCCGAACCCGCCCTCGGCCGGCGGCGCCCGCCTGCCGATCCCGATCCCGACTGCCGATCCCGATCCCGGCCCAGCTCCGGCGCCGATCCCCGCGCTCGGCCGGGGTCGTGTTGGCAGCGGCAGCGGCAGCGGCAGCGACCTTCGGCCGTGGCCGTGCGGGAGAGTGAGAGTGAGAGCGGGACGCTTGGCGCGGGAGTCGGGGAGGTACCCGAGACCGGACGGCCGGTCCGCGTGACACGCTGGACGCAGGAGAGCCGAGAGAGGTGACGTGCGTGGTCCTGCCGCGGGTGGGTGAGGGGTGGCGCTGGAGGTCCGCCGGGGGAGCGCTGCTGAGAGTGGCCGTGGTGTGGGCGGTGTCCACCCTGACGCTGCTCGCACTCGCGGGGATCCTGCCCGACTTCCGGCTCCGCTCGGACAACAGCGAGAGCATCACCTGGACCGCCGTCACCGCGGCCTGGGGAGCGGGCGCGTTCGGCCTGCTCAGCGCCCTGGTCTGGCCCCTGGTCGTCCGCGCGTTCCTGCTCGTGCCGGCGCTGGTGCTCGGCCTGCTGGTGTTCTTCCTGAACGGCTCCCTGCTGCTGCTCGCCCTCAGACTCATCCCCGACGGGAGCGGTGCTGCCGCGCCCGAGACCGCGGTGGTCGTCGCCGCCGTGATGTCGGCCGTCGCCTCGGCCACCTCCACCGCGCTGGCGGTTCGCGACGACAACGCCTACCGCCGGCGGCTGTCCCGCCTGGCCACCCGCAGGCGCCGCAGAGGCGGCCGGCCGGCGGACGGCGACGCGCCGCCCGCGACGGTGTTCCTGCAACTCGATGGCGTGGGTCACACCGTGCTCGTCCAGGCCGTGAAGGACGGGCTGATGCCGACCGTCGCGGGCTGGCTCGAGGACTCGCACCGCCTCACCCGCTGGCATACCGACTGGTCCAGCCAGACGGGCGCAAGCCAACTCGGCATCCTGCACGGTTCGAACCACGATGTGCCGGCCTTCCGCTGGTACGAGAAGGACAGCGGCCGGATCATGGTCAGCAGCCGGCCCGCGAGCGCCGTCGAGCTCCAGCGCCGCGCCGTTTTGCGGACCGGGGACGCCGGGCTCCTCAGCCTTGACGGGGCCAGCCGGGGGAACCTCTTCACGGGAGGTGCCGAGCAGCTCGCACTGGTCCTGTCCGCTGCCGCCCGCCGCGGTCGCGCCAACCGCTCCAGAGCCGGCTATTTCGCCTACTTCTCCGACCCCGCCAACGCCGTCAGGACCGCGGTGTCGTTCGTCGCGGAGGTCGGCCGAGAGATCGGGCAGTCCGTCCGCTCCCGGGTGCGCGGCGACCGGCCGCGCACCCGCCGCGGTGGGCTGTACCCCTTCATCCGGGCCTTCGCGACCGTCGTCGAGCGGGATGTGGTGGTGGCGGCCGTGATGGGCGACATGCTGGCCGGGCGCACCGCCGTCTACGCCGACCTCGTCGCCTACGACGAGGTGGCGCACCATTCAGGACCGCACAGCCGAGACGCCGCCCAGGTCCTCAAACGGATCGACCGTGCCGTCGCCCTGATCGCGAAGGTCGCCGAGCACGCGCCCCGCACCTACCGGATCGTCCTCCTCTCCGACCACGGCCAGAGCCCTGGTGAGACCTTCGAGGACGCCTACGGGCTGACCCTGAAGGACCTCGTCCGGGCCGGCTGCGGTCTGCCCGTCTCCCGCCGCGCGGGACGTACCAGGAGCGGCGCGGAGGCCCGGGACGCCGCCCGGCACGCGCTGCTCGGCGCACTGCACCGGCCGGTGGGCGAGGACGAGGCCGAGGAACGGCCCTCGCCCGGCCCGGAGCCGATCGTCCTCGCCTCGGGGAACCTCGGCCTCATCTCCTTCCCCGACCTCCCGGGCAGGCTCAGCCGCGAGGAGATCGACGGCCGCCACCCGGCACTTCTGCGGACCCTCGCCGGGCATCCCGGCATCGGCTTCCTCCTGGTGCGCAGTGAGCGGCACGGCTCGGTGGTGCTCGGCCGGGACGGTGACGCGACCGTCGAGCTGCCGCTGGCCGGCCTCGACGGGTCGGGCCCACTCGCGGTGTTCGGGCCGGGCGCGGCCGATGCGGTACGGCGCACCGACGCGTTTCCGCACGCCGCCGACATCATGGTCAACTCGATGTACGACCCGGACACCGGCCGGGTACACGCCTTCGAGGCGCAGATCGGTTCGCACGGCGGGCTCGGCGGAGAGCAGTCCCACGCCTTTCTGCTGTCGCCGCTCGAACTGACGGAGCCCGTCCCCGGGGGCGGGGAGCCCGTGGGCGCCGAACAGGTGCACACCGTGCTGAAGCGCTGGCTGGACGAGTCCCGGTGCAGGGGCGAGCCCTTCGGTCCGCAGGTGCCGCTGCGTCGGGTGGAGAGTCCCGCGTATCCGGGCGGTCGGGACGAAGCCCTCCCGGTCGTGGGGTCCGACCTGCCGGACGGGCGGGACTGATCCGGCAGGGTGCACGACCGTCTTCACCCCGGGGCGTTCCGCTCCTGTCCGCAGGCGCGCCCGCGTACGCGTGGCGCTGCTCGCCCGGCGGCCCGGCGGCCCGGCGGCCCGGCGGGTGGTCGGGTGGTCGGGGTGGGGGAGTGGGTCTTCCGGACGGCGGACAGGGCGGAGGCCGGGTCGCCCGGACGGCGGACAGGGGGAGGAGCCCGGTCGCCTGAGCGTAGTCCGATCGGGCGGATTCCGGGCGCGGGCGGCGCGTCGGCGCCGGAACACGGGCACAGCTGGCATGTCCAGGAGGTTGTGCCCGTGAACCGACCCGTGCGCTGTGCCGACCGCGTCGTGCTCGCCGTCCTGATGGCGCTCGTCGCCGTCCTCGGGGTCCGGGAAGGCACCGCGGCGGCCGGCCCGGCCGGCCCGGAGCGCGCACCGGCCTCCGTACCCGCAGATCCGGCGGGAGAGGCACCGCAGGACACCTCCGTCTCGGACCAGTCCCCGCCCGCCCGGGCGGAGAGACGGCCCGCACGGGCTTGCGCACCGGCCGAGGACGGCACGGCGGGTGGCGAGAGCGTCCGTCCACCCGCCCGCGCCGCCGCCGAATCCGCCGCTCCACCTCCGCCTCCCGCCACGAGGTCCGTGGTCCTGCGCTGCTGACGACCCGTACGTGGACGCGCATCTCGCCGTGTGCAGCCCGCACGGCCGCCCACCCCAGGTGGGTTCGGCCCAGGTGAGTTCGCCTCATATGCGCCCGATCCATGTGAATCCCCCGTCAAGCGCAAGGAGAAGACCATGCCCATCGACCCCCTCGCCGCAGTGAACGCCCTCATCCGTGCCGAGGTCGTCCGCACCGGTCCGGACGATCACCACGCACCCGGAGCGGCCGCACCGGAACCCGAACCCCCCGAGTCCGGTCCCTGTGGCGACAACGGAGCCCAGGACGCCCACTGACCCGGCCCCAGCCGGGCACGGTGGCCGGCCCGCCCCGTGCCCGGCACCCGGGGGCACCGCGGGGTCCATGCCGGTGTCCGCCCCGCGGACCGTTCCGGGGGCACGGCGCCGTACCGCTGGGCCCGTCGCCGCCCACCGTCATGACCTACCGGGTAATCGACCCCCGCGCGGCGCCCGGGCATCGTGGGTGCACCGGGTACCGGGCGGCGCACTCCGCCCGGTACCCGGGCCGGACCCGTGCCCGCGCACACGGTCGGGACGCCGGATCCGTGCCCGCGCACACGGTCGGGACGCCGGACCCGTGCCCGCGCACACGGTCGGGACGCCGGACCCGTGCCCGCGCACACGGTCGGGACGTTGACCGCGGTGCCCGTGCCCGCGGGCTCGCTCACGACGTCGAACTCGCCCGTGTCCCCTGCCCTGTCTGCGCCCTCGACCTCGACGGAGGCTGATCCACCATGTCCCAGGCCCTGCTCGCCGGCCTCGCCCGCACCACCGACCCGCGGGAGGCGCCGCGCTGCACGGCCCGGCTCATGGCGTGAGCGACTGCAGATAGGCCACCGTCGCGGGGTCGGCTGGCAGCAGCGTCTCGATGGCCAGCTCCGCGACGGTCACGTCCATCGGTGTGTTGAATGTGGAGATCGACGAGACGAACGACAACTCCCTGCCGTCGTGCTCGATCCGCAGCGGCAGGGCGAGGTACGCGTGCGGTGCGCCCGCCCAGCCCTCCCCGCCGGGTCGTCCCCTGTCCGGTCCCTCCGCCGGGGTCCCCGCCCCCGCCCCTCGCGGAGAGCACTCCGGCGGATACGCGGCGACCTCGTCGTACAGCTCCCTCAGCTCCCGCGAGCGGACGAGGGCGATCTGGCGCTCCATCCGGGCCAGCAGATGCCCGCGCCACTCGCCCAGATTGCGGATGCGCGGGGCGAGACCCTCCGGGTGCAGGGTGATCCGCATCGCGTTCAGCGGCGGTCTGAGCAGTTGCTCCGGCAGGCCCTCCAGGAGCATCGTGATGCCCCGGTTCGCCGCCATGACCGTGTACGTGCCGTCGACCACGAGCGCCGGATACGGTTCGTAGCCGCCCAGCAGCCGATCCACCCCCGCCCGCAGCGAGTCCATCGCCGGGGCGTCGAGCGGTGTCTGCGCGAACCTGGGAGCGTAACCGGCCGCCAGCAGGAGCGCGTTCCGGTCCCGTACCGGCACGTCCAGCTGTTCGGCGAGCCGCAGGATCATCTCCTCACTCGGCCGCGACCTGCCCGTTTCGACAAAGCTGATGTGCCGGGCGGAGGAGCCGGCGCGCAGCGCCAGTTCGAGCTGACTCAGCCTGCGCCGTTCCCGCCAGCCGCGCAGTAGTGGCCCTATTCCCGTGTCGGACGCGACAGTTGTCATGACGGAACCGTAACGTCACCGGCACACACATCCGGAGGGAGCTCGCCCATGCCCGCAGAGCCACTGCCGCAGAAGGAGATCGAGGACCGGCTGCGCGAACTGCCCGGCTGGTCCCAGGAAGGCGACCGGATCGCCCGTACCTACCGCCTCGGCGGCCACTTCGCGGCCACCGCGCTGGTCGTCCACATCGCCCGGATCCAGGAGGAGCTCGACCACCACTCCGATCTGCTTCTCGGGTACAGCACGGTCGACCTGACGGTGAACACGCACTCAGCGGGTGGCGCGATCACCGAACGCGACTTCGCACTCGCCCACCGGGTCGAAGGCGTCGCCGCGAGCCACGGCGCGAGCTGACCGTGCCGCACCCCGCGTGCCTGCCCATGCCGGAACCACCGGTCCCGGCCGCGGCACCCGGTCCGGCCGCACCCGGGAGGCGGTGGCGCTCCGGTGCGCGGGGACGGACACCGCTTCCCGGGCGGCGGTGCTCTGCGCCGCCCAGCGGCGGCGGCGCGAGCACAGGCGGATGTCCCACCTTGTGCCCGACCTGTCCCGGTCCGGAAGCCGGTGCCGTGCACCGAGCCCGGTACAGCGCCGGAGCCGGTACGCGGCACCGTGCCGGAGCCGGTCCGTGACACGGCGCCCGAGCCGACCGGAGCCGGCGCAGGAACCCGGGCAGCCGGATCGCGCAGGTGTGCTCGCTGTCCCCCGGCCCGGCGGGCCGGGCCGCACGGGGCGTCGATTTGCCGGAACAGCAAGCAGACTTCCCATCGCCCGGCCGCCGCGCGCACCCTGACGCCATGAACTCTCACGAGCACACGACCCCCGCCGACCACCGACCCGCGGACGGCCACGCCCAGCAGTCCGCTCACACCGGCCACGGCCGCCACTCCGGCGACACGGCGCACATCGACTGGGAGGAGTTCGCCGCGCTGCTCGAACGCGAGGCCGCACTCAACCTCCCGCTGTACGGGCAGGTCGCGCACTGGGTGAGGGAGCAACTCCCCGGCGGGGCCGTTCGTCGGGTCCTGGACATCGGCAGCGGCCCCGGAGCGGTCAGCTGCCTGCTGGCCGAGGTCTTCCCACAGGCCGAGGTCGTCGCGGTAGATGCCACCCCCGCCCTGCTCGAGCTGGCCAGGGCGCGCGCCGACCGCGCCGGCCTCGCCGACCGGGTCGCCACCCGCCTCGCCGAACTCCCGCACGGAATCGCCGAACTGGGCCCGGCGGACCTCGTGTGGGCGAGCGGTTCCCTGCACCATGTGGGCGACCAGCGTGCCGCGCTCGCCGGACTCGCCGGGCTGCTCCGCCCCGGCGGGCTGCTCGCACTCCTCGAGGGCGGACTGCCGGCCCGCCACCTGCCGCGCGACTTCGGCATCGGAAGGCCCGGCCTGGAGAGCCGCCTCGAGGCCGCCACGGCCGCCTGGTTCGCCGAGATGCGTGCGGCCCTCCCCGGCGCGCGGGCGGAGGTCGAGGACTGGCGCGCCCTGCTCGCCGCCGCCGGACTCACGCCGACCCTCACCCGCAGCTTCCTCCTCGATCTGCCGGCCCCGGTCACCGGCACCGTGCGCGAGGGGCTGGTCTCCGGCCTCTCCTGGCAGCGAAGGTCCCTGGAAGGACGGCTGGACGCGGACGACGCCGCCGTACTCGACCGGCTGCTGGACCCGGACGACGAGGAGGGCCTGATGCGCCGCCCGGACTGCTTCATGCTGGCGGCCCGCACCGTGCACACGGCACGGCGCGGATAGCGGACAGCAGCCGGTCCGTGCCGGTCCGTGCCGGTCCATGCCGGTGGGCGCCGGTGAGTGCCGGCGGGCGTCGGTGGGTTGACGGTGGGTGCCGGTCGGCGGCTGGCCGGCACGGGTCGGCACGGGTCGGCGCCGTGCCGGGCGGCGGGCATCTCCCCGCGGATCAGGTGGTGAGCAGCACCCCGCCGTACGCCGCCGTCGCGATCAGCACCCAGGCGGTGAGCCCGAGCAGGGCCACCCGCGGGCCGGTACGGGTCAGGGACGGCAGATGGACCGCGCTGCCGAGGCCGAACAGCGCGCCGGCCAGGAGCAGTTCCTGGGCTGTGCCGGCTGCGGCGAGGACCTGGGCGGGCACCAGCCCCGTGCTGCGCAGCACCACCAGCGCGAGGAAGCCCGCGACGAACAGGGGGACGAGCGGAGGCCGCGGGGAGCCCGCCGTGTCGCGGCCGCGGCGCCGGGCCGCCACGACGAGCACGGCGGCCAGCGGTGCCAGCAGCGCCACCCGGAGAAGTTTCACCAGGACGGCCTCGCCGAGCGCCGCTGGTCCGGCAGTCTGGGCGGTGGCCACCACCTGTCCCACGTCGTGGACGCCGGCACCCACCCACCGCCCGAACTCGGCGCCGCTGAGGCCCAGCGGTCCATGCAGCAACGGCAGGACGGCGATGGCGAGGGTGCCGCAGAGCGTCACCAGCGCGACGGACGTGACCACGTCCTCCTCGTCGCTGTTCTGCACCGAGCCCACGGCCCCTATGGCGGAGGCCCCGCAGATGGAGTAGCCAGCGGCGATCAGCAGCGGTTGGTCACCGGGCAGCCCCAGCCGCCGCCCGAGCCACCAGGTGCCGCCGAAGGCGGCGGCGACCACGGCCGGCACCATCACGACCGTCGCCCACCCGAGACCGAGCACGTCCACGAGGCTCAGCTTGAGACCGAGCAGCACGATCCCGGCCCGCATCAGGCGCTTCGCGGCAAGCGACAGGCCGCTGCGGCAGCTGCCGCGTACCCGCTCGGCAAGCCACGGAGTGTGTGCGGCGGCCACACCCAGCACAACGGCGGCGGTGAGCATCGGGAGGCCGGGCACGGCACGGTGTGCCAGCCAGGCCGCCGGCACCCCGGCGGCGGCGAGGATCAGCCCGGGCACGGGCCCGGTGGGGCCCGCGGGCCTCTTGCCGGTGGTGGCGCGCCCGGAGCCGGAGCCCGTGAGGGCCGTCACCGGTCGGCGGGCAGGTCGTAGACGCGCCGGACGCTGGTGCCCAGGCGGGCGATGTCGGCGCCGTAGACGTGCAGGGACACGGCCTCGCCGGTACCGGCGTTGCGGACGAGGTGGATGTCGCCCGGCGGGGCGAACGCTGCGACAGTCCCTGCGGGGTTCACCACGTCCTCCGTGGCGACCAGCCGCGCGGTCATGCCGTGCGGGACCAGTCGGTAGCGCCGCTCGTGCTCCTCGCCCCGGTGCACACCCGTCACGCACCACGACACGTGGTCGTGCACGGGCGTGCTCTGGCCGGGCAGCCAGACCAGGGCCACCAGGGAGAAGCTGCCGTCGTGCTCGGCGTGCAGGACGTGCTGGCGGTAGTGGGCGGAGTCGCCCTCGCACTGCCCTGCGGTGAGCAGATCGGGTCTGCCGAGGTGCGGGAGGAGTTTCTCCGCGACCATGGAGGCCGTGGGCTCGGGAGGGAGGCCGCGGTTCACGGTCTCCCGTATCTCCGCCACCAGGGAGCGGAGCCGCGAGGTCGCGGGGGTGGCGGTGGTGGCGGTGGTCGTAGCGTGGGAGGGGGTTGCGGGGGTCGCGGGGGTGGCCGGGTGCGCAGTCGTCATCTCCGCAGCGTCCGGCCGTCGACCAGGGGCGTAAAGGCACGATCGCTTGCGGGGTCCTCAACGGTCCCTTATGGACGGGGTGATGGCGCCGGCCGCTCCGGCCGGGTCCGGCTCGGACCGAGGGGGCCCGTCCCGGAGCGAGGACGGGAGCCGGTACGTGAGCGAGGACCGGAGGAGGGCCACCCGCGAGGGCCGGACGCCGGAGCCGGACGGCCTCCGGGGCTCAGCAGCCGACGCGGCGCTGGGCCACCGCGACGAGACGGCCGAGCACCAGCGCGACGGCGGGGACGCGCAACTGCTCCCGGAGCACGTAGGCGCCGACCCGGCGGCGGGTGTGCGGTTCCACGATCCGCCCCGTGACCTTGCCGTGGCACAGGAACGACAGCACCAACTGCGGCACCATGGCGATGCCCACCCCCGACGCCACGAGGCTCTGCATCACCAGGTTGTCGTCCGTGGTGCAGGCGATGTCCGGTGCGAACCCCTCCTCGGCACAGGCGTGCACGAAATTGGCCCGGCAGCGCAGGCACCCGGCTATCCAGCGCTCGCCGGCGAGATCCGCCAGCCGCACGGCCCGCCGCCTTGCCAGCGGATGCCCGGAGGGCAGCAACACCGTCAGCGGGTCCTCAAGCAGCGGTTCGGCGGCGAGCTCCTCCGGCACCTCGGCGGCGTGGCCGGGGTAGCTGAAGGACAGGGCGATGTCGCAGTCGCCTCGCGTGACCAGCCTCAGCGACTCGGGTGGTTCACTCTCCGTCAGCTCGATCCGGATGCCCGGATACTCGGCCGCGACGGACGCCATCATCGCCGGGATCAGCGTCGCACAGGCGCTGGGGAACGCGCTCACGCGCACCCTTCCGGCGCGCAGCCGCGCGATGGCGTCGATCTGCTGCTGCGCCGCCGCCAGGCTGTCGAGGATCGTGCCGGCGTGCCGGGTCAGCGCCTCACCGGCCTCGGTGAGCCTGATGCCGCGGCCGATCCGGGTGAACAGGGGAGTGCCCACGTCCCGCTCCAGCGCCTTCATCTGCTGGCTGACGGCAGGCTGCGTATAGCCGAGCGAGCGGGCGGCTGCCGAGTACGAGCCGGTTCTGACCACCTCGTGGAAAGTCCTGATGTACCGGGAATCGAACACGGCAGAAGCATAAGCAGAATTTGGGGAGGCAGAGGTGAACACCGGCCGCCCCGAGCGGGGTTGGGACGACCCACGGGCGGGTCGCGCCCCCGGCCGGAACGCGGTTGAACCGGGCACTGCGGGCGCCGGGCACTCACGGCGATGTCCGGTGCGGCGGTGTCCGGTGCGGCGGTGTGCGGAGGCCGGCGCGGCGGCGCGGCCGCCGTGAAGCGGCCGCGCCCACCGGGTCGGTCCGGATCGCGCGCGGTGCCGGTGCGTCAGGCGCCCATGTGGAACGACGCCGGATCGGGACCCAGACGCCGGCCCTCGTCCAGAGCCGAGAACGCCGCGAGGTCGTCCTCGTCCAGCTCGAAGCCGAAGATGTCGAGGTTCTCCCGGATCCGCGAGGGCGTCACGGACTTGGGGATCACGACGTTGCCGAGCTGCACGTGCCAGCGGAGCACGACCTGCGCCGGGGTCTTTCCGTGCTTCTGCGCGATCGCGACGATCGTCGGAACCTCCAGCAGCCCGCTGCCCGAACCCAACGGCGACCAGGCCTCGGTGGCGATGCCGTGCTTGGCGTGGAAGGCCCGCGACTCCGCCTGCTGCAACTGCGGGTGCAACTCGATCTGGTTCACCGCGGGGACGACCGAGGTCTCCTCGATCAGCCGCTCCAGGTGCTCGGGAAGGAAGTTCGACACGCCGACGGCCCGCGCGCGGCCGTCGGCGTGGACGGCCTCCAGCGCCTTGTAGGTGTCCACGTACGTGTCCCGGGTCGGCATCGGCCAGTGGATCAGGTACAGGTCCACATAGTCCAGGCCGAGCCGCGTGAGGGAGGCGTCGAAGGCGCGGAGTGCAGCGTCGTAGCCCTGGTCGCTGTTCCAGAGCTTGGTGGTGACGAACAACTCCTCGCGGGGGATCCCGGAGGCCGCGAGGGCCTGTCCGGTGCCTCTCTCGTTCTCGTACACGGTCGCCGTGTCGACGCTGCGGTAGCCGGCCTCCAGGGCCGTGCCGACGACCTTCGCCGCCTCGTCGTCCGACACCTGCCACACGCCGAAGCCTATCTGCGGCATGGCGATGCCGTTGTTGAGGGTGATGGAGGGGACCTTGCTCACGAGCGATCGATCCTTACGTCGTCCGGGTGTTGCTTCCATGGTGAACGATCGGCCCGGCGGACGCATTTCCGGTGGCGGAACGGCCCCCCGCTCCGGCCAGCTCCCGCCGCGGGACGGGACGGAACCACTGCCGGGCGGACCTGCCCCGACTGTACTGCACAGGGCTGAACGTGGTAGATGAACGTGAACGCAAGGCGGGCCGGTCCCGCCCCAGGCACCAGGGGACTCGGCCCGGGACACCGGGGTGCCGGCGCCCCGCACGCTTGCCGGACCTCCCACTCCGGCTCCGGGTCGCGCACCGGGTGCTCGGTGGCGGTGGGATGCCGGACGCCGGGTGCTCGGTGCGGGGCGATCGCGGCCGGGGCCGGGTCGGGCAGGGAGGGCTCTCACACCTCCGAGCGGAGGGCGATCCGTTCCTCGCCCGCGTACACGTTCATGTCCGGCCCGCGGAGAAAGCCGACCAGGGTCAGCCCGGTCTCGACCGCGAGGTCGACGGCCAGCGAGGACGGTGCGGAGACCGCGGCCAGTACCGGAATCCCCGCCATCACCGCCTTCTGCGCCAGCTCGAACGACGCCCGCCCCGACACCAGCAGGATCACCCGCGACAGCGGCAGCAGGTCCTCGCGCACCGCGCGGCCGATCAGCTTGTCCACGGCGTTGTGCCGGCCGACGTCCTCGCACACGTCGAGCAGCTCGCCCTCCTCCGAGAACAGTGCCGCGGCGTGCAGGCCGCCCGTGCGGTCGAAGACCCGCTGCGCGGCGCGGAGCCGGTCGGGGAGGCAGGAGAGCAAATCGGGGCCGATCCGGACGGGGGGAGTGTCGGCGACGGCGAAGCGGGTGCCGGTGCGTACCGCGTCGAGACTGGCCTTGCCGCACAGTCCGCACGATGACGTGGTGTACACGTTGCGCTCGAGCGTGATGTCGGGGACGGGGACACCGGGCGCGAGACGCACGTCGACGACGTTGTACGTGTTGGTGCCGTCGTCCCGGGCGCCGGAGCAGTACACGATCGACCGCAGTTCCGACGCCGAGCCGATGACCCCTTCGCTGACCAGGAAGCCCGCCGCGAGTGCGAAGTCGTCGCCCGGCGTGCGCATGGTGATCGCCAGCGGACGACCGTTCAGCCGGATCTCCAGCGGCTCCTCGGCGACCAGCGTGTCCGGCCGGGCGGTGGCCGCTCCGTCCCTGATCCGGAGGGTGCGGCGGCGTTCGGTGACGCGTCCCATGGTGATCAGCCCCGACTCTGTGCGTGGGAACGTGCGCGGGTACGGCACACGGCCTCGGGCGGGTGCGGCGAGGCGTGCTCGACGATGTCATGTCCAGCATGTTCCACCGCGTGCGGTGCGTGTGGTGCGTGTGGTATGGGCGCTGGCTCCTGTGCCGTCCGGGCGCCTGTGCTGTCCGGGCGCCGCGGTCCCGTCCGGACGCGGCCCCGGCCATGGGACGTTCTTCGTTCTCCGGGGGGTGAGCGTGGACCGGGGCGCCGACTGGGTGGAGCCTCCAACACGAGCGGGTGAATCCTGTCGGTTCGGCCGCCCTCCTACCGGCCGGTCGCTGACGAGACTGGAGGGCTCCTGATCTCGAAACGAAGGGGGTGCCCGGGCAATGACCGGCACTCGTATCGCCGCGCTCGGGCACCACCGGCCCGCCCGGGTACTCACCAACGACGACCTGGCGCGGATCGTCGACACCAGCGACGAGTGGATCACCAGCAGGGTGGGCATCCGGACGCGCCATATCGCGGGCCCCGACGAACCGGTCGACGAACTGGCCGCCCACGCCGCCGGCAAGGCGCTGGCCGCGGCGGGGCTCATCCCCGGCGACATCGATCTCGTCCTCGTGGCCACCTCGACGGCGACCGACCGCTCCCCGAACACCGCGGCCCGAGTGGCCGCCAGGCTCCAGATGGCCTCCCCGGCGGTCATGGACCTCAACGTCGTCTGCGCGGGCTTTACCCACGCTCTTGCCACGGCCGACCACGCGATCCGGGCCGGTTCCTCCGTCCGCGCCCTCGTCATCGGCGCCGACAAGATGTCCGCCGTCGCCGACTGGACCGACCGCACCACCTGCGTCCTGGTCGGCGACGGGGCCGGGGCCGCGATCGTCGAGGCGTGCGACGAGCGCGATGCGGGAATCGGCCCGGTGCTGTGGGGGTCGGTCCCGGAGATGGGACAGGCGGTGAGGATCGAGGGCACCCCGCCCCGGTTCGCCCAGGAGGGCCAGTCCGTCTACCGCTGGGCGACCACCCGGCTCCCGTCCATCGCACGCGGGGTCTGCGAACGGGCGTCGGTCGCGCCCGAGGACCTCGCGGCCGTGGTGCTGCACCAGGCGAACCTGCGGATCATCGAGCCCGTCGCGGAGCGGATCGGTGCGGTGAACGCCGTCGTGGCCCGTGACGTCGTGGAGTCCGGGAACACATCGGCCGCCTCGATTCCCATGGCCCTGTCCCGGCTCGTCGAACGCGGCGACGTCACGTCCGGGGCGCCGGTGCTCCTCTTCGGGTTCGGCGGCAACCTCTCGTACGCCGGGCAGGTCGTCCGCTGCCCGTGAGCGGACGCCCGCGTCTGTTGCGGGCCCCGGCCGATCCCGGGTGGGGTGCGGCCGGGTCCCGGGAGAGGCGGCGTACCGGGTGCGGTGGCCCCTGTCCCGCTGGTTTGGTGTCCCGGTGTGCCGCGTCCGCGTCTGCGCCCGGGCACGCTGCGCCCGACTGTGCGTCGCGTCCTGTCCGGGCACCCTGCCGGTCCCTCCCGTCCCTCCCATCCGTCCTTTCCGTCCTGTCTGCCCGCCCCGCCCCGTCCCGTCCTGCCCCCACGCCACCGCTCGTCTCGCGCGCCCCTGCCGCCGCCGATGAGCGCAGCCCCGCCACCGCGCGGCCGGAGGTGCGCATCCCCGCGTCCCTGTCGCATCCTTGTGTATGTGACCTGGTACGGCGCGGCCAGGCCCGGCACGCGCACGGAGCGCGGGTCGCAGCGCGAGACGAGCGGTGGCGCGGTCCACCCCCTGGACGAACTCGGACTGGTGCTCGCCGAGGCCGCGGTTCACTCGATCGGCGCGGTAGGGGGCCATGCCGGCGGGGTCTATCTGCGGTCGGAGACGCCGGGGCTGCTGCGCCTCGCCGTGGCCGTCGGGCTCCCCGCCGAACTGCTGCGCCCATGGTGGCGGATGCACATCAACAGGCCCTTCCCCGTGGCGGAGTGCTACCGCCGCTCCCAGGCGATCCACCTGGCCGACGGCGAGGAGGCCATGCAGCGCTTCCCGCAGCTGATGGCGGGTCTGCCGTTCTCACTGAGCTCCCTGTACGCACCGGTCACCAGCGGTGACGAGCGCTTCGGTGTCCTCGCGACGCTGCGCCCCGCCACCTCCGGAGGGCCGGTCGCCGAAGTCGACCGGCGGCGATTCAGCCACGAGGGAAGTCGGCTCGCCGCCGCCCTCGGCGAACTCCACCACGACGGCACTCCCGTCCGCTGGGACAAGGAGCCCCTCGCCGTCCAGGTGCCCGAGGCAGACGCCCGCCCCGTGCGTGTCGGCACCTTCGACTGGGATCTGGGGAGCGGAGCGCTGAGTGCCGACGTGGAACTCTGCGCCATCCTCGGTGTCGAGGCCGCCGCCTTCCCCGGCACCATCGAAACGCTCACCGCCCATGTCGCGCCCGAGGACGCCTACCAGCTGCACGCCGTGGCCAGGGAGGCGGGCCGGACCGGCCGCGCCGTGGTGCGCCGGATCCGGATGCGCCGGGACGGTGAACCGCCGTGCCTGGTGGAGCTGACCGGCCGTCCGGTCCGTTCGTCCCCCGGCACGGCGGCGCGCCGCGTCACCGGGTCCGTCATGGACCTCGGCTCCGGAGCGGTCTTCGGGGAGGCCGGTGACCGGCTACCCCAGGGGCTCTTCTCCCTCGACCTGTCCTGCCGCATCACTGACGTCAACCGCAGCGCGGCGGAACTGATCGGGACGCCCCGCGACCTGCTCGTCGGCCGGGTGCTGTGGGAGGCAGTGCCCTGGCTCGACCGCGCCGGCTACGGGGACCAGTACCGTGCGGCGCTGCTGGCACGCGCCCCCGTCCGGTTCCGGGCCGACCGCGGGCAGGACGGCGGGGTCACTGTCTCCCTCTTCCCGGGCCGGAAAGGGGTGACGGGGACGGTCGCGTCGGCTGAACGCACCGACCACACAACCGGTGCGATCGGCTTCCCCGGGGCCGCATCGGGCACCTTCGCCTCGGCCGCCGACCGGTCCAGCGCCCTGTACCGGCCGGTCGCCCTCGCCATCGCCCTCACCGAGGCCGTCACCGCCCGCCAGGTCTCGGAGGTCGTCACCGAGGAACTGCTGCCGGCGTTCGGCGGCCGGCAGCTGGCCATCTACGTCCTCCGCGAGCGCCATCTCCACCTCGCCTGGGAGACCGGCTTCCCGGCGGGTTTCCTCGCGCCCTTCGAGGGGGTCGGGCTCGATGCCCGGATCCCCGGCGTGGAAACCCTGACCAGCGGCCGCCCCATCTTCTTCGAGTCGATGGACATGCTCGCATCCGCCTATCCCGGGCTCGCGATCGACGCATCCGTCGGCGCTCGCGCCTTCCTGCCGCTGATCGCCTCCGGCCGGCCCGTGGGCTCCTGCATCCTCGGCTTCGACCACCCGCGCGGATTCGCACCCGAGGAGCGCACCGCCCTCACCGCCCTCGCCGGGCTCATCGCCCAGGCCCTCGAACGCGCCCAGCGCTACGACAGCGAGTTCGCGCTCGCCAGGGGCCTCCAGGACGCGCTGCTGCCGCACCGGCTGCCCGTGGTCGCAGCCGTGGAGACCGTCGGCCGCTATCTGCCCGGCACCCAGGGCCTGGACGTGGGCGGCGACTGGTACGACGTCATCGAGACCGATCGCGGCCTCGCCCTGGTCATCGGCGACGTCCAGGGGCACGGGGTGCCCGCCGCCGCCATCATGGGCCAGCTGCGCAGCGCGGTACGGGCCTTCGCCCTCGACGACCGGGAGCCCGAAGAGGTGATGAGCGGCACCAACCGGCTTCTGATCGACCTCGACCCGGCACAGCTCGCCACCTGCTGCTACGTACTCCTCGACCCGGACGGCGGCACCGCCCAGGCCGTGCGGGCCGGCCATCCCCAGCCGCTGCTGCGCAGGCCCGACGGTGCGACCGAAGTGCTCGACCTGCCCGGCGGGCTGATGCTCGGCGTCGCCTCGCAGGAAAGGTACCCGGTATCCGAACTCACCCTGGAGCCCGGTGCGGTGCTGGCGCTCTTCACCGACGGGCTGATCGAGGAAGCCGGTGCCGACATCGACGCCGGTGTCGAACGGCTGCGTACCACCCTCGGTGGGGTCGGCGGCATCACGATCGCCGAGACCGCCGACCGGCTGATCCGGGAGGCGCGCCAGGCCACGGACCGGCCGGACGACATCGCGCTGCTCCTCACCGCCCGCTGGCCGGGCCGGGAGGCCGACCGCATCCTGGCGGGCCCCGGCCGGTGGTGACGGGGTCCCGCGGCTCCCCGGCCTGCGTTGCCACGGGGGCGGGGGTCCCCACCCGGCCGGGGACCCCGCCCGGCCACTGCGCCGGCCTGCGCCCCGGCCACCGTCCTGGCCCCACCCCGGCCCACTCGGGGCCCCGCCCCTGCCCGCATGCCCGGGTCCGCATGCCCGGGCCCCCGGGGTGGGGCGCGGGGTGGGCGCGGTCGTCGGAGGCGAGACCGGGCGGGCCGTGGCGTGCGGGCGGGCGGAGGAGGGGGCAGCCTGGTCCTGGGGCTGCCGACCGCCCGGCCACGGCCGCGGAGGAAGGGAAGCTGCGATGTTTGCGAGACTGAGCAGGTACGAGGGGTCGCCGGTGCCGCCCGAGGGTGATCTGTCCGCGCACGCGGAGACGGCCGTCCAGCAGGTCCGGGGACTTCCCGGCTTCCTCGGGGTGTACTGGCTCGTCGACCGGGCCACGGGGAACGCCGTCTCGCTGACCTTGTGGGAGGACGAGGAGGCCATGAAGGCGAGCGAGCAGAAGGCCGACCGGATCCGCGTGGAAACGGCCCGCAGGGAGGGCCAGCAGATCGTCTCCGTCGATCGCTACGAAGTCGGCTTCGGCCACGTGGAGACCTGACGGCAGCACCACCCGCCAGCGTCCGTCAGACGCGACCGCTCGGGCTGTTGCACGGTGGCGGCCCCCACTCCCGTGCCCGGCTCAACGGCCAGGCGGACGGGCCCAGCTCCAGGGTCGCGGTCGATGACAACCGGCTGTCCGGGGCGGGAGCCGCGCCGGTCAGCCGATGCCCTGGCGGTCGGGCCGCAGCGCGAACGCGCGCTCGGCCGCCTCGGGCAGTGCCCGCTCCACGGCCTGCACCAGCAGCTCCCGGTGCCGTACCAGTGGTGTGCGCCGCTCGTCCGGCACCAGCCGCAGCAGGTCGTCGATGCCCGCCAGCATGCGCCGGGACACCTGCGGGCTCGCCGGGGCGCACCTGCGGATCTCGGTGAGGCCGAGGTCGACCAGGTCGGTCCAGCCGGGGACGTCCTGCACCAGTCGAACCACGCCCTTGCGGTCCCGGTGGTGCACCGCGCCCAGAGGGCGTGCGGCGACCGCGGCGAGGAACTCGACGATCCGGTCGAGGCACTGCACGGCGGTGGTCGGGTCGTTGACGGCGGGGGAGAGCGCACGCAGCGCGATGTCGGACAGCTGCCGCAGCCCGAACCCCAGGTCCTGGTGGAAGGTGCGCTCGATCCCGATCGACACGCTGTACCGCAGCGCCGACCGTGCGGGCACGCGCGATCCGTGCACCGCGAGCACGGGTGTCCCGGGCACCACATGATCCCCGATCCGGGGGATGAGCCGCAGCACCACACCGTTCCGCCGCGCGACGCGCACCAGCCGCGGGATATACACGTCCCGGAGGACTCCGGCGTCTCCCTGGTGGCTGATGCGGGCGATCTCGGGGGCGAGCGGCACCGCGTCGGGCGCCTGGTCCGGCATCCTCGCCAGACCCCCGAGGGACTCCTTGTTGATCCGCTCGACGACCGGCCCGATCTTCATCAGCTGCAGGGTCTGCGTGACGTAGGCGATGAACAGCACCAGGCTGAGCCCGACCATGGCAACGGTCAGCGCGCTCTGCACGAGCGGTACGGTCATCACCTCGCGCGGGTCCGCCTCACTGTCGTACGAGGTGAGGACCAGCAGTGACAGCAGGAACGTCGCCAGGAACACCGAGAAGGTGAGCTTGCTGATCCTGCTCCGGATGAAGATCCGGACGATACGGGGGGTGAGGTTCCCCGCGGCCATCTGCACGGCGACCAGCGAGATGCTGAAGACGACACCGATGAAGGTCATCATCGCCGCGCTGACAGTGGTGATGATGGTGCGGGTGTCCTCGGCGATGCCCATGAGGTCGGTGACGCCCTGGACGTCCCCGTTCTGCCGCATTGTCTCCACGATCGCGGTGTCGACGCTGTCGGCGGCGAGCCAGAGCAGGCAGACGAGCACCAGGGACGCGGTGGGCGCGAACCAGAAGGTGTCGCGCAGATGCTCCCGCAGCGGCGAGAGCGCGCGCGGCCTGCGATGGCGAAGTTCACGGCGCACGCCGCGAGGCTAGCCGACCGGCGACCCTCAGCACTCATACGGTCACTTTCCGTGTTCCAGGTCTGGGCGGGCCGTGCGAGTCGCCCGCGGGGGGTCCGCCCCCGCCGGGGACCGCACTGACCATGGGAAACGTGGTTCTGGGGACCTTCGATCCCCTGGTAGAGTGGTCCATGTCGCCGCGGGGAACACGCCGGGGCCGACACAGCACCTGGTCCGGGTGGCGGAATGGCAGACGCGCTAGCTTGAGGTGCTAGTGCCCTTTATCGGGCGTGGGGGTTCAAGTCCCCCCTCGGACACCAGCTGAGACCCCACTTCACGTGGGGTTTTCTGCTTTCCAGGGCTGTGGCGTGACCAACCACGTGACCAACAGCCTGGAGATTCCCCAGGTCAGACCGGGGATGACAGGCCGAGTCGGCCAGCACCGGAGGCGGCCAGTCGGCGCGCTCCGTCCTTACGAGAGTGGCCGTACCTGGCCATGGTGTAGCCCGGCGAGTGGTGCCGGACGTTGGCAGAGACCTCTACGGGGTTCTCTCCTGCCTCCAGGTCGTTCGTGACCTTGCTGTGCCTCCAGTCGTGAATCCGGAAGTCCTCCGGGCCCTCCCGGTCAGTCTGTGGTGAGACACCCGGCATACCGGGTGTCTCACCACAGACTGACCGGGAGGGGGTTCTCCCGTATATGGGAGCGACCGCAGCGGAGGTCAAGGCACTGCCCGGAATCGTCGTGACCGAAGAGCGGCAGGGGGTCGGCCGTCCGGCCGTTGTGTTCTCGCTCGCCCACGACGGTGACCGTGACGCAGAGTGCATGAAACCGCAGGTGGCTGCGGCCGGCCAGCGGGCAGAAACGGACGGGAATGGAGCCAAGGTGGTTTCGATGGACGCCTACCGCCCGGAGCCGAAGCAGGTCCCGGAGCCTGCGCCCGAACCGAAGCGCTCGGAACCGCTCGCCGACTCCAACCCCTTCCGCGCACTGCTCTAAGCTTGAGATGAAACCTGTGGCCTCACTCAGGGGGTCGTTCGAGTACCCCACATGAGGAAACGCCGGACACGGCGACGGCCGCGCCGTGATCCTCGGGTTGTGAGACCAACGAAGACCGGCGCGACCGCCGTTCCCAGTCTGCCCGATCGTGACGCCCGCGACGCGGCCTTGCGTGAACTCAAGGAGTTCCGTGTCGACTTCCGTGCCTGCCTCACCCGCTGGGGCGACGAGCTCTTCGAGGCGGTCGATGCCGTGCTGTGCGCCGACGGCCCGGTGCGCGACCTCGCCGGGCTCAGCCTCGTGCCCGAGCATTCCCGCTCCCACGGATCCGTGCAGCGTACCGTCAACGATGGGAAGATCGACCTCGACCGCCTGAACTGGTCCTTCGCCCTGCGTGACCTCCCGCGTGGTCCCGGCGGCGGCATCGTCCTGGCCGTCGACGTGACCCTGTGGCCGCGCCCCGACGCGAACACCAGCGACCAACGCACCTTCTGTCACACCTACGGACGCGCCGAGGGCACCCACGAAATGATCCCCGGCTGGGCCTACTCGATCGTCGCCGCCCTGACCGGCGGACCCACCTCCTGGACCGCCCCGCTCGACGCCTACCGCCTGCGCCCCGGCGACCACGTCCAGCAACGTACCGCCCACCAGCTGCGCGAGGTCGTCACGAAGATCGTGGCCCTGGGACGCTGGCGCGAGGGCGACGAGCCGATCCGGATCGTCGCCGACCGCGGATACGACGGCCCCTACCTCGCCCACCAACTCGCCGATCTGCCCGTTGAGGTGTGTGTCCGCATGCGCGGCGACCGCGTTCTCTACCGCGACCCACCCGCGCAAGGCGGCGTGGGCCCCAAGGGCGGCCGGCCCCGACGCCACGGCAGCAGATTCGAGTTCCACACCCCGGACACCTGGGGACGTCCCCTGCACGAGAGGACACACGAACTCGACACCTACGGCCATGTGCGGGTCCGATGCTTTGAGCGGCTGCACGTCAAGCTCAATCGGCAGACGGTCTGGGAGCATCACCCCGAACCCGAACGGGTGCGGCTCGGTTTGAGGGACGGTGATCGTGAGGAGTTTGGCGTCCCGGTGGTCCGGTAAGTCGCTGGGTGGTGCGGAGGTTGGGCCCGGCGTGGTTGTGTCGGCGGCATCGCCGGGAGGGGCGCGTGGAGCAGGATCTGCTGGCGCTGCTGAAGCAGCACGAGGAGGCGGCCCGGCAGCGGGTGGAAGAGCTGCGATCCGAGCTGAACGAGCAGATCGCTGCCGCCGAGGAGTCGCTGTCCGATCTGATGGTCACCCAGGTGGCCCTCGCCCGTGTGCTCGCCGAACGCGACGCGGACGAAGGGGAGTTCGAACGGGTGCCCGCACAGGATGCGGATTCGGACGATCTGTCCGGCTCCCTGCCGCCGGTCGTGCGTATCACGACCGGCGAGATGCCCGCGGAGGGCGACTGGCCTGTTCTGGCCCTGCTGGCCAGCGCGGATACGCCGCTGCGGGCGAAGGAGATCTGTGAGCGGCTGGAGGAGGCGGCCGATCACCGGCACGTCGAGACGCTGCGGATGCGGCTGAAGCGCATGGTGCGCCGCGGGTGGCCGGCCGAGCCGTCCAGGGGCCTGTTCACGCTGGCCGACGGCGTTCGCGCACCCGATCGACCCTGACAAGGCGGGCTCTTCCCCGCGTCGTGCCTGGTGACAAGCCCGCACCGACGATAGGGAAGAGCCCGATGCCAGCCTATGGCCCCGCCGTGCCCGCCGGGGCGTTTCCCGCCGCCCGCGCCGCCTTCGAGCAGCTGCTCGCCGGCCTGTCCGACCGCGAGGACGCCTCTCACGCCGAGGTGGAGGAGTTCATCACCACGCGCGGCCGCGAGGCGCACCGCCCGATGCTGCAGGAGTGGCCGGAGCAGCGCGCGCAGCGCGAGGAGCGCCTGCCGCAGGTCGCCGGATCCGACCAGGTGGTGCGGCGCGCCGCCGAGGCGGGCCACAAGCGGCTGCTGTCCACGCAGTTCGGCACCGTGGAGGTGGAACGGATCGCCTACCGCGCCAGGGGAGCGGCCAACCCATACCCCACCGACGCGGATCTGGACCGATCTGGACCTGCCCGCCGCACTGCACTCCCACGTTCTGAAGAAGCTCGCCGCCGTCGAGGCGGTGCGCGGCTCGTTCGAGGCGGCGGTCGCCGCGATCGAGCGGACCACCGGTACGCACATGGGCAAGCGGCAGGTCGAGCAGCTGGTCCAGCGCGCCGCGGCGGACGTGGACGACTTCTACGCATACGCACGCAGCTCCGGCTCCGGCTCCGGCTCCGAGGAGATGCTGCTGGTGCTCTCGGCGGACAGCAAGGGGATTGTCATGCGCCCGGAGGCGCTGCGCGAGGAGACCAGGCGGGCCGCCGCGAAGAAGGCCGCATCCGGGGGCGGGCCGTTCGCCACCCGCCTGGCCGGCGGGGAGAAGAACGGGCGCAAACGGATGGCGACCGTCGGCGCGGTCTACGACCTCGCGCCGATGCCGCGTGAACCCGGCGATGTGATCAGAGGTGGCGACAACACCGATCGCACGGATCGCCCCGAACGCTCCAGGGCGCGGGCGAAGTGGCTGACCGCCTCTGTCGAGCGCGACGCCGAGCAGGTCATCGGCACGGTGTTCGACGAGGCCGAGCGCCGCGGTCCTGACCGGGAGCGGGAGTGGGTGATGCTGGTCGACGGCGCCCGCCACCAGCTGGACCTGATCCATGATCAGTGCGACGTCCGGGGCACGGAGGTGCGCATCCTCATCGACTTCGTCCATGTGATCGAGTACCTCTGGGGCGCGGCCTGGTGCTTCTTCGCCAGGACCGACCCGGCTGCGGAGGCATGGGTTGGCCAGACTGCGCTCCGCGTGCTGGGCGGCGAGGCCGCTCAGGTCACCGACGCGCTCGAAGCACAGGCGGATGCGGAGGAACTGGACGACCAGCGCCGTTCCGGAGTGGACAAGGCGGTCGGCTACCTGCGCGCGAAACTGCCCTACCTCGGCTGCGACATCGCTCTCGCCGAGGGCTGGCCGATCGCGACAGGCGTGATCGAGGGGGCGTGCCGGCACCTGATCAAGGACCGGATGGACATCACCGGCGCCCGCTGGGGCCTGGCCGGGGCCGAGGCCGTCCTCAAGCTCCGCGCGGTGATCAGCAACGGCGACTTCGAGGAGTACTGGGAGTATCACACGCAGCGCGAGCACCTGCGGGTTCACGCGATCCGCTACCGCGACGGCCTCACTCTCGCGGCGTGATCACCGTCCTTCAAACCGAGCCGCACCCATCCCTGATCCACGGGCTTCGCATATAGAAGGGCTCAAGGAGGCAAACACCGCTCTCAAGTCCCCGCTGGATCAACGTGATGCCGAGTTGGGGGTGCTCAAAGACTTCAGGCGACGTGACCTCTCTCAGATTGCCGCCCAGCACCTGGAGATCGAGCGCCTGCGGGAACGAGCCGCTGCCGTCGGCAACGTCGCCGCCCGCGTCCCGGCGAACGGTGACTTCGACGACCCCGGAGACCCCGGAGCCGTGATCGCGGCCGGCGGCGGACTCGGCGTGATCCGCAGGCTCCCATCAGCCAGATCGGGAACGGCGCCGTACGAGTCATGCAGTTGAAGCCCTGCCCACACGAGAGCTTCCCGTACCAGAGCCCGGGCTCGGTCGCCCTGAGCCGGACGATGCGCGTGGGGGCGAACGGCAGCAGCAGCCGATGACGGGTCCGCTCGCGCCTCTCGCGGGGAAGGCGTCGGGTGGCCCGAGGGATCGCATCCTCGGGCCACTCGACACCGGGAAGGCACGTGACGGGCTGATCGCGCCCCAGCAGAGCCCCCACCTCTGCCTGCGTCGGCGTCCGGTGCCCACTCCGGGCCCACCCAAGTCCCCGCAGCGCCCGAGCCAGCCGACTGCCGCATCGTTCGGCACGCCGGACCGTCCAACACCCGTCAGATCGGCTCCAGCCAGAGGTCAAGCCCAGGCGCAGGCCCGCCCCGGGCATAGGCCGCCTCTCCCGGGCTGCCCCACCGCTCAACACAGACCACCCATCCAGCCACCCCTGTGAGGTGTCCAAATTCGCATCCCCGCCCCAGGCGATAAGCCCCGACGGCGCCCCCACCTTCGCCAGCTCAGTCGTCGCTCCGCCGCTCAGAGAGGTGCTGGTACTACAGCCTCAGGTCTTGTGACTGCTGATCGGTGATGTCGTTGTCTGGTCATGCTGGTCGATGTGGCGCCGGAGCACGTGGAGGGGTGGGCGGAGGAACTGGCCTCGCTCACCGCGGGGTTGGGGCATTTGTTCGCGCGGCCGGAGCCGCGGGAGGTGTTCGCCGACCTGGTCGAGGGCCTGCTGTCGGACCTGGGCCGCAAGAACGGCTGGACGATGGCGGTGCGGGCCGGGCACGCCACCCCGCACCGGATCCAGAAGTTCCTCGGTGAGGCGTCCTGGGACGCGGACGCGCTGCTGGCCGAGGTCCAGGGCTACATCGCCGCCCATCTCGGGGATGCGGGAGCCACGCTGGTGCTGGACGACACCCAGGTGATCAAGAAGGGGACGCAGTCGGTCGGGGTGGCCCACCAGCACTGCGGGGTGACCGGGGACGTGCGCAACTGCCAGGTGATGGTGATGCTTACCTACGCAGCCAGGGCCGGGCACACCTTCTACGACCGGCGCCTGTACCTGCCCGCCGTCCGGGCCCAGGACACGTCGCGCCGCCGGAACGCGGGGGTGCCCGAGGAGATCGCCTTCGCCACCGAGCCCGAGCTGGGCGTCGAGATGCTGCGCGGCGCCATCGACGGCGGCCTGCCCTTTGCCTGGGTGGCCGCCGACGCCGACTACGGCAAGGACCCCGCCCTGCGCGCCTTCCTGCACGAGAATGCCCTGCCCTACGTGCTGGGGGTCCCGGTCACGCTGCCGGTGGCCGGCCCGCCCGGAAAGCCGTACCAGCCCGCCGTCCAGAAGGCCGGTGACCTGCTGCACTACGCGATCGCCCGCGACCGGTGGGAGCGCAGCAGCCAGGGTGAGGGCTCCAAGGGCCAGCGGTACTACGACTGGGCCTGGTTCGAGGTGACCCTGCCCGGCCAGCAGCCCGCCGGCGGCTTCGCCCACCACCTGCTCATCCGCCGCTCCACCGACAAGAAGCAACTCGCAGGCAGGCGCGTGGACTTCGAGTACGCCTACTTCCTCGTGCACCACCGCCGCGACGCCGCCCCGCCGGAGGCGGTCTGCCGGACCGGAGTGCGCTGGAAGATCGAGGAGAACAACGAGCAGGCGAAACAGACCACCGGGCTGGGCCAGTACCAGGTCCGCCGCTGGAACTCCTGGCACCGCCACGTCACCTGCGCAATGCTCGCCCTGGCCTTCCTGACCGTCCAACGCGCCCAGCACCCCGACCCCGGGCAGACACCCGCGCCCGGGGACCACACAGCCTCCGGCAACGCCCCCGAACAGGGCGATGATCAGGGAAAAGGCAGACGGACGGAGGAGATGACCGCCTACCGCTGATCCGCTTGACCGTTCCGGCACTCGCCGGCGTGCTCGCCGCCACCGCCCTCGTCGCCCACCACGAGCCCGCCTACCACCTGCAGCAGCACCACTGGCGAACCCTCCACCAGACCCGGGCCACCGCCAGCCACTACACCCGGCGCGGCGACCCGCTGCCCGCCCGCCTCCGCCCCTGGCGAGCACCACCCGACCACGCCCGATCACATCACGAAGATCTGAGGCTGTAGTACTGGCCTCCGAGCACGGCGCCGTTTACGCCAGGGGGCGAAAGCGACAAAACTGTCGTAAGTGTGCACAGCCTCCACGCGGAACTGACCACAAGATCTCGATGGTGAATATTCGGCCGTCAACTACCCGCCCACTCAAAACACCTCATTCACGGCGATACATCGTGAAGCTCGCGTCGCATCGCGGCTTGCCGGTCAATGAATCTCCAGTTAACACTGGGACGATACCGGACAAAGTAAGTAGAAAGCGCCCATGAGACATGATGGCCTGACCCCCTTCCCCCCCTTGCCAATCCCATTGACCAGTCAGATTTCACTACTTAGCTTTACTTCGGTCCGTGACACGTAGGCTGCAATGTGGATGCCGGTAGGGTGAATCCGGCACCACCAGAGGACGAGCGCCACCTTCTAGCTAGGCGTTACTCGACGGATACCGCAGGTACCACGAGCCAGTACCGGGGTCCGGCCGATACCCCATGACGATGGCCCGTATTCGACACGGACCTGCTTACGTCCTTTACGGCATCTTTCAGTCACGCCTGCCAGAAGAACACGTGCTATTGCGAGTCGTTCACGCAAGTGCGAAGGGATGTGAAAGACCGTGGACTGGTCCCGTAGTGTAGTGGTGGTTGTGAGCCCGGACTCCTTCATTCGCGGCGTGGGGCGCCGCGTTGTGGACGAAGTACTGTTATCCGGCTGCGAAGAAATCGCGGCCCGGGTCGTGCAACCCGGAAGTTTGCTGCTGGACGCAATATATGACGATCTCGCCCGGAAGCGAATACATTTCGGCACGTACCGGTACCGCGCCATCGACGCACTCTACGGTCTCGGCCCCTCGCTAGCGCTCCTCCTGCGGGGCTCGCCCGGCATTCATCAGCACTTCACCGAGCTCAAGGGTTCCGGTCCGCTGGAGAATGCCTCGCGTACCTCCCTCCGACTCCGGTTCGGCGCGGTCAACACGATCTTGGGGCTACTGCACGTCTCGGACAGCCCTGAAGAGGCCGAACTCGACTGGCACACCTTCTTCGTCAGGGACTGGAACAACCCGGGTCCCAGCGAACTGCCCGACTCTCCCACCCGCCTGGGCGCTCCCGGGGCGCGCCTGCTTGCCGGCCTCCTCGACAGCCCACCTGGTGCCGGGGAGCGCCGGGGCTTCTTCCAGGTGCGCGACCAGCTCAGACGCGGCCTCGTGGCGCACCTGTGGGAGCTCCTGCCACGAGCGGAGGCCGCCACCATGGCCCGGCACCTGGGCGCGCTCGACGGAGTCCCCCTGAGCGGCGAATTCGTCACCCGGATGGCGAAGAGTCTGGAGGGGACCGCCGATCTCCTGCTCCGACGGGCGCTCACCGCGTCCTTCACCCCCGACGAACCGCCGGTGGACACGGGCCGACTCTGGCGGACCCTGGAGGGCCACGGCATCACGGTCGACCCCTGGGCTCGCGCCGTACTGACGACCTGCCAGTACTTCCCACCCCTCACCCACGCCGAGGACCGGCCGGAGCCCGCGCGCCCCGCGGATGCTCCACGACTCAACGACACCGGCGCGGAGCCCGCCGCTCATGGCTGAGGCGGCGACAGCACGGCTTTGGGCCGGTGGGGAGGGCGCGGCCCCGCACGGCACCCCGCAATGGGCCATTGAAGAACGGCGACGGGTGCGCGGAACCCTGCTCGGCGCCCACCCCGCCCCGTACCCCTGCCACTTCGGGTCCATCGGTGAGAACAAGGGGACCAACCACTACACCTACTGGGATCTGCGTCAGAATTCCGCGAGCGAGGCGAAGGCGGTGGCGCGCGGCCTCAGGGCGTTCGTTGGGATGCAGCGCGCTCTGACGGCAGAGCGTCTTTCCCTACTCATTATGGCAGGACCGCCTCAGGCCGACAGGGATTTCGCCTGGTACCGGGACCTGTTCTGGAACATGCTTTCCGCCCTGCACGAACACGACCGGGATCCGTGGCCGGCCGGTGTGCCGGACGACCTGGAAGACCCGAAGTGGGAATTCGCCTTCGCGGGGGAACCGCTCTTCACTTTCGGCACCTGTCCCGCATACGGTCCGCGCCGCAGCCGAACGCTCGGCGAATGCCTGGTGATCGGCGTGCAGTGCAGGAGCGTCTTCACATCCATCAGCGGTTCCACGGCAGCGGGACGCGCGGCAAAGAGCCGAATCCGCAGGAGCCTTGCCGAATACGAGGACGTGCCCCTGCTCGCGGACGCCGGGGACGGTCAGGGTTCCACGGCAGAGAAATGGAAGCAGTACTTTCCCGAGGTCGACGGCCAACCACTGAGCGGAAAGTGCCCTGCCCATTGGGAGAAACGGTGAAACAACAGGAGATCGCAGCCGTTCGCACCCAGTCGCGGGTTTTTGTAGTCGACGAGAATCTTCCGGACCAGTGGCCCGACCACACTTTCCTCACCTCGCCCACCTGGCTGAAGATGATGGGAGACCGGCCGCCCGGCCGCGGGTATTTCTTCCGGCTGGTACAAGACGGCATCACCGTCGCCGCGACCACCGGCTACCTCATCGATGACCCCGACTCCTACGAGTCGTTCAACATCCACGACCTGCTGTGGCGGGACCCTCCCGTCTTCCCCGACCAGGAGAGGCCGCTCTCCCGAGGGCCGGAGCGGGCCACTGTGTTCCCCTTCCTCGCCTTCGTGCAGCCCGGCTACGACTGCGAGGTAGCCGTGCGGGCGCCGTTCGCGGAGGAAGCAGTCCGTGCCCTCCTCGCCGAGGTCACCCGGTGGGCGCACCGGGCAGGAGCGGTCTGCGCGGCCGTACTGTACGCGGCCGGATCGGCGCTGCCAGCGACCCTGGACGCCGACGCTGCCTGGCACCGGCGGCGCGGCACCGTACGGTCCATGCTCGACGTCCCCGCGGGCGGCTTCGACGACTACGTCTCCGGGCTGCCGAAGACCAGCCGTCAGAAGGTCCGTTGGGACCTGAGGGACCTGGCTCGTGCGGGGGTCCGTACCGTGCGCGCCGACACGGCCGGACTCGGTGCCACGGAGGTACGGCTGCGTATGAACCTCATCGCCAAGTACGGGGGTTACAGCACCTGGGACGTGGAGCGGTCCAGGCTGGAGCGTCTGGTCTCGCTGTTCCCCGCGGACAGCCTCCGGCTGTTCCACTGCGTCACGGGCGCCGGAGATGTGGTGGGCTTCAGCCTCTTCATCGCGTACGCAGACCAATGGCACGTGTTCTGGTGCGGGTTCGACTACGAGAACTCCGCGTCGCGCAGAACTTACTTCGACGCGATGTTCTATTCCCCGGTTCGTGTCGCGCAGACCGAGGAGGTCCGGGTGATCGACTACGGCCTCGGCTACGAGAAGAGCAAGAAGTGGCGGGGATGCCACGGCGTACGACGCGACATCTGGGTCAGCGACCTCGGCGGGGACCTCGCCCCCTGGTGGCAGCCGACCGAAGCCATCGCCGGCCGACGGGAGACGCGGTTGTGAACGTGAGTGCCACGCATCGGGCGACGGAGAACTCGGTGTTGATCCATGAGGTCTTCGCAGCGGGATACGACTTCATCACGGGCGTACCGGACTCCCATCTGGCCGGATTCCTGGAAGCGTTGGCTGCGCACGAGCGGGCCGACGAGTGCTTTTCACCCGGGACGCGCGAGGACAACTGCGTCGCGCTCGCGGTGGGGGCGTACCTCGCCGGTGCGATGCCTCTGGTGTTCATGAAGAGCGCGGGGCTCGGGACCTGCGTCGACGCCCTGACCAGCCTGGCGCTGGTCTACAGGGTCCCGATGGTGCTGCTGGTCTCCTGGGCAGGACACGACGGCCGCGACGTGCCCCACCACAACGTGATCGGCCGGCCGGCCCCCGCCATGCTCCAGGCCCTGGGTATTCCGGCCCTGCGCTGCCGGTTCGGCGACACCGCGGACATCGCGGAACAGCTGCGCGCGGCGCAGCGGCAAGCGGTCGTTGCCCGTGGCCCCATCGCGGTCCTTTGCGCCCCCGAAGGAGAGTGAGAAAGGATGCTGACCAGAGACGATGTGCTCGCCCGGATCGCCCGTACGGCCGAGGCTGAGAACGCGGCGGTGTTCATCGGCAACGGGCTCAACCCCCGGGCCCTGCACTCCCTCGCCGACCGCGACGAGAACTTCTACATGATGGGAAGCATGGGCCTCGCGCTGCCCCTGGCCATCGGGTTCTCGCAGCGGTCGGGCAGGACGGCGCTCGCGGTCGAGGGCGACGGCAACACCCTCATGGGCATGTCCGCCATGGCGCTTGCTCCCACCGCGCGCGGGCCGCTCGTACACATCGTGCTCGACAACCAGGCCTACGAGAGCACTGGTGGGCAGCGGTCGCCCGCGCCCGGGTTCTCCTTCGTCGGCATCGCCCGGGCCGCCCGGTACACGACGGCGGTGTCCGTAACGGATCCTGAGGAGTTCTCCGCAGCACTGTCCGAGGCGGTCGGCGCGAAACAGACCGGATTCATCCACGTACGCACGGCAGCCGACTCCGGGCCGCCACCGCCACGGGTCCCGTACCACCCGGCGGACATCACTGCCCGGTTCACCGCCCGCTTCCGCCCGTGCGACACCTGACGAAACGAGGTGACCCCATGAGCGACCTGCGCATGGGCATAGGTGTACACAGCCCCATCACCGCGCTGCTGGCGGAGGAGGCCGGCGCCGAGGTCCTCTGGCTGGGCAGCCTGGAGATGTCGACCAGTCGCGGAGTACCGGACCGGGAGGTCCTGGAGCCGCACGAGGTCGCCGAGATCATCCGCTCGGTGCGGGCCGTGACCGCACTGCCGATCTACGTCGACGCCGACACCGGCCGGGGGAGCGACGAACTGGCCGTCCTGGCGACCAAGCTGTACGAGGAGGCGGGCGCCGACGCGATCTGCGTGGAGGACAACCTCTTCCCCAAACGGAACTCGCTCGACGACCGCTTCGGCGGCCGGGAGCTGCTCGACCCGGAGGCCTTCGCCGGCCGGATCTCCGCCATGGTGGACGCCCGCCGCTCCCTGAGGATCATCGCCAGGACCGAGGCCCTCGTGGCCGGCCACGAGGCGGACGCGGCCGTCGAGCGGTTACGCCGTTACGCGGCCGCCGGCGCGGACGCCCTGTTCGCGCAGGCGAACCGGGCGAGCGCGGACCAGCTGCTCCCGGTGGTGAAGGAGATCGCACCGCTGCGCCCCATGGTGCTGGCGCCCACAGTGCTGCCCGACACCGACGCCCGGGCGTTCGCCGAGTACGGCCCGGTGACGGTCCTCTTCGCCAACGTCGTCATGCGGAGCCTGGTGGCGCAGACCTCCCGGGTGCTGCGAGAGGTGATGAGCTCCCGGCGGCTGACCTCGGTCTCGTCGGAACTCGTCGGCGTGGAGCGACTGTTCGAGCTGACCGAGCAGGGCCGGGTGCCGGGGCGCGGCCCGGGCTCCGGGGCGCGGGCATCGCACGGGCAAGAGAACGGGGCCGCTACGGCGGCGGACGAGCCGGCGCCCCTGGGCGCCTCCACGGCGGACGCGGGCGCCGAGCGCGGTACCCGAGCCGTGGCGGAGACGCCGACCGACCGTGAGTGGGCCCGGTCCCTGATGACCGAGTCGGCCTTCGACTATTGCGCGGGCGGCGCGGGGGACGAATCGGGGATGCGGCGCAACGTGGAACGCCTGGACGCCATCAGGCTCACCCCGCGGGCCCTGCGTGACGTCTCCGAACGGAGCACCACGACCGAGCTGTTCGGTCGGCCGTTGGCCGCGCCGATCCTGGTGACGCCCATGGGGCTCCAGGCCCTGTGCCACCCGGATGCCGAGGTCGCCACCGCGGCGGCCGCCCACTCGCTCGGCCTCGGCTTCACCCTGTCGATGTTCAGCTCCCGGCCCGTCGAGGACGTGGCACCGGCCGCCCCCGGCCTGTGGCAGCAGCTCTACCTGCTCCGGGAACGCGAGGTCAGCTGGTCGATGCTGCGCAGGGCCGAGGAGGCCGGGGCGAGCGCGGTGGTCTGCACCGTGGACGTACCGGTCGTGGGCCGTCGCAGCCGGGACGCGCGCAACAGGTTCAGCCGGTTCGACGCGGCACCGCCCGCCATCGTGCGGGACCCGTCCTTCCTCGGTCTCCTTGAGCACCGCAGGAGGCGCACGCCCTCGCTCACCGCGGCCGACTTCCTGTCGGACGTGTTTCCCGACCCCGCCGTGGACTGGGCGGACCTGGCGAACCTGCGGTCGCGTACCAGTCTCCCGCTGGTAGTCAAGGGGATCCTGCACCCGGCGGACGCCAAACGGGCCGTGGACGCGGGGGTCGACGCGATACAGGTGTCCACCCACGGCGGCCGGCAGTCCGACCGCCACGTGGCGTCGGTGGACGCGCTGCCCGCCGTGCTGTCGGCGGTGGGCGACCGGGTGCCCGTCCTGTTCGACTCCGGCGTACGCAGCGGGGCGCACATCGCGTCCGTGCTCAGCCTCGGCGCGAGCGCCGTCCTCGTCGGCAGGCCGGTGCTGTGGGGCCTCGCGTCGGGCGGCCGGGACGGTGCCGCGAACGCGCTCACGTCCCTGCTGACAGAGCTGGACCACACCATGGCCCTCCTCGGGGCCTCCAACGTCACCGACCTCGGCGCCGAACTGATCGGTTCATGGGAGCAGACATGACCACACCGAACACGAGCAACAGCACCACGGCGCACCGCCATTGGGACGAGGTCTGGAAGACCGGCGGTGGCCGCGCCGACTGGTCCACAGTCGCTCCCTGGGTCGCGGAGACCCTTGGCCTGCTGCGCGAGCGGAAGGTACGGGACGTGCTGGACCTGGCCTGCGGGGTGGGACGACACGCCGTCTTCTTCGCCCGGTCCGGCTTCACCTGCTGGGCGGTCGACGCGAGCGACACCGCGATCGAGCAGAGCCGTGCGGCGGCCGAAGCGGCGGGCGTGCCCGTCGATCTGCGGATCGGGCCGATGAGCCACCTGCCCTATCCGGACGACCACTTCGACTACGTGCTGGCCTACAACGCGATCTACCACGGCGACCGGGACGCGGCGCGGAGCCATGTACGCGAGATCCACCGCGTGCTGCGGACCGGGGGGCTGTACCAGCTGACCATGCTCTCGCGCCGAAACCACGAGCACGGCAAGGGGATCGAGGTCGGGCCGGGAGCCTTCGTACAGCCGGACGCGACCGACGACAAGGTGCATCCGCACTTCTACTGCGACGCCGCGGAGTTGATCGCTATGAACGAGCCCGCGGAGCTTCTCCAGGCGTACGACCAAGAGCACTCGGCACCGGGGTCGTTCCACTGGCACTGCCTGTTCGAGCTGCCCGGGGAGGCAGGGGGGCCGGAGTGACGCGAACGCGCCGGTCGGCGCTGCCGGCCTGGATCGGGCGCCCGGCGCAGCTCCAGCCGTTCAGGCAGAAGAACTTCCGCTACCTGTGGGCCGGATTCGCCGTCTCGCTCCTCGGCGACGGCATGATGTTCGTCGCCCTGCCGTGGCTGGTGCTGTCGTTGAGCGACACCACCACGGCGCTTGCCGCGACCGGCGTGGTGATGGCGGTGACCGCACTGCCCGCCGCCCTCCTCGCCGGTACCTGGGTGAACACGTACGGTGCCCGCCGGGTGATGCTGGCCGCGGACCTGCTCCGCGCGGCCATGCTGGCGGCGATCGGGCTGCTGAGCCTGGCCGACCTGCTCACCACCTGGTACCTGTACGTGGGGCTGGCCGTCTTCGCCGCCGCGGAGGCCGCCTTCGTACCGGCGTTCAACACCATGGTGCAGGCGCTGGTACCGGCCGAGCATCTGGTCGGCGCCAACTCGGTCGACCAGGTCATCCGCCCCCTGATGTGGCGGCTGATCGGGCCGGCCCTCGGCGGCGCGCTGGTCGCCAGGTCCGGCGCCGACTGGGTATTCGTGGCGGACGCGCTGACCTTCATCGCGTCGTTCGTCTTCCTGTACAGGGTGAGCGCCGAGCGTGAGCCACTGGCGCAGAACGAGCGCCCGAGCCTGCTGGAGGATAGCCTCGACGGCTTCCGGTACGTGTGGAAGCACAAGTGGTTGCTCTACGCGTTCGCGGCCGGAGCGGTGACCGTGATCTGTGTCATGGGGCCGTGGAACGTCCTCGTGCCCTTCATCCTCCACGGCGACGCAGCACACGGCGCGCAGACCTACGGGCTGGTGCTGGCCGTCGGCGGGGTCGGCCAGATCACCGGCGCGCTCCTGGTCGGCGGAAGGTCACTGGACAGGCGCACGCTGCTCTGGCTCTACCTGGCGTGGGGCGGCATGGCGGGCGGGCTCGTGGGGTTCGCCTTCGATGCCTCGCTCGTGCCAGCGCTGATCGGAAGCTTCGTGATCAACGCCGCGCTGGCCGTCTCGGCGGTTCTTTGGGGGGCGCTCCTCCAGAGCGCCGTGCCACGCGCCTACGTGGCACGCATGTTTGGGATCGACTGGGCGCTGTCGCAGGTCCTGGTGCCGATCTCCTACTCGCTGACCGGCGCGTTCGCCGGGATCACCTCCACTGGCACCACGCTGCTCGTGGCCGCCGTCGGCGGGCTGATCTGTGTCCCCGCCGTGCTGATCGTCCGGCAGGCACGGCACATACCGGAGATGAGGAACTTTTGAACGACGCCACCGACAAAACCACGGACGCCGGAGACGACGGCGCCGTCCACGACGCCACCGCGCTGCTCGGGCGCTTCCGCTGGCCACAGGGGAGCGGCGTCCTGCTGGCCGGGTCCACCGCCGAGGGCGTGGCCATGCGCGGCTCCAACGTAAATGTGCTGGTGCTCGACGCGCCGGACGACTGGACCCCCGACCACGAGGGCACTGGATCGGTGCTGCGGCCCATGAGCCTGGCCCACAACCACCTCTTCTCCGACGACCCCCCGGTCAACATGGACGTCCTGCGTCCACGCCCCTTGCACGACCTGGCCGAGCTCGCCGCCGGTATGGCCCGGATCCAGGACCCGGGCACTCCCGACCTGGAACTCCCCGTGCTCGACGTGCTGGAGATCCGATTCCTCTCCAGGCTCCGCGGCGGCCAGGTGCTCCATGGAGCCGAGACGGTGGAGCGCTGGCGGCAGCGTACCGGGGTGCGGTGGCTGCCCGCCTTCCACTGCGCCACCACCTATCTCACAGCCGACCACTTCCGCCACAAGGCGATGACGGCCCATGCCGACGGGCTACCGCTCGACGCCTCGGTGCTGTTCCGGCTGGCCGTTGAGCACCTCCTCGTCAGCGCGCTGGCCGCCGAGGGCCGCGTCCTGCACGAGGTGAAGAACCTCGGCCGCACGATCGGCGCCGTCCTCGCGACCGGGGCTCGGCCGTCACCGCTGTTCAAGGAGGCCGGAAGCCTGCTCGACCACGGCAAGGAGCCCGGTCCAGCGCTCTTCGCACGGTTCGACACGTTCTCCGCCGAACTGCTGCGCGGGCTCGGCGCCGCGCCGCACGGCCGCACGGCCGCCGACTACCTCGCCGGACAGGGCCACACCCAGGAGGCGCAGACATGACCACGGCCGCTCTCAAGGCCCCCGACCTTCCCCCGGCGGTCCGCGACGTCGTCGACGGCCTGGCCGCGCTCCCCACGGTGCGGTCGGTCCGGGTCGCCGGCTCACGCGCACGGGGCAAACCCACCAGCCCCGACAGCGACTGGGACATCCTCGCCTACGCGGACGCGCTCCCGGCCCCCGAGGAGCTGCGCCGGCTGCTCCCGCCCGGTGCCGGGTTCGGAGACCCGTTCGAGGTGCACACCGCCAACCCCGGGCACCCGTTCCAGGAGTCGGAGTTCACGGTCCCGGTCTCCCCCAGGATCGACGTCTGCCTCAGGCCGCTCGCCCATGTGCGGCACGAGGAGGCCAGGGCCGCGCGGGGGGCGTTCACCATGTACGCGTACCCCAAGACAGCAGGTGGCGTGCCCTCGTACATCCTGCTGAGCGAGGCCGCGCTCTCGGCCCCCGTCCACGGCGACGTGGGCACCCCGCTCTGCCCCGAGGCGCTCGTCGCCGCAGCGAGGCCGTGGTGGCGCGGGCGCGCCTCCTGCGCCCTGCTGCTGGCGATCGACCATGTCGCGGCGGGCGAACCGCTGGGTGCCCTGGACCACGTGCTCGCCGCGGCCACCTCGGTCGCGCACTCCAGGCTGATCTCGCGGGGCCGCTGGTACCCCATCACGAAGCGCCTGCTCGACGAGGCCGGCGCCATCGACGACAGGGCGCGCGAGCGCCTGACCGAGCTGTCCGCAGGCCGGCTGACCGAGGCCGTGGTGCGGCAGGTCGCGGACGATCTGGGGGTCGACATGGACTGCGACGGACTCGACTGGCTCGCCAAGGGCGAGCACATGGGCCCCGGCGGCCAAGGCCAGGACTCCGCGCGCATCGACAACCGCTAGAACGAGAAGGAAGGCGTCAACCATGCCGGACATCCAGCTCTTCGACTGCGACACACACTTCACCGACCATCTGCCCGAGCTCTGGGCGGAGATCGGCCTCTCCCGGGAGGAGGCACCGGAGGTGGTCACCGAGGCGGGCACCACCCGACTCAGGCTCGGCGACCGGCTGTTCCCCCGACCGAGCGGCCCGGGGCACGGCAACCCCAAGGGCCTCGGCCACCTCATCGGCCCCGGTGAGAACGGAGACCGCGCCGTCTTCATGGCCAAGCACGACATCGCGGCCGCTGTCCTCCAGCCCGGCTTCGTCGGCCTGTCGGTGCAGGCCGTCGACGACGAGGCGACCAGGCTCCAGCTGTTCGACGGCTACAACCGCCTGACCTCGCGTTCCTGCGCCCGGTCCCCGCTCTCCCTGAAGTGGGCCTTCCTCGCCTCGGTCGAAGACCCGCAGTGGAGCGAGGAGGCCCTGCTCAGGTACGCCGAGGGCGAGCGCGACGAGAACCTGGTGGGCGTGGTGGTCCGGCCGACCGGCCGCACGCCGTCGGTCCGTCTCAACTCACCCGCGGTGACGCCGTTGCTCCGCACACTGGCGCGGCTGGGGCTGCCGCTGTTCGTCCACGGGGGCACCGGCTGCTTCCAGTGGTCCCCGCTGGCCGACGCTTACGAGGACTACGCCATGACGCACGCCTTCGGGCACATGGGCGAGCACATGATCGCCCTGGCCGATCTGGTCACCCGGCCCGAGGGACTCCCCGACGACCTGCGCGTGGTCATGCTGGAGTCCGGAATCGCCTGGATACCCAGTATGCTGGGGCGGTTGACCAGCCACACCCGGCGGCTCACCGGCACCGCGACCACCCCGACCGAGATCTTCCGCCGGCACTTCGCCGTGGTGCCCGACCCCGGCGAGGAACACGTGGCCTGGGCCGTGCGGCAACTGGGCGCCGACTCTGTGCTGTTCGGCTCCGACTACCCCCACTGGGACACCGTGGAGCCCGCCGACTGGCTGGCGGGCTTCTCCGAGCTCTGCCCGCCGGAGAAACTGGCCGCGAACACCGCCCGGTTCGTCCCCGCTCTCCTGTCCGGAGCGACGTCGTGAGCCCGACGCCGCCGGTAGGCTCCGACGACCGCGTACGGCGGGACCGGGACCGTCCCGTCCGCATCCTCGTCGTAGGCTGCGGCGACCTGTCCGTGCGGGTGCTGCACGGGCTGACCGCCACCTCGCACCCTCGGCACCTGGCACTCCTCGGGCGCGACGGGGAGGCGGTGGTCCGCACCGCGAACATGATGTCGCTCGCCGCGACACAGCTGGGCCGGAACTGCCCGGTCGACCCCCTCGTACGGGACCTCGCCGACGTGTCGGGCACCGCGGAGGACATTGCGCGGTTCGCCCCCGACGTCATCTTCTCGGCGGCCAGCCGGCAGCCCTGGTACGCCATCTCCGATCTACCCGCCGACCGCTTCGCGCGCGTCAGCGCCGCCCATTTCGGGCCCTGGCTGCCCATGCACCTGGACCCGGCGCTCAAGCTCATGAAGGCGGTGCGCGCCTCAGGCACCGGCGCGATCGTGGTCAACGCCGCCTATCCGGACGCGGTGCACCCCGCCCTCGCGGGGGCGGGCCTGAGCCCCGCGCTCGGCATCGGCAACGTGGCGAACTCCGTGCCCGCGCTGAGGACCATCGCGGCCCGGCGGCTCGGGTGCGCGCCCGCCGAGGTGCAGCCGCGTTTCGTGGCGCACCATTTCGTCAGCCATCGGATCTCCCGTACCGGCGACAGCGGTGGAGCGGCCTACGACCTGACCTTCTGGCAGGGTGGGACGGAGGTCACCGACCGGCTGCCGGTGGACACCGCGTTCCACTCGATGCGCACCGAGTACCGCAGGACCGGCGGCCGTCAGGGACAGCTGATGACAGCGGCTTCCGCGCTCGGCGTGCTGGAGCCGCTGTTGACCGGCTCCGAGGCCACGGTGCACGTACCCGGCTGGCACGGCCTGCCCGGCGGCTATCCCGTACGGATCTCCCAGGAAGGAACCACCCTCGACCTGCCACCACAGCTCGGCGAGCGGGACGCCGTGGAGATCAATCGTGACGGCCAGCGCCACGACGGGATCGCCCGGATCGCGGAGGACGGCCTCGTGGAGTTCACCGACGAGTCCGTGGAGATCATGCGGGAGGAACTCGGGTACACCTGCAAACAACTGGCCCTCGCCGACGTGGAGGAAGCGGCCGACGAGCTGGCCGCGCGCTACGCGGAGTGCGGCCCGCTATGAGCGGCCGGCCGAGGCACGTACTGGTGATCGACCACATCGGTTACCACTACTACCAGGACACCGACGGCCGGAAGTTCCTGCCGTCGGACGAGAACCGCGTCCACCTCGTCACCGACATCCGCAAACTAGACCAGGCGCGCGGTGACGAGCTGGCCACGGTCGTCGGAATCCCTCGCGGTGACGAAGGGCTACTGGAGGCCGCCGCGTTCTTCCACCACGGCGCCTCCGGGCACCCCGTGGAGCGCGTTGTGGCCATCAGCGAGGGCCTGCTGCTGGCCGCCGCGAGGCTTCGGGACAAGCTGGGGGTGCCCGGGCCCACGGAACAGCAGGTCCTGGGCTACCGGGACAAGGTCACGATGAAGGACCGGCTGAGGGAACACGGCATCCGCGTCCCCGATTACGCACCCTTCACCGAGAGCGCCGCCCAGCACCTCCTCGCCCGGCACGGCCGGGTAGTGGCGAAGCCACGCCGCGGCGAGAGCTCCGCCGGGATCACCTTCCTGGACGGCCCCGATGACCTGCGCCTGTTCATCGGCGGAACGGCCAGCGCCGGCATCACCCCCGACACCCATGAGGTGGAGGAGCGCATCGACGGCACGCTCTTCCACATCGACAGCGTCGTCCTGGACGGCGTACCGCTCGCCGCGACCGCCGGCCGGAGCATCGAGGAGACGACGTCGTACCGGCACCTCGGCGCCTTCCGGGACGTTGCCGTCGGCCCCGGGGAGACGCTCGACCGGCTCCTGCGCTTCAACCGCGACGTGCTGGCCTGCTATCCGCACTTCAGCGGTGTCACCCACCATGAGGTGTTCCTGAACGAAGACGAGGTGGTCTTCTGCGAGATCGGCGGCCGTCCGGGCGGCGGGGGCATCATCCCCGGTTTCCAGTCACGCACCGGCGTCAGCCTCGACGAGATGGCCGTCCGGGCTCACCTGGGCGAGGAGATCGCCCGGCCCGCGCCCCCGGCCGACCACCTCACCGGTTACGCGCTGGTGTACGCGCCGCCCGGTCGCCTTGAGACCGACCTGACTCCGCCCGCCACCGACTGGATCATCGACACCCAGCTGCGTTTCCAGGTCGGGGACTTCATGCCGAGGCCCAGCGCCTGGAACCAGGCCGCGGCCACCGTCACCGTGCAGGGGCAGTCCGAGGGCGAGGTCACGGCCTGTCTCAACCAGGTGATCGACATCGTTCAGGACCGGCTGCGCGGCGGGATCGGGGAGCGGGGGTGAGGTGACCGTGGCGGAGATCGAACGTTTCGCGATCACCATGGCGCAGCGCGCGGCGACGGAGATCCGCGCCACGGCCCGCCGGACATACCGCGTGAGCCGGAAGACCGGCCCGGAGGACTTGCTGACCGAGGCGGACCTCAGAGCGGAGTCGGTCATCACGGACCTGCTGAGCAGGACGCGGCCCGCTGACGCGGTCCTTGCCGAGGAGTCCGGATACCGGCCCGGCCACAGCGGGGTGACCTGGGTCGTCGATCCGCTCGACGGCACGGCGAACTTTGTCCGCGCCTCGCCGCACTACGCGGTGAGCATCGCCGCGGTGTCCGCAGCGGGGTGCCTGGCCGCCGCGATCGTCCGGCCGGCCGACGGACAGTGGCTGGCCCTACTCGACGGCGCGCTCAACGGCGACTTCACCCGGGACCCACCCGCCGCGCCCAACAGTGCTCGAGTGTCCGTCGCGCTTCCGCACGGTGCAGCCGAGCTCGTCGAGGCCCGGGCGATCCTCGGTCTGGTGGGAGAGCGGTACGAGGTGGAGCGCACCGGCTCGGCGGCGTGCGACCTGCTGCGGGCGGCCACCGGTGCCCTGGATGCCCACGTCTCGGTGGCGCTCCCGTGGTGGGACACTGCCGCAGGCCACGCCCTGGTTCACGCCGGCGGCCGGACCGTGATGCACAGGCGGTCGCCGAGGCGTACCCGGATCGACATCTCGGGGAGGCCGGAGGTGGTGCACTCGCTGGCACGGCTGCTGGCGGAGCACTCCCATGTGAGCGAGGGCGCCCCATGAGCGCACCCGGCTCTCGCGCAGGGCGTCCCGCGCTGCTGCTGGTGGTCAGTCGGCGCCGGCGCTTCACCCGGCACGTGCTGGACCGGCCGGACATCGACACGGTCCTGCTGCGTCCCGAGACGTCCACGGTCGAAGTGCCTGACGGTAGGCCGGCGTTCCACCTGCGTGCCGGTGCCCCAGCGGAAGACGAGGCCGCGCGATACCGGCGGTGGCTCTCCGGCCTGGGCCTGCCGCGTCCTACGTTCTTCTGCAATCCCGACGAGGCGGCGCAGCCCCTGGCGCACCGGTTCGCGGCCGCAGCCGGGCTTCCGCACCTGGCCCCCCGGCAGGTGCGGCTGGCCACCGACAAGCTCGCCATGAAAGAACTGTTCGCCGCCGCGGGTCTGCCAGCAGCACGGTTCCGCGCGGTCAACTCGGCCACCGAGGTGAAGGAGTTCGCCGAACGGTACGGATGGCCTGTCGTCGTCAAGCCGACCGTCTCCGGTTCGGCGGTGGACACCTGGAAGGTGGACGCCGACCGGCTGGCCACGGTCGACCTGACGCTGAGGAGCTGCCCGGACCGGCGGTGGATCGCCGAGGAGTACGTACGGGGCACCGAGCACCAGCTGTGCGCGCTGGTGCACGACAGCCAGGTGCTGGATGCTTACATCGCGGTCAACCCGGCACCCGTGCTGGACACCCTGGACGGGGCGATGAACGCCGACATCACGCTGGCCCCGTCGGAGCCGGAACCGGTTGACGGGCGCGCGGTGGCCCAGCGCATTGCCGACGCGCTCAATTTCCGCGCCGGTTATCTGCACGCCGAGTTCTTCATCGACCAGGACGGATCGTTCGTCATGGGAGAAATAGCGGCGCGTCTCGGTGGTGCCGAATTACCCACCAGCCACGGACTTTCCCGCGGATTCGACATGCTGGCCGCGGCGGCGGACGTGTATGTAGGCCGCCGTCCAACGCTGACGTACACCCGCGACCGTTCGGTGGGCCATCTGCTGCTGCCGGCCCGCCGTGGCGTCGTCTCGGGCATCTCATCCCCGGCGGAACTGACGGCCCTGCCTGGCGTGATCTCCGCCGTGCTCACCGCCGCCATAGGCGACCGCCTTGACCCGCCACGGGCCTCCAACGCCTCCAGCGGCCATGTACACATCGAGGGAGAGAATTCGGGCGTCGTGCGGGAACGTATGGCTGAAGTGCTGTCCCGTTTCCGGCTGGAGGTGACGGAGGCGCACGACTAAACTCTCCGCATTCGGCCCGGGCGAATGGCCTGCGGCAGCCCGAATGCCCGATGTCTTCGAAAGGTCACCCGATGGTCGCAAGTGTCGCTGTTCTGTCCGATATCCACGGTGTGCTGCCGGCATTGGAGGCGGTACTTGACGAGCCCGATGTCATGGCAGCTGACCTGATCGTCGTCACCGGTGACCACGCGGCAGGTCCGCAGCCGGTCGAGGTATTGGACCGGCTGCGCGCGCTCGGCGACAAGGCGGTCCTGGTCCGCGGCAACGCCGACCGGGAGCTCGCGGAGATGGCGCGAGGTCAGTTCCCGGCCGACCAAGCGTGGGAGATCGACCTCTGGGCCGCCGCGCAGCTGCGGGAGGAGGACGTGAAATTCCTGGCAGAGCTCCCCCACCCGGTAACTATGGAGGTCGACGGCTTCGGCAAGGTGGTCTTCTGCCACGGGACGCCACGCGATGACGACGAAGTCGTCCTCGTCGACACACGCCTGGACCGATGGGCGGAGGTCTTCGCCGACCTGCGCGACGACGTACGGACCATCGTGTGCGGGCACACCCACATGCCGTTCATGCGACTCGTGGACAAGCGCCTTGTCGTCAACTCCGGCAGCATCGGCATGCCGTACGGCAGGGCCGGCAGCTCCTGGGCCCTGCTGCGCGGCGGGCAGGTGCAGCTGCGGCACACCCTGTTCGATGTCGACGGCGCAGTGGATCGGGTGACCAAGGAGTCGGGCTACCGTGATTGCCGGGCTTGGGCCGAGCATTATGTACGGGCGGTCACCACGGACGCCGAAGCGGTCCGAACGTTTGCCCCCCGGGACGGCCGAGCCGCCTCCTGACCTGACGTCACCGACTGGGTGGGGGGCCTGTCCATCGATTGCGCCTTCCTTTACGGGCAGTCGACCTCCTGATCCGTGGCGATCGAAGGTGGCGACCTGGCGGGACGTCATCGTTGCGGATGTCCGAGGCGCTCCTGACTGATCGTCATCGCTCATACGGGTGCGCATCCGCTGCGGCCCGGTATGCGCTAGGGCCTGTTCCAGGTTCGGATCATGTCGGTCGGAGGCTGCGGATCCAGATCATGGCACCGCGTAGGTGGAGTCCGGCAAGGTAGCTGGTGGCGGTCTTGTCGTAGCGGGTTGCCAGGCCCCGCC
>NZ_BLLG01000021.1 GCF_011766325.1 Streptomyces pacificus | reverse complement strand
CGGCTCGACCAACCCCCACTCGCCATCCGAGAGATCACCACGCGCCATCCTCGACAACTACCAGAACCAGGCCGCCCGGCACCGGCGAATCCCCAAACCTATGATCCGAACCTGGAACAGGCCCTAGACGCAGCGGAGGGGACGCCAGCCTGGTGCGGTCTGGCAGCGTCTCGTGGGGCAGGGGGGTGCTCGCCGGTAGCGGGCGGGGGTCAGCGTTGCTTCTCCCCGAGGGCTGCGCGCAGCCAGTCCAGAGAACCGGTTGCCAGGACCGCGTCCGCGAGTTCGTTGGCCGATTTCGTGGTGAGTCGGCCGCGGCTGTTGTCGATCCAACGCTGGGCGTGCTCGTAGCCCTGGGCCTTGTACTCGACGCCCTGGATCATGCACTCCAGCTTGTCGGCGTCCCGGGCGCAGATGGCTTCCTGGGACTCCTTGGCCTCGTACTCGGCGACGAGTTCGCGCACCGCGGAGGCCAGGACCTCGGGCATGCCCGCGACCTGGTCGTCGGTGACCGCGCGCGGGTCCGCCTGAGGGGCGTACTTCTTGCCCAGGTGGTTCACGTCCCCGGTGCGGGTCTCCTGCGAGTCGTGCCACACCGCCAGGTAGGCGGCCCGCGCGGGATCGGCGCCTTCGAGTTTCGCAATGATCGTCGCGAGGAGAGCGGTGCGCCAGGAGTGCTCCGCGACTGACTCCGGATCGCGTACGCCGGCCATCCACCAGCCGGTGCGCTTGGTCTGCTTCAGCGTCCCCGCCTCATACAGAAATCGCGCTACCGCGGACAGGTCTTCAGCCACCGTCGGACTCCTCTCACGCCTCGGCGAGGCGGATCGCATACCGGATGCTCTCCAGCTCCCGGCGCCCGCGCGCCGAAAGCTCCCGGCTATCCAACATCACTGGCAGCCTGTCGCGCAGGACACGGTCGGCTGCGCCGGATCGCAGCAGGTTGGGCCGTACCCGGAGCAGGGACCACACCGAGTGGATGTTGAGGTCGACATAGCCGTGCTGCGGCGCGAGACCGTGAGCGAGGTGGGCGAGGAGTCTGTCACCCGGCCACGCCCCCGGGGTGCGGGCGGCAATGAAGTCGTCACTCAACTCCAGATGCGCGGTCTCGCCGATCCAGTACGCCCAGTAGTTCAGGTTCGCGGCCTCGCCGGCATCGTCGTCGATGAGGGCGGTGTCGATGAAGTGGCTCATCCGGTCCCGGTCTCCTTGCCGGGCCGAGACGGCGGCAACGGACCTGGAGTTGAGCCAACGCGTGAGCCAGTCGCCGGGGCGTTCGGTGGCCTGCTGGTGGGCGAGCCACTCCGACGTGTCGGCTTGGTCGTCGTACCCGGAGAGGTAGAGGGCCTGGCGGCGGAGCAGAAACTGGTCCTCCCCCCGGGCCTGCTCCGCGGTTCGCCGCATCCGCGTGAAGAACAGTGCCCGGTCGGCAGCCGACAGCTCTGGCCCGGCCGGCGCGGGTCCTCGGCGCTTGCGGGGCGGATCGGGCAGGTCGCGGACGGGCTGTGGAGGTCCGTGGTTGAGGGGCCACGCGAGGACCTCGACGAGGTCGCGCTGCATCACCCAGGCCCCGAGCGGGCTTTCCTCGACTTCGGTCTCGTTGTCGAGGGCCTCGGCGAGGAGGACGTCCGCCTCCAGGGCGCGGTCCAGGGCTTGCAGGAGCGCGGGGGCAGTGCCCATCTGCATCAGCCGGTGACGGTGCACGAGCATCTGCCCGACCGGCACGGCGGTCAGGGGGCGGCGGCCGGACTCCCACCCCGCGATCGTGTCCGCGGACACCCGCAGCTGCTCAGCCGCTTCCTCCTGGGTGCGTCCCTGCTGCTCTCGGATGATCCGGAAGAGGTAGCCGGCGATGACGCCCACGCGTGGGCGTCCAGATGATCCCTGACTGCCGGTCAGGGTTAGTCGCGAACTCGATCGCATGAACAGCCCCTTTTCCCGGTGTTCGCAGCAAACCACTTGTACTCGCAGTCACTTCAAGTAGTGATCACGGTTCTCTACCGTCGTATGCATCACCGAACGAGCCTAGTAGGGCGGCTGTCACGGTGGGCTTCGTTACCGAGGCTCCCGAGCCAACCGCCGTAGGCGACAACGTCGAAGGGCTGCTGCTTACCTCGGCCACGAGGTCGGCCCGTACGGCAGGCGTGCGTCCTTCGCACACAGCCCTGACGCGGTGGTTGGGCTACACACGGAACGCGAGCACCCCCGAGGGACGCGACGATGACCATGACGGCTGCAACGGCGGGACCACAGCGCTACCAGGAGCGGTACGCGGCGAGGCTGGAAGCCGCCGCTCAGGCGCGTCGGGACATAACCCTGGTGCTGGAGACCTGGGGCCTGCCTCAGCTGGTGGACGTCGCCGAGCAGGTCGTCACGGAGCTGGTGGCCAACGCGGTGGAGCACACCGACGCCGCCACGGTCGGTGCCTCGATCACACGGACAGGCACGGAGTCCGCGCGGATCGTCGTGACCGACACGTCCCGCACCAGACCCACACCTGGCGCGCCGTCCCCGGACGATGAGCACGGCCGCGGACTACTCCTCGTCGAAGCTCTGGCCCACGACTGGGGCAGCGATCCGGTGCACGGCGGGAAACGCGTCTGGGCAGAGCTGCGCGCGGACGGCACGTGGTGACCGCTCCTCCCACGGCCATCTTGACGCACGTCGAACGGCTCACTTCGCGGCAGCAGATGGCCATGGACTGTGCGCGCTGCGCCCGCCGGTTGGGGATGGCCGGCCAGGTGTGGGGCGAAGTGCGCCACCGGGGCCTGCTGTTCCGGCTCTGGATCTGCGCGCCCGAATGCCCACCGTCCCTTGTCGGCGGCGTTACATGAGCCGCCGCCCGGCGCCGGAACCCGATGCCCGGCGCCGGGCGGTGCAAAACCCGCTCTGCGTCTGCATGACCGGCTTCCCGACTGGAGTAGAGCGGCCTCGCCAGACCCTCGGCCGTGCCCTCGCGCGCGGGCGAGACAGAGAACAGTCCGAGCACCAGCAACCACAAGGAGACACTCATGTCCACGGCAACGCTCGTCCCGTTCGCGCACCCCGTACACCGTGACCCTGGAGGCGGGATCGTTCGCGTACGCCCCGGCCCGGCAGGTCAACGTCCTGACCGACGGCTCCGGCGCCCTGTGGAGCCGCTCCACCTCGCTGGCTGGGAGCTGCACGAACACCAACTGGGACAGCAAGAACGACGACACGTCCGACCCGTACCTGATGCGGTGACACAGCACCTGTCCGGCGGCCCTGTGCTGGTCGTCACCAAGGAACTGGACCCCGCGGCGGACCTGGTGGTCGACGAGCTGACGACCCGGCGTGTGCCGGTGATGCGGTTCGACATGGGGGACTTCCCCCTGTCCATGTCCCTGTCCGCCGAGCACACTGCAGCACCCTGGACGGGGGTCCTGGCTGACGAGTACCGCTCCGTGCGGCTGGAGGAGGTGACGGCCGTCTACTACAGGCGGCCCCGCCTTCCCTCCGTCTCCGAGCGGATGGAGGAGCCCCACCGCACGTGGGCCAACGAGCAGGCGCTGGCCGGACTGCTCGGCACGCTGTACGCGCTGCCGGTGACGTGGGTCAACCGGCCCGACGTGGACGGAATTGCCTCCCACAAGCCCGGTCAGCTCCCCGTCGCGGCGGCGCACGGGCTCCGCACGCCTCGCTCGCTGATCACCACGGACCAGGAAGTGGCCCGGAAGTTCTGCTGTCAGGTGGACGGTCCAGTGATCTGCAAGCCGCTCATGGGCGGCCCGCTGGAGTACCCGGACGGCCACCGCACCGGGGTACCGACCCATGTGGTCGACCCCGACACGATCGACGACTCCGTGTCCCTGACAGCGCACCTGTTCCAGGAATGGGTTCCCAAGACCCACGAGGTGCGGCTGACTGTCGTGGGCAAGGAGATGTTCGCGGCCGAGATCCACGCGGGCAGCGACGCTGCTCGGGTGGACTGGCGCAGCGACTACGACGCCCTCACCTACGACGTGTGCCAAGTACCGGACGACGTACGGGCGGGCGTGCTGAGCTGGCTGGAGCACTTCCGTCTCAACTTTGGCGCGTTCGACTTCGGCGTCACCCCTGCCGGGGACTGGGTGATGTTCGAGTGCAACCCGTCCGGAGAGTGGTCCTGGATCCAGAACAAGACGGGCCTGCCCATCGCCACGCACATCGCTGATCTACTCGCCGGGGGATAACCATGACGACACACACCGAAAAACGTGCCACGCAGTTGCGCATGGCGCTGGCCGATGTCCTGGAGGCCAACGGGCAACTGTCCGACCCGGCATGGCGGAAGGTGTTCGAGGCCGTTCCCCGCCATCCGTTCGTGCCGGAGTTCTGGACCCTGGTCGGCGGCGAGCAGCGGCACTTGACCTCCGCCGACCCCGACTGGCTGGACCTGGTGTACTCGGATGACGCGCTGGCCACACAGCTCACCGACGGTGTGGCCACATCGTCGTCAACAGCGCCCGGCCTCATGCTCGTCATGCTCCAGGCCCTCGACGTCGCTGATGGTCACCGCGTGCTGGAGATCGCGACCGGCACCGGCTACAACGCGGCGCTCCTGTCCGAACGGCTTGGAAGTCACCAGGTGGTTACGGCCGAGGTCGACCCGGTGCTGGCGCGGCTGGCGGGAGCGCGGCTGCGGCGCTGCGGATACACCCCGCTGGTGCAGGCCGGGGACGGCCGTGACGGCTACCCGGCCAGGGCCCCGTACGACCGGCTGATCGCCACCTGTGGCTTCACCACGATCCCGGTGGCCTGGCTGGAGCAGGTGCGGCCCGCCGGCCTCATCGTGTGCCCTGTCGGCTGGGGGACCGTGTGCCTGGTCGTCGCCGACGATGGCCGCGCCGAGGGCCGGTTCCTGCCCGTCGGTTCCTACTTCATGGCCGTACGCGACGCCGGTGCCACCGGCGCCCCGGCTCACCCAGGCAGGCCGAGCGCGACGAGCGGTCGACTCACCGGCCTGGACCTGGCCGAGGTCGCCGGGGACGATGCGTTCCGTTTTGTGCTCTCGCTGGTCACACCGGACACGGCTTTCGCTTCGGAGTGCGATGGCGACGGCCGGGTGACGGCAGTGGAGTTGTGGGGTGCTGACGGCGCGTGGGCGCGCGCCGAGGACGGTGGTGTACGGCAGGCCGGGCCGCGTCTGCTGTGGGACGCGGTAGAGGCGGCACACGAGCTGTACGTCGAGAATGACCGGCCTGGCCGGGAGCGCTTCGGAGTGACCGTGACCGCCGAGGAGCAGCGCACCTGGCTCGACGTCCCCAGCCGTCCCGTACCGGTTGCCCGTGCCGTGGCCCGGGGTGGGAGTAGGTCCTCGGAGAGCCCAAACTGCCGTACATGGGCGGCGGCGGTGCGCTCGTAATCACGCACCAGGCGACGGCAGTTCACCAGCCAGGCGAACGTGCGCTCGACAACCCAACGTCTCGGGATCACCACGAAGCCGGCTCTGTCGTCGCCGCGGCGGGACACCCCGACCTTCATGCCGAGGGCGTGCAGGGCCCAATCCACCAGGGCGCCCGCATAGCCGCTGTCGGCCCACACCAGACGCACCCGCGTGAAAAGGGAACGCACCCGTTCCAGGAGGGCCACACCCGCGTCGCGGTCCTGCAGGTCCGCGGCGGTGACCATCACCACCAGCAGCAGACCCAGACAGTCCACGGCGATGTGACGCTTGGAACCCGACACCTTCTTCGCCCCGTCGTACCCGCGCCGCTCCCCGGTCAGGGTGGAGGCGCCGCGCAGGGACTGGGAATCGACGATCGCCGCACTCGGCTCGGGATCGTCCCGCCCTTCCACGATGCGTACCTGCTCCCGCAGCCTCTCGTGCAGCACGTCCAGGAGCTCGTCCGTGTGCCAGCGATGCTGGAATGCGCAGACGGCCGACCAGGGCGGGAAGTCGGACGGCATCGCCCTCCACTTGATGCCGTTGTCGACGAAGTACCGCACCGCATCGATCATTTCGCGGTGGCAGAAACCCTCCGGGTTGCCCCCGCGGCCACACAGCCAGCCCGGCACAGGCATCACCCGCCGGACGATCTGCCATTCCTCGTCCGTCAGATCGGTCGCGTAGACGCGGGCCCGCAGCGGCCGGTCACCGGCATTGCCGTACAAGTGAGCGAGACAGTCACACTCCGCGGCGAACCGCAGGTCGGGCAACGGACGATCGGACAGGACGACGGTAGCGTTCTGCATGACGGGGCTTTGTTCCTCGCGTGGCTGGCTTAGACAACCGACACGCTATGAACAGGGCCCCGTCCCCATGCCCACTCCCGGACTCCGTCACCTGATCCAGGACACCGTACGGGACGTCATCGAACGCCCGACGGTTGAGAAACAACTAGTGAGGTCTCGGTGCTCGATCTCCAGGCCGTGGGCGTAGGACAGGGCTCCGATCAAGGGCCTGCCGATCTGGTCGAAGAACGCCGCCCAGCTCATGGGCCGACGTGCTGCGAGATCGTCCTTCAAGCTGCGGTCGACCCACTCCAGCGCGATGAAGTAGCGGCCGAGGTCGCCGTCCCACCCTGAGTCGAGCATCCGCACGATGTTGGGGTGCTCCAGCTGCTTCAGCGACTGCGTCTCCCGCCCCAGGAACGTCTCCAGGACCGCGTTGTCTTCCTCCTGCCGCAGCAGTTTGATCGCCGCAAAAGCCCCGTCAGGATTGGACATGTCGAAGGCCCTACGGACCTCGGACAGCCCGCCGGTTCGCAGCTCGTCTCCCAAAAACATGAAACGACCATTGATCACTTTTTTGGCTGCCACGCACACCCCTCGTACAGCGGCCACGGGCGCTGCTCGCCCCCCAGGCCATCCTGCCAGCTCAGGTCACGGGCAGTCAGTGGTCAGGCACGCGAAGCTGAGCGGCCCTCGGGCTGTACAGGCATAGGGGCTCTCTGGCTGTGGGAAGCGAGGAGGATACGGCCAGCAGTCAGCGATGGGGTCAAACAGCACGCACGGAGACTCGCGGCTGGGAGCGGGATTCTGAACTCGGCTCCCAAACGGCTCCCAAAACGACCCCAGAAACCACTCAGGGACCCGACCCGCTAAGCGGATCAGGCCCCTGACCTGGTGATTCACTGTCGGGGTGGCGGGATTTGAACCCACGACCTCTTCGTCCCGAACGAAGCGCGCTGCCAAGCTGCGCCACACCCCGATGCCGCCGCTCTCGCGGCGACGACGTTTACTTTAGCCCACGGGCGGCCGGAGACGAAATCCGGTTTTCCGGGTCCCTCACCTGGTGCGGAGCGGCGAGAGTGGCTGCGGTCGCCGGCCTGAGAAGGGACGGGAGTGGGGCGGGGAAGGGACGGGACAGGACGGGAGTCGGACGGGAGAAGGCTGGAGGGGATGGTGAGAGGGCGGGGGTCCAGCGGCTTCGGGCGTCCGTCCTCAGTCCCGCGCCACCAGGGTCAGCAGTGTGGCCTCCGGGGGGCAGGCGAAGCGGACCGGGGTGTACCGGTTGGTGCCGCAGCCGGCGGAGACGTGCAGGTAGGAGACGAGCCCGTCGGACCTGTGGGTGGACAGGCCCTTCACCCGGTCGGTGTCGATGTCGCAGTTGGTGACCAGGGCTCCGTAGAAGGGGATGCACAGCTGGCCGCCGTGGGTGTGGCCCGCGAGGATCAGGGGGTAGCCCTCGGCGGTGAAGGCGTCGAGGGAGCGCAGATAGGGGGCGTGGACGACCGCCATCGAGAAGTCCGCCGTCCGGTCGGGGCCGCCGGCGACCTGCTCGTAGCGGTCACGCTTGATGTGCGGATCGTCGAGTCCGGTGAAGGCGATCTCGAGGCCGCCGTCGAGCTTCAGGCGGCCGCGCGTGTTGCTCAGCCCGATCCAGCCGGCCGCGTCGAAGGCGTCCCGGAGCCCCTCCCATGGGTTGTGTACGACGCCCACCGCGGGGGCGTTGCCGTTGAGCCCGTGGCGGCCCTGGGCCTTCTCGATCAGATAGCGGGCCGGGTTGCGCAGCTTCGGGCCGTAGTAGTCGTTCGAGCCGAAGACGTACACACCCGGGTACTCCATCAGGGGCCCCAGGGCGTCGAGCACCTCGGGCACGCCGTCGGGGTCCGACAGGTTGTCGCCGGTGTTGACGACGAGGTCGGGACGCAGCCCCGCCAGGGACTGCAGCCAGGCCCGCTTCTTGCGCTGTCCGCACACCATGTGGATGTCGGAGACCTGCAGTACCCGCAGCGGGCGCATCCCGTCCGGCAGTACCGGAACCGTCACCCGGCGGAGCCGGAAGGAGCGGGCTTCGAACCCGGCCGCGTAGGCGATGCCGGCTGCTCCGAGAGCCATGACACCGGCACCGATGGTGAGGGGGAGGCCGTAGCGTGCGCGCATAGGCCCATCGTCGCAGACGGCCCGCTCTGCGCATACGGCCCGCTCTGCGCATACGGCCCGCCCCGGTCCGCCCCCGGCTCCCCGAGCGGGAGGAGCAGGAGGAGGAACAGCGCCATCCACACATAGGCGTTGGCGCCCAGGAACCCGGGTGCGCCGCCGTCGTTCCAGCGCCACAGCCAGACCATGCTGCTGCACAGAACGGCGTAGCTCACCAGCGCCCAGGTCAGCAGCCGGCGGCGGCGCCGTCCGCCCGGATCCGCACGCAGTCCCTTGTCGGCGAGTACGGCGAGGGCCGGGATGAGCCACACGAGGTGGTGCACCCAGGTGACCGGGCTCACCAGGCAGGCGGCGGCACCCGTCAGGGCGAAGCCCGCGAGTTCGTCGCCGGCGGCGACGGCCTGGCGTGCCCGCCGCGCCCACAGCCACAGCAGGAGCACCACGCCGACCGCCCACACGGCGCGGCTGGGCTCGGCGAACGGTTCGGTGAGCCGGGCCAGCATGCCCTGCCAGGACTGGTTGGAGACATAGGCGAGCGAACCGACCCGGTCGGTGTTCCACATCGCCTCGGTCCAGAATGTGCGCGACGCGGTCGGCGCCGCCCACGCCGCGAGCAGGGTCGCACCGCTCGCGGTGCCGATGGCGACTCCGGCCGCCCGCCACCTGCGGGTGATCAGCAGGTAGCAGATGAAGATCGCCGGGGTGAGTTTGATCGCGGCGGCGAGACCGATGCCGAGACCGGCCAGCCGCCCGAGGGAGGGGAAGCGTGCGCGGCCGGCGGTCAGCAGCCGGCAGTCGGCGAGGACCAGCGCCAGGAGCAGCAGATTGACCTGGCCGAAGCTCACGGTGTCCCGGACGGGCTCCAGCAGGGCGAGCATGCAGGCGGCCGCGGTGTATGCGAACCACCGGTGGCGGCTCTCCCGCCGGATCACCGAGTCGAGGCAGACGTGGAGGATGACCGCGGCGGCCGCGACGTTCATGAGCTGGCTTACCGCCAGTGCGCTGTGCCAGTCGACGAGGGTCATGGGCAGCATGCACAGCGCCGCGAAGGGCGGATAGGTGAAGCCGTAGTGCGTTCCGGGCCTGAGGTAGTCGTAGATCGGATCGCCGCCGGTCCAGTGCTCGACCGCTCCGTAGTAGACGTGCAGGTCGAACCAGTTCCGGTGGAACGGCACCGTCGTGAGGAAGAAGACCACCGCCGCCGCCATGCCGAGACCGGCCAGGACGCGGCCGCGTGTCGTGGCGGGTACCCGCACGCTGTGCCGCGCAGCGGACGGTGCGGGTCCGCTGCGGTGCCGCGGCACCGCGGAGGAGGACCTCCGGGGGAGGGAATCATCGAACGGGAAGGCCTCGGAGGGGGTACCTCCGGAATCGGTGCCTCCGGCAGTGGTGCCATCGGCCGGGGAACCCTGTCTTCCGCTCGTGCCGTCAGCCTGTATGCGCACCACAGCCTCTGTACCCCCAGTGTGCTCCGCCGACCTTCTGCCAACTGCGATCGACAGCTGATTATGGTCGGGCGCCAGTCCGCTCGGCATCACCGCGGCAGTGAGGACTCCGCTCGGGGGAGCGGCCGCGAGCCGTGGTCGGACCGCTCGGACGCATGGAGCCGGGAAAGAACCGGGCCGTGGGCGGCACCGAGCCCCTGGGGCCCGCCGCGGCGATCAGGAACACGTTCCACGAGACGTACCCACGCCCGAGCGCGCGGCCCGGGAGCGGCTGCCGCGGCCGGACTGAGTGCGCTCCGCGGACACCTGCCCGTGCAGTCGGCGGCGCCTTCGGAACACGACGAGTACGGGAACCCCGGCCGCCCGGCGGCCGGGCGACCGCTCACCGGGCGCAGCGGATCCGGAGGAGGGAACCGTGGCCCGGCCGGGACGACAGCCGGACCGCGAGTGCCGTCCCGGCCGGGCGGCCCGGCGCGGAGCGCTCGGCGCGTGCCGGGGAAATGCGGGGGCATACCGGGACGAGCGCCTGCCACAATCGACGTATGACCACGCTCAAGTCCCAGCTGCAGGAAGATCTCACCGAGGCGATCAAGGCACGTGACGAGCTGCGCTCCTCGACGCTCCGGCTGACCCTCTCCGCGATCACCAGGGCGGAGGTCGCGGGCAGGGAAGCGCGTGAACTCTCCGACGACGAGGTCCGGAAGGTGATCGCCAAGGAGGCGAAGAAGCGCCGTGAGGCGGCAGAGGCCTTCGCCCAGGGCGGTCGTGCCGGGCAGGCGGACCGCGAGAGGGCGGAGGGCGCGCTCCTCGACGCCTATCTTCCCCGCCAGCTGACGGACGACGAGCTGAACGGCATCGTGGCCCAGGCCGTCGAGGAGGCCAGGGCGGCGGGTGCCGAGGGTTCCCGGGCGATGGGAGCGGTCATGAAGATCGTCAACCCAAGGGTGGCGGGCCGCGCCGAGGGTGGCCGGGTGGCCGCGGTGGTCAGGAGGCTGCTCGCCGACTGACGCGGCCGGCCCCGAGCCGCGCACGGTACCCGCGGGCACACCCGCGCGGCACCCGGATGGCCGCCGCAACCATGCACCCGCGCGGTACCCGGGTGCTCCCCGCGCTCCCCGGACTCCTGGACTCCCCGCCCGGCGAAGCGAGGATCCCCCGGCGCCGTCCGCGCCGGGGGATCCTCGTCGATTCGCTTGTCGGCCCCTGCCGCCCCTGCCGCCCCTGTCGCCGCGCCCGACCGCCCGCCGATCGGCCGGCGCCGTCGTACTCGCGGTGGGTGCCGCAGTCAGTCCCGCTGCCAGCCTCCGCTGCCTCCGGCGTCCTGGCCGCGGGTGATGTTGCCGCCGATGAAGTCCGGCGGGAGCGAGATGTCGGGGAACGGGTCCCGGCCTCCGTTCCTGCCGGGCTTGTCGTCGGTGCCGCCCCCGCCGTCCCGGCGCCTCTCCTCCTCGTCCTCGCCCTGCGGAGCGTCGGGCACATGGACCGTGCTGAAGGCCGGGTTCTCCTTGCCCTGCAGAGCCCCCGCCATCGCGTCCTTCCAGATCGGGCCCGGGACCTGGCCGCCGAAGACCTTCCCGTGGTAGCGCCCGCCGATCCGGATGTCGAACATCTTCACCTTCTGGGAGGCGCTGCCGACCCAGACAGCACCGGACAGGTTCGGGGTGTAGCCGACGAACCACGCGTTCTTGCGCTCGTCCGTCGTCCCCGTCTTGCCCGCGTTGTCGCGGTCCGTCAGTCCGGCCTCCTGGCCCGTCCCGGAGTCGACCACGCCGCGCAGCAGCGTGTTGATGGTGTCCGCGGTGCGCTCCGACATCACCTTGCCGCACTCGGTCTGGGGCACCCTGAGGCTCTTGCCGTCGGCGGTCGTGATCGACTCGATCGCCGTCGGCGTGCAGTGCGTGCCGCGGTTCGCGAACGTCGCGTACGCGTTGGCCATCGTCAGCGGCGAGATACCGGTCGAGCCGAGCGTCAGCGGCGCGGGGCTGGCCGGGAGCTTCTCCCCGTTGCCCTGCACCACGCCGAGGCGGTCGGTCATCTCCACGACGGGGCAGAGTCCGATGTCTCCTATCATCTGCACGAAGTACGTGTTGACGGACAGCTCCATCGCCTCGCGGAGCGCGTAGGGGCCGACTTCCTTCTCGTTCTCGTTCTCCACCGTGTCGCCGCCGCGGTTGCGCCAGGGCCGGTCGGAGCAGCTCGCGATCGAGTCCGGGTACGGCATCTTGTACGGCGCCGGGTACGACTGCGTCGGCGGACGGCCCTGCTCCAGTGCCGCGGCTGCCACGAACGGCTTGAAGGTCGAACCGACCGGGAAGCCGAAGTTGGAGCCGCCCATGCCGGCGTTGACCGAGTAGTTGATCTGGGTCTCGTTGTCGCCGAAGCCGTACGGCTTGGACTGGCCCATGGCGACGATCCTGCCCGTCCCGGGCTCCACCAGCGTGATCGCCGCCGCGACCTTGTCGTCCTGGTAGACGTGGTTCCCCAGCGACTTCTGTGCGGACTTCTGCGCCTGCGGGTCCAGGGTCGTCCGGATCGTCAGGCCGCCCTGGTTCCAGACCTTGGCCCGCTCCTCCCGGGTCTTGCCGAAGACCGGGTCCGTGAGGAAGACCTCGCGCACGTAGTCGCAGAAGAAGCCGGCTCCGTCGACGGCGGTGATGCAGCCGTTCTTGGGTCTGCTGACCTTCAGCTCGACCGGTGTCTCCTTGGCCGTGTCGGCCTCGGACTGGGAGATGTCGCCGACGTCGGCCATCCGCTGCAGCACGGTGTTGCGCCGCTTGGTCGCCTCCTCGCCGTCGTTGACGGGGTCGTAGCGGCTCGGCGACTGGACGATACCGGCGAGCAGCGCGGCCTCCTCCAGCTTCAGGTCCTTCGCCGACTTCGAGAAGTACCGCTTGGACGCCGCCTCGACGCCGTAGGCCTGCTGACCGAAGAAGGTGATGTTCAGATAGTTCTCGAGGATCTTCTTCTTCCCCAGTTCCTCCTCGACCTGGATCGCGAACTTGAGCTCGCGGACCTTGCGGCCGATGGTCTGCTGGGTGGCCTGGGCGACCTTGTCCGGGTCGTCCCCCGCCTCCTCGACGAACACGTTCTTCACATACTGCTGGGTGAGGGTCGACGCGCCCTGGGTGACGCCGCCTTCCTGCGCGTTGCGGTTGAGCGCGCGCAGTACGCCCTTGAGATCGATCGCCCCGTGCTCGTAGAAGCGCGCGTCCTCGATGGCCACGATCGCCTTCTGCATATACGGCGAGATGTCCTTGAGCTTGACCACCGTACGGTCACGTGAGTAGACGGTGGCGATCTGCCCCCCGTCGGCGTCGAGGATCGTCGTGCGCTGGCTCAGCGGCGGGGTCTTGAGATTAGCGGGGATCTCGTCGAACCCCTCGACCGTGCCCTTGGCGGCCAGCCCCAGCGCGCCGGCGGCCGGCAGGGCGAGGCCCGCCAGCACGGTTCCTGCGAGCACACTGACTCCGAGGAACTTGGCGGCCTGCTGGGTCCCGGTCAGGCCACCGCCCGCTCGCTTCTTCGACATGGGGGCAGCCTACGTTCTCATTCTCCGGACACGCGTATAGGCCTTGGCTTAGGCTGTTCACAGCCGTCACAGCAGTGCGGTTGCGTATCAAGGCAGCGCGTGTTCCCCGATCCTCTCCGCGCCGATCTCCCCTCGCCCTCGCCCCTCACCCTCCTCCCTTCAGCGGGTCCACTCAGCGGGCCCACTCCGCTGCTTCGCCCGGCGGCCGCTTCGGCTTCCGCTTACTCATCCTATGTACCGGATTCCTTACCTATGCCCTCAGCTCACTCCCCCGGGTGATCTGCCGCTTACGCATAGTCCGTTCGGGCCATTCAAGATTGGGCCCGACGGGGGTGTTGCGCTGTGCCCACCTTCCGTAACGTCCTCAACTGGCAGCGGTGAATATGCCGCTGCCGCCGTGGGGGAGCCTCGATTCGGGAGAGGACGGCGCCGGCATGGGCTGGGTAACCGACTGGAGTGCGCAGGCAGCTTGCCGCACTACCGATCCGGATGAACTGTTCGTACAAGGAGCGGCGCAGAACAGGGCCAAGGCGGTGTGCACCGGATGTCCGGTGCGGACCGAGTGCCTGGCCGACGCGCTGGACAATCGTGTCGAGTTCGGTGTGTGGGGTGGTATGACCGAACGGGAGAGGCGCGCACTGCTGCGCAGGCGGCCCACCGTCACATCCTGGCGTCGCCTGCTGGAAACCGCGCGCACGGAATACGAGCGGAGCGTGGGCATTCTGCCGGGGGGCCTCGAGGACGACGAGACCTACGAGACCTTCGCGGCCGCGGGCTGAGCCGGCGGCCGATGCGGCCGGAGTGCACCACTGCGGGTGCCCGATGCGGCCGGGGGTCGGTCAGGCCGCCAGTGCCTTCGGCTGCTCCAAGGGCCACGCGATCTCATCGGGCGGTGAGTTCCGCCCGATGGTGAGTTCCGTCCGGCGGTCGCTTCCGTCGAGTCGATGCCTTCCGTCGGACGTGGGGAGTTCTCTCGGGCTGGTGAGCTGTGCGGGGCCGTGTTCCCTGGCCCCGGAGAGTGTCACGCCGATCTGATGGGCCGGTGCGCTGCACGGCAGCAGTCCTCGGCGGCCGGGGCGGCACCAGACCCGAAGGCACCGGGTGGGACAGCGCTGTCCGCCGTGGCCGGGCTGCCATCGGTGCCCGCCGACTCCGGACGGTCCACGCGTCGCGTGTCCGGAGTCCGGTGGGTGTCTCACGGAGGATCTCGGCCTCCGGAGTCTGCCGGAGTCGGCTTGCCGCCGATCGGGCCCTGCCGGTGCCGCGTGGCCGGAGTCATCCGCGTCCGAGCGTGAGCCCGAGTCCCAGCCCGAGTGCGTGCGGCATGAGCATGGCCTCCGCCATGCGGTCGCACGCACCGGGCTCTGCGGGCCCCGGCCCTGCGGTCGCGACGGAGCCACCTTCCCCCGCGCCTATGAGCCGGTCCCGGCCTGGGGGCCGCCGTTCGCCAGCCTCTCGCCTATGGCGCGCAGGCCGGCGAGGTCGTGCACATCGCCGGGCAGAGCAGCCACTTCGGCCACCGCTACCTCGGGGTGGAGCGCCGTGAAACGGTCACGGGTGCGTTGCTCTCGGGACAGCACCCGCATTCGTTCTGCGTGCAGGCGCAGCAGACCGGCGGTCAGTTGTGAGGTCGGGGGTGCCGAAGGCCGACCGGACCCGGGCTCGGATGCGGGCTCGTGCTGTGGTTCGTGTGCGTCATCGGAATCCGGCTCCACGGCGGAAGGAGTGGGAGAGGTCCCCGCGGAGCCGCGATCAGCAGCCTTCCCGGTCTCCTGATCCACAATGCGGTCCTCGTGAAGATTTTCTGCGGCGGCGAGCGCCCGCTCGGCGGAGAGCCGCGCGGCACCGCTGCCGTGGACGCGGTTGAGTACCAGTCCGGCCAGCGGCATCTCCTCCGCCGCCAGGCGCTCCACGAAGTACGCTGCTTCGCGCAGCGCGTCCCGCTCCGGGGCGGCGACCACCAGGAACGCCGTTCCGGGCGCCTGCAGCAGTCGGTAGGTGGCATCGGCGCGAGTGCGGAACCCGCCGAACATCGTGTCCATCGCGGCCACAAAGGTCTGCACGTCACGCAGAAACTGACCGCCCAGGAGCTTCCCCAGTGTGCCGGTCATCATCGACATACCGACGTTGAGGAACTTCATCCCGGCGCGTCCGCCCACCTTGGCGGGGGCCATCAGCAGCCTGATGAACTTGCCGTCGAGAAAGGAGCCCAGCCGCTTCGGGGCGTCCAGGAAGTCCAGCGCGGACCGCGACGGGGGGGTGTCCACGACGATGAGGTCCCACTCGTCACGCGCCCGCAACTGCCCCAGCTTCTCCATGGCCATGTACTCCTGTGTGCCCGCGAAACCGGCCGACAGGGACTGGTAGAAGGGGTTGTCCAGGATCGCGCGGGCCCGCGACGGGTCCGCGTGCGCCTCGACGATCTCGTCGAAGGTGCGCTTCATATCGAGCATCATGGCGTGCAGCTCGCCGGTGCCCTCGATGCCGTCCACCCGGCGCGGGGTGTTGTCCAGCAGGTCGATCCCCATCGACTGGGCCAGCCGACGGGCGGGGTCGATGGTGAGCACGACCGCTCGCCGGCCGCGCTCCGCAGCCCGTACCCCGAGGGCGGCTGCGGTCGTCGTCTTGCCCACCCCGCCGGCGCCGCAGCACACGACGATACGGACCCCCGGGTCGTCGAGCAGGGCGTCGATCTCGAGCAGCGGCGTGTCCTGCAGTGTGCCGCCGTACGTCAGCGACGATGTCATCCGATCACCCCAGCTACTCCGGCTACTCCGGCTGCTCCGGCTGCTCCGGCTGCTCCGGCCGGTCGGCCCGGTCGGCCCGGTCGGGGAACTTCGGTCGCTCGGGTGGCTTCGGTCACCGTGCAGTTCCCCAGTCATCGGCTCCGCCGATCACTCCGAGCTTGCGCAGTTCGGTCGCCAACTGGTAGAGCCCGGCCAGGTCGACCCCTTCGCTCAGCAGGGGGAGCTCGTACGCCGTCAGCCCCAGCGCCTCCAGAGCGGCACGCTGCTCTCGCTCCAGCTCGACGCGCTGGGCGTGCTCGGCGGCCTGCTCCAGCAGCGGCCCGACCAGTTCGGCAGCGCCACTCACTCCCGCCCCGCCCAGCGACCTGGCGATCTCCTGCCGACGGGCGGCGGTCCCGGCGCTCCGCACCGCCTCCTCGTCGAGGACGTGCGGGCGCACCATGTTCACGATCACGGCGCCGGTGGGGAGGTCCGCGGCGCGTAGCTCGGCAATGCCGTCCGCGGTCTCCTGGACGGGCATCTCCTCCAGCAGCGTCACCAGATGGACGGCGGTCTCCGCGGACTTGAGAACACGCATCACCGCCTGGGCCTGATGGTGTATGGGGCCGATCTTGGCGAGACCCGCGACCTCGTCGTTGACGTTCAGGAAGCGGGTGATACGGCCGGTCGGAGGGGCGTCCATGACGACATGGTCGTAGACGTACCGGCCCTGCTTGTCCCGGCGGCGCACGGCCTCGCAGGCCTTGCCGGTCAGCAGGACGTCCCGTACGCCCGGCGCGATGGTCGTGGCGAAGTCGATCGCGCCGAGCTTCTTCAGGGCCCGGCCCGCCGACCCCAGTTTGTAGAACATCTGGAGGTAGTCGAGCAGGGCCCGCTCGGCGTCGATGGCCAGCGCGTACACCTCGCCGCCGCCGGGAGCCACGGCGATCTTGCGTTCCGCATAGGGCAGCGCCTCCGTCTCGAATAGCTGCGCGATTCCTTGCCTGCCCTCGACCTCGACGAGGAGGGTGCGCTTCCCCTCGGTCGCGAGGGCGAGCGAGAGGGCTGCGGCGACCGTCGTCTTGCCGGTCCCGCCCTTGCCGCTGACGACCTGGAGCCTGCTCACGTCCTGGAGCCTAACCAGTCGGCCCGCGGGCTAAGCGACCCCGGGTCGCCTTGGCCGGGACGCCCCGGCCGGGGTGGGCGCGTCCGGCGTCGCGCGTGCCGACCGAACCTGTGTCACCGGGCCGCCCGCCGGTGCGGCTACAGTCGGCTCCATGACCAAGTGGGAATACGCGACTGTGCCCCTTCTCGTGCACGCGACCAAGCAGATCCTGGACACCTGGGGCGAGGACGGCTGGGAGCTCGTCCAGGTCGTCCCCGGGCCGAACAACCCCGAGCAGCTCGTGGCCTACCTCAAGCGGGCGAAGTCATGAGCGGCACCGTCGAGGCCAAGCTCACCGAACTCGGGCTGACGCTGCCGGCCGTCGTGCCCCCGCTGGCGGCCTATCAGCCGGCCGTCCAGTCGGGCCCGTACGTCTACACCTCGGGACAGCTCCCGATGGTGGAGGGGAAACTTCCGGTGACCGGCAAGGTCGGTGCGGAGGTGACCCCCGAGGAGGCCAGGGAACTGGCCGCCACGTGCGCGCTGAACGCGCTGGCCGCCGTGAAGTCCATCGCGGGTGACCTGGACCGGATCGCCCGGGTCGTGAAGGTGGTCGGCTTTGTCGCCTCCGCCTCCGACTTCACGGGTCAGCCCGGCGTCGTCAACGGGGCGAGTGAGCTGCTCGGCGCGGTCCTCGGCGATAAGGGCGTGCACGCACGCAGCGCTGTCGGTGTCGCCGTGCTGCCGCTGGACGCGCCCGTCGAGGTCGAGATCCAGGTGGAGCTCGTCGGGGGCTGAGCCGTCGCGAGGCCGGAGGGCCCCGTCAAAGGGGCGCCGGCCTCCCCGCGGGAGCCCTTGGGCCCGAGAATCCCTGGGTTCCAGAGTCCCGGTTCGGGGGCGGCGAAGGCGGCGGCTCTCGCGATGGTCCCGGGGCCGGCTGCCAGGGTGGGCCGGGATGGTCCCCGGGGCCGGCAGCCGGTATGGCCGCCGGTATGGCCGCCGGACGGGGTCTTCTCCGACCGGTCGCCGGACTCGCAGCTCTCGCGAGGTCATCGGCCTGGACACGGCCGCCGGTTCCCCGGTACCCGCTTTGCGCACCCCGGCTCCTACGCGCCCGCCCACGCGCCTGCCGGACCGGGCACCCCTCGAACATCGGCGCGTGAGCGCATACCATCCGGCCATGTCCAATGGTCAGTGGTACCCACCGGAATGGCCCGACCGGATCCGGGCGCTCGCCGCGGGCGAGCTCACCGCCGTCACCCCGCGCCGGGCGGCGACCGTGATGCTGCTCAAGGACACCTCCGAGGGCGTACGCGTCCATATGCTGCGCCGTCGTGCCTCCATGGCCTTTGCCGGGGGCGCGTACGTCTATCCGGGCGGCGGGGTGGACGAGCGCGACGCACGGCCTGTGCGCTGGGCGGGACCCTCCCTCTCCGAATGGGTGCTGCGCCTCGGTGTCGAGGACGAGGCGTCCGCGCAGGCCGTCGTCTGCGCTGCGGTTCGGGAGACATACGAGGAGGCCGGCGTGCTGCTGGCCGGCGAGACCGGTGACTCCGTCGTCGAGGACACCACCGGCGCCGCGTGGGAGGCCGACCGCGCGGCGCTCGTCGACCGGAAGCTGCCCTTCGCCGAGTTCCTGGACCGCAGGGGCCTGGTGCTGCGGTCCGACCTGCTGGGGGCGTGGGCCCGGTGGATCACTCCGGAGTTCGAGCCGCGCCGTTTCGACACCTGGTTCTTCGTCGCCTCGCTGCCGAAAGGCCAGCGGACCAGGAACGCCTCGACCGAGGCCGACCGCACGGTGTGGATCCGCCCGGCGGACGCCGCGGCCGGGTACGACAGGGGCGAGTTGCTGATGATGCCGCCGACGGTCGCCACGCTGCGGGTACTGGGGCGGTTCGCCGGCACCGCGGACGCGCTCGCGGCGGCGGCCGGGCAGGACCTCGCACCGATCCTGGCTCAGGCGCGCTGGGAGGAGGGGGGAGTGGTACTCAGCTGGCCGGGCCACGAGGAGTTCACCAAGCACATTCCCGTGGGCGGAACCGATCCGGCCGGGGCGATGGGAGGCGCGCGATGACCCATGCGTCCCTGCTGCCGGGGCAGCCGCGCGACGCGGTCGTGTCCGGTCCCGCCACCGCCCGCGCGATCAACGTCCTGGCGCCCAATCCGTCCGCGATGACACTGGACGGCACCAACACCTGGATCGTGGCCGAGCCGGACTCGGACCTGGCCGTCGTCATCGACCCGGGGCCGCTCGACCAGGTCCATCTGCAAAACGTCGTGGCGACGGCCGAGCGCGCGGGCAAGCGGATCGCTCTGACCCTGCTCACCCACGGGCATCCGGACCACGCAGGGGGAGCCGTTCGGTTCGCCGAGCTGACCGGCACGAAGGTGCGGGCCCTCGACCCCGCACTTCGGCTCGGCGACGAGGGGCTGGCCGCGGGGGACGTGATCCGTACCGGCGGTCTGGAGCTGAGGGTCGTACCGGCGCCCGGGCACACGGCGGACTCGCTGTGCTTCCATCTGCCGGCCGACGGGGCCGTGCTGACCGGCGACACCGTTCTCGGCCGGGGTACCACGGTCGTCGCGCATCCGGACGGCCGCCTCGGTGACTATCTTGACTCGCTGCGCCGGCTGCGCTCGCTGACCGTGGACGACGGCGTGCGCACGGTGCTTCCCGGGCACGGCCCGGTCCTGGAGGACGCCCAGGGCGCGGTGGAGTACTACCTGGCCCATCGCGCGAGCCGGCTCGCCCAGATCGAGACGGCCGTGGAGAGCGGCCACCGCTCGGCGGCCGACGTGGTCGCACACGTGTACGCCGACGTCGACCGTTCGCTGTGGCCCGCGGCGGAGCTCTCGGTGCGGGCACAGCTCGAGTACCTGCAAGAGCACGGTCTCCTCTAGTGCCGCCTCAGGAAGGTCCCGGCGCCTGACGGCCCGGGCACCTGACGGGCGGGGCCCGTCCTTCCTGTGGCCGTCCTGCCTCCGACCAGCCTGACTGCGGCCGTCCTGACTGCGGCCGTGCGGCCACGCGGCGGAGCGCCTGCGGCCCGACCGCGCCCCGGCCAGCAGGGGCGCGGGCGCGACCGTACGGTTTGCGCGGTGGGGCCGGTGACTAACGGGAACGCTTGGCGAGGCGCTCCACATCGAGCAGGATGACGGCTCGTGCCTCCAGGCGGAGCCAGCCACGCTGGGCGAAGTCGGCGAGCGCCTTGTTCACGGTCTCGCGGGAGGCGCCGACGAGCTGCGCCAGCTCCTCCTGGGTCAGGTCGTGGACGACGTGGATGCCCTCCTCCGACTGCACGCCGAAGCGGCGCGAGAGGTCGAGGAGCGCCCGGGCGACACGGCCGGGAACGTCGGAGAAGACCAGGTCGGACATCTGGTCGTTGGTCTTGCGGAGTCTGCGGGCGACCGCGCGCAGCAGGGCGGTGGCCACCTCGGGGCGCGCGTTCAGCCAGGGCTGCAGGTCGCCGTGGCCCAGGCCGAGGAGTTTGACCTCGGTGAGAGCGGTGGCGGTGGCGGTGCGCGGACCGGGGTCGAAGAGGGACAGCTCGCCGATCAGCTCGCCGGGGCCGAGTACGGCCAGCATGTTCTCCCGGCCGTCGGGCGAGGTGCGGTGGAGCTTGACCTTGCCCTCGGTGACCACGTAGAGGCGGTCGCCCGGGTCACCCTCGTGGAAGAGCGCGTCGCCACGGGCGAGCGTCACTTCACTCATCGAGGCGCGGAGCTCCGCGGCCTGCTCGTCATCGAGCGCCGCGAAGAGCGGGGCGCGCCGCAGAACGTCGTCCACGAGTTCTCTCCTTGTCGACCTGCTCAGGGGACGGTGATCCCATGATGCCGCACCGCAAAACAGTGCGATCGATCACAAGGACCCGGCACAAGTCTGACGCACCTGCCTCTCCCACAGTGCCTCAGGGGCCGATTCGCGTGGTGATGGGCCATGGCCGGGGCAGATGTCCGTGGTGGCCCTTAGGCTGGCCGGGTGTCCAATTCGCCGGTGAGAGCACAGGCTGAGGGGGCCGTCAGAGTGGCAGGGGATGAAAATTCCGCTGTGGGCGAACGTGATTCGCACATTCCGACAGATGTAGCAAAAACGAAAAATAGGACTGGTTTCATGGCTTCCCCGAAGACACCGCGGACAGCCGCGCGGAAGAAGGCTGCGGCGAAGACGGCTGCCGCGGAGTGGTCCGAGGCCGGGACGTCCGCGCAGGCAGCGGACTCGTCGAAGGGCACCGCCAGGAAGAAGGGGAAGTCCGTGGCCGGGAAGCCCCGTGCCACCGCGGGGCCCACCGCAGGGCGGTTCGGGCTCACCGTGGACAGCGAGGCGGAGCGGGTTCGGCTCGACCGCCCAGACAACCCCGTGCCCATCGCCGGCGGGCCGTCGAACCCCCTCAGCGGCCCGTGAGCGGCCCCGTTCGTGTGCTTCCCCCCGTGGCGCATGAGCGGGGCCCGTAGGCTGGCCGGCATGGCGGAAGAGACCCGGCTGGCGATGGTTCGGCGGGCGCGGAAGATCAACCGTGCTCTAGCCGAGGTGTACCCCTACGCACACTGCGAACTGGACTACGTGAACGCGTGGCAACTGTTGGTCGCAACGGTGCTCAGCGCGCAGACGACAGACCTGCGGGTGAACCAGACGACACCCGCACTGTTCGCCGAGTACCCCCGGCCCGCTGATCTCGCCGGTGCGGAGCCTGCCGACGTTGAGGAACTGATCCGGCCTACGGGGTTCTTCCGGGCCAAGACCCGGAGCATCACCGGCCTAGCCGCCGCCATCGTGGCCGAGCATGACGGCATGGTCCCGCGCACCCTGGCTGACATGGTGAAACTCCCCGGTGTCGGCCGGAAGACCGCATTCGTGGTCATGGGCAACGCGTGCGCCTGTGACGCTTGCCGGGCGGGCTCTGGCGACCATGGTGCCAATGTGTCGGTCCCCTTCGGGGTACCGGGCATCACCGTGGACACCCACTTCATGCGGCTCGCCCGCCGGTGGAAGTGGACCGAGCAGCAGGACCCGGTCAAGATCGAGGCAGAGATCGCCGGCATCTTCCCCAAGAGCGAGTGGACGATGCTCTCCCACCGGGTCATCTTCCACGGACGCCGGATCTGCCACGCCCGCAAACCGGCGTGCGGCGCATGCCCCATCGCCCACCTCTGCCCCTCGTACGGGGAAGGCGAGACCGATCCGGAGAAGGCGAGGAAGCTCCTCAAGTACGAGAAGGGCGGCTTCCCCGGGCAGCGTCTGAGCCCTCCGCCCGGTTACCCGGGCAAGCCCGCAGCCCCGCTGGGGTCCCGGTGACCCCTCCCGGCGTCAGCTTCCGGACGGGGCGCGGGGCACCGCATCGCCGCCGCCCGGCTCCGGCGCGGCCGTCTCACCGGGGCTTGCCGCCCTGTTCGGGCTCGTGGCCCTTGTCGTACCGGGCGGGCTCGTGGCTCTCGCCGTCCTTCCGGGCTTCCCCCTGCGCGCCGATACCGGGGCCTGCCGGGGCCCGCCGGAACGTTCCCGACCACCGCGGGCGTTGCACACCAGGGGGGTGCCCATGACACGTACGCACGGGACGCACGGGACGCACGGGACGCACGAGGGCGGCGCGCTGGTGAGTGGCGAAGGCCTGCCCGGCTGGCTGGAACCCGTCGCGCGGTCAGCCGGAACCATAGCTGCCGAGCAGCTCAGCCGTTTTCTCCCGCCCGCGAGCGGCGGAGGGCGCCAGTCCGCCGTGCTGATCCTGTTCGGAGACGGCGCCCGTGGCCCCGAACTGCTGCTCATGGAGCGGGCGACCAGCCTGCGCTCCCATGCCGGCCAGCCGTCGTTTCCCGGGGGTGCCCTCGATCCCGGTGACGGCGATCCGGTGACCACGGGGCCGCTCCGCGCCGCTCTCCGGGAGGCCGAGGAGGAGACCGGCCTCGATCCGTCCGGCGTCCAGATCTTCGGGGTGCTGCCCCGTCTGTACATCCCGGTGAGCGGCTTCGTCGTGACCCCGGTGCTCGGTTGGTGGCGTGACCGCTCCCCGGTCACCGCCGTCGACCCTGCCGAGACCGCCCGGGTCTTCACCGTGCCCGTGGCGGATCTCACGGACCCGGTGAACCGGGCCACGGCCGTCCACCCCAGCGGTCACCTCGGTCCGGCCTTCCTGGTCGAATCGGCTCTGGTCTGGGGTTTCACCGGCGGATTGATCGACCGCATCCTGCACTTCGCGGGCTGGGAACGACCGTGGGACCGTGCCAGGCAGGTCCCGCTCGACTGGCGTTCATGAGACCGTTGCCCCCGTGCCGTGTTCTCCCGGTGGTCGGTCCGGCGCCACCGGGAGCTGATCCGGGCTTCCCCTGCCGGACGGAGTGCCGGACGACGAACTGCGAGGCTGACGACGGTGAACCTGCTGGACATCCTGCTGCTGCTCGCCGCCGTGTGGTTCGCGGTCGTCGGATACCGCCAGGGCTTCGTCGTCGGCATCCTGTCGGTGATCGGGTTCCTCGGCGGTGGGCTCGTCGCCGTGTATGCGCTCCCGTTCCTGTGGGACCGGATGACGAACGGGACGGAGGTGTCCACGGCAGCCGCCATCGTCGCCGTCGTCGTCGTGATCGTCTTCGCTTCCGTCGGCCAGGCCCTCACCACCCATCTCGGCAACAAGCTGCGCCGCTACATCACATGGACCCCGGCACGTGCGCTCGACGCCACCGGCGGTGCCCTCGTGAACGTCGCCGCACTGCTGCTGGTGGCCTGGATCATCGGCCTCCTCGTGGAAGGCACGGCGCTGCCTCTGTTCGGCACGGAGGCCAGGAACTCCAAGATCCTGCACGGTGTCACCCGGGTACTGCCGGCGCAGGCGCCGACATGGTTCCAGGACTACCGGTCCATCCTTGCGCGGAACGGCTTCCCCCAGGTCTTCAGCCCCTTCGCCGACGAGCCCATCACCGAGGTGAGGCCGCCGGACCCGGCGCTGGTCGACAGCCCGGTGGCGGCCCGGGCGCAGCGGTCCATCGTCAAGGTCGTCGGTACGGCGCAGAGCTGCAACAAGGTCCTCGAGGGCACGGGCTTCGTCTTCTCCGAACGGCGGGTCATGACGAACGCGCACGTCGTGGGCGGAGTCGACGAGCCGACGGTGCAGATAGGCGGGGAGGGCAGGCGGTATGACGCGAAGGTCGTCCTCTACGACTGGCAGCGCGACATCGCCGTGCTGGACGTCCCCGACCTGAAGGCGCCGCCGCTGCGCTTCAGCGACGAGGACGCCCGCACCGGTGACAGCGCGATCGTCGCGGGTTTCCCGGAGAACGGGTCCTACGATGTCCGCTCCGCGCGGGTCCGGGGTCGCATAGAGGCCGAGGGCCGCGACATCTACCGCCGCGGCGACGTGCGCCGTGATGTCTACTCGCTGTTCGCGACGGTCCGCCAGGGCAACTCCGGCGGCCCGCTGCTCACGGCCGACGGCGAGGTGTACGGAGTGATCTTCGCCCGGTCGCTGGACGACGCCGACACCGGTTACGCACTGACGGCCGACGAGATCCGCGAGGACATCAGGCTCGGTCGCACGGCCGACCAGGAGGTCGACAGCGAGGGCTGCGCACTCTGACGCTCGCGGCGCAGGCATGCGCGACGGCCGGCGGCACACCCGTGGGGAACGTCCTCCGGGCTTCGCGTGTACCGGGGCGGCACGCCCCCCGCGGAACGCCCGCCGGGGTGTTCGTGTGTGTCGGCGCGTGCCCGTGCCGGGCACGCGCCGAGGGCCGCGCATACGCCCGCGGGGAGCGGCCCTGCCGGGTAGCCGGAAGCAGCAGGTAGCCGGAAGCAGCGGGGAGGCGGAAGGCGTCCTCGCTCCACACCGGCTGCCGCGGTCCACAGGTGTTGTCCGTCCCGTGGAGAGGTGCGGGAGCAGGGAGCGGGCGGCGCTGTGACGGCGTCAGCCGCGAGGATGGCGCAGTCGCGCCGAGACCCAGCGGGCGCGGCGGCGGAGGATGCGCGGGATCCCGAGACGAGGATCATGGCCCCGCCCCTGGGGGCCGCCCCTTTCGTCGGTGATCGGCGCGGAGGCCGAGCGGGAGTTGCGTGCTGTGTCACTGTAGTCGTGCGTCCAGCCCATACCCCGACGTGTGCCCCTGCCCCAAGGTCGGTAACCTCATCGGGGCCCGCCAATTGGCCTATGCGCCGGGCAATCCCCTTTCGCCGCACACCCGTTCGCCCCACGGCCGCATCCCGGGCAGCGGCAGGGGCCGCCTCGGTGTGCGGCGGCAGGGGCCGCTTCGCACGGGGTCACCCCTTTGTGCGGCGCCGCACCGCGGGCACCCCGGCTCCCCTGCCCCCCGATCGGGCGACCGGGGCGCGCCGGTCCGAGGGCCGCCGACGGAGGCCGGATGTCATCTGCGGGCCTGACGGCAAGTCACTTGGGGTCCCGGGTCATCGGTCGGGCTCGGGGTCCTTCAGCCAGTTGATGAGCTCGCTGGAGAACGCGACCGGGTCCTCCTCGTGGGGGAAGTGGCCGAGCCCGTCGAACAGCCTCCACCGGTAGGGGGCTTCGACGTACTGACCGGAGCCCGCCGCGCTGCGGGTGCGCATCGCCGTGTCCAGTGAGCCGTGGAGATGGAGCGTCGGCACCCGGACCGGACGCTTCATCCTCCGGTTGAACTGGATACCGTCCGGACGGGCCATCGACCGCACCATCCACCGGTACGGCTCGATCGAGCAATGCGCCGTCGACGGGATGGACATCGCCCGGCGGTAGACGTCGAGGGCCTCCTCCTCGGGCGGGCAGGGACCGGACCATTCCCTGATCAGCCGCCGCACCAGGGCGGCGTCGTCCGCGACGAGCTGACGCTCCGGCAGCCACGGCCGCTGGAAGCCCCACACATACGAGCCGGCCCGGCTCTGCGCGAAGTCGCCGAGCATCGCCGAACGCCAGCGGCGCGGGTGCGGCATCGAGGAGACCGCAAGCCGCCGTACGAGCTTGGGCCGCATCACTGCGGCCGTCCAGGCGAGGTAGCCGCCGAGGTCATGGCCGACGAGCGCCGCGTCGGGCTCGCCGAGGGACCGCACCACGCCGGTGATGTCGAGTGCCAGGTTCGCGGGGTCGTAACCCCGGGGCGTGCGGTCGCTGCCCCCGACGCCGCGAAGGTCCATCGCGACCGCGCGGAAGCCGGCGTCGGCCAACGCGGGCAGCTGGTGCCGCCATGTCCACCAGAACTGCGGGAACCCGTGCAGCAGCAGCACCAGCGGTCCGTCGCCCAGCTCCGCGATGTGGAAGCGCGCACCGTTGGCCGCCACGTCCCGATGGGTCCAGGGCCCGTCGATCCGGATGGGGCCGCCGCTTCCGTTGCCGGTGCTGCTTCCGTTGCCGACGGAGGGCGTATCGGGTGCCGTCATGCTGACGAGCGTGCCACAGATGTGGAGGGGTCCTCGGCCGCGCGGGGGTGCGGCTTGGCGTTCTGCAGTACGGCGGCCGTCTGCTTGGCCGACGCGATGGAGCGCTCCGGCGGCGTGACCTTCCTGAACTTGGTCACGGCCAGCAGCACCGCCAGGCCCGCCAGCAGCAGGAAGGCCGCTCCGACGATCAGGAACGACCAGGCGAGCCCCAGACCGAGGTTGTGGATGCCGTAGGCGGCGGCGAAGCTCAGCACCGGCAGCGAGAACAGGGTGAGGACCCCGGCGACCACGCCGGCCACGCCGCCTGTCACCCCTCGCCTGACGTCCTGCCTGAGCTCTGCCTTCACCAGCGCGATCTCGTCGTGCACCAGGGCGGACACCTCAGCGGTCGCCGTGGCCACCAGTTGCCCCAGGGACTTGTCCGCGCCGGCCAGCCGAACCGGTCCGACCACGTCGCCCGCGGCTTCGAGGGCGGTGGTCGTGCTGCCGGGGTCGCTCATCGGTGACTCCCTTGTCTCTGCTTAGGATCTGCTGTCAGATCATGCCGGACTGTCGCCGTCGGCGCGCGACGCACTCGCGGCTTCCGCCATGCGCCGGTGCTCCGCCGCCTTCTTCTCGTGGATCTCGGCCATCCGCAGGTGGTACTCCGGGTTGCCCTTCTCGTACACGTCCGGGATGCCGTCCTGGTCCTCGTCGAGATCCTCCGCGGCACACAGGGCCTGGTACTTGCGTACCCGCAGTTTCAGCAGCACACAGGCCAGCAGCGCAGCCGTCAGCGAACCGAGCAGAACGGCCGCCTTGATCTCGTCCGTCATTTCGGGGTCGCCGGCGAACGCCAGCTCACCGATGAGCAGGGAGACGGTGAAGCCGATGCCGGCCAGCGACGAGACCGCCAGGACGTCGGGCCAGGCCAGGTCCTCGTTCAGCTCGGCCTTGGTGAAGCGGGCGGCCAGCCAGGTGCCGCCGAAGATGCCGAACGTCTTGCCCACGACCAGTCCGAGGATCACGCCGAGGGTCTCGGGGCGGGTGAAGACCGCGTGCAGGGCATCGCCGGAGACGCTCACCCCGGCCGAGAACAGAGCGAACATCGGTACGGCGAAACCGGCCGACACCGGCCGCACGAGATGCTCGATGCGCTCGCCCGGCGAGTGCTCCTCGCCCTCGCGCCTGGTACAGCGCAGCATCAGGCCCATGGCGACGCCCGCGATGGTGGCATGGACGCCGCTGTTGTACATCAGCCCCCAGATGACCAGGGCCAGCGGGACGTACACGTACCAGCCGCGTACCCCCTTGCGGAGGAGCAGCCAGAAGACCAGGAGGCCGGCGAGGGCTCCGCCGAGCGCGGCGAAGTTCAGGGAGCTGGTGAAGAAGAAGGCGATGATCAGGATCGCGAAGAGGTCGTCGACGACGGCGAGGGTGAGGAGGAAGGCGCGGATCGCCGACGGCAGCGATGTGCCGATCACCGCCAGCACGCCCAGGGCGAAGGCGATGTCGGTTGCCGTGGGGACGGCCCAGCCGGCCAGAGAGCCGCCGCCGAGGGAGCTGACCAGCACATAGGTGAGCGCGGGGGCGGCCATTCCGCAGACGGCGGCGATGACGGGGAGCGCGGCGGCCTTGGGGTCGCGCAGATCGCCCGCCACGAGCTCCCGCTTGAGCTCGATACCGGCCACGAAGAAGAAGATCGCGAGGAGTCCGTCGGCGGCCCAGTGCTGGATGGACAGGTCGAGCCCGAGTGCGGCCGGGCCCAGGTGGAAGTCGGACACCGCCTGGTAGCTGGGGGCCAGGGGGGTGTTCGCCCAGAGCAGCGCGGCGATGGCGGCGGCGAGGAGGAGGATTCCGCCGACGGTCTCGGTGCGCAGGGCATCCGCCACGAAGTTCCGCTCGGGGAGCGAGAGGAGCCCGAGGAACTTACGGGGGGTGGGGGTCGGCGCTGCCACGGGTGGGAACCTCCGGTCGGTTGGGCAGGGCAAAGCACGTGCCGACCAGACTTCCCGGCGCACCTCGGTTTCCTGTTGCGTCTGCGACGCAACTCCTTACCTTACCTAATGACTTCGTCCGGGTGAACGGGGGTACGTCCGGTTGATCTTTCACCATAGGCGCAGAACGGGCACCCGGCGCGTTCGCCCCGGGTGCCCTTCGGGGCGGCCTCGCCCACTCAGTCCTCCGGGGCAGCCGTCGGCAGCCTGGACTGGATGAGGTCCATCACCGAGGAGTCGGTGAGGGTCGTGACGTCGCCGAGCCGACGGTTCTCCGCCACGTCCCGCAGCAGTCGGCGCATGATCTTGCCGGAGCGCGTCTTGGGCAGCTCGGCGACCGGCAGCACCCGCTTGGGCTTCGCGATCGGCCCGAGAGCCGCCCCGACATGGTCGCGGAGTTCGGTGACGAGGTTCTCGTCCTCGTGCGCCGTGCCGCGCAGGATCACAAACGCCACGATGGCCTGGCCGGTCGTCTCGTCGGCCGCGCCGACGACAGCTGCCTCGGCGACCTTGGGGTGGGAGACCAGGGCGGACTCGACTTCGGTCGTCGAGATGTTGTGGCCGGAGACCAGCATCACATCGTCGACCCGGCCCAGCAGCCAGATGTCGCCGTCGTCGTCCCTCTTCGCGCCGTCGCCCGCGAAGTACCGGCCCTCGAAGCGCGACCAGTAGGTGTCGATGAAGCGCTGGTCGTCGCCCCAGATGGTGCGCAGCATGGAGGGCCACGGCTCGGTGAGGACGAGATAGCCACCGCCGCCGTCGGGCACCTCGCGGCCGTCGTCGTCGACTACCGTCGCGGCGATGCCGGGCAGGGGGCGCTGGGCCGAGCCGGGCTTGGTTTCGGTGACACCCGGGAGCGGCGAGATCATCATGGCCCCGGTCTCGGTCTGCCACCAGGTGTCCACGACGGGGGCGCTGTCGCCGCCGATGTGCTTGCGGTACCAGATCCAGGCCTCGGGGTTGATCGGCTCGCCGACCGAACCGAGGAGGCGAAGGCTCGACAGGTCGGACTTCGCGGGGATGTCGTCCCCCCACTTCATAAACGTGCGGATCGCCGTCGGCGCCGTGTAGAGGATCGTCACCCGGTACTTCTGGACGATCTCCCAGAAGCGGCCCCGGTGCGGGGTGTCGGGCGTGCCCTCGTACATCACCTGCGTCGCGCCGTTGGCCAGGGGCCCGTACACGATGTAGGAGTGGCCCGTCACCCAGCCGATGTCCGCCGTGCACCAGTACACGTCGGTCTCCGGTTTGAGGTCGAAGACGGCGTGGTGGGTGTAGGCCGCCTGGGTGAGGTAGCCGCCCGAGGTGTGCAGGATCCCCTTGGGCTTACCCGTCGTTCCGGAGGTGTACAGGATGAAGAGCGGGTGTTCGGAGTCGAACGCCTCGGGAGTGTGCTCGACCGGCTGACGATCGACGACGTCGTGCCACCACACGTCACGCCCCTCGGTCATCGCGGTGTCCCGGCCGGTGCGGCGGACCACCAGCACGCGTTCGACCTGCGGGCACTGGGCGACGGCTCCGTCGATGGCGGGCTTGAGCGCGCTGGGCCCCCCGCGGCGGTGGCCGCCGTCGGCGGTGATCACCAGCTTGGCGTCGGCGTCCTGGATGCGGGAGGCCACGGCGTCGGCCGAGAACCCTCCGAAGACCACCGAGTGAGCGGCACCGATCCGGGCGCAGGCCAGCATCGCCACCGCAGCCTCGGGGATCATGGGCAGGTAGATCGCGACCCGGTCGCCGGCGCGGACGCCCAGCTCCGTCAGTGCGTTGGCGGCCCGGGAGACCTCGTCCTTGAGTTCGGCGTAGGTGAGGGACCGGCTGTCGCCCGGTTCGCCCTCGAAGTGGATGGCGACGCGGTCCCCGTGCCCGGCCTCGACATGGCGGTCCACGCAGTTGTACGCGACGTTGAGCTTGCCGTCGGCGAACCACTTGGCGAAGGGAGGGTTCGACCAGTCCAAAGTCTCGGTCGGCTCCTCGGCCCAGGTGAGCCGCCGTGCCTGCTCGGCCCAGAAGCCGAGCCTGTCCGCCGCGGCCTGTTCGTACGCCTCCGCGGTCACGTTGGCGTGCGCGGCCAGCTCGGCCGGCGGGGCGAACCGCCGCTCTTCCCTCAAGAGGTTGGCCAGGCTCTTGTTGCTCACGACATCTCCCTTTCCCAGGGCGTCCTATGTGCGTTTGTGTCCCGGGCCATAGCCCATCAGGCGGATGGCCGGGTGGCAAGGGTCGTCAGAAGAATGGTTTAGACCTATTCGGGATCCGGGGCGAGGCGGTGGTGCCCGTTTGGCGTGAGGTCGCCTGTTCCGATGGGGCGGCCCCTTCTCCCGGGCGGTGGGGGAAGGGGCCACCCGTACTCACGTACGCCACGGGGGGCTGGTTCACCCCGGTCGAGTCGGCCGCCCCACCGCCCCCTCCCGACCCTCCGGCGTCCGGCTCGGGAGGGGGCGGTGGGGCGCGGTTCCGGCGGGACTGGCGGGGCGGCCGATCCGGCACGGACGGCGGCCCTCCGGGCCTTCCGGCCGGGGTGATGGCCGTCGCGCCCGGCCGGGCGGAAGGTGGCGGTTCGACCGGGCGCCCGGGGTCCCAGGGGTGCCTGGAGTGCCTGGGGCGCCCGGTCGGTACTGGGGCGATCGCGGGTGGGCATGACTCCCGTCTCCTTCCCGTCGCCTTCCCGTCGCCTTCCCGTCTCCTTCCTGTCCCCTCCCGGGCCGCGTGGGTCGCGGGACGCGTGCGGTGCCGCGAGGTGCGGCGTGCGATGGCGGGTGCTCGCGGCGGAACGCCCGAAGTCCCGAACCGCACTCGCTCACAGTCTCTGGTTTCGGTAAATGCATCATCACACCAGATAAAAACGAAACATAAGTTTTGTGGCAAATAGGATCCTCGTTCCTTCGATCCGGTGATTAGTCATCCCGGCTCGGCCTGCCTCCCCCACTCCATGCGCTCGGGTGGGAGCTTTTTCGGGTCCGCAGTCGTATCGGCGTATCGATTCGCGCATGACCGCACACGACGGAAGAGGGTGGACGGATGCTGCCCGTCGCACGGAAGGCCGTCCTCGGTGCCGTGGCCACCGCGCTCACCGCGGGCCTCGCCGCATGCACCGGAGGAGACGGGGGGCCGGGGCTCTCCGGTGCCCTGGGGAACCGGCTGGGCCAGATCGGGGACGGCTCGACCTCGTACACCGGAACCCAGCCGGGCCTGGCGCGCCCGGAGCGGCTGCAGCCGGGCCGGAAACCGCCGCAGTTCGTGGTCTTCTCCTGGGACGGGGCGGGCGAGGACCGCGCCCGGCTCTTCGCCCGCTTCCGGGAGGTGGGCAGGAAGCAGGGCATCACGATGACCTACTTCCTCAGCGGTGTGTACCTGCTCCCCGAGGAGAAGGCCGAACTGTACGACCCGCCCCGGCACAAACGGGGCCGCTCGGACATCGGATTCAACGACACCGAGGGCATCAAGGCCACCGTCCGCGAACTGCGCGCCGCCTGGATGGACGGGAACGAGATCGGCACCCACTTCAACGGCCACTTCTGCGGGCCGGTGGGCGGCGGTGCCACATGGTCGCCCGACGAATGGAGGAGCGAACTCGACCAGGCCAGGTCGTTCGTGAAGAACTGGCGCACCAACGCAGGCCTGCCGCGCGAGCGCTCGCTGCCGTTCGACTACGACCGGGAACTCGTCGGTGCCCGCACGCCCTGTCTCGAAGGCCGCGACAACTTCCTCGCGATCGCGGCGCAGCAGGGCTTCCGCTACGACAGCAGCGGCATCAGCGAGCAGATCTGGCCGGACAGGAAGCACGGCGTGTGGGACCTCTCCCTGCAGATGGTCCCCGTGCCCGGCCGTACCTTCGAGACACTGTCGACCGACTACAACTTCATGATCAACCAGTCCGGTACCGCCAAGGGCGCCCCCAGTATGCACACCTTCTGGGGAAACCAGATGCGCGACGGACTGATCCAGGGTTTCCACCGTGCCTACCAGGGCAACCGCGCGCCGTTCATCATCGGCAACCACTTCGAGTCGTGGAACGGCGGCACCTATATGCGCGCGGTCGAGCAGGCCATGGGATACATCTGCGTACAGCGTGACGTGCGGTGTGTGTCGTTCCGCCAGCTCGTCGACTGGTTGGACGCGCAGGACCCCGAGGTGCTGAGGCGACTGCGCACGCTACCGGTCGGCCGGGCGCCGAGCAGCGGCTGGGACGACTTTCTGACCGCGGCCTCCCCCGGTTCCGACAAGCCGGGCGGCAGCCCGGTTGCCGGTCCGGCCCCCGCCCCCGGGGCGGGGACGGCCGCGCCCGGCACGGATGGAGCCGGCCAGACGGGGGGCGCATCGGTGGCCGGTGCCGGCGGGGCGAGTGCCGCCTTCGGCGGCCCCGCTGCGGTCCGGCCGGCCGGGCGCGGGTCCCTCACGGGTAGCCCGGCGCACGGCGGGCCCGCTGCGGTCAGGCCGGCTGCGGCGCGCTGAACTGCCCCGTCTGCTCCCCGAGTACGAAGCCGGGGTCGACCTGGGCGGCCAGGTCGGTCCCCGTCTTCGCGTTGCCCCAGCTCTCCGCGTTCTTCAGGTGGAAGTGCACCATCTGCCGGGTGTACCGCGCCCAGTCGCGCCGGGCGCAGGTGGCGTCGGCCGCCTGCCGCAGCGTGCGCAGCGCCGCACGATTGGGTTCCTCCAACTCCGCGAACCGCGGCGGACGGCCCTTCTCCATCGACCGCACCCAGTCCGAGTGCCCGACGGCCACGAGAAGGTCGTCGCCTACCTCGTCGCGCAGGAACCGGAGGTCGTCCGGCCCCTGGATCTTGTTGCCGACGACCTTGAGTGCGACGCCGAAGTCCCGTGCGTAGTCCCGGTACTGGCGGTACACGGAGACACCCTTGAGGGTGGGTTCGGCCACGAGGAACGTCATGTCGAAGCGGGTGAACATGCCGGAGGCGAAGGAGTCGGAGCCCGCCGTCATGTCGACCACGACGTATTCGCCGGGGCCGTCGAGGAGGTGGTTGAGGCAGAGCTCCACCGCCCCGACCTTGGAGTGGTAGCAGGCGACGCCGAGGTCCGACTCGGTGAAGGGACCGGTCGCCATCAGCCGGATCTGCCCGCCGTCGAGCCGCACCGTCCGGGCACAGGCGTCGTAGACCGGGTTGTCCTCCCGGACGCGCAGGAGCCGGGACCCCTCTCCGGGCGGCGTCGTCTTGATCATCTCTTCCGCGGACGTGATCCGCGGATTGGTCCCGCGCAGGTACTCCTTGATGAGTGCCAGGTGTGCGCCCATCGCGGGCAGTCCCCCGGCTTCCCGGTCGTCGAGTCCGAGCGCGGCGCCCAGATGCTGGTTGATGTCGGCGTCCACCGCGACGACATGGGCCTGCTGGGCGGCGAGATGGCGGATGAAGAGCGAGGACAGCGTCGTCTTGCCGCTACCGCCCTTGCCCACGAAAGCGATCTTCATGTTCACCTAAGGTAGCGGGTCGGGGGCTCGGGGTCTCCGAAGTGGGTGAAGAAGACCACTCCAACGTGGGGTGCGGGGCCGGGGCGCGTAGCCTGCCTGGTTATGAGTACGAACTCCCCCGATCCCCTGGCGGCTCTGGGCGGTCTTCCCGGGGTCGCGGATGCCGTGGACTCCGTGCGCGAGGCCGTGGACCGCGTCTACGGACACCGGGTCATGCGGCGCCGCAGCAACGAGGTCACCTCGGAGGCTGCGCTTCGCGGAGCCCGGGGGTCCGCCGCGCTCTCGGGCGCGGACTGGGCTTTGGAGGAGCTGCGCCGGCGTACGGACTTCGGGAGCGGGGAAGAGGCCCGCACCGTCGGGGCCGCGCTGCGGCTGACCGCCGAGGCGGGCCAGCTGCTGTCCGTCTGGCGGCATTCCCCGCTGCGGGTACTGGCCCGGTTGCATCTGGTCGCGGAGGGCGGAGCCGCCCCTGCGGAGGCGGTCGGGAGGCCGAGGCTCGCGGGGGAGGAGGTCCACGAGCCACTGATCGACGCTCCACTCCCGGGTGCGGAGGAGGTCGCCGGGCGGCTCGAGGGGCTCTCGCGCCTGGTTGTCGCGGGGAGTTCGGCGCCTGCGCTGGTGATGGCCGCCGCAGTGCACGGCGAGCTGCTGGCCCTGCGCCCGTTCTCCTCGGCCAACGGCCTGGTCGCCAGGGCGGCGGAGCGTATCGTCCTCGTCGGCAGCGGACTGGACCCCAAGTCGATCTGCCCCGCGGAGGTCGGCCACGCGGAACTGGGCCGCGCGGCGTACCTCAAGGCGTTCGAGGGCTATCTGTCGGGAACCCCGGAGGGGGTGAGCGCCTGGATCGCCCACTGCGGCCGCGCTGTGGAACTCGGCGTCCGGGAGTCGACGGCCGTGTGCGAGGCGCTTCAGCGCGGAGCGGCCTGACGCCGTCGGGCCGGGCCGAGGGTGCAGGGCGCGGCAGGTGTTGAAGGCCGAACACGGCAGAGCCGGCAGAGACGGCAAGTAGGCCGCAGAAGTCGGCGGATGACGCCAAGCAGACGCCGGGGCGACGGAGACAGGCGGAAGCGGGGCCCGACAAGGGCTGCGGCGGCACCGGACGGTACCGCCGCTGGCATGTCGGCCGAGTTACCAAGCGTCCTCGTGATGTTGCCCATCAGGTCGGGAACCTTGCCCGTCACCTGGTGCGGCTGGCCCGTATTCGACGGGTCGACGTCGCGTGGGTACTCGGCGTCCATGCGCGGTCCGTGGGCCTTTGTTGCGTAGAAGGTGATCCTCTCGGATGTCCCAGGTCTCGCGGGCCGTTACCTCCTTTGTACTCCGGCCGCACCGCAAGCGGAACCCCCGGCCGCACTTTTTACCCTCCCCCTCGAAGGCGGGTGCCGGCGGCAGCGCCGCGGCGCCGGCCGGCGTACCAGACGAGCCCGGCGGCGACGGCGGCTGCCCCCGCCGCAGCGGCCGCGAGGAGCGTGGGGCGCGGGGGCATGGCGAACCCCGGGATCCGCTGCTTCAGGCGCACCGGCCGGTTGAAGACGAGCACCGGCCAGCCGCGTGAGGCCGCCTCACGCCGCAGCGTCCGGTCGGGGTTGACCGCGTGCGGATGACCCACGGCTTCCAGCATCGGGACGTCGGTGACGGAGTCGCTGTAGGCGTAGCAGCGCCCGAGGTCGTACCCCTCGGACGCGGCGAGATCCTTCACCGCTTCGGCCTTGGTGGGCCCGTACGCGTAGTACTCCACCTCGCCGGTGAAGCATCCGTCCTCTCCGACCACCAGCCGCGTCGCCACCACGCGATCGGCGCCCAGGAGCTCGCCGATGGGCTCGACGACCTCGGCACCGGAACTGGAGACGATGACGACGTCGCGGCCGGCGGTGTGGTGGTGCTCGATCAGTGAGGCGGCCTCGTCGTAGATGATCGGGTCGATCAGATCGTGCAGGGTCCCGGCGACGATCTCCTTCACCTGCTCCACGTTCCAGCCCTTGCAGAGCGAGGACAGGTACTTCCGCATTCGCTCCATCTGGTCGTGGTCGGCGCCGCCCGCGAGAAAGACGAACTGGGTGTACGCCGTCCTCAGCACGGCGCGTCGGTTGATCAGCCCTCCGTGGTAGAAGGACTTGCTGAAGGTCAGTGCCGATGACTTCGCGATGACCGTCTTGTCCAGGTCAAAGAAGGCTGCTGTTCGCGGCAAGGAGTGGTTTTCCACGACGCAGAGCATATGCGCCCTCCATTCGGCGTAAGGTGGGGCGCGTGGGTTTGCCTGAGAAGGCTCTCGGGTACACCATGGAAGTCACGGATCGTTCGCGACCGTGCTAACCCGGTCCGACTCCTCCCCCCCCGAGTCGGCCGTGGGGACGACCCCCGCTCTCCCCCCCGGCGGGGGTCGTCGCATGTCCGGAGGCGTTTCGCCCGGCATCACCGCTGATTCTCCCCCTCTCGCCAGCCGGAACGCGGGGCTCCGCTACCTCCGACCTCTGGTCACTCTGCGTGAGCATAGTGCCGCGCTGGGGAAGTGACGCCGTAAGTCACCGGTATGGGCTACCGGGTTATTCACAAGCGGTGGGCTGTCCACAGTTTTCGAGCAAGATCCACACGATTTCCGGCCGTCTTGCACGGTGATTCCGCCCGTGAAGTTCACGGACCGGAGGAATCACCGGATCCCGGATCGATCCCACTCGCCGTGGGACCGGTCCGGCACGTGGGGACCGCTGCACGGCACCCCGCGAGAGTCGCCGCGGCATCGCGGCGAGAGGGGATATGTCGTGGTGGGACACATGACGGCCGGAGCGCCGGGCGCGGCCCGCGCCGACGGCGCGATGGGCGCGATGGGCGGCGACCGGCTCCGGGCCGAGCGCAGGGCCGGCCCCTTGATCATCACCGAGGACCCTGTCCTCCTCGACGACTTGCTGCGGCTCTGCGCCGCGGCAGGCGCCGAGCCGCAGGTGCACCACACGGTGCCGGAGGGCCGCGGCGGCTGGGAGGCCGCGCCTCTGATCCTGGTCGGTGACGACGCAGCCGCCCGGTGCGTCGGGGCCACCCGCCGTGGAGGGGTCCTCCTCGTCGGGCGTGATCAGGACGATCCGCGGGTGTGGCGCCGGGCGGTGGAGATCGGTGCCGACTGCGTGCTGAGGCTCCCCGACGCCGAGGGGTGGCTCGTCGACAGGATCGCCGATGTGGCGGAGGGCGTGGGCCGCCCGGCGCTGACCGTCGGTGTGGTCGGAGGACGGGGCGGATCGGGCGCGTCCACGCTGGCCTGCGCGCTCGCTGTGACAGCGGCCCGCGAAGGCCGGCGCACGATGCTCGTCGACGGCGATCCGCTCGGCGGCGGCCTGGACGTGCTCCTCGGCGGTGAGCAGAAGGAGGGGCGCCGATGGCCGGACTTCGCGGCGTCCAGAGGCCGCGTCGCCGGCGGTGCGCTGGAGGAAGCGCTGCCATCGGTACACGGGCTGCGGGTGCTCAGCTGGGACCGGGGCGACTCGGTGGCCATCCCGCCGGAGGCCATGCGATCGGTGCTCGCCGCGTCCCGCAGGCGCGGTGGCGTCGTCGTCGTGGATCTGCCCCGCCGGGTCGACGAGGGAACCGCAGAGGCACTGGCCCAGCTCGACGTGGGGCTCCTCGTGGTGCCGGGCGATCTGCGTGCCGTGGCAGCCGCGCGGCGGGTCGCCTCGACCATCCGCATGGTGCTGGGCGATCTGCGGGTCGTCGTCCGCGGGCCCTGGGGGTCGGGGCTCGACGAGCAGTGGGTTGCCGAGGCACTGCAACTGCCGCTGGTCGGTGAACTCCCCCTGGAACCAGGGCTGGCCGCCGATCTCGACGCGGGAGTTCCGCCCGGCGCCGGGAGCCGCGACCCGCTGGCCGGGTTCTGCACTGCCTTCTGGGCGCGGGTGCACAGCGATGGAGGTGCGGCGTGACAGCGGTGCTTCTCGAAGCGGTGCGGCAGCGGCTGGCGGAGAGCGGGGTCGAACCGACCCCCGCGGGGGTCGCGGCGGCGCTGCGGGCGCACGGACGGCTGCTCGGGGACGCGGAAGTGCTCGGCGCCGCCGAGGAACTGCGCTGCGAACTGGTCGGCACCGGGCCGCTGGAGCCGCTTCTCGCGGACCCCGCCGTGACCGATGTGCTGGTCTCGGCACCGGACCGGGTATGGGTGGACCGGGGCTGCGGACTCGGGCTCACGGAGGTGAGCTTCACCGACGCGGCGGCGGTTCGCCGGTTGGCGCAGCGGCTCGCTGCAGTGGCGGGGCGACGGCTGGACGACGCCAGCCCCTGGGTGGACGCGCGGCTCCCGGACGGTACCCGGATGCACGCGGTGCTGCCCCCGGTGGCCGTCGGCTCGACCTGCCTCTCACTGCGGGTGGTCAGGCCCCGGGCGTTCTCGCTGGGCGAGCTGATGGCGGCCGGGACGGTACCACCGGGCGGCGACCGGCTCTTCAGGGCACTGATCGAGGCCAGGGTCTCCTACCTCGTCAGCGGCGGCACCGGCTCCGGGAACCCCAACCATGGGCTAGGACACCACTAGCGGGTGGCTACTTTACGCGCGCCAGTAGAGCGACGCCCCAGCCGTCTGACCTGCGACTTTGCCCCGCTCTCCGGCGAGTGGGACGCGTCGCCCCTCGCGCCCTTCGAATCGAAGGTGACTGGGCAAAACGGACACGGCCGCACCCGGAGGTACGGCCGTCAGGCCCGGTCTCTCGCGCAGCAGCCAGAAGCGTGGATAAGGGACTACCGCCACGCTACGCCGCCCCACTGACAGCACGAGGCCGGATACGGCAACGCCCCCGCCGAAGCAGGGGCGTCGCAGGCGCCTCGCGGTCCGCCCGGGGGAAGGTCTGCCCGCGAGGGCCGTCTGAGGTTACGCGCGGGCGCCGGCAGCGAGGACGTTCTGCGCCTGACGCATGAGCTGGTCGTCGTCGAGGGTGAGCCGGCCGACGTGCAGCTGGTCGTAGCCGTACATGGTCTTGGCCAGAGGGACGGTGCGGTCGACGTCCAGCTTCCAGGCGGCGCTCTTCAGGTCCAGGGTGTCGGGCTTCGGCACACCGCGCCCGGACCAGCCGGTGCAGATGAGCCAGCAGGCGTCGGCGAACCCGGCGCTGTTCGAGCCGTACAGGCGCTGCGGCTCGTGCCGGGCCGCTACGTCCATCAGGGACACGTCGGGGATGCCCGGGACGGGGACGTATCCCACGATCGCGGTCTCGCCCAGCTCGCCGGCCGCGGTGTATGCGAGGACGCAGTAATTGTCAGGCCACATGTGGAGCAGGGGCAGCACCGTCACCCTGCTCGTCCCCGTCACGGTTCTTGCCACGGGCTCATCCTCTCGTCACAAAGGGGGTGGCCCGGCACCCCAATGGATGCCGGGCCGGGTGTGTCACGCGACGGTTGTCAGCGGTTGTACTGGCGGCCGTCGTCCGAGTCGCCGGTGGGCGGGTTGCCGCCCTTGCCGTCGTCCTCGCCGCCGCCGTTCTTGACCAGGTCCAGGCGATACCGCATGGTGACCTCCGGGTGTGCTGTCACCGAGGAGTCCGTCTCCTCTGGTCGTGCGCACTTGCTGAGGGCCCGCCCATGGGGGTTGGGCCCGTCCCGCCTCGGTCGCGGTACCTGCCAGGGAGAAGCGACCGGGGTGGAATTCGTGCGGTCCACTGGCCCCGGCCGGCCGGACGGGAATCCTGTGACCGGCCGGGGCCGTGGCAGCGGGCGGCCTGTAGAGATCGCCGTCGGACGCCCGCCGTACCGCCCGGGTGCTACTCCGGGCGGCGGCTCTTCGGGGCAGGGCGCAGGCCGCTGCGTTCGTTCTCCCGCACCAGCCCTGCCGCGACCGCCTGGGCCTTCTCCTCGTCGGTCGCCGACCGCAGCCGCTTGCCGCGGATCGTCGCTTCGCTCAGGAGCCCGGGCCGCGGCGCGCGGCCGTGGTGGAAACGCAGCCGGAACATGTCGTCGCCGAGGTCCATCGTGATCAGCCCGGTGCGCCCGTCGGCCAGGGAGGTGGCGTGGTCCCAGAGCTTCATGCCGTCGCCTCCAGCCGCACAGGGAGCCGGCGCTGCTCGCGGCACGGGGCGCAGGCGTACAGCGCGACCGGGGGCCCGGACTGCCGCTCGACGAGATCGACCAGGCGGGCGCTCCCGGAAGGCCCTTTGTGCCAGTGGCAGTAGCTGTGCGTGTCCGCGTGTCCGCCCGCGGCCGGCTGGATTCCCGTCTCCATGACCAGGACCGTAGGAACCGACGGCCCGCCCTGGCGCGGCGATTGCTCAGGATTGCGCGGGTCGCTCAGCGGCTTGTCAGCGGTTGCTCACGCGGGCGAGAGGTGTGCGCGGGCCCGGGCAATCAGGCGGTGCGCCCGTGCACCGTGCGCTGCGCCTTCGCTGAGGCGGTCCCACACCCGGCCGTACAGGGCGAGGTCGTCGGCCGAGTCGTACTGGAGCTCCGTGTTGATGGTCTCGACGATGACGCGCTTCTCATCGAAGATCCAAAAACCGTGCTTCGGGGTCAACCCCAGCGGGGCGCCTAGCGGGACGATCCCCAGCTCCACGGTGCTCATGCCGATCAGCCCGACGAGCCGGTCCAGTTGGCCGGCCATGACGTCGTGCGGGCAGATCAGCGCGTGGAGGGCGCCCTCCCATACGAGGACGCGGAACAGCTTGCCCGCCTCGTACAGCACCTCCTGGCGGCGCATACGGGCGGCCACGGCCTCGTCGGTATCGCGGGGGGAGCCCATCAGGTCGGCGTTCTGCAGCAGCAGGTGCCGGGCGTAGCCGGGCGTCTGGAACAGGCCCGGGATGACGGTGGCCTCGTAGCCGCGGGCGGTTGCCGTCTGCCGGTACTCCACGACGTAGCGGTCCTGGACCGGCCGGTGTCCGGTGGCGAGCTGGCGGCGCCACGAGCGCTGCTGGGACTCGAGCCCCCGGAGGCGGCTCTTCAGGTCGGCGGCGTGCTCGGGCGCGCCTGCGGCGGCGGCCCAGGCCTCGAGGTCGGCCTCCGTCGCGGTCTGCTTCCCGTGCTCCAGACGGGACACTTTCGAGGGCTGCCAGCCGAGCTGGTCGGCGAAGTCCTTCCCGGTCAGGCCGGTCTCGGTACGCAGCTCGCGCAGCCGCGCACCGAGGGCGACCCGTGCGGTCTGGTAGTCCGTGGTCACACAGACGAACGTACCTGTGCCCAGGCCTCGGCAGTAGGGACGGCCAGGGGCCAGGCAGCGTCTCGGGCTCGGCAGGCGGCGAGAACCTGCGCCTGGTCCTCGACGAGCTCCACGCCGACCGTGGTGTCGGTGTCGTCGATGTGCATGCGGACCATGGCCTGGGAGTCGAACAGCCAGAAGTCGTAGCCGGGAAGGGCGAGGCGCACGGCTTCCCCACGGGGTAGGACGCGGATGTCCTCGCCTGCGGCGATGTTGCCGGCCGCAGTGGCCATGAGGAACTGCTGTGCGTCCGTGGGCGGCTCGTCGATGATCCGCACCCGTGAGAACCGGGCGCCGGCCGCCGTCTTCTCCCGCACGTTGACGTTCCACGGGTGGTCCGGTTCGGGCTGCGGGTCGGTGCCGCGCATGAACGCCTGGAACCGGGCGCCCTGCCGGTCGGAGGCGTAGCCGCGGCGGGTCTCCAGCCGGAACGCAGTGTGCTCGAACTCGCTGAACAGGTGGGCGATCTCCTCGAAGGGCACCAGGGGCACGGTTACTCCTTGGGGGCGTAGCGGGTGAGCAGGTCCCGCGGGATGACTACGGCGGTTTCCGATACGCCGAGGTCCCGGAGCTGGGCGCGGTGCCCGGCGTCGATCTCGTCGCCCTGGACGACGAGGTCCCCGGTCTCCTCGATCTCGTAGAGGGTGGGGCAGTTGCCGTGCTCGGACGTGGTGCCGATGAAGCGGAGTGTCATGTCGTCCTCCGTCGTGGCTGGTTGGTGGCTCCAGCATGCGACGGTCGGGCGCTGACCGGTGGGTGATTGCGTCGGATTGCTCGTCCGAGCGCTAGGCGGGGTCTTGCGCGCAAGCGGGCATGACGAAAGCGCCCCCTGCCCGGTCCCGGAGGACCAGACAGGGGGCGCGTGTGTGAGGGGTGTCAGCGGCGGACGGGCGCGGCTGAGGTCTGCGGCGGAGGCGATGCTGATGACGGAGTGTCCGGTGGCGATGGCGGCGCGGATCGCGTCGTCACTCATCTCAGCGGGCCGCCAGCTGATACAGCGACAGGCCCAGCCCCACCACCGCGACCAGCGCGGCCACCGACGGCAAAGGCCACCGGGCCCGCTCTAGCAGCTCGATCCGCTGCTCGAGCTTGTCGATATCCGCCTCCGTCTGAGACGTCCGCTGCAGCGCGGTGTCCAGCCGGCCGCCCAGTGCGGCGAATCCCGCCACCACCTCGCCGCGCAGCCGCTCGAGCTCCAGCGCCACCTGGTGCTGCTCCGGCGGGGTCACGTCCGGCCCGCGGACTCGGTGATGCCCGGACCGGGCTGACCCGCGCCGGATGCGGCGATGGCGGTGAGCAGGGCGAGGGCTGCGGCGAGTCCGCCGACGGACGCGGCTTGGGCCCAGTCGACGTCGAGGATGCCGAGGCCGTCGGCGCTCGCCACGCCGAGGGTGCCCTGGGCGAAGGTGCGGATCATCCGCTCGGCGGTGGCCTTCCAGAATGCGCGAGTGAACATGGGCTGGTCTCCGATCGATCAGTTGGTGACGGTGAAGCCGCAGCGACTGCCCAGCTTCTTCAGGGATGCGGCTCCGGGGATGCCGTCGGCCGCCGTGCCTCGGTAGCCGCAGCGGCGCTGCCAGGCGGCGTAGGCGGTGCGGGTGGCGGTGCCGAAGTGGCCGTCCGCGAGGCTCGGGGCGAGGAGCCCCTCACGCACGAGGGCGGTCTCTACGGTCTTCACACCGCGGTAGGAGACGGGTGTGCCGCGCTTCGGCGGGTCCGCCAGCGCCGCGGCGGTCAGCTTGGACAGGTCCACCACCGGCCGCGGCGGGGCGGCCGGCTTCACGGCCCCGGTCTTGCTGGGGGTCGTCAGCTCCTGGCCCGGCACGATCCGGTACGGGGCCTTGAGCCGGTTGGCCTTGGCGATGTCCTTCCACGGGACGCCGAGCTTCCGGCCGATCGCGGAGAGGGTGTCGCCGGCCTCCACGGTGTACGGGCCGCCCGGCGTCGGTGTCGGCGCCTGCGGGCAGTCCGGGCGGGGCGCGCCCTTCCGCACCCACGCGTACAGCGCATCACCAGGGCAGGCGGTGGCGTAGCCGTCGCGGTGCCCGCCGAGCCAGTCCCCGGCGGGGCCGTGCTCGCGGCAGTAGTCGATGGCGTTCCGGCCGCCGTGCAGCTGGGCGTCGGTCGGCTGTGTCAGCCCGGACGATCCGACGAGCAGCAGCACCGCATAGTCCTGCTCGTTCAGGCTGGTGTTGCCGTTCGCGGAGTTGCGGCGCTTCAGGCCGCGGCCCTCGAACACGGAGCCATGGGTGCAGACGACGAAGCTGTAGCCGATGTCGGACCAGCCGTTGCCGTCCATGTGCGAGGTCTGGATCTTCAGCACGTAGGCGGCGCACGCGGTGTGCGGCCGGTCCTCGTAGACGGTGCCCAGGTAGTGGACCTTCACGCCGCGGCGGGCGCGCGAGTACGGGGTGGCGCCGCTCGGGGTGCGGTACGGGCGCGCGCCCCACTCGGCGCGCGAGATGAGTTTCATGGGGCCCTCCCGGGCATGAGAAAGGCCCCGGCCGGCGGCGCGGGGCGCAGTGGATGGTCAGCAGGCGGGCGGGCCGGTCCAGCGGCGTACCGTCAGCCGCCCGTACTCAGGATGGTCACGGCTACACCACCTCGTGGACAGTGACGATGAGCTTGGTGAATGCCCCCAGCACCTGAATTCCCGTGCCGCTGGAGATCGATCCCCGCAGCTTGAAGGTGTGCGTCCCGGCGGTCAGGGTGCCGCGCCACAGCATGGCCGGCGAGCCGAAGTCGCTGGCGAGGTCACCGGTCCAGCGGGCATTGCCCGTCACTCCGGCTCCGTCCAGGTCCAGCGCTCCCGCCGCGAAGGCCGTGGTCGTGCCGGTGGCGTCGAAGCTGAAGACGGCGTGGGCGACGTACACGGCGCCGGCGGTCTCGGCGTCCAGGGTGATGCTTGCCCCGGGGACGTCGGCCTCCGTCGTGGTGAGGGCCAGGTTGCTGGTGCCGACCGCTTCATAGGTGCGGGGCCTGAGCCGATCGGCCTGGCCGGCGGTCATGATCTGCCCGGCGAGAAGAGGCACAGGGTCCTCCCTTTCAGAGCGCGAGGCGCATCGGGTCTTGCAGGGACACGGGTGTCCCCGCCGCGTGGGCCTTGCTGATGGAGCGGGTGACGGTGAAAAGCTGCGGCGTGACGACCTCGTAGGCGTCGTAGCGGAGCTCCAGCCCGACATTGGTGAGGCCCGAGAAAGCGGATCCGGTGGCGCCGATACCGCCGGCGTCGATCTGGCCGGTCACCACGGTCTCGGTGTGCTGCCACCCGGCGGGCTCCGCCTGGCCGACCGGCCACACCTTCAGCTGCATGGTGTGGCCGGCGAGCCGGACACGGAACTCGAACTCCTGTCCGGCGGTGTAGGTGTACGGCGCGGAGGGGGATGAGCCGATCTGTGTGGTGTCCCGGGTGACGGAGAGGAACATGCTGCCGCCGGTGCTGAAGTGCACGCGCGCCCGGTAGAAGTTCGAGGTGTCGACGTACCGCAGCAGCACGCCCGGGACTGCGGACGCGCCGGTGGCGACCGCCGACGCGGACAGCCGTACCCGGACTTCCGCGTCGGCGACGTGTGTGGCGACCAGCCGCTGAAAGCGGATCGTCGACACCGTCGGCGTGAGGGTGATCACTCCGCGGCTGCCGTTCACGGACCGGTCCGAGGCCGCGCCGCCCACCTCCGTCCACGCCTGCCCGCTGGTCGCAGTGCCCCACGTGCTCGCCAGAGTGCGGGTGAAGGAGTCGGCTCGGTTCGTGATGGCCGACACCGTCATGCGCTCCCCGCCGGCCTTCACGTCGAACGGAAACATCGCGCCGTACCCGGCGGTGTCGATCCAGCGGGGTCCGACCGCGGTGTCTGTGTGGACCTCCAGCGCCGTGTCCGATGTGGACGCTGCGGTGCTGAGGATCGCGCCGTCGGTGTCGAGTCGGCCGAGCACGGGGTCCTCCAGCACGCCGACCGTCCACGGCCTGGCCGGGGTGCAGTTGTAGGTGATCTCCCACTCGTAGCGCTTGAGTTTCTCCGTGTAGCCCTGGGCGAGTTGGTCGATGGTGTCCGGCGGCAGGTTGGCCGGCGGGTTGGTGATGTTCAGCCGGTCCCCGATGTCCATGGCCAGCACGGCCGGGATGAGGTGCGGGGCGGCGTGCAGCTGGACGTGCACGACGGGATAGCGGGACTCGTCCCACGTGCCCAGGTGCATCCGCCACCCGGCGATCTGGGGCGCCTGGGTGTCGAGCGAGAGGGACATCGTCACCGACTCCTCCACGGTCCCGATGCCGCCCTGTTCCGGAGGCAGGATCGACTTCGGCCCGGTCTCCCGCACGACCCGGGCCTCCGCACCGCCGATGCGCCTGACGGTGACGTCGTTGCGGACGGCCTGGTCGTCGTCGACCGGCTTGAGCGAGGCGGCCTTCACCTCGCCTGGTGCGGCGTAGTCGAGGGTGAGCTTCACGGTCTGGTTCTCCAGCGAGCTGTGGTCCCGGTAGACCAGGCCGAGCCGTTCGCGGTGCTCGTAGAGGATCCCGGCGTCGGTGGTCGCGGCCTCCTCCAGCAGGGTGATCAGCGGGTTCGGCCGTTGCGGGCCCATCCGCTCGCTGTTGCGGGTGGTGTCGCCGTCGAGGAGGACGAGGTCCACGACGCTGGATTCCTCGAGCGTCAGCCGCTCGAGGCGGCGCAGGGCCGACTCGCCGGCGAAGCCGTCGTCCGCGCCCTCGTAGATCGCGGAGCCCGGGGTGGTGCCGCTGCCCGCCACGGCGACCGCGGACAGGTGCCCGATGGTCATGCCGGCCGTTCCCGCGGCCCAGTCCCCGGCCACGCCGACGGCCGTGCCCAGGGCGCCGGTGTAGATGGTGGAGGCGCGCGAGTAGCCCCCGGCGCCGGCGACGTCCCGCCACGCGGCGGACAGGCGGGTGGTGCCTCCACCGGCGTCGCTGACGTAGATCTGCAGCCGGTTCCACGACCCGGTGAAGGCTGCGATGGCGGTCGCGTTGGTGTAGAGGAAGAAGGCGAGCACGTCGCCGGTGGAGTCCTGGGCTTCGATGCGGATGCCGGCGGTGGAGGCGTAGACGACGGCCGTGCGCATGGTGGACCCGGCCGCGGTCACGCGCAGGATCTCCGTCTGTGAGGCAGGCATGGCCGGCAGGTAGTACACGAACTCGACCTGCCACCCGGCCGCGGCCGCCCGCGGAATGGCGCCGCGGAGCGAGGCGGGGTTGCGGAGCTTCGGCAGCGCCGACGACCCGGTGAGGGTGTCGTCTGAGTCGAAGTCGAATCCGGTGATCGTGAGCGGGGCGACATCAGGGACCGGGCTGTACGCGCGGGTGGCGTCCCGCCCCTCTTCCAGCGGCCAGTACGCCTTCAGCGCGGTGGCGGTGGGGATGCGGCGGCGCAGTGTGGACTGCAGGGCCTTGCGGCCTTGCCCGAGGCGGCGCTGGATCCCGGCCGCGTGGATCGCCACCCACGCGTCGTTGCCCGAGGGGTCCCAGTCCTGCGGCCACTTCGACACCTCGGCGTGGGCCCGGTACTCCCGGTCGGTGATCCGGGCGTCTCCGGTCGTGGTCCAGGTGCGGCCGGCGCTGTCGGCGAAGGAGGTGGTGTCCTCGGCGAGGCTGCGGAAGTCGGGGGTGGCGACGGCGGTGCCGCCGATTCCGGAGCGGACCTCCGCGCGGTGCACGCGGCCGCGGATCGGCAGCCGCGGGATGGTCGTGGTGGGGACGCTCGGGCACAGCTCCAGGGCCGTGGTGGAGTTGAAGATGGACGTGGTGCCGGGCAGGACCGCGGTCGACAGCAGGGTCCACGGGCCGTCCAGCGACTCGGCCCAGTACAGGGACGGCACGTGGCCGCCCGCGCCGTCGTCGACGTCCAGGGTGGCGCGGAAAGCCGCCCGGGTGAGCCCGCCCGGGAGTTCCTTCTGGATGAAACTCGACGTGGCGTCCGTGCCGCCGGTGGTCCAGTTGAAGATCAGGATCCCGTCGAAAGTGCGCAGGATCCACGACCGCTGCCCGTCCGTGCTGCTCCACTTGCCGATCAGGGCCTGGCTGCGGCGCCCGTACCAGTCGCCGGTCGCCTCGATCCGGACGTCGAGGTCGCCGGTGATGTCGAGCGCCGCGGTGTCCGGGGTGGTGGCGATGTCCGCCTGCTCCCCGGTCAGGGCGAGGTACGACTCAGGCCCGGGCACGCTGACGCGGAGCGGGGTGTTCAGGCCGAGGAGCCCGTAGTACGGCGAGCGCGGGTTGCGCGGGGAGTACTTGCCGTGCCGGTTGTTGAGGGTGAGCGTGGCCTTGGTCGGGTCGGTGCGGACGCCCTCGGCCTTCCGGCCGCGCTCGATGATGACGGGAGCGCTGTCGCGGACGTCGGCGGACACGTCCGTCCACACGCCGCCGATCATCAGTTCAGTGCGGATGTCGAGCGGGAAGGACACGCCGCCTCCTCTCAGGCATGGCCGACCTGGCCGAAGGTGTACTGGACGTCGCCGCCGCCCTCGGTGCGGACGACTTCGCTGATCCACGTCTTGAACGGGCCCTCGCTGCCGTCCAGGACGAACCTGACGACGCTCTCGCGGGAGCCGTCGCCGGTGCGGCGGACGGCTCCGGCGACGCCGCGGAGCATGCCGTCCAGCTTGGACAGCGGCAGGACGGCTTCGTCCTCGGAGCCCTCACCGATCATCGCCAGCGTCGGGCCGGTGGTGATACCGCCCTCGGCGAGGTAGGGAATGTTCGGGGTGCTGAGGGTGATGGACGGGATGTCCACGCCCATGATCGAGCCGCCGCCGAGGGAGATCGAGAAGCCGTTCCACTTGCCGATCAGCCAGTTCACGGCGCTGCGGAAAGCGGTCTTGATGCCGTCCCACATGCCCGACGCGGCGCGGCTGATCCGGCTCGGGAGGCCGGAGACGTAGGAGACGACTTGGTCGAACCAGGCTGAGACTTTGCCGGGGACCCGCTTGAGGGTGTCGATCCAGCCCATGACCGCGTCGACGCCGGCGGCGACCTTGTCAGTGATCCACGCCCAGGCCGTGCCGGTCTTGGACTTGACCCAGTCCCAGGCCTGCCCGACAGCGGACTTGATCCACTCCCAGGCGGCGGACAGCTTCGCGACGATCTGGTCCCACACGCGCTTGGTGGCCGCGGCGATCTCATCCCAGTACACGACGATCAGCACGATCACCGCGATCAAGGCCATGATGCCGAGGATGATCCACGTGCCCGGCCACGCGAACAACGCGGCGTTCCACGCCCACTGCGCGATCACCGCGATACCGATCGCGAGCGCCAGGCCGAGCAGGATCGGCACCAGGGCGTTGACCAGCCCCGGATGGTCGGCCATGAACTTGGAGATCGTCGCGAGCGCCGGGGCGAGTAGTTCGCCGAGGGTGGTGGCCAGCGTGCGCCAGATCGCGTCGAGGGACTGCGAGGCGGCCATGCCGTCGGTCGCGTTCTTCGCCGCCCCGGCGGCCTTGTCCATCCCGGAGGCGGCGGCGGCCGATGCCGGGTCCATCGCCCACAGGGCGTCGGCGCCTTCACCGGCCATGTCGCCGAACAGCTGCACACCGAGCTCGGCCTGCTTGGCCGGGTCCTTGATTCCGCGGAGTGCCGCGAGGGTCTTCTGCAGGGCCTCCTCGGCGGGCTTCCCGCCCTTGCCGATGTCCTCGAGCATCTGCTTGGCGGGCAGGCCCAGGGCCTTGAATCCCTCGGCTGCCCGGTCGGTCTCCTCGCTGGTGATGCGGGCGAACTCGTGGATGACGTCGGCGGCCTGGTCGATGTCGCGGCCGCCGGCCTTGACGTACTGGGACATCATCCCGAACGCGGCCTGAGCGTCCAGGCCGAGGCGGGAGAAGTGCTTGCCGTACTCGTTGATGACGTTGGGGATGTCCGCGACCATCGACTTCGGGAAGGTCTGCGCGGCCTTGGTCATGACGTCGAAAGCCTCGGTGCCGTTCTTCACCAGACCGTTGGCGATCATCTGCCCGGCTGCGGTCGCCGAGTCGCCGACGTCGAGCTGGAAGGTGTCGGCCAGCATCAGGGCGTTCTTCGTCATCTCGGCGAGCTCGTCGTTGGTCATCTCGCCCACGCCGCCCATGGCCTGGGCGACGCCCCCGAGGGACTCGTTGACCTCGTCGATGGAGGCGCCGAAGCCCTGGGAGAAGACCTGCCCGGCGACGTCGCCGGCGCGGGCGGCCTCCTCCTGCGTGAGGCCGAGCTGGTTGGTCAGCCGGGCGTTGGCGTGCTTGGCGTCCATGGCGTTGGTCAGGCCGACCATGAACAGCCCGCCGACGGCGGCGCCGGCAGCCGCGGCCTGAATCCCGCCGAGGCTGCTCTCCACCTGGTTCGCGGCCTGGTCCGCGCCGTGGGTCAGCTCATCGGTGTTGATCCCGATGGTGACGAGCAGCTCGTCGAGGGTGGTCACGGTCGCCGCCTCCTTCCGTGAGGTCCGTGCCGCCGAGGCGGCGGTTCATGGCCTTGGCCGCGGCGAGCATCGACTGCCAGTCCATGGCCTCCTTCGGCCCGCGGTCCCACTGGGGCAGGAAGTCCTTCGGAGTGGCCTTGCGGCCCTTGCCCCGGGCGGTGTTGGAGACGGTCGCGCAGAGCATCGCCAGCAGCCCGTCCATGCGTTCCGGGCCGAGCGGGCCGGAGATCTTCTCGTAGGCCATCCACTCCGTCAGCTCGGCCGAGCTGTGCGTGCGCAGCAGCTCCGCGACGGAGACACCCTTCTCCAGCGCTAGGCGGAAGTAGAAGCGCCGCTCTGGGCGGCCGCGGAGTTTCCCGCCGCGTCCTCCACCGCGCCCTCGGACAGGCCCGACAGGCGCTGCGCGACCTTCGCGACACGCTCGAGGACCCGGCCGTTCTTCTTCCCGAGGGCCTTCACTTCCTTGTCGGTGAACAGGCGCTCGAAGTCCTCGCCGACCAGGGTGCGCGAGGCGAGCTTGGCGAGCTGGTCCTCGAGGTTCACCCGCTGCGGCTTGCCGTTGGAGCCGATGACGATGAGGGAGGACTGGTAGGCGTTGCGCTCGGTGCCGGACAGGCCCAGCACCCGGACGGTGCCACCCCACTCGGGCACCGGGACGTCCTCCCACTGCCGGTCGTCGGCGGCGAGGATGGCGTCCTTGCTGAGAAGCGTCATGGTGGTTCCGTTCAGGAGAGGGTCGGCTTGCCGGAGATCTTGAACGTGAGGCTCGCGGTGGCCTTGTCGTCGTAGGGCATCTCCGGCTCGAAGCCGGTGAGGATGGCCTTGACGGTCCAGGTCGTGGCGCCGCTGTCGGGGAAGACGATCTGGTAGTTCCGCGGGGCGGGGTCGTCGAAGTCGTCGACCAGGACGTCGTGCACGGCCGGCTGGTAGTTGATATCCGCCGACACTTCGCCGGCGTCCTTCAGACCGCCGAGGAACTCCATGTACGCGTCCGGGGACCCGTGCGAGGTGACGTCCAGCGTCTCCCGGGACAGGCCCGGACCGGACAGGTTGGTGACGTCGGCGATCGCGGTGAAGGTCTCCGAGACCTCCCCGTCGCCGCGCTTGAGCTGTACTCCGAAGCCGTCCATACCGCCCATGGCTGTTCCTCCTATGGCGTGACGAAGCCCCCGGCCGCAGCGGGCTCGGGGGCGGATGGGATTGACGCGGGTCAGTGCTGCTCGGTGACGACCCGGTAGCGCAGCACCACGTGCCGGATGTCGCCCGGCGGCTCGGGGTCGGTGAGCGTCTGGGAGAACTCGAAGCGGGTGACGACGTGCTCCTGGTCCTCGATGGTGAGCGGCTGGTGGTCCAGCAGCTCGGTGACGCGCCGGGCGATCGCCAGGCCCTTGCTGTGCCCGCGGTGCTGGGTCCACACGTGCAAGGTGACGACTGTCTGCCGGCCGAAGCCGCCGTGCCGGTTGTCCGGCGTCTCGATCGCCTCGCCGATCACGACGTAGGCGTACTCCGCGTCCTCGGACACGTAGTCGTACACGCCCGTGATGAGGTCCATGAGCGGAGCGTCGCCGGTGAGACGGCCGTAGATGGCGGTCTGGATGGGGCCCATCGCGGACGGGGCGGTCGTCATGACAGCTCCTTGCGGATCTCGGCGGCGATCCGCCCGCCGATCTTGTTCCGCTCGACCTCGAGCGCGGGGCCGAGCGCGGGCTTGGGCGGGAACCGGCGGGTCCCGAGCTCGTGGTAGACCGCGTAGTCGTCATCGCGGTCCCACCAGCCGATCTCGGCCCGCAGCCCGTTGTTGCGGAACCGGGCCCTGACGGACTGCTGCAAGTTCCCGGTGTCCTTGCGGACGGCCGCCTTGGTGTGGTCGACGACCGCGGCCGCGGACTCCTTCAGAGCCCGGACACACGCCGACTGCACGTCTGGCCCGAGCTCCTGCAGCCTCTGCCGCAGCTCGTCCATGCCGACCAGCTCGACGGTGACCGGCCCGCTGCGCCGCACGCGCCCGCGCGCGCTCGAGCGACGGCCCCTGCGTGCTGCCACGGCAGCCCCCCCCTTTCTCAGCGGCGCCGCTCCAGCAGGCGGCGGATGGACGCGAGTTCCCCTGCCACCGCCAGCAGGGCCCACGCCACGGCGCGGGGTTCGTCGACGTCTGTGTCCCCGAGGCCGAGGAAGTCCTCGGCCCGGGCGCGGCACTCGCTCGTCTCCGTCTGCGGCAGCCTTGGCCGTTCCATCAGGAGCCCAACTCGACGACAGCGACAGTGACGGAGGTGACGGCGTCGTAGGTGATCGACGCGCGGCCGTTCGTCCCGGCGAACAGCCGGGGCAGCGGCAGGATGCCGGTGTCGCCCGCAGCCACGACGAGCGCGGCGTTCTCGATGTCCAGCCCGGATACCGTGCCCGGAGTGGCGACCGTGGCGGTGTGCGGGGACGCGTCGCCGTTGATGACGACGAGGAAGCGGCCCGGACCGCACGGGGCGGTGTCGCCGCCGGAAGCGGCCGCCACAGCCGCGCCGGAGAGATCTGCCAGGCCCCCGTCGACGGGCGCCGAGGTGACGGTCAGTGCGGCCATATCAGGCCCCTTCCTGCTGGGTGAGTTCGACGAATGCTTTGCTGTAGACGGGCCGTGAGGGCTGCACCACGGACTGGACGCGAAAGACCTGGGCCTGGCCGAGGCGGTCGGTGCCGCGCAGCTCGTCGCCGCGCCGCACGTCCGCGGTCGGCAGGAGCCAGATGTCGTGCGAGTGCCGGGAGCCCGACTGCGCGGCCACCAGCCGCTCCGCGGGGGAGGGCTGGTCGACCTTCGCCCGCACGGTGCCCTGCAGCACCAGGCCGGTCTCCTCGCCGCCCGCCCCGTCCGGGACGGCGACGATACGCCAGACCTCAAGCCGCCGGGTCAGGTACCGGCCGACGCGGCTCACCGCGACCTCAGCGAGCTCACGCCGCCGCCGAAGCGGGCCGCCAGACGCTCCCGCCAGTGCTGCGGCAGGTCCATCTCGGTGAGCCGGCCATCGCTGGCGTAGGTGACGGCCCAGTCCCCGAGACGCTCGGAGGTGACGACCCTGTCGGCGGCGATGCCGGTGCCGTCCTCCTCGGCCCGGGCCGACTTCAGCGCGGCCGCGACCATCCGGCACACCAGGTCGACGATGTCCGCGGGGACGACCGCCATACCGTGGGTGTAGGTCACCTCCACCTCAGAGGGCCCGTCACACGCGGTCCAGCCGGCCGCGCGCCAGAGCCTGCCGGTACGCAGCCGCCAGTCCGTGAGCGGCTCACCGTCGAGCTCGACCGATGCGACCGAGACGACGGGCAGGCCGGGTAGCGTCAGGCGCTGCCCTTCCTCGCCCTCAAGGGTGATGGTCGACGTGGTCTGGGAGATCGGCACGCCCGCGGCCTCGCGCACCGCGGTGGAGGCGACGTCGAGATAGGTCTCGACGAGCGCCGTCTCCGACGCTTCGACCGTCAGGCCGCGGGCCTCGAGGTCGGCCACCGCCGCCAGCGGGTCCAGTGCCACGGTGGCCCCCTCTCAGCCGGTCATGTCCATCAGGTCGGCCTTGGTGTAGTTGGCCGCGTCGTCGGCGGACATCTGCCCCTGAGAGACGACGTAGCCGATCCATTCGGACTTCGGCGCGCTGGCCGCGGGCTTGGCCCGGCCCCCAGACGGCGGCGTGCTGGGCTTCTCGGAACCGCCGGCGTCCGGGGTGGCCTCAGCCGGTGCCGGGAGTTCGTCGTCGCCCCGGTACGGGCTGCCGTCGGCGTGGACCCGCCGGAGGTATCCGGAGGTGAGGCGCTGCTGGATCGGCTCCGGCAGCGGCAGGTCCATGGCGATGACCTGTCCGCCCTCGCCGCGGACGTGGATGGTCTCGGGCATCACGTGTTCCTCGGGATCTTGAAGGCCGTGATCGTGCCGGCGACGAAGCCGGTCGCGATGTCGACGAGGATCGTGCCGTCGTTCTGCAGGAACCGCCCGCTCTCGAACGGGCCGATCCAGCGGGTGGCGTTGTTGCCGACGTTCACGACGAGGTTGCCCAGCCCGGACGCGAGCGCGGGCGGGTTGTCCCCGGCGAGGACGGTGACGTTCCCGCCGGTCGACCCGGCCGTGACCCGCAGCAGCGTGAGCTCGGGGACCGCCTTGCCGCTCGGGCCCGCGGTCGGGATCGTGTGCCCGTTGCCGGTGCCCGCGTTGGTGGCGGTACCGGCCGGGTCGGCCAGGTCGCCGTTGGGGACGAGGTTGCTGTACGCGACAGCGGTGCGTGCCATGGGTCGCGCCTCCTTACGTGTTCTTCGGCAGGTGGAAGACGGTGATGCCGCCCTGCGGGCTGGTGCCGGTGAAGTCGATCTCCATGGAGCCGTCGGACTGCATGAACCGGCCGGAGTCGAACGGGCCCAGCCAGCGCGTCCCCTGCGCCGGGACGGAGACCGTGAGGTCCCCCTGCCCGGCGGCCTGCGCGGCGGGCTTGTCCCCGGCGCGCACGACGATGGAGAACGCATTGCTGGCGTGGTCGTTGGTGTAGCGGATGACCGTGCGCTCCGGCTCGGCCCTCGCCACCCGCATGCCGTTGGCCGCGTCGATGGCGTCGCCGAAGTCCTCGGTGTGGGCACCGTTGGGCTGGAAGCGCCGGACGGTGATCGCGGTGCGTGCCATCAGTCCCTCTCCCTATCAGGCGGCCGGGTCGATGTAGGCGATGGCGATACCGTCCGGGCGGACGAGCTTCGCGCCGTACAGGGCCAGTCCCTTGACCGCGTCGCCGAAGCCCTTCTCCGGGCGGTACGCCTCGGTCTTGTTGATCTGCTCCGCAAAGCTGATCGCGGCCTGGACGCCGCACTGCACGACCGAGACACCCGCGGTCGGCTCTGGGGTGTTGTTCGACTCGTAGATGTCGAACCCGGCCGCCCGGCCGACGAAGCCGTTGCGCAGCGCCATCGGGTCGTTCGACTTCGACGCGTCGGTGAACCGGTCGTCGAGGAGCAGCGAGGCGTAGCCCTCGGGCGGGACGACGCAGTACCGGCCCATCTTCGGCACGTCGGCCCGGGTGAGCCGGGTCCGCAGCGGGACGAGGACCTTGTCGTAGAAGTCCGTGGGCGTGGTGTACGTGTTGATCGGCGCGCCGGTCGAGCCGAGCACGTTCGCGGTGACCGCGCCCGTGTAGAGGCCGGCGACGTACTGGTCCGTCTGGTCGGCGAGCCGGTACGCCGCGCGGGACATCGCCTCGGGCATCACGTTGCCCTTGGCCTGCCGCTTGTCGACGTCGTCGACCTTGAAAGCCCAGTACTTCGCCTGGTCGATGACCAGGGTGCGCTGCGCGTCGGTCAGCTCCTCGGGGTTGACCTCGGTCACGTTCGGCACGTAGGTGCCGATCGTCGGGTCCGAGATCGAGGTGATGCGGACGGTGTCGCCGGCCTCGGCGATCTCGCCCTCGTAGTCGCGGTTGACGACCTGCGGGCCGGCGTAGACGAGTTCCTTGCGCCAGCCGACGAGCAGTCGTGCCGACCAGATCTCCGGCCGGAAACGGGTGATGGCCATGGGGTGCTACCTCCTGGGTCAGCCTGCGCCCAGCAGATCGTCGAGCTGCCCTGCTTCCTGGGCCTTGACGATCTGCTCGGGCGTCATGGTCTTGAGGTCTCGCTCAGTGAGCTGCTTCGGCCGGCCCGCCTTGCGCGCTGCGCCGCCGTCGCCTGTGCCCTGGAACCTCGTGGCCTTTGCGGCTGCCAGGTAGGGCTTGTTCTTGATGAGGTCCTCGATCGCCTCGGCGATCTCGTCCTCGTCGACCTCGCCGTCCTCGTTCACCTCGAACTGGTCGAGGTCGAGGAAGGTGAGAGCGTCCTTGGGGTCGGCGAGCCGGCCCTTGGCCGCGGCCCGGACCTCCGAGCGGAGGATCCGTCCGTTCGCCTTCGCGGTTGCGTCCTGCTCGGCCTTGCGCCGGGCGGCGTCCGCGTCGTCCTTGCTGTCCTGCTCGGCCAGGCGCTCCTCGAGCGCGCGGCGCCTGTCCCGCTCGGACTTCCACTTGCCCTTCATCGACGCGAGCGCGCGCTTGCCCTTGTCGCCGAGCTCCTCGGCGCCGTCGGGGTCGGCGTCGTCCTCGTCGTCCTGGCCGCCGTCGCCAGCGTCCGCCTCATCGTCGTCCCCGGCGCCGTCGTCCTGGCCGTCGCTGTCGTCCACGGCGTCGTCGTCGCTGTCGTCGCTGTCGTCACCGTCGGCGTAGAAGAACGGGGAGAACACCCCGTGCGGGTAGGGGTGCGCCCACCCGGGCACGTGTGCGCGGGCATGGCGGGGCAGGGTGCTGCGGTCCATAAGGGGCTCCCATTGCGGGGTCGGGCGCCGTGCGCACTGTGCGCCGGGCGGGGTCAGACGATGAAGCCGTGCTGCCGCAGCAGCCGGAGGGCGTGCTCGCGGTCGTCGGCCAGGCGGAAGATCTCCTCCGGCATCAGGCGCGGCGTGCGCGCGACGCGGTACCGCTGGCCGGGCACCTTCTGGAAGTTCTTCAGGCGCCGCCCGGCGATACCGCGCCGGGTGATGCCCTCGCTGGTGGCCAGCACGCGGCGGCCGAACACGCTCGCCGAAGCCATGCCGCGGCGGGCGTTGACGACCTGGGCGATATCCGCCCCGGCCTCGATCGCCTTCACGGCGGCCTCGCCGAACGTCCGCCGCTTCTGCGCCTCGGACATGGCGTCGAACACCTTCCGCGGATCCTGCGCCGTGGGCTGGTGGTCCCGTGTGACGGGTTCCATGCCGCAGTGACAGCGCGGGTGCCGCAGGAACGCGCGGCTCACCCCGTACTCCCGGCCGGCCAGGACCAGGCAGCGCGAGCACGCCCCGGACTCCACGACCCGGATGTAGGAGGTGACGCCCGGGCGGGACGCCATGCCCACCAGGTCCGCGGCCCGGCCCGCATCCGCCACCGCGGTCTTCACCACGACGTCGAGGAGGACCTGGCCGTGCGCCATGGACTGGACGACCGGCTTGCCCTGGGTGACCAGCCGCAGCGCCGCCCACATCGGCGCCATGAGGACCTCGGCCAGCGCCCGGCCACTACCGTCCACGCCGGTCAGCGCCGACGGGCTCAGGTGGTCGGACTCGGCCTGCTCCGGGTCGACACCGAGGAGCGCCAAAAGCCACGGCTCCGTCGCCCGGGCGGCCGCCAGCTGCCCGCCCGAGACGATCGCCAGCACCCGGGCCATGAGGACCAGCCACGAGTCGTAGATGTGGTCGCGGTCGATCTGCCGCCACGCTCCGCGGGCCGCCCGGGCGGTGGCCTCCGCGACCCGGGCCCGCGCTTCCTGGTGCGCGACGCCCTGCGGCGACGGACTCACGCCGCATCCTCCTCGGCCCCGGGCTCCTCCTCGTCGTCGCCCTCGGCAAGGGCCGGCGGCCGCCCGCCGCCGGGTGCCGCGCCCGTACCCCCGGCCAGCGCACGGGTGATCTCCGAGACGGGGTCGGCCTCGAGCTCGCGCTCCTTCATCGCCACCACGTCGGCGACCTCGGTCGGCGTGAGCCCGTACCGCAGCGCCAGCCACTCGAAGGGGAAACCGAGCTGCCTCAGCTTCAGCAGCGCGTCGGCCATCTGCGCGTGCGAGCGGGACTCGGTGTCCGCCCACAGCACCCGGCCTGACCGCAACGCCTCCGCCTTCGCCGTCTCACCCCTGGCCAGGGCGATCAGCCGCGCCATCTCCCGCAGGCCTTGGCCGAACCACAGCTGCTTCTCGTCGCACCGCTTCACCAGGCCGGTCTCCGCGGCGAGCAGCGCGCCCTCCGCCAGGTTGGCCATCTTCCCGATGAGGTAGTGCTGCGGCGTGCGGGTCTGCGCCGCGAGGTGCCCCACGGCCACCTCGATCAGGCCCGTATACATGCCGAGGTTGGCGGCCTGCCACTCGCCGATCCGGACGTCCTTGCCGTTGAACATCATCACGCGGTCCACGGCGAACTGCTGAATGTCGACCGGCTGCTGCCCGACGACCTCCCCCGCCGCATTCAGCTTCGGGATCACCGGCCGCTCGGCGCCCATGATGACGCGCTGAGGGAAGCTCGCGTAGTCCGACGCCGTGAACAACTGCGCCCACAACAGGTTGATGGCGTCCTGCATCGCGACGACACCACCCACATCCGAGATCGGGTCATCCACGAGCATCGGCTTGTTCGGCAGCTCCACCATGGGCACAACACCCATCGGGTTCGGCTGCGGGTTCGGCTCGTCGCGGAGCTCACGCGGCCGCCACGTCTTCAGCTCCTCGTCCACGTCGACCATCTGCGCCGACTTGTCCTCGCCGCCCGACAGGTGGGGGCGCTGGAACTTCCACACCTCGCCCTTCAGGTACAGCGTGGCGAAGTCGGTGCCGCCGTCCTGCCACAGCTTCAGCGCCGCGCGCCGGTGCCGACGGGAGCCGGGCTCGTAAGCGATGACGCACTGGGCCGCGTCCTCGAACGTGACCACGGGCATGCCCTCGTCGTCCGGATCACCCCACACCAGAACGAAGCAGCGGGCCCCGGTCACCGCGCCGAGGAACCCCAGCTGCGAGTCGGCGTCCAGGCCGTTGACCTGCCACACCTTCCACAAGTCCTTGTCGGCCTGCGTCTGCCCGGACGCCAGGAACCCGGTGACCGTGAGCCGCTCCACCGGAGAGTCGGCGACGACCTGCACCCAGTTGTCAGAGAAGTCCTTGTAGCGCTTGCCGTGGAACTTCGCGAACTCGTCGGACGCGAACTTCAGCGGGTGCTTCCCGCGGTAGTAGTCGTTGTGCCGGTCGATGTCGCTGCGCCGCCGGACCAGCTCGTTCTCCAGCAACGCGACCAGTTGGAGGGCCTGCGCCTCCGTAGCCATGGGGCCCTCCTCAACTTCCGTAGTAGTAGGACACCTGCCGCTCGGCCAGCCCGGCGGCGATCACGTCCCCGAGCGCCTCATGGGCAAGGATGCTCGGAATCGTGGCGTCGATCTTCTGGGCGGGGCTCGCCTTGCGGAGCACGTACCGATCCGACGGCCGCGCGGCCGCCCGGGTGTTCGCGATGTGCGCCTCCGTGATCGAGCAGCCGTCGTGCGCGAATGACGCTCCGTCCACATTGCGCTTGAGGACATCGGTCCGCAGCCGCTCCGCAGCCGAGTGCATCTGGACCACGCGCCGCGTGTGCCAGCGGATCACCCGCTCCTCGCCGTACTTGTCGACCCACTCGTCGACCTCGGTCTCCCAGTACGGAGGATCGGCATACAGCCTCACCACGTCGTACCGGTTCATGATCTGGTCCATGGCCGCGCGCACCTCCGCGCGCGGGACCTGCCCGCCGAAGTCGGCCGGGTTCCAGACCGTCGGCTCGTCGTCCGGCCCCCACAGGGGAGTGAACTGGTAGCCGTCCATCGTCTCCGCGCGGATCGCCGTCCAGTCGTCCACGTCCGAGCCGTCGAACCCGAGCACGATCCGCGTCATCGGCCGCACCCTGCGCGGCTTCGCCTTCGCCGCCCACTTCGCGACGTCCAGCCACGCAGACGAGCCCGCCACGCACCGGTTACCGAAGAACCGCTCAGCCTGCGCCGGGTCCTTCTCCAAGATCTCGGCGGTCTCCGCCTCGATCGCGTCCAAGTCGACGTGCGCCGACCCGGCATACACGATGGCGTGGATCCTCCGGCGCTGCCGCTTGTCCCCATACGAGAGCGACCGCGGCGCCTGCGGGTGGTAGCGGAAGATGTCCCGGGCTTTCGACTCGCTCGTCGTCTGCGCGACGGACTGCTCGCTCGGATCCCACGCGTTCGTCGTCTCCATCGACCGGCCGCCCATACCAGCCGTGCCGCGGCGCTGCGTCTCCGCCACCCGGCGCAGCTTGTTCGCCGCCGTGTAGAGGCCGGTCTCGTCCTGCAGGGCGAAGATGATCGGGTTGCCCAGACGAGACAGAGCCGACGACGTCACCACGTCGATGCGGCCCCGGTCCGCGACCCTGGTGAACTCCTCCCCGACGCGCATCACCTCGCCGAGCGGGCCCAGCTTCACCATCGACTGCAGCGGCCGGTACACGTTGGCGACCTGGTCCTCCGAAGTCGCCGTCAACTGGATCTGCGGCGTCGGCCACGGCACGCCCATCGGCTCCCCGGCCGGATACTCATACCACCAGCCGCAGCCGCAGCCGTGATCCGAGCACCGGTACCGCTCCCCGCCCCGGGCCCAGCCAGCGAACACCACGGGCCCGGCAGCCTCGGCCAGGACGATCGTCGCCGACCACGGACCCTTGCCCGTCTTCTGCGGCGCGACCACCTGAGAGCGCCGGTACTGGAACGCCGGCGCCAACTGGCCCACCCGCGCAGCGGGCTTCACCCGGTAGTGGTTGACCGTGCACCACAACTGCCACGGGTACAGCTCCATGTCCTCGCCCTGGCGGAAGCCGTCCGGGACCGGACAGTGCGCCTCGATCCAGTCCGGCACGACCCACAGCGTGGGGAAGTGGACGACGAACTCAGCTGCGGCGTCAGTCGCCTTCGCCACTGGGCACGACCTTCAGCCGGTCACGCGCCGACGGGCGACGCACGGGCGCCCGCGGCGCGGCCGGAGCGGCCTCCTCGGCCGGCTGCTCCGTCGCCGGGGCGATCCGCCACCGGTTCCGCAGCATCCCCGCCACGCTCAGGCCCAGCGAATCCAGATAACCGCGGACCATCTTCTTCACGTCGACCCGGGCGTCCGGCCGCTCGGCCTCGGCCAGCGTCCGCACGAACAGCGCGACCTCCAGCACCTGGCCCAAGTCCTCCCACATGACCGCCTGCGGCTTCGCCCACAGGTCTGACCAGACGTCCCACTCCCGATCGGCGGGCTCGGTCAACGGCCACTCCGGCAGCGGGCCCTGACGGCCCTCCGCGGGCAGCGTCTTCCACCCGGCGGCATCCGACGGGCGGTTCCGCCGCAGCGCGTTCGGGTCCGGCGCCGGCCCGGAGGCGGCGTGCCCTCCACGAGGCATAGTCGATCACTCCTCACAGCTGCGTTGCGCAACACTGAGCGCCGTCACCTTGCGTGACGGCTGGGGACCTTCTGACCCGGCGGACCTCCTCGCGCCCTCCCCCGCGCTGTCCCGCCCCCTGCCGCCGGGGGTCACTCCCCTGGGGTCGGGTCGCGGAGGGTGACGGTGCTGGTCAGTGGCCGAACGTGTCGCGCGCGGTCTTGCGGCTGTGATGCCGCTTGGACATGGCCTGCCAGTTCGCGGGGTCGTAGCCGCGCGGTCCGAGTGGGCCGAGGCCGTCGATGTGGTCGACTTCGGTGGCGGGGTCACGCTGCAGGGGAGGTAGCGTCTCGCACTCGTCGCACTCGCAGTACGGATGATCTTGCAGGTAGCGTTCGCTCGCTGCGCGCCATCGTCTGTCGTAGCCCCTGCTGTGTGGGGTGCCCCTGTCCGTCCTGGCCTGGGCGAGGCAGGGGGGGCATCGTCCAGCGGGGGTCAGGTTCGGGCAGCCAGGCGTCGGGCAGACCTGCTTGGCCCTGCGCGGCATGGTCAGTGTGTCCGTGAGGGGCGCAGTTGCTGCGGAACACCGTGCCCCTCATACGCCATCCGCATCCTGCCGTGCATCTGAACCAGGGCGCCTTGAAGTCGCTCGATGGCCGCGAGGCAGGCGTCACCGTGGTCCCTGCCCTGCGTAGGGAAGCCGATCTCACAGCAGGACATGCCGAGGATGTGCCGCTGGGGGAAGCGGCTGTAGAGGTACGCGGCCCGTGTGCGGTGGACGTGTCGCAGAGCGCGTGCACGGCTCGGGTACGGGATGGGCATGGGCTGTCTCCTCGGGAGTCTGTGATCAGCGCACGGGGATGGAGACGGTGACGACTACGGCGTCGTCTCCTGCCGCAAGCTTGTGGCCCGTTTCGCCGCGTGCGTGCAGAGCGACCATCACGCTGTCCAAGCTGATATCCAGGGCGCGCACGTCGCTGGCAGGCAGGCCGAGCGCTTCGCAGATCGTGCGCAGCGCGCTCCGGGGGACGTAGTCGGGGATGGCGGGGAGATGGATGGTGTGGGCATTGTTCACGATGTCCTCCGTGCATGCGTGAGCCCGGCCTGCGTGGTGCGGGCCGGGCTCGGGGCGGGGTGGGGTGGGTCAGCCCTTGAGGTCGGGGCAGAGGTGGGCGTGCACGGCGTCGAGGATCTTCTCGCCGGTCTCGGGGGTGGCGATCTCGGGCAGCCGTGTGGTGACGGTGAACCGGGCGAGGGCCTGCTGCACTATCTGCTCACGGCCTTTCGAGGACGAGCTGCTGCACTGGTTGAGCCCGCGGCTTACGGCCTGGTCCTCTTTGCCGGGCTTGATGATCCGTGGGTCGATCGTGTTGAGCGCGTCGAGGAACGCCTGGCGGGTTGCGGCGTCGGGCTCGGGCGGTAGGCCGGCTGCTTCGCGTGCCTTGTCCTCGTCCACGGTGACCTTCTGGTTCTTGGCGTCCTCTTCGGTGCTGTTGCTGCCGACTACTGCGGCGATGATGACGAGGGCCAGGATGATCGTGATGGGCAGGCAGCCGAAGGTGAGGATCTTCTTGTTGATCTGCCGGTTGCGTTCGGCGCGGGCGATGGGTTCGTCGGCTTTCATGGATCCCCCATGGGCTGGCGTGGTGTGAGGGGCCAGCTTGACGGACGGGGCGCCGTGTGCGGGCGGGTATGGCGAAAGCCCCGACCGGGGGGGTGGTCGGGGCTTTCACGCGGTCAATGTCTGGACATACGCGTCCGGGGTCAGTGTGACACGCCGCGATTGAGCGATCAAGCAGCGTCTTTCGTCCGCTGGATGGCCCTGATCTCGTCGAGGTCGACGATGGCTCTGCCGTAGTAGTCGTGGCCGTGCTTGGTCAGCTTGCCGCGCTGGAGCCACTTGCGCATGGTGGCTGGTTTGACGCCGGTGCCGAGCGCGGCGGCTGCGGTATCCACGAGTCTGCTCACGGCTCCAGAATGCCACCGGCCGTCCCGGGGGGCTTCAGTGGGTGCGCGTGTACCGGATCAGACCCCCGATGGGATAGGGGCCCTGGACGATCGTGACGCCGGGCCCGTGCTCGACCGCACGGCCTGCGAGAAGCGCCTCGGTCATGTCGTGGCGAAGATGCACACCCGTCGACTCACGCGGCAGGTCCCACGTGCACCCGTCGTCGCTGCTCTCCTTCAGGTAGCGAGCGGTCGAGTCCACGTCGGCGGCGGGGCTGAGGTCGTGGATACGGAGCCAGCGCAGGGCCCTGTCAGCGGGGGTCATGTCGTGCCTTCCTGAGCTTGGGTGTCGTGGTGGACGTGGGCGCGGGCGGGGTTGTCCGGGTCGTCGGTGACCCAGAACGTGTAGTCGCCAAGGAACCCCTTCCGGGGCCCCTCTCCCGAGCCGTTGTTGCTGTTGTTGTTGCTGGTCAACACCCCCTCATGGGTGGGAGACCGGTCGGGGGAGAGGGGCGGGATATCGCGCGCCCTCACCCCGGTCGATACGCCGGCCCCCTTCATCCGCACCCCGTCGCCGTGCGGGACGCCCATCTCCTGGAGGGCCGTGCGGACCTCCTCCGCGGGCCGCTTCAGGTGCTCGGCGAGGGCCGAGATGTGGACGTGGGGAGAGGCCAGCTGGTGCAGCGCGCGGACCACCACATCGGGGGCCAGACCGCTCTCCCCAGCGGCCGCCGGCGCGGCCTCGCCCGGGGGCTCGTCGGGGGCCTTCGCCCGGAGGCCGAGGACGACCGCCGCCACGAGCCATCCGGCCGCCGTGGTGTAGGCGATCTCAGTGGTGTGGGGCAGGCCCTTCACGAAGCCGCAGGCGACGCCGACACCGAGCAGCCGCACACCGACTCCCTGGCGCAGCCAGGCGCCGATCCGGCCGGACATCAGGCTGGAGCCGACCCACACCGCGCGCCAGAACGCCATCCACCAGTCCATCAGGCCGCCACCATCGCGAGGATTGCCATGGCCAGCTCGACCGGCGCGGCCCAGATCGTGCTGTCCCCGGCGAGGGGGAACACGACGGCGGAGATGAGGCCGAGGCTTGCGGACAGGCCCGGGGAGAGAGGCGCGCACAGGATGATCACGACGAGCAGTAGGCAGACCGCCCCGACACCGACATCGCCGAATGCCCCTCCGCTCCCCGTGCCGACACCGAGGCCGGTGAGGCCTTGGCTGATGAGCCGCTCGGGGTTGGCCCAGATCTTGCCCGCCGCGCTGAACGCGGTGCCAGCGAGGAAGGCGAAGATGACCGCGGGGTTGTCCTTGAGCTTGACCTTGCCTTTGCCCTTCACGCCCAGGACCAGGAGCGCGGCGAGGACGAGAGAGATACCGCCGGCGCCTACGGCTCCGAAAACGGCTCCCCCGGCGCTGGGTGCTGCGAGGTACATCAACGGGTGCTCCTAGATCAGGGCGTTCGGGGTGTTCAGGGCAAGGGCGAGGAGGACAGCGGAGTCCGGGATATGCGCGACCCAGTCAGCGGCCGCGTGGACCTCCGGGGACGCCTCGGCGGGGACGAGCCGGGTGAGGCGGGAGGCGAGCCACCAGGCGACGGCGTAGAACATCCCGGCCACGCCGATCGCGCCGGGGCCCGCGTCGGCGAGGGCGTCGGCGACGGCCGGGCCGATACCGACGACGTAGCCGACGCAGGCCGCGGTCCCCCGCACCAGGACCCAGCGGCGCATCCGGGCCCGCCACGGGCTGACGGTCGGGCCCGGGGCGGGGGTGATGGTGATCTGGACGCCGGGCGCGGCCAGCACCTCGAGGACCTCCCCCGCGGGCTGCTGGCTGTCCTGATCGTGCTTGCGGAGGCTGTACCAGGGGATCTGCTGCGGCTGCTCCGGCTCGTCGACCAGCTGCTCGTCGGCGTACAGCCGGTCAAGCCAGTCCGGCTCACTCATCGGCACGCGGGCGGGCTGCTCCGGCTGCTCCGGGGGCAGGGCGTCCGGGCCGACACCGCGGCGGCGCAGCAGGCTGCGGATACGGCGCTCGTCGGCGCCCGGGCCGGTCACGATCGGCCCTGCCGTGCTTCCCGGAGGTAGCGCTTGGCCGTGGCGGGGCTGACGCTCAGGAGCTCAGCCACCTGCCCCGAGGTGATCCCCGGGTCCTGAGCCACGAGCTCAGCCACCTTCGCGATGCCCTCGGCGCGCTGAGCCGACTGTGCGGTCAGGTGGGCTGAGAAGCCGAAAGCCGCGGGCTCCTGGTCCCGGGCCTGAGCTGGGGGCTCACACGCTGTGGCCTGCGCAGTTGCCAGCGCGGGAACGGGGTCGACGGGCAGTGGCTCATCGGGCTGAGCCTGAGGCTCTGCCACGGCCGGCGAGGTGGGCTCATCCGGCTCAGGGCCGGGCTCGTCCGGATCGGCCTCGGGCTCATCCGGCTCACCGAGGTATCGGGCAAGGTCCCCCCGCAGCTCGAACCACTCGGTGCCCCCCGCCCGCAAATCGGTAAATCGACCGTGGAGCGCCCGCTCGTACTGCTGGTCGCCGTGCTCCACGCGAACCACGTCGCTGGGACGCAACGACAGCGACGAGATGCGGCGCTTCAGGTTCTGCGACGTGCCGATCTTGACTCGGTTGCCGTTGCGCAAGAAGTAGACGATGGGCGCGTGGGCGGCGCCGTAGAGAGCCTGGACGTCCTCAACTGGCTCCCCGACTGGTCCGCTCGGAGCTGAGGGAGGCTGAGGCCTACGAGGCTTGCTCGGGACGGCCTCCGGCCTGCCGACCGCGCCGAGCAGGGCCGTAACTGCGGCGTCGGTGCGACCTTCCGCCCGGGCCTTGTTGAGGACATCGCCGTCCTCCTCCGTACCCGTCCACGGGGACGCCAGGGGTACGGTCGCCAGCTCGCCGGAGGTACGGCGCGCGGCGAGGTCCCGGAGCAGCCGGTGCCGCGCCTCGCTGTCCGCGCCCACCCGGGCGCGGGCGACCGCGGCCGCCAGGCGCCGCCGGCCCCAGCCGCGCAGCTTCGGCCGGGACGCCAGGCGCACGGCGCGCGCCATGGCCCGGTCCCGGCTGATCTGCTCCGCGGTACGGTCCCGGACCGACAGGCCGAGACGGGACAGCAGGCGTTCACGGAGTTCGCGGGCGAGGAGTGCGGGCATCGACTGGGAGTCGGCCCCGGGGCGGCTGTGGCGGAGCTCGATGCCCATGGCCAGGTGCCAGAGCAGCGCGGCGAGGACCGGGCCGACGACGGCGCGGACGGTGCCGCCCCAGAAGCCGGACTCTGCGTAGGCGGGGATGATCTGGACGCTGGTGATGACCCAGACCAGCACCCCGGGCGTGCCCGGTGCTCCGGCCGTGCTCAGGTTCTGCCGGGCCATCAGCGCCGTGGCGAACAGGGCGACCTCGGCGGCCGCGAACATGAAGCCGCGTTCGGTCGTGCTGGTCATGCCGAGGTGGTCGCGCGCGTAGGCCCAGCTGGTGTCTGCGGAGTACGCGGTGCACCCGGCGGCGGCGACGGCGGCCATGATGACGGCGGCCGGCGGGCGGTCGGCGGCGCGCAGGGGGCGGGTCGCGGCCCATGCTGCGCCGAGGATGGCGAGGAGGGAGAGGGTGGCTGCGGCTGCGGCGGGCCAGGGGTTCGTGGTGGCCCACGCGGTCAGGGGGTTCACGGTGCGCTCCAAGAGGCCAGGCCCGCGGGGGAGGTCCCCGGGGCCCGGCCGGTCTGGTGGGTCAGCGAAGGTTGGCGGCGGCGTGGGCCTGGGCGTTGCTGACGGCGTCTGCGCGCTGCGCGGTGGCCTCGATGCGGGCGGCCGGGGAGTTGGCGGCGGCATACGCGGCCGCGGCCTCGCGGTGGAGCTCGGCGACGCGTTCGGCCTCGGTGGGCTGCTGGTTGCGCATCAGATCGCTCCGGTGGCGGAGCGGAGACGGGCCGCGTACTCGCCGGCGGTCTCGCCCGGGCGCATCGCGGGGAGGGCGTCACCGACGCGCTCCGTGGGGGCGCTCCGGTAGCCGGTGGGCGGGTGCTCGGCGAGGCGGGAGCGAAGGTAGTCCGCGTGCCACCCCGGGTCGCCACCGTGGTCCAGGACATCGGCCAGGGCGATCCGGGCGTGCATCACCCGCGCCTCGAGGATCCGGTCGTGGACCTCGGCGTCGCCGACGGTCGCCGGATGCGGGATGTCGAGCGCCTCACGCACAGCGGCGAGGAGAGCGCGGGACTCGGTGGCGGGGATGGGGCGGCTCATCGTGCACCGCCGGCCCGGACGCGGTACAGGGCCTCGTCCATGTCGGGGTCGGAGTCCGTGGGGTACGGCGGGGGCGCGTCCGCGCGCCTGGGCATGGGAAAATGCCGGTGGTCCATGAGGAGGTTCCGTCTCTCTCGTGGTCAAGTCCCCGGTTCGGCGTTCCACCGCCTGCCGGGGGCGTCGGGGTCGGGCGACGCGGCCGCTCCTCGGGTGTTCCACCACCCGGGGGAGCTGTTGCCCGGCCCCTCGTTCTATGCGGTTGGGGTGTGCTTCTTGATCGCGTTGCTGACGGCGGTGTAGCTCTTGCCGACTTCCTTCGCGACCTTGTAGACGCTGCCCATCTCGGCGACGCCGTCGGCGAGGGCCTGGGCGCGTCGGATGGCGGCTTCCAGTAGCTCGGATTGGAGCTGTTCCACCAGCTCGTCTTCCTGTCGGAACCGGTCCCGCCAGGGCTTCTCGGTCACGCTCACCAGACTATCACAGGGGGGTGTGATAGTGGCAAGGCTGCCAGGCTCAACTCCGCCCCTTCTCACGGGGCTTAGCCTGGGCGTCGCTGACGGTCCGCATCACCTCGGCGGCGGGCCGGGCGCAGATGACGGCCTCGCCGTCGGGATCGATGGCCTCCGCGGTGCACTGCGTGTTGAAGGCCTTCAGGTACCGGCACGTCACGATGCGGTCGGCCACGGCTCCTCCTTCTCGTCCTGGTCGATGAACACCTTCAGGTCGGGCCAGCTCGCGGGTGGATAGGTGCAGCCGCACCAGCGGCAGGAGACGGCCGACTGCCCGGGGAAGTGGCGCAGGATCGCGCCGCAGATGGCGCCGCCCGGGTCGACGGCCGGACACGCGCCGAGGCGACGACCACGCTCGCCCGGCTCGGACGGGTTGACGATCGAGGCGACATCCCGCTCGAGGTCACGGATCTCCTCGGCGAACGCCCCGGCGAGCGGCCAGCTGGCGGCGATCCAGTCGAGATTCATGGACAGGGCCCGGGCCGCGACGGCGACGCGCCGCTCGGTGCTGCCCGCAACAGCCGGCTCGCGCCACCCGCGGTCGGACTGCATGGCCGAGCGCCAGTCCTCCAGGACGCCGACGATCCCGCCGGGGCCGCGGAGACTGAACGCGGGCTCGAAGACGGGCAGCGGCGCGTCCACAGCCTGCGTGCGGCCGTACTGGGCGCTGGCCCTGCCGCCGGGCTGCAGGAAGGCCTCCAGCCCGGCGTAGAGCTTCGGCATCCGGCCGAGCCGCCGAGCCGTGGCCAGAGTGCAGCCGGAGCACAGGTAGCCGTCCTCCAGCGGCGCCTCACACAGGCCACACACGTTCACGGCAGCTCCTCGTGGTCGTACTCGGACTCCCCGCACGCGGTGCCGTAGCCGGTCGCGGTGCAGGGCGCTTCGTAGCCGAACCCTTGATAGGGGTGGCTGGTGATGGGGAACTTCTGTCGGCTGCTCGTGGTGATGGCGGTGATCAGTTCGTCGATGACCGTGTCGGTGGGGACCCGCGTGAATCCGCCGTCGATGCGGTTGGGGGCGGGCATGGTGTCGTCGTCCGGGTCGATGAACCGGGCCAGGGCGGTCCGCAGGGCGGCGTGGAGCTGGATCTCGCGGTCGGACATGGGGATCTCCTCGATCTAGAAAGGGGGCTCAGGCTGGCCAGTGGGGGCGGGCTGCGCGCCCTGCTGCTGTGCAGGGCGGGCGCCGCCCCAGCCGTCGTTCTGCGTGGGGCCCTGCCCCGCGGAGGTCTGGCTGCCGGTCTTCTTGGTGACGACGGCGGAGGCGTAGGTGAGGGACGGGCCGACCTCGTCCACGTCGACCTCGAAGACCGTGCGCTTGATCTGCTCGCGATCCTCGTAGGAGCGCTGCTTCAGCCGGCCCTGGACAATGACGCGCATGCCGCGGCCGAGGGTCTCGGCGACGTTCTCCGCGGCCGCGCGCCACACGGAGCAGGTGAGGAACAGCGCCTCGCCGTCCTCCCACTGGTTGGTGGTCCGGTTGAACGTGCGCGGAGTCGACGCGATGCGGAACTTGGCGACCGCCACCCCGGACGGGGTGAAGCGGAGCTCGGGGTCGTCGACCAAATTGCCGACGATCGTGATGACGGTCTCACCTGCCATGGGGCCTCTCCTGTGGTGTCCTGGATGGGTGGCCGGCCCGGATCCCGCGGGCCGGCTGTCGTCGTGCGGGTCAGGCGCGGTCCTCGTAGATCGCGCCGCTGAGGACGTCCTCCGCCATGGACGCGATGACGTCCCGCCGGGTGAGGGCCCCCTCCGCGGTGGGTTCGGGGTAGCCGGCGGGAAGGTCGCGCTCCACAGCGTCGACGACATCGGCGACCTTGAAGGTGATGCCGGTGTGCGCCGAGAGGCCGGCGATCTGCTCCACCGCCTTCTCAGTGCGGGCAATCAGGTCTGCCGCGAGAGCCTGCAGGTCCATGATCGGTACTCCTTCGGGTGGGCGACTTACTTCTTGTTGGGAAGCAAGTCGCGGGATGCTGGATGGGAGGCCGGGCCCGATATCCGCGGGCCCGGCCGATGTGCGTGCGGTCAGCGGTCGATGCGCGGGTCCGTCAGGTCCGTGGCGTCGGGCTCGTAGTGCGCGTAGGCCACGACGTGGTCGGGGGCGTGGCTGTTGTAGAGGCTGGCGCAGGTCGGGAACCCGGGGGCCGTGACGAACGCGGGCTCGAAGTCTGTGCCGCCGTCGTGCTCGACGAGGGCCCAGGCGATGACGCGGTGCCGCTCGGTGGCGGTGACCGTGCTGCCGCCGTCCTCGAGCTTCTCGTAGTAGTAGACGGTGGCGACCCAGCCAGGCTGGGCGTTGACCATGTTCAGGATTCGAGGCGCCGCAGACGGCTGATCGATGGCGGCTGCGACGGGGGCGGTGACGGTCACGGTGTCTCCTTCTGGGGGTAGGTGCGGCGGTAGTTGGCTTCGCGGAGCTTGGTGGCGTGGCGGATGGCGAGGCCGCGCTTGCGGGCGGCGGCGAGGGCTGCGCGCCGGCGCTTCTCCCGTTCGGCGCGGGCCCGGGCGGCGGCGATCTTCTCGGCGACCACGTCGTCGACGTTCACGGCGGACTGCCTCTCGGTCGGACCGGCCGCCGGACTTTCGTCCATTAATTCCACGCGGTCGGGGCGTCGAAGGTGTGGGGTGTGGGGCCAGTGCGTCACGTAGCGCTGACTATCGAATTACAGAGAGTGAGTATTAGTTGAAAAATGGCCTTTATAGGGAGGGTGGGAGTAATCCAGGGCCACTCAAGCCACCCCCCGAGGTATGGAATTAATGGAGATAACCCGCCTCTCCCTGCCCGTCACGTCCGGATGTGCGACGAAACGCGGCTTCTGGGGGCGACCGCGCTGCCCTTCCTTCCGCTCCGGCGGTTCGATCAGCCGCAGCCAACCGGCCCGCACCAGCAGGTCGATCGCGTCGTCCACGTCACCCATCTCCGTGCACCAGCTCTGGCCACGGACGCCCTTCTCCACGTCCCCCGCGGCGAACCGGCCCTCGATCTGCCCGTCGGCGTACTTCCGCCGCAGCCAGTCGAGTACGGCCCGCGCCGGCCCGAGCTTCGACTGGCGCTCCGACGACATGAGGTCGGACACCAGGCGGGCATGAGCGATCAGGTACGGCACCAGGGCGACGGCGTCGTCCATGACATCGCCCGGAACGGTGAGCGCCGACGGATCCTCGAAGAGCGTGAGGACGGCGGCGATCCGCAGCACCTGCCCGGGGAGCTTCTTGGCCCAGCCCTCGATCGCGGCCAGGTCGCCGTGCGCCTTGTGCCGGGGCTCCAGCTCCTCCCAGAAGGAGCGGAACGACCGCCGCGCCGCCGGGTCCAGGTCCATCTCACGGCACTCGGCGTCGTCCCAGATCGCCGCCATCATGGCGCGGATCGCGTGGTCCCACGCCTGGCGGGTTCCGCCCGGGATCGGGTCGGTGTCGTACACGCGCTCGCCGACCCGACTCGCCGGCATCGAGAAGATGAACCGGGCCATGAGGCCGCGGGCCTCGAACACGTCGCCGGTCTCGCCCATGCCGGTGAGGAAGCCGGGCTGGACGGCCAACCCGAGTGACAGGTTGGGGCGTTCGAGGAGCAGCGTCCGGCCGCTCTTGCGGTTGACGGCGTGGGGCTCGTGGCTCCAGGCCTTGAGCACGATCTCGGGGTTGGCGTTCTTGCTGTACCGGCCGCCGACGTTGCCGAGGAACGAGCTCTCGGTGGAGAGCACGGCCAGGCGCTCGCCCTGCTCGGCGATCACGTCGGTGGCCGCTTCGGGTGTGGTGTCGTCGGCGATCAGCTGGGTGTACACCTTCGGGTCGCCGAGGGCCTCGAGCTCGTCGCGTGCGGCGTCGAGGCTCTCGCGTGCCTTTTTCCGCTTCTCGGGCCCGTCGGCCTTGATGACCTTCGACTCGGCGTCGGAGACGATGGACTCGGCGATCCGCCGGTCCTGCTGGTCGCGGACGACGGCGCTTTTGTCCTCCTCTCGCCGCCGCTTCTGCTCGTCGTAGATGGGCTTGGCCATGACGGACAGGGCCGGTGACTTCATCTCACCGGGCGCCGCGACGGGCATGGTGTAGAGCGTGACGGGCTCGACCCAGTCGGCCTTCGGGCTGACGGTGCGGCGGCCGCCGATCGCGGTGGAGGCGACGGCCATGCCCAGCCAGGCCGGCAGGTCGACGGGGACCTGCAGGCTGTCGGACACGGCCTGAGCCATGACGCCGATGCCGCGCAGCTTGGTCGAGTCGAGGGACGGAGCGGGCGGCGGGTCGAGCCGGATCGGCTCGTCCCAGCCGTCGGCGTCCTCGGGGTGGATGCCGTGGTCCCAGGTCGGTTCCTTGATGTCCTGGGCCCAGTTCATGCGCGCGCTCACTGAGCCTCCGGGTCGCCGGGGTACGGAACCGGGGCCCCGACCTGGTGGAACTGGTGGTCCTTGTAGCCGGCGGCGAAGTGGTCGGCGGCGTCCTTGCCGGCCTTGGCTTGCACGACGTAGATCGAGCGGGCCAGACCGATCAGGGTTTCGACGACGTGCTCGGCGTGACGGCGGCCAGGCTCGTCGCGGTCGGCGACGATGGTCACGTCCATGCCCTCGAGGAACTGGGCGTGTTCGGCGGTCCACTTTCCCGCGCCGCCCGCGTTGCAGGTCGCGACGAGCCCGTGGTCGACGAGGGCATGAGCGTCCTTTTCGCCCTCGCAGATCCAGACGACTCGGTCGTTGGTCTTGGCCTTGAGGATCTCGGGCAGTCGGTACGGGACGACGCGGACGAGCCGGTTGCCCTGCTGGTCGTTGAGGCTCCAGCGTCGGCCGGACTTGGCCGTCGGTTCTGGGCGCCACTGGGCGAAGCACTTGTGGTCGCAGCGGGTGACGCCGTGCACGACGGCCCCGTTCTCGCCTCGGTACAGGTACTGGGCGACGCGCTTGTGACCTCGCTCCTTGCACGGGATCCACATGTCGTCGGCCGGGCGGTCGCGCTGCCGCTCGGGCAGCGGCTCGTCGAACAGGTCGGCTTCGGTCCATCCGATGGCGGCGAGGAAGTCGGCGTTGCCCTGGCACTTGTGGCAGAACACGCCGACGCCGCCCTGGATGCGGCTGATCGCGACCGTGCTGGGGGAGTCGCCGTCGTGGCAGAGGCCCCGGGTGCGCAGCGCTCTGCCTTGATAGCGGGTGGGTTCGCCCAGGTCGCGGAGATGGTCCGCAAGCCGATTGAAGGCGATGGTGTCGTTCACGAACGGGCTCTCTTCTGCGAGCTGGATCAGGGTGTTCGTGGGGCGGGGCGGGCGCACCCCCAGGGCGCCCGCCCCGCAGCTATGCGGCGATCTCGTCGGCCATGGCGGTGATGGCGTTGCACCAGCGGCGTGCGGCGGCGCGCACGCACTTCGCGGACGGCTGGGTTTCGAGGTCCGCTCGGACGGCGCCGAGGGTGACGTGGAACCGGGCCTGTTCGGTGACGAGCTGGAGGTGCTGCTCTCCTTGCTCGTCGGCCTGGTCGAGGTCGACCGGGTTGGTGACGGGCCAGTGGCCAGGTGCGCCAGTCATTCGGCACCGTCCACGTGAGTCCTGAACCAGTTGGCGATGTCCTGGAAGGACTGCGCCAGCTTCCCGGTAGCGAGCGCGTAGAGCGCGCGGGACTGGAGCTCGAACTCGGCTGCGTTCGAGGCGGCCGCCTTGGGTGTGGCCCCGCGGGAGGCCAGGTACCGCTCGGCGGCGAACGGGTCCGATTCGGCCCATGGCGCGGGGCTCTCGGCCTCGATCTCAAGGACGAGGCGGCGCGCAGCCTCCTGGATCTCTTCGTCCTGGCCCAGGTCTTGGACGGCGGCGAGGAACTGGGCGCGTTCGATGTGCGTCAGCGCGTTCACGCTGCCTCCCGGTTCGTGGCGGGCGCGGCGAATGCCGCTCGAATTACGAGTCGCTGCTCCTCTGACAAGGGGGGTGCCGCATCGACGATCCGCCGGATGCGCGCCCAGTAGGCGGCGTCGCGGTAGTCGGGCTCTTCGCGCTCGTCGCTCACTTCGCCTCCCGGTGGATGGGCCAGCCCGGTCCGGGCGGGGTCTCGGGCTTGCCTTGCAGGGCGTTCGGGGTGTGGGCCGGGCAGCGGTAGCCGGGGATGTAGGGGCGCACTCCGTCGGTCGCGCCGCAGTGGCGGGACTCGAGGCCGATCCAGTGCGTGCACTGCCGGGCCGGGCGGCCCGGGGACATGCCCCGGGCCGCGGCGGTGGGCTCGATCACTGGGCCTTCTCCTGCCCCATCAGGCGGCGCAGGTGGCGCAGTCCGTCGACGAAGGTGTCGAGGTCGTCGATGACCTCGTCGAGCTCGGGGCCGCCGAGGAGGACGCCGTTGCCGCCGCTGTTGAAGGAGACCTGGGGCCCGCCGCTGAACTCTTCGAGGGCGTGCAGGTCGGCGGACAGGAGCTGGTTGCTGGCGCAGCCCATGTCCTTGGGGATGGGCATGTCGATGCGGGGACCGACATGCTCAGTGCACGGCTGCCCGTCGTCGTAGTGGCGGGTGATGCAGGCGCCCGTCTTGCACCACGGGTGGTGCCCGGGCTCGGCCTGCTGTTCCTTGGCCTGCTCGCGCTTGATCATGTCGACGAGGGGCTTGAGCGGCCGCTGGTCGGCGACGCGGCCGATGATCTCGTCGAGCATGTCGACGACGGGGAGGAGGTCGCGGTTGTTCTGGTCGTGCACCGCGGTCGCGAAGGTGCGGTAGACCTGCCCGGTCGCGAGGATCTCGCGGGTGGTGTCGAGGGTGGTCTCGTCGGCGCCGGCGGCGGCCAGGGCGAGGAGGACGGTCTCGGCGAGGGCGGCGGGCTCGCCGCTCTGGCCGACCGGGGTGGACGGCGCCATTGCCGTCTGTGCCAAGATGGACATAGAGACGTCTCTTTCCGGCGGCGACGCGTAGTGGGGTGGTGCAACACCCTGAGCGTCGCCGTCTTACTAGTTAGCGCTGGTGGTGAGAGGGCCGTGCTCGACAGGCGACGTCGGGGTGCAACCCGGCGTCGTCGTCGTTGCCGAGGAGCTCTCGGCAGCTGAGCGGAGGGAATCGATCAGCTCTCCGTAAGCCAGGGCCTGCCGGCCTCGCGGTCTTCGGGTGCCTCGTTCCCACCGCCAGACGGTGGATTGGTCGACCCCACATGCTCGGGCGACTTCGGCGATGGACAGGTGTGCGGCCTCGCGCAGGCGCCGCGCTTCGCCGCTGTTCGCGGCAGCACGAATCCGGGAGAGGCGCAAGAGCTGTGCTGCTTGAGCCATGGCTCAAATTTAGCCGACCCCTTGCCGATGTCAAGCCCTGTAACTAGGGAACTGCGTATACCGATGCGGCAAAGAGCTACTAAGTAAGTGTTGCCAGCGTGGTCAGACGGGGTGCAGCCCGGTGCAGTCTGTTCCGACCCGTAGTCAAACCGTTCAGGCGCGTAGTCAAACTGGTCCGGTCGTGCAGGTGGGTGGTCCAGGGGGTGTGCCGTCTCCCTAAAGGGCGCCTTGAACTGCTGTTATGTGCCCCTCGGGGTGGCTGGGTTGCCCGGCTCGGCCTGCCTTGCAGGTCGACTGCTTCGACAAAGGCGTCGTGCAGGGTGGCTAGCCGGTGGTTAGTACCTGACAGGCTTTTAGGCAACACCAGGCACCGGGGAGCAACGGGAGGCACCAGTAGGCAACCACCCACATCAGTTCATATCGCTTCAGATCTCCGAGGGTCTGTCTTACTCAGGCCGACTCTGGCTAACCACAGCTGCGCGCAGCCACCGCTGTTCCTAGCCAAAGAGATGGGTCCCCCTTGCCGTTGGCTTGCCGATCGGGCATCTTGAGGACTGTGACTGACAACGTGCCCCCCACCGACTGGCGCCTCGTAGCGGTTCCCTTGAATTGGGATCCGAGCGCCCCCGAGCGGCTCAACTTCCCTAGCGTCCACATCCCAGCCAGGTTCATGACGCTGCCGAGCGACTTCTTCATGACGATCCGGACACCCGAAATGCTCGCTCTGGACACGCCGACCGCCATCATCGTCAGCTTCAGGACGACACCAGCCGGCGCCGAGGTGCTCCGAATCACCGGCATGGGGCCGGACTGGACCAGCCACCTCCCGGCTGTGGTCGGCGGCTTCCCGCCTTCAGCATGGGAGAGGCGGGCAGAGGATCGTATGGCCCAGTTCCTGCAGCATCCGGAGGCGCGAGCCCCGATTGCCGAGGAGTTCAGAAAGCTGCCACTGCGACGCATGGACATCGCCCCCACTCCGCCATCGGTAATGGAGGCGGGTATTCAGCGGCGACGAAAGATCACGCCCGAGCACCTCGAAGAGGTGGCCAAGGTGTACCGGAACGCACAGGCTAACGACGATCCGCCGACGCGCGCGGTACAAATTCACTTCGCCGTGTCGCACTCGACGGCTGCGAAATGGGTGGGAGCAGCGCGCAAAGCGGAACTCCTGCCCCCGCACGAGGACTGAGTGCTACCGCGGCCCGCGCTTCCAGTCGAGCTCGATCGTCTTGTAGTCGAAGTATCCGCCGTCGGGCATGCGGCCGCGGCGGGCCGGCCGGATGGTGACGTCGAGCAGCGCGCGCAGAACGGACCGGCGGCGGTCAAGCTCCATGCCCTTCCACGCCTTGCGGACGTCCGGCGCACCGACCAGGTCAACGAGCGGATCCTTCACCGCTGCCCGGGCCATCCGCTGCGTGATCCCGTCCAGCTGCGCGCGGGCCGTGTCCGAGCCCTCGGTGAACTGGGCCATGTCGATCTGCCCCGCACCGAACATCGCCGCCAGGTCGGTCAGCCGGCGGCGGATCTGCTCGCTCTCCACCTGCAGGGCACCTACGTCGATACCGCCTGCGGCCGGGAGCAGCAGTTCGTGAGCGTCGTCCCGTGACAGGCGCTCGATGATGACGTCCTCGATGTACCGGTCGAGCTTGTCGGCCCGGCGGGCACCGCCGTGCTGGGTCGGGCACCGGTAGCTTGGCCGGTTCGCCCCGCCGGCCCGGGTGCACTTCATGGTCTTGGTGCAGCCGTCGATGCCGCACCGGTAGATACCCGACCCGAACCACCTGGGCGTGGCCCCGGGCGTGGTGCGGCGGGTCGGGTTGGTGAGGAGCGCGACGACGGTGCGGTGTCGGGCCTCGTCGACGATCGGCTCCCAGCCGCCCTTCCCGATCTCCTCGCCGCGGTAGACGGCGATGCCGGCGTTCCTCGGGCGGAGCAGCATGTCGCGCGCCTCGACGCTGCCGATCTCGTTGCCGCGGGTGGTGGTGAAGCCCTTGTCGTTCAGCCACTTCACCCAGCCGCGGAGCGATCCGCCGGACAGCAGCATGTCGTGGCCGGTCTCGATCGCGGCCGCCTCCTCGGGCACGAGCTTGGCCATGTCGAGGACGTCGACTTCGGTCACGTCACCGGTCGCCTTGTCGACCTTCGTGCGCTTCTCGCCGGTGGGTCGGCCCCAGCCGAACGGGCGGATCCCGCCTGCCCACTGGCCGGCCTTGGCCTTCTGTAGCCGGGCCCGTGCCACGCGCTCGCCCTTGTGCTCGGACTCGTGCCGGGCGACGTTGCCCAGCATGCGCGCGACCAGGCGCCCGCCCGACGTGGCCAGGTCGAGCGCGCCGGCCTGCACGGTCTGCGTCGTGACGCCACGCCGCTCGCACACGGTGATGTACTCCTCCAGCTCGGTGGGGGAGCGGTGGAGCCGGTCGGTGTGCCAGGCGATGACGACCGTGGCTGCGCCCTGCTCCAGGTCGTTGAGCATCTGCCGGTACCGGGGCCGCGGCTTTCCCGAATAGGCACTGATGTCGTTGTCGACGTAGATCTCGACGACGTCCCAGCCGTTCCGTGCGGCGAGGGCTTCGCAGTCCTCGCGTTGCCGGTCCACGCCGAGGTGCGCGCCGGTACGGTCCTGACTGATGCGGACGTAGATGACCGCCCTGGTGGGCTGGTTACTGGGCGTAGTGCTGGGCGTCATGGGCCAAGTGTGCACCCACAGTGGTGTCTTATCCACAGATTCGGGAAGACGACACTGCTCTCCACTCTGCTGGGGTTGGTGGGCGGCCAGGAGCGCATCGTGCTCGCGGAGGACTCGGCGGAACTGCGTCCCGACCATCCGCACGTGGTGCGACTGGAAACGCGTCCGGCCAACCAGGAGGGCGCCGGCCTGGTCACCCTTCGCGACCTGGTGCGCCAGGCACTCCGGATGCGCCCCGACCGGCTGGTCGTCGGAGAAGTGCGCGGCTCTGAAGTGACCGATCTGCTGGCAGCGTTGAACACCGGGCACGACGGCGGGTGCGGCACCGTCCATGCGAACACGGCCGCGGACGTCCCCGCACGACTGGAGGCTCTGGGCACGGCTGCCGGTCTCGGCAGACTCGCTCTGCACAGCCAGTTGGCGGCGGCACTGTCCGTCGTGGTGCATCTCGTACGGGGGCGGGACGGCGGCCGCCGGGTCGCCGAGGTCCATGTCCTGGAGCGGGACGCAACGGGGCTGGTGGCGACCGTACCGGCGCTGCGGTGGAGCGCGGAGGGCTTCGCCCGCGAGCGCGGCTGGGAGCGGTTGCGATCCCTGATCGGGGGATCGCGATGACGGCGGCGGCGGTGTGGGCGGCGGTGTGTGCCGGGGTTGCCGTCTGCCTGACGGCCGGCCGCGACGGGGGGCTGCAGCGGGCACGACTGCTGGCGTGCGGCGGCGTGGCCCCGGAGGGGCCCCGATGGGCCTCCTCGGCACACTGGCGGAGACTCCTCGGCCGGGGGCGGCGGGAGTGGCTCTGCCTGCCGGCGGGTGCGCTGCTGGCCGTGTGGGGGGAGTCGGTGCTTCCGCTGCTCGCGGGGGCGGTGGCCGTTCCCTTGACGGCCCGGCGGCTGAGGGCCTGCGAGCGGCGCAGGGCAGCGGCCGGCCGAGCGGCCGCGGTGGTCGCTCTGTGCGGCGGCATCGTGGGCGAGCTGAGGGCCGGGGGCCAGCCGGGACAGGCCCTGCTGGCCGTGGGCCGGGCCACCGGCGCGCTGGGCGCAGCCGAGGCAGCGGTGCTGTCCGCCGCCCGGTTCGGCGGGGACGTGCCCGCAGAGCTGAGGCGAGCGTCACATGAGCCGGGAGCCGAGGGACTGGCCGGGCTGGCAGCCTGCTGGCTGGTCGCCGTGGACAGCGGTGCAGGTCTGGCGACGGCTGTCGACCGTCTGGAGGCCGTCCTCAGATCGGAGTGGGAGCAACAGGACTGCGTGCGAGTCCAGTTGGCGGGAGCTTGGTCAACGGTCGTGGTGCTGGCGCTGCTGCCGGTGATCGGACTGGCGCTCGGCTGGGCGCTCGGCGCGGATCCCCTGCGGATCCTTCTGCACAGCCCCGCGGGACTGGGCTGCCTCGTGGTGGGCGGACTGCTTGAGGCAGTCGGACTGTTCTGGGCGACCCGGATCGTACGGGCAGCGGAGCAGCCATGAACGACACGTTCGTCGGAGGTCTGGGCGTCACCTTCCTGGTCGGCGCGCCCGTGGCCGTGGCGGTGAGCGGGCGGCTGCGGCGCCGGCGGGCGCGTAGACGGCTCCACGCGCTCCTGGGGCCGCGCGCCGGGGCGAGTGCTGAGTGGCACGGGACGCTGCGCCGTCGGCGCCCGGTGCGCGCATCGACCCGGCTGGGGCGATGGGCGCCCGTGATCGTCGCCGTGGCCACCGGATGGGTCGTGGCTGGGGGACTCACCGGGTGCCTGCTGGGACTTGCCGGGGCGTACGGCCTGCGCAGATGGCAAGGGGGCCGCGCCCGGGACCGGGCGGCGGGAGCCTCCGCGAGCGCGGTGTCCGGGCAGCTCCCCCTCGCCGCTGAACTCCTGGCGGCCTGTGTCTCGGCCGGAGCCGGGCCGCGTGAGGCGGCGCGCGCGGTCGGTCAGTCGCTCGGGGGGCCGGTTGGAGAGCGGCTGGAGCAGACGGCGGCGGAGCTTCTGCTGGGAAGCGAACCGGCCGGTGCATGGGGGAGGTTCGGGGAGATTCCGGGCGCAGCGGGGCTCGCCCGCTGTCTGGAGCGGGCAGCCGCGTCGGGAGCGCCGGCCGCCGAACCGGTCGCCCGGCTCGCTGCGGCTCTCAGAGCGGAGAGGGCCCGTGGCGCTGCGTCCCGGGCCCAGCGCGCCCACGTGCTGATCACCGCACCGGTGGGGCTCTGCTTTCTGCCCGCCTTTCTCGCGGTCGGAGTGGCTCCCGTGGTGATCGGCCTGGCCACAGGGCTGCTGCAGGCGAAGGGAGGCAGCTGACCGGTGGCGCACCGGATCATCCCGTCGGCTCAGAGCATCGGCCGCATCAATCGCATCCATCACATCCATCACATCAGCCGCTTCGGCGGGGCAACGGCGCCGACAGACGGCGGCGGCATTCGTGAACGAGGAGATCGAGATGAGCATGAACGACCTGAAGACCTGGACGGCGGAACGTACCGCGAGGAGGCTCGTCGTCATCGTGTGCACCCGGGTGGTGACCCGGACCGGCGGGATCATCACCGGGGCGCGCCGGGCGACCCTTGGCGACGCCGGGATGACCACTTCGGAGTACGCGATGGGCACGATCGCAGCGTGTGCTTTCGCTGCCGTCCTGTATCAGGTGATCACGAGCGACACGGTCTCCGGGGCACTTGAATCCATCATCGGCAAGGCACTCAGTGCGCAGTTCTGACACCGCTGCGACTACGCGCCCGCGCCCCTGCCCCAGGGCAGAGCGGGGATCGGTCACGGCGGAAGCCGCGGTGGCCGTGCCCGCGCTGGTGGTCTTCACGATGGCCCTGGTCTGGGCACTGATGGCGGCATCGGCGCAGATCCAGTGTGTGGACGCCGCCAGGGCAGGGGCTCGGGCGGCCGCCCGCTCGGAACCCCGGGCCGCCACGCTCGCCGCCGCCCGTTCGGCCGCACCGCCCGGGGCGAAGATCTCGCTGGGCAGGGATGGAGACCTCTGGCGGGTGCGCGTCGAGGCCCCGAGCCCAGGCCCCGCGGCACCCTCCCTCACTCTGGCGGCCGAAGCGGTCGCACTCGCCGAGGACGCGGTGGGCAGCGGTGAGCGATGAGGAACCGGGACAGTGGCTCGGCGACCGTGTGGGCGGCGATGGCGGCCTGCGCGATGTGCGCGGTCTTCGCCGTGGTGCTCGGTTTGGGGCAGGCCGTGGTCGCCCGTCACCGCGCAGGCGCCGCAGCCGACCTTGCGGCGCTCGCCGCGGCCGACCGGGCGCTGGAGGGCGCCGGAGACGCGTGTGCCCAGGCGGCAAGGGTGGCCGAGGCGCAAGGGGCGGTAGTCGTGCGATGCGCCGTAGCGGGTGAGATCGCCGACGTCACGGCCGGCACGGCTCTCGGCCCGTACCGACCGGAGGTCAGGGCCCGCGCAGGTCCGTCCGCCCCGTCCGGCCTTCCGACCCCTTCAGCGCTCTCAGGGCTCTCAGGGCTCTCAGCCTCGTCGGTCCTGCCGTTCGCATCGGTTCCACCGGACTCGCTCGGTCGGCCGGGCAGGCCACCGGAGCCACCGAGGGCAGGGCGGCGGCCGGGTCCGCCTGGCCCGCCCGCTGCGGGGAGCGGGTCCGGTCGTCCCCGACCGGAGACCGGCATCACCCCCCGGGGGTCCCCGGCCCCTCCCGGGGTTCCGCGGGGTGCACCGCCCTCGGCTCCCCGGGGCGTCCTGGTCCCGTCTGCGCGGAGCTCCCCTGCGAAGGGCTCCATGAGGCCCCGGGATCCTCCTGACGGCCTGCCGCCGTCCCGGTCGTCGCCACTCCCCCGTCCTGGGTGACCGGGGGCCGACTCGCGGCCGATGCCCGGCCGCGGGCGGCATCCGGGGCACCACCGAGAAGGACGGTGAGCAGTCGGACGGCGGCTCGCTTGTGGAGCGGTTCGTTGCCGTTCCCGCACTTGGGGGACTGGATGCAGGACGGACAGCCCGCCTCGCACTCGCACGAGGCGATGGCCTCTCGGGTTGCGCCGAGCCAGTCACGGGCCGTGTGGAAGGCCCGTTCGGCGAAGCCCGCACCTCCGGGGTGGCCGTCGTACACGAAGACCGTGGGCAGCAGGGTGTCCGGGTGCAGTGGCACGGAGACCCCCCCGATGTCCCAGCGGTCGCAGGTGGCGAAGAGCGGGAGCAGTCCGATCGATGCGTGCTCGGCGGCGTGCAGTGCCCCGCCCAGTTGCTCCGGGAGGACCCGGGCGGTGTCCAGCTGGTCCTCGGTCACGGTCCACCACACGGCGCGGGTGCGCAGGGTGCGCGGCGGCAGATCCAGTGTGGTCTCGCCCAGGACCTCTCCGGTGATCAGCTTTCGGCGCAGAAAGGAGACGACCTGGTTGGTGACCTCGACGGAGCCGTAGCAGAGGCGGCCGGCGCCCCAGGGAACCTCGGTGTCGGTCTCGAGTACGGAGATGGAGGTGGTGTCCCGGGCGGTGGTGGAGTAGGGCGGTTCGGCCTCCTCCACCAAGGCGACCGAGTCCTCCAGGTCCAGCCGCTTCACCAGGTACGTACGGCCCTGGTGAAGGTGTACGGCGCCCTCGTGTACGGCGGTGTGGGCGGCGGGCTCGTCGACCGTGCCGAGCAGCCGGCCGGTGGTGGCCTCGACGATCTGCACGGGTCTGGTACCTCCGCCGCGGATGTCGGCGAGGTCGGCGGCCCGCTCCCGGCGTGTCCAGTACCAGCCGGCGGTGCGTCTGCGCAGCAGCCCGGCGCTCTCCAGCTGGGGCAGTAGTCCGGGGGCGGCCGGACCGAACAGTTCCAGGTCCTGTTCGGTCAGGGGCAGCTCCGCCGCGGCAGCGCAGAGATGCGGCGCCAGGACGTAGGGGTTGTCCGGGTCGAGCACGGTGCACTCGACGGGCTGCTGGAACAGGGCCTCGGGGTGGTGGACGAGAAACGTGTCCAGCGGGTCGTCACGGGCGACCAGGATCGCGAGGGCGCCCTGCCCGGAGCGGCCGGCTCGGCCCGCCTGCTGCCAGAGCGAGGCGCGGGTACCGGGGTAGCCGGCGATGAGGACGGCGTCCAGGCCCGAGACGTCGACGCCCAGTTCCAGGGCCGTGGTGGCTGCCAGGCCGAGCAGTTCGCCCGAGTGCAGCGCACGCTCCAGCACGCGCCGCTCCTCCGGGAGGTAGCCGCCCCGGTATGCGGCGACACGCCGTGCGAGGTTCCGGTCGACCTCGGCCAGCCGCTCCTGGCTGATGACCGAGACCAACTCGGCGCTCCGGCGCGAGCGTACGAAGGCGACCGTGCGGACGCCCTGTACGGCCAGGTCGGTCAGCAGGTCCGCGGTTTCCGCGGTGGCGGTGCGGCGCACCGGGGCCCCCTTCTCCCCGTGCAACTCGGTGAGCGGCGGTTCCCAGAGGGCGAAGACGAGTTCACCGCGTGGCGAGGCGTCGTCCGAGACCGCGGTCACCGGCAGTCCGGTCAGACGGGCGGCCGCGGCGGCGGGGCCGGCCGATGTCGCCGAGGCCAGCAGGAACACCGGATGGGCGCCGTATCGGGCGCATACGCGACGCAGCCGGCGGAGCACCTGGGCGACGTGGGACCCGAAGACGCCCCGGTAGCTGTGGCACTCGTCGATCACGATGTAGCGCACTGAGCGCAGGAAGGAGGACCAGCGGGAGTGCGACGGGAGTATGCCGCGGTGCAGCATGTCGGGGTTGGTGAGGACGAGGTTCGCGTGGTGGCGGATCCACTCGCGTTCCTCGACGGGGGTGTCTCCGTCGTACACGGCCGGTCGTACCCGCTTGCCGAGCGGCGAGGCGAGCTCCCGCACGGCGCGGCACTGGTCGGCGGCCAGGGCCTTCGTCGGGGCCAGGTACAGGGCGGTGGTGCCGCGTCCTTCGGGTGCCTCGGAGCCGTCCAGCAGAGTGCTGAGTACCGGTGCGAGGTAGGCGAGCGACTTACCGGACGCGGTGCCGGTGGCGATCACGACCGACTCGCCGTCCAGGGCGTGCCCGGCGGCCGCTGCCTGGTGGGCCCAGGGGGCCTCGATTCCCGCCCGCTGGATGGCGTTGATCACTTCCGGGCGGATGCGGTGCGGCCAGACTGCATGGCGACCCGGCCTTGGGGGCAAGTGCTCCGTATGAGTGATGCGCGCAGCCCGGCCCGCCCCCGCGGCGAGCCGGTCGAGGACCGTACCGGGGCAGGGGCGGGCTTCCCCGCTCTCGGAGGGTCGTCTGGGTCGGTGATTCATGGCCATCGGCTCCGAGTGTGTCACCGGCGTGACGGACAATGGTCCCAAGGCGTCGTGCATGGCTGCGGGTAAGTGATTGAATGCCATGGCGGCTGGCGATCCGTCCCCTCGCTCCGCCGCGGAGACCGAGGGGCGACCGCTCGATAGCAAGGTGCTGGAGGATCCGTGGACCTGTCCCTGTCGACTCGCAATGTGTCCGGCCCAGGCGGCGACCGCACGGTCGTCGAGGTCGGTGGCGAGATTGATGTGTATACCGCGCCCAAGCTGCGCGAGCAGTTGGTCGAGTTGGTGAACGACGGCAGCTACCACCTGGTCGTCGACATGGAGGGCGTGGACTTCCTCGACTCGACCGGTCTCGGCGTGCTCGTGGGCGGTCTGAAGCGCGTACGTGCGCATGAAGGCTCGCTGCGCCTGGTCTGCAACCAGGAGCGCATTCTCAAGATCTTCCGGATCACTGGTCTGACCAAGGTGTTCCCCATCCACACCACGGTCGACGAGGCCGTCGCGGCGACCGACTGAGTCGCCAGGGGTTCCCCGGGGCTCCGGTCCGTCCGGAGACTCCGGGGAGTCCGGAAGGAAGGCCAGGGTGCCGGGCATCGGCCCGGTGCCCCTGAGAAGCACGCTCGCACGCTCGTACGTCCGAGGGGGACCGCATGGCCACCGTTGAACTCCGCTTCAGTGCTCAGCCCGAGCATGTCAGGACGGCACGCCTGGTGGCGGCCGCCGTGGCGCGGCGGGCGGGGGTGGACGACGCGGTGCTGGACGAGGTCAGGCTCGCCGTCGGCGAGGCGTGCAGCCGTGCGGTGGGGCTGCACCGCAGTCACGGCGTGACCGCTCCCGTGCGTGTCCTGCTCACCGAGGAGGAGAAGTCCTTCTCGATCGAGGTCGGCGACGAGGTGCCCGCGTCGGGCGGTTCCGGGGGCTCCGGCGCCGGGCAGCACGGTGCCGGCCCCGAGGGCGACCGTGAGGACGCCGACGGCCGCGACCAGATGGGGCTCGCGGTGATCAGTGGGCTCGTCGACGACGTCGAGGTGACGACGGGTGGGCAGGGAGGCGTCATCCGGATGAGCTGGCCGACGAATCCGGCCACGATCGTGTCATGACCCGATGATCTTTCCGGGTGTGCCGCGCTGACGGCGGCATATTCGGTATGTGTGGTCACCCTTGCGAGAGGCCCTGCCGAGCAGGGCTTTTTCCTTTTCTGTCGATCATTGGTCAACCGTCAATGCTTTTGCCCCATTACCGCTTTCAGGGGCAATCCTGAACCACGATCGTTTGGTGAGGGGCGTACGAAGGTCAATTCCCATGGTCGCGCACTGTTTTGATCAGGTTCCGCTCCCTACAATCCGTCCACATCTTGAGCTCTGAACGTCAAGGAGGACGAATGGCGGGGCTCTTCAACCCGACTCTGACCGAACCCACTTCCCTCGCGGCTGCGGTACTCACTGACGGCAATAGAATGATCGTAATCATCATTGCGGTCATCGCGATCGCGGCGCTCGTCGTCGCCCAGCTGCTGGTGCGTCAAGTGCTGGCGGCCGGTGAGGGCACCGAATCCATGAAGAAGATCGCGGCAGCCGTACAGGAGGGGGCAAACGCCTATCTGGCCCGGCAGCTGCGCACTCTCGGCACTTTCGCCGTGATCGTTTTCTTCCTGCTGATGCTGCTGCCGGCGGACGACTGGTCGCAGAGACTGGGGCGTTCGGTCTTCTTCCTGGTGGGTGCGCTGTTCTCGGCCGCCACCGGATACATCGGAATGCGTCTGGCGGTGCGCGCCAATGTGCGCGTGGCCGCGGCCGCGCGTGAGGCGACCCCGGCGGAAGGGGAGCCCGCGAAGGATCTGACGACCGTCGCGCACAAGGCAATGAAGATCGCTTTCCGCACCGGCGGTGTGGTGGGCATGTTCACGGTGGGCCTCGGTCTGCTCGGCGCCGCCTGTGTGGTTCTCGTCTACGCCGCGGATGCTCCCAAGGTCCTGGAGGGCTTCGGCCTCGGCGCCGCACTGATCGCCATGTTCATGCGGGTCGGCGGCGGCATCTTCACCAAGGCCGCGGACGTCGGGGCCGACCTCGTGGGCAAGGTCGAGAAGGGCATCCCCGAGGACGACCCGCGCAATGCGGCGACCATCGCGGACAACGTGGGCGACAACGTCGGCGACTGTGCCGGTATGGCCGCCGACCTGTTCGAGTCCTACGCCGTCACGCTCGTCGCCGCCCTCATCCTGGGCAAGGCCGCCTTCGGCGATCTGGGACTGGCCTTCCCGCTGATCGTCCCGGCGATCGGCGTGGTCACCGCGATGATCGGCATCTTCGCGGTTTCCCCGCGGCGCGCCGACCGCAGCGGGATGACCGCCATCAACCGGGGCTTCTTCATCTCCGCGGTGATCTCACTGGCCCTGGTGGCCGCGGCGGTGTTCGCCTACCTGCCGTCGTCGTACGCCGAGCTGAGCGGCGTCACCGAGCCCGCGATCAGGGGGCACGAGGGAGATCCGCGGGTCCTTGCGCTGGTCGCCGTGGCGATCGGCATCGTGCTGGCTGCCCTGATCCAGCAGCTGACCGGGTACTTCACCGAGACGAACCGGCGCCCGGTCCGCGACATCGGCAAGTCCTCGCTCACCGGCCCGGCCACCGTCGTGCTCGCCGGTATCTCCATCGGCCTGGAATCCGCCGTCTACACCGCGCTGCTGATCGGCCTCGGCGTCTACGGGGCGTTTCTGCTCGGCGGCACGTCGATCATGCTCGCACTGTTCGCCGTGGCCCTCGCCGGCACCGGACTCCTCACCACGGTCGGTGTCATCGTCGCCATGGACACCTTCGGCCCGGTGTCCGACAACGCCCAGGGCATCGCGGAGATGTCCGGTGACGTCGAGGGTGCGGGCGCGCAGGTCCTCACCGACCTGGACGCCGTCGGCAACACCACGAAGGCGATCACCAAGGGCATCGCCATCGCGACGGCCGTCCTCGCCGCGGCCGCGCTCTTCGGCTCGTACCGTGACGCGATCGCCACGGCCGTCACCGAGGTGAGTGCGAGGGCCGGGGAGATGAACCTGAGTCTGGACATCTCCCAGCCCAACAACCTGGTGGGCCTGGTCCTGGGCGCCGCTGTGGTCTTCCTCTTCTCCGGACTGGCGATCAACGCCGTTTCCCGGTCGGCCGGCTCCGTGGTCTTCGAGGTGCGGCGGCAGTTCCGGGAGCGCCCCGGGATCATGGACTACAGCGAGAAGCCGGAGTACGGACGCGTCGTCGACATCTGCACCAAGGACGCCCTGCGCGAACTGGCCACACCGGGTCTGCTCGCGGTCATGGCTCCGATCGCGGTCGGCTTCACGCTCGGTGTCGGCGCCCTCGGCTCGTACCTCGCCGGCGCGATCGGCACGGGCACCCTCATGGCCGTCTTCCTCGCCAACTCCGGTGGTGCGTGGGACAACGCCAAGAAGCTCGTCGAGGACGGGCATCACGGCGGAAAGGGAAGTGAGGCGCATGCGGCGACGGTGATCGGCGACACCGTCGGCGACCCGTTCAAGGACACCGCGGGCCCGGCGATCAACCCGCTGCTGAAGGTGATGAACCTCGTGGCGCTGCTCATCGCGCCCGCGGTCGTGCAGTTCAGCTATGGCGACGACGCCAACGCGGGTGTCCGCGCGGCGATCGCGACTCTGGCGATCCTGGTCATCGTCGTCGCGGTGTACCTCTCGAAGAGGCGTTCGGTCGCGGTGGGTGACGAAGACAACGCCGCCGACCGGTCGTCGAAGTCTCCGGACCCGGCGGCCGTTTCGCGGTAGACGTATCAGTCGGACGAAACGCCTGCTCACCGTGCGGGTGGAGGGTGCGGTCGACCGCACCATCCACCCGTACGCGGGTCCCCCCGGCAGTTCGGGAGGGATACGGGCGGTGACCCTTGTCTCTCATAGGGCAAAGAGTCTTTTCTGTGCACAATCCCGGCATTCGGCCCGGGATTGTTGTGCGAAGGCCGTGTATCTTCCGGGGCCCAGAGCCTTGGAAGGGACCGATCCGGTGAAGGTGAACAAGAAGGCCGGGGCCGCCGTGTCCGGCGGTGCCGTGCTGGTGCTCGCGCTGACGGGCTGCGGTGGCGAAGACGACAGTGCAAAGGTGGAGGCCTGGGCGAAGAGTGTCTGCGAAAGGGCGCAGTCGCAGATCCAGAAGCGTGCCGCCGCCCAGCAGGCCATCGTCTCGACCTCTGCCGACGGCAATCCCGCCGACATACAGGCAGCCGACTCCAAGGCGTTCGAGGACATCGCCGACGCCAACAAGGCGATGGCCTCGGCGGTGCAGGCCGCAGGCACGCCGCCCGGCGAGGGGCAGGAGCAGCTCCGGCAGGACGCGGTCAAGGAGCTCAACGCCACCGCCACCGCGTATCTCGATCTGAAGAAGAAGGTCGACGAGCTCGACACCAAGGACCGGCAGAAGTTCGCTGACGGCCTGCAGGACGTCGTGAACGGGCTGAAGAAGATCCAGCAGACGGACCAGGTCGCCCTCGGTGAACTGCAGTCCGGCGATCTGGGCAAGGCGATGGGGCAGCAGAAGGGATGCCAGCGGGTCAAGCCCTCGGTCACCGCTTCCGCAGGCGCGAGCGACGGCTCCGCCGAGCCGAGCAGCGAACCGAGCAGCGAACCGAGCAGCAAGCCGTCGAATGCTGCCGGCCCGTCGAAGTCGGCCGGATCGGCGGAGCCCGAGGCGTCGGAGCCCGAGGCGTCGGAGTAGCGAGCCGGTCGTCCGCACGGGCAGGACGGACGGGCGGCAGGCGGACGGGCGGACGGGCGCGACAGGCGCCTGGCGGCACCCGTGGACAGGCCGCTGCGCCCGGCCGCGCCCCCGTTGCCGCCCGGCGGGCCCGGGTCCACCTGCCGTCCGCGACTGGCCGGCCCAGGCACCACGCGTACCGGTCGCGGACGGAGCACCGCGGGCCCCGCCGCCTTCCCGTGCCGCCTTCCCCTGCCGGGATCGGCTTCCCGGAAGCGGGCTCGCCGAGACCGGACTCGGAAGGGACTTCCCGAAACGGGACCCTGGAGGCGGAACTCTTCCGCACCGGATTCTTCGGACTCCCCGGACAGGACTTCCCGTACCGGAAACGGGACCCGAAACCGGGCTCCACCGGAATGCCGGACTCCGCCGATCGGGACCCTGCGGCGGACCGGCCATGTACCCGCCGCGGTGCATACAGCGTCGTGGAGGTGGCGGTGCGGGCCGAATGCCGCGCGTCAGAATGGTTTCGTGAGTACGACCAGCCTCGCCGCAGGCCTTCCCGATCCCGACCGGTCCGCCCGGCTCCGTGACGCCCTGATCGCCGCCGACTTCACCGCCGACGGGCTGCTGGAGCTGCTCGGTGCGCCCGCCTACAGCGCTCTCGCCCGCAGCGAGACGGTTCCCGCACTGCGGGCCACGCGGGGCGACTCCCCGCTGGAGACGCTGGTCCGGCTCTTCCTGCTGCAGCGGCCGGTGGCGGCCGAACGCGCCCGGGACGCCCTGCCCCTTGACGTGGCGCTCGCCGACGGCTGGGTGGCCAGGTCCTCCGACGGCGTCCGGGCGACGGTGGACGTCCGCCCGTACGGCGGGCCGGAAGGGCAGGACTGGTACATCGTCTCCGACCTCGGCTGCTCGGTGGGCGGGGCCGGCGGTGCGAGGGGCCGTGGCGAGCACGTCGTCCTGGGAGTCGGCGGAGCCTCCACCACTCTCGCCGGCATCACGGTCCGCGATCCGGCGGCCTCCGCCCTCGACCTCGGCACCGGCTCCGGCATCCAGGCACTCCATGCGACCCGGCACGCCTCCCGGGTCACGGCCACCGACCTCAACCCGCGCGCCCTGGCGTTCACCCGGCTCACCCTGGCCCTGTCGGGCGCGCCCGCGGCGGATCTCCGCGAAGGTTCGCTCTACGCGCCGGTCGGATCGGATACATACGACCTGATCGTGTCGAACCCGCCGTTCGTCATCTCGCCGGATGCGCGGCTCACGTACCGGGACGGCGGAATGGGCGGGGACGATCTGTGCCGCTCGCTCGTTCAGCAGGCCGGGGAACGGCTCAACGAAGGGGGGTTCGCGCAGTTCCTCGCGAACTGGCAGCACAAGGCCGGGGAGGACTGGCACGAGCGGGTGCGCTCCTGGGTGCCGCGCGGCTGCGACGCCTGGATCGTTCAGCGCGAGGTCCAGGACGTGACGCAGTACGCCGAGCTCTGGCTCCGGGACAGCGGTGACCACCGCGCGGCTCCCGAGGAGTACGCGGCACGCTACGACGCGTGGCTCGACGAGTTCGAGGCGCGCGGCACCACTGCGGTCGGCTTCGGCTGGATCGTGCTGCGGAAGACGGAATCGGATCGACCGTCGATCCTCGTCGAGGAGTGGCCCCACCCGGTCGAGCAGCCGCTCGGCGACGCTGTACGGGCCCACTTCGACCGGGGGGACTATCTGCGCACGCACGACGACGCGGCGCTGCTGGCCGACCGCTTCGCACTCGTCGACGGAGTGGTGCAGGAGCAGGTCGGGCCGCCCGGCGCAGAGGACCCGGAGCATGTCGTGCTGCGCCAGAGTCGCGGAATGCGCCGTGCCACCAAGGTGGACACGGTCGGTGCCGGCTTCGCCGGCGTCTGCGACGGCACGCTGAGCGCGGGGCGGATCCTCGACGCCATCGCCCAACTGATCGGCGAGGATCCGGTACTGCTGCGCGACCGCACGCCGGAGGCGATCAGACTGCTGGTGCGTGAGGGCTTTCTGGAGCCCGCCGTTCCACCTGGCTGACGTGTGCCCGGCCGGTCGTGGCTGCGGATGTGCGCCGAGCTGGGCATGGCGGGGACGATCGTCCCGTACCTCCCCTTGCTCCCCTTGCTCCCTTTGCCCTCCCTGCTCCCCCTTCTCCGGTGCATCCGGTGCATCCGGTGCATCCGGTGCATTGTCTGCACCGGCGCCGCCCCACGTGAACCCAGGTCGCGTTCACCCGGAATCCACGAGGCCGACACCGGAAGGTGCCAGCCTCGGCCACGTGGCTTTCCGGTGCAGGCCGAGCAAGGGGAGACGGGCATGGAGAGCGGTCCGGCGATCTTCGCGGGAACGGTGTTCGCGCTGTTCGGAGCCGCACTTCTGGTATGGACGGGGACACGTGCACGGCACCGGGCCCCGGTCGCGCACGGCGTGAATCCCGCCACGGCCGCGGCCCTGACCGCGATCTTCGGCACCGCTTCCCTGCTCGCCGGCGTCTGGTGCCTCAGCCGCGTCTGAACGCCTCGCGGCTCCCGCCCGCCCTTCTGCTCCCGTTGTCCGCCGGGGGAGTCCGGGCGGCGGGAATGCCCGGAGTCGGGTTACCGTTCGAGTGGCCGTTGCGAGCTTTCGCCGTTTGACACGGGGGCGGGTTGTACCGTCACACTCCGCAGCGACAGCAAAGTGCAGTACGGCCGTACGCCGTACGTTGTACGCCGTATGAGCCCACCGAGCGTCGACCGGAGAGAAGAGCGAAGTTGTCCCCGACCAGCGAGACCGCACAGGGCGGCCGCCGACTCGTCATCGTCGAGTCGCCTGCCAAGGCGAAGACGATCAAGGGCTACCTGGGCCCCGGCTATGTCGTCGAGGCAAGCGTCGGGCACATCCGCGACCTCCCGAACGGTGCCGCCGAGGTCCCCGAGAAGTACACCGGCGAGGTGCGGCGCCTCGGTGTCGACGTCGAGCACGACTTCCAGCCCGTCTACGTCGTCAACGCGGACAAGAAGGCACAGGTCAAAAAGCTCAAGGAGCAGCTCGCCGGCTCGGACGAGCTCTACCTCGCCACCGATGAGGACCGCGAGGGCGAGGCCATCGCCTGGCATCTGCTGGAGGTCCTCAAGCCCAAGGTCCCTGTCAAGCGGATGGTCTTCCACGAGATCACCAAGGCCGCCATCCAGGAGGCCGTCGCCAACCCGCGCGACCTCAACAAGCGCATGGTCGACGCCCAGGAGACCCGCCGCATCCTCGACCGCCTCTACGGCTACGAGGTCTCCCCGGTCCTCTGGAAGAAGGTCATGCCGCGGTTGTCGGCGGGCCGTGTCCAGTCCGTGGCCACCCGTCTGGTCGTCGAGCGCGAGCGCGAGCGCATCGCCTTCAGCTCCGCCGAGTACTGGGACCTGACCGGCACGTTCTCCGCCGGCCAGGCCGGATGGGGGTCCTCCCGGCCGGCGGCCGGCGGGGCCGTGGACCCGGCTGCCTTCACCGCCCGGCTGGCCGCCGTCGACGGGCGGCGCGTCGCCCAGGGCCGCGACTTCGGCCCGGACGGGAGGCTCAAGTCGGACCAGGCGCTCCACCTCGACGAGGCGCAGGCGCGCGCTCTGAGGGCGGCGCTCGAGAACGCGGCGTTCTCGGTCCGTTCCGTCGAGTCCAAGCCGTACCGCCGCTCGCCGTACGCCCCGTTCCGTACGACCACGCTCCAGCAGGAGGCCTCGCGCAAGCTCGGCTTCGGGGCGAAGGCGACGATGCAGATCGCGCAGAAGCTGTACGAGAACGGCTTCATCACCTATATGCGCACGGACTCGACCACGCTCTCCGACACGGCGGTCGCGGCGGCCCGGGCGCAGGTCACCCAGCTGTACGGCGGTGACTACCTGCCCGAGAGGCCGCGCACCTACGCCGGGAAGGTCAAGAACGCCCAGGAGGCGCACGAGGCGATCCGCCCCTCGGGCGACCGTTTCCGCACCCCGGCCGAGACCGGCCTGAGCGGCGACCAGTTCCGTCTCTACGAGCTGATCTGGAAGCGGACCGTCGCCTCCCAGATGAAGGACGCCGTCGGCAACTCCGTCACCGTCAGAATCGGCGCAACCGGTTCCGACGGCCGGGACGCCGAGTTCTCCGCCTCCGGCAAGACGATCACGTTCCACGGCTTTATGAAGGCATACGTCGAGGGCGCCGACGATCCGAACGCCGAACCGGACGACCGCGAGCGCCGGCTGCCGCAGGTCGCCGAAGGCGACCGGCTCACCGCCGAGAAGATCACGGTGGACGGGCACGCCACGAAGCCCCCGGCCCGCTACACCGAGGCCAGCCTGGTCAAGGAGCTGGAGGAACGCGAGATCGGCCGGCCGTCGACCTACGCGTCGATCATCGGCACCATCCTCGACCGCGGCTACGTCTTCAAGAAGGGCACGGCACTCGTGCCGTCCTTCCTCTCCTTCGCCGTGGTCAACCTGCTGGAGAAGCACTTCGGCCGACTCGTCGACTACGACTTCACCGCCAGGATGGAGGACGACCTCGACCGCATCGCCCGGGGCGAGGCCCAGGCGGTGCCGTGGCTGAGGCGCTTCTACTTCGGCGAGACCGTGCCCGGCGGCGGTTTCGCCACGGGGGCGGAGGGAGGTGCCGCCGAGGCGGGCAACGGCGACGGTGACCACCTCGGCGGACTCAAGGAGCTCGTCACCGACCTCGGCGCGATCGACGCCCGGGAGATCTCGTCCTTCCCGGTCGGCAGCGGCATCGTGCTGCGGGTCGGCCGGTACGGGCCCTACGTCGAGCGCGGCGAGAAGGACGCTGAGGGCCACCAGCGCGCCGATGTGCCGGCCGACCTCACGCCCGACGAGTTGACCGTCGAGCTCGCGGAGGAGCTGCTGGCCAAGCCGAGCGGCGACTTCGAGCTGGGCAGGGACCCCGAGACCGGCCACGAGATCGTCGCGAAGGACGGCCGCTACGGCCCGTACGTCACCGAGATCCTGCCCGAGGGCACGCCGAAGACCGGCAAGAACGCGGTGAAGCCGCGGACCGCGTCCCTCTTCAAGTCGATGGCCCTCGACACGGTGACCCTCGAGGACGCGCTCAGGCTGATGTCGCTGCCGCGCGTCGTCGGCACGGACGCCGAGGGCGTCGAGATCACCGCGCAGAACGGCCGCTACGGCCCGTACCTGAAGAAGGGCACGGACTCCCGCTCCCTGGAGACCGAGGACCAGATCTTCGGCATCACCCTGGACCAGGCCCTGGCCATCTACGCGCAGCCCAAGCAGCGCGGCCGTGCGGCCGCCAAGCCGCCGCTGAGGGAACTCGGCACGGATCCGGTGAGCGAGCGTCCCGTCGTGGTGAAGGACGGCCGCTTCGGCCCGTACGTCACCGACGGCGAGACCAACGCCACCCTGCGGACCGCTGACAGCGTCGAGGCCATCACGCCGGAGCGCGGTTACGAGCTGCTCGCCGAGAAACGGGCCAAGGGTCCGGCGAAGAAGACCGCCAGGAAGGCCCCCGCGAAGAAGACCGCGGCCAAGAAGACCGCGACGAAGAAGACGGCCGCCAAGAAGACGGCCGCCAAGAAGACCACGGCGAGGAAGGCGGCGGCGAAGAACACGGCCGCGGCGAAGACGGCCGGGAAGGGTGCGGCGAAGGCGGCGCCCTCGGACACGTAGCGCGGCGCACGCGGCACTCGCGCCCGGCGAGGAGGGCCCCGCAGACGGCGCGGGCCCCTCGGTCGTCTCGGACGGGTACCCGCCGCCTGTTTGTTCGGGCGGCACCTCCGAGGAGCGACTTCCTCCGGATAGGCTGGGCGAATGACGCGAGCCGAGCAGCCAACGGCCCAGAGCCCCACCTCTGAACCCGAAGCCCGTGCCGCCGACGCACTGGCCGCGGACTCACGCGAGCGCGCCGTCCGGTCGCTCCTCCGGGTACCCGCGCTGCGGCGGCTGTGGGGTGCGCAGGCCGCCGGCGGAACCGGTGACGCCCTCGCCCTCCTGGTGCTGGTCCTCCTCGCGCTCCAGACGGCGATCGGCCAAGGGGCCTTCGGCGGCGGATACCGGGGCGCCGCCTTCGCCGTCGCCGCCGTCTTCGGGGTCCGCCTCCTCGCCACGCTGCTCTTCGGGGCCGTGCTCCTCGGTCCGCTCACCGCGCTGACCGCACCGAGCGGACCCCTGGACCGGCGCTGGACGATGATCGGCGCCGACGGCCTCCGCATCGCCCTCCTCGTCGTCGCCCCGCTGTGGATCGGCTGGATCCCGGGCAGCGCGGTGGCCTACGTGCTCGCCACGGCCTTCGCCGCCGGTGTCGCCGAACGCTTCTGGACCGTCGCCCGAGAGGGCGCCGCTCCCGCGCTGCTCCCCCCGCCACCACCGGAGGGCGCGGCAGTCCGCCCGCTGCCCGACCGCCAGGACGCCCTTCGGAGGCTGTCCCTCCGCACCTCCTTCGCGGTCATCCCGGCCGCCGCCGCCGCTCTGCTGGTGGCGACGCTGATCGCCAAGCTGCTCGGCACCGGTGTCGAGTGGTTCTCAGTGCACCAGGCCGCGCTCGGGTCGTATGTGGCGGCGGGTCTCTTCGCCGCTTCGCTGTCCGTCCTGGCCGCCGCCACCCTCCCGGACGCCCGGACGCCGCGCCCCCGGTCCCCGCTGGAGGGCCTGCGCCGGCCTTCCACCGGCGGCACTCTGGACAAGGGCCGTACGGGCGCCGTCCCGCTGCTGGTCGTGGCCTGCGCCGCGATCACCGGGGCCATCGCCTCCGCCGCGGCCGTGTCCGTCCTGCACTCGCGGGACCTGGGCGGCGGCCCGGTCGCCTTCGCCCTGCTCGTCCTCGCCCTGACCGGGGGCACGGCCCTCGGTGTCCGGGGCGCCCCGAAGGTGCTGCCGGCACTGTCCCGCCGCAGGCTGCTCGCGCTGGTGGTCGCCGTCACCGGCGTGTCGCTGCTGGCGATGGGGCTCGTCCCGGACACGGCGACGGTGCTGTTCCTCGCGCTTCTCGCGGGGGGGTCGGCCGGAGTCGCCGCGCACACCGGCCACACGCTGATCGATCTGGAGACCGAGGAGTTCCGGCGCCCGCGGGTCACCGAGCATCTGCAGGCCGTGGTCCGGGTCGCCATCGGGCTCGCCGCCGTCGGCGCCCCGCTGCTCGCCGCCGCCATCGGGCCGCACCGCCTGGCAAGCGGCGACTTCGTCTTCGCCCACGGCGGTGCCGCCTTCACCCTGATGCTGGTCGGCGCGCTGCTGCTGCCCGTGTCCGTGATCGTCCTCGCCAGGACCGACGACCGGTCCGGGGTGCCGCTGCGCCGCGACCTGGCAGACGCGGTCCGCCGCGGTGCGGACCCCGCCCAGGCACCCGCGGCCACCGGTTTCTTCCTCGCCGTCGAGGGCGGCGACGGAGCGGGCAAGTCCACCCAGGTCGAGGCGCTCGCGGCGTGGATCAGAGCCAAGGGCCACGAGGTGGTCGTCACCCGGGAGCCCGGCGCCACCCCCGTGGGGAAGCGGCTGCGGTCCATCCTGCTCGACGTCTCCTCGGCCGGGCTGTCCCACCGCGCCGAGGCCCTCCTGTACGCCGCCGACCGGGCCGAGCACGTCGACACCGTCGTCCGCCCGGCGCTGGAACGCGGTGCCGTCGTCATCTCGGACCGCTACATCGACTCGTCCGTGGCGTACCAGGGCGCGGGTCGCGACCTCTCACCGACCGAGATCGCCCGGATCTCCCGCTGGGCGACGGACGGGCTCGTACCGCATCTGACCGTGCTGCTCGACGTCTCCCCGGAGACTGCGCGCGAGCGCTTCACGGAGGCACCGGACCGGTTGGAGTCCGAGCCGGCCGAGTTCCACGGGCGGGTACGCGCCGGGTTCCTCACCCTGGCCGCCGCCGACCCGGGCCGCTACCTCGTCGTCGACGCGGGCCAGGAACCCGAGGCCGTCACCGCGGTCGTGCGGCACCGGCTCGACCGGATGCTCCCGCTCTCCGAGGCCGAGGTGAGGGCGCGTGAGGAGGCGCGCAAGGCCGCCGAGGAGGAGATCCGCCGCAGGGCCGAGGAGGAGGCCGCCCGAAGGGCGGAGGAGGAGCGTCTGGAGCGCGAGCGCCAGGCGCAGCTCGCGAAGCTGCGCGCCGAGGAGGAGGAGCGCAAGCGGCGCGAACTGGAAGAAGCGCGCCGGCGGGAGGCCGAGCGCCAGGCGGAGGAGGCCAGGCAGCGCGCCGAGGAGGCGAGGCGGCTGGCCGAGGAGGAGCGGCGGCGGCGCGAGGCCGAGGAGAGGACGGTCCGGGAGGAGGCGGAGCGCCGCCGCCGTCAGGCCGAGGAGGAGGCCCGGCTCAGGGCCGAGGCCGAGGAGCGCCGCCGGGAGAAGCAGCGCAAGGCCGAGGAGGCCCTGCTGCGGGCCGAGGAGGCGCGCCGGGCCGCGGAGGCCGCGGCCGCTGAGCCCTCGGCTGCCAAGACGGCGGTTTCCCCTCCTGCGGCGGGAACGGACGACACGACGCGGACGGTCGAGACGCCGCGCCCGCGTATCGGCATGACGCAGGACGACGCGGAGACGGCGGTCCTCCCGCAGGTGCCGCGGTCTCCCGACGGAAGCGGGCGGGGCGCCCCCGGAGCGGAACCGGGGAGCGCGCAGGCCTTCGCGGGACAGGCCGACGAGACGGCGGTGCTTCCGCCGGTGCGGGGCGAGCGGCCGGGGACCTCCGGAGCCGACGAGACCGCGGTGCTGCCCCCGGTCCGGGGCCGGAGCCCCGCGGACCGGGTGCCGCCGGGCCTGTTCCGTGACGAGTCCTCCGCCCGGGCGGAGGAGCAGCGCACCCGCGAGCTGCCCCGGGTCGACGAGGGGCGTACGCGCCGCCGCTCGGACTGGGCGGAGGAGACACCGCTCGACGACCTGCCGACGCTGGCGGACGAGCTGCTAGGTTCGCGCGACGAGGACGACGGGCCCAGGGGGCGTTAGGGCGGTAGTGAGAGTCCCACCCGGCGGCGGCATCGGGAACGCACTCCCCCGTGGTCCTTCGGACATATGAGGCGCGCAAAGGCGTCGGCTCCGGGGGAGCGTGTCCGGTACGAGGACGATCCTTCCGCCGTGCGATCGCACGCACCGGACGCCGACCGCGCTGGCTGCGAGCAGGAGGCGCCGCCGGCCACGCGCCGGGGTGCTCGGCCCCATGCTCGCGGCGCGCCTGGGTCTGTCCCGAGCACCTCGAAGCGGCGCCCGCTGCGCATCAGCTCATACCGGCTGACCGGTGGTCCGGCGTGAACCGGGTGATCGAGGCGAGAGCTTCGGCGCTCTCCCGGGCGGAGCCGGGCGGGCCGGGACCGCGCTGCCGTGAGCGGGCCGGTCGGCGGCCGTGAGCGGGCCGGTCGGCGGCGGTGCGCCCGCCGACCCGGCGGGTGCGGGAGCACCGGTTGTCCACAGGCGGCGGGAAGTGTCCGACCCCTGCTCCACAATGGGAACCCGGTGCGGGTCTTGTGGCGCGCGGCCCGCGACCCATGGCCGGTGGTGTGTGGCTGATACGACGGCGGAAGGCGGTGGCGGCATGGCCGTGTGGGACGACCTGGTCGGCCAGGAACGAGTACGGGAGCAACTCGACGCCGCGGCGCGGGATGCCGACGCGCTCGTCACGGCGGAGTCGGCGGGGGAGGCGGCTGGGGAGGCGTCGCCCGCCGCGTCGCGGATGACGCATGCCTGGCTGTTCACCGGCCCGCCCGGTTCGGGCCGTTCCACCGCGGCTCGCGCCTTCGCGGCAGCGCTGCAGTGCACCGGCCCCGACCGGGCGCTGGGCGGCGCACCGGGCTGCGGATTCTGCGACGGCTGCCACACCACCCTGGTCGGCACGCATTCCGACGTGGAGGTGGTCCGGACGGACCTGCTGTCCATCGGGGTGAAGGAGACCCGTGCCCTCGTCCGCCGTGCCCAGCTGTCGCCCGCGGTCGGCCGCTGGCAGGTCATCGTCCTGGAGGACGCCGACCGTCTCACCGAAGGCGCGGGCAATGTCCTGCTGAAGGCCGTGGAGGAGCCCGCCCCGCGCACGGTCTGGCTGCTGTGCGCGCCGTCCCTGGAGGACGTGCTGCCCACGATCCGGTCTCGCTGCCGTCATCTGTCGCTCCGTACCCCGTCCGTCGGGGCGGTGGCGGACATGCTGGTCGCACGGGACGGTATCGAGCCCCAGGCCGCCAGGTCCGCCGCCCGGGCGGCCCAGGGGCACATCGGCCGGGCCCGCCGGCTGGCCACCGACGAGGCTTCGCGCGCCCGCCGGGCGACCGTGCTGGAACTCCCGCTGAGGGTGTCGGACATCGGCGGCTGCCTGAGGGCGGCACAGGAGCTGATCGACGCGGCGGCGGAGGACGCGCGGCAGGTCTCGGAGGAGATCGACGCCAGGGAGACCGAGGATCTGAGGGCGGCCCTGGGCGCGGCGGCGGGCGGCCGGATGCCGCGGGGCACCGCGGGGGCCATGAAGGAGCTGGAGGACAGGCAGAAGCGCCGTCGCACCCGCACTCAGCGGGACAGCCTCGATCTCGCCCTCACCGACCTCACGGGCTTCTACCGGGATGTTCTCGCGCTCCAGCTCGGTTCGAGGGTCGCCCTCGCCAACGAGGACGTGCGGGAGGCGCTCGACCGGGTGGCGCGCGGCTCCAGCCCGGAGGGGACCCTGCGCCGGATGGAGGCGGTGCTCGCCTGTCGTGAGGCCCTGGACACCAATGCAGCGCCGTTGCTGGCGGTGGAGGCGATGACGGTGTCCCTGCGTGCGGGGTGAACTTCCCGGAGGTTCCCGGCCCAGGGGGCGCGCGGACCGCTGCCGGACACGCCGCCGGTGATCTTCCCGGAGGTTTCGGGGCCACCGGTGCGGAGGTGTCCGGCGGGGGAACCGCGGCCTGTCGAGCGCCCCCTCCGGCGTCGGCCGGGCGGCGGCGCCGTGGGTCTTCACCGGAGTATGGGTCCTGTGCGGGCGCCCATGACCCGTGAGCACATGGGAGTTTCCGGGTGAATCACCCATCCGAAGGGAAAGGGGTGTGATTCCTCTTTGTGTCGATAGGCTCCCAGGATGGACACCAGGCAGTTCCTCAGGACCTCCGGCATCGCGTTCACCACAGCCCTGGGGCTGCTGGTCTCTGGCTGCAGCGGCGGCTCGGGCCCACAGGCGCCCGAACCCTCGGGTTCGGTGCCGGGAGCGGCAGCACCCTCCCAGGTGTCGGCCGCCGCCCTCAAGCCGTACTACGGCCAGAAACCGGACTGGCGCAACTGCGGAGCACCCGGCTTCCAGTGCGCCACGCTCAAGGCGCCGCTCGACTACTCTCAGCCCGACGGCCCTTCGGTCGAGCTGGCCGTCGCCCGGGTGAAGGCCACCGGTCCGGGCAAGCGGATCGGATCACTCCAGGTGAACCCGGGAGGCCCGGGAGGATCGGCCGTCGGGTACCTCCAGGCCTATGCGGGTGTCGGCTATCCCGCCCCGGTGCGGGCCAGGTACGACATGGTGGCCATCGACCCGCGCGGAGTGGCCCGCAGCGAGCCCGTCACCTGCCTCGACGGCAAGGAGATGGACGCGTTCACCCAGAGCGACCAGACCCCCGACGACCCGGCCGAGATCGACGAGCTGAGCACGGCGTTCAAGGGCTTCGCGGCGGGCTGCGAGAAGCGGTCGTCCACGGTCCTTCCGCATGTCTCCACGGTCGAGGCGGCGCGGGACATGGACATCTTCCGGTCCGCGCTGGGTGACGAGAAGCTGACGTACGTCGGGGCCTCCTACGGCACCTTCCTCGGCGCGACCTACGCCGAGCTCTTCCCGGACCGGGTCGGCCGGCTGGTGCTCGACGGGGCGATGGACCCCTCCCTCTCGGCCCGCCAGATGAACCGCGACCAGACCGAGGGCTTCGAGACGGCCTTCATGTCGTTCGCCGCCGACTGCACGCAGCGCCCGGGCTGTCCGCTCGGCACCAAGTCCACCGCGGATGCGGCGGCCCGGATGAAGGCCTTCTTCGCCAAGCTGGACGCCCAGCCGCTGCCCACCGGGGAGAGCCGCGACCTCACCGAGTCGCTCGCCACCACCGGAGTGATCGCCGCGATGTACGACGAGGGCGCCTGGCCGCGGCTGCGCAGCGGGCTCACCGAGGCGGTGAACGGCGACGGCGCGGGGCTGCTGGCCCTCTCCGACAGCTACTACGAGCGCGAGAGCGACGGCTCCTACTCCAATCTGATGTCCGCCTACTCCGCGGTCAGCTGTCTCGACCTGCCGCCCGCCTTCGCCGCCCCGGACGAGGTGACCGCCGCCGCGGCCGACTTCGAGAAGGCGTCCCCCGTCTTCGGCAGGACCTTCGCCTGGGCGTCCCTGAGCTGCGCCTACTGGCCCACGCCCGCCACCGGCTCCCCCCACCGCATCGAGGCCGAGGGCACCGCCCCGATCCTGGTCGTGGGCACCACCCGCGACCCGGCCACCCCCTACAAATGGGCGCAGGCCCTGGCCCGCCAGCTCGACTCGGGGACACTGCTGACGTACGACGGTGACGGACACACCGCATACGGCCGCGGCAGCGACTGCGTCGACACAGCGGTCAACACGTACCTGCTGACCGGAACGCCCCCGGCGGACGGCACCCGCTGCCACTGACGGCAGGGGGCTCACGTCCCGTATGACCGGCCCGGGCCGCCTGATCGCCGGGCTGGTCAGGGGCATCCCGAACAACCCTGTAGACTTGGCGCCGCTGCTGATGCCAGCCGGCTCCCGCCGGACCAGGTCTATCCGCGGCCTGCCGCCTTAGCTCAGTTGGCCAGAGCAACGCACTCGTAATGCGTAGGTCTCGGGTTCGAATCCCGAAGGCGGCTCCGGCAAAGGCCAGGTCACATAGCCCGTGACCTGGCCTTTTGTGTTGCTCGGGGCATGGCGCGTCACGCGGTCGGGGTGCCGCGAGATGGCTTGCGTGAGCGATGCGTGAGCGGAGCGGTCCGGTGCCCTACTTCTTGGGCTTCTTCCGCTTGCCCTTCCTCTTGGTCCTGGCCTCGGCTTTCGCCTTGTCCTTGGCCTTCTTGGCGGCCTTACGGGCGGCCTCCTCCGCCTCGGTCTTCCGCTGAAGCGGGACCAGCTTGGCGGAGGCCTCGGCCGCGTTCTTGCCGACCTGCGGCAGGACGCTCTGGTAAATGTCCCGCGTAATGCGGGTGTCGCTGTGCCCGAGTGTGTCCGACACGATCTTGACGTCGATGCCAGCGGCGAGCATGAGCGGGCGGGGCTTCCCCCAAGGCCGGGAAGTTAGCCTGTTTGTGCTGGTGGCAAGGGGGTTGAGGTCCAGGTTGTGGCTGCGTAGAGGCCGGGTCCGAGCTTGTGGATGAGCCCGGTGTTGGCCCATCGGGACAGTTGCCGATACATGGTGTGCAGGGTGACGTCGCCGAAGTGGGCGGCGATCTCCGCGGGTCTCCACAGCCGGTTCGGGTCGTTCTGCAGCAGGGCGAGGATGCGATGCCGTCGGCGCTGGGCCGGGGCGGTGTAGCGGTCGTCTCGGGAGACGGTGGGCAGAGGCGGCTGTTCGGGGCCGGGTTCGAGGACGGTGACGGCGAGGTCGGTCATGATGCGGCTGTGATCTGGGCGGCCGTCGTCGCGTCGTTCGCTGTAGCGGGACATCGGCGACTTGACCTTGCGGGTGCTGGTCCGGTGGCGGCGGGGCGCAAGGAGGCGGGACAGCACCCGGCGGCCGATCAGTCCGAGGGAGCCTTGCTCGTCGGGAACGATCCCGGCGGCCTGGACGACCTGGTCACGGGCGGTCTGGAGTGCCACGGTGAAGCAGCAGCGGTCGGGGTCGGTGCCGGGGACGGACTCGGCGGCCTCGACCATCACGGTCCGTAGGGCCTGGTAGAGCGTGAGCAGGGCCCACATCTCCTGCTCGAGGCCGGCCCGGTCGTTCGAGCGGAGCTTCCGTCCGGCCATGATCGTGTGGCGGAGTGCGTAGTACGCGCTCTCGTGTTCCCAGCGCTCGTGGTAGAGCTTGATCAGTGCCGCCGCGGGGTGCCGGCGGGCGTCCGTCAAGGTGGTGATCAGCCGGTAGAAGCCGGTGAAGACGGTGCCGTCAGCGCAGGTCACCGTGATCTCGGCGTCGATGACCCGGACGCCCACGGTGCCGATCACCGACAGGTAGGAGCCGTCGTCGAGACGGGCCAGGAGCGGGGTGCGCCGGTTGCTGCGGAGCCGGCCCAGCACCTTCGCGCCGGTCGCGCTCGCCTGGGCGAGGAAGTCGTTGGCGTCGAAGCCCTTGTCCCACAGCACCAGCATGTCCGGCCTCAGCAGATGCAGCAGTCGGCGGGCATAGGCGGTCTCGCCATCGTCGGTGGGGCCGAACACTGCGCCGATCAACGCCCTCGTCCCGGTCTCGACCAGCGTCATCAACTCCAGCGTGGGATAGCCGTGATGGGCTGTCCGCCCGAGCCAGGCCCGGTTGCGGGGTGAATCGGGCACCCGAAGCGAGCTGCAGCCATCGAAGGACACGGTCCGGTAGGCACCGAAGCGCACCCCCGGCGTGGTCGGGCGTGCCAGCGGCCCGGCGAGCACCTCGAACGGTGACCGCATCGGCGCGGCCCCCAGCCGTCGGCGAAGGTCCCGCAGGGCCTTCGTGCTCGGTGAGGCCACCGGTATGCCGGCCAGACCGCTGGTGAGCTTGTCCCAGACCAGCCGGTAGCCGACCTCAGGGAACAGGCACATTGCGAGCAGGAAGTACATTCCGACCCGAGACGGCAGATCACGCAGCCGCCGCTGCACCGTCCGCGTCTCCGCCAGCACCGCGTCCACGAGCTCGAACGGCACCACGGCGGTCAGCTCTCCCAGGTGGCCCGGGGCGAACCGGCCCGCGGCCACGGTCACCTTACGGGTGATGGCAGTCAGCGTGGACGGCAGGGCAAAATGAACCTGCAACGGAGCTCCTCACGTACAAGCTGTCTCGATCGACTGCCTGTACAAACGAGCTCCGTTGTGCTATCGCTTCGAACCCTCAATGTGCTTGCAGGACCTGCGAGAACGCTAACTTCCCGGCCTTGGGGGAAGCCCCCCTCGACGCGTGGCGGCGCTACTGCCCCACCGTTCACTCAGTGAACGCCGATCCCGCCGCCCCTGCGTCGGGCTGAGCCCCGCATCCCCCGGTGACCGTCCCTGCCGTCCCTGCCGTGATCTCGCAGGTCAAACGGCATGCGGCCGGGACGGAAACCGGGGGCAAGACGGCAACGCGATCATGACGATCGCGCTGCCACCGGCAGAACGCTGCCCTGATCCGTCTTGTGCCGTCCCGGGCGTCCTCGCCGTATCGCCGCAGGTCACAGTGCATGCGGCCGGGACGGCAAGACGGATGCGATCCGTCCACTGCCATCGAACCGCAGCCCCACCGCCCGTGCGTGCCCCAAGACGCGCCGCCAGGACGGAACACCGATCCCCTTGCCCTACCGGCCCTGACCTGCGCTTGCAACGGCCAAGACGGCCAAGACGGACCACGCCACCACCCCAGGAGAACCCCGCTTGACCACCCTCTCCACACCCACCCACCGGGACCATCGCTCTGACGATGGGCGGCCGATGACGAACAAGCAGGCTGCCGAGCGGTACGCGCTCGTCGCTGAACCGCCCCGTGTCAGGTAGAGACTCGATTCCGTGAAAGGATTGAGTCATGGCACGACCCTCCCGTTACCCGCTTGAGCTGCGCCGCCGTGCGGTGCGCATGGTCGCTGAGGTCCGCGACGATTACCCGAACGAGACGGCCGCCTTGCAGGCGGTGTCCGACAAGCTCGGCATCGGCTCGCGGGAGACGCTGCGGAACTGGGTGAAGCAGCACGAGATCGACGCGGGGACGCGTCCGGGGACGACGACGGAGGAGTCCGCCCAGCTCAAGGCGCTGAAGAAGGAGAACGCCGAGCTGAAGCGGGCCAACGAAATCCTCAAGGCCGCAGCGAGTTTCTTCGCGGCCGAGCTCGACCGGCCACACACGCGCTCGTAGCGTTCATCGACGAGCACCGGGACCGCTTCGGCGGGGTCGAGCCGATCTGCAGGACACTCACCGAGCACGACTGCAAGATCGCCCCTTCCACCTACTACGCCCACAAGAAACGACTGGCCGCTCCGTCCGCCCGTACCGTGCGGGACACGGAACTCAAGGAGCTGATCCGGCAGGTCCACACCGACAACTACCGTGTCTACGGGGCCCGGAAGATCTGGCGGGAGCTGAACCGGCGGGGCCACACGGTGGCCCGCTGCACGGTCGAACGGCTGATGCGCGAGCTGGGCATCGCCGGCGCCGTCCGTGGCAAGAAGGTCATCACCACGATCCCCGACCAGCAAGCCGAGCGGGCGCCCGACCGCGTCGAGCGCGATTTCGTCGCCAGCGCGCCGAACCGCTGCTGGGTTGCGGATTTCACGCACGTGGCGACCTGGTCCGCAGTGGTCTACGTCGCCTTCGTCGTGGACACCTTCTCCCGCCGGATCGTCGGCTGGTCCGCCGCCACATCAAAGGAGACCCGGCTCGTCCTGGACGCTTTGGAGATGGCGCTGTGGCAGCGCGACCGTGATGAACACCCCCACGTCCGAGGTGAGTTGATACATCACAGCGATGCGGGCAGCCAGTACACCAGTTTCAAGCTGGCCGAGCACCTGGACACGGCCGGCATCGCGGCCTCGATCGGCTCGGTCGGCGACGCCTACGACAAACCGTTGTCATCACACTGCGCTCCTTTGCGATTGTGCGGATAGAGCTGCCTCGCGGGCCGCGATGCGGTCGCTGATTTTGATGCCCTGGGCGGCCTCG
>NZ_BLLG01000020.1 GCF_011766325.1 Streptomyces pacificus | reverse complement strand
GGCTGCTTACCGCCCTCCCCGGCACCTCCCGGATCAGGCTGCCCCCAGCTTCACTGGGCTGCTGCGACAGCCCAGAGGCGAAGGTCTCTCACCTCCACACGATCAACATGCGCTTTCCACGGCGCACTGTCCTGCCTCCCGAGGTCGATCAGCCCCTCCACGGTATCCGCGGCTGTCGAGGAGGAGTGATCGCGGGGAACCGGCAGACCGGCCTCAGCGTGCGTTACGGGCCGCCCCAGACGCCGAGAGAGGGCTTCCAGAACGCACACCCGCACGGCCCCGCGGGGCACGGTGCCGCCCAGCCAGTGGCTCACCGCCGACTCGTCGTATCGCAGGGGCGTGCCCATCTCGGTGCCCACGCGGTTCACCGCCCGCGCGAATTGGCGATAGGTCCAGCGGCTCTCGGTGAGCAGGCGCCCGAGCGCCTCGTTCGGTTCACGCTTGGCCATGCCTTCAACTCCCCGTGCCCTTGCGAACTTTCAAGGCTTTCAAGTCCCGGCGCTGCTGTTCGGCGCACCCACCGTCGTGGCTGACTTTCTGTGGTTGAGGTTGCCAACGGCACGGGGCAGCCGACCAGAGAAGGTGGCGCAGTCCGGAGCTATGAGGACATGGCGTAGGCGAAGCCGAGGGAGGTGAGTCCTTCGGCCTGGCACAGCCGGTCGGAGGGTCCGCCGATCTCGGTCTGAAGGAGTTGGTAGGCGGCGCCGTGGGACTGGCCCCAGCGCATGGCCGCCCGCCACAGGACGCGTCCCAGGCCCTGGCCTCGGGCCTCGGGGAGGACGGCGAAGTACTGGGGCATGAGCTGGCGGCGTCCAATGGCGTCGGGCTGGATCTCCATGGGGCCGATCGCGCCCACGATGCGGTCCTCGACGGCGGCGGCGAGAACCGGGCCGCACCGGCCGGCCTGCATCTGGGCGTGGAGGAAGGCCAGGCCATCGCCCGTCATGGCCTCGGCGAACGGGGCGAAGGTCTCCTGCACGGCGGTCGGCCAGGCAGTGATGGGCCGAACCGGGCCATCCGGGGCGGGGCAGGGGAGGGCGGTGAAGTCCTTCAGCTGGATGCGGGTGCCGCGCGGGTGTGCAGTCTCGGGACCGAGAGGGCGTACCACCCGGGCGCCCGCCACTTCGTGCGTGGAGGCGAGCTTCGCGGCCAGCTCGGCGGCCTCATCCACGACGGTGTCGCAGAGCCCGTAGGCGAAGACCTTCACAGTGCCGCGTCCACGCCGACTCAGGGTGGGGATGAGAGTGTGCTCAGGCTGGTGAACCACGTCCTCGCGGAGGAATTTCTCGTCCTTCTCGCCACCCCAGCGCCGGTCCTTGTCGTAGGTCAGGAAGTCACCCGTGTCGGTCGCTCGCAGGATGTCCTCGAACACGCTGACGGTCAGGGCATCGGGGTGGATGGGACCGAGAGTCGGCACGATCGGCGCGGTCAGTTGGGGCCGGAGCCAGTCCCAGCGGAAGAACATGAGCGGCACCTTAGCGGTGGGACGGGCAGGGCTCAGGCCCCGACGCGAGTACGCCGGGGCCTGAACGGAGTTGACCGGATCAGGTGGGTCAGTGGGGGTTGTCGTCACCGGCGTCGCAGGAGCACTCCGCGCTCTCCACGATCACGTCGAGGTCCTGGACGGCGGTGATCGCCGCGGTCGCGACGGGCGGGGCGGCGCGGCGGGCCGAGGCCGGCGGGCCGGGGAGGATGGTCACCGGTACGGGCGGGGTCATGAGGCGTTCTCCTTGTCTCCGTGCTGGCAGTAGCTGTGCAGCGGCGCCTTGGCCTCCTGGTAGTGCTTGGCCAGGGGGCGGCAGACCCGGCAGGTGCCGGACAGGGCGCAGCCCTCGCACCCTCCGGTGCGAAGCATGAGGCGGTCGGCGATGGAGCCGAGCCGGGTGAGGCCGTCGATGCCTTCGGCCATGAGGTCGATCTGGTCGTCGCGGCCGACCTTGCAGATCGAGACCTTGGCGTGCGGGTCGGCGTGGAAGAACGTGTGTCCTGCGTTGCAGCCGGCGAACGGCTTGCGCTGCCGCAGGTGGGCGGCGGACTGGGCGAGCAGCGGCTCTCCGCCGCCGTAGATCGTGGGCGTCATGTTCGTGTACGCGTGGTTCTCGACGTTCCACTCGTCGGCAAGGGCGGCCATCTCGTCGGCCTCGGAGGCGTTGTCCTCGGTCACCACGACGTTGATGCGCAGTGGCAATCCCGCCTCGCGTGCGGCGTCGATGCCGCGCCGGAACGCCTTCCACGCCCCGCGGTGCTGGGTGAGCGTGTCGAAGGACTCCTCGCTCGCCCCGTACATGCTGACCACCAGGCGGTAGGGCGGGCAGTTCCGGAAGAGCTCGAGGAGGTCAGGTCGCCAGAGCAGCGAGCCGTTGGTGGAGATGGTGAGCATCATCCCGGCCTGCCAGGCGTACCGGTAGGCGCCCTGGAAGTGGGGGTCCATGGTGGGCTCGCCGCCGGTGATCTGGAGCCAGAGGACGCCGGCCTCGCGCATGATGTCGAGCAGCCGCACCTTGTCCTCCCAGCCGAGGCCGGAGAAGGGCCGCTCACCGAGGTAGCAGTGCTTGCAGCCGAAGTTGCAGCCGAGGTTGATCTCCCAGGACGCCCGGCAGTAGCCGTACGGGGACGGCTCACGCACCAGCACCGTGGCCTGTACGGGTCGGCTGCCCAAGTTCAGGTCCCACAGGTCGGCGGCGGTCTGCACTGCCCAGGCGGGAAGCGACTCACCGTCGGTGGCGGCCTGGCGCAGGCCCTCGTAGTGGTCGGCGGAGATTCGGGCGCCGGCCCTTGCTCCCGGCTTGAGGAGAAGGTGCCCGTCGAGGAACGGGGAGGCGATCAGAGCGTGGGCCATCGGTGGCCCTCCTTCCGGATCACGGAGCGGGACAGCACACAGGACTCCTGGCGGCCGGCGCGGCAGTGGATCTCGCCAAGCCCGTTGCAGGTGCCGCAGGTTCTGCCGGACGAATTGGCTCCGCTGCCACCGCAGTCCCCGCACTGTTCGTTGCGAGGCGAGCGAGGGCGCCGTGACTTGTGCGGGCTCGCGATCAGCTGGTGCACGAGACCTCCTCCAGGGCGTCTTCCCAGGTGTGCTGCTTGGCGTGGTCGGCGAACAGACAGCAGCCCTCACCGTCGGGCCCCGGGGCGGCCACCGGGCAGTCCGGCAGCACGACGAGTTCCGCCTTGTCCGTCCCGTGCCAGTGGAGCCACAGCGCGGTCTCGTACGCGCAGGCGTCGGTGAGGAGACCGAAGTGCTCACCCTCGTCGTGCGCGGACAGCTGGCACTGCACCGCCCTGTCGATGTACTTGGCGGCCGACTTCTGCCGTGCTTCCCGTGCCAGGTCGAGGGGCACCCGGCGCCAGTGCGTGCACCGCATCACGACACCATCCGGAAGGACGCAACGGCGTTCCGAGCCTGCTGCCAGCACCGGGGACAGACACAGGGCGGATAGCGGCCCGGGTTCTCCGGGACCATCGGATCCTCGCCCACGCGTACCTCCGTGAGAGGCCCCCACGTCTGGCCGGAGTCGCGGGAGACCCGCAACGTCATCCGTACGTCGTCCTGTCCGTTCGCCATAGTCAGGAGCATCGCGATCCACGGGCCCGGCCAGAAAGGCCAAGCGGATTACCCAACTTGGGTAGCATCACCCTCGGTTGACCAACTGCAGCGATCCGTAGTCCTCATGCCGGAGCGTGCCCGATGCCCGAGCCATCTCGCTCGAAGGAACTCCCGGTCAGCCTGCTCACGGACCCGGTGATGATCGAGGCATGCCAGGCCAGAGACTTCGGCCGCATCTTTCAGCTGGTCAAGGCACGAGCAGGCATCTATCCGTCGATGATCGCGCGCCGCTGCGACCTGACCCCGAGCCGCGTGGGCGAGGTAATCGCCAGACGGCGACAGCTGCTGCACATGGACGTGATCGAACGGATCTCTGACGGGCTGTGCATCCCCGGACACATGCTCGGCCTTGCTCGACGCTCCTGGGAGACGCCGCCCAGCCTGACGGTCGCGCCCCGCCAACCGGCCGGGGTGCCGGCCTCAGCTGTGGAGCCGCTTGTCGCAGGACTACCGGGAGCGGACGTCGACAGCATCCTCGCCCTGGCGACTGAGCGGGACCTCAGCGCCTCGATGCTGGACGCGCTGCACTCGTCGATCGCGGACTACTGGCGCCGGGACGACGAGCACGGTGGCGAGACCTTACGGCCGGCGGTCGTCGGCCAGCTTCGCTACGTTGTCGACCTCCTCAAGGAGCAGCGTCCGGCTCCTTTGCGGGACGGCCTGCACAGCATCGCGGCCGAGCTGGCCAGGCTCACCGGATGGACCTATTTCGACGCCCGCCAGTACAACCAGGCACGTGCCTACTTCACCGAATCCCTCGGCCTGGCCAAGGCCGTCGACGACCGCCAGTTCATGGCCAACGTCCTCGCCTGCATGAGCCTCCAGGCCACCTACCAGGACAAGCCCGGCGACGCCCTCGCACTCGTCACGGCCGCCCAGGACCAGGCCCGAGGGGCCGTGGGGACGACACCGCGCGTGCTGGCCATGCTCGCGATGCGCGAAGCCTTCGCCCATGCCACCCGCGGCAACCACGGCGCGACCCACACCGCGATCTCGGAAGCCCACACCCAGTTCGGCCGGATCAGCACCGGCGATCCGGATCCGGCCTGGATCGCCTACTTCGACGAACCGAAGCTGATCGTGGACACCGGCATCGCACACGGCCGCCTGGGCGAAGCCGCCCTCGCCGAACCCCTCATCGCGGACGCCCTTCGCAGAGAACACCAGACGAACCACCGAGGCCGCGCCTTCCATGCCTTCTGGCTCGCCCGTACGCAGCTCCAGCGCGGCAAACTCGACGAGGCGTGCCACACGGCCATGGACGCTCTGGCCCCAGCGGCGGCCGTCAGCTCTCAACGAGTCGCCGGCCACCTTCGGGAGTTCTACGAGCAGCTGGAGCCCTTCCGTCGGGACTCGGCCGCGGTGGCGTTCGAGTCCCGGCTCCGGGAGGTGCTGCCCCGTCAGATCAGCGGATCGCCTCGTCCATGAGGACGTAGAGCAGGCCGACCAGAGAGCCACTGCTGACGATCTCGCGCCGGTCGATCATGCCTCGTACGTCGGCCAGCGGGATCCACTCGATCCGGTCCGATTCGTTCTCCTCGGTCGGCGGGCCCTCGTACGTCGCTCCGTCGGCCCGGAAGACGTGGTGCTGGGAGTCGGTGATGCCGTTGGCAGGCTCGGCGTAGATGAGGGGTGTGATCGGGCCGGGCCGCCAGCCGGTCTCCTCCAGCACCTCACGGGCCGCCGCATCGGCCGGCGTCTCGCTCTCCTCGACCAGGCCCATGGGCAGCTCCCACGCCCAGGCGTCCGTGATGAAGCGGTGCCGCCACATCATCAGCACCTCGCGTCGCTCGTTGACGACGGCGGCCACGGCCAGGTGCCGGAGCTTGACGACGTGGTGCTCCCAGCGGTTCCCGTCCGGTGTCTCGACGTCGGTGAGCCACAGGTTCACCCAGCTGTTCTCGTAGATCGGACGTTCCCCGTGGATCTTCCACTGCATCGCTGCGGCCCCTCTCGATCGATCTCCAGCATCGCAGAACGAGCCTCGAAGACAGCAGAGTTCGGCGACTTAGTGTCAATCCGACGAATAGGGGAGGTCGTCCCTATTAAAGGAGGGGTGGCAAACCGGTATCCAGCTCGGCCTCGCGCCGCTCTGTGGCCGCAGCTCCCGGGCTTGGAGGGCCGGCCCCGAACGGGGACTGGCCCGCGCTCCGGCAGGCACGCCCTGCCCGCGCCGTCAGTCCGGAACTTGTGGCTCTCTACGACCAGCGGGCGGACATCCCCGTGTCCGCCGTCGTGGACATGCTGGCCCAAGCCCGCGAGCGCATCGACGTGTTGGTGTACGCGGCCGTCTTCCTGCACGAGGCGCACCCGCGGCTCAACGACTTGCTGGAAGAGCGAGGTTCCGACGGGTGTGCGGTCCGTATCGCGATCGGCGACCCGGACAGCATCGATGTTCAACAGCGCGGCAAGGGGGAGAGGTTCGGCCACGGGATCGAGTCCCGTTGCCGACTCGCCCTCATGCACTACCGCCCCCTTGCCGGGGTACCTGGCATCGAGGTACGGGCCCATGCCACCACGCTCTACAGCTCGATCTACCGTGCGGATGACCAGGCGATGGTCAATGCCCATGTCCGGGGCGTGAACGCCTACGGTGCTCCCGTATGGCATCTGCGGCGCAGCGGAGACGGCGGCATGTTCGACACCTACGCCGGGTGCCGGTCGGGGCGCGGACTCGATGCGATGCGGCTCTGGTCCGGTATCGGCGCTGGACCAGAGCAGGACCCGGACCAGAGCAGGACCCGGACCGGACCCGGACCGGACCCGGACCGGACCCGGCCTCGGTCGGGTGCCGGTGCCCTGTCGGCCCTGTCGGCCCGTCCGCGTCCGATCCCGCGTCCGCGGTCGGCCGAGTCACCCGTCGGGGCCTGGACAGCGCATCGGCGGACGCCTGAGGCTGTGGGCATGAGCGCTCACCCCGCGAGGGAACCGAACCGCCCCGCAGCTCCGTGTTGCTCACCGGATGCCGGGCAAGCGGACCGCGACGGCACGGCGGCACCCTCCGGGCCTCCGCCCCGTCCCGGGGCGGAGGCCGAGGCGGTACGCGCGTTCTGGACGCGGCTGGGGCTGCCCGGACTCATCGACGTGCACACCCACTTCATGCCCCAACGGGTCCTGGACAAGGTGTGGGCGTACTTCGACTCCGCCGGGCCGCTGACGGGCCTGGAGTGGCCCATCACCTACCGCGAGGAGGAAGGCCGGCGGGTCGCGCTGCTCCGGGGGTTCGGGGTGAGGAACTTCACGTCCATGCTGTATCCCCACAAGCCCGGCATGGCGGAGTGGCTCAACGGCTGGGCCGCGGACTTCGCGGCCCGGACGCCCGACTGCCTGCGGACGGCGACGCTGTTTCCGGAAGAGGGCGTCGGGCGCTATGTCCGCGCCGCCGTCGAGGGCGGCGCCCGGGTGCTCAAGTCGCATGTCCAGGTCGGTGCGTACGACCCCGGCGATCCCCTCCTCGACCCGGTGTGGGGGCTGCTGGCCGAGGCGCGCGTACCGGTCGTGATGCACTGCGGGTCCGGGCCTGCGCCGGGCAAGCACACGGGGCCGGGACCGGTGGGGCGCATCCTCGCCCGCCATCCCCGGCTGCCGCTGATCGTCGCGCACATGGGGATGCCGGAGTACACGGACTTCCTCGACCTCGCGGAGCGCCACGAGGAGGTCCGCCTGGACACCACGATGGCGTTCACCGACTTCAGCGAGCGCCTCAGCCCGTTCCCGGCGGCCGAGCGGGCACGCCTGGCGGACCTCGGTGACCGCGTGCTGCTCGGGACGGACTTCCCCAACATCCCCTACCCGTATCTCCACCAGCTCCGCGCCCTGGAGCGGCTGGAACTCGGCGACGACTGGCTGCGGGCGGTCTGCCACGGCAACGCGGCCGCGCTGTTCTCCGCCCCATGACGGTTCTCGGGTTCTCCGTCCGGTGGCGGTTCTCAGCGAATTCACAGGGAAGCGAAAGGTCCCTCTTACCGCCGCGGCCCAGAGTGGTCGGCATGACGACGCGTACGTCCCGGGGACGGACCGAACTGCGCAGGACCGACGGCAGCCCCGTACGGGTGCTTGTCGTGGACGACGAGTCCTCCCTCACCGAGCTGCTGTCGATGGCCCTGCGCTACGAGGGCTGGGAGGCGCGCAGCGCCGGTGACGGGGCGGGCGCCGTGCAAGCGGCGCGCGCCTTCCGGCCGGACGCCGTGATCCTCGATGTGATGCTGCCCGACATGGACGGGCTGACGGTCCTCGGCAAACTGCGCCGTGAACTTCCCGACGTGCCGGTGCTGTTCCTGACGGCCAGGGACGCCGTAGAGGACCGGATCGCCGGGCTCACCGCGGGCGGTGACGACTACGTCACCAAGCCGTTCAGCCTGGAGGAGGTCGTGGCCCGGCTGCGCGGGCTGATCCGGCGCTCGGGGCGGGCGGCCGCCGCGCGCGATGAGTCGCTTCTGGTCGTCGGTGACCTGACGCTGGACGAGGACAGCCACGAGGTGACCAGGGGCGGCACGTCGATCCACCTCACGGCGACGGAGTTCGAGCTGCTGCGCTATCTGATGCGCAATCCCCGGCGGGTGCTGAGCAAGGCGCAGATCCTGGACCGGGTGTGGTCGTACGACTTCGGGGGCCAGGCCAACGTGGTCGAGCTCTACATCTCCTATCTGCGGCGCAAGATCGACGCCGGGCGCACTCCGATGATCCACACCCGCCGCGGCGCGGGATATCTGATCAAGCCAGGTGAGTAGGACGCGAGCGGCGGCGTCGGCCCGTCGAGGAGCATCGTCGGGCACACGGGGCGGCACGGCGGCCGCGGCCCCCGGTGATCGGGCGCCCGGGGCCTTCGGCCGGCACTGCGGGGACGGTGGCGCGCGGGGCGACGCTCCGGAGCCTGCCGGGAGGTGTGCCGGGTGAGGGGCGGATGGTCCCTGCGGACCAGGCTGGTGGTGTCCGCGGTGGCGCTTATCGCGGTGGTCGCCGCGGTCATCGGCACCGTGACCACGCTCGCGCTGCGCACGTATCTGTACGGGCAGAAAGACGAGCAGTTGCAGGGCGTCGCGCAGCGCGCGGCGGGACCGCCGCAGGGCGAGCCGGGCGGCGGGCCGCGGTCGCCGGGGTCGCTGCGGTTCGTCACCAGCGGCGGCGCACCGCTCGGGACGGTCGGTGTGCAGATCCTGGTGGACGGTTCCCTCGGCGACGGGGCCGTCTCGGTCCAGCAGGAGTCGGACGCACTGGGCCCCCGGGTCATGGACCGGCCGCTGACCGGGGCGGAGCGGGCCGCGCTCGCGGACGTGCCACGCGACCTGGAGCCGCACACCGTGGCGGTGCCGGGCCTCGGCGACTACCGCGTGGAGTACCGGCCGGGTGCCAACGGCGCGTTCCTGGTCGGGGTCCCCCTCGACGAGGTGCACAGCACTCTGGGCACCCTCGTCGTCGTCGAGGTCTGTGTGACCGCCGCCGGGCTGGCCGCCGCCGGGCTGGCCGGCGGCGTCCTCGTCGGGGTCGCGCTGCGTCCGCTGCGGAGGGTCGCGGCGACGGCCACCCGGGTGTCCGAACTCCCCCTGCACAGCGGTGAGGTGGCGCTGCACGAGCGGGTTCCGGAGGCCGAGGCCGACCCCGGCACCGAGGTCGGCCGGGTGGGCGCCGCGCTCAACCGGATGCTCGACCACGTCCACTCGGCGCTGCACGCGCGGCAGGAGAGCGAGACCAGGGTGCGGCAGTTCGTGGCGGACGCCGGCCATGAGCTGCGGACGCCCCTCGCGTCCATCCGGGGCTACGCCGAGCTGACCCGGCGCGGGCGGGAGCAGCCCGGCCCCGACACCCGGCATGCTCTGGACCGGATCGAGTCGGAGGCCACCCGGATGACCGGGCTGGTGGAGGATCTGCTGCTGCTGGCCCGCCTCGACGCGGGACGGCCGCTGGCCTACCGGAACACCGATCTGTCCCCGCTGGTCGTCGACGCGGTGAGCGACGCCCGGGCCGCGGGCCCGGACCACGTCTGGCGCCTGGACCTGCCGGACGACCCCGCCGTGGTGCGGGCCGATCCGGAGCGCCTGCACCAGGTGCTGGTCAACCTGCTGGCGAACGCCCGCACCCACACTCCGCCGGGCACCACCGTCACCGCGGCCGTACGGGTGTCGCAGTGCCGGAGCGGGGTCGTACTGGAGGTCCGGGACGACGGTCCCGGCATCCCCCCCGGACTGCTGCCGTATGTCTTCGAGCGCTTCGCGCGCGGCGACGCCTCGCGTTCCCGCCACGCCGGAAGCACCGGCCTCGGGCTGGCGATCGTGCACGCCGTGGTCACGGCGCACGGGGGGACGGTGGACGTGACCAGTACGCCGGGGCACACGGTCTTCTCCGTGCGCCTGGCGCTGGTGCGGGGGGAGCCCGGAGACTCACAGACGGCGCACAGCGCCGGCACACGGGTGTGACAGCGGGCCCGTCGAGAGTCGGACCATGCGAACCGACACCCCGGCGGGCACCACCGCCACGGGCACCCTGCCGGCACGGGAGCACCTGCCCGTGGGCGCGGCCGGCCCGCCCGTGCTCGATGTGGTCATCCCCGTCTTCAACGAGGAGAACGACCTGGAGCCGTGCGTACGCCGGCTCCACGACCATCTCGCCCGCACCTTCCCGTACGGCTTCCGGATCACCGTCGCGGACAACGCGAGCACCGACCGCACGCCCCGGGTGGCGGCCGAGCTCGCGACCTCGCTGCCGGGGGTGCGGGTCCGCCGGCTGGAGGAGAAGGGGCGCGGCCGGGCGCTGCGCACCGTGTGGGCGGAGTCCGACGCGCCTGTGCTGGCGTACATGGACGTGGATCTGTCCACCGACCTCAAGGCGCTGCTGCCCCTGGTCGCACCGCTGATCTCGGGGCACTCGGACCTGGCGATCGGCTCGCGGCTCACCCGGTCGTCGCGGGTGGTGCGCGGGGCGAAGCGGGAGTTCGTCTCCCGCACGTACAACCTGATCCTGCGCGGCTCGCTCGCCGCGCGCTTCTCCGACGCGCAGTGCGGGTTCAAGGCGATACGGCGGGAAGTGGCCCAGCGCCTGCTGCCGATGGTCGAGGACACCGGCTGGTTCTTCGACACCGAACTGCTGGTGCTGGCCGAGCGCGCCGGGCTGCGGATCCACGAGGTCCCCGTGGACTGGGTCGACGACCCGGACTCCAGCGTGCACATCGTCCGCACGGCCGTCGACGACCTGAAGGGCGTGCTGCGGGTCGGTCGGGCACTCGCGGTCGGGGCCCTGCCCCTGGACCGGCTGGCGCGGCCGTTCGGCGACGACCCGAGAGACGGCCGGATCATCGGAGTCCCCGGCGGGCTGGCCCGGCAACTGCTCGGCTTCTGCGCGGTCGGCGCGCTGTCGACGCTTCTCTATCTGCTCCTCTACTCGGTGTTCCGTACCGGAGTGGGGCCCCAGGCGGCGAACGCCGGCGCGCTGCTGCTCTCTGCGGTCGCCAACACGGCCGCGAACCGCAGACTGACCTTCGGGGTGCGCGGGCGCGAGCGGGCGGTCCGCCACCAGGCCCAGGGGCTGGTGGTCTTCGGCGTCGGCCTCGTCCTCACCAGCGGTTCCCTCGCCGCGCTGGACGCTGCCGCGGGCAACCCCTCCCGGGGTACCGAGCTGGCCGTCCTGGTCGTGGCCAACCTCGCGGCCACCGTGCTGCGCTTCCTGCTCTACCGCGCCTGGGTCTTTCCCGACCGCCGGGACCAGTCGCGACCCGCTGCCGGGACGGCACCCGACGCCGGTACGAGCGGTGCGGGTCGCGCGCGTGGCGCGGACGGGACGAGGCACACGAGGGGCGCGGGCGGTACGGCGTCCGCGCCCGGTGTGACCGACGTGCCCGGTGCGTACGGTGCGTACGGGCCGACCGGGTCGACCGGGACGCTCACTACGAGCTATCCGAGTTACGCGAGCTATCCGGACGACGAGACCGGTGCGCGCTACGCGCCCGGTGCGACCGGTACGACGTCCGATGACCGTACGAACGGCGCGGATGGTACGGCGTACGTGCCCGGTGCGTACGGGTCGACCGGGTCGACCGGTACGAGCTACACGAGTTATCCGAATGACGAGACCGGTGCGTCCGGCGCGACCGGCACGACCGCGGGGGACCCACGATGACGACCGCACCGCACGACGACCACGCGACCGCCGGCCACGCGACCGCCGGCCACGCGACCGCCGGCCACGCGGAGCCGGGACCGCCGGGAGCGCCCGAGCCGCCCGGACCGCCGGGGACTCCTCCGCGCCGCGGCCGGGCCGCCCGGCCGCGGCGGCCCCGGGGCGCGGACCCGGCGTGGGCGCGGCCCGCCCTGATCGCCTTGCTGGTGCTGACCGGGGCGCTGTACCTGTACAACCTCAGCGCCTCCGGCTACGCCAACTCCTTCTACTCCGCCGCCGTGCAGGCGGGCAGCGAGAGCTGGAAGGCCTTCTTCTTCGGCTCGTCCGACGCCGCGAACTCCATCACCGTCGACAAACCGCCCGCCGCTCTCTGGCCGATGGCGCTGTCGGTCCGGCTGTTCGGGCTGGGGTCCTGGCAGATCCTGGTGCCCGAGGTGCTGATGGGGGTGGCGGCGGTGGCCGTCGTCCACGCGGCAGTGCGCAGGCGCTTCGGCGCTGCGGCGGGGCTGATCGCGGGCGCGGTGCTGGCGCTGACGCCGGTGGCCGCCCTGATGTTCCGCTTCAACAATCCCGACGCACTGCTGGCGCTGCTGACCGTGCTGGCCGTGTACTGCGTGCTGCGCGCGCTGGAGGGGGCCCGCACGGGCTGGCTGGTGGCGGCGGGCGTCGCGATCGGCTTCGCCTTCCTGACCAAGACCCTCCAGGCGTTCCTCGTCCTGCCGCCGCTCGCGCTGGTGTACGCGGTGTGCGCGCCGGCGTCGGTGCGGCGGAGGGTCGGCCAACTCGCCCTGGCCGGAGTGGCGCTGATCGTGTCCGGAGGCTGGTGGGTGGCGATCGTCGAGCTGTGGCCGGCTTCCTCCCGCCCGTACATCGGCGGTTCCCAGACCAACAGCTTCCTCGAACTCACCTTCGGCTACAACGGCCTCGGCCGGATCAACGGCAACGAGACCGGAAGCGTCGGAGGCGGCGGGGCCGGGGGCGGCCGATGGGGTGAGACCGGGATCGGGAGGATGTTCGGCGACAGCGTCGGGGGGCAGATCTCCTGGCTGCTGCCAGCCGCCCTGATCCTGCTCGTGGCCGGCCTCGTGGTGACCCGGCGCGCCGGCAGGACCGACTCCGCCCGGGCGGCGTTCCTCGTCTGGGGCGGGGCCCTGGTCACGACACTGCTGGTCTTCAGCTTCATGGCCGGCATCTTCCACGAGTACTACACGGTGGCGCTCGCCCCGTACATCGCGGCGCTCATCGGCATGGGCACCACCGTGCTGTGGGAGGAGCGTGCGCACCCCGCGGCCCGTGCGGTTCTGGCCGGTGCGGTCGCGGTGACGGCCGGCTGGGCGTGGGTCCTGCTGGGACGCACTCCGGACTTCGTACCGTGGCTGCGCTGGGCGGTGCTGGTCGGGGGGCTCGCGGCCGCGGTGGGGCTGCTGCTCGCCGGGAAACTCGCGCGCCGGCTCGCGCTGGGCGCGGCGGGCCTCGCACTCGCGGCATCACTGGCCGGCCCCGTGGCGTACACCCTCTCCACGCTGAGCACCGGGCACCAGGGCTCGCTGGTGGTCGCCGGACCCGCGTCGACGCGCGGCGGTCCCGGTGGCGGTCCCGGTGGTGGCGCCGGTGGTGGCGCCGGTGCCCGTGGCGGTCTCGCGGCGGGTGGCGGCGCGATGACGCCGCCCGGGGCAGCGGGCGGTCAGGGGCAGGGCCAGGGCCAGGGCCAGGGCATGGGCCAGGGGCAGGGCCAGGGCGGTCAGGGCCAGGGTCAGGGTGGGCAGCCCGGCGACGGCCAGGGTCAGGGTCAGGGCGGTCAGGGTCAGGGCCAGGGCATGGGCCAGGGTGGTCAGGGCCAGGGTGGTCAGGGCCAGGGTCAGGGTGGGCAGCCCGGCGACGGCCAGGGCCGCCGGGCAGGTGGCGAGGGAGCGGCCGGTGCAGGCCAGGCAGGGGGACTGCTCAACGGGCCGGAGGTGGGTTCCGCCGTCGTCTCCAGGCTGTCCGAGGATGCCTCCGCCTACACCTGGGCGGCCGCGGCCGTCGGCTCCCAGAACGCCGCCTCCTACCAGCTCGCCACGGAGCTGCCCGTCATGCCGATCGGCGGATTCAACGGCAGCGACCCGTCTCCGACCCTCGCCGGGTTCCAGCAGTACGTGGCCGACGGGGATATCCACTGGTTCATCGCCGGCAGGGAGGGCGGCGGCGGCGGGGGCCGGGGGCCTGGTGGTGAAAGCTCCGAGGAGATCCAGGAGTGGGTCGCGGCGAACTTCACGGAGGTCACCGTGGACGGCATCACCCTCTACGACCTCACTTCACCGCAGTAGCGCTGACGGTGCACCGCGCCGGCTCCGCCCGGAGGCCTCCCGTGGCCACCGGGCGGAGCCGGCGGCGTGCGGGCGAGGCCCGTGTGAGGAGGCCCCGGCCGATGGTTCGCGACCTCCGGGCCCACCCCCCACCGTGCACGGCGGTCGCGCCGGCCACGGCCCCGTGGCCGGCGGCCTACCGTCCGGCCGTGTCCGTAGCCGTGTCCGATGCCGTGCCCGGGGCGCCGGACGGGGCGCCCTTGAGCGCCACCTCCCTGATGAACAGGGTCACCAGAAACGCCAGCAGCGCGAACGGGGCCGAGTACAGGAACACGTCGGCGACTCCGTGCCCGTATGCGCTCTCCACAACGGTACGGACCGGTCCGGGCAGCGCGTCCAGGTCGGGGATGCCCCCGCCCCCGGTGCCGCCCTGGCCCATCGACGCGCCCCCAGGACCGAGTGCGGCGAGACCGTCCTCGACATAGCGGGTGACGCGGTCGGCGAGCACCGCGCCCAGCACGGAGACACCCACGGCACCGCCCAGCGACCGGAAGAAGGTGACGACCGACGAGGCCGCACCCAGGTCCCGCGGGGCCACCTGGTTCTGGGTGCAGAGGACCAGGTTCTGCATCATCATGCCGAGGCCGAGGCCCATGACGGCCATGAAGACGGCGATGCGCCAGTACTCGGTGTCGTAGCGGATCGTGCCCAGCAGGCCGAGACCGCCGGTGACCAGGAAGCCGCCGCCGACCAGCCATGCCTTCCACTTGCCTGTCCTGGTGATGACCAGGCCGCTGACCGTCGAGGAGACGAACAGGCCCACGATCAGGGGAATGGTCATGACGCCGGACATCGTGGGCGACTCGCCCCGTGCCAGCTGGAAGTACTGGCTGAAGAAGACCGTGCCGGCGAACATCGCGACACCCACGAAGAGCGATGCCAGGGAGGCCAGCGTGATGGTCCGGTTCCGGAACAGCCGCAGGGGGATGATCGGCTCGGCCGCCCGGGTCTCGACGACCAGGAAGAGCAGTCCCAGGGCTATCGCTCCACCGGTCATGGCGTACGTCTGCCAGGACAGCCACGCGTAGGCGTCACCGGCGAAGGTGACCCAGACCAGCAGCAGCGAGACCGCGGCGCTGATGAGGAGGGCGCCCGCCCAGTCGACCTTCACCTGCCGCTTCACCACGGGAAGCTTGAGGGTCTTCTGCAGCACGAGCAGCGCGATGAGCGCGAACGGCACACCGGCGTAGAAGCACCAGCGCCAGCCGAGCCACTCGGTGTCGGTGATGACGCCACCGAGCAGCGGACCGCCGACCGTGGCGACGGCGAACGTCGCGCCGAGGTAGCCGCTGTAGCGGCCGCGCTCCCGCGGGGAGATCATCGCGGCCATGATCACCTGTGCCAGGGCGGTGAGACCGCCCACGCCGATGCCCTGCACCACGCGGCAGGCGATGAGGGTGCCGGTGTTCTGGGCGAACCCCGCTGCCACCGACCCCGCCACATAGATGATCAAAGCCATCTGGACCAGCAGCTTCTTGCTGAGGAGGTCGGAGAGTTTGCCCCAGAGCGGAGTGGTCGCGGTCATCGCGAGCAGGGCCGCCGTGACGACCCATGTGTAGGCGGACTGGCCGCCGCCGAGATCGCTGATGATCTCGGGAAGCGCGTTGGAGACGATCGTCGAGGACAGGATGGCGACGAACATGCCGAGCAGCAGTCCGGACAGAGCCTCCAGGATCTGCCGGTGCGTCATCGGCGAGCCGCCCTCGAAGGCAGGGTGGCCCTTGTCCGCAGCCGGGGACATTGCGGCCTCGGAGGCCTCGCGGTCCGCAGGTGCGGAGGCGCCCTCGGAGGCCGCGGCGCCCTCACTCCCGGCGTGGCCGCCCCGCACACCGGCCGGTGTCGTCGTAGCCATGTACTTCCTTGTCTCCTTGTCTCCCGGACAGGCGCGTCGTCTCCCGGGCGGGTGGGTGGGCGGTCCGGCAGTCCCCGACCGATGCGCGGAGACGGGCCAGCAGCGTGTTCAGCCGTCCTACCTCGTCGTCGGACCAGTCCTCGAGGCAGTCGGCGAACAGGTCGGTGGTGCGCCGGCTGAGATCGTCGAGCCGGGCCACCCCCGAGGGGGTGAGCCGCAGGATGCGCGAGCGTCCGTCGTCCGGGTCCGGTGACCGATCTATCCAGCCGCACCCGGCGACGTGCGCCACATGGCGGCTGGTCACGGACATGTCGACCGCGAGCAGTTCGGCGAGTCGGCTGATCCGCATCTCCCCGTACCGGTCGAGGAGGGCCAGCACGGCGGCGGAGCCGGGCGGGCACTCCGCGGGCAGCGCACGTGCGACCCTCCTCTTCACGGCGCCCATGGCGCTGAGCTGGCGGGCCAGCTCCTCGTAGTGACTCCGCCCGGCCACAGACACTCCCTCTTGTTGTTGCTTGGGGCAACCATAGAAGCAGTTGGTTGCTACAGGCAAATGAAAAGGGGCTCTTCGGGGTGAAGGCCCCCCAGGACCCCGCGGGCGGGTGGTCATGATCAGCCCATGTCTGCGGGGGATGTCTCACGGGGGATGTGCGGGGGTCCTGCGGGCATGCGGCAGGGGCGGCCTGCCGGGACTTGGGCGGCTCCCCCGGGTTCGCTAGGGTCCTGACCCATGGCACACAATCCCCAAGCGTCCCAGGGTCCCGAGGGCCACGACCCGTCGGGCAGCACACAGATGTTCCGCGCCTTCGTCGACGAGGGCGGCCCGCAGCACGCGGGCCGCGCCGCCGCCGCGCCCGCGCCCGCAGGACCCAGGATCGGGCTGATCGTCGGGATCGTGGCCGCCGTTGCCATCCTCGGCACGGTGGTCTGGCTCGCGCTCGGCTGAGCCTCCGCGATCGCCGTCGCTGCGCGGGGCCCCGCCCGGTCGGGACGGACGCTCCGCGCACACGTCCGGTGCCATGGCGTCTCCGGCGCTCCGGCGCTCCGGCGCTCCGGTGCTCCGGCGTGATGTGGTGGCCCGTCCTCGGGGCGTCCCGCACGCACGCCCGGCGGTACCACGTATGCCCCGGCGCCCCCTGCCGGGAGTCCACGGGCACCACGGTACGCACCGTCCGTCACCGCACCCGCGGTGACGGACGCCGGGAGCCCCCGGCGGAACGGATCGCCGCCCCGTCGGCGCCGGACGCGCCGACGGGGTGCCTGCCGAACACCGGGGCGCCCGAACGCACCACCGTCGCACCGTCGTTGCGGAAGTCGCACGGTGACGTTCTCGCCGCCACCGCTCGTCCGCGGGTGCCCTCCGCGATCTCCGCGATCTCCGCGACCACGGACGAGGGCGACCACCGACGAGGGCGGGACAAGGCGGCGCTTGCGGCGTTCCGTCCGGCGGCTGCTCCGGGGCCGGGCGGGACGGGCGGGTCGGCCGGAGCGGAACCTCGCGGCGGGGAGCGTGGCCGGCCGTGTGGCAGACGGCACGGTCAGAGGGTCGGCGGCCCCAGGGGCGGCGCGTCAGTCGGCGATCAGGCCCTCCCGCAGCTGCGCCAACGTCCGTGTGAGCAGGCGGGAGACATGCATCTGGGAGATGCCGACCTCCTCGCCGATCTGAGACTGCGTCATATTCGCGAAGAAGCGCAGCATGATGATCTGGCGTTCACGCGGGGGGAGTTTGGCCAGCAGCGGCTTCAGGGACTCCCGGTACTCGACACCCTCCAGGGCGCCGTCCTCGTAGCCCAGGCGGTCTGCGAGGGAGCCCTCGCCCCCGTCGTCCTCGGGTGACGGGGAGTCCAGCGAGGACGCCGTGTAGGCGTTGCCCACGGCGAGGCCGTCGACCACGTCCTCCTCCGACACGCCCAGTACCGCGGCGAGTTCGGGCACCGTCGGGGAGCGGTCGAGCTTCTGGGCCAGGTCGTCGCTGGCCTTCGTCAGGGCGAGCCGCAGCTCCTGGAGCCGGCGCGGAACGCGCACCGACCAACTGGTGTCCCGGAAGAAGCGCTTGATCTCGCCGACCACGGTCGGCATCGCGAACGTCGGAAACTCCACGCCGCGTTCGCAGTCGAAGCGGTCGATCGCCTTGATGAGGCCGATCGTGCCGACCTGGACGATGTCTTCCATGGGCTCGTTGCGGCTGCGGAACCGTGCTGCCGCATAGCGCACCAGCGGCAGATTGAGCTCGATCAGGGTGTCGCGTACATACGTACGCTCGGGGCTGTCCGCGTCGAGGGCGGCCAGCCGCAGAAAGAGCGAGCGCGAGAGCGTGCGGGTGTCGAGGGCAGCGGTGGCCGCGGCGGCGCCGGCCGGCAGATCCATGGGCACGTCCACGGAGACCGGCGCGGACATGTCCACGGACCCATCCACGGGCATGGTCGCGGACATCGGATCGGGTACCGGGAGCGCGTCGGTCGAGGGAGCGCTCTGCGTGAGCGTGAGCACCTTCGAGCTGCCCTGTTCTGCGGACATGCCACCCCCTGGAGGTCGCGGACGGTCGCGTCGGCCGCGACCGTCGGAGGAACGCAGCCTCCACCTGAATACCGGAGGCGGGGCGGCTGCAAACGCGGTTCCCGCAGAATGACACATGTCGGCAACGCGCTGTAGTGACATGTCGACAACAGGGCGTCAGATCGGCGCAGGAAAAAGGGGGTATGCGGCATTCGCACCCCCCGAAATGGGCTGAAAGGGGTCTACCCGATTCGGTTATGCCTCGATCCTGTTTGCGGATCTGAGGCGCGCGAAGCTGCGGGCGAGGAGCCTTGACACATGCATCTGCGACACTCCCAGCTCGGCGCTGATCTGGGACTGCGTCAGATTGCTGTAGTAGCGCAGAAGCAGGATCCGCTGTTCGCGCTCGGGCAGCTGGACGAGGAGATGACGCACCAGATCGCGGTGCTCGACCCCGGCGAGCGCGGGGTCCTCGTAGCCCAGCCGGTCCAGCAGGCCCGGCAGGCCGTCCCCCTCCTGCGCTGCCTCAAGCGATGTCGCGTGGTACGACCGGCCCGCCTCGATGCAGGCGAGCACCTCGTCCTCGGAGATCTTCAGGCGCTCGGCGATCTCGGCCGTGGTGGGCGACCGCCCGTGCGCCGTGGTCAGGTCCTCCGTGGCACCGTTGACCTGCACCCACAGCTCGTGCAGCCGGCGCGGTACGTGTACGGTCCGGACGTTGTCACGGAAGTACCGTTTGATCTCGCCGACCACGGTCGGCATCGCGAACGTCGGAAACTGCACGCCCCGCTCCGGGTCGAAGCGGTCGATCGCGTTGATGAGGCCGATCGTGCCGACCTGGACCACGTCCTCCATCGGCTCGTTGCGGCTGCGGAACCGTGCCGCCGCGTACCGGACCAGCGGCAGATTGGCCTCGATCAGCGCGGCCCGTACGCGGGTGTGTTCTGCCGTGCCCGGCTCCAGGTCCTTCATCTGGGCGAAGAGCACCTGGGTCAGCGCCCTGGTGTCCGCGCCCCGGCTCTGCTTGGCCCGGCCCTCGCTCTCGTTCTGGGGTGGCACTTGAGGCGCAGTACTGGCCGGCACGGTCACGCCACCCCTTCACGGGTCGAACGGCGTCAACCTCAAAGGTCAATGCCGGGTCAACTCATCCATCAAAAGCGGTCATAGCATCACAACACAGGTCCACTGTGATCAAGCACCCCATGGCGTCGTGTTGAGAGCAAGTTGGTGCATCAGTGAAAAGCCCCTCGCCTCCGCGGCGGGCGCTGAGCGCCGGATGGCGGGGACGGCTCGGCGGCCGCCCGCGGTCGTCGCACCCGCCTGATGGCACCGCGCACCGCCGGTCGGCGGCGTCCGAGCGCGGGGGCGGGGCGGGGGCGGGGCCGGTGACGACGGTTCCGTCGCCGGGCCCGCCGGGGAACCCGGCGTCGCGGGGGAACCCCGGGCCCGCGGGGAACCCCGGAACTAGTTGACGAGTTCCGTCATGAACTCGCCCACACCGTGCGCGGCGCTCGAAATGCCCTCGAAGCCCACCCCGACGAGGTCGGCTGCCCGGGACGGGGAGTTGATGATCGTGTACAGCACGAAGACGACGACCGCATAGAGAGCGACCTTCTTCGCTTGCACCACTGGTCTCTGCCTCCCCTGCGGCCCCTCCGCGGACGCGTGAGTCTAACCGAGTGGTCAGGAGCGGAGGACCCCGTTGCAGGGTTCGTCCGTCCGGCTGTGCGAGGCGCCCTCACCAGGTGCCGGAGGCGGCGGAGAACGAGACGAGAGAACACGAAAGGGCGGCCCGACGGGCCGCCCTTTCGTCTGTCAGCGGTAGCGGAGGGATTTGAACCCTCGGTGACTTGCGCCACACTCGCTTTCGAGGCGAGCTCCTTCGGCCGCTCGGACACGCTACCGGGAGAGAGCTTAGCCCAAGGGGTGCCGTGCTCTGAAATCGGTATCGGTCAGCGCACCGGAAGGCCGCCGCTGCCCGGCCCCTCACCGGCGGTCCCCGAGCCGGGGGCCGGGGAGCCCGGCGTCTGCGGGACGGAGGACTCCCGGCCGAGTGTCTGCGGTCCTGGCGGCTCCGTCGCGGACGCCGCCCCGCCACCCCCGCGAGTGTCCCGGAAGAACTCCGTGAGCTGCCGTGCGCACTCGGCTTCCAGCACCCCGTGGATCACCTCCGGCCGGTGGTTGAGACGCCGGTCCCGTACGACGTCCCAGAGCGAGCCGGCTGCGCCCGCCTTCTCGTCGCGCGCGCCGTAGACCACCCGGTCCACCCGGGACAGCACCAGCGCACCGGCGCACATCGTGCACGGCTCCAGCGTGACCACGAGCGTGCAGCCGGTCAGCCGCCAGCTTCCGCGCGCCGCGGCCGCGCGCCGGAGCGCGAGCACCTCCGCGTGGCCGGTGGGGTCTCCCGTCAGTTCGCGTTCGTTGCGGCCGGTGGCCAGGACCGTGCCGTCCTCGGCCAGCACGACGGCGCCGACCGGGACGTCCCCGGTCAGCGGCGCATGTGCGGCCTCCTCCAGCGCGAGCCGCATCGGCGCCTCCCACGGCGCCCGCACGGGGTCCGCCACTAGCGGACGGCCTCAAGGAGTTCGGAGGCGCCGAGCGTGTCGGCGATCTCGGTCAGTGCCTCGGAGCTGAGCGCGCAGAGCTCCTTCGCGGACATCCCGAGGTCGGCGAGCAGATCCGAGTCGCCGAGCGGCCCGGCCGGGACCGCCTCGGAGTCCTCGGAGTCCTCGGAGGGCTCCTCCTCGCTCTCCGGCTCGCCGTCCTCCGTGCCGTCGAGGTCGAGCGCGTCCAGCTCGTCATCCTCCTCGTCCTTGCCGAGCAGCTCGTCCGTGAGCATCGCCCCGTAGGAGGAGCGCGCTGCCGAGGCGGCATCCGAGACGAAGACGCGAGGATCCTCCTCGCCGTCCACCCGGACGATGCCGAACCATGTGTCTTCCTGCTCGATGAAGGCGAGCACCGTGTCCTCGTTCACCGAGGCGTCGCGGGCCAGGTCGGCCAGATCCGACAGGGACTCCACATCGTCGAGCTCTGTGTCGCTCGCTACCCACCCGTCTTCGGTGCGCGCGAGCAGTGCGGCGAAGTACACCGTGACTCTCCCACTGATCAGAGTTGTGACGACCGACGGAGCGCTGCTCGTGCCCCGCCCACTCGGAATCGTGGCAGAAACAGCGGCTCAGCGAGAGGTCTTCCGGCCTTGCGTCGTGCACGCGTTCAGTGAGAGGGCCCACCGAGAGGAGCCGTACAGGGCCGTCCAGGGGACACCGGGGCTCACCAGCGGAAGGAGCGCATGCGCATCGCCTGGCGCATCCGTGCCGCGCGGGCGCGCCTGGGCTGGACGCGGTCACGCAGGGCTTTCGCCTCGTGCAGATCGCGGAGGAACTGGGCGCGCCGCAGCCTTCGCCCGGTGTCGGTCTCCTCCTGTTCCTGCCACTGTTCCTGCCACTGCTCCTGCGACTGTTCCCGGCCCCGCTCCCGGCCCCGCTGCTCCCGGTCCTGCTGATCCCGCTCCTGCATCGGCCACCACCTCGGCGCTGGAAGGCTATGTCCCACCTTCCCTCCGGAGGAGGCGCCCACGCCAGCCCCGGATACTGTTGGGCCCATGCGGATCCACGTCGTCGACCACCCCCTGGTGGCGCACAAGCTCACCACCCTGCGCGACCGGCGCACCGACTCCCCGACCTTCCGGCGCCTCGCCGACGAGCTGGTGACCCTGCTCGCCTACGAGGCCACGCGTGATGTGCGCACCGAGCGGATCGACATTCAGACGCCGGTGGCCGCGACCACGGGCGTGAAGCTCTCCCGCCCCCGGCCGCTGGTGGTGCCGATCCTGCGGGCCGGCCTCGGCATGCTCGACGGTATGGTCCGGCTGCTGCCGACCGCCGAGGTGGGCTTCCTCGGCATGATCCGCAACGAGGAGACCCTGGAGGCTTCGACGTACGCGACGCGCATGCCGGAGGACCTCTCGGGCCGCCAGGTGTACGTCCTCGACCCGATGCTCGCCACCGGCGGCACGCTGGTCGCCGCGATCCGGGAGCTGATCAGACGCGGCGCCGACGATGTGACGGCGGTGGTGCTCCTGGCGGCGCCGGAGGGCGTCGAGGTGATGGAGCGCGATCTCGCGGGCACCCCGGTGACCGTGGTGACGGCCTCCGTCGACGAGCGGCTCAACGAGCACGGCTACATCGTTCCCGGTCTGGGTGACGCGGGTGACCGGATGTACGGCGCCGCGGAGTAGCACCCGGCACGAGGGGTGGGCCCCGCGGAGCAGCGTCCGCCCGGGGCAGCCGGCAGACGCGCGGCTGCACACCGGCCCCGCGGCCGGACCGGCCTGGCCACCGGCCGTGGCTCGGACCCGGGCCGGTGCGCGGACCCCGGCCGTGGTTCGGATCCGGACCGGCCGGGTGTCCCGGCCGGCTTCTGCCGCCGGGCGCGGTAGCCCTCACCCGTCCCCGGCGCGGTTTGCGCGAGGTGAGCGGAGGGCCCTGCTGCGGCCGCGAAAAACCTGCCCGTAGCCGGGAGGAGGGACCAGCCGCACTCGTCCGGGGTGTTCGCCCTACCGCGTTCGCCGGCCGTATCCCGAGGTCAGCCGCACTCGTCCGGCGTCGGCGAGGGCTGCGCAAGCGCGGCCAGCGCCTTGTCCGCGACCGGCTTGCTGGTCAGCGTCGTGAATGCCGTTCCGATGATCAGATCGACGTCGGCGGAGGTGCGGGCGTCGGCCTTGAGCTGGGCGCCGGCGAGCTGGGTGCCCAGTACGCCGAACGGCCCCTCGTGGGCGTCCGGCGAGCCCAGCAGCAGCCCGGGTCCGGGCACCTTCTTGTCGTACTGCGGGGAGGCGTTGCCCACCTTGCCGATATTGAAGCCGCGCTTCTGCAGTTCGTCGGCGGTGGCCTTGGCCAGTCCGCTGCGGGGGGTGGCGTTGTAGACGTTGACGGTGATCTGGGCGGGGCGGGGCGGCGTGGGCGCGGCGGACGGTGTGGGCCCGGGCTTGCACGCAGCGGCCTTGCTCTTGGCGGCGGCCTTGTCGGTATCGCCCGAGAAGGCGCTGATGAGCTGCAGCGTCCCCCACCCGCCGAGACCGAGGACGGCCACGGCTGCGACGGCTGCGAGCACGACCTTGCGGCGGCGACGAGGGCGGCGCATACGCGGATATGCATTGCCCGTGATGCGGTACTTTCCGCCCATGCCTGGGGGAGTGAGCATGCTCATGGGCGCAGCGTAGTGCTGTCCGCAGGCTATGCCTACTTAACGATCATCTACTTGCGCCCGTATGGGCGCGAAGCTGCGCCCGCGGGGGTGCGGGGTTGCGCCTTACGGGGGCGCAGAGGGGCCCGAACGGGTCGCTCGCGGCGGTCAGCCCGGTCAGCCCGGACGGTCCGGCTCGAGTACGCGGGCTGTCCGGACAGCCCGGTCGGTCCTGTCGGTCCGGCTCTGGTACGCGGTCGGTCCTGTCAGTCCAGCTCCAGTACGCGGGCGTGCAGCACCTGCCGTTGCTGAAGTGCTGCGCGCACGGCGCGGTGCAGCCCGTCCTCGAGGTAGAGGTCGCCCTGCCACTTCACGACATGGGCGAAGAGATCGCCGTAGAAGGTCGAGTCCTCGGCGAGGAGGGTCTCGAGGTCCAATTGCCCCTTGGTGGTCACGAGCTGATCGAGGCGGACCGGGCGCGGCGCGACATCCGCCCACTGCCGGGTGCTTTCCCGGCCGTGGTCGGGATACGGCCGCCCGTTGCCGATGCGCTTGAAGATCACACGGAAAGCCTACCGGGCGAGCGGCGTTCGGCGCAGCCAGGCAGTGCCGATGGGATCCTGGCCGGAACCCTGCAAAAGCCTCGCAAACCCGCAAGATTGGGGCCGTGCCATGACTGAGCCCGAGCAGCCGACGCCTTCTCCGGGCCCGTCCGGGTCCGCGGATCTCTCCGGCGAGATCCGGCAGATCGCTTCTGGCTATGCCTTCCCCGGGCCCGCCCTCGAGTTGGGCGCGCTGCTCGACGGCGGCCGGTGCCTTCCCGGAGTTCCCGTCAGGATCCCGCTCGGCATGCTCAACCGCCACGGTCTGGTAGCCGGCGCGACCGGCACCGGCAAGACCAAGACGCTCCAGCTCCTCGCGGAGCAGCTGTCGTCGAACGGTGTCCCCGTCTTCCTCGCCGACATGAAGGGCGACCTCTCCGGGATCGCCGCACCCGGCCGGGGCGGGGAGAAGGTGGAGGAACGGGCCGCGCAGGTGGGCCAGGACTGGCATGCCGGGGGATTCCCCGCGGAGTTCTACGCGCTGGGCGGCATCGGCCGCGGTATCCCCGTCCGCGCCACCGTCACGGACTTCGGGCCGGTGCTGCTGTCCAAGGTGCTCCAGCTCAACCGGACGCAGGAGCAGTCCCTCGCCCTGATCTTCCACTACGCCGACGCCAAGGGCCTGGAACTGGTGGACCTCAAGGATCTGAGGGCCGTGGTCGCGTTCCTGGTGTCGGCCCCCGGGAAGCCGGAGCTGAAGGGCATCGGCGGGCTGTCCACCGCCACGGCCGGGGTGATCCTGCGGGCCATCACGCTGTTCGAGCAGCAGGGTGCGAGCGACTTCTTCGGCGAGCCGGAGTTCGACACGGGCGAGCTGCTGCGGACGGCGCCCGACGGACGCGGGGTCGTGTCCGTGCTGGAGCTCCCCGGGGTGCAGGACCGGCCGCAGCTCTTCTCCACGTTCCTGATGTGGCTGCTCGCGGACCTGTACGCGGATCTGCCGGAGGTCGGCGACCTCGGGAGGCCGAAGCTGGTGTTCTTCTTCGACGAGGCGCACCTGCTGTTCAGCGGAGCCTCCAGGGCGTTCCTGGAGGCGGTCACCCGGACGGTGCGCCTGATCCGCTCGAAGGGCGTGGGGGTCTTCTTTGTGACGCAGACCCCCAGCGACGTGCCCGGTGACGTGCTCGGGCAGCTGGGCAACCGGGTGCAGCACGCGCTGAGGGCGTTCACCCCGGACGACGCCAAGGCGCTGAAGGCGACGGTGCGGACCTTTCCGGACTCCGCCTACGACCTGGAGGAGGTGCTCACCTCGCTGGGCACGGGAGAGGCGGTCGTCACGGTACTGAACGAGTCGGGCGCGCCGACCCCCGTCGCGGTGACACGCCTGCGGGCGCCGCAGTCGCTGATGGGCCCGCTCGGCGACACCGGGCTGGACGCCGCGACGAGGTCCTCCGTGCTGTACCCGCGCTACGCGCAGGCCGTGGACCGGGAGTCGGCGTACGAGAAGCTGACGGCGGAGCAGCAGGCGGCCGAGGAGTCGGCGTTGCGTGCCGCGCGGGAGGCGGATGCCGCACGGGAAGCCGAGGCCGCCCGGGAGGGGGAAGAGGCCGCCCGCCGTGCGGAACCCGCGCCCCGCAGGGCACGGCGGACCGGGTCCCCGGCCGGACAGGGGATGGGCAGCGGTCTGTTCACGTCCCTGGCCCGCTCGGTCGGCACCCAGCTGGGGCGGGAGATCTCCCGTTCCCTCTTCGGCACGGCCCGCAGGCGCCGCCGGTAGTGAGGGGCGCGGGGCCGGAGGCCCGGGTAGCGGCTGTCACGCGGCGGGGACGGGATGGCCCGGGCCGACACGGGCCGACGCGGCCCCGGAGACGTGATGCGCGGGCGGGGACGGGGCGCCGACGCGGCCCGGTGGGCGTGATGCGCGGGCGGGGACGGGACCGCACGGGCGGGCCCTGCTCCCGGCGCCGGCCCGGCTCCGGTCAGGCCCGTCGGCGCCGGGAGCAGGGCCCGCCCCGCAGGTGGTGCGGAGCGGGCCCGGGGGACGGAGTCCCCGCCGTTACTCGGTGACCTCGTGGTCGTGGCCGTCGTGCAGACCGCCGCCGCTGCCCGTGTCGCCGTCCGTGGGGACGGTGACGACCGGCTTGCGCAGCGAGCTCAGGTCGTGCGCGTAGGTGCCGGTGGCGTTGGCGATGACGTCGATGTTGACGTCGAACGCCTTCATGCTGATGTTCTCGATGTCGTCGCACTCGGCGTGGTAGCACGCGTCGTAGGCGACTCCCGCCGTGCCGCCGAACTTCTCGGCCTGGGCGGCGGACTTGATGCCCTCGGCGCCGGTGAACGTACCGCCGGACGGGATGCCGGCCTCGACGAACGGACCGTAGTCGGAGCGGCCCGTGAAGTCCGTGCCCTCATGGGGCGCGCCGGCGCGGTCCATGAACTCGTTGATGTCGCGCTCCAGCTGGGCCGAGCCCTCCGGACCGGCCGGTGCGCCGACGCCGTCGGAGTCGTCGCCGTCGTAGACGAACAGACCGTAGTTCGGCGACGCGATCATGTCGAAGTTCAGATAGAGCTTGATCTCCTTCTTGCCCAGGTCGCTCAGGTTCGCGACGTAGTGCTCGGAGCCCAGCAGACCGTTCTCCTCGGCGCCCCACCAGGCGAACCGCACCTTGTTCGCGGGCCGCTTCTCCGCCTTGGCGAACTCCAGGGCGACTTCGAGCAGACCGGCCGAGCCGGAGCCGTTGTCGTTGATGCCGGGGCCGGCCGTCACGGAGTCGAGGTGGGCGCCCAGCATCACGGTGTTGGCGGCGTTTCCGCGCCGGGTCTCCGCGATGACGTTGCGCGTGGTGCGCTGCTCCTGGAGCTGGCGGATCTCGAAGTCGATGTTCACCGGGCCCTTGGCCAGGTCCTCTGCCAGCTTGGTGCCCTCGGCCTGGGTGATGCCGCCGGTCGGTATCCTTCCGGCCTCGGGGCCGCCGAGGGTGCCGGAGAGCGCCCCTTCGGTGTTGTTGTAGATGATCGCGCCGATCGCGCCCGCGTCGGCCGCGTTCTGCTGCTTGAGGGCGAATGTGCAGCCGCCGCGCCGGACCAGCGCCACCTTGCCGGTGAAGGCTCCGGAGGCGAAGTCCCCGGGCTCGCAGCCCGTGGTGCCGTCGGCGTCCACCGGGACGGCGGCCAGTTCGGCCCTGACACCGTCCACGGGGGTCGACTTGGTGTACGTCATCGCCGATATCGCGATGTCGCGCGGCGCGGGGGAGACCACCGACAGCCGCTCGGCCTGGGTCTCGGTGTAGCTGAAGTCGAAGTCCTGGTACGAGACGTCGTATCCGGCCTTCTTCAGCTGCTGGTACACGTACGCGGCGGAGGCGTCGTACCCCGGCGAACCGGCGGCGCGGTGACCGCCGGTGCTGTCGGCTATCTGCTGGAACTTCTGCAGATGCTTGAAGGCGTCCTTGGCGGACGACTTGCGGACCAGCTTCTTGGAGAGCTTGGCCGCTTGTTGGGCCGCCTGCCGGGCGGGGTCGTGCCGGTCGGCGGTGGCGGGCGATGCGGATGCCAGCAGGAGCGGGGTCGCGAGTGCGGCTGCGGCCACGGTGGCCACTGCTCTGCGATGGATTGCGTTCACAGAGGTCCTTCCCGGTGCGAACGAGGTTGAGGGGAAGCTAGCGATCTCTGAGTGTTCTGTGAACACATGTGCCGCAACTCACGCGAGATTTACCGCCAATGACGGCAACTCGTACGTCTTCGGGCGTACTTGTGGGTCATTTGGCCCCCTTCGCCGCGCGCTTCAGCTCCTGCTTGTGCGCCCGGACCCTGGCCAGCGACTCCGGGCCCGTGATGTCCGCGGCCGAACGGTGGGCGCCCTCGTCGCCGTACGCCCCCGCGGCCTCCCGCCACCCCTCGGGCGTCACTCCGTACTGCTTGCCCAGCAGGGCGAGGAAGATCTGGGCCTTCTGCCTGCCGAAGCCGGGCAGGTCGAGCAGCCGGCCGAGCAGCTCCGGGCCCGACGGCCCGTCGTTCCACAGGGCGGCCGGGTCGCCGTCGTACTCGGTCACCAGATACCGGCACAGCTGGTGGATGCGCTTCGCCATCGACCCCGGATAGCGGTGCACTGCGGGCTTCTGCGACAGCAGGGCGGCGAACCCCTCGGGGTCCAGGGCGGCGATCTCATGGGCGTCGAGATCGTTCTTCCCGAGGCGCTCGGCGATCGTGAAGGGGCCCGTGAAGGCCCACTCCATCGGGACCTGCTGGTCCAGCAGCATGCCGATCATCAGGGCGAGGGGGCTGCGGCCGAGGAGTTCGTCGGCCTCGGGCCGCTGGGCGAGGTGGATCTTGGGATTCATTCCCCGATGATCTCTTCCGCCGGGGTGTGCCGCACTTCCGCGGCGGCCCTTCGAGGCTTGCGCGGGACCGCCGCGGAGGTGGCGGGGCGCGGGTGAGGGTGCGGGTGCCGGGGCCCGTGGTCGCGGACCGGCCGTCCGCCGTCGTGGACGGGACGGGACCGGGGTTCCGCGGTCGTGGATCAAGGGGGGCCCTGGCAGTCGATCCCGGTGACCCGGCCGGACGCCACAGGAGGTGAGGAGGTTCTCGTGCGGTTTGCCGCCGGCGGTGGAGGAACCGGACTCCCGGCCGGTCCGGATGCCAGCGCGTCCACCCGATCGGACTCCCGGACTCCCGGACTCCCGGACTCCCGGAGGCGGCCGTCGAGGACCTCGACGGGGGGTCGTTCGCCGCCCTGGCGAACGGCGGCGGGCCTGGTCAGCGAGCGGTGCCGAAGCTCTGGGTCCAGTAGTTCCCAGGCTGCGCCAAGCCGACGCCGATCTCCTTGAACTCGCAGTTCAGGATGTTCTTCTTGTGGCCCGGGCTGGACATCCAGCCCGCCATGACCTGCTCCGGGGTTTCGTAGCCGTAGGCGACGTTCTCGCCGTAGGTGCTCCACCGGTAACCGGCGCGGGTGATCCGGGTGCCCGGGTCCGAGCCGTCGGACCCGCTGTGGGACATGTTGCGGTGGGCGGCCATGTCCTCGCTGTGGCCCTGGGCTGCCTTGGCCAGCGTGGCGTTGACCGTCAGGGGCGAGCATCCGGCCTTGCCGCGCTCGCTGTTGACGAGTTGCACGACCCGGGCGACGGCGACGGCGACGGCGCCGGACCCGGGAGCGGAGGACCCGGGAGCGGTGGGGGCGGGCGCGCTCGAGGAGGCGGCGGGCTTCGGTGCGGCGGGTGCGGGAGTCTTCGGCGCGGGAGTCTTCGGCGCGGGGGTCTTCGGTGCGGCGGGCGCGGGGCTCTGCAGGGCCGGGGCCGAGCCGTCGGGTTCGGCAATGCCCGGATTCGCACCGGGCTGCTCTCCTGCCGGCTCACCACCCTGCTTGCTCTGCCCGTCCCAGCCGCCCCGCTGCCGGGCAGTCTCGTCCGGGGCGTTCCGCCAGTCCCCCCAGGACCGGCCGTCACGGCTTTCCTTGTGTGCCGGGTTCGCCTGGGTTCCCCAGTCTCCCTGATGCTCCCGGCCTCCCTGACTTTCCCGGCCTTCCCGAGGGTCCAGACAGGCCATGGCTACGGAGGGCACAGCCACGGCGCCGAGGGCGACAGCGGCGATCGTCATCTTTCGGTAGTGCGTCTTCCTGCGGTGCTTCCTCATGCATGACCTCACTCGGTATCGCGGAGCGGCTCCGGGGCACGGTCGACCCGGCACTGGTCCGGTGCCGGGCTGCGGAGACGCCTTTGCGGGCCGCCATTCTTAGAAGCGCCGAGCGGCCGGAGCAAAGGGCACGGTTACTATTCCGGTTCGTAGGGCAGGCGGCCTCTTGAAAAGCGCCTACGGGCGTGCTGCCCCCGGTTCCCCAACGCCGGGCAAGGGTGTCGACCCGTCAGGAACCCCTGCATGCGCACAAGGGCGCACGGCCGACTCGTCGGCCGTGCGCCCCTGCGGTTTCTGCGAGACATGTCTTCCTCAAAGTGGACAAGTCTCATTTGTCCATCGCTGGGCTTTCTACTATTGAGGCTCCCCAATGCCGAATTCCGCGTGACGGATGTCACGGAACTGCCCGACGGTCAGGGGAACCGCGGCGCCCCGGTCGGTGCGTGGAGGCGGCGGGGCCACGGTCTTCCTCATTCCGGTGCGGCGCTCGTTGTGCTGCGGCTGCGGCTGCGGCTGCGGCTGCGGCTGCGGCTGCGGATGCGGATGCGGATGCGGGAGAGGGTGAAGACCCGCTCGGCGTCCCGAAGGCGGCACCAGGCTTCGAGGCAGGGCGGGTCGAGGTGGAGGCGGCTGAGGGTGCGCACGGTTCGGTCGCCCGAGGCGGTTGACTACTCGACGGTCACGGCCCGACCGGTGTCGACGGCGTGGGCGAACTGGCGGATGTCGCTGTACGGCAGGGCTTCGCCCGCCCGGCGACGACCTCCTCGGTGTCCGTGGCGAAGGGCACTGGGTCGCCGGGTGATGCCGGTTCCTGTTCCTCAGCTCGGGCCGCCGTCAGCCGCCTCGCCAGGGTGCCCGGGCCGGACCGGGAGGAGTCCTCCGCCGCACTCGTGGCGATCCGGCCGCTGCCCCCCGCCCGGAAGCCGCGCGGAGCGGGAACGGCCGCAGCGGCCCGCTGGGGCCGGTCCTTCTCGATGCGCACCGTGCCCTCGGCCGTCTCGGCCACGGGGGCGTACCCCTCGGCCCGCAGCGCGGCGAGGGTCGCCGGGAGCGGGCGGCGGCTGATCAGCACCGTCGGCGCCAGCTGCCGCAGTCCGAGCCCGGCGAGGCCGCGGTGGGCGGCGATCTCGGCCAGCAGCGCGGGCTCGTCGCCGTGGAGGACGCAGGAGGCGGAGGCGACGCGTACCCTCCCGTGGCCCCGAGCCGTGTCCGCGATCAGGTACGACAGCGGCTGCGGCAGCGGTCCGGCGGCGACAGCGGACAGATCGGCTGTGATGTCCTCGCACGTGCGGCCGGCGTCGAGAGCCCGGCGGACGCTGCCGGCGCTGAACCGCCACACCGACGCTGTGCCACCGCTCTCCCGGTCCGCGACGGAGTCCAGCAGCGCCGCCGTCCGCGCGGACGGCGTGCCGGCGACGACCGCGGTGAGGTCGGCACCGATCCCGGCCGTCGCGGTCGCCGGGGGCAACAGCCGCCGGCACGCGATGTCCAGCCCCTCGGTGTCGCCGGTCCGCAGGTGGACGCCGATGGCGGACAGGGCGCCGCGCGCGAGCACGCCCAGAAGCCCGGCCTCGCCCACCACGGCGGCGAACGGCGGTTCCTCCGCCGACGCGTCGGCGAGGGGGCGGTACCAGGCGACCAGTGCCCCCAGGTCCGACGCGGTCCGCACGCCCTGCCCCGCCGGGAGCGAAGCGGCCGCGGCCAGCAGCCCCTGGCGGGCCTGCACACAGCCACTGCGGGGCGGTGCTCCGGCGAGTGCGGGAAGCGCCTTGCCGTCCTCGTTCCGCGCCCGGGTGGGGGTGAGCCGCAGGTTCCACCAGGCCCGGAGCAGCACGGCGAACCGGTCCGGGGGTTCCTGTTCCGCCCAGGCGTCGTAGGCGCTGGTGGGGGCCACGCGACCGCCGTCCCGGGCCAGCAGTCCGGCGGCATACGCGGTCTCCAGGGTGAGGCGCACGACCGCGTTGCCGGCGTGTGCGGCCTTGCCGACACGGGCCAGTTCGCGGGCGCCGATCCCGCCGGACTTCAGCAGGGCCGGCGGGTCCGCCGAACAGGCCGCCAGGACCGAAGCGGCACCGGCGGTGAACGCGGAGGCGGCCGCGGACGCCTCGCGGTCCACCTCCCGCGGGGTGACGGGCGCCGGCTCCATGGCGGGCGGGACGGGGTGGAACGGGGCGTGCCGGCCGGGCCCGCGCAGCGCGACCGCCACCTCGGCAGGCATACGGGCCGGGCCGTAGCGGTGGCGGTCCTGGACCAGCAGCCCCCGCTCCACCGCCCATCCGGCACCCGGTTCGAGATCGATGCCGGGGCTCCCGAACATGATGAACCGCACCGCCCCCGGCCGCCTCGCCCACGCCCGGCTCTCGAGCAGCTTCCGGGTCTCCGCGGGGGCCTCGGCGACGACCGCGGCGATCCGCTCCGGGGCGCCGTGGTGGTCCACCAGCGCGGCCAGCCGCTGCGCCTTGCCGGCCGGCGACGTCACGCCCAGTGCGGCGAGCATGCGGTGCAGTTCGTCGGAGGTCGCGCCCGCGAGCAGTTGCCGCAGCGGGGCCTCCAGCCCGAGGGGAGCGTCCCAGGTCTTCCGCAGCGCGTCGGCCATGCGGAGCTTCCCCGCGCCGTCCGGCCAGACCAGAGCCCGGTCGGCCAGAGCCTCGAGCACGCCCTCCAGTTCGCTGACGGTCTCGCCGTCCGCCGCTCCCAGCAGCTCCCCCAGGGCGTCGCGCGACGCGGGGGCGGGCAGTGCCGCCAGCGCCTCGGCGACCTGGAGCTGCGGCAGCGTGAGCTGCGGCAGGGCAAGCGCCACGGACCCCGGCCGCTGAAGCCGGTCGGCGAGTTCTCCCGGTGAGCGCGGCTCGGGAGCGGCCGCGGCGTCCCCGCGCGCCTCGAGTATGCGTGCCAGGCGGTCGCTCTCAAGGCCGCCGAGCCATGTGGCGAGCGTCGATCGTGAGGTCATTCCAGAAGCCTTCGCGCGGTGTGTCCGGACTGTGGCGGCGGGCGGACCCGCGGCGGGTTCCCAGGATGGCCTACTCCGGTGCCCCGCAGGGCCGGTAGGGGGGTGGGATCGCCCGTGGGCGGGGTAGGCAGGGCGAGCGCGGTGAGTGGTGCGCGGTGAGTGGCGAGCCCCGAGGCTCATCGGCGTCGGCCGGGACCGGGACCCGGTCCCGGCCGCGATGGAGGCGCAGGGCCCCGGCGGCGTAGGCGGACAGGACCCCGCTCTGCCGTCACCGCACGGATCTCCTCCGGAAGATCCTCGGGAATCCGCACGGCTGCCTTCTCGGCCCGTCGCCACAGCGGCAGCCGTACTCCCGGTATCGGCCCCTTGTCCGCGCATGCCTGTCCGTGCGTGCCGCGAAAGGCGGCATGGCCGGACAGCTCGTCCCGCATGCCCTTCAGGGTGCCGTGAGGCCCAGCAGCCGGGCGTTGGCCTCGTCCACCGCGAAACGGTCAGGGGCGAATTCCGTGGCGGACCGGAGTCCGAGCCACTCCAGCATGGCGTGGTGTTCCTCGTGCGCCGGGTCGGCGAGCACCCCTTTGAGCGCGCTGTAGCCGGGGGCGCCGCCGCAGTCCTCGGGCGGGCACGCCCCGGCGCCGTCCACGCAGCGCGGGTAGTGCCCTCCGGCTTCGGCGGTCTGGAACCGCTCCACGGTGATGAGGTGCTCCCAGGAGTCCCCGAAGTCGTACATGTACCCGAACCGGGCGCCTGGCTTGAGCAAGGCGCCCAGTTCGGCGGTGCTCTCGTCGTGGAATCCGAGTGCACCGTCGGGGCGCCCGTACGGGACTCCGTCGATGGTGAACACGTGCATGTGACGGTTCTGCCAGCCCATCGCTTCCTGCACCACGGAGTGAAGCCGTTCGAGCCGCATTGCGGCAGGCACGAGCAGCCGCCGCCACACCCGGGGGCCGTCCACGTCGGCGAGTTCGACGAGGATCCGCAGCACCGCGTCGCCGGGCTCGGGCCCGCCGTGCATCCGTGCCGTCAGGGTACGGCCCTCCGCCGTCAACTCCGCGCTGTCCTCCGTGAGATGGAGGGTGCCCAGGGAGGCGAGGGCCCGCAGGACCCGTCGAACGTCCTGGTCGACCGCGGTACGCAGATGCCCGAGACGGTCGGGGGACAGGTGGTCGAGCACGTACAGCGGACTGACCGCCCGCCACACCGCGTCGTACAGGTCGCCGAGCGGCACCGGGGCCGCGGCCGCGTACAGGCGGTGCGACAGCGCGCGCAGGCCGCGGTCGTACTCGCGCGCCAGCAGGGACTCCATCCAGCCGGGGATCGTCACGGCCGGTCCGATACGCGGCAGTGCGGCGAACAGCGCGCCACGCAGTTCGCCGGGGCGGCCGACGAGCCCGGCGTTCTTCTTCACCGGCAGCAGGCGCCCGCCCACGGTCCGCAGCAGCCGTGCCGCCTTGGCCCACTCGACCAGCAGGGTGAGGCGGTACAGCTCCTCGCTCGACTTCGTCTTGAACGTGCGGTCCCCGATCACCGGGTCCATCCGGTCGCCGGTGTCCAAGAGCTCCACCAGCGCTCGCGCATCGGCAAGCGTCACACGGCCGGTCTGGGTGAGCTTGCGGCCCGTGCCGACCCACCCGACCAGTGCTCGCACCTGCTCGAGGGTCCGGCCCTCTGCCTCATCCATGCTGATCTTCCCGTTCCCGTTCCCGTTCCCGTTCCCGTTCCGGTTTCCGTATGCGTCCCGTCATCCGAACCCAGGATGACAGCACCGCCCGCGCACCCTCTGCTCCACATGGGCGACACGGAGATGCCAGACTGCGACCGTGACGATGGATGCCGCCGTCGGAGGGCCAGAGCATGAGCACGATCGTGCCGATGCCGGCGGAATCAGCGGCCGCTTCAGACGTCTTCGTGGGGTGCGCGTGCCGGATCGCGTTGGTAGCCAGCTCCGAGACGATGAGCCGGGCGACTTCGATTCCCTCGTCGGGGAAGCGCCAGCGCTGGAGGATGTCGACGGTGTGACGGCGGGCCCAGGCGACGGCGTTGGGGGTGGCGGCGAGGGTCAGTTCGCTGATGGACGGGGGGACCTGGTTCAGGCGAGTGGCTCCCTCGGCGGCGTGGCCGGACGGGTGCGGCGCTTTGGCGTGCGTGGAGGCCCGCGAGGCCGGGACGGCTAGGGACGGGGTGTCTCGGCCTCGCGGGCTGCTTGTGGGCTACTTCGTGGCGACGACGTAGACGCTGCTCCAGCGGCGCTTCGGGTTGGCCATGGTGGGGTCGAAGGTCCAGGGTTCGACGGTGGTGAAGCCGGCCTCGGTGAAGAGCTGGACGAGCTTCTCGTGGTCGTAGGCCCACAGGTGCGGGGTGTACGTGGGGTCGTCGTCCTGGTCGCGGAAGGCGAGGTCGTGACGCTGTAGACCTCCGACCCCAACCGCTCTTCCAGGTCGAAGTAGTGCTTGCGGGTGAACTCCTCGTCCATCCACTTCATCTTGGTGCCGACGATCTTCAGCGCGGCGTCCTCGAACCGCGTGATGATCCTTCCTGCCAGGCCACGCGCCAGCGCATCGGGCTTGAGCAGGACGAGCGTGCGCTCAACAGTGTGTGCCTGAACCTCGGCCATTGACTCCCTTTCGCCTTGCTAGCAACCACACATGACGGACAATCAGCCGTCATCTGCTGAGGTTACCGGCGCTGGCAGGGCGGTTCGGGCGTGCGGGCAATGCCCCGGACGGGCGAACGTCGGCCAAGGTGCGGCCGATCAGCCCATCGAGAGTCCCGATTCGGCCAACTTCTCTGTCTCCGCTATCCGCTGGGGGTACGCACCTAGAATCTCCCTGTGGTCGTCTGGCGCTCTCGCGCCTCTCATACGCTTTCCAGGGACTGAGCCTTCGGCGGCTGATTCCTTGGCCCCTGGTGACTCCGATTCTTCCGGGGCTCTTCCCGCGTGACCATGAAGTGCCAGTGCAGTGGGAGTGCACTTTCGGCGCGCGGATTCCTGTACCGGGGCGGCGACGAGGGGGGCAGTCTTGTGGACGTGATCGAACGCTGGAGCGGCCGGTACGCCTGCCTGCTGCAGTCCGCCCTACGGCTCGGCAACGAACAGTTTGCCGCCCACCTGGGTATTGCCGTGAGAACGGTGGCCGCATGGCACGCCGACGCGTCCGTCGTGCCTCGCAGGGAGATGCAGCAGCTCCTCGACACGGCCCACGAGCAGGCTCCTCCGGCTGCTCGACAGCGCTTCGCGCTCCTGCTGGCGAAGGAACAGGCCCCAGCGGACTCGACACCGCCAGGCGCGCAGGCGCTGCGGGTGGCCATCGCGGTGGTCCTCCGCGACAGCGATGTCCTCCTGGTGTGCCGACGGGACGACGACGCCGCTGGAATCACGTGGCAGTTCCCGGCCGGCGTCATCAAACCGGGAGGCAAGGCGGAGACCACCACCGTGCGGGAGACCTTGGACGAGACGGGTGTCCACTGCGCGGTCCGGCAGCACCTCGGGAACCGGCTTCACCCCGTAACCGGCGTGCTGTGCGACTACTTCCTGTGCGAGTACCTGGCCGGCGAGGCCACGAACAGCGACGCGGCCGAGAACATCGACGTCATGTGGGTCCCCAGAAACTCGGTGCCCCGCTTCATCCCCGTCGATACGATCTTCCCACCCATCCTGGCCGTCCTGGAGGAGCAGACGTGACGAACCAGAACACGGACGAGCGCCCGGGCATCGCCGCCGCCATCGTCGTGAACGAGGGCCGCGTGCTGATGGTGCGCCGCCGGGTCGACGAGGGACAGCTCTCCTGGCAGTTCCCGGCCGGCGAGGTCGAGCTCGGCGAGGCCCGCGAAGACGCCGCCGTGCGGGAGACCCAGGAGGAGACCGGGCTGACCGTGGCGGCCGTGAAGATGCTCGGCGAGCGGGTCCACCCGAAGACGGGCCGGCTGATGTCGTACACCGCGTGCGAGGTCCTGGACGGTACGGCCCACGTCGCCGACACCGAGGAGCTGGCCGAACTGGCCTGGGTCGCCCATGGCGAGATCCCGGAGTACGTGCCGTACGGACTGTTCGAGCCGGTGCAGGAGTACCTGGACGCGGCCCTGCTTTCCTGAGCGGCCTCGGGCCACGGTCATGAGCGCCGGGGAGGGCGTTGTCGTTGTCGGGGCTCGGGTGGCAGGGCTCACCACCGCCGTCGTTCTCGCCGAGGCCGGAGCCTCGGTGCACGTGATCGCCGAAGGGGTGCCAGGCGTCACGTCGCTGGCGGCCGGGGCGATGTGGGGGCCGTACCTGGTGGAGCCGAAGGACAAGGTCGACCAGTGGCGGCAGCGGTCCTTGGAGGTCTTCCGCAAGCTGGCGGAGGACCCGTCGACGGGCGTCCGGCTTACCAGCGGCATCGAGGCGTCCCGCACGGCCGAGGCGCCACCAGACTGGGCCACCACCCTGCCCCGCTTCCGGCCGTGTGAGACGGCCGAACTACCGGCCGGGTTCTCGGCCGGCTACCGGTTCACGGTGCCGCTGATCGACATGCCCACCTACCTCGCCTACCTCCTGCGCCGGCTCGACGCTGCTGGAGGAACGGTTGAGCGGCGGCGCCTGGCCTCGGTCGCGGACGCCGCGCCTGCTTCCGTGATCGTCAACTGCACGGGCCTGGGTGCCCAGGAGACGACCTGATCACCTTCGCCGAGCAGGAGATCGACCGTAGCTGCCGAGCGGGCGAGGAGGGCTGGTTCGTCAGCGACGGTCGGCCTGTTCGCGATCTCGACCAGCCGACCGGCGGCTTCACGCTTCCCCGGATGCCGGTGCAGCGCTCCCGCGACCCGATGCGGATCACCGCCGTGGAACGCTCCGCAGCCTCCGCCGCGCTGGGATGCCCGCCGTGGGAGCTGGGGCTGTGCGCCGGCTGCGGCCAGCTGATGCGGCGCTACGGGCGGAACGCCGCCATGTACTGCAACGTGTGCCGGTCCGTCCTCAACGGGCGGTAGACGGGAACTGCAACCAAAACTGCAACCACGGAACGACGAAGGTCCCGGCCGCTGTGCGGTCGGGACCTTCGTTTCGGCTGGTGAGCCGTGGCGGAGGATACGAGATTCGAACTCGTGAGGGGTTGCCCCCAACACGCTTTCCAAGCGTGCGCCCTAGGCCTCTAGGCGAATCCTCCGCCGGAAACATTACATGACGCGGAGGAGTGCTTGCGAACTCGTTCCCCGCCCTCACTATCGGGTACTGTGTGTGCAGCCCCTCACGTGGCGCTATCTGACTGAACTCCCCCAGGGCCGGAAGGCAGCAAGGGTAGGTCGGCTCTGGCGGGTGCGTGGGGGGCGTTCTGCTTTTGCGGGTGCGGGTGCGGGTGCGGGTGCGGGTGCGGGCTGTCCGCGGTCGCTGTGGCCTCCGGGGTCGTGCCGTCCGTCCCGGCCGTCGGATCCGGGTAGCCGGGCGGACGCGTCCGAGAGGGCAGGCCGTAGGGAGCGGGCCGATGCGGGCGGGCCGGCGGGTCCGGCGATCACCGCCCCGGGGTTCCGGGACGGCGCCTGCGACTCCCGGGTCCGTGGTCCATCGCTCCCGGACCGGTGGTTTCCCGGTGGCCGCCGTGGTTGTCGGCGGGCCCCGATAACCTCGTATGCGTGTCGTCCCTCGCGCTGTACCGCCGCTACCGTCCCGAGTCCTTCGCCGAGGTCATCGGGCAGGAGCATGTCACCGACCCGCTGCAGCAGGCGCTGCGGAACAACCGGGTCAATCACGCGTATCTGTTCAGCGGGCCCCGCGGGTGCGGCAAGACGACCAGCGCCCGCATCCTCGCGCGCTGTCTGAACTGCGAGCAGGGCCCCACTCCCACCCCCTGCGGCGAGTGCCTGTCCTGCCGGGACCTCGCGCGCAACGGGCGGGGGTCGATCGACGTCATCGAGATCGACGCCGCGTCGCACGGTGGCGTGGACGACGCCCGCGAGCTGCGGGAGAAGGCGTTCTTCGGCCCCGCGTCGAGCCGGTACAAGATCTACATCATCGACGAGGCGCACATGGTCACCTCCGCGGGCTTCAACGCCCTGCTGAAGGTGGTCGAGGAGCCGCCGGAGCACCTCAAGTTCATCTTCGCGACGACCGAGCCCGAGAAGGTCATCGGGACGATCCGGTCGCGTACGCACCACTACCCGTTCCGCCTCGTGCCCCCCGGCACCCTCCGGGAGTATCTGGGCGAGGTGTGCGGCAAGGAGCGGATCCCGGTCGAGGACGGGGTCCTTCCGCTGGTCGTGCGGGCCGGCGCGGGTTCGGTGCGGGACTCCATGTCGGTCATGGACCAGCTGCTGGCCGGTGCGACGGACGACGGTGTGACGTACGCCATGGCGACGGCCCTGCTGGGGTACACCGACGGATCGCTGCTGGACTCGGTCGTGGACGCCTTCGCCTCGGGCGACGGCGCCGCGGCGTTCGAGGTCGTGGACCGGGTCGTCGAGGGCGGCAACGACCCCCGGCGCTTCGTCGCGGATCTGCTGGAGCGGCTGCGGGACCTGGTAATCCTCGCCGCGGTGCCGGACGCGGCCGAGAAGGGGCTCATCGACGGGCCCGCGGACGTGGTCGAGCGGATGCAGGCCCAGGCCCAGGTGTTCGGCGCCGCCGAGTTGAGCCGTGCAGCGGACCTCGTCAACACCGGTCTGACGGAGATGCGCGGCGCCACCTCGCCCCGGCTGCAGCTGGAACTGATCTGCGCCCGGGTCCTGCTGCCCGCGGCCTTCGACGACGAGCGGTCCCTCCAGGCCAGGCTCGACCGGCTGGAGCGCGGCGCGTCCGCGGCGTTCACGGCCCAGGGCTCCGGGCCGGCGATGGGCTATGTGCCCGGGTCTGAGGCCCATGCTCCGATGGTCCCGGGCGGTGGTCCCGCCGCCGCGCGCGCGGCTGTGCGGGGCGGGGGAGCACCCGGCTCCGAACCGCCGCCCGTCGGGCCGCAGTCCGCTCAGGTGCAGTCCGCTCAGGTGCAGTCCGTCCAGTCGCCGCCCGTCGGGCCGCAGCCGGGCGAGCCCGTACCGCCCCAGTCCACCTGGCCCCAGCCTTCGGCGGCTCCCCGGCAGACCGCCGACGTGGAGTCGGCCCAGGGCGAGGCCCGGGGCCCCGAGGCCGCGCCGCCGGCACCCGCCCCGGAGGCCCCTGCCGCCCCGCGGCCCGGCGCCTGGCCGGGAGCGGTGCCCCCCGGCTCCGGTGCCCCCGCCAGCGCCCGGCCGGGTGCCTGGCCCTCGGCCGCCGCACCCGGCCAGGGCGCCCGGCCGTCCGCGGCACCCGCGGGCCAGGCACCCGCGGGCCAGGCACCCGCGGGCCAGGCACCCGCGGGCCAGGCACCCGCGCCGACGGCCCCGACGGTCCCGGCCTCCGCCGACCAGCCCCCGGCCGTCGCCCCCGCCGCGGCCAGGGGAGCCGCCCAGGTGCGCAACATGTGGCCGGGGATCCTGGACGCGGTGAAGAACCGCCGTCGCTTCACCTGGATCCTGCTCAGTCAGAACGCCCAGGTGGCGGGCTTCGACGGCACCACCCTCCAGCTGGGCTTCATCAACGCCGGGGCGCGGGACAACTTCGCCAGCAGCGGCAGCGAGGACGTGCTGCGGCAGGCGCTCGCCGAGCACTTCAACGTGCAGTGGAAGATCGAGGCGATCATCGACCCGTCGGGTGGGGCAGGCCAGCCCCCGCCCGGTCCGGGAGGATCGTCCGGCGGCTACGGCAACGGCCAGGGGGGATACAGCGGCCGCCCCGCCCCGTCCCCCGCCGCGCCGCCGGCTTCCGCCCCCCAGCCCCCGCCGGCTCCGCGGCCGTCCCCGCACCCGGCGGCCCCTCCCCCGCCCCCCGCGGGCGGTGGGGGAGGCGCGGCCCCGCAGCGGGGTCCGTCCGCCGCAGCAGCAGCCGGGTCCGGGGCTGGGCCCGGGGCCGGATACGGGGCCGGGCAGGCCCCGGCGTCGCCGCCCCCCGTCGCGCTCGAGGACGACATCCCGGAGGAGGACGATCCGGACCTCGTCGACTCGGCGCTGTCCGGTCACGACCTGATCGTGAGGGAGCTCGGCGCGACCATTGTGGAGGAATACACAAACGAGTAGGCGCGGCCGCCTCGGTGGCCCGCACAAAACCACCCCCGGCGAGCGGGCTACCCTGGCTGCCGTGAAGGTCCTCGTCATCGGCGGCGGCGCCCGCGAACACGCCCTGTGCCGCGCTCTCTCCCTCGACCCCGACGTCTCAGCCCTGCACTGCGCCCCCGGCAACGCCGGCATCGCGGACGTCGCCGAGCTGCACCCGGTGGACGCCGTCGACGGTGCCGCCGTCGCCGCGCTGGCCGGCCGGCTGGAGGCCGATCTGGTCGTCGTCGGCCCCGAGGCACCGCTCGTCGCCGGTGTCGCCGACGCCGTCCGGGCCGCCGGCATCCCCTGCTTCGGCCCCTCCCGCGAGGCGGCCCGGCTCGAGGGCTCCAAGGCCTTCGCCAAGGAAGTGATGGCCGCGGCGAACGTTCCCACCGCGCGCAGCTATGTCTGCACCACCCCCGAGGAGGTCGACGAGGCCCTGGACGCGTTCGGCGCACCGTATGTGGTCAAGGACGACGGGCTCGCCGCGGGCAAGGGCGTCGTCGTGACCGCCGATCCGGAGCAGGCCCGGGAGCACGCGCTGGCCTGCGGTCGCGTGGTCATCGAGGAGTACCTGGACGGCCCCGAGGTCTCGCTCTTCGCCATCACCGACGGCGAGACGGTGCTGCCGCTCCAGCCGGCACAGGACTTCAAGCGGGCGCTGGACGGTGACGAGGGGCCGAACACGGGAGGCATGGGGGCGTACTCGCCGCTTCCGTGGGCCGACCCGAAGCTGGTCGACGAGGTCATGGAGACGGTGCTCCAGCCCACCGTGGACGAGCTCCGCCGCCGCGGCACGCCGTTCGCGGGCCTGCTGTACGCGGGTCTCGCGATCACCGGCCGCGGTGTCCGCGTGATCGAGTTCAACGCCCGCTTCGGAGACCCCGAGACCCAGGTGGTGCTCGCCAGGCTCAGGACACCTCTGGCGAGCGTCCTGCTGAACGCGGCGAGGGGCGCTCTCGCCGACGAGCCCCCGCTGAACTGGCGCGGCGACTCCGCCGTGACCGTGGTCATCGCCTCCCGCCACTACCCGGCCCCTCCCCGCACCGGCGACCCGATCGGCGGACTCGACGAGGTCGCCGTGCGGGACGCGCCGCACGCATACGTCCTGCACGCCGGGACCCGGCGGGAAGGCGACGCGATCCTCAGCGCGGGCGGCCGGGTGCTGTCGGTGACCGCGACCGGTGAAGACCTGGCCGAGGCCCGTGAGCGCGCCTATGCCGCGGTGGGCCGCATCCGGCTGGACGGCTCGCACCACCGGACGGACATCGCAGCCAGGGCCGCTTCCCGCTCCTGACGGTCCTGCGGCGACCTCGACCGCACCGCCGGGCGCGCGCCCGGCGGCGCCGGGTCAGGTGCACCGACTCCACCGGGCGCACCGGGCCACCGGGTCCGGTGCGCCCGAAGGCGTCGCTCTCCGGCCGACAGCCCCGGACCGGTCCGGGAACCTCTCACCGATCTCCGGAAACCTCTCCCGGATCGGCCCCGGCGTCCCGCCCCTCCCGCCCCTTCGTCTCGCCCGCTTCGTTTCCCCCGTCCCCTTTGCGGGGTCGGATTTCGGCCGTCTGGTTGCCGCTGTCATGTTCCGGCCGCGCGGCCCGGCCGTACGGCTCGGCAGGTTCCCTCCCCGCCACTCGCCCCGCCGTATGCCTCCGCCGTACGTCTCCGCCGGTCCGGCCCCGTCACGGGGGTACGGCTCCGGCTCGGGCCCCCTGCCGTGCGTCTGGTTTCGGTCAGCTGGTTTCGGTCTGGTTTCGGCCGTTCCCTTCGCTTCCCGTCTCTCCCCGCAGCCCGGGCCCCGAGCTCCGCTCCCGCCGCCCGGGTACCAAGCGGGTCCGACCCGTCCGGCGTACCAGCCCCTCGCGGTGCGTGCGTCCGACCGCCGCCCGGCCGTCCCCCGGGAGGCGGTGCCCAGGGTCTCCGTCTGCTCCCGCGCGGCCTGTTCGGTGAGGTCCAGGGCTCGGCAGGCCGCCGGTCCGCTATGTCAGCGGCTTCGCCCAAAGACATTCCATCGAGTGAGGGCTACCCCATCGGGATGACGGCCGCGAAAGCCCCAACTAGGGTGCGGCGCAGGCGTTCCGGCACTTGGCCCACCGGCATTGCGATGTCCGCGGCGAGTGCCACAGTGGGGGAGTGAGCAACACCGTCGCAGGGCAGAGGGGGTGAGTCCGGCCGTGTCCGGAACCGTCGTCGGAGAGGAGGCGGGCGCGCTGGCCGCGCGTTCCCGTGCCCTCGCCGTGCTGCGGGTGCGCAACAGGGCACTGGCCCTGGCCCTGCTGCCCGCCGCCGTCGCCGTCGTGCTCCTCGCCGGCGGGGTCACCGGCCGTATCGGCGGCGGGCTCTGGGACGTCGCGCGCTGGGCGGCGACCTCCGCCGCCGTGGTCGTGCTGCTCGGCGCTGCCGCGGTCGCCGTCGTGATAGCCCGCGCCAGACCCGCCGTCAGCCCGACGGTTCCGCTGGCCCTGACCACGGCTCCCGATCTGTACCGGCTGGTCGAGGACCTGGCCGAACGCATGGACGTACCGGCGCCCTCGGCCATAGCCCTCACCCCCGACTGCGACAGCTGGCTGGAGGACCGCACCCACCGTGCGCACAGCCCCCACCACGGCCCCCGCACCACCGCCCGGGACGAGGCGCCCGTCCTGGTCATCGGCTCGCCCTTCCTATGGTGGATGCGGGTCGCGGAGCTGCGTGCCGTGCTCGCTCCGGTCGTCGCCGGCACCGGCCCCTCGGCGCATCCCGACATAGCCGCGGCCCGCCGTTTCGTGCGTGGACTGGACGCCGCCGCAGGCCTGGCGGCCCGTCCCGGGCCGGGTGCGGTGCGAAGGCTGGCCTACGGGGCCGTGGGCGGCGTCGCCCGGGCCCTGCTGCGCAGCTGCCGCGGCCATGCGGCGGAGATGGAGCGCGGTGTCGCCGCGGCCGCATCCGAGCGTGCACAGGCCGTGGACTACGGGCTGCGGATCGTGGCCCAGGAGCAGGTCGGCCTCGCCTATGCGGGCTGGGACCGTCTGTTGACCCGGGTGGCGCTGCCCGCCTGGCGGATGGGGCGGTGGCCGAGTCGGCTCGATGCGGGAGTGGTCTCGGCGCTTACCGAGCTGTCCCGCCGCGACCGGCTGGCGGAGGGCTTCGCCTCCCGGCTCGGCGAGCGCCCCGCCTGCGATCTGCTGGAGGAGCCGGGGGCCGTGGACGAGGCGGCGTCGCTGCTGGCGGCCCGTCTGTTCCACGGTGGACCGGCCGCGATCGGGCCGGACTGGTCGCCGGTCGACTGGCAGCACTATCCGGAGGAGGTCGTCGACCGGAAGTGGCGCACCGAGGCCGCCCGGCTGCACCGGGTCCTGGACGCGATGGGTGTGCGGCCGGTCGCGGGTGTCCCCGCCGGCCCCACCCTGGCCCGGGTGATGGAGCACCTCGCGGCGGGCTCGGGGGCGGTGGCGGGGCCGCCGGTGCAGGACTCGGCGCGGGATCCGGTGCAGGACCTGGCGCAGGACCCGGTGGAGGAGCCGGTGAACGTCCCGGTGGAGGACCTCCCCTTCCCCGAGGCAGAGGAGCCGGCGAACGTCCCGGTGGAGGACCTCCCCTTCCCCGAGGCATCCGGCACCGAGGGGCCGGGAGCCGCCCTCGCCGCCGGGATCAGCGCCGACGTGGCCCGTGAGGAGGCCGCGCGCGAGCGCTCGGCAGCGCCGCACGGGGCCGGGGCCCGCGCGGGTGACGACCTGGACCTCTGGGGCACCGAACCGCTGCCGCTCGTCCCCCTCCAGCCGCCGCGCACCGCACGGGAACTGCTGGCCGACCATGTGACGGCCATGGTGTGCTGCGCGGCCGTGGACACCGCGGGAGCCGCCCCGGGCATGGACTGGCTGGACGGTCCTGCGCTGTTCATCGACGGTGAGCGCCGCCCGGACCTGGGTGCCAGGGTGCTCAGCCTGGTCGAGGACGGAGATCCGGAACCGCTGAGGGCCTGGCTCACGACAGCCGGCGTCCGTCCTGAGAAGCCCGTGCGGCTGGTGTGAGACGAGAGGTCCGTCCGGCCGGCGTGAGGGCCGGAAGCCCGTCCGGCCCGCGTGAGACGGGCCCGGTCGCTTCTCGCCATCTCAGGGCGGAACAGGGCGTTCCGCTCACATCGATTCACGACGAACGGTGACGGCCCGCGCGCTTTATGTGATGTGCTGGACCGGCGCTGGCCGTCAGCGTGGCAGGACCGGTACTCGGGGGACGAGGGAGGGGCCGCGTATGGAGGCGGAAGAGGCCCGTCGCAGGGAGTCGGCCCGTCGCAGGGAGCCGATCAGGCGCTGGGAGTCGGGTGCCCTCGCCCACGCCGTCTCGGACCCGTTCGGGCAGGGCCCGCTCCCCTGGCTGCGGGGCAGCGAGCAGTACTTCGGCGACACCGGTCAGGTCGTGCCCTGGTACGCGGACCCGGACGCGGCGGCGGGCCGGGGCGGGCGCTCGCGAGGCCTCCGTACCGCCGACGACGTGCACCGCCAGATCAAGGGTTTCGTCTCCGACGGCGCGGTCGCGCCGGGCCAGGCCATCGACTTCCACATCACGGTGGATCCGCCCCAGCGGTTCTCGGTCGACGTGTACCGCATCGGGCACTACGGCGGTGACGGCGCTGCCAAGATCATCACCAGTCCCCGTCTCGCCGGCATCGTCCAGCCGCCGCCCCTCGCAGCCGACCGCACGGTCTCCTGCCACCACTGGTGGCTCTCCTGGCGGCTGCAGGTGCCGTCCTACTGGTCCGTCGGGGCGCATGTCGCCGTCCTGACCACCGAGGACGGCTACCGCTCGCACATCCCGTTCACGGTCCGCGACGGCCGCCCGGCCGACCTGCTGCTGCTCCTGCCCGACACGACCTGGCAGGCGTACAACCTCTACCCGGAGGACGGGCGGACCGGCGCCAGCCTCTACCACGCCTGGGACGAGAACGGCCGGCTGCTCGGCGAGGACGATGCCGCGATCACCGTCTCCTACGACCGCCCCTACGCCGGGGCGGGCCTCCCGCTGCACGTGGGGCACGCGTACGACGTCATCCGCTGGGCCGAGCGGTACGGCTACGACCTGGGCTACGCCGATGCCCGTGACCTGCACGCCGGTCGGGTCGACCCGACCCGCTACCGCGGCCTGGTGTTCCCCGGCCACGACGAGTACTGGTCGGCACCGATGCGCCGTACCGTGGAACTGGCGCGCGAGCAGGGCACATCGCTGGTGTTCCTCTCCGCCAACACCATGTACTGGCAGGCGGAACTGGGACCTTCCCCGTCCGGAGTCCCCGACCGGCTGCTGACCTGCCGCAAGCGCCGCGGTCCCGGCCGATCGGCCCTCTGGCGCGAGATCGACCGCGCCGAGCAGCAACTCCTGGGCATCCAGTACGTGGGCCGGGTGCCCGAACCCCACCCGATGGTGGTGCGCAACGGGGACCACTGGCTGTGGGAGGCGACCGGCGCCGGGGACGGCGACGAGATTCCCGGCCTGGTGGCGGGTGAGGCCGACCGCTACTTCCCCCGCACCCCGCTCCCCGGGCACGAGAGCCGGATCCTGCTGGCCCACTCCCCGTACACCGACAGCGAGGGCGGCACCCGCCACCAGGAGACCTCGCTCTACCGGGCTCCCTCGGGCGCCCTCGTCTTCGCGTCCGGCACGTTCGCCTGGTCCCCGGCGCTCGACCGTCCGGGCCATGTGGACGAGCGGATCCAACGTGCCACCGCCAACCTCCTCGACCGGATCTGCAAGCGCGACTGAGGTCCTTCGAGGTCCGTCGAGGGCTGTTCCCGGAGAGCCGGTGCGTCCGGGGCCCGGATCCTTCCTCGGCCCCGGATCCTTCCTCGGCCCCGGATCCTCCCTCGGCCCCGGACCGACCCTCCCGCCCGCAGCGGTCCTCGGGTGCGAGAGAATCGGAAGCGCTCCTGGATCAACCTACGCGGAGGAACCGTGTCCGGATTCGTAGAAAAGCCCGAGCCGATTCAGGTTCCGGGTCTCACCCACCTCCACACGGGCAAGGTGCGCGATCTCTACGAGAACGAGGCGGGAGACATCGTGATGGTGGCGAGCGACCGCATCTCCGCGTATGACTGGGTGCTGCCCACCGTGATCCCCGACAAGGGCCGGGTGCTCACCCGGCTCTCCCTCTGGTGGTTCGACCGCCTGGCGGACCTCGCCCCCCACCATGTGGTCTCCACCGATCTCCCCGTGGGCGCGCCCGCCGACTGGGCGGGCCGCACCCTCGTCTGCACGCCGCTCGACATGGTCCCGGTCGAGTGTGTCGCCCGCGGCTACCTCACCGGCTCCGGCCTCGCGGAGTACGACGCGAGCCGTACGGTCTGCGGACTGGCGCTGCCCGAGGGGCTGGTGGACGGCTCCGAGCTGCCCGCCCCGATCTTCACCCCCGCCACCAAGGCCGCCGTCGGCGACCACGACGAGAACGTGTCCTTCGAGCAGGTCGTCCGCCGGGTCGGGGAGAAGACGGCCGCACTGCTCCGCCGGACGACGCTGGACGTCTACACCCGCGCCCGGGATATCGCCCGCGAGCGCGGCATCATCCTCGCCGACACCAAGTTCGAGTTCGGCTTCGACGGTGAACGGCTGGTCATCGCCGACGAGGTGCTGACCCCGGACTCCTCGCGCTTCTGGCCTGCCGACCAGTGGGAGCCGGGACGCCCCCAGCCTTCGTACGACAAGCAGTACGTGCGGGACTGGCTGACCTCGCCCGCCTCCGGCTGGGACCGCGGGAGCGAGCAGCCCCCGCCGGCCCTGCCGGAGGACGTCGTGGCGGCGACCCGCGCCCGGTACCTGGAGGCGTACGAGCTGCTGACGGGCACCGCCTGGTCATGACACGAAGAAGCCCCGGCCATCGGGCCGGGGCTTCTCGACTGGAGCGGACGACGAGGCTCGAACTCGCGACCTCAACCTTGGCAAGGTTGCGCTCTACCAACTGAGCTACGTCCGCATGCGCCGTGGCGCGGAGCCCACTATACCCAACCCCGCTCCCGCGCGAGGCGCACCGCGGTGTGCCGGTTCTCCGCACCCAGTTTCGCCGCCGCCGCCGACAGGTAGTTGCGGACCGTGCCCGGTGACAGCGATGCCCGCTCGGCGATCTCCGCGATCGGGGCCCCGTCGCCGGCGAGCTCCAGCACCTCGGCCTCGCGCGCGGTGAGCGGGGAGTCTCCCGTGGAGATGGCGTCGGCGGCCAATTCGGGGTCGACGTAACGGTTTCCCCCGTGCACGGTACGGATGATCTCGGCGAGCCGCTGGGCGCTGACCGTCTTCGGCACGAAGCCGCGCACCCCGGCGGCGAGCGCGCGCTTGAGGTGGCCGGGTCGCCCGTGACCGGTCACGATCATCGTCCGGCAGCCGGGCAACTCGGCCGTCAGCGCTGTGGCGACCTTCACACCGTCCCCGCCCGGCATCTGGAGATCCAGGACGGCCACGTCCGGCCGGTGCGAGCGTGCCATCGCCAGCGCCTCCGCACCGGAGCCGGCCTCGGCCACCACGAGCAGGTCGTCCTCGAGGGCGAGGAGCGCGGCGAGCGCGCCGCGGATCAGATGCTCGTCGTCGGCCAGCAGTACCCGTACACGATCCTGTGTCACGCCCTGTCCGTCCTCATCTCTCGAGTGATCGTCGTCGGTCGCCGGGTGCGCCCGGCTCCCGTCCCGGGACGTCGGGCGCACCCCCGCCCGGCAGCGGCACCCGTGCCGTGAGGCGGAAGCGGGCGCCGGGCGCCGGGCCCGCCTCCAACGTGCCGCCGAGGGCCGCCAGCCGTTCCCGCAGGCCGGCCAGGCCGGTGCCGGGAGCGGTCGGCAGGGCGGCCGGCAACCCTGGGGTGGTTCGGCCCCGTACACCGTCGTTCTCCACGGTCAGCGCCGCCGCACCGGTCGCCGTGCTGAGCGCGATGGCGCAGTGCACGGCCTCCCCGTGCCGCAGCACGTTCGTCGTCGCCTCGCGGACGACCCAGGCGAGCGCGGACTGGATCTCCGCCGGCAGGGCGTCGACGGGCGGTCCGTCGAACGGCGGCGCGTTGCCGGGCGGTCCGTCGAACGGCGGCCTGTGGCCGGGGGACTCGATCGTGCAGTGGATCCCCGCCGCGCCCAGTACCCCCCGGGCGCCGTCCAGTTCGGTCCGCAGGTCCGCGCCCCGGTAGCCGCGTACGACGTCCCGGACCTCGCGCTGGGACTCCCGGGCGATCCGCTGCACCTCGGCCATCTGCTCCAGCGCCCGGCGTTCGTCGCCGCGCCGGGCGACCTGCACGGCCAGTTCGCTCTTCAGCGCGATCACCGCGAGATTGCGGCCCAGCACATCGTGCAGATCACGGCCGAACCGCAGCCGCTCCTCCGCGACCGCGAGCCGCGCCTCGACGTCGCGGGCCTCGCGCAGCTCCCACATCACCGCGAGAACCCACATGGAGATCCGGGCGGTGAGGGCGAGCCAGCCGATCGAGAAGGCGACGGTCCCGAGGGTGAACAGGGACTCCACGGTGCTGCGGCCGGTCAGCGGCACCAGCACGCCCAGCAGGGCCAGCAGGCCCCCGTGGATCAGCACGGTCGTCCGCCGCCGCACGATCAGGCAGTGTGCCGTCAGGAAGGGGACCAGCGCCGCAGACAGCGCGATGGGCAGCCTCCCCTCCATACCCGCGGTCGCCGAAAGACAGAGCGCCGTCCCGGTCGCCAGGGCGGCGATCACCGCCGCCCCGCCGACCAGCCTCCGCGGGACCCGACCCTGCCCCAGGTAGGCGTCCATCGCGCGCCCCGCGAGCAGGGTGGACGCCACACCGTTCGCCACCGCCAGCAGCGGGGCGCCGACGGCCATGGCGGGGTGCGCGCCGAGGCGGACGGGCCGGGTCAGCATGAGCAGCATCAGCGCGAGCAGGGCGGCCCAGACGAGGAGGTACACGGTGCCGCGTGTGTACAGGTCCACCTTGGCGAGCCCGCTGCGCCCGCTCCAGCCCTGTACCCGCATCCCGGACACCCCCCGTTCCTCCCCGCCGTCAGCGTCGCGGCTCCCAGCGGAACCACCGTCGCACAGCAAACACCGAGATCACGGTCCAGGCCACCGCGCCGAGCGCATCACCGGTGAGCTGTGCGGTGTCCGCACCACCGCTCACACCTGCCTCCACGAGTCGCATCACACCGGTCAGCGGCAGCAGTTCGCACACCGACGCGACCCGGTCCGGCAGCATGCCGAGCGGGATGAACAGCCCGGAGCCGCCCGCCGAGACCAGGAACAGCGGGAGGGTGGTGATCTGCGCGCTCTCCACGGTCCGGGTGATCGCGGATGTCGCGGCGGCCAGGGCCGTCATCACGACGGTGCCCAGCACCGTTCCGGCGACCAGGAACTCGGGCCGCCGGGGCGCGTCGGTACCGAGGAGCACGACGCCGGCCACAACCATCAGGGCGATCTGCGCGAGCGCGAGCGCGGCGGCCGGCAGCGCCGTCCCGGCGAGGATCTCCACGTCGGACAGCTCGCCGGTCCGCAGCCGCTTGAGTACCAGCTCCTCGCGCCGGGCCACCAGGGCCGATGTGAGGTTGAGGTACACCACGAGGATCAGCACCATGCCGATGCCCCCGGTCATGAGGGCTTCCCCGAGACTAAGGCCGGCGCCCGAGAGGTCCATCCCGCCGAGCGTCCCGCGGAGGGCGACCACCATCGCGACGGGCATCAGCAGTGCGACGAACAGCGCGGTCCGGTTCCGCAGGAGCAGGGTCAGCTCGGCTCGGCCGAGTGCGACCAGCCGTCCGGCGGCCGTGGTGCCGGTCCTCGTCGTTCCTGACGCCGCCGGGGGCGCCGTGCCCGGAGTCGCCGCGCCCGGAGTCGCCGCGCCCGGGGGCGCCACCGAGGCGGAGGTCCCCGCGTCCGCGGCATGCTCGGCCGTTGAGCGCGGCGTGTCGGACGCGCCCGCTGTGCCGGTTGTGCCCGCTGTATTCACTATGCCCCCTGTGTTCCGGGTGTCCGTAGTATCCGCCGTGTTCGCCGTGCCCGCTGCGTCCGCCGCGTCCGCCGGGTCTGCCTGGTTCGCGGTGGGCTCCGTGGCCGTGTCCGTCGTGCTCGCCTTCACAAGATCCCTGCCGTCTCCGTTTCCGTGCCCGGGCGGGCGATCTCCAGGAACGCCTCCTCCAGCGAGGCGGAGCGGGCGTCGAGGCGGTCGAGCCGTACCCCGGACCCATCGGCCCAGCGCAGAAGTTCACCGAGCGAGCGCTGCAGTTCGCGGGTGCGGATCTCGACACGCTGCCCGTCCGCGGCCGCCCGCAGCGTGAGCGGCAGCCGTGCGGCCGGCACCTCCTGCGGGAGGACGAAGCGGATACGGGACGGCCGGGAGGCGGTCACCTCGTCGGGGGTGCCGGTGGCGACGATCCTGCCGCTGTGCATGATCGCCAGTCGGTCGGCGAGGCTCTCCGCCTCCTCCAGGTAGTGCGTGGTCAGGAGCACGGTCGTGCCGGCGTCCCGCAGGTCCCGGACCAACTCCCAGGTGTCGCGCCGTCCTTCGGCGTCGAGACCGGTCGTCGGCTCGTCGAGGAAGAGGACCTCGGGCCGGCCGAGCAGGGCCAGCGCGAGGTCGAGCCTGCGCCGCTCGCCGCCGGACAGCTGCTTGACCCGTACCCCGGACCGCCTGCTGAGGCCCACGAGCTCAAGAGCCTCCTCCGACGGGCGGGCGCCGCTGGTGCACCCGGCCCACATCCGGACCGTTTCGACGGCCGTCAGGTCGGTGGGGAAGCCGCCCTCCTGGAGCATGACCCCGATCCGGGGCCGTACCGCCGCCCGTTCGCGGTACGGGTCGCGGCCCAGGACCCGCACGGTGCCTGCGCTCGGGGCGGCCAGGCCCTCCAGCAGCTCGACGGTGGAGGTCTTGCCTGCGCCGTTCGTCCCGAGCAGGGCGAACAACTCGCCGCGCCCCACGGTGAAGGTGATTCCGCTCACGGCCTCGAACCCGCCGCGGTAGCCGCGGCGCAGTCCGGCGGCCTCGATCACATGCCCATCGATGTCCATGGCACCAGCGTCCCGCCGGACCGCGGCCTTCGGCAGTGCGTGCTGTCATCGGCGCGCATGACAAATGTCAGCAACGGCGGTGGCACGTGAGAGGAGGCGGCGGCACATGGGAGGAGAGGGGGGTGCGCGGAGAGGAGGGGCCGGCGCAGCGGGGCAGGCCGGCGTTCGGAGCGATGGGCGGGTCCGCGTGCGAAGAGGGGCAACACGAGGAAGGCCCCGGTTGTTGAGAACCGGGGCCTTCCCACCAGAGCGGACGACGAGATTCGAACTCGCGACCCTCACCTTGGCAAGGTGATGCTCTACCAACTGAGCCACGTCCGCACTGCCGCCGCCCGACTTTCACTGGCGGGGCGTCCATCACTCTACCCGATCCACTGCGGTGGTCGGTACGCGGTGCGGAGCGGGTGACAGGAATTGCACACTGCGCCTTCCCTCTGGAAGAGGGCTGTTCTGCTACTGAACTACACCCGCACGCTCCGTGGGGCCCGGCCTTCCGGCCTCGCCCCTCGGCGTGATCCAGACTCTAGCCCACCTGCGGGGGTGCAGCGCAACTCGGCTTCTTGCCGGAGCCCGGCCGCGGGGTCTTCTCCCGCTGTGCGCGCGGGTGTTCAGCTCGCCTGCCGGAAGGCTTCGTACACGCGCTTGGGGATCCGGCCGCGCGCCGGCACGTCCATCTTGTTCGACTGCGCCCAGGCGCGGACCGCCGCCGGGTCGGGTGCGAGATGGGTGCGCCGGTACTCCCTGCGGCCCCTGCCCGTGTGCTTGGCGGCCTTGCGTCCCGCCGCCACGTAGGGTGCGAGGGCGGTGCGCAGTCTCTCCGCGTTGGCGGGGTTGAGGTCGATCTCGTACGACTTCCCGTCCAGGCCGAACGAAACCGTTTCCGCCGCTGCTCCGCCGTCGATGTCGTCGGAGAGCGTCACTACTACGCGCTGCGCCACGGATATCGTCCTTTCCTGCGGTTCGCCGGCCGGGTCGGCACAGGTCAGTGCCGACGCGGGGGCGAATCCGGTATTCCAGCTGTCGCGGGGCGATGCTGCATTCCGCTGTATTCCTTTGTACAGCGGACGGCATCATATGGGGAAGCCCAGTCAATGGTATCCGCGTGTCCTCCGCAATGAGGTCGCGCGGCTTTTCCCTGGTTTTTTCCCTGGTGTTCTCGTGATATCTATGCGCGTAGAATTTCTGGGCGGGTACGCTGAGGGAACCGCCTTCAGCACCACACCACCGGGAGTGCCAGTGGCACGCGTCGTCGTCGACGTCATGCTCAAGCCGGAGATCCTCGACCCGCAGGGCCAGGCGGTGCAGCGCGCACTGCCCCGCCTGGGCTTCGAGGGGATCGCGGACGTACGTCAGGGAAAGCGCTTCGAACTCGAGGTCGACGGGCCGGTCGACGAGGCCGCTCTCGCCCGTATCCACGAGATGGCGGAGACGTTCCTCGCGAACACCGTCATCGAGGACTTCGTCGTAAAGGTGGAGTCGTGACGGCTCGTATCGGTGTCGTCACATTCCCCGGAACGCTCGACGACCGGGACGCACTGCGCGCCGTACGCCTGGCGGGCGCCGAGCCCGTTTCGCTGTGGCACCGCGACAAGGGCCTGAAGCAGGTCGACGCGGTCGTCCTCGCGGGCGGCTTCTCCTACGGCGACTATCTCCGGGCGGGCGCCATCTCCCGCTTCTCGCCCGTGATGGAAACGGTCATCGACCAGGCGAGGTCCGGGATGCCGGTCCTGGGTATCTGCAACGGCTTCCAGATCCTCACCGAGGCCCATCTGCTGCCGGGTGCGATGCTCAGGAACAACCACCTGCACTTCATCTGCCGCGACCAGAAGCTGCGAGTGGAGAACGCGGAAACCGCCTGGACCGCCGAGTACGAGCAGGGCCGGGAGATCTCCGTACCGCTGAAGAACGTGGACGGCCGCTACGTCGCCGCCGAGCGGGTACTCGACGAACTCGAGGCCGAGGGCCGGGTCGCCTTCCGCTACCTGGACCTGAACCCCAACGGCTCGCTGCGCGACATCGCGGGCATCACCAACGCCGAGGGCAACGTCGTCGGCCTGATGCCCCATCCGGAGCACGCCGTGGAGCCCCTCATCGGCACCGGCGGCACGGACGGCCTCGGGTTCTTCACCTCGATCCTGAAGAAGACGGTCGCAACGTGACCCTGGATACCGGAGCGGTCGAGGGAGCGTGTGGGCGCCTCGTCCGTGTCTGCTGCGTCGATCGCGTGCGAAGGAGCGACCGAGCGTGACCCTGGATACCGGAGCGGTCGAGGGAGCGTGTGGGCGCCTCGTCCGTGTCTGCTGCGTCGATCGCGTGCGAAGGAGCGACCGAGCGTGACCCTGGATACCGGAGCGGTCGAGGGAGCGTGTGAGCGCCTCGTTCGCGTCTGCTGCGTCGATCGCGTGCGAAGGAGCGACCGAGCGTGACCCTGGATACCGTCAAGCACGCAACCGAGACTCCCGAGTCCGAGCTGCCCTGGAAGGAGCTCGGACTCAAGGAGGACGAGTACGCGCGTATCCGAGAGATCCTCGGCCGCCGCCCGACCGGCGCCGAGCTCGCGATGTACTCCGTCATGTGGTCCGAGCACTGCTCGTACAAGAGCAGCAAGGTCCATCTGAAGCAGTTCGGCGAGAAGGCCCCGGAGAACGACGCCCTGCTCGTCGGCATCGGCGAGAACGCGGGCGTCGTCGACGTCGGCCAGGGGTACGCGGTCACCTTCAAGGTCGAGTCGCACAACCACCCCAGCTACATCGAGCCCTACCAGGGCGCGGCCACCGGTGTCGGCGGCATCGTCCGGGACATCCTGGCCATGGGAGCCCGGCCGGTCGCGGTCATGGACCCGCTGCGGTTCGGCGCCGCGGACCATCCCGACACCAAGCGCGTGCTGCCCGGTGTCGTGGCGGGCGTCGGCGGCTACGGCAACTGCCTGGGTCTGCCCAACATCGGCGGCGAGGTCGTGTTCGACTCCTGCTACCAGGGCAACCCGCTGGTCAACGCCCTCTGCGTGGGCGTCATGAAGCACGAGGACATCCACCTGGCCAAGGCGTCAGGCGCGGGTAACAAGGTCATCCTGTACGGGGCCCGCACCGGAGGCGACGGCATCGGCGGCGTGTCCGTGCTCGCCTCCGAGACGTTCGACGACACCAAGCCCGCCAAGCGCCCCGCGGTCCAGGTCGGCGACCCGTTCCAGGAGAAGCTGCTCATCGAGTGCACCCTGGAGGTCTTCCGGGAGAAGCTGGTCGCCGGCATCCAGGACCTCGGCGGCGCCGGACTCTCCTGCGCCACCTCCGAGCTGGCCTCCGCGGGCTCCGGCGGTATGCGCGTCGACCTCGACTCGGTGCCGCTGCGCGACGCGACCCTCTCGCCCGAGGAGATCCTCATGAGCGAGTCGCAGGAGCGCATGTGCGCGATCGTCGAGCCGCGGCACGTCGAGCGCTTCATGGAGATCTGCGAGAAGTGGGACGTCATCGCCACCGTGATCGGCGAGGTGACGGAGGGCGAGCGGCTGGAGATCTTCTGGCACGGCGAGCAGATCGTGGACGTGCCGCCGGGCACCGTCGCGCACGAGGGCCCGACGTACCACCGCCCGTACGCCCGCCCCGAGTGGCAGGACGCGCTCCAGGCCGACGACGCGGGCAGGCTGCCCCGCCCGGCCACGTCCGGGGAGCTGCGCGAGCAGGTGCTGAAGCTGGTCGCGTCACCGAACCAGGCCGCCAAGTCCTGGATCACGGACCAGTACGACCGCTTTGTGCAGGGCAACACCGTGCTCGCGCAGCCCGAGGACGCCGGGATGGTCCGTATCGACCCGGACACCGGCCTCGGTGTGGCCCTCGCGACGGACGGCAACGGCCGGTACGCGAAGCTCGACCCGTACGCGGGCGCGCAGCTCGCGCTGGCCGAGGCGTACCGCAACGTCGCGGCCTCGGGAGCCAGGCCGCTCGCCGTGTCCGACTGCCTGAACTTCGGCTCGCCCGAGGACCCGGCAGTCATGTGGCAGTTCGCCGAGGCCACCCGTGGTCTGGCGGACGGCTGCCTGCACCTGGGCACCCCGGTGACCGGGGGCAACGTCTCCCTCTACAACCAGACCGGCGACACGGCCATCCACCCGACCCCCGTCGTGGCCGTACTCGGTGTGATCGACGACGTGGCGCGCCGCACACCGATCGCCTTCGCGGAGGAGGGCCTGCTGCTCTACCTGCTGGGCGACACGCGCGAGGAGTTCGGCGGGTCGGCCTGGTCGCAGGTGGTCCACGACCACCTCGGCGGTCTGCCGCCGAAGGTCGACCTGGACCGGGAGAGGCTGCTCGCCGAGATCCTGATCTCGGGCTCCCGGGACGGCATGATCGACGCGGCCCACGACCTCAGCGACGGCGGCCTGGTCCAGGCGGTCACCGAGTCCTGCCTGCGCGGCGGGAAGGGTGCCCGGCTGGTCGTACCGGACGGCCTCGACGCCTTCACGTTCCTCTTCTCCGAGTCACCGGGCCGTGCCGTCGTCGCGGTGCCGCGCAGCGAGGAACTCCGCTTCACCGACATGTGCGGTGCGCGGGGCCTGCCGGCCACCCGGATCGGTGTGGTGGACGGGGACGCGGTGGAGGTCCAGGGCGAGTTCACCGTCCCGCTGGGCGAACTGCGCACCGCGCACGAGGGGACCGTCCCGGCGTTGTTCGCCTGAGGCGTCGTCCACCCGGGCCGCCGGTGCCGGCGGTCCCCGGTCCGGAAGTCCACCGGGGCGGGGGCCGCGGCCGCGGCCGTGTGCCGGGCCCGGCGCCGCGCTTGGGAGGGCGGCGGCGGGCTCCGCTTCGCGGGCCTGCCCGGTCGATTCGGCAATGCCGTGGGCCGACGTGCGCGGGCGGATCCGGCGGTGTCCGAGGAGCGGGCTAGTCTCGGCCGTATGCCACCGGCCAGGAAGCGCACCCGCAGCTACGACCCCGTCAGGATCCGCGCCGCCGTCCTCGCCCAGTTCGGGCACGTCCGGCAGGCCGTCGGGACGCTGACCGCGGAGCAGCTGGCCCTGCCGACCCGGATCGGCGACTGGACGGTCCGCGAACTCGCGGCGCATATCGCGCTGGCCTTCGGTGCCGTGGCGGCGGCCCTCGACGGCCCGGAGCCGGCGAAGGCGGATGCCGCGCTGCTGGACTGGCCCCTCTCCACGGACGGATGTGCGGGTGCCCCGGACGAGGGCCCGCCGGTCGCGGCGTGCGCTTCCCGGGACCTCCCGGCCCTGTACGGGCGGACCGCCGAAGCGGTGGGAGCCGCGCTGGCCGGGGGCCCCGCCGAGCGGCTGGTACGCACCCGGGCCGGTGGGATGCGGCTCGCTGACCACCTTGTCACCCGCGCCGTGGAACTGGTGGTCCGCACCGACGACCTGGCGGACGCGACCGGACTCGACCTGCCGTACGAGCGCCAGGCACTGGCGGCCTCCGTTCGCCTGCTCGCGGACGCGTTCGCGGTGAAGGCCCCCGGCGGCTCGGTGGAGCTGAGGATTCCGCCGTACGCCGTGGTGCAGTGCGTCGAGGGGCCGCGGCACACCCGCGGCACGCCTGCGAACGTCGTCGAGACCGATCCGCTGACCTGGATCCGGCTGGCCACGGGACGCCAGGCCTGGGCGGCTGCGCGGGAGGCGGCGAGGGTGAGCGCGAGCGGCGAGCGCTCCGACCTCTCGGCGCTGCTTCCCCTGATGGGCCGAGGACCCGCCCTGATGGCGTGACGGGTCCCGAGGAACCGGGGCCATGTCCGTCCCGGCGCCGGAACCGGAAGGCAACCGGAGTGGATCGGAGTTGATCGGAGTGGATCGGAGCGGACCGCCCGGCACTGGACCGCCCCGGACCGCCCCGGATCGCCCTGTACGGGACCAGCCCCGGACCGGTCAGGATCGGTCAGAACCGGGAACCGGGGCCATGTCCGTCCCGTCGGACCGGTATGCGTATTCGACCGATGGTTCCCGCGGCTGCCGCCCTGGCGGCCGCCATCACGCTTACGGCCTGCGGCTCCGAAAAGGGCCGGGGGCAGGGCCCGGGGGACGACGCGGGCGGCTCCGTGCTCCCCGGGGCCCCCGTCGCCGGCGTGCTCTGGACCGTCCGGGAGGTGACCGTCGACGGCAAGACGACCGCGGCGCCGGTGGGAGCCCGCGTCGAGTTCACGGCGGGCGACGCGGGCGACGAGGGCGGGGACGGCGAGGACGGCGAGGACGGCGAGGACGGCGTGAAGGGCCGCGCCAAGGGCAACTACGGCTGCAACCACTTCGGTGCCGATGTGACGATCAAGGGCGACACCATCACGGTCGGGCCTGCGGAGACGACCGAGATGGGCTGTCCGCCCGCCGTCGCCGGCTTCGAGGAGGCGCTGCATGCGGCCCTCTCCGGCGAGCTGAAGGCGAAGGCGTCGGAGAAGAGCCTGACCCTGGTAGCCGCCGGTGGCGACCGGATCGCCCTGACGGCGCAGCCCACCGCCCCGCTGGCGGGCACCGAGTGGACCGTGACCTCCCTGCTCCAGGGGGACACGGCCGCCTCCCTGCCTCCCGGCGCCGAGGGCAGGGCGTACTTCGCGATCGGCGAGGATGGCACCCTCAGGGGCAACCTCGGCTGCAACGGCTTCCGAGCCGAGGTGAAGATCGCCGCTTCGACGCTCACCGTCGGCCCGCTGTCCAGTACCCGCAAGGTGTGCGCCGGCCCCGCCGGAGCGCTGGAGAAGGCCGTGACCGACGCTCTCACCGGCCGGGTGTCGTACGCGCTGAAGCACCGGGGCCTGACCCTCACCTCTGCGGACGGCGGCAAGGGACTGGTGGCGGTGGCCGACTGAGGGCGCGAGGGGCGAGTCCCGCACCCGTCGCGCACCCGTCCCGTGCTGGTCCCGCTCCGCCCCGCCATGTCGCCATGTCCCCGCCCCCGTCCCGCCGCCTCCGCGCTCCGGACCGGCGGCCCGTACCTGTCGGGGCCCGCAGCCGTCCGGGCCGGGCCCCGCTCCCGGTCCGCCGGCGCGGACGTGATGTGCGGCACGCCCCGCCCTGCGCCCTACCGGCCCGTAGGAGCCCCCAAAGGCTTCCTTACACGGCTTTTGTGTGAACCGCTGATCCCGTCGGGACGGTTCTGGGCCGGATCCCCAATTCGGACCAGTGGACGGTCTCGCCTACACTCGGTGCCGTGCCACGTGGTGACGGACGACTCAGCCACGACCTGCTCCCCGGCGAGAAGGGCCCCCAGGACGCTTGCGGCGTCTTCGGTGTCTGGGCGCCGGGTGAAGAGGTCGCCAAGCTCACGTACTTCGGGCTCTACGCCCTCCAACACCGGGGCCAGGAGTCCGCGGGCATCGCGGTCAGCAACGGCTCCCAGATCCTCGTCTTCAAGGACATGGGCCTCGTGTCCCAGGTCTTCGACGAGACCTCCCTCGGCTCCCTCCAGGGCCACATCGCGGTCGGCCACGCCCGCTACTCGACCACCGGCGCCTCCGTGTGGGAGAACGCCCAGCCGACCTTCCGGGCGACCGCGCACGGCTCCATCGCGCTCGGCCACAACGGCAACCTGGTCAACACGGCCCGGCTCGCCGAGATGGTCGCCGACCTCCCCCGCCAGGACGGCCGCGCCACCCAGGTCGCCGCCACCAACGACACCGACCTCGTCACCGCGCTGCTCGCCGGGCAGACGGACGACGACGGCAAGCCCCTCACCGTCGAGGAGGCGGCCGCGAGGGTCCTGCCCGACGTGCGGGGCGCCTTCTCCCTCGTCTTCATGGACGAGCACACCCTCTACGCCGCCCGCGACCCGCAGGGCATCCGCCCGCTGGTCCTCGGTCGGCTGGAGCGCGGCTGGGTGGTGGCCTCCGAGTCGGCCGCACTCGACATCTGCGGTGCGAGTCTGGTGCGCGAGATCGAGCCGGGCGAGCTCGTCGCGATCGACGAGAACGGCATCCGCACCTCTCGATTCGCAGAAGCGAAGCCCAAGGGCTGTGTCTTCGAGTACGTCTACCTGGCCCGCCCCGACACCGACATCGCCGGCCGGAACGTCTACCTCTCCCGCGTGGAGATGGGCCGCCGCCTGGCGGAGGAGGCACCCGTCGAGGCCGATCTCGTCATAGCGACGCCGGAGTCCGGCACCCCCGCGGCCATCGGCTACGCGGAGGCCTCCGGCATCCCCTATGGCTCGGGCCTGGTCAAGAACGCCTACGTGGGCCGGACGTTCATCCAGCCCTCCCAGACGATCCGCCAGCTGGGCATCCGCCTCAAGCTGAACCCCCTCAGGGAGGTGATCAGGGGCAAGCGGCTCGTGGTGGTCGACGACTCGATCGTCCGCGGCAACACCCAGCGCGCCCTGGTCAGGATGCTCCGCGAGGCGGGGGCCGCCGAGGTCCACATCCGGATCTCGTCGCCGCCCGTCAAGTGGCCGTGCTTCTTCGGCATCGACTTCGCGACCCGCGCCGAGCTGATCGCCAACGGTATGGCGATCGACGAGATCGGCACCTCGCTGGGCGCCGACTCGCTGGCGTACATCTCGATCGACGGCATGATCGAGGCCACCACCATCGACAAGCCGGACCTGTGCCGCGCCTGTTTCGACGGCGAGTACCCGATGGAGCTTCCCGACCCCGAGCTGCTCGGAAAGCAGCTGCTGGAGACCGAGCTTGCGGGCGGCGCGGACGCCGCCGACGCGCTCCGTCGTCCGTGATCAGGTCCTCTCGCCACCCTCACCGCTCTCGCCACCCTCGTCAACTTCAATCACCCTGATCAACCTCGTCATCCTCATCCCAAGCGAAAGATCCCAGGCAATGTCCGAGACAGGTGCTTCCTACGCTGCGGCGGGCGTCGACATCGAGGCGGGCGACCGCGCCGTCGAGCTGATGAAGGAGTGGGTGAAGAAGACCGGCCGCCCCGAGGTCCTCGGCGGCATCGGCGGCTTCGCCGGCCTCTTCGACGCCTCCGCTCTCAAGCGCTACCGGCGCCCGCTGCTCGCGTCCGCCACCGACGGCGTCGGCACCAAGGTCGACCTCGCCCGCCGGATGGGCGTGTACGACACCATCGGGCACGACCTGGTGGCGATGGTCATGGACGACATCGTCGTCTGCGGCGCCGAGCCGCTCTTCATGACCGACTACCTCTGTGTCGGCAAGGTCCACCCCGAGCGCGTGGCCGCCGTGGTGAAGGGCATCGCCGAGGGCTGCGTCCTCGCCGGCTGCGCCCTGGTCGGCGGTGAGACCGCGGAACACCCCGGTCTGCTGGGCCCGGACGACTTCGACGTCGCCGGTGCCGGTACGGGCGTCGTGGAGGCGGACCGGCTGCTGGGTGCCGAACGCATCCGCGCAGGGGACGCGGTGCTCGCGATGGCCTCCTCAGGCCTTCACTCGAACGGGTACTCCCTGGTGCGGCACGTGGTCTTCGACCGGGCGGGCTGGACGCTCGACCGGGAGATCCCGGAGTTCGGACGAGCCCTCGGCGAGGAACTGCTCGAGCCCACCAGGATCTACTCGCTGGACTGCCTGGCGCTGACCCGCACCACCGAGGTGCACGCCTTCAGCCACATCACCGGCGGTGGACTCGCGGCCAATCTCGCGCGGGTGATCCCCGGGGGGCTGCACGCGGTCGTCGACCGGTCGACCTGGACGCCCGGCGCGGTGTTCGACCTCGTGGGCACCGCCGGCCGGGTCGAGCGTGCGGAGCTGGAGAACACGCTCAACATGGGCGTCGGCATGATGGCCGTGGTGCCGGGGGAGTCGGTGGACGCCGCCCTGACGACGCTCGCCGACCGCGGCCTGGACGCCTGGGTCGCCGGTGAGATCACCGAGCGCGGTGAGCACCTCACCGGAGCCGGGATGGTGGGCGACTACGCGAGCTGAACAGCACAGAACCCGGTCCGGGGCCGGGCCCCGGACCGGGTCTGAAGGACGCGGGCGTCAAGCGCCGCGACGCCGCGACGACGGACCGGACTCCTCGTCCTCGTCGTCCGCGTCGTTGTACATCTCCGCGTAGCGGGCGTACGGGTCGTCCTCCTCGTCATCCTCGAACGGCTCCGCGTTCGGCGGTTGACTCGAAGTCGATGCGCCCAGCTCGCTGGCCAGACGTGAGAGATCCGTCCCACCGCTGTTGTACTTCAGCTGGCGGGCGACCTTCGTCTGCTTGGCCTTGGCCCGGCCGCGCCCCATGGCTCGACCCCCTCGGTGACGGGGCTCGACGGCCCCAGAGTCTTGACACGCGTTCATGGTTCGGAGCGGGCTCTCCGTGGAGAGACCGTCCGTAGGGCTTCAACGGTACCTGCTTCCGCGGCCATACGGTACGCCGCCCGCATCACGCGCCACCTCGCAGGACCCGCGAGGCGCCCCGTCCTCGCTGGTCAACCGCGAGTTTAACCTCTTCTGGGCGGGCGGCTCGCCGACCGGCGTGAGTCTTGTCTCCCCCGGCCGGCGAGGAGTGCCATGCGGGATGCCCGTGCCGCGGCAGGCGGCGCTCGCCCCGAGGGCCGGCCCCCCCGGCACGGCCCGGCGCACGGCCCGGTGCACGACCCGGCACGAGCGGACACTAGCGGCGGCGTGCCTCCGCGATCCGCTGCTCCGCGATGCGGTCCGCGGCCGCGGCCGGCGGAATGCCGTCTTCCTTCGCACGTGCGAATATTGCGAGCGTGGTGTCGAAGATCTTCGCCGCCTTCGCCTTGCAGCGGTCGAAGTCGAAGCCGTGGAGTTCGTCGGCGACCTGGATCACCCCGCCCGCGTTCACCACGTAGTCGGGCGCGTAGAGGATGCGGCGGTCGGCGAGGTCCTTCTCGACGCCCGGGTGCGCGAGCTGGTTGTTGGCCCCGCCGCAGACGATCCGGGCGGTCAGCGCGGGCACGGTCTCGTCGTCCAGCGCTCCGCCGAGGGCGCAGGGGGCGTAGACGTCCAGGCCCTCCGTGCGGATCAGCTCGCCGGTGTCCCGGGCCACCCGCACCTGCGGGAACCTGTCCGTGATCCGGCGCACCGCCTCCTCGCGCACATCGGTGACGACGACCTCGGCGCCGTCCTCGAGCAGGTGCTCGACCAGGTACCGGCCGACCTTGCCGACACCCGCGACACCGACGGTGCGGCCGCGCAGTGTGGGGTCGCCCCACTCGGTCTGCGCGGAGGCGCGCATGCCCTGGAACACGCCGTAGGCGGTCAGGACGGAGGAGTCGCCGGCGCCGCCGTGCTCGGGGGAGCGGCCGGTGGTCCAGCGGCACTCGCGGGCCACCACGTCCATGTCGGCCACATAGGTGCCGACGTCGCAGGCCGTGACGTAGCGGCCGCCGAGGGATGCCACGAACCGGCCGTAGGCCAGGAGCAGTTCCTCGGACTTGACCCGCTCGGGATCCCCGATGATCACGGCCTTGCCGCCGCCGTGGCCGAGACCGGCCATGGCGTTCTTGTACGACATGCCCCGGGCGAGGTTCAGCGCGTCGGCGACGGCCGCTGCCTCGGACGCGTACGGGTGGAAGCGGGTGCCGCCGAGGGCGGGCCCCAGAGCGGTGGAGTGGATGGCGATGACGGCCTTCAAACCACTGCCGCGGTCCTGGCAGAGCACGACTTGCTCGTGTCCGCCCTGGTCCGAGTGGAACAGGGTGTGCAGGACGCCGTCGGTCACATCGGTCACGGTGGTGACTCCCAAGTACGAAGCGGCGATTGACGGCCCTCCTGCGGGTGGGGAGGGACCTGATGGGCAAGAGGGTAAGTCCTACGCGGGGGTAGATCGGCTCCCGTGCTCAGGATCACCCTCTCCCGGAGTATGCGCGTGGAAGGATCTCCGACATGCCGGCCGTCACTTCAGTGCTCGTCCCGTACGCGTCCTACCTGCGGGTGTACGAGCCGCTGGCGGCGTTCCCCGAGCCCGAGCGGAGCCACTGGTCCCGGTACGCCCGCTCCGGACGGGCCCCCACAGCCCAGGACGAGCTCCGGCGGTCGCTGGCCGATCTGCTGCCCACGCCTCCCGTGGCGGTCCCGGTCCACGAGAGCGCCGAAGCCTTCGTCGCCGAGGGCGACGGGGTCGTCAGGGTCTGCCCCTGGCGGACCCGGCTGCGCGGCTGGCTGGCCCTGGAGGAGCTGGCGGAGCTCCTCCCGCCCCCCGTGCTCGACGCGGTGCTGCCGCCGGTGGTGCGCGGCCAGGCGGCGGCCGACTACGAGGCGTGGCGGGAGGGCAACCCGGACGCCCGCCCGTGGATCAGGACGGCGGTGTGGCAGGTGCCGGTCCGCTGGTTCGTCCTCTTCGCGGACGACGAGCGCGAGTACGCGCCGGGCGAGGTGCCCGGGGTGCCGCCCGTGCTGCGCTACCGCACACCGATGGTGCAGGCCAGGCGCAGGCTGGCGCGGGCCCTGAAGATCCTGCGGGACAGCGTCGAGGAGGGGCCGCTCACGGAGGGGCTGGTGGACGTGGGGCGCTGGCTGGAGGACTTCCACCCGCGCTCCCTGGTCGAGCTCGACTACGGGGGGCTGGTCCATGCGCTGCCACCGGACCGGCTGGCCGGCGACCGGTCGGCCGCCGATGTCGCGGCGGGTATCGCGGCGCTCCGGGAGAACGACGGCGAGGCCGCGGCCGCGGCCTACGGCAGGCTCACGGACCGCTGGCGGGCGGTCCGGGACCGACAGTTCGCGAACTGACGCTCGAACATCGCGTACGCTTCCCGGAGCCGAACCGGGCATCTAGGGGACGTACGCCCTGATCCGGGCCTTTGGGTCCAAGCGTGATGGACGGCACTAAGTCGCCGCTTGCCACCCTTGCCCATCCTCATGCCAAAATAGGACAAGGAGTCCGGGGAGGGTTCCTTCCGCCTACCTGAGGGCGGAAAGCGCAGCGTTGCACTCTATGGGGGGTCTGATGACTCCTGATCGCTCTGTGACTGATCGTCACTGTGGCGTGACTGTCCGCTATGGCATGAACCATCGGCTTCCGCCACTGATGGACACCTGAGAGGGCAATTCCATCGGTTTGGCCGACGTGGCTGGACAGATGGTGTAGTTGTAGTGCCGAGGACAAGCCGTTCGTCCTATAACCGACTCGGCCCGCGTCTGCCATTTCGGGCAACGCGGGCCAAGGTGCAGAATTTAGAGGAAAGAACCGAGAAGGTTCGGTTCTCCCGAGGAGGCCGCTCATGACCGCTCGCACCCCTGATGCCGAGCCGCTGCTGACCCCGGCTGAGGTCGCCACCATGTTCCGCGTGGATCCGAAGACGGTCACGCGCTGGGCCAAGGCAGGCAAGCTCACGTCCATCCGTACGCTCGGTGGACACCGCCGGTACCGCGAGGCGGAGGTCCGTGCGCTGCTGGCGGGTATCCCGCAGCAGCGCAGCGAGGCCTGACGCCCCGTTCAAGGGCGTTCCGGGCCCCCAACCCGGTAGCCCTGCACTGAGCTCGACACGGCGGGCGCCTGCCCCAACAGGTTTCGTCGTCGATCGCGCTGGACTCCGCCGAGTCCAGCGCGATCTTCTTGTGTGGCGGGTGCTCCCCGGGTACGCGGCCGCGCGGCCAGGCCGCCCCGCCTGCCGGCGGCCTGGCGGACCGCCGGGGCGGCTCGGCGGGGTGGGGCCTCGGGGGCGCGCCGGGTGGGAGGCCGGCCGGTTCGGGGGAGGGCGACGGTGCGCCCCGGGCATCTCCCGGTCTTCTGCGGAAGGGCGCGGAGCCGTCTGAGTAGTAGTGCAATTGTACGTATTTGATTTCGCTCCTGAGGTGAGGGTGAGAAGCCGCCTCCTACCCGAATTCACCTGGTGACTCCTGTCACATGCCGGAGGTCTTGCCAGCAGCGGCTCACCGCCTCCTCGGCGGGCGCGCCACCCGCCAAGCCGGCGCGGCGCGGCGGTCAACGGTCAGGAAGGGGAGGGGACTTCGCCCCGGGAGTCGACGCGGTGTCCGGCTTCCGCCTGGCCGCCAGGCACGTCCCCGTGGCGGGTGGCTCCTCCGTCATGGTGCGGGCTCCCGCCGTCGCTGCCGTGGTGCGGGGTTTCGGGAGCTGCCGGGTTCCGCCGCCCAGGTGCGTGCCTCTGACGCCGTCGTGGCCGGGGGTCTCACCGCCGCGGTGCCCGCTTCCGCCGTGGCGGCAAGCTCCGTGGTTGCGGGCTCCGCGACGGCACGTCCCTCGGCGCCGGGCTCCGCCGTGGCACCCGGCTCCGCCGTGCCTGCGGGACTCGCCGCGGCACTGCCCGCGCCGCCCGCCGTGTCCGCCGTGTCCGCCGTGTCCGCGGCGCCCGCCGTGCTCTGGCGGCTTCCCACGTCCCGGGCGGAGAACAGCGTCTGACGGCCCTCCAGGGCCGCTGCCGACGGCGCGGCGGGCTCTTCCGGCCCCGCCTCCGCCGGGTCCATGGCGAGGCGGAGCAGCCGATGGCAGACCGGACAGTGCCGGGTGAGATGCCGATAGCCGGAGACGGCCGCCAGATGGGCGCGCAGCAGCGCCCTGGTCTCGTGTCTCACTGTGGACAACACCATCGCGCCACCTCCGCGGATCCTGGGGCCCCGCACCCCTGTCCTGACTGGGTACCGGCGGCAAAGGCCCCAGTCAATACGCCGAAAGGCCCGCACCATCGGGTGCGGGCCTTTCACCGAACTGCGGTCCTGACGGGATTTGAACCCGCGGCCTCCACCTTGACAGGGTGGCGAGCACTCCAAACTGCTCCACAGGACCAGGCTGCGCAGCCTGTCTTCCGTCGGCTGCGAGAGAGACTGTACAGCAGGTCAGAGGGTCCGGTCGAACTCACTCAAGGCTACGGCCGCGTCACGGCGCCGCCGCGTCGATCGCCTTGACGATGCGCTTGTCGGAGACGGGGTACGCGGTGCCCAGCGCGTGGGCGAAGTAGCTCACCCGGAGCTCCTCGATCATCCAGCGAATGTCCCGGACCTCCTGCGGCACCGGGCGGCCGGCCGGCAGCTGCTCGAGGAGCCAGGCGTACTCGTCCTGCATCTCCCGCACCTTCTCCATACGCGTCGTGTCGCGCTGGACGGAGGTCGGCATCTGCTGCAGGCGCCGGTCCACCGCGACCAGGTAGCGCATCAGGTCCGGCAGCCGCCGAAGACCGGTCCGGGTCACGAACCCGGGCGGCACGAGCCGGGCGAGCTGCTCCCGCACATCCTCCGCGTTGCCTGCGAGCGCCGGACTGGTGGTGCCCTTCAGGCGGCGCTCACAGGCCTGCCAGGCCGCCAGGATCTGCCCCACCCGGTCGACGGTCCGCACGGTCGCGTCCACGAGGTCCGCGCGGACCCGGTCGTGGAGCTTGCGGAACGACTCCTCGTCCCAGGCGGGTCCGCCGTGGTCCGCGATCAGCTTGTCGGCGGAGGCCGAGGCGCAGTCGTCGAAGAGCGCCTGTACCGAGCCGTGCGGATTGGCGGACAGCGCCAGCTTCTGCTGGTTGGACATCCGGTCGGAGGCGAACTTCGCCGGATTCACCGGGACGTTCAGCATGATCAGCCGGCGGGTGCCCCGCCACATCGCCTCCGCCTGCTCGGCCTCGGTGTCGAACAGGCGCACGGAGACCGAGTCGCCGTCGTCCACCAGCGCGGGATAGGCCTTGACCGGCTGGCCCGCCCGGCGGGTCTCGAAGATCCGCGACAGCGTCCCGATCGTCCAGTCCTTCAGCCCCGTCCGCTCGACGGCATCGCCACCGGTCCGCCCTGCGCTGGCCGCCGCGGCCTCCGAAAGCGCCCGGCGCGCCTTCGGCTTCAGCCGCAGGCGCAGCGCCTCCAGGTCCTTGTCCTCGGCCAGCTTGCGGCGCCGCTCGTCGACGATCCGGAAGGTGACCTTCAGATGCTCCGGGACCCTGGCCAGGTCGAAGTCATCCGCCGTGACCGGCACCCCGACCATGCGCTGGAGTTCCCGCGCGAGCGTGACCGCAAGCGGCTCCTGCAGCGGGACGGCCCGCTCCAGGAAGGCCCTGGCGAAGTCCGGCGCCGGCACGTAGTTCCGGCGGACCGGCTTCGGCAGGGACCGGATCAGCTCGGTGACGACCTCGGCGCGCAGTCCGGGGATCTGCCAGTCGAAGCCCTCCTCGGCGACCTGGTTGAGCACCTGCAGCGGGATGTGGACGGTGACCCCGTCGGCGTCAGCGCCCGGCTCGAACTGGTAGGTGACGCGGAACTTCAGCCGCCCCTGCCGCCACGAGTCGGGGTAGTCGTCCTTGGTGACCGCCCCGGCCTTCTCGTTGATGAGCATCTCGCGCTCGAAGTCGAGCAGCTCCGGCTGCTCGCGGCGCTTGTGCTTCCACCACGAGTCGAAGTGGGCGCCGGACACCACGTGCTCGGGTACCCGCTGGTCGTAGAAGTCGAACAGGGTCTCGTCGTCGACGAGGATGTCGCGGCGGCGGGCCCGGTGCTCCAGCTCCTCCACCTCGGTGAGCAGCCTGCGGTTGTCGGCGAAGAACTTGTGGTGGGTCCGCCAGTCGCCCTCGACCAGGGCGTTGCGGAGGAAGAGCTCACGGCTCGTCTCCGGGTCGATCCGGCCGTAGTTCACCTTGCGCTGGGTGACGATCGGCACCCCGTACAGGGTGACCTTCTCGTACGCCATCACCGCCGCCTGGTCCTTCTCCCAGTGCGGCTCGCTGTAGGTGCGCTTGACCAGATGCCCCGCGAGCGGCTCGATCCACTCGGGCTCGATCCTCGCGTTGACCCGCGCCCACAGCCGGGACGTCTCGACCAGTTCGGCGGACATCACAAAGCGCGGCGGCTTCCTGAACAGCGCCGAGCCGGGGAAGACGGCGAACCTGGCGTTCCGGGCGCCCAGGTACTCGTTCTTCGCCGTGCCCTTCCCGCCGTCCCGCGCGGCGCCCTTCCCGCCCTCCCTCCCGGTGTCCTTCCCGCCCTCCCTCCCGGTGTCCTTGACGTCCTTCATCCCGATGTGCGACAGCAGGCCGGCGAGGAGGGAGACATGGACGGACTGCTCGGGCGCGCCGGTGCCCGCCGAGGGCTCCTCGACGCGGAGCCCCATCTGCCTGGCTACCGTGCGCAGCTGGGAGTAGATGTCCTGCCATTCGCGGATGCGCAGGAAGTTCAGGTACTCCTGCTTGCACATCCGGCGGAAACTGGACGAGCCGCGCTCCTTCTGCTGCTCGCGGACATAGCTCCAGAGGTTGAGGAAGGAGAGGAAGTCGCTCGTCTCGTCCCTGAAGCGGGCGTGCATCTGGTCGGCCGCCGCCTGCTTGTCGGCGGGGCGCTCACGAGGGTCCTGGATCGACAGGGCGGCGGCGATGACCATGACCTCGCGGACGCAGCCGTTCCTGTCCGCCTCCAGGACCATTCGGGCCAGCCGGGGGTCGACGGGAAGCTGGGCCAGTCGGCGGCCCGTCTGCGTCAGCCGCTTGCCCGGGTCCTTCTGGGTGGAGTCGACCGCGCCCAGCTCCTGCAGCAGTTGCACGCCGTCCCGGATGTTCCGGTGGTCCGGCGGGTCGATGAAGGGGAACTTCTCGATGTCGCCGAGCCCGGCCGCGGTCATCTGGAGGATGACCGAGGCGAGGTTCGTACGGAGGATCTCGGCGTCCGTGAACTCCGGCCGGGACAGGAAGTCGTCCTCGCTGTAGAGCCGGATGCAGACGCCGTCGGAGGTACGGCCGCAGCGGCCCTTGCGCTGGTTGGCGCTGGCCTGGCTGATCGCCTCGATGGGCAGCCGCTGGACCTTGGTGCGGTGGCTGTAGCGGGAGATACGGGCGGTGCCGGGGTCGACGACGTACTTGATGCCCGGCACCGTCAGGGACGTCTCGGCCACGTTGGTCGCCAGGACGATCCGGCGGCCGGTGTGCGGCTGGAAGACGCGGTGCTGCTCGGCGTGCGACAGTCTGGCGTAGAGGGGGAGGACCTCGGTGTGGCGGAGGTTCTTCTTGTTCAGCGCGTCCGCGGTGTCCCGGATCTCCCGCTCGCCGGAGAGGAAGACCAGGATGTCGCCCGGCCCTTCCCGCTGGAGCTCGTCGACCGCGTCGCAGATCGCGGTGATCTGGTCGCGGTCGGAGTCGTCGGTCCCGCCTGCGCGGTCCCCGCGGGTGCCGGACGCCGCTTCGTCGAGCAGCGGCCGGTAGCGCACTTCGACCGGATACGTACGCCCGCTCACCTCCACGATCGGCGCGTCGCCGAAGTGCCGGGAGAAGCGCTCGGGATCGATCGTCGCCGACGTGATCACGACCTTGAGGTCGGGTCGCTTGGGCAGCAGCTGGGAGAGGTAGCCCAGCAGGAAGTCGATGTTGAGGGACCGCTCGTGGGCCTCGTCGATGATGATCGTGTCGTAGGCGCGCAGCTCGCGGTCCGTCTGGATCTCCGCGAGGAGGATGCCGTCCGTCATGAGCTTGACGAAGGTCGCGCCCGGGTTCACCTGGTCGGTGAACCGGACCTTCCAGCCCACCGCCTCGCCGAGCGGGGTGCGCAGCTCCTCGGCCACGCGCTCGGCGACCGTCCGCGCGGCGATCCGCCGCGGCTGGGTGTGCCCGATCATGCCGCGTACGCCGCGGCCGAGTTCCAGGCAGATCTTGGGGATCTGCGTCGTCTTGCCCGAGCCGGTCTCGCCCGCGACGATCACGACCTGATGGTCCCGTACCGCCTCGAGGATCTCGTCCTTCTTCTGGCTGACCGGGAGCAGTTCCGGGTACGTGACCCGGGGCACCCGCGCGGCGCGCTCGGCGGTCCGCCCGGCGGCCTTGCCGGCCTCGGCCGCGATCTCGTCGAGCACGGCCTGCCGGGCCTCGGGTTTGCGGATGCGGCGGGCGCCCTCGAGGCGCCGTCCGAGCCGGTGCGCGTCGCGCAGCGAGATCTCGGCCAGCTGCTTCTGGAGATCGGTGAAGGAAGTAGACATACGGGATCCAGGATCGCACCCGCTCGAGCGGACTGGCGAACCCATTTCCGGTGTTCCCCGACACGGTTCGTGCGCCGGACGAGGAACGGATCGCGGCCGGCCGCGGGTGGCCGCGGGTGGCCGCCCGGGCTCGGGGGCGCGGGCTCCGGACGGCCGGTGCGGCGCGGTGCGGGGCGTAGGGCTCCGCCGAGCAGGGCGTACGGGTCCGCCGCCCGGCGGGCCCGTACGATTGCGGGCACGTCGACCCCAGGAGCCCCCGCCCATGCCCAGCCCCCGCAGCCGTTGGCACCGCGCCCTCGCGGTCGTCGCGGCGCTCACCGCGGTGCTGACGGGGGCACTTCTCTGCGCGGGGACGAGCATGGCCGCGGCCACCGGCGGCGCACCCGAACACGGCCGGTCGCGGCTCGCCCCCGTTCCGTCGGCGGGTGGGGCCGCGTCGGTTCTCGTGGTGCCGCCGACCGGTGGGGGCGCGCCCGCTGCCGTGGTTCCGCGAGCCGGTGCGGCGGCCCTCGCGGCCCTGGCACCGCGGACTGCCCTGCCTCTGCCCGTGCCTCCGCCCGTGGCCCTGGCCGCGCCGGACGGAGGCGCCCTGCGGGACGGGACCGCACCGCGGGACGGGACCGGTTCGCCGGACGAGCAGCGGGCCCCCGGCTGCGGCGAGGGGTCCGGCGATGGCGGGCTCGACCCCGCTGTGCCGCCGCGCGGCTCCGCCGCGCACGAACTGCTGTCCGTCCTGCCGGCCGCCGCCCACGGCGCGGCCGGGGGCCCCGCGGCCGGCGACGGTGTGCTCGGTCCCGCGCCGGGGCGCGCCCCGCCCGTGCTCGCCGCTCCCGGACCGATAGACCTCTCCGTACTGCGCGTATAGGCCCACGGCAGCGCTCAGCACCGTCCGTCACCCCTGCGCCCTTACGAGAGAGAACACCGTCATGCCCGCGTCACGCACCCCTGCCCGCAGCGGCAACCGTTCCGCCCGCTCCGTCAAGCCGTTCGCCTACGGCGCCGCGGTCGCCGCAGCCGCGGTTCTGCTCGGCTTCGTCTCCTACACCGCCACCAAGCCCGATGACCCGTCGACGGGCGGGCTCTCCGTGGCCGACGTGTCCGCCGAACCGGACGCCGGGGTCTACCCCGAGCTGGAGAAGCTCGCCCGGCGCGATGCGGGCGACCCGCTTGCGCTGGGGCGGGCCGAGGCGCCCGTGGTGATGATCGAGTACGCCGACTTCGCCTGCGGCTACTGCGGGAAGTTCGCCCGCGACACCGAGCCGGAACTGGTCCGGAAGTATGTGGAGAAGGGCGTTCTGCGCATCGAGTGGCGCAACTTCCCGATCTTCGGCGAGGAGTCGGAGGCCGCCGCCCGGGCCGCCTGGGCCGCCGGGCAGCAGGGCCGCTTCTGGCAGTTCCACAAGGCCGCGTACGCCGACGGTGCCAAGGAGCAGGGCTTCGGCGAGCAGCGGCTCAGGGAACTCGCGGCCACGGCCGGGGTGAAGGACCTGGCGCGTTTCAGCCGTGACGTGGCGAGCGGGGAGGCGCGTGAGGCCGTGGCGAGGGACCGGGAGGAGGGCTACGGGCTGGGTGCCACGTCCACGCCGTCGTTCGTGGTCAACGGCCGTCCCCTCGCGGGTGCCCAGCCTGAGCGGACCTTCGTCGAGGCGATCGAGGCGGCCTGGGAGGCCGCGACCACGGAGCCCGCGGGACCGGAGGCGGCACCGGCGACCTCGGCTCCCGGCGCGACGGCTCCCCACGCGACGGCGCCCGGCAGCACCGCCTCGGGTAGTACCGCCTCGGGCGACACCGCCTCGGGTAGTACCGCCTCGGGCCACACCGCCTCGGGCGCGCGGCCTCCCGGCGCGACCGCTCCCGCGACCCCGGCGCAGGACGCGGTGGGCGGCGAGTGAGCGACATCGGCTATCTGGCCGCCTTCCTGGGCGGCCTGCTCGCTCTGCTCAGCCCCTGCAGCGCCCTGCTGCTGCCCGCGTTCTTCGCGTACTCGATCGACACCACGTCCCGGCTGATCGCGCGTACCTGCGTCTTCTACACGGGCCTGGCGACGACCCTGGTACCACTGGGTGCCGCGGGCTCGTTCGCCGGACGCCTCTTCTACGGCCACCGCGACCTTCTGGTCACGGTGGGCGGCTGGCTGATCATCGTGCTCGGGGTGGCCCAGCTGGCGGGTCTCGGGTTCGCCTCCCGCCGCCTGGCCGAGGCCGGCGGAAGGATCCGCCCCACCACGGCGCTCTCCGTCTACGCTCTCGGCGCGGTCTACGGACTCGCGGGCTTCTGCGCGGGGCCGATTCTCGGCAGCGTCCTCACGGTGGCGGCCCTGAGCGGAAGCCCCGCGTACGGGGGGCTGCTCCTCGCCGTCTACGCGCTGGGCATGGCCGTGCCGCTGTTCGCCCTGGCCCTGCTGTGGGAACGCTGCGAGCTGTCACGCCGACGCTGGCTGCGCGGGCGCACCCTGCGGATCGCCGGACGCATCGAGCTGCACACCACCTCGGCCCTGTCGGGCCTGTTCTTCATCCTCCTCGGCACGGTCTTCCTCGTCTTCGACGGCACGACGGCCCTCCCTGGTCTGCTGTCGGTCGACGACTCCTTCGCAGCGGAGCAGTGGGCTTCCTCCGCGGGGCGTGCGGTCCCCGACTGGTTGCTGCTCTCCCTGGTGGTGGCGGTCGCGGCGATCGTCCTCGCGGTTCGCGGGATGCGCGGGCGGGACCGGGTGTGACGGCTCCTCCCCGCGCAGCGGGTTTCCGGAGGGTGAGCGGGCCGCTGAGCCGGCTTCGATGTCTCTCCATCCGAGCCGGATCGGTTCCGGCCGGAGCGGCCGCTGCCGTCCCTGGCGGCCTCGGCGATGTCGCGCGGCATGCTGGTCGGGTACGTGCCGATGGGCTCGCTCATGCTCCGCATCCTGCCTGTCATGCTCCGGCGTGTCAGAGGTCTTCCGGCCGGATCAGCGCGCGGCCGCGGGTGAGGGAGTGCGGCAGCGCCGCCGCCTTCTCCTGGGGGGTGGGCTACGGCTCGCGACACCGACGGACGAGTTCGCCCTCACGGATCGAGCCGACCTGGGCGCCGATGACGGCGTGGGTGCCGCATTCGCTGACGGCGACCAGGTGGGCCGGGAAGGCGGACGCCTTCGGGCCCGATCCGCAGCGGCCGAAGCGGGCCGCGTTCCCGGCGGTGTCCGCGACGCCGCATCCTGACCCGGTGGGGAGCGTGTGGTTAGATTGCGGCTGCGCGACCGGCGAAGCCGTCGCGTGGAGCACGGGGGTGGCTCTCTTCAGTGTGGAAGGTCGCACTCGCCCCTGCTCGACTGATCGTTCGAGTTCCACAGTGGGCGGGCATGGGGGTCCCGAAACTCGCCCGGATCTGATCCCGTTTGTGATTCGCTGAGATTCGTCGTGAATCGATCGGGATGGAGCTCTGCCATCCGCAGTGCGGACAATGTGGTCGACGGAACCTCTTCATGGTTCCGCGCGCGGCGGACGTGGTTGATCACATAACTTCTGGAGCACCAAGGTAGGCAATGCCTTTCGGTGACTCGTTGAGCGTGAATGTACGGCCTGCACAGTAGGAGTGAAATGTCTGAGATCGCCAACGTGTTCGCACGCGAGATCGTCGACAGCCGTGGCAATCCCACTGTCGAGGTAGATGTCCGCCTGGCCGATGGCTCCCTGGGCAGGGCCGCCGTGCCCTCTGGTGCTTCGACCGGAACCCGGGAAGCGGTCGAACTCCGCGATGCCGACCCGGACCGATACCGTGGCAAGGGTGTCACCCGAGCGGTTGCCGCAGTGAACGAGGAGATCGCGGAGGCGGTGCGGGGACTTCCGGCCGAAGCGCAATCCACCGTCGACCGGCTCATGGTCGAGCTCGACGGAACGGACAACAAGAGCCGGCTCGGTGCCAACGCGACGCTGGGCGTGTCGCTCGCGGTCGCCAAAGCCGCGGCCGTGTCGCACAATCTGCCCCTGTACCGCTATGTCGGCGGCGCTTTCGCGCACGTTCTCCCTACTCCGATGATCAATATCATCAACGGTGGCGCGCACGCCGACAACGGACTTGATTTCCAGGAGTTCATGATCGCGCCAGTGGGTGCGCCCTCGATGGCCGAGGCCGTCCGTATCGGATCGGAGGTCTTCCACACGCTGAGGGACCTGCTCCGTGCCGCCGGACACAACACCAACGTCGGCGACGAGGGCGGTTTTGCACCCGATCTGGCCACGGCGGACGAAGCGCTCGAGTTCATCGTCAAGGCCATCGAGAAGAGCGGTTTCCGGCCCGGCCGCGACGTGGCATTGCTGCTCGACCCCGCCTCTTCTGAGTTCTACCGCGACGGGGCCTACCACTACGCGGGCGAGAAGCGCGTCCGGTCGGTCACCGAGCACGCTGACTACCTCGCCGACCTGACGTCCCGATTCCCGATCGTCTCGATCGAGGACGGTATGGCCCAGGACGACTTCGAGGGCTGGCGCTACCTCACCGACGCGATCAGCTCCACCTGCCAGCTGGTCGGCGACGACGTCTTCTGCACCAACGTGCGCCTGCTCCAGGACGGCATCGACCGGGGTCTCGCGAACTCGATCCTGGTGAAGGTGAACCAGATCGGCACCCTGACCGAAATGCTGGACACCGCGAACACGGCCTTCCGCGCCGGCTACTCCGTGGTGATGTCGCACCGCTCGGGCGAGACCGAGGACACGACGATCGCCGATCTCGCGGTCGCCCTCAACTGCGGGCAGATCAAGACGGGTTCGCTGTCGCGCTCCGACCGGACGGCCAAGTACAACCAGCTGATCCGTATCGAGGAGGAGTTGGGATCCGAATCGGTCTACGGCGGGGCGAGGTTCTTCAACGGAGCCGGCTGAGCGCGGGAGCCGCGGCAGCGGCCGTCGTGCACAGGAAGGGATCTGGAGAATGAGCATCCCCGTACTCCACAGATCCAACGCCGGCCGTCGCGGTCACCCGGCGGGAGTCGCGGAGTACGCGAAGCAGAACGGGGACCGGTGCCTTCTCGCGGGCGATACGGGCGGGCGCCGGCCCCGGACCCCGAGCGCGTCGTCATCGAGCTCGCGGTCAAGCGGAGCATGGGCCGGGTACACCCTCCGCACGCCCGTCCGTCCGCTGCGGCCGCTTGAACCGTTGCCCGCTACGCCTCGACGGCGCCGCCGTCATGGGCGCTGACCCGGCGTTCTGGGAAGGGCACCGTCGATCCGTGCGGTGAGAAAGCCGTAAGGCCCCCATCCGAGGGATGGGGGCCTTACAGCTGTGGCTGGGGCCGGGATCGAACCGGCGACCTATCGCTTTTCAGGCGATCGCTCGTACCAACTGAGCTACCCAGCCGCGAAGTTCAGGAAGAACTTCAGCGGTCCTGACGGGATTTGAACCCGCGGCCTCCACCTTGACAGGGTGGCGAGCACTCCAAACTGCTCCACAGGACCTCGTGCATCCTGCAACCCGTTGCGGGCGCGTCATGCTGAGGATCGGCCGCTGCGCTGGCGCCTCGAACCGAAGGCTGACTATACCCGATGGAGGCGGGCGGACTGAAATGAGTACTTTGCCGCCCGCTTCTGGCGCTGCTCTCCGTGGGCTCCCTCCCGCGCCCCTACTGGGCGGGCAAGGAGGGAGCCGGGCCCCTCAAGCGGCGAGAGCGGACGAGGGAAGCGGCACGTTGGGGTTCACGGCTCGGACGCTCTGCTGCTGCGGGCACCCTCGTGCGCCGGCGAACGACTGGCTGCACTGTCCGTCCCGCCGTTGCTTGACCTCGATATGCGCCATGCTCAGGACTGCACATGGGGCTCGGTGCCCACTGCGGGCCCACGAGAAGAGCAAAAAAAGACCCCCTGACGAGCGTCTCCGCAGGTCAGAAGGTCTATTGCGCTGTGCCCCCAACGGGATTCGAACCCGTGCTACCGCCTTGAAAGGGCGGCGTCCTGGGCCACTAGACGATGAGGGCTAAGGGGCCCACCTGGGCGCTTCGCAGCGCGTCGGGGACGTGAGAAGCATATGGGATGCGGGGACCTATCGCCAAAACGGTTTACGGGGCGCCTGCGGGCCCTGCGGGGGACTCCGCCGGGGACGGCGTCCGGGGCGCTTGCGGGCCCTGCGGGGGAGGTGCCTCCGCCAGATGGCGGCTGACCTCGGCCGTCGTCAGACCCAGCCCGCCGAGAGTGATCTCGTCCCAGGCCTGCAGGATGCGCTTGTCGCGGTCGAGGTAGAGCACGGAGGCGTGGACCTTCTCCGGCTCCTCGCGTTCGACCGCCCGCAGTCCGCCGCCGCCCGTGGAGCCCTCGATCTTGAGGCGGGTGCCGAGCGGGAGCATCTCGGTGGCCCGGCGGTGGACGTGGCCCGCCAGGACCAGCGGTACCTCGCCGTCCGCCTCGCGGGCGGCCACGGGGTTGTGGGCGACCGCGATGTCGACGGGGGTGCCGGCCGCGCTCTGGTCGCGCAGCGCCGAGGCCAGCCGGATCCCGGCCATGCGTTCGGCGGGGTCGCCCGCGGGCACCGTCGACCGGTCCGGCGTGAACTGGGGGTCGCCGATGCCGGCCACCCTGAGGCCGCCCGCACTCACCGCGCGGCCCTCGTCGAGGACGTGGACGTTCTTCAGGCGCTGGAGATACCGCTGGGTCACGAGCGAGTCGTGGTTGCCGCGCACCCAGACGTAGGGCGCGCCGAGGTCGGGGATCGGGTCGAGGAAGCGGTTCTCCGCCGCGGTGCCGTGGTCCATGGTGTCGCCCGAGTCGATGATCACATCGATGCCGTACTGCTCCACGAGCGAGCCGATGATGTGCCACGAGGCCGGGTTGAGGTGGATGTCCGAGACGTGCAGCACGCGCATGGTGCCCGGGTCCGGCTGGTACACCGGCAGTGTGGAGGTCGCCTCGTACAGCTTGGTGACGTTGGTGACGAGCCGGGCCAGCTCCTTCTGGTAGACGTCGAACTCGGTGACGATCGCCCGCGCGTTGCCGACCACCGAGGGAGCGCTGCTCAACAGCCCCGAGAACCTGGGCTCCAGGACCGATTTCGGGTTCCAGGTGGCCCATGCGCTCACCCCGGAGGCGGCCAGCAGGGCGAGGGCGAGGCCGCCGGCCGCGAGGGCCCGGCGAGGGCGGCGGTAGACGGCGAGGCCGAGGGCGGTGGCCCCGAAGACCACGGCGGCACAGGAGCGCAGGGCGAGGTCGCGGGTGCCCTCCGTGACGTCCCGTCCGATCTCCTCCTGGAGTCCGGCGAGACGCTCGGGGTGCTGGACGAGCGCCTGCGAGCGGATCGGGTCGAGCCGGTCGATGTTGACGTCGAGCCGGATCGGCGCGGTGTGCGAGTCGAGTTCGAGGGCCCCGAGCGGCGAGACGTTGATCTTCGTGCCGCCGGATGCGGACGGCCGGAGTGCCATGCTCGTGTCCACGGGGCCCACCGGGGTGCGGACGGCCCCCACGACCAGCAGCCCCAGCCACGCCCCCAGCAGGACGACGGCCAACAGCCCGAACGCCCGGCCGTACGGGTGCGGGCCGTGGCCCAGGGCGCTGACGGGGGCCGAGCGGTTCGACGGGTGGTGGCGCCTGAGGCGGACGAGGCCGGCTTGCAGGAGTTCGTGGGCGCGGGCCATTGGGCCCGTATGCCCGCGCCCGCGTCGGGCTATGCACCCCGTGGGGGGCGCTTGGGCCTGCCCGGCCGTACTCCCGGGCGCCCGCCGGGAACCGGCGCACCGCGGTCCCCCGCGAGTGCCGTCGGCCGAGCGCCCGGAGGCGGTCAGCCCCAGCCCAGTTCGTGGAGCCGCTCGTCGTCGATGCCGAAGTGGTGGGCGATCTCGTGCACCACGGTCACGGCCACCTCGTGGACCACGTCGTCGGGGCTCTCGCAGTAGCGGAGCGTCGGGCCCATGTAGAGGGAGATGCGGTCGGGGAGCACCCCCGCGTACCACTCCCCGCGCTCCGTGAGCGGAGTCCCCTCGTACAACCCCAGCAGTTCCGGGTCGGCCGGGTCGGGCTCGTCCTCGACGAACACGGCCACGTTGTCCATGACCCGGGTCAGCTCCGGGGGGATCGTGTCCAGGGCCTGGCTCACCAGCTCTTCGAATGCTTCCCGCGACATCTCCAGCACACACCCATTGTCGGGGACGACGGCCGGTATGCGGTGCTGCCCCGTCCTGTGGAGGCTGCGGCGCTCGCCCGGGCCGCGCCGGGCGTCCGCGCGCCGCCGGGTGCGGGGGCGTGCGACGCGCCCGCATCCGTGCCTGAACGCATGCGGCGACGCGCCCGGGAGCGCACCTGGCGGTGTGCGGAACCGCTCGCAGGGGGCCCCGTCCGGGATGGGGCCGGTGCGTACGGGATGCCGCCCGGATGCCGCCGGGAAGCCGAGGTGCACCGGGGGCGGGGCCTTCTGGCCGATGCGCCGGCAGTCTGGGGCGGTCCGGGGCCGGTGGGGCTGGTGGGGCCGGTGGTGATGAGCGCCGGGCCGGCCCGGCGGGGCGGGTCGCCCCGGCACGGCCGGGCTGCCGCCCGTGGGGCGTGTCCCCCGTGGGGCTCGGGGAGTTGGGCAGGGAAACCGCGTCCTGTGCCCCGGAGGTGCCTCCCGTGCGCCAGTTGTCCGCCCCCGGCCGTTGTGCCGTCTGGATCGCCACGGCCCTGGCGGCCGCGGCCGCAGCCGGCTGTATGAGCGTGAGCGACGACGCCGACGGGCCGGAACCGGTGACGTCGCCGCAGCGGCGCGGCACCGCGGTCGAACCGGACGGCGGTGGCGGCGCCCCGGCAGGGTCCGGCGGCCGGGGCCGTACCGGCATGGGTGGTACGGAGCCCTCCGGCAGTGCCGGCAGCAGCAGTGGCGCCGCGAAGGAGCCGGCGAGCCCGGGCGCGTCCGTGGTTCCGTCGGCCTCGCCCTCCAGGGCGCCGGGCGGTGATCCGAAGCCGCCGTCCACCCGGCGGCCGACCGAGCCGCGGGACGAGTCGATGCCGCCGGCCGGGCCCGCGTCCCCGGCCGACACGACGCCGCCGGCCGAGCCGGCGCCGTCGAGCCACGATCCCGGGCCCATCGTGGAACCGACCGATCCGCCCACGGAGTCACCGGCCGCGGAGATCCAGCTGGGCGCGACGCGGGAGGCCTTCGGCTCGCCGGGGGACGAGTCGAGCGCGGAGCCTGAGGCATCACCGCAGACAGCACCCGTCTGACGGCCGGTCTCCTACGGGCGTCCGCTGCCGGATCCCCGTCCGCCGGCGGTGTGCGGAACGCACCTCCGTCCGGCGGGTTCCTCCGGCGGGTTCCTCCGGACCGGGGCCGAGCGGCTGGAGTCCGGGCGGCGCCGCGGCAGGGGTGACCCGGCCGCTGGGACATCATGCCGCTGGGACGTCATGCCTCACGGAGCGGATCCGCACAGCGGCTGCACAGTGCCTGGCGCCGCACCCGTACCGGGCGCGCGGGGCGTCCGGCGGCGGTGCGAGTGGGTTCCCGGGGGTGTGACGAGCGACGCACCGAAGCGGTTTGCCTTGAGTGGGGGAGGGTGCGTATGGTGGTAGATCGTTTGATCCCATTTGCCCGGCGCCATCACCGAAGCGCGCCGCGTGTGGCGCGTACTCTCCCTTGCCGTGGCAGACCGCATCGAGGCGGTCGAATTGCGAATCACGGAGTTTGGGCGCGTGCCGAGACTCCGGAAGGTTTCGCATTTCGCATGTCCATTTCCAGTTCTGACCGTGCCGTTCTGTCCGCGAACGACGAGATCGTCGAGGCCGCGGACGCCGCAGCCGCCGTGAGCGCCGACAGCGCCGACAGCACCCGTGCCACCGGCGAGGCCGCCGAGGCCGGCGAGACGCCCGGCGCGCCGGAGGTGACCTTCGGCGACCTCGGCCTCCCCGAGGGCGTCGTCCGCAAGCTCGCCCAGAACGGTGTCACCGTCCCGTTCCCGATCCAGGCGGCGACCATCCCGGACGCCCTGGCCGGCAAGGACATCCTCGGCCGCGGGCGTACCGGCTCCGGCAAGACCCTCTCCTTCGGTCTCCCCCTGCTCGCCACGCTGGCCGGCGGCCAGACCGAGAAGAAGAAGCCCCGCGGCGTCATCCTCACCCCGACCCGTGAGTTGGCGATGCAGGTCGCCGACGCGCTCCAGCCGTACGGCGACGTCCTCGGCCTCAAGATGAAGGTCGTCTGCGGCGGCACGTCCATGGGCAACCAGATCTACGCCCTGGAGCGCGGTGTCGACATCCTCGTCGCCACCCCGGGCCGGCTGCGGGACGTCATCAACCGCGGTGCCTGTTCCCTGGAGTCCGTCCGGGTCGCGGTACTCGACGAGGCCGACCAGATGGCCGACCTGGGCTTCCTGCCCGAGGTCACCGAACTGCTCGACCAGATCCCCGAGGGCGGCCAGCGGCTGCTGTTCTCCGCGACGCTGGAGAACGAGATCGACAGCCTCGTCAAGCGCTACCTGGTCGACCCGGTGACACACGAGGTCGACCCGTCCGCGGGCGCCGTCACCACCATGACCCACCACGTCCTCGTCGTGAAGCCCAAGGACAAGGCCCCGGTCACGGCCGCCATCGCCGCCCGCAAGGGCCGCACCATCATCTTCGTCCGCACCCAGCTGGGCGCGGACCGTGTCGCCGAGCAGCTTCGGGACGCCGGGGTGCGCGCCGACGCGCTGCACGGCGGCATGACGCAGGGCGCCCGTACCCGCACGCTCGCCGACTTCAAGGACGGCTATGTGAACGTGCTGGTCGCCACCGACGTCGCCGCCCGAGGCATCCACGTCGACGGCATCGACCTGGTCCTGAACGTGGACCCGGCCGGTGACCACAAGGACTATCTGCATCGTTCGGGCCGCACCGCCCGGGCCGGCCGGTCCGGCACCGTCGTCTCCCTGGCGCTCCCGCACCAGCGCCGCCAGATCTTCCGGCTGATGGAGGACGCGGGCGTCGACGCCTCGCGCCACATCGTCGGCGGTGCCGGCGCGTTCGACCCGGAGGTCGCCGAGATCACCGGCGCCCGTTCGCTGACCGAGGTCCAGGCCGACTCCGCGAGCAACGCCGCCAAGCAGGCCGAGCGCGAGGTCGGCGAGGTCACCAAGCAGCTGGAGCGCCTCCAGCGCCGTGCCTCCGAACTGCGCGAGGAGGCCGACCGCCTCGTCGCGCGGGCGGCGCGAGAGCGGGGCGAGGACCCGGAGGCCGCGGTCGCCGAGGCCGCGCAGACGGCGGAGGACGAGGCCGCCGTCACCGAGGCGGTGGACTTCGGGGCGTCCGTTCCGGAGCCGCGTGCGGCGGGCGTGCGGGAGGACCGTGCACCGTCCCGCGACGATCGGCCCTCCTACGAGCGGCGTGAGCGCCGCGACGAGCGGGGCAACTTCGAGCGCCGCGAGCGGCGGGACGAGCGTGGCGGTTTCCGTCGCGACGAGCGTCGTGAGGGTGAGCGCGGTGGGTTCCGTCGTGACGACCGCGGCGGCCGTTCGTTCGAGCGCCGGGACGGCGACCGCGGTGGGCGTTCGTTCGAGCGTCGTGAGGGTGAGCGTGGCGGTTTCCGTCGTGACGACCGTCGTGAGGGTGAGCGCGGTGGGTTCCGTCGTGACGACCGCGGCGGCCGTTCGTTCGAGCGTCGTGAGGGTGAGCGTGGCGGTTTCCGTCGCGACGACCGTGGTGACGGTGAGCGTGGCGGTTTCCGTCGTGACGAGCGTCGTGAGGGTGAGCGTGGTGGGTTCCGTCGTGACGACCGCGGCGGCCGTTCGTTCGAGCGCCGGGAGCACCGGGGCGGCCACGACCGTCCGTACAACCGCGACCGCCGTGACGACCGCCCCTCGGGCGGCTTCCGCTCCGGTGGCCACGACCGCCCCTACGGTCGCCGCGACGACCACCGCGGTTCGGGCTCCGGCTCCTTCGGCGGCGGCCGCCGCGACGACAAGCCGCGCTGGAAGCGCAACGGCTGACGCCTGAGCCTCACGCCCGACGCGACGAGCAGGGCCCGTGTCCCCCACCAGGGGCACGGGCCCTGCCCCGTTGACGGGCACCCGGGCACCCGGGCAACGGGGCAGGGTGCAGGGCGCCGGAGGCCACCGTCCGTGCGGCGGCGCGCCGCACGGCACCGGCGCCCCACGGGTCCTCCGCCGGGAGAGGGGGACGTTCGCATCGGGCGTCCCCACTTCGGCGACCGCGCCCGGCACGGACCGGCGTACGCCTCGGAGCCTCCGGCGCACCGCGTCCGGAACACATCTGCGAGCCCCCGCGCCTTCCCGCACACATCCGTTCCCCGTATCGCTCCGACGAGTGCGCGCATGCCCGGCAGGACCGCGCTTTCCGCCTGCGGCGACGGCCGGAGAGGGATACCCGATCGGATGCCCGCCGCCGTACGGCTATGCTCGGGGATGACTTGCCGAGGGCCGTTAGCTCAATTGGCAGAGCAGCGGACTTTTAATCCGTTGGTTGTGGGTTCGAGTCCCACACGGCCTACCGCTGGCAGGGAGGGGATACCCCCTCTGACCTGCTACGGAGCGCCCCGATCGGTCTCAGCCGGTCGGGGCGCTCCGTCGTTCCCGGCCTCGTGCGTGAGCGATGCGTGAGCGGACGGTCCGAGACAGAGCCCCATCCAGCGCTACTGCGCGGGGCCGACGGGCACGGAAGGTGCTTTTAGAGTCTCCTCGATGGCCGCTACAGGGTCGAGCGGATCATGCGGGAACGCGACATCCGAGGCGTCACCCGCCGCAAGCGCCGGTACCTGACGAAGCAGGATGCCAAGGCCGCCCCGGCCCCGGACCTGGTCGGACGCGATTTCACCGCCGCCGAGCCTGGCACGAAGCTCGTCGGGGACATCACTTACCTGGCGACGATCGAGGGCTGGTGGTACTTGGCCACGGTCATCGACCTGGAAGCTTCTTCGGGCTGCTGAAAGCGGAGATCGGCACCACTGTCTGGGAGAGCCGCGAGGCTGCCCGCGCCGACGTCTTCCGCTTCATCGAGGTCGAGTACAACCGCACCAGGCTCCGCAAACACCCCGAGTTCGGGTACCTCACCCCACTCGAAACCCGAGCCAGGCTGCAGCAAGACTTCACCCCCGCAGCGTAAGCAACCGCTGTCCACGATCCGGGGGGAACTTCAGTGGGCACATCGTCACGACCTCGCGTCACGCGGAGAACGACGAGCCGCCTCGCTCTACGAAGTGCCCCGAATGTGGCAAGGACCCATCCGCGATCGTTGCGTTCGAGCCGGTTGGCCTCGCTGGCGAACGAACCTCCACAGTCCCAAACTGCGACACCATCGGCGCCGAGGAAGCCCAGCCGAGCGGAGCTGGAACGGCGCATCGCTGCCCTGGAAGAAGAGAATCAACGCCTTCGAGCCGAACAAGCGATCTGAAACGCGTCTCCGGTCAGTTCACGTCAGGTCGCTGGCACCACCGTGCCCGTAGTTGTGCACGGCCAAGATGCCGTCCTCCCGCTGCTCTGCCTCGACTCGGACAGTAGGTCCGGCGAGGAGCCGGTGCCCTCGGAGAAGAAGTCGGTCAGGCCCAGATTGGTGACGACGACGTGCTGGCCACGGATCTGCCGCAGGTCGGGATCCGGAACCAGGCCATGGGCGCTGAGGCCGGTGCAGTTGACGATCGCCGACACGGGGCCGGCGTCGGCGAGCGAGGCGAGGCGCCGTTGCTCGACCGCCCCCCAGCGGCGCGGAGCCGGCGGAGGAGGCAGTCCAGGTAGACCGGCATGTCGATCAGCGGCACGGTGAACCGGTACCCCGCGGTGAACCCGGCCGGGTCACAGGGCCGGAAGCTCGGCAGGGTGGTGGCCCAGTCCGGTGGGGCGTCGGCCGTGTGGGACGCCTCAATGCCAATGGCCTTCTCGCCGTGGGCGTTGTGACCGAGTGCCAGCCACGCTCCCTCGAACATGGCCTGCCTCTGGCTGGGGTCGCTGGCGCCGCAGGTAGCGGGAAGCGTCGGGCCCTTGTCTTGCGTAGTTCTCTGGCGAAAGGGTGCACGCCAGGACCCGCCCTGGTCATGGGGCTCGCGCCGCGGGGGACGGCGGGCACCTGCGTGACCAGGGCGGGGGCTTAACCTCGGCGGAGGAACCTGCTCTGGCCCCGGTGCTTGCCGGTCCTCCTGCCGGAGGTCGGCTGTCCCACCGCGGCGGCTTTGCTCGGCCGGGCTGAGCGTTCTGGGCGGTCCTCGTTGAGGAGGGACTGCCAGACCCGTTCCTGCAGTACGCGGATGCAGGGGCCGCACGCGTACATCGGCGCCTGGGCGCCGGCGACTCTGGCGGGGCCGATCCACAGGACGCGCGTCCACCGCTGCCCGCAGTAGAGCCAGCAGAATCCGTCGACCCATTCGTTGCCGTCGTCGGTGGCCGCCGGTGCGGGCAGTCCTCCGCGGGCGAACTCGGCGATCCCGGGGATCACCCTGTGCTGTAAGGCGACTTCCGTCAGCATTGCTCGTCCGCCTCCGCGATCAACGGCCCTGGGCCGTAGGAGAAGCGTCCTCCTGCTTCTCGGCGTCGGAGAACAGGAGGGTGGGTTCCGCGAGGATGTCGCGGCCGGCCTCGCTCTTGTAGATCTCGTCGACGCTGCCGAATCGTGCCTCGGAGTAGTCGAGGTCAAGCAGCGCGGCGGCCTGCCGCACCGACGCCTCGTCGGGTCCCTCGATCTCCAGGAAGGTGGGAAGGTCGGGCCAGGTGTCGAAGTCGAAGGCGACCTCGCCCAGGCACCACTCCTCGCGGTAGTTCTCCTGGTACCGCACCTCGGTGAGGCCGACCCGGCGCAGGATGTCGGCCATGGCGTGCAGGTCGGTGACCTCGGTCTCGATCTCCTTGGTGCCGTCGATCGTCGTGGCGTCGGTGACCTGCTTGAGCGTGAGCGTCGAGCGGGTGCCCTCGTTACGCAGCCGAATCCAGGCCCCGCCATCCAGGGAGTCGCTCTCGAAGATCTTGCGGGTGAGGAGCGTCGGGGGGAACGCCTGAACGGCGCCGAGGGCAGTCAGCTTGGCCTGGAGGCCGGCGGCGTCGACGGCCACGAACTTCGCCTCGTACTCGTGCTTCATGGGTCCTTCTCTCAGAAGTGGTCGGTGAGGGTGGACGTCCGGGCTGCCATGAGCAGGCCCATGCGGTGGGTGTGGTCGTGCAGTTGGCCGACGTGGGGCCGCTCGGTGAACTCGGTCGTGCGCAGGGTGAGCAGGACCTCCCAGTCGCCGAGGAAGTGGTGGCGAAGGCGCTCGGGAGAGGTGTAGTGCTCGATCATGTGGTGGCGTCTTTCGACGGGCATCATGAACTCCGCGCCGAACACACCGCCCGGGCGGACCAGGCGCTGCATGCGGTCGACGAACTCGGCGAGCGGGCGGTGGTGGTTGGCACTGTAGTGCCACGAGCAGCTCGTCCAGACCGCCTCGCACTGCAGGCCCAGGGGTTCGCCGTCGAGGAAGTCGTCCTCCACGACCTGTACGCGGTCGTGGAGTTCTTCGAGCTTCAGCCGATCGATCAGGCCCAACGCGTGTGCCTGGCTGTCACCCGGGAGGTGGACGTCGCCCCCGTGGAGGGCGACCGCGTCGCGTTCGACGGCGACGACGTGGTAGCCGGCGGCGGCGAGGGGCAGGACGAACTTGCCGTCGCTCGCGCCGACAACCGCGACGGTGGCGTCATGGGCGACGCGCTCCCGCAACGTGGCGAGGAACTGCGGGAAGAAGGTGAGGGTGTGCTTCCACAGGCTCTGTGTCTGCATGGGAGTGCGCTCCTAGCGTATCGGTGTCCGTTTGCGTATCGGTGTCCGTGATCACGCGGAGGACCTCGTCGGGGCTGCGCCCGGTGGTGTCGACGCGGTGCATCGGGAACGAGGCGTAGGCGTCGGTCACCCGGTGCGTGACGGTCTCGATCAGTGCGTCCCATCGCGATGCCGGCTTGTTCCGTCTAGCGAGGCGGCGCTGTCGTTCGTTGTCGTCGCAGACGAGGTGGTACGTGACGGGTTTTGGCAGCCAGCTCGGCAGGGTGATACCGAGCCGGGCGCCCAGGGCCCGATGGGTGGCGAGGCACCGGGCGAAGTAGCTCTCGACGACGACCGGGACGCCGGCGTCGAGATGGTGCTGGATCTCCTCGGCCGCGGTGAACAGAGCGGAAAGGTAGAGGCACATCCGCGCCTCGACGTTCGTCCGCTCGTCCACCGCGTGTCTGAGCGGCTGGTAGAGGGACGGGACGGTGGCGACGAGGACGGCCTGTCGGGCGGCGGCGAGCATCGGCGCCAGGGTGGACTTACCCGTGCCGCGTAATCCCTCCAGACTCTCGAAACGCGGGTGATCAGGCACGGCCGTACACCACGTCCGGCACCGCGAGAGTGAGCTCGTCGGCAGAGGAGGGCTTGTGGACGATGCGTCCTGCCGCCTTCTCGTACCAGAAGGCGTGCGCGTCCTTGCCCACGGCCTTGCAGGACATGGTCAGCGCACCACGTGGGTCGGCCTCGATGCGGTCGATCTCGCGAGGACCGTCTGACGGCGCGCACGCCTGCGGGGCGCCGTGTTCGGAGAGGTCCTCGTCGACGATCACCTCCAAGGGCAGGTCGGCCGACGCGAGCTCTTCGCGCAACCGGCCGTAGGCGGAGGGGGCGGTGACCAGCAGCTCGGGGTGGTCGGCGGCGTTGCCGACCACCCGCAGGTGGTGGAGCTTGAGTTGCCGGACCCCGAGCTGCGCCAAGACGCCTGCGAGAGGGAGGACCTCGTCGATGTTCCGCGAGGTGACGGTCATGGTCGCGCCCGTCGATACGCCGAGGTCCCGCGCCAGACTGAGCGAGTTCAGGGCGCTCTGGTAACTGCCGTGCCTGCGGATGCCGTCGTTGGTCGATCCGACTCCCTCCAGCGAGACCCTGAGCAGGTCCAGGTGCGGAGCGATCTCGGTCAGGCGGCGCTCGATCCGGTACCCGTTGGTGCAGATCTCGACGCGCTGGCCCAGCTCCTCCTTCGCGTAGCGGACGACCTGCGCGAGATCCCGGTGGGCGAACGGCTCTCCGCCGAGCAGGGTCACGGCCTCCGTGCCGTACTCGTCCCGCATCAGGGTGAGGAGGCTCGCGGCTTCCTCGGCGGTGAACGCGTCGGCGTACTGGAGCCGCTTGCCGTGGAAGCAGTGCAGGCACGTGAAGTTGCAGCGGTAGAGCAGCTGCAGGTACAGCATTCGGATCTTCCTGATCCCGGTGACTTCCCCGATCACATCGGCTCCTTCGGCTGGCTGCCTGTTGGGAGCCCGATCGTGGCCTTCTGCCCGGGGACCTCGTCACCGCGTTCAGGGACGGTCCGAGGACGTTCTGGGACGTTTTCAGTGACCTGCGAAGGACTCCACCATGCTGAGGACGCGCTTCGTGTCCGACAGGTCGGGCAGGACGTCGGCAGCGCCGGCGGCGGTCAGTTCCTCCGGAGTGTGGATACCGGAGGCGACGGCGAGGATCCCGGAGCCCGTGGTCAGAGCCGCTTCCACGTCGAGCGGGGTGTCCCCCACGAGGACGGTGGTGACGTCGGCCGAAACACTGCGAAGTCGCTGCGCGCGCTCGCGGGCGACAGCGACCAGATGGGGACGAAGCTCAGCGTCCGCTCCGTAGGCGCCCACTGTCAGGTCTAGCAGCGATTCGAGGCCGAACGCGGACAGCTTCACACGGGCGTTGGCGGCGATGTTGCCGGTGAGGACGGAGGAGATCCAACCGCTCTGAGCAGAAGCGGCCTTCAGCGCCTCATGAACACCGGGCAGGGCAGTCCCGCGCCTGCGCAGCTCCTCCAGGCGCGCTTCCCCCGCCTGGGTGAGCGCGGTCTCGATGAAGTGCCAGGCAGGTACGGGCAGCCCTTCGCGGACGAACATGTCGCGCATGATCAGTCGATCCGTACGCCCCTCAGTACGCGCCGCCTCCGTGGGCTCGCGTCCCGAGAGCGCCGAGAAGGCAGCGGCGTAGATCTCCTTGCTCACCCCCGCGTTCTCGATGAGAGTGTGGTCGATGTCCCACAGGACGAAGAGCTCCATGCCGCCAGAGTAGGCAGTCGGCGGGGCTGCGCTTCAGCCACCGCGTCCCAAAACGTCCTTGCGTGATCACGCGGTGTACCGATTCGATATCTGCTGTGAACGACCGACTGCGCACCGTGCTCGGCCAACGCGGCGTCTCGCCCGACTCGCTGGCCGAGATCTGCGAAGTAGATCCCAAAACGGTGAGCCGGTGGCTGGGCGGGCGCATTCCCCATGCCCGGCACCGCTTCCGCGTCGCGCGACACCTGCGCGTGGAAGAGACCTTCCTCTGGCCCGAGCCGTCCAAGCGCCCCGGCCGGCTGCGGGACGGGTTAGGCACCGAGCTGGTCGGCACCTACCAGAACAGGGCCAGCGTGCCCCGGGACGTCTGGCTCGCGCTGCTGCGAGAGGCTCGGCACGAGATCGGCGTCCTCGTCTTCTCCGGCACTTTCTTCGCCCAGTCCAACCCCCACGTCGCCAAGATGCTCTCCGAACGTGCCGCCGATGGAGTGCGGGTGCGCCTGTGCTTCGGCGACCCGGACGGGCAGGCAGTCGCCATCCGGGGCCGCGAGGAGGGGATCGGCGACACCCTCGCCGCCAAGATCCGCGCCTCGCTGACGTACTACCGGCCCCTGCTGGGCGAGGCCGGGTGCGCCGTACGGCTCCATGACACCACCCTCTACACGTCCATGTTCCGCTACGACGACAACCTGCTCGTCAACCCCCACATCTGGGGACTACCGGCCAGCGCCAACCCCCTCCTCCACCTCAAGAGGGCGGACGGTACAGGGTGGTTCGACAATTACGCTCAGAGCTTCGACGCCGTCTGGGCCGCCGCGCGGCCATGGGCACCTGACCAGGAGAGGACCGCCGACCATGGGCAGGACTGAGTACTACAACGACCCCACCGCCCCGAAGGCGAACACCCTCATTCCGGCCAGCAACCTTCTCGTCGTCGACGAGACCGGCGCCATCCTCCTCCAACGCCGCCGCGACACCGGCCAGTGGGCCCTCCCCGGCGGAGCCCAGGACATCGGGGAGACTGCGGCTGAGTGTGCTGTCCGCGAGTGCCTGGAGGAGACCGGCATCGTCGCGGAGATCACCGGCTTCCTCGGCGTCTACACCAACCCGAACCACATCGTCGCCTACACCGACGGCGAGATCCGCCAGCAGTACGAAAACACCTACATCGGCCGCCCGGTCGGCGGAGCACCCACGATCAACGCCGAGGCCGACGGGGTCCGCTTCGTCCAGCCGGCCGACCTCGACCAGTACGACATCCACCCCAGCATGCGCCAGCAGATCGGCGACTACCTCGCCGGCACCTACCCCTACCTCGGCTGAGCCGCCAGCGCTGCCTCGATCCTCTCGACGGAGGAGAAGATCTCCGGCGCCGCCCGCCGTATGAACCGCCCGACCACACTGTCCGCGCCGTAGCGGCCGACGATCTCCGCGACCCGGTCCTGCGCGGTGGTCCGGCCGCCGTCGGGCGTCGTCGTCATGTCGCAGTACACGAGGGCGTCCACCAGCATTAGGTCGTCCAGCAGGGGGAACTCCGACGCCAGCTCATCGTGCAATCCGCGCTGCTCAGCCTCCAGCAAGGCGAAGGAGTGGTTCGCGACGAGCCGTGCCAACGACTGGTCGGCTCCGTGCTCGTCACGTAGGAACCTTGCTCCGTCCAGCGGATGGAATCCCGTTACGGCCAGTCGAGGTGCGTACCCGACGTCGTGAAGGGTGGCGGCGGCAACGAGCAGAGCCGCATTCTCGCCGAGTACCTGCCCAACTTCTTCCGCCCGCTGCGCCACTCCCTTGGTGTGCGCCCACCGGCGCGGGAGCGTGCTGCAGAGCTCTGCCTCCGCGACCTGCATTGCCCATTCCTCGATGCGATCACCCATGCGAGCTGTCTGCCCGGGGAGTGGCCCGCACAAGCTTGGCCAAGGATGCGATTCGTCTCGGCTCCGACCAGCGCCAACCCTCCCGTGTCACCACAGGTCAGAAGATCAATTCTCTACTTCCCTCTGCCCGTCTGCGTCCTAATACTCCAGCTGTAGATCGTGATCTTCATGTCTGGGATGCGGCTTGCCGCCGGTAGTGACTGGTGCGTGATCGTGCCTGGTGGCGGCGGCGCCAGTCGGACCAGGCAAGGCGGTGGGCCGCGTCGCGGACGGGCCGGACGACGAGTGCGATGAACAGGCGGCAGATCTCGTTGCAGGACAGCGGGATCAAGTCGTCCGGCGTGGGTCGGTGTGCGTGTTCGTCGGCGCGGACGACGGCCAGGAAGGCGTGGGCCGGCATCGCGAGGGTGACCCAGCGGGCCCACGAGGGGTAGCGGCGGACCTGGTGCTCATCCAGCCCGGCCAGTCCCTTCTCACTCTGGAAGGTCTCCTCCACCCGCCATCTGGAACCTGCGACCCTGACCAGGGTGGCCAGGGATGCCGGCGTGGTGGAGTGACAGCGGTAGTGGGCGAGTTCACCGGTGCTGCGGTTGCGGCGGATCAGCAGCTGGTGGCGGCCCGGGGCCGGCTCGGCGAGGTCGATGACGGCCCAGTCGTAGAACCGCTGCCCCTTCGCGCCGCGCCCGGCCGAGAGCTTCTGCCAGGCCCGCTTCGGCACCTTCGCCGCCAGGGCATCCGCGCGGAACTTGCCTGCTCCGGTGGGCACTTCGGCTGAGCAGGCCACCGCGAGGACGTAGCCGATGCCGCGTTCCTGCACAGCCGTACGGAGTTTCGGGTTGCCGCCGTAGACCTCGTCGCCGGTGACCCAGCCGACGTGGTGTCCGGCATCCAGGAACCGTTCGATCATCGTGCGGGCCAGGTCCGGCTTGGTCGCGAAGACGGTGTCCTCGCCGAGGCCGGCGGCCCGGCAGCGGTCCGGGTCGCTCGTCCAGGAGCGCGGGATGTACAGCTCCCGGTCCACCGCCGCGTGCCCGCGCATCCCGGCGTAGACCGGGTAGACCGCTGCCTGGGAGTTCTCGATCCGTCCGGCCGTTCCGGTGTACTGGCGCTGGACCCCGACCGTGTGGGTGCCCTTCTTCACGTCGCCGGTCTCGTCGACCACCAGGACCGCGGCCTCGTCATGGAGGTGCTCGACGACGTATTCGCGCACGTCGTCACGGACGCCATCGGCATCCCAGGAGGCCCGGGGCAGTAGATGCTGCATGCCGTGCGGGGCGGCCTCCCCGGCCCACTCCGCGATCGTCCAGCAGTTCTTGCGCGGCAGGTCCGACAGCAGGCCCAGTACCAGCCGCCCGGCCCGCAGCCGGGGTTCGACCCGGGTGAACCGGCCCGCGATCCGGCCCATGGCCACCTCGAACGCCTCCCGCCAACGGACGGGATCTATGCTGTGACCTGCGGCCACCGTCTCATCGTTACTCCACACAAGTCACGATGATCAACGGTGGCCGCACCCGTCTCCGCACCGGCCCCGACCAGCAAGATCACGAACTACAGCTGGAGTACTAGCCACCCTCGTGCCGAGGCCACCGCCGCCTCGTCTTCCCCAGCTGCTCCAGCCAAGTGCCGAGCCACGTGACGAGGGTCTGGCCTTCGTCGTGCGTGTAGTTGCCTTCGTTGACACGTCAGAGCAGCTTGGTGAGCTCTTCCTCCGCGTCGTCGGCCGTGCGAAAGCCTCCCTTGCGGAGCTGCTTGCGCTTCCCGTCCGGGCAACTGTCACCGCCCTGCTCACCTGCGACCCGGTCGACGATGCCGTACGCCTGGCGGCGACGGGCGTCAGCGAGGACTGGTTCCACGGGCTCGTCCTCGCCACCGGTCTGCCACCGGCCGACTTCGCACGCCTGGTCCGCGCCCGGCGCCACGGCGGCACGGTCGGCGTCGCCGTGGCGCGCGCACCTCTCACCCCCGACCCCGCCGCCATGGCCGCCGCTCGCACCGCCCTTGCCGACCCCGACAACGCGGGCGGTGCGACCGACACCGCCCGCCCCCTTCGGCTGCGCGCCTGGCGCAACCGCCTCACCGCCGACGACGAGGGCATCCAGATCCGCCTCGGAACCGACAACCGCTGGCACCCGTACACCCGCGAGGACGGCGGCGCCACCGCCGAGTGGTGGCCCTGCGCTCCTGCCACAGCCGACGCCGTCGCCGCTCTCGTCGCGGCCCGCACCGCAGCCACGCGGCGCCGATAGGCGCATTGCTCTCATGGGAGGTACTCCCTGGAGTTCCTCACCGGCCGCCGCATGGTCGCCGCCGACCCAGCAGCGCTGGGACTTCGACACGAGCCGGTACGGGGCCGAGGCGGTTCGTGCCGAGGCGAACCGCTGGTCGCAGGCGCGTCCGGAGCCCGGTAGTGAGCAGCTTTCCGCCGGCCGCTCGTCCGATTCCCGTCGGCGTTCGCCGTGCGAGGCAGCCAGACGGGGCGCCGGGGCGCCGGGGCGCCGGGACGGCGGCTCGGTGGCTCCGGGCGTGCGGGGAGCTCTCAGGTGGGGGAAGACTGGAGGTATGGCTAGCAAGGCACGCCTCGAGGGCGGGCCGGACGACCTGCGCGGACGGGTCGTGCCGATCACCCCTCCGGGGCAGGAGCTGAAGATTCCGCACCGTGGCGGCTATGAGCACTTCAAGGCCACGACCCGCCACGAGGACACCCCCGAGGGGCGGCTGACCGTCTACGAGTGGTGGGAGCGCACCGAGGTGGCGGAGTAGCCCCGGAGTGGTCGCGCAGTGGTCGCGGGCCAGCGGGCTGGAAAGGCCGGGGCTGCACGGGACCGGCCGGCCGGCACGGGCCGGGTGGCGGTTTCGCCACCTCGCATGGACGGGGTGCCGGACGCTGCCGCGGGCGTGTTCCCCGGTCTCGGGGCGGGCCCGGCGCAGTCCGGGTCCGGCTGCCCGGCCGTGTGGCCGTGGCCGTGTGACCGTCCGGTGGGCCGAGGGGCGGGCGTTCGGCGGTGTCCCTCCCACCGGGGTGCCGGTACGACTCCGGGATCTCCCGCGGTGCGTGCACAGGCACGGACTTCGCCGCGTCGGCGGCCCCGGTAGAGGGGAAGGCGGTCACCGCGCAGGGACCCCTCCGCCGGGAGTTCCGGGTGCCCGTTCCGGGGGTCGGCGCATCCGTGGGCGAAAATGGAGTTGATCTTGCTCCGCATGGCGTAAGGTGGTGTTCACCGACGCGGGGTGGAGCAGCTCGGTAGCTCGCTGGGCTCATAACCCAGAGGTCGCAGGTTCAAATCCTGTCCCCGCTACTCAAGGCCGAGGGCCCGGGATCACATGGTTCCGGGCCCTCGGTGCGTAGGCCGTCTTCTGTCTCCGCCCGGCCTGTCGGGTCGGCCCCTGCGGCCCCTCTGCGCCTCGGTCGCCTCTGCCGCATCCGCATTCTTCGCCCCCTGCGTCGGCCCCTCGCCCCCGGCCGCGGTGTATCGCGGTCCCGAGCGGCGAGCCCGGCTTCGGCCTTCTCGCCTTGACCTTTACGCAACGTCAAGATTTAGCGTTACGGGCATGGAGTGGTCCATCCAGGAAATCGCCAGGAAAGCCGGCACGACGAGCCGCACGCTTCGCCACTACGGGGAACTGGGGCTCCTCCCGCCGAGCCGGGTCGGCGGCAACGGCTACCGCTACTACGACCAGGACGCCCTGGTCCGGCTCCAGCGCATTCTGCTGCTGCGGGAGCTGGGCCTCGGTCTGCCCGCGATCGGGCAGGTACTGGACGGCCAGCGGGACACGGCCGCCGCACTGCGTACGCACCTCCGGCTGCTGGAACAGGAGCGGGAGCGCATCGGGCGGCGGATCGCCTCGGTGCGGACCACTCTCGACCGGACCGAGAAAGGAGAGAAACTGATGGCGGACGAGGTCCTCGACGGCTTCGACCACACCCGTTACGAGGAGGAGGTGACCCGGCGCTGGGGCCGGGAGGCGTACCAGGAGGGCGACCGCTGGTACCGCTCGCTGAGCGAGCGGGAACAGCGCGACTTCCGGGACCGCCAGGTCGCGATCGCCCGCGACTTCGGGCAGGCTCTGAGGGACGGGCTGGCGCCGGACAGTGAGGAGGCCCAGGCCATCGCTCGGCGCCACTGCGAGTGGCTCTCGGTGACGGCCACCCCCACCAGGTCGTATGTGATCGGTCTGGGCGAGATGTACGTCGCCGATCCGCGCTTCACGGCCGGCTACGACAGGCATGGTGAGGGCACGGCGGCCTTCGTGCGGGACGCGCTGAAGGTCTACGCGGAGCGCCATCTCCGTGCGGACCGGTAGCGCGTGCGGAGGACGACCGGCCACTGACGAGCGCTGACGAGCGCTGGTGGCCGCCCGGCGGCCGGCGTCCCGCGCGGTCTCGTCACCAGGAGGGCCCCCTGGTGACTCGCGCGCCTCCGGCTGGCGCCCGTGCGGCAGGGCCGGTCGGCCGGCCGTGATGCGTGGGGCGGCGCGGTGGGTGTCAGCCTGGACGGGGCGCGGCAACCGTCCGCGGCCCTGGAAGACCGGGCAGGAGACAGCGGTGCGGGATCGAGAACGCGGCAGCGACAGGTGGCAGGACGGTGGCCGCCGGTTTCTCATGGTGCTCCCGTGGGTGCTGATCGTGGGGGCGGTCTTCTACGACCTGGGGACACCCGACACCTTCACGGCCGTACCGCTTTTCACGGCGGCGCCGCTGATCGCCGCCCCCTTCTGCTCGATGCGCTACACGCTGGGCGTCGGCGTCGCCGCCTGTGCGGGAGTGATCGGCATGCACCTGCACAGCGGCAGACTCACGGGGATCCCGGCCGTCACGGAGATGCTGACCGTGATCACGGTCTCCGTGCTTGCCCTCTTCCTCAACCGGATCGTGCGCCGCAGCGGGGAGCGGTTGGCGTCGGCCCGGGTGGTCGCGGAGGCGGCGCAGCGGGCCGTGCTGCCGACGCCGGACGAACTGATCGACGGTTTGCAGGTCGCCGCCCGGTACGAGGCGGCCGAGCGGGACGCGTTCATCGGGGGGGACCTGTACGCCGTGCAGGAGACCCCGCACGGGGTGCGGCTGATCGTGGGGGACGTGCGCGGGAAGGGCCTGGACGCGGTCGGGACGGTGGCCCTGGTGCTGGGGGCCTTCCGTGAGGCCGCCGAGATGGAGGTCTCGTTGACCGGGGTGGCGCGGCGGCTGGAGCAGGCCCTGGCGCGGGAGGGCACGCGGGATGCCGGATACGAGAGTTTCGAGGGCTTCACCACCGCCGTGCTCGCCGAGATCCCGCAGGGCGGGGACCGGATCAGGATCGTCAACCGGGGGCATCCGCCACCGCTGCTGTTCGCGGCGGGCGGCGCGCCGCTGGTGCTGAACCCGCCCGAGCGGGCGCTGCCCCTGGGTATGGGCCTGGGTACCTGGCCGGACGTGGTGTCCGAGACCTCCTATCCGCCCGGCGGCACGCTGCTGCTCTACACCGACGGCCTGTCCGAGGCGCGGGACGCGCGGGGGGTGATGTACGACCCGCGCAGCCGGTTGGGCGGCCGTGACTTCTCCGGGCCCGAGGAACTGCTGGACCTGGTCGTCGCCGATGTGCGCCGGCACACGGGCGGTGCGGCGACGGATGACATGGCGCTGCTCGCCGTCACCCGGCGCGGGGAGCGGTAGCCGTCGCGCCACGCGGCGAGGCCGACCTCCTGCGGCAGGTCCCGCTGGTGCCTGCGGGGCTACGGCGGCGGGTGGGTTGCCCGGACGGCGTGATGTCACGGAGCGTGATCAATGGGTCGTCCATATATAACATTTGACGAACCATCAGAAATGGCGGCCGAAAATGGGGGGCGGCAACTTGCCCTTTTCGCTCAGGTTGTTGCGCTTAAGTTCTGGCCAATGTCCCTAACGATCAGTGGGAACGGCTTGGAATCGGGCCTGGGTCTCTATTAACGTTCGATAACGCAGCGCGGTCGTCCCAGCCGTCGCAAGAGGCGGCACCGTGCGCATGCGCCGAATCCCGAGAGGGAACCGGGGAACCATCTCTTTGGGGTGAATCGGGTGCTTCGCGGTGCCCGAAGGAGACCTTCCTGCTCCGAACCCGTCAGCTAACCCGGTAGGCGAGAAGGAAGGAAAGGAGTACGCCTCCGTGGCGTCCAACGAGCCTGCCCTCCAAGAGCCCCCCGCGGCGCAGTGGGTACCCAGCGACCAGTGGGCTCCCGCCCCCGCGGCGGCGGAGGAGTGGAACCCGACCGAGGAGTCGGTCCGTCCCGTCCGCGGCAGGCACCGCGTCGCCAAGCAGCGCAACGCGCTCGCGCGGAGTTCCACCGTCCTCGGCGTCGGCGTCATCGCCGCGGTCGGCGCGGGCGGCATAGCCACCGCCCAGGACAAGCCCGCGGTCTCCATCTCCCTTCCCGACGTCATCGCCGACAAACTCCCGGACCCCGAATCACTGCCCGGCGTGGGCTCCTTGGTGGCGGACGAGCCGACTGGCGGAGCCGTCGCCGATGGACCGCTCACCTCGGCCGACGACGGGGCCCAGGGGGGCGACGCGGGCGAGGCCCTGCGCGCCCGGATTCTCCAGCAGGCCGAGCAGCAGCAGGCCAAGGCGGAGGCCGAGGCGCGGGCCGCCGCCGAACAGGCCGCTGCGGAGCAGGCCGCCGCCGAGGCGGAGCAGCAGAAGACCGAGGCCGCGAAGGCGGCCGCAGCGGCCGCCGAGGCCGAGCGCAAGGCCGCGGCGGAGGCCGCACGCAAGGCGGAGGCCGCGCGACTCGCCAAGCTCGCGGCGAGCTACTCCCTGCCGACCTCGTCGTACACGCTCACCTCCACCTTCGGGCAGGCCGGGGCGCTGTGGTCCTCCGGTTACCACACCGGTCTCGACTTCGCGGCCCCGACGGGTACCCCGGTCAAGGCCGTGCACGGCGGCACGGTCAAGTCGGCCGGCTGGTCCGGGTCGTACGGCTACCACATCGTTCTGGAACTCGGGGACGGCACCGAGGTCTGGTACAGCCATCTGTCGTCGATGACCGTGAGCGCCGGGCAGAAGGTGTCCACCTCCGAGACCATCGGACGGGTCGGCGCCACCGGCAATGTCACCGGACCGCACCTGCATCTCGAGGTGCACACGCCCGGCGGCGACGGTGTCGACCCCGCCGCATGGCTGCGTGGCAAGGGCCTCTCCGTCTGAGCCTGCCCGGTCCTTCGGCCCCCGCGGATCTCCCGGGTGCCCCTCCGCCGCCGGTCCCTCGGACCCTTCCGGCCCGGGCCCGGTGTCCCCGCTGCCCCGTCGGCGCTTCCGCCCTGCCGGCGCCCTCCGTTGCCTCCGTTGCCTCCGTTGCCTCCGGCCGCGCGGCGCTTCGGCGGCGTACTGCGCCACCGCGTTCCGGTCGCCGGAGGGGGCCCGCCGTGCGTCCCACCGGCGCCCCGGGGCGCCGGCCGTGTCGTGTCCCGGCCCCGGGCTCCCCGGAGCACGCGCCCGGCAGACGCACCCGCCCGCCGACGGGGAGCGGTCAGCCGCGGTAGGGGTTGAAGCCGCTGTAGTCCAGATGCGGCGGGGGCTGCCAGGCTCGGCCCGTCGCGCGGGCGGCGTACGTCAGGGCCGGGCCCGCGACATCCCTGCGCTGCCACAGGTGATGCAGCAGTTCCTGCTCCCGGGCGGCGAAGTCCGGCTCGACCGCGCCCCGCGCGGCCCGGTTCCGCAGGAAGGCCAGGGAGGTGGCGAAGACCTCGTACTCGGAGACCGCGCGTGCGGCCGCCGGGCCGTGGGTGCGGCCCGCCAGATCCCGGGCCATCGTGCGGGCCTTCATGGAGGACAGCGCGAGTGGTTCGGCCGGGGCCAGCCAGCCTGCCGCGGCGTACGCGGGCAGCTCCGCCGCGACGGTGCGCAGCTCGCGCTGCCGGGTCCACACCGCCAGCCAGGTCAGCAGACCGAAGGCGGGCACCATGAAGGCGACGTACACCGCGTAGAAGCCCAGCGGGCCGAGGATCGTCGACCCGTTCCACAACGCGTGCATGCCCATGGCGAGGAGCAGGCCGAGCAGCGGCAGCACGACCCCGCGGACCCTCCGGTGCCGCGCCGTCGCCGCCAGACCGAAGCCGATGCCCGTGAGCACGGTGAACAGCGGATGGGCGAACGGCGACATCACGATCCTGACGAAGAACGTCGCCGCCGTGACGGAGGCGAAGCCGGAGGTGCCGATCTCCTGGTCCTCACCGAAGGCGTTGCCGAGGTAGAGGATGTTCTCCGTGAACGCGAAGCCGGTGGCGGTGAAACCGGCGATCACGACACCGTCGACCAGGCCCGTGAAGTCCTGTCTTCGGAAGAGGAAGAGCAGCAGCACGGCCGCCGCCTTGGCGGTCTCCTCCACCACGGGCGCGACGACGGCCGCGCCGATCGCGTCGGCCTGCGTCGGGTCGGCCGTGGCGGTGGCTATCCACCGGGTCGCGAACGTGTTGGCGATGATGGCGATGAGGGCGGCCGCACAGGCACCCCAGGCGAAGGCGAAGACGAGGTTGCGCCAGGGATTCGGTTCGACCCGGTCCAGCCAGCGGAACGCCGTGGCCAGCAGCGGCACCGGCAGCACGGCGAGACCGAGTCCGACCATGAAGCCCTGTGTCCCGGTCTGTTCGCGCACCAGCGCGAGGATCATCAGCCCCGAGAGGGCCAGCAGAGTGATCAGTGCCCCGGCGCGGACCGCCCCGCTGCGCCAGAAGTCGCGGCGCGGCTTGTAGCGCCAGCGGGCACGCTCCGGCACGGCGTCGAAGAGCGGCCGCTCGTCGCACGCCGGGACGGCGGGGCGGGCGGCGGGATGGGGCTGCGAGGACCAGTCGGACACCACACGACCCTAGCGACAGGCAGGGACAACGCGCGACGGCACATGATGCCTGCGGGTGCGGGTGCGGGTGCGGGTGCGGGTGCGGGTCCGGGTGCGCGGTGCCTTCGGCGCGGTCCGCTGCGGCACTCGAACCGCGGCCGCTGCTGCGTCATCCGCTCCGGCGCCGGAACAGGAGATCGCGCACGACATGGCCCTTGTCGAGGCCCTGGCCCTCGAACCGGGTCAGGGGGCGGAAGGCCGGCCGGGGCGCGTAGCCGCCGTCGGCCCGGGTGTTCTCGAAGTCGGGATGGCCGGTCAGCACCTCGAGCATCTGCTCGGCGTAGGGCTCCCAGTCCGTCGCGCAGTGCAGCAGCGCGCCCGGTTTCAGCCGGCCCGCCGCCAGAGTGAGGAACTCGGGCTGGAGCAGTCGCCGCTTGTGGTGGCGCTTCTTCGGCCAGGGGTCCGGGAAGTACACCCGGATGCCGTCGAGGGCGGCCGGCGGCAGCATCTCGCGGAGCAGGATGATCGCGTCGCCGTTGGCCACCCGCACGTTGTCCAGGCCCGCCCGTTCCGCGAGCCCCAGCAGATTGCCCTGGCCGGGGGTGTGGACGTCCACGGCGAGGACGCCCGTGCCCTGGTCGGCCGCGGCCATCCGCGCGGTCGCCTCGCCCATGCCGAAGCCGATCTCCAGGACGACCGGCAGCCCGCCGAACATCGCGTCCAGGTCGAGTGTGCGCAGCCCGTCGATGTCCAGCCCCCAGACCGGCCAGAGGCGTCGCAGCGCGGCGGCCTGCCCGGTCGTCACCCGGCTCCGGCGCGGCTGGAAGCTGCGGATCCGCCGTTCGTGGTGGGCGCCCGCGGGATCGGCGGCCGGACCGCCGGGAAACCGCGGAGCACCTTCGGGCCCGGTATCGGCAGCGGCGGCGCCACGGCCGGTGTCCCCCTGCGGGCTCGCGGCGGTGGTGTTCTCGAACTCAGACACAATGCCCCGATTGTACGGCGGCGGGCGCGGCCCGGGAACGGCCCGTGTCACAGGCGGCCCAGACGGGCCAGCGCCCGCCGGGCCACCTCCCGGCCGATCGGCAGTGAGGCGGTCGCCGCCGGCGACGGCGCGTTCAGGACGTGGACCGCACGGGACGACTCCATGATCATGAAATCGTCCACCAGGGTGCCGTCCCGGAGTACCGCCTGCGCCCGGACCCCTGCTGCCGCCGGCCGCAGATCCTCCTGCGTGACGGCCGGCAGCAGCCGGCGCACCGCCGCGGTGAAGGCGCGCTTGGAGAGGGACCGGTGCAGCTCGCCGGCGCCGTAGCGCCAGTGGCGCCGGGCGATCCGCCAGAAACCGGGCCAGGCCAGGGTGGCCGCCAGCTCGCCGGGGCGGACGGTGGACCGGGCGTAGCCCTCGCGGGCCGGCGCCGGGACGGCGTTCGGGCCCACGTGGACACCGCCCTCGACACCGCGGGTGAGATGGACTCCGAGAAACGGGAAGGCCGGATCGGGCACCGGGTACACCAGGCCGCGCACCAGCTCGGGGCGCGTCAGTTCGTAGTACTCCCCGCGGAAGGGGACGATCCGCACGTCCGGCCGCTCGCCGGCCAGCGCGGCCACCCGGTCGCCGTGCAGACCGGCGCAGTTCACCAGGGCGCGGGCGCGGACGACCAGGCCCGAGGACGTACCGACGGCGACACCCCACGGCCGGGGGTCCAGTGACCGCACCTCCTCGCGGTAGCGGATCTCCGTCCCCGAGGCGGCGGAGGCCTCCGCCAGCTGCGCGGCGACGGCGGCGAAGTCGCACACCCCGGTGGTGCCGACCCTGATCGCCGCGACGCCGGCCACCTCCGGCTCGTACTCCGCCATCTGGGCGGGGCCCAGTTCCCGGACGGGAATGCCGTTCTCCCTGCCGCGCTGGGCCAGCGCGTGCAGCCGGGGCAGCTCCTCCCGCCCGGTGGCGACGATCAGCTTGCCGGTGACCTGGTGGGGGATGCCGTATTCGGCGCAGAACTTCACGGTCTCCGCAGCCCCGCGCACGGCGAAACGTGCCTTCAGCGAACCAGGGCGGTAGTAGATCCCGCTGTGGATCACTCCGCTGTTCCGCCCGGTCTGGTGCCGGGCCGGGCCGGGCTCCTTCTCCAGCACCACCACGGAGGTGCCGGGCGCGGCACGCGTCAGGGCGTACGCCGTCGACAGCCCGATGATCCCGCCGCCGATCACCAGCACGTCGCAGTCGAATGCGGCCGCTTTCACCACACACCTTCCAGCCCGGCGGTGCCTCCCGGGAAACCGCCCCACCCCTGATGATGCACCGGCCCGCGAGCGAGCGGGTCGAACCGGGTGGCATACGCGCCCCGGAACGCGCCGGGTGCGACGCGAGCCCGGGGAAGCGCGCGGCTCACGCCGGGGCCATCAGCAGCGGTCTGGCCCGCTCCCTCAGCTCCGCCACCCTCGGCTCGTCCCCGTACGGCTCCAGCCGGTGCAGCAGGTCGCGTACGTACTCCGTCGTACGCGCGGAGGAGATCCGGCCGGCGACCTCCACCGCCCTGGTGCCGGCCGCGCAGGCCGCGTCCAGGTTGCCGGACTCCAGTTCGGCCACCGCGCTCACGACCAGGCGCAGCCCGTGCGAGCGGATGTACTCCTCCGTGGGCCGGGACAGGGCCTGCTCGGTGAAACGGCGGACCTGGCGGGGCGCCTTGAGGTCCCGGTAGCACTCGGCGGCGTCCGCCGCGAACCTGTCGTACGAGTAGAACCCCAGCCAGGACGGGTCCGTGTCGCCCTCGCGGGACCGCTCGAGCCAGCTCTCGGCGGCCTTCAGGGCGGCCCCGGCGGCGGCCGCGTCGCTCGCCTTGGCGTGGGCCCGCGCCTCCACCAGCCGGAAGAAGCTCATCGTGCGCGCCGTCGCCAGGCCGCGGTTGCGCTCCACCGCCGCCTGCGCGAGATCCACCCCCTCGTCGGCGAAGCCCCGGTAGGTCGCCTGCAGCGACATGGACGCCAGCACATAGCCGCCCAGCGGGACGTCGGCCGCGGCGCGCGCCAGCCGCAGCGCCTGGATGTAGTAGCGCTGGGCCGCCTCCTGCTGGCCCGTGTCGAAGGCCATCCAGCCGGCCAGCCGGGTCAGCTCCGCCGTGGCGCCGAACAGGGCCCTGCCCACCTCGTCCGAGTACGAAGCGAGCAGCAGCGGCGCCGCGTCGACCCGCAGGCACTCCGGGACCATCGACGAGCGCCAGTCCCCGCCGCCGTACTTGGAGTCCCAGCGCCGGGCGTCCTCGGCCGCCTCGCGCAGCTTGGCCACATCGCTGTGGCCCACCCGCGCCGACGCGTCGTCCGGGCTCTCCGGCGCCGCCCCCGCACCCTCAGCGCCCCGGAGGGTCCGCTCGACCGACGAGTCGGCCGGGTTGATCAGCCAGCGCGATGCGGGCGTGGCGTAGGCGCTCACCGAGAAGGAACCGGCCAGCGACTGCCAGATCCCGCCGCCCGCGCGGCGGCCCGCGAGGTCCAGCCGGTACAGCTCCGTGGCGGCCTTCACCGCCTCGCCCACGTCCCGTGGGAAGGCCAGACCGACCTCCGGCGCCGGATCGGCGTCCGCGAGCCCGATCTCGTGCAGCGGCACCGGGCGGCCCAGCTTCTGGCCGATGGCCGCCGCGATCAGATGGGGCGCGGCGCCCTGCGGCACCATGCCCTTCGACACCCATCGCGCCACCGACGTCTTGTCGTAGCGGAGAGTCAGACCGCGCTGCGCCCCGAGGTCGTTGACCCGCCGGGCGAGCCCGGCGTTGCTGATTCCCGCGAGGGCGAGAACGGTGCCGAGCTTCTCGTTCGGCCCGCGTTGCTCCCTGGACATGCGCCACCCCTCGACACACAGACGGCCGCCGGGCATCCCCGCCCGGCGTTCGCTCCGCCGTTCCCCGCAAGGGGACAACTCCATGGAAGCCGGACGCAAGAGCAGGTGTCCGAGCCCCCGGGAATATGCGCCCCCGAGGAGAACAGCGGTGCCACACAGGGTAGTTCGCCACATCCCTACCGTTAAGAGGCAGTGTTCCGGATGGCGAGATTGTTGCGTGTTCGGGTGCGACTCCCCGTGCGGGCCGTGCTCCCGGTGTGTGGCCGTGCGCCCGCCCGTGCGCTCTCCTCCGGCCGTCGTGGGAGGGCTTCCATGAGTGCTGCGTGGGTCGGCCCATTGGCCAGGGAACCAATGGGCTGGGGGACACCGCCGCCTCATTCCCCGCGGGCGGCGGACCGGTCCGGGAGGCGGCTGCCGTCTCCCGGACCGAGCACCTGTGCCCCGTTTCGTGCGATATCTTCTGCTCCCTGCCGGCTTCAAGTTGGCTGAATGTCGATCCTCCTCCGGTGTTTGACCCTCCACGGATTCGCTGACCGAGGCACGGACGCCCGGCGGCCGGACGGCCCCATATGGCCAATGCCAGGGGCGCGTTCACTTTTTGCGCACGCTACCCGGAGCCCCTACGGCGCGCCCCCGGCATGGCAGCATGTCCTCATCGGGGTGTGCCGCATCGGGCGCGCCCAGAGTTGTCCACAGGCTGTGGAGGCGCGATGCGGTGGCTGGTGGGGTGGAGCAGTGCCGCCGCAAGCTTCGGCACGGCCGGATCCCCCGGGTCCCGCCCTTCACCTCCACCATCCCCCTCCCCCTCCCCCTCCCCTTCTTATCCGTCGCCGTCGCCGTCGCCCTCGCCGTCGCCGTCGGGCGACGACAGCCGCACCGTCCACCCCGTGGGCGCCCAGCTCCTGTGGGGCGACCCCGATCCCCTCTGGGCCGTCGGCGACTGGCGCCCCGACGAGGTCCGCGTCGTCACCGCCGGCCCGCCCCCCGGCCTCACCACAGGCGCCCCCGCCGTCCGCCTCGCCGTGCTGGGCTGCTGTGCCGCCAGCGACGAGGAGCTGCGGGTCGGCCTCTTCGCGGCGCGCGGGGGCGCGCTGCGCCACCTCACCGCCTGGGCGGGCAGCTACACCGCCGTCGTCCAGGTCGGCCGGCGCATCACCGTCACCGGCGACCTGGCGGGCGCCCGCCCCGTCTTCCACACCCCCTGGGCAGACGGCACCGCCTACGCCACCGCCGCACTGCCGCTGGCCGATCTCATCGAGGCCCAGCTCGACATCGGGTACCTCGCAGCGCTGCTCGCCTGCCCCGAGTCCCCGGAGGCGCTGCGCGACTCCACCCCGTACTCCGGAGTGAAGCGCCTCCCCCCGGGACACGCACTGATCCTGCGTGAAGGCTCCCGGGAGATCACCGGCTACGAGCCGGTCGCCTCGCTCGCCGTCGCCGCACCCCAGCTCGAACCCGACCGGGCCGTGGAGACCGTGCGGGACGCACTGGTCGACGCCGTACGCGCACGACTCACCGCACCCCGGCACGCCCCCGAGACCCTGCCACCCGATCCGGGACCGGTGCCCGGCATGGGACCGGCGGACCGGCGTGCCGCCCGCGGCGCACCCGCGCCCGGTATCGGCGCCGACCTCTCCGGAGGCAGCGCCTCCGGCACCCTCGCCCTGCTCGCCGCCGGACTGCCCGGCGTCCCCGGCACCATCCTCGGCCACGGCACCGGTGCCGGTGAACGGCTGCTGGCCGTCACCTTCAACGACCTCGCCGCACCGCAGGGCCGCGAGGCCGAGCTGGAGCGCGCCAGGACGGTCGCCGAGAACCCGCGGCTGCGCCATGTCGTGGTCGCCGCGGGCGCCGAGGCCCTCCCCTACGCCGACCTGGACGGCCCCCTCACCGACGAACCGGGGCCGTCGCTCGTCGAGGCCGAACGCAACCGGCGGCGCCTCGCGTCCGGCAGCGCGGACCACTTCACCGGGCACGGCGCCCGGCAGGTGCTGGACGCCCACCCGGCCCGCCTGGCGGACCTGCTGATGGACCGCAGGAGACGGCCGCTGCTGCGCCCCGTCTCCGCACTCGCCCGGGCCTCCGCCCCCACCTTCGGCTCGCTGCTCGTGCCGCTCACGGTGTACCGGGCGGCGCGGCGGCTCGCCCGCACCCCCTACCGCACCGGCCTCGAGACGGCCGCCGCCCGGCTGCCCGAGGCGAACCGCAAGGTGCCCGACGTCAACGGACCGCTCGGCGCCTCCCTCGCGGCCCTCTCCTGGTCCCGGCCCGGACCCGCGGCGCGCTGGCTGACCGGCGAAGCGCTCGCCGAGGTATCCGTGCGCCTCCAGGAGGCGGCGAGCCGGCCCACATCCGTGCAACGCCCCGGCGAGGCCCGCGCCCGCGCCGCGCTCACCCGCTACGCTGCGGACCACCGCGTCATGGAACAGGCCTCCGAGGTGCGCAGCCAGCGGCTGCACGCGCCCTTCCTGGACAACCGGGTCGTACGGGCCGCCCGCGACCTGCCCGAGGCACTCCGGGTCCAGCCCGGTGCCCGCACCGCCGTGCTGCGCACCGTCCTCTCCGGCGCGGGCGTCCACGACCTGCCGCCCGGCTGGGGGGCGCCGTCCCAGACCGCGTCGACCACGGCGACGCGGGCGGGGATCCGCATGTCGCTGCCGCACCTGCTGGACCTGTTCGGCACCCCGCTGCTCGCGGACGCGGGCATCGTGGAGGCACGAGTCGTGCGCAAGGCCCTGCGGGCGGCGTCCGAGGGCGAACCGGTCCCCCTGGACGGGCTGGCGGAGCTGGTCTCCACGGAGCTCTGGCTACGGCGGCTGCTGGCCCGGCGCGGCACATGCTGGACGGGTACGGAGGCACCTCGCCGCCGCGCCGTCGCCTCGGGCGTACCGCGCCGCCCGACGCTCCGCGCATAGCGGCGCGCCGTGCCCCGCCGCGGGCGCTCAGACGCAGGTGATCCGCGACCGCGCCCAGTCGGCGATCGCCGTCGCCGCGAGCGGCCGCACTCCGTCGGGGGCAACGACCAGCCGAAGTGTCCCGCTGCCGGTGAGGCCGACGGACACCGGCACCGCCGGGTCGCCTCCCCGGAGCAGCGGCGACCGCCACCGCCGCACCCCGTCCGCGTAGACGGAGAAGCGGACGGCTCCCCGTCCGAGCGTCAGGTCGTCGACGCCGACGAGCGCGTCGTACGAACTGCACGTGCGGTTCAGATCGATCGTCACGGACGAGCGGGCGTGCACCGACACCCCGTGCTCGTAGGGAACGCCGCCGATCGACATGCCGTCGCGCTCTCCCATCCAGCTGCTCGCAGCGAGCCGCACCTCGGGGTACGCACGGTCGCCGGCCACGCCGTACCGGAGCCGGTCGAGCCGATGGACGGTGGTGGGGGGAGAAACCGCCGACGAGGGCGACCGTGTCTCCCCGGGAGCCCCGGGAGCCCCGGGAGCCCCGGGAGGCGCGGGCGCGGGCGCGGGTGTGGGCGTGGGTGTGGGCACGGGCGCCGTCGGCTGGTCGGGCGCGGGTGCCGGACGCGCCCCGGACGGGCTGGGACCCGGTGTCGTAGGTCGTGGATCGGGCGCCGGTGCACGGGGCGCCGCCGCGGGCTGCGGCTCGCCCGGAGCGGAGGGGTTCGCCGGTACGGGCTGCGCCGCCGGCGGTCGCGCACGGGGTCCGGGCTCCGGCCCCGAGAGCGCCCACACCAGCCCCACGCCCACCGCGGCCGCCACCGCCGCGGCGATCCCCGCCTTCACGGATGCGGTGAGCCCTTCCGTCGCGGCGGCGCTGCCCGCGCTGCCCGCGGTGCCCGCGGTGCTCGCGCTGCCCGCGGTGCTCGCGCTGCCCGACGAGCCGGAAACCGCCCCGGGCGCCCCGGCGGCTCCGGTTCCGGCTCCGGCTCCGGACCCCGCTCCCGCCGCCCCGGCCACCACGGCTCGGGCGGCCTTGAACGAGTAGTCCGCGGCGAACCACCCGATGAAGGCGACCGGCAGCAGGGCCGGCATCCCGGAGTTCACCTGCTCCAGCTCGCCCGCGGCGAGCCGGCACGAGGCACACCCCTCCAGGTGCTTGCGCAGCCCGCGCTCGGCCCGCATCCGAAGTCCGCCCCGTGCGTAGGCACCGAGCCGGTCGGCGAACCGGGCGCAGTCGCCTCCCGAGGTGAGCGCCGAGCTCACATGGGCCTGCAGATACGCCTGCCTGAGCCCCTCCCGGGCGCGCCCGGCGAGAACCGCCGTGGCGTTGGCGGTGAGACCGAACAGCGGCGCCACCTCGCTCGGCGGTTCCTGCTCGACGGCGGTGTGCCAGAGCACCGCCTGCCAGCGCTCGGGCAGCGAGCGGAAGGCCTGCAGGGCCATCGACTGCTCGGCCTGGTGCATGGCGCGCACATCCGCACCGAGTTGGACCGTTGCATCCCGCGGTGCCCCGGTCGCGGGGGCCGCCTGGTCGCTGAAGACCGCGAAGTCCTCGACCAGGTGCTCCCGGCGGGCGGACCTCGCCCAGGCGGCGGCGACACGGCGCACAGCCGTCAGCAGATAGGCCCGCACCGCCTGTTCCGGTCCCCCGCCTCCCCGAACCGCCTGCAGTGTCCTGGCGAACACCTCGGCCGTCAGGTCCTCCGCCGTGTGGGCGTCGCGGCAGCAGCTGCGGGCATAGCGCCGCACGGCGTCCGCATGCCGCCTGAACAGCTCCTCGTAGGCGGTGTCGTCGCCTCCGCGCATCCGCAGGACCAGGTCGGCGTCCGACGGTGCCGGAGGGGAGGGCGGGACGCCGGCGGCGGGTCCCGACGCGATTCCCCCGCACTGCGACGGAACCCGTACGCCGCGTTCGCCGCAGGCCCCGGTGGACTCCTCGCCGTTCTCCCCGCCGCGCGGCCCGCTGTGCCCCTCACCGCTCATCGCGGAAGCCCCCGTACCCACCCAGTGACCCGAACACCGGCCAGAGTGCCACAGGGAGGGCGCTGTCAAGCCTCCCGCGCACCGCAACCACTCGTCCGGGAGACCGTCCGAATCCAAGCACGAGACCGTGCCGCTATGGGAAGTCCGCTACGGGAAGGCCGCTATGCGCAGACCGTGACGGGAGCCGCCGCGAGAGAACTGTTCCGGGAAGGCCGCCCGGCAGGGTCCCGTCCCCCGTCGCCAAGCCCCGTCGAGGTGTGCCAGCGGATCAGGCGCATGGGCCAGGTCCCGTCCCCCGTCGCCAAGCCCCGTCACAAGGCGTCCGGAGCGGACCTTCCTCGCCGCATATCCGGGCCGTGTGGCCGGGACCCGGAGCGGACCGCAGGCAGGCCCCGTCACAGGGGCCGCGAGCGCAGACCCTCCAGCAGGATGTCCAGCAGCCGTGCCGAGGCGGCCATCTGCTGCGCCGTGTCCGGGAGGGACGGCGCCGCGGTCGCTATCACCAGCAGCACGTCCGCGACGGTGACGTCCCCGCGCAGTTCACCGGCCTCGCGCGCCCGGTCGACCAGCTGCCCCACCATGTCGAGAAGCTCATCCGACCCGCTGTCGTCCCGCTCCGCCGCGGGCACCGGCCGCGGTGCGACCAGCCGCAGTTCGGGCTGGCCGACGGTGCCCACGCGCTGCTGCGGCACCCGCGCCTCCTCCCGGATCGGGCCCTCGGAGACCGGCGAGTCGCCGCCCACCCCGACCCGCAGCACATGGGGTGGCAGCAGCCGGCCGGCGCCCGAGGCGACCGAGCTGCGCAGGAACCGGGAGAGCGCCGACCACGGCTCCTCCTCCTGGCCGAGTGCGGTACGCGCCTGCTCCGTCAGCCGGGATGTCTCCTCCTCGGCTATCCGCCTCACCAGCACGTCCTTGCTCGGGAAGCGGCGGTAGACCGTGCCCACGCCCACCCGTGCCCGACGTGCCACGTCTTCCATCGGAGCGCCGTAGCCGAGTTCGCCGAACACCTCGCGCGCGGCCTTGAGCACATGCTCCAGATTGCGCTGCGCGTCCACGCGCAGTGGTGCCGGACGGCTGCTCGCAGCCGCCCCCGCGCGCCCGTCTCCCACGGCCTCCGTGGCGATGGCGCCCGGCCCATGCGAATCCTGAATGTGCATGTATGTTCCCCCGGAAATGATGTCGTCTCCCCCCGGAGACCTCCCCGCCGTGACACCGGGGTGAATCAGGCGAGTCACCGACCAGAACACCCCGACGAGGTACGAACATAGTTGAGTCGAGGTCAATTCAGAAGGGGGAGTTCCGCCCGGTGCGCACCCCGATCGGAGCAAGGGCCGGAACTTTCCTGGCCGCACCCCCGTCCCGAACCTCCTTCCGCCCTGCTGACCTGCGGACCTTCCCTCGACATGCGCATCGGTTCCGCCGGGGTCCAGCAGGAACCTCCGGTCACACAATCCGCCGAGGCTGTGGACAAACTCCGAGCAGCGTTGCGTCATGGGGTGGTGAAGGCTGCACACTCCCGGGACACGGCACCCGGCACGATGCCAGGCACGATCCCCTGCACCCCGTCGCGCACACGCATCCTCGTCGCCGGCGGGGGCTATGTGGGGATGTACACCGCGATCCGCCTCCAGCAGCAGCTCCGGCGGGAGCTGCAGCGCGGCGAGGCCGAGATCGTGGTCGTGTCGCCCACGCCCTACATGACCTACCAGCCCTTCCTCCCCGAGGCGGCCGCGGGCTCCATCTCGCCCCGGCACGTGGTCGTACCGCTCCGCCGGGTCCTGCACGGATGCAAGATCGTCGTCGGCGAGGTCCGGTCGGTGGACCACGCCCGGCGCACCGCCGCCTTCACCACCCTCGCCTCCGACGAGGAGGGCACCGGGGCGATCCCGATCGGCTACCACGAACTGGTGCTCGCCCCCGGGTCCGTCTCCCGCACCCTGCCCGTCCCCGGACTCGCCGAGTACGCCATCGGTTTCAAGACGGTGGAGGAGGCCATCGGCCTGCGCAACCACGTCATCGAGCAGATGGACATCGCCTCCTCCACCCGTGAACCCGCCCTGCGCGACGCGGCACTCACCTTCGTCGTCGTGGGCGGAGGCTACGCGGGCGTCGAAGCGCTCGCCGAACTCGAGGACATGGCCCGCTACGCCACGCGCTACTACCACAACCTCAGGCCGGAGGACCTGAGGTGGGTCCTCGTCGAGGCGAGCGACCGGATCCTCCCCGAGGTCGGCGCGGCCATGGGAACGTACACGATCCGGGAACTGCGCGCCCGCAACATCGATGTACGGCTCGGTACCCGACTGGACTCCTGCGAGAACCGTGTCGCGGTGCTCAGCGACGGATCCCGGCTGCCGACCCGCACCGTCGTGTGGACCGCCGGCGTGAGACCCGCCCCCGTGCTGGCGGCCACGGATCTGCCGCTGAACGAGCACGGTCGGCTCAGGTGCACCGCCAGACTCACCGTCGAGGGGTCCGAGCACGCCTGGTCGGCCGGCGACGCCGCGGCCGTGCCCGACGTCACCGCCGATGAGCCCGGCACGGTGTGCGCGCCGAACGCGCAGCACGCGGTCCGCCAGACGAAGGTGCTCGCCGAGAACATCGTCGCCTCGCTGCGCGGGCAGCCCCTGAAGACCTACGCCCACAAGTACGTCGGCTCCGTGGCTTCCCTGGGGCTGCACAAGGGCGTGGCGCATGTGTACGGCCGCAAGCTGAAAGGCTATCCGGCCTGGCTGATGCACCGCGCGTACCATCTGAGCCGCATGCCCACGTTCAACCGGAAGGCCCGCGTCCTCGCCGAGTGGATCCTCTCCGGGCTCTTCACACGTGAGATCGTCTCCCTCGGGTCGCTGGAGCATCCGCGGGCCGAGTTCGAACTCGCCGCGGGCGGAGTCCCGTCCAGGCCGCTCGCACGCCACCATGAGGATCCGCCCCTGAGCGCACGGGAGCGGAAGCGGCGCCAGGCTCCGCCGCCCCCGGCCGGGCCGTCCGCGGCGCCCGCGCCCGGAGACGATGGTCCGGGGGTGCTCCCGGACGGCACACCGGGCGGGACACCGGGGGAGGACCTGCGGAGAAAGGACCCGAACGGACCCGGAGCAGGACCCGCAACCGGGGACGGCTGACCCGGCTGTCGGCGCGGTGGGTCACACTGGGCGTGTGACGATAGGTGGACGTGCGGACAGCGCAGAGTGACATGTACAGGCGTCGGCCGCCCGCGCCGCGCCCGATCGGCGACAGGACGAGCAGACGTGGCCGCTCCCATGGGGATCGGCCCCGGCACGGAAACCGGAACCGGAAGCCGGTACGGAAACCGGAAGCCGGTACGGAAACCGGATCCGGGATCGCATCGGTCCCGGTGGGACACGCGGGCGCAACCGCGCACGACAAGGCAACGACACCACGAGGCTTGAAATTCCGTGAACTTCACGCGCTGGAGCGCCCGGCTCCCCGGTACGCAGCGCCGCGCCGCAGCGCGGACGGACCGCCGTTCCGTCCCCGCCGCCCGCGGCGAGTTGGACCGGCGGCCGGAGCTGCGGCCCGACGCCACCGGCGTCGTCACCGACCCGCGCGGTGCGCAGGACCCTCCGGAGTCCTCCGTTCCCGCGCTCGAGCACTTCCCCGTGCGCGGGCTGCTCGACGGGCTGCCCGCACTGGTCGTCCTCGTCCACGGCCCCGGGCACCAGGTCTCCTACGTCAACCAGGCGTATGAGACGGCCTTCGGCGCCCGCGCCACCGGAACGGCGGCCGCCGCCTGCCCCGAACTCGCCGAGCTGGGACTGCTTCCCCTGCTCGACCAGGTGCTGCGCAGCGGCCGACCGCGCACGGTGAAGTCGCGCCGGGTCCGGGGCGGCGGTTCGTACACCGTCACCTGCCTGCCCGCCGACGCGCCCGACCCGCACCGGGAGGGCGAGTCCGTCGGGGGCGTCCTGGTGTTCGCCGCCGACGTCACGGCCCACGCCGAGGCCGCCGAGCGGCTGCGGGCCAGTGAGAGCAGGCACCGGGAGGCCGCCGTGACGCTGCAGCGGTCACTGCTCCCGCAGGAACTCGAACAGCCGGACGACCTCCGTGTCGCCGCCGAGTACCGCCCCGGCGGCACGGATGCCGCGGTCGGCGGCGACTGGTACGACGTGATCACGCTCGGAGCCGGCCGGACCGCCCTCGTCATCGGCGACGTCATGGGACGCGGTGTGCGCGCGGCCGCCGTCATGGGCCAGTTGCGCACGGCCGTCCGCGCATACGCCCGGCTCGACCTGCCCCCGCACGAAGTGCTCCAGCTCCTCGACGGACTGGCGTCCGAGATCGACCCCACCCAGATCGCCACCTGTGTGTACGCGGTGCACGACCCGAACGAGGGCCGGCTCGAGTACGCGTCCGCGGGACATCTGCCCGTCCTCGTGCGCGACGCCGACGGTACGGTCCACCGGGCCGAGGAGCCGACCGGACCTCCCCTCGGCACCGGCGGCTGGCTCCACTCCTCCGGCACGGTCCCGCTGCGGCCCGGCTCCACCGCGGTCCTCTACACCGACGGACTGGTGGAACGGCGCGGCGAGGACATCGACGAGGGAGTCGCCGCTCTGGAGCGTGCGCTGGCCGGGGCGACCGGTTCCCCCCAGGTCGTGTGCGACCGGCTCATCCGCTCCCTGGGCGTCACCGCGGACCACGACGACGATGTCGCCGTGCTCGTACTGCAGCATCCGGCCCGTTCGGGCGGGGACGCGGAGCTCTTCCACAACGCCGCGCTGGAACTGCTCGGCGGCGTGGAGGCCGCGCCCCGCGCGCGGGCGTTCGCCTCCGGAGTGCTGGCCTCGTGGCGGTTCCCCGTGGAACTGCGCGATCTCGGTGTGCTCGCCGTGAGCGAACTGGTGGCGAACTCGCTCCTGCACGGCACACCCCCCATGCGCCTGCGTCTGCGGCGGACCGACCGCCGGCTGATCATCGAGGTCACGGACGGCGACGATCACCTTCCGCGCCGCCGCCGCGCGGAAACGGAGGACGAGGCGGGCCGCGGGATCTCCATCGTCGCGACGATCGCCTCGTCCTGGGGGTGCCGCCGCACCCCCGGCGGCGGCAAGGCGGTGTGGTGCGAGTTCGCGCTCCCCGACGGCGCCTAGGCGGGCGGCGGAAGTCCCTCCCGGCCCGCGCCGCCCGGGGTACACGCTCCCCCGTCGCCCTTCGGGCACGGGAGGTGCCCCCGGGCTGCGGTGCCGGGTCAGGCTGCGGTGCGGGGTTCATCCGGGTACGTCCGGCGGTACGAGGACGGCCCTCCGTCCCGCGATGGCATGCACCGGACGCCGCAGGCCCGTCCCTGCGGACAGGACGGAGTTGCTTCACCATCCGGCCCGAAGGGACCCGCCAGGAGGGCGGTGGGGTGTCGCCGGGATGCGGCCGCCGCCTGTGGCCGCGCGGATGCCGCAGGGCCGGGTGGCGCCGGGCCCCGGACGGTCAGACTCCGGCCCGGGCCCTGCCCCGTTCGGGCCGGTGCCGGACGACGATCCGCGACGCGGACGCGAGCGAGGGCTGGTCCTGGACGGCTGTGAGGTTCCGCCCCAGCCTCAGGGCCAGCACGCTGATGCCCAGGGAGAAGAGGACGAACGTCACGATGTAGGGACCGTGCAGGGTGGCCCCCATCGGACCGCCCACCGCCGGACCGACCGCCAGGGCCAGTTGTTTGACCACGGCGAACGCCGAGTTGTACCGGCCGATCATCGACTCGGGCGCGAGATCGGCGACGAGCGGTGCCACGGTCGGTGACAGCATGGCCTCTCCGAGCCCGAACAGGGCGTACGTCGCGATGAACGCGGCAGCCGCCATCGCCTGACCGCCATGGCCGAGCCCCGCGTATCCGGCGACGAGCCAGGCCGCGGCCCAGATCAGTCCCACCCCGGCGATCATGCGCGAACGGCGCCGGCGCTCGACGAAGCGCAGCACCAGGAACTGCGCGAGCACGATCACCGCGGTGTTGGCGGCCAGGGCGTAGCCGAGCGTCGCCGGCTCGATCCCCGCGGCCTCGGTGCCGTAGGCCGCGAGGCCGGACTCGAACTGGCCGTAGCAGGCGAAGAAGAGCACGAACCCGAGCACGCACAGCTGCACCATGGCGCGGTGGCCGAGCAGTGTCCGCAGTCCGCCCCTGGCCCGGCCGTCGGTGTTCTCCGGCATCGCGCCGGGGATCGAGGGGGCTCGTGGCATCCGCACGGTCGCGGCGACGACGGCCAGGACGACGAACATCGCGGCCTCGATCGAGAACAGCAGTGTGAAGCTGCCGGGACGGCTCCCGTCGACGATCTGCCCGCCGATGAGGCCACCGACGCCCAGGCCCAGGTTCTGCAGGAAGAACTGCGTGGCGAACGCCCTGGTCCGGGTGGACGGGGTGGAGCACCAGACGATCATTGTGGCGAGTGCCGGCTGCATCACGGCCGTACCCGCGCCCAGCAGCGCCGCCGACAGCACGACGGCGGGCACGCCGACGGCCTGCCCCATGGCCAGCGCGCCCCCGGAGGCCAGCAGCGAGGCCACCGCCAGCACGGGCAGCGGCCCGCGGCGGTCGATGACCCGCCCGGTGAAGGGGAGCACGACGAGCGCGGTCAGGGCGAAGACGGCGAGTACGGCGCCGGCCGTGCTCGCTCCCAGCTCCCGCACCTGTGCCACATAGACATAGAGATACGGAACGGTGAACCCGAGCCCGAACGCGCTCAGCGCGTTTCCCGCCTGGATCCGGCGCATCGTCGCGCCCTTCGCCTTGCTCACACTCACCTGCCTTGGTCGGTCAGCCCGGAGGACTGAGAGATGAAGACTTAGAACCTAAAGTTCGAAGCTGAACTGTACACATCGAAGGACTTAGAACCAAACCAGCGGCATGGGATAGTGAGGCGCATGTCCGCCAATCCCGAGCAGAGGCCCGGCCCCCCGGTGCCGACCGGGCACCCACCCCCCACCGGATCGTCCGACACGTCGGGTGCAGAGGACGGGCGGTCGGCGCGGAACCTCCGGACCACCGCGGCCGCCGCCTCTCCGTCCCGCTCCTCGCCTTCCGTCTCCCGGGGTGCTTCGGGCTCTTCGGGAACTGCCGGATCCGCCCGGCCTTCCGTGACCTCTGCGCCCTCTGCGCTCTCTGCCTCCACGCCTTCGCCGTCCGCCGCCCAGGGAACCCCAGCGGACCGCCGGTCGTCGCAGGAGCCGAGCCTCGACGAGCAGATCGCCGCGTACCAGCGCGAGTTCCGCGATCTGGACCCCCAGGTGGAGCAGGTCGTCTCGGCTCTGGGCCGGCTCAACCGCCGGATGAACGTGGCGTACGGCCGACAGGTCGCCGCCCTCGGCATCAGCAACACCGAATGGGAGGTCCTCAAGACGCTGGTCCTCTCGGGCGCCCCGTACCGCCTGGGGCCCGGGGACCTCGCCAGGCGTCTGGGTCTCACTCCTGCGGCCATGACCCACCGCATCGACCGGATGGCGGCGGAGGGCCTGGTCACCAGGGACCGGGACGAGTCCAACCGGGTCCGCGTGATCGTGGAACTCACCGACGAGGGCCGCGCGAAGTGGAGGGAGGCGATGCGCATGGCGACGGACTTCGAGGAGGAACTGCTCCAGGACCTCAGTGGCGAGGAACGGGGAGAGCTGGGCGAGATGCTCCTCCGGGTTCTGCGCCGGGTGGAGCAGACACAGCCCGACGCGGGAGGGCGCCTCACCGACCTGGACCAGGGGCCGGACAGGCCGGCAGCGGGGACGTGAACCGCAAGGGTTGACACGGGCCACGCCGACCCGTAAGGTTCTTCGAGTTGTCGCGGAGCCGGAACGGTTCTTCGGTAACCGATCCCGCCGCGGACGCGGCAACCCAACTCAGCACGGACTCCCAGCCGGGATGATTTTCGCCATGCCGGAATTCATTTCGATGGACTCGATTATGAGACGCCTGGGAAACAAGCTAGAGTTTGGTCGTCGGAACGGCCTGGCGGCCGGAAAGGCAACCCTCCTCTGACGGGGAATCGGGCCCGAAAGGATCTGATAGAGTCGGAACCGCCGGAAAGGGAATTCGCGGAAGCGGATGAACGCTCTGGCAGCCCGCTCCAGCGGGTGGCGGAGAAGGAAATCGGATCTGCTAAGCTGGAAACACCGAAGGGAAGCGCCCGGAGGAAAGCCTCGGAGAGTGTTCCGTGGGTGAGTACGAAGGAAGCGTCCGTTCCTTGAGAACTCAACAGCGTGCCAAAAGTCAACGCCAGATATGTTGATAC
>NZ_BLLG01000019.1 GCF_011766325.1 Streptomyces pacificus | reverse complement strand
ATGCCTGACGGACGAGACCGTGGAGAGCCCGGTACTCGGAAACGGGTACGCCGGGTTCGGAGAGCGGTCCGGGGAAACGGGCAGGCAGCAATGCCTGAACCGCGCCCCGGGCCGACTCAACTGGACCCATCGCGCCGCAGTGTCCTTCGGGCCGTCCTGTTCTCCGTCGCCCTCACGATTCCCGGGTGGCCGGATGTCATCGGCCGTGCCGAAGCGGTCCAGTCCGGCCGCGCCCGCCGGATCGGCATGAACGAAGTGGACATGGTCGTCGCCATGACCGAGCACGTCTCGGAACTGGACGACCAATTCGGCGGTCGCCACGCACGCCCCATGGCGGCCTCGTTCATGGTGAACACCGTGGCGTCCTACCTGCGCGCCGACGCCCCCGACGACGTGCGGAAAGCGATGTTGTCCGCGGCTTCGGACCTGCTGTACCTGACCGGCTACATGGCCGTGGACGAGGGGCTGCACGGCCTCGCGCAGCGGTACTACGTCAAGGCGCTGGAACTGGCGGGCGCCGCCGAAGACCACCTGACCTACTGCACGACTCTGCGCGGCATGAGCGTCCAGGCGATCGACCTTCGCCACGGGGGAAAGGCCATGGAGCTGGCAGACGCAGCAGCAGCGGCCTCCCCGAAGGCCGGGCCTCGCATGCTGGCCTTCCTCGCCGGCCAGCAAGCACACGCCGCCGCGCAGACCGGCGACCGGACGCAGGCACTGCGGTACATCCGGGAGGCCGAGACCGCCATGGACCGTGCCGAATCGCGCGGCAAGGCGTTCGGCTCGTACGACCCCGCGTCGCTCAACTACCACATCAGCCAGGTTCGTTACGAACTCGGCGACGTCTCCGGCGCCATCGAGGCCATGCAGCAGTCCGACAAGGTGCGCTACAGCGTCTACCGCCGCGCCCGCGTCCGACACCGCGCCATGCTGGCCGAACGGCAACTGGAGGTCGGCCACCTGGAAGCGGCCTGCGACACCTGGCACCAGGCGCTCGACGACTACCCCATGGTCCAGTCCGGCCGAGCCGACGACCGGGTCAGAACCATGTTCGGTCTCCTCCGGCCGCACCTGAAAAACGCCACTGCGCGGGACCTCTACGACCGCGCACGAACTGTCTGATGTTCCTGCTGGAAGTTGTCCACAGGAATGCAGCCGAGCGGGGCCGCTGGAAAGGTGCGGGAATGCGCGTTCTGAGGGGGTGGGGTGTCCGCTTTCGCTGATTGCGTGCGGCTCGCGCATCCTGTGCCGGGACGCGAAGGTGCGGCGGGTCCGAGTGCACGACCTCCGGCACACCTGCGCGTCGCTGCTGCCCGCTCAGGGCGTGGACGCACGCACGATCATGGAAACGCTCGGGCACAGCACCATCACTATGACCCTCGACACCTACGCGCACGTCATGCAGACGACGCTTCGGGCCGCAGCGGATCGGATGGACGACGCACTCGGAGCAGGCGAGCCGGACGGGGTTGACCACGGCGACACCAAGCCGGATGCCGCTGCCCGAGTCCCCCGGCGGGGACGTTGATGTCACCCGCTGATGTCAGAGGCCCCCCGGGATGATCCCGGGGGGCCTCTCAGCTGTGTGCACTCGGCAGGATTCGAACCTGCAACCTTCTGATCCGTAGTCAGATGCTCTATCCGTTAAGCTACGAGTGCTTGTGAACCAGGCTCCTCGGCCCGGTCGGCGTTGCGGGAACAACATTACATGACCTGTGGCGCCAGGCGAAATCCATTGACCAAACCCCCTTTGACCTGCACAAATGCCCGGACGGCCGTAGGGGCGCCCCCCCCCACTGGGGCCATGGTCGGCCGACGCCCCCGACACAGGGGAGTGGCCCGGGGCGCCCGCCGCGGACAGCCGGGGCGGGGGTCAAGGGATCGCCCGGGCGGGCTCAGCGGCGGCTCGGGGCAGGGGGAGCCGCGGGGCGTGCGCCGGAAACGACCGAAGCCCCGGCGGTCGGGCCAGCTGTTCGGCAAGTCCGTGGTGCTTCTCCTGCGGTACGCCGGCGACCACCAGAGGAGGCGAGCGCAGTGGGCGAACTGACGCACCACGCCCGCACCGCGACCGGTCCGCTCGGGCACCGCGGAGTGCGCACGACCGTAGAGTGGGCGCCCCTGCGAGCGGCCCGCGCGCGTGCTGCCGCCCTCATGGCGGAGCACAGGGCACACAAGACGGAGATCGTCCGCAACCCGCACCGACCTCCACGCGCGCGGGTGGGTGCACGCCGACCTCCAGCCCGAGCACGCGATCCACACGAAGGACGGCGGAAGGCTGATCGACCTGTCGTGGGCCTGGCGGCCAGGGTTCGAGCCGAGCGGCATGTTCCGCGGCGGCATCCCGCATCTCCTCGCCCCCGAGCCGGCCGCAGCGGTGGTCGGTCGCCGGCGTCCGCCCGGTCGCGCCGAGCCCGGCCGCCGAGGTGTACACGCTCGCGGGTGTGCTGTGGACCTGCATCACCGGGCGCTGGCCGCTCGACTACGAGCGGGCGTGCCTCCTGCCGCGCGAGCTCGGCGCTGCGGGAGTCCGCGAAGCGATCGCTACGGGCGGGATCCCCCTGGACGCGGACCGTCCTTGGCCGGAGCTGCAGCAGCTCCTCGAGGGCGCGCTACTGGCCCCGGCCGGAGAGCGGCCAACGGCGGCTGAACTCGCCGGACAGATCTCCGATGTCTGAGGTCGCTTCGTCCTGCACCAGCAAGTGAACGCCCCGTCTTCGACACGAGGGAGAACGATCGAGTTGAAGGCTTACGCGGCGAACGAGGAGAGCTGGGTCCGCTACGGGCAGATGCAGTTGGACCGCGGCTCCATGCCGCCGGTCCCCGACGTGATCAGGCGGGGGTTCTCGGACGGCGTGGGACCGGGTGCCGAAGTGCTCGGCCCAGTCCGCGGAAGGAGAGTCCTGGCCGTCGGATCGGGCCCCGGCCACCAGGCCGTCCACCTGGCCCGCAGGTACGGCGCCCTGGTGGACGCCGTCGAGCCGACGCAGGAGGTATGCACCGGTCTGGGATGAGGTCGACAGCAGGCCGTCATCCATGAGCGCCCTCCTTGATCCGTTTCGTCGGTGTTCATCGATGTGGACCGGCCCGCTCCAGAGGAGGAGTGAACTGGTGGCGATCGAGGGCGCCGGGACCCCTCAGCTCTTGGCCGTGGGGCCACGTCTACTTGCCACGAGGACGGCAAGCGCTCAAGCCCGCGTACCTCTCCAGCCGGTTCGGGATCCTGATCGAGCGGTACGGCAACATCAGGAAGAGGGTCGGCGAGGGCTGACCGGTCGCGCGGATCGCCCGGAAGCACCGGACGACGGAGGCCGCCGTGGACGTCGCGCTGCGGATGGTGCTCCCGCCCGTCCGCTTCCACGACCTGAGGCACGGCGCGGCGACGATGCCGATCGCCGCCGGGGTCGACGACAGGTTCGCGAGCGAGGTCCTCGGGCACGCCTCCGTGGCGTTCACGAAGGACGTGTACGCGGACATAGCCGAGGAGAGGGCGGCGGACGCCACGCGCCGGATCGCGGCGTTCATCCCGCGTGCCATCAGGCCCGCGGTTGCCGGTGCCATCAGCATGCCGTCCGGCGGCTGAGAATGGCTCTGAGAACGACTCGGGGAGCCCGGCCGGAATCAGCCGGACTCCCTGGTCAAGGGGCGGAGGCGGAGGGATTTGAACCCTCGATGGGGGGTAAACCCCAAACCGCATTAGCAGTGCGGCGCCATAGACCGGACTAGGCGACGCCTCCAGCCCACTCGCGCGGTCGCGAGTGGTGCGTGCAGATGATGACACAGCCGGGTGGGGTGTCACCAATCGCTCCCCACGGTACTAGGCACGCGGGCTCCCGGGCAAAGACCCGCACACGCCCCGATCGGCGCAGTCGGGATTGCGCAACGCCGCGGCAGCCGGAGCGTTGGAGATGCCGGAGCGCCGACCCCGGAGCGGGGCTCCGCCCCCAGACCTTCGCCACCAGGAGTACGCATGCTGCGTCGTCTCGTCCTCACCGCCGCCGCGACGGCGACGGCCTCCCTCGCCGCGCTGGCAGCCGCCGCGCCGACCGCGGACGCCGCCCCGCGCGCCCCGCTGCCGCTGCCGCTGCTCGAGGCCGGCCCGCGGGAACAGGCCGGGTCCGCGCCCGGCGACCGGCTCACCGTGACCACCGCGGAGACCGGGAACCCCCGCGCCGACGGCACATACGAGCTGACGTGCGGCGCCGGGAACGGTACGGCGGGTGGCTCGCACCCCGAGGCACGGGCCGCCTGCGAGCGGCTCGCCGAGTTCGCGACGGAGCGGCAGGACCCGTTCCGCCCGGTCGACGGGGACGCCATGTGCACGATGCAGCACGGCGGCCCGGCCACCGCGCGGATCACCGGGACCTGGCACGGCCAGCGCGTCGACGCCGCGTTCGACCGCACGAACGGCTGCGAGATCCGCCGCTGGGAGGCCCTGGAGCCGCTCCTCCCGACCACCCGCCACGGCGACGCCCGCACAGGCTGAACGGAACGCAGGGACCGCACGGAACGCAGGGACCGCACGGAACGCAGGGGACGCAGCGACCGCGGGGGACCGCGGGGCGGGCGCTGCCCGGACATGACGCCCCGGTACAACACCCCGATGGGGGACGGCGCCCCGGCCGGCTCGTCCCCTCATCCCCCACCCACCCGGCGTCCGCCCGCCCCGGCCGTTCCCGGCGCCCCGGACGGTCCGGCCACCCCGGCCGCCCCCGCCGTTCCCCGGCCGTCCGCTCCCGAACGTCATCCGGCGCTTCCGGGCGGGCGCCGCCGGTCTCGTGCCGGGGCGGTCGTCCGCTCGGCGCCACCGCGGAGGCCCCCTGCGGACAGCCCGTCCAGCGCCCGCGCGTAACCCGTCCCGGGGTTTCGGCCCCGGCCCCAGCCGACGCGTGCCCGAGCCCCGAGGCGGGGCCCGGCGCCCCGGACGGTCCGGCCGCGCCCAGGTCAGCGGACCCGGCGGTCGGCACCGCACGACCGTGTGAACACAGGACCCCGGTGGGAGCTCCCCCTCATCCACCGCCGCTGCCGTATCTCCAGCCCTTAGACTCCCTCCTGTGACACGCTGCGGTCGCGAGGTCAGCAGGCCCCGGCCGTCCGCCACAAGATGCCGTAGGTCGCTGTAAGTCAGAGAGGAAGCGTCGTCGTGAGCAGCAGGCCATCCCGAGGCGCTGCTCGCCTCGCCGCCATACTCGACGCGCTCCCGGACGGGCTCGTCCTCGTCAACTGCAACGGCACGGTGGTCAACGCCAACACCATCGCCCTCGAGATGTTCGAGGCCCCCGGCACCGCGCTCGTCGGGCGCGGGCTCCTCGACCTGCTGCCGGCCTTCGACTCCAAGCTCATCCCGGGCTCGATGCGGCGCCCCGACTCCGTCGGCAAGCGCGGCCGCACCAAGCCGACCCGGATGGTCGCCCGCCGCACCGACGGAGGCGAGTTCCCCGCTGAGGTGACCAGCGCCGGCCTGGAGGACGGCCGTGCGGCGTACGCCTCGCCCGCCGGGACCGGCGGAGGCGGCGGCTACACCGGCGACGAACTGCTGATGCTGGTCGTGCGCGATCTGTCCGGCACCATCGACACCGAGGCCGAACTCGCCCGCTCCCAGCGGCAGACCGAGATGATCCTGCGGGCCGCCGCCGAGGGCGTGGTGGGCACCGACACCGACGGCCGCGTCGTCCTCGTCAACCCGGCGGCCGCCCAGATCCTCGGCTTCCGCGCCAGCGACCTCGGCGGCGAGGAACTGCACCCGCTGATCCTGCACTCGCGCCCGGACGGCGAACCGTTCCCGTACGACGAGTCCCCGCTCGCCGACACGCTCAAGTCCGGGCGCAAGCACCGGGTTCGCGGCCAGGTGCTGTGGGCCAAGAACGGCAAGCGGGTACCGGTCGATCTGACCACCGCGCCGGTCCGGGACGGGGAGCAGCTGGTCGGGGCGGTCATGACGTTCACCGACCGGCGGCCCTACGAGGAGCAGGCGGAGCGGCACGCCGCCGAAATCGCCGCGCGGGACGAGAAGTACGCGGCCGACATGGCCGAGCGGGACGAGCGGCACGCGGCGGAGCTGGCGGAGCTGACCGAGAGGCACCTCGCGGAGATCGCCGACAGGGCCGAGCAGTACACCACCGAGATCGAGACCCGCGAGGAGCGGGAGGCCTCGCTGACCGCCCGGCACGCCCAGCTGGCCGCGGTACTCGGGGACGCGCTTCGCGGCCCCCTGGAGGAGCTGCGCCGCGAACTCGGGAAGCTGGCCGCCGATCCGGCCGGACAGCTGTGGCCGGAGGCCAACCAGATCCTCCACCATCTGGCCGCGGGTTACGCCCGGATGACGACCCTGGTCGACAACGTCCTCGGCTACCAGATGCTGGACTCCGGCGCGGAGGGGCTGCACAAGGGCGTCGTGCTGCTCGACGCGGTCGTGGCCGCGGGTGTCGAGGGCGCGGTCGAGCTGATCGGTCCCGGACGGGCCCAGTTCGCAGTCCACGCCCCGCCGATCGAAGCCGAGGTCGACGGCGCTCGGCTGGCGACCGCGTTGGCGCATCTCGTCGCCGATGTCGCGGGGATCGACTCGACGGGCAAGGCCAGGACGGTACCCGTGACCGGGTACGTCGACTCGACCATCGTGGTTGCCGCGGCGCAGCGGGGCGATGTCGTACGGATCGAGGTGCGCGGCCCCTACTCCGGCGGCGACCCGGTGCACGCGCCCATCGTCCGGGGCATCGTGACGGCGCACGGCGGTGTGCTGCAGACGCACGAGGTGCCGGGCACCAGCGGCAGCGCCTACGTCCTGGAAGTGCCACTCGGCGGCGGAGCAGGAGCGCCGGCGCCCACGGGGGCGCCGGCGGTAGCGGAACCAGGGGCGGCACCGGAGCAGCAGGCGTCCGTCACCCTCCCGGCCCAGACCACGTCCGGCGGCGGGCGGCGGCGGGCGCGGCGCGCCTCGACGGACGCCTTCCTGGAGAGCCCGGTGGGCCCGGGTGACCTGCCGGTGGGCCCGGGTGACCTGCCGGTGGGCCCGGGTGACCTGCCGGTGGGCCCAGGCGGCACCCCCGGGGCCCCGGGTGACCCGGCCATGGGGCCGGGAGGCATCCCGGCGGCCCCCGGACTGCCAGGGCTGCCCAAGGCAGCGGGTAGGGGCACGGACACGAGCGGTGGGGCGGGCGGATCTGAAGGCACCGCAACCGGCGGCGAATCGTCCCCGGCGGCGACCGGCGGTACGGGTCGCCGACGCGGCCGGCCGAGCCCCGTCGAGTCCGGACTGGCCGCGCTCCCGGCCGTGCAGGACGGCTTGGTGGTCACCGCGGCGGAGGCCGGCGCCGGCCGCCCGGCGCTGGGTGACACGGTCCCGCCCCAGGGTGTGGGACCGGAGGCCGCGCCCCGGGAGGGCACCGGGCGGCGGGCCCGGCGCGCCCGGGCGGCTCTTCCCGCGCTGCCCTCGGCGGGCTCGGCCCCGGACGCCTCCCCGGCCATCGGACCGGCTGCCGGCGGGAGCGGCGGCGACGGCCAGGGCGGCCGTCGGGCCGGTGGCCGGAGCGGCGGTCAGGCCGGCGGTCAGGACCTCCCCGCGCTGGAGCCCGCCGCCGCGGCAGCGGCTTCGAGCACGGGCGGCGGCACAGGCAGCACAGGCGACAGCACGGGTGGCAGCACCGGAGCGCCGCAGGACGGCCGCCGAGCGCGCCGGGTGCTCGCGACCGGCACCGACCGCCAGGTCCCGGCGCAGGAGCCACGGGGCCCCTTCGCTCTGCCCCCCGCCGAGGCGGACCGCACCCCGCCATCGGGCGCTTCCGACACGGGCCGCCACGACCTGGTACGTCCAGAGCCCGAATCCGACCACACCCCGCCGCGACCACACCCCGTGCCCGCAGGGCGCCGGCGCGCCCGGCCGGTCGAGGGCGGAACACCAGAGCAGGACATCCCGGCCCAGGACATCCCGGCCCAGGACATCCCGGCGCAGGACATCCCGGCGCAGGTCGGCCAGGTCCCGCCGCCGAACGGCTCCGCGATGCCCGCCGCACCTGGTCCGGTTCCACCCGCCGTGCCGGACCGGGCGTCACCCGCCATGCCCGGCCCTCTGCCGGCCACCCCCCTCGGTCCGGTACCACCCGCCGCAACCGGTCCCGTGCCACCGCACACCGGTACCCCGCCCCCGCCGGACAGCCCCGCGACGCCCACCGCACCCGTGCCACCGCGCACCGGTACGGATCCCGTGGCGAACACCGCACCCCCCGGTGACACCGGTTCCGTGCCGCTGCCTCCGGCGGCGCCGGTCCCGGCCGAGCCGCCCACGCCGAGCCGCCGAGCCGCCCAGCCCCTCCCCGCCGAGGCACCGGCTCCCGCTCCCGCGGCCGGGGGGAGCACGCAGGGGCGGGGGACGGCCGCGCCGATGCCCGCAGCGGAGCCGGTCGACCCCGACGCCTCGCATGGCAGGGCGTTCAGCGTGCGCACCCTCGGCCAGGGCGTGTCGCTCGCGCAGCGGCACGCCCGGCAGCAGGACCCACAGGCGGTGCCCACCGCTCCCACCGCGCCCACCGCGCCCCCGCAGCCGTCCTCCTCGGGCGGTCAGACCCTCGGCTCCGGTCGTCGCCGCAAGCTGGCCACCCGGCAGGAGGACGAGCCCCAGGTGTCGGAGGCAGGGGCTCGACCGCACCCGGCCTCCCACCCGGCGCCCGCCCCCGGCCCGTCCCAGCGGCTCGGCGCCCCGACCGAGGGCCGGGCGTACGCGATCGGTGCGCCGGACGAGGGCGCGGAGGGGCCGGAGCCGCTGGACGGCCCCGGAGGCGCGATCGAGGTCGCCAACCGGCCGACGCCGCTGCCGCGGGACGACGAACTCCCTCCCGAGCCCCTGGACAACCCTCGCCGGCTGCTGGTCTGGCCGGCGCCGGACGTCGCCACCCAGAAGGCGCTGATCGAGCGCGGGTACCGTCCGGTGATCGTGCACTCCCGTGAGGAAGTCGACGCGCAGATCGCCGCGTTCCCGGCCGCTCTGTTCGTCGACCCGCTGACCGGGCCGATCACCCGTACTGCGCTGCAGGCGCTCCGCCAGGCCGCGGTGGCGGCCGGGGTCCCCGTGCTGCTGGCGGCCGGGCTGGGCCAGGCGACGCGCGAGGCCGCATACGGGGCGGACCCCGCCGTGCTGCTGAAGGCCCTGGCGCCGCGCGACAGCGAGCAGCACCCGTCCCGGGTACTGCTGATCGAGCAGCACGAAGACATCGCGGCCGCGCTGACGGCCACACTGGAGCGGCGCGGAATGCAGGTCGCGCGGGCGGCCGCCGACGCGGACGCGGTGGCGCTCGCCCAGCAGACGCGCCCGAACCTGGTGGTCATGGACCTGATGCAGGTGCGCCGCCACCGCGCCGGGATCATCGACTGGCTGCGCGCGAACGGGCAGTTGAACCGCACTCCGCTCGTCGTCTACACCTCGGCCGGACTCGATCAGGCGGAGCTGCCGAGACTCTCCTCGGGCGAGACCGTCCTCTTCCTGGCGGAGCGTTCCACGAACGCCGAGGTCCAGGGCCGGATCGTGGACCTGCTCGCGAAGATCGGCACCAACTGACCCGGTCCAGCCGCGCAGGGGGTCGGCGGCCCGGTGCACCGCGCGCACCGGGCCGTACCCGAACCGGGCGTGCTACCGCACCTCGGTGACCTGCAGCTCGCCGTCCGCGTACTGGCGCCGAATCACCTTCTTGTCGAACTTGCCCACGCTGGTCTTCGGCACGGACGGGACGACGGCCCACCGTTCCGGCAGCTGCCACCGGGCAATCCGCCCGGCGAGGAACTCCTTCAGCGCCGCGTAGTCGGCGGTCGCGCCCTCCGTCAGGACCACCGTCGCCAGCGGGCGCTCGCCCCACTTCTCGTCCGGTACGGCCACGACGGCGGCCTCGGCCACCTCCGGGTGCGCCATCAGCGCGTTCTCCAACTCGACGGACGAGATCCACTCGCCACCGGACTTGATGACGTCCTTGGCACGGTCGGTCAGCGTGAGGAAGCCGTCCGGGCCGATCACGCCGACGTCACCGGTCTTCAGCCAGCCGTCCTCGCTGAACTTGTCGGCGGGCCGCTGCGGCTCTCCGGAGGCGCCGCCGTAGTAGGCGCCCGCGATCCAGGGACCGCGTACCTCGAGCTCGCCGGCGGACTCGCCGTCCCACGGCAGGAACTCCCCGTCCGGTCCGCGCAGCCGCGCCTCGACACCCGCCGGGAAGCGGCCCTGGGTCAGCCGGTAGCCGAACTCCGCGTCCGTGCCGACGGCGTGGGCCGGCGGCCGGGCGACGGTGCCAAGCGGCGAGGTCTCGGTCATGCCCCAGGCGTGGCAGACCCGCATGCCCAGCGAGTCGAACGCCTCCATCAGCGACGGCGGACAGGCCGCGCCGCCGATGGTGACCTGGGTGAGGGAACTCACATCGCGCGGCTTGGCGGTGAGGTCGGCGAGCAGTCCCTGCCAGATGGTGGGCACGGCCGCCGCGTGGGTCGGACGCTCGGTCTCGATCATCTCGGCGAGCGGGCCCGGCTGCAGAAAGCGGTCGGGCATCAGCATGTTCACGCCGGTCATCAGGACCGCGTGCGGCAGCCCCCAGGCGTTGACATGGAACTGGGGCACGACGACCAGGCTGGTGTCGGCGTCCGTCAACCCCATCGACTCGGCCATGTTGACCTGCATGGAGTGCAGATAGATCGAGCGGTGGGAGTACACCACGCCCTTGGGTTCGCCGGTGGTGCCGGAGGTGTAGCACATGGCGGCGGCCGAGCGCTCGTCCAGCTCCGGCCAGTCGTAGGCGGTCGGCTTCCCGGCGAGCAGTTCCTCGTAGTCGTGCACCCGGGCCGCGGCGCCGTCCAGCACCGAGCGGTCCCCCGGACCCGAGACCACGACGTGCTCGACCGTCGGCAGATGCGGCAGCAGGGGGGCGAGCAGGGGCAGCAGCGAACCGTTGACGATCACGACCCGGTCGGCGGCGTGGTTGACGATGAACACCAGCTGCTCGACGGGCAGCCGCAGGTTGAGCGTGTGCAGGACCGCGCCCATACAGGGGATCGCGTAGTAGGCCTCGACGTGCTCGGCGTTGTTCCACATGAGGGTCGCAACGCGCTCGTCACCGGTGACGCCCAGATCGCCGTGCAGGGCGTGGGCCAGCTGGGCGGCGCGTTCGCCGATCTCCCGGTAACTGCGGCGATGCGGCTCGCTCTCGCCCGTCCACGTGGTGACGTGCGAACTTCCGTGGATCGTCGTCCCGTGGTTCAGAATGCGGGTGACGGTCAGTGGTACGTCCTGCATGGTGCTCAGCACGGCGTCCTCCCGGTGGGCGCACAGCTCTCAAAGGTGTGAAGATTCTCAACACATACCGACCGGTATGTCACTACCCCCGGGTAAGAAAACTCAGCGAACCCGTGCCAGCTCGGGATCCTCGCGGAGTTTCCGCAGTGCTCGGGACACCGCGCTCTTGACCGTGCCCACGGACACGCCCAGCACCTCCGCAGTCTGCACCTCGCTCAGGTCCTCGTAGTACCTGAGGACCACCATCGCGCGCTGCCGGTCCGGGAGCCGCGTCACGGCGCGCCACATCACGTCGTGCAGGACCTGCTGCTCGGCAGGGTCGGCGGGCGCCGCTACGGCGGGTTCCGGAAGCTCCCCGCAGGAGAACTCGTCGACCTTGCGCTTGCGCCACTGCGACGTACGGGTGTTGAGCAGCGCCCGGCGGACGTAGCCGTCCAGGGCGCGGTGGTCCTCGATCCGCTCCCAGGCGACGAAGGTCCTCGCGAGGGCGGTCTGCAGCAGGTCCTCGGCGTCGTACGGGTTGGCCGTGAGGGAGCGGGCGGTCCGCAGCAGCACGGGCCCCCGCGCCCGTACATACGACGAGAACGACGCGTAGGAGGTCGGCAGCACGGCGGCGCTGGAGGCGGTCGTGCAGACTGACGTGGTCATGGCTCCACGCTAGGAGCGGGAGCCTCCCACCGGATCGGCCCCAGGTCCCGAACCCCGATCCGCCTCAGGTTGTAGGGGTGAGTCGGTCCCCACCTCCTCTGGGTGGAGGATTCCCCGGCTCCGCCTCAGGGACCGGTGCGTCTGGTGGGTGCTGTGCGTCCGGGGCGTCCGGGGCGTCCGGTCCATCCAGAACGTCCGGCGCGTGTGACCCGTCGGACGCGTCCGGCTCACCGGGACCGGCCCGTCCGCCCCGCTGATCGATCCCGCTGATCGATCCCGCCGCCCCACCCGGCTTTCCGTCTCACCCGTCCGCCCCGAGGAGCAGCCCCGAGGTCGGGACGCCCGTGCCGGCCGTGACCAGGACGCTGGCCGCCCCCGCGGTCTGGTTCACGGAGGTGCCCCGCAGTTGTCTCACGGCTTCGGCTATGCCGTTCATGCCGTGCAGATACGCCTCGCCCAGCTGGCCCCCGTGCGTGTTCAGCGGCAGTCCGTCCGCCGCGACGAACTCCGCCGCCTCGCCCCGCCCGCAGAAGCCGAACTCCTCCAGCTGCATCAGCACGTAGGGCGTGAAGTGGTCGTAGATGATGCCCACGTCGATATCGGCGGGGCCCATCCCGGAGGTCCGCCAGAGCTGCCGGGCGACGACACCCATCTCGGGCAGGCCCGCGAGATCGTCGCGGTAGTAGCTGGTCATCTGCTCCTGGGCAGGGCCCGCGCCCTGGGCAGCGGCGAGGACGACCGCGGGCGGGTGGGGCAAGTCCCTCGCCCGCTCCAGTGAGGTCACGACGAGGGCCTGCCCGCCGTCCGTCTCCTGGCAGCAGTCCAGCAGCCGAAGCGGTTCCACGATCCAGCGGGAGGCCGCGTGGTCGTCGAGGGTGATGGGCCTGCCGTGGAAGTACGCCGCCGGGTTGCGCGCCGCGTACCGCCGCCCGGCAACGGCCACCTGCCCGAACGCCTCCGGCGTCAGCCCGTGCGTGTGGAGGTAGCGCTGGGCCGTCATGGCCGCCCAGGAGGCCGGAGTCAGCAGCCCGAACGGGAGGTTCCAGCCGAGGGCCACACCCTCCGCCGAGGGCTCGCGCCGCTGCACACCCGATCCGAACCTTCGGCCCGACCGCTCGTTGAACGCCCGGTAGCAGACGACGACGTCGGCCACTTCGGCGGCCACGGCGAGAGCCGCCTGCTGCACGGTCGCGCACGCCGCGCCGCCGCCGTAGTGGACCCGGGAGAAGAACGACAGCTCCCCGATCCCGGCTGCCTGGGCGACGGTGATCTCGGGATTGGTGTCCATGGTGAATGTGACCATGCCGTCGACATCGGAGGGGGAGAGACCGGCGTCGTCCAGCGCGGCCCGAACCGCTTCGACGGCCAGCCTCAGCTCGCTTCGTCCGGAGTCCTTGGAGAACTCCGTGGCGCCTATGCCGGCGACGGCCGCCCGGCCGCCGAGCGAGTCGGCCCTGCGCAGGCTCATTCCGGCGCCTCCCCGGGCAGGCCGACGCTCACCGTGCCGGTGACATGGTGGCCGAGACCGTTGGCCCCGACCACACGCACCACCGCCGTGTCCCCTTCGGCCTCGACGACAGTTCCGGTCAACGTCATCGTGTCACCGGGGTGGTTGGGGGCGCCGAGCCGTATCGACACCCTGCGGAGTACGGCGTCCGGACCGAAGTGGTCACTGATGTAGCGTCCGACGAGGCCGTTGGTCGTCAGGATGTTCATGAAGATGTCGGGCGAGCCCTTCTCCCGGGCGAGTTCCGCGTCATGGTGCACGTCCTGGAAGTCCCGGGAGGCGACGGCCCCCGCGACGATCAGCGTACGGGTGATCGGGACGGTCAGCGGCGGCAGTTCGTCGCCCACGCGCGGGGCGGAGGCCCCGGTACCGCTCATGCTCATGCTCATGCCGTCTCCTCCTGCTGCTCGGGTTTCCCGGTGACCGCCCGCCGGTCGACCGGTGGAGGCCGTCTCAGCCCGCCCCGGGCCGCAGGGCCCGGAACACCGGCAGCACCAGTTCCTCGTCGGCCCTCGTGAACTCCAGCCGGACGGGCATCCCGATGCGCACCCGGTCGTACGGCACCCCGATGACGTTGCTGACCATGCGCACGCCCTCGGCCAGCTCGACGAGTGCCACCGCATACGGTCTCGCCCCGCCAGCAACCACCCCGCCAGCACCCGCCTCGCCGGAACCCGCCCCGTCCGCACTCGTCCTGTCCGCACTCGCCCCGTCCGCACTCGCCCGATCCGCACCAGCCGTGTCGGGCCCCGTCCCGTCGGGCCCCGCACCGTCCCTGCCGGTGGCGGGCATGGAGCCGCCATCGGACCCGTCGGCGCCGGGCCCGCTGAAGGCCGGGAAGCGCGGATGGTGGATCACCACATACGAGTAGACGGTCCCCGCCCCCCCGGCCTCGACCGCATCCCACTCCGCGGAGCCGCACCCCCCGCATCCCGGCAGCCAGGGGAAACGCGACTTCCCGCACGACGCACAGCGCTGGAACAGCAGCCTGTGCTCGGCGACGCCTGCCCAGAATCCGGCGTTGTCCCGGTTGACCACCGGGCGCGGGCGCCGCGGACGGGTCTTGCTCCGGGCCGCCGGGGCGTACTTGAGGATCCGGAAGCAGTGCGTTCCGGCGAGTTCACCGTCCGCTCTGACCTCCATCCTGGTCGTGATGAAGTAGCCCGCACCCAGCTTGGTCCTCTTGCGCGGCGAGACCGTCTCGATCACCGAATCGAAGTCGATCCGCTGCCCCGGACGGAGCGGGCGGAGATACTCCTGCTCGCAGTCGGTGGCCACCACAGCGGCGAACCCGGCGCCGTCGAGCAGGGCGAACAGCTTGTCGTGCGCCCCCGTGCGCCCCGTGTGACCGGACAGCCCGCCCATCGTCCACGCCTGGAGCATCGTCGGAGGAGCGATCGCGTCCGGCCCCTCGTACGCCGGGTTCCGGTCACCCATCGCCTCGCACCAGTGCCTGATCATGGGCTCGTTCACCGGGTCCTTGCCGATGCCGGGGGCCGTGGCGCTACGCCCCTCGTACGCCTTCAGCAGCGGATACAGCTCGTCCTCGGTCACCGCTTCCCCCTCGGCACCCGCCCGCACCGTCCCGCTCCCCTAGCGAGCCGCGTCGCCGCAGCGGCCTCCAGCAGCACCTCGCCCGGCTCCGCGGGGTCGCCTGCGGCGTCCGCACCCTGCGGCATCAGGGCGCCGGAGTACGCGCCGGGTCCCAAGCGCAGCCGCTCTTGTCGCTCTGTCGGGGCGAGGTACACGGCGATGGCCTCCCGGGCGGAGCAGGGCAGGTGCTGGTGAACCAGCAGGGTTTCTGACTGTCCGTCAGGCGAAGCCGGGTGTCAAGGTCGCGGTCGCCCGCCGTCGCCGCCCGGAACACGCCCCCGAACGCTCGGGGCACCCCGCGACAGGCGCCGCCCCGCCCCGCCCCGTCCGGCCCCCTCAGGCACCGAGGCACCCAGGCGCCCAGGCACCCGGCAGACACCACCGCCCCCAGGGCCCGGCTCGGGCACCCGCCCCCACCGCGCCCGACACCCCACCACACACCCACAGCACCGCCCACCCACGGCACCGCAGTGAAAACGGCCTGCGCGGAGATGCCCGAGCACCGCCACGCAGGCCGTCACCCCCCGGGCGACCCCCTGGCCCTCCTCAGATCCCCCACACCGCTCCCCCGGCGCCTCCGGTCAGCCCCTCCCCTGCCGGGGCCCTACCAGAGCGGGAGGAAGGTGATCGTGATGTTCTCGTTCGACTGGTCGATCGCCGTGAGGGCCGAACCATTGACGTTTGCGGTGTTGTTCTGGTTGGACGCGCCGGCCCCGGTGGCCACCTGCTGGGTGGTGGTCGAGTTGCCGAGGTTGTGACCGCCCACACCACTGCCGCTGATGATGGCCACGGCGGCGTTCGATCCGTCGCCCGCGAAGGCTCCGTTGTCGGCGTGCGCCACACCGGTGAACAGGACGGCGGCCAGGGGCAGCGCCGCGACGGCGGCCAGGGTGCGGACGGTACGGGTGCTTGCCATGTCGATTCCTCCGAAGCATTGGAAGTGCACCGGTCAGCGGCGCACCGAGCGTGCGGAACTACGGCTCGAAACAGGGCGGTTGGCCGACCACCCGGTCGATCTTCACGACGTCGCGCCTCCAGAGTTGCCCAGCAGATCTCCGACGAACCACCCCGTAGGCGATGATTCGCCCTCAAGCGTGAGGACATGCCGATAAACCCCCGCCACGGGTTCCGGACACCGTCACCGTCGCCACCGCGAGCGGCGGCCGCCACCTGTGGCTGACCGGCCCGCCGGACGTCGTGGTGCCGAACTCGGCGAGCCGACTCACCCCCGGTATCGGCATCCGGGGCGCCGCGGCTTGTCTCGTCGGTCCGGGCCCCGTGCCCCGTGCCTCTGCCCCGTGCCTCTGCCCCTGCCCCTGCCCCTGCCCCTGCCCCTGCCGACACGACAGCGGCGGCGGCGGACACACGGAACTCGCGGCCGACCACAGTGATGTGCGTCATAGAAGATTCACGCCGATCGAGGACAACTATCCGGTATGCACGCTTCATCCCCCGATGAGGCGCAGTCAGCAACGCGACTGCGCGCCCAACACGCTTTCGCACGGCGGGCGTCAGCCATACGATCACCAGCGACCAGTCGCCTTGCGTGAGGAAATCCGCGGCGACCGACCGCGATTCTGAACCGCACACACCGGACCCCGGAAGGGTGCACGTGACACTCCGCCGCATAGCGGCAACGGCCGTCGCCGCTGCCGTGACCACGCCAATCGTTCTGCTCGGTGCCACAACCGCGTTCGCCGACGCCACTCCCGGCGCCTCCGCCTCCACACCCACCGGTGTCTCTGCCTCCGCCGCCGAGGACGCCCTGCTGCACGCGGCCCGGTTGCGCAGCGACGCACTGGCCGCCAAGACCCCCACCGCCGAGAGCCCGGCCACCGAGGGCGCGGCCGACATGAGGGCAGCGCCCTCCGTCGAGGAGTTCGAGAAGGCCGCCGCACGGGCGCAGCAGGCGTACGACCAGGCCGTCGCCGCCGAGGAGGCCGCACTCGCCGCCGCGAAGGCTGCTGTTTCCGACGACTTCCCGCTCGCCGTCGCGGCCAGAGCGGCGGCGAAGGAGGCGGCCGACGCCGCCGCGGCGAAGGCCCAGGCGGACCAGGCCCTGGCCGACGCCGAGGCCGCGCTCGCCGCACTGCCCGACACCGCCGGCCCCGAGCAGCGGGCCGCCGCCGAACGGGCCGTCGTGGACGCCACCGCCACGGCCGAGACCGCCGGGGCCGCCAGTGCCGCGGCCGGCGAGGAGGCCAGGCAGGCCGGCAGGGCACGTGACGACGCCCGTGTCGCCGCCGTACGCGAACTGAGCAGGACCAGGGAGGCCGCGCAGCAGGCCCTGGAGGCCAAGAAGGCCGCCGACAAGGCCCTCGCGGACGCTCGCGAGGATCGGGAACCGGTTCCGTGCATGCCCGAGAGCAGACTGACTGCGACCCTCTCCGGCCTGCCCGCCGAGATCGCTGCCGGCTCGACCGTCGAGATGAGGCTCCGCATCACCAACGACACCGGCAGGACACTCGACGAGGTCTGGCCGTTCGTCTACTTCCACGGGATCGGGAAGGGCGGCTACACACCGATCGACGAACGACTGCGACTGGAGTGGGCGACGGCCTCCCGGAGCTGGACGGACGCCGACGACTTCGGCGCCGGTTTCGTCAGCGCGCTGAAGGACGGTGCCCACGCCGACATCAAGCTGCGGCTGACGGTGGACGCCGGCACCCCCTCCGCCGCGGGTGCGGCCTTCATCGCCGCCGACTACGTCAACGACGACGGCTCCTGCGGCGGCTCGCCGGAGCTGACCCCGTACGAGTTCGAGGTCACCGCCGAGCCCGCATCCTCCCCGTCCCCGTCCTCCTCGTCGTCGGCATCTTCGTCGTCTTCGTCGTCTTCGCCGACCAGCACGGACACGGGCACCGGCACACAGGCCCAGACCACGGCCACCCAGCCGCTCACCACCACGAGCGGCAGCCTCGCCGCCACCGGCTCCCCGGCGGGCCTGCCGCAGCTCGCGACGGCCGGAGCGGCGGTGCTGCTCGGCACCGGAGCCGTCCTCGCGGCGCGCCGCCGGAAAGCGGGCTCCGCTTCCTGATCCGGGCGGCGCGCGCATCACCGAGGGGCACTCCCATCGGGGGGTGCCCCTCGGTGCATGACGTCAGCGTCCGCCGGAGACGCGCCAGGGCGCTACTGCCGCTCGCCGTCGACGATGACGTCGACATACTCGTCGTAGAAGGCGATCCGGCCCTTGATGACGCCCACCGCCGGCAGCGGGTCGGGATAGCTCCAGGCCACGTCGCGCAGCCCCTCGCCCGCACCCGCCCATGACCAGTACTCGGTCGCCACCCCCTTGTACGGGCAGCGGGTGCTCGTGCCGGCCCGGGTGAACAGGTCGAGCCGCACGTCCTCGCGTGGAATGTAGTAGCGCACCGGCAGACCCGTCTCGAACAGCAGCACGGGGGACCGCGTGTCCGCGACGACGACGCCCGCAATCTCGATCCGGACATGCCGAGTGCTGGGCAGCGCGTCCACCCGCTTGTGGGGATCACGTGGGTGCACGAAAACCTCTTCCTCCTCTTCGTACCAGTGGTCGAGGACCTCACGATCGAACCAGGCGAAGCAGACATGACCGGCCAGATCCTCGCCGGGGCACTCCCAGGCCGCGGAACGGACGACCCGGTCGTGGAGGACGAGGTCGTAGAAGACGGCCGCTCCGGCGGGGCGCCGCCCGGGGGGCTGCTCGGACCTCCGCAGCAGATCCGTCCGGACGTCGTCGGCCGGGAACGCATAGATCGGGACGGGGACGCCCGGCTCCCACACCAGCACCGGCCTGCGGCTGTCGACGACGGTGACACCGCCCTTCGTCCCTCGCACCCAGCGTTCACTGGGTTCCCAGACCAGGGTGTCCGGCGGCTCGGGACGACGGCGCCGGACGACCGGCACGGCCCCCGGCTCACTCCCGGATGTGCCCACGGCCTCCTCCTCCCGTCCGGGCCTTCCCCGGTCGCGCCTCGCCCGGTCCGGCATTCGCTCGTCCGCCGTTCGCTGGGCGGCTCCCTGGCCAGGCCTTCTCCCGGCTTCTCCCGCCTACGCTCATCCGCCCTTTCCTCGCCGGGCCTCCTCGGGCTCGGGTCGGTACCGCGCCCCTGCCGAGCCCCCGGCTGCGACGCCCAGCGGGGCCGCGCAAGGCGGCACCCCTCCACCTTGGGGTTCCGCGATCCGCGGCGCAACGCCGCGTTCGGGGATCCCCGTCCGCAGGGGTCCCCGCGTCGCACGGCCGCACTCCGGCGGGCACGGGCCGGCGTCGCGGCCGGGACGGGTACTGGTCCATCCACTCGGTCGTGCACCCAGCCCTGGGCGCGACAGAGTTCAGCCCGGTCGTGAACCCCGAGAGCAACCGGCTTGTGCACTCGGTCAGTGAATCACCCGGTTGTGAGTGCTGCGGGAAGCATCTACCTGGTGGATGACCTGCACGTTCCCTGCCCCCGGGGCCCGTCAAACTGCGGGGAACGGCGGTGTACGGCGGGCAGCGCACACGCCAACGGCCCCCGACCGTAATGCCTGGTCAGGGGCCGCAATCACTGCGGTGGGTGTGGGATTTGAACCCACGGTGACATCGCTGCCACGACGGTTTTCAAGAGAGTGCTGCGGGAAGCGCCTACACCATGGCTGACCTGCTGGTTCCCCGTCCCCGGGGCCCCTCGCCGCCGATGGCGGTCCACACCTGGTCCACTGGGCCCGAAGGTGGCATCTTTCTACCGAGCCGGTCCCTGGCAGACGAGTATGCCGCCCAAGCAGGCGACCCGGAAGGCGCCTTCTGCCTGGATGGTCTCGTTGACCCGCTCTCGCGCGCGCTCGATCGTCTCCCGGAACGGGACGCCCATCTTGTCCGCCCAGGCTTCGTACGAGGCCAAGTGCGCGACGACTGGTTCAGCGTCGGTCACCTCGATCACTCCTGGCAGGGGGATCGTACGGATCTCGCTGAAGACCGTACCGAGGATCGCCGGCGCGTCCTCCAGGGTGAAGCGAGCAGAGAGCTGCACTCGGGCCGGGCCCTCCTGGATGCCCAGCACATCGCCTGCGGCCTGGCGCCAAAGGTGCTCCAGCTCCAGCTTGTCTGTCCTGCTGTTGGTGGAGACGATCGAGATTCCGCCGGGCGCCAGTACACGGCCCAGCTCCCGCACGGCCTGGGCCTGGTCCTCGACGTGGTACAGCATGTGGAGCGCAAGCACCGCACCAAGGGCTCCAGTGGTGATGGGGAGCTGTTGGACATCCGCGACGAGGGCCCCCGGAATGGCACCGAGGATGCCGTGAGACACGTCCATGGGAAGCACCACCAGGTCGGGACGGTCCTCCCGCACCCGGGCGACGAACTTCCCGCTTCCGCACCCCACGTCCGCGACCGCACCGCGTACGTCGGCCAGTTCGTTCACGACGATGCCCGGAAGGTCGTGGCTGGGGGTCTGCCATTGGTAGAGGGATTGGCGGGCGGCCAGGTGCTGACCCGTGCCGTACGCCTTGGTGGAAAGAAGGCTGCGGTCGGTGACCAAATGATCAGGCATGGGCTGGGCGGTCATCGGGGCTCCGTGGGGTTGCTGGCGAGAGCGGGCCGGACGGTCACCTCGTGAATGTGCGCGCGGAGATCGACTGCCGACTGTGCGCCACGGTACGGCTCGCTTCCGAGGAGCGCGGCTAGATTGCGGAGCCTGATGGTGATGCTCGCCGTGAACACCTTGGCGGTGAAGACCTCGGGCGGTGGCGAGTACGTCTTCGAGGCGGAGCTGATCGACTACATCGCCCAGCCCGTCATCTCCCCGGAAACGCCCGACCTCACTGCGGATCCGGGGCTGCCGGACTCCTGGTGGGCGACCCTGCGGGAGAGCCTGGACGCTCTCAGCACCGCCGAACCGCCCCGCGAGACCATTCGCCAGTCCTGGGCCGACCTGGTGTTCCCCGAGTTCCTGGGGATCCCCGCCCCGGCCATCACCGAACGCGTCACCGGGCACGCAGACCTCCAGTGGGCCAACCTCACCCACGACCCCCTCGTCATCCTGGACTGGGAGCGCTGGGGCGCCGTCCCCATCGGCTACGACCCCGCGATGCTCTACGTGAACAGCCTCCGCGTCCCCGCCGTCGCCGACCGCATCCGCGCCGAGTTCGCCCACGTCCTCGACACCCCCGCCGGCCGGATCGGCGAACAGATCGCCCTCGCCGAGATGCTCCAGGCCGTGGGCCGTGGCTGGTACGTCGAGCTGGCCCCGCTCCTGCGGCAGCGCTCAGAAGACCTGACGGGGGTCCGCCCTCCTGATCCGTCCCCCGCTCATCCGAACGCCTGATCGGCGCCCCCTGCACGAGCCCCAGCGCACCCCCCTCCGCGCTGGGGCTCGCCTGCATCAACTCCCGCCCCTTCTTTGGCGTTTGGCGATGAGCGCTGCACCTGGCATCGCGGCTGGCCGGAGCGGCTTTGGCCGGTGTCCTGTTCGGGTTGGGGTCGGGCATGTTCAGGGGGCCGTACGCTGGCCGGCAACTCGGGCAGGCTTTGGCCCGGGTTCGACGTAATTCGGGGCTCCTGGAGGTTCTGCGGGTCTGAAGGTGCAGGTCACGGGGTTGGAGGTCGCTCCACGGGTCCGAAATGCCTAGAGACGCGACTTTCGTGATTCTCGTGCGCTGGCCTGAGCATGGCTCGTATGGTCTGGAGTCGTGTACGTGAAGACGACGAAGCGGGAGAACAAGTCCGGCACGGTCCGGTACCTGCACCTGGCCCACAACGAGTGGGACCCGGCCAAGGGGCGGGCGGTGCCGAAGGTGCTGTTCACCTTCGGACGCGAGGACCAGCTCGACCGCGACGCGGTCAGGCGCCTGGTCGCATCTCTATCGAGGCTGCTGCAGCCGGGCGACGCGCTGGCCGCGACGGCGGCCTCCGACCTGGAGTTCGTCTCCTCGGTGCCGTTCGGCGGCACCTACGTGCTCGACCACCTGTGGCATCGGCTGAAGATCGATCAGATCGTGGGCCGGGTCGGGCAGCCCAAGCGGGGCCGCCGCCGGGACATGACCGCCACCGAGCGGGTGCTGTTCGCCCTGGTCGCCAACCGGGCCCTTGCGCCGTCGTCCAAGCTGGCCGCCGCCGACTGGATCACCCACGACGCGCACATCGACCATCTGGCCGAGGTCGGTGAACAGCCCTGCTACCGGGCGATGGACTGGCTCCACGAGGTGACCGCCGACCTGGAGAAGCAGATATTCGACGAGGTCGCGAACCTGCTGAACCTGGAAGTGGACCTGCTGTTCTTCGACACCACCAGCACGTACTTCGAACTGGAGGAGCCCGACGAGCCCGTCGCCCGCGACGACACCGGCCGGCCCCTCGGCGACGACCAGGAAGGCAACGAGGCGAAGCCCGCCGGATTCCGGACCTACGGCAAGTCGAAGGACTCCCGCGACGACCTGCCGCAGATCGTGATCGGCATGGCCGTCACAAGGGACGGGATCCCCGTCCGATGCTGGTGCTGGCCGGGCAACGCTGTCCGGGACGGGTGCGGATTATCTCCGGGGAGGGCCTGGGGGGTATGGGCGGAACGCCGCAGGTCAAGACGCGATCCGGCTCGCACTGTCCCACAACTGTCCGGATCCTCATGCGCCACCTCAGTGGCATCTGCGTGCCCACGCACACCTGCGGCTGGTCCACGCCTGGTCCACACATCGTGATCCAAAGAGGTACAGAGGCGATTCAGAGTGAGACAGGGGCCCCATGACGAAGGGGCGCCCCTGATGAGAGGCGCCCCTTCTGATCAGCACGTTGTCTGACCTGGTGCGGTGGGTGTGGGATTTGAACCCACGGTGACATCGCTGCCACGACGGTTTTCAAGACCGTTCCCTTAGGCCGCTCGGGCAACCCACCTCCGCCCCGCCTCACCTGCCGCGGAGCGGGCTACAGCCTACCGGCTGGGGACCTCGTGCAGGGAAGTCCGGCCGCAGGTTGGCCACGGGCGGTCGGAGCCGACCACGGAGGCGGCTCCCCCGAGTCTGCCACGCCGCCGGAGGGGCCCCGGAGTCAGGACCCCTGCGCGCCGTCCTCGCAACGCGCGGAGGGCAGCAGGAGGTCCCTCTCGGGGTGCCGCTCGCCGGAGGCGCCGCCATCAGCGCCGCGGTCGCCGCGAACCGGCTCCTGGAGGGTGTTGATCGCCCGGAACGGCGCTGTTCCGCGCGAGCCGCTCCTCCGGGGTTCCCTCGTCCTTGGCGTCGGCCTGCCAGCCGGCCGGGAGGGCGACGGCGACCGGCTCGTGCGCGACGCCCGAAGGAACAGATCGAGCGGGCCTTGGAGGCTGCCGACGGTGAACAGGTCGAGCGGCGCCTCGAACACCGGCCCCGTCCTCGCCCCACCGGGGAGAGGGCGGCCCTCACGGGCACGCGCCGGTGCCCCGTGCCAGGCCGGTGCGCTCACCCTCTGGAAGATCCTCCAGGCCTATGCCTTCGGCGCGAACCAGCCGCGCACGAAGGGCCTGTGACGAGGGCTGGCGACACGGGGCGGCGACAAGGGGCAGCCGGAGCCGTTGGAGCTGGTTTCGGCCGCCCCTGCGCACATACACGGCCATTCCGGCTGATCCCCTGCGTCCGCACCGGCCACTCAGCCCGGCGCACCAGGGGCAGCGGGCCGGCAGGCGGTACCCGTCTCCCGGCGTGCGCCCACTCGCCCAGGCCGTGACGTCCCGCCGGCCGACCCCCGCAGCGCCGCCACGGGGTCGCGGGAGGCACGGGGTCGCCGGAGGCACGGGATCGCCGAAGGCACGGGATACCCGGGGGCACGGGATCCGTTGATACACGGTTTCCTGAATTCAGGATGTGCTGTACCGTCATCCTCGTGTTGACCATCGCCACCGACATCGAGGTGCTGGCCCGGTTCGGCCGCGCGCTCGCCGATCCGATCCGCTGCCGCGTCCTGCTCGCCCTGCGCGAGTCCCCCGCCTACCCGGCCGATCTCGCCGACCGCCTCGGCGTCTCCCGTACCCGGCTGTCCAACCATCTCTCGTGTCTGCGCGACTGCGGCCTGGTCGTCTCCGCCCCCGACGGGCGCCGCACCCGCTACGAACTGGCCGACGAGCGCCTCGGCCACGCCCTGGACGACCTGCGCACCGCCGTGGTGGCCGTCGAGACCGACCGCACCTGCCCGGACGCCGGCGACAAGGGATGCTGCTGATGACCGCGGCACCCGTGGGCCTGAGCCTGGGCCCGAGCCCGGCCCGTCGCGATGTGCTCACCCGCCGGATACGCCTGCTGGTCGCCGCGACCATCGCCTACAACGCCGTCGAGGCGGTCGTCGCCATCACGGCGGGCAGCATCGCCTCCTCCACCGCACTGGTCGGGTTCGGCCTGGACTCCGTCATCGAGGTCGCCTCGGCGGCCGCGGTCGCCTGGCAGTTCTCCGCCCGCGAGCAGGCCCTTCGCGAGGCGCGCGAGAAGACCGCCCTGCGGATCATCGCGGTGTCCTTCTTCGCACTCGCCGCCTTCGTCGCCGTCGACGCCCTACGCGCCCTGGCCGGTGCCGGCGAGGCCGAGCGCTCCGTCCCCGGCATCGCCCTCGCCGCCCTCTCCCTCGCGGTGATGCCGTTCCTGTCCGCGGCCCAGCGCCGCGCGGGCCGCGAACTCGGCTCCGCCAGCGCGGTCGCCGACTCCCGGCAGACCCTGCTGTGCACCTATCTGTCGGCCGCGCTGCTGGTCGGCCTGGTGCTCAATGCCGCACTCGGCTGGTCCTGGGCCGACCCCGTCACCGCCCTCGTCATCGCCGCCGCGGCCGTCAAGGAGGGCCGCGACGCCTGGCAGGGCAGAGGCTGCTGCGCGCCCTCGGCGGTGACGCCCCCCGCAGTCGCCCCCCGGACCGGTGACGTGTGCGGTTGCCGACGGGGCTGCGACTGCTGCGGCTGACACCCCGCAGAGGCCGGCTCCCCGGCGCCCGGCCGGTCCCGGTTCGCCGCCGGTCCCGCCCCGGGCGTTCCCCTCGGGGGCAGCGGCCCGTCGGGCGCCCGGGACCTCGGTGCGGGCGGTCACGGGGAGGAATCCCCCGGGCGGCGCCGGGCCCCCGCGCCGGAGCGCGGTCCGGACCGGCGCTCGGTGACGCGGTGGTGCGGTGGTTCAGCGGTCGGCGATGTCCTCGCGGAGGCCGTCGGAGAACTCCCACCACGACAGGGGGAGCCAGTCACCGTGGACGAAGGCGTCCACGGTCGCGCCACGGCCGCGGACCGTCACCGTCGTTCCGGCCGGGTAGGTGGCTCCGGAGAGGCCCGGAACGGGGACGAGCAGGGTCCCCAGCCGTTGTGCTGCCACTTTCTCGCCCTCCGACTCGGTTGGCTCGGCACGACACCTCAGGGCGTCGGCCTGGGCGGACATCTGTCCAGAGATTACCGGCTTGTCCGTTTATCCGGTCCGGAGAATCATGAGATATGTGCCACAACCGACCGGGTCGCCGGGGGGAGGAGGAGCGGGGGCTCGTCACATACGCATCGCAGCGGAGGTCACAGCAATGAAAGCCGTGGTGTACAGGGAACCGTTCCAGGTAGCGGTCGAGGATGTCGAGAGGCCGGGGATCCATCATCCGAACGACGTGGTCGTACGGGTCACCTCCACCGCGATATGCGGCTCCGACCTGCATATGTACGAGGGCCGTACGGCGGCGGAGCCGGGCATCGTCTTCGGCCACGAGAACATGGGGATCGTCGAGGAACTCGGTGACGGCGTCACCTCGCTCAAGCAGGGCGACCGGGTGGTCATGCCCTTCAACGTCGCATGCGGCTTCTGCATGAACTGCGTCGAGGGATACACGGGATTCTGTCTGACCGTCAATCCCGGTTTCGCGGGCGGAGCCTACGGATACGTCGCCATGGGCCCCTGGCCCGGCGGCCAGGCCGAGTACCTGCGCGTCCCCTACGCGGACTTCAACTGCCTGAAACTGCCACCGGGAAACGAGAACGAGACCGACTTCATCCTGCTCGCGGACATCTTCCCCACCGGCTACCACGGCTGCGAACTCGCCCAGGTGCGCCCGGGCGAGAGCGTCGCCGTGTACGGCGGCGGTCCGGTCGGCCTGATGGCCGCCTACTCGGCCCTGCTGCGCGGCGCCAGGAAGGTCTTCGTCGTGGATCGCGTCACCGAACGCCTCGACAAGGCCGGGGAGATCGGCGCGACCCCGGTCAACTTCGCCGAGGGCGACCCGGTGGAGCAGATCAAGGACCAGACCGAGGGGATCGGCACCGACAAGGGCGTGGACGCGGTCGGCTACCAGGCCACGGTGCGCGACACCGGGCGCGAGGAGCCGGCGACCGTGCTGAACTCGCTCATCGGCACCGTCAGGGCCACCGGAATGCTCGGCGTTCCCGGGCTCTACGTACCGTCGGACCCCGGAGGTCCCGACGAGCAGTCCAGGCACGGCATGCTCAGCGTCGCGATCGGCAGGCTCTTCGAGAAGGGGCTGAGGGTGGGCACCGGCCAGTGCAACGTGAAGCGCTACAACCGGTACCTGCGCGACATGATCATCGAGGGCAGGGCGACGCCCGGCTTCGTGGTCTCCCATGAACTCCCCCTCGATCAGGCGCCGTCGGCGTACGAGAAGTTCGACAAGAGGGTCGATGGCTACACCAAGGTGGTACTCCACCCGTAGCACCGCACGGCTACCCCGCCGCCGCGACCGCCACGGCCCCGACCGCCCCCGGCGGGTTCGGGCAGCGGTACGGCGACGGGCTCACCGGACCCCGCGGAACGAGGACCCGTCATGCGCCCGAGCGCGTCCTCCTCAGCCGTCGCCCTCGCGCTGCCCCAGTGTGACCGTGACCGTGGCCTCGCGGCCGTCGCGCTCGTAGGTGAGCTGGACCTGGTCGCCGGGCTTGTGCGTCCAGATCTCGCTGATGAGCGTCGGGCCGCTGTCGACCGGCTCGCCGTCGAACTCGACGATGACGTCGCCGGCCCTCAGCCCCGCCTTGGCCGCCGGGCCGTTCGGCGTGACGGCCGCCGAGCCTCCCGCGCCCTCCTGGGCGATCGTCGCGCCTGCGCCCCTGTCCGTCATGTTCACCGTGGCCCCGATCACGGGGTACACGGGCTTGCCCGTCCGGATGAGCTGCTCCGCCACGTTCTTCGCCTGGTTGATCGGGATGGCGAAGCCGAGGCCGATGGAACCTGCCTGGGACTGCTGGCCGAAGCCGTTGCCGCCGCCCGCGGACTGGATCGCGGAGTTGATGCCGATGACCGCGCCGCGCGCGTCGAGGAGCGGACCGCCGGAGTTGCCGGGGTTGATCGAGGCGTCGGTCTGGAGCGCGCTCATGTACGAGTTCCTGCCGCCCGAGCCGTCGCCGGAGGCCACCGGCCGGTTCTTCGCGCTGATGATGCCCGTTGTGACCGTGTTGGACAGGCCGAAGGGAGCACCGATGGCGATCGTCGAGTCGCCGACGGCGACCTGGTCGGAGTTGCCCAGCGGCAGCGGGGTGAGACTCTCGGGCGCGTCGCGCAGCTTCAGTACGGCTACGTCGTAGCCCTGGGCGCGGCCGACCACCTCGGCTTCGTACTCCTTGCCGTCGGAGAAGGTCGCGGAGAGCGTGCCGCCGTCCGCCGCGGAGGCCACCACGTGGTTGTTCGTGAGGATGTGTCCTTCCTTGTCGTACACGAAGCCGGTGCCGGTGCCGGCCTCGCCCTGGGCCCTCCCGGACGCCGCCTCGATCGTGACGACGCTGGGCAGCGCCTTGCCCGCCACCGCGGCGACCGTGCCGGGTTCCCGCGTGAAGTCCGCGGGGTCGTCACCGGCGGCCACCGTGGTCGAGACACCGCTGTCGTTGCGCTCGGCGGCCCAGTAGCCGACGCCGCCGCCCACGCCACCGGCGACAAGCGCGGCGACGAGCACGGACGCGATCAGCCCGCCGGTCCGCCCGCGCGGCGCCTTCGGAGCGGACGGGTGCCCACCCCAGGGCGAGGCGGGCGGCGGGGGAGGGGGCCACGCGGCCCCCGGGTGCCCGTCCGCTGCCCCGGGGGGATCGCCGTACGAGCCGTGCCCGTGGGCCGCAGGCGGCCCGGACGACCCGGACGGCCCGGACGGCCCGGGTGACCCGGGTGATACGGGGGGCCCAGGGGAAACGGGAGGCCCGGGCGGTACGGGGGGCACCGCCTGGTCCGGCCGCGCCGGGCGCTCCTCCTCAGCGGGCCGGTGCACGGCAGCGCTTTCGGGATCAGCCGCCGGCACAGGAGGTACGGACGGGCCGGCGTGCGCCGGGGTGCCCTCGTTCTCAGTGCTCACAGCTTCCTCTTCCTCGTTTCCACGATTCGGCGGTCCGCGGTCGCGGAACCGCTCCGATGCGCTCTACCCAGCTTTTCCCACAGCCTGTCAGGCCACTGTAAGCAGGACCTGTGCTTCGGAGCGTTCTCCTTTATCCCGGACATGACGGACAGGGGCCGGGCACCCGCTCACCGGCGATGGCACCATGACGCGGTGACTCAACACCGGATCCAGGTCGTGGCCCACCGAGGCGCGTCGGAAGACGCCCCCGAGCACACCCTGGCCGCCTATGTGAGAGCGATAGAGGACGGGGCCGACGGCCTCGAGTGCGATGTGCGCCTCACCGCGGACGGGCATCTCGTCTGCGTCCATGACCGCCGGGTGAACCGCACCTCCAACGGCCGCGGCGCGGTCTCCGCACTGGAGCTGGCGGACCTCGCAGCCCTCGACTTCGGCTCCTGGAAGGACAGCGAGGAGAGCCCGGACTGGAAGGACCCCGGCTTCACCTCCGTGCTGACCCTGGAGCGGCTGCTCGAACTGGTGGCGGACGCCGGGCGGCGGATCGAGCTCGCCATCGAGACGAAGCACCCGACCAGGTGGGCCGGACAGGTGGAGGAACGGCTGCTCCACCTGCTGAAGCGTTTCGGCCTGGACGCACCATCGGCACCCGGCGAGTCCCCCGTGCGCGTCATGAGCTTCTCCGCCCGCTCACTGCACCGGATCGCGGACGCGGCGCCGGACATCCCGACCGTGTACCTGATGCAGTTCCTCCCGCTGCGGGCGCGCGAGGCGCGGCTGCCGGCGGGGGCACGGATCGCCGGCCCGGGGATCCGGCTCGTACGCAACCACCCCTCCTACGTCGAGCGGCTGCACGCCGCCGGTCACCAGGTGCACGTCTGGACGGTGAACGAGGCGGCCGACGTCGACCTCTGCGTGGACCTCGGAGTCGAGGCGATCATCACCAACCGGCCGAAACAGGTCCTCTCCCGGCTGGGGCGACGCTGAGCGCTTCCACACCGCGACCGATCCACTACGGGGAGTGCACCGGCGCGTTCGATCCGTGCGCGAGTGTGACGAGTGCGTCACCGGACGCGGATTGGCCGGTTTCCGGTCCAGGTCATCGGGGCATCCACTCCGTGGCGTGGGGCGAAGGAGGTCTCGGGGGTGGCGTTGGTGGTGGCACAGGAGGTGCCCACGTCGTCGAGCATGGCCGTACCCCATGGCCCTGCGGGCGTGGGTGAGGCAAGACACCGGATGCGTGAGCAGTTGCGGCGCAGCGGGGTCTCCGATGCGGTCGTCGACGATGCCGTTCTGATCCTTTCCGAACTGCTGAGCAATGCCTGCCGTCACGGCAGACCGCTCGGGCAGCACACGGAGATCGGGGACGGCGACGTCCGCGCCGCATGGCGCATCGACGCGTCGGGCGGCCTGACCGTCGAGGTGACGGACGGGGGCGGTCCCACCCGCCCGGTTCCGTCGACGCCCTCCGTCACGGCGCACGGCGGCCGAGGGCTCAACATCATCAGCGCGTTGGCCCGGGACTGGGGCGTACGGGACGGCGCCGCGGGGGAGGTCACCGTGTGGGTCGTCGTCACGGAAGGGCACCGCCGCGACGATTTCGCTACGCGCGTCACCGGACCCGGCTTCGGGCTCGCGGACGCCTACGACGACATCGGCCGCCCATGAGGATGTGACGCGCTGACGCTGCCGGTGGGTCCGCCTTCCGGCTGACCCCGTCGGGCCGCTCACGGCGAGGGCCGGCCGGCGCGTCCACCACGACTGCCGCGGCAGGCTTCGGCTTCGGCTTCGGCTTCGGCTTCGGCTTCGGCTCAAGCATCGCGTCACATCGCAGCGCATCGGGAGTCGTACCCACACCGGCAGTTGCCCTCCCGGCGGGGCCGGCACCGGGACTCGTACCGGGACCGGTGCCCCGCCCGCGATCCCCGGGCGGGGCACCGACCGCACCGGGCCGTCCGCGGGCAGCGCCGAGCCCCGTCCTGCCAGCGCGCTCCGGACGGACGGCCACGCGACGTGAAGTGCCGGTGTGACCGCTGCCACGGCCGCAACGGCTAGGCTCGCGCCCGAGACACGCACGCCGCCACCAGGAGAAAGCCACATCATGGCCAAGAAGCGCCCCCAGACGAAGGCCGCCGCCAAGCCGCAGGTCACCGATGGTGAGATCCCGGTGGTCGGCGCCCGCGAGCCCTGCCCCTGCGGTTCGGGCCGTCGCTACAAGGCCTGCCACGGGCGGGCCGCCGCACACGCCGTGACCGAGCTGGTCCAGCGCCCCTTCGAGGGGCTCCCCGGCGAGGGCGACTGGGTCGCCCTCCGCGAGCTGGTGCCCGCCGCCACCGTCGCCCTGACCCTCAGGGACGGGCTGCCCGAGGACGTCCCCTCGCTCACCCTGGCGACCGTTCTTCCCATGGCGTGGCCTGCGCTGCGCCGCGAGGACGGCTCGGTCATGCTCGCCCTGCAGAACGACACGCCTTCCGGCGACCTCAGCCGCGACCTCGCCGACACCCTGCAGCGGGCGCTGGCCACGAAGCCCGGCAACGCGGTGGCCCCGCGGCGCGCCCCGGCCGACGGCCCGCGGCTGCAGGACCTGATCGACGCGGACGCCCCGTTCGAGCCGGTCGTGCACAGCGGTTTCGAGTTCTGGATCCCGGAGTCGATGGAGACCACGAGCGCCGAGGTGACCGCCTCGCTGGAGCGTGCCAACGCGGCCGCGATCCCCACGGCGAAACTGTCCGGCGTCGACGCCGCGTACTGGTGCGAGACCCCGGAGAAGAACCACCTGCGCTGGGTCATGCCGCACCCCGAGGAGCGGCTGCTGGACGCGCTCGCCCGGCTGCACGCCGCGGGTGCGTCGGACCTCGGTGAGAACACCCGTCTCGTCGGGTCGTTCCGGGCGCACGGCCTGGTGGTGCCCGTGTGGGACCTTCCCGGCGGCATGGGCGCGGCGGAGTGCGAGAAGCCGGCCGCGGGATTCGCCGAGCGGCTCGCCAAAGCGCTCGCCACGGACTCCCCGCTGACGGGCGAGGAGCGCAGGGCCCGCAGCGGTCTCACCAACCGCCAGGTCACGCTCAGCTGACCAGCGGGCCGGCCGGCCACGGGGCGCGGGGCGTCGCTCCTGTGCCCGGTCGGCCGGGGCGGACGGCCGAGGGCTGGGACTCGAGTCGCCGTACACCGCCGTATGGCACAGCCCGCCCCGGGCCGGGTGATCCCTGTCACAACAGTGCCTACGGTGCGGTAATTCCCTGTCCGAATACCCGAGATCGAATTTGCGAACGGCAGATCTCTTGTTACCGTTCTCAAAGCCCGGTCGCTGGTGCATCCCCCGTCGCCAGCGACCGGGCGTCTGCGTCTCCGGCGATGGCCCCGGGGCCTCACCGTGCGTCAACCACCGCCGATGGCCGCGGCGTTGCTTCTGGCAGGGTAGCGGCGCCGCCGAACGGGCCTCTCCGGCACGTACGAACTCCGCGATCGCGGAGAAGCCCCCGGTTCACCTCCGCCCCTCTCACAGCGTGTTTCCCGGTCTGCGGTCCGGCGTCTCCCGGTCCGGTGCCTCCCGGTCCGGAGGCACTGCTGCCCGAGAGGCCCCCTCCCTCCCCCGCGTGAGCGGCCCAACCGGACACCGGCCCTCCGCCGCCGCGTTGCGGTAGTACGTTCGCTCCCCGGCGTCCGGACCACCGATGAGCACACGAGTCCGCGTGTCGGCGCCGTGCGGTGGGACGTAGGGAGGGCGCGGTGTTCGCTTGTGCGTCGTGCGCCGACAGCACCGGGGCGACTCGGCCGCTTGCCGCGGGGCCGACTGGGCATCGTTTCCGGCCACACTTTCCGACCGCCCCGTCCTCTTGCCGTCCGCCGTCGTGCCGAGGCACTCCGCCATTAGGGAGGCGGCGCGCGAAGGGCCGCGGGCTGGCGACAGCGAGGGACGCAAGGGGACAAGGGCGAGCAAGGCCGGGAAGGGGCCTCGTCACGACGAGGGGGACCCGATCGTCCCGGATCGGCGCGGCCCGCCGATCAGCGCGGCCCACCGATGAGCGCGGGCTCGCGTGTCCGGGCGCCGGGGAAACCGGCGGGAGGCGGCGTCCGGCCCCGGGCACTCCTCCCGGGCACTCCTCCCGGGCACGCCCCGGCGGCTCACCCGTACGAGTGCGCCGCCGGGGCCGTGCCCGGGCGTGCCCGGCCGTGTCCACCCGGAGGGTCGCCGTCAGTAGGCGAGGCGGGATCCCTCGCCGGTCTCCGGAGGGGTCACGCCAGAGGGTGCGTTGACGCTCGCCTCGACGAGGGCGTCGACGACCGCCTCCACGTCCGGCAGCCAGGGAGCCGCAGTGCCGGGCAGCGGGGCGCGCTCCCAGCGGACCTGGCCCGTGCCCGTCTCCGACGGCGGGAGCACCAGATAGCCGCCCGAGCCGTGGAAGCGAAGGGAACTCGGCACCCGGTCCTTGGCGTACAGCAGTTCGCCCAGCCGTTCCATCGAGTAGGGGGCGACGAGCAGGGACCACCGGGTCGGCGTCGCGAGGACGGGGCCGAGCCTGATCTCCATCCGGTCGAGCACGGAGAGCGCCCTGACCCCGGCGACCGCCGGCAGGCTCACCGCGCACGGCGCACGGCCCCCCGTGGCGAGCACGACGGGTGCGGCGGGTCGCTGGGTCCACCACCAGCGCACCATCCGCTCGTCGGTGGTCGCCGCCAGGAGCCCGGGGTCGAAGGGGTGCCCGCCGGGGACCACGCACTCGGGGTCGGGGCAGGCGCAGCCGCGCCCATGCTCGGTCCGCCGGCCGGCGGCGTCGAGCCCCACACCGGGCAGCACGGGCCAGTTCCACTCGGTGGCGCAGGTCAGCGCCGCGTGGAGTCGAGGTGCAGGCCTCCCTTTGCGCCAGAACCGGAGCCTGCGTCGCCTTCCGAGGATCTCGCGCATGAGCGCTCGTTCCTTTCCGTTGAACGCCGAGGTCCATCACACCATGTGTGCATCACTTCACTGCGCGTACAAAGCGGCGCCGCACCACCTAGCCGCAGGCACGGGCGGTCCCATGGGCTCTGTCCATTAAACGCATGGCGAGGGGTGGCGCGCGCCTGGCGCTTGCTCTCCCGCTGTGCTCGTACCGCCGCTCGGTACGGGGCGGCGGCCCACGGCGACTAGGACGCCGTAACTCCCCGCCAGGTTCCGGGGCGGCTCCAACCGCCTCTGGCCATCACCGTTTACGTACCCATCACGCCGGGGATGACTCCCCCCTCGGGCTTCGCCTCGGACTTCACCCGGAGTGGGGTCCCCATGTCGAACGCGCCTAGTCGACCGCGAATCGCGCCCATGGGGGGCGTTTTTCAGCCAAGTTAGCAACTCTGCGGACACCATCGATACCAGCAGGCCAGTGCTGGACATCCCCCTTTGTGTGCGTGTAGATGTGGATGCAGTGATAGCGGCGCAGATTGACATGGGGGTTTGCGATGCTATTGAGCGCAACGCACCAGCCGGACGGCTGGCTGCCATGAGCGCCCCTCACCTGCCGAAAGTGGCTGGAATCGACCCAGCTGTCCCAGCCCCCGCGCACACTTCCGCCCCATTCGCCCATGCGCCCGGTGCCGTGATCCAGGACCGGTTGGCCGGCTGGGTCTCCGACCTCACCACGCTCCACGAACTCACCGAACGCCTCGCCAGGACCGGCTCGCTGGACGAGGCGCTCGACGAACTGCTGCACGCGGGCGCCGCCCTGGTCGGTGCCCGCCGCGGCATGGCCGTCCTCGAACCCGCCGACGGCCGCGGCCCCGCCAGCACCGTCGGACTCGGCCTCGCCCGCGCCGACCTGGGCCACATCGAGACCGTCCCCCGCAGCGCGACCGGGTACGGCCGGATCCTCGACAGCGGCACGGCCGGCGTCCCCGGCGCCGTCGCCCAGGCGGACCTCCTCCACGACGCGACGCTCGACCCACGCCACCGCGAGGTCGCCGCACGCCTCGGCTACGCCGCCAGTTACGCCCTGCCGCTCGCCACGGAGGAGGCAGGAAGGCTGGGCGTCGCCGTCTGGTTCTACGACGAGCCTGCCGAGCCGGCGGACCGCCAGCGCCACCTCGTCGGCCTCTACGGCCGGTACGCCACCGAGCACCTCGCCCGGATGCTCGAACTGGAACGCGCCCGCCGGCAGATGGCCGCCATCGCCGACGAACTCCTGCCGGGCAGGCTGCCCCGGATCCCCGGGGTGCGGCTCGCGGCCCGGCATCTCACCGGACCGCGCGGCGGCGGCGAGTGGTACGACGCGCTGCCGCTGCCCGAGGGGGCCCTGGGACTCGCCGTGGGCTCGGTCTCCGGTTCGGGACCGAGCGCGCTGGCCGCCATGGGCAGGCTCCGGGCAAGCCTGCGGGCGTACGCGGTGATGGAGGGGGAGGACCCCGTCGCCGTACTGTCCGATCTGGAACTGCTGCTGAGGCTCACCGAACCGGCCCGATCGGCGACCGCGCTCTTCGCCTACTGCGAACCGGCTCCGACGGCGCTCGGGACCGGCGGAGGCGGCGGCGGCGACGGCGACGGCAGAGGAGGCGATGGCAGAGGCAATGGCAGCAGCAAGATCGTGCTGGCCGGCGCCGGGCACACCCCGCCCCTCATCGTCGGGCAGCACCGCACCGAGTTCGTCGAGACATCGCTGTCCGCGCCACTGGGGATGCTGGCGTGCTGGGAGGCGCCGAGCGTGGAGTTCTCCCCCGCCCCCGGGGAAACGGTGCTGCTCTACACCGACGCACTGCTGCGGCGTACCGGCGACCCGATGGACCGTGCCTTCACCCGGCTGCACACTGCCGCCGCGAGTGTGCCCAGGGCCGTGCGCGACGACCCGGGAGCGGTCGCCGACCATGTGCTGCGCACGGTGCTCCCCGGCGCGCTCGACGCCGGTCGGGACGGCGAGGACGTGGTGATGCTGGCGGCCCGGTTCGCGTGACGGCGGCCCGACGCGTGTGACGAGCACCCCCTACGCGTGACGCCCACCGGTGCGCTTGACGGCGGGGCCCGGATCGCGTGGCGCTCCGGCGGGACGGGTCAGGGTCCGGGACCGGGTCAGGGTCCGCAAGGCTGCCGGCGCCTCTGCGGTACGACCGTACGATGGGTGGGGGCTTCAGCATCGTACCGACCAGGAGGCAGACCCGTGGCACACGAGCTCACCCCGGAGACCCCGGCGCACGAGTCCGGCCGCGCCGCCGGAGCGAAGGACACCCGGGAGCCGATCGAGCAGCCGCCGATCGAGCAGCGCAGGAACGGCCTCTACCCGGAGATCTCCGACGAGCTCGCCCAGAGCATGAGATCCGGGTGGGCCGACACCGAGCTGCACGGCCTGGAACCGATCGCGCAGGCAGCGCACACCGAGCGCCGCCGCGCCGCGCTCTCCGCCCGCTTCCCCGGCGAGCGGCTCGTGATCCCGGCGGGCAACCTGCGCACCCGCTCCAACGACACCGAGTACGCCTTCCGGGCAGGCACGGAGTACGCCTACCTCACCGGCGACCAGAGCCACGACGGCGTCCTGGTGCTGGAGCCCACCGCCGACGGCCACACCGCGACCGTCCACCTGCGCCCCCGCTCCAACCGGGAGAACGGCGAGTTCTGGCTCGACGGCCAGGGGGAGCTGTGGGTCGGCCGGCGCCACTCCCTCGCCGAGGCCGCCCGTCTGCTGGGCATCCCGGCCGAGGACGTGCGCGAGCTGCCGGGCAGGCTGCGCGAGGCCACCGGCCCGGTCCGCGTCGTCCGCGGCCATGACGCAGGTATCGAGTCCGCCCTGACCGACAAGGTCACCGCGGAGCGCGACGAGGAGCTGCGCGTCTTCCTCTCCGAGGCCCGACTGGTCAAGGACGAGTTCGAGATCGCCGAACTCCGGAAGGCCTGCGACGCCACGGCCCGCGGCTTCGAGGACGTCGTCCGGGTGCTTGACCGTGCCGAGGCCACCAGCGAGCGCTATGTCGAGGGCACGTTCTTCCTGCGCGCCCGCGTCGAGGGCAACGACGTCGGCTACGGCTCCATCTGCGCGGCCGGGCCGCACGCCACCACCCTGCACTGGGTCCGCAACGACGGCCCGGTCCGCCCCGGCGAGCTGCTCCTCCTGGACGCCGGTGTGGAGACCACCGAGCTCTACACGGCCGATGTGACCCGCACCCTGCCCGTCAACGGCCGCTTCAGCGCAGTGCAGCGCAGGATCTACGACGCGGTGTACGAGGCCCAGGAGGCCGGAATCGCCGCCGTGCGGCCCGGCGCGCTCTTCAGGGACTTCCACGACGCGGCCCAGCGGGTCCTCGCCACCCGGCTGGTGGAGTGGGGCCTGCTCGACGGTCTCGACGTGGAGAAGGTGCTGGAGCTCGGTCTCCAGCGGCGCTGGACCCTGCACGGTACCGGCCACATGCTCGGCATGGACGTCCACGACTGTGCGGCAGCGCGCCGCGCGAGCTATGTGGCGGGCACGTTGGAGCCCGGAATGTGCCTGACCGTCGAGCCGGGGCTCTACTTCCAGGCCGACGACCTCACGGTTCCCGAGGAGTACCGCGGCATCGGGGTGCGGATCGAGGACGACATCCTCGTCACCGAGGACGGCAACCGGAACCTCTCGGCGGCGCTGCCGCGCCGGGCCGACGAGGTCGAAACGTGGATGGCCCGGCTCAGGGGCTGACGCCCGTCGACGGTGCGGTCCCGCAAGGGACCGCACCGGACCGGACAGGACCGGACAGGACCGCCACCCGACCGCGCCGCACCGGACCACACAGCACCGCACCGGACTGCACCGGAGCAGTCCCCGTGCCGGGGCGAGGCAGCGGCGGCCGGACCGGGGCAGCCGAACCGCACCCGCCTCGCGGCGACGACTGCATGCCCCTGCGCACGGGGAGCGCACCCGTGGCAGGGCGGAGCGACGGCGGCCGGACCGGGAGCCGCTGCCTCGCCCCTGGGCAGACGGCGCCCTTCGCTCAGACCGCTCCGAGCAGGGCCCCGTCCCGCCACTTCAGTACCTTGTCGAAGCTCACCACCGCGCCCCGGCCGGGACGGTTGCGCAGCGACACGTGGTCCGCGAGCTGCTCGATGAGACAGAGCCCGCGACCGCTCTCAGCGGCCGGGCCCGCGCCGGGGAGGTACGCGCGGTCCGGGAAACCGGGTCCGGCGTCCACCACCTCGATACGGCACTTCTCACCGTCCAGGTAGGCCGTCACGCGGTAACCGTCCGCCGGGGAGCCCGCCGCACCGGGCCCGCCGTGTTCGACGGCGTTCGCGCAGGCCTCGCTCAGCGCTACGGAGAGGTCGAAGGAGATGTCGGGGTCGACGCCTGCGGTTTCCATGGCACCCAGCAGAAGGCGTCGAGCGAGCGGCACGCTCGCAGCTTCGCGCCGCAGACGCAGAGACCACCAGATGCTCATGCTCCAGCCTCCTGGCTGCGGCTCGACATACCGATACCTATTGCCGCGTCCTCCCTGCCGTAAGCACGGAGTTGACGTGTTTGCCCTCATTCGGCGGACGCGCCGCTGGGCCATGCCCGTGTATGCGCACGCCAGGCGGGGGAGCGGGCCCCAAACGTGACCTTCCGGACCCGCCTCGGGGTCCCGCACGGACCGGTGGGATGATGTCCCGGCCATGTCTGCCCAACCGCCGGCCGCCCCCGGCGACGTGCCCGCCGCGACCGGACCGCGGATGCTGAGGGCCGCGGTGTTCGCCGCGGTCTGCGTCGTGCTGTCCGCACTGGGCCACGTCCTGGCCGCCTGCGCAGCGGTCCCCTGGTGGACGCTGCTCGTCGGCTTCCTCGCGGTGGCCGCGGTGGTGGCACCGCTCGCCGGCCGCTCGCGCTCGCTGCCCGCCCTCGTGGCCGCCCTGGCCGGCGGGCAGCTCGGTCTGCACTCCCTGTTCGGGCTCGCCCAGCACCCCTCCCGGGTGGCGCCGGGCACCGACGACATCGTCGTACGGCTGGCGGCGAAGCTGACGTGCGGGGCCGCCGGTGAGGCGCTGGACCCGACCGAGGCGCATCGGATCGTCACCGCTGCCGGCATCGACCCGGCGGCCGCGGCCCGAGCCGGTCGCCCCGGTCTCGCCGAGTCCGTGCCGAATGCCGCCCTGGAGTCGGGCGGGCTGCTGCCCAGCCTGCCCATGCTGCTCGGCCACCTACTGGCGGCGGTGGTGACCGGCTGGCTGCTGCGCCGCGGCGACCTCGCGCTGCTGCGGCTGACCGAGCTCTCCACCCAGGGTGCCCAGGGAGCGGGCGGAATGGTGGCCGAAGGCGCGCTGGTGCGCGCCCTGCGGGCCGCCCTCGTACTGGTACGGCAACTGCTCGGCGGGCTGCCGGCCATGCCGGGGACCGCTCGGGGGCGCACCGGGGCGGAGGCCGGGGACTGCGCTCCTCCCGTGGCGGCACTCCAGCACACCGTGGTCAGGCGCGGCCCGCCCGCACGACGCATCCCCGCGGCCCGCATCCCCGCGGCCCGCATCCCCGCGGCCTGCGTCCTCGCAGCCTGAACGCGGCGCCACTCGGCGACGTACCCCGCAGCGGGTGTCCCGGGCGGTCGGTGCCGCGGCTCTCCCGCGCGTCCGCGCGGCCCGACCACCTTCCTGCTCACGTGGAGTACTCCGCCATGAACAACGTCTCCCGTCTCGCCGTCGCCGCCGGTGCCGCGGCCTCGTCCGCGCTCCTGCTCTGCGGTCCCGCCTTCGCGCACGTCAGCGTGCAGCCCGAGGGCGAGGCCGCGAAGGGCGGCTTCGCCACCGTCAACTTCAAGGTGCCCAACGAGCGTGACAACGCCTCGACGGTGAAGCTCGAGATCACCCTGCCCGCCGACCACCCGCTCTCCTCCGCGCTGCCGCAGCCTGTACCGGGCTGGGAGGCCGAGGTCACCAGGGCCAAGCTGGACAAGCCGCTGAGCGTCCACGGCCGGCAGGTCACCGAGGCGGCCTCGAAGATCACCTGGACCTCGACCGGCGGCAAGATCGGCCCCGGCCAGTTCCAGCAGTTCCCGGTGTCCCTCGGCCAGTTGCCGGAGGACACCGACGAGCTCGTCTTCAAGGCCCTCCAGACGTACGACAACAAGGAGGTCGTGCGCTGGATCGAGGAGCCGCAGGACGGTGCGGCCGAGCCCGACTTCCCCGCCCCCGTGCTCACCCTGGCCGCGGCGGCCGGCGACCACCACGGCGGCTCCGGCACCGGGAAGGCGGCCGACGGCGCCCACTCCGCCGACCACGCGGACGAGGAGGGCGACTCGGATAACTCGGGTGACTCGGGTGACTCGGGTACAGACGGCGAGGCCACGGTCGCCGCGAGCGCCGCGAGTGCCACGGACAGCACGGCCCGGATCCTCGCCGTCGTCGGCATCCTGGTGGGTGCCGCGGGCGTGGCCTTCGGCATGCTGGCCGGTCGCCGCCGCTCCGCCTGACCGACTCCCTCCTCCTCGACCTCCAGGACATCACCCCATGCGCTACAAGACCGTGACGGCCGCCGCCCTGGCACTGGCGGCCACGCTCTCCCTTTCCGCCTGCGGCACCGGCGGGGAACCGGCCGGTGCGGACGGCTCGGTCGCCGACGTCTCGGCCCCGGCCGAGGACAAGGCGGCGACCGTCCTCGACCGGCCCTTCGAAAAGCCGGACCTCGTCCTGACGGACACCACGGGCAAGCCGTACGACCTCCGCGAGCGGACCAAGGGCAAACCGACCCTGATCTACTTCGGCTACACCCACTGCCCCGACGTCTGCCCGCTGACGATGAGCAACATCGCCGTCGCCAGGAAGCAGCTTCCCAAGGCTGACCAGGACAGGCTGCAGGTCGTCTTCGTGACCACCGACCCCGAGCGGGACACCGCGGCCGAACTGGCCAAGTGGCTCCCCGCGGCGGGCGACCCTTCCTTCGTCGGACTCACCGGCGACTTCCCGACGATCCAGGCGGGGGCACGCCAGCTGGGCATCGGCATCGAGCCCTCCACCGAGGAGCAGGACGGCAAGATCGTCTCGATGCACGGGACCCAGGTCGTGGCCTTCTCCCCCAAGACCGACCAGGGATACGTCCTGTACAGCGAGGACACCACCCCGGACGACTTCGCCGAGGACCTCCCCAAGATCGTCAAGGGGGAGAACCCGTGAACCGGCGTACGACATCCGCTCTCGCCGCCGCCCTCGCTCTCGCCGCGGGCCTCGGGCTCGCGGGGTGCTCCGCGTCCGCGCCCGAGCTGAAGGTCGACGGGGCGTTCATGCCGCAGCCCGTGGGCGACATGGCGGGCGGCTTCCTTACGGTCGTCAACACGGGCGGCACGGCGGACAGGCTGACCTCCGTCACCAGCAGCCTCTCGGACGACGTCGAACTCCACGAGTCGAAGGACGGGAAGATGCGGCAGGTCACGTCACTCGCGGTCCCCGCCGACGGGGAGCTGAAGCTGGCGCGGGGCGGCGACCACCTCATGTTCCTGGACATCAAGAAGCAGCCGAAGCAGGGGGAGGAGGTCGACGTCGAACTGCACTTCGAGAAGTCGGAACCGATCAGCGTCCGGCTTCCCGTGAAGGAGCGGACCCACAACCCGGATCACAGGTGAGCCCCGTGACGAGGCTCCCGGCCGTTCGAGGGACTGACGACACCCCATGACCACCACCGCCCCGCACGCCGGCACGGCGACTCTGCTGCGCCTGCTGCTGATCACCGCGGCGCTGCTCGGGACCGTGCTCACCGGCACGGCGGACGCGCACGCCGCCCTGACCGGCAGCAACCCGAAGGACGGGGCGGTGCTGGCCGTCGCCCCCAAGGACGTCACGCTCACCTTCTCCGAGCAGGTCGCCCTGGGGAACGACTCGATCAGGGTCCTCGACCCACGGAGCAGGCGCGTCGACACCGCCGAGCTGAAGAGCCCCGGCGGTGAGGGCGCCGTCAGCTATGGAGTGGGGCTCGAGTCCGGCCTGCCGGACGGCACCTACACCGTCGCCTGGCAGGCCGTCTCCGCCGACAGCCACCCCATCGCGGGCGCGTTCACCTTCTCGATCGGGGCGCCCTCGAAGACCGTCGTGGAACTGCCGAAGCAGCAGGCGGGCGGCGGCCTGGTCGGCGTGCTGTACGGCATCGCGCGGTACGCGGCGTACGCGGGGTTCACCGTCATGGTCGGCGGAGCCGCCTTCGTGCTGGCCTGCTGGCCGCGCGGGGCGGGTACCCGGGCGGTGCAGCGGGTGGTGGCGTACGGCTGGGTGACGCTCACCGCAGCCACCGTCGCGATGCTGCTGCTGCGCAATCCCTACACCGGTTCGGGCCGGCTGGGCGACGCGTTCGACCTGGCCGGGCTGCAGGCCGTCCTCGCGACCAAGACCGGGGCCGCGCTGGTGTCGCGGCTGCTGCTGCTGGGCGTGGCGGCGCTGTTCGTCGCGGTGCTGTTCGGGGCGTACGCGAAGCAGGCCCCCCGAGCGGAACGGGCCACGCGACCCGCCGCGGGGGACGCGGGGGGCACCAGCGTCCCCCGTACCCCCGGCGAACCCGCCGCAGGAGGTACGGGGGGAATCGGCGGCACGGGACGTACGAGGGGCACGGGAGACACGGCAGGCACGGAAGGCACGGAAGGCGCGGAACGCGCGGAACGCGCGGAACGCGCGCAACGCGCCGGGAGCACGGGAGAACCCGCGCGACCCGGGACCGCCGCAACTGCGGGCGCCGCAGCCGCGGACGAGGGCGGGCGGAGGGCGCCTGGCGACCGGATCGGACAGAAGCAGGACCTCGCCCTTGGGCTGGGCATCGGCGGCACGGTCGTCGCCGCCGGGATCGCCTGTACCTGGGCCCTGTCCGAGCACGCCTCGACCGGCATCCAGCCGGGCGTGGCGATGCCGGTCGACGTGCTGCACCTGCTGGCCGTCGCAGCCTGGCTCGGCGGCCTCACCGCTCTGCTCGTGGCACTCCACCGAGCGCCCTCCATCGAACGGGCGGCCGTCCGGCGCTTCTCCAGGGTGGCGTTCTGGTCCGTCGTCGTACTCGCCGCCACGGGGCTCTACCAGTCCTGGCGGCAGGTGGGCTCGTGGTCCGCGCTGGCCGGCACCTCCTACGGTCGGCTGCTGCTGGTCAAGGTCGGACTGGTCGCCGTCCTGGTCGGGATCGCCTGGATCTCACGGCGCTGGACGGCACGGCTCTCCGGCCGTGCTCCCGCCGCGGCGGAGGCAGGCGCCACCGGGACGCGAGCCGCGGAGATGGCGGCACCGGCCGGGGCAGGCCTCCCGCAGACAGGACCCGCGGAGGCAGCAACACCGGCCGGGGCGAACAGCGCGGGCCGCGGCGCCGCTGAGGCAGCGGCCACGTCCGGCGATCCCGTGCGCGCCGCGCAACTCGCCAGACAGGAGGCCGCGATGGCGGCAGCCGGCCGCAAGCGCCTCCGGGACGCCGACCCCGAGCGCTCGGGACTGCGGCGTTCCGTCCTCGCGGAGGCGGGCGTCGCCGTCGTGCTGCTCGCCGTGACGACGGCCCTCACCTCTACCGAGCCGGGCCGTGCGGAGGAACGGGCCGCCCAGGAGCGCGGCGCCCGGCCGTCCGCCGCCGCCCCGGCCAAGCCCGTCGACATCACGCTGCCCTTCGACACCGGCGGCCCGAACGGCGACGGCACGGCCCGGCTGACCGTCAGTCCGGGCCGCTCGGGCGCCAACGAACTGCGCCTGTGGACCACGGGCCCGGACAACCGGCCCCTGGACGCTCCCGAGGTCAAGGTCTCCTTCACCCTGGTGGCGGAGAAGATCGGCCCGCTGCCGCTGGTGCCGGAACGCGTCGCGGCCGGCCACTGGAGCGCGAGCAACATCCAGATCCCGCTGCCGGGCGAGTGGCGGGTCCGGATCACCGTACGGACGTCGGACATCGACCAGACGACGGTCGAGAAGAACATGAGGATCGGCTGACGTGGCCGGCCGCCGAGTGACAGTGGTGAGGGCATGAACGACAACGAGATCTCCCGGCGCAGGCTGCTCGGCACGGTCGGCGCCGCGGGCGTGACCGGACTCGCCCTCGGTGCGGCGGGCGGCGCCGCCGGGTACGCGGCGGCCGCCTCCGGCCCGGCGGCGGCGCTGGCCACCGTGGGCTCCACCACCGAGCCGTTCCACGGCGAGCACCAGCCGGGTATCACCACGCCGATGCAGTCCCACGGCCATCTCGCCGCCTTCGACCTGGCGCAGGGAGCGGGCCGCAGAGAGGCGACCGCCCTGATGCGCCGCTGGTCGGCCACCGCGGCCCGGCTGATGGCGGGCGAGCCGACCGACGACGACACGGGGGTCGCCCTGGACGCGGGCCCGTCCTCCCTCACGGTCACCTTCGGCTTCGGCCGGACCTTCTTCGACCGCACGGGGCTCACCGCGCAGCGCCCCGTCCAGCTCGACCCGCTGCCCGCGTTCTCCTCCGACCGGCTGGATCCGCGCCGCTCGGAGGGGGACCTCTGGGTGCAGATCGGCGCCAACGACGGGCTCGTCGCCTTCCACGCCCTGCGCGCCCTGCAGAAGGCGGCGGGAAGCGCGGCGCGGACTCGGTGGCAGATGACCGGCTTCAACCGCTCGCCGGGTGTCACGGCACGGCCGATGACCAGCCGCAACCTCATGGGGCAGGTGGACGGCACCCGCAACCCCAAGCCGTCCGATGCCGACTTCGACAGCCGGGTCTTCGTCCCGGCCACCGGGTCCGGGGCGGGTTCGGCGGCGCAGCCGGCCTGGATGGCGGGCGGCTCGTACGCCGTCGTCCGCCGTATCCGGATGCTGCTGGACGACTGGGACGAGCTGAGCCTGAAGGACCAGGAGCGGGTGATCGGCCGCCGCAAGTCGGACGGCGCCCCGCTGACCGGCGGTGGTGAGGCGGCGGAACTCGACCTGGACCGGGTGGGGCCGGACGGATCCCTGGTCATCCCGGCCGACGCGCACGCGCGGATCTCCGCCCCGGAGCAGAACGCGGGTGCGGCGATGCTGCGCAGGCCGTTCTCGTACCACGACGGCATGGCGGCCGACGGCACCCCCGACGCGGGGCTGCTGTTCGTGTGCTGGCAGGCCGACCCGCTGCGGGGCTTCGTACCGGTGCAGCGGAAGCTGGACCGCGGGGATGCGCTGTCCCGGTTCGTCCGGCACGAGACGAGCGGTCTCTTCGCCGTCCCGGGCGGCGCGGCGGAGGACGGGTACGTGGGCCGGCGGCTGCTGGAACCGTGACACGAACCGCACGGGCCGGGCATCACGACGGGCCGGGCATCACGGCGAGGCAGCCGTCACGACGGGGCGAACTTCGGCTCACGCGGCACTAGGGTGACGGGTATGTCCGCCACGCGCTTCACCTACCTCGGCCCCGAGGGCACCTTCACCGAGGCCGCCCTGCGCACCCTCCCGGAGGCCGCCACCCGCGAACTGGTCCCGATGGTGTCGGTGCCGGCCGCGCTCGACGCCGTGCGCTGCGGTGAGGCCGCGGCCGCGCTGGTGCCGATCGAGAACTCGGTGGAGGGGGGCGTCACCGCGACGCTGGACGAGCTGGTCTCCGGCGAGCCGCTGACGATCTACCGCGAGGTGCTGCTGCCCATCGCGTTCGCGCTGCTGGTGCGGCCGGGGACGAAGCTGTCGGACGTGAAGACGGTGACCGGTCACCCCGTCGCCCAACCGCAGGTGCGGAACTGGCTGCGGGCCCAGCTGCCCGACGCGGTGTGGGAGTCGGCGGCGTCGAACGCGGACGGCGCGCGGCTGGTCCAGGAGGGGCGCTTCGACGCGGCCTTCGCGGGCGAGTTCGCTGCGGCGACGTACGGGCTCGAGGCGCTGGTCACCGAGATCCACGACGCGGAGAACGCGGAGACGCGCTTTGTGCTGGTGGGCCGCCCGGCGCGACCCGCGGCCCCGACGGGGGCGGACAAGACGTCGGTGGTCATCTGGCAGCGCGACGACCGTCCGGGCGCCCTGCTGGAGTTGCTCCAGGAGTTCGCGGTGCGCGGCGTCAACCTGATGCTGCTGCAGTCACGTCCCACCGGTGCCGGCATCGGGAACTACTGCTTCGCGATCGACGCCGAGGGCCATATCGGTGACCGCCGGGTGGGGGAGGCGCTGATGGGTCTGAAGCGCATCTGCCTGGAGGTGCGCTTCCTCGGGTCCTATCCGCGGGCAGGTGTCCCTGCTCCGGGGCAGGACGGCCGGCCACTGCGCCCGGGGACCTCCGACGCGGAGTTCGTGGAGGCGGCCGAGTGGCTGGCGCGCTGTCAGGACGGTCGCGGATAGCCCGGGGGCCGCCCCGGGCCGCGCCCACCGGGCTCCGCTCCCGCTTGCCGTTACCCACAGAGTTATCCACAGGGCGGCTTCTCGATCTGGGGACAAGTCGACAACGCGGCTGCACTCAGTCGACAAATTCCCTCGCTCGTCCCCCTCCACTCACGGGGCACGACTATTGCCCATGTCAGCCCAATTCCGACAATCAACTCTCCAGAGCGAAGAAGAGCGAGGAATTAACACTCGAACGAGCGCATGAACCGCGTTTGAGGAGGCACTTCCCGGATCTCTGCCGCCCTTCAGAATGATCAACTCTGTAATCCACAGACCCCTCCCCCATCCTGTGGATAACTCGCACGCACCCTCCACCCCTGTGGACAACGGCCTCTGAGCTCAGCGGCCGGTGCCCCGGAGACAGATACGGCCACCGCTCACGCCATTCACCGGCGGACGGCGGGACGGCGAGACGACGAGACGGCGAGACGGCGAATACGGATAGGGCAAAGGGGATAGACGAGGTGGTAGGCGGGGCGGGCGAGGCAGATGGCACACATGGGCAGCGAGGACGAGCGAGGACGGAGGGAGGGAGCCTTCGAGCCCATCGAATTCCTGGGCAATTCGTGCATAACTGGTCAAATTTGGATCAAATCCGGCAATTTATCCAAAGAGGCATGGCCCTATCCACTGGGGAGCCGGGTTCGCACACCGGTAGCCTGGTGGGGTGATTGACCTTCGCCTGCTCCGTGAGGACCCCGACCGTGTTCGCGCCTCCCAGCGCGCCCGTGGAGAGGACGTCGAACTCGTCGACGCCCTGCTCTCCGCCGACGAGCGGCGCAGGTCGTCCGGTGTCCGCTTCGACGAACTCCGTTCCGCGCAGAAGTCGCTCGGCAAGCTCATCCCCAAGGCGTCCCCGGACGAGCGCGCCGGGCTGCTGAAGAAGGCCGAACAGCTCAAGGCCGACGTGAAGAGCGCCGAGGCCGAGCAGCACGAGGCCGAGGAAGAGGCCCGCCGGCTGCTCCTGGGCCTGGGCAACCTCGTCCACCCCGACGTCCCGGTCGGCGGCGAGGAGGACTTCACCGTGCTGGAGACGCACGGCACCGTCCGGGACTTCGGCGCCGAGGGCTTCGAGCCCAAGGACCACCTGGAGCTGGGCGAGGCGCTCGGCGCCATCGACGTCGAGCGCGGAGCGAAGGTGTCCGGCTCCCGCTTCTACTATCTGACGGGCGTCGGCGCCCTGCTGGAACTCGCCCTGGTCAACGCCGCGATGGCGCAGGCGACCGAGGCGGGCTTCACCCCGATGCTGACCCCGGCCCTGGTCCGCCCGCGTGCCATGGAGGGCACCGGCTTCCTCGGCCAGGCCGCCGAGAACGTCTACCACCTGGAGAAGGACGACTTCTACCTCGTCGGCACGTCCGAGGTCCCGCTCGCCGCCTACCACATGGACGAGATCGTCGACGGCGGAAAGCTCCCGCTGAGGTATGCCGGCTTCTCGCCGTGCTTCCGCCGCGAGGCCGGCACCTACGGCAAGGACACCCGCGGCATCTTCCGCGTCCACCAGTTCGACAAGGTCGAGATGTTCTCCTACGTCCACCCCGACGACGCCGAGAGCGAGCACAGGCGTCTGCTGGAGTGGGAGAAGCAGTGGCTGAACGCCTTGGAGCTGCCGTTCCAGGTGATCGACGTGGCCACCGGCGACCTGGGCGCCTCGGCGTCGCGCAAGTACGACTGCGAGGCCTGGATCCCCACCCAGGGCAAGTACCGCGAACTCACGTCGGCGTCGAACTGCGACGGCTTCCAGGCCCGCCGCCTGTCGATCAGGATGCGCGACGGCAGGCAGGTCAAGCCGCTCGCGACGCTGAACGGCACGCTGTGCGCCGTGCCGCGCACGATCGTGGCGATCCTGGAGAACCACCAGCTGGCCGACGGCTCGGTGCGGGTGCCCGGGGTCCTGCGCCCCTACCTCGGCGGCCGTGAGGTCCTTGAGCCGGTCGCCCGGTGAGCTTTCCGTACCGCCTGATCGCCACAGATCTCGACGGGACCCTGCTGCGCTCCGACGACTCCGTCTCGCCCCGTACGCGCCACGCGCTCGCCGCCGCCACAGCGGAGGGCGCGGCGCATGTCGTCGTCACGGGCCGGGGTGTCCCGTGGACCCGGCACGTCCTCGACGACCTGGGCTATCGGGGCCTCGCAGTCTGCGGTCAGGGCGCCCAGGTGTACCACGCCGGCGAGCACCGGCTGCTGACCTCCGTGACGCTGGACCGCCGGCTCGCCGCACTCGCCGTGTCCAAGCTGGCGGCGGAGACCGGTCCGCTCGCGCTGGCCGCGAACCGCGACGGCCTGGACGGGGAGGTGATCGCCGGTCCCGGCTACCGGTTCCAGGACGGTCCGCTCCCGTTCGTCACCGTCGACGACCCGGCCGAGCTGTGGGCGGCCCCGCTGACCAAGCTCTACATGCAGCACCCGGACCTCGACGACGACGAGCTGACCCGGCTCGCGCGCTCGGTGGCCGGCGGGCTGGTGGACGTGGTGATGGCAGGCCCGGGAGTCGTCGAGCTCCTGCCTCTCGGTCTGAGCAAGGCCACCGGCCTCTCGCTGGCGGCTCGCAGACTGGGGGTGCGGGCCACCCAGGCGATCGCCTTCGGCGACATGCCGAACGACATCCCCGTGTTCGGCTGGGCCGCCCACGGCGTGGCGATGGCCAACGCCCACGACGAGCTGAAGGCCGTGGCACACCGGATCACAGCGTCGAACGAGCAGGACGGCATCGCGCTGGTACTGGAGGAGCTGCTGGGGCAACCCGGTTAGGGCGGGTTGCCGAGGTCCCTCCCGGCTTGCGGCGCACGGCACATACTCCCCGCAGCCGACAGGGTCCGGAAGAAGCCCCCGGGCCGTGTCGTCAGACCTGTGGCGGCCCTGCGGACCCGCCGTGCAACCGACGGGCGCACCGGCGGACCGCCCGGTCCGAAGAGCGCGCTGCCACCGGTTCTCCGTGCGGGACGGCCTCAGAGCACCCGCGTCCACCGCGCTCTCCCGCGGACCGGTCTGAGGATCCGGCGCGACCAGCGCCGTCTGAGCGGGCTCAGGGCCCGTGTCCACCGTGCTCTCCCCACGCGGGGCTCAGGACCGGCGCCACCAGCGGCGCCCGCGCCGCGCTCGGCCACGGCTCCAGAACCAGCCCGCAGGCGGCTCGTCGGAGCGCCAGGGCTGCGGTTCGGGCGCTGAGCCGCGCCACCGGGCGGCCAGCATCCGGGCCCGGGCGGAGGGCTCGGTGGTCTCCGCTGCGCGCACGAAGTCCTCGTCGAGCACCGCCTCGTCCCAGTCGTCCCCGCGGGGATCCGCTTCAGCTGCGGAGCCGGAAGCGCCCCGGCCCGCGTCGGCCCCCTGACGGCCGCGGCCTGCCCCGCCTGCCCCGGCACCGTCCGCCGGGCTGCTCCCGGTGGATGGTTCGGACGGGATGCACGGTTCGGACGGGATGGACGGTTCGGACGCGCCCGGCGCGCCCGCCGCCGGGTCCGGCCCCGGGCGGCTCTCCTCCCGGTCCATCCCCCGATACGGCGGGCGGTCCGGCTTCCGACCCGGCTCACGGTCCGGCTCTGCCTGCGGCTGACGGTTCGGCTCCTCCGGCATGGCGGCCTCCTCCTCGTCCTCCAGTGTCCCCGCCGGCCTGTCAGGCCTGCGTGAAGGTCGAGGGCATGGTGGGGCGGGGCGCCGCGGGGCCCCGCCCCCCGCCCCGCTACTCCTCGCCGGCCAGCGTCAGCGTCCTCAGCTTCCGCCCGGCGTATCCCGTCGCGAGCAGTGTCACCCCGGCGAGCAGCGCCACCGCGAGCGGCAGGCCCACCTCGGAGGTGATCATCCCCTCGCCCCCGATCCGCTCGGCCAGCGCCAGCGACCACTGCTGCACGCTGAGTGTCCGCGCCCCGGGGACGAGACTGCCGAAGAGCGTCTCCCACACCAGGGCGTAGACGAGACCGATCACGACCGCGTGCCGGCTGACCGTGCCGAGCAGCAGGAACAGCGCGGCGTAGGCGATCGACGCCACCAGCGCGGCGACCGTGTAGGCCACTGCGATCTGCTGCCCGTTGCCGTTGAGGATGTACCCGGCGGCGAATGTCGGGAGCGCGGAGAACGCCATCGTCACGGCGATCGCCACGACCAGCTTGGTGACGACGATCACCGGCCGCTTCACCGGCTTCGCCAGCAGATAGACGATCGAGCCGTCGTCGATCTCGGGACCGATCGCACCCGTTCCGGCGATCACGCCGATCAGCGGCACCATCGTGGCGATGGCGAATCCGCCCAGCACGCCGGCGGCCATCTGGTCGTCCGCGCCGTTGAAGGCCCTCACCCCGGCCGCGATGAGCAGCAGCAGGGCGGGGAGGACGAGGAGGATCGCCGCGCGGCGCCGGCCGAGGAGGGCCCGGTAGGTGAGCCGGGCGACTGTCGGGTCGTACATGTCGTGGGCTCCTTTCAGACCGCTACGAGGTAGGAGAAGACCGATTCGAGGGACTCGTCGGACGGCGAGACCGTGAGCAGCCGGATCGAGTGGTCGCGGGCCACTCTCGGCAGGAGTGCGGTGAACCGGCCGAAGTCGACCGCCTGGACGTGCAGCGCGCCTTCCGCTCCTTCCTGGAGGTCCACTTCGATGCCCGCGGTCGACGGATCCGCGATCAGCGCGGCGGCGAGGGCGCGGTCGTCACTCGAGCGCACCAGATAGCGGTGGGGCCGGTCGGTCATCAGCCGGCGGATCCTGCGGAAGTCGCCGCTCGCGGCGTGCCGTCCCGCGACGATCACCTCGATGTGGGAGGCCAGCTGCTCGACCTCCTCCAGGATGTGGGAGGAGAACAGGACCGTGTGTCCCTCGCCTCCCATCCGCCGCAGCAGGTCCATGAGCTGCATGCGCTGGCGCGGGTCCATCCCGTTGAACGGCTCGTCGAGCAGCAGCACATCCGGCTCGTGCACCAGGGCGGACGCCATCTTGACCCGCTGGCGCATGCCCTTGCTGTAGGTGGCGATCTTGCGGTCCTGGGCCGGCTCCATCTCCACCGTCGCCAGGGCCCGCTGGGCCTCCCCTGCTCCGAGGCCGTGCAGCTCGGCGTTGGCGAGGACGAACTCCCGTCCCGTGAGGAAGTCGTACATCGCCTCCCGCTCGGGCACGACGCCGATCCGCCGGTAGACCGACTCGTTGCGCCAGATCGCCTCCCCGTCGAGGGTGACGGTGCCCGTCGAGGGGGCGAGGAAGCCGCCCATCATGTTGATGAGCGTGGACTTGCCGGCACCGTTGGGCCCGAGGAGTCCGGTGACACCCGGCCCGATGTCCATGGTCACGTCGTTGACGGCCACCACGTTGCCGAACCAGCGCGAGGCGTGGTCGATGCGGACAGTGGTCATGGTCAGAGCCCGACCTTTCGGTAGCGGCGCATCAGAACGCCGTACGAACCGGCGATGAGTACGAGGACCGCCAGCAGATAGACCGCCCCGGTACCGGTGCCGGGCCCCAGCCCGCCGGGGAAGGAGGAGGACGCGCCGAGGAAGGCGGTCTGCACCCCGTCGATCAGGGTGACGGGGGAGAAGAGGCCCAGCCACTGCACGGCGCCCCCGGACCCGGTCTCGTAGGCGATGGCCTGGACGGTGGACACCGCGCCGTAGGTGATGGTCAGGGCGGCGATGACCGCCGCGACACCGAATCCGCGGCGCGGGGTGAGCGCGGCCATGACGAGGCCGAGGCCGCCGAAGAGGAGGGACAGGAGCGCCACGGAGACCAGTGCCTGTGCGAAGCCCTTCGTCTGGTCGGCGAGGTCCATCTTCGCCAGCAGCGAGCCGAGGTAGAGGACCAGCAGCGGGGCGGCGGTCAGCACGAACAGCGCCGAGGCCATCGCACCGAACTTGGCGAGGACGTAGTCGACCCGCTCGACGGGCCGGGAGAAGTACAGCGGCACGGTCCTGAAGCGCAGGTCCCGTGACACGGTCTGGGGGGCCTGGGCCGCGAGGAAGAGGCCGATGACCGCCTGGGTGAAGATCGCGTAGCGGGTGTAGTCGAGTGGCAGTTCCCTCATCTCGGTGGCCACCGCGACGGCGACGATGACCGCCGCGGGCACGCACATCACCCCGAAGAGGATCATCGGCAGCACCTTCGACCGGGCGGAGCGCCCGAGTCCGTAGGCCCCGCGCAGCGACTGGGCGAAGAGCGAGCGGCGGGCGTAGGCGCGGCCGAGCCGCGCACCGTCGTAGTTGCGGTAGCCGATGTTGTGGATGCGGGTGGTCTCGGCGGGCGCCGTCCCCGTGCGGGTTGTCCCGTTGCTCATCACGCGGGCACCTCCGTGGGCTGCGGGGCCGCCTCGGGGCGGAACACCTCCGCGATGTGGTGGCGGCGCTGTTCCATCCGTACGAGGCCGAGGCCGAGGGCGGCGACGGTGTCCCGGACGGTGTCGTACGTCTCCTCGCCGGCGGCCTCCAGCAGAAGGATGTGACCGGCGCCCGGCAGCCCGTCCTCCACCCCCGCGCGCAGGGTGACTCCGGCCGCCGTCAGCGCCTCGCGCAGTGCCGCCGTGCCGTCCGGGTGGGTGTCGGAGTCGGTGACCTCGACCGCGAGGGTCGCGGTCGTCCTTGTGAAGTCGCTGGTGGAGCTGGAGCGCAGCAGCCTCCCGCCGTCGACGACCACGACGTGGCCGCAGGTGCGCTCGAGTTCACCGAGGAGGTGCGAGGTGACCAGGACCGAGATCCCGAAGTCGGTGTGGACGCGGCGGATCAGGCCGAGCATCTCGTCGCGTCCCACCGGGTCGAGGCCGTTGGTCGGTTCGTCCAGCAGCACCAGCCGCGGGTCGTGGACCAGGGCCTGGGCGAGCTTCACACGCTGCTTCATACCGGTCGAGTAGCCGCCGATGGGACGGTACCGCTCCTCGTACAGGCCCACGTGGCGCAGGGTGTCCGCGGTGCGTTCGCGGGCCGCGGACGGCGGCAGTCCGGACATGCGCGCCATATGGACGACGAACTCGGTGGCCGAGACGTCCGGCGGCAGGCAGTCGTGCTCGGGCATATAGCCGACGTGCTCGCGGATGGCGGCACCACAGGCGGCGACGTCGAGGCCGAGCACCTCGGCACGGCCCTCCGTGGCGGGGGACAGACCCAGCAGGATCTTGATCAGTGTGGACTTGCCGGCCCCGTTGGCACCCACGAGTCCGGTCACACCGGGCCCGATGTCCAGGGAGAGCCGGTCAAGCGCGGTCACCCGGGGGAACCGCTTGCTCAGGCTTTCGGTCACGATCACAGTCACGCCTCGACGGTAGTGGCGGGCGCCACAGCGGGCGTCAGCCCTGGCGGCTGGTTCCGGGTCAGACTCAAGGCGTACGGACCCGTAGGGGGCGGCGCCGAAGCGGAACCGTCCGCGAGGGCGCCGGTGGTCGTCCACAGGTGCGCCGGCAGCCGTCCCGGGAGCGCCGGTGGTCAGCCTGTGGTCATCCCAGGGGAGCCGGTTATCACCCCGGGTGCATCTGTGGTCACTCCGGGTGCGCCCGTGGTCATCCACAGTCGGCTGCAGGGCTCTTGACGCAGCCTCCGGGAATTGTCACATTCGTCGGTGTCACGCGAGGTGCGCGAGCGCCGCCCCCCGAGGGGCGGTCTACGAGGACGGTGACCGCCTCATGGTGTGGCAGGGGCAGGACGGCCGGCACCGGGCGTACCCCTTCGGCATCCTCGCCCGCCAGGCCGGCCGGGTGGGACAGCGGCGCTGGCCCCCGACACTGCCGGGGTTCGGCGCACAGGCGCTGACGGGTCCGGCGGGGGACGCGCTGCAGCAGACACTAGCCCGGTGGGGGGCCTCCGCTGTGCGTGGTCATGACGCGATCGCGCCGCCGGCCACCTGTCCGGGCGGTGCCCGCGGCCCGGGGCGCCCCCGCGGGCCGGCCCGGTCGGCGCGGTGTGCCGTGGAGCAGTGAGGAGTTGCCGTGTCCGGGACGCAGGCGGTGGAATACCGGATCGAGGATCTCGCCCATCACAGCGGGGCGACGGTCCGGACGATTCGCGCCTACCAGGACCGCGGACTGCTGCCCAGACCGGAGCGGCGCGGCAGGTCCAACGTGTACGGGGAGTCCCATCTGGCCCGGCTGCTCCGGATCGCGGGCCTCCTCGACCGCGGATACACCCTTGCCTCGATCAAGGAACTCCTGGAGGCCTGGGACGCGGGGCGCGGCCTCGGCGGGGTACTGGGGTTCAGCGCCGAGGCCCGGGCGGACGAGCGTCTCGCAGCGCCCGCTGCCGAGTGCCACGGCCTCTCGGCCGGCGAGAAGGCCGACCGGATCAGCCGGTCCGAACTGGCAGCGGCCTTCGGGGACGAGCCGGGTGAAGCGGCGATCGCCGAAGTGGTGGAACTGGGCGTGCTGGAGCGTGTTCCGGGCGGGGAGGCCGAGTTTCTGGTACGGAGCCCCCAGGAGCTGGCCGTGGCAGCCGAGTTGTCCACGGCCGGAGTGCCGCTCGCGGCCATCACCGGACAGCTGAGGGAACTTCACGGACACGTGGAGCATATCGTCGCGCACTTGCGGGAGTTCATTCCCCGCCGCAACCTCGCCCGCTGTCCCGGCCGTCGACCTTCGGCAGGCGGGGATGCGGCGAGCCCGCCGGAGGCAGACGGGGCGGTGTGCGCATCGGCGGGTCGTCGGTCACGGCCGCTCACCGAGCCGGCCTTCGATGCCGAACTGGACGGCGCCATGCGGTTTTTCGCCGTCCGGCAACTGCGGTACCACCTGGCCGCCGGGACTCCGCGGGAAGGCGATGGCGACCAGTGCCAGGTCGCTCTCCCCGGAGGGACGATCAGAGCCGTGGAGAGGCTTGTTGGCTCCGACCGCATCGCGGCGTTCATCACCGCCGCCGCTGAAAGGGAGGTGCACCAAAGGGCGTTGCACGCAATGACGACAAGGCACCCTGATTGCCGCAGGGTTGGGCAAGGCGCATGTATACGAGGCCAGTTGTCCACAGATTGATCAACTAGCCTGTGGATAAGTCGCGTTGGCTGTGGATCAAACATTCAGGCGCCTTTTCACCCGGACGAGGGGCGGCGGCCCGGATGGGCCCCGCCGGGCGTCGTCGTCCGCCCCGTCGTCACAGCGCTCCTGGACAGGACCGGCGCGGCCACGGCCGCGAGTCCCGAAAGCCGGGCGCACCCGTGCGTCAGCCCCGGGGCTGCGAGCCGTGGGCCTGCGCCCGGGCACCGTGATCCAGCCGTGCCGCCTTCGGCGGCCGTGCGGCAGATGAGCGGGCCAGGGAGAGGCGTCCGCACTCCACGCCGTGTGCGCCCATGCCCGGCTGCCCCGGCGGAACTCTCGCGAGGGGCCGTGGTTCGGCACGGTACCGACCCGCACGGCGGCAGCGGACCTCACCGATCAGGATGCGACCGGGCGACGCCGGCATCTCGGCCCGTCCTCGTCCGTCCGTCCGTCCCGATCCGACCCCGGGCTTTCGACGACGAACGTGCCTGGCGTGCGCTCCGCGCCAGGCACGTCGCCGTTCTTGCGGCCCCGATGCCTCCCACCGCGGCGTCACCGGTGGAAGCATCCGATCAGGCGAGTTGACCGGAGGCCTCGGTGGCTATCTGCTCGAAGACGGCCTGGTCGGCGGCGAAGTCGGAGTCGGGGATCGGCCAGTGGACAGCGATCTCGGTGAAGCCCAGCTCCTGGTGGCGCCCGGCGAAGTCCACGAAGGCGTCCACGGATTCCAGCGGGGTGCCGCGGTCCGGAGTGAAGCCGGTGAGCAGGATCTTGTCGAGTTCGGCGACGCTCCGGCCGATGTCCGCGCACGCCATGCCGAGCCTCTCCATCTGGCCGCGAAGGGCCTGCACCGACTGCTGAGGGGTGCCCTTCTCGAACAGCTTCGGATCACCGGTGGTCACCCACGCCTGGCCGTGGCGGGCGGCCAGTCCGAGTCCGCGCGGGCCGGTCGCGGCCACCGCGAACGGCAGCCGGGGGCGCTGGACGCAGCCGGGTATGTTCCGGGCCTCCCCCGCCGAGTAGTGGGTGCCGGTGTGGCTCACCGCGCCCTCGGTGAGCAGCCGGTCCAGCAGGGGAAGGAACTCGCCGAACCGGTCGGCCCGCTCCCGCGGAGTCCACGCCTGCTGCCCGAGCGCGGTGGCGTCGAATCCGTTGCCACCGGATCCGATGCCCAACGTGACGCGGCCCCCTGAGATGTCGTCGAGGGTGATCAGTTCCTTGGCGAGGGTGACCGGATGCCGGAAGTTGGGCGAGGTGACCAGGGTGCCCAGGCGCATCCTGTCGGTGACGGCCGCTGCCGCCGTGAGGGTCGGCACCGCGCCGAACCACGGCCCGTCGCGAAAGGTCCGCCAGGACAGATGGTCATAGGTGTACGCGGCGTGGAACCCGAGTTCTTCGGCCCGTCGCCAGTTCTTCTGTCCTTCGGCCCACCGGTGGATGGGGAGGATCACGGTGCTCAGACGCATGCCCCCGACGATAACGCGGGCTTCCCACCGCCATGCAGGTGCCGGCCGAGCGGATCCGGAACCACGCCTTCGTGGCCGGGGGAGGTGCTCGGCGGGCCGGGTGCCGTCGGGCAGCAGAGGCACGGGCCCAGTCGAGGACCCGCTCGGGACCCGCTCGGGGCCTGGTCGGCGCCTCGAGGAACCACTCAGATGTGCGACCCCGCGCACGGTCGTGCAGGGGGTGCGGGAGAATGCGTAGGTGACCCCAGCTACCGACCCCCTGCCGCTTCCCCCGACCGTCCGGCTGATCGCCACGGACCTCGACGGCACCCTGCTGCACGACGACAAGTCCGTCTCGGGGCGGACCGTGGCCGCACTCGCCGCCGCGGAGGAAGCGGGGATCGAGGTCTTCTTCGTCACGGGCCGCCCGGCGCGCTGGATGGACGTCGTCAGCGCTCATGTACACGGCCATGGGCTGGCGATCTGCGCCAACGGCGCGGCGGTGGTCGATCTGCACTCCGGCGGGAGGCTGCTGGAGGTCCGCCCCCTGCAGCGGAGCACCGCGCTCGACGTCGTACAGCGGCTGCGCGACGCGGCTCCGGGCACCTCGTTCGCCGTGGAGACCACCACGGGAATCCACTGCGAACCCGGCTACCCGCCGTTCCACCTCGATCCCGGCGCCACGGTCGCCCTCGCCGAGAAACTGCTGCACGAGGACGGGCCGGGGTCCTCGGCCCCGGTGCTGAAGCTGCTCGCCCAGCACGACGAGCTGACACCGGACGGTTTCCTCACCGTGGCGCGGACGGCCGCAGGGGAACTGGCCGCGATCACCCGCTCCAGCCCGACCGCGCTGCTGGAGGTGAGCGGGCCGGGAGTCTCCAAGGCCTCGACGCTCGCACTGTGCTGCGCGGAACGCGGTATCTCGTCGGACGAGGTCGTGGCCTTCGGTGATATGCCGAACGACGTGGAGATGCTCACCTGGGCGGGCACCTCGTTCGCCATGGGCAACGCCCATCCCGATGTGGTCGCCGCCGCGTCCGGCCGGACGTTGGCGAACAACGACGACGGTGTCGCGGTGGTGATCGAGCGGATTCTGGCCGCAGACGGATCCCGGCCGCGGTCGTAGGATCACGGTCTCGGTACCGGCGCCGCGGTGCGCCGGTGAGCGGTGCCGCGGGTCACGGAGCGGCGGCGCACCGCTCAGGGGCCACAGGTCACAGGTCGATCGGTCACAGGTCGATCGGTCAGAGCCAGACTCCCCGGTTCCGCAGCCAGCTCACCGGATCCACCGCCGAGCCGAAGTCCGGGGTGAGCCGCACCTCGAAGTGGAGATGGGGACCGGTCGAGTTGCCCGTGGTGCCGGCCTGGCCGAGCCACTGCCCGGTGCGGACCCTGTCGCCCTGGTCCACCGTGACCGAGGCGAGGTGCGCGTACTGCGAGTACCAGCCGTCGTTGTGCTGGACGACGACCTGCATGCCGAAGCCTCCTCCGCAGGAGACGGACACCACCCGGCCGGCTCCGATCGAGCGCACCGGGCTGCCGATCCCGACGGCGAAGTCCTGCCCGGTGTGGCGGTTCGCCCAGCGGGTTCCGGCGCTGTCGAAGCCCGCCGACAGCGTGTAGCGCTGCACGGGCGTCACCCAGGCGGAGCCCTCCGGAAAGTCCGTCTGCGGCAGCGGGACCGAACCTGAGCACTGCCCGGAAGCCGCGCTCCGGTCCGCCTGCGCCTGCAGCGACCACCGCGCCGCGTCGAGCTTGGTCTCGATGCCCCGTTTGATCTGCGCCAGCTCCGCCGTCCGGGCATCCAGGCGGTACCAGGCCTCGCGGGCCTTCTCCTCCGCCACGGATGTCAGGTGCTCGGCTTCCCCGGCCTCCTCCAGCAACCGGTTCACCGTCGCCGTGGCCTTGGCGTAGAGCCGCTGCCCGCGCAGCAGCTCCTCGGGGTCGGAGGCGAACATCAGCTCCAGGGTGGGTGCCAGGTTCCCCCCGCTGCGGTACTGGGCCCTGGCTACCGCACCGAGCTTGTCGTGCATCCTCCGCATCTCGCGCCGCCTGTCGGCGAGCTGCCACTGCAACTGGTCGAGCCGGGCTCGCTCGGCCACCGACGCCTGCAGCCCGCGCTGGTACGTGACCGTGGCCTTGGACACCTCTTCGAGCAGCTGGGCGACCTGCACGCTCACTTCGGGGCCGTCGTTCGCGGATGCGGCGGGCGCGGGAAGCAGCGGGGAGGCGACCAGCAGCGCCCCCAGCAAGGGCCTGAACAGCCGTCGGTGGCAGTCTCGTTGTCGGTGTCCCATGCCCGGATGGTCACATCCGCCATGGGGCCTTTGCCACATTTCGCCTGATCCATACGGCCATCCGGCCCAGTCGGCGCGGTTCCCCCCACCACACGACCCTCGTGCAACGGGCCGGGAAGCACCGCCTCTCCCTGCTCGGCGGGGGCCGCCACCGGCTTCTGACGGAACGTCGACCGCAGGGCGCCTGCCCTCCCTCCTCCGCGACTTCGTGCCGTTTTGTGAATCCTGGAGTGTCCTGGGCCGTCTTGGGGCCGCCTTGTTCCGCCCTCGGCCATCTCGGGCCGTCCCGCACAGCCTCGCCCCGCCGTGCCGGGGGCCGGGGGCCCGGCGAAGGCGACTCCGGCCGACCCGGGGGCCGTGCGGTGTCTCGGCGCCGGGGGCACCGGCAGTCCGGGGCCGCGCTGCTCGGGCGCTCATGGTCTTGAGGGCGCTCGGATCCTACGCGGTGGGGAGAGCGGGCCCCCTGTACCGCTCTCCGAGGAGGTCGGCGGCACGCTCCCGCTCCAGCATGAGGCGCAGCGGACCCTCCGCCGCGGCCAGCTCCGCATAGGACCCGCGCTGCACGGTGCAGCCCCCGTCCAGCACCAGCACCTCGTCGACCGCCTCGAGGCCCCGGAGCCGATGGGTGATCAGAACCGTCGTACGTCCTTCGGTCGCGGCAAGCAGGTCCGTTGTCAGCGCGTCGGCCGTGGCGAGATCCAGATGCTCGGCAGGCTCGTCGAGCAGCAGAACGGGGAAGTCGGCGAGCAGTGCGCGGGCCAGCGCCAGACGCTGGCGCTGACCGCCGGAGAGCCGGGCACCGTGCTCACCGACGAGGGTGTCGAGCCCGTCAGGGAGACCGTCGACCCACTCCAGCAGCCGGGCGGAGGCCAGGGCCGCGCGCAGTTCCCCCTCGGTGGCACCGGTCCGGGCCAGACGCAGGTTCTCCCTGATCGAACTGTCGAAGAGATGGGCGTCCTGGGCACAGAGTCCGACGCGGCTGCGGACGGTGTCCCCGTCGAGCGCGGTCGCATCCGTCCCGCCGATCGTGTACGTCCCGGCCCGGAGGTCGAGGAAGCGCAGCAGAACCTGGGCGAGTGTGGTCTTGCCGGAGCCCGAGGCGCCGACGACGGCGACGCGCCGGCCGGCGGTGAGCGTCAGGTCGAACCCCGAGAGCGCGTCCTGGCGCCCGCCGGCATGGCGAGCCGTGAGCCCCCGGACCTCCAGGGGGAAGGGGGAGGCGGGCGCGGGGACGGGTTGCGGGGGCTCGCTGACCGGCACCGGGGCGTCGAGCACCTCGAAGACCCGCAGGGCACTGCGCCTTGCCCGCTGCCGGTACCGCACCGCCGAGGGCAGTCCCATGACGGCCTCGAAGGCGGCGAGCGGTGTGAGGACGACGACGGCGAGTTCGACTCCCCCGATCCGGCCGGAGTGCACGGCGGCGACGCCCGCGTACGCCGCGAAGGCCACGGTGAGACCGCAGGCCACGGCCGACAGTCCCCCGCCGAGCGCAGTGGCGGAGGCAGCACGCGCGGCGATCCGCGTCAGGGTGCGGTCGGCCTCCCGTGCTTTCGCCGTCCGCCGGGGGAGCGCCCCGGTGACGGTCAGTTCCGCGGCGCCCCTGAGCAGGTCGACGACCTGGGTGGCGAGCGCGCCGCGGGCCGGGGCGAGCCGCCGCTCGGACCGCCGTGCGACCGCCCCGCTCAGCAGGGGTACGACCACCCCGGCCGCGAGCAGTCCCACCGCCAGACCGGCTCCCGCCTCGGGCAGCAGCCACATGGTGAAGCCGACCGATGCGGCCCCGACGACGAGAGCCGCGCCGGCCGGCAGCAGCCAGCGCAGCCAGTAGTCCTGGAGTGCGTCCACGTCGGCGACGAGCCGGGACAGCAGATCGCCCCGGCGGGTGCGGCTCAGCCCGGCGGGCGCGATCCGCTCCAGCCGGCGGTACACGCCCACTCTCAACTCGGCCAGCATCCTCAGCACGGCGTCGTGGGAGACGAGCCGCTCGGCGTAGCGGAACACCGCCCGCCCGATCCCGAATGCCCGCGTCGCCGTGACGGCCACCATCAGATAGAGCACCGGCGGCTGCTCCGAGGCCCGGGAGATCAGCCATCCCGACACCGCCATAAGGCCCACGGCGGATCCCAGGGCCAGGCTCCCGAGCAGCAGCGCCGTCACCAGACGGCCGCGGTTCGCGCCGGCCGCCCCGCGCACCCGCGCAAGCACCCGCACGTCCGCCCGGTCGGTCGCCCCCGCGGAGGTCCGGTGCACGGAACCGGTGACGCAGCCCTTGGTGGAACCGGTCGTGGAACCCGTCGTGGAACCCGTCGTGGAGCTGGTCGTGGAGCCGGTCGTGGAGCCGGTCGTGGAGCACTCTCGGTCATGCGAGGGTGCTCGGTCATGCGAGGGCTCGGCGGACGGGATGGCGGCCGGAGCCCGGACGTCGCCGTCGGGCGAGGCCGGGGGCCAGGGGGTTTCCGCACCGTGGTCAGCCTGCCGGGCCGAACCCAGTTCGACCACGCGGTCGGCCACGGTCAGCAGTGCGGGCCGGTGGACGACGAGCAGTACCGTCCTGCCGCGTGCCAGCCTCCGTACCGCGTCCGCGATGCCCGCCTCGGTCTCCCCGTCCAGCGCCGCGGTGGGCTCGTCGAGCAGCAGCAGCGGCCGGTCGGCGAGGAAGGCCCGGGCGAGCGCGATCCGCTGGCGCTGGCCCGCGGACAGCCCTGCCCCGTCCTCACCGAGGACCGTGTCCACCCCCTGCGGCAGCGCGGCCGTGAAGTCCTCCGCACCGGCCTCCCGGAGTGCCGCCAGGACCTCCGCCTCATCCGCGTCCTGCCGGGCGAGCCGTACGTTCTCCGCGACCGTCCCCGCGAAGAGGTACGGCCGCTGCGGTACCCAGGCGATCTGCCGGTGCCAGGCCGCCCGGTCCACGGAGGTCAGGTCCACCGGCCCCTGCCCCGGGGCGCCCACCCGGACCGCGCCCTCGTCCGGTGCCACGAAGCCCAGCACGGCATCGAGCAGCGTCGACTTGCCGACGCCGCTCGGGCCGACCAGCGCGACGGTCTCACCGTGCTCCACCGTCAGTGACACGGCGTCCAGCGAGGGTGCGGCCCGGCCCCCGTGCCGCACCGTCACGGAGTCCAGTTCCAGCCGCAGTCCCCGGGCGCCGGGCGCCGGCGCCGTGCCACCGGCCCGGACCGGGGTCTCCAGCACCCGGAACATCTCCTCCGCCGCCGCCAGCCCCTCCGCGGCGGCGTGGTACTGCGCCCCGACCTGCCGCAGCGGCAGATAGGCCTCGGGGGCCAGAATGAGCACGACGAGCCCGGTGTGGAGATCCAGATCCCCGTGCACGAGCCGCATGCCGATGCCGACCGCCACCAGGGCCACGGAGAGCGTCGACAGCAGTTCCAGGGCGAAGGACGAGAGGAACGCGATCCTCAGGGTCCTCAGCGTCGCCCGCCGGTACTCCGAGGTGATCTTCCGAATCGCCTCGGCCTGGGCCTTCGCCCGGCCGAACACCTTGAGCGTCGGCAGCCCGGCGACCACGTCCAGAAAGTGTCCGGACAGCCGGGAAAGCAGGGTCCACTGACGGTTCATCCGGGCTTCCGTAGCCCAGCCGATCAGCACCATGAAGATCGGGATCAGCGGCAGGGTGACCACGATCACCGCCGCGGAGACCCAGTCCTCGGTGACGATCCGGGCCAGCACCGCGACCGGGACGACCACCGCCAGCCCCAGCTGCGGCAGATAGCGGGCGAAGTAGTCGTCGAGCGCGTCCACCCCGCGAGTGGCGAGGGCGGCCAGGGAACCACTCCGCTGTCCGCTCAGCCACCCCGGCCCCAGCTCCCCGACCCGTTCCAGCACCCGCCGGCGCAGCTCCGACTTGACCGCCGCACTCGCCCGGTGGGCGGCCAGTTCGGTGAGCCAGGTCACCAGCCCGCGCCCGGCGGCGACGACGGCCAGCAGCGCCAGCGGCGTCCACAGTTCGTCGGCGCCCAGACCGCGCTGGAAGGCGCCGACCACCACGTCGGCGATCAGCATCGCCTGGGCCACGACCAGCGCAGCCCCGGCAAGGCCGAGTGCTACCACGGTCGCCAGGAAGAGGCGGGTGGCCCGGGCGTACCGAAGCAGGCGCGGGTCGACGGGTTTCACGTGAAACATCCCTTGGTCGAGGAACCGGGTGGTCCCGATGGGGCTCCGGCCTCAGTGCGGGTCGGCGATGTGCTGCGTGCCGATCCGCTTCCGGAACACCCAGTAGGTCCAGCCCTGGTACAGCAGCACCATGGGCGTCGCGATCCCGGCGCACCAGGTCATGATCTTCAGGGTGTAGGGGCTCGAGGACGCGTTGGTCACCGTCAGGCTCCACGCCTCGTCGAGCGACGACGGCATCACGTTCGGGAAGAGGGTCAGGAACAGCATCGCCACCGCCGCCACGATCGTGACGCCCGAGAGGGCGAACGCCCAGCCCTCGCGCCCTGCCCGGTTCGCTCCGAGCGCGGCGACCAGCGCCACCACCGCGACGGTCGCGGCTACCAGGCTGGCGCCGTCGCCCTTCTCGGCCTGCGTCCAGCCCAGGAAGCCGAGTGCCAGCACGGCCGTGACCACGCCGAGGCTCCGGGCGAGCCTTCTGGCCCGCTCCCTGATGTCCCCGACGGTCTTCAGCGCCGTGAACACCGTGCCATGGAAGGTGAAGAGCGCCAGGGTCACCAGACCACCCAGGATCGCGTACGGGTTCAGCAGGTCCCAGAACGTGCCGACGTACTCCATCTCCTGGTCGATCTTCACGCCGCGCACGATGTTCCCGAAGGCCACGCCCCACAGGAACGCCGGTATGAGCGAGGTCCAGAAGATGGCCTGCTCCCAGTTGCGCTGCCAGCGCTCCTCAGGTCGCTTGGCCCGGTACTCGAACGCGACACCGCGCACGATCAGGCAGACCAGGATGAGCAGCAGCGGCAGATAGAAGCCCGAGAACAGCGTGGCGTACCACTCGGGAAAGGCGGCGAACGTCGCACCGCCCGCCGTCAGCAGCCACACCTCGTTGCCGTCCCAGACCGGGCCTATCGTGTTGATGAGGACGCGCTTCTCGGCCCGGTCGCGGGCGAGCAGCTTCGTCAGGACACCCACCCCGAAGTCGAAGCCCTCCAGGAAGAAGTAGCCGGTCCACAGGACGGCGATGAGTACGAACCAGACGTCGTGGAGTTCCATGCCTCAGATCCCAGTCCTCGGTCTCAGTACGAGAAGGCCATCGGCCGGTCGGCGTCACGCTCGTCGCCGCCGATCTTGGTGGGTGGATTGAGGTCGGCCTCGGTGAGCTCGGGAGGCCCGGCCTTGACGTACGTGACCAGCAGCTTGACCTCGATGACGGCGAGGATCGCGTAGATGAGCGTGAAGACGATCATCGACGTGAGCACCTCGCCCTGGGTGACACCGGGGGAGACGGCATCCCGGGTGCGCAGGACGCCGTACACGACCCAGGGCTGACGCCCCATCTCCGTGAAGATCCAGCCCCAGGAGTTGGCGATCAACGGGAAGCCGAGCGTCCAGACGGCCGTGAGCCAGTACAGCCGGGTGGGCCTCGGCCCGAGCGGCTTCCGGAACAGCACCACATGGGGTACGTCGTCCTCGCCGGCCCTCGACGCCGGCGGCAGCATGAACTTCTTCCGGGTCAGCCAGAGCCCGGCCAGGCCGACGGCGAACGACGCCATGCCGAAACCGATCATCCAGCGGAAGCCCCAGTAGGTGACCGGGATGTTGGGCCGGTAGTCGCCCGGGCCGTACTTCTCCTGCTCCGCCTTGTTGGTGTCGTTGATACCCGGCACATGGGACGTGAAGTCGTCGTTCGCCAGGAAGGACAGCAGGCCCGGGATCTCTATGGCGACCTTGTTGTGGCCCTTGTCCACGTCGCCGTAGGCGAACAGGGAGAAGGGCGCCGGGCTCTCGCCGTCCCAGAGCGCCTCGGCCGCGGCCATCTTCATCGGCTGCTGCCTAAACATGACCTTGCCCAGCAGATCGCCGCTGACCGCCGTCAGCAGGCCGGCGACGGCGATCGTCACCAGGCCCAGGCGCAGTGAGCTCTTCATCACCTGGACGTGCTTCTTGCGCAGCAGGTGGAAGGCAGCGATGCCGACCATGAAGGCCCCTCCGGTGAGGAAGGCGCCGGAGAGCGTGTGGAAGACCTGGGTGAGGGCCGTGTCCTGGGTCAGCACAAGCCAGAAGTCGGTGAGTTCCGCCCGTCCGTTCTCCGGGTTGATCCGGTACCCCACGGGGTGCTGCATCCAGGAGTTGGCCGCCAGGATGAAGTAGGAGGACAGGATGGTGCCGAGGGCGACCATCCATATACAGGCGAGGTGGATCTTCTTGGGGAGCTTGTCCCAGCCGAAGATCCACAGCCCGATGAAGGTGGACTCGAAGAAGAACGCGATCAGCGCCTCGAAGGCGAGCGGGGCACCGAACACGTCTCCGACGAAGCGCGAGTAGTCGGACCAGTTCATGCCGAACTGGAACTCCTGCACGATGCCGGTGACGACACCCATGGCGATGTTGATCAGGAAGAGCTTCCCCCAGAACTTGGTCGCCCTGAGGTACTTCTCCTTGCCGGTGCGCACCCACGCCGTCTGCAGCCCCGCAGTCAGCGCCGCCAGGGAGATCGTCAGGGGGACGAAGAGGAAGTGGTAGACGGTGGTGATGCCGAACTGCCAGCGGGCCAGTGTCTCTGGCGCCAGGGCTAGGTCCACGTCGTCTCTCCTTGCATGGCCTCGGGTCGCATCGGCGCTCTCGTCGTATGCGTCACGGCGGGCGCGGCGCGGTTCCCGGAACCGCGCCACAGCCCACGCTTGTGAACGCGTTCACATTCACAAGCAATTATGAGCCATCCGAAATCCGCACATGCGGGCGGGGGTGCCCCAAGGAGATACCGACCGGTCGGCATGCCGTCCCGGCCGTGCGACCACTCGGCCGACGGCCGCGGTATGCGGAGGGACCCGCGGCACGGGAGACCCGCCGTACCCGGCCCGCTGAGCGTCTCACCTCGGCGTTCTCCGCAGCGCTCCGCTCGGCGTTCGGCCGGACCTCCATCGGGCGCGGCGCCCTCGAAGGGGCCGTCGCTCCTCCGCCGCGGGCGACCCGCGGTGCTCCGGGCGGGGGAGCGGCTTCACGCTCCCCCCGCCGACGCGATGCCCGGACCGCTGGATCCGGCCTGCCGGCCCCGATTCGGACGCCCGGCAGATGGCGAAATCCGCCACCCTCGGATTGCGGACCGGGGCCCGGCACGGGGCAGCGGACAGGGCGGCAGGCGGGCAGAGCAGACGGGCAGAGCAGGCGGGCAGGGACAAGGGGCAGAGCGGCAGCGGCAGCCGGGCGTGGGCCGGGACCGGGAGGGTCGCCGCCGCTCCGCCCCGCGCCCTACCGGCCGCGGCGGAACGCCTCGGCCGCGTGCAGGAACACGTCGTTCGCCTCGTACTCGCCGATGGTGACCCGCACCCCTTCGCCCGGGAACGGCCGCACCACCACACCCGCAGCCTCGCAGGCGGCCGCGAACTCGGCCGCCCGCTCCCCCAGCCGCAGCCATACGAAGTTCGCCTCTGTCGGCGGCACCGTCCAGCCCTGCTTCCGCAGCGCCCCGCACACCCGCGTCCGCTCCGCGACCAGCGCGCCGACCCTGCCGAGCAGTTCGTCCTCCGCCCGCAGCGACGCCACCGCCGCGTCCTGGGCGACCTGGCTGACGCCGAACGGTACCGCCGTCTTGCGCAGCGCGGCGGCCACGGGCTCGTGGGCCACGGCGAACCCGATCCTGAGCCCGGCCAGGCCATAGGCCTTGGAGAAGGTGCGCAGCACCGCGACGTTCGGGCGGGCGCGGTAGATCTCCAGGCCGTCCGGCACCCCGGGGTCCCGGATGAACTCGCGGTACGCCTCGTCCAGGACCACCAGCACATCAGAGGGCACACGGTCGAGGAACCGCTCCAGCTCCTGCCGGTGCACCACCGTGCCGGTGGGGTTGTTCGGATTGCAGACGAAGACCAGCCGGGTGCGGTCGGTGACGGCGTCCGCCATGGCGTCCAGGTCGTGCACGTCCTCGGAGGTCAACGCCACGGGAACGGAGGTGGCACCGCTGATCCGGGTGATGATCGGGTATGCCTCGAAGGACCGCCAGGGGTAGACGACCTCGTCGCCGGGGCCCGACGTGATCTGCAGCAGCTGCTGGGCGACGCCCACCGAGCCGGTGCCCGTCGCCAGGTGCGTCACCGGCACCCCGAAGCGGTCGGCGAGTTCGTTCATCAGTCCGGTGCAGGCCATGTCCGGGTACCGGTTGAAGTCTCCCGCGGCGGCGACGGCGGTCTCCATCACCCCGGGCAGCGGCGGATAGGGGTTCTCGTTGGAGGAGAGCTTGAACGCGACCGGCCCGCCGGCAGCGGCGGGCCTGCCGGGCCTGTATGTGGGAATGCCGTCCAGTTCGGCGCGCAGCTTGGGGCTCGTCTCGCTCACCGCAGGTCCTCCTCGACCGTCGTGCGTCTGGGTTCGCCAATGCTGCTCACCTTATGAGGATTCCCTTCTCCTGCGAATGGGGGAGCGAGCGGGGCCCGGAGCCGGGCCTTGGGCGGGCACGGTCAGACAGCGGACCGTGCGCGACCGGGAGGGTGCCGGGGTTCACCGGGATCAGCGGGTGCCCGGGCCGAGGCGATGGAGAGCGCATACCGGATTGCCGCGCGCCGGTGGCTCACTCCGTGGCGCGCATCCCTCGTAGTGGTGAGTTGAGACCGCTTCGATACCTGAGCCATTCGGCAGGTCCGCACCGGTCGAGAGCCCCAAGACCAGCACAACCACCCTCAACTGCCTTGCATTGCAAGGCTATTGGCCATACATGGCCGTGCAGAAACGTGCCTTCCCATGCCGGTATATCCGACCGGCTGCACCGACCCGCCTCGCCCTACTATCGGCCTGCCATGACAGCAGCAGGGAAGCACCAGGTGAGCCGGACGGAGACATCACGCCGGGGCAATCGGCAGGGCCGGGCGGGCATCCGCGACGTCGCGGCCGCGGCCGGTGTCTCCATCACGACCGTCTCGGACGCGCTGAACGGAAAGGGCCGGCTCCCGGACGCCACCCGCCGCCATGTCCGCGAGGTCGCCGACCGGCTGGGCTACCGCCCTTCGGCCGCGGCCCGCACGCTCCGTACCGGCAAGTCCGGCCTCATCGGCCTCACGGTCACGACATACGGGGACGAACCCTTCACCTTCACGGAGTTCGCGTACTTCGCGGAGATGGCCCGCGCCGCCACCTCCGCCGCGCTGGCCCGCGGATACGCGCTGGTCATCCTCCCCGCCACCTCACGCCATGACGTCTGGTCCAATGTCGCGCTCGACGGCACCGTCGTGATCGACCCGTCGGACCACGACCCCGTGGTCACCGAACTCGTCCGCCAGGGCCTGCCCGTCGTCTCCGACGGCCGCCCCGCAGGCACCCTTCCCGTCACCGCCTGGGTCGACAACGACCACGAGGCCGCCGTCCTCGAGCTGCTCGACCATCTGGCGGCCGGCGGCGCACGACGGATCGGCCTGCTCACCGGCACCACCACGGACACCTACACGCGGCTCTCCACCACGGCCTATCTCGACTGGTGCGAACGGGTGGGTCAGGATCCGGTCTACGAGGCGTACCCCGCCCACGACCCGTGCGCCGGCGCGGTCGCCGCCGACCGGCTGCTCGCCCGGCCCGACCGGCCCGACGCGGTGTACGGGCTCTTCGACCCCAACGGCACGGACCTGCTGGCCGCCGCCCGCCGGTACGGGCTGCGCGTGCCCGACGATCTGCTGCTGGTCTGCTGCAGCGAGTCCACCGTGTACGCGAACACGGACCCGTCGATCACCACGCTCTCGCTCAAGCCGCGGCGCATCGGCACGGCCGTGGTCCAGCTGCTGATCGACGCCATCGAGGGAGCGGACGGCGGGCGCCCGGTGGAGCAGGTGATACCGACCGAACTCATCGTCCGGGCGTCGTCGCAGCGGAGTTCTCCCCGTACGACGGTAAGCGCCCCGCGATCCCCTTCCCGGAAGTGAGAGCCGTCCCGCAGAACCAGTGCAATCAGGGCGAAACGACCAGTGAACCGCGGCAGTACCCGGATTCAGCACCCCTGGTGCGTCACAGAGCACGATCCGCATTCCTATGATGGGCGCACGACACCGAGGACCGTCCCCGACCAGGCCGGTCCGGCGGTGAGGGCGGCGCGACGGTGGTGGAGGGGTCGATGACTCAGGGGGCAGGTCAGGGACCCGTGGTGCGCACGGCGACATCGCGCGACTTCCGCGTCCCGCCGTACGCACAGGTTCCGGTGCAGTCGGAATGCTCCTCCCGGGAGTACGCGCTCGCGCACCCGGAGGACTCAGTACCCCGGCCGATTCCGCTGCGGTCCGGGGAATCCGCCCCGCAACCGGCACCCGCGGACCGGGCGGACGACCCACACCGGGCGGACGACCCGGCCCCTGCGGCCCGGGCAGCCGATGGAGAGGCCGGCGCCCCCGGGACGGCCCCGCACCGGGCCGAGGACGCCGTGCCGGGGGCCCCCGAGGACCCCGAGGACCCGCAGGTCCACCCCGGCGATGCCGTCCCGGACGACGAACCGCCCGAGGGCTACACCCCCACCGAGCGCGACCTGCCGGTGCTCGACCGCGACGGCACCGTCCGGGTGGCCGCCGCCGATCGGCAACCCGCCCCGGAGGGCCCCGGTCCGCTCTATGTGGTGGGGGACGTGCACGGCTACCTGGACGAACTCGTCGCCGCGCTCACCACCGAGGGGCTGATCGACTCCGAAGGCCACTGGTCCGCGGGCAACGCCCGGCTGTGGTTCCTGGGCGACTTCACCGACCGCGGACCGGACGGGATCGGCGTCATCGACCTCGTCATGCGGCTCTCGGCCGAGGCCGCTGCGGCCGGCGGCTACTGCAAGGCCCTGATGGGCAATCACGAGCTGCTGCTCATCGGTGCCAGGCGCTTCGGGGACACGCCCGTCAACTCGGGCGCGGGCACTGCCACCTTCCAGGCGGCATGGCTGCTCAACGGAGGCCAGAAGAACGATATGGACCGCCTCCAGGACGTCCATCTGCAGTGGATGTCCCGGCTCGACGCGGTGGTGGAGGAGGACGGGCATCTGCTGATGCACTCCGACACGACCGCCTACCTCGACTACGGCACCACGATCGAGGACGTCAACGACACGGTCCACGAGATCATCAACCGCAACGACGCTGACGAGTGCTGGGACCTCTTCCGGAAGTTCACCAAGCGCTTCGCCTTCCGGGACGACAACGGCCCCAAGGCCGTGAGGGAGCTGCTCGCCGCCTACGGCGGGGGCCGGATCGTCCATGGCCACAGCCCCATCCCCTACCTGCTAGGCGAGGTCGGCGCCGAGGACGCGGACGGTGAGGGGAAGGCCGAGCCGCTGGTGGAAGGCCCGCATGTGTACGCGGACGGCCTGGCCGTCGCCATGGACGGCGGAGTGACCATGGCCGGAAAGCTACTGGTCGCCCCCCTCCCACTGCAGGCTTGAAGCCATCCTGGCGGCCGATTTCGAGAACCCCTGCCACGCCGTGGCGTAACCGCTCTACCATCGGCCTATCCGTGGCAGGCTCTCCTCCGTTTCCGCCAAGCTGCCGCATCCCCATGGGCAAACCGGCCCTACGGAGCATCGGGGGACACACATGAACAGCGCTCCGCACCTGCACTCCGAGGACCGCGCCGAGTATGAGCGCGTCCTCAACGACGTGCTGCGCACCGCGCACAACCGTCCAGAACTCGACGGGATCGGCCGGCGGCTCACCGCCGAACAACTGCGCACGATGGCGCTGAAGGCCACCTCGCACATCACCGGCGCCGCCGCGGCCGAGTACGGCCACTATGTGACGGCCCGCCAGGAGGCACGTGCATCGGCGGGCGGGCCCGGGGGCGGCCCCGGCCCCGCGGCCGGCGCCCCCTCGGAGACGGGCGCCGGCTTCGCCGCCGTAATCACCGTCCTTGCACCGGTGCTCGCCGGCACCGCCGCGCTGATCCTCCTGCTCGTCGGCTACGTCCTGAAGGCCGTCAGCCCCGACGCCGCATTCGCCGAGACCTTGTTGACGGCGGGCTGGTTCTTCGGTGCGCTGACGGCCGCAGGGCTCCTCGCCGCCGCGATCGGCCTGCTGGTCACCGCGCTTCGGAACAGGGCGACCCAGGTACCCGCCGAGGACGCCACCGGCGAACTGCCCGACGAGGTGGCGCGCGCCAAAGAAGCCTGGCGGCACGCCCTCCTCGAACGCGGCGTCCTCCCGTTCCTGCGAGCCGCCCTGGCGGATCCCGGCGCCGATCCGGCCTCCCACACCCCGCCCCGCGCGGTGAACCGCATCCCCAAGGTGGGCTACAGCGGACCCGACTTCTCAAGTCCGAGCGACGGCGGCCCGACCGGGCCCCGCCCGACGTTCACCAGCCCGGACTTCACCAGCCCCGACTTCGGGCCGCCGGAGAACCGGCCCGAATAGCCCGCACGCGCCTGCCTCCGCGGACCGGGGCCCCGGGGCCCCGGGGCGTCGGGGCGGCGGAACCGGTCCGCGACCGCACGGGATCCCGGGCCGCTTCCGCTGCCCGGTCAGTCCGCCAGCGGAAGGTACACCCGGTTGCCCGAGGCGGCGAACTCCCTGGACTTCTGCAGCATGCCCTCGGCGATCTCCTGGTCCGAGGCCGCCGGCTCGTCACCGCCGAACTGCTCGCTGATGCTTCTGCTGATCTTCATCGAGCAGAACTTGGGACCGCACATGGAGCAGAAGTGCGCGGTCTTCGCCGGCTCGGCCGGCAACGTCTCGTCATGGAACTCCCGTGCCGTGTCGGGGTCCAGGGCGAGGTTGAACTGGTCCTCCCAGCGGAACTCGAAGCGCGCGTCCGAGAGCGCGTCGTCCCACTCCTGTGCGCCGGGGTGCCCCTTGGCGAGGTCCGCGGCATGCGCCGCGATCTTGTACGTGATGACGCCCGTCTTGACGTCGTCCCGGTTCGGCAGGCCCAGGTGCTCCTTGGGCGTGACGTAGCAGAGCATGGCCGTGCCCCACCAGGCGATCATCGCCGCGCCGATTCCGGAGGTGATGTGGTCGTAGGCGGGCGCCACATCGGTGGTCAGGGGTCCGAGCGTGTAGAACGGGGCCTCCTCGCAGATCTCCTGCTGGAGGTCGATGTTCTCCTTGATCTTGTGCATCGGGACGTGCCCCGGGCCCTCGATCATGGTCTGCACCTGGTGCCGCTTGGCGATCGTGTGGAGTTCGCCGAGCGTTCTCAACTCGGCGAACTGCGCCTCGTCGTTGGCGTCGGCGATGGAGCCGGGCCGCAGCCCGTCGCCGAGCGAGTAGGTGACGTCGTACGCCGCGAGGATCTCGCAGAGCTCATCGAAGTTCTCGTACAGGAACGACTCCTTGTGGTGCGCGAGGCACCAGGCGGCCATGATCGAGCCGCCGCGGGAGACGATGCCGGTCTTGCGGCGGGCGGTGAGCGGCACATAGCGCAACAGCACACCGGCGTGGACCGTCATGTAGTCGACGCCCTGTTCCGCCTGCTCGATCACGGTGTCCTTGTAGATCTCCCAGGTCAGCTCCTCGGCCCGGCCGTCGACCTTCTCGAGCGCCTGGTAGAGCGGGACGGTGCCGATCGGCACGGGGGAGTTGCGCAGCACCCACTCGCGCGTGGTGTGGATGTTGCGGCCGGTGGACAGGTCCATGACCGTGTCCGCTCCCCACCGTGTCGCCCAGGTCATCTTCTCCACCTCCTCCTCGATCGAGGAGGTCACGGCGGAGTTGCCGATGTTGGCGTTGACCTTCACCAGGAACCGCTTACCGATGATCATCGGCTCGGTCTCGGGGTGGTTCACGTTGGCGGGCAGGACGGCCCGGCCCGCGGCGATCTCTTCGCGGACGGCCTCGGGGGAGACGTTCTCCCTGATCGCCACGAACTCCATCTCCGGTGTGACCTCACCGCGCCGGGCGTAGGCGAGCTGTGTCACCGCCTGCCCTCCGCGTCCCCGGCGGGGCTGACGCGGGCGGCCCGGGAAGACCGCGTCGAGGTTGCGCAGACCGCCGCGCGGGGAGGTGTGCCTGACCCCGTCGTCCTCGGGCCGCACCGGCCGGCCCGCGTACTCCTCGGTGTCACCCCGTCCGATGATCCAGTTCTCACGCAGCGGAGCCAGCCCGCGGCGCACATCCGTCTCGGCACCCGGATCGGTGTACGGGCCGGACGTGTCGTAGAGCGTCACGTCCCGGCCGTTGGTGAGGTGGACCCTGCGGACCGGCACCCGGATGTCGGGGCGGGAGCCCTCGACGTATCCCTTGTGCCAGCCGGCGGACTTCCCCGCCCCCGGCGATCCGGAGGCAGGCGTGCGCGTGTCCGATGTGGTCATGTGACCTACTCCCTACGCCGGCATTACCCGGTAACAGGTTCGGCGGTCGGCGCAGCTGTCCCGTACGGCCGTTACGGCCGGTCAGCGCCCTCTCAGCCCGGTGCTCCGAGCTCCCGCGTGTGCAAAGGTGAGACACCACGCTAGCGCCCCGTCTGGCGTGCTGACCAGTGGGCCCCATCCGTTGTTGCGATGATCTGTGTGTGACTTCCTCCCAGCAGACGCCGGACCCGGACGCCCGCAAGGGCGGTCCGCCGCGCTCCCCCGGCCATGCCCCCGGCCATGCTCATGCGCATGCCCATGGGCCCGCCGCCCCCGTCTCACAGCATCTGAGACGGGTCATCGCGGCGGTCCTCATCCCGTTCGCGGCCGCGGTGGTGGTCGGCCTCGTCGTTCTCTGGCCCGGCGGCGCACCGGAGCACGAGCGCACGGGAGTCGGTTTCGACCGGCAGACCGAGCAGGCCCGGGTGGTGCAGGTGCAGGAGGTCGACTGCGCCGAGGTGAACGCCGGACAGGTACCTCCGACGGGTGACACCTCGACCCCCGAGGGGCGGGAGGCGGTCAACTCCCAGCAGGGAAAGTGCAAGAAGGCGACCGTGGAGGTCACCTCCGGAAAGGACGAGGGCCGTACGTTCGTCGAGATCGTCCAGCCGGACGCCTCCCGCCAGCTGGCGGAGGGCCAAGGCGTGGTGGTGGCGTACGCGCCCGACGCGCCGCGCGATCTCCAGTACTCGGTGAGCGATGTCGACCGGGACCTGCCGATGATGCTGCTCGCCGGCATCTTCGCGCTCGTGGTCGTGCTGGTCGGGCGGTTCCGCGGAGTGATGGCGCTGATCGCTCTGTGCCTGAGTTTCGCCGTGCTGACCCTGTTCATCCTCCCCGCGATCCTGCAGGGCTCGAACCCGCTGATCGTGGCCGTGGTCGGGGCGAGCGCGATCATGCTGATCGCGCTGTACCTCTGCCACGGCCTGAACGCCCGCACGTCGGTCGCCGTCCTCGGGACGCTGATCTCACTGCTGCTGATCGGGCTGCTCGGCTCGGTGTTCATCGGCTGGGCGTTTCTGACCGGCAACACCGACGACAACACCGGTCTGATCCACGGCCTGTACCCGAGCATCGACATGTCCGGCCTGCTGCTTGCGGGCGTCATCATCGGCTCGCTCGGCGTACTCGACGACGTCACGGTGACCCAGACCTCGGCGGTCTGGGAACTGCACCAGGCGGATCCGGCGATGGGACCGCGCGCTCTCTACACAGCGGGTATCCGGATCGGCCGCGACCACATCGCCTCGGTGGTCAACACACTCGTACTGGCCTATGCCGGGGCGGCGTTGCCGCTGCTCCTGCTGTTCTCCGTCGCGGACTCCGGGGTGGGCATGGTGGCGACCAGCGAACTGGTGGCGGAGGAGATCGTCCGGACGCTCATCGGGTCCATCGGCCTGGTGGCTTCGGTTCCGGTGACGACGGCGCTGGCCGCTCTGGTCGTCTCGGCCGACCGGCCCGGCGGGACGGTGACCGGTGTGGCCGCCGGAGCGGTGCGCAGCAGGGGGCGCCGTCGGCGTGCGAAATAGGTTCGCGCCCGGTTGCGTCGGATGATCGGCCGGCGGTGGACGGTCAGCCGGCGGCCTCCTCCGCGAGGATGCGGCCCAGCGCGGCTTCCAGACTGCCCTCGAAGTCGCCGAGCGTACGCTCCTGCCCCAGCGGAACCAGCTTGTCGGTCCGGTCGAGAAAGGCCACCAGGGGCGCGGCGCCGACCCGGAACAGCGCCCGGTCGAAACCGACCTGGAGCCGGATGCGGACGTCGGACAGCCCCTCGGGATCGGTCGGGGCGATGTGCACATCGCCGTCGCCGCTGGGGCCGTTGATTCCGTCCAGCAGCAACTCCCGGCCGAACACCCAGGTCACAGGGGCGTCACCGGGCAGGTGGAACGTCATCCGCACCGCATAGGGATCTCTCGTCTCATAGGTGAGCTGCACCGGGATCCGGAAGGAGAGGTCCTCGGAGACCAGGAAGCTCATCAAAACCTCTGCCTGAACCGACTCGCGCATCGTGTGAACTCCGCAGTGGATGAGACACCTTGTGAGAACGGCCGGGAATATACGCCCGAGCCCACCCGCCATCGTGCTGTAAGTGACCAGTAGATCACAAGGAGTAGTTTTTCCGATACTGATAGAGAAGGTGAATGGGCTGAGCATGCTGCCCACGCCACTGCGTAGTTGTTCGACCGCAGGGACCAGACGGTCTTCCCGGTGCGGCGGGAGGCAGAGCGCCGCTGCGCCGGCGGTGCATCCCACGGTGACGGGAACCGCCCCGTCGGCCGTTCCCAGGGCGGATTCCCGGCGCTCGGCGACCGGCTGCGTCCGCCCCATCGAACGGTGCCGGACCCGGAAGCCGTCCGGCGCATCGCACGAACGGGCTGTGCGCGGTGACCGTCGGCACGGGAGCGACCGGGTGCGCCGGAGGACCGCCACCGCAGTGTCGGCCTGGCGGCAGTCCGGACGGGCCCCGGGGAGCACCTGCGCCATTCCCCCCGCACGAGCTCACAGGCGTACCCGCGCGCGGTACGCGGGCAGGAACCCCGGTCAGGTAGGTCAGGTCAGGTCAGGTCAGGTGCGGGACTACCAGTCGCCCTTGGAGGACGACGCACTCGTGAACTTCCGCACGACGTAGATCAGCCCGCCCACGATCGCCACGAAGAGCAGGACCTTGAAGAGCAGCCAGACCACGAAGCCGATGACACTCGCGATCATCCCCCCGAAGACGACGAGGGCGATCAGCGGGATGGCGATCCACTTCACCCACCACGGCATCCCCGTCAACATCTCGCGCACCGCCATCGTCCTACCTCGCTTCTGTGAGTTGTCCCACCCTCGATGCTAGAGGCGCCAGGGCGGTCCGCGGGGCGCCTGCGTCCCCCGAAAGCCCCTGAGCCGTCCCCTAGGGACAACCGGCGTCGACCGGTCAGCCCTCGGGCGGGGAGAACACGACCAGCACCCGCAGATCTTCGCTGATGTGGTGGAATTTGTGGGCCGCACCCGCGGGGACGTAGACGACGCTGCCCCGACCCACCTGGGTCGTCTCCGTGCCCACGGTGATCGAGGCCCGGCCGCTGACCACGAAGTAGATCTCGTCCTGTCCGTGCGGTTGCTGCGGGTCCGCCTCCCCCGCGTTCAGCGCGTACAGCCCGACGGACATGTTCCGCTCACGCAGGAACTGCAGATACGCGCCGTCGTTGGCGGCGCGCTCCGCCTCGAGTTCGTCCAACCGGAATGCCTTCATCGTCCGTCCGCCCCTGCCATCGGTCCCCTCACGTCTGCCACGATCAGACACATGATGAATTTCCTCGTCAAGACGCTCGCGAACGCCGGGGCACTCGCCGTGGCCATCTGGCTGCTCCAGGACATCACGCTCACCGGCGACAGCACCGCGAAGAAGACCGCCACTCTCCTCATCGTGGCCCTGCTCTTCGGCCTCGTGAACTTCTTCGTGAAGCCTATAGTCCAGCTGCTGACGCTTCCCCTCTTCATCCTCACGCTCGGCCTGATCACGCTGGCGGTCAACGCGTTGATGCTGCTGCTGACCTCGTGGCTGGCCGGCGTCCTCGATCTGGAATTCCACGTGGAGGGCTTCTGGACGGCCGTGCTCGGCGGGCTGATCGTCTCGATCGTGTCGTGGGCGCTGAACGTGGTGCTCCCGGACGGCAGGGACTGAACGGATGATGCCCTCTCCTCCGGCTGCCCCGCCTCTGCCGGCGGCATCCCCCGGTCGCCTACGGGGGAGACCGTGCTCCCGGCCCGTGGGGAGCGGCGCCTTGGCGCGGGCCTCCGGGCCGGGCCCGGTGACCGCTTTCTACGAGGGCCGTCCGCGCGGGCCTGCGCCGATCACACCGACCTCGGCGGACGCGCGGCTGCCGCGCCTGTACGACCCGACGGCCGGCGACCAATCCCGGCATCACCGGCCCGTACCACGGCAGCGGGACGAACGGGGGCGAGGAGTACCCGGCATGGTGGAGACCGCGAGCGGGAGACCGCCCGCCGCGGTGCGCGACGCGGTGGAGGAGAAGGCGGCATGAGCACGGGTGAGGGCACCAGGGCCGTACGGGCCGGTCTGCCGAAGGCGCACAAGCACGAGCCGGCCCTGCCCGGGCCTGCGTTCGCCGCCCATTACCACCTGCCCGGTGAACCGACGGGCCCGTACACCTACGGGCGCGACTCCAACCCCACCTGGACCCTGCTGGAGCGGGCCATCGGGGAGCTGGAGGCACCGGGAGACGCGGAGGCCGAGACCGTCGTCCTCGCCTCGGGTATGGCCGCCGTCACGGCCGTCCTGCTGTCCCAGGTGGCTGCAGGCGACGCGGTGGTGCTCCCGGACGACGGCTACCAGGCCCTGCCGCTGGTACGGGAGCGGCTGGAGGAGTACGGGGTCGAGGTGCGCACCGCGCCCACCGGCGGCGGCGCCCAGCTCTCCGTGCTGGACGGTGCGAAGCTGCTGTGGATCGAGACACCCTCCAACCCGGGCCTCGACGTGTGCGACGTACGGCGGCTCGCGGACGCCGCGCACGCCCGCGGCGCCCTGGTCGCGGTGGACAACACGCTCGCCACCCCGCTCGGCCAGCGCCCGCTGGCACTCGGCGCGGACTTCGCGGTCGCCAGCGCCACCAAGGGCCTGACGGGCCACGGCGATCTGCTGCTCGGGTACGTGGTGTGCCGGGACAGCGAACTCGCCGCGCCGGTCCGGCAGTGGCGCAAGGTCGTGGGCGCCGTCCCGGGCCCGATGGAGGCGTGGCTGGCCCATCGCTCGCTGGCCACCCTCCAGCTGCGATCCGACCGCCAGTGCGCCACCGCGCTCGCGCTGGCACGGGCGCTGGCCGGCCGCGCGGAGGTCACCGGACTGCGCTACCCGGGGCTGCCCGAGGATCCCGCGCACACGATCGCCTCCCGGCAGATGCGCCGCTTCGGCTCGGTGGTCTCCTTCGAGCTGCCCGGCCGTGACCACGCCGAGCGCTTCCTCGCGCAGACACGGCTCGTCGACGACGCCACCAGCTTCGGCGGCGTACGCTCCAGCGCCGAGCGCAGGGGCCGTTGGGGCGGCGACGCCGTGGCGGAGGGATTCATCCGCTTCTCGGCGGGCGTGGAGGACACGGAGGACCTCGTCGCGGACGTGCTCCGGGCACTGGACGCCGCAGCGGCGCGAAGCGCGTGACCGGGCGGCGGGTGCTGGGGCAGGCGCTGCGCCTGGCGCGGCCGCTGCCCCGGCCGCGGGTCCCGCGGGCGTGAGGGATGGTCCGAGCCTCCCCCCTCATGGTTCGGACCGTCCCCCTTCCGCAGGCGGTCGCCCCGTCCGGCGGCACATGGCACCACGCACACTCCGCGCGCAGCGCCGCGTGCGGTGCGCCCGGAGCGGAAACCGCTCGCACAAGGCTAGTTGACTGTGCGTCAGTGTCCAATCACGGAAGAGACAGTGGCCTATCGACTTATTTATGGTTGGACGATGGATCTGGCCCTGCTGCGCACGTTCGTCACGGTGCACCGGGCCGGCTCGTTCACCCGTGCAGCCGCGCTCCTCGGTCTCTCCCAGCCCACGGTGACCAGCCAGATCAGGACCCTGGAAAGGCAGTTGGGACGGCCGCTCTTCCTCCGTCAGGCCCGCGGAGTCAGCCCCACGACCGCCGGTGACGAACTGGCCCATCGAGCCGCTCCCCACCTGGACGCGCTGGTGGAGATCGTGGAGGAGGGGCTGGAGCCGGAGTCCGGGGTGCGCACCCTCCATCTCGCAGGACCGCCCGAGTTCACCTCGGCCAGGGTGCTGCCCGCGCTGGCCGCCCTGGTCCCGCAGGGACTGGCGCTGCGGACGTCGTTCGCGGGCAACGCCGAGGAGGTCCTCGAGGGCCTGGCGGCCGGGCACCACGACCTCGCGGTGACCACGGCCCGGCCCCGCGGCGGGCTGCTCGCCTCGACCCCGCTCTGGGACGAGGAGCACGTCCTGGTCGCCTCGCCCGGCCTGGCGGTCCGGCTGGACGACGGGGCACTCCTTCGCAAGGGAGCCGTCGTGCTGGAGCAGCTGCCGGTGGTCGAGGTCCATGAGTCCCTGCCGTTCGTCTCCCGCTACTGGTCCTCGGTGTTCGACAGCCGCCCGCCCGCCGTGGCCGCCGTCATCGCGCCCGACCTTCGGGCCGCGCGGGAAGCGGCGGCGGCCGGCGCCGGGCTCGCCGTGCTGCCCCGCTATCTGTGCCAGGACGTGCTGGAGCGCGGCCGGCTGGTGGCACTGCTGGAACCGCCTGTCCCACCCCTGCGCACATACTTCCTGGCCGTCCGTACCGGCACCCTCTCACTGACCCACCTCGCGCGTGCGCACGAGCAGCTGCTACGCGCCGCTGCCGCCTGGTGACGGCAGGGAGCGGCACGTGAACTCGCCGAGGCGGGCGCTGGGGCAAGCACGAAGGCGGGGCGTTTCAGAACGGATGCCCTGGGCCACTCTCTGACCATGACCGAACGGCCAGTGGTCAAGCGCACCGCACGCGCCATTCTGCTCGACGGCGACGACCTCGTCCTGATCAAGCGCACCAAGCCCGGCATGGATCCGTACTGGGTCACTCCCGGTGGCGGGGTCGAGCCCGGGGACACGACCGTCGCCGAAGCCCTCCACCGTGAAGTGGACGAGGAACTGGGCGCCAGAATCGTCGATGTGGTGCCCTGCTTCGTGGACACCGTCGAGCACATCGTGGACGGCGGTGCCTCGGGGGTGAAGGTGCAGCACTTCTTCGTCTGCCGGCTGGCGGCCATGGACGAGTCCCGGCGGCACGGTCCCGAGGTGGAGGAACCCTGCGGCGAGTACGAGATCGTCCGGGTGCCCTTCAGCCGCGTCGGCATCGCCGCGGTGCATCTCGTCCCGCTCTCCCTGCGGCACTACCTGGACGGAAACATCGAGGGGCTCCGGGCGATGCACGCACCCGACCTGGGCTGAGCGGGTCCCTCGATCCGTGCTCCGCCCCCTCGTCCGACGCCGGCGTCCGCCCCGCCGGACGGGTTGCAAGCCGGATCCCGGCCCGGATGCGGCCCAGGGACGTGTGGCCGGATGCCCTCCTGGCCCCCGACAGACAGGTTTTGCCCGGCAGGGAGCGGCCCCGGCTCTGCGGGCGAGGCGAAGCTGTTTCGGCCGCACAGCGGCCCGGTGAGGAGGGCCGCCAGGAGCTACCCGAGCGAGTCGTGCCGGATGCGCTCGGCGGGGATGCCGACGCCCCTGAGCGTGTCCACCCCGCTGCGGATCATCCCGACCGGACCGGAGACGAAGGCGTCGTACTCGTTCCACGGCCCGTATGCGAGCACCGCGTCGGGCAGCCGCGTCCTGCCGTCCACGACGGGCCGGACCTGAAGCCAGGGGTGGCTCTGCTGGAGCCGCAGCATCGTGTCGATGTCGTACAGGTCGTGATCACTGCGCGCCCCGTAGAACACCTCCACCGGACGGCGCTCACCGTGCTCGGCGACGTCTTCGACGAGTGCCTTGATCGGCGCGATGCCGGTACCGCCGCCCAGGCAGAGCATGCCGTTCTCGGTGGCGTGGTCCACCACCATCGACCCCCCCGGCGGGCCCAGCCGGAGCACATCGCCGGGTCGGGCGTGATGGACCAGGGCGTTGGAGACCCATCCCGCCGGGACCGCCTTCACATGGAATGCCAGGAGTCCGTCGGAGCGGGGCGCCCCCGCGAAGGAGTAGTGCCGCCAGACCCTCGGCCACCACGGGGTCTCCAGACTCGTGTACTGACCGGCCAGGAACGGGTACGGCTGATCGGGACGCACGGTGACGACCGCGATGTCCGGCGTCCTGAGATCGTGGGACACCACCTCGGCCTGCCACCACGCGGGCGCGTACCGCTCGTCCTCGGCGGCCGAGTCGATCATGATCTGGGAGATGGTCGTGTACGCGCGGACCCAGGCGCCTTCGGTCTCCTCGTCCCAGGTCGTCGACGCGTACCGGGTCAGTGCTCCGATGAGCGCCTCGCCGACGGCCGGGTAGTGCGCGGGCCGGGTGCCGTACTTGCGGTGGCCCCGGCCGAGCTGCTGGAGGTAGCCGACCAGCACGGACGGGTCGTCCAAGTGCTCGGCGGCCGTGAGCAGCGCCTTGAGGAGCCGGTCGCGCTGGGTGTCCATGGCGGCCGGGAAGAGGGCCCGCAGATCAGGGTGGCGCAGGAAGAGCAGGGCGTAGAAGTAGGAGGTGACCTTGTCGGCGACCGGGGCGATCTCCTCCATGGTCCGGCGGATGAGGACGGCGTCGGGGGACGCGGTCCGCTCGGCTGCTGCAGGGAAGAGACCTGCGGTGTACCGCTCAGGACCGGCGGCGAGGTCGGCTCCGCTGCGGGGAGCGGTCCCGGGCAGCGGGGCGCCCTGGTGGGTGTGGTGGGGCACGGCACGCGGGTCGGGCGGATCCCCGTCATGCGACGGGGCGCCCTGCTGCCAAGGGGCGCTGCGGAGAGGTCGGCCGTTCCCGTGGGGGGATGAGTCCGCGTGGGCCGCACCGCCCCCGTGCGGAGCCCGGTGCGCTGGCGCCTCTCGCGCCGGCGCCCCCGGTGGTACCCGGGTGTCGAGGGCGGAACCCGCGCGTGGGACGGTGATCTCGCACGGCGGGGCCGCTGCTGCCCGCTCGGCTCCCGTGCCGACGGGGCGAATGGGGGCGACCGGCCGGCTGGGGGTGACCATCCGCCCGCCGGCCGATGGCCAGGCCCGCTCGCCTTCGCCGCTCGCCGCACCGGAGTCCGCAGGTCCATCGGGGGACTGTCTCCGGGGGGTGAACCAGCCACCCCCGCGCTGCGCACCGTTCTCGCCGGAGGTCCCGTTGTCGGCCGACATCGTGGTCGGAGCGTCCATTGTGTGCCTCGCCTCGAACATCTCTCGGTCGGTCTGCGCACTTCCGCTGGTCTGGAACGTGCCTCGTTTTCGCCGCTCTGTTCTCAATGACGCATGCCCGCCCCGCACGAGACTTCGCGATTGCGGGATCCGGGCGAGTGGGACCGGATGGTGACACCGGCCGCGGCACTCATCGTGGCATCATGCCAACTTCCTGCCCGACGGCGGACAAAGAGTGGAAAGTCCGGGTATCCGCACCTGCTTTCCCGTTAGGCTGCGTCGCACCCCTGTCTGTCCATCCGGCCGCTGCTCGGATCTCGGTGGCGATGCCCCCGCACCCGGACCGGAAGTGGCATCGCACCGGTCCACAGAGCTCTGGCACGGTTCCACCGGGCGAGGGGGCGGCCCAGCGCGAAGGGGCCTCCGGCGCGGCGAGGCCGGAACCCGGTCCTGCCCGGGTATGCCCCGCCGATGACGTCACCGGCGAGCCGCGGCGACCGGGGCGGGCACGGCGGCGGCAGAACCGGCGGCCACCCGGCCGACCCGGCGGACACCGCGGCGCTCGAGCGCACCGGAGAGCACCGCCAGCACCAGTGCGGAGCCGGCGAGTAGCGCCCCCACCCAGTTCGGGGCGGTGAAGCCGAGGCCCGCGGCGATCACGATGCCGCCCAGCCAGGCGGCGAGGGCGTTGCCGAGGTTGAAGGCACCGATGTTGACGGCCGAGGCCAGCGTGGGCGCCCCCGATGCCTGGTCGAGTACCCGCTTCTGGAGCGGCGATACGGTGGCGGATCCCAGCCCGCCGACGAGCACGATCGTGACGGCCGCCGTGAGCTTGTCGTGGGCGGTGAAGGTGAACAGCGCCAGCGTCACGGCGAGGGCTCCGAGCGAGACGTAGAGAAGGGGCATCAGCGCCCGGTCGGCGTACCTGCCGCCGATCAGGTTCCCACCGACCATGCCCAGACCGAAGAGCACCAGCAGCCAGGTCACGGAGCTCTCGGCGAAGCCGGCGACCTGGGTCATCATCGGCGTGATGTAGGTGATCGAGGCGAAGACGCCGCCGAACCCGAGCACGGTCATCGCCATGGCCAGCAGCACCTGGACATTGCCGAAGGCGGCCGCCTCATGGCGCAGCCGTACGCCCTCGGGCCTGGGCTGCTCCGGGACCAGCAGGGCGATGCCGGCGAGTCCCAGCACCCCGAGCCCCGCGACGGCCAGGAATGTGGCCCTCCAGCCGATGCTCTGCCCGATGAAGGTGCCCAGCGGAACCCCGACGACATTGGCGACGGTCAGACCGGTGAACATCATCGCGATCGCACCTGCCTTCCGGCCCGGAGCCACCAGGTCTGCCGCGAGGACCGAGCCGATGCCGAAGAAGGCGCCATGGGCAAGCGAGGCCACCACACGGCCGGCCAGCATGACGCCGAAGACGGGAGCGAGGGCCGACAGCACGTTGCCCACGATGAAGAGGCCCATCAGCACCATCAGCATCCGCTTGCGGGGCACCTTGGTACCGATGGCGGTCATCACCGGTGCGCCCATGACCACCCCGAGGGCGTACCCGGTCACCAGGAAGCCGGCGCTGGGGATCGACACCTGAAAGCCGCTCGCGACCTGGGGCAGCAAGCCCATGATCACGAACTCGGTCGTTCCGATACCGAATGCCCCGAGGGCAAGGGCGAGGAGGGCGAGCGGCACGGGTTCCACCTTCTTGACAATTGCGTTTGCACCTTACAGGCGCACACAATAATTGCGATAACACTTATTTGCAAGCGCGGGCTATTGCGCTGGTCGTCTACCCTGGAGATCCGGCCGCTCCGCAGGCCGAGGGCACCGACCCCGCAGACGCTCCTGGACGGAGGACGGACCGATGACAGCGACGGACCCGGCACTCACCGCGCTCGCCCAGAGCTGGTGCGCGCTCTCTCTGCTGCACGGAAGGATCGAGGGCCATGTCGAGCGGACCCTTCAGACGCATCACGATCTGAGCGTCCGGGAGTACTCACTGCTGAACGTGCTCAGCCGTCAGCACAGCGGGCCGGGCGGCCACCTCCAGATGAAACAGGTGGCCGATGCCGTCCTGCTCAGCCAGAGCGCCACCACCCGCCTCGTCACCCGGCTCGAGGACCGAGGGCTGCTCAGCCGCTATCTGTGCGACACCGACCGCCGTGGTATCTACACCGATGTCACGGAAGCCGGGCTGGCACTGCTTGCCGCGGCCCGTCCGACACACGATCGCGCGCTGCGCGAGGCGCTCGACGAGGCGGCGAAGAACCCCGACCTGGCTCCGCTGGTCCGGGCCGTCGAACAGCTGAAGCTCCCCGCACCCACGGTCCCGGCGCCGGCCATCGTCTCCGCGTGAGAATCCGGCCACCGCTCCCACCGTGAGGGACGCATAAGCTGCCGATCATGAGCGATCTGCTGATAAGGCCCGCATCCCGCACCGATATCCCCGCGATCGTGGCGATGCTCGCCGACGATCCACTGGGCGCGCAGCGCGAGTCACCCGGCGATCCGGCTCCCTATCTGGCCGCGTTCACGCGACTCGCAGAAGACCCGAACCAGCATCTCGTCGTGGCCGAGCGGGACGGCCGGGCCGTCGGCACCCTGCAACTCACCCTCGTTCCCGGACTATCCCGTCGCGGCGCCACCCGCTCGATCATCGAAGCGGTGCGGATCCACGCCGACGAGCGGGGCAGCGGCCTCGGCACCCGGCTCGTCGAATGGGCGGTCGAGGAATCACGACGACACGGCTGTCTGCTCGTCCAGCTCACCTCCGATGCCTCCCGCACCGACGCGCATCACTTCTACGAGCGTCTGGGCTTCGAGGCGTCACACGTGGGTTTCAAGCGCGCCCTCTGACGTCCCGCAGGCGTCTTGGCACGCCTCCCGCCTCGCCGGCCGCGCTCTGCCACCGGCCCGTCCGGGCAGGCCGGGAGCCTCAGCCACCACGGGAGAGGCCGTCCGGCCGGCTGAGGTGGAGGGCCGGGCACCGCCCGATCCGCTCATTCCTGAGCCGGGCGCGGGCGATCCTGCCGGCGGAGTCGGCTGCGGCGTTTCACGTGAAACCGCCACCTCACGCAGTGCACGACAGACGCCCCGCACGGTGCGCGCGGGAACCGGTCGTCACGAAGGCGGAGCGCACCACCCTCGTGCGTCCACACCGCCGGGTACCCCGCCGGCCGGATCGTAGGGCTCACGAGTGAAGGCGAAGGACCCCAGATCGAGATGGATCAACCGCCCCTCCGGACCGTGCACCGCGCGAAGGGTCTCGCCCGCGAAGTAGCCGTCCAGCCCACGCCAGCTCCCGTCGGGGCGAGCCCGGAACCGGGAACCCCGGCCGGGGCCCGACAGCGGGTACAGCTCAAGTCCCCGGTCCGCGACAAGCTTCAGCCCGAAGGGGGAGGTACCCCAGTACCAAGCGCCCGTCAGCTCCAGCAGTCCTCCGTCCACTTCCTGCATCGGACGCCACGGCTCCGGGAACCGCGGCTCGGCGTCCACCACGATGTGGACGAGATCCGCCGCCACGACGGCAGGAAGCGGTCCTGATGTGGCATTGCCGAGCACCACCGCGGCCACGCCCTCCTGCACGTCGGCCCAGAGACAGGCCACGAAGCCCGGCAGCGATCCGGCGTGCCCGACGAGCGTCTGCCCGTTCCTGCGGACGATCTGAAGGCCGAGGCCATAGGTGCTGTCCCAGTCCCCGGGCTCCGCAGGCGCGGACGATGTCCGCATCTCGCGCAGGGAGCCGGCGCCCAGCACACGTTCACCGCCCTCGGCAAGGAACCCGGCGAAGCGGCAGAGGTCGGCGGCGGTCGACCAGAGTTGGCCGGCCGGTGCCATCAGACCCAGGTCAACGGCCGGTTCGTGCATCACCGCGTCCGCCCATGGATGGACGGCCCAACCGCTCGCATGAGGGGCCCCCGGATGACAGCTCGTGCGGCCCATTCCCAGCGGCTCAAGGACCTCGCTCCGCAGCACTTCCTCCCACGGCCTTCTCCGCACCGCCTCGACCAGCGAGCCCAGCAGGGCGTACCCGGTGTTGGAGTAGTGGTGGCGGCGGCCCGCCGGATGAATCCTGGGGTGCTCCCCGAGTACATCGGCGAGCTCGGGGCGAACCGAGCCCGGCGTGCGCTCCCACCACGGAGCCGGGCTCTCGGCGGCAAGTCCCGCAGTGTGGGACAGGAGTTGGGCGATGGTCGCCTCGCCCACGCCGGTTCCCGGAAGGTGCCCCTCCAGCGGGTCGCCGAGATCGAGCAGCCCCTCGTCCCTCAGCCGCATCACCAGCACGGCGGTGAACGTCTTGGTGAGGGAGCCGATGCGGTACTGGGTGTCCGCGCCCGGCGCACCTTCACCGATACCGCTGCGGGACCCGCTCCAGACCATGCCCCCGTCCCTCACGACGGCCCCGACGAGCGAGGGGGCCCGGCCCTCGGACTGGGCCACGGCGACACGGTGCAGCAGGGCCCGTTCAGTGCCCGGCAGCAGAGCTTCACGAGGTGAGGTCATGGACCAGATCTATCCGACTTCCGGGCCGGGGTCGACCGCTCTCCCCGGCGCAGCGCCGGGGATGCCCGAACTGGGCTTTTCGGTCCGGCAGATCGACCTCCCGGTTCGTACCCTGGATCCGCACATCAGCCCGGAAACTCAGGTCGCCGCCATGTCGACAAAGCGCGAGTAGTGGCCCTGGAACGCGACCGTGATGGTGGCCGTCGGACCGTTCCGGTGCTTGGCCACGATCAGATCCGCCTCGCCCGCGCGAGGCGATTCCTTCTCATAGGCGTCCTCACGGTGCAGCAGGATCACCATGTCGGCGTCCTGCTCGATGGAACCGGACTCACGCAGGTCCGAGACCATGGGCTTCTTGTCCGTGCGCTGCTCGGGACCACGGTTCAGCTGCGAGAGAGCGATCACCGGGACCTCCAGTTCCTTGGCCAGCAGCTTGAGGTTGCGGGACATGTCCGAGACCTCCTGCTGCCGGCTCTCGGCCCGCTTGGAGCCGCCGGACTGCATCAGCTGCAGATAGTCGATGACGACGAGCTTCAGGTCGTTGCGCTGCTTGAGCCGCCGGCACTTCGCTCGAATCTCCATCATCGACAGGTTCGGGGAGTCGTCGATGTAGAGCGGCGCCTGGGAGACATCGGGCATCCGGCGTGCGAGGCGGGTCCAGTCCTCGTCCGTCATCGTGCCGGAGCGCATGTGGTGCAGGGCGACGCGGGCCTCTGCGGACAGCAGTCGCATCGCGATCTCGTTTCGCCCCATCTCGAGAGAGAAGATCACGCTGGGCAGATTGTTCTTGATCGATGCCGCTCTCGCGAAGTCGAGTGCCAGCGTCGACTTGCCCATGGCGGGGCGCGCGGCGATGACGACCATCTGGCCGGGGTGCAGACCGTTGGTGAGCGAGTCGAAGTCGGTGAAGCCGGTCGGGACTCCGGTCATCTCGCCGCTGCGCGAGCCGATGGCCTCGATCTCGTCGAGCGCTCCCTCCATGATCTCGCCGAGCGGCAGATAGTCCTCGCTGGTGCGCTGCTCGGTGACCGCGTAGATCTCGGCCTGCGCCGAGTTAACGATCTCGTCCACATCGCCGTCCGCCGCGTACCCCATCTGCGTGATGCGCGTGCCCGCCTCGACCAGGCGCCGCAGCACGGCGCGCTCGTGCACGATCTCCGCGTAGTACGAGGCATTCGCGGCCGTCGGGACCGACTGGACGAGAGTGTGCAGATAGGAGGCACCACCGACACGGGTGATCTCTCCCCGCTTGGTCAGCTCCGCGGCTACGGTGATGGGGTCGGCGGGCTCGCCCTTGGCGTAGAGGTCGAGGATCGCCTGATAGACGGTCTCGTGTGCGGGCCGGTAGAAGTCGCGGCCTTTGATGATCTCGACGACATCGGCAATGGCGTCCTTGGAAAGGAGCATGCCGCCGAGGACGGACTGCTCGGCATCGAGGTCCTGCGGAGGAACTCGCTCGAAGCCCTGGGAGCCGTCGTCCCAGGCGACGCTCTCCCTGCCGCGCTCATGCTGCTCCTCGCGGCCACCGCGCCCGGAGCCCTCTCCTCGGCGGGGGCGGGAGACGGGCAGACGGTCACCCGGACCGATGTCGGTCCAGGGCTCGTCCAGGGGCTCGGGGACACTCACCGGCCGCCTCCTCCCGTCCGCTCCGCGGACCTCTGCGTGGCACTCTTTTTAGGACACGGCACTGACAACACGAGCGGCCCGATTCCGCATCACGGCACATCGGGCGCCGGTCCACCGTAGGGCTGCGGGCACCGTCAGCCAATCTGGTTATCCACAGGCCATGTGGACGACCGAGCCGATGCTGTGGAGAACTCGCCGGAACCTGTGCACGGAGCGGGGGACAGCACTGTGGACAAAGTCATAGACCGCAACCCACACACCCTTTGAGCTGCAGCTTCTCCATCCACCGGCTGTGGGGGAGAAAAACTTCCCCAGCCGGGCCAAGATCACAACAAACGGCCCACAGCAGAAGCTCCACACCGCCACCCAGTAAGGATCAAGTTCGGCTTGTATCTCTTACCTGTGGAAGATTAGATTGCTGCCCATGACACAGGCCCCTGCGGCGTCCAGATCCAGCCGCCGACAACATGACCGCGAGATCATCGCACTCGCCCTGCCAGCCTTCGGAGCACTCGTCGCAGAGCCCCTGTTCGTCATGGTCGACAGCGCGATCGTCGGGCATCTCGGCACCCCGCAACTCGCCGGACTGGCTATCGCTGCGGCGCTGCTGATGACGGCGGTCAGTGTCTTCGTCTTCCTCGCCTACGCCACGACCGCCGCAGTCGCACGGCGCGTGGGCGCCGGAGACCTGCGTTCTGCGATGCGCCAGGGCATGGACGGCATCTGGCTGGCCCTGCTGCTCGGCGTCGTGGTCGTCGCCGTAGCGCTCCCTGCCGCACCATGGCTCGTGGACGTCTTCGGGGCTTCCGGTACCGCGACCCCGCACGCCGTCACCTATCTGCGGATCTCGAGCCTCGGCATCCCCGCCATGCTCGTGGTCATGGCCGCCACCGGCGTACTCCGGGGCCTCCACAACACCCGGACCCCCCTCTATGTGGCGATCAGCGGCTTCGCGGCAAACGCGGCCCTCAGTCTCGGCCTGGTCTACGGGGCCGCACTCGGCATCGCCGGCTCCGCCTGGGGCACTGTCCTGGCCCAGTCCGGAATGGCCGCGGTCTATCTCGTGGTGGTCGTTCGCGGCGCCCGTCGCCACGGCGCCTCCCTGCGACCCGACGCCGGAGGCATACGGGCGAGTGCCCAGGCAGGTGCACCACTGCTGGTCCGTACGCTCTCGCTGCGCGCCGTACTGCTGATCGCCACCGCCGTGGCCGCCCGTCTCGGTGACGCAGGCGTCGCCGCGCACCAGATCATCCTCTCCCTCTGGAGCCTTACCACGTTCGCCCTGGACGCCGTCGCCATCGCCGGCCAGGCCATCATCGGGCGCTGCCTCGGCGCCGACGACCCCCAGGGAGCACGTGCCGCGTGCCGCCGCATGGTCGAGTGGGGAATCGCTTCGGGAGTAGGGCTCGGATTGCTGATCGTGCTGGCACGTCCGGTCTTCGTTCCCCTGTTCACCAGCGATCCCTCCGTCAAGGAGACCCTGCTGCCCGCGCTGCTGGTGGTCGCCGTCACCCAGCCCGTCGCAGGTGTGGTATTCGTCCTGGACGGTGTGCTGATGGGCGCCGGCGACGGGCCCTATCTGGCCGGCGCGATGCTCGTCACCCTGCTGGTCTTCACACCGGTCGCACTCCTGGTGCCGTCTCTCGGTGGCGGCCTGACCGCGCTCTGGTGGGCCATGGCCCTGATGATGGCGGTCCGCCTGGCGACCCTGTGGCCCCGCGCCCGCTCCGGCCGCTGGGTCGTGACGGGGGCCGCCCGCTGACGAGCGGCGTTCCACGTGAAACATTCCTGCGCACCCGTCGCCACCACGCGGTGACGCGCAGAGCATGCACCTGCGTGGCGGCGGCAGATGCCGAAATCGAGAGGGAGGGCCGCACCCGGACGGGTGCGGCCCTCCCACTGCGCTGTGCGGGCAGTCGTTCAGCCGGCGACGACCTCGACGCCGAGCTTCGCGGCGACCTCGGGGTGCAGACGCACGGACACCTGGTGCGAGCCCAGGGTCTTGATCGGCGAACCGAGTTCGACCCGGCGCTTGTCCACCTCCGGGCCACCGGCGGACTTGATCGCCGAGGCGATGTCCGCCGGGGTGACGGAGCCGAAGAGGCGGCCGGCGTCGCCGGAGCGAACGGCCAGACGCACCTTCACGCCCTCGAGACGGGCCTTGACCTCGTTGGCCTGCTCGATGGTGGCGATCTCGTGGATCTTGCGGGCGCGGCGGATCTGCTCGACGTCCTTCTCGCCACCCTTGGTCCAGCGGATCGCGAAACCGCGCGGGATCAGGTAGTTGCGAGCGTAGCCGTCCTTGACGTCGACGACGTCACCTGCGGCACCGAGGCCGGAGACCTCATGGGTGAGGATGATCTTCATGGTTCGGTCACCCTTCCCTTAGCGCGCGGTGGACGTGTAGGGCAGCAGCGCCATCTCACGGCTGTTCTTGACGGCCGTGGCGACGTCACGCTGGTGCTGCGTGCAGTTGCCGGTCACCCGGCGGGCACGGATCTTGCCGCGGTCGGAAATGAACTTCCGCAGCATGTTCGTGTCCTTGTAGTCGACGTAGGTGACCTTGTCCTTGCAGAAAGCGCAGACCTTCTTCTTCGGCTTGCGCACAGGCGGCTTCGCCATGGTGTTTCTCCTGTGTGATCAAGAAGTGGGAGTACGAGCTCCCCAGGGGCCCTGCCCCTAGAAAGGAGGCTCGTCCGAGTAGCCGCCGCCGGAACCGGAACCGGAGCCACCGCCCCAGCCGCCGGACTGCTGCTGGCCGCCGGTCGGCGGCGCACTGGTGGCCCAGGGGTCGTCGGCGGGAGCCCCGCCGCCCTGCTGCTGGCCACCGCCGGGAGCACCGCCCCAGCCGCCGCCCTGCTGCTGGCCGCCGCCGTAGCCGCCCTGGCCGCCGCGGCCGGTGGTCTTGGTGACCTTGGCCGTGGCGTTCTTGAGGCTGGGGCCGACTTCCTCGACGTCCAGCTCGAAGACCGTGCGCTTGACTCCCTCACGGTCCTCGTAGGACCGCTGCTTCAGCCGGCCCTGCACGACGACGCGCATGCCTCGCTGGAGCGACTCGGCGACGTTCTCCGCCGCCTGACGCCAGACCGAGCAGGTCAGGAACAGGCTCTCGCCGTCCTTCCACTCGTTGGTCTGACGGTCGAAGGTGCGGGGGGTGGACGCTACGCGGAACTTCGCGACTGCCGCACCGGACGGGGTGAAGCGCAGCTCGGGGTCGTCGACGAGATTGCCGACGACCGTGATGACGGTCTCGCCTGCCATGGGTGAACCTCTCGGCGGGATTGCTTCTGGCTGCTTGCTGCTACTCGAGCCCGATGCCCTCTGAGCTGGGTGCTCAGTGGGTCTCGGGGCGGAGGACCTTGGTCCGGAGGACCGACTCGTTCAGGCTCATCTGGCGGTCGAGCTCCTTGACGACCGCCGGCTCGGCCTGCAGGTCGATGACCGAGTAGATGCCCTCGGGCTTCTTCTTGATCTCGTAAGCGAGACGACGACGGCCCCAGGTGTCGACCTTCTCGACCTTTCCGTTGCCCTCACGGACGACGGAAAGGAAGTTCTCGATCAGCGGGGAGACAGCGCGCTCCTCGAGATCGGGGTCGAGGATGACCATCACCTCGTAGTGACGCATGTGGAACCCACCTCCTTCGGACTCAGCGGCCACGGTCGTTCCGTGGCAGGAGGGTCGTGATGCGTTGAGCATCGATGCCTACGCAGTACATCAGGCGGCACTGACAGTCGGCCCCGCAATCGGTCAGGGAGAGCGGGATGCCGAGTGCCGACCTGGGCAGACACCGGTGCGGACGGTACACAGTACCCGGACACCCGCTTCCGGTTGAAATCCGGCACCCATCCACCGCACCCTGTACGCATCGGGTGTGGGCGGCGTCACAGTGCGCCGCCTTCCGGGAATGCCAGGAGGTGCTTCATGGCCCAGCCGCAACCGAACCCCACCGGCTCTCTCCTCGCCACGGACGGCAAGCCCCATCCACGCCAGGACACCCTGGTGATCGCCACCCTCGTCCTGGGTGCGGTGGCGTTCGTGGCCGCGCAGTTCCACCACCTGCACCTGCTCAGCTCCTGGACCGGACTCATCGGAATCCTCACGGGCGCGTACGGCCAGTTCATCTCGGTCACCACCCGGGAGCGCTTCCTCCTGGTCATCGGCCTGGGGGCGTCCGCGATCGGCTTCTTCCTCGGAATGGCGCAGGGCGGCCTCTTCGGCGGCCTGATCGGCTACTAACACACGTCCCCCCGCAGCCACGCGGGGCGCTTCACGGGCCCAGTAGGCTTCGGCGCGAGAGCCGGAGCCCCTGACCCATGGGGACACACCAGCCGAGGAGCGCCCCGCATGAGCCTGACCCTGAGGACCATCAGCCGAGAGCAGCATCTGGCCTACGTCCAGAGCCTGCCTTCGGCGAGTCACTGCCAGGTCCCGGCATGGGCGGACGTGAAGACCGAATGGCGCTCCGAGAACCTCGGCTGGTTCGACAGGGAGGGGCAGCTCGTCGGCGCCGGTCTGGTGCTGTACCGCCAGCTCCCCAAGATCAAGCGCTATCTGGCCTATCTGCCCGAGGGCCCGGTGATCAACTGGTACGCCCCCAACCTGGACGACTGGCTCCGGCCGATGCTGGCCCACCTCAAGAGCCAGGGCGCCTTCTCCGTGAAGATGGGTCCGCCCGTGGTGATCCGCCGCTGGGACGCCGCCGCGATCAAGGCAGGCATCCAGGACCCGGACGTGAAGCGCCTGCGCGACGTGGAGGCGACGCACATCGAGGCCCGCGCGTTCGAGGTCGCGGACCGGCTCCGGAAGATGGGGTGGCAGCAGGGCGAGGACGGCGGCGCCGGCTTCGGCGACGTGCAGCCGCGGTACGTGTACCAGGTGCCCCTGGCCAACCGTTCGCTCGATGACGTGCTCAAGGGCTTCAACCAGCTGTGGCGGCGCAACATCAAGAAGGCCGAGAAGGCCGGCGTCGAGGTCGTGCAGGGCGGCTACGAGGACTTGGCCGAGTGGCAGCGGCTCTACGAGATCACCGCCGAGCGCGACCGCTTCCGCCCCCGACCGCTCTCGTACTTCCAGCGCATGTGGACGGTCCTGAACTCGGAGGACCCCAACCGGATGCGTCTCTACTTCGCCCGGCACAACGGGGTCAATCTTTCGGCGGCGACGATGCTCGTCGTCGGCGGCCACGTCTGGTACTCGTACGGGGCCTCCGACAACATCGGCCGCGAGGTCCGGCCCTCCAACGCGATGCAGTGGCGAATGCTGCGGGACGCCTACGCCATGGGCGCCACCGTCTACGACCTGCGCGGCATCAGCGACTCGCTCGACGAGACCGATCACCTCTTCGGGTTGATCCAGTTCAAGGTGGGTACCGGCGGCGAGGCGGTCGAGTACGTCGGTGAGTGGGACTTCCCGCTCAACAAGGTGCTGCACAAGGCTCTCGACATCTATATGTCGCGCCGCTGATCATTCCGTACTCTCTCCTTCGACCGCCTCCCTCTCTCGTCTCCCTCCCGTCTTCCCTTTCCGCCCCTTCCACCCTCGCTTCTTCCTCTCTTCCTCCCTTTCTCTCCTCCTCTCCTCCTCTCCTCCTCTTCGTCCCAGCTCTGGCACACCGCCGCCACCAGAAAGGTTCCGGACCCGGCCATGGCGCTCTCCCTCTACGTCGACAACACGCGCTGGCGGGCGCACCAGAAGTCCATGATCGACCAGTTCCCGGGCCTCGTTCCGGTCTGCAAGGGCAACGGATACGGGTTCGGCCACGAGCGCCTCTCGGAGGAGGTGACCCGCTTCGGGGCGGACACGCTCGCTGTGGGAACCACCTATGAGGCGGCTCGGATCAAGGACTGGTTCGGCGGCGACCTTCTCGTGCTCACCCCCTTCCGCCGCGGTGAGGAACCGGTGCCGCTGCCCGACCGGGTCATCCGCTCGGTCTCGTCCGTCGACGGGGTGCATGCCCTGGTCGGGGCGCGGGTCGTCATCGAGTGCATGAGTTCCATGAGGCGGCACGGCGTCTCGGAGCGCGACCTGCACCAGTTGCATTCCGCGATCGAGGACGTGCGGCTGGAGGGCTTCGCCCTCCATCTGCCCCTGGACCGCACCGACGGCTCTGACGCGGTGGAGGAGGTCATCGGCTGGATGGACCGGCTGCGGGCCGCGCGGCTCCCGCTGCACACCATGTTCGTGAGCCATCTGCGGGCCGACGAACTCACCCGGCTCCAGCACCAGTTCCCGCAGACCCGCTTCCGTGCTCGGATCGGCACCCGGCTCTGGCTCGGCGACCACGAGGCGACCGAGTACCGGGGGGCCGTCCTCGACGTGACTCGCGTCGCCAGGGGGGACCGCTTCGGATACCGCCAGCAGAAGGCGGCCTCGGACGGCTGGCTGGTCGTCGTCGCGGGCGGTACCTCGCACGGTGTGGGCCTGGAGGCCCCCAAGGCACTCCACGGCGTCATGCCGCGGGCCAAGGGCGTCGCCCGGGCGGGGCTGGCGACCGTCAACCGGAACCTGTCGCCGTTCGTCTGGGCGGGCAAGCAGCGGTGGTTCGCGGAGCCTCCGCATATGCAGGTCTCCATCCTCTTCGTGCCCTCCGACTCCCCTGAGCCGAAGGTCGGGGACGAGTTGGTCGCCCACCTGCGCCACACGACCACCCAGTTCGATCGGATGGTCGACCGCTGACCCGCCCGGGCGGCGTCCGAGGATGCCGCGCGGCGCACGGGGTTACCACGGGTCGTGTATCGCGGCGGAGGGTCGTCCCCGCATCGGACGTGGTACCGGACGCACTCCAGGTGCTCCCGACGACGCGGCGCGCGGGTACCTCCCCTGCCCGCATGACTGCGGTGGAGTGCGTGCCAGGCGTCGCGGGCCCAGGCCGGACTCTCGCGACCCGCGGCCGTGGGGAGCGGTGCCGGGTCCCGCTCAGCCGGCCGCCGGTCCTGTCGTCCCCCACTCCACTCTCGGGCCTTCCACGGAGTGCGCGGCATGCCTCGGCGAGTGGGCTGCCCCACCGAGCACGAAGACATCCGGCGCCCTGTCCAGAACCCCTCCGGACGGGTCGTCCGAGCCGTCCTGCCGCACCACGTCCCGCTCGGGCATGAGGGCGTCCCGCACCACCACCGCGCACAGGTAGAGCGTCCCCAGCAGGTGGACGGCGATCGCCAGCTGGTAGCCCTCCGGTGGAAGGCCCTGGTGCCTCTCCCCGCTCGTCGTGTAGGCGAGATACATCCAGATGCCCAGGAAGTACACGACCTCGCAGGCCTGCCAGACCAGGAAGTCCCGCCAGCGAGGTCGGGCGAGTGCGGCCAGGGGAATCAACCACAGCACATACTGCGGCGAGTAGACCTTGTTGGTGAGCACGAACGCCGCCACGACAAGGAAGGCCAGCTGCGCGAACCGCGGTCTGCGGGGGGCGGTGAGGGCCAGCCCTGCGATGGCGGCGCAGGCCAGCAGCATCAGCGCCGCCGCATAGGTGTTGACCGCGCCGACCTCGATCGACTCACCCGTGCGCTGGGTGATGATCAGCCAGAAGGATCCGAAGTCGACCTGCCGCTCCTGGCTGAAGGTGTAGAACTTCTTCCATCCTTCAGGCGCCAGCAGCATCACCGGCAGATTCACCGCCAGCCAGGACCCCGCCGCGCCCAGGACGGCCGTCCCGTACTCCCGGTACCTGCCGGCCCGCCAGCACAGCACCAGCAGGGGGCCCAGCAGGAGCAGCGGATACAGCTTGGCCGCCGTGGCGAGCCCGATGAGGATGCCGAAGGCCAGCGCACGCCCGCGTGACCACATGAGCATCGCCGCCGCGGTGAGAGCGACCGCCAGAAGATCCCAGTTGATGGTGGCGGTGAGGGCGAACGCGGGCGCCAGCGCCACCAGCAGCCCGTCCCACGGCCTGCGGCGATGGGTCCGCGCGACACACACGGCGATGATCGCGGTACAGATCATCAGCATGCCCGCGTTGACCATCCAGTAGAGCTGCTCGCGGTGCTGCACCGAGCCGCCGGACGGTGTGAGCCAGGCGGCGACCTGCATAAACAATCCGGTCAGCACGGGGTACTCGAGATACTCCATGTCGCCGTCCAGCCGGTCGAAGTACGGCACCAGGCCGTCGGCGAAACCGCGTCCCAGGAACAGATGCGGGATGTCGGAGTAGCAGGCGTGCGTGTACTGCGAGCCGGCGCCTCGGAACCACGCCCAGTCGTAGCAGGGGATCTTCTGCACCATGCCGAGCGCGAATATCCCGATCGCCACCAGGGCGACGACTCTCACGGGTGTGAGCCGACTGCCGCCGACCCTCGCCCAGCGGCCGACGGGGCCCCCGGCCAGCTCGCTTCCGGCAGCCGCGATCTCGTCCCTCCGCGTGGGACTGACCTGCGGCTCGTCGTGCTGAGGCATCGTCTTCTCCGGGCTCGGCATGGGGCCATCCTGCCGTACGGGCCGCACCGGCGGACGGCCCCTGGACAACGGTCTGTGGACAACGGTCTGTGGACAACGGTCTGTGGACAACGGCGAGGGCCGCGGCACCGGAGTCGGTCTCCGAGTGCCGCGGCCCTCGCGGTGTGTGTGCCGGCGAACCGGCGGTCAGCCTTCCGCCCCTCCCAGCCAGCCACCGCCGCCGTTCCCGCTTCCCTGCGATCCGCCTGTGCCGCCCTGGGTGGTGCCCCCGTCGGCACCCCCGTTGCCGCCCCCGCTGGTGCTGCCGTTGCCGCCGGTCGGCGGTGAGGGGCTGGTGGTCACACCGCCGTCCGCGGCGCCGCCGTCCGTGGCGCCCACGTCGGTCCCGCCGTTGGTCGGATCACCGTCCTGACCCGCGGTCGGATCGCAGGTCCAGTCGAACCGGTTGCAGGACTTCGAGGGCTGCGGAGTCTCCGACGGCGTCTGAGAGGGACTCTCCGACGGGGTCGGAGAGGGGGTTTCCGACGGCGTCTGAGACGACGGCGTCGGCTCGGGGCTGCTGAGACCGCCGCCGTACACGGTCTCGGCACCGAGGGGCTCGGGCTCGGGGAAGCGCTCGACCTCGGTGCCCTTGAGCGCCTGCTCCATGTAGTCGTGCCAGATCTCGGACGGGAACGACGAGCCGTGGATCTTCTGCTGACCGCCCGTTCCGAACATCTCCAAAAATCCCCGGTTCTTGTTCTCGGCGTCGTCGTCCATCCGGTACATGTCGATGGCGGTCGCCAGCTGGGGCGTGTAGCCGACGAACCACGCCGACTTGTTGCCGTCGGTGGTACCGGTCTTGCCTGCGACGTCCCGGCCCGGGAGACGGGCGTTGCGGCCCGTGCCGTCGGGGTCCTCGACGACGTCCCGCAGCACGTCGGTGATGTTGCTGGACACAGCTGAGGAGAACGCGCGCTCCGACTTGTCCTCGTGCTTGAAGATCTCCTGGCCGCCGTGCTTCACCTGCGTCACCGAGTACGGCTCGTGTTGCTCGCCGTTGGCCGCGAAGGTGGCGTAGGCGCCGGCCATCCGGATCGCGCTGGGGTCGGAGATACCGATCGAGAAGGACGGGACGTCGGCCTCGATCAGCGAGTCCTCGCGCAGACCGGCGTCCAGCGCCGCCTGGCGCACCTTGTCGATGCCGACGTCCATGCCCAACTGGACGAACGGCGAGTTGGCGGAGTGGATCATCGCCTCGCGCAGGTTGATGTCCCGGTAGGACTCGTCACCGTCGTTGCGCTGCAGCCACTCCTCGCCCTTCTCGTTCCGCCAGATGCTGCCGTCGTACTTCTTGATCTTCAGCTTGTTGAGGCCGTTGTACCGGCTCTTGTCCGGGTCGACGATCCTGCGCTCCTCGGGGCCCTGTACGGGCCCGGAGTTCGGGTCGCGCACGCCGTCCCGCATCGCGGCGGCGAGCACGAACGGCTTGAAGGTCGACCCGACCTGGGCCCCGGTCTTGTCCGCGTTGTTGGTGAAGTGCTTCGTCGCGTCCTCGCCGCCGTAGATGGCCACGATCGCCCCGGTCTTGGGGTTCACCGAGGCGCCGCCGAACTGGACGTGGGTGTCCGTCTCGGGGCGCTTCTCCGCGTCGATGTGCTTCTCTCGTACGTCCTCTACGGCCTTGGCCAGCTTCTCGACCTTCTTCCTGTCGAAGGTCGTGTGGATCTCGTAGCCGCCCTTGGCGAGATGCTCGGCGGTGATACCGCGGTCGTTGTTGTTGATGAAGTACGCCTTGGCGAGGTCGACCAGGTATCCGGTCTGCCCACTGAGCTGTGCGTTCTTCTTCGGCTTGTCGGGCATCGGGAACGACTCGACGGCCTTCGCGTACTCCTCGGCGGTCAGGTGCCCGTCCTTGCGCATCTCGCCGAGGATCCACATCCAGCGCTTCGTGACGCGCTCGGTGTTGGCCTTCGGCGTGGCCCTGGCGTCGATCTCCGTCGCCCCGGCCGGGTCGTAGTACGTGGCTCCCTTGAGGAGCGAGGCGAGGAAGGCGCACTGGCTCGCTGTGAGCTCCTTGGCGTTGACCCCGTAGTAGGTCCGGGCTGCGGCCTGGATGCCGTAGGCGCCGCGCCCGTAGTACGACGTGTTGAGGTAGCCCTCCATGATCTTCGGCTTCTCCATCTCGGTGCCGACCTTCATCGAGATGAAGAGCTCCTTGACCTTGCGGCTCAGGGTCTGCGACTGGTCACCGAGCATGGCGTTCTTCACGAACTGCTGGGTGATGGTCGAGCCGCCCTGGGTCTGGCCGCCCCTGGCCATGTTGAGCACGGCGCGGCCGATTCCCATCGGGTCGATGCCCTTGTCGGAACGGAACGTCTTGTTCTCGGCCGAGATCACCGCGTTCTGCATGTGGATGGGGATGTTGTCGATCGAGACGATCTGACGGTTGACCTCCCCACCGGTGGCGGCCAGTTGTGAGCCGTCGGCGTAGTAGTAGACGTTGTTCTGCGCCTTGGCTGCCTTGTCCTGGTCGGGAACCCCCACCACCGCGTATGCGATGGTGCCGGCGGTCATCAAGCTGCCGAGGAAGGCGAGGCAGAGGCCGGCCACGAGCTTCCACGACGGCACCCAGCGGCGCCAGCCGTACTTGTCGCGTCTCGGGTAGTCGATCAGCCGCCTCCGGCCGGGGTCCCCGCCCCGGTCCCGTCCTCCCGGCCCCCCGGTGCCGCGCCGGCCACCACCGTGGCCCCCCGTTCCGGAGCCGCCGGCCTCGGAGTCCCTTCTGCGGCCGCTCCCGGCACGCTGGGCGGCGCGCCGGGCCGCGGCCCGGCCCTCGTAGGGGCGCTCTTCCCCGTGCGCGGCGGAGGGAGAGCCGGTGCCTGCGCCCCGGACTGCGCGGCGGCCAGTCGGAGACTGCTGGGCGGCGCGCCGGGCCGCGGCACGTCCGCCGTCCTCGGGCTGCGGCGGCTTGCGACGGTGCTCGCTCATCGAACGACTACTCCTCGAGCAGGCGCGAACGCCTGGAAGCGGCAGTTGAGATCCGGTCCCCCCGACATCAGTACGGACCAGCCCGGCGGAGGGCTCATCCGCGATGCATCCAGGGTCAGGACTCCTCCTGGTGTCACACGGTTCCCGGTGGTCGGCATGGCGCACAGACTACGCACGTACGAAAGCCCCCCAGAGGAATGTTTCGCCTTAAACAAGGCAAGTCGTTTGCCATGAACCAACGATGTGACGCCGGTCACAGGCGCCTCTCTTGTCGCAGCAGAATCGTCGCTCTATCGTCTTGATGTATCGAGTCGATACATCAAGACGGCATAAGCATCCCGGAAGCCAGAGGAGGCGATCGATGAGCCGACGTTCCGGCATCCTCGAATTCGCCGTCCTGGGGCTGCTCCGTGAGGCCCCCATGCACGGATACGAGCTGCGCAAGCGGCTCAACACCTCGTTGGGCATCTTCCGGGCCTTCAGTTACGGGACCCTCTACCCCTGCCTCAAGACGCTGGTCGCCAATGGCCGGCTGATCGAGGAGCCGGGCAGCGCTCCCGAGGACGCCCTCGCCGCCTCACTCGCGGGACGGCGGGCCAAGATCGTCTACCGGTTGACGGCGAAGGGCAAGGAGCACTTCGAGGAACTGCTCTCCCACACCGGCCCCGACACCTGGGAAGACGAGCACTTCGCGGCCCGCTTCGCCTTCTTCGGCCAGACCGAGCGCGAGGTGCGGATGCGGGTCCTGGAGGGCCGGCGCAGCCGGCTCGAGGAGCGCCTGGAGAAGATGCGCGCGTCCCTCGCCCGCACACGCGAGCGCCTCGACGACTACACGCTGGAGCTTCAACGGCACGGCATGGAATCCGTCGAGCGCGAGGTGCGCTGGCTGAACGAACTCATCGAGAGCGAGCGGGCGGGTCGGGACCGGCGACGCTCCATGGCCGCCGGGGAAGCCGTTCGGCAGGACAACACATCCGGAGAGTCGGTCGGCCCGCCCCGGCGCGGGGACGCAGCGCCCCCATCAGGCACCGCCTCGCGGCGCCCCGACCCGCCGGATCCGTCCGAAGACACCACCAACTGAGACCCCGCTCCGAAGCAGGGTCTCGCACGAGAACACACAGGGAGCAGCCGGAATGGGTTCGGTTCGCGTAGCCATCGTCGGCGTGGGCAACTGCGCCGCCTCGCTGGTGCAGGGCGTCGAGTACTACAAGGACGCAGACCCGGGCAGCAAGGTGCCGGGTCTGATGCACGTCCAGTTCGGCGACTACCACGTCCGTGACGTCGAGTTCGTCGCCGCCTTCGATGTCGACGCGAAGAAGGTCGGCCTCGATCTCGCGGACGCCATCGGTGCCAGCGAGAACAACACCATCAAGATCTGCGACGTGCCGTCCACCGGTGTGAGCGTCCAGCGCGGCCACACCCTCGACGGTCTCGGGAAGTACTACCGCGAGACCATCGAGGAGTCCGCCGAGGCCCCGGTCGATGTCGTCCAGGTCCTCAAGGACAAGCAGGTCGACGTGCTTGTCTGCTACCTGCCGGTCGGCTCCGAGGATGCCGCGAAGTTCTACGCCCAGTGCGCCATCGACGCCAAGGTCGCCTTCGTCAACGCCCTCCCGGTGTTCATCGCGGGCACCAAGGAGTGGGCCGACAAGTTCACCGCCGCCGGTGTTCCGATCGTCGGTGACGACATCAAGTCGCAGGTGGGCGCCACCATCACACACCGTGTGATGGCAAAGCTCTTCGAGGACCGGGGCGTCGTGCTGGACCGCACGATGCAGCTGAACGTCGGCGGCAACATGGACTTCAAGAACATGCTCGAGCGCGAGCGCCTGGAGTCCAAGAAGATCTCCAAGACGCAGGCCGTCACCTCCCAGATCCCCGATCGCGAGCTCGGCGAGAAGAACGTCCATATCGGCCCGTCCGACTATGTGGCCTGGCTGGACGACCGCAAGTGGGCCTATGTGCGCCTGGAGGGCCGCGCCTTCGGTGACGTTCCGCTGAACCTGGAGTACAAGCTCGAGGTCTGGGACTCCCCCAACTCGGCCGGGGTGATCATCGACGCGCTGCGCGCCGCGAAGATCGCCAAGGACCGCGGTATCGGCGGACCGATCCTCTCCGCGTCCTCCTACTTCATGAAGTCCCCGCCGGTCCAGTACTTCGACGACGAGGCCCGTGCGAACGTCGAGAGGTTCATCAAGGGCGAGGTCGAGCGCTGATCGAGCACAGGGGCGCGCATCCCGCGTTCTCCTGTCCCGTCGAGAGTCCCCGTGCCATCTGCCCGGGGACTCTCTTCATATGTGACGCTTGCCCACATGCCTGTCGTGCGTGATCTGCGCGTACTCCTGCGCCTGGCGAACTTCCGCCGTCTGCTCACCGTGCGGCTGCTGTCGCAGTCGGCCGACGGCGTGTACCAGGTGGCACTCGCCACGTACATCGTGTTCTCCCCGGAGAGACAGGCCACCGCGGGCGCCATCGCGGCCGCGATGGCGGTCCTGCTCCTGCCGTACTCCCTCATCGGCCCATTCGCCGGAGTGCTCCTGGACCGATGGCCGCGCCGGCAGGTCTTTCTCTACGGAAATCTGGCGCGAGCCGTACTGGCCGGCTGCACGGCCATGCTGATGCTGGCGACCGTCCCCGACTGGCTCTTCTACGCTTCCGCACTCTGCGTCACGGCGGTCAACCGCTTTGTGCTGGCGGGGCTCTCAGCGGCGCTTCCGCGAGTTGTCGACGAGCAGCGACTGGTGATGGCCAACTCCCTCTCGCCGACCGCGGGTACCATCGCCGCCACCATCGGCGGCGGCCTTGCCTTCGCGGTGCGCATCGCCGCTTCCGACTCGGACGTGGTTGTCGTGCTGCTCGGGGCAACGCTCTATCTCTGCGCGGCGCTGGCCTCGCTTCGCATGAGCCGGGAGCTACTCGGACCGGATCCGGAGTTGATGCCGCCGCGTCTCGCCGCTGCCCTTGCCTCGACCGCCCGCGGGCTCCTCGACGGACTGCGCCATCTGGCGGAACGGCGTTCCGCTGCTCGCGCACTGGCCGCGATGACCATGCTGCGCTTCTGCTACGGCGCACTGACGGTGATGGTACTCATGCTCTCCCGCTACACCTGGTCCGCGACGGAGTCCGAGGGGCTGAGGCTCCTCGCCTTGGCCGTGGCTCTCTCCGGTGCCGGCTTCTTCGCCGCCGCGGCCGTCACACCCTGGGCCGTCGGCCGGGTCGGCCGGTACGGATGGATGGCCTTGCTCGCAGGCATCGGAAGCATTCTGGAACCGGCTCTGGGACTGACCTTCGCTCCGGCTCCGGTCCTCACGGCGGCATTCGCCCTCGGGTTCGTCACCCAGGGATCCAAGATCGTGACCGATACGGTCGTACAGACCGCCGTTGACGACGGGTTCCGGGGCCGGATCTTCTCCCTCTACGACATGCTGTTCAATGTCTCCTTCGTGGGCGCGGCCGGAGTCACCGCGGCGATGCTCCCGCCGGACGGGCGATCCGTCCCCCTGGTCGCCCTGCTGGCAGCACTCTACGGACTGAGTGCCGTGGCGCTCCTGCACTGGCGCCGCATCGAGAGGGAGCCCGTGAAACGGGACGGGTGATGTTTCACGTGGAACATCACCCGTCGCGCTCGAAGCAAGGGGCATGTTTCACGTGAAACATGCCCCTTTTCGCCATCAGCCCTGAGCGGCCCACCATTCCTTCAGGGCCGCCACCGCGTCATCCCGGCCCATCGGCCCGTTCTCGAGTCGCAACTCCAGCAGGAAGGCGTACGCCTCTCCGACAACGGGCCCAGGACCGGTCCCCAGGACCTCCATGATCTGGTTGCCGTCCAGATCCGGTCGGATCGCGTCCAGCTGCTCCCGCTCCTGAAGCTGGGCGATGCGCTGCTCCAGCTCGTCATAGGTGCGTGACAGGGCGCTCGCCTTCTTCCTGTTGCGCGTGGTGCAATCGGAGCGGGTCAGCTTGTGCAGGCGCTCAAGCAGCGGCCCGGCGTCCCTCACATAACGACGCACTGCCGAGTCGGTCCACTCACCGGTGCCGTACCCATGGAAGCGCAGATGAAGTTCCACGAGCCGGGCAATGTCTTTGACCTGGTCGTTTGAGTACTTGAGTGCCGCAAGTCGCTTCTTGGTCATCTTGGCGCCCACCACTTCGTGATGGTGGAAAGACACACGGCCGTCCGGTTCGAAGCGCCGGGTCTTCGGCTTGCCGATGTCGTGGAGGAGCGCCGCGAGCCGCAGGACGAGGTCGGGCTCGTCCTCCTCCAGCGCAATGGCCTGTTCCAGCACGATCAGCGAGTGCTCGTACACGTCTTTGTGCCGGTGGTGCTCGTCACTCTCCAGCCGCAGCGCCGGAAGTTCGGGGAGGAAGCGGCCTGCGAGCCCCGTGTCGACGAGCAGTGCCAGCCCCTTGCGGGGGTTCGGGGCGAGAATCAGTTTGTTGAACTCATCACGGACCCGCTCGGCCGACACGATGTCGATGCGATCGGCCATCTCCGTCATCGCGGTGACAACCTCGGGTGCGACGTCGAAGTCCAGCTGCGCGGCGAACCGGGCCGCTCGCAACATACGCAGTGGATCATCGGAGAACGAGTCCTCCGGGGCCCCCGGGGTGCGCAGTACCCGCGAGGCAAGATCCCGCACTCCTTGATGGGGATCGATGAAATGCTTCTCCGGGAGTGCGACGGCCATCGCGTTCACCGTGAAGTCCCGACGGACCAGGTCCTCCTCTACAGAGTCGCCGTAGGAAACGTCCGGCTTCCGTGAGGTCCGGTCGTACGCCTCGGAACGGTAGGTCGTGATCTCGATCTGGAAGCGCTGGACACTCTCCCCGACCAGGCCGTCCTTCTGGCACCCGACCGTACCGAACGCGATGCCCACATCCCATACGGAGTCCGCCCATGGGCGGACGATCCTCAGAACATCCGCTGGGCGGGCATCGGTCGTGAAGTCGAGATCGTTGCCGAGCCGGCCGAGCAAAGCGTCCCGCACGGAGCCACCGACCAGCGCCAGACGGAATCCGGCCTCCTGGAATCGGCAGGCGAGATCATCGGCGACCGGGGAAACGCGCAGCAGCTCGCTCAGGGGACGGCGCTGCGCCTGGCTCAGTTCGGTGAGGTTGTCTTCGTTGGCGTTCGGCACAACAGAAAAGGGTACGTGCACCGCCCGGCCCACGGCTCCCCTGTTTCCCGCTCCCGGGCACCGCGTCCCCGCTCTCCCTGCCGATCATGTGGAGCAGTCCCGAGCACTTCGTCACAGCGCACCTCGTTACCATGCGTGGACGCACCCAGCGAACGGCAAGAGACGACGAGGGACGGACGAGCGCGTGGCCGAGGCGGCACACTTCCAGGGGACGGCTCCCTCTCCTGCCCGCTGGCGGGTGCGGCGCGCAGCCGCACTCCTCATGGGTGCCCTGCTGCTCGCGGGCATGCTGTGGCTGCCGACGGCTCCCCCCGCGGAGGCCCTGGACGGTTCCGACACCGTCGATATCGCGCTGAACAGCCTCTCCCCCAGCGCGCCGGTGAAGGGCGACACGCTCACCATCTCGGGCACCGTCATCAACAAGGGCAAGGACACCGTCACGGACGCGGAGGTCGACCTGCGCGTCGGACCGCGCCTCTCGGGCCGGCCTCACATCGACGAGGTAGCGAAAGCCACCGGATACACCGCGGGCTCCGACGCAAAGGCACTCGGCGACCCCTACCGCGTCACGATAGACCGGCTGGCCACCGGGATCAGCGAGGACTTCACCCTGACCGTCCCGGTCGGCACACTGGATCTCGGCAAGCCGGGCGTCTACCAGCTCGGTGTGTCCCTCTCCGGCCGGACTGCCGGGGGCACCCACGACCAGGTACTCGGCATCGAGCGCACCTTCCTCCCCTGGGAACCGGAATCCGCGGGCAAGAAGACCCAGGTCGCCTTCCTCTGGCCGCTGGTGTCCACCAGCCGTCTGTCGGCGGAGACCGGCTCAGACGAGCAGCAGACCCCGGTCTTCGAGAACGACGCACTCGCCACGGAACTCGCGACCGGGGGTCGGCTGGAACAGCTCGTGTCACTCGGCAGCAGACTCCCCATCACCTGGGTCGTCGACCCGGATCTGCTCGCCACCGTCGATGCGATGACCAGGAGCTACGAAGTCAGAACGGAGTCGGGGGACACGGTCCCCGGGCGCAACCAGGCCGTGGCCAAGCGATGGCTCGACTCCCTCGAGAAGGCGGTGCAGAACGGCCCGGTCGTCGCCCTCCCCTTCGCGGACCCGGACCTGGCGTCCCTCGCCCACCGGGGCAAGGACGTGTCCGGCTCGCTGGGTCATCTGCAGCCGGCCACGGCGGTTGCCGAAACGACGGTGGAGACCATCCTCCACGTGACACCGTCGACGGACTTCGCCTGGCCCGTGGAGGGCGCCATCGATCACTCGATCGTCGATGTCGCCACCTCGGCCGGCGCCCACAACATCATCGCCCGCAGCGACAGCCTCCGGGAGACCGGATCCGTCTCGTACACGCCTTCGGCCGCCCGCCCCATCGGCGGTGGAACCACAGCCGTGGTCGCGGACGCACGGCTCTCCAAGGCCTTCTCCGGGGACCTGAGCACGGCCGGTGCCTCCACCAGCGCGATCCAGCAGTTCCTGGCCCAGTCGCTGGCCCTCACTCAGCAGGCACCGAACGCCCAGCGCAGCATCGTGGTCGCCCCCCAGCGGATGCCCACGGCAGGCCAGGCACAGACCATGGCCAAGGCGCTTGAGGGACTGGCCGACGAGCGCTGGACACAGCCCATTGACCTGATCGGGGCCTCGGAGGCAACGCCCGACCCGGATGCCACGACCCGGGTACCGTCCGCATCGCAGTACCCGAAGGACCTCAGGGCCCTCGAGCTTCCCGTGCAGACCTTCCAGGACATCAAGAACACACAGGAGACCCTGGACAACTTCAAGGTCATCCTCACCTCCCCCGACCGGGTCGTGACGCCGTTCGGCAACGCGATCAACCGGCAGATGTCCACCTCCTGGCGCGGCAGGGCGGGCGTCGCTTCCCAGTACCGCGACGGTGTGCACAGCCATCTGAAGGACCTCACCACCGAGGTGCGGCTGATCCAGAAATCGGCGCTCACCCTGTCCGGGCGCAGCGCCACCATCCCCGTGACGGTGCAGAACAAGCTGGTTCAGGGCGTCGAGAACCTCGTCCTGCGGCTGAAGTCCTCCAATCCGACCCGGCTGAGGCTCGATGACGGCAACGTGGTCGCCGAGCAGCCCATCACGATCGACGGTGGGCACAGCCAGTCGGTGAAATTCGCGGCGGACGCCAACGCGAACGGTCCGGTGCGGGTCACGGCCCAGCTGTACACCGAGGACGGCAAGCTCTACGGCGGGCCGATGACCTTCACGGTCAAGGCTTCCGAGATCACTCCTACCGTGATGCTCGTCATCGCCGGCGGTGTGCTCCTGCTGGTTCTGGCCGGCGTCAGGATGTACAGCCAGCGCAAGCGGGCGGCGGCCCGGGATGCTGCCGCCGCGGACGGCGCCACTGACGAGACCCACGAGCGTGCGGTATCCGACGCCTCGGAGCAGCCGAGTGACCCGACACCGGACACCGCACCGGAAAGCGCCGACGCGTCGGGTGCGGGTGAGAAGGTGGACCGTTGAGCGATGTCATGGCCGGCGGGCCGGACGATGAGGTGGGGTAACCATGAACGCGCCGTACGACGGTGACCGCGGGCAGGGCGCGGACGGCACCGCGCCTCCCTCGGGCGCTCCGTACCCTCCGCACGGCCCTCGGCAGGCGGAGCAGCCGTCAGCGGCCCAGGTGCCGCCGCAGGCCGGCGAAGCTGCCGACGACCCGTACATCCAGGATGCGTACCAGCACGACCCGTATCGTGCCCGGGACCTCTCCGCCCAGGACCCCGTGGCGGAGGCGCTCTACGACCGCGCCGCGCACCCCCCACCACCCCCCGGCAGCTTCCAGCAGGTGCAGCCGCTGTACCGGCAGCCGTCCGCTCGGCAGCCCGCGCCGGACCCCCGGATCTGGGCCCAGACCCCGCCGCCGGAACCGGATGGCCCATCGCGCCGACTGCCCTACGGGGACGATGCCCGGACCGTGCAGTTCACCGGCGTCGACGACTTGGTGACCAGGGCCGGCGAGGCCGCACCGGAGCATGACGCGTTCGCCCACCTCTACCGGGACCAGCAGGCCGGCGGGCGCCCCATGGCGGTGCCGGAACCGGAGCCGAAGCCGGTGCCCGCTCCCGTGCCCCCCAAGGGGAGTGGTGGACGGGCCTCGGGGGTGCTGAAGTCCAGCGCCGTGATGGCCGCCGGAACCATGGTGTCCCGCGTCACCGGCTTCGTCCGCAGCCTGGTGATCACTGCCGCTCTCGGCGCCGCGGTGCTCGGTGACGCCTACACCATCGCCCTGACGCTGCCGACGATGATCTACATCCTCACGGTGGGTGGCGGGCTGAACTCGGTGTTCGTCCCCCAACTCGTCCGCTCGATGAAGAACGACGAGGACGGCGGCGAGGCATACGCCAACCGGCTGCTGACCCTCGTCATGGTCGCTCTCGGCGCGATCGTCCTGATCGCCGTGTTCGCGGCCCCGCTGCTGATCAAGGCCTTGTCGCCGACGATCGCCGGAGAGCCGCCGGCGAACAGTGTCGCCGTCACCTTCGCCCGCTTCTGCCTGCCCACGATCTTCTTCATGGGTGTGCACGTGGTCATGGGGCAGATCCTCAACGCCCGTGGCAGGTTCGGCGCGATGATGTGGACGCCTGTCCTCAACAACATCGTCATCATCTTCACCTTCGGAATGTTCATCTGGGTCTACGGCAGCTTCTCCGAGTCCCGGATGAGCGTTGAGACGATCCCGCCGGAGGGCGTGCGGCTGCTCGCGGTCGGCACCCTGCTCGGCCTGGTCGTACAGGCGCTCGCGATGATCCCGTACCTCCGCGAGACGGGCTTCCGCTTCCGCCCCCGCTTCGACTGGAAGGGTCAGGGCCTCGGAAAGACCTTCAGGCTGGCCAAGTGGACCGTGCTGTTCGTGCTCGCCAACCAGGCCGGTGTGCTCGTGGTCACCCAGCTCTCCACCGCCGCCGGTGCGGCCTCGGACAAGGACGGAGCCGGCTTCCTCGCCTACACCAACGCGCAGCTGATCTGGGCCATGCCCCAGGCGATCATCACGGTGTCCGTGATGGCCGCTCTACTGCCGAGGATCTCCCGGGCCGCTCACGACGACGACGCCGGCGCGGTGCGCGACGACATCTCCCAGGGACTTCGCAACTCGGCGGTCGCCATCGTCCCCGTCGCCTTCTCCTTCCTGGCGCTCGGCGTCCCCATGTGCACCCTGCTGTACGCGTCGGCGGGCACCGAGGCGGCACGGTCCATGGGCTTCATCCTGATGGCATTCGGTCTCGGCCTTATCCCCTACTCGGTGCAATACGTCGTCCTCCGCGGTTTCTACGCCTATGAGGACACCCGGACGCCCTTCTACAACACCGTCATCGTCGCCACGGTCAATGCCGCCGCATCGGCCACCTGCTACCTGCTCCTTCCGGCCGAGTGGGCCGTCGTCGGCATGGCCGGCTCCTACGGTCTCGCCTACGCCGTCGGCGTCGGGGTCGCGTGGCGGCGGCTGCGGAGAAGGCTGGGCGGCGACCTCGACGGCACCAGCGTGGTGCGGACCTATGCGCGGCTGTGCCTGGCCTCCGTACCGGCGGCCGCGGCATCCGGTGCCGTGGCCTACTTCGTGCTGGGCTCCCTGGGCGAGGACGCATTCGGATCGCTCGTCGCACTCGTCGCGGGCGGTGCGATGCTCCTCGGAGTCTTCTTCGTGGCGGCCAGAAGGATGAGGATCCAGGAACTCAACACCCTGGTCGGGATGGTGCGCGGCCGACTCGGCCGATAGCACCAGCGGGCCGAGCACAACCATCGTCCGCCACCGCGTGTCGTGCATAGCAGCGGACTGTGGGCACAATTGGCATGGCTGTGGGATATGGCTCAACGGATGGGGAGGCAGGGAACGACGGTGGCGGAACGTAGCACGGCTGCCGTCGACGTGGCCGACAACAGCGGTGACGACCCGCTGGCCGCCCAGGCGGACAAGGCCGCGACCGACGGGGAGGCGCAAGCCGACGAGATGGCCGAGAGGGACGCTCACGACGGAGGCGGCGAGCGGAACAACCGTGAGCGGCCCGTCGGCACCGCGCCCGAACTCCACAGCGGCCATACGCTCGCCGGACGCTACCGGCTCGAGGAGTGCGTCACCCGTCTGGACGGATTCAGCAGCTGGCGGGCCGTCGACGAGAAGCTGCGGCGGGCCGTCGGGGTGCACATCCTGCCGGCGGACCATCCCCGGACGCGATCCGTGCTGGCCGCGGCCCGCTCCGCGGCACTGCTCGGCGACCCACGTTTCGTTCAGGTGCTGGACGCCGTCGAGGAAGACGACCTCGTCTACGTCGTCCACGAGTGGCTGCCCGATGCCACCGAGCTCACGGCACTGCTCGCCGAAGGGCCGATGGAGGCCCATGACGCCTACCAGTTGGTCGGCCAGCTCTCCCAGGCCATGGCGGCGGCCCATCGGGAGGGCCTTGCTCATCTGAGGCTCACTCCCGGGGCCGTACTCCGCAGCTCCACGGGGCAGTACCGGATCCGCGGCCTCGCCGTGAACGCCGCGCTGCGGGGCATCAGCGCCGACCGCCCCCAGCGCACGGACACCGAGGCGATCGGCGCTCTGCTGTACGCGGCGCTGACCCAGCGATGGCCCTACGAGAGCGATGCCTACGGTCTCTCGGGGCTGCCCAAGGGCGTCGGCCTGATCGCCCCCGACCAGGTGCGCGCCGGCGTCCACCGCGGTCTGTCCGAACTCGCCATGCGGGCGCTGGTCAACGACGGGGCCACTGCGTCGCGGCAGGAACTCCCCCTCACCACCCCGGACGAGCTCGCCAAGGCGGTGGCGGCCATGCCCCGCATCCGCCCTCCGGAGCCCGCCTTCACCGCCCCGCCGGAGTACCAGCGCACCACTTACCAGCAGGGCACCTACGGCCGGACGCCGACCCGTACGACCGCCACGGTGGCGATGCCGCCGGCACCCCTGGCAAGCCGCACCGGCAAGCTCCTGAAGTGGACGGTGTCCGCCCTGCTCATCGCCGCTCTGGGGCTCGGCAGCTGGCAGATCGCCGACAAGCTGCTGGACCGCGGCCGGACGAGCGACGAACCAGGGAACAGCCGGACCACGGACGAGAAGCAGGACGACAAGCCGGAGACACCGGTGCCGCTGGCCGTCCAGCACGCCAGGGAGTTCGCGCCGGACGGCACCGCTCAGAACGCAGAAGACGCCGGCAACACCCACGACGGCGACTCAGGCTCCTTCTGGCGCACCAACAGCTACCGAGACGGGCCCGACCTGCATCCGCAGATCAAAAAGGGCGTGGGAATCGTCTACGATCTCGGCGCGGAGAAGGAGGTGACATCGGCGACGATAGCGCTCCGCTACGGAGGCGACTACACCAAGATCGCACTGTATGCGGCGGACTCCCTGTCACCGTCCGGTTCGGTCGATTCCATGAAGAAGATCGCGGACGGTCAGACCAATGCGACCTCGCTGAAGCTCACTGCGAAGGAACCGGTGAAGAGCCGGTATGTGCTGCTGTGGATGACCGCGATGCCCTATGTGTCGCACGACACCACCTTCAGCAGCGCCGGCTACAAGCAGGCGATCACCGATGTGAAGTTCACCGGCTGACACCAGCGTCAGGACGGGGAGGGGGCTCACGGTTGGACAACGCCGCGCTCGACGACGCAAGCGACCAGCAACTCCTGGACCGCCATGTCGCGGGGAATCCGGACGCCTTCGGTGAGCTGGTGCGGCGCCACCGCGACCGGCTCTGGGCCGTGGCCCTGCGCACCTTGGGGGACCGGGAGGAAGCCGCGGATGCGGTGCAGGACGCCCTTGTCTCCGCTTTCCGTGCCGCCCATACCTTCAGGGGACGGTCGGCCGTGACGACCTGGCTCCACCGCATCACCGTCAACGCCTGTCTTGACCGAGCCCGCAAGGCGGCGTCCCGCAGGACCTCGCCGATGGACGACACCGAGCGGCTGGAGCAGCTTCTGGAGCCCCATGAGTCCGCTGAGGCTCCCGCGGAGCGCCAGGACCTCCATCGCGAGCTCCTGGCCGCCCTCGCCACCCTGCCGGTCGATCAGCGGGCCGCTCTGGTGCTTGTCGACATGCAGGGCTACCCGGTCGCGGAGGCGGCTCGCGTGCTGGATGTCCCGACCGGAACCGTGAAGAGCAGATGCGCACGAGGCCGGGCCCGTCTGGTTCCGCTGCTGACGCATCTCCGCCGTGATGCGAGGGATAGCAATGACCCCACAGGGGGAAGGAACCGGACGCCTGGGGCATCCGTCCCACCGTTGACCGGAGAAAGCGATCCAGGGCCGCCCCACGGTCCTGCAGCTGTGAAGGGCGGAGGTGGACGCACGTGACCTCCACGACCGGCACGGCTCAGCATCCTGATGTGTCCGAGATCGCCGACCTCGCCGAAGGCCTCCTCCCGCCGAGCCGCCAGGCATCCGTGCGGAGACATCTCGAGGGCTGCCGGCTGTGCACGGATGTCCGTGGCTCACTGGAGGAGATTCGAGGTCTACTCGGCACCCTGCCCGGCCCCCCGCGCATGCCCGCCGACATCGTCGGCCGGATCGACGCGGCTCTGGCTGCCGAGGCCCTGCTCGACGCCACTGCACCCGACAGCGCGCCGACCGCTGTTTCACGTGAAACGGCGCCCGTCTCCCGCCGGCCCGCGAGCCCTCCCTCCGATCGCCCCGCAGGACACGCCCCTGCGCCCACCGGGCCGGGTCACCGTCCCGCGGCCCGGCGTCGGCGTCGCGGCACCTTCGTCGCAGCCGCTTTCGGCGCTGCCGCCGCAGGCGTCACCGTGCTGCTCCTTCAGACCTCCCCGGGCGCAGGCGGCGACAGCACCGGGACGAGGACGGACACCGCCGCGAGTGCTGCAGCAGGCGCCCATGAGATCACGGCGGCCACGCTTCAGGCTCGGGTGACCTCGCTGCTGTCCTCCGAGAGGGAACCAGAAGACTCCGGAAGCCGGGCGGCACCCGACCCTCGAGTGGAGAGGAACACCAGCGTCGGCGCGCAAGCCTCCCCCTTGCGTTCACCCTCGTTGCGGGTACCCGCCTGCATCCAGAAGGGCACGGGCCGTGTCGAGGCGGCCATCGCCGTCGATCAGGGCACATTCGAGGGCACTCCGGCCTATCTGGTGGTGCTGCCGCACCCTGAGGAGATCTCCCGCGTACAGGCTTACGTCGTAGCAGCGGCATGCGTGGAGACCGCACCCGAGGGCAAGGGAGAGCTGCTGCTCACCCATACCTACCCCCGCCCCTGAGAACGGCCTCCGTGCCGCTCAGCGATCGCGGGAATGCGAGCCCCGTAGGATCCGTTGGGTGGGGTGAGAGTCGTTGACCGGCCCCTGAGGCAGCAGGCAGTCTGCAGAGACGAGGAAGTAACCCGTGAGCGACGTCCGTAACGTGATCATCATCGGCTCCGGGCCGGCCGGCTATACGGCCGCGCTGTACACCGCGCGCGCTTCGCTGGACCCGCTGGTGTTCGAGGGTGCCGTCACCGCTGGTGGTGCCCTGATGAACACCACCGACGTGGAGAACTTCCCGGGCTTCCGTGACGGGATCATGGGACCGGATCTCATGGACAACATGCGGGCGCAGGCGGAGCGGTTCGGCGCCGAACTCATCCCCGACGACATCGTCGCCGTCAGTCTGACCGACGAGATCAAGACGGTCACGGACACGGCGGGTACGGTGCACCGCGCCAAGGCCGTCATCGTCGCCACCGGCTCCCAGCACCGGAAGCTCGGCCTGCCGAACGAGGACGCACTCTCGGGGCGCGGTGTCTCATGGTGCGCCACGTGTGACGGCTTCTTCTTCAAGGACCAGGACATCGCGGTCGTCGGTGGCGGCGACACCGCGATGGAGGAGGCCACCTTCCTCTCCCGCTTTGCCAGGTCCGTCACCGTCGTCCACCGCCGCGACAGCCTCCGTGCCTCCAAGGCCATGCAGGAGCGCGCCTTCGCCGACCCCAAGATCAAATTCGCCTGGGACAGCGAAGTCGCCGAGCTCCACGGCGACCAGAAGCTGACCGGCCTCACCCTCCGCGACACCAAGACCTGCGAGAGCAGCAGGCTGTCCGTCACCGGACTGTTCATCGCCGTGGGCCACGACCCGCGCACCGAGCTTTTCAAGGGTCAGCTGGAACTGGACGAGGAGGGTTACCTGAAGGTGGACGCCCCGTCGACACGCACGAGTCTCAGCGGAGTCTTCGGTGCGGGCGACGTGGTCGACCACACATACCGGCAGGCGATCACCGCTGCCGGCACTGGGTGCTCCGCAGCATTGGACGCCGAACGCTTCCTCGCCGCCCTCGCGGACGAGGAGAAGGCCGCGGCAGCGTCCGTCTGACCCCTCTTCGCCCTCCACCCCAACCCGTACGTTAAGGAGTCCACCGTGGCCCTCAAGACCGTGACCGATGCGACCTTCGAAGCGGAAGTCCTCAAGAGCGACAAGCCTGTGCTGGTCGACTTCTGGGCCGAATGGTGCGGGCCATGCCGCCAGATCGCCCCTTCACTGGAGGCTATCGCGGCCGAGCACGGCGAGAAGCTCGAGGTCGTCAAGCTCAACATCGACGAGAACCCGGCCACGGCCGCGAAGTACGGCGTCATGTCCATCCCGACACTGAACGTCTACCAGAACGGCGAGGTGGCCCAGACCATCGTGGGCGCCAAGCCGAAGGCCATGCTCCTCCGGGAACTCGATGCCTTCATCGGCGACGAGGTCGCCAAGCCCTGACGCGCTTGGTTTCACGTGAAACACGAATGGGCCGCCGCTCCCGGCTGGCCCATTCGGTGTCTCCGACCCCGCGCATAGGCGAACCCGTGCACCGGCTCAAGGACACGGCTACAACGGCCGAAGAGCGGGCTCCTTCTGCACTGCCCCCAGAAGCCGGTCGAGAGCAAGCTCCACGTCTTCCTTCCAGGAGAGCGTGGTGCGGAGTTCCAGCCTGAGCCTGGGGTAGGTGGGGTGAGGGCGGACCGTCTTGAAGCCCACCGCAAGGAGATGGTCGGCCGGCAGCACACAGGCCGCCTCGGTCCGGCGTGCGTCGCCGAACGCCTCGATAGCCCTGAACCCCCGACGAAGCACATCCTTGGCGACCGTCTGCACCACCACTCGCCCCAGCCCCTGCCCCTGGTATCCGGGGGTGATCCAGGCGGTCATCAGCTGTACGGCATCAGGAGACACCGGGCTGGTGGGAAAGGCCGTCGAGCGGGGAACGTACGCGGGCGGTGCGTAGAGCACAAAGCCGACGGGAACATCGTCGACGTAGACGACACGACCGCAGGAGCCCCACTCGAGCAGCACAGCCGAGATCCAGGCCTCCTTCTCGAGTTCTGGTTTGCCCGCCTTTACTGCTGCCTCTCCGCTGACTGGATCAAGCTCCCAGAAGACACAGGCCCGGCAGCGTTTGGGGAGGTCGGAAAAGTTGTCCAGCGTGAGCGGTACGAGCCGACGTCCCATGAGGGCTGCTCCTCACTTCCTTCGACTGCCGCGTCAAGAGCAGCGGACAGCGCGCTCCGCTCACGGAGCAGGCTGCCGATGAATCCGCCGACCGCGCCAATGCCCAGTCCGGCTGTCAGTAGGTGGCCGCGGCTCACCGATCGCATGGCTCGCCCTTCTCTGAGATGGGTCAAGGTGGATGCGCCGTACCAGAACGCATCGTATCCACCCAGCGTGGACGCGCCTACTGTGAGATGCCAAAGGGCGGATCGTGTCCGTCCACGGGGCACGATCCGCCCTCGACGGGTGAAGCGGGGTCGAGGTCTCAGACCTGCTCGTCCTTCTCGGGAGGCTCCTTTGCCGTGACCCGCTCCTCGTCGGGGGCGAGCGTGCCGAGAATGCGGTCGAGATCCTCTATCGAGGCGAACTCGACGACGATCTTGCCCTTCTTCCGGCCGAGGTCGACCTTCACCCGGGTCTCGAAACGATCAGAGAGACGGGATGCGAGATCCGTGAGTGCGGGGGACAGCCGTGTGCCGGCGCGGGGTCCCTGGGACTTCTGTGGACTCGTCGGACGTGACCCCATCAAGGTCACGATCTCTTCCACCGCTCGTACCGAGAGGCCCTCCGCCACGATTCGGTGGGCCAGCCTGTCCTGCTCATCGGAGTCCTCCACCGAGAGCAGAGCTCTGGCGTGACCGGCGGACAGCACACCGGCGGCCACCCGGCGCTGCACTGGGGGTGAGAGCCGGAGCAGACGCAGTGTGTTGGACACCTGAGGCCGTGAGCGTCCGATCCGGTCGGCCAGTTGGTCGTGGGTGCAGTGGAAGTCCTTGAGCAACTGGTCGTATGCGGCGGCCTCCTCCAGCGGGTTCAGCTGAGCACGGTGAAGATTCTCCAGGAGCGCGTCCAGAAGAAGCTTCTCATCCTCTGTGGCACGCACAATCGCAGGGATGCGCTCAAGGCCGGCCTCGCGGCAGGCCCTCCAGCGGCGCTCACCCATGATGAGCTCATACCGCTCCGGACCCGATTGCCGTACGACGACCGGCTGGAGAAGTCCCACTTCTCTGATGGAGGTCACCAACTCCGTCAGCGCGTCCTCGTCGAACACCTCACGCGGCTGACGAGGATTCGGAGTGATGGCGTCTAGCGGCACCTCGGCGAAGTGCGCACCGGCCGGAGTAGTCGCCTCAGGAGGAACCTCCGGCTCGGACTCTGCCAGGCGTTGCTCGGGTGGGCGGGGCCCGGCAGGAAGCGCCGCGACCTTTGCCGCGGCCACGCCGCGCTCCGTCGTCAGAACCGGAGACCCGGCCCCGGCGGAAAGGCCCGGCTTCTCCTGCGGAGCTGCCGGGATCAGCGCACCGAGCCCACGCCCCAGGCCTCTACGTCGCTCGCTCACTGGATCCCCTCCGACACACTCTGCTGGCTTCTCTGACTGAGCGCATGGGCGGGATGGGCCTCATAGTGAATCCCCACTCCGCGCAGCGCGATCTCACGGGCAGCCTCAAGATACGACAGCGATCCACTCGATCCCGGGTCGTAGGTGAGGACGGTCTGCCCATAGCTCGGGGCCTCGGAGATGCGAACGGACCGCGGAATACTCGTTCGCAGTACCTCCTCCCCGAAGTGGCTGCGCACCTCCTCGGCTACCTGGGAGGCAAGCCGGGTGCGACCGTCGTACATGGTGAGCAGAATCGTCGAGACATGGAGCGTGGGGTTCAGATGCCCCCGCACCAGGTCGACGTTCCTGAGGAGTTGCCCCAGCCCCTCGAGCGCGTAGTACTCACACTGGATGGGGATCAGTACCTCGGCACCCGCTACCAGGGCATTGACAGTCAGCAGACCAAGCGACGGCGGGCAATCGATCAGGATGTAGTCCAGCGGCTGCTCATACGCCTTGATCGCTCGCTGCAGCCTGCTCTCCCGTGCCACCAGTGACACCAACTCGATCTCTGCCCCGGCGAGATCGATGGTAGCCGGGGCACAGAAGAGCCCTTCGACGTCCGAGACCGGTTGGACCACATCGGACAGCGGTTTACTCTCCACGAGGACGTCGTAGATCGAGGGCACTTCGGCGTGGTGGTCGATACCGAGGGCCGTGGACGCATTCCCCTGCGGATCAAGGTCGATCACCAGGACTCGCGCACCGTGCAACGCCAACGAGGCGGCAAGGTTGACAGTCGTCGTCGTCTTCCCCACCCCGCCCTTCTGGTTGGCGACGACCATGACACGCGTCCGCTCAGGCCGGGGAAGGCCCTCACCGGCACGCCCCAGAGCCTGCATCGCCAGTTGGGCAGCACGACCAATGGGGGTGTCGTCCAGCGGCGGCGGTGTTTCACGTGAAACATCCTCCCCCGCCGACTCGGTACGGGGACCAGGGACCGGATCGGTCATCGGTCCCGCGATGTTGGCGTCGGACCGCAAGGATTCACTCTCCTCGACTTCAGGCTCGCGATGAACAGAGCCTGCCATGGTTTCGGGGTCACGAACCAGCGAGGCCGGTGGTTCTGTGGAGAAATCCACCTCTGTGGACAACTCACCAACCCTCGCGAGCGGCATGCGGTCCCGCGGCGCGGCAGCCGCACGGCCACGACTGATGATTCCCTGCAGCAGTGAGCGACGTTTCACGTGAAACACGATGCACACAACGCAAGGCCGCTCCCCCACGACACTCCGCAATGCATACATACCGGGGACGCCGAGACGCAGTCGGGCAAGGGGGCGGAGCAGGCTCGGGCGGGCGGTGAGGCCGGCTCCGCCCGGCACCAGTGGGGCCGGGGCCTCCGGTGCACGGCGCATGCGCGCTCGCGGGGCCGAGCACCATCCTGGTGCCGGACGTACTCGGATGCATCTGACAGCGCAGCGCGAGGGCACCTCCCGTACCCGAAGAGCGACGGGCGAGTAGTGCCAGGCGTCCGCAGGCCAGGAGGGACCTTCGCAACCCGCCCTAGGGCCTGTTCCAGGTTCGGATCATGTCGGTCGGAGGCTGCGGATCCAGATCATGGCACCGCGTAGGTGGAGTCCGGCAAGGTAGCTGGTGGCGGTCTTGTCGTAGCGGGTTGCCAGGCCCC
>NZ_BLLG01000018.1 GCF_011766325.1 Streptomyces pacificus | reverse complement strand
CGGGTCCGCGGCCGGGCCTTCTGCCGCGGTTCGGCCGGGGGCCGAGGCCGGCGCCGGTCCTGCCGTCGAGCAGCCCGAGGCAGGACCCCTGTCGGCGGCCGGGGCCGGGTCCGCCGCTGAGGCCGGTCCTGGCGCCGGTTCTGCCGTCGGGCAGCCGGTCGCCGAGCAGCCCCCCGCCACGGCCGGGCCGGTCGGGGGGCCCGGGGCGGAGCCGGCAGTCGAGGGAGCGTCGCCCGCGCGCGGAGACGGTGAGGCGGATCCTGCGGAGACCCGTGGGACGCCCGCACCCGGGTACGCCGACAGCGAGCGTGAAGCCGTACTCCGCGTGATGCGGGAGCGTCGTGACATCCGCAACGGCTTCCGCAACGACCCCATCCCGCACGATGTCCTGCTGCGCGTCCTCGAGGCCGCGCACACCGCGCCGTCCGTGGGCCACTCCCAGCCGTGGGACTTCGTCGTCATCCGCTCCGCCGAGACCCGGCGCTCGATGCACGAACTCGCCCAGCGTCAGCGGGAGGCGTACGCCAAGTCGCTGCCCAAGGGCCGGGCCAAGCAGTTCAAGCAACTGAAGATCGAGGCCATCCTCGACACCCCCGTCAACATCGTCGTCACCGCCGACTCGACGCGCGGCGGCCGGCACACCCTCGGCCGCCACACCCAGCCGCAGATGGCGCCGTACTCCTCCGCGCTGGCCGTCGAGAATCTGTGGCTCGCCGCCCGCGCCGAAGGGCTCGGTGTCGGCTGGGTCAGCTTCTTCGACGAGCGCGAGATGGTCCGCGCCCTCGGCCTGCCCGAGCATCTGGAGGTGGTGGCGTATCTGTGCGTGGGCTATGTCGACGAGTTCCCGGCGGAGCCCGAGCTGATGCAGGCGGGCTGGTCCCAACGCAGGCCGCTGTCCTGGGTCGTCCACGAGGAGACGTACGGCCGCCGCGCGCTGCCGGGGGCGGAGCCGCACGATCTGCTCCAGGAGACCGTTTCCGGCATTCGGCCGCTGGACGCCAAGGCACTGGGCGAGGCGTGGGAGCGGCAGAAGCGGATGACCAAGCCCGCGGGCGCGTTGGGCATGCTGGAGATCATCTCCGCCCAGTTGTCCGGACTGTCCCGGAAGTGCCCGCCGCCGATCCCCGAGCCCGCGTCCGTCGCGATCTTCGCGGGCGACCACGGGGTGCACGCCCAGGGCGTCACGGCCTGGCCCCAGGAGGTGACCGGCCAGATGGTCGCGAACTTCCTCGGCGGGGGAGCGGTCTGCAACGCCTTCGCCAACCAGGTCGGTGCGGAGGTCTGCGTCATCGACGTCGGTGTCGCGTCCGACCTCCCGGCCACCCCCGGGCTGCTGCCCCGGAAGGTGCGCCCCGGTACGGCCGACTTCACGACCGGCCCGGCCCTGAGCCGCGAGGAGGTCCACGCCGCGATCGACGTGGGCATCGAGACCGCCCGGGACCTGGTCTCCGCGGGTAACAAGGCACTGCTCACCGGTGAGATGGGCATCGCCAACACCACGGCTTCCGCCGCGCTGATCACCGTCTACACCGGGGCGGACCCGGCGGAGGTCACCGGGCGCGGCACCGGCATCAACGACGAGATGCACGCACGGAAGGTGGACGTCGTCAGGCGGGCACTGGAACTGCACCAACCGGACGCGGCCGACCCCGTCGGCGTCCTCGCCGCGGTCGGCGGTCTGGAGCACGCGGCCCTGGTCGGCTTCATCCTGGGCGGCGCGTCACTGCGCACGCCGGTCGTCCTGGACGGTGTGTCGGCCGGTGCGGCGGCCCTGGTCGCCCGGGCGGTCGCGCCCGAGTCCCTGGCGGCGTGCATCGCGGGCCACCGCAGTGCCGAACCCGGCCATGTCGCCGCCCTGAACAAGCTGGGTCTGCGTCCCCTGGTCGACCTCGATCTCCGCCTCGGCGAGGGCACGGGTGCGCTGCTCGCGCTCCCGCTCGTCCAAAGCGCGGCCCGCGCGATGCATGAGGTGGCCACCTTCGACTCGGCCGGCGTCAGCGAGAAGTAGTCCGGGTGCGTCGCGCGGCGGTCGCGCCGGGGCCGCGCGTTCGGTGCCGGCGCCGGGCAGCCCGGTACGGCGATCGGCACGCGGTCGCCGTGCGGGCTCCCGCATCCGGCACGGCGGGACCGGCACGGGCCTTCCCTGCGTGCGGGAGGCCGCCCGAGGCCACCGTGTCCCCGGACACGGACACTCCGCGCCTTCCCCGCGTGCGGGAGGCCGCCGTGCCCATCCACACCCCCGTTGCCGGCCCTCCACGCGCGCGTGCGGAAGCACACCGGCAGGCGTGTGGCGCAGCTGATCGAAGCTGGCCCTCCACGCGAGCGTGCGGAAGGCCGGCGGCCGAGTCCGGTCACCCGGTCGCGCCGCCATCGGACAGCTCCTGTGCACGCGTGCGCAGGAGGCGCCGTCGAGCGGTGACCCGTCCGCCGGATCGGGCCGTGACCGTCCTGACCCGCCGGCCGGGCAGTGCCCGTCCGCCCACCCCGTATCGTGTTCGCCGGACCGACCCGCCTGTCCCCACCAGCCGCTTCACCGTCGCAGCGGCCCCGCACCGCCGCACCGAGGAGCTGTCCCGCCATGGCCGAGCCCGCCGAGCCCGCCGAGCCCGCAGAGGGCCCCGCGCAGACGCAGCCGCAATCGCAGCCCCGGCACGCTGCCCGCGCGGAGCACCCCGCCTATCTCGTGGGGCTCCGTCTCGCCGGCAGGCGCGTCGTCGTGCTGGGTGGCGGCCAGGTCGCCCAACGGCGTCTGCCGGCCCTCGTCGCCGCCGGTGCGGACGTCGCGCTGATCTCGCCGTCCGCCACACCGTCGGTCGAGGCCATGGCGGAGGCCGGCCAGATCACCTGGACCAGGCGCCGCTACCGGGAGGGGGACCTCGCCGGCGCGTGGTACGCGCTGGTCTCGACCAGCGACCCGGTCGCCAACGAGACCGCGTCCGCCGAGGCGGAGAGGACGAAGACCTGGTGCGTACGGTCCGACGACGCCGAAGCGGCGACCGCCTGGACACCGGCCACCGGGCGCAGTGAGGGCGTGACGGTCGCGGTGCTCACGGGCCGGGACCCGCGCCGGTCGGCAGCCGTCAGGGACGCCGTCGTCGAGGGACTCCGCGACGGTTCCCTCGCCGCGCCGCACAGCCGTGATCGGTCCCCCTTCGTCGCGCTCGTCGGAGGCGGCCCGGGCGACCCCGACCTGATCACCGTGCGTGGCCGCCGGCTCCTCGCCGAGGCGGACGTCGTCATCGCCGACCGTCTGGGCCCGCGCGACCTGCTCGACGAACTCCCGCCGCATGTCGAGGTGATCGACGCGGCGAAGATCCCTTACGGCCGTTTCATGGCCCAGGAGGCCATCAACAACGCCCTGGTCGAGCATGCCAAGGCGGGCAGGTCGGTGGTACGGCTCAAGGGCGGCGACCCGTTCGTGTTCGGCCGCGGCATGGAGGAGGCCCAGGCCCTGGCCGAAGCCGGTATCGCGTGCACGGTCGTGCCGGGAATCTCCAGCTCGATCTCGGTGCCGGCCGCCGCCGGGATCCCGGTCACCCACCGAGGCGTGGCGCACGAGTTCACCGTGGTCAGCGGCCATGTCGCGCCGGACGACCCCCGCTCCCTCGTCGACTGGAAGTCGCTGGCCAAGCTGACCGGCACGCTGGTGGTCCTGATGGGCGTCGACAAGGTCGGAGCCATCGCCCGGACCCTCATCGCCCACGGCAAGGCGCCGGACACCCCGCTCGCGCTGGTGCAGGAGGGCACCACGGCCGCACAGCGACGGGTGGACGCGACGCTCGCCACGGTCGCGGACACCGTCCGGGCCCAGGACGTACGGCCTCCCGCGGTCATCGTCATCGGCGCCGTCGTCACCGAGGGACCGCACAAGTAACCGGCGGTAAGGGAACTTCGCCCCGCCCGTTGGCACCTCATCCCGGACAAGGCAGTATCACCCTGTGGCAGATCTCATCACCGTCGACGATCCCGAGGACCCGCGCCTGTGTGACTACACGGGGCTGACCGACGTCGAACTGCGGCGCAGACGCGAGCCCGCGGAAGGCCTGTTCATCGCCGAGGGCGAGAAGGTCATCCGCCGTGCCCGGCAGGCCGGTTACGCGATGCGGTCGATGCTGCTCTCCGCCAAGTGGGTCGACGTCATGCGTGATGTGATCGACGAGGTTCCGGCCCCGGTGTACGCGGTCGGCCCGGACCTCGCCGAGCGTGTCACCGGCTACCACGTCCACCGGGGCGCCCTCGCGTCCATGCAGCGCAAACCGCTGCCGGCAGCGGGAGAGCTGCTGAGCAGCGCCCGCTGCTTGGCGGACGAGGAGCCGGCCGGCGACCGCACCGGCATCGGTAGCGGCGACCGCACCGGCGACCAGACAGGCGTCGGCACGAGGCTCCCCTCAGGCCCGCACCAGGGTGCGGGCCGGCGCGTCGCCGTCTTCGAGGACATAGTCGACCACGCCAATCTCGGGGCGGCCTTCCGCAACGCGGCCGCTCTGGGCGTGGACGCCGTCCTCCTCACCCCACGCTGCGCCGACCCGCTCTACCGGCGGGCCGTGAAGGTGTCGATGGGCGCCGTCTTCCACGTCCCCTGGACTCGGCTGACCTCGTGGCCGAAGGACGTCGGGATGCTCCGCGAGCACGGCTTCGTGACGGCCGCCCTGTGTCTCGACGAGAAGTCGATCACGATGGACGAGCTGGCCGCCCGCCGGTACGGGAAGCTGGCCCTCTTGCTCGGTACCGAAGGCGACGGACTGTCGGTCGACGCCATGCGCGCGGCCGACGAGTGGGTCCGGATCCCCATGGCCGCGGGAGTGGACTCGCTCAACGTCGCCGCGGCCTCGGCCGTGGCCTTCTACGCGACCCGTCCGCGAGGCGCCTGAACCCCGGTGCGGCGACGGCCCTGGCCCCGCCGCCACGCGGCCGCAACGGCCCTGGCCCCGCAGGCTCTAGCCCCGCAGGCCCTGAGCCACCGTGATGCCCAGCGCCACGACGAGCGTCACCACGACGAACACGAAGATCCGCTGACGCAGCAGCCGGGGATTGGCCGGCCTGCGTCCGGTGGACGTCGTCCTCGTCCTCGTCCTGGTCCCGGGGCGGGAGGCGGGCCTGCCGCCGGTGCTCGCACCGCCCCGCGACCGGGGGGGCCGCGAGCCGCCCGTATGCGGCGCCCGCTGCCTGGCCATCCGCTCCCGGGAGGTGGGGGAGCCCGTCCCGGTGCCCGTCGGCCTGCCCTGGGTGGTGCGCTCGGTGTACCGCGCGGTGCGGCGCTCCGACGGCAGTTCCTCCTCCGTGCGCTCCCGCTGCACCGGGGGGCGCAACTCCGGGAGGCCCTGCGCCTCGCGCGCCGCGATCTCCTTCAGCCGCATGGACAGCTGGAGGGTGCTCGGCCGCTCGTCGGGGTCCTTCGCCAGACAGGCGCGCAGCAGCGGAGCCAGCGCGTCCGGCACGCCGTGCAGTTGCGGCTCCTCGTGGACCACCCGATAGAGCATCACCTCGGAACTGCCGTGCCCGAAGGGGGAGTCGCCCGTGGCGGCGTATGCCAGGGTGGCGCCGAGCGAGAACACGTCCGTCGCGGGGGTCACCGCCGCGCCGCGTACCTGCTCGGGGGCGAGGAAGCCGGGCGAGCCGACCGCCGTGCCGACATGGGTGAGCGTGCTCGCTCCGGTGGCCCAGGCGATCCCGAAATCGATGATCCTGGGGCCCTTGGGGGAGAGGAGGATGTTCGACGGCTTGAGGTCCCGGTGGACCACCCCGGCCTCGTGGACGGCCACGAGGCCTTCGGACAGGGCCGCCCCGACGGCCGCCGTCTCCGCGGCGGACAGCAGGCCGTCCCCCGCCACCCTGTCGTGCAGGGACGGACCGGGGACGTACTGGGTGGCGAACCAGGGCCGGTCCGCCTCGAGGTCCGCGGCGACCAGCCGGGCCGTGCAGCCGCCCCGGATCCGCCGGGCCGCCGACACCTCGCGGGCGAAGCGGGACCGGAACTCCTGGTCCTCGGCGAGGTCCGGACGGATCACCTTCAGCGCGACGCGCTGACCGCGCCGGTCCGAACCGAGGTACACGACCCCCATGCCGCCGGCGCCCAGTCGCCGGTGCAGCCTGAACGAGCCGACGACACGCGGATCCTCGCGCCGGAGCCGCATCATCGCCATGTTCATCCCCGCTGGCCGTGGTCCTTGTGACGTGGCACAGCTTACGTACCCGTGGGCCGGTGTGCTCATAGGCCGCGCCCTCGCGGCCCGATCGATTGCGGCTGCCCTGCGGGAGAACTGAGCGGTGGTCAGACGCGCCGGGACGCCGCTGCGGCCGGCCCCCTTTCCGCTGCCAACCGGGTGGGGAGGCACGGTGGTTGGATCGACGAGGGTCACCGGTGGGACACCCGCGAGGATGCGCCCCGCGGCCGGGGCCGGGGGGCCACGGCGAGCCGGACAGGCGGCCGGCCCGGGGCGGCCGCGGGCCGGAAGGCGGCCGAAGTGAGCGAAGTCACGCATTCCGGTTCCCTCGTGCGAGGGGCCCGGCGGCCGGCCCGACGCCTGCCCGCCGGTCGGGCCGGGATCAGGGCGCTCGGGTCCGGATCAGGGCGCTCGGGTCCGGATCAGGGCGGTCGGGCACCCGGAGACCGCTGTCCCCTCCGGGAAGACCCCCAGACCGGGGTCCACTTCTCCACCCACGGGAGTACACACGGCCGGGTGGAGTCATCCTCCTGGAGGCCCGGCAATCGGTACGCGGGCATGACGTGGGCCCTCCCGGGGCTCCCTACGCTTGATCCAAGCGGCGGGGGCGGCACTCGTCCCCCGAGGTCACGCACCCGCCGCTGCTGATCTGACGGGGAGAGGAACCATGGCGGACACGGCATCGCGGAGCATGATCCGCACAGTGGCGCGCAAGAAGTCCACCGCGTACCAAGGCCGCCCGGGTGGCCGCCGCCATCCGCTGGTCGCCACGGTCATGGTCCTCCCTCTCGCCACCCTGCTGGTCGTCGTCTTCGGCGGCTGGGACGCGGTGGTCACACAGGCGTCGTCCGTGGGCGTGATGCTGGGGCGCTGAGCGGCGCCCCGGGCTCGGGAGAGCGGCCCGGGCCACATCCCACCCGAAACCCCGTGGGGACGGGGGTGCGGCGGACGACAGCGCTCGGTCGGTCGGCTGGGGAGCCGGCCGGCCGGCGCTCCCTCCCCGGCCGGCGGTCCCCCGAGCCTGGTCTCCCTGCCGGGCGCCGTGTCTCCGGCCGGTGCCGGGTCTGCGGCCGCTGTGGTGTCTGCGGCTGCTGTGGTGTCTGCGGCCGGTGTCGTTCCCGCCCGGTGCTGCGCTTCCGCCCGGTGCCGCGTCTGCGACCCGTGCTCCGCGGCCTGGACGGCAAGGACCGCTGCGGTCCGGTGCCGCGGGCCTGCCGGAGCGCCGACCCGGCCCGGCTTCCGGTGCCCTACCTCGCGAGGGCCGGCCTACGCGATGGCGAGGGGCGCTGAGGCGGCCCTTCCCGGTGGTCCCGTGGCCCGGTGGCCCGGTAACCCGTACGCCCTGCCCTTCCGGCCCGTAGCCTCGGCACGTGGAGAAGCACGGCGAGCGCGCACTGCTGCCCGCCCTCGCGGACGAGGCGAGGGCGGCGGCGCATGCGCGCGGGACCGGCGGCGCATGCCGCGCCTGCGGTCGGGAAGCGGCCGTGCTGGCCGAGCGGGGCGACGTGGTCGTCGTGCGGCACGGCAGCGCCGTCGCCAAGGCCCACGCGCCCGGAACCGACCCCGGGGACCATCGTGTGCGGGTCGCCGTAGCCGCCCACCCGCTGCTCGCCGGGATACTCCTGCCGCCGGTCCGCGCCCCCGGCTCTCTCGGCGGGCGCCCCGTCACCACCTGGCCGTACGGCAGCCCCGTGGACCCTTCCGACCCGGACGGCGCCCCCTGGGAGGCGGCGGCGTCGCTGCTCGCCCGGCTGCACGCGGTACCGATCGGCCCGCTGCCCCGCCCGCTGCCGGACATGCGCGGTCCGGCCAAGGCCGCCGCGGCGGTCGCGCGGATGCGGGCGGTCGTCCCTGAGCATCCCGCGGCGGGTGCCGTGCTCGCGGCCTGGCACCGGCTCCCGCCCTGGGCCAGGGACGAGGCCCCGGCCCCTGCTCCCACCCGGCTCTGCCACGGCGACCTCCATCTGGGCCAGCTCGTCCGCCACCCCGTCGACGGGGGATCCTGGCACCTCATCGACGTCGACGATCTCGGGCTCGGCGACCCGGCATGGGATCTGGCCCGGCCCGCCGCGTGGTTCGCGGGGGGCCTGCTCGCCCCGGACGTCTGGGCGCGTTTCCTCGGCGCCTACCGCGGCGCGGGCGGTCCCGCCACGGGGGCCGACGGTGCCGACGCGTGGCCGGCGCTCGATGTGCCGGCCCGCGCCCTGACCGTCCAGACCGCGGCCCTCGCCCTGGCGAAAAGTGCCGCCCAGGGGCGCGATCTCGACGACGTGGAACGGTCGATGACCGACGCGTGCGCCCGAATCGCCTCTCTTCCGACGGAGTTGGACGACATGATCCGGTCGCCGGATGGGAACGGGAGCACCCAAGGAGACCGAGCGTCGAGGAGCTGACCGAACCATGCAGTGTCCCAAGTGCCATGCGCCCATGCATACGTACAACCGCAACGGCGTCCACATCGAGCAGTGCGGCGGCTGCCGGGGCATATTCCTGGACTACGGGGAACTGGAGGCGCTGACCCGCCTGGAAGGCCAGTGGCTCCAGCAGCCCCCGCCGCCCGCGCCACACGGTCACCAACCCCCCGCGCAGCCGGTCTGGGGTGCCCCGCACCAGGGCCACCGCGGCGGCCATCACCGCCAGCGCGGCTTCGGCCGGATGCTCTTCTCGTCCTGATCCGGCCCTGATAGGGCCGGTCCTGGTTTGGTCCTGGTCCGGCCCTGGTCCGGTCCCGCCGGGGTCTCGTTCACGCGCGAGCCCCCGGCCGCCTGATGCGACCGGGGGCTCCGGGCTGTGGACGATACTGGGATTGAACCAGTGACCTCTTCCGTGTCAGGGAAGCGCTCTCCCGCTGAGCTAATCGTCCTCGGGGTCACGGTGCGGAGACCGTGGGTACTGCGGGTACTGCGTCCACTGCATGTGCTGCGGGTGCTGCGGGTGCTGCGTGGACGATACTGGGATTGAACCAGTGACCTCTTCCGTGTCAGGGAAGCGCTCTCCCGCTGAGCTAATCGTCCTTGGAGGTGGAGACGGGATTTGAACCCGTGTAGACGGCTTTGCAGGCCGTTGCCTCGCCTCTCGGCCACTCCACCACGGAGTGCGGGGTCGGGATGATCCCCTTCTCGAGCGGACGACGAGATTCGAACTCGCGACCCTCACCTTGGCAAGGTGATGCTCTACCAACTGAGCCACGTCCGCCTGTCGTTTCCGGTCCGCTTCCGCGTCCCGGCGACGTGTTGAACTTTAGCGGATTCCCGGGCCAGGACAAAAACGCGTTTCCGCAGCGTGCTGAGCCGTGCTCACGCCGGGTCCCTGCCCGGGCGTGCGCCGGAGCGGCCGCCAGAGGCCCGCCATAGACTCGCAGCCGTGCACGACCTCGCTCCCCTGGCCCGCTTCGGCGGCCTCGTCGCCACCGACCTCCGGGATGTCACCAGCGACCCCGAGGCACTGGACTCGTCCGGCTTCTGGGCCGTCGCCGCCGACTTCGAAGGGCGTCTGACCTGCGCCCGTTTCGGGGACGTCCGCCCTGCGCCGATGCCGGCCCCGGACCCCGGGCGCTGGCGCGGCCCCGCCCCCGGCGACTGGACGAGTTCCCTGGACCGGGCCGCGTACACCGCGGGCGTACGCCGCATCCGCGCGCACATCGCGGCCGGCGACGTGTACCAGGCGAACCTCTGCCGGGTGCTGTCGGCGCCGCTGCCCGATCCCGGTGCCGCCGATGTGGACGCCCTGACCGCGCTGCTCGCCCGCGGCAACCCGGCCCCGTATGCCGGAACGATTCGGCTGTCCGCACACGGGGTGGAGATCGCCACCGCGTCTCCCGAGCTCTATCTGCGCCGCGAGGGGAGCGCGGTCGAGTCCGGGCCGATCAAGGGAACCGGCCGCACAGCCGCGGACCTGCTCGAGAAGGACCACGCGGAGAACGTGATGATCGTCGACCTGGTCCGCAACGATCTCGGCCGGGTCTGCGCATCGGGTTCCGTGACCGTCCCCGCACTGTGCGCGGTCCAGGCCCACCCCGGCCTGGTCCATCTCGTGTCCACCGTCCGCGGCGCGCTGGCGCCGGGTGTGGGATGGCGGGAGCTGCTGGACGCCACCTTCCCGCCGGGCTCGGTCACCGGCGCGCCGAAATCCAGCGCCCTGCGGATCCTGGCGGAGCTGGAGACGGCGCCCCGCGGCCCCTACTGCGGAGGTATCGGCTGGGTGGACGCCGACCGCGGCACCGGCGAGCTGGCCGTCGGCATACGCACCTTCTGGATCGACCGCACGCGGGCAGTCCTCCGCTTCGGCACCGGAGCCGGGATCACCTGGGGCTCCGACCCGGAGCGGGAGTGGGACGAGACCGAGCTGAAGGCGTCCCGGCTGCTCGCGGTAGCGTCGGGAACGTACGCGCGAAGGGAAAGGACCGGACGATGAGGATCTGGGTCAACGGCGGGATACGGGATGCCGGCAACGCCGTGGTCTCCGTGTTCGATCACGGACTGACCGTGGGCGACGGTGTCTTCGAGACCGTGAAGGCGACCGGAGGCGGCCTCTTCGCCCTCACCCGCCACCTCGACCGGCTCACCCGGTCGGCCCGCGGCCTGGGCCTGCCCGACCCGGACCACGACGAGCTGCGGCGCGCTTGCGGGGCCGTGCTGGAGGCCAACCCCATGCCGCTCGGCCGGCTGCGCATCACTTACACGGGCGGACCCGCCCCGCTCGGTTCCGACCGGGGCGGCAAGGGCCCCTCGCTGGTCGTCGCGCTCACCGCGACCACCCGCAGGCCGGACAGCACCGCGGTGATCACCGTGCCGTGGGCCCGGAACGAGCGCGGTGCGCTGGCGGGGCTGAAGACCACCTCGTACGCCGAGAACGTGGTCGCGCTCGCCCGGGCCCGTGAGCGGGGCGCGTCCGAGTCGATCTTCGCGAACACCCTCGGGCAGCTCTGCGAGGGGACCGGTTCGAACGTGTTCGTCGTCGTCGGCGGCCAGCTGCTCACCCCGCCCCTCGCCTCGGGCTGCCTCGCAGGAGTCACCCGCGCGCTGACCGCGGAGTGGACCGGGGCGCAGGAGGCCGATCTGCCCATGGACGTGCTGGAGCGCGCGGAGGAGGTATTCCTGACCTCCACCACCCGCGACGTGCAGGCCGTCCACCGCGTCGACGGCCGCGAGCTGGCCGGCGCCCCCGGGCCCCTGACGGCCAAGGCGATGCGGATCTTCCAGGAGCGCGCGGCCGCCGACCCCGACCCGCTGCCCGGCTGAGAGGCCTCCTCGCCCCGCGGGTGCCAGGCCCCCGTACGGGCATGGTGACGTGCGGGCCCGGGACAGGTAGAAACACCCCTGATGACCACCACCCTGCGGCCGACCGGGCCGCTCCAGCGGGGCGCGGACGGCGCCATGTCACGCGGCTACGACGTCTGCGTCAACGGCAGACCGGTCGGCTCCGTCGCACTCGCCCGCGATCCGGACGCCGGCCGTGCGACGGGCGTGCTGCGGTCCCTGAACATCGACGAGGACGCCCGGGGCCGAGGCCGGGGCACGGTCGCCGCGCTCGCGGCGGAGGAGGTGCTGCGCGGCTGGGGCTGCACCCGCGCCGTGGCCGTCGTCCCCGCGGGGGCCGCCGCAGCGCTGCGGCTGGCAGCCGCGCTCTGGTACGCCGAGACCGGCCGCACGCTGCGCAAGGAGGTACCGCCCGAACCGCCCGCGCTGCCCCGGGGCGTGTCGGGCCGCCCCCTCACGGACGCGGAGTTCGCGTCGTGGCGGGCCGACGCCGTCCGGCGGTACGCGCGTACCTGGGGCGAACGGGGTCTGCCCGAGGGCCCGGCCCTCGCCCGCTCCGAGGCCGACCACCGCGCCAAGCTCCCCGACGGCCTCGCGACCCGCGGCGCGTGGCTGCGCGCCCTGGCCGTGGCCGGCGCCGCTGTGGGGCACCTCTGGGTCGCGGAACGCGCTCCGGGCCCGGGGCACCCGGGGGAGCGGAGCGCGTACGTCTACGACGTGCACGTGGCCGAGGGGCACCGCGGACGGGGGCATGGACGGGCCCTGATGCTGGTCGCCGAGCAGGTCGCGGGCGAGGCCGGATTGCCCGTGCTCGAACTGCACGTCGCCTCGTCGAACGTCCCGGCGGCCGGTCTCTACGCCTCGCTCGGCTACCGGCCGGTACTGCACCACTTCGCCAAGCCGCTGGTGTAGGGGTGTCCCGCCCGGCCCGGGCGGGCCCTCACCCGGCGAGGAGCCGGCCGGCGATCTCCTCGACGCGTTCCCGCAGCCCCGCCTGGCTCTTGCCGCCGTCGAGCCGTTCACCGCCGATGACGTAGGTCGGGGTGCCGAAGACCCCGATCGCCTTACCCTCGGCCTGGTCGGCGTCGACGATCAGAATGTGCCGACCGTCGACGAGGGCGGTGTCGAACTCCTCTGCGTCCAGGCCGAGTTCACGGGCGACACGGACGAGGAGCGACTCGCCCCCGCGGTCCAGTTCCCCGACGCGGGCGAGTACGGCCTCCACGTACTGCCAGCCACGGCCCTGGGCGAAGGCCTCCTCGGCCGCCTGTGCGGCGGCGAAGGCGTGCTTGTGCTTGTCCAGCGGGAAGTGGCGCAGGCGGAGCTCCAGCCGGTCGCCGAAGCGTTCGCGCAGGGCCCGCAGATCGGCGAGGGCGGTACGGCAGTCGGCGCACTGCAGCTCGCACCAGACGTCCAGGACGACGGGGGCCGGTGAGGAGTCGCTCATGCGGCCAGTCTTCCAGCCGCGTCCGCGGCGTCCCCACCCGGACCTCCCCTGTCCTCTGGGAGGAGGCCGACCCGGGGATCACCCTGAGGAGTGGGGGGGCCGTGGCCCCGGCCCCGCCACCGGGTGCAGGATGGAAGGGACCGCTTTCCCCCCGGGTCATCGCCGGGGCCGTTCCGTTCGCCGGGAGGACCGCATGCTTGCCGAGACGATATGTGCCGCGGTGTCCGCGGCCGGGCTGGGTGTCGCCGCGGTCGCGGCGTACCGCAAGCGCTTCCTCGCGGCGGCCCGGATCGCCGGCTACGCGCTGGTGCCCCTGGGCCTCGTTCTGACGGGCGTCGTCGAGTGGGCGGCAGGCACGGTCTTCAGTCCCACGGCGTGGGTGGGGGTGGGGCTGCTGGGTGCTGCCTGGGGGCTGTTCCTCGCCACGCGTGCCGTGGAGCGGCGCAGGCTGGCCAGAGCCTCCGCAGCGGACGGCAGCGGCCCGCGCGCTGCCGCGCCCTCGGCCTCGGCGCCGGCGCTCGGCGGGGCGGCGCGCGGCGCGGTGCAGCCCGGGAGCTCACCGAAGCCCAAGGGGAAGCAGTCCGCCGCCGGCGCGGACGACGACTTCAGCGATATCGAGGCCATCCTGAAGAAGCACGGCATCTGAGCACGGCCTGCGCGCCGGTGTCCGAGCACCGCCCGAGGGCGGCGGCCGGGCGCGGCGGTCCCGGCGCGGTGTCCGAGCGCGGCGATGCTCCCCGTCGGTCTGCGGGGCGGGGGGTGCGGCCCCGGGGCGTGTCCGCGGCGCGCGGCCCCTGTTCGGCGACGGGGCGGCGACGGTTCGGCGCGGCGGGGCCTGCCCCCCCGGGGCGGCGATCTGCGGCCCCGGGGGCGGACGGCACCACGGGATCCGGTGAACTGCCCTGGTGCTCAGGCGTGTTGGTCGATCATCGCGGGTGGTCCTGCGTCATCATCCCCGAGATGCTGGATACCTCCCGGGGCCAGGCCCCCGCTCCCTCCGACGAGCCGCGTGGCTGTCTCTTCGCGCTCTCCCAGCCGCCCCTGATGATTTTCCTCGGGGTGATCGGCTGCCTTCTGCTCATGGCCGCGGTCCACGACCTCTTCCTGCTGTGAGCCGGCGATGACCCGATACGAGCTCAGCCGGCCGCTTCCCTGCGGCGTGCCCGGTAGGCGGCGACATGCAGGCGATTGCCGCAGGTACGGCTGTCGCAGTAGCGGCGCGAGCGATTCCGGGACAGATCGACGAAGGCACGGCCGCAGCCGGGGGCCTCGCAGCGGCGGAGGCGCTCCTGCTCGCCGGCCACGATCATGAACGCCAGTGCCATGCCGCAGTCGGCCGCGAGGTGCTCGGCGACCGATGCGCCCGGCGCGAAGTAGTGGACGTGCCAGTCGTAGCCGTCGTGGTCCGTCAGCCGCGGGGTGGTGCCCGCGGAGGCCACCAGCCGGTTGATGAGCTCGGATGCGGTTCGGGCGTCCGGCGCGGCGAACACGTTCTCGAACCGGTTGCGCACCTCGCGTACGGCGTCCAGATCCTTCTGGCCGAGGTCGCCCACGTCGCTGATGCTGTACTTCTCCACCAGCGTGGACAGCGACGACACCTCGGCGAGCCCGTCCTGCCCGGGGCCGTCCCGCCCGGGAGCGGTGTTCACCAGATCGACGACGACGTCGAGGGCGATGCGGGTGTCGTGAGGGATCAGCACGATTCGCTCCCTGGGCTGCCGCGGGCCGGCCGCCCGCCGAATTGCGCTGACTCTAGCCGGTTCCTCCGGGACGCGACGGCGCCGTCGCCGCGGTGGTTTCCGCGGCGACGGCGCCGGAGTCTGCCCTATGCGGTGGTGCGTGTGCGTGTGCGTGTAGGCGTTTGTGCGGTGCCGTCTCCCCGAGTCGGACGGCGCCCGCTGCTACTCGCCCTGGTTCAGCTTTCCGCCAGGATGTGCGAGAGCTCGGTGTCGAGGTCGAAATGGCGATGCTCCGTGCCGGGTGGGACCGCGGCGTCCGTCCGCTTGAGGAACGACTCCAGGGCCCTCGCCGGAGCTTCCAGCAGGGCCTCGCCCTCCGGAGAGCTCAGGGCGATGCAGACGACGCCCTGGCCGTGGCTGCGCGACGGCCAGACCCTGACGTCGCCGGTTCCGGTGGGCCGGTGCAGGCCCTCGGCGAGAAGGTCGCGGGCGAACACCCATTCGACCGTCTCCTCGGCTCCGGTGTGGAAGGTGGCGTGCACGGCATAGGGATCGGCCGTGTCGTACCGCAGGCCCGCGGGTACAGGCAGTGAGGACTCGCTCGACACAACGAGGCGCAGGTGCAGCTCGCAGCTGACCGTGGTGTTCATAAGCGCCAGGGCCTTTCGCTCAGTGTGCGCTCGGGGATTCGCACGTCGGCGAAATCGACATGCCACCTACGGTGCCGTTGTAAACCCCTCTGCCCGTTTTGTGATGCTTGGGGTACCCCGTACGGGGGAGTTGTCTGTACGGCTGTTCGGTCATGCCGGTGGGTCGATGCGTCGGGTATTTTTACCTCATGAGCGCGGAGAGTGACGAGCGGAGCGGGGTCGCCGCGACTGCGGCCCGGGGTTCCGTCACGGGGGATGCGGCCGCGCCCTCCGGACTGGTTCTGGGGTCGCGGGCGCCCGATTTCGTGAAGCGATGGCGGACGCTTCATCTGAGCTGGCAGGTGGGCGTCTTCGTGGTCGGCTTCGCGGTCGTCGTGACCGGCGTGATCATGCTTCCGCTGCCCGGGCCGGGCTGGCTGGTGATCTTCGCGGGCATGGCGATCTGGGCCACCGAGTTCGTCTGGGCGCAGCTCGTACTGCACTGGACGAAACGGAAAGTGACCGAGGCGGCGCAGCGCGCGCTGGATCCCAAGGTGCGCCGGCGCAACATCGCCCTGACCGCCGTCGGGCTGGTGGTCGTCGGTGTGCTCGGCGGGGTGTACCTCTGGAACTTCGGGATCGAGATGCCCTGGAAGATCGACCAGTGACGGGAGCCGGGCGGAGGCCCCCCGCACGCCGCCGCGCGGGCCGGTGCCGCAGCGTCCGGTGACATGGTCCTGAGGCACCGCTGACATGGGGTAATGTGTGCGGTGCGCCCGGGCGATTAGCTCAGTGGGAGAGCGCTTCGTTCACACCGAAGAGGTCACTGGTTCGAACCCAGTATCGCCCACCACCCGGGTCGGCGGCCCCGGAGACCGAGAGTCTCCGGGGCCGCTGGCGTATTCACCCGTTCAGCGCATCCGGCCGGGGGCTTCCCGGACCCGGAGAAGCGTATGTCGCGCAGCCGCCGTGCATGGCTCGCTCCCCGGCCGCAGCAGCCCCGGCGACCCCGGCGGCAGCCGGGGCGGCAGGGCGCCGACGGCCTGGACGGCATACGGCGCGCGTTCATGCGGCGCGACCGGGGCGAGGGTGGCACCGCAGAGGGCCGGCGGCGCCCGGAGCCGCGGCCGGGCGGTACGGGCGCCGCGGCCGCCGGCTCCACGGCCGGGTGCGCCTCGCGGCGCCGGGCAGCGCCGCCCCCGCCGGAACGGCGAGGAGCGCGAGGCCGATCCGGTGCCCCGGCAGCGGCATCCGGCGCGGGGCCGCGGGCGTGCCGGGGGAGTTTGAAGGGAGCCCGCAGATGCCTGTAGGGTTCGGTGCGTTGCCGGGCGATTAGCTCAGTGGGAGAGCGCTTCGTTCACACCGAAGAGGTCACTGGTTCGAACCCAGTATCGCCCACCATCGACCGCTTGCCAGGACATGGGCCCAGGTCCATGCCGCCTCGTAGGACGTCGACAGTGTCCGGTGACGCAGGACCCTTCCCCGCCTGGGGAGGGGTCCTGTTGTCGTTCTGCGGTGCTGTGCATGAACGGGACCTCCCCGGACCTCCCCCTGAGGAGTGGACACCTTCGATCCGGCCCCGCAGGGGACCGGCTGGAAGGAGTCATTTTTGTGGTGATGAGGGCCGGCGGCGGTCATGCCGCCCGGGCGGGGATCCTGGGGCGCAGCGGCCATGCCGGATCCACCGGCTCCGGCGAACCGTTCCGGGCGAACCACGCCTGCAGGCCGCGCGCCTGAGCCGCGTGCCACACCGCCTGCAGCGTGTGCAGCTCCGCCGGCGACAGCCGCTCCATATGCGCGGCGAACCGGCGGCCGACCGCCCGGACGACGTCCAGCGCCGCGGTCGCGTCCGCCGCCGCGTCATGGGCCCCGTCCAGCGTCACCCCGTACTGCCCGCACAGGTCGGTAAGCGTGCGGCGGCCCTTGCGGTAGCGGTCCAGATGCTTGTCCAGCACCCGGGGGTCCAGCACGCACATCGGGGCGTTCTCCAGGTAGCGCGCCAGTGACGAGGCGCGGTGGCGGCTCAGTTCGCGGTCCAGCAGGGTCAGGTCGAACGGTGCGTTCATCACCACGAGCGGGCGGCCGGCGGCGCACTGCTCCGCCAGCGCCCGGCCCACCTCCTCCATCACCGGGGCCGGCCAGCGGCCGTTGCACCGCAGATGCTCCTCGGTGAGGCCGTGCACGGCCGTGGCCTCGGCCGGCACCGGCACCCCCGGGCTGACCAGCCATCGGGTGACGCGGGTGCGTCCTCCCGGTGAGTCCTGGACCACGAGTGCGGCCGAGACGATCCGGTCCCGCTCGACGTCCACTCCCGTCGTCTCCGTGTCGAATGCCGCCAGGGGCCCCTCGTACCAGCGCGTCATCCCCGAACTCCTCGCCCGTGCCCGGCAGACGGCGATACCGCCCCCTGCCCGAACCGGTGATACCCGGACTGTTTGCGCACTACGCGGGCGCGGTGGCACCGCAGTTGACGGGGCGCGCTGCCGGCGGTCCGCCGCCGGTACGGCCACGCACGGCACAGCCCGGAGGGCGGACGGAGCCGTGGCGCTCGCGCGGCCCGAGGCGGGTGCGCTGCCCGGCGGACCGCACCGCACCGCACCGCTGCGCGGAGCGCTCGCCGCCGTCCTCTGCGGGGAGACCCTCCAGGTGGGCTCTCCCCACGCGGTCGCGGGCTGCCGCAGGCGTCTGCCGTCCCGGTGCCCGGTATCGGCGTGAGGAGCCCTCCGTGCCCGTCCGCGCCACCGGCACGGTGGTCCGGACGCGGCGCTGCGGCACGTGCGGCGAGGGCACCGTACGGGCGGCCGCCACCGGGCCGTGCCGCGCGGCACGGCCCGGTGGCGGCCGGATGGCACCCCACCGCGGGCGCGGTCCGCAGCTCCAGCGCGTTTCGCGTGGGCGGGAGGCCGCTCGGTAGCATGACGAGTGCACACGCGAGACCGCAGCGCGTGCTTCCCTTCAGACAGGAGAGACCGGTGTCAGACGTCCGTGTGATCATCCAACGCGATTCCGAGCGGGAAGAGCGCGTGGTGACGACGGGCACCACGGCGGCCGATCTCTTCGGCGGCGAGCGCACCGTGATCGCCGCACGGGTCGGCGGGGAGCTGAAGGACCTCGAGTACGTGGTGGGCGACGGCGAGACCGTCGAGCCCGTCGCGATCTCCTCGGAGGACGGCCTGAACATCCTGCGCCACTCCACCGCGCACGTCATGGCGCAGGCGGTGCAGGAACTCTTCCCGGATGCCAGGCTCGGCATCGGCCCGCCGGTCCGGGACGGTTTCTACTACGACTTCGACGTGGCGAAGCCCTTCACCCCGGAGGATCTCAAGGCCGTCGAGAAGAAGATGCAGGAGATCCAGAAGCGCGGGCAGCGCTTCTCGCGCCGCGTCGTCACCGACGAGGCCGCGCGTGCGGAGCTGGCGGACGAGCCGTACAAGCTGGAGCTCATCGGCATCAAGGGCGCCGCCTCGCACGACGACGGGGCGGACGTCGAGGTGGGCGGCGGTGAGCTGACCATCTACGACAACCTGGACGCCAAGACCGGCCGGCTGTGCTGGAAGGACCTCTGCCGGGGCCCCCATCTGCCCACCACCCGCGCCATCCCGGCGTTCAAGCTGATGCGCAACGCGGCGGCCTACTGGCGCGGCAGCGAGAAGAACCCGATGCTGCAGCGCATCTACGGCACCGCCTGGCCGTCCAAGGAGGAGCTGAAGGCGCACCTGGACTTCCTGGCCGAGGCCGAGAAGCGCGACCACCGCAAGCTCGGCAACGAGCTGGACCTGTTCTCGTTCCCCGACGAGGTCGGCTCCGGGCTCGCCGTCTTCCACCCCAAGGGCGGGGTGATCCGCCGGGTCATGGAGGACTACTCGCGGAAGCGCCACGAGGAGCACGGCTACGAGTTCGTCTACTCGCCGCACGCGACCAAGGGCAAGCTGTTCGAGAAGTCGGGCCACCTGGACTGGTATGCCGAGGCCATGTACCCGCCCATGCAGCTCGACGAGGGCGTGGACTACTACCTCAAGCCCATGAACTGCCCGATGCACAACCTGATCTTCGACGCGCGCGGCCGCTCGTACCGCGAACTGCCGCTGCGCCTCTTCGAGTTCGGCACCGTGTACCGGTACGAGAAGTCGGGTGTCGTGCACGGTCTGACCCGGGCCCGCGGCTTCACCCAGGACGACGCGCACATCTACTGCACCCGCGAGCAGATGGCGCAGGAGCTGGACACCACCCTCACCTTCGTCCTGGACCTGCTCCGCGACTACGGTCTGACCGACTTCTACCTCGAGCTGTCCACCAAGGACCCGGAGAAGTTCGTCGGCTCCGACGAGGTGTGGGAGGAGGCCACCGAGGTCCTGCGGCAGGTGGCCGAGAAGCAGGGCCTTCCGCTCACCCCCGACCCGGGCGGTGCGGCCTTCTACGGCCCGAAGATCTCCGTCCAGGCGAAGGACGCGATCGGCCGCACCTGGCAGATGTCGACGGTCCAGCTCGACTTCAACCTGCCGGAGCGCTTCGACCTTCAGTACACCGGACCGGACGGCACCAAGCAGCGTCCCGTCATGATCCACCGGGCGCTGTTCGGGTCCATCGAGCGGTTCTTCGCCGTGCTGCTCGAGCACTACGCCGGTGCCTTCCCGGCCTGGCTCGCCCCCGTGCAGGCCCTCGGCATCCCGATCGGCGACGCACACGTCCCGTATCTGCAGGAGTTCGCCGCCAAGGCGAGGCGGCGCGGTCTCCGTGTCGAGGTGGACGCCTCCTCGGACCGGATGCAGAAGAAGATCCGCAACGCCCAGAAGCAGAAGGTGCCCTTCATGGTCATCGCGGGTGACGAGGACATGGAGCATGGCGCGGTGTCGTTCCGCTACCGAGACGGCTCGCAGGAGAACGGCATCCCGGTCGACGAGGCCCTTGCCAAGATCGTGAAGGTCGTCGAGGAGCGCGCCCAGATCTGAGCACCCGGGGCGGGCCCGCCCCGGGTGCGGGCGGTCTGCCGAGGGTGCCGGGCCTGTGCCGTGGAGGTACGGCCCCCCGTTGGGGCCCGGCCCCCGCCCCGCAGCGGATCAGGCCCCCGGAGGACGTGCGTCCCCCGGGGGCCTTCGCTCGTCCTCCCGGGCGAAGACCTGGATCAGCCAGGACGAGAAGGACCCGGTGACCGCGCCGAGCAGCGCCAGCCCGCAGACCATCAGCCCGGCCGCGACGGTCCGTCCCCAGGCCGTCACGGGCGTGACGTCCCCGTATCCGACGGTCGTCAGCGTCTCGCACACCCACCACACGGCATCGCCGAAGGTGCGGATCGTGGCCCCGGGCGCGGTCCGCTCCTGGTGGTAGACCGCGAGCGCCCCGGCCCAGCCCAGCAGCACGGCGCTGAGACCGGCGTAGACGATCACCCGTACGTACAGGCTGAGCACCGGCTGGTCCCGTCGGCGCTGAAGCGTGGTGTACAGCTTGACGAGCCGCAGCGGGCGCAGCAGCGGCAGCAGCAGCACCACGGCGTCCAGCCAGCGGGCCTGCAGGAACCGGGGGAACCGCTGACGGCTGAGCCGCAGACGTGCCGCGAAGTCCCCCGCGAAGACGAGCCACATCAGCAGCATCGTCGCGCGGGCGATCTCCCGCCAGACCACGTCCGCGTCGTGGGCCAGGACCCGCACCGTGTACGCGGCAAGGAAGACCAGTGAGGCGTAGAAGAGCGGCAGCTCGGTCCGCTGCTCCCAGCGGTCGAGCGGGGAGTCTGGCTCGTCGACGTCCATCCGGCCAGCATCGCGGGGAGCCGCCCGGGTCCGCCCCGGCGACACGCTCCGTACGGGCGAAGTCATATGCTGCACCACATGACGAGTGAGCCGGAGCAGCAGATCGGGGTCGGCATCCAGGACGCCTTCCAGCGGCTGTGGACGCCGCACCGGATGGCGTACATCCAGGGTGAGAACAAGCCCACCGGTCCCGGGGCCGGCGACGGCTGCCCCTTCTGCTCCATCCCCGCCAAGTCCGACGAGGACGGACTCGTCATCGCACGGGGCGAGAACGTGTACGCCGTGCTCAATCTCTACCCGTACAACGGCGGCCACCTGATGGTGGTGCCCTACCGGCACGTGGCCGACTACACCGATCTCGATCCGGCCGAGACCGCCGAGCTCGGGGAGTTCACCAAGCGGGCGATGACCTGTCTGCGGACGGCCTCGGGGGCGCACGGCTTCAACATCGGGATGAACCAGGGGACGGTGGCAGGCGCCGGTATCGCCGCGCATCTGCACCAGCATGTGGTGCCGCGCTGGGGCGGCGACACCAACTTCATGCCGGTCATCGGGCACACGAAGGTGCTGCCGCAACTCCTCGCGGACACCCGGAAGATGCTCGCCGAGACCTGGCCGCCCGCGTAGCACGCCGCTGCCGCCCCGGCGCCCCCGGCGCGCCTCGACGGGGCGCGGGGGGAGACCGGGGCGTCATGCGTCGTATATGTCCGCCTTGCCCGGCATCGCTTCCTGCACCCCTCCGCCGAGGAGCGTCGAGCGGGTGCCGAAACGCGTCGTGTCCACGCCGTGCTCCTCGAGCACCCGCATCGCCGCGGAGTGGGCCACCCGCAGTACCGGCGTCGCCGTCCGTATCGCGTCGTCCGCCATGAAGCGGTGCCGCCAGGGCTGCTCGGCCCAGGCGTGCCGCAGCCCGAACGGCTCGGGGAGGACCAGCTTGCCGCCCAGGAAATCCAGGAGGGGCGGATACCAGGTGAACGGCGCCCGGACCATCTGCCGCACCACCTCGGCGGTCTCCACCAGCGGCAGCCGGCGCTCCACGGTCTCCCAGAACCGCACGGTCTTGGCGACCTCGACGGTCTTGGCTGCGGGCTTGGCGGTGAAGAGGGAGTGCACCGGGCCGAGAGCGTGTCCCGTCACCTCGATGCGCAGGGTCTCGAACAACACCGTCACCGTGATCATCATGGTGATCACCAGCTGGCCGTCCCACAGCGTGAACTGGACGCCCAGATAGTGCCGGTTCCCGCTCCCGAACTGCTGGTGGTCGCAGATCCGCTGTATCTCGTGGCGCTTGACCTGGAAGGTCTCCACATCCTGGCCCTCGGGACGGGCCACCTCGGCCGCGCCCTCCCCGACCGGGACCACGATCCAGTGCTTCACCGACGGCTTGGGGAAGCCGCCCGAGTTCAGCGGGCCGCGCTCGAGCAGCGTCAGCCGGTCGTGGATGACCTTGATGACGTCCCAGCTCCGGAACTGGTGGAACTCCTTGCCGGGCTCCTTCGCCACCAGTTGCTCGGCGAGCTGCCAGGTCCCCCAGCGGGTTCCCATGCCGAGTATGCCCTTGGGACCGGCGTAGAAGACCGTGTTGGACTGCTGCTCGGCGGTCAGCTTCTCCAGGCCCTGGCGCAGTTCCTCCGCCGCCGTCTCGTTGGGGTTGCCCGGCACGGCCTCCGGGATCTTCGCCCCCACGCCCCCACCGGAGAGGAGGCCGTCCCAGCGCGCCCGCAGGTCCTTGGCCGTGGCCTCGCAGATCTGCCTGGCGATCAGCCAGCCGATCACCGGGGCGACGAGCATGGCCCGCAGGTAGTACGACCAGAAACCACCGAACGGCAGTGCGACCAGGAACGCCACCGCGAGGATGCCCACGGCGGCCAGCAGTGCCGATCCGGTGACACCGGCCCTCCTGTCCTTGGAGCCCGCGAGCGTACGGCGCAGCTGGAACACCCCGGTCCACAGCAGCGCGCCCGGCAGGAACAACAGCCCGAACACCGCCATGACCGCGGTCAGCCGGGTGTCCCGCTGCTTGCGGATCCGGCTCGCCGCGAGAGCGTGCTCCACGACGGCCTGCGGTTCGGCGCCGAACGACTGGATCAGCGGCTTGCGGGCCCCGCCGAGCATCCGCACCTGGACCGCCCGGGAGAAGGCCTCGCCGAGATTCGGCTCGAAGAGCGAGAACCTGCCCTTCTTCACCGTGGACTTGTGCCACTCGTTGTCGGCCTTGAGTATCTCCTCCAGCGGACTGTCGCGGTAGGCGGCCGAGGCGAGGGCGTGTGTCGCCGCCGTCTCGCCCGCCGCTCCCTGCACCGGGATCTGGGCCCCGGGCGTGAAATCGAATGCCTGGTCCACTACCGCCCCCATCGCCGCGGTACCGCACCGCGGCCCTACCGACTAGCGTGCCCCGCGCACCTTCCGAGCTGCGCAACACAGCGTAGCGGGGCCGTGGCCCGCGCGTCAGCCCCGCCTTCCGGCCCCGGGGCGGCGGCCGATCGCGCAAGGGGAGGCCACGGAGGGCGGGTCCGGGAACGGCGTCTCCGTTCCCGCCCGGCGGGCCCGCCGGGCGGGATCCGGCCCCGCGGCGGGGGCCTGCGGGCGGCCGGGTCCCCTCCGGGTCAGGTCCCCTCCGGGTGATTCCCCTCCGGCGGGGCTCCCGCCCCGGCCTACGCGGCGGCCGTGGCCTCCTCCCTGACCCTGGCCGCCAGCTGGGGCGGCATCGCCTCGTGCCGCGCGTACGTCCGCTCGAAGCGGCCGGTGCCGTGCGAGAGGGACCGCAGGTCCACCGCGTACCGGCCGATCTCGATCTCCGGCACCTCGGCGCGTACCACCGTCCTGCCGGTGCCCGCCTGCTCGGTGCCGACGACCCGGCCGCGCCGCCCGGAGAGATCGCTCATGACGGCGCCGACGTACCCGTCCGGCACCGTCACCTGCACCTCGGCCACCGGCTCCAGCAGGTCGATGCGGGCCTGTGCCGCCGCCTCGCGCAGCGCCAGCGCGCCGGCCGTCTGGAACGCCGCATCGGACGAGTCCACCGAGTGCGCCTTGCCGTCCAGCAGCGTCACGCGCACGTCGACCAGCGGATGGCCGGCCGCGACGCCCCTGGCGGCCTGGGCCCGTACGCCCTTCTCCACCGAGGGGACGAACTGGCGGGGGACGGCGCCGCCCACCACCTTGTCGACGAACTCGACCCCCGAGCCCGTCGGCAGCGGCTCCACCGCTATCTCGCAGATCGCGTACTGGCCGTGCCCGCCGGACTGCTTCACATGGCGGCCCCGCCCGGCAGACGGCCCGGCGAACGTCTCCCGCAGCGGCACCCTGTGCGGTACCACGTCGACCCGGACCCCGTACCTGCTGCGCAGCCGCTCCAGCGCCACGTCCGCGTGGGCCTCGCCCAGGCACCACAGCACCACCTGCCGGGTGTCCCGGTTCTGCTCCAGCCGCATCGTCGGATCCTCCGCGACCAGCCGGGCCAGCCCCTGGGAGAGCCGGTCCTCGTCGGCCTTGCTGTGCGCCCGGACGGCCAGCGGCAGCAGCGGGTCGGGCATCGCCCACGGCGCCATGAGCAGCGGGTCCGCCGGCGAGGAGATCGTGTCGCCGGTCTCGGCCCGGCCGAGCTTGGCCACGCAGGCGAGATCGCCCGCGATACAGCTGCCGACGGTGCGCTGCTGCTTGCCGAACGGAGAGGAGAGCGCGCCGACGCGCTCATCGACGTCGTGGTCCTCGTGCCCGCGGTCGGCCAGCCCGTGCCCCGATACATGCACGGTCTCGTCCGGGCGGAGCGTCCCGGAGAACACCCGGACCAGGGACAGCCGGCCGACGTACGGGTCGGAGGCGGTCCTGACCACCTCGGCGACCAGCGGGCCGTCCGGGTCGCAGCCGACGGCGGGCCGCGGCCGGCCCTCGGGGGTGGTGACCGCGGGAGCCTCGCGCTCCAGCGGGGTCGGGAAGCCTCCGGTGATCAGTTCCAGCAGCTCCACGGTGCCGAGGCCCTGCCTCGCCCCGCCGGCGGCCGGTGCCGCGGCCAGCACGGGATGGAACACGCCCCGCGCGACGGCCTTCTCCAGGTCGTCGACCAGCGTCTTGAGATCCACCTCCTCGCCGCCCAGATAGCGCTCCATGAGCGTCTCGTCCTCGCTCTCGGCGATGATCCCCTCGATCAGGCGGTTCCTGGCCCCGGCCAGCAGCGCCTCCTGCTCGGGCCCGGGTGTCTTCTCGACGCGCTCGCCGCCGGAGTAGTCGTACAGCTTCCGCGGCAGCAGCCCGGCCAGCCCCGTCACCGGTGCGTGCCCGTCGGCGGCCTCGGGGCCGTACTGCGGCAGATAGAGCGGCAGCACCGCGTCCGGGTCGTCGCCGCCGAACAGCTGCCCGCAGACCTCGATCAGCTCGTCGAACCCGGTGCGGGCCGTCTCCAGATGGGTGACCACGATCGCCCGCGGCATCCCGACCGCCGCGCACTCCTCCCACACCATGCGGGTCGAGGCGGGCACGGAGCCGGCCTCCTGCGCCGCCGAGACCACGAAGAGAGCCGCGTCCGCGGCTCGCAGACCGGCCCTGAGCTCCCCCACGAAATCGGCGTACCCGGGGGTGTCCAACAGGTTGATCTTGCACCCGCCCCACTCGACCGGGACGAGGCTCAGCTGTACGGACCGCTGCTGGCGGTGCTCGATCTCGTCGTAGTCCGAGAGGGTCCCGCCGTCCTCGACCCGCCCCGCCCGGCTGACCGCCCCCGCCGTCAGCGCCAGCGCCTCCACCAGGGTCGTCTTCCCCGATCCGCTGTGGCCGACCAGCACCACATTCCTCACGGATGTCGGCCGGTCGGCCGTCGTAGCCCTGCCGGCGGCTCCGGATTGCGCATGCGCCTTGTCGCCCATGATCGTTCCTCCCGACTCATCTGCACGGTGAGGTGAGGGCGCGGACCCGGGGGCGCGCTGTGGGAGGCCCCGGGCAGCCGCCCGGGGGATGCGCCGGCGAAGCCCGCGGTTGTCCTTCGAGCTTTCCACTCCCTTCACGGTGCGTCCATACGTCGTACCCGACCGGGCCGGGCCGCCGTGCGCGTGACTACGATGGGCCCGCCGGCGGCCGAAGGGGCCGCGCGGCGCACCGACCTTTCGGGAAGGCCATGCTGAACAAGTACGCGCGTGCGTTCTTCACGCGTGTCCTCACACCGTTCGCCGCGTTCCTGCTACGCCGCGGAGTGAGTCCCGACGCGGTGACGCTCGTCGGCACGGCCGGAGTGGTCGCGGGCGCGCTGGCCTTCTTCCCCCGCGGGGAGTTCTTCTGGGGGACGATCGTCATCACCCTCTTCGTCTTCTCCGACCTCGTCGACGGCAACATGGCACGTCAGGCCGGGACCTCCAGCCGCTGGGGCGCCTTCCTGGACTCCACGCTGGACCGGGTCGCCGACAGCGCCGTCTTCGGCGGCTTCGCCCTCTGGTACGCGGGCAAGGGCGACGACAACGTGCTGTGCGCGGTGGCCGTCTTCTGCCTCGCCAGCGGCCAGGTCGTCTCGTACACCAAGGCACGGGGGGAGTCCATCGGGCTGCCGGTCGCGGTGAACGGGCTGGTGGAGCGGGCCGAACGGCTGGTGATCTCGCTGGTCGCCGCAGGGCTCGCCGGACTGCACGCCTTCGGTGTCCCCGGTGTCGACGTGCTGCTGCCCGTCGCGCTCTGGGTGGTGGCCGCGGGCTCCGCGGTGACCCTGGCGCAGCGCGTGGTCACGGTGCGCCGCGAGGCGGCGGAGGCGGACGCCGGGCAGGCAGGGGACGGGCCCGTGCCGGGGCCCCCGCAGGGGAGCGCCCACGGCACCTCGCAGGGGAGTGAGGCATGAGCGGTATCCGGGACCGGATGACGGACACCCTGTACGGGCTGGGCTGGGGGACGGTCAAAAGGCTTCCGGACCCCGCCGCAGCCGCGCTCGGACGCACCATCGCCGACAGCGTGTGGAAGCGGCGCGGCAGGGGCGTGCTGCGGCTGGAGGCCAATCTGGCCAGGGTGGTGCCGGACGCCGGCCCGGAGCGGCTCGCCGAACTGTCCAGGGCCGGGATGCGCTCCTATCTGCGCTACTGGATGGAGTCCTTCCGGCTGCCGGCCTGGGACCGGGAGCGCGTGCGCCGGAGCGTGGAGATCGAGAACATCCGCCGTCTGCACGACGGCCTGGCCCGGGGCAGGGGCGTCGTCCTCGCGCTGCCGCACCTGGCGAACTGGGACCTGGCGGGAGTCTGGGCCACCCGGGCGCTGGACATACCGTTCACCACCGTCGCGGAGCGGCTGAAGCCGGAGGCGCTGTACGACCGGTTCGTCGCCTACCGCGAGTCCCTCGGCATGGAGGTGCTGCCGCACACCGGCGGCTCCGCCTTCGGCACGCTGGCCCGGCGGCTGCGCGGCGGCGGCCTGGTCTGCCTGGTGGCGGACCGCGACCTGTCCTCGTCGGGCACCGAGGTGAAGTTCTTCGGCGAGACGGCCAGGATGCCCGCGGGCCCCGCGCTGCTCGCCCAGCAGACCGGCGCGCTGCTGCTGCCCGTGACCCTCTGGTACGACGGGACGCCCGTCATGAAGGGCAGGGTGCACCCGCCCGTCGACGTGCCCGAGACAGGCACCCGGGCCGAGAAGACGTCCGTGATGACCCAGGCGCTGGCCGACGCCTTCGCCACCGGCATCGCCGACCACCCGGAGGACTGGCACATGCTCCAGCGGCTGTGGCTCTCGGACCTGGCGGACCGCGGCGGCCCGCGGGGGGCCCGGACATGAGGATCGGGATCGTCTGCCCCTACTCGTGGGACGTGCCCGGCGGCGTCCAGTTCCACATCCGCGACCTGGCGGAACATCTGATCGGACTGGGGCACGCGGTGTCCGTCCTCGCCCCGGCCGAGGACGACACCCCGCTGCCTCCGTACGTCGTGTCGGCGGGCCGCGCCGTGCCCGTGCCGTACAACGGCTCGGTCGCCCGGCTCAACTTCGGCTTCCTCTCCGCGGCCCGGGTGCGGCGCTGGCTGCACGACGGCCGCTTCGACGTGATCCACATCCACGAGCCGACGTCGCCGTCGCTCGGGCTGCTGTCCTGCTGGGCGGCACAGGGGCCGATCGTGGCGACCTTCCACACCTCCAACCCCCGCTCGCGGGCGATGATCGCGGCCTACCCGATCCTCCAGCCCGCGCTGGAGAAGATCAGTGCGAGGATCGCGGTCAGCGAGTACGCCCGCCGCACGCTCGTGGAGCACCTGGGCGGCGACGCGGTCGTCATCCCGAACGGCGTCGACGTCGACTTCTTCGCCCGCGCCGAGCCGAAGGCGGAGTGGGGGAGCGGGGGTACCGCAGGCGAAGCCGAGGGGGGCACGCTCGGGTTCATCGGGCGCATCGACGAGCCCCGCAAAGGCCTGCCCGTCCTGATGAAGGCCCTGCCGCGGATCCTGGAGGCACGCCCGGGCACCCGGCTGCTGGTCGCGGGGCGCGGGGACCAGGAGGAGGCCGTCGAGTCCCTGCCCGGGTCCGTGCGGGCACGCGTCGAGTTCCTGGGGACGGTCAGCGACGAGGACAAGGCCCGGCTGCTGCGCAGCGTCGACCTGTACGTCGCGCCCAACACCGGCGGCGAGAGCTTCGGCATCATCCTGGTCGAGGCGCTGTCGGCGGGCGCCCCGGTCCTGGCCTCGGACCTCGACGCCTTCGCCCAGGTACTCGACCAGGGCGCGGCGGGCGAACTCTTCGCCAACGAGGACGCGGGAGCCCTGGCCGACGCCGCGATCCGGCTGCTCGGCTCGCCGTCCCGGCGCGCCGCGCTCAGCGCACGGGGAAGCGCCCATGTGCGGCGCTTCGACTGGTCCACCGTCGGTTCGGACATCCTCGCCGTGTACGAGACGGTGACGGACGGCGCGGCCTCGGTCGCGGCCGACGAACGCCCCGGCGGGCTGATGGCCCGCTTCGGCCTGGCCCGCGACTGAGCACCGCAGCGGACGCAGGGCCCTCGGAGGGAGTGGGCCCCTGCACGGAGGCGGTCCCCGGCGCCCACCGGGGGCGCTCGGCCGGGGCCGTTGACACCGGAGGGCCGCAGAAGACACAACGGGGAAGCCCCCGGCGTACCCGGAGTGCCGTGGCGGGGCCGTCGAGTTCGGTGGACGGTCCGGTGGCCCCGGCGCACCCGGAGGGGCACCGGTAGATTGACCCGGCGTGACCGCAACCCTGATCTGGATCCTCGTCGCACTCGTCGCCGTCGGCCTCTACCTCAGCTGGACCGCCGGCCGGCTCGACCGCCTGCACGCCCGGATCGACGCCGCCCGCGCGGCGCTCGACGCCCAGCTCCTGCGCCGCGCCTCGGTCACCCAGGAACTCGCCACCTCGGGGCTGCTGGACCCCGCCGCCTCGATCGTGCTCTACGAGGCCGCGCACGCGGCCCGTCAGGCGGACGAGGAGCACCGCGAGGTCGCCGAGAGCGAGCTGAGCCAGGCGCTGCGTGCCGTGTTCGGCGAGCCGGTGCAGGTGGAGGCCGTGCGGGAGGCACCCGGGGGAGAGAGCGCCGCCGGCGAACTCGCCGCGGCCGTCCGCCGCGTCCCGATGGCGCGGCGGTTCCACAACGACGCGGTACGGGCGGCGCGGGCGCTTCGGCGGCACCGTACGGTCCGCTGGTTCCGTCTCGCCGGGCACGCCCCGTTCCCGCTGGCCTTCGAGATGGACGACGAGCCCCCGCCGGCCCTGGCGGACCGGCCGTGACGGATGCCGCCCCGCCGACTGCCCCGCCGACTGCCCCGCCGACTGCCTCGCCGACCGCCGCACCCGGAGCGGCGGTGCGCCCCGGCGCGCGTCCGGCCAACCGTTTCGCCGGGTGATCCGGTACCGCCCGCACTCCCTCGGGGGATCCTGGGGACCTCGGGGTTCCTCGGGGACCCGGGTGGCTCCTCGGGCCCGCCCGGGCGCGGTCAGAATGAGCCACCGGGTCGCCATTGGCCCTTGCATTGGCCCGACCCTCGAATGTTTGCTCTTCTGAGCACCATTTGCCGTCACCGAATGAGGTCGATCGTGTCCAGCACGTTCTCCAACTCCCCGCAGGCTCCCGAGACCGGCACGGCGCGCGTCAAGCGCGGCATGGCCGAGCAGCTCAAGGGCGGCGTGATCATGGACGTCGTCACGCCGGAGCAGGCGAAGATCGCCGAGGACGCGGGCGCCGTGGCCGTCATGGCCCTGGAGCGCGTCCCCGCCGACATCCGCAAGGACGGCGGAGTGGCCCGGATGTCCGACCCGGACATGATCGAGGGCATCATCGAGGCGGTCTCCATCCCGGTGATGGCGAAGTCCCGCATCGGCCACTTCGTCGAGGCCCAGGTACTGCAGTCGCTCGGCGTGGACTACATCGACGAGTCCGAGGTGCTGACCCCGGCCGACGAGGTGAACCATTCCGACAAGTGGGCCTTCACGACCCCCTTCGTCTGCGGTGCCACCAACCTGGGTGAGGCCCTGCGCCGGATCGCCGAGGGCGCGGCCATGATCCGCTCCAAGGGCGAGGCCGGCACCGGCAACGTCGTCGAGGCCGTCCGCCACCTGCGCCAGATCAAGAACGAGATCGCCCGCCTGCGCGGCTTCGACAACAACGAGCTGTACGCCGCCGCCAAGGAGCTGCGCGCCCCGTACGAGCTCGTCGCCGAGGTGGCCCGGCTCGGCAGGCTGCCGGTGGTGCTCTTCTCCGCCGGTGGTGTCGCCACCCCCGCCGACGCCGCGCTGATGCGCCAGCTCGGCGCTGAGGGCGTGTTCGTCGGCTCCGGGATCTTCAAGTCGGGTGATCCGGCCAAGCGCGCCGCGGCGATCGTGAAGGCCACCACCTTCTCCGACGACCCGAAGATCATCGCGGATGCCTCCCGCAACCTGGGTGAGGCCATGGTGGGCATCAACTGCGACACGCTGCCCGAGGCCGAGCGCTACGCGAACCGCGGCTGGTAGCACCCATGAGCACACCCGGCAGCCCTGTCATCGGAGTACTGGCTCTGCAGGGCGACGTACGGGAACACCTGACCGCCCTGGCCGCGGCCGATGCCGTGGCCAGGCCGGTCCGGCGCCCCGAGGAACTCGCCGAGGTCGACGGCCTGGTCATCCCGGGCGGCGAATCCACCACCATCTCCAAACTGGCCCACCTCTTCGGGCTGATGGAGCCGCTGCGTGAGCGGGTGCGTGCGGGGATGCCGGTCTACGGCACCTGCGCGGGACTGATCCTGCTCGCCGAGAAGATCCTGGACCCGCGTTCGGGACAGGAGACCGTCGGCGGCATCGACATGATCGTGCGCCGCAACGCCTTCGGCCGCCAGAACGAGTCCTTCGAGTCCGCGGTCGCGGTCACGGGCGTCGAGGGCGGTCCTGTGGAGGGCGTCTTCATCCGTGCCCCGTGGGTCGAGTCCGTCGGTGCCGGGGTGGAGGTGCTTGCCGAGCACAAGGGCCATATCGTCGCCGTCCGCCAAGGCGCCGCGCTGGCCACGTCGTTCCACCCGGAGCTGACCGGGGACCACCGCATGCACGCCCTGTTCGGCGACATGGTCCGCACCGCGCGATCGGAAGGCGTCCGCGTCGGCGCTCCCTGAGGGGTGGTGGTCGGGCGACGGGTGGGGGTGTGCGTGTGCGCTCCGTAGGGGTGGTGGTCGGGCGACGGGTGGGGGTGTCCCGGTAGGATCACCGGGGAACGGAGCAGGGATCGGTTACGCGAAGGAGACAGGCAGATGTCCGGCCACTCTAAATGGGCCACGACGAAGCACAAGAAGGCCGTGATCGACGCCAAGCGCGGCAAGCTCTTCGCGAAGCTGATCAAGAACATCGAGGTCGCCGCGCGGACCGGCGGTGCCGATCCGGAAGGCAACCCGACTCTCTTCGACGCCATCCAGAAGGCGAAGAAGCAGTCGGTGCCGAACAAGAACATCGACTCCGCGGTCAAGCGCGGCGCCGGCCTGGAGGCCGGTGGCGCCGACTACGAGACGATCATGTACGAGGGTTACGGCCCGAACGGGGTCGCGGTGCTCATCGAGTGCCTCACCGACAACCGCAACCGTGCCGCGTCCGACGTGCGGGTCGCCATGACCCGCAACGGCGGCTCGATGGCCGACCCGGGCTCGGTGTCCTATCTGTTCCACCGCAAGGGCGTCGTGGTGCTCCCGAAGGGCGGGTTGTCCGAGGACGACGTGCTCGGCGCGGTGCTGGACGCCGGTGCCGAGGAGGTCAACGACCTCGGCGAGAACTTCGAGGTCATCAGCGAGGCCACGGACCTGGTCGCGGTCCGCACCTCGTTGCAGGACGCCGGTATCGACTACGACTCCGCCGAGGCCGACTTCGTCCCGACCATGCAGGTCGAGTTGGACGAAGAGGGCGCGCGCAAGATCTTCAGGCTGATCGACGCGTTGGAGGACAGCGACGACGTGCAGAACGTCTTCGCCAACTTCGACGTCTCGGACGACGTCATGGCCAAGGTCGATGCCTGATCCCGACTGATCCCGACTGATACGGCGGGCCGACGGGCCGACGGGGACACCGCCCCGTCGGCCCGTCGTGTTGGGGGCCGCCCGGTTGTCGGTGGTTGTCAGAGGGAGCCGATAGCCTGCACGAATGTCGGGTCGACACCCGGCGCTGGCCCGGGATGGCGGAGAAGGGGTGGGCGTGTGCGCGTGCTGGGGGTGGACCCGGGACTGACGCGGTGCGGCATCGGTGTCGTCGAAGGCGTCGCGGGCCGTCCGCTGTCCATGCTCGGCGCCGGGGTGGTCCGCACCGCCGCGGAAGGGCAGCTCGGTGACCGCCTCGTCGCCGTCGAGCGCGGCATCGAGGAGTGGCTGGACGCGCACCGGCCCGAACTGGTCGCGGTGGAGCGGGTTTTCAGCCAGCACAATGTGCGCACGGTCATGGGCACGGCGCAGGCGAGCGCGGTCGCCGTGCTGTGCGCGGCCCGTCGCGGTCTGCCCGTCGCCCTGCATACTCCCAGCGAGGTCAAGGCGGCCGTCACCGGCAGCGGCCGGGCCGGCAAGGCGCAGGTGGGTGCGATGGTCACCCGGCTGCTTCGGCTGGACGCCCCGCCGAAGCCGGCTGACGCCGCCGATGCCCTCGCCCTCGCCATCTGCCATATCTGGCGCGCGCCCGCGCAGAACCGCCTGCAGCGTGCGGTCGCCGCCCATCACGCGACGAAAGGCCGTAGCGCATGATCGCATTTGTGAGCGGCGCGGTCGCCGCCCTCGCCCCGACCACCGCAGTGATCGAGGTCGGCGGTGTCGGCATGGCCGTGCAGTGCACACCGGACACCCTCTCCGGGCTGCGGGTCGGTCAGCAGGCCAGGCTCGCCACGTCGTTGGTGGTCAGGGAGGACTCGCTGACGCTGTACGGCTTCGCCGACGACGACGAGCGGCAGGTCTTCGAACTGCTCCAGACCGCGAGCGGGGTCGGACCCCGGCTGGCGCAGGCCATGCTCGCGGTGCACAGTCCGGACGCGTTGCGGCGGGCGGTGGCCACCGCCGACGAGAAGGCGCTCACCGCCGTGCCCGGCATCGGCAGGAAGGGCGCCCAGAAGCTGCTGCTGGAGTTGAGGGACCGCCTCGGCGAGCCTGCCGGGTCACCGGGGCGTGCCGTCGGTGCCCCCGTCACCCAGTCCTGGCGCGACCAGTTGCACGCCGCGCTGATCGGCCTCGGCTATGCCACCCGTGAGGCCGACGAGGCGGTCGTCGCGGTGGCACCGGAGGCGGAGGCGGCGGCCGGTGAGCCTCAGGTCGGGCCGCTGCTCAAGTCCGCCCTCCGGACGCTGAACCGCACCCGCTGAACCGCGACCGCACTCGCTGCCACCGCCTCCCGTCCCCTCGCCCCCTTCGGCCCCTCGTCATCCGTCCCCTGACCGGACCGCGCCCGCTCACCGGAGCGGACCGCACCCCACCATCCGCCCCGCCGCCCCACCAACCCACCACCCGACCGCATCCGCTGACCGAACCGGACCCGCCCACCCACGCGAGGCAATCCACTGTGAACTGGGACGACACCGCACCGACGACCGACGACGCCGACGGCAGGCTCGTCGGGGCCTCCGCCGACGGCGAGGACCAGGCCGTGGAGGCGGCCCTGCGGCCGAAGTCGCTGGACGAGTTCGTCGGCCAGGAGCGCGTACGCGTACAGCTCGACCTCGTCCTGAAGGCGGCCCTCGCCCGCGGTGCCACCGCCGACCACGTCCTGCTCTCCGGATCGCCCGGGCTGGGCAAGACCACGCTCTCCATGATCATCGCGGCCGAGATGGGCGCCCCGATCAGGATCACCAGCGGTCCCGCCATCCAGCACGCGGGAGACCTCGCCGCCATCCTGTCCTCCCTCCAGGAGGGCGAGGTGCTGTTCCTCGACGAGATCCACCGGATGTCGCGGCCCGCCGAGGAGATGCTCTACATGGCCATGGAGGACTTCCGTGTCGACGTGATCGTCGGCAAGGGGCCGGGCGCCACCGCCATCCCGCTGGAGCTGCCGCCGTTCACCCTGGTCGGCGCCACCACCCGGGCGGGACTGCTCCCTCCCCCGCTGCGTGACCGCTTCGGCTTCACCGCGCACATGGAGTTCTACGAACCGTCCGAGCTCGAGCGCGTCATCCACCGCTCCGCCCAGCTCCTCGACGTGGAGATCGACGCGGACGGGGCCGCGGAGATCGCGGGGCGCTCCCGCGGCACGCCCCGTATCGCCAACCGGCTGCTGCGCCGCGTCCGGGACTACGCCCAGGTCAAGGCGGACGGCCGGATCACCCGGGAGATCGCGGCGGCGGCTCTCGGCGTGTACGAGGTGGACGGCCGCGGCCTCGACCGTCTCGACCGCGCCGTGCTGCAGGCCCTTCTCAAGCTCTTCGCGGGCGGCCCGGTCGGCCTGTCGACGCTGGCGGTGGCCGTGGGGGAGGAGCGGGAGACGGTCGAGGAGGTCGCCGAGCCGTTCCTCGTCCGGGAGGGGCTGCTGGCCCGTACGCCGAGGGGCCGGGTGGCGACTCCGGCGGCATGGGCGCATCTCGGCCTGGTGCCGCCCCGGCAGGGCCCCGGCGGCGGTGGGCAACAGGGTCTGTTCGGAACGTGACGGCGCGGAGGGTCGCCCGGGTGGGAACCGGGGTGCGATGCTGGGCGTTGTTCCATCGACGCGGACTCGCTTAGACTCCGCCGATGCCGCCCGTGATGGTCGGCGTACCCACCCCCGTAGACCAGGCCGCTCCTCACCGCGGTCGTGCGAAGGAATTCCGTCCCGTGGATATCGTGACCCTCCTCCCCTTCATCGTCCTCATCGGGGCCATGTTCCTGATGACCCGCTCCGCCAAGAAGAAGCAGCAGGCTGCGGTGAACATGAGGAACCAGATGCAGCCCGGTACCGGCGTCCGGACGATCGGCGGTCTCTACGCCACCGTCAAGGAGGTCAGCGACGACACGGTTCTCCTGGAGGCCGCGCCCGGCGTCCACCTCGTGTTCGCCAAGAACTCCATCGGGGCCGTCCTGGAGGACGCCGAGTACAACCGGATCGTCCACGGAGACGAGGAGGACGGCCTCGGGGGCGACACGCCGATCGTGCCGGACGACGCCTCCTCGCTGACCGAGCCGGGTGCCGTCGTCGACCCCGCCGGCGATGCCAAGATCGACCTCGGCAAGAAGGGCGCGGCGGACGACGCCGAGCCGGCGCCGGGGGCCAAGGGCGCCAAGAGCGACGACAAGAGCGGCGGCGACACCGACGCGAAGTAGCCGCGACCGGGGACCGCAGCGCGCCCGAGGGCGCACGCGGTCCCCGGCGTGCGCCCACTTCTTCCGCGGGGGCAGGTCCCCACAACACATCGTGGCCGACCCGTCGCACACCCGGCGCGGGGCGGTTGGACAGGGAGAAACGACAAGGTGGCAGCACCGAAGAAGGGCCGAAAGGCGCCGGGGGGCCAGGGGAGGCCGGGGCGTACCCTCGCGCTGATGCTGGTCGTCATGGCTGCTCTCGTCGGCGGGATGTTCTGGTCCGGGGAGACCACGCCGCGACTGGGTATCGATCTCGCGGGCGGTACGACGATCACGCTGAAGGCCGAGGCGGAGCCCGGCAAGGAGAGCGCGGTCAACGAGACCAACATGAACACGGCGGTCGGCATCATCGAGCGCCGTGTCAACGGTCTGGGTGTCTCCGAGGCCGAGGTCCAGACCCAGGGCCGAGAGAACATCATCGTCAACATCCCCAAGGGGACGAACTCGGAGCAGGCCCAGAAGCAGGTGGGTACGACCGCGCGGTTGTACTTCCGCCCCGTGCTCAACGTGCTGCCCGCCGGCCCGGAGACGCCCGAGCCCTCCGGGAGCCCCAGCGCCTCGCCCTCCGGGAGCCCGAGCGCCTCGCCCTCCGGTGAGCCCGGCGAGCAGGCCACCGACGGCAAGGACACGGCCACCGCGCCGAGCGGCAGCCCGACCACGCAGGGCCGGGCCGTCACCGGCGCGCTGAAGGCGCCCTCCCCGTCGCCGAGCGGCGCCGCCTCCGGCCAGCCGGAGAGCTCCCAGAGCCCGGCTCCGACGCCCACGCCGAGCGGCACCGCGACGGGCTCCGCGCTGGAGCAGCAGTTCGCCGCGCTGAACTGCCTCGACCCGAAGGCGCGTGCCAACGCCGGCAAGGACGCCCAGCCCGAGCAGCCCACCGTCGCCTGCGGCACGAACAGCATCGGCGGGTGGGAGAAGTACCTGCTCGGCCCGGCCGAGGTCGACGGCAGGGACGTCGACGACGCCAAGGGCGTGCTGGACCCGCAGCGCGGCATCTGGATCGTGCAGATGGACTTCACCAGCGAGGGTGCGAAGAAGTTCGCGAAGATCACCGGCAAGCTGTCGCAGCAGCCGTCGCCGATGAACCAGTTCGCGATCGTGCTGGACGGAGAGGTGGTATCCGCTCCGCAGGTCAACCAGACCCTCAGCGCCAACGCCGAGATCTCCGGCAACTTCGACCAGCAGTCGGCGCAGGACCTCGGCAACATCCTGTCCTACGGTGCGCTGCCGCTGAGCTTCAACGTCGAGACCGTCACCACCGTGACGCCCGCGCTCGGCGACGAGCAGCTCAAGGCCGGCCTCATCGCGGGCGCCATCGGCCTGGCCCTCGTCGTGGTCTACCTGGTGGTCTACTACCGGGGACTGTCGCTCGTCGCGCTGCTCAGCCTGCTGGTGTCGGGAATCCTGACCTACTCGCTGATGTCCCTGCTCGGCCCGGCCATCGGCTTCGCGCTGAACCTGCCCGCCGTCTGCGGCGCCATCGTCGCCATCGGCATCACGGCCGACTCGTTCATCGTGTACTTCGAGCGCATCCGGGACGAGATCCGCGAGGGACGCACCCTGCGCCCCGCCGTGGAGCGCGCCTGGCCGCGTGCCCGCCGCACGATCCTGGTCTCCGACTTCGTGTCGTTCCTCGCCGCCGCGGTGCTGTTCGTCGTGACCGTGGGCAAGGTCCAGGGCTTCGCGTTCACGCTCGGTCTGACCACCCTGCTCGATGTCGTCGTGGTGTTCTTCTTCACCAAACCGCTGATGACCATCCTCGCCCGCACGAAGTTCTTCGCGAGCGGACACCCCTGGTCCGGACTGGACCCGAAGCGCCTCGGCGCCAAGCCGCCGCTGCGCCGCTCACGCCGTGTCTCCGCCCCCGTCGACCCGAAGGAGGCGTGAGATGTCGCGTCTCGGCAACCTTGGAGCCAGGCTCTACCGCGGTGAGGTCGGCTACGACTTCGTCGGCAAGCGCAAGCTCTGGTACGGAATCTCGATCCTGATCACCATCACGGCCATCGTCGGCCTGGCGGTGCGGGGTCTGAACATGGGCATCGAGTTCAAGGGCGGTGCCGTCTTCACCACCCCGAAGACCAGCGTGTCCGTCGCCCAGGCCCAGGAGTACGCCGAGGAGGCCACCGGCCATCCGGCGATCGTCCAGAAGCTCGGCAACGACACCCTGCGCATCCAGGTCAGCGAGCTGGACACCGGGGAGGCCAACCAGGTGGGCAGGCAGCTCGCCGAGGACATGGACATCCCGGCGGGCACGATCAACGCCGAGCTGGTCGGTCCGAGCTGGGGCGCGCAGATCGCCAACAAGGCATGGACCGGTCTCGGCGTGTTCATGATCCTCGTGGTGATCTACCTCGCCATCGCCTTCGAATGGCGCATGGCGGTGGCCGCCCTCGTGGCGCTGATCCACGACATCACGATCACGGTCGGCGTCTACGCGCTCGTCGGCTTCGAGGTCACACCGGGCACGGTGATCGGCCTGCTCACGATCCTCGGTTACTCGCTGTACGACACGGTGGTGGTCTTCGACAGCCTCAAGGAGGGCACGAAGGACATCACCAAGCAGACCCGCTGGACGTACGGCGAGATCGCCAACCGGTCGATCAACAGCACCCTGGTCCGCTCCATCAACACCACCGTCGTGGCGCTCCTGCCGGTCGCCGGCCTGCTGTTCATCGGCGGCGGCTTCCTCGGCGCGGGCATGCTCAACGACATCTCGCTCTCGCTGTTCGTCGGCCTCGCCGCCGGCGCCTACTCGTCGATCTTCATCGCCACTCCGCTGGTCGCCGACCTGAAGGAGCGCGAGCCGGCGATCAAGGCGCTGAAGAAGCGGGTCCTGGCCAAGCGCGAGGCCGCCGCCGGCAGGGGCGAGTCGGCCGAGGACGGCGATGTGGAGCACCACGGCCGGCCGCAGGACGCCCGGCAGGGCGAGGCGACGGCGGCCGGGGCGGTCGTCGGACAGCGCGGCCGAGGCCGCGGCCGGCCCTCGCCGGGGAGGCGCCGATGAGCGCGAACGTCCAGGAACTCCTGCTCAGCCGCATCCGGGACGTCCACGACCACCCGAAGCCGGGCGTGATGTTCAAGGACATCACCCCGCTGCTCGCGGACCCGGCGGCCTTCACGGCGCTCACCGACGCCCTCGCGGGCCTGTGCACGGAGCACGGCGCGACGAAGGTCGTCGGCCTGGAGGCCCGCGGCTTCATCCTCGCCGCCCCGGTCGCGGTCCGCGCCGGCCTCGGGTTCATCCCCGTACGCAAGGCCGGCAAGCTCCCCGGAGCGACGCTGTCGCAGGCGTACGAGCTGGAGTACGGCACGGCCGAGGTCGAGATCCATGCCGGGGACCTCGGGAGCGGCGACCGGATCATGGTGATCGACGACGTCCTCGCCACCGGCGGCACCGCCGAGGCGTCGCTGGGGCTGATCCGCCGCGCCGGCGCCGAGGTCGCGGGTGTCGCGATCCTCATGGAGCTGGGCTTCCTCGGCGGGCGGGCCCGTCTGGAGCGCGCGCTGGACGGCGCCCCGCTGGAGGCGCTGCTCACGGTCTGACCACCTCCGCGCCTCCGCGCACCCGCACCGCCGTACGGGCGCGGCGTGGCACGGCCACCTGCTGTTCCCTGAGCGGCACGGTTACGGGCATCAGGTGCTCCCGGCACGGGCATCCGGGAACACCGGGTGCCCGTGCCGCGTTGTCCACAGTCCCCGTCCCGGCGGGAGGTGAACGCCCGGGGTCGATACCATGGCCTTTCCGGGCCTGACCGGGGGACCCGGATCCGCACGAGGAGCGCACTTGCCAGACGAGGCCCGTCCCGCCGCCGCGCAGCCCGACCAGCAGGCCGACAGGGCTGCGGCGGCCGCCGCAGCGCCCGAGAAGGCTCCCGTGGAGCGGCCCGCGTCCGCGCGGGGCAGTGCGCGCGGTCCGGCCTCCGTGCCCGTCACCGCCCCCAAGCCGGCGCCGCCCGCCGCCTCCGCGCCCGCGCGCCCCGGCGGCTCCTCCAACCGGGTCCGCGCCCGGCTGGCCCGTCTCGGCGTCCAGCGCACCAGCCCGTACAACCCGGTACTCGAACCGCTGCTGCGGATCGTCCGCGGCAACGATCCGAAGACCGAGACCGCGACGCTGCGGCAGATCGAGCGCGCCTATCAGGTCGCCGAGCGCTGGCACCGCGGCCAGAAGCGCAAGAGCGGCGACCCCTACATCACCCACCCGCTCGCCGTCACCACGATCCTCGCCGAACTCGGTATGGACCCCGCCACGCTGATGGCCGGGCTGCTGCACGACACCGTGGAGGACACCGAGTACGGGCTGGACACCCTGCGCAGGGACTTCGGCGACCAGGTCGCCCTGCTCGTCGACGGCGTCACCAAGCTGGACAAGGTCAAGTTCGGCGAGGCGGCCCAGGCCGAGACGGTGCGCAAGATGGTCGTCGCCATGGCCAAGGACCCGCGCGTGCTGGTCATCAAGCTCGCCGACCGCCTGCACAACATGCGCACGATGCGCTACCTCAAGCGGGACAAGCAGGAGAAGAAGGCCCGCGAGACCCTGGAGATCTACGCCCCGCTGGCCCATCGGCTGGGTATGAACACCATCAAGTGGGAGCTCGAGGACCTCGCCTTCGCGATCCTCTACCCGAAGATGTACGACGAGATCGTCCGCCTGGTCGCCGAGCGTGCCCCCAAGCGCGACGAGTATCTGGCGATAGTGACGGACGAGGTGCAGTCCGATCTGCGCGCGGCCCGCATCAAGGCGACCGTCACCGGCCGGCCGAAGCACTACTACAGCGTCTACCAGAAGATGATCGTCCGCGGCCGGGACTTCGCGGAGATCTACGACCTGGTCGGCATCCGCGTCCTCGTCGACACCGTCCGCGACTGCTACGCGGCGCTCGGCACGGTCCACGCCCGCTGGAACCCCGTTCCCGGGCGGTTCAAGGACTACATCGCCATGCCGAAGTTCAACATGTACCAGTCGCTGCACACGACGGTCATCGGGCCCAGCGGCAAGCCGGTCGAACTCCAGATCCGCACGTTCGACATGCACCGCCGGGCCGAGTACGGCATCGCCGCCCACTGGAAGTACAAGCAGGAGGCCGTCGCCGGCGCGTCCAAGATCCGCACCGATGTCCCGAAGGGCTCGGGCAAGGACAAGGACGCCGTCAACGACATGGCGTGGCTGCGGCAGCTGCTTGACTGGCAGAAGGAGACGGAGGACCCGGGCGAGTTCCTGGAGTCCCTGCGCTTCGACCTCTCCCGCAACGAGGTCTTCGTGTTCACGCCGAAGGGCGACGTCATAGCGCTCCCCGCGGGTGCCACGCCCGTCGACTTCGCCTACGCCGTCCACACGGAGGTCGGCCACCGCACGATAGGCGCGCGCGTCAACGGCCGCCTGGTGCCGCTGGAGTCGACGCTGGACAACGGCGACCTGGTCGAGGTCTTCACGTCCAAGGCGACCGGAGCGGGCCCGTCGCGCGACTGGCTGGGCTTCGTCAAGTCGCCCCGCGCCCGGAACAAGATCCGCGCCTGGTTCTCCAAGGAACGCCGTGACGAGGCGATCGAACAGGGCAAGGACGCCATCGTGCGGGCGATGCGCAAGCAGAACCTGCCGATCCAGCGCATCCTCACCGGCGACTCGCTGGTCACGCTCGCGCACGAGATGCGCTACCCCGACATCTCGTCGCTGTACGCGGCGATCGGCGAGGGGCATGTCGCCGCACAGGGCGTCGTGCAGAAGCTCGTCCAGGCGCTCGGCGGCGAGGAGGCGGCCAGCGAGGACATCGCCGAGTCGGCGCCGCCGTCCCGCAGCCGCGGACGCAAGCGCCGCGCCAACGCCGATCCGGGCGTGGTCGTCAAGGGCGTCGACGATGTCTGGGTGAAGCTCGCCCGCTGCTGTACGCCCGTGCCCGGAGACCCGATCATCGGGTTCGTCACCCGCGGCAGCGGCGTGTCGGTTCACCGGGCCGACTGCGTCAACGTGGACTCGCTGTCGCAACAACCCGAACGCATGCTCGATGTCGAGTGGGCGCCGACGCAGTCCTCGGTGTTCCTCGTCGCCATCCAGGTCGAGGCGCTGGACCGCTCCCGGCTGCTGTCGGACGTCACCCGCGTCCTGTCCGACCAGCATGTCAACATTCTTTCGGCGGCCGTCCAGACATCCCGTGACCGGGTCGCCACCTCGCGCTTCACCTTCGAGATGGGCGACCCGAAGCATCTGGGCCACGTCCTGAAGGCGGTCCGCGGAGTCGAGGGCGTCTACGACGTCTACCGGGTGACGTCGGCACGACGCCCCTGACAGGGGACGCATGGGGCACACGAGTCACACACGGGTCGGGCCCGGCGGCATCTGCCGCCGGGCCCGACCCGTGTGTGTGAACCGGTCTGCGAGGCGTCAGCCGCCGAACTCCTCCAGGCCCTTGAGCGCCTGGTCGAGCAGCGCCTGCCGGCCCTCGAGTTCACGGGAGAGCTTGTCGGCCTTGGCGTTGTTGCCGGCCGCCCGGGCCGCGTCGATCTGCGAGCGCAGCGTGTCGACCGCCGCCTGCAGTTGCCCCGTCAGCCCCTCGGCACGGGCCCGGGCCTCCGGGTTGGTGCGGCGCCACTCGGTCTCCTCGGCGTCCTGGAGCGCCCGCTCCACCGCGTGCATCCGGCCCTCGACCTTCGGCCGGGCGTCGCGCGGGACGTGGCCGATCGCCTCCCAGCGCTCGTTGACGGAGCGGAAGGCGGCACGCGCCGCCTTCAGATCCGTCACCGGCACCAGCTTCTCCGCCTCGACCGCCAGCTCCTCCTTGAGCTTCAGGTTCTCGGACTGCTCGGCGTCCCGCTCCGCGAACACCCCGCCGCGGGCGGCGAAGAAGATGTCCTGGGCACCGCGGAAGCGGTTCCACAGGTCCTCCTCGTGCTCGCGCTGCGCGCGGCCCGCGGCCTTCCACTGCGCCATCAGCTCGCGGTAGCGCGCGGCCGTGGGGCCCCAGTCGGTCGAACCGGACAGCGACTCGGCCTCGGCGACCAGCCGCTCCTTCGCCTGCCGGGCCACCTCCCGCTGCGCGTCCAGTGCGGCGAAGTGCGCCTTGCGGCGCTTGGAGAACGCCGACCGCGCGTGGGAGAAGCGGTGCCACAGCTCGTCGTCGGACTTCCGGTCGAGCCGCGGCAGGCCCTTCCAGGTGTCCACCAGCGACCGGAGCCGCTCGCCGGCAGCCCGCCACTGCTCGCTCTGCGCCAGCTCCTCCGCCTCGGCGACCAGCGCCTCCTTGGCGTGCCGCGCCTCGTCCGCCTGTTTCGCCTTCCTGGCCCTGCGCTCCTCACGGCGCGCCTCGACCGAGGTCACGAGCGCGTCCAGCCGCCTGCCCAGCGCCTCGAGGTCGCCGACCGCGTGGTGCTCGTCGATCTGCCCGCGGATATGGTCGATCGCCGCCATCGCGTCCTTCGCCGACAGATCGGTGGTCTTCACCCTCTTCTCGAGGAGGCCGATCTCGACAACCAGGCCCTCGTACTTGCGCTCGAAGTAGGCCAGTGCCTCCTCGGGAGAGCCCGCCTGCCACGATCCGACGACCTTCTCGCCCTCGGAAGTCCGCACGTACACGGTGCCCGTCTCGTCGACGCGGCCCCACGGGTCGCTGCTCACAGCGCCTCCTCCACATGATGCCCCCGAGGGGCTCGGGCCCCCGGGCATCGTCCACAGTTTCCTGGACGGGCATCGCCCGCCCTCCCGCAGCGCGGACCGGGTCCGCGCTGCACAACGCCAATCTAGGCGACCGGCCGCCCGGCTGTCCGCACTCGGCGCCGCCGAATTGGCCCGGTCACCCCTCGCCGGCCGTCGCCTTCTTCACCGAGGCGGACTTCACCGAGACGGACTTCACGGGGGCGCCGTCCCCGGCCCCGCCTGCGACACCCGCCGCCCCGACGGCCTTCACCACGGACAGACCCGCCTCGTCGATCGTGCCGAACGGCGTGTACGACGGCGGCAGCTTGCTGTCCTGGTAGACCAGGAAGAACTGGCTGCCGCCGCTGTTCGGCCGGCCCGTGTTCGCCATGGCCACCGTGCCCGCCGGATAGGTGACCTTGCCGTCCGCCGCCGGCTTGCCGAGGGCCGTGAGGTTCTCGTCCGGGATCGTGTAGCCCGGGCCGCCGCGCCCGTCGCCCTCGGGATCCCCGCACTGCAGTACGAAAATGACCTCCGTGGTCAGGCGGTGGCATGTGGTCCCGTCGAAGAAGCCCTTGTCCGCGAGGTACTTGAAGGAGTTGACCGTGCGCGGCGTCTTCGCCGCGTCCATGGTGAACGCGATGTCGCCCTGGCTGGTGTCCAGCGACATCAGATACGTGGCCTCGGAGTCGATGGCCATCTTCGGCTCCGGCGCTGCGCTCCCGCTCTCGGTGGGCTCCGCCGCCGGGTCGGTCCGCTGGGAAGCGTCGTCCCGCGAGCCGCCGTCCGCCAGGCCCACCGAGAGGTACGCTGCGCCGCCGGCCGCGACCACGACGGCCAGCACGGCCGCGATGACGGCGTTGCGGCGCCTGGCCCTCCTGCGGGCCTCCTCGCGGCGCTGCTGCTGCCGCTCGAACTTCTTCCTGGCGAGCTGGCGCCGTCGCTGATCGCTGCTGACCACCGGGTCTTCTCCTTGGCGATGTCGTGATCGAGGGGCACGGGTGTGCCCGTACCGTATATGGGCTGGCTGTGAAATGAGCAGCGCCGGTAGGCTCTGAGCTGTTGCAATCCGTGACGTGACATTCCCGTCGGACGACACATCGAGGACGATCGTGCTTATTGCCGGGTTCCCCGCAGGGGCCTGGGGGACCAACTGCTACCTGGTCGCCCCGGCCGCAGGCGAGGAGTGCGTGATCATCGACCCGGGCCACCAGGCCGCCGCGGGAGTCGAGGAGACGCTCAGAAAGCATCGGCTCAAGCCGGTCGCCGTGGTGCTGACCCACGGCCACATCGACCATGTCGCCTCGGTCGTACCGGTCTGCGGAGCCCACGGCGTACCCGCCTGGATCCACCCCGCCGACCGGTACATGATGAGCGACCCGGAGAAGGCCCTCGGCCGCTCCATCGGCATGCCGCTGATGGGCGAACTCGCGGTCGGGGAGCCGGACGACGTCCACGAGCTCACCGACGGCGCCGCGCTGAAGCTCGCGGGGCTGGAGCTGCTCGTACGGCACGCGCCCGGCCATACCAAGGGGTCGGTGGCCTTCAGTCTGCCCGGGGCCGCGGCCGGCTCACACGACGAGGGGCGGCCGCCGGTCTTCTTCTCGGGCGACTTGCTGTTCGCCGGCTCCATCGGACGCACCGACCTCCCCGGCGGTGACCTGGGCGAGATGCTCTCGTCGCTGGCGCGGGTGTGCCTGCCGCTCGACGACTCGACCGTGGTGCTGTCCGGCCACGGCCCCCAGACGACCATCGGCCGCGAACGCGCCGCCAACCCGTATCTGCGGGAGGTGGCCGCCGGCCAGGGAGAGGGCGGAACCGCCGCTCCCCGACGAGGAATGTGACGAGACCCTCCGTGACCATCTTCCAGGCCCCCAAGGGCACGTACGACCTGATCCCGCCGGACTCCGCGAAGTACCTGGCCGTGCGGGAGGCGATCGCCGCGCCGCTGCGGAACTCGGGGTACGGCTACGTCGAGACGCCCGGCTTCGAGAACGTGGAGCTGTTCGCCCGCGGTGTCGGCGAGTCCACCGACATCGTGACCAAGGAGATGTACGCCTTCGAGACGAAGGGCGGCGACCGGCTGGCCCTGCGGCCCGAGGGCACCGCTTCCGTGCTGCGCGCGGCGCTCGAGGCCAGTCTGCACAAGTCCGGCAACCTGCCGGTGAAGCTCTGGTACTCGGGCTCGTACTACCGCTACGAACGCCCGCAGAAGGGCCGCTACCGGCACTTCTCCCAGGTCGGCGCCGAGGCGATCGGCGCTGAGGACCCCGCCCTCGACACCGAGCTGATCGTCCTCGCCGACCAGGCGTACCGCTCCCTCGGCCTGAGCGGGTTCCGGATCCTGCTGAACTCGCTCGGCGACAAGGAGTGCCGTCCCGTCTACCGGGAGGCGCTGCAGGGCTTCCTGCGCGGACTCGACCTGGACGAGGACACCCGCCACCGGGCCGGCGTCAACCCGCTGCGGGTCCTGGACGACAAGCGCGAATCCGTCCGGAAGCAGCTCGTGGGCGCCCCGCTGCTGCGCGACCACCTGTGCGACGCCTGCAAGGCGTACCACGAGGAGGTGCGCGAGCTGCTCACGGCCGCCGGGGTGCCCTTCGAGGACGACGAGAAGCTGGTGCGCGGACTCGACTACTACACGCGCACCACGTTCGAGTTCGTCCACGACGGACTGGGCTCGCAGTCCGCGGTGGGCGGGGGAGGCCGCTACGACGGGCTGTCCGAGATGATCGGCGGACCGGCGCTGCCGTCGGTCGGCTGGGCACTCGGTGTGGACCGCACGGTCCTGGCGCTGGAGGCCGAGGGCATCGAGCTGCGACTTCCCGCGTCCACCAGCGTGTTCGCGGTGCCGCTCGGCGAGGAGGCGCGCCGCGCGCTCTTCGCCGTGGTCACCGGGCTGCGCAGAGCAGGGGTCGCCGCCGACCTCTGCTACGGCGGCAAGGGTCTCAAGTCGGCCATGAAAAGCGCCCACCGCAGCGGCGCCCGGTACGCGCTGGTGGCCGGTGAGAGGGATCTGGCGGAGGGCGTGGTCCAGCTCAAGGACATGGAGTCCGGCGAGCAGGTACCGGTCGCCCTCGGCTCGGCGGTGGAGGAGCTCGGGGCGAGGCTCGTCTGACCCGCGCACGGGTCCGACCGCTACGCGTTGACCCGCGCACGCGTCCGACCGCTACGCGTTGACCCGCGCACGCGTCCGACCGCTACAGCGCTGACCTGCGCAGGCGTCTGACTCGTACAGCGCCTGAGCCGGGCACGCGTCCGATCGGGACACGGGGCCGGGCACCCCCGCTCCCGGGCGCACGGCGCGGGCATCGGGCCGGAGGCATACGTCGAGGGGCACACGTCGAGGGGCACAGCTCACATGGCCCGGCCCGAGGGGGCCGGGCCTTCGCGCTGCCGTACCCGGGCGGGCCGAAACCGCGCCCTTCTGCGCATCGGGCGGCGGACGGCGGCGCGAGTGCGGCAGAATGACCATGCCAGAGCAGCTACCGAGCGAGGGAAGCGGCGATATGACGACCGCAGCGGTGGACGACGTGTCCTCCGGCCAGGAAGTGGAGCGCGCGGGCGGCGCCGTCGGCGGGAGCCGTGCGCTGGCCTGGCTGCTGGTGATCACCGGTGCGGCCGGCCTGCTGGCCGCGTGGATCATCACGATCGACAAGTTCAAGATCCTCGAGGCGAAGGCCGCCGGGACCACCTTCACGCCCGGCTGCAGCCTCAACCCGATCGTCTCCTGCGGCAGCGTGATGGAGAGCAAGCAGGCCTCGGTGTTCGGGTTCCCCAACCCGATGCTCGGCCTCGCCGCCTACGCCGTGGTCATCGGCGTGGGCATGAGCCTCCTCGCCGGCGCCCGCTTCCGCCGCTGGTACTGGCTGGCGTTCAACGCGGGGACGCTCTTCGGCGTCGCCTTCTGCACCTGGCTCCAGTACCAGTCGCTGTACAGCATCAACGCCCTGTGCCTGTGGTGCTGCCTGGCCTGGGTCGCCACGATCTTCATGTTCTGGTACGTGACCTCGCACAACGTCCGCAGTGGACTGCTGCCCGCCCCGGCCTGGGCGAAGGGCTTCCTCGCCGAGTTCACCTGGGTCCCGCCGGTGCTGCACACCGGTGTCATCGGGATGCTGATCCTGACGCGCTGGTGGGACTTCTGGCTCGGCTGACCGGCGGGCGCGCCTCCGGCCGGTCTCCTCGCCGGCCGGTCTCCGCACGGGCCGGACGGCGCGCGGCCCGCTCTCCCCGCGCGCCGGACTCTCCCCGCCCGCCGGACACCGCCCGGGCCGCTCTCCCCGCCGCCGGCACTCCGGTGGGTGCTGTCGGTGCCCTCGCTTAGGCTTCACCGAGTGGAGCCCGATCTTTTCACCGCCGCAGCGGAGGAACGCCAGGAGAAGGACCCGTCCGCGAGCCCGCTGGCGGTCCGCATGCGCCCGCGCACCCTCGACGAGGTCATGGGTCAGCAGCATCTGCTCAAACCGGGGTCACCGCTGCGCCGACTCGTCGGCGAGGGCTCCGGGGGGCCCGCAGGGGCCTCCTCCGTGATCCTCTGGGGCCCGCCCGGCACGGGCAAGACAACCCTGGCGTATGTCGTCTCCAAGGCGACCAACAAGCGCTTCGTGGAGCTCTCCGCGATCACCGCGGGAGTCAAGGAGGTCCGGGCCGTCATCGACGGGGCCCGCAGGGCCGCGGGGGGCTTCGGCAGGGAGACCGTCCTCTTCCTCGACGAGATCCACCGCTTCAGCAAGGCCCAGCAGGACTCCCTGCTGCCCGCCGTCGAGAACCGCTGGGTGACGCTGATCGCCGCGACCACCGAGAACCCGTACTTCTCGGTGATCTCCCCGCTGCTCTCCCGCTCCCTGCTGCTCACGCTGGAGCCGCTCACCGACGACGACGTACGGGGACTGCTGCGCCGCGCTCTGAGCGAGGAGCGCGGCCTCGGCGGCGCCGTGACGCTGCCGGCCGACGCCGAGGGCCATCTGCTGCGGATTGCCGGAGGAGACGCCAGACGTGCCCTGACCGCCCTGGAGGCCGCGGCGGGCGCCGCTCTCGCCAAGGGCGAGGCGGCGATCCTCCTCCGCACCGTGGAGGAGACCGTCGACCGGGCGGCGGTGAAGTACGACCGGGACGGCGACCAGCACTACGACGTGGCGAGCGCCCTCATCAAGTCCATCCGGGGCTCCGACGTGGACGCCGCTCTGCACTACCTGGCACGCATGATCGAGGCAGGGGAGGACCCGCGGTTCATCGCCCGGCGGCTGATGATCTCGGCCAGTGAGGACATCGGGCTCGCCGATCCGACGGCGCTGCCGACCGCCGTCGCGGCCGCCCAGGCCGTGGCGCTGATCGGTTTCCCGGAGGCCGCGCTCACCCTGAGCCACGCCACGATCGCGCTGGCCCTGGCGCCGAAGTCCAACGCCGCCACGACGGCGATCGGCGCAGCCCTGGCGGATGTGCGGGGCGGACTGGCCGGACCCGTGCCGCGCCATCTGCGCGACGGCCACTACAAGGGAGCGGCGAAGCTCGGCCACGCCCAGGGCTATGTGTATCCGCACGACGTCCCGGGCGCGATCGCCCCCCAGCAGTACGCGCCGGACGCCGTCCACGGCAGGCGCTACTACGAGCCGACCCGGTACGGCGCCGAGGCGCGCTACGCGGACGTGGTCGAGAAGGTCCGCGAGCGGCTGCGCGGTGACACCCTGCCGGGTTCCTGACCCCTTGCGCCGCCCGGCGGGAGCCGCTCGCCGGGCAGCCGCTCGCAGCGCGTACGGTCCTGGCCGCGCACGACGGCGAGCCGGCCGGCCGGGCCCGGACCCGATCCGCTGCCGTACCGCGACGGGGCGGCATCGGTGATCTCCCTCACACAGCCGATGCCGCCGTCCGGGCGGAGGCACCCGCCCGCGCCGTGGGAGAGTCCCACGGCGCACCCCCGGCGCAAGGAGAACGGCGTCCCCCTCGGGAGTGACGGTGCGCGCGGCGGTTTCCCGGCAGCCGGGACCGTGGTCGCGAGCACCCGGCGGCGTGAGGGATACTGAGGTGTTGTTCTCAACGAGGGTTCGTACGCGCTCGGCTTAGGTGAGCTGCCGGGCGCCTTCCCTGGGACGCGGCTGACCCTGCTCATCGTCGTCGCAAGCGGACATCGACTCCGTCGAGTGGTCCGAACTGCGATGCGCACTGGGCAGGGGGATCCCACGTGGTCGAGGCATTACGTCCTCCTCGGATAAGGCAAGGCTCACCTGACTCATATGGAGGTAGGTTCCCCGTGAACCAGTCGCGACCCAAGGTCAAGAAGTCGCGTGCCCTCGGCATCGCCCTGACGCCGAAGGCCGTCAAGTACTTCGAGGCTCGCCCCTACCCGCCGGGTGAGCACGGCCGCGGCCGCAAGCAGAACTCGGACTACAAGGTCCGTCTGCTGGAGAAGCAGCGCCTTCGCGCGCAGTACGACGTCTCCGAGCGCCAGCTGGTCCGCGCCTACGAGCGCGCCAGCAAGGTGCAGGGCAAGACCGGTGAGGCCCTGATCATCGAGCTCGAGCGCCGTCTCGACGCCCTGGTGCTCCGCTCCGGCATCGCCCGGACGATCTACCAGGCCCGTCAGATGGTCGTCCACGGCCACATCGAGGTCAACGGCCACAAGGTCGACAAGCCCTCGTTCCGGGTCCGCCCGGACGACGTCGTCACGGTCCGCGAGCGCTCGCGCGACAAGCACCCGTTCCAGGTCGCCCGCGAGGGCGGCTATGCGCCCGACGGCGAGACCCCGCGCTACCTGCAGGTCAACCTCAAGGCACTCGCTTTCCGCCTGGACCGGGACCCGAACCGCAAGGAGATCCCGGTGATCTGCGACGAGCAGCTCGTCGTCGAGTACTACGCCCGCTGACCCGGCGGCAGTAGCACCGGCCTTCGCGCCCCGGCCCGTCGCCCTCCCACCCTCACGGGTGGGGGAGCGGCGGGCTCTCGCATTCGGCGCCTGGGCAGCCGCGGCCGCGGAGTGCGGGCCGGCCGGGAGCGAACCGCCGCGGCCGCTGAGCGCGGGCCGTCCGGGAGCGGCGGGGAAGCTGCCGCCCTCCCGTCCTGCGGTCACCGATCCGTGACGGGAGCCGCCCCCCGGCGCGATAGGGTCGGACGAGGACTTGCGAAGCGACCCCCGACAAGCAGAGAGCGGTGCAGTGTGACCGGTGGAGAGGTTGCCGGGATCCTGGTGGCCGTCTTCTGGGCGATCCTGGTCTCCTTCCTCGCCGTGGTGCTGGTGAGGCTGGCCCAGACGCTCAGGGCGGCCACCAGGCTGATGGCGGAGGTGACCGAGCAGGCCGTGCCGCTGCTGGCCGACGCCTCGGCCACCGTCCGGTCCGCGCAGACCCAGCTCGACCGGGTCGAGGCCATCGCCTCCGATGTCCAGGAGGTGACCTCCAACGCGTCGGCGCTCTCCACCACGGTCGCCTCGACGTTCGGCGGCCCGCTCGTGAAGGTCGCCGCGTTCGGCTACGGCGTGCGCCGCGCGATGAGCCGGGACGGCGACGCCCGCGGCACCCGGGACAGGGCCGGCGGGCCTCCCCGGCAGGCTAAGCGCACGATCCTCGTCGGCCGCACCGTGCCGGCCGCCGGGCGCCGGAAGCAGAAGGACTGAGACCCGATGTTCCGTCGTGCGTTCTGGTTCACCGCCGGCGCCGCCGCCGGCGTGTGGGCCACCACCAAGGTCAACCGCAAGCTCAGGCAGCTGACCCCGGAGAGCCTCGCCGCCCAGGCGGCGAACAAGGCGATCGAGACCGGGTACCGCCTCAAGGACTTCGCCCTGGACGTCCGGGCCGGCATGGCCCAGCGCGAGGCCGAACTCGGTGAGGCACTGGGCATCGACGCCGCCGCCGACCGGGAGCTTCCCGCGCAGCGCCGCCGGGCCGCCCTGGAAAACCACAAGCACCACAAGAAGCACTACGGGATGCTTGACGAGAAGCCCCCGTACGACCGGAATGAGGACCACTGATGGAGTCGGCTGAAATCCGCCGCCGCTGGCTGAGCTTCTTCGAGGAGCGCGGGCACACCGTCGTGCCTTCGGCGTCGCTCATCGCGGACGACCCGACTCTGCTGCTGGTCAACGCGGGCATGGTCCCCTTCAAGCCGTACTTCCTCGGCGAGACCAGGCCGCCCGCCCCGCGCGCCACCAGCGTGCAGAAGTGCGTGCGCACCCCCGATATCGAAGAGGTCGGCAAGACCACCCGCCACGGCACCTTCTTCCAGATGTGCGGCAACTTCTCCTTCGGCGACTACTTCAAGGAAGGGGCCATCACCTACGCCTGGGAGCTGCTGACCTCCCCGCAGGACAAGGGCGGTTACGGCCTCGAGCCCGAGAAGCTCTGGATCACGGTCTACCTCGACGACGACGAGGCCGAGCGCATCTGGCGCGAGGTGGTCGGCGTCCCCGCCGAACGCATCCAGCGCCTGGGCAAGAAGGACAACTTCTGGTCCATGGGCGTCCCCGGACCGTGCGGCCCCTGCTCGGAGATCAACTACGACCGCGGCCCCGAGTTCGGTCCCGAGGGCGGCCCGGCGGCCAACGACGAGCGCTACGTGGAGATCTGGAACCTGGTCTTCATGCAGTACGAGCGCGGCGAGGGCTCCGGCAAGGAGGACTTCGAGATCGTCGGCGACCTGCCGAGCAGGAACATCGACACCGGTCTCGGCCTCGAACGCCTTGCCATGATCCTGCAGGGCGTGCAGAACATGTACGAGACGGACACCCTGCGGGTCGTCATCGACAAGGCCACGGAACTCACCGGCGTGCGCTACGGCGACAGCCACGAGTCGGATGTGTCCCTCCGCGTGGTCGCCGACCACATCCGCACGTCCGTGATGCTCATCGGCGACGGCGTCACCCCCGGCAACGAGGGCCGCGGCTACGTCCTGCGCCGCATCATGCGCCGCGCCATCCGCAACATGCGGCTCCTCGGCGCCACCGGCCCCGTCGTCGCCGCCCTGGTCGACGTGGTGGTCAAGACCATGGGTCTGCAGTACCCGGAGCTGGAGACCGACCGCGAGCGGGTCGAGACCGTCGCGCTCGCCGAGGAGGCCCGCTTCCTCAAGACGCTGAACTCCGGCACCAATGTGCTGGACGGCGCCGTCACCGAGGCCCGCGGGGCCGGCTCGACCGTCCTCTCCGGCGACAAGGCGTTCCTGCTCCACGACACCTGGGGCTTCCCGATCGACCTCACCCTGGAGATGGCCGCCGAACAGGGCCTCACCGTGGACGAGGACGGCTTCCGCCGGCTGATGAGGGAGCAGCGGGAGCGCGCCAAGGCCGACGCCAGGGCCAAGAAGACCGGCCATGCCGATCTGTCCTCGTACCGCGAGGTCGCCGACGCCTCCGGTGCGACCGAGTTCACCGGCTACACGCACACCGAGGGCGAGTCGACCGTCGTCGGCCTGCTCGTCGACGGAGTGCCCTCGCCGGCCGCCTCCGAGGGCGACGAGGTCGAGGTCGTCCTCGACCGCACCCCCTTCTACGCCGAGGGCGGCGGCCAGCTCGCCGACCAGGGCCGGATCAGGCTCGACAGCGGCGCGGTCATCGAGGTCCGCGATGTGCAGCAGCCGGTTCCCGGCGTCTCCGTGCACAAGGGCTCGGTGCAGGTGGGCGAGGTGACCGTGGGCGCCTCCGCGCACGCCGCCATCGACGTCCGGCGGCGCCGCGCCATCGCCCGCGCCCACAGCGCCACCCACCTCACCCACCAGGCGCTGCGTGACGCCCTCGGCCCGACCGCCGCCCAGGCCGGCTCCGAGAACTCCCCGGGCCGCTTCCGCTTCGACTTCGGTTCGCCGTCCGCCGTGCCCGGCACCGTGCTGACGGACGTCGAGCAGCGGATCAACGAGGTGCTGGCCCGTGAACTCGACGTCCAGGCAGAGGTCATGGGCATCGACGAGGCCAGGAAGCAGGGGGCTATCGCCGAGTTCGGCGAGAAGTACGGCGAGCGCGTCCGGGTCGTCACCATCGGCGACTTCTCCAAGGAGCTGTGCGGTGGCACGCATGTGCACAACACCTCGCAGCTGGGTCTGGTGAAGCTGCTCGGCGAGTCCTCCATCGGTTCCGGCGTGCGCCGCATCGAGGCCCTCGTCGGCGTCGACGCCTACCACTTCCTCGCCAGGGAGCACACCGTCGTCGCCCAGCTCCAGGAGCTGGTCAAGGGGCGCCCGGAGGAGCTCCCCGAGAAGGTCGCCACCATGCTCGGCAAGCTGAAGGACGCCGAGAAGGAGATCGAGAAGTTCCGCGCCGAGAAGGTCCTCCAGGCCGCCGCCGGTCTGGCCGAGGGCGCCAGGGACGTCCGAGGGACGGCGCTGGTCACCGGCCGGGTCCCGGACGGTACGTCCGCCGACGGCCTCCGCAGGCTGGTCCTCGACGTCCGCGACCGGCTGCAGCGGTTGCCGGGGGCCGGCGGCCGCCCCGCGGTCGTGGCGCTGTTCACCGCGGCCAACGGACGTCCGCTCACCGTCATCGCCACCAACGAGGCCGCCCGCGAGCGCGGGCTCAAGGCCGGTGAGCTGGTCCGTGCCGCGGCCAAGGCCCTCGGCGGCGGCGGCGGCGGCAAGCCGGACGTCGCCCAGGGCGGCGGCCAGAACCCGGAGGCGATCGGCGGCGCCATCGACGCCGTCGAGCGCCTGGTCGCCGAGACGGCCTGATGCGCAGAGGACGCCGTCTCTCGATCGACGTCGGGGACGCCCGGATCGGGGTCGCCTCGTGCGACCCCGACGGGATCCTCGCCACCCCGGTCGAGACCGTGCCGGGGCGGGACATTCCCGCAGCCCACCGGCGGCTGCGGCAGCTGGTCGAGGAGTACGAGCCGATCGAGGTGGTGGTGGGCCTGCCCCGTTCGCTCAGCGGTGGGGAGGGTCCCGCGGCGGCCAAGGTCCGCGCCTTCGCACAGGACTTGGCCCGCGGTGTCCACCCGGTTCCGGTGCGGCTGGTCGACGAGAGGATGACCACGGTCACGGCCGGGCAGGGGCTCCGCGCCTCGGGCGTGAAGTCCAGAAAGGGACGGTCCGTCATCGACCAGGCCGCGGCGGTGGTCATCCTGCAGAATGCTCTGGAGGCCGAACGGACCTCGGGGGGTCCCCCGGGTGAGGGCGTCGAAGTGGTCATCTGATCGCGATACGGTAACGTTCCGCGCGATGCGGTGGTGTTCGAACAGCCGCGGCGCGACGTAGAGGCGGAGCTTCTGAGGCCTGTCTCGCGGCTCTAGGGGATCGATGACTGGATATGGCCGGAGCCCCGGCTCCGAACCGTGGCACCCCGAGGATCCCCTGTACGGGGACCAGGGGTGGAGAGGGCAGGAGGGCGGCGACGCCCCCGCGTCCTACGGCGGCCGGCCTCAGCAGCAGTACCCGCAGCAGCCGCAGGACCGGGCCCGCCAGGGGAGCGGCGGGGACGAGACCGGCCATCAGCACTACGGCCAGGATCAGTACGCGCAGCAGCAGGGCCAGGACCAGTACGGCCAGGACCAGTACGGCCAGGACCAGTACGGGCCGCAGCAGTACGGCCAGGGTCAGTACGGGCCGCAGCAGTACGGTCAGGATCGCCAGGATCAGCACGGGCAAGATCAGTACGGGCCGCAGCAGCAGTACGGTGCGGGGCAGTACGGCACCGGGCAGCACACCCCGCAGGAGGACGGCGCCCAGCCGTACGACCCGGCCTGGGACGCGGGCGGGCAGCCCGTGCTGCCGTACGATCCGGGGCCCGTTCCGCACAGCGCTGGTGGCGACCACTACGGCACCGCCGACGCCTATCCGCCGCCGCAGCCCCCGGGGCAGCGCACCGAGCCGGGGCCCCGGCCGGAGCGGTCTTCCCCGGCGGACGACGGCCCGGACGGACGGGAGGAGGACCACCCGTTCTTCACGGGTGACGACCGCGGCGCCGGCAGCGGCGGTCGTCGCGACGAGCCCGAAGGGGCGCCCCGGCGCCGTGGTGACGGCCGCAGCGGGGCCAAGAAAAAGAAGAAGAGCCACAACGGCTTCGCCTGCCTCTTCGTCGCCCTGGTCCTGGTCGGTGGGGCCGGGGGCGCGGTCTATGTCGGCTACCAGTTCTGGCAGGGCCAGTTCGGTGAGGCGCCCGACTTCGACGGCCCCGGCAGCGGAACCGTGCAGGTCGAGATCCCGTTGGGGGCCAGTGGCACGGACATCGGCAGCGCGCTCAAGAAGGCCGGAGTGGTCAAGAGCGTCGACGCCTTCGTCTCCGCGCAGAACGACAATCCCCGCGGCACCAGCATCCAGGACGGCGTCTACACCCTGAAGAAGGAGATGTCGGCCGAGGAGGCCGTCAAGGCGCTGCTCGACCCGAACAACCGCAACGCCCTCAGCATCGCCGAGGGCGCGCGCAACGCGGCGATCTACGAGCTGATCGACAAGCGCCTCGAACTCGACCCCGGCACGACGAAGTCCGTCGCCCGCAAGGAGGCCGGGAACCTCGGACTCCCCGTGTGGGCGCAGAACCACGAGAACGTCAAGGACCCGCTGGAAGGATTCCTCTACCCGGCCACCTACCCGGTCGCACCGGGCTCCAGCCCGGAGACCATCCTCAAGGCCATGGTGGCCCGGGCCAACCAGGAGTACGGGAAGATCGACCTCGAGGCGAAGGCGAAGCAGCTCCAGCTGAAGAACGCCTGGGAACTGATCACCGTGGCCAGCCTGGTGCAGGCCGAGGGCAAGCACGAGGACGACTACCGGAAGATGGCCGAGGTCGTCTACAACCGTCTGAAGCCCACCAATACCGAGACCAACCAGCTCCTGCAGTTCGACTCGGCCTTCAACTACCTCAAGGGCCAGAGTAAGATCGACATCAGTGAGCGCGAGATCAACAGCAACCAGGACCCGTACAACACCTACACCCAGAAGGGGCTGCCGCCCGGCCCCATCGGCAACCCCGATCTGACGGCGCTGAACGCCTCGATCACCCCGACCTCGGACGGCTGGCTGTACTTCGTGGCGACGGACGGCAAGGAGAAGACCGAGTACGCCAGGACGCACGCGGACTTCGAGAAGCTCAAGGAAAAGTTCAATGGAACACGCGGCAGCGACTGACCGGCACCGGGCCGCGGTCCTGGGTTCCCCCATCGCCCACTCGCTCTCCCCGGCACTCCACCGTGCCGCCTACGCGGCCCTCGGCCTGACGGGCTGGTCCTACGACCGGTTCGAGGTGACCGAAGCGGACCTGGAGGGCTTCCTCCGGGGACTGGACGCCCGCTGGGCCGGCCTGTCGCTGACCATGCCGCTGAAGCGCGCGGTCATCCCGCTGCTCGACGGGATCAGCGACACCGCCGCAGCCGTCGAGGCCGTCAACACGGTCGTCATCGCCGAGGACGGCCGGCGCACCGGCGAGAACACCGACATCCCCGGGATGGTCGGCGCGCTGCACGAGCGTGGGGTGGGCAAGGTCGACCACGCCGCCGTCCTGGGTGCGGGGGCCACCGCCTCCTCGGCACTCGCCGCGCTCGGCCGGATCTGCACCGGCCCCGTCACCGCCTATGTCCGCAGCCGGGCCCGTGCCGAGGAGATGCGGGGCTGGGGCGAACGGCTCGGTGTGGAGGTGCACACCGCCGACTGGGCGGAGGCGGCGCACGCCTTCGACGCCCCCCTGGTCGTCTCCACCACCCCCGCGGGGGCGACGGACATCCTGGTCCCCTACGTCCCTGAGCGCCCCGGCGTCCTCTTCGACGTGCTCTACGACCCCTGGCCCACTCCGCTGGCCGCGGCATGGGCCGGACAGGGCGGCCTGGTGGTCGGCGGACTCGACCTTCTGGTGCACCAGGCCGTCTTCCAGGTCGAGTTGATGACCGGGCGCGCCCCGGCCCCGCTGGCCGCGATGCGCGCGGCCGGCGAAGAGGCCCTCGCCGGGCGCTGACCCCGTTCCACGCCGCGCCCTCGGACCACCCGGCCCGGAACCGCAGGCCCGCCACCGTCCGGCGGGCGGCCGCCATCGCCCGCCGCGGTCTGCCCGCCACCGCCCGCCGCCGTCCGGCTGCCGGACCACTGGCCTGATCCACCGCGCGGACGTGGGAGGATCGGGGGAGGCGGCCCGGGCCGCACCGCTCCCGGCCATGACAGGACGGGTGCGACTCCGGCAGTCGGAGGAGTGTCCCGAGGCCGCGTCGTCGCAGACCAAGGCGCGAGCGTGAAGGAGCACCGTTGAGCAGGTTGCGTTGGCTGACCGCGGGGGAGTCGCACGGACCCGCACTGGTGGCGACGCTGGAGGGTCTTCCCGCCGGCGTCCCGGTCAGCACGGAGATGGTGGCGGACCACCTGGCACGGCGGCGCCTGGGCTACGGACGCGGTGCGCGGATGAAGTTCGAGCGCGACGAGGTCACCTTCCTCGGCGGGGTGCGCCACGGACTGAGCCTCGGCTCCCCGATCGCGATCATGGTGGGCAACACCGAGTGGCCCAAGTGGGACAGGGTCATGGCCGCCGACCCGGTGGACCCGGCCGAACTCGGCGAACTGGCCCGCAACGCCCCGCTGACCAGGCCCCGGCCGGGCCACGCCGATCTCGCGGGAATGCAGAAGTACGGCTTCGACGAGGCCCGCCCGATCCTGGAGCGGGCGAGCGCCAGGGAGACCGCGGCCCGAGTGGCCCTCGGCGCCGTCGCCCGCTCCTACCTCAGGGAGACCGCGGGCATCGAGATCGTCTCGCATGTGACCGAGCTCGCCGCCGCCAAGGCCCCGAAGGGGGTCTACCCGGCCCCGGCCGACGTCGAGCGGCTCGACGCCGACCCGGTGCGCTGCCTCGACGCCGACGCGTCGAAGGCGATGGTCGCGGAGATCGACCAGGCCCACAAGGACGGCGACACCCTCGGGGGAGTCGTCGAGGTGCTCGCCTACGGCGTCCCGGTCGGCCTCGGCTCGCACGTCCACTGGGACCGCCGCCTCGACGCCCGGCTCGCCGCAGCGCTGATGGGCATCCAGGCGATCAAGGGCGTCGAGGTCGGCGACGGCTTCGAGCTGGCCCGGGTGCCCGGCTCCAGGGCCCATGACGAGATCGTCCGCACCGAGGACGGCATCCGCCGCTCCTCCGGCCGCTCCGGTGGCACCGAGGGCGGTCTGACCACGGGCGAGCTGCTGCGGGTGCGCGCGGCGATGAAGCCGATCGCGACCGTGCCGCGCGCGCTGATGACCGTCGATGTCAGCACCGGCGAGACCGCCGCCGCACACCACCAGCGCTCCGACGTGTGCGCCGTACCGGCCGCCGGCATCGTCGCCGAGGCGATGGTGGCGCTGGTGCTCGCGGACGCCGTCGCGGAGAAGTTCGGCGGTGACAGCGTCCCCGAGACCCGCCGCAACGTGCGGTCGTACCTCGAGAACCTGGCCATCCGGTGAGCGACGCACCGGAGAGCGCGCCCCCCCGGTCCGCGGCGGACTCCCCCGGGGCCGGCGACCCGGCCCGGGGCGGGCCGAGGGTCGTGCTGATCGGGCCGATGGGCGTCGGCAAGTCCACGGTCGGCGCCCTGCTGGCCGAGCGGCTCGGCACCGGCTACCGGGACACGGACGCGGACATCGTGGCGGCCGAGGGCCGGGAGATCTCGGACATCTTCATCGAGGACGGCGAACCGCACTTCCGCGAGCTGGAGCGCGCGGCCGTCCGGAACGCCGTCGCCGAGCACACGGGTGTGCTCGCCCTCGGCGGCGGCGCGATCCTCGACCGGGGGACCCGCGAGCTGCTGTCCGGGCTGCCGGTCGCGTACCTCTCGATGGACGTCGAGGAGGCCGTCCGCCGCGTCGGGCTGAACACCGCCCGCCCGCTGCTGGCCGTCAACCCGCGCCGCCGGTGGCGCGAGCTGATGGAGGCCCGCCGGCCCCTCTACACCGAAGCCGCCCGGGTGGTCGTCGCCACCGACGGCCGCACGCCAGAAGAGGTCGCCCGGGCGGTCCTCGACGCACTCGAAGGGAAGGACGCATGACCGAGCAGGCAGTCACCCGCATCCAGGTCGGCGGCACCGCGGGCTCCGACCCGTACGAGGTGCTCGTCGGCCGCAGTCTGCTGGGCGAACTCCCGGGACTGATCGGCCCCAGGGCCAAGCGCGTCGCCGTCGTCCACCCCGAGGCCCTCGCCGAGACCGGCGAGGAGATCCGGCGGGACCTGGCCGGGCAGGGGTACGAGGCCGTCGCCATCCAGGTGCCCAACGCCGAGGAGGCCAAGACCGCCGAGGTTGCCGCGTACTGCTGGAAGGCCCTCGGCCAGACCGGCTTCACCCGCACCGACGCCATCGTCGGCGTCGGCGGCGGCGCCACCACCGACCTCGCCGGGTTCGTCGCCGCGAGCTGGCTGCGCGGAGTCCGCTGGATCGCCGTGCCCACCACGGTCCTCGCCATGGTGGACGCGGCCGTGGGCGGCAAGACCGGCATCAACACCGCCGAGGGCAAGAACCTCGTGGGCGCCTTCCACCCGCCCGCCGGGGTGATCTGCGACCTCGGTGCGCTGGACTCCCTGCCCGTGCACGACTACGTCAGCGGTCTTGCCGAGATCATCAAGGCCGGCTTCATCGCGGATCCGGCCATCCTGGAGTTGATCGAGGCCGACCCGGAGGGGGCCCGCACCCCTGCCGGGCCGCATACGGCGGAGCTCGTCGAGCGCTCGATCCGGGTCAAGGCGGACGTCGTCTCCAGCGACCTCAAGGAGTCCGGCCCCCGGGAGATCCTCAACTACGGGCACACGCTGGCGCACGCCATCGAGAAGAACGAGCGCTACCAGTGGCGGCACGGCGCCGCCGTCTCCGTCGGCATGGTCTTCGCGGCCGAACTCGGCCGTCTCGCGGGACGGCTGGACGATGCGACGGCGGACCGCCACCGGGCCGTGCTGGAGTCGGTCGGGCTGCCGCTCAGCTATCGCGGGGACCAGTGGCCCAGGCTGCTCGAGACCATGAGGGTCGACAAGAAGTCCCGCGGCGACCTGCTGCGCTTCATCGTCCTCGACGGCCTGGCCAAGCCCAACGTGCTGGAGGGTCCCGACCCCGCCGTCCTGCTCGCCGCGTTCGGCGAGGTGTCCGCGTGAGCCGCCGGGTACTCGTCCTGAACGGCCCGAACCTCGGACGCCTCGGCTCCCGGGAGCCGGACGTCTACGGTTCCACCAGCTACGCGGGGCTGGTCGACACCTGCCGGACGCTGGGCGGGGAACTCGGCTTCGAGGCCGACGTCCGGGAGACCAACGACGAGGGGGAGATGATCCGCTGGCTGCACGAGGCCGCCGACGGATCGATCCCGGTCGTGATCAACCCCGGGGCGTTCACGCACTACTCGTACGGCATGCGCGACGCGGCGGCCCAGCGGACCGCCCCGCTCATCGAGGTACACATCTCGAACCCGTACGCCCGCGAGGAGTTCCGGCACACATCGGTGATCGCGCCGGTCGCCTCGGGTACCGTCGCCGGCTTCGGGATCGGCTCCTACCGGCTGGCCCTGCGCGCGCTCGCCGAGGAACTCCGCGGCTGACCCCCGTTCCATCCCTGCCGGGCGCCTCGCGGGCTCCCCCGCCCTCCGGGTACTTCGGGGCCTCCCCGGCTGCTCCCTACCGAGCGGCCGGGGAGGGTACCGTTCGGTGCGGACGGCCCGACTCCCGTCCGGCCAGCGTGAACTCGTACGAGACGGAGTGGCACCGGATGCATCACACAGGGGGAGCCCCGCTGCCTCCCCACGGGCCGGGACGGCACCCGGACCCCGGGTACGGGCCGGCGTCCGGAGGGGAGCGGCAGGCTCGGCACCCCGGCCCTCCGCCCCCGCACGGTTCTCCTCCCGCGCAGGGGCCGCCCGGCCGGGGGCGGAGCTGGCCGGTGCCGCGGCAGGCTCCGATGCCGCACCCCCCGCATTCCCCGCATTCCCCGCACCCCCCGCATTCCGCGGACACCGCGGACACCGCGGGACACGTCCCCCTTCCGCCGGATGGGCCGGTACCGGCACCTTCTGCGCCCGCAGCCGCCGGGAACGGCACCGGGACCGCCACGCTCGCCGTCCTGCTGATCGGCCCGGCGGGAGCGGGCAAGACCACCGTCGCCCGCCACTGGGCGCGCCGCCGCCGCGCACCCACCGCCCACATCAGTCTCGACGACGTCAGGGAATGGGTCTGCTCCGGCTTCGCGGACCCCCAGAGCGGCTGGAACGACCAGTCGGAGACCCAGTACCGGCTGGCCCGCCGCACCTGCGGCTACGCCGCCCGCAACTTCCTGGCCAACGGGATCTCCTGCATCCTCGACGACGCCGTCTTCCCCGACCGCCCCGTCGTCGGACTCGGCGGGTGGAAGCGCCACGTGGGGCCCGGGCTGCTGCCCGTGGTGCTTCTGCCCGGTCTGGAGGTCGTCCTGGAACGCAACGCCGAGCGCAGCGGCAACCGCCGGCTCTCGGACGAGGAGGTCGCAGGCATCCACGGCCGCATGGCCGGCTGGTACGGCTCCGGACTCCCGATCATCGACAACTCCCGGTGCGACGTCGAGAGCACCGCGCGGGTTCTGGACGATGTGCTGGCGCGTGCGCTGAAGAGCCCCCCGGCCTGGTAGGCGCACGAGTGCATGACGCGGGCGCGGCGCGCGCCGGGCGCAGCGCTCCGGTCCACCCGGACCGGGTTCTCCGGGCCCCGGTGGCTCCCCGCGGCCCGCACAGGCCCCCCGGCGGCGATCGGGGGCGCGGAGGCGGGGGAACGACCCGAGGCGGCTTGCTGCCGGGGCGGCGCACCCCCGGGAGGACCCCGCACGGACGCTTTCAACCGGCCGGATCGGCTCAGCCCTCTTAGGCTCGTCCCATGTCCGAGGTGTTCGCCGTCCGCCGCAGCCGGCTGCGCGACCGTTGTGTCGCGGCCGGGAGCGCCGCGGCCCTGATCTCCCGGCCGGCCAATGTCCGCTACCTCGCAGGCGGCGCTCCACCGGGTGCCGTGCTGCTCCTCGGCCCGGTGGGAGACTCCGCCGACGAACTGCTGTGCCCCACCTCGCCCAACGGTGATCCCGTCGACGGGCGCCTCGACGAGCAGCTGCGGCTGACCGTCGTGCCGGTCCACGGTGACGACCCCGCCGTCGCCGCCGCGGAGAGCGCCTCGGGATCCGGCGCCGACGCGCTCGCCGTCGAGGAGAACCACCTCACCGTCGCCCGCCACCGCACGCTGCGCACCGTGGCCCCCGGTCTGCGGCTGACCGATCTGGGGGGCGCCGTCGAACAGCAGCGGATGGTGAAGGACGAGGACGAGATCGCCTGCCTGCGGATCGCGGCCGAGATCACCGACCAGGCCCTCGGGGAACTGCTGGAGTCCATCCTCGTCGGCCGCACCGAGCGCCATCTGGCCCTCGAACTCGAACGCAGGCTCGTCGACCACGGCGCCGACGGCCCGGCCTTCCCCACCTCCGTCGCCACCGGCCCGAACGCCGGGCGCCGCCGCCACCGGCCTTCGGACCGGCGTGTCGAGGAAGGGGACTTCCTCTCCGTCTGCCTCGGTGCCAACTACCGCGGCTACCGCTGCGAGATCGGCCGCACCTTCGTCATCGGCACCACTCCCGCGGACTGGCAGATCGACCTCTACGACCTCGTCTTCACCGCTCAGCGGGCCGGCCGCGAGGCGCTGCTGCCCGGCGCCGGGTACCGGGACGTCGACCGCGCGGCCCGCCACCTCCTCGACTCGGCGGGCTACGGCGAGGGACTCGCGCCGCTCACCGGTCACGGTGTGGGACTGGAAATCGACGAGGACCCGCAGCTGGCACCTGCCGCCATGGGTAAACTGGACGCTTGTGTGCCGGTCACCGTCGAACCGGGGGTCCACCTCCCGGGCCGGGGCGGAGTCCGGATCGATGACACGCTCGTCGTACGCCAGGAGGCGGACGGCGGACCCGAGCTACTCACCATCACGACCAAGGAGCTGCTCGCGCTCTAGCTCCGCTCGCAGCGCGCGTCTTCGCTTCTCCCCGGTCGTCCACCAGCGTCAGTCCAGGAGATTCCGCAACCGTGGCCACCACGAACGACCTCAAGAACGGCATGGTGCTCAAGCTCGACAACGACCAGCTGTGGTCCGTCGTCGAGTTCCAGCACGTCAAGCCCGGCAAGGGCCCGGCCTTCGTGCGCACCAAGCTCAAGAACGTGCTCTCCGGCAAGATCGTCGACAAGACCTTCAACGCCGGCGTGAAGGTCGAGACGGCCACCGTCGACCGCCGCGACATGCAGTTCTCGTACATGGACGGCGAGTACTTCGTCTTCATGGACATGCAGACATACGACCAGCTGCACGTCGCCCGCAACGCTGTCGGCGACTCCGCGAACTTCCTCGTCGAGGGCTTCACCGCCACCGTCGCCCAGCACAAGGGCGAGGTGCTCTACGTCGAACTCCCGGCCGCCGTCGAGCTCGTCATCCAGGAGACGGAGCCGGGCGTGCAGGGCGACCGCTCCACGGGCGGTACCAAGCCCGCCACCCTGGAGACCGGCTACACCATCCAGGTCCCGCTCTTCATCACCACGCGTGAGAAGATCAAGGTCGACACCCGTTCCGGCGACTACCTCGGCCGGGTGAACAGCTAGCCGTGGCCGCCCGCAACAAGGCCCGCAAGCGTGCTTTCCAGATCCTCTTCGAGGCCGATCAGCGCGGTGCCTCCGTGCAGGAGGTCCTCGGGGACTGGATCCGGCACTCGCGGTCCGACGACCGCCAGCCGCCGGTCGGCGAGTACACGATGGAGCTGGTCGAGGGCTACGCCGAGCACGCGGACCGGATCGACGAGCTGATCGGCACCCACGCGGTCGGCTGGACGCTCGACCGGATGCCCGTGGTGGACCGCAACATCGTGCGGCTCGCCGCCTACGAACTGGTCTGGGTGGACGGCACCCCGGACGCCGTGGTGATCGACGAGGCGGTACAACTGGCCAAGGAGTTCTCCACCGACGACTCGCCGTCCTTCGTGAACGGCCTGCTGGGACGTTTCAAGGACCTGAAGCCGAACCTCCGCGGCGCGTAGCCGCGGCCGAGCCGGGCGCGATCCCGGTGGGCCCGCAGCACCCGCCCCCGGTGCTGCGGGCCTTCGGTGTCCCTGATGTGCCGGCGCGGCCGTCCGCAGAAGACCCCGCCGCGACGGCTCCAGGAGTCCTCAGGCCGGGAACGGGCCCCGCCGTCCCGCCCGGCGGGACGGCGCTCCGGGGAACGCGTGCCTCCTTCCGAGGTGCGCACTCCGCGCGGCGGGAGGAGGCGCCCGTGGGGGGAGTCCCCCAAGCGCCCCGAGGACTCTCGCGCGGGGAGTTCCCCGGCATGCTCCGGGCGGGCGCGCGGGCTGTGGTGACGACCCGCGCGGCGGGGAAGACCCGTCGGGGGCGCCCCGCCGTGCCGCGGGAGGCACCCCCCACGGCCCGGCGGCAACGTTTCTGCCGGTGGTGTGGCCTCAGCCCTCCTCATGGGCGACGGCGCGGCGCGCGTCCGCGTCCAGCACGCCCCAGCTGATCAGGTGTTCGGTCAGCACCGACGGCGACTGGTCGTAGATGACGGCGAGCGTGCGAAGGTCGTCCTGCCGGATCGAGAGCACCTTGCCGTTGTAGTCACCGCGCTGGCTCTGGATGGTCGCCGCGTAGCGCTGCAGCGGCCCGGCCTTCTCGGCGGGGACATGGGCGAGGCGCTCGAGGTCGAGCACGAGTTTCGGCGGCGGCTCGGCCGCACCGCCCGGCGTGGTGCCGGGAAGGAGTTCCTGCACCGGTACACCGTAGAAGTCCGCCAGTTCGGCGAGGCGCTGCACGGTCACGGCGCGGTCCCCGCGCTCGTAGGACCCGACGACGACGGCCTTCCAGCGGCCCTGGGACTTCTCCTCCACCCCGTGGAGCGAGAGCCCCTGCTGGGTACGGATGGCGCGGAGCTTGGCCCCGAGCTGTTTTGCGTATTCGCTGGACATATAGCTCCCCGGACGCTGGTCACGTGCGGCTCGGCCGCGCGTTTGGTCACTCACTGTGAAGGTTACGCAGCGTTACTTGGGTGCGTCAAGCCGAGCGGTCCGTACGCCCCTCCCGAGAGGGGTGGTCCCAGGGCTCCCGACGGCCCTGGTACCGTGGACCGCGCACAATCCGACGTCCTTTAAGGTCCGTCCCGTGAGGCGGAGAAGGAGGTCCGTTTCGTATGGACACAGACGTTTCCGATGCCGCACGCCCCGTTCTCGAGGGCCCCGACATCGCGCGGGTGCTGACCCGCATGGCCCATGAGATCGTCGAGCGCGCCAAGGGCGCCGACGGCGTCGTGCTCCTCGGTATCCCGACCCGCGGCGTCTTCCTGGCCGACCGGCTCGCCGCCAAGCTCGCTGGGATCACCGGCCGCCGCATCCCCGTCGGCTCGCTCGACATCACCATGTACCGCGACGACCTGCGGCTCCGTCCCGCCCGCGCCCTCGCGCGCACGGACATCCCGGCCGATGGGATCGACGGCCGCCTGGTCGTCCTCGTGGACGACGTGCTCTTCTCCGGGCGCACCATCCGCGCGGCCCTGGACGCGCTGAACGACATCGGCCGGCCGCGCGCCGTCCAGCTCGCGGTCCTCGTCGACCGCGGCCACCGCGAGCTGCCCATCCGCGCCGACTACGTCGGCAAGAACCTCCCGACGTCGCTGCGGGAGACGGTCAGGGTCCAGCTCGAGGAGGAGGACGGCCGCGACGCCGTGCTGCTCGGCGAGCGGCGGGAGACGGGCGCTCCCGCGGCCGAGGACCGCCGGCCCGAGCCCGCCCGGACCGGCGAGCGGTAGCCGGCCCCCTACGGCCCCGATCCGCCCGCCCCCCGGGCAGCGCTCGCGCGCCCGCATGCCCGCACATCTCCACACCCCGGAGCACACCCAGATGAAGCGCCACCTCATCTCGGCCGCCGACCTCACCCGTGACGACGCCGTCCTGATCCTCGACACCGCCGAGGAGATGGCCAGGGTCGCCGACCGGCCGATCAAGAAGCTGCCCGCCCTGCGCGGCCGGACCGTCGTCAACCTCTTCTTCGAGGACTCGACCAGGACCCGCATCTCCTTCGAGGCCGCCGAGAAGCGGCTGTCCGCGGACGTCATCAACTTCGCCGCGAAGGGCTCGTCCGTCTCCAAGGGCGAGTCGCTCAAGGACACCGCGCAGACCCTGGAGGCGATGGGCGTCGACGCCGTCGTGATCCGGCACGGCGCATCCGGCGCCCCCTACCGGCTCGCCACCTCCGGCTGGATCGACGCCGCGGTCGTCAACGCCGGTGACGGCACCCACCAGCACCCGACCCAGTCGCTGCTCGACGCCTTCACCCTGCGCCGCCGCCTGGTCGGGCGGGACGCCGGACTCGGCCGGGACCTCGCGGGCCGGCGGGTCACGATCGTCGGGGACATCCTGCACAGCCGCGTGGCCCGCTCGAACGTGGACCTGCTGCACACCCTCGGCGCCGAAGTGACCCTGGTCGCGCCGCCCACGCTGCTGCCGGTCGGGGTGGGGAACTGGCCCTGCGAGGTCTCCTACGACCTCGACGCCGCGCTGCCCAAGAGCGATGCGGTGATGATGCTGCGGGTGCAGCGCGAGCGGATGAACGCGGCCTTCTTCCCGACCGAGCGCGAGTACGCACGGCGCTACGGCCTCGACGGCGACCGCATGGCGAAGATGCCCGAGCACGCCATCGTGATGCACCCCGGCCCCATGGTCCGCGGCATGGAGATCACCGCAGAGGTCGCCGACTCCGCCCGCTGCACCGCCGTCGAACAGGTCGCAGGCGGTGTGCACACCCGCATGGCGGTCCTCTATCTGCTTCTCGGCGGCAACGAGCCCGCCGTCAGCCACGCTCGTACCGAGGAGACGAAGTGACCATGAGCGAGACCGGCAAGACACTGATCCGCGGCGCGAAGGTGCTGGGCGGCGAGGTGCGGGACGTACTGATCGACGGCGAGACCGTCGTCGAGGTCGGTACCGGAATCGAGGCCGGCGGCGCCACCGTCGTCGAGGCCGCGGGCCGGATCCTGCTGCCCGGCCTGGTCGACCTGCACACCCACCTGCGGGAGCCCGGCCGCGAGGACTCCGAGACCGTCCTCACCGGCACCCGCGCGGCCGCGAGCGGCGGCTACACCGCCGTGTTCGCCATGGCCAACACCTTCCCCGTGGCCGACACCGCCGGCGTCGTCGAGCAGGTGTGGCGGCTCGGCAGGGAGCACGGCTACTGCGACGTCCGGCCGATCGGCGCCGTCACCGTCGGCCTGGAGGGCAGGAAGCTCGCCGAACTCGGCGCCATGCACGACTCCGCCGCGGCCGTCACCGTCTTCTCCGACGACGGCAAGTGCGTCGACGACGCCGTGATCATGCGCCGGGCGCTGGAGTATGTGAAGGCGTTCGGCGGCGTCGTCGCGCAGCATGCGCAGGAGCCCCGGCTCACCGAGGGCGCCCAGATGAACGAGGGCGTCGTCTCCGCAGAACTGGGTCTCGGCGGCTGGCCCGCCGTCGCCGAGGAGTCGATCATCGCCCGCGACGTGCTGCTTGCCGAGCACGTCGGCTCACGCGTCCACATCTGCCATCTGTCGACCGCCGGCTCCGTCGAGATCGTCCGATGGGCCAAGTCCCGCGGCATCGACGTCACCGCCGAGGTCACGCCGCACCATCTGCTGCTCACCGACGAACTGGTCCGCACATACGACCCGGTCTACAAGGTCAACCCGCCGCTGCGCACCGAGCGCGACGTGACGGCGCTCCGCGAGGCCCTGGCCGACGGCACGATCGACATCGTCGCCACCGACCACGCCCCGCACCCGCACGAGGACAAGGACTGCGAGTGGGCCGCTGCCGCGATGGGCATGGTCGGCCTGGAGACCGCGCTGTCCGTCGTCCAGCACACGATGGTCGACACCGGGCTGCTGACCTGGGAGGGCGTCGCCGACCGGATGTCCTTCGCACCGGCCCGGATCGGCCGCGCAGAGGGCCATGGGCGGCCCGTCTCGTCAGGTGAGCCCGCCAACCTCACCCTGCTCGATCCGGCATACCGTGGAACCGTGGACCCCGCGGGCTTCGCCTCCCGCAGCCGCAACACCCCCTACGGGGGCCGCGAGCTGCCGGGGCGCGTCACCCACACGTTCCTGCGGGGCCGCGCGACGCTCATGGACGGGAAGCTGGCGTGACGACACCACTGATCATTCAGGCGGCCGAAGAGGCCGAGCGGCAGTCGGCGGAGGTGACCGACTGGGCCGCCCGGCTCGGCTGGGTCGCCGGACTCCTGCTCTTCATCGCCCTCGTCTACTGGCTGATGCGCCAGGGCTGGAAGTGGCGGGGCGCACTCCAGTCCGGGCTGCCCGAACTCCCCACCCGCCCCGACGCAGGAGGCGACCCGCGACCCGCCGGTACGCACGGCGGCGGCAGCGGCGGCGCCGCGGCGGGGCTCCGGCTCAGCGGCCGCTACCACGGCTCCACGACCGCCGGGCAGTGGCTCGACCGGATCGTCGCCCGTGGCCTGGGCAGCCGCAGCCGTGCCGAGCTGACGCTCACCGATGCCGGGATCGACGTCGTACGCCCCGGGGCAGCCGACTTCTTCATCCCGGCCGGGGCCCTGCGCGGGGCCCGCCTCGACAAGGGCATCGCCGGGAAGGTCCTCGCCGAGGGCGGTCTGCTGATCGTCACCTGGGAGCACGGCGACCGGATGATCGACTCCGGTTTCCGCTCCGACCGGGCGGCCGAGCACACCGCCTGGGTCGAGGCGGTCGACTCCATCACCAAGAACGACATGACGGAAGGCGCCGCACGATGACGACCTCCACCAGGGGAACCCGCGTTCCCGCCGTACTCGTCCTGGAGGACGGCCGGACCTTCCGCGGCTGTGCCTACGGGGCCGTGGGGCAGACCTTCGGCGAGGCCGTGTTCTCCACCGGGATGACCGGCTACCAGGAGACCCTCACCGACCCCTCGTACCACCGCCAGGTCGTGGTGATGACCGCCCCGCACGTCGGCAACACCGGTGTCAACGACGAGGATTCCGAGTCCCGGCGCATCTGGGTGTCCGGCTACGTCGTGCGCGACCCCGCCCGGGTCCCCTCCAACTGGCGCTCCCGCCGCTCCCTCGACGAGGAGCTCGCGGCCCAGGGGGTCGTCGGCATCAGCGGTGTCGACACCCGCGCCCTCACCCGCCATCTGCGCGAGCGCGGCGCGATGCGCGTCGGGATCTTCTCCGGCAACGCGCTGCCCGACGAGGGCACGATGCTCGCCGAGGTCCGCCAGGCGCCCGAGATGAAGGGCGCCGACCTGGCGGCGGAGGTGGCCACGGAGGAGGCGTACGTCGTCCCCGCGATCGGGCCCGGCGGTGCGGCGGTACCCGTCGGCGAGGCGAGGTTCACCGTCGCCGCGGTCGACCTCGGCATCAAGGGCATGACCCCGCACCGGATGGCCGAACGCGGCATCGAGGTGCACGTCCTGCCCGCCACCGCGACGGTCGACGAGGTGTACGCGGTCGGTCCCGACGGGGTGTTCTTCTCCAACGGCCCCGGTGACCCGGCGACCGCCGACCACGCAGTCTCGGTGATGCGCGGCGTGCTGGAGCGCGGGACGCCGCTGTTCGGGATCTGTTTCGGCAACCAGATCCTGGGCCGGGCGCTGGGCTTCGGCACCTACAAGCTCACGTACGGCCACCGGGGCATCAACCAGCCCGTGCAGGACCGTACGACCGGCAAGGTCGAGGTCACCGCGCACAACCACGGCTTCGCCGTGGACGCCCCGCTCGACCGGGTCTGCGACACCCCCTACGGCCGCGCCGAGGTCTCCCACGTCTGCCTCAACGACGACGTGGTGGAGGGCCTCCGGCTGCTCGACCGGCCGGCCTTCAGCGTCCAGTACCACCCCGAGGCGGCCGCGGGCCCGCATGACGCCGCGTACCTGTTCGACCGTTTCGTCTCCCTGATGGAGGGGCAGCGTGCCTAAGCGCACCGATATCCAGTCCGTCCTGGTCATCGGCTCCGGCCCGATCGTCATCGGTCAGGCGGCCGAGTTCGACTACTCCGGCACCCAGGCCTGCCGGGTCCTCAAGTCCGAGGGCCTGCGGGTCGTCCTGGTGAACTCCAACCCGGCGACGATCATGACCGATCCCGAGATCGCCGACGCCACCTACGTGGAGCCGATCACCCCCGAGTACGTCGAGAAGATCATCGCCAAGGAGCGCCCCGATGCGCTCCTGCCCACCCTCGGCGGCCAGACCGCGCTCAACACCGCGATCTCCCTCCACGAGGCCGGGACGCTGGAGAAGTACGGCGTCGAGCTGATCGGCGCCAACGTCGAGGCGATCAACAAGGGCGAGGACCGCGACCTGTTCAAGGAGGTCGTCGCGGCCGTCAACCGCAAGATCGGCCACGGTGAGTCGGCCCGCTCGGTGATCTGCCACTCCATGGACGACGTCCTCCAGGGCGTCGGGACCCTCGGCGGCTACCCCGTGGTCGTCCGCCCCTCCTTCACCATGGGCGGCGCCGGCTCCGGCTTCGCCCACGACGAGGAGGAGCTGCGGCGCATCGCGGGCCAGGGCCTGACCCTGTCGCCCACCACCGAGGTGCTCCTGGAGGAGTCCATCCTCGGCTGGAAGGAGTACGAGCTGGAGCTGATGCGCGACAAGAACGACAACGTCGTGGTCGTCTGCTCCATCGAGAACGTCGACCCCATGGGCGTGCACACCGGCGACTCGATCACGGTCGCACCCGCGATGACGCTGACCGACCGCGAGTACCAGGTCCTGCGCGACATCGGTATCGCCGTCATCCGCGAGGTGGGCGTCGACACCGGCGGCTGCAACATCCAGTTCGCCGTCGACCCCGAGGACGGCCGGGTCATCGTCATCGAGATGAACCCGAGGGTGTCCCGCTCCTCCGCCCTGGCGTCCAAGGCCACCGGATTCCCGATCGCGAAGATCGCGGCACGGCTCGCCGTGGGCTACACCCTCGACGAGATCCCCAACGACATCACGGAGCAGACGCCGGCCTCCTTCGAGCCGACGCTCGACTATGTGGTCGTCAAGGCCCCGCGCTTCGCCTTCGAGAAGTTCCCCTCCGCGGACAGTACGCTCACCACGACCATGAAGTCCGTGGGCGAGGCCATGGCCATCGGCCGCAACTTCACCGAGGCCCTGCAGAAGGCGCTGCGCTCGCTGGAGAAGAAGGGCAGCCAGTTCGACTTCACCGGCGAGCCCGGCGAGCCCGGCGACAAGGACGGGCTGCTGCGCGAGGCGGGCCGGCCGACCGACGGACGGATCAACACCGTGATGGCGGCCATCCGCGCCGGAGCCACCCGGCGGGAGGTCTTCGAGGCGTCGAGGATCGACCCGTGGTTCGTGGACCAGCTCTTCCTGATCAAGGAGATCGCCGACGACCTGGCCGGCGCGGAGAAGCTCGACCCCGATCTGCTGGCCGAGGCCAAGCGCCACGGCTTCTCGGACGCCCAGATCGCCGGAATCCGCGGTCTGCGCGAGGAGGTCGTCCGCGAGGTGCGCCACAGCCTGGGCATCCGACCGGTCTACAAGACGGTCGACACCTGCGCCGCCGAGTTCGCCGCGAGGACCCCGTACTTCTACTCGTCCTACGACGAGGAGTCCGAGGTCGCCCCTCGGGAGAAGCCCGCGGTGATCATCCTGGGCTCCGGCCCGAACCGCATCGGCCAGGGGATCGAGTTCGACTACTCCTGCGTCCACGCGTCCTTCGCGCTGAGCGACGCCGGCTACGAGACCGTCATGGTCAACTGCAACCCCGAGACGGTCTCCACCGACTACGACACCTCCGACCGGCTGTACTTCGAGCCGCTCACCCTCGAGGACGTCCTGGAGATCGTGCACGCCGAGCAGCAGGCCGGCCCGGTGGCCGGTGTCGTCGTCCAACTCGGTGGCCAGACCCCGCTGGGCCTCTCCCAGGCGCTGAAGGACAACGGCGTCCCGATCGTCGGCACGCCCCCCGAGGCCATCCACGCCGCCGAGGACCGGGGTGCCTTCGGCCGGGTGCTCGCCGACGCCGGGCTCCCGGCGCCCAAGCACGGCACCGCGACCACCTTCGCCGAGGCCAAGGCCATCGCCGACGAGATCGGCTACCCCGTGCTGGTGCGCCCCTCGTATGTGCTCGGCGGCCGCGGCATGGAGATCGTCTACGACGAGGCCAGGCTCCAGGCGTACATCTGCGAGTCCACCGAGATCGGCCCCGACCGGCCGGTCCTGGTCGACCGCTTCCTCGACGACGCCATCGAGATCGACGTGGACGCCCTCTACGACGGCTCCGAGCTCTACCTCGGCGGAGTGATGGAGCACATCGAGGAGGCCGGCATCCACTCCGGCGACTCCGCCTGCGCCCTGCCCCCGATCACCCTCGGCGGCTTCGACGTCAAACGGCTGCGGGCGTCGACCGAGGCCATCGCCGACGGTGTCGGGGTGCGCGGACTGATCAACATCCAGTTCGCGATGGCCGGCGACATCCTCTACGTGCTCGAGGCCAACCCGCGCGCCTCCCGCACCGTGCCGTTCACCTCCAAGGCGACCGCCGTGCCGCTGGCCAAGGCCGCCGCGCGGATCTCGCTGGGCGCCACCATCGCGGAACTGCGCGAGGAGGGCCTGCTGCCCGCCCGGGGCGACGGGGGCACCCTCCCGCTGGACGCCCCGATCTCCGTCAAGGAGGCCGTGATGCCGTGGAGCCGCTTCCGCGACATCCACGGGCGCGGCGTCGACACGGTCCTCGGCCCGGAGATGCGCTCCACCGGCGAGGTCATGGGCATCGACAGCGCCTTCGGCACGGCGTACGCCAAGTCGCAGGCCGGGGCGTACGGTCCGCTGCCCACCAAGGGACGTGCCTTCATCTCCGTCGCCAACCGCGACAAGCGCTCGATGATCTTCCCGGCCCGGGAGCTGGTCGCGCACGGCTTCGAACTGCTCGCCACCTCCGGCACCGCCGAGGTGCTCAGGCGCAACGGCATCCACGCCACCGTCGTCCGCAAGCAGTCCGAGGGCGAGGGCCCCGGCGGTGAGAAGACCATCGTCCAGCTCATCCACGACGGCCAGGTCGACCTCATCGTCAACACCCCGTACGGTACCGGCGGACGTCTCGACGGCTACGAGATCCGCACCGCGGCCGTCGCCCGCGGCGTGCCCTGCCTGACCACCGTCCAGGCGCTCGCCGCCGCCGTCCAGGGCATCGACGCGCTGAACCTCGGCGGGGTCGGCGTCCGCTCCCTCCAGGAGCACGCGCAACAGCTGATCGCGGCCCGCGACTAGGGCGTGCTGCGAAGGCAGCTCCGCCCGCAGGGCGGGGCCCCGGCGTCCGCTGCGTGCGCTCGCACGGCGGAGGAGCGTCCTCGCAGGGGACGTACCCGGACGACTCCGGCAGCGCGGCACGGGGCACCTGCCGTGCCCGAAGGGCGACGGGGGAGCGCGTGCCGGGCGTCGCGCGCCGGGAGGGGCTTTCGCCACACGCCCCGGCAGCCCACGAGGGGGGCACCGAACCGGTGTCCCCCTCTTCCTGAGGACACCCGTCCTCGTGAGGACACACAGGACACCGCTGAGATGTACAAACTCTTCTTCAACCTGGTCTTCCGGCGCATGGACCCGGAGGAGGCCCACCACCTCGCCCTCCGGTGGATCCGGCTCGCCGTCCGCGTCCCGGTGCTGCGGACGCTCGCCGCCGCCGTGCTCGCGCCCCGCCACGCGGAACTGCGCACCGAGGCCCTCGGCCTGCGGATGCACGGCCCCTTCGGCCTCGCGGCCGGCTTCGACAAGAACGCCGTCGCCATCGACGGCATGTCCATGCTCGGCTTCGACCATGTCGAGATCGGCACCGTCACGGCGCAGCCCCAGCCGGGCAATCCCCGCAAGCGGCTCTTCCGCCTGGTGCCGGACCGGGCACTGATCAACCGCATGGGCTTCAACAACGACGGCTCCGCCGCCGTCGCCGCCCGGCTCGCCGCCCGCCGGGAGGTCTTCCGCACGGTCGTCGGCGTCAACATCGGCAAGACCAAGACCGCCCCCGAGGAGGAGGCCGTCGCCGACTATGTGACCTCCACCGAGCGGCTTGCCGCGCATGCGGACTACCTCGTGGTCAACGTCAGCTCGCCGAACACCCCCGGCCTGCGGAACCTCCAGGCCACCCGGGCGCTGCGCCCCCTGCTCCGCGCGGTGCGCGAGGCCGCCGACCGCACGGTCACCGGGCGCCGCGTCCCGCTCCTGGTCAAGATCGCCCCGGACCTCGCCGACGAGGACGTGGACGCCGTCGCCGACCTCGCCGTCGAACTGGGCCTGGACGGCATCATCGCCACCAACACCACCCTCGCCCGCGACGGCCTCGGCCTGAGGTCCGACCCGGCGCTGGCCGCGGAGACCGGAGGACTGTCCGGCGCACCCGTCAAGGAGCGCGCCCTGGAAGTGCTGCGCCGACTCTACGCGCGCGTCGGCGACCGGGTCACGCTCGTGGGCGTCGGCGGCATCGAGGACGCCGAGGACGCCTGGCGGCGCATCCTGGCCGGCGCCACCCTCGTCCAGGGCTACAGCGCCTTCGTCTACGAGGGCCCGTTCTACGCCAGGGCCGTCCACAAGGGCCTGGCCGCACGCCTCGCCGCCAGCCCCTACGCCACCCTCGCCGAGGCCGTCGGCGCCGAGACCCGAAAGGCGGCCACCGCATGAGTTCCCCGGAACCGTTCGGAGCCCGACTGCGCCAGGCCATGGACACCCGCGGCCCGCTCTGCGTCGGTATCGACCCGCACGCCTCGCTGCTGACCGCCTGGGGGCTCGACGACGACGTCAACGGCCTGGAGCGGTTCACCCGTACCGTGGTCGAGGCGCTCGCCGACCGGGTCGCCGTCCTCAAGCCGCAGTCCGCGTTCTTCGAGCGCTTCGGCTCGCGGGGCGTCGCAGTGCTGGAGCGGGCCGTGGCGGAGGCCCGGGCCGCCGGGGCGCTGGTCCTGATGGACGCCAAACGCGGCGACATCGGCTCCACCATGGGCGCCTACGCGGAGGCGTTCCTGGACAGGGGCTCGCCGCTGTTCTCCGACGCCGTGACGGTTTCGCCGTACCTCGGCTTCGGTTCGCTGCGTCCTGCGCTCGACCAGGCCGTCCTCAGCGGCTGCGGGGTCTTCGTCCTGGCCCTCACCTCCAATCCGGAGGGCGCCGAGGTCCAGCGTGCCACGGCGTCCGGCGGGAGCTCGCTCGCCCAGCTCATGCTGGACCACATGGCCGGCGAGAACGCGGGGGCCGACCCGATGGGCCCGGTCGGCGCGGTGGTCGGCGCCACGCTCGGCGCCGCGGGAGTGGACCTGGACATCAACGGCCCGCTCCTCGCGCCGGGTATCGGCGCCCAGGGTGCGACGCCCGCCGACCTGCCGGGTGTTTTCGGCGGCGCCGTGCGCAACGTCGTGCCGAGCGTGAGCCGCGGAGTTCTGCGGTACGGCCCGGACGCGGTGGCCCTGCGCACGGCCGCGGAGCGCTTCGCCGAGGAGATCCGGGTGGCGGTCGGCGAGGCGTAGCCGCGGCGCTGTCCGGGCGCATCACAGGCCGGGGCGAGCCGTCGCGGGCCCGCCCCGGGGCCCCGACAGGCCCCGTCGCCGGTCGCCGCGGGCCGCCGGCCTCGCCGCCGGGGCCGTCTCGGCGCTGCGGGGGCCGCCGGGGCGGAGCCCGGTCCTCCGGGGGTGCCGCCGGGTCGCTCGGCAGGGCGCTCATCTGCGCCTTCGACCGACGCTTTCTTGACAGATGGAGGGTTGGTATGTCTGGAATATCCAAGTCGGCCGATGCTGACCAGGACTTTTCCGCTGTTCTCGCTGACTGGAGCGGTCCAGACCGCTAGTCTCCGTCGAGAGTCAGCGATGCAACGGCCACTGCGTTGTTCGTTGCTCGCCTGGTGTGGGCCGACTAGGTTCCTCACCGGTCCGTATCCGACAGTTCGACATCCGAGGTGACGTAGGCGTGGCTCTTCCGCCCCTTACCCCTGAACAGCGCGCAGCCGCGCTCGAAAAGGCCGCCGCGGCTCGCCGGGAGCGGGCCGAGGTCAAGAATCGACTCAAGCACTCCGGCGCCTCCCTCCACGAGGTCATCAAGCAGGGCCAGGAGAACAACGTCATCGGCAAGATGAAGGTCTCCGCCCTGCTCGAGTCGCTCCCCGGCGTCGGCAAGGTCCGTGCCAAGCAGATCATGGAGCGACTGGGCATCTCCGAGAGCCGCCGTGTGCGGGGTCTCGGGTCGAACCAGATCGCGTCGCTCGAGCGCGAGTTCGGCGGCGGCCCCGCCTGACGTTCCCGGGCACCGCCGGGAAGCTGGATAATCGCTGCATGGCAGCAGAGGTACGTCCGCGGCTGACCGTGCTCTCCGGCCCCTCCGGGGTCGGCAAGAGCACGGTCGTCGCCCATATGCGCAAGGTCCATCCCGAGGTCTGGCTCTCGGTGTCGGCCACCACCCGCAAGCCGCGCCCCGGAGAGCGCCACGGTGTCCAGTACTTCTTCGTCGGCGACGAGGAGTTCGACAAGCTGGTCGCCAACGGCGAACTCCTGGAATGGGCCGAGTTCGCGGGCAACCGCTACGGCACTCCGCGCCGGGCGGTCCAGGAGCGCCTGGAGGCCGGGGAACCGGTCCTCCTGGAGATCGACCTCCAGGGGGCGCGCCAGGTCAAGGAGTCCATGCCGGACTCCCAGCTGGTCTTCCTGGCCCCGCCGAGCTGGGACGAACTGGTCCGCCGCCTCACCGGCCGCGGCACCGAGGCCCCCGACGTCATCGAGCGGCGCCTGGCGGCCGCCAAGGTCGAGCTGGCCGCGGAGCGGGAGTTCGACACCACCCTGGTGAACACCTCCGTCGAGGACGTCGCGCGTGAGCTGCTAGCCTTGATGGAAGTTGTCTGAATTTCTGTGATCTCCCCGTAGTTTCTTCGGAAGGCTAAGCGTGTCCTCCTCCATCACCGCGCCCGAGGGCATCATCAACCCGCCGATCGACGAGCTGCTCGAGGCGACCGACTCGAAGTACAGCCTGGTGATCTACGCGGCCAAGCGCGCGCGCCAGATCAACGCGTACTACTCGCAGCTCGGTGAGGGGCTCCTCGAGTACGTCGGTCCGCTGGTGGACACCCACGTGCACGAGAAGCCCCTGTCGATCGCCCTGCGCGAGATCAACGCGGGCCTGCTGACCTCCGAGGCCGTCGAGGGCCCGGCCCAGTAGCACCCGTCCCCCGGGCGCTGCGCGAGCGGCCCCGGGCAGCACGCGGCACTGTCACCACAGGCCCGGCGGAGCACCCGCCGGGCCTGTGGTGTGTCATGGAGGCGAAGGACGTCGTGATCGTTGGGGTGGCGGGAGACGCAGTGGACAAGCCGAGGGTCGTTCTGGGTGTCAGCGGCGGTATCGCCGCCTACAAGGCGTGCGAGCTGCTGCGCCGGCTGGCCGAGTCCGGACACGACGTCCGGGTCGTGCCCACCGCGTCCGCGCTGAGGTTCGTCGGAGCCGCGACCTGGTCCGCCCTGTCCGGCAACCCGGTCTCCCCCGAGGTCTGGACGGACGTCCACGAGGTCCCGCACGTGCGGATCGGGCAGGGCGCCGACCTCGTCGTCGTCGCCCCGGCCACCGCCGACACGCTCGCCAGGGCCGCCCACGGCCTCGCCGACGACCTGCTGACCAACACCCTGCTCACCGCGCGCTGCCCGGTCGTCTTCGCGCCCGCCATGCACACCGAGATGTGGGAGCACCCCGCGACCCGGGAGAACGTGGCGACGCTGCGCCGCCGCGGTGCCGTGGTCATCGACCCGGCCGTCGGCCGGCTCACCGGCGCCGACACCGGCAAGGGCCGGCTGCCCGACCCCGGCGAGATCTTCGAGGTCTGCCGCCGGGTGCTGGCCCGCGGTGCGGCGGTGCCCGACCTCGCCGGCCGCCATGTCGTGATCAGTGCCGGCGGCACCCGGGAGCCCCTCGACCCCGTCCGGTATCTGGGGAACCGCTCCTCCGGCAAACAGGGCTATGCGCTGGCCCGTACCGCAGCGGCCCGCGGGGCCCGGGTGACGCTGATCGAGGCCAACACCGGCATGGCCGACCCGGCCGGCGCCGACGTCGTCCACGTGGGCAGCGCGCGGCAACTGCGCGAGGCCGTGCTGAAGGCCGCTCCCGGCGCCGACGTGGTCGTGATGGCCGCCGCGGTGGCGGACTTCCGTCCTGCGGTATACGCCGAGGGGAAGATCAAGAAAAAGGACGGGCAGGAGCAGGCGCCGATCGCCCTGGTCCGCAACCCCGACATCCTCGCCGAGATCTCCGCGGCGCGGCCCCGCCCCGGGCAGCTGGTGGTGGGTTTCGCGGCCGAGACCGACGAGGTGCTCGCCAACGGCCGCCAGAAGCTCCGCCGCAAGGGCTGCGATCTGCTCGTGGTCAACGAGGTGGGTGAGCACAGGACGTTCGGTTCCGAGGAGAACGAGGCCGTGGTCCTGTCCGCGGACGGGGGAGAGACACCGGTTCCCCGGGGCCCCAAGGAAGGGCTCGCGGACACGGTCTGGGACCTCGTCGTCGCCCGGCTGGGGTGAGGCCCTCGGCGGGGTCGGGCCCTGCCCGGCCGGGGTGAGGTTTCCTGCGGGGTCGCGCCCTGCCCGGCCCGGGTGCCGCCTCCGGTGAGGTCGCCCGCCGTCAGAGGGCGGCATCCCGGAACGGAGTGTGACGCGACGCACGCCGTACGGCTCGGCGGGTGGACACGCCGGGCCAGGGGGGATCCGGGAGGAATTTCCCCACCGTGCGAAACCCGCGCCGAATCCGGCGAAAGCCGGCCTTAGGGCCGTTTTCCGGCCGCTTCCGGCCGTGCCCGGCCGCCGTCGGCGGCCAGGTGGCGGGTGATTCGGCCCACGGTTGGCCGACCGGGGGGCGAGACGCTGGTCCGGTCGGGGGGACTGCCCGATAAACTGTGCCCCGGAACGACGTGGGGCGGGGCCCCCGGCCGCTCCACCAATGATCAGCCAGCAGCCGCTGCAACCACAGGGAGCGTTGTGTCCCGTCGCCTGTTCACCTCGGAGTCCGTGACCGAGGGTCACCCCGACAAGATCGCTGACCAGATCAGCGACACCATCCTCGACGCACTGCTGCGGGAGGACCCGTCCTCCCGGGTCGCGGTCGAGACGCTGATCACCACCGGCCTGGTGCACGTCGCAGGCGAGGTGACGACGAAGGCCTACGCGGACATCCCCAACCTGGTACGCAACACGGTCCTCGGGATCGGCTACGACTCCTCGAAGAAGGGCTTCGACGGCGCTTCGTGCGGTGTGTCGGTGTCCATCGGCGCGCAGTCGCCGGACATCGCGCAGGGCGTGGACACCGCGTATGAGAACCGGGTCGAGGGTGACGACGACGAACTCGATCGGCAGGGCGCGGGGGATCAGGGCCTGATGTTCGGGTACGCGTGCGACGAGACGCCGGAGCTGATGCCGCTGCCGATCCACCTGGCGCACCGGTTGTCCCACCGGCTGTCCGAGGTGCGCAAGAACGGGACCATCCCGTATCTGCGTCCCGACGGCAAGACCCAGGTCACGATCGAGTACGACGGTGACAAGGCCGTCCGGCTCGACACGGTGGTGGTGTCCTCGCAGCATGCCTCGGACATCGACCTGGACTCGCTGCTGGCGCCGGACATCCGTGAGTTCGTCGTGGAGCATGTGCTCGGGCAGTTGGTGGAGGACGGGATCAAGCTGGACACCGAGGGCTACCGCCTGCTGGTCAACCCGACGGGGCGGTTCGAGATCGGCGGCCCGATGGGGGACGCCGGCCTCACCGGCCGGAAGATCATCATCGATACCTACGGTGGTATGGCGCGCCATGGCGGCGGGGCGTTCTCGGGGAAGGACCCGTCCAAGGTGGACCGCTCGGCCGCCTACGCGATGCGCTGGGTCGCGAAGAACGTCGTGGCGGCGGGCCTGGCCTCGCGCTGCGAGGTCCAGGTGGCCTACGCGATCGGCAAGGCCGAGCCGGTGGGCCTGTTCGTCGAGACCTTCGGCACCGCGGCGGTCGACGTGGACAAGATCGAGAACGCCATCGGCGAGGTCTTCGACCTCCGCCCCGCCGCGATCATCCGCGACCTCCATCTGCTGCGCCCGATCTACGCCCAGACCGCCGCCTACGGCCACTTCGGCCGCCGGCTCCCCGACTTCACCTGGGAGCGCACCGACCGCGTCGACGCCCTGCGTGCTGCGGCGGGCCTCTGACGGCCACCGCTCGGCGCGAGGGCCCCGGCCGCCCGGGAGCGGTGCCCGGGAGGCACCGCGAGACGCGGTCGTGCCGATCGGCCCGTGAGCGGTTGACGCGGAACGCCCGGCCGGATTTCCCGGCCGGGCGTTCCGCGTGGTCGGCCGCCGGACGGAAGCCGGCCCCGCGCCCCGCGCCCCGTGCGCCGCGGACCGCCCGTCGCCGGCCGCCAGGGATCGGGACGCCGTTCGGCGGGCCCGGGCGCTGTCGGTGGCGTCTGGTAGGAATGCTGCTGTGAGCAGCGCCGACGAAGCCTCCGAGCGGCCCGGGGACGGTCCGCCGGAGCAGCTTGCGCTCATCCGGGAGACCGTACGCAAGTCCGCGAAGCCGCGGGCCAGGCCGCGCACCTGGCGGGGGGCAGCCCTCGCCGGGGAGCGGCCGGTCGCCCGCGTCGTGGTCAACAAGGGCGTTCTCCACCTCGACCAGTACTTCGACTACGCGGTGCCCGAGGAGCTGGACGAGGAAGCACAGCCCGGGGTGCGGGTCCGCGTGCGTTTCGGCGCCGGGTCCCACCAGGTCCGGGAGGGCCGCCGGGAAGGCGGCCGGCTGATCGACGGCTTCATCGTCGAGCGGCGGGCCGACTCCGACTACTCGGGCCCGCTCGCCGCCCTCGCCGCAGTGGTCTCGCCCGAGCCCGTACTCAGCCCCGGACTGCTCGGCCTGGCCAGAGCGGTCGCGGACCGGTATGCGGGCAGCCTCGCCGACGTGCTCCAGCTCGCCGTGCCGCCCAGGAGCGCACGTGCCGAGTCCCGGCCGTCGCCCGCACCGCTGCCTCCCCCGGCGCCCCCGGAGCCGCGTACCTGGACCCGGTACGAGCAGGGTCCGGCTTTTCTGAACGCCCTGGCGGGCGGCGGAGTGCCGAGAGCCGTGTGGACGGCGCTGCCGGGACCGCACTGGGCAGGCGAACTCGCGGGGGCCGTCGCCGCGACCCTCGCGTCCGGCAGGGGGGCCCTGGTGGTCGTCCCTGACGGGCGTGCCGTGGCCCGGGTGGACGCCGCCCTGACCGAACTCATCGGCGCCGGACACCATGCCGTCCTCACCGCGGAAGCCGGACCCGAGAAGCGGTACGGGCAGTGGCTGTCCGTACGGCGCGGCTCGGTGCGTGCGGCGGTCGGGACGCGCGCGGCGATGTTCGCACCCGTTCGGGACCTGGGGCTGGTCGCGATATGGGACGACGGGGACTCCAGCCACAGCGAGCAGCACGCGCCGCTGCCGCACGCGCGGGAAGTGCTACTGCTGCGCGCCGCGCACGAGCACTGCGGATTCCTGCTGGGCGGTGTGAGTTGCACGGTGGAGGCCGCCCAGCTCGTCGAGACCGGCTGGGCGCGGCCACTGGCCGCTGACCGGGAGCAGGTGCGCCGCGCCGCGCCGCTGGTCCGCACGGTCGGCGACGGCGATCTCGCCCGCGACGAGGCGGCCCGCGCCGCCCGGCTGCCGACGCTCGCCTGGGGGGCCGTGCGGACGGGGCTGCGGACGGGGCCGGTGCTGGTCCAGGTGCCCCGTCGCGGCTACGTACCGAGGCTGGCCTGCGAGCGCTGCCGGGCGCCCGCGCGCTGCGGCCACTGCTCGGGTCCGCTGGAGGCCCCGCGGCAGCAGGATCTCGGGTGCGGCTGGTGCGGACGGGACGCGGCCGGCTGGCACTGCACCGAGTGCGGCGGATCGCGTCTGCGCGCCCGGATCGTGGGGGCCCGGCGCACGGCGGAGGAGCTGGGGCGGGCGTTTCCCACGGTGCCCGTGCGGACATCGGGGCGGGACCACGTACTGGACTCCGTACCCGGCCGTCCCGCGCTGGTGGTCAGCACACCGGGCGCCGAGCCGGTTGCCGAGGGCGGCTACGCGGCGGCGCTGCTGCTCGACGGCTGGGCGATGCTCGGGCGTCCCGACCTGCGGGCGGGGGAGGAGGCGCTGCGGCGGTGGACGGGTGCCGCCTCGCTGGTGCGCGGCCAGGCGGAGGGCGGCACGGTCGTCGTGGTCGCCGAACCCACGCTCCGTCCGGTCCAGGCCCTGGTGCGGTGGGATCCGGTCGGCCATGCCCGGCGCGAGCTGGCGGAGCGCGCCGAGCTGGGGTTCCCGCCGGTGTCGCGGATGGCCTCGGTGACCGGGCGCGCGGAGTCGGTGGCGGAGTTCCTCGCCGCGGTGTCCCTGCCCGACGACGCCGAGGTGCTCGGGCCGGTGCCCCTTCCGCCACCCCCTCCGGGGCGACCGCGCCGGCCGGGTGACCCTCCGCAGGTTCCCCGCGGCGGAGGCGGGCAGGGGGAACCGTGGGAGCGCGTGCTGCTGCGCGTACCGCCCGGCAGCGGCGCCGCACTCGCCGCCGCGTTGAAGTCGGCCCAGGCCGCGAGGCTCGCACGGGGCGGCGATGCGGTGCGGATCCGGGTGGATCCGCCGGACATCGGGTGATGTGCGGCCGGGTGACCTGGTGAGGCGCCGCAGCCGGGCCCGGCCGACCACGCAGCGCGGCATCGCACCGCCGGAGAAGCGGGGGACGGCACCGCCGGGGATGCCGGCTCCCCACACCACCGCCGGGGCCCCCGCGCCGCACGGCACCGCCCCGGCACACCGCGAGGAGGTGCCGGGGCGGCCGGGGGGAGGGGTCAGCCGTTGCGCGGGCCGGGGAAGGCGCTGTGGCGGACCTCGTCACGCAGCGGGTGGCCGCCGTGCCCCGGCTGCGGCGGCATGGAGCGTGCGGCCGGCACCGCGGGGGCGGCCGGCATCGCGGGGGCGGCCGGCATCGCACGGGTCGCAGCCGGCTCCGGTTCAGGAGGCAGGGCGGGGGGCTGCGGCGCCGCCCGCCGTGATCCGTAACGGCGGTGCACCGCCTGCTTGGTGACGCCCAGTGCCGAACCCACCGCGTCCCACGAGAAGCCCAGCGAGCGGTCGAAGTCGACGGCGGCGGTCACCAAGGTCTCGACGCTGTCCCGTAGTTCCTGGGCCAGGCGGACGGTCGGGGCGGGCGCGCGGCCGTAGACGACGAAGCCCGTGGACGGGCCCGAGCGGCGCGGACGGTAGACGTTCCCCAGCTGGGCCGTGAGCGTGCGCAGAGCGTCCACCTGCCGGCGGACCCGCTCGATGTCCCGCACCAACAGATGCAGACTTGCCCGGGCTTGGGCGTCGTGTGTGGCGTGGTCGGCCATGAACAAGCCTCTCGAACCGGCGGCGTGGAAAGGGGTCGGGCCGCATCGGCGGCCCGCTTCGGTCAATCTCCCTTGACAACGCGCCACCAGGCGGTCTGGTCACGCTCCGCAGGTGCGTGCGCACATGCGCAGGGCGCGCGACAGCCCGCGCGCCCCCCGGCAACCCGCCCCATAGACTGGTGCGTCGCGCGATCACCCCGGTACACAGAGCGAGGTATTACCAGTGAAACTTGTCTTCGCGGGCACCCCCGAGGTCGCCGTACCCGCCCTGGACGCCCTGATCGCCTCCGGCCGGCACGAGGTGGCCGCGGTCGTCACCCGCCCCGACGCCCCCGCGGGCCGCGGCCGCCGCCTGGTGGCCAGCCCGGTCGCCCAGCGGGCGCACGAGGCGGGGATCGAGGTACTGAAGCCCCCGCGGCCGCGGGATGCGGAGTTCCTCGCCCGGCTGCGCGAGATCGCACCGGACTGCTGCCCCGTGGTCGCCTACGGCGCGCTGCTCCCCGGGGAGGCGCTGGACATCCCGGCCCGCGGCTGGGTCAATCTGCACTTCTCGCTGCTGCCCGCCTGGCGGGGTGCCGCGCCGGTGCAGCACGCGATCCTCTCGGGCGACGAGATGACCGGAGCCTCCACCTTCCGGATCGAGGAGGGGCTGGACTCCGGCCCGGTGTACGGCGTGATCACCGAGCGGGTGCGGCCGACGGACACCAGCGGCGACCTGCTCACCCGGCTCGCCTTCGCGGGAGCCGGGCTGCTGTCCGCGACCATGGACGGCATCGAGGACGGCTCCCTTCAGGCCGTGCCGCAGCCCTCCGGCGGGGTCACCCTGGCGCCGAAGATCACCGTCGAGGACGCCCGCGTGGACTGGCGTACCCCGGCCCTGCGCATCGACCGCCTGGTCCGCGGTTGCACTCCCGCTCCCGGCGCGTGGACGCTGTTCCGCGGCGAGCGCCTGAAGCTGATCAACGTCCAGCCGCTGCCGGACCGCGCCGAACTGGCGCCGGGGGAGCTCTCGGCGGGCAAGAGCCACGTGCACGCCGGGACCGGCTCGCACGCCGTCGAACTGCACTGGGTCCAGCCGCAGGGCAAGAAGCCGATGCGAGCCGCCGACTGGGCCCGCGGTGTGCGGATCGGCCCCGGGGAGACGCTCGGGTCCTGAGCTGGGCGGCGGCCGCACCGCCGGGGGCCCCGGTGCCGTGCCGCGGGCGCGCTCGGGAGGCCGGGCTCGTGCCCGCACCGCCGTCGGGGCCGTGGGCCGCGCCCTCGGGCCGTGGTGGCGGGGACGGGTCGGGGGACGCCCGGCCGGCCGTCGTAGGCTGAGGGGGTGAGACCTTTTCGGAACGCGGAGCACCTTTGAGCCAGCAGAGCCGTCGCCGTCCCTCCCAGTCCTACCGTCCCCCGAAGAAGGATCCCGTGCGGATCCTCGCCTTCGACGCGCTGCGGGCCGTGGACGAGCGCGACGCCTACGCCAACCTCGTCCTGCCCCCGCTGCTGCGCAGGGCCCGTGAGCAGGGCGACTTCGACAGCCGCGACGCGGCGCTCGCCACGGAGCTGGTGTACGGCACGCTGCGCCGGCAGGGCACCTACGACGCGATCATCGCCGAGTGCGTCGACCGGCCGCTGCGCGAGGTCGACCCGCCGGTCCTCGACGTGCTGTCACTCGGCACGCACCAGCTGCTGGGCACGCGGATCCCGACCCACGCCGCGGTGTCCGCGACCGTCGAGTTGGCCCGCGTGGTCCTCGGCGACGGCCGGGCCAAGTTCGTGAACGCCGTGCTGCGCCGGATCTCGCGGAACGGCCTCGACGGCTGGCTGGAGCGAGTCGCGCCGCCCTACGACGAGGACCCCGAGGAACACCTCGCCGTCGTCCACTCGCACCCCCGCTGGGTCGTCTCGGCCCTGTGGGACGCACTGGGCGGCGGTCGGGCCGGGATCGAGGACCTGCTGGAGGCCGACAACGAACGGCCCGAGGTGACGCTGGTCGCCAGGCCGGGCCGGTCGACCACGGGTGAGCTGCTCGCCGTGCTCGGTGCGGACGGCGGGCTGCCCGGACGCTGGTCTCCGTACGCCGTACGGCTTGCCGAGGGCGGTGAGCCGGGCGCCCTCGCCCCTGTGCGGGAAGGCCGCGCCGGAGTGCAGGACGAGGGCAGCCAGCTCGTGGCGCTCGCCCTCGCGGCAGCGCCGCTCGACGGCCCGGACGAGCGCTGGCTGGACGGGTGCGCGGGGCCCGGCGGAAAGGCGGCCCTGCTGGGCGCGCTGGCCGCCGAGCGCGGTGCCGCCCTGGTCGCGGCCGAGAAGCAGCCGCACCGGGCCCGTCTCGTCGAGCGGGCGCTGGCGGGCAATCCCGGTCCGTACCAGGTGGTGACCGCGGACGGCACCCGCCCGGCCTGGCGGCAGGGCGCCTTCGACCGGGCCCTCGTCGACGTGCCGTGCACGGGCCTCGGCGCGCTCCGCCGCCGGCCCGAGGCGCGCTGGCGCCGCCGCCCCGAGGACCTCGACGGATTCGTGCCGCTCCAGCGGGCCCTGCTCCGGGAGGCGCTGCAGTCGGTCCGGGTCGGCGGAGTGGTCGGCTACGCCACGTGCTCGCCGCATCCCGCCGAGACCCGCGCGGTTGTCGACGACGTGCTCGGCAAGGGCGGTGCGCTCGGGGAACAGGGGCCGATCCGGGCCGAGTGGATCGACGCCCGCCCCCTGATGCCGGGGGTACCGGCCCTGGGCGACGGCCCGGACGTCCAGCTGTGGCCGCACCTCCACGGCACGGACGCCATGTATCTGGCACTGCTGCGCCGCACGGCCTGACGGTGCGGCCCCGCCGGGGTTCCGGCCGGGGAATCTCGTGCCTGCCGAGCGCGCGGGCAGACCGTGCGGCCTGCGCCGGCCAGCGGAGGCCGCACGGTCCGCCGGCCGGGGCCGGGAACCACCGGGCGGCCGGTCGGGAACCCCGGCCTCGGGCCGGGCCGGGGCCCCTCGGGCGACGGAATGCCGGATTCGTGGTGACCGGGGTGCCCGGAGGGGCGGGCCGGGCCGCAGAAAGGGCGGCTTCCTCCGGTTCCGGGGCCGAGAAGTGCGCGGGAGCATGGCAGTCTTGGCACATGGCCCAGATCAACCCCAGCATCCTGTCCGCCGACTTCGCCCGGCTCGCCGAGGAGGCGAGGGCCGTCGAAGGCGCCGACTGGCTCCATGTCGATGTCATGGACAACCACTTCGTGCCCAATCTGACGCTGGGCGTTCCGGTCGTCGAGTCGCTGAGCAGGGCGACGGACACCCCGCTGGACTGCCATCTCATGATGGAGGACCCGGACCGCTGGGCCCCGCAGTACGTCGAAGCAGGTGCCGGCTCCGTCACCTTCCACGCCGAGGCCGCCGGGGCCCCGGTGCGGCTGGCGCGGGAGATCCGGGCCAAGGGTGCGCGCGCCGCCATGGCGCTCAAGCCCGCCACCCCGGTCGAGCCGTACGAGGACCTGCTCCCCGAACTCGACATGCTGCTGGTCATGACGGTGGAGCCGGGCTTCGGCGGCCAGGCGTTCCTGGACATCATGCTCCCCAAGATCCGCCGTACCAGGGAGCTCATCAACAAGCACGGACTGGAGCTGTGGCTCCAGGTCGACGGCGGTGTCTCGGAGTCCACGATCGAGCGATGCGCCGAGGCGGGCGCCGACGTCTTCGTGGCCGGATCCGCGGTCTACGGAGCCGAGGACCCGGCGCAGGCCGTGCGGACCCTGCGCGAGCGGGCCGACCGGACGATCGCGTCGGCGCCCTGGGCGTGCGACCACGGAGCCACGGCCCGGTGAACGGGGCCCTACCGGGCTGATCGACGGCACCCGGATCTGTCAGGATGGCGGTTCCGGAGTGTGAACAGCAGTGAGGAGAACGCGGTGTCTGCTATGTCGGCGGGACGGTCGGCCCTGCGGATGGGACCCGCGGAGCTGGTGCAGGCGGCGGCGATGGCCCGGCGCTTCTATCTCGAGGGCAAGTCCAAGATCCAGATCGCGGAGGAGTTCGGCGTCAGCCGCTTCAAGGTGGCCCGGGTCCTGGAGACCGCGCTCGAGCGCGACCTGGTGCGGATCGAGATCCGCGTGCCCGCCGAGCTGGACGCGGAGCGCTCCGACGCGCTCCGCGCCCGATACGGACTGCGGCACGCGGTGGTCGTGGAGTCCCCGTCCGAGGGTGCGGACGAGTCGCCCGACCCGGAGAACCTCGGAGAGGTCGCGGCGGACCTCCTCGGTGAGCTGGTCACCGAGGGGGATGTGCTGGGGCTGGCCTGGGGCCGCTCCACGATCCACATGGCGGCCGCGCTCGACCGGCTGCCGCCCTGCACGGTCGTCCAGCTCACGGGGGTGTACGACGCCGGGACCGCGGAACGCGGCTCGGTGGAGGCGGTGCGGCGCGCCGCCCAGGTGTCCGGCGGCGAGGCGCACCCGATCTACGCGCCGATGCTGCTCCCGGACCCGGCCACGGCCGCAGCGCTGCGCCACCAGACGGGTATCGCCCGGGCCTTCGACTACTTCGACAAGGTCACGGTCGCCTGCGTCTCGATCGGCTCGTGGGAGCCCGGCATCTCGACGGTGCACGACATGCTCAGCGACGAGGAGCGGGCGCACTACGCCTCGCTCGGTGTCGCGGCCGAGATGTCCGCCCACCTGTTCGACGCCGACGGCAGACGTGTGGGGCGCGACCTCGGCGAGCGCTGCATCACCGTCGAGGCCGACCGGCTCCGCCGTATTCCCGAGGTGGTCGCCATCGCGGGGGGCCAGCGCAAGGCGGCGGCGATCGGGGCGGTGCTGCGGTCCGGTCTGGTGACCAGTCTGGTGACGGACACGGCGGCGGCCGACTACCTCCTCACGGGGTCCCGCCCCGCCCCGCACCCGGCGCTTGAGCGGTCCGACCCGGACCACTGACCGCGGAAGCCGGACGGGGTTCCGGGGCGCCGGCCATCGGGCACAGAGCCGGCCCCCTGACCCGGCTCCGGACCCCTGACCCGGCTCCGGTCCTCGACCCGGTCCGGTTCGCCGGCCGCCGGCCGAGGCCGCTCACCGTCCGGAGAGCGCCCTCCGTACGGAGGATGGCTCCGCACGGAGAGCGGCCCTCGCGTCGAGTCGGGGCCGCCCCGGACCCGGAGGGGCCGCCCGCGGAGGACGCCGCACCTGCCCGTGCGCCGGGCGCCTGACGGGGTCCTGCGCCTTGCCCATGCCACCGAGCCGCCGACGTCACCGCGCTGCACGGGCGTTCCCTGCCCGCGCCGGGCGTTCCTCACCGTCTTCGCCGCCCTTGCGTGACAGCATCGGCGGCATGCTGAACCGGTCCTCGCGGCTCCTGCTCGTGCTGCTCTCGGCCCTCGCCGCCCTGCTGCTGACCGGCTGCCAGGGCGGCGCCGGCGCCGGGCACCGCCCCGCCGCCTCGACGCCCGCCGCCCTCGCCACCGTCCGCACCTTCGACCTGCCGCGGGAGGCACGCGAGACCCTGCGGCGGATCGACGGCGGCGGCCCCTTCCCGTACCGGAAGGACGGCAGCGCCTTCGGCAACATCGAGGGGATGCTGCCCGAGCGGGAGCGGGGCTACTACCGGGAGTACACCGTGCCCACGCCGGGCGAGCGCGACCGCGGCGCCCGCCGTATCGTCACGGGCCGGGAGGGGGAGGTCTACTACACCGACGACCACTACCAGACGTTCAGGGTGGTACTGCGATGAGAAACGACCCCCTCGCCGCACTGTTCGGCGCCACCCCGGGGCGGAACACCACCGTGCTCGACCTGCACGGCGTCATCGACAAGCGGACCTTCATGGAGCGCTGCGCCACCGGCCTCGGGCTCCCGCCCTGGTTCGGCCGCAACTGGGACGCCCTGGCCGACTGCCTCACCGATCTCCCCGGTCAGGAGGGCACCCTCGTCCTCGTCACCCGCTGGCAGGAGTACGCCGCCGCCAGGCCCGGGGAATGGCGGCTGGCTCAGGACGTCTTCGGCCGCGCGGTCGACACCATGCCCGGGCGGCTTGCCGTACTGCTCGCCCTCGGAGGATCCGACGAGAGGGCGTCCTGCGGTCCTGGATGATCGCCCCGGGCGGATCACGGTCCCGCCCATGGGACAATGAAGTACGTGCGATTTCCCCCGGACGAGTGTCCGGGACCCCTCCGAGCCGACTGGGATGTTCAGCACGTGCGTTTCCTCAACGACATCAAGCCGCCGTACGACCTGACGTACGACGACGTGTTCATGGTGCCGAGCCGCTCGGCCGTGGGCTCCCGACAGGGCGTCGACCTCGCCTCCCCCGACGGCACGGGCACCACCATCCCGCTGGTCGTCGCCAATATGACCGCCATCGCGGGGCGCCGCATGGCCGAGACCGTGGCCCGCCGCGGCGGGCTGGTCGTCATCCCGCAGGACATCCCGATCGACGTCGTCACCGACGTCATCACCTGGGTGAAGACGCGCCACCTCGTCCTCGACACGCCCATCGTGCTCACCCCGCACCAGACCGTCGCCGACGCGCTGTCGCTGCTGCACAAGCGCGCCCACGGGGCGGGCGTCGTCGTCGACGAGGAGCAGCGCCCCGTCGGCGTGGTCACCGAGCACGACCTGTCCGGCGTGGACCGCTTCACCCAGCTTGCCGAGGTGATGTCGAAGGATCTGCTGCTCGTCGACGCTGACATCGACCCGCGCGAGGCATTCACCAGGCTCGACGGCGCCAACCGCAAGCTCGCCCCCGCCGTGGACGCCGACGGCAGGCTCGCCGGCATCCTGACCCGCAAGGCGGCGCTGCGCGCCACCCTGTACACGCCGGCCACCGACGCTAAGGGCAGGCTGCGCATCGCCGCCGCCGTCGGAATCAACGGCGATGTGGCGGGCAAGGCCAAGCAACTCCTCGACGCCGGCGTGGACACGCTCGTCGTCGACACCGCGCACGGCCACCAGGAGTCGATGATCGCGGCGATCAGGGCGGTCCGCGCGCTGGACCCGGTGGTACCGGTCGCCGCGGGCAACATCGTCGCCGCAGAGGGCGTCCGGGACCTCGTCGAGGCCGGCGCGGACATCGTCAAGGTGGGGGTGGGCCCCGGCGCCATGTGCACCACCCGCATGATGACCGGTGTGGGCAGGCCGCAGTTCTCCGCCGTCCTGGAGTGCGCCGCGGAGGCCGGGAAGTACGGCAAGCACGTGTGGGCCGACGGCGGGGTCCGCCACCCGCGCGATGTCGCCATGGCGCTCGCCGCCGGTGCCTCCAACGTGATGGTGGGGTCCTGGTTCGCCGGCACCTACGAGTCCCCGGGTGATCTTCAGCAGACCGCCGACGGCCGGCTCTACAAGGAGTCCTTCGGCATGGCCTCCGCTCGTGCCGTCCGCAACCGGACAAGCGAGGAGTCGGCGTACGACAGGGCCCGCAAGGCGCTGTTCGAGGAGGGCATCTCCACCTCGCGCATGTTCCTCGACCCGGCCAGGCCCGGCGTCGAGGACCTGATCGACTCGATCATCGCGGGCGTCCGGTCCTCCTGCACCTATGCGGGCGCGGGCTCCCTGGCGGAGTTCGCCGAGAAGGCGATCGTCGGTATCCAGAGCGCTGCCGGCTACGCGGAGGGCCAGCCGCTGCACGCCAGCTGGAACTGACGCACGCGGTCCGCACGGCCAAGCCGGTCGCGCCTCCCACACCTTCCGGCCGCGGCCCCGGGGACCCTTCCCCGGGGCCGCGGCTGCTTCTCCCGCAGTGGGCGGAGCGGCTCCGGAGCGCGTCCCGCCGGGCCGCGCGGTCCCCTTGGCGGGCGGGCGGGCGGCCCGGCTTCCCGGCGCGGGGGCAGGCCGCGACAGGGCCCGCCCGCGGCTCGCGGGGCCCGGCGCGGGGAAGCCGGGTGCGCGAGGTCGGCGCGGGCGCTCGCCCTTCCCGGTGCGCCCGCCCCACCGTGCACGGTGGGTCCGTGGTGCGTGCGGTGTCCGTGGTGCGTGCCGTTCACGGTGGGTCCGCGGTGCGCGCCGTTTGCTGTGCGGCCGTGGCGCCCGCGGCTGCCGGAGCGGCGGCGAAACCGCACCCGCCCACGGCCCCGGCCACCGCCGCGGCGATCCGTGCGTGCCCCCGGTCGTTCGGGTGCAGCCCGTCCGCCAGGTCGTCCGCCGTGAGCAGATCCCCACCCGGCAGCAGGGCCATCCGGGTGTCACCGGCCGCGATGAGGTCGCGGACCGCCTCCTCCATCGCGGTGCGGAGGTCCCCCAGCGTCGCGCCCAGCGCGTTGCGCGTCGTCTCCGCGTCCGGGCGCAGGAGGGGCGAGAGCACCAGCAGGGGTACGTCCGGATGCCCCTGCCGGACGAGGCGGACGAAGGCACGGGCCGTCTCGTACAGCAGGGGAGCCGAGCAGGGCACGCCCGACCAGCAGTTGGTGCCGAAGGCCAGGGTCAGCAGGTCGGCGGGGAGCGAGGCGAGCTGCTGCGCGGTCGCGAGGTCGCCCCGGGCCGAGCCGGCGTAGCCGAGGTTGACGCAGTCGAGGCCGAGGGCCCGGCCGGCGGCCGCCGGCCAGGCGTGCGCCGGCCTGGTGGACCACCAGCCCTCGGTGATCGAGTCGCCGTGCACCAGCCAGCGGGGACGCGGCGGCGCGGGGACCATCCGGCCGCCCACCGCGCGCACCCCCAGGACCACCGGTGCCCGGGACACCGGAGGATGGACGGTGAACGGCCCCGGCCCGGGAGGCAGGGGGATGGCGACCACCGCCTCTTCCGCCGGCGCGGTGAACGACTCGGCCGCACAGCGGTCGCCGTGCCACAGCGCGAAGCAGTGGGCCGGGCCGCGCGGTGCTCCGGTGCGGCCCGGCACCGCGGCCCGGTAGCGCAGTTCGACCGCCCGGGCGCCGCCGGGGACCGTGAACTCCAGCCGTACGCCGATGGGCAGCGCGGCGCGTTCCCTGGTGTCCCACGGCAGCCGGGCCAGATCGCGGGGGTCGGCCCGCACCGGGCGCCCGCGGTCCAGCCAGGCCACGCCGCGCAGGAACGGTCCGGGGTCGAGCCACTTCGGGTCCGGCGTCATGGGGTCTCCATCCGGTCGGGTGCGCGATCGTGTGCGGGACCCGATCCCTACCCGCGGGGAGGCGGAGGGTGCGCCGCCCGGGCACCGCCGGCGCCGTCCGTGTGCGCTGGGTGTGGGGGTCGGGCGTGGAGGTCGGAGGCGCTGGCGGGGTGCGGGCGCGCGATGGCCCGGGAGGCGTTCCCGGCCGGACCGGGGCCCGCCGGCATGTGCAGCCGCCCCTTCGGCCCGAGGCCCGCAGCCCGTTTGCCGTCCGCGCAGGGCTTCGTATCCGCCCGCCGGTCATGCGTGTCATGGGCGCCTCATACCGGTCGGACGGTTGCGGCCTCGCGCAGGCCCGACGGTTGCGGCCGCCTCGCGCAGGCCCGGCGGCCGCTGCAGTACGGGCGGGAAGCATTGCGCGGCCAGTCGGTGATCGCGTAGCTTCTGCCCCTACCCGGCGGCAGTACCCCCGCTGGCCGTACGTCCCGAACGTCCGGGGGGAGCCCATGCGCCGGCGACTGCGCCCTCCCACGATCCGCGGCAGGATCGTGGCCCTCACCCTGGTGCCCGCCGTGGCGCTGCTGGCGCTCTGGAGCTTCGCCGTGGTGTCCGCGACCGGGGATCTGCGGGCGCTGATCCGGCTGCAGAGCGTGTACGAGGCGTTCGGCACCCCGGTCGACACGGCAGTCGGGCAGATCCAGATCGAACGCCGGCTCGCGGCCGCCTATCTGGGCACGCCCCGGCGCAACGCCGGTGCGGCCGACGCCGCCGCGCTGCTGGCCCAGCAGCGCTCGACCGACCGGGCCGTGCAGGCCATGCGCGACGCCCTCGGGGACCGGGACCGCCGCGAGGACCTCACCGGCCGGCAGCGGGAGTCCCTGGACGCGATGGTCAGGGCCGCCTCGGGGCTCGAGGACCTGCGGGACCGGGTGGTCGAGCGCCGGATGTCCTGGGGCGAGGCGGTGCAGGCCTACACGGTGATCGTCGAGCCGACCTTCGACGTCCAGTCCCAGCTCACCGCGCTGCAGGCCGGACAGCTCGCTCGCGAGGCGCAGGTCGTGGTGGAGCTGGTACGGGTCAGGGAGTTCGTCTCCCGAGAGGACGCACTCGTCGCCGGGGCACGGGCCGCCGGAGTCGTCACCGACGCCCAGTACGACGCACTCACCGCGGCCATCGAGGACCGGCGCGTCTTCCACCGCACCTACGTCCCCGCTCTGCCCCCCGACTCCCGCAAGCTCTTCACGGACTTCGAGCGGGGCCCCGAGTACCGGGCGCTGATCGCGGGAGAGGACGCGCTGCTGCGGGCCGGTGCGGCGAAGGCGGGCCGGGCCGTCGCGGACGCGTCATGGCGGACCACCACGGACCGCGCGGTGCGGCGCTACATGCTGCTGTGCACCGAGTCGGCGCTGAACGCGGCCGGGCGCGGACGCGCCTTCGCCTACCGGGAGATGACCGAGGCGGCCGTCGTCGGAGTGGCCGGCCTCGCCGCCGCAGGTCTCTCCGTGTGGCTCTCGGCGAGCGCCGGCCGGCGGATCGCGGGACGGCTCGAGGAACTGCGGGACGCGGCGGACGTCCTCGCCACCCGGCGGCTGCCCGAGGTGATGGAACGGCTCGGTGCGGGTGAGGACGTCGACCCGGCCGCCGCCGCGCCGCCGCTCGACTTCGCCGACGGGGGCGGTGAACCCGACGAGATCACCCAGGTCGGAACGGCCCTCAACGCGGCGCGCCGGGCGGCCGTCGAGGCCGCGGTCAAGCAGGCGACCCTGCGGCGCGGCGTCTTCGCCGTACTGCTGAACATCGCACGGCGGAACCAGGTGCTGATACACCGGCAGGCGAAGCTCGTCGACACCCTGGAGCGGCGGACGACGGACCCCGACACACTCGGGGAACTCTTCCGTATCGACCATCTGACGACCCGGATGCGGCGCCATGCCGAGGGCCTGATCATCCTCTCGGGCGCGGCGCCCGGACGGCGGTGGCGCGAACCGGTGCCGCTCGTGGACGTGGTGGCTGCCGCGACCGGCGAGATCGAGGACTACACCCGGGTCGTGGTGCCCCCGATGCCCGCGGTGCGCGTCGGCGCGGATGCCGTTGCGGACATGGTGCATCTCCTCGCCGAGCTGGTCGAGAACGCCACGGTCTTCTCCCCACCGCACACCCGGGTGACCATGCGCACGGGCGAGGCCCGCAACGGCTTCGTCCTGGAGATCGACGACCGCGGCCTCGGCCTGGACGGCGACGAACTCGCCCGGGCCCACCGCACCCTGTCGCGGCCGGGTGCCTTCGACCCGGTGCAGGACGAGCGCCTCGGCCTGTACATCGTGGGCCGTCTCGCCGCCCGGCACGGCATCACCGTCACCCTCACCCGCTCCCCTTACGGGGGGACCACCGCGGTGGTGCTGCTGCCGAACGCGATCATCAGTCCGGCCGATCCGGACTCGCGGCGCCCGCCTGCGGCTTCCCGGGCTGCTTCGGAGGCGGACTCGGAGGCGGACTCGGAAACGGACGCGCCGGCGAATCCGGATTCGGTCCCGGCCGCACAGCCGGTTCCGGTCCCGGTCCCGGAGCCGCAGCCGGATGTGCGGCCGCCCCCTGAGCCGCTCGTGATCCCCGTCCCGGGCGGAGGACGGGACGAGGATCACGAGGAGGCGGCAGCGGGCGAGTCGGTGCTCCCCCCGGCTGAGCGGCGGAGCACCGTCCGCGACAACGCCCCCGGAGCGGGGGCCCCCGCGGGCCCGGCACCGCGCTCCGGTCCGCTGCCGGGGGAAGGCCCGGAGCAGCCGGTGACCGGCGCGGGCCCCGCCCCCCGGCCCGGTGCTGCCCGGCCGCTCCGCGGTATCGCAGCGCCCGGGCCGCTGCCGAGGCGGATCCGGCAGGCGTCCCTCGCCGCGCCGCTGGGCGAGCCGCCTCCCGGGCCGGGCCGGGACGGGTCCGGCCCGGGAGAACGGGAGGTCGGCGCGGAGGAGATGCGGGCTGTCTTCGGGGCCTTCCAGCGAGGGCTCGAACGGGGGCGCGGCGGGGAGCCGGCCGGGTACGGGAGCGGCGGCGCGTCCGGCGGTGGCGGTCGGCGTGAGGACGGGCGGAGCGGGAGCCGAAGGGCCGGGGCCCGCCCGCCCGGTAGCGTGCCGGGGGACGGGTCGAGGAACCAGGACGACGAAGGGACACGAGACGATGGCTGAGCCATATGACGGAGAGGCCGGACAGATAACCGCGAGCGGACTCGGCTGGCTGCTCGACGACCTGCTGGAGCGGACCGACCACGTCCGGCAGGCCGTCCTGCTCAGCGCGGACGGCCTGGTCAGCTGCGCGTCCCGGGGCATGCCGCGGCGGGACGCGGAGCACCTTGCCGCCGTGTCCGCCGGCTTCCAGGGCCTCGCCGGCGAGACCGGTTCCCGATTCGCTGCCGGGAAGGTCCGCCAGACGATGGTCATGTGGGACGGCGCCTATCTCTTCATCGCCCCGGCCGGCGGCGGCAGCCGTCTGGCGGTGCTCAGCGGCGCCGAGACCGATGTCGGGCAGCTCGCCCACGAGATGGCGCTGCTCGTCAAGCGCGTGGGCCGGCATATGACGGTTCCCGCGAGATCGGCGGACGAGGCACCCGACGCGTAGGCCCGTGAACGATCACTGGTACGAGGACGAGACCGGCTCGATGGTGCGGCCGTACACCGTCACCCGTGGCCGGACCCGTCCCGCTGCCGGGCGTCACATCGACCTGATGTCGCAGGTCAAGGCCGTTGAACGGGACGAGCAGGACCCGTGGCTCGACCATGCCCGCACCGCACTGCTGGAGCTGGTGCGTCGGGCCCCCCGGTCGGTTGCCGAGATCGCGGCGGACGCCGACATGCCTCTCGCGGTCGTCCGGGTCCTCCTCGCCGACCTCGCCGAGTCGGGTCTGGTGCGGGTCTTCGAGCCGCCCGCTCCCCGGGGTGCGCACGATCCGTCCCGTCTGAGGGAGATTGCCGACCGGCTGCGTGAGATCTGAACACCTTTGCACGGCGATGCAACGTTCTTCTGCTTTCGCTCCCAGCGCGCAACGATCATTCGCGGGTGCGCAAAGCTCATGCATTACGGTCGGGAACGTCGACCTCGTAGGGTCGACGCCTGTACGTGGAGTGGCGGGGACCGCCTGCTCGGCGATTCCCCGCGCTCCGGGCTGTGCTCAGCCGTGCCCGCGCCGGGTCGCCGCCTCACCACTGGCAGCAGCAGGCAGCAAGAGCCAGTAGCAGCCAGCTCTAGGCAGTCCTAGGCAGTTCTAGGCAACTCTAGGCAGCAGTAGGCAACTCTAGGCAGCAGTAGGCAGCGATAGGCAGCGATAGGCAGCGATAAGGAGCCTTCCCGGTGTTGGACCACGGCGCAGCGCCCCCCGTCACTCCCCAGAGGGACCCCGGGGGCCCCGCTCAGAGCCTCGGCAGCCGTCTGATGCGGCGCAAGCCCGTCGAGCAGCTGGTCGCCGAGGGAGGCCAGGGCGAAGGCGGTACGCTCCGCCGCTCGCTCACCATGTGGCAGCTGACCATGATCAGCATCGGCGCCACGCTGGGTACCGGCATCTTCGTCGTGCTCGGGGAGGCCACGCCGCTGGCCGGCCCCGCCGTCGCGATCTCCTTCGTCCTCGCCGGTCTCACCGCCCTGTTCTCGGCCCTGTCGTACGCCGAACTCGCCGGCACCGTGCCGGTGTCCGGCTCGTCGTACTCGTACTCGTACGCCACGATGGGCGAACTGGTCGCCTGGGTCTGCGGCTGGTGCCTGGTGCTGGAGTACGGCGTCTCCGTCGCGGCCGTCGCCGTCGGCTGGGGCGAGTACCTCAACGAACTGCTCGACGGCACGATCGGGGTGACGATCCCCGGCGCCGTCGCCGCCCCGGTGGGGGAGGGCGGGTTCATCAACCTCCCCGCGCTCCTCGTCGTGCTGCTCGCCATGGTCTTCCTGATGCGCGGCGCCAAGGAGAGCGCGCGGATCAACGCGATCATGGTCGCCGTCAAGATCGTCACGCTGGTGCTCTTCATCGGCATCGGCTTCATGGGCATCAAGGCCGGCAACTACGCCCCGCTCGCCCCGCTCGGCGTCACCGGCATCAGCGCCGCCGCTGCCATGCTCTTCTTCTCCTACATCGGCTTCGACGCCGCCTCCACCGCGGGTGAGGAGGCGAAGAACCCGAAGAAGGACCTCCCGCGGGCGATCATGCTGTCGCTGCTGATCGTCACCGTGCTCTACTGCCTCGTCGCCCTGGTCGCGGTCGGCGCCATGCCCTGGCAGGACTTCGAGGGCACCGAGGCGGCACTCGCCCAGATCATGAAGGACGTCACGGGCCAGAGCTTCTGGGGTGTGGTGCTCGCCGCCGGCGCCGTCGTCGCGATCGCCAGCGTCGTCTTCGCTGTGCTGTACGGCCAGACCCGCATCCTGTTCGCGATGTCCCGTGACGGCCTGGTCCCCAAGGTCTTCGCCAAGGTGAACGAGAGGACGGGCGCGCCGCGGGCCAACACGGTGATCGTCTCGCTGTTCTGCGGTGTGCTCGCGGCCTTCATCCCGCTCGGTGAACTGGCGAACGCCACGAGCATCGGCACCCTCTTCGCCTTCGCCCTGGTCAACGTGGCCGTGGTCATCCTGCGGTGGAAGCGCCCGGACATGAACCGCACCTTCACGGTGATGCTCTTCCCCGTCACGCCGGTCCTCGGCTTCCTCTGCTGCGCCTACATGCTGCTCAGCCTCCCGGGCGTCACCTGGGCGTGGTTCGCTGGCTGGATGGCCGTCGGGCTCGTGTTCTACTTCCTCTACGGCCTTCGCCGCTCCCGGATGGCAACCGCAGAGAAGTGATCCACCCCCCGTGCGACTGAACGATCTCGACGAACGCATCGTCCACGCCCTCGCCGAGGACGCCCGCCGTTCCTACGCAGACATCGGCTCGCTCGTCGGCCTGTCGGCGCCCGCCGTCAAACGGCGCGTGGACAGGCTCAGGGCGGATGGGGTCATCACCGGCTTCACCGTCCGTGTCGACCCGGGCGCGATGGGCTGGGAGACCGAGGGGTTCATCGAGATCCACGCACGCAGCAACACCTCGCCCGAGACCATCAAGCGCGGCCTCGCGCGGTATCCGGAAGTCGCATCCGCTTCCACCGTCACCGGTGAGGCGGACGCGATCGTCCAGGTCTTCGCATCCGATATGCGCCACTTCGAGCGTGTCCTGGAGCGGATCGCAGGCGAGCCCTTCGTGGAGCGGACCAAATCGGTCCTGGTGCTGTCGCCCCTGCTCAGGCGGTTCTCCTCGGGGGCACCGGCCTGATCCCCTCGGGGCACAGCCCCGCCCCGGCGGGCGGCAGGCCGGCCCCTGCCGCACCTCGCCCCGGGAGGCATGCACTCCCGGATGCCGCACACCGCACCGTGAGCCGGACGCCGTGCCGCACACCGCGTGGTGTGCCGGGCGCCGAGGCTCAGGGGCGCCGAACTCCCCGGCGCAACGAATCGCCGATGCACTCCCGATGCACGCAACAGATCGAGACTCCCCTTGCAACGGTCCCGTCTTGTCCCGGCGGTTGGCCGGAACATACGGTTTTCGACGTCTCCCCGTCTCCCCGTCTCCCCGTCTCCCCGGCACCGCACCCCCGCATCCCCCGCATCCCCTGCCTCAAGCACCCCGTCCCCATCCCGTCCGCACCCCGTCCCCCTGCCTTCCCGCCTTCCTGCTCACCCTTCACCCACTCCTTCCGAGGTAGGTCCATGCCGCCGCTGCGCACCGCCCTGCTCCAGAGCTCCGGGGTCCCCGGCGACATCGCGAAGAACCTCGAGATCCTCGACGCCCACGCGGCCCGGGCCGCCGCCGAGGGGGCCGGCCTCCTCGCCGCGCCGGAGATGTTCCTCACCGGGTACGCGATCGGCGCCGATGTGCACCGCCTCGCCGAGGCCGCCGACGGCGCCTCCGCTCGCGCCATCGCCGCGATCGCCGCCCGGCACGGGATCGCCGTCGCCTACGGCTACCCGGAGCGCGGCACCGGCGACGACGCGGAGGCGGTCTACAACGCCGCGCAGCTGATCGGTCCCGGCGGCGCGCGCCTCGCGAACTACCGCAAGACCCACCTCTTCGGCTGCTTCGAGCGGGAGTGGTTCACCCCCGGCGACGAGCCGGTCGTCCAGGCCGAGCTGGGCGGCCTCCGGGTCGGGCTGCTGATCTGCTATGACGTCGAGTTCCCGGAGAACGTCCGCGCCCACGCCCTGGCGGGCACGGACCTGCTGGTGGTGCCGACCGCACTGATGAACCCGTTCCGGTTCGTCGCCGAGAAGCTCCTCCCGGTCCGCGCCTTCGAGAGCCAGATGTATGTGGCGTACGCCAACCGCACGGGCCCCGAGGGCGAGTTCGACTTCGCCGGGCTGAGCTGCCTCGCGGGTCCCGACGGCATCGTCCGGGCCCGCGGGGGCCTCGGAGAGGACCTGGTGACCGGCGACGCCGACCCGGACCTGCTGGCAGCCTCCCGCGCCGGCAACCCCTATCTGCGCGACCGCAGACCCGGCCTGTACGGGCCGCTCGCCCGCTGAGACCTTCCCCCCGCCCCGCCCACCAGGAGCAACACCCATGACGTCCACGGTGCCCACGTCCGTCCCGCACACCGGCGCGCAGCCGCCCATCACCATGTTCGGGCCGGACTTCCCCTACGCCTACGACGACTTCCTGGCGCACCCGGCGGGCCTGGGCCAGATACCCGCGACCGAGCACGGCACCGAGGTCGCGGTCATCGGCGGTGGACTCTCCGGCATCGTCGCCGCGTACGAGCTGATGAAGATGGGGCTCAAGCCGGTCGTCTACGAGGCGGACCGGATCGGCGGCCGACTGCGCACGGTGGGCTTCGAGGGCTGCGACCCGTCGCTCACCGCCGAGATGGGCGCCATGCGCTTCCCGCCCTCCTCGACGGCGCTGCAGCACTACATCGACCTGGTGGGGCTGGAGACCCGGCCCTTCCCCAACCCGCTCGCCGAGGCCACCCCCTCGACCGTCGTCGACCTCAAGGGCGAGTCGCACTACGCGCAGACCATCGACGACCTCCCGCAGGTCTACCGCGACGTCGCGAAGGCCTGGAACGACTGCCTGGAGGAGGGCGCGGACTTCTCCGACATGAACCGCGCCCTGCGCGAGCGGGACGTGCCGCGGATCCGCGAGATCTGGGCGAAGCTCGTCGAGAGGCTCGACGACCAGACCTTCTACGGCTTCCTCTGCGCCTCCGAGGCCTTCAGGTCCTTCCGGCACCGGGAGATCTTCGGCCAGGTCGGCTTCGGCACCGGCGGCTGGGACACCGACTTCCCCAACTCCATCCTGGAGATCCTCCGCGTCGTCTACACCGAGGCCGACGACCACCACCGCGGCATCGTCGGCGGCTCCCAGCAGCTGCCGCTGCGCCTCTGGGAGCGCATGCCGGAGAAGATCACGCACTGGACGTACGGCACCTCGCTCGCCACGCTGCACACGGACGGGGAGCCCCGGCCCGCCGTGATGCGGCTGCACCGCACCGCGGGCAACCGCATCACCGTCACGGATGCCTCCGGCGACATCCGCACCTACCAGGCGGCGGTCTTCACCGCGCAGTCCTGGATGCTGCTCTCCAAGATCGCCTGTGACGACTCGCTGTTCCCCATCGACCACTGGACGGCGATCGAGCGCACCCACTACATGGAGTCGTCCAAGCTGTTCGTGCCGGTGGACCGGCCGTTCTGGCTGGACAAGGACGAGCAGACCGGCCGCGACGTGATGTCGATGACGCTCACCGACCGGATGACGCGCGGCACCTACCTGCTGGACGACGGCCCGGACAAGCCCGCCGTCATCTGCCTCTCCTACACCTGGTGCGACGACAGCCTGAAGTGGCTCCCGCTGTCGGCGAGCGAGCGCATGGAGGTCATGCTGAAGTCGCTCGGCGAGATCTACCCGAAGGTCGACATCCGCAAGCACATCATCGGCAACCCGGTGACCGTGTCCTGGGAGGGCGAGCCCTACTTCATGGGCGCGTTCAAGGCCAACCTGCCGGGCCACTACCGCTACCAGCGGCGGCTGTTCACCCACTTCATGCAGGACCGGCTGCCCGACGACAAGCGCGGCATCTTCCTCGCCGGCGACGACATCTCGTGGACGGCGGGCTGGGCCGAGGGCGCGGTGCAGACGGCGCTCAACGCCGTGTGGGGCGTGATGCACCACCTCGGCGGCGCCACCGACGCCACCAACCCCGGCCCGGGTGACCTCTTCGAGGAGATCGCCCCGGTGGAGCTTCCCGAGGACTGAGGGCGTGCCGGGAGAGCGCCTTCGGCCGGTCGGCGCGGGGGGAACCCGCGGTGGCCGGCGGCGAGGACGCGACGCGGCTTCCACCGGGACGCCATGACACGCACTCCGGTGCGCCGGCTCTCCCGGTCCCGCCCCGCCCCGGGAGGTCACCCCAGCCGTCGGCCGGGCCGGGAACCCCCGCCGGCGCCGGCCCCGTCCGCGCCCCGGGACGGGGCCGGCCTGCACCGCCACGACCACCCGGCGGGACGCCGTCCCGGGGCCTCCCGCTCAGCGCAGCGGAGTGAGCAGGCAGCGTCCGACCAGGCCCACCCCGGCGTCCAGCCGCTGGGTGAACTCCGCCGCGAGTGCCGGGAGTCCGCGCAGCCCCCAGAGCAGCCGCGCTGCCGACCAGGCGCCGTCGTGGGCCCGCTCCAGGCTCCAGGAGCCGATCAGATGGGTGAGCGGATCGGTGATCTCCAGCAGATCGGGGCCGGGCATCAGATCTTCGCGGATGCGTTCCTCCAGCATCGTGAGGATCTCGCCCACACGGGAGAAGTCCCCCTCGAGGTCCGCCGGCCGGCAGCCGAGCGTACGGCAGGTGTCCACCACGGCCAGCCCGAGGTCGTGCCCGACATGCGCATTGATCCCGGCCAGTGCGAACTGCATCGGGCGTACCCCGGGATGGCGGCGGAACTGGAACAGCGGACGCCAGCAGGCCGGTGCCCGGCCGCCCGCGGCCACCGTGTCCACTGCCGCCAGATAGCGCTCGGCGAAGAGAACCCGCAGGGTGGCGGCCGATCCGCGGTCGGGGAACTCGCCCTGGCCGACGCGCCGGCCGAGTTCCTCGGTGACGGCCAGATACACGCGGTTGAACACCGCGACCCCGTCGTCCACCCGCCAGCCGGAACGCAGCGCCCGCATCCGGGCTTGCACCGTGCCGACCGGCGCGCCGTGTGCCTCGCCGCCGGCCGCGTACTGTGCGATCTCCGCCATGGGGGCAGCGTCCCAGGCATAGGCTCGGACACGCACCGCCCGGCGGCAGGTGTCCCCGGATCGGGGGAACGCCACGGACGCGGCGGTCAGGGGGAGGGGAGCACAGCGCATGCCAGGCGCACCCGATCGGCGGGAACGGAACAGGCGGCGCCTCGCGGCCGGCCGCGGCGTCATGACCACGGCGGCCTCCGCGGTGGTGGCACTGGGAGCCGTCGCAGGACTGATATCGGCCGCCGGGCACGGCGGCGAGGACGACACGGCAGGGCCCGAGGTGAGGAGTTCGCCGGTGACCGTCCCCCTGCCCGCCCGCCCGAGCCACCCGCCGCCGTCCGCGTCCGCGTCCGCGCACCCGCCGGGGCCGCCGGAACCGTCGGGGCAGCCGCCATCGCCCGAGCGGTCTGCGGCTCCCGTCGCCGCGTCGCCGGCGGGCCGCCCGGCACCGGGCGCCGGGCCGCCGGCCGCCGCCGGCCGGCTGCACCGCCACCCGCGCTCCCAGGTCCTGGACTGGATACGCGCGCACCGGGATGATCCCCGCAGGCCGCTCATCGAGTCGCGGATCGCCGCGCACCCCGCCGCGGTCTGGTTTCCGGAGCACGAGACCGGTCGCATCGCGGGCGAGGTACGGGCCGTGACGGCGGGCGCGGCCGCGGCGGGCCGGGTGCCGGTGCTGGTGCCGTACGCGATCCCGGACCGGGACTGCGGCGGTGCCTCCCAGGGCGGCGCGCCGGACCTGGCCGCCTACGACGCCTGGACGCGGGAGTTCGCCGCCGGCCTCGGTGACCAGCCGGTGATCGTGATCCTCGAACCCGACTCGATCGCGCTCTCGGGCTGCCTGTCCGACGGCCTCCGGGCGGCCCGCTACGCCTCGCTGGCCCGGGCCGCGCGCGCCATGAAGGCCGCCAACCCGCGGGCGAGGGTGTACTTCGACGCAGGCCACTCGGGGTGGCACCCGGCGGCGAGGCAGGCGGCGGAGCTGCGCGCGGCGGGCGCCGCCACGAGTGGCGACGGCATCTTCACCAATGTCTCCAACTTCCACCGCACCGGCGACGAGGTGCGGTACGCGCGCCGGGTGCTGGAGGCCCTCGGCGGGCCCCCGGGACAGGGAGCCGTCATCGACACCAGCCGCAACGGCAACGGCGCTCCGGAGCAGGGCGCCTGGTGCGACCCGCCCGGTCGTGCCCTCGGGCGGACCCCGACCACCGAGACGGGGGAGGCCCGGATCGACGCCTACCTGTGGGTCAAGCTGCCGGGCGAGTCGGACGGATGCAGGGGCGCCGCCGGCACCTTCACACCGGACTACGCCTTCGAGCTGGCGACCGGCTGACCGTCGCCCCCGCCCCGCCCGACGCGGAGGTGCCCGCGTCCGGCAGCGGCTCCTGCGGCGCTCGCTGGGCGGGGCCGGGTCAGGGCCGGGTCGGGGTCAGGGGCGGGGCCGGGGCCGTCGGGCGGGCGTGGAACTCCGCTTCCGACGCCCGTGGCGGCGCCCCCGGCTACGTCCGCAGATCAGGCGCGGGCGCAGCCGCCCGACGCTGCTCCCCGGGCTCCCCGGGCTCCCCGGGGCCCCCGGGGGCCGCTGTCCGGCCGCTGCCGCGCAGCACTCCGGCCCCCAGCACCAGCCCGGACACGAGTACCGTCACGAGCCCGAACGACACCACCAGCGAGGTCAGATCGGCGATCCCGCCGATCGCGGACGGGGCGAGCAGCCCGGAGGTGTACGTGATCGTCGCCACCCCCGCGATCGACTGGCTCGGGTTCGTCCCGCTGCGTCCGGCCGCCGAGAACGCCAGCGGCACCACCGCGGCGACACCGAGGCCGATGCAGCCGAATCCCGCCATCGCGGCCGCCGGGTGGGACGCCGTCACCACCAGCACCCCGCCGGCCGTCGCCAGCATCCCGCCGGCCCGGACCGTGCGGACCGGGCCGAACCTGTCCACGACGCGGTCGCCGGCCAGCCGTGCGACCGCCATCGTCAGCGCGAACGCCGTGGTGGACGCGGCGGCCAGGCCCGCGGATGTGCCCAGTACGTCCCGCAGGTACACCGCCGACCAGTCCAGGCTCGCGCCCTCGGCGAACACCCCGCAGAAACCGATCGCGCCGATGGCCAACGCGGACCTCGGGGGCAGCGCGAACCCCGGCGGTTTCCCGTCCGCGGAGCCGCGCAGGTCGAGCACCCCCTGGCAGGCCAGCAGCCCGACGGCCGTCAGCACGGCGGACGCGAGCAGATGGTGGAGCCGCGCATCCGTGCCGAGATGCGCGGCGACCGTGCCGGCCGCCGAGCCCAGGAGCGCGCCCACACTCCACATCCCGTGCAGGCCGGACATGATCGAGCGGTCCAGCCGGTTCTCCACCTCGACGCCGAGGGCGTTCATGGCGACGTCGGACATCCCCGCGGTGGCGCCGTACACGAACAGCGCGGCGCACAGCGTGTACACGTTGGCGGCGAGTGCCGGGAGGACCAGGGACAGCGTCCACAGCGAGAGCAGCCCCCGCAGGGCGGCGCGCGCCCCGTACCGGTGGCTGACCGCTCCGGCGAGGGGCATCGCGAGCGAGGCGCCGACGGCGGGGAAGGCGAGGGCCAGCCCCAACTGGCCCGCACTGACGCCTGCGTGGTCCTGGATCCAGGGGATCCTGGTGGCGAAGCTGCCGGTCACGGCGCCGTGCACACCGAAGACGGCGGCGACGGCCCAGCGCGCCCCGCCCAGCCGTCGCCTGTCGTAGGCCGTCTGCATCGGCATCGAGCCGCCCTCCCCGGGAGCCGTGGTGTCGGCGTACATCATCGATCACCCGGCCCCGTCCGGTGAACGGCGCCGGCCGGCCGTGCCGTCGATGCGGTCCGGCCGCGCGGGTCCGCCGGCTCGCGTCCGGTCCGCTGTGAGCCAGCACACATGGGTTCATCCGTATGGCCCACGGGCGCTCATGGCACACTTGGGCCTGTATCAGCAGCAGCGCACTCCGGGGTCGGTGCAATTCCGAACCGGCGGTTACAGTCCGCGACCCGTCCGCAGCCAGCGGCCGGTTGACCAGGTGAAACTCCTGGACCGACGGTGAAAGTCCGGATGGGAGGCAGTGCGCGGCGGACGGCTCTTGCGGTCCGCCGGCCACAGCGGCTGACCGTTGCCGGAGGTATCCCCGGGGCGGTCCGAACCGTGGACGCCGGCGTTCCCGCGGTGCTGCCCCGCTTCCCTGTCGACATCGACAGCCCCGGAGTCCGTGCCCGAAGAGGCAGGAGGACCCGGTGGCCACCGCAGCCGACACGGACGCCATGCGCCGAGCCGTCGGGCTCGCCGCCCGCGGTCTCGGCTCCACCAGCCCCAACCCGGTCGTCGGTTGCGTCATCACCGACGCGTCCGGACGCCGGGCGGGCGAGGGCTTCCACCAGCGGGCCGGGGGACCCCATGCGGAGATCCACGCCCTCCGGGAAGCGGGCGAACGCGCCCGGGGCGGCACCGCGTACGTCACCCTCGAACCCTGCAACCACACCGGTCGCACCGGCCCCTGCGCCCTGGCCCTGACCGAGGCCGGGATCGCCCGGGTCGTGTACGCAGTCGCCGACCCGAACCCGCAGGCCACCGGAGGAGGCGACACCCTGCGCGCGGCCGGCGTCCGGGTCGAGCAGGGCCTTCTCGAGGCGGAGGCGGCGGCGGGGAACACCGCCTGGCTCACCGCCGTGCGCCTGGGCCGCCCCCATGTCGTGTGGAAGTACGCAGCCACCCTCGACGGCCGGATCGCCGCCGCCGACGGGACCAGCCGGTGGATCAGCTCCCCGGAGTCCCGAGCCGACGTCCACCGGCTGCGCGCCGAGGTCGACGCGGTGATCGTCGGCTCGGGTACCGCCCGTACCGACGACCCCCACCTCGCAGTCCGCGGGGTCGACGGCGCCACCCAGCCGCTGCGGGTGGTGCTCGACACGGACGCCCGGGCCGTGCGTTCGGGCGCACGCGTCCTGGACGGCGCCGCCCCCACCCTCGTCGCCGTCGCCGAGGATGCCGAGACCGGCCTCCCCGACGTGCTCCGGCTCCCCCGCACCGGACGCGGCCTGTCCGTCCCCGCCCTCCTCGAGGCGCTGTACACGCGCGGAGTCCGGTCCGCGCTCCTCGAGGGCGGCCCCACCCTCGCCGGGTCCTTCGTCGCCGCGGGCGCCGTCGACCGCGTCGTCGGCTACCTCGCTCCCGTACTCCTCGGCGCGGGGCCCACGGCCCTCGCCGAGGCCGGGATCGCCACCATCACCGAGGCGCTGCGGCTCGACGTAACCGAGTCGGTGCGTCTCGGGCCCGATCTGCGCATCACCGCCACCGTCCCCAAGGGAGCCTGACAGTGTTCACCGGAATCGTCGAAGAACTGGGGGAGGTCACCGCTGTGGAGAACCTCGGCGACGCCTCCCGCTTCCGGCTGCGCGGCCCCGTCGTCACCGAGGGGGCACGGCACGGCGACTCCATCGCCGTCAACGGCGTCTGCCTCACCGTCGTGGCGGCCGCCGGCGGCGAGTTCACCGCCGATGTGATGGCCGAGACCCTGAAGCGCTCCGGTCTCGGCGCGCTCGCTCCTGGCTCCCCGGTCAACCTGGAGCGTCCGATGGCCGCCGACGGGCGCTTCGGAGGGCACCTCGTCCAGGGGCACGTGGACGGCACGGGCACGATCGTCGAGCGGATCCCCTCCGAGCACTGGGAGGTGGTCAGGGTCTCCCTCCCGGCGGAACTCTCCCGGTACGTCGTGGAGAAGGGCTCCATCACGGTCGACGGAGTCAGCCTCACCGTCGTCGACGCGGGCCGCGACCACTTCACCGTCAGCCTGATCCCCACCACGCTCGCGCTGACCACGCTCGGCAGGAAGCAGCCGGGCGACCCGGTCAACCTCGAGGTCGACGTCATCGCCAAGTACGTCGAGCGGATGCTCGGCGAGCGCCCCGGCCGTGCGGGGGAGACGGCCGGGTGAGCGCCGTCGACTGGCTGAACTCCGAGGCGTTCACCGCCTTCGGCCAGCACATCAAGTGGTCCGACATGATCGGCAACGTGATCGGGCTGACCGCCCTCGCCCTCGGCTGGCGCCGCTCCATCTGGACCTGGCCGGCCCAGTTCCTCTCCGGCCTCGTCCTCTTCGCCGCGTTCGCCCCCCATCTCACCGGCAGCGCAGGCAAGCAGGTGGTCGTGATGACCGTGGCGGTCTGGGGCTGGTGGCAGTGGACCCGGGGCCGGAGGCAGACGCAGGACGGCTCCATCGCCGTCCGCTTCGCCACCTGGCCCGAGCGCGGCCTCATGCTCGCAGCGGCCGCGCTCGGCACCGTCGCCGTCGCGCTGCTCTTCACCGCCTACCCCACGCTGTCATGGGACCCCTGGCCGGACGCGTACATCTTCGTCGGCACGCTCGTCGCCATGTACGCCCAGGCCCGCGGCATGGTCGAGTTCTGGCTCGCCTGGCTGCTGGTCGACATCGTCGGCGTGCCGCTGAACTTCGCCAACGGCTACGCGTTCTCCGGCTTCGTCTACGTCATCTACGGCGCGCTCGTCCTGTGGGGCCTGCGCGACTGGTGGCTCCGGTCCCGCAAGACCCCTGCTCTGGAAGGAGCGGCAGCATGAGCGCCCGTACGTCTCCCACGAACGTCCTGCCGGACCCGGCGGGTCCGCTCGCCCCGTCGCCGTGGCTCCCGGCCGACGGCGGCGGGGAGGACCTCCGCCTCGATCCCGTCGAGCAGGCCGTCCGCGATATCGCCGCCGGCCTGCCGGTCGTGGTCGTCGACGACGAGAACCGCGAGAACGAGGGCGACCTCGTCATCGCCGCCGAGAAGGCCACGCCCGAGATCGTCGCGTTCATGATGAGCGAGTGCCGCGGACTGATCTGCGCGCCCATGGAGGGCGAGGAACTGGAGCGCCTCGAGCTGCCGCAGATGGTGGCCCACAACACCGAGTCGATGAGCACGGCCTTCACCGTCTCCGTCGACGCCGGGCCCGCGCACGGCGTGACCACCGGCATCGCGGCCGCCGACCGCGCCACCACCCTGCGGCTGCTGGCGGGCGGCACGGCCGACGCGGCCGACTTCGTCCGCCCCGGCCATGTCTTCCCGCTGCGCGCACGGCCCGGCGGCGTCCTGGTGCGCCCCGGCCACACCGAGGCCGCCGTGGACCTCGCCCGGCTCGCCGGACTGCGCCCCGCCGGGGCGATCGTCGAGATCGCCGGCGAGGACGGCGTGATGCTGCGGCTGCCCGAACTGGTCCCGTTCGCCCGCAAGCACGGACTCACGATCATCTCCATCGAGGACCTGATCGCCTACCGCCGCCGAACGGAGCCGGCCGTCCGCCGCGAGGCCGAGGTCGCCCTGCCCACCGCGCACGGCGCGTTCACGGCCTACGGCTACCGCTCCGCCACGGACGGCGTCGAGCACGTCGCACTCGTCCACGGCGACCTCGGCGACGGCGAGGACGTCCTGGTGCGCGTCCACTCCGAGTGCCTGACCGGCGACATCTTCCACTCCCTGCGCTGCGACTGCGGCCCCCAGCTGCGGGAGTCCATGCAGCGCGTCACCGAGGAAGGGCGGGGCGTCGTCGTCTACCTCCGCGGCCACGAGGGCCGGGGCATCGGGCTGCTCTCCAAGCTCCGCGCGTACGAGCTGCAGGAACGCGGCCGTGACACGCTGGACGCCAACCTCGAGCTGGGACTGCCCGCCGACTCCCGCGACTACGCCGCGGGTGCCCGGATCCTGGACGACCTCGGGGTACGCAGCCTCCGTCTGATGACCAACAACCCCGACAAGACCGCCGCCCTGATGCGGCACGGCCTGAAGGTCCTCGACCGCGTGGCCGTGCCCGTGCGAGCGGGCGAGCACAACCTGACCTATCTGCGCACCAAGCGCGACCGCATGGGGCACGACCTGCCCTGGCTCGACGCCGTCCCGGCGTCGGCCTGCGGCAACCAGTAGGCGACCGGCGACCGGCGGCCAGTGGCGACCGGCCGGCGCACACCTGCGGCGACCAGCAGCAACCAGGAACGAGGAGACACGTGAGCGGCAAGGGCGCACCCGAACTGTCCGTACGCAACTGCGGAGACCTCCGCGTGGCCGTCATCGCGGCCCAGTGGCACGAGAAGATCATGGACGGACTCGTCGACGGCTCCCTGCGCGCCCTGCACGAGCTGGGCATCGACGAGCCGACCCTGCTGCGGGTCCCCGGCAGCTTCGAGCTCCCCGTCGTCGCCAAGGTGCTGGCGGGGCGCGGCTACGACGCCATCGTGGCACTCGGCGTCGTCATCCGGGGCGGCACACCCCACTTCGACTATGTGTGCCAGGGCGTCACCCAGGGCCTGACCCGGGTCTCCGTCGACACCGGCGTCCCCGTCGGCTTCGGCGTACTCACCTGCGACACCGAGGAGCAGGCGCTGGACCGGGCCGGCCTGGAGGGTTCGAGCGAGGACAAGGGGCACGAGGCGGTCACCGCCGCCGTGGCCACCGCGGCGACGCTGCGTTCGGTATCCGAACCCTGGCGCTGAGGAGTGCCCGCTTCCGCGTAGGGTGGGACCACCATGTCCAAGAAGACGTTCGAGGAGCTCTTCGCCGAGCTCCAGCACAAGGCCGCCAACGGCGACCCCGCGACCTCCCGCACCGCCGAGCTGGTCGGCGAGGGCGTCCATGCCATCGGCAAGAAGATCGTCGAGGAGGCGGCCGAAGTGTGGATGGCCGCCGAGTACGAGGGCGGGGAAGCCGCCGCCGAGGAGATCTCGCAGCTGCTGTACCACGTCCAGGTGATGATGGTCGCACGAGGGATCAGCCTCGACGACGTCTACGCCCATCTCTGAGCACACTCGTCCCGCAGAACCCGCAGAACCCGCAGAACCCGCAGAACCCGCAGAACCAACCCACGCAAGCACCCACGCACCCGAAGGAAGCCCGTCTCATGCTGCGCATCGCCGTCCCCAACAAGGGTTCACTCTCCGGACCTGCGGGGGAGATGCTCCATGAGGCGGGCTATCTCCAGCGCAAGGACTCCAAGGAGCTCGTGCTCGTCGACCCCGAGAACGAGGTCGAGTTCTTCTACCTGCGTCCCCGCGATATCGCCGTCTACGTCAGCTCGGGCCGCCTCGACATCGGCATCACCGGACGGGACCTGCTCCTCGACTCCGGGGCCAGCGCCGAGGAGATCCTCCAGCTCGGCTTCGCCCGCTCCACCTTCCGCTACGCCACCAAGCCCGGCACGGCCTCCGGCGTCGAGGACTTCGGCGGGCTGACGGTCGCCACCTCGTACGAGGGCATCGTCGCCAAGCATCTCGCCGACAAGGGCATCGACGCCTCCGTCGTCCACCTGGACGGGGCCGTCGAGACCGCGATCGAGCTGGGCGTCGCCCAGGTCATCGCCGATGTGGTGCAGACGGGAACCAGTCTGCGCAACGCCGGTCTCTCCGTCGTCGGCGAGCCGATCATCACCTCCGAGGCCGTCGTCATCCGCCGGACCGGCGCCGATCGGGACGACCCCGGGGTGCAGCGGTTCCTCCGCCGCCTCCAGGGCGTCCTGGTCGCCCGCTCCTACGTGATGATGGACTACGACTGCCGGGTCGAGCACCTGGAGCAGGCCGCCGCCCTCACCCCGGGCCTGGAGTCCCCGACCGTCTCCCCCCTCCACCACGAGGGATGGGTCGCCGTCCGGGCGATGGTCCCGGCCGTCGAGGCGCAGCGGATCATGGACGACCTCTACCACCTCGGCGCCCGCGCGATCCTGACGACGGCGATCCACGCCTGCCGCCTCTGAGGACCGGACGGCACGGAGCGTGTACATGGACCAGCAGGAACCGCCCGCCCTCCCGGTGACCTTCAGGCCCACCCGCACCCGGGCGGTCCTGCTGTCGGTCGGGACGGCGATGTTCGCGGTGATCACCGCCGTCGCCGTCGCGCTGGAGCGGCTCAGCCCGGCGGAGCGGGCCAGCTTCGTCCTCACCGCGGTGCTGTTCTTCGCGGTGCTGGCGCTGCTCAGCCGCCCCAAGGTCGTCGCCGACGAACGAGGCGTCACGGTCGTCAACCTGACCCGGACGCGGCGGCTGGAGTGGGCGGAGATCGTTCGCGTGAACCTCCGTCCGGGTGACCCCTGGGTGTTCCTCGATCTGAGTGACGGCACCAGCCTTCCGGCTCTCGGGATCCAGCCGGGAATCGCCCGCCACCAAGCCCTCCGCGACGCCCGCGCCCTGCGCCTGCTCGCCGAATCACGAGGCACCGGCACGGGCGACCGCTGAGTCCCCTGCCCCTCGGGGCGAACTCGTGATTACTCTTGCCCCCGGAGGCGCCGGGCGCGCCTCCGCCTCACCCCGATGGGCCGGCCACGGCCCGTGAGGCACCCCAGCGACCCGAGGAGTGACCCTCTCCGGCAATGGACGGATCGTCCGGTAGTACCTGCGCCGCCCCCTCCCCGGAGGCGGCGGCATGATCATCCCGCTACTGCTGCTGCTCGCGGCATTCCTGCTCATCCTCGCCAACGGATTCTTCGTGGCCGCCGAGTTCGGCCTGGTCACCGTGGAACGCGCGGACGCGGAGCGCGCGGCCGCCGGGGGCGACCGCCGTGCCGGGGCCGTCGTCCGGGCCCTTCGCGAGCTGTCGTTCCAGCTCTCCGGCACCCAGCTCGGCATCACCCTCACCTCCCTCGTCGTCGGTATGCTGGCCGAGCCCGCCCTCGCCCGGCTGCTCGGCGGGCCGCTCACCGCCGCGGGGATTCCCGGCGCGGCCGTCCCGGGCGTCGCCGTCGTGATCGGCATGCTGCTCGCGTCCTCCGTCCAGATGGTGGTCGGTGAACTCGTCCCGAAGAACTGGGCCGTGTCGAGGCCGCTGCAGGTAGCCCGGTTCGTGGCCGGCCCGCAGTACCGCTTCTCGGCGGTGTTCCGGCCCGTGATCGCCCTCCTCAACGCCGTGGCCAACCATCTCGTACGCGCGTTCGGTGTGGAGCCCGCCGAGGAGCTGGCCTCCGCCCGAACCCCCGGCGAACTGGTCTCCCTGGCCCGCCACTCGGCGCGGGCCGGTGCCCTGGAGGAGGACACGGCGGATCTGTTCGTCAGGACCCTGTCGCTCGGCGGGCTCACCACCCAGCATGTGATGACCCCCCGGGTGAAGATGAGCGCCCTGCACTCCGACGCGACCGCGGCGGACGTCCTCAACCTCACCCGCGGCACCGGTCTCTCCCGGTTCCCGGTCTACCGGGACCGCATCGACGAGATCGTCGGAATGGTCTATCTGAAGAACGCGCTCGCCGTGCCGGCCCATGAGCGGCCGCGTACCCCGGTCGGCCGTATCGCCGTGCCCCCGCTGCTGGTCCCCGGGACCCTGCCGGTACGGCGGCTGCTCCGGCACCTGCGCAGCGAGCAGCCGATCGCCGTCGTCGTCGACGAGTACGGAGGTACCGCCGGGGTCGTCACCCTGGAGGACATCGTCGAGGAGATCGTCGGCGAGGTCCTCGACGAGCACGACGCCGAGGCCGACGGCAGGCCCGAGCTGGCCCCGGCGCCGCCCGAGGACGGCAGGCCGGCCTGGGAGGCGGACGGCAGCTGCCGCGTCCTCACCCTGCGGCGGATAGGCCTGGACGTACCCGACGGCCCGTACGAGACCGTCGCCGGCCTCGTCGCCGACCTGCTCGGCCGGATCCCGGCGCCCGGCGACCGCGCGGAGCTGCCGGGCTGGCGGCTCTCGGTCCGCCGGGTCGACCGCTACCGCGCCGAACGGGTCAGGCTGGTCCGAACGGCGGGTGCCTCCCCGGCTGTGGCGGAGGCCGTCCGGTGAGCCTCCTCCACCTGCTGTTCGCACTGCTCCTGGTACTCGCCAACGGCTTCTTCGTCGGCGCGGAGTTCGCGCTCGTGTCGGTACGCCGCAGCCAGGTGGAGCCGCTCGCCGCCCAGGGCTCTTCCCGGGCCCGGCAGGTCCTGCACGGGTTGGAGAACCTGCCGCAGATGATGGCCGCCGCCCAGTTCGGCATCACCGTCTGCTCGCTGACCCTGGGAGCCGTCGCCGAACCGACCGTGGCGCGACTGCTGGAGCCGGTGTTCCACGCCCTGCGCCTGCCCGAGGGGCTGGTCCACCCGCTCGGTTATGTGATCGCCCTGGCCGCCGTCGTCTTCCTCCACCTCGTGGTCGGCGAGATGCTGCCGAAGAACCTGGCGATGGCCGCCCCGGAGAAGACCGCGCTCTGGCTCAGCCCCGCGCTGGTCGGCTTCGCCCGGCTGTGCCGCCCGGTGACCGTGGCCCTCGGCGCCTGCTCCCGGCTGGTACTCGGGCTCTTCAGGGTCGAACCGAAGGACGAGGTCGAGGCCGTCTTCACCAGCGACCAGCTGGGCCGGCTGGTCGAGGACGCCGGCCAGGCCGGACTCCTCGACGCGGACGAGCAGGAGCGCCTCGAGGACGCCCTCGAGCTGGGCAGCCGCCCCGTGACGGACGTCCTGATCGCGCGCTCCTGCCTGGTCACGGTGCCGCCGTCGGTGACGCCGAGGGAGATCGAGGGGCTGACCGTCCGCACCGGATACTCCCGGTTCCCCGTGCGCGGTGAGGGAGGCGACCGGTTCATGGGCTACCTCCACGTCAAGGACGTGCTGGAACTGGACGACGGCGAGCGGGCCGTGCCGCAGCACATCTGGCGCCCCATGGCCACGCTGAGGCCGGAGCTGCCGCTCGACGACGCGCTCACCGTGATGCGCCGCGCGGCCACCCATCTGGCCCAGGTCGCCGACGCCTCCGGGCGGGTCCTCGGACTGGTGGCCCTCGAGGACGTCCTGGAGAAGCTCGTGGGCGAGGTGCGCGACCCGGCCCACCCTCCGGTGCCGCCGGCCGAGGTGCCCGTACGGGGCCCCTCCCGCACGGCTGCCCACCCGGGCGGTCTGATGACCGATCCGCCGCACCAGCAGGACGTCCGCTCCCAGCAGCCCAGCCCGAGCGGGGTCTGAGGCCGCGCCCGCGCTCCCGGGCACGGGCGGGCCAGGGGGCAGGGCGGGGCGGACGCGGGCAAGGGAACGCGGGTGTGCCCGCGCGCCCCCGCACCGCCCCGCCCCGCGGTGCGGGGCGGGGCCGCTTCCTCCCGGCGGGGCCCGGCTGCGTGGCGGCCGGGCCCGCTGCGGTCCGCGGCCTCCACGCGCCCGCGGGGCTCACGGGCCGCCGAAGTCCTGCGGGCCGCGCTCCCGCGGGCCCCGGCCCGACAGCACCTCGCCGTACGCCTGCATCAGATCGGGCAGCCGGAGCGTCGCCAGGTCCTCCCGCGTCGGCGTGCCCGGCCACCCCGAGAGCCGCAGGTCCCGGTAGGCGCAGCTCTTCTCGTAGAGCGTGCGCAGAAAGCGGCCGTTGCCCAGCTCGTCGATCCAGCCCTGGTCCACCACATGGCCGCTGATCGACCGCAGCTCGTCCAGCGCCTCGCCGTCCCATCCGTCGCCGTTCGCCGCCGCCAGCACCTCGCCGATCGCGGTCAGCTCCAGCGGCCGGTACGAGGGGAAGTCGACCCGGGTGGTGAACCGCGAGGACAGCCCCGGGTTGGTGGCGAGCAGCCGGTCCATGCCCTCCGGATAGCCGGCGAGGATGACCACCAGATGGTCCCGGTTGTCCTCCGCCCGCTTCAGCAGCACCTGCAGGGCCTCGTCGCCGTAGGCGTCGCCCTTGCTGTAGCCGCTGTTGGAGAGCGCGTACGCCTCGTCCACGAACAGCACACCGCCGAGTGCCGAGTCGATCAGCTCGTTGGCCTTCACCGCGGTCTGCCCCAGGAACTCCCCGACCAGATCGGAGCGCTGCGCCTCGACCAGATGGTCGCCGCCCAGCAGGCCGAGGGCGTAGAAGACCCGGCCGAGGATGCGGGCCACGGTCGTCTTGCCCGTGCCGGAGGGGCCGGAGAAGACGAAGTGCCGCTTCGGGGGATGGACGGGCAGGCCCTCCCCGGCCCGCAGCCTGGCCATGTTCAGCTGCGCGGAGAGCGCCTTCACCTGCCGCTTCACCGGCTCCAGGCCCACCATCCGCTCCAGCTCCGCGAGCGCTTCGGCGAGCAGCACGGGATCGGTGGGCCCGGACGGGAACCGGGGCGCCGTGCGGGAAGGGCTTCCGGCCTTCTCGCGCGCCCGGTCGGGCGGGCCGGCCGCGGCCGGCGCCGGCGCCCCGAACGGCGGCTGGGGCTCGCCGGCGTAGCGCGGTTCGGGGACGAGGGGAGGGTCCCCTTCCGACGGCGTGGTCTCCGCCGCTTCCTGGCCCGCGCCCGCTCCCGCGCCCGCCAGCGAGACCGCGGCCAGCCCCGCGGCCTCGTCCGTGCCGTCGATGCCGTCGATGCCGTCGACGTATTCGTAGTCGTCGATCGCGGCGAGCCGCGCCGAGGTGTCCATGAACGCGGGATCCACCCGGTGCACGGCCCGGTACAGCGGCAGGGCGGCCGCGCTGCGGCCGGTGCCCTCATGGGCCCGGGCCAGCCAGTAGCGCAGTTCCTTGCGCTGGGGCTGCTCGCTGCGGCAGCGCATCAGCGCGGCGGCCAGCATCGGCTCCGCCTGCCCGTACATCTCCAGCCGCACCCGGGCCATACCGGCGAACAGGCCGGCCTCGATACCGAGCAGCGGATCGTCGACGAGCGGCCCGGTGTGCCGCACCAGCTGATCCCAGTCCTTGACCAGATAGGCCCGGCACGCGTGCAGAAACCTGACCTGCGGATCGGCGTCGACCGGCGGCAGCCCGGCCAGCGCCTGGTCCAGCTCCGGCACATGACGGCCGTCGAGCCAGTGCGAGGCGTGCGCGAGCAGGAGGTCGCGCGGGCTCTCCAGTACGGGCTGCACCCACCAGCCGAGCCAGTACCAGGAGTTCAGCGTGCGGCGGTGCCGGGACCGCTGCTCGCCGAAGCGCTCCCGGCTCCGGTGCATCCGCAGCAGCGCGGTAGTGGTGTCCGCACGCAGGGCGTGCAGGCCGAGCCAGCCGTCGGCCATCCCCGGGTCGATCCGCACCGCGGTCCTGAACTCCTCCTCCGCCTGCGGGTAGGCCCCCATGGTGTAGGCGTCCACGCCGCGCACCCAGGCGAGGTCGGCCGGGGCGGGTGAGCCCTGCGTGCCGATGTCCATCCGGTCCCCCACCTGCCTGCCCCCGTGCTGTCCCCCGGGCGGATGCCCGGCGGAGCGTGCCGAACCACCGTGTGGTGGACGGGAATTGACCGCACCGGAGTGCATGGTACCCGGGCGCGGGGCGGCTGATTAAGGGCGCGTGGGCAGGGGGCGGCCGGTGACCCTCGGTGAGCGCGGGGTGTCGAGACGGTGCCGCGAAGGGGCCGGGAGTAGGCGCCGGGGCAGAACGAAGCCCCCGGTCACGGGGGAACAACCGGGGGCTTCGCGTCCTGGCGGCTCCGAGGAGCCGCACAGTGAGAACGTAGGACCTGTAAGGGCCCTGGGTCAAGCAGAGTTGGCGCACCCGGCAGCCGGGATCCCCGACCGCCCGGTATGCCCCTCAGACCTGGTCACGTTGCGTGAGGAAGGGGCTCGCCCCTGCGGTCGCGCCGGGCCCCGGCAGCCACTCGTACCCCTCGGGTGACTCGCGTATCAGAGTGTCGGCGAAAGGCCGCGAGGGATCGCCCGCGAAGTGCCGGGTCTCGGCCGCCGTCCAGGCGTCCCAGAATCCTGCGAGCTCCGGCCCGTCGCGGCGCCGGCCCCGCGACCACGACCCCTGAGGGTCCCGCTCCATCCACAGCAGCCCCGCCAGATGGGGCCGCAGCGCGCGGCGGCCCGCGCCCACGCCCTCGAGGAGGACGAGCGGCGCGGGCGGCAGGCTGAGCGGAGGGCCGAGGCGGCCAAGTTCCCAGTCGTACGGCCGGTAGACCGCGCTGTCGCCCCGGGACCAGGGGCCGATCACCTGCTGGAGCAGGCGGCCGGTCCAGGAGAAGAGCTCGTCGTGGGTCGCGAGGTCGTCGAGGCGGAGCACCGGCGCCCCGCCGGCGGCCCCGGCGAGCAGGCCGGCGAAGGTGCTCTTGCCGGAGCCCGCGTGGCCGTCCACGGCGACCAGCCGGACCGGACCGCAGGACGGCGGCAGCGCGCGCAGTCCGGTGGCGGCGCGCTCCGGTGGCGGGAGGCGGCTCATGGGGCTCACCCTAACGGGGAGGCGGGCCGGGCCCTCGGGCCGTCGCGGGCCGTGCCGCCGGCAGAGGCCGGTGCCCGTGGCGCCGAAGCGCCGCGCGGCGGAGGTGCGGAAGGTCCAAGGCCGGGGACAGCCGCCCCGGCGACGCGCGCCCCCCCCCGGACGGCCCGTCGGCCCCCGCAGGCCCCGTGGTGCGCCCGGAGCGGCTGAGGGGCGCGGCTTCGGCCCGTGACGGACGCCGCCCGATGGGGCATACTCAACCCGCTACACAGCCGCTGGTCAGCCACTTCCGTGATCCGGGAGGGCAGCATCGGCATACCAGTGACGTCCGGCGGCGCCGCTCAACCCTTGGCGTGCGGCCGCCGCAGCGCCCGACAGGGAGGAGAGCGCCGCCATGCCCGACCGCGCCCCGCAGCCGGTGGACCGCACACTGCCCACCGAGGAGGCCAGGGATCTGATCGCGCTGGTCCGAGAGATCGTCCAGCGGGAGATCGCTCCACGCGCGGCCGAGGAGGAGGAAGCGGGCCGCTTCCCGCGCGAGTTGTTCTCCCTGCTCTCCGAATCGGGACTGCTCGGTCTCCCCTACGGCTCCGAGTACGGCGGGGGCGACCAGCCCTACGAGGTCTATCTGCAGGTCCTCGAGGAACTGGCCGGCGCCCGCCTCACCGTGGGCCTCGGCGTCAGTGTCCACTCCCTCGCCTGCCACGCGCTGGCCGGCTACGGGACCGAGGAGCAGCGCGCCGAGCACCTGGGCGCGATGCTCGGCGGGGGCCTGCTCGGCGCGTACTGCCTCTCCGAGCCGTCCTCCGGCTCGGACGCGGCCTCCCTGCGCACCAGGGCCGAGCGCGAGGGCGACGGCTGGGTCGTCACCGGGACCAAGGCATGGATCACCCACGGCGGGGTCGCCGACTTCTACACCGTGCTCGCCCGGACCGGGGGCGAGGGCGCCCGCGGTATCTCGGCGTTCCTGGTGCCGGGTGACGCGGAGGGACTGAGCGCGGCCGCGCCCGAGAAGAAGATGGGTATGAAGGGTTCGCCCACCGCGCAGCTTCACTTCGACGGTGTGCGCGTTCCCGAGTCCCGCCGGATCGGCGACGAGGGGCAGGGCTTCGCGATCGCGCTCTCCGCCCTCGACTCGGGGCGCCTCGGCATCGCCGCCTGTGCGATCGGCGTGGCCCAGGCCGCGCTCGACGAGTCCCTGTCCTATGCCGGCGGCAGACGGCAGTTCGGCCGCCCCATCGCCGACTTCCAGGGCCTGCGCTTCATGCTGGCCGACATGGCCACGAAGGTGGAGGCGGGCCGTGCGCTCTACCTCGCCGCCGCGCGGCTGCGCGACCGGGGCCTGCCGTTCTCGAAGGAGGCGGCGATGGCCAAACTGTTCTGCACCGACACGGCGATGCAGGTGGCGACGGACGCCGTGCAGATCCTCGGCGGCTACGGCTATACCTCGGACTTCCCCGTGGAGCGGCTGATGCGCGAGGCGAAGGTGCTGCAGATCGTCGAGGGCACCAACCAGATCCAGCGGATGGTCATCGCCCGTCACCTGGCCGGGCCCGAGTCCCGCTGACCCAGCCGGTGCTGCCGGCCCACGCAGGCGCCGCCGTGAGCCGGTTGAACTCGTGGTCGCGACGGCCCGGCAGGGTCCGTCCCGCACGGGCCCAACGGCCCAGCAGATCACGGGGGATCGGCGGATCCGGCGGATGCGCCGGATGCGGAACCGGCACCTTCCGACGTGATGTCATCAGCCGGCGGCGGCCCGGGCCGCCCTGGGGGCGCTGCGCGGTCATCCCCGTCCCAACGGCGCCCGGCCGCGCGGAGTCACCCCGCCGCCGCTCGCGCATCGCACCGGTTCGCCCTGTCACCGCGGGGCGCGGGCGCACGGTGCGTCGGCGGTGGCGTGTCCCGGACCCTTGCCGGCTGCGCACGGGTGCGCCGGGGGTCCCGCAGACCCGGGGCCCGCCCGCGGGCGACGGCCCGGCCGGGGCCGGTCCCGCACCGCGGCGGCGTTGCCGCCGCGGTATGCGGGATCCCGTTGAGAGGGCCGAGGGCTCAGGCGGCCCGCCGCATCGGGGGTACCTTCAGGGGGCGTGAGCCCGGGCCGCCGACGTGCGAGAAGGGCTGCGTCCGCCAGTCCAGGCCCTGGGGGAGCGTCAACAGCAGTGCGGTGTCCTGCTCCTGCACCTCGAGCGTGTCGTCGGCCGGGCGGGCGTCCGCCGCGGCCCGGCCCGTCCCCGCGCAGACCGCGAGCACGAACGGGTTCCACGGTGTCGGGCACAGCGCGTGCTCGGGGAGCGCGTGCTCGTCCGCGAGCAGCGCGATCGGCTGTGCGCAGTCCGGGCAGACGACCCGGTACATCTCGAAGGTGCTGGAGGAGTCGAACTCGTCGTCCTCGTCAGGAGCGACGGAATCGGCGAACTCCGGTTCGTGGCGTGCGGTGCGCTTCACACTCTGCATGGCGAATCTCCCCCTCGGATGGGCCGACCAGGCACCTGCGGCCTCGACCACACCAAGCACTTCCCGCCCGCCCCACCGGGTAACCGCGCGGCTCCACCGGACAGGGCCCCATGGCTGTGGCGTTCGTCACATGCTTGGCGCGGGTGCCTCGGCAAGGGGCGCTCGGCTGTGCCGGAGGGGTCCGAGGGCAATAGGTTGACCTGCATGGAGGAGCTGGATCGTCGGATCGTCGAGTTGCTCGTCAGGGACGGGCGCATGAGCTACACCGATCTGGGCAGGGCCACGGGCCTGTCCACCTCGGCGGTGCACCAGCGGGTGCGCCGCCTCGAGCAGCGGGGTGTCATCCGGGGGTACGCGGCCGTCGTCGACCCCGAGGAGGTCGGCCTGCCCCTCACCGCGTTCATCTCGGTGAAACCCTTCGACCCGAGCGCCCCCGACGACATCGCCCAGCGGCTGGCGGGCGTGCCCGAGATCGAGGCATGCCACAGCGTCGCCGGCGACGAGAACTACATCCTGAAGGTCCGCGTCGGGACCCCGCTGGAGCTCGAGGAACTGCTCGGCCAGATCCGCTCGCTGGCCGGCGTCTCCACCCGCACGACCGTGGTGCTCTCCACCCCGTACGAGGCACGGCCACCGCGAATCTAGGCTGTCCTCATGAGCGAGAGAGCGACCCCGGTCGAACACCGCACCCTGCTGCTGCGCGGCGGGGAGGTCCACAGCCCCGCCGACCCCTTCGCCACCGCGATGGTCGTCGAGCGCGGGCACGTCGCCTGGGTGGGTTCCGAGGGCGCAGCGGACGCCTTCGCCCCGGGCGTGGACGAGGTGGTCGACCTCGAAGGCGCCCTGGTCACCCCGGCCTTCGTGGACGCGCACGTCCACACCACCGCGACGGGTCTCGCACTCACCGGACTCGACCTCTCCACCGCCGCCTCGCTCGCCGAGGCGGCGGAGCGCATCCGGGCGTACGCCCGGGCGCGGCCCGCCGACCGCATCCTCATCGGACACGGCTGGGACGCCGCGCGCTGGCCCGAGCAGCGTCCGCTCGGCAGGGCGGAACTGGACGGGCTCACCGGAGGCCGCCCGCTCTACCTCACCCGGATCGATGTCCACTCCGCCCTGGTCACCACCGCGATGCTCGACCTCGTGCCCGCGGTCCGCGACATGACCGGCTTCCGCGACGGCGAGCCGCTCAGCGGCGCGGCGCACCACGCCGTGCGCTCCGTCGCGCACTCCTCGGTCTCGCCCGGGCAGCGGACCGAGGCCCAGCGGGCCGCACTGCGGCACGCCGCTTCGCTCGGCATCGGCACCGTCCACGAGTGCGGCGGGCCCGACATCTCCTCCGAGGACGACTTCACCGGGCTGCTCAGGACGGCGGCGGACGAACCGGGGCCCCGGGTCGTGGGGTACTGGGCCGGCACGGACGTGGAGCAGGCCCGCGCCCTCGGAGCCGCCGGCGCGGCCGGAGACCTCTTCGCCGACGGCTCGCTGGGCTCGCACACCGCCTGCCTGAACGAGCCCTACGCCGACGCCGCGCACGCCGGTGCCGCCCGTCTCGACGCGGCCGCCGTGGCCGCGCATGTCACCGCGTGCACCGAGGCCGGGCTCCAGGCCGGCTTCCACGCCATCGGCGACCACGCGATCGGCAACGTCGTCTCGGGCATGGAGGCCGCCGCCAGTGCCCTCGGCACGGCCCGGATCCGCGCAGCCCGCCACCGGGTCGAGCACGCCGAGATGCTCACCCCGGAAACCGTCGCCGCGTTCGCCGCGTTCGGCCTGACCGCTTCGGTGCAGCCCGCGTTCGACGCGGCCTGGGGCGGTGACACCGGGATGTACGCCCAGCGCCTGGGCATCGAGCGGGCCCGCACCCTCAATCCGTACGCCGCCCTGCTGCGCGCCGGTGTCCCGCTCGCCTTCGGCTCGGACAGCCCGGTCACCCCGGTGGACCCGTGGGGCACGGTCAGGGCCGCCGCCTTCCACCGCACCCCCGAGCACCGGATCTCCGTGCGCGCCGCCTTCACCGCGCACACCCGGGGCGGCTGGCGTGCCGTCGGCCGCGACGACGGGGGCGCGCTGGTGCCCGGCGCGCCCGCGGACTACGCGGTCTGGCGCACCGGCGACCTCGTGGTCCAGGCACCGGACGACCGGGTCGCCCGATGGTCCACCGACCCCCGCTCGGGCACCCCCGGCCTGCCCGATCTCACTCCGGGAAACCCCCTTCCCGAGTGCCTGCGGACCGTGGTCCGCGGGCGAACGGTCTATGTGCGGCCGGGCGGGTGACATCGGCACGGGATGCGCCGGCGTGCGCCGCAGCGGAGGTTCCCCCACTACCTGCGGATCTTCTTCGCCCTTCGGTGGAACCGGCCAATCGCCGCAGATCTCGGAACTGTTGACAGACGGCGCCCGTCGGCCGGTAGGTTCGGCCGGGTCCACCGAAGGACCACCGACCGGTCGGCCGCCACGCAGTCGTCGAACGCCGCTGGGCCAGGGGGCGGGGCGCCGCACCGGCCCCGCCGCTGGGAGCCAGGTCCAGTGCCCGCGCCTCGGGGCGAGGGACGGCCGCAGCCGGCCGGGGTCCCCTTCTGCTCCGACGGAGCCCGGGGGAGGGTGCGACCAGGGTGGGGCCCGGCGTTCAGTAGACAACGGCTCTCGGCCGACCCGCAGCCAGCGGATCCCGGGCCGGCCCGAAGGACGCCGGGCCCGACCCTCAGGCCCCGAACCGTACCGTCGTCGTTCTGCCCGCGGTGCTCGCTATGGTGGGTCTCCGCGTACGGACGTAAAGGGGCAGCATGAACGACGGCGGTCAGCGGCGATACGGCCCGCTCGGCAGAGCCTTGGTGATCATTCCGACCTACGACGAGGCGGAGAACATCGAGCCGATCGTCTCCCGGGTGCGTGCCGCCGTACCGGAGGCCGACATCCTGGTCGCCGACGACAACAGCCCCGACGGGACGGGGAAGATCGCCGACGGGCTCTCGGCGGGGGACGGACAGGTCCACGTCCTGCACCGCAAGGGCAAGGAGGGGCTCGGCGCCGCCTACCTCGCGGGCTTCCGCTGGGGCATCGACCACGGTTACGGCGTCCTGGTCGAGATGGACGCCGACGGATCCCACCAGCCCGAGGAGCTGCCCAGGCTCCTCACCGCGCTCAAGGGCGCCGACCTCGTCCTCGGCTCCCGGTGGGTGCCCGGCGGGCGGGTCGTGAACTGGCCCAAGTCCCGTGAGTTCCTCTCGCGCGGCGGCAGCACCTACTCGCGACTGCTGCTCGGGGTGCCGATCCGCGATGTCACGGGCGGGTTCCGCGCCTTCCGCAAGGAGACCCTCGAAGGGCTGGGGTTGGACGGTGTGGCCTCGCAGGGCTACTGCTTCCAGGTAGACCTCGCCCGGCGGGCCGTGGAGGCCGGATTCCACGTGGTGGAGGTGCCGATCACCTTCGTGGAGCGCGAGCTGGGCGACTCGAAGATGAGCCGCGACATCGTCGTGGAGGCCCTGTGGCGGGTCACGGCCTGGGGAGTCGGCGCCCGGGCGGGCAAGGTCATCGGACGCAGGCCGCCTGACGCAGGCCGCCCGTAGCGGGTGCGTGCCCGCATCGGAGCGGGCGCCGCCGCCCGGTGTCCACGGGGCACCGGCGCCATGCGTGCGCCCGGAGGCCGGGCACCGGGGCGGGCGGGTACTCCGTGGCCGAGGCGCGACCGGATCCCGGGGGTGCGGTGGGGCGGTGCCGACGCCCGGGCCGTGCGGCGAGGCCGTCCCCGCCCGGCCGGTGCCCCGGCGCATGCGCCGATCCGGTCGGCGCCCCGTGCCCGCATCGGAGCGGGGACCGCCGCCCGGTGTCCACGGGGCACCGGCGCCATGCGTGCGCCCGGAGGCCGGGCACCGGGGCGGGCGGGTACCCCGTGGCCGAGGCGCGACCGGATCCCGGGGGTGCGGTGGGGCGGTGCCGACGCCCGGGCCGTGCGGCGAGGCCGTCCCCGCCCGGCCGGTGCCCCGGCGCATGCGCCGATCCGGTCGGCGCCCCGTG
>NZ_BLLG01000017.1 GCF_011766325.1 Streptomyces pacificus | reverse complement strand
TACGCCCGCGCGGTCAGCCGTGGCTCCACCCGGCACCACAACCCGGCGAGCAGCGCGAAGAAGTCCTCGAACCACCCGTCCCACCGCTCGACATCCCGCTGCACGTCCTCCATGCACGGCTCAACGCATCACGCGGCCAGCAGACACGAAGCTCCCCTGTAGTACCGGGCGTGACCACGGTTGAACTCCTGCTAGTGCTCGGGCTGTTCGCGAGCCCTGCGATGTCATCACGCCACCCGCGACCGAAGAGACCGCGATCGCGACTCACGGCTGTAGTACTGGGCCGAATCCACGGTGGAGAAGGCGTACCGCTATGGCTGCGGCAACACCATCGCACCGCACCTGTACTTCTACGACGACGGCCCGAAGACCAGCCGCCTCTACATCGGCTACCTCGGCCCGCAGATGCGCAACACCCTCACCTGAGGACCTCGGCCGCGCGATCAGTGATCGACCGCGTGCCGCACGAACCGCCCCCAGCCTTCGCGGCCGACCGCGAACGCTGGACGGGTCAGGTCCTTGGAGTCCCTCACGTGGACGGCCTCTTCGGTAGCGGCCACCTCCACGCAGCTGTCGCCCTGGGTGCCGCTGTAGCTGGACTTGAACCACACGAGTTCCGTCGCGCTCATAGCTCTCCTCGCAGTCTCTCCAGCAAGCCCCGCGATTCTTGGGGAGTTAGGGCCTGCGAGCGCAGTGTGTCATAGCGCTGGTGAAGGAGGCTCACCTCTTGTGGACTGCTGATCAGCCGCCCGTTCTGCTGCCCCTCGGAATAGGCAAGTCGCTTCCCCTCCAGCGTTTCCAACAGTTGCAGCGGTCCATCCAAGCACGAGTGCGACTCCGCATCCAGGGGCACCACCTGAAGCGTCACATTCCGCGGTGCACTGTGCTCCAGCGCGTGATCGAGCAGGGTCCGCATGACCTCGCGCCCGCCCAGCCTCCGCCGAAACACCGACTCCTCCACGATGAAACTGAACGGAACGTGCGGCCGCTCGCGCAGCATCCGCTGCCGGTCCAGCCGGGCCGCAACCTGCGCTTCCACGTGCTCGTCCGTCAGCAGTGGGATGCTGTTGTCGAACACGGCCCGCACATACGCCTCCGACTGCAACAGCCCCGGCACCAGCCTGCACTCGTACGTGCACAGGCTCACCGCCCTCTTCTCCAGCCGCGCCCACCGCCGGAACCACGCCGCCAGCCCCGGCTCACCCCGCGACAGGTGCCGGGCCGCCTTCCGCAGGGCGCCCGTGTTCCCCAGGGCCTCCTCCGCCCGTTCCACGAACGCCTCGTCCGGCATCCGCCGGCCCAGCTCCACCGACTCCACCGTGTGCTTGGAGAACCGGACCCGGGTCCCGAACTCGACCCGGCTGAGCCCCGCGTGTTCCCGCAGGGCCTGGACCACCGCCCCGAACGTCCGCAGACTGTCCGACGGGTCCGGCTCACGCTCCCCGTCCCCGCACACCTCGCCCACGTCGCCCACGTCGCTCTCGACCACCGTCATCCGCGGTCACCTCCCCGTACGTACCCGCGGGACCCACCCGCGCCTGACTCACCCAGCGTGACAGCCGGTTCACCGTACCGTCCACCCTGTGTGCCCGTACGCTGACTGCGCGTACGGGGTGCGCCTCTCGCGGCACAGCGTGCGCCACCGCCACCGTGGCCCCATGAACCGCACCACCCCCCACATGGCGGGCCGCACCAGTACCTTCTCCCAGCTGCTGTCCTCCACCCGGCGCGGCGCCCGCCTCGCCCGGCTGCTCGCGATGACGGAACTCCGCACCTGGCACCTCCCAGGCGAAGTCACCGAACGTGCCGAACTGCTGGTGGCGGAACTGGCCGCGAACGCCGTGCGCCACGGCCGGGTCCGGGGCCGCGACTTCCGGCTCCGGCTGCGCATCGCGCCCGCCGCCCCCGCGCCCCTCGTGACCGCCGCCGCCCCGGCACTGCGCATCGAGGTCACCGACGCGCGCGGCGAGCGGCTGCCCACCCCCTCCCGCCCCCTCGCCGACCACCCGGACGGAGGCGGTCACGGCCTGGTCCTCGTCGCCGCGTACGCGGACCGCTGGGGCTGGGAGCCCCATCCCCCGGGAGGGAAGACCGTGTGGGCCGAGGTCGACCTCCCGCCCGGGCGCCACTGACCCCCTCCGGACACACGGCCGGAGGACGCCTTTGATCAAGGAAGGCGCGCCGCCTTGGGCTCGCCCCGGCGGACAGCACCCGGCACCCGCCGGCTACGCCCCCGGGGACGCCGTCCTCACCCGGTCCGCTCGCCCGGGAGGCGATGCCGCCCCGGGACGGCCCGCGCGAGCACGATCCGGAGCCCTGGCAGTCCGGGCCCTCACTGTCGGTGGGGGCCCGTACGCTGGCCGCGAGTGATCCGACCGACCGGAACAAGAGCGAGGGGGGCTCATGCCGACAGCGGACGAATGCCCGGGATACCCGGGATACCCGGAGTTCCGCCTGCGGTTGCCGAACGGCGGGCCGGAGGCGCGCGGGCGTCACACCGACGAGAGGGGGACGAACGGCAGCCGCCGGTTCGCCGTCCTGGCCGGACAGCCCGTCCGCCCGGACGTCGTGCCGTCGTTCCAGCAGGTCCGCTCGGCCCATCGGCTGCGCGAACAGCTCCTCGCGGAAGGCCGGATCACACCGTCGCGGACCTGGCCCGGCTGGCTGGAGACCGCCGGCACGATCACGTTCAACTCCCCGTCCGAGGCGGGCGCCGTCCTCATGGGCAGTGCGGTCAACGGCTGGCTGGTCTGGAAGACGGAGGACGGCAGGCCCCTCGCCGACTTCCTTTCGGGCGCTTCCGGGGGCCCCGACCGCGCCTGGCTCGTCCGCGGCTCCAACGTCACCGGGGTCGACCTCGTGCGGCGCATGTGGCTGCCCGAGGGGCGCGTCAGCCTGGCCGCCGCCCGACTGCGGCAGGGCGTGGCGCCGGGCCTCAGCAAGGAAGAGGTCCGCGTCCTGGTGCGGGAGGACTACGAGGCGACGGCGACGTACAGCCAGAAGCAGGACCTGGTGGAGGAGCTGCACGCGTTCCTGTCCCGGATGAAGCCCGGCGACACGGTGTGCACCATCTCCGGCGGGCGGCTCTATGTCGGGGAGATCACCGGCGCGGTCGAGCAGATCGAGTCCGAGGACCACCGCTCCAACCTGCGCCGCCCGGTGACCTGGCAGGACGAGGGGCATCCGTACGACGAGCTGCCCGAGGCCCTCCAGCAGAAGCTGTCCGCCCAGCACGACGTGGTGGAACTGACCGCCGTGCAGGCCGCCATCGACGGCCTCGGGCTCTCCGACGAGGAGCTGGCCGACGCGGCCGTGGCCGTAGAGCGCGATCCGAGCGTGGAGATCCCCGCGATCCCCGCGATCACCGTGCGGCGGGACCCGGAGCTGCCGGAGCCGACCGACGAGCTGGCCGCCGAACTGCTCGTCCACGAGACGGCGTGGCTGCGCGAGGTGCGGGACCTGCTCGCGGACGACCGGCAGCTCGTGCTGTACGGGCCGCCCGGCACGGGGAAGACGTATCTGGCGCTGAAGCTCGCCGAGTTCCTCGGCGGCGGGCCCGAGCAGGTCAAGCTGGTCCAGTTCCACCCGTCCTACTCCTATGAGGACTTCTTCGAGGGGTTCCGGCCCCAGGAGCACCCCGAGACCGGGGAGGTCGCCTTCCGGCTCACCGCCGGTCCGCTGCGGGAGCTGGCGGACCTGGCCTCCCGCGAGGGCAACCGGCACATCCCGCACTTCCTGATCATCGACGAGATCAACCGGGCCAACCTGGCCAAGGTCTTCGGCGAGCTGTACTTCCTCCTGGAGTACCGGAACAAGTCGGTCCGGCTGACCTACTCCGGTGACGACTTCGCCCTCCCGCCGAACCTGTTCGTCATCGGCACCATGAACACCGCGGACCGCTCCATCGCGCTGGTGGACGCGGCGATGCGCCGCCGGTTCGCGTTCGTGGAGCTGTCCCCGGGGACCGAGCCCACCAGCGGTCTGCTGCGGCGGTGGCTCGACGCACAGGGGAGGGACGCCGAACCGGCCGGCCTCCTCGACGCCCTCAACGCCCGTATCGAGGACCCCGACTTCCGGGTCGGGCCGTCGTACCTGATGAAGAAGGGCGTGTACCGGGACGGCGGGCTGGAGCGCACCTGGCGGACGAAGATCCTCCCCCTGCTGGAGGAACACCACTACGGCGAGGGCATCGACATCGAGAAGCGGTACGGGCTGACGGCGCTGCGCCGGTCGCTGCCGGAGCCGGGCGCGTGACCACGGCCGTCGAACTCGTCGAGCACGCCCCGGCCACCGGGCACACCCTGCCCGACGCGGCCGGCCGGGCCCTGGCCTCGGCCGGGATCGTGGAGGCGTCTCCCGACCCCTACACCCCGGGGCGCTGGCTGCTGCGGGCCGGCAGCAAGGTCGGGGCCGTGGCCGTCGGTGTGCCCGGCGGTGAACCGGTCACCGTCCGCATCACCCCCAAGGTGCCGGTGGGCCGGCTGCTGTTCCTGCTCGGCTACAGCCTCGATCCGACGGGCGCCTGGCGGGACGGGCAGGTCGACGTGGGCGAGCACCGCGACCTGCTGCCCGCGCTCGCCCACGCCGTCGAGCGCCAGGTCGACCGGGCCCTGCGGCGGGGTCCGCTCCAGGGCTACCGCGCGACCGAGGAGAGCGCGCTCGTCGTGCGCGGCCGCATCCGGGAAGCGGACCAGGTCCGGCGCCGTTTCGGGGCTGTGCTGCCCGTCGAGGTCAGGTACGACGAGTTCACCGCCGACATCGCCGAGAACCGCCTCCTGCGAGCGGCCGTCGAACGCCTGCTGCGCCTGCCCGGCATACCGCGGGCCGTGCGCCGCCGGCTGCTCCACCAGCGCTCCCGGCTCGCCGGGGTGAGCCCGCTCGTACGCGGCCGCCGGCCGCCCTCCTGGCAGCCGAGCCGGCTCAACGCGCGCTACCGGCCCGCCCTGCGCCTGGCCCGGGCCGTCCTGGAAGGCTCCTCCCCCGAGCACACCCCTGGCGAACTGGCCATCGACGGCTTCCTGTTCGACATGAACAAGCTCTTCGAGGACTTCGTCACGACCGCCCTTTGCGAGGCCCTGCGCGGCTCCGGCCTCACCTGCCGCCTCCAGGACCCGCACCACCTCGACGAGGCGGACGCGATCCGCATGAGACCGGACTTCGTGGCCTATGACGTGGCCGGCACACCCGCGGTGGTCGCCGATGCCAAGTACAAGGCGGGGAAGCGGGACGGATACCCGGACTCCGACCTCTACCAGATGCTCGCCTACTGCACGGCCCTCGGGCTGCCGGAAGGACACCTCGTCTACGCCAGGGGCAACGCCCCGCACGCCGCCCACACCGTGCGGCACGCGGGGATCCGGCTGCACCAGCACGCCCTGGACCTCGATAGGGATCCGGCCGGACTGCTGGCCGAAATCGGCTCCCTGTCCCGGAAGATGGGCGCTGACCCGCCCGTATGATCGGCCGGTGAGTGTCCGCCCGTGGTGGGGAGTCAGGCCGTGCCGCAGCTCGCTTTCGCCAACAGCTTCTGGGAGAGCTACGACGTCCTGGAACGGCCCGTCAAAGCCGGCGTACGCAAGGCCATGCGGAAGTTCCAGCAGCTGACGGTGCCCGAGCTGCACACGGACAAGGGACTGCACCTGGAATCCGTGCAGAACGCCCGCGACCCGCGCATGCGGACGATCCGCATCAACGACTTCTGGCGCGGCGTGGTCCTCGCGCCCGACGACGGCACCGATGTGTTCCTCCTGGTCAACGTGGTGCCGCACGACGACGCGTACACCTGGGCCGCCAAGCGGCTGTACACGACGAACAAGGCCACCCGCGGTCTTGAGGTGCGCAACGTCACCGCCATCGAGCAGCTGACCCCCGCCCTGGAGAAGGCCGCCGCCCAGGCCCCCCGGCTGCTGTTCGGCCAGTACTCGAACAGCGTGCTGCGGGATCTCGGCATCGACGAGCAGGTGCTGCGGGCGGTGCGGACCGTGATCGACAAGCCGCAGCTGGACGCGTTCGGCACCCTGCTGCCGGAGGACCAGTTCGAGGCGTTGCAGTACCTCGCCGAGGGGTTCAGCCCCGAGGAGGTGTACCGGGACGTCGTGGCGGTGCGCCGGCCCGCGGATCCCGGCCCCGACCCGGACGCCAGCCTCGCCGAGGCCATCGCCAACACCACCAGCCGCATCACCCTGGTGACCGGCGCGGACGAGCTGACCGAGGTCCTGCGGAAGCCGTTCGCGGCCTGGCGGGTGTTCCTGCACCCCTCGCAGCGCCGGGTCGCGTACCGGGTGTCGTACGGCGGCCCGGTACAGGTGACCGGCGGACCCGGCACCGGCAAGACGGTGGTCGCCCTGCACCGGGTGAAGCATCTGCTGTCGCGGTCCCCAGGCACCCGCATCCTGCTCACCACCTACACCAACGCCCTGGCCCAGGCGCTCCGCGAGAACCTGTCCCTGCTGCTCGACGGCGACGAGGCGCTGCTGGCCCGGGTGGACGTCACCACGGTGAACGCCTTCGCGCACCGGATCACGGCCGGGCAGGGCGGCCGGGCACCCGCGCCTGTCGGGGACCGCGAGGAGCGGCAGGTCTGGCAGCGGGTGCTGAAGCGGCTCCAGCTGCCGTGGTCGGAGCAGTTCCTCGCGCAGGAGTACCGGCATGTCGTCCTGGCCCAGGACATCCGGGACCTCGACGGCTACCGCACGGCCCTGCGCCGCGGACGGGGCAGCGCGCTGTCCGCGGCTCGCCGTGAGCAGCTGTGGCCGGCCGTGGAGCTGTTCGAGGCGATCCTGGCCGGGGAGAACACCACCACGCACCTGCGGGTCTGCACACGGGCCGCCCGGCTCCTGGCGGACGGGACGCCGCAGTACGACCATGTGGTGGTGGACGAGGCCCAGGACCTGCACCCCGCCCAGTGGCGGGTGCTGCGCGGCGCGGTCGCGCACGGCAACGACGACCTGTTCATCACCGGAGACCCGCACCAGCGGATCTACGACTCCAAGGTGTCGCTGAGTTCACTGGGCATCTCGGTGACCGGCCGGACCAGCCGGCTGCGGATCAACTACCGCAGCACGGAGGAGATCCTCGGCTGGTCGACGGGCATCCTGGCGCCGGTGGCGGTCGAGGACCTCGGGGGTGCGGGCTCGGACAGCCTCGCCGGGTACCGCTCGGTGCTGCACGGCCGCCGTCCGCGGGCGGAGCGGTCCGGCTCCGAGCAGGCGGAAGTCGAGGCGCTGGTGGAGCGGATCCGCGAGTGGATCGCGCAGGGTGTGCGTCCCTCCGAGATCGGTGTGTGCGCCCGGTTCAACCTGCTGCTGGGCAGGGTGCGCGAAAAGCTGTCGGCGGCCGGCATCCCGGTGGTGCGGGTGCGGGACAACCCGGGTCCGGACGCGGAGGGGGTGCGGCTGGCGACCATGCACGCCATGAAGGGGCTGGAGTTCCGCTGCGTGGCGGTGCTCGGGGTCACGGCCGGCTCCCTGCCGTTCGCCCGCGAGGTCACGCCCGCGTCGGTCGACGCGCTGCAGCACGAGTCCGACCTGCTGCGCGAGCGGTGCCTGCTGTTCGTGGCGTGCACCCGGGCCAGGGAGGCGCTGTATGTGTCCTGGACCGGGGCGTCGAGCCCGTTCCTTCCGCGGGCGGCGGATTCCGCGGCCTGATCCGCCCACCCGCCGCCCGCCCGCCGCCCGGTGGACGGGCGGGGAGGTCAGCCGGTGGGGTCGGCCGGCGGCAGGAGTCCGCCGCTGCCGAGTCCCTCGCGCGCGAGCTCCACCGCCTCACGGCCGAGTTCCGCGAGCTCTCGGATGCGTTCGTCGAAGGCGTCGACCGCCGTGAAGGCACGCCCGTAACGGCGCTGGGCCTCGATGTCCATCTGCGGCACCCGGCCGCTGCGTGCGTCGAAGCGGTAGGTGCCGCTGGCGCTGGTCGAGCGCCTGGTGTTCGCCGAGCTGCGCAGGAACCCCCGCAGGTAGGCGTCGTCCAGCTGGTCGCTCGCCGATCTGAGGTCGTCGTCGCCGCACTCGACCAGACCGGCCCGGGCGAGTTCTCCCACGCTGACCGTGGGCGCCTCAAGCGCCGCGGTTCCCGCCCCTTCCACGAGCACGGGCAGGAGCTCCGCGAGTCCGGCGAGCCGGTCCTCCAGCCGGGCCCTCAGGGCTTCGTACTCGGCCCGGTAGTCGCGGTGCGCCGCGCGCACGTAGCGTCCGGGAGTCAGGTCGACGGCGTCGTCCAGAAGCTCGACCGCCGGGACCTGCGCCACCTGGTGGGGGGCCGGGTCCAGTGGCCCGTCCGGCTGGTTGTCGGTCAGATCCACGAGACGCACGGATCCGGGCGCCGTGCCGGTGGCCGACGGCCGGGTGAGCTCCCACAGATGGACGGGAAGTGCGTGTGAGGCCGCCGAACCCGGGGGCAGGGCGATGAGCCGGGTGAGGACGCCGCGCCGTACGAGTTCGGCCCGGATCCGGCGGCCGGCCTTGCGGTAGGCCACGGAGGCGGGCATCACCATCAGCACCCGCCCGCCGGGCGCGGTGCGGGCGTAGGCGTGCTGGAGCCAGGCCAGCTCGCCTTCCGCCTTGGGGGGTGTACCGAACTCCCAGCGCGTGTCGAGGAGCAGGTCCTCCCGGCCCCATTCGGTGACGGCCACCGGCGGGTCGCAGACCACCAGGTCGGCCCGGACCTCCGGCAGCCGGTCCGCACGGAGGGAATCGCCCGCGGTGACGACGAAAGCCGTGTGTCCGGCGAGGTCTGCGCGGAGCTGAGCGAGGCGGGCCCGGCGGGGGTCCCGTTCCTGCCCGAATCGTTTCGTCTCGGCGGCGGATCCCATGGTGAGCAGGAGGCTGCCGATGCCACAGGAGGGATCCAGCACCGTGGCGCCCTCGCGCAAGCCTCCTCCGTAGTGCCGCACGGCTCGAAGGATCCGCCGCGAGGTGACATGGTCCGAGCCGGACCTGCCTGCCGCATCGGTGATCCTCGCGACCAGCCCTTCGACGACGGCGGCGGCCGAAGCCGCGCGCGCGAGCAGGCCGGCCAGTCCGGCCGCGTCGTCCGGGAGATCCGGCGCGGGCTCGGCACCGGCCAGATGCCGGGCCACGTCGGCGACGGCGGCCACGCTCTCCTCGCCGTAGGCGGCCCGCAGCGCCTGCCAGAGCCGCACCTCGTCGGAGACGCCGTGCCCCTTGTTCTGCCGGTCCAGCCACGCCCGCACCTCGGCGAGGGAGAACAGGGGACTGTTCACACCGCCACCCGCGGGCAGCGGGAAATCGCCGTGGCGTCGACGCCAATTGGAAACCGCTGCCCGTGTCACCCCCGCGAAGCGGGCAAGCTCCGAGCCGGAAACGAGCCGGTCCGGCGAGTCACCGTCCACGTTACCCATACCACGAGCGTACACGACAGCATTGATCGGCGATCTACACAACGCGTTGACATCGTCAACATATCGCTGTGTGAACCAGAAACGCAGTGCGGGGAAAAGCCGCCGGGCGATCTGCCGGCTCCCCCGTCCGCGCGCGCCTCTTCATGTGGTGCGCATCACGTTCCACTCCCGCCGCCCGGACGGGACGCCAGGCGGAAATAAGGTTAGCCTTGCCTCAATTCAAGGGCGCCGGCGCGCCGACGGATCAAGACCACCGCTTCAACCTGTGCCAGATGGGGTCCCGTTGAGCACTCACGCCACCGCCGCCCCTGCCGGGCCCACGGCTGGTGGATCCCGGGGCCGCGATCGTCGCAGCCGGCGGCACGTCGGGCGCCGGCCGGTCGCTCACGCCGCACCTCCTCGGCTCCGGAGTGAGGGAGCGATGAGCCCGTACGGGGTCGGCGGCGGCCACCGGCACACTCCCGAACTCACACAGCACCTCTCCCGCGTGGCCGGCGGGCGCGTGACCGCGCCCTTCACCCCGACGCCGGCTCCCCTGCCGCGGGGCATTCCCGCGAGCCGCTCGGCACGGCTCCGGGCCGGTGCGGCGGCCGACGGGGGCAGCGAACCGACGGCCGAGTACGTCCACGAGAGCAGCGCCTGCACATCACGAACGGGATGGGGACACAGATGGGGACCGCAGTCGCGCGACCGGTCACGGAAGCCGAACCGCTGCCCGGGGCAATGCCCTGGCGCGAGGAGCTCCAAGGCCGCACGGTCGTGGTGAAGTTCGGCGGCAGCGCCATGGTGGAGGGGGCGCTCCTGGAGGCGTTCGCACGGGATGTCGTGGAGCTGCGGCACGCCGGTCTGCTGCCGGTCGTGGTGCACGGCGGCGGCCCGCAGATCAGCTCGATGCTCGACCGGCTCGGCCTTGAGGTCCGTTTCGAGGGGGGCATGAGGGTGACCACCCCGGAGACCATGGACGTGGTCCGGATGGTCCTGACGGGACGGATCCAGCGGGACCTCGTCGGCGTGATCAACGCCCATGGCCCCTTCGCCGTGGGCCTGTCGGGCGAGGACGCCCACACGCTGACCGCCGTACGGCGCCAGGCCTCCGTAGACGGGCGGCTCGTGGACATCGGTCTCGTGGGCGACATCGTGGCCGTGTCGCCGGACACCGTGCGGGCGCTTCTGGACGAGGGGCGCATCCCGGTCGTGTCCCCGATCGCGCGCGGCACGGACGGCCAGGTCTACAACGTCAACGCAGACCTCGCCGCGTCCGCCCTGGCCGCCGCCCTCGGCGCCGACCGGCTCGTGGTGCTGACCGATGTCGGCGGCCTGTACGCGGACTGGCCGCACCGCACGGAGGTGATCGAGCGGCTGACGGCCACGGAGTTGGGCGATCTGCTCCCGGAGCTCGCGAGCGGCATGGTGCCGAAGATGGAGGGCTGCCTTCGGGCTGTGCGGGCGGGCGTCGGCCGGGCCCACGTCCTCGACGGGCGGATGCCGCAGGCCGTGCTGCACGGCCTGTTCTCCGAGAAGGCCCAGGGAACCACGATCGTCCCGGACGGGCCGTCCGACAGCTCCCCCGCCCACCGGGAGGCCCGCGCATGAACGCGGAAGCAGCCACCCCGCCCACTCGGTGCCGGCACACGGCCATGCGGACGGCCGGGGTCGTCGCCGCACCGGCCCGGGGAGAGGCGGGCCCGCTCCCCGCCGGCCTGCGCGACCCCGGGGGCTGACGCCTACAGGGCGCGGGCCAGGACGCGGGCGTTGCGGGCCGGGTCCATGGTGGGGATGTTCGCGTTCGTCAGCCTCGTGGAGAGCATCATGGGCAGTCCGTCCGTCGCTAGAGGGTCTCGGCCAGCACGGCGCCGGCGGGGGTGGCGTCCGGGGCGCCGGTATCCGGGGTGTCCTCGCGCTCGAACCGCCTGGGTGCCGCGGGCACCACCAGCGGCGTGCCGGTCTCCGGGTCGGAGATGATCCGGCAGGGCAGTCCGAAGACGTCCGCCACCAGCTCGGCGGTCATGACGGTCGCCGGATCGCCCTCGGCGGCGATCGTGCCGCCGGGCCGCATCACGACGAGGTGGGTGGCATAGCGGCACGCCTGGTTGAGGTCGTGCAGCACCGCCACGACCGTGTGCCCCCTGCGGGCGTGCAACTCGGCGCACAGGTCGAGCACCTCGACCTGGTGGGCGATGTCCAGGAAGGTCGTGGGCTCGTCAAGCAGCAGGATGGAGGTCTGCTGGGCCAGGACCATGGCCAGCCAGACGCGCTGGCGCTGGCCTCCGGACAGGTCGTCCACCGGCCGGTCGGCGAGTTCGCGTACACCGGTGTGCCGCATCGCCTCCGCGACGGCCTCCTCGTCCTCCGGGGACCACTGCTTGAGCAGTCGCTGGTGCGGATAGCGGCCGCGCGCCACGAGGTCGCCGGCGGTGATGCCGCCCGGCGCGCTGGACGACTGCGGGAGCAGCCCGAGCCGGCGGGCCACTTCACGGGACCGGTACGAGGCGATGGCCTGTCCGTCGAGGTACACCTGGCCGGCCTTCGGCCTGAGCATCCGGGCCAGTGCCTTGAGCAGGGTGGACTTACCGCAGGCGTTCGGCCCGATGATCACTGTGAAGGAGTCGTCGGGGATGTCGACCGCGAGGGAACGCGCCACCTCCCGCCGGTCGTAGGAGAGCGTGAGGTCCTCGGCGCGCAGACGCGGCGCCGGTGTGTTCGGTCCGGTCATGCGCGGCTCCTTCGCGACTCGGTGATCAACAGATGGATGAGGTACAGCCCGCCGATGGTCCCGGTGGCCGTTCCCACCGGGAGGAGCGCGGGCGCGAAGAGGCGCTGCGCGGCCAGGTCGCTCACCGCGAGCAGGAGGGCCCCCATGAGGGCACAGGGCACGAGGCCGGGACCGGGCGAACGGGTCAGCCCCCGGGCCAGTTGTGGTGCGGCAAGCGCGACGAACAGGATGGGCCCGGTCACCGCGGTGGCGAACGCGGCCAGTGCGACGCTGATGGCCAGCAGGGTGGCACGGGTGCGGGTCACGTGGACACCGAGCGCCGTCGCGATGCCGTCGCCCATCTCCACCACGGACAGGCGGCGGGCGAGGAGGAACGCGGGCGGAAGCAGGAGGAGCACGGCCAGGCCGATGGCGTTCGCGTGGACCCAGCCGCGGTTCCCGAGGCTTCCCACCAGCCACGCCTGCGCCTGAAGCGCCTCCTGCCAGCTGGCCCGGGTGATCAGATACGAGTTGAGGGCCAGCAGCAGCGCACTGACGCCGATACCGACGACCACCAGCCGGAACCCCCCCAGGCCGCGCCCGAGCAGCAGCAGGGAGACGGCGGCCGCGGTGGCCAGCCCGCCGGCGAGCGCGCCGAGCGCGATCTGCGTCATGCTGCCGTGCCACACGACGATGACCAGCAGGGCGCCGGTGGCCGAGCCGTTGGTGAAGCCGATGATGTCGGGCGTGCCCAGCGTGTTACCGGTCAGGCTCTGCAGGATCGCCCCGCTCACCGCAAGGGCCGCGCCGACGAACAGGGCGGTCAGCAGCCGGGGCATGCGCAGGGTGTGCACGATGAAGTCAGCGGCCCCGGAGCCGTTGCCGGTGAGGGTCTGGACCACCTCGCCGGCGGACAGTTCGAAGTCACCGGTGGTCAGGGTGGTTCCCACGACCAGGAGGAGCGCGCCGAGCAGGGCGGCCGTCACGGCCAGGACGCGGCCGTGGACACGCAGGGACAGCCCGCCCTTGCGGGTTCGGACGACCCGCCCCGTGACCATCCGGGACGGCGCCGGGGACGCCGGACGGGCGGTGGACGCCGCGGGGGTCGGGCGCGGGTCCGGAGCGGGAGCCCCCGTCTCCCGTGCGGCAGTCACAGCATGACCAGCCTTCGGCGACGACACAGCGCGATGAACAGCGGGGCCCCGAGGAAGGCGGTGACGATGCCGACCTGGATCTCGCCCGGGGCGCCCAGCAACCGTCCCAGGACATCCGCCCCGAGCAGCAGGACGGGGGCGAACAGCATCGAGTACGCGAGCACCCAACGCTGGTCGGTGCCCACCGCGAACCGGGCGACATGCGGAACCACCAGGCCGACGAAGCCGATCGGGCCCGCCGCGGCGGTCGCCGCCCCGCACAGCAGGATGACGGCGAGCAGCCCCAGCGCCCGGGACCGGCCGACGTTCACCCCGAGCGCGCGGCCCATCTGGTCGCCCATGGCCAGGGCGTTCAGGGCGGGAGCGAGGCCGAGCGCGAGCAGCAGGCCCACCACGACGAACGGCAGAACGACGAGCACGACGTCGATGTTCCGGCCGGCCAGAGCCCCGGCGGTCCAGAACCGGAACTGGTCGAACGCGCGCGGGTGCATGAGCAGTACGGCGTAGTTGAGGGCGAAGAGCACCGCCGTCACCGCCGCTCCGGCGACCACGAGGCGGTCCGGGGTCGCCAGGGAGCGTCCGAGGGAGCCCAGCACGTAGACGAGAACGGACGCCAGCGCGGCGCCCAGGAACGCGAACCAGACGTAGCCGAGGACACCGCCCACACCGAGGAAGGCGATGGCCGCGACCACTCCGCTGGACGCGCCGAGGCTCACGCCCAGCAGTCCGGGGTCGGCCAGCGGGTTGCGGGTGAGCGACTGCATGAGCGCGCCGGAGAGTCCGAGGGCCGCTCCCACCAGGAGGCCGAGGAGGGTCCGGGGGATGCGGTACGCGTGGATGATGACCGAGGCCTCCGAGCCGTCGGGCCGCCAGAGCAGGCTCCAGGTCGCGGTGAAGGGGATGCCCCGGGTTCCCACCCACACGCTGAGCAGGCCGACGAGGAAGAGCGCGCCCAGGGTGAGGACGAGTCCCGCCCCGCGGAGCGCGGCCGCGGACCGCCGGGTCTGCTGTGGGGCCGAGGCGTCGGCCCTGCTCCCGGGTTCCGCGTGGACTTCGACCGACAACCGCGACTCCCCCCGTTGGCAGCCCGCATGAGTACGCATCAGTACCCGATGAGTACCCGATGAGTAACAGTCAGAGAAGATGGGGCAGGGACGGCAAAGGCCGACTTAGGTGAGGCTAACCGAATGCTCGGCACCGGGTCAACGCGTGGATGCCGTCGGCCGGAACGGGCATGGGGGACCTCGGCCCACCACCACGACCAGCCCGCTTAAGATAGCCTCACCTAACTGATCGACCATCTTCGCGGAGGTGCCGGATGCCCGTGGAGGGACCGATGAAGGAAGGTCCGACGGGGGGCCGCGTCCTCCGCGACACGATCGGACACCAGCGCCGCCGCATCGCCGGGGCCTCGCTCCTCGGCATGGCGCACCAGGGCTGCGAGGCCCTGGTCCCCGTCGTCATCGGCATGATCATCGACCGTGCCGTGGCCACCGGCGACGCCGGCTCGCTCCTGCGCTGGCTGCTCGTCCTCGCCGTCCTCTTCCTCGTCCTGTCCACGTGCTACCGCGCCGCCGCCCGCATCGCCGACGGCACCGGCGAGCTCGCCGCGCACGAGTGGCGCCTTGCCGTCGGCACCCGCGTGCTGGACCCCCGCGGCGGCGCCGACACCGGCCGGCTCCCCGGCGCGCTGACGGCTGTGGCAACGGGTGACGCCACCCGCGTCGGAGCCGTCGCGGCAGCCGTGCCGTACGCGGTGTCCGCGCTCGCCGGCCTGACCGTCAGCGCGGTCATGCTGCTCCGGGTCTCGGTACCGCTGGGCCTGCTCATCCTGCTCGGCGTCCCGCCCCTGCTCTGGCTGGGCCACCGGATCAGCCAACCGCTCGAACAGCGCAGCGAGATCGAGCAGGAACGCGCCGCACACGCCTCCGGTGTCGCCGCCGACCTCGTCGCGGGCCTGCGGGTCCTCAAGGGCATGGGAGCGGAGGCGACCGCCGTCTCCCGCTACCGGCGCACCAGCCAGGACTCCCTGGCGGCCGCGCTGCGGGCCGCCAGGAGCCGAGCCTGGCACGACGGCGCGATCCTCGCCCTCACGGGAATCTTCATCGCGGTCATCGGACTCGCGGCTGCCCACCTCGCCATGAGCGGAGCGATCAGCGTCGGCGAACTGGTGGCCGCCGTCGGACTCGCCCAGTACCTGCTCGGTCCCTTCCAGCTGCTCACCTACGTCAACGGCGAGTTCGCGCTGGGCCGCGCCTCCGCCGACCGGATCGCCGACGTGCTGGCTTCGGCGCCCGCCGTGCCGGCAGGCGAGGCGGCACCCGCGAGCCCGGTGGCCGGGAGGATCCGGCTGCGCGGGCTCGGACACGGCGCGCTGAGCGGCGTCGACCTCGACATCGCCCCGGGCTCCGTCGTCGGCGTCGTCGCGAAGGATCCGGCGGTGGCCCACGACCTCCTGCTCTGCCTCGGCCGCGAACTCGACCCGGCCGAGGGCGCCGTCGAACTCGACGGCGTCCCCCTGACCGCACTGGATCCGGTCAGCGCCCGCCGGGCGATCCTGGTCGCCCACCACGACGCCGACCTGTTCGAGAGCAGCCTGCTCGACAACGTGAGGGCCGGCGCGGACGCGGAGGAGGCCGACCTCGTCCCTGCCCTGTCCGCGGCGACGGCCGATGAGGTCGCCCACGCCCTGCCCCACGGCACGGCCACCGTGCTCACCGAGCGCGGCCGCTCCCTCTCCGGAGGCCAGCGCCAGCGCGTGGCGCTGGCCCGGGCGCTCGCCGCCGACCCCCCGGTGCTCGTGGTCCACGACCCGACCACCGCCGTCGACACCGTCACCGAGACCCGCATCGCGGCCCGGCTGCGCCGGCTCCGGGACGGCCGTACCACGATCCTGGTCACCACCAGCCCGGCGCTGCTCGCCGCGACCGACCGCGTGGTGCTGTTCGACGGCGGCACGGTGGCGGCCGAAGGCCGCCACCCCGAACTCGTCTGCGCACACGAGGCGTACCGCTCGGCGGTGCTGGCATGACGGACGCGAAGTCCGGCCGCCCGGCCGGCGACGGCCCCGACGCGAACCGCGAAGGACGCGATATGAGCAGCGGAACCCCCGCGGGCAGAACCGGTGACGAGTACGCCGACCGAGAGCTGCTGCCCACCGCGACCGGCGCCCAGACGCTCGCCGCCGTCGGCTCGCTGCTGCGCGGGCACCGGCTCCTGACCGCGCTCGCGTTCACCGTACTCGTCACCGGGACGGGCATCGGCCTGTTGACCGCCCCGCTGCTCGGACGCATCGTCGACCTGGTGGTCGCGCACCGCGGCACCGGCGCGCTGACCGTGCCGATGGTGCTGCTCGTCGCGGTCGCCGTGACCCGGGGCGCGGCGACCGCGATCGGCCACTCGCTCGTGGCCCGCCTCGGCGAGACCGTCCTTGCGGACCTGCGCGAGCGGTTCGTCGGACGGGCGCTGCGTCTTCCCCTCGGCCGCGTCGAACAGGCCGGGTCGGGCGACCTGACCTCCCGGGTGACCGGCGATGTCACCGTGATCGCCAAGGCCGTGCGGGTGGCCCTGCCCGAGTTCGCCGCCGCGCTTCTCACCATCGTGCTGACACTGGCCGGCCTCGCCGTCCTGGACTGGCGCTTCCTGGCCGCCGTGCTGCTGGCCGTGCCGGTGCACATCCTGACGGTCCGCTGGTACATCCCGCGTGCCGCCTCCGTGTACGCCAGGCACCGGGTGGCGGGCGGCGCCCTCCAGCACCAGCTCCTCGACAGCATCGGCGGCGTCCGCACCGTACGCGCGTTCCGGCTGACCGACGTCCACGCACAGGCAGTGCAACAGCGGTCCCAGGAGGCCGTCGGCCTCGCACTGCGCGGGATCCGGCTGGTCTCCGGCTTCTTCTCCCGCCTCAACGCGGGTGAGTTCATCGGGCTGGCGGCGGTCATGGTGACGGGCTTCCTCCTGGTGGACGACGGCTCGGTGAGCATCGGCACGGCGACCGCGGCGGCCCTGTACTTCCACAGCCTCTTCAACCCCATCAACGCCGCGCTCTTCCTCATCGACGACGCCCAGTCCGCAGGCGCGAGTCTGGCCCGTCTCGTGGGCGTGTCGAGCCTGCCGGAAGAGCACGAGGCCGCTCCCGGGCACGGCACTGCTCCGGCGGACGGCTCGGTCAGGGTCTCGGCACTGCGCCACGCCTACGTCGACGGCCACCCGGTCCTCAGCGATGTGGACCTGGAGGTCCGAAGCGGCGAGCGGGTGGCGCTGGTGGGCGCGAGCGGCGCCGGGAAGACCACCCTCGCGAAGCTGATCGCCGGCGTCCACGAAGCCACCGGCGGTGCGATCGCCATCGGCGGGATCGACACCCGGGACCTCGGTCCGGCGGGCGTCCGGCGCGCTGTGACCCTGATCAGCCAGGAGGTGCACGTGTTCGCCGGCCCCCTGGCCGAGGATCTGCGGCTGGCCCGGCCGCGGGCCACGGACGAAGAGCTGCGCGCGGCACTGGCCGGGGTGGACGCGCTCGACTGGGTGGAGGCGCTGCCCGACGGGCTCGCCACCGTGGTGGGCGACGGCGGCCACCGGCTGACGGTGACGCAGACCCAGCATCTGGCCCTGGCGCGCCTTGTCCTGGCGGACCCGCCGATCGCCATCCTGGACGAGGCCACCGCCGACGCCGGCAGTGCCGGTGCCCGCGTCCTGGAGTCGGCCGCGGTCCGCGCCCTGGAGGGCCGTACCGGCCTGATGGTGGCACACCGCCTCCCCCAGGCCGCCACCGCCGACCGCGTCGTCGTTTTCGACGGCGGCCGGGTCGTGGAGATGGGCACGCACGAGGAACTGGTCGCCGCCGGCGGCCGGTATGCCGCGCTGTGGGCGGCCTGGTCCGACAGCCGGCGCGCACCGTCGCTCCCCGCGCAGCGCCCGCCCGGGGACCGTCCGGCCGAGCACTGACGCACGACCGGTGGCGGGAGGGCAGGCGGGCGCGAGAGGGGCCCGCGCCGCCTGGCGGCCGGTGCCCGGCGCCCGGGCGCCGGCGCGGCGGGAAGACCGCCGCGACCGCCACCGGGGCGGGCGCCGGCTGCGCCCCCGGAAGGGCGCATCGGAGCCGGGTGTCCGTCCTCGATACCCGTACGCGCTTTCCACGGTGCCGTGTCGAGCCCGTGGAACGCGGCCGTCCGCAGAGAGGCCTCTCTGCGGACGGCCGTGTGTGTCCGGCGTCGCGGGCAGGGTCAGCCCTGGCGGGCCACCAGGCTCGCGGGGCGCAGATCGGTCCAGTTCGACTCGACGTAGGACAGGCACGCCTCGCGGGTGTCCTCGCCGAAGGCGGTCCGCCAGCCGGCGGGAACTTCGGCGAAGGACGGCCACAGCGAGTGCTGGCCCTCTTCGTTGACCAGCACCAGGAAGCGGCCCTGCGGGTCCTCGAACGGGTTGGTGCTCATGCGTTGTCACTCCTCGTGGACGTTGCGGTGAACAGCTCGGAGAGCGGCTGCTCGGGGTCGGCCGCTGCGGTGCGCAGCAGGGTCTGCAGTTCTTCGGCGAGCTGCCGGGCCTTGGCCGGGCCGAGCAGGGCGTGTGCGTAGACGAGTTCGCAGTGCACCGGGCCCTCGCCCTGCGGCTCGTAGAAGCTGAGGGTCAGCTCCGCCCGCGCGGTGCCGGTCGGCACGGCGTGGAAGGTTCCCACTCCGCCCTCCAACTGCCCCAGATCCGCCTGCTCATGGTGGATCACCATGACCTGGGGGCCCCGCGGGGGCAGTCCGGTCGCCCGGACGACCGCGTCGAACGGCACGTCCTGCCGGTCGAGCGCACTGAGCGTGGTCTCGCGTACCCGGGTCAGCAGCTCCGTGAAGGCCGGGTCACCGGCCGTGTCGGTGCGCAGCACCACGGTGTTGAGGAAGCAGCCGACCAGGTCGGCCAGCTGGTCGTCCCCGCGACCGGCGACCATCGTGGCGATGGGCAGGTCGGTGCCGGCGCCGTGGGCGGTGAGCAGGGCCGCGAGGGCGGAGTGGAGCACCATGAACATGCTGGTGCCGGTCTCCCGGGCCAGTTCGCCCACGGCCGCGTGCAGCTGCTCGTCCAGGACGAAGCCCACACAGCCGCCGCCCTCGGCGGCGCGGCTCGGGCCGTCCGTCGGGAGCGCCAGCTCCACCGGGGCGTCCTGCAGTGTCCGCCGCCAGTACGCGAGCTGCCGGCCGCCCCGGCTCTCCGGGTCGGCGAGGTCGCCCAGCGCCCCGTGCGCCCAGCGGGTGTAGTCGGCGTACGTCACCGGCAGGGGCTCCCACCCGGGCGCCCGGCCGTCCCTGCGCGCCGCGTATGCCGTGGTCAGGTCACGGAGCAGCGGGACCACCGACCATTCGTCCACGGCCAGGTAGACCGAGGTCACCAGCAGCGCCTGGTGACCGGCCGGGTCTGTCAGCAGGGTCGCCCGCAGCGGGGCCTCCCGCTCCGGGTCCGGGTGCAGCCGGGCGAGTTCCGCCAGACGGGAGTCCAGGTCCGCACACCGGTCGCGCGCGAGAGCCGGGGCCTCGACCGGCCGCTGGTGCAGCGTGCCGTCGCATTCGGTGAACGCCGTGCGCAGCGGCTCGTGGCGGGCCACCACATCGGCGAGGGCGGCGGTGAGCGCGGCGGCGTCGAGGCCGCCGTCCGGTGCCCGCAGGACCAGCGCATGGTCGAAGCCGGGGGCACGGCGGTGGGACTCCCACTGCCGGCGCTGGACCGGCGCGGCCGGCAGCGGGCCGCCCCCCGCGCCTTCGGAGGGCCGCAGCGCCGGGCGGGCCGGGCGGGCTGCCGCCGCGCCCTCCAGCTTGCCCGCCAGAGCGGCCACCGTCAGCGCGTCGAAGACATCCCGGATGCTCAGCTCGACGCCGAACTCGGCGCGGATGCGGCCCAGGAGCCGCATCGAGGCCATCGAGTGGCCGCCGAGGGCGAAGAAGTTGTCGTGGACGCCCACGGTGTCGAGCTTGAGGATCTCGCGGAACAGGGCCGCCAGGCGGGCCTGCGTCTCGGTGGCCGGTCGCGCGTCGCCGGCCATCGCCGACCAGTCCGGCGCGGGCAGCGCCTTGCGGTCCAGTTTGCCGTTGGGTGTGAGCGGCAGCGGGCCGTCCAGTGCCACGACGAGCGCCGGGACCATGTACGCGGGCAGCAGCCCGGCCATGTGGGCGCGCAGCTCCTGCGGATCGGGCTCCCCGCGCTCCGGTGCCGCATAGCCGATCAGGCGCACGATGTCGCCGTCCCGGTCGGGCAGTACGGCGGCCTGGGCGACCGAGGGGTGTGCGGCGAGTGCCGCCTCGATCTCGCCGAGTTCGATGCGGATGCCGCGGATCTTGACCTGGGTGTCGACCCGGCCGAGGAAGTCGAGGTTGCCGTCCGCGCACCAGCGGGCGCGGTCGCCTGTGCGGTACATGCGGCTGCCGGGCGGGCCGTACGGGTCGGCGACGAACCGCTCCGAGGTGAGTCCGGCCTTGCCGAGGTAGCCGCGCGCGAGGCCGCGTCCGGAGACGAAGAGTTCGCCCACCACGCCGGGCGGGACCGGACGAAGGCGGTCGTCCAGGACGTAGCAGCGCGTGTTGGGGTCGGGTCTGCCGATGGGGACCCGGCCGCCGGGCCGGCCGCCGTGCTCGCGCGCGGCCCACAGCGTGGAGTTGACCGTGGCCTCGGTGAGCCCGTATGCGCAGATGAGGTTGACCGTGGCGCCGAAGCGCTCGAACAGGTCCGGCGGCACCGTCTCCGTGCCGACGAGGACCGTGGCGCCCTCGGGCAGCTCGCAGCCCGGCGGCAGCGCCGACACCAGCGACGGCGGCAGGATCATATGGGTGATGCGCTGGTCCGCGAGGAAGTCGCTGAGGGCGGGGCCGGCGACCCGGGCCTCGTCGGTGATCAGGACGAGCCGTCCGCCGTGGCACAGGGCCATCGACAGCTCGAAGGCGAACACGTCGAAGCCGATCGAGGCGAACTGCAGGACCCGGCTGTCCGGTTGCAGGCCCATCCGGTCCACGGCGGTGGCGACGAGGCTGGCGATGCCCTCGTGCGGTACGACGACGCCCTTGGGGCGTCCCGTGGAACCGGATGTGTAGATCACGTAGGCGGCCTGGTCCAGGCCGATCGGTCCGCCGCCGACGGCGGTCTGCGGGGGACCGTCCGGTTCGGCGGCCACGGAGGGCTCGTCGAGCAGCAGCACCCGGGCGCCCGTCACGTCCGGGATCTTCCCGGCGACGGACTCGGTGCCGACCACGAGGGCCGCCCCCGAGTCCTCGATAATGTAGCGGAGCCGGTCGGCGGGGTGGGCCAGGTCGAGCGGCAGGAACGCGGCGCCGAGCTTGAGCACGGCGAGCACCGTGGCGACCATGTCGGCGGAGCGGGGCACGGCCACGCCGACCACGCTCTCGCGGCCGACGCCCCGCACGGCGAGCAGCCGGGCGACGCGGTCGGAGCGCTCGTCCAGCTCCCGGTACGTCACCGAGCGCGAGCGGTCCACGACGGCGACCGCTCGGGGCCGCTCGGCGAGCCGCCGGGCGAACATCGCCGGCAGGGTCTCCTCGTCGACCGGGCGCGGGGCGCCGTTGAACGTCTCCAGGACCAGGTGACGCTCGTCGGCGGTGAGGATCTCGGCCTGCGAGACGGGTCGCTCCGGGGCGGCGGCGAGGGCCGCGACGAGCGCGCGGAGCCGGTCGCCGATCCACTCGGCGGTCTCGTGGTCGAACAGTTCGGTGGCGAACTCCAGCCGGCAGACCAGGGAGCCCGCGGCGCCGTCGGCGTCCGTGTGCTCGGTGAAGCTGAACACCAGGTCGAACTTGGCCGAGCGGATGCGGAACGGCACGTACTCCACCCGGAGCCCGCCCGGTGCGAATGTGTCACCGGTACGGGCGTGATAGCCGACCATCACCTGGAACAGCGGGTTCCGGGAGAGCGACCGGGTCGGGTTGAGCTTCTCCACGACGGCCTCGAACGGCACGTCCGCGTGGGAGAAGGCTGCCAGGCCGGTCTCACGGACCCGGGTCAGCAGTTCGGTGAAGCTCGGGTCTCCGCTCAGGTCCGTGCGGAGCACCAGGGTGTTGACGAAGAAGCCCACCAGGTCCTCGAGCGCCTCATCGCCCCGGCCCGCGATGGGCGAGCCGAGGGGGATGTCCGTGCCCGCGCCCATGCGGTGCAGCAGGGCGGCCACGGCCGCGTGCACCACCATGAACATGCTGGCACCGGTCTTCCGGGCGAGCCGCTTCAGCCCGTCGTGGACATCGGCGCCGAAGTCGATGTCCAGCTCGGCTCCGGAGAAGGCGGGGCGGGCGGGACGGGGCCGGTCGGTGGGCAGTTCGAGCTCTTCGGGGGCGCCGGCGAGGGCCGACTGCCAGTAGTCCAGCTGCCGCGCGGCCAGGCTGCCCGCATCGCCCGGATCGCCGAGCAGCCGCTGCTGCCAGAGGACGTAGTCGGCGTACTGGACGGCCGGCGGCTCCCAGTCCGGGGCGCTGCCGTGCGAGAGGCGGGCTTCGTACGCGGTGCCCAGATCGCGCAGGAACGGGCGGTCGGACCACTCGTCGGTGGTGATGTGGTGCAGCAGCAGGATGACGACGTGGTCGTCGGGTGCGACCTCCACGATGGTGGCGCGCAGGGGGAGTTCGGCGGCGAGGTCGAAGGTCCGGCCGGTCTCGGCGTCGACGATGCCGGGCACTTCGTCCTCGGTGGCGCGGACGAGTCCGACCGCCGGCCGGGCCTGCCATGCCGGCAGGACCCGCTGGAACGCCTGGCCGTCGCGCTCGGCGAAGACCGTGCGCAGGGCCTCGTGACGGGCTGTGACATCGGCGAGCGCAGTCGTCCACGCCTCGACGTCCAGCGCTCCGCGCAGCCGCATGACCAGCGGGAAGTTGTACGCGGCTGAGGCGCGATCGAGCTGCTGGACGACCCAGAGCCGCCGCTGGGCGTGGGAAAGCGGCAGCTCTTCGGGGCGCTCGCCCGCGGTCAGCGCCGGGCGGGCGGGGCCGCCGGGGCGGGAGGCGCGTTCCACCAGCTCCGCGGCCGTCGGCGCCTCGAACAGGTCGCGGATGGCCAGTTCGGCGTCGAGCGCGGTGCGGGCGCGGCCGACCAGGCGGGTGGCGAGCAGCGAGTGGCCGCCGAGCTCGAAGAAGTCGCTGTCGATGCCGACGCTGCCCTCGGGCAGGCCGAGGACCTCGGCGAAGAGGGCGCAGAGGACCTCTTCCCGCGGCGTGCGCGGCGCGCGGCCCGGGCCCGTGCCGCCGAAGTCGGGGACGGGCAGCGCCCTGACATCGAGCTTTCCGTTGACGGTCAGCGGCAGCGTGTCCACGGCGACGAGTGCGGAGGGGACCATGTAGTCCGGCAGGCCGGCCTTCAGATGGTCGCGCAGCCGCTGAAGCATCTCCTGCCCCGCCTCGGCGCCGTCCTCCGCCACGAGGTAGCCGGCCAGGCGCCTGGTTCCGGCGGCCTCGTTCACGACCACGGTCGCGTGCGCGACCTCGGGGTGCGTGGACAGGGCCGCGGCGATCTCGCCGAGCTCGACCCGGTAGCCGCGGATCTTGACCTGGTCGTCGGTGCGGCCGAGGAAGTCGAGCAGGCCGCCGGGTCGCCGGCGTACGAGGTCGCCGGTGCGGTACATCCGCTCGCCCGGCTCGCCGAAGGGGTCCGCGACGAACCGCTCGGCGCTCAGGCCGGGCCGGCCGTGGTAGCCGCGGGCCAGGCCGGTGCCGGCGATGTACAGCTCGCCGGGGCAGCCCGGCGGGACGGGGCGCAGCATCGCGTCGAGGACGTAGGCGCGGGTGTTGCGGATGGGCAGACCGACCGTGGAGGTGGCGCTGTCCGTCGTCGAACCGCCGAGCGTGTTGATCGTGTACTCGGTCGGCCCGTAGAGGTTGTAGCCGTAGGTGCCGTCGGTGCGGCTCAGCTTCGTCCACACCGTCTCGGACACCGCCTCGCCGCCGAGCAGGACCAGTGCGGGGCGGTGCTTGCCCGCCGCCTTGTCGTGGTCGAGCAGGCCCTCCTCGATGAGGAGCTGGGCGTACGTCGGCGTCACATTGACCACGTCGACCCGGTGCCGGTCGCAGTAGGCGACCAGGGCCTCGGCGTCGCGGCGCAGTTCCTCGTCGCAGATGTGCACCTCGTGGCCCTCGACGAGCCAGAGCAGTTCCTCCCAGGACATGTCGAAGGCGAAGGACACGGTGTGCGCGATGCGCAGTCGCCGTCCGCCGGCCGAGGCGATGGCCGGGTCGAAGATCTCCTTCTGGTGGTTGAGCTGCATGTTCGTCAGTCCCCGGTAGGGGGTGACGACGCCCTTGGGCCTGCCTGTGGAGCCGGAGGTGTAGATGATGTACGCCGGGTGCTCCAGCCGGTCCGCCCGGTCGCGGGCGAACGCGGGCCGCTCGGCATCGGTGACCTCACCGCCGGGGAGCGCCGCCAGTTCGGCGGCCACGGCCTCCTCGTCCAGGAGGAGTTCGGGCGCTGCGGGGCCGTTCTCGCCGCGAAGGCCCGGGGCGACGGCGGTCGTGGACAGCAGGCAGAGCGGCCGGGTGTCCTCGACCATCAGCCGCAGCCGGCCGGCCGGGTGGTCGAGGTCCAGGGGCAGGTAGGCGGCACCCGTCCGCAGCACGGCGAACAGCGCGGCGACCATGTCGATGGAGCGCGGCAGCGCCAGGGCGACGGCCTTCTCCGGTCCGGCGCCCCGGGCGAGGAGGAGCCGGGCGATCCGGTTGATCCGCGTGTCGAGTTCGGCGTAGGTGAGGGCGCGCTCGCCGAAGACCAGAGCCACGGCCTCCGGGCTGCGTGCCGCCTGGGCGGCCAGCATGTCCGCGACGGTCTCGTTCGGCACCGGCTCCCGGCTGCCCGCCCAGTCGGCGGCGAGGGACTCCCGCTCGCCGGGCAGCAGCAGGTCCAGGGTGCCGACCCGGGTCGTGAGGTCGCCGATGAGCCGTTCCACCAGGGTGCCGAAGCGGTCCAGCGCGGCCTCGGCCTGCTCGTCGTTCACGAGGTCGGGCCGGTACTCCAGCTTGGCCCGGACCGTCTCCGCCGGGTTGACGATCAGCGTCATCGGGTAGTGGGTGGCATCCACGCTGCCCACCCCGGTGATGCCGTGGCGCTCGGTGAGCTGCCGGAAGGCGCCTTCGTCGGCGAAGTTCTGCAGGACGTACAGGGTGTCGAAGAGCGTCGGATGGCCGCCGGCGTGCTGGAGTTCGGCGAGGCCGAGGTACTCGTGGTCCATCACGGCCGCGCGCTCGGTCTGGATGCGGCGCAGCAGGTCCCCGACCGGCTCGGCGGGGTCGAGGGTGATCCGCTGGGGCACGGTGTTGAGGAACATGCCGATCGTCGTGTCGACGCGGGGCACGTCCGCCGGGCGTCCGGCGACGGTGGCGCCGAACACCACGTCGTCCCGGCCCACGGTGGAGGACAGGACAAGCGCCCACGCGGCGCAGAGCACGGCGTTGACGGTCAGTCCGTGCTCTCGCGCGGACGAGCGCAGCCGCTCGCTGAGGGCGCGTCCGAGGTCGAGGGTGCGGCGGCGCGGGATCGTCGGCTCGTCGCCGCGCTCGCGGGCGACGAGGGTCGGCTCGTCGAGCCCGGCGAGGGCGCCGCGCCACGTCTCGCGGGCCGCGTCGGGGTCCCGGCCGGCGAGCCAGCCCAGGTAGTCGCGGTAGCTGCCCGGTTCGGACAGGTGGCTGTCGTCGCCGGACGCCGCGTACAGCCCGAGGAGTTCGTCCAGGAAAAGGGACTGGGACCAGCCATCCCATGCGACCAGGTGATGGCTGAGCATCAGACGGTCGGCGGTGCCGGTGAGCCGGATCAGGGTGAGCCGGAACAGCGGCGGCGCGGCCAGGTCGAACCGCTGCCGCCGGTCGGTGTCGGATATCGCGGCGAGCCGGGCCTGCCGCTCGGTCTCGCCCAGCCCGGTCAGGTCGATCTCGGTCACCGGCGGGGGCAGTTCGCCGGCCGGGCACACGAACTGGACCGGCTCCGGCAGGCCGTCGCCGGTGATGCCGGCGCACAGGCTCGGGTGCCGGCGCAGCAGGGTCGCACAGGCGGCGCGCAGCCGCTGGGCGTCGAGCCGGTGGTCGAAGTCGAAGGTGTCCTGGGCGGTGTAGACGTCCAGTGCGGTCGTGTCGTAGCTGGCGTGGAAGTAGAGGCCTTCCTGGAGTGGCGACAGCGGCCAGATGTCGGCCACCGGCGCCGGGCTGACCCGCTCGACCAGCTCGATGTCGGCCTGGGTGAGGGCGACCAGCGGCACGTCCGAGGGCGTGAGGGAGCGGCGGGCGCCGGGCGCGGCGGTCCGGGCGACGAGTTCGCGCAGGGCGTCGGCCCAGGCGCGGCCCAAGTCGTGGACGTCGTTCTCGGTCAGTACGGTGCCGTCCGGCCAGGTCCAGGTGGCGCGCAGTTCGGGGCCGTCCGGGGTCTCCGCGCACACCGCGTTGATCTGGAGCGGGTACGGCAGGGCCAGGTCGGCGTCGGGGCCGAGGGACAGCGCGTCCGATTCGGCGGCCGGGGCCCAGTCGGCGGCCTGGCCGGCGGGCAGCCGGCCGAGGTAGTTGAACAGCACCTGGGCGGTGGACAACCGGGCGAAGACCGGGGCGAGCTGCGGGTTGAGGTACCGCAGCATCCCGTATCCGGCGCCGGAGTCGGGTGCGGAGCGGACCGACTCCTTGACCTGCTTCAGCGCGTCGAGCGGGTCCTCGGCTGCGGGCAGGCGGACCGGGTGGAGGCTGGTGAACCAGCCCACCGTGCGGGAGAGGTCGGCGTCGGTGACGCCGTCGCGGCCGTGGCGCTCCAGATCCACGAGCAGGTCGCCGTCCTGCCCCGGGCGCCGGCGCGACACGGCAAGGCGCAGTGCGGTGAGCAGCACCTCGGTGACATCGGCGCCGGCCGCGGCGGGCACGGTGGTGAGCAGCGCCCGGGTCTCGTCGGTGGGCAGGGTGACGACGTGCTCCCGCGCTGCGCCGGCGGTACCCGTGCGGGTGGCTCCGGGGACGAGCTCGGCCCCCGGCGCGAGGGTCTCGGCCCAGTAGGGGAGTTCGGCCTGGCGCCGCGGGGAGGTGGCCTGTTCGGCGACCTCGCGGGCGAACCCGCGCAGGGAGGTCGGCACCGGTTCCAGGGCCGGGCGCTCACCCCGTGCGACGGCGTCCCACGCGGCGGCGAGGTCGCCGAGGAGGACGCGCCAGGACACGCCGTCCATGACGAGGTGGTGGACGACGAGCAGCAGGCGGCCGGGCTGCTCGGCACCGGCGTCGAACCACACCGCCTGCACCGTCGCGCCGCTGTCGGGGTCGAGGCGGTTGGCGGCCGCGTCGGACTCCTCGCCGATGACCGCTCGCAGTGCGGTGCCGTCCGTCGCGCGTACGTCGACACGGCGGAGCAGCGGGGCGGCGTCGACCGTGCCGGGGGCGGAGGTCTGTGCGGACCACAGGGCGGGAATGGCGGGCCCCAGGTCCATGCGGGTGAGGGTCAGGCGCAGGCCGTCGTGGTGGTCGAGTACCGCCTGGAGGACACCGGTCAGCTTCTCGGCGTCCGCGGTGGCGGGAACCTGGAGCAGCATCGAGAGGTTGAAGCGGCCGATGGTGCCGCCGTCCTCGCGGAGCTGGTGGACGATCGGGAGCAGCGGCACGTCGCCTACGCCGCCGGCGTCGGCGACCGGGGCCGGGGCGGGGTCCGCGCCGGTGACGGCGGCGGCCAGGGCGGCCGGGGTGCGGTGCTCGAAGACCTCGCGCGGGGTCACCGCCAGGCCCGCCTTGCGGGCGCGGCCGGAGAGCGCCATGGACAGGATGCTGTCGCCGCCGAGCACGAAGAAGTCCTCGTCGGCCTCGACGGTGTCGAGGCCGAGGACCTCCGCGAAGATCGCGCACAGCCGGTGCTCATGGCCCTCGCGAGCACCCCCGCCATGCCTTCTGCGGACCTCGGGGGCCGGAAGGGTCTTGTGGTCCACCTTGCCTCCGGGGGTGAGGGGCAGTGCGTCCAGCCGGACGAAGTGGCTGGGCACCATGGGCGCGGGCACGAGGTCGCTCAGCGCGGCGCGTACCGCGTCGGTGTCCATGTCGGCGCCGGCGGCCGGGACCAGGTAGGCCACCAGCTGCTTGACTCCGCGCTCGTCGTCGCGGGCCACGACCGCGACGTCGCCGACGGCCGGCAGCTCGCGCAGCCGTGCTTCGATCTCGGCGGGTTCCACCCGGTTGCCCCTGATCTTGACCTGGTGGTCGGTGCGCCCGAGGTAGGTGAGCACACCGTCTCCACTGAACCGGACCATGTCTCCGGTGCGGTACATCCGCTCTCCCGGACCGCCGAACGGATCGGCGACGAAGCGCTCCGCGGTCAGTGCGGTGCGTCCGTGATAGCCGCGGGCGAGTTGTCCGCCCGCGATGTAGAGCTCGCCCGGCTCGCCCTCCGCGACGGGGCGGAGGTGGCGGTCGAGGACGTACAGGCGGGTGTTCCACACCGGGCGCCCGATGGGCACGGTGCCGCTCTCCTCAGCGGTGCCGCCCGCCTGCCAGCCGGTGACCTGGATGACGGCCTCGGTCGGGCCGTACAGGTTGAACAGCGGCACGCCGGTGCGCTCCCGCCAGCGGCGGGCCAGCGGCACGGGCAGGGCCTCGCCGCCGCTGAAGGCGCGGCGCACGGTGGTCCACCACTCCCCCGCCTCGTCCTCGGCGAGCAGCGCTGCGTAGAGGGAGGGCACGAGGTCGATGCCCGTGACCCCCTCGCGGCGGATCAGCTCGGCGAGGTACGCGGGGTCCCGGTGGCCGTCCGGCCGGGCGATCACGACGGTGCCGCCGGTCAGCAGCGGGGCGAAGATCTCCAGGACGGACGGGTCGAAGCCGGTGGAGTACTGGTGCAGGACCCGCTCGTCGGGGCCGTAGCCGAAGCGGTCGGCGGTCCAGGCGAGCTGGGCGACCACGCCGCGATGGGGCACGACGACGCCCTTGGGCCGGCCGGTGGATCCGGAGGTGTACATCACGTATGCGGCGCCGTCCGGGTGGACGGGCACGGAGGCGGGCGGCGCCCCGGGAACGGCCGCTTCGCCGACCGCGACGTACGCGACGCCGTCGAGGGCGGGCAGCCGGGTCCGGGACGCGGCGGTGACGATGACGGTCCGCGCCCCGGAGTCGGTGAGCAGATGGCGCACCCGGTCGGCAGGGTGGTCGGTGTCGACCGGCAGATAGGCCGCGCCCGCCTTGAGCACGCCGAGCAGCGCGACGAGCGTCTCGGCGGACCGGGGCACGGCGACGGCGACGACGGACTCGGGCGTGACGCCCTCGCCGAGCAGCCGGTGCGCCAGGGCCTCGGCGCGCGCGTCCAGTTCGGCGTACGTGGTCCGGCCGGCCTCGTGGGCCAGCGCGGTCGCGTCGGGGGTGCGGCGGGCCTGCCGGGCGAAGGCGGCGTGGAGCGTGTCGTCGGGCAGCTCGTGCGCGTGGTGCGGGCCGGTCAGCCGGTCGAGGGCCGCGCGCTCCTCGTCGGCGGTGAGGAGAGGCAGCCGGGCGACCGGGCGGAGCGGGTCGGTCACGATCCGGCCGAGCAGGCTCCGCAGCCGGTCCGCGAACCGCCGCGCTGCCGCGTCGTCGAGGCGGGCCGGGTCGTGCTCCAGGCGCAGCCGGAGCCGTTCGCCGGGCAGGACGGTGAGCGCCAGCGGGTAGTGGACGGCGTCGCGGATGTGCGAGGCGGTGACGCGGACCTGTCCCGCCGGGTCGGACGGCTCACCCGCGTCGGGCAGGTTCTCCACGACGGCGAACGCCTCGAACAGGTCACCGCGCCCCATCATGCGCTGGATCTCGGCGAGCCCCACGTGCTGGTGGTCCAGCAGCTCCGCCTGCTCGTCCTGGAAGCGGGTGAGGACGTCCACGAGCGACTGCTCGGGCTGCCACCGCAGGCGGGCCGGGAGCGTGTTGATGAGGAGGCCGACCAGCGTCTCGACTCCCTCGACGGCGGCCTGGCGGCCGGAGACCGTGTTGCCGAAGACCACGTCCCGCGAGCCGGTGAGGTCGCCGAGGAGGAGCCCGAAGCCGCCCTGGACGACGCTGCCGAGCGTCAGCCCCAGCCTACGGGTGCCGGCGGCGAGAGCTGCCGTGTCGGCCTCGGACAGCTCGGCGGTGACCGTGCCGGTGGCCTCTGCGGCGGTGTCCGCGGTGCGTACGGGAAGCCGGGCGGGTCCGTCGAAGCCGGCGAGGGCGTCGCTCCAGGCGCCGAGCGCGGAGTCCCGGTCGCGGGCGGCGAGGCAGCCCGCGTACGCGCGGTATGTCGGGTCCTCGTCGGGGCGGGACGTTTCACCGCCCGGACGGTAGCCGCTCAGGAGTTCCCGCATGAGCAGGGACAGCGACCAGCCGTCCACCAGGATGTGATGCAGCGTCAGTACCAGCTGCGACCGCTCGGCGCCGTAGCGGACGAGCGCGGCCCGAAGCAGAGGCGGGACGCCGAGGTCGAACCCGGCAGCCCGCTCCTGCGCCGCGACCTCGCCGGCGGCAGCGGCCTGCCGCCCGGCGTCCAGAGCGGACAGGTCGGCGTAGCGCCAGGGCAGCTCGGCCCGCTCGCCGATCAGCTGGACGATCCGGCCGTCGGGGAGCTGCTGGAAGGCGGCGCGAAGCAGCGGGTGGCGGTCGAGCAGGTGCTGGACGGCGGCCCCAAGGGCCTCGGGGTCGACGTCGCCTTCGAGTTCGACGGTGTCCTGTACCGCATAGCCGTCGGCACCGCCCTGGTCGACGACCGCGTGGAAGTAGAAGCCCTCCTGGAGCGGTGTGGCCGGAAGCACATCGGCGAGCTCGGGAACGGCCGCGGCGCACTCGGCGCGCTCGGCCTCGCTGAGAGTGACCAGCGAGAAGGGGGCGGGGAGTTCCCGTGAGGCGTTCGTGCCGTCCCCGTCCCCGTCCCCGGAGAGGCGGGCGAGAGCCGAGACCGTGCGGTGCCGGAAGACATCGCGCGGGGTGATGCCGAGTCCGGCCTCGCGGGCGCGGTTGACGAGCTGGATGGCGACGATGCTGTCGCCACCCAGCTCGAAGAAGCCGTCGTGGACGCCGACCGAGGGCAGCCCGAGCACCTCGGCGAAGAGCGCGGCGAGAGCCGTCTCGGCGGATGTGGCGGGCGCGTCGCCGCCGGCCGGGGCGGTCCACCGCGGCGGCGGCAGGGCGCGGCGGTCCAGCTTTCCGTTGGGGGTGAGCGGAAGCGGTCCGTCGAGGCGGACGACGGCGGACGGGACCATGGAGTCGGGCAGGCCGCCGGCGATCCGGGCCCGCGCGTCCGCGACGGCGGTGTCCGGGTCCACTCCGGTCTCGGTGACCAGGTAGGCGACGAGGCGCTTGACGTTCCGGTGGTCCTCGCGGACGAGGACGGCGGCCTGGGCGATGCCGGGGCAGGCCATGAAGGCGCTCTCGATCTCGCCGGGCTCGATGCGGTGGCCGCGGATCTTGATCTGGCCGTCGGCGCGGCCGAGGAACTCCAGGTTGCCGTCGGCGGTCCAGCGGACGCGGTCGCCGGTGCGGTACATGCGCGCGCCGGCCTCGTCGGCGAACGGGTCGGCGACGAAGCGCCCTGAGGTGAGACCCGGTCGGCCGAGGTAGCCGCGTGCGAGGCCGCGGCCGCCGACGTACAGCTCGCCCTCGGTGCCCACCGGCACGGGGCGCAGGGAGGCGTCGAGGACATAGGTGCGGGTGTTGGGGTCCGGCTCGCCGATGGGCGCGGGGCCGGGCCGGTCGGGATCGCAGACCCATAGCGTGGAGTTGACGGTCGCCTCGGTGAGGCCGTAGGCGACGACGACCCGGAGGCGTCCGGCCCAGCGGGCGATGAGCTCACCGGGCACGGCCTCCGTGCCGACGATCAGCACGGATCCGCCGGGAAGTTCGCAGTCCTGCGGCAACGCCGAGACGAGCGACGGCGGCAGGATCATATGGGTGGCGCGGTGCCGGGCGATGTAGTCGGTGAGGGCCGGTCCCGCGACGCGCCGCTCGGCGGGTACGACGATGATCCGGCCGCCGACGCACAGCGACATGACCAGGTCCCAGACCGTCACGTCGAAGCCGACGGAGGCGAACTGGACGACACCGCTGCCGGGCGTGATGCCGATGCGGTCGGTCGCGGTGGCGATGAGACTGCCGACGCCGTCGTGCGACACCACGACGCCCTTCGGGCGGCCGGTGGAGCCCGAGGTGTAGATGACGTAGGCCGCCTGGTCCAGGGCGACGGGCACGCCCGGGTCGCAGGCGCCGGACGCGGCGAGCTCGGCCACGACGGACGGCTCGTCCACCAGCAGGTGCCCGGTGCCGGGAACGTCCGGCAGGCCGGCGGAGAACGCGCGCGTCGTGATCACCGTACGGGCGCCGGCGTCGGCCAGCATGTAGGCGATGCGGTCCTGCGGGTGGTCGGCGTCCAGCGGGAGGTACGCGGCGCCCGCCTTCATCACGGCGAGCAGCGAGACGACGAGTTCGGGCGAGCGCGGAAGTGCGACACCGACGACGTGTTCGGCGCCGATGCCACGCGAGATGAGCAGCCGCGCGAGCCGGTTGGCGGCCGCGTTCAGCTCCGTGTACGTGAGCTCCCGGTCCTCGCACACGAGGGCCGCGGATTGCGGCGTGCGGAGCACCTGCCGCTCGAAGGCGGCGGGCCAGGACACCCCGGGTACCTCACGAGGTGCCGTGCCGAACTCGCCCAGGAGCTGCGCGCGTTCCTGGGAGGATGTCATTTCGATGCGGCCGAGGGGCTGGTCGGCCGCGTGGGCGAAGGCGTCGAGGAGGAGGCCGAAGCGGCGCTGGTGGCCGGCGAGCGCCTCCTCGTCGCACACGTCCGCGTCGGCGTCGAACAGGATCCGCACGGCGTCGCGTCCCGACTCGGCGACGGTGACGGCCAGGTCGCTCACCGGGCCCAGCCACTGGGGCCGGAGGTCGGAGTCGAGGTCGCCGAAGAGCAACCGGCCGGTGCCGGGCAGGATGTTGACCGCGGGTCCGACGAGTTCAGCCACGCCTTCGGTCAGGCCCAGGTCCCTGGCCAGGTCCTCGGCGCGGTAGCGCCCGTGCTCGAGCGTTTCGGCGATCCGGTCCCGTACCTGCGCCATGAGTTCCGCCGGGGTCATGGCCCCGTCGACGCGCAACCGGAGCGGCAGGATGTTGGACACCATACCGGGCACGTCGCGGACCGCCGGGTCCTGCCGGGTGGTGACGGGCAGCCCGAGGAGGACGTCCCGCGCACCCGTCACACGGTGCACATAGGCGGCCACGGCCGCCACCAGCAGCCGGGACATCCGTACGCCGGCACCCGCCGCGGCCGTGCGCAGCCGTGCGGTGTCCCGCCCGGAGAGCTCCGTGGTGCGCCGGTGGCGGCGGGATGTCAGCGTCGAGGAGCGTTCGACGAGGCGGACCGGCTCGGGCCGGTCGGCGAACCGGGCGAGCCAGTACGCCCGGTCGGCGGCGCGCTGCTCCGACTCGCGGTAGAGCCGCTCGGAGTCCAGCAGGCGCGTGACGGACCAGTCGGCCTCGCCGGCCGCCTCACCGGCGGTGTAGATCTCACCGGCCCTGCGGGAGAGCAGCGCGATGCCCACCCCGTCGATGACCACGTGGTGGTAGCGCTGGTGCCACAGGACCCGGTCGTCCGCGAGCCGCAGCAGGGTCTGGGCGAAGAGGGGACCATGCTCCGCGAGCCCGGTCGCGCGGGTACGGTCCTCCTCGATCCGGTCCCGGGCGGCGTCCTCGGGGTCGGGTGCGTCGCGGAGATCGAGGAGGGGGACGTCGACCGGGAACCGCGCCGGCCACCGGCGCGGGACCCCGTTCTCGACAGCGAAGCGCATATGCAGGCAGTCGGCCTCCTCCGTCGCCTGGCGGATGGCCGCGACAAGGCGGTCGAGGTCGGCGTCCCCGCGCAGTTCCAGGGTGAACGAGAGGCTGAAGGCCGAGCTGTCCGGCTCGATCTGCTGGGCAAGCCAGATGCCGGATTGCCCGCCGGTCACTGGCGTCCCGGCAGCGGAGGTCGGGGCCGACTCGGCGTCAAACATCGTTCGTGAGGCCTTTCCCTGACGTGGTGCTGAGGGGAGGTGGTTTCTGCACCGCGGTGGTGGGCGGCGGCAGGATCCTGTCGACGGCGTACGGGGCTTCTTCGTCCGGGCGCAGGCCGGGCGCGGTGCGGCGCGGCGCGGTGCGGGTGCGCCCGGCCGGTGGTGCCGGCCACCGGACGGGCGGGGGTGCGGGGAGCGGCCGCCGGCTCCGGGGCGTCCGGACCGGGTGCCCTACGGGACGGCCTCGAGCATCGGGACGACATGGTCGATCGCGTACGGGATCGACAGCACGGTGTTGAAGGACAGCGCGGCGCCGATGTCCGGGCTGTCGTACGGCAGGAACAGGTGCCGGTTCTCCTGGTTGGCCTTGGTCTTCTGGTACAGCGGGTCGGCCTTCAGGGCCTTCTCCGTGTCCGGCGTGCCCAGCCACACCGTGCGGTCGGCCTCCATGACGTCGAAGCGCTCGAAGCTGAGGTCCGCGACGTTCTCCTCGCCGAGGGCGGCCCGGTATGTGTCGGACGTGGTGAATCCCATCTCCGTCAGAAAGGCGACCTTCGGGTCCTTCGGGGAGAAGGCGGAGAACTTGCCCGGCTCGTAGGGCTCGCCCACCGTGACGGTCTTGCCCTTCCACTCGGGGTGCTTGTCGCGGACGGCCTCGAAGCGGGCGTCGATACCGGCGATCAGCTCCTCGGCCTCGGCGCTCTTGCCCAGCGCCTTGCCGATCTGCCTGCTCATGTCCTGCCAGGGCGCCTGGTAGTCCTCGTGGCCCTTGGGCTGGGCGACGACCTCGGCGATCCTGGACAGGGTGTCGTACTGCTCCTCCTTCATGCCCGAGTACTGCGCGATGATCAGATCCGGCTTGAGAGCGGCGATCTTCTCGACGTTGTACTCGTCGCGCTCACCCACGATCCGGGGCGGAGCCGACCCCCACCTGTCCTTCACCCACGGCCACTTGCCGTACGGCTCCTCCTTGAACCAGTCCACCGCCCCGACCGGCTTCACGCCCAGCGCGAGAACCGCGTCCTGGTCGGACAGGCCCAGCGTGACGACGTTCTTCGGCTCCCTGTCGATCGTCGTGCTGCCGTACTTGTGCTCCACCGTCACGGGAAAGGCGGCGGAGGTCTTGCCCGCTTCTCCGGACGGCTTGGACTCGCTCTTCTCGGAACCGCCCCCGCAGGCGGACAGGGCGAGCGCGGCCACCGCGGCGACGGCCCGTCGAGTGATGTCTCTGGCGAACCGCGCCAGAGCGGAACGTGGTACAGGAGACACGGGCGTTCCTTTCACGGGGGCTGCACGGTGCCCGCCCGGACCTCCGGGGGTGGCGGTGCTGCCGGCGATGCGGGCCAGTGGGGCTGGAGGGTGCGGGGCCTCCGGGCCGGGGCACTGCGCCGGCCCGGGGACTCCTAGCGGACGGAGCCGACGCCGCCGGCGACCGGCCGGGCGGGTTCGGGCACGGCCTCGGGGTCCCGGTCGAGGATCGAGTCCAGGATCTCGCCGACCCGTATCGCGGTGTTGGACAGCAGGGAGGAGGTGATGCCGTGGGTGTGCTCGGTGCCGCCCTGGAGGTAGATCCCGCAGCGGAAGTCGGGGTCGGTCCTCACGCGGTAGTCGCGCTCGACACGGACACGGCCCTGCTTGTCTCGGTGGCAGCGGTCCGCGACCTCGCCGAGGAGGACGAGGCCGTCCGCCTGCCGGTACCCGGTGGCGCACACCACGACGTCGGCGTCCAGCCGGGTCTCCTCGCCGGTGACCAGGGATGTGACGGTGACGCGGATCCCCTCTGCCGTCTGCTTGATGTCCGTCAGGCGCGAGACGTTGAGGAAGCGCAGGCGCTCGGTGCCGAGCACCTTCTCCTGGTACGCCTGCCGGTACAGCTCGTCGATGAGGTCGATGTCCACCACGGAGTAGTTGGTGTTGCCGTGGTAGTCCATCAGCCGGCGTTTGACGCCCTCCGGCGCGGTGAAGTACTCGTCGACCGCCTGCGGGTCGAAGATGCGGTTCGCGAAGCTGCTGTCGTCCGCCGGGCTGTAGCCGTACCGGGAGAAGACGGCGCAGACCTCGGCCTCCGGGAAGCGGCGGTGCAGATAGGCGACGTTCTCGGCGGCGCTCTGACCGGCGCCGACCACGACGAAGCGGGAGGGGGTGGCGCCTTCCAGACCGTCCACCTTCTCCAGCAGGTCGGAGTTGTGCCACACGCGGTCGGCCCGCTCGACGCCTTCCGGCATGACCGGGCGCAGCCCCGTGCCGATGACGAGGTTGCGGGCACGGTGGACGACGACCTCGTCGCCGGACCGGGCCGTCACGTCGAGGTACTCCACGACACCGCCGCGCACGACGGGTTCGACGGAGACGACCTCGTGGCCGTACGAGACCATGTCGTCGACCTTCGCCGCGGCCCACTCGAAATAGTCGTGGAACTCCACGCGCAGGGGGAAGAGGTTCTTGTGGTTGACGAAGTCGATCAGGCGGCCCTTGCTCTGCAGGTAGCGCAGGAAGGTGTACTCGCTGCTCGGGTTCCGGAGCGTCACGAGGTCCTTGAGGAACGACACCTGCATCGTCGCGTCGTCGATGAGCATGCCGCGGTGCCAGCCGAAGCTGGGCTGCTGCTCGAAGAAGTGGGCGGTGACGGCCTCCTGTCTTCCGACGCGCGCGTTGTGCTCGCTGAGCGCGATCGCCATGGCCACGTTGGACGGCCCGAATCCGATGCCGATCAGGTCGTGGATCAGTGGTGCGTCGCCAGGAAGAGCCTGTGACATGTCACTCCCATTCGTGCGGGACAGCCGCCTGCCGGACGTCCGGTCAGGCGTGGGGAAACGGGGAGTCCGGGCACACCGGTGACCGGCAGCCGAGTAGAACTTAGGTAAAGCTAACCTGATCCGCCCGCGCTGTCGACCGGGCAAAACAGACAGCCACCCCGCCCGGGACTGAACGAGCCTGAAGGCAGGGCCCGTTGCAACCTTAGGTAAGCCTTGCTTTACTTACCCTCGCCATTCGCTCTCCCGAGGAGGAACCCCGATGCGGGTCGTCATGTTCGGCTATCAAACCTGGGGCCATCGCACCCTGAAGGCGCTCCTGGACTCCGAGCACGACGTGGCGACGGTCGTGACGCACCCCAAGAGCGAGCATGCCTACGAGAAGATCTGGAGCGACTCGGTCGCCGAACTGGCCGAGGAACACGGCATTCCGGTCGTCATCCGCAATCGGCCCGACGACGAGGAGTTGTTCGACCTCCTGAAGTCGGCCGACCCGGACATCATCGTGGCCAACAACTGGCGGACCTGGATCCCGCCGCGGATCTACGGCCTCCCCCGCCACGGCACGCTGAACATCCACGACTCGCTGCTGCCCAAGTACGCCGGCTTCTCCCCGATCATCTGGGCCATGATCAACGGCGAGTCGGAAGTCGGCGTCACGGCGCACCTGATGGACGAGGTCCTCGACGCCGGCGACATCGTGGAGCAGCGCGCGGTCGCGGTGGAGCCCACCGACACGGCGACCGACCTCTTCCACAAGACGGTCGCCCTCATCGCGCCCGTCGCGATCGGCGCCCTCGCCCGAATAGCCGCCGGCGAGACCGAGTTCACCAAGCAGGACCGCTCCCAGGCGACCTTCTTCCACAAGCGGTCCGAGAAGGACATCCACGTCAACTGGGACTGGCCGGCCGAGGTCCTGGAGCGTCTGGTCCGCGCCCAGTCCGCGCCGTACCCGGCCGCGTTCACGTTCCACAAGGGCAAGCGCCTGGAGATCCTGGCGGCCGTCGTCTCGGAGGGCCGCTACGGCGGCACCCCCGGACGCATCTTCTACCGCGAGGACGACGGGGTGGTCATCGTCGCTGGCGCCGACGCCCGTACCGGCCGCAACCACGGTCTGGCCATCACGCGCGTACGGACGGAGGACGGCAGCGAACTGCCCGCGACCGAGTACTTCACTTCCCTGGGCGGGTACCTCACCAGCCGCCCGTAGGGCCGGGGCCGCGCGGGCCCCATTGGGCTCCGGCGCCCCCGGACGGTCCCGGGGGCGCCGGTATCGACGGCATGTGCGGTCCGCGCACGCGTTCCTCGAGCGGCTCACCGACGCATCCCTGGTCGGCCCCGGTGTGCCACTGGTCCTGGAACGCACGTACCGTTCCGACTCGACCGCGGCGGGCCTGCTGGGCCGAGGCTGGGCGACACCGTTCGACGCGAAGCCCACCGTCGTGGCAGGAAAGGCCACCCACCGGGCGGACGACGGGGCGTCATCCGTGATCACGCAGAACGGCGACGGGACGTGCAAGGCCCCGGCCGGGTCGGCGGCCGAGCTGGTCAAGGGCGCCATCAGGCGTGATGCGTGCTCGGATCTTGGACAGGGGGCCGGGTGGACGGCGAAGGGCGCGACCGTCCATGATCACGTGATTCCACTCGCATGATCGTGAAGGCCGCGCCCGCATGCCGTCCTGCCCGACCCTGCCCACGCCGCGCCAACTCGCCGATCAACATGGCCTCGTTCTTGAGGAGCTGTGCACCTCCGAGCGACTGCCGTCGTTGTCGGAGGCTGTCCGGGCCGTCCCCGACCCGCGCACATCGCACCCGGTCACGCACGCCTGGCCGATGCTGCTCGGCCTCGTCGCCTGCGCCACGCTGTGCGGGGTGCGCTCACTGCGCGGAGTGATCCGCTGGGCGAGCGGCCAGGGCGCCGGCACCCTCGCCGCGCTCGAAGTTCCCGACGGCGCCCCGCAAGAACGCACAAACGAGTGAAGGAGAGGCCGCGTGACGCGTACAACGCCGGAGCGACCCCTGGACATCGAGGCGGTCTTCCCCGCCCTCACGGCGCACCGGGGGACGGCGACGCGACTGCACCCACGGCCTGGTTCGCCCGAAGTCGGGGACAGTTCGGTGGGCGGCCCGTTCCTGTGGCCGGCCGATGAACCGTGGCCGATGTGCACTGCGCCGCACGACCGGACCAGCGGCTACCGGCCGGCCGACGTACGCCGCCAGCGGGCCATCCTCGCCGAAGCGTGGGGCCGAGCATCTCCGCAGGGACCGACCGACGCCGAACGGGCCGAGTTGGCCTCCCTCACCCCCGGCCCCCACGCACCCCATCTCGGCGAGCGCGACCCCGTCCCGTTGGTCGCACTGGCCCAGTTGACGGCACAGGATGTTCCCGGTCTGGAAGGACCGGAGGGGTGCGACGTCCTCCAGGTGCTGTGGTGCCCCTTCGAGGCACACGGCCCGCGCGGCAACGCCTTCGACGTCGTGCTGAAGTGGCGCCACCAGGCCGATGTCAAGGACGTCCTGGCCTCCCGGCCCGAGCCAGTCGTCATCGGCCGCGCCCAAGGGCTGCCCGACCCCTGCGTGCTCGACCCCGAGCAGGTCGTGGAGCACGAGTACATCGAACTGCTGGACGAGGACCTCCAAGAGGCCATCGAGGAGTGGGAGGAAGGCCAGGAGGAGGCCGCGGACGGGGCAGTGGACGAGGCGGTGGACGGGGCCACAGAGTCGGTGAGCTACCCCACATACGAGGCATACGAGGCGGCGATGCGCGCCGCCGAGCAGCATGCCGCCCCCGTCGCCACCTACACCGGTGACCTGTCGATCGCCCCCGGATGGAAAGTCGGCGGCTTCGCCTCCTGGCACCTCACCGGCCCCGCCCCGGTCGAACGCTGCGCCTGCGGCACGCCCATGAGCCTGCTCCTGACCGTCACGGAACGCGAGTGGGACAACGGTACGCAGAGTTGGGTACCCGCAGAGGACCAGGAGCTGATCGGTGTGAAGGGCGCGAACATCCCGACCGCCGTCTCTCCTGCCCGCGGCACCATGTACGTCTTCACCTGCCCCATCGACCCCTCGCACCCGCACCGAACCGCCTTCCAGTGACCATGCTGCCACGTGTCGTGCTCAGGGTTCGTGGGGCCGCTATGGAGCGCCAGGTCGTCATCGACGCCGGCACCCGCCTGGACGTCGTGGTCGGCCGGCCGCTCGCCGGGAACCGCGATGACGGCAAGGTGAGCTGCCTCAGGGGAGTGTGGGGCGCAAAGAGGATGCATGTGGGGGCGCGCAGAGGCGCGTAGGCATGCAAGATGCGCCATCGGAATGCCTGCGCGTTGCACTGCCGACATCGCCAAGGGCGGCAGACTCACCTCCAGATACATCAGTGCAGTTCGGGGCGGAGCCTTGGGGGGCGTGTGGTGCTCCGGCTCTGTGCTGCGCAGGTTCTTACGCTCGGCGCCGGCCGGGTGCTGCGGCATGGGATGCGTCAGGCGCGGGGCCGGTTCTGCTGCACGATCGGGATGCATCGCTCATGGAGCGCTCGGGCGCAATAGACATACACCATTGTGGTACATGCGCTAGTCTTGGTACATGTCGATGAAGCGCACTAATGTCTACGCCGATCCGAAAGACCTCGCGATCATCAAAGAGGCTGCGAAGCGGCGCGGTATCAGCGAGGCCGAGATCATCCGCCAGGGCATCCATCTCGCGGCCATGGCCAACCGTGTATGGGACGAGCCTCTCTTCTCCCGCACCTTCCGGGGAGCGGGACGCACTCCCGGTAAGCCTGACGTGCGTGACGCTGTCGCCGACGCGGTGCGCCGCGAGACCGGGACCGGGACCGGGACCGGGACCGGGACCGGGACCGGGACCGGGACCGCTGCGTGATCGTCGTCATCGCGGACACCTCCGGGCTGCTTGCGGCGCTCGACTCCGGCCACCCCGAGCACCAGGCGTCGAACGAAGCCATCATGGTTGCCGGGCTCCTGGTGATGTCCCCGCTGCTGCTCGCGGAGATCGACCACGTCGCCACGCGCGAGCTCGGTCGTGAAGCGGCCCTCAGCGCGGTCGACGACATCCGCCACTGGGTGCGCCGAGGACGCGTCGTTCTGCCCGAGATCACGGAGGACCACCTGGGTGTCGCCCAGTCGGTGCGCGCCCGCTATCGCGACTTGGACCTGGACCTCGCGGATGCGGTGAACGTGGCCCTTGCCGCTGAGTACGACACCGACGCGGTACTCACGCTCGACCGTCGCGATTTCCGGGCTGTGCGCCCGTTGGGCCGGCACAAGGCGTTCCGGGTGCTGCCCGACGACCTTCCGATCTGATGTTGGATCTGTCCGGCTGTGTCGTCAGATTCCGTTGGTCGTGACGCTCGCATGACGCCCGCGGCGCGCGTGGACTCTCCGATGAGGCGGGAAAACCTATCTGACCTGCAGTTTCCCGGATGCGGTTCCGGCTGACGTCTTTTCGATGACGTCGCACGTGGAGTGCGTGGCGATTCTGGAGCCTGCCGAGAAGGGCCTCTGACGCGTACATGGGCAGCAGGTCAGGGTGGGGCGGGCAGGGTCGGGTGCCCGGCGGCCGTGCTGGTCGCCGGAGTGCCGGCTCTGGTCGTTCGGGCCGCGCCTTCCAGAGGGTTGAGGCAGCGCACCGAGACCACCACCACGCACGCAGAAGCAGATCCTGACCGCCCTCGGACTGACCGAGCCGCCCCGCGTCTTCGAAGCCACCCCAAGCCCCTGACCAGCACGTTTCCCTCCGCCTCGCGACACGCCCCGTCCCTGGGTGAAACAGGTATTTCCGCAGGTCAACGCCATGATTCACCGAGTAGAGCGCCCGCACCCCTGCGGAACCCGGGCTCCGCTGACGCCGTCGTGTGTCCGAGGTCTCGAGTGGCTGGTATCACCTCGCCACCCAGATACCAGTCCGGTATCATTCCTGTATGGCGATGACACTCCGACTCCCCGACGACCTTGACGCGAAGCTCACCGAGCGAGCTCGTCGGGAGCGCCGAAGCAAGCAGGAACTTGCCATTGAGGCCATCCGTGAAGCCCAGGATCGGGCCGAGCTGAAGGTCGATGACGTTCTGGCCGAACTCATGGACAGTGATGCGGAGATCCTGGACTACCTGAAGTGACCGACGTCCGCTATGTCCAGATCGATGAGATCCTGGCCATCGCTCGCATGGTCACCGATACCGAACACAGTGTGCGTGACATGGGACTTCTGGTGTCAGCGATCGAACGGCCCCGGATGAGCGTGTTCGGGGTCGAGCTGTATCCCACGCTGCATGAGAAGGCGGCGGCACTGCTGCACTCCGTCGCCCGTAATCACGCGCTGATCGACGGCAACAAGCACACCGCCTGGCTTGCCATGCGTGTCCTCCTGCGGCTCAACGGCGTCAGCGCCAGTACCGCCCCGCCGCCCGTCTCCATTGCCGGCCCGTTCGTCGAGGAAGTCGCGCAGGACAACATCGATACACCGGCCATTGCCAAGCGTCTGTCGGTCTGGTTCCCCGTTTCCTGACGGTCGACGTCGTTCAGCGGTCTCTTCCCAACCCGAGTGCAGGGAGTGAGCGTCCGCGGGTCAGTGCGTTGCGGCAAAGGGAGTCCCTGTTCGATGAGCGGGGGCTTCTTCGTGTGCGGGGCATGACCAGTCGGGCGCCGGCGCCAGCGCCAGCGGCATGCTCCGCAGCTTCCTCGAGTCACTTGAGGTTCCTTTCGACCGACCCCTTGCTTGAGCTCTGGAGCAGCGCGACACGAAGCAGTGGCATGAGCACTCCCTTTGTGGCGGTACGGGGCGCGGGTGAAGTCTCCCTCATTGATCGGGCCTTGTGCTGGATGCTGCGTATATGGATTCAGGTGCGACGCCTCGCTCGCAGGGAGAGGCCCGGCGGGCTGTTGCTCGCGGTGCTCGCCGTCCGGAAACGGCCCGCTCTCCCCGCGACGTCACGGTCGAGTGCAAGGTCATCGAACCAGGACCCCTTCGCGTGGCCGCCGGCTTCGTTCAAACGCTCGCGTCGGCATCCATTCGAGGGGTCTGGGGCGGATCGTGCGGCAGCTTCCCGGCCGACCGCAGGATGATCACGTAGGACGCAGCGTGGCTCGCCCGGTGGGACCGGTGGTCCCACCGGGCGCTGCGGACTCACATTCATCGCCGGGTCCGGGAACGCCGTGCGTGTTTGCCACTCCCTGTGGGCAAACGGCCGGCTCGCCTCACGGGCGTCGGCCCGGAGGCGTTCTGGCTGCCTTCGTCGAGCCCGGGTCACCGGGGGCCGGAGACACCTTCACCACCGTCGAGGAGCATGGATGCACCTGATTCCGTCGGAGCAGGAGAAGCTGCTGCTGAGCGTGGCGGGGATGCTCGCCAGCTACCGCAAGGAGCGTGGCGTCAAGCTGAACTACCCCGAGGCTGTGGCCTACATCAGCTGTTGGGTCATCGAGGAGGCCCGGGCGGGCAACTACACCGTCGACCAGATGATGAGCGACGCCGGCGTTCCCCTGGAGCAGCGGAAGGGCGACACCCTGGGCGCGGGCGAGAGCGTCCTCACGACGGCCGACGTCATGGAGGGCGTCGCCGAGATGCTCCACGTCCTCCAGATCGAGGCGACGTTTCCCGACGGCCGCAAACTCGTCACCCTCTACGACCCGATCCGCGCCCCGAAGGCCGCCCCGACGCCCGCCCCGATCCACTGAGGACGGACCTGTGCCCTACTTCCAACCGCTGGCAGCGAAGCCCACGCCGACCGTGTGTCCGGGCGTGCGACCTGAGTGCCCGGTACCTGCCGAGTCCTTGCCGCCCTCCGAGCTGGATCCGGGCGAGGTCCACGACTTCTCCCGGTACGAGGTGGGCGGAGTGTGGGTCAGGGAGCCGACCGCGGAGCATGTCCTCAACTCCGTGGAGGGCAAGGCGACGGTCTATGTGGTCAACGTCGGTGACCGAGACATCCAAATCGGTTCGCACATCCACCTGGCCGACGTCAACGAGGACTTGCTGTTCTTCACTGACGAGGAAGCCGCCGCCGAGGCGGAGAAGGCGCTGACGGACCCGCGGCTTTCGCGGCTTGAGCAGATCGCCGCCGCCCGCCAGTTGGCGCACGACCGGTCGAAGACGCCGGGAGTGGCCCCCTGGGGCTACCGCCTCGACATCGCTCCCGGGGACTCCATGCGGTTCAGCCCGGAGCACGCGCCCAGCGACGCGATCGAGGTCGTACCGATCGGCGGGAATCGACGTGTTCCGGGCCTGCGCAAGGACAAGCGGCCCGGCGACACCGATCTCGACTGACCGCGCCCTCGTAAACCCGGCTGGAGCAGAGCAATGGCGAACATCACGCGGAAGCAGTACGCGAAGTCCTACGGCCCGACCGTGGGCGACCAGGTCCGCCTGGGCGACACCAACCTCTGGATCGAGATCACCGAGGATCTGACCTTCGGCGGTGACGAGGCGATCTTCGGCGGTGGCAAGACCATCCGCGAGTCGATGCTGCAGGGCAGCACCACCAGCGCGCAGGGCGCCCCCGACACGGTAATCACCAATGTGATCATCCTGGACGTCGCTCCCGCCCTGAAACGGCGGCGCAGCGACACCATCGTACGTGCCGACGTCGGGATCAAGGACGGTCTCATCGTCGCGATCGGCAAGGCCGGCAACAGCGACGTCATGGACGGGGTCACCGACGGGCTGGAGATCGGCCCCTCTACGGACGTGATCTCCGGCGAGGGCAAGATGCTCACCGCCGGCACCGTCGACACCCATGTGCACATCATCTCCCCCTCGGCCGTCATGGAGGCCGTGGCCACCGGCACCACCACGCTGATCGGCGGCGGCGTGGGCCCCTCCGAGGGGACCAAGGCGACCACCGTGACCCCTGGCCCGCAGCACCTGGTGAACCTCCACCGCAGCTTCGACGACCTGCCGGTCAACGTCATGCTGCTGGGCAAGGGCAATACCGTCAGCGAGGACGGCTTGGACGAGCAGGCGCTGGCGGGCGCCGGCGGATACAAGATCCACGAGGACTGGGGAGCCACCCCGGCGGCTCTGGACGCCGCGCTGAAGGCCGGAGAGGAGTGGGGCCTGCAGGTCACCCTGCACGCCGACTCCCTCAATGAGGCCGGCTTCGTCGAGACCACCCTCGATGCCATCGGCGGGCGCGGTGTTCACGTCTTCCACGCCGAGGGCGCCGGCGGCGGGCACGCGCCCGACATCCTGAAGGTGGCCGCCGAGGAGAACGTTCTGCCCGCCTCTACGAACCCGACGCTGCCGTACACCAGGAACACCCTGGCCGAGCACATCGACATGCTGGCCTCCGCCCACCACCTCGACCTCAGCAACAAGAACGACCAGGCGTTCGCCGACTCCCGGATCCGCTCCACCACCATGTTCGCCGAGGACGTGCTGCACGACATGGGCGCGATGTCCATCACCTCCTCCGACGCCCAGGCCATGGGCCGGATCGGGGAGGTCGTGACCCGCACCTGGCAGGTCGCACACGTCATGAAGGAGTGGAGCCACAAGACCTTCCAGGACGCGGACTTCTTCCACCGGTCCGGTCGGGGAGTGGGCGACAACGCCCGCGCCCTGCGCTATGTGGCCAAGTACACGATCAACCCCGCCATCGCCCACGGCATCGACGAGTACGTCGGTTCCGTGACGGAGGGCAAGCTGGCCGACCTGGTGCTGTGGGACCCGCGGTTCTTCGCCGTACGACCCGAGATCGTCATCAAGGGCGGAGCCATGGTGCTCGGCAACCTGGGCGACCCCAACGGCTCGGTGTCGACGCCTCAACCGACGCTCCTTCGCCCGGCGATGGCCCATGCGATCGCGTCCCAGCTGTCCTACTCGTTCGTCTCGGGCAAGGTCCTCAACCCGCCGCCCGGCACCGACCCCTACGATCCGGTGAGGGGCAAGGGCGTGTTCAAGGACTCTCTGCGCGCCACCCTCGGACTACGGCGTGAACTGAAGGGCGCCAAGCCCGTCAAGGACGTCGGGAAGGCCGACATGGTCTTCAACGCCGAGCGATTCGGCATCGACATCGATCCGAGTACGTTCAAGATCGCGGTGGAGATCCCGGAGCTCGCCACGACACGGAATCACAGCCTCACCAAGCACAAGAGCCGAGCCGGATTCTGGTATCTCGACCAGCCGAATCCGCCGAAGAACCTGCCGCTCGCCCAGCGCTATCTGATGTTCTGAGGCGCCCTGTGAGCACCACCTCCTCACTCCTGCTCGCCCTGCTGGGCGACGCCCGGCTCCCCTCCGGGGGACACACACAGTCAGCGGGTCTGGAGCCGGCGTTGCGGGCCGGTACGCCATCGGCCCAGGCGCCCGCCTATCTGCGTGCCCGCCTCCGTACGGTCACACGTGTGGAGGCGGGGGCCGCCGTGGTCGCCCGTGCGGTGGCAGCGGATGACGGCGACCTGGCCGAGGTCGAGGCCGCCTGGGCGGCCCGGACCCCCAGCCAGGCGCTGAGGGCCAACGGGCGGCGCCTGGGGCGTGGTTACCTGCGCGTCCTGCAGACGCTGTGGCCCGGCCCCGTGGACACGCGCGCACGCACCTGGTCGCGTCCCGTCGTGCTGGGGCTGCTCGCCCACCGCGCCGGGATGGGTCCCGCCGACCTGGCCCGCCTGGTCGGGTACGACGACGTCCAGACCGTGACGGCGGCCCTGCTCAAACTCGAGCCGCAGGACCCGCTGCTCATCGCCGCGTGGGTGAAGGACCTGCTGCCCGACATCGACGAGATGGCCACTCAGGTCGCCCACCTGCACACCACCGAGCAGATCCCGGCCCAGGGCGCCCCTCTCATCGAGCGCTGGGCCGAGACCCACGACACCACCACGGAGAGACTCTTCAGTGCCTGAGAACACCACCGCCCCCACCCGTGCCATGCGTCTGGGCGTAGCCGGTCCCGTCGGCACCGGCAAGAGTTCGCTGATCGCGACCCTGTGCCGGGCGCTGTCCGGCGAACTGCGCCTGGGTGTCATCACGAACGACATCTACACCGACGAGGACGCCCGCTACCTCAAGAGTGCCGGGGTGCTGGACCCCGAGCGGATCCGCCCGGTGGAGACGGGCGCGTGCCCGCACACCGCGATCCGGGACGACGTGACCGCCAACCTGCTGGCGGCCGAGGACCTGGAGGCCGACTTCGGCTCGCTGGACCTGGTCATCATCGAGTCCGGCGGCGACAACCTCACCGCGACATTCTCCCCGGCCCTGGTGGACGCCCAGCTGTTCGTCCTGGACGTCGCCGGCGGCGGTGACGTCGTACGCAAGGGCGGCCCCGGCATCGCCCGCGCCGACCTGCTCGTGATCAACAAGACCGACCTGGGCCCATACGTGGGCGTGGACGTCGAGCGTATGGCCCGCGAGGGCCGCGAAGCCCGCCGAGGGGGCTCGGTGGTCGCGCTGTCCCGACACGACGAGGAGTCCATCCGGATGCTGACCGGCTGGGTCCGCGACACCCTCGCCCGCTACCGCGCCGGCGACCACACCCCCGTCGACCCCGGCCCCATGGCCCCGCACTCCCACGCCGACCGGGACGGCAAGGGCGGTCACACGCACACCCACGCCGACAGCGCGACCCACACCCACGACCAGGCACCCGCGCATGCAGGGCCCAGCGCGTGACGGGCCCGACCCGCCTGGGCATCGCCCCCACGGGAAGCCGCTGCCACCTCCACCACAAGACCGGGCACCTGACGGTGCGGGTCATGAACCAGGACGCAGACGGAGCCAGGGTGGGCCTGCTCGCCACCCAGGCACTGCTGCTGTCCGGCGACGACGTCCGCATCGAGGTGGACGTCGCTCCCGGTGCCTGGCTCGACGTCGTGGAAACGACCGGCACGGTCGCCTACGAAGGCGAGGCACCCTCATCCTGGACAGTCGACGCCACCGTGGGTGACGGAGCCATCCTGACCTGGGCAGGCAAGCCGTTCGTGGTCTCGGACGAGATCGCAACCCACCGTCGCACCCGGATCCGGCTGCAGGGCACCGGCAGGGCACTGATGCAGGAGAAGATCGTACTGGGGCGTGCCGGGCAGCTGGGCGGGGATCTGAACATGTCCCTTGAGGCCAGCGACGACACCGGGCCGCTTCAGGTGGAATGCCTGGAGCTGGGCCAGGAGGCCCGCCGGATGCCCGGCATCCTCGGAAACCTACGCTCACTGGACACGGTCACCGCCCTGGGATGGACACCTGAACCAACCGGTGAACCTGAGGCCGGCACCACCGGCCCCGGGGAAACCCACTTCCCCCTGGACCGGTCAGGCGCCGTACTGCGCTGGATGGGCATCGGCCGATTCCGTGACCGGTTGTGTGACGCCACCTTCACCGCCTGGCACGAGGAAGCCATGCGCGACTACCGGCACCGACACGCCACCCAGCGCCTGCGTCCCGCACAGGCGGAGACCCGGCCCTGACGGTACCGAACCTGTCCGCGCGGCCGGGGCGGGCACGAACCGGGACCGGCGCCCGGGTGGGAGAGCCGGGCGGGCCCACGGAGCCCACGCGGGGGCCGGCTCGTCGGCAGTGGACCGCTGATCATTGACACATGAGCCGAATGCCCCTGACCGTCGCCCTCATACACATCTGACGCCCCGGCAGAACGAGCGTCAAACGAGCGTCGAGATTGTCTTGCCCTGGCTCCGCGGTAACCGGAGGACATCACTGCGATCCCCCCGTTCCTTGGTCGAAACCGCAGGTCAGAAGTTTTTGCCCGACAAGCGACGCACGTTCACGTCGTATGCCCATGGAAACATGTGGGCGCGACCCACCCGAAACTGGACAATCAGCAAACTAGCAGGTCAGCGGCCCTTTTCAGCAGGCTCAAGGATCGCCACGCTCCACATGCGAGGTCATCGGAAACATGTCACGATGTGCCATCGGGGGAGAACGTGCAGGTCAGCCTGGGTTTACGGTCCCGCCAGCAGGCTATCGGACGCCCGGAGCGTCGAATGAGCGTCACAGCCGCAGAGGGGGTCGCTGATCGAACCGTTGCTGCCCGAGCCGGGGCCGAAGCTGGACGCGGGCTAACTCACCGTGAGGGAAGGCGCCCGGCATCCTGGGTCGGCTCCTGAGCAAGCCCTTCCACACCAGTTCCCGCGCCGTGGGCCGCAGCGGCTCAGCCGGCCGCCGGGCTCGCGGCCGCATGCTTTCCGGCCGCACATCAGAAGTGTTTCGAACCACTCACCCGCGAGTCTTCGGGCCCCCGGGGCGGCACGTAGGCCGACGTCCTGCGATCGGGCCGCCGCGGCGTCCCGTAGTACTAGGCTGTTTTCGTCCCACTTATGGGGCTTCAGTGGTGCGGTCCGATATCTCACGTCCCTTTGCGGAGGCGTTCGCTGATCTGCCTCCCCAGAGCAGGTGTGAGGTAGCCGGATGGAAGGTCCACACCGAGCGACAGCGCGAGGTCGGCGGCGTACAAGTCCACGGCCGATTCAGTGAGGTCCGCCAGGTTGGTCGCCGCTTCCCGGCCGCGTCGCCAGCCGATGAGCAGGAGAACGGCGCCGACCAGGGCCGCTGGCCACCACTGTGTACCCAGGCACAGGTAGAGCAGGCCCCAGCCGCCCTGAATCGACGCGCCGGTCAGTGCCGCGCGGGCCGCGATCAGATCGTTGCGGCAGGTTTCAGGCAGCAAGGTCCACAATCGTGGCCAGGCGTACGGGAAGTCGAGCCCGTACTGGCCGTGGACGCGGACTCCCACGCCTCGCAGCCGGTCACCGATCCACGTCGGTCGGGCCGGCTGGGTGAGCGCGATGGCGTTGCGGGCTTCGGCGAGAGCGGCTCTGTCGACCTCGGAGACACGCTCGTCCGTGGATGCGCTCTCGACCGCGGAGTGCGCGCGACGCCACCGGTCCTGGCGTCGTCGGATGAGCCGGCCGGTCAACCACACCGGACCTGAGAGCAACCACACCCTCTCCACCACGCCGCCGAGTCCGCGCGCCAGCAGCCCGATGCCGGCCCCGACCCCCAGGATCACCACGGACAGCAGGACAGCCTGCACCGGGCGGAGGTCGAAGTGGGCGATGAAGTCCTCGGCGGCGCGGGCCAGTCGCCGCCAGTCCAGGGCGTCGCGGTGCCCGAGCACGGACCCCGCCGTCACAAGGGCGGTGAAGAGCGCGCCGGGCAGGGCCAGCACGCTCACCCAGCGTTCGGCGAGCTTCTTGCCCAGCTCGGACAGAAAGGTGTTCATCCGAAGGACATCGGCTCGCCGAACAGGGCGCATTCGGGCAGCGGGCCGCCCGGCGCGCGGTGCTTCCAACGTGAACAGCGCCGGCCCGGACAGGTGTAGAAGCCGGCCGGTGGCGGTGCGGGCGCCTGGCCGGGTGCCGGCTCGTACCCCCGCCGCCGCACCGGCCAGCCCAGGCGTCGGCGGACCTCTTCCGCCACGGCTGCCGCCGTCCGCGTACCGTTGCGCAACTCGTCGACGGCCCTGTCCAGATCGACGGCCCACTCCTTCTTTGCCGCCCATGTGCGCAGCTGCGGCAGGTCATCGCAGATCCACGTGAGTTCGCTGATGTCCGCAGCGGTGGGTTCCACCTGTTCGCCCCCTCTACACGCCCTTCACGGAATAGTCTCATTGGTCATACGTGTGAGTCATGAGTTCGGCGGCATTCCACGCGGCCACCCAGGGGCGTCATGAGCATCGAAACACTCACCTTCGCCATGGAGGACCGGCTCGCCGCCTTCTCCGCCAGCGGCGACCCCGCAGTCCTGCGGGGCCCCGAGGCACAACAGCTCGCCGAGCGCCTCTACTACGCCATCGACTGGCTGGCTCCCCAGACCGAGAAGGTGGAGACCGCGCGGGCGTTCAACGTCGCCGTGCTGCTGGCCAGCTTCCACTGGCAACGCTTCCAGTACGACGGCTCGGACGCGGACGCCGGGCGCGGCGGTCTGTTCTACAAGATGGTGAGCCAGGTGGCCCCGCACTGCGTACCCACCGACCTGTTGGAAGTGTTTATGGAGCAAGGGGAACCGATACGCGACACGCCCACAAGTCAACTGACCGCGTTGACGGCCCGGGGCGTCAGCCTGCTCAAAGAGGCGGAGATCAACGGAGATGCCCGGCTACTCGACGACGCCGTCGCCTTGTGCCTGTTCGCCGTACGGGCGAACCCACGGCAGGACGTAGTGTGGGCGGAGTCCCTCATCATGCTCGGGAATGTGCTCACCCGCCGGTACGAGTACACGGGCGACGCGGATTCCCTGACCCGAGCCTACAACGTGACGCTCATGGCCGAAGACGTGCTCCCTGAGGGTGACCCGTACCGCCCGAAGTGCTTCTCGACTCTCGGGCACATCGCGATCAGACTGTACGAGCGCGAAGGGGACCTGGACAGGCTGGACCTCGCCATCCGGGCGTTACGCGAGGCAGCGTACGGTGCCCCCGGCTACGACCAGTACCGCGCCGCCTACCTCACCAACCTCGCCACGGCCCTGAGCCAGCACTACGGTCACACCGGTCGGTTCGAATCCGCCACCGAGGCGCTGGAAGCACAGTTCGAGGCGGTCCGGACCACCCCGCGCGACCATCCGGACCTGCCGAGCCGACTGATGAACCTGGCGGCGGCGCTCCAGGGCCACCCCGGAACGGTCCCGAACGGAGTCGACCGACATGATGAAGCCGCCGCCCACATACGGCACGCCCTCTCGCTCACCACAGATGGCCATCCGGACCGGCCCCGCGGCCTGCGCCTCTTGGCCGGTGTCCTACAGAAGCGCTTCACGTCGAAACACGACCCCCGCGATCTCACCGATGCCGTCGAGGCAGGCCGGGCGGCGGTCGAGGCGTGCGGGGTCGGCAGCTACCAGCGGCCGTACCTGCTGCGCGGCTTCGCCGAGGCCCTGATGGCGTACGCCGACCACTTCTCGGCGGTGGACCAGCTCGACGAGGCCATCGGGGCGCTGAGAGAGGCCGACGCGCTCCTACCCAAAGACCACCCGTACCGCAGGGACACCCTGATGACGTTGGGGTACGCACTGCGGGACCGCGCCGGCGCAGACCCCGCCGACCGCGAGCAGGCGCTGCAGGCACTGCGCGACGCCTCCTCGATCACCTCCGCACCGGCCCGGGACCGCGCCTGGGCGGCCGTCGCGGCCGGGTACCTCGCGGCCGACTCGGAGGACTTCACCGGCGCTGTCGAGTCCTTCACCCTCGCCCTGGAGCAGCTGGAGCTGACCGCCTGGCGCGGCCTGGACCGGGCCGACCGGGAGCGCCTGATCGCGGAACACCCGAACTTGGTCGCGCACGCCGCCGCCGTCGCCGTACGGGCCGACCGGGCGGAACGCGCGGTGGAACTCATCGAACAGGGCCGTGGCATCCTGCTCGCCCAGGCCCTGGAAGCCCGTACCGACCATAGCGAGCTGCGCGCCCTGGCGCCGGAGCTCGACCACCGGCTCCGTCAGGTCCTCGACGAACTGGACCGGCTGCCCGACGGTTCGTACAGCACGGCCGCGGAGGAGGTGCACGAGCGCCGGCGTGCGAACGACCGACGCGCGGCCCTCGCCCGGGAGCGGGAGGAGGTCCTCGCCGACATACGCAAAGTATCCGACCTTGCCGACTTCCTGCGGCCGCGGCCCTTCGCCAAGCTACTCGTCGCCGCGGAGCGCGGGCCGGTGGTCCTCCTGTGCGCGAGCCGATACGGGTGCTACGCCCTGCTCCTGAGCGGGGCGGGGGTGCAGGTGCTCGACCTCAAGCTGGACGAGCGGCACGTGGCCAACCGGGTCATCCGCTTCACCCGCGCTGTCGACGGCGAACCGTCACCGCTAAGGGCCAGTGAGGCCCTCGTGGACGGCCTGTCCTGGCTGTGGGCAGTCGTCGCCAAGCCGGTGCTGGAAGCGCTGGGCCACACCAAGCCGATCGGCCCCGGGACCGAGTGGCCCCGTCTGTGGTGGTGCCCCACCGGACTGTTCACGCTGCTGCCCATGCACGCTGCGGGACATCATCGCCCGGAGAGCGGCGGTGACGCGGTGCTGGACCGCGTCGTCTCGTCCTACACCCCCACACTGCGGGCCCTGCTGTACACCCGAACGCATCCGCCGAAGCACCCCTTGACGCACCCCCGGCCGCCGAGCGCCAGGGAGGCCGCACGCGGCCTCATCGTCTCCATGCCCTCGACTCCGGGCTGGCCCGACCTTCCGGCCGCCGAGCAGGAAGCCCGGGCAGTGCACCGGCGGCACCCGGACGCCGAACTCGTCACCGGCCCCGCCGCCACGGCGCCGTCGGTTCGAGAGGCCCTCACCCACTGCTCCTGGGCACACTTCGCGTGCCATGGCAGGCAGGACCTCGGTCACCCGTCGCGCGGCGCGCTCATCCTGCACGACGGTCCGCTGACACTGCGCGACATCGTGAATCTCCGGTTGCCGCATGCGCAGTTCGCTTTCCTCTCAGCCTGCGAAACCTCGCGCGGCGGCATCGTCCTGGCCGACGAGGCCATCAGCTTCGCCACAGCACTCCAACTCGCCGGCTTCAGGGACGTCGTCGGCACCCTGTGGTCCATCGACGACACCCTCGCGTCGGACATCACCGACCTCGTGTACGAGCACATGTCTCGTCGGCCCGCGCCTAACCCGGCGACCGCGCTCCACGCCGCATTGCACGCCGTACGGGCACATCACCCCGACGACGTGATGGGCTGGGCACCGTACGTCCATGTAGGCCCGTAAGAGGTCGTTCGGTTGGTGACCGAACGACCTGGGGACTGGCGAAGGTGGACCCACCGGGTACGCGGCGGTAGACGAGGCGCGCCACGTTGGCGACCTGCTCCAACGACTTCTCGGCGTCCCGCAGCAGCGCTCGAGGCGAACACGATCCCGGACACCCTCATGTCGCGCCGCGGATCGATGCGGTAGCGGTACGGGCGCTCCTCCACGATCTCCATGGCACCTCCAGGATTCCTACTTCCAGGGTCCGCCGCTTCCCGGTCGCCGCCGAACCGGGCCCGGGCGCGAGTTCCGACCTACGCGCGCAGCTTCCGCCCCAGCCACAGCCCCTCTTGCATGTTCTACGGCACACTCCATCCTCGGCCTGGCGGTCCCCCATCTGACGCGGGTGGCGCTGGGCACCTCGGACCACCGGGCGCTGATCCCCGCGTCCATGCTCGCCGGAGCGTTCCTGGCGCTGGCGTGCGCGCCGCTGAGCCAGCCGCCCGACACCGACTCCGTGCTGCCGCTGAACGCCATCACCTCGCTGTTCGGCGCCCCCGTCGTCATCGCGTTCCTGATCCGCAGCCGCCGAGGCGTACAAGGAGTTGCCTCATGACCGACACCATGACCGAGCCGCTACGGACACGACCGGCGGGCCGGTCCGCTCCGGCGGCCTGGTCACGCAGGGTCTCGCCGTCGGCTACCGCACCCGGTCGCCGCGACGCGGGCGCGGAGCGGAGCGGGCCGTGCTCGCGGGGCTCGACCTCGAAGCATGGTCCGGCGAGTTGACCGTCCTACTCGGCCCCAACGGCGCGGGCAAGTCCACGCTCATGAGGACTCTGTGCGGACTGCTGCCGCCGCTCGACGGCCGGATACGGATCGGCGGAACCGACCTTGCGCAGGCGTCACCGTCCTCGCTCGCTCGGCAACTGGCGGTCGTCCTGACCGACCGGGTGGACCCCGGGCTGCTGTCCGTACGGGAACTGGCCGGGCTCGGCCGCCACCCGCACACCGGGTTCACAGGCCGCCTCACGGCGGTCGATCACGCGACCGTCGAGTGGTCCCTGCGGGCAGTGGGCGCGGGACATCTGGCGGACCGGCCGGCCGCCGAGCTCTCCGACGGCGAGCGCCAGCGCGTCCTGACCGCCCGCGCCCTCGCCCAGGAACCCGAGTTCGTCCTCCTCGACGAGCCGACCGCCTTCCTCGACGTCCCCTCACGCGTGGCGCTCACGGTGCTGCTGCGCGACCTCGCCCGGGACAGGGGCCTGACCATCGTGGTCAGCACCCACGACCTGGAATTGGCCCTGCGGGTGGCCGACGCAGTCTAGCTCGTCGACCACGAATCCCGTGTCCATGCCGGGGCGCCTGAGGACCTGATCCGCAGCGGCGCGGTCGCCGCCGCCTTCGACGCCGACCACCTCGCCTTCGACCCGGCGTCCGCACCTTTCGGCCTGCGCCGCACCGCACGCGCCGCGGTGGCGGTGGATGCACCGGCCGATGTGCTCCCCCTCCTCGAACGCGCCCTCGCCCGGGAAGGACTGGCCGTCGCCTACCGGGTGGACCCACCCGCCGACCGGCAGGTGCGCTGGGACGGCACCGACCGGCTCGCCCTCACCGGACCGGAGGGACAGACCGTCCACGTCCGAGGCTTCCACGTACTCACGCGGACGGTGCGGACGTGGTGACCACGACCCTCACCCCCGACGCCCTGGCACGGATCTCCACCATTGGCCCTCGCCGTGGCCACCCGCCCGCGCCCCGAAGCGGAGGGCTTCCGTCCGCTGACCGACCTGTACGAACACAGCGGCACGCTGGAGCTGCGTAGAAGCCGTCTCCGGGCGGCTGGGCATCGACCAGCCCAGGGTTGCGGCCTCCATCCTGCACCTGGGCACCGCCTCCCGGCTCTGGTCGGTCGCCCTGGCCTGCGCCGCGCTCACTGGCCGCGTCCCCGACCTGGCGCCCGACCGGCTGTGGTGGCGCCTGCCCGCCTCCGGCCCCCTCGACCTGTGACTCCCCGACCTCAGAGCAGTCGACCAGGAACCGCTCCCGGCCCTGCTCCACACCGTCGCCGTCCAGAACCTGGCCCCCTGGGCCGACGCCGTACGGCACGTGCCGGGCGTATCCCCGCACACCCTGCGCGGCAACGCCTCCTCGGCGCTGATCGGAGCCCACCGCGTCCTGCTGGCCAAGACGACGGCCCCCTTGCTCCCCCTCGTACGTCTCGTCCGCGGCCTGCTGGACCGGCCACCGCTGGCGGGCACCGGCACCTACCGCTTCACTCCTCCCAGACCACTCGCCTTCCGACGCCGCAGCTGCTGCCTGTACTACCGCGTGCCAGGCACGGGCACCTGCGGCGACTGCGTCCTCAACCCCAAGGAAAGGAGAAGACCCCATGACCACCACCGAGCCGACCGTCGTCGAAACCCGGGCGGCGGCACCCAGCACGTCTGGCCCCTCCCGGTCGACGAGGCCACCCTCCTCGACCTCGTCACCACCGTCTTCACCGACCACTGGCAGCACATCCACTTCGGCCCATCATCGAAGGCGCCGACGGGGAGGTCGGCGCCCCGAACGCGCCCACCGCCATCACCATGAACGACCGCTACGCCACCGTCGACTTCGGTGCCTGGCACTTCCACCTGTGCATCGGCGAGCACACCGCCTCCGGCCCCGAACTCGGCCGCATCCGCCGCTGCTCCCACACTGAGCTCTACCGCAGCATCGGCTCCGACGGCTCACCCGTCAGCTGGGGGATCCGCCTGTTCAACGGCCGCGACGAGCAGATGATGACCGTCCTGCTGCCCAACCCGTTCCTCACTGACCGCCAGGAGATTCTCGACACCCCCGACTTCACCCGGCTCAACGCGTGGGACGCATTGCGGGCCCGCTTCCTCTCACTGCCCGACGACCCGCTCGACCGCACAAGCAAGGGTTTCAAGCACAGCGGTTGACCGCAGCCCGAGACCCCGCGGCGCCGTACCGCCGACCCGGACACGGGTTGTCGCTGGCAACAGGGCGCACGCGAAACCATATTCACCCCGAGACGGATTGCGGTACCCGTGCGTTCGAACCGGTCGGCGCCCTCTCGGAGGATGAGCTCGCGGCGGAGAGCAGCACGGCGATCCGACGGTGGGACGTGAAGGAGATCGCCGAGTACCGCGGCGCGGAGCTGTTCGGCCCGCAGAACCTGGCCGCCGCTCTGAGGGCGTTGGTCGTTGAAGGAGTTCCAGATCATCCGCTGCCCATGGGGCCTTGACAGACTTAGTGCCGCATCTGGCAATGGCTGCGTTCTCGACCCCCGGTAGCCACCGTCGGGGGCTTGACGGTTTCGCAGGTGATGTAGCGTCAATCTCCCGCGCCCACGGAGCGTCCTTCGCCTGCACTCCGAACTCGGAAGCTAGGCTTCGACATTCCGAATGCGGAGGGAGGCCGATGTGTCGGCATTGCCACTGTGCTCCGACAGGAACAGCCGCACCCCGCCTCGGGCGACCTCCTTCCCCTGCTCTTCGACCTCCGGACCGCCCAGCAACAAATCCCTGACATGCCATCAGAACGAGCGTCAGGTGAGCGTCACGAGTGGCACCGGCCGTCCATGCGAATATCGCGGTCCGCAGCCCGGGGCCCTCCTGGCAGCTGTCGAAACGGCTAGTCGGAAGCTCTCCCGGACATACGGCAAGCCTCCACATCATGGACTTCGGGAAACAGGTCGAGCGCGCCCGGCCTCGCCTGAGAAACCTACAAAACCACAGGTCAGAGCCCCTTCACCGCAGGCTCAAGGATCGCCACGCACTCCACATGCGAGGTCATCGGGAACAGGTCGAACGCCCGCAGCGTCCGCACCCGGTACCCGTGCTCGCGGAAGTACCCCAGGTCCCGCGCCAGGGCCGCCGGGTCGCAGGCGACATAGGCGATGCGGCGCGCGCCGAGGCCGGAGACGTGCGCGACCGTGGAGCGGCCGGCGCCCGCGCGGGGCGGGTCGAGGACGACGAGGTCGGTTTCGGTGATGCCGGTGCGGGGCAGCGCGGACTCGACCCTTCCGTGTTCGATGCGGACCCGCGGCAGGTCCTGGAGGTTGTGGCGGGCGTCCTCCGCCGCGCGCTTGCCGGACTCGATGCCGAGCACGGCGCCCTTCTCCCCGACCCGCTGGGCGATGGCGCCCGCGAACAGGCCCACGCCGCAGTAGAGATCGAGCGCGGTGTCGCCCTTGCGGGGCATGAGCCCCTGCATCACGGCCTCCACCAGCGTCTGGGCCGCCTTCGGGTGGACCTGCCAGAAGCCGCCCAAGCCGACGCGGTAGGTGCGGTCGTCGGCGCGTTCGCGGACGAAGGGGCGGCCGTGGACGCGGTGGACGCTGCCGTCGCCCTCGTGGACGCGCAGGACCGACACCGGCCGGTCGAGTTCCACGAGCGGCAGCCGCGCGCCGGGCCTCGGGGTGAGGACCACCTGCCGGTCCTGGGAACCCGTCGCGGCGATGGCCTCGATCGCGGCCATGCCCTCCCAGTTCCGCTTCTCGACGCCGAGTTCGGCGACCCCGGGCGCCGCGATCATGCAGTGCTCGACCGGCTCCACCTCGTGGGAGCGGTGCCGGCGCAGCCCGGCGCGGCCCTGGCCGTCGACGGCGTACTGGACGCGGGTGCGCCAGGCCGGGACCTGGCCGGCGGGCAGTTTGTCGCCCTCCGCCGGCATCACGGTGCCGTCCCAGCCGGCCTCCTCCGGGGTCAGGCCCGCGAGCCGCTTCAGCTGCTCCGCGAGGACTTCACCCTTGAGGCGCCGCTGGGCGCCGGGCTTGGCGTGCTGCCAGTCGCAGCCGCCGCACCGTCCGGGCCCCGCGTACGGGCACGGGGCCTCGACGCGGTCCTTGGACGACTTGAGGACGCGCACGGCGTCGGCGCGCAGATAGCGGGAGCCCTCTTCGCCCTCGGTGATCCGGGCGACGACCTTCTCTCCGGGGAGCGCGTGCCGGACGAAGAGGACCCGGCCGGCGTCGGTGCGGGCGATGCAGTGGCCGCCGTGCGCGACGGGGCCGACCTCGACCTCGTACTCCTCCCCGACGAGCGAGGCAGCGGATGCGTTCGGCATGGCGGGGCGACTCCAGGGGGTACGTGACGCAGGGGTACGGGATACAGGGGTACGGGATACAGGGGTACGAGGGGGGCCGCCGCCGGTCCGCGCACGGCAGCCGCCCAGTCTACGCGGCCGGGAGGGCGCCCCCTCCCGTGCCGTCGGAAGCCCGCCCTCGCGCGGCGCGGCCCTCAGATCCCGCCGCTGGGCTCCTTGGCCCGCTCGTTCACCGGTCCGCGCCGCACCGATCCGGGCGCATTCCACTCCTGGCGCTTCTTGGCCCGCTTCCTCGCCAGCTCGGAGGACTGGAGCTGGTAGGGGACCGAGGTGACCATGACGCCCGGGGTGAACAGCAGCCGGCCCTTGAGGCGCAGGGCACTCTGGTTGTGCAGCACGTGCTCCCACCAGTGGCCGACCACATACTCGGGAATGATCACGCTGACGGCGTCGCGGGGGCTCTCGCGCCGCAGGTTCTTCACGTACTCCACGATCGGCCGGGTGATCTCCCGGTAGGGCGAGTGCAGGATCTTCAGCGGGATGTTGATGCCGCGCCGGTCCCATTCCACCTTGAGGGCCGTGGTCTCCACCGGGTCGACGTCGATGCTGATCGCCTCCAGCTTGTCGGAGCGCATCAGCTTGGCGTAGGCGAGGGCCCGCAGGGTCGGCCGGTGCACCTTGGACACCAGCACGATGGAGTGGACGCGGGACGGGCGCACATGGTCGTCACCGGGCTCGTCGGGCGCGGCGATCTCCTCCGACACCCGGTCGTAGTGGCGCCGGATCGCCGACATCGTCACGTAGAAGATCGCCATGCCCAGGAGCGCCACCCAGGCGCCGTGGGTGAACTTGGTGACGAGGACGACGACCAGGACGAGGCCCGTGAAGAACGCGCCGAAGGCGTTGATCGCCCGCGAGCGGGTCATACGGCGGCGGGCTGCCTGGTTCCGCTCCGTCCTCAGATGGCGGTTCCAGTGCCGGACCATGCCGGTCTGGCTGAGGGTGAAGGAGACGAAGACGCCGACGATGTAGAGCTGAATCAGCTTCGTCGAGTCGGCGTCGTAGATCCAGACCAGCAGCATGGCGGCGCCCGCGAGCAGCACGATGCCGTTGGAGAAGGCGAGCCGGTCCCCGCGGGTGTGCAGCTGACGCGGCAGGTACCGGTCCTGGGCGAGGATCGAGCCGAGCAGCGGAAAGCCGTTGTAGGCGGTGTTGGCCGCCAGGAAGAGGACGAGCGCGGTGGCAGCGGCGACGAGCACGAAGAAGAACGTCTGCTCGCCGAAGACGGCCGCCGCCACCTGCGAGATGACCGGGTCCTGGACGTAGTCGGGGCCGACCGGCTGTCCGTCGAGGGTCAGGTCGTGGGCCGGGTCCTCGGCCATCCGGACGTTGCTGGCCATGGCCAGGCCGATGATGCCGCAGAACATGGTGACCGCGAGCAGGCCCATCAGCAGCAGCGTCGTGGCGGCGTTGCGGCTCTTGGGCTTGCGGAAGGCGGGCACCCCGTTGCTGATGGCCTCGACGCCGGTGAGCGCGGCGCAGCCGGAGGAGAAGGCGCGCAGCAGCAGGAAGACCATGGCGAGGCCGGCCAGGCCCTGCTGCTCCGGTGCGATGTCGAACTCCGCGGTCGGGGCGCGCATGGTGTCGTCGAGGACGAGCCCCTTGAAGGCACCCCAGGCGATCATGGTGAAGACGCCGAAGACGAAGACGTAGGTGGGGATCGCGAAGAGCTTTCCGGACTCCCGCACGCCGCGCAGGTTCATCAGCGTCAGCAGCAGGATGATGGCGATAGCGCTGAGCACCTTGTGCTCGATCACGAAGTGGACCGCCGAGCCGAGGTTCTCCACTCCGGAGGAGATCGACACGGCCACGGTGAGGACGTAGTCGACGAGGAGGGCGCTCGCGACGGTGAGGCCCGCGCGCGGGCCGAGGTTGGTGTTCGCCACCTCGTAGTCGCCGCCGCCGCTCGGGTACGCATGGACGTTCTGCCGGTAGGACGCGACGACGGTGAACATCAGGACCACGACGGCGGCCGCGATCCAGGGGCTGTACTGGTAGGCCGACACGCCCGCGATCGACAGAACGAGCAGCACTTCGCCCGGTGCGTACGCGACGGAGGACAGCGGGTCGGAGGCGAAGACGGGGAGGGCGACGCGCTTCGGCAGCAGCGTCTCGCCCAGCCTGTCGCTTCGCAGCGCCCGGCCGATCAGAATCCGTTTGGGCAGGTCGGTCAGTTTGGACACGGAGAGGATCGTAAGGGTTCCTTCCGGCCAGGCCCAGGTGCGGGCCCGCCTCCATGCATTCGCCTCCCGGCGGCCACGCTGCGGCCACGCGCCCTCCACCGAGCGCGATGCCGCGCCGCCCTGCCGGCGGTATGGGCACCGCGGATGAGGGCAACGCGGTCACCGCGGCATAAGCTCGTCAGGGGCGGCAACCGCACGCTGCGCCCCGTCGTTGCCCGGGAGAGCCGGGAGAGAAGAGTGAGCAGGGTGTTTGCACAGGTCATCGGGATGACCAGGACTGCGGGGTAGAGAGGTGCACATCGTGATCATGGGTTGCGGGCGCGTGGGAGCGGCGCTCGCGCAGACCCTGGAGCGACAGGGGCACACGGTCGCCGTCATCGACCAGGACCCCACCGCCTTCCGCCGTCTGGGCTCCGGGTTCGGCGGCCGCCGGGTCACCGGCGTCGGCTTCGACCAGGACACGCTCCGCGAGGCGGGCATCGAGGAGGCCGGCGCCTTCGCGGCGGTCAGCAGCGGGGACAACTCCAACATCATCGCGGCCCGGGTCGCGCGCGAGACGTTCGGTATCGAGAACGTCGCCGCCCGTATCTACGACCCGCGGCGCGCCGAGGTCTACCAGCGGCTGGGGATTCCCACGGTGGCGACGGTCCGCTGGACGGCGGACCAGATGCTCCGCCGGCTGCTGCCCTCCGGGGCCCAGGCGCTGTGGCGGGACCCGAGCGGTGGCGTCCAGCTCGCCGAGGTGCACACCTCCCCTGCCTGGATCGGCCACAAGGTGAGCCGGCTCCAGGAGGAGACCGGTGTGCGGGTGGCCTTCCTCACCCGTCTGGGCGAGGCGGTGCTGCCGACCTCCCAGACCGTGCTGCAGGAAGGCGATCTGGTGCATGTGATGATGCGCACGGACGAGATGGAGAAGGTCGAGGCGGCGTTCGCCCAGGGTCCCGAGGGGAGCGGTCACTGATGCGGGTCACGATCGCCGGCGCCGGCGCGGTGGGCCGTTCCATCGCGGGGGAGCTGCTGGAGAACGGGCACGAGGTGCTCCTGGTCGACAAGGCGCCCACCGCCATCTCGGTGGAGCGGGTGCCGCAGGCGGAGTGGCTGCTGGCGGACGCCTGCGAGATCACCTCGCTGGACGAGGCGGCGCTGCAGCGCTGCAACGTGGTGATCGCGGCGACGGGTGACGACAAGGTGAACCTGGTCGTGTCCCTGCTCGCGAAGACCGAGTACGGGGTGCCGCGCGTGGTGGCCCGGGTGAACAACCCCAAGAACGAGTGGCTGTTCAACGAGTCCTGGGGCGTCGACGTGGCGGTGTCCACACCGCGGCTGATGTCGGCGCTGGTCGAGGAGGCCGTCAGCGTCGGCGACCTGGTGCGGCTGCTGCGTTTCAGCCACGGCGACGCCAATCTGGTCGAGCTGACCCTGCCCCCGGAGTCCGCGCTCGCCGGTACCCCGGTGGGCGATGTGGCCTGGCCGGAGGACACCTCGCTGGTGACGATCATCCGGGGCCCCCGGGTGCTCACCCCCCATGACGAGGAGACGCTGGAGCCGGGCGACGAACTCCTCTTCGTGGCGGCCCAGGCGCGCGAGGAGCAGTTGGAGGACCTGCTCTCGGTCCGACGCGAGGGCCCGACGGCGACGGGCTGACGGGGCGCCGGCCGCCAGGGCCCCGGCGGCATACCGGCCGCCCGCCGCGAGGCCCCGGCGGCATACCGGCTGGCAGACGCGGCCCGGCCGGACAGGGGCCGCCGGGATACCCGGGCACCGTGGACGGCCCGCGGGCTCAAGCCCCCGGGCCGTCCTACGCCTCGCTCTCGCGGGCCGCGGCCGCCTTGCGGGCCTCCTCGGCGCGCTCGCGCTCCTCCATCTCGGCGAAGACGTCGATGGGCGGTGGAGCCTTGGCCAGGAAGACCCAGGTCAGATAGACCGCCAGCAGGAACGGCGGAAGCTTGAGCGCCACCAGGACCCAGCCGAGCTGCGTCGTGTCGGCCCACCAGTAGAGCGGGAAGAGGATCGCGCACTTGGCAAGCAGGATCAGGCCCCAGGCCCAGCTCGCCTTCGCGTAGGCCTTTTTGCGGCCGGGGTTGCGGGTCCGCCAGGAGAGGTTCTCCTTGAAGACCGGTCCGAGGATGAGGCCGATCAGCGGGACGCCCGCCAGTGTCGTGATGATGTACGCGAGGGCGAGCCCCAGCGTGTACAGCATGCCCGGCAGATAGAAGTCCTTCGCGTTGCCGGTCATCATCGCGAAGACGACACCGAAGGCGACACCGAAGACGCCGCTGAAGGCGTGCTTCACGGTGTCCCGGCGGATCAGCCGCACGGCGACCAGCGCCAGCGACAGCCCGAGGGCCGCGATGGCCGATACGTGCAGATCCTTGTTGACGGTGTAGATCGAGACGAAGAGCAGTCCGGGCAGGATCGTCTCGACCGTGCCCCGGATGCCGCCGAAGGCCTCGAACAGGGCCGCCTCCGTCACGGCCCTGGCATGCCGGCCGCGGCCGTCGTCGCCCTGCTCCTGCGTGGTCGGCTTGTCGAGGGACGTCACCGGCTACTCCTGTCCGAGCGGTCGGAGCTCGTATGTGGGATTGAACAGCACCCGCCGGCCCTGGCTCATGGAGATCCTGCCGGAGGCGATCATCTTGCGGCCCGGCTCTATGCCCACGATGGAGCGCCGGCCCAGCCACACCACGTCCAGGGCCGCGGAGCCGTCGAACAGCTCCGCCTCCAGGGCCGGGACTCCGGCCCGCGGACGCAGGGTGACCGTGCGCAAGGTACCAGTCACCTTCACGATCTGCCGGTCGCCGCAGTCGCAGATGGGTGTGCAGCCGGATGCCTGCGCGTCCTCCTTGAGCTCCGCGGACTCGAGTTCCTGCGGGGAGCTGGACAGACGGTCGAGCATCCGCCGGAAGCGGCCCGCCGGCTTCTCGTCGTTCCCGGAGCGAGGTACAGCACTCATGAGGAAAGTCTACCGGTGCGGTGTACGGGCACGGCCGGGAGACGGGCGGCGCGAAGCCCGCACCGGCCCGTTCAGCGCTCGAACCGGTAGCCCATCCCCGGCTCGGTGACGAAGTGCCGGGGGTGCGAGGGGTCGGCCTCCAGCTTGCGGCGCAGCTGGGCCATGTAGACCCGCAGATAGTTGCTCTCCGTGCCGTACGAGGGCCCCCATACCTCCTGCAGCAGCTGCTTCTGGCTGACCAGCCGGCCGGTGTTGCGGACGAGGACCTCCAGCAGATGCCACTCGGTGGGGGTGAGCCGGACGTCCCTGCCGTCCCGGTTGACCTTCTTCGCCGCGAGGTCGACGGTGAAGCCCCGGGTCCCGACGGTCACGACCTCGTTCCCGCCGCCGGCGGCGGGTTCGGCACGGCGCACCGCGGCCCGCAGCCTGGCCAGCAGTTCGTCCATGCCGAACGGCTTGGTGACGTAGTCGTCGGCGCCGGCGTCGAGGGCCTCGACCTTCTCGTCGGAGGTGTGCCGGGCGGACAGGACCAGGATCGGCACGCGCGTCCGGTCGCGCAGCCCCCTGATCACGTCGACGCCGTCCATGTCGGGCAGCCCGAGGTCCAGGACGACCACGTCGGGGTGGTGCGCCGCGGCGAGCCGCAGCGCCGTCGCGCCGTCGGGGGCCGCGTCCACCTCGTAGGTGCGGGCCCTGAGGTTGATCACAAGGGCGCGTACGATCTGCGGCTCGTCGTCGACCACGAGCACTCGGGTCATGAGTGCCCTCCTTCCGTCTCTCGTCCGTCGTCGGGGCGGGGTGCGGGGTGTACGGGGTGTACGGGGTGTACGGGGTGTACGGGGTGTACGGGGTGTACGGGGTGTACGGGGTGTACGGGGTGTACGGGGTGTACGGGGGTGCGGTCAGCCGGTGACCCGCGCCGGGCCCCCGGAACCCGGCGCGGCGGCGCCGGAGGCCGCCTGGAGCGTGAGGACCATCGTCAGCCCGCCGCCGGGGGTGTCCTCCGCGGACAGTGTGCCGCCCATCGCCTCGACGAAGCCCCGTGCCACGGCGAGGCCGAGCCCGACCCCCGCGCCGCGCGGCGCGTCCCCGCAGCGCTGGAAGGGCTCGAAGATGCGGTCCTTGGCATCGTCGGGTACGCCGCGGCCGCGGTCGGCGACGCGCACCTCGACCCGGCCGCCGTGGGCGCTGGCGGAGACCGTGACGGGGACGGCGTCGGGACTGTACTTCACGGCGTTCTCCACGACGTTGGCGACCGCCCGCTCCAGCAGGCCCCTGTCCACGCCCACCATCGGCAGGGTCTCGGGGATGTCCAGTTCCACGCTGCCCTCGGGGACGCCCACGAGGGCCATCGGGACGACCTCGTCCAGATCGGTCCGGCGCACGAGCGGGGTGACGGTGCCGGTCTGCAGCCGGGACATGTCGAGCAGATTGCCGACGAGGTGGTCCAGCCGGTCGGCGCCCGACTCGATTCCCGCGAGCAGTTCGGCCCGGTCCTCCTCCGACCACTCGACGTCGTCGGAGCGCAGCGAGGTGACCGCCGCCTTGATACCGGCGAGCGGGGTGCGCAGATCGTGGCTGACGGCGGCGAGCAGCGCGGTGCGGATGCGGTTGCCCTCGGCGAGTTTGCGGCCCTCCTCGGCCCGGTCCACAAGCCGCTGCCGGTCCAGGACGACGGCGGCCTGGGCCGCGAAGGCGCCGAGGACGCGCCGGTCCTCGGCGGGCAGGAAGCGGCCGGACAGCGCCAGGGCCAGGTGCTCGCCGACGGGCATGTCCACGTCCGCCTCCTCGGGACGGCCTGCCGGCCGCGGTCCGGCACTGCCCGCACAGGTCCAGGGGCCGATGTCGCTCCGGCGCTCCAGCAGGGCCACGGACTCCATGCCGAAGGTCTCGCGGACCCGCTCCAGCAGGGCGCCGAGGGCGGTCTCGCCGCGCAGCACGCTGCCCGCCAGGAACGACAGGATCTCGGACTCGGCGCGCAGCCGGGCCGCCTGCTGCGTCCGCCGGGCGGCGAGGCCGACGACCGAGGCGACGGCGACGGCGACCCCGAAGAAGACCGCCATGGCGACGATGTTCCGGGGATCGGAGATCGTGAACCGGTGCAGGGGCGCCGCGAAGGAGTAGTTCAGCAGCAGGGACCCGAAGGCGGCGGACGCGAGGGCGGGCAGCAGGCCGCCGAGCAGCGCCGCCGCCACGGTCAGCGACAGGAACAGCAGCATGTCGTTGGCCAGGCCGAGCCCCGGGCTGACGTGGGTCAGCAGCAGCGTCAGCGGCACGGGGCCCGCGACGCCCACCAGCCAGCCCGCGGCACTCCGCGAGCGGCCCAGCCGCGCCCCCCGGGCCGCGGGCAGTCCGCGCCCCTTGGCTGCCTCCTCGTGGGTGACGATGTGGACGTCCAGGTCGGGGCCCGAATCACGGGCGACGGTGGCGCCCACTCCGGGGCCGAGGATGTACTGCCAGGCCTTGCGGCGGGAGGATCCGAGCACGATCTGGGTGGCGTTGACCCCGCGGGCGAACTCCAGCAGCGCGGAGGGGACGTCGTCGCCTGCGACATGGTGGAAGGTGCCGCCCAGGTCCTCGACGAGGGTGCGCTGGAGCGCCAGCTCCTCGGGGGACGCGGAGGTCGGTCCGTCCACGCGGGAGACGTAGACGGCGAGCACCTCGCCGCCCGCCCCCTTCTCGGCGAGGCGGACCGCGCGCCGGATCAGGGTGCGTCCCTCGGGGCCGCCGGTGAGGCCGACCACGATGCGCTCGCGGGTCTGCCAGGTGGTGCGGATGCCGTGTTCGCCCCGGTACTGCCGGAGGTGCCCGTCCACGTGGTCGGCGACCCACAGCAGGGCGAGTTCGCGCAGAGCGGTCAGGTTGCCGGGGCGGAAGTAGTCGGACAGGGCCGCGTCGACCTCGTCGGGCCGGTGGACGTTGCCGTGCGCCATGCGGCGGCGGAGCGCCTGCGGAGACATGTCGACCAACTCGATCTGGTCGGCACGGCGGACGACCTCGTCGGGGACGGTCTCCCGCTGGCGCACGCCGGTTATCGACCCGACGACATCGCCGAGCGACTCCAGGTGCTGGATGTTGACGGTCGAGATCACGTCGACTCCGGCGGCGAGGAGTTCCTCGACGTCCTGCCAGCGCTTGGCGTTGCGCGAGCCGGGCGCGTTGGTGTGGGCGAGTTCGTCCACGAGCGCGACGGCGGGCCGGCGGGCCAGGACCGCGTCCACGTCCATCTCGGTGAAGACGCCTTCCCGGTACGCAGGTTCCCGGCGGGGGACCTGCTCCAGGCCGCGCAGCAGGGCCTCGGTCCGCGGCCGTCCGTGGTGCTCCACCAGAGCGATCACGCAGTCCGTACCCCGTGCGACGCGCCGATGCGCCTCGGAGAGCATCGCGTAGGTCTTGCCCACCCCCGGTGCGGCCCCGAGATAGATCCGTAGCTTGCCGCGCGCCATGGCCACATTGTCCTTCACCGGCAGCCGGGCGCCGGCTGCCGGTGCCCGCCGCGGACGCCCCGTCGAGGCCGCAGCCGGGACACCGGGCGCATCGGGACCTCCGCCCCCGGGGGCCGTACCGAAGCGCTGCCCCCACGCCGGCGTCGACACCCTGCGTCCCGCTGCGGCCGCGGCGCGGCTCCGCAGCGCGGCTCCGCGGCTCCCCTCCGCAGCGCGGCTCCGCGGCTCCCCTCCGCGGCCGCGTCCGCGTTCAGCGCACCTCGGTGATCTCCGGGCCGCGCTGCAGCTGCCCCATGCCGCCGGAGAACCGGGACGTCTCCTGCTCCTCCTGCTGCACGCCCTCGGGCACCATCTGCGCGTCGTTCGGCAGCTTCAGCACGATCGGGTCGCGGGGGGCCATCGGCCCCTCGCCGCGGACCACCACCGTGTCCCGGAAGACCTGCTCCAGCAGGCCGGCGGTCCCCGGCTGCACCGCGCCCTGGCCGGAGATCACTCCGCGCAGGAACCACCGCGGTCCGTCCACACCGACGAAGCGCACCAGCTGCACGCCGCCGGTGCCGTCGGGCAGCTGGACGGGGACCTGGGCCCGCAGCTCCCAGCCCAGGGGGCCCTCGACCTCGTCGATCACACCACCCTGCTGGGTGATGCCGGAGGCGATCTCCTCCCGGACCTCGCCCCAGATGCCCTCCTTCTTGGGAGCGGCGAAGGCCTGCAGCTGGATCGCGCTGTCGCGCAGCACGACCGTCGCGGCCACGATCGCGTCACCCGCCACCTCCACGCGCAGTTCCATGCCCTCGACCCCGGGCACATGCACTCCGCCCAGGTCAACGCGCCCCTCCTCGGGCCGCTCGACCTCGGAGACGTCCCAGGGGCCGTCGGGCCGCGGCGCCGGCGGGAGGTTCAGCCGGCGGGGCTCGCCCTGCTCCGCCGCGTCGCCCGTGCCGGGCTCGTCGGCGACCTGCTCGGCCTCGCCCGCCACGTCCGCCGACTCGCCAGCGGGACTGCTCTTCTTGCGACGTCCGAACACGTCACTGTCCTTCCCGGTCGGATACGACCGAAGCGTATCGATTCCCACCCTGTGAGCCGCCCGATCCGCCCACGGCGGTATGACCGCCGGTGGACCCGAAGCCCCCCTCGCCCCGCGCCGAGCCGGGAAGCTCCGCCACCTCGTGGAAGCGCACCTTCTCGACCTGCTGGACGACCAGTTGCGCGATCCGGTCGAACCGCTCGAACCGCACGCTCTCGCATGGGTCCAGATTGACCACGATCACCTTGATCTCCCCACGGTACCCGGCATCCACCGTCCCCGGGGCATTCACGAGCGCCAGTCCGCAGCGGGCCGCCAGGCCGGACCGGGGGTGCACGAACGCCGCGTAGCCGTCCGGCAGCGCGATGGACACCCCGGTCGGCAGAACCACGCGCTCACCGGGGGCGAGCACGGCGGCCCGGGTGGTCACCAGATCGGCACCCGCGTCGCCCGGATGCCCGTACTGCGGAATCGGCACCTCCGGGTCCAGGCGCCGGATGAGCACGTCCACGGGTCGGCGCATCAGGGGTTCACCTCGAAGGCGCGGGCGCGCCTGGCCTGGTCGGGGTCGGCCATGGCCGCCTGGATCTCCTCCGGACGGCCGTTGTCGATGAAGTGGTCGACCTTGACTTCGATGAAGAGGGCCTCGGCACGGACGGCGACGGGGCCCTGCGGGCCGCCTATCCGCCCGGTCGCCCGGGAGTAGATCTTGCGGCCGGCCACCGCCGTCACCTCGGCTTCCAGGAACAGCACCGTGTCCACGGGAACCGGCCGGACGAAATCGGTCTCCAGCCGCCCGGTCACCGCGATCACCCGCAGCAGCCAGTTGAGCGAGCCGAGCGTCTCGTCGAGCGCGGTGGCCAGGACGCCGCCGTGGGCGAGGCCCGGTGCTCCCTGGTGGGCGGCGGTCACCGTGAACTCGGCGGTGAGACTGACGCCCTCGCCGGCCCGCGCCTCCAGGTGCAGCCCGTGGGACTGCGCACCGCCGCAGCCGAAGCAGTGGTCGTAGTGCGCGCCGAGGAGCCCACCGGGGGCGGGCGCGTCGGGGTGCCGTACCGGCGCCGCGGCATCGGCGGGAGGGGTCAGTGCAGTACTCACAGGCGCAGACCTTACCCGCGCGGCAACCTGACGGTCGCGTCATGCCAAGCTTGGATTCATGCAGCCCTCCCCCGCCGAGTCCGGCACCCCCGCCGCGCACGGGTCCGGCACGGTCACCGCGCCCCGTTTCGACGAGCGCCTCACCGTCCCCCGCTCCTGGTGGCTGATCACCGTTCTGGTCGCGGTCTCGGGCGGTCTGGTCCTGCTGCCGCTGGGGCCGGTGCCGATGCTGGGCGGGCTGATCGCGGCGGGGGCGCTGGCGGCGGCCGGGGCGAGTTCGTACGGCTCCGCCCGGATCCGTGTGGTGGCGGACTCGCTGGTGGCGGGCGACGCCCGGATCCCGGTCCCGGCGCTCGGCGAGCCCGAGGTACTGGACGCGGGGGAGGCGCGCGCATGGCGTTCGCACAAGGCTGATCCACGTGCGTTCATGCTGCTGCGCAGCTATGTGCCGACGGCGGTGCGGGTGCCGGTGACGGACCCTCGGGACCCGACGCCCTACCTGTATCTGTCGACGCGGGACCCGAGGGGCCTGGTCGCCGCACTGCAGGCCGCCCGGGACCGCTGAGGCGCGACCGGGGACCGGCCGGCGGACACCCCGGCCGAGGCCCGGCGCGGGCCCGGCCACGCCCGACGTCGCGGCCGGGCCGGGTGGGAACCCGCCGCGGAGGGGCCCAGGCGGGTCCGGTACGCCCGCCCCCGGACGGTCCGGTCTGCGGCAAGCGCCGGATGGCGCCGCCGGTTCCGGGGCGGCGATGCCGGGACGACACCGGGGCCGGGAAGACACCAGGGCCGGGGAAGGCACCGGACCCGGGGAGCACAGCAGGGCCGGGAGCGTCAGCCGCGCCAGGAGAGCCGGCCGCGTTCAGCGGTCGAGTTCGCGGCGGAGTTCGACGGGGAGCGTGTGCGGCAGTTCCCCGGGCTGTTCCAGCCGGGGCTGCGGTGCCAGGGCGTCCCAGGGGACCTGCCGGGCGCGCAGGTCCTTGCGGATGTGTGCGGCGAGCTTCCTGGTGTCGCGCCGGTTCATCACGGCGCCGACGGCGGCACCGATCATGAACGGCATCAGGTTCGGCAGGTTGCGGACCGTGCGCTTCATGATCTGCTGCCGGAGTTCGCGCTTCATCCGGCCGCCCAGGGCGGCGTTGATCGTCGACGGGTCCAGGACGTCGATGCCGCGCTCCTGCGACCAGCTGTCGAGGTAGGCGGCCGAGCGCTGGGTGAGGTTGCCGGGCGGACGCCGGCCGTAGACCTCGTGCAGCTCGGCGATGAGCTTGAGTTCGATCGCCGCGACGCCGATGATCTCCGTCGCCAGCTCGGCCGGCAGTGCGGGAGGTACGGGCATCATGGCCGCGGCACCGATCCCGGCGCCCACGGTCGATGTGCCGTTGGCCGCCCCCGCGATCAGCCTGTCGGCGATCTGCTCCGGGCCGAGGCCCGGGAACTGCGCCCGCAGGGTGGTGAGATCGCGGACCGGAATCCGCGGTGCGTTCTCGATGAGCCGGTCGGCGATGAAGCCCAGCGTGGCCTTCGCGGCCTCGCCGCTCCTGCGCACGGCGGCCCCGCCGCTTCTGCGGACTCCCTGCCTGACGGCGTCCAGGCGCCGGGCCCTGGTCGGGGGCCCCGCCTGGGGTGCGGCCTCGAGCGAGGCCGGCCGGCCCCGCTCGTCGTCGCGCGCGGTCGGGTGCGGCGGGTGAGGCGGGTCGGGAGCGTCGTCCCGCCCGTCCGAAGGCCTCCGGGTGTCCTGTGCGCCGCTACCGCCCGGATCGGGATCCGGGCGGCCCTTCCGGCCAAAGCGCCGCTTCGCCGGCCGGTCCGCCGGTCGGTCGCCTGCCACGGCCGGCCGGGCCTCAGTCGCAGTCGCGGCAGATCGGCTGGCCGTTCTTCTCGCGGGCCAGCTGGCTGCGGTGGTGGACCAGGAAGCAGCTCATGCAGGTGAACTCGTCCGCCTGCTTGGGCAGCACCCGGACGGCCAGTTCCTCGTTCGAGAGGTCCGCTCCGGGCAGTTCGAGGCCCTCGGCGGCCTCGAACTCGTCGACGTCGACCGTGGAGGTCGTCTTGTCGTTCCGGCGCGCCTTCAGCTCTTCCAGGCTGTCGGAATCGATGTCGTCGTCGGTCTTGCGTGGGGTGTCGTAATCCGTGGCCATGTCGCTCTCCCCCTCTGGGTGTTTGCGGTGTCTCCCGCGCACGTAACGCGTGAGAGGCCGGACTTGTGCCCGACCTGAGGCGGAGATTTTGCCTCACATCAAGGTCTGTTACTCAATCGACACCCAATCCGATCCCTCATGAGTGATCAGCTTGGATGGCGATCAGGACCGTACACGGTCCTAATGTCGCACTTCACGGGTGCCACCCCGTGTACTTCCCGTGATTCCGACCCCCGGAAACCCGGACGTACCCGGCATTCCAGAGGGTCTTCGACGACGGAGCGTACAGGGCCGGAGATTCGACCATGTGATCGATCACACAGCCGACCTTCGAGTCGGGGCCCCCGGGATTCAGCGTGAAGCGAACAAAGGGCTCTCCCACCGGGCCTCGGCGCCTCCGGGAGAGGTCCGCACTCCCGGTCAGAGCGGCAGGGTGACGCGCATGACGAGACCGCCGCCCTCGCGCGGCTCCGCGATGATACGGCCCCCGTGGGCCCTCGCGACCGACCGCGCGATCGACAGGCCGAGCCCCACCCCCCGGTCGCTGCCGGTGCGCTCCTGGCGGAGGCGCCGAAACGGCTCGAAGAGGTTGTCGATCTCGTAGCCGGGCACCACCGGGCCGGTGTTGGTGACCACCAGCACCGCCTGGCCGTGCTCCACCCCGGTCGTCACCTCCACCCAGCCGCCGTCCGCGATGTTGTAGCGCACCGCGTTCTGCACCAGGTTCAGGGCGATCCGCTCCAGCAGGACGCCATTGCCCTGGACGACCGCGGGCCCGCGTGCTCCGCGGATCCCGACGCCCCCCGCCTCGGCCTCCGCCCGCGTCTGGTCCACGGCGCGGCCGGCCACCTCGGCCAGGTCGACGGGCTTGCGCTCGACGATCTGGTTCTCGCTGCGGGCGAGCAGCAGCAGGCCCTCCACCAGCTGCTCACTGCGCTCGTTGGTCGCGAGCAGGGTCTTCCCCAGCTGCTGGAGCTCGGGCGGGGCGCCCGGGTCCGAGAGGTGCACCTCCAGCAGGGTCCGGTTGATCGCCAGCGGGGTGCGCAACTCGTGCGAGGCATTGGCGACGAACCGCTGCTGGGCGGAGAATGCCCTCTCCAGTCGCTCCAGCATCTCGTCGAACGTGTCGGCCAGCTCCTTCAGCTCGTCGTCCGGGCCGTCCAGCTCGATGCGCCGCGAGAGGTCGGTGCCGACGACCCGGCGAGCGGTGCGGGTGATCTTGCCGAGCGGGGACAGCACACGGCCGGCCATGGCGTAGCCGAACGCGAACGCGATCACGCTGAGGCCGAGCAGCGCGAAGAGGGAGCGGGTCAGCAGCTCGTCGAGGGCGCTCTGACGCTGCTCGGCGATGCACAGCTTCAGAGCGGCGTTGCGCTCGGAGTTGTCGATCAGGTCGTTGATGCGGGGGCAGGTGGGGCTGGTGATGGTGACGTTGGCCCCCGGGGCGGCGCCGACCTCGACGGACTGCCGGATTCCGTCGTGCAGCGCCTGCGCGGCCAGCAGATAGATGATCGACAGCAGCAGGATGCCCGCGATCAGGAACATCCCGCCGTACAGCAGGGTGAGCCGTATCCGGATGGTGGGGCGCAGCAGGGGCCCGCCGGGCTCTCTCGGGTCCCAGGTGGGCTTGGGGGGCGCGGTGGGAGGCGCGGGTGCCGTCGCCACGGTCAGATCCGGTAGCCGGAGCCCGGGACGGTGACGATCACCGGGGGCTCGCCGAGCTTGCGGCGCAGGGTCATGACGGTGACCCGGACGACGTTCGTGAACGGGTCGGTGTTCTCGTCCCAGGCCTTCTCGAGCAGCTGCTCGGCCGAGACGACCGCGCCCTCGCTGCGCATCAGGACCTCCAGCACGGCGAACTCCTTGGGGGCGAGCTGGATCTCCCGGCCCTCGCGGAAGACCTCGCGGCGGTTGGGGTCGAGCTTGATCCCGGCTCGTTCCAGGACGGGAGGCAGCGGCACGGTGGTGCGCCGGCCCAGCGCCCGCACGCGCGCGATGAGCTCGGTGAAGGCGAACGGCTTGGGCAGGTAGTCGTCCGCCCCGAGCTCCAGGCCCTCCACACGGTCGCTGACGTCGCCGGAGGCGGTGAGCATCAGGACGCGGGTGGGCATGCCGAGCTCGACGATCTTGCGGCAGACGTCGTCGCCGTGCACGACGGGCAGATCGCGATCGAGGACGACCACGTCGTAGTCGTTGACCCCGATGCGTTCCAGTGCGGCGGCGCCGTCGTACACGACGTCGACCGCCATGGCCTCCCGGCGCAGTCCGGTGGCCACCGCATCGGCGAGCAGTTGCTCGTCCTCGACGACGAGTACGCGCACGGGGCTGGTCCTTCCTCTGTGACTGCCCGGTCCATCCCCGGGCAGGTCGACGGCGACCCCGAGGGGGCGACGGTCGAATATCGGTTCGCTGTCGTCTCCATCCTGCCCCTTACGCGCGTAAACCGGCTGTAAGACGGAGAAGGCGACCCCGGTGGCTCCCGTGCGGCACCCGGGGCAGCGAGCCGGCGGCACCAGGCGTGCGCCGGGAATTCACGGGATAGGCGATCGAGTTGAGGTTTCCCCGGGGGTGGCCGTGGGGAGGACGAGTGCACACCCCGCGATCACGCCGTGTATGTGGCATGCCACACCCCGTCTCTCTGTCCCCCAGAGGGTGCGCGTGATCCACCACCCGCCACCGACCCACGACGAGGGGGCGCAACCATGGACGCATTCACCGCAGGTCTTCTGCAGCGCATCAGGACCACGGAGACCGACCTCACGCAGGCCCGCGAGGACGGCGACGACTTCCTGGCGGAGGTCGAGCAGGCCGAGCTCGAGGACCTGCACCGTCTCGCGGCGGAGCACGGCGTGAAGGTCGGCGCCGTCCGCGTCTGACCGGCCGGCGGGGGCCCGGTGCCGCAAGCGGAACCGGGCCCCCGCGCATGTCCGGGCGCGTGCGGCCGCCGGAGCCCGGCGGTACGCGGCCGCCCGGGCGGGTGCTCAGTCGTGCCAGGCCCCCAGGTCGTCGAGCAGCCGCTGGAGGGGCGCGAAGACTCCCGGCGACGCCGCCACGGCCAGGTCCCGGGACGGCGGCTCGCCGGGGCGGGATCCGGTGAGAGCACCCGCTTCGCGGGCGATGAGGTCCCCCGCGGCGAGGTCCCAGGGGTGGAGGCCCCGCTCGTAGTAGCCGTCCAGACGGCCGGCGGCGACGTCGCACAGGTCCACCGCCGCGGAGCCGCCGCGCCGGATGTCGCGGAGCCGCGGGATCAGCAGCCGGGCCACTTCCGCCTGATGGCGGCGCACCTGCTCGACGTAGTTGAAACCGGTGGACACCAGCGCCTGGTCCAGCGGCGGGGCGGGCCGGCAGCGGAGCGGGCGGTCGCCGCAGAAGGCGCCGCCTCCGCGCACGGCCCGGTACGTCTCGCCCCGCATCGGCACCTCGACGACCCCGGCGACGGTCTCGCCGTCCCGCTCCGCCGCGATGGACACGGCCCACGTCGGCAGGCCGTAGAGGTAGTTCACGGTGCCGTCGAGCGGGTCCACGATCCAGCGGACCCCGCTCGTGCCCGCGGTCGAGGCCCCCTCCTCGCCGAGGAAGCCGTCGTCCGGCCGGGCATCGGCGAGGAACCCGGTGATCAGCTTCTCCGCCGCGATGTCCATCTCGGTCACGACGTCGATCGGGCTGGACTTGGTCGCTGCCACGGCGAGGTCGTCGGGTCTGCCGTCCCGCAGCAGCTCGCCCGCCCTGCGCGCGGCCTCCAGCGCCAGGGAAAGCAGCTCGCCGTCGAGCTCGCCGTCGAGCTCGCCGTTCGGCTCGTCATGCGGGGAAGCGGGCAAGGGGTCGTGCAGGGGGTCGGTCACGGAATGGCTCCCGGGTGGTGGCTGTGTCGTGTACCGGAGCGCGTGCCGCGCTCGCGGCAGGCGCCCGTCTTGCGTCCTCGGGCGGAAGAGTCCGCACGCGGCGGCGGCCGACCGCGGCGTACACCCGCCCGCATACGGGGACCTGCTCAGCGGGCCGCCCGCACAGGGCCCCGGCCGGCGGCGGCCGTCCCCGGCCGTCGGCGGCGGTGTACACCCGCCCGCCGCTCAGGCGAACGGGCTGTCCGCGCCGGCCGCCGCCGGACGCTCGGACCTGGCGGGGCAGCATCCGACCGGGCACAGGTCGTGGGACGGCCCCAGCTCCCCGAGCGCGCACCGCCGCACCGACTGCCCCCTCTCGGTGGCCGCACGCTCCAGCAGCAGGTCGCGGATCGCCGCGGCGAAGCGCGGGTCCGCGCCGACGGTCGCCGACCTGCGGACCGGAAGCCCCAGCTCCGCAGCCTTCCCGGTGGCCTCCGTGTCCAGGTCGTAGCGGACCTCCATGTGGTCCGAGACGAAACCGATCGGCACCATCACTGCCGCCGGCACGCCCGCACCGTGCAGATCCTCCAGGTGGTCGCAGATGTCCGGCTCCAGCCAGGGGATGTGCGGGGCTCCGCTGCGCGACTGGTACACGAGCCGCCACGGGTAGGCGACGCCGGTCTCCTCACGGACCGCGTCCACGATCACCCGCGCCACGTCGAGGTGCTGCCGCACATACGCACCGCCTCCGCCGTGCTCGGCGACCGGGCCGGAACCGTCCGCGGCCGCGTCCGGGATGGAATGGGTGGTGAACGCCAGATGCGCGCCGGCCCGCACGTCCTCGGGCAGGTCGGCGAGCGAGGCGAGCACGCCCTCCACCATCGGGCCGATGAAGCCGGGGTGGTTGAAGTAGTGCCTCAGCTTGTCGACACGCGGCAGCGGCAGCCCCTCGGCCTCCAGCGCGGACAGCGCGTCCGCGAGGTTCTCCCGGTACTGGCGGCAGCCCGAGTACGAGGCGTACGCACTGGTGGCGAGCACCGCGACCCGGCGGTGCCCGTCCAGGACCACCTCCCGGAGGGCGTCGGTCAGATACGGCGCCCAGTTCCGGTTGCCCCAGTACACCGGCAGATCGATTCCGGCGCCCGCGAAGTCCTCGCGCAGCGCGTCCAGCAGGGCCCGGTTCTGGGCGTTGATGGGGCTGACTCCGCCGAAGAGGAAGTAGTGCCCGCCGACTTCCCTCAGGCGCTCCCTGGGGATGCCGCGGCCACGCGTCACATTCTCCAGGAAGGGGACCACGTCGTCCGGCCCCTCGGGGCCGCCGAAGGAGAGCAGCAGCAGGGCGTCGTAGGGTGCGGGGTCACGCAGGGCGGGATCGTGCTGTTCGGCCATGAGGCGATCCTCCCACCAGGCTCCGACAACGGGACAACCGCACTGGAGTAAGGCTTGCCTCACCAGTAAGCTGTACCGCCACTCACATTCCTTACGGAGCGCCGTCTTGCCCAGTCCCTACCGCGCGATATTCGCGGCCCCCGGCACCCTGGCGTTCTCCGCCGCGGGCCTCCTCGGGCGGATGCCGCTGTCCATGATGGGCGTCGGCATCGTGGCGATGGTCTCCCACGTCACGGGCCGCTACAGCCTCGCCGGCTGGCTCTCCGCGACCCTGGCGCTCTCGGCGGCGGTGCTCGGCCCCCAGGTGTCCCGGCTGGTCGACCGGCACGGCCAGCGCAGGGTGCTGCGTCCGGCCCTGCTGATCTCGGCCGCCGCGGTGGCGGGACTGCTCGTCAGCGTCCGGCAGGGGGCACCGCACTGGACGCTCTTCGCCTTCACCGCCTGCGCCGGCTGCATTCCGGCGGTCGGCGCGATGACCCGGGCCCGCTGGGCGGCGATCTACCACGGCTCCCCGCGCGAACTGCACACCGCCTACGCCTTCGAGTCGATCGTCGACGAGGTGTGCTTCATCGTCGGGCCGATCGTCTCCATCGGGCTGTCGACGGTCTGGTTCCCCGAGGCGGGCCCGCTGCTCGCGACGGCCTTCCTGGCGGTCGGCGTCCTCTGGCTCACCGCGCAGCGCGGGACCGAGCCCGCACCGCACCGGGACACGTCCGGAAGCGGCGGTTCCGCGCTGCGCTCCCCCGGTCTGCGCGTCCTGGCCGTGACGTTCGTCGCGACGGGTGCCGTCTTCGGCTCCGTAGACGTCGTCACGGTGGCCTTCGCCGAGGAGCAGGGCAGCAAGGCAGCGGCCAGTCTGGTCCTTGCGGTGTACGCGCTGGGGTCCTGCCTGGCCGGAGCGGTCTTCGGGCTGCTGCATCTGAAGGGCGAGCCCGCCCGCCGATGGGTGCTGGGCGTGTGCGCGATGGCCGTGAGTATGATCCCCCTCCAACTGGCCGGGAATCTGGCGGTCCTGGCCGTGGCGCTCTTCGTCGCGGGACTGGCCATCGCGCCCACCATGGTGACGACCATGGCCCTCGTCGAGGCGCACGTACCGCGCACCAAGCTGACCGAGGGCATGACCTGGACCGGTACCGGGCTCGCGGTCGGCGTCTCACTCGGTTTGTCGGCCTCGGGATGGGCGGTGGACGAGTACGGGGCCGGTGCCGCGTACGCGGTGCCCGCGACGGCGGGAGTGCTCGCGGTCGTGGTCGCGTTCCTGGGGTACCGCCGGCTGCGCAGGCCGGCGCCGACGCGGGAGGGGCGGGATGACGAGCACATCCGGAACCACGAAGGGGCGCGCGTGGCGTAACTGGGCCGGCACGGTCGCCGCCCGCCCGCTGCGGGAGGTCGCTCCGGCCTCCACCGGGGAGCTGGCCGAGGCCGTGCGCCGCGCCGCGGAGGACGGTCTGCGGGTGAAGACGGTCGGCACCGGCCACTCGTTCAACGCCATCGCCGCCACCGACGGCGTGCTGGTCCGGCCCGATCTCCTCACCGGCATCCGGGAGATCGACCGTGCGGCGATGACGGTGACCGTGGGGGCCGGCACCCCGCTGAAACGGCTCAACGCCGCGCTCGCCCGGGAGGATCTGTCGCTCGCCAACATGGGCGACGTCATGGAGCAGACGGCCGCGGGCGCCGTGAGCACCGGGACGCACGGCACGGGCCGCGACTCGGCCTCGATCGCGGCGCAGATCCGGGGCCTTGAGCTGGTCACCGCCGACGGTTCGGTGCTGACCGTCTCGGCGAAGGGCACCGAAGGGGAGCGGGAGATCTTCGCCGCCGCCCGGGTCGGGCTCGGCGCCCTGGGCGTGGTCAGCGCCCTCACCTTCGCCGTGGAGCCGTTGTTCCTCCTGTCGGCCCGCGAGGAACCGATGTCCTTCGATCGGGTGACATCGGAGTTCGACGAGCTGCACGCGGAGAACGAGCACTTCGAGTTCTACTGGTTCCCCCACACGGGCAACTGCAGCACCAAGCGCAACAACCGCAGCGCCGGCCCCCTCGCCCCACCCGGGGCGGTCAGCGGATGGATCACGGACGAGCTGCTCTCCAACGGGCTGTTCCAGGTGGTCAGTTCCGTCGGGCGCGCGGTTCCGGCCGCGGTACCGGCGATCGCGAGGGTCTCCAGCCGCGCGCTGTCCGCCCGCACCTACACGGACATCCCTTACAAGGTCTTCACAAGTCCCCGCCGGGTCCGCTTCGTGGAGATGGAGTACGCGCTTCCGAGGGAGACCGCCGTCGCGGCACTGCGCGAACTGAAGGCCATGGTCGACCGCTCACCGCTGCGCATCGGCTTCCCGGTGGAGGTGCGGACGGCGCCCGCCGACGACATCACGCTGTCCACCGCGTCCGGGCGGGACAGCGCGTACATCGCCGTGCACATGTACAGGCGCACGCCGTACCGCTCGTACTTCACCGCGGTGGAGCGGATCATGACCGCGTACGGCGGCCGGCCGCACTGGGGCAAGATCCACACACGCGACGCGGAGTACCTCGACGGCGTCTACCCGCGGTTCGGCGAGTTCCTGGCGCTGCGCGACCGGCTCGACCCCGGCCGGCTCTTCGGCAACGACCACCTGCGCCGGGTGCTGGGAGGCTGAGGGCCGCGCGGCCGGGAGTGGGGAGTGCGGGACCGCCACCGGCGAGGGCTACGGGCCGGTGCCGGCACCCGCCCCCGAGTCCTGCCCCGAAGGAGCGTCGGGCACCGCCTCGGGCAACGACGCCGGCGCGGATGCCGCAGGGTTCTCCGCAGCGGCGGACCCGGAGGGCTCGGGGTCCGGACTGCCCGCCCCGCCGCCGTCCGCTCCCGCAGCCGCTCCCGAGCCGGAATCCGTGCCGGAGTCCGAGCCCGAGTCCGAGCCCGAGTCCGAGTCCGCACCGGAGTCGGTGCCGGAATCCGTGCCGGAGTCCTCCGACGGGCCGCTGGACGCGGACGGCCCCGTGTCCGTTCCGGAACCGCTCCCCTGTCCTCCGTCCGGGTGCACCTGCTCCCCGCCGCCGTCGCCCGGAGAGTCCGACGCCGACCCCGAGGGCGAGTCCGAGGGCGAAGGGGACCCTCCGTAGCCGGTGCCGCCACCCCCGCCGCGCACGACCGTGCCCACGGTGGTGCCGGGTCCGCCGCTGAGGTCCCGGCCCGAGGCGAGCTCGTAGCCGGTGATGCCGACCATGGCGACCACGAAGACGACGACGGCGGCGAGCGCGGACCGCCTGCGGCCGCGGACGCGGGTGCCATGGGTGGTCGCCTCGCCGAATTCCCCGGACCCGAGCCGCTCCCGGTACACCGGGGGCCCCGCGCCCGGGGAGTCGCCCTGCGGCCGGGCACCCTCGGGCCGGGGTTGCCGGGTGACATCGCGAATCTGTTCGCCGGTTCGCCGGAACAGGTGCTGGAAGACCGAGCCTCCGCAGGTGGCCACGACACTCACCACTCCGGCGCCCAGGACCGTTCCGTAGACGCCGAGTCGGGAAGCGAGGACCGCCGCCGCGACCGCCGCGACGGCACTGCCCGCGACCTGCGGAAGGCTCAGGTCAAGCCGCCGTTCCTTCCGTTCCGCCGCATCATCCCTCGTCTGGTGCATCTCCGGCCTCTGCTCACCCATCGGTTTTACCGTGCACCAGGAAGGAACATATGGGCGAATCAAACAGTTCCGGTTCTGTGGATTCTGTGAAGCTTGCCACCCCTGAATTCGGGGTAGGGAAACGGAACTTGCCGTCTCCACGACAAAGCCGGCGGCGCGCCGGTCCACCGTGATGGCCCGAATGGAGTACTGTGACGAGCCCTGGGTCCGGTCTCTCTCACGGGTGTGCGGCCCCGGGAAAAGGGGGCCGAAAGCGGCACTCGAACCGGCGGCGCCGTGGCACCGCACGGTCGCCTGCGATACGAGGTGACGGCATCCGTCACCCTGCGTCGCAAACAGGTAACCGTGCCATAACGGCGGTCCAGGGCCCACGCCCGACACGCCGGGCAACTCGGCAAGGTTGTGGCAGGCTGCACCCGGGCAGGCCACACTCGACTAGCGGAAGCAGCGACGCACGTGACGTCGGCAGGCACCACCCGGGAGGTCCCCATGCCCGAACTGCGTGTCGTGGCCGTCTCGAACGACGGCACACGACTGGTGCTGAAGGCTGCGGACAGCACGGAGTACACGCTTCCGATCGACGAACGGCTGCGCGCCGCCGTCCGCAACGACCGCGCGCGCCTCGGCCAGATCGAGATCGAGGTCGAGAGCCACCTCCGCCCCCGCGACATCCAGGCGCGCATACGAGCGGGCGCCTCCGCGGAGGAGGTCGCCCAGCTCGCCGGCATCCCCGTGGAACGGGTGCGCCGGTTCGAGGGGCCCGTCCTCGCGGAGCGCGCGTTCATGGCGGAGCGTGCCCGCAAGACACCCGTCCGGCGCCCCGGGGAGAACGCAGGACCGCAGCTCGGTGAGGCCGTCCAGGAACGGCTGCTGCTGCGGGGCGCGGAGAAGGACACCGCCCAGTGGGACTCCTGGCGCAGGGACGACGGCACCTGGGAAGTGCTCCTGGTGTACCGGATGGCGGGCGAGCCGCACTCGGCGACCTGGACGTACGACCCGCCCCGCCGGCTCGTCCAGGCCGCCGACGACGAGGCCCGGGCACTGATCGGGGAGACCGACGACACGATCGGCGTCAGCCACGAGCCGAGCTCCCCGTTCGTACCCAGAATCGCCCGGCTCCCCCGGGACCGGCCGCTCGACCGCGCCCCGGACCGTGCCGCACAGCTCCCGGCAGCGGCACTCGAGACCGAAGAGACCGAGCGGGACTCGCTGACCAGCCTGCTGGAGGCGGTGCCGAGCTTCCGGGGCGACCTGGTCGTGCCGGAGCGGTCCGCGGCTGACGGACCCGGCACCGAAGCCGTCCAGGAGGCGGAGGCCGAGGAGCCCCCCGCCCCCGCGGCCTCCGCCGGCGCGGGGGCGGCCTACACGGACGTCCTGATGCCGCGCTCGGTCACCGGGCACCGCGACCGCCTCACCGGCACCACGGACCGGCAGGCCGAGGCCGACGGCGTCCGCCCGGGCCGCCGGGCGGCGGTGCCGAGCTGGGACGAGATCGTGTTCGGTACCCGCAGGAAGAAGCAGGAATAGACCCATCGGGCCCGCACAGTGGAGGGCTTCCACGGGTCGGCGGTTTCCGTATGAGCCCTCCCCCGCTCTCCGGTGCCGCGCCGGCAGCGTTCGCGGCGCCCGGCGCGGCACGGCGGCAAGCGGTGTCGCCGCATCAGCCGCATCAACCAAACCGACCGAACCAGCCGAACCAACCGAGCGGGCCCCCGACGAGTCCGATCCGGGGCCTTGCGCTGCACCGCATCGGACTCCGCTCCCTGACGGGCGGACCCTGCCTGACGCGGCACCAGCGGCCGGACGGCGCCCGAAGAGCCCGGCGCCCTCGGTCGGCGGGCCACCCCGCCCGGCGATGGGGCCCTCGCCGCGACCGGCGGGCCCCGGAAGCGGCCGGCCCCGTGTGGCGCCGGTGCGGGCCCGTCCCTCCCGCTACTGCGGGTCGGAGCCCGTCGCCACCGGCCGGGTGGGGTCGGAGGACCACTGCGACCAGGAACCGGCGTAGAGCGCCGCCGGGATTCCGGCGATCGCCAGGGCCAGGACCTCGTGGGCGCCGGAGACCCCGGAACCGCAGTAGACACCGACCTCGCGAGCGTCCTCGGCGCCCAGCCGCTTGAATCGGGCGGCCAGTTCCCCGCGGGACAGGAAGGTGGTGGCGCCCTCCGATACGTTCTCCGTGGTCGGAGCCGAGACCGCGCCGGGGATGTGCCCGCCGACGGGGTCGATCGGCTCGACGTCGCCCCGGTAGCGCTCGGCGGCCCGGGCGTCCAGCAGGAGCCCTGACCGGGCGAGGGCCGCGGCCCCGTCCGCGTCGAGCAGCGGCAGGCTCCCCGGCACGGGCGTGAAGTCTCCCGGCGCCGTGGGCGGGACGTCCGTACTCAACGGCCCGTTCCATGCCGCGAGACCCCCGTCCAGGACCCGGACGTCCGGATGCCCCGCCCACCGCAGCAGCCACCACGCCCGCGCCGCGGCCCAGCCCTGGCCGCCGTCGTACACCACGACCGGGGCACCGTCCGACACTCCCGCACGGCGCATCGCCACGCCGAACACGTCCATGTCCGGCAGCGGATGCCGGCCGCCCCGGCCGGGCGGTCCCGCCAGTTCGGAGTCGAGGTCGATGTACACGGCGCCGGGGATGTGCCCCGCGGCGTAGGCGGCCCGGCCGTCGAACGGCGCGGCGCCGGCCGGCCCTGCCGGGGTGAGCTGCCAGCGGACGTCGAGCAGCACCGGGGGCCGGGGGCCGGCCGACTCGCGGTGGAGCTCGGTAGCGGTGATGAGGGGGTTCATGAGGCCATCTTCGCGCAGTCGCACGGCGGACCGGCGGCAGCGACGACGGTGGCCGCACCGGTGATGCGTCGCGGATACGCACCCAAGGGCACGCCAGGGCTGATCCGCGGGACGCGGGACAGGAATGGACGGGGGGACGGGGGGACGGGCGGCGGGGGACGGGGATTCCGCATGGGGGATGGGGTATTGGGGGTACTGGGGGTACTGGGGGGCGAGGGACGCCGGGGGGGGTGTTCCAGGGGTGCGGGGCGCCGGAGCGGGCACCCTCCCCTGTGGGCATCCACCGGGCGGACGGCGGCGCGGCCGTGGCGCGCGGCGCGCGGCGTTCCCGGTGGTGCGAGCATCGGCACGGATGGGGGCCGTTCCCGCGCGGTGGCGGGCGGTCTCGCGGCACGGCCACGACGGCGATGGTCCGAGGAGAGGGCGACGATGACGACCGAGGCGACTCGGCGCAGACCCGGCACACCCTGCTGGGTGAGCCTCATGGTGCACGGACTCGATTCGGCGCAGGAGTTCTACCGGGAGCTGTTCGGCTGGGACTTCTTCCCCGGTCCGCGGTCTCTCGGCCCGTACGTCCGCGCACGGCTCGACGGCAAGGAGGTGGCGGGCATCGGGCGGCTCCCCCCGGACCGCCGTCTGCCGATCGCGTGGACGCCGTATCTGGCCTCGGACGACGTCGACGGGACCGCCGAGCGGATAAGGATGTGCGGCGGCACGATCGGCGTCGGGCCGCTCGGCACGGCGGACGCGGGCCGGCTTGTCGTGGCCGCCGACCCGGAGGGCGCCGTGTTCGGCGTCTGGCAGGCGGCCGGCCACACCGGGACCGCCCTCTTCGGCACCCACGGCACCCCCGTCTGGAACGAGCTGATGACCAGGGAGACTTCGGCGGTCGCCACGTTCTACCAGTCGGTCTTCGGTTACGACGTCAAGCCCGCGGTCGCGGCCGGCTCCGACTGCCTGACGCTGTACGGGGAGGGCCGCCCGGTGGCCTCGATCCACGGGGCCGGCCAGGCACTGCCGCGCGACCGGGGCCCGCACTGGATGACGTACTTCGAGGTGGCGGATCCCGACGGGACAGCGGCCGCGGTGGTGGCCCTCGGCGGCCGTGTGGTACGCGAACCGTGCGAGGGGGCCGGCGGTCGGAGGGCGACGGTGGCAGACCCCGAGGGGGCGGTCTTCACCGTGGTGCGGACGGCACCGGAGGGCTGACGGAGAGGGCTTCGGCGCCGCACTGTCCGTCGCCTTCCCCGGCGCCTCCGGCTCGGTCGCGGGTTCGGGCACGTGCCATCCGGGGCCCGTGGGCCGTACGGCGTTGAGCCGGGTCGCCCTCGCGGGGCGAGGCGGACGTCAGGAGCGTACTTCGAGCAGCGGGACGAGCTGCTCCACGGGGGTCATCGACCCGTGCATGCCGACCATGGCCGACTCGTTGGGCTCGTTGACCGAGGCGGTGATCACGACGTCGTCGTGGGCCGCCGCGACGACGTCCCCGATGCGCCGGTACACCCGCTCGTCGATCCGCGGGCCGAACCAGCCCGCCGCGACGGCCTCGTCCCGGCTCGCGATCCAGAACCGGTCGCCGAGCACCTCGCGCCAGACGGCGAGCACATCGGCCTCGGCACCGGGAACGGCGTAGACATGCCGGGCCCGGCCCTCGCCGCCGAGCAGGGCGACGCCCGCGCGCAGCTCCCAGTCCTCGTCGAAGTCGATCCGCGACTCCTCGTCGAACGGGATGTCGATCATGCCGTGATCGGCGGTGACGTAGAGCGCGGCGCGCGGCGGCAGTTGCTCGGCGAGACGCTGGACGAGCCGGTCGACGTACATCAGCTGGCCGCGCCAGGCGTCGGAGTCCATGCCGAAGCGGTGGCCCTTGCCGTCCAGTTCGCTGTAGTAGGTGTAGACCAGCGACCGGTCCCCCGCGGCGAGCTGCTCCGCGGCGCAGTCCATGCGCTCCTCCCCGGTGAGCCGGCCGTGGAACGTACCGCCGCTCAGCGCGATCGTGGTGAGCGGGGTGTCCTGGAACACGGGGGACGACACCTGGGCGGTGTGCACCCCCGACTCGTCGGCGAGCTGGAAGACCGTCGGGTACGGCTGCCAGACGCGCGGCGAGGTCCACGGCTTCCAGCGAAGCTGGTTCATCAACTCCCCGGTCTCCGGGTCGCGCACGGTGTAGCCGGGCAGGCCGTGTGCCCCGGGCGGCAGCCCGGTGCCGAAGGAGGCCAGCGACGTGGCCGTCGTGGCGGGGAATCCTGCGGTCAGCGGCCGGCCGGTGCCGCCCAGCGAGCCGGCGAGGAGCGAGCTGAGGTACGGCGCCTCTTCGGGGTGTGCCCTCAGCTGCTCCCAGCCGAGGCCGTCGATCAGGAAGACGCAGTTCCGGTCCGCGGGCGTCAGCTCCGGGATGCCGCGGTGCAGGCCCGGCACGCCCTGCCCGGCGGCGAGCGTCGGCAGCAGATCGGCGAGGGAGCCGGTGCCGTACGCGGGGACGGGTGCCGTGTCGAGGCCGAGCGGAACGACGTCCTCGGGCCAGTCGGGAAGGGCCATCAGCGGGTGGCGGCCGTGGCCTCGGACAGTGCCTGGGCGAAGGCGAGCGTCTGGCGTACCGCCTCCGGACCGTCACCGGCCTCGCTCACCCGGAGGCTGAGGTCGTCGGCCGTGGAACTGCCGGTGTAGCCGTGGTCGGCCTCGCAGTTGGTGTCGCCGCAGGCGGCGGGCTCCAGGTCGATCCGGGACACCGCGCCCCAGCCGATGGTGAGGACCACCTCGCGCGGCACGGTGCCCGGGGTGTACGACTCCGGGTTCCCGACGACGCGGCTCACCACGACGGACGAGATCCTCGGGAGCTTCACCGACTCGGTGGAGGTCGTCGCGTACGGCGTCGGCGAGCTGCTGTCGGCCGCCTGCTCGTCGGTGTGGCTGACGATGAACCGGGTGCCGGTCAGCACGAGGACGGTGACATGGCGGCGCACCTCGTTGGAGTCGAAGGTCGTCTCCTGGTGCACGAGGTACGACGAGATCGGCTCGCCGCCCACCGCCGCCTCCACCGCTTCGGCCACGAGAGCCGGGTAGTAGCCGCTGCGCTCGATCGCCGTGCGCAGCCCCTGGGTCGTCGTACCGGTCTTCGCCATGGGCTCCATCCTACGGGGCCCGGGGACCAGGCAGTGCGCTCACCGGCCTCCCGCCCCGGCTGCCCGCCGCAGGACCGGGTTCAGTAGCTCGGGAGGGTCCTGGGTCCCAGGTCGGTGCGGACCGGCGCCGGGGCGAGCCGTACCGAGGCCCCGAGCACGGAGAGGCCGTGCTGGGCGACCACGACCGGTTCGAGTCCGACGGCGACGACTTCCGGATGGTCGTCGACCAGGCGGGAGACGCGCAGCAGCAACTCCTCCAGCGCAGCGGTGTCGACGGGCGCGGAACCGCGCCAGCCGAAGAGGAGGGGGGCGGTCCTGACGGACCGGATGAGGCCGGCGGCGTCCCGGTCGGTGGCGGGGACGAGGCGGTGGGCCGTGTCGCCGAGCAGATCCGTGGCGGGGCCCGCGAGCCCGAAGGACAGCACGGCGCCCACGGCGGGATCGATCGCGGCCCGCACCACGGTGTCCACTCCTCTCGGCACCATCGACTGCACGACCGGCCGGAGCTCCTCGGGCTTTCCGAGGTCCCGTGTCATCTCCGCGTACGCCTGGCGCACCCTCCGCTCGTCGGCCAGGTCCAGCCGCACGCCGCCGAGGCCGGGGCGGTGGCGCAGATGGGGGGCGGTGGTCTTGAGGGCGACCGGGTAGCCCAGCCGGGCGGCGGCCCGGGCCGCGGTGTCCGCGTCGGGGGCGGGGAGCACGGGAAGGACGGCGATGCCGTAGCGCTCGAGCAGCCGCCGTGCCTCGTCGTCGGACAGGCCGACGCCGTGCGCGCCGGGGGCGGCGGGGACGGCAGGGACGGCGGGGACGGCAGGGACGGCAGGGGCGGCGGGGACGGCGGGGGCGGCAGGGGCGAGCAGACCCGCGATGATCTCGGCGGCACCGCGCTCGTCGATGTCGTCGTACTCCGGCACCCTGCCCGGCTCCGCCGCGTCCCCGCGCCACTGCCCGTACCGCACCGCCTCGGCCAGGGCGCGCACGGCGCGTTCGGCAGCGGGATACGCGGGGATGCGGCCGGCTCCTGCGCGGGACGCCACGGGCGCGTCCCGGCCGGCGGGTCCGTTCGCGAGCGCCACTGCGCCGGGCGGAGGCGGCGCGGTGGCGGGCACCGCGGTGGCACCGCGCACGCCGGGTCCGGCAGCCGGGGAGCCGGCCGCGGAACCGGCCCGGGAGGGTGCCCCGGGACCGGACGCGGAACCGGCCGGGGCCCCGCTCCCGGCGGCCGAGGCGGGACCGGACGCGCAGCCACCGGCGGCCCCGGCCGCGCCAGGAGGGCGAGGGCCGGACGCCGCGGTCTGGACGGCCGCCCGGGAACCGGCCGGTGGAGGCCCGACCTCCGGTGCCGTCGCGGCGCCCGCGGTGCCCGCACCCGGTTCCGGGGGGGCGCCCGTGGGCGCCGGGGCGGGGCCCGCCGGGGCTCCCCGGCCGCGGTGCGGGGAGGCCGGGGCCGAACTGCTGGCCACCGCGAGGGCGTCGGCGAGCCCGCCGAGTTCGACGTGCACGACGAGCACGGGCTTCGCCGGCCCGGCGGCGGTCGCGGCGAGGAGGGCGGCGGCGAGGACCTCGCCGTCGCCGGACTCGGTGGCGCCGTCCTCCCCCACCCACGGGATCGCGTTGACGACGACCGCGTCGCACGCGTCGTCCCGCAGCGCCCGGGCGAGTGCCTCGCGGAAGTCGTCCGGCCTGGCGGCCGTCGTCAGATCGCGCGGGGGCAGCGGGCGCAGCCCCTCTGTCAGACACGCGTCGTACGTCAGCAGGCCGAGGGACTCCGAGTTGCCCAGGATCGCCACCCGCGGCCCCGCGGGGAGCGGCTGGCTGGCCAGCAGCACCCCGACGTCGACGAGTTCGGTGACGGTGTCGACGCGGATCACGCCGGCCTGCCTCAGCAGCTCCGAGACCGTCGCGTACGGCACCCGCGTGGTCGGCACCGCGTGTCCCGGCGGAGCACTGCCGCTGTGCCGTGCGCTCCTCACCACGACGACCGGTTTGACCGCCGCCGTGCGCCGTGCGAGCCGGGTGAACTTCCTCGGGTTGCCGATCGATTCCAGGTAGAGCAGGACGACGTCGGTGTCCGGGTCGTCGTAGCAGTACTGGAGGAAGTCGTTGCCCGACACGTCCGCCCGGTTGCCCGCGGAGATGAACGAGGACAGCCCCGCGCCCCGGCGGTGCAGTCCGCTGAGCAGCGCTATGCCGATGGCGCCGGACTGGGTGAACAGCGCGGTGCGGCCGGGTGCGGGGGACTCCGGTGCCAGCGAGGCGTTGAGCCGCGCCCCGGCCGCGGTGTTGATGATCCCGAACGCGTTCGGGCCGATGATCCGCATCCCGTGCGCACGTGCCTGGCGCACGAGCCTGCGCTGGCGCTCCAGGCCCTCCGGGCCGCTCTCGGCGTACCCCGCGGTGATCACCACGAGTCCCTGCACGCCGTGCTCGCCGCAGTCCTCGACGACTTCGGGGACGCGTTCCGCGGGGACGGCGACGACGGCGAGGTCGACCGGCTCCCCGGTCGATGCGACGGCCTCCCCCACCGAGCGGTAGGCGGGCACCCCGTCGATCTCGTCCATGTCGAGGACGAGGGAGCGGTTCACCGCATAGGTCCGGCCCGGGTAGCCGGCGTCGAGGAGGTTGCGCAGCACCGCTCGCCCCACCCCACCGGGTACCCGCCCCGCGCCGACCACCGCCACCGAGCGGGGGACCAGCAGCCGCTGGACGGAACGGGCCTCGGCCCGCTGTTCCCTGGCACGCTGGACGGCGAGGGATCGGGCGGTCGGCTCGAGATCGAGGGTGAGGTGGACGGAGCCGTCCTCGAAGCTGCGCCGCTGGGTGTAGCCGGCGTCCGTGAACACCTTGATCATCTTGTTGTTGGCGGGCAGCACCTCCGCCGCGAACCTCCTGATCCCCCGCTCCCGCGCGACCGCGGCGATGTGTTCGAGCAGCGTGGAGGCGACACCCCGCCCCTGGTGGGCGTCCTGCACCAGGAAGGCCACCTCGGCCTCGTCGGCCGGGGCGGAGGCGGGCAGGCCCCGGGCGTCGATGCGGTCGTAGCGGACGGTCGCGATGAACTCGCCTCCGACGGTCACCGCGAGGCCCACCCGGTCGACGTAGTCGTGGTGCGTGAACCGGCGCACGTCCTTGGCGGAAAGCCGTGGGTGGGGCGCGAAGAACCGGTAGTACTTGGACTCGTCCGACACCTGCTCGTAGAAGCTGACGAGCCGCTCGGCGTCCTCGGTGGTGATGGGTCTGATGTGCGCGGTGCCACCGTCGCGCAGCACCACGTCGGCTTCCCAGTGGTCGGGGTACACGTGATCCGACGGGGTCTGCATGGGGCAAGGGTACGGGGCCCTGCCCGGGTCGCGTTCCCCGGAGTGCGGGGGCAGGCTGGGATGGCCGATCCGGGCCCCGCACCGGCAGGGGCCGGCGGCATTCCGCACCCCGGCGAGACCCCGGCCGGGCAGCCCCGGGACTCCCGACCGACGTGCCGGCGAACTTCCCGACCGACCACCCGACCGACCAGCCGGAAACTCCCCGACCGACCACCCGACCGACCAGCCGGGAACTCCCCGACTGACCACCCGACCGACCAGCCGGAAACTCCCCGCCGAGACCCGAAGGGCCCCACCATGGCTGAGCGCCGCGTCCACGTCGGCTGGGCCGACGGCCTGCACGCCCGCCCCGCGTCCCTCTTCGTCCGCGCCGCCACGGCTTCCGGCGTTCCGGTGACCATCGCCAAGGCGGGCGGCACCCCGGTCAGCGCCGCCTCGATGCTCGCGGTCCTCGGCCTCGGCGCCCGGGGCGGTGAGGAGATCGTGCTCGCGTCGGACGCGGAGGGCGCGGAGGCGGCACTGGAGCGTCTGGCGAAACTGGTCGCCGAGGGCCTCGAGGAGCTTCCCGAGACCGTCTGAGCACGGATAGCCCATAAGCGCGGGCCGCGGCGCCCCCATTCCCGAGAAAACATCCGGCACACTTTCCGGACCCCCGCCGCAGAGAGCATTTCCGGCAGCAGGAAACGGCCCGGGATTCCCTTTCCTTCTTTGTATACGCCGCGCGTGTTAAATACGGACGCCCGCCGTGTTTACGGAGTGTTGCGAGGTCCTCACGGCCGCCGGGATCCGAAGCCGGTGCGCGTCCGTCGTGCGCTCGGCGTGCAGGGCGGTGAGCCTGCGGGCGCGCTCCGCGTCCCCACGGGCCACCGCGTCCACGATCGCGCCGTACTCGGCCCAGGCCTCGAGGGGTCGGGCGGGCTGTTCGACCGCGTACATCCACGCGATCTTGTGCCGGAGCTGGGTCAGCAGCGCGGTCAGCCCCGGGCTCCCGCACGCCTGGGCCAGGGTCTCGTGGAACCAGGCGCCGAGCGGGCGCAGATCCTCGCCCTGGCCGCGCCGCGCCCGGTCACGGCCGAGCCGGACCAGTCCGCGCAGCACCTTGAGGTGCGCCTCGGTCCGCCGCTGAGCGGCCCGTGCCGCGCCGAGGGGCTCCAGCAGCATCCGGATCTCCAGCAGATCCGCGGCCTCCTGCTCGGTGGGCTCGGCCACGCACGCGCCGACATGGCGGCGGGTGACGACGAACCCCTCCGACTGCAGCGTGCGCAGCGCCTCCCGGACCGGGACGCGCGAGACGCCGTACCGGCGCGCCAGTTGCCCCTCGGTCAGCCGGCTGCCGCGCTCGAACAGACCGGAGACGATATCGCCGCGGATCGCCGTGCATACCGAGCGTGCGGGAACGCGCATACCGAACCTCCGCTTTAATCGCCGCGAAACCCCGTGGAGCGACGCCTGTTCCGGTGTTTCGGTGACTCTATGGCAGGTCGCCTGAATTTCCGAAGACCCCTCGTCATCCATGGATATCTTTTGGCCTGAACACACTCCGGCTCGGAGAGGAGCCTGGGCCGCGGGAGAACGAGGGTACGAGGGAGCGGTGCGCGCGTCAGACGGTCAGACGGTCAGACGCGGACGCCGTGCGAGCGGAGGTAGGCGATCGGGTCGATGTCCGAGCCGTAGTCCTGCCCGGTGCGGGCCTCGAAGTGGAGGTGGGGCCCGGTCGAGTTCCCGGTCGATCCGGCGAGGCCGATCTGCTGGCCCGGGGCGACCTGCTGGCCGGCCGAGACGCTGATCGAGGACAGATGCCCGTACTGGGTGTAGGTGCCGTCGTGCATGCGGATCACCACGTTGTTGCCGTAGGCGCCGGCCCAGCCGGCCTCCACGACGGTGCCCATGCCGACGGCGACGACCTTGCTTCCGGAGGCCGCGTGGAAGTCGACGCCGGTGTGGCTGCCGGAGGACCACAGTGCGCTTCCGGCGCGGTAGGCGGTGCTCACAGAGGAACCGGCGACCGGGAGCGTGTAGGTCGCCAGGCGCTTGCGCTCGGCCTCACGGGCAGCGCGCTCTGCGGCGTCACGAGCGGCCTTCACCCGCAGTTCGGCCTTGTGCTTTGCCTCGGCCTCGGCCTTCTCCTGCGCGGCGGCCAGAGTGGCTTCCTGCTGCTGGGCGTCCGCCTGGGCGCCGATCTGCTCGACGAGCGAGTCGGCGGCGACGACCTGCGTCAGTCCGGTGTCCTCGACGGGGGCGGGCCCCGCTGCCTCGGCGGCGAGGGCCGGGGAGGCGAGGGTGCCGATGACGCCGGTGGTGGCGACGGCCGCGGCGGAGGCGACGCCCGCGCTCTTGCGCGACAGGCGGCTCGGACCGCGGTGCTTCCCGGTGGCACGGGTGAACGCCATGAAGTGGCTGATCCTTTCCTTCCTTCTCGCCTACCGGGTTAGCTGACGGGTTCGGAGCAGGAAGGTCTCCTACGGGCCCCTCCGCGCGGACGCGAAGGCACCCGATTCACCCCGGGGGACATAGGGGTCCCCGGCTCCCCAGGCTCGCGCCGGACGGGGACTCGGCGATGGCTGCCCGATGCCGCGGGTGCGGCGAGTGCTGACGGCGGACAGCGCAGAAGACGCTAAGCCGATCTTCGTTCAATCGCCAAACAGACGCGGAAATGTGTAGTGCACGCCACAGGGCAGACCCGGACCCTTCTCACCGAACCGGACACGGGAAGGGGGTTTTCGGACGGGAGAGGGTCCCCCGGCGCGACACCGGGGCCCCCTCCCCCGTCCGAAAACCCGGGCGGTCAATCAGCCGGTGACAACGGTCACTTCGCCGATCCCCAGGGCCCTCACGGGCTCCTCGACCACGGACGCATCCCCGACGAGGACCGTCACGAGCCGGTCCACGGGGAAGGCGCTGACCACCGCGGCCGTCGCCTCCACCGTGCCGGTTCCGGCCAGCCGGGCGTACAACCGGGCCTGGTAGTCGTCCGGGAGGCCCTGCTCGACCTGGTCGGCCAGCGTGCCGGCCACGGAGACGGCCGTCTCGTACTTCAGCGGTGCCACACCGACGAGGTTCTGCACCGCGACATCGCGCTCCTCGTCCGTCAGGCCCTCGGCGGCGAGGGTGCGCAGCACAGTGAACAGGTCCGCGAGCGCGGGGCCGGTGTTCGGGGTGTCGACCGAACCGCTGATGGCGAGCATCGACGCCCCGGCGGCCCCACCCGGGGCCGCCGGGGCGTCGGAGCGCAGCACCTGCCCGAACGCCCGCACACCGTAGGTGTAGCCCTTCTCCTCCCGCAGGACCCGGTCCAGGCGGGAGGTGAGCGTGCCACCGAGGCAGTAGGTGCCCAGGACCTGGGCGGGCCAGACCCGGTCATGGCGGTCGGGGCCGATCCGGCCGATCAGCAGCTGGGTCTGCACGGCACCCGGGCGGTCCACGATGACGACACGGCCCGTGTCGTCGGCGGTGATCGGCGGCATCGGGCGGCTCTCGGCCGAGTCGCCCGTCCAGGCGCCGAGGGTCTCGGCGAGTACGGCGTCCAGATCCACGCCTTCCAGGTCGCCGACGACCACGGCCGTGGCTGCGGCGGGCCGGACGTGCGCCTCGTAGAAGGCCCGGACCGCCGACGAGTCGATGCGCTCGACGGTCTCCTCCGTGCCCTGCCGCGGACGGGACATCCGGGAGGACGCCGGGAAGAGCTGCCGGGAGAGCTCCTTGGCCGCCCGGCGGCCCGGGTTCGCCGTCTCGTGCGGGATCTCGTCGAGCCGGTTGCGGACGAGCCGCTCGACCTCGCCGTCGGCGAACAGCGGTGCGCGCAGCGCCTCGGCGAGCAGGCCGAGGGCCTTGGGCAGCCGGGAGACGGGTACCTCCAGGGAGAGCCGGACCCCCGGATGGTCGGCGTGCGAGTCGAACGTGGCGCCGCAGCGCTCCAGTTCGGCCGCGAACTCCTCTGCCGAGTGCTTGTCGGTGCCCTCGGACAGCGCCCGGGCCATGATCGTGGCGACGCCGTCGAGGCCCTCGGGCTCGGCGTCCAGCGGCGCGTCGAGGAAGATCTCCACGGCCACGACCCGCTGACCCGGCCGGTTGCAGCGCAGCACGGTCAGGCCGTTGCCCAGTGTGCCGCGCTCGGGGGCGGGAAACGCCCAGGGCCTGGCCTCGCCGGGCCGCGGCTGCGGATGGAGGTCCATGGTCACGGCAGCGTCGGTCACTGGTCCGTCCCCTCTGCGTCGTCGTTGTCCCCGGTGTGCGCGGCGCCACCGGCGTTGCCCCCGGCGTGGTCGGGGTCCCCGGAGTCACCGGATTCGCCGGAGTCGTCTGCGGGCGCGGCCGGCTCGTACACCAGCACCGCCCGGTTGTCCGGGCGCAGCCGCGCCGCGGCGACGGCCCGCACCTCCTCGGCCGTGACGTCGAGCACCCGTTGGACCGCGGTCAGCGCCAGCTGGGGGTCGCCGAAGAGCACGGTGTACCGGCACAGTTCGTCGGCCCGGCCGGCCACGGTGCCGAGGCGGTCCAGCCACTCCCGCTCGAGCTGGGCCTGGGCGCGCTCCAGTTCCTCCGGTGTGGGGCCCTCGGCGGCGAAACGGGCCAGCTCCTCGTCGACCGCGGCCTCGACCTCGGGGACCTCGACGCCCCCGGAGGTCTTCACGTCCAGCCAGCCCAGCGAAGGGGCGCCGGCGAGGCGGAGCAGGCCGAAGCCGGCGGCGACGGCCGTGCGGTCGCGCCGGACCAGCCGGTTGTACAGCCGGGAGGACTCGCCACCGCCGAGGACGGTCAGCGCCAGGTCGGCGGCGTCGGCGGCGCGGGTGCCGTCGTGCGGGAGGCGGTACGCGGCCATCAGGGCCCGGGCCGGAACCTCCTCCTCCAGCACCTCGCGCAGCTGCCCGCCGATGATCTCCGGGAGCGAGCCGTCGCGCGGCGGCTGCTTGCCGTCGTGCATCGGGATGGACCCGAAGTACTTCTCGATCCAGGCGAGCGTCTGCTCCGGGTCGATGTCGCCGACGACGGACAGCACGGCGTTGTTGGGCGCGTAGTAGGTGCGGAAGAAGTTCCGGGCGTCCTCGAGCGTCGCCGCGTCCAGGTCGGCCATCGAGCCGATCGGGGTATGGTGGTAGGGGTGGCCCTCGGGGTAGGTCAGCGCGGTCAGCTTCTCGAAGGCGGTGCCGTACGGCACGTTGTCGTAGCGCTGGCGGCGCTCGTTTTTCACGACGTCCCGCTGGTTCTCCATGGACTCGTCGTCGAGGGCGGCCAGCAGGGAGCCCATGCGGTCGGCCTCCAGCCAGAGCGCGAGCTCCAGCTGGTGGGCGGGCATGGTCTCGAAGTAGTTGGTGCGCTCGAAGCTGGTGGTGCCGTTGAGCGAGCCGCCCGCCCCCTGCACCAGCTCGAAGTGGCCGTTGCCGGGCACCTGGGCGGAGCCCTGGAACATGAGGTGCTCGAACAGGTGGGCCAGGCCGGTGCGGCCCTCGACCTCGTGGCGGGAGCCGACGTCGTACCAGAGGCAGACCGCGGCGACCGGGGTGAGGTGGTCCTCGGAGAGCACCACGCGCAGGCCGTTGGCAAGGCGGTGCTCGGTCGCTGTCAGGCCTCCGGAGCCGGCCCGGGCTGTGGCCGTGTGACCCATGGGCATGTGGTCCCTTCGATCGCGTTGCAGGATGTCCTGCCACTGTATGCACACCACGCAGGTAACCGGCGAAGTTCCCGGGGCTTCCACCCCCTCGTCCCGGGTCGCGGTCCGCGTTGTCGGCGCGACGGTCCACAATGGTCGGCGTCAGATCCCGTTCATGGTTCATGTTGGTGAAGGAGCCGCAGCAGCGATGGCCCGCCGCAGCACGAAGACGCCGCCGCCCGACGACTTCGAGGAGAGGATCCTCGACATCGACGTCGTCGACGAGATGCAGGGCTCCTTTCTCGAGTACGCGTACTCGGTGATCTACTCCCGCGCCCTGCCCGACGCCCGGGACGGCATGAAGCCGGTGCACCGCCGGATCGTGTACCAGATGAACGAGATGGGGCTGCGTCCCGACCGGGGCTATGTGAAGTGCGCCCGGGTCGTCGGCGAGGTGATGGGAAAGCTCCACCCGCACGGCGACGCGTCGATCTACGACGCGCTGGTGCGCATGGCCCAGCCCTTCTCGATGCGGCTGCCGCTGGTCGACGGCCACGGGAACTTCGGCTCCCTGGGCAACGACGACCCTCCGGCGGCGATGCGTTACACCGAGTGCCGGATGGCCGACGCGACCAGCCTGATGACCGAGTCCATCGACGAGGACACGGTCGACTTCGCACCCAACTACGACGGTCAGGAGCGGGAACCGCTGGCCCTGCCGGCGGCGTACCCGAACCTGCTGGTGAACGGCGCGTCGGGGATCGCGGTCGGCATGGCGACCAACATGCCGCCGCACAACCTCGGCGAGGTGATCGCCGCCGCCCGCCATCTGATCAGGTACCCGGGCGCGGACCTGGAGACGCTGATGCGCCATGTGCCGGGCCCCGACCTGCCCACCGGCGGGCGCATCGTCGGCCTGTCCGGGATCAAGGACGCGTACGAGACCGGCCGCGGCACGTTCAAGATCCGCGCCACGGTGTCGGTGGAGCCGGTGACGGCGCGCCGCAAGGGCCTCGTCGTCACCGAACTGCCGTTCAGCGTCGGCCCGGAAAAGGTGATCTCCAAGATCAAGGACCTGGTCGGCCAGAAGAAGCTGCAGGGCATCGCCGACGTCAAGGACCTCACGGACCGGGAGCACGGGCTGCGCCTGGTCATCGAGGTCAAGAACGGTTTCATCCCCGAGGCGGTCCTGGAGCAGCTGTACAAGCTGACGCCGATGGAGGAGTCCTTCGGCATCAACAACGTGGCGCTGGTCGACGGGCAGCCGCTGACGCTGGGGCTCAAGGAGTTGCTCGAGGTCTATCTCGACCACCGCTTCGACGTGGTGCGCCGCCGCAGCGAGTTCCGCCGCGGGAAGCGGAAGGACCGGCTCCACCTGGTCGAGGGCCTGCTGGTCGCGCTGGTCGACATCGACGAGGTCATCCGGCTGATCCGTGCCAGCGAGAACGCGGCGCAGGCCAAGGAGCGGCTGATGGAGCGCTTCTCCCTCAGCGACGTCCAGACGCAGTACATCCTGGACACCCCCCTGCGCCGGCTCACCAGGTTCGACCGGATCGAGCTGGAGGCCGAACGCGACAGGCTCACGGACGAGATCGCCGCACTGACCGGGATCCTGGAGTCGGACAGCGAGCTGCGCAAGCTCGTCTCGGCCGAACTGGCCTCGGTCGCCAAGAAGTTCGGGACCCCCCGGCGCACCGTTCTGCTGGAGTCCACCGGTACCCCGGTCCCGGCCTCCGCGCTGCAGGTCGCGGACGATCCATGCCGGGTACTGCTGTCCTCCACGGGGCTGCTCGCCCGCACGGTCACCGCCGAGCCGCCGCCCCGCGCGGGCAAGCGCGCCAAGCACGATGTGGTCCTTTCCTCGGTGGCGGCCACCGCCCGCGGCGAGGTGGGCGTGGTGACCTCGGCGGGCCGGCTGCTCCGGCTGTCGGTGATCGACCTCCCGCAGCTCCCCGAGTCGGCGCAGGCGCCGAACCTCTCGGGCGGCGCGCAGATCTCGGAGTTCCTGTCGCTGGAGGCGGACGAGACGGTCGTCTGCCTGACGAGTCTGGCGGAGTCCTCGGCAGGGCTTGCGCTGGGCACGCTCCAGGGCGTGGTCAAGCGGGTGGTAGCGGACTACCCGGCCAACAAGGACGAACTCGAGGTCATCGCGCTCAGAGAGGGCGACCGAATCGTCGGCGGCAGCGAACTGCGCACGGGCGAGGAGGACCTGGTCTTCATCACCTCCGACGCGCAACTGCTGCGCTTCCAGGCCGCGCAGGTGCGGCCGCAGGGCAGGCCGGCGGGCGGCATGGCAGGTGTCAAGCTCACCGAGGGGGCCGAAGTGGTCTCGTTCACCGCGGTCGACCCGGCCGCGGACGCCGTGGTCTTCACCGTCGCGGGGGCGGCCGGGACACTGGACGACTCGGTGACGACGGCGAAACTGACACCGTTCGACCAGTACCCGCGCAAGGGCCGGGCCACCGGCGGCGTCCGCTGCCAGCGGTTCCTGAAGGGCGAGGACCGGCTGGTCTTCGCCTGGGCGGGGGTGAGCGCGGCGCGCGCGGCCCAGAAGAACGGCTCCCCGGCCGAGCTTCCCGAGACCGACCCGCGCCGGGACGGCTCGGGCACGCCCCTGGCCAAGCCGGTCGCGGCCCTGGCGGGTCCGGTGTCATAGCGCTCGACACGCCGGGGCCCAGCACCTACCCGGTCGCTCGACGGGCCGCTGCCGGTGAGGGGCCGCCGCCTCTGCGCATGCAGCCGGGCCCTCCCCGCCGCGCCGCCTCCTCGCGGTGGCCCACGGAGGGAGGCCCCGGGAGGCCGGGGGAGGCGGTCCGCTGGGATGCGGATCGGGCGGCGAAGGCCGTGCCGGGGCGTCCTTCGGGCGGAGGGCCCGCCGGGAGCGGGGCGGGGTGGCGGTCGGGCCGGGGTCAGCCCCGGGCAACGTCTCCGGCGGCGTCGCACGCCACTTCCCCGCAGGCTTCCGGCCGCTCGGGCACATAGCGCAGCACGCCCCACATGCTGTGCTCCTCCGGGCGGTCGCCGGGGCCGGTGACCCTGGCCGCGCCGAGCCGGGCGAGCAGCGCCCCGATGTCGGTGCCCGAACCGATGAGCACGAGCCGGGTGCGCTTCCCGGTGCCGCCGTCGGGCCAGGGCTCCGGGTGGAACCGGAGAAAGCGGCCGACCGCGTGGACCTCGTAGCGGTTGACCGGATCGGCTTCGCCGAAGTCCACGAACCCCTTGATCCGGTACAGCCCTTCGGGCCGCGCGTCGAGGAAGTCCAGCAGCCTGCGCGGGTGCAGCGGCTCGGCGGCCTCGAAGGACACGGTCTCGTAGGCCGCGTGCAGATGGTCGTGGTGGCGGCCACCGCAGTCCTCGCCGTGGTCGCTCTCGTGGTCGCTCTCGTGGCCGTGGCCGTGGCCGTGGTCGTGGCCGTGGTCGTGGAGGTCGTCGAAGGAGAGCTGGCCCACCCGCTCCCCGGGAGGGCGGCAGTCGAAGAGCAGCTCCGGGTCGACACGCCCGTACCTCGCCTCGATCACCGCGGCCCCGTCGGCGAGCCGGGTGATCCGCTCCACCAGGCGCTGCCGCGTCTCGGCGCCGATCCGGTCCGTCTTGTTGACCACGACCAGATCGGCGATGCCCAGATGCCGTTCGATCTCGGGGTGCCGCTGCCGGGTCGCCTCGAACTCGGCGGCGTCGACGACCTCGACCAGGCCGCCGTACACGATCCGCCGGTTCTCGCTGGCGAGAACCATCCGGACCAGCTCCTGGGGTTCGGCGAGACCGCTCGCCTCGATGACGATCACATCGAGGCGGGCGGATGGCCGGGTGAGCTTGTCCAGGAAGACGTCCAGTTCGCTGGAGTCGACGGCACAGCAGAGGCAGCCGTTACCCAGGGACACCGTGGAATCGCCGAGCTGCCCGGCCACGGTCATGGCATCGATCTCGATCGCCCCGAAGTCGTTCACGATCGCGCCGATCCGAGTCCCGCGGCCGGCTTTCAGCAGATGGTTGAGCAGGGTGGTCTTGCCCGATCCCAGAAAGCCCGCGAGGACGATGACGGGGATCTGCGGACTGCTCACGGCGGGACCTCCTGGGCTGCTCGCGCTTCGGCCCCCAGGATATGGGCAGGGCCGGGACGGCGGTTCCGGGGACGGCGGTTCCGGGAACGGCGGGGCGGTGCAGCCCGGGTGCGCTAAGCGGCACGGGGGTGGGCTGGGCGCGGAGTTCACCGCCGTCCGAACCCGAGGCGCCGGCCCGCCCCGAGGCCGGCCGGGAACTCACGGCGACGGAAGAGAGGGGCTGACGGACGGGCCCGAGGTACCGACCGGGTTCCTCGTACGCGGCGACGGCCTCCGCCCGCCGCGGCCGACGGGAGCGGTGACCGGTGGCGGGTCCCGGCCCGGACCGCGCCCACCCGGGTGCACCGGGGAGCTCCGGGTTCGAGGAGCCCTACCCGGTTCAGACCGCACCCGCCCCCGTCAGCGCCCGCACCTCCGTCTCCGCGTGCTTGGCCTCGTGCGGTTCCTCGGCGGACGTCGCGGTGCCGAGCCAGCCGGCGAGGAAGCCGAGCGGGATGGAGACGAGGCCGGGGTTCTGCAGCGGGAAGTACTGGAAGTCCAGGTGGGGGAACAGCGCCTCGGGGCTGCCCGACACCACGGGTGAGAGGAGCACGAGCAGCACCGCGGGAACGAGGCCGCCGTACACCGACCACACCGCGCCCCGGGTGGTGAAGTCGCGCCAGAACAGCGAGTAGAGCAGCACCGGGAGGTTCGCCGAAGCGGCCACGGCGAAGGCGAGGCCGACCAGGAACGCCACGTTGAGGTCGCGGGCGAGCAGGCCGAGCGCGATGGCGGCGGCGCCGATGACCGCGGCGGCGACACGGGCCACCGTGACCTCGCTGAGCCCTCCGCCGGGCCGCCGCCTCAGCGACGCGTAGAGGTCGTGGGCGACCGACGCCGACGATGCCAGGGTGACGCCGGCGACGACGGCGAGGATCGTCGCGAACGCGACCGCCGCGACGACGGCGAACAGCACCGTGCCTCCGGTGGAGCCCGCCCCACCGCCGAGATCGAGGGCGAGCAGCGGGACCGCCGTGTTTCCCGCGGCGTTCGACGAGCGCACCGTGCCGGTGCCGAGGATGGCGGCGGCGCCGAACCCGAGCACGATCGTCATCAGGTAGAAACTGCCGATGAGCCCGATGGACCAGACGACCGAGCGGCGGGCCGCCCGGGCCGTGGGCACGGTGTAGAAGCGGGACAGGATGTGCGGCAGACCGGCGGTCCCGAGTACCAGGGCGAGGCCGAGGCTGATGAAGTCCAGACGCGCGGTCCAGTCCGTGCCGTACCGCAGTCCCGGCGACAGGAAGTCCCTGCCGTGCCCGCTCTGCGCGGCGGCGGAGTCGAGCATCGCGTTGACGTCGCCGTGGAAGCGGGCCAGGACGAGCACGGTGAGCGCGGTGGCACCGGCCATCAGCAGCACGGCCTTGACGATCTGGATCCAGGTGGTGGCCCTCATCCCTCCCATCGAGACGTAGACCACCATCAGCGCCCCGACGCCGACGACGGTCCACGAGCGCGCGGCATCGCTCGTCCCGCCGAGGAGCAGGGCGACCAGGCTGCCGGCGCCCACCATCTGCGCGACCAGGTAGAGGACGGAGACGGCGACCGAGGAGGTTCCCGAGGCGATGCGGACGGGACGCTCGCACATCCGGCTGGCGACGACGTCGGCCAGCGTGAAGCGGCCGCAGTTGCGGACCAGTTCGGCCACCAGGAACAGCACGACCAGCCAGGCGACGAGGAAGCCCACGGAATAGAGCATTCCGTCGTAGCCGTAGAGGGCGATCAGCCCGGAGATACCGAGGAACGAGGCCGCCGACATGTAGTCGCCCGCGATCGCGAAGCCGTTCTCCATCGGGGAGAACAGCCGCCCGCCTGCGTAGAACTCCTCGGCCGAGCCGCGCCGGTTGCGGCTGACCCAGGTGGTGATGGCCAGGGTCACCGCGATGAACGCGCTGAACAGCACGAGGGCCAGTGTCTGGTGGTCGCCCGTCACTTCCCGTCCTCCCCCGCGCCGGCGTGCCCGGGCGCCGGGAGGCCGGTGGGACTCCCCCACCAGCCGTCCTCACCGGGTACCGACTCCGTGTCCCGGGTGCGGTCGAAGACCGCCCAGCGGAGATCGAGTGCGGCACGGTCCCTGCGCAACCGGGCGTGCCGGGCGTAGGCCCAGGTCAGCAGGAAGGTGCTGAGGAACTGGCCGAGCCCCGCCACCATCGCCACGTTGACGGCGCCGATCACCTGGCGGGCCATCAGCGCGGGTGCCGCGGTGGCCGTGATCACATAGGCCACATACCAGATGAAGAAGGCGGTGGTCGCCGGCACCACGAACCGCCGATAGCGGCTGCGGACCTCCTGGAAGGCCGCGCTGCGGTGAACTTCCAGGTAGATCTCGCCCGTCCGGTGCCCCGGCCCGCCGACCGCCGTGGCCGGGGCCGCCGGGGCACCCGGGGGAACAGGATCGTCCGCACCACCCGGCTCGCCCCAGCCGGCGGCCAGCGCGTCGTACCACGGGTCCTCGATGTGCACCGCGGCGTCGTCCCGGTCCTGCTGCTTCTCCACGCTCAGTTCTCCTTGTCAGCGAACCGTTGCGGCCGCGTGCCCAAGGATGGACAGAACGGGGGGATTCCGGACTCCTCTCTGCAGCTCTTCACCCCATCAGGTGACGGAGGTTGGCAGTGCGCGCGCATAGCGCAGGAACTGCAGGTCCTGCGCCCGGGGCCGGAGAACGCCCGGGTCCGTCCCCGGGGTCAGGCGTCGATGCGCGAACGGTCCAGGGTCGCCGCGGAGCTGGTGATGAACTCCTTGCGCGGTGCGACCTCGTTCCCCATCAGCAGGTCGAAGACCCGCTCCGCCCCCTCCAGATCCCCGATGTTGATCCGGCGCAGTGTGCGGTGGCGCGGGTCCATCGTGGTCTCCGCGAGCTGATCGGCGTCCATCTCGCCGAGGCCCTTGTAGCGCTGGATCGAGTCCTTGAAGCGAATGCCCTTGCGCTGGAACTCCAGCAGGGTCGAGCGGAGTTCGTTGTCCGAGTAGGTGTAGACGTACCGGTCCTGGCCCTTCCTGGGCTGGATCAGCTCGATCCGGTGCAGCGGCGGCACCGCGGCGAAGACGCGGCCGGCCTCGACCATCGGCCGCATATAGCGCTGGAAGAGCGTGAGCAGCAGGCAGCGGATGTGCGCGCCGTCGACATCGGCGTCCACCAGCAGGACGATCTTGCCGTAGCGGGCGGCGTCGATGTCGAAGGTGCGTCCCGAGCCGGCTCCTATGACCTGGATGATCGAACCGCACTCGGCGTTCTTGAGCATGTCGGAGACCGACGACTTCTGCACGTTGAGGATCTTGCCGCGGATCGGCAGCAGCGCCTGGAACTCCGAGTTGCGGGCGAGCTTGGCCGTGCCGAGCGCGGAGTCGCCCTCGACGATGAAGAGTTCGCTGCGCTCGACGTCGTCGCTGCGGCAGTCGGCGAGCTTGGCCGGCAGCGACGACGACTCCAGGGCCGTCTTACGCCGCTGCGCCTCCTTGTGCTGGCGGGCGGCGATGCGCGTGCGCGCGGCGGCGACGGCCTTCTCCAGGACGGCCCGTGCCTGCGCCTTGGCGTCGCGCTTGGTCGAGGTGAGGAACGCCTTGAGCTCCCTGGCGACCACGTTGGCGACGATGCGGTTGGCCGCGGAGGTGCCCAGGACCTCCTTGGTCTGCCCCTCGAACTGGGGCTCGGCGAGCCGCACGGTCACCACGGCGGTCAGCCCCTCGAGGGCGTCGTCCTTGACGACGTCGTCCTCGGCGACGCGGAGCAGTTTGGTGGAGCGGAGCGCCTCGTTGACCGTCTTGGTGACGGAGCGCTCGAAGCCGGTGACATGGGTACCGCCCTTGGGAGTGGCGATGATGTTCACGAACGACCTGACCGTCGTGTCGTAACCGGTGCCCCAGCGCAGCGCGATGTCGACGCCGAGTTCCCGGGTGACCTCGGTGGGCGTCATATGGCCGCGGTCATCGAGGACGGGGACGGTCTCCTTGAACGTACCGTGGCCGCTCAGCCGCAGGACGTCGCAGACCGCCCTGTCCTGGGCGAGGAACTCGCAGAACTCGCTGATCCCGCCGTCGAAACGGAAGATCTCCTGCGACTTTCCCTCGCCCTCGAGATCGCGCTCGTCGCGCACCACGATCGTGAGGCCGGGCACGAGGAACGCCGTCTGGCGGGCGCGCTGGTGGAGCGTCTCCAGCTGGAGCCGGGCGTCCTTGAGGAAGATCTGGCGGTCCGCCCAGTAGCGGACCCGGGTGCCCGTCCGGTTCCTGGGCACCCGCTTGCCCTTGATCAGTCCGTTCGCCGGATCGAACGGCGCGTCCGGCCCGGACTCGGTGAAGATGCCGGGAACACCCCTGCGGAAGCTGATCGAATGGGTCGCGGCGCCGCGGTCGACCTCGACGTCGAGACGGGCCGAGAGCGCGTTGACGACGGAAGCGCCCACACCGTGCAGACCGCCGGAGGCCGCGTACGAGCCGCCGCCGAACTTTCCGCCGGCGTGCAGCTTGGTCATGACGACCTCGACGCCGGACAGCCCGGTCTTGGGCTCCACGTCGACCGGGATACCGCGGCCGTTGTCGCGGACCTCGACCGAGCCGTCGTCGTGGAGGACGACCTCGATGTGGTCGCAGTGGCCGCCGAGGGCCTCGTCCACCGAGTTGTCGATGATCTCCCACAGGCAGTGCATCAGGCCCCGGCTGTCCGTCGAGCCGATGTACATGCCCGGCCGCTTGCGGACGGCCTCGAGCCCCTCGAGGACGAGCAGGTGCCGCGCGGTGTAGTTGGAACCGTCACGGTCTGCGGTCAGCAGCGCACTGGACGGCACGGACGTTTCGGCGGTCACGCGGTTCGCTCCTCGCTGAATTCGGATGGTGGCCGTGTGGGGGAGACGGCCGGCGTCGGTCGACCGTCAGAGGGTACCGAGGCCTGGTAGAGCCGATGTCACGCCACCCTCATGATTCAACATGCTAGTCCAGAGTCGCATGCGCGTTCGATACCTCGATGGAGTGACATGCACATCACGTTCCCTTCCAGGCATGAACCATTTAGGCTCCGGGCACGTCCTCATGAACAACCGGCAACCCCGCCGGGAGGACCCAAGGCCCAGAGAAGCCAAGCGAAACCGTAGAGCCAAGCAATACGGCACATTCGCCGCCAACCGGCAGCAGACAGCCATCGTGACCGAGAAGTCTCAGGGAAAAGGCAGGAGCGGGAACGTTTTCGGCCTGGTTGGATGTTGACCCTGGTACGACAGCTCGTCGAGCTAGAGAAGAGGCGACGTGACTACTGTTCTGACCCCCGCGAGCCCGCTGACGGCCGCTGACCGCTGCGACCGCTGCGGCGCCCAGGCGTACCTGCGCGTCGTCCTGACAAGCGGCGGTGAGCTGCTCTTCTGTGCCCACCACGGGCGCAAGTTCGAGCCGGAACTCAAGAAGATCGCCGCTGAGATACAGGATGAGACGGACCGCCTGACGGCTGTACCGGCCAGCGCCGGAGACGACGAGCGCTGACGGCGCTGGCGTCTCTCATCCCACGACGAGCCAGAGGCCGGTCCAGGACCGGCCGACGGGCGGCCGCCCCCGGTAGGGGGGCAGCCGCCCGTTCTGCTCGCCCCGCCACGCGGCGACACGGCGCGCCCCCGCGGTGATCCCCCTGCGGACCCCGGGCCCGGCCGACGGGGCCGCGGCCCGCAACCGTCCGGGCCGGGGGCACCGGGCACCGCCGACCGGCGCGGGGATCAGTGCCGATCGGCCACGGTGGGCAGCACCTCGCCGACCCGGGTGTAGACGCCCGGAGCGTCCGCCCGCCCGCAGCCGCTGCCCCAGGAGACGATCCCGATCAGCCGGCCCCGCGCCACCAGCGGGCCACCGCTGTCGCCCTGGCAGGCATCGTGACCGCCCCTGGCGTCTCCGGCGCACATCATGGTCGCCGGCAGGTAGCGACCCCCCAGCACGCTTCCGGGATAGGCTCGCGCGCACACCGAGTCCGGCTGCACCTGCACCGGGGCGGCATGCAGCGTACCGGAGTACGTCCCGAACCCCGTCGTGTCCCCCCAGCCGTAGACCGTCGCCGGGGTGCCCGGCCGGTAGGCCTCGTCGCCCCGGCGGGCCGTAGCGACGGCATGGTGCGCGGGCAGGGCGGCCCCCAGGGTGAGCACGGCCAGATCCGCTGAGCCGGTCACGGGGTCGTAACCGGGCGCAAGCCGGACCTCCCGCACCGGGATCTCGTGGCCGTCGGATTTGCTCAGATCCTCACGCCCCGCGATCACCCGGAGGTCCCGCACCTCGCCCACCGGCTTCCCCAGCACCTCGCGGCTGAGGCAGTGGGCCGCGGTGAGCACCTGGGTGGGCGCGACCACCGCACCACCGCAGAACTGACCGGCCCTGATACCCCCGAACCGGTCACGGCTGGACAGCGCGACGACCCAGGGGATCTCCGAGGAGCGCACCGCCGCGCCTCCGATGATCACGCTGTCGGCCGCCGCCGGAGCCTGGGCGGCAAGTGGCGTCAGGGCCGCGGCAGAGGCCAGGGCCACGGCCGCCGGCAGGCATCGGATGATGGGACGTCGCATGCGCTCTCCTGACTCTCCGGACCTCTCCGTGCACTCAGCGTCAGACAGCGGAGCTCCGTCTGCACCCGCGCGGGAGGGGTGCGCCTGCGGCTTCCGGCGGACCGGCTCCGAGGGGCCCGACGCCGGCAACGGCCGGCGCGGCGACGAGAGGACGGCCCCCGGGGCGGCCTGACCACAGGCCGTCCGGGGTCTGTCCGGGCCCGGACAGACCCCGGGCCCGGCGCACCCCGTGGTTCCGGGGGTGCGCCGGGCCCACTGCCGGACGGCCCGTGCTTCGGCGCCGCTCGGCCGGTCCACGGCCGGTCCGGCCGGTCCCGCCAGTCCAGCTAGTCCAGGTAGTCGCGCAGCACCTGGGACCGGGACGGGTGGCGCAGCTTGGACATCGTCTTGGACTCGATCTGACGGATGCGCTCGCGGGTCACGCCGTAGACCTTGCCGATCTCGTCGAGCGTCTTCGGCTGGCCGTCGGTGAGGCCGAATCGCATGGAGACCACGCCCGCCTCACGCTCCGAGAGCGTGTCGAGCACCGAGTGCAGCTGCTCCTGGAGGAGGGTGAAACTCACGGCGTCGGCCGGGACGACGGCCTCGGAGTCCTCGATCAGGTCACCGAACTCGCTGTCGCCGTCCTCGCCCAGCGGGGTGTGCAGCGAGATCGGCTCACGGCCGTACTTCTGGACCTCGATGACCTTCTCCGGGGTCATGTCGAGTTCCTTGGCCAGCTCCTCCGGGGTGGGCTCGCGGCCCAGGTCCTGGAGCATCTGGCGCTGAACGCGCGCGAGCTTGTTGATGACCTCGACCATGTGCACCGGGATGCGGATCGTACGGGCCTGGTCGGCCATGGCGCGGGTGATCGCCTGACGGATCCACCAGGTGGCGTACGTGGAGAACTTGTAGCCCTTGGTGTAGTCGAACTTCTCCACGGCACGGATCAGACCGAGATTGCCCTCCTGGATCAGGTCCAGGAAGAGCATGCCGCGGCCGGTGTAGCGCTTGGCCAGCGACACGACCAGTCGGAGGTTGGCCTCCAGCAGGTGGTTCTTGGCGCGGCGGCCGTCCTCGGCGATGATCTCCAGCTCACGCTTGAGCTTCGGGGCGAGCTTGTCGGAGTTGGCGAGCTTGTCCTCGGCGAAGAGGCCGGCCTCGATGCGCTTGGCCAGCTCGACCTCCTGCTCGGCGTTGAGCAGGGGGACCTTGCCGATCTGCTTCAGGTAGTCCTTCACCGGGTCGGCGGTCGCCCCGGCCGCCGCCACCTGCTGCGCGGGAGCGTCGTCCTCGTCCTCGTCGGACAGCACAAAGCCGGCGTTCTCGGCCCCCTCCGGCTCGTCGCCGCCGGCCTTGCCGGTCTGCGGCTCCTCGAGCGCCTCCTCGCCCTCGAGCAGTTCCTCCGCGTCCTTCTTGGCCGCCGTCGCCTTCTTGGCCGCGGTCTTCTTCGCTGCCGTCTTCTTGGCGGGCGTCGCCTTCTTGGCCGCGGTCTTCTTCGCTGCGGTCTTCCTGGCGGGTGCGGAGGTCTCCCCGGCGGCCGCGGGGGCCTCGTCGCCGGTGGTGGCCGCCGCGGCGGAGGCGGCGGTCTTGGCCGCTGCCGTCCTGGTCGCGACGGTCTTGGTGGCGGTGCGCTTCGCCGGGCTCTTCGCTGCGACGCTCTTGCGGGTGCGCTTGGGCGACTCCGCGGCACTGACCATCAGCGTCACACCCTCTTCCTCGAGGATCTGGTTGAGGCTGCGCAGAACATTCTTCCACTGGGTTGGCGGAATCTGGTCGGCCTCGAAGGCCCGACGCACGTCATCGCCGGCGATCTGCCCATCAGCCTTTCCCCGCTCGATGAGCGCCATCACAGACTCGGACTCGGCGATCTCCGGCGGGAGCGTACGGGATGTGCTGGCCGACACGAACAACCTCTCGGAACGATGGAAACGGCTTCCGGCCCCGCCCGTGATCGGGCCGGAGCCGACGACCGCCGGTTGGGGATGTACCGACGGCGCGGGGTGAACCTCGGAGAGTGAACAGCGCCGCGATCGGCGCCCGTATTCCCTCCTCGGCTGTCACCTCTTAGGTCATCGCGCTGCCTCGAGGAGTGTTACGCCCATGACGCGTGGCCCGAGTCACACCCCATACGCGGCCAAACGGCCAAACAGGGTGCCCGTTCGGTGTCCGGACCCACGATCGTGTCGCCGGACCCCATGGTCCGGCGACACACGAGGGTGCACCTCGAACACCCCGGCCACAGCCGCCGGTCAGTGCTCGCGCGGAGCCGGGACCACACGCTCCACCTCGGGGTGGGCGGTGAGAAGTTGCCGCATGGCCGTCTCGGCGCCGTTCGCGTCGCCGGCGGCGACGGTGTCCACGATGCGCGCGTGGTGCGCCAGGGACGCCTCGGACGGGCGATCGCAGCCCGCGGCAGGCCCCCCGGACACCTGCAGGGCGGCGGCCACGATGCCCGACAGGTGCTCCAGCATGCGGTTGCCCGCGACCTGGATCAGCAGCGAGTGGAACTCGGCGTCGGCACGGCCGAACGTGATCCCGTCGCCCTGCGCCAGCGAGTGGTTCATGATCTCCACCATGTCGGCGAGACGCTGCTGGACCTCCTCGCGACCGTGCCCCGCCGCCAGCCGGGCGGCGAGCGGCTCGATCGTCCAGCGGAGCTCGGTCAGCTCGCGGCGCTGGTCGTCGCGCTGGGGACCGAAGGCTCGCCACTCGATGATGTCGGGGTCCAGCAGGTTCCAGTCGCTGACCGGACGAACCCTGGTGCCCACGTTCGGGCGGGCGCTGACAAGGCCCTTGGCCTCGAGGACCCGCAGCGACTCGCGGACCACGGTGCGGGAGACCTCGAAGCGCTGGCCGATCTCCTCCGGCACGAGCGGACGGTCGGCCCCGAGGTCCCCGGAGACGATCATCTGGCCGAGCTGCTGGACGAGTTGACCGTGGAGCCCGCGACCCCGGCTGCCCGCGGCACGGCGGCCGGCCCGGCCCAACTCGCTTTCCGCGGTGTCCCAGGCCGGGGGGCCGACCCGGTCGACGCCGGGCACCTCCGGGTAAGGGTATCGGTCGAGGTTGCCCGGGCCGGCGAGACCGGATTCGGCGGGGCGGGCGGCGGTCATCATGGTGTGCGCAAGGGTACTCACGCATCTTTATGTCGGCGTGCCCTCAGCCACCCTTGAGGTCTTTGGTGAAAAGCACACGAAAGGGTGATCGGCGCCCACCTCGCAATTGACGCCTTATCGGGAAGAAACGGTCATTCTTCGGGGAGTTACGGGCAGCCCCTCACACCACGATCGCGCTCGGTCACCAACGAGCCCTGCCGCGAAGTCCGATGAGCAGATACGAGCACAGCAGGACAACAAGCGACAACATCAGTGCTGCACCCACAGGTTGCACGAACACCCGCAGCCCGGCGAGCAACCAGCGGTCCACCTCATGCGGCCAGCCCGGCCAGGTCAGCTCCTGCAGACGCCCCGCGAATCCCGCGAGCGAGCCGCCGGACGGGCCGTCCAACGCCTTTCGCACGAGGGGGACCACGACCACGGGTACCACCGCCACCGCCGCCACACCCGCGGCCGTGCCGCGGAAGGTGCCAGCGGCGAGCAGGCCCGACCACGCGCTGCCGACCAGGAGCCCGGACCAACTCAGGCACAGAGCAGCCCAGTTCCCAGGAACGGGCAGCGGGTCCAACCCGTACAGGAGCCACAGCGCCTGGGCGTCGAGCACGACGACGGCGCCGCCGATCGCGAGGGCCGCCACGGCCGTCACCGCAAGCTTGGCGAGGAGCAGCCCGAGCCGCCGGGGAACGGTTCCGCGGGCGGCCGCCAGAGCGGGATAGCGGAACTCCTCCCCGAACGAGAGGGCTCCGAGCACGCCGGCCCCCACGGCGGCCGGAGGCAGGGGCCACCCGTCGGGCCAGGCCCCGAGGAGGCCCGGCAGCGGGGTGCGGCCGACGTGGCCGAGCAGGGCGGAGAGTGCGGCCGAGGAGACGAGCACGGCCGCGACGACCAGAAGGGTCGTCCGGACACCGAGGAAGCGGCGCAGTTCGTACCGCAGCGGCTGGAGCGGCTGCGACGGCAGCCGCCCGGCGCGGGACGCCCCCCTGCGGGGGCGGGCGGAGGGCTGCCCTTCCGCGGCAGGCCGAGCGAAGCGCACAGCTCCCCGGCCGCTGCGGAGGGGACCGGTGCGCGGCGCGCCGCCCGCCCGAGGCTCCACAGAGGCGTCCGGGCCGGGCTCCGTGGAGCCTCGGGCCCCGGGCGGGGGAGCTGCGGGGCCCAAGGCCCCGGCCCCCGCCACGGGCATGTGGGCAAAGGCGTGGCCGTGGATACGGCTGCGGGCAGCGGGCTCGTGGCCCGCATCGCGGACTCCGGGGCAGGGCGGCGAGGCAGCCGGATCCGGACCGGCGTCCGGGCGGCGCACCGCGGGTGAACGGGAGGCCGCCCCGTGAGGAGCGGCGCGGTGGCAGCCGGGATCCTGCGGCACCGCGGGGTGGGGATCCGCACCGGGCTCGGGCGCGTACGGGAGGCCGTCGTCCGGGGATACCGGCCGGGCGGCATCCCCGGCGGTGAGCCGAGGACCGGCACGACCGCACCGCGCCGGTACGGGGCCGGGGCCGGCCGGCTCCGCGCGGGCGGTGCCCTCCGCCGGCTCGCCCGTGCGCACGGCTGCGGACAGCGGACGAGGGCCGGCGTCACCGGTCTCCTCTGCGAGCCGGTGGACGGGAACGCCGTACCGAAAGGCGGCGTCCCCGATCTCCGCGCAGCTGCTGCCGTACACGGAGAGCCGGTTCGCGCCCTCGATGACGACCTCGACGGAGCGGTGTCCGGCCCGCGACTCGCGGCTCAGTGCCGCGGCGAGCCTTCCGGTGTGCGGTGTGCGGACCGCGACCCGCGGCCGGAGCCGGGTACGGGCGAAGTCGGCGGCATCCTGGTCGGCGACGAGCCGGCCGTGGTCGATCGTGACCACGCGATCTGCGGCCCCGGCGGCCTCCTTGGGGTCCGCGGTCGTGTAGAGGACGGTCCCGCCGTGCGCGGCATGAGCGCGCAGCAGGCCGAACAGCCAGCTGTGTTCGCGCGGCGAGAGTCCCCGGGACGGGGCGTCGAGAAGCAGGGTGTGCGGATCGCCCAGCAGCGCGGAAGCCAGTCCCAGCCGGCGGCCCATTCCGAGCGAGAGGGAGCCGAGTCGGGCGTCCCGCAGTGCGGCGATGCCCACGAGGTCGAGCATGTCGTCCGCGCGCGACACCGGCACTCCGGCGGCCGCGCAGAGCATGCGGAGCTGCCCCCGTGCGGTGCGGGCGGGATGCCCGGGGACATCGGCCAGCAGCACTCCGACCTCCCGGGCCGGGGTCGCCATGGCGTGCAGGGGGCGTCCGCGGAAGTACGCGACGCCCCGGCCGGCCTCGAGCCCGAGCATCAGGCGCAGGGCCGTGCTCTTGCCCGAACCCCTGGCCCCGAGCAGGGCGGTGACGTCGCCGGGCCTGGCCTCGAAGGTCAGATCGTCGACGGCACGCGCGCGGTGGTGGCGGGAGGTGCTGGTGAGTCCGATGGCCTGGAGCATCGCTTCCCTTGCGGAGGTGAGACCGCTCGGCGGCAGTGCGGGTATGCGGCAGGTGTGGATACCGCAGCACGATAACGCGACATTTCAGACATTCTTTGCAGCCCCGGAATGCCGGGTGTCAGATGCCGCCGCGGCTTCCGCAACTCCACGGCCGCGGGCCTCAGACCTCGGGGCGCAGCATCGGCGGATTGAGCAGGGTCGCACCGCCCGCCCTGAAGAGCTGGGCCGGGCGCCCTCCCTGGCGGGTCGTGGTACCGCCCGTGGGCACCAGGAAACCGGGGGTCCCGGTCACCTTGCGATGGAAGTTGCGCGGGTCCAGGGCGACTCCCCACACCGCCTCGTACACCCGTCGCAGCTCGCCCACGGTGAACTCCGGCGGGCAGAAGGCCGTGGCCAGCGACGAGTACTCAATCTTGGAGCGGGCCCGCTCCACGCCGTCCGCCAGGATCCTGGTGTGGTCGAAGGCGAGCTGTCCGTACTGGTCCTCGTGACGCGCACCCCCCTGCTGGCTCAGCAGCGACCCGACGGGCGACCAGCGCGCCTGGTTCGCATCACCCCCGGCACGCGGTGGCGGGAGGTCCGGGGCGAGTGCCAGATGCGCCACACTGACCACGCGCATCCGCGGGTCCCTCTTCGGGTCACCGTAGGTCGCGAGCTGCTCGAGGTGGGCGCCGCTACCGGGCGCGGGGGAACGCGGGTCGTGCACGCAGAGCCCCGTCTCCTCGGCGAGTTCACGCGCCGCCGCAGCCGTGAGGTCCTCCTCGGCCCTGACGAATCCTCCGGGCAGTGCCCACCGCCCCTGGAACGGCTGCTCACCGCGTCGCACGACCAGAGCGCACAGCGCGTCGCGCCGCACGGTGAGAACGACCAGGTCGACGGTGACGGCGAAGGGCGGGAAGGCCGACGGGTCGTAGGGCATGCCGCGATCATAGTCGTCTCCCTGACGATAAACACTCCCTTCCGTGCGGGAACGGCGACTTCCCGTGCTCATCGAGTCGACTGCGCACTCCCCCGCCGGGCCCCGGCCCGACGCCCCGGCGGCCGCCCCCGCCCGCTTCCCCCGGGAGCGCGGTCGCGGCGGGCCACTGATTCGGGCGTGCTGCGAAAGTTCCTCCCGGCCCGCGGTTCCCGGCACGCACTTCCCCGGTTCCCTTCGGGCTCGGGGGGTGCTCCGGTGCCGCGTTGCCGGAGGCATCCGGGTACGTCCGGTGGCGAGGACGCCCATCCGCCGCGCCCTCGCAGGCACCGGACACCGGGGCCCCGCCCTGCGGAGGGAGCCGCCGTCGCCGCGCCCCGCAGGCCGCGCCCGCCCGTCGCTCCCCGGCAGGGCCGGACACCGCGTACAGACCGCCGTCCGTGGGGGCTTCAGGCCCGGGGCACGCCGGCACGGAGCTCAAGCCGGGGCACCCCGCCCACCGGGGCGGGGACCGGACCGGGGGGAGGCGGAGCACGGATCGGGGCAGTGGCACGCGACGGCGTCGGATGCGCGAGTCGGCGGCGACCTCGCGAGCCCGGCGGGCCCGACCAGGGGATATGCGGGCACGGGCAGGCGGAGGGTGCTTGGACGGCTCCCGGTGCCCGACCGGCACCGGGCGGCTCCTGTCGCCCGGTCCGGCATCGCCGCCCAGCCGGACGGAGGCACCAGCGCGAGCCCGGGGCCGATCAGACTCCGTCCCCTGCGCCCCTTCCCGTGCCACGCTCACCGGAGCGGCCTGCCGGGCACGGGCCGCCGCATGCCGCCCCGCCACCGTCGGCAGGCGAAGCAGAAGGCCGCCTCGATGCGGTGACTGCTCCCGAAGCTGCGGAGCCCGCTGCCGTCTGCTTCCGAACCGCCGGGCGCACCCGGTACCCCGGGTGCGCCCCGGATCGCCGCGGCTCCTCGGTGCGGTGACACGAAGATCGGGCCGGGCCGGAGGTCCGCATACCGTCGCCCTCCGCGTCCGGCATATCCGCGGGGGAGGCGGACGGGTCATGGCCCGATCCGGGACGCTCGGCTGGGGTGCGCCCCGGTGCCACCGCGGCCGGGGAAGCGCCTTCAGCGGCCTGCTCGGCAAGGGGCGGCTCCGGGAGGGGGCCAGCAGGACCAGGCGCGCTTCCCGCGCACCCGGCCCTGGGCTCAGCGACCGCGGAGCCCGGCCCCGACCCCGACCCCGCCGAACCATCCGTGAGCTCCGCGACCGCAGGCCCCGACCCCGGCCGGGCGGCACCGGTCGGGGTGACCTCGTCCGCCGGGACGGGCGCGGACGCCCCTGCCCGCCGCGGCTCCTGCGCCGCCGGCCGGGTGCGCAGGCAGCGGCGCAGGTCCTCGGGATCCAGCCCGTCGTTGCACGCCTGGTGCAGCAGCCGTGCGAAGACGTACTCCGGATCTACGCGCAGAGCGAGGCTGAGAGCCACTCTCGCACCCGGCTCGTCGCCCGTGGACCAGGACACCCAGCCGGCCAGCGAGAGCGGAGCGGCTGCGTGCTCCACATAGGGGCCGACGCAGCGACGGGCGAGCGCGCGCCACAGCCTGAGCGCGCGATGGCCCTCCGGGCCCTCCATCCAACCGGCGGCCCGGTCACGGGTGTCGCGGTCCTGGAGACCGAGGATCACCGCGGCGGCCTCGGCATGGGAGATCAGCTCGTCATCCTGCGCGTCAGCCGGGGAACGGTCCGTGTCCGGCGTCGCGCTCTCCCCCAGGCGCTTCATCAACCGGCGGGCGAGGCCCAACGTCTCGGACCCGACCCGCTCCCTGCTCCCTCCGTCCAGGATCCTCGGCAGCAGAGCAGCGCCGGCGGAGTCCAGGGCCCGCTCCTGACCGGCCATGGCCGGGGTTCCGAGCGGCTCCAGACGGGCCTCCATCTCCCGCAGTGAGCCCCGCACCTGGATGCCCGCATAGGCCGCGGCCGCGGCCATCACCGAGGTGCCCGGGACCGCCGTCGCCGTCCCCTCCACCGGACAGCAGCGCGCATCCGGGCAGCAGTAGCTCCAGAAGCGGCCGCCCGAAACGCACAGGGCCTCCGGGACCGGCACGTCGAGTGCGCCGCAGGAGGTCCGGAGCCACTGCGCGAGCGGGCGCAGCCGCTCTATCACGGCCCGGCCGGACTCCCCTTCCGCGGGGTCCCGGCACAGGAAGACGACGATGCCGTCGGGCCGGGCGCCCCGGCTCTCGCTGCCCTCGACGAGGCACTCGGCGAGGTGCCGGGCGACGGGCAGCCACTCTCGGGGTGATTCCGGGATGCCCACCCGGAGCCGCCCTCCGAAGCGGCCCCGCCTGCCGTGGAGCGCGACGAGCACGATCGAGTCGGTCGGGTGGAAGCCCAGCATGTACGGCAGGGCGTCGGCGAGTTCGGCGGGCCCGCGCAGGATGACCTGCTGCTGATCGTCGGCGGGCGGCCCGTGGGATTCGTGGTGCCTGTTCATGGCACGACGTTCCCGCGGACCGCCAACGGACCGCGACCCCTGTGGATAACGTTCTCCACAGGAAGTCCGGCCCGTTCGCGCATTGCCCGTGCCATCGGGTTGCATGGGGGCATGACCAACGCAGATCGCGCACGGCTCAGGGCGTCGGCCGACGCAGTACTCGCACGTCTCGTCGAGGACACCACCGGGGCGGCGAGGCTCCGCGAGGACCAGTGGCGGGCCATCGAGGCACTCGTGGCGGAGAAGCGCCGGGCGCTGGTCGTGCAGCGGACGGGTTGGGGCAAGTCCGCCGTGTACTTCGTCGCCACCTCCTTGCTCCGTGAGCGGGGCAGCGGCCCGACAGTGATCGTCTCGCCGCTGCTCGCACTCATGCGGAACCAGGTGGAGGCCGCCGCGCGGGCGGGCATCCGGGCGCGGACGATCAACTCGTCGAACACGGAGGAGTGGGAGTCGGTCCAGGACGAGGTGGCGGCGGGCGAGGTCGACGTGCTGCTGGTGAGCCCCGAGCGGCTGAACAACCCCGACTTCCGAGACGGGGTACTGCCGAAGCTCGCGGCGGCGACCGGTCTGCTCGTGGTGGACGAGGCGCACTGCATCTCCGACTGGGGCCATGACTTCCGGCCCGACTACCGGCGGCTGCGCACGATGCTCGCCGATCTGGCGCCCGGAGTCCCGGTGCTGGCCACGACGGCGACGGCCAACGCCCGGGTGACCGCCGACGTCGCCGAGCAACTGGGCACGGGTGCGGGCACCGACGCGCTGGTGCTGCGCGGGCCGCTCGACCGGGAAAGCCTCAGTCTCGGCGTGCTCCGGCTCCCCGACGCCGCCCATCGGCTGGCCTGGCTCGCCGACCACCTCGACGAGCTGCCCGGCTCCGGGATCGTCTACACGCTGACCGTCGCCGCCGCGGAGGAGGTGACGGCATATCTGCGGCACTGCGGACACACGGTGGCCTCGTACACGGGCCGCACCGAGAACGCGGAGCGGCAGCAGGCGGAGGACGACCTGCTGACGAACCGGGTGAAGGCCCTGGTCGCCACCTCCGCGCTCGGAATGGGTTTCGACAAGCCCGACCTCGGCTTCGTCGTCCACCTCGGATCGCCCTCCTCTCCCATCGCCTACTACCAGCAGGTGGGCCGGGCGGGGCGCGGGGTGGAACACGCCGAGGTGCTGCTCCTGCCCGGCAGGGAGGACGAGGCGATCTGGCAGTACTTCGCCTCCGTCGCCTTCCCGTCCGAGGACCTCGTGCGACGTACCCTCGATGTCCTGGCACAGGCGGAGCGGCCCCTGTCGCTCCCGGCGCTGGAGCCGCTCGTCGAGCTGCGACGCACACGGCTGGAGGCCATGCTCAAGGTCCTCGACGTGGACGGAGCCGTGCACCGGGTCAGGGGCGGCTGGACGACGACCGGCCGGCCGTGGGTGTACGACTCCCAGCGCTATGCGTGGGTGGCGCGCCAACGAGAGAACGAGCAGCAGGCAATGCGCGACTACGCCTCGGCCGCGGGCTGCCGGATGGAGTTTCTGCGCCGGCAGCTCGACGACGGGGACGCGGCCCCGTGCGGACGCTGCGACAACTGCGCCGGGCCCCGCTTCGACGCCTCCGTGTCGGCCGCCGCGCTGGACGCCGCCCGAGGCGAACTGGGCCGCCCCGGCGTGGAGGTGGAGGCCCGCAAGATGTGGCCCACGGGCCTTTCGGCGGTCGGGGTGGACCTGAAGGGCCGTATTCCCGCGGGCGAGCGGGCCCTCACCGGCCGGGCGCTGGGCAGACTCTCCGACATCGGCTGGGGCAACCGGCTTCGGCCGATGCTCGCCGTGCAGTCCCCGGACGGCCCGGTGCCCGCCGATGTGGCCGACGCCGTCGTGAGTGTGCTGGCCGACTGGGCCAGGGGACCCGGTGGTTGGTCCTCCGGGGCCCCGGGGGCTCCGGCCCGCCCCGTCGGGGTCGTGACCATGGCCTCGCGCACCAGACCTCGACTCGTGGAATCGCTCGGAGCCCGCATCGCGGAGGTCGGAAGGATGCCCGTCCTCGGCACCATCGGCTACGCGGACGGTTGGCAGGACCGGCACATCTCCCGTACGAACAGCGCGCAGCGGGTGCGCGGGCTGCATGAGGCCTTCGTCCTTCCACCGGAGCTCGTGCGGGCGCTGACGGAAGCGGGGGGCCCGGTGCTGCTTGTGGACGATCTTTCGGACAGCGGCTGGACCCTCGCCGTCGCCTCACGGCTGCTGCTGCGGGCGGGAGCCGAGGGAGTCCTTCCACTGGTCCTGGCAGTTCAGGCGTAGAGGTTGCGGCGCGTAGTGGGTCGACGCGCAGGGAAATCAGCGCCATTTCCGTCTATTCCAGTCAGCGGCGTCAATTGCTCGTTGCCGCCCGCCCCCGGGCCCGCAAGAATTGGAACCACCGCCCCCGCCCGGTCCGATCGCGGTCCGCAAGGGCCATGCCGCGGTGCGCCCTCACTCGACCCTGCCCGTGCTGCGGGCGCGTATGCGAAGGGAGGACCGTGACCTTCGGATTCGCCTCGTCCGCAGCCACTTCGTTCCATGGATCGGCCGGCTCCGCCAGCCGCCTCACCAGACTGCTGGCACCCGCGGAGTGGGCGGAAGCGGGGATACCCCTCCTTCGCAACCCGCGCGAGGTGGTCAGCGGGCTGCATGTCCGGCATGAGCCCGCGCTCTCGACGGCCGTGGTCGCCGTGCTCGACACCGAGGAACGCCTCGTCGCCAGTGCCTCGTTCGCCCGGCGGCCCGCCCCGGCCGACGGGTGGGAGTTCCGCAACACCCTGCTGGCGCAACTGCGCCGAGTCATCCCCCACGACCTGCGGCGCCGCTCACCGGTGCGTACCGCCGTGCTGCTCTACTGCCGTGAGGGCGACGAGCGTTGGACGGAGGAGGACGGCGCCTGGATGTGGGGCCTGCGGGACGCGTGCACCTTGCACGGGCTGCGCTGCGGCGCGTACATCACGCTCACGCGCGGCGGGTGGCAGGTGCTCGGTGATGGGCGCGGCGGCCGCCGGCCCAGCTCCGGATCTCCACCGGCCGGTTTCGCGGAGCTGGTGTCCGGCCCGGGGAGGGCACCCATGCGCACGGCGAGCGGCGCCGCCGAGGCGATGCGCCGTACGGCGGCCCGCTGAAGCCTCCGGTGGCCGTCTCCGGCATCCGGGTCCCGGCCTCGCTCGTGCGCGTCGGCTGACATCACCCCATCACCCGTCAGGCACCACGCCGAGCGGCGCCGGCCGCCTCAGGCGAGGTTCGCCCTGTCGCGCCGCCCGGCAGGGCAGACACGAGGAACCGCGGCGCTGCCGAATCAGCCGAATTCACCGAGTAGGCCTACGACGAGGCCGATCCGGCGCCTTGCGGGGCACCGCAACGAACCCCGCGCCGCCCTGCGCCGCGCCGCTCCCTGACGGGCGAACCCTGCCTGCTCCGGCACTCGCCCGCACCGGCGCCTGCGGTGCAGGGACCACGGCTCCGCAGACGAGGACAGGGCAGGCGCCCACGCCCGGGCCGCGCCCCGTGCTCCGGTGGTGCGCCGCACCGCCGCGGGCCCGGCCCCGTGCCGGTGCACGCCCGCACCGCACCGGGCTGGACACCGCGTCAGGACCGAGCATGGCGCCGGACACATTCCGCGCCGCCCCCGGTCCGACCGCAGACGCCGCCGGGCCGCTCGCTCAGGCAGCCGCACCGAGCGCCGCGTTGATCCGCTCGGGGTCACCACACACGATCAGCAGCGCTCGCGCGCGCCCCAGGGCAACGGGCAGCACCTGGGCGGCGCCGTCGCCGCTGTCGCCGTTCACGGCGACGACGACCACGGTCCGGGGCGAGGCGCGTCCCACCGAGGCGGCGTCCGCGTAGAACACGTCGTCGGCGGCATCGTGCTGGGCCCAGTAGGCGCTCTCGCCGAAGGACAGCTCGTGAGTCGCCCAGGGATGCTGCTCGCCCGTGGTCAGAACGAGTATCTCGCCCGGGGCGCGCCCCGAGTCGAGCAGCAGGTCGACGGCCTCACCGGCGGCGTCGAGCGCCCCCTCGGCGGAAGCGGGGATGAGTTGGATCTGCGGCGCGGAACGATTCTGCTTCCGGGGCGACGCCGGAGCGGCGGAGCCGTGCGCGCGCTGCGCGGGCGGAGCGGGCCTGGCCGGACCGGGGCCGGGGCGCCCGGAACGGGGGGCGGCCACGCTGCGCGGACCGGGTACGGGACGGGGGGTCGGCGCGGTGCGGCCTGCGGCCGAGGCGCGGGGACCCTGGGCACTCTCGTGAATCTGAGGCTCCTCGGGGATGAGAGGCATGGGTGGATTTCTATCAAACGCCGGTGCGACGAGCATCGGCGGGTGGTACATGAGTGCGACCGGCTATCGGGCCGGTCGGCACAGTACTCCTGGTACGGCCGGTTCAGAAGTCGAAGCCGAGTTGGCCCCCGCTTTCCAGAGCGGCCGCCTGCGCGGGGGTCCGGACCTTCCTCAGATGCCGCCAGCGCGGCATCTGCTCGAGGTAGGCCCAGGACAGCCGGTGGAAGGGCGTGGGACCGAGGTCGTGCAGCGCTGCCCTGTGCACCGGCGACGGGTAGCCGGCGTTCTCGGCGAACGCGTACGGCCCGACGGCCGCCGTCCCCCGTCCCAGCGCGGCCATGAGCTCGTCCCGCCGCACCTTGGCGATCACCGAGGCGGCCGCGACGGCGACACAGGACCGGTCGCCCTTGATGACCGTCCGAACCCGCCACGGTGCGCCGAGGTAGTCGTGCTTGCCGTCCAGGATCACCGCGTCGGGACGGACCGGAAGCCCCTCCAGGGCCCGGGACGCCGCCAGGCGCAGGGCCGCCGTCATGCCCAGATCGTCGATCTCCTCCGGGGAGGCGTGCCCGAGCGCATGACAGGAGACCCAGCGCTCCAGCTCCGCCGCCAGCGCCGCACGGCGCCTGGGTGTGATCAGCTTGGAGTCGGTCAGCCCGGCGGGCGGCCGGCGCAGACCCGTGACGGCCGCGCACACCGTGACCGGACCGGCCCACGCCCCTCGCCCGACCTCGTCGACACCGGCGACGATCTTGGCACCGGTGGTGGCGCGGAGGGAGCGCTGGACAGTGTGCGTGGGTGGTTCGTACGGCATGGCGCCAGACAGGTTACGCCGCGCGGCCCGGTCGCGACACCCCGGCTCCCCTTCCCCGGACGGGACCGCAGTCGGCCGCTGCTCAGGACGCGCGCGTCGCACCACTTCCGGACCGGCCGGATCGGCGGAACCGGTAGCCGGCACTTCGCTTCCGCACACTCCGGGCCGGTACACCGCCATCGCCGGGTGCGCGGCGATGACCGGCGGCGCCGGAGTCGCAACACCGCGTCGACATCCGCCGCACCACCGCGAACCCCCTCCGGAAGCGGCCCGCAGACGGCTCGACGAGAGCACCGGCGCCCGGCTCACGAAGGCCCCGCGCCGCCCCGGCGCATCGCACTCGTGAAGCACCACCCGAAGGGCCCGTCCAAGACTCGGGGGTGCATCGCCCGCGGACGGGCGCGGTCGGCGGGCGGATCGGCGGAGATCGCCGCAGTCGCCTCCATGCCCACGCGCGCCCACGCGTGAGCGGGGGCGGTCGGCCGTGCGGACCGCCGGGCGCCCCCGGGCACGGGCATCCGACGACCCCGGTGCGGCGGACCGGGCACGCCCCGGCGCAAGGGTGCCGCGGCCCCCGGGGTCAGGCAGCCCGGGCCCGCAGCCAGCCGGGCAGGGCCTCGGTCTGCTCCAGCCAGAGAGCGGGCGGAGCCCCGGCCCCGGCCGCCGCGACCACTCCCCCCGCGATGGCGCAGGTCGTGTCGACGTCCCCGCCCACCTGGGCGGTGGTCCAGAAGGTCTCCTCGAAGTCCCCGAGGGCCCGGGCCGCCGACCAGAGCGCGAACGGGACGGTGTCGTGCGCGCTGGTGCGGCGCCCCCGGCCGAGCACCGCCGCGACCGTCCCGGCGTCGGCGTAGTCGAGCATGTCCCGCGCGCGGCGGAGACCCTGCCCCACGGCACTGCGCGGCACCAGCGCGATCACCCCGTCCAACAACTCGCCGGGCGCCGGGACCCCGTCCTCGGAGGCCGCGAGCGCAGCGGCCGCGGCGACCGCCATGCACCCGGCGACGGCCTCGCGGTGCTGGTGCGTGGTGTACGCGGAGATCTCCGCCTGATGGGTGGCCTGCTCGGGGTCGTCGGCGTACCAGGCGCCGAGCGGGGCGATGCGCATGGCGGCGCCATTGCCCCACGAGCCCTGTCCGTTGAACAGCCCTGCGGCCAGGTCGCGCCAGTCGCCGCCCTCGCGGATCAGCCTCAGCATCCGGTTCACGGCGGGACCGTAGCCCCGGTCGAAGTCGTGGTGGTGGGCGAAGGACCGGGCGAGTGCGTCCTGGTCGATGCGGCTGTGGTCGGCGAGTACGGCCACCACCGAGCAGGCCATCTCGGTGTCGTCGGTCCACTGCCAGGGTCCGGACGGCAGGGCCCGCCGCTTCAGCAGCGCGTGGTGGGAGGGCACGAAGAACTGGGAGCCCAGGGCGTCCCCCACGGACAGCCCGCGCAGGCTCGCCAGGGCGCGGCCGAGGCGCCGGTCGAGAATGGAGTCAGCGGTCATCGCACTGCCACTCTATCCGGTGACTCCGTACCACTCGGGTGTGCACCAGCGCTCGAAGGGCCTGTCCAGTGCGTATCGGCCGTCCTCGCCGAGCAGCAGCGTCCTCGTCTCGCCGTTGCCGGGGTTGGACAGCGACTCGAACTCGGGCACCGTCCAGTGGAACCAGCGCATGCAGAACAGGCGCATGGTCAGGCCATGGGTGACGAGCAGGACGTTGGGCGGGTGCTCGGGGGACTCGAAGCTCCGGTGGAGACTCTCCAGGAAGGCCCCGACCCGGTCGTAGACGTCCGCGCCCGACTCGCCCTGCGGCAAACGGTAGAAGAAGTGGCCGTAGGCGTCACGGGAGGCCTTCTGAAGCCGCACGGCGTCCCGCTCCTGCCAGTTGCCCCAGTCCTGCTCGCGCAGTCGCGGTTCCTCTCTGATCCTGACGAGCCGGGAGTCGAGCCGGAACGCGTGGAGCGTCTGGTGGGTGCGCCGATAGGGCGACACGTAGACACTGACGCGCTCATGCCCAAAGAGGGTGGCCAGCCGGCTGCCGGTCTCCTCGGCCTGGCGCCATCCGCGGTCGGTGAGGCTCAGCGCGTGGTCGGGCTTGCGCTCGTAGACCGAGTCGTCGGCGTTGCCCTCCGACTCGCCGTGCCGGACGAGGACGATGCGCCGTGGTCGTGCCATAGGACAAACCCTAGTGCCGCCACCCGCCGCGCCCGTCCGGCGCAGCCCCCGGCCGGCACCCGTGCACCGCCGGCCACGGGGCCTGCGCGGTGCCCGCGGCCGAGCCGCCGGCGGACGCGGCGAGGATGCGCCGCAGGCGTGAGCCGGCTCCGGGGCGGCGGATCGGGGCGGAAGGCCGCAGCGCGGATGCCGCGGCCGCTGCATGACGTGTGCACAGCCGCCGATCCCGGCCCGGAACCGCGGGCGGTTCCGCGCGTCCGCCCGCGGCCACGGGGTATCCCTCCCCGGTCTGCGGCAGCCCGGCGGCACCGGGTCGGTCACACCGTCCAGGAGGGGTCGAGTTGCACGACGTCACCCGCCAGCGCCGCGATGTCCGCCTCCGTCTGCGCCCTGAGGGACAGCCGCTCCACCCGCTCCACCCGGTACTTGCCGCGCTCGGCGGCCGACTGCCACATGGACAGCACCAGGAACTCGTTGCCCGGCGCTTCGCCGAACAGCCCCCGCACCATGCCGGGGGACCCGGCCATGGCCGGGTTCCACACCTTCGACTGCATCAGCGAGAAGTGCTCGACCCTGTCCTCGTGGACCCTGCAGTGGGCGACGCGCACCACGTCCGCGTCCGTGAATCCAGGCTCGAATCCGGTCTTCACGTCGAACCGGTGAGCGAAGAGCTGCGCCCGGAGGTTCCGATAGGTGCCCGACTGGGCGGATGCGAGGCGGTCGTGCGACCGCGCCATGAACGAGTCGTAGAACGCACGGGTCTCCCAGAAGGCGAACACATGGGCGACACCCGGCCGCCCTCGGCTCCAGCCGCCGCCCTGCCCCCGGAAGCCCGGCTCCCCCCGCAGCCGCGCCCACTTCCGCTGCCCGCGCTCGAACTCCCGCCGGTCCACGACGTTGCAGCGCATCCACTTGACCAGCACCGCACCATCGTACGACCAGGGGACGTAATCTCGATCACTCTCCCGGGTGAAGGAGGGTCCATGGTCACCCGCCCACCGGAACAGGTCTCCGCTTCCCGGTCACCGCCGGACCGCGCCCGTCACATGACACGATGACAGTTCGCGCACGGGACCGGGAGTTACGGCCCCGCAGCCGGGCTGCCCGCGGGGAGCCTCCGCCGTCCACGAGGAAGGGAATTCGGGTGAGCAGTCTCAGCAAAGGGCTCCGGAAGGTCCAGGTGACACTCAAATGGGACCCCAGCCCCATCGGAGCCGCCCCCCACGACCTCGACATCGTGGCGGCCACCTACACGGCGGACGCACCCCACGGCACGCCCGCCTACCTCGTGCACTTCGACAGCCGGTCGCCCGACGGCACGATCACCCTCGACAGGGACAGCCGCACCGGGCAGGGCTTCGGCGCCGACGAGGTGATGACCCTCGAACTCCAGCGGCTGGCCCCGTCCTACGCCAGGGTCGTGGTCGGAGTCGTCATCCAGCAGCGGACCGCGGAGAAGACCTTCTCCGACATCCCCAACACCGGGGTCCAGATACTCGACGGCCCGCAGGAGCTGGCGAGCGATGATCTCTCGGGCGTCCCGGACGCCTCTGCCGCCACAATCGCCGAGTTCACCCGGGACGACTCGGGCGCGTGGCGACTGCGGCCCGTCCTGCGCGGCTTCACCGCGGCCCCGGCCGAGTTCGCCGGGCTGATGGGTACGGCGCCGGCCTGAGCGGAGCGTCGGGACAGCCGGTCCCGGCCGGCGCCCGTGTCCCCACCCGCCCCGGGGCCGGTGGGTCCGGCGAGCCGTCCGCCCGACTGCCACGTGCGTGAGGGCCGGTGCACCCCCGTGCTGCCGCACAACGCCGGGGAGGGGCGCCGGCACGAAGCCGGCGCCCCTCCCGGAGATCACCGCCCGGTCCGCGGCGCCGTGTGCCGCTTACGGCACACGGCGCCCGGTATCAGCTGCAGCCGCTCGTCGAGCCGCAGCCCTCGCAGATGTAGCAGGAACCGGCACGCTGCATCTTCGTGCCGCAGGAGAAGCAGAGCGGGGCATCGGCGCTGATGCCGAGCTGCATCTCCACGAGCTCCGCGGAGGTGTGCGCCTGCTGCGGGGCGGGCGCCTCGGCCTTCGGCTCGGTCACCGGCCTCGGCGTCTCCTGCCGGCGGGGGGCGGACTGGGCCAGACCTTCGACGTCCACCTCGTCCTCGGCGGGCTCGTAGGAACCCGTCTCCAGATGCCGCTGCCGTTCGTCGGCCGAGTGGATGCCCAGCGCCGAGCGGGTCTCGAACGGCAGGAAGTCCAGCGCCAGGCGGCGGAAGATGTAGTCGACGATCGACTGGGCCATCCGCACGTCCGGGTCGTCCGTCATACCGGCCGGCTCGAAGCGCATGTTCGTGAACTTCGAGACGTAGGTCTCGAGCGGAACGCCGTACTGCAGACCGACCGACACCGCGATCGAGAAGGCGTCCATCATGCCCGCGAGGGTGGAGCCCTGCTTGGACATCTTCAGGAAGACCTCGCCGAGACCGTCGTCCGGGTAGGAGTTGGCCGTCATATAGCCCTCGGCGCCACCGACCGTGAAGGACGTCGTGATGCCCGGCCGGCCCTTCGGGAGGCGCTTGCGGACGGGGCGGTACTCGACCACCTTCTCGACCGCGCTGCGGACGGCCTCCTCGGCCCGCTCCGCGATCTCGGCCTTGTCCTCCTTCTTCTTGGCGGAGAGCGGCTGACCGACCTTGCAGTTGTCGCGGTAGATCGCGAGGGCCTTGACCCCCATCTTCCAGGCCTCGAAATAGATCTCCTCGACCTCCTCGACGGTCGCCGACTCCGGCATATTGACCGTCTTGGACAGGGCGCCGGAGATCCACGGCTGGATCGCGGCCATCATCCGGACGTGGCCCATCGGGGAGATGGCACGCTCGCCCATGGCGCAGTCGAAGACCTCGTAGTGCTCGGTCTTCAGTCCCGGCGCACCGATCACATTGCCGTGCTCGGAGATGTGGGCGACGATCGCCTCGATCTGCTCCTCCTGGTAGCCGAGGCGGCGCAGCGCCTGCGGCACGGTGCCGTTGACGATCTGCATCGAGCCGCCGCCGACCAGCTTCTTGAACTTGACCAGCGCGAGGTCGGGCTCCAGGCCGGTGGTGTCGCAGGACATGGCGAGGCCGATGGTGCCGGTAGGGGCGATGACAGAGGCCTGGGCGTTGCGGAAGCCGTTCTTCGCGCCGAGACGGATCACGTCCTGCCAGGCCTCGGTGGCCGCGGCCCAGATCGGGGTGTCCAGGTCGTCCATGCGGACGGCGGCACCGTTGGCGTCGGCGTGCTGCTTCATCACCCGCTGGTGCGGCTCGGCGTTGCGTGCGTAGCCGTCGTAGGGACCGACGACCGCGGCGAGCTCGGCGGAGCGCCGGTAGGAGGTGCCGGTCATCAGCGAGGTGAGGGCACCGGCCAGGGCGCGGCCGCCGTCGGAGTCGTACGCGTGGCCGGTCGCCATCAGCAGAGCGCCCAGGTTGGCGTAGCCGATGCCGAGCTGGCGGAAGGCACGGGTGTTCTCGCCGATCTTCTGGGTCGGGAAGTCCGCGAAGCAGATGGAGATGTCCATCGCCGTGATGACGAGTTCGACGATCTTCTGGAAGCGCTCGGCGTCGAAGGACTGGTTGCCCTTGCCGTCGTCCTTGAGGAACTTCATCAGGTTCAGCGAGGCGAGGTTGCAGGACGTGTTGTCCAGGTGCATGTACTCGCTGCACGGGTTCGAGCCGTTGATCCGGCCGGACTCGGGACAGGTGTGCCAGCGGTTGATGGTGTCGTCGTACTGGATGCCCGGGTCGGCGCAGGCCCACGCGGCCTCGGCCATCTTGCGGAAGAGCGACTTGGCGTCGACCTCCTCGATGACCTCACCGGTCATCCGGGCACGCAGCCCGAACTTCCCGCCGGACTCGACGGCCTTCATGAACGCGTCGTTCACGCGGACGGAGTTGTTGGCGTTCTGGTACTGGACGGACGTGATGTCGTCGCCGCCCAGGTCCATGTCGAAGCCCGCGTCGCGCAGCGCGCGGATCTTCTCCTCCTCCTTGACCTTGGTCTGGATGAAGTCCTCGATGTCGGGGTGGTCGACATCGAGGATGACCATCTTGGCGGCCCGCCGGGTGGCACCGCCGGACTTGATCGTTCCGGCGGAGGCGTCGGCTCCGCGCATGAAGGAGACGGGTCCGGACGCGTTGCCGCCGGAGGACAGCAGCTCCCTGGAGGACCGGATGCGGGAGAGGTTCAGCCCGGCGCCGGAACCGCCCTTGAAGATCATGCCCTCTTCCTTGTACCAGTCGAGGATCGACTCCATGGAGTCGTCGACGGACAGGATGAAGCAGGCGGACACCTGCTGCGGCTGGGGCGTGCCGACGTTGAACCACACCGGCGAGTTGAAGCTGAAGACCTGGTGCAGCAGGGCGTACGCCAACTCGTGCTCGAAGATCTCCGCGTCGGCGGGCGAGGAGAAGTAGTCGTGGTCCTCACCTGCCTTGCGGTACGTCTTCACGATGCGGTCGACGAGCTGCTTCAGACTCGTCTCACGCTGCGGGGTGCCGACCGCCCCGCGGAAGTATTTGCTGGTGACGATGTTGACCGCGTTGACCGACCAGAAATCGGGGAACTCGACGCCACGCTGTTCGAAGTTGACCGAGCCGTCGCGCCAGTTGGTCATGACGACGTCACGGCGCTCCCAGGCCACCTCGTCGTACGGGTGTACGCCGGGGTTGGTGTGGACGCGCTCGATACGCAGGCCCCGCCGGGCCGCGGCAGCCTTGGTCCCCTTGGCTCGGGGACCTCGTGCCGGGCCGCTCGCCGTCTCTGTCATGCCGCCTCCCATATACGGGCGAAAACGCCCTGAAGTGCCCAGATCTTCCCGGGGCACAGTCTGTTCCTGACGTCCCGGGCACCGCGCCGCGCGCCACGCCGGGGACACATCTGCTCAGCCGCTCCGCGACCGATCTCCGCCCGCTGCGGCGGGCCCGGTGATCAGTCGGCGGCTCTGGCGGGCTCGCGGGCCCCGTGCGGCGCACCGGGCCCGCCCGGCCCGGCGGGCGGCCGCGGCTCACGGAGCTCCGTGATGGCGGCCTCGAAGTCCTCGAGCGAATCGAACGCTCGGTACACGGACGCGAAGCGCAGATACGCAACGAGGTCGAGCTCCTGCAGGGGGCCGAGTATGGCCAGACCCACGTCATGGGTGGTCAGCTCGGCACTGCCGGTGGCGCGCACCGCCTCCTCGACCCGCTGGCCGAGCTGGGCGAGTGCGTCCTCGGTGACGGGCCGCCCCTGGCACGCCTTGCGCACACCGGAGATGACCTTGGTTCGGCTGAAGGGCTCGGTGACCCCGCTGCGCTTGACCACCATCAGCGACGCCGTCTCGACCGTCGTGAAACGACGGGAGCAGTCGGGGCACTGGCGGCGGCGGCGGATCGACGTGCCGTCGTCGGTGGTCCGGCTGTCGACGACCCGGCTGTCGGGGTGCCTGCAGAAGGGGCAGTGCATGGTTCCTCGACCCTCCTTTGACCGCGCGGCTGAACAGCCTCGCGGGGGCGCGCCGGCCCCCGTGAAGCAGCCACCAGCATAGGCGATCGCCTCGACCCTCAATGGACCGGGGACCACAACTTCTGGGCGGCTGGGACAATCCAACCACTAGATCTGGGGTTTGGCCGCCAATCACCCCTGACGCGTGTCGTGCGGCAGGGACGCCCGGCGCAGGGGCCGCAGGCCGGCACCGGTCGGCGACGAGGCTACCCGGGGCGCCCGGCACGCCCGGACCCGGGCCCGGGTCGACCTCTCCGGCGGCATCGGATGACAGACTGGAACCACCCCGCCAGATCAGGACCAGATCAGGACCAGGCCGGGAGGGGTGGGCACGCCGTCGGCCCCGGAGTGCGCGCCCAGCGCGGTCCGGCAGCCGCGAAGACCCGCACCACCGGCGCAAAAGCAGTCCTCCATACACCGAGCCCCAGACAAGCGTAAGGTGATCTGCGTTTTTTCACTCGAACGTGTGTTTGGCGCAACCTTTCGAAAGCAACTACCGTTGTCCAGCTAGGGAGACCATCTCGAGAGGGGCCGACGTGACCACCACCGCTGACAGTGCCGCCGTTGACAGTGCCGCCATCACTGCCCAGAACCGCTCCCAGAACCGATTCGAGCCGGTGCATGCCATGAATGACGCAGCCACGACCCCGGAGGGCGCCGAGCCCGCGCGCCCCGCCCGTTCGCTACCCGGTCGGCCTCCGGGTATCCGCGCGGACAGCTCGGGGCTCACGGACCGCCAGCGCAGGGTCATCGAGGTCATCCGCGACTCGGTGCAGCGCCGCGGATACCCGCCGTCGATGCGCGAGATCGGTCAGGCGGTGGGCCTGTCCAGCACGTCGTCCGTGGCACATCAGCTGATGGCCCTGGAGCGGAAGGGCTTCCTCCGTCGTGACCCGCACCGGCCCCGGGCCTACGAGGTGCGGGGCTCCGACCAGCCGGCCACACAGCCGGCCGACACGACGGGCAAGCCCGCGGCCTCGTACGTGCCGTTGGTCGGCCGAATCGCCGCCGGTGGCCCCATCCTCGCCGAGGAGTCGGTCGAGGATGTCTTCCCTCTCCCCCGCCAGCTCGTCGGAGACGGCGAGCTGTTCGTTCTGAAGGTCGTGGGTGACTCGATGATCGAGGCCGCGATCTGCGACGGCGACTGGGTCACCGTCCGCCGTCAGCCGGTCGCCGAGAACGGCGACATCGTCGCGGCCATGCTCGACGGCGAGGCCACCGTGAAGCGCTTCAGGCGCGAGGACGGCCACGTATGGCTACTCCCCCATAACGCGGCGTATCAGCCGATCCCGGGCGACGAGGCCACGATTCTCGGCAAGGTGGTGGCGGTGCTTCGGCGAGTGTGAGCACACCTCGTCGGCTCTGACCGGGCCCCGGGACCCACTGCGCCGGTCCCGGGGCCCCTCGTATCCGCGGCTCTGCGACGGCGGATGCATAGTGCCCGATACACGTTGCCCGATGACCGAGGCCCGCCCCCTACTGGGCCGCACCATGCCAGAAGCCTCCCGGCGCCGCCGACCTCGGCCTACGCCCCGTCGGCCTTCGCCGCCTCATCGATCGCCGCGAGGGAGCGGCGCACCTGATTGCGGTCCGTGGTGTACCAGAAGTCCGGCAGTGACGCCTTCAGATAGCTCCCGTAGCGCGCCGTGGCAAGCCTCTGATCGAGCACGGCGACCACACCGCGGTCTGCGGTGGCCCGCACCAGGCGGCCCGCGCCCTGAGCCATCAGCAGCGCCGCATGGGTCGCCGCCACGGCCATGAAGCCGTTTCCGCCGGCTTCCTCCACCGCCTTCTGCCGTGCGCTCATCAAAGGATCGTCGGGGCGCGGAAACGGAATCTTGTCCATCACCACCAGCTGGCAGCTCGCTCCGGGGACGTCGACACCCTGCCAGAGGGAGAGCGTGCCGAACAGGCATGTCCGGGGGTCGGCCGCGAAGCCCCTGATCAGCTCCCCGAGGGTTTCCTCGCCTTGCAGCAGGATCGGGAACTCCGGAATACGGGAACGCAGTTCCTCGGCCGCGAGCTGGGCCGCCCGCATGGAGGAGAACAGTCCGAGCGTGCGTCCGCCGGCCGCCTGGATCAGTTCGGTGAGTTCATCGAGCATGTCGTCACGCCCACCGTCCCGGACAGGGCGCGACAGATGCCTCGCGACATAGAGAATGCCCTGCCTGGGGTAGTCGAACGGCGAGCCCACATCGACGCCCTTCCAGACGGGCAGGTCATCGCCCTCGGCGCCCTCGGGCGCCAACCCGAGGGACGCCCCCACCCCGTTGAAGTCACCACCCAGTTTGAGCGTCGCCGAGGTGAGCACCACCGAGCGCTCGGCGAAGAGCTTCTCGCGCAGCAGGCCCGACACCGAAAGCGGGGCCACACGCAGCGACGCCCCGAAGCGGTCGTGGCGCTCGTACCACACCACGTCGTACTCGGAGCCCTGGCTGATCCGCTCGGCGACCTCGTGCACGGACTCGACCGACGCGAGCGCCTGCTTGCGAACGGCGTCCTCGTCCTGTGCGGACTGATCGCGGGCAGCGCCCAGCGCCGAGATCACCGTGCGGGCGGCGTCGCGCAGCGCCGCCAGCGCATAGCCCAGGTCCTCGGGAATCTCGTCGAGGCGGCCGGGCAGCGCCAGCTCCATCAGCCTCTCGAAGCCCTCGGCGGCCGTCTGGAGCTGATCGGCCGCCTTCTCGTCGACCAGCTTGGCCGCGCGCCGCACCGCGCGGTTGACCTGGCCGGGAGTGAGTTCGCCCGTGGCGACCCCGGTGACCCGCGAGACCAGCTCATGGGCCTCGTCCACGATCAGGACCTCGTGCTGCGGAAGCACCGGAGCGCCCTCGATCGCGTCGATGGCGAGCAGGGCGTGGTTCGTCACGACCACCTCGGCGAGCTTCGCACGCTCCCGCGCCATCTCCGCGAAGCACTCCGCTCCGTAGGCGCACCTGCTCGCGCCGAGGCACTCCCGGGAGGACACGGAGACCTGCGACCACGCCCGGTCGGACACGCCGGGGGTGAGGTCGTCCCGGTCACCGGTCTCCGTCTCGTCCGACCAGTCGCGCAGCCGCATCAGGTCCTGGCCCAGCTTGCTGGTGGGGCCGGTCGAGACCGTGTCCCCCGTGCCGAAGGCCGGGTGGGGGTCGAAGAGCCCTTCCCCCTCCTCCTGGGGGACACCCTCGTGGAGCCGGTGCAGGCACAGGTAGTTCGACCGGCCCTTGAGCATGGCGAACTCCGGTCTGCGGCGAAGCAGCGGGTGGAGGGCCTCCACCGTCCTCGGCAGGTCCCGCTCGACGAGCTGGCGCTGCAGCGCGAGCGTCGCCGTGGCGACCACCACGCGGTCCCCGTGGGCCAGGGCGGGCACCAGGTACCCCAGCGACTTGCCGGTGCCGGTGCCGGCCTGGATGAGCAGATGTGATCCGTCGTCGATGGCCTCCGAGACGGACTCGGCCATGGTGACCTGGCCGGGCCGCTCGACCCCGCCGACGGCGGTGACGGCTGCGTGGAGGAGCTCGGGGAGGGATGGCTTCGTCATAGGACGCCCACCCTACGGGCCGCCACCGACAGCGCGACCCGTTCCCGGCCGGCCCAGGGCGCCAACCCGTGCTCAGGTGGTTGCGGGCCGAGCTCCTGGGCGGAGAGGCGCTCGGGGTGTCGGGACCGGCACACCGCGGTGGGCGGCACGGCCGTCACCGGCGGCGATCCGGCGCGGCCGCACCGGGGTGCGTGCCTCAAGGGCCCCTTGCGGCGTCGTGTGCCGAAAGGCCGGTGCGGCCCTTGACAACGACGTGCCGGGGGGTGACCGGTCCGGTGGCCGTCCGGGAAGGCGTGGTCCAGGTCGGCGAGGCCGGACGGCGGGGACTTCGGCACAGGGGATCCTCGGCTGGAACCGCTGCGGCTCGGGCGGTCTCTCGGGGGCCCGCCTCAGGCGGCGGGCCGTTCACAGCACCTTGCTCAGCGCCCGGTCGCGGACCATGAGCGCGGCTCGCTTATCGGGGAGGTCGACTTCCGCGGAGAAGCGGAAGCCGGCGCTGAGGAAGGCCGAGACGGAGGGGACGTTGCGCAGGTCGGGTTCGGCGACGACCCGTGCGCAGTGGGGGCGGTGGTCGAGTACGTGGTCGGCCGCCGCCCGGAGCAGCGCCGTGCCGAGGCCGCGGCCGCGGTCGGCGACGCCTCCGATGAGGAGGTGGATGCCGGTGTCGTGGGGCCGGGCCGGGTAGTGGCGCGCAACCGGGTCGAGGTCGGCCCGGTAGATCTCGAAATAGCCCTTCGGCACCCCGTCGAGGACGCCGAGGCAGGGAACGCTGCGGCCGTCGCCGGCGAGCTGGCCGCCGAGATGGTGTTCCGTGACGGACTCCGGTCCGGCGAGTTCCCAGAAGGCCGCGACGGCGGGGTCGTTCATCCAGCGGCTGATGAGTCGCAGATCCCGATCGATCTGGACGGGCACCAGCTGGAAGGCGCCGAAGGGGGTGGCTGCGGCACCCCACCCGGCGAGGGCGTCGAGCAGGTCCTCGCCGGGGAGGGGCCGGCCGGGTGGGGGCTCCCCGTCGCGGGCACCGCGGGGGACGGCGCGCCGCGGTTCCCGGCCGTCCGGTGCCGCAGCGCGGGACTGCCGGTCCTGCCCGAGCAGCTCCGCGAGTTCGCCGGGCAGCCGCAGTTCGAGGGTGTCCTCCACGCCGCTGCCGTCGCAGGGGGTGTCTGGTCCGCCTGTCTCGGCGCTCGCTCCGGTGGGCGACATCGCTGACGCTCTCCTCTCGGCAGTTCGGACGGGCTGGTCGCCGAACGGGGGTGCCGGTCCCGGGTGACCGGTCTCCCCGGTGGCGGGTGGGCTTTGACGGGTGGGCTTTGACGGGTGGACCGCGGGTCGGCGCCGGCAGGGGGAGGCTCGGCCGGCGGGGCCCTTCGGGGGCGGCGCCGGACGCGCCGGGGCGCGTCTCCTCACGGGTGCAGCGGGTTGCCGATGGTGACGTAGACGGACTGGGTGTCCACGGGTCCGGCCAGCTCGTCCAGGCCGTGGAGCCGGGTGAGCAGGTTCGCCTTGCACCGCAGGGACGGGCTGTCCAGGAGCTGCGCCGGCAGCGGTGAACCCAGGTGGCGGGCGGCGTGGAGGAAGCGGCGGAAGCCGGCGAGGAGGACGCTTTCTGCGGCGAGCCGCTGGGACCCGAAGGCGCCGATGAGACCGAGCACGTTGTTGACGGCGAGGTAGTAGGTGAAGCGTTCGTCGGTGACGGCATCGTCGACGAAGGTGTCGCTGAGGGCGCCGATGCCCGGGAGCCGGCGGTCGAGTTCGGCACGGCGCGACTCCCGGAAGTAGTACCCCTGGTTGTCGCGGTAGCGGCCGCCGGCAGGCCAGCCCTGGGGATCGAGGATGACCAGAATGTTCTGCTGGTGGGCCTCGAGGGCGACACCTGCTGTGGCGTCCAGCCAGAGCACCGGGCGCACGACCTGGTCGAGGTAGCGCAGGAACCACTCGGCGGCGACTTCGGCGGTGGGGCGGCCCGTCCGGGTGGCGAGCCCGCCGATGACCTCGGCGAGCCGGGAGCGGAGCGCCGTACGGCCCGGCCAGGGCCGGGGAGCTGTGAGGCCCGCGAGGCAGACGGCGTCGTCCCCGGGGCCGAACGGGTTGTGCCGGATCATGACGTCGAGTCCGGTCAGCGGCGCTCCGTCCGGTGTGTCCACCGCGAGCCATGCCGGGTCGCGGACGATGTCGAAGCGTGGGTGCGCGGTCCGCCACTGCGCGCCCAGGCCGCCGCGGAGCAGCCGGTGCACCTCCACACCCCGGTGGAGTTCCTTGCGGAGGTTCTCACGGCGGGAGTTGGTGATGCGTACACCGAGGGAGAGCTTGAGCATGGCCGGCGCGCCGGACCGGTACACGGTGCGCACCGAGGAGGTGGGATGCCAGGGCTGGCCTGCGGGCCCCAGGTCGGTCAGGAGGCCCGCGTCGAACAGCGCGGCGGCTTCCGGCCGGTGGACCATCCTGCGTGCCTGCCAGGGGTGCAGTGGCAGGGCCGCGGTGCCGGGAGGGAGGCGGAGGCCGCCCGCCAGCCGGGAGGTGATCCGCTCGGCGGGCACCGTGCGGCCTTCCTCCGTCCAGGCCGAGTCGCAGGCCAGCACGGACCGGTCGACGGCGAGCCAGTGGAGGGGGAAGGAGGCGCCCAGCTCCGGCGAGTAGAGCCGGGCCTCCGCCTCGGAGAGCCCTTCGCGGCTCTTGGGAGTGGGATGCAGCGGATGGCCCAGGACCAGCGACTGCTCGGCGGTCAGGAACAGGTCGGCGCCGTGCGCGGGGGCGGGACACCGCCGCCGGACGTCGATGAACACGGCCGTACGGAGGACGGAGTCCGCTACGCGTCCGGCGAGGTCGACCGCTCCCGGACGGCGTCCCCCACCGCCTCCCCGGAGGCCGCCGGTCCGGGGACCTGCACCGTCGCCGGCCGGTTCCCGGGTGAGGAGGGCCGCGACGGTGAGGGCGTCGGCGGGGGGTGCGTCCGCCGGCGCGCCTTCCAGTACGGGCGGGCCGAAGCGGTGCCAGCCGGTGGGGGACCAGTGGAGGACCGGCACCAGCAGAGCGGTACCGCTGGCGTGGAGCGCGATGCGCAGACCGTCCCCGCCGGGCTCGGGGAGGTCGTTCTCACGGACCCAGCAGCGCAGCAGGTTCTCCACGGCGGCGGCGTCCGCGGCCACCAGGGGGTCGCGGTGGTCCAGCGGTTCGGCCACCGCGCCCGGAGGGGCCGCCGCGGACCCGGCGGCAGCCCCCGCGGCGGTCCCGGCCGCGGACCCGCCGCCTTCGTCGCCGGGTGCCCCGGGCGACTGCCTCGGTACGGTCCCCGCCTCGGCGGCGGGGGCGGCCGAGGTAGTCCACCCGGGGCGGTGGCCCGCGGTGCGGCGGTGGTCGGGTTCTGGGGTGCCGGCGGCGGGGGTGCGGTTCACGGGGGATTCCTTGTGGTGTCGTCCGGGATCACAGAGACGGTCCGGTGTCGTCGCGGTGGTGCGGTGCGCGCACGGCCGCTTCCAGGGAGTCGGCGAAGCGGTCGAGGACGGCCTCGGCCTGCTCGTCGGTGAGCGTGAGGGGAGGCAGCAGACGGACCACCCCGCGGTGGCGTCCGCCGACTTCGACGATGAGCCCGCGGCGCAGGCACTCCCGCTGCACGGCGGCGGCCAGGACCGGGGCGGCCGGCGGGACGCCACCCCCCGGGACACCGGCCCTTGCGACGCCGGGCTGCGGGGCAGCGGCCGGCGGGGCATCGGTGTCGGGTCGGACCAGCTCGACGCCGATCATCAGACCCCGGCCGGGTACGTCGCCGACGCACCGGTGGGTCGCGGCGAGGCCCTGCAGCCGCCCCAGCATGCGCGCGCCGAGGGCGGCGGCCCGCTCTGCGAGCAGGTTCTCCCGGACGAAGGCCAGGGTGGCCGCGCCCGCGGCCATGGCGAGCTGGTTGCCCCGGAACGCGCCGGCGTGCGCACCGGGCCGCCAGACGTCCAGGTCGGTTCGGTAGACGATCACGGCGAGTGGGAGGGAGCCGCCGATGGCCTTGGACAGCACCATCACATCGGGGTCGACCCCGATGTGCTCGACCGCGCCGCCGCCCGTCCGCCCCCTCGATCGTCAGCCCCCTGGCCCGTACCGGGACGATGGGCAGCGAGCGGGCGCAGGTCCGCGCCGCCGACTCGCGGAGCGCCTGGCGGCGCAGGACGCCTTCGTGCGCGAGGGGCTGTGCCCGGTGAGCGGGCTCGGTCACGGCCACGGTTGTTCGTCCTCCGACTGTCACGGTGGTGTCGCGCCTCGTCCTGCGGTCGGCCGGCACCTGGCGGCGGTGGGCGCCGGAACCGCGTCCCCCTCCGTACCAACGACTCCGGAAGCGGCGGATCACGGCCGTGCCGGAAGATCCCCGGCCCGGGAACCGCGGCCCTGCCGGTCGCCGTCCCCACCGGCACCGGCATGGTGGGCGCGGCGCCGCCGGGCCGTGCGCGGTCCGTCCCGTTCCGTAGGCACGCACCTGATGAAGTCCCAGGGGGATCACCACATGCGGCCCCATCGCCCGGTCTTCGCGGCACGGCGGGCGGCGGCCGCCGCCCGCAGACCGGTGCTCCGGGCGGCCGCCCTGGCCGCCGCGCTCGCGCCGAGGGCGACAGCCTGCGGGTCCGGTGAGAACGGCGCAGCGGGCGGGCCGAGCGCCCCGGCGGCGGCCTGCGGCACGGCCGACGGCAAGATCATCATCCCGTACGACCTCAAGGACCGCCTCAGGGAGCATGGGATCGATCCGGACAAGTGGCGCGACGGGAAAGGGAAGGACTGGGACAGGGAAAGGGACACCTGGCTCCGCGAGGGCGGGGCGCGCCGCGCGCCTTCGCTGTGACGGCGAATGCCGTGTACGACGCCGTCAGCCGCAGGTTCGCGGGCCGGTGGCCGCGCCCTGTGCCGGGGCCCCACCCGCGGTGGGGGCGCCCCGCGTCGAGGCGCGTTCCCGGGCCGGGATGGCACGGTCGTACGGAGAGAGCGGACCGGGAAGGGCTCAGCGCGCCGCGGGGACG
>NZ_BLLG01000016.1 GCF_011766325.1 Streptomyces pacificus | reverse complement strand
CCCGCGGAGCGGGTCCCACAGCGCTGCGCGCTGTGCCAACGAACAGCCTCGCTGCGCTCGGCTGGCTCGGCTTCGCCGAGCCAGGTCCGGCCCTTCGGGCCGGAGTCCTTCGCTTCGCTTCGGACTGTTTGGGTTCCGCTTCGCTCCACCCAAACAAGGGCCCGCTTCGCGGGCCAGGGAGTCCCGTGCTGCGCACGGGAGATGACCCCGTTTCACGGGGTCCGGGCCTATGGCCCGTTGGGTGGATCCGCCAGCCCCATCACGATCTCGGCCGCTGTCTCGGCTCGCACACCCTCGCCCTTGGCTTTGACTACGGCAAGCTCATACACCCGCAACATCGACGAGCCGGCTGCTGCTCGCCTGCACCGGGGCGGAGCACAATCGAGAAGGAAGCTCGAACACCGTGAAGCCGTCATTCTTCATCGGCACCACATCACGCGAGCCTGCAGCCACACCCACTGCAAGCAGGACCTCCCAGTCCGCCACCGCGTCGTCGGGGGAGAAAACCCGCACTCGAACGCGGGAAACCCATGACGGCGCTGCCGCGGCCCGACCTGAGCAGCCACCTCACCATCCGGTGCCACGAAGAACTCGACAGTGATAGGCATGACCCGACCATGCCAGCCCACCCCGGCCGTGATGCTTCATTCTGTTCCCCAGATTGAAACTGGCTTAGGAGGTCCGCCGCGCTGAGGCACGCTCGCAGAGTGGGCTCGCCAGCCAGTAGGCATGGCGCCATCGCCGGACCGATGCCCAATCAACCCGCACAGGCGGCCTGTTGTGCAGCAGAACTGAGCTGCCCCGAGTTTCGTAGAGTCCGCAATCGTGTGATCAAGCGGTGCACCCGCAGCGACACGCGAAGGCCCTCCACACCGACCAACGGGACAAAAAGCGCAAACCGTCGGACCAGTCAGACCGATCAGGCCACAGACGAATCGAGGTTACGGTCACCCTGGACAGTCCTGAACAGCCTGAATGACGGTCTGGCTATCGGGCGGCCCGGGAACCTGCGGCGCCCTGGGGATCTCGACACACGGTCGCCGTCCCCCCTCGGTAGTTGTCAAGTCAAATGAGACGTTCGTGGTGCTACGAACCTTGTGGTTCGGGTTGCTGGCGTTTCGCCGGGTCGTTGATCCAGACCTGGCCGGGTATCTCGGGTGGCTTCGGCCGGCGGGCGAAGCGTTCGGGGTGGCGTTCGTATGCTTCGGCGAGAGCGACGGCCCGCTGGTCGCGGACCTCCTCCGCGGTGCCGAAGTGGACGGAGGCTGGGGTGTGCAGGCCGATCCCGGAGTGCCTGTGGTCGTGGTTGTAGTAGGTGATGAAGGCGTCCATCCACTCGCGTGCATGGGCCAGCGAATCGAACCGTTGCGGGAAGTCGGCGGCGTACTTCGTGGTCCTGAACTGGCTTTCCGAGTACGGGTTGTCGTTGCTGACCCTGGGGCGCGAGTGACTCCTGGTGATGCCGAGGTCGATCAGCAGTTGGGAGACCTTCTTGCTGGTCATCGAGGTGCCGCGGTCCGCGTGCACGGTCTCTGACACGATGCCGTTGCGCTCGATCGCCTCGCGGATCAACTCCTCTGCCCGCTCTGCCGTTTCGGCCCGCTCGACGGTGTCGCCGACGATGTAGCGGCTGAAGATGTCGATGATGACGTAAGCGTGGTACCAGATGCCCTTGTCCGGGCCGGGTTCGGTAGAGATCTCAGTTAGTGGTTGTGACCTGGGGATTCGTGGCTGTCAGGTAGTAGCTGGTCTCGTATTCGGCGGGTGGTACGTGGCCTATCTCACCGTGCAGGCGTCGGTGGCAGTACCAGTCAACCCACTCGGCGGTGGCCAGTTCGACCTGGGAGAGGGTCTTCCAGGGCCGCTGTGGCTTGACTTCTCCGCGTTGTCGAGGTTCCGTGCCCGGCTCGTCGGGCACGGCCTGGAACGGACGCTCTTCGACAGGCTCGTCGGGCACTGCCGCGAGGCCGGGCTGATCAAGGCCGGTGGCAAGCAGCGCACCGACTCCACCCACGTGATCAGCGCGGTCCGTGACCTGAACCGCACCGAGCTGGCCGGGGAGAGTGTGCGGGCCGCTCTGGAGGCCCTGGCGGTGGCGGCGCCGTCCTGGCTGGCCGGGGTGGTCGATGTCGCCGAGTTTGCCGAACGCTATGGGCCGCGTGTCGACGGCTGGACGATGCCGGGCTCGAAGACCGGCCGGGACCGGCTTGCCCAGGTCTTCGGCCAGGACGCGCTGGCCTTGTGCCGGGCGGCCTGGTCCGACACTGCCCCGGTGTGGGTCCGCGAGATCGAGGCGGTGGCCCTGCTGCGGCAGGTCTTGGTGCAGACCTACAGCATCCGTACCGATGCCCGGGGACGGGAGGTGATCACCAAGCGGGACGCCGACGACGAGGGCGTCCCGCCCGGCCATATCCGCCTGGCCTCCCCCTACGACCCCGATGCCCGCTGGTCGGCCAAGGGCGACGACCTTTTCTGGATGGGCTACAAGGTCCACCTCACCGAGACCTGCGACACTCCCGCCGAAGCCGAAGCCGAAGCCGAAGCTGGTACGAGCGTGTTGCGGCTGATCACCGACGTGCACACCACCCTGGCGACGGTTCCCGACGTCAAGGCCACCGCGCCCATCCAGCAGAATCTGGCCGGGCGGCAGGTCGCCCCGGGCGAGCACTACCTCGACTCCGGATATCCCTCCGTCGATCTGGTCGTGGAAGCGGCGGGCCGGGGCATCAGCATGGTCACCCCGCTCCTGGCCGACCACTCGCCCCAGGCCAAGGCCGCCGAAGGCTTCGCCAAGAGCGCCTTCCGTATCGACTGGAAAGCCCGTCAGGTCCGCTGCCCCCAGGGCACCACCAGCGCCGGCTGGTATCCGGTCACCCAGCACGGCCGCGACGCCATCGTGATCGACTTCGCCCGCACCGACTGCCGCCCCTGCCCCTCCCGGACCAAGTGCACCAACTCCGTCCGCGGCGCCCGCATGCTCACCCTGCGCCCCCGTGAACTCCACGAACGCACCACTGCGGCCAGAACCGAACAGGACACCGACTCCTGGAGAACCAAGTACGCCCTCCGCGCCGGCATCGAGGGCACCATCAACCAGGCCCTCGACGTCACCGGCATCCGCCGTGCCCGCTACCGCGGCCTGCCGAAAGTCACCCTCCAGCACATCTACTCCGCCACCGCCCTCAACATCATCCGCCTCGATGCCTGGTGGACCACCGACCCACTACGCAAGCCTCGCACCAGCCGACTCGAACGCCTCAGCCACCAACTCGCCGGCTGACGAATTCAGCAACAGAGTCCCGGGTCCGGACAAAGCCGTGTGCTCCGCGGGCGAGGCCTGCGGAGCACACGGTGAGCAACAGGACGGATCCGCCGGATCCGGTTCCGGCGGGTCAGTTCAGGGAACGGAAGCCCGTCAGCCCCGAGCCCACGTTCACGTCGCCGCCCCTGATCTCCGGGTAGAAGAGCAGGTTGCCGGAAGAGTCCGTGGCCCACACGGATGGGTGGCCGTCGCCCTTCACGTCGGGAACCGACGTGATCAGCGGCCGGTTGGACGGCGTCCATCCAGTGCCGATCTGGACCTTGCTGCCACCAGCTCCCAGGCCCTCACCATTGGGCCCAGTGCCGTCATATCGGTACAGGACGCCGGTCGACCTGTTGCGGGCGATCATGTCGACGCGCTCGTCGCCGCTGGCATCGCCCGGCGCCGCGATGTCGTGGCTGGACCACTCGCCGTCGCCGATCAGCACCGGGGGCTGCTCAAGGTACTCGTCGAGGTAACCGGACGGCGATCCGAAGTACAGCCAGAGCCGGTCGCCCTGCTTGACGAGCAGGTCGGGGTGGCCGGGCCGGTCGTCGGGACCGATAGTGCCGTCCCCGTCGAGGTCCAGGGGACCGTCGACGTCGCCGATCGCGAGGATCTGGCCCGCGCCCTGCCAGTGGTCGTTCTCGGGCTCCCAGACGTTCAGCTCCCGCACGTCCGAGGTGTCGATCGCGCCGGCTCCGTCGTTGGCGTGGATCCACAGCCGGTCACGCCGCTCGGTGGCATCGGGCCGCAGCAGGAGCAGGTCCTCTATGCCGTCGTCGGTCCAGTCGCCGCGCCGGGTGGTCTTCGCGTCGGAGTACCGGCCGGCGGCGGAGGCGGCCTCGGAGGCTCTGACAGCCGCGCCGGTACCGTCACCGAAGTACCGCTGGAGAGTGCCCGCGTCGTCGACCGCCCACAGGTCGGAGTAGCCGTCGCCGTTAAGGTCGCCGGGCTTGTCGGGCACGGCGGCGCCGTTGACGTAGAACAGGTAGGCCCGCAGATCGGACTTGTTCCGCGCGCGGTCCAGGCTGCGCACGTACAGGTGGTGCGGCCCGGCCTTGGTCGGGGTGAGCGAGAGCGTCACGTTGCCGTTGGCCGCCGCCGGGGTGGCGGTGCGCACGGTGGTGTCCTGGGTGGACCAGTACTCGTAGGAGGCCACGTCCGTGGCCGCTCCGGGCGTGACGACAAAGTCTCCCTTGGTGCGCACCGGACTGGTGCCGGCCGGCCAGCCCGCGTCACCGTTCGGGAACTGCTCCGAGGAGACGGCGGGCGGTGTGCTGGGGCGGTTCGGGTCGAAGACGAAGCGGCAGCCGGGCGCGCCCTTAGCCGGCGTCCAGTCCGAGTACAGCGAGCCGTCGTTGGCCTGTGCCTTCCACGAGAAGTTGCCGTTGGCCGTGCCCAGGTGGGGTACCAGCGCGCTCTTGGCGACCTTGAGCTTGGCGACCGCGCCCGAGGTGACGGCCACGCTCTGGTTCACGATCAGCACGCCGTCGGGGTCGTCGTTGGGATGGTGCCCGGTCGCCCACAGGTGGAACTTGACGTTGACCGTGCCGCCGTCGGGGTCGCTCGCCTTGGCGGTCAGAAAGACGTCGGTGTCACCGATATAGCCGTACGGCGCGGTATCGCCGCAGCCCGTGCCGTTCTTGGTACTGGGGACGGTGTCGAGCGCGCCCGGTGCCGTCGGCGTGCTGTTGTACTCGGTGGAGATGACAGCGGTGGAGGCGTCGAACTTCTTCCAGGAGTAGGTGTCGGTCTCGCTGGCCTTCAGACCCAGGGTAATGGTGTTCCACTTGTTCGCGGACGCCTTGGTGGCCGCGTCGAGCGTGGAGAACTCCAGGTTGCCGGCCGGGCAGGAGGAAGACCAGCCCTTGGCGTCCGTGACGGTCGCTTGGGTCGTGCTCCAGCCGGGTTGGTTGTTCCACGTCGTCGACGAGCTGATCGTGCCGGTCAGGCTGAGGGTGACGGCCTTCTTGGTGCAGGACCAGGAGTGGGTGTTCTTGATCCGGAACGTGGACTTCACGATCTTCTTGCCGTGCAGGTTCCGGGAGTCCATCGTGAAGAAGGACCGCCAGGTGCCGCCGGTGTCCGACTCGTAGCCGACCCGGGCGACGTTGTCGGACTTGTTCCAGAACGCGGTCGTGGGGTACTTCTTCGCGACGGCGGCCCAGTTGTTGCGGCCCCCGGAGACGTACGGGTCGATGTGCACCGGATAGACCGTGTCGGGCGCGGTGAGCAGCTCCTGGTCCGGGGTGAGCTTCAGGGCATCGCCGTCGACCCGGGTGGGCAGCTCGGTCTGCTTGGCGCCCACGGCCGGGTCGAAGGAGTGCTCCTCGTCCGCCGCCCTGGGGGCGGTCTGCGGTGCGGCGAACGCGGCACCGGCGGAACGCGCAGTGGTCGGCGCTGGCTCGGCGGGGACGCCGGAGCTGTCCCACATTAGGGGGGTGGGCGCTGTGAAGACCTCCTGGCCTGCCGCGTTGACGGCCGTGAGGTTGCCGGCGGCGTCGGTCTCGGGCGTGACGCCTTCGGCCCGCAGCGCGTACCTGAGCTGCCTGAGTTCGGGATGGGCGGCCGCCTCGCGGTTCTTGACGACCAGCAACTGTTGGAAGCCGGTGATCCCGGAGCGCAGCTTCAGGTCGATGCCGGGCAGCACCTCGGGGTAGGTGGCGGTGTCACCGTCCAGGACGGGCTCGGGCAGCGTACCCTCCCAGTCCAGCGACATGGCGCGGCCGTCCCGGGTGATGGTGGCCATGGTGGTGTCGTCGGGTGCCCCCCCGCCGGAGAACTCGATGCCGACGGCCGCGGCCCGGGGCCGCAGGACGCCGTCCTTGCCCCGGATGAGCGTCGGGTCGGCCATGACCAGCCGGCCGTTCTGGCGAACCCGGACCGGGACGACGTGGGTCTCCTGAGTGAGGGTCCCCCCGGGGTTGGCGAAGGTGGTGGAGTACTCCGTGCGTTCGGAGACCACCTCCACCCGCTGTCCGGTGTCGACCGCCCGGTCCAGGGCGCGTTCGGTCTCGGTCCGCTGCACCGGCGGTGTGGTGTCCGCGGCAGTCGCGGGTGCCACGGGCAGGACGGTGACCGCCAGGCCCGCGACGATCGCGCAGGCCATGAGCCGGCCGGTCCCCCCTGGTCTGTAACCGCGCGTAGGCGGTTGCTTCCTCAAGGCTCTCTCCCCCTCCCTGGCACTTGGGCCGGGTCGTCCGTGGACGACCGCGTGCCCGCAGTGCGCCGGTGCCGCCGGGCGACGGCACCGGATACTCATCGAAATCCAGAGAAGGGTAAACGGTCGCCTTGACCTGACATTCACTCAGGTCTCGTCTGATTACATCTTAGAAACATTTCATTGGTGGACAACAATGGTTGCCCGATAGATCGGATTTACCCTCTTCGTGATCGGTAAAGTCCGCGTAATCTGCCTCCGTTTTCTCTGCAACAGACAGGGGGCGGGAGTGTTCAAGACCCTGGGCGCCGCGAAGGGGAAGCGGCGCAGAAGATCCATCGGGCAACGCCGATGGAGACGTGGCGTGGCCGTCACGTCGACGGCCGCGCTGTTCACCGGACTACTGGGCACCGACATCGCGGTGGCCGTCGGTGAGCTGAAGCTGCCGGGCCTGGACGAGACCAGGCCGGTGCCGGTCACCGAGGTGAAGCCGGAGAAGGCCAAGGGCCGCGACGACGCCGCACGGGACGCGCGCAACCGGGTTGCGGAGGTCGAGTGGCCCCGGGCGGTCGTCGGCGAGGCCGACCTGCCCGAGCGGCAAGGGACAGCTCGCAAAGCCGGCTCGCTGCCGGTCTCCGTGGGGCTACCCCAGACCAGCGGCAAGACGAGAAACACGGCACCGCCCGAGACCGCGCAGGTCCAGATACTCGACCGTGCTACGACGCGGAAACTCGGCGTCGAGGGCGTCGTCGTGGCCGTGCGCGGCACCGGCGGCGGCGAGGACGGCAAGGTCCGCGTCACCCTCGACTACTCCGGCTTCGCGCAGGCCTACGGCGCCGGCTGGGCCTCCCGTCTCTCCTTCGTCCGGCTGCCGGAGTGTGCGCTGGACGACCCGGACGCCGAAAAGTGCTCCGCGGCCGAGCCTCTGGCTGGCGACAACGACGCCGACGACCAGACCCTGACCGCGGACGTGCCCGTGGACGGCACCGCCGACCTGGCCGGCGACCCGGTCCAGGTCGGCACCCGGACCATGCTCGCCCGCGCGGTAGGCTCCGCCGCCGGGGGCGTCACCCTGCTCGCCGCCACGGCCGCCCCCTCTGGCGGCGGAGGCGACTACAAGGCGACCCCGCTCAGCCCGTCGGGCCACTGGGCGGCAGGCTCCTCCTCCGGCGGGTTCAACTGGTCCTACGACATCCAGACCCCCGAGACGCCCGGCGGCCTCGAGCCGGAGCTGGGACTCGGCTACAACTCGCAGTCCCTGGACGGCCGGACCGCCGCCACCAACAACCAGGCCAACTGGGTGGGCGACGGCTGGTCGATGACCGAGAACTACATCGAGCGCCGCTACGCCTCCTGCAACGACGACAAGTCGGGTGGCAACAACACCGCCAACAACGGCGAACTGTGCTGGCGCAGCGACAACGCGACGATGTCCCTCGGCGGCGAGTCCCACGAACTGGTCCGGGACGACGCCAGCGGCACGTGGAAGCTCAAGGACGACGACGGCACCCGCATCGAGCGGCTGGAGGACACCGCCCGCGCCAATGGTGACAACGACGGCGAGTACTGGCGGATCACCACCACCGACGGCACCCAGTACCACTTCGGCTACCACCGGCTGCCCGGCTGGGCCTCGGGCAATGCTGCGACCAACTCCACCTGGACCGTGCCGGTCTACGGCAACCAGCCCTCAGAGCCCTGCCACAAGGCGACGTTCGCGGACTCCTCCTGCAAGCAGGCCTGGCGCTGGAACCTCGACTACGTCGTGGACACCAACGACAACGCCACCGCCTACTACTACGCGGCGGAGACCAACCGCTACGCCCGCAATGCCAGCCTCACCACCGGGCTCGGCACGGTGACCGCGTACGAGCGGGGCGGCTACCCGCTGCGCATCGAGTACGGCCTGCGCGCCGGGAACGTCTACGGCACCAACGCCGCCGCCGCGAAGGTGGAGTTCACCGTCGCCGAGCGCTGCCTGCCAGACGCCGCGTTCGACTGCGCCCCGTCGAAGATGACCGCCGCCAACGCCAAGCGCTGGCCGGACGTCCCCGTCGACCAGCACTGCCGCGAGGGCGAGGACTGCAAGGCGAAAATCGCGCCGACCTTCTGGACCACCAAGCGGCTGACGAAGATCACGACCAAGGTGCTGGCCGGCGGTTCCTACGCCGCCGTGGACAGCTGGGACCTGCGTCACCAGTTCCCCGACCCGGGCGACGGCACCACCCCGGCGCTGTGGCTGGCGGGCATCACCCGCAACGGGCACACCGCCGAGCCGGCGCAGAAGCTGCCCGAGGTCACCTTCCTGGGCGAGCAGCTCGCCAACCGCGTCGACACCACCGGCGACGGCATCCCGCCGATCACCCGATACCGCGTCCGCCAGGTGAACACCGAGAGCGGATCCAGCATCGGCGTGACGTACTCGGCGCCCGACTGCGTCCCGGGCAACCTGCCCGCGGAGTCGACCAACACCAAGCGCTGCTACCCGGTCTACTGGTCCTCGGCCGACTCCCCGGCCGCCGACTACAAGCCGGTCAAGGACTGGTTCCACAAGTACGTCGTCACCCGCGTCCTGGAGAACGACCTGGTCGGCGGCTCGCCCACCGAGCAGACTGACTACACGTACGTGGGTGGCGCCGCCTGGGCCAAGAGTGACGACGAGTTCACCAAGGCCGAGCACCGCACCTACAGCGACTTCCGCGGCTACGGCGAGGTCCGCACCCAGATCGGCAACGGCACCGACGGCCCCAAGCTGGACAGCCGCACCCGCTACTTCCGCGGCATCGCCGGCGCCAAGGTCGCCGACTTCGAGGGCAACGAGGCCACCGACCACCCGGTGTTCGCCGGCGTCGAGCGCGCCGAGGCCACCTATGAGAGCGGAGCGATCCTGGAGGAGGAAACCACCACACCGTGGCTCAGCGGCCCCACGGCCACCCGCGCCCGCACCGGTCTGTCCGCACTCACCGCCCACCAGACCGACGTGGCCGAGGAGACCTCTCGCAGCCCATTGAAGGGTGGCGGCTGGCAGCGCACCGAATCGGAACGCACCTTCGACACCTACGGCATGCTCGCCACGGAGACCGACCACGGAGACACCGCCAAGACCGGCGACGAGACCTGCACCAGGATGACGTACGCCCGCAACACGGGCGCGAACATCCTGGAGCTGGAGGCCTCAGAGAAGACCACCACCGGCACCTGCGCCGCTCCCGGTGAGCTCATCTCCGAGGAACGGACCTACTACGACGGCACCACCGGCCTGGGCGCCGCGCCGACCAAGGGTAACGCCACCCGCCAGGACGAGAACGACGACAAGGGCACCGGCTTCATCACCGCCGCCACTACGTCGTACGACGCCTACGGGCGGCCGGTGTCGGTGATCGACACACAGAACCGTGCCATGACCACCGAGTACGTCCCGGCCACCGGGATGCCGACGACAATAGTCGTCACCAACCCGCTCGGCCACACGCTCACCACCGAGATCGACGCCAAGCGCGGTGTGGAGACCGCCGAGACCGACACCAACGGCAACCGCACGGACATCGCCTACGACGCCCTCGGCCGGGTGACAAAGGTGTGGGAGCCGGGCCGCGGCAAGGACCAGTACCCGGACTCGCCCAGCGCGGCGTACGAGTACCGCATCTCGCACACCGAGGCACCTGCTGTCACGGCGCGGGAGCTGCGCGGCGACGGCTCGACGGAGACCAGCCACACCCTCTACGACGGCCTGCTGCGCGAACGCCAGACCCAGATGCCCGTGTTGGGCGGCACCGGCGGGCGGGTGCTCACCGAGACGCAGTACGACTCGCGCGGCCTGGAGTGGAAGGTCTACGACGACTACTACGCCACGGGTGACCCGGAGCCCGTCCTCGTGGCGGGCGACGACACCAAGGCGCCCGCGACCGTCCGGATCACCCACGACGGAGCGGGCCGCCCGACCGAGACGGTCGCCCTGAAGTACGGTACCGAGACGCGCCGGGCCGGCACGGTGTACGACGGCAACCACACGACCGTCGTCCCGCCGGAAGGTGACACGGCACGCACCACGGTCACCGACGCGCTGGACCGTCCGGTCGAGGAGATCGAGTACACCAACGAGGCACGTACCGCCTCGCAGTCGACGAAGTACGCGTACGACGCCCGGGGCCTGCTGGAGAGGATCACCGACCCGGTCGGGACCGTGCGCACGTTCGCCTACGACGCCCGTGGGCGGGAGATCCGGTCCGAGGACCCGGACCAGGGCACCACCACGATGACGTACGACGTCCTGGACCGCCGGATGTCCACCACCGACGCCCGGGGCGTGACCCTGACGACGGCCTACGACGCACTCGGCCGCGTGGTCTCGGTCAAGGAGGGATCCACCCTCCGCTCCGAGTGGGTCTACGACACGGTCGCCAAGGGCGAGCTGTCCGAGGCCCACCGCTACGTGGACGGGCAGGCGTACACCCAGAAGGTCACCGGCTACACCAACGACTATCAGCCCACCGGCCTCCAGGTCGTCATCCCCTCCGCACAGGGAAGCCTGGCCGGCACGTACTCCTGGGGGTTCGCCTACAACGACAAGACGGGGCTGCTGATCCAGATCAACCAGCCGGCCATCGGCGACCTGCCCGCGGAGCGGGTGGTCACCCGCTATGACGGGGACGACCAGGCGCAGGGACTGACGGCGGGCGGCCGCATGCTGGTCAACTCGAACGTCTACGATCCGTTCGGGCGCGTGCTCCGTACGGAGTACAACGACCAGTCCCGTCGGCTGTACCGCAGCTGGTCCTACGACGAGCACACCGGTGAGCTGTTGCGCGTCACCACCGACCGAACGCCGGCGCCCCAGCGGGTCGACGATACGCACTACACGTACGACCCGGCGGGCAACGTCAAGCGCATCAAGACGGCGACCGGTCAGAGCGAGGACCTCCAGACCGACACCCAGTGCTTCGCGACCGACGCGCTCCAGCGCCTGACCGAGGCGTGGACATCGACCGACGACTGCGCGGCGGTCCCGTCGAAGGCGACCGTCGGCGGCCCGCGGCCCTACTGGACGTCGTACAGCTACGACGCGCTGGGCAACCGCACCAAGGAGGTCGAGCACGACACCAGCGGTGACACGGCCGAGGACACGGTGCGCACCTACTCCTACGGCCCGTCGGGATCGGGTCAGGGCGGTCCGAACGCACTGACCTCCGTCGAGACGGTCGCGAACGGTACGACCTCGGCCGAGTCTTTCGCCTATGACGCGACGGGCAACACCGTCACCCGTCAGGAGAGCGGCCGGCAGCAGACGCTGACCTGGGACGCGGAGAACCAACTCGCCAAGGTGGAGGAGCCGGGCAGGGCCACCACCGAGTACGTCTACGACGCCAGCGGTGAGCGAATGCTCCGCGAGGACGCCCTCGGGACCACCCTCTACCTGCCCGGCGGCAACGAGCTGCTCCTCCAGCCGGACGGCAAGAAGGCGGGGACCCGCTACTACGACTTCGACGGGGAGACCGTCGCGGTCCGTACGGACGGGCAGCTGGAGTTCCTCTTCGCCGACCACCACGGCACCGGCACGACCGCGATCGACGCCACCACGCAGGAGGTCACGCACCGGTGGCTCGACCCGTTCGGCGCCGAACGCGGCATGCTCTCCGACGTCTGGCCGGTGGACCGGGGCTTCGTCGGCGGCATCACGGACAGCACGGGCTTGACTCAGTTGGGCGCCCGGGCCTACGACCCGGAGCTGGGCCGGTTCATCAGCGTGGACCCGCTGGTCGACTACACCGAGTCGCAGCGGATGAACCCCTACACCTACGCCAACAACAACCCCGTCTCCTTCTCCGACCCGGACGGTCTCTTCTTCGGCAAGATCAAGAACGCCATCAAGAAGACCGTCAAGAAGGTCACCAAGAAGGTCAAGAAGGTCGCCAAGAAGGTCAAGAAGGTCGCTAAGAAGGTCGTCAAGGTCGTCAAAAAGGTCACAAAGAAGGTCAAGCGGGTCGTCAAGAAGGTGGCGCGGGCAGCGAAGAAGGTCCTCAAGCGCACCGTGCGGGTGGTCAAGAAGTACGCCAAGAAGACCTACCGGGCGGTCAAGCGCACCTACGCCAAGGCCAAGAGCGTGGTGAAACGAGGAGTGAAGAAGGCCTCCTCGGTCACCAAGCGAGCGGCGAAGGCCACCTGGTCCGGAGCCAAGAAGGTGGGCAGGGCGGTCACCAGTGAACGGGCCGCGGAGATCCTGGGCCATGTCAGTACCATCACCGGGACCATCGCGGGCGTCGCGGCGATGGTCCCTGGTGGCCAAGGAGTGGCCGCCGCCTTCGGTGCCGCGTCCGCGGCGACGGGCCTGGCGTCCGCAGGCATCTACGCCCTCAACGGCCAGGGCGGGAAGGCGGCCGGCCAGCTCGCCGGTACCGTCGCCGCAATCACGCTTGGCGGCGCGGGCGCCGCCGTCAAGCTGATCAAGGGCAGCGGCGGCATCGCACGAGGAGCCCGAGGGGCGCTCGGCGACGGTCTGTCCGGACCCGGCATCAAGCTCGCCCACAAGGGAACGACCGCTATGGAGCGGGGAGTCGGACGCGCGTCCATCGGCTTGCACACAACGGCCGCGAACGTCGGAGGCTGGATAGGCCTGAGAAAGGAGTTTGCCGGCTGATCCCTCCTGAAGGATTAACCGATGCGGGGTGCCCGGACATCTTCGGGCACCCTGTCGGGCTTCTCACCGCATCCAACCCGTCCACTACACCAAGAGGATCGACATACCCCGCCCATCCCACGAGTTTGTTCTTCCGTTCTTTGGCCTGTGCATCGCCTTCTTCGCACTGAGTTACTGTGCCGTCACCGTGAACTGGCGCCAGCGGACACCCCTAATGTGGATGTTCCTCCCGCTCAGCGGCGGCATCGGCATCGGACTGGCCAAGGGCGAGTCTCTCGACATGATCCTCTTCAGCCTGGGAGCACACTGGCCCTGGCGGCCCTGGGCGCGTTCTCACCACCGCGCAGAGTCAAAGCGCTCAACCGGAGGAAGGGCGGCCGGGGAGCAGGTCGAGCCCAGGGAATTCGAGCCATCGCAGCGGGTGACATGGGCCACGGTCACGGCGATCATTGCTTGGATCTGTGTGTCCTACGCCCTGTTCGGCGGCTGAACCGGCCCACACCGTTTCCCACGGCAAGCGGGGCGGGGCCGCCACGGCACCCCTGTATCCCGGTCGTCCGACGCACCCATCATCCTGACAAGGGGACTGGGGCCGTCCTCCCGGCTCCTGTCCCACCGATCACTTCCGTTCGCCCACCACTGACCCAAGGACCGTCCATCATGTCCCACGCTTCCCGCGAGCTCGCGCTCGTCGTCTTCGTTCTCGGCACCGCCGTCTTCGCACTCAGCTACTACGCCGTCACCGTCAACTGGAAGCAGCGAACGCCACTGCTGTGGGTCGTCATTCCGCTCGCCGGCGGCATCAGCCTCGGGCTGGCCAAAGGGGAGCCACTGAATATGCTCCTGTTCAGCCTCGGTGGAGGTCTGGCAATGCTGTCCCTCATGTTCTTCTTCCCCCGCGGCAGGCGGAAGGAGCTCAACCGCAGGAAGGCGGCCGGGGAGACGATCGAGTCCAATGAGTACGAGCCGCCGTCCTCGGTCGTGTGGACGATACTGGTGGGCGTCCTCGCGTGGGTCTGCCTGTCCTACTTCCTATACAGCGGCTGACCCGCTGTGCGGAACGAAACGGCCCCGCATCCCGGCGGACGCCTGGAGTTCCACGTCCCGGTCGGGGCACGGCTTGTGAGCCTTAGAGGTCGTTTTCGCCCGATGTTTCATCCCGAGATGAGAGGTTTGGCGGCTTCTTTCGGATCGCGCCAGGAGATGGTGTTCTCGCCGGTGAGGCGGCGGGCCATGAGGTTGGTCATGGCTATGTGGATCACGGCTTCGGAGCGGGTGGGCAGGGTCTCGTAGTCGCGGGCCAGGCGCCGGTGGAGCATGAGCCGGCCGTAGGTCCGCTCGACGGCCCAGCGTTTCGGGATCGGGGTGAAGCCCCTGGTCCCGGGCTTGCGGGCGGTGATCTCCATATCGATGCCGAGGGTCGCGGCGTGCTCGACGAGATGCCGGCGGTAGCCGCCGTCGACCCAGGCCTTGCGGATGCCGGAGTGCTGTGCGGCAACCTGATCGAGGAGCCGGTGCGATGGAATCCTGCACGCTCGCCGCGGTGACGAACACGGCGAGGAGGAGTCCGAGCGTGTCGGTGACGATGCTCCGCTTGCGTCCGACGATCCTCTTCCCTGCGTCGTCGCCCTGGCCGGCGGCCGGGACGCTTGTGGAAGTCTTGACGCTCTGCGCGTCGATCACGCAGGCCGACGGCTCGGCATTCCGCCCCTCCTTCTCCCGTAAGCGCTGCCTGAACAGGCCGTTGAGCTGGGTGAATGCGCCCTCATCCGCCCATTTGGCGAAGTAGCCGTAGACGGTGTTCCAGTGCGGGAAGTCGTGCGGCAGGTAGGGCCTGGACCCCGGTGCGGTCCACGTACAAGATCGCGTCCATGATGTCGCGCAGATCATGCCGGGGCGGGCGGCCGAAGGCCAGGGCCCTGCCGCGGCGCTCGAAACGCCAGACAGAGAGCACCGGCTCGATCAACTCCCAGCGAGCATTGGACAGATCACTCGGATACGGACGGCGCCTCGTCATGCTTCCGGCGTACCGCCGCGGACCGAGTGGCTTCGTTCACTTCTGCTGGCCCCTGCTGCCTGTGAGTTCTGGCCCCAGTTAGCGATCTCATAGAGATCGTTTGTTCATTCCAAGTGGCCCCACCGTGGTGGCTTCGTTCACTTCGAGCGGCTGCGTTTGTCCATCCGATCAATTCGGGCGGCAGTTGGGGTCGACGGTGGCCTGTTCTTCAGGAGAAGTGACGTCACCGCATGGAACTGCCCGATGATCGAGCAGATGGTGAAAGGCTTTCCGCAGGAGCAGACGTCCGCTCACGACAGCAGATTGCCCGACCCTCCAAACAAAACATGGCTCTCCTGCCGTATGTGTGGGTGCCGTGACCTGGTCTGATACGTGAAACACGCCGCTTCTGTGATCCTTGAGGTCTCTAGACTCAAGTTGGATCAAGCAGGAAAACGGCGTGTCCCTCTTCAGGATATGGAAGCGGACCCTGACGGCGGAGAACACCGTGGTCGAGGGCGTGCGGATCGATGAGAGCGAACAGTGTGTGGTCGTGTCGGTACGGCCCGATGCCCGCCGCCGGCAGCGGTGCGGGAGCTGCCGGCGCCCGGCGCCCTGGTACGACGCGGGACGGGGGCGCCGCCGGTGGCGGGACCTGGACCACGGCGTGATCCGGGTGTTCCTGGAGGCCGACGCACCGCGGGTGGCCTGCCGCGAGCACGGGGTGACAGCCGCCGCGGTGCCCTGGGCCCGCCACGGCGCCGGACACACCCACGCCTTCGACCAGCAGACCGCCTGGCTGGCCGCCGAATGCTCCAAGACCGCGGGCTGCCCAGCTGATGCGTACCTCCTGGCGCACGGTCGGCAACATCGTCGAGCGGTACGTCGCCGACCGCGACCGGCACACCGACCGGCTGGGCGGGCTGCGCCGCATCGGGATCGACGAGATCAGCCACCGCAAAGGACAGAAGTACCTGACCGCCGTCGTCTGCCACGACAGCGGGAAGGCGGTGTGGATGGCCGACGGCCACGGCAAGAGCGTGCTGCACGCCTTCTTCGACGCTCTCGGCGCCGAACGCGCCGGCCGGCTGACCCAGGTCAGCGCCGACGGCGCCGCCTGGATCGCCGAGATCCTGGCCGAGCGCGCCCCGCACGCGCTGCGGGTGATGGACCCCTTCCACGTCATCGCCCGGGCCACCGAAGCCCTGGATGCCGAACGCCGCGCGTCCTGGAACCGGGCCCGCCGGGAGGCGGGCGACGCCGAACGGGCACGGGCTCTGAAGGACTCCTGCTCCGCGCTGTGGAAGAACGAGGCCGACCTCACCGACCGGCAGGCGGCCAAACTCGCCTGGATCGCCGCCACCGGCCCCCGCCTGCACCGCGCCTGGCGCCTGAAGGAAGCCCTGCGCGCCGTGTTCACCCTCGCCCGCACCCGGCCCAGGTCCGCCCTGAAAGCCCTGGACCGCTGGATCGGCTGGCCCCGCCGCTGCCGCATCGACACCTTCGTCGACCTCCAGCGCCGCATCCGCCGGCACTACAACGCCATCCGCGCCGCCCTGACCACCGGCATGTCCAACGGACTGATCGAGTCCACCAACACCAAGACCCGCCTGATCATCCGCCGAGGCTTCGGCTTCCACACCGCCGAAGCCATCACCGCCCTCGCCATGCTCACCCTCGGCGGCCACGGACCCCACCTACCAGGCCGCCAAACCGCCTGACCCCACCCACGGAAGCGGCAGGAGAGCCCGTTTTCGCCGGGTGTCCCGTCAGGACGAGGGCCTGGTGGCCCGGTAGCGCACCGGCAGATCGAGGAGTCCACGGGCGCGCAGCGAGGGCCGCCACCGCGCTTCCTTCTCGGTGAGTTCGAGTTCCTCGAACCGCTCCAGGAGCGCTGCGAGGGCGATCTCGGTCTCGGCTCGTGCCAGGGGCGCACCCAGGCAGTAGTGGATGCCGTGGCCGAGCGCCAGGTGTCCGGCGGCATCGCGGCCGAGGTCCAGGCGGTCCGGGTCCGGGAAGCGGTCCGGGTCTCGGTTGGCGGCGGACAGGGACAGCAGGACCGTCTCGCCCTCAGGAATCTGGACGCCGCCGATCGTCACATCCTGGGTGGGGAAGCGTCGGATGGCGAGCAGGGCCGGCCCCTCGTAGCGGGCGAACTCCTCCACGGAGGCGTGTATCCGGGACGGGTCCTGCCGCAGTAGGCCCATCTCGTCGGGATGCTGCAGCAGGGTCTGTATCGCGTTGCCGATCAACTGGACGGTGTTCTCGTAACCGGCGAAGAGAACGAGGAAGGCCAGGGACATCAACTCGTCCTCGGTGAGCCGGTCGCCCTCCGTGTCCCGCACGGCGATCAAGTCGGACAGGAGGTCCTCGGCCGGCTCGCGCCGCTTGTGGGCCATGAGCTCCTTGAAGAAGCCCAGCATGGCCACGATGGCCTCCTTGGCGGCCTGAGGACGGCCCGGCTCCGGGGCGATCAGCGCTGTCGTCCAGGCGCGGAAGTCCCGCCGGTGGCTGTCCGGGACACCGAGAAGATCGCAGATCACCGTGATCGGCAGGGGGGCCGCGTAGGACGTGATCAGGTCTGTGGTGCCCTGCTCCCCCAGAGCGTCCAGGAGCCGGTCGGCGGTGGCGCGAATCGGTGCGCGCAGCTGCTCGACCCGCCGCTGGGTGAAAGCCCGTCCGACAAGACGACGCAGACGGGTGTGGTCGGGCGGATCCATGTTCAGGAGGTTGGCGTCCAGGGCCGGAGGCAGTGACAGCCCTCGGTAGTTGCCCTCGCGCGCATGCGTCTTGTCCAGCGACAGGCGCGGATCGGCAAGGGCGGCGCGAACATCGTCGAACCGGGTGACGAGCCAGGCAGGTTGCCCATCCGTTCCCGTGATGCGGTGCACCGGGGAAGTGGTCCGCAGCCGACCGTAGACATCGTATGGGCGGGTCATCAAATCGTCCGCAAGATCCATACGGCCACCCTAGCTGCTCCCGTTCGGCCTCTCCCGGGCTCGATCCCGGGCACCGGACAACGCCGGTCCAATACCGCTTCCCACACTCCCACGCGTCCCATACAGCGGGCGACGCCCGGCCAAGAACCCCCGGGCGATGGCTGCACCCCGCTACCGTGATGGGGTGATCCCCTGCTGCTTCCACATGAAGGGGCGGCGCCCGACTCGGTATCGTCCCGGCGAACGCAGGCCCGACCCGCAGCCTCTTCGAAGAGAATTCCCTGGAACCGGACGGACCGGACCTCGGCGATGACGCTGCGGCTGCCGGTCTTCAGCGACAGCGAGTGGACGGCCGGCGTCCGCTGACCGAGCTGCGGGCAGCCCGCTCCGGCGGCGGCTCCGAGACGACCGTCGGCCGGGAGAGCGTCACCACGGCCGAACTTCCGGTCGAAGAGGCGTACTTCACGGGCGGCAGTCTGCCCACCGACCCGCTGCACCTCCAGCCGCCCGCCGGCCAGCGCCGAGTTGCTGGTCGGCGCGGTGGGGCGGGCCACCGCCCACGCATGGCGCATCGCAGGAGGCAGGCGAGCCCCCGTCGAGCGGCCGGCGCTGGTACGGCGGGGACGGCGGGCTCTGCGATACGCCACGATCAGCCCCAGCAGGATCGGTGCATCGACCGCGCTGCACTCCTCCTGGCCGGAACATCGTGGTGACCTTTCGCCGAGAAGGGCCTCAAGGAGGTTGCAGCGGTGCGTATGGGGAAGTGGTGAAGAGTTCACGCACGATTCCCGGTACCCGGGTTCGGCAACGGAGTTTCGAACGAGCCCGTTCGGCGCTTCCGCACGACCCCGGTGCCAGACATGCGATGGGAGACCAGCCCACGATGTTCGATCAGGTACGGAACAGAGTACGGACAGCCGCGCTCGCCCTCTCGGCCGTCACAGCCCTCACCCTCGGTACGACCGGAGCGGCGGCGGAGACCGCTCCCGCCACACAGGGGCCGACCTCGGTGGTCTACGTCGAGGTGAACAGCAACAGCCTCCTGAACGTCGGCAAGTACACGCTCGCCGACGGCGGCGGCAACGCCTTCGACGTCGCCGTGATCTTCGCGGCGAACATCAACTACGACACGAGCACGAAGTCGGCGTACCTGCACTTCAACGAGAATGTGCAGCGCGTCCTCGACAACGCGGCCACGGAGATACGGCCGCTCCAGCAGCAGGGCATCAAGGTCGTGCTCTCGGTGCTCGGCAACCACCAGGGCGCAGGGTTCGCCAACTTCACCTCCCAGCAGGCGGCGTCGGCGTTCGCGAAGGAGATGTCGGACGCCGTGGCCCAGTACGGCCTCGACGGTATCGACTTCGACGACGAGTACGCCGAGTACGGCCGCAACGGCACGGCCCAGCCCAACGACAGTTCGTTCGTGCACCTGGTGAAGGCACTGCGGGCGAACATGCCGGACAAGATCATCAGCCTCTACAACATCGGTCCGGCAGCCTCGCGCCTGTCCCACGACGGCGTCGACATCTCCTCCGCGTTCGACTACGTCACGAATCCGTACTACGGCACCTGGGGGGTCCCCCGCGTCGCGCTGCCCAAGTCTCGGTTGTCGCCGGCGGCCGTCTGGATCGGCCGCACCTCGCCGAGCACATCCGCCTACCTCGCCCGCCGCACCGTCACCGAGGGCTACGGCGTCTATCTCACGTACGACCTCGACGGCGCCGATCGCAGCGCCGACATCTCCGCCTTCACCAGGGAGCTGTACGGCAGTGACGCCGTCTACACGCCGTAGGCCGCCCGTGCGTCCCGGCACGGGTCCCGTTCCCCGGCCGGCCCGCCCCGTCCCCTAGCCCCGCGCCCGCACAGGCGCTTTGACAACGATGTCCGAGCGCCCTCTGAACGGAGTTCACACGCCTGCCTGCTGCCTCGCGAAGGGGCAGCAGGCAGGCCCTTGCCCCTCGGCGAGAAGGAAGATCCCCCGGCCGGTGGGCGTCCAGCCCGTCGAAGACCGGACGACGGCTCCCCCGGCCCTGGCGGCGGATCGTCGATGCCGGACTCGGCCCGCGATCCGCAACCGCCGATCCGGTCCCCGGCCGGAATCGCCCCCGCCGCGACGGCCAGCCGGGCCGGTGCGGCGACAAGGCCGAGCACCCCGCGACGGGTTGACGGGCCGTGGTCCGGCCGGGGGTCGCCGTGACCGGCGCTCCGGACCTGCGAGGGGCGCCCATCCGATGCCCGGTCTGCCGTTACAGCATGCCGACGGACCCGAGCAGGCCGTTGATGGAGAGAACCGCCGAAGAGGTGAATTACCCGGTAAACAGGTATTTTCATGGGTAGTTCCCGGCTGGTCGGTTCACGAGAAGCGACCGAACCACCGGGAGCGACGAGACCGGTAGACGGTCCTGCCGCTGCCGGTCGTCGAGAGGCGGATGCCCGTGAGCATGTTCCAGACCGGCAAACTCCAGCTGAGTTCCTCGAACCCCGTCGCCACCGTGGGTGGGGACACGTCCTCCTTCACGCAGGTCACCTTCCCCGCGGCGTTCCCGGACGGGTCCTCGGTGGTGGTCGTCCCGTTCGTCCAGACCTTCAACGGCCCCGACAGCCCCGGACTGCGCATCGCCGACGTCACCACCGTCGGCTTCAAGATCCGGATCAACGAACTCCACGCCCACGGCAAGGTCACCGCCGACGGGACGCACACCACCGAGACCGTCGGCTGGATCGCCGGCACCGTGTGAGCGGGACCGCGTAGCGGACCGCCGCGCCGGGAGCTTCCGGGACGAAGCCCCCGGCGCTTCACGTGCTGTCGCGACCTCATCCCGCCTTCGGCGCCCGCGACCGGGTGCCCGGGTGTGGGTAGGGAGCCGCGGAGACACCGCCGGCCCGGGCGGAACCGGAAGCGCCACCCGGGCCGGTCCCGGCCGTCAGCCGACGTTGCCGGCCAGGGGGACGGTGAAGCGCTTGACCACCGTCACCGAATCCGCCGATGCGTCGGCGGGGCCCCCGGTGGGAGGCGTCGCCGGGCACGGCTTGTCGAGTGAGGTATAGGCGAGGACCGCGTTGAAATGGGTGCCGTAGGTCGTCGAATAGGTGGCGGCGCCCTTGAAGTCCAGGCTCCTGGTCGAGCTGTTCAGCGAGAACCCGGAAGGGAGCGCGGGAGCGCCGCTCTTCGACTGGGCCTTGACGAGCGTCGGGTACATGTCCGAGAACACCATGTGCATGGCGCCGATCCTCATCGCTATCACCTTCCCGCTCAGCTTCGTGGTCAGGGAGAGCTTTCCGGTGGCCACCTTGCCCACGAGGTCCCCGTAGACGCAGGCCCGCGTCATCGGCGGGACGTCGACGTTCTGGGAGGGGAGGGTGTACGTGTCGGTTTCCGACGCGGTCTGCGCCGTGGCCGTCGAGTAGGACACCGTGTTCACGGTCTCCGACCCGACACTGACCGCATCCGAGAGCTTGAATGTAGCGGACACCTTGTTGGCACTTGAGAAGCCGTTGGTGACCGTGACGGTGGTGGCGGTGGTCTTGGCCTTCGACAGCGGCTGGCTCGTGAGCTTCTGCTGCAGGGACGTGCGGTTGTCCATCGACGCCGTGCCCACGAAGAGCAGGCTGACATCCGAAACGTCCGGCGTGCCGACCCCGGTGACCTGCGTCCCGCTCGCCGACAGTGCGGGTATGACGCCGACGACACTCCTGTCGACGTGCCTGTACTGCGCCAGCAGCGCGGCGTCCAGATCCGGGATGGCCGTCGCCGCGGACGCGGGCGTCGCCGCGACCAGCGCCAAGGACGCTCCCCCCACCAGCGCACAGCTGACTTTCCTCGAAGCCTTCAGCACAGTTCCTCCCGATGATGTCGGCTCGAGCACGCGCGGCCACGGAGAACCGCCGCACTCGACCCCGGTCAGTTACCAACAGCGTTCCCGCTGAACATATTTGGCAGGTCCAACGAGCCGTTGAAGGTGCTCGGAAAGATACAGGCACACGACCCGATCGCGACCAGCCAGAACGGAAGAATTGAGCAAGATCTGAGATTACCAAACGGTAGTTTGCAGCCTCACCCATGCTGCTGAACCGAACCACCCGACATCCGTTGGATGGTGACGGCCACCCCCGCGACGCACTCATTCACCGTCCATGACCAGAGGGAAACCCCATCGGATTTCCAGGAACAGCCAGGTCAAACCGGACCCGGGTTATTCGGACACCAGGCGCTACGGAAATCAGACACCCTCCCGAGAAACCATCGATGCGCCTTGACCGACGTCAGGGCGCTGATGTTGCCTTTGGTGACAGCGGCGAGGGCGTTCGGCGAACGGGGAAATCCCGGGAACCGACGTGCTCCAGGCGGGCCCCGCTTGGGCGATGGGCGCGAGTGGGACGTGCTTCGGACGCCCCCCCTGAATTCACTGCGACGGACGGAGAGCCGCCGCAGTCACCGGAACGAGGAGACGGTACTCATGTCATGGTTCGACGAGAAGGACTTCGGCGGGGCCAAGTGGCCGGGAGGCTGGACGGTCGACATCCCGAAGTTGAAGACCGGCCGGAACCCTTTCGCGAATGGACTGCGGGACTTCGGCGCGTCGGCGACCACGGCGTTGAAGAAGGCGGTGGAAGCAGCCTGCGACGCCTATCTGGAGGCACTTGCCGACCCCGAAGTCTCAGCGGAGGACACCTACCTGGCATCGCGTGAGATAGGCAAGGTGGCCGGGGCCACCCGGGCCCAACCCATGGAGCTGGCCAGATCGGCGATGCCGGGCGGGCCACTCGTCTCGGACTTCGCCGTGAAGGGACTTCACTACACGCTGGAGTACACCGACGCGAAGCGGCTCTGGGAGATACGGCACAGCGACCTGGTGCCCTGGCCGTACGACGCCAGCGCCAAGAAGCCCGACTACGCCTCGCGGCAGCACACCACCATGGACATGATCAAGCGCACTCGCAAGGCCGGCCGGGAGGAGGTCAAGGACGTCATAGCGCGGGAGAGCGAGAAGGCGCAGCGGCAACTCGGAAAGCAGGACATCGCGGAGGCGACTATTCGCACCCACAAGGAGGCAGCCACCTTCTACGAACTCTCCACCCACGTCGGCGACCATGTGCGGGTGACGGACCGCGAACTGGGCCAGATCCCGGGGCAGATCGCCGCAAGCGTTCGCGACAAGGGCGAATCCTATCTCGGCAAGACCGTGCGGGTGGTCGTGAACCTCCGGGACAACACATCGCTGTACGACGCCAAGGGCAACCCGGTCAGCATCAAGAGCAAGGACATCACGTCCGAACTCGACGCGCTGGACGGCAAGCTGGCCTTCAGCTACGTGAACCTCGTCTTCCCGCCGGAGATCATCGTCGACGGCCTGACCGTCGAGAGCGGTGTGGTCAACCTGGCAGCCGAGGGCAGCGGGGGCAAGCGGACGTTCACCTGGCTCCGGCACTGAACCCGGCGGACCGCCCTCCCGGGGCCGCCCAACCACCGCGGAGCCCCCCGCCCGCTTCGGGCGGGGGGCTCCGCTCCCGCCCCGTGCCCAGGCCGCGCCGAGAGGGAGCCGGCATCTGACGCGTGCACCGGGCCCCAGACGCGACGGCTGCGGACCGGTGCCGGATCACGCCTGGAGTCACCCCGGAGCTGCGGCACTTGTGCGTACCGCCCGGGCGCGGCTGTACGACGTCGGCTCGGGGAAGCCCGACACGCCCCGGGGTGTCCCGGCCTGCGCCCTCGGCACGCGCGGGTATGCGGTCGCAGCCTGCGTCACCCCGGGGCGTGTCGGGCTTCCCGGCGGTCGGCGACGAGCAGGGCCAGCGCGGGCACGAGGGTGAAGCCGTAGATGACGAGCAGCCAGCCGAAGGAGGAGGCGAAGGCGTCCGGGGTCAGTCCGTGGTATCGGTGTGCGGCCCGGTCCAGCAGCACCGTCACCACGGCCAGGGCGACGGAGCCGCCGATGCGCTGGATGAGGTTGAGCTGTGCGGAGGCGTCCGGGATGGACTCGGCGCGGATCGACTGGTAGGCCCTGGTCATGGCGGGCACGATGGTCAGGCCGGTGCCCAGGCCCCGGACCGCGAGGCTCACGCAGAGCAGGGGGTAGGGCGTGGTCGCGGACAGGCCGGTGAGCGGCACGGTGGCGAGCATGGTGAGCCCGACGCCGATGACGACGGTGGCGCCTCCTCCCACGCGCTTCATCAGAACGCGGCACAGCCAGGACGCGGCGACCACTCCGATGCCTCCCGCGGACATGAGGAGGCCGGTCGTGACGGGCGACTCGCCGCGCGCCGACTGGAAGTACAGCGGGATGAGCATCATCGGCGAGTACAGCACGAAGCCGAGGCAGAAGATGTTGATCGCAGCCGTCCGGTAGACATGGTGTCCGAACAGGCGCACGTCGAGCAGGGGGAAGGCGGCGCGCAGTTCCCGGATCACGAACACCGCACCGCTCAGCACGGCGAGGAGCAGTGGGACGAGCAGGTCGGCGGAGGCGGTCCAGCCGAGCCCGGAGAAGGCGCGGACGGCCAGGACGGTGCAGACGGTGAAGGTGGCCGAGGACAGCAGGCCCACCACGTCCAAAGGCCTCGCCTGCCGGCTGTGCGGGGGATCCGGCCGCACCCGGCGCAGGGTCACCAGGACGAGGGCGGCGCACAGGGGGATGTTCACCGCGTAGACCGCGCGCCAGCCCCCCGCCTGGACGAGCAGGCCCCCGATCGTGGGGCCGAGCAGGGGGCTGATGAGCATCACGCTGCCGTTCAGCCCCTGCACCCGGCCCAGTTGTTCGCGGGGCACTCCACGGGTGAGCAGGATGGTCGACGCGGGGACGAGCACTCCGGCGGCGGCTCCCGACAGGGCGCGGGCGGCCGTCAGTTCCGGCAGCGTGCTGCTGAGCGCGCAGGCTGCCGAGCCGAGCAGGAAGAGGCTGGCCGCCCCGGTGAAGACGCGTTTGACCCCGAAGCGGGTGACGAGCCAGCCGGTGGCCGGCATGAGGGCTGCCAGGGCGAGGAGGTAGGTGGTCACCGCCCACTGCACCCGGCTGATGCTGCCGAGATGGGCAGCGGTGTCGTGCAGTGAGACGTTGACGATCGTGGTGTCGAGCAGGGCGAGGAAGTTGCCGGTGATCGCCACGGCGGAGGTCCACGCGGTGGGGGCGGGCGGCCTGGCCGCCTCTGCGGCGGGGGCACCGGCGGACCCCGCGGCGGGGGTGCCGGCCGCATCCGCGGCGCGGTCTTCCGGCGGGGGGTGCGGACCTGCTCCCCGCACTCCCCGCTCCCCCGCTCCGGCCCGGGGGTGCGCCCGGGGATGCGTGGACGGCCGGGTCGTCCCGGGGAGCTGCTCCCGGGGCTCCCGGGGTCCCGGGGGGTGCCCGACCGGTTCGGGGGTTCCGGAGAGTTCCGGCGAGCCGGGCGAGCCGGCCGAGCCGTTGTCGGTCTGTTCGGTCGTCGACATGCGGGGCGTCCTTCGGGGTCCGCGGGGCAGGGGTCGGGTCAGTACGCGTCGCCCAGAGCGTTCGCGACGTCGTCGAGGAGCGCCTCGGCGGCCTCGCGTGCTCCCGGGCGGTTGCGGCATGCAAGGGTCAGCTCGGTCGAGTCCCCTGCCTGGCAGGCACTCACGAACATCTCGACGTAGGGCACGAGCATGGGGAGGGTGTAGAAGGCGGTGGGCCGAAACCGGTCGGTGCTCAGCCCGCCGGTGTCGATCGGGCCGTGGTCGGAGATGATCGCCGTGCCGGGGAAGTGGGAGCCCTCAGGGGCCCACGCCTCGCTGATGGTGTTGGCGAAGGGGTTGCTCCGCCGGAAGTCCCCGGCGAGCGACGCGACCTCGTGCTTGCGGAGCAGGGCGCGGATGAGTTCGCCGTGCACCCGCTTCCAGTCGTCGTCGCGGTGGACGTCCAGCACCAGTCGTGAGGTGAGGTTCGCGGTGGAGCGCACCGAGGGGTCGTGGCGGCGCAGGTCGACGGGCACGATCAGGCGCCCCGTGTCCGCGGTGATGCTCCTAGAGAGGGCGGCGGCCACCCGGGCGGTGATCGCCGAGGGGCGTGCGGGTATCCGGCGCCGGCTCCACAGGGGCGTGCCGTCGGGCGGCCCGGATCCGAGGATCGCGGGCTGCCCCTGGAGCCGGCCTGGCGGCTTCAGGGGGGGTACCCGCCCGGCGGCGGTACGGAAGTGGCCGTCGTCGACGTCCGAGAGGGCGCCGAGGGGTTCCTCACCCCGCAACGCCCGGAAGACGTCGGCGATCCAGTGGCGCAGTCCCCGGCCGTCGGTGACGACATGGCTGGCGCGGACGACCAGGCGGGTGGCCGGTCCTTCCTCGATGCCGACCTCGCAGACGGGACCGGTCACGACGTCGAGGTCCCGGTGGTAGAAGGGCGCGCGGAGGTCCCCCGCCCCGGCGAGTTCCACGACCGGGGGGAAGGGGCCGTCCGCGCGCCAGAGAGCGGCCCGCCGGCGGACGGCGAGTCCGGGGTTGGCGCGTGTGGCGGTGTGCACGGCTTCCCGCAGGGCGCCGGGGCCGATGTGGCCCTCGCCTTCGACGACCATCTGGATCAGCTGTGGGCAGCCTGCAGCCGAGGCGGTGAGATAGCCGCGTTCGATCGGTGAGATGCGGCGGGTGTAGGGCCGTTCGGCCTTGGGCTCGGAGGTGGCGGTCATCCTTGCTCCAGGGTGGTCGGATCGCCGCTGCGGGCGGCGCGTGCGGTGGGGGACGGCCGCCACCACCACCTCACCGCCGCGGGCCGGGTGCCGGCGAGGGCGAGGTGGGTGCTGGCGCCGAAGGTGGTGGAGCACACCAGGTAGGGGGGGATGTTGGTGGGGCGCCATCCCGGTCTCCAACCGGGCAGCCGCACCCCCGCGAAGGTCTCCTTGGTGAGGTGTGAGGCCTTGATGAGCGCCTCGCACTCGGCGAAGTCCCGCAGCTGGGCGGGTTCCGCCCGGCCGAGGAGGGAGCCGAGCCACCGCAGGGCGGCGGGCCGGTCCCGTTCGTCCTGGAGGTCCACTCCCACGTGCGGGCCTGCCGACAGGGCCACGGCGCTGAGGGTGCCGCAGTGCGTCACCGAGGCGGTCAGGCCGTGGTCGGGCAGGCTCCAGCGCAGGTGCCGGTCGCGCGCGAGATCGCGTGCGGTGACGGCGAGCCCGTTCAGCTCGCCGACCGCGGCGATGACCAGCGAGCGTCCGGAGCCGTTGAGGCGGTGGCCCGTGCGGTCGCTGGGCAGGTGGGGGTGGCGGGTGATCAGGCAGTCGATGACGTACGGCCGGGCGCGGCCGCGGGAGCCGCACCGCGCGTCCTGTCCTCCCCTCGTGTCGTGATGTTCCTCAAGCGCCGGCCGGTGTTCCACGGGTACCTCCACGGTGGGTCGCGTTCTGCCCTGCCCGGTAGCGGCGGCCCTCGGCGGGGCCTGCCGGGGGCGCCGGTCAGGTCTCCGTGTCGAGGACGGCCGCCGCGTAGCTGCCGCCGTAGGCGAAGCTGGACAGCAGGATGCGGCCGGGCGGCGCCGCACCGCACAGCGCGGCCACGAGCCCCAGCGCGGCGGCGCTGCCGTAGGTCTCTCCCAGAAGCGCCTTGGGGGCCGTCACGGGCCGGTCGGCGAGGCCGGCGAGCTTCAGTGCCCGGGCCTGGGCGATGTCGACCAGGCTGTAGCCGGAGGCCGCCGAGACGACGGTGCCGATGTCGTCCGGGGCCGCGCCCGCCTCGGTCATCGCGGTGCGCAGCGCGCGTGCCCAGGCCTCGCCGTCGCGGCCGATGCCGCCGAGGCCCGCCGGTTCGCCGGAGGCGCCGAACCCCCGCACCGCGGCGAGGGCGCCAGCGCCCCGGGAGGCGGCGGCCTCCTCGCTTTCGAGCAGGATCGCGGCGGCGCCCTCGGTGAGCACGGTGCCGGTGCGGCCTCCGGGGACGACGTGCGCGGTGCGCGCGTAGCCGGGGAGGGCGGCCTGGGTGGCGAGGGCCTTGCCGGGGAACTCGTCGGCGACCACGACCATGATCCGGTCGGCTGCCCCGCGGGCGATGACCCGGGCCGCCAGTTGCAGCGCGAGGAGGGAACTGGTGCCGCCGTTGGCGATGGTGGCGGTGTATCCGCGGTAGCGGTTGAGCATCGCCACGTGCCCGGCCGCCGCGTTGACGACGGTGTTGGCGAACAGCGCGGGGTTGGCGCCCGCGATGCCGTGCCGCAGCACGCCCTCGTGGAACCGGAGGACCGAGGTGTAGGGGCCGTAGCCGGTGGCGAACACGATGCCGGTCGCCTCGGCCTCGGTGCGCGAGGGCTTCCCGTGCCGGCTGTAGAGGTCGGCGACCGCGGCGGCGGACAGCAGGCTCAGCGGGTCCATGCGGCGGGCCCGGCTGGGGTTGATCGCGCGGGACACCGCGTCGGCGTCGACGCGGCCGATCGGCACCTCGCCGATGCCCTGGACGTGTTCGGTGCGGGTGTAGCAGGGGCGGCGGCCGCTCAGTGCGGCGACGAGGCCGGCGGTGTCGGCGGCCTCGCCCGCGAGGCCGGCCGCGCCGGTCACCACGACCTGGTGCAGCGGCTCGCTGCGGCGGGTGCCCCGCCCGGTCCGCCCGGGCCGGTTGAGGACCACGGAGGCGTTGTTCCCGCCGAACGCGAAGGAGTTCGACAGCACCACGCCGGGCCGCCCCTCGCGTCCGGTGCCCGCGACGATGTCGAGCCCGCTGGGGGGCTCCAGTCCGCGCGTGTTGATGGTCGGGGGCAGGACGCCGCGGTCGATCGCCAGGGCGCTGACGACCGATTCCACCGCACCGGCCGCACCGAGCGTGTGGCCGAGTATCGACTTGGTGGAGCTGACCGGCGGCGGTGCGGAGCCGAACAGCTTCCTGACGGCCTTGGGTTCCGAGGAGTCGTTGGCCGGTGTCCCGGTGCCGTGCAGGTTGAGGTAGTCGACGTCGTCCGGGTCGAGTCCGGCCGTCTCCAGGGCCTGGGCCATGGCGGCGCAGGCCCCCTTGCCGCTCGGGTCCGGGGCGGTCTGGTGGTACCCGTCGCAGGACAGGCCGTAGCCCCCGAGTTCGGCAAGGACGCGTGCGCCGCGCCGCTCGGCCCGGTCGGCCGGTTCCAGGAGCATGAACGCGGCTCCCTCGCCGAGGGTCAGGCCCGTGGAGGCCGACATGGGCGAACAGGGCTCCGCGTCGAGGGCTCCGAGGGAGCTGAACCCGTAGGCGGAGAGCGTGGCCAGCGGGTCCACTCCGCCGCACAGCACGTAGTCGACGTCCTCGCGCCACAGGAGTTCGGCCGCGTACCCGAGTGCCACGGCGCCGGCCGCGCAGGCGTTGGAGAGCACCACGCGGGGGCCGCGCAGGTCGAACTCGGAGGCGATGTAGTCGCCCACGCACGGCAGTTGTGCGGTCACCGCCCGCCGGGCGTCGAGTTCGCCCCCGAGGACGAGGCCGGCGTGGACGCCCTCGAGGGTGGGCATCGCACCGAGGCTGGAGCCGACGACGACCGCCACCCGCTCCCGGTCGACCGAGGAGAGGTCGACTCCGCTGTGCCGTACGGCCTCCCGGACGGCGGTGGCGGCGAGGCTGTAGCAGCGGTCCAGTCCGCTCCTCTGCTCACCGGTGACCATGCCCGCCCAGTCGGTCAGCAGTTCCGAGGTGTCGAAGAGGGTGTTGGTGCGGATGCCGGGGGCGCCTGCCACGATGGAGGTCCAGCAGGTCTCGACGTCCTCCCCGGCCCCGGTGATCAGCCCGAGGCCGGTGAGGGCGATGGTGGGGGCGGGCATCAGGAGATCCTCGTGGTCAGCGAGCGGGCGACGACGCGCGGGAGGGTCACGGTGGACAGCGGGCGGCGGGAGGCCTGCTCGTCTTCGGCGGCCAGGTCGAGGCCGGGAACCCAGAAGGGCGCGTCCAGGAGCGCGAGGACGAGTTCCTCGTCCTCGTTGGCGCAAGGGGCCTGCCACAGGACCGTGCCGACGGCCTCACCGGCCGCCGTCACCTCGGCGCCGGCGGCGAACCGGCTGCCGGGCGAGGCGGTGAGGACGGTCAGCCGGGGGCCGTCCGCCGCAGGCCGCGTGAGGCCGCCGGACCCGCGGAACTCGCCCAGCCGGTCCCAGTCGACCATCCAGGAGAGGTCGGCCCGGTCCACCGTGAGGCCGAGGAATCCCGCGGCGCACGTGGCCATTCCGGCCTCGGCCCGGACGCGGTCCAGCCCCTCGCGGCCGACCGGATGGCCGCCCTGCTCCCGTACGGCGGCAAGGACCGCCCCGTACGCCGTCTCGGGGGTGTCGGAGAGGAGGAGGTATCCGTACTCGCCTGTGGTGCCGACGCGCGCCAGGTGGGCGACCGCCGTCGGCGCACCCGGCACGGCCGCCTCCGTGACGGCGTGCAGGGGCAGCCCGGAGATGTCGAAGTCGACGAGGGCGGCGGCAACGGACCAGGCGTCCGGTCCCTCGAACGCGGTCGCGCCCCAGCCCTCGGGCTCGAACTCGACGGTGACGCCCGGCGGCACTTCCAGCCCGTCCAGGTGTCCGCGCAGTTCCCCGGCCGTGATCGGCGTGCGGGGAAGCAGCCAGGACTCCTCGCCCACCTCGCAGTGCAGCAGGACCGCGAACGGGGTGCCGTCATCGTGGAGGGCGAGTGCCTCCCGGACGGTGTCCGGCTCCACGAAGTCCGCGGACTTGGCCAGGAGGGCGTCCAGGAAGGACAGCCTGTCGTCTCCGGTGAGGCGCACCAGCGGCGCGTCGATCCGGTAGGCGCCGACGGACGTGCGCACGGTGGCGTAGTCGTCGGTCAGGGTGCGCAGTGCGGCGGTGGTCGTGGTCATGGTGGGCGGTTTCCCTTCGTAGCGGTGGGGGCGGGTCAGACGGTGGGTTCGTCGTGTACGGACAGGTGCCAGGCGGTGTCCCCGCGGCCCGCCGGCGAGACGCAGCCGAGGAGGAGGCCGGACGCGGTGGAGCGGAGGGCGATCTCCTGCTCGCCGCCGGATCCGGGTGCGGGGCGGCAGTCCAGCCAGCTGCCGTCGGACAGGCGGACCGCGGCGGCCGCGGCCCACACCTGCCGGAAGCCGGTGGGAGCCAACTCCCACCGCCTTCCGCCGGATTCGAGGACGACGGCGGTCTTCCGCGGGGTGTTGGGGGTGATCCACAGGACGGTCTCCGCCGCCTCCGGGTGATCCTCCGCGTGATCGTCCGCGTACTCGTGCTCGTCCCGGAAGGTGTGCACGTGCACCCGGAGGGGCTCGGTGGCGTCGGCCGGGGCGGTGATCTCCCAACCGGTCCTCGCCTGCGGGCAGTAGAGGGCGAGCGGGTGCTTCTCCTCCCACCCGGCCGCTGAGGGGACGCCCCAGCCGAGGCCGGCGGAGCGGTGGAACCGGTGCTGCTCCCTGGTCATCCACATCCCTGCGGACCAGGACGGGTTGCAGCCGAACGCCCGGGTGCGGGGGTGGGGACTGCGCAGGACCTTCGTCGTGCCCTCCGTCCACCGGGTCACCCCGGCGGCCGCGGCGTCGAGTTCCAGCCTGCGCGGCCCCCCGGTCCGCGGGGTCCTGCGGACGGGGGCGCGCGCCGCCGCGGTGGGCACGGCGGCCGGCCGTAGCACGGTGCGCAGGCGGGCCACCCCGTCCGCGCCGCGCTCGAGGCCCCGCTCGAGCAGGGCGCTGTGCACCAGCCGCGCCGGCCCGCTCACCGGGATCCGGATCTCGGTGGAGGTGCCGAGCCAGACCAGTTCCCCGCCGGCGGGGACGGGCTCCGAGGCGGCGACCACCTCGGAGGCGTCGCGGACCCCGATGCCCAGGCCCAGCGGGTGGCGCTGCCCGTCGGCGTGGACGAAGACGCCCTGGCGCAGACCCACCGTCTGGAAGATCCGGCCCGGCGGGGTGGTGAAGGCGAAGTCCTGCCGGAGGACTCCCCCGTCGAGGGTGACCGTGCCGACGACCTCGTCCTCGCCGCACCTCTCCGTGATCCGCAGTCCGCCGGCGACGCGGACGACGCGCAGATCGCGCGGCCCGCCCTCGCGCCAGCCGGAGGGGCCGTTGGCCCGGCAGCCTGGCCAGGTGGAGGTGAACACCGGCCCGTGGTGGCCCTCGTGCCACACGCGCACGGTCGCGTCGTCGCCGTCCACCTCGCACACCGCTCCGCCGGCCGTGAAGCGGTGCGGTGCGGCCCGCCGCGGGGCGCGGACCCGGTAGGGCGGGGCGGTCAGCCGCAGGGGCCGCACCGTGCCGTCGCCGATGCGGCCGACCGCCGCCTGGCGGACCGTGCCGCGGTCCACGTCCACGCTCGCGGTGAGCCGGAAGTCGCCGAGGAGGAGGCGGTAGTGCACGGTACGGGCGCCGTCGACCAGGCGGACGTCCGAACTCAGCCCGCCGTCGGGGGAGTCGACGAGCGTCGCGAAGCTGGTGACCCCGCGCAGGGCCGACCTCACCTCGTCGCCGAGATCCGCGACCACGCTGCGCAGCACGAGCGGTATGTAGTTGTGCAGTTCGACGTTGCCGTCCTCGCCGGGCGTGGTGCGGCCGACGGAGACGCAGCCCACCCGGCGGTAGAGCCGGAACGCCACGGTGTTGGCGGGGTTGACGGTGAGCCGCAGGACGAGGCAGCCGGACCGCATCATCCACTCGACGGCCTCCGTGAAGAGCCGGCCGGTGAGTACTCCGTTGCGGTAGGCCGGCGCGACGAAGAACATGTCGGCGATCAGCTCACCGGCTCGGGCCGCCCTCCGGCCGGTGCTGTTGAACAGCCCGAAGGTGCCCACCACCCGGCCGTCGTCCACCGCGACGAGGAACGCCCCGGTGTCCCGTTCGGCGAGCTCGCGCACGACCTCGCCGGCGGTGATCCCGCCCGCCACGGGGTTGGGGTTGTCGTGGTGGCGGTTGAAGAGCTCCGCGATGCCCTGCGCGTCGCCCACCTGGTACGGGCGGATGGTGACGGACATTCCACATCTTTCTCTCGTCGGTCGGATGGGTGACGGGCCGGGGCCGGCTGCCGTGCGGCGTGCACTCCCCCGGTTGCCGTCCGGCCCGTCACCGGGACTCCCGGCAGCGGCCGCTCCGGCGGGGATGCGCCCCGGCACGGCCGCCCTCGGCGTGCCCGAGCCGTGCGCGCGGGCCCCGGCGGGGCGCATCGGCGCCGGGCGGTCCTTCGCCTCGGGCCCGGCGGGCGCCGCCCTCCGGCAGGCGGACCCTGCCCGCAGCCGCGCCGGGGTGTGCGGCGGAGGCGGCACCGTCCTCCCCGCGGGGCCGGGGGCCTGCGGCGTCCGGGCGAGCGGTCGCGAGGCGCAGGGCCGTCCCCGTACCGGCCGCACCGGTACCGGCCGCCCGCCGGAGGCATCCGCCGACGGGGCCCGGGGGCACCTTGCGCGTCCGGGGGCGGCGGGGGAGAGCGTGCCCGGCGCCCGGCGGGGAGGGACGCTCGCCGGGCGCACTAGACGGCCCTGCGTCCGGACGTGACCACCAGGGAGCCCGAGGCGACCTGCTCCCGGCCGACGCTCGCGCGCACGGACACCCGGCGCAGCTCGCCGAGGCGCTCGCCGAGCGTGGCCTCCAGCGTCAGCTGGTCGCCCGGCACGACGAGCCGGGAGAACCGCATCTGGCTGATGGAGCCCAGGTAGCCGACGCTCTTCGAGGCGTCGCCGGCGTCCGCGCCCGGTTGGGCCGCCTCGATGATCTCGGCGACGTAGACGACCGCCACGAGTTGGGCCATCGACTCGACGATCATGACTCCGGGCATGACCGCGTGGTCGGGGTAATGCCCGGCGAAGAACGGCTCGTTCACCGAGACGCTCTTCACCCCCCGGCCGGACACGCCTGGTACCACGTCGTAGGCGCGGTCGATCATCAGCATCGGCCAGCGGTGCGGCAGCATCCGCTTGATGTCGTCGCAGGAGTAGCTGCGCTTGCCGGCGGTCGCCGCGGCCCGGCGGCCGGATCCACCGGGTGGTGCGGTGGCGGCCGTCACGACCGGGCCTCGCGGGCTTCGACGAAGTCGACCAGGGCGTTGATGGAGCCGAAGGCCTCGAAGTCGTCGTCGCTGATCAGCACGGCGTACTCGCTGTTGATCATGACGACGATCTCCAGGGTGTCCAGGGAGTCCATCTCGAGGCCGCGGCCGAACAGCGGCTGGTTGTCGGAGACGACGGACGGTTCCACGTCCAGGCCCAGGCGGTCGATGATCATCGACTTCAGGTGTGTGTTCTTCTCGAGGCGGGACTGGGCCTGGGCGCGGATCTGCTCGAAGGTGGCGACGGACACGGGGGTTCCTCTCGTCAGGGGGGTGTGGGGTCGTCGGTGTGCCGGACGGCACGGCTAGACGGGGATCATTCCGCCGTCGACGGTGAGCACCTTGCCGGTGATGTACGAGGCGCCGGGGCCGGCCAGGAAGGCGGCGGCGTGCGCCACTTCCCGCGGCGTCCCCATGCGCCCCATCGGTATGGACTGCTGGGCGTGGGCCCGTCGGGCGGCCGGCAGCTTCTTCACCATGTCGGTGTCGATGAATCCGGGGGCCACGACGTTGACCCGGATGCCGCGTGCGGCGACCTCGTACGCCAGCGTCTTGGCCAGGGAGATCACCCCGGCCTTGCTCGCGGCGTAGTTGGCCTGGCCCGCCCGGCCCGCGACGCCGCTGGTGGACGCGATGAGGACGATCGCACCGCCGGTGACGTACATGAGCTTGGTGGCCTCACGTGCGGTGAAAAAGGTGCCGGTGAGGTTGGTGTCGATGACCTGCCGCCACTTGGCACCGCTCATGGCGGCCAGATGGCCGTCGGAGGTCACCCCGGAGTTGAGCACCGCCACGTCGAGCGAACCCCACGCGGCCCTCAGCTCCCGGTACATCGCGGTGACCTGCGCCTCGTCGGAGACGTCCGCCTGGAGCAGCAGGCTCTTCCTGCCGAGGCTGCGGATCCGCCGGGCGACGTCCTCGGCCTTGGACGCGTTGGAGCGGTAGTTGACGGCGACGTCGCAGCCGTGCTCGGCCAGGGTGACGGCGATCGCCGCACCGATACCCCGTGACGCGCCGGTGACCAGGGCCCTCGTGCCCTCGGGGAAGAGGCTTCCGGGGCCGCTCATGCCGGCTTCTCCGTCATGGCCGACGTCACCCGGTGGCTGCCGGGGGCGAATCCCGCGACCTCGGTGCCCAGGCCCGCCCGAGTGGCGTAGGCGAGCACCTCCTGCGCGACCGCGAGGTCCAGGATGCCCAGGCCGAAGGGCGAGAAGACGGTGGTGCCCCCGGGGTCGGGCGGTACCGAACCGTCCAGCACGGCCGCTATCTCGGCATGCACGAAGTCGCGGTTGCCGACCTCCTGTTCGGCCATGTGGAGGGAGGTGCGCTCACGGACGGCGTGCTCGACGTCGTCGACCACGTTGCGGGCGGAGAGCACCGACTTCGTGTCGAGGTCGCGCAGCGACAGGTGCAGGATCACCTGGCCGTCGGGGCGGTGGGGAAAGGCAGCGAGATCGAGCCAGTAGCCCGAGTCGGTGGTCGCCACGCTGACCGTGCGGGCGCCGAGCGCTGCGGCGGCGTCGCCGGTGCGGAAGGCGATGGCCGGGTGCAGGCGGCGCAGCTCTGCGGCGAGGACTTCGGCTCGTTCCGGCACCGCGTCGGTGAGCAGCACGGCCTCCAGTTCCGGGTGCGTCCGCACGAGGAACGCCAGGACCCGCTGGTTGATCGTGCCGCACCCGATGAGCCCCGCGGTGCGCACCGCGCGCGTGCCGTGGAGTGCCGCACTGGCGAGCGCGGCGCTCGCGGCGGTCCGCGACGCGGAGATCCGGCTTGACTCGAGGAGCGCGATGGGGTAGCCGGTGCGCAGGTCGTTGAGGACCTGGATCGAGGACGCCCGCTGGAGTCCTTCGTCCACGTTCCCGGGGAAGGAGGAGATCCACTTCATGCCCATCACGGGTTCGGGACCGCCCAGGTAGGCGGGAAGGGAGATGATGCGGGAGCCGGCGGGCTCCGGCGGGCGCAGGAAACCGGAGAACGGCACCCGCGAACGGCCCCGGCCGTGGAGGAGGTAGGCGGTGCGCACCGCTTCCAGGACCGCGGGTTCGCGATCACTCAGAGCGGCGTCGACGTCGTCTCGGTTGAGGATCCTCATGCCTCGGTCCTGTCCTGTTCGTGGTGGGGCGAGCGGTTCGGGTGCGGGCGGAGGTGGGTGTCCACCCAGGAGTCGCAGTAGATGGTGTCGAGGTAGCGGTCGCCACCGTCGGGAAGCACCGCGACGCAGGTGGCGCCCGGTTCGATCGAGGAGGAGGACCGTTGCAGGGCGCTGACCACGGCGCCCGAGGAACCGCCGGCGAGGATGGACTCGCGGGCGAGCAGCCGGCGGCAGCCGCGTACGCACTCGTAGTCGGTGACCTTGACGACCTTGTCCGCGAGGTCCGGCCGCAGGAGCGGGGGTACGATCGCCGCTCCGTGTCCGGGGATCCTGCGCGGGTGGCGGGCGCCGCCCGGCTCCGGTGGCCCGAAGATCACGCTTCCCACCGCGTCCACCGCCACCACCCTCGTGGCCAGCCCGTTCTCGCGGCAGTAGTCGGCGCAGCCGCGGAGCGTTCCGGTGGTGCTGGTCGCCAGGAAGAGGTAGTCGGGCGCGCGGGGCAGGGCTTCGCAGATCTCGCGCATGGTGTGGTGGTGGGCCAGGGCGTTGCACTCGTTCGCGTACTGGTTGGGCCAGTAGGCGTCGGGGAGGGCTTCCAGCAGTGCCCGGACCCTCGCGATGCGCGCCGGCAGGTACTGGCCGGAGGCGGGGTCGCGGTCGACGACCTCGACCCGCGCGCCGTAGGCCCGCATGATGGCGATGTTCTGCGTGGTGGTGTGGGGGTCCACGACGCAGACGAGGGCGATTTTGTGGAAGTTGCAGAGCTGGGCGAGTGCGATCCCGAGGTTGCCGGAGGACGACTCGACCACCGTGGAGACCCCGGGGACGACCTTCGACGTCCGGATGGCCTCTTCGAGCATCGACTTGGCGGCCCGGTCCTTGATGCTTCCGCCGGGGTTGAAGCGCTCGCACTTGGCGTACACCTGGAACCGCTCGGGTGGGAAGAGGCGGTCGAGTGCGACAAGCGGCGTTCCTCCGATCGTCGCGGTGATATCGGGGTTCCTGGAGCGGCGGGTCGTGGATACGGCCGAGCCGTCTCGGGTTACCAGGCTCATTCCGGCACCTTTCTGCTGATCTGCAGGCGTAGTTCGCTGACGTACCGTTCGCCGTGGGAGTCCGTCAGCCAGCATTCGTCCGGGGACGGCAGCGGCTCGCTGAGGCTCACGACCGCTTCGGGGTCCTGCCGGTGTGCGGCGCGGACCATGCTGGCGAAGTACAGGACCAGCGTGGGGCTGGTGAAGTCGACGAGGTACGGCTTGGTCTCCGCCTGGAACTTGACGAAGAGCAGGTCGGGCAGGGCGTTGCGGGCGCACCAGTCCCGTACGGCCAGGTAGTCGCGCTCGGCGTCCGCCTTCCGCGGCAGGCCGGTGCCCGCGACGGGCAGGCGCCAGGTCTCCCGGAACAGGACCAGGCCGTCGAGGGTGACCCGGGGAGCGTGCGCCCGGTCGAGTCCGATCTTGAAGGCGTCGGCGGCGATGATCGAGATCGGTACCGCGAGGAGTTCGGCGATGTTCCACTCGTGGCCGTCGGGTGTGGTGGCGGTGACGGTGCCGTCCGTCTCGTGCAGGGTGATGGACGCCGCCGGATCCACCCGGGCGCGGTCGTCGAAGGGGGCCCGGGTGAAGCCGATAAGCCGGTCGGTCGTCCCGACGGGGGCGGGGACCACCCGTCCGCTGTTGCGCGTCCAGTCGACCGGCAGCAGCGGTACCAGGCGCTGCGCGCCCACGGCCGCGTTGACCTGGTCGCGGAGCGAGGCGGCGCCGGTGGTCCAGTCGAGCGAGCCCGGGTCGAGCGTGGCGAGGCAGGCGTGCAGTTCGCCGAGTACGGCCGTGTACTCCCCGGCGTTGACCGCGTCGACCGAGGGGGCGGCGATCTGCAGGTCGGGGCTGTGCAGGGCGAGGTGCGGGGAGCGGACGGGACCGGTGGCGAACAGCTCCCCGGCCCGCTCCTCGATGTCCGCGACCGAGAGCTCCAGGCGCGCGGGCAGTTCCGCCGCCGGGTCCGCCCCGAGCGCCTCCTGCCACTTGCGGGCGAGCTCGCGGGTGGCGGTCCGCACCGGGGCCGCGGTGTCTCCCCAGAAGAGGTTGAGCACCCGCGTCCACACGTCGGCGAGGGCCACCGGGCCGCCCCGGCCGCCGGCGGCCTCTCGGACGAAGCCCGCGACCTGAGCCTCCACGAGCTCGGCGAGGCGGTTGCCGAACCAGTCGGCGGCGTCGGCGACGAGGACCAGGGGGCGGGCGACGGAGTCGAGGAAGTCGCGCCCCAGGTCCATGCGGCAGTCGCGGAGGGAGTCCTGGTAGCACAGCGTCCGGCCGGCGTACATCTTTCCCTCTTCCCGGGAGGCGGCCTGTCCCGTGATGCGGACGAAGAAGGCGTCGAGCCGGTCGAGCGCGTCGGCGAGTTCCTCCGCGCTGCGTGTGCCGTCGATCGTCTCCCGCAGCCCGTCGAGTTCCGCCAGCACTGCGCCGAACCGTGCGAGCAGCCCGGGATCGCCGATGCCCGCCACGCGCCTGCGCAGGACCTCTTCGGCGCGTACGTCGACGGGGATGTTGGCGTCCCAGGTCAGCACCCGCTGCCGCAGGAGCCGCTGCAGGGCCTTCTCCACCCGCTCCCGTGCCGACGCCGGGTCCCAGCCGGTGGCCTCGGCGACGGCCTCGGCGCTGCGGTCGCCGTCGGCGAGGCGCAGGACGCGGGCGTCGTCGTCCTTCAGGCGGATCGTGCGCCCGCCCGGGAGGAGGAGCCGGTCGCCGGCGAGGTGGACGTCGGCCCTGAGCATCGGCGGGAACCACCAGCGGGCACCCGGCTGCGCCACCATCCAGTCGGCGAGTGCGGCCACCGCCCAGCGTTCGAAGGACGTCCGGCTCTCCGCCGTCAGCGCGGGCCCGTGGTCGAGGTCCACGGCGCGCCGCCCTCGGCCGACGCTGATCCACGCGCCGGGGCCGAAGAAGCCGATCATGTCGGCCTTGGCGCAGTAGCGCAGCCAGTACATGGCGACGCCCCGTTCCCGCCGCCGGCGCCTGCTCGCCTTGCCGCTGCGGGCCGCGACGGAGTCCAGTACGCGGTACATCGTGCGGTTCTGCCAGGCGACGGCCCGCCGGAAGGTGCCGTCCGCCGCCAGGCCGGCCAGCGCCTTCGACTCGGCGGCGCTGTCGGCCCGGTAGGCGGCCTGGAACGCCTCGAGGCCCTCGGACTCCAGGAGCCGGGCGGCCCGGGCCGCGCGGGGGCCCTTGAGCAGTTCCAGTCCGGACACCGGGAAGCCGGCGCCGCGCAGCAGCCCGACGTCCCACACCCGCCAGTCGCTGCCGGCGAGTGGATGGGAGGGGGCGAACGCGGCACGGCCGAGGGCGCGGGCCGGACGCGGCTGTCCGCTCATGCCGCGTCTCCCCTGAGCACGGTGGCCAGTCGGGAGACGCCCGCGGCGATCCGCTCCCTGGGCACGTGGCTGAAGCACAGCCGCAGCGCGTTCGAGGGCTCCCCGTCGATCCGGAAGTGGCTCCCGGGGACGAAGGAGACGCCCCGCTCGGCGGCGGCCCGGGCGAGCGGGCCGGTGTCGAGTCCGCCGCGGTGGCGCAGCCACAGGTAGAAGCCCCCCTGCGGCCGCTGCCAGGTCCACTGCCCGCCGTCGCCGAGTTCGCGTTCCAGGGCGTCGGTCATCAGCGCGCAGCGTTCGCGGTAGGCGGCGCGGTAGCGGTCGATCAGCTCCGTCCATCCGCTGCGTGCGTGGAAGGCGGCGATCGCGGCCTGGGCCAGCGCCGACGGGGACAGGGCCATCACCTCCGTGGTGCGGCGCAGCGCGGCGGCCTGCTCGGGTGGCGCGGCGATCCAGCCGCAGCGCAGGCCGGGCGCGAAGACCTTGGAGAAGGTGCCGAGGTACACGACGCGTTCGGGGGCGAGCGCCGTGAGCGTGTCGGTGGTCTCCCCCGCGAAGCCCAGCAGCCCGTAGGGGTTGTCCTCGATCAGCAGCAGGCCGAGCTCGTCGGCCACCGCGAGCAGTTCCCTGCGGCGGTCGACGTCCAGGGTGGCGCCGGTGGGGTTCTGGAAGGTCGGATTGCAGTAGACGAGCCGCGCGGTACGTCCTACCCCGCGAAGCCGCAGAATCGTTTCACGCAGGCCTTCCGGCGCCGGGCCCCGGGCGTCCCGAGGGAGGGCGTGCAGCCTCAGGCCGGCGGTGCGGAAGGCCGCAGCGGCACCCGGGTAGGCGGGGGTCTGCACGAGCACGGTCTCCCCGGGCACCGCCAGGGCGAGCCCCACCGCCATCAGCCCCATCTGGGAGCCGCTCGTCGGGACCAGGCCGCCGGCATCCGGGCGCGCTCCCTCACGTCCCATCAGATCCACGATCGCCGGGAGAAGCGCCTGGGCGACGTGCGGAGTGCTGTACTGGAGGGCCACCCTGCCGCCGAGCCGCACCAGCGCGGACATCTGGCGCGAGATCGCGTCCAGGGGCAGCACGTCGAGGTCGGGCAGCCCGCCGGCGAAGGAGACCGTGTCCCCGCCCCGCTCGAACAGCCGCGGCATCTCCACGGCGGGTCGCGTGTCGGTCCACACGGCGATCAGTCCCCCGTCCCGGTCCGCTGCTCCTGGACGGCGCGCCACAGGCCCGCCGGGGAGGCCTGGGCCGGGTCCGCGAGGACGCGGGGGTGGAGCTCCACCTCGAACTCCTCCTCGATCGCCATCAGCAGGGCGATGGTGCGGAGCGAGTCCACACCGAGGTCCACGAGGGGGGTCTGCGGGTCGGTCACCGTGACGGAGCAGATCCGCTCCACGAGGCGGTCAAACTGCGGCTGGTTCATGGGGGGTCCTGGTCTGTGCGGGGGGAACGGGGGTGTCGTGCTCCGAAGCCGCGGCGGCGCACAGGCGCCGCACGGCCTCGCGGTCCGGCTTGCCGTTGGCGGTGAGGGGCACCGATGGGATCGGAATGATCCGGTCGGGGAGCCGGGCACGGTCCAGGAGCCGCGCGAGACGCGTGCGCACCTCCTGCGGACCGAGGGAGGTCTGCACCGCCAGATGCAGCGGCGCGTCCTCGTGTTCGGGGCGCAGCGCGACCGCGGCGGCCACCCCGGGGATCCGCTCGGCGGCGTCCTCGATCTCGGTGAGGCCCATGCGCACGCCGCGCCGCTTGATCATGTCGTCGTCGCGGCCGACGAAGTACAGCAGGCCGGCCTCGTCGAGGTGCCCCCGGTCCCCGGTATGGAGTTCGAGCGAGCCGTCGGCCCGGCGGACGTACCGGTTCTGCTGCTCCTGGGGGACCCCCCAGTAGCCGTCCATCACCGTGCTCCCCCACACGACGATCTCCCCCACCTCGCCGGGGCCGAGGGCGCGGCCGTCCGCGCCGACGACGCGCACATGGTCGCCGGGGATCGGCCGGCCCACGGAGTCCGGGTGCGCCTCGTACAGGGCGGGGTCGAGCACCGAGATGCGCTGACACTCCGTCATCCCGTACATGGAGGCGAACACCGAGCCGGGGAAGAGTTCCAGAAGCTCCGCCGTGACCGCCTTGCCCGGGCGGGCCCCCGTGTTGGTGAACAGCCGGACACCGGTGGGCCGGCGCAGCCTGCGCTGCAGCAGGGTGAGCATCTGGGCCAGCGACGGCACGAGGGGCACGACGGTGACCCCGTGCCGCTCGATGGCGCTCAGCAGCGCCCGGTCGCCGTCCCGTTCCACCAGGACCAGGGTGGAGCCCGCATGGGCGCACAGCAGGGCCTGGTAGAGCCCGTAGTCGAAGGAGAGCGGCAGCCGGCACAGCACGACGTCCTCGGCGCGGTAGCCGAGGCACTCGTCGACCGCCCGCACCGCCGCGAGCACCTGCCGGTGGGGGCATACCACGCCCTTCGGGCGGCCGGTCGTGCCGGAGGTGTAGACGAGCAGGGCGACGTCGCCGTCCGAGACGGCGCCGGCGAAGCCGTCGGCGGGAGAGTCCCGGATCTCCCGCCGGGCGCGCGCGACGTCCACGGTGCGCCGGGCCCGCCGGCCCGCGCTGGGGGTGCACACCGCCAGGGCGGCCCCGCAGTCGTCGACGATATGGGCGACCTGGGCGTCGGTCAGTTCCGGGTGCACCGGCACGAAGACGGCGCCGATGCGCAGTGTCGCGTAGAACAGGGCGAGGAAGGCGCCGTCGTTGCCCCCGGCGTACACCACCCGGGCTCCGCCGGTGACACCCTGGGCGCGCAGCCAGCCCACCGCCCGGTCGACCCTGGTTCCCAGTTCGCGGTAGGAGAGGCTGCCGTCGGAGGCGATCACGGCCGGATGGCCGGCGCGCTCGGCACGGACGCGTGCGAAGAGCTCAGACACCGGCATGGGTCGCCTCCCTCGTCCGGGAGGCCGCGGTGAGACGCGCCCGGACCCTGCGGAGGTCGCCCGGCGTGCTGACGGACATCACGAACAGCGCGGGGAGCTGGCGCCTGAGGATGTTGGCGAGTGTGCGGGAAGGGGGCAGGGCCACGGTCACGTCCGGCGCGATCCGTCCGAGGGTGAGCAGGCAGAGGTCCCAGCGCACCGGCCGCACGACCTGGTCGACCAGCCGCCGCCGGATCGTCTCGGGCCTGTCGAGTGGTTCGCCGTCGGCGTTGGACAGCAGCAGCCCGCGCGGCGGCCGGAACGGCGTCACAGCGGCCGCGGCGGCCAGGCGCCGCCGTGCGGTTTCCATGTACCGGGTGTGGAAGGCCCCTGCGACCTTCAGCGGCTTGACCGTGCTCCCGCCAGGGGGCTTGGCCGCCAGACGCCGCAGGTCCTCGGTCGGTCCCGCGGCCACGATCTGGCCGGCGCCGTTGAACGTCGCGGCGGTGAGGCCGTGTTCGGCGATCGCGGCGAGGGTGTCCGTCTCGTCGCCGCCCACCACGGCGGCCATGGACGTGGGCACCAGGGCGCAGGCGTCGGCCATGGCGCGGCCGCGGATCGCGGCCAGGCGTACGGCGTCGGTGGGACTCAGCACCCCGGCGCAGGCGGCGGCGGTGATCTCACCCACCGAGTGGCCCGCCGCCACTGTGGCCTGCGCGCCCGGATCCCGGTGGGCCAGCAGTCCCTGGGCGACCAGCAGGGGCTGGGTGTTCTCGGTCCGGGCGATCTCGGCGGCCGAGGCTCTGGTGCCCAGGTGCACCAGATCGACGTCGGCGGCCTCGGACCAGGCCCGGACCTGCTCGGCGAGGACCGGGTCGCGCAGCCAGCCGGCCAGCATGCCGGGGGCCTGGGAGCCCTGTCCCGGTGCGATGAAGGCAATCACCAGCTCTACACCCTTCTTGGTGGGAGGACGTGTCGCGCGCGGCCGTCGGCGGACGGTGCCGCACGGGCGACGGGGGTCGTAGGGGCTACGGATGTGGCAAGGGCTACGGGTGTGTTGCGGATCTGGGCAGGACCGCGGAGCGGCGGTGCGCTAGAGGCGGCCCGTGCTCCGCCGGAAGCGGCGGATCGCCATGAAGGAGAACGCGGCCAGCCAGGCGGCCACGTTGAGCACGGCGCCCGCCAGGCTGGAGTGCTCGCCGCTGAACGAGTAGCCGTCGGTGAGTGCGTAGCGGGCCAGCGCCGAGACGCCGTACATGGGCGTGTACCGGGCGATCTCCAGCATGGTGCCGCTGAGCGGGATGAACAGGTTGCCGAGGAACGCGAGCGCGGTCATCACCAACCCGGGTATGTGCGTGACGGTCTCGGGCTTGAGAGCCAGCCCCAGCGCGATGCCGAGGGCGGCGAAGACGGCGGAACCGAGCCAGGCGACGAGGAGGGACGTGACCCAGACGCCCGGCTCCGCGCGAGCGCCGGTGGCGAATCCCACCACCCCGATGACGGCGACGGGCACGGCGGCCATCATCACCGAGCAGAGCACCTTCACGAAGAGGTACCCGGGTGGCGCGAGAGGGCTCAGGGCGATCGTGCGCATCCAGCCGCTGGACTTCTCGATCGAGATGGTGGCCGCCGAGCTGATGGCCGCCATCGCCGCTCCGTAGACGGCCAGGCCCGTCATCATCCAGGCGGCGAAGTTGCCGTGCGCGAGCGCCCCGCCCTCCGGGCCCGTCCGGAACAGGGCGAGGTAGAGGACCGCGGGCAGCAGGATGGTGAAGACGGTGGTCTGGCGGCTGAAGCGCCGCCGGAGCTCGAAGGCGACAAAGGTGGGGTTCACGCCGCTGAAAGGCGAGGTCCGTATGCGGGGGACGGACGTCTGCGCGGTACTCATCGCCGGGCCTCCCGGACGTCTCGGACTGGTTCGCGGTCGCGGTCGCGCCCGTGGTCGTGGTCGCGGTCGCGCCCGTGGTCGTGGTCGCGGTCGCGCCCGTGGTCGTGGTCGTGGTCGTGGTCGGTGATGGCCAGGAAGGCCTCCTCGAGGCTGCGCGGCGCGACCTCGATCTCCGCGGCGGACGTCCGGTGGAGCAGCAGACGCAGCACGGAGTCGGAGTCCGCGCAGTCGAAGCAGTGGCGGTCGCCGCGCACCGTGCTGGAGCGGACATCCGGGGAAGCGGCCACCATGGCGGCCTCCACGGCGGTCATCCGGGCGGACACGGTGCGTCCGGTGATGGCGGCTCTGACGGTGGACACGGAGCCGTCTGCGACCAGCCGGCCGCGGTCGATCATCACGACCCGGTCGGCGAAGTGCTCCGCCTCCTCCACGTAGTGGGTGGCGAACATGACGGTCGTGCCGCGCGCCGCGTCCTGCCGCACGGCGGCCCAGAACTCCCGGCGGGCCGCCACGTCCATCCCGGCCGTCGGTTCGTCCAGCACCAGGAACTCGGGCTCGGGCAGCAGGGCGAGGGCGAACCTCAGCCGCTGCTGTTCGCCGCCGGAGCACTCGCCGACCCTGCGTCTGCGCAGTGCGGTGAGACCGGCCCGGCGGATGGCCCTCTCGGGATCCGCACCGGGGTGCAGCGAGCCGAGCATCCGCACGGTGGCCTGGACGGTCAGATCGGGCAGCAGTCCGCCGGTCTGCAGGACGGCACCGACCCGTCCGGAGCGCACCGCCTGCTGCGGGGGCCCGCCGAAGAGCCGCACCTCGCCCGAATCCGGTGCGAGGAGTCCCAGCAGCATGTCGATGGTGGTGGTCTTCCCGGCGCCGTTCGGCCCCAGGAACGCCACGACCTCTCCTCGTCGTATGCGTAGATCGAGATCGTTGACGGCGGCGAACTCCGCGCCTTTCGTATCGGCGTAGCGCTTGACGATCTTACTCAGCACGGCGACCTCGGAAGAGGCCGCCTCTCTGGATTCCGGCCGATGCGGGGCATGAGCCATCACGAGAATCTCCATAATTTGCTAGAGCCACCTTGCGGCGATTTACAAGAGACCTGTAGAGTTGTGATCCAATTCACGTTCACGCCGCGGGTGCCGCACTTCGCACGAGGCGCCCCGGATAGTCGGCTCAGCCTGCTCCCGATGCGGCGCACGCCCGGTCGGCATCGACTCGTGGCGGCAGGCCCTTACGCGCGGGGCGCGGGTGGCCGTGGCGCTTCCGGCGCGGGCCCGGCGCAGGGGCCCGCCGGGAGGAAGGTGCCCGCGGCCGCCGGCCCGTTGGCAGCGGGCCTGAGTGGTCGGGGTGGGGACCGGCTCCGCGGCCCGGTCGGCACCCGTCTTCATGGGTCCTCATTCGGTCTCGCCTCGTGGTGCGTCTCTCGATGAATGCGTCGCCGCGGCCCGCTCACCGACCGTCGCGGGCAGAGCGGTGACAGGCCGCCCGCGGGCGCGATGCACGGGGCGGCCGTCGATGGGGTACGAGGACTTCAGGGCCCTCGCGGTTCGCTCTTCCTGCCAGCCGGAAATTGCCGAGCGGGCGCCGGGGTGACGCTCACATTCGCGTTGCTGACTGCAAAGATCGACCAGTGTCCAAACACGTGGTCGCGCTTCTGGTGATGAACCTAGCGAGGAAATCGGGCTATATCGGTAAGGGGAAGGTGCGGAGATGGCAAAGTGCTTGCCTGTCGGATGCACTTAATGTTTGCGCGCGCTTGTGAATACCGATGGCGAGCACGGACGGTGGCGCCGACCGGAATCGAAGAGGCGGATGCGCCGCGGGAGCTCGGAGCGCCCCTGATCGCGGAGGCCGGATCCCGGCGCGGTGCCCCCGGCGCACCCGTACGCCCCCGTACGTACTCGGGCGAGCGCGAGCGGGGAAGGGGACGGGGCGCGAGTGCGAGTGCGAGTGCGAGTGCGAGTGCGAGTGCGGGTGCGGGTGCGGCAGCGGGGAGGAGTGGTGCGGAGCGGGGGCCGGTGCGGTGCATCGCGGGATGCCGGATCGGCCTCGCCGTGGTCCTGCCCGGTTGATGCGGCAACGCGCCGACCCCCAGTTGCCGGCCGTGCCGGGCGTCGCGACGGGGCGGGGCGGGGCGGGCGCCACCCGACCCGGGACGAGCGGCATCCGGGGGTCGCGGCGCCCCCCCCGCCCCACCCGTTGGCGCCCTTGACGCGCCGCCGGGACGCGACGGGCCTGCGCGTGCCACCGGCGGAAGCCGGGTCCGCTCAGGAGGCGGTGGCCTTGCCCCGGACGTGCGCGACGTAGCGGACGGTGAAGAGCATCGGGACGGCGAATCCGGCGAGTTGCACGATGGTCGCCGCGGCCGAGTGGGCGTTTCCTGCGTATGCCTCCAGCGCGAGGACGGCTGCGGTCAGGGCGAAGGCCGCGGTCCATACGGCGGTGATGACGACGTTGGTGTGCAGGAAGGCCCTGCGGGTCCAGACCTCTCTGGGGGTGGTGCGGCGGGCGATGCCCAGAGTGAACGGTTTGCCTATGGCCAGCGAAGCCCCGGAGATGACGGCGAGGGTGCCGGAGGCGAGCGCGGCGGAGTACTCGTGCAGGCCCGACTGCGGGTCGCTGAAGGCCGTGAAGGCCAGCGCGGCGAAGAAGAAGGCCGAACCCAGCTCGATGATCAGGGCGTCGAATCCGCTCCCGGCCCGTCGCTGCGAACGAATGATCACGACGGCGACCGCCAGCGCGGCCAGTGATGCCCACTGCCAGTGCTGCGAGGGGATTGCCGCGAAGACGATCCACGGCAGGAACGTCCGCAGGTAAGACATGGTCCCTCCAAGGGTATCAATTATGACATGTCGAAAGTAGAAGGTGCTGGGTCGATATGTCAATTGTGGAAGGTAGAGTGTCGGCATGAGCCTCAGACACGCACTGCTCGGTCTCCTGTCGGAGCGCCCCGCCAGCGGGTACGACCTGCTGAAGCGCTTCGACACCTCACTGGCCAACGTCTGGCCCGCGACCCAGAGCCAGATCTACACCGAGCTGACCAGGCTGGCGGGCGCCGGCCTCATCACCGTGGCGGCCGAGGGGCCCCGCGGCCGCAAGGAGTACGCGCTCACGGACGCGGGGATGTCCGAGCTGCGGCACTGGCTGACCGAGACGAAACCCCAACTCAGCACCCGCAGCGATGTGCTGCTGCGCGTCTTCTTCCTCGGCGTGCTGGAGCCGGGGCAGGCGCGTACGTATCTGACCGAGCTGACCACACTGTCCGAGGAGGGACACCGGGAACTGCGCAGACTGACGGACGCCATCGACTGGGGCGACGACGCTCTCTCGCTGTACGGGCGGATCGCCCTGGAGTACGGACTGCGGTTCAACGCCATGCGCCGCGAGTGGGCCGAGTGGGCGGCCGAACAGATCACGTGAGCCCGGCCGCCTGACGCGCCGCCGCCGATCGGCCGGAGCCTCCGCCGGGCGAGCGGCGCCGCTCGCCCGGCGGAGGCCGCCAGTGCGTCAGCCGGAGTACGTCGACCGGAGTGATCGCCATCGCCGAGGCCACCTGGTGCGGCCTGCCTCATGTGGCCGAAGAGCGGCCCCGATCCTTACATGAGTGTGACGCCCCGTCGATCCGTCTTGTCCGGGCCGGGGCGCCGCTTGTGGACTGCGTTGTGCTGCCGCACGGCAGCCGACCGCGCGGACGTGCGGTCCGTAGCCTGATCGGGAAGGGTCGGCTGTGACTCAGCAGATACGCAGCGCAAGCGCGGGAGCGGCAGAGCGGCGAAGCGGGAAGGTCCGCGGGCGTGCGGCCCGCCCCGAGCAGGTGGCTGCCGCTGCCCCGCGGACACTGCCCGTATTCTCCCGGGGACCCGCCGCCGGCCTCAGCTGCGAGCAGGTGCACCTGGCGGTCGGAGCGCAGGCGGCCCTCCGGCCCCGGTCGGTGGCGGCCGAGCACCTGGGGGCGGCCATCACCTACGGGGAACTGGAGCGTCAGTCGGACCGCCTGGCCTTCGTGCTGGCGGATGCCGGGGTCGGTCCTGGCCAGTACGTCCCGATCTTCGCCAGCAGGGGGATCCCCCTGCTGGTCGGGCTGCTTGCGGTGCTGAAGACGGGAGCCGCCTACGTGCCCCAGGACATACGGGTCTGCCCCGCCGAGCAGTTGCGGCACATCCTCGCGGTGACCGGAGCACGCGTGGTCCTCACGACAAAGGAGCACGCCCGCCTCGTCCCGGTCGTCGACGGTGTGCGGGTGACGGCCGTCGACGCAACGGTGGCCCGGCCCGGGAACGGGAACGGGGACGGGAACGGGGACGGGGACGGGGACGGGGACGGAGGCGGAGGCGGAGGCGGAGGCGGCCGGCGCTTCGTCCCCGTCCGGCCCACGAGCGGGGACGACCCCTGCTACGTCCTGTTCACCTCCGGCACCACCGGCTCGCCGAACGGCGTCGTGGTGACGCACCGCAATGTGTGCAACCTGCTCCTGACCGAGCCGGGCGGCCTGGGCATGGGGCCGGGCACCAGGGTGGCGCAGGTCCTCTCCATCGCCTTCGACATGGCGGCGTGGGAGATGCTCGGCGCGCTGACGCACGGGGCGACCCTGGTCATCCGCGGCAAGGACATCGCGGCAGCGGTGCGCCGGGCCGATGTGGTGATCTCCACGCCCACCATCCTCAGCGGCATCGACCCGGCGTCCTGCCCCTCGGTCGGCGTCGTCGCCGTGGCGGGGGAGCCCTGTCCGCGGGCCCTCGCCGACCGGTGGGCCGACGGCCGCGTCTTCTACAACTCCTGCGGCCCCACCGAGACCACGATCGTCAACACCATGCAGCGGTACCGCCGTTCCGCCCGCCGGCTCACCATCGGCAGGCCGACCCCCAACAACGCCGTGTATGTGCTCGACGCGCGGCGGCGCCCCGTGCCGGCCGGCGAGGTCGGCGAGATGTGGGCGGGCGGCGACGGCGTGTCGGCCGGATACCTCGGCGATCCGGCCCTCACCGGTGAGCGGTACGTACCGGACCCGTTTCTCGGCCGCGGCCGTCTGATGTTCCGCACCCGCGACCTGGGCCGCTGGACCCCGGAAGGTGAGCTGGAGATCCTCGGCCGCACCGACGACCAGGTGAAGGTCCGCGGATTCCGCGTCGAACTCGATGCGGTCTCCGCCGTCCTGGAGGCGCTGCCCGGTTGCAGGCGCGCCGCCACGGTGAAAGTGGACGACCGGACGCTGGTGTCCTTCGCCGCGGGGACCGGGCTCGATCCCGAAGCCGCCCGTGGGGCCGTGGCTCTCGCGCTGCCCTACTACTGCGTTCCGGAGGCGGTCCACGTCATGGAGGAGCTGCCCCGCACCAGCCGAGGCAAGATCGACAAAGCGGCCCTGCTGCGTCTGGTCGAGCACCGGGGCCGGGAGGCCGGCCGATGAGCGCGCCGCGGCCGCCGGCACTGCCGCGGGCCCTGCCGGGGGACGTCCGCCTGCCTCCGCCCGCCCCGCTCGCACGCCGCGTCTGGAAGCATCCCCGGCTGATGCACTACAACCGGCTGGCAGCGCTGGTCGTGGCGGTCAACCTGGCCGTCCTCGCCGTCCTGCAGGCCCGTGACGCGGTGGACGCGCACACCCTGGGACGCCTGGCGCTGGCCGACTTCGCCCTGGCGGTCGTGATCCGCCAGCAGCACGTGATCAACCTGCTGTTCCGGATCGCCGTCGCAGCGCCCCTGCACTGGCCGCTGGGAATCCGCTGGGCCCTCGGAAAGGTGTATCACTTCGGAGGTCTGCACGTCGGGGGAGCTCTCGCCGGGACGGTGCTGTTCCTCGCCCAGACCGCGGCCCTGGCTGCGGAACGCGCCCCGGGTCCGGTGCTGGCGGTCTCCTGCCTGCTGGTCGCCCTGCTCGCGGTGGTGGTGGTGACCGCGCTGCCGCCGGTGCGGGGCCGCCACCACGATCTGTTCGAGCGCACCCACCGGTTCGGCGGATGGGCGGCCCTCTGCCTGTTCTGGGCCCAGTTGCTGCTGTCGCTGCGGGCGGAGGGCCAGTCACCGGTCTCCGACCCGGGCGTCTGGGTGCTCGCCGCGGTCACGTTCAGTGTCGTCCTGCCCTGGCTGAGGCTGCGGCGGGTCCCGGTCCGTATCGAACGGCCGTCGGCGCACGTGGCCATCGCCCACTTCGACCACGGCGAGACGCCGTTCGCCGGTTCCTCCACCGCCATCAGCCGCAGCCCGCTGACCGAGTGGCACTCCTTCGCCAACGTGCCCGCGCCCGGGCGCACGGGGTTCAGACTCACGGTGTCCCGGGCGGGCGACTGGACCGGCGCCTTCATCGACGACCTGCCCTCCCATGTCTGGGTCAAGGGCGTCACCACCGCCGGCGTCGCCAACGTCGAGACCCTGTTCCGCAAGGTCGTGTACGTCGCGACCGGCAGCGGGATCGGGCCCTGCCTGCCCCATCTGCTCGCCGCCGAGGTGCCCTCCCGCCTGGTGTGGGCGGCCCGCAGCCCCCGGACGACGTACGGTGACGCACTGGTCGACGAGATCCTCGCCGTCCAGCCGGACGCGGTCGTCTGGGACACCTCCGGGAACGGGAAGCCGGACATGGTGCGCCTGGCCTACGCGGCCTACCGCGACTTCGGTGCCGAAGCGGTGATCTGCATCTCCAACAAGAGGCTGACGTGGCGGGTCGTCCACGGCCTGGAACGGCTCGGCATCCCCGCCTACGGCGCCATCTGGGACTCCTGAGAGGATCCGCACGGATATGAACGACCGTCAGTACCGCACCATCCGCGTCGACCGCGACGACCGGGTCGTCACCGTCACCCTGGACAGGCCGGCCGTCCTGAACGCCCTGAGCAGCGAGCTCATGGGGGAACTCGTGGACGCTCTGCAGCCGTTGGACCGCGACCCGGGCATCGGCTCCTTCGTGGTCACCGGTTCCGGGCGGGCGTTCGCGGCCGGTGCCGACATCACCGAGATGGCGTCACGGACCGCCGTGGAGATGGCGGCGGACGACTACTTCGCAGGCTGGGAGGCGTTCGCCGCCCTGCGCACCCCCAAGATCGCGTCGGTGGCCGGGTACGCGCTCGGCGGCGGTTGCGAACTCGCCATGATGTGCGACCTCGTCATCGCCGCCGACACCGCGGTCTTCGGTCAGCCGGAGGTACGGCTCGGCGTCATCCCGGGAATCGGCGGAACCCAGCGCCTGACCCGCCTGGTCGGCGCGGCCCGGGCCATGGACATGATCCTCACCGGCCGCACCATGGACGCCGCCGAGGCCGAGAGGGCAGGGCTGGTCTCCCGGACCGTGCCCGCGGACCGGCTCGCCGAGGAGACGGCCGAGGTGGCGCGGACCATCGCGGCGCACAGCAAGCCCGCCGTCCTCGCGGCCCGAGAGGCCGTCCAGCGCGCCCTCGAGACGGGCCTGCGCGACGGCCTGCTGTTCGAGCGCCGGGTCTTCCACGCTCTGTTCGCGAACCGTGACCAGAAGGAGGGCATGCAGGCGTTCATGGAGAAGCGCGATCCTGTGTTCACCGGCCGGTGACGACCCGTCGGGCCCCGCCGCGCGGGTGTCCGCGGCGGGTGCGGTCCGGGTGCGGCCGGTGGCGGACACGCCGCCTCCGGAGGTGAAGCGGAAACGCGTGGGTGCCGGCCATCACGGAAGCGGCGACAGCGGTGGCGGCGGCCCTGACGACCGGGCGCCGACTCGTGGTGGTGCGGACTCCTCCTGTCGCGGACTGCCCGTTCTCCCGGTCGGCCGAAAGCGCCTGGAGCGCGTACGGACGCGAGCGTCGGCGGGCCTCTCCGCTCCGGCGGGCCTGCCCGGAAGCCCTCGGCGCCACGGCCCGCGGCGGGGCCCGGCGCAGCGGGCAGGCCGCCCGTGCCGCCTGCCACCCTGTTCGGGGCGGCCGGCACGCGGGCGGGACGGACAGGCACCCGGCACCGATGACAGCCGGTAAGAACACCCCTGCGATGAGTCACGGGCGGCAACTGGCGGACGGGAGGGAGCAGACCGGGCAGGTTATCCTTGAAGGACCGACCCGCAACCAAGGCCCGTGATCGAGCCATGCCCACCGCAGACTCCCTCAGGACCCTGGCCCCCCGTCCGTCCACCGCCCGCACTCCCGACACCGCCCCGTCCGGCCGGACCGAGCGGCCCCGCGAACTCCGTCGTGTACTGGGGCTCTTCCGCCCCTACCGCGGACGCATCGCCCTCGTCGGCCTCCTGGTCGGGGCCTCCTCGCTGGTGGCCATCGCCTCCCCCTTCCTGCTGCGCGAGATCCTGGACACCGCGATCCCCCAGGGGCGCACCGGACTGCTCGGCCTGCTGGCCATGGGCATGATCGCGGTCGCCCTGGTGTCGGGCGTCTTCGACGTGCTGCAGACCCTGCTCTCCACCACGGTCGGCCAGCGGGTCATGCACGATCTGCGGACTTCCGTCTACCAGCGCCTCCAGCAGGTGCCCCTTGCCTTCTTCACCCGGACCCGCGGCGGCGAGGTGCAGTCCCGAATCGCCAACGACATCGGTGCGATGCAGGCCACGGTGTCGTCCACGGCGACATCGCTGGTCTCCAACTCCACCGCGGTGGTGGCCACGTTCGTGGCGATGCTGGCGCTCGACTGGCGGCTGACCGCTCTGTCCCTTCTGCTGCTCCCGTTCTTCTCCTGGATCAGTTTCCGGGTGGGCCGGGAACGCAAGAAGATCACCGCCCGGCGGCAGAAGCAGATGGCCTCCATGACGGCCGTCGTCGCGGACTCCCTCTCCATCGGGGGCATTCTGCTGGGCCGGACCATGGGGCGGTCGAAGTCGCTGATCGAGGACTTCACGGAGGAATCGGGGAAGGTGGCCCGCCTGCAGGTCAGTTCGAGCATGGCAGGACGCTGGCGGATGGCGTCCATCAGCGTCGCCATGGCGGCCATGCCCGCCCTCGTCTACTGGGCGGCCGGGCTCGCCATGCACGGCGGCGTGGCCACCCTTTCGATCGGGACGCTGGTGGCGTTCGTGACGTTGCAGCAGGGGCTGTTCCGTCCCGTGGTGAAACTGCTGTCGACCGGTGTGAAGATCCAGGCCTCGCTGGCGCTTTTCGCGCGGGTCTTCGAGTATCTGGACCTGCCTGCGACGGTCACCGAACGGAAGCACCCCACCCGGCTGGCCCGGGCGCGAGGCGAAGTGCGCTTCGAGGGGGTCGACTTCGCCTACGACCCCGACGGCCGGCCGGCTCTGCAGGACATCGACCTCCACATACCGGCCGGGACATCCCTGGCGGTGGTGGGCGCGACGGGTTCGGGCAAGAGCACGCTCGGGCACCTGGTACCCCGGCTCTACGACGTCACCGCGGGCCGGGTGACCCTCGACGGCGTCGACGTACGCGACCTCGGCTTCGAAACCCTGTCCCGGACCGTGGGAGTCGTCTCCCAGGAGACGCACCTCTTCCACGCGTCGGTGGCGGAGAACCTCCGCTTCGCGGCACCGGAGGCGACGGACGAGCAACTGGCCGAGGCCGCGAGGGCAGCCCGGATCCACGACCACATCGTGTCCCTCCCCGACGGCTACGACACGGTGGTCGGAGAGCGCGGTCATCGCTTCTCGGGCGGCGAGAAGCAGCGGCTGGCCCTCGCCCGCACCATACTGCGCAGCCCGCGCGTCCTGGTGCTCGACGAGGCCACCAGCGCTCTGGACACCCGCACCGAACGCGCGGTACAGCAAGCCGTCGAAGCGCTGTCGGCCGGGCGCACCACCATCACCATCGCGCACAGGCTGTCGACCGTCCGCAACGCCGACCGGATCGTGGTCCTGCACGGCGGACGCATCGTCGAGCAAGGCACCCACGAGGCCCTCGTCGCGCGTGACGGCCGGTACGCGGAGCTGGTACGCCGCGACACCGGACTGCTCCCGGTCGGCCGCGGCGCCGGACGGGTTCCGATCGCCGTGTGAGGCAGCCGGCGTACCCGCCGTCGCGATCCGGACGGACGGTGGCGGTGAACCGGTCGCGGGGCACCTCCGCGGGTCTGCACCGGTGATCGTGAGTTTTGGCCGAGTGGGCATCGGCGCTGCAGTCCCGTGGATAATGAGGCGCGTGTGGCGGTGGACAGAGATGCGGACGTTTCGTTGACGACCGCGCGCGAGCCTTTCCGGTCCCGTGTGCACGGGCGTCTCCTGGCCGCGGTCGCACTGGGCGGGCTGCTGGGCGGGACGGCCCGCTACGGCCTCGCGCTGGCGTTTCCCACGCCCGCGGGGACGTTTCCGCTGACGACGTTCGCCGTCAATGTCTCCGGTGCGTTCCTGCTGGCGCTGCTGCTGGTGTACCTGGTGGAGGTCAGGCGGCGGTCCGGGTCCGTACGGCCGTTCGCGGCCGTCGGGTTCCTCGGCTCGTACACCACGTACTCGACCTGGATGTTCGACACCGAACGCCTCCTGGGCGGCGGTCACTGCACCCTCGCGGTGCTCAACGTGCTGGGCAGTCTCCTCGCCGGCCTGGCCGCCACAGCACTGGGCCTGGCCGTCGGCCGACGGGTGCCGGCCGTTGCCGGCGACGTCCGCAGCCGGTTCCGGAACCGGTTCCGGAGGATCCCGTGATCACCCTGCTCGGTGTCGGGGCGGCGGCGGCTCTCGGAGCGGTCGCGCGCTACCTACTCGACCAGTACGTGCAGTACCGCAGGCCCGGCGCGTTCCCGCGGGGCACCTGGCTGGTCAACATCTCGGGGTCGTTCGCCCTGGGGCTCGTGGTGGGCCTGGGGGCGCGGCACGGGCTGCCGGAGCAGGTCCTGACGATCGTCGGCGCGGGTTTCTGCGGCGCCTACACGACGTTTTCCACGTTCAGTCACGAACTGGTCCGCCTGTACGAGCAGGGACAGACCGGAAAATCGCTGCTGTACGGCGCGTCGAGCCTCCTGGTGGGCCTGGCTGCGGTCACTGCCGGGTTCGCCGTCACAACGCTCTGAGACCTCCCCCCGGACGCATCCGCGGACTCGCCCCCGCATGCCCCCGCGAATGCGCCACCGGACGGTCCGGCGGAATGCCGCCCGTGAAACAGGGCGGCCCGTCCTCCAGGGACGTGACACGGGGCTTCGCGAGTCGTCTCCTTGAAGTGAGAGACATGACGCGGCATACGTTGATCAGAGCGACGGCCGCGCCTTGTCCGGTTCGCCGGCGACTGCTTCCCGGACGCCTGCAAGGCGATAGGGGACTTCCCCGGGCAGCAGGCCGTCTCCCGCCACCCGGACCTCCTCACAGCGCGGCGACTTCTTCCCGCGTCGGGTACGCCTCCTGCGCCCCCGCCTTCGTCACCGCCACGGCTCCGACCCTCGACGCGTACGCCGCCGCGTCCACGAGCGCGTCGCCCTGCCCCAGCCGCCAGGCCAGCGCCGCGGTGAAGGCGTCGCCCGCGCCGGTGGTGTCGACCGCGTCCACCCGCACCGCGGGCACCTGGTCCACGCCCCGCGCCGTCGCCACCAGAGCACCCTGCGCGCCGAGCGTCACCACCACCGACCGCGGGCCGCGGGCGAGCAGGGCCCGCGCCCAGTCGGCGGGCCGGTCGCCGGCCTGCGCGTCGCCGAGGACGGCCTTCGCCTCGTGCTCGTTCACGATCAGCGGGTCGCACGCCGCCAGCACCTCCGGCGGCAGGGGACGGGGCGGCGACGGGTTCAGTACGAAGCGGGTGCCGGGCGCCAGGCTGCGTACCGCCTCCACCACCGTCTCCAACGGGATCTCCAGCTGCGCCGACACCACCCGGGAGGCATGGAACAGGCTGCCCGCCGCCCGGATGTCTCCGGGGGTGAGCCGCCCGTTCGCCCCAGGCGACACCACGATGCTGTTGTCGCCGTCAGGGTCTACGGTGATCAGCGCGACGCCCGTCGGCGCGCCGCCGACCAGCACGCCCACCGTGTCGACCCCGGCCGCACGCTGCGCGTCGAGCAGCAGCCGGCCGTGCGCGTCGTCGCCGACCCGGGCCAGCAGCGCCGCACGGGCTCCCAGCCGGGCGGCCGCGACGGCCTGGTTGGCGCCCTTGCCGCCCGGATGGACAGCCAGATCGGAGCCGAGCACCGTCTCGCCGGGTCCCGGCCGCCGGTCGACCCCGATCACCAGGTCGGCGTTGGCCGACCCGATGACCAGGAGGTCGTAGTCGTACATGAAAGGTCTCCCCTGATACCCCGTATGCGGCAGGTGGCCGGAGCCGGGGCGCCGGCCATCTGATGATGGCGGGTGACGGTGACCGTCAGACGTCACCCGTCAGATGTCATCCGTCGGTCGTCACCGGTCAGCCGGCAGCCGGCAGCCGCCACATGGCACAGGAGCGTGTCACACGGCAGCCGGCCGGCCGTCGGATGTCAGCCGCCGAAGCCGGCCACGTTCTCCTTGGTGACCACCTTCACCGGCACCTTGACCGTCGCACTCACCTTCTCGCCCGCGGCGGCCCGCAGGGCGTTGTCCACGGCGATCCGGCCGAGTTCCCTCGGCTGCTGGGCCACCGATGCGTACAGCGTCCCGTCCTCGACCGCCTTCAGCCCGTCCGGCGTGCCGTCGAAGCCGACGACCTGGACCGACGTACCGGCCTTCGAGCCCAGTGCCTTGGTCGCGCCGAGCGCCATCTCGTCGTTCTCCGCGAAGACGCCGTCGATGTCGGGGTGCGCCTGGAGGAGGTTGGTCATCACGTCGAGGCCCTTGGTGCGGTCGAAGTCGGCGGGCTGCTTGGCGACCACCTTGACACCCGGGTAGGCCTTCAGTCCCTCGGTGAAGCCGGCGCCGCGCTCGCGGCTGGCGGAGGTGCCTGCCTGGCCCTGCAGGATGACGATCGTGCCCTTGCCGCCGAGCTTCTCGGCGAGTGCCCGGGCGCCCAGCCTGCCGCCCTCGACGTTGTCGGAGGAGACAAGCGCCGCGGTCTTCGCGTCGTTGACGCCCCGGTCGACGCCGACGACGGGTATGCCGGCCCGGTTGGCGGCCTGGACCGCCGGGCCCACCGCGTCCGAGTCCACCGGGTTGACGACGATCGACGCCAGTCCCCCGCTGGTGAAGTTCTGCAGCTGGTTGGCCTGCTGCGAGGCGTCGTTCTGCGCGTCGGTGACGGTGAGGTCGACGCCGAGCTTCTTCGCCTCGGCCTCCGCGCCCGCCCTGATCTGCACGAAGAAGGGGTTGTTGAGCGTGGACAGCGACAGCCCGATCCGCTGCTGTGCGGCCGTCTGCGCGCCGCCGTGCAGCAGCGAGGTGGCCCCCACGACCGCGACGGCGACCACGGCGGCGAGGAGGTAGGTGGCCGCCTGCCTGCCCCTGCCGGGGCCGCCGCCGGCGCCTGCGGCGACGGGAGCCGCCCCCGCCTTGCGGCGCACGGTGTCCAGCAGCACGGCCAGCGCGATCACCACGCCGATGACCACCTGCTGCCAGAAGGCGGACACCGAGAGGAGGTTGAGGCCGTTGCGCAGCACCGCGAGTATCAGCGCACCGATCAGTGTCCCGGACGCCTTGCCGGTACCGCCCGCGAGCGAGGCACCGCCGATGACGACGGCCGCGATGGCGTCGAGTTCGTAGCCCTGGGCGGCCTGCGGTTGCGCGGAGGACAGCCGGGAGGCGAGCACGATGCCCGCGGCGGCGGCGAACAGCCCGGACAGGGCGTAGACGGCGAGCTTCTGCCTGCTGACCCGCAGCCCCGAGAGCCGGGCCGCCTCCTCGTTGCCGCCGATCGCGTACATGGACCGCCCGAGGTAGGTGCGCCGCAGCACGAACGCCGTGATCAGCCCCATGGCGACCATCACCAGCACGGGAACCGGCAGCCAGCCGCCGATGGTGTCGCCGAGGCGTGAGACCGACTCCGGGAAGGCGATGGGCGAGCCCTGGGAGATGACGAGGGAGAGCCCGCGCGCCACGGACAGCATGGCGAGGGTCGCGATGAACGGCGGGAGTTTGCCGTACGAGATGAGGAAGCCGTTGACCAGGCCGCAGACCGTGCCGGTGGCCACGGCCAGGAGCACCGCCAGAACGACCGGTACACCCTCGCTGGTGGCGCTCCAGGCGAGGACGGTCGCGGACAGGGCGGCGACCGAGCCGACCGACAGGTCGATGCCCGCCGAGACGATGACGAAGGTGACGCCGAACGCGAGGATCGCGGTGACAGCCGCCTGGACGCCGATGTTGAGCAGGTTGTCCGCCGTCAGGAAGTCGCCGGACAGTGCCGACAGCGCGACGACGAGGACGATGAGCGCGGTGAGCGCCCCGTTGTCGAGCAGCAGCCGGCGCAGCCCGCCGGGGCCGGAGGCGCCGCCCGTGCCCGCGGGGCTCTTGAGGGTGTCAGTGGCCACGGGGGGCCTCCGTTTCCGTAGTGGGGTTGCTGACGGCGAGCGCCATCACGGCGTCCTGGGTGGCCTCGCCTGCGGGGAGTTCGCCGGCGATCCGCCCGTGCGCCATCACCAGCACCCGGTCGCTCATGCCGAGCACTTCGGGCAGGTCGCTGGAGATCATCAGGACGGCGGCGCCGGCGGCGGTCAGCTCGTTGACGAGCTGGTAGATCTCGACCTTGGCACCGACGTCGATGCCGCGCGTCGGCTCGTCGAGGATCAGCACCCTGGTGTCGGCGAGCAGCCATTTACCGATGACGATTTTCTGCTGGTTGCCGCCGGACAGGGTGCGCGCCTGCTGGCCGGGGCCGGCCATCCGTATCCCGAGCCGGTTCGCGATCCGCGCGGCGGCCTCGCGCTGCCCGCGGAGGTCGACGAGCCCGGCGCGGGTGGCCTGCCGCAGGGTGACGAGCCCGAGGTTCTCCTCCACGGAGGCGTCGAGGACCAGGCCCTGGCCCTTTCTGTCCTCGGGTACCAGGCCGATCCCGGCGGCCATGGCGGCGCCGACGTCATGGCGCCTGACCGCCGCTCCGCCGGCCTTCACGGTGCCCTTGTCGTAGGTGTCGGCCCCGAACACGGCCCGCACGAGCTCCGTGCGGCCGGCCCCGACGAGTCCGGCGATGCCCACGACCTCGCCGGCTCGCACCTCGAAGCTCACGTCGTGGAAGACGCCGTCCCGGGTGAGGCCCTCGACGGTCAGCAGCGGGTCTCCCGCTTCGGCCGGCTGCCGCGGGTACTGCTGCTCGATCGGCCGCCCCACCATGAGGCGGACGAGTTCGTCCTGGCCGGTGGAGGCGGGGACCTGCCCGACGGACTTGCCGTCGCGGATGACCGTCACACGGTCCCCGAGGGCGGCGATCTCCTCCAGGTGGTGCGTGATGAACACGACTCCGACCCCGTCGGCCCGCAGCTGCCGCACGATGGCGAACAGCTTGTCGGTTTCCTCGGTGGTCAGTACGGCGGTCGGCTCGTCCATGATGAGGACGCGTGCGTCGAGGCTGAGCGCCTTGGCGATCTCGACCATCTGCCGCCGGGCGATGCCGAGTTCTCGTACCAGGGCGCGTGGGGACACGTGCACGCCCACGCGGGCGAGCAGTTGCTCGGCGTCGGCCTCCATCCGCTTGCGGTCGACCATGCCGTACCGCCGCGGCTGGCGTCCGAGGAAGATGTTCTCCGCCACGGACAGATCCGGTACGAGGACGAACTCCTGGTAGATCGTGGCGATCTGGAGCCGTTCGGCGTCCTGCGCCCCCTTGATGCGCACTTCCTCATTCCCGACCAGGATCCGTCCGGCGTCGGGCGTGTCGGCACCCGAGAGCATCTTGATGAGCGTGCTCTTGCCGGCCCCGTTCTCGCCGAGCAGCACATGCACCTCGCCCCGGCGCAGATCGAAGTCCACCCCGTCGAGCGCGATCACGCCGGGAAAGGCCTTGTGGATGCCTTCGATACGCAGCAACTCGTCCGGGTCGCTCACGGCATTCTCCTTCGTACGGGGGGCGGGGGCGGTACGGCCGAGGGGGGCGCGCCGCACGATCGGCGGACGACGAGGCGGGCGGGCAGGGTGAGTGACGCCCCCGGCCGGCCCTCGATCCGGGCGGTCAGCGCGCGCACGGCGGCGCGGCCCAGCTCGCCGGTGGGCTGGGCGATGGCGGTGACCGGGGGGTCGGTGTGGACGAACCAGCGGACGTCGTCGAAGGCGGCGAGCGCGATGTCACCGGGGACGCGCATGCCCCGGGCGCGGATGGCGTCCAGGGCTCCGAGGGCCATCAGGTTGTCGGCCGCGAAGACGACCTGGGGGGGCTCGGGCAGGTCGAGGAAGCCCTCGGTGACCCGGCGGCCGCTCTCCGCCTGGAAGTCGCCCCGGCCCACGTAGGCGTCGGGGAGGCCGAGGCCGTATGCGCGGAGCGCCTCTCTGAAGGCCTCCACGCGTTCCAGCCCCGTCGTGGTCGCGGCAGGTCCTGCGATGATCGCCAGGCGCCGGTGCCCGAGGCCGTGCAGGTGCTCGACGAGGTCCCGTACGGCAGCCCGCCCGTCCGCGCGGACCACGGGCACGTCCACACCGGGGATCCACCGGTCCACGAACACCATCGGCGTCCCCGCGTGTGCGGCCTCGAGCATCAGCGGCGAGCCCCCGTCGGTGGGGGAGACGAGAAGGCCGTCGATACGGCGGTCGAGCAGGTTCCGTACGTGGTGGTCCTGGAGGTCGGGCCGTTCGTCGGCGTTGCCGATGATGACGCTGTAGCCGAGCGCGCGGGCCTCCTCCTCGACGGAGCGGGCCAGTTCGGTGAAGTAGGGGTTCAGCACATCGCTGATGACCAGGCCGAGGGTGTGGGTCTGGTCGGTGCGCAGGGAGCGCGCGACGGCGTTCGGGCGGTAGCCCAGCGCCGCGACGGCGGCCTGTACGCGCGTGCGGGCGTGGGCGCTGACCGACGGGTGGTCGTTCAGGACGCGCGAGACCGTGGCAGCGGAGACACCGGCCTCGGCGGCGACGTCCTTGATACTCGCCATCGCTGCTCCACCTCCTTGGGGATCGCCTCGTGGAATCGATTGCACTCAGGGGCGCAGAAAGATTGGAATCGATTCCACGAGGGGCCCGCAAGGGGTGGAGCGGCGGGTGAGACGGGATCGTGACCTTGGCGCCGATCTGCGCCGGGGCCGTCTCCCTTCAGGGGCGGCCGGGGCGGCAGGGGCGCTCGGGGCGCCGCCCGCCCTTCTGCCGGCGTGGTCCCGTGGTCATGAGACCACCCGGGCCGAGCGCTGCCCGTGCCGTCGAGGTCCCGGGGGGCGGGGATCCGGCGGGCGACGCGGGTGCGGCTGCGGCTGCGGCTGCGACGATGCGGGTGCGGCTGCGACGATGCGGGTGCGCCGGCGGCGCCGTGCGCACGCCGTGCGGCCGGACCGCTGGCTGACGGTCCGGCCGCACGGCGACGGGCGAGTCCGCGTCGCGTCACAGCTTCTTGATGAGCCTGTCGCCACTGGACCCGTCGGCGACATCCCCGGTCCCGGCCTTCAGCTCTGCCCCGGAGGCCACCGCGACGCCCCCGGAAGCGGCCTTCAGGTCAGGCAGCGAGGCCACGGCGACACTGCCGGAGGCGGCCCTGAGCTCGGGCAGCGAGGCGACGGCGACATCGCTGGCAGCGGCCTTCTTCCGCTCGGGCAGCGAGGCGACGGCGACATCCCCGGCAACCGGCGTGTCGATTGCGGAGGCTACCTTCGCGTCCGACGCCACCGCCTTGTCCGCTGCGGGCGCTGCCGCCCGCTCGGCGGGTATGGTCGCCGCGGGGGCGGGCACAGCCGCCACGTGGGCGGGTATGGTCGCCGCGGGGGCGGGTGCTGCCGCCTTCGGGTCAGCCGTGGCGACGGCGACGCCCCCCAGGGTGAGTGCTCCCGCTGCGGCGGTGGACAGCGCGGTCTTGGCGATGGCATGCATGACGGGTCCCTTCTCGTGGAGCGGTGGGCCCTCCGGCTTCTCGTCCTGACCGGTGGGTCCGGCCTGCGCCCTCCACGCTAGGAAAGGCGGCCCGCCGCCGTGGTCCACCGAACGGCTCCCGTGGTGGTGGAGCCGCGGGCTCCGTCCGGGGGACGGATGCCCCTCCCCCGGTGGACATGCCTCTCGGATCGCGGGGGAGGTCCGAGCGGGGGTCAGGGCCGGATCTCGTCGCAGCCGATGTACAGGTGGCGGGGGCCGCGCAGGACCGCGTTCCTGCGGTAGGGCGGGGGGTCCTCCAGCAGCCGGGGATTGCGCAGTCTGCGCGCCAGATGGCTCAGGGCGAGTTCTGTCTCCTGCCGGGCCAGTGGCGCGCCGAAGCAGATGTGGATGCCGCTGCCGAACCCCAGGTGCTCGATGTCCTCGCGGTCGGGGTCGAACCGGTCGGGGTCGGCGAAGCGCAGCGGGTCCCGGTTGCCTGAGCCGGGCACCAGCCAGAGGGCCGCTCCGCCGGGGATGGTGACACCGCCGATGTCGATGTCGGCGACGGCGGTCCGGTTGGGGATGAGCTGCACCGGCGGCTCGAAGCGGAGCAGTTCCTCCACGATGCGCGGGGCGATCCGGGGGTCGTCGCGCAGCCGCTCGAGGACCTCGGGATTGCGCAGCAGGGTGAGCATCCCGTTGGTGATCAGGTTGACGGTGGTCTCGTGGCCGGCGATCAGCAGCAGGGCCGAGGTGGTGATGGCCTCGATCGTCGACAGCTCGCCGTGCTCCGGGGACCCGGCCGCCAGCTCGGAGAGCATGTCGTCGCCCGGGTGGGCGCGGCGCTTCTCGAGGAGCTCGGCGAGGTAGCCGCCGAGCTGCAGCTGGGCGTCGCGGGTGCGCTGGTTGCGTTCGGTGGGGTCCTCCCCCGGCATGGGGTCCAGGCTGGCTGCGAGGGTGTCCGCCCAGGTGTGGAAACGCGGTTCGTCCTCGCGGGGGACGCCCAGCAGGCGGCAGATCGCGGTCACGGGGAAGGGGTAGGAGAACTGCTCGACGAGGTCGATGCGGCCGGTGTCCCCGATGCCGTCGATGAGGCCGGAGACGACCGCTTCGAGTTCGTCGCGCATCCCCAGGACGCGCTGGGGCGAGTGCGGCGGGCCGAACGAGCGGTTGGTGACCGTGCGCAGCCTGTCGTGCTCCGGGGGGTCCAGACGGAGGAAGGGCGGCGGCAGGGCCGAGGCCTCGTCCGCGTCCTGGGTCAGGCCGTAGATGTCCTGCACGGTGCGCTTGCGCCGGTCGGAGCTGACCCGGGGGTCGTGGAGGAGGCTGAGGATCTCCCAGTAGGTGCTGACGACGTAGGTCCCGTGGCCGTCGTGGAGCACCGGCGTCTCGCGGAGTTCGGCGTACAGGGGGTAGGGGTCCGCGCGGTTGTCGTAGTCGAGGATCTGCCGGATCAGGGGTTGGGTCATGGCGTTTCCTTGGTGGGGTCCCTTGTGGCCGGTGCCGGGTGCCGGGTCCTTCGGTCCACCGTACGGAGGGGCTGGTAAGGGGGTCGTAACGGTGTGCGGCATCGGGGTGTGCGCGGGTACCGGCCCGGTGGCTCCGCGGTGGGGCGATCCGCGAGGCGCTCCCGGCGGCCCTGCCGGCTGCGGCCCCGGCGGCTGGCGGCGCCGCCAGCCCCAGGGCGCGATTGCGGCCGCCCGGCCCGTTCCCCTGCCGGGCGGGGTTCGGCGAGGGACGCGCTAACGGCCGTCCCCCGACTCCCTCACCAGCATGGCGCCCCCTGGACGACTGTGCGAACCGGGGTGCGGCGGAGTCCGGTCCGCGGGGTGGGAGCGGGCCGCGCCCGCTCCCACCCCTCCCGGCCGTGTGCGGTGCCGGGCACCACTCCGCGCGGACTTCAGGCGAAGCGCTGCTGCGCCGAGCCGTCGCAGGGGCTCAGGGTCGGCCTGCCCCGGGCGGAGGTGAGCGTCAGGCACAGGTGCGGTGCCGACACGGGGCTGAGGGTCTCGTCTTCAAGGACGAACCGCTGGTTGGCACCGCCGTGGCAGTTCCACAGGTATGGGGACACTCCGGCCGTGTAGTCGCTGCGGGGCACGTCCAGGCAGCGGTCGTGGGTGAGTGCGCTGTGCAGCGAGCCGCGCTCCCGGTCGTACCACCATTCCTGGTTGCGGCCACCGTGGCAGTCCCCGCCGGCGAGTTCCGAGCCGTTCGCGGTCTTCGACCCGCTCACGTCGAGGCAGGTGCCGGTCGCGCGGTTGCGCAGCGGTGTGAACATGTCGTCCCATGCGCCGTTGTGGAGCACGGGACGCGAGGTGCTCGCGGGGTCGGCGCAGCTCGCCTCGCGCCAGTCGACGGCGTAGAGCTGGGTCAGGCAGGACGCGAAGGCGGCGTGCCCGCTCTTGTTCGGGTGGAAGGACTGGCGCAGGGAGTTGGAGTCGGGGGGGAAGGGGTTGAAGAGGTCGATGTAGAGCCCTCTCGCCCACGCGTCGTCCATGCACACCTCGTGTCCGTGGAAGAGGCGGGAGTTGTCGAGGTAGACAGCGCCGGTGGTGCGCGCCGCTTCGCGTATTCCCCGCTCGAAGGCGGGGACGGCCGCGTTGCGGCCCCAGGCGGCGTCGGAGTCGTAGCCGGTGCAGCCGCCCAGCAGCTTGCCCCTGAACCGCGGGTTGTCGTATACGTCCGGGCCGATGGGGCTCGGGTAGCCCATGACGACGAGCTTGTAGTCGGAGTCGGCGTACCCGGCCTCGCGCATCACGGTGCGCAGGTCGTGTGCGGCTTGCTCGACCTTGGGCCGCAGTCCGTCGATCCGTGCCTGCCAGCCGGGGGCGTAGCCGGGCTCGCAGGCGCCCTTGAACAGGAACCAGCGTGTGACGCAGTCGGTGATGACGGACCCGAAGCGCAGGTCGTCGTTGGCTCCGGCGACCAGCAGCACCATTTTGACGTTGGTGTTGCGTGCCTTGATGGCGAGATGGTCGCTCTGCACGAGTTCGTCGGCGTGCTGCTTGGTGCCGCCGATCACGATGTGGCCGGTGCGGGCTCCGGAGCAGGCGAGGTTGTACGTGGTGTCGGTGCCGATGCCGGTGCGGTGGATCGCCGCGTCGGGTGAGCGGTGGCACCAGTTGTCGGGCCCGTTGGTGCCGGGCTCGTAGGTGCCGATGCCCTCCCCGGAGATCTCGCTGTCGCCGAGCGAGACGAGGGACGTCTTGCGCTCGGCGAAGGGGCGTTCGGCGGGGCTGCCGTAGAGCGCGGTGGCCTGTGCGGCCCGGATGTGCTCCAGCTCGGCGGGCAGGGGCACCGAGGCGGTGGGCTTCGTGTCGGCCGCGGCGGCCGGTGCCGTGGCCTGCAGGCCGCCGAGGGCGGCGGCCGAGGCGACGAGGGCCGCGAGGGTGAGTCTGAGCCTGCGTCTTCTGCGGTGCACGGGAGTCCTCCTGTCCACGGAAGGGGATACCGCCGGTTTCTACTGGCGGGTATGGCGGAGGGGAACGCCGTGAACGAGACAAAGGAGGGCCGGTTCCGGTCGTGCGGGCCCGCCGGAGGCCGCCGGGCTCCCGCCCCCGGTTGTCCGCGCCGCACGGCGGCGGCCTGCCGGCGGACCGCACCGGGCCCGTGTGGAACACGGCGCGGGTCCGGCAGGACAATGGGCTCAGGGCCGTGATCCGACACGGCTCCACAGGCGGACGGGACGGTGCGCGCCGCATGCGTACACACGAGAACCGCGTACGCGTCGTCATAGCCGACGACCACCCCATCTACCGCGAGGGCATCACCCGGGCGCTCGCGGAGAGCGGGCTGATCGACGTCGTGGCCGAGGCCGCGGACGGTGCGGAGACCCTGGAGCAGATCCGCGCCCACCGGCCCGATGTCGCCCTGGTGGACTACCGGCTGCCCGCCCTGGACGGCCTCGCCGTCATCAGCGCGGTGCAACGCGAGGGCCTGCCCGTGCGTGTGATCATCCTCTCCGCCTTCACCGACGACCCCCTGGTGTTCCGGGCCGTCTGCGAGGGCGCCGCCGGCTATCTGGCCAAGGAGGCGACCCGCCGCGAGATCGTCGAAGCCGTGCTGGATGTGTCCCGGGGCGGCACGGCACTGCCACCCGACCTCACGAGCGGCCTGATGGAGCAGGTCCGGCTCAGGACCGGCGCGGGCGAGGACCAGGGGCTTCTCAGCGAACGCGAGCAGCAGGTGCTGCGGGCCTTCGCCGAGGGGAAGAGCGTCCCCCGGATCGCCGAGGAGCTGTTCCTGGCTCCCAGCACGGTCAAGACCCACGCCAAGCGGCTCTACGAGAAGCTCGACGTCGGTGACAGGGCAGCCGCGGTGGCCGAGGCGATGCGCCGCGGCCTGCTGGAGTGACGGCGGGCCGCGACGGCAACGGAGAGTGATCCATGGCGGGAGGCGCACAGGACCGCGGCCGGGAGGCGCGCGCCGGCCCCGCGGCCCGGTCCGTGGCCGACACGCGGGTCCGTGCCGCGGCACGGACCCAGATGCTCGTCCGGCTGCTGATCGTCGTTCTGCTGGTCCTGCAGCTCCTGCTCTTCCCACCGCGCGGGAACGCCGCGGCCTGCGGGATCCTGGTGTCCGGCTACGCCCTGTGGGCGCTGTATCTGGTGTACACGGCTTGGCGGGGTACCGGTGGGCTGCCGCGGACGTGGTACCTGCTGCTGCTCGACCTGGTCGTGCTCGGCACGCTGCTGGCGCTGTCGGGCGGCTTCGCCACTCCCCCGGGCATCAGACCACTCGTCGACGACGCCTTCTTCCTCGTCCCGGTGCTCGCGGTGTTCCAGCCGTCGGCGCGGGTGACGGCGGCCATGACGGCGGCCGCGGGCTCGGCCTACCTGGTGGCCGCGGGCGGGCAGGGCTCCGGCGACGGGTGGGGGCGCGTCGTGCTGCATGTTCTGGGCCTGTTCCTGCTGGGCGCCGTCTGCACCGCCCTGACCTGGGTGCAGCAGGAGCGGGTGAGAACGGTCGGGGCACTGCTGGATCGCAGTCACGATCTGCTGGGCCAGGCCATCGGCGCGGAGGAGCGGGAGCGCGGCAAACTGGCCGAGGCGCTGCACGACGACGCCCTGCAGGACGTGCTGGCGGCGCGCCAGGACCTGGACGAGGCCCGCGGCACCGGCCGCCGGGACTCCCTGGAGCGTGCGGACCGGGCCCTGGAGAGGGCTGCGCGGAGGATGCGGTCGATCGTCGGCGAGCTGCATCCGGCGGCGCTCAGGCGGCTCGGCCTGACCGGGGCGGTGCGTGGCCTGGCCGAGGGCGCCGGGCAGCGCGGCGGTTTCGGCGTCACGGTGGAGTGCTCGCCCGTACCGCCCTTCGCCGATGAGTCCATCGTGTTCGCCGCGGCGCGGGAGCTCCTGGGCAACGTCGTCAAGCACGCGTCCGCGAGCGAGGTGCGGGTCGGCCTGGAGGTTGGGGAGGGGCGTCTGCGCCTCGTGGTGGCCGACGACGGCCGCGGCCTGCCCCCGCGGGCGGAGACCGAGAGCCTGCGCGGCGGGCACATCGGTCTGGCCTCCCTGCGTGTCAGGGTCGAGACGGCGGGCGGAAGCCTCCGGCTGGAACCAGGCGAGCCCAGCGGGACCACGGCCGTGGTGGAGCTGCCGCTCGAGCCGCCCTCCCGGCGGCACGAGCGGTGAGACGGTGCGCGGTGCGGTGCCGCCCCCGCAGCACGGCGCCTCCTGGCGCCCCGGACACCGCGCTTCGCCCTCGCCCGCCGGCGCGGCTCCCGCAGCGGCGCTCAGGCGGCGGTCCGCGACCGGTGGTCCCGAAGGCGGAGGCCGCGGTGGGTGCTCCGCTCCGCGCGAACGGTGCCCCGCAGCGGCGTGGGGTGGCGCCTCACCGGCGCGGCGGTCTCCGCCGGCGAGGCCGGAACGGTCCCTGACGCGCGTGCCCGGGCGGAGCCGGGCTCCGCGTCCCTGGGCGGCCCGCATCCCGCAGGGTCCCCCGAGGCCCTGAGGGGGGCCGCCGGGCAGGCGCTCGCCCGCTCAGGGGGCGCCGGGCCGGGCGCCGGCCCGGCGACGCGCCGAAGCCCGTATGCGCCTGGTCCTCTCGGCGCGGCGGCGCGGCGGCACGGCGGCGCCGGAACGGTGTCCTGCTCCTCTATGGTGCTGGTGCCGCCGGGGACGCGGTCCGGCATCCGCACCGGTACCAGGCACAGCCGGAGGGTGGGCCGGCGGATGGAGGCAGCGCATGGCAGATCCGACCGTACTCCCGGGCGGTGACCACCACGAGCGCCGCTGGCAGGCCCTGGCCGGTATCTGCCTCGCCGCCGCCGTGGTGTGGCTGGCCTTCGCCGACTTCGCCGTGGTCATTCCGACCGTCGCCGCGGAGATCCCCGTCACGCTGACGCAGCTCCAACTGGCCAACAACGCCTTCGGGCTGACGACCGGGGTGCTCGTCCTCGCGGCGGGACGGCTGTGCGACGCCTACGGACGCCGTCGGATGCTGGAGCTCGGGATCCTGGGGATGGGTGTCTCCTCCCTGCTCGTGGTGCTCGTGCCGGGGTATCCGGGTCTGCTGCTGAGCCGTGCGCTGATGGGCTGCGCCGCGGCCTTCGTGCTCCCCGCCACGCTCGCCCTGATTCCCGCGATGTTCTCTCCGCACGAGCAGGCGCGGGCGTTCGGCGCGTGGATGGGGATCACCTGGATCGGCGAGGCCGCGGGCCCCGCGGTGGGCGGGGCGCTCACGCCCCTGTTCGGCTGGCGGTCCGTCTTCTGGGTGGTGCTGCCCCTGGGGCTTGCGGCCCTGTGGCTGGTGCGCAGGAGTGTGCTCGTCGAATCACGTGATCCCGACGCCTCCCGGCACGTGGACGTCCCCGGGCTGCTGACCAGCGGAGCGTCCTTCTTCTGCCTGATCTACGGCTGCATGGTGGGGCAGGAGCGCGGGTTCGTCGATCCGGTGACCCTGGGGCTGCTGGGGGCGGCCGTGCTTCTCGGTACGGCCTTCGTGCTCCTCCAGCAGCGAGTGGCCGAACCTCTGTTTGATTTTGTCCTGTTCTCCTACCCGTCCTTCCGGGGGGCGCTTCTGGCCAACACCGTGATGAGCATCGTGTTCACGGGTGTCGTGTTCCTGCTGGCCGTCTACTTCCAGGACGTGGAGAGGTTCTCCGTGTTCACCACCGGGCTCCTCCTGTTCCCGGTGACCCTGTCCATCCTGGCCTTCATTCCGGTCGGCGGGCGGTTCGAGTCCCGCCGGGGCCCGCGGCTGCCGGTGATGACCGGCCTGGTGCTCCTGGGGGCGGGCGCGCTGATCATGGGTGCGCTCGGGCACGGCGCCGGGTTTCCCCTGGTCGTCATGGGACAGGTGGTGGCGGGTGCCGGGCTCGGCTTGATGTCCATCCCGATGTCGCGTGCTCTGGTCGCGGGACCGCCGCTCAGGCTCGCGGGCACCGCGTCGGGAATGTTCAAGGTGTCCAGCATGCTCGGCGGGGCCTTCGGGGTGGCCGTGTTCTCCGCCGCCCAGCGGTACTTCGAGGACGACGTCGCGGTGGACGTCGCCCGGGCGGTCGGGCTGTCAGAGGAAGACGCCCGCACACTCCCGAACGCGCTGACCGAGTCGACTCTGACCGATCGGCTGCTGTCGGGGGTCTCACCCGCGACCAAGGAGGTCATCAAGACGGTCCTCCGCGACGCGCAGGAGACCGGCACCGGGCAGGCAATCTGGCTGGCGGGGCTGGTGGCGGTCGCGTCCGCGCTGGCTCTTCCGCTGTTCTGGCGCCCGTACCGGGCACGGGGGACGGAGTGACCGACGGTCGGCCCCCGGTGCCGGTACCCCGCCGACGCCGCACCACGCCGGAGTGCGCCGCACCGCAGTTCGCCGGGCCCTGCCCCCCCCCGGCGGGCCGGAGTGCGCGCCGGACGGGCGTCCCACCTGTCCCGCCCGCGCCTGGGGCCCGTCGCCGGTCACCGCCCCGCTGCCGCGGCCCGCGCACGGGTGTGCCGGGCCGATGCCGGCGGCTCGGCACACCCGTGCGGGTCACCAGGCCAACGGGGAGACCGCGACGCAACCGCCCGCCGCCACGACACCGGCGTCCTTCGACTCGTTGATGACCTTGCCCTGGTAGGTGATCGAGCAGGTCACCTCTGCCTCGGTGGGGTCCACCGCGGTGGGCATGACAGCCGGTGGCATGATGCCCTTCAGCGTGACCGTCTTCTTCCACGGGAGCGCGGGCTTCTGCACCGTCTCGATCTGCGGCTCCATCGCCGTACCGCCCCCGGCGTGGAAGTCGATCGAGTCGACGCCCTTGCCCGTGACCTCGTAGGTCACCTCATAGGTCTCGGTGACGGCCTTGTCGACCTGGTCGACGGCCTTGTCCGCGGCCTCGGTGCAGGCGGTGAGGCCGAGTGCGAGGCCGGCGGCGGCGAGTGCGGCGACGGTGGTACGGATGGTGCGGAGCATACGGATCCCCCCTGGATCATGGGTTGCAACCGGCAGGGAATCCCAGAGGTGGGGCAAAGTCAAATCGCTGCCCGCAGCGGGCGGTACACGAGGAGTCCACCGAAGCCCCGCGCCCCCGGCGCACAGACCGGACTGCCCCTGCCGGGCGGCACCACCGCACCCTGCCGTGGCGCACAACCGCCGTGGCACCGCAGGCTTCGCCCCCGCGGACGGGGCACGGCCGAGCGGCCGGGCAGGGGACGGCGGCATGGCGTCCTCCTCCGGACTCCCGGTCCGACCGCGGTCCCGCGGATGCGCCCGAACGACCCGACGGCGGTACGTGTCGCACCCGCACCCAGCCTCTGCACCCGCACCCTCACCCGCACACACCCGCGGACGCGGACGACCATGCCGGGCTGCGACGGTGGACCGGCGGGGCGCGGTACCGCCCGGTGCCGGGCGGCGCCCAGATCCTGGTCCGCAAGGACGGGTACGGGGATGCCGCCGCACGGGCTGCGGCCCTCGGGGAGAGCGCGGCCCGCGGACGCCCCTTCCGTCAGTGGCTGCCGCTGAGTTCGCCGCTGAGCTTCCCGTGGATCCGGGCACTGGGCTGGTTGAGGCCGACGATCTCGATGCTCTTGCCGCGCTGGGCGTACTTCGTCTCGATCGCGTCGAGAGCGGCGACCGAGGAGGCGTCCCAGATGTGGGCTCCGCTCAGGTCGATGACGACCCGGTCCGGATCGGCGGCGTAGTCGAACTGGCCGACGAGGTCGTTGGACGAGGCGAAGAACAGCTCACCGGTGACGGAGTACACGACGCTGCTGCCGTCGGGGTCGGTGACCGAGGTGACGTTGGCCAGGTGGGCGACGCGCTTGGCGAAGACGACCATCGCGGTGAGGGTACCGGCGACGACACCGACGGCGAGGTTGTGGGTGGCGACCACGCAGACGACGGTGACCGCCATCACGGTGATCTCCCCGGCGGGCATCCGCCTGAGGGTTCCCGGGGCGATGGAGTGCCAGTCGAAGGTGGCGAAGGACACCATCACCATCACGGCGACGAGCGCGGCCATGGGGATGTCGGAGACGACGGGGCCGAAGACGATGCACAGCACCATGAGGAAGACGCCGGCCAGGAAGGTCGACAGGCGGGTGCGGGCACGGGACACCCGTACGTTGATCATGGTCTGGCCGATCATGGCGCAGCCTCCCATCCCGCCGAAGAGGCCGGTGACGATGTTGGCGACGCCCTGGCCTATGGACTCACGGGTCTTGGAGGAATGGGTGTCGGTGATGTCGTCCACCAGCTTGGCCGTCATCAGGGACTCCATCAGCCCGACCAGCGCCATGGCGAACGCGTACGGCGCGATGGTGGTCAGCGTGTCCAGGGTGAACGGGACCTCGGGCAGGCCGGGGACGGGCAGGGAGGAGGGCAGGTCGCCCTTGTCGCCGACGGTCGGCACGGCGATCCCGGCCGCGATCGTGATGACGGTGAGGACCGCGATCGAGACCAGCGGCGCCGGTATCACCCTGGTGACCTTCGGGAAGAAGACCATGAGCGCCAGCCCGCCCACGACCAGCGGGTAGACGGCCCAGGGCACCCCCGCGAGCTCGGGGACCTGGGCCATGAAGATCAGGATGGCCAGGGCGTTGACGAAGCCGACCATGACCGAGCGGGGTACGAACCGCATCAGCCTCGCGACGCCGAGCGCGCCGAGGACGACCTGGAAGACGCCGGCCAGGATGACGGCGGCGACCAGGTAGCCCAGGCCGTGCTCGCGGTTGAGCGGGGCGATGACCAGCGCGATCGCGCCGGTTGCAGCGGAGATCATCGCCCGCCTGCCGCCGACGACGGCGATGGTGACGGCCATGGTGAAGGACGCGAACAGCCCGATCGCCGGATCGACGCCCGCGATGATCGAGAAGGAGATCGCCTCGGGGATCAGGGCCAGGGCGACGACCAGGCCGGCCAGGATCTCGGTGCGCCAGACCCGCGGATCGGACAGCCAGTCGGGCTTCAGGCCGCTCAGCCGGGCGGCAGGGGACAGTGCGGAGGAAGACAACGGAGGCAGAACCTGTCGTGCTCGGGCACGCCCGGCATCACCTGGGGCGCGCAGGAGGGCGCGGAAGGCCGGGCGGCCTTCCGCGGCGTCCGCCGGCGGCGGACTCAGGGGCAGGGGGCAGTGGCCACCTGACCCGAGGGTCCGGACGGCGTCCGGGAACCGGGGATCACGGCGGGCAGGCGGCGGCGCTCGGCACCGTGGGCATGCGCACGCGCTTCTCCTGCGGGCTCGGTCTCGACCGGGGGCGTCGTCGGCCCCGGCACGGGAAGTGCGGGAGGATGTCCCCCGCACCACGGCAGGGGGCCGGCCCACGGGCCGACCCCGGCAGGGAAACTCTACCCTAACGTTACGGTAGAGATGGAAGCCGACCTTCGAGAGGGCGGCCGGGACGAGGAAGGCGGGCGGGTGCGAGGTCACGACCCCACCGGAACCGGGGAGGGCCGCGGAGAGGACAGTCCCCTCACGAGCGGCGAGCGCATGCGGATCGGCGAGGTCGCCGCGCGGACCGGGCTGTCGCTGCGCACCATCCGGCACTACGAGGAGGCAGGCCTGGTCAGCCCGTCCGCCCGGTCCCAGGGCGGGTTCCGCCTCTACACCGAGACCGATGTCGCCCGCCTGATGGTGATCCGCCGCATGAAGCCGCTGGGCTTCACTCTGGAGCAGATGCGCGAACTGCTCGCCGCGACCGACCGCCTCGACTCCCGCGCGGAACTGCCCGCCGCGGAGCGCGTGGAACTGCTCGGGCGGGTCCGGGCCTTCGAGCAGGCCGCGCAGCAGGCCGTGGCGGACCTGCGCACCCGGCTCTCCCGGGCCGAGGAGTTCGCCGCCGCGCTGCGCGAACGGCTGCCGCAGGACGCGGCAGCGCCGTGAACACTCGGCGACGCATGGGGACGCATGGGGACGCGCGCTCGCGGTCGACGCTGCGGTCGTGATCGCCGGACGGCGCCGTGAACACGCGGCGACGCGGGCGGAGGCGCAGGTTCGGGCGGGGTGAGCAAGCGGGGCGCAAGCGGGGGAGGAGCCGGGCGGATGCGTCAACGCCCCGCCCGCATAGGGCGGTTCACGCTGCCGGGCGCACCGTTTCGCCTTTTCCCCAGAGAACACGAGTTCGTTTCTCCGGGTCAATTCCGAGCACTTGTTCGCCCATGGTCGGCGGTCGGTCTTTCCTCGCGAAGGGCGGGGCAGGTGCCTTTCCCGTTCAGCGCCCAGACGCGCCGACCGCGCCCTTTCGGGGTGCCGCTCCGGCCCTGCCGAACTCTCTGCCGAACTCCCGACCGCGCTCCGGCCCCCGGAGGGGATCCGGGTCGAGAACCTCGCGCCGACAGCGCCGGCCGCGGCAGGAGCCCCGCGCCAAGCCGGCGGGGGAACCCGGATAAGAGCAGGCCACAGGGCTGATCGCGACAGGGGCGGGATCGGTCGCCGCCCGCTCGAAGGCTCATACGACCGGTCTTTGGGTGCACCCGCCCCGCCGCAGCGCGGAATCCAGGGGAACGCGGTGCCCGGCGGCATCCGGGGCATCTCAGTCCCGCGTTCCTCCATTTCGTTCCACGGCGTTCACCACGGGGGGCGTGCGGCGAATGAATTCCGCTCGGTTCACTCCCCTTGTGCTCGCACTATGCGCCGGTCGGCAACGCGAGCCGGCTAACACGCCCATGCGCCTGCCGCACCCACTTATGCCCACCGGATCCGAGTCATACATTCCTATCGAAGGCCATTTCAGCCAGTGGTCCTCGCCGTCGAGAGGGACGTGAATGACGAGCCGCACAGCCGAAGTCGACCTCGAAGACCTGCTCCGTCAGGCGCTGGACGCCACCGGTGAGCACCCGCGCTGGACCATCGACGCGGACGAGATGTGGTGCCGCCTCACTCCGCAGTCCGCGACGCCTCGCAAGCAGGGCTGGAAGCTGCACGTGTCGGCGACGTCGGTGTCCGCACCGGAGGTCCTGGCGAAGGCTCTGGACGTGCTGCTGCGGGAGGAGTCGGTCTTCAAGTTCGCCCGGTCCCTGGAGAAGGTGGGCGCACTCAACACCCGTGCCACGCCCCGGGGGAGCTCGGGCAAGTTCATCACCGTCTACCCGCGCTCCGACACCGACGCGGCGAGGATCGCGCTGGAACTGCACCGGGCCACCGCGGGACTGGCCGGCCCGCGGATCCTCTCGGACCAGCCCTACGCCGTGAACAGCCTGGTGCACTACCGCTACGGCGCCTTCACGGGCCGGCGCCGGCTGTCCGACGAGGGCCTGCTGGTGTGGTTCATCGAGGACCCGGCCGGCAACCCCGTCGAGGACAAGCGCACCGGCCGCTACTCCCCGCCCGCCTGGGCGGTGAGCCCCTTCCCCGCCGCGGTGCAGCCGGCCCCGCGCGCCGGGAGGGAACCGGGTCAACCGGTGCTGCTGGGAGGCCGCTTCTCGGTACGGGAGGCGATCCGCCACACCAACAAGGGCGGCGTCTACCGGGGTACGGACGCCACCACCGGCCGGCCCGTGGTCATCAAGGAGGCCCGGCCCCACGTGGAGGCCGACGCCACCGGCTGCGACGTACGCGACTGGCTCCGCGCCGAGGCCCGCGCCCTGGAGAAGCTGAGCGGGACGGGGCTCGCCCCCGAACTCCTCGCGATGTTCGAGCACGGCGGGCACCTGTTCCTGGCCCAGGAGGAGGTTCCGGGCATCCCCCTGCGCAACTGGGTCGCCGAGCACTTCCGCGACGTCGGCGGCGAGCGCTACCGCGCCGACGCCCTGGCCCAGGCCGAGCGCCTGGTGGACCTCCTCGCCGCGGCCCACGCCCAGGGCTGCGTCCTGCGGGACTTCACGCCGGGCAACATCATGGTCGGACCGGACGGCGCGCTGCGCCTGATCGACCTCGAACTCGCCGTACCGGCGGACGACGCCGCACTCCCCACGACCGTGGGGACCCCCGGTTTCAGCGCCCCCGAGCGGCTGGAGGGCGCGCCCGTGGCGCCGAGCGCCGACTACTACAGTCTGGGCGCCACGGTGTGCTTCGTCCTCACCGGCAAGGTACCGGCCCTGCTGGCCGAGGAACCGGCCGGCCGGGCGGCGCAGCAGCGGCTCGCCGACTGGCTGGACGCCTGCGCGGGCACCCTCCGCCTGCCGGACGGCACGGCCGGGATGATCCTCGGGCTGATGAAGGACGATCCCGCCGAGCGCTGGGACCCGGCACGGGCCCGCGCGGCCCTGCGCCGGACGGAGCGAGTCCCTTCGGGGCAGCCGGCCGCCGCCCCGGCCCGCGGGGATGCCGGGCACGACGCGACCCGGGCCGCGGCGGCGGGCATCGTGGACCATCTCATCGGCTCCATGACCCCGAAGGACGAGCTGCGGCTGTGGCCCGTCTCCACCCTGGCGGGGGAGGCCGACCCCTGTACCGTGCAGCAGGGCGCGGCCGGCGTGCTGGCGGTCCTGACACGGTACTTCGAGCTCACCGGCGACGAGCGGCTGCCGGAGGTGATCTCCACCGCGGGCCACTGGATCGCGGCCCGCACCGACACCCGCTCTCCGCGCCCCGGCCTGCACTTCGGCGGGCGGGGGACCGCCTGGGCGCTGTACGAGGCCGGCAGCGCCGTCGGCGACCGTGCCCTCGTGGACCACGCGACGGCCCTCGCCCTGGCCACGCAGCAGCCGACACCGAGCTACGACATCACCCACGGCACCGCGGGCAGCGGACTCGCCGCCGCGCACCTGTGGCAGCGTACCGGCGACCCGCGGTGGGCCGAGCTCGTGGTCGGCGCCGCCGACCGTCTCGTCGCCGACGCCCGGCGCGACCCGGCCGGTGTGAGCTGGCCGGTTCCCGCGGAAGCCGTCACCACGGAGGCCCTGCTGGAGGCCGGCGCCTCCGAGGAGGCCGGCAAGCGGTACCTCGGCTTCGCCCACGGAACCGCCGGCATCGCGTCCTTCCTCCTCGCCGCGGCGGCGGTCTCCGGCCGCCGGCAGTACCTGGACCTGGCCGCAGCGGCGGGGGAAGGACTGGCGGCCGCGGCCGTGCGGGTCGGCGAGGCGGCCCAGTGGCCGTCCCAGGCCGGCGATGTGCCCACGGCACCGTACTGGTGCCACGGTTCGGCCGGGATCGGCTCCTTCCTGCTCCGGCTGTGGCAGGCCACCGGGGACGACCGGTTCGGCCTGCTGGCCCGCCAGGCCGCCGGGGCCGTCGTGGAGCGCGCCTCCCGCGCCCCCCTGACCCAATGCCACGGACTTGCCGGGAACGGCGACTTCCTCCTCGACCTGGCCGCGGCCACCGGGGACCCCGCCTACCGCACGTCCGCCGAGGCCCTGGCCCGCCTCATCGTCGCCGAACGGGCCCACCGCAACGGTCACGTCGTCTTCCCCAACGAGTACGGGGAGGTCTCGACGGGCTGGAGCGACGGGTCCGCAGGAATCCTGGCGTTCCTCCTGCGGACCCACCACAAGGACTCCCGGCACTGGATGTTCCACCAGCCGGGATAGGCGGCGGGAATCCCCCCGCCGTCAACTCACACAGAGGGAGAAAGCCATGGAGAACCGCGACCTCGAGCTGCTCGCCGAACTGCACGCCCTCCCGGAGACCGACCCGGTCGGCGCCGAGGGTGCGGCCTACGCCGCGACCTGCCAGTGCATCGGCGTGCTGACGCTGCTGAACACCATCTGCATCGGCATCAGCTGCGCCTGACCGGCCGGTAAGCCCTTCGGCTCCGGTACCGGCCGGCGGCCGGGACGACGTCGGTCGTGCTGAGGAGAGGCCGAGCACCGCTCCCCGCGGGGGAGGGTCCCACTCGGCGTCCTCCTCCGCGACACGTTCCGGGGCAAGACGGGAAGGGCTCGACAAGCTCCGGCCGGCAGCCGCCTGGCGGCTGCCGGCCGGGGCACGGTTCTGCCCCGGGGGAGCCACCCGCTGCCTCCCCCGGGGCGCCGCCCGTCGCTCCCCGGGCCGTTGCCCGCCCGAGTCCGCAGCCGAACCCCCGCAGACGAGGACCCGACCATGCAGCCAAGCGCCGGTGACGACGCCCTCACCCAGACGCCCCTCCCTGCCACCGTCCCGACAGGCCCGGACGCAGCCGTCCCCACGGACCCGGACACCGCGGGGCCCGCCCCCGGGAAGGGGTACGCCATCAGCACCCGCGGCCTGGTCAAGAGCTACCCGGGTCCCGACGGGACCGCCACCCACGCCGTGCGCGGCCTGGACCTGGACGTACGCAGCGGCGAGACCTTCGCGTTCCTCGGTCCCAACGGCGCCGGGAAGTCCACCACCATCGCCCTGCTGTGCGCACTGGCGCGCCCCACCGCCGGCCGGGCCACGGTGGCCGGCGCCGACGTGGTCAGCCAGCCGGCCCGGGTACGGCGCCAGGTGGGGATGCTGTTCCAGCACAGCGCCCTGGACATGGACCTGACGGCCGAACAGAACCTGCGCATCCACGCCCGCCTGTACGGGATGAGCCGCCGCCACTCCCGCAGACGCACCCACGAGACGCTCGAGGCGGTCGGACTGACCGACCGCCGGCGATCCCCGGTGCGCACCCTGTCGGGCGGTATGCGGCGACGCCTGGAACTGGCCCGCGGACTGCTGCACGCGCCCCGGATCCTGTTCCTCGACGAGCCGACCACCGGCCTCGACCCCCACGCGCGCGCCCAGGTCTGGGAACATCTGCGCGATCTGCGGGACCGGCACGGCACCACCCTCTTCATCACCACCCACTACCTGGAGGAAGCGGAGAACTGCGACCGGCTCGCCATCATCGACCGCGGTCGCCTGGTGGCGCAGGGGACGCCCGCCGCACTGAAGGACGCGATCGGCGACGACCGGGTGGTCCTGCGCACCGGCGACGACCGGGCGGCCTGCCACGTCGTACGCCGGACCGCTCCCCCGGGCACCGGCACCGCGCTGGACGCCGAGGGGGTCCGCCTGCGCGTACCCGACGGCAGCTCGTGGATCCCCCGCCTGTGCGCGGCGCTTCAGGCCCACGGCATCCCCGTGCGGGCAGCCTCCGCGACCCCGCCGACCCTCGACGACGTCTTCTTCCACCACACCGGACGCAGCATCCACACGCCACGGCCCCCGGCCCAGCCCGCCGCCACCCGGTCGGCGGACGCCACGGCGACCCGGAAGCCCGCCCCCGCCGGGCAGGACCGGCCCGCGGCGAAGGCCGAGGGGCGCCGGTGACCACATCCGCCTCCCGGGACGCGAGGGTCCGGCCCGCCACGGACACCTCCGGCGGCCCCGGCCCGGCACCCCTGACCCGCCTGCGCCGCGAACTGCGTGCGGTCCACGCGCTGGTCCACCGCGATCTGCTGCGCCTCTCCTCCCAGCGCACCCACACGGCCCTGATGCTGGTCCAGCCGGTGCTCTACCTCTTCATCCTCGGGGGTGGGCTGGCCGCCCTCATCCCCGACTCGGCGCTGGGCGTCGGCTACCAGGCCTACCTGTTCCCCGGCATGCTGATGATGACGGTCCAGACGCCGGCCGTCATGGTCGGCATCCGCCTGATCACCGACCGCCAGAGCGGTTATCTGCGCGAGCTGCTGATGGCCCCGGTTCGCCGCTCCACCCTGCTTCTCGGCAGCTGCGCCGGCGGCACCGTGGTCGCCGCGGTCCAGGGCGCCGTGCTGCTCTCCCTCGCCGGAGCGGTCGGGCTGCCCTACGACCCGGTCCTGCTGGCGCTGCTCCTGGCCGGCATGCTCCTGGCCTCCTTCGCCATCACGGCCCTCTCCCTGGCCCTCGCCGTGGGCCTGGGCCGCCCCGAGGTCTTCCAGCTGCTGCTCGGCCTGGTGATGATGCCGCTGCTGTTCCTCTCCGGGGGCTTCTTCCCGCTGCACGCCCTGCCCGGCTGGGCCCAGGCCCTCGCCGCGGTCAACCCGCTCGCCTACGGCGTGGACCTGTTGCGGCGGAGCATCGAGCTGCAGGTGCCGGGCCACGGGGCCGCGGCGGGCATCGAGTGGTTCGGCCTGCAGCCTCCCCTCCCCCTCGAAGCGGGTGTGCTGCTGGCGACGGGGGCCCTGGCACTGCTCTGGGCGGCCCACCGCTTCGGCCGCCCCGAATGACAGCGACGCCCCGTGCGGCCTGCCCGCAGGCGGTCATCGGGACCGCCGTCGTACCCGCCCGGGGCGGACGCTGCCGGCGGTCTGTCCGCCGGCGGCACGGGCGCGGCCGGGGTCCCGGCGGCCGGCCTGTTCCGGGCCGGCCGCAGCACACCGTGTGCTCGCGGCGCCACCGGGCCCCGCGGTCCGCAGGGCCCGGTGCCGCTGACGGCCGCTCCGGTGACCGAGGGACCCGGGTGCGGGGCCCGGCTCGGACCGGCCCTCAGACGCAGGACGGGCACAGCCCGCGGTAGGTGACCACCGCCCCGGACACCGTGAACCCGTACCGCTGGTCGGCCGGGAGGCGGTCCAGCGGATCGCCGAGGGGGCGGACATCGCGAATGGCCCCGCAGCCCGAGCACACCAAGTGCTGGTGCGGACGGTGTGCGTTGGGGTCGTAGCGCTTGGCGCGGCCGTCCGTGGAGACCTCCGCGACCTCGCCCAGAGCGACCAGTTCCCCCAGGGTGTTGTAGACGGTCGCCCGGGAGATCTCGGGCAGCCGCAGCGCGGCCCGGGTGTGCACCTGGTCGGCCGTGAGGTGCACATGGTCGCCGTCGAGGACCTCCGCCACGACGCGCCGCTGGGCGGTCACCCGCCAGCCGCGTTCCCGCAGCCGCTCCAGCAGGTCGCTCATGTGGGTTCACCTATCCGCACTCGACGGGACGGCCGAAGTCTACCCGCGGATGTCCGGAATCCGATCGGATATGGATCAGGCGAGCTTCTTGACCTGGACTGCGTCCATCGTAGGATCGGTTCCGGCGACAGCCAAGGGCGCCGAGGACTCCAGCACACGGCAGGAGACGAGGACATGACGGGAACACCGCCGCCGATCCGCACCGCGCCGGCCTGCGGATGACGGCCACCGGCGCCGCGCCGTCCGGAACCGCCGCGGACGGGGCCCGGCTCCGTGCCGGTGCGGGCGCCGGCCGGACGCGTGCCCGGCCGGCCGGGCCCCGCGCGGGGCACTCGGCCCGCCGGGCCCGGCGGGCCGCGCCCGCCACGCACCGGCCGTCGCCGCGGCCGTCCGGCCATGCCACCGGGAAGGCCGTCCACCGGGACCCGCGCCCGCAGTTCGACCCCGTGCAGTCGCCGAGCCCACGCGATCCGAGCAGTCCGGAAGGATTCCCATGTCCGAGAACCACGATGCCATCGTCACCGACGCCAAGGCCGAGGGCGCGGGAGGCTGCCCCGTCGCGCACGGGCGCGCGCCGCATCCGACACAGGGCGGAGGCAACCGCCAGTGGTGGCCGGAGCGGCTCAATCTGAAGATCCTCGCGAAGAACCCGGCCGCGGCCAACCCGCTCGGCGACGGCTTCGACTACGCCGCGGCGTTCCGGAGCCTCGACCTGCCGGCCGTGAAGCGGGACATCGCCGAGGTGCTGACGACCTCCCAGGAGTGGTGGCCGGCCGACTTCGGCCACTACGGCCCGTTCATGATCCGCATGGCGTGGCACAGCGCGGGCACCTACCGCATCAGTGACGGCCGCGGCGGGGCCGGGGCCGGCCAGCAGCGCTTCGCACCGCTCAACAGCTGGCCGGACAACGGCAACCTCGACAAGGCCCGCCGGCTGCTGTGGCCGGTGAAGAAGAAGTACGGCCAGAGCCTGTCCTGGGCGGACCTCATGATCCTCGCGGGCAATGTGGCCCTCGAGTCGATGGGCTTCGAGACCTTCGGCTTCGCGGGCGGCCGCGAGGACGTCTGGGAGCCCGACGAGGACGTCTACTGGGGCCCGGAGACCACCTGGCTCGGCGACGCGCGCTACACCGGCGACCGCGAGCTGGAGAACCCGCTCGGCGCGGTCCAGATGGGCCTCATCTACGTCAACCCCGAGGGCCCCAACGGCACTCCGGACCCGCTGGCCGCCGCCCGCGACATCCGCGAGACCTTCCGCCGGATGGCGATGAACGACGAGGAGACGGTCGCCCTCGTCGCCGGCGGCCACACCTTCGGGAAGACCCACGGCGCCGGCCCGGCCGACGCCGTCGGCCCGGACCCCGAGGCCGCCCCGATCGAGCAGCAGGGCTTCGGCTGGAAGAACAGCCACGGCACCGGCAAGGGCGCCGACGCCATCACCAGCGGTCTCGAGGGCATCTGGACCACCACCCCGGTCACCTGGGACAACAGTTTCTTCGAGATCCTATTCGGCTACGAGTGGGAGCTGTTCAAGAGCCCCGCGGGCGCGCACCAGTGGCGGCCGAAGGGCGGTGCCGGCGCGGGTACCGTCCCCGACGCCCACGACCCGTCGAGGACCCATGCCCCGACGATGCTCACCACCGACCTCTCGCTGCGCTTCGACCCGGTCTACGAGCAGATCTCGCGGCGCTTCCTGGAGGACCCCGGCGCCTTCGCCGACGCCTTCGCCCGCGCCTGGTACAAGCTGACGCACCGCGACATGGGCCCGATCCAGCGGTACCTCGGCCCCGAGGTGCCGTCCGAGGTGCTGCCGTGGCAGGACCCGCTGCCCGAGGCGGCGCACGAGCTGGTGGACGCCGAGGACGTCGCAGCCCTCAAGGCACAGGTCCTCGACTCGGGCCTGCCGGTGTCGGAGCTGGTGTCCACGGCGTGGGCGTCGGCCTCGTCCTTCCGCGGCAGCGACAAGCGCGGCGGTGCCAACGGCGCCCGTATCCGCCTGCAGCCGCAGTGCGGTTGGGAGGTCAACGACCCCGACCGGCTGGCGGGCGTGCTGCGCACCCTCGAGGGGATCCGGCACTCCTTCGACTCCGCCCAGAGCGGCGGCAAGCGGATCTCGCTCGCCGATCTGATCGTCCTCGCCGGCGGAGCCGCCGTGGAGAAGGCCGCCCGGGACGCCGGCGTGGAGGTCGAGGTCCCCTTCGCGCCGGGCCGGGTGGACGCGTCGCAGGACCAGACGGACACCGAGTCGTTCGCCGCGCTCGAACCGGCCGCCGACGGCTTCCGCAACTACCTCGGCAAGGGCAACCGGCTGCCTGCCGAGTACCTGCTGATCGACCGGGCGAACCTGCTGACGCTGAGCGCACCCGAGATGACCGTCCTGGTCGGCGGACTGCGCGTGCTCGGCGCGAACCACCGGCAGTCACGGATGGGCGTGCTCACGACAACCCCGGGCAGGCTGACCAACGACTTCTTCGTCAACCTGCTGGACCTCGGCACGACATGGCAGGCGGCGGCCGGGGACGCGAGCACCTTCGAGGGCCGTGACGGCGCCACCGGCGAGGTCAAGTGGACCGGAACCCGGGCCGACCTGGTCTTCGGCTCCAACTCCGAGCTGCGCGCCCTGGCCGAGGTGTACGCGAGCGACGACGCGAAGGAGAAGTTCGTCAGGGACTTCGTGGCGGCGTGGGACAAGGTGATGAACCTGGACCGGTTCGACCTCGGCTGATCCCGCTGCCCCGTGCCCCCGGTGCCCCCGGTGCCCCCGGCGGCATCGGGGGGCCCGCCTCCGCGGACGGCGCACCCCACGGGACACGGGGGTGCGCCGTCCGCGTCGCCGGTGGGCCCGGGCCCCGCCCGCCCCACCGATCCCGGCCGGTTCGCGGGCCGGCCGGGATCGCCGGACCGGGCCATGTGTCCGGCGCAACGCCGCGCCGATGCGCCGGACAGCACGGGACTCTTGACGCTACCGACGGGTAGGGACTGGGGTGGCTGAGACCATGGGGTGTGTCGCCACCAGGCTGAAGGGATCCAGGATGTTCCGCAAGGTGCTGGTCGCCAACCGCGGCGAGATTGCGATTCGCGCGTTCCGCGCCGGCTATGAGCTGGGGGCGCGCACCGTCGCCGTCTTCCCCTACGAGGACCGCAACTCCCTGCACCGGCTGAAGGCCGACGAAGCCTACGAGATCGGCGAGCAGGGGCACCCGGTGCGGGCCTACCTCTCCGTCGAGGAGGTCGTGGCCGCCGCCCGCCGGGCGGGGGCGGACGCCGTCTACCCGGGTTACGGGTTCCTCTCCGAGAACCCGGAACTGGCCCGCGCCTGCGAGGAGGCGGGCATCACCTTCGTCGGGCCGGGCGCGGACACCCTCGAACTGACCGGGAACAAGGCCCGGGCCGTGGCCGCGGCCCGCGCCGCGGGGGTACCGGTGCTCGGCTCGTCCGAGCCCTCCACCGACGCCCGTGAACTGGTGCGGGCCGCGCAGGACATCGGTTTCCCGGTGTTCGTCAAGGCGGTCGCGGGCGGCGGAGGGCGCGGCATGCGCCGTGTGGAGGAACCGTCCGCGCTGCGCGAGTCGATCGAGGCGGCGTCCCGCGAGGCGGCGTCGGCGTTCGGCGACCCCACCGTCTTCCTGGAGAAGGCGGTCGTCGACCCGCGCCATATCGAGGTGCAGATCCTCGCCGACGGCAGCGGGAACGTCATCCACCTCTTCGAGCGGGACTGCTCGCTCCAGCGCCGGCACCAGAAGGTGATCGAGCTGGCGCCCGCGCCGAACCTCGACCCGGCCCTGCGGGACCGGATCTGCGCGGACGCGGTGCGCTTCGCCCGCGAGATCGGCTACCGCAACGCCGGCACGGTGGAGTTCCTGCTCGACCGCGACGGCCACCATGTCTTCATCGAGATGAACCCGCGCATCCAGGTCGAGCACACGGTGACCGAGGAGGTCACCGACGTCGACCTGGTCCAGGCCCAGCTGCGCATCGCGGCCGGTGAGACGCTCGCGGACCTCGGACTCGCACAGGAGACCGTCACGCTGCGCGGTGCCGCTCTGCAGTGCCGTATCACCACCGAGGATCCGGCGAACGGGTTCCGCCCGGACACGGGCCGGATCAGCGCCTACCGCTCTCCGGGCGGCTCCGGCATCCGGCTCGACGGCGGCACGACCCACGCGGGTACCGAGATCAGCGCCCACTTCGACTCGATGCTGGTCAAACTGACCTGCCGGGGCCGGGACTTCGGGGCCGCGATCGGCCGGGCCCGGCGTGCGGTGGCCGAGTTCCGCATCCGCGGCGTGGCCACGAACATCCCGTTCCTCCAGGCCGTGCTCGACGACGCGGACTTCCAGGCCGGGCGGGTCACCACGTCGTTCATCGGGGAGCGGCCGTATCTGCTCACCGCGCGCCACTCCGCCGACCGCGGCACAAAGCTGCTCACCTATCTGGCCGACGTCACGGTGAACAGGCCCCACGGCGAACGGCCGGACCTGGTCGACCCGGTCACCAAACTGCCCCCGCTGCCCGCCGGGGAGCCGCCCGCCGGCTCCCGGCAGCAGCTGGTGGCGCGCGGCCCCGAGGGCTTCGCCCGGTGGCTGCGCGCGTCGCCGGCCATCGGCGTCACCGACACCACCTTCCGCGACGCCCACCAGTCGCTGCTCGCCACCCGGGTCCGCACCAAGGACCTGCTCGCCGTCGCCCCGACGGTCGCACGGACGCTCCCCGGGCTGCTGTCGCTGGAGTGCTGGGGCGGTGCCACCTACGACGTGGCCCTGCGCTTCCTCGCCGAGGACCCCTGGGAGCGGCTGGCCGCGCTGCGCGAGGCCGTCCCCAACATCTGCCTGCAGATGCTGCTGCGCGGGCGGAACACCGTGGGCTACACCCCGTACCCGACGGAGGTCACCGACTCCTTCGTGCAGGAGGCGGCGGCCACCGGCGTCGACATCTTCCGGATCTTCGACGCCCTCAACGACGTGGGGCGGATGCGGCCCGCGATCGAGGCGGTACGGGAGACCGGGACGGCCGTGGCGGAGGTGGCCCTCTGCTACACCTCCGACCTGTCCGACCCCTCGGAGCGGCTATACACGCTGGACTACTACCTCCGCCTCGCCGAGGAGATCGTCACCGCGGGCGCCCATGTGCTGGCCGTGAAGGACATGGCCGGACTGCTGCGCGCCCCGGCGGCGGCCACGCTCGTCTCGGCGCTGCGGCGCGAGTTCGACCTCCCGGTGCACCTGCACACCCATGACACCGCGGGCGGCCAGCTCGCCACCTACCTGGCGGCGATCCACGCGGGGGCGGACGCGGTGGACGGCGCGGTCGCGTCCATGGCGGGAACGACGTCGCAGCCGTCGCTGTCGGCCATCGTGGCCGCGACCGACCACACCCCCCGCCCCACCGGGCTGGATCTGCAGGCCGTCGGCGACCTGGAGCCCTACTGGGAGGGCGTGCGCCGGGTCTACGCGCCGTTCGAGGCCGGACTCGCCGCGCCGACCGGGCGGGTCTACCACCACGAGATCCCGGGCGGGCAGCTGTCCAATCTGCGCACCCAGGCCGTCGCCCTCGGTCTGGGAGGCCGCTTCGAGGACATCGAGGCGATGTACGCCGCTGCGGACCGGATCCTCGGCAGACTGGTGAAGGTCACCCCGTCCTCGAAGGTGGTCGGGGACCTCGCCCTGCATCTGGTCGGTGCCGGGGTGTCACCGCGGGAGTTCGAGGCCGCACCCGAGCGGTTCGACATCCCGGACTCCGTCGTCGGATTCCTGCGCGGTGAGCTCGGCACCCCGCCGGGAGGCTGGCCGGAGCCCTTCCGCAGCAAGGCGCTGCAGGGCCGGGCCGGCGCCAAGCCGGTGCGGGAGCTGACGGCCGAGGACCGGGCGGGTCTCGAGAAGAGCCGCCGGGCCACGCTCAACCGGCTGCTGTTCCCCGGCCCGACGCGCGAGTTCGACACCCACCGCCAGGCCTACGGCGACACCAGCGTGCTGGACAGCAAGGCCTTCTTCTACGGACTGCGGCCGTCGAAGGAGTACGGGGTCGACCTCGAGCCCGGCGTCCGGCTCCTCATCGAGCTGCAGGCCGTCGGTGAGGCCGACGAACGCGGCATGCGGACCGTGGTGGCCACGCTGAACGGCCAGCTGCGGCCGATCCAGGTGCGCGACAGGTCGGCGGCCTCGGACGTGCCGGTCACCGAGAAGGCCGACCGCTCGGACCCGGGTCATGTCGCCGCGCCGTTCGCCGGTGTGGTGACGCTCGCCCTGGCCGAGGGGGACGCGGTGGAGGCGGGCGCCACGGTGGCGACCATCGAGGCGATGAAGATGGAGGCCGCCATCACCGCCCCCCGGGCGGGCCGTGTCGCGCGGCTGGCCATCAACCGGATCCAGCAGGTGGAGGGTGGTGACCTCCTCCTGGAGATCGCGTAGCGGTCCTGGAGCCCGCGTGACGGGGAACCGCACATCCCGGCGGGGCCGCCCACCGCACAGCGTGGCGGGACGCCACACCGCGTCACGGGGTGCGGGACCGCCTCACGGACCGGGTGCGCCCCGGACGGGCCCCGGGACCGCCCTCCCCCCGCCGCAACCCCGCCAGGGGCGGCGAGGAGGGGGCCGCCACGGCCCCGGCGGCCCATGCGGGCGGCCCATGCGGGTGGCCCGGGCGGGGGCCCGGACCGGTGCGCACGGCCACGGAGCGCACGGGCTGGGGCAGCGGGCGCGGAGCCGAGGGCAGGAGCAGGGATGGTCCTCTAATGAGCAGGCATGAGTAGGCATGAGTAGGCATGAATGCAGCGGAGCGGGGCGGCATGGCGTGATCAGGCGACCGTCCGGAGGTGAGGAAAACACCGGCCCCGGGGTCATCCGCCGGGCGGGGTTCCCGCGAAGAGGGAGTGGCGGGCAGCACGAGGGAGCCCGTCGCACCCCTCCCAGCAAAGGTGAAGCTCATGACCGACCGCCTCAGGGGAGCCGCTCTCGCCGCAGCCGGCGCGCTCCTCGTACCGCTTCCGCTCCTCGCAGCCGCTCCCACCGCCCAGGCGGCCCCCGCACTGGAACCGTTCGGGCCCGGCTGCTCCGCGCTGCCGACAAGCGGTACGGGCAGCGCGGCGGCGATGGCCGACCAGCCGGTGGCCACCGCCGCCTCGCAGCAGCCTGATCTCTCCACCCTGGTCAGCGCCGTGCAGAAGGCCGGGCTCGTGGAGACGCTGAACGACGCCGACAAGATCACGGTCTTCGCACCCACCAACGACGCCTTCGCGAAGATCCCTGAAGCCCAGCTCAACGAGATCCTGAACGACCAGGAGCAGCTGAAGAAGATCCTGACGTACCACGTCGTCGGTTCGGAGGTCACCGTCGACCAGTTGCCGGACGGCCGGTTCAAGACCCTCGAAGGGGCCGAGCTGACCACGTCCGGGTCGGGTGACTCCTTCAAGGTGAACGACTCGGCGAACATCCTCTGCGGCGACGTGGCCACGAGCAACGCCGTCGTCCACATCATCGACGAGGTGCTGCTGCCGCCGTCCTCGTAGAGTGTGATGCGCGCATGGGCCGCGCAGCCCGGGCGATGCGGCCGGGATGCGCGGCGCCGTGCATCGGGCACCGGGCGCCGGCAGCCCCGCGGCGCCCCCGGCCGTCGCGTGCCCGGGGCCGCCGCCTGCCCGCCGCCGCGTCCCCGGGCCGGGCGGACGCCGCCCGCGACTGGTGTGGCACGACCCCGGCGATCCTTCCCCGCGTTCGCCCCCTCCTGCGGGAACCTGGAGCCCGGCACCCGGCGTTGACCGGGTACGGCACGCAGGAAGCGCGGCCGACGACCGGCAGCGGACCGACAGCAGAAGCAGCAGAAGCCGAGGTGGCACCAGTGGCGATGTGGGACCGGCTCAAGGAGCAGGCCAAGAACCTCCAGCAGCCCCAGAGCGCACGGGGAGGCGGCGGGCACGGGCAGGGATACGGCCCCGCGGGGCAGGTACCGCACGGGGGTCGCGGGCACGGTTCGTCCGGCGGCTCCAAGGCCCAGCTGATCGGACTGTTCAAGTCCCAGCTCGCAGCGGCGAAGACGGAACTCAAGAGCGGCGCCTACCGGGACGCCAGCATGGCGATGTGCGCCTTGGTGGCCGCGGCCGACGGGCATGTCGACCCGACGGAGCGTCAGCGCGTCGAGGAACTGATCGTCTCGAACGACGTCCTGCAGAACTTCCCGGCGGACCAGCTCCGCCAGCGTTTCCACCAGCATGTCGACCGGCTGATGACGAACTTCGAACTGGGCAGGGCGGAAGCGCTGAAGGAGATCGCCAAGGCCGCCAAGAAGCCGCAGGAGGCCCGTGCGGTGGTCCAGACCGGCATGGTGGTCGCGGGCGCCGACGGGTTCATCGACGCCTCCGAGCAGCAGGCGGTCCGCGACGCCTGCGCGGCCCTCGGTATCCCAGCGGCGGAGTTCGGCGTCTGAGCAAGCGGCTCCGTTGTCCCCGGCCCCGCCGCACGCGGAGCCGGGGGGCCACGGAGGCCGGCAGGGGAGCACGGGGGCCGCTACGGGACCGACGACCGGCCGGGGGTCCGGCCGCCCTCGGGGCGCAGACGCCCACCGGCGATCAGCTGCTCCGGGGGCCGGGGGCCGCGCACCGGCTCCCGGGCACGGGATCCGGGCGGGCGGTGCGGGGCCGTGCCGCCCGGATGCCGGGGACATCAGTCGCGGCGCCTGGCCAGGCTGCGGACAAGTACGAGCAACGCCACCGCCATGACCGCCATATGCAGCCATGCGGGAGCTGCCGCGGCATCCGCGGCGGCCGTCACGATCGAGGTCATCCTGTCCTCCCGGTGTCGGGTCGCGGGGAACCTCTCGCTCCCTGCGGCGGGCGCCTGACCCGCCGCGCTCGCGGCGGGAGGCGGCACTGGTTGCCGGTGGGCGTCCTGGCCCGTACGGGCCAGGACGTGCGGGGGACTGCCCCGCCCTGCCCTGCGCCTGCCCCGTTCCGCCGGATCGACGCCACGGCGCGCGGGCACGGCGCGGGAGGGCCCAGGACGGCCCGGGGTCATCGCCCTCGGCGTCGACCGGCCGGACCTCCCGGCTCCGGGCGGGCCCCGGGGTTCTCCCGCAGCCCGCCGGACGAGCCGTCCGACCTTCCGGACGCCGGCGCGGTGTTTCGGCCATCCGGTCCCCTGCGCCGGTCCCCCCGCGGGGGCCGGGAAGCGGTCTACGGCACGCGCCGGCGCACTGCGCCGGCCGGTTGCGGCACGCCGGCCCCAACCCGGGGTGCTCCACCGCCGCCCTGGGCACGGGTGTCGATTCCGTCCGAAACAGGCCGTCTCGGCGGCCGCTGCACGTCGTTGGTCCCGACGGGTGGGCCCGGCCCTTGCCGCCCGATGCCCCGAATCGACGACCCGAATCGACGTACCCCTGTCGCCGCCCCACGGACCGGCGCCGCGAGAAAGGCCCAGCCATGACCCCTCCCCGTGCCACCGCGGGGGCCCGCGGAATCCCCGATCCGACGGCCGAGGTGCTCCCGTCCGGCCCGTCCCGGCGCACGGCTCCCGTACGCGTGAGCGGCACCGCGCGGGGGCCGGCAGTCCGGCGGCCGGCAGTGTGCGGCAGCGGGGCGTCGTGAGTACGACGTGGCTGCCACCGGAGCAGTACGCCGAGACGCTGATGAAGGCGACCGCCTTCGCCTGCCTGTTCTTCACCGACGAGGAGGACCGGCCGCTGCAGTTGCGGGCGGTGTACTCACAGGAGCACCCGTGGCAGTGGCCCGGCGGGACGATGGATCCGGGCGAGCGTCCGTGGGAAACGGCGGTGCGGGAGTGCCGGGAGGAGACCGGAATGACCGTCGAGGGGCCCACGCGGCTGCTGGCCGCCGTGTACGGCCTGCCGGGCGCGCAGTGGCCGTACAGCACGATCGGGTTCGTCTTCGACGGGGGGAGGCTCACCGCCGACCGGATCGCCGGCATCACTCTGGATCCGGCCGAACACGACGAGGTGCGCGTCCTGTCGCCGGAGCAGTGGCGGGCCCGCATGCCGGAGCGGGACTTCGCGCGGCTGCGGGCGGTACTCGAGGCCCGCCGGACGGGTGTGACGGCGTACTTCGACACCTGGGGCTGGGACGCCTGAGCCGGGCCGTACACGGGAGCCGCTTGTCCGGACGGGACGTTCGGCGAGGCATCCGGCGAGGTGCTGGGCACGGCGCCGGACACGGGAGTTGCGACACGCCCCCGAGCCGCCGAATGCCCGGGTACGGACGTGCCGGTCCGGTCTGATCGTGCCCGACTCGTTTCGTCGAGAACCCTCTAGGAGAGATCATGCGCATGCGATTCGCGTCCACCGCGGCGGCCCTCGCCGTGGCCGGTGTCCTCGTCGGCGCCGGCAGCGCCGTGGCGGACAGCGGGGCGACGGGCGCGGCGGTCGGCAGCCCGGGTGTGCTGTCGGGCAACGTCGTCCAGATCCCCGTGCACGTTCCGGTGAACGTGTGCGGCAACTCGGTGAATGTCATCGGCCTGCTCAACCCGGCCTTCGGCAACGTCTGCATCAACAGCTGACGCGTCCACGCCGCCATCGGCACCGGTGCGGCCGGGGCACGGGCGGCTCGCCCGCCGGCCGGGCACGGGGCCGGATCCTCACACCGGGGGTCCGGCCCTCGGGCTTTCCCCGCCGGGCCGGGGCCGGGGCGCGGCACCCCGGGCCGCGGGGCCGGGGACTCCCCCGCGCCTGCGGGTGGGCGCGCCGGGCTCGACCCCGCACGATCGGGTGCGCGACACCGGTCGCCCGCCGGTCGCCGTACCGCCGGCGGGCCCCTCAGGCGCCATGGCAAGCCGAGCGGCGGCTTCGCGGCGATCGCGGCATGCGGACGGACCGGGCGGCGGTCCAGCGGCCGGTCGCGCGGACCGGATGACGCGGAGCAGGACACGCGGAGCCGGACACGCGGAGCCGGACACGGGGAGCCGGACACGGGGACCGGATCGCGCGGTGCGAGGCCGCCCGGCAGGCCCGGGGGTCCTTCCCCGTCCCGGTTCCTCGCCCGCGGACCGCTCTGGACCCCGAGCCGGCGGGCATCGACGCGATTCGGCCGGACGCATGCGTTCCGCGACAGGCTCCCCCGGCGCACGGGCGGCTGCTCCGGAAAGCGTCGCCAGGTGAACGCACCGAAAGTGCCGGCCCGTTCGGGAGCGCTCAGGGGGTGGGCGTCGGCAATCAGCCAACGTTGACCATTGAACGGCCGGAGAATCCCGCCGATCACGTTGACACCGCATGACCGAGACGCCAGGATGGCGGGCCGCGCCGCCGGAATCCCCCCACCTCTTCCCCGCGCCTCCGCCTCTCCCTTGCGCCCCCACTCCCCCCACCCCCGCCTCCCCCTCGCGAAATTCCTTGGCGCCCCCGGGCTGCCGGGCCGCCGGCCCGCCGCCCCATTTAGCCGTGCCCGCGTTCTCCCACCAGCTCTTCGCGGCCTTCTCGAAAGGCCAAGTACGGCCGTTGACCTATGGTTGCCCCTTGAGTAACTTGCCACTATCTTTCGAACCGCCTCGCGAATGACACGAATTGATTTCCACGGGCATTAAAAGATCCCGCACGTCCCGCACCGCTGATCGGCCGACATTTAACCTCCGGGCAACACCAAAGCCTTTTCGGGGAATGATGAATTCGGTAGAGCGCAATGTGGACCTGGTCATCGGAATCACCCCCTTCGGTGAACCGGACGCCCGCCTCGCCACCGCGGTGAGCCGCGCCGGTGGGCTCGGAGTGCTCGACCTGGGGCGGGGAGACCGGAGGGCGAGGGACGCCCTGGCGGCAGTGCGCCGATGGGCCCCGGGGCGCTACGGCGTGCGGATCGGCCCGCGCTGCCGGATCGACCCGGCGGAACTCCTCACGGGGCACGGCTCCCCGGGCGGTCCTGACACCGTGGTGCTCGCGCCGGGCTCCTCATGGGGCCTGTCCGCGGTCCCCCCGGACGCCCCGCTCCGCGTGCTGGTGGAGGTCACCGGCCTGGAGACGGCCCGCCGGGCCGTGGACTCGGGCGCCGACGGCCTGATCGCGCGCGGCAGCGAGTGCGGCGGCCCGGTCGGCGAGCTGAGCACCTTCGTACTGCTCCAGCAGCTCCTCTCGGCGGATGGGCCGGGGGTTCCGGTGTGGGCCTGCGGTGGGATCGCGCCCCGCACCGCGGCTGCCGCCGTGGTGGGCGGGGCCGCCGGGGTGGTGCTCGACACCCAGCTCGCGCTGCTGGCCGAGTCGCAGCTGCCCGAGGAGGTCGCGGCGCCGCTGCGGACGGCCGACGGCTCGCAGACCGTGGTGTCCGGCGGTCGCCGTGCGCTGCGCCGGCGCGGCCCCGCCGGGTGGTCCGCTGCCGACGGCGACGCGTCCGCCGAGCCCCCCGGCCTGCCCGCGGGGCAGGACGCCGGCCTGGCGGTCCTGTTCGCCGAGCGCTGGGGGGACGCCGGCGGTGCGGTCCGCGCGGTGGCCGGTGCCGTGCGGGATGCCGTGACCGGCGGCGCGGGCACCGCGGCCCGGGCGCTGCGGCCGGACTCGCCGATGAGCCGGGCCCTGGGTACCCGGCTGCCGGTCGCCCAGGGCCCGATGACCCGGGTAAGCGACGGTGCCGCGTTCGCCGCCGCCGTCGCCGACGACGGGGCCCTTCCCTTCGTCGCCCTGGCGCTCGCCGGCGCGGAGCGGTCGGCGGCGATGCTGGAGCAGGCGCGCCGGGTCCTGCACGGCAGGCCCTGGGGGGTCGGCATCCTGGGCTTCGCGCCGGAGGAGACGAGGACCGCCCAGCTGGCCGCTGTCCGGGCCGCCGGTCCCACCCACGCGATCGTGGCGGGCGGGCGGCCGTCCCAGGCCAGGGTGCTGGAGGAGGCCGGTGTCAAGGCGTTCCTCCACGTCCCTTCCCCGGGACTGCTGCGGCAGTTCCTCGACGCCGGTGCCCGCCGCTTCGTCTTCGAGGGCGCCGAGTGCGGCGGCCACGTCGGCCCCCGCAACAGCTTCCCGCTCTGGGAGGCCCAGCTGACGGTCCTGGAGGACTTCCTCGACGGGCTCGCCGGGAGGGGGGAGGAAGAGGCGAGGGCCGCCGCCGGGCGGATCGAGGTCTTCCTTGCGGGCGGCATCCACGACAGGCGCTCCGCCGCGATGGCGGCCGCGCTCGCCGCCCCGCTGACCGCGCGCGGCTGCGCGGTGGGCACCCTGATGGGCACGGCGTACCTGTTCACCGAGGAGGCGGTCGCCCACGGCGCCGTCCGTCCGCTGTTCCAGCGCCGGGTGCTCGCGGCCGAGCGCACCTCGCTCCTGGAGACCGCGCCCGGCCATGCCACGCGCTGTGTGCCGAGCCCGTTCAGCGAGGCCTTCGGCACCCTGGCGGCCGCTATGCGCGAGGAGGGACTGGCCGAACGGGAGGTCTGGGAGCGGCTGGAGCGGCTGAACGTCGGCAGGCTGCGGATCGCGGCCAAGGGCGTGGAACGCACCGCCGACGGCGGCCTCGGGGCCGTCGGCGAGGAACGGCAGCTCGCGGAGGGGATGTTCATGGCCGGCGAGGTCGCGGTGCTGCGGTCGGCCACCACCACTCTCGCCGGGCTGCACTCCGACGTCTGCGAGGGCGCGGCGCGCTTCCTCACCGGACGGGCCCGCGCGCTGGCGTCCGCCACCGGACCCGGCGGGCGTACACAGGATCAGACCGGACCGGAGCCGCCACACCCGCTGGACGTGGCGGTGGTCGGCATGGCGTGCATGTTCCCCGGCGCGCCCGATCTGGCGTCGTTCTGGGCGAACGTCCTCGACGGGGTCGACTCGGTCGGCGAGGTGCCCCGCGAGCGCTGGGATCCCGAGGTGCACGGTGTCGAGGCGGGCGGTGCGGTGACCTCCCGCTGGGGCGGGTTCCTGCCGCCGATCCCCTTCGACGCCCTGCGCTACGGCATTCCTCCCGCCTCGCTCGGCAGCATCGAGCCCGTGCAGCTGCTGGCCCTGGAGGCCGCGCGGCGGGCGCTGGACGACGCGGGGCTCGGTGACGGCGGCCGGGACTTCGACCGGACGCGCACGGGTGTGGTGTTCGGCGCCGAGCCCGGCAGCGACCTGTCCCACGCGACCGCGCTGCGCGCGGTGCTCCCCGCCTACCTGGGCGGGATGCCCGACGGCCTCGATGAGCAGCTGCCGACGCTGACCGAGGACTCGTTCCCCGGGATGCTCGCCAACGTGATCTCCGGGCGGATAGCGAACCGGCTCGACCTGGGTGGGCCGAACTTCACCGTCGACGCGGCCTGCGCCTCCTCCCTCGCCGCGGTGGACGTCGCCTGCAAGGAACTGGTCGCGGGCACCAGCGACGTCATGCTGTGCGGAGGCGCCGACCTGCACAACGGCATCAACGACTACCTGCTGTTCTCCTCGGTGCACGCCCTCTCCCCCACCGGCGGCTGCCGGGCCTTCGACGGCTCGGCCGACGGGATCACCCTCGGGGAGGGCGTGGCGTGTGTGGTGCTGAAGCGGCTGGCCGACGCCGAGCGGGACGGCGACCGCGTGTACGGGGTCGTCAAGGGCATCGGCAGCTCCAGCGACGGCCGGTCACTCGGGCTGACGGCACCGCGCCCCGAGGGGCAGCGCCGGGCTCTGGAGCGGGCGCACCGCGCCGCGGGGACATCGCCCGCCGATGTGGGGCTCGTGGAAGCGCACGGGACGGGCACCGTCGTCGGCGACAGAACCGAACTGGGCGTCCTCACCGAGGTGTTCGAGGAGGCGGGCGCCGCCCCCGGCGGCTGTGTGCTGGGTTCGGTGAAGTCCCAGATCGGGCACACCAAGTGCGCGGCGGGCCTGGCCGGTCTGATCAAGACGGTGATGGCCCTGCACACCGGGGTGCGGCCGCCCACCCTGCATCTGGAGCAGCCCAACGCCGCCTGGGAGGAGGGCCGCGGCCCGTTCGTCTTCCACCGCGAGGCACTGCCGTGGGCCGCACCGCCCGAGCGGCGCGTGGCGGGCCTGAGCGCGTTCGGCTTCGGAGGCACCAACTTCCATGTGGTGCTGGGCGCTCACGGCGGTGGGGCGCCGCCCTCGCACGGGCGTGACGCGTGGCCGGCCGAGCTGTTCCTGTTCCGCGGGGCGGACGCGGCGGCCGCCCGCCGGGCCGCGGAGTGGCTGATGGAGACGGCGTCCCCGGCGGGGGACGGGAGCGGCGGGTGGCGGCTGCGGGATCTGGCGCTCGCCGCCTCGCGGCGCGCCGAGGCGGACCGAGGCCCGGTGCGGATCGCCGTCGTGGCGGAGGATCCGGAGGGGCTGCGGCTGCGGCTGCGGCGGGCCCTGGTCGGTGAGCACGACCCGGGCGCCGGCGTCCATCTCGCCGATGGCGACGTGACGGCCCCGGGCACACGGGGCGAGGCGGGCGGCTCGGCCCGGGAGGGCACGAAAAGCACGGCGGACGGCGCGCCCCGGAGCGGGTGCGGCACCGGCAGGGTCGCCTTCCTCTTCCCCGGGCAGGGCAGCCAGCGCACGGGGATGTTCGCCGGCCTCTTCGGCGCCTTCCCCGAGCTGCAGTACCTGCTGGCGCTCGACCGCGGCACGGCCGCCGCGCTGTATCCCCCGGCGGCGTTCACGGAGGCCGCGAGCGGGCAGCGCACCGCCGCCCTCACCGACACCCGGGCCGCGCAGCCGGCGCTCGGCATGGTGGGACTCGCCGCGCACACGCTGCTGAGCCGGGCCGGGGTCGTGCCCGACATGGCGGCCGGCCACAGCTACGGCGAACTGGTCGCCCTGAGCGCCGCCGGGACCGTGGACCCAGAGACCCTGCTGACGCTGAGTTCGGAGCGGGCCGCCGCGATCCTCGCGGCGGCCGGGGACGACCCGGGGGCCATGGCGGCGGTGGCCGCCTCCCCCGCGGACGTCGAGCGGATCCTCGGCCCGGCCGGCGGCGGCGGTGAGGACCGCGGCGGCCCCGGCCGCAACAGCGCGGCCGGCGGGCTCCCGGACGGCGGGCTCCCGGACGGCGGAGTCCTGGCCGGCGGAGTCCTGGCCGGGCTCGTCGTGGCCAACCGCAACACTCCGCGGCAGACGGTGGTCTCCGGTCCCACCACGGCGGTGGACGCCGCGGTGCGGCTGCTGCGCGAGGCCGGGCTCGGGGCGAAGCGCCTGCCGGTGGCCTGCGCGTTCCACAGCCCGCTGGTCGCGGCCGCGGGTGAGCGGTTCGCCCGGGTTCTGACCGGACACCGTTTGCGGGCACCGGAGTTCCCTGTGTGGTCGAACCGTACCGCGGAGCCCTACCCTGCCTCCCCCGAAGGTATCAGCGCGGAACTGGCCGCGCAGATCAGTGCGCCCGTGCGGTTCGACGAGCAGGTCGAGGCGATGTACGCGGCAGGCGCCCGGGTCTTCGTGGAGTGCGGCCCGGGAAGAGCACTGACCGGGCTGGTGGCCGACATCCTCGGGGACCGGCCGCACCTGTCCGTCGCGTGCGCTCCCCGGCCGGAAAGCGGACTGCCCGGCTTCCTCGACGCGCTGGCCCGGCTCGCGGTCGCCGGACTGCCGGTCGCCACCGGATGGATGTTCACCGGACGCGACGCGGTGGACCCGAGCCGGGCCGGGCGCGAACGGCCCGCCGGATGGACGGTCGACGGGCATCTCGTCCGAACCGCGTCCGGTGAACTCCTGCCCGGTGCGCTGGCACCGGCCCGACGTGTCGCGGAGGCGACTGTGACGAGCCAACCCGGGGGCCGGGCGGCCGAGGACGCCGCGAGCGGCCAGGACGCGCTGATCGCGGAGTTCCTGCGCACGAGCAGGGAGATGGTGGCGGCGCAACGCGACGTCCTGCTGACGTACTTCGGCGCCCCGGCGTCCGGCGACCCGCTGCCCGCCCCGCCGGGCGCCCCACCCGTGTCCACCGCGCCCGTGCCCACCGCGCCCGTGCAGAGCCCGCAGCCGCGGGACCCCGGCACCACCACCGGGTGGGTTCGAGGGCCGCTGCCGGAAACGGCGGGGACGGCCGCTTCCGGCGGGGACGCGGGTGCCGCCGCGCCGCCCTCCGGCAGCGACGTGCTGCACATGATCGTGGACATCATCAGTGAACGGACCGGCTACCCCGCCGGCATGGTCGAGCCCGGTCTCGACCTGGAAGCGGATCTGAGTATCGACTCGATCAAGCGGACCGAGATCGTCGGGGAACTGGCCGGGCGGCTGGTCGCCGCGGGCGCGGTGCCGGCGGGCAGGGGCACGCTCGACGACGCCGCGGTGGAGGAGCTGTCCCGGGCGAGGACCGCCGAGAGTCTGGCCGCGAGGATCCGAGCCCTGCTGCCCGGTACCGGGGACGAGCCGGACGGCGGGCCCGCGGACCCCGGGGACCCCGCGGACGTGTCGTGGCCGCCGCCCGCCTCGGCACCGGCCTCCGTCGGGCATACGGGCACCGGCGGGGCGGATCCGGCGGCCGGCACGCCCCCGCCCCCGGCGGGGCCCGGAGAGCGGTCGCACCCCTCGGACACCTCCCACCTCCCCGACGCCTCGGACGCCTCGGACCCTTCGGATCCTTCAGCGCCCTCCCGCCCCTGGGACGCCGGGAGCGCCGGCCCTAGCGCTGACGCGGCGGACGTCAGGGGCACTACGGGCACCGGGGCAGCCGCAGGCACCGGGAACACCGCGGGAACGGCGGCGGCCGCAGGCACCGGGGACCTGGCCGGCGCCGGCGCGACCGGAGCTGCGCAAGGCCCCCCGTTCACGGCGGCCCCCCTGGTCGCGGCGCCGAAACGCCTCCTGGCCCGGAAGGTTCCCCTGCCCGGCGATCCGGGTGCCGCGGCGCCCGCAGCCCTGCGGGGGCGGCGGTTCGCGCTGCTCGGCGACGGTGACGGCGCGCTCGCCGGGGTCGCGGAAGCGCTCGCGGCGGAGCTGGAGCGGCACGGTGCCCTGCCCGCCGTCCTCGGCGCCGAGCAGCGCCAACCGCTGCCGCAGGAGGGCCACGGCCCGCTCGACGGCGTCGTCCTCCTCGACCCGCTGGCGGTCTCCGGACCGCCGGTCCTGCCCGCCGCCTTCCCGTCCGTCAAGGCCGCGCTGGCCCGCCGCCCCGCACGGCTCGTCGCCGTACGGCTCACCGAGGGCGGCCGGGCGGCAGGGCGTTCGGCGGGGCTGCGCGGGCTCTTCCGCACCATCGCCCGGGAGTGCCCGGACACCGAGGCGACCGTGCTCGACCTCGACCCGGGCGGCAGGGGCGGCCGGCTGCGCACACCGGAAGGCGCCGCCGCCGCGGTGCTCGAGGAGCTGGGGGCTGCCGGCTGCGCACCGGTCGTCCTGCGCGACGCCGACGGCCGTCACGGGTGGGAACTCGCCGAGGCGCCCCTGGGGCTGACGGCGGTGACCGGTGCAGGACCGGCCGGGGACGGGGCTGCCGAAGCGGCGGCACTGGGCCTCGACCAGGACTCCGTCGTCCTGTTCACCGGCGGGGCCCGGGGCATCACGGCCGCCTGCGCCATCGCCCTCGCACGGGCCTGCCGGTGCCGCGTCGAACTGCTCGGCAGGACGCCCGCTCCCGCCGGGCCGGAGGACCCGCTGACGGCGGCGGCCCGCGACCGGTCGGCCCTGCGCCGCGCACTCGCCGCACAGGGCGGGTACGGCTCCCCCGCCGGCGTCGACCGGGCGGCCGGACTCCTCCTCGCCCAGCGGGAGATATCCGCGACCCTTGCCGCGCTCGATGCCGCCGGGAGCCGGGTCCGCTACCGCAGTGCCGACTGCCGCGACTCCGCGGCCGTGCTCCAGGCGGTGAAGGAGATCCACGCCGACCACGGGCGCCTCGACGGGGTCGTCCACGCGGCGGGGGTCGTCGACGACCGGCTCATCGCGGAGAAGTCCGCCGAGTCCTTCGAGCGGGTGTACCGCACCAAGGTCGGCGGGGCCACCGCCCTGCTCTCGGCCCTCGACGAACTCCCCGGCGGCGGGCCGTCGTTCATGGTGCTGTTCGGCAGCGTCGCCGCGGTGCTCGGCAACCGGGGCCAGGCGGACTACGCGGCGGCCAACGACGCCCTGGAGACCCTGGGCGAGCAGTGGGGGACGCGAACCGGACGGCGGGCGCTGACGGTGCACTGGGGCCCGTGGGCCCCCGATGGCGTGCACACCGGCATGGTCCAGCCGGAACTCGCACGGGCGTACGCCAGGCGCGGGATCACCCTGATCGACCCCGAGGAGGGGCCGCCGGCCCTGCTGCGGGAACTCGCCTGGGGCGGCCTGACGGCCGGGGCGGTCGTCCACACCGCCTCGGAGTGGTGACATGGCCGGGGGAGGGGCGCGTGCGGGCGCGGACCGGCCCGACGGCGGCGGGCCGCGCGCTTCGGGCCACGGCGGCCGCGGTGTCCCCGTCGCCATCACGGGGATGGCCGTACTGCTGCCGGGAGCCGGCGATCTGGCGGCCTACTGGCGCAATCTGGCCGCCGGGGCCGACGCCATCGGCGAGGTGCCCGAGGGCCGCTGGGACGCCGCGTACTACCACCCGGAAGCCGCGGCAGGTCCGGCCGCGGCGGACCGGGTCTACTGCCGGCGCGGCGGCTTCGTGGACGCCCTGGCCGACGTGGACGCGGCCCGCTTCGGCATCATGCCCAGTTCGGTGCCCGGTACCGAACCCGACCAGCTGATCGCGCTCCAGGTGGCCGCGTCGGCCATCGCCGACGCGGGCGGGGAGGACCGGTTGCCGGCCCGGGAGCGGGTCGGCGTCGTGCTGGGCCGGGGCGGCTATCTGACGCCGGGGCTGGTGCGCCTCGACCAGCGGGTGCGCACCGCGGCCCAGCTGGTGCACACCCTCGGGGAGCTGCTGCCGGACCTCGTACCCGAGCAGCTCGCCCGGGTACGGGAGGCGTTCACCGAGCGCCTGGGTCCCGACCGGCCGGAGAACGCCATCGGACTGGTGCCCCATCTCGCGGCCTCCCGGCTGGCCAACCGGCTCGACCTGCGCGGACCCGCCTACACCGTGGACGCCGCGTGCGCCTCCTCGCTCGTCGCCGTGGACCAGGCGGTGGGCGAGCTGGCGTCCGGGCGGTGCGACGTGGTCCTCGCGGGCGGTGTGCACCACTGCCACGACATCACGCTGTGGAGCGTCTTCTCGCAACTGCGCGCCCTGTCCCCGAGTCAGCGCATCCGCCCCTTCCACCGGGACGCGGACGGCATCCTCATCGGCGAGGGCACGGGCGTGGTCGTGCTGAAGCGGCTGGCGGACGCCGCGCGGGACGGGGACCGGGTCTACGCGGTCGTCAGGGGCACCGCGGTCGGCAGCGACGGGCGTACGGCAGGACTGACCAACCCTGATCCGCGCGGCCAGGTACGCACCGTACGGCAGGCATGGCAGGCGGCCGGGCTGGATCCCGCCGAGCCGGGGTCGCTCGGTCTGCTGGAGGCGCACGGCACGGCCACCCCCGCCGGTGACACGGCCGAACTGAGCACACTGAGGGAGGTGTTCGGGGCACCGGACGGGCAGGACCGCCACCGCGGCAACGGCAACGGCAACGGCGATCGGACGGCCGTGATCGGCTCGGTGAAGTCGATGATCGGCCACGCGATGCCGGCGGCGGGGGTCGCCGGCCTGGTCAAGGCGGCTCTCGCCGTGCACCATGCGACACTGCTGCCGACCCTGCACTGCGACGATCCGCATCCCGCGCTCGCCGGCACCCGTTTCCGTCCGCTCGCCGAGGCGGAGCCGTGGGGGCCCGGCCCCGGGGGCGCTCCGCGCCGTGCGGCGGTGAACGCCTTCGGGTTCGGCGGGGTCAACGCCCATGTCGTCCTCGAACAGGCGCCGCAGGTGCGGCCGTTCACGGCCGCCCCCGGACAGGGGGCGGCGCTCCCGGCGGCAGCCGCCGGGGTGCCGGCCGGTCGCGGCGGGACGCCTGCGGTCACCGCCGTGACCGAGCCGGAGCGCGTGCTGCTGCTGAGCGCCGAAACGCCGGAGGACCTCGCCGCCCAGTTGGACGCCGACGACTCCACCGTGCTGGCGTCGGGGCTCACCCCCGGCGGACGTCCTGGCGGACGGCTCGGCGGACGGATCGCCGGGCGGGCCCGTCTCGGGATCGTCGGCCCCACACCGAAGCGGCTGGCACTCGCCCGCCGGGTGACCGCCAAGGGCCGGGCGTGGCAGGGCCGCAGCGACGTGTGGTTCGCCCCGTACCCGCTGCTCGGCGGCGAACGGCCGGGCCGGATCGCCTTCGTCTTCCCGGGTCTTGAGGCCGAGTTCGAGCCGCGCGTCGACGACGTCGCACAGCGCTTCGGCCCGGTCGGCTCGCCGCCGGGAGACGGGACGGCCGCCCGGGTCGGGGACATCGGCCGGCACGGGCTCGGTGTGGTCGCGGTGGGCCGGCTGCTGGACTCGGCACTGCGCCGGATGGGCGTGGTGCCGGAGGCGGTGGCCGGGCACAGCATCGGCGAGTGGACGGCGATGGCGGCCGCGGGCCTGTACTCCGCGCGCGCCGTCGACGAGTTCACGGCCTCGCTCGACCCCGACTCGGTGACGGTGCCCGACCTCGCCTTCGCCGCGGTGGGTGCGCCGGCGGACCGTGTCGTCGCGGAACTGACGGCCCTTCGGCTGCCGGTGACCCTGTCCCACGACAACGCGCCCAGCCAGTCGATGGTCTGCGGACCGCCGGGAGCGGTGGGGGAGTTCGTCCGCGTCTTCCGCACCCGGGGTGTGCTGTGCCGCGTGCTGCCGTTCCGTTCGGGATTCCACACGCCCATGCTGGAACCCTCGCTGGGCCCGTTCCGCGCCGCCGCGGAGCGCTTCGCGCTGCATCCGCCGACCGTGCCGGTCTGGTCGGGCACGACGGCGTCCCCTTTCCCCGCCGACGAGGCCGCCGTCCGGGAGCTGTTCGTCCGCCATCTGCTGGAGCCCGTGCGCTTCCGCCAGTTGACGGAGTCGCTGCATGCAGCGGGGTTCCGGGCCTTCGTCCAGGTCGGTACGGGAGCCCTGGGGTCGCTCATCGGGGACACGCTGGCGGGGCGGGACCATCTCGCCGTCGCCGCCAACTCGCCGCACCGTCCGGGCCTGGCCCAGCTCAGACGGGTCGCGGTGGCACTGTGGACGGTGGGCGCGGCGGTCGACCCCTGCGTGGTCGACCACGATGGCACCACGCCGGCCGGTCCCGCCGATGCCGATGCCGATGCCGGCGGCGGCGCGGGCGCCGGGGGCCCAGGGGGTGCCGCTCCCGGGGGCGGTGGCGGTGGCGGTGGCAGCACCGTCCCGCCGCGGCTTCCGGTACGTCTGGACCTGGGCGGCGGGCTGGTCTCGCTGGATCCGGGGGTGCTCGCCGGGCTGCGGTTGTCGCTGCGGGGCGGGCGCGACGATGCAGCGGCCGGGACGGCCACGACGGGGACGGCCATGGCCGGGACCGCCGCTGCGGCGCCGACGGCCCCCGGTACGGCGGGACCGGCCGGCGCTCCTGCGGCGGAGGGAACCGCGACCAGGCCCGGGGCCGCAGCCGGGGCCGGGACCGGGCGCCCGGCGAACCGCTCTCCCGCGCTGGCGGAACTGGACGCGCTGATGCGGGAGACGGCGGCCGCCGCCGCCGAGGTCGTCGAGGCGGCCGGCCGCTCCGTACCGGCACGCAGGCACGGCGGCGCGGCACACACCCGCGCCGCCGTCCCGCCGCCCCGGCCTCCCTGGGCCCGCCCCGCCCGCCCGTCCTCCGGCCCCGGCCCCGCCGCCCCGCCGGACGGGCCCTGGGCGGCGCTCCCGCAGGCGCCCCCGGACGGAACCGGCCCCTGGGCATCCCGCGGCCGATCGGAGTACCCGGTCCGGGTGGGCATCGCGGCGATGCCGTACCTGCTCGACCACTGCTTCTTCCGGCAGCGGGCGGACTGGCCCGAGGTGGCCGACCGGTGGCCCGTCGTCCCGGCCACGACGATCGTCCACCACCTGATGGAGGCGGCCGAGCGCAGTGCGCCGGGCACCCGCGCGGTCGCCGTGCACGACGCCCGGTTCGACCGGTGGCTGCCCGCCGCCGAGCCCACGGACGTGGCGGTCGGCACCGCGCCATCGGGCCCGGGGCGGGTCGCCGTGTCTTTCGGCCCCTACGCCCGCGGCGTCGTGGAGGTCGCCGCCCGGTACCCCGCTCCCCCACCCGTCTGGGATCCGGCGGGACTCGGCGGCGAACGCGCGCCGGAGCACTCGGCAGCCCAGCTGTACGCCGAGCGCTGGATGTTCCACGGCCCCGCATACCAGGGGGTCACCGCGCTGCGGGGCATCGGCCGGCGGCACGTCCGCGCGCTGCTGACCGCGCCATCGGCGCCGGGCGCGCTGCTGGACAGCGTCGGCCAGGTCCTCGGCTACTGGATCATGGCGACCGGCACCGAGCGGACGGTGGTGTTCCCGGTGCGGATGCGGCAGATGCGGTTCTTCGGTCCCGCTCCGCGGCCCGGCAGCCCGGTGGGCTGCCTGGTCCGCGTCACCTCGCTCACCCGGGACCTCCTGGAGGCGGACGTCCAGCTGACCTCCGGCGGCGGTGTCTGGGCGGAGCTGACCGGCTGGCAGGACCGCCGGTTCGACAACGACCCGCACACGCGCCCGGTCGAGCGCTTCCCCGAGCGCCATGCGCTGTCCGAGGCCCGCCCCGGCGGCTGGGCGCTGGTGCACGAGCGCTGGCCGGACCTGGCGTCCCGCGATCTGATCATGCGCAATATGCTCGGGAGCGCCGAACGCGCCGCGTACGAAGGGCAGTCGCCGCGCGGCCGCCGGCAGTGGCTGCTCGGCCGGATCGCCGCCAAGGACGCCGTACGGCAGTGGTTGTGGCAGCGGGGTGAGGGCCCGGTCTTCCCCGCCGAGCTCAGAGTGGACAACGACGAGCGGGGGCGGCCCCGGGTGACCGGGACGCATGGGCGGACCCTGCCGCCGCTGGCCGTCTCCCTCGCCCACCGGGCCGAGGCCGCCGTGGCGATCGTGCGCCCCTGCCGGCCGCTCCCGGACGCGGACGCGGGTGCCGACGCGGGCGCGGGCCCAGGCCCAGGCACGGATACCGGCACAGGCGCGGGCCCAGGCGCGGCCACCGGGCCGGGCATCGACATCGAGGAGATCGCCGAACCGTCCGCTGCCACGCTGGCCGCGGCCCTGGCACCGGCCGAGCAGGAGCTGCTGATCGCCTGTCATACCCACACCGCCGAGGGCGACGGCGGGCGGGCGGGCGCCTCGACGGCTCTGTGGTTCACCCGCTTCTGGGCGGCCAAGGAGGCGGCGGCCAAGGCGGAGGGGACCGGCTTCGGCGGCCGCCCCAAGGACTTCGCCGTCGTGGCGGCGTCCGGGCACCGGATGTCGGTCGAGGTGCGCGGTGCCGCGGGCACGCCGGTCCGGGTGTACCGGATCAGGTGCGCACAGGTGGCCAATCCCCCGGGACTCCCCCCGCGCTCGTACGTCGTGGCGTGGACCGAGGGACCGGAACGGCACCGGAACGGACACGAGGAGGACAGGACGTGACCACGACTCATCCGGCGGGTCCGCCGGAGGCGGACGAGGACGCGATACTCGCCGACATCACGGCCATGATCGCGGAGGTTCTCGAGGACGACGGCCTCGACGGCACCGACGGCCTCGACGGCACCGAGATCGGGACGCAGACCAGGTTCGGCAGGGACCTGGAGTTCGAGAGCATCGACCTGGTCACCCTCGCCGGCCATCTGGAGGCCCGGTACGGGCGCCAGGTCAACTTCGCCGAGTTCGTGGCCTCGATGGAACTCGACGACATCATCGAACTCACCGTCGGCCGGCTGGTCGAGCACGTGGCGAGCTGCCTGAAGAGCGCGGGGGCGGCCTGACCGATGGCGATCATCGACACCGCCGGTGCACGCCTGCACGTCCAGCGGCTCGGCCCCGCCGAGGGCCGCGGGGGCCGGGAGACCGTCGTCCTGCTGCACGGGCTGCTCACCGACAGCCTGGCCAGCTACTACTTCACCGTGGCCCCCGAGTTCGCCGCGGCCGGGCTGGATGTCGTCATGTACGACCACAGGGGCCACGGCCGCAGCGGGAGACCGGCCCTCGGCTACCAGCTCGGCAGGTTCACGGACGACCTCGGCGCGCTCCTGGACCGGCTGGAGCTCCCCGGCCGGGTCCATCTGGTCGGCAACTCCTTCGGCGGCACCGTGTCCTTCGACTACGCCCTGCGGCACCCGGAGCGGGTCGCCAGCATCTCGGTCGTCGAGTCCGAGCCGGCCACGGCGTCCTGGGCGCGCAAGATCGCCGGACTGCTGGAGCGGGTCCGGCACGAGATGACCGTCAACGAGAGCGAGGCACTCGACTGGATCACGGCGCACCGGGGCCGCCGCACGGCCCGGCTGGCGAGGTCCGCGGGCAGGCTGGTGCGGGACACCGCGATCGCCGACGAACTCACCGTCTGCGCACCGGTCACCGAGGACGCGCTGCGCCTGCTGGACCCCCCGGTGCTCGCCGTGTACGGGGCCGACTCCGATCTGTGCGAGCAGGCCCCGTGGCTGGGGTCCCTGCTGCCGCGCAGCAGGACGGTGCCGGTGCCGGGCCATGAGCACTCGGTGCTGGTGGAGGCCCCGGGCCGGGTACGCGACGAGGTCCTCGCGTGGATCGCCGAGCACCCCGCGAGCGGCGCCCCCGCTACGAGGCCTCGCGCCGGTACCGGGCCCGGCGCGAGGCCCGGCAGGGGCCCCGGCACGGGGCACCGGGTGCCGGCCGTGCCGGCGGAGGTGAACACCCCATGAGCCGCTTCCTTCTGGTCGTGCCTCCGCTCGTGGGGCACGTCAACCCGCTGGTGGGGGTCGCCGCGGAACTGACCGCCCGAGGACATCACGTGGCCTGGGCGGGGGTGCCCGAGCTGGTGCGCCGTCTCGCCGGGCCGGACGCACCCGTCTTCCCCTCGCCGGCGTCCTGGGCGGAGGCGGAGCGCCCCGTCAGGCCCGCGGACATCCGGGGCCCGGAGGCCCTGCGGTTCCTGTGGGAGCGGTTCCTGGTGCCGCTCGCGGACGCCATGGCCGACGGCGTACGGGAGGCGGCGCTGGCGTTTCGGCCCGATGTGGTCCTGGCGGACCAGCAGGCGCCGGCCGGGGCGTTGGTGGCCGAGCGGCTCGGAGTGCCGTGGGCGACGTCGGCGACGACGCCGGCCGAGTTCACGGACGCGCTGGCGGCCATGCCCAGGGCCGCCGCGTGGATCGACGGGCTGCTGCGGGAACTGCGGGCCCGCATCGGGGACCCTGCGGGCACGGCGGATCCGCGGTTCTCCCCGCGCCTGGTGCTGGCGTTCACCGTGCCGGAGCTGGCCGGACCGCCCGCCAGGGGCGGTGACGCGATCCGCTGGGTGGGCCCTTCGCTGGGCGCCCGCCCCTCGCAGGCGGACTTCCCCTGGGAATGGCTGGACCCCTCGCGGGCAACGGTGCTGGTCACCCTCGGCACCGCGAACACCGGTGCCGGAGGGCGCTTCCTCGCCGCGTGCGCCGAGGCCCTGCGGGCGCGCGCGGACCGGTTGCAGGCCGTCGTCGTCGACCCGGAGGGCGCCCTCGCCGCCCGCCCCGGCAGCACCGGGGCGGGCGGCGCCCTTCCGGGGCCGGGGACGGGTGGCGCCAGGCCGGACGGGGATCTGCTCGCCCTCCCGGCCGTACCCCAGCTCGCCTTGCTCCGGCACGTAGGCGCCGTCGTCTGCCATGCCGGTCACAACACGGTGGTCGAGGCGCTGGGGCAGGGGCTCCCCCTCGTCGTAGCGCCGATCCGGGACGACCAGCCGGTCGTCGCCGCGCAGGTCTGCGACGCGGGTGCCGGGGTCCGCGTCCGGTTCGGGCGGGCCTCCGCGGCCCGTATCGGGTCCGCCGTGGACGCCGTGCTGTACGACCCCGGTCACCGGGCCGCCGCCCGCGCCGTCGGATCGGCCCTGCGGTCGGCGGGCGGGGCCCCGGCCGCGGCGGATCATCTCGAACGAATGGCCGAGACGTCTCGCGCCCCCGGGAACTCCGAGAACCGCGAGGGCCCGGATGGCGCCGATGACCCTGATGGCCCCGAGGGCCGGGAGGCCGGATGACGCCCCGAGAGAAGCGCTCCCGTGGACGTCTGGCCGGACGGGACAGCGCGACCCGGGCCAGACGGGAGACCGTGGCGGCGCTGCGCGAGGAGTACGGGGCCGCGCTCGCCGACGGGCCCCAGGCGTTCTTCGAACCGCTGCGCCACAGCTGCCCGTGGTGCGGCTCGGTCCGGATCGGCGGGCATCTGCTGACCGGCGACCTGATCCAGCACAAGCCCGGAAGGTTCCGGGTCGAACGCTGCCACTCCTGCGGCCACCTCTTCCAGAACCCCCGGTTGAACGCCCGGGGGCTCGACTTCTACTACCGCGACTTCTACGACGGGCTCGGCGAGCAGCAGCTGGACGCGATGTTCGCCGGGCGCACCCGGTCCTACCGGCGGCGCGCGGCGTCCGTTCGGCCCCATCTCGTGCGGCCCGGCCTCGGCGGGGTGAAGCGGTGGCTCGACGTGGGGACCGGGCACGGGCACTTCTGCGAGGCGGCCCGTACGCTGCTGCCCGAGGTGGTGTTCGACGGACTCGACCGGTCCGAGGGGGTCGAGGTCGCCGAGCGCAGGGGGCGTGTCGAGCGGGGCCTGCGGGGCGGCCTCACGGAGCTGGCAGGGGAGCTCGCCGGGGCGTACGACGCGGTGAGCCTGTTCCACTACCTGGAGCACTGCACGGACCCCCTGCGGGAGCTGGAGGCGGCCCGCACGTCGCTGCGTCCGGGCGGGCTTCTGGTCGTGGAGGTGCCGGACCCGGAGAGCCGCTACGCGCACCTGCTCGGCCGCTGGTGGCTGCCCTGGCTCCAGCCCCAGCACCTCCATCTCCTGCCGGTGGGTAATCTGCGCGGCGCGCTGTCGGACCAGGGGTTCACGGTGCTGGCGGAGCAGCACCGCACGGCGCACGAGCCGGTGGATCTGGTGGCCGCCGTGTGGCTGGCGCTGGAGGGGGCCGTGCCTCGGGACGACATGCCGTGGCTGGTGCCCACCGGTCCGGCGCGCCGTGCGCTGCGGGGTGCCGCGCTCCTCGCGGGCGTCCCGGCGCTGGCGGCCGCGGCCCTGCTGGACCACGCGGTCGCGCCCTTCGCCGACCGCCTCGGCCTGTGCAACGCGTACCGCCTGGTGGCCCGGAGGGACTGACGGCGCGACCGCCGGCGGCACGAGCGCGAGGGGACGTCGGTACGGGCACCGCGAGGGCAGCCCGCACGCACACGCACACGCACCGATCACGGCGCATGCCGCAGCCCGTGGACCGCGCCCGGCCCCGCCGGGGCCGGGCGCGGTCCGCCTCGTGGGCACATCGGCTCAGACCGCCACGGCCCACCCCGCCCTATGCCCGGATATGATGCTTTTTGTGATCATGTCCGGTCGGCAGCGGCGCCCTCGTCGTCTCTACGGAGCCAGGTGGAAGGCTGCCCTGCTGTCGCCGGCGATCCTGACCGTCGTCATCGCCTCCCTGGCGTTCTCCACACCGAGGGAGATCGCCTTCAGCAGGCTGCTGCCCGCGGCCCCGGCGCTCGCCGCGGCCATGTGGCCCGTACTCCCCACACTCCTGCTGGGAGCGTTCTGCCTGGCGGTCATGGTCAGCCTCAGCTTCTTCTACACCGACCTCGGGATGCCGTACACCGCGGCCGCGATCGTCCTGGTGACCCTGGCGGCCGGGTACGCGAGCCATGTGCGGATCAAGCGCGAGGAGGCGCTGTTCCACGTACGGCTCGTCGCCGACGCGGCCCAGCAGGTCCTGCTGCGCCCGCTGCCCAGCCGCATCAGCCACATCGAACTCGGTGCCCTGTACCTGGCGGCCCAGGAGCAGGCCCGGATCGGAGGCGACTTCTACGAGGTGGCCGACACCCCGTACGGCGTGCGGCTGCTCATCGGCGACGTGCGGGGCAAGGGCCTGTCGGCGGTGGGCGCCGCCTCGGCTCTGATCAGCTGCTTCCGGGAGAACGCGTACGACCAGCCCGACCTCAAGGGCATCACCCGCCGGCTGGAGACCAGCATCATCCGCTACACCGCGGCGTTCCCCGCCCAGGAGCTGCCCGAGCACTTCGCCACCGCCCTGCTCGTCGAGATCCCGCACCACGGCACAGCCGTCCGGATCCTCAACTGCGGCCATCCCGCGCCGCTGCTCGTACACGCCGGGCAGACCCGCGTCCTGGAACCGTCCACCCCGTCGCCACCGCTGAATCTGGCGGCACTCGTCGGAGACCACTACCAGGTCGACACAGTTCCCTTCGGTCCGGGCGACCATCTGCTGCTCTACACGGACGGGGTGACGGAGACCCGGGACCGCGACGGCGCGTTCTTCCCGCTGCCGGACTGGATGCGGCACAACGGGCCGGCGGCGCCGCGGGACCTGCTCGACCGGCTCCACCAGGACCTGCTCCGCTACAGCGGCGGGCGGCTCGACGACGACATCGCCGCACTCGCCGTGACCTGCCCCGACAGGCAGGGGCAGGAGGTGGCGGCATAGCCGCCGCGCCCGCCCGCTCCGCCGCGCTCCCCCGGGGTACCCCCCGCGATGCGGCAGGGCCCGGCAGTACCCCCGTGCCTCCCGGCAACCGCGCCGGCACCGCGACCCGGTTCGGCTCCGGGCGCGGGCCCTGCACCGGGGGCGGGCGGGCCGACCGGCGGCGGGCGGGGGTGCTGCCGCCGGTCCCACCGGTCTACCGCCGGTGTGGGTAGTCGGGGTCCTCCTCGGCACTCGGCAGATCCCGGTGCCCGTCGTTCCACGGGTTCGTCCACCCGCACACCCCGCACGCGTAGCGGCCGTTGATGCCGGACAGCCGGGTGCCGCAGCGCTCGCAGTCGGTCGCGGTGATCTGCAGCGCTCCGTCTTGGGCCGGATAGGCCGGGGGCGGCAGTTCCTCGACCCTCGGGGGCCACGCACGACGACGGGGACGGCTGCTCATACGAGGGAGCGTACCTCCGGGGGCCGGTCAGTCATCGCGGGCCGGGCCCCGGCTGCCCCGACCGCCCCGGCCGTGTCCCGGCGGCTTCCCGGGTCCGCGGGTGCGACGGGGACACCCGCGGACCACCGGAGGCCGGCCGCGTGCCCCGCGCGAAGCGGCTCCCGGCTCCCCCGGTCCCCTCCGCCGGCTGCCGGGCGAGGGTGCACGGCGCCACCGCCGGTGCGCCCGGCCTCAGCCCGCCAGGCTGTGTTCACCGCCTGCCGCGACGAGGGTGGCACCTCCGTTGGCGGTGGTCACGCCCACGGGGACGCTGCTGTCGTCGGTGGTCCCGTCGCCGAGCTGCCCCTCGCCGTTCTCGCCCCAGGCATGGACGGCACCCCCGGGACCGGCGGGCCCGTCGCCGGGGACGGGCCGGCCGACCGGAGGGAGAGCGCCCGGCCGGTCGTCACAGCCGCAGGACGGCAGGCCGGCGCCACAGCCGCAGAATGACGTCAGGGCGAGGCTGTGCCTCTCGTCGGCGGCGATGGCGGTCACCCCTCGGAGGCCTCGCACCCGTACGGGGACGGTGCTGTCGGTCGTGGTGCCGTCGCCCAGTTGCCCCGAGGCGTTGCCGCCCCAGGCCCACACCGTGCCGTCACCCGCCAGCGCGAGGCTGTGGCCGAGTCCCGCCGCAACGGCCTCGACCCCGGTGAGTGCCTGCACCTCCACCGGGGTCGTGCTGTCGATGCTGGTGCCGTTGCCCAACTGCCCCGAGTAGTTGTCTCCCCAGGCCTGCACCAGGCCGTCCCGCGCGACGGCGAGGCTGTGGTCGCCACCGGCTGCCACAGCCCTGGCCCGGGTGATGTCCAGCGTCCGGACGGGAATGGTGCTGTCGGCGAACCTGCCGTTGCCGAGCTGGCCGTTGTCGTTGTCGCCCCACGCCCACACGGTGCCGTCACCCGCCAGCGCGACGGCGTGGTTGTCGCCGCCGGCGACGGCCGTCACCCCGGAGAGCCCGTGCACCTGCACGGGCAGGGAACTGTCGGCGAGCGTGCCGTCGCCGAGCTGGCCGTTGTCGTTGTCGCCCCACGCCCACACGGTGCCGTCACCCGCCAGCGCGAGGCTGAAGTCGTCGCCCGCGGCGACGGCCGTCACCCCGGTCAGGCCCAGGACCTGGACGGGGTCACCGCTGTCGGTCTCCGTACCGTCGCCGAGCTGGCCGTTGTCGTTGCCGCCCCACGCCCACACGGTGCCGTCCCGCACCAGCGCGAGGCTGTGTTCGAGGCCGGCGGCGAGGTCCCTGATCCCGGTCAGTCCCGGAACGGTGACGGGCACGGTGCTGCCGGTGCCTCCGCCGTTGCCGAGCTGGCCGTCCTCGTTGCCGCCCCAGGCCTGTGCGAACGGCACGACGGCACCGCCGTCACCGGACGGACCGGCCGCGTGGGCGCCCGGTGTCCAGACCAGGCCCACCACCAGTACGGCGGCCAGCACCCTGCCGGTACGGTCCGCGGCGCGGCGCACCGGCCGATTCGGCTCACCCATGACACGTTCCCTTCTCGTCCGGTCCCGCACCCCGCCGCCTCCGGGCGGTACGGAGTCCGCGGAAATCGCTCACAGGCATACCAGTCGGCCCCGCGCTACCGGGTACGACACGTGCGGGCCCCTGCGCACCGCGCCCGGGCGGACCCTCCGCCGGTGGTGTGGGGCCGGCCGCCGCCCGAGCCCCTTCCCGGGGCGCGGGGCCCGAGGCGGACCGGGCCCACCATCCCCGTCGGGCGCATGCGCGCCGGGGGCGAGCCGCCGGGTGCGCACGGCGCGCGGGGAGGCGGTGGACACGGAGGAAGGGTGCGCAGGGGAACGGGGCGAAGAACGGGGAACGGGGCGAAGAACCGGGAACGAGCGGGAACGGGGGCGGTGGACGTCGGCAGGGCGCGGCGAGGCCGGGCGGACGACCGGGGAACACCCGCCGCCCGCGATGGGGCCGGGCGGGTGGCGCGTGTAGGCCCGTCGGCCGTGCCCCCCTCCGTGTCGGCGGTCGCCCGAGCCGTCACTCGCTACCTTCCGGCCAACACCCCCGGAACGCGAAGGGCACCGCTATGGCCATGTGCGAAGTCTGCGGCAACGAGTACGAGATGTCGTTCGAGGTGCATGCCGCGGGGGCGGTGCACACGTTCGACAGCATCGAGTGCGCGGCCCAGCGCATGGCGCCGATGTGCGAGAACTGCGGGTGCCGGATCCTCGGGCACGGACTGCAGGCCGACGGGCAGTTCTTCTGCTGTGCGCACTGTGCCCGCAGGAAGGGCGTCTCGGAACTCGCCGACCACGCATGACGGCGAGCACGTGGGGAGGTGACGCTGCCGGTGGGTCCGCCCCTCGCCCGGCTGACCCGCGCGGGGTCCCTTCTTCACGGCCGCTGCCCCGAGATCCTTCCGCCGTGCCGCTCGTCACCGGCGCTCCTGGTCGACCCGGGCCGCAGAGAGCGCGATGAGTTTTCGTCCTCCGCGCAGTCTCCCCTCCCGTAGTTCACCGGAGCAGAGCAGAGGAGCACTCCCATGCGCATCGTCATCATCGAGTTCATCAGCCTGGACGGGGTCGTCCAGGCCCCGGGCGGCCCCGATGAGGACACCGAGGGCGGCTTCGCCCATGGCGGCTGGTCGCACCCGTTCTTCGACCCGGAGACGGTGGGCGGCGCTTTCGACGAGGTGCTGGCGAAGGCGGAGGGGCTGCTGTACGGCCGCCGCACCTGGCAGACGATGGCGCAGGCGTGGCCGGAGCGGGCAGGGGATCCCTTCGCCGACCGGATGAACGCGCTCCCGAAGTACGTCGTCTCGCAGACGCTCGGCGAGGACAGGCTGACGTGGCACAACACCAGGCGGATCCCCGGCGACGAGGCCGTCGCCCGGATCCGGGAGCTGCGGGAGACCGAGGGGGGCGATCTGGTCGTCATGGGCAGCCCGACCCTGGCGCGCACCCTCATCAGTGAGGGGCTGACCGACGAACTCCGGCTGATGATCATGCCGGTGCTCCTCGGCGGCGGGAAGCGCATCTTCCCCGACGACGGCGGCAAGCACACCCTGGAGCTGGTCTCCACGGTCGCCAGCAGCACCGGCGTACAGCTGTGCGTCTACCGGCCCGCCCCGGCATAGCGGCCGTACCGGCCGCGGCGTTCGAGGTCACGGTCCCCATCCGTTCGGAGGGCCCCCTTGGGCCGACTGCCCCGCCGGCGTGGTGGCGGCGGGGCGCCGGGCCCAGCGTGGGGGGACGGGACGGAGGCATCGGGAGAGCCGTCCACGTTCTGCGACGGGACCAGGCATGGAACATTCGGGCGTGCTCCCCGGCCACCGGGACGGTGTGCCGGGCCGAGGCGGACACACGAGTGGCGGGGCGTCCCGCCGGGCCGGCCGGCTCCTGGCGGGGGCCCGCCGACTGCCCTGGCCCCCGCTCGCGGTCGCCGCGGTCTTCACGCTCGCCCAGCTGCTCCTGTCCGTACCGGGTGTGGGGCTCGGCTGGGACGAGACGGTGTACGTCAGCCAGGTGAGCCCCGAGGCGCCTGCCGCGTTCTTCAGCGCACCACGCGCCCGGGGCATCTCGTACCTCGTCGCGCCCTTCACCGCCGCCACCCCCTCGGTGGCGGTCCTGCGCGTGTGCCTGGCGCTCCTCTCCGGCTGCGCGCTGTTCGTGGCGCTGCGGGCATGGCGCGGGCTGGTGCCCACCGTCGTGGCGGCCATCGCCGGGGCCCTGTTCGGGGGACTGTGGGTGACGTTGTTCTACGGGCCCCAGGTGATGCCGAACCTGTGGGTCGCCTTCGGTGCGCTGGCCGCCGCGGGCTGCTTCCTGCGAGCGGCCCGGGACCCCCGTGACCGCCAGGCGCTCACCGCCCTGGGCGCCGCGGTGGCCTTCGTGGCGCTGATGCGGCCGACCGACGCGGTGTGGCTGGTCCTGCCGCTCGCCGCAGCCGCGCTGGTGCTGCGGGTACGCCGCCGGATCACTCTGGTCGCCGTGCCGGCGGCCGGCGCCGCCCTGGGCTGCGCCGGCTGGATCGTCGAGGCGTATCTGCGGTACGGGGGACTCGGTGCACGGCTACGGCGAGCGAGTGAGATCCAGGGCCGTCTGGGCCTGTACTTCGCCGCCGACGACCATGCGCGCGCCCTGGGCGGCCGGACGCTGTGCCGCCCGTGCGACGTGGCCTGGGAGCACCCGGTGGCGTCCCTGTGGTTCCTCGCGCTGCCCGTGGTCGTGGCCGTAGGGGTGCTCGCCGCCCGGCGGACGGCCTACCGCACCGAGATCGCGGTCGCGACGGCGGTGGGGGTGTCCATGGCCGTGCCGTACCTCTTCACCGTCGGCTACGCAGCCCCGCGCTTCCTGCTGCCCTCCTACGTGCTGCTGGCACTCCCCGCGGCCGTGGCCCTGGTAGCGGCGTACCGTGCGAGCAGGCGAGGACGGGGGATCCTCGCGGGTGTGCTCATCGCGGCCGTCGCGGGCCATCTCTGGGTCCAGTACCGGCTGCTCGACGGGGTCACGGACCGGGTGCGCGCGGACACGGTGGCCTTCGGCCGCGTCGCCGCCGAGCTGCGGGCCCAGGGGGTGCGGCCGCCGTGCGTCGTCTCCGGCGAGGAGGCCGTACGTGTCGCGTTCCGCACGGGGTGCGCCTCCCGCCAGCCCTCCGGCCACGACCGGAGCATCACTCCCGCCGCCCTGGCCCGGGTCGCCGTGGAACAGCCCGTCGTGGTGCTCGTCTCGGGACGGAAGCCACCTCCCGCGTTCGCCCGCGGCTGGCGCGAGTACCGCCTTCCCGACCTGCGGTCCAGGACCGGCCACCGGGCGTACCTCTCCCCCGCCGCGGTCCCCGGGCGACCGGCGGGACTACCGGCGGGGTGATCGACAGGACTACCGGCGGGGCCACCGGCCGGGAGGGACCACGCCTGACGCCCCCCGGGGGCCCGGGGGCTCCGTCGCCCGTGCCGGATCCGGCGCAGGGCCCGGATCCGGCGGTGGCAGACGCACAGGTGTCCCGCATCTGCCGGAACACCCCCGGCGTCCCGGCGATCCGCAGCCCCAGCGGACGCACCCAGCGGATGCCGGCCCGAACCCTGGACCGCCCACCGGACGACCCACCCCGCCAGGACCCTGGCTGGAACTGCCGGGAACTGCCACCGACCGGGGCCTCGCCCCCTGCGACCCGGGACCCGTCCCCCTCAAGCGGCCCAGGGCACTGGGGAGTCGGGTGGTGCCGCTGCCCTCCTGCGGACATGACGGGATGACATAAACTCGGTCGGGGGAGACCGAGCACGGGCGGCGCTGAGCCCGAGAAGGCGGGGAAAGGCACGGTGGCCTTGTCGACATCCTGGCCGCAGTGGCGCCAGGACTCACCTGAGCTGTCCTCGGCCGGGCACCCCTTCCTGCTCGTCACCCTGCGCATGACCGTGCCCAGTGGCAGGAAGTGGCAGCAGTACCGCTTCATCGAGAACCACGATCTGCGTTCCCGGCTCGTCCCCCTGCTCGGCACCCTGCCGCTGAGCCACTCCCTGCTGCAGGAGCCGCACGGCGGCCAGCTCTGCCGATTCAGTGATCCGGCCGTACGGCTCTGGCAGGACGGCGACGCCGACCGCTGGCCCAACACGCTGTACCGGTCCTTCATCGATGCGGACGGACCGCGCCGGGGACTCGGCGAGGTGACGGTGACGCTGCGGCTGCACAGTCGGAACGGCTATGTACGCGAGGTCTCCCGCACCGTGAGCGAGTGCAACGTCCGGACGGACGGGCAACTGCTGCGCACCCAGGTGCCCGACATCCTTCCACTCGACGGCTGACGCGGCAGTGCGGCGGTTCGGCGGTTCGGCGGGAAAGCGTCCCGGTCCTCAGCGCCCGGGTTCCGCACCCAGCCCGGCTCGCGGGCACGGAGGCATCGCGGACCTCCCGCACCGCGGCAGGCACCGGTCGGGTCCCGCGGGCCGGAACACTCCCGGGCCGTGGCCCAGCCGCCGGGGAGACCAGCAGCACGGCGGTCACCCCGGCGGCGACGGCGGCCAGCCCGATCTCCGGGGCCTTCCAGGCGGTCCGGAGGGGGTCAGCGGCCCAGGGCCCGGCGCAGTTCGTCCTTGTTCATCGAGGAGCGGCCCTCGATGTTCCGCCTCCTGGCCTCCGCGTAGAGCTGGTCCCGGGTCGGTCCCTGCGCTCCGCGGTGGGACCGCTCGCCACCGCGCCGGGAAGCGGACTTGGGGTCCCGGGTCGAGGTACTGCTCACGGTTCTGGACTCACCCGCGCGAGCACGTTCCTTGTTGACCGTGCGGGCGGCGACCTCCTTCGCCCGTGAGGGCGAGGCGCCCCGCTTCCGCACGCTCTCCTTGATGTGTTCGTACTGGCGCTCCCGCTTCGCGCTGGATCCGGCAGGCATATGCGTACTCCTTCGCTGAGGGACCTGCGCAGAACCTGGGGGGTGGCTCTGCCCCGGCCGGGTCTCCCCCGACGCGATCTTCGACCCGCACCCCGCGCCGCGCCACCGGGGCCGCTCCGGTCCGGTGGCGGCCGGAGAGACCGGACCGCCCGGCCCCAGGGCGCCGACTGCCCCCACGGCACCCGCGACCGGCGGTACCCGTCCGGGCGTGTCCGGATGCGTTCCGACCGGTCCGGATGGACCCTGGGATCATGGGCACGAATCCGCCTGTGACCGTTCATCCGATCGAGCCGAGCGGGGGCAGACCGGTGACGATCCGAGGAGAGCCGGTCGGCACCGCGCACGACCTGTTCGACGTGCTGGAATTTCTGCGTCGCGCGAACCTGCCGGAGACCGACACCGCGATCGACGACCCGGCGCTGATCGAATGGCGGGGTGGCGGCCCGCAGTCGTGGGCCGAGTCCCCTCCGTGACAGTGCCTCCGTGACAGTCCGTTCGGCAGACGGCAGCGGAGGACGGGTTCGCCGTGGGGGCGGCACCACCGTCCTCCGCGACCGGCGCGGGCCGGGGACGCGCTACCGAGCACCAGCGCCCCGGCGCTGGTCCCCTCGCGCATGGGATCTCTTCGCCTGCTGATCCACTCAGGTGCTGATCTCCTTGCGGCCGGCCCCCTCGCTGATGGCGATCTTGCGGGGCTTGGCGCGCTCGGCGATCGGGATGCGCAAGGTCAGGACCCCAGCGTCGTAGTCGGCGCTGATGCGCTCGGTGTCGAGGGTGTCGGCCAGGACGAGCTGGCGGGAGAAGACGCCGAGGGGGCGTTCCGACAGCTCCATCTGCACGCTGTCGGTGTTCACGACAGGCCGGCGCTCGGCCTTCACGGTGAGCATGTTCCGCTCCACGTCGATATCGATCGCGTCCGGGGAGACTCCCGGCAGGTCGAGGGCGATCACATATTCGTCGCCGTCGCGGTACGCGTCCATCGGCACAGCGGAGGGACGGGTCCAGGTGCCCGCCGTGCCGAGAAGCTGCTGGGTCAGCCGGTCGAACTCCCGGAACGGGTCAGTGCGCATCAACATGGGAAACACCTCCGGTCGGTTCAGGCGGTAACGGCCAATGCGCTGCAACCTGCTTCCGTTGTAGCATGTCATCCAAACGATGACAACAGTCGATGTCGTCGAGAGGATGACGCACTGACATCAAGGCGAAGGGACCCCATGAACGCCGAACAGCCTGGTGGCAGCGGCCTGCCATCCGCCTCCCTCCACGCCGCGGCGGCGGCCCTCGACAGAATCCGGGAAGCCCTGAACACGGTCCGCAGCACACACCCCGGGCGGAGTCCCGGCTCCCCGGCGACGGGCGCCGAGGACGCACTGGCCGCGCTGCTCCTGCTGCGGCAACTGCGGGACGAACTGGCGGGCTGGGAGCCAAGGCTGATCGAGACGGCGCGTGAGGCGGGAGCCAGCTGGGCGGATCTGGCCCATCCGCTCGGTGTGGCGAGCCGCCAGGCGGCTGAACGCCGCTATCTGCGCGTACGCCCGGGGGCGCCCGGCTCCACCGGCGAGCAGCGCGTCCAGGCCACCCGCGACCAGCGGGCGGCGAACCGCACCGTGGCGGCCTGGGCCCGCGGCAATTCCGCAGACCTGCGCCGGCTGGCGGGACAGATCACCGCCCTGACCGACCTTCCGGCCGAGGCCGCCGCCCCCGTCGCGCGCCTCGCCGGCGCCCTCGCCGCCGACGACGCCTCCGCACTGATCGCGCCGCTGACCGGGACACACGCGCATCTCCGGTCCGGTCACCCGGACCTCGCGGCCCGCGTCGACCTGATCACCCGCAGCACGGAGCGGCTGCTCGGGGAACCGGGCGGGCGGCACGAGGCCGGCTGAGCAGGCGGCCGGCAGCCGCCGGGCCTGGCCGACCGGGCCCGCGGACCGGGCCCGCGGACCGGACCGGGCGGGCCGCCGGGCTCACCCCACCCCCGGGTAGCGTGGAGGCATGGAGCGACCGCGTGGCCGGGGCGCCGGGGCCAGCGCCGACGACCCGCTGTTCCCGGTCGGCCAGGCACCCCGCTGCGCCGGGCTGGACGAGCTGGACGGGCACATCGCACGCTGCCGTGCCTGCCCCCGGCTCGTCGCCTGGCGCGAGGAGGTGGCGGGGGTCAAGCGCGCCGCCTTCCAGGACCAGGAGTACTGGGGGCGCCCCGTCCCCGGGTTCGGTCCCGCTGACGCGCCCCTTGCCGTGATCGGTCTCGCCCCGGCGGCGCACGGGGCGAACCGGACCGGGCGGATGTTCACCGGTGACACCGCCGGCGATTTCCTCTTCGCCGCCTTGTACGAGGCGGGCCTCGCCTCCCAGCCGTCATCCCGGCACACCGGGGACGGGCTGACGCTGCGGGGAGTACGCCTGACCTCGCCGGTGCACTGCGCGCCTCCGGCGAACCTGCCGACGGCGGACGAGCGCGACACCTGCCGTCACTGGCTTTCGGCCGAACTGCGTCTGCTGGCACCGGGCCTCCGCGCCGTGGTCGCACTGGGCGGCTTCGGCTGGCGGGCCGTCCTCCCGGCGATCCGCGGCAGCGGGCGCGCTCTGCCACGCCCTCGACCCGCGTTCGGCCACGGTGCCCATGCCCTCCTGCCGCCCGGAGAGGGCCTTGCGCACCCGCTGCACCTGCTGGGCAGCTATCACCCGAGCCGTCGCAACACCTTCACCGGCCGGCTCACCCTGCCGATGCTCGTCGACGTGCTGCGCCGGGCCGCGGAACTGGCGGGGCTGCCGGCGGGTCGCTGAGGCGCGGGGACAGGGCACACCCGGCGAACGGACCATGGCCCTCGGCGCCCCCTCCACTCGGGCGACCCCCTCCACTCGGGCGACCCCCTCCACTCGGGCGGCCGGAGCCTGCGCAGCCGCCCGGTCTGCGGGGCGTCCCCACCGTCGGGCGGCGCCCGTTCCGCCCGACGGTGACGGCCGTTCGGCCGGCCGGGTGACGGCCCTTGCGCCCCACGGGTGACGGCCGTTCGGCCGAAGGCGGGTTGCGGCCCCGAAGGGGCCGAAGTGGTATCGGGGCGAAGGGTTCTGACGGCAGACCACGCCCGGTGTCGCGGCGGCAAAGGACGAGCATGCACATACCCCGATCCCCCGTCGGCCGCGGGCGCTTCACCGCGGCCGCCGTCGCCACCGCGATCTGCGCCTGTGTGATCGGCGGCCCCGCCCCCGCCCCGGTCCGTGTCCCGGCCCCGGCCCGCACGCCCGCCCCGGGGCCGGCCGACGGCCCGGCTCCGTCGGACCCCGCTCCGGCTCTGGGCTGGAGCCCCTGCCAGGAGGCCCCCGGCTTCGACTGCGCGACCGCGGGCACTCCGCTGGACCACCGCCGTCCCGCGGGGCCGACGTTGGACCTCGCGGTCATCAGGCACCGTGCGACAGGCCCGGGGCCACGGCTGGGCACCCTCTTCTTCAACCCCGGAGGCCCCGGAGTACCGGGGACCGAGGCCCTGCCGCAGTGGTACGAACTCTTCCCCGAGGAACTCCGGCAGCGCTTCGACATCGCCAGCTGGGACCCGCGGGGGGCCGGCGAGAGCACCTCGGTCCGCTGCTTCCCGACCACCGAAGCGGCGTACCGGTGGCTGGAGCGCATACCCTTCGGCTTCCCCGCGGGCGACGGCGAGACCAAGGCCTGGATCGACGCCTACACCGAACTCGGCCGGCTCTGCGAGCAGCGCGACCCCCGGTTGCTGCGGCACGTCTCCACCGCCGACACGGCGCGCGACCTGGACCGGCTCCGGCAGGCCGTGGGCGACGAACGGCTCAGCTTCCTGGGGGTGTCGTACGGGTCGTTCCTGGGCGCCACCTACGCCAATCTCTTCCCCGAGCGAGTGCGGGCGATGGTGCTGGACGGCAACATCGACCCGAAGGCCTGGGTGGACGGGGGCCCCACGGCGCGGCCCCGGCTGTCGACGTTTCTGCGGGAGGGCGTCGATCTGGGTTCCGCCGCGACCCTGCGCCAGTTTCTCGACCACTGCGGGCGCGCGTCCGCCGACCGCTGCGCGTTCTCCGCGGGAAGCCCCGCGGCGACCCGGGCGAAGTTCGACGGACTCATGCTGCGCCTGCAGGAGCGCGCCCAGGGTGCGTGGACGTACGCCAGGACCGTCTCCACGGTGTTCGGTGGCCTGTACTCCGTCGATCCCGGCTGGTACGAGCTGGCCTGGGCGCTGGAGGACCTGTGGGACCGGCGGCCGCCTCAGGAGCCCGCCGCGCCTGAAGGCCCGCTGCCCTACCCGGCGTTCGAGCAGATCGACGCGATCCGCTGCTCGGAGAGCCCCAACCCGCGGGATCCGCTGCGGTTCCCCGAGCTGGCGGAGTTCGGCTACGGCCGGGCCGGTGACCTCGGGCGGGCCGTCGCCTGGGCGAGCGAGCCGTGTGCCACCTGGCCGGCGACGGCCGCTTCCGCCTATACGGGGCCGTGGAACCGGCTGACGGCGCACCCCGTACTCGTGGTCAACACCCGGTACGACCCGGCGACCCCGTACCAGGGCGCACTGGCGATGACCCGGCAGCTGGCCCGCGCACGGCTGCTGACCGTCGAGGGGTATGGGCACTCGTCCCTCGTCAACCCGAGTCTCTGCGTGGACGACTACGAACGCCGCTACCTCGTCGACGGCGTCCTCCCCCCGGAGGGGACCGTCTGCGGCCAGGACATGAGGCCGTTCGGCGAGTCACGGCCCCGGGGCGGCGTCCGCACCGGGGGCGGCGGAACGGCGGGCGGCGGAACGGCGGGCGGCGGAACGGCGGGCGGCGCCGAAGACCTCCAGGAAGAACTCGAGGAAGGACGCACGGGAGGCCCCGGAGCACCCGCCGAGGGCCGGCGGAGCTGAGCGGGCGGGTTGCGGAACGGGGAGGCCCCGGCCGGCCGGGGTGGCGGCCGGCGGCGGAGCCCGTACCGCGCCCCGTACACGAGTCCCCGGTGGAGCCCCGTGCGGCGTCGACGGCACGCGGGAGCGTCCTCGCTCGGTCTCCCCGCTCGGTCTCCTCGGTCGCCGTCCGCGGCCCACCGTCCACTGCGCCACCGCTCAGCGCACCGGAGGCCGTTTGTCGGAGGTGCGGAGGTGCGGAGGTGACGCTGCCGGCGCGGTGGCGTGCGGCAGGACCGTCCGAGGCGCGGGACGGCCGCCACGGGACCGGGCCCCGGGGGCCGCTGCGGCGGTCCGGCTCGCTGGTCGAGCGGGGCGGGCGGTGGCACGCTGGGAGGGCCGGGCCCGTGGAGACCCAGCAGGCCAGCAGGCCCAGCAGGCCCAGCAGACTCTCAGGACCCCCAAGGCCCCGTAGACCCTGAAGACCCTGTAGACCCTGAAGACCCCAGTAGATGCGGGAGGGCCGATGGGACGAGACGTCCCGGCGCTGGTGTTCACCCGTGACGACCGCCGTCGGTACCGCGACAAGATGCAGGACTGCCTCGACACCTTCGCGCTGATGCTGCGCGAGTCTCGTTTCGACTCGGAGAGGCCCCAGGTCGGCCTCGAAATCGAGCTGAACCTCGTCGACGGTGCCGCCGAACCGGCGATGCGCAGCACCGACGTGCTGGAGGCGATCGCCGACCCCGCCTGGTCCAGTGAGCTGGGCAGGTTCAATCTGGAGATCAACGTCCCACCGCGGCAGCTCACGGCCGGGGGCCCGGACGCCTGGGAGCAGGAGATCAGGGCCGCGCTCAACCACGCTGAGGAGCGGGCCGCGCAGGTGGGCGCCCATCTCGCGATGGTGGGGATCCTGCCGACGCTGCGGCAGAGCGACGTCGGCGAGGCGGCCCTGTCGGAGAACCCGCGTTACCGACTGCTGAACGAGCAGGTGTTCGCCGCCCGGGGCGAGGACCTGAGGATCGCCCTGGACGGCGTGGACCGGCTGCGGACCTACGCGGACACCATCACCCCGGAGGCCGCCTGCACCAGCACCCAGTTCCATCTGCAAGTCGCGCCCGAGGAGTTCGCGGGGTACTGGAACGCGGCGCAGGCCGTCGCGGGCGTGCAGGTCGCCCTGGCGGCCAACTCGCCCTTCCTCTTCGGCAGGGAGCTGTGGCGCGAGACCCGCATCCCGCTGTTCGAGCAGGCCACCGACACCCGCCCCGAGGAGATCAGGGTCCAGGGCGTACGGCCCCGCGTGTGGTTCGGCGAGCGGTGGATCACCAGCGTCTTCGACCTCTTCGAGGAGAACCTGCGCTACTTCCCCGCCCTGCTGCCGCTCTGCGACGAGCAGGACCCGAAGGAGGTGCTGGAGGGCGGCGGCATCCCGGAGCTCGCCGAACTCACCCTGCACAACGGGACGATCTACCGCTGGAACCGCCCGGTCTACGCGGTGGCCGGCGACCGGCCCCATCTGCGGGTCGAGAACCGGGTGCTGCCTGCCGGGCCGACGGTCGCGGACATGCTGGCCAACGGGGCGTTCTACTACGGGCTCACCCGCGCGCTGGTCGAGGAGGAGCGCCCGGTGTGGTCGCGCATGTCCTTCTCCGCCGCCGAGGACAATCTGCACACCGCCGCCCGCCACGGCATCGACGCCCTGCTGTACTGGCCCGGGATGGGCGAGGTGCCGGCCGCCGAGCTGGTGCTGCGGCGCCTGCTGCCCCTCGCCCACCGGGGACTGGAGCGGTCGGGCATGGACGCGCGGTGGCGGGAGCCGCTTCTGGGGATCGTCGAGCAGCGCTGTGTCACGGGGCGCAACGGGGCGGTGTGGCAGTCGGAGATGTTCCACCGCATCGGCGCCACCGCCCGCGTGACCCGCCACGAGGCACTGCGGCGGATGACCCGGCAGTACATCGACTACATGCACCTCAACGCGCCCGCGCACACCTGGCCCGTCGACTGAGCGGGCGCCGGGCGGCCGGGGCGGGGCCGCCCACGCCCCGCCCCGGCCGCCAAGCCGCACGGTCGCGGCGCCTGTTGCGCCGACCTAGAGTTGGTCGTGCCAGACGAAACCGGCCGGTACTGTCCGCCCGGGCCCTGGGAGGTCCGATGAACCGCATCTCGGTGGCCGTGGACGGCATCGCCTGCCAGGACGCTGTGGAGCCGCGGCTGCTGCTCGTCCACTGTCTGCGGGACCGCTGGGAATGCGGCGGTCCCCCGCTCCTCGCGGCCCGGATGCGGCGGCTGCACCGGCTCGCCCACAGGTCGCCGTGTGGGCCGATCCGCGCAAGGGCCGGCCCGGCTGCCTACCGCCGGCGGTCGGCATGGCGGCTTCCCTGCCCAGTGCCGACGCGTTCGTCGAGGGACACGGCGTGGTGGCGCTGGAGCACCTGGCCGCAGTGGTGAGAGGAGCCGGGATGCGCGAGATTCTGCCCGCCCTGCGCTGCTGGTACGCCGAGGGCGAGCCGTTCGGTCTTGCCACGGTCGTGTCGGTGGGCCGCAGCGCGCCGCGCGGGCCGGGGGCGGCGATGGCCGTGGGGCCGGGCGGGGAGGTCGTCGGCAGCGTGTCGGGCGGTTGCGTGGAGGGCGCGGTCTTCGAGCTGGCCCGGGAGGTCCTGGCCGACGGTGCGGCACGGCTGCACACGTTCGGGTACAGCGACGACGACGCGTTCGCGGTCGGGCTCACCTGCGGTGGTGAGATCACCGTGCTGGTCCGGGCCGTCTCCCCGGACACCGACGCGGTGTTCGGGGCGGTGCCCGACCCGGACGCCCGGGATGCCGCGGCCTTGACAACCTCTTTGCCATGACGGCAAATGGATCCATGGCGGAGGACGATCTCGGCGAGGTACTCACGGCCGTCGGGCCGCGGTTGCGGGCCCTGCGGCAGGCGCGCGGCAGCACGCTGGCCCAGATCGCCGAGGCGACCGGGATCTCGCTGAGCACGCTGTCCCGACTGGAGTCAGGAGGGCGCAAGCCCACGCTCGAACTGCTCCTGCCGCTGGCCCGGGCGTACGGCGTGCCGCTGGACGAGCTGGTCGGCGCTCCGGCCGTCGGTGACGCCCGGATCCGGCAGCGCCCCTTCACCCGGAACGGGCAGACGTATGTCCCGCTGACGCGCTACCTCGGGGGCATGCACGCCTACAAGCACATCGTGCCGCCGCGCACGAAGGACAAGGGTGTGCGCCCTCAGCAGAAGGTGCACGAGGGTTACGAATGGCTGTATGTGCTCACCGGACGGCTGTGGCTGTCGCTCGGTGAGCACGACCTGCTCCTCGGCTCGGGTGAGGCCGCCGAGTTCGACACCCGTACGCCGCACGGCTTCGCCAACGCCGGCGACCGTCCTGTGGAGTTCCTGTCCCTGTTCGGGCCCCAGGGCGAGCGGATGCACGTGCGGGCACGACCCGCCTCGGGCTGATCGGCCACGCCGGGCCCCACCGGGGCCCCGTTCCGCACTCCGGTGCGCCCGCCGGGACCGCCGCCGGCAGGACCGGGGGCCCCGCAGGCAGGGGCCTCGGGGACAGGTACGGACCGCTGAGCCGAGCCGCACCGTGCGCCCGGACCGCCGCACCTCTCACCGGCCATCCGCCCCGTCCACTGCGCCACCCGCACCACGGACATCAGCGCAACCACCCGCACCAGCGGCGCCGCCGCAGATACCCCAGAACTCCGGAAGCCCTTCCGCAACCGCCCCGACATCTCCCCTTCTCCACTCAACTCCTCTACCCTGCGGTGGATTTGCACCACTCCCGACACAGGCAGGGGACCATGGGGAAGCTCTCGCGCACGGCCGCGGCATCAGTCTCCGCCGCCGCACTGGGGGCGGCGCTCGTGCCGGCACAGGCGCCCGCAGCCGCCGCACCCGGCGCCGACGCGCCGGCACCGGCCTATTCGTCGACGACCTCCGTCGGCGTCCACAACGCCTATGAGAAGTCCAAGTACCGCTACTTCGGGGACGCCCTGGACTCGGGTGCGGGAATGCTCGAGATCGACGTGTGGACCAATGTGTTCGGCAGGTCCTTCCGGGTGGCCCACGACAACCCGGTGGGCAACGACAACAACTGTGTGGATGCCTCGACGGCCGCCGAACTGCGCAGCAAGTCCCGCAACCGGGATCTCAGCGGTTGCCTGTCCGACATCCGCGCCTGGCACGACGCGAACCCCGGGCACCGGCCCGTCCTGCTCAAACTGGAGATGAAGGACGGGTTCCAGGGCAAGCACGGCCGGGGGCCCGGCGCACTCGACGCGCTGCTCACCGAACGGCTCGGCGACGCGCTCTTCCGGCCCGCCGATCTGGCCGCGGGCCATCCGGACCTCGACACCGCGGTACGGGCCCGCGGATGGCCTTCCCGCACCGACCTGGGTGGGAAGTTCATCGTGGAACTCATCCCGGGCACGGTCGAGCAGCGGAACCCGTTCGACACGCTGTGGACGGACCGGGAGTACGCGATCCACCTGCGCGACCTCGCCGCTGCCGGCCGGCTGTCGGAGGCGTCGGCCTTCCCCGCCGTCATCGGGGCGCAGTCCGGTGACCCGCGCGCCCGCTACGCGGACGCCTCCCTCCGCCCGTGGTTCGTCGTCTTCGACGGAGCCGCCTCCCTGTACGCGGGCGGTTCGATCGACACCGCCTGGTACGACCGCAACCACTACCTCGTCCTGATGACGAGCGCCCACAGCGTGCCGCCCGCGATCGACGGCACCAGTCCGACGGAGGCGCAGGCCCTCGACCGTGTCGCGCTGCTGGCCGGCCGGCACGCGAGCGTGGTCTCGTCGGACTGGTACACGCTGCCGTCGGTCCTGTCGAGCGTGGTTCCACGAGGAGCCACCGGCGGCACCGCCGCCATGTCCCAGCGGTAGGCCGCAGCACGGGCCGCTTCCCGGCGCACCGGGCATGGCGCGACGCCGGCCCGTGCGCCACGGGATACTCCCCGTGCGCCGGCGGACGCGCGGGCTGCTCCTCCGTCCGGACAGCGCCCTGCACCGGGGACACCCTCGTGAGCGCCCCTCACATGCACGGTGTGAGGTGTCGCGGGGCGGGACGGTCGACCCGGGTCGGGGCCGCGCCACCGGGAAGCGGTCTCAGAACTCGGAGACCGCGACCCTGCCCGGCTGCCGTGCGGCTACCGTCAGATGCTCCCCCACCCGGTTCACCAGCAGCGTCATCTCGTAGGCCACCTGGCCGACGTCGGCCTCGGCGGCACTGAGCACGCACAGGCAACTGCCGTCCCCCGCTGCGGTGACGAAGAGCATCGCGTCGTCGAACTCCACCATGGTCTGCCTCGCCTTGCCCGCCCTGAAGTGCCGACCCGAACCCCGGGCGAGACTGTGGAGTCCGGAGGAGACGGCGGCGAGGTGCTCCGCGTCCTCGCGGGCGAGTCCGCCGCTCGCGCCGTTCACCAGGCCGTCGTTGGACAGCACGAGGGCATGCCGTATGGACGAGATCCTCTCGGTCAGGTCGTCCAGGAGCCAGTCGAGCCCCTTGTCCGCTGCCATGCCGTTCCTCCCCGTTCATGTGTCTGCTTCGCGTTCCCCCGTGTCGCGAGTAAGCCTTGCGCACCGTCCCCCTCCCGGCAAGGAGTCATCGAGGGCGCACGGCAGCGGAGGGTCTGCATTCCCTCACCACGGGTCGCATCCGAGGATGCGCCCCATGGCGGCAAGGATGTCCCGGCAGGAGGCCGCTCTCATCCGGGGCCGCGCCGGAGGCGTGCGGAACCTGCAGGCCGTCCAGGGGCGGGGCACGGGGCAAGGGGGCGGGGCGGGGACGTGGGCGGTCGCGCCGCCGGGGCAGCCGGATCGCCGCGCGTCACCGCCCCCTCACCGCTCCCTCGCCGCCCCCGTCGCCCCGACCTCAGCCGACCGAGTCCAGCAGCCGGGCGGTGTGCATCCGCCCGGCGTACTCGACCAGCCGGACCAGCACTTCCTTTCCCGAGTCGCGGTCGCGCGCGTCGCACAGCACGACCGGGGTACCCCGGTCGAGGTCCAGCGCACGGGAGACCTCGTGCGCCCCGTAAGTCCGCGCCCCGGGGAAGCAGTTGACGGCGACGACGAACGGGATGCGCCGGTGCTCGAAGTAGTCCACGGCGGGGAAACTGTCCTCGAGGCGCCTGGTGTCCGCGAGAACCACCGCGCCGAGCGCCCCCTGCGACAGCTCGTCCCACAGGAACCAGAAGCGGTCCTGCCCCGGTGTCCCGAAGAGATACAGGGACAGCCCCGAGCGGATGGTGATGCGGCCGAAGTCCATGGCCACGGTGGTCGTCGTCTTCCGCTCGACACCGCCCGTGTCGTCGACGCCCTCGCCCGCCTCGCTGAGCTGTTCCTCCGTCCGCAGTGGCCGGATTTCGCTGACCGCTCCGACAAGGGTCGTCTTGCCCGCGCCGAACCCGCCGGCGACCAGTATCTTCAGTGCGAGAGCGGCGGGGTCCGTGCCGGTACCGCCAGAGGATTCGGGGGCCATCGATCACTTCTCTCCGTGGGTGTGCGCCGCCACCTGGCAGGAAGCGCCCCGGTCAGGGACGTCCCGGCCGTCTGGCGACAGACCGGTGAGGTCGGACGCCAGCACATCTGTTCTTTGACATCCTCCCCGCCCTAAAGGACGGGGATTCCTGGCTCACGTTGGCTGGGGACCAGCGGTCCGCCAGCTCTTACACGATCGGCACCAGCCGGGTTGAGACCAGCCCGGACCAGCATTACGCGGGCGGAGTTCTTATCCCGAGGGGATACGGCTCCGCACGCGGTGCAGGTGTAGGTACGTTCCGAAAGAGGAAGTGCGTGCTTGGTTCTCGCTCCGCACGCCGCGCAGTCCATCGTGGTGTGCGCGGGATGCACAAGACGGATGTCCCGTCCATGCTTGCGGCCCATCTCGGTCAGGGCCGTCTTGGTGGCGCCGATCGCCGCGTCGGCGGCTTTGCGGGCCATGGTGGTCTTGCCGAGGAACTTCGGGCGGAAATCCTCGACGGCGATCGCGTCGTGGTCGCGGACCACGGACGTGGCCCATTTGCGGGCGGTGTCCTGGCGTTGCCGGGCGGCCTTCTTGTGCAGCTTCGCGGTCTGCCGCTGCGCCTGCCGGTAGCCCTTGGAGGCTGCCTGCCCGCGCGCGGGGCGGCGGCGGGCCATCATCCGCTGGTAGTGGGCGAGGCGCTGCGCGGCTTTCTTGCCGTGTTCGGCGTGGGGGAGGTCGTGGGTGTCGGATGTGGTGGTGGCGGTTTCCTTGACGCCCCAGTCCACGCCGGGGACCCGGCCGGTGGCGGGGAGCGGATGGGTCTCGGTCGCGACGACGAACGAGGCGTACCAGTGGCCGACGCTGTCCTGGTAGATCCGCACCGAGGTGGGCGCGGCCGGGAGTTCGCGGGACCACGCAGGCGTCAGCACGATCCCGCCCGCGAGGTGCAGGCGGCCGTCCCTCAGCCGGAGGCCCCGGGTGGTGTAGTTCAGCGTCGGCAGCGCCTCGCGCTTGCGCTTGATCCGGGGTATCCCGGCGCGCTGCCGCATCGGCAGCCCGGCCTTGATGTCCTTCATGGCCTTGGCGCGGGACGTGGCGAAGTCGCGGATGGTCTGCTGCTGCGGCACCGAGGCGCCCTCACGCAGCCAGGCCATCGCGGTGCGGGCCTCGGTCAGCATCTTGTCGAGCTGGGCCGGGCCGCACGTCGTCTCCTCAGCCGTGTCCCGGTTCGCGGCGTGGACCTTGCGAGACATGGCCACGCACTCGTTCCACACCCACCGGCAGCGCGCCCACTCGGCCATCAGACCAGCGCGGGAGGTCGACGGCACGCGAAGCCGGAAGGTGTGCCGAGCATGCCCGGCATCCCTCTGATACTTCCCTGGCGTCGTCATGGCATCATCGTAGCATGGAACCTGAGAAGCGGATCTCTCTCCGTCTGCCCGCTGACCTGCATGAACGCCTCGTCGAGAAGGCCCGGACCGACCGGCGGTCCCTCAACTCCGAGATCATCCACCTGCTTGAGGCCGTCCTCGGTCCGGTGGGTGGAGACGACCAATCGCCCTGACGGCGATTGCTCTATTCCGTGCCCCGCTACGCGGGAGCTTCGATTCCTCCCCGGCCTGAAGGCCGGGGCATCCTCGAAGGAGAACCGGTGAACGTGAGCAGTATGGCAATCGACGTCACCGGCGGGGCGCTCGGATCACTTTTTGCGCAATGTGACCGCTCGAGGCTGAATTGGTGTCCGGATCCATCCCATTCGGTTTTGCTGCGGTTTCCATTGGCCGCGACAGTTCAACGGGAGCAGGCTGGATACACGGACGCGTGAACGATGAGGATCTCCGGCGGCGCCGGCACCCGAGTTCGGTCCCGCGCCGACGGGGTAGCCGGAACGCTCCGCCCCTCGCATGCCCCGATTTGCCCATGGGAGGCGATTCGCCGTGCAGGCCGACGACATCCGGGCCCCTCGTCCGCAGGCTCCCCGCACCACCTCCACACAAGAACGGTCGCGGCCACCTCGGTACGCCGTGACCAGGATTGTCGTCGTAGGAGCCGGGTTCGCCGGCCACCGCGCGGCGCGGGCCCTCTCCCGTTCCCTTGCCAGGGAACGGGTCGAGATCGTCCTGCTCAACCCCACCGACTACTTTCTGTATCTCCCTCTGCTGCCCCAGGTGGCCGCCGGGCTCCTGGAGCCGCGGCGGGTGACCGTCTCCCTCGCGCACACCCTGCCGAGGGCGCGGCTCGTGCTGGGCGAGGCGACGCGGGTCGACCTGGCCGGGCGCCGTGTGCACTACACGGACCCGGAGGGCGCGAGCGGAGAGCTCGCGTACGACCGGCTGGTACTCGCCGTCGGCAGCGTCCACAAACTGCTCCCCGTGCCTGGGGTGAACGAGCACGCGCACGGCTTCCGCGGGCTTCCCGAGGCGCTCTACCTGCGCGACCACATCGTCCGGCAGGTGGAGATGGCGGGCGCGGCACCGCACGCGGACGAGTGCGGCACACGCTGCACCTTCGTCGTGGTCGGCGCCGGCTACACCGGTACCGAGGTGGCGGCCCAGGGCAAGATCTTCACCGACGGCCTGCATGCCCAGCTGTCCCGCCCGAAAGGCCCGTTCGGCCCGGCCTGGCGCTCCCCGGACACCCGGCCGCGCTGGCTGCTCCTGGACCTCGCGCCGCGGGTGCTGCCCGAACTCGACCGACGGCTGTCCGAGACCGCCGACCGGGTACTGCGCGCCCGGGGCGTGGAGGTGCGCACCGGTACCTCCATCAAGGAGGCGACGCCCGACGGGGTGCTGCTGGACGACGGCGAGTTCGTGCCGACCAGGACCCTGGTGTGGTGCGTGGGAGTGCGGCCGGATCCGCTCGTGGCCGACATCGGGCTGCCCCTCGACCGCGGACGGCTGCGGGTGACGGCGGCACTCGATGTGCCGGGCCATCCCGATGTCTTCGCCTGCGGGGACGCGGCGGCCGTACCCGATCTGACCCGCCCGCTGCCCGGCAACGCCGCAGGGGACGGGCCCGGGAGCGGGGAAGGAAGCCAGGACGGGACCGGGAGCGGGGACGGGCCGGGGGGCGGACGCCGATACGAACTGACCCCGATGACCGCGCAGCACGCCACCCGCCAGGGCGAGATCGCGGCGAACAACGTCGCGGCGTCGCTCGGGTACGGCACCGCGCGCGCCTACCGGCACCGCGATCTCGGCTTCGCCGTGGACCTGGGCGGTGTCCAGGCGGCGGCCAACCCGCTCGGCGTACCGCTGTCCGGGCCGCTCGCGGGTGCCGTGACCCGCGGCTACCACCTGGCGGCGATGCCGGGCAACCGGGTGCGGGTGGCGGCCGACTGGCTGATTGACGCGGCCCTGCCACGCCAGGCCGTGCAACTCGGCCTGGTCAGCTCCTGGTCGGTGCCGCTCGACGCCTCGTCGCCCGAGGTGGCCCGGCTGCCGGGCAAGCCCCGGTCCTGACGGGAACCGGGCGCGGAATCCGGAGGCGGAATACGGACACACCCCGGCGGACCCTTGTGAACGCGTACGAACCCGAACGGACCGAACGGACCGAACGGACGTTCGGGGCCCGGAGGGGGTGTCGGGCGGAGGCATCCGGAGGGACCCGCTCAGGATCTCCAGTGCGCGGGGCGGCGCAGTCCGGGCGGCAGCCGCGTCGCCGCGTCGCCCTTCGACTGCTGGAGCTGCGGCTGGGTGAGGAAGATGCCGTCGGTGAGGTCGGCACCCGAGAGTTCGGCGTCCCTGAGGTCGGCGCCGAGGAGATCGGCCAGCCGCAGATCGGCCCCGCTGAGGTCGGCGGCGATCAGGCAGGCGCCGCGCAGATCCGCACCGTGGAGGTCGGCGCCCGCGAGCCGGGCCCCGAGGAGGTCGGCGCCCCTGCGGCTCTTCCGCCGTCCGGGCTTGGCCCCGGCCCTCGCCAGCGCGCTGGCCCTGAGCAGGAGTTCGCCCGTGCGACCGCGCAGCGCGGCGACATCGGTCCCGAGCACTTCCCCGGCGTCCCGGAGAGTCACCGCCTCGATCTCCTCGCGGAGAGCCTCCACGGCCGGATACACCGGGCGGGCGGCCGGCAGCGCCAGAGCAGCGGTCAGATACCACAGCAGTTCGTGCAGTTGCCGCATCACGGGGAAGACGCCGAACATCTGCCGGGCACTGCGCGGGTTCGACCGCCAGCTCCGTCCGCCGAACGTCACCTGGGAGACCTTCTGTCCCGCGCCGAAGCAGTCGTACACGGTGCAACCGGAGAATCCGCCGCCCCGGAGCCGGCTGTGGATGCCGCACCGAAAGTCGTCGCGAAGGTTTCCGCAGGGCAGGCCCGCCGGCTTGTCGACGGCGAAGTCGGCCGAGACGGAGAAGGGCAGTGCCACGCAGCAGAGGGCGAAGCAGTCACCGCAGTCGGCCCGCAGCGCCGAGGTGCCGGGAAGGGGTGCCGCGTCCTGATCCGCCTCGGTCATTGCGCCCTGCCTCTTACGCTATCGCGGTGCACACGGGTGCTTCCGCGTACACACGTCATGCGGCCGACCAGTCTTCCATACGCGGGGCCTGCGCGCCCTGGCTGTTCTCCGGGGAGCAGCGGCCGAGCCGGTTCCGCGCACACAGGGTTTCCGTCCGCCGCGGGGTGTCCCGGTCCGCGTCCGGAGTGGTTCGTACGGGCGTAGGGGCGCAGGGGGCGGCCCGTGCGGGGTGGTCGGGTCCGCACCGGCCTCCCCGGTACACCGCGGGCACCCGGCTCACCGGGCCCGGCCCCGCGGGTGACCGGTTGGGCGCCGGAGTGAACTGACCCGTCTCACAGGGCCCGGAGGCCGTCGATCACCTCCCGTAGGACCCTTTCGACCGGCAGTTGCGCGGGCGGCACGGGCATGGAGACCGCGACGTGTCCGCCGTCCAGCAGATCGCCGACGAGCACCCGGACGACTCCCACCGGCAGATCGGCGTCCGCGGCGAGTTCGGCTACGGACTGGGGCTCGGCGCGGCAGAGTTCCAGCAGTGCCCGGTGCTCGGGTCCCAGCAGGGACTCGGTCGCGTGGTCCGCCGCGCCGACGCCGACGGCGTCGACGAGCGCGATCAGGTCGAGGCGCGCGGAGTTCGGCCCCGGGTGGGTGCGGCCTCCGGTCATGGCGTACGGGCGGACCAGGGGGCCCGCCTCCGCGTCGTACCAGCGGCTGCCCCGGAGGTCCGGGCCGCCGTCGGCGGCATCGTTCATCGGGACTCCTTCGTGGATACCCCGGCTTCAGCCGGGGGAGGGGAGCGGAGCTGCCGCGGAGCAGGGCGGGGAAGGCCGGTTCGCCGCCGGGGGGGCGGACCGGCGTCCGCCTCCTTTCTCCCGTCAAAGGGCGGCGGAAGGGGGCGTGGAGGTGCGCGGCGGGCTGCCCAGGTGCTCGCCGACGCGCTTGACCAGCCGCGCCATCTCGTAGGCGATCAGCCCCACATCGACGGTGACGGAGCAGAGGACGGCGAGGCAGGAGCCCTCGCCTGCGGCGGCGACGAAGAGGAAGGCGTCGTCCATCTCGACCATCGTCTGCCGGACCCCACCGGTGCTGAAGTGGCGCCCGGCTCCCTTGGCGAGGCTGTGGAACCCGGAGGCGACGGCCGCGAGATGCTCCACGTCCTCCCGGGTGAGACAGCCGGACGCGCCGACGACGAGGCCGTCGCCGGACAGCACGACCGCGTGGCGGACCTCGCCCGCCCGCTGCACCAGGTCGTCGAGCAGCCAGTCGAGTTCACCGGAGCGAGGACGGGTGGTTCTCTCGCGATCGATCATGTGGGGTCTCCTTCGCTGCGGTGGGCGCTGGTGTGGGTGGCACCGCCCGGGGTGGCGCCTGCGTCGCGGGCCCAGCCGGTGCGGTAGGCGGTCACCCGGTCTCGTGCCTGTTCGGGGGTGCGTTCCGACACCCCGGGCCGGGTGGGCTCCGCCGGCTCGGGTGGGGACGCCTCGCGGCCCGGCCCTCGGCCACGGAGTCCCTGAGGGCGCTGAGGGCGCTGAGGCCTCGGCCCTGTGCAACGAACCCGGCCAGCCGCCGGCCGACGTCGGGGGGGGCAGCTCGCTGCCTTCGGCGACGGTGTGGGACGGCCCCAGGGAGAGCGCGGCGAGCGCGGCATCGGTGGCCTTCGCCCGCTGCCACAGCTCGGCGGCGGACCCGGAGCCGGACGCGGCGGACCCGGAGCCGGGCGTGGCGAGCCGGCGGAGTGCGGCACGGCGTTCGTCCTGGAGCGCGTGCACGGCGTCGGCGACGGGTCCGCGCACGCGGTTCTCGACCTCCTGGAGCTGACGGAGCCGGGCGACGTCCTGCGCGGTGGTGACGGTGGCGAAGCCCCAGAGGGCCAGCAGGGACACGACGGGGACCATCAGCAGCGAGATGATCCTGGCTCGTACGGTCCTCGGACGCAGCCGACGGCGCTCCCCCTGTCCCGGTGCCTCCCGACGGCGCGGGTCGGCCGGCTCATGGGCGGTGCCGCGCCCGTTGTGCTCGGTCCGGTCGGTCCGCTCGGTCCGGTCGGTCCGCTCGGCCGCGGGCGGCTCCGCGTGGGCCCGGCGACCGCGGAAATCGTCCAGATGCCGGTGCCGACGGCTGAGGCCGCCGTGAGGAGCCGGTTGCGCCGGGAGCGGCCGGTCGCGTCGAGCGCGCGCACGGTGCAGCGCAGCCCGAGGGCCGCGCCGATGCAGGCCATCGCGTATGACAGCACGGGGGGCAGCCAGCCGAATGTGGCGTGGTCCAGATGTCCCATGGTTCAGGCACGCTAGTGCTGGTAGGGGCGCGGGACGGGGGCGCATTTCGAAAGCTGCCGGAATATGACGGCCGATGTTTCAGAACGATCGCGCCGAGGTCGTACCCGTGCGCCGCACGTCTGTTCCGGCGGTGGTTCCGGCGGTGATCGGAGACGGCCCCGGGGGTGCGGAATCATGGGGCGCATGACCCAACACCACAGGCATGTGCAGGAGTTCTTCGGCGTCCGCGCCGCGGACTGGGACACCCGGTTCCCGGACGACGGCCCCGCCTTCGCCGCGGCTGTCGCGGCGCTGGCCCCGCGGCCCGGCGGTGTGGTGCTGGACGCCGGCTGCGGCACCGGACGCGCGCTCCCCCTCCTGCGCGAGGCCGTGGGCCGGGGTGGCACGGTCCTCGGCACCGACCTGACGCCCGAGATGCTCCGGGCGGCGGTGCGGGCCGGACGCGGCCGCGAAGCGGAGCTGCTGCTCGCCGACGCGGCACGGCTGCCGCTGCGCACGGCGTCGGTGGACGCGGTGTTCGCCTCGGGGCTGATCGCGCATCTGCCGAACCCGGCCGAGGATCTGCGCGAACTGGCCCGGGTGGTGCGCGCGGACGGCCGGCTCGCCCTGGTGCATCCCCTGGGCCGGGCAGCGCTGGCGCACCGCCAGGGCCGCCGGCTCACACCCGGCGATCTGCGGGCCGAGCCCAACCTCGGCCCGCTGCTGGCCGCTTCGGGGTGGCGGCTGGTGTCGTACGTCGACGAGGAGGCGCTCTTCCTGGCGCTGGCGGTGCGGGAGGACTGAGCACGGGGCGGCCTGGTGACGGCCGCCACTCCTGCCGGCCCCACCGCGCCGCCGTCGCCCGTGGGCAGCCCCGTACCCGGCCGTCGCGCGGGACGGCATGCGGAAGGCGCCCCGGCGGTGGTCACCGGCCGGCCCCCACCGCGGCGGCGCCCGAGGGCCGGGGTGGGGCGGGAGCCGGCGCGGTTTCCGCCGCGGACCCTCGACGCCGGGGCTACCCACTGGTTAAGGTGCGCCGACGAACGAGCGGACGGGGAGGACGCGGTGGCCGGGGCGGACGGATCAGCCGACGACGACGCACTCTTCGTGCTGACCGCGCTGTTGCTCACACCGGCGCGGTTCCCCAGCGTGCTCGGCGACGACTATCCCGCGGCGTGCGCGGCGCTGGGGCTCGCGCCCTACGACGGCGGCTACGGGCTGGTCCTGGGGCAGGACGGTGCCGGAGCCCGCTGGACGGTGGCGGTCGACGACGTGTCCCTGGTGGCCGTGGCCATCGCGTCGTGGGACTGCGGGATGGAGCACGACCTGTCGCCGAGTGACCGTTCGGTGGTCGCCGCACTGCCGGGCTGGCCGCTGGCCGTGGCGACCGCCGCGCCCGGTCTGCCGGCACCCCATGACCCGGACGGGCAGGAGGCGGACGGGCCCCCGCTGGCCCCGCCCGACACCGGCGGATGGGGTCCGGCACAGCGGCGGCTGGGCGCGGACGAGGTCGCGCTGCAGTGGGCCGTGTGGCGCGAGCAGGTCGGCGAGCAGATCGCGTTCGCTCGGCCGGACACGCCGCGCCGGGAGCGCCCGGCGCCGCACGAGGGAGTGCGCCGGGTACTCGACGAGCTCCACGGCTATGTGGACCGCGCGCCGCCGCTCGGGCGGGTGCGGTCGAGTTTCGCGTCCGACGGCGCGCGGATGCTGAGGGCGGACGGGCCGGGGTGGTCACTGGTGGCCAGGACCGACGACATCGCACTTGTGCTGCTGGACGAGGAGCCGGGGCAGGTACTGCCGGTGGGACGCGGACCGCGGCTGCCGGGACTGCTGGAGGCACTGGACAGGATGGCGGTACGGCCTTCCTGAGATCGGTGCACGCCGATATGCGTCACCGCCGCCGGCCGGTCACCACCGGCATCCGCAGGACGAGCACGGGCGCGGCCTGTGCGCGCCCGACGGGCACCGCACCGCCCGCGGACCGGGGGATCCCGCGGCCCGCGGGCGGCGATGCGATGCGGTGCACTCCCGCGCGCTGAACCGGCAGCTCGCGCTCCTGCCGCCACCGCCGGCCCCCGCCGCCCGCCGGGGCCCATCCTTGGCGCACGCCCGGCAGAGCACCCGGTGGCCCGCCGAGCTCCGCCCGCCGGGGCCCTTCCCCGCGTACGAGGCGGCGGGCCCCGGCGCCGGGCCGCCGGTACGGGCCCCGCAGGCCGGACGCTCCAGCGGTCAGCGCCCGATCTGCCTGCGGTTGTTGATCCGGCGAAGCCGGCGGCGCTGCGACGGGTCGAGCGCGAGGTAGGCCACGGCGGGCACCCCCACGATCACCAGCAGCGACATCCAGAATCCGATCAGCGGGATCAGGAGAAGGCCGACGGCCACTCCCCCGATGGCGATCTTCGCACCTGTCGACATGACACAGCCTCCTCCGCGGCGCCGGGCGCCGCTCCCTGCTGTGTCAACGCGCCCGTGTGCCCGTCGGTTCCCTGGTCCCGCCCGCTGTACCCGCGCCGCCCCCTCCGGTCCGGGCGGCCGCATGGGCTCTCGGGGCCGCCCGGCCGCGTGGCGGAGGGCGCCCTGCTCATGCGCGGTACGACCGACGACCGACGGACGGCAGGCGACGGACGGCGGACGGCGGACGGCGGACGGCGGACGGCGGACGGCGGGGAAGCGTGCGGCCCCGCGCACCGCCACGCGCCCCTTGTCCGCGGGCACCGGGCCGCACGACGATGGGCACGGACGTGGACCGGGGACCGGGAGGCCGAGGTGACGGACCCATGGGTGGCGCTGGAGGCCGACGGCGACGCCGGACGGCGCGCCGGCGCGCTGCGCCGGGCGTACGAGCAGTTCACGGCGGCCGGCCTGGTGGAGCCGGGAGTACGGTCCGTGGTGGCCGAGTCGTGGCGGCGCTCCGCGCGGGCCAGGGTCGCCCCGGAGGGCCGGGCCCGTGTGGAGCTCGATGCCGACGAGCTGGCGGTGTACCGGGACGGGCATGCGCTGTCCCGGGTGATGCCCCTGATCCGGGAGCTGACGGGCGCGTATGCCGTCGACGGTGAGCACCTGGTCGCGGTGTGCGACGCCCAGGCGCGGCTGCTGTGGGTCGAGGGACACCCCACGGCGCGGCGGCGAGCGGGGCGGATGAACTTCGTGGAGGGTGCGCGCTGGGCCGAGGCCGCGGCGGGGACGAACGCCCCGGGCACCGCGCTCACGGTCGACCGTCCGGTGCAGGTGTTCGCGGCGGAGCACTTCCAGCGCCCGGTGCAGGACTGGACGTGCGCCGCCGCCCCGGTCCACGACCCGCACAGCGGCCGGCTGCTGGGCGCGGTCGACATCACCGGCGGGAGCGGGCTGGCGCACCCGCACAGTCTGGCGTTCGTCGGCGCGGTGGCGCGGGCCGCCGAGTCGCAGCTGGCGCTGCTGGCGCCCCGGCCCGGCGGGGGCGCCGCGCAGCTGGCGGCGCTGGGCCGGGACGAGGCGCTGCTGGTCCTGGAGGGCCGCAGGGTGCGGCTGAGCCGGCGGCACAGCGAGATCGCGGTGGTGCTCGCCCACCGCCCCGAGGGGCTGAGCGGTGACGAGCTGCTGCTGGAGCTGTACGAGGACGAGCACGTCACCCCGGTCACACTGCGCGCCGAGCTGTCCCGGCTGCGCGCGCTGCTCGGCCCCCGGGTGCTGAGGTCCCGTCCGTACCGGCTGGGTGTCGCGGTGGACGCCGACTTCGTCACCGTGGGGCGCCGGCTCGCCTCGGGTGGCCTCGCCGCGGCGCTCGGCGAGTACACCGGGCCGCTGCTGCCCGCTTCCCGGGCGCCCGGTGTGGTGCGGCTGCGGGAGCGGTTGCGGGACCAGCTGCGGACCGCCGTGATCGCCCGCGGCGACCCGGGCCTGCTGGCGGACTGGGCGTACAGCCGGTGGGGCGAGGACGACCTCGCGGTATGGCGGGCCCTGGCCGCCGCCCTGCCCGAGCACCGCCGCCCCGCGGCGCAGGCCAGGGCCCGGGCCTTGGACCGGGAGTTCGCCGAGGGGGCCTCGTCCCCCGGCCGGGATTAGGAGCCGGGGTCCGGCCGGGAACGGAGGCTGCTGGGCGGGCGTACGGGCACCGGCGTTCGGACACGGCGCTGCGGGCGCGGGCGTGCGGGCACCGGGGGGGCCTGCGGGGTGGGCCTGCGGGGGGAGGGACGGGGAGGCGCGGGCCGGAGCCGGGAGCCGGAGCGCCGGGTGCAACGGAGTTGCAACGTCCGCTTCCCTAGATTCGGCGTCGAAGCGCCGTCCGACGGAGGGCGGCGGCGAGCCCGGGAGGCCTCCGAGATGACCCGCTACGCCGCGCCCGGCACCGAGGGTGCCATCGTCACGTACGAGTCCCGCTACGACCACTGGATCGGCGGCGAGTTCGTGGCGCCCGCCCGCGGCATGTACTTCGAGAACCCGAGCCCCGTGAACGGGAAGGCGTTCACCGAGATCGCCCGCGGCACGGCCGAGGACGTCGAGCGGGCCCTGGACGCCGCGCACGCGGCGGCCCCCGGCTGGGGCCGCACGGCCCCCGCCGCCAGGGCCGATGTCCTGCTGGGGATCGCCGACCGGATGGAGGCGCGCCTGGAGGAACTCGCGGTCGCGGAGACCTGGGAGAACGGCAAACCGGTCCGGGAGACGCTGGCGGCCGACATCCCGCTGGCCATCGACCACTTCCGGTACTTCGCCGGTGTGCTCCGCGCACAGGAGGGTTCGCTCAGCGAGATCGACGACGACACCGTCGCCTACCACTTCCACGAGCCGCTCGGCGTGGTCGCCCAGATCATCCCGTGGAACTTCCCCCTTCTGATGGCCGTCTGGAAGCTCGCCCCGGCCCTGGCGGCCGGCAACGCGGTGGTGCTCAAACCCGCCGAGCAGACGCCCGCCTCGGTCCACTACTGGATGAGCCTCGTCGCCGACCTGCTGCCGCCGGGAGTCGTGAACATCGTCAACGGCTTCGGCGCGGAGGCGGGCAAACCCCTCGCTTCGAGCCCCCGGGTGGCGAAGGTCGCGTTCACCGGCGAGACCACGACGGGGCGGCTGATCATGCAGTACGCCGCGGAGAACATCAGGCCCGTCACCCTTGAGCTGGGCGGCAAGTCGCCGAACATCTTCTTCGACGACATCTGGTCGGCCGACGACGAGCTGAGGGACAAGGCACTGGAGGGGTTCACCATGTTCGCCCTCAACCAGGGCGAGGTGTGCACCTGTCCGTCGCGGGCGCTGATCCAGCGGGGCCACTACGGTGAGTTCCTCGACGCGGGCATCGCGCGTACCGAGGCGATCGTCCCGGGCCACCCCCTCGACACGGACACGATGATCGGAGCGCAGGCCTCCAACGACCAGCTGCAGAAGATCCTTTCGTATCTGGACATCGGCCGGCAGGAGGGCGCGAAGATCCTCACGGGTGGTCAGCGCATCGAGTACGACGGCGAGCTGGCGGGTGGCTACTACGTCGAGCCGACGATCTTCGAGGGCGACAACCGGATGCGGGTCTTCCAGGAGGAGATCTTCGGGCCGGTCGTCGCGGTGACCTCGTTCGCCGACTTCGACGACGCGATCAGGACGGCGAACGACACCCTCTACGGCCTCGGCGCCGGGGTCTGGACGCGCGACGTCAACCAGGCGTACCGCGCCGGCCGCGCGATCCAGGCCGGCCGGGTCTGGACGAACTGCTACCACGCCTATCCCGCGCACGCCGCGTTCGGCGGCTACAAGCAGTCCGGTATCGGCCGCGAGACGCACAAGATGATGCTGGAGCACTACCAGCAGACGAAGAATCTGCTCGTCAGCTACTCGCCGAAGAAGCTGGGCTTCTTCTAGCAGCACGAAAAAAGGCGCCTGACCTGGGGCTTCTCCCCGATCAGGCGCCTTCTGGGAGCGCCCGGGCCTCCTCATGGGGGAGGCGTCGAAATACGCCTCTTCTGCCAGTTCATCCCACCCGTATCCTATAGCAGCTGCGGACCGGGGGCGGTAAGAGCGCGTAACCGGCGGGCCCCCGACGGCAGTTGAGTTCGTGTGAAGAAAAACAACGACACCGTCGAGGGCCCTGACGGCCTTGTCTGCACCGCCCGCCCGCCGCTGTCGAGTGCCCCCCCTGATCCAGCTCGCTGACCTGCTACGCGGCCACTTCAAGAAGATCGGCTCCCGGTGGCGGGCCCTGCCCGCCGGGAAGATCGCCGGCATCGTGCCGGCCGTCCTGCGCTGTGACCAGCGGCCCGGCGACCTGGCCGGCGGCAACGGCATCCACCGCACCACCGTCACCCGCCGGGTGCGCGAGGTCGCGGGCCTGCTCGCAGCCCGCGCCCCGCGCCTGGTCGCGCAGCAACACCCGGCACCGCCGCGCGCAGTGGAAGGCCGTCAGCCCTCAGCTGGTGACCGTCACGGTGGACGGCGTGCCGTACCGGGTCCCGCAGCGGCTGGCCAGGGCGTACGAGCGCGGTCTGCTCCGCCCCGAAGGCTGACGGCGGATGGCCCACGACCCCTCGCCG
>NZ_BLLG01000015.1 GCF_011766325.1 Streptomyces pacificus | reverse complement strand
CTTCGGCCGTGGAGCCGGGTCGGATCCGGCGGGCTTGGTGCTGGTCATGAGGGGGTGGTTCTCCTGTCGTGCCCTCTCAGGCTAACCCGCCGAAGCGGGGCGTCTCACCCAAGGCTGACAGAGAGGGGGCGCCCACCGCGAAGGCGACCGCCCCGACTGGCTCGGCTGGTACGGCGAGGCCCAGCTCAAGTCCACCGAGGGCAAGATCATGCTGCGCTCCGGCTTCCCCGAGCGAGCCACCAGCGCCCTCGCCGTAGCGATCGACCAGGCGGTACCGCGCGACCGGGCTGTCCGCTCCGGCCGCCTCGCCACAGCACGACTGGCAGCCCGAGACCTCGACGGCGCTCTCGATGCCGCCAACGTCGGTCTGGAACTGCTGGAGAACCGCATCCGCTCCGACCGGGCACACGTCCGGCTGACCAAGTTCAACCGCTACCTCGAACCGCACTCCGCGGTGCCTGCCGTACGAGAGTTCCGCGACCGACTGTCGGCTCTGCCCGCTTCGGGCTGACAGCACGAGAACCAGTGCAGCTCAGGGGATCTTCCGCAGTCGTTGCTGGACGGCACCGGTCTCGGCCAGGGCCGCATCAACCATCTCGAACGGGACGATCTGGGTGAGTTCCCCCCAGGTGACCTGGGGCGAACAGGCCCTTGGCTACCACGATTTCACGCGTGATGACACACTGATCCGACAGCGGAGCCTCCGGTGTTGTGAACGGCTGTCTTGGTCGACTGCCAGTTCTACCGGGGCTCCGCTCCTCACGTCCGGAGCCGCCGCAGATCAGAGCGCACTTGCCAACACCACCGGAGCCGTAACTTCACGGCCGTGTCCTAAAGCGGGTGTCGCAGGTGCGACCGGTGCGGGTGGTGAAGACGTAGTCCGACTCCCCCCACGTCTCCCCCGCCTGGCAGCGCACCAGCCCGACGCCGGCCGAGAAGTACACCGAGCATCCGGCCGTGGCCCTGAAGGAGATCGGCGTCCGCCCGACCTGGCGGAAGACCGGCACCGCCCGCCGCATCCACGACGCCCTCCTCGCCATCCGCGACGAGCCGTACGTGACGCTCATGGTCAGCCCTGCCGCCGGGGACGGAAAGGTCCACGCGCTCTACGAGTCATGGGGATACGAGGACATCGGCCAGAGCCAGCCGTCACCGGCCTCGGCGATACTCACAGTCATGATCCGAGCCAGCCACTGACCGGCCCCACATCTCCATCCGACCGCGAGGCCAGGTCGCTCCTGTGCGCTTGGCTCTGGCCGATGACGGCACGGTTCCGTTCGGTCGCGGACATGCCGAACTCCCGGCCGTCGGCGCTGGACAGCCAGTCCCGCTGGACGAGCGGCTTGAGCTGACACCGCACACCCTCCTGCCGTTGCGGCACACACCGCGACTCACCTCCAGCGCCGGCACCTGCGCCGGCAGGGCTCTTTGCCTCCGCGTCGCCCGGCGCCTCCTTGTCGCCGGACAGGCTGCAGGAAACAGCAGCCTGGCCGGTATCACCGCGCAGTTCCTGTGCGACCTCGCTGCCGACACGCCGGCGGGTGATCTCCCTGTCCACCTGGTCCGCTTCCTACTCCAGAGCCATGATCCGCTGCCGGAGCTCGACGGCACGGGCTTCGAAGGCGCGCAGTCGGCGCGTCATGACAGCAGCGGGCGTGGGCACAGCAGATGCTCCGGGCCTGGCACCGAAGACACCACCACCCTGCACCCCCCACAAAGATCACAAACCGCAAACATGCAGCTCAGACACCTGATCATGGAGAACCAGCTAGCGGTCCCTCCGGGCTGTCCGCGCCGCTCGGCCGAACTGCGCAGCAGAGTCGCCGATCGGATCAAAGCCTGGTTGCCGGTGTTCCGGGGCCAGCTCCAGATCCGGATCGGGATGCCGGTGCGGATGACGGCCGCCCGGTCTCTCCCGGGGCGTCCGCGCCGCTCGGTGGCGCGGACGGAGTCGACCGGCACCGGGGGTGACGCTAGCGAACTTCGAGGCCGAGCACGAAGCCGTCGAAGTCGAACCCGTTGGTATCCAGCGCCAGGGGGCTGCGCCCCCCGCCCTGACCGGCCCACGGTGTGAACGCCGGCACCCCGGGCACTCCCTTGTCGACGGCCGTCACCGAGATCCGGAAGTCCACCAGGGACGCGGACGAGGGCCAGGCCCGGGTGTCGAGGAAGAGCCGGTACTCGTCCGGATCCCAGCCGTTGTCGTCGGTGACGAAGTCGGACTGGCCGCCGCCGGCGCTGGCCCACGGCGTGTACTGCACGGGTCCGAGGTGGCTGCCCTTGTCCATGGCCTGGGCGCCGATGCGGAAGTCCCGGCCGATCAATGGATCGCCGGGGTTGGTCTCCAGATTGAGGCGGACGGCGTCGGGGTCGAATTTGTTCGCGTCACCGGCCCAGGCCGAGACGCTGTTGCCGAACTTGACGTTGTTGGTGAACTGTTCCTGACCGAACTGGGAGGCGCCACCGTCGTCGGCCAGCTGGATTCCCAGACGGAAGGTGGCGAGTTCGGCCGAATGGGCGTGAGCCGGGCTCGCGAGGAGCGACGCGGTGGCGGCGGCGGCAACCAACCCGGCGATCGATGCGGTTCTCACTCTCACCGTATTCCCCTTCCCGAGGGCCTCGCGGCGATTTCGCGAGGCGCCCGAGGGACAGTAGTGACGGGAGTCCACATGGGGAAGGTGCCATGGAGCCAAGTCGGCCAGCCGGGACGCGACGGTTCACTTCCGGCCGTCGACCGCCGGCGGTCGGTGGCCGGGGAGACCCCGGGCGGCGGCCCGGTGGCCGCGCCGGGGGGCACGGCCGCCTGGCCGTCCCTCTCGGCCGCCCGACCAGGCCGAGGCCGTGATCGGGTATCGAAGCCGCCGCGCGCGACGCTCGAGGGGTGGTCAGCAGGTTCGCCCACTCCCCGATGGCGGGCCGTTCGGCGAGGGCGGCCACGGAGATGTCGGGTCCGTGTGCGTCGCGCCAGCGCCCGACCAGGGCCATCAGGCGGACGGAGTCGAGTCCGGAGTCGACGAGGTTCTCGTCGCCGGGAAGGTCGTCGACGGACTCGCCGAGCACCTCGGCCATGTCCTCGCGCATCTGTTCCACGGTGAGCGCCTGGTTCTTGGCCCGTCCCTCGACGACCAGGTGGCCGGTCTCGGTCAGGCGCACGATGTCGCCGGTGCGGCCCGAAGACCTGCTGCTGGAGGGTGCAGCCGATGGCGGGGCGCATCCGCCGGGCGGCCTGCTCGCTGAACTTGGCCCCGCCCACCAGGCCGGGCCGGGGCGCTCCGGGGCACTTCGGGGCGGGCCGGGCAGGTTCGAAGCCCTCCGAAGCGCTCCGAAGCGCTCCGGGGCGGTCCGGAAGCGGATCGGAAGCAGATCGGTTCTGGGCACGGAAGCGGCGGCGCTGGTCGCATCGGATGCGTCAACCGCTATTCCGCGCGCCGCCGTCCATCGTCGCCCCCGCGGCGGGCCCGTCGCGTACACACGTACGGCACGGACCCCGTGAGGCCTTCGGGGCGGGTGCGCCGCACTGCCGTGACCTCTGGAGAACCCCATGACCGACCCAGGGCTGCCACCGTACGCGAAGCATCCCGAGCCGCCGGCCACCCACCGTCCGCCGCCTTCCTACCGCGCCCCGGGGCTGATTCCTCCGAGCGGTCCCAGCCGTACCTGGGGACTCGCGGTCACCGCCGCACCACTGCTGCTCGCCCTGATGACGACCCTGACGGGCAGCCTGGCCGAGGGCTCCACCTCGTCCGCCTCCCCCGGCTCGTCGGGGTCGTCAGCATCGTCGGGGTCGTCGGGGTCGTCGGGGAGGTCGGGATCCGGCGTCTTCGGTTCGGACTCCTTCGGCTCGGACCGTGCACGCACATCCGACCACCCGACCCGCACCCCCCCGACGACGGGCCCCGCATGGCGGTACGGCGGCACCGACACACCGGACGCCCCGCCCACCCCCGAGGCCACCACGACCGGCAGCTACCGCGACGACGGCTACGCCGACCCGACGGGCACCGCACCGGGCACTCCGGGCGCCGCGAACGCGACCAGGGGCCCCGGCGATGTCGTCACCGCCTACTTCGAAGCGATCAACAAGCGCGACTACCGGACGGCCTGGGCTCTCGGCGGCAGCAATCTGGAGTCCGGATACGACCGCTTCGTCTCGGGCTACGCCGACACCGAGCGGAACGCCATCGAGATCAGGTACGTGCAGGGCACCAGGGTGCGGCTGACCATCGAGGCCCTCCAGTCCGACGGCAGCACCCGCTCGTACAACGCCCTCTACACCGTCCGCGGCGGTGTGATCAGCAGCGGCACGGCGACCCGGACCGACTGACACCCACCCTGCGTGCCCGGAGCGGTGCGCCCACCTGAGCGGAGCGGGAACCACCATGGCCACAGAAGAGTTGTCCCCCCCACCCCCCGGCACGCCGCCGCAGCGGCCGCCGGTACACCGCGAGTACGCGCGCACCAGAGCCACCCGGCTGCTGTCAGCGGGCGCCTACCTCGATCCCGGCTACCGGAAGGCGGTCATCCGGGAACTCCTGGACGGTCATGTCCGGGTCGTGGCGCCCTCCTTCGGCTACGACGCCGTGTCGGTCCTTGCCCACGCCCTCGCCGCGCGCAGGCTGCAGAGGATCCAGTGGGCAACGGCGGGCGTCTCGGCGGCCGTGGTCTGGCTGCTGACGACCAGCGGGGTGCTCACCGGGTCCCTCGGCTTCCTGGTGCTGATCTGGTTGCCGTGGGCGGCGGCCTATCTGCGCAGGATCGTGACCCTGCACATCCTCATGACCCGGCTGCGGGAGAACGGGCCGGACGGCGGCTTCGACGGGGCGTGTCCGTCGCATGTGCGGCTGACCGCCGGACTCGCCCACAAGATCGACCACGAGCAGGCCGGCCGCAGCGGCATGGTCTTCTACGGCGGCTACCGGCCCTTCGTCGGGGCGGGCCTGCAGGTGCACGACTGGTCCTACGCGCAGTTGCTGCTGGGCGCGCCGAGGACCCGGTTGATGGCGCGCAAGAGTGAGAACGGCATGCCTCCCGACCTCGACACCATCGAGCGCAGGCAGGTCGTCCCGTTCACCGTCGACGACATCACCCGCCAGATCGCCGCCCGGATGAACGCCGATCTCCGCGACGAGGCGCGCCCCGACGAGCGGATCGACGGGCTGACGGTGGAGCAGCGCCGCTACTCCACGGCGATCCGCACCAATGACCGCACCCAAGGCCCCGGCTGGTCCGAACTGCCCGGCGTGGACGCCCTGCCCGGCATCCACTGGCGCGAGGACTACGACGCCGCCCGCGAGTACCTGTGCGTACGCGTCGGGTCGTGGGACGAGGAGCTGGTGACCTCGATGTTCGTCGGGTTCGACATCAGGGGCAACACCCTGCACACCGAGTTCCACACCTATGTGCTCGGCCCGCTCGTCAAGGACTTCCACCTCGTCGACCAGCTGCCCAGCGCCATCGACGGGCGGCTGGCGCTACGGGTGGCGTGGGACATGCTGACGGCCATGGTGCGCTGGTGCGTCGCTCTGGCGGTCTGGCCGCTGTGGCTGATCCCTGTGCGCTTCCTGCCGACGTGGGCCGTCCCGTGGATCCAGCCGTGGCAGGCCAGAAGGGCCCGAAGGGTGATGGCCGAGCGGCTGCTCGGCGACGAGCACGCGGACACCAGCGAGTTCGGGCTCGGCCGCTACATCAGCCCGTGGCGCAACTGCGGGGCCGTGGCCAGTGTCAGGGAACTGGCCACCAGCGAGACCTACCACCACTTCTTCCAGCACACGGACGCGACCAAGTACACGGAGATCGTGGAGCGCCGGCTGCTCGAGAACATCCGTGCGTTCCTCGACGAGCACGACGTGGACCTCGCCGAGCACGACCGGGCGCAGACCAACATCCTGCTGGGCGACAACAGCCAGAACTTCTTCGGCGGCACCAACAGCAACATCGCGCACAACTACCAACCCCCCCAACCGCGTTCATCATGAGGAACAGGAAGTCGAACATGAGCCAGGGCTACACCACCGGCGAGAACAACCAGAACTTCTTCGGCGGCACGAACAGCAATATCGGATACAACGTCCACAACACCCCACAGCAGCAGCAGCAGCCGGCCGGCGGGCAGGAGGCGGCGCGCGCGGCGCAGGCGCAGGCGCAGGCGCAGGCGGACCACGGCCGCAGCCGCAGCGTCTTCGTCGTGCACGGCCGCGACGAGGAGGTCCGCACGGCGATGTTCGGGCTGCTGCGCCGGCTCGACCTGCGCCCCTTGGAGTGGGAGCGACTGGTCCGAGGCGCCGGGGGAACCGCTCCGTTCCTCGGCGAGGTCGTCGAGAAGGCGCTGTCGCAGGCCCAGGCCGCGTTGGTCCTGCTCACACCGGACGACGTCGCCATGCTCCATCCGCACCTGATGGGGTTCAACGAGCAGCCCCACGAGGTGCGGTTGACCGGGCAGCCGCGTCAGAACGTCCTGATCGAACTCGGTATGGCGCTGATGGCCTACCCGGAGCGGACGATCATCGTGCAGGTAGGCCAGGTACGGCCCGCCTCGGACCTCGCGGGCCGCAACGTGGTCCATTTCGACGGCTCAGAGGCCGCCGTCTCGAAGATCGTCGAACGGCTCAAGGGGGCCCACTGCGATCTCGACGACACCCGGCCCGACTGGCGGGACATCTCGTACTTCACGCGCCTGGCGGCGTACCACCGACTGGCCTGAGGGGCGGCGGGCAGGGGGCGGAGCGCCGGGTTCCGCCCCCTGCCCGCGTCCGCCCACAGGTCTGCCGACGGAGGTCTGCCGCACCTTGTCCACGAAAGCCGCCGACGGGGGCGCTCACGGCGCCGGGACCACTCCCGCGCTACCGGCCCGGCTCCGAGGCCAGGGCGTCCAGGAACGCGGCCAACTCGCGCATGTCGACGCCCGCCAGTTGCTCAGGGCGTATCACCAGGCGCAGTTCGCGGCAGATCGCGCGCTCCCGGGACCGGGCCACGAACGACATCAGGATCAGCCGCAGGAGGCTGTCCCGGTCGAGGTGGCCGAGACGCGCCAGGCCGGAGCCGGTCAACGGCATGGCAACGCTGTCCAGTTGGGCGTGCGCGCGCAAGGCGTCCCACAGTCCGCCGAGGCCCCGCCACAGATCCTCCACACAGGAGGCGGCCACATAGTCGTTGCCGATCCTGCTGTAGGCCACACCGAAGACCAGCCGCGGTCGAGTGCCGAGTACGGCAACGGTTCCGATCGGATAGCGGTCGAGTTTGCCGAGTGGCTTGTCCGCCCGGGCCTCGCGCGCCACGGGTTCCGCCGACGCCAGTGCCGCGCTCAACTCCGCGTCCAGCCGGTGCACGTCGCCGCCGTATCCGCGGTCCAGCAGCTGGGCTTGCAGACTGTCGCCGTGGATGACGCGGCCGCCCGCCGAGAGGGTGTCGAAGGTGTCGCAGAACCCTATGACCAGGTGGGCCGACTGGTCGAGCAGGTCACCCGCCTCGACGACCACCGACATGTCGGGCCGCCGGAACTCCTGCTGCACCCGGGCTGCCGGTCGCGCCCGCAGCAGCCCCCAGCCCAGGCACGCCCCCACCGACAGCCCGACGGCCACACCGGAACCGATGTGCGGTACGAACGGACCGACGACCTGCAGCACGGCGGACAGTCCGCCGAACGCCACCATCGTGTCGCGTACGAAGACCTGGCGGGCGCGCCGCGTCCCGCGGGGCAGATGGGGGCGAAGGCGGAGAGGGAAGCGGAAGCGCAGACGGGAAGGGAGGCACGAAAGGAAGGGGAGGCGGAAGGGGAAGCGGAGGGGAAGGCGGAGGGGAAAGGGGAGGCGCGGGCGGCGGTGGGGGCGGGGGCGAGTCACCCGCCGTCGCGGACGAAACCGGGGGCGCGGGACGGGGCCCGGGACAGGGCCCTGCCGGGAGGGATCGGGGGATCCTATCGGGTCCCTCGCATCCGGACGGCCGGAATCACCCGAACTCACGGTTACCCCACGACCTGATGGTAATCTTCCGGTCACCAATGCCTGACGCAGAGTGACGCACAACCACCGGGGGGCGACGGGGATGGCCGGTGCGGAAGCACGTGTCCGAGTAAGGGTCCTGGGCTCGGTCCAGCTCGAAGTCGACGGAACTCCGGTGCGGTTGACGCCGCTGACCGTACGGCTGCTGGTCCGCCTGGTGGCGGCCGAGGGCGAGGCGGTACCGGTGCGGCAGCTGCGCCGCGACGTATGGGGGCTCGCGGACGAACCCCGCCATCTCGACCAGCGCAACCGCAACGAGGTCCAGAAGCGGGTCCTGGAGCTGCGGCGGGCCCTGGCGCCCGGCCAGGACAGCGCCGGTGCGAGCATCCTGCGCACCGAACAGCTGGTCACCGTGCAAGGACCGGAGACCGCCTACCGTCTGGTGCTGCGACCCGAGGAACTGGACAGCGCGCGGTTCACCGCGATCGTCAGCCACGCCCTGCTCGCGCCACCGGCGACCGCGGCGCACCGGCTGGCGGAGGCCCTGTCCATGGTACGCGGCCGGCCACTGGCCGAGGTCAACGGCGAGGGCTTCGCGGTGCCCCTCGTCTCGCGCCTGATGGGGCTTCAGGAATCGGCTCGGCGTGAGCTGGTGAACGCGCAGGTTGCGCTCGGGCGTCCCGAGCTCGCGCTGCCGGTGGCCGAGCGGATCGCGTACGACCATCCCGAGGACGCCGAGGCCGCTCGATCCCTCGACGGGCTCCGCGCCCAGCTCCGCGCCCGCCATGGAGCGGAACTCCTGCGGCACCGGGTGCCGATGCCCGATCAGCGGACCGATGTGGTGCTGCTGCGCGGCGATCTGTTCGACCAGGAGGACTGCAATCTGGTGGTCGGATTCTCCGACACCTTCGACACCGAGACCGCCGAAGACCTCGTGATCAGCCGTGAGAGCGTGCAGAGCCAGCTCGTCGACCGGCTGTTCGCCGGACGGCGCCGCCAGCTGGACGACAAGCTGCGGACGGGGCTGCGCGGTATGAAGGTCGTGGGCACCGAGAGCGTCCGGTCCAAACCGCTGGGCCGACGGGTGCGCTATCCGCTCGGCACCACGGTAGCGGTGCCGATCGACGGCCGCCGGGTGTTCGCCATCGCCTATTCGCAGCTCGGCAACGATCTGGTGGCCAGATCGAGCGACCGTGACCTGCGCCTGGGGCTGGAGAATCTCTGGGCCTCGGTGGCCGTGCACGGCCTGTTCAAGCCGGTCGCCATACCGCTGATCGGTTCCGGACTGGCCCGTGTCACGAATCTGGATCGGGGCCAGCTGGTCGCCCTCATCGTGGATTCCTTCATCGAAGCCTGCCACCGCCACCCCGCTCTCACCCCCGAACTCCGCGTCGTGATCCGGCCCCAGGAACTGGCCCAGACCGACCTGGCGTCGGTGGAGCAGCGCTTCCAGGAACTCGTACTCGGCCTGCGCGCGACGGACTGAGGGGTGTACGGCTCCCCTGCGGGGCACGGAGGGGAGTTCCGTGGTGGCTCCGGTGGTGCCGTGACCTGACGGTGGACCGGCCGTGGCACCACGGACCAGCGGGGGACCGGCGTGGGCGCCTCTGTCCGACGGCAGTTCGGCCCCAGCACCGGGGGCCGACGGCGAAGGTGAGGCCGGGCCCAGGCGCGGACGCCTCGCCCGGGACGGCCGGCTGCTCCGCATCTCCCCCAGTTCCCCCATCACGGGCTCCCGCCATCCGGGCCACGCGCCACTGCGCCCGGCCTCACCGCGGTCCACGAGACCATCCGGGCCGCTTCCGCCGGTACCCGTCGACCGCTTCCGATCCGGTTCCGACGCGTTGCCTGTACCGGTCACGGTTCCGACGCGGTTCCCGTCCCGGCCTCGTGACCGACCCGGTTCCGGCTCCGGCCACGTTGTCGATGCGGCCACGTTGTCGATGCGGCCACGTTGTCGATGCGGCTCCGGCTCCGGCTCCGGCTCCGGCTCCGGCTCCGGCTCCGGCTCCGGCTCCGGCTCCGGCATGATCATGACCGGTGCATGCCACTCGGCATGGCGGGGAAGCCTCCCCGCCTTCCGTCGACGGTGAGACGCATCACATCACGGCGCAGCGCCGCGACGAGTTCCTCTCCGGATGGGAGGGTCGCCGGATCACCCCCTCCGCAGTGGACCGTCTCCGGTCAGCAGGGTGATGTGCGGCACCCCGGTCCCGGGGTGCGCGGTCACCTCGGCGTCGACGCGGTAGACGTCGGCCAGCAGTTCGGCCGTGAGGACATCGGCGGGGGATCCGGTGGTCACCACACGGCCGCCGTCCATCACGCAGATCCGGTCGCAGAACGCGGCCGCCAGGTTGAGGTCGTGGAGCGCGACGACGGCCGTCACACCGAGTCGGCGGAGCAGGCGCAGGGTGTCGAGCTGGTGGCGCAGGTCGAGGTGGTTGGTCGGCTCGTCCAGCACCATCGTTCCCGCGCACTGGGCGAGCGCACGGGCGATGAGCACCCGCTGCTTCTCCCCACCCGACAGCCCCCCGAAGGGGGCGTGGGCGAGTCCTGCGGCGCCGAGTGCGTCCAGCGCGGCCGTGATGACGGCGCGGTCGTCGGCGTCGTCCCCATCGAAGGGCCGCTTGTGCGGGGTACGGCCCATGGCCACGACGTCGTACGCCGAGAGCCCGAAGTCCCCGGCGGACTCCTGGAGGACGGCCGCCAGCAGGCGTGCCAGGCTCTTCCCGGACATCCGCCGCACGTCCTCACCGTCCACCAGCACCCGTCCCGAGGTGGGGCGCAGAGCCCGGTAGACCGTACGCAGCAGGGTGGACTTCCCCGCGCCGTTGGGGCCGACCAGCCCCACCACCTCGCCGGGGGCCGCCCGCAGCGACGCCCGCTCCACCAGCGTCCGTCCGTCCACGTCGACCGAGACCTCCTCGACGGCCAGCGTGCCGGGCGCCGCCGCGGCGAGCACGGCCGCAGCCGCGGTGGTCTGTGTCATACCGGCCTCCGTCTCATCAGCCACAGGAAGAAGGGGCCGCCGACCAGGGCGGTGAGGATGCCCACGGGAATCTCCTCCGGGCTCACGAGGGTGCGCGCGGCGAGGTCGGCGGCGATCAGGAAGGCCGCGCCGAGCAGCGCGGCGGCGGGCAGCGCACGGCGGTGGTCGGCGCCGACGACGAGCCGCACGACGTGCGGCATGATCAGGCCGACGAAGCCGATCTGGCCGCTGACCGCCACGATGGTGCCGATCATGAGTGCCACCAGTGTGAACAGCGCGGCGCGGAACCGGTGGACGTCCAGGCCGAGCGCCACGGCGGCCTCCTCCCCCGCGAGCAGGAGGTTGAGCGGACGGCACACACCGAGCAGGACGGCCGTGCCGAGAAGGACGGCGCCGACGGGAATCCACACCACCGACCAGGTGGTGCCGGCCAGTCCGCCGAGCATCCAGCGCAGCGCCGACTGCGTCTTGTGCGGGTCGTCGGAGGTGACGATCAGAAAGCTCGCCAGCGCGGACAGCACCTCCGCCGTCGCCACACCCGCCAGCACCAGCCGCACGGAGGTCATCCGCCCACCGGACCGGGCCAGGAAGTAGACGGCGACCAGGGCTGCGAGTGCGCCGAGGAACGCGGCCACCGGCAGGGAGAACACCCCGAACAGGGTGAGGTTGCCGACGACGACCAGCACGGCGCCGACCGAGGCCCCCGACGAGATCCCGAGCAGCATCGGGTCCGCCAGGGGATTGCGCACCAGGGCCTGCAGGGCCATTCCGGACACCGCCAGGCCCGCTCCGACGACACCGGCCAGCAGTACCCGGGGCAGCCGCACATCGATGACGATCGTCTCGCGGACCGGTGTCCAGTCCGGGTCGGCCAGCGCCGGATGCACCCGGTGCAGCAGGATGCCCCAGACCTGGTCGGCGGGGACGGTGACGGATCCGGCCGCGATCCCGAACGTGGCCGAGACCGCGACGAGCGCGCCAAGCAGCGCCAGCACCAGCGGGTAGGGGATCTTGGGGCGGCCCGGGGCAGGGGCCGTCCCGGGCGCCGTCCGGGCGCCGGGCCCACCGGGCCCACCGGGCCCACCGGTGGCCTTCGTCCTCTCGGCCGCGCCGGTGGCGCCGGCCGCGACGATCGCTCGGGCCACACCGGCCGCGCCCGTCGCACCCGTCGGGTCGGTCGGGTCGGTCGGGTCGGTCGGGTCGGTCGGGTCGGTCGTGCGGGTCATTTGAAGCGGTCCGGGTGGATCTGGCGGGCCAGGGACTCGACGCCGGAGGGCACCCGGACGCCCAGCACCGTGGACGACAGCGGGAGTACCGCGAACCGCTCGTTCTCGATGGCGGGTACGTCCTTGAGCGCAGGGTTGGCCAGCAGGAACTTCTTCTTGTCCTCGACCGGCTGGTCGCCGTAGTCGTAGATGACGACGACCTCGGGCATACGCTCGGCCACCTGCTCGAACGACACGTCGCCGAACGCCTTGTCCAGGTCGGCGAAGAGGTTCACGCCACCGGCCTGTCTGATCATCTCGTTGCCGACCCCCGCCCCGCCCGCGGTGAAGGCGGTCTTGTCGCCGCTGTCGTAGACGAAGACCCTGACCGGGGCGGCTCCGGCGATCTTGTCCTCCACCGCCTCCAGGGTGCCGTGGAGCTTCCTCAGCTGCTGCTCGGCCCGATCGGGCACACCGAAGATCTCGGCCACGTTCCGGATCTCCCGGTCCATCGCGGCCATCGTCACAGGCCCGGTCGGGCACTCCTCGATATTGAGGTAGGAGTCGATCCCGGCCTTGGTCAGGGCAGCTCGGCCGCGGCCCGCCTTCTCGTCGAAGGTGCTGGCGAAACCGCCGTAGACGAAGTCCGGTTCGGCCGCCAGCAGCGTCTCGAAGGACGGGTACTCCCTGGCGATGGCCTTGATGCCGTCATACGCCTCCCGGTACTCGGGGAGGATCTCGTCGTCGAGATAGGCCGTGCCCACCATCGACTTCTCCAGTCCCAGCGCCAGCATGACCTCGGTCGCATGCTGGTTCAGGGACAGCGCGCGCTGCGGCGGCCGCTGGTAGGTGGTCTTCACACCGCAGTTGGAGACGGTCACGGGGAAGCCCTCGGCGGCCGGCCCGGCGGCCTGGGCGGCGTTGTCCCGGGTGGCGCTCCCGCCGCAGCCGGATATCAGCAGGGCCACGGCGGCCATGGCCGTCAGCAGGGATACGGGGCGCTTGCCCATCGTAGGGGTCCTCTCACCACGGCACGGTCCGGGCAGTGGTCCGGGCCGTGCCGGATTCGGGTAGGCGGGGCGGGGTGCGGGAGGCAGAACGGAATCGGATAGGCGAGCGGATCCGGGGAGACCGGCCGACCCGGGAGGCGAGCGGACCCGGGGAGACCGGCCGACCCGGGAGGCGAGCGGACCCGGGGAGACCGGCCGACCCCTGGCGGCAGGGCGGAAGTCACCCCGGCGCGCGAGGCCGAGGGCCCGCCCGGTCAGCCCGCGTCGCGGAGCGGCGCGGACCGGGCGCGGCGCGGCGGGGTGAAGGCGTAGAGGTCCAGGACGTCCGTGAGCGCGGCGACGCCGGGACCGCCTGCCCGTACCCAGGCGGCGATGTCCTCGGTGGCGGCGGGGTCGTTGACGAGGCCGAACCAGACCGGTCTGCCGCCTGCGGCGCGTCCCTCGGACGACGGCTGCACCACGATCACGTTCGCCTGGTCGCACACGTCGAGGCAGTCGGTGACCCGGACCGGGGCGTCCTCGGCGAGGCGCGCTGTCTGCTCGCCGTGGTCGAGGCCGGTCACCTTGGGGCTGCCGCAGCAGCAGTCCCGGCACACCACGACCCGGCACGGCACCGAACCGCCGCACGGTACATCAACGGGCATCACGACATGCCCTCCTCTCCGGGGAGATCCGCCCCAGTCGTGTCGAGGAGGCGACCGCGTGAGTCTCCTGGCTCTCGGGTCAGTGCTCGTCCCGGCCTTCCCACCCGCACACGGGCAGTGGTCTGTTCGGGATCCGCTCGCCGATCACAGTGGCGGGACCGCGCCGGATTCACACCGGCTTCCTCGTTCCGCCGTCGCCTTGTTCACGGACATCATCGCAGAAGGACCCGTCATGTCCTACGCCCGCGGTGGACCGGGCACGGGCAACCGCCGCACGCGCCCCTCGCGCACAGGCGGTGCGCGGCACCGAGGGCTTGCACGCACCCTGGACAGGCGACCCGTCCGTGGTCGCGAGGCGGTGGGCCGCATCGGCGGGTTCCGGTGGGACGTTGCGGGGGAACGGCGTCGGGAAGCGGTACGCTCCGGTGCCCGGGACCGGTCCAGATGGCTGGTTTCCGCACGCTGCCACCGGGACAGCCGGTGGATCTCCAGTGGGAAGCCCCCGGCCTCAGCCAGGACGGGTACGACTACCGCGCGGTGAGCATCGTGCCCCGGCCCGGGTGACCGCAACGGTCCGGGCCGGCCAGGGCTGCGGCGCGGCCGCGGCCGCAACGGACCTCCGCCGACCGGGGTTCAGGGATCGTTGCGGTCACCCGGGCCGGGGTGTCAGGGACCGCCGGCCCGGGGGGCGGGGCCGGCCGGGCGGGCGTCAGCTGCGGCGCAGAACCGCGGTGGCCGTGCGCAGCCGCTGCTCGATCTCGCGCTGCTGCCCCGCCCGGGACGTCGGCAGCGAGACGCTGATGCCGAAGAGGGTGCCGTCCGTCGCCGCCGGCAGGGCCACCGCGAAGGAGACCAGCCCCACCTCGTACTCCTCGAGCGAGCGGGAGACTCCTTCGTCGCGGACCGCGTCCAGGGCCTTGGACAGCTGCGTCCAGGTGGTGTGGGTGGCGTCCGTCAGACGCTCGTAGGGCCCCCTCCCGACGAGTTCCAGCACTGCCTCGTCCGGCAGTTGGGCGAGCAGGCACTTGCCGAGCGCGGTGCAGTGCGCGGGCACCCGCAGCCCAGGCTCGGCCCGGGGGCTGAGCAGATGGCGGCCGGGCGCCGAGTCGAGGTAGACGACCTCGTTCCCGACCAGGGTGGCCAGGTTCGCGGTCTCCCCGGTGTCCTCCGCCAGCCTGCGCAGGATCGCGCGTGCCGCCTCGGACATGCCCATGCCCTCGATCAGCGGCCCGACCATCCGGGCCACCTGCGGGCCCAGTCGCAGTCTGCGGGTGCCCGCGGGGCGGGCCAGGAAGCCCTCGGCGACGAGGGTCGCGCACAGCCGGTGCACGGTGGGCAGGGGCAGGTCGAGGGCCTCCGCTATCTCGCTCTGGGTGAGTTCCGGATGTGCGTCGTCGAAGAGCCGCAGAATCGCGAGCCCCCGGGAGAGGGTCCGCGATCCCGCATCACGTGACTCGCTGATCTCTCAGTCCTCCCGCAGTCGGCCCAGGACGAAGCGCTGGAACGCCGAGATGGTGTGCTCCGAACCGAGGAGGAGCCGGCCGCGCTCCACCCCGCCGGACGAGGCCCCGCGCTGTACGGACTCCACCAGGTCGGTGTCCTCGGCCCCCACCTGGTCGTCGAAGGCGAGCATAGCCTTGATCCACGCCTCGTCGACGTCGTCGCCGAAGAAGTAGTCGAGGTATCCGGTCGTGCGCTCCGGGCCCGCCGGGTGCACCGGGCCGAAGGAGAGGTTCGGCTGCCCGGGGTTGACGTTGACCTTCAGGCTCGGCCAGACGAGATGGTACTGGCCCTCGACGACGGGACCCTGGACGGGATAGCCGGCCTCCCGGGGGATGTCCCGCACGACGCCGTGGTGGGTGGCGAAGGTGGGCCGCACCTCCAACTCGTAGGCGTCGGGGCTGACGTCGAGGACGTCGGCGAGGCCCGGGTGCGCGACCGGGCAGTGGTAGCACTCCAGGTAGTTCTCGACGGCGATCTTCCAGTTGGCCTCGATGGTGTAGTACACCCGGTGGTGGAAGCGCATCCGCTCCAGGTCGATGCCGCCGGCGGCGAGCAGTTCGGGCAGTTCGCCGAGCATCTCGGTGAGCGGGGCGGGCTCCGGGTCGAGGTGGACGAAGACGAACGGGCCCCAGGTGTCCACCGACGCGCGGCGCAGCCCCAGTTGCGAGGTGTCGAAGTCCGCCTCGCGGTCCCCGCGCGGCACCCCGCGCAGCGAGCCGTCGAGGCCGTACGTCCAGGCGTGGTAGAAGCACTGCAGGCTCTTGCGCGTGCCGCAGTCCTCGCGGACCACCTGGGCGCCGCGGTGCCGGCAGACGTTCACCAGCGCGTTGAGCCCGCCGGACCGGTCGCGGGTGACGACGATGGGGACGCCGCCGACCTCGCAGGTGAAGAACTGGCCCGGCTGGGCGACCTGGTCGGTGCGGCCGACGTAACTCCAGCTCCGCCGGAAGATCCGCTCCTGTTCCAGGGCGGTGATCGCGGGGTCGGCGTACCAGGTCCAGGGCAGGGTCTCGCCGCGGTCCAGGGCGGCGGAGCAGGCCTCGGCGTCGACGACCGCCGGGTGGTGGGCCCTCGGGTGGTGGGCCGCCGCGTGGTGGGCCGCCGGGTGGTGGGGCGCCGGGTGGTGGGTGGTCATCGCGGTTCTCCTCAGCTGGGGTCGACGTCGAGCGGGCCGAGTCGGGAGGCGCCGCCAGGGGAACCGAGGGGCGCCTGGCGGCCGGGCAGCACCCGGGTGAAGAAGGCGTCGTTGGCCGGTCCGTGGACCGCGGCGGCGGCCGGGTCCAGCAGACGCAGCGCCACGGCCGCCCCGTTGGGGCACACCTCGGCGCACAGGCCGCAGTCGATGCACTCGCCGGGGTGGATGTACATCCTGCTGCCCCCTTCGTAGATGCAGTCGACCGGGCACTCCTCCATGCAGCTGGCGTCCTTCTCGTCGACGCACGCGTCGGTGATCACATGGGTCATGAGTCCCCCTCTCGGGTGGTGCTGACGTGACGTTCGGTCGAGTGGCCGGGGAAGAGGTCGCTCGCCGGATCGAGGACGGTCGCCGCGTTGTTGACGGCGGTGGCGGCTTCGCCGAAGCCGACGGCGATCAGCCGGACCTTGCCGGGGTAGGCCGTGATGTCGCCCGCGGCGAAGACCCTCGGCAGACTGGTCGCCATATGGCTGTCGACGGCGATGTGGCGGCCGTCGAGGTTCATGCCCCAGGACTCCAGCGGTCCGAGGCTGGCGGTGAAGCCGAGTGCGGCGACCACCCGCTGGGCCTTGATCCGCCGGATGCCGTCCTGGCCCTTGAGGTCGGCGGACTCGATGCGGCCGTCCGGGCCGCAGTGGAGTGCGGCGACCTGGGTGCGGGTGCACACCTGCGCCTCGGAGGCGAGGACCTTGTCGACCGTCGCCCGGTGCGCGCGGAAGGTGTCGCGCCGGTGGGCGAGCGTCACCGAGCGGGCCCGGCCGACGGCGGCGAGAGCCCAGTCGAAGGCGCTGTCCCCGCCGCCCACCACCAGCACGTCCCGGTCGGTGAGGTCGTCGAGGTCGGTGACGAAGTACGACAGCCCGCGGCCCTCGTAGCCGGTGCAGCCGGGCAGCGGCCGGGGGGTGAAGGCCCCGATGCCGCCGGTGACCAGGACCGCGGCGGCGCGCACGGTCTGCCCCTGGTCGCTGGTGACGACCGGGGTGCCGTCCTCGTACGCCAGGGTCTGCGCGGTGTGGCCGAGCAGCAGGTGCGGGCGGGCGGTCATGGCCTGCCCGGTCAGCCCCTCCACCAGGTCGCGGCCGGTGACGGCGGGCATCCCGGCGATGTCGAGGATGGCCTTCTCCGGGTACATCGCGCCGACCTGGCCGCCGAGTTCCGGCAGGGCGTCCATGACGGCGACGGACAGGCCGCGGAACCCGGCGCAGAAGGTGGCGAAGAGTCCGGCCGGTCCGGCTCCGACGACCAGCAGATCAACGGTCAGGGGCTCGTTCACCGCACTCCTTGCAGGGTCTTGGTCTCGCAGAACTCCTCCAGCCCCCAGCGGCCCAGTTCCCGGCCGAGCCCGGACTGCTTGTAGCCGCCGGTGGGGGCGTTGAGGTTGAAGGCACCGCCGTTGATCTCGACCCGGCCGGTGCGCATCCGGCGGGCGAAGGCCGCCGCCCGGTCCGGGTCGGCCGACCAGACGGCGCCGGAGAGGCCGAAGTCGGAGTCGTTCGCCAGCCGAAGCGCCGCCTCCTCGTCCTCGTAGGGGAGCAGGCAGAGCACCGGGCCGAAGATCTCCTCGCGGACCACCCGCATCCCTGCTTCGGCGCCGGCGAGGACGGTCGGGCGGACCCAGTGGCCGCCGGCCAGTCCGGCGGGGAGGCCGTCCGGGGCCTCGGGCCCGCCGACGACGACCCGGGCGCCCTCCTTGACGCCCAGCCGGATGTAGTCGACGACGGTGTCGCGCTGGGCGGCCGAGGCGCTGGGGCCCAGGTGGTCGCCGGGCTGCGCGGGGTCGCCGACGGTGTACCGCCCGCCCGCCCGTACGGCCGCGGCCACGGCCTCGTCGTAGCGGGCGGCGGGTACCAGCAGCCGGGTGAGCGCGGTGCAGGTCTGGCCGGTGTTGGTGAAGGCGCTGGCGACCGCGGCCCCGACGGCCGCCGCGAGGTCGGCGTCGGGCAGGGCGACGGCCGCCGACTTGCCGCCCAGTTCCAGGGCCACCCGCTTGACGGTGCCCGCGGCGGTGCGCATGACGTGCTGTCCCGCGCCGGTGGACCCGGTGAACGAGACCATGTCGACGCCGGGGTGGGCGGCGAGCGCCTCGCCGACGACGCGTCCACTGCCGGAGACCACGCTGAGCAGCCCCGGGGGCAGTCCGGCGTCGTCGGCGCAGTCGGCGAGCAGGAAGGCGTTGAGCGGGGCGACGCCGCTGGGCTTGAGCACGACCGGGCAGCCGGCGGCGAGCGCCGGGCCCACCTTGGCGGCGATCTGGTAGAGGGGGTAGTTCCAGGGCGTGATGGCGGCGACGACGCCGGCGGCCTCGCGGACGACGCGGGCCGGCGGCCCGTCCGGAACCGGCTCCTCGAAGGGGAAGGCGCGGGCCAGCGCCGCCTGGGCGCGCAGCACGTCGACCGCGAGCCGGACCTGGACCCGCAGCGAGAAGTCGCGGGGCGCCCCCATCTCCGCGGTGACGGTGTGGGCGAGTTCCGCCTCGCGGGCGGTCATCGCGTCGGCGAACCGGTCCAGTACCGCGGCGCGTTGGGACGGATCGGTGGCGGCCCAGCGGTCGAACGCCGCGCGGGCCGCGCCGACCGCCGCGTCCACGTCCTCGGTTCCGGCGGCGGGGACCGAGCCGATGCGCTCGCCGGTGGCCGGGTCGTCGACGGGGAGCCGGTCGGTGCGGTCGCTCCACCGGCCGCCGAGGTAGAGCCCGGGGTGGCGTGGGTCGCGCATCACCGGCCCCCCGTTCCCGCCTGCGCCGGCCGCGGGCTGTCCGCCCTGGCGTGCATGGACACGCCCAGGGAGCGTCCTCCGTCGACGGTCAGCACGGCGCCGGTGGTGTACGGGGCACCGAGCAGATGGGCGGTGGCGTCGGCCATCTCCTCGGCCTCGGCGAAGCGGCCGAGCGGGATCATGTCCAGCATCCGCTGCCGGGCGTCGTCGTCGGAGAGGATGTTGGCGGTGGCGGACTCGGTCGGCACGAAGCCGGGGGCGAGGGCGTTGACCCGGATGCCGTGCGGTCCCCATTCGCGGGCGACCGACTTGGTGAAGGCCAGCATGCCGCCCTTGGCGGCCGCGGAGTGGGCCACGCCGGGGGCACCGGTCCAGGCGTAGGTGGCGACGATGTTGACGATCGCGCCCGGCCTGCCCTCCCTGATCAGCCGGCGGGCCAGGGCCTGGGAGGCGTGGAAGCATCCGTAGAGGGAGATCTCCACCACGGCCTTGAAGCCGCCCGGCGACAGGTCGACGGTGGGGCAGGCGAAGTTGCCGGCCGCGTTGTTGACCAGGCCGTCGACCGCGGGCAGTTCCTCGAACAGCGACGTGACGGCGTCGGGGTCGCGGACGTCGAGCGCGGCCGTGCGGACGGCGGTGTGCTCGGCGCGCAGCGACTCGGCCGCGGCCGCGAGGCGCTCGGGGTCGCGGGCGGCCAGGACGACCTCGTGGCCGTCCCGGCCGAGGCGGCGGGCGATGGCCAGTCCGATGCCGGCGCTTCCGCCGGTGACCACGTACGTACTCACGTCAGTGCTCCTTCGAGCCAGGCGTCGTTCCAGGCGGCGAGCACGCGGGCGCGCCGGGAGTAGCGGTGCAGGGGGAACTCCAGGGTGAATCCGATGGCGCCGACCACCTGGTGGCACTGGGCGACCACGGTCTCCGCGGCCCGACCCGCGTGGGCGAGGGCGGCGGGCCCGCAGTCCTCGCGGCTGACGAGGCCGCGCAGCCCCTCGACCGCGGTGGCGGCGTCGGCGAGGCGGAACTGGACGCCCTCCAGGCCGGCCAGGGTGGTGCCGAAGGCGGCGCGCTGCCTGACGTGGTCGACCGCCAGGTCGAGCGCGCCGGCGGCGAGCCCGGCCAGGTATCCGGTCTGGGCGCGCAGCCAGGCGGACTCGGCGTCGGGGTGCACGGCGGCATCCGTCGGCTCGCTCTCCACGGTGTGGACGGCGAGGCAGTCGCCGTAGGGGACCGGCGCGGCGCCGAGCACCCGGTGCTCGCGCAGTCCCTCCCGGGTCCGCGCGATGACCCGCTCGCCCGGGTAGCGGGCGAGGCCCTGGTGCAGCGGAGAGCCGCCGAGGAGCCGGTCCACCTCGCTCAGCGGGACGAGGCCCCGGCCGAGTTCGACAGCCGCCGGGCCGATGAAGGCGGGGGCGTCGGGGTCCTGGAGGAGTTCGGCCCAGCCGACCGCGGCCAGGGCGGTGTCGAGGGCGGGGGTGCGGTCGTCCGACGGGCTGCCGGGACGCCAGACGTCCGGCACGGGGTAGTCGTCGATGACCTGCCGGAGGGTGGCGGCGAAGGCGTCGGCCTCCTTGGTGAGCGCGGTGGTCATGCCCCGTTCCTTTCTGCGGTGCCATGGAGTTCGCGGATCCCGGGTGCCGCGGCGGCGGGCGGCGCGGAGAGCGGAGAGCCCGGACAGCCCGGAGAGCCCGGAGAGGGCGGAGAGGAGTACCCGGCGGGCGGTGCGGCGGGCGGCGAGCAGTGCTCGGCAGACGGCACGGCGGGCCCGGCAGACGGCACGGCGGGCCCGGCAGACGGCACGGCGGGCCCGGCAGACGGCACGGCGGGCCCGGCAGACGGCACGGCGGGCCCGGCAGACGCGGCCGCCTCCGGCGTCACGGGGTGTTCGCCGAGGAGTTCGGCCGAGTGCTCCCCGAGGCGGGGGGCGGGCCGGGCGGCGGGGGCGGCCGCCCCGTCGATCTTGAAGACATTGCCGAGCAGCTGGACCGGGCCGACCCCGGGCTGCCGCACGGTCTGCACCAGACCGTTGCCGGTCACCTGGGGGTCGTCGAAGAGCCTGCCGAGGAGGCGGACGTCGCCCGCGGGAATGTCGTGCTTGGCGAGCACGGAAAGCCAGTGGTCCAGCGGCCGGGTCGCGAAGACCGCGGCGAAGCGGTCCACCAGCTCCGCCCGGACGGTGCGTTCGGCCTCGTCCGCCGGCGCCGCCTGGGGGTCGGCGACCCAGAGGTCGTCCTGGCCCAGGATTCCGAGCAGCCTGCGGCGCTGGGCGGTGTTGAGGCAGGCGAGCGCGAGGAAGGAGTCGGCGGTGCGGTAGCAGCGGTAATAGGGCTCCAGCCGGTCGGCGCCGGCGGTGGCCCGGGCCGTGCGGTCGAGCTCGGCGGCGGTCAGCGGGCCGTGGTCCACGGCGGGCGGCGGGGCGTGGTCCTCGACGGGCGGCGGAGCGTGGTCCGCGGCCTCCCCGGACTCGCCGATCCGGACGAAGCGCTGGACCTGGACAGCGAGGGCGGCGCCGAGGAGGGAGACCTCCACTCCCGGTGCCTGCCGTCCGCGTTCGCGCCCGGCGACTCCGGCCAGCACGCTGATACAGGTGAGCAGACCGGCGGTCAGATCGGCCATGGCGATCCCCCCGGACCGCCGCGGGACGGCGTCCTCGGGGCGGGCGTCGGCCATCAGGAGTCCGGACAGCGCCTGGGCGATGATGTCGTAGCCGAGCCGGCCGGCGTCGGGGCCCTCGGTGCCGAAGGCGGTGACGCAGCTCCAGACCGTCCGGGGGTTGGCGGTGCGTACGCTCTCGCGGTCCAGGCCGAAGCGGGCGGCCCGCTCGGGCGGCATGTTGTGCACGACCGCGTCCGCTCCGGCGATGAGCCGTGCGGACGCCGCACGGCCCTCGTCCGTCTTCAGGTCCAGGGCGACGGAGCGCTTGCCCCGGTTGAGCGCGTAGAACCAGGTGCTCTCCCCGGGGGCGTGCGGGTTGTAGTGGCGCCAGGCGTCGCCCGTGGGGGGTTCCACCTTGACGACGTCGGCACCGAGATCGGCGAGCAGCATGGTGGCGAAGGGCCCGGCCACGTACTGGGCGTAGTCGAGGACGCGGACGCCTGCGAGGGGGCGGTCGGCTAGACGCATGCCAGCCCCCTGCGGGCGATCACGCGGCGCTGGATGTCGGAGGCACCGCCGGCGATGGTGGTGGCGACCGTGGCCCGGTGGAAGGCGGCGATACGGCCGCCCGCCACGGCGTGGGGTCCGTCCTCGACGAACACGTGCGGGCCGAGCAGATCCGCCGCGCTGTGTGCGATGCCCTGCAGCAGATAGGCGATGGACAGCTTGGCCATGGAGGAGGCCGCACTGGCGTCCTCGCCGTCGGCGAGCAGGAGGGTGGCCCGGGAGCCGAGCGCGGCGGCGGCGTCCGTCCGGCCGCGCAGCCGGAGCAGTTCCAGGCGCTGGGCCGGGGTTTCGGCATACGGCTCGAGGTCGTCCAGTACGCGGCGGGCGATGCCGACCTTCTCGCTGGTGACCCGCTCGTAGTCGAGGGTGCCCATCAGGACGCGCCAGCCCCCGTGGAGCTCGCCGATGAGGTTCTCCTCGGCTATCTCGACCTCGTCGAGGACGAGTTCGCCGAGTGTGCCGCCGCCGAGCGTGTCATGGGTGATGACCTCGATGCCGGGGGTGTCCATGGGGCACACCAGGACCGACACGCCCTTGTGGCGGGGGAGGTCGGGGTCGGTGCGCACCGCGAGGTAGCACCAGTCGGCGTACTCGGCGCTGGAGGTCCAGATCTTGCGCCCGGAGACGACGAATCTGCCGCCCCTCCGGACGGCCCTGGTACGCAGGGAGGCGAGGTCGGAGCCCGCCTCCGGCTCCGAGAATCCCTGGCAGAAGCGGAGTTCGCCCCGGGCGACCTGGGGGAGCAGCCGCTCGGCCAGCGCGGGCGGGGCGAAGCGGCGCAGGGCGTTGCCGATGGTTTTGACCGACAGCAGGTAGCTCGACAGCGGCAGCCAGTGGTAGCCGAACGCCTCCTCCACCGTGTCGGTGTCCAGGGGGTGCAGCCCGCGCCCGCCGAACTCGGCCGACCAGTGCAGCCCGATGAATCCGGCGCGGCCGTACTCCTCGTAGGCGCGCCGGGAGTCGGCGTCGGACGGCATGCCCTGGAAGCGGTTGTGGGCCTCGTGCTGCAGCTCCCCCGCGAGGCGGGAGGCGAAGGCGTGTGCCTGGGCGACGATCCCTTCCATGGGAATCCTCCTCCATAACTTTCATTAAATGAAAGTTATTTCATTGTGTGGAATAAGGGTAAGGAGCCCGGCTCGCGGGGGTCAAGGCTCAGAGCGCAGCGGTTCCCGCCGACTTCGCCGTCTGCCCAGCGGTCTGCCCAGCCGTCTGCCCGGCGGTCTGGCCGGCGGTCTGCCCGGCCACAGGCTCCCCCGCCTGCTTGCCCGTTCGGCCGCCCGTTCGGCCGCCCGTTTCGTCGCCCGCCCACTTGCCCGTCTGACCGCCCGCAAGGTTGCCCGCAGGCGTCGCCGCAGGCTCCCCCGCCGGCGGGGCGCCCTGCGCCGGAGCGGGTGCCGCCGCCGTACCGCCGCTCCGGCCCCCGTCCAGCAGCGCCCGGCCCGGCATGGCGTCGAGCAGCGCCCGGGTGTACGGGTCCCGCGGTTCGCCGATGACCCGCCGGGCCGATCCGTGCTCCCTGACCCGGCCGTCCCGGACGACGACCACCTCGTCGGCGATCCGCCGCACCACGTTGAGGTCGTGGGTGATGAAGAGATAGCTGACCTGGAGCGAGTCCTGCAGGTCCTGGAGCAGGTTGAGGATCTGGGCCTGTACCGACACGTCGAGCGCAGAGGTCGGCTCGTCGCAGATCACCAGGTCGGGACGGGCCGCCAGGGCGCGGGCCACACACAGCCGCTGCCGCTGGCCGCCGGAGAACTCCCCCGGGTAGCCGTCCGGGGATACGCCCCCCATGCCCACCGCGTCCAGCAGCTCCAGGACCCGCTCCCGGCCGCCCTCGCGCCACAGGCCATGGGCGCGCAGCGGCTCGCCGATGATCTGCTCGATGGTGAAGCGCGGGTCCAGCGAGGCGTAGGGGTCCTGGAAGACGAACCCGATCCCGCGGCGGGCCTCGCGCAGCCGGCGGCCCCGGCGGGGCAGCGGCTTCCCGCCGACCACCACCCGTCCGCTGTCGGGCCGCTCCAGCCCCGCGACGATTCGGGCCAGGGTGCTCTTGCCGCTGCCGGACTCGCCCACCACCCCGACGGTGCTGCCGGGCGCGATGGTGAGGCTGACCTCGTGCAGCGCCTGATGGGTGCCGAAGCGTTTGCTGACCGCGTCCAACTCCACTATCGGGGCGGAGATCTGAGGGGACATCAGTGGGCCTCCCAGCAGGCGAGAAGGTGGGGCGGCGCCCCGTCGGGCAACTGGTCGCCCGCGGCGGCGCGCACCGGGGGCGGCTCGGCGCCGCACCGGTCGGCCGCCTGGGGACAGCGCGGCTCGAAGGGGCAGCCGGGGCCCGCGGAGCGGTCGGATCGGGCGCCGGGGATGGAGACGTAGCGGGTGTGCGGCGCGCCCGCGTAGGCGTCGCGGTAGGTGTCGACCAGACCCCGGGTGTACGGATGGCGCGCGGCGGCGAACAACTCCGGGGCGGACGCATGCTCCACGAGCCTCCCGCCGTAGAGCACCGCCACGGTGTCGGCGATCTCCGCGGTGACCGACAGGTCGTGGGTGATCCAGATCACCGTGATGCCGAACTCCCGGCGCAGTTCGGCGACCAGTGCCAGCACCTCGGCCTGCACGGTCACGTCGAGCGCGGTCGTGGGTTCGTCCGCGATGAGCAGCTGCGGCCGGTGCGCGAGGGCGATGGCGATCACCACACGCTGCCGCATCCCGCCGGACAGCTCGTGCGGATAGCGGCCGGCGGTCCGCTCCGGGTCACGGATGCCGACGCGGCCCAGCATCTCCACGGCCCGCTCCCGGGCGGCCCGGCGGCCGTCGCCCTCGGCGATCCGGAACACCTCGGCGATCTGCCGGCCCGCCGTCATCACCGGGTTCAGCGCGGCCAGCGCGTCCTGCGGCAGATAGGCCACCCGGCTGCCGCGCGCCCTGCGCAGCTCCGCGCCGCGGAGCGCGGCCATGTCGACATCGCCGACGTGGACCGAGCCGCCGGTGACGCGTGCGCCCGGCGGCAGCAACCGGGACGCGGCGTGGGCCAGGGTGGACTTGCCCGAGCCGGACTCGCCCACCAGGGCGAGGACGCCGCCCGCGGGGACGTCGAGGCTGACGCCGTGGAGCGCGGTGCGCTCGCCGTAGGCGACGGTGAGGTTCTCCACCCGCACCCGTACTCCCAGCCGGGCCGGGGCGGTTCCCGCGGGCTCGCGCACACCGAGCGCGGCCGAGCGTTCCTCGGCGGGCCCGTCCACGTCCAGCCGGGCGGGACCGGCCTCCACGGGCTCGCCCGCACCGAGGGAGGCCCGGCCGTTCTCTGCGGGCTGGTTCATGTCGTCAGCTCCTGACGGGATCGGGGGTCGACGACCGAGCGCAGCGTGTCGGCGAGCAGGTTGCCGAGGACGACGAGGACCGCCGCGACGACCACCGTGCCCATCAGCACCGGGCGGTCCTGGTCGGCGAACGCCGTGACCTGGAGACTGCCGATGCCGGGCCAGCCGAAGATGGTCTCCACGAAGACGACGTTGGACACGAAGATCGCGACGTCCATGCCGGCCATGGTGAGCACCGGCGACAGCGTGCAGCGCAGCACGTGCCGGCGCAGTACGGCGGGCCGCGACAGCCCCTTGGCGACCGCGGTGCGCACATGGGGCGAGGCCAGTGTCGCGGCCATCCCGTCGCGCACCACGCTGGCGTAGTACGGCACTCCCGTCAGACCGAGCACGATCGCCGGAAGCACCATGTGCGCGGTGTCCGCCCCGTTGCTCACCGGGGCGATGCCGAGCCCGTACCCGAAGGCCAGCAGGAACAGATAGCCCAGGGCGAAGGCGGGGATCGCCAGCAGCGCGATGTTGGTCATCAGCACGGGCATCAGGCGCCGTCCGCGCAGCGCCTCCCAGGTACCGAGGGCGGCGCCGAGCAGGATCTCCACGAACAGCGCGGCGGCGCACAGCAGCAGGGTCGGGGGGAGCCGGTCGCCGATGAGCGCGGCCACGGGTGTGCCCCGCTGGTAGGAATCGCCGAGGTCGCCGGTGAACACCCCCTTGGCGTACGCCCCGTACTGCTCCCACAGGGGGGCGGTCAGATGCAGCTGCTCCCGGATACGCTCCAGCAGCTCGGGCGTGGCGCGGGGGCCGGCGATACCGCGGGCGGGGTCGCCGGGCACGACGTACAGCAGGGCGAAGGTGGCGGTGACGACGACCGCGATGGTCGCCGCTCCGAGCAGCAGCCGCAGCCCCACCCGGCGCGCCGTCCCCCACCAGACCGCGCGGGAGCGGCCGCCCTTGGGGGACACGCCCTTCGGTGGCGCGGACCTCGGGAGCACGGACTCGGCCGACGGGGTTTGCGGGGAGACGGCGGTGGTGGGGACGGCCTCGGGGGGTGTGCCCTCGGAGGCCTCCCCCGGCGGCGGCGCGGACTCGGGGTGTCCGGTGTTCAGATGTTCAGCCATGAGCGCCTCTCCGATTCCGGGACCATGCGGCTCACGCCCTCGCTGACGAGGACGAAGGACAGCACCAGGGCCACGACCAGGGTGAGCGGGACGAGAAGGAGGCGCGGGGCGAACTCCAGTGCCTGGGCGCCTTCGTTGAGCAGGCTTCCGAGCTCGGGGTGGGGTGGTACGACGCCTGCCCCCAGGTAGGAGAGGCCGGAGCCGATGACCACGACGGCTGCGCCGTTCAGGGCGGCGATGTTGAGCAGCAGGGTGCGGATGTTGGGGAGGATGTGGCGGACCATGACCGTGCGCGGCCGTACGCCGTGCACCAGCGCCGCCTCGACGAACGGCCGTCCGCGCAGCCGCAGGGTCTCGCCGTGCACCAGACGGGCCGTCCAGGCCCAGTAGAGGGCGGCGACCACGACGACGATGCCGCCGACACTGCGGCCGACCACGCTGGCCAGGGCGAGCCCGGAGATGACGGTGGGAACGGACAGGAAGACGTCGACGGTCCGCATCAGGACCTGCTCGGTCACTCCGCGGTAGAAGCCCGCCGTCAGGCCGACGAGGGTGCCGAGCCCGACGGAGCAGACGTTGGCCAGCACGGTGAACTCGAGGGTGGTGCGCAGCCCGTAGGCCGTCCGGGCCAGCAGGTCCCGTCCCAGGACGTCGGTTCCCAGCAGGTAGCCGTGCTCGCCCGCGCCGCGCGGCAGGCCGAGTGCGCTGATGCCGTCCCGGTCGATGTGCAGCGGATCGCCGAACAGCGGCGCCGCCAGGGCGAGGACCACGAGGGCCGCGAGGACTGCCAGGCCGGCGGCGACGACCGCGCGGGCCCGCCTCAGGCGCCTGGCGGAGAGGCCGTGCGCGGTGGCGGCGGGCGCGGGCCGCCGCGGCAGGAGGGAAACGGTCATGGGCTCACCCACAGGCGGTCGTAGTAGGACCCCGTCTCGCCCCGCATGTGGTAGTTGCGGACGCGCGGATTGCGGGCGGCGAGGAAGTTGAGGGAGGAGAAGAAGACACCCGGGGGGTCTTCGGAGAGCAGCTGTTCCGCCCTGGCGAGGAGCCTGTTGCAGTCGGCCGGCGTCCGGCTGCGGCGCGCCTGGGCCAGCAGGGCGTCCACGGCCTCGTTGGCGTAGCCGCCGTAGTTGCTCGAGCCGTCCGAGGCGAAGCAGTTGCCCGCGAGGTCGAGGGCGTTGGGGTTGATCATGTACCAGTGCCGGGGGAAGACGTCGCACTGTCCGCTCGCCATGGCCTGGTCCAGGGCGGACTTGGACATCGGGTCGATGGTCACTTCCACCCCGGCCTCCCGCCACTGCTGCTGCACCACCTGGCTGAGCCGCTCCCAGGGTGCGGAGCCGTCGTGCGCGAACCGCAGCCGCAGGTCGGTGGCACCGGCCTCGGCGAGCAGGTTCCTCGCCCTTGCGATGTCCCGGCGGTAGGGGCGGGCGGTGCGCGGGAAGTCCGGCAGGTGCTTGGGGAAGGGCAGCGGCGAGGCCTCCTGGCTGCCGTAGGTGAGCCTGCCCAGCAACTCGGTGTCGGTGGCGTGGTTCAGGGCCTGCCGTACGCGGCGGTCGCGCAGGTGCCGGTGCCCGGTGTCGAGGCCGATCCAGGACGTGCCCTGCAGCGGGATGGGCACCACGTACCGTTCGCGGAGGTCCGGTTGGGAGTTGATCTGCGGACCGAGCGCCACGGGGGCGCCCTCGCCCAGCACGTCGAGCTCTCCGCTCATCAGCTGGCGCAGCTGCATCGCCTGCGCGATGCCCCACCGGTACTCCAGCCGCTCGATGAACGGGGTGCCCCGCCAGAGGTAGTGGGGGTTGCGCTGGAACACCGCGCGCTGGCGCCCGCGGTCATATGAAGTGATCATGAAGGGGCCGGTGCCGACCGGCCGGCGGCCGAAGTCCTTGCCCAGCCTGCGTATGTCCTCCATCGGCAGCGCGGCGGTGAAGGGCTGGCACAGCACACCGGAGAAGGTGATGTCCGGGGCCAGCAGCCGCACCTCCAGCGTGTGGTCGTCGATGCGCCGAAGGCCGGAAACCGACTTGCGCTTGCCCTCGTTGACCTCGATGGCGCCCTCGACGGAGAAGAGGTAGCTGGCCGCCCACGAGGCCAGCTCGGGATCCAGCACCCGGGTCCAGGTGGCGATGTAGTCGTCGGCCGTGACGGCGCGGCCGTTGTGGAACCGCACGCCGGGACGGAGGTGGATCGTGTAGACGCGGCCGTCCTCGGAGACCTGCGGCAGACGGGCCGCCGCGCTGGGTGCCGGGCCTCCCGACTGTCCGTCGAACTGGAACAGCGGGGTGAAGAGCACACTGGTCGACACTTCCCAGGCGTGCAGGTCATAGCCGATGGCCGGGTCGTACGACTGGGCCTCCTCACTCCAGCCGGTGACGACCCGTCCGCCGGTGGCGACGGGTCCGGGGGTGCGGGGCCCCGGGGCAGTACGGCCCGGGGTGGACATCCTGGTCACGGTGGCGGCCCGCTCCGGCCGCTTCGCGTCCGTGCACGCGCTGAGTATCAGTCCTGCGGCTCCCAGTCCGAAGCCGTGGAGCAGAGTGCGGCGTCCGAGAGATTCCTTCATGGCACCTCCTCGTCTCTGAGGATCGAATACTTCCAATATTTGAAAGTCACAATCACCATGCGGACGCACAGTAGAAGGGTGTGGGGTGGATTACAAGACATGCAGCATGCTTCCGGACGGCCGTCTTCAGCACGGTTCGGTCACGGGACGCACCCTCTGGCAGGTCCACGGCAAGGCAAGGTCGTCGACCGGGACGCCAGAGCGGGGCCGGCGACGAGAGCATGCAGTGCGCGCCCGGCGCCGGCCTGTGGCGGGGACCGAGCCCCCACGGTGCAGCGCCGCCCTCGGACCGCCGAAGCGCCGCGCACACGACCGGCGCCCGGAACGCCGACGCCACGGAGGGCACCCGGCGCACCCGGCAACGCGGGGAGCGCGGCAGACAGGAGGGACGGGAGGGACGGGAGGGACGGGAGAGAGCCAGGAGGCGTGGAGGGCGCGCGCGGCGCGGAAGACGTGGGAGGTGTGTGGAGGCGCGGGCGCGGCAAGTCCCGGCGGCCCGGGACCTCCCGGCATGCGCAGGGGCAGCCTGCGGAAGCGGGCGGCCGGGACAGACGGCCGCGGCGGGCCCCGTGGGCCCGGCATCAGACCCAGGGCCCGCGCCGGCACCAGATCCAGGGCCCGGTCCCCGGGCCCGGGGACCGGACCAAGGCCCGGGTGCCCGCCCGGCACCAGGCCCGGCACCAGGCCCGGCGGCGGTCCGGCGGCGGTCCGGGCGGCGGTCCGGTGTCAGGGAGCCGTGCGCTCGAACACCGCGGCCAGTCCCTGGCCACCGCCGATGCACATCGCCTCCAGCCCGTAGCGGGCCCCCCGCCGGTGCATCTCCCGTGCCAGATGGGCGAGGATGCGGGCACCCGTCGCGCCCAGCGGATGCCCGAGCGAGATCCCGGAGCCGTTGACGTTGATCCGCTCGTGGTCGGCCTCGCTCAGGTCGAGCGACCGTGTGCAGGCCAGGACCTGTGCGGCGAAGGCCTCGTTGAGTTCGATGAGATCCATGTCGGACAGCGTCAGGCCGGCCCGATCCAGCGCGGTGCGGGTGGCCGGTACGGGGCCGAGGCCCATCCTCGCGGGGGCGACGCCCGCCCGGGCGAAGGACACCAGCCGGAGTACGGGGGTCAACCCGAGTCGCTCGGCCGTGGCCAGGTCGGTCACCAGGCAGGCGGCGGCCCCGTCGTTCTGGCCGCTGGCGTTCCCGGCGGTGACCGTCGCCTCCGGGTCGGAGCCCAGCATGACGGGTCGCAGCGCCGCCAGTTGCTCCGCCGTGGTGCCCGGACGCGGATGCTCGTCGCCGGCGACGACGCTCCCTCCCTTGCGGCCGGTCACGGTGACGGGAACGATCTCGTCGTCGAACAGCCCGGCCGCCGCGGCACGTGCGGCACGCTGCTGGGACCTGAGGGCGAGGGCGTCCTGGTCCGCCCGGCTGATGGAGAACTCGCGCCGCAGGTTCTCGGCGGTCTCCACCATGCCGCCGGGCACCGGGTGGTGGACACCGCCCGCGGTGACCCGCCCGCGGGCCAGGGCGTCGTGCAGCATCAGTCCCGGCGAGGCGATGCCCCGGCGCCCCTCGTGGGTGTAGAACGGGGCCACGCTCATGACCTCGACTCCCCCGGCGACGACGACCTCGCTGAAGCCGCAGCGGATCTGCATGGCCGCGTCCAGCACGGCCTGGAGTCCGGAGCCGCAGCGGCGATCGACCTGGGTGCCCGTGACGGACTCCGGCAGACCGGCGTCGAGGGCGGCGACCCGCCCGATCGCGGGCGCGTCGGAGGTCGGGTAGGCGTGGCCGAGGATCACCTCGTCGATCCGCCCGGGGTCGACTCCGCTGCGGGCCACGACCTCCGAGATCACATGCGCGGCCAGCGCGGCGGGCCGCTGCGACGACAGCGCCCCTCCGAACCGGCCGATCGGTGTGCGCAGGGGTTCGCAGATGACGATGGGTGCGGGAGCGGCGGACATCCCTCGTCCTTTCGCCTCGGGTTGATGTCCCGCCGACCCTCGCACCGCCCGTCGAGAAGGTCCAATACTCAATTGCTACGGCATTGAGACCGACTGCGTCTCAGCTTCTTCCGGACCCGTCGGGATCCCTCACAGCACCGGCGTCGGCAGCGCCGCTTCGGCCACGTCCAGTACGGCGCGCAGCGCGGCGGAGGGGTTGTCCCTCCGCCAGGCGAGGGCGGCCCGGAGCCTGATCGGCTCGCCCGCCAGCGGCCGGTAGACCAGACCGGTCTGCTGGATGTGCCGGCAGGAGGTCAGCGTCAGCGTCACTCCCACCCCGGCGGCGACCAAGGCCAGGATCGTATGGGAATCGGGTGCCTCCTGCGTCACCCTGGGGGTGAACCCGGCTTTCTCGCAGGTGGCCGCCACAAGGTCGCGCAAGGAGGAGCCCGCATTGGCGGGGAACCCCACGAACGGCTCCTCGGCCAGTGCCTCCACCGGGATGCGCGTGCGCTGCGTCAGCCGGTGGTCCGACGGAAGGGCGCAGAGGAGTTCCTCCTCGTAGATCACCCTGCTCTCCAGCCCCGGGTGCGTCACCGGCAGCCGCACGAAGCCGACGTCCAGCTTTCCCTCCACGACCCGGGTGAGGGCCGCGTTGGCGTACGTCTGGCCCTCCAGGACCAGCTCGATGCCCGGGTGGGCCGCCCGGACGGCCCTGGTCAGCCGGGGCAGCGCCTCATGGCTCGAGGCCCCGGCGAAGCCGACGGTGACCCGCCCGTACTCCCCGCGGCCGGCCGCCCTGGCCACCCGGACCGCGATGCCGACGTCCTCCAGCACCGTCCGTACCGGGCGCAGGAAGGCCTGGCCGGCACTGGTGAGCCGTACCGAGCGGGTGTTGCGCTCGAAGAGCTGCACCCCCAGTTCCTTCTCGAGCTGGCGGATCTGCTGGCTGAGTGGCGGCTGCGCCATCTGCAGCCGTCTGGCGGCGCGGCCGAAGTGCAGTTCCTCGGCGACCGCGAGGAACGCCGTCAGATGGCGCAACTCCATGCCGACCCCCAGTCCTGTTCCGGCAGCCCCGGCCGAACCCGACGACGGCGACTGATCCACGTGGAGTATCAATGTGAGCCTAATTCGGTATTGGACAGTGATCAATGCCTGTTGGCACGGTGTGAGCCACCTCCTCCCGGGACCGGGTACCGGACCGGAAGGCGGAACCGGAAGGCGGAACCGGAAGGCGGGACCGTGCCGGCCTGCGCTCGTCGGCACGGGACGGCACCGGTCGCCACCAGGCGGGGCGGTGCCCATCGGCCACCACCAGGCGGTGGCACCGCACAACACAGGACAACAGAGGACAGCACAGGACAAGGCCGGACGGGGCCGGACAAGGCCGGACGAGGCCGGACGAGGCCAGGGGCCCCGGGCGGAACCGAACGGCACCAGTCGGCACCAGCCGGTCGCGACCGACGGCGGGCACGCTCCGCCGGCCGTTCCCGCCGCCGCGCCGACCGCGACCGCGGGAACGGCCAGGAACCAGAAACGAGGACTCCACGTGCGTATCAGGATCGTCGGCGCCGGTGTCATGGGACGCGGGATCGCCCAGTGGGCGGCGACCGCCGGTCACACCGTGGAACTCGGCGACGCCCGGCAGGAGGCGGTCGGCGACGCGATCGGCTTCGTACGGGGGATGCTCGACCGGTCCGCGGCCAAGGGGCGGCTGGGTCCGGAGGCGGCCAGGGCCGCCTCGGAGCGCCTGCTGCCGCTGGACGACGCCTTCGCACCCGGCGACGGGGTGGAACTCGTCATCGAGGCGGTACGCGAGGACCTGGCCGCCAAGACGGAGCTGTTCCGGCGGCTGGAGGAGGTCCTCCCCGCACGCACGATCCTCGCGACCAACACCTCCTCCCTCCCGGTGACCCGTGTCGCGGCGGGACTGGCGGACCCCTCCCGGCTGGTCGGCCTGCACTTCTTCAACCCCGTACCGCTGATGAGGATCGTCGAGGTCGTCCCCGGGGCCCTGACCCGGCCGGACATCCCGCCCGTACTCGTCGAACTCGTCGAGGCCACCGGCCACTCGGCCGCCGTGGTCGCCGACACCCCCGGCTTCCTCGTCAACCACGCGGGCCGCGGACTCGTCACCGAGGCGCTGGCCCTGCTCGAGGAATCGGTCTCCGACCCGGCCGGCATCGACCGCATCGCGCGCGATGTCCTGGGGCTGCGCATGGGCCCGTTCGAGCTGATGGACCTCACCGGACTCGATGTCACCGACACCGTCATCGACAGCGTGTGGCGGGGCTTCAGGCACTCGGACCGGCTCCGGCCCTCCTACCTCACCCCCAACCGCGTGGCCGCGGGCCTGCACGGCCGCAAGACCGGCCGCGGTTTCTACGACCACAGCGCCGGCGCGCAGGCGACCCCGCCGGAGTCGCCGATCACCGGGGACCCCGGCCGCCCCGTACGGGTGGCCGGGCACGGACCGGACGCCGACGCGCTGCGCCGCACCCTCCGTGCGGACGGGGCCACCCTGGAAAGCGGTCCCGACCCCTCCGGGCGGGCCGTGGTGCTGGTGCCCACCTGGGGCACGACCGTGGCGGAGCAGATCGCGTCCGCCGGGCTGCCCGTATCCCGCACCGTCGGGGTCGACCCGCTGGCACTGCCCACCCGCCGCCGGGTGCTCGCCTTCACCCCGGCCACCGATCCGGCCGCGGTCCACGACGCGCGGGCCGTTCTCGCCCGTGCCGCCGCCCCGGCGACCGAGGACGGCGGCACCGACGGGTGCCGCGCCGTCTCGACCGACGGGTGCCGCGCCGTCTCGGTCGTCCGGGACACGGCCGGCTCGGTGGCCCAGCGGCTGCTCGCGTCCATCGTCTCGGTGGCGGCCTCCATCGCCGAGCGCGCCATCGCGACCCCCGCAGCGGTCGACACGGCCGTCACCGCGGGGCTGGGATACCCGACCGGCCCCCTGGCCTGGGGCGATCGAATCGGTACGGCACGGATACTCGCCCTCCAGGCGGGGCTCCACCGCAGCACGGGCGATCCCCGCTACCGGCCCACCCGCTGGGTGACCGAGCGCGTGCACCTCGGTCTCCCGCTGACCGAGCCGGGACCTGACCCGGCGGCGCTCGGCGCCACCGCACCACAACCGCGAAGCGCAACCGCCGAACCCGCACACGAAGGAGAGCCGGCATGAGTCTGCGGATAGTCGTCTGTGTCAAGTACGTGCCCGACGCGACGGGCGAACGGGGCTTCACCGAGGAGCTGACCACCGCAACGGCAGCGAGCCGCGGCAAAGCAAGGCGACCGGCACACCGCACACACCCTCATCGCCGAAGTCTCCGCCCGGGACTCAGCCGAGGCCGAAGTACGTCCTGATCGCGTTGAGCATGAGCTGGATGCCGATCGTGGCCACGAACAGTCCGCCGAACCGCGTCACGATGGCGATGGTCTGCGCCGACATCCTCATCCGATTGACCAGGAGCAGGTGCCCCACCGGAATCAGGGCCACGGTGATGGCGACGGCGATGAGCGCCGCGACCGTACCCGACCAGCCCTGGCCCGTCGAGGCGATGCCGATGACCGTGGTGATGGCGCCCGGGCCCGCCATGAAGGGAATCGCGTAGGGAACCACGATCGAGTCCTCGGCCGATCTCGGTGCCGGCTCCTCGTGCGCCGCAGCGCCGCCCTGCGCGCGGGTCGGCTCGCCGCCGAAGAGCATCTCGAAGCCCATCAGCAGGAGGACCAGTCCGCCGGCGAACCCGAAGGCGGACAGGTCGATGCCGACCAGATCGAGCACCGGCCGCCCGATCAGGGCCGCGCCCCCCAGGGTGATCGCGATGACCACCATGATGCGGCCGACGTACTCCCGCCGCCGCTCGGGCTCGTTGTCGGTCAGCACACGGAAGAAGAGGCCCCGGATGAACGGATCGACCAGCAGCACCATCGCGATGGTCGCCTGAACCGTCAGCTCGACGGTGCTCATGCCGGCGACCACCGGGGATTGCCGGAGTCGCCGCCTCCGGCGGTCGTCACGGTGACGACCTCACCGGCCTGGTGGCGGTCGCTCCCGACGGCGAACGTCCCCACCGCCGCGGCCGGAGCGCGGTGCGCCGACGGTGCGCGCGCCGCTGCGGCCGCACCGGGAAGGCGGGAGCGGGAGCGGGAGGAGGGAAGACTCATGGGCGCACCTGTCCGGTCGTGGCGGGCCGCCCCGCGAGCCCGAGGCGGGCGGGGCGCCCGTTGATCACAACAACAGCGGCCGCCACAGTAACCCCGTCGCCCACGCATCGTGCTCAAGGCGGCACATCACGCGTCGAATGGCGGACACACATCGAGGTCCGGCCCCTGGTCCGCGCCTCGGCACCGCCCGCGCCGCCCGCGCCGCCATGCCCGCGTCCCCGGGCGCCGTCCGCCACAGGCCCGCCGGTGACCTGACGGCACGCCGGGTGCCGGCCGGTCAGCTCCGCCCGATCAGCGCATCCCGGTCAGCTCCTCCCGGTCAGCTCCTCAGGACAGGGCGTGCCGCGGGGGAACCGATACGGGGCAGCCAGCCGGTAGACGCCCGGACGCGGCGCCAGGAGCTCGGTCCACTCGTCGCCCGACGCATCCTGCTCCGCCTTCGTCAGGCAGCCGGCGGCGTTGACGAACACCCTCGGCTCACCGTCCCCCCGCAGCTTCGACTCCGGGGTCTCGTGCGGCTGCTCCACGCTCCGGCCCTGGTCGTCCACGAGCCCCAGCCACGGCGAGTACGGGACCCGGATCAGCACCCGGCCCGCCTCGCGCACATGGATCCGCAGCTCGCCGTCGCCCGCCCGGTCCACCGTCGCCGGCGGGTCCGCGAGAGGGGTCGGCTCGCGGACGGCGAACAGCCGCCAGTTCGCGTCCGACCACACCAGCTTCAGATAGGGCTGGCCTCGCTCGACCAGCTCCGCCTCCTGCCGGGCGCCCGAGTCCGGCTCGCCGGTCGGCAGCACCACGTAGTGCACGGCCCAGCGGTGGAGCCACTCGCGGTAGTTCACGGCGTCGAGTGTGTCGTCGTAGAAGAGCGGATTGCGTTCCATGTCCGCCTGCCGGTTCCAGCCGCGCGCCAGGTTGACGTACGGCGCGAGTGCCGACGCCTCGCGGTGGCTGCTCGCCGGGACGACCTCGACGCGGCCCTTCTCCGCACCGACCTCCTGTAGTTCGTTCACCAGCGGTGCGAGTTCCCGCGTCCAGGACGCGGCCGGAGCGGTGCGCACGATGTCGTCGACGCTCTTGAAGCCGATCCACGCGTTGAGCCCGGCGAAGGCCACGACGACGGCGTACCACCTGCGTGAGCGCGGCACGGCGTACGGCAGCGCCGCCAGCAGCACCACCCCCGCGAACAGCATCGCGAGGCGCGAGACGTTCGAGCCGATCTGCGAGTCCACGAGGAAGGTCAGCAGCGTGCCGGCGGAGTACACCCCGGCGGCGGTCCGTACGGTGCGCCAGTCCCGCGGTACGAGGACGAGGACCAGCACCCCGAAGAGGAACGGCAGCGACGTCGACCCGAGGGACATGGGCTGCGTGCCGGAGAAGGGGAACAGCCACGCCGACAGGACCACGACCACGACCGGCGCGATCCCCAGTGCATAGGCGCCGGGACGTCGCTTGTTCAGGAACAGCGCCGCGGCGACGACTCCGAGGAAGAGCCCGGCGACCGGGCTCGAAGCGGTCGCGAGGCCGGCCAGCGGTGCCGCGAACGCGGCCTTCGCCCACCGCTTCCTCCGCCAGCGGTACGGCCAGCAGAACACCGCAGCGACCGCTCCGAGGGCGAACACCATCCCCAGCCCGAACGTGACCCGCCCCGACAGCGCGTTGCAGAAGATCGCGAACACTCCGGCCAGTGCGCAGGCCAGCGGGTTCCGGACCGCCCGCACCCGCGTCAGGATCAGCGCGGTCAGTGTGGTGGAGAGGGTCCCGACGACCATCATCGTGGTCCGCACGCCGAGCACGGACATCAGATACGGGGACACCACGCTGTACGAGACCGGGTGCATGCCGCCGTACCAGGCGAGGTTGTACGCCGAGTCGGGGTGGCGGCCGACGAACTCGGCCCAGGCGTCCTGTGCGGCGATGTCGCCGCCGCTGTTGGCGAAGAGGAAGAACCACCCGAGGTGGAGGAAGGCCGCCCATGCGGTCGCCGCCAGGACGGGACGGCGCACCGACACGGCAGCGAACCGGGCGGCGGCGCGCCGCGGGGAGGCGAACCGCGAGACCCCGAACCACGAGGCCCGGAAACGCGGGACGGGCAGGCGCGATGCGGTGCGCCTCACGGCGCTGAACCGTGCGGCGCGAGAGCACGTCGCCACTGGAGCTGCGGGACCCCCGGGGGAGCCGGGAGCGGCCGGAACCCCGGGGGATCCGGGAGACCCGGGAGACCCGGGGGATCCGGGAGACCCGGGGGGCCCGGGGGGCCCGGGAGAGCCGGGAGACCCGGGGGATCCAGGTCCCCCGGAGTCCTCCCCTATTCGCGGGCTCCTCGCGGCTCGTGGCCCCCTCGCGGCACTGCTCTCGTCCGCGCGTGTCGGCTCGACGGTGGTCAATGCGGCTCCCGTGGTCGCTTCCCGTGCTCGGGGACGCCGTCCCGGCTTCGCGAGTTGCCCCTGCCGGGGACGCCGCGATCCGGGGACGCTAGCACGGGGCTGATGCGGCGGACGGGGCGCGGAGGCCCGTGCCCCGTCCGGACATCCGAGGTCAGCCCAGGCGGGTCAGCCTGGCTCCGAACCCGGGTTCCGCGAGTTCCTGCTGGAGGGCCACCGGAACGGCGACCTGGCTCGCACCGTCGCCGACGGTGAGCGACCCCACCACCGTGCCGGCGGCGGCCTCGTGCGGCACGACCTTGCCGCCGTCGCTCAGCTCCAGCTTCACGGTGAGCCCGGACCAGCCGACCGCCTGCACGTCCTTGGTGGCCACGACCGGGACCGAGCCGCCCAGGCCGTCCTCGACCACACCGACGACCTGTCCCTTCTTGACGACCGTCGCGTTCTCCAGGGCGCCCTGGGTCGCCAGCATCAGGTCCCTGCTGGCCTTGATCGCGGTACCGAGGATCGGGGTGTCGTACTGGGCGAGCACAGCTCCGACGATCAGCTGGTCCGTGTCACCGACCATCTTGTGGGCGGCGAAGAGGAGATTGCCGCCCGCCTTGGTGGTGCTGCCGGTCTTGATGCCGAGCGCGCCGTCGAACGGCGGCAGCTCGTTGTAGTTCCGCCAGGTCTTGCCCGACGGGTCCGTCCACTCCGGCAGCCTGGTGATGTCCATCAGGGCCTTGATCTCGACCAGCTTCAGCCCCAGCTTGACCTGGTCCTCGGCCGTACTGACCGTCGTCGCGTCCAACCCGGACGGGTCGGTGTACGTGGTGTTCTTCATGCCGAGCTCCTCGGCGGCGGCGTTCATCTTCTCGACGAACGCCTTCTCCGAGCCCGAGTCCCAGCGAGCAAGCTGCCGCGCGATGTTGTTCGCGGACGGGATCATGATCGCCGCCAGCGCGTCCTTCAGGCTGATCTTGTCGCCCTTCCTGACGGTGTTGAGCGTCGACTCGTTGTCCGTCTTGTCGAGCTGGCCGTCCGACTCCCCCTTGGCATCAATCTCGATCATGGGCCCGTCCTCGCCCGGCTTGAGCGGGTGGTTCTTGAGGATCACATACGCCGTCATCGACTTGGTGACGCTCGCGATCGGCACGGGCTTCTGCTCGCCGGAGGAGCCGAGCGCGCCGAGTCCGGACGCCGCCATGTACGCCTGGCCCTCCGCGGGCCAGGGCAGCTGCGGGGCGGCGCCGGCGAACGAGTACGCCGGCTTGGCGGTCAGCGAGAGAGTGGGCTCCGGGAGCGGTCGCAGGGTCTGTACGACAGCGAAGACGATCAGGAGCAGCACGACGAGCGGCGTCCAGATCCTCACCCGCCGCAGCAGCGTGCGAACCGGAGTCTGCGCGGGCGGCGGGGTGTTGGTCAGTTCGGCCAGCAGATCGAGTGGCGGCTTGGGTGGCATGGGCTGCTGACGCGTGCGCTCGGGCTCGGTGAGTGAAGCGGGCGGGGCTGCTGCGTGCCCGCCGGGAGCGGCCGACTTCGACGCGGGCGGGGCCGACTTCGACGCGGAGGCGGCGGAAGCACCGGGAGTGGAGGACGGTGCGCCGTCGCGCCGCAGCGGCACGAACGTACTGGTCCGCTCGGCGGCAGACTCGGGAGCGCCCCGGGAGGCCCGGCCGGGAACGGGCCCGGAATCAGAGGCGGATGCGGAGTCCGGCTCGGAACCGGGCTCGGAGGCGGGCTCGGAGGCAGGCTCGGAGGCGGCCGCGGATGCGGATGCAGACGGGGGCGGGGGCGGTGACGCGGGCTTGGACGCTGCGTCCGGCTCGGAACCGGGCTGGGGCGCGGCCCCGGACGCCGCACCGGCGGCCGGGGAGGCCGGGGCAGCGGGTCGGCCGCCGGCCGGAATCCGGGAGCCGGCGGCACCCTCGGGGCCGGAACGGTGATCGGGGCTGGACGGCCCGCCGGGATCCGCCGCCGGCTTGGCGCCGGGCCTTCCCGGCCTCTGCCCGGGCTTCGACGACCCGCTCGGGGGTGCGGTGACGCCGAGCGCCGCGGTGCGCTCCGCCCCCTGCTCCATGCCCGTGCGGTCGGAAGCGGTGCGCTCCGGGTCCGGCCGCACAGTAGCCGTGGAGGGGTTCGCTGACTGCTCGGGTGCCGCTGTCGAGGGGCTGATCTTCAGTGCGGTGGTCGGCTGGTCCACGGCAGGCCGGGGCAGCGCGGTTCCGTCGGCCGCCGACGTGTCGGCGGGCGTCCGGTTCTTCTCGTCGTCTCCCGGTTCGCCGCTCTTGGACGCATCGGCCGATGCGACGGCCCCGGCGCCCTTCAGGCCCCCCTTGGTGGCCTCGTCCTCGGCCGTGGTGGCGCCGTCCTCTTCCGTCAGGAGCGCAGCCCAGCGGGGGCCCCTGCTCCGGGCACCGCCCTCGTCGCTCTCTCCCTCACCGCCCCGGCCGGCCTCGCGGTGCCGGCCGCCCCCGCCCCCGGCCCCGGGCCCGGCGTCCGGATCGGCCGGTGGTTCTTCCCCGTCGGCGGACTTGCGGGGTGCGGGCGCCGCGGGCCTCTTCGCGCCCCCGTCCGCCACCGCGGGCGCGCTGCGGGCGACTTCGGAGGCTCCTTCGTCCGCGCCCCCGCCCTCGGCGGCTCTCGGCCTCGTGGGCTCGTTCGCCGTGCCCTCCTCGCCCTCCTCGCCCTCCTCGTGCCCCTCGTCCCTGCCCGTGCCGGAGAGCCATGCGGTCACGGCCTCCCGCAGCCGATCGCCGCCGTCCGGGGTGTGCTCGCCTCCGTCGGAGGGCCTGTCTTCGGGGGCGGCGGACTCCGTCACGGCGCCGGAACCGGACACGGACGCGGATGCGTCCTCGTCCATGTCCCCGCGCTCGCTGCCCTCGCCCACTCCCCTGCCCACTCCCCTGTCGTTGTCCGTACCCGAGACCGACGGCTCCGACGGCTCCGACGGCAGTGTCCTGAACACCGCCGTCGGCTGGTCGGTACGCCTCTCGGAGGACGCACCCTCCGAACGGGCCACGGAAAGCCGCGGATCGCGTTCGCCCGGAGTCGTCTCCCCCGACGACTTCTGCTGCACCGACTTGTCGGGGGACTCGCCCGCCACCGTGCCTCCTCCGTGCCTCAAACCTGAATCCGCCATGACGCCGGTACCACCCGCACCACTGCCCGAACCATCTACCAGTGTCCTGTGTGAGCCCTTGGCCCCCGTGCTAGACGAGAACGACATACCTACCGGTTCCCGTACGAAGCACCCAGGCACTCTCGACAGACCAATGTGAGAGGCGTCACCCTGTCATTCATCCACGCGGGGAGGCATGGATGGGCAGGAGCCGCAGAACACTTCCGGAGGAGCTTCTGCTGCTCGCTCTGGACCCGACCACGGGTACCACAGCGCAGCCGCAGTCGCTCGACCTCGGCCTGGCCGGAGCACAGCTAGTGGAGCTGGCTCTGGCGGGACGGATAGCCCCAGACGGGGATCGTATCGCCGTGGTGATGCCACGGCCGACAGGAGATCCGACACTGGACTCCGCACTGGAACTGCTGCGCAGGCGCGGCAGTCCGGTTCGGGCCGTCCACTGGATCGGCGGGCCCCGACTAGGGTTGCGCCAAACCTACCTTTCACATCTGGAGAGGTGCGGCATGGTCCATGCCGTGGCCGGCCAGATGTGCGGGGTGCTGCCGACGACTCGCTACCAGGCGACGGACACGGCGATCAGCCGGGAGATCAGGGCCCGGCTGGACAGTGCCATCCGCACCGGCGTGCCGCCGGACCCGCGGACGGCCGCGCTCGCCGCGCTGGCGCACGCGGTCGGTCTCGGCAAGCACCTCTACCCCGGCAACGAGGGGCGGTCCTCCCGCTCTCGACTGCGGGACCTGATCCGGCACGACCCGATGGGCGGACTCGTGGCACACGCCGTGATGGACGTTCAGAACGGTGTGTCCGCACAGCCGCGCCGCAGCCCGGCAGCAACCGGCCGCCAGCCGGCCGTCCCGATGCCGGCACGACGCGGCGGTATGGCCCGCGCCGCCGTCCACTAGGGCATACGTACGCACGGGCGCACAAGCACAGGCGGGCGCCCGGCGCACTGACGCGGACACGCGAGGACACGCAAGGAGACGCCAGGACACGCAAGGACACGCACCTGTGCGGGCGCGTCCGCGACGCCCGCCGTCACGGACGCGCCCCCGAGGCACCCGTTCGCGTGCCGGCCGGGGGAGTCCCCCGGCCGGTACCGCCCGCGACCCGGTGCGGGAGCCGCAGAGCGCGCGGGACAGTCGTACGAACGGCTGCCCCGCGCGTTCTTCACGGCTTGCCGCCGAACCCACCGCCCCGGGACTTCACGCGGGCACTCCCTGCCACGCGAAGCCGGACCCGCGCCGGGGACGCACCGTGCGGCGCGCGAACACCGTGGCGGGCGGGACGCTGCGGCCGGACCGGCGGATGTGCGCAGCGCGCGCCGCCTGGCGCCCCCCAGGCACCCCACAAGGAAAAGCCCCTGAATTCAGGGCAATTCACCCGCACATGGGTGTGCCGCCGTGACGTGCCGCGCACGGCGGGATTTTTTGTGTCCCGCATTGTGTCTGCGTGTCGTCGTTTTCCAGCGCGGGCAACACCTTTGGTGGCAGTCTGCTGAGACGTAGATACGCACAGCAACAGGACCGCAGAGCAGTCCACAGCCGGAGGTGCAGTTCCCGTGGCGTCCAACGTCAACCCCACCGTCAGGCGCCGTCGTTTGGGGCAGGAGTTGCGCCGCCTCCGCGAGCAGAAGGGCATGACGGCGGAAGAGGTGGCCGATCGCCTGCTCGTCTCCCAGTCGAAGATCAGCCGACTGGAGAACGGCCGGCGGTCGATCAGCCAGCGCGATGTGCGCGACCTCTGCGGAGTGTACGAGGTCGAGGACCGCCGCGTCGTCGACTCCCTGATGCAGATGGCCAAGGACTCCCGCCAGCAGGGCTGGTGGCACGCCTTCGGCGACATCCCCTACAGCGTCTACATCGGTCTGGAGACGGACGCGGCCAGCCTCCGGGTCTACGAGTCACTGATCGTGCCCGGCCTGCTCCAGACACGCGACTACGCCCAGGCAGTCATCGAGGGGATGTGGCCCGAGGCCACCCAGAGCGAGATCGACAAGCGCATTCAGATCCGGCTCAAACGCCAGGACCGCCTCACGGACCCCGACAACCCGCTCCGGTTCTGGGCCGTCATCGATGAAGCTCTGCTGCGCCGCGTTGTCGGCAATGACCGGATCATGGCAGACCAGCTCAAGCACCTCGTTGAGCTGAGCATGCAGCCGCACGTGACGCTGCAGGTCCTCCCCTACGCCGTAGGGGCCCATCCTGGCATGTACGGAAAATTCGTCATCCTGGAGTTCCAGGACGCCATGGATGCCAGCGTCGTCTACCTCGAGGGCGTGACAAGCGACCTCTACCTCGAGAAGCCCAACGACGTGCAGAGCTACACGGTGATGTACGAGCATCTCCGAGCCAAGGCACTCAGCGCCGAGCAGTCCATGGAATTCATCCGCCTGGTATCGGAGAGCTACGGAGGCTGACCTCAAGGGCGGGCATTATACACTTATCGGCTCGAACTGAATGAACTTCGGCAGCAAACGCCATCCGGATGGGTGAACAGACCTCACCGAAAGGGATGTTGGGGCGTAGCGTCGATCTCGGGGCCGTTGGGGACAGCGGCTCGAGGTACCCACACATCTGGCACAACCATCGGAGTCACCATGCACAACCGGCAAGCTGCGTCCCTGACAGAATGGACCAAGTCCACGTACTCGGCCGTCAACGGCGACTGTGTGGAGGTCAAGGCGAAAGATCAGAGCTCGGTAGCTGTGCGTGATTCAAAGGCGCACCACCGCCCGCCGCTGGGCTTCACCGCAGAGACGTGGTCGGCGTTCATCACCGGGATCAGCAGCGAGGGCTGACCGGCAGCCCTCCCCGCCGACCGTCTCGCTGCGAACGCAGTCACGCCCTCTCGACCGGCCCGCCGTCCTGGCCGAGGGGGCTCCCCTCTCCGTCGGCTCCCCCCAGTTCGATGACTGCGAGAGTCTTGATCGTCACAGGGTCACCGGGGCCGAGAGTCCGCTCACACAGTGGGAGATTCCGGGTCGCCAGGACAACCGCTTCCTCGACGCGGCCGCTTTCCACAAGCGAAGTGGCAAGGCCGGCCCGATTGGCCAGGACGTACGGATGCTCGGCACCAAGCGCCCTTTCCTGCCCTACGACGACGCGTCGCGCAAGGGTGATGGCCTCATCACCCTGCCCGCGTTTCTCCAGAATCCAGCTGAGGAGGATGGTTGCCGACAGGGTGAGGTAGTGCTCCGCACCGTGGATCCGCTCGCGGGCCGACACCGCCACACGGGCCGCTTCCTCGGCCTGCGCCCATCGACCGAAGACGTAGAGTCCGTATGCGAAGTTATGGCGAGCGGTCACCGTGGTGAAGGACTCTGCTCCCAAGCGCTCCTCACATGCCGCAACCGCAGTCGGCGCGAATGCGTCGAACTCCTCTTGCGCGTTCAGGTTCGCCAAGTACTCGATGAGAAGTGCACGCGCATGGAGAGTGTCGGGGTGATCGGAACCCAGAATCCGGGCTCGAATCTCCTCCGTCTCCCGAAGCGATGCCACACATTCTTCCAGTCTGCCCAACTGGGCGAGCGGCTCATGGATGTCCTGCAGACTCGTCAGCGTTTCGACATTCTCCCGGCCAAGGAGCCGGACCCGGGAATCGAGAACATCCCTGTGCAATCTCTCGGATTCCGAGAATTTACCCAGCCGGAAAAGCGCAAGGGCCAACCGATGACGAGCCCTCAATGTCACCGGATGGTCGGCACCCAACTGCCCTCGGCCGATCTCGGCCGCGGAACGGGCTACGGAGGATGACGCGTGGTAGTCGCCCATGCCGTACGTCAGGGCGGCCAATCGAAGGGCCAGCTCGACCGCCTCCAGCGCCACCCCAGGCCCAGGAACCCGACGCAGCAGATTCACCACGTGAGGTGCCAGCCACCCGACACCGCCGACCGCCCGAGCCTCACCGAGTTCCTTCGGGAATTCCTCGGCGAGCAAGCCCACCGCCGATGCCGTGAGGAGCAGCCTCTGGTCATCCGGTACGGAGGCGGCGATGCTGTCCAGCACGACCCCATGAGTCCTGACACACCGAACCCCGGCGCCACCTCGCTCGACGTCCACGAGCGCGACCAGGGAATGGTCCAGAAGGCCACGCAGAGCGACCTCCACTCGCTGTGCGTCCAAAGAGGGAGTGGCGTGGACCAGATCGGTCGCGGATAGTCTCCGCGGGTGGAACAACGCCAGCGGCAGCGGATCTGAACTGAAGCACGACAACAGCCGCATGAGTGTGACCGATTCGGGTACTCCGGCCTTCTCCAGCCTGTCGAGTGAGATCTGCCAGGTCCTGCTGACCAGGTGCCGTGCGTCCCTGTCGGAATCCGCCCCCCGGTCGATCAGTTCCGTAAAGTCGTCCTGAAGACGGCGTTGGTAGTCACTCATGGACCAGCTCTCCAGAAGTTGCCGGGACAAGAACGCCCCCGCCAGCGTCAGGGCCAGAGGCAGACAGTCCAGCCGCTGAGCCATGGACCGAGCCTCTGCAAACGTGCCGGAGTCGGGTGCGAGATCACGAAGAATGAGTGCGGCGTCATCCACCGGAAGCGTTCCCACCCGGTGCAACTGCGCCCCTTGCCATACCGGCGACGAGCCCCGTCTCGTGGTGACGACGACAGTCCCCTGCCCACTGGATCGCAGCCAGCCGCCCTCCCCCAGCACTGCGGGATCGTCCGCGTTGTCCAACACGAGAACCCACCTCTGCGGCGAGCTGTCCAGGTAGTGCCAGACAAGATCTGCGGCCGCCCGCTGGCCCGCGTAGGCCGAAGCCAGCTCCACGGTCCGCGCGCCACGATCGGCGGCCACGGCCAGCATGCCGGCCCGGAACGTGGTTCGCTCCGACGCATTGACCCAGAGACCGACCGTGTCGAGGTGGCTCGTCACCGAGCGAAACAGTTCCTGAGCGATTGCCGTCTTGCCGCACCCTCCCGTCCCGTGGAGCACATGGATCCCTCCATGGCTACCGGCAGCCGCCAACAGTTCCGCCAGAAGGGTCTTGCGATCCCGGAGGTAGCGCGGCGTCCTCCCGACGAGCGGCAACCGCACGGAGTCCGGTGCAGTCAGCCCATATCGCGGCGCTTCCGTGGGAGTGTGCACGATGTCGCGCGGTATTGACGAGTTCGCAGGTGATGCGGCCTCGCCGTCCCCGTAGTAGTGGTGGTGCTCCGTGATGTGCTGATCGCCCGTTGTCTGATACACGCGCCCATGGCCCGACGCACGGCCCTGTACCGCGCCCTCCGCGCGTGAGGGCTCAGTCATCTCTCTGTGATGTGCTGATCGCGGCCCGCTTGATAGACGCGTCCGCTCCCTGACGCTTCGGCCCTCATCTGAGTGGTCGCCGTCTGAGCCTGCCGCTCCGGATCAAGGTCCGCGAGGATACCGCGAAGCTCCGCCGCGACATCCGGTCGGTCGCGAAGAAGGCGGCGAAGACGGCCTGCCCACTCCTCGCGCAGTTCCCGCTCGGCCAGCTCGTCGCCGTTCGCACGCGCGAGCAGGAGATCGTCCCGAGCGGCTTCCAGCTCCCCGTCCACGCTCTCTGCGCGCGCGGGACTGACTCGTCGCCACAGCGCTACGACGCCCTCTCGAGTTCTCTCCCACGCATCCGTCGCCATCAGAGTGACGACCGCAGCCCCGGCGGTGCGCGCGAGATCCATCATCTCTGCTTCCACCCGTCCCCCTGTCCGGCAATCCGCCCGTCAGAAACAGATCCGAACAACCACAGTAGGTCGATACAGCGATCACTGTCAGCTCGTTGCCGTCTCCTTCGACGTACCTCACCATCCGGCGTGAGGCACCGTCAACGCATCGTGTCCGCACAGGAGTCCGTACGGGAGACCGGTGAGGCGGGGAGAGCAGAGCACAGCCCGCCCCTCCCGGGCGCGCCCGCGTGAGCCCACGTGTAGTGGAAGGCACCCCGCAGCGGTAGTCACGCCGGAGTACACGTCGACTGGCCGGCCGGCCTCAAACCAGGTGCAAGCAGGCCGGAACCGGCAGGCCTCAGCCGCGCGGGTAGCGCCGCAGCCAGCCGGAGGACGAGGCGGTGGGGCCGTGGAGTGCGGGGCCCTGGGTCATCTCCATGGCGAAGTCGTCGGCGAGTTCGAGGATGGTGGAACGGCCCTCGACTTCCGCCAGCCAGTCCGGTGGGAGGGCCGTCTCGCCGTGAAGTGCGCCGAGGAGGGCTCCGCAGAGGGTGCCGGTGGTGTGCGAGGCGCCGTCGTGGTGGACCGCGAGGCGGAGTCCGTGCCGGACATCCTCGCCGGCGAGGGTGCAGTAGACGGCGACGGCGAGGGCGTCCTCGGCGTGCTCGGGGTCGCCGAGTGCGTCGACGCCGGTGGAGCTCGGGATGCCCTGGTGGACCGCGCCGACGGCTCGCCTCAGCGCGTCGGTCACGGGCTGGTGGCCCGGTCTGGGTGTGAGGAGGGACAGCGCCCGCTGGACGGACCCCTCGACGGTCTCGCCGCGGGCCAGCCCGTGGACGATCACCGCGAACGCGCCGGCCGAGAGGTACGCCGTGGGGTGCCCATGGGTCTGTGCCGCGCACTCCACGGCGAGTTGGCACACCAGCCGTGGTTCCCAGCCCACGAGCAGTCCGAAGGGCGCGGAGCGGACGAGGGCGCCCGCGTCGCGGGCGGTGGGGTTCTTGGGCTTGTCGATGGTGCCGAGGACCTCGTCGGCGAGACCGGTGAGGCAGGCGGGGGCCGGGGCGCGGCGGGTGTAGAGCCACTCCTCGCGGGCGAGCCAGCCGTTGTCCTTGCGGCGCTCGTCGGGACCCCAGTCCCGCTGCGTTGCCGCCCAGCGAAGATGGGCGCGGTGGACGTCGGTCGGCGGGTGCCAGGCACCGGTGTCACGGCGGACCTGGGCGCGTATCAGGCCGTCGACGGTGAACAGGGTCAGCTGGGTGGCGGCGGTGACGGCGCCGCGGCGGCCGTACGCGGGGGCGAGGTCGGCGATCCCGTCAGGGCCGTGAGCGGCGCGGATCTCGTCCAGCGACAGCGCTGCCACGCCGGCTCCCAGAGCGTCGCCGACGGCCGCGCCCAGCAGGCAGCCGCGTACCCGGGCGCGGAAGTCCTGCTGCTCGGCACGTCCCCAGACAGCTGCGGCTCCCGTGCTCACGCGGCTCCCACCCTTCTCGTGCGGAGCACTTTAATCGACCGTGAGAAAACACTCATGAGGGGAATCCGGCTGCGGCGGCCCGGCCCGGCCGCCCTGCAGGTGCAGCGGAATGCGACGGGCCGACCTCGTTGCGTGTCCGACTCGCTGTTCACGGCGTGGGGCGGTAGCGCCACCGAGCGGTACCGCGGTCGGGGTCGGGGTCGGGGTCGGGGTCGGGGTCGGGGTCGGGGTCGGGCAACGGTGCCGCCCTGGGGCCCCTGACGGCCGTCGTCGCGGCGGTCCTCTCATGGGTGTTGTCGCGGCCCTTGGGACTCCGCTGTCATGTGCTCGCCCCCCGGCTCAGGCCCGCACCCGCCACGGCCCTCTCGGCACGCGCCCTTACGCCACGGACCCGTTCATGCGTGCCACCATGCGTGCCACCGCGCATGCCGCCACCGGCCTTCCCGCGGGCAGCCGCTGCAGGCCGCTCAGCCCTGCGGCAGCACCGGCAGCAGCTCCGGGAGGCGGCCGTCGGAGTCCGCCGCGGTGCGTCGCCGCTCCGCCGGAACCTCGCCGTAGAGCGTCGTACGGGGCCGGGACGGGCGTCCCGCGGCATCGGCGATGGCGGTCAGGTCCCGGATCGAGCGGTACGAGCCGTAACTCGACCCGGCCATGCGGGAGATGGTCTCCTCCATCAGGGTGCCGCCGAGGTCGTTCGCGCCGGAGCGCAGCATCTCCGCCGCGCCGTCCGCCCCGAGCTTCACCCAGCTGGTCTGGATGTGGGGGATGTGCGGATGGAGCAGCAGCCGGGCCATCGCCGTGACGGCCCGGTTGTCCCTGGTCGTCGGTCCGGGCCGGGCGATGCCGGCCAGATAGACCGGCGCGTTGGTGTGGATGAAGGGCAGCGTCACGAACTCGGTGAAACCGCCCGTCTCCTGCTGGATGCGGGACAGCGTGCGGAAGTGGCCCAGCCAGTGCCTCGGCTGGTCCACATGTCCGTACATCATCGTGGACGAGGAACGGATGCCCAGTTCGTGGGCGGTGGTGACGACCTCGATCCAGGTGGCGGCGGGGAGTTTGCCCTTCGTCAGCACCCAGCGGACCTCGTCGTCGAGGATCTCCGCGGCCGTGCCGGGGATGGAGTCCAGCCCCGCCTCCTTGGCCGCGGTCAGCCATTCGCGGATGGACAGACCGGTGCGCGTGGCACCGTTGACGACCTCCATCGGGGAGAACGCGTGCACATGGATTGCGGGTACCCGCTCCTTCACGGCCCGGGCGATGTCGAAGTACGCGGTGCCGGGCAGGTCGGGGTGGATGCCGCCCTGCATGCACACCTCGACCGCACCGACGTCCCAGGCCTGCTGGGCCCGGTCGGCGACCTGGTCGAGTGACAGGGTGTAGGCGTCGGCGTCCGTGCGGCGCTGGGCGAAGGCGCAGAAGCGGCAGCCGGTGTAGCAGACGTTGGTGAAGTTGATGTTGCGGGTGACGATGTAGGTGACGTCGTCGCCGACGACGTCACGGCGCAGCTCGTCGGCGATCGAGCAGAGCGCGTCCAGCGCGGGCCCGTCGGCGTGCAGCAGGGCGAGGGCCTCGCCGTCGGTGAGCCTTGTCGGGTCGTCGGCCGCCGTGGCCAGGGCCTGCCGCACATCGGTGTCGATCCGCGAAGGCGCCATGCCGGGCGCGGCCGCCTCGCGCAGCGCTCCCCAGTCCCCGTACACCTCGTCGAAGTCGTCCCGGCGGTCCGAGGTCCGCCCTTCGGTGTCGATGGTGCGGTGCAGATCGGTCCGACCGCTCGCGGTGAAGCCCTCGTCCGGCTCCTGCCAGGGCAGGCCCGTGGGGAGCGCCCCCTCGTTCGCCAGGCCGGTGCCCGGCTCGGCGAGGGCCCGTACATGCGGCAGCAGCCGGGGGTCCAGCCAGGGTTCGCCGCGCGATACGAACTCCGGGTACACGGCAAGCCGCTCGCGCAGGCGGAAGCCGGCCTGACCGGACCGCTCGGCGAGCACGTCGATCTGGGGCCAGGGCCGCTCGGGGTTGACGTGGTCGGGTGTCAGCGGGGACACCCCGCCCCAGTCGTCGATGCCGGCGGCGATGAGCCTGCCGTACTCCTCGTCCACGAGGTTCGGCGGCGCCTGGAGGCAGCCGGCAGGACCCATGACGTGCCGGGCGACGGCGATGGTGGCGACGAGGTCGTCCAGTTCGGCGTCCGGCATGCCGCGCATGGCCGTGTCGGGCTTGGCGCGGAAGTTCTGGATGATCAGCTCCTGGATGCCGTGGTAGGCACGGGAGACCCGGCGCAGCGCGAACAGCGACTCCGCGCGCTCCTCGTACGTCTCACCGATGCCGATCAGCAGCCCGCTGGTGAACGGGACGGAGCTGCGCCCGGCGTCCTCCAGCACCCGCAGCCGCACCGCCGGCTCCTTGTCGGGCGAGCCGTGGTGCGGGCCGCCGGGCTCGGACCAGAGGCGGGTGGCGGTGGTCTCCAGCATCATGCCCATGGAGGGCGCGACGGGCTTGAGCCGCTGGAAGTCCGTCCAGGTCAGCACGCCCGGGTTGAGATGGGGCAGCAGCCCGGTCTCCTCCAGGACGCGGATCGCCATGGCCCGGACATAGGCGATGGTGTCGTCGTACCCCTCCGCCTCGAGCCACTCGCGTGCCTCGGGCCAGCGGTCCTCCGGCTTGTCGCCGAGGGTGATCAGGGCTTCCTTGCAGCCCAGTTCCGCGCCGCGCCGCGCGATCTCCAGCACCTCGTCGGGCGACATGAACGGCCCGAGGCCGGCACGGCGGAGCTTGCCGGGGACGGTGGCGAAGGTGCAGTAGTGGCACTTGTCCCGGCAGAGTCGCGTGAGCGGGATGAACACGCTCTTCGAGTAGGTGATGACCCCGGGACGCCCCGCCGCCTCCAGTCCGGCGTCCCGCACCCGCGCCGCGGACGCGCACAGGTCCTCCAGATCGGCGCCGCGTGCCGCCAGCAGCACGGCCGCCTCACCGGTGTCGAGCGCGACACCGTCCCGAGCCCGCCTGAGAGCACGGCGCATGGCGTTGGCGGTCGGACGCCCCGCCTGGTGTCCGGCCCGGTCTCCGCCCTCGTGATCCGTCATGCAGCGAGCATACGAGCGCGGTCCGACAGCGGGACGGGGGGTGGGAGCGTAGGTGCCGAAAACGGTCGCAGGTGAGCAGGTCCGCGGAGGCGCCGCCGCCCGGGGGCGGGCGGGGCACAGCGCGGCCGGGCCCGCCACCCGGCCGGGCTCAGCCCGCGCAACGGCGGCTCCGTCGGACCCGAAACACCATGATTCGTACGGGAATTACGCGTTGCGATCGAGAACAGGCCCATGCCAGCATTCCCCGGTGAGCGACAACGGGGACAGCGGTTCGAAGCCCGGCCGCACGTCGAGATTGGCCGAGTTGACGGAGTCGGCACAGCGGTCCGCCCGGAAGCCGTCCGAACCACCGGCCCGCGCGCCCGAGACGCCTGGCACGCCCGAGACGGCCGAGACGGCCGAGGCACCCGAACCACTGGAAGCGCATATACCTCCGCGAACACCCGAAAGGCCGCGGATACGCCGCATACCCCAGTCACCGGAAACTTCGGAACGAGCGGAGCCACCGGAGCCACCGGAGCCACCGCATTCGAGCACGGCGGGCCTGCCGGCAGCGGCGGCCGCGGCCGGTGGAGCGGAATCGGCCCGGCGGGAGTTCGCACGGCTGCTCGGGGAATTCCGGCGTACCGCGGTACTGGTGCCGTTCGACGAGCACGACGGCCCGTGGACCGCCGACCGGAACGGCGTCCGCTGGATCTGCGCGTTCTCCCACGAGGAGGCCCTGGCCCGGTTCGCCGCGGCACGGGGGGAAGCGCGCCGGGAGTGGAGGTACCGGACGGTCCTCGGCGCCCGTCTGCTGGACGTGCTGGTGCCCGCGCTGCCGGGACCCGGCGGTGTGGCCCTGGACGCGGGGAGCACCGACGGCATGCTGTTCCCTCCGGTCAGGGGCATCGTGCCGGACACAGCGGCGGTGGACCTCGGGGAGGAGCCCGGGGATCAGCCCGGGGATCAGCCCGGGGAGAGGGGGGACGGAAATGAGCGCGGAGAATCCTGATCTCAAGGCGCCGCCCGCGGCGCTCGCCGCCATCGCGCGGGGAATCGACCTCGCCCATGCCGAGCTCAAGGACCTCGGCATGATCGGCGAGGCGACCACGGGGCGCGGCTTCTCGGAACTCTCCCTGTCGGGGCTGGAACTCGGCCACGGCGGTCTCGCCGACGCGTTCGGCACCTTCTGCGACCGGTGGGAGTGGGGCGTCCGGGCGCTGACGCTGAAGGGCAACGGGTTCGCAGGGGCCGTGGGCCTGTCGGCGGGTTCGTTCGCCGAACAGGAGCAGTACGTCAAGGACTCGATCAAGATCGGCGTCAACTCGCTGAACGGCAACCCGCACCTCGGCGAGGACGAGGTCAAGGGCATGAGCTGGAACGAGATCAGCACCCAGTCCGCCACCGACGACCCCGACTGGAGCGCGGAGTCGTTCTCCGAGGCCCACCGGGAGGCCGGGCAGACCTGGCGGAACACGGGCTACGACGTGGCGGACGCGCAGATGGACGCGTTCGAGCGGCAGGGACTCATCGACCCGGAGGCGCGTGAGGCGGCGGACGCCCGCCTGCGCGAGACGCTGGACCCGTCGCAGGAGACGATCACGCAGGCCGAGGAGCCGCGTTGGGGGGAGCGCGGCTGATGGCGGACCTGGGCGATCTGGGCAAGGCCCTCGACCGGGGCATCGACCTCGTCGACAACGGCATCGACAAGGCCAAGGAGAGAGTCGGCGAGGGAATCGACTGGACGACCGACCGGATCGGCGACGGCCTGGAGAAGGCCGGTGCGGAGGGCTGGGCGGACAGCGTCGAGGACTGGGGCGACAAGACCGCCTCGTCGCTCGGCGCCGAGGTGGGCGAGCAGCAGCTCGGGCAGACCGAGCAGGCCGAGGAGCTCATCCACGGCAACCCGGAAGCGATCGCGTCGACGGTGCAGAACCTCCGCGACTTCCAGCGGGCGTTCGATCTCGTCGGCGACGGGATGAAAAGGCTCGACTCCGCCCACTGGAAGGGCGAGGCGGCGGACACCTTCCGGGCGAGGTTCCAGACGCTCCCGACCGACTGGCTGCACGCCGCCGACGCCTTCGAGGCCGCCGCCAAGGCCCTGGAGACGTACGCGAAGGCGGTCACCGGCGCCCAGGGCAGGGCGCGGGAGGCCATCGCCCTGCACAAGGAGGGCGAAGCGGAGTCCAGGGCGGCGGTCGACGCGTACAACAAGAGGGTCGACGCCTACAACGCCGCCCGGAACAGCGACAGCCCGCCGCCGCGGCCCGGCCCGTTCACCGACCCGGGCACGGCCAAGCGGGAGCGGGCGCGGGAGGTCCTGAACGAGGCCCGCCGGCACCGGAACGAGGCCGCGGACACCGCGAAGACGGCGGTCACGGCGGCCATGGCCCACGCCCCGAAGGAGCCCACGGGCCTGGGGAAAGCCAGGCTGGAGCTGACGGACTACGTCCTCGGCCAGAGCGTGGAGGCGACCCATCTGGCCGGAGGTGCCGTCAAGGGGACGGCGGGCCTGATCAACTTCGTACGGTCGGTCAACCCGATCGACTCGTACAACCTGACCCACCCGGCCGAGTACTACAAGGGTCTCAACATGACCCTGGCCGGGCTCGTCTCCACCGCCGCCAACCCCGACCGCGCGCTGAAGAACGCCTGGGACGCGGCGAAGGGCGATCCGTCCGAGTTCGTCGGGCGGCTCATCCCGGAGATCGTCGGCACCAAGGGCGCCGGCCTGGTCCGGGGCGGGCTCAGGGCCGGGGCGAAGGCCGTCCCCGACACCCCGTCCAAGGCCCGAGACGGGCAGCGCGGGGACCCCGACGGCAAGGGCAAGCAGTGCGGCGAGACCCGGTGCGACGGCGACCCGGTCGACGTCGCGAACGGCCGGGTTCTGCTGCCGCAGACGGACATCGCCCTCCCGGGCTCGCTGCCGCTGCTGTTCCGGCGCACCTTCGACTCGTCGTACCGGGCGGGCCGCTGGTTCGGGCCGACCTGGTCCAGCACCGTCGACCAGCGCCTGGAGATCGACTCCGAGGGCGTCGTCCTCGCCTGCGACGAAGGCAGTCTGCTCGCCTATCCGCATCCCGCGCCGGGCGTCCCGGTGCTGCCCACGCACGGCAGGCGCTGGCCGCTGGACCGTACCGGCGACGGCTACACGGTCACCGACCCCGGCACCGGCCGGGTGTGGCACTTCACCCGCCACACCGGCGAACTGGCGCTACTGGCCCGGATCGACGACCGCAACGGCCGCTGGATCGCCTTCGACCACGACGAGTCCGGCGCCCCGACGTCGATCGTCCACCACGGCGGCTACCACCTGAAGCTCACCACAGACGACGGCAGGGTGACCGCCCTGCACCTCGCGGGCGCCGCCGCCGACGGCTCGGACCAGGAAGTCCTCCGGTACGGCTACACGGACGGGCAGCTGACCGAGGTGGTCAACTCCTCAGGTCGGCCGGTGCGGTTCGGCTACGACGACCTGGGCCGCATGACGTCGTGGACCGACACCAACGGCAGCCACTACGACTACGTCTACGACGAACTCGACCGGTGCGTCTACCAGTCCGGCACCAACGGCCATGTCGAGTCCCGCTTCACCTGGGACGGCACCGACCCGGGCACCGGCCTGCGCACCACCTCGATGACCGACGGCCTCGGCCACACCAGGCGCTACCTGATCAACGAGCGGCAGCAGGTCGCCGCCGAGATCGACGCGAACGGCGCCGCCACCCGCTTCGCGTACGACCCGTTCAACCGGCTGCTGGCCACCACCGACCCGCTCGGCCACACCACCGCCACCACATACGACGAGGGCGGGCGCCCGCTGACCGTACGCCGCCCCGACGGCCGGGTGCTGTCGGCCGAGTACGACGGTCTAGGGCTTCCGGTGCGGGTACGCGGCACGGACGGCACGGTGCTGCGGAGGACGTACGACGAACGCGGCAACCGCACCTCCGAGACCGACGCCTCGGGTGCCACCACGCGCATCACCTACGACGGAGCGGGACACCCGGCATCGGTCACGGACGCCCTCGGGCACACCACGCGGGTGCGCTGCGACCGGGCGGGGCTGCCGCTGGAGATCACCGATCCGCTGGGCGCGACGACGCGCTGCGAGCGGGACCTCTTCGGCCGTCCGGTCACCATCACCGACCCGCTCGGGGCCGTGACGCGTCTGGAGTGGACGGTCGAGGGCAGGCTCGCACGGCGCGTCGACGCGGACGGCGGCGTCCGGTCCTGGACGTACGACGGCGAGGGCAACTGCACCGGCCACACCGACGCCATGGGCGGCACCACCACCTACGCGTACACGGACTTCGACCTCCTGGCAGCCCGGACCGGCCCGGACGGGGTGCGGTATGAGTTCACCCACGACTGCAATCTGCGCCTGACCCGGGTGACCAACCCGCAGGGACTGACCTGGGACTACGCGTACGACCCGGCCGGCCTGCCGATATCGGAGACGGACTTCGACGGCCGCACCCTCACCTACGCGTACGACGCGGCCGGCCGCCTGGTGTCCCGGGAGAACGGCCTCGGCCAGCGTGTGCGGCTCGAACACAACGCGCTCGGCCAGGTCGTCCGCAAGGACGCGGACGGCTCTGTCACCACCTACGCGTACGACGTCTTCGACGAACTCGCGGTGGCGGCGGGCCCGGACGCCACGCTGAAGCGGCTGCGCGACCGGTACGGCCGCCTCCGGACGGAGTCGGTCGACGGCCGCGAGACGACGTTCGCCTACGACGCGGCGGGCAGGCGGACCGGAAGGACGACACCGACCGGGGCGGTCAGCACCTGGTCGTACGACGCGGCCGGCCGCCGCACCGAGCTGACCGCCTCCGGACGGACCATCGGCTTCGACCGCGACCCCGCGGGCCGGGAGCTGGCCCGCCGCATCGGCGGGACGGTCACGCTCCACCACGCCTTCGACCCGATGGGCCGGCTCACGGAGCAGCACGTCACGGCCGCGGGCGGCAGTCTCCAGCGGCGCGGCTACACCTACCGCGCGGACGGCTACCTCGTCGGCGTCGACGACCTGCTCTCCGGTACGCGGGCGTTCGACCTGGACGCCGAAGGGCGCGTCACCTCCGTCCACGCCGCGAACTGGACCGAGCGCTACGCCTACGACGCGGCGGGCAACCAGACCGACGCGTCCTGGCCCGCCGCCCACCCGGGCCACGAGGCCACCGGGCCCCGCGCCTACACGGGCACCCGCATCACCCGCGCCGGCGGTGTCCGCTACGAGCACGACGCCCAGGGCCGCATCGTGCTCCGCCGCAAGACCCGCCTGTCACGCAAGCCGGACACCTGGCACTACACATGGGACGCCGAGGACCGGCTCACCTCGGTCACCACACCCGACGGCACGGTGTGGCGCTACCGCTACGACGCGCTGGGGCGCCGCATCGCCAAGCAGCGCCTCGCCGGCGACGGCGAGACCGTCCTCGAACAGGTCACCTTCACCTGGGACGGCGCGACCCTCTGCGAACAGACCACCGAGTCCGCAGACCTGCCCCACCCGGTCGCCCTGACCTGGGACCACGACGGCCTCCACCCCCTCGCCCAGACCGAACGCATCCTCCGGGCAGGCGCACCGCAGGACCCGGGCGTCTCCCGGCTCCCCCAGGAGGCGGTCGACGAGCGCTTCTTCGCCATCGTCACGGACCTGGTGGGCACCCCCAGCGAACTCGTCGACGAGTCGGGCGAGATCGCCTGGCGCACACGGAGCACGCTGTGGGGGACGACGGCGTGGGCGACGTCGAGCACGGCGTACACACCGCTGCGCTTCCCGGGGCAGTACTTCGACCCGGAGACGGGGCTGCACTACAACTTCCACCGGCACTACGACCCTGAGACGGCGCGGTACCTGTCGGCGGACCCGCTGGGGCTGGCCCCGGCGCCCAATCCCGCCGCCTACGTCCACAACCCTCATGCCAGTACCGACTGTCTCGGACTCGCACCGGATGCATGTGCGAACGGGGGCAGTTGGGACCCAGAGGAGGCGCCGCATCTCTACCGCGGTGTCGGTTATGCGAATGAACACAGTCGGCCAGAGTGGCTGAAGATGTATGAGAATGCCCTACGCGGAGTGGCTGAGCCTCTTGGGGGACACTCGGACGCACAACTGCATGCCGGCGGCCGGACAGATAGCGTGTTCACCTCGTGGACCACCTACTACGAGGAAATGGCACTCGAAGAGAGCTTCAGGGGTAACGGTCCAGGCATCGTATTGCGGATCCCAAACGCAGAAGGTTCGACGTATAATCGAGTGGGGGGTGTCTCTTTCCCGTACGACGAAGGCGAAGTTCTCATCCGAGGGACAGTCAGCGGAGCCGAAGCCAGCATCAACGGAGGGCCATGGACCAGAATCAATTGAGGGATCTCCTGTCCTCGGCAGTAGAGGCAGAAATCTGCTCAAATGAGGTACTCGACTTGACGCGAAACGCGATCGCCGTAGAAAGCGGAGAAGTCCCGCGGAAAAATCTCCTGAACATATACCGACGCAGATTCAGAAGGACCGAGGAGGGATCCGCTCTACGTGCGGATACGCAAGTCCTCATTTCATTTCTGGAGAGCTACCCTGGCGACACATTGAACATGTTGAGTGTCAAGACAAAAGAGGGTGGCAGTCATCTGTTTCTCACCAACCCGAGCGAGACCGAAGTCCTCCACTGGATGCGCATGTTCTCACGTTAGCCTCATGTATTCATATCAGTTCCCCGACGGCACCATCCGCGTCCTCGACTTCGCGGACGATATCGTCCTGGCCCATGACCGGTATCTGGGTCCGGTTGAGGAGCATCTGCACGAGACGACGGCGCTCACGAGCCAGAAATCCCCGCCGTGAGTCGGAGCGAACTCATGAGTGATTCCCGTGCACAATTCCGGACCTCGCCGCGGAAGTCCGGGGTTTGCCGGACTCCCGCCGTGCCCAGGGCCCGGCGTTTGCCCGGGTCGTCCGGTTTGATCATGTGATGCCGTAGAGGCTGAGGACGAAGGTGCGTTCGGTGTGGGCCCGGCGTCCGGTGGCGGTGTTGACGTACCCGGCAAGCTTGAGCGCGTTGTCCGCGCTCGTGCCGACCGCCCCCATGGACTGCCGCACTCCCAACTCGGCGCAAACACCGGCGAATTCACGAGAGGTGTATTGCGCTCCGTGATCGCTGTGGAAGACGGCGCTGGCCAGGCTGCCGCGGATCCGGGCGCCTGCCCGGAGTGCGTCGGTGACCAGCGAGGTGCGCATGTGGTCGGCGACCGACCAGCCCACCAGGCGGGGTGAGAAGCAGTCGATCACAGTCGCCAAGTACAGAAACTCGCCGTCGCCCACCGGCAGGTAGGTGATGTCGCCGACGTACTTCGTGTTCGGTGCAGTCGCGGTGAAGTCGCGCCCCAGCAGGTCGGGCACGGGTGAGGCGGACGGTTCGGGCACCGTGGTGACCTGGCGCCTGCGCAGCCGCAGCCCGGCGATGCCGTACTTCCGCATCACCCGCCCGACGCGCTTGTGGTTCACGCGCTCACCGTCCTCTCGCAGCTCGGCGGTGATCCTGGGGCGGCCGTAGGTGCCGTCCCACTCCGCGTGCACGACCCGGATCCGCCCGGCAAGCGCCGCGTCGGTCCGCTCGCGCGCGACGCGGGCCTCGCGGCCGACCCGCCATTTGCAGGCTCTCCTGCCGTATGTGTGGGTACCGTGACCTGGTCTGATACGTGAAACACGCCGCTTCCTGTGATCCTTGAGGTGTCTAGACTCAAGTTGGATCAAGCAGGGAAACGGCGTGTCCCTATTCAGGATATGGAAGCGGACCCTGACGGCGGAGAACACCGTGGTCGAGGGCGTCCGGATCGATGAGAACGAACAGTGTGTGGTCGTGTCGGTACGGCCAGATGCCCGCCGCCGGCAGCGGTGCGGGCGCTGTCGGCGCCCGGCGCCCTGGTGCGACGCGGGACGGGGGCGCCGCCGGTGGCGGGACCTGGACCACGGCGTGATCCTGGTGTTCCTGGAGGCCGACGCACCGCGGGTGGCCTGCCGCGAGCACGGGGTGACAGCCGCCGCGGTGCCCTGGGCCTGCCACGGCGCCGGGCACACCCACGCCTTCGACCGGCAGACCGCCTGGATGCTGGGCCTCCGGTTCCTGCCTCGTGGCCTCGCTCACCGGGACGTCCTTCGTGTTCGTGCTCGTCGTGCTGCCCCCGCCGCGGCGGGCCCGCTCGGCCCGCACCCAGTTGCGCAGCGTCTCCCGGCTGATTCCCAGATCCTTGCCGATGCCCTCGAAGGTGTGGCTCGGGGGAACTGCGTCGCACAGCCCGCGCGCCTGGCTTCGGCTACGCCGTGGCCGTGCGTACCGACCACCGCGTGGACACCGCTGTCGGACGCCCGACCGCCACCGCTCTAGCCGCCCGCGTTCCGAAGAAGAACCGGATGCGCCTGCGCACCGGCCACGGGCTCAAGGGCGACCGCCACTACGACTGGGCCATGCTCGACATCCACCCCGACGACGCACCCGACACACACGAGAGCGGGCACGCCACCGTCCTGGTCCGCCGCCATCGCTGCACCCGTGAACTCTCCTTCTGCCGCTGTCACTCGGCCACTCCCGTGACTCTGGCTGACCTTGTCGACGTGGTGTGCTGCCGGTGGCACGTCGAGGAGGACTTCCAGCTGGCCAAGGGCGTCTGCGGCCTCGATCAGGGCCAGACCACCTGCGGGAACTCCTGGATGCGTTGGACCCTGGTCAGCATGCTCGCCGCCGCCGTCCTCGCGATCACCCGCGCCCGCACCACCACAGCCCCCACCACGAGCAGCGCGCTCGTTCCGGCCAGCGGCCGCGCACTCCTCCGACTCCTGCGGATCACCGCTCTGCCCCAGCCTCGGCGCGACCGCGACCACCTCCTGCTCTGGTCCACCTGGCGCCGCCACCACCAGCACCAAGCCGCCGAAGCCCACCGCCGGTGGAACGACATCACCGCCGCAACGACTTGACCAGCAGCGACGCCCTGCCGATCAAGAACTACAGCTGCCATGTCCGTGCGGGCGAAAAGGTGGCGCTGACTGCGCCGAACCCGGTCGATCGCGGCAAGAAGGGCAGCAGACTGCGCGTGCTGTCCGAGGCTCGGGGCGTCCCCCTGGCCCTCGCCGTGTCCGGCGCGAACACCCACGACGGCCTGGTCCTGGCAGGCCGCTGGGGGCGTCATGCGGGCGCCGGGCTCCGCGGCGATCTGGGCAGCAGCACGATCAGCGCCATGCTCAGCACGACGGCCACCCCCGCCCCGAAGAACGCGCTCGCATAGCCTGAGGTCAGCGCCTCCAGGCCAGTGCCGCCCCGATCGGTACGGCTGGCGGCGAGGGACGACAGGACGGACAGCCCGAGTGCACCGCCCATGGTGCGGGAGGTGTTGACGAGACCCGCCACCACCCCCGCCTGCTCCTGGGGCACCCCCGTCGTGGCGAAGACCGACTGCATGGTCATCATCAGCCCGGCGCCGAACGAGAACGCGATGCCTGGACCGAGCAGGGTGACCAGAAAGGTGCCGTCGGCCTTCATGGCCGACTGCCAGAAGAAGCCCGCCGCCGTCAGCACACCGGCGAGTGTGAGGAGTGCGCGTCCGCCGATCCAGCGTGTGATCCGGGGTGCGAGCTGAGCGGAGACAATGACCGCGAGGGTGTGCGGCACCAAGGCGAGCCCGGTTTCCACGGCCGAGTACTTCAGCACGTTCTGCATGTACAGGGACAGGAAGTACCACAGCGCGTAGAAGGCCATGCCGCTGATCATGGTGATGGCGTTGGCCACGGACACCGAGCGCACGCGGAACACCCCGAGCGGGGTGAGCGGCTCGGCGGCATGGTGCTCCACCACGACAAACGCCGCCAGCGCGACGACGCCGAGAAGCAGGAGCCCGAGGGCCCGCGCCGAGCCCCAGCCGTGCGACTCCGTCTGGGAGATGCCGTAGGCCAGACTGCCCGCGCCGAGCGTTGCCAGGACGGCGCCGGGAACGTCGAGCCGGCGCCGGCCGGCCTGCCGGGTCCTGCTCTCCGTCAGCCATACCGCAGACGCCACGATCACGATCAGCCCCAGCGGAACGTTGATGAGCAGGACCCAGCGCCAGGACAGGTAGTCGGTGAGCACGCCACCGATGAGCCCGCCGGCCGCGCCGCCCCCTGTGCCCACGGCCGTCCAGGTCGCGATGGCGCGGACGCGTCCCGTGCCCTCCGGGAAGGTCGTGGTGAGGATGGTGAGGGTGGCGGGGGACAGGACGGCCGCGCCAAGGCCCTGCACCGCGCGGGCCGCGGTCAGCATCCCCGGCGAGGTCGCCAGCCCGCCCAGCAGGCTGGCGGCCGTGAAGATCCCGAGTCCCAGGAGGAACACGCTCTTCCGCCCGAACAGGTCGGAGGCCCGGCCGCCCAGGAGCAGAAAGCCGGCGAAGGTGATCACATAGGCGTTGACCACCCACTGCAGGCTTCCGGCACCGATGCCGAGCCCCTCGCGGATGGACGGCAGCGCGACGTTGATCACCGAGATGTCGAGGACGACGACGAACTGTCCCACGCAGGCGGCGAACACGGCGATCCACGCAGTGGCGCCACCACGCTGCTGCTCGGCCCGGACGGAGTCCGGTTCGGAGGTCATTTGTGACATGGCCCGCTATTGTGCCGATGCCTCGCGGGCCGACGGCTACATCCCGCCATCTCAGCGGTTGGGCGGCCGCACGGCCACGACGAGGAGATGGCCGAACTCGCTGACGTCCGTCATGTCGGCCGGGTTGAACTGCTCCACCAGTTCGCCGCCGTAGTCGGACCCGAGTTGCTGCGCGGAGCCGCTGATCCGCGCGGACAACTCGACGAAGGTCCGGCGCAGCGTGGGCTCACTGATGTCGGTCAGCTCCTCGAACCACAGCCCGGCCTGGCGCAGCAGGGGCGGATAGTCCTCCGCCTGGACCATCGTCATCATGAACTCGCGCAGATAGCGCTCGACAGCGGGCCGCCCGGATTCGGGGATCGGCGCGCGTTCGAAGAAGTCGGTGAGCACGAGCCGTCCGCCCGGTCGCAGTACCCGGACCGCCTCCCGCAGGACGTGGGCGCGGTCGGGCATGTGGATGATGGACTCCAGGGCGATGACGGCGTCGAAGGAGTCGCCGGCGAAGGGCAGTTCCATGGCGTCGGCCCGTTCGAAGCGGACCCGGCTCGCCAGGTCGTGCTCGGCGGCCAGTGCCGTGGCCCGGTCGACCTGTTTGCGGCTGATGGAGATTCCGGTGACGTCGGCGCCGGTGCGGCCGGCGATGCGGACGGCGGGGCGGCCCGTGCCGCAGCCGAGGTCCAGCACCCGGGACCCGGGGCCGATGTGCAGGCGGTCCGTCATCAGGTCGGTCAGCCGGTCGGTCGCCTCCTCCAGCGGGGCGGGGCTGTCCGGGGTGTCCCAGTACCCGAAGTGCAGGTTCTCACCCAGCGTGGCACTGCCGAGGTCGGTATAGCGGTCGTAGAGCCGACCGACCTCGTCGGGGACGGGCAGAACGGGCGGAGCGGGCTGCTGTGGCATCGGAGGCCTTTCTGGTCCGGCGCAATGCGGGGAATCCGGCGCTGGTCGAGGGGGTTCGCTGGTGCTCTCAGGCGAGTTTGAGGTCCTGGTAGACGGCGTCGGCGATCCGGAGGATGCGCTCGGCGTGCCGCTCGTGCTCCACCTTGCCGTTCAGATGGACGGCCACGGTGAGACGGGCCTCCGGGTCGGCGAAGGCGACGGCCGTCCACAGCCCGTCGTGTCCGAAGGAGCGCGGGGAGGCGTGACGCGAGAAACTGGTGTATTCGGGGCCGAGTGTGCGGCATTCGAGCCGGAGGCCGAAGCCCCAGTCGGCGTTGCCGTACCGGTCGTTCACTCCGGTGCGGTGGCGGGCGGTGAGGGCTGCCACGGTCGTCGGCGCCACGACGCGCCCGCCGGGGGCGGCCCCGCCGTCCAGCAGCATCTCGAACAAGCGGCCGAGGTCACTGAGCGGGCCTCGGGTGTTCACTCCGGGGACGCAGCGGGTGGTGGCACCCCGCGTCGACCAGAAGTAGGTGGGCTGCGGTACGTCACCCAGGTTGGACACATGGATGAGCGGGAGCCGGTCACCGTACGCCGCATAGTCCTCGGGAGTCAGGCAGACCCGGGTGCGGTCCATGCCGCAGGGGCGGAGGATCTCCTGTTCGACGTAGGAGACGTAGTCGCGGCCGTCGATCGCGGGCAGCAGCCGGGCGAGGACGAACCAGGCCCACCACTGGCTGTAGTTGATGCCCGGCCGGCCCCCCGGCGGCCCGGCCGGGACCGGCACGTCGAGGGCGCGCCGCAGCCTCTCCGCGTCGGGAGCCGTCACCACCCCGTGCAGCGGGTCGAGTCCCGTGGGCACCGGTCCGGTGTGGCAGACCAGCTCCATCGTGGTGATACGGGACTTGCCCCTGGTGCCGAACTCCGGCAGATAGTGGGCGACCGGACGATACGGGTCGAAGTCCCCGGCTTCCCACAGCCGGCCGAGCGCGACCGAGAGCAGCGGCTTAGCGCAGCAGTACCACAGGGGCGCGGACCGCGCTGTCAGGGCGACGCCGGGCCGGGCCAGGCCGAGGCCGGCATCGGCCAGAACCCTGCCGTCCTGGGAGGCGTAGAACTGCGCTCCCGGGGTGGAGGTGCCCACCTCGCGGCGCAGCTCCCGCAGGGTACCGGGCAGGGCGTCGGCGGCCCGGGCGAGGGCCTCGCGGTCGGCCTGGACGCTGCCGGTCCCCTGGCCGTCGCTCCCCGGCTCGTGCCACGGGGCGTGTCCCGGCGGTGGGGCGGTGCCGGCGCGCAGGGTGGCGATATGGCCGCTGCGATCGCGTTGCAGCGCCGCGTCGATGAAGAACAGCAGGCTGAAATTGCCGGTGATCGTGGCGTCGCCGCCTTCCAGCAGTTCCGCGCGCGGCCGCGCGGAGCCGAGCAGAAGGGTGTACGCAGCGGTGTACGGCAGGGTGACCAGCAGCCCGGGCGGCTCGCCGATCGCCGGGGTGACCGCGATCCGGCCGCCCTCGAGGTCGACGCGCACGTCGACCGCGGTGTGGACCCCGGGGGGCGGGTCGGTGACCGTCAGGCGGAGGGCGACAGTGCTGCGCCGGCCGGGGTCGGGTGCGGGACGGAGCCCGGCGGCCAGGGACATCCAGGTGTCCGACAGATAGGCGGCGGGGGCGGTGGGCGCCGGCACGCCTACGCCTCCCCGGTGTGCGTACCGTGGGCGAGCGCCGGCATCCGCGGTGCGATCTCCTCGGCGACCCGGCGCAGGCTCCCGGTCTGCGGGTAGTCGCGGAACCACAGGACGAACTCGGTCACTCCGGCGTCGGCGTAGCGCCCGGCGCGTTCGAGGTTCTGCTCGACGGTCCCGTAGAGACTGCGCCGGGCCAGCAGGTCGGGGTGATGGCTCCAGAACGCCACCACATGCGGGGTGGACAGCCAGCGGTCCCGGCTCACCTGGTCCCCGAAGACCCGGCATTCGGCGAGGAGCGCATGCCGCGTCCGGGCCGGATCAAGGCCGAGCTTCTCCCGTCGCAGCCCGAACTCCGCGATCGCGCAGGCCACTTCGCTCGGATCTCCCTGCCACTGGACGGCGGCGCAGTCGCGGACCGCGGCCTCCGGCAGCAGGCCGGCGGCCGCGGGGTGGGCCGCGTCCGCACGGATCACCAGGGGCAGCCGCGGCTGGACCGGGACGGGCACCGCGTGGGCGCCCGCGAGCGTGAGGGTTTCGCCGTCGACGGTGGTGCGGGTGCCGGACCACAGGGACCGCAGCGCCTCGATCGTCTCGGCGACGGCGGGCCTGGTCCCGGCCCCTGGGCGGGCGGTGCCCGCGGCGACGTGCTCCGGCAGCTGTGGCGCCGTGGGCAGTCCCAGGGTGAAGCGACCGCCGGAGATGATGTCGGCGCCTGCCGCCTGCTTTGCGAGCAGGAGGGCGTTGCGGTGCGGCGGGGCCGCGCTGAGCAGGCCCAGGCCGATGTCGGGGACGGTCGCGGCGAGGGCGCCGAGCGCGGTCCAGCACTCGGTCACCGGCTCGGGTTCCCGGCGCGGCAGGGTGTCCGTGCGGTCCTCCAGCCACACCGTGTCGTATCCGTAGCCGCGGGCCAGCGCTGCGGTGCCGGCCAAGGCCCGCCAGGCGTCCACTCCGCTGGACCCGGCCAGTTCGAGACGGGTGCCCTGGGGGGCGACGACGCTCCAGCGGGGGCGGGGGCCGGCGCTCATCGGGCCGTCCCGCCGGGGACGAGCGCCAGCAGGTCGGCGGGGCGGTCCAGGACGAAGTCGGGGCGCTCCGCGCGGAGTGGATCCGGTGCGGTCTCCCCCCACAGCGCCGCCGCCGTTGCCGTTCCCGCGGCCCGGCCGCTCTGGATGTCGATGGTGGCGTCCCCCACCATCACGGCGTCCTCCGGTCCGGCGCCGAGCCGGCGCAGCGCCTCGCGGACGATGTCGGGGGCGGGCTTGGGCCGGGCGACCTCGTCGCTGCCGACGACCGTGTCCAGCAGCGGGAGCAGGCCCACGACCTCGAGGACGGTGCGCGCCCGTGTCCCGGACTTCCCGGTGGCGATACCGGTGCGGATGTCACACTCCCGCAGCCGCTTCAGCAGCAGGGGTACGTCCGGGTACACCTCGACCTCGGCGATCAGCCGGTGGCTGGCCTCGACGAAGGGCTGCTCCATCTGCGGGGGCAGGCCCATCAGGCGCATGATGTCCGGGAAGTAGCGGCCCTGGTGGGTGCGGTACTCCTCGAACGGCGGCTCCCCCTCGCCCACGGCCTCCCGGTAGGCGAGGGCGAACGCCTGGCGCATGACGGCGAAGCTGTCGATGAGGACCCCGTCGAGGTCGAAGACCACCGTTGCGAACTCACGCTGAGCCATTGGCTGCTCCCCGTTCCGGTCGTTCTGGTGTAGGTGAGGGGGCGTCCCCCTGTGCGCGGCGGATCGGCCCGCCGCCGGCTCAGATACGGGCCACGGCCTCGGCGAGCACCTCCGCGAGCCGGTCCACGGTGGCGGCGTCGGCGAGCAGCACCCGGTGGTGCAGCCACACGCAGTCGCCGCCGATCTCCTCGGCCACCGGGCAGCGCTTGCCGATCTCCTCGGCGCCGCCGGAGTACGGCCCCTGCCAGTAGCCGGTCGTGCGGTAGACCGGAGGGAAGCCGACGAACGCGGGGATGCCGTGCCCGTTGAGCGCGTCCACCAGGGCGGTGCGGCGCTCGGCCGTCACCCCGGGGAGCCGCATCATGGCCATGTAGTGCGACTTCACGTCGCAGCGCTCGTCCCGGCCCTGCGGCACCACACCGGGGATCCGTGCGAGTGCCGCCGCCAGTTGGCGCGAGCGCTGCTCGCGCACGGCGATCTGCGCTTCCACCCGCGTCAGCTGGGCGCGCAGGACGGCTGCCGAGAACTCGTTCATACGGTAGTTGGAGCCCTGGGTGAGGTGGGCGTAGACCCGGTCCCCCGGCGGGCGGCCGCAGCCGTGCCGCAGATACGCCTGCCGGTGGCTCTCGCCGTCCGGCAGCAGCAGGGCGCCGCCCTCGCCGGCCGTCATCAGTTTGCCGTTCTGGAAGCTGAACGCCGCCATCGACCCGAACTCGCCCATCCGGCGGCCCTGCCAGCGGGCCGCGTGCGCGTGCGCCGCGTCCTGGAGCACGGCGACGCCGGTCGCCCCGGCGAGGTCCGCCAGGGCGTCGAGGTCCGCGACCTGGCCCGCCATGTGCACCGGCATGACGGCCTTGGTGCGCGGGGTGATGAGCTGTGCGGTGGCCTCGACGTCGATGCAGTAGGTGTCGGGGTGGACGTCGGCGGGCACCGGGACCGCGCCGAGGCGCTGGACGGCGAGCGAGGAGGCGATGAAGGTGAAGGCGGGCACGACGACCTCGTCGCCGGGGCCCACGCCGAGCACGGACAGGGCCAGTTCGAGGGCGTGGGTGCCGTTGGTGGTGGCGACGGCGTGCGGCGCCCCGTGCAGTGCGGCGAACTCGCGTTCGAAGCAATCTACTTCACTGCCGCCGTTGCGCCACCAGCCCTCCTGGTCCAGGGCACGCAGCAGGCCCTCGCGCTCCTCGGCGCCGGCGTGCGGCCACGCGGGGAACGCCAGGGCGGGCTGGGCCGGAGCGGATGACATAGGCGTGCCTCTCGTCGTCTGGGTCGGTGTGCGGCGCGCGATGGGGCGACGAATGCCGGGACCGGCGTCCGGGCCGGGATACGAGGCAGCGGCCCAGGGGCGATCCGTCGTTCGCCGGCTGAGGCGGGGCGCCTCTGGGCGTCGTTGCTGACGTGGTGGATTCCGGGTCCAGTCCGACCCCGGTCGAGTTGCGCGGACGGAAACGGGCAGACTGCGGCGGGCGCCCCGGGTCGCCCGGCGGTCCAAATCCTGCAAGGTCCGCCGAACGCCGTCAACACCGCGGTCGAAGGGGCGCGTCCGCCGGGGCCGGCGCGGTTGTTTTTCTGCCACCCCCACAGGGGCGAAGGCCGGCCCCCGGCCGGGACACCGCTGCGCAATGCGCCGGGGCGGGCGGTATCCGCCGTCGCACCCGCATCGGAGGAATGGCCAGAATACGCAGCCGAACCGGCATGCAATTCCCCCTATCGTGGTGCCCCACCAGGACACCCGACGATGCCCCGGTCACATTCCCCCGCCGCCCGTTCGCGGTTCCTCGCAGGACGGCGGTCGCCTGGGCCGGTCTCGCGGGGCCGCGCGAGGGCGGCGCCCGCGCGGACTTCCCCGCTCCCCTCCTGGATGCCTTCCCCCGCACCTCCGCTCGTCGTCCGGTTCGCGCTCCCCCCCTGAAAGGACGCTCCGCCGTGGAAGAGACAAAGGCCCGGTTGCGCACGGTACTCGTGGACTCACTTGAACTGTCCGTCGAGCCGTCCGACGTCCCCGACCAGGGGCTCGTGCAGGCACTGGGGCTCGACTCGATCAACACGATCGAGTTCCTGATCTGGGTCGAGAGCGAATTCGGGGTGGAGATCGCCGACGAGGACCTCTCGATCAAGCTGATCGACGACCTTGATCTGCTTGCCGCCTACGTCATGGACCGCATGGACCGCAGCAGCACGCCCACCACCTGACGAACGGAGACAGCAGACATGGCCGAGCGCGCCCTGATCGTCGGGCTGGACGGAATGCCGCACACCCTGCTGGCCGAACTCGCCGCGGAAGGGGTGCTGCCCCGCGTCGGCGAGCTGCTCGCCGAGGGCTACTGCGCCCGACTGCGCGCTCCGGTACCGGAGATCAGCTCGACCTCCTGGGCCACGTTCCTCACCGGGACCAACCCCGGCCGGCACGGCATCTTCGGCTTCATCGACCTCGTGCCCGACGCGGACTACCGGATCCACTTCCCGAACCTGATGCAGTTGCGCCGGCCCCCGCTGTGGGCGCTGACCGCTGCGGCGGGCGGCCGCACCATGTGCCTCAACGTCCCCGGCACCTATCCCGCGCCGGCCGCCGACTGCGTCGTGGTCTCCGGATTCGTGGCGCCCCGGATGGAGCACGCGGTCGCCCCGGCACGGCTGCTTCCGGTGCTCCGCGGCTTCGGCTACGAGCTGGACGTCGAGGTCGGCGACGTGGCCAAGGACCCGGAAGGGTTCCTCGGCCGGGCGGCACGGGCGTTGCGGGCGCGCACCGACGCCATGGAGCACCTGCTCACCCACGAGCCGTGGGACCTGGGCGTGGCGGTCATCACGGAGACCGACCGGGTGCACCACTTCCTGTGGCGGGCGGTGGCCGACCCCGCCGACCCGCTGCACCCGGCTGTACGGGACTTCTACCGGCTGGTCGACTCCTGCGTCGGCCGGCTCGTCGACCGGTGCCGGGACGACGACGAGCTCTTCCTCGTCAGTGACCACGGCTTCGGCCCGGCCGACCGGCAGTTCTACGTCAACTCCTGGCTGCGGGAGGCCGGTCACCTGGCGTCGCCGAGCGCAGCGCCCAGGCTCGCGGCCGGACTCGACGCCCGCACCCGCGCCTTCGCCCTCGATCCCGCGCGGATCTACCTGCACCGCAAGGACCGTTTCCCGGGGGGCGGGCTCACCGACTCCGAGGCAGAGGAGCTGGCCGAGGAGATCGCCGCCGAACTGGCCGCGCTGCGCTGCGACCAGGATCGCGTCGGTGCCGAGGTGGACGGTCCCCTGCTGGTCTCCGCGGTGTACCGGTCCGCCGAGCTGTACCGGGGCCCGCTGGCCGGCCATGCGGCGGATCTCCTGGCCCTGCCCGCGCCGGGTGTGCAGCTGCGGGGCGGCTGGGAGGGCACGGCCCAGCTTCGCTCCGACGTGCTGACCGGCACTCACACCCGGGAGAACGCCGTGTTCTACCGGCGCGGCGCCCATGTCCCGAGGAAGGCCTCCGGGGTGCAGCAAGAGCCGTTCGACATGGTGGACGTGGCGCCGACCGTGCTCGCCTCGATCGGCATCCGGCCGCTGGGGCTCGACGGCGCGGTCGTCCTGGGCGCCGGCGAGGGGGAGCGGGAATGAGCCATGTGCTACTGCTCAACGGCCCCAACCTCGGCACGCTCGGCACCCGCCAGCCGGAGATCTACGGCACCACCACACTGGCCCGCATCGAGGCCGAGGTGGCCGAGGAGGTCTCCGGCCGCGGCTGGCGGCTGGTCGCCGAACAGCGCAACGGCGAGGGCGAGTTGATCGACGTGCTCCAGCGGCACCGCGACGCGGTCGGCGCACTGGTCAATCCCGGGGCACTGATGATCGCCGGCTGGGGGCTGCGGGACGCACTGGCCGACTTCGGGCCGCCCTGGGTGGAGGTGCACCTGTCCAACGTCTGGGCGCGCGAGAGCTTTCGCCATATGTCCGTCACCGCCCCGCTCGCCGCGGGTGTGGTCATGGGCCTGGGCGCACTCGGCTACCGCGTCGCCGCCCGGGCCCTCACCCAGCTCGTGCCCCCGGCAGCCGAACCGGGCTGACCTCCTTCCCGCCACGCCACGCCGCGCAGCGTCCCTCCGTTCACCGTTCCCCGTTCACCGTCCCCCAGAGAGGGAGGAACCGATGCCCCAGCCCGGCAGGGTGGCCGTGATCGGACTCGACTCGGCGACGCCGCAGTTCGTGTTCGACCGGTTCGCCGAGGACATGCCCGTCCTCAGTGCCTTGCGGCAGCGCTCGCTGTGGGGGCCGATGCGCAGTGTGGACCCGCCCATCACCATGCCGGCGTGGTCGTGCATGATGTCCGGCCGGACGCCGGGCGAACTCGGCGTGTACGGCTTCCGCGACCGCGCGGCCCACGACTACGGGCCGCTCGCCTTCGCCACCTCGCACAGCATCAGGGCGCCGCGGATCTGGGACGAGATGACGGCCGCCGGCCGGGGAAGCGTGGTGCTCGGCGTGCCGGGAACCTATCCGCCGGCCCCGATCCGCGGCGCGATGGTCTCCTGCTTTCTGGCTCCCTCGACCCGCGCCGAGTACACCTCGCCGCCCGCACTGCGTGACGAGCTGGAGAAGCTGACCGGCGGCTACGCGCTCGACGTGGAGAACTTCCGCTCGCCCGAGCTGGCCCGGGTCTCCCAGCAGATCTTCGACATGAGCGAGCAGCGGTTCCAGGTGGCCCGGCACCTGGCCACCCGCCAGGACTGGGAGTTCCTCGCCTTCGTCGACATGGGCCCGGACCGGCTGCACCACGGCTTCTGGAAGTACTGCGACCCGGGGCACCCCCGCCATGAGCCGGACAACCCCTACGAGAACCTGTTTCGCGACTACTACCGGGCGCTGGACCGGCACATCGGCGACTTCCTGGAGTGCCTGCCGGAGAACACCTCCGTCATGGTGGTCTCCGATCACGGGGCACAGCCCATGGTCGGCGGGCTGTTCATCAACGAGTGGCTGCGGCGGGAGGGGCTGCTCGTCCTGGCGAAGGAGCCGGACGGGCCGACGCCGATGGCGCGGGCGCATGTCGACTGGAAGCGGACCACGGCGTGGGCGGAAGGCGGCTACTACGGCCGGATCTTCCTCAACGTGGAGGGCCGCGAGCCCGAGGGCGCCGTCCCGGCGCGGGAGTACGACGACACCCTGGACCGGATCGCGAGCGCGCTGGAGCGGCTGCCCGACGACCGGGGCGACCCGATGGGGACCCGGGTCCTGCGCCCCGAGCAGCTCTACCCCGAGGTCAACGGCATCGCCCCCGACCTGCTGGTCTACGTGGGCGATCTGCGCTGGCGGGCGCTGGCCACCCTGGGCATGGGCCAGGGGCTCTACACCACCGAGAACGACACCGGCCCCGACCACGCCAACCACGGTGACACCGGCATCTTCCTCCTCGACTCCCCCGGCATCACCCCGGGCCGGACGGACGGCCTGTCGCTGTACGACGTGGCTCCCGCGCTACGGGAACTGCTGGGGCTGCCGGGAGGCGGACGGCTGCCCCGGTGAGGCGGTGCGGGCCAGCAGCGCGGCGCCGTGCAGGGAGGCGTCGGCGCCATGGGCGGCGCGGCGGATCGCGGGAGGTTCGGTGCCGGGACGGGTCAGCCGCCGGGTCTCCGCGCGGATCAGGCCGAGCAGGCCCGGCGTGCCGTGGCCGAAGCCGCCGCCTATGCGGATCTCGCGGCACTGGAGGAGTTCGCCGAGGTTGACGGCCGTGACCGCCAGGGCGGCCGCCGTCTGCCGCAGCGGGCCGGTGGCCCAGGGGCTGTCCTCGGCGAGCCCGGTACGGAAGGCCGCCGCGTCCACCGGGGCGCCGCGCAGGGCGGCTGCCCGGGCCAGGGTCGCGGGGCCGGACGCCACGGCCTGCAGGCAGCCGGCCCGCCCGCAGGCACAGGCGGCGCCGCCGAGACCGATCAGCAGGTGGCCGATCTCGGCGGCGCCGCCGAGCGGACCGGTGTGCAGCCGGCCGCCGAGGACGATGCCGCCGCCCACGCCGGTGCCCAGGCCCAGATAGGCGAGGTCGGGCACGCCGCTGTCGGCGGCCTCCGCGAGGGCGGCCAGGTTTCCGTCGTCCTCGTGGACCACGGGAATCCCCGCCAGCACCCGCTCCAGCAGGGCGTCGAGGCGCAGCCCGGTCCAGCTCGGCCGGCAGGGCCAGGCGGTGATCCTGCCTTCCCGCACGGTGGCCGGCAGCGCGAGACCTGCCGCCCGTATCCCGCGGGGCCCGTCGAGGCCGGCGTCGGCCGTGATCCGGGACACCGCCGAGGCGAGTGCGTCCAGATCGCTCTCGGCGTCGCCGTCCCGGGGCCAGGTGAACCTGAGCCGGGCCGGACGCGAGGAGCCGGAGCGCTCCAGCAGCAGCGCGGCCTTCGTGCCGCCTATGTCGATCCCGAGGTACGGCACAACCGGCTCCAGCGGCGCCGGCGGGTCAGCCGGCCAGGGGTGCGAACAGGTCGACCGCGGTGCCGTCGGGGTCGAGGACGATGGCGTAGCGCTGGCCCCAGACGGCGTCCCAGGGCGCGCGGTGGGCGGCGTAGCCCGCGTCGACCAGTTCGGCGTACTTCGCGTCGACGGACTGCACGTCGGGGAACTCGAAGGCAACGGCGAACCGGTGGCTGCCGGTGGGCGCCTGCCACTCCGGGTCGTAGCCGCGGACCGTCTCCACGGTGTCCCAGGCGAGCCGCACTCCGCCGGGCAGCGTGGTCTCGACATGCGGTTGCGAGTCGGCCTCGGGGGCGATGTCCAGCCCGAGACGGCGGTAGAACGCCAGGGCCTTGGGCATGTCGTCGACGACGATGCCGAAGAGGGACAGCTGAGGGACTGCCATGAGGAGTGCTCTTTCCTTGGGTCGTCTTCCGGGTCGGGGGGTGCGCGGGGTGTCCCGGCGGGTCAGCCGCGCTGGAGCCGCAGGCGCTCGCGCACCGCCTTCGGCAGGCCGGACACCACGCGGTCGTAGGAGTGCTCCACCATCTCCCGCAGCTCGGGCTCCGGGACGGTGGAGTCCAGCACAACCGTGTTCCAGTGCCGCTTGTTGACGTGGTAGCCGGGCCCCACCGCCGCGTACTGGTCGCGCAGATGCAGCGCGAGGCCGGGCTCGCACTTCAGGGTGACCTGTGCCGGCGACTCGTCCGTGGTGTCCTGGAGGATGGCGAACACCTTGCCCTCGATCTTGAACACCGTGGCGCCGGGGCCGAAGGCCTCGTCGTCCGTGGCACCCGGCAACTCCAGGGCGAAGTGCGACAGTTCTTCGGGGGTCATGCCCGTCCTCTCGTGGAGGGCGCCGGCGGCACGGCGGGACGCACCCGGCCGACGGACTCCGGCAGTGCTTTCGGTGGCGTCCGCCAGCCTAGGCCGTCCCTCGGGCCGTCACGCCCCCCGCACCGGCGGTCGGGGAACGATGGCCGAAAAGGGCTGGCACCGCGCCCGAAGTGCCGCGATCCGCAGCCGGGCCCGGACCGCTCAGCCGGTTCGCTCCGTCGGCAGTGACACCTGCGCCCAGATGCCGCCGTGGCTCACCACTTTGGTGAAGCGGCCGGTGAGGCGGTGGAAGAGGGCACCGGGAGTGCCCTCGGGCGGGAAGGCCTCCCGGCTCAGCCCGCCCCACGCGTTCAGGGCTTGGAGGAGGAGCGGGTCGACCGGCACCCAGACCCCGTCGACGCGGAACTCCGCCCAGCAGTGCGGGGTGGAGTACGGGGCGGCCACCAGCAGACCGAACGAGAACCGGCTCTCCAGACCGCGCCGCCCGCCCTCGTGGACCAGCCAGGCCGCGGCGCCTCCGCAGTCCGACATGCGGGTGCGCCACAGGAACTCCGGGTCCCAGCGCACCGCCTCGGGCAGGAGGAAGAACCCGACGTCCCCCACCTCCTGCAGCAACTCTCGTACTGCACTGGGAAGTTGCGGCCAGTCGCGGGTGACGGGCGTCGCGTGCAGCTCGCCGAGGCGGGCCTCCGACGCGGGTCCCTCGACCTGACGCCGCCGACCGCCGAGCAGCACGCCGTAGCGGCAGGGGCCGGGGTGGCCCGGGGCCGGGCAGCCGGAGACGACCTCGACGCGGTGGCCCGGCGCCTGGTCGAGCGCCGTCTGCCAGGCCTTGGCCCACGCGCGCATGGACCGGCTCTGCACCGAGAGCCGGCCCAGGTGCAGGGCCGCGTTGCCGAGGTCGTAGGCGTCGTAGAGCTGTTCGCCCCCTTGGCCGACGTACGGGACGCCGGCGGCCGTGAGCGCGGCCAGCAGGTCGTGGCGGATGCCGTGCACACGGCGGGCCTGTGCGGGCGTGACCGAGAAGCGCCGCTGCCGGTCGGGCACCTGGCGCAGGCGCCGCACGAGGCCCTCGATGCGTTCCGGTTCGGGGAGCCGCCGCTCGCGCGGTCCGCTGCTGACGGGCGTCGCCATGGGCCGGCCCCCCCGTCAGTCGATGTAACCGAGGGCTTCGAGACGGCGGGCCACCTCGTCCTCCTCATCGGGGCTGTAGGGCGCGGCGGGCGCAGGCGGCAGCCCGCGCCGCTCCAGCTCCCCCAGCAGGCGGTCCAGCGGATCAAGCTCGCCGGGCGGGACGACGATCGGCCCGGCGCCGCGCGGTCCACCGGTCACCTCGACGGCAAGGCCGGCGGCATCCGGGCCGAGGGCGGCACGCAGTGCGGCGGGCACCGCCTGGCCGGTCAGGACGGTCGCCTGGGCGCCGCGCCGCGCCACCGCGTCGGTGAGGCGCCGGGCGAGCGCCAGGCGGGAGGCGGTGTCGCCGTCGGTGAATCCGATCAGGACTCCGTCGCGTTCGGTCATGGAGGTCAAGGTGGTTCCCTGGAGGTTCAGGAGAGGGCGACACTCGGCTCGGCCATCTCGGGCGGCTGATACGGGGAGAACGCGGCCAGCGGGGGAACGACGCCCCGGGCGAACAGCTCCATGGAGCCGATCGCCTCGTCGCCGGTGATGTCACCGAAGACGAACTCGCCGAAGAGGGTGTTGAAATGCCCCTCGCGGGCGGCCTCGGCGATGCGGTCGGCGACGGTGCGCGGGGATCCGACGAAGATCAGGTTGTGGTCCATCAGGAACCGGAAGTCGTGGCAGCCGGCGAGGATGTCGGCGGTGCTCAGACCGCTCGCCGGGGCCGGCCGGTCGGCCGACCGGCGCACCGAGGCGTAGCGCAGGGTCTCCACGAAGGTGCGGGTTGCCTGCTCCGCCGCCCGGGCCTCGGCCCCGGCGTCCGTCTCGGCCACGTGCACGAGGCTCCAGTAGCCGATGTCCGGCACGCCCGGCTGCCCCTCCCTGCGCCACCAGTCGACGTAGTGACGGTAGAGGACCCCCATGGCCGCCCGCGGCACGATCATGGTCGAGCAGGTGTGACCGCCGGTCCTCGCCAGGTAGCGCAGGGTCGCGCGGTCCGTGGTGGGGATCCACAGCGGCGGATGGGGGCTCTGCTCGGCACCGAACGAGAGGGTGATGTCGCGCAGCCGGTGCACGGGCCCGTCGAAGTCGAAGGCCCCCTTGCTCGCGAAGGCGGTGCGCAGCAGGTCGGCGCACTCCCGGGTGCGTTCCTTGCGGCCGGCGAAGTCGGCGCCGAACGGCTTGAACGGCTGGTCGCTGACGCCGGAGGCGAGTCCCACCTCCAGCCGGCCGCCCAGGAGCCGGTCGAGTGTGGCGGCCTGCTCCACGATGTGCAGCGGGTGGTGCAGCGGCGGTACCCAGCCCATCGGACCGACCCGGATCCGCTCGGTGCGCAGCGCCGCGCCGGTGCAGAACACCGCGGGCGAGGACATCCAGCTCTCCTCGGGAGTGCAGTGGTGTTCGACGGAGAAGGCGTAGTCGAAGCCGAGCCGGTCCGCCGCCTCGACCTCCTGCCACAGCTCCTCGTACCGCTGGCGGACCGTGAGGCCCTCCCGTCCCCATACATGGGTGAAGTATGCGAATTTCATGGGCCACTCCGAGCCTGAGAGCCTGTGGTGTCCGGGGCTTGTGGGGCTTGCGGGGCTTGCGGGGACTCCTGGCCTTCCGGGCTCACCGGGGAAGGACCGGGACGGCCGGCCGACGCGTAGAGCCGGTCCACGCAGGAGGCGAGTACGGCGATCTCGGCGAGCGAGCCGCCGGGCGCCACGGGTGCGGCCCCCGCGGGGGAGGCGAGCCGCCGGGCGAGGGAGTCGACGAGCCGTTCGTACTCGATGCCGACGGGTTCGTCGGGCAGCGGTATCTCGGAGCGTTCGCCGCGCCGCAGCAGGGTCAGCGAGGAGCGCGGGACGCGATGCGGGCTGAAGCCGAAGGTGCCGCGCAGAACGGCGACGCCCTTGGTGCCCTCGACGGTGAGGGTGGTGCTGTCCACCTCCCGGTGCGACGCCCAGCGGGCCTCGAGGGAGACGGCGACGCCGGTGTCGGTGAGCAGGAACCCGCGCGCGGTGTCCTCCACCGGGTCATCTGCGGTGCGGGCCCCGGTGGCGCCGTCCCGGCCGCGCGGGCTCCAGTCGGCGGTGGCGCCGCTGTCCCCGAGCCAGTCGCTGGAGACGGCGCCCAGGGCGGCCGTCACCCCGGGTCGGCCGAGGAGGTCCAGGCCGACGTCCAGCAGATGCCAGCCGAGGTCGAGCAGGGCGCCGCCGCCGGCCAGCCGGCGGTCGGTGAACCAGCCGCCGCGCTGCGGGATCCCGGACGCCCGGGTCCAGTCGAGTCCGAGGGCGCGCAGGTCGCCGAGCGAGGGCAGCAGCGCGGCGAGGGCCCGGACGTCGGCGCGATGGCGGGCCGCACTCCCTGCGTACACGTCCGCGCCGCTCCCGGCGGCCTCGGCCAGTGCCCGTGCCTCGGCCGTGGTGCGGCAGACCGGCTTCTCCACGAACACCGGGATCCCGCGGCCGAGCAGGGTGCGGGCGGCGGGCACATGGAGGTGGTTGGGCAGGGCGACGACGGCGAGATCCAGGGGCAGATCCCCGAGGTCGTCCGGGCCTGTGCCGACGGCCACCCCGCGACCGGGCGGCGCCAGGGCACGGGCCGCGGCCGCGTCGGCGTCCACGAGCGCCGTCACCTCGAACGCCGGGTGCGCCTCGAGCAGCGGGACCCAGACCGTGCGCGAGACCCAGCCGGCGCCGAGGACGGCCGTGCGCAGGGGCGGTGCTTCGGCTGCGCGGGGCCGCGAGGGTGCGGTGGCCTCGCCGCGGTCCGATCGTGCGGTGGCCTCGCCGGACATCAAAAGCGTGCACCGCCGTCCACGACGAGGGTGTTGCCGTTCACATACGACGCCGAAGGGGAGAGCAGGAACGAGACCGCTGCGGCGACTTCCTCCGGTTCGCCGAGCCGCCCGGCGCCGATGAACTTCAGTACGAGGTCGCGCTCCTCGGGCGAGAAGTCCATGGTCTCGGCCCGGATGGCGCCCGGTGCCACCACGTTGACCGTGATGCCGTGCTTGCCGACCTCGCCGGCGAGCGAGGCAGCCCACGGCTGCAGGGCCCCCTTGGTCGCCGCGTACGCGCTGTGTCCGGGCAGGCCGCTGGTGCCGGCCCGGGAGCCGAAGAGGACGATGCGGCCGTATCTGGCCCGCATCATCGGCTTCAGGCACGCCTTGGCGAGGTTGACCGAGCCGGCCAGGTTGACGTCGAGGAGTTCGTCGAGGGTGCCGGCGTCGGTGGCCATGGCGAGGCGCCGGGAGCGCAGCCCGGCGGCGGCGACCAGGCCGTCGATCCGGCCGAACCGGTCGAGGGCGGCCGTGGCGAGCCCCGCCGGGCCGCCCGGCGCCGACAGGTCGGCCCGGACGGGGACGAGCGTGCCGCCCGCCTCCTCGACCCGGGCGGCGAGTTTGCCCATCCGGTCCTCGCCGCTGTGGTAGCCGGCGACCACGGTGGCGCCGAGTTCGGCAAGGTAGCGGGCGCAGGCGCTGCCGATGGTCCCGGACGCTCCGGAGACCACGACGACTCGGCCGCGCTGTCCCATGGTTTCGGCGATACGGACGAGGGGATCGCCCATCAGTCGGCCTCCTTGGCTAGGACGAGATGGCAGGGGGAGCCCTCGAAGGGCAGGTCGCGGACGAGGTCGGCGCCCGCCTCGGCCAGGGCGTCGGTGAGCGCCGCGAGGGTGGGCCAGCGGGTGCCGCCGTGCGTGAGCCAGTCCAGGGCCAGCTCGGCCCCCTCGCCCGGCTCGCCGCCCGGGGTGCCCGGGGTGCCCGGGGTGCCCGAGGGCAGGAAGACGTCGTCGACCAGCAGCCCCCCGCCGGGCTTCAGGGTCCGCAGCAGCGGCGCGAGACGGGCGCCGCCTGCGGGGTCGTGGATGCTGTTGGCGACGACGCAGATGTCGGCGTCGCCGTGCGGCAGGTCCGGCCCCGTGGTGATCCGGCCGGCGGCGACGGCGGCGCGCACCGGCTCGCTCACCGGGCCCGCGAGCCGGCCGGTCTGCCACAGATGGCCGCCTGCCGCGGGGTCGCCGGCCAGCAGCCGCTCCAGGTAGCGGCCGGGTCCTGCGGTGACCTCCACCAGCCGGGTGCCCGGGCGCGGCCGGACCAGCCGCAGGCCGAGCACGGTGCGGGCGCGGGCGGATGGCCCGCTCATGGCGCCCTGGTAGAGCCGCACCAACTCGGCGTCGTGCGGACGTTGCTCGAACGGCCGGCGCGGTACGCCCGTACGCGCCACGGCGGCCAGCGCCTCCCTGCTCACCAGATCGCGGGAGAGTCGTTTCTCCAGCTCCACGAAGGCGGCGATCTCGTCGGCGGGGACCGCGGGGCCGCCGGTCTGGTGCGCGGTGGAGACCAGGCCGAGGGCCGCGGCAGTGTCCAGCAGCAGCTCCAGCGCCCGGGTGTCGCAGCCGAGTCCGGCGCTGATCTCGGCGAGGTCGGCGCCCTGGGCCAGGGCGGTCAGGGCACCGAGGTCGTGCAGGGCGAAGAGCAGTTCGGACGCCTTGTAGGCGCGGGCGGCCCTGAGCGCGTGCGGGGTGAGGCGGTAGCGGACCGGGGCTGCGGCCTTGCCGACGGCGGTCTTCGGCAGGGCGGCGCGCAGCACGAAGGTGTCGGGGACCTTGTAGGGGGCGAGCTGACGGGCCGTGTGGGCGCGCAGCTCCTCCTCGCCGGTTGCGTCGTCGGTGACGACGACCTCGGCGACCAGTCCGTCCTCGCCCTCGTGGCAGCGGCGCCGGGCGGCGACCCGGACGTCCTGCACGGCGTCGTGGGCGCGCAGCACCGACTCGATCTCCAGCGGCGCCACCCAGCGGGCGCCGCGCCGGACGGCGGTGCCCTCGCGGCCGAGGATGCGCCAGCAGCCCTGTTCGGGCACGGCCAGGTCGCCGGTGTCATGCCAGTCGGGCAGCACCTCGGTGCGGATCTGGAGGATCCCGGGGCCTTCCGCCGTCTGCGCACGGGTGGTGCGGTCCACGAGGCGGACATCGACTCCGGGCAGGGGTGCGCCCACGCACAGCGGCGGCAGCCCGGCCGGTCCCGAGAGGACCGCGCCGAGTTCGGTGGAGCCGTAGTTGCGGGCCAGCCCCACGCCGTAGGCCTCACGGAACAGCGTGTCGAGGGGGCCGTCGACCGGTCCCGCGCCCGCCATGGCGATCCGCAGCCGGGGGGCGGGCGGGGCCGCTTGGGGCCCGGCGCGGCGGGCGTGCAGGCACTGCCGGGTGGCGAGCAGCCGCGCGGTGGCGGGGACCAGGGCGATGGCGGTGGCCCCGGCGGCCAGGACGCGGGCCGCCTCGCCGAGTCCGGTGGGCGGGACGGGCCTGAGGGCGGCCCCGGTGAGCAGCGCGCCGCACATCCAGCCGAGGGCGTACGCGTGTGGCAGCGGTACGGGCAGCAGCAGGACGTCCTCGGCGGTGAGGCCGACGCCGTCGCGATAGCGGCGGGCCTCGGACAGCCAGCTCCGCTCGGGGCGCCAGACGAGTTTCGGGGCGCCTGTGGATCCCGAGGTGGGCAGCAGGACGCCGGGGCCGTCGTCGGCGGGGATGCCCGGGGTGCCGTCGAGCCGGGGCGGCCGGCCTGGCCGGTCGGCGGGCGTCAGCACTCGGCCGCCGCCGGCCAGCCCGAGCAGCCTGCCGACCTCGGGGTCGGGGGTGTCGGGTCCCACGGGCAGCGGCCGGGCGCCCGCCTCGAGCAGGCCGAGGAAGTGCGCCACTCCGCCGGGCCCGTTGGGCAGCCGGAGCGCCACCGCCTCGCCCTCGGCGCCCTGGGCCTTCAGTGCGTCGGCGACCCGGTGCGCCTCGGCCACCAGCCCGGACGCCGTGCTGCCGGGCAGGATCTCGGTGTCCGGGGCCAGGCGTCCGACAGCGTTTAGGAGAGTGTCGGCGAGCGTGTCCGGGGCCCGTTCGGTGCCTTCAGCCATCGATGCTCGACAGGTAGTCGGCCTTGGCGCGCTCGATCATGCCGCGGATGCGGGGCGGAGCGTAGGTCGGGGCGGCACACAGCTCGTCGAGGGTGATCTCGTCCTCGAAGTACATGGACAGCGTGTCCCAGGGGGTGAAGCAGCCGTGGCAGGCCCCCAGCCTCGGTTTGGGCGCGAGGAGGGCCTGGTAGAGGCCGCTGGTGCCGAGCCGGTCGAGGAGGTGCTCGGCCTCGTCGCCCAGGACGTTGCCCATGTCGGAGAACCAGATGTTGGGGCAGGGGGTGACGACGCCGTCGCTGAAGCTGGAGACGACCAGCCGGGGCAGATGGCAGCGGAAGGTGCGCCTGCCCTCGCGGTAGAAGCTGAGCAGCCGGCCGAAGTAGGCGCGCGGCGGCAGCACCCGGCTGACCTCGTCGTACCGTGCGACGAGTTCCTCGATGCGGCCGATCTGGTCGCGCCGGACCGCGAAGCTCTCGACGTCAGGGCCGCGGACCGGGAAGGGGAAGAAGGTAGGCGCGGTGTCGAAGGCGGCGAGCCAGTCGGCGAAGTCGGGCAGTTCGCCGACGCTGCGGTCGTTGAGGACGCCGTAGATCTCCACCGGCAGGCCGGAGTCGAGGATCCGGCGGACGGCCCGGATCACCTTGCCGTGCAGCTGCTCCGACTGCACGCGGTAGCTGTTGCCCGGATAGAGGTGGCTGTCCAGGGAGACCTGCAGCACGACGTTGCCCCAGGACCGCATGCGTGCGAGGTGTTCCTCGGTGACGAGCACGCCGTTGGTCTGGATGACGAGGACCTCGTACCGGGACGACTGCTCCTCCAGGAAGTCCATGATGCCGCGGACCAGGAAGATCTCGCCGCCGGTGACCTTCAGCAGCGGCAGGCCGAAGCGGTCGCCGAGCCGGTCGGCGACGGTGTTGATGCGCTTGCCCAGCCCCGAGGCCGGGGAGTAGTCGTCGCGCTTGGGCGGGTCGAAGATCAGCTTGAGGGAGTGGCCTTCCTTGAGGTTGCTCTGCCCGGTCAGGCAGTAGGTGCAGCTGAGGTTGCAGGAGTCCTCGTTGATGACCAGGTCGTTGCCGATCAGCGGGAGAGGGGGGAGGGGCGGCATCTGCGGGTCCTTTCACGGTCGTCCCAAAGGGCACGTGACGCGCGGTCGTACACGGGGCCGGGGCAACCGGGCCGGTGGACTGCCAGGGCCTGTTCTGAACGTGGATCACCAGTGCGCCGATGGGGGCCCCTCCGGCTCGGCAGGCAGCCAGTGGCGGTCGGCGTGCGCGGCCCCCGCCTCGCCTCCGTGGGCGCGGGCCCTGGCGAGCAGGGCCCGGCGCAGCCCGTCCCCGCCGCCGAAGAGGGCCTCGGCCTGGCTGGCGTAGTGCAGGGCGGCGGCCAGCCAGCGCTCGACCTCGGCGTCGGCGAGGGGGTGGCAGCTGGGTGCGAGGCCGTCGTGGTCCCGCCTGCGCAACGGGTAGGGGAAGTCCTCGTACCAGGCGGTGCCCGGCGCGGCGAGGCGCTCCACCGCCGCCCGGGACACCACATGGTCGACATGCCGGCCGGCGGCCAGGGGACCGTGCACCCGGGTGCCGGGCGGGCACAGCGGGCGCAGGGCGTCCCGGATCGCACCGGGCAGGCCGTGATCGTCCGGGTGGCGCGCGGCGAAGAGCCGGGGCGCCGAACGGTATCGGTATCGCCCGTCGCTGGTGCGCAACGCGGCGTCGGCGAAGCCGAGCGAGACGTGCCCGACACCGAGTTCGCCGAGTGCGGCACGGTCTTCACGGCGCCGGATCGCGGGCCTGGCGACGTGCCGCCAGGCATCGGGGTCGTCCGGCGGGGACGAGCCGGAGGCCGGGATGCGGCGGCTCGGCAAGGGGTGGGCGGGGGGCAGCCGGTCATGGGGGCGGCAAGCGCCGGTGTCCGACGCTGAGCCGGCGGCCGACGCGGACACCGACGCGGACACCGGCTCGGACACCGGCTGGGCTCCGTCGAAGACCGTGACCACCGTGACCGGCACCCCCCGCGCGACCCAGTGGGCGAGCCGGCCCCCGAGGGACCACACCGCGTCGTCCGGGTGCGGGGAGACCACCACCTGGGCGCGGTCCTCGCGCTGCGCTCTCATCGGCTGCCGGTCAGCCGGGGCCGGGCCGCCTCGGCCCGGACGGCGGCCACATAGCGCTCGGGGGTGCCGTCGGGGCCGAGCAGAGCGGTCAGGGCGCGTACCGCGGGCAGGGGGTGCAGCATCGCGAACCGCTCCATGTTCCGTCCGTGCTGCTGCCAGCGGCCCGGCCGGGCGTGGCTGAGGTGGATGCCGTACGCCTCGGGTACCAGGGCGCGCCGCAGCCCCGCGCCGTGCAGCCGCACCCCCAACTCGATGTCCTCGCAGCCCCAGTCACGCCCGAACTCCTCGTCGAAGCCGCCGGCGGACCGCCAGGCCTCCTTCTCCACAGCTGAGTTGGCGCCGACAAAGCCAAGCCACGCGGCGACGTCCGGCAGGGTCCCCGCGTCCATCGCCTCGATGGCGCGCTCCAGGGCGTTCGCCATGGTGCGGCGCAGCGGGTCGCGGACGCGGACATCGGTTGCGGCCCCGGTGAGTTCGGCGGCGGTCCGCTGGAGCTCGGGCCAGGACGCGCCCTCCAGCGTGGCCAGCAGCCGTGCCGCCGCGGGGAGTTCACGCGTCAGGCCGTGCAGGAAGAACCCGGGCCGGGCGGCGTCGGCGTAGGCGCGCAGGAAACGGGGACCGACGACGACGTCGGCGTCGAGGAAGAGCACCCAGGCGGTCGCGGCAGCACCGGCGCCGGCGTTGCGGACGGCCGCCCGCCCCTGTCGGGGACCGGGCACCACGCGCAGCGGCAGCCGGTCGCGCGCCTCGGCGAGGACCTCGGCGAGCGCCGGACCGCCGCCGGGGGCGCTGTCGTCCACCACGATCACCTCGTGGGCGGGCGCGTCGGTCTGGCCGGCGAGAGAGGCGAGCGTGACGCGCAGCCGCTGATGGTCGCCCCGGGTGGGGACCACCACGGCCAGGGTGAGCGGAGCGGATGGCAGGGGCGGAGACATGCATCGGCCTTTCCGTCGGCGGGGAATCGGCACCGCTCGGCAGAGCCCCGGCACGCTCCGGAGCGCGGAGACCATGCAGGTGCACTGCGGAAATCGGCATGAACGACAGCGGAGGAATCGGGATGACGCCGGACCGTCCGCGAATAGCCCGCCTGGGCAGGCTCCACCGGCGGAGCCGGGGAAGTCAACCGGGTATGACGAATTTCTGAAGGACCGCGCGAACGGGAAGCCCGCACGGACACCCAAGTGATCACGCCTGGCGCTTCGTTCCGGCCATAACGAGACGGAAGCCGGGCCGTGTCCCGGGCATACCGGCGGAGTTTCCCCACACGTCTGCGGTGGACCGGAACCGGGACTGCGCACACACCGATCGGCGATCGGGCCTCGATTTTCGGTCAAGGTGTTCCAGGCAAAGGGCTTTCGCATAATGCCGGATTGCTTCACTGTTACGGTCAGGCCCGATCATCGGCGACACAGCTGGAGGCAATCGCGTGCCACCCTCGCCGCTCGCCCTCGTCATCGGAATCGACGGCGGCACGTTCGATCTCATCGACCCCCTGGTGGAGCGGGGGCTGCTCCCGCACATCGGGAGCCTCCTGACCGCCTCGGCCAGCAGCAGGACCACCTGCACCTGGCCGGCGCACACCGCTCCCGGCTGGTCCACCTTCGTCAGCGCGGCAGACCCCGGCAACCACGGTATCTACCAGTTCTACGACACCCAGGACCCCGGCTACGGCGCCCGGATCACCCAGGCCGGCGACCTGGGGCGGTCCTCGGCATGGGACTGGCTGGCGGCGCAGTCGTACACGCTCGGGCTCGTCAACGTCCCGATGTCCCATCCGCCGGCCGAACTGCCCGGCTACCAGATCACCTGGCCCCTGGAGCGCACCCTGCGGCACTGCCGTCCCGACTCGCTGCTGCGGGAACTCGCCACGGCCCGCGCCCACTTCCAGTCCGACCTCGCCACGATGTTCCGCGGCGACATGGGCTATCTGGACCAGGCCGAGCACAATGTCGAGGCCCGGATCCGGTCCGTGCGGCATCTGATGACCACCCGGCCCACGGACGTCGTCATGGTCGTCCTCACCGAGGCCGACCGGGTCGGACACCACTACTGGCACTACGAGGACACGGGGCACCCCCGGCACGGGGGCGCCCCGGCGGACAGCGGCTGGGAGCGGGCCCTCACCCGGATCCACCGGGCACTGGACACCGCGGTGGGCGAGCTGCTGGCGCTGGTGGACGAGGACACCCTGGTGATGCTCGTCTCCGACCACGGCCTGGGCCGGGGACGGTACGCGTTCTCCGTGCACCAGGTGCTCGAGGAGGCGGGCCTCCTCGCGACCGGGCCCGGCGAGGGGCCCGCCGAAGGCGCCGCGAGCTGGTTCGCCGACGGCGGGCGGCGGGTGGACTTCTCCCGCACGGCCGTCTACATGCCGGTCCCCGGCTCCTACGGCCTCAACCTCAATCTCAAGGCGCGGCAGCACCGGGGCACGGTGGCCCCCCGGGACCGGGACCGGGTCACCGCGGAGGTGGTCGACCTGCTCGGCGCACTGGAGGGCCCTGACGGGGACCCGGTGTTCCGGGGGATAGTGCCCCGGCAGGAGGCCTTCCCCGGCGGCAACAGCGAGCGCGCCCCCGATCTGCTGCTGGTGCCGGCAGACGAGTCCGTGCTTCCGACCACCTCGCTGACCGGCCCGCCGTGGACTCCCAGCGCCCAGACCGGACTCCACCGGCACCAGGGCATATGGGCCCAGCGCTCGCCCCGCGTCCGCCCGGGGCGGCTGCCCGGCACGATCCCGCTGACCGACGCGATGCCCACGCTGCTGGCGGACCTCGGGGCCGCCTGGCCGAAGGACGTCGACGGCCGCCCGCGCACCGGGGTGTTCACCGAGGACGTCCCCGTCCCCGACGCCCCCGGACCGGACCGGCCCCTGGTCCCGCCGGACGGCCCTCCCGCGCCCCGCCCGGCGGACGCGGGCCAGGACGCGGGCCAGGACGCGGGCGAGGACGACTACACCAGCAGCCGGCTGCGCGAGATGGGCTACCTGTGAGCGATCACCGACACGAAGGGATGCGCACCATGGAATTGGAGGAGACGAAGGCCCGGCTGCGCAAGGTGCTGGTCGACTCCCTCGAACTCTCCGTCGAGCCGTCCGACGTCCCGGACAAGGGACTCGTCCAGGCGCTGGGACTGGACTCGATCAACACCATCGAGTTCCTGATCTGGGTGGAGAGCGAGTTCGGTGTGGAGATCGCGGACGAGGACCTCTCGATCACCCTGATCGACGACCTCGACCTGCTGGCCGACTACGTCACCAACCGGGTGCAGAAGGGCGAGCCCGCCAACGAGCCGGCCTGAGCGACCAGGCCCCCTGTCCCCTGGGAGAGTCGATGATTGAGGACGTCACCCTCGAAACGCGCAGCCCCCGGCGGAAACCGGGAGAGTTCGAGCTCTCCCTGGATCCCCGTGTCACCGACCCCGCCTCGTTCAAGGTCAGCTTCCTCATCCTGCTGGACGGCGATCTCGTGATGTCGCCCGAGCACCTCGGCGTGGCCTATATGGCAAGCGCCCTGCGGCACGTCGGCTTCACCGCCGAGATCCGGGAGGTGGAGCACGGCGACGAGCACCATGCGGCGGCCGTCGCCCATCTGCGCGAGTACCGGCCGGATCTGGTGTGCTTCACGCTGATGAGCCTCAATGTGACCAGCTGCGCCAGCCTCTGCCGGGACCTGCGCGAGGCCCTGCCGGACACCCCGATCGCCTGCGGCGGCCCGGCCGGGACCTTCGCCGGCCAGGACGTGCTGCGCAACAACCCGTACGCGGACATCGTCGCCGTCGGCGAGGGCGAGCCCACCATCCTCGACCTCGCTCAGCGGCTGTACCTGAAGGAGCCGCTGACCGACTGCCCCGGCGTCTGCTACCGGGACGAGGAGGGCGGCATCCGCCAGAACCCGGCCCGGCCCCTCATCCACGACCTGGAGGTGCTGCCGTTCCCGGCCCGGGACCAGCTCAGCCAGCACGGCGACAGGCTCGAGTACGTGCGGGTCAGCACCAGCCGCGGCTGCGTCGCCAACTGCGCCTTCTGCGCCGCACCCCATCTGAAGAACCGGGTGCAGGCCGGCAAGGCGTGGCGCGGCCGCGGGCCCGCACAGATCGTCGAAGAGGTCGCGCAGATCGTCGAGCGGCACAGCTTCCGCACCTTCGACTTCGTGGACTCCACCTTCGAGGACCCCGACGGCGGCCGGGTCGGCAAGAAGCGGGTCGCCGCCATCGCCCAGGGCATCCTCGATCGGGGCCTGGACATCTACTACAACGTCTGCATGCGGGCCGAGAACTGGCGGGACACGCCCGAGGACCACGCGCTGCTCGACCTCCTCACCGCCTCCGGCCTGGAGAAGGTCAACGTCGGCATCGAGGCCGGCACCGCCGGGGAACTCCTGCTGTGGGAGAAACGCGCCACGGTGGAGGACAACGTCACCATCATCCGGATGCTGCGCGAGCACGGCATCTACCTGGCGATGGGCTTCATCCCCTTCCATCCGTACGCCACCGTCGACACCCTGGCGGCCAACGCCCGGTTCCTCCGGGACAACGCCGGTCACAACCTGCGCCGGATGACCGAGCGGCTGGAGATCTACCCGGGTACGACGATCGTGCGCCGTCTGGAGTCCGAGGGCCTGCTGGACCACAGCTACCACGGCAGCCTCGACCCGTACGGCTACTCCTTCGCGGACGAGAAGGTCGGGCTGCTGGCCAAGCACTTCGCACGGCTCTACAACAACGAGGACTACCACCGGCACGGGGTCATCACCGAGCAGTCCGCGGTGTTCGAGTTCGAGACGTACAACGTGGTCCTGCAGACCTTCGTCTCCCGGCTGCAGCGCCGCTTCCGCCGGCTGCCCGGCGTGAACGAGGTGATGGAGGAGTTCAAGGCCCGGGTGCACGCCGTCCGCCAGGAGATGGGGCAGTTCAACTACGCCTTCTTCATGGCGAATCTCGACACGGTGCTGAACGACTCGCTGGACGCCGACAAGCAGGAGCGCCAGGTCGTGGAGGTCGAACAGTACTTCCGCGACCGGCTCGACCAACTGCGCTCGGAGCAGCTGCGGGTGGGCAAGCGGCTCACCCGGCTCGGGGCCCGGGTGAGCGAGATCAGCTCCACGCTGCCGCCGGTGCGTCCGGGCGGCCTGCCGCGCACGTACACCGGTGAGGGCACCGGTGCCACCTGGTGAACGGGCCGGGGAGGGCCAGGTCGCCGTCTGCAGCCTCAGCAGCAGGGAGCTGGTGGAACCGCTCTCCACGATGCCGGGCGTGGCGCTGGCCGGCACGCTGATGACGGCCAACCTCGGGATCGAGGAGCTGCTGCGCACCCTCGCGCGCCGGCCCGCGATCCGGGGACTGGTCGTCTGTGGCCGGGACTCGCCGCGCTTCCTCGCCGGGCAGAGCCTGCTCGCCCTCTTCCGGGACGGGGTCGACCCCGAGCGCCGCAGCATCGTCGGAGCGGCGGGCTACCTGCCGCTGCTCCGCTCCGTGCGGCTACCCGAGGTGGAGCGTCTGCGGGCCCGGGTGGAGGTGGTGGACGCCCGCGGGGAGTGCGATCCGCTGGTGCTCGGCGACATCGTGCAGAAGCTGCTGGCCCGGGTCCGCGCCGCGCCGCCGCCGGCCCCGGGCGGCCGGACGGCGGAGGACGGGCGCGCGGCGTCGGGAGACGGCCCATCCGGCCGGGTGCCGGGCTTTCACCGGCTACGGGCCGGCGGCAGGCGTGTGGGGCTCAGCCGGGAGCTGGACGGCTTCGTGGTCATCAGCCTGGACCGGCGGGCCCGGCGGGTCGTACTGCGCCACTACGGCGGCGATCTGACGCCCCGACACGAGATGACCGGCGTCCGCGCGGAGTCCATGCTGCTGGGTCTGCTGAGCGCCGGGGTGATCACCGACCCGGCCCACGCCGGCTACCTCGGCGGCGAGCTGACCAAGGCCGAGACCGCCCTGCGCCTCGGCCTTCCCTACGTCCAGGACGTGCCGCTGCGCGAACCGGGCCGCCCCGGGGACGCCGTGCTGCCCGTCCACGAGCGAGAGGAGGCCCCGGCGGTGACCGACGTATCGCCCGGCCTGCCGGACTTGGCGGAGTTCCTGACCGCGGTCGTGACGGGACTGGGACTGGAGGGCGGGGAGCTCGACCCGGACGTCCCGCTCGGCACCCAGGTCTCCGTGGAGTCCGTGCGGATGATCGAACTGGCCATTCTCCTGGAGGAGGAACTCGGCCTGGACCTCCCACCCGACCTGGACCTCCGCAGGTGCAGCCCGCAGGAGCTGTACGAGGCCCTGACGGGCTGACGGGCTGACGGGCCGGCGGGCTGACGGGCCGGCGGGCTCTGCCGGGACTGCCGGGACCGACCGACCGGCAGCCAGGGCACCGGCCCCTCGGCAGCAGCGCCCGGGAGGCACGGGCACGGGGCCGCGCGGCACCGGTGGAGCGCTCACGCCGGCCAGACGCGCAGTTCCTCCTTGATGAGCCGGGCCGTGACCGGCAGGCCCCTGGCCGGGGTCCAGGCCTCCGGGCCCAGCAGGCGGGCGGTGAAGCCGTCCGGGCAGAGCCGCTGCCAAGCCCCCACGGCCGCCGTGTCCGGGCCGGTCAGCAGCAGGGTGACCGGGCACGGCAGCGGGTCGCCGGACGGCGCCGCGGCGTCCCCGTGGCCGGACGTCGGCCCCGGAGAGAACAGCAACCGGGCCGGTGGTGCTCCGGCCGCCCGCACCGCCCGGGCCGCGGCAGTCGGCAGGGTCGCGCCCTCGGGGCTCCCGTCCGCCACGGCGAGCAGCGCCCAGGGCAGGCCATCGGCCGTCCCGGAGGGGGGCGGCAGCGGTTCTCCCGGGGTGGCCGGCAGCACCACGGCCTCCGGACGCAGCGCCTCCCGCAGCGTCGGCCCGAGGGCGCCGACCGGATCCAGCACCACCAGCCGCAGCACCGGATCCGGACCCGGCTCCCGGAGGAACCGGCCGAGGTCCATGGTCGCCGAGCTCATTCGAGACCATCCGAGAGTCCGAGGGCGAAGTAGTTCTCGAAGCCCAGCAGCCGGCGCATCCGCGCGTCGCTGCGCTCCACCACCTCCGGTTTCAGCCCGGCGAAGAAGTTCTGCTGCTGCCGGACGTACCCGCGGCAGTAGTAGTTGAGGATCCCGTGCCGGGGCCGGTCGGTGACGTTGGCGCCGGTCTGGTGCCACAGCCGCCCGTCGAAGATCATGATGCTGCCCGCCGGGGCGCAGGCCGGGATCGTCTCGACGTCCCCCTCGCCGCGGTCGTAGTCCGGCTGGCGGCCGAGCAGATGGCTGCCGGGGACCAGCCGGGTGGCGCCGTTGTCCTCGGTGAAGTCGTCGAGCATCCACATGCTGTTCGCGACGAGCGCGTACGGCGGCCAGGGCGGCCGGGCGAACGTCTGGTCCGCGTGCACGTTCATGGAGACGCCGCCGGGGCCCGCGATGTTCGCATGGGTGCTGGACAGCAGGAAGTTCAGTCCCAGTACGTCCTCCATCAACTCGAGGACGATGGGCTCCCGGACACTGCGCTCGAATTCCTCGCCCTTGTTCAGCAGGCTGAACACCCGCTGGTTTCCGCCGTCGTAGAGAAAGGCTCTGCCGTCCTCTCTTTCCTGTTGCGCCACCTCGAGGAGGCGTTTCCTGAGACGCCTGAACTCCTTTTCGGGTAAGGGGCATTCAAGGAGGCAGTAGCCGAATTCCTGGAGGTCCTCCGCAGCCTTGAGTTTGTCACTCGTCACATGGGCAGGCATAAAGGCGAATTTATCAGCGGGAAGGGTTGCGCGGAAGGGAGGAGGCGGAGTTCAGGACAGCAGGACCTCGGCGAGCCGGTCCACCTGAGTGAGCTGTGCCGCGGTCGGATGGAAGATCACCTCGTCGAATCCCGCTGCCGCCAGTCGGCCTACCTGTTCGCGGATGGCCTCCGGTGTGCGGGGGGTTTTCGCGACGAAGGACTCGGCCTCGTTTCCGAGCACCCCGAAGTAGTGCCGGACGAACCCGGCGGCCTCCTCGGCCACGTCCTCGCCGAGCCAGAACCGGGAGAGCGCGACGAGCCGGGGCCGGTCGGCGCGGCCCGCGCGGTCCCAGGCGGCGCGGACCTCCCCGGCCCAGGGTGCCACCCGTGCGGGCTCCAGACCGGGCGCGGTCCAACCGTCGGCCCAGCGCACCGTCCGCCGTACGGCGGCCCGGCTCGCCCCGCCGACCAGCAGCGGCGGTACGGCGCCCGGCAGCTCGCCGGTGCCGCCCTTCTCGCGGAGCCGGGCCAGTTCGGCGAGCTGGGCGTCGAACACCGCGGCCCGGGTCCCGAAGTCCCGCCCCGCCGCGCGGAAGTCGTCGGCGCGCACCCCTGGCCCGAGGCCGAGCGTGACGCGGTCCCCGGCCAGGGAGGCGACGGTGGCGGCTTCCTTGGCGAGCACCGCGGCGGTGGTCAGCGGGGCGACCAGGATGTTGGTGGACAGCCCGATGCGCGAGGTGGCCCCGGCCGCGGCGGCCAGCACGGCGAGCGGCTCGTGTCCGGAGTAGCACAGCCGGTGGGTGGCGGCGACGGACGAGAAGCCGCACTCCTCGGCCCGCACGGCCCACCGGACCTGGAGCGGCCCGGAGGCGCCGGGGACGGTGTTGGGGAACGCGATGCCGATCTTCATGGTGTGCTCCGCGGACGGGCCCCGGCCGGCGGCCGGCCGGAACCGAGCAGGTGGTAGGGGGTCGGGGTAAGGCCGGGCGGTCCGTCGGTGCCGTCGACGACGACCTGGCGGCGCCGGTAGGCGTCGAGTTCGTTGGTCACCCGGTCCCAGGCGGTCCCGGCCGGGCCGCTCACCTGCGGCGGATGATCGAGGTCGACCAGCCGGTAGTCGTTGACCCATACCCGTTCGGCGTGCAGGGCCTCGGCCACCGTACGCGCGTGCTCGGCGTCCGCCGACCAGACGCCGGCGCTCAGCCCGTACCGGGAGGCGTTGGCGACCCGGACGGCGTCGGCGTCGTCGGTGACTCGCAGGACGGACAGCACGGGGCCGAAGATCTCCTCCTGAGCCACGGTGTCCCCGGGCGACACGTCCGCGAGCACCGTCGGCAGGAAGTAGGCGCCCGGGTCCAGGCCGCCGGGCAGCTCCCCGGGCTCGGGCATCCGGCCGCCGCACACCAGCCGCGCGCCCTGAGCGAGACCGCGCTCGGTGAAGTGCCGGGCGGTGCGGGCCTGGTTGCGGGAGACCAGGGGGCCCAGGTCGGTGTCCGGGTCCAGCGGGTTGCCGAGCCGCAGGGCGCCGGCCCGCTCCCGTACCCGGTCGAGGAACTCGTCGTACACGGCGGTGTGCACCACCGCCCGGGAACCGGCCATGCAGACCTGCCCGTTGTGCAGAAAGATGCTCCAGGCCACGCCGTCGGCGGCCCGGTCGAGGTCGGCATCGCCGAGGACCACGTTCGGCGACTTGCCGCCGAGGTCCAGCCGGGTGCTCACCCCGGCTGCCGCGGCGCCGCTGCGCACGCTCTCCCCCACGGCGTCGGAGCCGGTGAACGCCACCAGGTCGACCCCGGGAGCGCGTACCAGGCTGTCCCCTGCGGTGCCGCCCGGGCCGGTGACGACGTTGACGACGCCGGGGGGCAGCCCGCACTCGTGCATCACCCGGACCAGTTCCAGCGCCGTGAGCGAGGTGAACGACGCCGGTTTGACCACGCAGGTGTTGCCCGCCGCGATGGCCGGAGCGATGCGCCAGGCCGCCAGCAGGAGCGGCAGGTTCCAGGGAACGATCGCGGCGACCACGCCGCGGGGATGCCAGCGCAGATAGTGCGCCGACCGGTCCTCGGCGGTGCCGGGCCTGCTGAGCCGCGCGGGCAGCCGCTCGGCCCACCAGGCGCTCCAGGCGAACGCGGCGCGCGCTCCCGGCACGTCGGCACCGAGGGCCTTGCGCAGGGTGGTGCCGTTGTCACGGGCCTCCAGCTCGGCGAGGCGGCCGGACTCCTCGGTGATCCGCTCGGCGACCCGGCGCAGCACCCCGGCCCGTTCGCCGGGCGCCATCCGGGGCCACGGGCCCTGGTCGAAGGCGCGGCGGGCCGCCGCCACCGCCGTCTCGACGTCCGCGGGGCCGCACCGTGGCACGTCGGCGAGGTGGCGGCGTGCGGCCGGCTCGAACGTGCGATAGGTGGCTCCGTCCCGGGCCGGGGCCGGACCGCCGTCCACATACCTGGGGAATTGCTCTGCCATCTGCCTCCTCCTCGTCGGAACTGGGCCCCTTGTCCGGGCCGGTCAGGGCGCGTTCAGGGTGCAGCGCCGGCCCCCTCCGCCGGTCGGATCCCCCTCCAGCAGCTCGGCGACGCTTTTTTGACGAATCGTCACATATGGGGGGCGGGCCTCCCGGGGGAGGGCGACCGCGGCGCGGTAGGGGGCGGCCGCACACGCCAGGTCCCGCACCCGCCACAGCCGGCCCCCCGGGCCCTGCACGGTCGCCGGGCCGGGGACGGCCAGGTGGACCGGGGTCCGCAGGCCCTCCCGCAGCCGGCCGCCCCAGACCTTCACACACGCCTCCTTGCGCACCCACAGCCTGAAGAACCGGTCCCAGGCCTCATGGCCGGACCGGGCCGCGACGGCGGCGGCCTCGTCGGCGGGGAAGTAGCGGGCGGCGATCCGCGCGGCGGCGACCTGCCGTACCCGTTCGACGTCGATGCCGACCGGTCCGCCCCAGGTCACTGCCAGCAGGGTCAACCCCGCCGTGTGCGAGAGGCTGAAGGCCAGGCCCGAGCCCTGCCCCGCACCGGCCACCTCGGGCTTGCCGTTGTCCCGCCGGGTGAACCGCAGCTCCGCGGGGGCCTCGCCGGTGAGGGCGCCCAGGCACCGGCGCAGCACGGCCCGACTGAGGGCGAACGCGTCCTGGTCCGTCCGGTACCTGAGCCGGGCCATCCGCTCCCGGTCGGCCGCGGGCAGCAGAAGGCGCGCGGCGCGCACCACCCGGTCGGGGGCCCGGGTGGAGACGCACCACAGCAGCACGGGCGCGGACGCGAGCACGGACTCGGGCACGGACTCGGGCACGGGCACAGACGCGGACTCGGGCACGGGCACAGACGCGGGCACGGGCACGGGGTTCACGGTGCCGTGTCGAGCCGTACCGGGAGTGCCGCCACCCCGAGCGGCAGCAGCCGGGAGGTGTGCGCCACGTCACCGGGCGGGACCGCGAGTCCGATACGGGGATACGCGGCGAGCAACGCGGCGATTCCGGCGGTGTGCTGGACGAGCACCAGGTCGGTGGCGGGACAGCGATGGGGTCCGGCCCCGAAGGAGAGCGCGGGTGTCCCGGGCCGCTCGATGTCGAGTTCGCCGGGCCGGTCGAGTACGCGCGGGTCCCGGCAGGCGGCCGAGATCAGGGGCAGCACGGCGGCGCCGGCCGGGATGCGCACCCCGGAGAGCACCACGTCCTCGGTGGCCGTCCGCAGCAGACCGTCGTTGCTGGACGGGTAGAACCGCAGCAGCTCGGCCACGGCTCCCGGGATCAGCTCCGGCAGCCGCACCAGCCTGTCCCGGACACCGGGGTCGGCCAGCACACCGTAAAGATGCCGGGCAAGCAGGTCGCGGACTCCGACGAAGCCGGAGATGACCAGCCCGTGGAGCAGGACGACCCGCTCCTCGTCGGTCAGTCTCCCGCCCTCGGCCCAGGGCTCGTCCCGCCCCAGCAGGACTCCCGCGACATCGTCGCCCTCGCGCGAGCGGCGCTCGTCGAGGAGGCCGGTGAAGGCCTTCGCCAGCCGGGTCCGGCAGGCCTCCTGCTCCGGTCCTGCGGCATCGGGCGTCAGCAGGGTCTCGACGTCGCCGGTGATCTCCCGCCACCGGTCGCCGTCGAACCCCAGCAGCTCGCAGATGACCCGGCCGGCGAACGGGGCGGTGTAGCAGCCCACCAGGTCGACGGGCTCCGCGGTCTGCCCGAGGGACGCGGCCAGGTGCCCGGCGATCTCCTCGATTCGGGCCCGCCACCGGGCCGTGCGCTCGGCGGAGAAGGCAGCGGCGACCGGGGTGCGGAAGGCGGTGTGCCGGGGCGGATCGAGGTCCACGATCCCCGTGCCCTGGCTCCGCCCGAAGCCGGTGCCCGGCAGGGCGGCGGCCCGAGCCCGGCTGAACACCGGGTCGGTCAGGACGGCCCGGACGTCGGCATCGCGGGTGACGAGCCAGATGGCACTGCCGTCGGCTAGCCGCACCGGGGAGACCGGTTCCTCGGCGAGCAGCCGTGCGTACCGCGGTGGAACGGTGCCGCCGGGACCCGCGGGATAGGGGAAGACCTCGTCCTCGGCCGTGCTCATCGGGCCGTCCCCAGCGGGTAGGCGGGCACGGCGCGCGGTACGGTCGGTTCCACGGGCGTGAAGGGGAAGTCCTGGGCCAGCACCTGGTTGTCCAGCTGGTGTTCCACCACGATGGTGCCTGCCCCGTAGTCCTCCGAGATCTGCTCGACGTCCTCCGCCGTGACCAGCCCGTCCGGCCGGCCCAGCAGCTCGGCCACGCCCTGGGCGGGCGCGAGCAGTTCGAGGGCGAAGCCGCGGGCCAGGTGCTGGCGCTGGGTGTGCGCGGCGACGATGAGGAAGTCCGGGTCGTTGTCGCAGATGAAGTGGCTGATGGCGCGGGCCTGGAGGAATCGGCGTGGACGCTCGGTGTAGCGGCGGCCGGAGACCAGCACCGGCCCCTGGGCGCCGTCGCGGCGGCCGAAGGCGACCAGTCCCCGGTCGACGTACTGCGTCTGCTCGGTGACGTAGCTGAGCAGCGCGTCGGTCTCGAACCGCTCGGTGTCCCCCACGCCCGCCCAGGAGCGGACCCGGCGGGCGAGTTCGTAGCCGAGGTGCCAGGCGTTGTCGAGGCGGCCCGGGGCGAAGAACGTCTCCCGGATGTCGGCGCACACCTCGCGGAGCTCGGCGACGGCGGGGTCGGCCGGCCGGCCGACCGGTGCGGTGCCCGCCACCTCACGAGCGCGTTCGAGCCAGGCGAGCTGGTCGGTGATGCGCTCGGGGCGGACGCCGTTGAGGAAGTCGAAGGCGTGCGACTCGGGCAGCTCCCGTACCACCCGCTGGATGACGTCGGCGTACGGTTCGGCCTCCGTGTAGGGGTCCAGGCCGAGCCGGGCCGCAGCGCGGCAGAAGGCGGCCTCGTCCTCGCCGGTGGCGCGCAGCGCGGTCCACTCCTCCTGGAGCGGGGTGTCGCTGATGCCCCACTCGGTCAGCCTGGCGACGACGGCGTCCACGAGGCCGCGCAGGGTCTCGGTGAGCGCCTCGGACCCGACGACGACGTTGCCGCGCGCGAGATAGCGGGGGCCGGGCCGGGTGTCGGGGCCGTCGTCCGGCATCCACACGATCCGGGTCTGCCGTCCCTCGGGGACGAACAGGACGTCCGGCCAGCGGAATCCGTCGCAGGCTGCGCGCATGATGTGCCGCCGTGACCGCTGCCACCAGGAGCCGCGCTGGTCGCCTACGCCGTTCTTGTAGGCGAAGCGGAGCTGGGATATCTGGGTGCCGGGGCGGGCGTCGGCCACCAGCGACCACCAGTTGAAGGCGATCCACTCGGCGAGCGGGTACAGCGAACCGGTCGTGTACGGCCGTACCGTGCCGGTGGCCGGGTCCTCCACGGTGGTCAGCGGGGTGTGGGTGCCGATGCTCATCTCGACGTCGGCCCAGGTCACGGTCCGTTCGTCCCGGACATCCGCGGGGGGGTCCCCCCATTTCCAGACGAGCGAGAACTCGGGCGGTGTGCTCATACGAGTCCCTCCGGCCATTCGCTCGGGTGCAGGGTGTAGCCGGTGTAGCGGCCGGGATCCGTGCCGGCCAGCCGGAACTCCTGGACGATGTCGCTGGTGCGGTGCCAGGCGTAACGCGGGAACTCGCGCTCCCAGGGCCCTGAGAGCGCCCCCTCGGCGAGCGCGGCGCGCAGCAGCTCCTCCGGGGTCCGGTCGGTCGGCACGGCCCGGGGGAGGGTGTCGGCCGAGTGCGGTTCCCACGCGGCGTACGTCGCCTTGCGGGCCAGCGCGTCCCGGTCGATGCCGGCCGGCGGCTCGGTCACGGTCCGGCGCCGTTCGCGCCGCCGTACGGGTGGGCGTATGTCCCGCATGCGCGGACCTCCAGGGGAAGGGGAAGGGGGAGAAGGGGAACGGGAAGGCGGGAGCGGCAGATAGCGGGGGAAGGAACGGCAAGGAACGGCAAGGGACTGCAAGGGGGACCACACGGATGGGGCGGCGGCGGCCCCGGCGTTCAGGCGGGGGCGCCCAGCGGGCGGCCCGGCCAGTCGGCCGGGACCGGGCGGCCGTGGAGGGTGGCAAGGGTGGCCGGGATGTCGACCGGGGCGGCGGGGGTGCCGTCGGTGTGCGCCGGGGCGAAGCCGGGGCCGAGGCCGGCCCAGTAGGACTCTCTGCGGTGCCAGCCGCTCTGCCAGGTCCGGTGGACGTGGCCGGCCCACTGCGGGTCGCCGAGCGGGAGGTAGCGCCAGTCGGCGGGCTCCAGGATCAGGTCGGGCGCCCCCGCGGTCGCCGTCCCGGGGTAGACGTCCTCGCGGGTCCGGACGTCGGCGAAGTACGGGCGCCCGGTGCGGGGGTTGACCGTGTCCAGCAGCAGGGCGCGCACCTCGCCGGCGACCTTCTCGTACTCGGCCCGGCCGACCGTGCCGCTCTTGTACCGGTCGCGGACGTTGATGTTGATTCCGTGGGTGCCCTGGACGGCCTCGAAGGCGCGGGTGCCCGACCAGTCGATGCGGCCTTCCGCTCCGGTGGCGAGGAGACCGGCCTCGGCCAGGTGGTCGTTGATCGAGCAGTAGGCGCGCAGCGGTCCGAAGCCGATCTCGGAGAAGGCCATCACGTCGGTGTGGTCGTCGGCGACGGCGAGGGCGTCCTGGATCACCTGGTCGCAGGTGCGGTAGGCGGCGAACACCGCGCTCTCATGGTCGTGTTCCGGGCCGTGGTCCAGTTCCTGCCAGTAGATGTGCGAGGTGCGGTCGATGCTGGTCAGATTGACGATGACGATGTCGGACTCGGGCAGCAGCGCGAGGGCGGCCCTGCCCCGCTGGCGGTCGGCCTCCAGCAGACGGGGCAGGAGGTGCTCGCGCGGCTGGCCGGTCCAGAAGACGGAGACGTCGTGCACGGGCCGGATGCCCTGTCTCGCCAGTCGGCGCTGCAGGTCGCGCGGGTGGCAGGCGTGCAGGGTGGCGTGCATCGGATAGCTGATCAGCGCCCCCTCCATCGGCTCGACCGGGTGGGTGCCGAACACCCCGATGCCGGCGAACCGGAGCCCGGCGAACGTCCGGTGCTGCCAGAGCAGGGGGTGCCGGCGGTCCTTGGAGCCGAGGACCTGCGGGGAGTACTCGGGGTCGTGGCAGGTCCAGTACGAGAAGAAGCCGTGGTCGGCTGCCCGCCTGCCGGTGAGCACGCTGAGCAGGCCGGGCGGTTCGTAGGGGGTGCCCTCGGCGGAGAGAGGACCGTGCCCGCCCTCGCGGCGCAACCGGGCGAAGCCGGGGAGGGCGCCCGCCTCGCACCAGCGGTCCAGCAGGGCGGGAGCTGCCCCCTCCGTGATGATCACTATCGTTCGGTGCTGCTTCGTCACCCGGTACTCCCTCGTCAAGCCGTGCAGGGGATCGCACTTGCAGAGTGGGAACGGTGGTGCACTGCGCTTCGGGCGCCTGGAGCCGCATCACAGCCGGCGCTCGCCACGCCACGACGCCCGCCACGGCCGCCCGGCGCATCGCCGCGCCGTGTCCGCGCCGCGCCCCTCCCGGACGAGGAGACCTGCCTGACGCGGCACCGGCAGAGGAGGAGTGGCGTGCCACACGTCCAGATGCCATGCCGACAGCACTGCACGGTACATGCAGATCCGTGCGGCGTATGCCCCAGGGATGATGATGGCCGAAAGGAACGCACCCCATCGCGGGTACGGGGCGGTGACCGGGCGGCGGGAGCACCGGTGCGGCCTTCGCACCGACCGCTGGTGAGGGTATTTGAGTCAACTACGGAGGGCGGTGCGGACGAGTCCTTGACAGTGCTCGCCACAGCTTGACTACAGTGCGGCTGTCCGTTCGGCTTCCCGTTCTCCCTCTCGCCGCCGTTCCCACGGGGCTTTTCTCCCGCCGTCCCCAGGCCGTCTGCACGTCGCTCACGTCACTGCGCGTCCTCGGCGGGTCCGGTGCGCGCGTCGCTCACCGGCCGCACGTCGGCCCTCCTCTGCGCCAGGCCGGCCCGTTCGACCCATCCGGCATCCACGGCGGTTCCCCGGCCCGGGCGCCGGGCGTCGTCTGTCCCGATCGATGTCCCTCACCCGGAAAGGACCATGAGATGACCGTGTTGGGCCTAGGTGGATCCGGGCACGACTGGGCCTCCTGCGCCACCGACGGCAGCCGGATCGTCGCGGTGGACGAGGAACGGCTCGTGCGCAGCAAGTACGGCCTGGGTGCGGATCTGCTGGCGGGCGCGAGCCGGCAGGCGTGCCTGGGACAGCTGGGCACCACCGCGGTCGAGGTGGAGCACGTGGTCGCCTGCGAGTTGGTGCCCCGGCCCTTCTACCACTCCTTCCGGCGGCGGGCGACGGTGATCAACCATCATCTCGCGCACGCCTACAGCGCGTTCGGCGCATCCGGCATGGCGCGGGCCGCGGTGCTGGTGTGCGACAACTCCGGCAGTCTCACCGCCGGCGACAAGCAGGGGTCCGCCGCCCGGGAGGCGGAGACCATCAGCTCCTTCGTCGCCGACGAGCAGGGCATACGGCTGCTCGACCGGGTCAGCGGGGCGCATGCGGTGGACGTCGGCTCGGAGACCGCCTACTACCAGCCCGGTGAGACCGACAACTCGCTCGGCCATCTGTATCGCGCCGCGAGCCTCGCCATCGGGCTCGCCTACACCGGGCCGAAAACCCGTTTCCCGGTCAGCGAGGACGGCAAGACCATGGGCCTCGCGCCGTACGGCGACGAGCGGTTCGTGGACGACCTGGCGGACCTGGTCACCCTGCTGCCCGGGGGCGGTGTCGCCATCTCCGCCGGCAAGGCCTCCCATCTGCTGGGACGGCTGGCCGACGGGGCCGACTTCGACACCCGGGCGGCCATCGCCCGCGCCACCCAGGAAGTGCTGGAGAGCGCCCTGGTGCACTGCGCCCGCGCGCTGCACGAGCGGACCGGGCTGACCGACCTGTGCATCGCGGGCGGTGTCGGCCTCAACAGCGTCGCCAACGGCCGCATCCTTGCGCAGACCCCGTTCGAGCGGCTCTTCGTGGTGCCCGCCGCCGGGGACAACGGCATCAGCCTCGGCTGCGCCTACTACGGGCTGCACGAGCTCCAGGGCGTGCCGATGGCGGAGCTGCCCGCCCTGCAGAACGCCTACCTGGGTCCCCGGTACCCGCGCTCCCGGGCCCGTGCGGCCGTCGCCGCCTCGGGGCTGCCCGCCCGCACCCCCGAGGACCTGCCGGGGGAGGTGGCCGCGCTGCTGGCCGAGGGCCGGATCGTGGGCTGGTGGGACGGGCGCAGCGAGTTCGGTCCGCGGGCGCTCGGGCACCGCAGCATCCTCGCCGCCCCGTTCCCGGCGTCCGTGCGCGACCACCTGAACGAGAACGTCAAGTTCCGGGAGTGGTTCCGACCGTACGCGCCGATCACCCGCGCCGAGCGCAGCGACGAGTACTTCGACCTCGGGCAGCCCTCGCCGTACATGCTGATCGTCACGAAGGTCACCCGTCCCGATGCCATCCCGGCGGCGGCCCATGTGGACGGCACGGCACGGCACCAGACTCTGGAGGAGGCACAGAACCCGGCGGTGTACCGGCTGCTGGGCGAGTTCGACCGGCTGACCGGCTGCCCGGTACTGCTCAACACCTCGTTCAACGTGGCGGGTCAGCCCATCGTGGAGACCCCGGAGGAGGCCGTCGAGGCCTTCGCCGCCATGAACCTGGACCATCTCGTCGTCGGCGATCAGCTGGTGAGCAAGGCCTGAGCGGAGGAGCTGCGGCCATGACCGTACTGGTCGTCGGGGGCGGGCCGTCGGGGCTGGCGACCGCGCTCTTCCTGGCCCGCGCCGGGGTCGCGGTGCGGCTCGTGGAGCGCAGGCCAGGCACCTCCACCCTGCCGCGGGCCACCCATGTCACCCGCCGAACGATGGAGTTGCTGCGCGAGGCCGGGCTTCAGGAGGCGATGGCCAAGGCCGGGTTCGAGGTGGTCGCCGGCAGCGATCCGCGCGCGCTCACCGATCCGGACCGGGTGCTGCCCCGCACGGTGGTCGGCGTCTCCTCGCTGTCCGCTCTCGACGGCGCCGAGGTGCTGGAGACCGGGGAGGAGGAACTCGCCGTACCGGGGCCGTGCCCGCCGTTCTGGTGCGGGCAGCACCGCACGGAACCGCTGCTGCGCGAGGCCGCCGCACGGGCGGGCGCGGACATCCGGTTCGGTGAGGCGCTGACCGGGCTGTCGGTGCGCGACGACGGTGTCGTGGCGCGGACACGGGCCGGGGACGGCCGTACGAGGACCGTGACCGCACGGTATCTGATCGCCGCGGACGGGGCGCACGGGTGGATACCCGAGGCCGCCGGGATCGCCCGTGACGGCCTGGGGACGATCGCGCGCCGCACCAGCATCCTGTTCCGGGCCGACCTCACCCCGCTGCTGAAGGGCCGCCGGTTCTTCATGAGCATGATCGAGAACCCGGGGTTCTCGGGCGCGGTCATGGAACTGGACACCGACCACCGGTGGGCGGCCGCCGTGGAGAGCGAGGCCGTCGGCGGCCCCGCCGGGGAACCCGACCCCGGGCGCTGCCTCGAACTGGTGCGAGCCGCGCTCGGAACCGGCGGCATCCCGGTGGAGCTGACGGCGACCTTCCACTGGCAGGCCCGGCACCGGGTCGCGGAGCGCTATCGCGAGGGACCCGTCTTCCTCGTCGGTGACGCCGCCCATCTGCATCCGCCCGCCGGCGGCTACGGCTCCAACGCGGGCATCCAGGACGCGCACAACCTGGCCTGGAAACTCGCCGCGGTGCTGCACGGCTGGGCCGGCCCCGCGCTGCTCGACAGCTACGACGCCGAACGCCGCCCGATCGGCATCGCGACCGCCGAGCAGGCCCTGCTGCTCGACGGCATCCCGGCCGAGCGGCTCGGCGCCGAGGTGTCCGATCCGCGCACCATCGCCATGGGCTACCGCTACCGCTCCGCCGCGGTGATCGGCGGCCCGGCAGGACCGGGCGCTCCCTTTCCCGACACCTTCGAGCTGTCCGGCGCGCCGGGTACCCGGCTGCCGCACATACCGCTCCCGCCCGGGCCGGACGGCCGGTCCGGGCAGGGCTCCACCCTCGATCTGTGTGCGCCGGGCGCCGCCGGCCACCGGCTCCTCCTGCTCGGCTGCGACGACGGATGGCGGCGGACCGCGGCCGAGGTCGCCGGGGAGCTGGCGGTCCCGCTCACCGCCAGGATCCTGCACCCCCCGGTGCCGCTGGCCCGGACCTGCGGCACCGGCCCGGGCGGCGCCCTGCTGGTGCGGCCGGACGGCTTCGTGGCCTGGCGCTGCACCGCCGCCGCGCTCCCGACCGGGGCCCGGCGGCACCAGGTGCTGGCCGCGTCCGTGCGGAGGATCCTCCGCACGGACGCGGCCGGCACCGGCACCCATCCCCTGACGTTGCGGAGTGGCCGATGACACGCCCAAGCCCCCACTGCACCTGCCGGCCCGGCGCGACCGTGTGGCTCACCGGGCTGCCGAGTGCCGGCAAGTCGACCCTTGCCAGGGAGCTGGCCCGCCGGCTGACGCCTCAGGGCCGCAGGGTGGAGGTCCTCGACGGCGACGAGAACCGGGCCCTGCTCACCGCCGACCTGGGCTTCAGCCGTGAGGACCGATGTGCCAACGTCGCACGCATCGGCCTGATCGCCGAGGTCCTGGCCCGCAACGGCGTCCTCGCCCTGGTCCCGGTGATCGCCCCCTACGCCGATGCCCGGGAGGCCGTCCGCAAGCGCCATGAGCGGTCCGGCACCCCCTATCTGGAGATCCATGTCGCCACCCCGGTCCAGGTGTGCGCCGAGCGGGATGTGAAGGGGCTGTACGCGCGCCAGGCGGCGGGCGACCTGGTGGGGCTGACCGGCGTCGACGACCCGTACGAGGCGCCGTGCCCGCCCGACCTCGCCGTCCCGGCCCACCGGCAGTGCCCGGAGGAGTCGGCCGCCCTGCTGCTCGGCTTTCTGCAGGAGCGGGGGCTCGCGTGAACCACACGGCCCAACTGGAGTCGGAGTCCGTCCACATCATCCGGGAGGCGGCCGGCGAGTGCCCGCGGGCGGTGCTGCTGTTCTCCGGCGGCAAGGACTCCGCCGTCGTCCTGCATCTCGCGCTGAAGGCCTTCGCCCCCGCGCCGCTGCCGTTTCCCCTCCTGCACGTGGACACCGGGCACAACTTCCCCGAGGTGATCTCCTACCGCGACCGGACCGTGGCCCGGTACGGGCTGCGGCTGCACGTGGCCTCGGTGCAGGAGCGCATCGACAGCGGCGAGCTGGCGGAACGCCCGGACGGCAGCCGCAACGCCCTGCAGAGCCCGGTCCTGCTGCGCGCCATCGAGGCCCACCGCTTCGACGCGGTGTTCGGCGGCGCCCGGCGCGACGAGGAGAAGTCCCGGGCGAAGGAACGGGTGTTCAGCCTCCGCGACGAGTGGGGCGTCTGGGATCCCCGGAGGCAGCGCCCCGAGCTGTGGGAGCTGTACAACAGCCGGCACGCCCCGGGCGAGCACGTCCGGGTGTTCCCGCTGTCCAACTGGACGGAGCTCGATGTCTGGCAGTACATCGGCGACGAGCGCATCGCGCTGCCGGACATCTACTTCGCCCACCGCCGGGAGGTCTTCCGGCGCGACGGGATGTGGCTCACCGCGGGCGACTGGGGCGGGCCCCATCCCGGCGAGCGCGTGGAGAAGCGGCAGGTGCGCTACCGCACGGTCGGCGACATGTCGTGCACCGGAGCCGTGGAGTCGGCGGCGACCAGGGTGGCGGAGGTCATCCGGGAGATCGCCGCCTCCCCCCTGACCGAGCGCGGCGCATCCCGCGCCGACGACAAGGTCTCCGAGGCCGCCATGGAGGACCGCAAACGGGAGGGGTACTTCTAGCCGTGCCGATCACGACGCCGCCCACCGGCGCGGAGCCTTGCCCCGGTCAGACCACACTGCTGCGGTTCGCCCTCGCCGGCAGCGTGGACGACGGCAAGTCCACCCTCGCCGGGCGCCTGCTGTACGACTCCGCGAACGTCCTCGCCGACCAGCTGACGGCGATCGGCAGGCCTGCCGGTGCCACCGGCCCGGACCTGTCGCTGCTGACCGACGGGCTGAGGGCCGAGCGGGAGCAGGGCATCACCATCGACGTGGCGCACCGCTACTTCGCCACCCCCCGGCGCCGGTTCGCCATGGCCGACACCCCGGGGCATGTGCAGTACACCCGCAACACGGTCACCGGGGCGTCCACCGCCGACCTCATGGTGATCCTCGTCGACGTCCGCAACGGCGTCGTGGAGCAGACCCGCCGGCATGCCGCCGTGGCCGCGCTGCTACGGGTCCCGCACGTCGTCCTCGCCGTCAACAAGATGGACCTCGTGGACTACGGGCGGCGGGAGTTCACCGCGGTCTCGGCGGAGTTCACCGGCCTGGCGCGCGGGCTGGGCATCCCGGAGACGACCGCGATCCCGCTGTCGGCGCTCCTCGGCGACCAGGTCGTCACCCCCTCCGCGCGACTCTCCTGGTACGGCGGCCCCTCCTTGCTGCACCATCTGGAGACCGTGCCGCCGGCCGGCGAACCGGCGGGGGCGGGCGCCCGGTTCCCGGTCCAGTACGTCATCCGGCCGCGCACCGCCGCACACCCCGACTACCGGGGCTTCGCGGGCCGGATCGCCGCCGGCACGTTCCGCGTCGGCGACCGGGTGACCGTCCTGCCGTCCGGGTCCGCCACCACCATCAGCGGTATCGACGCCCTCGGCCTACCGGTGGACCGTGCCTCGGCTCCGCAGTCGGTCACCCTGCTGCTCGCCGACAGCGTCGACGTGGCGCGCGGCGACCTGATCGTGCCCGCGGGCCAGGAGCCGCCGCTCACCCGCACCGTCGAGGCCACCGTCTGCCATCTGCACGAACGCCCGCTGCGCCGGGGCGACCGGGTCCTGGTCAAGCACACCACGAGAACGGTGCGCGCCCTGGTCGCCGACATCCCCGCACGGCTCGGCCCGAGCCTGCTCGGCGAGGAGCCGGCCCCGGACCGGCTCGGTGCGGGCGGCCTCGGGCGCGTGGTGCTGCACACGGCCGAACCCCTCGCTCCGGACGCCTACCGGGACTCCCGGCGCACTGGCTCGTTACTGCTCATCGACCCCGACGACGGCAGTACGCTCGCCGCCTGCATGGCGGGCCCCGGGCCGGTGTACCGCACAGGCGCCGCCGGCACCCGCACAGCGCCGAACGACAAGAACAACAAGAACAACAAGAACGACAAGAACGACAAGAACGACAAGAACGACAAGGATGAGGATAGCCAGTGAGCGAGTGGAACCCGGCGAGTGGAACGGCCCCGGCCCCGCCCCCGGAAAGCGTCCGGCGACTCGGCGAGGACGTCAAGGGCCCCGTGTTCCTGCCGGACGAGCCCGGCTTCGCCGAGCACATCAGCGGCTTCGACCGGGCCGTCGAGCACCGGCCCGCGCTGGTCGTGGCCGTGGCGGACGCCGAGGACGTGGTGACCTCGGTCCGCTTCGCCCGCGACCACGCCATGGGCGTCGCCGTCCAGGCCACCGGGCACGGCGCCTGCCTGCCCGCCGACGACCACGCGGTTTTCCTGTCCACGCGTGCCATGAACGGGATCCGGGTGGACCCGGAGCGGCGCACCGCGCGACTGGAGGCCGGTGCGCTGTGGCAGGACGTCATCCCCCTCACCGCCGAGCACGGCCTCGCCCCGCTGAACGGCTCCGCCCCCTTCGTCGGTGCCGTCTCCTATGTGCTGGGCGGCGGCATCGGCGTCCTCTCCCGGCGCTACGGCTACGCGGCCGACCACGTCCGGCGCATCGAGGTGGTCACCGCCGACGGCGAACTCCGCTTCGCCGACCGGGAAGAGAACCCGGACCTGTTCTGGGCGCTGCGCGGCGGCAAGGGCAACTTCGGTGTGGTGACCGCGCTCGAGGTCGGGCTGGTGGAGGTCGCCCGGCTGTACGCCGGCGGTCTGTGGTACCCGGCCGAGTCGGTGCGGGACGCACTGCACCTGTACCGCACCTGGGTCGCCGGGATGCCGGAGGAGATGGCCTCGTCCTTCTTCATGCTGGACTGGCCGGACGTCGACGGCGTACCCGAGGAGCTGCGCGGACGCTTCGCCCTGCACCTGCGGCTGAGCTACCTCGGCGACCCCGCGGAGGGCGAGCGGCTGGTCCGGCCGCTGCGGGAGGTGGCGCCGATCCTGCTCGACACCGTCACCGACATTCCCTACACACAGGTCGGCACCATCCACAACGACCCCCCGGTCGCCGGCTCGTACCACATCAACAACTTCCAGCTCGGCACCCTGGACGAGGACACGGTCGAGACGATCCTGGGGCTGGTGGGACCCGGCACGAAGAGCGCGGTCAGCCTGGAGGTCCGCCACCTCGGCGGCGCCCTGGCCCGCCCGCCGCAGGTGCCCAACGCGGTCGCGCACTTCCCCGAGGCGCGGTTCCAGGTGTACTCGGCGGGAGTCCTCGGCATCGGCGAGGACGAGGCGGTGTACGAGGGCCACGACCGGGTCGTGGCGGCGTTTGCGCCGTGGGCCACCGGTACCCGCATGCTCAACTTCATGGCGGGCGTCGCCCACACCTCCCCCCCGTACGTGCGCGAGGCGTACGAGCCCGAGGCGTACGAGCGCCTGGTGGACCTGAAGACGGTCTGGGACGCGGGCAACATGTTCCGCTACAACCACAACATCCCACCGCGGGCGGCCGTTCAGTAGTGCCGCGTCAGGGGAGGTCCGCCTCGACGCGACGCCCGGCGCGGGGCACCGCGGTGCCCCGCGCCGCTCCGGGCACCGCTCGCTGGCGGACGAGCCCCGCCTGGCGCGGCACCAGGCCCTCACCGCCCGGCGCCACCGCGCGCCCCACTCTGCCGGCCGATCCCCCGACGAGCGATTGCGGAGATTCCCATGACTGAGCACGTCAAGACTCTGGACCAGGGCGTCAACCGGCAGATGGTGGAGCTGCTGCAAGGGGCCTGGCGGGCGCGGGCCGTCCACGTCGCCGCCGAACTGGGCATCCCCGACCTGCTGGCCGAGGGCGACCGGACCGTGGCCGACCTGGCCGAGCGCACCGGCACGCACGCACCGACCCTGGGCCGGCTGCTGCGCGTGCTGAGCACGTTCGGGGTGTTCCTGCGGCTGCCGGACGGGGAGACCTACGCCCAGACGCCGCTGTCGGCGGTGCTGATGGCCGAACCGGGCAGCCCGGAGTCGACCGACGCCCGGTTCATGGCGGCGAACTGGCACTGGGCCGCGTGGGGCGACCTGCTGCACACGGTGCGCACCGGCGAGTCGTCCTTCGAGAAGGCGAACGGGATCTCCTTCTGGGAGCTGACCAAGAGCGACCCGGACGCCAAGCGCCGGTTCAACGCGGCGATGAGCACCGTCTCTGAGGCGGAGAGCGCCGGAATAGCCCGCGCCTACGACTTCCCGGACGCGGGGCACGTGGTCGACGTCGCCGGCGGGCTCGGCAGTCTGCTGGCCGCGATCCTCACCGAGCATCGCACGGTCCGCGGCACGGTCCTGGAGCGGCCGGAGATCGTGCCGCTGGCCGAGGAACTCCTCGCGAAGGCGGGCGTCGACGGGCGGTACGAGACGGTCGCCGGGGACTTCTTCGAGGAGATACCGGCGGGCGCGGACCTGTACACGATCAAGCGCGCGCTGCACGACTGGGACGACGACACCATCGTGCGCATCCTGGCCCGGATCCGGACGTCCATGCGCCCCGGCGTACCGCTGCTGATCATGGAGAGCATGGTGGACGGGAACTCCGACCAGGAGGCACTGTTCCGGGGGCTGCTGCTGACGGTGCTGGTCGGCGGCCAGGACCGGCCCGAGTCGGACTACCGGCGACTGGCCGAGCGGGCGGGCCTCAGGGTGCGGCGGAGCATCCCGGTCGGCGGTGACCTGCGGATCCTGGAGACGGTCCGGGCCTGAGCGCCCGGGTGGGGGAGCCCCGCGCCCGTCCCCGCGACCCTGCGGGGCTTGCCCGTTCAGCGGCGGGCCGTCCCCCGTGCGCCCCGGACCGGCCCCGGCCGCCGGCGGCGCGCCGGGTCGGCGAGCAGCCGGCGGACGGCGTGGTTGTCGGCGGGGTTGAGGTCGCTGCCGGGCGGCACGATCCCGTCGATCCGGTCGAGGATCCCGTCGTCCAGGACTCTCCCGGCACCGGCCAGCAGGTCGGTGAGCTGGTCCGCGGTCCGGGGCCCGATGATCACTGAGGTCACGGCCGGGTGCGCCTGGACGAAGCCCAGGGCGAGATGGGTGAGCGGCATCCCGGCCTCGGCCGCAAGTTCCCGCAGCCGGCTCACCGCCCGCGCCTTGGCCGCGTTCGCCGGCACGGTGAGGTCGAACCGCTGCGGTTCCAGGACCGTACGGCCCTTCCCCGGCGTGGCGTCGCGCGCGGAGAGCCAGCCCGCGCTCAGCGGACCCCAGGCGAGGACGCCCATGCCGTGCCGCTGCGCGGTCGGCAGCACGTGCATCTCCACACTCCGGCTGAGGAGGGAGTACGCGGGCTGCTCGGAGCGGAAGTGCACGTGTCCACGGCGCTCGGCGGTCCAGCGGGCCTCGACCAGCTGGTCGGCGGGGAAGTTGGAGGTGCCGATCGCCCGGACCTTGCCCGCCCGCACCAGGTCCGACAGCGCGGAGAGCGTCTCGTCGATGTCGGTGTCGGGATCCACTCCGTGGACCTGGTAGAGGTCGATGCGGTCGGTGCCGAGCCGGCGCAGGCTGTCCTCGACGGCCCGCATGATCCAACGGCGGGAGTTTCCCCGGTGGTTCGGGTCCCGGCCCATGGGGCCGTGGAACTTGGTGGCGAGCACCACGTCGTCGCGCCGGCCCCTGAGCGCTTCTCCGACGATCTCCTCGGTGCCGCCCTCACCGTAGATGTCGGCGGTGTCGACCAGGTTGATCCCGGCATCGAGGGCCATGCCGATGACCGTGTGCGCCGCCCGCCGGTCGGGGCTGCCCCAGGAACCGAACATCATGGTGCCCAGGGCCAGTTCGCTCACCGACATCCCGGTTCCACCGAGGATGCGTCGCTCCATGCGTCCTTCGCCTCCGGTCGTCCCGACTGCTGATCAGGTCCTGCTCGCTACAGCCGCCCGGTTCGGGGCATGCCGGCGAGTGTGCGGGCCACCTCGGCCTCCGGTACGTCCTGCACCAGTTCCGCACCGCCCGGCCCGTCGAGCACGAACCCCAGGCCGCGCGTCGCCTTCTTGTCGAGCCGCATCAGCGGGATCAGGGCCGCGTCGTCGACATCGGCAGGCAGCGCGCCGGGCAGCCCGTAGGAGCGTACGACCTCCTCGTGCTCCGCGACCCGGTCGGGCCCGATCCGCCCGAGGGTACCGGCGAGGCGTCCCGCGAACACGGTACCGATCGCCACGCACTCACCGTGCCGCAACGCGTAGCCGGTGGCGCGTTCCAGGGCATGGCCCAGTGTGTGGCCGTAGTTGAGCGTGTGCCGCAGGCCCTCGTCGCGTTCGTCCGCGGCCACCACGGAGGCCTTCAGCCGTACGCTCGCGGCGATCTGCTCGGCGACCGGCAGCCCGCGCAGTTCGCCGGCGCCGATGAAGTGGCAGCGGGCGATCTCGCCGTAGCCGTTGCGCCACTCGCGCTCCGGCAGGGTCCGCAGATAGCCGGTGTCACAGAGCACCGCGGCGGGTTGCCAGTAGGCGCCGACGAGGTTCTTGCCCTGGGCGAGGTTCACCGCCGTCTTGCCGCCGACGCTCGCGTCGACCTGGGCGAGCAGGGTGGTGGGCATATGGATCACGGGAACGCCTCGGTGGTACAGGGCGGCCGCGAGGCCCACCGTGTCGGTGGTGGTCCCGCCGCCGCAGGAGACCACGACATCGGTGCGGGTGAGCCCGAAGTCGGCGAACGCGCCGCACAGCCGCTCCACCGCGGCCGGTGTCTTGTTCTCCTCGCCGTCGGGCAGCGGCAGCCGCAGGGCCGGAACGCCCGGATCGGGCGCCTCGACGGGAGGCGGGGCGGTGACGACGGCGGCCCGGCGCGCCCCGAGGTCCCGGACGATCCCGGCCAGCAGGGTGCGGGCTCCGGGGCCGATATGCACGGCGTAGGAGCGCGCCCCCAGTGACACGTCGATGCGCCGCACCTCAGCTGCATGCCGTGTACGCGTCATGTGCTCTTTATAGCGCGCGCCGTCCGCCCCGCGCGAGAGCGCCTCCAGGCACCGCCGACCCTGCTCACAGGATGCCGGTCCGGCCCGCGGCCCAGTGGACCTGGGTCTTCACCGCGTAGCGCGGCCAGGCCCGCTCACCGCACAGATGGCGCACCACGGCCCGGCAGGTCGCCGCCTCACCCGCGACATAGGCGATGCCCGGCTCGGGCGGCAACTGCAACCGCCGCACGGCCGCCAGCAGCACCCTCGACCCCACGGGGGAGGCGCGGCCCCGGTGCACCCAGGGAAGGCGGTGCGGACCGTGCGGAGCTGAGAACTCACCGTCCGGCCCGGCCGTCTCCAGCACGCCGCAGACCGCCGCCTCTGCGGGCAGCGCGGCCAGCATGGCCAGCAGCGGCACGGCGCCGGTCTCCTCGCCGATGAAGACGTGGTAGCGAGCCCGGGGCTCCAGCGTGATCCGATTGCGCGGCACACCCACCCGGGTCCGATCCCCCATCACCGCGGACCCCGCCCACCGGCTGCCCGGACCCCCCGGCCGGTGCAGCGCGATCCGCAGCGCCAGGGTGGCGCGCGACGGACTGTGCGTCCACACCGAGTACGTGCGCAGACGCGGCGCTCCGTCCCCGTCCGGCACCTCAAGCGGCAGGTGCGCGCCCGGTCTGCCGCGCAGGACCGCGAGCGCGGGCCCCGTGAGGACCAGCTCCCGCATACCCGGGGTGACGTCGCGCACCGCGGCGACCCTCACCTCCAGCATCCGGGCGTCAGGGAACCGCCGGCCCTGCCCCGCGCCGCGCCGCGGCACGTCAGAGACACCCACCCGCTCCGCCTCCTCGGCCTCCTCGGCCAGTCGGACCTCCGCCGCCGTTCAGTATGCCCGGGCACGGGGCCCCGCGCGCCCGGGCACCGGGCCCCGTTGATCCCCTGGCGGCTCACGGTTAGGGTTCCCGGGATTCGGGACGCACCGGGGCCTGGCCAAGGATGTCGGAGGGTTCGGTATGACATCGGAACAGCGGCTCATCACCGGAAGTACCAGGTTGTTCGCCGTGATCGGCGATCCGGTCGAGCAGGTGCAGGCACCCTCGATGATGAACGCGCTGTTCGCCCGGCACGGCATCGACGCCGTACTGGTGCCGGCGCACGCCACACCAGCACGACTCGCCACCGTGGTCCGGGGGCTGCAGAGCACCGGAAACGTCGACGGGCTCCTTGTCACCGTGCCGCACAAGAGAGCCGCCCTGGACCTGGCCGACGTGGTGGCTCCCGCGGCGGCGCTCAGCAACGGCGCGAACGCGATGCGCCGTGCCCCGGACGGCCGGTGGGAGGCCGGCAACTTCGATGGCGAGGGCTTCGTGCGGGGGTTGCGCGCGGCCGGACACGAACCGGCGGGCAGGCACGTCTGGCTCGTCGGCGCGGGCGGGGCGGGGAGCGCCATCGCCGTCTCCCTGCTGTCGGCCGGTGCCGAACTCACGATCACCGACCTCGACGGGCACCGGGCGCACACGCTCACCGAACGGCTCTCACCGCATTTCCGGGGCCGCCTGCACCGTGCCGCAGGCCCCGTGGCGGCGGATCTGGCGGTGAACGCCACTCCCCTGGGCATGCGCCCCGAGGATCCGCTGCCCTTCGATCCCGCGCTCCTTCCCCGCAGCACGGTGGTGGTCGACATCGTCATGAAGCCCCGGCGCACCGCACTGCTGCGCACAGCGGAGAGGCACGGCCTCCTGGTGCACTACGGCGCCGCGATGCTGGCGCACCAACTCGAGCTGTACCTGGACTTCTTCGGCCTCGGGGGACCGCGCGCCTGACCGGAGCACCGGGATACCGCGCCAGGACTCCCGGCACCGGGGGTCCTGGCCACCACCTGCCCGCCGTCGGCGGGCAGGGGCGGCGCTCCGCCGGTCTCGTCTGCGGGCGTCAGACGCGGAGCTCCGGCGGGAAGCCGGTCCAGCGGAGTTCGGCGGGGAGGTGGCCGGTGTCGTTGAAGAGCAGAACCCCCGGGGGGCGGCCGGGTGCGTAGCGGATGACGGTCAGGGCCGCGTTGGCGTGGTTGATGCCCAGCCACCGCCACTTCGGCGCTTCGAGGGCGGCCCGGACGAGCCAGCCGACCAGGAAGTTGTGGGTGACGACGAGTTCGTGGCGCGGTTGGTCTCCGGCGACGGGTCCGGTGAACTCCTCAAGTGCCGCCGCCGCGAGCCCGGGGCCCGGCGCTTGCCTTCGAGTCGTCGGCCTGGTCGTCGTTCATTGCTGCCGTCCAACACGACGGTTTCCGCATCGTGTGACCTTGCCCCGCCTCTGATTGACCGGCCCCCGCCACCGGACGGCGGGGGGCGTCGTCATGAGGCCGCACGCGCGCTTGCCTGTCGCCTTCCGGCGCTAGTGGCGAGGGGTAGCCAAGACGGATTGGCGACGTCGCAGCGCGGATCGATCGGATGCTCGACACGACACGTCGGCGAGGAAGTGGATGCTCGCCCCCTCGCACCTTCTCGCACGGATCGATCCAGGTACGGCTACTCATGCGGCGCGCCCTACCGGCGCCTACGGTCACCAGCATGTTCCAGAGCCGACCAGGTAGAGCCGTGGCCTCCGAAAAGTCCGTCCCGTCCGCCGTCACGGGGATCGCGGCGGTGGTGATCCTGCTGGCCGTCGCCGCGGTGGCGGGGAACTTCGCATGGAATGCCGCAGGGAACGGTGCACCGTATCCCTCGGCCGACCCCGACGCGGTCGCGCAACGGCTCACGGCTCGCTCCGACGAGGTGTACGACGGCTTCGCCCTGCAGGAGAAGCACGCCGCGGGCCCGGGCAGAGTCGTCACCGGCGCCTGCTACTCCCGCGGGCTGAGGGGCATCGCCCATATCGACGAGGCACGGAGCGACGTCCGGAGCTTCGGGCTCGACTGGAGCGTGCCCGACGTCCCCGAAGCCACCGCCCGCGAGGCGCAGCAGCGCGTACGCGGGCAACTGGTCCGGCAGGGGTGGAGGCTCACCCACGAAGGCGACCGTGCCGTCACGGGCTACCGCCAGCTGGGCTTTCGATTCGAGGACCCGGCCGACGGCTACCAGGTCGACGTGCGGTGGAACGAATCGACGACGACGCTGTTCGTCAGCGTCTACGCCCCCTGTGCGCAGGTTCCCACCGGGTTCGTGGAGCACGGGTGGCCCGAGGCCGACTGGCGCCCGACAGCGTGACCCGCCGGGCCGGGAGCGGCCCCGCCCGCTTCCGAGGACGGGGCAGCGGTGCGCCGCGCGGCCGCATCCGAGGGGCCGAGCGGCTCGGTTCCCCGGCCTGATCGCTTTGCCGGCGCCGGGTGGGGCGCACGGGTCACAGGTACTTCCCGTACTCGTCGAGCACCCGCAGCACCTCCTCCTCCCCCGCCGACGGGAGTTGGAGGACGGCCTCCTCGCAGCCCAGTTCGGCGTAGCGGGCGAGCTTGCCCTCCGAGGGGAGGACGGCATACGGGACGATCCGGAGGGCGCCCGGGTCGCGGCCCGCCCGCTGCCAGGTGGCACGCAGGACGGGGACGGACTCGGTGAGGCCCCGGCCGCCGATCGGCAGCCAGCCGTCGGCATAGTCGGCGATGTGGGAGAACAGCCGCGGGCCGGCCGCGCCGCCGACGAGGGTGCGGGGCGCGGGGCCGCTCGCCGGCTTCGGGTGGGCGTAGGAGGCGCGGACGGATCCGAAGTCACCGTCGTACGCGGTGGGTTCGGCGGCCCACAGGGCGCGCATCAGATGCATGCGGTCGCGGACGAGGTCGCGCCGGGTCGACCACTGCACGCCGTGGTCCGCCGCCTCCTCCCTGTTCCAGCCGAAGCCGACGCCGAGGGTGAACCGGCCGCCGCTGAGGTGGTCGAGGGTGGCGATCTGCTTGGCGAGGGCGATGGGGTCGTGCTGGGCGACCAGCGTGATGCCGGTGCCGAGACCGAGGACGGTGGTGACCGCCGCGGCCTGCGCGAGGGCGGCGAACGGGTCGAGCGTGCGGCCGTACTCGGGCGGCAGGTCGCCGCCCGCCGGATACGGGGAGGTCCGCTCGGCCGGGATATGGGTGTGCTCGGGCAGGTAGAGCCCCGCGAAGCCGCGTTCCTCCAGTTCCCGCGCCAGCCGTACCGGGGTGATCGTCTCGTCCGTCAGGAAGATCGTGGTCGAGATCCGCACAGCGGCTCCTCCGCCTCGTCGGCCGTGGGGTGCTTGGCGGGGACACGCTACGCGCTGCGGCGCGGGTTTCCGAGAGGGCGGGCGGACGTGGGGGCGGCGGTCGGGCGCGGGAGTTCGGCAGGGGCGACGAGGACGACGCGGACCTCAGCAGGCGCCGGCTGTTCGTGACGGGAGCCGCCGCCGCGCTTACGTTGGGCGGTGTGAGCTTCGCCGAGCCAGCGGACGCAGCGGACGCAGCGGACGGGCACACCACCCGGGTCGTGCGCGGCATCCTGCCGCCCGGCTCCCCCGACTTCGTGTATCTGCCGGTCGAGGTGCCGCGCGGGGTGGCCGAGATCCGGGTGTCGTACACCTACGGCAGGCCGCAGGTCCCGGCCGGAACGCAGGGGAACGCCCTCGACATCGGGATCTTCGACGAGCGGGGCACCGCGCTCGGCGGCGAGGGCTTCCGCGGCTGGTCGGGCGGGGCGCGCGGCGAGTTCTTCATCCGGGGCGACGAGGCGACGCCCGGCTACCTCCCCGGGCCGGTCCGGGCGGGCACCTGGCACATCGTGCTCGGCCCGTACACGATCGCGCCGCAGGGCCTCGCGTACACCGTGGCCGTCACGCTCGTCCGCGGCAGGCCCGCGCCGACGCCGGAGCCGGTGTATCCGCCGGAGCGGGCGCAGGGCCGGGGCCGTGCCTGGTACCGGGGCGACTGCCATCTGCACTCCTGGTACTCGGACGGGCGCCGCACCCCCGGTGAGATCGCGGCGCTCGCCCGCGCCGCCGGGCTGGACTTCGTCAACAGCAGCGAGCACAACACACACGCGGCGCACGGGGCGTGGGCGGACGCCGCCGGTGACGACCTGCTGGTACTCCTCGGCGAGGAGGTCACCACCCGCAACGGCCATGTGGTGGCGGTCGGCACCGACCCGGGGACGTTCGTCGACTGGCGCTACCGGGCCCGGGACAACCGTTTCGGCCGCTACGCCCGGGCGATCCGCCGGGCCGGGGGCCTCGTCGTGCCCGCCCATCCGCACGCTACCTGCATCGGCTGCGGCTGGAGGTTCGGCTTCGTCGACGCGGACGCGGTGGAGGTGTGGAACGGGCCCTACACCCCGGACGACGAGGTGTCCCTGGCGGACTGGGACAGCACCCTGGCCGCCTCCGTCCGCTCGGGCGGCCGCTGGATTCCCGCTCTGGGCAGCAGCGACGCGCACCGGGATCCGGACGCGGTGGGCACCCCGCAGACGGTGGTACTCGCCGACGACCTGACGCGCGAGGCGGTCCTGGACGGGCTGCGCGCGGGCCGCTCCTACGTGGCGGAGTCGTCCGCCGTGTCGCTGTCGTTCGCCGCGTACGGGGGCCGGGGCAGGCGTGCCGGCATCGGCGAGCGGCTCCGGGTCGGCCAGGGCACCCCGGTGACGGTCCGGCTGGAGGTCGCCGGCGCCCCGGGGCGAACCGTCCGGATCGTCACCGACCAGGGGGTGCTGCACACCGCGGCGCTCCCGGCTGAGGGCAGGGGCACGGTGGAGTGGCGTACGACGGCGGCGCACGCGGCGTACGTCCGCGCGGAGGTGCGGCACCCGGCGGCCGTACCGGTGCCGGGCCTCCCCGGGCCGCTGGCGGCGTTCACCAACCCGGTGTTCCTGGGGCACCCGGCGTAGGCCGGCCGGGTGCCGCCGGGTACTGCGGGCGCCGCCGGGCGCCGTCGCATGGGTGGTCCCGGGCGGTTCCGGGCCTCAGGAGCCCCTCTTGTGCAGGACCCGAGCGGCCGGGCCCGAGCCGCCGGCCTGTCGGCCCCGGGGCCTCAGCCGCCGGCGAACGGCCCCTGCCCCGGCCCCGCCCCGGCCCCGAACAGCGGCCCCGAACAGCGGGCCCGGGCCGGGGTGCGGGCGGGAGTCCGGGCTGGAGTCCGGGCACAGGCGGGGTCCGGACCGCCGCGGCTGCCGGATCAGATCCGCAGACGGCGGCGGTGGCCGATCCCACCCGCCCCGGGCACCGGCTCAGGCGACCCAGGTGCGCGTCGTCCCCACTACCGCGGAGCCGTCCAGGTCCTTCAGCTTCATACCGGTGAAGTCGCGCGCCCACTCGGACGTCTGGATCCGGAACGGTGCGTCATCCGCCGTCAGCGCCTCCAGTACGGCCGCGGCCGCCTCGTCCTGGGTCTGGGCGCCGTTCATGAACTGGGCGACCGTGCGGTTGACATAGGCGTCGAGGGCCGGGGCGTACGGGCCCGCCGCCGCCATCTCCGCTTCCAGGTCGAGCCCGACGTTGTTGACGAACTCGGTTGCCACGGCCCCCGGTTCCACGACCGACACGCCCACGCCGACGGAGGCGGCCACCGGCGCCAGGCTCTCCATGTAGCCCTCGACGGCGAACTTGGCCGCGCAGTAGGCCTCGTTGAAGGGCTGGCCGACGACCCCGCCGACACTGGTGACGGTGATCAGGCGCCCCCCGGTCGCGCGCAGATGGGGAAGGGCGGCCTTGGAGACGTTGAGGACGCCGAAGAAGTTGACCTCCATGACCTTGCGGACATCGGCGACGGTGCCGTTCTCCAAGGTTCCCAGGTGCCCCGCCCCCGCGTTGTTGATCACTGCGTCGAGCCGTCCGTGGTCGGCGACCACTCCGTCGACCGCGGCGGCGACGGAGGCCTCGTCGACGACGTCGAGCTGCCGGATGTCGAGTTCGACCCCGGCCTCACCGGCGGCCTTGCGCAGGGCGTCGGCGCGCCGCGGGTCGCGGAGGGTCGCGACGGTGTGCCAGCCGGCCCGGGCGGCGGCGACCGCGGCGGCGAGGCCGATGCCGGAGGAGGTGCCGGTGATCAGGACGACCTTGGTGGTGGCGGTGGAGGGCATGAGGGGTTCCTTCGGGTCGGGAACGGGGAGTCACACAGGAGCAATGCTTGTGTGTGCACACACCTTAAACATTGTGTGCACACGCACGCAAGTCGGTATGATCGAAGGCATGGCGACCAGGAAGCTCCCCCCGGCGGAGATGTCCGAGGCCGATCACGCCTTCTACGGCCTGGTCTGGGCCGGGACCGTACTCACCGAACGCGTCGACCGCGCGCTGACCAAGGCCCACGACCTGCCCGTCTCCTGGTTCGAGGTGATGCTCTGGCTCGCCAGCAGCGACGGGCCCGTCTCCGCCTCCGTACTGGGCAACAGCACCATGCTCAGCCGCAGCCAGGTCTCCCGCGTGCTGGACGCGCTGCAGGCCCGCGGACTGGTCTCGCGCACCCCGTCGGCCAGGGACGCCCGATCCGTCGAGGTCGCGCTCACCGCTGAGGGGCGCACGGTGTTCGAGGAAGCGGACGCGACCCGGCGCGCCTGCCTGGCCCCGGTCTTCACCGACGTCCTGGAGCAGGAGGACATGGCGGCGCTGAGCGCGGTCTGGCGCAAGCTCAAGGCCCACAAGGACGCCTGATCGGGACGACGCCCGCCGCGGGCGCGCGGCCCCGCGATTCGGGGGCCCCGCGATTCGGGGGCCCGGCGACCCGGCGACCGGCGACTCTGCGATTCGGCGGCCCGGAGATCCAGGGCATTCAGGAAATCCAGGGCGGCCGGGGCGGCCGGAAGTCCGGGGTGCGACGGCCCGGCACCTCCCGGGAGTCACCCGGCCGTCCGGCGCTACGTGCGAGGAGCGCGGCCGAGGGGTATGCCTGAGTGTGACCGACGACGTGACGCGTGTGACCGACGACGTCACGCGTGTTGCCGATGTCTTCGCGCGTACCACCGATGTTCTTCCGCACGGGCCACCGTCCGGCACCCCGCCGGAGCCCGGCGACACACCAGGAGGCAGGATGCCGCAGTCCGCCAGCTCTTCCGCCGCTTCCGGAACGACACCGCGGCACCGCATGGTGGACACCCCGGGCGGGCGCATCCACCTGGTGGAACAGGGCGCCGGGCCGCTGGTCCTGATGGTTCACGGGTTCCCCGAGTCCTGGTACTCCTGGCGGCACCAGCTCCCGGTGATCGCCGCGGCCGGCTACCACGCGGTCGCGATCGACGTCCGGGGCTATGGGCGGTCGTCCAAACCCGCCGCGCGGGAGGCGTACGGGATGCTCGGGCACGTCGCCGACAACGTCGCGGTGGTGAAGGCCCTCGGCGCGGAGTCGGCGGTGGTGGTGGGGCACGACTGGGGCTCCCCCATCGCCGCGAACACCGCCCTGCTGCGCCCGGATCTCTTCACCGCCGTGGCACTGCTCAGCGTGCCCTACTCCCCCCGGGGCGCGGCCCGCCCCACCGACTCCCTCGCGGGGAGCGGCGGGGAAGACGAGTTCTACATCCACTACTTCCAGCAGCCAGGCAGGGCGGAGGCCGAGATCGAGCCGGACGTCAGGTCCTGGCTGGCGGGGTTCTACGCCGGGGCCTCGGGCGACGCGGAGCCGTCCGCCGAGGGCCCCCGCTCCTTCGTCTCGCCGGGGGGAAAGCTCTCCGACCGGTTCCCCCGCGGCCCGCTGCCCTCCTGGCTGAGCGAGGAGGACCTGGACTTCTACGCGGGCGAGTTCGAGCGCGGCGGGATGACCGGGCCGCTCAACCGCTACCGCAACATGGACCGGGACTGGGCGGATCTCGCGGCCTGGGACGGAGCCCCGATCACCCAGCCGTCCCTGTTCATCGGCGGGGAGCACGACGGGCCCACCGTGTGGATGGCGGACGCCATCAAGGCCTACCCGGCCACGCTTCCCCGCCTGGTGTCCTGCCACATCCTGGAGGGCTGCGGCCACTGGGTGCAGCAGGAACGGCCGGAGGAGGTCGGCAGGCTGCTGGTCGACTGGCTGCGGGCACTTCCGGGCGGGCCCGGGCGGCCCTGACCCCGCGCCCGAACGGTCACGGGCTGCCTGCCACCTGCCACCTGCTCCGAGCGGCCCCACCGCCGGCCCCGGACGCCCCCGCCCCCGCCACAGCTCCGGCCTCGGCTGCGGGTCCGGGTCCGGGTCCGGCCGGCGGCCCGGGACCGGCCCCCTTCCGGCTGCCCCGGCTTCCTACTTCCGACTGCCGGCTGCCGACTGCCGGCTGCCGGCCGAACGGCCCGACCCCGCTGCCGGGCCGTTCGCGTGGGCCGCGCAACCGTCAGTCCCGAACCACCGGTGACGGGGTGCCGGGCGACAAGGCAGCCCGCCCGCTCACCCGCCCGGCCACACGATCGCCTGCAACTCGCTGTACGCGTGCAGCGCGTAGGAGCCCACGTCCCGCCCCACCCCGCTCTTCTTGAAGCCGCCGAACGGCGCCTCCATGTTCCGGCCGACCGTGTTGACGCCGACCCCGCCGGCCCGCAGCCGCCGCGCCACCCGGAACGCCCGGGCCACATCACCCGACCAGACGTAGTCGATCAGCCCGTAGTCGCTGTCGTTGGCCAGCTCCACCCCCTCCGCCTCGTCGTCGAACGGCACCACGACCACCACGGGGCCGAAGATCTCCTCCCGGACGACGCGCATACCGCTGCCGCAGTCCGCGAGGAGCGCCGGGGCGACGTAGAAGCCGCGCGCCGCGTCGGGCCGCTCCCCGCCGATCACCAGGCGCGCGCCCTCCTTCCTCCCCAGTTCGATGTACGACTCGACGCGTTCCCGGTGGGCGGCGGAGATCACCGGCCCGACCGCGGTGTCCCGGTCCGCCGGGTCCCCGACCTTCAGCCGGCCCGCGAACGCGGCGAGCCGCTCGACCAGCCGGTCGTAGACGCCGCGCTGGGCAAGCACCCGGGTCGGCGCGGTGCAGATCTGGCCGCTGTAGAAGGCGAACGTCGTACCGATGCCCAGCACCGCGGAGTCGAGGTCGGCGTCGTCGAAGACCAGCGCGGCTCCCTTGCCGCCCAGCTCCATCAGCTGCCGTTTGACGCTCCGCCCGCACACCTCGCCGATGCGCTGGCCGACGGCCGTGGAACCGGTGAAGCTGACCATGTCGACATCGGGCGAGTCCACGGCCGCCTCCCCCACCTCCGCACGGGAACCGCCCACCACGTTGACGACCCCCGGTGGGGCGCCGGCCTCCGCGAGAGCCTCCGCCATCCGGTACACCGAGAGCGGGTCCTGCGGGGCGGGCTTCACCACGACCGTGTTGCCCATCGCCAGGGCCGGGGCGACCTTGCCCGCCGGGTTCGCCCAGGGGTTGTTGTACGAGGTGATGCAGGTGACCACCCCCACCGGGCGGCGTGCTGCGAGCGCGCCGAAGACGCCCGCCCGCCCCGTCGGCCCGGCAGCCTCGACGACCTGCGGCGGCAGACCCCGCTCGACCGGCTCCAGCGCGCCCCTCGCGTATCTGCGGAACCGGGACACCCCGACCCCGACCTGCATGGCACGCGCCGTGCCCGTGGTGGCGCCGGTCTCGGCCCGGGCGAGCTCCGCGTACGCCTCGAACTCGCGCCGGATCACGTCGGCGGCCCGGTCCAGGACAGCCGCCCGCTCCTCGGGGGCGGTGCGCGACCACGCCTCGAAGGCGTCCCGAGCCTCCGCGGCCGCCTCGTACACCTGGTCCCGGCTCGCCTCGGGGGCGAGGCCGACGACCTCCTCACTGGCCGGGTTCACCACCTCGTAGTGGCCGCGGTCCGGCTCGACCCACTCGCCGCCGATGAACAGCCGCTGCGCGGGAAGCCGCCGGGACGCGGCGGACCGCGGGTGTGCGGCGGGCGGCGGGTGTGCGGGGGATCGCGGCGGATTTCCGGACCGCTGCGGCGCGGCGGGCCCTTGCGTCACTTCGTGCTCACCGTCCCGGTGTCGCGGCCCGAGCGCAGCACCCGGCCCGGTACGGCGCCGGTCACCCGGTCCTCGCGGATGACCTCGACCCCGTTGACCCGCACGGACACCACGCCCTCCGCGCGGGAGTCGAGGCGGGGGCTCCCGCCGGGCAGGTCGTGGACCAGGGTCGCCGGCCCCGCGTCGATCCGCTCCGGGTCGAAGAGGACCAGGTCCGCGTGGTGGCCCTCGGCGACCCGGCCCCGCCCGCGCAGCCCGAACAGCCGCGCCGGTTCGTCGGTCAGCATCCGCACCGCCTCCTCAAGGTCCGCCAGCTTCCGGCCGCGCAGGCAGTCGCCGAGGAACCGCGTGGTGTACGGCGCCCCGCACATCCGGTCCAGGTGCGCGCCCGCATCGGAGCCGCCGAGCAGGACGTCCTCGTGCCGCCAGGTCTCCGCCCGCAGCGCCCAGCTGGCCGGGTCGTTGTCGCCGGGCATCGGCCACAGGACGGTGCGCAGGGAGTCGTTGGCGCAGATCTCCACCAGGCACCGGAAGGCGTCCTGGCCGCGCTCCGCGGCGATGTCGCGCACGACACGTCCGGTGAGTCCGTCGTTCGCCGCCGAGTAGGTGTCGCCGATGACGTACCGGTCGAAGTCGGCGAGCCTGCGGAAGACGCCCGCCTCCCGGGACCGGGCGCGGCGCAGCATCCCGGCGCGGACGTCCGGGTCGCGGAGCCTCGCGATCCGCTCCGGGAGGGGAAGGCCCAGGATCTCGCCCCAGCCGGGGATGAGGTTGAGGGCGCAGAAGGTGCCCAGGGACATGTTCATCGGCGTGAGGATGGGCATGGTGAGGGCGACGACCCTGCCACCGGCCCGGCGGGCCCGTTCGCTCGGCACGAGCTGGCGGGGGACCCGATCGGGGACGGCCGCGTCGACGGTGAGCACGTTCCAGTTGAGCGGCCGGCCCGCGGCGGCGCTCATCTCGACGAGCAGGTCGATCTCCGCCTCGGCGAACCGGTCGAGGCAGCCGGCGACGATGGCCTCCAGCTGGGTTCCCTCGTGCTCGCCGACGGCACGGGCGAGCGCGAGGAGTTCGGCGGGCTCCGCGTGCCGGGAGGCCACCGGGGCGCCGTCGCCGTCGGTGTGGGTGGACGACTGGGTGGTGGACAGTCCCCAGGCACCGGCGTCCATGGCGTCCCGCAGGAGCGCGGTCATCCGGCGGAGCTGCTCCCCGGTGGGCCGACCGCCCGTCGCGGACGGGCCCATGGCATGGCGGCGCAGGGCGCAGTGGCCCACCATGAAGCCGGCGTTGACGGCGATCCGGCCTTCGAGCGCGTCCAGGTACTCCCCGAAGGTGCGCCAGTCCCACGGCGCCCCCTCTTCGAGTGCGACCAGGGACATGCCCTCGACCTTCGACATCATCCGCCGCGTGTAGTCGGCGTCCTCGGGACGGTCGGGGCTCAGCGGCGCGAGGGTGAACCCGCAGTTGCCTCCGACGACCGTGGTCACGCCGTGGTTCAGCGACGGGGTGGCATACGGGTCCCAGAACAGCTGGGCGTCGTAGTGCGTGTGCGGGTCGACGAAGCCGGGGGCCAGGACCAGCCCGGCCGCGTTCTCGGTGGTCCGGGCCTCCTCGGTGACGGTGCCGGGGCCGGCGATCACGGCGACACGGCCGTCGCGAATGCCGACGTCGGCGCTTCGGGCGGGGGCGCCGGTGCCGTCGACGAGGGTCGCGCGCGTGATGAGGTGGTCGAGCATGGTCGTCCCTTTCGCGTGCGGGGCGCCGGGGTTGCGCCGGATGGAAGGGCGGACGGAGGCGGGGCGAGGGCGCAGAGGGGAAGGGCGCAGAGGGAGGAAAGCGGATCGGGGACGGGGAGGACCGGAGACGGGGAGAACCGGAGACGGGGAGGAGGAGCGGTATGGAGTCCGGTGTGGCCCGGTCGGGGGTGTGGCGGCCGGCCGCGGCCGTGCGACCCTCCGACCGGGCCGGATGCGGGAGGCGGCCCGGGATGCCACCGCCCGCGGCCCTTTGGTACGCGGAACCGCACCTCTCCTCAGGGCGGACTCGACCCGCCGCCGGAAGCGGAACGCGCACCCCCGGTCGCGGTCCGACCGTCCGGCCCCCGTCCGGCGGGGTCCCGCCCGTGCGGGAAGTGCCGGGAAGCCGGGCGGGATGAGCGGGCGGCGCCCGACTCGTACCCGGCACGGGACCCGGAGTGTGGCGCGTGGCGTGAGGAGGCGGAAAGCGGCGGGAAGAGGCGGGGAGCGGCGGCCCGGAGAGAGCCGGATCGGCCCAGCATCGGCCCCGGGCCGGAAACCCCGGCCGGCCACCCGGCGGGGAGAACGCCGCCCGGGCCTCAGACCCCTCTCACGCGGCCTCGCGGAAGCGCGTCGTGCGGTGGACCGGATCCGTGTCGATCTTCGGGATGACGTGTTCGCCGACCAGCCGGATGGTCCGGAGGGTGTCCTCCTTGGAGATCCCGATCGGCAGCCCGAAGGAGAGCTGGTCCGCGCCCGCCTGCTCCCACCGCTTGCACTGCGCCAGCACCTCGTCGGGGTCCCCGCAGATCAGCAGTTCCTCCTGGATGAGGAGTTCGATGAGCTCCTCGTCGTACTCCGGCAGGGTCTCGGGCCAGACCGGGAAGCCCTCGGGCCGCGGGAAGGTGTCGTGGTAGCGGAAGACCAGGGACTGCAGGTAGTGCAGACCGCCGGCCGCCGCGGTGCGCACCGCCTCCGCGTGGGTCGGGGCGCAGACGGCGGTGGACGTCACCATCACGTTGTCGTTGACGTAGTCGCCGATGGGGTCGGCCTCGCGGATCGCGGTCTTGTACTGCTCGAGCACCCACTCCATGTCGGAGACCTTCTGGACGCTGAAGCCCAGCACGCCGAGTCCCTTGCGGGCCGCCATGGCGTAGGAGGGCGGGGATCCGGCGGCGTACCACATGGGCGGATGGGACTTCCCGTAGGGCTTGGGCAGGACCTTGCGCGGGGGCAGGGACCAGTGCTTCCCCTGGAAGCCCTGGTACTCCTCCTGCAGCCACATCTTGGGGAACTCGGCGATGGTCTCCTCCCAGATCTCCCTGGTGTGGTTCATGTCGGTGATGCCCGGGAGGAAGCCGAGGATCTCGTGCGAGCCGGCGCCGCGCCCGGAGCCGAACTCATGCCGTCCCTCGCTGAGATGGTCGAGCATGGCGACCTTCTCGGCGACCTTGACAGGGTGGTTGACCTGCGCCAGCGGGTTGAAGATGCCCGCGCCGAGGTGGATCCGCTCGGTGGCGTGGGCCAGATAGCCGAGGAAGACGTCGTTGGCGGAGAGGTGCGAGTACTCCTCGAGGAAGTGGTGCTCCGAGGCCCAGGCGTACTTGAAGCCCGACCGGTCGGCCTCGATGACGTACTCGGTCTCCTCCATGAGCGCCCGGTGCTCGGCGAGCGGGTCGGTCTCCGCGCGCCTGCCGACGTATCCCTGAACAAAGAGCCCGAATTCCACGGGGCCTCACCGTCCCGTCCTGCCTATTCCTGACGCACCGTCAGATCTGTTGGGACCGACTGTTCCACCGCCCGTCCCGGGCGTCAAGGGAGGCGACGGTGACCCGACTGACCGTCAGAACGGCTGGACGCCGGCCAACCAGCCTCCGTCCACGACGAAGGGCTGGCCGGTGATGTACGAGGAGTCGTCGCAGGACAGGAAGAGCGCCAGCCGCGCCACCTCCTCCGGCCGCCCGATCCGCCCGAGCGGCACAAGCCGCCGGTACAGCCGGTCCATCGCCTCCGGCTCCGCACCGTCCGGGTTGCTCATCGGGGTGTCCACCGCGCCCGGGCACACCGCGTTGACCCGGATCCGCTGCGCGGCGAGCTCGAGGGCGGCCACCCGGGTCAGGCCCAGGACGGCGTGCTTGGTCGCCGTGTACGCGCCCACCTGCGGCATGCCCGTGAGCGCCGTGTACGAGGCGGTGTTGACGATCGTGCCGCCACCGGCGGCCGCGATCTCGGGAGCGACGGTCCTGATCCCCAGGAACACGCCGACCTGGTTGACGCGGATGATCTCGTGGAACTCCTCCAGGGGCGTGCGGAGCAGCTCGTTGAAGCACAGCACGCCCGCGTTGTTGACCAGGCCGTCGACCCGGCCGAAGGCGTCCCCGGCGAACGCGACGGCCGCGGCCCACCCGTCCTCGTCGCCGACGTCGAGATGGACGTACCGGCCCCCGACATCCTCGGCGACCTCCGCACCCCGCTCGTCGAGGACGTCCGCGAGGACGACCCGGGCCCCTTCGGCGGCGAAGAGCCGCGCCACCGCCTCGCCCTGCCCCCGTGCCGCGCCCGTGACCATGACGACGCGCCCGTCCAGCTTCCCCATGCCTACTCCCCGGATCCGAGTCGCGGAGCCACCTCGGCGGCGAACGCCGCCATCTGGTCGACGAGTTCGGCGCGGCTCCGGCTGCGGAACCGCACCTGGATCTGGTCCACTCCCATGGCGCCGTACTCGCGCAGCGACTCGGCGAGCACCTCGGGCCCGCCGGCCAGGGTGCGCCGGCCGGTGTCCCAGCCGGGGCGCCCGACGTACAGGGGTTCGGTGATCGCGCCCACCACGAGGGGATCCTCGACGCCGGCCTCCTCGCGCAGCGTCCGCAACCGGGCGATCTGCCCGGGCAGACGGCCGCGCGGATCACCCTGCGGGAGCCAGCCGTCCCCCTTGAGGGCGGCCCGGCGCACGGCGGCAGGCGAGGAGCCGCCGACCCACACCGGCACCCGGGCCTGGACGGGCCGCGGTCTCTGCCCGAGCCCCTCGAAGGCGAACCGCCTCCCGGCGAAACTCGGGAACTCCTCCGGCCCGAGCGCCGCCCTGAGCGCGTCGATCGTCTCGTCGAGCAGGGCGCCCCGCCCCTCGAAGTCGGCGCCCACCGCCTCGAACTCCTCGCGCACATGCCCCGCGCCGACCCCGAGGACGAGCCGCCCGCCGGACAGGTGGTCGAGGGTCGCGTACTGCTTGGCGGTGAGCAGCGGGTGGCGCAGCCCGACGACGGCGACATGGCTGAGCAGCCTCACCCGCCCGGTCGCGGCGGCCAGGAAGGAGAGCGTGGCGACGGGGTCGTACCAGACGGTCGACATCGCCCCGGCGAGGCGCCGGGGGATGGCGACATGGTCGCAGACGGCGAGGTAGTCGAAGCCGGCCCGGTCGGCGGTACGGGCGATCGCGAGCAGGTCGTCCGGGCCCGCGGCCGCCTCCCAGCACTCGGCGAAGACGGTGCTCTGCGACTGGACCGGGAGCTGCATCCCGTACACCACCATGTTTCGGTCCCTTCACCACAGCCATCTCGCGGGTCATCGCGTACGGAGGGGGGTCCCGTGGTGCCGGCCGGGGCACAGCGGCCGGCGGTCACGGCGGCGCGATGGCCACCGGGCCACCGGGGCACCGGGGCACCGGGGCACCGGGCCAAGGCGCCGCGCCACGGACCCGGGTCGGGCCCCCGGGCCCCTGGACCACTGGACCACTGGACCACTGGGCCACTGGGCCACTGGGCCACTGGAACGGAGTTCGGGGCGGGCCGACCCGGCGCCCCCGACCGTGCCGACCGCCACCCGACCGGCGCGCCGCCGGGCCGCCGGGCAGGCAGGCCGCCGGGCAGGCAGGCGGGCAGGCAGGCGGGCAGGCAGGCAGGCAGACCGACAGGCCGCCGGGCCGACAGGCAGGCAGGCAGGCCGCCGGGCCGGCTCACGGCCCGGCCCAGAGCCCGTCCGCCGTCAGCCCGAGCAGCTCGATCGCGTTACCGCGCACGATCCGCTCCACCACGTCGGCCGGCAGATGCCCCATCTGCGCCTCGCCCACCTCGCGCGATCTGGGCCAGGTGGAGTCCGAGTGCGGGTAGTCCGTCTCGTACAGGACGTTCCTGACTCCGATCGCGTCCAGGTTCCGCAGGCCGAAGGCGTCGTCGAAGAAGCAGCCGTGGACGTGGTCGGCGAAGAGCTCCGACGGCGGCCGCCGCACCTTGTCCGCGACGCCGCCCCAGCCGCGGTTCTCCTCCCACACCACGTCCGCGCGCTCCAGGATGTAGGGGATCCAGCCGATCTGGCCCTCGGCGTACATCACCCGGAGATTCGGAAAGCGTTCGAACTTGCCGCTCATCAGCCAGTCGACCATGGAGAAGCAGCAGTTGGCGAAGGTGATGGCGGAGCCGACGGCCGGCGGGGCGTCCGCGGACGTCGACGGCATCCTGGAGGAGGAGCCGATGTGCATCGCCACGACCGTGCCGGTCTCGTCGCACGCCGCCAGGAAGGGGTCCCACTCGTCGGTGTGGACGGAGGGCAGGCCGAGGTGCGGGGGTATCTCCGAGAACGCCACCGCCCGGACCCCGCGGGCCGCGTTCCGCCGCACCTCGGCGGCGGCGAGGTCCGCGTCCCACAGCGGGATCAGGGTGAGCGGGATCAGCCGGCCCCGCGCCTCGGGTCCGCACCACTCCTCCACCATCCAGTCGTTGTAGGCGCGTACGCAAAGCAGCCCGAGCTCGCGGTCCTTCGCCTCGGTGAACGTCTGCCCGCAGAAGCGCGGGAAGGTGGGGAAGCACAGGGCGGACTGGACGTGGTTGACGTCCATGTCCGCCAGCCTGTCCGCCACGCGGTACGAGCCGGGCCGCATCTGCTCGTAGGTGATGACCTCCAGCCTGATCTCGTCGCGGTCGCAGCCGACGGCGGTGTCGAGCCGGGTCAGCGGACGGTGCAGGTCCCCGTACACCCACCAGTCCCCGATCGGCCCCTCCTCGCCCGGCGCGCCCATGACCGGGGCGAACCTGCCGCCGAGGAACGTCATCTCCCTCAGCGGCGCGCGGACGACACGGGGACCGCTGCCGCGGTACCTCGACGGGAGCCGGTCCCGCCAGACGCCGGGGGGCTCGACCGTGTGGTCGTCCACCGAGATGATCTCCGGGAAGTTCTCCATGCTCCTCACGGTAACGCTGATCTGACGTGTCGTCAGCTACATGTCCGGCACTGGCGCCCCGGATCCCGCGCGGAGACTCCCCCCCTTGCTGACGACCCGGGCCCCCACAGGGCAGACTGTCCGGGCAGACTGTCCGGGACGGACCCGCGACACGAGCACGAGGACTTCGGGACGAAGGCGGTACCGGCAGGGGGTAGCGATGCACCGCGAGGACGAACCCTCCGCACAGCCACACCTTCCGGGGGCGCCCGCCTGGGACCCGGCCGGCGGCGACGGGCACCTGCGCTTCAGCGTGCTCGGCCCCGTCCGCGCCTGGCACCGCGGGCAGGCCCTGCCCTCCGGCTCGCCCCAGCAGCGCGCCCTCCTCGCCGCCCTCCTCCTCCGCGAGGGCCGCACCGCCACCTCCGCCGAACTCATCGACGCGATCTGGGGCGAGGACCCGCCCTCCCAGGCCCTCGCCGCCGTGCGGACCTACGCCTCACGCCTGCGCAAGATCCTCGAACCCGGCGTCCTGGTCAGCGAGTCCGGCGGCTACGCCGTCCGCGTCCCCGCCGAAGCCCTCGACCTCCGAGCCGCCAGGGAGCTCGCCGCCGAGGCCGACAAGGCACGCGCCGGCGGCGACCGGCGGCAGGCCCGCACCCTCGTCGGCACCTGCCTCGGCCTCTGGGACGGCGAACCCCTCGCCTCCGTGCCCGGCCCCTACGCCGAGACCGAGCGCGCCCGCCTGGAGGAATGGCGCCTCCAGCTCCTCGAGACCCGGCTCGAACTCGACCTCGACCTCGGCCGCCACGCCGACGCCGTCTCCGAACTCACCGCCCTCACCGCCGCGCACCCCCTGCGCGAGCGCCTGCGCGAACTCCTCATGCTCGCCCTCTACCGCAGCGGCCGCCAGGCCGAGGCGCTCGCCGTCTACGCCGACACCCGGCGGCTCCTCGCCGACGAACTCGGCGTCGACCCCCGCCCCGAACTGTCCACCCTCCAGCAGCGCATCCTCCGCGCCGACACCGAACTCGCCCGCCCCGCCGAACAGAGCGCACCCACCGCGCCCCAGCCCGCCCGGCCGGCCCAGCTCCCCGCCACCGTCCCCGACTTCACCGGCCGCGCCTCCTTCGTCCGCGAACTCGGCCGGCGCCTCGCCTCCTCCGGGGGCGCCGTGATGGCCGTCTCCGCCCTCGCCGGCATCGGCGGCGTCGGCAAGACCACCCTCGCCGTCCACGTCGCGCACCAGGCCAAGCCCCACTTCCCCGACGGCCAGCTCTACGTCGACCTCCAGGGCGCCGGTGCCCGCTCCACCGAACCCGAGACCGTCCTCGGCGCCTTCCTCCGCGCCCTCGGCACCGCCGACACCGCCGTCCCCGACACCCTCGACGAACGCGCCGCCCTCTTCCGCTCCCTCCTCGACGGCCGCCGCGTCCTCGTCCTCCTCGACAACGCCCGCGACGCCGCCCAGATCCGCCCCCTGCTGCCCGGAACCGCGGGCTGCGCCGCCCTGATCACCAGCCGGGTCCGCATGGTCGACCTCGCCGGCGCCCACCTCGTCGACCTCGACGTCATGTCACCCGACGAAGCGCTCCAGCTGTTCACCCGCATCGCCGGCGGCGAACGGGTCACCGCGGAGCGTGAAGCCGCCCTCGACGTCGTCGCGGCCTGCGGCTTCCTGCCCCTCGCCATCCGCATCGCGGCCTCCCGCCTCACCGCACGCCGCACCTGGACCGTCTCCGTCCTCGCCGCCAAACTCGCCGACGAACGCCGGCGCCTCGACGAACTCCAGGCCGGCGACCTCGCCGTCAAGGCCACCTTCGAACTCGGCTACGGCCAGCTCGAAGCCGCCCAGGCCCGCGCCTTCCGCCTGCTCGGCCTCGCCGACGGCCCCGACATCTCCCTCAGCGCTGCCGCGGCCGCCCTCGGACTCCCCGAACACGCCGCCGAGGACCTCCTCGAAGCGCTCGTCGACACCTCACTCCTCGAATCCGCCGCCCCCGGCCGCTACCGCTTCCACGACCTCGTCCGCCTCTACGCGCGCGCCTGCGCCGAACGCGACGAGAAGCTCCCCGCGGAGCGCGAGGCCGCCCTGTCCCGGCTGCTGGACTTCTACCTCGCCACCACCGCCCGCGTGTTCGCCCTGGAGCGGCCCGGCGACCGCCTCGTCGAGCACCTCGCCCCCACCGCCTACGAGGGCCTGGCCTTCACCGACCGGCACGAGGCCCTCGACTGGCTCTACCGCGAGGCCAACAGCCTGCTCGCCTGTGCCCGCCAGTCCTTCGTCGGCACCCGGCTGCGCCGGGCCGTGGACCTGCTGTGGGCCGCCAAGGACCTCGCCGAGTCCGGCGCCAACAGCAGACAGTACGAGTCCACCGCCCTCGCCGCCCGCGAAGCCGCCCGCGCCTCGGGCGACGCCCTCGCGGAAGGACGTGCGAGGACTGCCCTGACCAGCGTCCACCTCGTGGCGGGACGCTACGCCGAGGCCGACGACGAGGCGGTCGCCGCGCGCGCACTGGCGCTGTCGGCGGGTGACGGTGCACCCGTGCACTGGGCGGACAACGACCGCGGCATCATCGCCATCGTCCAGGAACGCTACGAACAGGCCGAGGAACACCTCCTCAAGGCAGCCGACGGCTTCCGTGCCGACGCCAACCTCGTCGGCGCCGCCAGCGCCCTGTGCAACCTCTCCCGCGTCCATCTCCTCCTCGGCCGCACCGCCGGCGCCATCGACCTCGCCCAGCAGGGCATCGCCATCTACGACGGCATGGGCATCACCGTCCGCCTCGCGAACGGCCGCTACGCCCTCGGCGTCGCCCTCACCCACGCGGGACGCCACCCGGAAGCCCTGGAGCAGTTCCGCGCAGCCCTCGGCATGTTCGCCGGCGACCGCCAGCGCCTGTGGGAGGGCACCACCCACTTCCGCATGGCCGAGGCACAGCTCAAGGCCCGCAAACCGGCCGTCGCCGCCCAGCACGCCGAGCAGGCCCTCGCGAGCGGCTGCATCGGCGGGGAGCGGATGCGCGGCAACGTCCTCACCCTCCTCGGCCGCGCCCTGGACACCCTCGGCCAGACCGACCGCGCACGCGCCTGCTGGCGGGAAGCCCTCTCGGTCTACGAGCAGCTCGGCGTGCCCGACGCGGACCAGGTACGCAAGCTGCTGACGCCCCTCGCCGCCGCCTGACGGCCCGCGCCCGGCGTCCGGCGCGCTCTCCCCCGCCGCCCCACGGCCCCCCGACCCGCGCGTTCAGCGTTTGTTTATGCCGGCCCGGCATGCTCGTACCGATCGGCCCGTCGCATCGGGGGCAGACGGGTCACGGGGGACTCACCACTAGGGTGAGCGGTCCCGGCACGCCCGTTCGGCGACCCACGGGGGAGCCGCCGAGCGGGCGCCACCGACCGGATCCAGGACACTTCGGGGAGCATTCGATGAGCGAAGCAGAGAACAACGACGAGACCGTCACCACGAGGGACAACCACGTGCCCGCCCCGCCCAAGGGCGTTTTCCTCACCACGGCGGACAACCACGTGCCCGCCCCGCCGAAGGGCGTCCTCCTCACCACGACGGACAACCACGTGCCGGCCCCGCCCAGGCCCTGAGACGGCACGACCGGGCACGGCCGCGGCGGCGCGGAGGGGGAGCCGCCGCGGCCGCGGTGCGTTCAGCGGGTGTGCGCCCCGACGCGCGCCCGCGCCCGCAGTTCCGTCTTCAGCACCTTCCCGCTCGCGTTCCGGGGCAGCTCGGCCACGAACTCCACCGACCGCGGCACCTTGTAGTTCGCCATCTCCCGGCGCGACCAGGCGATCAGCCCGTCCGCGGTGAGCGTGGAACCCGGCCGGCGCACCGCGTAGGCCTTGCCCACCTCGCCCAGCCGCCCGTCCGGCACACCGACCACCGCCACGTCCGCGACGTCCGGATGCAGGCCCAGGAGCTGCTCGATCTCCGCCGGATACGCGTTGAACCCGCCGACGACGAACATGTCCTTGATCCGGTCGGTGATCCGCAGGTTCCCCGCCGCGTCGAGGACTCCCACATCGCCCGTGTGCAGCCAGCCCTCCGCGTCGACCGCCTCCGCAGTCGCCGCCGGGTCCTCGAAGTAGCCGCGCATCACGTTGTGGCCGCGCACCAGGACCTCCCCGGGCTCCCCCGGCGCGGCAAGCACCCGCACCTCGGTGCCCTCGATGGCCCGCCCCGACGTCGCCGCTATCGTGGCCGGATCGTCGCCGCTGCGGCACATCGTCACGATGCCGGACGCCTCCGACAGCCCGTAGGCCGTGAGCACCGTACCGATGCCCAGCTCCTGCCGCAGCCGCTCGACCAGGCGCAGCGGCACCACGGCCGCGCCCGTCACCACCAGCCGCAGCGCCGACAGGTCGTACGCGTCCCGGGCCGGGTGGTCGAGCAGGGCCTGGTGGAGCGTCGGCGGGCCCGGGAGTACGGAGATCCGCTCGGAGGCGATGTGCGCGAGCACCGTGTCCGCGTCGAACACCGGCTGCGGCACCATCGTCGCGCCCCTCATCAGAGAGGCGACGACGCCCGCCTTGTAGCCGAAGGTGTGGAAGAACGGGTTCACGATCAGATAGCGGTCGCCCGCGCGGAGGCCGGCCAGTTCGGCCCAGATCTCGTAGCAGCGCAGTGTCTGCGCATGGGTGATCACCGCGCCCTTCGGCGTGCCCGTGGTACCCGAGGTGAAGACGATGTCCGACGGGGCCGACGGCTCCACCGCGTCCGCCCGGGCACGCACCCGGGACACCGGCACCGCGTCCCCGCCCGCCAGGAAGTCCTGCCACGTCCGGTACTCGTCCGGCGCGGCGTCAGCGAGCACCACGACCTGCTCCAGATGCGGGAGTCCGGCCTCGGCACGCCGCAGCGACGCGACATAGGAGGTGCCGAGGAATGTGCCGGTGACGAACAGCAGCCGCGCCCGGGAGCGGGCCAGGACATAGCCGGCCTCCGCGCCCTTGAAGCGGGTGTTGAGGGGCACGAGCACCGCGCCGGCCGACACCGCGCCCAGGGCCGCGACGATCCACTCGAGCGTGTTCGGCGCCCAGACGGCCACCCGGTCTCCCTGCCGGACGCCCGCGGCGATGCACGCGGCGGCCGCGCGCTCGACCCGTTCGCCCAGCTCGGCGTAGCTCACCCGGGTACGGCCCTCGACCACGGCCTCCCGCCCGCCGTGGCGTTCCGCTGCGCTCCGCACCAGCCCCGGGATGGAGCCCCACTCCAGATCGCCGCGCATAGTCCGGCCCTCCCGCCGTCGACCGCCCCGCACCCCGAAGCCCGGGGCCCGGGGCCCGGGGCCCGAAGTCCAAAGCCCGGCACCCGTAGCTGACTAACCGTCAGATTAGCGGTAAGCTCCCCCGCATGGCGACCCTGAAGGACGCGACCGCGATAGCCGGCATCGGACAGACCGCCTTCGCGAAACACCTCCCCGAGTCCGAGAAGACCCTGGCCTGCCGGGCCATCCTCGCCGCACTCGACGACGCCGGCCTGAGCCCCGCCGAGGTCGACGCCTTCGCCTCCTACACCATGGAGGAGACCGACGAGGTCGAGATCGCCAAATCGATCGGCGCGGGAGACGCCACCTTCTTCAGCAGGGCCGGCTACGGCGGCGGCGGCTCCTGCGCGACCGTCGCCCATCTCGCCGCGGCCATCGCCACCGGGCAGGCGAGCGTCGGCGTCGCCTGGCGCTCCCGCAAACGCGGCTCGGGGCCGCGCCCCTGGAAGAACACCACGGCACAGCTGCCCACCCCGGGACAGTGGACCCGGCCGTTCGGGCTGCTGCGCCCCGCCGACGAGATAGGCATGCTCACCCGGCGCTATATGCACGAGTACGGCGCCACCCGCGACCACCTCTTCGCCGTCGCCCTCGCCTGCCGCAACCGCGCCAACCAGAACCCGGCGGCGGTCATGTACGACCGTCCGCTGACCCGCGAGACATATATGACGTCCCGCTGGATCAGCGAGCCCCTCTGCCTCTACGACAACTGCCTGGAGACGGACGGGGCGCTGGCCTGCGTCGTCGTCGGCGCCGCGCGCGCCCGCGACTGCCGCCACCGCCCGGTCTACGTCCACTCCGTCGCCCAGGGACTGCCCGCCCAGCACCACGGCATGGTCAACTACTGGAACGACGACCCGCTCGCCGGCCCCGCCTGGACCGCGGCCCGGCACCTGTGGAAGACCGCCGACCTCGGGCCGCAGGACGTCGACGTCGCCCAGATCTACGACGCGTTCACCCCGCTTGTGCCGCTCTCCCTGGAGGGCTACGGCTTCTGCGGGCGCGGTGAGGGCGGGCCGTTCACCGAGGCAGGCGCACTGGAGATCGGCGGCCGGCTGCCGCTCAACACCGGCGGCGGCGGACTCAGCGAGGCGTACGTCCACGGCTTCAACCTGATCAACGAGGGCGTGAAGCAGTTGCGCGGTGCCTCGACGGCGCAGGTGCCGGGCGCGTCGACATGCCTGGTGACGGCGGGCGAGGGCGTCCCGACCTCCGCATTGCTCCTGAGGAGTTGAGCCGGGCGATGACGAACTCCGCGGCCGACTTGCTGGCACCTGTCATCGACGAGGACGGCGCACCCTTCTGGGAGTACGCCGCCCAAGGGCAGCTTCGCGTCCAGGCCTGCGCCTCCTGCGGCGAGCTGCGCTTCCCGCCCCGCCCCTGCTGTCCCCACTGCCAGTCCTTCCGCAGCACCTGGCGGCGCATGAGCGGCCGGGGACGGATCTGGTCGTATGTCATGCCCCACCCTCCGCTGCTCCCCGGCTACGCCGAGCAGGCCCCCTACAACGCCGTCGTCGTCGAGCTCGCGGACGCCCCGCACATCCGGCTGGTCGGCAACGTCGTGGCCGCCGCGGACGCCCCGCTGAACTCGGTCGCCCCGGAGCGGCTGGGCATCGGGGCGCCGGTGCGGGTCGCGTTCACGGAGGCGGGCGGCGGAGTGACCGTGCCCCGCTGGCTGCTGGGGCACTGATGCCGGGGTCCGGCGTGCGGGCCGAGCGGGACGAGGAGACCGGGGTCGCCGTCGTCACCCTCGACCGGCCCGCCCGCCACAATGCGATCGACCTCGCCATGGCCCGAGAACTGGCCGCTGTCTGGCGGGAGTTCCGGTTCGACGACACCATCCGCGCGGTGGTGGTCGCAGGCGCCGGGGGAAAGGCGTTCTGCACCGGGTTCGACCGCTCCGCCGTCGTGCCCCAGCCCGCGTCGCCCTACTCGGTGGACGATCCGCTGCTGCGGATCGGCCCGAAGGCGAACGACCTGTGGAAGCCGGTGATCGCGGCGGTCCGCGGGCTGGCCTGCGGGGGCGCGTTCTATCTGCTCGGCGAGGCGGAGTTCCTGATCGCGGCCGAGGACGCGGTCTTCTTCGATCCGCACACCACCTACGGCATGGTCAGCGCGTACGAGTCGGTGTACCTGGCGATGCGGATGCCGTTCGGGGAAGTGGCGCGGACGGCGCTGATGGGCTCGGCTGAGCGGCTCTCGGCCCGCAGGGCCCATGAAACCGGGCTGGTCAGCGAGGTGACCGCGCCAGGCGACGAGGTGCCGGCAGCGGTGCGCTGCGCGGAGGTCATCGCCTCCTATCCGACGGAGGCGGTACAGGGCACGGTCCGTGCGGTGTGGTCGGCGAAGGAGGCCGTCCGTGCGGTGGCGCTGGCGCAGGCGCCGCATCTGGTGGCGCTGGGGAACCTGCCCCCGGAGCGGCAGGCGGAACTGTTCGCCGCGCGCCGGCCGGGCTTCCGGCTGCGCTGAGGTCCGCGGGCGCGAGGGCCCCGCAAGGGGCCCGGTCCGCAGGCGGGCGGGGAGCGGGGCTGCGCGGCGGGGTGCGGCCACGGGTGAGTAAGCGGCAGCCGGTCCGCCGTATGAAGGGCGAGGGTCCCCGCGGCGGCCGGTTCCCGGGGCGTCCCGCCTCTTCGGGGCGCCGGGCGGGGGCGGTTCAGGGGTCGCGGTCGGGGTACCACGGGCGTAGCGTCGTGCTGCGGAGAGGAGTCCGGCCATGGTCCGCAACGTCATCGGGGCCGCCCTGGCTCTCGCCGGAGCGGCGGCCGCCGTGTACAGCCCGTTCCGTGTCTGGTACGACGGCCGGCAGGGCGTCGGCTACCGGATCCAGGACCTGTTCGGCGGGATCACCGAAGCCCGGCCGGAGGCCGTGTCGTCGATCGTGCTGCCGTACGCGTTCGCCGCGCTGGTCGCGCTGTTCGGGGTGATGCTGCGGTCGCGGTTGCTGGTGGCGACGGCCGGTCTGGTGGTCATGGGTTTCACCGTCCTGTGGCTGGTGCGCCAGGGACAGGCGGCGGGCTATCTGGCGGTGGGGGGCGGCCTGCCGGGACCGGGTGAGGGCGTCGCGGCGGCATTGGGCGGCGGTGTCCTGCTGCTGCTTGCGGCGGTGGTGATGCGGGGGCGGGCACCGAGGACCGCGGGGTTCGGGGAGCCGGGCGGCGGCGGCCCGCCGGACGGCGCGGCCTGGTACCCGCCGGACGGCGCGGCCTGGTACCCGCCCGAGCGGCCGGCCGGCAGTCCGCCGGTGGACGGCGATCCGTACGCGTGGGCGCCGGAGCTGGACGACACGCAGCGGCTGCCGACCCTCCAGCCTCCCCAGGCGTACGGGTCGGCCCCGCGCCGGCCCCGGCCCGATCCGTACGGTGCCGGCCCGGGGCAGGATCCGTTCCGGGACGAACGGCGCGGCCCGTAGGCCTTCCCGGTCGCGTCCGTCCCGACCGGGCCGCCCCAGGACGCTCCGGGCGTTCGCAGGCATCCGGCCCGGCCCTGCGCCCGGTCGTTCCACGCGTTCCGGGGTTCCGGCGCTCCGGACGTTCCACGCGTTGCGGGTGCACCCGGCTCCCCGGCGGCCCGGCGTACCCGCGTTCCCCACGTCCCGGTTGCGCCCGGGCCCCCACCGCCCCGGTGTTCCGGAGTTCCGGAGTTCCGGACGTTCCGGAGTTCCGGGCCTGCCCCGTCCCCCGGCGGTCCCGGCCAGGGCCGCCGGGCGGGTCAGCGGGAGCCGGATCTGCGTCCGGTGGCGGTTCCCTTGGCGGCGTCGAGCGCGTAGACGCAGCGGTCCTTGGAGCAGGCGTAGACGACGCCGTTGCGTGCCACCGGTGAGCCGGTGATCTCGCCTCCGGTGGCGAGTTTCCAGCGGAGCTGTCCACCGGCGGCATCAAGGGTGTAGAGCACGTGGTCGGCGGAGCCGAAGTGGATCCGGCCGTCGGCGACGACGGGACTGCCGGTCACCTCCCCACCGGCGGCGAACCGCCATTTGGGGGTGCCGGTGACGGCGTCGAGGGTGTAGAGCGCGTTGCCGCTGCCGACGTGGATGCTGCCGTCGGCGACGAGGACCGGTTCGGCGGACTGGCGGGCCTCGGTGGCGATGCGCCAGCGGTCCTTCCCGGTGGCGGCGTCGAGGGCGTAGACGGTGCCGAGGTAGTCGGCGAGGTAGATCCCGCCGCCGGTGACGGCGGGGCCGGGGGCGAAGACGGGCGGGGCGAGGAACACCGCCGGGGCTTCGAAGTGCCAGCGCACCTGGCCGGTGACGGTGTCGGCGCACAGGACCCGGGTGCCGGCGGCGAGGTAGGTGCAGCCGTCCGGGGCCTGGGTGACACGTGCGGGTGCACCGCCGCAGGAGGCTGCGTCGCCGACGGGGTAGGACCAGCGTTCGCCGCCTGTGTGTGCGTCGAGTGCCTGGAGGCGGCCGTCGCGGCGGACGTAGACGGTGTCGTCGTACAGCGCGGGTCCGGCCTCGGGGGTCTCGAAGTCGGTCTGGGCCCCGGTGATCTCCCAGAGCTTCCGGCCGCCGACGGCTTCCCAGCCCTGTACGCCGCCGCCGCGGGTGGCGGTGACGACGGTGCCGCGGGCTGCCTGGAGGGAGTAGACCCAGGCGTCGGTCGGGGTGCGCCAGCGTTCGCCCCCGTTGCCGGCGTCGAGGGTGTAGAGGGTGGGGCCGTCGGAGGCGTGGATGCGTCCGTCGGCGACGCTCATGGCCCAGGCGACATCGCGGGTCTTGAACTGGCGGCGGCCGCTGGCGACGTCGAGGGCGTGGATCTCGAAGGAGGTGACGTAGACGAGGTCGCCGTCGACGACGGGGGTGCCCCAGACGTCGTTGGACATGCGGAAGCGCCAGGGGCGCCAGCGGGCGGGTCCGCTGTCCGGGGGCGCGGCCGGTGCGGGTACCGGCGGAGCCGTGGTCGTGGCGCGGGGTGCGGCCGCGCCGCCGGGCGGGCGGACCCAGTCGGTGGCCGGTCCGGCTTCGGCGGCGGGGCGGGCGGGGGCCGCGGCGCGGGGGCCGGGCCCGATGGGGACTCCGGTACCGGGCAGCCGCACGGGTCGGGGGCCGGGGTCCGGCGGGGCGTGCTGGGGGCTCAGGGGTCCGGCGGCGCGGGGGTCGGGTCCGCCGGGGTGCCGTCCGGCGACGGGGGCGTGACCTGGTCTGGGGGGCGCGGGGGGCGTGTGGGGGCGGGGCCTGCCGGGGGGTGCGCCGGTGCCGGGGAGCCGTCCGCCGCGGCGTCCTTCGATGAGGGAGACGGCGCGGCCGGGCAGCCAGGCGGACGCGGTTCCGCTGTCGTCTTGGCCGGAGGCGAACAGGTGGGGGGCGAGTTGCGCCTGGAGGTCCTCGGGGCGGGGCCTGAGGGTCGCGTCGGGCTGCATGCACGACTCGATGAGGGGCAGCAGTTCATCGGGCAGCCCGGCCAGGTCGGGGCCTTCGCGCAGCAGCATGAAGACGGTCTCCACGGGGTTGGCGCCGTGGAAGGGTGCGTGTCCGGTGGCAGCGAAGACCAGGGTGGAGCCGAGGGAGAAGACGTCGCTGGCGCCGGTGACGCTGCGGGAGTCGCGGGCTTGTTCCGGCGACATGTAGGCAGGGGTGCCGACGGCGACGTTGGTCATGGTCAGGCGGGTGTTGGAGACCCCTGAGGCGATACCGAAGTCGATCACACGGGGGCCGTCTTCGACGACGAGGACGTTGGACGGCTTGAGGTCGCGGTGGACCAGTCCCGCACCGTGGATGGACTGGAGGGCCTCCGCGATACCGGCTGCCAGCCAGCGAACCGCCTGGTCGGGGAGGGGCCCGCACTCGTTCACTATTTCCTCGAGCGAGGGGGCGGGCACGTAGGCGGTGGCGAGCCAGGGCACGGCGGCGCGCGGGTCGGCGTCCACGACGGCCGCGGTGTAGAAGCCGGAGACCGCCCGCGCCGCTTCCACCTCGCGGGTGAAGCGGACGCGAAACAACTGGTCCTCGGCGAGCTCGGTGCGCACCGTCTTGATCGCCACCCGCCGGCCCGACGCCGACCGTGCGAGATAGACCAGCCCCATGCCGCCGGCTCCGAGCCGTCCCAGCACCTCGAAGGGGCCGATCCGCCTCGGGTCGTGCTGCGTCAGCTGCTCCACTTCGCCTGCCACCTCCCCGTAGGGGCCATGTGGGTACGGCCCCGTCGCCACCTGATTGTTCCTGCCGGAGGGCGCGGTTGCGAACCCGGGGCGGTATCGGGGTGTCTCGGGCCATTTTGCCCGTCCGCCGAGGGCGGCGGACGGATTCGGCCGGTTCGGTAGGCGAGGGCGGCCGGGCGGCAGCGACGGCGACCGGCACGCCTGCGGGCCCGGGTCCGCCGAGGTCTTCCGGCCACGCCGAAGACCGGGCGGGCAGCCGGGCAGTCCGGGGACGGACCGGGCGGCAGGGCGGCAGGGCGGCAGGGCCGCGGTACGCGGCGCCGATGCCGGACGCGGGCCGCTACCGCCGACCGGCACACCCCAGGACCGGGGCCGGGAGCCTGCACCGCCAGAAGACGAGCCGGGCGGCAGGGCGGACCGACTGGAGGGCGGACCGGGCGGCCGGGCGGCGGTACGCGGCGCCGATGCCGGACGCGGGCCGCTACCGCCGGCCGCTGCCGGATGGCCCCGCAGGGCGTCCCGGTCACCGCCCGGGGGTGTGTGCGGGGGACCGGCCGGGTCCGGGTGCGGCCAGGACGGCGAAGGCTGCGCCCTGGTCGTCGGCGAGGACGGCCATACGTCCGTGGGGGGTGTCGAACGGCGGTGCGGTGACGCGGCCGCCGAGCCGGGTGGCGTGCTCGGCGGAGGCGTCGGTGTCGGTGACGGCGAAGTAGACGAGGAAGTGGCCTGGCATCTCCACGGGGAACGCGTCGGTGATGACGCTGCGGCCGACGACGGCGGTGTCCTCGCCGGGTTCGGTCCCCGCGGGTGACCACAGCAGGTAGTCGACGGCGCCATCGGGCAGCTCGGTGCCCTGGAACCCGAATACCCGCCGGTAGAAGAGATCGACGGCGCCCTTGTCCCGGGTGTAGACCTCGGTCCAGCAGAACGAGCCGGGTGCGCCGCTGAGCGCGAAGCCGTCGCGTTCGCCCTTCTGCCAGAGCCCGAACACGGCGCCTGTGGGGTCGGCGGCGAGGACGGCGGTGCCGAGGCCGTCGACGGGCATGGGGGTGGTGATCATCCGGCCGCCGGCGTCCCCGATCCTCCGGGCGGTGGCGGCGGCGTCACCGGTGGCGAGGTAGACGCCCCAGGTGGTGGGCATCCGGCCGTCGCTCTTGGCGGCGAGCGCGGCGACGGGCTTTCCGTCGCACAGGGCGTCGGTGTAGTGCGGATAGGGGCCGTGATCTGCGGCTTTCCGGCCGTAGGTCCAGCCGAACAGTTCGGCGTAGAAGCGCTTGCCGGCTTCCAGGTCGGGCAGCTGGGCGTCCACCCAGCAGGGCGTGCCCTCGGTGAATGCGGCCATGGTCCGGCCCCTTCCTCGACGCGGGCCGCGCGGGACGGGCTCCGGGTGCGGATGCCCCGCGCTCCCGCGATTCCGCGATTCCGCGATCCCGGGACTCCGGGACTCCGGGCGAACCCGATGCTTCCCCGGGAGCCCCTGGAGCCACCCGAATACCAGCAATCCCCAGCATTCCCGGCAATCCCAGCAATCACGGCAATCACGAACCCCGGCTCCCGAGACCCGCGCAGCCCCGCAGCCCCGCAGCCGGAGCCCCCGGGAGGCCGCGGGAGGCCGCGGAGCCGGAACTGTCGGCGCGATCCCTCGGCACGGCATGGTGATGTCACCCACAGTCAATCGGACTGCGGCCGGCATCGCACGCAGAGGTGGGCCGTTCGTTGAGTTGTCCACCGAAATTATCCACAGGCTGTTGATAACACTATTGGCTCCCGGTGGACGGTGCGGAAGCACCCCATTTGCAGTCGGCCGAATCGCGCGCCGATCACCCCTCGGTAAGCTGACGGCATGACAGGACAAGTACGCACCGTCGACGGCCGCGTCGCCGGCCGTCGCGGACAGGCGACGCGGCAGAAGCTGCTCGACTGCCTCAGCGAGATGCTCAGCTCCTCGCCGTACCGGGACGTCAAGGTCATCGATGTGGCCCGGAGGGCGGGGACCTCACCCGCGACCTTCTACCAGTACTTCCCCGACGTCGAGGGCGCGGTCCTCGAGCTCGCGGAGGAAATGGCCACGGAGGGCGCGGCATTGACGGACCTGGTGGCGGGACGTTCCTGGGTCGGCAAGGCAGCCTGGCAGACCTCGGAGCAACTCGTCGAGGGATTCCTCGACTTCTGGCGCAGACACGATGCGATCCTCCGCGTGGTGGACCTGGGCGCCGCCGAGGGCGACAAGCGGTTCTACAAGATCCGCATGAAGATCCTGAACTCGGTCACCAACTCCCTCGCGGAAGCGGTGAAGGAGCTCCAGTCACGGGGCAGGGTCGACAAGGACGTCAGCCCCATGGCGGTGTCGGGTTCGCTGGTCGCGATGCTGGCGTCGGTCTCCTCGCATCAGAGGGGGTTCCAGACCTGGGGTGTCAAACAGGCGGAACTCAGGCCGAACCTGGCACTGTTGGTCCACCTCGGCATCACGGGCAGGAAACCGACGAAATAGCGCACACGGGCCGAAGGCGACGGACGCGCTCGCGCCACGTCCCCTCACGGACAAGCCCGTTCGCTCCCGCCGACGCACCACACGAACACCGCCGTCCCCGGTAACGCCCGGTGCCGGCACGGCCACCGCAGCCACCGCCGCGAACCCCACGTCCGGCCTGTCCGACGCCGGTCACACACAGCACCGGCACGACCACACGCCACGGCCCACCGCCGCATCCCGCGCGTCCGTCTCCGGTAGCCCCCTTCCGACTCCGGTAGCCCCCTTCCGACACGGCCACCGCCGCCAGACCGTGAACCACCACGCCCGGCACATCCGCAGCGCCCCCGCACACAGGGCGGGCACGCGGCCGGTCCCGTGCCCGTATCAGTCCGGGGCGCCGGGCCGCCGGGCCAGCCGGAACAGCCGGATCTCCCGCTCCACCCTCGCCTGGTACGTCGCGTAGGGAGGCCAGAACGCGAGCGCAGCCTCCCAGGCCGCCGCACGCTCCTCGCCGGTCAGCAGTTCCGCCTGTACCGGGATGTCCGCGCCCCGCCAGCTGATCTCCGCCTCCGGGTGGGCGAGCAGATTGCCCGTCCAGACAGGATGGCCGGGGCGGCCGAAGTTGGATCCGACCAGGATCCAGGTGCCGGTGGACCGCTCCGGTATGCACGCGAGCGGCGTACGGCGCGCGAGCCCCGTCCGCGCGCCGCGCGCGGTCAGCACAAGCCCCGGTAGCAGCCGCGCGCTGAGCAGCACTCTTCCCCGGGTCAGCCGGTGGACGGCACGGTCCACCGAAGGGACGACACGGGGGGCGATGCGCGCGAAGACGCGGGTGGAGGAGATCTTCTGGACCGCTGCGATCCCGGGGCGCATCAGGCTCCCTCCGCCTCTCGTGATCCGGGCACCGGCACCGCACCGGCGCCATGCCCGCTGCGGGTTCCGCCGGCGGGGACGGCCGGACCACCGGAGGCCCCGGGGACGGCGGAGGCCCCGGGGGCCGCGAGGCCGACGGGCGCGAGGCCGACGGGCGCGAGAGGCGCGAGAGGCGCGGCAGAGGCGGCGGGAGCGAACAGGCCGGCCGCCTCGGCCGCATGTGCGCGCAGCCGGTGGACGGGGCCGAAGAGCAGTTCGTCGGAGGCGGCCCGCTTGAAGTAAAGGTGGGCGTCGTGCTCCCAGGTGAAGCCGATGCCGCCGTGCAGCTGGATCGCCTCACCGGCGACCGCCCGCAGGGCCTGAAGGCACTGCGCGAGGGCGAGCCCGCCCTCGCGCGGGTCCCAGGCGGCGTAGTACGCGGCGGACCGGGCCGCCTGCACTTGCACATACAGGTCGGCGAGACGGTGCTTGACCGCCTGGAAGGAACCGATGGGCCGACCGAACTGCTCGCGTTCCCCCACCTGCGCCAGGGTGCGGTCCAGCGCGGCCGAGGCCGTCCCCGCGGCCTCGGCCGCGAGCAGCGCCGCGACGGTGCGGCCGGTGGCGGCGAGCACGGTGGGTACGTCCGCGCCGGGGTCGTCCCCGAGCAACTCGGCCGGGGTGCCGCGGAGCTGGACACGGCCCTGTGGCCGGGTGTCGTCGAGCACGGTCCACCGGGTGCGGCACACACCGGGGACCTCCCGGCCGCCGGCGTCCCCACCCCGGGCACCCCGGCCGCCGGCGTCCGCGCCTCGGGCCTGCCGGCAGCGGACGAGGAAGAGGAGGGTGCGGCCCCGGGTGAAACCCCCCGTGCGCGCGGCGACGAGGAGGAGCCCGGCGCTGTGCCCGTCCAGGACCTGCGTGGCCTCCCCGTGGAGGCGCCAGCGGCCGGTGCCGTCGGACCGGGCCTGGACGCCTCCGGCGCGGCCCCCGCCGGCCCAGGTGCCGTCGGGGTCGCCGCGGGTGAGGGCGAGGGCGGTGGCGAGGGCCGCACCGGGTACGCAGAGCGTGGCGGTGAGTGAACCGTCGGCGATACGGGGCAGAAGAGCCAAGCGCTGCCGTACGGTGCCGAGCGCGGCGATCAGAGGCGCGGCCAGCCCGGACGTGGCGAGGAGGGGGAGCGGCACCAGCGCGCGGCCGATCTCCTCGAAGGCGAGGGCGAGTTCCAGGGTGCCGCAGCCCGCGCCGCCGTACTCCTCGTCGAGCGCCAGTCCGGGCAGTCCCGGCCCCCCGGCCAGCCGTGCCCAGAGGGCGGGGTCGTATCCGGGCCCGGCGTCCGCGGTGGAGTCGCCGCCGCGTCCCGGCGGCCCCGCCGGCACCCCTTTCGACAGCATGCCTCGCAGGGTGCGGCGGATATCGGACTGCTCCGCGGTGAAGGCGGCGTCCATCGTGGCTCCCCTCCATCTCTGACGATCCGTCATATTAGGTGAGCAGACGACAGAAGCCCAGAGGGGTGGGGCGCCGGCGGCGGACTCCGGGACCGCCGCGACGGAAGGCGCCCGGGGCGGGCGCCACCGGCGCGGCCCACCGGTCACTGCATCTGATGTACCGTCAGATACATGCCCAGGAGCCAGCGCCACCCCCGCAAGGCCGCCGTCGTCGGCATATCCCTCGCGGACTGCGGCCGCGTCGACGGCCCCACTCCGTACACCCTGCACGCCCAGGCGGCCCGCCGCGCACTCGCCGACTCCGGCCTCGGCCGGGAGGTGGTCGACGGTGTGGCGTCGGCCGGGCTGGGCACCCTCGCCCCCGCCGAGGTCGCCGAGTACCTCGGGCTGCGGCCGCGCTGGGTGGACTCCACCTCCGTCGGCGGCTCCACCTGGGAGGTCATGGCCGGGCACGCCGCGGACGCCATCACGGCCGGCCACGCGAACGCGGTGCTCCTCGTCTACGGCTCGACGGCGCGCGCCGACATCCGCGCCGGCCGCCGCACGTCCGACCTGTCCTTCGGCACCCGGGGGCCGCTGCAGTTCGAAGTGCCGTACGGGCACACGCTGATCGCCAAGTACGCGATGGCGGCCCGGCGCCATATGCACGAGTACGGGACGACGGCGGAGCAGCTGGCCGAAGTCGCCGTACAGGCCCGGGCGAACGCCTCCCGCAACCCGGACGCGATGTTCCGCGACCCGATCACCGTGGACGACGTGCTGTCCGGGCCGGTCATCGCCGACCCGTTCACCAGGTTGCACTGCTGCGTGCGAAGCGACGGCGGCTGCGCGGTGCTGCTCGCGGCGGAGGAGTACGTACCGGACACCGCCAAGGCGCCGGTGTGGGTCCTCGGCAGCGGCGAGCACGTGTCCCATACGACCATGTCGGAGTGGGACGACTTCACGGTCTCCCCGGCCGCGGTGAGCGGGCGGCTGGCGTTCGAACGGGCGGGCGTGGAGCCGGGGGACGTCGACATCGCCGAGGTCTACGACGCCTTCACCTATATGACGCTGGTGACCCTGGAGGACCTGGGCTTCTGCGCGAAGGGGGAGGGCGGGGCGTTCGTTCAGAAGGGCCGGCTGCGGCTGGACGGGGCACTGCCCGTGAACACCGACGGCGGCGGGCTCTCCGCCTGCCATCCGGGCATGCGGGGCCTGTTCCTGCTGGTCGAGGCGGTACGCCAACTGCGCGGTGAGGCCGCGGGACACCAGGTGCGGCGGTCCGACGGCAGCGTCCCGGAACTGGCCGTGGCCTCGGGCACCGGAGGCTGGTTCTGTTCCTCGGGCACCGTGGTGCTGGGCCGCTGACCGGCCTGGGGAAGCGCGGCGGGGCCGCGGTCACGGACCCGTGCGTCCGGGGTTCGGCGGACCCGGTGAACCGGAGTACCGGGCTCCCGGGACCGGCTCCCCCGCGTGTCCGGCCCTCACGTGCCCGGCCCTCACGTGTCCGGCCCACGGGTGTCCGGCCCTCGCGCACCGGGTCCCCGCGCACCGGGTCCCCGCGCGTCCGGTTTCCGCGCGCCCGGGGCCGGGTGCGGCGGCGGCTGCGGCACAGTGGGAGGGCGCCCACTCCCGCAGACATTGCACGAGCCCACAAGGAGGCCCGGTGGCCCTCAGCCGCGAAGAGCGTGAGCAGTTCCTGGCAGAGCCCCATGTCGCGGCGATCGCGATCGACTCCGGTGAGGAGGACCGTGCGCCGCTGAGCGTGCCGATCTGGTACCGGTACGAGCCCGGCGGAGACGTCTGGATCCTGACCGGGCGCGACTCGCGCAAGCACCGGCTGATCGAGGCGGCGGGGCGGTTCTCGCTGATGGCCGACCGGCTGGAGCCCACGGTCCGCTACGTCCAGGTCGAGGGGCCCGTCACATCGACGGAGCCCGGCACCGAAGCGGCGCTGCGGGAACTCGCCGGGCGCTATCTGCCGCCGGACAAGGTAGACGGCTACGTCGAGTCCGCGCTGAGGGACCACGGCGAGTCGGTCGTACTCCGGATGCGGCCGCAGCGGTGGCTGTCGGCCGACCTGGGCGGGGTGTGATGATCGGGCCATGACGCACGAGTCCGGCGGAGACGCCACCGCAGAGCGATTCCGCGAGCTGCTCAGAACACTCAAGGTGTGGGACAGTGACCTGCCGTCCTTCGAGCCGGACAACGCCCCTGCCGGGCCGCTGACGCTGTTCCACCGCTGGTTCGTGGAGGCGGCCGCCGCCGGGCAGCCCGAGCCCCACACCATGACCCTCGCGACCGTGGACGGGGACTCCCGCCCCGACCTGAGGACGCTGATCCTGCACGGCGCGGACGCCCGCGGCTGGCACTTCGCCTCACACTCCACCAGCGCCAAGGGCCGCCAGCTCGCCGCCCGCCCGGAGGCCGCCCTCGGCTTCTACTGGCCGGTGCACGGACGGCAGGTGCGGGTGCGCGGCAGGGTCGTGCCGGGTACCCCCGAGGAGGCGTACGCCGATCTGCACGTCCGGTCCACCGGGGCACTGGCGGCGGCACTCGTCGGCCGGCAGAGCGAAGTCCTCGGCTCACAGGAGGAGTTGCGGCGGGCGAGCGCGGCCGCCTGGGAGCGGGCGGAGGCCCGGCCGGAGGTGACGGCGGAGACCTGGACGGTGTACGTGCTCGTCCCGTCCGAGGTCGAGTTCTTCCAGGGGGACGCCCGCCGCCGGCACATCCGGCTGCGCTACCGGAGAGAGCACGACGCGGACCCATGGGCACGGGAGCTGCTGTGGCCCTGAGCGCCACCCGTCCTCCGGTGCGCTGAAGCACGGGCGCCAAGACGGCGGGCACCGTTCGTCCGCCGCCCTGCGAAGTCGTCGACCTGAACGTTCGCGGGGGCGTGCTCCGGGCTGCCGGTAGGACATGGGCGCCGGTGTGCCGACGGGGCAGGGCCACCCGGAGCCGGGGAGCGCGACCGGCCCCGGTGCCCTGTTCCAGGGCACCGGGGCCGGTCCCCGGAAGCCGGAGCGGCTCAGCCGGTGCTCAGACCGCCGGAGCGGTCAGCGAGTAGGACTCCGCCGACGGTGCGCTCGCCGTGTCGGGGCTGGTGGACACCTGGACGTCGAAGTTGGCGCCGTAGGTGGCCCGGTAGGTCCCCGCGCCCTTGAAGCTCAGCGCCTTCTTCGACGAGTTCAGGGTGAAACCGCTGGGCAGCGCGGGAGCGGTCTTGCCGCCCCAGGTCTTGCCGGACTTCTGGATGCTGGCCAGCGTGTCGTACAGCGGCTGGTCGGAGGAGGCGCAGGAGCCCCCGCTGCACTGCCACTGCTCGAACGTGCCGCCGAGGTCGGTGGACAGGTCGACGTTGCCGGTGGCTATGGCCTGCTGGAGGCGCACGGTGACCGTGGCGGTGGAGTGCGCCGGGACCACGATGTTCTGCGAGGGCGCCGTGTAACTGACGCTCTGGGTCTGCGAGGTGCTCTTGGAGTCGCTGAAGCTCCAGGTCGTGGTGAGCTCGGTGCCCATGTGCACCGCCTTGCCCATGTCGACCTCGGCCGACACCTTGTTGGCGACGCTCACCCCCTTGGTGACCGTGTTCGTCACGGTGTCCGAGATGCTCTTGGTGAAGCTCTCACTGGTCATGGTGAGCGGGGCGTCGGTGGTGTTCTTCAGGGTCGACGTTCCCACGAACCACAGGTCGCCCAGGCTGACCGTGGGCTCCCCCACGACGGTCACCGTGGTGTTGGCGTTCGTGACCTTGTCCGTCTTGGCATAGGTGAGGATGCCCACCTGGTCCTTGATGACGTTTTCCAGGTTGGTGACCCCCAGGGTGTCCGCCTGTGCCGGAGTGGCCAGCAGGACGGACATCACCACCGCCGAGGCGGTCAGTGGGTAGGCGAGAGCCCGTATGCGACGCTTCATTCGGTTGCTTCCAATCAACTTGGGTGCTTCCCGCCCGCCCCGCGGATGTCTCGTGATCGGCTCACCGAAGGCCGCTCAACGGCCTTGCTTTCGCCGGTACTTCCGGAAACCCCATGGAGCACGCGGGCTCTCAACGAGGCAATGGGTGAATCCCCCCTTGAGAATTGATCGAAATACTAGCGAGAAACATACGGGGAAAAGTAAAGAGCCGGCATACCCCCCGTCATGTTCGCGCCTCGATTCCTTTACTCTCGCGATCCGGATTCTAGTGAATTCTCGGTGCATCACCCCGGGTGCAAATAGTTGACGGATGAAACAACAGCCCTTCTGCATCCTCGTTCTTCGCTGGTCGCCGATGGGCGGGGACGGTCCGGGCGAGTTCACCGATCCAGATGATCAGGATGGCGGGGATGATCGGGATGATCGGGATGATCGACCAAGGTGGACTGCGAAGGCGGGGTCGGCCGGTAGCCGGGACCCCGCCGGGTTGCCCGCCCCGCACCGCGGGCCGAGGGATCGACGGGCGGGTGCCGAGGCCCGGCAGTGCGAACGCGAAGTGCCTTCCTGCCGGGACGACGGAGGTCTCCGAGGATTCCCGTCATCCCGGCCCAGAAGGCACTTTCGCGTTCCCGTTCAATACCCGGGCGTCATGGCGAGAAGGACTCGCGGCCTAGATTCCGCCGTGACGGTCATCCTTGCCGTGAGGCTTCTCCTTGCCGTCGCCGTGCCCGTGCTTGCCCCGCTTGTTGGAGAGCTCGACCTCGACGGCGCTGTGCTCGGGGGTCAGCCGGTAGGGCCCCGTGACCGGGTGGGAGGGAAGCACGTACCCCTTGGGGACCGAGGTCTCCCGCAGGTAGTAGGTGCCGAGCGCGAGATCACCGAAGGCGCAGATACCGCGGTTGTCGGTGACACACGGGGAACCGACCCGGAGGTCCCGATCCTTCCCGCGCGTCTGCAGACCGGGGACGCCGTTCGTCTCACGCCAGAGCTGGAACTTCGCGCCCTTCAGGGGGCGACCGGTCTTCGCATCGGTCTTCACGACCTTGACCGTCCCCGTCACCCGCTCAGGAACATTCCGCGCCGTCACCGACACACCCACCCCGGCATTGTCCACCGTCAAAACCAACGGACCGAACACCGAAGGAACCGGCAACTCATAACCCGCAGGAGC
>NZ_BLLG01000014.1 GCF_011766325.1 Streptomyces pacificus | reverse complement strand
CGGCTTCGACGAGAGCTGCGCGCACGAGCACGTCCCGCTCGGCGGCCTGACGGGGCACTGAGACTCCGGGCCGGACGGTGGTCGCAGCCACGGCACCGTCCGGCCCGGTACACAACTGTGGAGGCCGGAGATCGCGGGGACGCCCTCGCCCGGCGGGCGGGGATCACACCCCGCTGGAGCGAACGCCCACACCCCGGCCACGGCCGCGCCTGTCCGCGCGACCTCCGGGGCTGGCCTCCTCCAGGACAGGGAAGCACCCGCTCCCCACCAGGCTGCGGGCGACGCCCGGACGGCGTCCCACCGGGTGATGCGGGGGATCAGGGCGGCGGAGTCCGCGGGTCGTCGGCGGTGCACCCGGCCGGATCGGACGTGCAGCCCGCCCCGGCGGGACGCTTCGCCGGCTGCCGCCACCGGGGAGAGCACCACGGGCCTCGAACGGGAACGCGGAGCGCGTGGTCACCTCCACCACTTCGCGGGGTACGACCGGCGCCCGCGCGGAAGTCGTGACAAGCCCCCGCCTCCACTGCCGCCCCGTTTCCCGCTCCACTGCCGGTGGATGACGGTGCATGACGGTGCATGACACCGGATGCCGGTGCATAGCAGTGGATGACATGGATGACGGCGGGCAGCAGCCCCACCGGGCCGGGAGGCCACGGCTCGACCGCTTTGGCCGCCCCGGCCTCGGCCGTGGTGCCGCCAGGGGTGAGCCGCCGGCCGTGACCCCGGCAGGTCACGGCCGGCGGCTCACCCTTTCAGGAGAGCGGCAGGGCTACCAGGAGGACTTGGTGACCCCGGGGAGGAAGCCGGCGTGGGCCTGCTCGCGCAGCCGCACCCGGGACAGGCCGAACTTGCGCAGGTGGCCGCGCGGCCGCCCGTCCACGCTGTCCCGGTTGCGCACCCGGGTCGCACTCGCGTTGCGGGGCTGGCGCCGGAGCTCCGCCACGGCCGCCCGGCGTTCGTCGTCGGTCGAGGACGGCCGGCGGATGATCTCCTTCAGCTCCGCACGGCGGGCCGCGTACCGCTCGACGGTCGCCTTGCGCTTCTCGTTCTGCGCGATCTTGCTCTTCTTGGCCATCAGACCTGCACTCCCCGGGCGCGGATACGGGCCACGGCGGCCTCGATACCGATGCTGTCGATGGTCTTGATCGCCTTCGCGCTGAGCGTCAGCCGGACGTACCGGCCCTCACTCGGCAGCCAGTAGCGCTTGCGCTGGATGTTCGGGTCGAACCGGCGCGAGGTGCGCCGGTGCGAGTGGGAGATGGTGTTGCCGAAGCCCGGCTTCGCGCCGGTCAGCTGGCAGTGGGCGGACAAGGTGTTGCCTACCTCTCTTCGGGCGGATAGTTTTTGGTAATGGAAACCATTCCCATATAGTACCCCGTATGGCTCGCAACGAGGTACGCCCGATCATCAAGCTCCGCTCCACCGCGGGAACCGGCTACACGTACGTCACCCGCAAGAACCGCCGGAACGACCCCGACCGCATGGTCCTGCGCAAGTACGACCCGATCGCCCGGCGCCACGTCGACTTCCGCGAGGAACGCTGACCCCCCGCGCACCAGCACCGGCCCACCCGGCCCCGCCCCGCTCCCATCCGCACCGACCCGCACCGACCCGCACCGACCCAACCCGCACCGCAGCGACCGGCTCCCACCCCCAACCCGCCCCGAAGGACCACCCGATGAAGCCCGGAATCCACCCCGCGTACGGTCCCGTCGTCTTCCGCGACCGCGCCGCCGACTACGCCTTCCTCACCCGCTCCACCATGACCAGCGACAAGACCATCGAGTGGGAGGACGGCAACACCTACCCCGTCGTCGACGTCGAGATCTCGAACGTGAGCCACCCCTTCTACACGGGGACCGCCCGCGTCCTGGACACCGCCGGGCGGGTCGAGCGGTTCGAGCGCCGCTACGGCCGGCGCGGAGCGCTGTGATGCGGCACGAAGGCGCGCTGCCCGTCGTCATCGTCGGCGGGCTCCACTCCGAGGCCCGCCGACAGGTCGTGGACCGCCTCCTGCACACCGTCCCGGGCAGCGTCGCCCTCCACCACGACCTGTCCACAGCCGCCGAACACGGCACCGTCCTGCGCCGGGTGCGCGACGCCTCGGGCGAGCTGTCCCGCGGCGACGCCCCGTTGGTCAACGACTGCGCGTGCTGCGCGCTGCGCGAGGACCTCGTGCCCGAGCTGGAACGGCTCGCCGACGCCGGCCTCACCCGGCTCGCCGTCGTCGAACTGTGGGACTCCGTCGAACCCAAGTCGATGGCCGAGGTCGTCGCCGCCCACGGCGGCGACGCGGTCCGCCTCACCAACGTGATCACGGCCGTCGACCCCGCTCTCGTGCTGCCCTGCCTCGCCAACGGCGACGACCTGGCCGAGGCCGGCCTCGCCGCCGCCCCCAACGACCAGCGCACCGTCGGCGACACCTGGGCCAGGCAGCTGGAGTACGCCCCCGTCCTCGCCCTCGTGGACAGCGAGGACGCCGACGATGCCGACCGCGCCCTGCTCACCCAGCTCCACCCCACGGCCCGCCACGTGCCGGTCCGCTCCCCGCGGCTCGCGGAGTCGGCGTTCGCCGGCTTCGACGTCGAGGCGGCGGCCGCTGCCCAGCACCCGGCCTGCGCCCTGCTCCCCCAGGAGGCCGACGAAGCGGGCGTCACCACCCTCGTCTGGCGCCGGCACCGGCCCTTCCACCCCGAACGGCTCTATCAGGCACTGGAAGACCTCTGCTGCGCCGCCGCCCGCAGCCGCGGGCGGTTCTGGCTCGCCGACCGCCCCGACACCCTGCTCGCCTGGGACGCCGCGGGCGGGGCACTGTGCGTGGAGAGCGCGGGACCATGGCTGGCCTCCCTGCCGGACGCCGCCTGGGAGATGGTCCCGCCGGTACGCCGGGCCGCCGCCGCCCTCGACTGGCACGGCGAACACGGCGACCGCTGCCAGCACCTCGTCTTCACCTCACCCGGACTCGACCGCGACGCACTCGCGCGGGTCCTGGAATCCTGCCTGCTCACCGATGCCGAGTACACAGCAGGACCGGAAGCCTGGAAGCACCTCCCGGCCGCTTTCGACTCCCTCCTCGACCCCGTCGCATAACCCCCGACCCACTCCCGCCGCCGCACCAGGAGCAGCCATGGCCCGCCGCAACGACCCCCGCAAGCCCGTGAAGTCCCGCCCCAACCCCCTCGACGCCGCCGGCATCACCTATATCGACTACAAGGACACCGATCTGCTGCGGAAGTTCATCTCCGACCGCGGCAAGATCCGCAGCCGCCGCGTCACCCGGGTCACCGCCCAGCAGCAGCGACAGCTCGCCACCGCCATCAAGAACGCCCGCGAGATGGCACTCATCCCCTACTCCATCCGATAAGGAACACCCCGTCAGCAAAGAGAAATGCACCCCCGCCATCGGGGGTGCATTTCATTCTCATCCCGGAGCGGGACCATCAGCTGTCGGCTCAGTGAGGTCTCCTCAGCTCAGTGGTCGTCCCAGTGCCCGTTGTGGGCGGCATGGCGATGACCGTCGTGCACATAGTCCACGTGGTCGCCGTGCGGGACCGCCACATGCCCGCAGCCCACATCGTGCGCATGGTCGTGACCGGCGTGCTCCCGATGGCCTCCCACCTCGCACTCGTCCACATGGCCGTCGTGCTCGCGGTGCAGGTGGCCGTCGTGCACGTAGTCGACGTGATCGTCGTGCGGGACCGCCACATGCCCGCAGCCCTCACCGTGCGCATGGTCGTGACCGGGGTGCGGCCGGTGCTCCACCGATGTCGCCATTCCACTCATCTCCACAGCTCTCTGGCCACCGTCCGCTTGCGGACGGCAACGCGTTTCCCTTGTCCGCTTTCTATCCCCGCCATGAAGGCTGCCATGGATGACACGCCGCGACAAATCAGCTACTTACGACCGCGAATTCGACAACGAATTTCACTGCGCATTACCGCTGCCCATTCCCTGAATTCCGCATGACGGCCGCGGAGGTCGGGTTCGTGGCGAGCCGCGGGTGCGGAGCGACACCGCGGAACCTCCCGCAGGCCCCCTCGCTCTCGCGTGCGGGGTCGGACTCCGTATCTGCTCCGCACCATGCGGGGGCCGACTGCCCGGGGCTGCCGGTACGAGCGGCCGGTAGGGGGCGGCCGGCGCCGGGCCGAGGCGAGGAGCGGGCCGGTGAGCACGAGCACCGGACACCCGCGCTCCGGTGATCCGGTGATCCGGTACGGTGACATGCTTTCGCGCGTGACCGCATGCGAACCGACCGCGCCCGCCCTCACCCAGTTCGCCCGCCCGTCCGAAGTCTCCGGTGCCCTCAGACGGGAACTCGCCGGGTGCTGGGCCACGGTGGTCAATGCCGGCGGGGCGGTCATTCCGGCGGACTGCCCGCTGCCGCCCCTGGTCCCGGCGGACCTGGCGGCAGCCGTGGACCAGGTCGCGGAGGTCCTGGCGCCCGAGCACGGCAGGCTGCTCGTGGCCACCCTCGACGGCTCCGTCGCGGGCTGGCTGCTCGTCCGACGCGAAGGACACCCGCTCGAAGCGCACTGCGGGGTGGTGAACCACGTGCAGACGCAGGTCCGCCTCCGGAACCGGGGGATCGGCACCGCGCTGATGCGCGAGGTCCACCGGGTCGCACGGGAGGAGATGGGCCTGGAACGCCTCAAGCTGTCGGTACGGGCGGGCCTGGGGATCGAGGACTTCTACCGGCGGGCGGGCTGGGCCGAGGTCGGTCGCTGGCCGGGGGCGTTGCGCCTGGCGCCGGGCGACGACCGCGACGAGATCCTGATGTGCCGCGCACTGTGACGACGGGACCGGTGTGCCGAGGCCGCACCCGAGAGCCCCGAGGAGGCCCCGGAGGCGCGGGCTCGCCACGCGGAGCCCGCGCGAGAGCACGAAGGCACGAAGGCACGAAGGCGATGCACCCCAGGCGCGGCCCGAGCGCCGAGGCCCCAGGCCGGCGGACCAGGCGGGCGCCGGAGCAGGCGCGGCCCGGGCACGGAAGCCCGACGTCCCGGACACGGGCCCGCGAACGCACGGACACGCGGGCACATGAGCCGTCAGTCAGTCCTTCAGCGCCACGAGCACCCGGCTGTCCCCCACCTGCCACACCGGCGCGACATGGCGAAAGCCCGCCCGGCGCAGCAGTTCGGCGTGCCGGGCGACCGGGAGGTAGTGACTGCCGCCGTCGTCACGGGACGACGGGCCGCCCCGGCCCCGCCCTTCGAACAGGTCCGCGAGTTCGGGATCCGCCGCCGCGGCGCGCCACCAGGACCCCCAGTCCTCGTGGCCGTGGCCTCCCGCCCGCTCGGTACGGCAGCGCCCCACGTGCGCGGTCAGGTGCGAGAACGGTCCCAGGTCCGGGGGGAAGTGGTCCCCGTTGACCAGCGCGCCGCCGGGACGCAGGAGGGCCGCGAGAGCGCGGTAGGTCTCCAGCAGGGCGGCGGCGGGCAGGCAGTGCAGGGCGGTCGTCGACACGGCGGCATCCGCACCGCGTTGCAGCCCCAGCGCATCGGTCCAGCCGTCCTGGCCGATCTCCGCCTCCACATACCGGGCGGCGCCCCCGTGGTGGGCGCGCGCCAGTTCCAGCAGCACGGGATCCCTGTCGAGCCCGACGATCTCCGCGCCCGGCAGGCGGCGGGCGAGCCGGGCGGACAGCGAACCGGGGCCGCAGCCCAGGTCGAGCAGAAGGGGCCGGGGGTGGCCTGTGCAGACGTGCTCGACGACATCGGAGATCACCGTGAAGCGCTCCTCGCGCTCCACGGCGTAGTGCTGCTGCTGCCGCTCCCAGCGCTCCACCCAGGTCCTGGCCGCTGCCGTGCTCACGCCCATGCGGTCACACCGCCCCTTTCGCCTCTCCGCTCACCGCGGACGGCGGACAGCCTACTGATGGAAACGGTTATCAGTAGCTCTATGCCGGAGTGTGCGGCGAAGATCACGCCAACGAGGCGAGAACGGTCAGCAGCCGGTCGATCTCCTCTCCGGTGTTGTACACGTGCAGACTCACCCGGACGGACCCTTCCCTGTCGTCCGCCCCGGCCTGGCAGTGGCTGTCGGCCCGGACCATGAATCCGTGGCTGAAGAGGATGAAGCCGAGGTCGTCCGACGGGATGTCACGGTGCCGGAAGGTGACGATGCCGTGCCGGCGCTGGGCCGGGGGCAGCGCGGTGCCCGACGACAGGCTTGCCGGGCAGCCGAGCACCTGGTAGGCGTCCAGCCGGCGCAGCCGGTCGGTCAGGCGGGTGGCCAGAGCGGTGACATGGGCGCTGAGCCGGTCGAGGCCGACCGCGTCCAGCCAGTCGAGTGCGGCCTGCAACGAGACGATGCCCACGGTGTTGGGGGTGCCCTGCCATCCGGCGGGCCGCAGCAGGGGGCCGCGGGTGTTGCGTGCCCAGAGCGCACCGGTGCCGGGCAGTGCGAACGCCTTGTGCCCGGAGAAGACGACGAAGTCGACGTCGAGCGCCGGATCGCCGACCCGCAGGGGGAGGTGGCCGACGCTCTGGGCGGCGTCCAGGCAGATCGGCACGTGCGGGCCGACGGCGGCGCGCAGCCGGTGGACGTTCATGTCGCCGCCGTAGACGTGGTGGACGTGCGTGGCGGCGACGAAGCGGGTGCGGGGCCCGACGGCCGAGGCGAGGGCGCGGTGGTCGTAGTCGCCGGACACCTCCTGGTACGGCAGGGCGCGGACATGCACCTCGGTGCCGCGTGCGGCAAGCAGGCGCCGCGCCTCGAGCCACGGTTCGAGGTTGGCCCGGTGGTCGGCGAACGGGACCAGGATCTCGTCCCCGTCGGCGAGGTGCTCGGTGAGCCAGTCGCGCGCGACGGTGCGCAGGCCCTCGGTGGTCCCGCTGGTGAAGTGGACGGCGGAGCGGTCCGGTTCCGGGTCGCCGAGGAAGTCCTTGACCCGTTCGCGAGCCCGCTCGAGCGACTCCGTGGTCCGGTTGGCCCAGGGGTAGGTGCCGCGGCCGGCGTTGGCGTTGGCGGACGTGAGGTAGGTCTGGACGGCGTCGAGGACGGCCCGGGGTTTCTGCGAGGTCGCCGCGCTGTCCAGATAGGCCAGTTCCGGATGCCCGGTGATGATCGGGAACTGCTCCCGCACCGCCCGCTGCCAGGCCCCGTCCGTGTCCCGGTCTCCTCCGCTCATCGGGTCACTCCCGTATCAGCGGCGCGCCCGCGTCCCGCCAGGCGACGACGCCGCCCGCCAGGCTGCGTACGTCCGGGTGCCCCATGCGGGTCAGCAGCGCGGCATAGCGCAGGGACTTCTCCCCGACGGGACAGGCCAGAAGCACCGGTGTCCGCTTGCTGAACGGCAGCCCGGTCCGCACCAGTTCCTCGAACAGCTCGTCGACGATGTTGACCGAGCCCTCGATGTGCAGCGCGGCGTAGGCGTGCGGCCCGCGGAGGTCGACCACCAGCGGGCGCGGGTCGCCGCCGGCGATCCAGCGCCGTGCGCCGTCGACGCCGACGGTCCGGCCCTCGGCGCGGACCTCGCTGTCGGTGAGGGAGCCGGCGGAGTGTCCGCGGCGCGTTCCTCCCAGCAGCTCCGGACGCCGCCGGCGTACGTAGCTGAGATAGCTCTCGGCCCGGTCGCAGACGATGAACACCGCGGTCCGGCGGACGCCGGTGCCCGCCAGTTCGGCGTCGACGGACGCCAGGTGCCGGACGGCTCCCCGGTACGCGGCACCGCCGGTCGGCCCCGAGAGCAGCCCGCAGCGGCGGATCAGGGTCACCATGCCGTCGATGGCCTCCTGGGAGGTGACCGACGCGATCGAGTCGTAGGTGGCCGGGTCGAACAGGCCCACCTGGTGGACCTCGTCGATGGTGCGGATGCCGGGGATGAAGTCGGCCTTGTCGGCGACCAGGCCGAGGACGCGCACCCTCGGATCGTGCTCGCGCAGCACCCTGGCGACGCCGGTCGAGGATCCGGCGGTGCCCACGCAGGCGACGAACCAGTCGGGGACCCGGCCGTCCAGGTCCTTGACGATCTCCGGTCCGGTCCCGGCCGCGTGCGCCTCGGCATTGCGCGGGTTGAAGTACTGGTCGGTGTGCAGATAGGCGCTGCCGGGCTCCGACAGCGCCTGGTGGAAACGGGTCAGCGGGTCGTCGGTGTCCGTCGGGTCCAGGCACTCGCTCTGACCGGGCAGTTCCTCGATCTCCGCCCCGAGCAGCAGCAGCAGTTCCTTGATCTCCGGGACGCGCATCCGGTTGGTCACGCTTTTGAACCTCAGCCCGTGGAGACCGGCGAGCAGGGCGAGGGCCTTGGCCGTGTTGCCGCTGGAGAGTTCCACGACGGTGCCGTCGCCGCCGGCCTTCTCCTGAAGGTGCGGGCGGGCCATGAACCAGGCGGGCCGGTCCTTGACGGACCCGAACGGGTTGAGCATCTCCAGCTTGGCGAAGAGGTCGATGTGGCGCAGTCCGTGCACGGTCGGGTCGATGCGGACGAGGGGGGTGTTGCCGATCGCCTCGGTGATGGTGTCGTATCTCATGACGGCCCTCCCTGCGGGTCGGTGATCGGCCAGTAGTCCTCGTCGGGGCACCAGCGCCAGGCTCCTTCTCCTCGGGTGACCGCCACCGTCCTTGCGGAAGGCTGCCGTTGGGCGTGGTGTGCGTGGAAGTCCATGGCGTAGCCGGCCGTGTTGACGAAGGCCAGCAGGTCCCCGGCGCGCGGCAGCCGGGGCAGGTACACCACCCGGCGGGTGATCAGGTCCGCCTCCAGGCAGAGGTTGCCGGCGAGGTGGACCCCGACGGGCCCGCCGCCGGGCGGCGCGTCACGGCGGCCGGCGGCGCCGGCTCGGGGCAGCAGGACGGGGTCGACGAGGACGCCGTGCTCCTCAAGGCTCACGTCTCCTGCGTTCATGCCCAGGCGCACCAGATGACGGGTGGGGTCGTCCCCCGTCGGCCGCACGTCCAGCACCCGGGCCAGGGACAGGCCGCACTGGTCGACAAGGGCGCGCCCCGGTTCGACGTACAGGTCGTTCAGGTGCTCCAGCAGCAGCGTGGCGGGCGGGCGGCCCAGGGCCGGAGCGGGACGGGAGAGGAGTGCGTCGAGGTAGCCGGGTCCGGCGACGGACCGGTGGGCGGGGTACAGCGCGGCCGTGCCGCGGACCGTGCCGCCCTCATTGCGCAGCCCGTAGCCGTGGCCGCGCCAGGTCAGGGGCGGGCGTACGCCGAGCACGGCCTCGCTCAGCGCGGTCGTCCACCGCTCCCACTCGCCGGCGTCGGCGACATAGCCGGCTCCGAATCCGCCGCCGATGTCGACGGCACGGGGCCGCAGGCCCCTCCCCCGGCACTCGTCCATCAGCAGCACGCAGCGCTCCAGCGCCCTGGCCTTCTCCTCCAGCGCGGTGGTGTCCAGATGGTAGGCCAGTCCGGTCAGTTCGACGGCGTCCGGGTGCCGCTCCAGCGCCTCCCACACCTCGCCGGCCCTGCCGACCGGGGTGCCGAAGCGGCTGCGGCGCGACAGCACCCGCGTACCGGCTCCGGTGCGACCGCCGTCCGACTCGAACTCCGACAGCCGCACCAGTACGTCCACCCGGCCGAGGCGGTACCTGCGGACGAGGTGTGCCAGTTGCTCCAGTTCGCCGGCCGAGTCCAGGTTGACCGTCGCCCCCACCCGTGCCGCCAGCCACAGGAAGTCGCGGTCCTTGGGGCCGGTGGCCATCACCCGCTCGCCCGTGAAACCGCAGCCCAGCGCGTGCCGCAGCTCTTCCAGCGAGGCGACGTCGATCCCGACCGCGGCGGGGTCGCAGGCGGCCAGCCTCCGCACCAGGGCGCTGGAGCGATTCGCCTTGTGCGCGAAGTACACCCGCCCGGCCAGGTGGTGACGCCGGTAGACGGACCGGAAGCGTTCGGCGTTCTCGGCGACGGTCTCCGGGAGCAGCACGTTCAACGGCGATCCGAGCGCGTCGCACAGCGCGTGCAGGAACGGCGCGTCTCGAAGAAGCGAAGCGAGCGGCGGATCCACCCGCGGCCGCAGATACAACGGCGCGTCCTTCACCCAGCACCCCCCAGGTCGGACCGTCGCCGCCCCGTCGCCACGACGGCCGCTCAGCAGTAGTCGTTTCCCTCCACGGGTGCCGCTAAGCCAAGACGGGCCAGGAGTTCGAAACCGCCCCCGGCCTTCGGCAGAAAGGCAGCGGACCACCGGAGCGGCCGCCGAGACGGTGCGCGGTGCGCACCCTGCCGGAACCGGCCGCACTCACTGACCCCAGGCGCCGGAGGCCGGTGAGGCGGTGCGCCGGGGCAGCGCCTTCCCGCGGAGGCGCGGTCCGGACGCGAACCGCTCAACCGCCCTTGGGGTCCGCAAGGCGCCGTGTGCGCCCGCCCGTTCGGTCCGGTGCCGCGGCGCGGGCCGCGCCGCGCGCGTCGCGCCGGTATCCGACCCTCACAACCTGACCGAGTCAATTTATTGACCTGGTTCGGCTATGCTGCGGTGCCGGGACCGCCGTCCGGCCCATGCCGGGGCGGACCACACGCAAGGCCGTCACTTCGGATACGGAAAGGGCGATCGATGACGTCACACGTCCAGCACACACACGGCACCCGGGAGGCCGGCGGACTCGACCACAAGCCGCCCCCGGAGGGCGAGCCGGCCCCGGAGAACGCGCCGCGCCTCGAGGACGAACTGGCCCTGGAGCGTGCGTACGCCGCGGTGTGCCGCGCGGCGATGACCCGCCGGGTGGACGATGCCGGGGACCAGGTCGTCGCGGGTGAGGACGTGTCGGGCGACGGAGCGAGCGCCGAGGCGCTCGGCCGCTATCTGCGCACCCGCGCACGGCAGCTGGCGCAGGAGCCCGACCGCCCGCTGTTCTTCGGCCGGCTCGACTTCGAGGACTCCGAGGAGGCCGGGGAACACCGGCGGCAGCGGTACTACGTCGGCCGCCGGCGGGTCGCGGAGCACCCGGCCGCGCCGCCCCTGGTGATCGACTGGCGCGCGCCGGTGTCCCGCGCCTACTACCGGGCGAGCGCCCTGGAGCCGGGCGGAGTCGCGGTGCGGCGGCGCTTCGGCTGGGCCCCGTGGAGCCACGGTTCACCCGAGGAACTCACCGGGCTTGAGGACGAGTACCTCGACCACTCCCGGGGCGGGGGCGGCGCCGACGCAGCGGACGGCGCGGCGAGCGCGGACGGCCGGGAACGCCGCGAATACCGGGCACACCGGGCACGCCGGACACGCCGGGACGAGGAGAAGGACGCCGAAGCGGGGAGGGACGGGGAGGGCGGCGGCGGCGCGGCGAGCGCCATCGTCGCGGCCGAGATCGAGCGGCCCCGCCTCGGCCCGATGCGCGACATCGTCGCCACCATCCAGCCGGAACAGGACGAGCTGGTCCGCAGCGGCCTGAACACGTCGGTGTGCGTGCAGGGCGCCCCGGGCAGCGGCAAGACCGCCGTCGGGCTGCACCGCGCCGCCTACCTCCTCTACACCTTCCCCGAGCGGCTGCAACGCGCCGGTCTGCTGGTCATCGGCCCGAACCGCACCTTCCTCCGCTACATCTCGGAGGTGCTGCCCTCGCTCGGCGAGATCGATATCGCCCAACTGACCGTCGGGGACGTGGTCGCCCGTCACCCGGTGCGGCGGGTGGACACCGAGGCGGCCGCCGTGCTCAAGCACAGCCACCGCATGGCCACGGCTCTTGAACGCGCCCTGTACGCCCGCGTCGGGTACCCGGCGGACTCCATCGCCGTCCCCGACGGCTCGTACCGCTGGCGGGTCGGCGCCCCCGACCTGGCCCGGGTCGTCGACGAGGTGCGGGGGACGGGCGTGCCGTACGGAATCGGCCGCGAGCATCTGCGCTCGCGGGTGGTGACGCTGATCCGGCAGCAGGCCGAGCGGCGGGCCGGCCCGAAGAGCGTGACGTGGGCGCGGAGGATCGGCCGCTCGAAGCCGGTCGCCGCGCTGCTGGAGACGGCGTGGCCGGTGGCGCGGCCGGAGGAGGTCGTGGCCGTACTGCTGAGCGATCCCGCGGCGATGGAGGCCGCGGCGGACGGGGTGTTCGACGACGCCGAGCAGCGGGCCCTGCGGTGGGCCGCACCGCCGCGGTCGGCGAAGAGCGCCACCTGGTCGGCCGAGGACATGCTGCTCCTGGACGAGGTCGCGGGGCTCATCGAACGTCCCGGGGGATACGGCCATGTGGTGGTGGACGAGGCCCAGGACCTGTCGCCGATGCAGTGCCGGGCCATCGCCCGTCGCAGCGCCTTCGGCTCCCTCACGGTGCTCGGCGACCTGGCCCAGGCCACGGCGCCCTGGTCGGCGGGGAGTTGGCGGGAGCAGCTGACGCACCTGGGCAAGGCCCAGGCCCCCGTCGTCCCGCTGACCACCGGCTTCCGTGTGCCCGCCGCGGTGATGGAACTGGCCAACCGGCTGGTGGGCGCCCTCGGCGTGGATGTGCCGCCGGCCCGCTCGCTGCGCCGCGACGGCGAGTTGGCGGTCAGCGCGGTCGACGACATGGCGTCCGCCACCGTGTCCGCGGTCCGGGCCGCCCTCGACCGCGAGGGGTCGGTCGCCGTCATCACCGCCGACCACGCGGTGGCCGCCACCTCAGCGGCCCTGCGCACGGCCGGGATCGGGACGGCGAGCGCCGACGGGGTGGGCGCGGCGGCCCGGGTGACCGTACTGCCCGCGACGGTCGTGAAGGGACTGGAGTACGACCATGTCGTCGTCGTCGAACCGGCCGCGATCGCCGAGTCCGAGCCGCGCGGGCTGCACCGGCTGTACGTCGTGCTGACGCGGGCGGTGTCCCGGCTCGACGTGCTGCACACCCGGCCGCTGCCGGAGCCGCTCGCCGTCTGACGGTTCGCATCCACGAGTTCCCGGGGGCTGGATACGCGGGCAGGGGCATAGGCGACGGCTCCGGGCCGTTCGGCGCGGGGCCGGGGCGGTCACCGGAGCGCCCCGCCCGGCCACGTCATCTAGCATGCCTGATCATCTGATTGCGTCGGCAAGGGAAGCGCTGGGACGTCATGGTGAACGCACCGACAGGCTTGCGGGAGCGCAAGAAGCAGCGAACGCGGGAGACGATCTCCGACACGGCGATCGCCCTCTTCCTCGAGCGCGGGTTCGACCAGGTCCCGGTGGTCGACATCGCGGCCGCGGCCGAGGTCTCGAAACCCACCCTCTTCACCTACTTCCCCACCAAGGAAGACCTGGTCGTCCACCGGTTCGCCGACCACCAGACGGTGAGCAGCACCGTGGTGGCCGAGCGGCCGCCGGGGGTGTCCCCGATCGCCGCCCTGCACCGGCACTTCCTGGACGGGCTCGCGGCCCGCGACCCGATCACGGGACTCAATGACGACGAGGACGTCCTGGCCTTCCACCACCTCGTCTACTCCACGCCGAGCCTGGTGGCGCGGGTCGGCCGGTACCTGGCCCGGGCCGAGGAGGCCCTGGCCGGGGCCCTCGCCGAGGCACTCGACTCGGACCGCGAGACCACCGCGGCCGTGCTGGCGGGCCAGGTGGTCGCCACGGAGCGCATCCTGGCGTCGGCCAACTGGCGGCGCATCGCGGCCGGCCGGTCCGCGGACGCGGTCCACCCCGAGGCGGTGGCCGACGCCGACCAGGCGTACACGCTGCTACGGGAGGGGCTGGCACGCGTGGCCCCGCAGCAGCCGCACCACCGGAGGCGGCACTGACCACCGGGAGCGCCCCGGACATCCCGGCCGGCCTCCCCCTCCCCGGGGCGGAACCTGCCGCCCTCGGCCCTCCGCCCGTGGCGCACTCCGGCCGGTGACCGCCGCAGGCGGCGAGGCCCGGCCCGGGCCACCTCCCGGGCCGGGCCTCGCCGGACGGGTACCGCGCAGGTCCGCCGAATCGCGCGGGGTGCCCCGCGGATCCGTGGCCGACCGGGCCCCGGGACGGCAGGTCCGCCGAATCGCGCGGACCGCCCCGCCTCGTCGGCCCCTCGGCCCCTCGGCCCATCCGGTTCAGTCGACGGCGGTGGAGGTGAGCACGGGGTTGGGAGAGGGGTAGCAGGACGTCGGCACGCTGACGGTGACGAAGAGGATGGGGACGCTGGCGGTGAAGGTGAGGCCGGGGCTGCTGTAGCTGCTGCCGGACAGCCGCGTCTCGATGGCGGTGCCGGACACTCCCGCCGTCAGGTCCAGGTCGAGCACGGGCAGGGTGAAGGTCTGCCCGCCGCTGATGGGCCCGGGTACCGACATGACGATCTCCCCGCCGCTGACGCTGACGGCCGGGGTCCCCGAGCCGATTCCGGAGCCGCCGGTGAGGCGGGCCCCGGTCACGGTCGCGTTGGACGGTACGGGGGCCTTCAGGGTGATGTTCTTGATCGATTTCACCGTGTAGCCGCCTACCGACCCGGGCACGGTCATCGGCTCGGTGGCCAGCCGGACGGAGAGGGCCCCGCCGGCCGCGACGGTGTCCGGCGCGGTGGCGTCGACACCGGCGGACAGGTCGAACTTCTGCGCGGAACCGATCGGCGGGGTGGCCTGGCAGTCCATGGCGAGCGTGGTGCCGGCCGCCGATGCCGGACTGATGGCCAGGCACGCGAGCGCCAGGGCCGCGGCTACCGCCATCGGCAGGCGCACGTGCACGGAACGCGGTCTCATGACCGTCCTCCTCGGGCTTCGGGTGCACGTCGGGGGAGCCGTCCGCCGCGCACACAGCAACATGTCGCGTGCATGACAGCACCTTCGGGTGGTGATGTACAGGGCCGTGCGCCGCCCTCCGCCCACCGCAGGCGCGGCGCTCGGGCCTGCGCCAAGGCGCGTCCGCACATGCGTCCGGCGGGCGCCGCCCCTCTCAACTCCCCAGGAAAGCAGGTGACTCGGGTGGAGTGGTGGGCGATACTGAGAGTGGTGTATCCAGCGCGCGGTGCACCTTCAGACGACGGATGACGGACGGCGACCGGCGACCGGCGACGACAGACGGAGTGAGTGCTGCGTGGACGAACAGGACGAGGTGCTTGACAGCCCGACCGGATGGGTCGCCACGCACATACGCCACTACGTGGCCAGCGAGGGCGCGAGCGGGCACATCTGGTACGGGAAGCCGACGCTGCTGCTGACCGCCCGGGGACGCCGGTCCGGGACGCTGCGGCGCACCGGGCTGATCTACGGGGAGGACGGGGGGAACTACCTCGTCGTCGCATCCAACGGCGGGTCCGACCGGCATCCCCACTGGTACCTCAACCTGCTGGCGGACCCGCGGGTGCGGGTGCAGGTGGCCGCCGAGACGTTCGACGCGGTCGCCAGGGAAGCGGAAGACGGGGAACGGGCGCGTCTCTGGGAGGTGATGGCCGCGATCTTCCCGCAGTACGAGAGCTACCAGAAGCAGACCGAACGGAAGATCCCCGTCGTCGTGCTGGAGCCGCAGGGGCCCGCACGCGGATGACGGGGGCCCGGCAGCGACACCTCCGGCGGCCTCCGGTGGCGTCACCGGCCGGTTCCGCAGCAGCGGCGGACCCCTGCGGGCGGAATCCGGTCGCAGGGGTCCGCGGCGTGGCCGTCGTCAGGGAGCAGGCGCCCCGCTGCGGGACCCACCCGTTGAGAGGCGGCGGTCGTGGCCACAACCGGACAGCCGGGTCCCCCTGCGCCGGCTGCACCTCCACCTGATCCGCAAGACGGCCCGGGGCACCCGCCGTGCCGGCACCGTCCGCGAGTGGCCGGGCGGCGCGACGGCCCTCGAACCGGTCGCGAAGGAGCAGGCCAGCTCCCGGTTGCGACGGGGCCGGCTCTACGCTGGCCCCATGTCAGCGATCCGACTTCTGGTGCTCGGCGCGGTCCGCAGGCACGGGCGGGCCCACGGCTACCAGGTGCGCAACGACCTGGAGTACTGGGGCGCGCACGAGTGGTCCAACGCCAAGCCCGGCTCGATCTACCACGCCCTGAAGCAGCTGGCCAAGCAGGGACTGCTGCGGGCGCACGAGATCGCCCCCTCCACGGCGGGCGGGCCGCCGCGTACCGAGTACGAGGTCACCGAGCAGGGCACCGAGGAGTACTTCTCCCTGCTCCGGCAGTCCCTCACCGCCTACGACCAGAGGCCCGACGTGCTCACCACCGGGCTCGGCTTCATGGTGGACCTCGACCGCGAGGAGGCCCTGCGCCTCCTCGCGGAGCGGGTGCGCGCCATCGAGGCGTGGCGCGCGACCGTGGTGAAGGACTACGTCCCCGCGGAGGGCCCGGAGCAACTCGGCCACATCGGCGAGATCATGAACTTCTGGCTCCACTCGGCCGACACCGGCGCCCAGTGGACCCGCGACCTCATCGAACGCATCCGCAACGGCGCCTACACCTTCACCGGCGAGGGCGACCCGTTCGTCGGTGTGCTGCCGCAGGAGACGCCTCACTGAGCCGCGCCGCCGGCCGGGCCGTCGGTGCGCGTACCGATCGGGACCCGGACGGCGATGCGCCGTCCGGGCCGCCGGACGGTCCGGACGGTGTGTTCGGCGCCCCGCCGGGCGGGTACGGGTCATTCAGGGGGCACGAACCGGGCCCACCGCGGCAGAGGCCCCGGAAACGAACAGGCCCGCCGCGCCGAGGGCCGGGCGCCGGCGCGGCGTCCGGACCGGCACGATCCGGAGCGCAGCGATCCGGGCCAGCACGGTCCGGCCAGGCACCGGCCCGGTACGCACGCGGGAGGCGCCATGCCGCACCGGACCGGAACAGAACCCGTCACCGCACGGAGCGCGCTGGCCCTGCGCCTGGTGCTCTCACTCGCCGCCCTCCCCGTCTTCGCCGCGGGCACCGGGCTGTTCGCGGCCTGGGCGGGCGCGTCCGGCCCGGGGGATTCCCCGGATCCCTCTGTGCTCGTCGCGCTGGCCGTGGCCTGCGGGGTCCTGGTGCTGGTCGCAGCGGTGGACCTGCTGGTGCTCGGGCGGCGGTTCTCACACGACAGGCACGGCGGGCCGCACGGCCGGTGATCCTCCGGGCGCCGCCGCCGTGTGCACTCCCGGCGGACGGCTGCGGACCGGACACCGCAGCCGTCCCAGGAACGGCGGGCGCATCGGGAAGTACGGCAGAGGGAGGCGCGGCGGGGGCCCGGGCTCCGCGCCCGCCCGGCCACGCCCCCGCCCGGGCGTCCTCCCCGGGCATCAGGCCCCAGGTGCTACGGCAAGCCCAGGGCGGCCCCGTCATCGCCGCGGTGGGCGTGCGATACATTTTGCCGCGCCCTCGCCACGATCGTTCTCTGACGACGGAGACCCCCTCCCATGACGGACATAGTCAACGGACTCGGCCGGACCACCGCCTACGGTGCCCTCGGCATCGTGCTGCTGATCCTCGGCATCGTGCTGGTGGACGTGCTGACGCCGGGCAGGCTCGGCCGCCTGATCTGGGAGGAGCGCAACCGCAACGCGGCGGTGCTGCTGAGTTCGGCGCTGCTGGGCATCGGCGGGATCGTCTTCACCTCGATCTGGACGACCTACGACGACTTCGCCAAGGGGCTCGTGTCGACGGCGGCGTTCGGGATGCTGGGGCTGCTGCTGATGGCGCTGGCGTTCCTGGTGGTGGACCTGGTGACGCCCGGCAGGCTGGGGGCGACGCTGGTGGAGCCGGAGCCGCACCCTGCGGTCTGGGTCACGGCGGCGTGCAATCTCGCGGTCGCCGCCGTCGTCTCGGCGTCGATCGCCTGACGGCCGACGGGATCGGCCGCAGCCCCGCACACCCCCGCACCCCCGCACCCCCCGCATCGCCCACCGTCACGCGAAGGCGCCGCCGCGCCGCCGCGTCCTCGCGGATCGTAGCCGCCCGCTCACAACGGGCGGTGTTCGCGGCCCCCTTCGCTTTGCCGGGCTGCATCGGGCCGGATGCCGCGTGATGCTGGTAGCAGTCCCCCAGCTACGGCATGAGCCCGGAGGCAGACCATGAAGCAGGAGAACGCGGGAGAGCAGCAGCCCGAGAGCAGGCGGCGGCCGGCTCGGTACTTCACCGGCTCGGAACGGCCCTTCGACCCCGAGGACCTGGTGATGGCGTCCGGCCGCGAGTGCACCCCCGAGAACGTGGCCCGTGCCCGCAGGGAGATAGCGGAAAAGGGTGCCGCCGCGCTGGAGCGCTACCTGCCCTGACGGCGGACCCGGCACCCGCCGCCGTTGCCACCTCCACCGCCAGCGCCACCGCCACCGCCACCGCCACCGCCACCCGCAGTCGGCAGGCCCTCACCGCGGGTATGCGGACCGCCCGTATCACGCGCCCACGGAACGAGTTCCCTCCGCACGTCGGACACCGGCTGCGCCGAAAAGGTACATTGAGGTATCAGGCAGGCGCCGGAGCGGTACCGGGCAAGACTGGGCAAGACGGCGCAAGACCGCGGATGTACTGCGCGGGCAGAGTCCGAGCGACGGTCCCGTCACCGCCGGTGGCGTCGGCCCCCCTCCCTCGGAGGACGCTCATGTCCAGCTTCACCACCCGCGGATCCGGCGTCGGCGGCACGCGGCCGAACCGACCGGCCGCACTCGGCGATCTGCCGGAGATCCCGGATTTCCGGACCGTCAGCGCGCTCGACGCGCGCGCCCTCTCACTCGCCCTGTTCCGGCGGCTCCGCACGCTGGAGGAGGGGTCGGCGGAGTACTCGTACGTCCGCAACACGCTGGTGGAGCTCAACCTCAGCCTGGTGAAGTACGCCGCCACCCGGTTCCGGGGCCGCAGCGAGCCCATGGAGGACATCGTCCAGGTCGGCTCGGTCGGCCTGATCAAGGCGATCAACCGGTTCGACGTCGAGCGTGAGGTCGAGTTCACCTCCTTCGCGCTGCCCACGGTGGTCGGGGAGATCAAGCGCTTCTTCCGCGACACCAGCTGGGCGGTGCGCGTGCCACGGCGGCTCCAGGAACTCCGGCTGGATCTCGCCAAGGCGTACGACGCCCTGGAGCAGGACCTGGGCCGCGCGCCCACTCCGGCGGAGCTGGCCGCCCGCCTCGATCTCACCGAGGAGGCCGTCCTGGAGGGCCGGAGGGCCGCCAACGGCTATGCCGCCCGCTCGGTAGAGCCGCTCGACGACGAGGAGGGCAAGAGCCCCCTCGCCCACCGTCTCGGCGTCGAGGACCCGGCCCTGGACATCGTCGAGTGCCTTCAGTGCCTCAAGCCGCTGATCGCCCGGCTGCCTGAGCGTGAACGCGCCATCCTGTCCCTGCGGTTCGGAGACGATCTGACCCAGGCCGAGATCGGCGAGAGGCTCGGCATCTCGCAGATGCACGTCTCCCGGCTGCTGGCCCGGGTGCTCGCCGAACTCCGCGCGGCGCTGCTCGCGGAGGACGGCGGGCAGAAGCCCTGAGGTCCAGCGCCCCTGCCTGCGTGTACCCCGGCTTCCGTCCGGCCGAACACGCCGGTCCCGACCGCCAGCGCCCCTGGCCCTGCCCCGGGGCACGGCCAGGGGCGCGCACGCACCCGCACGGCCGGCACCGGCCCCCGGCACTCGGGGCGACGGCGGCCCCGTCGCCGTCAGGCGCCGGAACCCGGCCGGCTCACCCGGCGCGGGACCCGGTGGCCCGGGCGGCGGGCACGGGTAGAATCCGGTGCGGCACGCTGGAGACGAGATGACCATGCCCGAGCAAGGGCCGGTCGAGCCCGAGCCCGACCGGCTGGACGAAGCGGTCACACGGCTGACCGCCGAACTCACCGCGCTGCGCCGCGACGCCGCCCGCCGCCATCTGCTGGACACGGCCGGCGGCGTGCTCGTCGCACAGCACTCCTTCACCCCCGGTGAGGCCGCCGACCACCTGACCCGGCTGGCCGAGACGATGGACGCCAGACCGGAGGACCTCGCCGCCGACATCGTCAACGGCGCCACCGGCCCGCCGGGCGCTTCCGGAGATCCGCCGCCCGAGGGGGACGGCGGCCCGGTGACCGGGGACGACGCCGCACGAGCCGGGTACGGCGGGGTCAGGAGCGCGGACCGCAGGGCGCGGTGGGCCGAGGCGGGCGCGGAGGCGGCGGCGCAGCTGGGCGGCACGGCCGACGAGATCGCCGCGACCCTCCTGAACGGCGGGATGCGACCGCTGGGGGCCCGGGCGCTGTGGCTGTTCCTCCGCACCGAGACGGATTGCCTGCAGCTGGCCGGCAAGGCCGGGGTGACCCCGCTGGAGACGGCCCACTGGCACTGGGTGCCGCCGATCGCGGGCAGCATGCTGCACCGGGTGCTCGGCGAGGGCACGCCGCTCTGGCTGCCGGGCGGCACGGCCCCGGCGGAGGCGCTGCCGGGGCCGGCTCCCGACTCCGCGCGAGCGGTCCTGCCGCTGCGGCAGCACGGTGTGGTGACGGGGCTCGCCCTCGTCGACTGGCCGGGCCCCGCGGTCCTGGACGAGCACGTCCGGCGAGCGCTGACCGGGCTGGCCGTGCCGGCGGCGAGAATCCTCGACGTGGGCGCTCCCGGCACCGCCGGGCCCGGGGTGCTCGCCCCGCTGCTGGACCTGCTGACGCATCCGGCCATGGTTCTGCGCGCCGACGCGAAGAGCGGGTCGCTGCGCATCGAGAGCCTCAACCGGCCGGCGCTGGAATCGGTCCGCCATGTGCACGGCCCCGCCGGCCGTTCGCTCGCCCAGGTGTTCCCCGCCATGTACGGCGACCTCGTGCGGCTCGCGGCGACCGCGCGGGAGTCCGCGGCGCCCCAGCGGGCGACCCGGGTCCCCGTGGAGTACCGGGCCGACGGTCCCGACCCGTTGCACGACGTGCGGGTGCTTCCCGTCGGCCCCGACCGCACGGTGGTGCTCTGGCACTGCGCCACCGACCCCGGGCTGTCCCTCAGCCGGGTGCTGGGCCGGCTGGAGAACCTGGCCGCGTTCGAGGACGACCTGGTCACCGGGGAATCCCGGTGGAGCGAGCAGGCCTACCGCATCTTCGGGCTCGAGCCCGGCACCTCCCCCGTGCCGCTGCGGCAGCTGGCCCCGCATCTGCACCAGGAGGACACCGGCAAGCTCGACGAACTGCTGACGACGCTGACGCGCCGCCGCAAGGGCGGCCACACCGTGGTGCGGGCGGTGCGTGAGGACGGCGGGCTGAGGTATCTGCGGATCGCCGCGGAACCGCTGCTGACCGGCGGCGTACTCAGCGGCATCACCGGCGTCTACCAGGACGTGTCGGCCCAGCACCACACGGAGATCGCGCTGAGCGCCACCTTCGACCGGCTGACCGCTGCGCAGGCCCAGGCCGCGCTGCGGCAGCAGCTCGTCCTCCAGCTCCAGCAGGCGATCGTCCCCGAGATGCCGGAGCTGCGGCAGCTTCCCGGTCTCCAGGTGGCGGCCCGCTACCGGCCGGCGGCGGAGGAGTACCGGGTGGGCGGCGACTGGTACGACGTCCTGCCGCTGCCCGACGGCCGGGTGCTCGTGGTCACCGGGGACATCGCGGGGCACGGCATCGACTCGGTGACCGGCATGGTGGCGCTGCGCAACGCCCTGCGCGGACTGGCGTTCACGGGCCACCCCCCGGGCCGTCTGATGGCCTGGCTCAACGAGGTCACCCTCCACACCTACGGGTGCCTCACCGCCACCGCGGTCTGCGGCCTGTACGACCCCGGTGACCACTCGCTGCGCTGGGCCAGCGCCGGCCACCTTCCGCCCGTGCTGCTCCGGCGCGGTGCCGCCCGTCTGCTCGAACCACCGGGGAGCATTCTCCTGGGCGCGGTCCCGGCGGTGGCATACGAGGAGAGGCTGACGCGTCTGGAGCCGGGGGACACGCTGATGCTCTACACGGACGGGCTGGTGGAGAGCCGGCGAACCGGTATCGACCAGGGCCTGGAGAGACTCCGGCGGGCGGTGGAGCGGCTCGAGCCCGCCGGCCTGGACGAGCAGGCGGACGCGCTGCTCGCCGCGGTCACCAGTGACACCGACGACGACACGAGCCTGGTGGTCGTCCGGGTGTCCTGACGGAGGGCGTCCCTGCGGCCGCCTCGCCGCTCGGGACGACGACGGCGGCGCCCCGGGCCTCCAGCCCCCGGTCAGTCCCGGTCCAGCCAGTGGTGCACCCGCTCCACCAGGTCGTGGGCGTCGACGGGTTTGGTGATGTAGTCGTTCGCCCCGGCCTCCAGGCTGCGGGCCCGGTCCCCGGGCATCGCCTTCGCGGTGACCGTGATGATCGGTACGTCGGAGAAGCCGGGCGTGCCGCGGATCGCGGCGGTGGCCGCATGGCCGTCCATGCCGGACATCATCACGTCCATCAGGACCAGGTCCACCTCCCGGTGCGCGGTGAGCAGGTCGATACCGGAACGCCCGTCGGCCGCGGTGAGCACATGTGCTCCCTCCGCCTCCAGTATCTCGGTGACCGCGTACACGTTGCGCACGTCGTCGTCGACGATCAGGACCACCCGTCCCACCAGTGAACCGCCGCCCACGGCCCCGGGCTTGACGCCGCGCTCGCGCGGGGCGGCCGCCCGGTCCTCCGAGGCGGGAGCGCGCGGCAGGGCGCCGCCTACGGGCACGTAGAAGGTGAACTCGCTGCCCTCGCCCAGTCGGCTCTCGGCGACGATCACCCCGCCGAGGAGCTGCGCGACCTCCCGGCTGATGGAGAGTCCCAGCCCGGTGCCGCCGTAGCGGCGGCCGGTGGAGAGGGCACCCTGCTGGAACGCGCCGAAGATGGTGTCCAGGTGCTCCGGCGCGATTCCGACGCCGCTGTCCCGTACCTGGAAGGCGACCACCGGCCCACCGCGCATCCGCTCGGGCAGTTCGGCGTCGGTCGCGTTCCGGACCCGCAGTTCGACGCCGCCGCGTTCGGTGAACTTCAGCGCGTTGGAGAGCAGGTTGCGCAGTACCTGCCGCAGCCGCGGCTCGTCCGTGGTGATCTCCGCGGGGGCTCCGGGCGCGGTCACCACCCGGAAGTCCAGTTCGCGCTCGGCCGCCAGGGGCCGGAAGGTCATCTCGACGTACTCCAGCAGCCGGCCCAGCGCGAAAGGCTCGCGGTGGATGTCCATCTTCCCCGCCTCGACCTTCGACAGATCGAGGATGTCGTTGATCAGCTGGAGCAGGTCCGAGCCCGCGGAGTGGATGACCTCCGCATAGTCGACCTGCTTCGCCGTCAGGTTCCCCTCGGGGTTCTGCGCGAGCAACTGGGCGAGGATGAGCAGGCTGTTGAGCGGGGTGCGCAGCTCATGGCTCATATTGGCGAGGAACTCGGACTTGTACATCGACGTACGGGAGAGCTGTTTGGCCCGTTCCTCGAGCTCCTGCCTGGCCTGCTCGATCTGCAGGTTCTTGCGCTCGATGTCGCGGTTGCGGTCGGCGAGCAGGGCCGCCTTCTCGCCGAGTTCGGCGTTGGAGCTCTGCAGTTCCTCCTGCTGCACCTGGAGTTCCTGCGAACGGGCCCGCAGTGCGGCGGTCAGCAGCTGGGACTGCTCCAGCAGTTCGTCGGTGCGGGCGTGGGCGATCAGGGAGCTGACGACGACGCCGACCGACTCGGCGAACTGGTCGAGGAAGTCGCGGTGGAGGCCGGAGAAGGGCCGTAGCGAGGCGAGTTCCACGGCACCGAGCACCTGGTCCTCGACGAGGATCGGCAGCACGACCAGCGCCGCCGGCGATGCGGCGCCGAGTCCGGAGGAGATCGTGACATACCCGGCCGGCAGGTCGTCCACGGCTACCGTGCGGCGGCTGAGCGCGGCCTGCCCGACCAGGGACTCCCCGAGCCGGAAGCGGGCCGGCGGCGCGGACGCCGCCGGGGGCGGTGCACCGTAGGAGGCGATCCTGACGAGTTCGATACCCGCCTCCCGCGCACCCGGACCGTGACCGCCGCCGCCGTGACCACCGCCGTCACCGCCGTCACCGCCGCCACCGCCGCCACCGCCGCCAACGCCTCCGTCGCCTCCGTCGCCCCCGCCGTCACGGCCACCCGGCCAGGCGCCCTCTCCCTCTCTCGCGCCCGCACCCTCGGCCGCACCCCCTCCCCCGGCCTTTCCCCTGGCCCTTCCTTCACCCGCATCCCCTGCCCTGCCCGCACCCGGGCCTTGGCCCGCCGCAGGTGCCGACCGCGCTTCCCGCGCCCCAGGTGCCCCAGGTGCCGCCAGGTAGAACGCCCCGTACTGGGCCGAGACCAGCGGCGGCACCTCGTCCATGATCACTTGCGCAAGCTGGACGGGGTCGCGGCTGCTCTGGGTGAGTCCGGAGATCCGGGCGAGGTTGGTCTTGAGCCAGTCCTGCTCCTGGTTGGCGCGGGTGGTGGCGCGCAGCGACTCCACCATCGCGTTGATGTTGTCCTTGAGTTCGGACACCTCGCCCGAGGCGTCGACGGTGATGGAGCGGGTCAGGTCCCCTTCGGCGACGGCGCTGGTGACGCCGGCGATGGCGCGGACCTGGCGGGTGAGGTTCCCGGCCAGCTCGTTGACGTTCTCGGTGAGCCGCTTCCAGGTGCCGGAGACGCCCTCGACCTCCGCCTGGCCGCCGAGCCGGCCCTCGCTGCCGACCTCCCGCGCGACCCGGGTCACCTCGGCCGCGAACGACGAGAGCTGGTCCACCATCGTGTTGATGGTCGTCTTGAGCTCCAGGATCTCCCCCCGCGCATCCACGTCGATCTTGCGGGTGAGGTCGCCCTGGGCCACCGCGGTGGTGACCTGGGCGATGTTCCGCACCTGGTTGGTCAGGTTGGTGGCCATGGAGTTGACGTTGTCGGTGAGGTCCTTCCAGGTACCGGACACCCCGCGGACCTTGGCCTGACCCCCCAGATTGCCCTCGGTGCCCACCTCGCGGGCCACCCGGGTCACCTCCTCCGCGAACGACGACAGGCGCTCGACCATCGTGTTGATGGTCTCCTTCAGCTCCATGATCTCCCCCCGCGCGTCCACCCGGATCTTCTGCGTCAGGTCGCCCCTGGCGACGGCGGAGGCGACCTGGGCGATCGACCGGACCTGGGAGGTGAGGTTGTCGGCCATGGTGTTCACGCCCGTGGTCAGCTCCTGCCACACCCCTCCCACACCCTCCACCCGGGCGTGCCCGCCGAGCCGGCCCTCGCCCCCGACCTCACTGGCGACCCGGGTGACCTCGGAGGCGACCAGTGACAGCTGGTCGGCCATGCCGTTGTACACGGCGGCGATCTCGCCCATGATCCCGCCGGCCTCCTCGGGCAGCCGGGAGGAGAAGTCCCCGTCGCGCACCGCCGTGAGCCCGGCCAGGATCTCCCTGATCCCCTCCTCGCTCAGTTCCGGGGGCGGCCGTACCCCTTCCAGTGGCTCGCGCCCCATGGCGTGCCGCGTGCGTCCGGGTTCGTCCATGGCCAACCTCGTGTGCCGAATCGTGCTGCGTCCCGTGGCCGAGGCCGGGCCCGGCGGCCGTCCGCCGGCTCCGGCCCCACTAACGACTGTCGCACGGGGAGGCCGGCTCGGCGCCCCGTGGCCGCTCACGGCGGACGGGGGCGGCGACCTCGGCCCACACCGTCTTGCCCGAGTCACGGCGCACCGAGCCCCACGCCCGGGCGAGCCGGCGCAGCACCACCAGACCGTGCCCGCCGGGCACCGCGGAGTGGGGGTACGGGCGCGGCCGGGGCGCTTCGGGGCTGCCGTCGCTGACCTCGATCCGGAGCCGCTCGGACGTGCAGTCGAGAACCAGCTCAAGCGGCCCTCCGGCGTGCAGACAGGCGTTGGTGACCATCTCGGAGACCACCATCAGCACGTCCTCGGCGACCGCCCGCCGCTCCTCGTCCCAGTCCGGTTCGCTGTCGGTGCTCGTGTCCCAGGCGTCCCAGGCGTCAAAGGCGTCCCGGGAATCCCGGGAATCCCAGGCGTACGGCTCATCCGACGGGTGACGGCCGAGCCCCCCCGACGGCAGCCATTCCCAGTCCGCGAGCGCCTTCGCGCTGAAGTCGCGGCAGCGGCCGACCGCACCCCTCACCCCCGTGATCCCGAGGCGACGGATCCGGCCCTGCCGGGGAAGTACGGGGTTCACGGCTGCTCCTGCGGTGGGGGCGCGAGTGCCTCGCCGAGGCTCGCGTACCGGGGGAAGATCGGCGCCGCACCGGTGACGGCGAGCATGCGGGCGACCTGCGGCCGCAGCGCGGCGAGCTCCACCCGGGCTTCGCCGGCCTGTGCGGCGAGCCTCGCCCGCAGCAGCACGTTCAGTCCGGTGGAGTCGCAGAACCGCAGCTCGGCGCAGTCGACCACGATCCGGCGCGCCCCGCCGGCGACCGCCTCCCGAAGGGCCGAACGCAGCGGCTCCGCCGTGTCGTGGTCGAGCTCCCCCGTGACCTCGACCACCACGATGCCCGCTTCGGGGCCCTGCCGCACCACCACCGTGAAGGGCCCGTCGCTGCCGCCACCGGGCCGCCCCTCCTGTCCCGACACCATCCGACCTCTCCGTCCCCGCCGGTTCCCCGTCCCACCGGCGCTCTGCGCTCTCCGTGCACCGGAGCCTCATGCGGCGACTACCCGGGGCAGGGACGACTAGGCTGAGATACCGGTTATTTCTTCTCATAAGCGGCGAAAGCTGGCGCATGCGATGGATGTGACCTCCGACTTCGAGCTCCTGGGCATGACGATCCAGGTGGAGGGGCGCCCCGACATGCCCGTACGCCTGACGCCCCCGGACGGCGGCAGCGCCGGACCCCCGTCCGCACCGCTGGTGCTGCGGGAGGGCTCGGAGTTCCGGGTACGGCTGGAGTTCGTCGTGGGCTCCGGCCGCGACCTGGAGGGGCTGCGGTTCGTCGACGAACGGACCAGGCAGGGCGTGACGGTCGGCCGTCAGGAGATCCTGCTCGGCGACTACCGCCGCGGCGGCCCCTACGAGATCGTGCTGCCGCCCGAGCGGCTGCCCATCGGCCATATGGCCCGGGACGTCTATCAGGTCACCGGCACCATCGCGGACAAGGACGGCCGGATTCTCGGCCGCGAGTCCCACAGCTTCGAGATCACCAAGGACTGGCCCCGGTGAGCGTCCCGTGCACACGCAGCACCGCACTCACCGTGCTCACCGTGCTCACCGTGCTCACCGTGCTCACCGTGCTCACCGTGCTCACCGTGCTCACCGTGCTCACCGGCATGATGAGCCGCCCCACCACGCCATGAGATCACTCCGTCACCCACCGTCCCGGCCGCGCCCCGACCCCTTCCGGCCGCCGCGCGACCGAACCCGCGGGTCTGTGGCGGCTCGGGCGTTCCGCCTCGTCGAGCCTTCCGGTACGCCGAAGGCCCCTTTCCGCCCGCCCCTCAGGCCCGCAGGCCCGGCGCGGCCTTCCGGCACGTCGGACTCCGCCGCTCGCCGGACCGTCGGGCTCGGCCGGACCTCCCTGCTCGGCGAGCCTGCGGGTGTCCGGCGCACCCGCCGACCCGGGCACGTCCCGAACCGGCGCACGCGCCGGCTCCGCACACGCGCCGGTTCCGCGAACCGGACGCAGGCCGCGTCATACGGCCCAGGCCGTGCATTCGGCGCCCCGACGGCTCACGATGGCCTTGAGGGATACGGAGGCCCCAGCGATGAGCAGCTCTTCGACACGGATCACTGCCGCCCTTTCCACCGAGTACCGCGGCCGGCTGATGGAGATGGCCGAGGACGTCAAGTTCCCCGAAGGGGCCCGCGTCTTCGAGGAGGGCCGTCTCGCCGACCGGTTCTGGATCATCCGGTCCGGTACCGTCACACTCGACATCCGGGTCCCCGGCCGACGCCCCGCTGTGATCGAGAACCTCGGCTTCGGCGAACTCGTGGGCTGGTCATGGCTGTTCCCGCCGTACGTCTGGCAGTTGGGCGCCGAGGCCATGACCCCGGTGCGCGCCCAGGAGTTCGACGCAGCCCCCGTCCGGAACCTGATGGAAGCCGATCCCGCGTTCGGCTCGGCGATAGGCCAGTGGGTCGCGCGCGTGCTGGCCCATCGGCTGCACTCGGCCCGGGTGCGGCTGCTCGACCTGTACGCCCCGTACGGCAGCGGCCTCTCCCAGTGAACTGGACTGAGCTGCCTATCCTGCGCTCGGGCGCCGGACCGCGGGCCGCCGACGGGCGGACCGCCGGCCCCGGTGCGCGACGACGTGCCGGGAACCGGCCCGGCACCCGCCGTCGTTGCACCGTCGTACAGTCGTCGCACCGGGGTGCGGTCCACCGCCGCACCACCGCAAGCCGCCGTCCTACCGAGGAGCTGGGAAGTGCACCGTGAGCTATGAGGTCCGTGGCGGTCCGCAGACACCCGCCGATGTGCGCGCCGGGGGCGGCCCCCGCGGCCCCAGGCTCGTGGCCGTCAGCGACCTGCATGTCCGCTATGCCGAGAACCGCGAGATCGTCGAAGGGCTGCGCCCGGAGTCGGACGAGGACTGGCTGCTGGTCGCCGGTGACGTCGGCGAGTACGTGGCCGACGTGCGCTGGGCGCTGGAGCTGCTGGCCGGGCGGTTCGCCAAGGTGATCTGGGTTCCGGGCAACCACGAGCTGTGGACGCCTCCCGAGGACCCGGTGCGGCTGCGCGGCGAGGAGCGCTACCGGCATCTGGTGCGGCTCTGCCGGGAACTGGGGGTCGTCACTCCCGAGGACCCGTTCCCGGTCTGGCACGGCCCCGGCGGTCCGGTGGCGATCGCCCCGCTCTTCGTCCTCTACGACTACTCCTTCCGGCCCGCCGGGGCGCGCTCCAAGGAGGAGGCGCTGGCGATCGCGGAGCAGGCCGGCGTGGTGTGCACGGACGAGTTCATGCTGCACCCGGACCCCCATCCGTCACGGGACGCCTGGTGCCGCGCCCGGCTGGAGATCACGGAGGCACGGCTGGCCGAGGTGCCGGCGGACCTGCCGACCGTGCTGGTCAACCACTTTCCGCTGATCCGTGAGCCCACCAGGGTCCTGTGGCACCCGGAGTTCGCGCTCTGGTGCGGGACGGAGGCCACCGCCGACTGGCCGCGCCGGTTCCGCGCGTCCGCCGTCGTCTACGGCCATCTGCACATCCCGCGGCTGATCCGGTGGGAGGGCGTGCCGCACCAGGAGGTCTCGCTCGGCTATCCGCGGGAGTGGCGCAAGCGCCCGGGAGCACCCGGTCGTCCCGTGGAGGTCTTCCCGCTGGTACCGGACGGGGCACGCGCATGATCGACAAACTGCTGCCTCCGCCGATCGCGGTCCGTGAGGCCTTCGGGGACCCGGAGGTACCGGAGATGTACCCCGAGGAGCGGGCCGTCGTGGCGAACGCCGTACCCGAACGGCAGCGGGAGTTCGGCACGGTCCGGGTGTGCGCCCGCGGGGCGCTCGGAGAGCTCGGCTTCCCTCCCGGGCCGATCCTGCCGGGGGCCGCGAGGGCTCCGCAGTGGCCGGCCGGCGTGGTCGGCGCGATGACGCACTGCCGGGGCTATCGGGCGGCCGCGGTGGCACATGCCGCCGACGTGCTGGCGATCGGCCTGGACGCCGAACCCCATCTGCCCCTGCCCGACCGGGGAGTCCGCGACCTGGTCACGCTGCCCGAGGAACGCACGGCGCTGGAGCGGCTCGGCTCCCTGCGCCCGGAAGTCTGCTGGGACCGGCTGCTGTTCAGCGCCAAGGAGAGCGTCTACAAGGCCTGGTACCCGCTGGCGCGGCGCTGGCTGGACTTCGAGGAGGCGGTCGTCGCGATCGACCCCGACGACGCCACGTTCCACGCCCGGCTGCTCGTGGAGGGCCCGGTCGTCGGCGGGCAGCCGCTGAGGGGCTTCGAAGGGCGCTGGCTCGTCGAGTCGGGGCTGGTGGTCACGGCGATCGCCGTGGTGCGCTGATCCGCGGCAGGGCTCGCCGTACCGGGGGCGGGCCCGCGGCCCGGGCACCGTCGCGCGACGTGCGCCCTGTTCCCCGATCGCGTGGCGTGGGCACACCCGCGTACCGGGGAGGTGCAACCGGCCCCTGCGGGCGCCCGCGCTCGGGAGGTCGCGCCGTACCGCTCACGGCAAGCTCCGGAAACGACCGAGAGGGGCCCCGAGGGGCCCCTCCGACCTGCTTCCCTACCGTCGGGACGACAGGATTTGAACCTGCGACCCCTTGACCCCCAGTCAAGTGCGCTACCAAGCTGCGCCACGTCCCGGTGCACGCGTCCCCGGGGAGCCTGCCCCGGTCGAGCGCGCAGGAGAACAGTACCTCAATCCGCACCCCGCCCGGAGACACGGCCCCACCGTGCGCGGCGGGTCCGGCGTTGGTCCCGATCAGGGCCGAGGGGTGACAATCGGGACGTGAGCAGGACGTCGAGGGATCGCGATGACGAGGGCCGGGCGCGCAGCGCGCGTCCCCGGGACGGGTTGGGCCGGCCGCTGCCCTACGGAGCGGAAGGGGTGGACCGGCAGCCGGAGGGGGTGGTCCGCCCGCCCGGGGAGACGCTGACGGAGGCGCAGCGGCTGCTGGACGTGGGGATGCCGTTCCACGCCCATGAGGTGCTGGAGGACGCCTGGAAGTCCGGGCCGGACGAGGAGCGCGGGCTGTGGCGAGGGCTGGCGCAGCTGGCGGTGGGGCTGACGCATGCCGCACGCGGCAATGCCGCGGGGAGCGCGGCGCTGCTGGCCCGGGGTGCCGAGTCGATCGCGCCGTACGCAGGCGGGGGGCCCTGCGGAGCCGGAGAGGCGCAGGGGACCGGGGGGCCGTACGGGATCGATGTCGCCGGGCTGACCCGCTGGGCGGCGGCGCTGGAGGACGATGTGCGCGGGGACGGGGGCCCGGTCTCACCGGCGGCGCGGGCGCCGCGGCTGCGCATGCGCTGAGCGTTCGCCGGGCGGACCGGGGCCGCCGCCGTCCCGAGCGGGGCTCGCGGGACGTCGTCGCACGGTGTGGCCGCTCCGGTCCCGGCCGGGCGCGCGGCGCCGCGGCCGCGGAGGCCCGGCCCCGGGCCGGGGTCGCGGAGGCCGGGCCCCGGCCGGGGTGGCGACCCGGGACCGGCCGACGGCGGACGCCGGGGGCGCCGCGCTCACCCCATGGAGAGCAGGGGACCGGTGAGCGTCAGTCCGAGGTCGTGTGCCGCGTAGGCGAAGAAGGCGCACATCACCAGCGCGGCGCCGCCGAGTGCGATGCCCTTCAGGAACGAGATCTGCTCCGTCTGGCGCGCCTGGGGGTCGGTCTCCTTCCAGAAGGCGTGCATGACCAGCGCCGTGGGGAAGAGGAAGGCCGCGATCAGCAGGGCGCCCAGGTCCGCCCAGACCCCGAGCGCGACGCTCAGGCCCCCGAGGAGCAGGAGCACCCCGCTCAGCACGGTCGCGGCCTCGGCCGCGGGCACGCCTTTGGCGGCGGCGTAGGCGCCCAACTGCCGGTGCTGGGTGAGGTGTCCCACCGCGGAGTACAGGAACACGAGCGCGAACAGGATGCGTCCGATCAGGACCAGGACATCCACGCCGACCTCCGTGAGTTCTGGGCGACGGCCCCCTCCCGCCATTGTCCTCCCGGCCCGTCGAACGCTCAGCTCGAGCCGTCACCGCAGGTCAGCGGGGCGGGGAGGAGCGAGCCCCCACCGTTCACAGGGTTCGCACAGGGGGTGACAAGGGTTTTCCCCGTATCGGGTTCGCCTCGGCGTTGCCTACTGTCTGCCGGACCGGCGGATCCCGGCCATCCCTGAATGTCAGGTGCATGCTAATTCCGGGATGCGTCCGGTGGCGGCTCTTGACCAGGGGCCGTCACGCAGGAGGCGGCGCACGGGCGCACCCGGCCCGGGCTCCGCGGATCGCACCCCCACGGCGAACCGCGGACTTCATGCGCCGCCCCCCTGCCTCCGCACCGTCAGTTGAAAGGAATCATCTTGAACGGTTCCGGACGGAGACTCATATCCGTCGTGGCCGCGAGCGCCACGATTCTGGGTGCCGCCGCCACTTCCTCCGTGGCGTTCGCCGCCGCCTCGGGGGAACCCTCGCCGAAACCCGCCCCGGTTTCGCAGTCGATGACCGAACTGCCCGACTCCCCGGTCGAGAAGGTCATCGTCACCTACGAGTCCCAGGCGGAGGAGGCGGGGTCGAACACCGCCGCCGCCGGGGACGCCAGGGCCAAGGGCGCCAAGACCGGGGAGAACCTGCGCTTCGAGCGCCGGCTCGCCGGTGGTGCCGCCCTGGTCGATCTGGGCGGCGAGGCCTCGAAGAAGGACCTCGCCGAGGTCATGGACGCCTTCCGCGCCGACCCCTCGGTCGCCTCGGTGGAGCCGGACATCCGCGCATACGCGATGGCGGCCACCCCGAACGACACCGAATTCGCCAAGCAGTGGGACCTGTTCGAGGCCACGGGCGGCATGAACGTCCCCGGCTCCTGGGACAAGACCACGGGCAGCGGTGTCACCGTCGCCGTCATCGACACCGGCTACGCCGCACACTCGGACCTGGCCGCCAACACCGTGCCCGGATACGACTTCATCTCCAGCTCCTCGGAGGCCCGTGACGGCAGCGGCCGCGACGGCGACCCCAAGGACGAGGGAGACTGGAACCTCACCGACGGCGAGTGCGGCCCGGACTCCAAGGCGGGCGGCTCGTCGTGGCACGGCACGCACGTCGCCGGCACCGTCGCGGCGGCAGCGAACAACGGCAAGGGCGTCGCCGGCATCGCCTACGACGCGAAGGTCCAGCACGTCCGGGTGCTCGGCAAGTGCGGCGGCTCGTCCTCGGACATCGCCGACGCCATCACCTGGGCGTCCGGCGGCAGCGTCCCCGGCGTCCCGGCCAACGCCACCCCGGCCAAGGTGATCAACCTGAGCCTCGGCGGCGACAGCTTCAGCTGCCCGAGCGTCTACCGGAACGCCATCAACGGCGCCGTCTCCCGCGGCACCACGGTGGTGGTGGCGGCCGGCAACAGCAACGCCAACGCCGCCTTCTCCACCCCGGCCAACTGCGCCAACGTCATCAACGTGGCGTCCACGAACCGCGACGGCAGCCGCTCCTTCTACTCCAACTACGGCTCGGTCGTGGACGTGTCGGCGCCCGGCGGCGAGACCCGCCGCGCCACCGACACCCCGGGCACCGTCACCACCCCCGAGAACGGCATCCTCTCCACGCTGAACTCGGGCTCCACCACCCAGTCGGCCGAGAACTACCAGCCCTACCAGGGCACTTCGATGGCCGCACCGCACATCGCCGGCCTCGCCGCCCTGCTGGAGTCGGTCAAGCCGTCCCTGACCCCGGCCGACATCGAGTCGGCGATCAAGGCGAACGCCCGTCCGCTGCCCGGCAGCTGCTCCGGCGGCTGCGGCGCCGGCATCGCCGACGCCACGAAGACGGTCGACGCGGTCACCGGCACCGCGCCCGGAGGCACCACCTTCACCAACGGCGCCAACGTCGCGATCTCCGACAACTCCACCGTCACGTCCTCGATCGCCGTGACCGGCATCACCGGCAATGCCCCCGCCGCCCTCAAGGTCGACGTGGACATCAAGCACACCTGGCGCGGTGACCTGGTCATCGACCTGATCGCCCCGGACGGGACCGTGCGCAACCTGAAGACCTCCTCCGGCTCGGACAGCGCCGACAACGTCCTCGCGACGTACACCGTCGACGCCTCCAGCGAGGTCGCCAACGGGACCTGGAAGCTTCAGGTCCGCGATGTGGCATCAGGTGACACCGGCTACATCGACAGCTGGCGTCTCACTTTCTGATACGGCGACACGACCAGCATCCATGCAGGTCAGGGGCGCGTTCGTGGGGAGTTCCCACGGACGCGCCCCGCTGTCGGCCCACGACGGACCTGTCCGCATGCCGGACACGGGGCCTGGAACGGGCCGACCGGGTTCGTATTCTCTGCTCCGGCGGGCAGCGGGCCCGCACGCCGGAAGGAGGTGGGGGTACGTGAACACCGGTGCGCATCCGCCTCCGCGCCCCGGCGCGGGGGGACCCCGCGTGCCGGTCGGCCGGGCCGAACTCCTCGACCGCCTCGACCGCGTGCTGCACTCCGGTGGGCGCGCGCTCCTCACCGGCCCCGCGGGGGTCGGCAAGTCCGAGGTGGCGCTCGCCATCGCGGCGCGCGCCGAGGCACGCGGCGAGCATGTGCTGCGGCTCGCCACGCTCCCCACCGACCGCCGGACCCCGGGCGCTGCCGCCGCCACGCTGGTGGCCTCGGTCGCCGTGTCAGCGAACGGTGGAGGACCGCCGACCGGCACCGCATCCGGCACCGGCACCGGAACCGGAACCCCGGCCGGGGAGCAGGACGTCCTCCGGGTGCTCCCCGGCCCTCAGCGCGCCGCCGTGGCGATGCTGTGCCGGGAGGCCCCCGTGCCCGAGGAGGGCTGGGACCGCATCGCCCTGCGGCTGGCCGTCGCCGGGATCCTCCGGGCGCTCGCCGCCCGCGGTCCCGTGCTGCTCGTCGTCGACGGAGTGCAGCGGATGGACCCCGAGAGCGCGGACCTGATGCGTTTCGCCCTCCACCTGGCCCCGTCCACGCTGCGGGTCGTCGCCGTGGAGACCCCCGACGCCGAGGCGTACGGCCCCGGCACCCGGGGCGAAGACCCGGAACCGCTGTGGGTGCCCTCCGAGGCCGATGTGCTGAACGTACCGCCGCTGCACGCCGACGAGATCGCCGAACTCCTCATCCACCACCGCCTCCCGGCCCGGATGGCCGGACGCATCCACCGGGCGAGCGGCGGGAATCCGCGACTCGCGCTCGCCATCGGCCGCTCCCTCGCCGACGCGCGCACACCGGTGCACCACGCCGAGGCGCTGTCCCTGTCGGGCCGCGCCCGCGACCTCGCCCGTCAACTCCTCGCAGTGGCCTCCCCCGCGGTGCGCGACACGCTGCTGCTCGCCGCGCTCGCGCTGCGCCCGTCGGCGTCGCTGATCCGCCGGGCGGGCCGCCCCGGCGCCGAGGCCGACCTGGCCACGGCCGAACGGGCCGGGCTGGTCACCCTCACCGAGGACGGGTCCGTGGCCTTCACCGCCGGCGTGCTGCCGTCGACGCTCGTCCACGACGCCTGCTGGACCGAGCGCAGCCAGGGGCACGCCGCACTCGCCCGGGTCGTGGACGACCCGGTGGAGGAGGTGCGGCACCGCGCTCTCGCCACGGACGTGCCCGACGAACTGCTGGCGGCCGAGGTGGCCACGGCAGCCGAAGCCGCGCGTCGCCGGGGCGACAGCGCCCTGGCGGCCGAACTCGCCCTGCTCGCCGCGGAGACCACACCCGGCCGGGTGGGAGGGCAGCGGATCTCCCGACTCGTGGACGCGGCGGAGGAGGCGGCCCGTGCCGCGCGGGCCGACCTGGCGGTGCGGGCCGCCACCGACCTCCTCTCCCGGGACGCCGGCCCCGCCGACCGGGTACGCGCCCGGCTCGCGGTGCTGGACACCGCGGGGCAGGGGCTCACCGACCTCGACGAGATCTATGTGCACGCGATGGAGGACTCCGAGGGCGACACCGCGCTGCGTGCCGCCGTACAGCTCCGGCTTGCCGTGAAGTACGTGCTCGCCGACGGCGACCCCCTGCGCTCGCGGGCGGCCGCCGTCGAATCGGCCGAACTGGCCTCCTCCGTCGGCGACACCAGGACGGCGGCCAGGGCGCTGACCGTCCGGGCCCGCATGGAGCGCTTCCTCGGCCGGCCCGACGCCGAGCGGGTACTCGCCGAGGCACGGGCCCTGGAGATGGTGGAACGGCCGCAGGGGGTCCGCAACACCGCCCGGATACTGACGATCCGCCACGCCCTGTGCGACGACCGGCTCACCGACGCCCGGGACCAGTTGAACGCCCTGCTGCCGCTGGTCGAGCGGCGCGGTACCGTCGAGGACGCCATCGAGCTGTTCAACACGTCCGCCGAGGTCGAGGCGCGCAGGGGCCAGTGCGCCGCCGCGTTGTCCCATGCCGGCAGGTCGCTGGCACTGACCCTGGAGGCGGGTCTCTCCCCGGGGCCCGCCTGGTACTCCCTGGCCCTCGCCGAGACGGCGGGCGGCAGCTTCGCCCGCGCCGCGGGCTACGCCCGCCGCAGCGCCCAGGCGTCCGAGGAGGAGGGCGACCGCGTCTTCCTCTCCCGCAGCCTGTACGCGCTCGGCCGGGTCCAGCTCGTCACCGGCGACGTGGCCAACGCCCTTCAGACGCTGCGCCGGGTCCAGGCCGGGGAGCGGGCGCAGAGCGCCGTCGACCCGTCCATGCTGCGCTGGCACGAGGAGCTGGCGGAGGCGCTGCTCGCCAACGACGCCCCGGAGGAGGCCGGCGACGTCCTGGCCGCCGTCCGCCCGGTCGCGGAGCGGCTGGGCCGTACGACGGTACTGCTCGGCTGCGACCGGGTGCACGCACTCTGCCTGGCCGCGAGCGGGAAGGCCACCGAGGCGGCCGTGCTGCTGGCCGACACCGCCGACCGGTTCGGCGGCGCGGGGCTGCCGTTGGAGCGCGGCCGGGCGCTGATCGCGCTCGCCCGGGTGGAGCGCCGCCGTCGCAGGCGATCGGCCGCCCAGCGGGCGCTGCAGGCGGCGGCAGCGGTCTTCGAGCGGTCGGGCGCTGCGCCCTGGCTGGCGCTGGCGTCGGAGACCCCGTCGGGGACGGCCGATCCCGCGCCTTCCCGCGCCGGCGCGCTGTCATCGCTGACGGAGGCGGAGCTGCATCTGGCGCTGCTGGTGGGGCAGGGCGCCAGCAACCAGGAGGCGGCCGCGCGGCTCTATCTGAGCGTGAAGACGGTCGAGGCCCGGTTGACGCGTATCTACCAGAAGCTGGACGTCCGTTCGCGGGCGCAGCTGGCCGGCGCGCTGAGTGCCTGGCCTGGGCTGAGACCGCCGCCGGTCCTCGCCGGCGGCCCGGCCGCCGGCTGAGCACGGGGCCGGAAGGCACGTCCGGCGCCTTCGCGGGGGAACCGGGCCGGGCCGGGGTGCCCGCCCGGGCCCGCGCCGTCCGCGGCACCGGGCGAGACGGACGGCCGGGAGACCGGGAGACCGGGAGACAACCCGGAGGAAACCCGGGAGCCGGAGAGCCCGGGAGCCGGCACCCCGCCCTGGGCACGAGGCACCGGGCACGAGGCACCGGGTCCCTGTGCGAGGGCACCTGCTCCAGTGGTCACCGCGATCCGCGGGGCTCCGCACCGCTGCCGGCGACCGTCCAGAGCAGCACCATGGTCACCGCGCACACGGCGGCTCCGAATCCGACGCTCACCTGGCAGCCCTGGATGAAGTCGCGCGTCGCGATCTCCGCGACGGAAGCGCGCTGCTCCAGCGAGGCCCCCGGCACCGGTCTGCCGGGGCCGATCTCGGCCGGATAGGCGTGGGGGTTGGCCTCCTGGATGATCCGCTCGGCGATCGCCCGGCGGGCCGCGGCGTCCGGGACCGCTTCGCGCAGATCGGCGGTGAGGCTGCGCCCGAGCCAGACGGCGAGGATGCTGCCGAGGACCGCGAAGCCGAACGTGGAGCCGATGGCCCGCTGGGCGCTCATGATGCCGGAGGCCATCCCCGCCCGGTCCACCGGCACCGAGCTCATGGCCAGGGCGGTGACCGGGGTGGCGAGGAGGGCCACACCGGCGCCGCAGAGGAAGAGACCGGCCGCGACCACCGCCACGGAGACGGGCATGCCCAGGGCGATGACGACCAGCCCGGCGACCAGCAGCGGCTGGCCGGTCCTGGCGACCGGCAGCGGCCCGACCCGTGCCGCCAGCCGGCCGGCGATCGGGGAGAGCAGCATGATGTTGAAGGCGAACGGGAGGATCAGCAGCCCTGCCGCCTCCGGCGAGTACCCCTCGATGTTCTGGAAGTACTGCGTGACGACCAGCAGCGTCCCGTATGCGCTGAAGAAGCCCGAGAAGATCGTGGCGATGCCCACGGCGTACGCACGGTGGCGGAAGAGGCGGACGTCCATCATCGGGTTCGGGTTCCGGTACTCGTACCGGGCGAAGAAGACGAGTCCCACCACGCCGACCACCAGCAGGGTCAGGATCCGGGCCGATGTCCAGCCGGCCTTCTGGCCTTCGATCAGCCCGTAGGCCAGGGATCCGACGGCGACGACGAACAGCAACTGGCCGCCCCAGTCGAAGCCGCGGGGCGTCGCCTCCCGGGACTCGGCGACATAGCGGGCGGTCATCACCAGGACCAGCACTCCGACCGGCACATTGACCATGAACACGGCCCGCCAGCTGACGCTCTCGGTCAGCACTCCCCCGATCGTGGGGCCCAGGGCGGTCGCCACACTCGCCACGCCGGTCCACAGCCCGATGGCCTTCGCCCGCTCGTCGTCGTCGGAGAACGCGGCGCTCACCAGCGCCAGCGACGTCACGGTCACCGTCGCGGCCCCGATGCCCTGCACGGCACGGGCGATGGCCATGAGGACGAGCGTGGGCGCCAGGCCCGCGGCGGCGGAGGCGAGGGTGAACACCGTGACGCCGACGACGAACAGGAGCCTGCGCCCGAACCGGTCCGCCGCGGTCGCACCGGCCATGATGAACACCGCCATACCGATGGAGTACGCGGTGACCACCCACTGCAGACCCGACTCGCCGACGCCGAAGTCCCGCTGGATGTCCGGCAGGGCGACGTTCGCGATGAGGGCGTCGAGAAAGACCATGAAGAGGCCGAGTCCGGTCGCCACGATGGTCAGGACCTGGGTTCTCGTCCAGGAGCGTGCTGTCCGCTGCTTGGTATGACGCATCGTCACACGCTAAGGCCAGGCCGGTGCTCCCCGGTGGATCAGCGCGCTGCGCGGGAGCCGGTTGCCGGGAGCCGGAAGCCGTCCCGGGTGAGGCCGGGCGATCGGGCACATCGCCACCGCACGGATGAAATGCGGCATTATCTCCGGAATCATCCGACTCCATTGACTATGCTCGCAACGCCCCTGAGGCCCACACCGCCGGAGCGCCATGCCGTGGGGCATCGCGGACACCGCTCTACCCCTGCCGGGAACCGGCAGGCGGACGCACACCGGGAGGGCGTGCGCCGGACAGCCGGCGGACGCAGGAACACAGGAGCCCGCCATGCACCTCGGCCGACCCCACCGCAGACCTCACGGTGAGGACCCCGGGCCCCGCCCAGACGGCCTCGGGGCCGGGCAGCTGCGTCTCGGCCTGACGCTGATCGCCGCCTCGCTGTGCATCTTCGTCGTGCAGCTGGACTTCCTGGCACTCAACCTGGCCCTCCCCCGGATGGCCGCGGAACTCGGCACCACGACCACCGATCTCCAGTGGGTGATCAGCGGCTACATGCTGGCACTGGCCGCCACCCTGGTCCCCGGCGGAAGGCTCGGCGACATCCTCGGCCGCAAGCGGATGCTGCTCGGCGGCCTGGTCGTGTTCGGCGTCTGCTCGCTCGCCGCCGGCCTCTCCTCCGACGCGGGCGTCGTCATCGTCATGCGGATCGCCCAGGGTGTCGGCGCGGGCGTGCTGTTCCCGCTCGCCATCGCCATCATCACGGATGCCTATCCCCCGGAACGCACACTACGGGCCATCGGGAACGCCTTCGGGATCGGCGCCGTGGCCCTGGCCCTCGGACCAGTGTTCGGCGGCGGTGTCACCGAGTTGCTGAGCTGGCGCGTCGTGCTGCTGGTCAACGTCCCGACGTGCGCGGCGGCCATCCTGATGGTGGTCGCCGGAGTGCGCGAGTCGCGTGACACCACCGTGCCCCGCTCGATCGACCTGCCGGGCGTGCTCGCGGTCGCGGCCGGCATCGCCCTGGTGACCTACGCGGTCGACCGCTCGACCACGTGGCCCCCCGGCTGGACCGTCGGTCTCGCGGCGGCCGGGGTGCTGCTGCTGGTCGCCTTCGTGCTCCACGAGCGCGTGGCCCGCTGGCCGCTGGTCGCCCTCGACCTGTTCCGCAACAAGCCCTATGTGCTCATCACCATGATGGCCACCGTCGCGAACATCGCCTTCGTCGTCGCCATGTACGGCATCACGATCTATCTCCAGCAGGTCGAGGGGTACTCACCGCTCGGGGCCGGCCTGGTCTTCCTCGCCGCGTCCGTCTCGGCGGGGATCGCCGCGCTGCTCTCGGGGCGGCTCGGCGAGCGCTTCGACGTCCCCCGTACGATCGGCGTGGGGACCGTGGTCGGAGGCGCCGGCCTGTTCCTCGTCTCCTACGGCGGGGGGCTGTGGTCCTATGTGCCCGGACTGGCACTGACCGGGCTCGGGTACGGCCTGGGATGGACGATGGGCAGCGCCGGAACCCAGGTCGTGGTGCCGCCCGAGCGGGCCGGCCAGGCCTCCGGGGTCACGCTGGCCGTCATGATCGGGGTCGCGGGCATCTGCGTGGCCGCGGGTGCGACCCTGATCGAGGTACGGGCCGCGGGCGAGGGCCTGGGCGCATCGATCGAGGGCGTGCTGCGCTGGGTCGCGGTGGGCAGCGCCGTCGCGGCTGTGGCGATCGGCGTGCTGGCCGAGCGCATGATGCCCCGCACCCCCGCACGCCCCGGCTGACCAGGTGCCTCCGCGCCGGGGCACTGCGACGCCACGCACACCCGGGAGGTCGCGCTGTACCGCCCATGGCCGGTCGTGGCACCGGCCGGCGGGGACGAACCCGGGCCGGCCGCCGACGAGGCCCGCCGCCGCAGAGGCCCGCCGTGTCATCGACACATCCGGCGGTCTTCCCTCGGAGCGCACGGCGGAGCGGACCCGGTGCTGACCTTGATCAACAGATGTTGCGAGGAATCGCGAGACGGCACCCCTGGAAACAATCGAGAGGGGCCCCGAAGGACCCCTCTGATCTGCGACGTTTCCGTCGGGACGACAGGATTTGAACCTGCGACCCCTTGACCCCCAGTCAAGTGCGCTACCAAGCTGCGCCACGTCCCGATGCCCGCCTGACCTGGTAATTCCCCGGGCCGAACGCGCACCAGAACCATACCGCACTTCACCGGGTGGCCACGAACCGATTGCCGGTTGACCTCAACTGCGGTTGAAGTTGCATGGTGGGCGCATGACCAGCACGGGAACCACCACGATGCACGACACCGCGCCCGACCGCCGGGACCTCGGGCGCCTGACGGCCCTGATGGCCCTGATGACGGGCGACGAGAAGCACGGGCCCGCGGCGACCTCGACGCTCGACGCACTGTGGGTGCTCTACGACCGGGTGCTCCGGGTGACCCCGGAGACCGCCGACTCGCCGGAACGCGACCGGTTCCTGCTGTCGAAGGGCCACGGGCCCATGGCCTACTACGCCGTGCTCGCGGCGAAGGGCTTCATCGACGAGGAGGTACTGGCCGGCTTCGGATCGTACGACTCCCCCCTCGGCCACCACCCGGACCGGATGCTGGTGCCCGGGGTGGAGATCGGCAGCGGCTCGCTCGGGCACGGGCTGCCCCTCGCGGTCGGCACGGCGCTGGGCCTGCGGGCGCAGGGGCTGGACACCCCCCGGGTGTGGGTGCTGATCGGCGACGCGGAGCTGGACGAGGGGAGCAACCACGAGGCCATCGCCTTCGCCGGCCCTGCGGGGCTCGACCGGCTCCACACGCTGGTGATCGACAACGCCTCCGCGACCCACGGCTGGCCCGGAGGCATCGCCACGCGCTTCGCGGCGGCGGGCTGGTCCACCGCGTCCGTGGACGGTCGCGACCCGCAGGCACTGTACTCGGCGTTCACCGCCCCGCATCCCGGCCGCCCGCACGCCGTGGTGGCCCGCGTCGAGCCGAGGACCGCCTGACGGGCGCTCCCGGCGGCGGACCCGGACGGGGCCGCCCACCCCGCGGGCACCCGACGGGGAACAGAACACACTCCCAAGGAAACGATCATGGACACCATGCGTGAGCGCTTCATCTCGAGCACGACCCGGCTGCTGGCCGAGGACCCCCGGCTCGCCCTCGTCCTGGCGGACATCAGCGCGGAGGGCTTCCGGCCCGCGGCGCGGGCGCACCCCGACCGGGTGATCAACGTCGGCATCCGCGAGCAGCTGATGATCGGCGTGGGCGGCGGACTGGCCCTGACCGGACTGCGACCGGTGGTGCACACCTTCGCCAGCTTCCTGCTCGAGCGCCCATTCGAACAGGTCAAACTCGACTTCGGGCATCAGGGCGTCGGCGGTGTCCTGGTGAGCGTGGGCGCTTCCTACGACTGGCCGGCGGGCGGCTTCACCCATATGGCACCCGGCGATGTGGCCCTGCTCGACACCCTCGACGACTGGACCGTCCATGTGCCCGGGCACCCGGACGAGGCGGAGGCACTGCTGCGGAGGGCGGCCCCGGGGGACGACCGCGTCTATGTGCGGCTGTCGCTCCAATCGAACGAGCACGGGTGGCCGGTCGACGGCGCCCGGTTCCTGACCGTCAGGGAAGGGCGCTCCGGAGTGGTCGTCGCGGTGGGGCCGATGATGGACCACGTCATGGCGGCGACCGAGGGTATGGACGTCACGGTGCTGTACGCGACGACCGTGCGGCCCTTCGACGCGGCCGGAGTCCGGCGGGCGGTCGGACACGGCCCGGCCGATGTGGTGGTCGTCGAGCCGTATCTCGCGGGCACGTCGACCGCCGCCGTCAACGACGCGCTGGCGGACGTACCTCACCGGGTGCTGGGGCTGGGCGTCGCACGGCGGGAGATCCGGCGGTACGGGCGGATGGAGGAGCATCTGGCCGCGCACGGCCTCGACCCGGCGGGGCTCCGCGGGCGGATCGGCCGGTTCCTCGGCGCCGGAGCATCCCGCTGAGCGAGGCCCGCACCCCGGCGGTCCCCCGCCCCATCGGCGCCCCGGGCCGTCACCCCTGCTCCCCGGCCGGTGGGGCGAGCCACCCCGCGACCGCCTCCGCGACGGGCAGACCGGTCTCCAGTTCGATGAAGCCGAACTGGCCGCCCTGGTTCGCCTCCAGGAACCACCACAGCCCCTCCGCGTCCTCGGCGAAGTCGAAGGCCGCATAGGCGAGTCCGGCGAGTCCCATGTACTCGCGTACGGAACGGGCGACGCGCTCCGGCACGTCGGCGGCCCTCCAGGGCTCGCCGGTGTCGCCGTACCGCCCGTCCACCTGCCCGTCCACGGAGCGCTTGCGGGCGGCGAACAGGCGGGGGCCCACGGCGGTCAGGCGGATGTCGGCGCGTTTGGGAACGTACTGCTGGAGCAGCGTGGGACCGGCGGCCACGCTGGAGAAGTCGGTTCCGGGAGGGACTCGGGTGGTGGGCAGGGACACCGGCGGATCGCCGGGCGGCGGCCCCGAGGCGGACTTCACCACGATGTCCCGGTACTGGGCCGCGAACTGCCGCGCCACACGGGGGAACGTGGTGATGACGGTGGGTGGTACGGCGAAGCCGCTGCGGTGCGCCAGGCTGAGCTGCCAGGGCTTGCAGCGGGCCTGAGCGGAGACGACGGGGTGGTTCATCCAGCGCGCGGTGACCGAGTAGAGCATCCCGTACAGGGCCTGCTCCGTCTCCGCGGTCAGCCACTGCGAGGGCTCCTCGGCATGGGCGGCGGGGTCGCCCGGTCTTCGCACCCAGACCGACCGCAGCGCGCCCATGCTGAGCAGCCGTCCGCCGGTCGACAGATGGCCGTAGAAGTCACCGCGCACATACTCGGCGGACAGCGCCGCCTCACCGGGCAGGTCGGCGGGGTCGAGCCGCACGAGGGGCACCCCGCGGTCATGCAGCTTGGCGATCACCATGTCCGCGGTGACGTCTTGACGGCACGTCAATATCAGTACGGTCATCGCTGCGCCGGTCCGTCAGTCGTCGAAGTGCGTCTTGGAGCCGGCCGTGGACGTCGTCGTGCCGGTGACCAGGATCAGATCGCGGTCGACGATGGCCGGCCGCCCGTCCGGCAGCACGTTCAGCTGAAGGGCGGAGTCGTAGGTGTACGGCAGCGTGACCGCAGGACTCTCGGCCGGAAGTACGTACTTCAGTACGAACGGTCGCATGAGTCTCCTTCGTCGACTGTCTGGGCACACGTAACAGTACGTGCCGATGATGTAGGGCACTCATTACTTTCCGTCACTTCCCGCCGTGCTGGCAGTGAAGGGTGCCACACCGGACGGACCCCGCGGGATCACCCCATCGGTAGACGGGTGAGGGAATGCGCGGGGTTCCCCCATGAGAGCACTGAATGGTGTAGACCGATGTGAACATCCCGTGAAGACAGGCATGTTGCGATGCCGCCCGCCATCGAACGCGCGGACGCCATGACCGTCCGTCATGCGTGCGCTTCCTCCACGCCCCCACCATGACCAGGCGTCACACGCCCCCGCCACCCCCGTATGCGACATGACCGCGTGTCACAGCGGGCGAACCCCCTTGACCCGACCCTTACCCCCTGTGACGGTTGCGGCCGACCCGCGCGCACGACTCCCGGTGCGGATCGCGCGCCGCCACGGGCCCGAACACCCACCGCACTGCCGCGCCGCCGCACCACCGGGTTCCGTCGGCAACCGGGCACCAGGACCACCCCGCGACGGCCGGCAGCACCGGGCGCGGCGCCAGGCCGCCGGGCGCAGGGACGCAGAGACGCAGAGACGGCCGGCGAGGCCGGGGAAGGGCGCCGCGCACACCGGACCGCCCGCACGCGCCGGACCCGGCGGACCCGGCGGACTGGCCGTACCGGGCGTCCCCCGGCGCAAAAGCGGGCGGAAGGCCCCGCAAAGCCCCGAAGCCCCGAAGCGCGGGGGCAACGGGGCCACGGGAGCACCGGCCCGGGTCCGCTCCAGGCCCCATCCGGAACCTCGGAACCACTCCGGGGGCGTGCAGTACGGGAGAGCGCGCCCGTCCGGCACTCCGATACGCCGGCAGCCCGCCCGATCAAGAGCGCTCAAATCCGGCCGAGTTGCGCGCCCTTCCAGACCCCCGGCGACCGACTGGCGACCGACCGGCGACCGACCGAAGCGGAATGCCGCCCTTCGTCGCCATATGCCCATGAACCGCTTGCCATGGGCACGTGGCAGAAAGATGCTCCATGGGCATGCCCTGCACCGGACCGGGCCGCGGGCCACCACCGGGGACGCGGTCCCCATCACATGACAACGGAGCGCATTTCGGCCAAAGTTGGCCACCGAGTTGTACCGGCCGTTAGCGATCAACACCATGAGGTAGTCGGCCTGTACGGGACGGGACCATGCCGATGCACCACCTGCTCGCACGCTCACGCGAGCAGGCGTTTCGCAGAGGAGGCCTCGCGATGGACGGGTACTTCGCCAGTCGACTTCATCAGCAGCTACGGGACCGGGTACGGCACTTCGCCGAGTGCGAGGTCCGCCCGCGCATTCCCGCCATGGAAGCCGCCCGCACGGCACACCGCGAGCTCTCGCGGCTCATCGCACACCAGGGCTGGCTCGGAGCGACGATCTCCCAGGCCCACGGCGGCATGGGCGTCGGTCATCTGGCCAAGACGATCATCATTGAGGAGCTGTCCCGGGTGAGCGGGGCGATGGGGGCCATGGTCCAGGCCTCGCAGCTGGGCGTCGCCAAGATCGTCCACTTCGGGAGCGACGAGCAGAAGAAGACCTGGCTCCCCCTGATCGCCGCGGGCGAGTGCCTGCCCACGATCGCGGTCACCGAACCCGAGTCGGGCGGTCATGTCCTCGGCATGACCGCCACCGCCGTACGGGACGGCGACGACTACGTCCTCAACGGCCGGAAGGTGTACGTCGGCAACAGCCATGTCGGTGATCTGCACGGGGTCGTCGTCCGCACAGGGCCGGGATCCAAAGGGCTCACAGCCTTCCTGGTGGAGTCCGGCCGCCCCGGATGCCACACGGGAGAGCAGAAGCCGACCATGGGACTGCACGGCTTCGGTTTCGGCGAGCTCCACTTCGAGGACTGCCGGGTTCCCGCGGCCAACCGGCTGGGCGAGGAGGGCGACGGCCTGGCCGTCGCCTACTCCTCCAGCATGCTCTACGGCCGCGCCAATCTGACCGCCGTTGCGCTCGGCATACACCAGGCCATCATCGAGGAGACCACGCGGTTCTGCGCCGAGCGCCACCGCTACGGCAAGCCGCTGCACGAACTGCCGTCCATCAAGCTCAAGCTGGGGCAGCTCCAGTCACGGCTGATGACGGCGCGACTGGTCGCCTACCACGCGGTGCACCTGCTGGACCAGGGGCTGGCCTGCGACGCTGAGCTGATGAACGCCAAGCTCGTCAATGTCGAGTCCGCGCTCGACTCGGCACGCAACGCGATGGAGATCCACGCGGCGGCCGGACTCTTCACCGATCGGCCCATCGAGCGCTATCTGCGCGACGCGCACCACATCTTCGCGCCCGCGGGCACCTCCGACGTCCAGCTGCTCAGGCTGGCGGAAGTCGCACTGGGGCAGGCGAAGGGGCAGTGGTCGCAACGGCTGTCCGAGCTGACCCGCGGCGAAGCCCTGGTCTAGGGGCGCGGCAGGAGGCCGCTGCGGCGTCCCGGGGAGCCTCTCGGGGCTCCCCGGGACGCCGTCGCGCTCGTCGCGCTCGTCACGGCAGCATGTCCTCGCGGCGGTGGATCTGCTCGACCAGTTCCGCCGCGAGCGACTTGATGGTCTCCAGACCCGCCCGGCCCCAGGGGCGCGGCTCGGTGTCCACCACGCAGATCGTGCCCAGGGCGGTGCCCGTGCGGTCGATCAGCGGCGCGCCGAGGTAGGAGCGGATGCCGATCTCGTCGACGACCGGATTGCCGGCGAACCGCGGGTAGTCGCAGACGTCCTCCAGCACGAGTGCCTTGCGCCGCACGACCACGTGCGGACAGTAGCCGTGGTCGCGCGCCATGAAGCGCCCCACGTCCCCGGCGTCCGCCGTGTCGAGGTCGCCCCCGCCCGCGTGGGTGCCGGCGGGGGTGTGCAGCCCCGCGAAGAACTGGCGGTGCTCGTCGATGAAGTTGACCATCGAGTAGGGTGCCCCGGTCACCTCGGCGAGCCGGTGCGCGAACTCGTCGAACGCAGGCTCGGGCCGTTCTCCCAGACCGAGTTGACGCAGCCGCCGCACGCGGGCGGGAGCCTCCTGGTCGACGGGTGTCAGCAGCAGATGGCCGGTCGGGTCGAACGTGGTCATGACTGAGCTCCGTAGCTCGGCGCCGCTGCCGGTGCCGGGGTCGTGGTGAGCAGGTGCTGGACGAGGGTGACCAGGGCGCCGATCGCGGAGCTGGCGATACGTGCGTCGCACAGCACGACCGGGACGTCCTGCTTGAGGTCGATCGCGGCCCTGACCTCGTCGGGTTCGTAGCGGTAGGAGCCGTCGAACTCGTTGACGGCGACGACGAAACCGATGCCGCGCCGCTCGAAGAAGTCCACGGCGGAGAAGCAGTCCTCCAGCCGGCGCGTGTCGGCGAGGACGACCGCGCCGAGCGCCCCTTCGGAGAGTTCGTCCCACATGAACCAGAACCGCTCCTGGCCCGGTGTGCCGAACAGGTACAGCACATTCCGGTCGTCGAGGGTGAGCCGCCCGAAGTCCATGGCTACCGTGGTGGTCGTCTTGGTCTCCACACCCGCCAGGCTGTCGGTGCCGACGCCGACGGCCGTCAGGAGTTCCTCGGTGCACAGCGGCTCGATCTCGCTCACCGCGCCGACGAAGGTCGTCTTGCCCACCCCGAAGCCCCCCGCCACGAGGATCTTGAGGGCGCTGGGAAAGGGGTCGCCCCGCTCGCGCGGGCCCCGGCCGTGCTCGGCGGCGCGGTCGGGGCGGCGGTCAGAGCCGTCGTCGTAGGCCATCGAGCACTGCCTCCAGCAGGGAACGGTCGGTGGGGGATTCCTGGAAGCGGGGCGCCCTGGCGGTGACCGCCCCGCAGTCGACGAGATCGGAGAGGAGTACCTTGGTGACGACCGCCGGGAGCCGTAAGTGCGCCGCGATCTCCGCCACCGAGGTGGGCCCGTCGCACAGGCCCAGGGCCAGCGCATGCTCCGGTCCGAGCGACCCCTGGGGGGCCGTGCCGGTGGCCATCACCAGGGACAGCAGGTCGAGCGCGGCCGTCGGACGGGTACGGCCCCCGATCACCGAGTACGGGCGGATCAGCCGGCCTGCCGCGTCGTCGAGCCACGGCCCGTCCATGGGGGCCGGCACGGTCAGAGCCCCGTGGCGCTCGGCGCCCCGGTGGCCTGTCTGGCCGGCGTGACCAGGTACGGCCGCACGCTCTTCACCAGCATCGCCATCTCGTAGCCGAGAACCGCGGCGTCCGCCTCCCGCCCGGCCAGCACCGCGAGACAGGTGCCCGAGCCGGCCGTGGACACGAAGAGCAGGGTCGAGTCGAGCTCCACCACCACCTGGCGGACCTCTCCACCGTCGCCGAACCGGGCACCGGCGCTGCGTCCGAGCGAGTACAGACCGGAGGCCAGCGCGGCCATGTGGTCGGCGCTGTCGGCGTCGAGGCCGTGCACGGACTTCACCAGGCCGTCGGAGGAGAGCAGGACTGCGTTGCGGGTGTACGGCACTCTCTGGACCAGGCCGCTGAGCAGCCAGTCGAGATCCGAGGAATGGCCCGTCGGCACATCGCTCGCCATGGTGCATCTACTCCTTGTGGGTGTCGTCGCGTTGCTGCGGTTCGTGCGGGGCCGTGTCCGCGGCCCGGGGCGTCCCGGACTCCGCCAGGCCGATGCCCCGCTGGAAGGCCGCCATCAGACCGGGGTCGTGCAGCGCCGTTTCCTCAGGTCTGCGCTGGGCCGGTTCGTCCCGCAGCTGGGGCACCAGATGCTCCTGTGCGCGCCGCTTGGGCAACTGCGGGCGGCCGGTGGCACCGCGTACGGCCGGGGAACCGAGCGGAGGGGACGCATGGCCGGGTGCGGGCGCCTGCGGTGCGGGCGCCTGCGGTGCGGGCGCCTGCGAGGGCGGTGGGAGGGGCGTCTGCGGAGGTGGGGGGGCGGCCGCCCGCGGTGCGTCCGGATGGCCCGCGCCGGTCCACCGGGCGGCCGGGTCGGGCCGGTCCGGGTGCTCGCCGCGCACCGGGAGGGGAGCCGGTCCTGCGAAATCCGCCGGGGGCTGGTGGTGCGGTATGGCCGGCATGCTCGTCGTGTAGGTGAGGCTTCGCTGGCCGCCGCTGTGGTGGCCGGCGGCAGGCTGCCGCGGTGCGACGGCGGCGTGCGGAGCAGCCTCCGTGGGAACGGCCCCCGCGGGAACGGCACCCCGCTCCCGGCCTGCGCCTTGGCCCGCCGCCGCGGCCGTCGCGGCCGTCGCGGCCGTCGCGGCCGCTGGGTGGTCGGCGTGGCGCTCGGCGCCCGGCTGCGCCGCGCCGCCGTGGGCTCCCGGCTCGGCACCGAGCAGTCCCTGCGGCAGCACCAGGACGGCCTGGACTCCCCCGTAGATGTTGGACTGGAGGCGGACCGCGATGCCATGCCGGCGGGCAAGCGCCGAGACCACGAAGAGGCCGATGCGGCCGTCCTGCAGAAGATGCGCCACATTGACCTGGTCGGGGTCCGCGAGCAGGGCGTTCATCTTGTTCTGCTCGGAGAGCGGCATGCCGAGGCCCCGGTCTTCGACCTCCACGGCCAGACCCGCCGTGACACGCGAGGCGCGCAGCAGCACCTGGGTGTGCGGGGCGGAGAACAGGGTGGCGTTCTCGACGAGTTCGGCGAGGAGGTGGATGACGTCGGCGACCGCGTGTCCACGCAGGGTGCCGTCGATCGGCGGCACCAGCTTGACCCGGGGGTACTGCTCGACCTCCGCGATGGCGGATCGGAGGACCTCGGTCATGGTCACCGGGTTCGACCACTGGCGCCGGGAGATCGCACCGCCGAGGACGGCGAGGTTCTCCGCGTGCCTGCGGATCCGGGTGGCCAGATGGTCGACATGGAAGAGGCCCTTGAGCAGTTCCGGGTCCTCGACCTCGTTCTCCAGTTCGTCGAGAAGCTGGATCTCCCGGTGGACCAGCGACTGGAGCCTGCGGGCCAGGTTGACGAAGACCTCGACCTTCTGCTCGTTGCCGACGCTGCTGGAGAGCCGGGACGCCTGCACCACGGCCGCGACGGCCGCGTCATGGGAGCGGCTCAGCTCCTGCGCGAGGAGGTCGAGTTCGTCTCCGCCGGACGGCGGGACCGGGAGATCATCGCGGGTCGGCGGGCGCTCCCCCCGGCGCAGTCCGTCGACGACGGCGGTGAGCTCTGCCTGCCGGTGGGCGCTGGACCGGCGCAGGGCCTGCGCGCGGTCGAGTACGGATCTGGCGGTGCGCTCCGCGCTTAACGCCGCCGCCGCGACGGCGACGACGGCGAGGAGCGCCGAGCCGGCGAGGGCGGCCCACAGCGCGGCGGAGGGCCGTGCGCCGGTGGAGTGGATCGTCAACAGCACGGCGCCCGCGCCACTGAGCGACACGACCACGGCGGGCAGCACGGCGGTGCGCATCAGTTGGGGACGTATACGGGCTTCGGAGCTCGGCGGCGTGGACTGCGGTCTGCCCGTGGAGGAGGGAACGCGGGCGCCTGACCGGCCGTGCCGCCCGCCCTCACGGCGGTCCGACCGCGCGGCGGGTGCGCGTAGTTGAGACATCAGTGTCCTTGGTGCGGGGCCCGGGATTGTCTGTCGATCGTTGTGCGTGGCGTCAAAGGTGAGTGCTCAAGACTATCGTTGATCACCGGGCACACAGGGTAGTCGTGAACCGTTCATGTGTGGTGGGCAGTTGACAAACTTGCCGGAAGAGGAGCCCGCTCTGGTATGAGGGCTCGCACGCGCAACCGAAACCCCTGGGCCGAGGTCGGGGCACTGCGGCGGGGACGCCCTCTCCCATGGCGAGGCGGCGAAGTGTCCGGACCACCGGCGAGAAGGCCGGGCTCCGGGGGCATCCCCCGTGCTGCGGAAACGGACGGCCGGTCCCGGACGCGAGGCGCACCCGGGTGGGCCGGGGCCCTCGAACGGCCCGCCTGCGGCGCCGGCGGGCCCGGACGGCGTCCGCTGCCGGGCCTCCGGAGGCAGTCGGCCGGAATCCGGCCACACGCCGGACCGCGGCATCGGGAGCCCGCCCCTCTCCACCCCGTCCTTCTCCGCTCGATTCCCGGCCGTCCCTCCCCTCCACCCGAGGCCCCGCCCCCGAAGCACCTGCCGGTGTCAGCCGGCGACCCCGCGGGCGAGCGGCTCCTGCCTCCCTTCGGCGCCGGCCGCCACGGCTCCACCCGTCTCCCGCCTCCCGCCTCCCGTCTCCCGCCTTCGATTGACCGTCCGTCCCGTCCCGCCCCCGCACCGCCATGGAGCGATGGCGGCGCACCTCCTGCACCGCCCCACCGCCCCGCCCACGCCCGCCCACAGCGGTGACTACTCGCTGCCCCCGTGAAAAGGGCGGGGTCTCTTTCGCTGAAGCGAACCCGAGTACGGTTCCCGTGACATCGAGGGGTCGCTTCCGCGGGGCCCCGCGGCTAGGCTCGATCCGATACCTCGGGCAATGGGCCCGAGTGGACAAGGCATGGGATTTGGTGGGGTTGGACATGGTGGCTGGTCGTGTGGTGCGTTTCGACAGTGCGCGGGGTTACGGGTTCATCGCCCCGGAAACCGGCGGGGACGATGTTTTCCTGCATGTCAACGACATGCGGGTGTCCGAATCGCTGGTGGGTCCCGGTGTGATGGTGGAGTTCGAGATCGAGAACGGCGAGCGGGGACCGAAGGCAGCAGGGGTCCGCCTCGCCCCCGGGGAGACCGGCAAGCCGAATCCCTCGTACGACGATTCGCTCTGCGACGTGCTTACCGAGGTGCAGTTCACCCGGGAGGTCACCGAGATCCTGCTGGCGGCAGCGCCCTCGCTCACCGGCCAGCAGATGCTGCAGGTCCGCGGTGGGCTGGCCCAGTTCGCTAAGAACCACGGCTGGACCGAGGGCTGAGCCGCCGCCGGGGCCCGCGGGATCCCCGGCGGACGGCCGTGCCGGGCGGCACCGCAGAAGCGGCCGCCCGGCTGAGGGCCGGCGACCTCGTGCCGGATCGGCATCCGGCGTCAGCGGTCACCCGCCAAGTCGAGGTCACCGCTGAGCGTGTCACCCGACACCGCTTCGGTGGTCCCGGGCCTCCGCCACGGGCGCTCGATGGGGTGGGCCAGGGGCCTCCACCAGGGGTCCACGGGCAGTCCCCCAGCCGGCTCGAAGGGCTCGCCCGGCCGGGGCAGGGCCACCGCCTGGCCGGCCTCCCCCGCCGCGTCCCTGGTCCACTCCCCCGGCTCGGCCCAGGCGTGCGGGGCGAGGTTGAAGGTGGCCCAGTGGATCGGCAGCATGACGCCGCCCGGCTGGCCTCCTTGCAGGTCAAGATGGCTTTGGACGCCCTCGGCGGGTGACATGTGAATATCCGGCCATGGGCCGGGGAGCGGCCTGTGGTCCGTGCGGTTCTCGGGCCAGTACTCGCTGTACGCACCGATCTGGATCATGGTCGCGTCGAACGGGCCGTGCTCGGCGCCGATGTCCCGGAAGCCGGGGAAGTACCCTGTGTCACCGCTGTGGTAGACGCGGTGACCGGACGAGCCCTCGACGACCCACGAGGCCCAGAGGGTGTCGTGCCGGTTGCGCAGGCCGCGGCCGCAGAAGTGCCGGGCCGGGGTGGCGGTCAGCCGCAAGCCGTCCACCTGCGCCGACTCCTGCCAGTCCAGCTCCCTGAGGCGGCTCTCGGCGACACCCCAGCGTTCCAGGTGCGCGCCCACGCCCAGCGGTACCGCGAAGAGCGTGTCAGTCGAGGCCAGGGTGCGGATCGTCGGCAGGTCGAGGTGGTCGTAATGGTCGTGCGAGATGACGACCACGTCCACCGGGCCGAGCGCGGCGAGGGGCAGCGGCGCGGGGTGGAGGCGTTTGGGCCCGGCGAACGCGAACGGTGAGCAGCGCCGGCCCCAGACCGGGTCGAAGAGCACCCGTGCCCCGTCGATCTCGGCGAGCACGCTGGAGTGGCCCATCCAGGTGAGCCGCAGCCCCGATGCGGGAGGCCCTGCGAGGTCCTCGAGGGTGGTGGGGTGCAGGGGTATCGGCGCTGCGGGGGCGCGGCGCCTGCGGGACTCCCTGCCGAAGTAGACCTTCGCGAACTCGAGCATGGACCCGGCCGGTCTGGTGCGGGCGCCCATGGGGTTCTGGAACACTCCGTCGGCGAAATGGGGCGAGCGGCGTATCCGCTCCATCCGCGCTCCGGCGGGGTCGGCCCCGAAGGCGGCGGGCCGCAGCGATCGCAGCCGGTTACGCAGCGGGTACGGGGAACCTGCGCCGGTCAAGGGGACCTCCTGAGATCTCCGGTCAATTCCATTATCGGTGGATATGTGCGGGACGCCGGGCGAGGGCACCGGGACCACGCGCGTCCCACGGCAACCGCAACGAGCGGGATCCGGAAAAAATGCCGGACGGCGGGCCCGGACCGTACCGACCGGTTCGTTCCGGACGCCGCGGCGCACACGTCCGGCCGATCCCCGCGTGCCGCGGTCCGCACCCGCCGACGGATCGCGCCGAGGCTCCCAGCCCGTGCCCGGGCCCCCGGCGGCACCCGGCGGCCGGGTCGTCTCGAAGCGGGCCTCGCACCACGATCTGCTCCCGCAAGCACGGGGATGTCGCGCGACCGCGATCGCGACCGCGGTGAAACGGCTGCCCCGCAAGGGGGAGGGGGCCGAGCGCTCCACGTTCCGGTTCGAGGTCCGTGATGACCTCCGCGGAGGCGGCCCCCGGCAAAGCGGCCCGCTGAGGCGGGCTGCCCGCCCGATCCGGCCGCGTCGCCACACCGGCAGGACACCATCGGCGGTCGCGCCGCGCGGCAGAAGCCCGGGCCCGACCGCGGAGCGGCAACGGACCGGCGGCCGTCCCGGTAGCCTGCCCCCTGCGCGGCCGCAGGCGCCGCCCCGCCGACGGGTCCGCCACACCCCGCGCGCCGCGGCGACGACCCGGACATGGGCAGCGCCGCCGCGGCCCGGACATGGGCAGCGCCGCCGCGGCGGCGTCCGCGAGCAGCTCGACCGGAGACCAGGAGGTTGCCGATGCGGTCGGCGGACGACACGGCGGTGTGGCGTGAGCGCGGCAACCCCCTGGTGGCGGGGTCCGCTACCGGGAGGTTGCGGGGGGTGCGCCTGGCGGTGAAGGACATCCACGCCGTCGCGGGGCACCGGATCGGCGCCGGCAATCCGGCCCGGCTGGCGGAGGCCGAACCGCAGCCGTCGCACTCCTGGGCGGTGGCCGCCCTGCTGGACGCCGGTGCCGACGTGGCCGGGATCGCGCAGACGGATGAGTTCGCCTACAGCCTCAACGGGACGAACGCCCACTACGGCACACCGCCCAACCCGGCCGCGCCCGGCCGGGTGCCCGGCGGCTCGTCGAGCGGGCCTGCCTCGGCCGTCGCGCTCGGCGAGGCCGACGCGGGCCTCGGAAGCGACACGGCCGGCTCGATCAGGGTGCCCGCCTCCTACTGCGGGCTGTACGGGCTGCGGCCCACGCACGGTCTCGTCCCCGTCACCGGAATGCTGCCGCTGGCGCCGTCGTTCGACACCGTCGCCTGGCTGGCGCGCGACCCCGGGCCGCTGGCGCGCCTCGGCGACGTCCTGCTGCCGGAGGCCGGGGCGGCCGAAGCCGCGCCACCGTTCCGCACGGCCCTGGTGGCGGACGATCTCGTCGCCCTCGCCGAGCCCGAGGTGCGCGACACGTTCGCCGAGGCGGCCGCGGACCTGGCGGCGCGCGCCGGTCTCCGCCTCGCGCGGGTGCCCTCCCCGGGCGCCGACCCCGGGGTCCTCGGGGCCGCGTTCGCGACCGCCCAGGGCGCCGAGGTCTGGGAGAGCGACGGCGCCTGGGTTCGGGCCCATCCCGGTGCGCTCGGCCCCGGTATTGCGGCCCGCTTCGCCCGTGCCTCGGAGGTCACCGCGGAGCGCCGGGCGGCCGCGGAGGAGGTGGTGCACCGCGCGGGCCGGGCCGTGCGTTCGGCCCTGCGCGACGACACCGTGCTGCTGCTCCCCGCCGCGGGAGGCCCTGCGCCGCCGGCAGACGCGGCCCCCGAGCGGAAGGCGGCGCTCCGCGACGCCGCGTTCCGCCTCACCTGCCTGGCGAGCAGCGCCGGCCTGCCCTGTCTTGTGCTGCCCCGGATGAGGGTGGGCGGACTTCCCGTAGGACTGGCCGTCGTCGCCGGACACGCAGCCGACCGGCGCCTGCTGGAACTCGCCACGCGCGTGCAGGCGCCCGCGAGGGAGCTCTGAGGGTCGCCGACCGGGCGGGCGGCTTGTCCCCTGCCCGGATCGCCGGCTCAGCGTGTGTTCGGTGGCCCACTCGGCCGTCGATCCGCTCGCGCAGGAGGTCGGCATGGCCGCAGTGCCGCGCATAGGCGCCGGCCTGCGCCACGAGTATCCCCCGGGGGGTGCCTCCCCGGTCCGGGTGCCGAGGTCGGCGAAGCCGGCGATGAACCGGTCGGCCAGTTCCTTGCCGGCCCGCCACCGGTCGCACGCTTCCGCCACGACGGAGTGGGCGGAAGCAGAAGAGGCGCTCGCCCGCGAACCGGGACTCGACCGCGCGGCGCTGACACGGCAGAGTGCTTGGCGCACGGACAGGCACGCGGAGAGGAAGACCTTGTCGACACAGAGCACGGAGCAGTCCACCCTCGATGTACTCGTGGTCGGCGGAAGCGGGGTCGACACGGTGGTGCGGGTCGAATCCCTCCCGGTACCGCTGGCGGACTCCGTCGGGGTGCCGCCGATCCGTGAGTGGGTGGGCCACACCGGCGGCAACGTGGCACTGGGGTGCCGGGCACTCGGACTGGGTGTGACCTTCCTGGACTTCATCGGCGACGATCTGCCGGGCCGCCGGGTCCGGGAGCGGCTGGCGGACGGCGGCGTGGACTTCGCGTATCTCGTCTCCCCCACCGGAACGAGGCGTGCGGTGAACCTCGTCGACGGCACGGGCCGCAGGATGTCGTTCTACGACGCCCGCGACCCGGGCGATCTGCGGATGCCGCGCGGCTTCTACCTCGACCATCTGCGGCGGGCCCGCCACATCCACCTGTCGATCACGGACTTCGCCCGCTTCCTGTACGACGACATCGCGGAACTCGGGGTGCCCGTGTCGACCGATCTCCACGACTGGGACGGAGTGGAGGACCACCACCGGGACTTCGCCCTCCGCTCCGACGTGGTGTTCCTGAGCGCGGCCGGGGCCGGCGAGCGGATCGCGTCGGTGATGCGCGAGATCCTGCGCGAGGGCCGCGCCGAGGTGGTGGTCGCCACGGCCGGAGCGGGAGGCTCGTATCTGATGACCCGTGACGGTGGCCGCACCCCCCGCCCGATAGCGGCGACGGTGCCGCCCGCACCCGTGGTGGACTCCAACGGCGCGGGCGACGCGTACGTCTCCGGCTTCCTCTACGGCCGGCTGGCGGGCCGCAGGGTGGAGGACTGCGCCCGGCTGGGTGCGGTGGCCGGTGCCTACGCCTGCACGGGGCAGGGCGGTTCGGCAATGATCGGCCGGGAGGCACTGGCGTCCGCTCAGGTCTGACGCAGCGGGGCGTACGCCTCGGCGTCCAGTCCGAAGGTCCATGCGACTCCCTCCTTCGCGGTCCGGGTCGCGGGCGGCACCCTCAGCCAGTAGGTCTTGGACGTACCGTCGGGCTCGGGCGTGGAGTTGACCACTTCGACCATCGTCACGTCCTCGTCGCCGGCCAGCGGGATGCACCACAGGACGCCGGTCTCGTCCCGGTGCACGGGCCGTGCCCCCGACTCGGCCAGATAGCGGTCGTAGCCATAGAACTCCAGCATCACCCGGCGCAGTTCGGCGTTCTCCTCGGTGCGTATGCGCTCCGGGGTGAGGGACACCAGTCCGGACAGGAACTCGGCCGTCACGGCCATTCCGCGCCAGGCGTGGAGCGCGAAGCCGTCCGGGAACGCGAGCGCCGGGCCGTCACCGCGGTCGAGCCGGCCTGCCTCGTCGCGGTGCAGTTCCACGGGCCGCTCGCAGAGCACCACCACCTTCTCGAAGGGCCACCACCAGCCGGCGTGCCGGGCCACCCCGGCCAGGCCGGCGAGCCGGTCGCTGCGCCCGTCGAAAGCGGCGAGCCAGGCGGCGTCGTGCTGGCCCGGCACCGCGTCCAGCAGGACCATCCGCACCGCCTTCCGCTCGGCGTCCGCGGCGTCGGAGTCGTCTCCGGTACGGGCGGCGTCCGCCGCGAGGGCGTCGGCCACTCCCGTCCGTATCCGCTCCGCGAGCGCGTGCGTGCTGTCCCACAGCTGCGCCCCGGTCCTGCCCCAGAGTTCCGTCCAGCCCGCCGGCCCGAGGGCGTCGTGCACCCGTCGCCTCTCCCCGGCCCAGGGCACCGTCCTGACCTCGTCCCGCACCGAGCGGCCCGCGTCCCGGAGCGACCGCACCGCCGTCACGGCCGCCCTGGGCGATCCCACCCATACGAAGCGCCCGGGCTCCGCGAGCCCGGCCGTGCGATAGGCGAGCCTGACCGCGTCCTGCGCGGCCGCCCGGTCGGCCGGGCCCGTCGCCGCGGCCACTGCCCGCCACGTGTCCATGCGATGCATCCGAAGCCCCGTTCTCCCGAAACCTGTTCCCGCCCTGCGGAGCCCTGCGCCGCACCGTGCCCTGTGCCGCGCCGCGCCGCCCTTCCTCTCGTACTGCCGCGCCCGCCCGCCGGCCCTGCCGCAGGAGGGCCGGGAGGCCGCTGCCGGCGCTCAGTCCGCGACGATCCGCACCGCGCCCGGGAGGTACTCCCGCTGGCGCACCACCCGGTACCACCCCTTCGGCAGCGGTATCGGGGCGTGCTCCTCGTGCATCACCCGGCCGCCCTGGGGAAGGTGCAGAAGCATCGGCCCGGCGGGGCCCTCGTCGCGAAAGAGCCGCCCCGGTCCCGTCACCGCGTGGGCGTGCCCCGTGACCTCGCCGAGAGCGAGCACCAGCCGCCCGCGGCCGTCCCTCGGCTCTCCCTGCGCCTCCTCGGCACGGGCGGGGACGGCGTCCTCCACCACGGGCACGATCAGCACGTCTCCCTGCCGGTACATGGCTCTCCCCTGGACCGCCGGCACCTGGTGCGCCGGGCTGTGATCGACGCTAGGGGCAGGGTCTGACATCGGCCGGGGCACCGGCTCGGAAGCCGGGGACCCCCGGGCCGTCCGCTGGACCGCTGTCCGACCGGCGGCCGTTCCGGCCGGGTGGAGCCGCGCCGGGCCAAGGGCGGATCTACCGGCCCCGACGGGACCGGAGCACGACCGGCCGTGCGTGCGGAGCGCACCTCGGGCGCCGGGACGCAGCTGGGCGGCGGAAAGGCAGCCGCGCCGGGCCACCGGCGGATCGGAGCGGGAGGTCGCCGCCCCTGCCTGCCCGGCGCGATCGCGTGCGGCCGGCGGGAGGCGTCCGGCCGCCCCGGGACGGGCGGTGTCAGTGGCGCTTGGTAGAACTGCTCGCACATCAGCCGCTCATCGCCCGTCCGCTGTCTGGAGCATCGTCATGACCATCGGGAGCCATCTGCAGGCGCTGCACGGCCTGCCCGCGTTCGACTTCCCCGACGCCGACGCGATGGGCGGCGAGCTGCCGGACCCGGCGTCCGTCGCCTGGCGCATCACCGTCGAGGCGTACGAGAGCGACGAGGCGTGGGAGGACGCCTTCGCGCGCTTCGCCGCCGCCGTGGACCTCGCGAAGGTCCGGTCGCTGATCGTGGGCGCCTGGAGCGAGGTGTACGACAGCGGTCCCGACAAGGTGGTCTCCGCGCTGCTCGGCTCCCGCGACCGGCTGCCGGAGCTGCGGGCGCTGTTCGTCGGCGACATCACCTTCGAGGAGTGCGAGATCTCCTGGATCAACCAGGGCGATGTCACGCCGCTGCTCGACGGCTTCCCGGAACTCGAGGAGTTCGGGGTGCGGGGCGGCATGGGCCTGGCGTTCGGAGCAGCCCGGCACGACCGGCTGCGGAGCCTGGTCATCGAGAGCGGTGGCCTGCCGGCCGAGGTGGTGCGCGGCGTCGCCGCCTGCGAACTGCCGTCACTGGAGCGCCTCGACCTCTGGCTCGGTACCTCCGGCTACGGCGGAGACGCCGAACTCGCCGACCTGGGACCCTTCCTCGCCGGCACCAGGCTTCCCCGGCTGCGTCGCCTGGCCCTGCGCAACAGCGAGATCCAGGACGAGATCGCGGCGGCTCTTGCGGCGGCTCCCGTCGTCGCCCGGCTGGAGGTGCTGGACCTGTCGATGGGCACCCTGGGCGACCAGGGCGCGGCGGCGCTGCTCGACGGGCAGCCCCTCACCCACCTCAGGGAGCTCGATCTGCACCACCACTTCATCGACGCACAGCTGGCCGGGCGCATACGGCGCGCGCTGGAGCCCTCCGGAGTCACCGTCGATCTCGACGATGTGCAGGAGCCGTGGGACGACGACATGGACAGCGGCCGGTTCACGGCGGTGGCCGAGTGAGGCCGGGTGAGCCGCGGCGCTTCGCCGTGGTCGGTGTCCCGGGGAACCGCCGGGTCGCCTCCTTCCAGCGCGCCCTGCGCGCGGCGGGGCTGCCCGGGGCGCGCGTGGTGCCGTGGCTGGACGTCCTGCGCGGCCGGGCCCGCTTCACCGCCGGGGAGACCGTGCGGATCGACTCGCCCGGTGAGGACCCGGAGGTGGACCTGCTGCTGCGCGGGGTCGGGGACCCGGCCAGGGTCGAAGGCACCGGCCGCTGGTACGCCCGCTTCACGGCCGTCGTGCGGAGGGTGGCGGAATCCGTGCGGGCGGCCGGCGGCGACCTGCTCGACGATCCGGAGGAGATCGCCGTGCTGTTCGACAAAAGACTGTGCCACGAACGGCTCACGGAGGCCGGTGTGGCGGTGCCGCCGTCACCCACCGCAGGCGCCCGGGCGGCCGCGGTTCGCGGCTGGGACGATGTGCGGGCCGTGCTCGCCGAGCCGGGCTATCGCCGCGCGTTCGTCAAGCTCGCCCACGGTTCCTCGGCGTCCGGCGTCCTGGCCGTGGAGTCCGCGGGCGGCGGCCGCGTCCTGGCGGTGACCTCGGTGGAGCGGGCCCCGGACGGACGGCTGTTCAACTCGCTGAGGCTGCGCCGGTACACCGCCGAGCGGGAGGTCGCCGCCATCGTGGACGCCCTCGCGCCCGACGGTCTGCACATCGAGCGCTGGCTGCCGAAAGCCGACCAGCACGGGCGGGCCGCCGACCTGCGGGTGGTGGTCGTCGCGGGCCGGGCCACCCACGCCGTCGTACGCACCAGCCGCTCCCCGCTGACCAATCTCCATCTGGGCGGCCGGCGGGGGGACCTGGCCGAGGCCAGGTCCGCGGTGCGGGCCGCCGGCCGCAGCTGGCGCGACGATGTGCTCGGCCCGTGCGAGCGGGCCGCCGGTCACTTCCCCGGAACCTTGTGCGTCGGTGTCGACCTGCTGCCGGCCACCGGCTGGCGCCGGTTCGCCGTCGGCGAGGTCAACGCCTTCGGCGACCTGCTACCGGGGCTCACGGGACTGCCGGGCAGCGGCAGCGAGGGACTCGACACCTATGCGGCGCAGGTCGCCGCCGCCGTACGACCGCACGATGAGGAACCAGCATGCGCCAAGCCCCACCCGGCCGGACCGGTCCGGCCGGCATGACTCAGCCCTCCACGGTCCCGGCCGGGGCCCCGTGCCGGACCACAGGACCGCCGCAGGTGGACATGGGCAGGGTCGTCGGCAGGGACGACCTGCTGCTCGTCACCCTCGACACCCTGCGCTTCGACGTCGCCCAGGAACTGGCGGCCGCCGGCCGCATTCCGCATCTGGCAGGTCGTCTCCCGGGCGGCCGCTGGGAGCGGCGGCACGCCCCGGGCAGTTTCACCTGGGCCTCCCATCAGGCGATCTTCGCCGGCTTCCTGCCGACGCCCGCCGGGGCCGGTCCGCACCCGAGGCTGTTCGCCGCGCGGTTCGCGGGCAGTGAGACGACCGCCGACGGCACGTTCGTGTACGACACGCCGGACCTGGTCTCCGGGCTCGCCGCAGCCGGGTACCGGACGGTGTGCATCGGCGGTGTCGGTTTCTTCAACCGGCAGGGGCCGCTCGGCAGCGTGCTGCCGGGGTTGTTCCAGGAGAGCCACTGGGAGCCGGCGTTCGGGGTGGCCTCCCCCACCTCCTTCGAGTCGCAGGTCGACAGGGCGGCGGAGGTCGTCGCCGCGCTCCCCGCGGAGCAGCGCCTGTTCCTCTTCGTCAACGTCTCCGCCCTGCACCAGCCCAACTGGTTCCACCTCCCGGGGGCGACGCGGGAGGCGGGCGACTCGCGCGAGAGTCACGCAGCGGCGCTGGAGTACGTCGACCGGCACATGGGCCGCCTCTTCGCCGCGGCCGGCAGCCGCCGGCGCTGCTTCGCGATCGTCTGCTCCGACCACGGCACGGCGTACGGCGAGGACGGGTACACCGGTCACCGCCTGGGGCACGAGGTCGTGTGGACCGTGCCGTACGGGCAGTTCTTCCTGCCGGGTCCGGACGGTGCCCGGTGAGCGGCGCGGTGCGGGGGATCCGCCCGTACCGGAGCTATGTGTACGCCTACCCGCACAAGACGTCCTACCGTCCACTGCCGGAGCGGCCCGCGCTGGGCGAACTGTGGTCCGGTGAGCGGAAGGACGCACTCTCCCTCTACCTCCACATCCCGTTCTGCGAGATCCGCTGCGGCTTCTGCAACCTGTTCACCCGGATCGGCGCCCCGGACGAGCTGACGACGCGGTATCTCGACGCGCTGGAGCGGCAGGCCGCGGCCGTGCGGGAGGCGCTGGGCGACACCGAACCGGTCCGGTTCGCGGCCGCCGCGTTCGGCGGCGGCACGCCGACCTTCCTCACCGCCGGGGAACTGGAGCGGCTCTGCGACATCGCCGAGCGGCGGATGGGCGCCGATCTGCGCGGGGTGCCGCTGTCGGTGGAGACGTCCCCGGCCACCGCGACCGCCGACCGCCTCGCGGTGCTCGCCGAGCGCGGCACGACCCGGTTGAGCATCGGCGTGCAGAGCTTCGTGGACGACGAGGCGAGGGCCGCCGTCCGCCCGCAGCGGCGCGCGGACGTCGAGGCCGCGCTCGGCCGCATCCGGGACACCGGCGTGCCCGTCCTCAACATCGATCTGATCTACGGCATCGACGGGCAGACGGAGACGACCTGGCGGCGTTCCCTCGACGCGGCACTCGGCTGGCGTCCCGAAGAGCTGTATCTGTATCCCCTCTACGTACGGCCGCTGACGGGCCTCGGCCGGAAACCGCGCGGTGACGCGGACACCTCCTGGGACGAGCAGCGGCTGCGGCTCTACCGGCAGGGCCGCGACCACCTCCTGGCGCACGGCTACCAGCAGGTCTCGATGCGGATGTTCCGGCGCCGCGGCGCGCAGGACACGGCGCCGCGCGGCCCGGACGACCACGCCTGCCAGACCGACGGCATGATCGGCCTCGGTTGCGGGGCACGCTCGTACACCTCGGGGCTGCACTACTCCTTCGACTACGCCGTGGACATGCACCGGATACGCCAGATCATCGACGACTACACCCGGACGGTGGACTTCACCCGCGCCGAGGCAGGACGGCCGATCGACGGCGGCGAGGCGCGCCGCCGGCATCTGCTGCAGTCGCTGCTGCAGGCGCGGGGCATGGAGGTGGCCGACTACCGGGAGCGTTTCGGCAGCACTCCCGCCGAGGACTTCCCCGCCGAGTTGGCCGCGTTCGCCGGGCGCGGCTGGCTGGAGGAGAGCGGGGGCCTGCTGCGGCTCACCCCTGAAGGGCTGGCGCACTCGGACGCGCTGGGTCCCGAGCTGTTCTCGCCCGCCGTGCGGCAGGCCATGGCCACGTACGAACCGAAGTGAGGCGCCGATGGATCTGACCGTGCTCTACCGCGGGCCGCTGGCGTCGTGCGACTACGACTGCCCCTACTGCCCGTTCGCCAAGCGGCGGGACAGCCGCGACCGGCTGCGGGCCGACCGGGCGGCGCTGGAGCGGTTCACGGGCTGGGCGGCGGAGCACCGGGGTGAGGACCACCGGCTGTCGGTGCTGTTCACTCCGTGGGGCGAGGCACTGGTGCGCTCCTGGTACCGGCGGGCGCTGTGCGAGCTGTCCCGGTTGCCGCACATCCGCAGGGTCGCCGTCCAAACCAATCTGAGCTGCCGCACGGACTGGCTGGAGGACGCGGACCCGCGGCGGCTGGCGCTGTGGTGCACCTACCACCCAGGCCAGACGCCGTACGCCCGCTTCCTCGGCAAGTGCCGGGACCTGACCGCGCGCGGGGTCAGGTTCAGCGTCGGGATCGTCGGCCTCGAGGAGCACCTGGAGTCCGCCCGGCGGCTCCGGGCGGATCTGCCGGACCCGGTCTATCTGTGGGTCAACGCGGCAGAGGGGCGGCTGTACACGGACGAGGAGGCCGCCCGCTGGACGGCGCTGGATCCCCTGTTCCCGTACAGCCGGCGGCCCCACCGCTCGGCCGGGCTGCCCTGCCGCACGGGCGAGTCGGTCGTCTCGGTGGACGGCGACGGCACGGTGCGGCGCTGCCATTTCGTACGCTCCGAACTCGGGAATCTCTACGACGGTTCCTACCGTGCGGCGCTGCGGCCGCGGGCCTGCCCGCTCGCGGTGTGCGACTGCCATATCGGCTATGTCCATCTGGAGTCGCTGCCGCTGTACGACGTGTTCGCCGGCGGGGTCCTGGAGCGGATACCCGCCGGGTACCCGGACTCGGTGCCCGTCGGCGCGATCGCCCCGGGTGGGGCCGGCGGGGCGGTGACGATCCCGCACCCGGCCCCGGCCCCGCGACCGCCTGACCACCGGAGCCCGGGAGCAGGGCGCGGTGGTCAGAGCGGCAGCAGGTCAGGTCGCTTCGGCGCCACGTGATCGCCGGACGACTCGCCCCTGAGCCGACGTCCGATCCACGGCGCGAGGTGCTCGCGGGCCCACTGGATGTCGTCCCTGCGGACTTCCAGGCTGCCGCGCGGGGGCAGCGGGGGCCACGGCTGGTCGGGGTCCGCGGGCACGTCCAGACCGAGCACCTGTGCGGCGCGCAGCGCCACCCGGGTGTGTCCCTCGGGCGACAGGTGCAGCCGGTCGGCGTCCCAGGCCCGCCTGTCCTGCACCGACCGGAGGGACCACAGGTCGAGGACGGGGCAGTGGTACCGGTCGGCGATGGCTCGGACGTGCGCGGTGTAGGTGGCGATCCTGCCCCGCAGATGGCGCAGGACGGGTACCCGTCGGGTGTCGAACCCCGTCGTCACCATCACCGTGCCCACGGAGGCGGTCAGGTCGGCGACCGCCCGCTCGAAGCGTTCCGCGACGGCGTCGGGGTCGCTGCCCGGCCGGATGATGTCGTTACCGCCGGCGCAGAAGGTCACCAGGTCCGGAGCAAGCTCCCTGGCGCGCGGGACCTGCTCCTCCACGATCTGGTCGAGGAGCCTGCCGCGTACGGCGAGATTGGCGTAGCGGAAACCGTGCTCCGGTAGGCGGTCGCCCAGCAGGACCGCGAGACGGTCCGCCCATCCGACGAACCGTCCGTCGGGTCCGGGGTCTCCGACACCCTCGGTGAAGCTGTCACCGATCGCCGCGTACGACCCGAAGGGTTCCCTGGTTCTTGATCGCGATTCGTCTGCCACGTCGAGCCATCATTCACCGCGCGAAGTGGCCTACGCCACCGTAGGGAGAGGTTGACGGCACGTGACATGGACCACCGCGCCGACTTTCGGCCACTCTGGCCGAACAGGCCGAACAGGCCGAACAGGCCGAACAGGCCGAACAGGCCGAACAGGCATCGCCCGGCCTGCCTGCTTCCCGCCGGGGCGGTGGGAAGGCGTCCGCCGGCCCCCGCGCGGGAGCCGGCGGGCGGATGACGCCTGCGCGAGGTGCCCGCGCGGCGTCAGATGACGACCCCGTGGCGGCGCAGATAGGCCAGCGGGTCGATGTCCGATCCGTAACCGGGGCCGGTGCGGACCTCGAAGTGCAGGTGCGGACCGGTGGAGTTGCCGGTCGAGCCGGACAGGCCGATCTGCCGGCCGCCCGTGACGGCCTCTCCGGAGGAGACGGACAGCTGGGAGAGGTGGGCGTACTGCGAGTAGGTCCCGTCGTCGTGCTTGATGACGACCTCGTTGCCGTAGGCGCCGCTCCACCCCGCCGAGACGACCGCGCCGGGCCCGACGGCCTTCACGGAGGTGCCGGTCGGGGCGACGAAGTCCACCCCGGTGTGGTAGCCGCTGGACCACATGGCGCCGGCGGCCCGGTACGCGGTGCCGACGCCGCCGTTCACCGGGGCGACGTAGCCCGAGGGCGCGTTGCGGGCGACGGTTCCCGCTGCCGGCGCCTGGACGGGGGCCGCCGACGGGGCCGCCGCGGCGCGGGGAGTGCTGTCAGCGGAGGCCGCCTCCCGCTGCGCCGTCGGCTGGTTCCGGGCCTTCGCCGGGGTGCCGGCCGTGCGGTCGCTCTTCGCCTGCGGCTCGGGGGCGCTGCGGGCCTTCGACTCGCCGTGCAGGCTGAGCTCGAGGCCCGGGTGGATCAGCGACGGGTTGTCACCGACCGCGGCGCGGTTGTGGGCGTAGAGCCGCTGCCAGCCGCCCGCGACCTGCTGCTCGACCGCGATCTTGGAAAGGTGGTCGCCCGGCACGACGGTGTAGAGCCCGGCCGCCTTGCCGGTCCGCGGCGCCTGAGGGGAGGCGGCCCTCTGCGGGGCCGGGGCGGCATACCCGGCGGGCGCAGACTGCCCGGCGGACACGGACTGCCCGGTGGGCGCCGACTGCCCGGTGGCGTGCGCGCCCGCGGCGCCGGTGAACGGGATCGCGATGGCCGCTCCGCCCGTTCCGGCGGCGATCAGTCCGCGCCTGAACGGGCTGGCTTTCGGACGGCGGTGCTTCCCCTTGCCGGGCATGGCGCTTTCCTCTCCGCCGCCTGCGAGGTGAGCTGTCGGGTTCGGGCTGGAGCCGCCCGGCCGCACATGGGCACGGCTTCACCCCAAGCCGTCCGGGGTCACGGAACGGCGCGGTACCTGGGTCCCCCGCTCCTGCCGCATGTGTGTGGGTGGGTGCGATATTCCGGTCGGCGGCAGGACGAGGCGTTCCGGCCGGATTGCGGTGACGGTAAGGGAGCCGGGCAGAGGGAAACAAGCCGCCATTTCCCCGCCGAATCGATCTGCCGGATATCGGCAGACATTTCCTGGTCACACTGAGTGGATTCCGGATCGCCGACACCCTGAGGGGAAGGGGATTTGACCGACCCGGCCCCCACGGAACGTCACGGATATGATTCAGCTCACGGACTGATCGCCATACCCCATCCAATCGCCCCGAATTCCCAGAAGAACCCGAATCCGACATTTCACGGCTTGGGGATACATAACAGCGAATAGGGCGAATCTGCCCTTTTGGCCGGATGGCCGGATGGCCGGATGGCCGGAATCCCCTTCCCGCAGCGGACGTCCTGCCGCTCTCCAGTGCAGCGGACAGCGCATCCGGCACCGCAGCACGGGCGCCCCACCGCCCACGGCACTGCGAGCAGAGCACCGCCACCACCGCCCACGCACGCGGGGCGGAGCACCCCTCGTCGGGATCCCCGCAGAGCACGAGATAACTGCCTGCGAAACCGGTGTCGTAATGTCAGCACCGCGCCATCGTCGGCGAGCAGCGCCGACCGCAGACACGGAGGAGCCCCCGTGACGCAGCAGCTGCCCCAGACCCCGTCGGCCGAACCCGAACTGTCCGGCGTGCGCAACTTCCGGGACGTGGGCGGACTGCCGACCGTGGACGGACGGCGCGTTCGGTACGGACGGCTGTTCCGCAGCGGCCATCTCGCACACGCGACGGACACCGACGCGGCCTTCCTCTCCTCACTCGGGCTCCACACGATCTTCGACTTCCGCAATGCCGCCGACCAGCGGCTGGAGGGGCCGGACGTCGAGCTCTCGGGAGTGCGCAACGTCAACATCCCGCTGTCGGACCCGGCCGACGGCGCCGAGTTCTGGCGCATGGTGCGCGACGGGGACCTCGATCAGCTCACGTCGATCCTCGCCGACGGCCAGGCGGCCGGGCGCATGATCGCCTCCTACCGCATGATCGTCACTGAGCGCACCGCCGAGCACAGCCGCGTCCTGCACGCGCTGGCCGAGGACAGCACGCCGGCGCTGATGCACTGTGCGGCGGGCAAGGACCGGGCCGGCCTGTCCATCGCGGTCTCGCTGCTGGCCGTGGGCGTCGAGCGGGACGCCATCGAGGCGGACTACCTCAAGTCCAACGACCCCCAACGGCGCTACCGGGTACGCCGCAGCGACAGCTCACCGGCCGGGATGTCGCCCGAGGTGATGGAGCTGCTCAACCCGCTGTTCGACGCCCGTGCCGAGTACCTGGCCGCGGCGTTCGAGACCATGGAGGAGGTCTGGGGCGGCACCGAGCGCTATCTGGAGGAAGGTCTCGGCCTGACGCCCGCGCTGCGGGAACGGCTGCGGGAAAGGCTCCTCGACGGCACCGCCTGACCACGGCCGACCGCCGGCCCCGGACCGGAGCTGCCCGCGCCGGGGGTCACCGCTCAGCCCGAGGGCCCTTCCGGGCCCGGATGCCTGGAAGTGGGCCGGCGGGAGACGGCCACGGCCGGACCCGGACCGGCCCCTCGCCCGACCGCACACCCTCGTGCCTGCCTGCCTGCCTGCCCGCCCGCCCGCCTGCCCCAGGTACCGACGCCCGGGAATCGACGCGCGCGGGCCCGACGCCTCGGGCACACCGCACCTCGTCCCGGCGCGGCGGGCCGGGCCGGGCCGGGGCGCGGGGACCGCCTCCCGGTCCTCCGCCGTACCGGCCCGCGGTGACCGGACCTCGGCGCCCGCGGGGCGCTCCCCGCCCGGCCCCGCCCTGCGCTGCCGAGCCCTGCTCAGTGACCGGCCATCGCCTGCTTCACGAGGTTCTTCCCGAAGTCCCACAGCAGCCCGCTGCCTCCGTGCGCCTCTTCCATGACGGCGGTGAAGGCCCCGACGAACCGGTCGACCTCCCGCTCTCCGATGGTGAGCGGCGGAATCAGCTTGATCACTTCGAGCCGGTCGCCCGAGACCTGGGTGAGGATGCGGTGGCGCTGCAGCAGCGGCACGACCACCATCTGGGCGAACAGCCCCTTGCGCGCCGCCTGCAGCATCGACCAGCGGCCGCGCAGCTTCAGCGAGGACGGTCTGCCGAACTCGATCCCGATCATCAGCCCGCGTCCGCGGACCTCGTGGAGCAGCTCGTAGCGGTCCACGAGCGCGGCGAGCCGGGCCCTCAGCAGGTCCCCGGTGGCCCTGGCGTTCGCCACGATCTGCTCGTCCTCGATCACCGAGAGCACGGCGAGGCCCGCGGCCATGGCCTGGGCGTTGGAGCCGAAACTCGCCGAGTGCACCAGCACCCGGTCCATCGAGGAGTAGACCTTTCTGAAGATCCATTCCCTGCCCAGGGTCGCGCCGACCGGCACATAGCCGCCGGAGAGGGCCTTGGCGACACAGACCAGGTCCGGCTCGGCGCCGTCCTCGTGCTGGTAGGCGTAGAAGTCGCCGGTTCTGCCGAGGCCGGTCTGCACCTCGTCGGCGATCAGCAGTGCCCCGTGCCTGCGCAGCAGTTCCCGCGCCGCGGGAAGGAACCCCGGCGGGGTCTCGTGCACGCCCTTGCCCTGGATCGGCTCCACGACGAAGCCGGCCACGTCGCCGCGTGCCAGCTCCCGTTCCAGCGCCGCCAGATCGCCCAGCCCTACCGCGGTGTCGGGGAGGAGCGGGGCGAAGCCGTCCCGGAAGCCCGCCTCGCCGTTGACCGAGAGCGACCCGGCCGTCAGCCCGTGGAAGGCATGGCCGCAGTAGAGGATCCTGGGCCGGCCGGTCGCGCAGCGGGCGAACTTCAGGGCCGTCTCGACCGCCTCCGTGCCGCTGTTGCAGAAGAACACGCGGTCCAGGTGGGGGCTGTGGGCCAGCAGCCTCTCGGCGAGAAGCCCGGGCAGCGGCGGGCAGTCGAAGCGGGTCAGGTCGGCGAGGGGGGTGTCGAGGACGTCGTGGAGCGCCTTGCGGACGACGGGGTGGTGCCGGCCGAGGCCCATGACGCCGAATCCGGAGAGCATGTCGAGGTAGTCGCGGCCTTCCTCGTCCCAGAAGTAGGCGCCCTCCGCCCGCTGGTACACCCGGTCGAAGCCGATGGTCCGCAGCATCCGCGGCAGTTGGTGGTTGAGATGCCGGGCGTGGAGTTCGTACCGCTCCCTCCCTCGTTCCTCCAGGAGTTTCGCGAGGTCGAAGCCGTTGCTCATCCGCCGCTCTCCTGGAACGCCGCGGGGCGCCCCGGCCGGGCGGTCCCGGCGGGCGCCGGGGAACCGGCGCGCTCCGGGACCTGCCCGGTTCGCCGTGCTCCGGCCGGAGCGGCGGGCGTCCGCGGTCCGGCGGCCGGTCTCAACTCCCGCTCCCCGTCACGGTCTCCCGCGCCGCGCGCAGCGACTCCTTCAGGGAGCCCATGGTGGCCAGGACGGCGGTCGGTTCGTACCCGCAGTGCGCCATGCAGTTCGCGCAGCGCGGGTCCTTGCCCCGGCCGTAGCTGTTCCAGTCGGTCTCCTCGACGAGTTCCCGGTACGTGGACACGTACCCGTCGCTCATCAGATAGCAGGGGCGCTGCCAGCCGAACAGCGAGTAGTTCGGGATCGCCCAGGCCGTGCAGGGGAAGTCGACCTTGCCCTCGAGGAAGTCCAGGAAGAGCGGTGAGTGGTTGAGCCGCCAGCGCCGCCGGTTGCCGTCGGCGAACGCCTTCCTGAACAGCTCCCGGGTCTGCTCCACGCCGAGGAAGTGCTCCTGGTCCGGCGCCTTCTCGTAGGCGTATGCCGGGGAGATCATCATCTCGTCGACCCTGAGGTCGTCATTGAGGTAGTTCAGCACCTCGACGACCGTCTGCGGAGTGTCGGTGTTGAAGAACGTGGAGTTGGTGGTCACCCGGAAGCCCCGCTCCTTGGCCTCCCTGATCGCCGCCACCGCCTCGTCGAAGACGCCCTCCTGGGCGACCGACTCGTCGTGCCGCTCGCGCAGTCCGTCGATGTGGACGGCGAAGGCGAAGTAGCGCGAGGGGGTGAACCGGTCCATCTTCTTGCGCAGCAGCAAGGCGTTGGTGCAGAGGAAGACGTACTTCCGCCGGGCCACCAGCTGTGTGACGATCTCGTCGATCTGAGGGTGCATCAGCGGTTCGCCGCCCGCGATCGACACCATCGGGGCACCGGACTCCAGAACCGCGCCCACCGCCTGGGCGACCGGCATGCGCTGTCTGAGGACCCCGGCCGGGTGCTGGATCTTGCCGCAGCCCTCGCACTTCAGATTGCAGGCGTACAACGGCTCCAGCTCCACGATCAGCGGGAACTTCTCACGCCTGCGGAGCTTCTGTTCGAAGAGATAGGTCCCGACCCTGATGGTCTGGCGGAGCGGCATGGCCATCTGGCTCACCTCCTGGGGAGCGGCAAAGAACGGCGCCATTCGTAGAAAGCTGGCATGAGGGCACGAAGAACACGGAACGCTGATATTCCACCGCGTACCGTACCGATACGGACCAGCTCATGCTCGGGAGCGTCCACGACCACCCGGACGGCGGCAACCGGGCGCACCCCGGCCCTCAGGGCGCCGTGGAGCGTCGCGGCGGACTCCATGTCCACCGCGATCGCGCCGGTCGCCGCCAGCTCAGCCCGCTCCTGCCCGCGCACCACGTGATCGGAGGCGGTGAGCGGGCCGGTGTGCACGGTCCGATCCGGCACCGCCCTGGCCAGGGCCTCCGCCAGCGTCTCCGGGGCGGTGCAGGGCGTGACGCCGCGGGGGCCGCGGGTCTCGTCGGCGACCACCACATCACCGGGGTGCATCCCAGGGGCGAGCCCCGCGCAGAAGCCGGCGGCGACGACGCCGGCCGGCGGGGGCTCCCCGGCGCGGCGGCCGGGGCCCTCTGCGGCGTCGCCCAGCGCCCGGGCGAGCGCACGTTCCGCGTTCCTCGGCCCCATTCCGGTGCGCAGTACGGTGACCGAGCCCGGTGCACCGCCGCGGGCCCCCGCGCGCAGGGCGAGCCGTTCGATGCCGAGTGCGCAGGCGATCAGCAGCGGCCCGGCGGGGTCACCGGCGGGGTCACCGGCGGGCGGCGTACCGGGGGCCGTCATTCATTCACCGTTCCGGCCTGCGGGCAGTTGTCCGTGCACATAGCGGCCGAGGGCCATCAGCGGGAACACCTGCCGGTAGATGTGGTAGTTGATGGAGAAGTCCCAGGGGAACCCGGTCCCGGTGAAGTACGGCTCGTCCCAGGAGCCGTCCTCGCGCTGTGCGGCGGTGAGGAACGCGACGCCCCGCGCGACCGCCCCACCGTCCCGCTCCCCGGCGGCCAGCAGCGCCAGCAGTGCCCAGCCGGTCTGCGAGGGGGTGGAGACGCCGCGGCCGATCCACGACTCCTCGCGGTACGAACGCAGGTCCTCGCCCCATCCGCCGTCGTCGTTCTGGACGGATACCAGCCAGTCGACGGCCCTGCGGATCGCGGGATGCGACACCGGCACCCCGGCCGCGGTGAGCGCCGGGACGACCGCGCCCGTGCCGTAGAGGTGGTTGACCCCCCACCGGCCGAACCAGGCCCCGCTCGGCCGCTGTTCGCTCAGCAGCCACTCGACCGCCCGGCGGGTCCGCGGGTGGTGGGCCCGGCCCTCCCGGGCCAGCATCTCCACGACGTGCGCGGTGACGTCGGCGGACGGGGGGTCGACGACCTCGCCGAAGTCGCAGAACGGAAGCCGGTTCGGAAAGGTCCCGGTGTTGTCGGCGTCGAAGGCCCCCCAGGCGCCGCACTTCGACTGCATCCCCAGCGTCCAGTTGCCGGCCAGGGCGACGGCCTCCTCGACACGGGCCGGGTCCGGGTGCCTGACCCGGCGCAGGGCCAGGACGACCTCCGCCGTGTCGTCGATGTCGGGGTAGTTGTCGTTGTGGAACTCGAACGCCCAGCCGCCCGGGGCCAGACGGGGCCTGCGCACGGCCCAGTCCCCGGGCCGGGTGATCTGCTCTCCCAGCATCCAGTCGGCCGCCCTGACCAGCGCCGGATGATCACCGGGCACTCCGGCGTCGGAGAGCGCGAGCACGGTGAGGCAGGTGTCCCACACGGGCGACTGGCAGGCCTCGACCATCCTCGCCGGGCCCTCCCGGCGGTCACCCGGCCCGGCGGTCCCCTCACGCCAGACGGCGAACCGGTCCAGCGACTCCAGTCCGGCGCGCATCACCGGGTGGTCGAGGTCGTAGCCGAGCAGGCTCAGGGCGATCAGCGAGTAGACGGCGGGCGGCTGGATACCGCCCCAGCAGCCGTCGTTCTCCTGCCGCTCGATGATCCAGCGGGCGGCCCTGTTCATCGCCGCGCGGCGCAGCGGGCGCGGAGCCACCCTGCGGTAGCCGTGCAGCAGCCGGTCCAGGTGCTGGAAGACCCCGTCCCATCCGGTCGCGGGAGACGGCGGCCGGGGCGGGTTGGGGCGGTGGCGGTCGGTGTGCAGCTCGTCCAGGGCGAACGGCGCGGGGCGTACGGGCCGCTCGGCGGAGACGACAGTGAGCGGCACGATGGTCTGGCGCGCCCAGCAGCCGAAGTCGTAGATGTTGAGCGGGAACCAGGAGGGGAGGTAGATCAGCTCGGGCGGCAGCTCTGGCAGGTCCTCCCACCGCCACCAGCCGAAGAGCGCCAGCCAGATGCGGGTGAAGACGCGGCTCGCCGCGATGCCGCCCCGCGCCCGGATCCATGCGGCGGCGCGTTCCATATGGAGCTCGTCCGGCCGGTCGCCGGCGAGGCGCAGGGCGACGTACGCCTCGACGGTGGTGGAGAGTTCGCCGGGTCCGCCGTAGAAGGTGGCCCAGGTGCCGTCCTCGCGCTGCTCGCCGCGGATGAAGACGGCCGCCGCTGCGGTGGTCTTCGGATCGTGCACGCCCAGGAACTGGCGGAGCAGCAGATCCTCCGCGTCCATGGTGACGTTGGTCTCGAGGTCGCCCTTCCACCAGCCCCGCGGGTCCTGCCTGCCGAGCAGGTGCTCGACGGAGCGCTGCGCCGTCAGCAGGGCGGTGGTGCACAGGCCCGCGGAGTCCCCCGGAGCCGGACGGTGATCGGTGATGCGGTCGCTGGCCGCGGGCGGGTGGGGCGCGAGGGCCCCGCCGCTTCCGTCGGTCGTCGCTGTCATGGCTTCCCCTTCGTGCAGTCGGACATGCTGCTTCGGGTCTGCCGTCGGCCGGTGCCGAGAGGGCACCGGCCGGCGACCGCGCACTCATATGCGGTGGATCGCGGTCGTCTCGGCCGGTGCCGTCCGGGGGAAGGCGGTCATCTCTTGCGTACGACGACGAAGTCGGCGAGGGCGACGAGCTGGGCGCGGATGCGCTCGGGCATGTCCACCCGGTCCAGCGCCGCCACGGCGACGGCGTGCTGCCTGCGGGCCTCCTGCGCTGTCCACTCGCGGCCGCCCGCCTCCTCGATGAGGGCCGCCCGGGCGGCGAACTCCTCCTCGGAGAAGCCGTCGGCGTCGCCGGCGGCCGAAGACCGCCCGTCTGGGTCCGCCTTGGCGTCGGCGGCGAGCAGTTCACCGAGCCGCCGCGACGCCGGCCCGCCCGCGGCGAGCGCGGCGACGACGGGCAGGGACTTCTTGCGCTGACGCAGATCGCTCCAGGTCTGCTTGCCGGTGGCCTCCGGGTCCCCCCAGATGCCGAGCAGGTCGTCCACGGCCTGGAAGGCGAGCCCCAGGTGGTGGCCGTACGCCTCCAGGGTGTCGGCGGTGCGGTCGTCGGCGCCGCCGAGCACCGCGCCGATGGAGACGGCGCAGGCGAGCAGGGCGCCCGTCTTGTTGCCCTCCATCTCCAGGCACTCCTCGACGGTGACCCGCTCCCGGTGTTCGTAGGAGATGTCCTGGGCCTGGCCGTCGATGAGCTTGCGGGTGGCCCTGGTGAGCCGGCGGGTGGCGCGGCCGGCCTCCACGGTGCCGAGTTCCAGCAGGATCTCGTTGGCGAGCGCGAAGAGCGCGTCGCCGACGAGGATGGCCTGCGCCGGCCCGTGCACCTTCCACACCGTGTCGCGGTGGCGGCGCTGCTCGTCACCGTCCATCAGGTCGTCGTGGAGCAGCGAGAAGTTGTGCACCAGTTCGACGGCGACGGCACCGGGGACGCCGACCTCGGGCGCCGCGCCGGCCGCCTCGGCGGACAGCAGCGCCAGCGCGGGGCGTACCGCCTTGCCGCCGTCGCCGTCCGCGGGACGGCCGCGGGCGTCGATCCAGCCGAAGTGGTAGGCGGCGACGGTGTCCATGGGGGGTGCGAGCCGGTCCACGGCAGCGCGCAGCACCGGGGTGGACATCGTCCGCCCACGCTCCAGCAGCGCGGCGACGGCCGCGGTGTCGACAGCCGGGTTCGCCGAAGGCGCAGTCGGCACTTTCTCTCCTCTGGTTCCGGACGTGGGTCTCATGCCACCTCCTCGAGCGGATGGTCATGGCGGCGGCCGAGGGCTGCGAGGGCGGCACCGGCGGCGTTCAGTCCGCTGCGCACGGCGCCCTCCATGGTCGCGGGCCAGCCGGTGGCGGTCCACGACCCGGCCAGCAGCAGCCCGGGGGCGTTGGTGCGGGTCCCGGGCCGGAGCCTGCCGACTCCGGGGGCGGGGGCGAACGTCGCCGTGCGCTCCCTGGTGACGAAGAAGTCCCGCACCTTCGCGGTGCGCGCGGCGGGCAGCAGGCGCCGGAGTTCGGGGAGGTAGCGCTCGCCCAGTACGGAGACGGGGGTGTCGATCTCGTCCTCGGCGGCGGACTGGGACAGCGCCAGGTACTGTCCGGCCGCGCGCCCGGGGGTCCCGCCGCCGGGGGTCCCGCCGCCGGGGGTCCCGGCGGCGTCGCCGGCGGCGAGGCCGGAGGCTCCGGTGCGGTCGAAGACCCACTGGACGGGGCTGCCGAGCGCGGCGAAGAAGGGGCGGCGCAGCACCGGACGGTCGTACACCACGTGCACGTTGAGGATCGGCGCGGTCCCGATGCCGAGCAGCCGGTCCGGGTCGTCCAGGGCGCCCTCGGGGAGCAGTGCGTGGGCCTCCCGCTGCGGTACGGCGAGGACGACGGCGTCCGCGGCCAGCGGCCCGCAGCCCGCGGTGACGCTCCAGCGCCCGTCGTCCGTGCGGGTGATCCCCGTCGCACGGGTGCGCAGTTCGGTACGCACGCCGGCGGTGTCGAGGGCCTTGCGGGCCAGCGTGTCGTGCAGCTCGCCGAGGGGGACTTGGGCCCAGCCGATGTCTGCGGCGCCGGGGGCGGAGAGCAGGCCGGTCCTGAAGACCATCGCGGCCAGGGCCATGGAGGCGTTCGGCGCGGTCGCGTTGAGGGTGGCGACGCCGACGAGGTCCCAGAGGGCCTCGACGGCACGCGGGGACTGGCCGTGCCGGTGCAGCCAGGTGGCGAAGTCGACGCCGTCCAGCGCCGGGTCGGCGGGGTCGAGGTTCTTCAGCGCGAGCGCCGCGCGTCCGACGGCGGCGCGCTCGGCGAGTGAGAGATGGGGGTAGCCGGCCAGGCTGGCGGCCAGGTGGAGGGGGACGGGCAGGGCGGTGCGGCGCAGCCGTCCCAGGCGGGGGCCCCGGGGGTGGGCCGCGTCCAGGACGGGTACGTCCAGGCGCGGCTGGAGCGGAGCGAGGCGGGCGCCGCCGACGCGGTCGAGGAACCAGCGGTAGGCGGTGCAGCAACGCAGGTAGACATGCTGGCCGTTGTCGACCGTCAGCTCGCCGCGCCGGAAGGAGAAGACCAGCCCGCCGAGCCGGGGCCGGTTCTCCAGCAGGGTGACCCGCAGACCCGCGTCCGCCAGGCGGAGCGCGGCCGTCATACCGGCGAGCCCGCCGCCGACGACGACCGCGCGCCGCTCGGAGGTGCCGTCCCGGTACGTCATGCGTCCTCCCCGGCTGTTCCAGGGCCGCCCGGGCGTGTGATGTCCCGGACGTCCGCGCGCGGCCCGACCGCCCGGAGCGCGTCGGGGGCCGCGGCGCCCCGGACGCCCGCGCGCGGCCCGGTGGCAGGGAGGGGGCGCGGGGAGGGTGCCGGCAGCGGCATCAGACGCGCCTCCTGACGGCCTTGCGGGAGATGTGCCGCGCGTCGAGCCCGGACAGGCCGCGGACGGCGACGTACGCCTTCTCCCGGCCGGGCAGGGAGACCCGGCCGCGCAGGACGGCCATGGGGTCGCGTTCGATGCGGTCGAGCAGCCTGCGGTAGATCCCGGCCATGGCCGCGACGCAGGCGCCGCTGCGCCGGTCCAGCATCGGCAGCAGCCGGTAGCCCTCGGCGAACAGGCCCCGGGCCCGCCGCACCTCGAAGTGGACGAGCCCCGTGAAGTCGGCGCCGGGCGGCGGGGTCGCACGGTGGAAGCCGCCGGTGCAGCCGAACTTGGCGAGGTCGTCGGTGGGCAGGTACGTGCGGCCGTTGCCCGCGTCCTCGCGGACGTCGCGCAGGATGTTGGTGAGCTGGAGGGCGAGTCCGAGTGTGTCGGCGTACTCGGGGGCCCGCTCGCTGCCGGCCGCTCCGGGCAGGGTGCCGAACACGCCGAGGGAGAGCCGCCCGACGGCGCCCGCGACACAGCGGCAGTAGACCTTGAGGTCGTCCCAGGTCTCGTATGTCTCGCCGCGGACGTCCATGAGGACGCCGTCGATGAGTTCGTCGAGGGCGTCGAGCGGGATGGGGAAGCGGTGGGCCGCATCCGCGAGGGCGACGGCGACCGGGTCCGTGTCGTCCTCGTCCACCGCCCCGTCGCGGATCCTGCCGAGCAGTTCCCGGGTCGCCTCGAGCCGGTCCCGCTTGGCGGTCTCGCCGAGGAGGCCGTCGCCGATGTCGTCGACGCGCCGGGAGAAGGCGTAGAGCGCCGACATGGCCTGGCGCTTGTCGGGGGGCAGGAGCCTGATGCCGTAGGCGAAGTTGCGTGCCTGCGTCCCGGTGACGGCCTCGCAGTAGCTGTATGCGGCCCGGACCGGAGCGGACCTGTGTGTGAATTCCTCCATGGCCCGGCTCACCCCTCTCTACGCGCTCTGTGCAGGACGGCTCCCACTTCGCGCATCAGCCGGGTCCTGGTGGGCCTGGGCGGCCCGGGGAGGACGTCGTGGCCGGCGTCCGCGATGGCTGCGAGGGCGGCGCGCCCCCCGGCGACGAAGCCGGCGAGCAGCAGCCTGAGCCTGCCGTGGACGCTGCCCACGAGCGGGATGCCCTCCTCCAGCAGCCGGCCGGCGCGCGCGGCCTCGTGGGCGATGAGGGCGCGCACCGGCTCGCCGGCGCTCGGTGCGGCCAGGTCTCCCTCGGTGACCCGGAAGCCCTTCATGTCGTCGGCCGGGAGGTAGACGCGGTCCGCGGCCAGGTCCTCGGCGACGTCCTGGAGGTGCTCGACGATCTGGAGTGCGGTGCACACGGCGTCGGACCGGCGGATCCGCTCGGGACTCGCCGTACCGGTGATCGCCAGGACGAGCCTGCCCACGGGGTTGGCGGACAGCTCGCAGTAGCGGACGAGGTCGTCCCAGGTCCGGTAGCGGCGGACCAGCTGGTCCTGGCGGTTGGCCTCGATCAGGCCGAGGAACGGCTCCGGGGCGAGGGCGCGGCGGCGTACGGTCGGCACCAGCGCCCGCAGCAGGGGATGGCGAGGACCTTCGCCCTCACCTGCGGCGTCGCCTCGGCCGTCACCGGGGAAGATCCGCAGCAGGTCGGCCTCGAAGGCGTCGAGCATCGCGAGCCGGTCGGCTGCCCGGGCGGGGTCGAGCCCCAGGTGGCGGGCGTCCGCTCCGCCCGGGGCGAGGTCGCCGTCGCCGATGTCGTCGACGAGCCGGGCGTAGCCGTAGACGGCCATGAGGTCGTCGCGCCAGCCGCGGGGCAGGAAGAAAGGGGCCACGGGAAAGTTCTCATCCGCGGCCTTGGCGAGCGTGGTGCGCGTGGTGGCGTCGGGGCGCGCCTGCCGGGTACCCGTCACTGCCGGCTGCCATATGCGGGGACGGCACTGCCCACGCTGAGCTGGAGATCTTCCGTCATGGCCGTCACGTCTCCCGTTCTACACTGCCGACCCAATACATCCTATTTCGGACACGCCGCCGGTCCCCACGAGGGGGTTCGAGGTCCGGTCGGCGCAATCCCCGCAGGGCGTATCGCCCCACTTGCCGTGAATCGGCACCGGTACAGCTTACGTTCCCCCGTGTTCCCGTCCGCGACCGGGCTCCCGCAGCGGACGCGGGGCTCCGGCCGGGCGCCGGACTGCCGCAGCGGACACCGGAATTGACGGCCGGTCGGAGAGCGGGCGCCGCCCCGACCGGGCCGGCGGCAACGGGAACCCCGCCGGAACGGCCGGGCGGGTGCCCGCCGTCCACCGCGGGAGACGGGCTACTTCCCGGTCTCCTTCTCGTACGCCCTGATGACCTCGTCGGTGGGGCCGTCCATCAGCAGCTCGCCCTTCTCCAGCCACAGCACCCGGTCGCAGGTGTCCCGGATCGACTTGTTGCTGTGGCTGACCAGGAAGACCGTCCCGGCCTCCTTCCGGAGCTCCCGGATGCGCTCCTCGGAGCGGATCTGGAACTTGCGGTCACCCGTGGCCAGCGCCTCGTCGATCATCAGCACATCGTGGTTCTTGGCCGCCGCGATCGCGAACCGGAGCCGGGCGCCCATGCCCGAGGAGTAGGTGCGCATGGGCAGGGTGATGAAGTCGCCCTTCTCGTTGATACCGGAGAAGTCGACGATGGCCTGGTAGCGGTCGCGGATCTCCTCGCGCGACATGCCCATGGCGAGTCCGCCGAGGATGACGTTCCGCTCACCGGTCAGATCGCCCATCAGGGCCGCGTTCACGCCCAGCAGCGACGGCTGGCCGTCGGTGTAGACCCGGCCGCTCTCGGTGGGCAGCAGCCCCGCGATCGCGCGCAGCAGGGTCGACTTCCCGGAGCCGTTGGTGCCGATCAGGCCGATGGCCTCACCGCGGTAGGCGGTGAAGGACACTCCGCGGACGGCGTGGACCTTGCGGACGCCCCGGGGCTCCCCGCGGTCGCGGCGCAGGATCCGGCTCAACGCGGCCGTCGCGCTGCCCTTGCCGCCGCTGCCGCCGCTGACGCGGTACACGATGTGCACGTCGTCGGCGATGACGGTGGGCACCCGCGCGTCGAGGGGGTCGTGAGGGTGGTCAGCCACGGCCATAGCGCTCCTCCGCCTTCCAGAAGTACACGAACCCGGCGGCACCCACCAGCAGCGCCCACAGCCCGCCGGCGAGCCACACGTGCGAGGCCAGGTTCGACGCGTCGTACCGGTCGATCAGGGCGAAGCGGACCAGGTCCATGTAGATGGCCGCGGGGTTGTACATCAGGACCTCGGCGATCCACGCGGGCCGTTCCGACAGCATCTCCTTGATCGAGAACATGACGCCCGAGGCGTACATCCAGGTCCGCATGATGAACGGCATCAGCTGGGCCAGGTCGGGGGTCTTGCTGCCGAGCCGCGCCATGATCATCGCAAGGCCGACGTTGAAGACGAACTGCAGTCCCAGCGCGGGCAGCACCAGCAGCCAGCTCAGCGACGGGTAGCTGCCGAAGCCGACCACGATGAGCAGCAGGACCACCATCGAGAACAGCAGCTGCTGGAGCTGCTGGAGCGCGAACGAGATCGGCAGCGAGGCGCGCGGGAAATGCAGGGCGCGCACCAGTCCCAGGTTCCCGGAGATGGCCCGGACACCCGCCATGACCGACGTCTGCGTGAACGTGAACACGAACACGCCCGTCACCAGGAACGGGATGTAGATCTCCTTGGACATCCCGCGGCCCGCGCCGAGGATGAGGCCGAAGATGAGGTAGTACACGAGGGCGTTCAGCAGCGGTGTCGCGACCTGCCACAGCTGGCCGAGCTTCGCCTGGCTGTACTGGGCGGTCAGCTTCGCCTGGGAGAAGGCCAGGATGAAGTGCCGGCGGCCCCAGAGCTGCCTGACGTATTCGACCAGCCCGGGGCGGGCACCGCTCACCGACAGGCCGTACCTGGCGGCCAGCTCCCCCGGCGTCAGACCGTCGTCGGGGGACGGCCGGGCGCTCGTGGCGATCGCGCCGTCGTGGGTTGTGTCACTCACAAGTCGAGACTTTCGTGTTCAGGATGCGCGGCGGCGGCCCTCAGTTGGCGGCCGGGTCCCGGAGGTACGCCCGATGCTCTCAGATCCCGGACCGTCACACGACAGGCGGTCGGCCCAGTCGCGTCAGGCGCCAGACGGTACGCCACCCCATGGGACGGCGGGGTCCGCAGGGAGTGGCCCAGCCCTCCCGGAAGCCGGCGGACCAGGCCCGGAGCGCCGGGGCGGAGGGCCGCCTGAGGAGCGTGAGCAGGATCCACACCCCGAGGTAGGCGGGCACCAGGGGCGCGGGCAGGCGGCGACGGGCCAGCCACACCCGGTTGCGGGCCACCATGCGGTGGTAGACCGCGTGCCGGGAGGGCGGCGTCGCCGGGTGGTGCAGCACCATGTCGGAGCGGTAGTCGATCATCCACCCGGCGTCGAGGGCCCGCCAGGCGAGGTCGGTCTCCTCGTGCGCGTAGAAGAACGCGTCCGGCAGCCCGCCGACCTGTTCCAGGACCTTCGTGCGGACGGCGCTGGCACCGCCGAGGAAGGTCGTGACGCGCGAGGAGCGCATCGGGTCGGACGCCCGCAGCCGGGGGACGTGCCGACGCTGGGTGAGCCCGGTGTCCGGGTCGGCGATCCGGAAGCTGATGATCCCGAGGGCCGGGTCCTCCTCGAAGGCCCGGCGGACCAGCTCGGCGGTGCCGCTGTTCGGCAGCAGGCCGTCGTCGTCGAGGAAGAGGACCGCGTCGACGTCGCCGCCGGCCGGGCCGAACATTTCGACTCCGGCGTTCCGGCCGGCGGGGATGCCCAGGTTCTCGGGCAGGTCGAGGGTGCGTACGCCGTCGGGCACTCCCGCGACGGGGGCGCCGTTGCCCACGACCACCACCTCGACCGGGTCGCCGTCCTGCCCCGCGACCGAGTCGACCAGGGCGCGCAGCTCGTCGGGCCGGTCGCCCATGGTGATGATGACGGCACCGAGCTTCATCCGGCTCACCTCAGTCTGCTGGAGACGAGGACGGAGACCAGGTGCAGCACCGTCTGCAGCAGGGCGACGGCGGCCAGCACCGCCACGCCGAGGCGGGTGAAGAACAGGTCGCCCCGCAGCTGGTCGGCGACCGCCAGCACCAGGATCAGCAGCGACGCCTCGATACCGAGGACGAGCCGGTGGAACTTCAGCGCGGCGGCGGCCCTGCGGGCGAGGGCCATCCCGGACGAACGCGGCTCGGCGGCCGCGTCCTTGACCGGCTCCATCCCGGCCTGGTGACGGGCGACGCCGACCAGGTCGGTCTCGGCCTTGATCAGGATCGCGCCGAGCGCGGCGAGGGTGCCGAGGAAGGCCCAGAGCCAGTCGATCCGCCCGCCTCCCCACAGGTCGGCGGCGCGCAGGCCGAAGCCGGTGAGAACCGCCGCATCGCAGAGGTAGGCGCCGACCCGGTCCAGATACACACCGGACAGGGAGTACCGCTGCTTCCATCGGGCGACCTCGCCGTCCACGCAGTCCAGCAGCAGGTAGAGCTGGACCATCAGCACGGCGAGGACGGCGCCCCAGACACCCGGCACCAGCAGGGCCGGCAGGGCCAGCACCCCCGCCAGCGTCATCAGATACGTCAGCTGGTTCGGCGTGACCCCGGTGCCGACCAGGACGCGGGTGACGCGCAGCGAGATCTCGCGCATGTAGAGGCGGCCGCCCCAGTGCTCGCCGCTGCGCCGGTCCTTCACCCCGGCCGGGTGGACGACCGGGCGGAGCTCAGCTACGGATGGTCTTGGCATAGTCGGCGTACGCGTCCCTGATCTGGTCGGTGGACAGGTCGAGGTGCTCGAGGATGGTGAAGCGGCCGGGGCGGGTCTGCGGTGCGTACTCCACGGCCCTGACGAACTCCTCGACGGAGAAGCCGATCTCGCCGGGGAGCACCGGAAGCCCGTGCCTGCCGAGCACCTCGGCGAACAGCGCGGACTCCTCACGGGCGCCGCGCAGGTGCATCGCGAACGCGGCACCCAGGCCGACCTGTTCGCCGTGCAGCGCGCAGCGCTTGGGGTACAGCAGGTCGAAGGCGTGGCTGATCTCGTGGCAGGCGCCGGAGGAGGGGCGGGTGTCGCCGCTGATCGACATGGCGATGCCGGTCAGGACCAGGCCCTCGGCCAGCACCGTGAGGAAGCCGTCGTCGCCGGCGCCCCCGGGGTGGCGCAGCACCGACTCGCCTGCGGTACGGGCCATGGCCGCGGCCAGGCCGTCGACCTTCTCGCCGCTGACCCGATGGGACAGCTCCCAGTCGGCGATGGCGGAGATGTTGGAGACGGTGTCGCCGATGCCCGCGCGGACGAAGCGCACCGGGGCCTCGCGGATGACCTCCAGGTCGATCACCACGGCGATCGGCGTGGGGACGCCGTAGGAGCCGCGTCCGTTGTCGTTGTCGAGCGTCGCGACCGGGGAGCACAGGCCGTCGTGCGCGAGGTTGGTCGCCACGGCCACCAGGGGCAGCCCGACCCGGGCCGAGGCGTACTTGGCCACGTCGATGATCTTGCCACCGCCGAGGCCGACGACCGCGTCGTACCGCTTGCCCCTGATCTCGTCCGCGAGCCCGACCGCCGCGTCGATCGTGCCGCCCGCCACCTCGTACCAGTCCGCGTCGGGCAGCAGCGGGGCGAGGCGCTCGCGCAGCACCTGCCCGGAGCCGTTGCTCGTCGCGACCGCGAGCCGGCCCCCGGACGAGATGCGCTGGTCGGCGAGCAGCCCCGGCAGGTCCTCCAGAGCACCCGGGCGGATGTCGACGACGACCGGCGACGGGATGAGCCGGGTCAGTACAGGCACGCGATCTCCCGGCCCCTCGCGAGGTCGTCGTGGTTGTCGATCTCGACCCAGGGGACGTCGCCGATCGGCGCCACGTCGATCCGGAAGCCGCGGTCGACCAGCTCCTGGTAGCCGTCCTCGTAGTAGAGGTCGGGGTCGCGCTCGAAGGTGGCCTTCAGCGCGTCGGCGAGCGCCTCGGCGGCCTCGGGCTCGATGAGGGTGACACCGATGTACTCCCCGGTGGCGGCGGCCGGGTCCATCAGCTTGGTGATCTGCCGGACGCCCCGGCCGTCCGCGGCGATGACCTTCATCTCCTCGTCGGCGAGCCGCTTGGCCGTGTCGAGGGCGAGGATGATCCGCCGGCCGCCGCCGCGGGAGTCGAGCAGGGTCCGCTCGACGGAGACCGGGTGCACGGTGTCGCCGTTGGCGAGGACCGCGCCCTGCTTCAGCACGTCGCGGGCGCACCACAGGGAGTAGGCGTTGTTCCACTCCTCCGCCCTGTCGTTGTCGATCAGGGTGAGCTTCAGGCCGTAGGCGGCCTGGAGTTCGTCCTTGCGCGCGTACACGGCCTCCTTGCGGTAGCCGACGACGACGGCGGCCTCGGTGAGGCCGATCTCGCTGAAGTTCCTCAGCGTCAGGTCGAGGACCGACAGGTCCCCGTCCACGGGCACGAGGGCCTTCGGAAGCGTGTCGGTGTGGGGGCGCAGACGCCGTCCGGCACCGGCTGCCAGAACAAGGCCGATCATGCAGGCTCTCCTTCGTCGTGTACGGCGGGTGCTCCGGAGGAGACCCAGAAGCGGACGGACTCCGCGACCACCACCAGTGCCACGGCCGCCGCGAGGACGGTCAGCGCGATCGTGAACTGCGGGGCGCCGAGCAGGGCGGCCGCCAGCGCGACCAGGACGGTCCGCCCCTCGTGCCCGGCAGCCGCCCGGACCAGCCGGTGCGGGGGCGCGCCGGTACCCCCGCGGATGCGGTAGACCGTGTCGTAGTGATGGTAGGCGACCGCGGCCACCAGGCCGAAAGCCGCGGGAAGCGCCCCGCTCACGTCCGCGCGGGCGGCGAGGACCAGGATCGTGCCGTACTCCGCCGCGCGGAAGGCCGGGGGCACCAGCCAGTCGAGGGCGCCCTTGAGGGGGCGGGCGACGGCAAGGCCCGAGGCGAGGGCGTAGGCCAGGGCGGCGGCGACGGGCCAGGGGCCGCCGTAGGGGGCGAGCGCCGCGGTGAGGATGACCGCGGCTGCGCCGGCCAGGGCGAGCGCGGGGGGCGCGAGCGCGGGCAGCCGGCGGGCCGCGCCCCCGAAGCGGGCGGCGAAGCCCTCCGCCAGCGGACCGGAGTCGGCGAGGTCGGCGAGCGCCCGTGCGGCCCGGTCGGTCCTGCGGGCCTTGCGGGTGAGCGAGCGCAGTACCCGGCCGGCGGTGGTGTAGGCGGCGGCGAAGGCGCAGCCGGCCAGCAGCACGCAGAAGACGATCCGCGGGGTGGTGGCGGCGGTCAGCACGGCGATGAGCGCCCAGCGTTCGCCGATCGGCAGCACGATCATGCGCCGGACCCAGACCGTCCAGCCGACGCTGTCGAGCCGGTCGGAGAGGGCCGCGGTGGGGCTGGTGTTGCCGGTGGCGTCGTGATTGGCCTCGTTGAAGGAGAAGTCGACCACGTGCCGGCAGGTCTGCAGCACCATCGCGCCGAGCGCCAGGGCCCAGACGTCGTCCCCGCCGCGTGCGGCGCCGAGCGCGAGGCCCGCGTAGTACGCGTACTCCTTGGCCCGGTCGAAGGTGGCGTCGAGCCAGGCGCCGAGCGTCGAGTACTGGAGGGAGTAGCGGGCGAGCTGCCCGTCGGTGCAGTCCAGGACGAAGGAGAGGATCAGCAGCACGCCGGCGGCGGCGAAGCCGCCCCGGGTGCCGGTGGCCGCGGCGGCGGCCGCTGTCAGGGCGGTGGCCAGCGAGGCGGTGGTGACCTGGTTGGGGGTCAGCCCGCGCCGGGCGCACCAGCGGGCGAGGTAGCGCGAGTAGGGGCTGATGCAGAAGGTGGTGAAGAACCCGTCGCGCGCCTTGACGGCGGACCGCAGCCGGACGTCCTCGTCATCGACGGCCGCCAGGGCCTGGCGGGCCTCGTTGCGGGCCTGGGGGTCGCTCGGCACGGTCGCCACCAGGGGCCCCAGTTCAGGGCGGTGGGGAGGGGCACCGGCGTCGGCGAGGGCGGCGGCGGCGAGGTCGGGGAGCACGTCGGCCCGGGCGGGGTGGGTGTGCAGGACCCCGCCGGCCGGAACCGCACCGTCCTTTGACGGCTGCCCTGCGGGGTGCCCGTCCGCCGGTCGCCCACCGGCAGCCGCCTCCCGGAGGGCCGCCAGCAGCGCGGGGCGCGCCTCCGGCAGGGCGGCGGCGGCACCGGGGATCGCGGCGGCCGGGAAGCGGGGGTCCGTCAGACCGATACGCAGGGCGTGGACATGGCCGACGAAGCGCGGGTCCACGAGCGCGACCCGCTCGGCGGCAGGGAGCCCGGCGAGCAGGTCGGCCGCCTCGCCGGCCCCGCCGGCGAGGCGCACGTCGAAGCCCAGCGACCGCAGATCGCCCTCCAGCGGCGATCCGGGTACCGGCGGACCGGTGAGGATGGCGGTCGACAGACGGACTCACTCCTTGGCAGTGATCAGACGGGTGGGCACGGCGGCTCGGCCCGGGACCGGGCGGCGGCACGTCGGCTGAGGCTATCGGATGAACGGAAACACGAGTCCACCGAGGTTTCCCGGTGGGGCACCCGCGCCGGTCCCACCGGCCCCGTCCCCGGGCGGGCGTCCCTGCCCGCGGACGGGCGGACGGCGGACGGGCGGACGGGCGGACGGGCAGACGGGCGTCCCTGCCCGGACGGGCAGACGGGCGGACGGCGGGCTGGCGGACGGCGGGCGGCGGCCGGCATCGCGATCGGGACCGCCACCGCCGGGCGGCGGCCGGCGCCGCAAGCCGTCCTCCGGTGCCCCGGGGCGCCCCGGCGCGGCCCGCCGCGCCGGGCGCGGTCCGCACGCCGGCGGGCGGAGCGGCGGCCGGAGCGGTGCACCGGAAGGCGCCGGATCGGCCTCGGCGTGGGGCTCCCCGGCCGATTCGGCAGCGCAGCGAGTCGCCGTTTCGGGCGTCGCGACGGGGCGAGCGCCGCCTGGACGCGGCACCGGCCCGCACGGGCCCGCGCAAGAACGGGTTTGGGGGGCGAGCGCCGCCTGAGGCGGCCTAGAGTGTCGGGCATGACGTGGCTGATCACAGGCGGGGCGGGGTACATCGGAGCGCATGTGGCGCGGATCATGACGGGCGCCGGCGAACGGGTCGCCGTGCTCGACGATCTCTCGTCGGGCGACGCGGCACGGCTGCCCGACGGGGTGCCGCTGGTCAGGGGCTCCGTTCTGGACCGGGAGCTGCTGGACCGGGTCCTCTCCGGACACGGTGTGACCGGGGTGGTGCACCTGGCGGCGAAGAAGCAGGTCGGCGAGTCCGTGGAACAGCCGCTGCGCTACTACCGGGAGAACGTGCACGGCCTGACCGTGCTGCTGGAGGCGGTCGCCGACGCGGGGGTGGAGCGCTTCCTCTTCTCGTCCTCGGCCGCGGTGTACGGGATGGCCGACGCCGATCTGATCACGGAGGACGCCGCGACGGTCCCGATCAACCCGTACGGGGAGACCAAGCTCGCCGGCGAGTGGCTGGTGCGGGCGGCCGGCCGGGCGCACGGCTTCGCCACCACCTGCCTGCGCTACTTCAACGTCGCGGGCGCGGCCGGCCCGGAACTCGCGGACACCGGGGTGTTCAACGTCATCCCGATGTTCTTCGACCGGCTCACCCGGGGCGACGCCCCGAGGATCTTCGGCGACGACTACCCGACGCCGGACGGCACCTGCATCCGCGACTACATCCACGTCGCCGATCTCGCCGATGCCCATCTGACCGCGGCCCGCCGGCTGGCCCGCCGGGACGGGGCCGGAGACCTCACGGTGAACGTCGGGCGCGGCGAGGGAGTCTCCGTGCGCACACTGGCCCGCATCGTCGCCGAGGTGACCGGTCACGGCACGCCGGCGGTCATCGAACCGCGCCGCCCCGGGGACGCGGCACGGGCCGTCGCCTCGGTCGGGCGCATCGGCGGGGAACTGGGCTGGACGGCCTCTCGCGGGGTGCGCGAGATGGTCGAGTCGGCCTGGGAGGGCTGGCTGCTGCACCACCCCGAGTGCGTACCCGGCGTCCCCGGCTGATCTTTCACGGTGAGTGGCCAGTGCGCTGATCTGCAGACATCACCGCAGGTCAAGCATATGACAACGGTGTTCAACGCCGTGTTGCCCGCTGCCCCGGGACCGTAGTTCACCGGCCACTCGGACGGAACGTACGGCGACCCGGGAGGCGTCTGGCATGGGGGCAGGGCAGGACCACGGACACGGTGGCCGCCCGCGTAGGGGGACCGCGGCCGCCGCCTCGCACTGCGCCGTGGAGCACTGCACGTTCCAGCTGGAACCCGGCGGTCATGCGGAGCACGAGGCGGGCTACTGTCATTGAGCGCACTCTCCGGTGCCACGGCCGGCCACCCGCTGCTGCCGGCAGCCGGGGTGAGGGCGGCGGATCCGCACGAGCCGTTCCCGCAGGCGCCGAGGCCGGTCTTCACACCTGCGGTCCCGGCGGGCCCGGTCCGCGGTGTGCAGGCCGGCCGGGCCACCCCGCCCCTCGCCGAGGGGTCGTGCGTTCTGGTCAGGGCCGGGCCGAGGGCTGGGCGTACGCGGTCGGCACCGCGCTGGAGCCGACGTCGGCCGGCGTCGGCCGGCGTCGGACGGCGTCGGACGCCCCTGCCGGGCGGGCGGCCCTCCGTGCCGGGCGGGGACCGGCGCCGGTCCCCGCCCGGCGGGAGCGGACATGCCCAGGGGCGGTGAAGTGCCGACAAGCCGCTTTTGTACGGCAGACTGGGTGCGCCCCTCAGGGCCGAGGACCGAAGCGAAGGATGGCCATGCCGATCACACCCGCCACCGCGCCGAACAGCTCGTCGAACGGCACCGCGCAACCGATCTTGCTCGAACTGGTCGACGAGAGCGGCCGAACCATCGGCACCGCGGAGAAGCTCTCCGCCCATCAGGCGCCGGGACAGCTGCACCGCGCGTTCTCCGTCTTCCTCTTCGACGAGCAGGGGAGGCTGCTGCTGCAGCGGCGGGCACCGGGCAAGTACCACTCCCCCGGAGTCTGGTCGAACACCTGCTGCGGGCATCCCTATCCGGGCGAGGCGCCGTTCACGGCCGCCGCCCGGCGGACACACGAGGAGCTGGGCGTCTCCCCGTCGCTGCTGGCCGAGGCGGGCACCGTCCGCTACAACCATCCGGACCCGGCCTCGGGCCTGGTCGAGCAGGAGTTCAACCACCTGTTCGTGGGCCTGGTGCAGGCACCGCTGCGGCCGGACCCGGAGGAGGTCGGCGAGACGGCGTTCGTCACGGCAGCGGAACTGTCCGAGCGGCACGCGCGGGACACCTTCTCGGCCTGGTTCATGACGGTGCTGGACGGGGCGCGCCCGGCGGTCAGGGAGCTCACCGGCCCGTCCGGGGGCTGGTGAACGGGCGGGCCTGACCTGAGGTGCGGTGGGTGCGGCGCCCCGCCCGGGGCGACCGCCGCTCACGGGCGCAGGGGCAGCGCCGCCCAGATGATCTTTCCACCGTGCGGTGTGTGCTGGACGTCCCACTCACCGCCCGCCTCCCGGGTGATCTCCTTCACCAGGAGCAGCCCCCGGCCGCCGGTCCTGGCGGCGTCGCTCACCAGGGCCGCGGGCCGGTAGGGGTGGTTGTCCTCGACGGCCACCCGGATCCACTCCGGACCGACCGCGATCTCGACGGCCACCTCGGGCGACAGCAGCGCGGCATGCCGCACGGCGTTGGTGACCAGTTCGGACACGATCAGCAGCAGTGCCTGCACAACCTCGTCACGGACCGGTACGCCCTGGCGCCGGACCAGATCGCGGACGGCATGGCGGGCCCGCGGTACGGACACGTCGCGTGCGGGTGCGGTGAACCGCCAGACGCCTTCGTACGGCAGTGGCCGGGCCGGGACGCTCCCGGGGCTCTCCATAGACCCGCACCCACCCTCGTGAGACGTCGCTGGGGAACTGCTGCGTCACCGAGTGTCGGGAACGCAGGGGCCCCTACCGGGCTGCTGACCAGAAGTCAGCCCCTATCGACGGTTTGAAGCCGGGACATGGCGGTTGGGTCAGCTCTCCGACTGATTCGGATCGCCTTCTGACGACTTCTCGGATACACCGCCCGCCGTCCGGCCGGGTGTCTCCCCGGTCCCCACGGTCCCTCCGGTCCCTCCGGCCTCCCCGGTCGGCCCGGTCGGCCCGGTCGGTCCGCCCTCCGCGACCATGCCGACGATCTGCCGGCCGGACACGCCGATCGCGATCAGGCCCAGCCCGTCGAAGAGCAGGGCGAGCGAGAAGAACACACCGAGGACATAGCGGCTGCTCTCCGGCCAGTTCACGAGCACCAGGATGCCCAGCAGCAGACCGAAGGCGCCCTGGACCAGGGTCCAGCCGAACTGCGGGCCCCGCACCACCAGACTGCCCACGAGCCGGAACAGCCCGCCGGTGAGGAACAGCAGTGCGGCGAACATCGTCAGCGCCTCCGCGCTGCCCTCCGGATGGCGGATGACGACCACACCGGCCGCGATGTTCAGGGCGGCGACGACGACGGCGAGCCAGAAGAAGTTGCTGCCGCGCGACTCGACGGCGTGCAGCAGCCCGACGAATCCGCCGACGAGCAGCAGCCAGCCGAACAGGAGCATCGAGGTGAGGGTGGCGAGCCCGACGTAGACGAGGCCGACGATCCCGGCGATCACCAGGATCACGCCGAGGACCGCCAGCCAGCCGAAGCTTCGGCGGAGCTTTCTGCCCTCACGGGCGGGACCGGTCATCACTGCCTCCTCGCGCCTGGGGGGTCGCGGGGGTCGCCGCCTGCGCGGTCGCCCCGCCGTCGCGTTGGCCGGCGATACGGCCCGCGCCCGCACCCCCTCACCGATCGTAGGCAGACGCCCGGCGGATAGCATCCGGCGCATGGACCGGACGAACGAGGCGGGGAACCGGACGAACGAGGCTGACGGGGCGGAGCCGGGGGTCCGGCACTCGGTGGCGGACGGGGTGGCGACCGTCGTCATCAGCCATCCGGCCAGGCGCAACGCGATGACGGCGGCGATGTGGCGAGAGCTGCCCGGACTGCTGGACGGACTGGGCCGCGACCCCGCCGTCCGGGTACTGGTGCTCACCGGCGACGGCGGCACCTTCTGCGCGGGCGCCGACATCACCTCGCTGGGCCCGGCGGTCGCGGAGGAGTCACCGCAGGAACTGGCCGTACGGGCCGAGGAGGCACTCGCGGCGTTCCCCAGACCGTCGCTGGCGGCGGTCCGCGGCTACTGCGTGGGCGGCGGCTGCCAGCTCGCGGCCGCGTGCGACCTGCGGTTCGCCGAGGAGGGCGCCTCCTTCGGGGTCACCCCGGCGAAGCTCGGCATCGTCTACCCCGCCGCCTCCACCCGGCGCCTGGTCTCGCTCGTGGGTCCGGCCACCGCGAAGTACCTTTTGTTCTCGGGCGAGTTGATCGGTACGGAACGGGCGCTGCGCACCGGTCTGATCGACGAGGTGCTGCCCGCGGGCGAACTGGGCAGGAGGGTGGCCGGGTTCGCCCGGGTGCTGGCGGCCCGCTCGCAGCTGACGCAGGCCGCCGCGAAGGAGTTCGCGGCCGGGCGGGCCGACCGCGAGGCCCACTGGGCGCAGCAGGCGCGCGGCAGCGGCGACACGGCGGAGGGCGTCGCCGCCTTCCTGGAGCGCAGGCCGCCGCGGTTCACCTGGGGCGGGTGAGGCAGGACCACCGGACCGGACGGGGCGCTCCGGGCGGTCGGACGGGACCGGACCGGACGGGACCGGACGGGACCGGACCGGACAGGACGGGACCGCGCGGTGGCCCGGCGGCCGGCCGGACGGCCGGGGGTGGTCCCACCGGCCCGCCGTTGACGGCCTCGTGCGGATCGGGCCACGCGGATCGGACCGCGCAGCCGGGCCGCCGGGTGCGTCCGGGCGTCCGCCGCCGCCTGCGGGTGGGGCGAGCGGGTTCCCGGCCCCCGCCACCGCAGGGCCTTCCCGCCGTTCACAGCGCGGGCGGTCTCGCCCCCTTCACGCCGTACTAACCGGTCGGTAACGTTCGGGTATGAGTTCTCTCCACCCCCGTGCGGGACGCCGCTGCCACAACGCCGTCAACCCGCTCCACGCCACCGTGTACTTCTCGCCCGACCATGCGAGGGAACTCGCGCTGATCGGCGTCGAGGACACCAGTGCCGCCTACTTCGCGGGCCGCGCCGCACCCCTGGGCGCGGTCGGGCCGGGCACGGTCTCGGCAGCGTTCTACAACTTCAGCCACGAGCTGATCGCCCGGCACCTCCCCGCGGTCTGGGACACCGCCTCCCCCGCCGCGGTCCTGGACGCCCGCACCCGGGCGGTCGACGCGACCCTGCGCCGGCTGCTCGGCGACGACACCGTCTCCTCGCCGGAGATGGCGGAGGCCGCCCGCCTGGCGCTCACCGCCACCGAGGCCTGCACCCGGCACGCCCGCCCGCTGTACTCCGCACACGCCGACCTGCCGGTGCCCGGGGAACCGCATCTCGCTCTCTGGCACGCCGCGACCCTGCTGCGCGAGCACCGCGGCGACGGCCATCTCGCCGCGCTGCTGTCCGCCGGGCTCGACCCGCTGGAGGCCCTGGTCAGCCACACCGCGACCGGCAAGGGCATGTCACCCCGCTGGATCCTCGCCAGCCGGGGCTGGCGGCGCACCGACTGGGAGGCTGCCTCCGGGCGGCTGCGCGAGCGGGGACTCCTCGACCGCGAAGGCGGGCTGACCGAGGCGGGCACGGCGCTCCGCGAGGAACTGGAGGAGCACACCGACCGGCTCGACCTCGCTCCCTACCAGCACCTGGGGGCGGACGGCGTGGCACGCCTCACCGAGCTGGGCCGCGGATTCGTCCTGACCGCCACCGCGGCCGGCGCCTTCCCCGACGGCCTCGCGGGGAAGGGCTGACCGCCGCCGCCTCGCCCTCCCCGCCGCCACCGCCCCGCTCCGGCCGCCGGCCCCGCCTCCTGTGCGGGGCGGCCGGCCGCGGACAACGCACGCGCCGGGCGCAGGGGGAGGCGCGACAGGGCCGCGGCCCACCCGGCAGAATGCAGCCGAGGAGATCGCGCGGGCGCACATCCGCGCGGCCTCGCAGGCACAGCCGGTATCGGAAGGCGAGTCGGGAACCGTGACGACGTCCATCGAAGGCAGGATCGCCGAGGAACTCGGCGTACGGGAGCGGCAGGTGAAGGCGGCCGTCGAGCTGCTCGACGGCGGGTCCACCGTCCCGTTCATCGCGCGCTACCGCAAGGAAGCGACCGAGATGCTCGACGACGCGCAGCTGCGCGCGCTCGAGGAGCGGCTGCGCTATCTGCGGGAACTGGAGGAGCGGCGGACCGCGGTCCTGGAATCCGTCCGCGAGCAGGGCAAGCTGACCGGCGAGATCGAGGCGCGGATCCGGTCCGCCGACACCAAGGCCCGGCTGGAGGACGTCTACCTCCCCTTCAAGCCCAAGCGGAGGACCAAGGCGCAGATCGCCCGCGAAGCGGGGCTGGAGCCGCTCGCCGAGGGACTGCTCGGCGACCCCACGGTCGAACCCCTCGCGGCCGCCGCCGCGTTCGTCGACGCGGGCAAGGGCGTCGCCGACTCCGCGGCAGCTCTGGAGGGCGCCCGCGCCCTCCTCACCGAGCGCTTCTCCGAGGACGCCGACCTCATCGGCGAGCTGCGGGAGCGGATGTGGACCCGGGGCCGGCTGGCGGCGAAGGTCCGCGACGGCAGGGAGGAGGCCGGCGCGAAGTTCGCCGACTACTTCGACTTCGCCGAGCCGTTCACCGAACTCCCCTCGCACCGCGTGCTCGCGATGCTCCGCGGCGAGAAGGAGGACGTGCTCAGCCTGGAGCTGGAGCCGGAGGAGCCCGCGGAGGGCCCCTCGACGTACGAGGGCATGGTCGCCCGCCGGTTCGACGTGGCGGACCGGGGCCGCCCGGCGGACAAGTGGCTGCTGGACACGGTGCGCTGGGCCTGGCGGACCCGGATCCTCGTACACCTCGGCATCGATCTGCGGCTGAGACTGCGGACGGCCGCCGAGGACGAGGCGGTACGGGTCTTCGCCGCCAACCTGCGGGACCTGCTGCTCGCCGCCCCCGCCGGGACCCGGGCGACACTGGGCCTCGACCCCGGTTTCCGCACGGGGGTGAAGGTGGCGGTGGTCGACGCGACCGGCAAGGTCGTCGCCACCGACACGGTCTACCCGCACGTGCCCGCGAACAAGTGGGACGAGTCCCTGGCGAAGCTGGCCCGGCTGGCCAAGGAGCACGGCGTCGAGCTGGTCGCCATCGGCAACGGCACGGCGTCCCGGGAGACGGACAGGCTGGCCGCGGACCTCATCGCGCAGCACCCCGAGCTGAAGCTCACCAAGGTGATGGTGTCGGAGGCAGGCGCTTCGGTGTACTCGGCGTCCGCGTTCGCCTCGCAGGAGCTGCCGGGCCTGGACGTCTCGCTGCGCGGCGCGGTGTCCATCGCCCGCCGGCTGCAGGACCCCCTCGCCGAGCTGGTGAAGATCGACCCCAAGTCGATCGGCGTGGGCCAGTACCAGCACGACCTCTCCGAGGTGAAGCTCTCGCGCTCGCTGGACGCGGTCGTCGAGGACTGTGTGAACGGCGTCGGCGTCGATGTGAACACCGCCTCGGCGCCGCTGCTGTCCCGGGTCTCGGGCATCGGTGCGGGCCTCGCCGAGAACATCGTGGCCCACCGCGACCAGAACGGCCCCTTCCACTCCCGCAAGCAGCTCAGGAACGTGACGCGGCTCGGCCCGAAGGCGTACGAGCAGTGCGCGGGCTTTCTGCGGATCCGCGGCGGGGACGACCCGCTGGACGCGTCCAGCGTGCACCCCGAGGCGTACCCGGTGGTGCGGCGCATGGTGAAGACGGCCGGCAGCGAGGTCGCGTCGCTCATCGGCAACACGGGGGTGCTGCGGTCGCTGCGCCCGGGCGACTTCGTCGACGAGACCTTCGGCCTGCCGACGGTGACGGACATCCTGCGGGAGCTGGAGAAGCCGGGGCGCGACCCCCGGCCCGCGTTCCGGACGGCGGCCTTCAAGGACGGAGTGGAGAAGATCTCCGACCTGGCTTCCGGGATGGTGCTGGAAGGCGTGGTCACCAATGTGGCGGCGTTCGGGGCGTTCGTGGACGTCGGCGTCCACCAGGACGGACTGGTGCACGTCTCGGCCATGTCCCGCACGTTCGTCAAGGACCCGCGGGACGTGGTGAAGCCGGGCGACGTGGTCAAGGTGAAGGTCCTCGATGTCGACATCCCGCGCAAGCGGATCTCGCTGACGCTGCGGCTGGACGACGAGGCGGCGGCGCAGCCCGGTGCTGGTGGTGGCCGGCGCCGCGAGCAGGGCGGCGGCCGGCCGCCGCAGCAGCGCCAGGGCGGCCGCGACCGCCGCCAGGGCGCCGGTTCGGGGTCGGGGTCCGGTTCGGGGTCCGGTTCGGGGTCCGGTTCGGGGTCCGGTTCGGGGTCCGGTTCGGGGTCCGGTTCGGGGTCAAGGCCCGGCTCGGGTTCGGGTCGTCGCGGGGCGCCCCCCGCCAACAGCGCGATGGCGGACGCCCTGCGCCGGGCCGGTCTGCTGGACGGCGGGGGAGGCGGCGGGCGCTGACCCCGCCACGGCCGCGCGGCCACTGCCGTACGGCGGGGCCATGGTGGCCGGTGGCCGCGGAGGCCGGTGGCTGTGTGGCCCGGTGGCCGCGCGGATGCCGCCTCCGCGGGGCCGATTCGGCATCGGGCCTTTGGACCTGTGACGGTACCCGGGGCGGCGGCTGTGGGCCTGCGGCGGCGGCCGGCCGGCATCCCCGCCGACCCCGCCTTGTCCCGACCGGCCACGCGGCAGCCGTTCGCCAGGGCCTGACCCCCGTCCCGGCGGCGCGCGGGCGCCGTGGCCCGCTCGCTGCCGGGAGTGGGGACGCCGGGTCCGGGAGGGCCGGTCGGGACCGGCCCCTCCTCAGCTTTCGGTGACCTTGCCGTGCGCCACCTCGAGGCGCCGGGTCGTGCGGACGGCGTCGAGCATCCGGCGGTCGTGGGTGACCAGCAGCAGCGTGCCCGGGTAGGAGGCGAGTGCGGACTCGAGCTGCTCGATGGCGGGCAGGTCGAGATGGTTCGTGGGCTCGTCGAGCACCAGCAGGTTGACGCCCCGGCCCTGGAGCAGGGCCAGGGCGGCGCGGGTCCGCTCGCCCGGGGACAGGCCGGCCGCCGGGCGCAGCACATGGTGCGCCTTGAGGCCGAACTTGGCGAGCAGGGTACGGACGTCGGCGGGTTCGGTGTCGGGAACCGCCGCGCAGAACGCGTCAAGCAGCGAGTCCGTGCCGTGGAGCAGCCGACGAGCCTGGTCGATCTCGCCGATGACGACGCCGGACCCGACGGCGGAGTGCCCGGCGTCCAGCGTGAGCCTGCCGAGCAGCGCGGCGAGAAGCGTCGACTTGCCTGCGCCGTTGGCCCCGGTGACGGCGACCCGGTCGGCGAAGTCGATCCGCAGCGACACCGGGCCGAAGCGGAAGTCGCCCCGCCGCACCTCGGCATCGCGGAGGGTCGCCACGACCGACCCCGATCGGGGCGCGGCCCCGATCTCCATGCGCAGTTCCCACTCCTTGCGGGGTTCCTCGACCACGTCGAGGCGTTCGATCATGCGCTGGGTCTGGCGCGCCTTCGCGGCCTGCTTCTCGCTCGCCTCGCTGCGGAACTTGCGGCCGATCTTGTCGTTGTCGCCTGCCTTGCGCCGCGCGTTCCTGACGCCCTTGTCCATCCAGGAGCGCTGCATCCGGGCCCGGCCCTCGAGGGCGGCTCTCTTGTCGGCGTACTCCTCGTAGTCCTCGCGGGCGTGCCGCCGCGCGGTCTCGCGTTCCTCCAGATACGCGGCGTGGCCGCCGCCGTAGAGCGTGATCTGCTGCTGGGCGAGGTCGAGTTCGAGGACCTTGGTGACGGTGCGGGAGAGGAACTCCCGGTCGTGGCTGACGACCAGGGTGCCCGCGCGCAGGCCGGTGACGAAGCGCTCCAGCCGCTCCAGCCCGTCCAGGTCGAGGTCGTTGGTCGGCTCGTCGAGGAGGAAGACGTCGTAGCGGGACAGCAGCAGGGAGGCGAGCTGGGCCCGGGCCGCCTGGCCGCCGGAGAGGGAGGTCATCGGCCGGTCGAGGCCGGCACGGAGGCCGCTGCCGGTGCCGGTGCCGGCGTGGAGGCCGAGCGAACCGGCGACCTCCTCGGCGCGCTCGTCGAGGTCGGCGCCGCCGAGCGCCAGCCAGCGCTCCAGACTCGCCGCGTAGGCGTCATCGGCGCCGGGCGTCCCGTCGACGAGGCCCCGGGTGGCCTCGTCCATCGCGCTCTGCGCGGCGGCGACCCCGGTCCGGCGGGCGAGGAACCCCCGTACGGTCTCCCCGTCGCGTCGCTCCGGCTCCTGCGGCAGGTGGCCCACCGCAGCGGTCGGCGGGGACAGCCGCACCTCACCGTGTTCCGGGGTGTCGAGGCCGGCGAGCAGCCGGAGCAGAGTGGACTTCCCGGCGCCGTTGGCACCGACGAGGCCGATCACGTCGCCGGGCGCGACGACGAGGTCGAGTCCGGCGAAGAGCGTGCGGTCGCCGTGTCCGGCGGCGAGGTTCTTGGCGACGAGGGTTGCGGTCATCAGAGGGCCGAGTCTAAGGCCCGTTCGCCGGGCGGGGTGCGAGGGCCGCCTCGTCCGCCGAGGGGACGGGACTCCGGTGCGTACGGCCGCGAGGCGGCCACCCCCCTGCCTCGCACAGCGAGCGGGATCTCCGGGCACGGTGCGAAGGCGCGGCACGGGCAGCACGACGGCGGCAGCCCGGCACGACGGCCACGACGGCCACGACCACGACGACTCCGCCGGGGCGCACCGGGAATGAACAGGGCCCGACCACCCACCACCGCCCGGGGCCAAGTCCCCGCCCGGAGCGGAGACCGCCGCCACCGCCCGGCTCCGGTCGCCGGGTGGGCGGGCCGCCTCCAGAGGACTCGGCCGGCCCCGGATACGGGTGACGCCGAGCCCCGGGCGGCCCGGGACCCCGGGCCGGGACACGGGACACGGGACACGGGACACGGGACATGGGACACCCTGCAGCAGCGGTCACCGGCCGCCGGACGCCTCCGGGCGGTGGGCGGCCGGAGCACGCTCCGGCCGGACCCCGGGCGGCGCCCCCGGAGGGGCCTGGTTCACTTCTCGGGCGGCGTGGGCCCGATGCGGAGCTCGAAATCGCCGTCGTACTTCTCATGCCCCGCGATGACCGCGAGCTCGACGGCCTCCTCCCCGCGCCGGCCGCGCAGGACGAGCGGGTCGCGGCGCAGATCGCGCATCAGCGCGAAGCACATCGCGATCATCACCGCCAGGAACGGCGCCGCCACGAGGATGGTGAGGTTCTGCAGTCCCGCGAGGGCGTCCCCCTTCCCGCCGCCGATCAGCAGCATCACGGCCGCCACGGCGCCGGTGACACCGCCCCAGAACACCACGACGAAGCGGCCGGGTTCCAGGGCGCCCTTCTGCGAGAGCGTCCCCATCACCAGGGACGCCGCATCTGCGCCGGAGACGAAGAAGATGGCGACGAGGACCATCACGAGCAGGCTCGTCACCGTGGCCGCCGGGTACTGCCGCAGCACGGCGAACAACTGGCCCTCGGGGGTGCTCTCGTCGCCGAGCCGGCCGCCCTCCTGGAGGGTGATCGCCGTCCCGCCGAAGATCGCGAACCAGCAGAGGCTGACCGCGCTGGGCACCAGGATCACTCCGCCGACGAACTGGCGGACGGTCCGGCCCCGGCTGATGCGGGCGATGAACATGCCCACGAACGGCGTCCACGAGATCCACCAGGCCCAGTAGAAGACGGTCCAGCTGCCGAGCCATTCGGCGACCCCTGCGCCGCTGGACGCCTCGGTGCGGCCGATCAGCTGCGGCAGCTCGCCGAAGTAGGTGGCGATCGAGGTGGGCAGCAGGTCCAGCACGATGACCGTCGGCCCGGCGACGAAGAGGAACACGGCGAGCAGCAGGGCCAGCACCATGTTGGTGTTGGACAGCCACTGGATGCCCTTCTCGATGCCGGACACGGCGGAGAGGACGAAGGCGAGCGTCAGCACGGCGATGACGACGACGAGCAGCGCCGTGCTCACCCTGGTCATCCAGCCCAGTTCGCTGACTCCGCCGGCGATCTGCAGGGCACCGAGCCCGAGGGAGGCGGCCGAGCCGAACAGCGTGGCGAAGATGGCGAGGATGTCGATGAGCCGGCCGCCCCAGCCTTGGGCGTGCCTCCTGCCGATCAGCGGCTCGAAGACCGCGCTCACCGTCTGGCGGCGGCCGCGCCGGAAGGTGCTGTAGGCGATGGCGAGCCCGACCACGGCGTAGATGGCCCACGGGTGCAGCGTCCAGTGGAACAGCGTCGTGGCCATCGCCGTCTCCATGGCCTGTGCCGCGTCGGCGGGGGCGGTGCCCGGCGGCGGGTCGGTGAAGTGCGCCAGGGGCTCGCTGACCCCGTAGAACATCAGGCCGATGCCCATGCCGGCGCTGAACATCATCGCGATCCAGGAGACGGTGCGGAACTCGGGCTCCTCGCCCTCCCGTCCGAGCGGGATCCGCCCGTAACGGCTCATGGCGAGCCAGAGCGCGAAGATCACGAAACCGGAGGCGGCCAGGACGAACGCCCAGCCTCCGTTGTGGATGAGCCCCGCGAGCATGTCGGCGGACACGCGCCCGAGGGTGTCACTGGCGACCGCACCCCAGAGCACGAACGCGACCGTGAGGGCGGCGGTGACCCCGAAGACCACCCGGTCCGTGGCGGTGCCGCCCTTGGCCGGCCCCGGCGGCCGGGGGAGGTCCGCCGCCCGGGGACTTCCCGGGTCCGCCGGTTGTGGTGCGCCGGATGTGTCGACGTGCGGCACTGAGGCCCCTTTCGCGGGTGAACGGAGCCGGGTTCGCTCTCCTGAGGCCCCTCCTACCACGCCTGGCGAGATTCACACGCGTGGCGAGATCCACAGGGGGTCGGCAGCGGGTGATCGGGCTCCCGGCCGGGAGACGGCACGCGGCACGCCCGTCTGGCAGCAGGGGTGCCAGTGCCCGCATCGACCGCCGCAGCGGCACGACCACGCCGTGGGGCGTGGGCCGGGAGACCACGCCGTGCAGGGCGAGTTCGTGCTCGACCTCGGTGTACCGGGCGGCCGTGAGCCGGTAGCCGCAGGGCGGGTCCTGGACGGTCTCGTCCGGTGCCGCGGGGTCGTTGCCCGCGCCGCCGGTCCATACCGGGCCGCGTTCGGCGGGTCCGGCGAGCCGGGCCGCGGTCGGCGCGGCCTCGATCGGGGCGCGCCGCTCGCCGGCGAAGGCGAACGCACCCTTCAGCGCGGCGAGCAGGGAGTGGACCCTGCGCCGGTTGCGGACGGCGGGGTCCGCACGTTCGGCGTCGGGGAGAGCGTCCGCACGTCCCCGGCCGCCACTCGGTTCGCCCCTCCGGCCTCGCGCTCCGGGCGTCGGCGGCCCCGCCAGGCGTCACCCGGCGCGCGGTCGTCGAGAACGCCGGCCGGTCCGTCCCGTCGGCAGCAGTCCCCCGGCCCGTGCCCGGCGGCGGGCCTCCCTGGCCTGCGGCAGATAGCGCATCCGCTCCGGAAGCAGGGGGACCACGGTCCGTACGATCCGGCCGAAGCGCCGCAGCCGCCGCTCCTGCCCGCCGGTCCAGGGCAGTCCGATCGCCGCCCGGGCGTCCGGCGGCATCAGCCCGATGGTGAGGAAGCGCCTCAGCCGGAGGAACCCGGGCAGTACCAGCGGCCAGCACAGGCGCAGCAGCAGCCGCAGCGGCGGGGGCCCGAAGACGGGTGGCGGCAGCCGGCTGCCGGTGGCGACGAGGTCCCGGACGACGGCGTTCGCCTCCAACTCGCCGGCCAGGACCCCGCGGTAGTACGGCCAGAACTCCTCGACGGTCCCCGGCATGTCCCGGTCCCGGATGCCGAGCACCCGGCCGACCATCAGCCACTCCTGGTAGAGCCGGCGCTCCTGGTCCTCGGTGACCGGCCGGTACAGATAGCGGAGCGCGTGGCGGTGGACGGGGAAACCGGTGGCGTGGACCCACGCGTAGTACTCGGGAGTGAGCGCACGGTAGCGGCGGCCCCGGCTGTCGGTGCCCTCGATGCCCCGGTGCAGCCGGCGCAGCCGGCGGCCCTCCTCGGCGGCGGCGGCACCGCCGTACACCCACAGCTGGAGCGAGCGCAGCGAGCGCTCCCCGCGCCCCCAGGGGTCGGCGCGGAAGAGGGAGTGCTCGTCGACGCCCGCGCCGACGGCGGGATGCGCGACCTGCAGGGCCAGCGCTGCGGGGAGCATGAGCAGCCCGCGGATGTCGCCGACAAGGGTCCACAGGACACCACCGGGCGGCGGGGGCGGGGGGTCCGGCCCCGCCCTCCCGTCCGTCCTGCGCGTCAGCCGTTCCCGCGGCCTGGTCATGAGCGTGCTCCCGGTGGCCGGCGGGTGCGCAATGCCCGGCCTGAGGGTCCCACGTCCCAGTATGCGAGCCCGAGCGGGGGCGGGGAAGCCGGCGTCGGACATCAGGCAGGCGGGGCGGGCCGGCCGGGAGGCAGGCCGGCGGGAGGGGAGGCCGATCCACCGGGAGGCTCCCGCACGCATGCCGGGAGGGGATACCCCCGTCCACGTTCCCAGGGCGCGCGGAACTCCGGCGAAAGACCCGGCACCTGACGGTTACCCCGAGGTAGCTGCCGCTGCTTTGATGTGCGCGCCGACCCACCGCCCGCACCCCCACCGGAAACGGGAGTCACAGTGCCGCATTCCGTGTTCCGCCGCGCGTCCGGCGCGGCCCTCTCCCTCACGCTCGCCGCGGCGGCCCTGGCGGTCGCCGCACCGTCGGCGTCCGCCGCCCCCGGCCGGCAGTCCCCCGCCGCGACACCCTCGCTGAAGGTCCTGACGTACAACGTCTTCCTGTTCAGCAGAGTCCTCTATCCCAACTGGGGCCAGGCCCACCGGGCCGCCGAGATACCGAAGGCCCCCTACTTCCAGGGCAACGACGTCGTCGTGCTCCAGGAGGCGTTCGACAACTCCTCGTCCGAGGCCCTGCAGCGCAACGCACGCGCCCAGTACCCCTACCAGACACCGGTGATGGGCCGCAGCAAGAGCGGCTGGGACGCGACGGGCGGCGCCTACTCGGCGACGGTGCCGGAGGACGGCGGGGTCACCGTCCTCAGCAAGTGGCCCATCGTGCGCAAGGAGCAGTACGTCTACAAGGACGCCTGTGGCGCCGACTGGTGGTCCAACAAGGGCTTCGTCTACACCGTCCTGGACGTGAACGGCAGCCGGGTGCACGTGGTGGGAACCCATGCCCAATCGACCGACCCGGGCTGCGCGGCGGGCGAGGCGGCGCGGATGCGCAGCCGCCAGTTCAAGGCGCTCGACGCGTTCCTCGACGCGAAGAGCATCCCGGCCTCCGAACAGGTGCTGGTGGCAGGCGACTTCAACGTCGGCTCGCACACCGCGGAGTACGCGGGCATGCTCGCCGACGGCGGGCTCGTCGGCGCGGACAGCCGGACCGGTCACGCGTACTCGTTCGATACCCGGGACAACTCGATCGCGGCCGAACGCTATCCGGGCGAGCCCCGCGAGGACCTGGACCACGTCCTGCACCGCGCGGGGCACGTCCGCCCGGCCGGCTGGCGGAACGACGTGGTCAAGGAGCAGAGCGCGCCCTGGACGGTCACCAGCTGGGGCATCGACTACACCTACACCAACCTCTCGGACCACTACCCGGTCGCCGCCTTCGGGCAGTAGCGGGGGGAGGCTGCCGGGGCGCCCGGACCCGCGGTGGCGGGCCCGTCCGGCGCGCAGGGCGTGCAGGGCGAGCGCGGTCCGCAGGGCAAGCGGGGCCCCGGCCGGTCCGCAGGGCTCGCCCGCTCGACGACGGCGCCGGCGGCGGGCCCGCGCCTCGACCGCCGGGCCGGGGCGCCGCCTCCGGTCGCGGGGCTACCGGTACCAGATGGTGGCGCTCCAGGCGTACAGCGCGATGGTCGCGGCCACGCAGACGATGACCGCCCAGGAAACGAGGCCGGTGTGCCGACCGGGACGCGGGGTCCGGGGCGTACGCCGGGAGCGGGCCGGGCGCCGGGAGCGGGCCGGGCGGGCCGGGCGGGCCGGGCGGGCCGGGCGCGGCGTGGCACCTCCGAACCGCCGGAAGAAGCGCCCGCGCCGGACGGAGCGAGGAACCGCGGAGGCCACCACACGCGGCAGGGGGTCCGCCGCGGCCTCGGCGAGCAGCCGGCGGCAGACCGCGGCCAGGTCGGCCGTGCCCGCCCCACCGCTCACCACCGCCTCCGAGCGCGCGGGAGCCGTCGTGCCGCCGTCGAGTATCCGGCCGGCCCGCATCAGGAGTTGGCCCCGGCCGCCGCTCGGTGCGAGGCTGATCCAGCGCCGTACATGCTCGCCGCGGATGACGACGCCTCCCGCGCGGTCCCGGTACACGGTGTGTTCACGCCACAGGACGTCGGCCAACTCCACGGCCTTCTCCCTCAGCTGCGCGCTCATGCCCTCCCCGCCCCCCATGCGCCGCTCGAACAGGAACCGCACTCTAGCGTCATCGGAGCAGCCGTCCACCCGCTGGGAGCGTCCCGGGCCCTGCCTCGTCATGGGCGGGCCTCCGCTCGCGAGGGGGGGCGAGCCCGCGTCGCGGGCCCCACCGGGCGTCACCGGGCCCCACCGGGCGCCGCGGGCACACGCCCTCGGTTCGGCGCCCTGGTGCGCGGCGCGGTGGCGTCCCGCGATGCACATGCCCCCGCCTGCCCGCCCGTACGTCCGTACGTCCGTATGCCGTATGCCCGTATGCCCGTATGCCGCCGGGGTCCCTACGTGCCCCGGAATCCCCGTGTGCACCCGGGTGGGCAGGCGCCCCGGACCGTCGGCCGGGCTGCTCACCCGGTTTCACCACCCCGATGAGACAGCAATACTGTTGCACCGGAGCCCGGTGCACGCAGGGAGCGAGGAAGACGATGGCGACCGAGACCGAGGAGCCGATCCTGACCATCGACGAACTGGCCGCCCGCGCGGGTGTCACGGTCCGCACCATCCGCTTCTACAGCACCCGCGGTCTGCTGCCGCCCCCGCAGATCGGCCCGCGCCGGGTCGGCCACTACGGCGCGGAGCACCTGTCCCGACTGGCCCTGATCGAGGAACTCCAGTACCAGGGCATGACGCTCGCGGCCATTGAGCGCTACCTGGGACAGCTGCCCCCGGGCCTGAGCGCACAGGACCTGGCAATCCACCGGGCGCTGGTGGCCTCCTGGGCGCCGGAGCCGGCGGAGGAGACCGGTCGGCCGGAGCTGGAGCGCCGGGCCGGGCGGCCGCTGTCGGACCGGGACATCGACCGGCTCGCCGCCATGGGGGTGCTGGACCGCACCGCCGCGCCGGACGTGTTCCGGCTCGACGGCGGGCTGCTGCGGCTCGGTGTCGAACTGCTCGACGTCCCCATCGCCCACACGACCATCCTCGCTTCCCGCACCGTGCTGCTGGAGCACGCCCGTTCCGCCGCGCAGGAGCTGACCAGGCTGTTCCGCGACGAGGTGTGGGGCCCCTACCGCGAGCGCGAGTCCGGCGCGGACCATGTCGCCGCGATGAGGTCCCTCTCGGCCCATATGCAGCCGATGGTCGTGCAGGCTCTGGTCACGGCCTTCCAGCGGTCGCTGAGGTCGGAACTCCGCGCCGCGTTCGGGACCGGTGGGGAGGCGTCTGGGCCCCGGCCCGACCAGTGCCCGTGAACGGGTCCGCCCTTGACGCGACGTCCCGGCTCGCCGCCCCGGTTCGGCACCCTGACCGGCGCTCTCCCCGAGTACGCCGTGCGGCAGCATCCGGTACTCCGGCGGCCCCCAGCGGCCGGGAAGTCCCCTCCGGCGTGCGGGCCGGCCGCAGGACGAGACGGACGGGATGAGACGGACGGGATGAGACGGCCGCAGTCCGCCGGGCCAGACCGCGGCGAGACGGGCGGAAACCGGACAGAGGCAGCCCCGCCGGTTGCTGCCGGTCGGAAACGGGACCGACGAGTCGGGACCGGCCGGGCCCGCGCACCGGCCGGACCCGCGCACCGGCCGGGACGCGCCGGGTCACTCGTCGGTGAAGGTCTCCCCCCGCTCGGCCTTCTCCAACAGGAGCGCCGGGGGCTCGAAGCGCTCGCCGTATGCCTCCGCCAGCTCCCGCGCCCGCGCGACGAAGCCGGGCAGACCGTCGCCCGCGCCGCCGCGCCCCTGGTAGCCGTTGATGTACTGCAGGACGCCGCCCGTCCACGCCGGGAAGCCGATGCCCATGATCGAGCCGATGTTGGCGTCGGCGACCGACGTCAGCACGCCCTCCTCCAGGCACCGGACGGTGTCCAGCGCCTCGGCGAAGAGCATCCGCTCCTTCATGTCCTCGAACGGCACCCGCACGCCGGGCCGGCTGAAGTGCTCGCGCAGACCCGGCCAGAGCCCCGAGCGCCTGCCGTCCACGTAGTCGTAGAAGCCCGCGCCGCCGCTGCGGCCGGTGCGCCCGAACTCGTCGACCATCCGGTCGACGACCGCGTCGGCGGGGTGCGGGGTCCAGGTGCCGCCGGACTCCTCCACGGCCCGCCGCGACTCGCCGCGGATCCTGCGCGGGAGGGTGAGGGTGAGCTCGTCCATCAGCGACAGGACCTTCGCCGGGTACCCCGCCTGGGCCGCGGCCTGCTCCACGGACGCGGGCTCGACGCCCTCGCCCACCATCGCCACGCCTTCGTTGATGAACTGCCCGATCACCCGCGAGGTGAAGAACCCCCGGGAGTCGTTCACCACGATCGGGGTCTTGCCGAGCCGGCGGACCAGGTCGAAGGCGCGCGCCAGCGCCTCGTCACCGGTGCGCTCCCCCTTGATGATCTCCACCAGCGGCATCTTGTCCACCGGTGAGAAGAAGTGCAGGCCGATGAAGTCGGCGGGCCGCTCCACGCCCTCGGCGAGCATGGTGATCGGCAGCGTCGAGGTGTTGGAGCACAGCAGCGCGTCCGGCCCGACGACGTGCTGGATCTCCTGGAACACCTTGTGCTTGAGCGCCGGGTCCTCGAAGACGGCCTCGATGACCGCGTCGCAGCCCGCGAGGTCGGCGGGGTCTGCCGTCGGGGTGATCCGGGCGAGCAGTTCGGCTCGCTTGGCCTCCGTCGTCCGGCCCCGGCTCAGCGCCTTGTCCAGCAGCTTCTCCGAGTACCCCTTGCCCCGCCCGGCGGCCTCGGCGCTGACGTCCTTGAGGACCACCTCGATGCCCGCCCGGGCGCAGGAGTACGCGATGCCCGCGCCCATCATCCCGGCGCCGAGGACGGCGACCTTGCGGACCTCGCGGGGCTCGACGCCCTTGGGGCGGTTGGCGCCGGAGTTGACCGCCTGGAGGTCGAAGAAGAACGCCTGGATCATGTTCTTGGCGGTCTGGCCGGTGAGCAGCTCGGTGAAGTACCGCGCCTCGATGACCTGGGCGGTCTCGAAGTCCACCTGCGAGCCCTCGACGGCGGCGGCGAGGATGTTGCGCGGCGCCGGGAAGGGCGCGCCGTTCAGCTGCTTCTTGAGGTTGGCCGGGAAGGCGGGCAGGTTCGCGGCGAACTTGGGGTTCGACGGCGTACCGCCGGGGATCCGGTAGCCCTTGACGTCCCAGGGCTGCTGCGACTCGGGGTGCGCCTCGATGAAGGCGCGCGCCTTGGCCAGCATCTCCTCCGGCGTCGCGGCCACTTCGTGGACGAGCCCGTTCTCCAGGGCGCGCCGAGGGGAGTACTGGGTGCCCTGCAGCAGCACCTTCAGCAGCGCGTCGGCGATGCCCATGAGGCGCACGGTGCGGGTGACACCGCCGCCGGCGGGCAGCAGGCCGAGGGTGACCTCGGGCAGGCCGATCCTGGATCCGGGGGCGTCGAGCGCGATGCGGTGGTGGCAGGCGAGGGCGATCTCGTACCCGCCGCCGAGCGCCGCGCCGTTGAGGGCGGCGACGACGGGCTTGCCCAGGGTCTCGATGCGGCGCAGCGCCCGCTTGATGCCCATGCCCATCTCGAAGGCCGCCTGGGCGTCTTCGGGGCCGACCTTGATCATGTCCTTGAGGTCGCCGCCCGCGAAGAAGGTCTTCTTGGCGGAGGTGAAGACGATGCCGCGGAGGGAGTCCTGCTCCGCCTCGGCGCGGTCGGCGATCGCCTCGATCGACGCGCGGAAGGCCCGGTTCATGGTGTTGGCGGACTGGCCGGGGTCGTCCAGGACCAGGGTGACGATCCCGGTCTCGTCCTGCTCCCAGCGGATGGTGGTGCTCGTCGGCGTTGCGGTCATTGCGGCTTCTCCGTACGGGGGAAGGGGCGGGAGGGGACGAGGGGTCAGACGCGTTCGACGATCGTGGCGATGCCCATGCCGCCGCCGACGCAGAGGGTGGCGAGGCCGTACCGCTTGTCCTCGCGCTCCAGTTCGTCGACGAGGGAGCCGAGGATCATGGCTCCGGTGGCGCCGAGCGGGTGGCCGAGCGCGATGGCTCCTCCGTTGACGTTGACCTTGTCGAGGGAGAGCCCCATGTCCTTGACGAAGCGCAGGACGACGGCGGCGAACGCCTCGTTGATCTCGACGAGGTCGATGTCGTCGATCGTCAGCCCGGCCCGGGCGAGCGCCTTGCGGGTGGCGGGCGCCGGCCCGGTGAGCATGATGGTCGGCTCGGATCCGGAGACCGCGGCGGACACGATCCGTGCCCGGGGCGTGAGACCGTACCGCCGGCCGACCTCCTCGGAGCCGACGGCCACGAGCGAGGCGCCGTCGACGATGCCCGAGGAGTTGCCCGCGTGGTGGACGTGGTCGATGGTCTCCACCCAGTGGTACGTCTGGAGCGCGACGGCGTCGAAGCCGCCCATGTCCCCGATGCCCGCGAACGACGGCTTGAGGGAGGCCAGCGACTCCGCGGTGGTGCCGGGGCGCAGGTGCTCGTCGTGGTCGAGGACGACGAGGCCGCTGCGGTCCCTGACGGGGACGACGGAGCGGTCGAAGCGGCCGTCCTTCCAGGCGGCGGCCGCCCGCTCCTGGGACAGCGCCGCGTACTCGTCCACGTCCCGCCGGGAGAATCCCTCGATGGTGGCGATCAGGTCGGCGCCGATGCCCTGCGGCACGAAGTGGGTGTCGAAGTTGGTCATCGGGTCGGCGAACCAGGCTCCGCCGTCGGACGCCATCGGCACGCGGGACATCGATTCCACGCCGCCGGCGAGCACCAGGTCCTCCCAGCCGGAGCGGACCTTCATCGCCGCCATGTTGACGGCCTCCAGGCCGGAGGCGCAGAAGCGGTTCTCCTGGACGCCGGCCACGGTGTCGGGAAGTCCGGCGGCGATGGCGGAGATCCGGGCGATGTCCGAGCCCTGGTCGCCGACCGGGCCCACGACTCCGAGGACGATGTCGTCGATCGCGGCCGGGTCGAGGCCGGGGAAGCGGGAGCGGATCTCGTGGATCAGGCCGACGACGAGATCGATGGGCTTGGTGCCGTGCAGGGCGCCGTTGGCCTTGCCGCGGCCGCGCGGGGTGCGGATCGCGTCGTACACATACGCTTCGGTACTCACAACAGAGCCTTTCGCTTCACGGATGAGGGTGCGGCGGCGGGAGGTTCGGGGGGACGGGCGGGCCGGGAGAAGCGGGCGGGGGGAGGAGGCGGGCCGGGAGAAGCGGCCGGGAGAGGCGGGCGGCGGGGGAGGCGGGCCGTCAGGAGAGCAGCGAGCGGCCGATGATCTCCTTCATGATCTCGGTGGTGCCCCCGTAGATCGTCTGGATACGGCCGTCCGTGAAGGCCCTGGCGACCCGGTACTCCGCCATATAGCCGTATCCGCCGTGCAGTTGCAGGCAGCGGTCGGCGACCCGCTTCTGCAGCTCCGTCGCCCACCACTTGGCCATCGAGGCGTGCACCGCATCCAGCCGCCCCTCGCCGTGGTCGACGATGCAGCGGTCGAGGAACGCCCGGGTCACAGCGCACTCGGTGGCCATCTCGGCTATCTCGAAGCGGATGTGCTGGAGCTTCGCCAGCGGCCTGCCGAACGCCTCGCGCTCCTTCACATACCGGGTCGTGATCTCCAGCAGGTACTCGGCGGCGGCGACGGCGGCGACGGCGATGCCCAGCCGCTCCTGGGCCAGGTTGGTCATCAGGTGGACGAACGCGCCGTCGAGCCGCCCGAGGAGGTTCTCCTTGGGGACCCGCACGTCCTCGAAGAAGAGCTCGGCCGTGTCCTGCGCCTTCTGTCCGATCTTGTCGAGGTTGCGGCCGCGTTCGAAGCCCGCCATGCCGCGCTCCACGACCAGCAGCGACAGCCCCTTGGCGCCCCCTTCGGGGGTGGTCCTGGCGACGACGATCACCAGGTCGGCGAGGATGCCGTTGGAGATGAACGTCTTGGACCCGTTGAGCAGCCAGTGGCCGCCCCTGTCCTCGGCCGTGGTACGGATGCCCTGGAGGTCCGAGCCGGCACCCGGCTCGGTCATCGCGATGGCCGTGACGGTCTCGCCGCTGCAGAAACCGGGCAGCCAGCGCCGCTTCTGCTCCTCGGTGGCGAGGGAGGTGAGATACGGGCCGATGACGTCGTTGTGCAGCCCGATCGCGAGGCCGGAGGCGCCGACGCGGGCGAACTCCTCGGTGAGGACGGCGCTGTAGCGGTAGTCGGTGTTCCCGCCGCCGCCGTACTCCTCGGGCACGGCAGGCCCCAGCAGGCCCTGGCGGCCGGCCGCCAGCCAGGCGTCGCGGGATACGACGCCGGCCTTCTCCCACCGCTCGTAGTGGGGCAGCACCTCCTTGCCGAGGAAGGTGCGGACGGTCTCGCGGAACGCCTCGTGCTCGGCGTCGAAGATCTGCCGTCTCATGTCTGGAGCCCCTTCGGGCCGGCTGCGGTCGGGTCCGGTCGGGTGGCTCGGGCACCCAGGATGCCGGGAACACCCCAGTCCCGGGCGATCTCCTCGGTGTCGGCGCCGGGTTGTGCGGGCGGGCGCCGGACGGCGCCGGGGGTGGCGGAGAACCGGGGGGCCGGGGACGGCTGGATGATCCCGCCGTGGCCGGTGAAGGTGCCGCGGGCCGCCAGATGCGGATGCCCGGGCGCCTCGCTCAGCGAGAGCACCGGCGCCACGCACGCGTCGGAGTCCTCGAACACCGCGGTCCATTCGTCCCGCGTCCTGCTCCGGAAGCGCTCGGCGACGGCGGAGCGCAGCTGCCCCCAGCGGGCGAAGTCCTTGCGGGCGGGCACCTCGCCCTCGATCCCGAGCAGCCGGATGAACTCGTCGTAGAACCGCTGCTCGAGCGCGCCGACCGCCATGTACCGGCCGTCGGCGGTCTCGTAGCTGCCGTAGAAGGGGCAGCCGCCGTCGAGGAGGTTGGCGCCCCGGCGGTCCTGCCAGCCGCCCGCGGCCATCATCCCGTGGATCATCGTGGCGAGGTGTGCGGCGCCGTCGACGATCGCCGCGTCGACGACCTGCCCCGTGCCACCGGGGCTTCGGGCGTGCTGGAGCGCGGCCAGCACGCCGACGGCGAGGTACAGCGAGCCGCCCGCGTAGTCCCCGAGGAGGTTCGCGGGGACTGCGGGCGGCTCCTCCGCCTTCCCGATCATGCCGAGGGTGCCGGTGACGGCGATGTACGCGATGTCGTGCCCGGCACGCTCGGCGAGCGGCCCCTCCTGGCCCCAGCCGGTCATCCGGCCGTAGACCAGCCGCGGGTTGCGGGCATGGCACTCCTCCGGCCCGACCCCGAGCCGCTCGGCCACGCCGGGCCGGTAGCCCTCGATGAGCACGTCGGCGCGCTCCACGAGGTCCAGGACCCGGCCGGGGCCTCCGTCGGCCTTGAGGTCGACCAGCACGGACCTCTTGTTCCGGTTCGTCAGGTCGTGGGCGGGGTCGATCGCCAGCCCTGCGCCGCCGGGACGGTCCACGCGCACGACATCGGCACCGAGGTCCGCCAGCAGCATGGCGGCGAACGGTCCGGGCCCGATGCCCGCCAGTTCGACCACCCGCACACCGGCCAGCGGACCGCCGGGCGGGCCGTGCCCTGTCGCTGCCATGAAGCCCCCAGTCCTGTGACACAACTGATGTAACATCGGCGATGTTAAGAACACGTTCCACTCCGCACAAGCCCCTGAGCCGAGCAAGCGCTTGGTCGCCCCCCAACGGCGACGGGGTCTGCCGCCCTATCCGGGAACGTCTGCGGCCCTATCCGGGAACAGGAGTCTCCTTGCGTATACCCCGCCCTCTACGTGCCGCGGCGCTCGTCGCACTTCCGGCGGCACTGCTGGTCGCCTGCTCCACCGCCGGGGGCCCGCCCGCGACCGGGGGAAGCCCGGCGGCCGGTACCGGGGCGGCGCAGGCCACGACGGCGGCACCGCGGCAACAGCCCTCCGCGACACCCGCGCCCGAGGACGCCGCCACCCCCGGGGCCATGGACACACCGCCACCCGTGAGGGTCCGTGACGCCTTCGCGGGTCTCCAAGCCACGCTCGGCGACGGCTGTACGACGGAGGGGCAGTGCGCGTACTTCCTCGGCCGCGTGTACGACGAGCTGGAAGAGCTCGACCGGGCGATGAAGGCCGACCCCAAGGGCCCCGGCCACTTCCCGGAGCCGATCGAGTGGATCGCCGGTCTCCGCACGGCGATCGGCACCGACCGCTCGTACCCGAACCTCAGGGCCCACCAGGACGAACTCGTCGGCACGCGCGACCGGATCAACACCTGGATGCAGGACCACCCGGACGACTACCGCTGAGGCGCCGCCCGTGCGGGCAGCGAGGGCCGGGGCGGGGATCCGGTGCGAGGAAGGGGTGCGGGCCGGGCCGGGGATCCACGGTGAGGACGGGCTGCGGCCGGGCTGCGGGCCGAGCCGGGGATCGGGTGGTGGGAAAAGGCGCCGTCCTCTGACCCGCGCCTGCCGAGGCGGGGGCCTCCCGGTGGAGCACGCCGTCCGCGCTCACGCTAGCCTCGGCCGGCGGCATACGGCGCGGCGCGGGACAGGACCCACGACCCGGTGGAGGGCCAGTGAAAAGGCAGAGCGGGCCGGAGCGGCCGTACGACATCGTGCTCTTCGGCGCGACCGGATTCGTCGGCGCCCTCACCGCGGAGTACCTGGCCGCGCACGCCCCCGAGGGCTGCCGCTGGGCCGTCGCGGGCCGCAGCCGGGCGCGGCTGGAGCAGTTGCGCGAACGGCTCGCCGCGATCAACCCGGCCTGCGCCGGGCTGCCGCTCGTCGTCGCGGACGCCGGCGAACCGGACTCGCTGCGCGCGCTGGCCGAGTCGGCGCGCGTGGTGGCGACGACCGTCGGCCCGTACCTCTGGTACGGCGAGCCACTGGTCGCCGCCTGCGCGGACGCCGGGACGGACTACGCCGACCTCACCGGCGAACCGGAGTTCGTCGACTCCGTCTACCTACGGCACGACGCACGGGCCCGCGAGACGGGCGCCCGGCTGGTGCACGCCTGCGGCTTCGACTCGGTGCCGCACGATCTGGGCGCCTACTTCACGGTCCGGCAGCTGCCGCGGGACGTACCGCTGCGCGTCGACGGCTTCGTCACCGCGGGCGGGATCTTCTCCGGCGGGACGTTCGCCTCCGCGCTCACGGCGATGGGCAGACAGCGGCAGGCAGCGCACACCGCGCGGGAGCGCAGGCTCCATGAGCCGCGGCTCTCGGCCCGCCGCGCCAGGGCGCCGCTGGGTACCCCGCGCTTCAGCCGGGAGACCGGCACCTGGGCACTCCCGCTGCCGACGCTGGACCCCCGGATCGTGGCCCGCTCCGCCGCGGGACTGGAGCGGTACGGCCCCGACTTCCGCTACCGGCACTACGCCTCGGTGCGGACGCTGCCCATGGCGATCGGCGGCCCCGTCGCGCTCGGTGCCCTCGCCGCGCTGGCCAGGATCGGGCCCGTCCGCACGTGGCTGATGAACCGTTACGAGCCCGGCCGCGGCCCCGGCGCCGAGCAGCGCGAGCGCAGCTGGTTCCGGGTTCGCTTCGTGGGAGAGGGCGGCGGCCGCCGGGTCTTCACGGAGGTGTCCGGCGGCGACCCCGGCTACGGCGAGACGGCGAAGATGCTCGCGGAGTCGGTGCTCAGCCTCGCCCTGGACGAACTCCCCGCCACCGCGGGCCAGGTCACCACGGCCGTCGCGATGGGCGACGCCCTGCTGGCACGGCTGGTGGCCGCGGGCGTCGTCTTCCGCGTCGCGGACGCGCGGTGAAGCCCGGCCCCGCCCGCCGGTCCAGCGGCCGGCGGACCAGGGGTTCCGGTCCGGACGCCGCCGGCGCCGCGGTCGCGGGCGGATGCCGGACGGCGGAACAGCCCAGGGGAACGGCCCAGCGGTGCCGGACGGGTGACGGGCGCCGGGGCCGGTGCCATGGGCGGGGTGAACGCCGCCTGACGCGGCGCCGGCCCCCGGCCGTGTTCGTCGGGGAATCGGCCGAAGCGGCCCCCACCGAGCGTCGAGGAGTAGCGCAGACCGCCATACGGCCTGGTACGGCCTGGTACGGCCTGGCGGGAGGCCCTCCCCCGGCGGGCGTCCTGGTCGCCTCTGGTCGGAAGGAACCGCGGTACGGAGATGCGCTGTTCGCCCCGGGCGTCGACCGCGAGCGGGCCGAGGGGATCGCGGCGTCGGACACGCACACGACGGCCGGGGGCTGCCGCTCACGACCGCTTCCCCGGGGGTGATGCAGCTCACATCCCCGGTCGATGCACGGATCACGGCTTTCTCCCGTCTTCCTCCTCGGCAGAGGACCGGCGTCGCCCTCGGCCGAGGCAGAGGACCGACGCCGACAGCAGCTACCCGAGGGAGAGCGGGCCTTGTCCAGCGTCATCGAGCAGGCCGTGCAGGCCCGTCTGGTCTCCTCCGCACCACGCATGGAGTCCGTGCCGGCAACCCTGCGCTACGACAGCCGCGACCCCTTCGCCGTGAGGATGTCCTTTCCCGCCTCGGCGACGCTGGACGGCACCGACGTGTCCTGGGTGTTCTCGCGCGATCTGCTCCTGCGCGGCCTGGACGAGCCCACCGGGCTGGGCGATGTGCGGGTACGGCCCTACGGGTACGACAGGACCGTGCTGGAGTTCCACGCGCCGCAGGGGACCGCGATGGTGCACGTCCGCAGCTCCGACGTCCGCCGCTTCCTCAAGCGGAGCCAGGGGCTCGTACCAGCCGGCCGGGAGCACCTCCACCTCGATCTGGACGCGGACCTGGCCCAGTTGATGCGCGACGCGCACTGAACTGCCGACGCCGGGCGCCGGGCCGGGGCGGCAGGCGCCGACCCGGGGTACCGGCCCCGCCCCGTAAATCGTTTGCCCGCCGACCCCGGTGGGCGTAGCTTCTCATCCGTACCTGTTGTCGTCGATCGGAGAAGGACGTTGCTCGTCTGAGGTCCTGAGACACCGTGTCACGCGGCTTTCCGCCCGCGTGCCCGTGTGCGACCTCGGCCTGCGAGCCGTCCCGTTCCCGGACCAGGGCCTCCGCGCCGTCCGACCGGTGTCTCACCCGTTGCCCCTTTTCTTCTTCCGACGCAACAGGGAGACCCGTATGTCTACCTTCCCCACCTATGTGACGTGCTCCTCGCTGGCCTTCTCCTGGCCCGACGGCACCGACGTGCTGGCGGACTTCCACCTGGCCGTCGGTCCCGGCAGGACGGGGCTGATCGGACTCAACGGCTCGGGCAAGTCGACACTGCTGCGGCTGATCGCCGGCGAACTCGCCCCCACCGAGGGCGTGGTGCGGACCTCGGGCCGGGTCGGGTATCTGCCGCAGAACGCCGTGCTCGACACGGCGTTGCGGGTCGACGAGGCGCTCGGCATCGCCGCCACCCGCACCGCGCTGCATGCGATCGAGGCCGGCGACGTGCGGGAGGAGCACTTCACGGCGGTCGGCGACGACTGGGACGTGGAGGAGCGGGCCGTCGCCGCTCTCGCACAGCTGGGTCTCGGGCGCGTCGGCCTCGACCGGACCGTGGGCGAGATCTCGGGCGGGGAGTGCGTACTGCTCAGACTCGCGGCGCTGCTGCTGGCCCGGCCTGACGTCCTGCTGCTCGACGAACCGACCAACAACCTGGACCTGTTCGCCCGCGGGCGGCTCTACGAGGCCGTGGAGGCCTGGTCCGGGGTGATGATCGTGGTCAGCCACGACCGTGAACTCCTCGAGCGGGTCGATCAGATCGCCGACCTCCGCGACGGCGCGGTGACCTGGTACGGCGGGGCGTACTCGGCCTATGAGGAGGCGCTGACCGTCGAGCAGGAGGCAGCCGGGCGGATGGTGCGCGTCGCGGAGGCCGACGTGCGGCGGCAGAAGCGCGAACTGGCCGAGGCGCAGGTGAAGCTCTCCCGCCGGAAGCGGTACGGGCAGAAGATGTACGAGCAGAAGCGCGAGCCGAAGGTCGTGATGGGCGAGCGCCGGCGCCAGGCGCAGGTCTCGGCCGGCAAGCACCGCACCATGCACACGGAGAGGCTGAACGAGGCGCGGGAGCGGCTTTCGGAAGCCGCGGACGCGGTGCGGGAGGATGACCGGATCCGCGTCGAACTGCCGCACACCCGGGTCCATCCGGGCCGCGGGGTGCTGCGCATGGGCGAGGTGGAACTCCGCTACGGGGCGCGGGTGGAAGGGGGTTTCGAGCTTCGGGGACCGGAGCGGATCGCGCTCGTCGGACGCAACGGGGCCGGCAAGACGACCCTGCTGCGGACCATCGCCGGGGAGCTGCGGCCGGTGGCGGGCGAGGTGGAGGTGCAGGTACCGCTGCGCTTCCTGCCGCAGCGGCTGGACGTGCTCGACGAGGAGCTGAGCGTCGTGCGGAACGTCGCGCGCTTCGCACCGCAGGCGACGGACAACATGATCCGGGCACGGCTGGCCCGCTTCCTGTTCCGCGGGGAGCGTGCCGACCGGCCGGCCGGCACCCTCTCCGGAGGGGAGCGGTTCCGAGCCGCACTGGCGGCGCTGCTGCTCGCCGAGCCCGCCCCGCAGCTGATGATGCTGGACGAGCCGACGAACAACCTCGACATGGCGAGCGTGCGGGGGCTCACGGAGGCCCTGGAGGCCTACGAGGGAGCGCTGATCGTGGCGAGCCACGACACCGCCTTCCTGGAGTCGCTGGGCATCACCCGCTGGCTGCTGCTGGACGGTGGACTTCGGCCGACGACCGCCGAGGAGGTCGGGGAGCAGTCGACGGGGGCCTGAGCCCGTACGACCCGAGGAGGGCGTGACGGCCGCGCGGCAGCGGGGGTCCCGGCCGCCGGGCGGACAGCCGCGGGCGGGCAGCCGGGGGCGGACAGCCGCGGGCGGACAGCCGCGGGCGGGCAGCCGGGGGCGGGCAGCCGCCTCGCAGGTTCCGCGGCGGGCGGCCGCCGGGCAGACCCTCCCGCAGTGTGGAACGGGACGGAGCGGGGCAGGTGGGGCTCATGATGGCGCTGCCACCCCCCAATTCGCTCCCTGGAGAGCCCGTGCCGAGCAGAAGAGCCCTGATTCGACGCCCCAGCCCGCGCGTGGCCGACGGCCTGGTCACCCATGTGGAGCGCCGCCCCGTCGACCCCCGGATGGCGCTCGCCCAGTGGAGGGCGTACGGCGAGGCCCTCCGGGCGCACGGCTGGGAGACGGTCGAGGCGGAGCCCGCCGACGACTGCCCGGACGGGGTCTTCATCGAGGACACCGTGGTGATGTTCCGCAACGTCGCCCTCATCGCCCGTCCCGGGGCCGAGACCCGGCGCCGGGAGACGGCCGGGGTGGAGGAGGCCGTGGCGAGGCTCGGCTGCTCCGTGAACTGGGTGTGGGAGCCCGGCACGCTCGACGGCGGCGATGTGCTCAAGATCGGCGACACCGTCTATGTCGGCAGCGGCGGACGCACCAACGCGGCCGGGGTACGGCAGGTCAGGGCGGTCTTCGAGCCGCTGGGGGCACGGGTCGTCGCCGTACCCGTGTCACGGGTGCTCCATCTGAAGTCCGCCGTGACCGCGCTGCCCGACGGGACCGTGATCGGCTACGAGCCGCTGGTCGAGCGGCCTTCGCTGTTCCCGCGGTTCCTGCCGGTCCCCGAGGAGGCCGGGGCGCACGTGGTGCTGCTCGGTGGCGCGAAACTGCTGATGGCGGCGAGCGCTCCCAAGACGGCGGAGCTGTTCACCGACCTGGGGTACGAGCCGGTTCTGGTGGACATCAGCGAGTTCGAGAAGCTCGAGGGCTGCGTGACGTGCCTCTCCGTGCGGCTCCGGGACCTGCACACATGACAGAGCGCATGCGGACATCACCACCGCGCGCTTGGACGACGGCTTATCGCGCCTTTAACCTACGGTTTCGTAACCTACGAGGTCGTAGGTAGAACGTATCCGGCGATCCGGCCGGTACCCCGGCCTCGTCCGCCGTGCGTTCCGCTCGCCGATGTCCCTGCCCCACCCGTTCCCAGGAGCCCCCGTGACGATCACCTCTCCCCACCTCGGCAGTTCGGAAGTGTGGACCGACGCCCGGCTGCTGTACGCGCTGGAGGAGGTCGTGGAGAAGGAGCTCAACCGCCACCTCGGGGTCGCCAAGGACTGGATGCCGCACGAGTACGTGCCGTGGACGGACGGCCGGAACTTCCCCGGCGTCTTCGAGGACGGCGAGGCCTGGGAGCCCGGCCAGTCCAAGGTCACCGACATCGGGAAGACCGCCCTCGTCGTCAATCTGCTGACCGAGGACAACCTGCCCAGCTACCACCACGAGATCGCGACCCTCTTCGGCCGCGACGGCGCCTGGGGCACCTGGGTGCACCGCTGGACCGCGGAGGAGGGCCGGCACGGGATCGTGATGCGCGACTACCTGCTGACCTCGCGGGCCGTGGACCCGGACAAGCTGGAGCAGTTCCGGATGGCGCACATGTCGGAGGGCTTCGAGTCCGACAACCGCCACTCGATGCTGCACTCCGTCGCATATGTCGCCTTCCAGGAGCTCGCCACCCGTATCTCCCACCGCAACACCGGCCACCAGTCGGGCGACCCCGTCTGCGACCGGATGCTCGCACGCATCGCCACCGACGAGAACCTGCACATGGTCTTCTACCGGAACCTGCTCGGCGCGGCCTTCGAGATCGCGCCGGACCTGACCATGCAGGCGGTACGGGACGTGGTGGTGAACTTCCGGATGCCCGGGCACGGGATACCGGGGTTCGAGCGCGCGGCGGCGCAGATGGCGATCGGCGAGATCTACAACCTGCGGATCCACCACGACGACGTGCTGCAGCCGGTGCTGCGCTTCTTGAAGGTGATGGACATCGACGGGCTCGGCCCCGAGGGTATGAAGGCCCAGGAGGAACTGGGACTGTACATGGGCGGACTCAACACCGAGGCCGCCAAGTTCGACGAGAAGCTCGCGGCCCGCAGGGCCCGGCTGGCCGCCCGCGCCAAGGGCTGAGCGGCACGTCCCCCTCCGGGAGCACCGGCACCGGTGCTCCCGGAGGGCGTCCGGCGCGGCCGCGCCTCGTGCGGTGGCGCCGGGTCCTCCGGCGGTGCCTGCCGTACCGGAGGCGGCAGGCACACCTCGGTGGCGTCGCCCGGACGCGGGCCGAGCGGACTGCCCCACTCGCTTTCCCACGTCGGCGCAGCCGGCGGGGCCGGCGACGGCCGAGGGCGGTGCGGCCGGGCGCCGGCGAGCCGCGGCCCTGGGCGCGCCCCGGAGGCCACCGGGCCGGCGCGGTGGGGCGGGGCGGGGCGGTGGGGCGGGGCGGCGACGCCCCATCCGGAGCGTCCGGCAGCCGCCCAGGACGACACCACCCCGGCCAGTGGGCCCGACCCATCGGCGACCGGTCGGGCAGGCGCCACCACACGTCTTGGTCCGCCCGGAATCCCGCGTTCAGCGGGACGGGCATCGAACCGGCGAGCGCGCACCGTAACCTTGGCCGCGTGAAACCCGCGACCCGCATCATCCTCATAGGCGCCCCGGTGGCCATCGCCGCTTCCGCGTTCCTCGGCATCGGCGGCAAGGAGGAGATCCCGCTCGCCGACCGGCCCCGTGAGGACCGGAAGACGGCCGCACCCGTGCAGAACCCGCTCGCGTCCGGCACGGCGTCAGAACGGCAGGCGCTCGAGGCCCGGATCGCGAGGATGCCCGCGGGCCTCGCGCACCCGGCCAAGAAGGAGATCGCCGCTCAACTGGTGTCCAGCGCCGAGCACTCCACCCTGGACTGGCGCGGCCGGTACGGAGCCATCGAGGACCTCGGCGACGGCAACGGCTACACCGCCGGGAGCATCGGCTTCTGCTCCGGCACCAACGACATGCTGCAACTCGTCGAGGCGTACACCGCCGACCACCCGGACAACGGGCTGGCCCGGTACCTCCCCGCCCTCAGGAAGGTCGACGGCAGCGACTCGCACGAGGGGCTTGACCCCGGTTTCACCGACGCATGGAGCACGGAGGCCGCGAAGCCGGCCTTCCGCGCCGCGCAGGACGCCGCGCGCGACCGGATCTACTTCGACCCCGCCGTCCGGCTCGCCAAGATGGACGGCCTCGGTACGCTCGGCCAGTTCATCTACTACGACGCGATGCTGCTGCACGGCCCCGGTCTCGCCCGCGACGGCTTCTACGGCATCCGCCGGGCGGCCATGGACAGGGCCAGGACAGCCGCGGAGGGCGGTGCGGAGAAGAGGTACCTGAACGTCTTCCTCGACGAGAGCCGTTCGGCCATGCGCACCCGGACGAACCCCGCCTGGCGCGACACCTCCCGCATCGACACGGCGCAGCGGGTGTTTCTGCGCAACGGGAACATGAGGCTCACGCCGCCGCTGCAGTGGCGGATGTACGGGGAGACCTTCCGCATCCCGGCCTCCTGACGGCCCGGCCCGGCCCGTCGTACCGGCGGCCGGGCCGGTTGCCGAGGGCCCTCCGTCCGGAGCGGACCGTGACGGGGCCGGGCCGGGCCGCACCGCGGGACCGCACCACGGCTGCCCGCCCCCGCCGGCGGGCCGCCTCGCCTCGTACGAGCGTGCAGGGGGCGAGGGCGTGTCGCACACGTCCCACCCGAACTGCGTTCCGAAGGAACTGCATTCGCCCCTACGCCCTCCGCGGGCGCCGCGCCGGCGGGGTTGTACGGATCCGGCCGCGGCGCTCCGGACCGCGCGGAACGGGGACCCGGCACGGGTCGTCACGGGTCGTCACGGGTCGTCACAAGTCTTACAGGACCCGCCGGTTCCCTACCCGTGGCGCTGGATGCGGTTGCGCCGGAGCATGCTGCGTTCCTCCTCCGAGAGGCCGCCCCAGACACCGAAGCGCTCGTCGTTGGCGAGCGCGTACTCCAGGCACGCCGTGCGGCCCTCGCAGGCGCCGCACAGTTCCTTCGCCTCGCGAGTGGACGAGCCGGGGGCCGGGAAGAAGAAGTCGGGGCCGACCTGGGCGCACAGGGCGTTCTCCTGCCAGGAGAGTGCGCGATCGGCCATCGGAACGGTGCAGGTGTTCATGGGCATGGAACACAGGGTGCCCCGCAGCGCTAAACGGTATGTCAATGAATCCTCAACGTGCGCATTCCGGCCGTTCGCGGTCCCGATCGCGCTGCTTGCATGGCGTGTTCAGGCCGCCTTCGTCCCGCCCGCACTCAGTGCCGAGGACTCGATCACCGCGAAGCGGGCTCCGCAGGGGTCGGCGAGTTTGGCGATGCGGCCGACGTCCTCGATGTCGATCGGCCGGCTCCGGACCGTACCGCCGAGTTCCTCGGCCGCGGCGGCGGTCGCGTCGGTGTCGGTCGCCTCGAAGTAGGGCAGCCAGTACGGCGCTCCGGCCGCCTCCACCGGGTCGGTGTCCAGGGCGACGAGCCCGGCGAACATGGCGTCCTCGCCGGCACCGGCCGGGTTGACGGTCACATAGGTGCCCCCACCGGGGAAAGGCACGGCGAACTCGTCCCAGCCGAAGACGGCACGGTAGAATTCCAGGGCGGTGCCCGGGTCCCGGGTGCACAGCTCGGCCCAGCAGAGCGAGCCGGTCTCGTTGACGACGTCGAGCCCCCTGCTGGTGCCCGGTTGCCAGGTGGCGAAGACCGCTCCAGCCGGGTCGGTGAAGCGGGCCGTGCGGCCGAGGTCCCAGACGTCCGCCGGCTCGTAGGTGACCGAGCCGCCGGAATTCCTCACCCGTTCGGCGGTGTCGTCGGCGATGGCCGACTGGAAGTAGAGGGTCCAGCCGGGCGCGTCCTGCTCCGGGGGCACCGGCATCCCTCCGGCCGCGGTCCTCCCGTCCAGTGCGAACATGCCGTAGCCGCCGGCTTCCGGACCCGCGGACCGGAACGTCCAGCCGAAGAGTCCGCCGTAGAACGAGGCGGCGCCGGGAAGGTCGGGGGTGGCCAGATCGAGCCAGTTGGGGGATCCGGTGAGATAGCGGGTGGTGAGCATGGGACATCGCTCCTTCCCTGGCGACCGGGCGGCCCCCTCGTGCCCCGTCGAACCCCGGCGGGGGCCGCCGGGGATCACGTGGACCTCGGGGGCCTCACGGTCCCTGGAGGTTCGGGTCTCGGGGCTCCCGGGCTCCGGGGACCGTCGTCGTGCCTCGCCCGCTGGTGCGTGTGCTGCCGACCCCACCGAGTGTGCTCCCGGTGCCGGTCCCCCGCACCCGGGAACGGCCGCTGCCAGCCGCTGTCGGCCGCACCCGGTACGGCCCACCGCGCTCTACGGGTCCGACGGGGCGGACCGGCAGGCCTCGCCGTGCGACGCCCCGGAACCTGCGCGACACTGGACCGCCGCGACACCGCGACACCGCGGCCTCCTGGCGACACTCCGGGGCGGGTCCCCGGCAGCACCTCGCCCGGCCCCGGCGCCCCTGCCCAGGCCCGCGTCCGTGCGCGGCCGGGACCCGGCCTCGGTATCGGTATCGGTATCGGTATCGGCAGCGGGCCACGCCTCTGCCGCGCCTCGGCCGCCCTCCACGCGGGACGGCCCACGGCGAACGCACCGCGCGGTGCCTCCCGCCATGCGGGCGGCGCCGACCTGTTCCCGTGCCGCTCCGCTCGCCCGCCCGCGCCCGGACTCTCCCCCGCGTCGCCCTCGGTCCCGTGTGATCACTCGTGCCGGTGGTCGGACCGTGTGCCATCACCCGCGCGGCGCGCACTGCGGCAGGGTGGACGGATGCACCCCCGGATCAGTCCCCTCACCCTCGCACTGCTGCTCACCGCGACCGCTCTCGCCGCGAGCGGCTGCGTCTCCGTGCCCGCGACGCCGCGCCCTCAAACCCCCGGCATCGTGCCCGCAGCCGCCCCCTCGCCGTCGCCCGCCGGCCGGGAGCACCGGGCCGAGCAGGCCCCGCCCCGCGGCGAACTCGCCGCCACCGGGCCCGACGAGCCGGCGCGGCCGGGACCCACCGGTGCGGATGAGGCGGGCGCCGGTCGGCCGGGAGAGGTGCCCGAGCCCACCCGGGGGGAAGCACCCCGGGTGCGTCAGGGGCAGGCGGCCGCGTCCAAGCGGCAGGCGCGCGAGCGGAGCGGCACCGTCCAGGCGGACAGGTCGGCACCGCCCCGCAAGGACGGGAGTCTGCCGGCCGTGCGGTCGCCCCGGCCGCGGACGGACTTCGGCATGGTCGATCTGTGCAGGTTCTCGAACGGCGTGGCGGACCCGTCCCTGGTCGCCATGTGCCACGCGAATTACGGCCGCTGAGCGCGCAGGCTGAGTGCGCTCCTCATGACGGCGCCGACTTCGGGGAATCTCGGGACGGCCGGTTCGGCACGACGAGCAGCCTGGCCGGGGCAGCCGTTCGGCCCTGCCCCGAGGAGGACGGCGGAGGGTCCAAACGACCCTCTCCGTCCTGCCCGTTCCCGCCTCAGGGCCCGGTCAGCGGCGTGATGCCGGGAGGTACGTAACTGCCGTCGAGTGCGCCTCCCCGCGGTCCGTACGCGCGCAGCATGACGTTGAACTCCCCGTTGCCCACGGGTATCCAGTTCGCCGGGTTCACACCGGCCGGCCGGGTCCGGGAAAGATGGATCGACAGCGATCCGTCCGGATTCCTCTTCATCTCCGGGGTGTAACTCGCCACCGCGTATGTGCGGGACGAGTTCGGTATGAGGGTCACGGCATTCGGGGTGTAAGCCGTCAGTGACCAGAACCGGCTGGTTTCCGGGAGTTCCCCGGGAGGGAAAGTCACCACGTACGCCTGGGAACCACCGTCGAGCACGGTTCCGGATGCGTCCTTGAAGGCGTGCCAGTAGGCGGCTGTGGGAAGGCTGTTACCCCATTGGAGAAACTCGGCGACGGCGGAACGGTCCAGATAGTCGTCGGCAGTCCAGTCTCCGATGTTGCGGAAGTTCACCCAGTTGGTTTCGGTGGTGTGGTCGAGGTAGTTCTCGGTAATCCGGGCGTGTCCCTGCCGGGCTCCGTGGGCGAGTTGGTGCCGTAGCGTGAGAGACAGGTTCCTGCCGTTGCCGAAGACGCGGTCGAACTCCGCGGCCACTGCCTTTTCCCCGCCGCTCAACGGGGCTGTCCTGGGGTCGTGCACGGCAGCCTGCAGTTGGCGCAGGAAGGCGATCGGCGTTCGGGCGACAAGGCTGTCGGCGATCACCTTGTAGCGGATGGCGAAGGTCGCGCCCGGCACGATCTCGGTCTTTCCCGCGTCCGGGTTCGCCAGGTAGTCGGACAGGGTGGCCATGCGCAGGTTCCGCCGGAACGACTCCGCCTCGGCGACCGTGTTCCGGCCTCCGCTGTACTTGTCACCCCGGATGATCAGCATGGATTGCCGGTAGGGGACGTCGACCCGGGTGATTCCGGCGGGGAGCTCGCCGCGCCAGTCAGGAGCGGTCAAGGCGTAGGTGCCGGGCTGCCCTGACGGTATACCCGAGTCGAAGACGTCACCGAAGTTCGTCGCGGTGAACAGCGAGTAGCTCGCGGAGGTCTCGGGAATCGTGAAGACCACGGGTTCCGAGCCGGGCTCGACGATCGCGCTGGCGTACAGCGTGTCGACGTTGATGGCCACGACCGCACCGTAGAGCGGGGTGACCCGGTCCGGTCCGAACAGCACGTTCCCGCCGGGGGTATGGAGATCGGCCGTGCGTGTCTGCTGGTAGCTGAACCAGCGGGGATAGAACCGCTCCAGGTAGTTCTGCGCCACACGGCTCGCGCCGGATTCTACCGGGCGGGGAACTCCCCATGCAGCGGGAGCGGCGAGCAGCACCCCGAGGACGGTGAGGAGTGCCAGCCATTTTCCCCGGCTCCTCTTCGCGGCAGGCAACATGGAATGCACCTCTTCCTTGAGTCGCTTCGGTTCCGCATCACCACGGAGCGCCTGCCGGACGCCGAGATACGCACCCTCAGCGCGGGTGCCGCGTGGGATCGGCCGCGGAACGCGGTGCCCCCGAACCGCCCCCGGGCACCGCCGCCTTGCCCCCTTTCCGGACCGCGGCCCGTCCGGCGGTCCGGCAGTTGCCCCGCGTACAGCCCGAGATGGCGCACCCGCCCTCCGGCCGGAGCGGCCCTCGGTGCGCTCCCCCCGCCTGTCCATGTGAACCCCCCACTGCCGTCGGAGAACCGCCGTCGGGAAAATCGGGTCGGGTCGGGCCGGGCACACGGTAGTGGGCCGGTCCTCGTTTCTCCACACCCCGGACGAAGTTCACCGGAGACCGTCCGCGCCTCCTCGCGGTTCACCGAAACAGGTCCGCGTACCGCGTCAGGCAGGGTTTGCCCGCCGGCAGCGGCGCGGAGCGGCTCCGGTGCGGTGGACCGGGCTTCTACCTGCCCGCCGACGAGCGCGACGGGAACGGGGGAGCCGGTGACCGCCGAGCTCGACTATGGCCGGTGGCTGGCCGCCGCGTACTCCGACACCACGCTGATCACGCAGTTCGACGGCGACGAACCCGACTGGAAGAACTCGGCCGTACAGCACGGCGGGGCGCCGACCTCGTCGTCCACGCTGCCCTCGCTCGTCATACGAATGTGGGCGGACGCCGACGTCTCCGAGGGGCACACAGTGCTGGAGATCGGCACCGGCACCGGCTACTCCACCGCGCTCGCCTGTGAACGACTCGGCTCCGCCGACGTCACCAGCATCGAGGTCGCCCCCCACCGGCTGGAGCAGGCCGCGGGCACGCTGTACGACTGTGGCTACACCCCGACCCTGGCCGTGGCCGACGGGTTGTACGGCTACTGGCCCGAAGCATCGTTCGACCGGATCGTGGCTGCTTGCTCCTTCCGCGCCGTCCCGCCCGCGCTGATCGCGCAGACCCGGCCGGGCGGGAAGATCCTGCTCACCCTGTCGGGCTGGCTTTACGGATACGCCCGCGTCCTGCTGACCGTCGCCGAGGACGGCACCGCCGAGGGCCAGCTGCTGCCCGGCACGGTGTCGTTCATGTCGGCCCGCACCCACGCGGCGCCGGCGTTCGGCAACCCGACCCATTGGGCCGCGGGCCTTCCCGAGAGGGCCCGGACCACGCGGATCAGCCCCGAGCGGATCACCGCCCGCGACCGAGGAAGCGTTCCACCTGCGCTTCCTCGCCCAGAGCGCCGTCCCGGACGCGCAGATGGTCACCGTCGGCGAGGTGGTGCACCTGGTCGACGCAGTCACCGGCTCCGCCGCCACCCTCACCCCGGCCGACGGTGGGTGGCAGGTGAGGGAGGGCGGCCCGGTCCGGCTGTGGGAGCGGATCGAGCGGGTCCTGGATGCCTACGACACGGCCGGTGCCCCGGGCCCGGAGACGTTCACCCTTCACGTGTACGACGGCGGGCAGCACCTGCGGCACCCGCAGATGCCCGGCCTGCCCCTGCCCAGGCCCTGAGACGGCCCGTACGCTCCAGGCGCCCGGGCGGGGAGAGTGACGGCCCCCGCCCGGGCGGGGGCCACGTTCACCGCACCCACTCGTACTCGTCGTCGTCCCCTCCGGCGTCCCGCTCATCGCCGCTGAGCAGGTCGTTCACCTCGTCCTCGGTGAGCTCACGCGTCTCGGTAGAAGGCCCGCTTTCGGAACCGCAGCACCAGGGTGCTCCATCGCCCCCGCGGTGGGGCACCCGTGCACCGGACCGCCCAAGCCGCCGGTTCAGCGCTCCCCCGGCCCCGTCCGCCCACCCGCAGCACTCTCACCTCGGCCCTTCGCGCCCGGCGCCCCTTCCCTCGGCCCGCGCCGCGTCTTCGTGGACGCCGGCCCGGTCCCCTCGGCGGTGCACCCGTGCGGGGCGTCCCCCTGCGGGCCTCCCCGGGCGTGCTGCTCCGCATCCCCCTTCGCATCTCCCTTCGCGCCCCGCTTCGCGTCCCTCTTCGCGCGGCTGGGCTGGACGCGCTTCGGCTCGCCGGGCATCTTCGGGTACTCCGGCGGGTAGGGCAGATCGCCCAGCCCGTGCTCCGCCTCGTCGCGGCGGGCGAGTTCCAGCAGCTCCTCCAGGCCGAAGCGGTGATCGTCCATGTCGGCGTGCACATCGCCGGCCTCGGCGTAGCGCGCCCGCATCGACACGATGTCGAAGTCCTCGGGCACGGCTTCGTCGATCTCCTCCCAGCGCAGGGGGGCGGAGACCGGGGCGTGGGGGCGGGGCCGTACGGAGTAGGCGGAGGCGATGGTGCGGTCGCGGGCGGTCTGGTTGTAGTCGACGAAGATCCGCGCGCCGCGTTCCTCCTTCCACCATCTGATGGTGACGTGGTCCGGCATCCGGCGCTCCAGCTGCCGCCCGCAGGCGATCGCGGCACGCCGGACCTGGGTGAACGTCCAGCGCGGTTCGATGGGGACGAACACGTGGAGCCCGCGTCCGCCGGACGTCTTGGGCCAGCCGCGCAGTCCGGCGCCGTCGAGGACGTCCCGGAGCTCATGGGCGGCGCGGACGGCGTCGGCGTAGTCCGTACCGGGCTGCGGGTCGAGATCGATGCGCAGTTCGTCGGGGTGGTCGGTGTCCCCCCGGCGGACCGGCCAGGGGTGGAAGGTGACGGCGCCGAGATTGGCGGCCCAGGCCACGGCCGCGGGTTCGGTCGGGCACATCTCGTCGGCCGACCTGCCGCTGGGGAACGTGATGTGGGCGGTGGGGATCCACTCCGGCAGGTAGGTGGGGGCGCGCTTCTGGAAGAAGGACTCGCCGGCCACCCCGTCGGGGTAGCGCTCAAGGGTGGTGGGACGGTCCCGCAGCGCCCGGGTGATGCCGCCGCCCACGGCGGCGTAGTACCGGACCACGTCCAGCTTGGTGTAGCCGCGTTCGGGAAAGTAGACCTTGTCCGGATGGGACACGCGCACGGTGCGCCCGCCCACGTCCAGTTCCACCGCTCCGGCCATGCCCGTCAGCGTAGGCGGTGCCAGAATTCCCCGCATACCGGACAATCGACCCATGGATCTGCCGGTGATGCCTCCGGTGAAACCGATGCTCGCCACGTCCGTGGCGGCCATCCCGCCCGGGATGCAGTACGAGGCCAAGTGGGACGGCTTCCGCGCGATCGTGCACCGGGACGGCGACGAGGTGGTGATCGGCAGCCGTACCGGGAAACCGCTGACCCGCTACTTCCCGGAGCTGGTGACGGCCCTGCGGGACAGTCTGCCGGACCGCTGCGTCGTGGACGGCGAGATCGTGATCGCCCACCGGGGGCGCCTGGACTTCGAGCGGCTCACCGAGCGCATCCATCCGGCGGACTCCCGGGTGCGGACGCTCGCCGCACGGACACCGGCCGACTTCGTGGCGTTCGACCTCCTCGCCCTCGGCGATGCGGCACTCCTGGACACCCCGCTGGTGCGGCGGCGCGCCCTGCTCGTCGAGGCGCTCGCCACCGCCCGCGAGCCGGTGCACATCGCCCCGGCCACGACGGACGCCGCCGTGGCCCGGCAGTGGTTCGAACAGTACGAGGGTGCAGGCCTGGACGGGGTGGTCGCCAAGCCGCTGGACCTTCCCTACCGGCCCGGCGCCCGGGCGATGTACAAGGTCAAGCACGAGCGGACGGCAGACGTGGTCGTCGCCGGCTACCGCTTCCACAAGAGCGGAGCGGTCGTCGGTTCGCTGCTGCTCGGACTGTACGACGGCGAGGGCGCCCTGCAGCATGTCGGCGTCTGCGCCGCGTTCCCCATGAAACGCCGCGAGGAACTGGTGGCGGAGCTGGAGCCGCTGCGCCTGGCGGACGCCTCCGGGCACCCCTGGGCACGCGGGGACGACGAGGGGGCGCACGCGTCGGCCCGGCTGCCCGGCGCGCCGAGCCGGTGGTCGGGCAGGAAGGACCTGTCGTGGGTGGCGCTGCGGCCCGACCGGGTACTGGAAGTCGCATACGACCACATGGAAGGCGACCGGTTCCGGCACACGGCGCAGTTCCGGCGCTGGCGGCCCGACCGCACCCCGGAAAGCTGCACCTACAGCCAGCTGGAGGAACCGGTGCGCTACGACCTGTCGGAGGTGCTGGCGGGCCCGCCCTCCGGGTGACCCGATGGCGCGGCGGGCTTCCCGGCCACGGCTCCGCGCGGCGTCACCCGCGGGACAGCGGATGTCCACGGGGGGATCCGGCGGGGCAGACCCCACCGGGCAGTGCACCGGGGTGCACCCGGAGTGCGGCGAGCCGCCGGCGGGGCCGCCTGGGCCGCCTCGCCTCTCCGCCAACCGGCCGCCGGCCGCCCTTGGGCCGAGAGCACCGGGTCGGGGGCACGGTCAACCTACCCCCGCGTAGAGGGAAATGATCGGTCGCGGCCGAAGGGATGTGGCACAGAGACCGTCGTGCCGACGAACCGTGAAGCACATCCGGTACGTATATGAGGAGAACACCACTCCTGCTCGGTGGCCCCGAGCGGCGTCAGCAAAGGACACTATGGTGACCGCGCCCGACCTCGTCCCCGTCCCGATCCCCGACGGTGTGGCCGCCCTGATCGGGTCCTGCATGCCGCGGGGCGTGCTCCAGGCGGAGATCGAAGCCGAGTGCGCGGCACGCGAGGCCATGCGCTTCCGGGCACCGTTCTGCTCCGAGGACCACGCGGACCGCGAGCACGCCCTGGCCCTGCTGTCCCGGGCGAACAAAATCCTCGCCGCCTACAACCCCGGACTGGTGGTACGTCCGGGCGGCCCTCGCTGAGACCTGCGCCTGGCGGGGCGCCCGCTCCAGGGTCTCCTCCGGCACGCGGCCGCCGACCGGGGGCGCACGAAGTTCCCGTGCCCGGACTCCCCGGACTCCCCGGGGCAGGCCGCCGAAGCGGCACCGGACGGCGTGCGGCCGGGTAGCGGTGCGCGCGGTGAGAGCCACGTGGGGCGGCAGCGGCGGGGGCGGAGCAAGCGGCGCGGCCAGACGGCGGGTTCGGCCGGACCCGGCTCCACAGGGGCACCGACCGCGTCAGGCCCCTGGCGCTTCAGCGCCTCCCTTCGCCGCCGCCTTGCGCCGGGCGGTTCCGCGTCTCCCCTCACCCTCGGGGGCCTCGGCCGGCTGCGCCCACAGGCCCACTTGGCTCTCGAGCGCGCCGAGCGTGGCAAGGGCCTCCCCGGTCGCGCCGGCGCGCGCGGCCACCTGCACACCGAAGAGAGCGGCCTGCACGACCCTCGCCCGCCCCAGGGTCTCCTCTGCCCCGGCGGGCGCGAGCTCTCCCAGGGCGGCGGCCCGCGTGAGGGCCGCCGCGATGCCGTCGCGGACGCGCTCGCGGTGGCGGTTCGCATGCGCGGCGATGCGCTTGTCACGGGGTGCCACCTCGGTGGCGGTGTTCACCATGAAGCAGCCCGGAGCACCGGCCTCGGTCAGGTCGGCGCGCACGGACGCGAAGAACAGCCTCAGGTCCTCCAGGCCTGCCTCGCCGCGCTCCAGCGGAGCGAGCAGGTCCTCCCGGTCACGGTCGTAGCGTGCGAGTGCCGCCTCCAGCACCCCGTGCTTGCTGCCGAACGCGGCATACAGGCTCGATGGCGCGAGCCCCGTGGCCCGCACCAGGTCCTCGACCGTCGTCGCCTCGTATCCCCGGGTCCAGAACGCGCTCAGCGCCGAGGCGGTGGCGGCGTCCAGGTCGAACGAACGCGGCCGTCCGCGGCGCGGGGTCGGGCCCGGCTTCCGATCATCTTGCATTTCTGAAGCATATACTCTAATAATCATTCGGGAGCATCCACTCCATAAAACGAGGAGACCCATCCATGGCTCACACCGAGCGCCCGCTGTCCCTGCCCGCCCGCACCGAGGCCGACCCGGACCCCGCCGTCGCCGCTGCGCTGGCCTCGGCCAAGGCGCAGAACGGGACGATCCCCAACATGCTCGCCCGGATGGCCAACGCCCCCGGCCTGCTGGAGACGTACCTGAGCGGCTACAGCGCCTTCCGCAAAGACTCCGGCTTCACCGCGGCCGAGCAGGAGACGGTGCTGCTCACCATCAGCCGCGTCAACGGCTGCACCTACTGCGTCGCCGCACACAGCACCGTCGCCGACATGAACAAGGTCCCCACCGAGATCACCGACGCCATACGCGACGGCAAGCCGCTGCCCGACGCCCGCCTGGAGGCGCTGTCGGCGTTCACGGCCGCCTTCGTCGAGACCCGCGGCCTGCCCACCGCCGCCCAGATGGACGCCTTCCTCGCGGCCGGGTACACGGAGACGCACATCCTGCACATCCTGCTCGCCGTCTCCGCCAAGGCGATCAGCAACTACACCAACCACCTCTTCCACACGCCCCTGGACAAGATGTTCGCCCACCGCGCCTGGGAGGAGTGACCAGCCCGACCTGCCCCTACCCGCGACGCCCCTCGCCTGCTGCCGGCATCGGCGGCAGCCGGGCGCCGATCGCTGAGCGCCGATCACCGCCTGGCGAACCGCCGCCTGGCGAACCGCCGCCTGGCGAACCGCCGCCTGGCGAACCCGGCCGGCACATGTGCCGGCCGGGTTCGCCGAACCGGACGTGCACCCCGGCGACGGCTCGACCCTCAGCGATCGGGTACGAACCGGTTCGATCTCCGTTGGACACCCATCGACACGGTCCATGTGGCATTCTGTTGCCTCACCGAACTGGTCGATGCCACATTCGCTCACCCCGATCAGTGTTCGGAGCATTCGTCAGAACACCAGATGTCAGGTGGAGATGTCGCCCGGAGAACGGCAACAGCCGAGCGCCGCACCGCAGTCGGCGTCCGGTACCGCCCACCCCGACGCCTCGGCAGCCGAGTCGGCGGACTCCGCCGAGGCGCCCGGGACGACCGGGACACCCGTGATACCCGTGATACCCGAGTCCGTGCGGGCTGCGGCCCGAACGGCTCCGGGGCACTGGATCGGAGTGGTGGACCCCGAGTGGACCGGGACCGGGCAGCCGCCCGAGTGGGCCGTGCTGGGGGAATGGCGGTCGGACGAGCACGGTGACCTCGAGGACTTCCGGCCCAACCCGGGGTACCGGCCGTCGCCCCGGGTGCTCGGCTGGCCCGAGCCCACCGACCCCGTGGACGCGGCGGCGCAGCGGGCGGCCACCGGCTACGGCTCGGTGCGGGAGGCACTCGCGGTGCTCGCGGACGCGAACGTCACCGTACTGCGAGCGCCGGACGGCGGACCGCTCACGGCCGCAGGGCGGGACGGGGCTCCCGTGGTCCCGCTGTTCACCTCTCCGATGCACTGGACGATGACCGGGGGACTTCTCCATGAACCGGTCGCAGCAGCGGAGTTGGCCCGTTCACTGGGCGGTTCCGGCACCCTGCTGATGGTCAACCCCGGAGCCGCCGCCCCCCTGCTGGTTCCGGCGGACGGCCTTACCGCCCCCGGGCACCGGGTCGACGGCGCTCCCCCTGCGGCTCCCGCGGGCGGTGCGGGAGAAACGAGCCCGGGTGCCCCTTCCGGCTCGGGTGCCCCTTCCGGCTCGGGTGCCCCTTCCGACTCGGGAGGCCGTGCCGGCGGCACCGCGGTCGTGACCTCCTCCGGCCGGCGAAACAGCTTCGGTGAAGCCCGGTCCCACACCACGGGGAGGACCCCATGACGCCTTCGAGTCCACAGCCTCCCGAGCCGCCGGCCCCCCCGGCGGCGGATACCGGTCCCGGCGGCGGGGCACCGGCGACCGCAGTGACCGGCACGGCGCCCCCGACCGCCGCGGAGCGCCCGCCCGCGCCGAGCGAGCCCGAGGCCGATACGGGCACCCGGACCGTACGGCAAGCCGCCGCGGCGGTCAGCGGGACCGCGCAGACCGGAACGGGACAGAACGCAGCGGCACGGAGCGGGACCGACGAACCTGCGACCGAAGCCGCAACGGAAACCGAGACCGGGGCCGAACCCCGGGCCGACACCGGGGCCGGGAGGGGAACCGGGCGCGGTCCCCGGTCCGAAGCCGCGAGCAGCGCGGCTGCCGGTGCCCCGTCCGGAGCCGAAACCGAAACCGAACCGGACCCCGGTGCCGCCGGCGTGGTCAAGAGCCGGCTCCCCGCCCTCGTGCGGGCCGCGACCTCCACCGCCATCGGCCGGCCGACGCAGCGGACCGGTCCGGTGGGGCGCCCGGGCCGGGCGGCACTGGCCGGGGCCGCGGTCGCCGGGGCCCTGCTGGTGTCGGTGCCGTTCCTGGTGCTCGGCGACCGCGACCACAAGGACGGCAAGGGGCCGGAGACCGCCGGAACCGTGCTGGGCGGGAGTGGGCAGGAGGCGCCGGGAGACTTCGCGCTGAGCCCGCCGGGCGACGGCCCGAGCGGCTCCGCCGAACCCGAGGAACCGGTGCGGGAGGACTCGGCGCCCGCGTCCGCGGGGAACGGGTCCGGCAAGGCGGACACGGGGTCGGAACCGGGCAAGGGCGAGAGCACGTCCACACCCCCGGGCGCGGCGGAGCAGGACGGCTCGGCGGGGACCAAGGCGCAGCCGGCGCGGCAGAGCGCCGGGAAGTCCTCCGATGCGACGGCGGACAAGCCCCCGGCGTCCCGACCGGCACTGACGCTCAGCGCCCCGGTCTCCCTGCGCAGTCATCTCTCGGGCCGCTGCATCGATGTGCCGGGCGCCGACTTCGGCGACGGCAAGAAGCTGTATGTGTGGGACTGCAACAACAGCACCGCGCAGAGGTGGCAGTTCGCCTCCGACGGCACCGTTCGCATCGCGGGCCTCTGCCTGGACGTGGCGGGCGCGAACTTCGGCGACGGCACACCCATCCAGATCGCCCGCTGCAACGGCAACGCCGCCCAGCAGTTCACCCTGAACCCCAGCCACGACCTGGTCAACACCGTCGTCGGCAAGTGCGTCGACATCAGGAACAACAATCCTGGCAACGGCGCCTGGCTGCAGCTGTGGAGCTGTGCCGGAAGTGCCAACCAGAAGTGGAGCGCCTGACCCCCCGGCCCCTACCGGGAGCACCGCGCCCTGGCGTCCGCCCACGCTCGGGGGCGGGGCATCATGGGACCGCGGGTCCGCGGGCCCGCAGGTACGCCCCGGCGAGCCGGGTGTCCGTTCAACACGTCGCATCAGCAGGGAGGTTGGTACGTGTCTCGCCAGGTACTGACGGTCGGTACCGAGCCCCGGGACAGCCACCGGACGATCGGTGAGGCCCTCTCGGCCGCCCGTACCGGCGCGCTGGTCAGCGTCCGGCCCGGGACATACGAGGAGAACCTGGTGATCCACACCCGGGTCACCCTCACCGCCGCAGAAGGACGGGGCACCGTGGAGATCCGGCCGCGCGCCGGCAGCGTGCTCGCCCTGCGCGCCGACGCCGTCATGCTCTCCGAACTGACCCTGCGGGGCGGCGACCCCGAGCTGCCGGCCGTCGACGTGCGGCGCGGGCAGGCCGCCTTCGACGGCTGCGAGATCACCGGCGCCGCGTGGACCGCACTGCTGGCCCAGGGCACCGGTTCCCTCGCGCTGCGGGACTGCCGGGTGAGCAATCCGCAGGGCGCGGGCATCGTGGTCACCTCCGCCACGCCCACCACGGTGGAGTCCTGCACCCTCGAACACCTGGGCACGAGCGGCCTCGTCCTCGCCGAGCACGGCGAGGCCCGCATACGCGACTGCACGGTGCGCCACGCCCGGGGCAACGGCCTGCTCGCCAACGAGGAGGCCCGCGGCACCGTCGAGGACTGCGACATCTCCTCCACCGACAAGCCGTCGATCGCCCTGGAAGGCAGCAGCACCGTCTCGGTGGTGCGCACGGTGGTGCACGACACCGGCACGGGAGTGCACCTGAGCACCGCGGGCCGCACCACGCTGGAGGACGTCCGGGTCACCGGAGCCGCAGGGAACGGAATCGCGCTGGCCGGGGGAACCGACCCGGTGCTGCGGCGCTGCCGGGTCTCCCGTACCCGCGGGCACGGCGTGCTGGTGACGGACCGGGCCCGCGGCACCTTCGAGGACTGCTGGGTCGACGGCTCCCAGGGCGCGGGGCTCCGGGTCGCCGGAGCCGCCTCGCCGGCGCTCACCGGTCTGACGGTCCGCGGCTGCGACGGGACCGGAGTGCTCCTGGAGGAGGACTCGGCGGCGGAACTGGACCGTCTGGAGGTGATCGGCGGTTCGCCCGCGGTCGCGGTGCGCGGGGGCGCCAACCCGCTGCTGCGCCGTGCCCGCCTGGTGGAGCCCTCCGGTGACGGCGTCCTCGCCGCCATGGGCGCCCGGGGCAGGGCCGAGGACTGCGAGATCCTCCGGCCGAAGGGCGCGGGCGTCCGTGCGGCCTCCGGCAGCACGCTGTACCTGGCCGGCGGTGGCGTGTCCGACACCGCCGCCTGCGGCCTGGTCGTGGAGGAAGGCGGGAACGTGACCGTCCGCGACTTCCGCGTCGAGACCTGCGGCGAGGAGGGCGTGGCGGTCGCCGCCGGCGGGGAGCTGACCGCGAACCGGACCGCGGTGCACGCGCCGCAGGGCCACGGCTTCCTGCTCCGCGAAGGCGCACTCGCCTCGCTCAGCGGCTGCGAGGCCGCCGGGGGCGCCCAGGACGGCTTCCGGGTGGAGTCCACCGCGCCGGTCTCGCTGGTGAACTGCCTTGCACGGGACAACGAGGGCAGCGGCCTGGTGCAGACCGCGCCCGGTGAACGGCTCGCCGTGGAGGGCCTGCACAGCGTCGGCAACGGCAGGCGGGACGCCTGGGGCAACGGCAGTGCGGAGAACACCGATCCGGCCGGATCGGGTTCCTCCGACGCAGCGGGGCCCGATCGCGAGGACGGTCCGCTCGGCGCCCTGAACGCGTTGATCGGACTGGACAACGTCAAGCAGCAGGTGGGCACCCTGGTCAACCTGACCCAGCTCGCCCAGCGCCGCGAACAGCTCGGCATGCCCGCTCCGCCGATGAGCCGGCACCTGGTGTTCGCGGGTCCGCCCGGCACCGGAAAGACCACGGTCGCCCGCCTCTACGGGGCGATCCTGGCGGAACTGGGCTCGCTGCGCAGCGGGCACCTGGTGGAGGTCTCACGCGCCGACCTGGTCGCACAGGTCGTCGGCGGCACGGCGATCAAGACGACCGAGACCTTCCAGCGGGCCCTCGGCGGTGTGCTGTTCGTCGATGAGGCCTACACCCTCACCGCGGACAGCGGCAGCGGGGGCGCCGACTTCGGTCGCGAGGCGGTGGACACGCTGCTGAAGCTGATGGAGGACCACCGCGACGACGTGGTGGTGGTCGCGGCGGGCTACTCCCGGGAGATGGAGTCCTTCCTCAGCTCCAACCCGGGTCTGGCGTCCCGCTTCTCGCGGACCGTGGAGTTCGAGAACTACACGGTGCCGGAACTCGTCTCGATCATGGAGAGCATGTGCGCCCGGCACCAGTACGAACTGGGCGAGGGCACCGCGGCGGCGCTGGCGGCGCACTTCGAGGCCATGCCGCGGGACGGCGGATTCGGCAACGGGCGGGCCGCGCGCGGGGTGTTCGAGGAGATGGTCGACCGGCAGGCGGTCCGGCTCGCGGCCCAGCCGCAGGTCGGCGAGAGCGATCTGCGGCTGCTGCTCCCGGAGGACGTCTCCGCGACCGCGGCCAGGGCTGCCGGGGCCGACAAGGCGGGCAAGGCAGACAAGAGAGGCGAGGAGGGCAAGGAGGGCAAGGAGGACGACCCGCTCACCCGCCTCGGCGACATGATCGGCCTGGCAGAGGTGAAGCACGACGTGGCGGATCTGGTCAACCTCATCACCACCGCCCGCCACCGGGCCGCGGCCGGGCTGCCGGTTCCCTCGCTCAGCCACCACCTGGTCTTCACCGGACCGCCGGGCACGGGAAAGACCACCGTGGCCCGCCTCTACGGTCAGATCCTGGCCCAGCTGGGCATCCTGGGACGGGGCCAGCTGGTCGAGGCGGCCCGCGCCGACCTGGTCGGCCGCTACATCGGCCACACCGCCCAGCTCACCCGCGAGGTCTTCGAACGGGCGCGCGGCGGTGTGCTGTTCATCGACGAGGCCTACACCCTCACGCCGCAGGGCGGCGCAGGCGACTTCGGCCAGGAGGCGGTGGACACCCTGCTCAAGCTGATGGAGGACCACCGCGACGAGGTGGTCGTCATCGCCGCCGGCTACACCGCCGAGATGGAGCGGTTCCTCGCCTCCAACCCGGGCCTCGCCTCCCGCTTCCCCCGCCGGATCGCCTTCGCCGACTACACCTCCGAGGAACTGGTCACCATCGTGCGGGCGCAGGCGGCGGGCATGGGCTACGAGTGCGGGACCGGTACCGGCCCGTTGCTCAGGGAGCACTTCGACACACTGCCCCGCGACCGCTCCTTTGGCAATGCGCGCCTGGCCCGCCAGGTAGTCGAGGCGATGATCACCCGGCAGGCGGGGCGCATCAGTTCACTGAACGCGCCCACCCTGGACGACCTGCGCGTCCTGCGCCCCGAGGACGTGACGGCCGCGGTGTCCACCGGGGTTCCCCGGTGAGGCCCGGCAACCCCGGGGCGCGCCGCCCGCCGGCCGGCGCCGGTCTCCTCGGCGCCGGCCGTCTCGGCGCCGGCCGTCTCGGCGCCGGCCGTCTCGGCGCCGGCCGTCTCGGCGCCGGTCTCCTCGCGACCGCGCTGCTGCTGTCCGCCGGCGGTCCCGCCCTGGCGGCGTCCCCCTCCTACCTGCCCGCCGCCACCGAAGGGAGTACCGAGCAGCACCTTCCCGGCATGCCCGCCGCTTTCGGCGCGGAGGCCGGACAAACGGCCTGCACCCCCGCATCGGAGGAGAAGGCGGAGAAGCGGGACTGGTCGCGCCAGCGCCTCGATCTGGACCAGGTGCACCGGCACGGCACGGGCGCGGGCGTCACCGTCGCCCTGATCGGCACCGGGGTCTCCCCCGGCGCCGCAGGGCTCGGCGGCCGCGTCACCGCCGCGGGCCCGGCCGGAGACGACTGCGTCGGATACGGCACCTTCCTGGCCGGGCTGATCGCCGGGGACGGCGGGGACCGCCGGCGCCTGGTCGGTGTCGCGCCGGACGCGCGGATCCTGGGCCTTCGCGGCACCGACTCGCGCGGACGGGCCAGCGCCGAACTGGTCGTGGAGGCGCTGCGCGAGGCCGCTTCGGCCCGGGCCGGGGTGATCGCCGTCGCGGTGGCCCTGCCGCGCCGCGACCCGGCGCTGACGCGAGCGGTCGCCGACGCCCGCCGCGCGGGCGCCGTGGTGCTCGCCGCGGCCGCCCCCGAGCCGTCCGCGGGTGACACCGCGAAGACCCCCTCCCGCGTCTACTGGCCGGCCGGCGAACCAGGCGTCCTCTCGGTCGCCGGCATGGTGCCGAGTGGCGCCCGCCCGGAGGGCTCCCTGCCCACGGAGGGCGTCGACCTGGCCGCCCCCGGCGCAGGCGTCGTCTCCGGCGGCGCGCGCGGCGAGGGACACTACCTGGGCGGCGGGGCGGCGGTGGCGACCGCGTTCGCGGCGGGCACCGCAGCGGTGGTGCGCGCCGCCCGTCCCGACGACCCCGCCGACGCCGTCGCCCGCCGGCTGACCACCACCGCCTACCCCGCCGACATCCCCCAGCTCGACGCGTACGCCGCCGTCACCGCGGTCCTCGGCGGCTCCGGCACGCCCACCGGGACCCGACAGGCCGCGGATCCGGTGACCGTCCGCGACACCTCCGCCGCCGACCGGACCGCCGACCGGGCAGCCCGCCTGGTCCTCCTGGGCTCCGCCGCCGTCCTCGTCGTCCTCTGGGCCGCCTTCGCCATCCCCCGGGCCCGTGCGCGTCGTTGGCGTCCGGCGGCCGCGGACGGCAGGTGAGCGGGCCACGGCGATACGCCGGGACGGCACCACACGCGCAGGCGCCGCCGCACACCACTGCAGGACGTCCCGCCCCGTCGTCGCGGACCACGATGTCCGGCCGGGACCAGGGCGGGGAACGGGACGGGGAACGGATGCGGCCGGGGGGACGGCCAAGGCCGCTCCGGCGGTCCCCGCCGGGCACACGACGCCGGCTGCGGCACCTCGCCGCCTTGTCGCCCCACCCGAACACACCCGGTACCAGGAGGACCGTCCGTCCTGCGGTGCGGCGCATCCGACACCCCGCGCCGATCCACCGGGGACAAGGGGCGGCCCCGCTCGATACGGCCCCGCTCGATATACGGCCCGTCTCGTTTCGTTTGCGGGTAGGCTGGGATCATGGCCGATGAGAAGGGGCCGGGCCACTCCCGGCGCAGGGAGCGGTCGCGCCAGGCGATCTTCGCCGCCACCCGCGACCTGGTAGCGGAGGGGCCCTACGAGAAGGTCACCGTCGAGGCCATCGCCGCCCGCGCCGGAGTGGGCAAGCAGACGATCTACCGGCGGTGGCCGTCGAAGAGCTCGGTCGTCTTCGCCGCCCTGCTGGCCCTGAGCGAGGAGGCGGACGGGCAGCCCCCCGCGCTGCCGGACACGGGCGACCTCCGGGCGGACCTCAGCCTCGTCATGCGAGCCACGGTGGAGGAGTTCGCCGACCCGTCCTTCGACCGGCTGATCCGGGCCCTCACCACCGAGATCGCCAACGACGCCGCGCTTGCTGCCGAATACCGCGAGAAGCTGGCCCGGCCACTGGCCGAGGCGAAGGAGGCGCGCCTGCGCAGCGCCCAGGAGGCGGGCCAGCTCGATGCCGACGCCGACCTCGGCCTGGTCCTCGAAGTGCTCTACGCCCCCCTCTTCCAGCGCTGGCTCCACCGCAGCGGGCCGCTGAGCGCCGCATACGCCGACTCGCTCGTCGACGCGGCACTCCGGGCCTTCGGCCCCCGAGCAGGAGTGAAGCCACCAGCCGGCCGCACTGCGGGATGAGTGCGGGGCCCGGTCCCGTACCGGTCAGCGGCCGGCTTCGGCAGCCCAGGGGCCTCACGTCCCCCGGCGCCCGCCCGCCGCCTCACGTACCCTGCCGCACGCCCCTCACGTCCCCCGGCGCCCGCCCGCCGCCTCACGTCCCTCGCCGCACGTCCCGGATCGCTCGCCGCACGCACGTCCCCGGTCCGTCGCCTCGCTTCCGGCCGCCTCGCTTCCGACCGCCCGGGTCCGCAGCGGTGGCGCGGGATGCGCCGTCCGCGCTGCGCCCGCCCGCCCGGCCCGCCCCACCGCCCTTCCCCCGCTTCCCCCCTCCGGGCGACCGCCACAAGGTCACCGGGCGCCTGCGCCTGCCCTCACGACACCGGAGGACCGCGGCCGCCGCCCCGTGCGGCCGCCGCGGTCCTCCGCACGGGGCCCGCTCAGCCTCCCTGCTGCCGGTGCTCCTCCACCAGCGCCGTCTGGAACAGCCGCGCCCGTCGGCGGGCGATATGCAGTGCCCGCCCCGGAGGAAGGCTGAGGGGCTTGGTGTCTCCGAAGAGGCGGCCCTCGGTGGGCGGGCAGGAGAGGAGTACGGCGGGGTTGTTGGCCTCGTCGAGCCGGCGGATCAGCGCGTCGCCGAGGGCGCGGCCCGCGCCCAGTGCGGTGCGTGCGACGACCAGGTGCAGGCCCACCTCGAAGCCGAGGGTCAGATGCTCGAAGAGCGGTTCGAACGGATTCTGGAAGGAGCCGCTCGAGACCATGTCGTAGTCGTCGACCAGGACGAACAGACGGGGGCCCGTCCACCAGTCGCACCGGCGCATTCGGGCGGGGGCGATGTCGGCGCCGGGGACACGGCCCTTCATCGCCCGCGCCGCTCCGTCGACGGTCTCCCCGAGCTTGTCCAGGGAGATGACGTGCCCGATCCGGTACTCCTCCGGAATCGCGTCCACCAGGGTGCGGCGGTAGTCCACCGCGATGATCTTGGCCTCGTTCGGGGCGTAGCGGTCGGTGACGGCCCGGGTGACGCGGCGCAGCAGATTGGTCTTTCCGCTCTCCGCGTCGCCGACCACGATCAGGTGCGGGGTGCGGCTGAAGTCGTGCCAGACCGGTTCCAGGGCCTCCTGGTCGATACCGAGCGGGAAGCGCATACCCCCGCCCTCGGTGGGCTCGGGTGCGGGGAGTTCGGCGAGCGGGAGCCGGTGCGGCAGCATCCGGACCTGCGGGGCGGCCGGGCCGGACCAGTGCCGGGCGACCTCGGCGACCAGATGGGCGACTCCGGCGCCGAGGTCGTCGAGGGAGCCGCTGCCGTCCAGGCGGGGCAGACCGGCGAGGAAGTGCATCCTGCTGTCGGCGGTGATGCCCCGGCCGCCGCTGCGCGGCACCGAGCGGGCCTTGCGGGTGTCGATCTCGGAGTCCATCGGGTCGCCCATCCGCAGCTCGAGGCGGGTGGCGGACTGGTCGCGGACCTGGGCGGACAGCTCCACCCAGCGGGTGGTGGTGACGAGCAGATGGATCCCGTAGTTGAGTCCGCGGGCGGCGAGTTCATTGAACTTCGGTACCAGCTCGTCGTAGTCCTGGCGGACCGTGGACCAGCCGTCGACCACCATGAACACGTCGCCGTAGGGCTCGCCGGGGAACTCCCCGGCCGCCCGGCGCCGCCGGTAGGACTGCATGGAGTCGAGGGTGTGGTCCACGAAGAACTGCTCGCGGCGGGCGAGGAGTCCCATCACCTCGGCGACGGCCCGGTGCACCCGCTCCGGGTTGAGGCGCGCGGCGACCCCGCCGACATGGGGCAGCCCGGCGAGCTGGGAGAGGCCGCCCCCGCCGAAGTCCAGGCAGTAGAACTGGACCTCCTCGGGGGTGTGGGTGAGGGCGAGGGCGGCGATCAGTGTCCGGGTCAGCGTGGACTTGCCGCTCTGCGATCCGCCGGCGACCGCGATATGGCCGCCCGCCCCTGCGAGGTCCACGACGAGCGGGTCGCGGCGCTGTTCGAAGGGCTTGTCCACCAGGCCGACGGGGACCCGCAGTGCCCCGTTCCCGGGCCAGCCGGCGGCGGTGAGGCCGCGCCCGGGGTCCGGGGCGATTCCGGGCAGCAGGGCGTCCAGCGGGGCCGGTGCGCCCAGCGGGGGCAACCACACCTGGTGGGCGGCGGGGCCGGAGTCACGCAGCCGTTCCAGGGCCACCTCGAGCAGGGTCTCCTCGTCGCCGCCGACCTCGCCTTCCGGCTCCGGCTCCGGCTCCGGCTCCGGCGAGGAGTCGGGCGCGCGCGGCACCACCCAGCCGCTGGTGAACGGCACCACCTGGCTGGCCACCCTGGCCTGGACCACCGCGCCGGTGCGGCGCAGGTAGGTGCCCGAGGAGTAGGCGGCGCGGAACCGGGTCAGGGCCTCCACACCGGACTTCAGATAGCCGTTGCCGGGCTGGGCGGGCAGCTCGTAGGCGTCCGGGACGCCGAGCACCCCCCGGCTCTCCATGGCGGAGAAGGTGCGCAGGCCGATGCGGTACGACAGATGGCTCTCCAGCTGGTGCATACGCCCCTCGTCGAGGCGCTGGGAGGCGAGCAGCAGATGGACTCCGAGGGAGCGCCCCAGACGTCCGATCATCACGAAAAGCTCCATGAACTCCCGGTGTGTGGAGAGGAGTTCACTGAACTCGTCGACCACCACGAACAGGCTCGGCAGTGCGTCGAGTTCCGCACCGGCGGCACGGGCCCGCTCGTACTCCTGGGCCGAGGTGTGGTTCCCGCGGGCCCGCAGCAGTTCCTGGCGGCGTATCAGTTCGCCGTGCAGGGCGTCCTGCATGCGTTCCACCAGGGCGGCCTCGTCGGCGAGGTTGGTGATGACGGCCGAGGTGTGCGGCAGCTCCTCCAGGCCGAGGAAGGTCGCGCCGCCCTTGAAGTCGACCAGGACGAAGTTGAGGGTCTCGGAGGAGTTGGTGAGGGCGAGGCCGAGGACGAGGGTGCGCAGGAGTTCGCTCTTGCCGGAGCCGGTGGCGCCGATGAGCATGCCGTGCGGGCCCATGCCTCCCTGCGCGGACTCCTTGATGTCGAGCTCCACCGGGCGGCCGTCGGCGCCGACCGCGATCGGGACCCGCAGCCGGGCGGCCCCGCTGTGCCGGGCGAACAGGGCGGCCGGTTCGTGGCGGTGCAGGTCGGGGATGCCGAGCAGGGCGGTCAGTTCGACGTCGGAATCGAGCGGCTGGGCCATGTCGGTACCCAGACTCATCCGGCGCGGCGTGAGCAGCCGGGCGAGTGACTCGGCACCGATCCGGCCGAGCCGGTCCGGCCGGCCGAGCGGCACCGAGCGCTCCTTGCGGCTGCGGTCGGTACGCACCAGGCTCACCCGGTCCGGCCCCACCGACAGCCGCAGCGTGTTGCGGCCGGGTCGCCAGCGCAGCGCGCCGGAGACGTCGAGGACCAGGGCGTTGCGGTAGCCGTGCCCCTCCCAGCGGTGGCCTTCGGCAACGGTGACACCGTCCAGGACCACGACGGTGTACGGCTCGTCGCGCCCCGGCCGCGCGTCGGGGTCGAAGCCGGGACGCTCGGCGAACTCCGCACCGAGCAGGTCGTCCAGCTCCGTCAGGTCGGCGGTGATCCGGCGGGCCCGGCCGGCGCCGTCCTCCTCGTACGGATGCAGCGTGTGCGGCAGCCACTTGGCCCACTCCCAGTCAGGCCGCCGCTCGTCGCTCACACAGAGCGCGAGCCACAGCTCCTCGGGCGCGTGGAACACCGCGAGCTGGCCGAGGACCGCCCGCACCAGAGCGCGGACCGGGTCGGCGCCGCCTTCACCGGCCGGATCGGCGCCGCCTTCGCGGCCGTCCCGTGCGGGTGGCGGGGTACCGGGCCCGGGGGGCGCTGGGGAGCCTGGGTGCCGGGCGGGCCCGGGGTCCCCGGGTCCGGGGACCCCTGTGGCCTGCTCGCCGGATGCCTCCTCGGGGCGCAGCAGGATCCGGGCCGACGAGCGCAGATAGAGACCGAGCGGCTGGCCGGGAATGGTGGAGTAGGCGCGGACGAAGCGGCGCAGGGCGTGTGCGCAGAGCGGTTCGAGGTCCTCCACCGGGCGGGTGGAGACCGGATTCAGGGCGAGTGCGAGCTGCTGCTCGCCGACGGCGATGCGGGTCTCGCCGAAGTCCTCGTCGTCCGGGCGGCGTTCCCACAACCGCGAAGTGCGGGCGAGTGCCCGCAGCGAGGCGGGCTCGGGGTGGCGCCAGGCGAGCGCCCGCTGCTGCTCGGCGATGGTGGACCGCACCCGCCTGCGCGTCTGCGCCAGATAGCGCAGATAGTCGCGGCGTTCGCCCTTCAGCCGCTGCTTGCGCTCACTGGCGCGGCGCATCAGCTGCCCGAACAGCATGGCGCCGGCGGAGAGCGCCATCACGCCCATCGCCAGGTACATGAACACGCCGTTCCCACCGCCGGGACGCAGGAACATCAGCATCATCGACACCGACATCAGCGCCATCGGCAGATAGGTCCAGATCGCCGAGGTGTCGGGCACCGTCTCGGCCAGGACGGGTGGTTCCTGGAGGGTCAACTGCCCCTCGGGCATCTCCGGTCCGCGTCTGCGGGCCGGCCGGCGAAACAGCACCACGCTCAAGGAACAGAACCTCCGGACATCACTGGTCTCCCCGCGTTCTCACCGGCTCCCGCCCGGATCCCGCGCGCAGGGTGACGGGACAGGACCACCGCTCCGCTCCGCGGCTGCCGCGCGCCGCCGTGGGAGACCCGGTGGGTCCACCCGGACGGATCGCGGGCGCGGTGAACTGCCCGACGTCGACCGGTAACCGGTCGGGGAGGGGGAAGCCCGGTCCGCGGCGCGAACCGGTCGGGGCAGGCAGTAGTCTGCATTCACGGAACGCGAACTGTCCACGCGGGCCACCTGGTTGACGGCCGCAGGGGCTGCGGGCGGCCCCTTCCGGTCCGCGGCGTCACCGCCTTCCGTAGTCTTCGCACCGTCCCCTCCCGGTCTCCATGCCGCCGGGTCCCGGACGCTCCTCCGCCAGAGCCCCGGATCCCCGCCAAAGCCGATACGGAAAACGAGAGTTCAGCCGATGACCGACAGCGCAGTGGCCGATCTGTGCCGCCTGACCGTACGTGCGCCGAGCGTATCGGTCGACCTGGCCGTCCCCGCGGACGTGCCGGTCGCCGATCTCCTGCCCACGCTGCTGCGCTACGTCGGCGAGGAGGCCGAGGAGGCCGGACTCGACCACGCCGGCTGGGTGCTCCAGCGGCTGGGCGATCCGCCGCTCGACGAGGAGGCCACCCTCACCGGTGCCGGGCTCTTCGACGGCGCCGTGCTCCATCTGCGGCCGCACACCGAGGCGCTGCCCGAGGCACGGCTCGACGACCTGGTGGACGGGATCGCCGAGACCGCGGGCAGCCGGCTGCGCACCTGGCACCCCGGGGCGTCCCGCGCCCTGCTGGTGGGCATCGCGGCCGCGGCCGCGGTGACCGCCGTCGCGCTGGCGTCCGGGCCCTGGGCGGCCGGTTCCGGGGCCTTCCGGGCCGGCTGCGCGGCGCTGGCCGGGCTGCTGCTGCTGGCGGGCGCGGGTTCGGCCAGCAGGGCGGTCGGCGAGCGCCTCTCCGCGACGGCGCTCGGCCTGCTGGTGGCGCCCTGCCTGGCACTGGCCGGCTGGCTGCTGCCGGGCGGCGATCCCACCGGCCCCGACGCGGCGCCGGTGGTGGGCGCGCGGCTGGTCGCCGCAGGGGCGGCCGGAGCGGGCGGCGCGGTCCTCGCCCTGGCCGCCACGGCGGTCGGCGGCCCCGCCCTGCTGGCCACCGCGGTCGTCTCGGTGGCGGTAGCGGTCACCGGGGCCCTGATCGGCTACGGCGGCCTGGCCGCACCGGAGGCGGCCGCTCTGGTGTCGACGGTGATCGTGCTCGCCGCCGGCATGGTCGCACCGCTCGCGTTCACACTGGCCGGGATGCGGATGCCCCCGCTGCCGTCCTCCGCGAGCCAGCTCCAGGAGGGCATCGAACCCTACGCGGGCGAGGAGGTCGCCGAGCGCACCGAGCTGGCGGGGCGCTGGGTGACCGCGCTCTTCTCCGCCACCGGCGCCGTCGGTGCGGCGGCCCTGGTCGTCGTCACCGCGGACCCGGAGCTGCCCGAGGTGCTGACCGCTGTCACGCTGAGTCTGCTGCTGCTCCTGCACAGCCGCGGCCTGGTGCACATCGGGCAGCGGCTGTCGCTGGCCGTGCCCGGCGTCTGGGGACTGCTGCTACTCGCCCGCGCCTGGGCAGCGCACGGCGACGGCGAGGGGCGGATGGCGGCGTTCGCGGTACTGCTCGCCGCCGCGGCCGCCCTGGTGATCGCCGCCTGGACGGTACCCGGTCGGCGGCTGCTGCCCTACTGGGGGCGTGCGGCGGAGCTGGCGCACACCGGCCTGGCCGTGGCCCTGCTGCCGCTCGCCCTGTGGACGGCGGGTCTCTTCGGCTGGCTGCGCGGACTGTTCGGCTGAGCGCCCGCGTGCGCCCCGTACGCCCCGTACGCCGCGTGGAGGGGCACGCCCGTGGACACACGCCCGTACGCCCGTACGCCCGTACGCACCGGAATCGAGTACCACCTGAGGAGAGGCCGTGCAGTCCAAACGCGACCAGGTGCACGCCCACGGTTTCATGATGGGCAGGCTCAGTTCGGGCCTGCTGACCGCCGACCCCGACGCCCCGGAGAGCCCTCTCGGGCGCACCACCCGCGGCACGGTGTTCGGTGTGCTGGCCACCCTGCTGATCGGCGCGGGCGCCACCGTCTACGGCCTGCTCAACCCCGGCGGGAACGACGGCTGGCGGGACGGCGAGCATCTGGTGGTCAACCGCGACACCGGCGCCCGGTACCTGTGGACCGGCACCGACGGCGTCCTCCACCCGGTGCGCAACTACGTCTCGGCGCGGCTGATCGGCGGCTCCGACCTGGCCACCGAGGACGTCCGCACCGCCTCGCTGCGGGATGTCCCGGTGGGCTCCGCGGTCGGCGTACCCGGCGCCCCGGACGCCCTGCCCGAACCCGGCGGACTCGACGGCGGGGCGTGGCACATGTGCGTCACGGGTCCCGGGGGCGCACTGCCCGACACCTCGGGCCCGGTCGCCGGCAGTGGTGTGGAACAGCCGGGAACCACCACTCTGGTGGCCGGGGCGCCACTGGAGTCCCGGGGCGTCGGCGGCGACCGTGCCGTGCTGGTGCGCGGCCCGGATGGTGCCGAGTACCTGGTGTGGCGTGGCAGCAGGCTGCCGCTGGACGAGGACTCCGACGCCCGCAACGCCCTGGGCTACGGCTCCCAGCGGCCCGTGCCGGTCTCGGCGGCCTTCCTCGACGCACTGGCACCAGGCCCCGCCCTGGAGCCGCCCCCGGTGCCGGAGCGGGGCGGGAAGGGCCCCGTGCTCGGCGGCGAAACCAGCCGGATCGGCCAACTGTTCGAAGTGCGGGTACCCGGCGGTGACAGCACCTACCACCTGCTGCGCAAGGACGGCCTGGTTCCGCTGACCCGGCTCGGCGCAGCCCTGGTACTGGGCGACCCCGCCACCCAGAAGGACGCCTACGGGGGCCGGTCGCCCGAGGCGCGGGCGGTCGGCGCGGACGCGCTGCGCGAGCACGGGGCGGCGGACGCGGGCGCCGACCCGGCTCCCGAGCTGCCCGACGAGCCCCCGGTACCGCAGTCCGTACCGCCGGGCACCGCGCTCTGCGCGCGGGTGGACGGCGCCGACGGCGGCGCGAGAATCGGGACGGTCCTGGCCCCGCTGGCCGGACTCGCCCCGCCGGCAGCACCGGAGGGCACCGCGGGACCGCTCGAGCCGGCCTGTGTGCCCGTGGACGCGACGGTGGTGCGGCCCGGCCGCGGAGCCCTGGTCCGCGCGCTGCACGCGAGCGGCTCCGCGCACGCCTCGACCACCTATCTGGTGGCGGAGAACGGTGTGAAGTACCGGGTCCCCGCCAAGGAGTCACTGGAGGCTCTCGGTTACGGGGCGGGGGACGTCGGCTCGGTCCCGGCCCCGCTGCTCGCCGCCCTCCCGACCGGCGCGGACCTGGACCGAAGCGCCGCGACCGGCGCGGCGAAGCCCGTGGTCACGGCTCCGGACTGCGGTGCCGCCGGGCGGACCGAGGAAGGCGGGGCGGCCGGCGCCCGGACCGGGGCGGGGGCTGCGGACGCCGCGGGCAACGCCCCGCGGGGCTGACACCGCCCGCAGTCGGGTACGGTACCGGCCGCCGCCTGCACCGGGGATCCCGTTCGGGAAACTTCACGCCGAATTCCCCGCCGTTCCCCGAAGTGACCGCCGCACCTTCCCGGTTCGGCGACGGGAGAAGTCCCGGGAAAGCTCAGGGAAAGCTCAAATGGGCACGCCGGGAGCCACGGGAGAACCAGCCGGTTCGCCCGCATTGCCGGAATGGAGCGGCACCCGTTCCCGGCCTCCGCGACCTGGCACACACCCGCCACCAGCCTCGCAACCCGTGGCAGGCCGCTGACGCACCGCCGGGATGTCACCGCAACCCCACTGCGACCACGGCGAGTTGACGGAATAGCATTTTCCCCACGAATACTCCTGTCGGCGTTGCACGAGACGAGGAAGGCTCATTAACCTCAGCCGCGCGAGAAGACTCGCCGCAACGAAGGGAATGCGACATGGCGGACACTGGCTCGAGAAAAGTGGACTACGCCAAGGGCCTGGGGGGCGTCTCCTCCCTGGAGACGGCCCGGAGCCAGGTCGAGAGGACCCGGAACAACGTCGCCGAGACCGCCGCTCGCTCGGGCGTCGGCGGCGACGAGGGCCAGGCTCTGCTGAGGCTCTTCCGCAGCTGGGACAACGAGGCGCAGCGGGTCGTCGTCCAGATCTCCAAGATGGTCGACGCCCTCCAGGACAACGTGGCCTCCGCCAACCGCCAGGCCAAGGAGAACCAGGACCTCACCGAGGCCCTTACCGGCAAGACCAGCCAGGGCGTCTTCGAAGCACTGCGCTGACCACCACGGCTCCGGTCTCCCCCGCGAGGCCGCGACCGTGTCAGACCGCCGGGCAGGACGCCCGGCTTCCCGAGAGGAGATGTCATGGCCGACGGCATTATCGATGTGCAGTACTCCAAGGTTCGCTATGCCATTGAGGAGTTGCAGGACCAGACCCAGGCGATCACCGTCACGCTCAACAACCTGGAGGACGAGCTGAGGCCGCTCATCGCCTCCTGGGAGGGTGCGGACCAGGAGATGTACCGCCAGGTCCAGGCAGAGTGGAACCAGGCCACCAGAAACATGGCCGCGCTCCTCGGTGACAACAGCCTGCTGATCCAGGGCATCCACGACAGCCACGCCCGGGACGAGCAGAGGAGCGCCGACAGCTGGGGCAGTGTGCGGCCCCGTTAGCGTGTGGCGGGCGGGTGGCGTCCGCCCTGCCGCAGAGCGGCCCGGCTGCCACGGCACCGCTCCTGACCGCAGCACCACCCGGTGCACACCGGCTCACCGTGGCTGCCGCGTACGGCCTCGGGGTCCGTGCCGGGCCCGCCCCGAAGAACCCTGTCCGAGCAGCAGACCGCAGGAGGACGTCCCATGGCCCAGGGAGAGGCCGACGTCAGGCATTTCGACCTCAAGCAGATGGAGCGCTTCCGGGACGACGAGGTGCAACCGGTGCACACCACCGCGAAGAAGCACCACACGGAGGGCGGCGAGGGCATCCGTCCGCTCGGCCATCTGCTGGACGGCCACATCACCGCGGAGAACCTGGACCAGAACCAGCAGATCCTGCACATCGGCCGGATGGTCACCGAGAACCTCGTCTCGGGCCCCCAGCTGATCGAGGACGTCCGCACCGCGGCCGAAGCCGTCGACACGCTGCTCGGCGACCAGGTCGACCTCTTCAAGGAGCTGATGGCGGCGCTCACCGAAACCATCGAGAAGGCCGCCGAGACCAAGGAGAACAACCTGGACGCGATCGACGCGCAGACACTGCTCCAAACCCTGGAGGACGTCGACGCACTCCTCACCGGCGCACCGGACGACGCGCCCCGAACCTGAGCCGCGCGATCCGCAGGGCGCGGGCCGGTCTCCGGACCCGGACCCGGACCCGGACCCGGACAAGCATGGACGCACCCGCCGGACACCGCATCGCAAGACGGTCACCGGCACCGCAGACAAACGACCAGAAAGGGCGCCCCGGTGGTCGATCGGTACGATCCCAACTCCGCCGACCACGTCGGCAGATACGACGGCGCAGACGGCACGACGACCGACGTCTGGGGCGGTCTGGTCACCCACCTCACCGGGTATCCGGTCCCTGACCGCGGCACCGTCTTCGACACGCTCCGCTCGGACAACGGCGGCAGGCTGTTCCGGGGCGACATCAAAGAGCGCAGGCTCAGGGAGATGGTCGAGGACCCCTCCGGCTTCCTGAGGGACGCCGGTCAGGACTACGACATCTGGTTCCTGGACAGCGGCGAGCCGAAGAAGATCATGCAGGCGCGGATCGTCTTCGAGGGCCGTGTCAAGACGGAGAACGGCGACATCCTCTTCGCGGACCCGGGCTCCGACAACGTCGAGAGCGCGCAGGTACGCGAGGGCAACGAGTTCAAGGACTGGCACGGCGACCAGTTCAGCACCATCCCCCTCAGCCGGTACATGAACGGGCCGCGTACGGCGCTCATCGCCCTGCGCAACGGCAGCACCCAGGGAGTCGGCTTCAGCAACCTCGGCGTGCCCGACACCGACGCCGTGAACCTGGACTCCTTCAACACCACGGCGGAATCCTTCGACTTCGCCGCCAAGTTCTTCAGGGACACCGCGAAGGTGCTCACGGACTGGGAGGAACGCTTCGGACGGGACGACGCAAGCTGGCAGGGCGAGTCCGCGGAGATCTTCCGCAGCCTGCTGCGGAAGATCAGGGAGAACTACGACAACTACAACGAGTCCTTCGACTCCACACCCGGGTCGGGCGACGACACCGGTACCGGACGCACGGTGTACTCGCGGGCCCTGTCCCTGGCCCGACGGTATCTGGAGGGCACGGCCGACGATCTGCTGGACGCCTGGTTGGCATGGGCGCAATCCCCGTTCTACGACCCGCACCAGGTCTTGCGCTATGTGCTGGACGAGCTCGGCCGGTGGGTCTACGACAACAACATCACCAAGGCGAGTGTCTACCGGCGGCAGTCGCCCGTAGTCGGCGTACCCGGCGCTTCCTACCTCAGCAGCATCCGCTTCAGTCCGCAGCCCGGCTTCTCCCAGGTGCACCCCGAGTACGGCGATCTCGCCGACTGGGCGAACTGGGCGAAGGTCGGCGACAAGGCCGTCAGCATCTGGACCCAGGGAGTCGACGAGTGGCTGGGCAAGCCCGCCGCCCGGATCCAGGCGCAGCTGAACAACCGCTTCATCGACCTGGGCCAGGACTTCACCGGGAACCTGCCCCAGCCGAAATCCACCACCGGGGTCGGGGAGGAGTACCAGGCGAAGCAGCTCGAGGAGCAGCAGGCAGAGTACGAGCGCCAGCAGCAGGAGCAGCTTGAGTACCAGGATCAGCTCCGCCAGGAACAGGAACAGCAGCGCCAAGAACAGCTCCGGTACCAGGACGAGCTGCGCCAGGAACAGGAGCAGCAACGTGAGGAAGACCGGGCGTACCAGGAGGAGCTGCGCCAGCAGCAGGAGCAGCAACTCGAGGAAGACCGCGCGGCGGTGGAGGAGAACCTCGGCAGCCTCGGCGATCCGAACGCGGTCGGCGAGCAGCTTCTCGACGGCCTCGACGGGATACCGAACCCCGGCGACGTCGTCACCGAGTCCACCGGCGGGCTCGGCGACCTCGGCGACCTCGGCGATCTGCCCGGCGGATCTCCCGGCAGCGGCGGTGAGCAACTGTCCGCGGACATCCTGTCCCCGCTCCCCCAGGCCCTCGGCGGCCTGGGCATGCTCAGTACCGGGACGGGCGGGGCCGTCCGAAACCCGACCGGGGGTACGACCCGGCTGGACGGCGGAACGGTCGCCGTCGACTTCCCGGACGGCAGCCACACCGCCTTCGACCCCGACACCGGCCTCCTCACCACCACCCAACCCGACGGAACCACCACCACGACCGACCTCACCCACGGCGCAACCATCACCAACCCCGACGGCTCCACCACCA
>NZ_BLLG01000013.1 GCF_011766325.1 Streptomyces pacificus | reverse complement strand
TTCGGCCGTGGAGCCGGGTCGGATCCGGCGGGCTTGGTGCTGGTCATGAGGGGGTGGTTCTCCTGTCGTGCCCTCTCAGGCTAACCCGCCGAAGCGGGGCGTCTCACCCAAGGCTGACAGAGAGGGCCGGGCGGCCCACCCCCTGCTGCCCCCCAGGCTGTTCAGCAGCCCGGTCTTTGCGCTACTGGCCGCGGTGGCCTTCCTCATGGGAGCCGCGAAGGCCGCGACCACCGTGTACCTCCCGCTGTTCCTCCAGATCGCCATGGGCTCCGGCCCCTTCGACACGGGCCTGATCATGGTGTCGCTGGTCGGCGGGATCACAGCCGGATCACTCGCGAGCGGGGAACTGGTCACCCGGACCGGCCGCTACAAGCCGTACCTGATCGCCGGTACCGGCCTGACCTCCGCCGGTCTCGTACTGACCCATCTGCTGGACGCGCGGAGCAGCGACTGGACGGTCGTCGGCACGCTCCTCGTCTTCGGGCTCGGTTTCGGGCTCACGGCGCCGATCCTCACCTTGGCGGTGCAGAACGCGGTGGGGTACGAGGACCTGGGTGTCTCCGTGTCCGGCATCGGCTACTTCCGGTCCCTGGGCCGGACCCTCGGCATCGCCGCCGTGGGTTCGGTGTTCGCCGCCCGGCTGGGACACAACCTCGCGGAGGAGGAGGCCACACGCGATCTCGACCTGGCCGCGCTGCGCGCCGATCCGGCCGTGCTGGACGCCTACACGCTGTCCATCAGGGAGATGTACCTGGGATCCGTCAGCCTGGCGCTCATCGCCTTCGCCCTGTCCTGGTTCCTGCGGAAGATCCCGCTCCAGCCCGGCGCCACTCCCCCGGAGACCGGCGACCCGCTGCGCACCGCACCGGTCCCGCGCACATCCGTCGAAGAGGTGGAGCGCATTCTCTCGGCGGCCGGAAACCGGGACGCGCTGCGCGGGCTCTTCACCCGCATCGCCGAGGACGCCGGGGTCCGGCTGCCGCCGCGGGCCTGCTGGCTGCTCATCACGGCGCTCCGCGAATCGCCGTTGGACCTGGGGCGGCTCGGGCAGCGCAGCGTGGTCGACACGAGCATCATCGGCCACGCCGTCGACGAGCTCGAGACCCGCGGTCTGGCGCGGCGGACCGGCACCGGTCTGCTCCTCACGGGAGAGGGACGTGCGGTGGCGATGCGGCTGACTGCCTCGCGCCGGCGGATGCTGCGGGAGGTCGTCGGGACCTGGGCCACCGCCGAACATGCCGCCGTCGAGGCCCTTCTGGAGCGGCTCGACAGGGCGCTGACCGGTCAGGACGACCTCCCTGAGGGGTGACGGCACGACTGCGCGGCGGAAGCCGCGGGGGCCGCGGGGCGGGCCGGGGACCCACGGCGGGGGCGCGAGGCCCCGTGGACACGGGTGCGGGCGGAAGCCGCGGGTCCGTCGCACGCGCCGTGGAGGCGCCAGGCGCGCCGAGCCGTGCACGGGGGTTCCTTTTCCGCCAGACCGGCGCGTACTGTGCGGATCCCCGGCACCCGTCCGCCGGGGTCCGCGGTGCACCTCCCCCCTTCTCGCACCGCAGCGAGACCCCGCCCGCATCCGCACGGCGGGGCCTCGCCACGTCCCTCCCCGGCCGCTCTCTCCTGGCGGCCCGTCGCTCCTTGCCGGCCGGCGGAGTCAGACGCGGCCGGTGCCGTGACCCGGTGCCCCGGTGAGCCGGTGCGGTCGTCTCACCGGGCCGCCCGGTGCGCGCCCGTGGAAGCACGAGGCGGGCACGGTGCATGGGGGCAGGGTGCATGGGGGGCACGGTCCGACGATGCGGCCGCCGCGGTCGCGGCGGTCGGGACAGGCGAGACGGCCGAGGCGGTCGGGACAGGTGAGACGGCCGAGGCGGGCCAGGCGGATAGGACAGCCGGGACAGGTATGGCAGGTGTGGCAGACGACGCGGACGGGGCGGACGACGCGGCCGAAAGGTGCGAGGCGGTCACGGTCACGCGGGACTCGGCCCTCGTCCCGTTCACCGTCACCGCCAGCACGGCCGTCCCGGGGCGCAGTCCGCTGAGGCGGCCCGTCGACGGGTCGTACGCCGCGACGTGCCACGGTCTCGCACCTGCGGGGTCGCCGATCTGCATGTTCGGCGAACCGCTCCAGTCGGTGCTCATGGGGAAGCGCGCCGGCACCTCGCGGGCGCCCGCGCCCTGTCCCTGCCGAACGCCGGCGGTGACGGGGGCCCCGGCTCCCGCCGGCAGCGACACCGGGAGGCCGAGGGTCAGCCCGTCGACGTGCGCGCGGGTCTGCACGGTCAGCCAGTCCGGCCCACCGGTCCACGGCAGATGCCGGGCCGCCGCCTGCTCGGCAGGCGACACCCGGTCGACACCGACCAGCGACCATCCGGTGAACCCGCCCCTGTCCACCGGAGTGGACGGCGCCTTACCCGAGTTGCCGTTGACCAGGTAGGGGACACCGTCGACGCGGTCGGCGTGGAAGGTGCCGACATGGCCGCCGACGAAGGCCGCCCCCTTGCCCGTCGACCGGCGGAAGGCGGACAGCCAGCTCTCCAGCAGCGCGGCCTCCTTGCGGTCCGGGAGCCGGCTGCCCTGCTGGGGTGTGGGATCGCGGGGCGGCACATGCTGGACGACCAGCACCGAGCCGACGCGCGGATCGGCGGCCGCCGCGTCGAGCTGCGCACGCAGCTCCCTGATCTGGGCGAAGCCACCGCCGCGCAGCCCGAGGCTGGAGGTGTCGAGGGTGATGAACCGGGTGCCCTTGTGGTCGAACGTCCGCTGGGCCGGCCCGAACTCCGCCACGAAGGCGTCGATCCCGCCGCCCATCACCTCGTGGTTGCCCGGTACGTAGTACCAGGGCAGCTCGCCGCCGAGTTCGTCCTCCAGGACGGTGCGGGCGAACGCCAGGTCCGCCGGTGCCCCCTCGTCTACCAGGTCGCCGGCGACCACGACGAAGTCGGGTCCGGCCGCCCTGATCTCGCGCAGGGTGCGACGGGCCTGGGCGAGGGCCTGGCTGCCGGGGCCCCGGGCCAGGAACTGCGCGTCGGACAGCACGGCGAAACGCCAGTCCCGGCTCCCGGTCCGCGCGGCGCTTCCGATCAGCGGGTCCCCGCGCACCGCTTCGACGGGCAGTGCCACCGGGGGCGGGACCATGGCCGTGAGGTCGTCGACGGTGATCGTGCCCCGGTAGGAGCGGGTGGCGGCGGTCTCGGCGAAGTAGATGCGGTGGACCCTCAGGGGGTACGCGACGCCGGCCGGCACCGCGAACTCGATGTGCCGCCACCCCGTCCAGGTCGCATACGGCCCCCGGAGCAGCTGGTCGGAGCCGGCCGAGTCCTTCAGATGCAGCGTCGGCCAGGCGCCGTTGCCGTCGCCCTCGACCCAGAGCCCGAACGACTGCGGCTGGCCGTCGACGGGGATCTGCGCGGGCGGATGGGCGTAGGCGGCCCGGGTGGCGGTGGACTGGGTGAAGTCGTAGGCGATGTCCAGTCCGCTGCCGGTGCGCCCGTCAGCGGTGGGCGCGACCGAGCCGGAGGCACGGGCGGCGGTGAAGGTCCAGCGGTCCGCGTCGTCGAACGAGGCGACCTCGCGGGTGGCCAGCCCGACGGTCACGACGACGACCGTGCTGCTGCCCGCCACGGTCGCGGTGACACGGCCGGCGGCGGGCTCGGCGGTACGCGCCCGGACCGTGAAGCCCTCGGCGTCCGCCGCGATGTCGAAGAGGGAGCGGTCGTAGTCGAGCCGGATGTCGGAGGGCTCCACGGGGGCGCTGGTGCCATGCGCGTCGAGGCCGATGATCCCGAAGCGCCCGGACGCCCGCGCGTCGGCCAGGCCCACGCGCGGTGCCGAGGAGCGGATGCGGTCCAGTTCGCCGAGGACGGTCAGCCGGACGGCCCCGCGGGCGCCCCCGCGCCACGCGGTGATGTCCGTGGAGCCGCTGGACCGGGCGGTGAACACCCCGTCGGGGCCGACCCGGCCGGCCAGGGGGTTCTTCGCGTACCAGCGTGGCGTCCCCTCTGCGGGCCCGTACGCCTCGTCGTATCCGGCCGCGGTGAGGCGGCGGGTGAGGCCGGGGAAGACCCGTTCGGGGTGGCCGCCCCGGACCGGGTCGGCGGTGGGTGCGGCGCCGGGGTCCATGGCGGTTGCGACCCGGTAGCCCCTGAGTTCCCCGCTTCCCTCGGGCGCGGTGAGGACCAGGCCGTTGGGTACGGGCCGCTCGGTGCCGTCGGACGGGCTGTTCTCCACCCGTACGGTGTCGCTGCCCGGCTCGGTGGCGACGAGGGTGGAGGAACCGCCGCCGTCGAGGTTGACGGCGTGGTGGGCCCCCGCGCGCCGCATCATCAGTCCGAGTTCGGTGAGGGTCACCCCGCCGCTGTCGGCCTGGCGGCCGTCGACGGTGAGGATCCGCATGACGCCGCCGTCCCGGGAGAAGCCGACCGCGGTGCGCGGGGCGGCCTCGTTGTTGCCGGCGCCCTCGTGGTCGACGGGTTCGCCGTCGACCACGAGGAGTTCGCCCGCGCCGATCGCGGTGCGCGGGGTCTCACCGGTGCCGGCGCGCGGGCGGTACTCCCAGGAGACCGGGTCGCCGACGGCGAGCGCGGTGAGCGCGTCGGCGCCCGCGCCCCGGCCGACGAGTACGGTCACGCCGGGCGGCACCGGGCCCTTGCCGGGTGGGCCGGCCGCTGCGGTCACCTTCCCGTCCGTGACGGCGACCTCGGCGGTGCGCTGCGCGCCGTCCACGGTGAGGGCCCGGTCCGCCTCGCCCCACCGGGAGCTGTAGGCGCCGATGCCGTGCGCGGGGATGTCCGCCGCGTTGAGGGCGTCGAGCGGGCGGGTGCCCGCGGGAAGCGTCAGGGTTCCTTCGAAGTACAGCTGGAGGATGCGGCCGGCGTCGCCGGGGCCGAGGCCGACGGCCCGGTTGCGGCCGGGGGCGGAGGAGTTGACCAGCCGGCCGTCGTGGAGGGCGGTGCCGGATGGCGCACCGGTCCGGTTGATGTCGAAGAAGTCCCCGTTGATGGCGGCGATGGTCCGCCGCCCGGGGCCGGGGTCGTGCTCGGCGGCCATCCGGGACACGGTCTGCCGGGCGGCGACCCTGCCCGGGTGGAGGTAGTCCGCCGTCGTCCCCCGGCCGAGGTCGACGGAGAGGGAGTCGACCCGGAGCCATTTGTCCGGCTCCAGCCTGTCGTACGAGCTGAGTTCGACGCCCGGGGCGAGCGGACGGCTGGTCCGGGCGGTCTCCAGCCCGTCGCCGTCGGCGATGGTGAAGATCCCCGGGTCCGCCGCGACGGGGCTGCCGTCACCGCGGTCCGCAGGGCCGGGGGCCGGTGGGGGGACCGGCCGGAACTGCTGGGCCGAGGCGCGCGGGAGGGGTTCGGGTGGTGGCGCGGCACCGGCACCGGCACCGGCCGCGGCCGGTGCCGCGGCGCCGAACGCGAGGGCCGAGCAGACCGCGATGACTGTCGTGGATCTCCGGAAACCGGCTGGGGGCACGGCGACTCCCGTGGGGCGGGCGGCCACGCGCACCCGGTGCGCACGTGACGACGCTTCAGCATCGCGGCGCGGGTGCTTCCCTGCCAGCAGGCACGGGTGATGACCGGGGCTACGGCGTGTCGCCGTCGGTTCACGGCCTGCCCGGTCGCGGCCCCCGGGGAGCGCCCGGGAGGTGGGTGTCGGCCGCGGCTCAGTAGGCGGAGTCGACGTTGTCGATGGAGCCGTAGCGGTGGGCGGCGTAGTTCGCGGCCGCGGTGAGGTTGGCGACCGGGTCCGTCACCTCGCTCGAGGTGCCGTTGACGTGGTAGGCGTCGAAGGTGGGCTGGATGACCTGCAGCAGGCCCTTGGACGGGGTGCCGTTCCGGGCGTTGACGTCCCAGTCGTTCTGGGCGTTCGGGTTGCCGCCGGACTCGCGCATGATGTTGCGGTGCAGGCCCTCGTAGCTGCCCGGGATGCCCTTGGACTTCATGACCTCCAGGGCCTCGCGTATCCAGCCGTCGAGGTTGTTCTGGTACTGCTGCCGGCCCTGCTCGGCCTTCGTCGCCGAGGCCTCGGCCGCGGGGGCCGCGACGGCCGCGGCACCGGCCGAACCCCGCTCGGCGGCGTGCGCCGGCGACGGGGCCAGCGTGAGGGCCGCCGCCGCGGCACCGGCGGTGGCGATGCCGGCGACGGAGAGCCGGCGGAGGCGGGCGATGCGGCCGGCGGTGGACTGCTTGCGAACGGTCATGCGGGGACTCCCATGGTGGGCTGCGTGGGGAGAGGGGGTTCGGCAGAGCCGAGCGGTCGGCGCGGGATCGCGACCCGCTCACCGCCGCACTCACTCCCCGGAACGCCAGCCATCGTGGGGGGCCGCCCCGGCCGAACGCAAAGATGTGACGTACTACCGCTCTACGGAGAAATGACCGTTCTGTCGCTACAGGGTGGCTATCAGCGGAATGTACGGCTTTCTTCGCCACTACCGGGCTTAGGACGTGACCCAGGTCCTATGTCCGGCATCACATGCGGGTGACGTTCTCGCCCTGCCTCGTCGCTTCGGGTGTTCGCGGCCTCACGCACGGCCGATGGCCTCACGGGTCCGCCGTACACGCCGCCCCGCATCCCGTGCCCCGCATGCCCTGACCTCCATGCGGCCGAGTGGGCCGATGCCGAGGGCCGGGCGCAGCGCGCTCGTGGAGCCTCCCGGCGGGAGGGGCGGCACTCCGGAGCCCGTCTATATGACGGTACGACAGATACGGCAGGATGAGGCGTCGCACCGAACGGAGCCGAACGGCCCGGCGCGACGCTCAGCGGCATCCCCCGACACGCACAGGTGGCTCGTGACGACACTTCACATCCAGCGCAAAGCAGCAGGCACACCCGTCCGCACCCCCTCTCCCGCCCCGGGAGGTGCGCGGTGAACCGGGCTCTCACCCTGCACGACCTGATCGTCGCCGGTATCGCTCTGGCCGCCGGCACGGCGGCCGCCCTGCTGCTCCGGGTGATCCTGAGATGGCTCGGGGTACGGGCCGCGAGAACGAAGTGGAGCGGCGACGACATCATCGTCGACGGACTGCGGACGATCGTCCCCTGGTCCGCGTTGACCGGGGGCGCTGCGATCGCCGCCTCGGCGCTTCCGCTCACCGCCCGGGTCGGGCGCAACGTCACCATGACCCTGACGGCGGTGCTGATCCTGGCCGCGACGGTCACCGCCGCGCGGGTCGTGGCCGGAATGGTGAGGGCCCTGGCGCAGTCCAGGTCCGGGGTCGCCGGCTCCGCCACGATCTTTGTGAACATCACCCGCGTCGTCGTGCTGGCCATGGGCTTCCTGGTCATGCTGGAGACTCTGGGCGTCTCCATAGCGCCGCTGCTCACGGCGCTGGGCGTAGGCGGTCTGGCGGTGGCGCTGGCCCTGCAGGACACCCTGGCCAATCTCTTCGCGGGCGTGCACATCCTCGCGTCCCGCACGGTGCAGCCCGGCCACTACATCAAGCTCAGCAGCGGCGAGGAAGGCTATGTCGTCGACATCAACTGGCGCAACACGGTCGTGCGTACGCTCTCGGACAACCTCGTGATCATCCCCAACACGAAGCTGTCCGGCACCAATATGACCAACTTCCACCGTCCCGAGCAGCACATGTCACTCAATGTGCAGGTGGGGGTCGGGTACGACAGCGACCTCGATCACGTCGAGCGGGTCACGACCGAGGTCGTGAAGAACGTCATGGCCGATGTCGAGGGGGGACTGCCCGACCATGAACCCCTCATCCGCTTCCACACGTTCGGCGACTCCCGCATCGGGTTCACCGTGATCCTCGGCGTCGGCGAGTTCAGCGACCAGTACCGGATCAGGCACGAGTTCATCAAGCGGCTGCACAGGCGCTACCGGTCCGAGGGCATCAGCGTGCCCGCCCCCCGGCGCATCGTCTCCGTGCACCAGACCGAGATCCCGCAGCCCGGGCTGCCGATCCCCGGTCCGCGTGTCGCCGCGGACGCGATGACCACCCCGGTCAACCCGACGCCGCCGGTGTGACGCCCGGCCGTCCGGCTGCCGTGCCGGTCCCGGTCGCGGCGGCCGGCCCCGACCGCCCGGGGTGGATCCGGCGGTCGTGAGGAGCGATCCGCCGGACCACCCGGGAGCCGGGCCGCTGCCCGGAGCGCGGGGCCTGGCCTCAGCCGGGCTCCCGCCGGAGCGATCGGGTGGTACGGCCGGGGCGCCCCGGCCGTACCGCCCGGCAACGGCTCGGGCACCCCGCAGACGACTCCACGGTCCCGACTCCGCCGGTCCACTCCACCGGTCCACTCCACGGGGCCGGCTCCCGTGTGTCCCCGACCCGGCGTGCACCACGGACCCCGGCCACTCCAGCGGCCGGCAGGGGTCGCCGGGGGGATTCCGCGGGCCCCCGGCCTCAGGCGCGATCCACCGCGCCCCGCTCCGCGGGATCATGCTCCGGCCGCGTCTCACGCCCCTGCACCGCGTCCCGCAGCGCCGCCCCGTCCGGCACCGGGCCGCGCGCCGTCGCGGATCCGCCGGACGGGCCGTCCGCGACCGGTTCCGGGGTCCGCCGCACCCCCTGAGCCGCCCCCGGCGGTGTGCCGGACCCGATGCGGCGGGCGAGGCGGGTCGCCAGGGGCTCGGTGTAGCGGGCGGTGAGGGGGCCGACGATGACGAGGATGAGGACGTACGCGGTGGCGAGCGGGCCCAGCGCGGGTTCGATGCCGGCGGTCACGGCCAGCCCGGCGATGACGATCGAGAACTCGCCCCGGGCCACCAGTGTGCCGCCCGCGCGCCAGCGTCCCTTGACGCCGACCCCGGCCCGCCTGGCGGCCCAGTAGCCGGTCGCGACCTTGGTGCAGGCCGTCACGACGGCCAGGGCGAACGCCGGCAGGATGACCGGGGGGATGCTGGCGGGATCGGTGTGCAGTCCGAAGAAGACGAAGAAGACCGCCGCGAACAGATCCCGCAGCGGGCTCAGCAGTGCGTGGGCGCCCTCGGCCACCTCGCCGGAAAGGGCGATGCCCACGAGGAACGCGCCGACAGCGGCGGAGACCTGCAGCTGCTGGGCGATGCCCGCGACCAGCAGCGTCAGCCCCAGAACGACCAGCAGCAGCTTCTCCGGGTCGTCGCTGGAGACGAAGCGCGAGATCACCCTGCCGTAGCGAAGGGCCGCGAAGAGCACCACCCCGGCCACGCCCAGGGCGATCGCGAGGGTGACGCTGCCGGCGGCGAGGCCCACCCCCGCCAGCAGGGCCGTGACGATCGGCAGATAGACCGCCATCGCCAGGTCCTCGAGGACGAGGATGCTCAGGATCACCGGCGTCTCGCGGTTGCCGATCCGGCCGAGATCGCCCATCACCTTGGCGATGACGCCGGAGGACGAGATCCAGGTCACGCCTGCCAGCACCACCGCCGCCACCGGCCCCCACCCGAGCAGCAGCGCCGCGACGGCACCGGGCACGGCGTTGAGAACGAAATCGACCAGCCCCGCCGGATACTGGGTCTTGAGGTTGGACACCAGATCGCTGGCCGTGTACTCCAGGCCCAGCATCAGCAGCAGCAGGATGACACCGATCTCGGCGCCGATCGCCACGAACTCCTCGCTCGCGCCGAGCGGCAGGAGCCCGCCCTCGCCGAAGGCCAGACCGGCGAGCAGATAGAGCGGGATCGGGGAGAACCGGAAACGGCCGGCGACGCGGCCCAGGAGGCCGAGGCCGAGGATGATCGCACCGAACTCGATCAGGAAGAGGGCGGAGTGCACGCGGGTCACTCCCGTCCGAGAATGGCCGCTGCCGCCTCGATGCCCTCACGGGTGCCGATGACGATGAGCGTGTCGCCGCCGGCGAGCCGGAAGTCGGGTGCCGGCGACGGGATCGCCTCCGCCCTGCGCAGCACGGCCACCACGGACGCCCCCGTCTCGGTCCGCATCCGCATCTCGCCGAGTACCCGGCCGTTCCAGTGCGAGTACGCGGACAGCTCGATGCGCTCGGCGACCAAACCCAGATCGGTGGTGTGGAGCACATTGGGGCTGTGGTGGTCCGGCATCAGCGCGTCGATGAGCGACGCCGTCTCCATCGGTGAGAGGTGCAGGGACTGGGCGCAGGCGTCGGGGTCGTCGGCACGGTAGACGTTCACCGTCCTGGTGCCGTCCCGGTGGGCGACCACCGACAGATGGCGGTGTTCACGCGTGCTGAGGTCGTACTGGACACCGATGCCGGGCAGCGGCGTGGTGCTCATCCGTGAGGCAGGCACGGCCCATCCCCTCTGGTCTTGCGGACTGATGTACATGCCGCGGCGCCGGGCGGTTCGCCCGGCACGCGCGGCGATCTGCCATGCTGCCATCTCCCCGCGGGACTCGAACACGATGTCGGGGGTGAGCGGACGGCGGCCCCGGTGCGGAGCACGAGTCCGGGCGCTGCTCGGATCGCCGGCGGGATCGCTGGTCAGGGCGCATATCCGGGTGTCCGCGGCGACGGTGGCGGCACACGTCACGGCATGTCGCGGGGTGAGACGCACCACCCCGTCCCGGCCGGGGACGGATGCGGTACGGCACCGCCCGTGCACGGGGTTCCGGTCAGGTGTACGCGATGCGGCAGCGGGCACGCGCCCACACGAAAGGCCCGTCGAAGCGGGATACCGTGTGCGTCCTCACGCACAACGACGGCATATGCACACAAGGGAACGGCGAAGGGGACGCATGAGCACGCTGAAGCTGAAGCGGAAAGGCAAGGTTCCGCTCCTCTACAAGCCCGTCGGCTTCGCCCTGGGCTGGGCCGGCGGCGCACTCGCCGGGATGGCCTTCCAGAAGGCGTGGCAGGTGCTGCGCCACGAGGACGACGCGCCCGACGCCCTGGACCCCGACCGCAAGTGGGGCGAGATCCTCCTCGCGGCAGCGGTCCAGGGTGCCCTCTTCGCCGTCGTACGCAGTGTGGTCGACCGATCCGGCGCCAAGGCCGTCCACCGTGCGACGGGCGTCTGGCCCAGCGGCGACAGGTCCGGCAGAGACTGACCGCCGCGTCGGGCGGCGTTCGCCCCGCCACGGCACCCGGCCCTGCCCGCCCGGCGAACCGCTGCGTGGCCGGAGCGAGCGCGGGGGCCCGGCGGGGCCGGTCCGCCGCCTTGCGGGGCACCCCGCATCGCACCGCACCGCACCGGACGCCGCACCGGACGCCGCGCCGGGCCACTGCTCGACGGGCACGCCCTGCCCGCCGCGCTTGAGAAGTGCGGCGGCCGGGGTCAGTGCACCCGTACGCCGATGAGGCAGGTGTCGTCGTCGGTGTCGGACCTGCTGTGGGTGAGCATGCGGTCCAGTAGCCGTTCGAGGGTCGCCGAGGGGCCCCCGGCCGTGGCAAGCAGCTGCGTCAGGGAGTCGTGGACGGAGGTGTCCCGGCGTTCGACGAGGCCGTCGGTGTACATCAGCAGCGTGTCGCCCGGCTCCAGCTGGAGGTCGGACTCCTCGTACCGGGCATCGCCGAGGGCGCCGAGGAGCAGCCCCCCCGGCATGGGGAGGGTGACGGCGTCGGCACCGCGGACCAGGACCGGTGGCAGATGTCCCGCCCTGGCCCAGCGCAGCACCCGGGTCCGGGGGTCGTACAGTCCGCAGACGGCGGTGGCGGTGACGTGCTCCGTCAGATGGTGCGCCACGATGTTCAGCCAGGACAGCAGCTGGGCCGGGCCCGCTCCGGTGACCGCGAGGCCGCGCACCGCGTTGCGCAGGACGACCATGCCGGTGGCCGCCTCGATACCGTGGCCCGCGACATCGCCGACGCACAGCAGGATGCGCTGGGACGGCAGCACGACCGCGTCGTACCAGTCGCCGCCGACCAGGGACTCCGACTCCGCCGGCCGGTAGCGCACGGCGACCTCGAGTCCGGGCGCGTCGAGGGGCGCGCGGCTCGGCGGCATGATGGCGTGCTGGAGTTGCAGGGCGAGCCGGTTGCGTTCGGCCGACTCCTTCTCGGTGTGCTCCAGTTGGTCGCGGGTGGCGGCCAGCGCGACCTCGGTCCAGTGCTGGGAGGAGATGTCCTGGTAGGCCCCTCGTACCTTGACGAGCCGGTGCTCGGCATCCAGCACCGGCTCGGCGATGACCCGGATGTGGCGGGTCACGCCGTCGGGGCGCTGCAGGCGGAACGCGGTGGACGCGGGCCGCCGGTGGTGCAGCACCGCCTGGAGGAAGCGGCCGATGGTGACCGCGTCGTCGGGGTGGGCGTGGGAGGAGAGGTCCTCCAGATGGACGGGGCTGTCGCCGGCCGCACGGCCGTACAGGGCGAAGAGCTGCCCGTTCCAGGTGACCTCTCCGCTGACCAGGTTCTCCTCGAAGCCGCCGATGCGGCCGAGGCGCTGGGCGTGCTGGAGCAGACTGGCCAGGCGCGCGGTCTCGTCCTCGATGCGCCAGATGAGCAGCACGGCGTGGCCGTGGCGGCTGATGCTGAGGTCGGCGAGAGTGTCGAGGGGGACCTGGTCGACGAGGGCGGTGAGGGTCATCCGCCTGGCCCGGAACGGCTCGCCCGTCGCGTAGACGCGTTCGACCTTGTCGAAGAGGTCGCTGTCCACCGCTGCCGTGGGGTACGCCTCGAGCAGCAGGGAGCCGCTGACCGCGCTGCGGGGACGGCCGGCCGGGTCGAGGAAGCGGCTGTTGGCGTGGCGGACCCGGAAGTCGGTGAGCCGGCCCTGGGTGTCGAGGTGCGGGGTGAGGACGAGCGCGGGATCGTGCAGCCCCTCGGTCAGCTCCACCAGCTCGGACACGTCGCTGCGCTCCCGCGGCGCCTGCGGCCCCGCGGCGGGTGCGCTCTCCAGGGTGCGGGCGCACAGTTCGGCCAGGGCGTCGAGCTGGCGGTCGACGGCAGGCGACCGGGGCGGGAGGAGGTGCGGCCAGCAGATCTCCAGGACTCCGTGGATCCTGCCGCCCGTTCCGGCCGGGAGGGCGACCCGGCCGCCGTCCGCCGTCCGACTGTGGCCGATGGACGGAACGCCCGCCTCCGCGAGGCAGGGCAGGTGAACCGCGCGCCGCGCGCCGAGCGCCTGACGGGCGACGGTGGCCACGCCGGGCGGGACATACCGCCAGCGTGCGGCCTCTTCCGCGCTGAAGCCGGCGTGGCCGGTGAGTGAGAGGGAACCGTCCGTGGCCACGGTCCACACGGCGACGGCCGTCGCACCGAGCGGGGCGAGGGCGTGCTGGAGGAGCGACTCGGCGACCGCCTGGGTGTCGCCGGAGGCCAGCGCGGCGCTCTCGGCCGTGCGCAGCCGCACGGAGACGGAGCGGTCGGGTCCGTCCTCGCCGGGGTCGCCGTGGGCGCGGCGCACGAACTCGCTCGCGATGTCGGCGACCTCGTCACGGGCCGCCTGGTTGACGATGTCGGCCGCGAGTTCGAGCTGCGACAGGCCCGCCCGGCCGGCGAGTTCGGCCAGCTGGGCCGCCGCCCGCGCGGGTCCGCAGCTGAGCCTCTCGATCAGGACGCCCTTGGCGAGTTCGATCAGGGCCCGTCCGTCGGCGGCCGCGTGTGCGGCCCGGACCTCCTTGCGGAGCCGTTCCACGGTGGCCGCCAGCCGGCCGACGCCGGAGGCGGGTGCGCCGTGCGGCCCCGCGCCGGGGGTGGGGATGGGGGTGGGGGTGGGCAGCGGACCGGGGGCCCCCGTCGTCTGCGGCAGCGGGCGCGGCCCCCGCGCGGGCCCGTGTGCCGGCCCCGGCCCGGGCCGGGCCGCCGGCGGCGCGCCGGAGCCGGCCGCCGGCTCGCACCCGGCGGCGAGCAGAGCTTCGTGGCCGGGTGTGCTCCCGGCGGGCTCGGTTCGGCTCATGGCGCTGCGGACTCCTCGGGGTGCGGGCGGTGAGCAGGGTGGTGCGGCCGCGGGCGGGGGGCTTTTCCCGCGGTGCCGCGTGCGTTACGGGGTACTCAGCCACCTGCGCAGGCAGGCCACGAGGTCATCGGCGTTGACCGGCTTGGTGACGTAGTCGCTGGCCCCTGCGGCGAGGCTCTTCTCCCGGTCGCCGGGCATCGCCTTCGCCGTCACGGTGATGATCGGCAGCGCGGTGTGCTCGGGCATCTGGCGGATCCTGGAGGTGGCCGCGTAGCCGTCCATCTCCGGCATCATCACATCCATCAGGATCAAGTCGGTCTCGGGGTGCTCGGCCAGCTTCTCGATGCCCTGCCGGCCGTTCTCGGCGTGCAGTACGCGGATGCCGTGCAGTTCGAGGATGCCGCTGAGCGCGTACAGGTTGCGGGCGTCGTCGTCGACGACCAGGACGGTACGGCCCTGGAGCCCCCCGGCGGCGCTCGGCGGCTGCCGGCGGCCCTCCTCCGCCCGGACCAGCGGCACGACGTCTCCGGGCTGATCGGCCGACAGGTACAGGGCGATGCGCTCGCGGAGTTCGTCCAGACTGGACAGCAGCTCCAGCGGCCGCTCGTGGGGGCGGGACTTCAGGGCGCGCTCGGCCGCCGCGTCGAGTCGGCGGTTGTTGTGGGCGAGTACCGGCACGGTGCGCAGCGCGGCGTCCCCGTCCATCGCGTCGAGGAAGCGCAGCGCCCGCCCGTCGGCCATGTCGAGTTCGAGGACCACGCAGTGGAACGGGTCGGTGGCGAGGGCGGCGGCGGCCTCCTCCGGTCCGGCCGAGGCGACGACCTCGATGCCGTCGCGGTCGGCCGGATCGCCTCCGGCGAGCTCCCCGACGGCGCTCTCCGCCACCAGCGACAGCAGTCCGCGGGGGCGTTCCTCGATCACCAGCAGCCGTCTGGACTGCCGGGTGCGTCCGTGCCCCGGGGCCGCGGCGGGCCGTCCGCCGTCGCCTCCCCGCGCGGTCTGCCCGGCCTGGGCCGCGGGACGGGCCCGGTCGCCGGCCTGGCCGCGGAAGTCGGCGCGTGCGACGGGAAGGTACAGGGTGAAGGTGCTGCCGTGCCCCGGGGTGCTCTCGGCGGTCACCGCGCCGCCGAGCAGATGCGCGATCTCCCGGCTGATGGACAGTCCCAGGCCGCTGCCGCCGTACTTGCGGCTGGTGGTGCCGTCCGCCTGCTGGAAGGCGCCGAAGATGGCCTCCAGCTGCTGCTCGGCGATGCCGATGCCGGTGTCCTTGACCCGGAAGGCCACGACGGGGCCGCCGCGGTGGACCGGGCCGGGCGGTTCGTGTTCGGCCGCCTGCTCGATGCGCAGTTCCACGCTGCCGCGTTCGGTGAACTTGACCGCGTTGGAGATCAGGTTGCGCAGCACCTGGCGGAGCCGGGAGTCGTCGGTCACCAGGTCGGCCGGGGCTCCGGGGGCGGTGGTGATGGTGAAGTCGAGGCTCTTCTGCGAGGTGACGGGCCGGAACGTCGCCTCGACGTAGTCCAGGAGCGGACGGAGCGCGACACGCTCGGGGTTGATGTCCATCTTGCCGGCCTCGACCTTGGACAGGTCGAGGATGTCGTTGATGAGCTGGAGCAGGTCGGATCCGGCGGAGTGGATGATGCCGGCGTACTCGACCTGCTTCGGGGTGAGGTTGCGGGTCGGGTTCTGGGCGAGCAGCTGGGCCAGGATCAGCAGGCTGTTGAGCGGGGTGCGCAGCTCGTGGCTCATGTTGGCCAGGAACTCCGACTTGTACCGGGAGGCGAGCGCCAACTGCTGTGCGCGGTCCTCCAGTTCCTGGCGCGCCTGCTCGATCTCGAGGTTCTTGCCCTCGATGGCGCTGTTGCGGTCCGCCAGCAGCGCCGCCTTCTCCTCCAGTTCGGCGTTGGAGCGCTGCAGTTCGTCCTGCTGCACCTGCAGTTCCTCGGAGCGGGACTGCAGTTCCGTGGCCAGGCGCTGCGACTCCTCCAGCAGTTCGTCGGTGCGGGCGTTGGCGACGATGGTGTTGACGTTGACGCCGACCATCTCCATGAGCTGTCCGAGGAAGTCCCGGTGGACCGGGGTGAACGGTGTGAACGAGGCCAGTTCGATGACGCCGAGGACCTGTTCGTCCACCACGACGGGCAGCACGATCAGGCTTCCCGGCGTCGTGCGGCCGAGGCCGGAGGAGATGACGTAGTCTCCCGGCACGTCGTCCGCGGCGATCGTGCGGCGGCTGCGCGCCGCCTGCCCGACGAGGGACTCGCCGAGTCCGAAGCGGTCCCGACCGGGTGCGGCGGCGGGCCGGCCGTAGGAGCCGACGAGCCGGAGTTCGGTGCCGTCCCCGTTCTCCTCGGCGAGGTAGAACGCGCCGTACTGGGCGGAGACGAGCGGGGTCAGCTCGTCCATCACCAGCTCGGCCACCACCGCCAGGTCGCGGTGGCCCTGCATCAGTCCGGAGATCCGGGCGAGGTTGGTCTTGAGCCAGTCCTGCTCCTGGTTGGCGCGGGTGGTGGCGCGCAGCGACTCCACCATCGCGTTGATGTTGTCCTTGAGTTCGGACACCTCGCCCGAGGCGTCGACGGTGATGGAGCGGGTCAGGTCCCCTTCGGCGACGGCGCTGGTGACGCCAGCGATGGCGCGGACCTGGCGGGTGAGGTTCCCGGCCAGCTCGTTGACGTTCTCGGTGAGCCGCTTCCAGGTGCCGGAGACGCCCTCGACCTCCGCCTGGCCGCCGAGCCGGCCCTCGCTGCCGACCTCCCGCGCGACCCGGGTCACCTCGGCCGCGAACGACGAGAGCTGGTCCACCATCGTGTTGATGGTCGTCTTGAGCTCCAGGATCTCCCCCCGCGCATCCACGTCGATCTTGCGGGTGAGGTCGCCCTGGGCCACCGCGGTGGTGACCTGGGCGATGTTCCGCACCTGGTTGGTCAGGTTGGTGGCCATGGAGTTGACGTGGTCGGTGAGGTCCTTCCAGGTGCCGGCGACGTTCGGCACCCGGGCCTGGCCGCCGAGCCGGCCCTCGGTGCCCACCTCGCGCGCGACCCGGGTGACCTCGTCGGCGAAGGCGGAGAGGGTGTCCACCATGGTGTTGATCACCTCGGCCAGCGCGGCGACCTCGCCCTCGGCCTCGACGGTGATCTTCCGGGAGAGGTCGCCGCGGGCCACCGCGGTCGCCACCTGGGCGATGGAACGCACCTGCCCGGTCAGGTTGGACGCCATCACATTGACGTTGTCGGTGAGGTCCTTCCAGGTCCCGGAGGCGCCGCGGACCGTCGCCTGGCCGCCCAGATCGCCCTCGGTGCCCACCTCGCGGGCCACCCGGGTCACCTCGTCGGCGAACGACGACAGCTGGTCGACCATCGTGTTGATGGTCTCCTTCAACTCCAGGATCTCCCCCCGCGCATCCACGTCGATCTTCTGCGACAGGTCGCCGCGGGCCACCGCGGTCGCCACCTGGGCGATGGAGCGCACCTGCGCGGTGAGGTTGCCCGCCATGGAGTTCACCGAGTCGGTGAGGTCCTGCCAGGTCCCGGAGACGCCCTTGACCTCCGCCTGGCCCCCGAGTATCCCCTCGGTGCCCACTTCCCGCGCGACGCGCGTGACCTCGTCGGCGAAGGCGGAGAGCTGGTCGACCATCGTGTTGATGGTCTCCTTCAACTCCAGGATCTCCCCCCGCGCATCCACGTCGATCTTCTGCGACAGGTCGCCGCGGGCCACCGCGGTCGCCACCTGGGCGATGTCCCGCACCTGGGTGGTGAGGTTGCCCGCCATCGCGTTCACCGAGTCTGTCAGGTCGGCCCAGGTGCCCGAGACGCCGGGGACCTCCGCCTGGCCCCCGAGTGTCCCCTCGGTGCCGACCTCGCGGGCCACCCGGGTCACCTCGGAGGTGAACAGGGAGAGCTGGTCGACCATGCCGTTGAACACGCCCGCGATCTCGCCGAGAAGACCGTCGGCCCCGTCCGGCAGACGGGTGCCGAAGTCCCCGTCGCGTACGGCCGTCAGGCCCGCCAGCAACTGCCGGAGTTCGGGCTCCCCCACGGCGCCCCCGCCGTGCGGACCCGTCCGCTGCACCGGACGCGTCTTCTCCACCGTCGTCTCAGCCATGACCGCCCTCGTTAGCCCGTCCCGGCTCCGCCCGTGTGCGACGGGGGGAGCGCAGTGGCCCCCCGGCGGAGGGCCACCCCCCGTATCCCGCCGCACCATCGATCCGGGAATCGTTGCCGTACGACAAAATACGAGGCAGCGTACCGTGCCGCGGCCCCCACCGGGCCGGCCCCCCGGCGGATACCGGACAGGTGCCGGACGGCGGGCGCGCGCCGTTCGCCGGAGGCCCGGCGGAGGGGGAACGCGTCGCGGTCGGTACGGCTCTCTTCGCCCGGCGGGTCTCCCGCGGATGCGGGGCCCGCTGTTCGCTCCCCGGGCTTCCGTGTCCGTGCAGGGCCCCCTCACCGGGGCTAGCGGTGTTCGGGGTTCTGGGAGTCGGAGCGGCAGCCCGCGTCCCACTCCGTGCGCTGGTTGCCGTGTGCGGGAATGCCGCCCGCTTGCTTGAGCATCGCGGCCAGGTGGAGCAGGTTCCAGGTCATGAACGTGGTGTTGCGCCGGGTGAACTCGTTCTCGGGTCCGCCCGAACCGGGGTCGAGATAGGACGGCCCGGGGCCCGCTTCGCCGATCCAGCCGGCGTCCGCCTGCGGCGGGATGGTGTAGCCGAGGTGCTGGAGGCTGTAGAGCACGTTCATCGCGCAGTGCTTGACGCCGTCCTCGTTCCCGGTGATCAGGCAGCCGCCGACCCGTCCGTAGTAGGCGTACTGCCCCTTGTCGTTCAGCAGGCTGGAGCAGGCGTAGAGCCTCTCGATCACCCGCTTCATCACCGAGCTGTTGTCGCCCAGCCAGATGGGACCGGCGAGCACGAGGATGTCGGAGGACATCACCTTCTCGTAGAGCGCCGGCCAGGCGTCGGTCCCCCAGCCGTGTTCGGTCATGTCCGGCCACACTCCGGTGGCGATGTCGTGGTCGACGGCGCGGACGACCTCGACCGCGACTCCCTGGCCCTCCATCAGCTCGCGGCTGCGGTCGAGCAGTCCCCCGGTGTTGCTGGTCCCGGGTGAGCGTTTCAGGGTGCAGTTGACGAAGAGAGCGCGCAGGTCGCCGTATCGGCGGGGCGGCGCGGCAGAGCCGGGCGGCTGAGTGGTCACAAGGTCCTCCTGGGGGTCCTCCGCAGTGGCGTTCGCCGGGGTGCGGCGCGTCCATCGTGCGTGCAGGGCCCCCGGGCGGGACGCTGCGGCGCAACGGCCCGTCAACGATCACTCCGTCAGCGGACGGGAGACCCGCTCCCCGGACACCGCCGCTCCGCCGAGGGCTCCCGCGTACCGCCCGGCGCCTCCCGGGGCGCGGCGCCGGGAGCCGGGACACCGGGCAGTCCCCGGAACGCCGAACGGGTGGCACAGCGGTGAAGACCCGAGGACGGGAGACAACCGCTCCCGCTCCACCCGTCCCGGAGGCACGCGTTCCGTACGACACTGCGAACCGGCGTGCACGACGGGTGCGGGAGGAGCGGGCCGAATGGCTGGTATGCGGGATAACCTTCGGTGGTACGCAGCCGGAGATCCCCTTCTTCCCGGCGGACCGAACTCCCACACCGAGGGCGCATTGCCTGAGAACGAGATGGCCGTGCTCGGCGTGCCCGCCACGGACGAGGAACTCTACCGGCACTGCCTGCGTCATCCGGACACCACGGTCGAGGACCTGCGCGCGCTCGCCGACAAGATCGGATCGAGCCCCGAGGAGGACCCTGACCGCTGTCTGGAGCGACTGCGCCGGCTCGGGCTGATCCACCCCACGGGCGCAGACGGCCGTATCGCTCCGGCAGATCCCGAGGTGGCGGTGGCCCGGCTGATGGACGCCCGACTGCACGCGCTGCACCAGGAGTTGCAGCGTGTCACGCAGTCCCGGCACGTGGTGCAGGGACTGCGGGCCGAGCAGGGCGAGTTGATGGCTTCGCAGGGCATCGAGCAGCTGCACGGACTGGACGACATCCGCAACCGCATCGAGGATCTGGCGTTCTTCGCGCGTGAGGAGATCCTCTCGGTGGAGCCGTACACCAGGCTGTCGGCCGAGAACATCGCCCGCTCCCGGCCGCTGGACATGCGCTGTCTGCGACGAGGCGTGCGCATCCGGAACGTCGTGCTGCGGGCCGCCCTCGACCATCCGCCCACCGCGGGCTATCTGCGGGAACTGGTCGCGGAGGGCGCCCTGATCAGGGTGGCGGAGAACATATCCGAGCGGATCCTCGTATACGACGGCCATACGGCACTGGTGCCCGTGGATCCCCGCCACACGGCACGCGGCGCGCTGCTGGCCCGCAGCAACGGGTTGGTGGCGAACATCATCGCCCTGTTCGAGCAGATCTGGTCCCAGGCCGAGCCACTGACCGCCGTGGCCGGGCCGGAGGACGAGGAGAAGCGGTTGACCGGCACCGAGCAGCGGGTGCTGCTGTCGATGTGCTCGGCCGGCAAGGACGAGGTGGGGGCACGGGAGCTGGGCGTGTCGGTGCGGACGTACCGGCGCCATGTCGCGGACATCATGCAGAAACTGGGCGCGGTCAACCGGGCCCACGCGGCGCTGCTGGCCCGGGAACGCGGCTGGCTGTGACGGTCCGGACGCCGGCTTCCGGAACCGGTTCGGACGGCGGCCGCACGGACGACGAGGCCGGCGGTCGCGGTGGCGCTGCCGCCGGTCGCCCGCACCGGACCGGCGTACCGCCACCGCACGTGCCGGAACCCCGTACCGCCACCGCAGCAACCGGAACGGCCGGTGCCGGAACCCCGTACCGCCGCTGCGGGACCCGAACCCGCAGGGGCCGGTGGTCGGAGCCGGTGCCGGTGGTCACTCCCGGTGGCGGGACCAGCCGCGCAGCCCCGAGTCCTCCAGGGCCCGGCTGACGGCGCTGCCGACCGTGAGCGGGTCGGTGGTCGCGTCGAGGGCGATCCGCAGCCGGATACGGTCGGCACGGACCTCGGGCAGGCAGGGCCAGTGCCCGGGCAGCAGGCCGAGCAGCCGGATGACGGTGGTCTCACCCGCAGGTGCCGAACGGTCGTCGCGGACGGCGACGACATCGACGTAGTCCGGCCGGGAGGAGGTCATCGCGGTACGCCCGCCTCGTGGCCGGCAGTGCCGAGCAGACTTCGTGCGGCCGCGGCCATGGCGGTGATGCCGGCCGGGAGGGCGGTGCGCACATCGGGGGCGAAGGTGTCCGTGTGGTTCGCCGGCACCGGTGCACCGCCCCCGCCGGCCGCTCGCCACTGCCGGAGGCCGGTGGCACCGAGCATCCAGTAGGCGACCGGCACCCCGCCCTCGGCGTAGTGGGGGAAGTCCTCGGTCGCGGTCGATCCGGGCCAGCCGGTCACCCGGTGCGCCCCGAAGGCGTCCTCGTGTGCGCGGCGCACCGTGCAGGCCGTCTCCGGGTGGGCCTCCAGCACGGGAGAGGCGGCCGTGACCGTGATCTCCGGCTCGCGGTCGCAGCCGGAGGCGGCGCACTCGGCGCGTACGACCCGCCGGACGGCATCGGTCACCCGGGCCAGGCCGGCGCCGGTGAACGCCCTGACGGACACCGACAGCCGGGCTTCGGAGGGGATCACGTTGGCCCGGTCCCCGGCGTGCAGCGAACCGACGGTGAGCACGACCCGCTCGCCGGGCGCCGCCTCGCGCGACACCACCGTCTGGAGTCGCATCACCACGGCGGCGGCGGTGACGACGGGGTCGACGGCCAGGTGGGGAGTGCCCGCGTGCCCGCCGCGCCCGTGGACGAGCACGTCGAGCGTGACTCCGGCGGACATCAGCGGGCCTTCCCCGTGGGCGACACATCCGGCGGGCAGCGGTGCGCAGTGCTGGGCGAGCACCGCGTCGGGGGTTCCGAACCGGTCGTAGAGGCCGTCGTCGAGCATCGCCCGGGCGCCGCTGAGGGTCTCCTCCGCGGGCTGCCCGACGAGTACCAGGGTGCCCCGCCAGGAATCGCGGGTGCCGGCGAGGAGGGACACGGCTCCGGCGGCGGCCGCGGTGTGCAGATCGTGCCCGCAGGCGTGCATGACGCCGGGAACGGTACTGGCGTACTTCAGGCCGGTGCGTTCCCGTACCGGCAGCGCGTCGAGTTCGGCCCGGACCATCACCGTGGGGCCGGGGCCGTTGCGGAGCACGCCGACGACTCCGTGCCCCCCGACGCGGCGGGTGACGGTACAACCGTCCCGCTCGAGCCGGGCGGCGAGCGCCCCGGCGGTGCGGACCTCCTCGCCCGACAGCTCCGGATGGGCATGCAGGTCGATGTACAGCGCGGTGGCGTCCCTCAGGACGTCCCGCGGGAGTTCTGCTGCGTTCAACGGGTCTCCTTGCCCTCGGTTCGGGGGGCGGACCGGAAGGCGGCTCGCCCGTCAGCGTCCCCGGCCCGCACGTCAGACGTCCGGCGTTCCGCTGACACGGGGTGTCAGCGAAGTGTCAGCGAGAGCCGAGGCGAGGTGACAGGCCGTTCGGCTGCAATGGCCCGAGCGGGGGAGAGCGCCGGATCCGCCGGCCGGCCCCGCACACCAAGGGAGACGCAGATGACCCCGAAGCCCGAACTCGCCACGCTCGCCGACGAGATCCTGGAGCTGGAGTCCGAGACCTTCGAGATCTCGGACTACTCGGACGCCGCCGAGGTCGTCCTGGCCGGTTCGACGTCGTGCTCCTCCACGTCGACCTGCTCCAGCACCACCAGCACCACCTCCTGCAGCGCCTGATCCGGGGAGCGACGGCCGTCCGCCAGGACGGGCCACGGCCTCCCGCCCTGCGGGCGACACCGCGGGACGGGAGGCCGGCGGCATGCGACGGACGGTGCCGCTTCCGGCCCGCCCCGTCCGCCCCGGCATCCGCGCCCCGCCGCTCGCGCCCCCACTGCACGCACCTCCACTCGCACCCCGCCGCTCGGCGAATCTGCCGTGTGCGATGACGCCGCTTCGCCTGCGGCCCCACTTCGGAGGGCGCCACGTCCCACGGCGCCGCGCTCGGACGAGGCGGCGCTCCGGCAGACCCCACTCCGACTGCGGGGCAGCGCTCCGAGGAGGCTCGGCGCTCGCCCACCCCGCCTCCGGGCGAGCCGTCACGGGAACGGATGCGGCACGGCCCTGATCTCCGGTCCGGGCAGGAGGTCCGGGCGCCGCCCCGCGTCACGCAGCCCGCTCCGCAACCGCGGCATCAGCAGCGCCCGCTGCCGGGACCATCCGAAGTCCAGCGGCAGAATGCCGGGGACCACCATGGCGACCGTGTGCAGCCCCGAACGGCGCTGCTCCGGGGTCGTCTGGTCCACGACGACGGCATCGAGGCCGGCCTCGGCGATCCGCCCTACCAGGAAGTTCACATCGTCTCGGAGGTCGCCGGTCCGCGGCCGCAGGGACCCCGTCCAGTCGCGGAACACGGCGTCCAGTGGCAGCACGTCCACCGGCTCGAGGAACTCCCGCGCATGGGAAGCCATCTCGGGCAGTCCGAACAGCTGGGCGTGGTCCTTCAGATGGAGGACCTTCGAGTAGTCCCGTGCCATGCCGAGGAGTTCGCCCCGGCGCGCCGCCACCTGGTGCGGCAGGTGCGGGATGTAGGTGAGCACTTCGGAGAGCGCGGACTCGACGGTCTCCTCCGGGTCGAACCCGGCCGCTGCGGCGAAGGACAGGGTACCGGGACCGCCGTCGCGGCGGACGGCGAGCGCGGTGACCACCGGCACGGCGAGATCCATGGTGGTGTCGTGGGCGAGGACGTCGTAGCCGTGCAGCTCCGCCCGGTCGGCCATGGCGCGGATCGACGCACGCCGGCAGCTGCGGAGGTCGATCGCGGTGAGCGGGGCGCGCCCGTACCAGGCCAGCAGGAAGGCGTCGCGTTCGATGATCTCCAGCAGGGCGAAGAGGACCGCCTCCGCCGCACTGCCGCCGGTCGCACAGCCGTTGGAGCACTCGAAGACGAAGTTGTCGGCGTCGGTTCCCGCGCTGTAGTGGGCGAGGCGGGCGGGGACGAGCACCGGCCGGTCGTCGCGCAGCGAACGGCCCCAGACCCAGGGGATCTCCCGGGCCGGGTCGAAGGGGCTGACGAGCGGGTCGCGCGCATAGGTCTGCGGGGCGTAGAGGCCGCGCACCGCGGGGTCGACGGCAGGGGTGCCGGCCGCGACGAGGTCGTCGTACGAGGCCGTCACGGGCGCGGTGCCGCGGCGGCGGTGGGTGCCCGCGTAGCGTTCCAGGCCCTCCAGTCGGGCCAGCGTACGGCTGGCGGCGTAGCTGTTGGCCTGGCCGCTCCAGGTCACGTCGTTCAGCCCTGCGTAGCCGCGGACGAAGTTGGTCCCGGCGACGGGGGCGGTGGTGGTCGAGGCGGGGTTGATCCAGGTACGGGCGCCGAGCGCCCCGCAGACGGGGTTGGCGAGCGCCTGCTCGGGGAGGTCGTACGAGGAGGCCGGGCGCAGCCGGTAGCGGCCGGGGTCCGGCTTGGGGGCCGCCCGCAGCCGGGCCGGGGCGGTGTCCGCGGTCTCGGGGACGGCGGTGACGCAGGACGGGCAGAGGGGTTCGGGGAGCAGCGGGAAGGTCACGGTCGCGAGGGTCCCCAGGTCGACGCGGGTCACCTGGGGCAGTGCGCGGTCGGCCGGGGCCTCGGCCGGTGGGGAGATCCGTCCGCCCAGGGCGGCCCGGTAGACGGCCCATACCGCGTCGACGGCGTACGGGGTGAGCAGCGGCCAGGCCGCCGCCCCGTGTGACGGACGGCCTCGTTCGAGCGCCTCCCGTTCGGAGCGGCTGCGCAGCCGCTGCCAGCGCATGGCGAGGCACTGCCCGCACGCCGCCTCACGGGTTCCGCCCCAGGGGCCGACGAGGACCGCGCGGGCGGTCAGCTGGACGTTTGCCCGGGGCCGGGTGGCGGCGTGCGGGTCGGGGACGCCGGTGCCCAGGACGTCCGCCGCGCCGAGGGGCACGACGAGCGGTGCGGGGACGGCGGCGCGCCCGTCCCCGTGTACGGTGCGGCGTGCTTCGAGCGCCTCCTGGAGGAGGGCGGTGGCCTGCCCCAGCGGTGGCGCGGCGGCGTCCGCGGCGGCAGCGGCAGCGGCACCGGTGGTGGTGGCGGCTGTGGCAGCGGTCATGACGAGTCGCTCCAGCGGAAGGTCCTGACGGCGATGGCACCCAGCACCACGGCGAAGCCGGCGAGTACCCCGCAGTCGAGGAGCACTCCGCCGGTGCTCCCGCCCGTGAGCGCGGCCGAGACGCCGTCGTTGAGGTAGCGCAGCGGCAGGGCCCGCGACAGGGTCTGCATCCAGTCCGGCATCATGTCCAGCGGGAGGAACGAACCGGACAGGAACGCCATGGGGATCATCAGGCAGTTGGCGACCGCGGCGACGGCCTCCGGGGTCTTGGCGTACGAGCCGACGATCACCCCCAGCATCAGGAAGGCCGTGATGCCGAGGACGAGCACGGGCAGCGCCAGCGGCCAGCTCCCGGCCACGCCCAGCCCGAAGAACGGCAGCATGGCCACGGCGACGAACAGCACGGCCTGGACGGCACCGACGGCGAGCGCCAGCGCATAGCGGGAGGCGATGACGGCGGAGAGGGGCGTGGGTGTCATCCGGATGAGGCGCAGGATGTCGTCACGGCGCCACTGCATCAGGACGAACGCGACGCCGAACACGGCCGCGTTGCCCACACCCCAGGCAAGGACGCCGGGGGCGATGTGGTCGATGTACGGCCGGCCGCTCTGCTCGACGTCCTGCCCGCTGAAGACGAGGCCGAAGACGACGAGGAACAGCAGGGGGAAGGCGAAGGTGAAGAAGAGCGTGGTCCGGTCCCGGGTGTAGGCCCGGTATCCGGCTGTGGTCAGCGCGGCGTAGGCGCTCATGGCGGAGGTCTCCGTGGTTCGTCGGCCGGCGTCGGGCGCCGGCGGGAGGAGGTGGCGGGAGGAAGTGGCGGGAGGAGGGAGGGAGGAGGGAGGTGGCCGGGGTCCGGTCGGTGCCGGCGTCGCCGGCGGGAGGCGGGGCGATAGGCGATAGGCGGTCGTAGGCATCGGCTCGGGTGCGGGGCCCGGCCGGCCCGGGGCGCGCAGGCGGCTCGCTCCGATCGCGGGGCGGGGCTTGCGGCCTCCGGGTGGGCGATCGCACGGCGGAGGGTCGCCGCGTACCGCGCGTCGCCGGGTGAGCCCGGCGACACGGCGCGGGGCATCTCCCGTGCCCGAGGGTCCGGGGACGCGTGTGTGCCGGGCGTCGCGGGCCGGGGTGCTTGCGCAACCCGCCCTAGAGGTGCGGGCTTTCCGGCGCGCCGGTCAGTTGGAGGTAGACGTCCTCCAGTCCGGCGGTGCGGGTGCGGACGCCGCGGAGTCCGGCGACGGCGTCGACGGCGGCGAGCACGCTGCCGGCGTCGAGGGTCTCGAGAACGACCGAGTCGCCGTCGAGGGCGGCGCGTTCGACACCCGGGATCCCGCGGGCCGTCTCCAGATCCAGTCGGTCGGCGGGCACCAGCAGCCGGGTGGTGGGGCTGGATTGCTCGATGAGCCGGCCCGGGCTGTCCAGCGCGGCGAGCCGACCGCCGACGAGGATCGCCACCCGATCGCACAGCTCCTCCGCCTCGTCGAGGTGGTGGGTGGTGTAGACGATGGTGCGGCCCGCGCCCTTGAGGTCGCGCAGTACCTGCCACAGTGCCCTGCGGGCCTGCGGGTCGAGGGCAGCGGTCGGTTCGTCGAGGAAGATCAGCTCGGGCTGGTGGACGAGGGCGGAGGCGATGGCGAGCCGCTGCCGCTGCCCGCCGGAGAGGTCGTCGACCCGGGTGCCGCCGTGCTCCGTGAGACCGACGGAGGCGAGCGCGCGCTCGGCCGCGCTGCCGTCCACCCGGTACAGGGCCGCCACCGTGCGCAGATGCTCGCGGGCGGTGAGCCGGACGAAGAACGCGGACGACTGGGTCTGGGCGCCGATGCGTGCTAGGAGCGCCGGGTTCCGGGGCCAGGGACTGTGGCCGAGGACGGAGACGGTGCCCGAGTCGGCGCGCCGCTGGCCCTCCATGATCTCCACGAGCGTCGTCTTCCCGGCGCCGTTGGGCCCGAGCAGTCCGAAGAACTCCCCGCGGGGTACGGTCAGTGACACACCGTCGATGGCCTGCACGGCTCCGTAACGCTTGTGCACGGCGTCAAGGGCGACGGCCGGGCCGTCCTGCGGGCCGGCGGTGGGGGGCATGGAACTCTCCTTCGTGGGTGCGGATCGCGGCCGAGGGGTCGTCATGGCGCGCTGGTGAGGTAGTGGTGGAACACGGCCGACGCGGACGCCGCGAGCAGCACGAGGGTCAGTGCGACCACCGCCCCGTAGCCGGTGTAGGCGCGCCGGGCGCGCCGGGGGTAGCGGGCGACCGCGGGGTCGCGCCGTAGCACCAGTTTCAGGTATGCGGCCGTGGACGCGGCGAGTCCGGTGGCGCCGAGGAGTTGGGCGGCGATCCGGTACCCGTCGAGGGGTGGCAGCGGGAGCAGCATGGTGAAGGCCTGCACGCTGCCGAGCAGGAGGAGCGCCCCGAGCGCCTGCTGGGTGGTGCGGTCGAGCGGGGCGAACGTCCAGACGGCGAAGAACGGCAGCAGGAACAGCAGATTCATCGCGGCGCCCGCGCCGGCGGTCGCGATTCTGCCGCGCCGTCCGGCCAGATGGAGGAAGTCGTCCACGGTGCAGTACATGATGATCACGGGGAGGCGCCAGCGCAGCCCGATCTCGGACACCCGTCCGCCGTGGTGGTGCGCGAGGACTCCGTGGGCGAGTTCGTGCAGTGCCGTGCTCAGCCACAGCAGCGTGGCGACTGCGAGAAGCAGTGCCGGGGTGGTGAGCAACGCGGCGATGGCGTCGAGGAGTTCACCCAGGCGCAGCAGCAGGGCGGCCTCCATGACCGCGGTCAGCGCCAGCAGCGGCAGCAGCGCGGCGGGAGAGAGCAGGTGCCGGGTGAGGCGGTGGAGCCGGGTCGCGGTCGCGTCCGCGTCCGCGACGAGGCGGACACTGCCGCGCAGCAGCCCCCGGGAAGCCGGTGGTTCGCTACCGGGTGCGGAGGCAGAACGGGGTGCGGTACCGGCCGGGGCCGCCGACGAGGGAGCGGGCGAGGAGGCGTACGCGGGATCGGGCGCAAACGCGGACGCGGATGCTGCCGGTACCGCGGCCGCGGTACCGGCAGCCGCACCCCCCGGACCGGCAGCGGGATCCCGGCGTCCCGCGAGGAGGTCGCGGGAGCCGAGCAGCGCCAGCAGGGACCGCCAGTGGGAGTCCCCGAGACGCCGCCCGAACTGCACCGCGTAGTCGGCCCCGATCTCCTCCAGGGTGCGGGTGCCGTCCATCCGGGAGATCAGGAAGTGCTCCCGGGGGCCGACGCTGAACGACTTCCCGCTCCCGGTGTTCTTGATCAGGTGGACGAGGTCCGGCCCGAGGAGCAGCGCATCGCTGAGGAGCACACCGGGGCGGAGCGCGGGACGGTAGCGCGACGGTACGGCCGGGGCGGTCACTGCGCCTCCCCGGCACCGGGCCCGGGTTCGCGCAGGGCGCGGCCCAGGACGTGCGCGAGGTACGCTTCGTCCCTGATGGTGACGTGCAGCCGGTTGTTCGTCATGTGCATGTATGGGGAGAGCAGCAGCGGGAGCGCGGCCGCCGGGTCGGTGACCCGTTCGTCGCGCGCACCGTCCCAGGAGCGGAACACCAGGTCGCCGTCGGTGGCCAGCTTCCCGGCGCGGCTGCGCAGTTCGGCGCAGTGCTCGGCCCAGCGGGCCAGGAACGACGGCAGCCGGCCCGGTGCTCCGTCGCGGGTGGCGGCGCGGACCCGGGCGAAGTGCCCCGCGAGCGAGGGCGCCATGGCGGCGTAGTTGCGGTCGTACTCCTCGCTGCCGATGAACCCGGTGCCGGGGAAGGCGCGGTGCCAGAAGGTGTAGTAGCTGTCCAGGTAGTCGGCGAGTTCGGTGTCCCCGTGCAGGAAGGTGCCGGACATGACCATCATCAGCTGCGCGGACGTGCCGAGCAGCACCGTGCGCAGATGCAGGTTCTTGCTGCGGAAGGCGTCGACGACCAGGTCGCTGGAGTGGCGGAAGTGCCATTCGGCGAGGGCTACTCCGGCGGGGCCTCCGTACTTGCCGTACTCGGGCTCGTACGGTTCCGCGCTGCGGGAGTTGTTGGGGCGCAGCCGCATCCGGCCCCGGGCGTCGGTGTAGTGGCCGCGTTCCGCGCCGGGGAACTCGATGTCGAACAGCGTGTTGTAGAAGTCGTTGAGGAAGCCCGAGTCGACCTCGTAGAGGGCGGGGCGCTCGGCGAGGAAGGCGTCCACGGCTTCCTCGGTGCGGCGACGCACCTCCGCCGCCGCCTCCGGGGAGGAGGGCTTCAGCCGGAGCCGGACGTGCGGTCCCTCCAGCCAGTAGTTGATGAAGAACCAGCCGGAGATGAGCCCGGCCTCCTCCAGACCGGCCACCAGGGGCCTGACGCACTGGAGAAGCAGGGGCCGGGGGTTGGCGGCGTAGAAGACATGGGTGGCCTGCCAGTCCCGGGCCACGGCCGGGGCGGGCTGTGCGCTGTCGGCGGCGGTCGTGGTCAACGTCGTCCCTTCGGTCGGGTGGGCACGGCCGCGGTCTCCACGGCCAGTTCGGCGACATGGCGGCCCCGCGCGGACGACACATGCAGTGCGCTCTCGTCGGGAAGCATCTCGCGGAAGACCACACGGGCCTCCGCCGTTCTGAGGGTCGCCTCGAACGCCGCGAGGGAAAGCGGGCTGTCGAAGTCGACGTACTGCGGCTTGGCTCCGGTCGCGCCGCGCGCCCCGCCGTCCGTCACGGTGGCGAACACCCGGTCGGGGAGCCGGTGGGTGCGCCGGAAGGAGTGCCAGTCCAGGAACCAGTCCTCCTGCGTCCGGCCCCTGCCGTTCGGCGGCAGGGCCAAGGCGGGGGCGCTCCAGCTCCGCCGGCTGAGCACGACACTGCCGTGCCGGACCCTGGGCCTGCGGGTGACCCCTGCGACGGGTTCGCTCTCGGGCACACCGCCCCACACGTTCAGCGGGGACAGGGAACTCGGTGACAGCAGCAGCAAGGTCCGGGGCAGCTCCGGCAGGGCGAGCGGCACGAGATAGCCGAGGTAGACGGGCACGACCTCGCGGCCGAGCCGGGCCGACCGCAGGGCGAGCCGGTCGCTGTCCTCGTCGTGCACCAGATGCAGATCGTCGAGGTGGAGGCTGTACGGATCGGGCAGGGTGGCGCTCTCACCGGGACAGACGATCTCGTACTCGGTCAGCCGTCCGTGGAGGTTGAGGTTGCTGGTGACCGGGCCTCCGGTGACCTCGGCGAGGACGGCTCCGTCCGGGCAGAGTTCGGCTGAGCGGTGCAGCAGCCGCTCCTCCAGGCCCTCGAAGCAGTCGGCGAAGCGGCTGAACGGGAACGAGACCCCGCCGTAGGACCGGTTGAGGACCGCCAGCGGCCGGCCGCCGCGGGGGACGGCCAGCTGGACGTGGTGGCTCATGGGGAGGAACGAGGGGGTGACCGGCCCCAGTTCGGCGGCCACCTCGGCGAGCAGCGACTCGCCGACGACGAGTTCCCCGCCGTCCCCGCCGTCCCCGCCATACCCGCCGTCACGACCGGCCCCGAAGTCTCCGCCGCCCCCGCTGTCCCCACGGGCCTCCCACAGGGCGCGCATCCCCTCGGCGAACGTCTGGCGGGCGGTGTCGAGGGCCTTGAGCTGGGACAGGCCCAGCCAGTTCTCCTCCGGTACGTACCGGCCCTCGGCATCGAAGGGGGTCCGCCGGGAGGTGAACGAGAGGTACTGGTCGAAGAAGTCCTCGTGGAAGTCGTGGACGAGTTTCAGCAGGTCGTCGCAGCGCCCACCGCGGCCGTGGCGGGCGAGGAAGAACCCCTTGAAGGTGATGCGCTGAGGCAGAGTCAGATCAAAGGCGGGCAGGACGCTTTCGACCGCGCTCAGCGAACCGGCGACCGTGCGCGTCCAGTCGCCGAGCGGCAGTCGCACCTCCCGGCCCGCGGCGACGTCCTCGTACAGCACCGTCTGCGGCACCCTGCCGCGCCCCGCGCCCAGTTCCGACTGCACACTCTGCAGGTCCTCCCGCAGGCCGTCGAGCAGTTCGCGGCGGTCGCCGGGCGGCGCGGCGGCGAAGCGGTCCACGCGGGACAGCGGTACATCGAGGCGCCCGGCGAGTCCGGTGGCCCAGTCGCTGCCGAGGGCGCAGAGCGAGTCCTGGAAGGCGCGCAGCGGATCGGTGTCGTGGACAGCGGTGCGCAGTCCCGGGACCTGGACCATGCCGATGTCGAGCAGCGCGGTCAGGTACTGCTCCGCCTCGGCCCCGGTGGCTCCGCGGTCCGCGGCGAGCCATGCGGCGAGATCCGCATGGCGGAGACTGCCGCGGTCCTCCAGGAGCGCGATCAGCCGTTCCAGGGTGCCGCTGCTGCGCAGGAAGAACAACCGGTCCCGGACGGCGTCGAAGGTGACGGCGGAGTCCTCGTCGCCGGAGGTGACCCAGCGGCGCACATAGCGCACCCGGTCGTCGACGCGGCCCCAGCCCGGCGCGAGGGCGAGAGGCAGATCGGCGCGCCGGGCGGCATCCCCGGTGACCGCCTCGGCGAGCCGGCCGAGCGCGGCCACGTTGAGCCGGGCGCGGCCGGTCCACTCGTCGTCGACGCGGACGGCCAGGGCCTGGCGGGCGTCGCGGGCGTCGGCCGGGGTCCCGCCGTGCACCGCCCCGCCCGGTGCGGCCGCCCTCGACGCGGCCTCCCCGGCGGCGGCCCCAGCCGCCGTGAACCCACCCGCTCCGGCCCCCGCGGCGAACTCCCCCGGCCCGGTCTCCCCCGGCCCGGTCTCCTCCGCCGCGAACTCCCCCGGCACCACACCGGTGAACGTGCTGAACGGGCTCGTCTTGCACGCCGTGCGGTACAGATACGCCAGCAGGGAGCGCTCGATCTTGCGGTCCCGCTTGTCCGGCGCCCGGTCGGGATCGGCGGCCAGCCGCCCCCGCCACTGGTCGAGTTGGGCGTCGAGCGTGGGGGACGCCAGCAGCAGGCCGCCGCGCAGCCGCGGCTCCCCCGCCAGCCGCCCGAGGGCGGCCCGGGCACGGCCGGTCTCACGGGCGACCAGCGCGGCGCCCTCCGCCCGGCGTGCGTCGAGGGCGCGGCGGTCGGTGAGCCAGCGTTCCAGCATGCCCGCGGTGTGCGGATCGTGGGCGCGGACCCGCGCAAGGGCGGTGTCCGCCTCGCCGGGCAGCCGGTTGTTGAACACCGCGCGGCGCAGGGCGAGCAGCAGCCGCCGGGACGCCCCGTCCTCGTTGTGGCCGATCAGCCCGTGCAGCAGTTCGCCGAGGCGGCCGCCCTCGGCGGCCAGCCGCTCGGTTTCGGCGAGTACGTCGTCGGCCCAGCGGCGGCTCGCCGGGCAGCGGAGCTCGCGGACGCTGTCGACGGGCAGCCCGGCGACGCGGAGCATGAACGGCATCGTGGTCCCCATCCTCGCGGTTCCCATGGGTCAGGCGATCTCGTGGCGGAAGTCGGCGGGCGCGGGCCGTTCGCCGCCGAGCATCATGATCAGCAGCGGTGCCTCTCCGGTGCGTTCGAGGCCGAGTTCCTCGGTGTAGGAGACGTTGTCGAAGCCGAGGGCGACGCCGCAGCCGACACCGAGGGCGGAGGCGGCGGTGTAGACGCTCTGCGAGATCGCGCCGACCACGGCGTTGGCGATCCGGTAGCCGCGGTCGCCGACGGTGTCGAGCACCGCGCCGGTGCGCACCGTCGGCACGAGGACCGCGCCGGTCTGCTCCAGGTTGTAGTTGGCCAGGAAGTAGTTCTTCTGCAGGAAGGTGCCAGGTGCTCCCGCCTTCACCAGCCGCAGGGTGTGCGCCGCCGGGTCGTAGGCGTAGGCGCCGGGGGCGATGCCCTCGGTGTGGCCGACGAAGGCGTACAGTCCGGCGATCCGGGTGGTGGTCGTACCGGTGTCGCCGCCGAGGGACGCGCCGGCGGCCGCGGCCGCCAGGCAGGACGCCAGGTGCTCTGCGCTCAGGGGCCGCCGGGCGTCGAACCGGCCGAAGCTGCTGCGGCGGTCGCGCAGCGCGGTGCGCACATCGGTGTCCATCGGCACCGGTGCGGGCAGGGGGACCGCCGGCAGCCCGGGGTCGGGTACGGGGGCCGCGGCCGGGGCGAGCGCGCCCGCGGGGGGTCGCCGGGCGGCGTGCTCCTCCGTGGCCGCCTGCATCCCGCGCACCGCGTCGAAGGCGACGACGGTGCGCGAGCGTTCGGTGTCGCGGCGGCGGACGGTCGCGGTGTCCGCCGGCGGCGCAGGCCTGGCCCGTGCCCCCCGCCAGCGCAGCGGCACGACGGCGAACACGCCCTCGTCCTCGGTGCGGACCCCCAGCAGCCGGGCGAGCCTGCGCTCGTCGAACCACATCAGCGGCTCGACGCACAGGCCCTGCGACCTGGCCCAGATCCGCCAGGTCTGCACCACGGTGCCCACGTCCATGGTGACGGCGTGGAAGGAGAAGGAGTTGTACTTGAAGGCGTTCTGCCAGTACTTGACCCCGAGCACGAGGAACTGGTCGGTGCACGCGGCCCGTTCACCGGCGGAGGCCGGGTCGCCGAGGGCCTCGCGCACCTCTCCGGAGACGTCGCCGGCCAGCAGGCGCTGCATGGCGTGGTGGCGGGTCGCGTAGTAGTGCACTCCGGGCGGCAGGGGGCCGCTGGGCCCGGACACCCAGTAGATGCTGACCGGGTAGAGGCCGCCGCCGGACGCGGTGCCGCGGGACCAGTTGGCGAGCGGATGGAACGGCAGAGCGCCGAGGTCGGTGTTGGCCTGGACGCCGAGCCGGCGCCCGGTCAGACCGTAGGAGTCCCGGAGCATGCCGGACAGGGCGGGCAGGTCGAAGGGCCGCTCCGGGCCTTCGTGGTCCGGGGCCAGTCCGCGGCCGGTCGTCGCCTCGGGTGGCACGGTGTGGCCGGGCAGCGGCACGGTGTCGGCGCCCGGGTAGAACTTGGTCTTCCGCGGGCCGTCGGCCCAGTTCGGGACGAAGTCGGCCGGCGGCATCGGGACCCTGCCCCGCCGCACGATGGCGGCGGCGTAGTCATGGGCGTACCCCATGGGGTGCTCCTTTTCCGTGGGGTGCCGGGCCGGGCCCGGTCAGGGAGGGGACGGGCGCGGTCAGGGGAAGGGGTGCGGCGCGGGGTTGAGGTCGGCGGGGGTCAGGTCGCGCTCGCGCAGACCGGCCTCCCGCAGGGCGGTGCGCAGCCTGGGCATGCCGAGGGCGCGCTGCCTGCTCCAGCCGAAGTCGATGGGGAGCAGACCGGGTACGAGCACGCTGACGGTGCGCAGTCCCAGCCCGCGCTGTTCGGGGAGCGTCTGGTCCACGACGACCACGTCGAAGCCGGCGCCGGTGACGGCGTCGACGCAGCGGACGAGGTCGTCGCGCAGGTCGCCGGAGACGGGGGGCACCGTGCCGTCGCCGTACCGCTCGCCCATGGGGACGAGGGGCGGCCGCGGTGCGCCGGGCTCGCCGAGGAGGAAATGGGCGTGGCGGCCCATCTCCGGGATGCCGTAGGCGAGCGGGTGGTCGTGGAGGGCGGTGACCTGGTGGAAGTCCTCGGTCATGGCGCGCAGCCGGGGCTCGTCGCGCTCGGTGCGGCTCCGGAGGTTGACGGCGTCGGTCGCGATCTCGCACAGCGCTCCGGCGAGCGCGGCCTCCGGGTCGAGACCGGCGCCCGCGCCGAAGCACATCCGGCCGGGACCGCCGTCGTGCCGTACGGCGACGCCGGTCACGACCGGGACGGGGAAGGAGATGCGGGTGTCGAAGAACCGGGCCTCGTAGCCGTACATCTCCAGCCGTTCCACCATGTGGCGGGTGGCGGGGCGGGTGCTGGTGCGGGGGTCGAGTTCGGGAAGGCGGGCCCGTCCGTACCAGGCGAGGAGGAACGCGTCCCGCTCGACGACCTCCATCAGTCCGAAGTAGACGGCCTCCTCCAGGCAGCCGCCCGAGGCGCAGCCGTTGGAACTCTCCTGCACGAACCGGTTCTCCAGGCCCGGGGCGTGATAGTACGTAAGCACCTCGGGCACCAGGACGGGGCGCTCGTCGCGCAGCGACCAGCCCCACACCCAGGGGATCTCGCGGTCGGGGGTGAAGGGCCTGACCCTGGGGTTGGCCCGGTGGAAGTCGTCCGAGTAGAGCCCGCACACACGCGGGTCGACGGTGTGCACTCCGCGCGCCCGCAGCGCGCCGAGCGAGTCGGTCACCCGGGCGCGCTTGGCACGCGGGCGCATCCCCGCATAGCGCTCCAGCCCTTCCAGTACGCCGATGCGCACGCTGTGCCCGAAGCTGTCGGCGTGACCGCCCCAGAAGGTCTCGCGGAGGTAGTCGCCGGACCGCATGGAGAAGCAGCCGATGGCGGCGGACGTGGACGTGGAGGACACATCGTGGACGACGGACGGCCCGAGCGCGCCGCACAGCGGGTTGGCGAACGGCTCGACGGCCAGACCGTAGTCGCCGATGTCGCGCACCCGGAAGCTGCCCGGCCGGACCTTGGGCGCGGGACGGAGGGTGAGCGCGGCCGCCTGGGGGGTGTCCTTCTCGGGTACGGCGCAGTCCGGGCACTCCGGGTCGGGCACCAGCGGGTAATGACGGACCGTCAGGGATCGCAGGTCCACCAGGTGAACGGGAGGGAACATCCCGGTGCGGGGGCCGGCACCGGCGACGAGGCCGGCGATCAGCGCGGCGAGCGCGTCCGCGGTGAACGGGGTGAGGTAGGGCAACCGGCCGGCGGACCGCGTTCCGGAACCCAGTTCCAGTGCCTCCCGCAGCGCCACCGACCGCACGGCCTGCCAGCGCCGCTCCAGGCAGTGCGCGCAGGGGCGGGGCGGGGCGTCGCCGCCGCCGGGGGCGAGGGGCCCGACGACGGCGTGGTGGCCGTAGAGCCGGACGGGCACCGGGAGTTCGGCGGAGGGTTCGGCCGCGGAGCCGTCGGGGCCGTCCGCCCCGGCGGCGGAGGCACCGGGGTCCACTCCCCCGGCAGGGGCTGCGCCGGGGTATCCCGATCCGGCGGCGGACGCGCCGGACCGGGACCGTCCGGCCCCGCCCACGCGTCCACCGTCCGGCCCCTCCGCCGGACCGGGACCGTCCGGCCCCGCCACCGGGACAGCGGGGTCCACCGAACCGGGCGCACAGCCGCCGGCGTCCGCCGAACCGGGCGCCGGACGACGCTCGTCCGGTCCGGAAGCCGGGCGCGGCGCGTGCCGTCCGGCCGCGTACGCCGGGGGCGAAGCGAAAGCGTCGCGTACACCGAGGGCCGCGATGTCGGGCCGGGAGCGAACGCCGTGCCGGTGGAGCGCGGGGCGCAGGAGGCGGGCCAGTTCCTCGCAGGACCGGTCCCGGGCCGTGCCGCCGGCGTTGCTCTTGGTGTTGCCATTGCCATGGCCATTGGCGTTGGCCTCGGCGCCGGCGTCGGCGTTCAAAGCGGAAGCGGAGGCCGGTCCTGAGGCGGCAGCAGAAGCAGCGGTCGTCCGGCTGCCGGTTCGGCGCGTGTTCGTGTCAGCGGGCATCGGCGCCGCTCCCCCTGCCGTCCCGGGTGAGCAGCACACGGGCGGTGGCGATTCCCCCGGAGAGCAGATCCGCCGGGGTGGTGCGCACGTACAGCGCTTCCCGGCCGTTCTCGCGCAGCCGGCCGAGGACGGCGTCGAACGTCGTGCCGGGCGCGTCTGCCGGCACGGGACCGTCTGTGGCGGTGACGGTACCCGCCGCCAGATCCATCAGGAGCACATCGCCGGTGTCCGCGACCGCACCGTGTTCGCCGCCGGCGGCGGCCCCGGCGGCGTCCGCGGTCAGCTGGACCACGCCCAGCAGGTCCCGCAGGGCCGCGCAGCACGCCTGTCCCCGGGAGAGAGCGGCGGCGGCGGCCCAGCGTGCGTCCGGCCCGCCGGCCTCCCGGGCGAGCACCGCGAAGGCGCCGGTACGGCCGTCCTCGCCGAGGTCGAGCAGCTCGGCCTCGATGCCCAGGTTGACCGCGGACTTGAGGAGGAAGACGAGTTCGGGGTCGTCGCCGGGCGTGACCGGCGCGGTTCGCGCCGCTCCGCGCAGGGCGCGCAGCAGGGCGTCATGGGCGAGGGCCGACAGCAGACCGCTTCCTGCGGCCTCGGCGTCGCTGCCGCCGGAGCCCGCACCGGCGGAGGTGGCGAGGACGATCCGCTCGCGGTTGTACGGGCCGAACGGCCGAACGGCGGCGGCCGGTACCCGCAGGTGCTCCCCGGTCAGCAGCGACCTGGCGGGGACCCAGGCGGCGACCTCGGCGGCCGTCGCGGTCCCTGCTCCGGTGGTGAGCACGGCCGGCGCCACGGCGGGCAGGTCGGTGCCCGCGCCGGCCAGGACCCTTACCGGGACGACGTGTTCGACGTATGCCTCGGACGCCCGGTGCAGCGCCCGCGTCCGGGCGCCGGCGAGGTGGTGCACGTCGAAGGCCGCGATCGTGCGGCGCGTGCCCGGCGCGAGTGCCAGTTCGAGCCGACTGGCCTTGAGCGGGGTCTGGGTGAGGCTCTCGTCGTCGAAGCGGACGAACACCCCGGCGAAGGCGCCCACGAGGGCGGCGCTGGTGCGGTTGAGCGCGTCGACGGTGTCCTCGGCGTCGCGCGCGGTCTCCACACCGGCGGTGGCGGGGGCGGCGAGCGGTCCTGGCGCGGCGGGCGCCGCCTGCGTACCGCTGCCGGCAGGCCCTTCCGGCGGGCTCTCCGCACCGGCGCGGACAGCAGCGGCCGCATCGGTACCGGCAGCTCGCACGTCGGCACCGGCAGGTGCGGTCCCTGCACCGGCCCGTGCCTTGGAAGGGCCGCACAGGGCGCAGCGCGGGTGGGGCAGCAGCGGCTCGGCGACGACGTCGAGGGACTGGAGGTTCTGCAGCAGCACCTGGCGGTCCGTCTCGGCCGGCAGCGCTCCGGTGGCGATGCGGAAGATCTCGTAGGCGAGCAGATTGCCCGTCATGGCGGCGACCGGTCCGCCGAGCGGTCCCGCTCCGGCGGGCCTGCCGGGTTCGGCCGCGGCGCCCGCCACCTCGCTCCACAGCGCGGCGGCCGCGCCGGCGTCGTGGTTGGCTCCCAGTCTCAGCAGTGCGCAGGACCAGCAGCCGGCGGACCCGGCGGTGGCGAGCGGGCCGGTGACGGCCAGTTCGCCGAGGGTCCACACGGGTATCAGGGTCTTGCCCTCGGGGACGCCCTCGGCCAGCAGCCGGTGTATGCGCCGCGCGGCACCGGCCCCGGTCACCACGACCATGTCGCAACCGCTGAGTTCCGGCCAGTCGGGCTCGGCGGGGAGCCGGTCGATCCGTACGGGGCAGCCGTCGTCGGTGGCCACTGCCGCCTCCTCCGCCACCTCGGGGAAGTCGGCGCCCAGGGCGATCCCGGCGCAGCCGTTGCGGACCAGGCTCAGGGCGCACCAACGGGCCACGTCGTCGTCGCCGAGCACCGCGACGGGCGTGTCCCGGAACCGGCGGAAGCGCGCGGGCGCGCGGTCGGTGTAGTGGTCGACATAGGCGATCTGGGAGGCGTAGCGGCGGGCGGGGGCCTCGCCCGGGCCGCTCGCCGGGTCGTCCTCGTCCGCGGGCACGTCCCGGGCGAAGTCGCGCTCGTAGAGGGTCCGGATCAGTTCGGCCGCCATCCGGCGCTGCGGGGCGCCGAAGCCGGTGCAGAGTTCGGCGAGGCTGTGGTGGCCGGTGAGGTGGGGCACCATCAGTGAGGCGAAGCGGTATGCGGTGCGGCCCGTCAGATGGAAGCCTCCGTCGGCGTTGTGGAAGAGCACGCCGCCCGGGGTCTCGGTGTACAGCACGTCGCGGCGGATGCGGGGGCGGGTCGCGGCGAGGGAGTCGAACGGCGTCGGGCCCGTGCCGGGCTCCCCCGGCGTGCCCGCGGCCGCGGGGGCCGCGGCTCCGTCAGGGGATTGCGCGCTCGCCGCCGGGTCCCCGCCCGGGGTCGTGGAACCGGCTTCTCTGGCGTCGTCTGCTTCGATGACGTCGGTGGGCATGGCGGTCACACCTTCTGTTCGGGACGGTCGGGCGGGAGGACGGCCGGCGGGTCGGGCGGGGACTCGGCCGAGGAGTCAGGGGGTGGTTCGGGGAGCGATCCGGCCGGGGATTCGGGCCGAGAGGGCGCTGGGGAGCCGGGCGGGGACTCGGCCGAGGAGTCGGGAGGTGGTTCGGCGCAGCAGGCGGGCGGAGAGGCGCAGCCCCGCGCGTAGAGGCGCAGGAAGTCGTGCACCCGGTACGGTCCCGGCGGGCCTTCTTCGAGGAGCCCGGCGTCCGCCAGCCGTTCGAGGAGGTCCTCGGTCTCCGGCGGGGGCAGACCGAGCAGGGCGGCACCGTCGGTGGCGTGGAGTACGCCCGATGCCCCCGCGGCGATGCGCAGGAAAGCGCGCGCCGCTGGTCCGTCGAGCCGGCCGAGCGCCTCGTCCAGCACCCGGCGGAGGGACATGTGCGGCGAGCCGGGCAGGGAGAGCCGGGCCAGCGGGTCGCCGGCCAGCCACCCGGCGCAGTCGGCGAGCCGCAGCGACGGACGGGTGAGCAGTCGTGCCGACACGATCCGCAGCGCGAGCGGATGGTGGCGGCAGAGTTCGGCCAGCGCCCGGGCGGCGTCCGGTTCGGCGCCGACCCGTTCGGCGCCGAGTGCCGTGCGCAGCAGGTCGTACGACTCGTGCTCGGAGAGCGGGCCGAGGCGCTGGACCCAGCCGCCGTGCGCGGCGATCAGTCCGGCGAGCCCCCTCCTGCTGGTGACGAGGGCCGTAACGTCGGGGCGGGTGTGCAGCAGGGGCAGGACCTGGTCGGCGTCGAGCACGTCGTCGAGGACCAGCAGGACGGGGCCGCGGGCGTACGGCTCTCCCAGCGCCGCCGCCACGGCCGCCGTGACCTCGCCCGCGGTGAGGGGCCGCGCGTCGGGGTGGACCATCCGGACGAGGAACCTCCCCCCGGGGAATGCGTCCGCCGCGGCGTGGGCGGCCTGGCGGGCGAGGGCGGTCTTGCCCGTCCCGGGCGCCCCGGAGACCACAACGGTCGCCGCGCCGTGCCCGTCCCGGACGGTGAGGCGCCCGGTCAGGGCGGCGGCCTGGGCGGCCCGGCCGGTGAACGCCGGTACCGGAGGGACGGGGACGACGAGCCCGGCACCGCTCTCGTGCACCGCGGGTCCACCGGCGGGGGACGCGGCCGGGGACGCGGCCGGGAGAGGAAGCGCCGCCCCGGCACCTTCCGGGACCGCCGGCGGGCGTGTACCGTCCGGCGGTCCCGTGCCCGGCGTTGTGGCCCCGGGCAGGGGCGGCGTACCCCCGGGCGTGGCCGGCGGGCGGGCGGAGGGCGCGGCGCCCGCACCGCCCGCGGGGCCCACCGCGCCGCCCGCAGCTTCCGGTCGGCCGGCGCCGCCTTGGGCAGCGGCGGGGCCCTCGGGCGTGACGGGGTCCTGGAGCGGCACCGGCGCGGCCGCGTGATGTACCGGGTCGGCCGGGGCGTACGGCGGTCGTGCACCCGGTACCGCTTGGGGGGGCGGGCCCTCGACCGGCTGCCCGTCGAGGATGTCCGGCACCGGCTCGACCGCCGCCGCCGCGCCCGCCCCGCCCGGCGCGCCCGCTGTGAGTGACGACCGTCCCTCCACCCGGCCGGACGCCACCGCGGGCCGCGGCCGCAGCCGCGGCGGGGCCGGCGGGGCGACGGGAGCGGCGCGCCCGAGGTCGTCGCCGCGCAGGATGGCCAGTTCGAGTTCCCGCAGGGCCAAGGACGGGTCCACGCCCAGCTCGGCCCTGAGGTAGGCCTTGACCCTCCGGTACTCCGCCAGCGCCTCCGTCTGCCGTCCGCTCCGGTACAGCGCCTCGATCAACTGCTCGCGAAAGCGCTCGTGGCCCGGATGGGCGCGGGTGGCACCCCAGAGGGTGACCAGTGCCTCACCGCAGCGCCCCAGGGCGAGTTGCAGATCGCAGACCTTCTCGACGGTGTGCAGCCGCTCCTCCGCGAGCCGCGGCACCTCGTCGCGGCGCAGCACGTCGGAGCGGACGTTCGCCAGCAGCGGCCCCTGCCACAGCGACAGCGCGTCCTGAAGGGTGTCCAGTTCCCTCTCCGGGTCGTGTGGGTACGTCGCGGCCAGGCGCAGCCGTTCCCGGAACCCGATCAGGTCGAGGGAGTCGGGCCCCGCGCAGATGCGGTAGCCGCCGGGTACGGCCTCGATCGGCGCGCCGGTCACTCCGTGCTTCACGAACAGCCGCCGCAACCGCAGCACACAGGTCTGGAGTGCCGCTCTGGCGGTCGCGGGCTGTTCCTCGCCCCACATGGCGCGCTGGAGGTACTCGACGGAGACGACACTGTTGGCGTGCAGGAGCAGGGAGGCGAGGAGAACGGTCGGTTTTGAGGGCGGAAGGACCACGCTGTCGGCACCGTCGGTGATGCTCAGCGGTCCCAGCAGCTGAAACCGCATCGGGGCACGCTCGCCTAGTCCCATCCGTTGACGCGCTTGCAGAAGGCGAGGGCCTCCTGGGGAGCGGCGGCGCCGCGGGCCGCACCGTCGACTCGGCCGCAGGCGGTCCCGCTCACCTGGCGCGGGGTGGGGAGGCCCGCGGAGAGGTGCCGGGCAGCCGCTTCGGTCGGTGAGGCGGCTGCGGCTGCGGCTGCATACGAGGCGGGCATGGCATACGGGGCGGGCACGGCGGCGGCGCCCGCTGCCGTCGTCAGTGCGACGGTCGCGAGTCCGGCGGCGGCACCGGCCAGGGCGGTGCGCAGCGGTCTCTTCGCACATGACATCAGGTTCATGGGGACTCCCTGTTGTGGCCTACCAGTGGGGGGGTGTGCGCCAGGTGCGACCCTGCCAGGGCGGTGACCCTTTCAAGAGACGGATGTCTGTCAGCTTGATGCAGCGGTGACGGCAGCTTTGTGTCAACGCAGCAGGACGCGCATAAATCGCGGCTCGCCCCGGCAACGCGGTTGACTGGTCGGGGTGTTGGCCCGCCGACCGGCATCTTCCGCCGGTCGCCCGCCGATTCCCGCGCCGAATCCGCGGGGGATGCCGGCCTCCGCGCCGGCCACGACCGTTCAGCGACGCGTGACCGCCGTCGACGGCACGGCACTCACCCGCGCGATCGGCGACCGACCCGGACGGGCACTCCCGCTCCTGGGCATCACCGACAAGCCCGACGCCCCCCCAGAACGTGATCAAGCCTTGACGCGCTGTTCGGCCTGCCGGACGGCAGGTGGCACCGGGCTCACCACGGCAGCGCTCGCGCCGTTCGGCGGACACGGGATCAACCTTGCGGCCATCACCGCCGCGATCTGCACCGGCGAGGAGGCCCACCCCGATGCCCGGCGCCGCTATGTCGCGGGCATGGCCTGCGGCTTCTTCTACCTCCTCACCGGGATCTGCGGAGCCACTCTCGTCGGGCTGTTCACCGCGTTGCCGACCGACCTGGTCGCCGTCATCGCCGGGGTGGCGCTCCTCGGCACGTTCTCCACGAGCCTCGCCCAGGCCGTCGCAGACGAGCCGGGCCGGGACGCGGCCGTGGTGGCCTTCCTGACGACGGCGTCGGGCGTCACCCTCGGCGGCATCGGCTCGTCCTGCTGGGGGCTGGTCCTGGGCCTGGCCACCCACATGACGCTCACCCTGCGGGGACGGTCCCCCAGGACCGGCTGACGGAGCGCTCCCCGGCCGGCAGCACCTCCTCACGCCGGCGCCGTCCGCGGCGGACGGGGCCGGGCGCCGTGCGGGGCTACGGGACGGAGCCGGGCCATGCACGCCGGCCGTGGCGCGCCGTCCGGCGCTTCAGCGCGCGCCGTTCGTCCTCGCCGAGCCCGCCCCACACACCGGAGCCCTGGCCGTGGACCACGGCCCACTCGAGGCACTGCTCCCGGACGGGGCACCGGCGGCAGACGGCCTTGGCCTCGGCCACCTGCAGAAGGGCCGGTCCGCTGTTGCCGATCGGGAAGAAGAGATCGGGGTCCTCGTCGCGGCACGCCGCGTCATGACGCCAGTTCTCGTACTCCACGTGGAACGCCTCCTCCGTCCTCGGTTGTTCGTCCGTCCAGACGGGTCACCGACGATCGGCGGCTGAAACGCCCGTCGCGCGGAGAGCCTCTGATCGGGCGGGGTGGGGCGTCGCGGCACCGCGGCCGCCCGGTCCACCCGCGGCCGCCCGGTCCACCGGTGGCCGCCGTTCCGCACGGGCTCTGCCCTTGGTGCCGGTGCCCACCGGCCCCGGCGGGCCGCATCAGCCGCCGGCCGGATGAGCTGCCTCTCCACCGGGGGCTCCGCACCAGCCGGGCCGTACGTTTCACCCGTTCGATGGCGTTTGCGTGGCAGCGGGAACGAACCGGGACTCTCATGGAACCGCGGGCCCAGCGGAGTCCGGCGGAGGTGGCCGATGTACAGCATGTGCGCTGAACGGGTGGAGGCGGCGGGCGGCACCACACTCCTGTGGCACGCCCTCGACCGCAACGGCGACGTCCTGTGCGCCCGGATGGCCGGGGGCACGGCGGCGTGGCAGCCGGAGGCGGCCGACGACCGCGACGAGTACTGCGGGGACTGCATGGACGCTGTCGCGTCGGCGTTCCGCCACGGACCCGACGGCACCGGTGCGCACGTCGCCCCCCACGCCGGCGTGGGGGCCGGAGCGCAGGCCGAAGGTGATGGAGGAGGGGCCTCCTGGCGGGGGACCGATCCGGCGGAGCCGGATCGGTGGGGGAGCCCGGGAGCGGGCGGATCTGCCGTCTGACGCGCTCCGCTGCGGACCGGTGGTGGCCCCCCCGCGTCGGTTCGCGGACCGCCACCCGCCAGGTGCTGCGCCGTCGGTCGGCTCCCGGGAACCTCCGGCGACCGCGACCGCGACCGGCGGACGGTCCCGGTTCCCGGGCACGGGCACGGTTCCCGGGCACGGTGGCGCTCACCGGTGGGCTGCGAGCACCACGGTCGTCGTGCAGAAGGTGAGGCAGACGGCCGCGCAGGCGACTCCCCGGCACACGACGCGGCGCCGCAGCTCCCCGTAGCGGGCCGCGTACTGGGCCTCCAGTTCGCGGGCGCGGACGGCCACCGCCTCGAACTGCTCCCGGGATACCTGGATACGGTCGGCCGTGGCGAGGCGTACGAGTTCGGTGCGTTCGCCGGCCGTGAGCCAGGGCATCCGGTCCGCGAGTGCCTCGGCCGCCGTACGGGCCGCGTGGACATGGGCGTTGGCCATCAGATAGCCCTCCAGCCGGGCGAGGCCGGCCGCCGTGTCGACGCCGTCGCCGGCTCCGCCCTTTGAACGGGTCACCGGCTGCCTCCGTCGTCGCCCAGCGGTGGAGCGGCCCCCCTGCCGGGCTCGAACACGTCCCGGTGGCCGGTCAGGCTCGCCTGGTCGCTCGATGCGACGTCCGGGTGGTGCAGATCGAAGGCCGGGGATTCGGAGCGGATCCGCGGCAGGGTGGAGAAGTTGTGGCGCGGTGGCGGGCAGGACGTCGCCCACTCCAGCGAGCGGCCGTAGCCCCACGGGTCGTCGACCTCGATCTTCTCGCCGTACTTGGCGGTCTTCCACACGTTGTAGAGGAAGGGGAGGATCGACAGGCCGAGCAGGAACGAGCCGATCGTGGAGACGGTGTTCAGCGCGGTGAAGCCGTCGGCGGCCAGGTAGTCGGCGTAGCGGCGGGGCATGCCCTCGGCGCCCAGCCAGTGCTGGACCAGGAAGGTGGCCTGGAAGCCGATGAACAGCGTCCAGAAGGTGATCTTGCCGAGGCGCTCGTCGAGCATCTTGCCGGTGAACTTCGGCCACCAGAAGTGGAATCCGGCGAACATGGCGAAGACCACGGTGCCGAAGACGACGTAGTGGAAGTGTGCGACGACGAAGTAGGAGTCGGAGACGTGGAAGTCCATCGGGGGCGAGGCCAGGATGACACCGGTCAGACCACCGAAGGTGAAGGTGACCAGGAAGCCCATCGCCCAGAGCATCGGGGTCTCGAAGGACAGCGAGCCCTGCCACATGGTGCCGATCCAGTTGAAGATCTTCACACCGGTGGGGATGGCGATGAGGAAGGTCATGAAGGAGAAGAACGGCAGCAGCACCGCCCCGGTGACGTACATGTGGTGGGCCCACACCGTCACGGACAGGCCGGCGATCGCGATCGTCGCCGCCACCAGGCCGATGTAGCCGAAGATCGGCTTGCGGCTGAAGACCGGGATGACCTCCGAGATGATGCCGAAGAACGGCAGCGCGATGATGTAGACCTCAGGATGGCCGAAGAACCAGAAGAGGTGCTGCCACAGCAGGGCGCCTCCGTTGGCCGGGTCGAAGATGTGGCTGCCGAACCTGCGGTCGGCCACCAGCCCGAACAGGGCCGCAGCCAGCACCGGGAAGGCCAGCAGGACCAGCACACCGGTCAGCAGCACCGTCCAGCAGAAGACGGGCATGCGGAACATCGTCATGCCGGGGGCGCGCATGCAGATGATGGTGGTGATGAAGTTGACCGAGCCGAGGATCGTGCCGAAGCCGGAGAAGGCCAGACCCGTGATCCACAGATCGGCGCCGATGTTCGGACTGTGCACGGCGCTCGACAGCGGGGAGTAGGCGAACCAGCCGAAGTCCGGGGCACCGTTGGGGGTGAGGAAGCCGCCCATCGCGATGAGCGAGCCGAAGAGGTACAGCCAGTAGGCGAACATGTTCAGCCGCGGGAACGCCACATCGGGAGCGCCGATCTGCAGCGGCATGATCCAGTTGGCGAAACCGGCGAACAGCGGTGTCGCGAAGATCAGGAGCATCACGGTGCCGTGCATCGTGAACGCCTGGTTGTACTGCTCGTTCGACATGATCTGCGTGCCCGGACGGGCCAGCTCGGCGCGCATGTACAGCGCCATGAGCCCGCCGATGCAGAAGAAGACGAACGCCGTCGACATGTAGAGCGTGCCGATCGTCTTGTGGTCGGTGGTGGTGAGCCACTTCACGACCACGTTGCCGGGCCGCCTGCGCCGGACGGGGAGTTCGTCTTCGTAGGAGTCCGCGCCGAGTGCCTCGGACGACTTGTGCATGGCCACGTTGTCGCTCTCTCAAAAGAGGGGGTTGCAGGAGAAGCATGCCGTGACGGGATCGGACCGGGCCCGAACCGGCTTCCCGGCGAGTCGGCGAGTCGGCGCGCGGCCCCACGGGCGCCGGTCGCTGCCGGTACGGGCCGTGGGCGTACCTGCCGGGCGGTTCCGGGCCGGCCGGGCGCGGCCGCCGGGGGGCGATCGGCGGGGGGCAGGGCGGCCGCCGGGGGCGGTCGGCGGTGGCCGGGGGTCGAACAGGAACCAGGCAGAGAGTGCAGTTTGGCGTCACATGATTTGACACCCCGCCAGCGTGCCGCCGTGAGGTGATCACATGACTGCCCGTCGAATGGCGAGCGGGGGCTGAATCGGTCGATTACGCCCCCGGGACGATCCAATGACCCCAGCCGTGCATAGTGGGGCAAATATGTGCACCGATCCAATCGGAGCCGCTCCGCATTTGCGCCTCCCCATTTAGAGCTCTCCTGCCAGATGTGTGGGTGCCCTGACCTGCTCTGATACGTGAAACACGCCGCTTCCTGTGATCCTTGAGGTGTCTAGACTCAAGTTGGATCAAGCAGGAAAACGGCGTGTCCCTCTTCAGGATATGGAAGCGGACCCTGACGGCGGAGAACACCGTGGTCGAGGGCGTGCGGATCGATGAGAGCGAACAGTGTGTGGTCGTGTCGGTACGGCCCGATGCCCGCCGCCGGCAGCGGTGCGGGAGCTGCCGGCGCCCGGCGCCCTGGTACGACGCGGGACGGGGGCGCCGCCGGTGGCGGGACCTGGACCACGGCGTGATCCGGGTGTTCCTGGAGGCCGAGGCGCCGCGGGTGGCCTGCCGCGAGCACGGGGTGACAGCCGCCGCGGTGCCCTGGGCCCGCCACGGCGCCGGACACACCCACGCCTTCGACCAGCAGACCGCCTGGCTGGCCGCCGAATGCTCCAAGACCGCGGGCTGCCCAGCTGATGCGTACCTCCTGGCGCACGGTCGGCAACATCGTCGAGCGGTACGTCGCCGACCGCGACCGGCACACCGACCGGCTGGGCGGGCTGCGCCGCATCGGGATCGACGAGATCAGCCACCGCAAAGGACAGAAGTACCTGACCGCCGTCGTCTGCCACGACAGCGGGAAGGCGGTGTGGATGGCCGACGGCCACGGCAAGAGCGTGCTGCACCGCCTCTTCGACGCTCTCGGCGCCGAACGCGCCGGCCGGCTGACCCAGGTCAGCGCCGACGGCGCCGCCTGGATCGCCGAGGTCCTGGCCGAGCGCGCCCCGCACGCGCTGCGGGTGATGGACCCCTTCCACGTCATCGCCCGGGCCACCGAAGCCCTGGATGCCGAACGCCGCGCGTCCTGGAACCGCGCCCGCCGGGAGGCGGGCGACGCCGAACGGGCGCGCGCCCTGAAGGACTCCCGCTCCGCGCTGTGGAAGAACGAGGCCGACCTCACCGACCGCCAGGCGGCCAAGCTCGCCTGGATCGCCGCCACCGACCCCCGCCTGCACCTCGCCTGGCGCCTGAAGGAAGCCCTGCGCGCCGTGTTCACCCTCGCCCGCACCCGGCCCAGGGCCGCCCTGAAAGCCCTGGACCGCTGGATCGGCTGGCCCCGCCGCTGCCGCATCGACACCTTCGCCGACCTCCAGCGCCGCATCCGCCGGCACTACAACGCCCATCCGCGCCGCCCTGACCACCGGCATGTCCAACGGACTGATCGAGTCCACCAACACCAAGACCCGCCTGATCAACAGCCGAGGCTTCGGCTTCCACACCGCCGAAGCCATCACCGCCCTCGCCATGCTCACCCTCGCCGGAGACAAACCCACCCTCCCCGACCGCCAACCCACCACAGAAGGACCCACACATCAGGCAGGAGAGCCCTATATCGGGAAGCCGCGGAGCCGCGGGGCTCGGCTCCCATCCTGCGGACCTGCTCGCCGTTGATCTTGCGGCGAGAGCACCACCCGACGGCCCGCTGTCCGTGGACACCCTGCGCGGCCCTCGATCTCGAGCGGAAGCGGAATACAGATGATCACTTTACAAACACTCGCCACACACGCAAGAAACACATCTAGTTTGGCATTTGATCACGCAGCAGACGCAACCAACGGAGGTGTCATGTTGGCATCAAGTGGAGTGGATCTGGCGGCGGGCAGTAGAGCCGGCAAGGGGCGGAAAAGACTCCAGCGCGCAGGAGCCATCGTGACGAGTGCTGTCACCTTCACGGTGGCCCACGCCCTGATGGCACCCAGTGCTCACGCCAGCAACTTCGGCTCGACGTCGTGCGGCGGCACTCCGCGCAACTGCGTCAACCTCGGGGACAACGCGGACCACAGCTGGTACCCGGAAGGAACCTTCGGGAACCAGATATCCGGTATCGCAGCCTCGTTCCAGGAGGCCATGAACGACTACGAGTACTACACCGACCTCACCACCACGAAGAAGAGCCACTCCACCCTCGATGTCCTCGTCACGGACTACAACTACGGCTCCAACGGAGCAGTCGGCTGGGTCGAATGTCTGTCCGGCTCGTCAACCAGCGGCAGCCACCCCTACAAGCGCTGCGATCGTCAAAAGCTCCGCCTGAACGGCAGCTACTCGAGCTTCTACGGCAATGCCCACGATCGTAAGTCCATGGCATGCCACGAAATCGGCCACACCGTGGGCCTGCGCCACCGGGAGACCGACGGGTCCTGCATGAGCAACAAGCATCCCTCGAGCATCAGCAGCCTTACCAGCACCCACGACGACGCCCACGTCAACGCCTATCACTGAGCATCACGCCATGCCTGTAATGCAGGCGGCCTTGACGGACAACAACAAGGTGGGGACGCGAACCAGCGTCCCCACCTTTCCAGCCGACCGGCGATGAAGAGGAGGAGGGAGCGGGGTGGCAGACGCAGGTGACAGCAGAAGCACGCAGCGCCGGCTCGAAGGGCTGTTCACCGCACACGCCGACCGTGTCTACGCCTTCGCCGCACACAGGCTGGATCCGGAAGCCGCGCGGGACGTCGTATCGGAGACGTTCCTTGCGGCGTGGCGCCGCATCGAAGAGATCCGGGACCCCGCCTTGCCATGGTTGCTCGGCACCGCAAGGAAGATCATCGCCAACGAGCTCCGCAGACACAGCCGTCAGACCGCTCTGACCGAACGCCTCATTGTCATGACGTCGGAACGGGACACGGGCGACGAGTCCGCGTCCGCAGCGGACCGGCAATCCGTCATCGCCGCGATGCGTCACTTGTCCGAGGCGGACCAGGAAGTCCTGACCGTGTCGGCCTGGTACGACCTGAGCGGCTCCGAGGCCGCCAAGGTGCTGGGCTGCTCCCCCGGGGCCTACGCCGTCCGGCTTCACCGAGCCCGCCGCAGACTTCACCGCCAGATGGGACCTGCCGCTGCCGAGGACTGCGCCTCGCATCCCGTCCAGGAGGTAGAGCCGTGAAGAACCGCGACATCCACCACGTCCTACGCAGCGCCCGCCCGCCCGCGTACGACGGATGGCACAACACCGACGAAGCACGCCAAATCCTGGCCAACATCCTCAGCACCACCCCAGAAGAGGAGACGCACATGACACCTCCCACGCGTCGACGTCCTGCCCGGATCGCACTGATCGCCGCCGGTGCCGTAGCAGCGGCCACGGCCGTCGCACTGCTCGCAGGTCCGCAACTCTTCGGCCAGGACAACACACCAGGCAGCAACGGGCAGCAGTCGGCCTCCGCGTTCTTCGAGCCTCTCCGGTTCGGCACGGGCATGCGAGAGGCCGAGCAGTACGACTCGCTCGAGGCCGCCGCCGAGGCCGCCTCCGCCGTGGTGACGGCCGAAGTCGTCGACATCCGGACGACCAGGGTCATCAAAGGCGAAGGAAGTGACCGCCTGTACATGATCGGCGTGGTCGTACGGCCGGTCGAGATCCTGGACGGCGCGCTCGGCGAGACGTCTCAACAGCAGCTCACGGTCGAGTTCATCGGGGGCGGCGAGGACCCGACTGCGGCGGTGGAGCAGATGAAGGCGAGTCTGCCTGAGGGCGAGTCGGTCTGGTTCCTCCGTTCCAAGGCGGAGGAGGGCGAGCGCCATCTGGGGGAGCTCAAGCAGGCCGGCAGGACTCCTTCTCCCGATGAGGTCAAGGCCATCGAGGGGGACAAGCCCTACTACCGTGTCGTCTCATCCCAGGGGCTCTTCGTCCAGGAAGGCCAGGAGGTGACCAACCCCATCGTGAGCGAGGACGAGACGTCCGACGCGATGGTGGTCGAGGGCGAGAAGTACGACAAGGTGACCAACCTTGCCGACCACGTGCGCGAAACACGCTAGAAGCCGCCGCAGCTCTGCAGGGGTGGGCCGCCGATCACCATCGGTGCCCGCCTCTGCCTCGCTGAGCGCCGGGGAACCGCTGCTGCTCACCCGCGACCCCATGGGCGGCTTCACCACCCGCCTGGGCAACACCGCCCGCTCCGGAGGCCGCTGACCGCCGTCAGCCCCGTGCTGACCCGGGCTCCCCCCCTGCTGATCATGCTGGACCGGCTGCGCCGCTCCCCGCGCGACATCACCGGCCCCGGTGCGGGCAAGGCCATCGACCGGTTCATCGAGCTGAACAAGCTCGGCGCCCACAGCTGGGACCTGTCCGCCATCCCCGCCGGCCGCCTGCACGCGCTGTCCCGCTACGCCTCCTCGGTGCGCGCCCGCGCGGTCGCCGACCTCGCCGAGCCGCGGCGGATGGCCACCCTGGTGGCGTTCGGCCGCCGCGATGCGCAACCGGTCCGCGGACGAGGCGATCGAGGTCTTCGACATGCTGATGTCCGACCTGGCCCGCACCTCCGCGAACCTGGCCGCCAAGCAGCGCATGCGCACCCTGGGCGACCTGGATTCCTCAGCCCTGATGCTGCGCGAGGCGTGGATCACCCTCGCCCACGCCGCAGCCGACCCCGACCAGAAGGACATCCGCGGTGCTTTCGACCTGGTCGACATCACCGCAATGCACCAGGCCGCGCGCACCGTCGGCGAACTCGCCCGGCCCGAGGCCGAGACCACCGCCGCCGAGCTGACCGCCCGCTACCGCACCGTCAACCAGCCGTTGCGCCGCCTGGCCAAGCGCCTCGGCCTGGACGGCGTCGAAGAGGCCGGCCCCCTGGCCGGGGGCAGCCGCCGGGGCGGTCATAAGGCTAGGCTAACCTTGCACCGTGAGAGTCGGTGAGGAGAACACGGCCCCGGGGCCCCGCGGTCATGAGCTGTCGGCCACGGGTGTCACCGTGGCCTACGAACGTGTCGATGTCGTGCACAACGCGTCCCTGACGCTGCGGCCCGGCGAAGTGACCGTGCTGGTCGGGCCGAACGGCAGCGGGAAGTCGACGCTGCTGCGCACCCTGGCGCGGCTCCAGCGGCCCAGGAGCGCGGACATCGTCATCGACTCCGCCACGGACGGACTCGCCCTGACTCCGCGGCAGTTCTCCCGCCATGTCGCCCTGCTGACACAGGGGCGCCCCACACCCGGTGGGCTCACCGTGCGCGATGTCGTCGAGTTCGGCCGGTACCCGTACCGGAGCCGCTGGGGCACGTCGGACCCGGGCGGGCGGGCCGCGGTGGACCGCGCGCTCGCCGTGACCGGCGTCGCGGAGCTCGCCCACCGGGGGGCGGAGCATCTGTCCGGAGGACAGCTGCAGCGGGTCTGGCTCGCCTGCTGCCTCGCCCAGGAGACCGGGGTGGTGCTGCTCGACGAACCGACCACCTACCTCGATCTGCGCTACCAGGTCGAACTCCTCGATCTCGTCCGCGACCTCGCCGACGTCCACGGGATCGCCGTCGGCGCCGTCCTGCACGACCTCGACCAGGCCGCGGCCGTCGCCGACCGGATCGTGCTGCTCCACGAGGGCCGGGTCGTCGCCGACGGCCTCCCGGGGGAAGTCCTCACGGCGCGGCGGCTGACCGGTGCCTACGGCATCCGCATCGAGGTCGACACCGATCCCCTGACCGGCCGGCTGCGCACCCGCGCGATCGGGCGGCACCACTCGCGAACCGAAAGGCTCAGTACCACCCCATGAGACGCATGATCCCCGCCGCCGCGGTCGCGACCGCGGCGGCCCTCGCCCTGACCGCCTGCGGGACCACCGAGCCCGCCGCCGACGACGACGCGAAGAAGGCCGCTGAGCCGATCACCCTGACCGACGCGACCGGCGCGGAGGTGAAGCTCGACGGCCCCGCCGAGAAGGTCGTCGGCACGGAGTGGAACGTCGTCGAGAGCCTGGTGTCACTGGGCGTCGACCCCGTCGGCGTCGCGGACGTCAAGGGCTACAAGAACTGGGACACCGCCGTTCCGCTGAAGAACGAGCCCAAGGACATCGGCACCCGTGGCGAGCCCAGCATGGACACGATCGCGTCCCTGTCGCCCGACCTGATCGTCGCCACCACCGATCTGCCGCCGGCCGCGGTGAAGCAGCTGCGCAAGATCGCACCCGTGCTGGAGGTGCGCGCGGCCGACGCGGCGGACCCCATCGGGCAGATGACCGGGAACCTCGACCTGATCGCCGAGGCCACCGGCACCACGGAGCAGGCCGGGAAGCTCAAGAAGGACTTCGAGGCGAAGCTCGCCGAGGGCAGGAAGGCCCTCGCCGACGCCGGTCACGCCGGCACCGCGTACGCCTTCGCCGACGGCTATGTCGTCTCCAACCAGGTCTCGATCCGCCCGTACACGAGCCGCTCGCTGATCGGCGCCGTCAACGAGAGGATCGGCCTGAAGAACGCCTGGACCGTCGAGGGCGACCCGGCCTACGGGCTCGCCGCGACCGATGTCGAGGGCCTCACCAAGCTCGGCGACGTGCAGTTCGCCTACATCGGCAGCGACGGCGACACGGCCAGCACGCCGTTCAACGGCGTACTCGCGAAGGACTCGGTGTGGACGTCGCTGCCGTTCGTGAAGAAGGGCGACGTCCACCGGCTGCCCGACGGCATCTGGATGTTCGGCGGCCCCGAGTCGATGGGCAAGTACGTCGACGCCACGGTCCAGGCGCTGACGAAGTAGCACCGATGGCCGTCACCGCTTCCCCGCCCGCCACCCTTCCTCCGGCCGCCCCCTCCCGGACGGGCGCGGCCGCGGTGACGGCCGCGCTGGTCCTCCTTCTCGCGGCCCTCGCGGTCGTCGACATCACCCAGGGCACGGCCGCCGTCGGCGCGCCCGAGGTCTGGAAGGCGCTCACCGGGCGCGCCGAACCGGGCGACGCGTCCGTCGTCATCGCCTCCCGGCTCCCCCGTATGGCCGCGGGGCTGCTCGTCGGGGCCGTGCTCGGCATGGCGGGCGCCGCCCTCCAGGCGGTCAGCCGCAATGTGCTCGCCTCCCCCGACACCCTGGCGGTGAACGCCGGCTCCTATCTTGCCCTGGGACTGGCCACCGTCACCGGCGTCTCGCTGCCGCTCCTCGCCTCCTCCGGGGTGGCGTTCGCCGGCGGTCTCGCGGCGGCGGCCGTGGTGCTCGGGCTGTCGGGCCTGGGCACCGGCACCGTACGGCTGGTGCTCGCCGGCAGCGCCCTGATGCTCGGGCTGACCGCCGTCACCGAGAGCCTGCTGCTGCTCTTCCCGCAGCAGACGGAGGGGCTCTACCGCTGGAACCAGGGCAGCATCGCGCAGAACGGCTTCGACGGCGTGCTGCAGATGGCGCCGCTCGCCGTGATCGGCCTCGTCGGGCTGCTGCTCGTGGGGCGCAGGCTGGACGCCCTGGCGCTCGGCGAGGACGCGGCGCGCGGGCTCGGCGTCCCCGTCCGGGCGACCCGGGTCACGGTGGTCGCGCTCGCGGCGCTGCTCTCGGCTGCGGCCGTCACCCTCGCCGGGCCGATCGGGTTCGTGGGGCTGTGCGCCCCGGCCCTGGTACGGCCGCTCGCGCGCCGGTTCCGGGCGTACTCCCGGGCGCGTGCGGGCATACCCGTCGCCGGTCTGGCCGGTGCGGTGCTGGTCCTCGGCTCGGACGTGCTGCTGCGCGCCGTGGTGCCCGCCGACGTGGCGGTCGCCGTGCCGACGGGCGTGGCCACCAGCCTCGTCGGCGCCCTGTTCCTGGTCGTGATGGCCGCCCGGGTCAGGGATGCTGCGGGCGGTGCGGGTACCGCCGCTGCCGCCGACCGGCTGCGCATCCGGAGCCGGGCCGTCTTCCTGACCACCACGGCCGTGCTGGTGGCGGTGCTCGTCGGTGTGACGATCACCGCCGTGCTGCTGGGAGACAGCAAGCTGCTGCTCGGCGACGTGCTGAACTGGGCCCAGGGCAGGGCCGGTCGCACGGTCGGATTCGTCCTGGACACCCGCGTGCCCCGGGTCCTCGCGGCCCTGTGCGCGGGCGCCGCGCTCGCCCTGGCCGGGACGCTGGTGCAGGCGGTGACCCGCAATCCGCTGGCCGAACCGGCCATCCTGGGCGTCTCCGGCGGTGCGGCGCTCGGTGCCGTGCTCCTGGTGACGACGGTGGCCTCGGCCGGACCGTGGAGTGTGGCCGGGGCGGCGTTCGCCGGCGCCGCGGCCAGTTCCCTCATCGTCTTCGGACTGGCGGCGCGGGACGGCTTCCGGCAGAACCGGCTGGTCCTCGTCGGCTTCGGTGTCGCCACCGGCAGTGCCGCGGTCATCGGTCTCCTGATCGTCCTCACCGACCCGTTCAACGCGACGAAGGCACTCACCTGGCTGTCGGGGTCGACATACGGGCGGAACCTGACCGACGTGGTCCCGCTCGCGATCGTGCTGGCCGTGGCCGGGCTCGCCGCGGTGGTCCGGCGCACCGAACTGGACCTGGTGTCGCTGGACGAGGACACCCCCAGGCTGCTGGGGCTCGATCTGGCGCGGGGGCGGCTGGGATTCCTCGTGCTGAGCGTGCTGCTCGCGGCCACCGCCGTCGCCGCCGCCGGCACGATCGGCTTCGTGGGGCTCGTGGCCCCGCACGCGGCGAGGGCGCTGGTGGGCCGGCGGCACGTCCGGGTGGTACCGGTGGCGGTACTCCTCGGGGCCGCGCTGGTGTGCGTCGCGGACCTGCTGGGCCGTACCGTGATCGCCCCGGCGCAGCTCGGCGCCGGACTGATGACCGCGGTGATCGGCACGCCGTACTTCCTCCATCTGCTGGTCCGCACCCGCCGATAGCCGCACCCGCCGATAGCCGCACCCGCCGATGGCCGCACCCGCCGATGGCAGCGCCCGCCGATGGCAGCGCCCGCGCAGTCCCCCGTCGGGACCGCGCACCCCGGCACATGGGACGCGGCGGCGGGATCCCGGCCGCCGCGGCGGCAGCGCCGGCGGATGCGCCCGCGGGGCGGCAGGGCCGTTCGGGCATGATGGGGTGGCGGCGTGTGCGGAGGGGGCTAGGGATGGGTGAGAGTCCGGCGCTGGGGCGGAAGGGCGTCCCCGCGGCACCCCAGTTGCGGCTGGATGAACTGCTGGAGGGCCTGCAGGCGCAGGTGGAGCAGGTCCGCGCGACGCGGGACCGGGTGCGTACGCTGCTGGACGCGGTCCTCTCCATCGGCACCGACCTGGATCTCGATGTCGTGCTGCGCCGCATCACCGAGTCCGCCGTGACCCTGGTGGACGCCCGGTACGGGGCCCTGGGCGTGCTGGGCGAGAAGGGGAGGATCCGGCGGTTCATCACGGTCGGCCTGGACGAGGACACGATCGAGGCGATCGGCCACTACCCCGAGGGCCGGGGCATCCTGGGACTGCTGACCGAGGAGCCGGAGCCGCTGCGCCTGGCCGATCTGGGCCGCCATCCCGGCTCCGTCGGCTTCCCCGAGGGGCACCCGCCGATGACGACGTTCCTGGGTGCGCCGGTGCGCGTGCGTGATCAGGTCTTCGGCAACCTGTACCTGACCGACAAGCACGGCGGGGCGGAGTTCGACGACGACGACGAGGCGGTGCTGCGCACCCTGGCCGCCGCGGCCGGCGTCGCGATCGACAACGCCCGCCTGTACGAGGACACCCGGCGCCGCGAGCTGTGGCTGGCGGCGAGCAGTGAGCTGACCCGCAACCTGCTGTCGGGCACCGGCACGGAACAGGTCCTGCACCAGATCGCCGCCACGGTCAGCGCGCTGTCCGGCGCTGACCTGGTGACGCTGGCGGTACCGCTCGACGACGGCGACGAGCTGGTGATCGAGGCCGCTGAGGGCGAGGGCGCCGGGCATGTGCACGGGCTCGTGCTGCCTGCCGCCACACTGGCCGCGCAGGTCTACCACTCCAACCGGCGGTTCATGAGCAGTGCCCTGTCACAGGAGCCCCAGGGCGGCGGCGGCTCCGCGTCACGCATCGGCCTGGGCCCGGGATTCCTGCTCCCCCTGGGCGGGGCCGAGCAGGTGCGCGGCGTCCTGCAGGTCGCCAACCTGACGGGCGGCACGGAGTTCACCGAGGCCACCATGGCCATGATCAGCGGCTTCGCCGACCAGGCCGCACTCGCCCTGGAGATCGCCGAGCACCGGCGCGAGGCCGAGCAGCTCATGGTCCTGAGCGATCGGGACCGCATCGCCCGCGACCTGCACGACCTGGCCATCCAGCGGCTGTTCGCCTCCGGGCTGACGCTGAACTCGGTACTGGGCCGTGTGGCCGACCGGCCGGAGGTCGCCGAGCGGGTGCAGCGGGTCGTCGACGACCTCGACGACACCATCAAGACCGTGCGCGGCACGATCTACGCACTGCGCGAGCGTGACCGTGCCGACGGCCGCGGCGGACTGCGCGGAAGACTGCTGGCCGAGGCAGACCGCGCCGCCACCGTGCTCGGCTTCGCCCCCGCCCTGCGCATGACCGGCCTGCTGGACACCGACGTCCCCGACGGCCATGCCGAGCAGTTGCTGGCGGTGCTGCGGGAGACCCTCTCGAACACCGCCCGGCATGCCCGCGCAACCGCCGTCGAGGTGACCGCAGAGACGGACGGCTCACGGCTCCGGCTGCTCGTCGCCGACAACGGCCGGGGCATCGACCCGGCTGTCACCCGCCGCAGCGGCCTGGACAACCTCCTCCGGCGCGCCACCGGCCTCGGCGGCAGCTTCGCCGTCACCGCGAACCGGCCCACCGGCACCATCGCGGAATGGACGGTACCGCTACCCGCGCGGACACCGGCCTGACCCCGTTGCCCGAGCGAGGCGCGTGCCCCTCGCTCGGGCTGCTTCATCTCGTCCATCGCGGCGGGATCGTAGACGGGAGGCCGGGCACCCCGGGCCTCGATCCCAAGGGTGAGGTGCACCGGGGCGGGAACGGTCAGGCGGCGGCGAAGGCGATGCAGGTGCCGACGGTGAGGCCGGGGGTCAGGGCGAACTCGTCTTCGAACGCGAGGCGTTCGAGGGCGGCAGCGATGTAGCCGGGCGCGGCTGCCGCCAGGGCCTGGCGCATGGCTTCGCCGGCAACGTCTGCTGCGGGCAGGCCGGCGGAGTAGTGCGCGGCGATGCCGTATGTCTCGGCCATCCGCGTGTTGATCCGCTCCAGAGCGGCCTGAACGTCGGTGTCACCCTGATCGGCACACAGGAAGAGATCCACTTGGGCGCGGCCGTTGGCGGCGGTGGTCACCGGCCGGAGACCAGACGCAGTCAGCCGCTCGGGGCAGTCCTGCACCACCTCGGCGGCCGGGATGTCCTTGGGCCTGCGCCGCAGCTTCTCCTCGAAGCGGCGCGTCCCGTCCCTGAGGTACGGGCTGGCGACCTCCACGGCGGCGACCGTCACGTTTCGAGTGACCTCCACCGCAACCGGGCGCGAGTGGTCCGGACGGCCCGAAGGCGCACCGTCGTTCGTGAGGGGGGTAGGGCCGACCGGCCCTACCCCCCTCACGGCCCCCGGGAGGACCATGGACCGATGTTCCAGACAGACGGCTTTCGCGTACTCGACCGCCAGGAGTGCCTGCGGCTGCTGGCGAGGGTGCCGGTGGGCCGTGTGGTGTACACCCGGCAGGCACTGCCCGCGGTCCTCCCCGTCAACTTCCACCTGGACACCGACGCGTCCGTGCTGACGTGCACCTCGTCTGCCTCGGATCTCGTACGGGCCGTCGACGGCACCGTAATCGCCTTCGAGGCCGACGAGTTCGACGCGGCGACCCGGTCCGGCTGGAGTGTGGTCGTCACCGGGCTGGCCACCGTGGTGACCGATCCCGCCGAGCACGAGCGGCTGACACAGACCGGCCCCAGGTCCTGGATGCCGTTGCGGGACGGCGTGTTCGTGCGCATCGACTCGGAGATGGTCACCGGACGCGAACTCAAGGGAACACCCGGCGCGCGGTGAGATGGCCCGGGCGCGGGTTCGGCGGACCTGCCGGGCAGGGCCTCTTTGCGGCTGCCCGGAAGCGCCGGCGCGCGCTCGGACGGCCGGTACTGCCGTCCGACCGCGCAGTCGCGGAACTCATCGGGTTGACATCCTCCCGGGCCTAAAGGCCCGGGATTCCCGCCTGCTCCCACACGGGCTGTGTGGGTCGCTTCGGGTGGGTTCCTGCTTCGCTGCGCGGTGCGGGCACGGGTGCCCGTCTTACCTGCGCTCCACTGGCTGACACCGCCAGTGCGGCGGCCTTGGCGACGTTGACCGCCGCGTTCACATCCCGGTCCAGCACGGTCCCGCACGCCCCGCATGTCCACTCGCGGACACCGAGGGGCTTGGGGCCGTCCTTGACGCCGCACGCGGAGCACACCTGGGAGGTCGGCTCGAAGCGGCCGATCTTCACGAAGGTGCGGCCGTACCGGGCGGCTTTGTACTCCAGCATGGACACGAACGCCGACCATCCGGCGTCGTGCACGGACTTGGCCAGGCGTGTACGGGCGAGTCCCTTCACCGCCAGGTCCTCGACGGCAACCGCTTGGTTCTCGCGGATGATCTTCGTCGAGAGCTGGTGGTGGAACTCGCGGCGTGCGTCGGCCACCTGCGCGTGAGCGCGGGCGACCTCAAGCCGGGCCTTGTTCCGGTTGCTGCTGCCCTTCTCCTTGCGCGAGAGGGCGCGTTGGGCGTTCTTCAGGCGCTTCTCGGCCCGGCGCAGGAAGCGGGGGCTGCCGATCTTCCGGCCGTCGGAGAGAACGGCGAAGTGCCCGAGGCCGAGGTCGATGCCCACCTCGGGCATCGTCTCCGGAAGGACCTCGCAGGCGTCCGTCTCGACGACGAAGCTCGCGAAGTACCGGCCGGCCGCGTCCTTGACCACGGTCACGGTGGTCGGGGTGGACGGCAGCGCGCGGGACCACCTGACCGTGAGGTCGCCGATCTTCGGCAGGCGCAGCTTCCCGCCCGGCGTGATGTGCCAGGCCGCGTTCGCGGTGAAGCGGATCGACTGCCGGTTGTCCCGCCTCGATTTGAAGCGCGGGGCTCCCATGCGCGGGCGCTTGCCCTTCAGCCCGTCGAAGAAGTTCCGGTACGCGGTGTCCAGGTCCCGCAGGGACTGCTGGAGGACCACCGCCGAAACCCGGCCGAGCCAGGCCCGCTCCGGGGTCTTCTTGACGGCGGTGAGGCGCTTGGACAGCTCCGCCGGGGTGACGAACGGCAGCCCCGCTGCGCGGGCCTCCTCGCGGACGCGCAACGCGTCGTTGAAGACGACCCGAGCACACCCGAACGCCCTCGCCAACGCCGTGCGCTGACCGGCGCTGGGGTACACGCGGAAGCTGTACCTGAGCTGCACAACGATCACTCTACCGTTGGCCTATGTCACCACGATGGAAACCGAACCCCGATATCCGCAGGGGTCGAACAGTCGTCTACCACGTGCACGCACACTTGGTATTCGTCACGAAATACCGGGGTGGAGTCATGAACGACGAGATGCTGACGCGCTGCGAAGAGGTCATGCGCAAGGTCTGCGAGGACTTCGGCGCGGAGCTGAAGGAGTTCAACGGCGAGAGCGACCACGTCCACCTCCTCGTGCACCACCCCCCGAAGGTCGCGCTCGCCAGCCTGGTCAACAGCCTCAAGGGCGTCTCGTCCCGCCGTCTGCGCGCGGAGTTCACCGGCCGGGTCAACCAGGCGATCATGCACGGCCGGTTCTGGTCACCCTCGCACTTCGCGGGCTCGTGCGACGGTGCACCGCTCCAGGTGGTCAAGGACTACATCGCGCAGCAGAAGCGGCCGGACTGAGCGCGGCCAGCCGTGGGTGCGGGTGAACAGCGCGGACCCGTACCCACAGCTGAGGTCAGAGCAATCTTCAGATGCGATTCACCCCCGGCCTGAAGGCCGGGGCACTCTCGCAAGATCAGAGGTAGGTGCGGTGCCGCCGCGGCGCCGACGGTCCCCCTTCGCCGGGATCTCAGCCCGCGATCGGGACTCCTGAGATCTCCGCACCAGGGATCTCCTACCCGGGATCTCGGGTACGGATCAGTGGATGTCGTGCTTCAGCCTTTCCTGCGCCTGGGTGGCGATGACCGCGGCCTGGACGCGCCGCTCCACGCCGAGCTTGGCCAGCAGGCGGGAGATGTGGTTCTTGACCGTCTTCTCGGCGAGGTAGAGCCGACGGCCGATCTGGCGGTTGGTGAGTCCCTCGCCGATCAGAGCCAGGATCTCCCGCTCCCGCTCGGTCAGCCCCGGCAGGGCGTCGGGCTCGGGCTCGGGCTCCCGGCCCTGACGCAGCCGGGTCATCAGCCTGGCGGTGGCGCTCGGGTCGAGCAGGGACTGGCCGGCGGCCACGGTACGGACGGCCGAGACCAGACCCGGGCCCTGGATCTGCTTCAGCACATATCCGGAGGCACCGGCCATGATCGAGTCGAGCAGGGCTTCCTCGTCGTCGAACGAGGTCAGCATCAGACAGGACAGTTCCGGCATGCGTGAGCGCAGCTCGCGGCAGACGGTCACACCGTCGCCGTCGGGCAGGCGCACGTCGAGCACGGCCACCTGCGGGCGCAGCGCGGGAACCCGCACGAGGGCCTGCTCCGCCGTGCCCGCCTCACCGACCACGGTGATGTCCGGCTCGTCGTCCAGCAGGTCCCGCACACCGCGCCGCACCACCTCGTGGTCGTCCATGAGGAAGACGCGGATCGGGTCCTCGCCACCGGGGTGCTCGCTGTCCGCCATCGACGGCTCCAGTCCTGTGTCGTCGGTCTCGGGAACCGGAAACCCCCGTGTCTGCGGGGCCGGTTCTCGCCTGTCACGGATCGTGCCTGGTTCCGGGGCCGAACGGCCAGGGCCGACCGGCCCCTTTCGCTCCGGCGCCCACGTTCCCGCAGGTAACCGAGACCGGCCGCCCACCGGGCGCGGAGGCGCCCGGCAGGTGGTGCCGCGATGTGCGGTCGGTCCGGCCTGTGACTCCGCCGTGGCCGGCCGCCTCCGCGCCCGGCCTTCTCCCGGCTCCCGCCCGCGCTCGCGCGGAAGGGCCCACGCGGGAGGGGGCCGTCGCGGAAGGGGGGCCGTCGCGGGAGCCCGAGCGGTCCTGCCGGATCGGGGCCGAGCGGCTCCACGGGCGAGGACGCCCGGGCGTCCGGCTGCGCGGGCGCCCGCACGGACCGCTGCACGGGCGCGTGCACGGACCGCTGCGCGGGCGTGGTGCGCTCCCCCGGCCGGTGTACCGCCGCACGGGCACGGTCACTCGCTGCCGCGCACGATGGCGACGGAGCAGTGGGCGTGGTGCAGCAGTGCCTGGCTGACCGAGCCGAGCAGCAGCCCGGTGAAGCCACCCCGGCCCCGGGCACCGGTCACCACCAGCTGGGCGGACCGGCTCGCCTCGATCAGCGCCGTCCGTGTCGCGCCGTGCACCGTCCTGTGTTCCACCACCACACCCGGATACCGCTCCTGGTAGCCGGCGAGCGCTTCGGACAGCAGGCGCTCCTCTCCGGCGGCGACGGCGCTCGGCGGGTTCGCATAGGGCATCGACGGGTCCTTCGGCGCGGGCATCAGCGCGTTCCACGTGGTCCAGGCGTGCAGCGCCACCAGCGGCGCCTTCCGCAGCTCCGCCTCCGCGAACGCGAAGTCCACCGCCGCCCGGCCCGCCGTGGAGCCGTCGACGCCCAGCACGACGGGGCCCTCCGCACTCGGCTGCTCACGCACGACCAGCACCGGGCACCGGCCGTATGCCGCAAGATGTACGGCCGTCGACCCGACCAGCAGCCCGACGAACCCGCCCATGCCTCGGGACCCGACCACCACCAGCTCGGCCGATCGCGACTGCGTCTCCAGGACCGTCAGCGGCTCACCCGTCACCACGGCATGGCTGACCTCGACCTCCGGTTCCGCGGCGCGCGCACGCTCGACGGCCTCGGCCACATACCGGTCGGCCATGTTCCGGAGTCCGCCCTCGGCCGGCCCCATCGGCGACGGGCCCAGGGGCACGTGCATCGCGGGCCAGATGAACGCGTGCACCACCCGCAGCCCCGCCCCGCGCAAGCGCGCTTCCCGTGCCGCGGCCCCGACTGCGGCGAGGCTCGGCGCCGACCCGTCCACCCCGACTACCACCACACCGCTCACCGTGCCTCCCGCATCCGGTACACCCCTGCTCTCACCCGCCAGAATCCTCCGGCGGCCCCTCGTCTGCATGGGTCTTACGGCGCCGCCGGCAGGGCCGACCGGCACTCCCGCAGCGGCGGCGCACCGTCCGGCCCTGCCGGCGGGCCGCTGCGTCCCGCATATGGCGGTCTTGTCACCGGACAGGTCCGGGCGAGGGGAGGGAAGTTCGCCGAGGAGCCCGGGGCCGGTCGGCCCTGCCCCGCCCGGCCGGGTGTGCGGGAGGCTGAGCCAGGGTCGAGGGCCGGCCGCCCGGGGCGGTGCCGGCACTGGCCGGGCCTGCCGTCCCGCCCGATGGGCTTTCCGGCCGCGTGCCCACGCCGGAGCACATCCGGGGGGCCTCGTGCGGCCCGAGAGCTGCCGTACGCGGGCCACGACGGGTGGCCCCTTCCACAGACCAGCGGAGAAGGGAACCGCCGTGAGGACTTCCAGGGTCGGCGAGGTGATGACCCCCGAGGTCATCCGGGCGTACCGGGAGACGCCGTTCAAGGACGCGGCAGGGCTGCTGGCCCGGCACCGGATCAGCGGTCTGCCGGTGGTGGACGCCGATGACAAGGTCCTCGGCGTGCTCTCCGGGACCGACCTGGTCTGCCGGCAGCCGGCGCGGGCCCGACGGGCCCGCGCCGCCGCTGCCGGGGCCCGCGCCGTGACCGCCGGGCAGCTGATGTCCACACCGGCGATCACCGTGCACCCGGAGCAACACGTCCCGGAGGCCGCGCGGGTGATGGAGCGCCACCGCATCGGACGGTTGCCTGTGGTGGACGAGGAGGACCGTCTGATCGGCATCGCCACTCGCCGTGATCTGCTGCGGGTCTTCCTGCGGACCGACGAGGAGATCCGCCGGGAGATCGTCGACGAGGTCCTGACCAGCGCCCTGTGCCTGCCGCCCCGCAGCGCCGTCGTCTCGGTCCGCAACGGGACGGCCACGTTGGAGGGACGCGTGGAGCGCCGCAGCGACATCCCGGTGGCCGTCCGGCTGAGCTGGCGGGTGGACGGCGTGGTGGGCGTGTTGAGCGGCCTCACGTACCGCGTCGACGACACCCGCCCGTCCGGGAAGCGCCCCTCCCGCCGAACCGCCCATGATCTGCTCCCCGAGCGGTGACCCCCGGCGCACCCCGCACCCCGCACCCCGCACGCCGATTCCGGAGCGCCCGGCGGCCACGCCCGCGCCGGCATCCGCCCGGGGGGCCACCGGCCCGGCGCACGGGCGATCCGGTTGCGCGCCGGTTCTCAGCCGCTTCCCCGCCGGTTGCGGTCCGGTCGTGATCCGGCCGCGGTCCGGTTGCACCGGCGCCGTATCTCCGGCGGGGGCAGCGGCAGTTCGGGGAGCAGCAGGCCGCCGTTGGCGTGGGAGGTGGCGCCCAGGCGCCGGGAGCCGTCCGGGACGCAAGGACAGCACCTGCTCGCGGGGACCGCCCTGCGCATCGAAGAGTTCCTCCGGCCGGTACGACGGGCCGCAGGGTGCCGCAGGACCCGGAAGCGGTACCGGGCGGCCCGGTCATGGGGCCGGGTGGCCCATGTCACGGCACCGGGGGCGGGACCATCCTGGAGGTGGCAGGTCCGTACGCCCCTGACTGGAGGCACCCCTATGAACGCTCCCGCCACGGCCGGAATGCTGCGGGCACTGCCCGCCGAGCACAGGCAGCGCCTGATGCACTCCGCTCGGGAGGTGTCCTTCCCCGAGGGCACCCGCCTCTTCGAGGAGGGCGGCCGCGCCGACCGGTTCTGGGTCATCCGCACCGGCTCGGTCGACCTGGACATGCGTGTGCCCGGCCCGCGTGCCGCCGTCATCGAGACCCTCGGGCACAACGAACTCGTCGGCTGGTCCTGGTTGTACGCCCCCCACTCCTGGCATCTGGGCGCCGAGGCGACCAGCCCTGTGCGCGCGTACGAGTTCGACGCCGTCGCGATCCGCTCGATGTGCCGGGACGACCCGGCCCTCGGCGCGAGCGTCGCCCAGTGGGTGGGCGGCGTCCTCGCCCACCGGCTGCGTTCGACCCGCACCCGGCTGCTGGACCTGTACGCCCCCTGCGGCAGCGGCGGCCGGCATCGGTGACGTGGAGGACGAGCTGCTGCCGCGACGGACGTCGGGCCGGAGCCGGGCGGTGCCCTCTCGACCGGGGGCCGGCGACTACGTTGAAGTCGTCGACACGGGTCGGCGGGCGAGGGAGGCGGAAATGGCCGGCAAGAAGGCGGCGAAGGTGCCGCGCGATACGTACGAGCGGGAGCTGCTCCGCCTGCAGACGGAGCTGGTGAGGCTGCAGGAGTGGGTGCGCTCCGAGGGAGCCCGGCTGGTCGTGGTCTTCGAGGGGCGGGACGCGGCCGGGAAGGGCGGCACCATCAAGCGGGTCACCGAGCACCTCAACCCGCGCGTCGCCCGGATCGCGGCACTGCCCAAGCCCACCGAGCGCGAGCGCACCCAGTGGTACTTCCAGCGGTACGTCGAACACCTCCCGGCCGCCGGGGAGATCGTGCTGTTCGACCGCTCCTGGTACAACCGGGCGGGCGTCGAGCACGTGATGGGCTTCTGCACCGGGAAGGAGCACCAGCTCTTCCTTCGCCAGTGCCCGGTCTTCGAGCGGATGCTGCTGGAGGACGGGATCCTGCTGCGCAAGTACTGGTTCTCCGTGAGCGACGCCGAGCAGCAGGAGCGGTTCCGGCGCCGGCTGGAGGATCCGGTGCGGCGCTGGAAGCTGTCGCCGATGGACCTGGAGTCGATCACCCGCTGGGAGGCGTACTCGCGGGCCAAGGACGAGATGCTGGTGCACACCGACATCGCCGAGGCGCCCTGGTACGTGGTCGAGAGCGACGACAAGCGCCGGGCCCGGCTGAACATGATCGCCCACCTGCTCGCCACCGTGCCCTACCACGAGGTGCCGCCCCCGGTGCTGGAACTTCCGGAGCGGCCCCCGTCAACCGGCTACGAGCGCCCGCCGCGTGATCTGCGGACCTATGTCCCCGATCACGCGGCGAGCCTCTGAGGGCCGGTCATCACGCCTCGTGCGCCTGGTGCGGCACGATCGCGACGGGGCAGGCGGAGTGGTGCAGCACCGTGTGGGCGGTGCGGCCGAGCTGGAGCCCGAGGTGCCCCTCGCGGCGTCTCGCTCCGACGACCAGGAGGTCGGCGCGGTGCGAGGCGTCCACCAGCGCCCGGCGGGCGTGTCCCTCGACGGTGCGCCGACGCACCTCGACGTCCGCGGGGAGGCCCCTCAGCGCCGCTTCGAGCACCTGGACGGCCCGCTCCTCGTACCGGTCGCACCCGTCGCACCCGTCGCACCCGTCGCACCGGCGGGTCGGCATGCCGACCGCCAGGGGATGGCCGCAGGGCTCGTGCGCGGGGCGGCGCCATGCCCGTACGGCCTCCAGCGGCACGCCGCGGCGCCGTGCCTCCTCGGCGGCGAAGCGCACCGCCGAGGATTCCTGTGCGTCCCCGCCGACGCCCACGGCGACCCGCCCGTGGAGCGGCGGCGGCGCCTGGTTGCCGTGGCTGCCGTGGTTGCCGTGGCTGCCGTGGCTGCCGCGCAGCACGATCACCGGGCAGTCGGCGTGGGCGGCGACGGTCAGACTGACCGAGCCGAGCACCGTCCCGGCGACACCGCTGCGGCCGCGGCTGCCCACGACCAGCGCGGAGGCGCTCCGGGCCGCGCGGATCAGGGCGGACCCCGGCTCCTCGAACACCACGTCGGTCGTGACCCGCAGGTCGGGGTGCCGGGCGCTGGCGCGTGCGGCGGCGGCGTCCACCACGTCCCGCGGCAGGGGCGGTTCGGTCGGCCTGCCGATGTCCAGGGCGAGCGCGGCGCCCTCGTACCGGTCCCAGAGGCAGGCGTACACCACCCTCAGCGGCACACCCCGCAGGGCGGCCTCGTCGGCCGCCCAGTCCGCGGCGCGCAGGCTCGGCTCGGAACCGTCGACGCCGACGACCAGCGGCCCGCCGCGGGCTCCCGCGCCGGCCGCGTTCCCGTCCGCCGCGCTTGCGGACGAAGCGTTTCCGTCCGCCGCGTTCCCGTCCACTGCGTTCCCATCCGCCGTGTTCATGGTCTTCGATCCTTCCGAGCGGGCTGTCAGTGAGGTGCCCCGAGTTTCGTAGAGTCCGGTCTCGATCGTCACCGCGAACTGCGCGGCTTGTGCCGCGTCAGGCGACGTCCGCCGCGTCGCGACGCCCGGCACGGCGACTCGCCGCGTTGCCGAATCAACCGAGTAGGCCCGCTGCGAGGCCGATCGGGCGCCGTGCGACGCACCGCACCGGACGCCGCTCCGCGCCGCCGCCGGCGGGCAGACCCTGCCTGACGCGGCACTAGGCCTGAAGGGAGCCGGAACCGGACATCCCGTTCGGGTGCATGGGCGGGGACGTCCGGTCGTCGTCCCGGACGGCGGAGCGGACACCGGTGAGGGTGTAGGCCAGGGCCGCGGCGGCGACGACGGCGAGCAGGGCGAGGCCGGCCGCGTAGGTCCCGTACTCGCCGTACAGCGAGCCCATCACCAGCGGCGGCAGAAAGCCGCCCAGGCCGCCCGCGGCGCCGACCACGCCGGTGACCGAGCCGACCTGGGCAGCCGGGGTCAGCAGGGCCACCAGGGCGAATGCCGCTCCGCTGCCCGCGCCGAGCGCCGCGGCCATGGCGAGGAAGGCGAGGGTGCCGACTGCGGCCAGGGGCGGGGTGAACGACTGCACGACCGCTCCGGCGACGACCACGGCCAGCGAGCCGGCGAGGACCCGGACCGGGCCCAGCCGGTCGGACAGCCAGCCGCCGACCGGGCGCATCGCCACCGCGAGGACCACGAATCCGGCCATCCGGTTCGCCGCGTCGGCCTGGGTGAGCCCGTAGCCGGTCTTGAGGTAGGTGGGCAGGTAGACGGAGAACGCCACGTAGCCGCCGAACGCGACCGCGTACAGCGCGGACGCCTGCCAGGTGATACCCAGCCGCGCGGTCGCGGCCAGTCGGCGGGCCAGCGGCTCGGTGGGCACGGTGCGTCCGGGGGCGTCGCGCAGCAGCAGCGCGGCGGCCGCGGCGTACGCGGCGAGCACCGCGGCGGTGATGAGGAACGGGGTGGCCATGCTGTGCGCGTCGACCAGCCGCACGGTGGTCAGGGCGCTGAGTGCGGTGCCGCCCATTCCGGCGCCGAAGACGCCGATGGCGAGACCACGCCGCTCAGGGGGAAACCAGGCGTTGACGAAGGGTACGCCGACTGCGAAGGCGGTGCCGCCGATGCCGAGGAAGAAGCCGCCGACCAGCAGGGCGGGAAGCGAGGAGTGGCCGGCCACGCCGAGGTAGAGCACCGGCACGATGGTGGTCGCGGACACGATCGGCAGCATCACCTGCCCACCGAACCGGTCCGTCAGGGCCCCCACCGGAATGCGGCCCAGGGAACCGACCACGACCGGCACCGCCACCAGCAGCGACTGCTCGAACGACGACAGGTCGAGGCTGTCCTTGAACCGCGGGCCCAGGGGGCTCAGCAGCGCCCACGCCCAGAAGTTCACGGCGAAACCTGCGGTGGCCAGAGACAGCATCAGCCACGCTTGGCGGGCCACCGGAGCACCCGACGGTGAGCTGTCACCCTCCGACTTGAACGACTGGGCCATGTTGTCCGTCCCTTTCGTGTGCATGCTGGTACGGCGCCACCGGGATCGCCCGCGCACGGCGGGCCCCTTGCCCGCCAGGCCGGCGTCCCGCGACCACTGTCCGTATCGGGGCTCGCAGGCGGCATGGGCCGTCAGTCCCTGTGCCCGGCACCCGAGGGGCCCCGGTTGCCCCGGTTGCCCCGGTTGACCCGGTTGACCCGGGCGGTCGAACACAGCCGCGTGAGGGTGCTGCGTCCGGCCGCCGTGAGCGGCCGGACGCACGACCGAACCGGACGACACGCGCCGTACCCGCTGCGCCTGCGGCGGACGAGACGGGGGAGGACCGCCACAGCAGGCACGCGATGCGGTCGTACAGGCGGATGAACGCCTGCGGATCGATCACGGCCAGCATGCAAGGCCCGGCACACCCGCCTCCCGGGCCGACCGGCCCCGGTACCGGGTCCGTTGGTCCCTGCTGCCACCGGAATCATGGGCCGGGTAGGCCGTCTTCCGGGGACCGCAGGCCCCAGGTGCCGGACGCCGTGCGCCGCTTAGCGTCCTGGCCATGGAGAACGATCAGAACGCACGGCGGCGCGCGTGGCACGACGGCGGCGGCTGGCCGCTGGCGGCCCGCAGGCTGCTCACCCGCCGCGAGGTGTCGGCCGACGGACGCGCGGTGTTCGGCACGGTCGACGGCAGGTGGGAGGGCTTCTACCGGGACCGCTGGGCGCACGACAAGGTGGTGCGCTCCACCCACGGTGTCAACTGCACCGGTTCCTGCTCGTGGATGGTGTACGTCAAGGACGGCATCATCACCTGGGAGCACCAGGCCACCGACTACCCGTCGATCGGCGCGGACTGCCCCGAGTACGAACCGCGCGGCTGCCCCCGCGGCGCCTCGTTCTCCTGGTACACCTACTCGCCGGGCAGGGTCCGCTACCCCTATGTGCGCGGCGCGCTGCTGACGTTGTGGCGCGAGGCCCGCAAGCGGCTCGGCGACCCGGTGGCCGCGTGGGCCGAGATCACGTCAGACCCGGCGAAGGCCCGCGCCTACAAGCGGGCCCGCGGCAAGGGCGGTCTGGTGCGCGCGGACTGGGACGAGGTCAGCGAGCTGATCGCCGCCGCCCAGGTGCACACCGTCAAGGCGTACGGCCCCGATCGTGTCGCCGGCTTCTCCCCGATTCCGGCGATGTCGATGGCGTCGTTCGCGGCCGGTGCCCGGTTCCACTCGCTGATCGGCGGCACCCTGCTGTCGTTCTACGACTGGTACGCCGACCTGCCGATCGCCTCGCCGCAGGTCTTCGGCGACCAGACCGACGTCCCGGAAGCCGCGGACTGGTGGAACGCCGGCTATCTGATCATGTGGGGCTCCAACATCCCCGTCACCCGTACACCGGACGCGCACTTCCTGACCGAGGCCCGCTACAACGGCACCAAGGTCGTCGCGGTCAGCCCCGACTACGCCGACAACGTCAAGCACGCCGACGAGTGGCTGGCGCCGCACCCGGGCACGGACGGCGCGCTGGCCATGGCGATGGGACACGTGATTCTGCGGGAGTTCCTGGTCGACCGCGAAGTGCCGTACTTCCAGGACTACCTGCGCACATTCACCGACGCGCCGTTCCTGGTGACCCTGCGCGAGCACGACCGCGGTCTCGTCCCCGACGGGTTCCTGACCGCGGCCGACCTGGGCGCCCACGAGAAGGCCGCGGGGACCTCGCAGAACACGCAGAGCACGCAGAGCAGGCAGGACACCGAGAGCACGGAGAACGCCGAGAGCACGGAGGCCGAGGAGAACGCGGCGTTCAAGACCGTCCTCCTGGACCGGGCCACCGGCGAGCCGGTGGTCCCCGGCGGCTCGCTCGGCTTCCGGTGGGGGGAGGCCGGGCGAGGCCGCTGGAACCTCGATCTGGGCGGTGTCGTACCCGAGTTGAGCCTGCTGGAGCGGGCGGAGGCCACCGTCGAGATCGCGCTGCCCCGGTTCGACGAGGGCGCCACGGAGGGCGGCTCGGTCCTGATGCGCGGCGTGCCCGTGCGCCGGATCGGCGGACGGCTCGTCACCACCGTCTTCGACCTCATGCTCGCGCAGTACGGGGTGCGGCGGCCCGGTCTTCCCGGCAGCTGGCCGTCGTCGTACGAGGACGCGTCCGAGCCCTGCACACCGGCCTGGCAGGAGGAGATCACCTCTGTCCCGGCCGGTCAGGCGACCCGTATCGCCCGGGAGTTCGCCCGAAACGCCGAGCGCACCAACGGCCGGTCGATGATCGCGCTGGGCGCCGGCACGAATCACTGGTTCCACTCCGACACCATCTACCGCGCGTTCCTGGCGCTGCTGACGATGACCGGCTGCCAGGGCGTCAACGGGGGCGGCTGGGCGCACTACGTCGGGCAGGAGAAGGTCCGCCCGGTCACCGGGCAGCAGCACCTGTCGTTCGCCTTCGACTGGCAGCGGCCCACCCGGCACATGGCCGGCACCTCGTACTGGTATCTGAACTCCGACCAGTGGCGCTACGAGGCGTTCGGGCCCGAGGAGCTGGCCTCACCGCTCGGCAAGGGGCGGTTCGGCGGCAAGGGGTTCGCCGACTGCCTGGCGCAGGCCGTCCGGCTGGGCTGGACGCCGGGCCATCCCGGCTTCAACCGCAACCCGCTCGATCTGGCGGACGAGGCGGCGCGTGCGGGCCGGCCGGTGGCCGAGCACATCGTCGACTCGCTGAAGTCGGGGCGGCTGCGGTTCGCCGCCGAGGACCCCGACGACCCGGCCAACTTCCCCCGTGTACTGACCGTGTGGCGGGCGAACCTCCTGGGCTCCTCCGGCAAGGGCAACGAGTACTTCCTGCGCCATCTGCTGGGCACCGACGCGGCGGTCCGCTCCGAGGAGACCCCGCCCGAGCACCGGCCGAAGGACGTGGTGTGGCGGAAGGAGGCTCCCGAGGGCAAACTGGACCTGCTGGTCTGCATGGACTTCCGGATGACCTCCACCGGCCTGCTGGCCGACGTCGTGCTTCCGGCCGCGACCTGGTACGAGAAGGACGACCTGTCCAGCACGGACATGCACCCCTTCGTACACGCCTTCACCCCGGCCATCGCCCCGCCCTGGCAGGCCCGCACCGACTACGACGCCTTCCTGGCCATCGCCGACCGGTTCAGCGAGCTGGCCGCCGAGCACCTCGGCACCCGCACCGACGTCCTCGCGGTGCCGCTTCTGCACGACACCCCGGACGAACTCGCCCAGCCCGGCGGGGTCGTACGGGACTGGAAGGCGGGCGAGTGCGAACCGGTCCCCGGACGCACCATGCCGAAGCTGGCCGTCGTCGAACGGGACTACGCCGTGATCGGGCAGAAGATGCGGGCCGTCGGTCCGCTGCTGGACACGCTGGGCACCACCACCAAGGGCATCACCGTCCATCCGGACCAGGAGATCGACGACCTCCGTCGCCGCAACGGCACCGTCCGGGACGGTGTGGCCGCCGGGCGGCCCTCGCTCGCCACCGCGTCCCACCTGTGCGAGGCGATCCTCGCGCTGTCCGGCACCACCAACGGGCGTCTGGCCACCGAGGGCTTCCGGGAGCTCCAGCGGAGGACCGGCAGCCGGGGGCTGGTCGAGCTGGCCTCCGAGCGCGAGGCCGAGCGGATCACGTTCGCCGACACCCGCACCCAGCCCCGCTCCGTGATGACGTCGTACGAGTGGTCGGGCTCGGAGACCGGCGGACGGCGCTACTCCCCGTTCGTCATCAACACCGAGCACAGGAAGCCCTGGCACACCCTGACCGGCCGCCAGCACTTCTTCGTCCAGCACGACTGGATGGCCGAACTCGGTGAGCAGCTGCCCGTCTACCGGCCCCCGTTGAACACCTCCCGGCACTACGGTGACGAGCGCCTGGGCGACCCCGGCCGGGCCGAGGTCGCCGTCCGCTATCTGACCCCGCACTCGAAGTGGTCCATCCACTCCAACTACCAGGACAACAAGTACATGCTCGACCTGTCCCGCGGCGGACCCACGATCTGGATGTCCACCGCCGACGCCGGGAGGATCGGCGTCAAGGACAACGAGTGGATCGAGGCGTACAACCGCAACGGCGTCGTCACCGCCCGTGCGGTGGTCACCCACCGCATGCCCGAGGGCACGGTGTACATGTACCACGCCCAGGACCGCAACGTGAACGTCCCCAGGACCGAGGTCAGCGGCAGGCGCGGCGGCATCCACAACTCCCTCACCAGGCTGCTGCTCAAGCCCACCCATCTCGCGGGCGGCTACGCCCAGTTCACCTACGCCTTCAACTACTACGGCCCGACCGGCAACCAGCGCGACGAGGTCACCGTCATCCGCCGCCGCAGCCAGGATGTGGAGTACTGAGATGCGTGTCATGGCCCAGGTCGCGATGGTGATGAACCTCGACAAGTGCATCGGCTGCCATACCTGCTCGGTCACCTGCAAGCAGACGTGGACCAACCGCACCGGTGTCGAGTACGCCTGGTTCAACAACGTCGAGACCAAACCCGGCGTGGGCTACCCGCGCCGCTACGAGGACCAGGAGCGGTGGAAGGGCGGCTGGATGCTCGACAAACGCGGGCGCCTCGTCCTGCGCTCGGGTGGCCGCGTCACGCGCCTGCTGTCCCTGTTCTCCAACCCCGACCTGCCGTCCATCGAGGACTACTACGAGCCGGTCACCTACGACTACGACAACCTCGTGGGCGCCCCCGCCGGCAGGGACATCCCCGTCGCGCGTCCCCGCTCCGTCCTCACCGGCAAGCCCACCGCCATCACCTGGGGCGCCAACTGGGAGGACGGCCTCGGCGGCGCACCCGAGCACGCCGGAGGCGACCCCAACCTCACCGGAGAGTGGGCCCGGAAGGTCAGGTTCGAGTTCGAGCAGACCTTCCTCTTCCACCTGCCCCGCCTGTGCGAGCACTGCCTCAACCCCGCCTGCGTCTCTGCCTGCCCGTCCGGTGCGATGTACAAGCGGGTCGAGGACGGCATCGTCCTGGTCGACCAGGACCGCTGCCGCGGCTGGCGCATGTGCGTCACCGCATGCCCGTACAAGAAGGTGTACGTCAACCACGCCACCGGCAAGGCCGAGAAGTGCACCTTCTGCTTCCCCCGCATCGAGGCCGGCCAGCCCACCGTCTGCTCCGAGACCTGCGTCGGACGCCTTCGGTACCTCGGCCTGCTGCTGTACGACGCCGATCGCGTGGGCGCGGCCGCGGCCACCCCCGGCGAGAAGGACCTCCTCGACGCCCAGCGCGGCGTCTTCCTGGACCCCCGCGACCCCGAAGTCCTGGCTGCGGCAAGGGAGTCGGGCATACCCGAGGACTGGCTCGACGCCGCCCGCCGCTCCCCCGTGCACGACCTGGTCTCCCGCTACCGGGTGGCGCTGCCGCTCCACCCGGAGTACCGCACCCTGCCGATGGTCTGGTATGTACCGCCCCTGTCGCCCGTGCTGGACGCCGTCGACGCGGCCGGCGGCGACCAGGACGACCCCGACCACGTCTTCGCCGCCGTCACCCGGCTGCGCATCCCGCTGGAGTATCTGGCGGAGCTGTTCACGGCGGGGGACGCGGACGCCGTCGCCGGCGTGCTGATGAAACTCACCGCGCTCCGCTCGTACATGCGGGAACGGACCCTCGGCGGGACCGGAGACGACGCGGTGCTCAAGGCCGTCGGCCTCACCACGCGCGAGGCGGAGGACCTGCACCGGCTGCTCGCCGTCGCCAAGTACGCCGACCGCTATGTCGTCCCCGCCGCCCACAAGGAGGACGCCGCCGCACTGACCGCCCTGGAGGGCCGCTGCCCCGTCGGGGCATCCGGCGAGGCCGAGCCCCGCCGGGTCATGCTCGGCATCCCCACCCTGCGTCGCGACACCACTGCCGGAGGACGTCCGTGAACCCGCCGCACTCCCCCGGTGCCGAACGCCTGGAAGGACCCCCGTCGATTCCCGCCCTCATCCGCACCCGCGTCCGGGCAGCCGTACGCCGCCCGGCCCGGCTCACCCCCGCGGAGAAGGCGGACCGGGCGCTGACGCTGCGGCTCCTCTCGCTGCTCCTCCAGTATCCGGACTCCGAACTGACCTCGGCACGCGCGGAGTTGGCCGCCGCCGTGGGGGCCATGCCCGCCACGCCCGCGGCGGAGCGACTGGCCCGGTTCACCGGCTGGTTCACCTCCCAGCGCCCCGAGGCACTCGAACGGCACTACGTCGAGATGTTCGACCTGCGCCGCAAGAGCAGCCTCTACCTCACCTACTACCTGCACGGCGACACCCGCCGCCGGGGCATGGCCCTGCTCACCCTGAACCAGCGCTACCGGGCCGCCGGCTGGGACACCGACGGCGGTGAACTGCCCGACCATCTGCCGGTCGTGCTGGAGTTCGCCGCCCTGGCGGGTCCGGGCGGCGGAGAGGCGCCGCTGCGCCGGCACCGGCGTGGTCTCGAACTGATCCACCGGGCGCTGTCCGAAGCCGGCTCCCCCTACCGGCACGTCCTTGCCGCGCTGCTCACCCTGCTGCCGCCGCCCAGTGCGGCGGACCGCGCGGCGGTGGAGCAGCTCGTCGCCGAGGGGCCGCCGAACGAGGAAGTCGGCCTCGCCCCCTACGGAAGGTACGGGGAAGGGGAGTTCGCTCCTCCGGACGCCTTCGTGCCGCCCATGCAGGCCCCGCCGACCCGACGGCCACCGGCTCCCACCACCCGAACGGAAGGCCCCCGATGAACGCCGTGCACACCCCTCTGGCGGTCTCCTCCGCGAGCGGCGGGGACCTCTTCCTGTGGGTGGCCCTCCCCTACACCTGTCTGGCCGTGTTCGCCGTCGGGCACGTCCGGCGCTACCGGCAGGACCAGTTCGGCTGGACCTCCCGCACCACCCAGCTCCTGGAGCACCGCTGGCTGCGCTGGGGCAGCCCCCTGTTCCACATCGGCGCCTTCCTGGTGATCGCCGGACACATCGCCGGTCTTGCCATCCCCGGTTCGTGGACCGAGTCGGCGGGAATCTCCGAGCACGCGTACCACACCACGGCCGTCTGGGCGGGCTCCGTGGCCGGCGTCGCCATGGTCGCCGGGCTGGGCATGCTGTGCGCCCGGCGCCTGCTGACCCCCCGGATCCGCCTCGGCACCGACCGCAGCGACAAACTCCTCTTTCCCCTGCTGTCCGCCACCGTCCTGCTCGGCATCACCGCCACCGCCGCCCACAACGTCTTCGGCGCCGGATACGACTACCGCTCCACCGTCTCCGTCTGGTTCCGCAGCCTTTTCACCCTCCAGCCGCGGCCCGAGGCCATCGCCGAAGCCCCGCTCCTCTTCCAGTTGCACGCCCTCACCGCCTTCCTGCTCTTCGCCGCCTGGCCTTTCACCCGGCTGGTCCATGTGTGGAGCGCCCCGATCGGATACCTCGCCCGGCCCTACCTGGTCTACCGGCGACGTGCCACCCCGGCAGCGGGACGGACCCGGTCGGCCTCCGGCTCCGGACGAGCCGCATGACGCCGCCGGACCCGCCCCCGGGCGGCGCTCCGATCGACGGGAGGAGGGCCGGGCGGCCGCGGCCGAGGGCCTCACGGGCCCGGCAGGCCCGCTGCCGCCGCTGCCGGTCCGGACCCCGGCACGGCACGGCACGGCACGGCACGGCCTCACGGGCCCGTGTCGCTGCCTGCGCTGCCGTCCCGATACTCCTCCAGCAACCGCAGCCACACCTCGCTGATCGTCGGGTACGGGGGGACCGCGTGCCACAGCCGGTCGATCGGCACCTCCCCGGCCACCGCGATCGTGGCGGAGTGGAGCAGTTCGCCGACGCCCGGGCCGACGAAGGTGGCGCCGAGGACGATCCCCCGGTCGAGATCCACGACGATCCGGGCGCGACCGCGGTAGTCGTCGGCGAACAGGCTCGCGCCGGCCACGGCCGCGAGGTCCTTGTCGACCGCGCGGACCCGGTGCCCGGCGGCGCGGGCCTGCGCCAGTGACAGTCCGACCGCGGCCGCCTCCGGGTCGGTGAACACCACCTGCGGTACGGCGTCGTGGTCGGCCGTCGCCGCGTGGGCGCCCCAGCGGTCGGTCTCCAGCAGCGGGCAGCGCCGGGCGCGGGCCGCGACGGCGGCACCGGCGATCCGGGCCTGGTACTTGCCCTGGTGGGTGAGGAGGGCACGGTGGTTGACGTCTCCGACGGCGTACAGCCAGTCATGGCCGTCCACCCGGCAGCTGTCGTCGACGGACAGCCAGGAGCCGGGCTCCAGACCCACCGTGTCCAGCCCGATGTCGTCGGTGCGCGGGGCCCGGCCCGTGGCGAACAGCACCTCGTCGGCCTCGATCAGCTCGCCGCCGTCGAGGACGACGGTGACCGGTCCGCCCGGGTCGGGCCGGCTGACCGCGACCACACCCGTACCGGTCCGCACGGCAGCCCCGGCCCCGGCCAGCGACGCGGCGATGTGCTCGCCGACGAACGGTTCCATCCGCGGGAGCAGCCCCCGGCCGCGCACCAGCAGGGTCACCTGGGACCCGAGGCCCTGCCAGGCGGTCGCCATCTCGGTACCGACGACCCCGCCGCCCACCACGACGAGCCGCCTCGGCACGGTGCGCGCGCTGGTCGCCTCGCGGCTGGTCCACGCCCGGGCCCCGGCGAGGCCCGGCAGGTCGGGGAGGGCGGCGCGGCTGCCGGTGCACACGGCGACAGCGTGCCGGGCGGTCAGCACATGGTGCTCGCCCTCCGGCCCCTCGACGACGACCCTGCGGGGGCCGTGCAGCCGGCCCCGGCCGCGGTACAGCCGGGCGCCGATCCCGTCGAGCCACGAGACCTGGCCGTCGTCCTTCCAGTGCGAGGTCATCCCGTCGCGGTGGGCGAGGACGGCCTCCGCGTCGAGCGGGCCCCGCACCGCCTGGCGGACACCGGGCACCCGGCGCGCTTCGGAGCCCGCGATCACGGGCCGCAGCAGCGCCTTGCTCGGCATGCACGCCCAGTACGAGCACTCTCCGCCGACGAGTTCGCCCTCCACCACGGCCGTGCTCAGTCCGGCGGCCCGTGTGCGGTCCGCCACGTTCTCGCCGGTCGGCCCGGCCCCCAGCACCACGACGTCGTACTCCACGGCTGCCGTCATAGGGACCAGTGTGGTGGCAGGTGTGGGCGGCGGCCACAGGGGCAGGCGGAATACGGCCGTACCCCGCGCATGTTCTGGCGGGCGTCCCCGGACGACGCAAGGGCGCCGGAGGGACGGGGCCGACCGGACACCCAGGAGAGGTAGCAGGTAATGAGCACTGTCGAGCTCACCAAGGAAAACTTCGATCAGGTCGTCTCCCAGAACGACTTCGTCCTGATCGACTTCTGGGCTTCCTGGTGCGGTCCGTGTCGCCAGTTCGCCCCGGTGTACGAAGGCGCCTCGGAGCGCCATCAGGACCTCGTCTTCGCCAAGGTCGACACGGAGGCCCAGCCGGAGCTGGCGGCGGCGTTCGAGATCCGCTCGATCCCGACGCTGATGATCGTCCGGGAGAACGTCGCGGTGTTCTCCCAGCCGGGCGCACTGCCCGAGCCGGCCCTGGAGGACGTGATCGGCCAGGCGCGCGGGCTGGACATGGACGAGGTGCGCAAGTCCATCGAGGACGCGCAGTAGAACGGGCCCGGCAGGGGCGACCGCCGGGGCGGGGACCCGGTCGCGGGGAGCGGCGCGGACCGGAAGGACGCGTTCCGGCACCGCAGCCCGCGCGGGCGGGGTCCTTTCGCTGCTTCAGCCGGGCTGCCAGTCCCTGACCAGCGCCGTCAGCCCGTAGTCGAGTTCCGAGCCGTCCACCAGCAGCGCCTCCACCGTGCGGGTCCCGGGGTCGATGTCGGCGACGACTCCGTGACCCGCGTAGCGCGGGTAGCCCGACGCACCCCGCTCCCCGGTCGCCTCGACCACGGCCGTGCGGACGGCGCTGTCCTCGACCGCCGCGCCGCCGCGGTCCTCGACATGCTCGGGCACCAGCAGGATCTCAAAGCGCCTCGGGAGAGTCCCCATGCCCCTGACGCTAGCCAGGCCCGGCCCCTCGCGCATGTCCGCGCGGCGGGGCGGGGCCCGGGCCCCGCCGCGCGGCGACGGCGGTCCGCTGAGAACCGGCCCGGTGGGACGGGGGAGGCCGCCGGGTTCCCCGCATCGGACCCGCTCCTGCCGGACCGTGCCGCCCACCCCGCACGAGGGCCGCCTCCCGCGCGGGCTGCCGGGACCGGGCACCGGCACTCCGGACTGGACCCGGCGGCAGCTGGTTGACGGCATACGGTTCCGGATCCGCACCGGCGCCCCCTGGCGGGACGTGCCCGCCGAGTACGGGCCGTGGGGCCGTGTGTACGACCTGTTCCGCCGCCGGCAGCGGGACGGCACCTGGCACCAGATCTTCACCACCCTCCAAACCCGGGCGGATGCGAAGGACCTGATCACCTGGGACATCAACGTCGACTCCACGATCGTGCGAGCCCACCAGCACGCCGCCGGGGTGCGTCATTAGGGGGACCTTCAAAAGGAGCTGCCCGGCGGTGTCGCCGTCGAGCCGGACGACCACGGACTCGGACGCTCGCGCGGCGGCCTGACCACCAAGCTGCACCTGGGTGTCGAGCAGGGGCAAAAGCTCATGTCCCTCGTGATCACCGCCGGGCAGCGCGGGGACTCCCCGCAGTTCGAGGCCGTCCTGGGCCGCATCAGGGTGCCCCGCTTGCGGTCGGGCAGGCCGCGCACCCGACCGAGGCGGGTGCGCGCGGACAAGACGTATGCCTCCCGCAAGAACCGCGCCTAGCTGCGCCGACGTGGCATCCGCTGCACCATCCCGGACAAGGCCGACCAAGCCCGAAACCGCACAAGGCGCGGCACGCGCGGCGGCCGTCCGCCGAAGTGCGATCCCGAGGACTGCAAGGCGAGGCATGCGGTCGAGTGCGGCATCAATCGCCTCACAAGGCACCGCGCCGTGGCCACGAGGTACGACAAGCTCGCGGTCCGCTGCGAGGCGACCGTCCTCGTAGCGGCCATCAACGAGTGGCTGTGACCAGCGCATCAGCCCAGCAGTTGAGTGAGGCGCTCAAGGTCGTCGTGTACGGACTCTTGTTCCTCCGGAGTGAGGCGGACTGCGGTGGCCGCGGCGAGCGCGGACGTCGCGGTGTGATTCTCGCCGAGGCGAGCGGCGACGTCCGCACGCAGCACGAGAAGGCGAAGCAGTTGCACAGGCGTGGGCCGCTCGTCCTGAAGGCGCAGCGCCCGGTCGATGATCTTCGCGGAGCCCGCCGGGTCTTCCTTGGAGTCCGCAAGGAGGGATGCGTGGTGCAGGGCCCGGGCGAAGGTCTCCTTGGGGGCGGGCCGGTGGTGCTGGTCGTCGCTCGTCTGCTGCCCGATGCGGATGCAGTTGCCGCCCGGATCGGTCATGAGGAACTGCCGCACGCCGTGTGACGTGTTCTTCAGCGGCCCGATTCGTGGCAGCCCGCGGTTCGGCACTCTCCCGTACGTCGCCTTCAGTCTGGCCCGAAAGACCTCATGCAGCCCGTCGACGTCATCGGTCTGGACGATGCACGTACTGAACGACTCGGCTGGCTCGTACTGCTTCATCCCGAAGAAGTGGAGCTGTATGCCGCCGCGCTGGACGGCCAGGTACGGATTGGGGCTCTTCTGCTGGAAGGTCACCTCGAACCCAAGGGTCGTATAGAAGTCGAGAACGGGCTGCACGGTCTGGCACGGCAGGATCGGAATGGTCTTCTCACCCATGCCGCCACTCTAGTCAAGATTGAATAGAAGACTGCGGGATATGTCGGCGATCCGCTTAGTACTCCAGCTGTAGATCGTGATCTTCATGTCTGGGATGCGGCTTGCCGCCGGTAGTGACTGGTGCGTGATCGTGCCTGGTGGCGGCGGCGCCAGTCGGACCAGGCAAGGCGGTGGGCCGCGTCGCGGACGGGCCGGACGACGAGCGCGATGAACAGGCGGCAGATCTCGTTGCAGGACAGCGGGATCAAGTCGTCCGGCGTGGGTCGGTGTGCGTGTTCGTCGGCGCGGACGACGGCCAGGAAGGCGTGGGCCGGCATCGCGAGGGTGACCCAGCGGGCCCACGAGGGGTAGCGGCGGACCTGGTGCTCATCCAGCCCGGCCAGCCCCTTCTCACTCTGGAAGGTCTCCTCCACCCGCCATCTGGAACCTGCGACCCTGACCAGGGTGGCCAGGGATGCCGGCGTGGTGGAGTGACAGCGGTAGTGGGCGAGTTCACCGGTGCTGCGGTTGCGGCGGATCAGCAGCTGGTGGCGGCCGGGGGCCGGCTCGGCGAGGTCGATGACGGCCCAGTCGTAGAACCGCTGCCCCTTCGCGCCGCGCCCGGCCGAGAGCTTCTGCCAGGCCCGCTTCGGCACCTTCGCCGCCAGGGCATCCGCGCGGAACTTGCCTGCTCCGGTGGGCACTTCGGCTGAGCAGGCCACCGCGAGGACGTAGCCGATGCCGCGTTCCTGCAGAGCCGTACGGAGTTTCGGGTTGCCGCCGTAGACCTCGTCGCCGGTGACCCAGCCGACGTGGTGTCCGGCATCCAGGAACCGTTCGATCATCGTGCGGGCCAGGTCCGGCTTGGTCGCGAAGGCGGTGTCCTCGCCGAGGCCGGCGGCCCGGCAGCGGTCCGGGTCGCATGTCCAGGAGCGCGGGATGTGCAGTTCCCGGTCCACCGCCGCGTGCCCGCGCATCCCGGCGTAGACCGGGTAGACCGCTGCCTGGGAGTTCTCGATCCGTCCGGCCGTTCCGGTGTACTGGCGCTGGACCCCGACCGTGCGGGTGCCCTTCTTCACGTCGCCGGTCTCGTCGACCACCAGGACCGCGGCCTCGTCATGGAGGTGCTCGACGACATATTCGCGCACGTCGTCACGGACGCCATCGGCATCCCAGACGGCCCGGGACAGTAGATGGTGCATGCCGTGCGGGGCGGCCTCCCCGGCCCACTCCGCGATCGTGTGAGGTCGGACCGGGGCGCCCGGCCGACGTTGCCGTCGGTGGGTTTCCCCGGCCCGCCTCCCGAACCGGACGTGCCCGCTCTCCAGGCATCCGGCTCTCCACAAGCCCTCTCAGACGGCCGTCGCCGTCGTGGTCCCGCTCGGCCAGGGCGAGGGGATCTTGTTCCCGCGATACAAATAGCGGTTGGTCCGCACCTTCGCGCACCTGAACAAGACCACCTCGTTGTCGGCGGGCCACCATCGGCCCGCGCAGTAACGACGGCGCAGACTCTTCCAGTTGGACCGGCGGTGTTTTCGCCGCAGCCACCCGAAGACCTGGCGCCAGGTGAAGGCCGACAGGTACTGGAAGGTCGCGGACGACACCCCGTGCCGGAAGTACGCCGTCCAGCCCCGCAGCACCGGGTTGAGCTGGTGCAGCACGACTGCCAGCGGCAGGTTCGTGTCCTGTCGGCACAGCATCTTGACCTTCTCCTTGACGGCCTGGAGGGCCTTCTTGGAGGGGTAGAGGTAGACGTAGTGCTTCTGTGTCCCTCGTTTGCGGTGACGTTGGAGGCGCCACCCGAGGAAGTCCAGCCCCTCGTCGATATGGGTGATCGCTGTCTTCTCCACCGACAGACGCAGTCCCATCGGGGCGAGTACTTCCGCCACCTGGGTGCGCATGTCCTCGGCCTGCTCGCGAGTCCCGGTCACGGCGATCAGAAAGTCGTCCGCGTACCGGAAGAGCCGGTAGTTGGGGAGATTCTGGCGACGTCGCCGGGCCCGCTGGCCTTGCGTGGAGTTCGGCCCGCCCGGACCGGCCGCGATGAACTCATCGAGGACCGACAGGGCAATGTTGGCCAGCAGCGGCGAGAGGATCCCACCCTGCGGAGTGCCGGTATCGGTGTTCCTGGACTGGCCACCCTCGCCGAGGATGCCCGATTTCAAGAACGCCTTCACCAGGTCAAGGACGCGCCGGTCCCCGACTCGGCGACGCACCCGGCCCATCAGGGCCGTGTGGTCGATCGAGTCGAAGCACGCCTCGATGTCCCCCTCCACCATCCACTCATAGGAGTTCTTGGCGAAGTGGTGTGCCTCGGCGAGCGCGTCGTGAGCCCGGCGCTTCGGGCGGAACCCGTAGGAACACGGGAGGAAATCCGCCTCGAAGATCGGCTCCAGTACCAGCTTCAGGGACGCCTGGACCACCCGGTCCCGCACGGTGGGAATCCCCAGCCGACGGCGCTTGGCCGTCCCCGGTTTTGGGATCATCCGTTCGCGCACGGGAAGCGGTCGGAAGGTGCGGTCCCTCAGATCGGACCGAACCTCGTCGAGGAATGCCTCGACGCCTTGCCCGTCCTCCACGGAACGGGCCGTCTGCCCGTCCACTCCGGCCGAGCGAGCGCCCCTGTTCCTCCTCACCCGAGCCCACGCGACCAGCAGGAACGCAGGATCGGCAACGAGATTGAACAGGTCATCAAACCGGCGATCACGATCGTCGGTCGCCCAACAGTGCAGCTTGGTCTGCATCTCCAGTACCCGGCGCTCGGCCTTGAGCAGCGCGAACTCCAGCGCGTCGGTATTCACCAGCGGCCTCCCGGCATTGCAGCATCCTCCCCGCCGACTTGCTGGCCCCCTTCGCCATGCACGAAGCTTTCCTCCGCTCGGACTACTACGGGGCCTCCGCCCCACCTGCGGCCCTCAGCCGGCAACGGGCCTGCCCTCCTCGCCGGACCGGCTGTCCGGAGCAGAGGGGCGACCGCAGGCGGTTCCCACGTTCACCATGTGCCGATCGGCCAGGTCGGCGTCCCGCTACTACCCCGGCAGCATCACCACGCCTACGCCGCAGACCTTCAGCGTGGCCTCCCCACCGGCAGTTGGAGACCGGCTTCGGAGTTGACCGCCCCTGCGGAAGCGAGCGGTCACGCACTGCACCCCGGGCCCATATCCGCCAGATTTGAGCCCGGTGACAAGACTTACGGGGCTTTACACGGGTTCCTCTTCGTACGCCTTCTGGCCTTGCTTGCCGAACCCGACGCGTCTGGCAGTACCGCGCCGTCCCGGCGTTGTCAGGGCTGCTTCCCATCCTCACCGGCGTTCCCCGGCCCGGACTGCCCTCAGCTTCTACCCGGCCGCTGCGACGGCCCGGCGGCAGAGGTCTCGCACCTCCACTCGGTCACATGGCGCCTCGTGGCGCACCCAGCAGTTCTTGCGCGGCAGGTCCGACAGCAGGCCCAGTACCAGCCGCCCGGCCCGCAGCCGGGGTTCGACCCGGGTGAACCGGCCCGCGATCCGGCCCATGGCCACCTCGAACGCCTCCCGCCAACGGACGGGATCTATGCTGTGACCTGCGGCCACCGTCTCATCGTTACTCCACACAAGTCACGATGATCAACGGTGGCCGCACCCGTCTCCGCACCGGCCCCGACCAGCAAGAGCACGAACTACAGCTGGAGTACTAGCCTGACCAGCAACGATCCAAGACCATCAGACTTTTACGGCAGCTGTAGATAGGTCTGCCGATGCTCGTTGCTGCTGTTCAGCGGCTTGAGGGGGGTGGCTGTGGGCATGAGGACGGCCGCCTTGATCATGACGTGGTGTGACGCAACATCAGAACGAGACGGCCGCTTCGGCCACGGTAGACCACGAAGGCCACGACGCCGCGTTCGGGGGCCTGTTGGCCTCGGCGGCCGACTGCTTCGCCCGCTCCGAGACCCGCCAGACGTTCGAGAGGATGGTCCGGGGCATGCTGATGGAGCTCGAGGACGTCAACTGCTGGAGCCTGGCCGAAGCGATCGGTGAGCGGGGCCCGCACCGCCTGCACCATCTGCTCTCCCGTGCTGTGTGGGACGAGGAGGCGGTGCTGGAGCGTACGGCTGCCTGGGCGGTGGACGTGCTCGACGACGGTGACGGGATCCTGATCGCGGACGAGACAGGAGATGCGAAGTCCTCGACCGACGCGGTGGCCGCGGCCCGCCAGTACTCCGGCTCGGTCGGCGGCGTGGACCTGTGCCAGGTCGCCGTGCACCTCACCTTCGCCACGACCCGGGGCCACTGCCTGATCGGCCGGCGCCTGTACTTCACCCAGGAGTGGGCCGCCGACGAGGAACGCCGCGAGCTGACCGGCGTCCCCGACAAGCTGTGCTTCGCGACCAAGCCACAGCTCGCGGCGGACATGCTCCGCGCCGCCGACCAGCAGGGCATACCCGCCTCGTTCTTCCTGGGCGACGAGGTCTACGGAGGGCGGGAGCTGCGTACCACCTGCCGCGAGCTGGGCCTGGGCTACGTCGTGGGCGTGCGCTCCAACCACCGGGTCACCACCGGCCCCGTGAAGCTGAGCGTAGCCAAGGCCGCCGCCCGGCTGCCGAAACGGGCCTGGCAGCGGATGCGGACCGGCGCGGGCCAGAAGGGCGTACGCGACGACGACTGGGCGATGATCGAGGTCACCGCCGACGACACCCCCAATGGACACGACCCCGACACGGGGACGTCCGTCCTGCTGGTCCGCCGGCACCGCTATACCCGCACCGTGTCCTACTACCGCTGCTTCGCCCCCGGACCGGTGTCACTGGCGCGGCTGGTGTCACTGGTGTGTCGCAGGTGGCGGGTGGAGGACGACTTCCAGGACGCGAAAGAGATCTGCCACCTCGACAAAGGCCAGGTCACCTGCTGGAACTCCTGGCACCGCTGGAGCGTGACCGCCCTGGTCGCCTACGCCTTCCCAGCCGTCACCGCCGCCCTCGAACGCGTGGCCCAGACCGGCCGGAACGACCCCGACGAGGCCGACCTCGTCCCCCTCAGCAGCCACGAACTCCTGCGCCTGCTACGGGCATTGATGCTTCCGCCACCCCGACGAGACCGAGAACACCTGTTGTGGTGGTCCACCTGGCGCCGCCGCCACCAACACCGCGCCCGCCTCTGTCACCGCCGCTGGCACGCGTACGCCGACACCACACCATGATCAGAAAGTCCGGCAGCAGCTATCTACAGCTGCCGTACGTGATCGCCTACACCACGCCACATGACACGACCCAGCGTCCCGCCAGGCGGGAGCAACGGCCGAACTTTCTTCACCGGGGCCCGCCGGGCGGGAAGCGACCCCGGGCCCGACGCGAATGTCATCGCTCTCCGGCAGGCAGTCCGACAGCTCCCCGGGAGGGCGCCCCTCTGCCGTTCGTCCAGCCGGAAGTGTCCCGCGCCCGGTACCTCTCCCCCGTGTGGTGCGTTCATCCCGTTGAGCGGGCGGGGCGGCTGCGCTGGATCTTTCGTGTCTGGCAAGCTGTGGCGCGTCCGAGTAGCCGCACTGGGCGGTGAAATCAACGGACGACTGAGTCAGATTCCAAAGGCCGCACGCTCACCCTCGTGCCGCCGCCGAGCACCACGGCTGAGAGGTCTGGCCCGATCGAGACCGGTTTGACTGATGTCGTCACTCTTCAACGGCGCCAGCAGGCACGGATATCCACCCAGGACGAGGAGAGCTTCTTCGTCGACGTGCTCACCGAGTACCAGTGGGCCCGCGATGCGGCCGGGCTGGCCCCGTCGTCGATCGATCAACTGATCAAGCCGGTCATCGAGCTCTGCGACTTCTACGGCACCGTGCCGTGGTGTTCCAGGATTTCGTCCGGTACAAGCTGCCGGCGGTGGACAACATCACGTACGGCAGGCCGCAGGCGCCATCCGACCGGGAGCGCGCCGCCTTGGCCGCCGAGTGCGCCGGTGCACATGAGTTCCTCTCCCGGCTGCCTGACGGCTACGACACCGTGCTGAGCAAGGAGTTCAGCGAGGGTTCGGACCTCTCCCTGGGGCAGTGGCAGCGTCTCGCTCTGGCGCGCGCCTTCTACCGGGACTCCGATTTCGTGGTGCTTGACGAGCCCACCGCCTCGCTCGATCCGCAGGCGGAGGCCGACCTCTTCGGCCATATCCGGGAACTCTTCGCGGGACGCACCGTTCTGCTGATCGCCCACCGTTTCGCCAATGTGCGTGAGGCCGACCGGATCTACGTGCTCGACGCGGGATGCGTCGTCGAGCAAGGCGACCACGAGTCCCTGCTCGCAGCCGAAGGCATGTATGCCCGCCTCTACCGACTGCAGGCCGAGGCCTACCAAGACGCACGCGTGCCCGACCGGGCAGCGGGAGCCGTGGCCCGGAAGGCCTGATCGCTCCTGCGCGTCGGGCCCGTCCTACTTGACGTGTACTTCCGACCCACCCCATAGTTATTCCACTAATCCCTTAGTGGAAAGGTGTGGAGTGATCGAGTTCCGGATCGATCGCCGCTCCGGCGTGGCGACCTACCTGCAGATCGTGCAGCAGGTGAAGCACGCGCTGCGGCTCGGTCTGCTGGAACAGGGAGACCGACTGCCCACGGCCAAGGAGGTCGTCGCGGCCACGGCGATCAACCCAAACACGGTGCTCAGGGCATATCAGGAGCTGGGGCGTGAAGGGCTGGTCGAGTCGCGCCCGGGACTGGGGACGTTCGTCAGCAGGTCTCTTGCCACCCCCGCCACCGCCGAGGACGCACCGCTGCGCACCGGTCTCGAGAAATGGGTGACGGCGGCGCGATCCGCCGGACTGGCACGCGAAGACGTAGAAGCCCTGGTCAAGGACGCCATCGACCGGGGCTTCAGCAGTGAGCGAAGGAGCGACATCAATTGAACGACGCAGAAGGCGCCGCAGCGCTGTCGGCGGAAGCGCTTGGTAAACGCTACAAGCGGGGATGGGCGCTCCAGGACTGCACCTTCGTGCTGCCTCGCGGCAGGGTTTCCGCCCTGGTGGGCCCCAACGGAGCAGGTAAGAGCACGCTGATGTCCTTGGCGACCGGGTTGCTGTCACCCACCGCCGGCACGATCAGGGTTCTGGGCGATACCCCCGGGCGCGGCGGCACACATCCGCGCCTCGCGTTTCTGGCCCAGGACAAGCCCCTCTACCCGGGGTTCAGCGTCGCGGAAATGCTCCGTGCGGGGCAGGCGCTCAATGAGCGGTGGGACCATGTCTACGCCCGGAGCCTGGTCCACACGGCAGGAGTTCCCACCGGAGCCCGGATCTCCACCCTCTCTGGTGGCCAGCGCACTCGGGTTGCTCTCGCCATGGCCCTGGGGCGCCGACCGGAGATCGTCGTCCTCGACGAACCTCTGGCCGACCTCGACCCGCTCGCCCGGGAGGAGGTTATGCAGGCCCTCATGCAGGAGGTCGCCGAGACCGGCATGACGGTGCTCCTCTCCTCGCATGTACTCGCCGACCTCGACGGCATCTGCGATCACCTGCTGCTGCTGGCCGACGGCCGGGTCCGGCTGGGAGGCGACGTGGAAGACCTGATCGCCTCGCACAGGGTGATGATCGGCCCGCGCTCCAGGGGTGAGCAGCCCTTCGCCTCGGAGGCGGTCATCGAGTCCCGGGTGACTGAGCGTCAGACGACCGCAGTCGTGCGCCGAGGGGGCGCCGTGCCGCCGGAGGGCTGGGAGGCGCATGAACCGACTCTGGAGGAACTCACCATGGCCTACCTGCGCTCCTCACGGGAGCAGTCCGCCCGGGCTACGACGCCTGCGGGGCCCGAGTCGGCGGAGGTGGCTGCCTGATGCTGTGGGTCGCCTGGCGCCAGCAGCGCCTCCAACTGCTGATCGCTACGCTCCTTGTCTGCGCGGTGGGCAGCGTGATGCTCTACTATCGGATCTCCGCGGATGCGTACATGCAGGACCATGGCATCGTCGGGTGCCTGCGGATCGACGAAGCCGCCTGCACCGCGAGCGCGATGAGCGCGTTCAGCGACGCCTACAAGGCATACGTGTCGATCATCCCCATGGTCCTGCTCTGTCTTCCTGTCCTCCTGGGCATGTTCGCCGGAGCGCCGCTCTTCGCCCGCGAGATCGAACAGGGCACACACATCTTCGGGCTGACCCAGTCCGTGGGCCGTGGCCGCTGGTGGGCGACGAAGTCGATGGTGGCCGGTGTGCCGCTGGCCTTGCTCATGCTCGGACTCGGTCTGTTCGGCTTCTGGGCCCTGAAGCCTCTCAACCATGTGACGCGCGGTCCTGTGATGACCCCCGGCTTCGAAACCCAGGGACTGACACTCGCCGCCTACACGGTGCTTGCCTTCGCCATCGGAGCAGCCGCAGGGTTGCTGTTCCGCAACACACTGGCCGCGATGGCGGTCGTCCTCGGCCTCTATCTCGTCGTACTCGTCAGCATCGGCACAGTTGCCCGTCCGCACTACCTCGCGGCCGAACGCGTCACCGGAACCGTGGCGGAGAGTACCGGGGAGAGCGAGCGGGGCGGGCGTAGCTGGATCCCCGACGACGCCTGGCGAATCGGTTCCGCCTACTACAGCAAGGACGGACAGAAGGTCTCCTTCAACCCATCCGGCTGCGACGGCAAGGAGACGATCCAGCGCTGCCTCGCCAGGCAGGGTGTGGCGAAGCAGTCCTCCGACTATCACCCCGCCTCGCGCTTCTGGAGCCTGCAGGCAATCGAGGCTGGAGTCTTCATCGCGCTGTCCGCCGGTCTTCTCGGGCTCGGTGCATGGACGCTGCGCCGCCGGGTTCTGTGAGAGCAACCCACCCCGGGGTGTCCGGACCCAAAGGGCCCCGGTCGCCCCCACCCTGCCGGCGCTAGTGTCTCGTGATCCTGCTCATGTCAGTCTCACTCTGCCGCTCCCGCAACAGGCGGACCGTTCCGGCCAGCGCCAACAGGGCATCAACCCCGATGACAGGGACATTCCCCGTCGCGTCCTCGTCTATGTCAGCACTGCGGCTTGCTCCTTGAGCGCTGCATCAACAAGATCAAGGAGTGGCGGGGCCTGGCAACCCGCTACGACAAGACCGCCACCAGCTACCTTGCCGGACTCCACCTACGCGGTGCCATGATCTGGATCCGCAGCCTCCGACCGACATGATCCGAACCTGGAACAGGCCCTAGGGCCGAAACACGGTGCCGCGGGCCGAAGCGAGGTCAGGACCTCGACCGCACCCGGCACCCCGCCGGTCGCCCGCCCGGCGGCGGCCGGGCTGCCCTTCCCCGTGACCCCGCATAGGCTGAGACGGTCCGCGCCGGGCACCACCGGCGCGGGCTCGGGCCGGCAGCTGCATCCGGCCCGCCCGTACTGTCCGGGACTGTTCGGAACCGTGGCCCCTTCGGCCACGGGGCCGGATCCCGCCGATCGTCACCGCGTGGCCGCCCGGTGCCCCGCGGCGACCCGCTTCGACGATCACCCGGGTCTCCCCCGGATCCGCTGCGCGACCCCCGCGATCGGGCACTCGGACCCGGAGTCCTCGATGGCCAAGGAGGCGCCCGCCAAGCTCTTGCCCGCCCCGCTCACCCCGCTGCACGGCGGGGGCGACCGCACTCCAGGGGCACTCTTGTGCGAACCGCAGCGGTGGCTTTAGGTGGACGGAACGCCTTCGACAGGAGGATTCGATCATGGGCGCACCAGGCGACGCGGGCGCTGCCCCGCCGCTGACCGAGGACGAGGCGGAGGAACTGCTTCGCTGTATCTGCTTCAAGACGGGCCCGCCCCGCGCCGTCGGGGTGGAACTGGAATGGCTCGTGCACGATCGGCATCTGCCGCACCTGCCCGTCGACGAGGCCCGCCTCGGCCGGGCGTTCGCCGGACTGCGGGATCTGGCCCTCGGTTCGTCACTCACCTTCGAACCGGGCGGGCAGCTGGAGCTCAGCTCGCCGCCCGCCGCGTCGCTGAGGGAGTGCATCGACTCCACCGCGGCCGACCTGGCCGCGGTCCGGACCTCGCTCGCCCGCTCCGGGCTCGTACTGACCGGCTGCGGCCACGAACCCTGGAACCCGCCGCGCAGGCTGCTGCGCGAGCCCCGGTACGACGCCATGGAGGCGTGCCTCGACCGCACCGGCCCCGCCGGCCGGTCCATGATGTGCTCCACCGCTTCCGTGCAGGTGTGCCTGGACGCCGGGCACGAGGAGCCCGGCCCGCTGGGCCTCGGCCGCCGCTGGCAGCTGGCGCACCTGCTGGGGGCCGTGCTGGTCGCCGCCTTCGCCAACTCACCCGCAGGAGCAGGCGCAAGGACCGGCTGGCGCTCGACCCGCCAGGCGCTGTGGGCCGAGCTGGACCCGGCACGGGCCCTGGCACCGCCTCAGGGCGCACCGCCCCGTGACGCCTGGGCCGGGCATGTGCTGGACACGCCGGTGATGTGCGTCCGTGCCGCGGAGGGCCCGTGGCCGGTGCCGGAAGGGCTGGCCTTCCGGGAGTGGATCCGGTCCGGCAGGCCCCGGCCGCCCACCCGCACCGACCTCGAGTACCACATGACCACCCTCTTCCCACCGGTGCGCCCTCGGGGGCACCTCGAACTGCGCATGATCGACGCGCAGCCGGGAGAGGAGGGGTGGATGGTCCCCCTTGCCGTCACCACGGCGCTCTTCGACGATCCGGAGGCCGCCGAGACCGCTTACCGCACGGTCAAGCCGCTCGCCGAGACCGCCGGCCCGCTGCCCGCGCCCCGCAACCCGCTGTGGGTGGGCGCCGCCCGGCACGGCCTGGCCGACCCCGAACTGCACGGCGCCGCCGTCGGCTGCTTCGCCGCCGCCCTGGAGGCCCTGCCCCGGCTGGGCGCGTCGAAGGCCGTCCGGGACGCGGTCGCCTCGTTCCACGAGCGCCAGGTCCTGCCCGGCCGCTGTCCGGCCGACGACTTCCCGTTCCCCGGCAAGGAGACCCGCTCATGACCGAGACCCCGGTGGCCGCGGACGAGGGCTTCAGGAAGCGCGCCCTGGAGGCGCTGACGACGGCCAGGAACCGTACCGGGCTGCTGACGGAGTGCATCGACGACGGCGAACTCACCGCCCAGCACTCGCCCCTGATGTCCCCGCTCGTGTGGGACCTCGCGCACATCGGCAACCAGGAGGAGCAGTGGCTCCTGCGGGCCGTCGCCGGGCGGGAGGCGATCCGGCCCGAGATCGACTCCGTGTACGACGCCTTCGAGCACCCGCGGGCCGAGCGCCCGTCCCTGCCGCTGCTGTCCCCCGGCGAGTCCCGGGCGTACGCCTCCGACATCCGCGGCCGGGTACTGGACGTCCTGGAGGCCCATCCGCTGCACGGCAGCCCGCTCGTGGACTCCGCCTTCGCCTTCGGGATGATCGCCCAGCACGAGCAGCAGCACGACGAGACCATGCTCATCACCCACCAGCTGCGGCGCGGCCCGGCAGCGCTGAGCGCCCCGGAGCCGCCCGGGGGCGGCACCGCCGGGCTGCCGGCCGAAGTACCCGTGCCCGCCGGGCCGTTCACCATGGGAACCTCCGCCGAGCCGTGGGCGCTGGACAACGAACGGCCCGCGCACCACCGCCACGTGGACGCGTTCTTCATCGACACCACACCCGTCACCAACGGTGCCTTCCAGGCGTTCGTCGCGGACGGCGGCTACACCGACGAGCGCTGGTGGGCGCCCGAGGGCTGGGAGCGGATCCGGCGGCACGGCATCGGCGCGCCGCTGTTCTGGGCTCGCGAGGGCGGGCAGTGGCTGCGCCGCCGGTTCGGGACGACCGAGCCGGTGCCCGAGGACGAGCCGGTACTGCACGTCAGCTGGTACGAGGCGGACGCCTACGCGCGCTGGGCGGGGCGGCGGCTGCCCACCGAGGCCGAGTGGGAGAAGGCCGCACGGCACGATCCCGCGTCCGGCCGCTCGCTGCGCTACCCGTGGGGCGACGAGGACCCGACGCCGGAGCGGGCCAACCTGGGGCAGCGGCACCTCCGTCCCGCGCCCGCGGGTGCGTACCCGGAGGGCGCCTCACCGTGCGGGGCGCGGCAGCTGATCGGCGACGTGTGGGAGTGGACGTCGAGCGACTTCCTGCCGTACCCGGGGTTCGCGGCGTTCCCTTACCGCGAGTACTCGGAGGTGTTCTTCGGTCCCGGGCACAAGGTGCTGCGGGGCGGCTCGTTCGCGGTGGACCCGGTGGCCTGCCGGGGCACGTTCCGCAACTGGGACCTGCCGGTGCGCCGGCAGATCTTCTCCGGATTCCGTACCGCCCGGGACGCCTGATGTGCCGTCATATCGCCTACGTCGGTCGGCCGTCGGCCCTGGGGGACCTGCTGGTACGGCCGCCGCACGGGCTGCTGCGGCAGTCGTGGGCGCCGCGCCGGCAGCGGCACGGCACGGTCAACGCGGACGGTTTCGGCGTGGGCTGGTACGCCGAGGGCGATCCGGTGCCCGCCCGCTACCGGCGTGCCGGGCCCGTCTGGGCCGACCCGTCCTTCACCGACCTGGCCCGGGTGGTCCGCAGCGAGGCCCTGCTGGCCGCCGTCCGGGACGCCACGGAGGCCGGCGCGGACGGCGAGGCCGCGGCCGCCCCGTTCGCCGCCGGCCCCTGGCTGTTCAGCCACAACGGAGCCGTGCGCGACTGGCCCGCCGGCGTGGCCCCGCTCGCCGCCGCGCTGCCCGCCGCGGAACTGCTGTCGCTGGAGGCCCGCTGCGACTCCGCCCTGGTGTGGGCGCTGGTGCTGCACCGGCTGCGGGAAGGCGACGAGCCGGGCCAGGCCCTCGCCGACACCGTGCTCGACGTGGCCCGCGCCGCTCCGGGCTCCCGCCTCAACCTGCTGCTGACCGACGGCGTGGCGATCGCCGCGACCGCCTGGGGCGACACGCTCTGCTATCTGACCGTACCCGGCCGGGGCACGGTCGTGGCGTCGGAGCCGTACGACGACGACCCCCGATGGTGCGAGGTGCCCGACCGAGCGCTGCTCACGGCGACCCGCACCGATGTACTGACGACCCCGCTCAAGGAGCCGCCCGCGTGAGCCCGTTCCAGCTGACCCGCACCCTGCCCGAGGACGCCACGAGTGCCGCACTGCGCACCGATGTGCGGCGCGGCCTGACCCGCAGCCCCAAGGAGCTGCCGCCGAAGTGGTTCTACGACGCCCGCGGGAGCGAACTGTTCGAGGAGATCACCCGGCTGCCCGAGTACTACCCGACGCGTGCCGAGCGGGAGATCCTCGCCTGCCGGGCCGGGGACATCGCCGCCGCGACCGGCGCCCGCACCCTGGTGGAGCTCGGCTCCGGCTCCTCGGAGAAGACCGGTTTCCTGCTCGACGCCCTGCCGGAGCTGCACAGCTATGTCCCGGTGGACGTGAGCGGGAGCGCGCTGACCGGGGCCGGGGAGGCGCTGCTCGCGGACCGGCCCGGGCTCCATGTGCACGCGCTGATCGCGGACTTCACGCGGGTACTGGCCCTGCCGGAGACCCCCGGCCCGCGGCTGGTCGCCTTCCTCGGCGGAACGGTCGGCAATCTGCTGCCCGGCGAACGCGCGGACTTCCTGCGGTCCGTGCGGGCGCTGCTCGCACCCGGGGACGCCCTGCTGCTCGGCACGGACCTGGTGAAGGACGAGCGGGTGCTGGTGGCCGCGTACGACGACGCCGCCGGTGTCACGGCGGACTTCAACAGGAACGTGCTCGCCGTGGTCAACCGGGAACTGGAGGCGGACTTCCCCCTGGGCAACTTCGACCACGTGGCCGTCTGGAACGACCGGGAGGAGTGGATCGAGATGCGCCTGCGCGCACGGGAGCGGGCGAATGTGAAGATCCGCGGGCTCGATCTCGTCGTCCCGTTCGAGGCGGGCGAGGAGATCCGCACGGAGGTGTCGGCGAAGTTCCGCCGGGAAGGGGTGCGTTCGGAGCTGGCCGCCGCGGGGATGAGGCTCACCGAGTGGTGGACCGACGCCCAGGGCAGGTTCGCGGTGTCCCTCTCGGCGGTGGGCTGAGCGGCGATCACCCGCGGCCCAGGGCCGGCCGGCGGGCAGAGCCCCCGCGGCACCGGCCGCCGGTACGGAGCGGCCCTGGAACCGGCAGCCGCCGCCCTGCCCCGTGCCACCTCACGACCGGGCCCGTGCCGCCTCGGCCGAACGGGCGGGCGTGTGAGCGGCCGTCGGGCCGGGCCGCACCGGGGATCGGCGGAGTGAGCCCGGCGGCCGCCGCGGACCGCCATGGCACGGCGCATCGCCACCGACGGATGCGGCCGCACCGACGGGTACGCAGGCGATGTGCACGGGCCGCGCATCCGGGCCGGAGCCGGGCGCCGCCCGGCACGGCACGTGGTGGAAGCGGCCATGCTCCCGGACGCACCCGGTGGACGCTTCGGGGGAACACCGGCGGGCGCGAGCCGCGCCCGGGGCGCGCCCGCCGGGCAGGGCCGGGCCCGGACGCCTCGCGGAGCGGCAAGGGCTGGGGCACGGTGGACTGGAGCCGACCACACGGCTGAGAGGAGAGCGGCCCTCATGTCCCACCACACCTACCGGGTCACCGAGATCGTCGGCACCTCGCACGAGGGCGTCGACCAGGCCATCCGCAACGGCATCGCGCGGGCCGGGCGGACACTGCGCGGTCTTGACTGGTTCGAGGTCACCCAGGTGCGCGGCAACATCGAGAACGGCGCGATCGAGCACTTCCAGGTCGGTCTGAAGGTCGGGTTCCGCATCGAGGACGCCGAAGGCGCGGACTGAGACCGTCACCCGTCCGGCGGCAGGCGCCCCCGCGGATCGCGGCGAAGTGCGCGGTCGCGAACGGCCCTCCGTCCCGTACTGCCCCTGTACGCTTGCCCCCGGCGGCGGCCGTTCGGCGCTGCGGACGCCCGGATCCCGGCACGAGGCACGACCACGAGCACGAGCACCGCGGCAGTGCGGCCGGGGAACGGAATCCGCGCACCGGCCGGTGACGCGGACGGTCACCGGCCGGCGGGTCCGGCGCTGGGGCTCGCTCCGGCCCGGAGCGCTCCGGTTCAGCCGAGGACGAGCGGAACGAGGGCGGCGGCGCCCGGAGTTCGGTGACGGCGGCGCGGGCGGGCGCCCGGGGGCGGCCCGCGGGCTCGTGGCGGCCGATGACACTGATCCAGGTGCCGTCGGCATGGCGCCCGGCGTGGAGTTCCTCGCCGCCGATGCGGAGCGGGGGCGCGGCACGAGGGGAAGGCCGGGTGCGGCGCGGCCCGCGGCCACGCAGGTGAGGGTAAACAATAGTTGCCCTAACGGCAGGGTCCCCGGTGTACACCGGGCGGGTCGGTCAACTATTGTTTAGCAAGCCACCGACCGAGAGCAGCCCTCCATGCCCCTACGGAACGCGCGGGGAGTCGGGGGAGACCGGCGACCTGTGCCCGCCCCCGGCCCCGGCTCCCCCTTCGCCGACAGGCTGAACTACCTGTTCGCCGTCCTGCGACCGCACGACGGCGACCCCTCGAAGGCCAATTCCCGTACCGGGGAGTTCTCCAACACCCACGTCGCGGAGACCGTCTCCGCGTACGGCGACGGAACCATCACCGCGGCGTACATCGGCAAGCTCCGCGGCCCGGCCGGCGAGAACCCCACCATCCGCGTCGTGCGTCTCCTGGCCCGTTTCTTCGAGGTCCCGGCGGGATACTTCGTGGAGGACGCGGTCACCGAGCGGATCGTCGGGCAGTTCCAGATCGTGCAGCAGTTGCACGAGCAGGGTGTGAAGAACCTCGCCCTGCGCGCCGCAGGTCTCTCGCCCGCCAGCAAGGAGGCCCTGCTGAAGATGGTCGACGCCGCACGGGCGATGGAAGGCCTTCCCGAACCCGACCCCGCCGACCCCGCCGACGCCCCCAACGCCCCCAACGCCCCCAACGCCCCCAACGCCCCCAACTGATGCTTGTGCACACGTCTCACCGCCACCAGGCCGAGGAAGGAGCCGTCATGTTCTTCCGCAGGCGCAGGACGGCCACCGACGACACCGCACCCGGAGACGGCGCCTGCGCTCTCCGCGACTTCGTCGACGGGTTGGGGCTGCCCCCCGTCAGCGACATCCGCGAGCTGGTCCCCTTCGTGGAGCAGTACACCGGACGCCCGGTCGAACTGATCCCGGTCACCGACGCCGCGGCGCTCCCCCAGTCACTCGACGCGGCCTCTCCCTGCGGCCTGTGGCTCGCGACGGACACGACCGACTACGTCTTCCACGACGCGACCACCAGCCTCGCCCACCAGGACGTCATCATCGGCCACGAGCTCGGCCACATCCTGCGGCGACACCACACGGTGGACGGCGGCTTCCTCGCCGGGGTCGGCACCCTCGGCGGCATCCTCCCCGACATGACGCCCGCCTTGATCCGCATGCTCGTCGGCCGCACCCGCTACGCCGAGCCCGACGAGGTCGAGGCCGAGACCATCGGCTCCCTGCTGCTCGCTCACGTCCACGCCCACCACTCGGCCCACGACGACCCCATATCCCGCACCCTCCTGCGAAGGCCGCGTTGAAAGACCTCCTGCACCCCCTGTGCCTGATCATCGCAGGGACGGGGTTCCTCGTACTGCTGCGGGACGTGGCCCGCGACCGCCGTGACCGGGCCCTGGTCGCCCTCGCCTGCTCGTTCCTGGCCTCGGCCCTCAGCTTCGCGGTGTCCATCACCTGGGTGTGGGTGCGCATCGACAGCGCCCTCGGCGTCCCGAACATCGTCGTGCCGATCGCCCAGAGCTTCGTCATCCTGGTCCTGGCACTCCAAGGCGGCGTCCTGGCGCACTGGTCGAAGCCGGCGGACGAAGCCCGCCGCCGCGCGAAGCGCCTCCTCCTCGCGGGCGCCGGCGTCATCGCGGGCATGTTCCTCCTCTTCGCGCTGCTCACCCCGGCCGCGCAGCGCCCGACCGACTTCGCGATGTACTACGCGCACGACCCCTTCTACCAGGCCTACGTGCTGCTGTACTTCGGCACCTACACCGCGGCGGAGCTCTACCTCGCGCGGTCCTGCTGGAAGTACGCACGTACCGCCAGCGTCCCGTCCATCGCCGTGGGCCTTCGCATCGTCACCATCGGCGCCCTCATCACCCTTCTCTACAGCGGTCAACGGATCAGCGCCATCATCGGAGCCGAAGCCGGATTCAGCGTCGACCACCTCAACGAACTCGCCTGGGCCTGCGGCGACATCGGCGCCACCCTCACCCAGATCGGCTACTTCATCCCCGTCATGGCGGCCCGCCTCGGCGCGGCCTACGCCTTCGCCGACGAGCACTACAGCTACGCCCGGCTCGGCGGGCTGTGGGAGGCCCTGGTGCGCGTGGATCCCGGCATCGTCCTCCAGCAGCCGCCGAGCCAGCAGGACTATCTGCGCAGACGGCGCGGCATCCACTACGAGCTGATCCGCCGCCGCGCCGAGATCCGCGACGGGCAGATCGCCCTGCGCCGCTACCTGTCGCCCGCCGTCCGCACCGAAGCGGAGGCGCGCCGCAGCCGCGAGCGCCGGTTCCTGCGCCGGCTGGCCGGCCCGCGGCTCGCCGCGGCAGTCACCGCCGACCAACTGCGGCACGCGATGGTCCTGCACGCCCAGCACAAGCCCGTCATGGAGCCGGCCGAGTACGCCGACGCCTCCCTCAGCCTCGGCGACGTCCGGGCGGAGCAGCAGCACCTCCTGCGTGTCGCCCGGTACTTCTCCCCCGCCCGGCCGGAGACCCCGGCCGCCGCCCCAACGCCCGCCACCTCCCACGGAGTCCGTACGTGATGCCCCGCCGCAACCTTCTCGCGACCTCTGCGGCCGTCGCCGGTGCCCTCGGGCTGCCCCGAGCGGCCACCGCCGCCCCGAGCGGCACCGCCGCCCTGCACCTGGCACCTGCCCACCGGCAGGTGGCCGCGCTGCGCAGCGGCAGGACGTCCAGCAGGTCCCTGCTCGACCGGCTCCTGGAGCACCACGCCGGGACCAACTCCGGGGTGAACGCCGTCGTCACCCTCGATGCCGAAGGCGCCCGGGCCGCCGCCGACCGGGCCGACCGGCACCTCGCTGCCACCGGCCGCCCGCTCGGCCCGCTCCACGGCCTGCCCATGACCGTGAAGGACGCCCTGGAGACGAAGGGGATGCGCACCACGTGCGGGTCCCCCGACCTCACCGACCACGTCCCGGGCCGGGACGCCGACGCCGTCGCCCTGCTGCGCGCCGCCGGTGCCGTCATCGTCGGCAAGACCAACGTCCCGGTCCTGTGCCAGGACATCCAGACCAGCAACCCCCTCTTCGGCACGACCAGGAACCCCTTCGCCGAGGACCGCACGGCGGGCGGGTCGTCCGGCGGGGCGGCCGCCGCGGTCGCCGCGGGCCTCACCTCGCTCGAAGTCGGCTCCGACCTCGGGGGCTCCCTGCGCCTCCCGGCCGCCTACTGCGGGGTGTACGCGCTGCGGACCTCCCGCGGTGCCTCGCCGATCGTGCCGACGCGCGGCCACATCCCGCGCCCGCCGGGGTGGCTCAGCTCCTCCGACATGGTCACCCTCGGCCCCATCGCACGCACCGCGCGCGACCTCGACCTGCTCCTGAACGTGCTCGCCGCACCCTCCCCGGCCGACGGCCCCGCGTGGAGCATCCGCCTGCCCTCGCCCACCAGGACCCGCCTCGGCCAGTACCGCATCGGCATCTGGGCCGATGACGGCCACTGCGGTGTCGACTCCGCCGTCCGCGGCCTGCTGGACCAGGTCACCGCCGCCCTCCGCGCGGCCGGCGCCGCCGTCGACGACTCCACCCGCCCCGTGGACATGGCAGACAGCGACATCCTGTTCCAGCGGCTCATGTACGCGACCGCCTCGGCGACCGCGACGGACAGCGGGTTCGACGCCGACGTCAGGGCAGCGGACGCCATGGCCGACGACCACCCCGCCGCCCTGTTCCTCAAGTCCCGCACCATGCGGCACCGGGACTGGGCGCGCGCAGACGAGGACCGGCAGAAGCTCCGCGGCACGTGGGCCGACTACTTCACCGACCACGACGTCCTCGTCACCCCGGCCGCGCCGACCGCCGCCGTCCTCGACCAGACGTCCGTGCCCGTCCCGCAGCGGTACATCACCGTCGACGGGGAGAAGCGGTCGTACTTCGCCCAGACGAGCTGGATCAATCTGGCCGGCCCGGTGGGTCTGCCCTCGCTCGTGCTGCCCGTCGGCCGGACCGCCGAGGGCCTGCCCCTGTCGATCCAGCTCATCGGCCCGTATCTGTCGGACCGGACCCTGATCTCCGTTGCGAAGCTCCTCGCGCCGGTGCTGCCCCCGGCACCGAAGGCACCGGCGCTCACCCCCTGATCCGCCGTCCCGCCTGACACGGGGGTGCAGGCGGGAACGGAGGCGAGAGGGGCCCCGGATTGCGGGGCCCCTCTCCTGCTGTCCCGCGGCCGCCCGCACCACCGGCGAAAGTCCCGGACCCGGGCGCGGGCCCCGGACGCCGCCCGGCGCGCCTTGCGGCTACACCGCGTCCGCGAGTGACAGCCGGTGGAGGCAGTCCGGCGGGCCCGGCCGGGCGTAGTACCAGCCCTGGGCCGTGTCGCAGCCCAGCTCGCGCAGCTGCTCGGCCTGGGCACCGGTCTCCACGCCCTCGACGGTGACGGCCAGCTCCAGGCTGTGGGCCAGCGAGACGATCCCCTCGACGATCTTCCGGTCGACCGGGTCCGCCGGGTGCTGCTGCATGCCCTGGGTGAAGGAGCGGTCCAGCTTGAGCACGCTCACCGGGAGCCGCCGCAGATTGGCCAGGTTGGAGTAGCCCGTGCCGAAGTCGTCGAGGGCGATGCCGACACCCATCTCGGCCAGCTGCCGCAGCGGTTTGAGCAGGTCCTCGTCCGCTCCGATCAGCGCGGACTCGGTGAGCTCCAGGCACAGCGCGCCGGGCGGCAGACCCGAACGCTCCAGTACGTCGACGGTGTCGGCGACGAGACCCGGGTGGTGCAACTGGGCCGGGGAGAGATTGACGTTGATCCGCAGCGGCGGCGCGGAGTCGCCCGCTCCGGCCTGTTCGTGCCAGGACCGCGCCTGCCGCACGGCCTCCTGGAGGACCCAGCGGCCGAGCGGCACGATCAGCCCGGTGTGCTCGGCCAGCGGAATGAAGTGGTCGGGCCCGAGGACGCCGTGCTGCGGGTGCGACCACCGCACCAGTGCCTCCGCGCCGTGCACCCGGCCGTCGCCGAGGCGCACCAGCGGCTGGTACTCGATGAAGAACTCGCCCCGCTCCAGGGCGGCCGGGAGCGCCGTGGTCAGGCCGTGCCGGGTGATCGCGCGGGCGTCCGCCTCCGGGTCGGAGAACTCGAAGCGGTTCCCGCCCGCCGACTTGGCCCGGTACATGGTGATGTCGGCGCTGCGCAGCACCTCCGCCGAGGTGCGCCCCCCGGCAGGTCCCTCGACGATCCCGATGCTGCCCCGGACGATGATCTCCCGGCCCTCGAGCGTGAGGGGCACGGCGAGCGCGGAGAGGATGCGGGCGGCGAGTTCGCTCGCCTCGCGCTGGGTCTCACGGCCGGTGGTCAGCGCGACGAACTCGTCGCCGCCGAGCCTGGCCACCATCTCGCCGGGCGCCGTTGCGCAGCTCTGCAACCGGTCGGCGACCTCGACGAGGAGACGGTCGCCCGCCGAGTGGCCGAGGCTGTCGTTGATCGCCTTGAAGCCGTCGAGGTCGAGGTAGCAGAGCCCGAAGCGGGCGCCCTCACCCGCCGCCAGCGCCTTCCCCAGCCGCTCGAAGAACAGGGTCCGGTTGGGCAGCCCGGTGAGCGCGTCATGGGTCGCCTCGTACCGCAGCCGGAGGTTGAGCAACCGCCGTTCGGTGGTGTCCTCCATGAGGGCCAGCTGGTACTGGGGCACACCGTCGGCGTCCCTGAGCAGCGAGACGGTGAGATTGGTCCAGAGCACCGTGCCGTCGTTGCGGTAGAAGGGCTTCTCGACCCGGTAGTGATCGCGTTCACCGCGGACCAGTTCGTCGTACATGTTCCAGGTCAGCGGGCGGTCCTCCGGGTGCGCCCATTCGTTGACCTTCCGGCCGCGGACATGGTGCTCCAGTCCGCCGAACATGCGGGTCAGCGTGTCGTTGACCTCGAGGACGTTGCCGTCGAGGTCGGCGATGCCGATGCCGATCGCGGCGTCCTCGAACACCGCGCGGAAGCGCGTCTCCGTGGCGTGCAGGGCCTCCATGGCCACGCTGCGTGCGGCGAGCGCCGAGCGGGCGATGGCCTCCTGCTCGGCGAGGGTGCGCTCGCGCAGCGCGAGGGCGAACCCGGCGGCGAGCGCGTGCTGCAGCCGGGCGCAGCGGGCCCGGCTGTCCTCGGCCGACTCCCGGCCGGGCCCGCAGTAAAGGACCAGATAGGCGTCGACGACGCCGAGCGTGCGGCTGAGGGCGTCGGGGTCCGTGCAGTGGGCGCCGACGAGTGCGCCGCCGACGCGCTGGGCGGCCGCGGGGTCGAACGGGCGGGTGTGCAGCGCCTCGGCCAACTGCCGTGCCAGCGGCAGCAGATGCTCCTCGAACTCGGGACGGGTCAGCGAGGTGGCCGTCACCGGGAAGATCGCCCGGCTCCAGATGGTCGCGAACCGGCTGAGTCTGTCCTGAAGGTCGTCCGGGCCGACCGCCTCCGGGCCCGCTGCCTGCGACGGCGTCATCACGCCTTGCGCCCCACCCCTGCGTACCCGGAGAACGCGTATGGGTCCTCCTGCGCGGCCGGGGTCTCGGGCCGCCAGTCCGGCATCGACACCAGTCCGGGCTCGACCATCTCGAACCCGTCGAAGAACCGTGCGATCTCCTCGCGCGAGCGCATCACCAGCGGGTTGCGGATGTCCCTGTAGACCCCGACGGCACCGCCGGCCTGCTCCCGGGGCAGCGGGATGCCCTCGTAGGAGGCGTGGGTGACGACGATCAGGCTGCCGGGTGCCAGCGCGTCGCGCAGCGCGGCGACGGACCGCCGGGGGGCGTCGGAGTCCTCCAGGAAGTGGAGGACCGCGACGAGCAGCAGCGCCACCGGCCGGTCGAGGTCCAGCAGTCCGGTGTTCTCGCCGCCGGCGAGGATGCCGGCCGGCTCGCGCAGGTCGGCCTGGACGATCCCGGCTCCGTCGTTGCCTTCGAGCACGGCCTGGCTGTGGGCGACGGCGACCGGGTCGTGGTCGACGTACACGATCCGCGCTGCGGGGTCGGCCTTCTGCGCGATCTCGTGGGTGTTGCCGAACGTCGGTATGCCCGAGCCGATGTCCAGGAACTGGCTGACGCCCTCGCTCGCGGCGTAGCGCACGGCGCGGCGCATGAAGGCACGATTCGCCTGCATGATCTTGGGGAGGCCCGGCATGAACCCCATCGCCCTCCGGGCGGCTTCGCGGTCGACCTCGAAGTTGTGCGAGCCGCCCAGGTAGTAGTCGTAAATGCGGGACACGCTCGGCACCGAGATGTCGATGCCGGGCGGGGCCCAGGCGGGACGCTCCATTGATGTCTCCAACAAGTCGCCACGGGTGGACCGCCATTGTCATGGCAGGCGTTCGAGCCGAGGCTACTGATCGCCCGCCAAGAGAGCGAGCAGAAACGGAAATTAACGATCCGTTCTTGGTCACACGCCACGGGCACATGCGGGCAGGAACCATCCCGAAACAGCCGACCCGCCGCACGCGGGAGGCGTGGCGGCGGGCCGGTGGCCGGGGCGCGGCGTGGGGACCTAACTGGGCGCCCCGACCGGCTTGCCCTGGGGCGACACGGCGAACCATGTGCCGCCCACGCCCTGCCCGTTGGTGTCACCGGGCTTCTTGTCGCCGGCGAACGTGTAGATCGGCCAGCAGTCGATGGTCTGCTGCTTGATTCCGTCGGGACGGTCGAAGGTCACGAAGCCCTTCTTCAGAATGCCCACGGTGTCGTCGGCGTTCACCGGGGCGATGACCGGCCACTTCTCCAGGCACGCACCCGTGCAGGCGGTCTTCATCGGCCAGGCCGAGTCCTTGGTGAAGACGTAGGCGGTCATTCCGTTCTTGTCCACGACGATGTCGCCGAGCTTCGGGTCCTTGCGGACGGAGAGGCCGGCGAGGTCGACCGACTCACCGCCCGCCTGGCCGGCGGGCTCTCCGCCGCCGTCCCCCTCGCCTCCCGCCTTGCCGTCTTCGGACTCCTCGCCGCTCCCGCCGAGTGCGGCCTTCTTGCCGTCGGGTGCGGAGGCGAACCATGTGCCGCCGACGCCCTGCCCGTTGGCGTCACCGGGCTTGGCGTCCTTGGCGTAGCGGTACATCGGCCAGCCGCCCACGGTGAGTTGCTTGGTGCCGTCGGCCCGGGTCACCGAGCCGATGAGCGACGCGTCGGTGCCGGGGGCCGGAGTCACATCGCCGGCCGCCACCACCGGCCAGGCCTTGGCGCAGTCGCCTTCGCAGTTCGACGCCACCGGATCGACGGAGTCCTTGTCGAAGCGGTACAGGGTCATTCCACCGCCGTCGGTGAGCACCTCGCCGAGCTTGCTGTTCTCCCGCACGGCGAGCTGGCCTCCCGTCGTGGGCTTGGCGTCCGCCGCACCGGCATCCGCACCGTCACCGTCCGAGCCGGATCCGTAGCCGCTGCTGGCGGCCGGCTGCCCGGCGGGGTTGACGGCTCCGACGGCCTGGCCGTTCGGCTGCGCCACCGTCTCCTGACCGCACGCCGTCGTCAGCGCCAGTACGGTAGCGGCGGTCACCGCGAGCGAGGCGTTACGCCAGGTCTTCATGTCAACTCCCGTAGCCCGGTGTCCGTTGCGGCGCCTTGGTGCGCCGTCCACGGCCCTAGGTACGCGCGGTGGGGCCGGGTGTGTTCAACGGCCTGCACGGAAAATCCTCACGGCGTCCCAAACCCGTTCCTCGGACTTCCCCACCATCAGGCGAATCACTCCCCGTCCGGGCGTGTCCCGGCCGCTCGTGGACCAGGCTCACCGGCGTGTACGGATCGCTTGCCGCGCGGCTGCTGTCGGCCGCCGCACTCGCCTGGCTGCTGACGGCGCCGCTGCCCGCAGCCGCCGACTCCTGCTCGTACGCCTCGATCGGTCCCGGTGGTCCGAACGAGCCGGGCTCCTCGGTCGCCGTCGCCGGCGGCGCCCGCTGCACGGCGGGGCCGGTCCCGGTTCCCGAACCGCCTCCGCCACCGCCACCGCCACCCGAGCCGCCTCCCCCACCGCCACCGCCGCGCGAACCACCTGCACCACCACCACCGCCACCGCCACCGCCTCCGCCACCACCGCCCGCACCACCCCGGATCGAGGCGCCTCCCCCACCGACACCACCGCCACCACCGCCACCACCACCACCCACACCCACACCCACACCGACACCGCCCGCGAAGGCCCGCCCCGCACCACCGCGCCCCACCCCGGTCGCCCTCCCCCACTACCGAAAGCCCCCACGCGAGAAACCACGCGGCGGCCCCTCACTGGTGTCCCTCACGCTCCTCGTCACCGCACCCGCCGTGCTCGCGGCGGCATTCCTTCGTCCCCGATCCCGCTAGCCCGGAGGTTCACTTGTCGGAGTGGGTCGTACTGACCATCGCCATGGCCGCGGCGTGCGCGGTCGTCCTCACCATCACCGTCATCAACCATCGGCGGGTCGGCGAGCACGACGATCCCTCGGAGACACCCGATGTCATCGAGTACATGACCATGATGATCGGCGTGGTCTACGCGATCGTGCTCGGCCTGGCCATCGCGGGCGTCTGGGAGGCGCGCGGCGCGGCGGAGGACTCGGTACGCCACGAGGCCCAGGCACTGCACGAGGTGAGCGCCCGCGCCGAGGTCTACCCCGTCGAGGCGCGCGAACGCATCCGGGACAGCGTCGACGCCTATGTCGCACATGTGGTGAACACCGAGTGGCCCCACATGGTCGAGAGGGGCGAACTAACCCCGGAGGGCACACGGCTGCTCGAACAGGTGCGCAGGGACGTGGCGGACTACGTACCGGCGAACGACCACGAGGGCCAGGCGTACCAGCCACTCGTCGACCAGGTGGCGGCGGCCGACGACGCCCGTGGGGCCCGGGGGCAGAACGCCGAGGCCACGATGCCCGGCGTGGTGTGGTTCGGCCTGGTGACGGGCGCCGCGGTCACCGTCGGCCTGATCTTCACCCTGCAGATCCGCAGGACCTCCCGGGAGTTGCTGCTGGCCGGCCTGTTCAGCGCGCTGATCGCGTTCCTGCTCTTCCTGATCTGGGCTTTCGACGCGCCGTTTGGGAGGGGCCCGTCGGCCGCTCCCGGCCCGTTCACGGCGCTCTTCCCCCACGCCCTCGGCTGATCACAGCACCTCCGGGTGACGCAAGTGGGGAAAACCTCCGCTGCGCCGCCCGGGGGACAGGCGTGCCCCATTCGCCCGTCTGAGATCGCGAGGGTGCATACGCGCTTCTAGCGTTTCGGTCATCGAGGTGCATTCCCTGCTCTTGTGGAAAGCCCTTCCGCACCTGCTCCTCGGGGACTCCGGAGGATTGCCATGCGCGCGATATCCGTCGCGTCCGCCGCTCTGCTGGGAGCGGCCGCCCTCGCTCTGCCCCTTCCCCCCGCGGCGGCGGACACCGCCGGCGGCGCCGGCGGCAGCGTCCGCAAGCAGCCGTTCTCGTTCGCCGTCACCCCCTCGACCGTGGCACCTGGCGGCACGGTGACGCTGGGAGTGTCCGGCTGCGGCACCACGGCCACCGCCTCGTCCGGCGTGTTCGACACCGTGACGATCCCGCCGCGCCAGACCGCCACGGCGAGGGTCGACCTGGACGCACGGCGCGGTGCCGTCTATTCGGTCCAGTTCACCTGCAACAGCCAGACCGGCACCACGGATCTGACGATCTCCGGCAGCGGCTCGGCGACACCGACCACCAGCTCCACCAGCACCACCGCTCCCCAGCCCCATGGCGTCAAGGGCGGACTGGGCGGCAGCATCCGCGGCATGCACGCCGTGGAGATCGCGGCAGGCGTCATGCTCGTGCTGGCGGCCTCGGGCGGCGTCGTCTACGTGGTGCGCCGGCGCTCCGGCAGCCGGCTGCACTGAGCCTTCCCCGCGTCGGCCAACCTCTCGCCGGCGCGCCTTCCGTCCTTGTTGCGGGCGCGCCCTGCTCCTCGCCGGACAGTCCCACTCGGCACTACTCGGCGCCGTCCACGCCCGTCGCCCCGGTTCCTGATTCAGGACTCGGGGCGACGGGCGGTGAAGGCCGGCCGGGAGGGTGAGGCCGGTCAGGCATCTCCACCGCTGATGCCACGCCGACGGCGAACCAGGTAGACGGCACCGCCGAGGGCCGCTGCGGCGACGAGTCCGCCGCCCACTGCCATCTCGGTGCTGGAAGGCTGCTGCGAACCGCCGAGACCGCCCCGGGTACCGCGGCCCGAGAGCACGATGAAGGTCCGGGTCGCGATGCGGTTGCTGTCGTTGCACCGGACGGCCAGGTTGTACTGGCCCGGGGTCGCGCGGTCGAAGATACGGGCCGTGGCGACGGCGACACCCTGCCCACCCTTGAAGTCGTTGTAACCGCCGCGATCGTTGCGCCGGTTGTCGTTGTGGCCGCCCTGGTCACGACGGTTGTTGTCACCCCGGCCGTTGTTGTTCCCACCCTGATCGTTGCGACCGTCGTTGCCACCCCGGCCGTTGCCGTCCCCACCCTGATCGTTGCGACCGTCGTTGCCACCCCGGCCGTTGCCGTCCCCACCCTGATCGTTGCGACCGTCGTTGCCACCCCGGCCGTTGCCGTTCCCACCCTGGTCCTGACCGTTGCCCTGGAAGTTGCCGTGCTGGTCCTGCCTGACGCCGTTCCCGTTCCCGTTCCCGTTCCCGTCAGTTCGGGCGTTCCCGTTGCCGTTGCCGTTGCCGTTGCCGTTGCCGTTGGGCTGAGGGTTGGTGTTCGAGTCCGGGTTGCCCTCTTCACCCGCACGCTTGCCGCCCGGGCCGTAGTACCCCCCGTAGCCGACGCTCAGGTTGGCCGCGGGAAAGGCGTTGGACGACACCGTGCCGCCGCGGTGGCAGCCGTCGACCAGGATCGTCAGGGTCGAACCCTGGTGGACCTCGGACGGGGAGAGCCGGACGTTGGTCGGACCGTTGCCACCCCCGGTGGAAGTGGCGGCGACCACGGGAGAAGTGGCGCCCATGGCCGCACACGCGGTGATCGCCACCGCGACAGCGCGTGAAGCACGCATGGTTGAACCTCCATCGGAGGTGCGCCCCGGAGCGGCGCTCCGGAGATTTCGACGAGAACGCCCTCCATGACGAACCCTCACCGGGTTGCACATCCGTCGCATTTCGGGATTCGTCCACCCCGGTGACCGACACGCCGGCACGCGCCGCCCGCACCCACAGGATGTGCAGGTCACGGACTGCCGGAGGTTTTGCGGGACGGTCTACTCATATGGGTCACCACGACTGGCCGTACCACCCGTTCGCTCCTCTCCGGTCGCGCCCTCCGCCGTACCTGCCTAGCGTGCGGGCAGACGATGAGAGGGGAGAGCCATGCGCCGGCAGGAGTTCACGGGGTCGGATTCCAGGAGACGCTCTCCCTGGGGCGTCCTGGCCCTTGTCATGCTCACAGGACTCGCCCTGGTGCGGAATGGCGTGGACATCGGCATGGGGCCACCGCAGCCCGCCGTGGCGGCGTCACTGGACGACGTGCGCGCCCACCAGGACTCCGTCCCCCTGCCCGGCACCGTCGAGCCGCTGCCCTATGCCCCGGCCTCACGGATCGCCATTCGGGCCCTCGGTGTGGACGCACCGATCGTCGACGTGGGTCTCGACGCCAACGGCTGGATCGAGGCCCCCTCGGCGCAGGACCCCAACCTCGCCGGCTGGTACCAGAACGGCATCGCACCCGGTCAGCAGGGCACCGCAGTGGTCGTCGGCCATGTCGACAACACGGCGGGGCCCGCCGTGTTCTACGGGCTGGGATCGATGCAGAAGGGCCAGCACGTCGAGGTGACGCGCTACGACGGCCGTGTGGCGGTCTTCGAGGTGTACGGCGTCGAGGTGTTCTCCAAGAACGATTTCCCCGGCGCCCGGGTCTACGGTGACACCGGCACACCCGAGCTGCGCGTGATCACCTGCGGCGGCGGCTACTCGCGCGGCACCGGCTATGACGGCAACGTCGTCGTCTTCGCCCGCATGGCCACCACACGCTGACACCGGCCGCCGGCATACAGCCCTCCCCGGCATCCGCCTTCCCGGCGCGGTGCTCACCACACTCACCGCACTCACCGCACTCACCGCACTCACCAGTGCATACGCCCGCCCGCGGTTCAGTTGCGGCGCACCAGGGGGAACGGCAGGGTCTCGCGGATCGTCAGCCCCGTCAGGAACATCACCAGCCGGTCCACGCCGATGCCGAGCCCTCCGGTCGGCGGCATGGCGTACTCCAGCGCGTCGAGGAAGTCCTCGTCGAGTTCCATGGCCTCGGGGTCTCCGCCCGCCGCGAGCAGCGACTGGGCGGTGAGCCGTCGCCGCTGCTCGACCGGGTCAGTCAACTCGGAGTAGGCCGTGCCCAGTTCGGCACCGAAGGCGACGAGGTCCCAGCGCTCGGCGAGGCGCGGATCACGGCGGTGCCGGCGGGTCAGCGGAGACACTTCCGTCGGGAAGTCCTTGTAAAACGTGGGCAGTTGGGTCTTCTCCTCGACCAGCCGCTCGTACATCTCCAGGACGACGTCGCCGCGGGTGTCGTCGGGACCGTGCGGCACTCCCGCGAGGTCGCAGAGGCCGCGCAGCCGCGCCTCGCCGGTGTCGGCGTCGACCTGCTCGCCGAGCGCCTCGGACACCGCTCCGTACAGGGTCTTGACGGGCCAGTTGCCGGAGATGTCGTGGACGGCGGGCGTGCCGTCGGGGCCCCTCGTGTGGGCGATGGGTGCGCCGAACACGGCGGTGGCGGCGCCCTGGATCAGTTCGCGGGCCAGATCGAGCATCACGTCGTAGTCGGCGAACGCCTGGTACGCCTCCAGCATCGTGAACTCGGGATTGTGCTTGTAGGACACGCCTTCGTTGCGGAAGGTGCGGCCCATCTCGAAGACCTTCTCCATGCCGCCCACGCACAGCCTCTTGAGGAACAGCTCCGGCGCGATCCGCAGATACAGGTCCATGTCGTAGGCGTTGATGTGCGTGGTGAACGGCCGGGCGTTGGCGCCGCCGTGGACCTGCTGGAGCATCGGGGTCTCGACCTCCAGATAGCCGCGGTCGAGCAGCCCCTGCCGCAGCGCCTGGACCGCGGCTGAGCGGGCCCTGACGACACCGCGGGCCTCGGGGCTGGTGACCAGGTCGAGATAGCGGCGGCGGACCCGCGCCTCCGGGTCCGCCAGCCCGCGGCGCTTGTCGGGCAGGGGGCGCAGGCACTTGGCGGTGAGCTGCCAGGCGTCGGCGAAGACGCTGAGCTCGCCCCGGTCACTGACGCCGATCTCGCCGGTGGCGGTGACATGGTCGCCGAGGTCGATGTCGGCGGAGAAGGAGGAGAGCGCACCGGGGCCGGAACCGTCGCGGGTCAGGGCGATCTGGAGGTCGCCGGACCAGTCGCGCAGCACGGCGAAGACGACTCCGCCGAAGTCCCGCACGGCCATGACCCGCCCGGCGACCGTGATCCGTTCGCCGGTGCGGGCTCCGGCCGGCAGGCCGGGGTGGGCGGCGCGTACGGCGGCGAGAGGGCCGGTGCGGGCGGTGACGCCGACCGGGTACGGGTCGACACCCTGCTCGCGCAGCCGCTCCAGCTTGCGGTGGCGGACGCGTACCTGCTCCGGCATCCGGCGCTCCCCCATGGGCCGTACGGTGTCGGGTCCGGCGAGTTCGAGCGCGTCGAGCGGCGGGAGGTCCCTGGTGCCCGCGACCGGCGCGGCGACGGCTCCGCGCGGCCGGCCGTCGCCCCAGCGACTGCGCAGCCTGGGCACCGAGACGAAGCCCTCGGCGATCGCGGAGGCGAGACCGATGCGGGCGAGCGCGCCGGCGTCCCCGTAGCAGAGGAAGCGCGGGTACCAGACGGGCCGGTACTTGACGTTGGAGCGGTACAGCGCCTCCAGCTGCCACCACCTGGAGAAGAACAGGAGCAGCCGGCGCCAGAGCCGGAGGACCGGACCCGCGCCGATCCTGGCGCCCTCCTCGAACACGGAGCGGAAGACGGCGAAGTTGAGGGAGATCCGGCGCACGCCGAGCTGCGGTGCCTCCGCGCACAGCCCGGCGACCATGAACTCCATGATCCCGTTGGGCGCGTGGTCGCGGTCACGGCGCATCACGTCGAGGGAGATCCCGTCGCGTCCCCAGGGCACGAAGGACAGGAGGGCGATGAGGTTCCCGTCGGCATCGAGGGCCTCGACGAGCAGGCAGTCGCCGTCCTCGGGGTCGCCGAGCCGGTCCAGGGCCATGGAGAAGCCGCGCTCGGTCTCGGTGTCGCGCCAGGCGTCGGCCCGGTCGATGATCTCCTTCATCTCCTGGGCGCCGAGGGCGGAGTGGCGGCGGATGCGGACGGCCGCCCCGAGTCTGCGGACCCGGCCGACGGCCTGCCGGGTGGCGCGCATGTCCCGGCCGTTCAGGTCGAAGCGCTCGACGTACAGGATCGCCTCGTCCCCGAGCTGGATGGCGCCGAGCCCGGAGCGGGCGTAGGCACGTGCGCCGCCCTCGGAGGCGCCCATCACGGCGGGCGCCCAGGCGTGGCGGCGGGCGACGTCGAGCCAGGTCCCGATGGCGGCGGTCCACGCCTCCGTGTCCCCGACGGGGTCCCCGCTGGCGAGGGCCACACCGGCCTCCACACGGTAGGTGACGGCGGCCCTGCCGTTGGGCGAGAACACGACGGCCTTGTCGCGGCGGGTGGCGAAGTAGCCGAGCGAGTCCTGGGAGCCGTAGGCGCCGAGCAGTGCCCTGATCCGGGTCTCCTCGTCGCCGTGCAGGCCGGCCTCCATCCGCTGGGAGCGGAACAGGGTCCGGGCGGAGTTGAGCAGCGCGAGCGCACCGAAGAGGCCGAGGAGGAAGAAGAGGGCGCGGGGCGGGGTGCCGTCGAACTGGGCGCTGGAGACGAGCCCGCCGAGCACCCGGTTGGCGGCCCACGCCAGCCGCTGTCCCTGCGGGAGGTCGTTGGGGAACAGCTCCACGAGCGCCCAGCCGACGAGGACGGCCAGCACGAGCCCGAGGACGAGCACGAGGAGGGCGTACCACAGGGCGCCGCGGCGGGTCAGGGCGTAGAACTCGCCGCGGGCGGCGAAGAGCACCCCGAGGGCGATCAGGCACAGGACGAGGCCGGGGATCCAGGACCAGTCCCGCAGCAGCGCCAGGGTGAGGACGTCGGTGAGGACGAGCAGGGTGAGATAGGCGACGACGAGCCACCACGCGGCCTTCTTGCGGGCGCCGATCGCCGCTGCCAGCAGCAGCAGGAAGACGGCGTACGCCAGGTTGGCGCTGACGGGCACGGCCACCAGGTCGAGGAACGCGGAGACCGGGCTCAGCAGTCTTCGCAGGGGGGCGATGAGCGCGATCACCGCGCAGTACACCCCGAGCAGGGCGAAGAACATCGCGAAGGCGCCGGGCACCCTGCCCGCGAGACCGCTCCGGGCGCCCGTCCCACGCTCCGCCACGCTGACGCTCATGTTCCGCACTCTAGGGAGAGCACCGCCATGCCGCCTGTCGGGCGGGGCGGCGGGGGCCCAGAACCCGGAGCCCGGGAACACGGGGACACTCCGGGCACCGGCTGGTGGCGGCCGACGGCGGGCCTTGGTCCGGTCGACCGTTCGGCGCACCACTCGCCGCTCTGTGCGACCGCTCGCCGCACACCCGAGTGTGGCGCCTGTCCCTCCGCCCGCCGATGCGTTCGTATACGCCACGAAGCACACAGCACCGGATGCCCGGAGCACCGAACTCTCGGAGCACGGCAGGATCCTGCGGGAAGGGAGCCGACGATGGCCACGGCAACGGCGACGACCGACGAGCACGCCCTGGCGGAGCTGCAGCGCGAACACGGTCCCGCCCTGCTGGGCTTTCTCGTCGGCCTGACGTACGGGGACCGGCAACGCGCGGAGGACCTGCTGCAGGAGACCCTGCTGAGGGCCTGGCAGCACCCGGAGGCGTTCGACGCGCCCTACGAGTCGATGCGGCCCTGGCTCTTCACCGTCGGCCGGCGCCTGGCGATCGATGCGCGCCGGTCGCGGCTCGCACGGCCGGCGGAGATCGCAGACGGTGTCCTGGCCGCGACGCCGGACCCCTCCGATGTGACGGACCGCGCGGTCGCCGCGGTCGACGTGCGGACCGCGGTCAGGTCGCTGAGCCCCGAGCACCGCGCCGTGCTGGTGCAGATCTACTTCCAGGGCCGCAGTGTGGCCGAGGCCGCGACGGCTCTCGGTATTCCGCAGGGCACCGTGAAGTCGCGTTCGTACCACGCGCTGCGCGCCATGGCCCGGAGCCTGCCCGGCTACAGCAGAAGACCGCTCCCCTCGGTGGCCTGAGGGATGCCCGGATGCCGTGCGCCCGGAGCGGGGCTCCGTCAGGGCTGGTGGTGCGGAGGCCGCAGGCCGGCCCGCCGTCGCCCCGGCCCGGGCGCGGACGGGTGTACGACACGGTCACCGGGTCCTGCCGGACCGGAACACCACCGGGCTCCCGCGGGCGGAAGGGCGGCTCGGCGCGGGCCTGCGCGACGGGAGCGGGACCGGACGGGAGGGGGACCGGACGGGAGGGGGACGGGAGCGGGAGGGGGACGGGAGGGGGACGGGAGCGGGACCGGACCCGGGCGGACCCGGGCGGACCCGGGCGGTTCACTTCCGTTCCGCACTCCCCTGGAACATCAGGTCTCCCTGCCGCCACGCCCCCGGCCCGACCGGATGCGAAACCACCCGCCCAAGTTGAGTAAAGACGAACCGCGACGCGTGTCTTCGGGTGGAGGCTCGTCGTCGAGACCCGTGCCCGAACATGTCCGGGGAGAAGGTGGAGTGAGTGCGTCCCGAGAGTACGAACGGCACCAGCGGAGGCGGTCTGGCGGTCCCGATGGCCTGGCTGTGCGCCGAGTTCCTGGCCGACCAGGTGCTGCGCATCGGCGGTCTGGTGGAGCCGGGTTCGCTGGAGTACAGAGCCGGCCGGGAGACACTGGCGCTGACGGTCTATCTGTCCGGCGCCGAGGACTGCCCGGCCGGAGTGCTGACGGCGTCGCGGCTGGACGAATGGCTGTCCGTCACGGCCTATGGGCACCCCTGGCAGGAGTGGGTGCGCGACCGGATGGCCGAGCGGGAGTCTCTCGACCTCCCCGGCATGGACCCGGATCTCGATCTGGCCCGCGCTTCGTGGGGCTGGCTGGAGCGGACCGAGCTACTCGCCGCCGATCTCGGGGACGACGCCGACCCGTGGCATCCGGCCCTTCCGGTGGACCCTGCCGCCTGCGAGGACACCAAGGTCTGGACGCCGGCCTGGCGGCTGGGGCTTCCGCTGGGCCATCTTGCCGTCCATCTGTACTGACCCCCCTCCGCACTGACCCGCCACGGGCGCAGAGCCGCCGCGGCCGGCGGACCGGAGGCGGCCGGGAGCGCCGCCGGTACGGCTCCCCGGCCGGGCCGAGCGGCGCCCGCTCCCCCGGTGCGGGCCTCTCCCGCGCACCGCCGGGCTCAGCTTCCGCCGGGTTGGCTGTGCACGCCCGCACGGTACTTGGGAATCCGTACAGTGATCTTCATCCCTGCTCCGACCCCTGTCTCGATGACCAGCCCGTGGTCATCGCCGTACACCTGGCGCAGCCGCTCGTCGACGTTGGACAGACCGATGCCGGAGGAGTGGTCCGCCTCCCGTGCGAGGATCCGCCGCAGTTCGGCCGGGTCCATCCCGACACCGTCGTCCTCGATGGTCACCACCGCCTCCGAGCCGGCGTCCCGGGCGGAGATGGAGACCCGGCAGACCCGTCCGGCGTCCTCCATCCCGTGCTTCACGGCGTTCTCGACGAGCGGCTGGAGGCACAGGAAGGGCAGGGCGACCGGGAGGACTTCGGGCGCGATCTGGAGCGTCACCTTCAGCCGGTCTCCGAAGCGGGCCCCGGCGAGGGCCAGATACTGCTCGATGCAGCGCAGCTCGTCGGCGAGATGGGTGAAGTCCCCGTGCCGGCGGAAGGAATAGCGGGTGAAGTCGGCGAACTCCAGCAGGAGTTCCCTCGCCCGCTCGGGGTCGGTACGGACGAAGGACGCGATGGCCGCGAGCGAGTTGAAGATGAAGTGCGGGGAGATCTGGGCCCGCAGGGCACGGATCTCGGCCTCGATGAGCCGGGTGCGGGAGCAGTCGAGCTCGGCCAGTTCGAGCTGGACGGAGACCCAGCGGGCGACCTCGGTCGCCGCTCGTACCAGAACCGCCGACTCCCCCGGACCGTAGGCGACGAGCGTGCCGAGCACGCCCTCCTCCCCCGTCAGCGGGGCGATCACCGCCCAGCGGAGCGGGCACTCCGGGTCGTCGCAACCGGTGCGGACGCTCTGGCTGCGCCCGGACTCGAGCACGTCGCCGACCCGGTGCATCACGCGCTCCCGGTGGTGGTCGGCGCCGATGCCGTCCCAGGCGAGGACGGTCACCCGGTCCGTGAGGCACAGGGCCCGGGTGCCGAGCAGCGAGCGCAGCGGGCGGGCGGCCTTGCGCGCGGTGTCCTCGGTGAGCCCGGCGCGCAGCGGGGGCGCGGCGAGCGAGGCGGTGTGCAGGGTGTGGAAGGTGGCCCGCTCGACCGGGGTGCCCGGGTCGGGTCCTGATCCGGCGGCGCGGCGTGCGGTGACGCGGCCGAGGGCGAAACCGGCGGCGAGCAGCGCCGCCGCGGCGGCGCCGAGTGCGGCCAGCGCGGTGCCGGTCATCGCCGGGCCCCTTCGCACGGGGGCCGGGCGGCCAGGTCTTCCGGCAGATGGAGACGGGTGAGGATGGCGGCGGCGCCGGGAGGTGTGTGGCGGGGTGTCACCAGCGACACCAGGATCATGGTGAGGAATCCGAGCGGCACGGACCAGACGGCCGGCCAGGCCATGAGGGTGTGCGGCCAGCCCTCGGGGGCGAGTCCCGCCCGGGTGGCCATGACGGCGGTCAGCGCGGTGCCGCCGCCGGTGACCAGTCCGGCGGCGGCGCCGGGCGGGGTGAGCCTGCGCCACCAGATGCCGAGGACGAGCAGCGGGCAGAACGAGGACGCCGAGACGGCGAAGGCCAGCCCGACGGCGTCGGCGACGGGCACGTCGGCGGCGACGAGGCTGACGGCGAGCGGCACGGCCATGGCAAGGACGGTCGCGAGCCGGAAGTGCCGTACCCCGCGCGACGGCAGGACGTCCTGGGTGAGGACTCCGGCGACGGAGATGGTGAGTCCGGACGCGGTGGACAGGAAGGCGGCGAAGGCGCCACCCGCGAGGAGCGCGCCGAGCAGATCGCCCGTGAGTCCGCCGACCATCCGTTCCGGCAGGACCAGCACGGCGGCGTCGGCGTCGCCGGTCAGGGCGAGTTCGGGGGCGTAGATCCGGCCGAGGGCCCCGTACACCGGAGGGAGCAGGTAGAAGGCGCCGATCAGTCCCAGGACGACGAGGGTGGTGCGGCGCGCCGCGCGGCCGTTGGGGCTGGTGTAGAAGCGGACGGCGACGTGCGGGAGGCCCATGGTGCCGAGGAAGGTGGCGAGGATCAGGCCGTAGGTGGCGTAGAGCTGGTAGCCGTCGCCGCCGCCCGCCAGCGGCTGGGACCAGCCGGCGGGGTCGGCCCCGGTGGACGCACGTTCGGGTATGTCCGCGCCCGGGGGGAACGTGAGGGTGGTGCCCGACTCGACGCGGTGCGTGCCCTCCTCCAGGGTGGTCTGCCGCCCCTCGTGGCGGATGCCGTCGACCGTGCCGGCCACCGCGACGGACAGCGGGGCGTCCAGGTCGATCCGTACCGTGTCGTCGACGCGGACCTCGGTGTGCTGACGCAGCACGGCGGGCGCGTCGAAGCGGGCGCGCGGGGCGTCGTCGCCGGCCCAGGCGGCGAGCAGGAACAGCGCGGGGACGAGCAGGGCCGTGAGTTTCAGCCAGTACTGGAAGGCCTGCACGAAGGTGATGGAGCGCATGCCGCCCGCGGCCACCGCGCCCGTGACGACGACGGCGACCAGGACCCCGCCGAACCAGTCGGGCGCGCCGGTGAGGATCTCCAGGGTGAGCCCCGCGCCCTGGAGCTGCGGCAGCAGGTAGAGCCAGCCGACGCCGACGACGAAGAGGCTGGCGAGGCGCCGCACCGCGGGCGACTCCAGGCGGGCCTCGGCGAAGTCGGACAGCGTGTACGCGCCCGAGCGCCGCAGCGGGGCGGCGACGAGGACGAGCAGGACGAGATAGCCCGCGGTGTAGCCGACCGGATACCAGAGCATGTCGGGCCCCTGGAGGAGCACCAGTCCCGCGATGCCGAGGAAGGAGGCGGCGGAGAGGTACTCGCCGCTGATGGCGGCGGCGTTCAGGCCGGGGTTGACGGTGCGTGAGGCGACATAGAAGTCGGAGGTCGTCCGGGAGATGCGCAGGCCCAGGGCGCCGATGAGGACGGTCGCCAGGACCACGCAGGCCACGGCCGCAACCGCGTAGGTCTGGTTCACCGGTCGTCCCCCACAGGCGCTCTCAGCGGCCCTCGACCAGCCCGGTGAAGTCCTCCTCGTTGCGCTCGGCCCGGCGGACGTACCGGCGGGCGGTCAACCACATCAGGGGGTAGACGCCGGCGCCGAGCACCGCCCACACGAACGGCGCGGAGGGGGAGAAGGAGCCGAGGACGGCCGCGGGGAGGACGAAGAGAAGCGGGAGGGTGCCGACGAGGAGGACGAGGGTGCCCAGGGCGTACAGGGCAGCGCGCAGCTGGCTGCGCATCAGGGAGCGCACATGGACGGCGCCGGCGGGGGTCTGCTCGTCGGTCTCCGGGCGCGCGGGGGCGTGGCCGGGGCGGCGGCGGGTGCCACGCGGCACTCCCGTGACGACTTCACGGCGGGGTGGCTGTGCTGCAGACGTCAAAGTCCGCTCCCGGCGTTCTCTCGGCGGCTGTTCGGGCAGGCCGCTCGCGGCGACGGGCGGCAGGCCCCGGGGGTCCCCGGAGTCTACGCAGAGGGGGTGAGGGGGGTACAGGCCGGTGGTCGGGCCCGGACTCCCCTGCCACGTGTCCGACCGGCGAGCGGTTCACCGGAGAAGGTCCGGCGGAGAGAGTCCGACGCAGCAGGATCAGGCTCGCCGTGACCGGCCGGAGCCGGGTACGGGGCCGGAACCTCCACGGGCCCTGCCACCGGGCGGCGTCCCGCCGAGTGCCAGGACCGGGGATCCGACCTGCCGCCGGCCCGGACCGACCGCCCCCGCACACCACCGGACATCCGCTGGGAGGCGGCACACGGTGGAGGGCCGCACACGGTGGAAGGCGGCACGCACCCGCCGCGGACTGGCGAACGGCGGCCGGGGGCAGGTGGAGGCCGCGTCCGGCGGGCCGAGGTCAGATCCGGCGGGAGGCGCGGCTTGGCCGGTATCGGTCCGGTCTGGGTCCACCTGGGCCGGTCCTGGCGGGCCCGGGCAGGTCTCATGCAAGCGAGCATTCCTGCCGTGTGCGGTGGGAACCCCTCAGAGACTGAGGGCCCGCCCGATGAACAGGGCCGCGAAGAACACACTGCCGACGACGATCAGCGACAGGATCACCACGGGATGCTCCCAGATCCCGCCGTCAGGACGTTCCTGGTGGGCCTCGGCGATGGACGCCTCCACGGGCGGCGTCTCCTGCGGGGGTACGCGTCGATCTGCCATCGTCCTCTCCCGTCGCTTCCCGTCGCTTCCCGTCGCTCACAACTCCGGGGGCCGCGCCCGCCCGGCTTCCCCGTGCGCGGGGCGGCCGGGTGCGGCTCGTGGGACCCCGGCCCGCCGCCGCGGAGCGGACGCGCCGGGCAAGACCCACCGCGCGGAACTCGTTCTACGGAACCCGCCACCTGAAACAGAGTCGAGTCGGGCACGGGTCCGCTATCCGCGGCAAGGCCGGTTACTTCCACTATGCGCCGATTTCCGCTGGGAGAGGGGCCGCATCGTCGGTGCGTCGATTTCCGCTCGTCGGCACGCAGCGAGCCTGGGCACGAGCGACAAGCGCCGTACCCGGGCTGCCGGCGGTGACGGGCCCGGAGGCGGCAAGGACCGGCACCGGGGACGAGGGCACCCGCGTCGGGGCGTCAGGGGTCAGGGGCGTCAAGGGTCAGGGGCGTCAGGGGTCAGGGGTCAGCGCTGGGCGTGGCGCATCAGCAGATCACGCAGTTGGCGGGCGTGCCGGCGGCTCACCGCGAGCTCGGCGGCGCCCACACGCACGGTCGTGGAGCCCCCGTCCAGGCGGAGCTCGTCGATACGCCCCAGAGCGACGAGATGGCTGCGGTGTATCCGGACGAAACCCCGGGAGGCCCACCGGTCCTCGAGCGTCGAGAGCGGAATGCGGACGAGATGGCTGCCCCCCGGCGTGTGCAGGCGCGCGTAGTCACCCTGGGCCTCGACGTAGGTGATCTCGTCGATGGGAATCAGCCGGGTCACGCCGCCGAGTTCCACCGGTATCTGCTCCGGCGCGGCGCCGGGTGCCGTGAACCCCGTGACCAGGGGACCCGCCGCCCCGGTACGGTGCGCGGCCGTCACAGCAGACGCGCCCCTTGCGCCACCGGCCGGGCCGCTGCCGGCAGCCGCGGGTGACCGCCGGGCCCCACGTGCCGCGATGGCAGGATCGCAGACCCGGCGGACGGCTTCGGCGAGGCGTTCCCTGCGCACCGGTTTGAGGACGTAGTCGACGGCCTTGAGATCGAACGCCTGCACGGCGAAACCTTCGTGGGCCGTGACGAACACGATCAGCGGCGGCCGGGTGAACTCGGAGAGCAGTCGGGCCATGTCGAGCCCCGTGAGCCCTGCCATGTGGATGTCGAGGAAGACGACGTCGATGCCGCCCTCACCGTCCGGGCCGGCGCCCAGCGCCCGGCTGATGCGGCGCAGCGCCTCGGTGGCGTCGTTGGCACCGTCCGCGCTGCGCACCCGCGGGTCGGAGCGCAGCAGGTAGAGCAGTTCCCCGAGCGCCGGCTTCTCGTCGTCGACCGCAAGTACGCGCAGCATGCCGCGGATTCTAGGCACCGGAAGCGGGCGCTGCCACGGCCACGGGCCGGCGCGGACGCGAGCACCGGCAGGCGCGGACGCGAGCACCGCTGCGCTCCGCGGGTATCGGCGCCCCGGCACCCCCCACCAGCACCAGCACCAGCACCGACGGGCGACGGGCGACGGGCGACGGGCGACGGGCGACGGGCGACGGGCGACGGGCGGCGGGCGGCGGGCGAACCATCCGGCGCGGCGGCCTCTTCACCCCCGCGCCGGGGGCCCGGAGCGGCCGGCGCCAGGTCTACCGGGTCCGGCCGCCACCGCCGCACCGGCAGGTCCCGCCGGATCTCCCGGTTCCGCCGAACCAGCCCAATCCGCCGAGTCCGCCGAGTCCGCCGAACCAGCCCGCCCCGCCTGATCCGCCGGTCCGGGCTATTCCGCCGTCAAGACCGTCCTCCTCGGCGCACGCCGTCCGCAGCGCCTGTGCGTCGGCCATGCCGAGATACACGGCGCGGCACCGGCCGCAGTGGGTGAGGTGCCCGGCTACCCGGGCCTCCTCCTGGGGGACGAGCGCACCGAGCACATACGCGCCGAGCAGCGGCTCCACATGAGGGCTGCCCGAACGGCGCCCGGTCATACGGACGCCCGAGTTTCCACAGTTCACACACCTATTCTGCCGGTCTTCTCCACAACTCCGGTCCGCGGTCGCACCGTTGTACACCCCGTCGCACTTTCCCGTCCCGCCGCTGAGCACGGCACGGCTCGGCTGCGTACTCCAGGACGACACCCACGGTGCGTACGACCCGTATGGACCGTTCGTAGCCGCCGAGCCGGAGGATTGGTCCATGAACCTGCGGGAGCAGCACCGGGCCGTGGCCGCCTACGCACTGGGCGTCCTCGACCCCTCGGACGCCTTCCGCTTCGAGGAGCATCTCGCGGAATGCGGTCTCTGCGCCCTTCAGCTGTCCGACATGGCTCCGCTCGCGTCCGCGCTGGGTGCTCTTGCCGGGCCCGGCCGCGCCGACGAACCACCCTCCCCGCGGATACTGGAGCTCCTTCTCCACGAGGTCGCGACGCTGCGCCGTCGGGGTTCGCGGCGGCGGCTGCGGCTGGTGGCCGCGGCTGCCGCGCTGGTCGTTGCGCTGCCCGCGGTGGCGGTGGGCCTGTTCCCGGGAAGGGAAGGAGCGGTGACGGGCGGCCCCGACGAGCGGATCGCGGCCACGGACGGCGCCACCGGCGTATACGGCGCGGTTGATCTGCGTTCCAGGGGGTGGGGCACCGCCGTGGCCCTGCGCATGGCGAAGCTGCCGGGCCCGAAGACCTGCCGGCTGGTAGCGGTGGCCAGGGACGGCAGGGAGTACGCCGTCACCAGCTGGTCGGTGCCCGTCGGCGGGTACGGGACGGGTGCCACGGGTGCGGAGGACGAGCTGGACATGGAGGTGGGCACGGTCCTGCGGCGGGAGGAGATAGGCCGCTTCGAGGTCCGCACCGAGAGCGGCGAGCACCTCGTCTCGCTCGACCGCCCGTCGGCGGCGACCGTGGCTACCACGACGGCGACGATATCGACCGTGGCGACCGTGGCGACGGTGGCGGTGACGGTGGCGGTGGCGGACGGGAGCGCAGCGCGCCCCCGCGCCGTCACCTGAGCAACCGCGACAGCCTCCGGTCGGCGAGCGGCTTGCCACCGGTCTGGCATGTGGGGCAGTACTGCAGGGACGAGTCGTGGAACGACACCTCGCGGATGGTGTCGCCGCAGACCGGGCACGGCTCGCCGGTGCGGCCGTGCACCCTCAGCCCGCTCCTCTTCTCGGCCTTCAGCCGGCCGGCGGCCAGTCCCCGCGAGCGCTCGACGGCGTCCTCGAGGGTCGTGCGCGTCGCCTCGTACAGCCCGGTGATCTCCTCGGCTCCCAGCTTGGACGTGAGCCTGTACGGGGACATCCGCGCGGCGTGCAGGATCTCGTCGCTGTAGGCGTTGCCGATGCCCGCGATGAGGCCCTGGTCGCGCAGCGCGCCCTTGATCTGCCGGCGTTCCCCGGCAAGGAGGGCGGCGAAGGAGTCGCGGTCGAAGTCGTCGGCGAGCGGGTCGGGACCCAGCCGGGCGACGCCGGGCACTTCGGACGGGTCGCGCACGAGGTGGACGGCGAGCCGTTTCGCCGTACCGGCCTCGGTCAGGTCGAAGCCGTCCCCGCCGGTGAGGGCGGCGCGCAGCGCCAGCGGCCCTTTGCCGGGGCGGGGCACTCCGGACGGCAGCACGTCCCTCCACTGGAGCCAGCCGGCCCGCGCCAGATGGAAGACGAGGTGCAGTCCGCCGCCGGTGCCGATGTCCAGGAACTTGCCGTGCCGCCGCACACGGACCACCTCGCTGCCGTCGAGGGCGCCGAGCGGGGGGTCGTACGTCTTGAGCACGCTGACGGCCACGGGCATCACCCGGGCGATCTCCTTGCCGACCAGGTGCGCACTCAGGAAGTCCTTGAGCGCTTCCACCTCGGGCAGTTCCGGCATGGTTCCAGCCTGCCGCACCGGAGCAGCCGGCGCAGGCCCATCACCGATTGCCGGACCTCGCGCCGACCGGGCACCGGTCCACCGGGCCTGGGCGGCGCGGGCAGGGTCAGCCGGGCCGGACCGGGAGGAATCCGCGGGCCGGACCGGGACGGCCGGGATCCGCGGGCCGGACCGGGGGGCGGAGTCCCGCATGACCGGAACGCCAGGCGCACGGGCGCGCCGCCGTCCCGCTCTGCGGACGGACGGAGCTACTGCGGCCAGGCGCCCCGGCGAACCAGCTCCCGGAGCCCGGCCAGCTCCTCCTCGACCGCTCGGGCCAGCCGGTCCACGTCGGGCAGGGCCTTGCCGTCGGCGACGAGTCCGAAGTGCACCCGGCCTCCGTAGGTCGACATCGCCACGGCGAGGGACTGGCCGCGGGCCAGAGGCGCCATCGGGTAGATCTCCCGCAGCGGGCAGCCGCCGAGCGACAGCGCGGAGCGGGGCAGCGGCACACTGGTCGCGAGCAGGTCGAACAGCATCCGGGCGGCGCTTCCGGCGAGGGGGGCGCCGAACCGGTGGGCTAGCGGGGGGAGTTGGTCGGCGAGCACGGCCACTGCACCGGCGCCGCGCAGTGGCCCCGCCGACTTGTTGCGGTCCATGCCGGCGCGGACCGCGTACAGCCGGGCCCAGGGGTCGGGTTCGGTGACGGGAAGGTCCAGCAGATAGGCGGACAGCTTGTTCCCGGAGCCCGCCGGGCTGCCGGGGCGGCGCCTCGACACCGGGACGAGGGCGCGGGGGTCCGTGGGCGGCAGGGTGTCGCCCCGCCCGGTCATCCAGCGGCGCAGTGCCCCGGCGACGGTGGCGAGGAGGACGTCGTTCGCGGTACCGCCCGCGACTCTGCGGACCTCGTGGACGGCGTCGAGTCCGAGCACCGAGGTGGCCAGCCTGCGGGTGCCGCTGGAGCTGGCGCTCAGCGCGGCGGTGCCGCGCGGGTCGAGCCGGCCGGCCCGGGCGAGCGAGGCACCCACGAGGGACGCGCCGACGCCGAAGGCCCGGCCCAGCTCCTCGATGCGGCCGCGGGCCAGCCCGGCGACCTGCCAGGGGCCGGGCGGCCGGGAACGCGGCGGTAGGGCGGACGGGCTCCGGCCGTATCTGCGGGCGCGTTCGGCGAGCGGCCCGGCGATCTCGTCGAAGATCCCGGCCCCGATGGCGACGGCCCGCATGCCGTCGGCGAGGGCGTGGTGCAGCTTCACCAGGACGGCGAAGGGATCTCCCGAGCCGCCGGTGAGCAGGTACATCTCCCAGGGCGGCAGCCCGCGTTCGAGTGGACGCTCCATCAGCTCTCCGGCGAGGGTGGCCGCGGACGCCGCGAAATCGCCTGCCGGCAGCCTGACACGGCGCAGATGGCGCCGTACGTCGAAGTCGTGGTCCGCCGTCCAGGCGGCGCCGCCCACGGGCAGCAGCACATCGCGGACGCGCATGCGCAGCCGGGGGATCGCGGAGGCTCGGGTGGCCAGCAGGGCGAGGATCTCCTCGCTGCGGGGCGTACTCGCACCGAGAACGGCGGTACCGGTCGCACGCGCACCGGACACGCTCTCGCCGTACGCGCCGCTCGCGCCGAGAGAGGCGGCGCCCGGTGCGCTCGCACCGGTGTCCCCTGGCTCGGGCGGGGCGAAGTAGGCGAGCGCGCCGAGGTGCATCGGGTGGTCGGGGGATTCGAGGTGCCAGAAGGCCAGATCCAGGGGTGCCAGCAGCTTGGTACGCAAAGGGGTCCTCATGTCCTAGGAGGCCGGAACACAGGAATCAGCAGTCAATCGCTTACGGTCGGTTATGGTCAAGGACAATCAGGTTACATACGGTTACCCTTAAGTAGTCCTCAGCCGGCCGACCGGTCCGGGACGGTGAACTCGCACCACACGCACTTGCCGGTGCCGCGCGACTCCACGCCCCAGACATCCGCCAGCCGGTCCACCAGCATCAGCCCCCGGCCGGATACCCCGGCCTCCCCGGCCTCGCGCCGCCTGGGCAGGGCACTGGAGGAGTCCTCCACCTCGGCCCGCAGCCGTCGCTCGGTGCCCGTCAGCACGCGCACGGTCACGATCGCCCCGCCGTCGGTGTGCATCAGGGCATTGGTGATCAGCTCGTCCGCGGCCAGTTCGATCTCGTCGGACCGGTCCACGGCACCCCAGGCCCGTACGGCGGCCCGGATCATATGCCGTGCGGAGCTGAGCGCCTCGGGGTCGTTCTGGGCGACGTGCTGCTGCAACCGCCCCCCGGCGTGCGGGGTGCAGGCGCCGCGGCGCTGGAGGAGCAGCAGGGCGACATCGTCGTCACCGCCCCGCTCGCCGACCTCCTCGCAGAGCCGGTCGGCGAGCAGCCGGAGGTTCCTGGGGCCGCCCCGGATCATTGCGGTGAGCTGCCGCATGCCGTCGTCGAGGTCCGCGCCCGGCTGCTCGATGAGCCCGTCCGTGTAGAGCAGCAGGCTCTGCCCGGGGTCGAGTTCCACGGTGGCGACGGGGTACTCGAGCCGGCCGAACTCGGCGGACAGGCCCAGCGGCAGCCCGCCCTCCACCGAGATGCGGCGGCCCTCGCCACCGGAGTCGAGGAGCATCGGGTCGATATGGCCCGCGCGGACCAGCTGCACCACTCCGGTGGTGAGGTCGGCCTCCGCGTAGATGCAGGTCGCGAAGCGGTCGGTGTCCAGTTCGTGGAGGAAGACCGAGGCACGCGCCATCACGGTCGCCGGGGTGTGGCCTTCGGCCGCGTACGCGCGCAGCACGATGCGCAACTGGCCCATGACGGCGGCGGCATGGATGTCATGGCCCTGGACGTCGCCGATGACCGCCCCGACCCGGCCGCCGGGCAGCGGGATGACGTCGTACCAGTCGCCGCCGATGTCGCGGCCGAGGCGGGCGGAGCGGTAGCGCACCTCGATCCGGGCCCCGGGGACGTCCGGGATCCGGCGGGGCAGCATGGCCTGCTGGAGCCCCTCGGCGAGGTCGTGCTCCTGCTCGAAGAGCATGGCCCGCTGCAGGCTCTGCGCGATGCTGCTGCTCAGCGCCACGAGCAGATTCCGCTCCTCGGTGGTGAACCCGCTCTTCTCCCGGTACAGCAGACCGAGCGCGCCGATCGGCCGCGCCTGGGCGATGAGCGGCATATAGGCGGCCGACGTGATGCCGAGTCCGCTGATGTGCGGCCAGAGCCGCGGGTACGAGCCGGCGAAGTCCTCCCTGGACTCGATGAACCGGGGCGCCAGGGTGCGGATGACCTCGCTCATGGGGTACTGCTCGTCGATCCGGGTGAAGCGCGTACCCGGCACGAAGGAGCCTTCCTGGCCCTCCGCGACGAGGTGGATCCGGCCGGCCTCCAGCAGCCCCATCACCAGGCTGGTGGCGCCGAGGTGTTCCAGCCCGCCCGAGTCCCTGAGCACGTCGATGACGTCGTCCACGGTCCTGGCGTGGGCGAGGGCGGCCGTGGTGCTCTCCACGACGCTGGTCTGGCGGCGGCGTTCGGCGTCGAGTTCGACCAGGGCGGAGGACTCCGCCAGCTCCCGGGTGGCGTCGCGGACGATGCCGATGACGCGGTGCGGCCGTCCGCCGGCACCGCGGAGCACCACCCCCTGCGTGTGCGTCCAGCGCAGCGTGCCGTCGCGGCAGCGGATGCGGAAGTACGCACCGTAGTGGGAGCTGCCGTTCCTCAGCGCCCGCGCGATCAGCTCGTCCAGCCGTGCGGCCTCGCCGCGCGGGAAGCGCAGGGCGAGGGTGCCGGGACGGCCGTCGTACTGGTCGGCGGGCGTGTCGAGCACGTCGAGAGCGGGCTGATCCAGGTGCATCAGCCCGCTGTCGAGGTCCCAGTCGAAGCTGCCCATACGGTTGAGGGCCAGGCTCAGTTCCGGGTTGGCGGGCCAGTCGTCGGGAAGTGACAGGGCCCCCGCTGCCCGATCAACCATGGTGACACTCTGCCATTGTTTGTCCGATTTATCGAGCGAGCGGGGGCCTGCCTCAGCCCGGGATGCTCCCGGCACCGCCGGCGGCGGGCAGCCCGGCGCCGGTCCCCCTGTCGGCACCGGCACCGGCCCCGGTGCCGGTCCCGGTGCCGGTGCCGTCCGGCAGGGGCGCGTCCGGCAGGATGACGTCGGAAGCGCCCTCGGGGTTGCCGCCGCCGGTGCCTCCCCCGCCCTGCCCCGTGCCGCCGCCGGAGTCAGGCGAGATCAGGATGTCGCTGTCGCTCCGGCCGGCGCCCTGCCGGTCGAACCCGCCCGGGATTCCCGCGGCCGGTCCGCCGGTGCCCTGGCCGGCCCCGTCGGGCAGTGGCGCGTCCGGCAGGATGGGCGGCGGACCGTCGGGGACAGGGGCCGGCGAGCTGGGGGCGCTGGGGCGGACCCCCTCAGGAGAGGCCGGCTGAGGGGCCGGCGCGTCGGGGCTCGGCGGCGGCGGCTCGCTGGGCGAACCGGGCGCGGTCGGCAGCGGCACCTGGGGCGCGTCGACGACATGGAGGCCCGGGTCGTACGCGGGCGGCACCTGCGGGTTCCGGTCCGCCTCGCCGTCCGATCCGCTTCTGCGCTCCATCCATGTACCGGCGGCCATGTCGACCAGCACCAGGTTGTCGATCACATGCGCCGTCCTGGTGATCACGACCACGCGGTCGCGGTCGTACCCCGGCCAGGGCTTGCCCTGCTCGTTCACGGGCCCGGCGGTCACCACGGGCGAGGCGAGAGGACCGCCGGAGGCGCAGCGGACCCGCGGCGAGCCGTGCTCGTCCACCAGCACGGCGGTTCCGGCCTGCAGGACCGCCTGGCGGCGCTGGGCGGTCCCGTCGCGGTAGCCGTGGCCGGTGACCCGCGCGTCGGCGCGCAGCACCACGGGGGTCAGGCCCCGCAGGAACCCCGGCATATCGTGCCGGCCGACCCCGACGCCCTCGGTGAACGCCTGCGCCTTGCCCTGGTCGGCGGCCAGGAGGCGGATCTGCTGCTCCACGTCGCAGCTGGCGACGGCCCGGGTGCCGCCGTACAGCCCGGGCGCGGATCCCAGCACGGTCCGGATGGACCGTACGGCCGGGTCCTTCCCCCCGGAGGCCGGGGCGGAGGCCCGCGGCGCCGGAAGCTGCCGGGACACCGCCGTCGCGGTGGCCGTGGAGGGGGTGAACGGATCGGGGCCCGGCTCCGCGGACGCCAGCAGACGCACCTCCTGCGAGGGGGTCGATCCCGACTGCCCCTGATCCGTCAGACTGCCGCAGCCGGTGGCCAGCAGCGCGGCCGACAGGCCGGCCGACAACGCGGCCAGCCCGGCGTGCCGGCGATACATCGGTGAGCGCACGAACATGCCCCGCCATCTCCCGCCTGGTGTGAGGGTGTACCCGGAGTGATCACTCCCCGTCTTGCCCCATGCCTCCCGGTACCGCGACTTGAACGCGTTCAAAATCTATGCGTACCCCACCCGAAGAACTGAGCACGTTCAAGCGATCCCTCCGGTCGGGATCCGCCGGGATGCGGCCCGGAGACACCGGCCCCGACCGTGCCGCACCTGCCCTTCACGGGCTTCGCCGCGGCGCTGGTCACGGGCCCGCTCTGCGGTGCGGCGGGGGGCTCCACCGGCCGGTTCGCGGCACTCGGCATGCCGGCGGGCACGCTGCGGGTGTTCGCCCGCTGCTTCAGGCGCGACCGGATCCACCTCGCCGGGGCAGTGCCGCCGACCGCGGGGATGCAGGCCGCCGCCCTGCGGACCTGACCAGGCACGATGTCCGCCGCAGCAGCGCCGAACGGCTGATTCGCGGACTTCCGGGCGCCTCGGCGGCCGTTCCGGTGGCGGCCCTGCTCCCGTGATGCTCTCTGCGGCTCCGCAATGGGGCTGCCGGCCTCCCGGCCCGGTACGACCGCGTCCCCCTGCGGCTTTGGAGTGGCTTGGGGGTGGCTTTGGGGCAGGGGCAGTGTCCACGTCGCCGGTGCAGACGGAGACCGGCGGCCTGAATGCGCGGTTCCGGTCGAACGTCAACCCATACGGGGTCTTCCGGCTCGACACGGCCAAGCGGCTCCGCCCGGGGCCCGTAGCGGATCCCTGCCCCTGGCAGTCCAGTGCAGCCGACACGGCACGCGCGAGGCATTGAGCACCATGAGCGTCAGACGGCCTTTCGGGGGTGGGCGGCGTGGAGGCGTTCCCCGAGGCCGACCAGGTGTGTGTGCAGGACTCCCTCGGCTTCCTCTGCGGTCAGGTGGCCGATGAGCACGTGGCTGGTGAGGCCGTCGGCGAGGGCGAGCAGGGTGCGAGCCTCGACCTGCGGGGTGGGTGGTGCTGCGCCTTCGTCGGCCGGGCCGTTCTCGGTGGCCTCCGCGATGAGGCGGGCGAGGAGGTTCTGGAGGGCCGCGTAGCTGTTTCTCAGCGGGCGGGCGAGTGGCTCGGTGACTGCGGCCTGGGCGACGAATGCAAGCCAGATCCGTGCTTCGGCGCGGTGTTCTTCGCGGAGCAAGGCGATCTCGTCGGCTGCGTGGCCCAAGGCGGTGGCCGCTGACCGGGCCTGGGTTGCGGCCAGGCGCGCCCCCACGCGTTCGGTGGCGCAGCGGAGGTACGCGCGACGGCCCGGTGCCGGGCTGCGGCGCCTCGCGGCCCGGGCTGACACTGGGGGTACGGGAGGTCGGCGATGGAGTGGTTCTCGGCACCCGACTACTGGCTGAGCAGACTCGTCTTCCAGCGGGCGCTCGCCGCGCTGTACCTGGTGGCCTTCGTGGGGACGGCCCTCCAGTTCCGCGCCCTGATCGGCGAGCGCGGCATGCTTCCGGTGCCCGGGTACCTGCGCCGCACTCCGATGCGGCGGGCTCCGAGCATCTTCCAACTGCACTACTCGGACCGGTTCTTCGCCGGCTGCGCCTGGACGGGGGCGGCGCTCTCGGCCGCGCTGCTCGGGGGCGCGGCCGACCGCCTGCCGCTGTGGACGGCGATGCTGTGCTGGGCCCTGCTGTGGGCGCTGTACCTCTCGATCGTCAACGTCGGGCAGACCTGGTACGCCTTCGGCTGGGAGTCGCTGCTCCTGGAGGCCGGATTCCTGGCGGTCTTCCTCGGCAACGAGCGGGTCGCGCCTCCGGTGCTGGTGCTGTGGCTGCTGCGCTGGCTGCTGTTCCGGGTGGAGTTCGGCGCCGGCCTCATCAAGATCCGCGGTGACGCGTGCTGGCGCCGCCTGACGTGCCTGTACCACCACCATGAGACCCAGCCGATGCCGGGGCCCCTCAGCTGGTACTTCCACCGCCTGCCGAAACCACTCCACCGGGTCGAGGCCGCCGCCAACCATGTGACCCAACTGCTTGTGCCGGTACTGCTGTTCACGCCTCAGCCGCTCGCCTCAGCGGCGGCGGGGCTGATCGTCGCCACGCAGCTGTGGCTGGTCCTGTCCGGGAACTTCGCCTGGCTCAACTGGCTCACGATCGCGCTCGCGCTCCCGGTGCTCGACCTCTCCGCGCTCGCCGCTCCGCCTGCCCCGCTGCCGGCCCCGCCGCTGTGGTACACGGTCCTGGTGTGCGCGGCGACCGCCCTCGTCCTCGCCCTGAGCTACCACCCGGTGCGCAACTTGCTCTCCCGGCGGCAGGCGATGAACCGGTCGTTCGACCCGCTCCACCTGGTCAACACATACGGCGCGTTCGGCACCGTGGGGAGGGTCCGCTGCGAAGTCGTGGTGGAGGGGACGGACGAGCGGGTGCCGGGCCCCGGCACCGAGTGGCGGGAGTACGGGTTCAAGGGGAAGCCGGGGGACGTCCGCAGGCTCCCGCGGCAGTACGCCCCGTACCATCTGCGGCTGGACTGGCTGATGTGGTTCGCGGCGCTCTCCCCGGCGTACGCCCGCCCCTGGTTCGGCGGCTTCGTGCAGCGGCTGCTGGAGAACGACCGGGACACCCTGCGGCTGCTGCGGAGCAATCCGTTCCCGGACGCACCGCCCGTGTACGTCCGGGCCGTGCTGTACCACTACACGTTCACGGACCGGCGGCAGCGGCGCTCGACCGGCGCATGGTGGCAGCGGCGCCTCGTACGCGAGTATCTGCCGCCCACCGGGCCGGCGCCCCGGGGGCGCGCGGGCGGGGCAGGCTCCTGACGCGCCCGGCCGCCCGGGGCGGGACGCGGGCACCCCCGGCCGAAATGGACCGGGGGTGTGATGTCCGTGGGGCGCGGATCAGTCGATGCCCTGCAGGATGTGCGGCTCGGCGAGGTCGTCCTCGTACCCGGCCAGCCTGATCGGCGCGGAACGCGCCCAGACCTCGAGGCTTCCGAGTTCTTCGGGCCGCCCGGGTCGTTCGCCGGGTTCAGCCGAGGGTTTGGTCTTCTTCGCTTCAGTCGTCACCGCGCACTCCTTAGTGTCGCGTCACAGGAACAGGGGCGGTCCGGTCGCGGTGGCGCCGTTCTTCTGGCGGGATCGCGGCCGAGGTTGCGGACCTGTCCCAGGACGGTCCCGGGGGGGGTTCGTGGGCCCCTTGCCGACCGTCCGTTGGCTCCAAGACTAACCAAATGAGCGCGGCTGCGCTCGATGGATTACGTCACATGGGGCGTTTCCCTGCCGGAACGCGCCCCAGGGTGACGTCCCATCGGATACAGGAAACCCCCGGGGAGTCACGCTCGCCCGGGGGAATCCGCCATTCGGGTTATCTCGCGGTTCGTCCGCGGGTGGCCTCGCGCGTCACCAGTCGGCGCGGTCGTAGTCCTTGAGGAAGCAGCCGAAGAGGTCCTCGCCTGCCTCGCCGCGCACGATCGGGTCGTACACCCGGGCCGCACCGTCGACCAGGTCGAGCGGCGCGTGGAAGCCCTCGGCCGCGAGGCGCACCTTGTCCGGGTGGGGCCGCTCGTCGGTGATCCAGCCGGTGTCGACGGCGGTCATCAGAATGCCGTCGGCCTCGAACATCTCCTGGGCGCTGGTGCGTGTGAGCATATTGAGCGCCGCCTTGGCCATGTTGGTGTGCGGGTGGCCCGCGCCCTTGTAGCCGCGGCTGAAGACGCCCTCCATGGCGGACACGTTCACGATGTACGTGCGCCTGGCCGGGGAGGCGGCCATCGCCGCACGAAGCCGGCTGATCAGGATGAACGGCGCGGTGGAGTTGCACAGCTGCACTTCGAGCAGCTCGACCGGGTCGACCTCGGAGACGGTCTGGATCCAGCTGTTGCTGGCGTGCAGATCGGGCACCAGCCCGCCGGCGTCGATCGCGGTACCGGCCTCGATCCTGGCCGGCGACGCCGACCCGGAGACGAGGGCGAGAGCGGTCACGTCCTCGGCGGTCAGGCCCTCCGACCGGGGCCCGGGCAGGGCGGCGACCCGGTCGATCCCACCGCTGCCGAACGTGCCGATCACCTCGGCGGCGGGCAGCTCGCCCGCGGGCAGCGGGGCGTCCTCGGCCGCGACGAGTTCGCGGTACGCCCGCGGGGACCGGCGGACGGTCTGCGCGGCGTTGTTGATCAGGATGTCCAGCGGCCCCTCGGCGGCGACCGAGTCGGCGAGGGCGACGACCTGCGCCGGGTCACGGAGGTCGACGCCGACGACCTTGAGCCGGTGGATCCACGCGTCGCTGTCCGGCATCGCCTTGAAGCGGCGGATCGCGTCGTTCGGGAAGCGGGTGGTGAGGGTGGTGTGGGCGCCGTCCCGGAGCAGCCTCAGGGCGATGTACATGCCGATCTTGGCCCGGCCGCCGGTGAGCAGCGCGCGCCTCCCGGTCAGATCGGTGCGGGCGTCGCGGCGCGCCCGGTTCTCGGCGGCGCACTTCTGGCACAGCTGGTGGTAGAAGGCGTCGACCTCGACGTAGCGGGTCTTGCAGATGTAGCAGGACCGGGGGCGCCGGAGTACGCCCGCGATCTCCCCCGACACCGAGGAGGAGGGCAGCAGACCCTGGGTCTCGTCGTCGATCCGGTCCGCGGAGCCGGTCGCCGTGGCCTCGGTGACGGCCTTGTCGTGGGCGGTCTTGGCGGCCCGGCGCTCCTGGCGGCGGCGCTGCTTCACGGTGCGGTAGATCCCGGCGGTGGCCCGGCGCACCGTGATCGCGTCGGGGTGGTCCACCTCCAGGCGGTCGAGTTCCTCGAGAACGCCCAGGCAGACGGCCAGTCGCTCGGGGTCGATGCCCGGGCCGAAGTCCAGGCTGTCGTCTGTCACCGTCATCGCCGCTGCCGTTCCCTGTGTTCTCGGTGTGCCGCTTGGGGGATTCCAAAAGCGGAACTTTACTTCAGAGGCGGGTGTGCGGGCCAAACCGCCGTCCGAGAGGCGCGGAAGAGCGACGCTCCGTCGTCGGGCGCATCCGCGGCGCACAGGCGGCCGGTGCGGAGGGACGGCACACGAGCGCGCCGGGGCTCGACCGGGCACTGCGGAGCCGGCCGCCGGGAGGGCCGGACCGGACCCGACCCGGCGGACCGGCCGCCGAAGACACCGGACCCGGCTCGGCGGACCGGCCCCGCGCTGACGGACGCGGATGCCGAAGCCCACGTCACCGGGCCCGACCCGGCCGGCCCGACCCGGGAAGGCCCGACCCGGGGGCCCGACGCCCGAGCGGGAAGGCCGGACCCGACCTGTGAGGGGCCGATCGCCGAAGAGGGGGGCGCTACGCCCCCTGCCGGCGGGGCGGACGGTCGAAGACGCAGTCCCCGCACAGTCCCCCGCCCGGACACCGGTAGTAGAGGCAGCAGCTGGTTCGGCGCAGCGCGGGCCCTTCGACGGTGCCCGACAGGTCCGGATGGTCCAGCAGCCCGGCGGCGAGTGCGGCGGCGCGCCGGGCCGCGTCGGGCCGGTCGTGTTCCCGCGCCCAGCGGTGGATCTCACGCACGGCGCCGGCCAGCGCGGATCCGGCATTGCCCCACAGCAGCCGGGGGGAGACACGGGCGTCGCCCCGCACGGCCTCCGCGAGCGGGACGAGGTGCCCGTACTGGACGGCCTCCCGGATGGCGCCGACGGTGCCGGGGAGTGTCCCGGGACGTGTCCAGCGGAGGTCGTCGGGCGCGGTGGTCTCCGGGTCCCAGTACAGCCCTGCGGCGGCCGGGTCGGGAAACGCCCCGTGGAGCGCGGCCGGGCCGAGCGCCGTGGACCAGAGGCGGGCGGCGAGACCGAGATGGGCGACGGAGGCGGCGACCCGGCGTTCGCAGGTGCCCAGCCGCGCCGCGACCCGGTCGACGCGGCCGGTCAGAGGCGCACGTTCGCCCGCGTAGAGCCGCGACAGCGGCAGATGCCCCGGACCGGGACTCCCGGTCCGGATGGCGAAGAAGCCGCCGATCGCCTCCACCCGCGTCCGCTCCACGCGCCTCCTCCCGGTTCGGTCCGTCGCCCCGCGCGCCCCGGACCCGACGTCCCACGGGCCGGGTACCCGCTTCCGCCGCGCGGCGGAAGCGGGTACCCGGAGGAAGCAGGTGCCCGGCGTCGCCCGACGGGGTCAGATGCTGACGCCCCCTGAGCGGAGGTACCTGAGCGGATCGATGTCGGAACCGTACCCCGGCGCGGTGCGGACCTCGAAATGGAGGTGCGGTCCGGTGCTGTTGCCCGTTGATCCGGAACGGGCGATCCGCTGGCCGCTGTTGACCCGCTGCCCGTCGCGTACGGTGAGCGCCGACAGATGGGCGTACTGGCTGTACCTGCCGTCGTCGTGCCGGATGACGATCTGGTATCCGTACGCGCCCTCCCAGCCGGCCGAGACCACCCGCCCCGGTGCCACGGCCTTCACCGAGGTGCCGGTCGGCACGGGAAAGTCCACGCCCGTGTGGTAGCCGCTGGACCAGGACGCACCCGCCTTGCCGTACGGGGTGCCGGTACCTGCGGCCACCGGTGCGCTGAACTCACCGCTGCCCTGGTCGCGGTCGGTGCGCTCCTCCTTCCGGGGTTCCGGTGACGGCTTCGCCGCGGCCTTCTGCGGCTGCGCCTTCGACGGGGACGGCGAAGGGGACGGTGAGGAGGAGGGAGACGCGGACGGGGACGGGGACGAGGACGGGGACGGGGGCTTGGACTTGGACGGGGGCTTGGACTTGGACGGAGACCCCGACGCCGACTCCGATTCCGATGCCGGCTCCGACGGAGACGCGGGCCGGGAGTCCGGACGGCTCTTCGACGGTTGGGGGGCCGAGCCGCGCAGCACCAGCCGCTGGCCGGGGTGGATGAGGTCGGGATCGTCTCCGACGACCTTCCTGTTCGTCTCGTAGAGTGCCCGCCAGCCACCCCCGACGCGCTCGGAAGCGGCGATCCCCGAGAGAGAGTCGCCGGGCGCCACCCGGTAGCTCTCGCGCTTCCCGGGAATCGTCGTCGGCGTCGCCTCGGCGCTGGTCCGCCGTGGCGAGGTGGACTGCGGAGCGGACTGCGGGCGGGCCTGCCGCTCGGACGGCACGTCCGGGGTGCCCCCGTCGCGGGTGAGTCCCGCGCGGGTGGAGCAAACCGGCCAGGCCCCCGGCCCCTGACCGGCGAGCACCTTTTCCGCGACGGCTATCTGCTGGTCCCGGGTGGCCAGGTCGGCGCGGGCGGCGTAGGCCGTCCCGCCGTACTCTTCCCAGGTGGACTGGCTGAACTGGAGACCGCCGAAGTAGCCGTTGCCCGTGTTGATCTGCCAGTTGCCGGTGGACTCGCAGGACGCGACCTTCTCCCAGACGTCCTCGTGCGCGGCGCCGGCCGTTCCCGCCGCGATCAGCGGTAGCGCCATGCCCGCGCTACCGGCGGTCACGGTGAGCGATAACCGGTTGATACGACTCGGCTGGTACCTGCGGTGCCGTCCTCGTTCGGTCATGTTTCCCCCCTCGATCGCCTCAGCAGCCGCCAAAGCTATTGGTCCGCCACAAGACATGACAAGGGGGTGCATGCGGCGCCACGGCGCAGGGCGTACCGCAGGACCGGGAAAGAGCGGTGGACCATGCGCCCCTCGCGCGACTCCCCGCTCCATGAACACCGCACAGCGGCGGCGCGTACTCATACTGGCCACGGGGGAGCGCACTTCCGCATGATCGTACGCAGTCGATGGACTCCAGGAGCACACGTATGAGTGGTACCGCCCAGATCGGCGTCACCGGGCTCGCGGTGATGGGCCGCAATCTCGCCCGCAACTTCGCGCGCAACGGCTACACGGTCGCCCTGCACAACCGGACCGCCGCCCGCACCCGCGAACTCGTCGAATCCTTCGGCGACGAGGGGGCCTTCGTCCCCACCGAGTCGGCGGAGGACTTCGTCGCCGCGCTGGAGCGCCCCCGCCGCCTCGTGATCATGGTCAAGGCGGGTGCCCCGACGGACGCGGTGATCGAGGAGTTCGCCCCGCTGCTGGAACCCGGCGACCAGATCATCGACGGCGGCAACGCCCATTTCGAGGACACCCGGCGGCGTGAACGCGAACTCCGCGAGCGCGGCATCCACTTCGTGGGAGTGGGCGTGTCGGGTGGTGAGGAGGGCGCGCTGCACGGGCCGAGCATCATGCCCGGCGGCTCCCCCGAGTCGTACGACACGCTGGGCCCGATGCTGGAGAAGATCGCCGCCAGGGCGGCGGACGGCACGCCCTGCACCACGCACATCGGCCCCGACGGCGCGGGCCACTTCGTGAAGATGGTCCACAACGGCATCGAGTACGCCGACATGCAGCTGATCGCCGAGGCCTACCACCTGCTGCGCTCGGTCGCCGGATACACACCCGGGAAGATCGCCGAGACCTTCCGGGACTGGAACAGGGGACGGCTCGACTCGTATCTGATCGAGATCACCGCCGAGGTGCTGGCGCACACGGACCCGGAGACCGGGAAGCCGTTCGTCGACGTGGTCGCCGACCGGGCCGAGCAGAAGGGCACCGGCCGCTGGACCGTGCAGATCGCCCTCGACCTGGGCGTGCCGGTGTCCGGCATCGCGGAGGCGGTCTTCGCCCGCTCGCTGTCCGGGCACGCCGACCTGCGCGAGTCCTCGCACACGCTGCCGGGCCCGGTCCCGCAGCCGCTCGGCGAGGAGGACGCCGCCCGCTTCGCCGCGCAGGTCGAGCAGGCCCTGTACGCGTCGAAGATCGTGTCGTACACCCAGGGCTTCCACCAGATCCGGGCCGGCGGCGCGGCCTACGGCTGGGACATCGACCCGGGCGCGGTGGCCGCGGTCTGGCGGGCCGGGTGCATCATCCGCGCGGCCTTCCTCGACCGGATCCGGACGGCCTTCGACACACGGCCCGACCTGCCGAGCCTGCTGTCCGACAAGCAGTTCGCCGAGGAGATCGGCGCGGCCCAGGACGACTGGCGCGCCGTGGTGGCCACGTCGGCACGCCAGGGTGTGCCGACGCCGGGGTTCGCCACGGCGCTCGCGTACTACGACGCGCTGCGCGCACCCCGGCTGCCGGCGGCGCTGACCCAGGCCCAGCGGGACTTCTTCGGTGCGCACACCTATCGGCGTACGGACCGGGAGGGGTCCTTCCACACGCTCTGGGGCGGCGACCGGTCGGAGGTGAGCGCCGGCTGAGGCGTGCGCGGGCCCCCCGTGCCGTGCCATGCCGTGCCGTGCCATGCCGTGCCATGCCCCGGCCGCGTCGCGGTCGGTGCGGTACGCCCGCAGCGGGCGGCGCGCCTCGCACGGGGCGGCGGAGGCGTGGGCGGCATGGGCGGCGCCATGCCGCGCGGCCCGCGGGGCGGCGTCGACGGCGTGCCGCCCGACGCACAGATGCCGGGGCGCCTCCCGGCGCGGGGCCGACTGGTATCCCGTCGTGCCGGCGGTGCACCGATGCACCGATGCACCGATGCGGACATGCCCGGCGTCAGCTCAGTGGGCCGGGCTCAGGGTCCGGCCCGGGTACCGGATCCGGTCCCGGCGGTTTCGGGATCGGATCCGGCGCGGGGCCGGGCGGCGGTTGCGGCGGGGGTACGGGTCCGGGCCCCGGGCCCGGCTCCGGCCCCGGGCCGGGGGGCGGCGGAGGCGTAGGAGCAGGGGGCACCGGGTCGGGGGGCGGCGTCGGTGGTACGGGGTCCCGGGGCACCGGGTCGGGGGCCGGTGCGGCAGGTGCGGGGTCGGGCAGCGGCTGGGGCATGACTGGCTCCCGGGTGTTCGATCGTGCCGAGCGCCGACGGCGGCCGGGCGTCGGTCGGCCGCAGGCGCGTCGGGGCCTCCATGCCTGCGGCTTCCCACACCTGCCCGGTCCACTCATCGCCGCGGGTGCGTGGTGGGCCGAGGAGGCGCGGAGTCGCGGAGTCGGCGCACCCGGAGGAGGGACGCGTCGGCGCGGGCGCGCGAGGGCATAGGGGCCGAGCAGGGGCGGTGGCGGTCCCGCCGGGCGCCGAGACGGGCGCCCTGACCGGGGGCTGTGTGCGGCGGCGCCGATACGGGCCCTGCCACCGCCGGCCGGCCTCAGCTGCACGCCGTCCGCGCGCGCTCGTCGGCCCGGGTGGGCCGACCAGCCCGGGTGGCCGACCGGCCTCGGCGGGCCGGTCAGAGCCCCGGGTGGTCCTTCGCCTGCCGCTCGGCCTCCACGACGAGTGCGGCGTACGGCGCGGGAGCCTCCTCCCGGTGGCGCTGCGCCCATCCCACCGCGAACGGGCACAGCGGCACGACCGGCACTCCCTCGCGGGCGGCGGTCGCGAAGAACTCCCGCACCAGGGCGCTGCCGATTCCCCTCCCCTCGTACGCCGGCTCGACGATCGTGTGCACCGCGACCAGTGCGGCCGGATCGAAGTCCAGTGTGAAGTAGGCGATGTGGCCGGCGAGCACACCGTCCTGGTACGCCTCCAGCCTGCCGTTCTCGCGGTGGTCTCGGAGTTCGGGGTCGGCCATTGCGCTCTCCTCGGTCAGCGGGTTTCGCCGGTGGACCGGATCAGGATCGGGCCGAGGGAGCGGGCACGGCGTGCGGGCTGCCCTCCGTGTCGCTCCCGGGGACCGGGGCCGAGGGGTCCGAGCCCAGCTGGACGATGCGGTTCCGGCCGTCGACGTGGACGACGCGGGGTGCCAGTTCCCGCGCTTCGGCGTCGTCCACCTGGGCGTAGCTGATGAGGATGACCAGGTCGCCGGGGTGCACGAGATGGGCTGCGGCACCGTTGATGCCGATGACGCCGGATCCCCGCTCGCCCTCGATGACATAGGTCTCGAGTCGGGCACCGTTGTCGATGTCGACGATGTGCACGAGCTCACCGGGAAGCAGGTCGGCCGCTTCCATCAGTTCGGCGTCGACGGTGACGGAACCGACGTAGTGCAGGTCGGCCTGGGTCACGGTGGCCCGGTGGATCTTGGACTTGAACAGAGTACGCAGCACTTTGGACTCCTGGAAGACGGCTCCCTGCCAGCTTTCTACAGGTCAAGGGCGGTCTTCACTCTACACGGGCACGCCGGGGCCGATGATTGTGAGGAACATCGCTTCTCAGCGGGGATAGCGCTCCCTGCCTGGGCTTCCGCGCCGACCAGGCTGTTGTGACGCCATCGACCAAACGTCTGCCGGACAGCCGTATCAGGCTGTTCGGGAACTGGTGCTGACCAGATGCTGACCTACCTGACGCTACATCAGGTGCATGCGGGTCACGATCATCGACCTGTCGCAGCGTCGTACCCTCATACCCGGGCTGCTTACCGGGCTTGCGCCCGGAGCGGGTACGCGAGGAGCCACCCCGGGGCCGCCTGCCCGGACCACGCGTGTCCGCCTCTCAGGCGTTGTCGTCATGGATCCGCGCACCCAGATCCTCCGCCCACTCCAGCGCCCACGCCTTGAGTTCTTCGATCTGCCGGGAGGCGAGCCCGTACGCGGTGTAGTCCTCGTCCTCGTACCAGTCCGCGCCGATGAGCCGGTCCCGGAGGTCTTCGAGGCTGAACTCGTCGTGGGCGCGACGGCGGCCCAGGGATTCGAGGTCGGCGGTGGAGCGGTGGCGGGAGGCAGCCTGGACGTCGATGAGGTCACGGACGGTGCCGCGGTCGGCGAGGGCGCGGACCTTGGTGCCGATCACGTCATCGAGGGAAAGAACGGGGCCGTAGGGGGTCTGAGCGGGCGGAGCCCAGAACGCCTCCTTGAGGACGTCGACCTCGCACTCCTCGCCGGTGTCCGGATCGGTGACGAGGAACCGGCCGCTGAGCGGATCGGTCTGGACGTGCGCGGTCCGCCATCCGCGCGCGCTGAGGCCGGCTGTGAGTGAGGCGACGATCTCCTGCATCGGAGCAGGGTTCTCGGTGGCGACGTCGAGGTCGCGGCTGAAGCGTTCGACCAGGCCGTGGGCCTGCACGGCGTATCCGCCGGTGAGGACCAGAGGGTAGGGGGAGCCGAGGTCGAGGATGTCGGCGAGGAGACGCTCGTGGAGCGGAGTGAGCTTCACGCGGCAGTCGTGTCGGCCGGAGCGGTGCGCAGCAGCTCCGGGAAGGCGTCCTCCCAGACCTCGCGGATGTAGGGACTGATCAAGCGCCGCAGCACGGGCCACTGCTCGGCGAGCAGCCGGTGGTGCAGGAGGGTCACCAGGTCCTCGCTCAGTCCTTCGGCGAGGACGGTCCGGTAGAGCGTCATGCGGGACTTCGGACGGTCCAGGCTGTAGCTGGTCCGCCCGGACCAGACGATATGGAGCGGCAGGTCCACGTTGCCCTCGATGGGGCCGGCCAGCTCCTGCAAGCGCTCGGGCAGTCGGCTGCGGTAGCGGTTCCGCAGCACCTCGGCGCGGGGCGCGGTGATCGTCGTGTCCATCCATCCAGTATCGCTGCTGGGAGGCGGCGGCATGGCGGTTGCGGGGCTCCCCTGTCGTACGTACATCGGGTGGCCGCCCCCGCCCCGGACAGCTCAGCCGGTGGGCGCTTGGCTCATCGCCTGCCACCCGCGCAGGCCTCGGGCCGGGCCGGTAGGCCGGAACGGCTCACGGGGAGCCGCGCCCGCCGGGGGCGTCGGCCGGGGGCGGCCCTTCGTCGGCGACGGAGGGCGCGACGGGGGGCACCGCCGCGGGACGGAGTGCCACGGCAAGGGCGCAGGCGACCGCCGACAGGGCCATGGCGCCGTACATCACGCGGTAGTCGACCAGCACGATGAGCGCCGCCCCTGCGGCGATCGACATCGTCTGAGCGGTATCCGTCAAGGTGCTGACGGCGGAGTTCACCCGGCCCTGCATCCGGGCCGGGGCGTAGAGGTGCGACGCGGTGCCGATCGCCACCGCCACGAACGGCAGCCCGGTACCGATCAGGGCGGCACCCACCAGGAACAGCGCGGTGTGCTGGGAGACGCACAGGACGAGACCCGCCGAGACGAGCGCGTACCCGGCGCCGCTGGACCGGGCCTCCCCGACCCGTTTCACCAGCAGCCCGGCAAGCACGCCGCCCACGACCGAGCCGCCGCCCTGCACGGACGCCATCACCCCGATGAACTCGGGTTGCCGGCCGAGCCCCTGGTCGACGGCGGCGAAGGCCGCGGTCTCCAGCAGGCCGACCACGCCGAGGAAGCCCACCATCGCGAGCGTCAGCCTCCGGAGCAGCGGCACCCCCAGCACGAAACGGAACCCCGCGGGCAGTGCGCGGCGCAGCGGCTCCCCGGCGGGCTCGGGCTCCGACTCCACGACCCTGACCGACAGCAGGACGAACCCGGCCACCAGGAAGGTCGCCGACCCGAGGTAGGCCAGCGCCCCGCCGCCGAAGGCGGCGTAGACGCCCGCGCCCGCCACCGGGGAGACGATGCGCACTCCCTCCCGTGTGGTGATGAGCAGCGAGCGGGCGGCGACGGCGTCGTCGGAGGGCAGCAGGTCCTTCAGCAGCGCCTGCCGTGCCGGAGTGGCGAACACCAGCCCGTAGGCCAGCGTCACCAGGTAGATGATCCACAGCTGCCCGGCGCCGCGCACCAGCAGCAGGGAGGGCACCAGCACGGCCATGCCGAAGTACATCCTCAGCAGCAGCGGTCTGCGCTGGACCCGGTCCACCAGATGCCCGAGCAGCGGAGCGGTGAGCCCCGGCGCGGTGATGATCAGGAAGACGATGCCCGCGGCGGCGTCGGAGCCGGTGAGGTCCTTCGCCCAGATCGCGAGCGACAGGAACATGGCGCTGTCCCCGAAGCTCGAGAAGGCCTCGCCGAGGAACAGGCGGCGGAAGAGCGCGTTGGAGCGGAGCAGTTTCCACATGGGGATCTCCACGGGATCGCGGTGCGGGGTGTGCCGGGGCGGGACCGGGCCGCTTCCGGAGAGCCCGCCCCGACAGCCCGGCCGCACCTCTCACGGCCGCATCGGTCGTGAGCACAGCCGCCACCGGACGGCGCACGGCCGCACCGGTCACGGCCGCACCGGACGTCTCAGGCGTCGCCCATGGCCTGCCGCAGACTCCTGGGGCGCATGTCCGTCCAGACGCGGCCGATGTGCTCCAGGCACTCCTCCCGCGTGCCCTCGTGCCCCGTGGTGTGCCAGCCGGCGGGGACGGCCCGGCCGGCGGCCCAGACCGAGTACTGCTCCTCGTCGTTGATGACGACCACGTACCTGGCCTCGGTGGTCTGCTCGCTCATGCTGCATCTCCTCGTGTGAAGTGACGGTGTTCGGAGGGGCACGGTGTTCGGAGGGGCAGGGGGATCGAAGGGGCACGGTGTTCGGAGGGGCAGGGGGATCGAAGGGGCACGAGGGTCGGGCCGCCGTCAGTCGCCGCGCAGCCGTTCCTCGACCAGGTCGCCTACGGCCCGGCGGCTCGTCTTTCCCGCGCTGTCGCGCGGGAGGGCGCCGAAGGGCAGCACCTGCCGTGGCCGCATGAAGGCGGGCAGCAGTCCGTAGAGCTGCCTGCGCAGGTCCGCCGGGTCGGGTGGGGCCTCGCCCGGTGGGGGGACCACGGCCAGAAAGAGGTCCGGCCGGCCGCTGAGGAGGTCCGAGACCACGGCGACCGCCTGGCCCACGGACGGCAGCCGCCGCGCCGCCGCCTCCACGTCGCCCAGCTCGACCCGGTGGCCGCGGATCTTGACCTGGTCGTCGCCGCGGCCGCGGAAGTAGTGGAGCCCGTCCGTCCCCCTCGTCACCAGATCACCGGTGCGGTACATCCGTTCACCGTCCGGGCCGGTGACGAAGGACCGGGCGGTCAGCTCCGGACTCCCGGTGTAGCCCCGCGCCACACCGGTCCCCGACAGGCACAGCTCTCCGGCCGTCCCCGGCGGCACGGGCCGCTGCCTTTCGTCCAGGACGTGGGCGCGCAGTCCGGTCAGCGGCACCCCGATCGGCAGCGGATCGCGGTAGGGCGGCTCCACCTCGGCACAGAGCCCGACCACCGTGACCTCCGTCGGCCCGTAGGCGTTCCACAGCGCCCCGCACACCTTCCGCAGTGCGCCGGCCAGTTCCGCGGGCAGTGCCTCACCACCGCTGATGAGGGTGCCGAAGACCCGGTCGCCGCGCAGGAAGGGCAGCAGCAGGCGCAGCTGGCTGGGGGTGGCCCAGGCCGCGTCCACCGGATGGGACCGCAGCCAGTCGGCGAAGAGTTCGGGGTTGCGCACCGAACGCGGTGGCGCCACGGCGACCGTGCCGCCGCTGACCAGGGGGATCAGCATTTCCGGTACGGACATGTCGAACACGGTGCTGCTGTGGGCGAGCATGCGGTCCCCCGGGCCGAAGCCGAGCGCCCGCACGAAGTGCTCCAGCATGTTCAGCAGGGCCGGGTGTTCGACCTCCACGCCCTTGGGCCGGCCCGTCGAGCCGGAGGTGAACAGGATGTACGCCGCGGGTTCCTCGGGCTCCCCGCAACCGCCCCCGCCGTGCGCCGACACCACATCGGCGACCGCCCCGGCGACCGCCCCGTCCGTGCCGGGTCCGGTCACCGCCGTGCCGCAGCGGGCCTGCCGGACCTGGTGGCGCCGGCGGTCGGCCGGGGAGGCCGGATCCACCGGGACGGGTACGGATCCCAGCAGCCAGCACCCCAGCAGCGGAACGAGGTAGCGGGCGCCGTAGCTGCACTCCACCGCCACGCGGGAGCCGCGCCGCGCACCGTCGTCGGCGAGCCGCCGCGCCGTCTGCCGTGCCGCGTCGAGCAGCGCCCCGTAGGTGAGGGGGGCGGACGCGTCGTCCTGTACGGCGATCGCCGACGGGTCGGCCCGGGCGTGGTGCAGGAAGCGCTCCAGGGCCGAGGGCGTCCGTTCATCCGGTGCTCTCATCGGCACGCTCCTCCCCGTCCGGCATATCCGCCCCGTCCGCCCCGTCCGCCCCGTCATGCGCATCCGTTCCGCCTGTCCCGTCCGTCCCGCCCGGCGTGTCCGTCCCGTCCGTCCCGCCCGGCGCCTCGGTGCCGGCCGCCTGCCCCCTGACGAGCGCGGTGAGTTCGCGCAGGGTCGGGCTGGTGAGGAAGTGCACCAGCTCGATGTCCGCCCCGTACTCCTCGTCGACCCGCGCCAGCAGCCGCAGCGCCTTGATGGAGTGGCCGCCGAGGGCCAGGAAGTTGTCCTCCGGGTGCGCCCGTGCGGTCCCCAGCGCCTCGCACCAGAGCGTGTGGACACCGCGGGCGAGCGCGTCGTGCGGGTCTTCGCCGCCACCGGGCTCCGCCTCGGCCGGCGGGCGGACCGCTCCCGGCGACGGCGACGGCGGGAGCGGTCCGCCCGCCGGTGCCGTCATCCCGGCCGCGGCCGGTCCGAGCGCGGCGAGCAGGGCGGTACGGTCGGCCTTGCCGTTGGCGTTGACCGGAATCCGGTCGAGCACGGCCACCTCCGGCACCATGTAGTGCGGCAGCACTTCGCGCAGCCGCGCGGCGAGGGCCCCGGCGTCCCCGGGGGCCGGCCCGGTGACGCACGCGGTGATCTCGGTTCCGGTGTCCGCGGGCCGGGCGACGACGACGGCGTCGGCGACGCCCTCCAGATCGCGCACCGCCCGCTCCACCTCCGCGAGTTCGACCCGGTGCCCGCGGACCTTCACCTGGTCGTCCCGGCGCCCGAGGAAGGCGAATCCACCGCCCGGCAGCACCCTGACCCGGTCGCCGGTGCGGTACATCCGCCGTCCGCCGCGCGGATCGAACGGATCGGGCACGAAGGCGTCGGCCGTCAGGGCCGGAGCGTCGAGATAGCCGCGGGCGAGTCCGTCGCCCCCGACGTACAGCTCTCCGGCTTCGCCCGCGCGCACGGGACTTCCCCCGGGTCCGAGCGCGTAGGCGGTGGTACCGGAGATCGGCGTCCCGATCGGTACGGGACCCTCCGCGGTGTCGGCCGCGCTGATGTCGTGGGTGGTACTGAACGTGGTGTTCTCCGTGGGCCCGTAGCCGTTGACGACACGGCCCGGAGGGGAGCCGGCCAGCAGTTTCGCCAGCCGGCGCCCGTCCAGCTGCTCTCCGCCGGCCAGCAGTACCCGCAGATGCCGCAACGCGTCCGGCGCGAAGTCCACCACCTGGTTGAGCAGCGTCGTGGTCAGCCAGAGGACGGTGATCCGCTCCCGCTCCAGGAACCTCCTCAGTCCGGCGGGGGACGTCGCGGTCTCGCGGTCGTCCACGACCAGGGTGGCGCCGCCGGCGAGCGCCCCCCATATCTCGAACGTCGACGCGTCGAAGGCGGGGCTGGACAGATGGGCCACCCGGTCGCCGGTGCCGACGGTGGCGAAGTCGGCGTCGGGGACGAGCCTGCTGATCGCCCGGTGCGGGACGACCACGCCCTTCGGCTCGCCGGTGGACCCCGAGGTGAACATCACATAGGCGGCGTCCTCGGGAGTCAGTGCCACGGGGGGCAGCGGTGGGCCCGCCGGGTCGCACGGTGCGGGCAGCGTGTCGAGCCGCAGTACCGGCACGGTGTCGGCGTACGCGGCGGCTTCGGCCGGGCCCGGCACCAGGACGGCGTGCGCGGCGGACCGCACCAGCGCGCGGGACCGCGCCACCGGCTGCCGCACGTCCACCGGCAGATAGGCGCAGCCCGCGTAGAGCACCCCGAGGAAGGCCGCCACGGTGTCGGCGCCCCGTGGCGCCGAGACGGCGACCACCGAGCCGCGCCCCAGTCCGGCTCCCCGCAGCCCGGCGGCGATCGCCGTGGCCCGCAGGTCCAGCTCCCGGTAGGTCAGCCGGGTGGCGCCGTGCAGGACCGCCGGCGCGCCGGGCCGCCGCACCGCGTGCCGGCGGACCCGCTCGTGCACCGGTGTGTACGGGGCCTGTGCCATGGGTCCGGTCACCGGCAGCGGCTCGTCGGGGCGGGCGAAGGCCGTGCCGACCGCCGCCACCAGCCGCCGGTGCAGATCCTCGGCGGCCTCCGGTGAGAACAGCTCGGCGTGGTACTCGAGTTCGGCGCGGTATGCGGGTTCGGCCGTGGTGGCGTCCGCGCACCGGGTCACCGACCACATCAGCTCGTACTTCGCGGTGCCCGTCGGCAGCAGCTCGCGCGCGGCGGCCGTCCCGCGAAGGCGCAGGCCCCCTTCCGAGGCGTCGAGGAAGGTGAAGGCCGCCTGGGCGAGGGGCGCCCGCGAGGGGTCCGCGGTGTGACGGCTCTCCTCCACCATCGTCTGGAACGGCACCTGCCGGTGGGCCAGCGCCTCGGTCACCGTGCGGCGCACCTGCCCGGCCGCGTTCCGGGCGGTAGCCCCCGGCCGGAGGCCGACGCGCAGGGGGAGGATGCCGACGAACATGCCGACCTCCGCGCGCTGCCGCGGACCGCGCGAGGAGGCGGGGACGGCCACGACGAGGTCGCGTTCGCCGGTGACCGCGCTCAGCGCCGTCACATACGCGGCCGTCCACGCCATGAACGGGCTCAGCCGCTCCTGCTCGGCCACCGCTTCCAGCGCGGCCACCGCCCGCGCGGGCATCGTCAGCGTGTGGACACCTCCCGCGGTGCCCAGCCGGGCGGGACGCGGCAGGTCGTGCGGCAGGTCCAGCCCGGCGGGCGCGCCGGCCAGCACACGGCGCCAGTGCTCGAGGGCCGCCTCCTCGCGCCGTGGCGGCGGGGAGAGGGTCCCTGCGGCGGCGACCGGTTCCGCCGCCACCGGTCCGGCGCCGTCGTAGAGTTCTCCGAGCCGGGTCTCCAGGAGCGCCAGCGACCTGCCGTCGCACACCAGGTGGTGAACCGTCAGCAGCAGTACGTCGCCGGCCTGGCCGCGCCCGACGGCCAGGGCTCGCAGCAGCGGCGGCCGCGCGAGGTCGAAGGGGACCCGTACCTCGTCGTCCAGGAGCCTGCCGACCGCCTCGGCGGGCACGTCCCGGGCGTCCACCCAGCGGCACGGCACCGACACGACGGCCGCGGTGACGGCCCGGCCCGGCGCCTGGAAGCCGCGGCGCAGCGCGTCGTGCTCCGCCGCCAGCGCGTCGAGCGCGGCGCGCAGCCGGGGCACGTCGACCGGCCCGTCGAACCGGTAGACCGCGCCGACGTGGTAGAGCGGCGTGCCCCGGTGCACCTGCTCGACCGCCCACAGGCGTTCCTCGGCCGGGGTGAGCGCGCGTGGTGCGCCGTGTCCCGAACCGCGCCGCTCCCCGCCGAGCGCCGCGACGAGCCTGCCGAACTCGGGGTACTCGAAGAGGATGTCGAGGACCGGCTCGGTCCCGGTCGCCTCGCGCAGGGCCATCGCGGTCTCGACCGCGAGAACGGAGTCCCCGCCCGCCATGAAGAAGTGGTCCTCGTCCCGGGCCTCCCCGGTGCCGAGCGCCGCACACCAGACCTCGGCGACGGCGGCTCTCAGACCGCTTCCGCCGGGGTGTTCGGGCCCTGCGCCGCGCCCGCCCGCCGCACCGGGACCTGCGCCGCGCCCGTCCGCCGCACCGGGACCGGGACCTGCGCCGCGCCCGCCCGCCGCACCGGGACCGGGACCTGCGCCGGGACCGCCCGCGGCACCGGGACCGGGACCGAGCGGCCCGCCGGTCGGCTCAGCCATGGCCGCCGTCCCGCACCGCGCCGTCCCGGGTGACCAGCCGGTCGCCGATCGCCAGGGCGTCCAGCGTCGAGCGGGCATAGGTCTCGACCGCCTCACGCGGCGTCCGCACGATCGGCTGCCCCCGCAGGTTGAACGACGTGTTGAGCAGCACCGGGACACCGAAGTCGTCGCCGAAGCGCCGGATCAGCCGCCAGAACCGCGGCGCCGTCGGCCGTTCGACGACCTGGACACGGGCCGACCCGTCGACATGGGTGATCGCGGGCAGCGCCTCCCGGTGCTTCTCGCGTACCCGGGTGACGAACAGCATGTGCCGGTACATGCTCTCCCGGCCGGGCTCCATCTCGAAGTACTCCCCCGCGTCCTCCGCGGTGACGGCGGGAGCGAAGGGCCGGAACTCCTCCCGCTGCTTGACCAGCGTGTTCAGCCGGGCCCGCATACCGGGCGCCCTGGGGTCGGCCAGGATGCTGCGGTTGCCCAGCGCCCGCGGGCCGAACTCCATGCGCCCCTGGTGCCAGGCGACGACGGCGCCGCCGCCGATCAGCGCCGACACCTGCGCCGGCAGCCGTTCCTCCGGGAGCCTGACGAGGGTGTGACCGGGGCCGAGCGCCGAGAGCGCCTCCTCGATCTCCCGCTCCCCGAACTCCTCGCCCCAGTACGGCATCGTCATCGCCGCCGGCGGCGCGGGCGCGTGCTGCCGCATCTGCCACAGCGCCGCTCCCAGGGCGGCCCCGTCGTCCCCGGCCGCCGGCTGCACGAAGACCCGGTCGTAGAGACCGCTGCGGGCGATGACCCCGTTGGCGGTGCAGTTGAGGGCGACCCCGCCCGCCATGCACAGCGAGCGGGAGCCCCCCTGCGGGTCCTCGGCCGCCGTGCGCAGCACGTGCAGCAGGCTCCGCTCCAGCGCGTGCTGGAGGACGGCCGCGATGTCCATGTGCCGCTGGTCCAGGGGGGCTTCGGGGTGCCTGGCCGGTCCGAACAGCTCTTCGAGGCGCCGGATCGCACCGCGGTGGGTCTCCCGTTCCACCGGTGTCCGGTCGTGGGCGAGTACGGGGACCAGCAGCCGGCCGCCGGGTACCTGCCGCGCCAGCTCGCCGGCGGCGCGGGCGTATCGGCCGGTGTCGCCGTAGGGGGCGAGGCCCATCACCTTGTACTCGTCCATGCCGGGCACGAAGCCCAGGTACTGGGTGACGACGCTGTAGAGGATGCCGAGCGAGTGGGAGATCGGATGGCTGCGCAGGAGGCCCAGACCGGCGCCGCGCCCCGCGAACACCGAGGTGGACTCGCTCTCGCCCATGCCGTCGGCGACGAGGACGGTGGCGTCGGTGAAGCCGCTCAGGTAGTAGGCGCTCGCCGCATGGGCGAGATGGTGGGGGACCCGCACGAGCTTGCGGTCCCAGTCCTGCTCCGGGTAGTGCTCGCGGAGCACGTCGAGTTGCACCCGCTCCCGGTACACCTCGGCGTACCAGCGGCGTGCGTAGGCGTCGCGCTCGAAGGCCGCGGAGGGCTCGTACCGGAAGCCGTGGGCCACCTGCGCCACGTCGTCCAGGGCCGCACCGGCCATGCGCAGGCACGCCTCGATTGCGTCGGCGGGGAACGCCCCGGTCCCCTTGACGCCGTCGTGGCGCTCCTGGGCCGAAGCGGCGACGACGCCGTTCTCGTCGACCAGGGCCGCGGCCGAGTCCAGCCCCTGCACCAGGCGCCGCTCGCGCCGGTCGAGGCCGGGCAGCATGTCCTGCTTGACGGACATCGAGCGGTCGAGCCCGCTGATACCGAGCACCAGCACGTCAGACTCCTGTCTCTTCGATCGGGTGGCGCGGGTCCGCCGCCTCGCGCAGCACGTCCGCCACCGTGGTGATCCAGGGGCGCCGCAGCATCCGGAAGTGGTCGGCGCCGACCGTGCGCACCGACAGCTCACGGGTCGCCGCCCGCCATCCCTCGATCGTGCGCAGCCGGTCCGCGTCGTCTGCCGCGGCGGACAGGACGAGGTCGGCGGCTCCGTCGAACCGGGAGGGCCGGTGCCGGGCCAGTGCGGTGAGCATGTCCCGCCAGAAGGCCATGATCGAGGCGGTGGCCGGGCCGTCGAGCGCGGCCAGTTCCCCGGGATCGACGCCCAGCAAGGCCAGCAGTTCGCCGCCGCCCTCGGCCGTGGGCAGCGCGGCCGGTCCTTCGTCCGCCACCCGGTCGAGCAGCGCGTCCAGTGCCGCAGCGTCGGCCGCGCCGCCGTCCCCGGCCGGACCACCGCCGACGGGGGCGGGGGCCGCGTCGAGGACGACGAGCCGGTGGACGCCGATGCCGTGCCGGGTGAGGCGGACGGCGAGTTCGTGGGCCAGGACGCCACCGGCCGACCAGCCCGCCACCACGGGCTCGCGTCCGTCGAGCACCTCCGCGAGTTCCCCCGCGTACGACTCGGCGAGTGCGCCGAGGTCCTGCGGGCCGGTCCCGGTCCGCAGGTCGGCGTGGACGCCCAGCACCTCGTAGGAGCCGCCCGTCTCGGCCGCGAGGTCGCGGTACGGGAAGAGCGTCCCGCCCAGCGGATGCACCAGCACCAGCGGGCGGCGTCCAGGGATGCCGGCCATGGGCACGATCCGCTGCGTGCCGGTGCCCCGGGCGGGGTGGGTCCCGTCGATCCACGCCGCCTGGCCGGCCACGGTGGAGTCGGCGTAGAGGCGGGCGAGCGGCATCTCGGTGCCGGCGGCTTCCCGGAGCCGGCCGACGAGTCGCACGGCGAGCAGGGAGTGGCCGCCCAGGACGAAGAAGTCGTCGTGGACGCCGATGTCGTCGACGCCGAGCAGGTCGCTCCAGACGCCGGCGACGAGCCGTTCGGTGTCGGTGCGGGGACCGTGCGGCGCGGGCCGCCGGTCGGCGCCCGGTGTCCGGCGCGGCTCCGGCAGGGCCCTGCGGTCGAGCTTGCCTCCGGGGGTGGTGGGCAGGGCCGGGTGGACGGCGTAGCCGGCGGGTATCGCGGCGGCGGGCAGCAGTTCGGCGAGGTGCTCCCGGAGCCGGCGGGGGTCGGGGGTGTGGCCGGGTGCGGCCACGAGGTGGGCGGTGAGGTGCTCGTGTCCGGGGTGCCGTGTCACGGCGGCGGCGGCGATGCCGGGATGGCTGCGCAGGGCGGTCTCGACCTCCTCGGGTTCGATCCGCCGGCCGGCGACCTTCAACTGGTGGTCGTGGCGCCCGTGGAACTCGACAAGGCCGTTGGTGAGGTGGCGGCCGAGGTCTCCGGTGGCGTAAAGGCGGCTGCCGGGCGGCCCGAAGGGGTCGGGCGGGAAGGCGGCGGCGGTGGCGGCGGGCCGGCCGAGGTATCCGCGGCCGACGCCGGGCCCGCCGATGTGGATCTCGCCGACGGTGCCCGGCGGGACGGGCCGCCCGTCGGAGCCGAGGACATGGATCCGGGCGTTGCCGTAGGGGGTTCCGATGACGGGCGCGGGGTGGTCGGCCAGGTCGGCGAAGGTGGCTTCGACGGTGGCCTCGGTCGGCCCGTAGCCGTTGTAGGCGGTCAGCGCGGGGTGCTCGCGCAGGGCCGTCCACAGGTCCGGCGGGCAGGGCTCGCCGGCCACGACGATCACCCGTGGCGGGTGCGGCGCCGTCAGCAGGCCGGCCTCCGCGTAGGCCTGCACCTGCGCCGTGGTGGCCTCGATGAAGCCGACCGCCCGTTCCGGGTCCGCCGCCCACCGGGCCGGTGTGCCGGGGTCGCGGCGTTCCCCGGGCGTCGGCACGACCAGGGTGTGGCCGTCGAGCAGCAGGAGTGCCTGGGCGAGGAAGAAGTCGGAGAGGTACGCCGAGGTGCCGGTCAGCACCCGCACCTTGCCGTCGCCCACGGCGGCCCGGACCCGGGGCAGGAGCTGGGCGGCCGCAAGGTTGCCCAGGCTGCCGTGTTCGATCATGACGCCCTTGGGGTGGCCGGTCGTGCCGGATGTGTACATCACATACGCCAGGTCGAGGGGGCCGACCTCCGGCAGCCGTGCGGGAGGCGGGTCCTCGGGGACGGCCGAGAGGTCGAGCAGCGGGCACCCCCGGGGCGCGGTCGCCGCGTTGCCGGTGATCACCACAGCGGTTCCCGCGCCGTCCCGTATGCGGCCCAGCAGCGCCGGCGGGAGGTCGGGGTCGAGCGGCACGAAGGCCGCGCCCGCCTTCCAGACGGCCCAGATGGCGGTGAGCGTGTCCACGCCGGGCGGAAGGTGCAGGCCGACGGTGTCACCGCGCCGTACGCCGCGGTGGTGCAGGGTGCGGGCGAGCCGGGTGCTGGCGGTGTCGAGTTGACGGAAGCTCAGGCGGTTCTCGCCGTGGTGGACGGCGGTCGCGTCGGGCGTGCGCCGGGTCTGCCGGGCCAGCAGATGGTGGACGGGGGTGCGCGTCGTCGGGGTGATCGCCGCGTCGTTCCAGGCGGCCAGCGTCCGTCGTTCGCGCGGGGAGGCGGCCAGGAGGTCGCCCAGCGGCGGGGCGGGGGTGCGGCCCGCGCCGGCGAGCAGTTCGGTGAAGGACTCCAGAAGCCGCTCGGCGGTCGCCGGGCGGTAGAGCTCGGTGCTGTACTCGACCGTGACGTCGAGACCGTCCGCGGTGCGGGTGACGGCGAAGGAGAGGTCGAAGTGGCTTCCCGTGGGGCGGATCCGGCGCTCGCGGAGGGTGAGGCCGCCCGGCGCGCGTGCGGCCGGGTCCTCCTGGTGGAGGCTCGACGCGTAGCTGAACATCGTGCGGAAGAGCGGGTTGTGGGTGCCGGCGCGCTGCGGCGCGACGGCGCGCACCACATGCTCGAACGGCGTCTCCTGGTGGGCGAACGCCTCCAGGACGGTGGAGCGGACCCGGTCGAGATGGGTCCGGAAGTCGTCGTGCGGATCCAGTCGGAAGCGCAGCGCCAGGGTGTTGACGAAGAACCCGACGACGTCCGCGAGGTCGGGGTGCGAGCGGCCGGAGACGGGCGTACCGACCACGATGTCGTGGTCACCGGTGTGACGGGCGAGCAGCAGGACGTAGCAGGCGAGCAGGACGGTGAAGTCGGTGGTGCGGGTGGTGTCGCGGAGCGCGTCGAGCGCCTGGATCCGGTCGGCGGGCAGGTGGACGCCCCGGCTGTCGCCGGCGAAGGTGCGGGTGGCCGGCGCGGGCAGGTCGGGCGCCGGGCCGGTGGGCGTGCTGCCGGCGAGGGCGCGGGTCCAGTGGGCCAGGTCCTCGCGGAGCACGCCGGCCGTCTCCTCGTCGCCGCGGGTGAGCAGGGTGCGCTGCCAGCCGGCGTAGTCGACGTACGTCGCCCGGAGCTCGGGAAGCCGGGCGGCCGTGAGGTCTCCGTCGCCGCGGTACAGGGACCACAGGTCCCGCTCCAGGAGGGCCAGGGACCACTCGTCGAGGGCGACATGGTGGGCGACGAGGAGGAGTACGTGGTGGTCGGGGCCGGTGCGCCAGAGGCGGGCGCGCAGCAGCGGGCCCGCGGTGAGGTCGAACGGCTCGGCCGCGGCGCGGTCGACGAGTGCCCCGACGGCGTCCGGTGCGGCGTCCTGCGGTGCGAGGCGGCGTGGACGGGGCGGGTGGACCACCTGGACGACGTCGCCGTCGCGCCCGGCCCGCAGGGTGGTGCGCAGTGCCTCGAAGCGCTCGACGACGAGGTCCAGGCAGACGGACAGCAGAGCGGTGTCCAGACCGCCGTGGAGGTCGTGGGCCCAGGCGACGTTGTAAGTCGGGCTGTCGGGTGCCAGGTGCCACAGGAACCACAGGCGTTGCTGTGCGAAGGAGGCGGGCATCGCCTCACCGGCGGCGTACCTCAGGTGCGGGATGGGGGCGAGGGCGGCCGCCTCCCGGCCGTCGGCGGCGGCGGACCGGTCGATCCACTCGGCCTGCTCGGCCACGGTGGGCAGGTCGAACACCCGGGGCAGGCGGAAGTCGACGTCGAACGCGTCGCTGATCCGCAGGGCGAGGCGTACCGCGAGCAGCGAGTGACCGCCCAGGGTCACGAAGTCGTCCTCGACTCCGACCGCCGGGACGCCGAGGACCGAGGCCCACACCTGTGCCAGCCGGTGTTCGGTCCCCGTCCTGGGGGCCGTGGGCGCGGCGGCCGCCGGGGGAGCGAGGGGGGAGGGGGCCGAGAGGGGTGAGAGGGGTGAGAGGGGTGAGGGGGCCGGGGAGTCCGCCGGGCTCGAGGGGGCCTCGTCCGGTGGCCGCAGCGCCGAGCGGTCGACCTTCCCGCTCGCGGTGAGCGGCAGCGCGCCCACCAGGCGGACAAGCGCCGGCACGGCCGCGGCGGGCAGCCGCGTGCGCAGGTGCTCCCGGATCCCGCCGGGGACGGGCGGGGTTCCCTCCCCGGGAACCACATGGGCCACCAGCCGGACCCCGCCCGTGGCCGTCCGATGGGAGGTCACGGCGGCGGCCCGGACTCCGGGATGGGTGCGCAGCGCGGACTCGACCTCCTCCGGCTCCACCCGCTGCCCCAGGATCTTCACCTGGAGGTCGCGTCGGCCGAGGAACTCGATCCGCCCCTGGGCCGTCCAGCGGCCGAGGTCGCCGGTGCGGTAGAGACGGCTGCCGGGCGGCCCCCAGGGGTCGGGGACGAAGGCGTCGGCCGTGGCCTGCGGCCGGCCGAGGTAGCCGCGGCCGACGCTGTCGCCACCCACATGGATCTCGCCCGTCGTGCCCGCGGGTACCCGCTGCATCGCGTCGTCGAGGAGGTGGATCCGCGCGTCGCCGTACGGGGAGCCGATGACGGGCGCCGGGCAGTCGGCCAGGTTCACGGCCGTGACGTCCACGGTGGCCTCGGTCGGGCCGTAGGTGTTGAACGCCGTCGTCGCGGGATGCGCGCGCAGCACGGCCCACAGGTCGGGCGGGCACGACTCACCGCCGATCACCAGGAGGCGCGGCGGATACGGCGCGTCGAGGAGTCCCGCCTCGGCCAGGAGGTGCACCTGCGCCGTCGTCGCCTCGATGACGTCGACCGCCCGGTCCGGGTGGTGGGCGCGCTCGACGAGGTAGCGCGGGTCGCGGCCCTCGCCGGGCGGCAGCACGAGCACGGTGTGGCCGTCCAGCAGCGGCAGGATCTGGGCCAGGAAGAAGTCGGACACGAACGAGGACGTGCCGGCCACCACCCTCAGCTTCGCCCCCGAGCCGGCCGACCGCAGGCGCGGGAGGAGCCGGGCCGTCGCGTAGCCGGCGAGGCCGCCGTGCTCGATCATGACGCCCTTGGGGTGTCCGCTCGTGCCCGATGTGTACATCACGCAGGCGAGATCGGCGGGCCCGACCGCCGGCAGGTCGGCGCGTTCCGGGGCGGGGCCGGACTCCGAGGGGTCGAGCACCGGGTATCCGTGCGGCGCGGTGTCCATGCGGTCGGTGACCAGCAGCGCCGGCCGGGCGTCGTCGACCATCGCACTCAGCCGCGCGGCGGGCAGCCCGGGGTCGAGGGGCAGGAAGGCGGCGCCCGCCTTCCACACCGCCCAGACGGCGGTGAGCGCGGCGGATCCGGGAGGCAGCAGAACGCCCACCCGGTCTCCGCGCCCCACGCCCCGCGCGCACAGGATGCGGGCCAGTTCGTCGCTGCGGGCGTCGAGTTCCGCGAAGCCGATCTCGGTGTCCCCGCCCCCGTCCCCGCCGCCGCCCCCGTCCCCGCCGCCGCCTCCGTCGGCGGCGGCGTCCTTCAGGGCGACGGCGTCCGGGGTGCGGGCCGCCTGCTCGCGCAGCAGCTCGTGGACCGGGATCCCGGGCCGGGGCGCCGCCGTGCCGCTCCAGGAGGACAGCAGCGCCTCCTCGGCTTCGCCGAGCAGCGTGGCGTGCCGGTGGGAGGCCGCGGCGCCGTCCGCCATGGCCTCCAGCACCCGCAGATGGTAGTCGCAGAGCAGCGCCACCTGGTCGCCGGTGAGCTTTCCTGTGTCGTACTCCAACTCCAGGTGCAGGCCACCGGCCGCCGGCTCGCGGCTGACCGTGACCCCGAGCGGGAAGTCGGTCCGTGCCGTCCCCGGCACATCGGTGCCGGGTTCCGGGGCGACGAGCCTGCCCCGCTCGGCCAGCCGGCCGAACTGGTGGAAGTGGTTGTAGGTGAAGCTCGCCTCGAACAGCTCTCCGGTGCCGAGCGCGCGCCGGAGCGCGGCCATGGGGTAGCGGCGGTGGGGCAGCAGTTCGCGTTCCGCGGCGAAGACGGCGCGTACCAGGTCGGTCCAGTCGCCGTCGGGCAGTCGCAGGCGGAAGGGGACGGTGTTGAGGAACAGTCCCCGGGCCTCAGCGCCGTCGGCCTCCTCCAGCCGGCCGTTCGCGGTGAGCCCGACCAGGACGTCGGAGCTGCCCGACACCAGGCTGATCACCCGCAGATGCGCGGCGAGGACGACCGACTTGAACGGCACACGGCTGCGACGGGCGAACTCCTCCAGCCGCAGCAGCAGTTCGCCGGACACCCGGGTGGTCAGCGCACCCCAGCCGAGGCTCTCGTCACGCTCGTGGGTGCCGCTCGCCGCGGGCCGCGCCGGCTCCCGGGGGGCGAGCCCGTCCGGCAGCCGGGGCAGCCGGCCGTCCGGGCGTCCCGCCAGGAGCCGCAGCCAGTAGCCGGCGGACTCCTGCGAGAGCAGTGCCGCGCGTTCGGCCGCGATGAAGTCGCGGTAGGTGGAACGGGGCGGCGCCGCTTGGGGGTCCTGTCCGTCGAGAAGCAGGCGGTAGACCTCGTCGATCTCCGAGAGCGTGGAGGCCAGGCTCCAGCCGTCGAGGATCGCGTGGTGCTCGGTGACCGTCCACTCGAAGACATCGCCGGACCGGATGTGCACGGCCATCCGGTACAAGGGGGCCCTGGTCACGTCGAACGGGTGACGCTGCTCGCTCCTTGCGTAGCGGGCCACCGCGGCCGTCTGCTCCGCCGGGCTCCGGTGCCGAAGGTCCACCACCGTGATCGGCGGGTCCGCCGCGGGGTGGACCAGTTGCAGGGGTTCGCTGTAGTCGGCGAGGTTGAAGGAGGTGCGCAGCACGGGGTGGCGGCGTACGACGCGGGCCACGGCGTCGCGGAAGGCGTCCTCGTCGAACGGGCCGGCGATACGCAGGCTGTCCACGTTGTGGTAAGGGGCCCGTTCGGGGTCGAGCTGCATCTCGTAGACCATGCCGACCTGCAGCTCGGCCATCGGATAGGCGTCCTCGAGACCGTCGGGCAGCAGCTCCCGGTCCTCCGGGGCGAGCAGCGAGAACGGGGCGGGTGGCGTCGCGGCCGGCGTGGCCGGCGCGGAGGAGGTCGCGGACGTCGCGGCCGGCGTACCGGCCTCGTCGGCGTCCGCTGCCCGGTCGACCGCTTCGGCGAGCTCCGCGAGCACCGGGCGGTCCAGCAGGTCCTGTACCCGGAAGGTGATGCCGGCGTCGCGTGCCTGGCCGAGGACCTGGAGGGAGCGGATGGAGTCGCCCCCGAGGTCGAAGAAGTCGTCATGTCGACCGACCCGGTCGACACCCAGGACCCGACCCCAGATCACCGCCAGCGACTCCTCCGTACCCCCCTCGGGAACCGCATACGGACGACTCAGCACCGGACGCACCGCCTCGGGAACAGGCAACCCCCGATAGTCCGTCTTGCCCTGCGCCGTCAAAGGCAGCGCCTCCAGCACCACAAAACGACGCGGAACCATATACGACGGCAGCATCCGCCCCAGAAACGCACGCAACTCGTCCACCACCAGAACCCC
>NZ_BLLG01000012.1 GCF_011766325.1 Streptomyces pacificus | reverse complement strand
CCCGGGTCCGGTTCTCCAAGCACACGGTGGAGTCGGTGGAGCTGGGCCGGCGGATGCCGGACGAGGCGTTCGTGGAACGGGCGGAGGAGGCCCTGGGGAACACGGGCGCCCTGCGGAAGGCGGCCCGTCACCTGTCGCGGGGTGAGCCGGGCTTGGCGGCGTGGTTCCGGCGGTGGGCGCGGCTGGAGAAGAGGGCGGTGAGCCTGTGCACGTACGAGTGCAGGCTGGTGCCGGGGCTGTTGCAGTCGGAGGCGTACGCGCGGGCGGTGTTCGAGAAGCGGATCCCGCTGCTGTCCGACGAGCAGTTGGAAGCGCAGGTTGTGGCTCGGTTCGAACGGCAGGTGATGCTGCGTGAACGGACGAGCGTTCCCTTCAGTTTCATTGTGGAAGAGGCCGCGTTTCGGCGCAGGTTCGGGGAACCGCAGATGATGCGGGACCTCTTGGACCACGTACTTGCGCACAGTGCACTGCGAAACGTCACGTTGCAGGTCGTGCCTCTCGCTGCTGGCTTGCACGCGTGCCTTGATGGCCCCCTGCAACTGCTTGAGACTGGGGAAGGGCGGCGTCTTGCCTACTCCGAGGGTCAGGAGAACGGGCGGTTGATCGCCGACAGGAAGGAGGTCAGCCTCCTCCACCAGCGCTATGACACACTGCGGTCGCAGGCCCTGAACCACGACGAATCAAGGGGCTTGCTGGAGAGACTGCGAGGAGAGCTATGAGCACTGAGAGGGAACTCGCCTGGTTCAGGTCCAGCTACAGCGGCTCTGCGGGTGACAGCTGTGTGGAGGTGGCGACTACTGAAGAGGCTGTCCACGTGCGGGACTCCAAGGATCTGACCCGTCCAGCGTTCGCGGTTGGCCGCGAAGGGTGGGGGCGGTTCGTGCGGTACGCGGTGGATCACTGATCGCGTGGCCGAGGCCCTCCGGTGAGGGTGCTACGCATCTGCGGGCCGAGGAGCCGATGTAGAGGCGGCTGGTCTTCGGGCCGTCGTCGTAGAAGTGCAGGCGCGGTGCGATGGTGTTGCCGGAGCCGATCCGCAGGTGTGCCTGCATGAACTTGCTGGAGAGACTGCGAGGAGAGCTATGAGCGCAACGGAACTCGTGTGGTTCAAGTCCAGCTACAGCGGCTCTGCGGGCGATGACTGCGTGGAGGTGGCCACTACCGAGCATGCCATCCACGTGCGGGACTCCAAGGACCTGACCCGCCCAGCCTTCACGGTCGGCCGCGAAGGCTGGGAGCGGTTCGTGCGGTACGCGGTCGATCACTGATCGCGTCGCCGAGGCCCTCAGGTCAAGGTGTTGCGCATGTGCGGGCCCAGGTAGCCGATGTAGAGGCGGCTGGTCTTCGGGCCGTCGTCGTAGAAGTACAGGCGCGGTGCGATGGTGTTGCCGGAGCCGATCCGGAGATGTGCCTGCATGAAGATCTTCCCGTCGGGGTGCACCTCCGGCGGTACCGGCAGGATCCGGTCCCGGCGCAGCTTCTCGGTGGCGGTGACGGTGGCCGATTCGCGCATCGCGACCTTCGCCGCCGGGAAGGGATGGGTGCGCGATTCCTCGGCTTTGCACCAGCTGAGGAAGTCACCACCCGCCGCGCCTTCTGACGAAGCCTGTGCGTAGTCGTTCAGGGCGAGCAAGGCGTCCCACGCCACCCGCAGCCAGTTGTCCACCGACTGGCTGTCGAGATCCCGCGTGATCTTCTCCTTGCCTGTGAAGGAGAGATGGGGCAGCTCACCGAGACGGGTGAGGAGGTCGGCGAAGGTCTCCGGGTAACTGATCTCGGGGCCGTGCGAGGGCGTGTAGGCGGCCTGATACTTGCCGGCGTAGGTCAGTTGCTCCTGGAGGTATCGGATCTTACGCTGGGCCGACTGGAGCTGGTCGTAGAGCTCCTCGTTCTCGCCCAACAGGCCGTTCGCGTTGCGCTCGGTCTTGTCGAGTTCCGCGCTCAGGTCGCTGATCCGGCTCGCCTGCGATGCCTCGGTCTGCTCCGCCTCGCTGAGCATTTCGTTCAGGGTGGTGTTCTCGTGGGTCAGCTTCTGGAGCTCGGAGCCGTGGGCCTGGGGGCGCGGCCTGGTCCGCTGGATGGGCAGGCTGTCCAGGACTCCCGGGAGCGGCTGGCGCTGAGCCAGGCGTTGCGGGATCGAGGCCAGGGTGGAGGCCGCCTTGTCGGGGTTCGCCGCGATGGTGCGTCGCGACATCACCGGGTGCCGCTGTGCGTCGGGCTTCCAGGCGGGATCGATGCCCGGGAGGTAGGTACGTATGCCGCCTCCGAACACCGGGTGGAATTCCAGCGCTTGGTTGAAATGGGCCTGTGCCTCGGGTGAGAGCACGTAGAGCACGGCGAGCCCGGGGAGATAGCGGTACGCCTTCTCCACCGTGGATTCGGCCCAGGCGTCCGGGTCGACTCCGAACGGGACGCTGGCGACGACGATCGGCAGGCGGCGCTCCACGTCGCAGAGCTCTTCGATCACCTTGGTGACGTCGTCCCTGTCGATGAGGGCCGGTTTGGCCTTCACGTCGGCCAGTCCGTCACGGGCTTGGAGCGCGTCCAGGAGGAGTTGGGCGATGGCAGGAGTGTTGGCACGGGTGGGGAACTGGTCGGCCGATGCGGGCCGGTGCTCGACGTCCACCTGTACCCAGGTACGGCGGTGGTCGTCGCGGTGGTCGGCGCGGACGACCAGAGTGGACTGCCAGGTGCCGCTGGTCGGGGTGTCAGGTTCCCGCATGCGCCAGCGCGTGTACGCGCCTCGGCGGCCCGAGGCGGAGTCCTGGTCCAGGGTGACGTTCGGTGCTATGTCGTTGCGGCCCTCGTCGAGTGCGGAGGTGTCGTACCTCTTGTTATTGAGCCAGGTGTAGAGCTGACGCTCGGTGAGTGCGCTGGTGGTGACGAAGTCCTGCTGGGTCGAGACGACCATGCGGTAGCCGCGAGGCTCCATGGAGGATCCTTCCCTGGCGGTCGGCCGACGGGTGGGTGCCAGCCGACCGCCAAGATGCTTCGTGCGCTGTGCGGGGAGCGGTGGATCAGGTGTCGCGGTTGGGGTGGCGCGGGCCGTGGCCCGGGGGCGGGGTCAGGGTCGAGCTGTAGTTCTCGCCGTCCATGAGCGGGTTCTCCATGCTGAGCCCGGATGCGGCCATGCGGTCGTACTCGGTGAGGACGAGGCGCTTGGTGCGGTACTCGCCGTACTTGGCGATCTCGTTGTTCTTCAGACCGCCGTTCTCGGTCTGGAAGGATTCCAGGATGTAGTCGGTGTCCTCGCGGGAGACGCCGTAAAGGTTGAAGAAGTAGGCATCCAGCTCGGCGCGGAGTTGGGCGCGGCGCCCTTCGTTCCAGGTGAAGGGGGCGCCGGTGTCGCCGAGGTCCTGGGCAAGCTCTTTCATCTCCCATGCGCAGTAGACCAGTTCCAGCATGCGTCCCTTGACGAAGGGCACATGTGAGGCCAGGTCCTTCGGGTGGGGGACAGGGAGCTGCTTCCACGTCATGAGGGCCATGTGGATGGCGCCGACCTTCTGGCGGGCCACGAAGTCAAACACCAGGGAACTCTGGGCCGCCACCAAGGCCGCGGTGAGTTCGACTGGTCCGGCAGGGAACATGAGGGGGTACGTGTGCCCAACGGCCGTCTTCGGTAGAAACGACGGAATCGCTGTCCGCTTGTCAGTAGTGCGGGCGACATCACGCCATCCGAGCAACCACCCTCGCTCCCAACGGAGTTCCTCCAGGCGGAGGTTCACACCTGGGGAATTGATCTCCTTGCCGTTCCTTATCGTGTGGATCCGGCCGCTCTGCTGGATCCAGTAGCGCGGCATCGTCACGCCGTACGGGTCCTTCTTGCTTACCGTGGGGACGCGCTCGTAGTCGTCGTTCGCCAGGCCGTAGTAGTGGTTCCAGCGGTGGTCGAAGAGGTGGGCCATCTTGCCCTCGTAGAGAGGCAGCATCCGTTCTCCCTCCCGCCCGAAGACGTTCCCCTCCAACTCCCAACCCTCTGCCTCCAGCGTGGCGCGATTCTGAAACAGGTCAGAGTCGTCGGTCATGTTGAAGAGGTTCTTGAACGTGAGCCGCCACGGATTCCCCTCCTGGCTACTTTCGTTCACGAGTACCGGCATGCGGCCGTGGATGGCGGCAGTGAGGTCGGCGTCCCTCCGCGTGCGGAATACCGGCAGGGTCCCCGTGTTCGGGTTGATGAGAGCGATTTCCTCAGGCGAGAGCTCGAAGACTGCCCGTCCGCCGTCCAGCTCGTCCGGGTGTCCCAGGAAGAACGCGAACCTCGCGGCGTGCTCGGTCAGGTCGCGGCCCGCGAGGGAGATTAGCGAGAACTGGTAGCTCGCATGCACCGCCGGGAACAGCTTCTCCCGCTTGCCGTTCTCGAAGTCGTACAGGTGCTTCACCGCACCACGCCGGGTCAGGTCCTGGAAGAGGAACTGCGCGCCCGCGCCCGTGGCGATCTGCGTCGGGACGACTGTCCCGCAGCGCCCCTGCGGGGCCGTGATGGAGACGAATCGCTCCGTGAACAGCTGGTCGGTCTGGAGGGAGTTGACCCCCTTGACCGACAACCCCTTCCGTAGCAGCGGATACGCCCCCGACGACCCCAGGAACAGGAAAGAGGACTTGACCCTGCGCCGCGCGGCCGCGTAACGGGCGCCCTCCTCCTCGTGTTCGGCCGCCCATGCCGCGATCGCCGTACGGCGCGCCGTGCCCGAGATCTCGGCCAGCTTCGGCTCGATGACGCTGAAGTACTTCTTGTCCTCGAAGTCGACCTTGTCCCACGGCGGGTTCCCCAGCACGCAGGCGAAGCCGCCGCCCCACCCCGTCACCGGGTCCACCCCCGGAGCCGACGCGTCGTCGGGGACGTCGAAGACGTCGGGGAACTCCAGGTGCCAGTGGAAGAAGCGGTACTCCTCGCTCAGGCGGGCGATCTCGTGGTGGGTCTCCTCCAGGGTCCCCGCCCCCTCGGGGCTTTGGAGGGCGAGGAAGACGCGCTGTGTGACCGGGGCCGGTGCGTCGTCGGTCTTCTTCCACATGAACGCCGCGCACCACGCGTCGGCGAGCTTGTGGGCGTCGCGGTTCTCCGGGGAGTCCTCCCAGGCGCGGTAGCGCTCGGCCAGGGCGCGGACCTGGGCGACGCCGTCAGTGGGGGCGTCGTCCATCAGCCGGCGCAGCTCGGTGGCGAAGGCGGCGTTGGTGACGCTGACCTCCTCGTCCATCGCCGCGTCGAGGGTGACGACGCCCTTGTGCTGGTCCTTGTTCGCCTTCAGCCAGCGCGTGGCCACCGATTTGTCGTCGCACTCCACCGGCTTGAACGCCTCGTCCGGGATGCCGCCCCGCAGCAGCTTCGGCGTGGCGCCGATGAGTCCGTTGCCGTGCTTGACGTGCGCGTCGAGGAAGCCGAGGGCCTTGCCGGGCTCCAGGGCCTCCATCCACAGGGAGACCTTGGCCAGTTCCACCGCCATCGGGTTGAGGTCCACGCCGTAGACGCATCTGGCGATGACGTCGTGCAGGGCGTGCCGGATGCTCTCCGGGGTCGGCTCGGGCGTGCGGTCGCGTACGGCCGCCACCCGCTTGGCGATGCGGCGGGCCGCCGCGACCAGGAAGTGGCCGGAGCCGCACGCCGGGTCGCAGACGGTCAGGGAGAGCAGCTCCCGCTCGACGGCTTCCCGTGCGTCGGGCTGTCCGGCCTCGGCCGCCGCTGCCTCGCCGCGCTTCTGGGCGTCGTCGATGACCGGGTCGAGCGTGGAGTCGAGGAGGACTTCGACCAGGGAGCCCGGGGTGTAGTACGAGCCTGTCTTCTTACGCTCGTTGCCTGCCCGGTTCACCAGCTCGAAGGTCTGTTCCGTGGCGCTGTACTGGGGGACCAGTTCGAGCAGGGACTCGTAGATCACGCCGAGTTCCTCGGCGTCCAGGGTGCGGTAGTCCACGCTCCGCCACCGCTTGGCCTCGGTGTCGAAGACGACCGACAGGTGGCGTACGCCGGCCAGCAGGTGCCGGTTCGACAGGGACAGGCCCTTGAGCGGGGCGTCCGCGGCCGTGTCGTCGAAGAGGCCGCCCAGGCCCGGGAGGCCGAGTTCGGGGCGGCCTCTCTCGTCGCCGAGGGCGTCGAGGACCAGACGGAGGGCCTGGTACCGGTCCGAGTGGGAGGTGCCCTGGCGGCGGCGGGCCTGGTCGCGCAGGCGGGCGGTGGAGAAGTAGTCGGCGTAGCGCTTGCGGGCCTCCGGGTCGGCCTCCGGGTCGTGCAGTGCCTCGCGGTCCTCGGCGACGAAGACGAACAGCAGGCGGTACACCAGCCGCAGCAGGGCCGCGTGGTAGGTCTCGCGGTCGAAGTCCGCGCGCAGGGCGGTGTTGGCGGGGTGCTTGAGGAAGCCGGTGCCGAGCTGCTTGAGGGCGAGCCGGACGCCCTCGCCGATGTCGTCCAGGAACCGGGCGCCGAAGCGGAGCGCGGCGTCCCGCCACAGCTCCAGCCGGCAGCCGCGCTGCCCCGCCCCGCCCTCGGCCCCGGCCGGGGGCTCGAAGCGGGAGGCGTGCAGGATCCGGTACAGCAGGACGAACTCGTGGAACAGCTCGCCGTCGAAGATGGCTTCGAGGTCGAACTCGACGTACGAGGTGGTGGCCAGGGCGTTGGAGTCGCGGAGCAGGCGCAGCCGCCGGCCGTTGGTGAGGAGGGCCCACAGGTGGGGTTCGGTGCGGTTCAGGGCCTCCTGGAGGAGCGACTGCGGGGCCGGGCTGCCGGCGGTCCGGCGCTTGTCGAGGGAGGCGTTCCACGGGGTGCGGTGGACGAGGGTGTGGTCGCGGCGGTGGGTGACCGGGAAGGTCTTGGTGCCGTCGGCGGCGGGGATGCCGTCGGCGCCGACCGCCGTGAGGTGGCCGAAGCCCAGGGCCTCGAACAGCGGGTCCAGCCAGTTGGGTCCGGCGTAGCCGGTGGTGTCCGGGGGTACCGAGGACTCGGGCGCGTACGGCAGCTTCTCGCGCAGCTCCAGCCAGAGCCCCTTGAGGTTGTCCCAGTGGCGCTCGGCCTCGTCCCGCACGGTGCGGGAGCCGGCGATCCGGTAGTCGGCCGGGGCCATGCCCTTGAGGTCCTTGGAGACCCGGCCCTCGGAGATGCGGAGCAGCATGTCGGCCGGCAGCAGCGCGCCGACCGTGTGGACGGCGGTGAACACCTGGTTGCGGGTGGTGGCGGACATCAGGCGGACGCTCCAGGGGCGGCAGGGGCGGCAGGGGCGGCAGGGGCGGCGGGGTCGGCGGGAAGGTAGACGTAGACGCCGAGGACGTCGGCGGGCTTCTGGGCGGTGACCGTCAGGCCGCGGACGATGTCCCCGGACGCGGCGCGCACCCGGCGGTGGGAGGCGTCGAGTTCGGCGGCCAGCTCCTCGCCGTATGCCGCCAGGTGCTCCGACACCTCGGGAAGCCGCCCGAGGACGCGGGTCATGGTGCGCTCGCCGAAGTACGCGTCGGTGTTCGCGGAGGCGGTGGCGTCCAGCAGGGCGGTCGCGTCCTGCTGCGGCAGCCACACCGCGTTCTTCGGGGAGCCCTGGAAGGCCAGCAGGCGGGCGTCCTCCGCGATGAGCTGCTTCTCCCCGCTGCGGGAGGGCAGGGTGAGGTGGAAGCGGTACCGGACCAGCAGCAGGGTGGTACGGGTGGTGACCGCGTCGGTGGTGATGACGCCGCAGCGGCGGGCCGGACGGGGGCCCTCGGCCCGGGGGTCGAGCGCGGTGTTCAGGACGTGCGCGGCGAGGGCGCCCACCACCGGGTCGGTGCGGACCAGGGCGGCCTCGCCGCGTCCGGTCGCCGGGTCGGTGCGGAAGGGGACCGGGCGGTCCCGGTCCACCGTGTCCGTGCCGACGAGCGGGGCGAGCGCGTCCCGCAGACCGGCCGGAGTACCGCCGACCTGGGCGGTGAAGTCCTCTCCTGTGCCGCGCAGCACGGCGTTCAGCGCCTGAAGGGACTGGCGTACGAAGGTGCGGATCTCGCCGGTGCCGCCGAGGGCGTCGCGGAGGGCGACGACCTCGCGGGCCACCTCCTCGGGGTGGACGGCGCGCTGCGCGAACATCGAGCGGGACGCCTTCTCCCGCTCCGCCGCCGAGTTCCAGTCGTTCTCCAGTTTCGCCGTGCCGGCCTTGAACGCGTCCGCGCCGAACAGTGCGCCCTGGTCCTCGCGGCCGCGCATCAGCAGCCATTCGACGATCGCGTCCGTGACGCCCGTCGACATCTCGTCGGGTACGGAGACCGAGATGCCGAGGTCCTTCTTGATCTGGCGGTGCTTCTTGATCAGCACTTCCAGGACCTTGCCGTCGATGCCGTTGTCCGCGCCGTACAGGGTGATCACGCGGACCTCGTCGCGGCGCTGGCCGTACCGGTCGACGCGGCCCTCGCGCTGGTCGTGGCGGGTCGGGTTCCAGGCCAGGTCGTAGTGGACGACCGCGTCGAAGTAGTGCTGGAGGTTGACGCCCTCCGACAGGCAGTCGGTGGCGATCAGCACCCGGCGGGCGGCGGGGTCGTCCCCGGCCGCCTCCGCCAGCCGGTCGATGCGCTCCACGCGCTGCTGCGGGGAGAGTGTGCCGGTGACGGCCTTGACGACGGTGTTCGCGCCGAGCGGGGAACGCTTCTTCCTGCCGTCCTCGGTCGTCCGCTCACCCAGTTCGGCCTCCAGGTACTCGGCCGTGGGGATGTAGCGGCAGAAGACGATCGGGTGGTAGCCGTCCGCGAGCAGGGCCTTGAGGTGCTTGACCAGTGCCTTCAGTTTGAGGTCGTGCTCCGTGCCCTGAAGGGCCGTGGCGCGCTGGGCGAGTTCGGCCAGGCGGCTGCCGGCCGCCTCCCCGGTCTCCGCGCCCGGCGCCACGTCCATGCCTTCCAGCGTGTCGCTGTCCGAGGCGTCGCTGTTGAGGGGGGCGCCGAGCCGGTCGGCCTCTTCCGGGGAGCCGGCCACCGCGGCGGCCGAGCGGGTGCTCAGGGTCTTCGCGGCCGCGCGCGGCGAGGACACCAGGGAGCGCAGCAGGGCGATCGCCGACCACCAGGCGATCCTGGCCTCGCGCTTGCCCTGGCCGCCGGCGGCCTCGACCCGCTCGCCCGCGTACGCGATGGCGTCGTCGAGCAGGGCGCGGTAGGCCGGAGACAGCTTGTACGTCTCGTCCTTGAAGGAGCGGTCGGTGGGGAAGGCGGTCCGCTCGGCGAGACTGTCGTCGCCGAGCCCGTCCTCCCTGGTGAGGTACTGGCGTACGTCGGCCCGCTTGCGGGCCACGAAGTGCCGGGCGAGCTGCTCGCGTCCGGTCCTGGACTCCAGGTCCACGGTGGCGAGTTCGGGCTTGACCAGGCCCAGCAGGTTGCGGAACGCGGACTCCTTGCCGCTGTGCGGGGTCGCCGTCACCAGGAGCAGGTGCCGGTCGGGGTCCTTGGCGACCCGGCACAGCAGTTCGTAGCGCAGCTGGTTCTGGGCGCCCGCGGAGGTGTCGTCCGCGGCGACACAGGTGTGGGCCTCGTCCACGATCACCAGGTCGGGGCAGTGCCGGACGAAGTCGTCGCGGTGCCGGGGGGACTTGATGAAGTCCGTGGACACGATCACGTTCGGGTGGCGGTCGAAGAGGGACTGGCCGAGGTCGAGGCCGCGTTCGAGGCGGGAGACGGTGGAGGAGAGGACGAGTTCGGCGTCGATGCCGAACTTGGTGCGGAGCTCCTGCTGCCACTGCTCGGCGAGGGCGGGGGAGCACAGGACGGCCAGGCCGGTGGCCTCTCCCTGGGCGAGCAGTTCGCTCGCGATCAGGCCGGCCTCGACGGTCTTGCCGATGCCGACGTCGTCGGAGATCAGCATGCGGACCGTCTTCTGGCGCAGCGCCATCAGCAGCGGCACCAGCTGGTAGGCGCGCGGTTCGACCGCGATGCCCGCCAGGGAGCGGAACGGGCCGGCGCCCGAGCGGAAGCCGATGCGCAGGGCGGTGCGCAGCAGGCCGGCCGCGCGCTGGTCGCCGAGGTCCGCCGGTTCGGGGTCGGCGAACCGGGCGGGCTCCACCTCCTCGAAGGAGGGGAAGACCGCGGCGATGTCGTCGTCCGTACCGCCCAGCGGGCGCAGCACCAGCAGATCGGGCTCGCTGTCCGGGAGCACCACCCATTCCCGGCCGCGGGCGGTGACCAGCGATCCGGCGGTGTACGTGAGTGCCATGTCTGTCGTCTCGTCCTCGGGTCAGTCGGCGGCGGGCGTGCCGAAGTAGCGGGAGTGCGGGCGGACGATCTCGTCCCAGTCGGTGTCGTGCGGGAAGCGGATGACGTCCCAGCCGGCGTCCTGGAGGCGTTCCTCCGCGTCCTCGTCGCGCAGAGCCGTCGTCTCCACGCCCGGGAGGTCGACGAAGACGGCGACCTTCGCCCCGGGGAGGCGGTAGACGAAGTCCACCAGGGCGTTGGCCTCGGTGACCAGTTTCTCGGCCTCGTCGGGCAGGCGCAGGCCCCGGGCCTTGAGCCAGGTGAGGAGATCGTCCTGGGCCGGCTTGCCCAGGCTCTCCGCGACCGCGTCTTCCACCCGGGTGGGAGTCCCGGAACCCCCGTCCAGCAGGCGCCGGAACTGCTCGGACCGGGACTCGCCGCGCGGGTCGCGCGTGGCCGACGCCGACGCCAGCCGGACCAGCAGGTCCCGCGCCGTGTGCCGGTTGAGCAGGGCGTGGCTGAGCTGGTTGCCGTAGGTGAGCAGGCATTCGTAGCAGCCGAGCGCGCACGGCCGGTCGGGGTGGGGGCCGCCCAGGTCCTCGCCTTCCGCGCCGAAGTGGCAGATGGACAGGGCCTCCCGGGCCGCCTCGGCCAGCGCGTGCTTCTCCGCCTGGAGGCGGCGCAGCACACCGGCGCCGCCCTCGGCGGCCTCCGTGAACAGCAGGCGCCGGCGCGGGCCGTCGTTCGGGGGCAGCAGCTCGCTGGTGAGCTCCGCGTCCTCCAGCTCGAAGGCCGCCTCGATGCCCCGTTCCAGGGCGTACATGACGGACAGGGCGACCGGTTCGGGCAGGGCCTCGTCGAGGGTGAGGACGAGGATGTTGCGGCGGTCCTCGACGAAGGGGATGACGCGCTTCTTGCGGCGCCGCTCGTTGCCGGCCTCGTCGATCACCGGCAGTTCGCCGGAGTCGCCCGACGCCTGTGCCGCGTCCGCGTCGTTCATCCAGCGGCCGTCGGCCAGGTCCAGCCAGTAGCCCGGCGGCTCGTCGCTCTTGGCCCGGACCCGGCCCGTGTTGGTGATGCGGACGGTCGCCGAGTCGCCGTACGCCAGCTCGGCGACCGGCGCGCCCGCGGTGTCGGTGACGGAGGCGTTCAGCCGGCCGCTGCGGGTGCCGTGGTCATGGAAGCGGAAGGACGTCTCCAGCCTGAAGCCCGCCCGGCGCCGCTCCTCCTCGTCCGAGGAGATCCGCTCCCGCCGCGTGGTGTACACGGTGTGCAGGTGCAGCAGTCCGTACGTCGACGAGCCGAGCGGTTCGTCGCACATCCGGCAGCGGTCGTCCCGGTCCTTCGGGTCGTGGTGGTAGCCGCACTGGGCGCAGCGGCGGGCCTCGCTGGTGGCCAGGTCACCGGAGGAGTCCGGCGGCAGCTGGATCCGGGTGACCTGGTAGCGGGCGCCCTCGTGGTAGATCAGCGCGCCGGGACCGAACTCGCGGATGGCGAGGAAGCGGGGCCGCTGGAGGAAGTCGCCGTCGCCGCGGGAGCGGCCGACGGTCGGGATGTAGGCGGCGAGCGGCAGCCGGGGGAAGCTGTAGCCGGGCAGGAAGCCCTCGGAGGCGAGGTAGCGGTACGGGTTGAAGTCCGAGAGGACCGACTTGCTGTCGGCGCTCTCGTTCATCAGCAGGTTCAGCTGGGTCCACGCCTCGCGCTGGCGGGTGTTGGCCCGCTTGCGGTCGCCTTCGGTGAGGCTGTAGTCGATCCGGCGCTCGCTCTGGATGTAGTAGTCCCTGAGCGCGGAGCGGAACAACTTGCGCCACCGTTCGAATGCCTGGTCGAAACGCCCGGGGACGGTACGGACCTGGTCCTCGATCCACTCGTCGTACCACCAGGTGGTGTCCGCGAAGTCGGGCAGCAGCGGTGCGAGGACGCGCCGTGCCCCGTCCACGGTGCGGCGCCTCGCCGCCTCGTCGAGGGAGCCCTCGCGGATGTCGGGCTGCAGCTCCAGGGCGGGGGTGAGGCGGTCGCCGCTGTCGGGCGCCGGCACGTCGAGGACGTCGGACATGGCCCGGCCCAGCTTCAGGCCGGTCTCCGCGATCCAGATGCCCTGGAGGTGCGAGCGGACCAGGTCCTCGTTGGCCAGGTCGAGACGGGGCGGGGCGACCGCGCCCGCCACCATCCGCTCGGAACGGCGGAAGTAGTACTGGTCGTGGCTGTTGCCGGTGGCGCAGTAGGTGGTGACCAGGGCGGGCTGGCCGCTGCGGCCCGCCCGGCCCGACCGCTGCGCGTAGTTGGCGGGGGTGGGCGGCACATTGCGCATCATGACCGCGTTCAGCGAGGAGATGTCGACGCCCAGCTCCATCGTCGGAGAGCAGTACAGGAGCTTCAGTTCGGCCTCGCGGAAGGCGTTCTCGCGCTTCTCCCTCTCCTCGGGGGACACCTGTGCGGTGTGCTCCCTGGCGAACAGGCCGGCCAGCGCCCCCGCGGCCTCCTTGTAGAGGTCGCGGAAGAAGGTGTTCACACGAGGGCCGTCACCGCTCTGATAGGTGCGGGTCAGCGGGTCGTGGGTGCCGGTCTCGCCCCTTCCGGCACGCCAGACCAGGCACTGGGCGGCGACCCGGTAGCCGGTCGCCGCGGAGTCCGCCGGCCTGCGGAACCGCCCGGCGCGCTGGGGCGCCTCGGTCACCTCCTTGACCAGTCCGGCCTCCGCGAGGACCTTGAGCAGCTGGGCGATGGCCTGCTGCAGCGCGTCGGTGTCCAGCTCCCCGAACGACCGGTCCGCCCGGCCGAGGTACTTGCCGAACTTGCCCCGGGCGGAGAGGAACAGCGCCGAGCGGTCCATGCCCTTGCCCGAGGGGTGCGGGTAGGCGGTGCCGACCCTGGGCCGGTCCGAGGCGGACAGCACCCACGGGTCGGCGAGCCGCTCCTCGCTCGCCCGCTGGAGCGCGTCGAAGTCGTCCCGGAAGTAGGACACGTCGATGGCGAGCGACCGGCGCATCTCGTTCAGCAGCGCCCTCATGATCTCGGCGCGCAGCGCCGGATCGGCCTCGCGCAGCACCGGGAGGGCGGTGGCCCAGGGGTCTTCCTCCGCCGCCACCCAGTCGAGGTCCGCGTAGTCGATCTCCAGCAGCCCGGTCTGCTCCAGGTTGGGCATGGTGATGCGCCAGCCCCGCTCCAGGTCCAGGTAGAGCCGGAACGCGATCACGTCGCGGAGGGTCCTGGCCGCGGCACGGGCCATGGCCGGGGCCGGCTTGCGGCCGCCGTCGGTGTAGTCCGCCGGGTGCAGGCCGAGCGCGTCCCCGACCCGGGCCGCCAGGTCCTCGTGGTGCAGGCCGTCCTCGCCGGCGTCCAGAGCCGCCCGGTACAGCGCCCCACGCAGTTGGGTGATCTGCACGAAGTCGTTGAAGTGGCCGGCCTGGAGCGAGGCGTCCTGGCGGTTGTCGACGAAGGTGAGGAGCTTGCGTGCCTCCTTCTCCAGGGCCTCCTCGGGAACGGACTTCAGCGACCGGACCACCGAGGCGGAGATCAGCGAGGTGGCCGAGGAACGGCCTTCCCGGTCGAGCGTGGCCAGCTTGGCGAAGTCCTTGCCGCGGGTCTGCTCGTACGCCACACCGCAGTGCAGGCAGAACAGGAACGGGGACGGGACGAACGCGGCCCGCAGCCCGTCCCGGCCCTCGACGCCGCGCGGGTCGACGGTGACGGCCCGCGGCACCCGGTCCCGGTAGGACTTCCTGACGACTTCCTGGCCGCGGTCGTCCGCCTCCAGCCAGGACTCCGGCAGCCGGCGGTCGTCGACGGCGTACTGGACGGCGGACGGCCAGGGCCGGTCGTGGTCGACGTACAGATAGCCGTCGCCCTGCCGGCCGCCGGTCGCGGCGGTGTCCCGGCGGGCCTCGTAGCGCACCTCGCCGTCCTTCTCGGTACGCCAGACGGTCAGGTAGTCCTGGCCGCACTCGCGGCAGAACGCCAGCGGCATCAGCAGCTTGCCGCCGCCGCCGGGCTGTTCGAGCTGGTACGAGCGTGTGAGGTGGCGGGTGAGCCGGTCCTCCAGCGTGGCGTACACGGTGTCGCCCTTGGACAGGAACTGGTGCAGCCGGAACGCGAACAGCGGCCGCTCGGTGACCGGGTGGCGGGCCTCCGAGCCGGCCTCCAGCGTCGCCTCGATGGCCACCCGGCACTGCTGGGCGTCCACGCCGGAGGCGCCGGCCAGCTCCCGGGCCGCGACCTCGATCTGGGCCGGCCGCTGCCGCACCAGCCGGCCGCCGTCCACGGCCAGGCCGAACCGGGTCTCGATCCACCGGGCCAGCGGATCGCGCACCAGGTCGGTGTACGCGCGGGGGGCGCCGGGCGCGCGCAGCCGGTCCGCCGGGACGGTCGCCGGCGCCTCGTCGGTGGCCCGGACCAGCGTCTCGACGATGACATTGCGGGGATGCACGGGCGTGCCGAACAGGGTGGTCGCGGTGTCCGCGACCACCCGGCGCCGGTCGTCCGCGGTTCCTTCGGTGGACATGGTGGCGGACGTGCCGACGCACTGGAGCCGGTCGGCCCGGCAGGCCTCGCGGACCCGTCGGATCAGCAGGGCGACGTCCGCGCCCTGCCGGCCGCGGTAGGTGTGCAGTTCGTCGAAGACGAGGAACTCCAGGCCGCGGGCCATGCTGATGAGGCTGGCGCGATCGGCCGGGCGGGTCAGCATCAGCTCCAGCATCACGTAGTTGGTGAGCAGGATGTCCGGCGGGTTGTCGCGGATCTCCCTGCGGCGCCCGTCGTCCTCCTGGCCGGTGTAGCGGGCGAAGGTGACGGGCTCGCGGCCGGCCCCGTACCCGTCGCGCAGGTACTTCTCCAGCTCCTTCAGCTGGCTGTTCGCGAGCGCGTTCATCGGGTAGACGACGATCGCGCGCACCCGCTTCGCCGCCCGGTGGCCCGCTGCCTCGCGCTCGCGCAGGACCCGGTCCACGATGGGCACGATGTAGGAGAGCGACTTGCCGGAGCCGGTGCCGGTCGTCAGCACGTACGACTCGCCGGAAGCGGCGGCGTCGACGGCCTCGCGCTGGTGCTGGTGGAGGGTGAGCGGGCGGCCGTCGCACACCGTGCCGCCCTGGGTCTTGCGGGCCTGGAAGATCCGTGCGCACTCGGGGTGCAGCACGCCCTGCCCCGCCAGCTCGACGACCGTACCGCCGCTCGCGAAGAACGGGTTCAGGGACAGCCACGGGTCGGGCCACTGGGACTTGGCGTTCAGGTCGTCCTCGACGAACGAGGCGATGCGGTCGTCGCGGATGACCGTGCCGCCCTCGGTGAAGGAGCGGTAGTCCTCGATCAGGGTGCGGTGGACACCGAAGACGTCCATGCCGGGACCGGAGGGAGCCCGGCGGGGGCGCTCGGCGGCCGGCGCCGCGGGCGGCACCGCCGCGGCCGGGGCGGCGCGGCGTACGGGGCGGACCGGGTCGAGCGCGCTCCAGTGGGGGAGCGCGGAACCCTCCTCGCCGGGGTCCGTCCCGTCGGCCGCGAACGCCTCCGGGAGCAGCGGGAGCAGGGCCTCGCGGACGGACACCGCGTCGGCGGGGCGTTCGGCGGGGTCCTTGGCCAGCAGCCGGTTCACCAGCCGGGCCAGGGCCGCGGGGGTGGCGGGCCGTACGGTGCTCACGGACGCCGGGATCTCCTCGACGTGCTTGCGGCCCAGCTCGTAGGCCGATCCGCTGACGAACGGAGGCACGCCGGCCAGCATCTCGTACAGGACGCAGCCGAGGGCGTACAGGTCGGCCGCCTGGGTGACCTGGCGGGCCTCGAACTGCTCGGGCGCCATGTAGCGGGCGGTGCCGACGCTCACCCCCGTGCTGGTGAGCCTCGCGTCCGCGGGGTCGTCCACGATCCGGCCCATGCCGAAGTCGAGCACCTTCACCGTGCCGCCCGTGGTCAGCATGGTGTTGGCCGGCTTCAGATCCCGGTGGACCACCCCGGCCGCGTGCGCGGCGGCCAGACCGGCGGCGATCTGCGCGCCGATGGCGACGGCCCAGGCCACGGGGAGCTGCCGCTCCTCCTCGATCAGGTCGCGCAGGGTCTCGCCGTCCAGGTACTCCATCACCAGGTAGGGGCGGCCGTCCGCCTCGTCCACGCCTCCGTCGACGAGGCGAGTGAGGTTGGGGTGCTCCAGGCGGCGCATGATGCGGACCTCACGGGCGAACCGCTGGACGGCCTTGGCGTCGTCAGCGGTGTCCAGATGGGCGCCGGACCGGCGCCGGAGGATGGTCTTCACGGCGACGGTGCGAGCCGCCGTGCCCTCCGCCCGGTGCAGGTCCTCGGCGCGGTGGACCTCGCCCATGTTCCCGGACCCGATGACCCCCGTCACCCGGAACCGGCCCCCGATCAGCCGCTCGGCCACTGCCACCCCTCTCTCCGTCTGGCTGGCCTGACGCCCGGCCCGCCCCGTCCCGTCCTGCCATGCCATGCCATGCCCTGCCCTGCCCTGGTGGCTCCTGCCGGTGTGCGCGGCAGATGCCCGTTCATGTTCGCAGAGGCGGAATGCGCCCGGATCGCACGTCCGTTGAGCTGTGGAATGTACACAAGGCGCCCTGCAACTTCTATATGAGACACGTTGACAATGTAAACAGGTTGGTCCTAGCGTTTTCCCGGGAGCAGGGCGAGGGAGGGACGCCGTGAAGGCAGAGGGCCGAGGTGAACGCAGTGCCGCCGAACTCCGGGCCGCCCTTCGTGAGCTGTACGGCGAACTGATGCGCGCCGCCGTGTCGGGTGTGGTCTCCGAGCGGCAGTTCCTCCTGAGCGTGGACAGGCTCGGGCTGGTGCAGGGGGAGCAGGACCGACTCCGCGACGAGCTGGCCCGCCTGGGGCTGGGGGTCCGGGGCGAAGCGGAACACATCAGCAAGGACCGGCGGGACACCCGGAAGGTTGCACCGCAGCCGCAGCCGCAGCCGCAGCCGCAGCCGCAGCCGCAGCCGCAGCCGTCGTCGTCGCCGGCCGCGGGCCGGGTGGACCTGGCACACGGCCTCCTGGGCCGCTACCAGGGCGGCCGGGGGAGCGTGGGTGCCGAGACGGTCGCCGGCGTCGCGCGCCTGTGCGGGCTGACGCCGGAGGAGGAGCGGACGCTGCGCGCCAGGGTGTCGCCCCGGCCGCCGGCGCGGACTGCCGCCGGAAGCGTCGTACCCGGGCCGAGGGATGAGGCTGCCGTCCGGCCGGCGCCGAGCGTGCCGCTGTCCGAGGTGTCCGTGCCGACAGCCGGCCCGGAGGACGCGGACGGCCCGGAGGACGCGGAGGACGCGGAGGACGCGGAGCCCTTCCTGCCGGCCGTTTCGCCGCCCGCGGTCGGTGACGTGAGCCGGGCCGTCGAGGCCGCCCGTGCCCTTCTTGACGAGAGCCGCTTCATCCGGCGGCCGGAGAGCCGTCTTCTGTCGGCAGCCGAAGAGGTGGGACTCGGAGCGCTGGTACGGGGTGGAGCAGAGGGGATCGGCCGGCCGGTGACGGAGGCGGAGATCGCCGCGCTGCCCGCCACCGACATCCGGGTCAGGGCGCGGAACTGCTTCGTCGTCCACAACCAGCGGCTGGTCCGCAGCATCGTTCCCAAGTACCTGGAGCAGGGGCTCGACTACGAGGACCTGTTCCAGCACGGGGCCCGGGCCCTGATGAGGGCGGCGGTGAAGTTCGACCCGACCCAGGGCTACAAGTTCTCCACGTACGCCACCTGGTGGATCCGGCAGGGACTCACCCGGGCCGTCGCCGACGAAGGGGCCGTCATCCGCATCCCCGTCCACATGCACGAGAAGATGCGCAAGGTCGCCATGACCGAGCGGACGCTCCAGTCGCAGGGCCGGCCCGCGCGCCCGGCCGACCTGGCCGTGGTGTGCGACATGCCCGTGCACCGCGTGGAGGGGATCCTGCTGCTGAGCCGCCGCACGGACTCCCTGGACCGGATCGTCGCGGACGGCGCCCACCTGGGCGACCTCGTCGCCCTTGACCGTCCGCTGCCCTCGGCCGAGCGGCTGGCCATGGAGCAGATGCACCGTGCGTACCTGCTGTCATTCCTGGAACGGTTCGGCGAGCGGGAGGCCAGGATCCTGCTGCGCCGGACAGGGCTGGACGACGGGGAGCGGTCGACCCTGGAGGACCTGGGCAGGGAGTTCGACGTCACGCGTGAGCGCATCCGCCAGGTGGAAATGAAGGCGTTCGAGACGCTGCGGCAGATGCTGCTGGAGGCCGGCTTCGGTCCCGGGCACAGGGAGCCGCCCGACCCGAAGCCGCGCAAGCGCGCCACGCGCACGCAGCGGGCGGCCCGTGCCGCCCGCGCGGCGCGCGCTGCTCGTGCCGCCCGCGCTGTCCAGACGGCCCGTGCCGCCCGCGTGGCCCGATTCGCCCACGCTGCCGGTGCCGCCCAGGCCGGGCAGCCGGGTACCGGGGCCGAATCCGTCGCCGGGCAGGACCCGGTGGTGCGGCCGGATGCCACACGGTCGGAGGCTGGGCCGAGCGCGGGTGCGGGTGCGGGTGCGGGTGCTGGTGCTGGTGCGCCGCAGGCTGCGCCCGTGCCCGCGCCTGCGCCTGTGTCGGAGCCCGAGCCCGTTCCCGAGCCTGTTCCCGTTCCCGCGCCGGCGGCCGTGCCCGCGCCGGTGTCCGACCCTGCTCCCGCGGCCGAGCCGGTGGCCGCGTCTGCGTCGGCTCCCCCACCTGCTTCCCCGAGCGCGCCCGCTCCGGCTCACGTGGCCGCTCCCGCTCCCCTCCAGGCCGGCTTACCGCGAGGGCCGTACGCTCCTGACTGGGAGCGGGCGCTGGCCATCCCGGTGCAGTTCTCCGGGAGCGTGGCCTGGCTCTCCGAGTACGTGTTGCTGGCCCTCGGCCACGAGGAACTGGCCCACGTGCTGGGGCGGCCCGCGGCCGACGACGTGGTGGCGGTGCTGAAACGGCGGGGCACGCTGGACCGTCCCGTGGTCGCCGCCCTCGAAGTGCTGCAGAAGGTGTTCGACTCGCTCAAGGACTCCGGCATGCGCCCTGCGGACTTCCTCGACCGGTCCTTCCAGGCGCTGAATGGGGTGTCGCCGAGGTTCTACCTGGCCCAACGCCCCCTGGTCCACCGGGAATCCCGCCTCGCCGTCCGCGATGCCCTGCGTGAGTTCACGAAGGAGCCGGTGGCCCCGGCGGCGTCCGCCGCCGCGACCGGTCCGGCCGCCCCGGAGGGAGCCGCCACGGCGGAGAGGCCTGCGGGGACCGGGACAGAGCCCGCAGCGGCGGCCGGGGCGGTGGCGGAACCGGAGCGGGCAGGCGTATCCGCGGGAAGCACGGTAGTCCCTTCCGCTCCCGTCCTGGCGGCCGCGGCGCGGGGACAGCGTCCCCGACACACTGCCGCGGAGTGGAACGCGGCCCTGGACGCCGAGGTCGAGCGCCGGCTCGACGAGCTGGAGGCCGCGTACCTCGGGCGGGTCGACCGGGCCCTGCAACGGCAGGAACGGTCACTGCGCAGGGAGGCCGACGCCCGCTCGGCCGGGCTCCGCGAAGAAGCCGAAGCCCGGCTGCGGCGCGAGCGCGCGGAGCATCAGACGCAGACCGCCGCGCTCATGGCGGGACTGCGGGAGGCCGAGGAGCGTGCCGCACGGGCCGAAGAGCGGGCGCGGGAATCCGCCAGGCAGCACCTGTCACAGATCGGCTCCTTGGAGGAGCAGCTCCGGGGGGCGCGATTCGCGGTCGCCCAGCGGGAGGCGGCACTGCGGGAGGCCGAGGACGACGCAGGCGCCGCGATCGAGGCCGTAGAGCGTTGGGCGGCGCAGCGCATCGCGGAGACCGAAACCGCCGCGCGTGACGCCCACCGACTGGTCGCCGAACTGGAAGCCCAGATAGCGGCCCTCACCACGGCGCCCGAGCGCCGGACCCCGCGCGACATGCGGGGCCGCGGCTGATCGCCCGTGCGCCGCCCGCCACCACCGTCCGAGCCATCTCCCGAGGACCCATGGACCCCAGACAAGAACTCGTCGACTACCTCAACCGCCAGCTCGTCGGCCCGGTCCTGGGCGAGGACGAGATCCTCGACGGGCCACCCGACCGCCAGTACCTGATGGGGACCCTCTACCCCCAGGACGCGGACCTGCAAAGGCAGCTCACGCTGGCGGCCGAGGACGGAGACGGCATCGGAACCGAGGGCGCGGCCGCCGACACCGACCCGGCGGACGACCCCGTACCGGAGTCGAACGCCTGGCTGCCGTCCTCCCTCGGCCTGAGCTTCTACACCGACAGCCCCACTCTGGAGATCAGCTGCGGCGGTGCCCGCTACCGGACGCTGCCGGCGGACGGCGAGCACGGACGCCGCTGGCAGCGGATCCCGCTCCAGGACGAGACGCACCGCGTCGGACCGGACCAGGAAGCCGTCCCCGTACCCGTCCCGGTCCTCGACGGGCGGGCCGAACTGCGGCTGCGCCGACGGCCCCTCGGCGCCGGGCAGCTGGTCACCGTCGCCCTGGTGAACGCCGCCCGTACCGAACCGGCCCTCGGCCGCGCGGCCCAGTGGGAACGGATGCTCTTCCAGGTCGGCCTCGGCGTACGGCCCTGCGAGGGCCGGGTACTCCAGTACCCCAGCGTCCGGCTGGCCAGCCGGGACCCCGAGGAACAGGAGCTGAGGCTCCAGTACCGGCACGTCCGCACCCACGCCGTCGGTCACGGGTGCTCCGTCGAGGAGGAACGCGACGGCGGGACCGTCACCGGGCTGCGCGCGGCGGTGCTGCCGGAAACCGAGGTGCCCGCGACCAGGCCGGCCGGGCTCGTCGGCGCACCCGTCCTCAACGTGCTGCACCTGGCCGACCCGGCGCTGCCCGTGGCACAGCTCCGCAGGGAGCTCACGGAGTTCACCACCGGCTACCGCGACTGGTACGAGCAGCAGCTGCGCACCGAGGTGCCGGAATGGGGCCGCGCCGCCGCCGAACGGGTGCTCAAGCGGATCGGTGCCGCCGTGGCCCGCATGGAATCCGGGGTCCGCACCCTCTGCGACCCCGGCTGCCCGGAACTGCTGGACGCCTTCCGCACCGCCAACCTCGCCATGGCCCTGCAGATGAGGCACTCCGCCCGCGACCAGGCGGGGTCGCGCCGCTCCCGCCGCGACCCCGTACAGGCGGACCCCGCACCCGACCCCGAGGCCACCTGGCGCTCGTTCCAGCTGGCGTTCTTCCTGCTGGCCCTGGACGGAGTCGCCGACCCGCGCCACCCCGACCGGAACCTGACCGACCTCATCTGGTTCCCGACCGGTGGCGGCAAGACCGAGGCGTACCTGCTGCTCGCCGCCTTCGTCATGGTGCTGCGCCGGCGGGATCCGAGGGGCGGTGGTACGGCCGTCCTCAGCCGGTACACCCTCAGCCTGCTGACCACCCAGCAGTTCCAGCGTGCCGCGACCACCGTGTGCGCGCTGGAGACGCTGCGCAGGGCCGATCCCGGCCACTTCGGGGCGGAGCCGTTCACGATCGGCCTGTGGGTGGGCGAGGCGACCTCGCCCAACTCCTACGACGCCGCGGTGAAGGCGGCGCAGGACATCCGGGCCGCGGCCCGTCCCGAGGACGTGTTCATCCTCGATCGCTGCCCCTGGTGCGGGACCCGGATCGTGCCGGAGCACCGCTCCGGCGACCACGCGGACTACGGCATCAGGGCCGAGGCCGGCTCGTTCGCCTTCTTCTGCCCCCGCGACACCTGCGTCTTCCACGACGAGCTGCCCGTCGCCGTCGTCGACCAGCAGCTCTACGACCACCCGCCGACCTTCGTCCTCGGGACCGTCGACAAATTCGCCCGGCTCGCCTGGGAGCCCCGGGCCGGAAGGCTGTTCGGCGCGGAGACCGGCTGCCGACCGCCCTCCCTGGTCATCCAGGACGAGCTGCACCTGCTGACCGGGCCGCTCGGCACGACCGTCGGCCTCTACGAGGCCGCGATTCTCGGCCTGTGCAGCACGGCGGACGGAACCGGCCCGAAGGTGGTCGCCTCCACCGCCACCATTCGCCGCTCCGGCGAACAGGTGCGCGCCCTGTACGGGTCGGAGGTGCAACTGTTCCCGCCGGCCGGTCTCGACGCCCGCTACTCCTACTTCGCCGAACCCGACACCTCGCGCCCCGGCCGCCGCTACCTCGGGGTGATGGCTCAGGGACACACCGCGGGCCGCGCCGCCGTCGCCACCGCGGCCGCGATGCTCCAGGGTGCCTGGGAACTGCCCGAGGAACACCGGGACGCCTACTGGACCCTGGTCGCCTACCACCACAGCCTGCGGGAACTCGGCCGGACCGTCACCGCAGCGGCGGACGACATCCCCGCCCAGCTCGCGGGCCTGGACGCCGGTGCGGGTGTGCGCCCGCTGGCCGACCACCAGGTGCAGGAGCTGACGAGCAACCTCGCCCGGACCGAACAGCCCCTGCTGCTCGACCGGCTGGAGAAGTCCTGGGACCAGCAGGACGCCGTGTCCTTCCTGCCCTGCACCAACATGCTGTCGGTCGGCGTGGACGTCAAACGGCTCGCCCTGATGCTGATGCAGGGCCAGCCCAAGACCACCGCCGAATACATCCAGGCCACCAGCCGGGTCGGCCGGCACAATGTGCCCGGTCTCGTCGTCACCTTCTTCAACGCCACCCGTCCCAGGGACCGTTCTCACTACGAGACCTTCGGCCCCTACCACCGGGCCCTGTACCGTCACGTCGAACCGACCAGCGTCACGCCCTGGTCCCTCCCCTCACGCCGACGGGCTCTGCATGCCGCGCTCGTCATCCTCGTACGCCACCGGCTCGGGCTCAGCGGGGAGAACCAGGCAGGGGAACTGCCCACCAGGCTCGACGAGGCTCGGGCCCTCGCCGAGACGCTGGCACGGAAGGCGGGGGCGAGCGACCGGCATGCCGCGCACGCCGTCCGCACCGAGCTGGCCGAGATCCTCGCCGCCTGGGAGGAAGCGGCACGCAACGCCGAGCAGGAAGGCAAGGAGCTCTACTACCGCGGCCAGGGCAAGGGTCAGCACAACCTGCTGAAGAACTTCGAACAGCACGGAGGGCTGTGGGACACCCTGCACTCCATGCGCAGCGTGGACCGCGAATGCCAGGTGACGGTGAAGGGAGCCGACCAGTGACGCGCAAGCTCCGGGTACGACAGGCCCAGACGGTGCTGCCGTTCGGGGTCGGCGCGGTCTTCGACATCCAGGGCGAATCGTTCGTCGCGACGGGCATCGGCGACTGGCCGCGGCAGCGCCGGCCCGTGGCCTCCCCGCGCCTGGCCGCGCGGCTCGGGGTGAGCGGCTTCTTCGCGGCGCCCGCCGCGCTCGACGACCGCTTCGACCGCGCCGACGCCCCCGGCGCGCCCTACATCCGCTTTCCGGCCTGGCTGTTCTGCGGCTCCTGCCGCCGCATGGTGCGGTGGCGCATCGCCGACGAGAAGCCCGGCACCCCGCCGAGCTGCCCGTCCTGCACACCGGTGCGCCGGCTCGCCCCGATGCGCTTCGTCCAGATCTGCGCCGCCGGACACCTCGGCGACGTCGACTGGTGGTTCTGGGCGCACGCCCGGCTCGACGCCGCAGCCCGGCAGTCCTGCGGCTCGCGCGAACGCCTGCGGTTCCGGGTCGCGGACCGCGTGACGGGCCTGGAAGCCCTGTCCGTCTCGTGCGCGGCACCCGGCTGCCGGGCCTCCCGGGACCTGCTGGACATCCTCGGCACGCACGGCATGCGCTGCTCCGGGAGGAACCCCTGGCAGCGGCTGGGCGAAGCCGTGGACTGCGCCAAGCCCGTGCAGGTCGTCCAGCGTACGGCCGGCAACCTCTACTACCCGCTGGTCCACTCGGCGCTCTCCCTCCCCGAGACCGACCTGCCTGCCGCGGGGGAGGAGGCCCTCGCGGAACGCGTCCGCGAGAGTGAGTACTGGGTGCTGCTCTGCAAGACCGCCGGGACCCCGCGGGCGGAGGTCCTCCGGGACATGATCAAGGAGGACACGGGCGTGGACGACGGCCTCCTCGACGCGCTCCTCGCCGAGGAGACGGGAACCGGTACGCCGGCCCGGACCGGCACCGCGGACGCCGCGCTCGCCGCGGGACCCGACCTGCGCCGTGAGGAATGGGCGGCGCTTACCGCCGCCGAACCGCCCCTGACCGGCGACTTCTCGATACGCGGCACCACCCTCGGACTCGCCGGGGAGAGGACCGGGCCATGGGCCGGGCTGCACCGCCGGACGGGACGGATCGTCCTCGCCGACCGGCTGCGCGAAGTCCGCGCCCTGTCCGGCTTCAGCCGGGTCTCCCCGGACGCCGCCCTCGTCCCTGCCGACACCTCGCGCAAGCTGCGCTGGCTGCCCGCGGTCGAGGTCTTCGGCGAGGGCGTCCTGATCACCCTCGACGCCGACGAGCTCGCCGCCTGGGAAGTCCTTCCCGCCGTCCGCTCCAGGGTGGCCGGGCTCCGGGCCGACCTCGACCGGTCCTTCCAGAAGGACCGGCTCCAGGCGCTGACCGGCCCCGAACTGCCGCCCCGATTCGTACTCCTGCACAGCCTGGCCCACCTGGTGGTGCGCCAGCTGTCCTTCGAGTCCGGCTACGCCACGGCCAGTCTCCGCGAGCGGGTGTACGCCCGGCCCGAACACGGCCAGTGCGGGATCCTCGTGTACACGGCGGCCGGCGACGCCGAGGGCACGCTGGGCGGTCTCGTGCAGCAGGGGGAGCCGCCCCGGCTCGCGGAGACGCTGCTGAGGACGGCGGAGGCAGCCGCCTGGTGCTCGGCCGATCCGCTGTGCTCGGAACACACCGGTCAGGGCTTCGGCAACCTCAACCGGGCGGCCTGCCACGCCTGCGCGCTGCTCCCCGAGACCAGCTGCGAGACCGGGAACACCCTGCTGGACCGCGCGCTCGTCGTGGGCGGGGGAGGCATCCCCGGATTCTTCGAGCCGATCGTGGCCGCCGCCCGTGCGGCGGCTGCCCGGGAGTGAGCCATGACCCTGACGTACCTCGATGCGACGCCGGCCCAGCGGGCCCTGCTCGACGGGCTGCCGTTCGACGGGAACCACCTGGTCAACGGGACGCCCGGGAGCGGCAAGAGCCTCCTGGCGGCGCAGCGGGCCGCGATGCTCGCCCTGACCGGCACCCGTACCGTCCTGCTGACCCGGTCGAACCTCCTGCGGCAGTCGCTGTGGCCGCTGGTGTCGGAGCTCTGCCTGGACAGCGCGGACGTCGGGGTCGAGACGGTGCACGGCTGGCTCGCCCGCTGGTACGGGCCGGACGCCCCGCGGACCGACGACGGATGGTTCGACTGGCCCGCCTTCTACGAACGGGCGGTCCTCACCGAAGAGGACGGCCCCGTTGCCCTGGTCGTCGACGAAGGGCAGGACCTGCCGCCGGAGTTCTACCGGCTTTGCCGGATGATCGGCGCGCCCACCACGGTGTTCGCCGACGAGTGCCAGCGGCTGACCGAATCCCGCTCCACCCTGGACGAGATCGCCCAGGGGCTGGGCAACTGCTCCGTCCACGATCTCGACGGCAACCACCGCAACACCCGGCAGACGGCGGAGCTGGCCGCCTGGTTCCACACCGGCAGGCACCCGCCCGCGCTGCCCGGCCGTGACGGACCTCTGCCTCGGCTGCATGCGCTGCCGCACCCGGGAGCGGTGACGGACCTGCTGATCGGGCTTGCCGAGAGGCAGCGCAGCCACACCGTCGGAGTGGTGGTGCACTCGACCCGGACGCAGTTCGATCTGCTGTCGCGCCTGGAACGCAAGGCCCCCCGGCTGAGGCCGCAGACGTACACGGCGCAGGCGACCGGCGGCCGGTACCGGGCGCTCGACCTCTCCCGCCCCGGCATCGTCATCGTCCACCGGGCCAGTGCGAAGGGGCTGGAGTTCGACACCGTCGTGGTGCCGGACACCGAGACGGACGCAGCCGTGGACCCCTCCTCGGCGGAGCTGCGTATGACCTACTACGTGCTGGCCACCCGGGCGCGTCACGCACTGCACTTCGTCCATGCGGGAAACCAGGAACCGACGCATCTGCAGGCGATCCCCCGCGATGTGCTGGTCCGCGGGTAGGGCCCCAGGCCGACCGGTGGCGCTGCTGGGCCCTGCCCTGCACGAGGCCGGCGAACAGGCTCTCCTTCGCCGGCGTGATGTCCCCCGGGCAAACCGTGGGTGACGACGTGCGGGGCGTTTGCTGGACCGGTTGGCCCGGGCATGCTGCTCCTGGCCGACCGGGGCTTTCCCAGTGCCGAAGAATCGCCCCCGGCCTCGGGTGCGTGGGCGCACCTGAACGGACGGCGTGAACCGCGCGGACGCGGTGGACACGGCGGAGAACTCCCGTGCAGGCGGCAGGCGGTGCACTGGTCAGCACAGCGGAATCCCCCTCGCCGGGGCCGCCGGCCGACCCTTCACTGTGTCCCCGGGCGGAGGCGGGACGGTGTCGTGGGTCCATGCCGAGGACGCCGCCCAGCCGCCGGCCACCGCGATCGAGCGGGGCCGGGCGGGCGAGTCGTACTCGTACAGCGTCGTCGACGACCTTCCTCCGCTCCTCCGGGACCACCGCGCGGGGACGCGGACCTGACCGGCGGGGCGTCGTCAGGCGGTGGCCCTCGTGATGAGCGCCTCGATGCGGGCCTCGACCTCGGGGGTGAGGGCGGCGAGGGCGAAGGCGGTGGGCCACATGTCGCCGTCGTCGAGGGTGGCCGGGTCGTTGAAGCCGAGGGTGGCGTAGCGGGCCTTGAACTTGGCGGCGCTCTGGAAGAAGAGGACGACCTTGCCGTCCCTGGCGTAGGCGGGCATGCCGTACCAGGTCTTGGGGGTCAGGCCGGGGGTGACCTTCTTGACCAGGGCGTGGACGCCCTCGGCCAGGACGCGGTCCTCGTCGGCCATCTCGGCGACCTTGGCGAGGAGGTCGGCCTCGCCGTCGGCCTTGGCGGCGGCCTTGGAGCGGGTGCCGCGGGCCTTCGCGCCCTTCAGTTCCTTCGCGCGGTCCTTCATCGCCTCCCGCTCGTCCTCGGTGAAGCCGTCGTAGGACTCGGCGGTGTCGGTGCTCTTGGTGGCCATGTTCGTTCCCCCAGTTAGTGGTTTTTCCCGGACTTTCCCTGCTGATCTCACCCTAGTGTCTCGTGATTCCGTCAGCATTACTGGATCTTGTGTGGTTCGATCCATCGTCATGGAGCTCTCTGTGGAACAGGTCGCCGAGCTGCGGGCGTTGGTGAAGCACGGTGCGGCCGTGCTTGCGGGCCATCTCGACCAGTGCGGTCTTGGTGGCGTCGATGGCGGCGTCGGCGGCCTTGCGGGCCATGGTGGACTTGGCGAGGAGCTTCGGTCGGAAGTCCTCCACCGCCAGCCTCATGTATTCAGCTAAGAACGTGCTCTGACGCCCCAACAGAAGAAGGGTGCCTCCCACCTGCGATGATTTGGACTATCTAGATCAAAACCGTCGCAAGGAAGAGACACCCAACAGGTGCAGGGTATCGAATGGGATCACCGGCTCGTCGTGCGGGCCGACGGAAAGAACCTGGTCGGGCATGCGGGGGTGGTGCTGCTGCGGAAGGTCGCCGATCGTGTCGGGTTGACCCGGGCCCTGGGTGCCGTACTGCCGAAGGGCACCGGCCCGGGCCGGCGGGACCGCGGGACGGCGCTGGTCCAGCCGGCCTGCGCCAGCCTGTCCACGAGCCGGCGCCGGGTGCGCTGGGTGACCGGCTGGGCCATCAACACGGCCGACGAGAAGGCCATCGCACTGCTGCCGGAGAGGGTGTGGACGGCCGCGCTGCGGCAGGACGGCCGACTCCACGAGATCAAGGGCCCCGACGGTGACATGGTCTCCTACCAGGTCGCCGAGCTGACCGGCCTGCGTGACCTGACCGGCTGGCCCGAGGGGATGCGGCTGATCGTGCGCCGGGTCAAGCCCTCACGCCGGGATCTGAAGAAGCTGACCGCCTTCGAGGAACAAACTGGCTGGCGCTACCAGATCGTCGCCACGAACATCCCCGCCCACCAGGGGCTCTCCAAGGTGCCCGGGTCCGGGCAGGCGTGGTTCACCGACGCCCTCTACCGTGACCACGCCGAGGTCGAGGACCGCGTGAAAGCGATCAAACGGATCGGCCTCGGGCTGCTGCCCTCGAAATCCTGGCAGCTGAACACCGCCTAAGTCCTGGCCGCCACCATCGCCGCCGACCTCGACGCCTGGACCCGGCTCCTCCTCCTGCACGACGAACCCGAACTCGCCGCAGCCGAACCGCAAACCCTACGCACCAAGCTGTACCACCTGCCCGCCCGCCTCACCACCCACGCCCGCACACGCACCCTCCACCTCGATCTGACCTGGCCCTGGGCCGCCGCCTTCACCACCGCCTGGCAACGCGCCACCACGCTTCCAGCCCGCACCTGACGGCCCACTCACCACCCCGACAACACAGGAGAGGAGAGGACCGCACCCCCCCTCGGGCCCGTGGAACCCGACGCTCCCGCAGCGCATGCGAAGGCCCCTGAACCGACCGGACGGACAAACCAGGGCAAGACACCGGATCAGCGGGACCGGTCAGACCGCAGACGAATCGAGGCCAAGCAGCCCACCGATCAGCCCAATGATCGCAGGTCCCAAGGCTTCGCTCCCCTACCCGTTCGCGAAGTAGACCACCAGAACATACAGGTCTCAGCGGAGCCGGTAGTTCGGAAAACCACTCGTGTCTGCTCTGCCTCGTGACGGTCATTGTTTTTCGCTGGAGGGCACAATTGACTGGGCGGCGGGGATGATCGGATGCTCCGATGGCCTGTCGGGCGTACAGGGGACGGGGGCAGAGACGCGGTGAGCGCGGCTGATGGCGATGGCCGGAGAGAGGTCCGCAACGAGTTCAGAGGCGGGACGGTCTGGGGGAACTTCATCCAGGCGGACAGGGTGTATGCCCAGTTGCCCGCGCCGCTCACGTCCGCGATGGCCGGCCTCCCCCCGGCCTCACGCGTCTTCACCGGCCGCGAGGCCCTCCTGCGCGACCTGGTGTCGGCCCTGAGCCCGGACGCCACCGAGGCCGCACCGATCACGGTGATATCCGGGCAACCTGGGGTCGGGAAGACGGAGCTGGCCCTCCAGATCGCGCACCGGGCGCTGCGCACGCAGGGCTGGTTCGACGGCGGGGTGCTCTTCGCGGACCTCGCGGGCTACGCGGCCGAGCCGGAACACAGGCTGCAGCCTGAGAAGGTCTTGGCGTCCTTCCTGCGCGCCTTGGCCATCGGCGATGTTCCCGTCGGCACGCAGGACCGGGCCGGGATGTACAGCTCCGTACTCGGAGCCTGGGCCGACGAGGGTCGGCGGGTCCTGGTGGTCGTCGACAACGCCTCCGACAGCGCCGACGTACGGCCGCTGATGCCCGCCGACCCGCGGATCCCGGTCCTCGTCACCTCCCGCCACCGGCTGTCGGACCTCCCCAATGCCACGATCGTCGACCTGCCCGTGCTGGAGCCGGAAGAATCGGTGGCGTTCCTCCGCCGGACCCTCATACAGAGCCGTGGCTCCGGTGACCGTCGTATCGACGCCGAGCCCGACGCGGCGGTCGCGGTGGTCCGCCGCTGCGGCCACCTTCCTCTCGCCCTGCACATCGTCGCCGCCCGGCTCGCCGACAGCCCGGGACGGCCGCTCGCCGACCTGGCCTCCGACCTGGCCTCCGCCGCCCACGGCCCACAGGCCGACGGCGGTGTGCTCGACCAGCTCCAGCGCGGCGACATCGGCGTACGGGCCGCTCTCGACCTGTCGTACGACGCACTGCCCGAGGACCAGGCGGAGCTGCTCCGGCTGCTGCCCCACGCCCTCACGGTCACGGACGACCACAGCGCCTCGACCGGCGCGTTGGCCGCCCTCGCCGACCTGCCGGAGCACCGGGCGGGGCTGCTCACCGAGGCACTGGCCCGGGCCCATCTCATCGAGGCCGACGCGCAGTACGGCCGGTGGCTGCTGCACGACCTCGTCAGGGCGTACGTCGACGAGAAGAACGCCCGCCGCCCGGACGCGGAGGGTGAGCGGGTCCGGGCCCTCGACCGCCTGCGGACCCACTACCTCACCAGAACCCGCGAGGCCCTCTCCCACCTGACCCCGGACACCCGCCCGGCACCGCGCTTCGCCGACCGGGATGCCGCCGGGGCCTGGCTGGAGCTCGAACTCGAAAGCGTCGCCGACTTCGTGGCGCAGGAGCTGTCCAGCACGGACGGCGAGCTGCGCCGCCACGGCCTCGGGCTGGCCCTGGACCTCGGCGTGTACCTGTTCCAGGAGGAGACGCCCGGAAGGTACGGAAGGTACCCGCGCCTGGCAGCGGCAGCCATGATGTACCGGGCTGCCGTCAGAGCGGCCCGGGCCGAGCGCGACCGCCATCTGGAACTGACGGCGCTGGGGCGGGCAGGGGACGCCCTGACCGGGCTGGGGCTGTTCGAAGAAGCCATCGGCGTCCGGACAGAGGCCCATGAACTCGCCGCCTCGGCCGAGCCGCGCGTTCGTCTGGAGCATGGGGCGAACCTGGCCGGCACCCTGCGGCTGGCCCGCCGCTTCGAACCCGCTGCCACTGCCTACCGGCGAGCCCTGGAACTCACCTCGGAGATCGGCGACCGGAGCCGCGAACTGGAGCTGACGAGGCAGCTCGCGGTGACGCTGAAGGCGTCCGGCGACGTCGACGCGGCGGTCCTGGCCCTCCTCCGGGCACGCACCATGGCGCGTGAGGTGGGTGACCACTCGATCGAGGCCGCGTTGTGGACGACGCTCGGCGACATCCTGCGGGAGACGACCGATCCGGGCGACGACGCGTTACGCGCCTACCTCGGGGCGTGGTTCGCTTGCCGGAACGCCGGGGACCGGTTCGGCGAGGCCGACCGGCTGATGACGGTCGTCGGGCTGCTCAAGGACAGGGAGCGGCTGGACGAGGCACTCATGGTCTGCTTCCGCGCCCGCGAGGTCCTGGAGGAGACGGACGGCGACCCGGCGCGTGAGGCCGCCCTGCTCGGGCTGCGGGGTGACGTACTGCGGGGCCTGGGCCGGTACGAGGAGGCCACCACAGTCTACCAGGAGGCCATGTGGCGTTACGAGGACGCGGAGCTGCCGTATCGTCTCTTCGGCCCGCTGAAGCTGATGGAGGGGTACCGCGACGCCGTCGAGAGACACCTGGAGCGCACGTCCGAGCAGTTGGTGCCGGACAAGGCGCTGGCCGCGCTGCGCGACTTCCCCGGTGTCCGGGAGCAGGCGATCCGGAGGAATGACGATGTGCTGAAGGCCCTGGCCACCATGCCCTTCTTCCGCGCTGCGCTCGCCGATACCGGATACGACTCCTACGGCGGGGTGAGGCCCTACGACGGCGACATCGGCTTCCTGCGGGAGATGCGGGACGAGCACCGGCGGATCGGTGACCGCTACGGCGAGGCCCGGGTCCTGGGCTACATCGGCCGGAACCTGTCCGACGCCGGGCGCCACGACGAGGCACTGGCCCCCCTGACCGAGGCGCACATCATGCTGCGCGAACTCGGTGACCTGCGCGGTGAATGCGGTCTCCTGTTCAGGCTCGGCGGCGCACTGGGACTGCAAGGGCGCTACGAGGAGGCCGTCGCCGCTTACACACGGCTGGCGGACGTGGCGAACCGGCTCTCCCGGCCCGACGCCGAGGCAATCGCCTGGCAACTGCGCGGCCTCACCTTGCTGCAGACCGGAGATGACGACGAGGAGGCCGCCGACTGCTGCGAGCGGGCCCTTCGGTACCACCAGGACCGGGGCGACCTTTCGGAAGCGGTACGGCTGCTGGACCAGTTCGCCGACGCGTTGCGCGCGCTGGACCGGCCAGAGGAGGCGCTGGTCGCCCTGAGCCGCGCGCTGCGGATGGCACAGAGCGCCGGGAATCGCTCCGAGGAGGCGTTCGTGCTGCATCGCTTGGGACTCACCCTGCACGATGCGGGACGCTACGACGAGGCGGTGGGCGCGCACGTCCTGGCCGCGAGGCTGGCACGCGAGACGGGCGACAAGGACGGCCGGTGGACAGCGATCAGGCACCTGCGCCAGGCCCGGGACAGGCTCGCCCTGACATGGTGGCGCAGCCGGGTTCCCTACCGGCGCGGCCGGACCGGAGCCGGGCAGGGCCTGTTCGGCCGGCACCCGGTGAAGAGCATCCGGTACACGCTGTACCGGCGGTGGCACCTGCTGGCCCTCTGTGCGGGGGCGCTGGTGGCGACGAGCGTGTGGAGGCAGCTCGGAGTGGCGCTCCTGCTGGGGTTCGGAGTCGGCCTTGCCGATGCCTGTCAGACAGCCCGGGACCGGACGGCCTGCACCAGACAGACCGCCGACTCCAGGGTGCGGACCCTGTTCAGCCGTGTGAAGGAGCGCTGGACGAGGCGTCGAACGGTAAGGCGCGTGAAGCGCCGGGTGAAGCGGTTTCGACAGCGTGAGCACTTGAGCATAAAGATCTCATCCAGACGGAACGACGATGATCTGCCCGATCGAACACGGAACACAGGGGGAACACATGGTGGGCTCTGAAGTGATGGCCTTGGCCGCGGCCGGTGGCATGGCGGTGGTGCAGGCGGCGGGGACGGATGCCTGGACCGTGCTGCGGGACCGGATCGCACGTCTGCTCGGGCGCGGGGACGACGCCCTGCAGAGCAGGGAGTTGGAGCGGCTGGACCACAGCGCGTCGTTGCTGGGCCAGGCCGATCCCGAGCGGGCGGCAGCAGTCCGCATAGGCGAGGAGGCAGCCTGGCGAACACGGTTCGAGATGCTGCTGGAATCGCTGCCGGAGCAGGAACGGGCTGTGGCGGTGGCCGAGTTGCGGGAGGTCGTCGGTGCGGCGGAGCGGGACACCGGTCGTACCACGGTGTCCAATCACGTCAGCGGGGGGACGGTGCACGGCAGTGTGGTCCAGGGCTATGCCGTTACCGTCTCGGGGCCGCTGTCTGCAGCGGGGGGCACGCGCGGTGACACGAGCCCGGATACAGATGCGGAAACCGGCGATGACGACGGCGATCTCCGGCCCGCTGGGAACTAGCGCAGTCGGCGCTCCGACACGTACAGCATGGCTCCCTGGACGGCGAAGAGACCCATGCCTATGAACAAGCCGTTCATGCCGAAGGAGAAGAACCAGCCTGCTGTGGCCAGCATGGTCAGGGCGAACGAGAGGCCGAACCCAGCCCATATCCGCCGGTCTCGACGGTGGAGGCTCTCGCTGGTCTCCCGAAGTTCCCGCGCCACGGCTGTGTCATCCTCGTTGCCCGTCTCCTCGAGGAGGTACTCGGCGGCCATCCAATACCTAGCGGCCTCCCCGTAGCGTTTCTCGAACAGGGCGTCAGACGCGAGTTGCCGTGCCCCATGTGCCGCACGGCGTACATCGCCTCCCAGCCGGGCGCGCAGGGCCTTTTTGTGCACCCTCCTGGCCTCGCGGCGACGGCCGGCTCTTCGCAGCGCTGTGGCAGCCTTGAGCATCGACAGATGCTCATCGAACTCGCTCCCGCTGTCCCGGGCGCACTCAGCGGCCTCGGTGTACGCGTCGATGGCCATCTGGAAGTTCCCCAGCTCGATCTGTGAGTCGCCGATCAGGTGCAGCACGCGCCGACGCCTTCGATGATCACCAGGGCGCAGGCAGCTCAGGGCCAGGTTGTACATCGCAATTGCCTGATGATGTTGTTCAGCGGCCCTATAGCCGATCCCGAGCTCTATTCGGGCATGCGTAGCACGCCTTGTTTCCCCCAGCTCGTCGAACATGTCGATGCTCCGCTGGAACGCCGTTGTCGCCGCTTCGTGTCGCCCGCCCCGGGAGTGCACACTGCCAAGAGACTCCAGAGCACTGGCCGTCCCGGAAAGGTCGCCTGCTGCTTCGTACAGCTCCCGTGCCTGCTCAAGGCACGCCAGAGCCGCCTCTTCTTCGCCCCGTTTCGACAAAGCCAAGCCGAGGTTGTGGAGCGCGGTGGGCTCGTCCGGAGTGCCACCGGCCACGCGGAGCAACTCCAGGGCTTCGCGGTAGGCAACGACAGCCTCCGCGCTGCGCCCTGCCCCAAACAGGGAGTCTCCATAAGTGATGAGGGCCGAGGCTGTCACTACGGAATCGCTCTGCCGTCGGGCCAGGCTGACTGCGGCCTCGGTCACGTCCAGGACATCATCCTCTCCTCTGCCGTGGACGAGGAGGAAGGCCAGCAGCACGTAGCTGAGATGCAGACAGCGCGGTATCGCTCCGGGATGGCCGCAGTCGGCCGCGGATTCGCCGAGGGCTGTCAGTGCCCGCCTCTCCTCAGCCAGCCAGTGCAACCCCTCCCGCAAGTCCTGGAACGGAGCAGTGTCGTTGGCGAGCCCTTCTGGGGTGAACGCGTCCACCCGTTCCTCGACGTACCGCAGCAGCCGCTCGAAGGCGTCGTGTAGCGCGTCGAAACCCTCCTCCGCGCGGGCGCGTTCCTGGGCGTAGAGGCGCACCAGCCGGTGCTGCGTCCAGCGGACGTCACCCTGCAGGCTGGTCCTTCCGGTCTCGACGAGGCCGGCGCGCTGCAGAGCATGCAACGCGTGCTTGACAGTTCGCTGCTCCAGCGCAGTGAGCTCGGCGACGGTCGCGGTACCCGCGTCGGGGCCTGGAGCGAGCGACAGGAGCCGGAACACCTTGGCCTGTTCGGCCGGCAGCCCGGCATAGGACAGATCGAAAACGGCCCGGACCGATGCGTCCTCGCGTGTGAGTTCGTCGAGGCGGCGCTGCCGGTCGGCGAGGTCTGCCGCCAGGTCTGCCAGTGACCGGCCCGGTGTATCGGCGAGCAGCGCCGCGATGATGCCGAGGGCCAGGGGGAGATGGCCGCACCGGCGGGCGACGGCTGCGGCGGCCTCGGGTTCGTCGTCCACCCGTGTGTCGTGGGTGCCGTGCTGGTGGCGGATACGCCGGCGCAGGAGGTCGACCGAGTCTGCGTCGTCGAGAGTGTCGAGCCGGTGCAGCGTGGCATTGCCGAGGTCGGACAAGGTATGCCGTGAGGTGACCAAGGCTGGGGTGTGGCTGTCCCCGGGAAGCAACGGCCGCACCTGTTCCGCGCTGGAGGCGTTGTCCACCACGACGAGGATGCGTCTTCCCTGCCGCGCGTAGGCGTCCAGTACCGAGTGGTACAGGCGCTCCCGGGCCTGAGCGTCGGCGGGGATGATGTCCTGCGGTATGCCGAGCGAATGCAGCAGCGATCCGAGCGCCAGAGCGGCGGACACCCGCGACTCCGGCTCATACCCGCGCAGGTCCACGAACAGGACGCCACCCTCGAACCACCCCGGCCGGGCGCAGGCTCGATGAGCAACCCGCAGTACGAGTTCGGTCTTGCCCACCCCCGGCAGGCCGTTCACGACAGCCACCGGCCCCGGCTCGCCCGCCTGCGGACGGCGCGGTGCCAGTTCAGCCAGCAGCGCATCGCATTCCGCCTGCCGCCCCACGAACACCCGGGCCGACGCTCGGAGTCCGGCCAGCGCCGGCTCCACCCGCGGCGGCAGCGTCACGTTGATAGACGCACCCTGGATGATGCAGCCGAAGACGATCGAGTCCTTGACCTCGTTCCGAACCCGCGTCCCACGCACGACTCCCCCTTGACTCTGCTCCGGCTCCCGCTCACGCCTGCCCAGCGTCCGTGCACTCCGGCGGGACTGCGGGCACGCCATGTGGTCGCTCCTCGACGGATCCCAGGCGGGGGAGGGGTGGCAACCTGCAACCGCCGCTGTCCCAGAACCTCTATGTGCTGCACTCCCCGTCGGTATGCGGTTCCTCAGAGAGTACGTCGTTCCTAGCGCTGGGCTGATGACCTGAAACTGCCGGGTGAGGCGGGAGGGGTCCCGGTCGGGGCGCGGTTCCGTGGCAACCATGATGCGTAGAACGTCCTCCGCCGCCGTTGTTGCCGCTGTCGTGTTCGCCGCTCTCACGTCGTGTTCCTCGGATTCCTCGGACGGGTCCTCCGCCGAGGGCCGGCCCAGCGGGGCCGGCTCCGGGGCACGGGCGTCCGACCCCGCGCCGACTCCCACACAGACGGCCACGCCGTCGCCCTCGCCGACCGGGCCGTGCGCTGACGGGACCTGCGAGATTGAGGTCGCCGTGGGGGACGTCGTGACCGTGCCGGAGACGTACGGCCTCGGGCCGATCAAGGTGACGGCGATCACTGGCAGCCGGGTCGAGATGGCTGCGCCGCTGACAGGGTCGGGCTACAGCGTTTCGGGCAGCTCCGGTGGCGGCGGCGTGTCGTCGGAGGGCGGCGGCGGAGTCGAGCTCAGCTGCGCCGAGGGACCCGCCGCGACCATCAACGACGCTATGAGCCTTCAGGTCGTCGAGATCCGCGACACCGCCGCCGTCCTCCGTATCGAACCGGGTGGGTGACGTACGGCTCGGCCCCTGGGGCACGGTTCCCTCGCGGTTCCGTACCCGGATGCCGGTCATGGCAGTGACTCGCTCGACCCCTGATGTCATCGCGCAGGGAGCGCTCTGCCTCGACGCGTGCCGCATTGCCGCACTCAAGATCCTTACCGCGGGTCTGGGGAGCGATCGGGTCTGACCAGGGACGTGCCATTGTTGAATCCGTTGATGACCGGTTGACGCGGGGGGAACGGCGTGAGGCTGTCGCGGGACATCACCGGGTGGGCGTTCATGGTGGAGGTGGACGGTGTCCGGCATGCCGCACTGGCGGTAGGGCTGGCCGGCATCAGCCCGTTCACCGCAGGTGACGGAGCCGGAGGCAGCCTGTTCACCCGCGCGAACGGCTGGTGGGGCCTTCCGGTGCTCCTTTCGCTGAACGAACTGCCCCTCGGCCACCCTGTCGATCACAAGTGGTGTGTCACGCAGGACGACGGAGGCGTGCTGTCTGTCCTCAGCCCGGACGGCGCGTCCTTTGTGCACGACCTCCGCCTGGAAGGGCCGCCGGGCTGGCGGGAGACGGCGATCGCCTCGGGTTCGGTCATGCTGGTCGTCTCCCACGTGCTGCCTGCCATGGACGATCCGATCGGCGCGCTCGACTTCGAAACGCGGCAGGGGATGGTGTGTGCCGGCCCCGTGCGCTTCGGCGAGCCGGGCTATGAACCGCGTGATGAGGAGAATGGCCCGCCGACGGTCAGGTTCCTTATCGACCCGGTCGGCACGCTGATGGAGCTGGCACATTTCGCGTGCGAGCGGATCCTGTCGTTGTCCCAGGCGAAGCAACAGGCGCGCGAGCTGGAGCAGACGCGACGAGCCCTGGCGGAACACGCGGATCAAGCGCTGTCCGCCGAGGCGATGGTGGAACTGCTGTTCCGGGACGAGTTCCTCGACCACCGCGGTCTGGTCGAGCTCATGTACGTCTACTGGAGGCTGGTCGCCGAGGTCGCCGACTCCTGCGGGGCGGAGGCCGCCTGGCGGGACGCGGCGCTCCGTACCGTCGAGTCGGCCGTCCACCTGGTGGCGGACCGGTGCGATCGCGCGGTGTTCGAGGAAGCCGATGCGGTGGTGTCACGGCTGATCGACAGGCTGAGCGATCCCGCCGAACTGGAAGCCGGGCTGCTGGCCGCCGCCCGGTTGCGGATGGCCACCCGGGGAGCGGAGGACTTCGCCGCCGACCACTACGCCCGCGGGATGCGTACCGTCTGGTCCGCTCGGCTGGAGGCGGACATGTACCGCACGTGGTTCACCGACGAGGAGCCCTTCCATGCCGAGTCCCACCGGCTGTTGGTGGAGGCGGGAGACCTGGTGGTGCGCGCTCTGGAGCTGGACGGCGGGACGCGAAAGCCCCGGCTCTGGGCGTCGTTGGCGCAGATCCTTGCGGACGAGGAGGGAGTTCACCGGGATGCCGCCGGCGCCGCGGGGGTGGCACTGTCCACACCGGACGGCCGGGCACGGCCCGTCGCGCGGCTGATCGACCCCGGCGAGCGCACCCGTCCGGTCGTCGGCTCCGGCATGGGCGTGAGCTTCACGGTCAAGGCAGGTCTGCTGGACGTGGGCGTGGAGAAGCCACCGGGTGCGGGGCCGGAGAGGGACGAGTGGATCGTCCGCGGCCACGGCGCGTCCCAGCCGAACCCGCAGTGGGAGTTCCGCCAGGTCAAGGGCCTCCCGCTGGTCGGCGACCACCCGGTGGCAGCGCTGGTGGAACTCGTGCCCGACCGGCCGAACACGGCGGAGGTGCTGGTGGCGGCAGAGTTGGAGCACCGCAGCTGGGGGATCCGCCGCTACCGGGCACGTCTCGCACCGTCGCCGCACGCCATCGTGCTGGCCGGGTGACCCCGCCACATCCGTCAGCGGATTGCGCGGATCATCACGGGGAGCGGTGGCGCGAAGCACGGCGCCGAACTCCTGCAGCATGCGCGTGACCCGGGCGTGCTGCGTAGCAGCCTCGGCGGGAACCGTCATCGCGGTGGCCGTGGCGGCGTCAGGGGCGCCCTGGGCGAGCTGGGCATGTGCGAGTCGCGTGGTGGTGATGGCCCGAGACCGGACCATGTGAGGTCGGAGGGCGGACAGGCAGCGGTGGGCGTGGTACTCGGCGGTCGAGTAGTCGCCGAGGGCCAAGTGCGCGGAGAGGGCCAGGGAGTCCAGCTCGGCCTGGTCGTAGAAGGCGAGCATCCACACCGGCCGGAGTCGGCGGGGTTGGCGCGCAGCATGGCGTCTTGGGCCCTGCTCGAACGCCCGGCGGGTGCCGGTCCTGACCAACCCGAGCCTTGCCCGCACCCCCATCCAGGCCATCGCCCACCGGTGGGGCTTCAACTCCCGGGCCCACATCACCCGCGCCTACACCGCCCACTACGGCCACACCCCCAGGCACACCCGCCGCCGTCGTCTTGACCAGCAGCGACCAAAGACTTGACCAGACACGCCGCACCCGGCCAAACCCCTGGTCACAGCCCGGCGCCCGCGGTGGAATATCCCTCGGCACACACGCCCTTGACGGGCATTAAAGGGGGAGCACCAGCATGAAACGCGCAGCCGCCTGTCTCCTGGCAGTGCTCACCGTCACGCCGGCTCGCCGGATGCTCCTCGGCAGTCGGCGTCGAACGCGGTGACTGTATGACCAATGACAGCACCGCCGCCCATTTTCAGCTCCGCAAGGTCGACTGCGACGCCGACGAAGCCGCCCTCCGGGGCGTCGACGTCATCGATGGCGAAAGCAACTGCAACGGCCTCTACCTCGCCTACCAGGAAGAGGGCGTCTTCGGCGTCACCACCCCAGGGGGGGGCCGGTCAGAGCAGCAACACCGGGGCGAACCACTTGTCGCCGCTATGGCACATACCACGTGATCCCCGGTTACCGAAACCGGGGATCACACGCACAATTGGAGATCCACCGCCACTCCCTGACCGCCACACCGAAAGGCCGCGCCTCAAACCAATCCCGCAACTTCACACGACAGCCGTCTGCATTCACGACCAGGTGCGACCCGTCCTTGCATACACTTCCGGGGCACTTCAGGAAGCACGCGGAGCAGGGCCGGGCGAGTCGCCCGGCCCTGCTCCGTACCCCCGTCCTTCCCGGCACATGGGCCGGGGAAGTGCGTCAGCCGCCCGGGCTGCGCAGCTTGCGCCAGGTGTTCGGGCCGACGATGCCGTCAGCGGTGAGCTTCATGCGCTTCTGGACGGCGACGACGGCATGTGCTCCTCTCGGGAGGTGGCGGACGGGACGGTGCCGAGGCGGGTCAGCGCTTGCCGTACCGCAGTGCCTTCCAGGTCTGCGGGCCGACGATCCCGTCGGACGCCGCCTCGCCGATGTAGTACCACTGGAACCAGGCCACGGCCGCCTTGGTCGCGGGGCCGAAGTCCCCGTCTACGGCGAGGCTCTTGCCGCTGGCCTTGCGGTAGAACGTGGTCTCGTTGATGAGCGCCTGGATCTCCTTCACATGGGCGCCCTTGCTGCCCTGCTGGGCCCATGTGGTGCCGGCGTCGTAACCGCAGTACAGGCCGACCGTGCTGACACCCCGGCAGGTGTCGGCGGCCGGAGCGGCGGACGCCGCAGGGGCCGTCGTGAGCGCTCCGCCGAGGAGGAGGGCGGCCCCGGCCGCCACGGCGAGTGCCCTGTGGAGGCGGCCGGCACGGGTGGTCGAGCGGCCGGGGTGCAGCGAGGCGCGACCGGCGGGCAGCGCGGAGGGTCGAAGGGACACAGGAGGTCTCCGTCCTGGACGTTGAGGGGTCGGTGCCGGCACGTGCGGCGGTGCGGCGGCCGTTGGGAGACCGGCGGCCCGCTGCCGTGGTGGGGCAAGCCTTTCGGCTCGGCGCGGCCCCCCGCAACGTCAGCCGCCCCACTCGGGGACATCCGGGACGTCCCACGCCTTGACCTGCTGGGACGCGTCCCGGTGAGGGCCGGTGGTGGGACGTCCCCCGGCGGTCGGGACGGCATTCGGTCGCCGGCGGCATCGGGTGCCGGTCGCAGGGCGGCCTCGTGCGCGGCCCGGCCACGAAGGCCAGCGGGCGGCGGGGAACCGTGAGCGAGGCCGCTGGGAAGGCAACAGGGTCCGCGGATCCCGACCGGGGCCCGACCGGATCCTGACCGGGGCCCGACCGGATCCCGACCGGGGCCCGAGCGGAGCCCGACCGGAGCCACCGGGCGTCGCCGGGTCATGCTCCGTCAGGAACAGGGTCCCGTGGTGGTCAAGGGCTGAAGCAGAACCGCTCGTCCGTGATCGACGCCACGCACACGCGTGCTCCGTCTGGCCGGTCGGCCATGGTCATCGGCGTCGAGAGGTAGCCCAGGGTGTGGGCCTCGTCCGTCGCTCGCACGATCTTGGGGCGGGTGCCGGGACGCGTCAGCTCGACCTGGTCGCCGAGTCGCAGCCGCAGCGCCCGCGCCCACACCGCGCGGCATGTCTCGTTGTAGCGGATCTCCACACGCCGCCCGTCGGCGAAGGTACGCACGGCGGACGATGTCACCAGGTGCTGGACACCGCATCCCATCTCCAGCGGGTCCCGGCCATCGCAGTCGAGGCCGGAGCAGCCGGGGGAGAACGCCGGTGGCCGCGCGGTGTCGTCCCAGGGCCTCTCCGAAACAAGGAGGGCGCCGGTACCCGCGGCGACGACGACCCCGACCCCTGCCAGAACCGCGGACCAGCGCCTCCGGTATCCGTGCCGCACCGTGCGCTGCTCCGCCTCAGCCGGTTCGCTCCCGACGGGCGGGGGACCGTCCGGCCCCGACCCGACGCGCCCGCTCCACGTGGTGTCAGCCAGTTCCCACAGCGCGAGCAGCCGGTCCGGCCGCTGCTGCGCCACCTGGCACAGCGCCAGGACGGCATCGCGTGGTGCCAGTTGCTCCCCTTTGAGGTAGCGGGCCCAGGATGACCTGCTGTACGGGGTACGGGCGGCGAGTTCGGACAGACTCAGGCCCGACGCTTCCCGCAGACTCCTCAGCTCCGCGACAAGCCGGCGCACTTCCGGCAGCCCAGAAACGGTCACCTGCGCAGTTCCCCCCAGGTGTCGGGCCCGACGATGCCGTCGATGCCGATCCCGCGCTGCTTCTGGAACGCGGTGACGGCGTCCTTGGTCCGCTGCCCGTAGACGCCGTCGGTGTCGCCCGGGTCGGAGCCGTGCCAACGCACCAGGCACTGCGCCTCCACGACGTCCCAACCGGTGCTGTTGATGTCGAGAAGCGAGTCCCGAGCGATGCTGTAGCCGGCGTGGAGCCCGTTGTCCTTGCGGGAGACATCGCACGCGTAGGTCTTTCCGTACCGGTAGTCGGTGGCCGCATTCGATGCCGGTGCCGTCCCGGATGCGTCGTCCCGCAGGGGCATGCCGGTGATCAGGCCGACTGCGAACACCGCAGCCAGCGCGCCCGCCACACCGAGAGCGATTCGATACCGCAACCTTGAGCGAGGTCTCGGCAGGGCACCAGTCAGGACCTTCGTCTTGGGGGCGGACCTTGCATCGGCCTCCGCCACCGGGTCGCGGTCGGCGACGCGGGCTGCCGGCACCGGCGGCCCGGCCTTCCCCTCCCCGGACGCGGCGGCGTCCGTCCCGCGTGCCTCTTCGGCGATCTCGTGCAGTGCCAGCAGCCGCACGGGGTCCGTACCGCACGCCTGGGCGAGTTCGATGACGGCCCTGCGGGGCACCCGCTTCTTGCCGTTGAACCAGCGTTCCCAGGACGACGAGCTGTAGGTCGTCCGCGCCGCGAGGGCCGCGAAACTCAGCCCGCTGTGGTCTTTCAGCCGACGTAACTGAACCACGAGTTGCCGCTCCCGCTGATCCAGCGTGGCAGGCAGCTCCTTCCAGCGCGCCATCAGTCTCTGGCCAGGGGACGCCCCGCTTCGGCGGGGTGGGAAATGGCTTCTCTGGGCTGCTCTGGCCTCAACTGAGTGCACGGATCTGTGCTGTTCATCTGAGCGCACCCTTCTGCCGCACTAGACCCGCGGCACATGTATAGTGATCGTATGGCTGTGGTCAGGAAGGTTCGCCGGTTCTCCGGCGGCGTGCACGACCTCGGGCTCCACGTGGTGTGGTGCCCGAAGTACCGCCGTCCGGTCCTCGACGGACGGGTCGCGGAGCGCCTGGACGAACTGATCCGGCAGAAGGCGGACGAACGCGGCTGGGAGATCACCACCCTTGAGGTGACGCCCGACCGCGTCCACCTCTTCGTCAGGCACGACCCGAAGTCCTCGGCCTCGTATGTGGCCAACCAGTTCAAGGGCTTCACCTCCCGCGTGCTGCGCGAGGAGTTCCCGCACCTGAAGTCGCGGATGCCCACCTTGTGGTCGTCGTCGTACTTCGCGGCATCGGCCGGCACCGTGTCGGCGGCCGCGGTCGAGAAGTACATCAGCACCCAGGGGGAACGCCCAAGGCGGCCAACGCGGACCACGCCGGCGCGGTGAACGTGCTCATCAGGGCCGGGCTGGTCCTCTGCGACGTGGCCTAGCCACCGGCACAGGAAGCCCGCGCGTCTACGCGTGGGTGGAGTCACGTGCCCCCCTGCATTGCGTCTGGCACGAATGTCGCCCCGGCCCCTCCCCGTACGCGACACACAGGGCCTTCGCGGCTGACGTTTCCGTGGAGGGATGCTACCCGAGCGTTCTGCCGCCCCGTCCCATGCGCTTGTCATACCAAGAGGCATCCCAGCAGCTCAGAGGCTGGGATGTGCCGTGGGATACCAGAGATATGGCTGACAGTGGCCTTCTCGGTGGCTGACAGGACAGGGTCGAGGCCAAGCGGGGCGAGTAACCGGCGCCCCTGGCCCATCCGGTCCAGGGGCGCCGTCGGAGAGGAGGGGGCCACGTGTCCTGGGAGGCGTGCACGGGACGGGCACCAGCCGGCGCGGCCGTCGCCGGGCTCGCTGGCACCGGCTGCGCGAACGCCGGTGCCCGGTCCGGACCCACACAGCCACGTTCGCAGCCCACGCCGGGGAACGCCTCGAACCACCACCTCGAGCCGCAGGGCCGTGAGTTCGACGGCTCTGAGCGGATGACCTCCGCGGCGTCCCGTCGCGGATTGCTCCACACGGTACCGACAACGACAACACGACCACACGGCAAAACGAAAAGACGACAACAAGGAGGTCTGGAAACGATTACCGCTGAGAAAACCTCAGTGAACACCACGTCGGCCGCCGGTGGGTTTACCCTCGGTGAATCCGATGGAGGAACTCGAACACCCGCACACCGTCAAGACGCCGGCTTCAGTCAGCAATTGGCTCGTGCCGGCCGTTCTCGATCTGGCCGATAGCAGGCCTAGCCGGGCGATGCGGGAAAGGTATCGTCAACCTTGCCATCAGACCCTTATTCCACTGCCGAGTTAGGGTCTACCGCCGGTCTACCACAACCGTGGGGGAAACGAATGCGCATTTTGACAAGGGCGCTCGTCAGCACTGTTACCGCTGTCGGGATCACCGCCGGAAGCCTGGCTGGGGCAAGTGCCGCCCTGGCGGCACCCGAGTCGGCCAAGGTACCGGCTGCCACTTCCGAGGCTGCCGCGCTCGCGGTGGTCAACCTCGGGCTGAGCACCACACAGGCCAAGTACACGCAGTGCTGGCTCAGGCAGCACTGGGGCTATACCGGAGCCATCGACGGCCTGCTGGGCACCAACAGCTGGAAAGCGTTCCAGAACAACCTCAAGGCGCATTGGGGCTACACCGGGGCGATCGACGGGATCGTCGGATCGGGCACGATCAAGGCGCTGCAGCGTCTGCTCAAGGGCTGGGGCTACACCGGGGCGATCGACGGGATCGCCGGGTCGGGCACCCAGGCGGCTTTCAAGCGTTTCGCCAACGCCTGCAGCGGCTGGTGCTGAACATGTAGGAGCAACACCTGAGGGCGGGGACTCCGTGTGGAGTCCCCGCCCTTGGGCTGTCTTGTGTGTGCGCTTCAGAACTTCGCCGGCGGTGGGCCGCCTGTTCGCAGCGATGTGAACAAGTTCGGCGGGAGCGGCGGTCGAGTACTGATCCTTGACTACGGGCTTGACGCTGGTGGGGCGAGTTCGAGGACGGTTTCGGCCAGGAATGCGAGAAGGAGTTCGAGGTGGCGCTGGACGTACCGGAGGGCGTTGCGGGCGGCCCGGTGCAGCTCGTCGTTCGAACGGAAGGTGCGGTTCGCGATCTTCTCCTTGGCGTGGGCCCAGAGCAACTCGGCAGATGTCAACTCCGTTGGGTAGAACGCAATCTGGATGAGCGTGAGCCAGTCCTGCTGCTGCGCGTACTGCTTCACGTGTTTGCTGATGTGGCTGGAGTGGTTGTCCCAGACGACGGTGACCGGGCCGTCCAGGCGGCGGTGCAGCAGCAGCGCGAGGAAGCGCGGGAAGTCCTTCTTCGTGTAGCCGCCCCTTCATGTAGCCGGTCACCGGGTCGAAGCCGAAGCCGAAGCCGAAGTCGGTGCTGGTGTCCCGGGGCTCCGGTGTCGGTGTCGGGTCAGCGGTCGAGGAGGGCGATGCGGATGGCTCGCTCGACGTGGTTCGCGACGTTCTCGTGGCCCGCCGCGTTGGGGTGGACCAGGGTGGCGCGCTTGCCGACGACGCCGCAGTTCAGCTTGCCGATCGCGGCGGGCCAGTAGGCCCCGGCGTCGCCGCAGAGGCCCTGGACCCACTTCTCGCCGGCGGGCTGGCAGGCGTCGTGGCCGACGCTGGAGGAGTAGACGTCGACGTACTGGTCGCCGAAGAACTTCGCGATCAGCTCGATCTTGCTGTTCAGCTGCTTCAGCACGTCGTCGCGGAGCCAGTCGACATCGGCGTGCTTGATGAGGCTGAGTTCGGTCAGGGCGAGGCGGTTGCAGGCGCTGCCGTCCTCCGGCAGGACGGCCGGGTAGCCGACAGTGATCACCTTGGCGTTGGGTGCGGCCTTGTGGACCTCGGCCAGCATCAGGATGTACTCCTCCTGGACCCGGGCGAGCTTGTGCTCGATACTCTCCTCGCCCTCCGGGGGGTTGGTGTAGTGCTCGCGGCAGGAGCCGGAGACCTTGGCGCCCTCTTCGAGACACTTGAGGAGCATGCCGCCGAAGGGCAGGCTGTTGCCGCCGACGCCGATGGTGACGACGTCGGTCTGGTCGTTCAGACCGGCCCGCTTGATCTGCGTGTCCACCGTCGCCCAGCCGGCCTCGGGCATCTCCACCGGACTGATCGGCGTCTGCTTGGTCGTGCCGATGTCCGTGATGACGGCGCCGCCGCAGCTGACGTTGGCCAGGTGGACGTCCTTGCCCAACGGGAACTCGTCAAGCTCCTTCTGAACCAGGCCAGGGTAGGCGCCGCTGGTGCGGTCGCAGCCGTCACGGGACGCGTCACCCAGCGCGGGCAGCGGGTCACCGGCGAAGACGCCGGCGGTGTACGAGTCGCCCAGCGCAGCCCACTCGTACTGGTCGGCCGCACCGGCCGCACCGGCCGAACTCGAGGGCAGGAGGGCGGACGCGGTCAGCGCGAGCCCCACGGTCAGTGCGCGGAAGCGCAGGCGGGAGACTGGGTGTCGCACGGATCCTCCAGGATCGGCAAGAGACGCCGGGGACGGCGGGTGGCCCCAGGCGAAGCGAAGGCAGCACCCAAGATCATCCAGGTTGCGGAACCATCCGTTCCGCGAATCGGGCCGATCACCCACGATCGAGCTAAATGATCAGATCTTTCACGTTGCCGTGACCGCCGGACCGTAGCCCCCGTGCGGTGAGGAGCCGAACGACGGGACGGGGGAGACCGGATACGGGAGACAGGACGACGGCGGATGCCGGAGGGCCGGGACACCGACCCGACCGCCGCGATCATCGACTCGCAGTCGGTACGCGCCGCGGAAGCGGTCGGCGCACGCGGCAACCGCTGGGCAATGCCCTGCTGGAGATGGACCGGCCCAAGAGCCGGCGCTTCGGTGCGTAATGGGCCGGCTCGTCACCCGATCAGATCACGATGAGATCCGCTCGGTAATCAGAAGCCGGCCGCATCCGCTGAATACCCGACACCTCAACATGCGGGCCTACCAGTCCCGAGGCCGGAATCGGGCGCGGGTGCGTGGCGAGCGCGTGGCGGGTGCGTGGCGGGCGCGGGGCAGCCGAATTCCTCGTGATCGGAGCGCGTGCCACCAGCAGCAGATCGGGCCTGCTCGGAGCCGTGGAGGGAGCGTTCTCCCTGCCGTCCATCCAGCCGCGCCGGCCGGTTAGGGTACCCGGTGGACCGGCACGCGCCACGGCTTCGGAGGGACACGCACCATGACCGTCGCCGTATGGGAAGCCATGCGACGGCGCCCCCTGCGCTTCGTGCTCTCCACCTGGCCGCCGCGGTGCTGGGCGTTCCTGGTGAGCGGCACCGTCGTGGGCTTCGTCGCGCTGCTGCTCTTCGCCGCGCTCCTCGTCGTCGGCGTCGGCCTGTCCGCGGTGGGCGTCGGACTGCTCGTCCTCATGGCGGCCGCGGTCTTCGGAGTCCCCGTCGCAGCCCTGGAGCGGCGGCGGTTGCGGCTCGTCGAACCGGAGGCGCTCCTCGACCCGCACGGCTCCCTGCCCGGTACGGGCGCCCGGCCGTGGCTGCGCACCCGGCTGCGCGAGCGGGCCACCTGGCGGGAGCTCGGGTACACGCTCGCCCTGGGCGTCGTGTTCACCGCCACGGGGATCGGCTTCACCGCCCTGCTCGGCCTGTCCGTGCTGCTGACGGCGACGCCCGTCATCGTGTGGGCGATCGCCCCCGACACGGTGATGCTGGTGCCCGGCCAACCGATCTCCGACCCCGTCGCGGCCCTGCCGGGCAGCGCGGCGGGACTGCTCGGACTGCTCGTCTCGGCCTATGCGGGCGGGCTGCTCGCGGGCGCGCAGGTGTGGGTCGCCCAGTCCCTGCTGTCGGCGCGGGACGAGGACCTGGGCACCCGCGTCATCGAACTGACCCGCTCCCGGGCCCGGTTGATCGACGCCTTCGAGGCGGAGAGGCGCCGCATCGAGCGCGACCTGCACGACGGCGCGCAGCAGCGGCTCGTCGCGCTCAGCATGACCCTGGGCCTGGCCGAACTGGAGCTGCGCGGCCAGGACTCGCCGGCCACCCCGCTGATCGCCCGCGCCCGCGGCGAGGCCCGACACGCCCTTGACCAGCTGCGCTCCCTGGTGCGCGGCATCCACCCCCAGGTCCTCACCGACCACGGGCTGCCGGCCGCCGTCGCCGAACTCGCCCTGCGCAACCCGATCCCGGTGACCGTCGACATCGACCTGCCGCACCGGCTGCCGTCGGCGGTCGAGACGACGGCGTACTTCACCGTCACCGAGGCACTGACCAACGCCTCCAAGCACAGCGGCGCCGACGAGGTCGCCGTCGTCGGCCGCCTGCGCGGCGGCAAGCTGGTCCTGCTCATCACCGACAACGGGCACGGCGGCGCGGATCCGGCCGCCGGAGCCGGTCTGCAGGGACTGGCGGACCGGGTGGCCGTGCTGAAGGGGACGCTCGTCGTGACCAGCCCCGCCGGGGGGCCCACCCGACTGCGGGTGGAGGTGCCGTGCTCCGCGTAGTACTCGCCGAGGACGCCGTCCTGCTGCGCGCCGGCCTGGTGGAGCTGCTGTCCCGCGTCGGACACGAGGTGACCGCCGCCGTCGGGGACGCCGGGGAACTGGCGCGCGCCGTGGACGCCGACCGGCCGGACGTGGTCATCACCGACGTGCGGATGCCGCCGGACTTCCGCGACGAAGGTCTGAAGGCGGCGCTGGAACTGCGCGCCCGGCACCCCGGCCTGCCCGTGCTGGTGCTCTCGCAGTACGTCGCCACCGCCTACGCCACCCAGCTGCTCAGCGGCGGCACGTCGGCCGAAGGCGGGCTCGGGTACCTGCTGAAGGACCGCGTCGGGGAGGTCACCGACTTCCTCGACGCGCTGGACCGCGTCGCCGGCGGGCAGACCGTCATCGACCCGGAGGTCGTGCGGGTGCTGCTGCGGCAGCGGACCGCCGAGGAGCCGCTGCGGCATCTCACGCCCCGCGAACGGGAGGTGCTGGCCCTGATGGCGGAGGGGCTCAACAACCAGGCCATCGGGCGGCGGCTGACCATCACGGAGGCGTCGGTGGTCAAGCACTCCGGCAACATCTTCATGAAGCTTCAGCTCGACCCGGCCGAGGGCAACCGCCGCGTGCTGGCGGTCCTCGCCCACCTCCGCCCCGAGGCCCCGCCGGTCTGAGGCGGTCCGGTCTGGGCCGGTCTGGGCCGGTCCTGTCTGGGCCGGTCTGAGGCGGTCCGGTGTGTGCCGGTCTGGGCCGGTCTGACCGGGCCGTGTCACCGTCCCCCGCGGAAGGGCCCTCGACCCGTCAGTCCTCCTCCGGGCGGCGCCGACACGGCCTGCCCCAGATCGGCGGCCCGGTCCCGCGTCGTGCACCAGGCCGGGCGGCCCGGTAAGTGCCGGCCGCATCCAGGGGTACCTCCCGTACGAGGCCGCGTCGCACGGTCCTCGAGACCCGCGTACACCGACACCGGCGCACGAACGCCCGCAGGCCCGCCACATCGTCCTCCGAACCGGAACCGGGCGTGTCGAACCGGGTGTGTCGAACCGGGCGTACGGGAACCGGCGGGCGCCCCGCCGCAGGGCGGCTGCCACCCCCGTGGTGGGGCGGGAGCTCACCGGCCACTCCGTACGGCCGGGGCATGAGCCGGCCGCGCGGGCCTGGAGGACCGTACGACGCGGCCGCGTACGGGCTCACCCCCGCTGACGCCGCCCAGCAGTCGGGCCAGCACCGCCAGGGTGACCGGCAGGGCGAGATACCCGAACCGCCCGGCCGGGGCGAGCAGGAACGCCACGCAGAGGCCGGCGGCGAGCCGGTCGGCTGCGGACACGAGGCCGTACGGGGGCCGCACGACGAGGGACACGGCGACGGCCAGCCCGCCGGTCAGCAGCAGCGCGACCGCCGCGTACCAGCCGGCCGGGCCCAGGTCGGCGAGCAGCCGGCCCGGCAGCGGACTGGCCGCCGGCGTCTGCCACGGCCCGCGCCCCGTCGGGAACGCGAACACCTGCTGCACCAGGGGCCCGGGTGACAGCAGGGCGCTCGGCAGGACGAGCAGGACGGTGCCCGCCACCGCCACGGCCGCCCCCCGCACGGCCGCCCGGGTCCCGCCCCGCTGGGCGAGCAGCGCGACGGCGACCGCGATGGCGGGCCACGCCGTCCACTTCAGGGAGCAGGCGGCGGCGAGCGCCAGCCCGGCGGCCGCCGGTCGCCGCCGTGCCGCGTACGCCAGCGCCAGGAACAGCAGTCCGGTCAACGGCAGGTCCACACCGCTGACGCACAGCGGCAGCGCCACGACCGGGGAGGCGGCGAACGCGCCGAGGAGGCTCCGGTCCACCGTGCCTCCGGCGCCCGCCCGCCAGCTGCCCGCCCGCCAGCTGCCCGCCCGCCCGCTGCCCGCCCGGGTCGCGCGGCGCGCCGCCCACAGGCAGCCGAGGAACACGGCCGCGCACCAGAGCCGGGCGTCACCCAGCATCCCGGTCAGCGGGCCGCTGCCGCCGATCAGCGCGCGCGGCACCCCGAACACCGCCATGCCCGGCAGATACGGCGTGACCTCGACCACGGAGCGGGGGTCGGCCAGGTACGGGGTCGCCTGGCTCAGTGTCAGCATCCCGGACCGCTCGATGACGAAGACCTCGCTCTGCGCGCCGCCGCCGGCCATCAGCACCAGCAGCGGCACGGCCACCGCGCCGGTGAGGGCCGCCCCGAGGGACAGGCGCAGCCCTCGCGGCCACAGCGCGGCGGCTGCCGCGCAGAGGTAGCCGGCGGAGGCGCACGCCCCCCAGAGGCGGTGCGGTCCGGGTGCCGCGATGAGAGGGAACACCCCGGCCCACACGAGCGCCAGAAACCAGCCGCCGGACCACAACAGCCGTCGTTTAACGGGTATTTGCATCGGGAGAACAGGCACCTGTCCATCACACCCGTCCCTGGCCGGCGCCGTCATGACGCCCAGGTCGAGACCTGGGGGTCGGGTTTACCCGACCGTGCCATCCCCGGTCGGGCCTGCCCCGCCGTCCCGTCCGCATCGGCTCTCGCGCCGTCCCGGAACGCGGAGCATCCCGCGTGCGACGGCAACCGGACTCACCATGAGGGGACTTCAGGTCCGGTCCCCGGGAGCGGCCGTTCGGCCGACGTGGGTGCAGGAACCGGCAACCCCGTAGGCGCACGCCTACGGGGTTGCGCCCGCGCCGCACCCGGTCCCGCTCGGCCTGCTCGGCCCGCTCGGCCCGTTCGGCTTGCTCGCGCGCGGCATCCGCCTCCGCCCGGGCCTGCTCCAGGACTTCGGCTTACAGGACGTCGGCTTCCAGGACTCCGGATCCTGCCTTGCCCGCCTCGGGCTGTTCCGGGATTCGCCCTTGCCGGCACCGGTGACGGCAAGTTAGGCTCGACACGTGTCAGAAACTACTTACACGTAGAGGTGTTTTGTGACAGCAAGCGGCCCGAGCGGAGACGAACTGGTCGAGATGCTGGCGGCGCTCGCCCATCCGATTCGGCTGCGCATCGTCGCGACACTGGCCGGGGGCCGCGACTACGTGAGCCGGCTGGCCCGTGAGCTGGGAGTGAGCCGTCCGCTCCTGCACATGCACCTGCGGCGGCTGGAAGTCGCGGGCCTGGTCGTCGGCCGGCTGGAGCTGTCCGAGGACGGCAAGGCCATGAAGTACTACGACGTCACCGACTTCAGCCTGCACCTGACCGCGTCGGCGGTGGCCGAGGCGGCCAAGACCCTCACCAAGCAGGACCCGGAGAAGGGTCCCCGACCCAAGGAGCACACCTGATGGACCCCTTCGGAGGGGAGATGTCCTGGCCTTCGGCGATCTTCCTTGTTGTCGTGGTCATCGTGGCGGCCTTTCTGGTCGCCGTGGTCATCGTCGGCCTGTTCGACACCCGTAAGGAGAAGCACTCGGCCGCCCGGGCGGACGACCTGCGTCAGCTCGTGCACCGTTTCGAACAACTCGCCGATAACACCCTCGACGCGCAGAAACGCGTGGCTGCCGACCTGGCCGAGTTGCGTGCGCGGACCGCGTCGATCGAACAGATTCTGCTGAGCGTCGAATGAGAGGCGGCACCATGCGAGGCATCAGGTTCCACAGCTACGGCCCACCCGGGGTCCTTGAGGTCGAGGACCTCGACATGCCCGTCGTCGGCGACGACGACGTGCTCGTCCGCGTCCGGGCGGCTTCGGTCAATCCGCTGGACTGGCACACCATGCGGGGCACGCCCTACATCACACGGGTGCAGGGCGGGCTGTCACGGCCCAGGACCGGCCGACTGGGCGCCGACCTGGCGGGACACGTCGAAGCGGTCGGCAAGAACGTCACCACGTTACGGGCGGGAGACGAGGTGTTCGGATGCCAGGGGCTTGACCGTCTGGGTACGTTCGCCGAGTACGTCACGATCCGCCACGACGCCGGAGTGGTGAAGAAGCCGGCCGGTCTGAACTTCGCGCAGGCCGCGTCCGTGCCGGTGGCGGCGCTCACCGCCTACCTGGCCCTGCACCGCCATGGGCGGCTGCGAGACGGGCACACGGTACTGGTCAACGGCGCGGCGGGCGGCGTGGGGACGTTCGCGGTGCAGATCGCCGTGGCACTGGGTGCCGACGTGACCGGCGTGTGCAGCGCCGCGAACGTGGAGATGGTCCGGACCCTCGGCGCCCACCACGTCGTCGACTACACCCAGGAGGACTTCACCACCGGCGAGCGGCGCTACGACCTCATCCTCGACAACGTGGGCAACCGTCCGCTGTCGGCGTACCGGCGGGTGCTCGCCCCGGAGGGGACGCTCGTCCTCGTCAGCGGCGCGGGAGGCCGCTTCCTCGGCCCCCTGGGCCGGGTGGCCCGTGCGCTCGTGCTGTCGCGCTTCACGCGGCAGCGGCTGGTCTTCTTCATCACGGACCCTGCCAAGGAAGGCCTGGAGGCGGTCCGCGACCTCCTCGAATCCGGAAAGGTCGCGCCGGTCATCGACCGGACCTATCCCCTGGGCGAGCTCCCCGAGGCCGTCGGCTACCTCGAAGCCGGGCACGCCCGGGGCAAGGTCGTCGTCACCCTCTGAGCCCACCGCCCAACCCGGCGGTTTCGAGCAGTCGTTGTTCGAGACCGCCGGCCGGTTGCCCGCAGCAGCTCCAGGGACACCCGGTCGCCGTCAACTACCGGTGCATGAAGCTCTCTTCAGACCGGGCAGACCGGGCAGACCGGGCAGACCGGGCAGACCAATCAGACCGGTCAGCCAGGTCGGTCCAGGTCGGTCCTGGAGGCCGGAGCGCTCCCGGTCACCCGCCGCGGCGTGCACGGCCGTCTCGGTCCTGGCAAGGCGGTCTGAGCGGTCTGAGCCCCAATCCCCGTGTGCGGCACGGGAGGTGGCGCCGGACCGGAGCCCGCGGAAACGGCGCCCCTCGCCGAGGGCGCCCCTCGTGACGGGAGCCAGCGGCCAGGGACCCTGCGGTGCGGCCGGTACGCGTGGTAGAAACCTGATGCCGTTCCCACGCCATGACCGCTTCCGCCGACCAGTTGCCCGCGGACGTAAGGAGCCCCCGGCCGTGCCGCCCACCTTGTATCGCGATACCAACTACACGCTCCGGCACCTGATCGAGAACATCGAGGGCGGCCGTATCGGACTGCCCGACATCCAGCGCCCGTTCGTCTGGTCTGCGGCGAAGACCCGCGATCTGCTGGACTCGATGTATCGGGGCTACCCGATCGGCACCCTGATGTTCTGGGAGACCGGTGCCGAGGTGGGGACGCGTCGGATCGGAACGGAAGCCGGTGACCGGGCACCTCAGCTGCTGGTCGTGGACGGGCAGCAGCGGCTGACCGCCCTGTTCGCCGTGCTCACCGGACGCAAGATCGTCTCCAAGTCCTTCGACGAGATCAACGTGCGGATCGCGTTCCGCCCCGAGGACCAGACGTTCGAGGTCACGGACGCCGCGATCGAGCGTGACGCCCACTTCATTCCGGACATCACCGCGCTCTGGGCCAGGGGCGGTTACAAGTCGACCGTCCGGAAGTTCTTCCAACGCCTCGAACAGGCCGGCGGGCAGCCCTTGCCGGACGCCGTCAAGGACGAGCTCGAAGAACGCGTGTACAGGGTCAGGGATCTGCACGGGTTCCACTTCCAGGTCGTGGAGCTGGGCGACTCGGCCGACGAGGAGCAGGTCGCCGACATCTTCGTGCGCATCAACTCCGAAGGAGTGAAGCTCAACCAGTCCGACTTCATCCTCACCCTGATGTCGGTCCACTGGGAGAAGGGCCGCCGCCAGCTCGAGGACTTCAGCCGCTGCGCGGTGGTCGCAGGGCCGGCCGGTCCGAGCCCCCGCAACGCCTTCCTGGACCCCAGCCCGGACCAGCTGCTGCGGGTAGCCGTCGCTGTCGCCTTCCGCCGCGCCCGGCTGCAGCACGTCTACAGCGTCCTGCGGGGAAAGGACCTCGAAACCGGCAAGGTCACCTCCGAACGACGGCAGAAGCAGTTCGACCTGCTCGCCCAGGCACAGACCAAAGTCCTGGACCTGACCAGCTGGCACGAGTTCTTCCAGTGCATCACGGCAGCCGGCTTCCTCGGCCGGAAGATGATCACATCCGACAACGCCCTGCTGTACAGCTACACGGTCTGGCTGATCGGCCGCCACGACTTCGGACTGACGGTCGACGAACTCCGCCCCGTGATCGGCCGGTGGTTCTTCATGGCGCACACCACCGGTCGGTACTCCAACTCACCTGAGTCGCAGATGGAGTTCGACCTGGGACGGATCGGCAGTCTTCCGCCGGGCGACGGCCGGGCTTTCATCGCGGAACTCGACCGGATCACCGCAGCGAACTTCACCGGCGACTACTGGGACATCTCCCTGCCGAACCGGCTGGACACCTCCTCGTCGCGTTCACCGGTGCTGTTCGCCTACCAGGCGGCGCTCAACATCCTCGACGCCGAGATGCTCTTCGGCAACCGGCGAATCCGCGATCTGATGGACCCCTCGGTCCAACCCGCCAAGACGGTCGACCGGAGCAACCTGTTCCACCGCAAGGCGCTCGCCGGACTGGGTATCACCGACCGGCGCCAAGTCAACGCCATCGCCAACATGGCCTATGTGACATGGCCGGCGGCCGAGCAGTCCACCACCGACGCACCCCACGAATACTGGCCGAGGGTCACCGACGCGATGGACCCCCAGGTCCTCGAGCGGCAGGTGCGGTGGCATGCGCTTCCGGTCGGCTGGGCACAGCTCGACTACGCCACCTTCCTGGAGCGGCGGCGCCAGCTGATCGCCAAGGTCGTGCGGGAAGCGTTCGAAACCCTCACGGGGGAACGCCCCGCGTACGTCCCCACGACCCCGGCCGACATGATCGCCGCCGGTGAGTCCCAGGGCACCGAGTTCAAGGCCAGCGCCCGTTGGAACGTGCACACCCGGCAGTCCGACAAGTCCCTGCGGCACAACATCGTCAAGGCCGTCTGCGGCTTCCTGAACGGCGAGGGCGGAAACCTGTTCATCGGCGTCGCCGACGACGGGAGCGTCCTCGGCATCGAGAACGACCTCGCCACGCTGGAGTCGCGGGCGGGCGCGGACGGATACGAGCTCTTCGTACGCCAACTCCTCGACAGCAGCCTGTCCGCCCCGACAGCGACCACCGTCCGCGTACGCTTCCCCGAGATCTCCGGTAACGCCGTCTGCCAGATCAGCGTTGCCGCGGCGGGCAAGCCGGTGTTCGCCAAACCCGTGAAGGGCGGGGGCGACTTCACCGACTTCTGGGTGCGGGTCGGCAACGCCACCAGGCAACTCCACGGCGATGACCTCCTGCGGTACCAGGAGGAGCACTGGGGGTGAGCATGCCCTCCGGCCGGCCGTCGCGCGCGATGTCCCGACACCGAAGCGACACCCGTGCCGCCCCCGCTGGCGCCGATTCCGGCGGAGCCTCGGGAGTGCCGGCGGACCGCCGGCACCAGGTGCCCGACCCCTGCTCCGTGCGTGCCGCGGGCCCGCCTGCCGGCCGGCCGCGGTGGGGCGGGCGTCCGGCGGCGGACATACCCGCAGCTTCACGCCCTCCCACCGGGCCTCCGACAGGGGCGCCACCACCTCGCCGGCCGGCGGGAAGCTCCGGGACGATGTCGTCGAGGCGTCCGGCGAAGACCTCGAGAAACCCGTCGAGCCGCCTCACCCGGACACAGGCGGAATCCGCGGCAGATGGACCCGCCCGCCGGACATGACCAGAGCCACTCGGCGCAGAGCCCGAAGATCCCTGACGGGGTCGCCGTGGACGACCAGCAGGTCCGCACGATGGCCGGGCTCCAGGCGCCCGGTCGTGCCGCCCAGGCCCAGGGCGCGGGCGGCTTCGGTGGTGGCGAGGTCGATGATCTCGGCGGGTGTACAGCCGATGTGTGCGAAGAACTCCAGGCTGGAGACGAAATCGTCGAAGACGGCACGGCTCACGCCTGCGTCGGTGCCGGCGATCAGCCGCACGCCCCGCTCGCGCATCCACCCCAAGCGGCCGAACATCTCCGCCGCGCGCTCGGTGCCGAAGCGTTCGGCGAAGCCACGCCAGTCGGGACTGGCCGCCGGGCAGACGCGGATGCCCTTGGCGACGATCTCTGCCACGACGTCCTCCCGGACATCGAATCCGTCCCGGGCCATCCAGGTGCAGTGCTCGATCGTGGCCACCCCGGCGGCCACTGCGGCGGCGATGCCCTCGGCGCCGTGCGCGTGGGCCGCCACGGGCAGGCCCGCACGGTCCGCCTCCTCCACCACGACGCACAGTTCGGCGGGCGTGAACTGGGAGGCCCAGACGGGAGGCCCGCCCCTGGTGATGCCGCCTCCTGTCGCCATCACCTTGATCACGTCGACGCCCTGAGCCGCGTTGCGCCGGACCATGCCGCGGATGGCGCGCTCGCCGCGCACCTCCCCGCCGAGGAACCAGCAGTGGCCGCCCGGCCCCGTCAGCGGCGTTCCCGCGGCGAGGATCCGCGGGCCGGGAAGGTGCCCGCCTGCGATGTCGTCGCGGAGCCGGATCGCCAGGCCGTTGCGGTCACCGAGGTCCCGCGCCGTGGTGACACCGGTACGGAGCAGTTGCGCGGCCCGCTCGGCCATACCGTTGCGCAGCGTTGCGTCGTCGGCCTCGCGCAAGGCGGCCACAGGGTCGGGGCCGGCGTCCAGGGCCAGATGGACATGCGCGTCGATCAGGCCGGGCAGCAGGGTCCCTTCCGGATGGTCGTACCTGGCGATGCCGTCCGGAGCCCGTGTCCTGACGTCCGCCAGGGGCCCCGCGTCCGTGATGACGCCCCCGCGGACAAGGACGGCCCCGTCCGGCAGCAGCCGGCCCCTCGGACCGGTCAGCATGCGTCCGGCTGAGACGAGCGCGTCCATGGTCGGTCTCCTACGGGGTTGCATGGCGGGCGTCCGCAGCAGGTTCCCGCAGCGTCGCCGCGGATGCCGCTCGCTCGCGCAACCTCTCCACCTGTGCGCCGCCTACCCGGACGATCTTCATTCAAGGTGGGCGACGGGGAACGTGCCAGCGGGATTCCGGCCAATCGCCCCGCCCCCTGGCACTCCGACAAGGAGGGCGCCGAGGCGAACTTCAAGGGACATGGCCACCACCCGCCGCTGATGTTCTGCGACAACACCGAATAACTGCTGGTCAACCGGCTGCGACCGGGCTCGGCCGGCTCCAACACCGCTGATGACTACAACAGCGTGAGTGTCGAGGGTCTGCGCCAGCTGCCCACCCGAAGGCGACGCCGGGTGCTCAACGAGGGCGCAGCCAGGGCGACCGTGCGCGTGGGCGCCGAGGTGCAGGGCATGCTCGACCAGTCGCGGGCCGACCAGGTGGAGGCGACGAGCCTCAAGACCCACGAGGACTACGAGGAAGCGGTTGCCGAGCGGGCGGGCTGGGTCGCGTTCGGGGCCACGGCGGGTATCGCGGCGGGTGTCGCTTTTCTGCCCGCGACCGCGGCCGTGGGGGCGGCACGCGGTGCTCGTCCCGCTGGCGGTCGACACTGCCAGCGGTGCTGCCGAGCAGGTCATCAGCCAGGTGGTCGGCGAAGTGTCGGACAACGCGGTGGATGAGCACAAGGAGAAGGTGGAGGAGCTCGCCGCGGAGGAGAAGAAGAAGATCTACACGGCGGGTGAGAGCATGGCCGAGTCTCCAATGGAGGGCTTCCTGCGGAATAACAACGTGGACAACAATGGCGAGTTCGCCCAGGACCTACGCGAGTCGATGCTGATCGGCTACGGGGTCGGCAACGACCGCGAGAGGCAGCAGGGCAACGATCCTGAGACTGGCTGAGGCGGTGGGCGGTGGAGGACACATGAAGGATGGGGACAGTGGTCAGTCGTAGGTCGGCGTGCGGACGGGCCCTCTTCGCGGCCGTGGTCGGCTCGTTGTTCCTCGCGGCTGCCGCCTGTGCGGGGGGCGGAGGCGGGGACGGGACTCCGACGGACTACGGGGTCGTTGGGGGGACACAACTCTGCGGTGGTGACGCCGTGTCCGCCGACGCCTCCAAGGCGCTGAAGGTGATCACGGGGGCATCGCGGTTCGAGGCGTCGGCGGAAAGGTACACCGTCGCCAAGTCCGCGTCGGACCTCATCGAGGCCTACCCGGTCCCCACCCTGACCCAGGATGTATGCCGTGTCTACAACCCCCTTGGCACGCCGGATTTCGAGCTCAGAATCACCTGGAATCTCGAAGACAGGGCCCCGACGGCCGCATCGGCCCCGAACTTCACCGAGCTGGACATGGGCGAGCGGGCCGTGGCGGCTGAGGACAAGGCGTATGTCTTCTTCGGCTGCAAGAGCGTCAAGTTGGGCAACTCGCGTTCGGCGGCTCACATCGTCGTCGGGGTGGAGCGCTGGGGTATGCCGAAGCCGCCCGAGGGTGACCCCGAGGCGTTGAAGGACGCCTACGCGACCGTGGCCCATTCCGTCTCCCTGGCCATGGCCAGGGAACTGCGCTGTGAGGACAGCGGCGGACTTCCGGCGCGTCCCGTGCTGGACCCCGCGTAGCCGCCGGCGCCTGTGGGAACGGCCGTGATCAGGGGCCAGGGGCTCTTCCCGTCCGGTGGAGGGGACGTCTGCCGGGTGCCGGGTGCCGGCTTTGCTGCGCCGCGGACGGGCGGCGCGAGGACCTCGCCTTCGGCGAGGGCCGGCCCCGCGCTCATCCACGGTTCATGCCCGGTCAGGCCCGGCTCCCTTCGCCGGACGGTGCGGAGCAGCCCCTCGCCCCTCTCGGCGAGGACCCGGACGAGCACTGCGTATGCCCCGCGGTCCCACGTGATCATCCCCTCGGCGCTGATGCGGCACCCTCGTCCGTTGTGGGGTCCTCGTCCGAGGCGGCTCCCTCGCGCAGTGCAGCGCCCCCGTCCAGTGTGACACCCCCGTCCCGCGCGGTCCCCTCGCCCAGTGCGGCGATATCGCCGGCGGAGGCGTTGCCGCCGGTGCAGACCACGGCGACGCGCTGCCCGGTGAACTCCTGCGGCCTGGCCAGTACGGCGGCCAGTGCGGCGGCTCCGGCGCCTTCGGCGAGGGTGTGCGCATGGCCGGCGAGGAGCCGCTGTGCCGCGGCGATCTGCTGGTCGGAGACCAGGTGGAAGTCGGCGAGTTGGGAGCGCATGACGTGCTGCGGCAGGGTGAAGCCCCGTCCGGTGGCCAGGCCCTCCACGGTGGTGCGGTTGGGGCGACGGACGCAGACGCCCTCCCGCCACGAGTCGTGCGCCGCCGGTGCCGCTGACGACTGCACCGCGATCACCCGGCAGTCCGGGGCGAGTTCCGCGGCGACCAGGCAGGCCGCCGCGGCTCCGGTGCCGGAACCGACGGGCACCACGACCGCGTCGAGATCGGGCCGGGCCTCGAAGAGCTCCAGATACAGGGTGCCGACGCCGGCCAGCAGGGCCGGGGTGTCGCCGGGACTGACCAGATGCCGGTCGCCGTCGGCCGCCAGCTGCTCGGCCCGCTCCTGCGCGGCACCCATGTCCGGACCGTGCAGTACCACCTCGGCGCCGAGCGCAGACGCCGCCCGCGCCTTCGCCTCGGGGACCGTCTCCGGCATCACCACCGTGCAGGAGGCGCCGAAGGCGGCGCAGGCGTAGGCCAGGGACTGGGCGTGGTTTCCGGTGGAGTAGGTGACCAGGCCGCGGGCGCGCTGCGCAGGCGTCAGGCCGGACAGCAGCGTCAGCCCGCCGCGCACCTTGAACGCTCCGACGGGCTGGGCGTTCTCGTGCTTGACGTGGACGGTCGTACCGGCCACCGCGTCGAGCAGGGGATACGACCACATCGGGGTGGCGGGCAGGTAGCCGGAGAGAAGGTCCCGGGCGGCGAGGACGTCGGCGAAGGCAGGAGGCTTGGGCATGCCGCCATCGTCCCGGCATGCCGCCGCATCGGTCCAATGCCAGTTCTCGCGCCCACCTATCAAGCTCATCGATATGTTGTCCGCATGCTCGACGTCACCCGCCTGCGCGTGCTCGCCGCGGTCGCCCGCCATGGCTCGGTCACCGCCGCCGCTCGCGCCCTGGGCTATGCCCAGCCGTCGGTCAGCCATCATCTGGCCCGGCTGGAGGCCGAGACGGGCAGCCGGCTCGTGCAGCGGGTGGGGCGCGGCGTCCGGCTGACCGGCGCCGGCCGGATGCTGGCCGAGCGGGCCGAGGAGATCCTGGGGCGCCTGGAGGCCGCAGAGGACGAACTCGCCGCCCACACCGGCCTGCACGCGGGACGGGTACGTCTGGCCGCTTTCCCCTCGGCCCTGGGCACCTTCGTCCCGCCGGCCGCCGCCGCGTTCGCCGCCGCGCACCCCGACGTCGAACTGCGCCTCACCGAGGCCGAACCGCCCGAGGCGACCCGGCTGCTGCGCTCGGGCGAGGTCGACATCGCCCTGCTGTTCGACTACTCGGGCCCGTACTCGGGCCCACCAGCAGCCGAGGACGGGCTGCGCCGAACTCCTCTGCTCACCGAGCCCGTCTACCTGGTGACCCCGGCCGGCCTGCCGGGCGACCGGATCGGCGACCACGCCACGCGACGGTGGATCACCGGCTGCGAACGGTGCCGCACCCGGCTGGTGCGCTGCTGCGAGGCCGCGGGCTTCACCCCCGACATCGCCTTCACCACCGACGACTACGTCGCCGTCCAGGCCCTCGTCGCCGCCGGGCTTGGCGTCACCACGCTGCCCGGTCTGGCCCTGGCGGCCCGACTCGACCACGCTGTGCGGCCGGTACGGCTGCCGGACCAGGAGAGGGTGGTCAGCGCCGCGGTCCACGGAGAGCCGCCGCACCCGCCGGCCGTCGCGGCCCTGCTCGGACACCTTGCGAAGGCGACGGCCACGGCGATGTCCCTCACGGCGCTGCCCCCGCCCTGAGGGACATCGCCGTGGCCGTCGGCGGGTGGCCGCCGGTCGTGGAGCACCGCCTCCGCTCCGATGGATGTCGCCCGGTCGGCGACCTGCCGGGCAGCGGGCGCCGCGTGCCCACCCGTACACGGCGACGGCACCCGGTCTCATCGACCCGGCAGCTCCCGCTGGGCGGTGGTCCGCCGTCCGGCCCGGGCGGTGTCCAGCAGCGCCGTGTACCCGGCGAGCCGGGCCGCCGCCTCGAGCATCGCCACACCGCGGGCGGTGAGCCGCCCCCGCCAGTCGTCGAGGGCGGCGGACAGCGCCTCGGTGCCTCCGGCCGTGCGGACCTGCCGGACCACCGTGCGGATGTGCGCCAGCGGGTAGCCCCCGCGCCGCAGGAGATGGGCGAGTTCTGCGTCGCGTATGTCCGCGGCGCCGAACGAGCGGTGCCCGGTGACGGGTTCCCGGACCGGGGCGAGGATGCCCACCGCCTCCCAGTTGCGCAGGGTCGCCGCGGTGACTCCCAGCCGGCGGGCGAGTTCGCCGATGCTGAGCGGGGTGCGGTCGGCGGGAGTGTGTTCGGCGGCGCCGCGGTCCGAGGTGAGGTGCTCGACCGCCCGCCCCACGGCGTCCAGGGTGCTCCGGTCGCGCAGCAGCTGGGCGTGGCCGCGGTCGACGGCCGTCAGCGCGGCGTCGAGGTCGCCCGTGTTGAGCGAACGCATGATCTCGCCGCCCATGGCGTGCCCGTACGCCTGGACGAGCGCCAGATAGGCCCGCAGGGCCGTCGCGTGGGTCTCGGTGTAGCGGCGGTAGCCGGAGGGGGCGCGCAGGGCGGCCGGGAGGTAGCCGTCCCGCTCGTAGTTGCGGACGGCCTGGGTGGAGATGCCGTGCTCACGGGCCAGGTCGACGGGGCGCAGATGCTTCACGCCTTGAGACTTTATCCGGGGTGAACGGGGAAATCACCGTTGGAAGTCTCCACCGGTTTTGCAGATATACGCTTGAGTTCCATGAATCGTGACCCTCAGGAATTCGTCACCGTCTCGCAGGACGGCGGCCTGCCGCGCCGGACACACGGAAGGGGCGCCATGACGGTCGGCGCTGCCACGGGTACGGACGGGACCGCGGGCGCGGACGCGGTTACGGGCGCCGCGCCGTCTGTGCCGTCCGTGCCGTCTGTGCCGCCTGTGCCGTCCGCGGCGTCCGTGCCGCCTGCCGCCGAGGGCCATGACCGCATCCGTGTGTACGGGGCCCGTGAGAACAACCTCAAGAACGTTCGTCTCGAGATTCCCAAGCGGCGGCTGACGGTGTTCACCGGAGTCTCCGGCTCCGGCAAGAGCTCCCTGGTGTTCGACACGATCGCCGCCGAGTCGCGACGGCTGATCAACGAGACGTACAGCGCCTTCGTCCAGGGCTTCATGCCCACCCTGGCACGGCCCGAGGTCGACGTGCTCGACGGGCTGACCACCGCGATCCTGGTGGACCAGCAGCCGATGGGCACCAGTCCCCGCTCCACGGTCGGCACCGCCACGGACGCGGGCGCGCTGCTGCGCATCCTCTTCAGCCGGCTCGCGCAGCCGCACATCGGCTCGCAGAAGGCGTTCGCCTTCAACGTCGCCTCGGCCGACGCGTCGGGTGTGCTGGTGGTCAACGGCAAGAAGACCGAGAAGGGCTTCAGCGTCGTCGGCGGCATGTGCCTGCGGTGCGAGGGCACGGGCTCCGTCTCGGACATCGACCCCGCCCGACTCGTCGACGACGCCAGGTCGCTCGCCGACGGCGCGGTCACCGTCCCCGGCTGGAAGCCCGACAGCTGGGTGGTGCGCACGTTCACCGAGTCCGGCTTCCTCGACCCGGCCAAGCCGATCCGCGACTACACCGAGCAGGAGCGGCACGACCTGCTGCACCGGGACCCGGTCAAGGTCAGGGTGAAGGGGATCAACACCACCTACGAGGGCCTGATCGCGCGGGTGCGGAAGTCCTTCCTGAGCAAGGACAAGGAGACGCTCCGGCCGCACATCCGCGCCTTCGTCGAGCGGGCGGTGACCTTCGCGGTCTGCCCCGGGTGCCACGGCACCCGGCTCAGCGAGACGGCCCGGTCCGCCAGGATCGACGGGATCAACATCGCCGACGCCTGCGCGATGCAGATCAGCGACCTCGCCTCGTGGGTCCGCGGCCGGCAGGACCCGTCGGTCAGGACGCTGCTGGCCGTGCTCGGCCAGAGCCTGGACTCGTTCGTCTCGATCGGCCTCGGCTACCTCTCCCTCGACCGGCCCTCGAGCACGCTCTCCGGCGGTGAGGCACAGCGCGTCAAGATGGTGCGCCACCTGGGCTCCGCACTCACCGACGTCACCTACGTCTTCGACGAACCCACCGTCGGGCTGCACCCGCACGACATCCAGCGCATGAACGAGCTGCTGCTGCGGCTGCGCGACAAGGGCAACACCGTGCTGGTCGTCGAGCACAAGCCGGAGACGATCACCATCGCCGACCATGTGGTCGACCTCGGCCCGTACGCCGGGGCCGAGGGCGGCGAGGTGGTCTTCGAAGGCACCGTCGAGGGACTGCGGGCCGGCGGCACCCTCACCGGGCGGCACCTCGACGACCGCGCCTCGGTGAAGCCGTCGGTACGCGAGCGGACCGGGGTGCTGGAGGTACGCGGCGCGAACGCCCACAACCTGCGCGATGTCGACGTGGACATCCCGCTCGGCGTGCTGACCGTGGTCACCGGGGTCGCGGGATCGGGCAAGAGCTCCCTGATCCACGGATCGGTGGACGGCAGAGACGGCGTGGTCACGGTGGACCAGTCGCCCATCAGGGGCTCCCGGCGCAGCAACCCGGCCACCTACACCGGCATGCTCGAACCGATCCGCAGGACGTTCGCCAGGGCCAACGGCGTCAAGCCCGCGCTGTTCAGCCCCAACTCCGAGGGGGCCTGCCCCGCCTGCAAGGGGGCCGGCGTCGTCTACACCGACCTGGCGATCATGGCCGGCGTCGCCACCACCTGCGAGGAGTGCGAGGGGAGGCGCTTCGAGGCGTCGGTCCTCCGGTACCGCCTGGAAGGACGGGACATCAGCGAGGTGTTCGGGATGCCGGTGGCCGAGGCCGCCGAGTTCTTCCGCACGGGTGCCGCGCGTACGCCGGCCGTGTGCGCCGTGCTCGACCGGCTCGCCGAGGTCGGCCTGGGCTACCTCGGCATCGGCCAGCCGCTCACCACCCTCTCCGGCGGCGAGCGCCAGCGTCTGAAACTGGCCGGTCAGATGGCCGGGGCGGGAAGTGTCTACATTCTGGACGAGCCCACCAGCGGCCTGCACCTCGCCGATGTCGAGCAACTGCTCGCGCTGCTGGACCGGCTGGTGGACGCCGGCAGGTCGGTGATCGTCGTGGAGCACCACCAGGCGGTGATGGCGCACGCCGACTGGATCATCGACCTCGGTCCCGGCGCCGGCCACGACGGCGGACGGGTCGTCTTCGAGGGCACCCCGGCCGAGTTGGTCGCCGCCCGCCCCACCCTCACGGGCGAGCACCTGGCACAGTACGTCGGCGCCTGACCGGCGCCTGACCGGCGCGGCCGTGCGCCCGCACCCGCGACGCCCCCGGGCCGCCCTGCGTTGCCCCGCACCGGCAGTACGGGCGGCACGGGGCAGTACGGAGCGGCGCGGGCATTACGGGGCGGCCCGGCGCGAAGTCGGGAGCTCCGGCGGAGGCGACCGCCGTGGGCGGCGCGGGTGGGGCTGCGGGCGGTTCCGTCCCACGAAGGGGTGGTTTGCGTGGGGAGGACGGCGCCTTCGGCCGTGCGTCGGGTTTCCTGGAGAGCGAGCGGCACGAAGCCGTGCCGCCGTGACCTGAGGAGAAGCGTGGGGGAGCACGTCACGGGTGGACTCCGCCGGCCGGCGTGGACCGGGGTGCTGCCGCTGATGCCGGTCAGGGCGTCCACGCCGGGGCGGCGGTGGTCGGGGGGCCGGGGCCCACCACCCCGGCAACGAGGCGAAGCCGCTCGGGCAAGTGTGGCAGCGACGGGTGCATATGCGGGGTGCTGCCGCCGTGTTGGCCGTTCGTCGTGCACCGCATACCGCATGCGGCGCCCGCCGACGCCGCAGGCCGCACACCGCCGTCGCGCCGCAGCACATCGCCCACCGCCCGCCACCCACCATCCACAGCACCCGTCGCCCGCGGCCCGCCGCCGGCCGTTCGTCACAGCTGATCGACAGTACAGGGGGATCGGATGACACACACTCCGCGCAGCGGGCCAGGGCTGGACGAGCAGGCGGTACTGCTCGCGGCGGGGCTGGCGGACCTCGTGGTGAGCACCGCCGGCTCCGTCGCCGGGACCGTGCGGCAGTTGCTGCGCCGCTCCGACGGACCGGAACTGGCCCGGGAAGCGCAGCAGGACCTGATCGCCCGCGGCCGTATCGCGGTGGACCGCCTCGCGGTGCCGCCGGCCCATCTGGAGGTGCTGGCCCGGCACGCCGAGGCCAGGCGGGCGGCCTCCGGTGGCGATGCCTGAGCGCTGGGACCCGGCCGGGTTCAAGGGCCGGATCGACGCCCTGCTGGCCGACTTCGTATCCGAGGAGGCAGGACGGCTGCTCGCCATCGACGAGGCGTTGCGGCCGGTGGCGGATCAGTTGCGGGCGTCGGTCGGGCACGGCAAGCGATTACGTGCCGCCTTCTGCTACTGGGGGTGGCGTGCCGCCGGCCAGCCCGACAGCGACGCGATGGCCCGGGCGGCGGCCTCGATGGAACTGGTCCATGCCGCGGCCATCGTCCACGACGACCTCATCGACGACAGCCCGCTGCGCCACCATCTGCCCACGGCGCACATGGCCCTGCGGTCCGCCGTCACCGGCCGCCCCCGGGCGAATGCCGCCGCCCGGTCACTGGCCATGCTGGTCGGGGACCATCTGATGGCACTGGCAGGCCAGTTGTTCGCCACCAGCGGTCTCCCCGCGGCCTACCTCGCCAGGGCCCGGCCGCTGTGGGGAGAGCTCGCCCGGGAACTGGTCGCGGGCGAATGCCTGGAGATCCTCACGTCCGGCACCCGCCCCGACACCGGCGTGTCCCTGAAGGTCGTCCGCTACAAGACCGCCAAGTACACCGTCGAGCAGCCTCTGCTCATCGGCGGCCTGCTCGGTGGCGCCGCGCGGGAGTTGCGTACCGGCCTCTCCGCCTACGGGCTGCCGCTGGGGGAGGCGTTCCAGCTGCGTGACGACCTGCTCGGCCTGTTCGGTGAGACCGAGCGCACCGGCAAGGCCGCCCTGGACGACCTCCGCGGCCACCGGCCCACCACGCTGCTCGCCCAGGCGTGGCAGGCCGCCGGGCCGGCGCAGCGCGAGCAACTCGCCGTCCTGCTGGGGCGCCAGGACCTCGACGGGGCGGATCTGCGTCGGGCACGCGAGCTGATGCGCGCGCTCAAGGCGCCGGAACAGGTGGAGGACATGATCGCCGACAGGGTGGGGGAGTCCGTCGGCCGCCTGGACGGCCTCGACCTGCCCGGTGCGGCGAGACAGGCCCTGACCGAACTGGCCCGGCTGGCCACCGACCGCCACCACTGACCCACTACCGACCGCCACCGCCGACCGCCACCGCCGACCGCCACCGCCGACCGCCACCGCCGACCCGCTGACCGACAGCGCGGCAGGACCGCTCCCCACCAGGTGCGGCCTGACGGGAAGGACTTCCGACATGACCTGCACCGAAGCCTCGATGGACGCCCTGCGCCGGTCCGGGGACGAACTCGCCGACGCCGTCGTCGCCACCCTCTTCGAACGCGGCGAGGTCGGTACGTTCAACTCGCTGATGCGCCACGTCTCCACCGCCGGCTCGCCGCTGCCCGAGGGGCTGCCCGACGTCGCCCGCGAGTACCTCCAGGCGACAGGGACCCCGCCCGCCTGGGTGGACTGGGGGGAGATGGAGAGGGCGCGGCTGTTCTTCATCGACAACAACGTCCACATCGCCACCGCGCTCTCCTTCGCCTCCATGCCCGCCTGCTACGTCGTCCCGCATGTCGCCAGACTGCTGTCGGCCACCCACGGTCTGGACTACCCGTCGAAGCGGATGGCCGAGACGGGCCAGTTCACCGTCTACCTGATGCAGCCCGACGCCTTCGAGGCCGGCAGCCGGTTCATCCCGGCCGCGCAGAAGGTGCGTCTGCTGCACGCGTCGATCCGCCACCACCTCAAGCGCGAGGACCGCTGGGACACCGGGGCGCTGGGGACGCCGATTTGCCAGGAGGACATGATCGGCGGGCAGATGTTCTTCTCCCTCCTCGTCCTCGACAGCCTGCACCGGCTGAACATCCACATGTCCACCGAGGGCGCCGAAGCCTACTTCTACGCCTGGCGCGTGGTCGGCGCGATCCTCGGCGTCGACCAGGAGGCCGTACCCAAGAACCTGGAGGAGGCGCGGCAGTTCCTCGACCTGTACATGCTCCGCCACATGGGCCCCTCAGAAGAGGGCGCGCACCTGACCCGGCAGCTGATCGACCTCTACGAGGAGGTCGTCCCCGGCACCTTCTTCGACCCCATCGTCTCCGCCCTCATCCGCTATCTGGTCGGCGACACCTGCGCCGACTGGCTCCAGGTGCCCCGCACCGCCTGGGACAACGTCGCCAGGATGGTCCCGACCCTGCTGGGTGCGCTGGAGGGCATCGAGGACCGCTCCCCGCTCGGCGCGTGGGCCCTGGACCGCCTCGGCCACCTCACCACCGTCCTCGAACTGTCCTCCCTCACCCGGGGGCGGGTCATGCACTACGCCATCCCGGAGCAGCTGAAGAAGGACTTCGGCGTCGGCGGCAGCGTGCCGCGCACCCACCGCTGGACGCCCCCGGCGCCGACCGTGGCCGGGTGAGGACGCCGCCGCATCCCCGGTAGGGCCTCCGCGGCCCCGGCCCCGGTAGGGCGTCCGCGTCCGCCGTCCCGAACGGGGCGGCGGCAGGGGTGCGTGGCCGCTGTGCCGAACAGGCCCAGCAGAGCGCCTCATGGCGCGCCCACGTTCGCTGCGAGTTCGGCGGTGATCAGCGTGAGCGTGTCGTTTACCCGGCCGCCGAAGGGATGCCGCCATGCGTCGAGCCGTTGGGACACCAGTCGGCGGGCGAGGCGTGCGCCGCGTGGGGAGGAGACGAAGGCCATCGTGAACTCGCTGACGGGGCGGGTGGTCCCGGCCTCCGCCTCCTCCTCTGCCGCCTCCTCGGCCTCGCTCCTGATCCTCGACGCACCCATGGGTTCGGTTTCGGCTTCGGTCTCGGCCTCGTCGGGTCGCCGTGCGGGGGAAGTTCCGCTGTTCATGTGGTCCACGCTGTCGGTGCCGTCCCCACGTGACCGGATACGACGCGTACACGGGGCGTCGCTGTAGGTGTGCGGCGGGCGGGTGTAGGCGGGACGGAGCGTGACGGCCGGTGCGGGGGTGCGTTGGCCGGGGGAGGTGGTAGCGGATGAGTGAGTGCTCATGGTGCCGTCGAGTGCGGTCACCAGCAGGCCGCGCCATCGTGTCCCGGGTGCCCGCACATCGACCGGGGGGCCTTTGAGCAGGTCGAACAGCCAGCGCAGCGGTTTGCTGCCGACACGGCGGCGGGCCTGGGCCAGCGCGCTCGCCGAGGGCGCGGCGACCGGCAGACCGACCAGCGCCCCGGTGAGCTTGCGCCACACCCCGGGATAGCCGGTCTCAGGGAACAGGCCCGCGGCCAGCATCAGGTAGACGACCACACGGGAGGGCAGATCCCGCAGCCGTGACTGGACGGTACCTGTCTCACGCAGCGCCTCGTCGATCATTTCGAAGGGTATGTGCCGCGTGAGTTCACCGAGGTGGCCGGGCGCGAACCGCCCCCGGCCACACGGACGGTATGGGTGATGACAGACTGGATATCCAACGGAGTTCCTGCACGGTGATCTTGGTCGACACCGTTCTACCAGGGACTCCGTTGCTCGTCTCAGCCCATTTGACGACCCCACCCCAACCGCTGACTTCACGGTCTTGACACTGGCTGCTGAGACACCCCGAGAGGGCCCGACCGCCGGTCGCGCCCTCCCCCCTCACGTCCTACCGCCCTGCCGCGTCCTGCTGCTGCGGGGTGTCCGCGGGGAGGGTGCAGTGGGCCGCCTCGTGGGCCCGCTCCGCGGCGATCTCGGTGAGGCGGCGGAGGTCGTCGAGACGATCGGCGGGGGCGGGGTCGCGGAGCTGGACGTAGGTGCTGAGGCCGGAGTCACCGTAGGGGACACAGGCAGAGAAGACTGCTCCGACCCGGAGGATCTCCGGGGTTGTGGAGAAAGCCCAGCGTCCGGCGTCGAAGGGTGTCGGCCGCCGCCCGTTGGTGTTGCCGAGCACCTCGTCCCGCCAGCTCTTCTCATTGCTCCAGCCGCCCATCTCCGTGCGCACGAGAAGCAAGCGCCGGCCGTCACCACTGATGGTGCAGCTGGACAGGTGGTTGAGGTCGGTGGGGCTCGGGCTGCGGGGGGTGCCCCCTTCCCGGGAGATCCGGTAACTGGTCGCGTAGGGCAGAAGCCGGTTCAGAATGCCCGCCACCTCCTGCGAGTTCCCGAAAGACGGACAGAGTTCGGCCGCCTCGACGGTCCCCTTCGGCTTCTTGAAGGGCGGAGTGTTGGTGGCGTAGCTGATGCCCGCCCAGGCGGCGACCAGCGCAAGGCACACTGAGAGCGCGATGATGGCCCGCTTCCTCGTCAGCTTCATAATCACTTGTCCTTCTCCAGCGCCTTCGGCACACCCACGCCGTCAACGAAGTCCCTGATCCTGTCCTGCGCGCCGCCGAACCCGATCTCGGCTTCGCGACCGACCAGGGCCACGATGTGCGGCGAGGGCGTCCCAGCCTGGTCACCGGCCGCCTGTGCGGCCTTCTCCACGAGGCGGAAGGTGGAGTCGCGGGTCGCCTGGATCTCCTCGCCGTTGCGGTAGATGACCTCGTCCGAGCTGTCGCGCATCAGCCCCTCGGTGAGGCTGCCGATGATCTCGCCCGCCGCCGTTTCCGCCACGCCGCCCGCTACGACCGCGCCCGGGCCGACGGCCGACGCCGTGGCGGCGCCGACGCCGATGCCCACGAGGGACTCGCCGAGTTCACCCGCCTTCGTGATGGCGTCGTTGAACTCGGCGTCCTTGTTGCCCGCGTCCAGTTCGGCAGCGTATGCCCTGCCCGCGCCCAGCGTTCCCTGGATCTCACCCGCGTTCTGGGCGATGTCCAGGATGGCAATCTCCATGTTCTGGGTGGGCGAGTAACGGGGATCCTTCACGAAAGCCTCAGGATGGGCGAAGTGGTACTCCATCGCCGACGCCGTGTAGGCATGCTGGCCCACGGTGAGTGCCGCGTACCCCTCGGGGTTCTGCCCGACCACGTACATGAAGCGGGTGAGGTCCTGTTCGCCGAGCTTGGCAGCCGCCCCCTGTACCGGGTAGAGCAGGTCCTCGTTCTTGTCGGCGGGGCGCAGCCCCCGGTGGATGTCCGCCATGTACTCCGCCGAGATCTGGCCTAGGCTGTCCGACATGAAGCCGTTGTCGGCGAGGCGGGAGGGGACCTCCGAGACGGACTTGACTATCTCGCTGTAGAGCTTGGCCTGGTCCTCGGTGTGGGCGGCGGTCGCGGGGGTCGGGAGTTCGCCGGCCGGATGACCGGTGGTGGCCGCCTCCAGTGCCGCAGCAAGGTAGTTCTTGCCGGCGATGCTGTCCTCGCCCTCGGAGTCCTGGTCCGGCATCCAGTTCCGTTCTTCGAAGAGGTACTGGAAGTTGGAGAGGCCGATGTGGCCCTTCCTGCCGTCGCCGTCCGTGTCGCGCTTGAAGGGGTTGTTCTCGGTGTCCTTGCCGATGAACTCGGCGTTGAAGAACGCGGTCGCGGCGTCCGGGCTGTTGGAGAGGGCCTTCATGTAGCCGGTCATCGGGTCGAAGCCGAAGTCGGTGCCGGTGGAGTTCAGGTGGGGCCAAAGGCCGCCGCCGTGGTAGCCCCAGATCTGCTCGCGCCGGCGCCCGTCGCGTACGCCCTCCTGTTCCCTGGCGAGCATGTTGCGGCCGTAGCTTTCGAGGAAGTCGTCCTCGTAGTCGCCCGCGCGCATGAGGTTGCTCATCACGACGTAGCCGGAGACACCGATGCCGGGGCCGATCGGCTTCTCCACGGCCTGGAGCATCTCGAATTTCCAGCGCGCCATGTCGGGGCTCGCGCTCTGCGTGGCGTTGGCGAGGGTCAGGCTCAGGTGCTTCTGGAGGTCCTTGTACTGGTCGAGGCGCTTGCCGTCGGCCGGCTGGTCCCGGCTTTCCTTCACCTTGGGCAGTTCCGGGCCGGCTCCGACCCGCCACAGCAGCTCGGCCCCGGTCTGCGCGGCCCGGCACCACAGATCGAAGCCGAAGAGCCCGGCGTCCGCGGTGGCCAGCATGCCCTCCTCGAGGTAGTCGAGCAGACCGGCGAGCAGGGTGCGCTCGCCGCTGCCCTTGCCGTGGCACGGGGCGATCTCGGCGGCCAGCGGAGCGCGGGGTCCGTCCTCGATCAGAGTGAGCAGACGCAGCTGGGGGAAAGCGGAGCGCTCGCCGGCCGATCCGGGGTAACCGTAGGCGCCCGCGTTGGAGGGGGTGTCGGGCATGTCGAGGGTGGTGCCGTCGAAGGAGACCAGCCGCAGGCTGCCCAGATGGGCGCCGCCGGTCAGCAGATCGGCGACCGGCACCGCGGTGCGGCGGAAGACCTCGCGCATCACCTGCGGGCCCAGCCGCTTGCGGGCCTGGGTAATCGCGCTGGCGGTGGGCACGGGATCGCCGCTGCGGCAGGCACCCAGGCGGGCCAGTGGCTCGATCATGCGGGCGGCGACCTCCTCGTAGTCCTCGCCGCGGAACAACGCCAAGCCCATGACCAGGTAGACCACCACATGCGGGGGCAGCTTGCCGTCGGAGCGGCGAGCCTGCCTGCCGTACTCGGCCACCACCTCGTCGATCACATCACGCGAGACATCGGCGGCCAGGACCCCCACGGAGACCAGATCCTGCAACTTCCGTTCCCGCAACGCGTCCTGATCCATGCCCGGCACGGTAGCCAACCCGACGGGCGGGGTGACGTGAACCCACCCCAACAACAAGATCAACTTATGCTACGTGGCATTGAGTGATGACCTCGCCGGTGGCGACGTCGAACGCGGCGAACAAGGTGGTCAGCCCGTTGCGGACGTAGTCGTGGGTGCGCCGCTCCGGCATGCCCGGCGTTCTTCCGGGACGCCGCACGGCTGGAGGGGGAAGCGGTGGAGCTTCATGTGTACGCGACGAAGGCTGTGCCAGGGCTGCTGCAGTCCGACGAGTACGCGCGCGCCGTGTTCACCATGTGGCGGCCGTTGCTGGCGCAGGACGTCATCGAGGAGCGGGTGGCGGCCCGCCTTGCCCGGCAGGGGGTCTTCTCCGGCATGCAGCAGCCCACGATCAGCTTTGTCATCGAGGAGTCGGTGCTCAGGCGGCCGCTCGGAGGTCGGGCCGTCATGCGAGGCCAGTTGGAGCATGTTCTGCTAACCGGTCAGCTTCGTCATGTCGAAATTCAGGTGGTGCCGACCGAGTTGGAGGAGCACGCTGGATTGGAGGGGCCGTTCACCTTGATCGAGACGCGAGACGGGCGCAGGATCGCTTACGTGGAGGGGTACAAGGACAGTCGCCTGCATACCGAGCGTCAGGCGGTCCGGGAGCTTGAGGAGCAGTACGGAATCCTCAGGGCCCAAGCACTCACCCCTCGTGCGTCACTGGCCTTCGTCGAAGAGTTGCTGGGAGAACAATGAACGCCGAGAAGTGCCCCGAGTCCGCGTTGGCGTGGTTCAAGAGCAGTTACAGCACCGGCTCAGGCGGGGAGTGTATCGAGGTCGCCGTCAGCGCTCACACCGTGCGTATACGCGACTCCAAGGACGTGGCCCGTCGCGGCCTTGCGGTCGGCACCGAAGCATGGGCCGCGTTCGTCGGCTTCGCCGTTCGGTGAGCGACGGCTGTGCCCCCGGTTCTGCACCGGGGGCACAGCCATATGCCCTGCCCTTGGCCGGATGGCGTCCCGCCGGGTGGTGGAGGGGATCACGGACGGCGGAATCCGCGGGTCCTCGATGGTGACTCGGCCGGATCAGACGGGGGGCCCGTTTCAGCGGGACGCTTCGCGGGTTGCCGCCCGGTCTGTTTCGGCGACGAGCGCGCGGGCGGCGTGGAAGAACGGGGTGCCGCGCATCGGGCTGTCCACGGTGGTCACCGTGCCGCCGGGGGCGCGGCCGCCGAGATGCACCTGAACCACCGCAGCATCGAGCAGGTGTGCATCACCTGGCGCCAGCCGTCGACCACATCGACGCGGTCCGATCCGTCCGGATCCGCAAGGCCCTCTCCCGTATGCGCGGAGACCTCGCACGCTTCCGCGCCCGCGGTCTGCGGTGCCTGGCCGAACTCGGCGAACGCGCACGCGGAGCCCCCACCAGCGCCGAAGCAACACCGGCCGAGGCAAGGAGGGCATGCTGCTGAGGGTCGCCGAGGCGGCACTGTCGGAGCCGTCCGGCCCGGTACGACGGGTGATCTTCCCGGTGGCCTGCGGGGAAAAGACGTGAAATGAGCCAATCTTGCGGCTGAGACCGTATCGAATGCTTGATCGGTCAATTCGTCTCTGCGTACCGTCTCCCTCGCTTGCAAGGTCGATCTCAGGGGGAAACCGCACATGAGTCCAGCCGTTTGAACGCCTTGCGCCACTCGGGCCGCCGGGTGGGCACCGTCGCGCTCGGTGCTGCTGCCGTGCTTGTCCTGCTCGCTCCGCCCGCGCGGGCGGCAAGCTGGTCCGGCTGTCCGTGCGGGAGTCGCTCCCGGCCCCGAGGCCCGTCGCCGACACGAAACCGGTGGCACCGCCACGATCAAGTCCACCGGCTCCACCGGGGGTGTGGTGCGGAGGTCCGTCTTCGCAACAAGGACACCCTTGGACCCGACCCGGCGTACTCGACGGCGGTGTTCACCCACTGCCTCGCCGGTAGTAGCGCCACATCGGCAGGTAGTTGGCCCGGTCACAGATCGGGTGACTCCTGCTTCGCCGTCAGCGTGGCCGCCGCGAATCTCAAGCCGACGGTCGGGTCGCTTGCCGTCACCTACCGACGATCTCGATCCCGGCCCGGCACTTCCCTTCGGCACCGAGGTACCACCGAATGCCCTTGCTCTTCGAATCCTGCACCTTCCGATACCCGCGCACGTCACGACCTGTCCTCGACAGTCTCGATCTGACGTTCCCCCCGGGGCACACCGTCCTTCTCGGACCCAACGGCGCGGGCAAGAGCACCCTGCTCTCGCTCGGCGCGAGCGCGTCGAAGCCGCAGGCGGGGCGCGTGCGGTACGGGCGGCTCGACTCGGCCGCCCGCAAGCACGTGCGCGGCTACCGGCACAGGGTGTCCTGGCTGCCGCAGCGGCCCGGGTTCCTGCCGGGGCTGACATGCCGCGAGCATGTGGCGTACGTCGGCTGGCTCAAGGGGATGTCCGAGCGGGAGGCCTGGCGGGCGGCTCCGGACGCGATCGCTCGTGTCGAGTTGACGGACAAACTCAACCGCAAGGTGAAGACGCTCTCCGGCGGACAGCAGCAGCGGATCGCGATCGCGCAGGCTCTCGTCCACAAGGCCGAACTGCTCCTCCTCGACGAACCCACCGTGGGACTCGATCCGCAGCAGCGGCGTCGGTTCCTCGACCTGTTGATCTCGCTGCGCGGCTCTGCCCATGTGATCGTCTCCACACATGACATCGGGGACCTCGACGAGGCCTTCGACGGCGTCGTCGTCCTCGAGTCGGGCCGGGCCCGGTTCCAGGGCTCGGTCGACCGGTTCTCGGCCCACGCACGACCGGACTGCGCACCGGGGCGGCGCCTCGAGAGCGCGTACGCGTCGCTGCTGGAGGGGGCCGAGTGATCACCTGGGCGAACCTCCGCTCCTCGGCCGCACCATGGCTGCTCCTGCCCGCCCTGCTCTACACCGGCCTGTACATCGACGACGTCACCTACACCGCGCAGTCGGGGTACGGGGTGGAGTCCGGGGAGTTGGCCTCCTACGGGCTGGCGGTCATCGCTCCGGCAGCGGCCGGGGCCGCCGCGTGGGATGCGGGCCGCCACCGCCTCCTGGGCGCCGTAGGGACCACAGGTGCACGTCGCCTTGCCCAACGTCTCCTGTGGGCCGCAGCGCCCGCGCTGGCTCTGCAGTGCGTCCTGACGGCCGGGGCTCTCGTCATGGCTCGCAGGGCCGTCGGGGTCTGGCCGAGCGGAGCCGGATGGCTCGCGGTGGCGCATCTGTTCGTCCTGCCCCTCGGCTGGCTGGCGATCGGCTGGCTTCTCGGCGGGCTGCTGCCCAGAAGCGTCGCGGCCCCCGCGGCCGGCATCGGCTGTTGGGCCTGGCTCTCCGTGCCGCACACGCTCGCCAATGCCTGGATGCGCCATCTCGGCGGCTTCGTGGACGGAACCTCGACCGTCACCGATGTCCGCGACCCCGCCGTGTACCTCGTCCCCTGGCTCGTCGTCAGCTGCCTCGCCCTGTCCCTCTGGCCCGTCGTCTCCCTTCGACGGCGGGCAGCAGGGCTGGTCGTCGGCGTCCTCGCGGTGGCACTGACGCTCATCACAGGACGCATGCTGGTGGCCGAGTGGGGCTACCAACGCCCCACGAGTCCCCGAGCTGTCGCCTTGACCTGCAGCGGAGAGTCGCCGAAGGTCTGCGTACCGCCCGAGTACGAGCCCTACGTCGAACAGCTCCGCAAGGACGCCCTGGCGCCTCTCGACCGTCTTCGGGCCGCGGGCGTCACCCCACCCCGCGAACTGCGTATCACCTCGTCGGGCGTTTCCGTCGAGTCCGGTACCTGGCCGCTGTACTGGTCTCTTCCGCCTCTCCGTTCACAGACGGACGTTCACCAGTACCGGGCGGACCTGGCCCGGTCGGCGGTAGTCGGTACCGCCGGATCCGCCGAAGCCACCGGCTGCCCGCCGGCGAGCTTGCCGACCGCATGGGCCATGCTGGTGATGGGCATGGACGAGTCACTCGTACGGGAGCGCATGCTCCCCGCGGACTGGTCGTCGCTCCAGGGAATCCGGCGGCTTTCCGCGCAGCGGCAGGCAGACTGGTTCGGCGAGGCAGCCGTGAACCGGAACCACTGCCCCCAGGCCCGCACATGAACCGGTACGCGGTGGGCGTAAGACGCTGGTGGGCCGTGCCTGCGGCGCTCCTCCTGCTCATTCTGGTGTGCTGGACGGTGGGCGCGAGCCAGGTTCCCGTTCCCAGCCTGACCGGTGGCCTGTCGGGTGCGCAACTCGCCTACTTCACCCCTGTGCTGGTCGTCGTCACCACGATGTACTGCCTGGACAGAAACCTCCGCGGAGCCGAGAGCACTGCGGTGGTGCCCGTTCACCTGCTCGACACGGCCGCTCTCGTCCTCACCGTGGTACTGGCTCACCTTGCCGGGTTCCTGGTCGGCATGGACATCGCCCGCAACATCACGGTTCTGCTCGCCCTCGCCCTCGTCACCCGGCGTCTCGCGAACGAAGCGACCGCAACGGCGGCCGGACTGCTGCTGCTCCTCCTCAACCTCATCCTGGGTCGCGCCTACGATCCAGGCGGCCACGCATCCCCTACCTGGTGGGCCCTGACGCTCTACCCGGCCGGAAGCCTCCCGGCCTGGGTCGTGGCCCTCGTCCTGTTCGCTCTCGCACTCGCGATCCCGGGTGCGAGGCACCGTGCATAGACCTTCCGTGGGGGCCGGTTGCACCGGTCCGCGGGCTCCCCGGTGCCAGGGCCACGGTCCTGGTGAAGGGCGGGCCGCACCGCGGCCCGAGCGTCTGTGGGACTCGGGGCCCGGTCGCGGGCGGGACCGGAGAAGCCCGGGAGGTGCCGGCCATCGACCGGCGCGTACCGCCGGCCGCCGGCGGGGCCGGCCGCGATCGTGATTCGGCCGGACCGTGACCTTCACAAATTCTGGGACGCGTTCTACTTTTCAGCCCATGTGGATGACGTGGACACGTCGAATCATGACGGCCCTCGCCGTCGTCGCCGCCCTGCTGCTGGGCACGGCGACGACGGCGCCGGCCCACGAGGAGCGCGAGGTCGCCTTCCCCGACGGCACCGGCAGCGTCCCCGAGTACCGCGACGGAGCACCGGACCTGCTGGTCTGCAAGGCGGACAGCGGCGACTTCCAGCGGCGTATCGCCCGGTTCCCCGAAGCGCTGCGCGAACACAACCTCCGGCTCTACGAGCAGTGCGTCCGGGACGGCTACCGCCATATCCAGCAGGCGGTGGACGCCGTGGACCGGCCGGGGATGACCATCGCCGTGCTGCCCGGCCGCTACGAGGAGGAACCCTCGCAGCCCGAACCGGCCGGAGAATGCGCCCGTCTGAAGGCACCCCGGGCCGGGCAGGGCTACCAGGTCCTGTCCTACGCACAGCAGAAGCAGTGCCCGCACAACCAGAACCTGGTCGCGATCCTCGGGAAGCGGGACCTGCAGATCGAGGGCACCGGGGCCGGACCCCTCGACGTGGTCGTGGACGCCGGCTACCGCAAGCTCAACGCCATCCGCGCCGACGGCTCCGGCGGCGTCTACTTCCGCAACTTCACCGCCCAGCGCACCACGTTCAACGCGCTCTACGTGCTGGCCGTGGACGGCTTCGTCATCGACAGGGTGCTCACCCGCTGGAACGACGAGTACGGCTTCCTCACCTTCGCCAGCGACCACGGCCTGTACCGCGACTGCGAGTCGTACGGCAACGGGGACTCGGGCATCTACCCGGGCAGCGCCTCGGACATCAACGACGGCCGCGGGTACGACGTGCCGCGCTACTCCATCGAGATCACCGGCTGCCGCAGCCACCACAACCTCCTCGGCTACTCCGGCACCGCGGGCGACTCGGTCTGGGCCCACGACAACGAGTTCGACCACAACATGGCCGGCGCGTCCATGGACAGCGTCTTCCCCGGGCACCCCGGCCTGCCGCAGAACCACGCGCGGTTCGAGCGCAACCTCATCCACAGCAACAACCAGGACTACTACCGGTACGTCGTGGACGGCACCTGCGCCAAGCCGCCCGCCGAACGCGGCTACGAGCGGGGCGTGGTCTGCCCCCAGACGTCCGTGCCACCCGGCACGGGGGTCATGGTGGCCGGCGGCAACTGGAACGTCTTCGAGGGCAACTGGGTCTACGGGCACGAGCGCGTCGGGTTCCACCTCAACGCGGTCCCCGCCTACATCCGCGGCGACGAGTCCTGGTCGCGGCAGACCGACACCTCCCACCACAACCGCTTCCACGCCAACAAGCTCGGCACCGACCGGGACGGCACGGCGGACCCCAACCGCGTCGACGTCTGGTGGGACGGCCAGGGCGAGGGCAACTGCTGGCAGGACGACACCTCAGGCAGCACCCCCCGCACCCTGCCGGTGTGCGGTGACGAGCCGGGCGCGGTGTCCGGCGGATCGCACCGGCTCCTCGGGGAGCCGGTCAAACTCGCCCAGTTGATCGTCTGCTCCGACTACAGCGCCGGGGCGCGGCGGCTTCCCGCGGGCTGCGACTGGTACGGCGCGCGCGGGATCGAGCGCGTCGAGGTGCAGACCGCCCTCGCGATCGCGGGCGTGCTCGCGCTGGTCGGCGGCCTGCTGTGGTGGCGCAGACTGCGCGGGAACCGCTGGGTCGCCGTCGCCACCGCGCTCGGCGCGGCCGGCCTGGTCCTCGATGTCGCGGGCGAGACGCTCTCCCTGTCCGCCACGATCGTCCCGGCGCTCGCCCTGCTGCTCCTGGGGATCTGGTGGACCGCCACCGGGCTCGCCCTGCGTGCGGGCAGCCCCGCCTTCGGCTGGACAACGGTGGCGATGGGCCTGCTGACCCTGCTGGACGCCTTCGACCAGGCGGTCGTCATGGTCCCGTGGACACCGCTCGGCCCGGCCTGGCTGCGCGGACTGCTGGGCCTGGTGTGGGTCGTGTGGGCGGTGGTGGCCGCGGCACGGCCGGTGGACGCTTCCCGGTCCGCCGCCGCGAACGCCCCGGACGGAGCCGGTGCGCCGCGGCCGGGGGCCGCGTCATGAGGCCCGGCAGGGACCGCCGTCCCCGGCGGGCGGCCCCCGCGCTGGCCGCGGCAGCCCTGGTCCTCGCCGTGGGCTCCTGCACCGAGCGCCCCACCACGCACCACGGGTCGGGCACGGGCCACGACGTGGTCACCGGCCCCGCCGGGACGCTGCTGCCCGGCGACCACGGAGAGCACGCTCACGACCGCCTGCGGCAGGTACCCGCACGGGACGCCCCGACCGTCGCGCTGACCGTCCGGCCCGACACCGAGGACGGCTGGAACGTCCGGCTCGCCGTCGGGCGCTTCCGCTTCACCCCGGACAGCGTGGGCGGCGCGGCCGTCCTGGGCACCGGTCACGCCCATCTGATGCTGGACGGCAAGAAGATCGCCCGGGTGTACGGCGGCAGACACCACCTGCCCGCCGAGCGGATACCCCCCGGCGGCGGAACGCTCACCGCCCGGCTCGTCGCCGACGACCACACCGCCTGGGCCGTGGAGGGACGCCCCGTCCAGGACAGCGTGCGGCTGCCCGGGGCGTCCCCGGGTGCGTCGCCCGGCGCATCGCCCGGGGCGTCCCCGGGTGCGTCGCCCGGCGCATCGCCCGGGGCGACCCCGGAGCCCGGGGACGACCGGCCGGCGGGCCAGTCCGGTGAGACCCCGTCCGGTGGGTCCTCGACCCGCGAGTCCCCGTCCAGCGGGCCGAGCCAGTCCGGCCAGGCCGCCCGGACCGTCGAGATCACCATCGCCGAAGGCCGGATCAGCCCGGCACCCGGGCGCATCGAGGTGGGCAGGGGCCGGCCCGTCGACCTCCGGGTCACCAGCGACACCGACGACGAACTGCACGTCCACGGAGTGGACCGCTCGGCCGAGCTCAAGGCCGGCCGCACCACCACCCTCCGTGTCGTCATGGACCGGGCAGGGCTGTTCGAGATCGAGACGCACCGCTCGGGTCTGGTGCTGGCGCAGCTCGCGGTCCGGTGAGCGGGGTGCACGTTCTCGCCCACGGAGTCGGCTCCCGGCACGATCTGCCCGTCTCGGCCTTCCACGCCTATGCGGGTGCGTTCGCCGCGCTGCTGTTCTCCTTCCTGGCACTGGGCCTGCTCTGGCCGGAGTCCCGCTTCCGCGGAGACCGCTCCGGCCGACCGCTGCCCGCCGTGCTCCAGCGCGCGGCGGACTCCCGCGCCCTGCGCGGCGGGCTGCGGGCGCTGGGGCTCGTCGCCGCCACCGCCGTACTGGTCCACCTGGTGGCCGGTCCGGACGACCCGGCACGCAACCCCGCGCCCGGCGCGGTCTATGTGCTGCTCTGGGTGGGGCTGATACCGGCCTCGATGCTCCTCGGCCCCGTGTGGCGGCTGCTCAACCCGCTGCGGGCGCTGCACCTGCTCGGCTGCCGTGCCCTGCGCAGATCCCCCGACACCGGGCGGCGGGAGCCGGCCCTGCGGCTCGGCCACTGGCCGGCGGCGGCCGGGCTGCTGGCCTTCACCTGGCTCGAACTCGCCTCCCCCGCCCCCGCTTCCCGCACCGCCCTGCTGCTCTTCCTGCTCTCCTACGCCGCCGTGCAGCTGGCGGGAGCGGCCGTCTGCGGCCGCGTCTGGTTCGACCGGTGCGACGCGTTCGAGGTCTATTCCGCACTGCTCGCCCGCCTCGCACCCCTGGGGCGCGGGGCCGACGGGCGGCTCGTCCTCCGCAACCCCCTCAACGGACTCGACGCGACCCCCGTGAACCCGGGCCTGGTGGCCACGGTGTGCGTGCTGCTCGGCAGTACGGCCTACGACGGCTTCTCGGACACGCCCTGGTGGATCAACACGCTGCAGACGTCTCCGCTCGGCCGCACCGCGACCGCGACCGCCGGACTGGTCGGGACCGTGACCGGCATCGCCCTCCTCTACGTGGTGTGCGCGGGCAGCGCCCGGCTGATCGCCGGGCCGGTGCCGCGGCCGCTCGGCGCCTTCGCCCACTCCCTGCTGCCGATCGCCGCCGGCTATCTGGTCGCCCACTACTTCTCCCTGCTCACGACCGAGGGACCCCGGACGCTGGTGCTCGCCGTCGACGGCGCCGGGGCCGGCGGGGCGACCGCGCCGGACCCGCCACTCGGGCCGGCGGGCCTCGCCACCCTCCAGGTGACGGCCGTGGTCACCGGCCACATCCTCGGTGTCGTCGCGGCGCACGACCGGTCGGTTCGCCTGTTCCCGCCGGCCCGGGCGGTGGCGGGAGGCCTTCCCCTGCTGGTTCTCATGATCGGATACACCCTCTGCGGCATCGGACTGCTCGTCGCGTGAGGACCGCCCGCGCCGGCCCCACCCACCTCGGGCGGTGCGATGACCGCGGGGCGGTCGGGCCGGGCACCGGGACACCTGCCGGCGGGGTAGCCGCGCCGGACAGCGTGACAGCGTGACGGCGTGAACGCGGCCGTGCCGCCGCAGTCCCGTGCCGCCGCCGCGTAGCTGCCGCTGCCGGGCTGCGGCGCTGCCCGTGTGGCCCGCCGGGGCCCGTTGCGCCGCTGTCCGCCGCGTCGTCCGCGGGGGTTCGCCCACCCGCTGCCGCCCGTGCCGCCGCCGCGTAGCTGCCGCTGCCGCGCTGCCCGTGTCGCCCGCCGGGGCCCGTTCGCCCCTCGCCGGCCCCGGTACGCACACATCCGGGGGATCACCCGCGCCGGGGCGCCGCTTCGGTGAGCGCGCTTACAGAGATCGGCGGCACCGTCGGCATAGCGTGCGGAGCATGGTGTTGCGGCTCGTGCTGGGCGCGCTGTTCGTCGCGATGGCGGCCGGGCAGCTCGCGTCCCTTCCCCAGATGCCCGGGATCCTGGCCGCCTACGGACTGGTCGCCGGCCCGGCGGCGGCCGTGCTCGCCGTGGCGCTGATCGCGGGCGAGCTGGTGTCCGGGGTGTGGTTCCTGGCCCGCCCGCGCTCCCGAGCGCTCGCACCGGTGCTCGTGTTCACCGGCGTCGCCGTGGTGTGGGCTCTGCTGGCCGTCCAGGCGTTCGCCCGCGGGCTCACGGTGGCGAACTGCGGCTGCTTCGGCGTCTTTCTCGTCCAGAGTCTGAGCTGGTTCGTCCTCGTCCAGGACGCGCTGCTGCTGCTCTACGCCGGTGTGCTGCTCCGCACGGCCCTCCGGACCGCGCCCGCGACCGCCGCAGGGCCCTCGGCGGTCTCCGTGCCCGGGGTCGTGCCCGGGGCCGGGGCCGGGGCGCCGGACCGCCGAGACCCTTCCGAGTGAGGAGTTGGCCATGCCCCTGCCATCCGGCGGGTCGTCCCCCGCGTCGCCCGGTGGGCCGTCCCATGGGCCGTCCCCCGCGTCGCCCGGTGGGCCGTCCCGCGCCTCCGCGCCCCGGCGCAAGGCGGACCGCGACGAGGTGTTCGTGGAGTTCACCAAGTCGATCTGCCCCGTGTGCAAGACACCCGTCGACGCACAGGTCAACATCCGCGAGGACAAGGTCTACCTGCGCAAGCGATGCCGCGGCCACGGCGAGTTCGAGGCCCTGGTCTACGGTGACGCGGAGGAGTACATGGCCTCGGCGCGGTTCAACAAGCCCGGCACGATCCCGCTGGCCTTCCAGACCGAGGTCAGGGACGGCTGCCCGCTGGACTGCGGGCTGTGCCCTGACCACAAGCAGCACGCCTGCCTGGGCATCATCGAGGTCAACACCGGCTGCAACCTGGACTGCCCGATCTGCTTCGCCGACTCCGGGCACCACGGGGACGGCTACTCCATCACCCGCGAGCAGTGCGAGCGGATGCTCGATGTCTTCGTGGAGTCGGAGGGCGAGGCGGAGGTGGTGATGTTCTCCGGCGGGGAGCCCACCATCCACAAGCACATCCTCGACTTCATCGACCTGGCCCAGGCCCGCCCCATCACGTGCGTCAACCTCAACACCAACGGCATCCGCCTCGCCACCGACCGGGACTTCGCCGCCCGGCTCGGCGAACGCAACCGGACGCCGGGCCGGTCGGTGAACGTCTACCTCCAGTTCGACGGCTTCGACGAGCGCACCCATCGGGAGATCCGGGGCCGCGACCTGCGCTCGTTCAAGCGGCGGGCCCTGGACAACTGCGCCGAGGCCGGTCTCACCGTCACCCTCGTCGCCGCCGTCGAGCGCGGCCTGAACGAGCACGAACTCGGGGCGGTCGTCGAGTACGGCATCGACCACCCCGCGGTGCGCTCCGTGGCCTTCCAGCCGGTCACCCACTCCGGCCGGCACCTGGAGTTCGACCCGCTGAACCGGCTCACCAACCCCGACGTCATCCGTTTGATCACCGAGCAGCGCCCGGACTGGTTCCGCAAGGGCGACTTCTTCCCCGTCCCCTGCTGCTTCCCCACCTGCCGCTCCATCACCTACCTCCTCGTCGACGGCGAACCGGGCGACCGGACCGTCGTGCCGATCCCGAGGCTGCTCGACGTGGCGGACCATCTCGACTACGTCGCCAACCGCGTCATGCCCGACACCGCCGTCCGCGAGGCACTGGAGAAGCTGTGGTCGGCCTCCGCGTTCATGGGCACGGCGACGACCGAGGAGAGACTGCGGGCCACCGCCGAGGCACTGGACTGCGCGGACAGCTGCGGCATCGACCTGCCGCAGGCGGTGAAGCAGCTCGACGACAAGGCATTCATGATCGTCGTCCAGGACTTCCAGGACCCCTACACGCTCAACGTCAAGCAGCTGATGAAGTGCTGTGTCGAGGAGATCACCCCCGACGGGCGCCTCATCCCGTTCTGCGCCTACAACTCCGTCGGCTACCGCGAGCAGGTGCGCGCCCGGATGTCCGGGGTGCCCGTCGCCCCGGTCGTCCCCAACGCCCTGCCGCTCGCCCCCCGGCTCACCACCACCCCGTACGGTTCGAAGACCGCCCGCACCGACGCCCGGGAGCAGCCGTGAACAGCGACGAGGTCAAGAGCTGCTGCGCCGACGCCTACTCCCGGGACGTCGTGGCCCTGCTGCTCGGCGACTCCTACCACCCCGGCGGCACCGCCCTGACCCGCCGCCTCGCCGACGCGCTGGGGCTCGCCCGCGACGGCCGCGTGCTGGACGTGGCCTCCGGCCGGGGAACCACCGCGCTGCTGCTCGCCGGCGTCTACGGCGTGCGCGTGGACGGCGTCGACTACTCCGCCGCCAACACCGCCCTCGCCCAGGGAGCGGCCCAGGCCGCCGGACTCGCCGAGCGGGCCGGGTTCGTCACCGGCGACGCCGAGCACCTGCCCTACGACGACGGGGTGTTCGACGCGGTGGTGTGCGAGTGCGCGCTGTGCACCTTCCCCGACAAGGCCCGGGCTGCCGCCGAGTTCGCCCGGGTGCTGCGTCCCGGCGGCCGGGTCGGCATCACCGACGTCACCGCGGCCCCGGACCTGCTCCCGCCCGAACTCAGGAGCGTCGGCGCCCGGATCGCCTGCGTCGCCGACGCCCGCCCACTGACCGAGTACGCCGCCGTCCTGGCCGGCGCAGGGCTGCGCACCGTCACCACCGAGCGCCACGACGCCGCGATGCTCCGGATGATCGACCAGATCGAGGCCCGGCTGAACCTGCTGCGCATCACCTCGCCCGCCAGACTCGCCGACGCGGGCGTCGACCCGGGCGCGGCCCCCGCCGTCCTGGAGGCGGCGCGTGGCGCCGTGGCCCGTGGCGACCTCGGCTACGCCCTGCTGACCGCCGAGAGGCCGGCCGGCTGAAGCCGTGCCCGTGGGACCGTCCTTGTGGGACCGGCCCCGTGAGACCAGCCTGGCCCGAGATCCGCCAGGCGCCGAACTACCGCCGGGTACGTAAGCGGCCTCACATACCCGCCGCCGCTGCCGCCCCTAGCGTGGATCGCCAGGGACGTACACCACTCCCACTCCCACTCCCACTCCCACGCGAGGGGGCGCTCACCATGGCAGCCACAATGCATGTATCCCCGACAACGGCCGTCATCCCGGTCCACGCGGTGTGGGGCGCCGCGGCCGGCCTGGTCGGCGGGGTCGGAATGGGCATCTGGATGTCGGTGTCGAGGCCGATGGCGGACACCGCGATGATCACCATGGTCGCCGGGCTGCTCGGCTCGACCAACGCCGTCGTCGGCTGGGTCGTGCACCTGGCCATCGCCCTCTTCGCCGGTGCGGTCTTCGGCGTACTGGCCGGGCAGTACGCCGAGCGGATCGCCGCCGGTGCCGTTCTCGGGCTGGCCTACGGCGTGCTGTGGTGGTTCGTCGGCGCGCTGTGGATCATGCCCGCCAACATGGGCATGCCGGTCTTCGAGTGGAACGCCGTCACCGCCTCGAGCTTCGGCGCCCATCTGGTGTTCGGGCTGCTCACCGGTCTGACGTACGCCGCGATCGCCCAGGCCGCGAACCACCGGGGCGGCGGACCGGCCGTCCGATGACCCCTGCACCGCCCGCGTCGAGCCCCCGCCCCGATGGCCCAGGGCCGGGCGCCGCGCCGCGCCGGTCGTGCGACGACGGCACGGCGGTGTCCTACTGTCTGGCCGACAGCGCCGACGCGCTGGCCGGCCCGGCGTGGGGCGATGCGCCCCCGCCCTGGGCCCCGGGACGACGGGAGGAGACGCACACGATGACCCACGCCTACACGGACGGCGACGGGGGCGGGCAGGGAACGTGGTGCCTGGCCGAGGTGGACATCTTCTGCGACCTCTCGGAGCAGGAGATGGCCGCCATCGCGGAGGCGGCGCCCATGAAGACCTACGGCGCGGGCGAGATCCTCCACTCGCCGGACCAGCCGAGCGAGGTGCTGTTCATCCTCAAGAAGGGCCGGGTGCGGGTCTTCCGGGTCTCCGCCGACGGACGGGCGCTGACCACGGCGATCATCACCCCGGGCACGATCTTCGGCGAAATGGTCCTGCTCGGCCAGCACATGTACGACAACTACGCGGAGGCCCTCGACGACGTCATCGTCTGCGTGATGAGCCGGGCCGACGTCAACCGGCTGCTGCTGTCCGACGCCCGCATCGCGGCCCGTATCACCGCGATCCTCGGACGCCGCCTGGCCGAGCTGGAGCAGCGCCTGTCGGACAGCGTCTTCAAGACCGTCGCCCAGCGCATCGCCACCACCCTGAGCACCCTCACCGCTGCCCAGCCTCCCGCAGGCCCGCTGCGCCCCGTGGGGCGCCACCCGCAGATCGCGCTCACCCACGAGCAGATCGCCGCTCTCGCGGGGACCTCGCGCGAGACCTGCACCAAGGTGCTTCACGACTACGCGGACCAGGGGGTGATCCGCCTGGCCCGCGGGCGTATCACCGTCCTCGACGCCGCCCGGCTCAGGGACGCCGGGGGCTGACGGCGACCGGAGGACACCCGCCGGAGGACGGCCGCGGGCCGCCGTCGTGCCGGACCGGCATGAACCGAATGGTCATGAACCGAATGGTCATGAACCGGTCCGTCACCGGAAAGGTCCGTCACCGAACCGTAAGGCCTCTCCTCCGTACGCGTCGGCCCGGCGGGACCTACAGTCGCACCGGAACCGAGCCGAGCACCCGACAGGAGTCCGCCATGCGCGTCCGCACCCTCCTCCCCACCGCCCTGGCCGCCACGTTGCTCACGCTCGCCGGATGCGGCGCCGAAGGCGGCTCCGGCACGGGCGGAGACACCGGGGCGGTGCCTTCGGCGACGCCGTCAACGGCCCCGCCCGCCGCGTCGGACGGCGGTGGCACCGGCGGCGACGGGGCTCCCGAGGCGCTGAGGTTCACCGGCACGACCGTGGACGGTGAGCCGTTCGACGCGAAGACCCTCGCGGGCAGGCCGGCCGTGCTGTGGTTCTGGGCCCCCTGGTGCTCCACGTGCAAGGCGCAGGCGGCCGAGACGGCCAGGGTCGCCGCCGAGTACACGGGCAAGGCCAACGTGGTCGGCGTGGCGGGCCTGGACGGGAACGCCGCCATGAAGGACTTCGTCGCCGAGACGAAGGCGGGCGGCTTCCCTCATCTGGCCGACGAGGCGGGCGACGTGTGGAAGCGGTTCGACGTCACCGAGCAGAGCCGGTACGTCATCCTCGACAAGAACGGCGAGACCGTCTACGAAGGTGTTCTGCCCGGCGGTGAGGGGCTGGCCGAGAAGGTCGCCGGACTCACCGGCTGAACCCCGATGTCGGATCTGCCGATCGCCCTCGCGCTCACCGCGGGCATGCTCGCCGCCGTCAACCCCTGCGGCTTCGCCCTGCTTCCGGCCTATCTGTCCCTCCTCGTCCTCGGCGACGACACCCCCAGCCGCACCGTCGCCGTCGGCCGCGCCCTGACCGCGACCGCCGCCATGACCGCCGGATTCGCGGCGCTCTTCGGGATCTTCGGCCTGGCCGTGCAGCCCGTAGCGGGCCAGGTGCAGCGTCATCTGCCCTGGTTCACCATCGTTTTCGGACTGCTTATGGCGGGCGCCGGGGCCTGGCTGCTCGCCGGCCGCCGACTGCCCTCCCCGGCACCGAAGGTCCGCCGGGCGCCCGGTCTCACCCGTTCCGTCCCCTCCATGGCGCTGTTCGGGATGGCGTACGCGGCAGCCTCCCTGGGCTGCACCATCGCCCCGTTCCTCGCGATCGTGGTGTCCGCGGTCCGCACCGGGTCCACCGGTGAGGGCGCCGCCCTCTTCATCGCCTACGCCGCCGGCATGGGCCTGATCGTCGGGGCCGCCTCCCTGACCGTCGCCCTCACCCGCACCACCGCCGTCACGCGCCTGCGCCGTCTCGGTGCCGCAGCCCCCCGCCTCGGCGGCGGGCTGCTCCTGCTGGTGGGCGCGTACGTGGCGTACTACGGCTGGTACGAGATCCGCGTCCAGCGCGACCCCGCCACCCGGGATCCGGTCGTCGACGCCGCGGGCGCCCTCCAGCGCACCCTCGCCGACGCACTCGGCGCCGTGGGCTATGCCGGGGTCGCCGCCCTGTTCGCCGCCCTGCTGGTCACGGCGGTGGCGCTGGCCCGGCTGCGGCGGACCCGGCGCCCGCGCGCCGCGGAAGCCGTCCCCCCGCCCGCGGCGGGCCGCTCCCGCTGACGGCACCTGCGGAGGCCGGAACGCCGCCGGGGAGCACCTGGGTTGCGACCGGGCCGGGCCCTGCGAGGAAGGAACCCCGCAGGGCCCGGCCCGGGGCTGCAAGGACTGCTCGGCCGGGTGTGCCCGGGAACGCCGGCCGGCGTGCGGCGGGGGCGGGTTCGGCGGGGTGACGGCTGGGGGAGACACATCCGAACAGTTCATGAACTGAACCTTCAGGGCTGGCCGAATCCCAACGATCCCCTGGACTGCTCGGGCAGACTGTTTCCGTGCATTCAACTTCTGAATGAGGAGTTTCGATGTGGCGGATATCCGCTTCAGTAGTCGGTGCAGCAGCGATGACGGCGCTGGCGGTGTTGTCCACGGCGGGCACTGCGGGTGCGGCAGGTTCTGCGGGTGAGGCCGTTGCGGCACCGGCGGCCGGGGGAGGCGAGTCGGCGCCCGGGTGCGTCCAGTACGCGGCGACCTGGCGCTACACCCACGTCACCAACGCCTGCGACACCGCGTACCGGTTGACGGTGGAGTACACCGACGGCACCGCGGTGCCCTGCCGTGAGGCGCAGCCGGGTGCGACGGTCACCTTCCCCGGGTACGGCCCCGGCGGCAACGGAGTCCTGCGGGTCCGGCTGTGCGAGCCACCGATGTGATCCACGCTCCGCGGGGGCCTCGCGGCGGGCCGCACGTACCGCCCGGGGCCCCCGGGGCAGTCGTACGGCCCGGATCGCCGGGCGGCAGGTCCCGGGCGGATCGGCGGGCGACAGGAGCCGTCGCGCCGGGGCGCGGTGTACGGCAGGGCAGCGGGGGCCCTGGTACCCCGGGCGTCGCGCCCCCCGCGTTGCGCACCTCCCCCGGGGGCGGCAGCATGGTGCAACGGCCCATGGCAAGGGCCCCCGCCGGTGAGCCGGCGGCGACCGCCGGAACCCCCGGCGTGCAGGCGATGCGGCGATTTTCCCAGATCAGCCGGACATCCCCAGATCCCCAGATCCCCAGATCCCCGCATCCCCGGACCGGCTGAGCGGGCGCCACGGGCGCCATGGAAGTCCGAGCGACCCCACCACGAGACCGATCAGCGTTCTTGCACGAGACGGATCTGCCACTCGGGTACACCGGCGGCGTCGCGGAGGCGGCCGATGCGGACCGGGGTGCGGCTGCGGCACAGCGCGCCCGGCGCCGTCCGGTACGGCGGCCATGTCGGACCGGCACTGCACCGGACAACGGCGTGTCCGTTCACTCATCGCTCCGGACGAAGCTGGGAGTGAGCCATGACCACTGGGACCGCGTTGCACTGGATCGACGGCGCCTGGGTCGGCCCGGGAGCCCGGGATGGTGCCGAAGCCCGTCCGGCACCGGGGGAGCGGGAGGCGGACGGGCGCGAGATGGCGGCACGGGCGCTCGCGGCGGCCCGGCGGGCCTTCGGCGAGACGCGCTGGAAGGACGACCGGCATCTGCGCGCCAGGACCCTGCACGAGATGGCGGACCTGTTCGCCGCGCGCCAGGGGAAGCTGACCGAGGCACTGGCCCAGGTGGACGGCAGCAGGCGGCGCGCGCGCTTCGAGGCGGAGACGGTGCCGTCGAGGCTGCGGTACTTCGCCTCCCTCGTCCGCAGTGAGCACGGCCGCGCGCTTGAGGCCGCCCCGGGGCAGTGCTCCCTCGTCCTGCGGCGCCCCCGCGGGGTGGCGGGGATCATCGTGCCGCGCCGGTCCCCGGCCGTCCTGCTCGTCTGCTCCCTTGCCCCGGCCCTGGCGGCCGGTACGACCAGTGTGGTGCGGATGCCGGGGCAGACGGCCCGCGTCAACGCCCTGGTCTTCGGGGTCTTCTCCGAGACCGAGTCGCTGCCGCGCGGCGTCGTGAACGGTTTCGCGGAGGTGGACGGCGCGGGTGCCCGGTATCTGGTCGCCACCGCCGATGTGCCGTGCGCCCTCGGCGGCGCCGCCCGGGAGGCGTCGGCGATGGACGACTTCACCCGGTGCGAGCGCGTGACGATCACCCCGGGGACCATCCAGCGGTAGCGGGCCCGTCGTGGCGTTCCGCGGCCCGCTACTGCTGCCTGCCCGCACTCGCGCAGGCCCGGGGCCCGTGCCCGCCCGCACTCGTCAGCGGATGGCGAGAAGGCCACAACGACGGCTACGCCCTGGGCCTGGCCGCCGCCGCCGGCCTCTTCGTACTCGCGGCAGTCGTGGCGACCGGGGTACTGCCCCGACGCAAGGCCGCCCTGCCTGGCCCGCAACCCGCCGCCCACACCAAGAACCGACCGGAAGGAACACGATCACGACGACGACCCCCGTCGACAGCTGTGCCCCTCCCGCCCAGCCCGAACGCGCCGCGGACGTCGGCGAGCTCACTCCCGCACGCGTGCGATGAGCAGCGCCACGTCGTCCTCCACCGTGCCCCGCCGCAGGGAGCCCAGCAGGCGGTCGCAGGTCTCCTCCAGTCCCACGGCCGGCCCCGCCGTCAGCGTGAGCAGCACATGCAGCCGGGCGTCGATGTCCTGGTCGCGGGTCTCCACCAGGCCGTCGGTGTAGAGCACGAGCGTGTCCCCCGGGCTCAGGGCGAAGTCGACCGAGCGGAACTCCACCCCGCCGACACCCAGCGGCACCCCGGTCGGCAGGTCGAGCAGCACGGGCGCCTCACCGGGCCGCATCAGCACCGGCGGCAGATGCCCGGCCGTGGAGACGCACACCCTGCCCCGGTGCGGGTCGTACAGCGCGTACAGGCATGTCGCGATGTACGGCTCCAGCCCGGCGGTGATCGAGTCCAGGTGCCGCAGCACCTCCTCGGGGCCGAGGCCCAGGGAGGCGAGGGTCTGGGTGGCGGTCCGCAGCCGCCCCATAGCCGTTGCCGCGTTGATCCCGCTGCCCATCACATCGCCCACCACCAGCGCGGTCTCGCCGCCGCCGAGGGGGAGGATGTCGAACCAGTCGCCGCCGACCTCGCTGACCGCTCCCGCGGGCTGGTACCGGGAGGCCACCTCCAGCCCGACCAGGCTCGGCGGATGCCGCGGCAGCAGACTGCGCTGGAGGGCCAGCGCGGTGTCGCGCTGCTGCTGGTACCAGCGGGCGTTGTCGATGCACACCGCCGCCCGGCTCGCCAGTTCCCCGGCCATCAGCACGTCGTCGGAGTCGAACGGCATCGGGTTGCGGAAACGCTTGAGGTCGAGCGCACCCAGCACCTCCCCCCGGGCGATCAGCGGCACGGCCAGGTATGAGTGCACCCCTGCCGCGGCCAGCAGCACCGACGCGGTCGCGTCCCGCCCGATCCGCGGCAGGTCCTCGCTCGCCACGTGCGGCACCACGATCGGCTCGCCCGTCCGTACGCACCGGGTGACCAGCCGGTCGGCGTCGTAGCGGGTGAGCTCGCCCGGCGGGTCGGCCGCCCGCACCGCGACGGTCGGGTGCGCCGCCGACACGGCGAGTGCGCGGAACAGCGCCGTGCCGTCGGCCGGCACCGCCTCACGCCGTCCCTCGACCGCCGAGTCCAGCACGTCCACCGCGGCGATGTCGGCGAGCTCCGGCACCGCCACGTCGGCCAGTTCCCGGGCTGTCTGCCACAGGTCCAGGGTGGTGCCGATCCGCATCGACGCGTCGGCGACCAGGGCGAGCCGGTGCCGCGCCCGCTCCGCCTCCCTGGCGGCCTGGTGACGGTCCGTCACATCCACCACGGACACCGCGACGCCGAGGACGCGGCCGCCGGGGTCCTCCAGCCGGTACAGGGACACCGACCAGGCGTGCTCGGTGTCCTGGTCGAACGGCGTACGCCCCAGCACCTGGCGGTCCACCACGGGTGTGCCGGTCTCCAGCACCCGGAGCACGGCGGTCTCGAGGCGGGCGGCGTCCAGGAACGGCAGGGTCTCGCTCACCCGGCGCCGCGCATGCTGCTCCGCCGGAAGCCCGCTGACGGCCGCAAGCGCCGGGTTGACCGTCACACAACGCAGATCGGGGTCGAGCACGGCGAGGCCGATCGGCGACTGGTCCACCAGCCGCACCGACAGCGCCAGGTCCCGCTCCACCTGGCGCAGGGTCTCCTGGCTGGTGGACAGCCCCAGGGCGTAGAAGCCGCCCTCCCGGTCCTGGAGCCGCATATTGCGGAACTCCAGCATCCGGACCGCGCCGCCCTTGTGCCTGACCGGGAACACCCCGGCCCAGTTCTCCCCGCTCTCCATCACGGTGGAGAACAGATCGAGGACGGTCACGAAGTGCTCCTGCGCGACCAGCAGCCGCAGGGCGTGCTGCCCCAGCGCCTCCTGAGCGGTGTAGCCCAGGAGTTCCTCGGCCTGACGGCTCCACAGGGTGATCCGCCCCTCCGCGTCCAGCACCACCGGCGCCAGGCCGAGCACGTCGAGCAGCCCGCCGGGTGGGGCGGGGCCGGCCTCCGTGCCCGGTACCAGGTCACCGGGGAACGCTTCGGTGCCACCCATCCGCAGCCGCTCCTCCCGACACCGTCACAGGGCTTGTGCACAGGTCATGCCCGCCCCGCCGGAAACCTGGGCGCTCGCGCTCTCCATCGTCCCCCCGCGCCCCGATCCGTGCAGCCGCACGGCGCCGGCGCCGCACGGCCCTGTCCCTCAGGCGCCCACCCGGTTCGCGCCGCACGGCCGGCTCCCCCGGGACCGGGCGCCGCTCTCCCCGGGCCGGGTGCGACTCGCCCGTGTCGCTGTTGGGCCGAACGGGTGAGGGGCGCGAAGATGGTTGCATGAGCAGGTATGAGAGGTTCGACGTCACCGACGAGCAGTGGGAGGGCCTGGCCCAGGTCGTGCCGCTGCGGGGCCGCGACGAGTGGCCGTCACGCGTGGATCACCACACGATCCCCCGGGACGGCCTCGCCGCGTCCGCCGCCGAGGCGGAGCAGCGGCGGATGGTCGTGCTGCGCGTGCAGGTCTTCGCCGACGCCCGCGAGGTCGCCGAGTACCTCGTCGCCCGGGTTCCGGTGCTGCTCGACCTCACGAGCGCGGACGCCGAAGTCGCCAAGCGCATCCTCGACTTCAGCAGCGGGGTGGTCTTCGGGCTCGGCTGCGGGATGCACCGTGTGGACCGCAACGTGTTCCTGCTGGCGCCCGTCGGCACGGAGGTCGACGGCCTCGCGGCGACCGCCGTCCCCCATGCGTAGGAAGCGCCTTCGGAGGCAGCCCGGTGCCGTGGCGGAACCGGACGTGCGGGCGCTGCAGCGCAGACTGGCGGAGTTCGCCGCGGCGCGGAAGTGGCAGCGGTACCACACACCGAAGAACCTCGCCGTGGCCTTGACGGTCGAGGCGGCCGAACTCGTGGAGATCTTCCAGTGGCTGACGCCCGAGGAGTCGGCGCGGGTGATGGACGACCCGCACCAGGCGCAGCGGGTGGCCGACGAGGTCGCGGATGTGCTCGCGTATCTGCTCCAGTTCTGCGAGGTGGCCGGGGTCGACGTGCTCCGGGCGCTCTCGGACAAGATCGACCGCAACGAGCTCCGCTTCCCGCCCGCTGAACGTGCGTCCGACGTCCCTTCAGCGCCCGATCGTCACTCTCCGGAGTGACTGATCTTTCCCCAAGCGGCCACCTGTCCACAGATTTCCGAATTCCCCTGGCTTTTCGTCTGGAGCTCATTCACTCTGGGTAGTGACTCAGTGAGCAGAAAGTCGTACGAACGGGGGCGGCGTCCATGGATGCGGAACGACTCGTGGCGATCGGCAGGCGCGCACTCGCGGAGTGCCGCGTGGCGTTCGACATCGTGGCGGAGGCCTGGCAGGCACAGGCCCTCGCCCAGGCGATCGGAGGCCGGCTCGCGGTGAGCGGGCCCCTGGAGCTGAGAGGCGAGGCGCGCGGGCTGAGCGAGGCGAGTGGCCGGGCCGGCATACTCGCAGAGCCGGCCGCGCTGCGCTTCGGTGGCCCGAGAGCCATGCAGCTCACGGAAGTGGGCAATCCCTGGCGGTCGTTGGACGCGCTGGGGGCCTTGCTCGGCGAGGTCGGTATCGCGCTCGTCGGCGTCGCCTGTGCCACAGACGAGGAAGGCCTCTACTGGCAGTGCATCGAGGCGATCGATGCCGCGGACGAGTCCAGCGACCACGTCCGCGTCATGCTCCACCGCCTCACCCTGTGCGAGCGCGACCGGGAGCGCCGAAGAGACTGCGAACGGCGGTGGGAAGCCGGTGAGGTCTTCGGCCGTGAGAGCACCGCCCGCAGCCCGGACGCGGCGGAGTGGACGGCGAGCCCTCCCTGAGCAGGAGGAACGCGGCTCACTCCGCCGAAGGGCCGCCGTGCCGCGTGCAGGGGCGGCGTACCCGCTCCGCCGGCCCTCCACTCCCCACGGGGCTGGGGCCCGTGTGCGGCCCGGTCCCTCGTCTGCTCCATCGCGCTCCGCGGCCGCGACGTGTGACCGCGCACGCAGCGACCGGTGGGGCGGAGCCCGTACCCGGCGCGGTGGGTTGAGCGGTCAACCACGGTGCGGTGGGTTGAGCGGTCAACCACGGTGCGGTGGGTTGAGCCGTCAACCACGGCGCGGTGGGTTGAGCCGTCAACCACGGTGCAGGATGGAGGAATGGACCTTCGCATCTTCACCGAACCCCAGCAGGGCGCCACCTACGACACCCTGCTCACCGTGGCCAGAGCCACCGAGGACCTCGGCTTCGACGCCTTCTTCCGCTCGGACCACTACCTCAGCATGGGGCCGGGGGACGGCCTGCCCGGTCCCACCGACGCCTGGATCACGCTGGCCGGGCTCGCCCGCGAGACCCAGCGGATCAGGCTCGGCACACTGATGACGGCCGGCACCTTCCGGCTGCCGGGTGTGCTCGCCATCCAGGTCGCACAGGTCGATCAGATGTCCGGCGGCCGAATCGAGCTCGGACTCGGCGCGGGCTGGTTCGAGGAGGAGCACCGGGCCTACGGCATCCCCTTCCCCGAGGAGAGGCTCGCCCGCCTGGAGGAGCAACTCGCGATCCTCACGGGCCTGTGGGGCACGGAAACCGGCAAGACCTTCAGCCATGACGGGCGGTACTACCGGCTGCAGGACTCCCCGGCGCTGCCCAAGCCCGCCCAGCGAAGGCTTCCGGTACTCATCGGCGGTCATGGCGCCACCCGCACCCCGCGGCTGGCGGCGCGCTACGCCGACGAGTTCAACATCCCCTTCGCCTCACCGGAGGACACGGAGCGCCAGTTCGGCCGTGTCCGCGCGGCCGCCGAGGCGGTCGGGCGTCCGTCTGGCGACCTCGTGTACTCCAACGCGCTCGTGGTCTGTGTGGGCAGGGACGACGCGGAGGTCTCCCGCCGCGCCGCCGCCATCGGCCGCGAGGTCGGCGAGCTGAAGTCCCACGGCCTGGCCGGCTCGCCCGCCGAGGTCGTCGACAAGCTCGGCCGGTACGCCGCCGCGGGCTCCTCCCGCGTTTACCTCCAGGTCCTCGACCTGCACGACCTCGACCATCTGGAACTCATCTCCTCGCAGGTGAAGTCCCAGCTGGAGTGAACCCGCCCACCGTTTCGGACGCCGTCCACCGTTCCGCGCACAGCCCACTCCGGACGCCGTCCACCGTTCCGCGCACAGCCCACCGTTCCGGACACCGTCAACGGAGCCGCCAGTGAAGCCCGCCCGGAGTCTCGCCGCAGCCCTCGCCGAAGAGGGCCCGCTCGTCCTCGACGGCGGGCTGTCCAACCAACTGGAGGCACAGGGCTGCGACCTTTCCGACGACCTCTGGTCGGCACGGCTGCTCGCCGACGGGCCCGAGCAGATCGAGGCCGCGCACACGGCGTATGTGCGGGTCGGCGCCCAGGTGCTCATCAGCTCCAGCTACCAGGCGACCTACGAGGGATTCGCCCGGCACGGCGCACGCCGGGGCGAGGCGTCCGCGCTCCTGGCCCGCAGCGTGGCGCTGGCGCGCGCGGCCGCGGAGCGGGTGGCGCGGGAGGTGTGGGTGGCCGCTTCGGTGGGGCCGTACGGCGCGATGCTCGCTGACGGCAGCGAGTACCGGGGCCGTTACGGCCTGGCGGTGCGGGAACTGGAGGCCTTTCACCGGCCCCGGATCGAGGCCCTCGTCCGGGCCGGCCCGGACGTCCTCGCCCTGGAGACCGTGCCGGACACCGACGAGGCCGCGGCCCTGCTGCGTGCCACGGCGGACACCGGTGTGCCGGTGTGGCTCTCCTACACGATCGAGGGTGGACGCACCCGCGCGGGCCAGGACCTCGGGGCGGCCTTCGCTCTGGCCGCGGGCCACGGCCATGTCATCGCCGTCGGCGTCAACTGCTGCGAACCCGCCGACGCGGACCGGGCCGTGGCGATCGCCGCACGCGAGACCGGCAGACCGGTGGTGGTCTATCCCAACAGCGGGCAGCGTGCGGACGCCGGCACCCGCAGCTGGTCCGGAGGCATCACCTTCGACCCGGGGCGGCTGCCGGACTGGGCCGCCGCCGGGGCCCGCCTCGTGGGGGGATGCTGCGGTGTCGGACCGGACCGCATCGCCGCCCTCGCCGCCCTCGCCCGCACCTCACACCACTTACCCGGGCCCGGGCCCGGGCGCCGCCCTGCCGACGATCGCCGCGCGGTGTCCCCGGCCGTACCGCAGGAGGCCTCGGGCAGCATCTGCCGCGACCTCTCGGCTGCCCGCCGGTCCGGTGGCCCCGGGCGGGCTCTCGCGGCGCCGCCGAGCGGCCGCGCGATGGCGGACGCGCTCCCGGGCGGTCCGGGGGTTCGCGGAGTGAAGTGACTCCCGGGCGGCCAGGATGGGGGCATGGGATTCCATGTCGACTCCGAGACCGGGCGCCTGCGCCGGGTCATCCTGCACCGGCCGGATCTGGAGCTGAAGAGGCTCACACCGAGCAACAAGGACGCGTTGCTCTTCGACGATCTGCTCTGGGTCCGGCGCGCCCGCCAGGAGCACGACGGCTTCGCCGACGTGCTGCGCGACCGGGGTGCCGCCGTCCATCTCTTCGGCGATCTCCTGCGGGAGGCGCTGGAGGTCCCCGCGGCCCGCGAACTCGTCCTGGACCGGGTCTTCGACGAGAAGGAGTACGGCCCGCTCGCCACGGACCATCTGCGCGCCGCCTTCGACGAGATGGACACCGGGGCGCTCACCGAGGCGCTCATCGGCGGTGTGACGAAACGGGAGTTCCTCGCCGGCCACTCCGAGCCGTCCTCCGTCCGCTTCCACGTCATGGAACTCGACGACTTCCTGCTCGGCCCCCTGCCCAACCACATCTTCACCCGCGACACCTCCGCCTGGATCTACGACGGCGTCTCCATCAACGCCATGCGCTGGCCCGCCCGCCGGCGCGAGACCGTGCACTTCGAGGCGATCTACAAGCACCACCCGCAGTTCACCGGCCCCGAGGCGGGGGAGTTCCACCACTGGTCCGAGGGCCAGGACGACTACCCCTCCACCATCGAGGGCGGTGACGTCCTCGTCATCGGCAACGGAGCGGTGCTCATCGGCATGAGCGAGCGCACCACCCCCCAGGCCGTGGAGATGCTCGCCCGGGGACTGTTCGCCGCGGGCTCCGCCCGGACGATCGTCGCGCTCGACCTGCCCAAGCGCCGGGCGTTCATGCACCTGGACACGGTGATGACGATGGTGGACCACGACACATTCACCCAGTACGCGGGGCTGGGCATGCTGCGCTCGTACACGATCGAGCCGGCGGCGGGTGACCGCGCCGTCTCCCTGCGGGTCACGGACCATCCACCGGAGCACATGCACCGTGCGATCGCGGCGGCCCTCGGGCTCAAGGACATCCGGGTGCTCACCCCGACGCAGGACGTGCACTCGGCGGAACGGGAGCAGTGGGACGACGGCTGCAACGTCCTCGCCGTCGAACCCGGCGTCGTCGTCGCGTACGACCGCAATGTGACGACCAACACCCATCTGCGCAAGCAGGGGATCGAGGTGATAGAGATCCCGGGAAGCGAACTCGGCCGTGGCCGGGGTGGTCCGCGCTGTATGAGCTGTCCGGTCGAGCGGGACGCCGTCCGCCCGGCCACCTGACGCCCACCCGCATCCACCCCCACTGTCGTATAGTAATACAGAGGTACGTATATACTTCCGGTGTCCCGTCAGCGATCCAGGAGCAGCCGACCATGGCGACACAACTCGAAGGCCGCCACTTCCTCAAGGAGCTCGACTTCACCGCCGAGGAGTTCCGCGGCCTTCTCGACCTGGCCGCGGAACTCAAGTCCGCCAAACGGGCCGGTACCGAGGAGCAGCGCCTGCGCGGCAAGAACATCGCCCTGATCTTCGAGAAGACCTCCACCCGTACCCGCTGCGCCTTCGAGGTCGCCGCCGCCGACCAGGGCGCGTCGACGACGTACCTGGACCCGGCAGCCTCCCAGCTGGGGCACAAGGAGTCGGTCAAGGACACCGCGCGGGTACTCGGCCGCATGTTCGACGGTATCCAGTACCGGGGGGAGAGCCAGGCGGCCGTCGAGGCGCTCGCCGCGTATGCGGGGGTGCCGGTGTTCAACGGGCTCACCGACGACTGGCACCCCACCCAGATGCTCGCCGACGTCCTCACCATGACGGAACACACCGACAAGCCGCTCACCGCGACCGCCCTGGCCTACCTCGGCGACGCCCGCTTCAACATGGGCAACTCCTATCTCGTCACCGGCGCACTGCTCGGCATGGACGTGCGGATCGTCGCCCCCAGGGACTACCGGCCCGCCGATGCCGTCGTCGCCGCGGCTCGCGAGGCCGCGGAGGCGAGCGGGGCGACGATCACCCTCACCGACGACATCGCCCGGGGCGTCGAGGGTGCGGACTTCGTCGCCACCGACGTCTGGGTCTCCATGGGGGAGCCGAAGGAGGTCTGGGACGAGCGCATCGCGGCCCTCGCCCCCTACACGGTGACCATGGACGTCCTGCATGCCACGGGCAACCCGGACGTCAAGTTCCTGCACTGCCTGCCCGCCTTCCACGACCTCGGCACCCTCATCGGCCGCGAACTCCACGAGCGGCACGGCCTGACCGCGCTCGAGGTCACCGACGAGGTGTTCGAGTCCGCCCACTCGGTCGTGTTCGACGAGGCGGAGAACCGTATGCACACGATCAAGGCCGTGCTCGTGGCGACCATGGCCGGGGCCGGACAGCCGCGCCGGGCACAGCCGCGCCGCGGATAGCGGATAGCGCAGGGACGGGGCAGGACACGGGACGCAGGGGGCGGCGCAAGCGTCTGCGCCGCCCCCTGCGTCCCGTGTCCTGCCGGGCGCTGCCGGTGCCGCCTCGCCCCGCTCGTGCCGGCGCCTTGCCGCGCCGGGGTGCCTCCCGTGCCCTATCGCGTGCTCGTGACGGAAGTCACGGACGAGTGATAAATTCGGGTGGCAGGCAGACGTGGGACGAGACGCGCCCCACCGAAGGAGGCCACCCGTCCATGAGCCCCTTTCCCAGCTCCGCACCCCGCACAGAGCAGTGGCACCACATCCGCCTGACCAGGCACGAAGGCGTTGCCACCGTCACCCTCGACCGCCCCGGAAAACTCAACGCGCTCACCTTCGGGGCCTACGCCGACCTGCGCGATCTGCTCGCGGAACTCTCCAGGGAACGCTCCGTGCGCGCCCTGGTGCTCGCCGGCGAGGGCCGCGGCTTCTGCTCGGGCGGCGACGTCGACGACATCATCGGCGCCACCCTCGCCATGGACACCGCCCAGCTCCTCGACTTCAACCGGATGACCGGCCAGGTCGTACGCGCCCTGCGCGAATGCCCCTTCCCCGTGATCGCCGCCGTCCACGGCGTCGCCGCCGGAGCAGGGGCGGTGATCGCGCTCGCCGCCGACTTCCGCGTCGCCGACCCCACCGCCCGCTTCTCCTTCCTCTTCACCAAAGTGGGGCTCTCCGGCGGGGACATGGGCGCCGCCTATCTGCTGCCGCGTGTCGTCGGCCTCGGCCACGCCACCAGGCTGCTCATGCTCGGCGAACCCGTCGGCGCCACCGAGGCCGAACGCATCGGGCTGGTCAGCCAACTCACCGGGGAAGGCCAGGCCGGCAAGGCCGCCGCGGACCTCGCCCGCCGCCTCGCCGACGGACCCGCTCTCGCACACGCCCAGACCAAGGCCCTGCTCACCGCGGAACTCGATATGCCGCTCGCCGCCTCCGTCGAACTCGACGCCGCCACCCAGGCACTGCTGATGAACGGCGAGGACTACGCGGAGTTCCACACCGCCTTCACCGAGAAGCGCCCTCCGCACTGGCGGGGACGATGACCCCGCCGCCCACCCCGGACACCCCGCCCCGCACCGTCCAGGCCGGAACCGGCCGGCCTCCTGCCGTCCAGGCCGGAACCGCTCCGCCCGCCGTCCCGCCCGCCGTCCCGCCCGGTGGCGGCACCAGCGCTCCCGGAGTGCCGCCGTCCGCTTCACCGGGCGCCCGGGACGCGCCGCGCGCCGCCCCGCCGCGCGCCACCCCGCTCCCCGGTACGCCACCTCGCCGGAGCACCCCGCTGAGTATCGCCGTCATCGGCGGCGGCCCCGGCGGCCTCTACGCCGCCGTACTCCTCAAACGCCTCGACCCCGCGCGTGACATCACGGTCTGGGAGCGCAACGCCCCCGACGACACCTTCGGCTTCGGCGTCGTCCTCTCCGACGAGACCCTCGGCGGCATCGAGCACGCCGACCCCGCCGTCCACCGCGCACTCCAGCGCGCCTTCGTCCGCTGGGACGACATCGACATCGTCCGCGGCGGCCGCACCCTCACCTCCGGCGGACACGGGTTCGCCGCGCTCGGGCGCCGTACGCTGCTGAGCGTCCTCCACCGCCGCTGCGAGGAGCTGGGCATACGCCTCCACTTCCGCACCCCGGCCCCCACCGCGGCCGAACTCGCCGGCCGTCACGACCTCGTCATCGCCGCCGACGGCGTCAACAGCGCCACCCGCACCGCGCACGCCGGCGCTTTCCGCCCCCGCATCACCTCCCACCGCTGCCGCTACATCTGGCTCGCCGCCGACTTCGCCTTCGACGCCTTCCGCTTCGAGATCGCCGAGACCGCACACGGTGTGATGCAACTCCACGGCTATCCCTTCGAGCGGCCCGCACCCGGCCCCCGCCCACCGGCCGGACACCCCGGTGAGCCGGGCCCGGCCGGCGCCTCCACCGTCATCGTCGAAATGCGCGAGGAGGTCTGGCGCGCCGCCGGACTCGACGCCTGCGACGAGCGGCAGTCCGCGGAACGCTGCGCCGAGATCTTCGCCGAAGCCCTCGGCGGCCGCCCCCTGCGGGGGAACAACTCCTCCTGGACCGCCTTCCGCACCGTCGTCAACGAGCACTGGTCCCACGGCAGCACCGTCCTCCTCGGCGACGCCGCGCACACCGCCCACTTCTCCATCGGCTCCGGCACCAAACTCGCCGTCGAGGACGCCCTCGCCCTCGCCGCCTGCATCGAGGAACACCCCACTCTTCCCGAGGCCCTCACCGCCTACGAGGCCGAACGCCGCCCCGTCGTCGAATCCACCCAGCGCGCGGCCGCCGCCAGCCTCCGCTGGTTCGAGGACATCCACACCTACCTCGGCCAACCGCCCCGCCAGTTCGCCTTCAACCTCCTCACCCGCAGCCGACGCGTCACCCACGACAACCTCAGGCTGCGCGACCCCGCCTTCACCCGCGCGGTCGAGGACGACTTCGGCTGCCCGCCGGGCACCCCGCCCATGTTCACGCCCCTGCGGCTGCGCGGGCTGACCCTGCGCAACCGCGTCGTCGTCTCACCCATGGACATGTACTCCGCCACCGACGGCAGCCCCGGCGACTTCCACCTCGTGCACCTCGGCGCCCGCGCCCTCGGCGGAGCCGGACTCGTGATGACCGAGATGGTCTGCGTCAGCGCCCAGGGCCGGATCACCCCCGGCTGCACCGGCCTCTACACCGACACCCACACCACCGCGTGGCGCCGCGTCACCGACTTCGTCCACAGCCAGGCCCCCGGCACCGCCGTCGGCGTCCAGCTCGGCCACTCCGGCCGCAAGGGATCCACCCGTCCCATGTGGGAAGGCATCGACCAGCCCCTGACCGAAGGCAACTGGCCCCTCGTCGCCGCCTCACCCCTGCCGTACCGGCCCGGCGTCAACCAGACACCCCACCAGCTGGACCGCGCCGGACTCGTCCTCGTCCGCGAGCAGTTCGCCGCCGCCGCCCGCCGGGCCGCCGACAGCGGGTTCGACCTCCTCGAACTCCACTGCGCCCACGGCTACCTCCTCTCCGGCTTCCTCTCCCCCCTCACCAACCAGCGCACCGACGCCTACGGGGGCAGCCTCGCCAACCGCCTCCGCTACCCCCTCGAAGTCTTCGACACCGTCCGGGCCGTCTGGCCCGCCGACCGGCCCCTGACCGTCCGGATCTCCGCCACCGACTGGGCCGCAGGCGGGACGACGGCCGACGACGCCGTCGAGATCGCCCGCGCCTTCGCCGCCCGCGGCGCGGACGCCATCGACGTCTCCACCGGCCAGGTCGTCCCCGACGAACGCCCCGAGTACGGCCGCTCCTACCAGACCCCCTACGCCGACCGCATCCGCAACGCCCTCCGCGTCCCCGTGATCGCCGTGGGCGCCATCTCCTCCTGGGACGACGTCAACTCCCTCCTCCTCGCCGGCCGCACCGACCTGTGCGCCCTCGCCAGACCCCACCTCTACGACCCGCACTGGACACTCCACGCGGCCGCCGAGCAGGACTACGAGGGCGCCGCAGCACCCTGGCCCGCGCCTTACCGCGCCGGCAGCCGCACACCGCCCACCGGCCGCACCGACGCCCCCAAACCGCGCCTCACCCTGAGCGGGACAACCCCCCGGTAGTCCGGTACCTCCGCAGACCCGTCGCCGCCTGGCCCTCCCCGCCGTCGGGGAGACGCCGCGCGGCCCCGCGGTCCCCTCGCCGCGCCCCACCGCGCCCCACCGCCCCCAGCCGCACCCGCCGCACCCGAGCGCCCTTCCCGCCGCACGGGACCTGCCGCGGCTCACACGGCGTCCGCCCTGACGTACTGCGCCCCGGCGTCCCGCAGCCGCCGGTGCAGCCCGGAGAACACGGCCGCGGAACGCCCGCCCGGCCAGTCCGCGGGCAGCAGCTCAGCGGGCAGTCCCGGATCCGCGTACGGCAGCCGCCGCCACGAGTCCAGGGCCGGCAGGTAGTCCCGGTAGGCCTCCCGGGCGGGCGTCGTCCCGCGCGCCACCCACGCACGCAGCACCGGGCCGTGCACATCCAGGAACTCCTCGTGCTGTTCGGCCACCCCCGCCAGGTCCCACCAGCGCCCCACCGCCTCGGCCGTCGCAGCGAACCCCAGATGCTCGCCCCGGAACAGGTCCACGTAGGGATCCAGTTGCAGCCGCCGCAGCGTGTGGCGCGTCTCCTCGTAGAAGCGCGCCGGGGCGATCCACACCCCCGGCGCCGCCGTCCCGAAACCCAGCCGGCCCAGATGCGACCGCAGCAGATGCCGCTTGTGCCGCTCCGCCTCCGGCACCGAGAACACCGCGAGCACCCATCCGTCCGACAGCAGCGCCGTGCGGCGGCCGAAGATCCGCTCGTCGCCGTCGTCCAGCAACTGCCGGGCATCGGCCGACAGGGCGTAGCCCGCGGCCCCGGTGGCGGTCCGCCGCGCGACGAGCAGCCCCCGCCGCTTCAGGCGCGACACCGAGGAACGCACCGAAGGGGCGTCCACCCCCAGCACACCCAGCAGCCGGATCAGTTCGGCCACCGCGAACGGCCCCGACGTCTCGCGTCCGTACGCGCCGTACAGGGTGACGATCAGGGAACGGGGAGTGTGCTGTTCGGCCACGTGATCACTCTAAGGTCTGTCCCCGTCGTCCCCGGTGGGCAGCGTGCGGCGCCGGAGGCGGCGCAACGCGGGGCGGAGGGCGTCCCCATGCCGACCGCATCCGGGATACCGGGCCTGCGCGGGATACCGGGCGCATCCGGAATACTCGGTGCATCCGGAGTGCCTGGTGCATTCGGGGCGCCCGGTGTACGCGGCGCACCGGCCCACTCGGGCGCTCCGGGGACGCTGCGGGGTGCGGTATCCGTCATCGCACCCCTCGGGCTCCACGGCACGCCCCTCAGGCGCCCCGCAACCGGAACCGCTGCAGCTTCCCCGTCGGAGTGCGCGGCAGCGCGTCCACGAAGACGATCGCCCGTGGGCACTTGTACGGCACCAGGCGCGTCTTCACGAACTCCCGCAGCGCCTCGGCGGCCGACTCGTCCCGCTCCGCACCGTCCCGCGGCACCACGTACGCCGCCACGATCTGGCCCCGCAGCTCGTCGGTACGGCCCACCACCGCGGCCTCCACCACGTCCGGATGCGCCATCAGGGCGTCCTCCACCTCCGGGCCCGCGACGTTGTAACCCGCTGAAACGATCATGTCGTCGGCGCGGGCCACATAGCGGAACCACCCGTCCGGTTCCCGTACATAGGTGTCGCCGGTGAGGTTCCAGCCGTCTCGTACATACCCTTCCTGCCGGGGATCGGACAGATAGCGGCAGCCCACCGGCCCCCGCACCGCGAGCAGCCCCGGCTCGCCGTCCGGCACCGGCTCCCCGGAGACGCCGTCCACCACCCGGGCCTCCCAGCCCGGGACCGGGACACCCGTCGTGCCGGGCCGGATGTCCCCGTCCGCCGCGGAGATGAAGATGTGCAGCAGTTCGGTCGCCCCGATGCCGTTGATGATCCGCAGCCCCGTGCGCTCCCGCCATGCCTGCCAGGTCGCGGCCGGCAGGTTCTCCCCGGCCGACACACAGCGCCGCAGCGAGGAGACGTCATGGCCGTCGACACCGTCCAGCATCACCCGGTACGCCGTCGGCGCGGTGAACAGCACCGACACCCGGTGCTCCGCGATCGCCGGCAGCAGCCGCCCCGGCCCCGCCTGCTCAAGCAGCAGCGCCGACGCCCCGGCCCGCAGCGGGAACACCACCAGACCGCCCAGGCCGAAGGTGAAGCCGAGCGGTGGGCTGCCCGCGAACACATCGTCCGGCGTGGGCCGCAGCACTCGCGCGGAGAACGTGTCGGCCACCGCCAGCACGTCCCGGTGGAAGTGCATGCACCCCTTCGGGGGGCCCGTCGTCCCGCTCGTGAACGCGATCAGCGCCACATCGTCCGCCGCGGTCTCCACCGCCCGGTACACATCCGGGGCGCGGGCCGACCGCCGCAGCAGATCGCCGGGCCCGTCCCCGCCGAACGCCGCGACCCGCAGCCCGGGCACCTCCGCCTTCACCAGGTCGTCCAGGGAGCGGCTGTCGCACAGCGCGTGTGTGACCCGTGCGAGGTCGCACATGACCGCCAGCTCCCGGGCGCGGTGCTGGGCGAGGACCGTGACCGCCACGCCGCCCGCCTTCATCACCGCCAGCCAGCACGCGGCCAGCCAGGGGGTCGTCGGGCCGCGCAGCAGCACCCGGTTCCCGGGAACCAGCCCCAGTTCGCCGGTCAGCACATGCGCGATCCGGTCGACCCGCTCCCGCAGTTGCTCGTACGTCCAGACGGCGCCCGTTCCGTCGCGCAGGGCGGCACGGCCGCCCCCGTGGCGGGCGATCGTGGTGTCGAGCAGCTCGGCGCCGCAGTTGAGCCGTGGTGGATACCGCAGCTCCGGCAGCTCGAACAGCAGCTTTGGCCACTGCCCGGGCGGCGGCAGACGGTCCCGCGTGAACGTGTCGTGATGAGCCGAAGGCGTCAGCTCCGGACCGGCCGAGGATGTCAGCGCCATTCCGCCCCCTGGTCGTGGTGGGGTCGCGCAGCAGTCGTGGTGGGGTGCGCAACGAGCGTAGCGTGATGGTGACGACAGTCAACGGTTCGCGATAACCTTGCTTCGGGGGCTGCCGCGCGGCGCCGCCCGCCCCGTACTCAGGCCGCAGGAAGTGGGAAACCGGATGCCCGCATTCTCGCTCGAACCGGCACAGACCGCCTGGTGTGCCGAACTGCGCAGCCTCGCCGCCCGGCGACTGCGCCCCCTCGCGGAGAAGGGCGAACCCGGCCGCGTCAACCGCCCGCTCCTCAGCGCGCTCGGCGAACTCGGCCTCCTGGAAAAGCTCTTCACCGCCGGAGCACTCGACCTCTGCCTGATGCGCGAATCCCTCGCCCACGGCTGCACCGAAGCCGAGACCGCCCTCGCCCTCCAGGGACTCGGGGCCCACCCGCTGCACCGCTCGGGCACCGAAGCCCAGCGCGACCGCTGGCTCCCCGGCGTCATCACCGGCCGCACCGTCGCCGCCTTCGCCCTCAGCGAGCCCGGCGCCGGCTCCGACGCCGCCGCGCTCACCCTTCACGCCGCCCCCGCCCCCGCGGCCGACGGCCCCGGCTGGCGGCTCACCGGCGAGAAGCTCTGGATCTCCAACGCCCCCGAGGCGGACTTCTGCACCGTCTTCGCCCGCACGGGCGAAGCGCCAGGAGCCCGCGGGATCACCGCCTTCCTCGTCCCCGCCGACCGCCCGGGCCTCACCGGCCGGCCGCTCGACATGCTTTCCCCCCACCCGATCGGCGCCCTCAGCTTCGACGGCGTACCCGTCACTCCCGACGACGTACTCGGCCGGCCCGGCGCCGGCTTCCGCGTGGCCATGGACACCCTCAACCTCTTCCGGCCCAGCGTCGGCGCCTTCGCCGTCGGCATGGCTCAGGCCGCCCTCGACGCCACCCTCGACCACACCGCACGGCGCCACGCCTTCGGCGGACCTCTCAAGGACCTCCAGGCCGTCTCCCACCAGACGGCCGAGATGGCCACCCGCACCGAGGCGGCCAGGCTGCTCGTCCACGCCGCGGCCTGCGCCTACGACGCCGGGGCTCCCGACGTGCCGCGCCGGTCCGCCATGGCGAAGCTGTTCGCGACCGAGACCGCCCAGTACGTCGTCGACGCGGCGGTACAACTCCACGGCGCCCGCGCACTGCAGCGCGGCCATCTGCTCGAGCACCTCTACCGGGAAGTGCGCGCCCCCCGCATCTACGAGGGCGCCAGCGAGGTCCAGCGCGGCATCATCGCCAAGGAACTGTACGCCGGCATCCGCACCGAGGAGACCACCCGATGAGCCTCGAACGCATCAACCCGCCCGGGCTGTCACCCGCCGGCGGCTTCTCCCACGCGGTCGCCGCCACCGGCTCCCGCCTGGTCTTCCTGGCCGGACAGACCGCACTCGACACCGCGGGCAAGGTCGTCGGCGACGGCCTCGTCGAGCAGTTCGAGACCGCCCTGTCCAATCTGCTCGCCGCGCTCACCGCGGCCGGCGGCACCCCCCACGACCTCGCCCGCGTCACCGTGTACGCCACCGATGTCGCCGACTACCGCCGCCGCACCGCCGAACTCGGCCGCGTCTGGCACCGGCTCGCCGGCCGCGACTACCCCGCCATGGCGGTCATCGGCGCCGTACGCCTCTGGGACGAGGAGGCCCTCGTCGAACTCGACGGGATCGCCGTACTGCCCTGACCACGGCCCGGGCGCACCGCACGGCGGCGCCGGCCCCCGGGCGAGTCCCTCGCCCTTCCCCGGGTCCGCGGTCCGCGGTCTCCGCCCGTACCCGGCAGTGCCCCGTCTGCCCGTCACCGCGGTGACGGGCAGACGGGGCACCTCGGGCCCCGGCCGGGGCCCGAACCCCCTCAGATATCGCGGAACTCCTCTGCGGCCTCTCCGACCTGCTTAAACGAACCTTCTGAAGATCATCTTGCATAAACGCTGCACACGCCGACCAGTGCGGGTGTCAGGCCGCCCTCGCGTAGGCGCTCCGGACTGTGCCTGGGGCCGGCCGCCTGGACCGATCTACTTGAGCGCTACACCCGCTACCGCGCCGACCACCCGCCAGTCGTCATCCCGGCCGTCACCGGGGCGGGAATACCGGGGCCAGCCTGCTCTCCGCCTCCGACCACCTGCTCGCCACCGTCCTCACCAAGCGCTGGTCCCTGCAGCAGGCCACCCTGGCCACCCTGCTCGGCGTCTCCAAGGCGAGGATCGGCAGGGCCGTCCGCGAAACCACCCCCGACCTCGACGCACTCGGCCACACCGTCACCGCCGGAGCGATCAAGGTGACCGCCCCCGACCAGCTCGCAGCCATCGCTGGACACAGCCCATCCCCGCCCTGAACACCCCCACAAAATCCAGAAGTTATCTATCGGCAGCTCCCTGATCAAGGCAACCTCGATGACGGGTGATTCACCCGGTTGGCTATAGTGACCACTGGCCGGAGGGGAACAGCTAATCGGGGCGAAGAACATGGCTTGGGACGAATGGGGCCGGATCAAAGCCGAATCGGGTGCACAGTTGCAACTGAACCAGCTGGCGCCCGCAGGTGGAGGCGGGGGTGCCGCCGACCTCGCCTCGACGCCTGCGCAGAAGAAGGCGGCGGCCAACGCCATCGAGAAGCATCTCGAGCCCGATACGAAGAAGGCCGGTGACACAGCCGAGGAGAGCACGGGCGCCACGGTGACGGAGTTCAGCGGCAAGGACGGGGAGGGCTGGGACACCTCGCCGGCGCTGAAGAAGGCGCACCAGGCATGGGAGAGGCAGGTCAAAGCGCTGATGGGCCGACTAGGCTCGGAGAAGAGCGCTCTGCGTAACACCTCGATTCTGCTCCAGAACACCGATGTTGGTGTTGGCCTGCAGACCCGGCAGTCATCCGCGCTCGACGGACTCTGAGCTCGCTGCGATCCAATCCGCCCGCGCACCGGCTCCAGGGGAAAGCATGCCGACGTACCACGAAGTGATGACCACCGACCTGTCCAAACTCACCACTGCTGCCACTAAGTGGGACGACATGGCAGGCGAGTTCAGGAAGCTCGAGACGCAGTATGCAAGGGACGTCCACGGGATCTCCTTGGGCCAGAACTGGCAGGGCTTGAGCGCGGACGCCGCGAACGTCCGGTTCACCGTGACGCTCAACGAGTACGAGGCCGCTCAGAAGGAAGCGAAGGCCATTGCCTCGCTTCTGCGCGACGCGCACACTCAGTTCGTCGACCTGCGCAGCAAGGTGCAAAGCGTCCGTGACGATGCGGTCAAGGCCGGGATGGCCGTCTCCGCGCAGGGCCGCGTCTCCTTCGACACATCGCGGCTCAGCGACAGCGAACGCAGCGCCTACGTCCATGACCCCAGCTACCAGGAGTCCGTCCGTGCTGCGGTGGGTTCGTGGAACGCGGCGATCGCGAGGGCGGTCAAAGCAGTCGCCGACGCCGACGACGGTGTCCGGATTGCCCTGGAGGCGGTCGTGGTCGACAGCAATCCGCTTGATGGCACCCTCGACGGCTTCAACGCTGGCGCGAAGAGCGATGTCGAACTGTACGAGGCGGATCGGGCGGAGGACATCGCCATCCGGATCAACGGTGGCGAAAAGGTCTCGGCCGCGGACCTGGCACAGCTGCAACGGTCTTTCCGTGACAACTCCTCCCGGCCCGAGTTCACCCAGACGTTCCTGAACGGGATGGGCGCGGAGAACACGCTGAAGTTGACGAACCGGCTGAACGATCTCGCCTATCACGATGACAAGAAGCAGCGGCAGACCTACCTCGGTCTGGAGAAGGGGCTGGCGAAGTCCCTGGCGAACGCCATGCAGGACCCGAAGTCGCAGTTCTACACGGACTTCCGGGAGCAGCTGAAGCAGGCCGGTACGGAGAAGTTCGACCTCAAGGAGGCCGGCGCGCGCTCGAACGTGATCAGCCGTGGCCACGGCCAGCAGGTGCGCGGGTACCAGAGCCTGGTCACGCTCATGCAGCAGGGCGATGGCTACTCCGCTTCCTTCCTGCACGACCTGGCCAACGACATCCGCACGGCCGAGGACAAGAAGGGTTACGGTGACCCCGGCGTCTGGGACCTGCAGGGTGATTTCAGCGGCAAGGACGGAGGGTGGTTCGCCAACGATCCGCTCGACGGGGTGCTCAGCATCATGGCCAGGGACCCTGATGCCGCCACCTCATACCTCGACCCCGGTCCGGACGGAAAGAACGACAACCTGCAGTACCTACTGGAGGAACGCGACTGGAACCTCGTCGACACCCCGGAGTGGCACGGCAACATCGAGACTCACTCCGACCGCGAGAGCGAGGAGCGGGACGTCCGCACAGGTCTCGGTCTGATCCTGGAGTCGTCGACCACGGGTCATCCGCCTCTCGGACCGAACCAGGACCCCTGGCCCGTGACCCCGCATAGCGAGGGGCAGGCCCGCATCATGCACGACGTGATCAGCGGCCTCGGCCCCGATCAGAAGGTGCACGAGAACATGCGAGAACCTCTCTCCCGTGCCCTCGCCTCGTACACCGAGGACACCCATCAGATCCTTGGCGGAATGGGCAGCAGCCAGTACGTCACCGCCGCGACGGGCGACGGCTTCTTCCGAGACGGCGACAAGGTCCACATGGCAGCTAGCCAGAAGGACCTGGCGCAGTTCATGCGCGGCCTCTCCGACGATCCGGAGGCGTACGCAACGCTGCACAAGGCCGAGTCCCGCTACATCAGCCTGGAGATGGAGAAGATCCCCAAGGGCGCCGACGGCTTCACCCAGAGCAACCCCCTCAGCAACGCGGGAGCCACCCTGGGCGCCTACAGCGCCATCCGTGAAGACGTGATCAACGATGAGCGCATGTCCGCCTACAGTGCGGCGGACTGGAAATCGAAGATGGCATACCACGTCGTCGGCGGGGCCGTGACTCCTCTGTACTTCACCACCGCGGGAGGGGTCTCCATCGCCTTCGGCGACTCGATCCAGCGCGGGGTCGACACCTGGGCCTGGGTCATGGGCAACAACCTGAAGGCCGAAGCGGACACCACAGCCAACGCGGGTATCGCCGACCACTACCTCGGCGCCAACAACCAGATGAACCTCATCGTCGACTCGTGGGCCGACGGTCGGCAGGACATCGATGCCGACGAAAAGGCAGGGCTCAAGAGTGCGATCCTCAACGGTCATGACCGGGGGACGAACACCACACAGAAGTACCTGACCGACACCACCAACTGACCCGGCAACCCAGGAAGTCGACCATGCCGAAGGACACAGCCCGCCGCCCCCGGTCTGCCACAGCAGTTTTCGCGCTCGGCATCTGCCTGGCGCTGCTCGTCGGTCTCGGAGCATGGCTGCTGCTCGGCCGAGAGTCGGCTCCTCCATGCAGCGACCTGACGGTGAATGCCCGTGTTCAGAAGTCCGTCGGCGAGGCCGTGCGGCCTGGAATGAGCTGCCAGGCCCTCGGTGAGGCCATCGTGAAGGCATCGGTCGGCGACGACCAGGGCAACCACACACTCGCGCAGGCCCAAGCCCTCAAGGACGTCCTCACCACGCTGGGAGCCCAGGGCACCGGGGGCGGCGCCGTCGACCCTGCCCTGCGCCGCCCCCTGGCCGTCGCCCTGACCGACTACGCCCCCGACCTGCACGCGATGCTCGGCGGCATCACCATCGAGGACTTCGTGACCAAAGCTGCCCCCGAAGCACCGCCGTGGGAGTCCGACGGCACCCACCACCTGACCGTCCTGACCGACACCCTGCGCAATGTCGTGCGCGGCATCGCCGAAGACCCCGACGCCTACGCCATGCTGCGTCTGGCCGAGACCCGGACCACCGGACAGCGTCTCACCGCCGTTCCAACCGACGCCAAGGAATACAGTCTCAGCGTGCCCCCCACCGAAGGCGCTCGCGCGCTCGGCGTTCTCGACGGCATCGCCGACTCGGTCACCCGTGACCTGGATGAGAAGCAGGCACAGGAATGGCGTGCGGCCGTCGTCGACGGGGTCGACGACGGCCGCACCTCGACGGAGAGGGGCCTCGCGGCAACCTGGCTGGATGGTCTACACGGCTTCCCGGAGGAGCAGCGGTATGAGCGCCTTCGCACCCAGGGTGTCGACATGACTCGCCTGTGGACGGAGCACCGGAACATGGATGGGCCTACACGGCAGGGACTCCTCGCTGAGGTGGAACGAAGCGCACTCACCGCCTACCGCGAAGTCAAAGTCTGATGCGTGCGGCTCGTTCAGGGACGCTGATCAGCATGAGTTTCAGCGCCCCCATCCTGGCCGAGCCCGCCCGCCCCTTCCTGCTCCCTGACGAGCGGGAGCCCGCCGACGCCGCCGTCGGCCAGTTCCTCGACGCCATGGAACGTATCCGCCGCGCGCACGACTTCTCCGGCAAGGGCTCGGGCCTGGCCGCCCCGCAGATCGGCATCGGCCGGTCCGCAGCCGTCGTCCAGCCGCCCGCCGCAGACCCGATCGTGCTGCTCAACCCCAGAGTGACCGCCGCCTCCGAGAAGATGGACGAGAAGTTTGAGGGATGCCTGTCGTTCTTCGACGTGCGCATCCCGGTTCCTCGGCCGTTGCGGGTCGCCGTGGAGACGGTGACGCTGGACGGGAGCCCGGCGGCCGCGACCTGCCAACGCGGCGAAGCCCGGCTCAGCGCCCACGAGATCGACCACCTTGGCGGTCTTGTGCTGCTGAAGCGGATACGGCCCGGCGTGAGACCGGTCCCCCGTCGATGTCTGTAAGCACCTCTCTGGGCTCCACTGCACGGAACTGAAGTGGCTCCAGGCGTGAGAAGTTGATCTGGCTCCGCTTTGCGCTCAGGGCGCCGCATGGATCTCGGACGTCGGGATAGGGTCCGTTGGGAGGTGTGGGGGAATGAGTTTCCGGCTGGCGGCGTACGCCGTGTGCATCGAGGGCGGGCGGGTACTGCTCGCCCGTCATGTGCCGCCGAAGGGTGAGAGCAACTGGACTCTTCCGGGTGGCAGGGTCGAGCACGCGGAGGATCCGTTCGACGCGGTGATCCGGGAGGTCGCCGAGGAGACCGGCTGCGAGGCGGTGGTCGAACGCCTGCTGGGCGTGGACTCCCGGGTGATCCCCGCTGCCGAACGTGCCATCTCTGGCGGACCAGAGCATCAGAATGTCGGCGTCTTCTACCAGGTTCGTATCACTGGCGGCCAGCTACGGCCGGAGCTGGACGGCGAAATCGCCGAGTCGGTCCGGACTCCGATTCCTGATGTCGCTCGCCTGCGCCGGTCATCGCTGGTCGACATCGGCCTCGCCCTGGCTCTGACGCTTCCGGCGACCGGCCACGTTGCTGCCGTCCCGGTCGGCGGCCTGATCCAGCACTGAGGCGCGATCAACATCCGAACTGGCTGCACAGCAGGCGGCGCCGTTCGCCAGCGGATCGGCAGGCACCCTCTCCGACCCGTCCTGGGTCAAGGCCGGGCAGCCGCTCTGCCTGATCGGTGACTCCGGCACCGGCAAGTCTCACCTGCTGATCGGGATCGGCACGGCCATGGCCGAGGCCGGACTCAAGGTCCGCTACACAACCACCGTGAACCTGGTCAACGAACTCGCGGAAGCCGCCGACGAGAAGAAGCTGATCCGTCTCATCGCCCGCTACGGCCGCGTTGACCTGCTCTGTCTGGACGAGTTCGGCCATCTCGACCTGGACAAGGCTGGCGCCAAGCTGCTGTTCCAGATCTTCACCGGGCGGGAGGAACGGCGGGCCATCGCGATCGCCTCGAACGCTCCGTTCTCGGAGTGGAAGCAGACCTTCACCGATCCCCGTCTCTGCACGGCGATCGTTGACCGGATCACGTTCAACGCGCACATCGTCGAGACCGGCACCCAGTCCTACCGGTTCGCGCAGAGCCGGCAAGGTTCATGATGCGCGAGCTTGCTTCCGCAGTGAGATGGGCTCGTGGAGGGTGTATGAGGGTGACCGTAAGGCCGTGAGTCGACCACCCGGCCCCCTTTCTCTTCATCCATAAGTTGTTCAGGCCGACACCCTGCCTGTGGCCCATCACGTGTGTAGTGCCGGGCAATCCGTCCCTCAGCCCCTGAGGCCGACAGCCTGCTGACTCGGCCCAAAAGTCCCTGAGAAGTCCCACAGGCGAAGCCGAACCCCCTCCTGGCTCGCATAAGTGCAGGTCAGGAGGGGTGTAACGGCGTTGATTCTGACGGCTTTCAGATGTCCCGGAAGATCTCGATCTGCGCGCCGACCGAGTTGAGGCGCTCCGCCAGCTCCTCGTACCCCCGGTTGATGACGTAGACGTTGCGGAGCACCGACGTGCCCTCGGCCGCCATCATCGCGAGCAGGACGACCACGGCCGGGCGCAGCGCCGGCGGGCACATCATCTCGGCGGCCCGCCAGCGGGTCGGGCCCTCGACCAGGACGCGGTGCGGGTCGAGGAGCTGGAGCCGGCCGCCGAGGCGGTTGAGGTCGGTGAGGTAGATGGCGCGGTTGTCGTAGACCCAGTCGTGGATGAGGGTCTGCCCCTGGGCGACGGCCGCGATCGCCGCGAAGAACGGCACGTTGTCGATGTTGAGTCCGGGGAACGGCATCGGGTGGATCTTGTCGATCGGCGCCTCCAGCTTGGAGGGGCGGACGGTCAGGTCCACCAGCCGGGTCCGTCCGTTGTCGGCGGTGTACTCGGGGGTGCGGTCGTGGTCGAGGCCCATCTCCTCCAGCACGGCGAGTTCGATCTCCAGGAACTCGATCGGCACCCGGCGGATCGTCAGCTGGGATTCCGTGACGACGGCGGCCGCGAGCAGGCTCATCGCCTCGACCGGGTCCTCGGAGGGGGAGTAGTCGACGTCCACGTCGATCTCGGGCACGCCGTGGACGGTCAGCGTGGTCGTGCCGATGCCGTCGACCCGTACGCCCAGGGCCTCCAGGAAGAAGCACAGGTCCTGGACCATGTAGTTGGAGGAGGCGTTGCGGATCACCGTGACGCCGTCGTGGCGGGCGGCGGCCAGCAGCGCGTTCTCGGTCACCGTGTCGCCGCGCTCGGTCAGCACGATCGGGCGGTCCGGGGCGACCGAGCGCTCGACGGCCGCGTGGTAGAGGCCCTCCGTCGCGGTGATGTCCAGACCGAAGCGGCGCAGTGCGATCATGTGCGGCTCGACGGTGCGGGTGCCGAGGTCGCAGCCTCCGGCGTACGGCAGGCGGAAGCGGTCCATCCGGTGCAGCAGCGGGCCGAGGAACATGATGATCGAGCGGGTCCGGCGCGCGGCCTCCGCGTCGATGGCGTCCATGTCGAGCCGGGCCGGGGGAATGATCTCCAGGTCGGTGCCGTCGTTGATCCAGCGGGTGCGCACGCCGATGGAGTGCAGCACTTCCAGCAGCCGGTAGACCTCCTCGATGCGCGCCACCCGGCGCAGGACGGTGCGGCCCTTGTTCAGCAGCGATCCGCAGAGCAGCGCGACGCAGGCGTTCTTGCTCGTCTTGACGTCGATGGCACCGGAGAGGCGGCGTCGGCCGACCACCCGCAGATGCATGGGACCGGCGTAGCCGAGCGACACGATCTCGCTGTCGAGCGCCTCGCCAATCCGGGCGATCATCTCAAGGCTGATGTTCTGATTGCCGCGCTCGATGCGGTTGACGGCGCTCTGGCTGGTGCCGAGTGCGTCGGCGAGCTGCGACTGCGTCCAGCCCCGATGATGCCGGGCGTCACGGATGAGCTTGCCGATGCGTACGAGGTAGTCGTCTGCCATAGGGGCAGGCTATCTCAGATATGAGATGAGACGTCTATTGGGGTGGACCAAATGGGTGACACCTGGTCTTGATGCTCCCTCACTTGCTCAACTCGGGCAAACCGGATTGCTCCGTTCGGGGCGCCGGGGGCGCCGGGGGTGCCGGGGGTGCCGGGGGTGCCGGGGGTGCCGAGGGGGGCGGGCCGGTCCGCCGCCGGTGCCGGGTCGTGGGTCGGCCCTCGCGCGCTGCGGCCGCCCTGCTCCGGGCGTGCCTGCGGCCCCCGGTCGCCGATGCGGCGTCCGTCACTCGTGTCCTTTGCCAATGAAGTGAGTCCGGCGGGGTGGTGCTGAGCTGGGCGGACTGGATTGAATGGCAAAGGACGGTGTCGATGAACGTGGGCAGGCCGCTCCAGCCGGGGAGCTGGGGCTCAGCGTGGTGTGAGTCGGGCGACCGTTCCGATCTCCAGGGCTGTCCAGATCGCTCCGTCCGGTCCCAGGGTGATGCCGTGTGGTTCGGAGGACGGGCTGGGGAGGTCATGTTCGTCGATTCGGCCGTCGGTGGTGATCCGGCCGATGCGGTTGGCTCCCCATTCGGTGAACCAGCAGTTTCCGTCGGCGTCGGCTGCGATGGCGTGCGGGCGTGACGCGGGGTCGGGCAGGGCGAATTCGTCGATCTTTCCGTCCCGTGTGATCCGTCCGATCTGGCCGGCGCCGATCTCGACGAACCACATGGCTCCGTCGGCGCCGGTGGTGATGCCGACCGGGGCAGCGGCCGGTGTGGGTAACGGGTGGACGGTGACGTTGTTGTCGAGTCCGATGGTGCCGATCGCGTGCGCCTGGTTCATCGTGAACCACAGTCGGCCGTCCGGGCCGGTGGTGATGGCTGACGGGAAGGCTCCCAAGAGCGGGAGAGGGAACTCGGTGACGTGGCCGTCGGGTGTGATACGGCCGATGCGGTCGGCGCTTGCTTCGGTGAACCACAGTGCCTCGTCGGGGCCGGCGGTGATGCCGAAGGGTCCGGCATCCGGCGTCGGCAGCGGGAACGAGGTGATGTTCCCGGTCGTGGTGATGCGTCCGATCCGGTGGCTGCGGAATTCGGTGAACCACAGCGCGTCGTCGGGTCCTGCGGTGATGGTCGACGGTCCGCTGGAAGCGGATTCGAGCTGGTAGGCGGTGACGTCGCCGTCGGGTGTGACCCGGCCGATCTGTCCGTGGTGGACCATGGTGAACCACAGTGCGCTGTCGGGGCCGCAGGTGATTCCGTAGGGGCCTGCGTCGCTGCCGGACGCGGGGAATTCTCCGATCGGAGAGGTCGGACGGCGCGGCATAGGGCGGGTTCCTTCATCGGCGGGTGGGGTGGAGTGCGGCGACTGCGGATGCTATCCGGAGCGCTTCTTGGCCGCCTCTGGTCAATGCTGCTGCGCGATGCAGTCGGGGCACTTGGGTGCTGGGTGCTGTCTCAAGCGGATCTGCCCTGGCGGGACCGGAAGTAGGCGTTGATGGAGGAGTAGGACACGGAGATGTCGTGGTCGTCCATGAGCCGGGTCCAGACCTCTCTGAGGTCGAGGTGTTCGGCGAGTATGGCGTCGATCAGGGCCCGGGTGGAGTCGTTGATGGCGGAGGCGGGCCGTCTGGTCGGCGGCCGCGTCCTGTGGGGGCCCTTCCTGGCCCACATGGCCGCCCGTGGTCACGGCGTAGTACCAGCCCGCGAAGCTGCGGCCACCCTTGTTCCACCGGAACCTGCGCACGGGCGGTACGTCCTCGAACCGGACACCCCACCCGGAGCCCAACGCGGTGCGACGACGCTGACCGCTATCGAAGAAGTCCAGTTCAAAGGCACCCAGAGCAGGATCGCCGTACGCGCCTACCGGTTCCCCACCGTCTCCCCAGACAGTCAGCCGCAAACGATCACTCAGCCTTCGGTGAGAAAACCTAGCGGTCACCAGCCTTCGGTGACAACGCTCAACCTTCGCTGCGAGAGATCACTCGCGTCCGGACATGACCGGGCAGCGGTCATGTACTAGAGTTATCTCGACATCGAGATATCTACAGAAGGCGAACCGCAACCACCTTCCGCCGGACCGCTGGGTAAGGGTGCCCTAACTAAGTCTTACCTTAGCGGATGGTGTGGAGTCGCAGGCGGCAGGATGCGGTCGGTACGCGCACATTGATGAAGGAGACTGTCGTGTCGGCGAACAGCTTCGACGCCCGCAGCACACTGCGCGTGGGCGACGAGTCGTACGAGATCTTCAGGCTGGACAAGGTCGAGGGCTCCGCCCGCCTCCCCTACAGCCTCAAGGTCCTCCTGGAGAACCTGCTCCGCACCGAGGACGGCGCGAACATCACCGCCGAGCACATCCGTGCGCTCGGCGGCTGGGACTCGCAGGCGCAGCCGAGCCAGGAGATCCAGTTCACGCCGGCCCGCGTGATCATGCAGGACTTCACCGGCGTGCCCTGCGTCGTGGACCTCGCCACCATGCGCGAGGCCGTCAAGGAACTCGGCGGCGACCCCGCGAAGATCAACCCGCTCGCCCCCGCCGAGCTGGTCATCGACCACTCCGTCATCGCCGACAGGTTCGGCACCCCGGACGCCTTCGCCCAGAACGTGGAGCTGGAGTACGGCCGCAACAGGGAGCGCTACCAGTTCCTGCGCTGGGGCCAGACCGCGTTCGACGAGTTCAAGGTCGTCCCGCCGGGCACCGGCATCGTCCACCAGGTGAACATCGAGCACCTGGCCCGCACCGTCATGGTCCGGGGCGGCCAGGCGTACCCCGACACCCTGGTCGGCACCGACTCGCACACCACCATGGTCAACGGCCTCGGCGTGCTCGGCTGGGGCGTCGGCGGCATCGAGGCCGAGGCCGCCATGCTCGGCCAGCCCGTGTCGATGCTCATCCCGCGCGTCGTCGGCTTCAAGCTCACCGGCGAGCTGCGGCCCGGCACCACCGCCACCGACCTGGTCCTCACGATCACCGAGATGCTGCGCACGCACGGCGTCGTGGGCAAGTTCGTCGAGTTCTACGGCGAGGGCGTCGCCGCCACCTCCCTCGCGAACCGCGCCACCATCGGCAATATGTCGCCGGAGTTCGGCTCCACCGCCGCGATCTTCCCGATCGACGACGAGACCCTGAACTACCTGAAGCTCACCGGCCGCAGCGAGCAGCAGGTCGCGCTGGTCGAGGCGTACGCCAAGGAGCAGGGGCTGTGGCTGGACCCGGCCGCCGAGCCCGACTTCTCCGAGAAGCTGGAGCTGGACCTCTCCACGGTCGTCCCCTCCATCGCCGGCCCGAAGCGCCCGCAGGACCGCATCGTCCTCGCCGAGGCCGCCGAGCAGTTCGCGCAGGACGTCCGCGCCTACGTCGACAACGTCGAAGAGGCGGGCAAGGAGTCCTTCCCGGCATCCGACGCCCCGGCGCTCTCCCCGAACGGCTCCCCCTCGAAGCCGACCCCGGTCACCGCCCCCGACGGTTCGACATACGAGATCGACCACGGCGCCGTCACGGTCGCCGCGATCACCTCCTGCACCAACACCTCGAACCCGTACGTCATGGTCGCCGCCGCACTGGTGGCCAAGAAGGCGGTCGAGAAGGGCCTGACCCGCAAGCCGTGGGTCAAGACCACCCTCGCCCCGGGCTCCAAGGTCGTCACCGACTACTTCGACAAGGCGGGCCTGACCCCGTACCTCGACAAGGTCGGCTTCAACCTCGTCGGCTACGGCTGCACCACCTGCATCGGCAACTCCGGCCCGCTGCCGGACGAGGTCTCCAAGGCCGTCAACGACCACGACCTGGCCGTCACCTCGGTGCTCTCCGGCAACCGCAACTTCGAGGGCCGGATCAACCCCGACGTCAAGATGAACTACCTGGCGTCCCCGCCGCTGGTCGTCGCCTACGCCATCGCGGGCTCCATGAAGATCGACATCACCCGGGAGGCGCTCGGCGCCGACACCGAGGGCAACCCGGTCTACCTCAGGGACATCTGGCCCTCCGAGGCCGAGGTGAACGACGTCGTCGCCAACGCCATCGGCGAGGACATGTTCAACAAGTCCTACCAGGACGTCTTCGCCGGCGACGCGCAGTGGCAGGCGCTGCCCATCCCGACCGGCAACACCTTCGAGTGGGACGCCGAGTCGACCTACGTCCGCAAGCCCCCGTACTTCGAGGGCATGACGATGGAGACCACCCCGGTCACCGACATCGCGGGCGCCCGCGTCCTCGCCAAGCTGGGCGACTCGGTCACCACCGACCACATCTCCCCGGCCGGTGCCATCAAGGCCGACACCCCGGCGGGCACGTACCTCACCGAGCACGGTGTGGCGCGCCGCGACTTCAACTCCTACGGATCGCGCCGCGGCAACCACGAGGTCATGATCCGCGGCACGTTCGCCAACATCCGCCTGCGCAACCAGATCGCGCCGGGCACCGAGGGCGGCTACACCCGCGACTTCACCCGGGACGGCGGTCCGGTGTCGTTCATCTACGACGCCTCCCGCAACTACATCGAGCAGGGCATTCCGCTGGTCGTCCTGGCCGGCAAGGAGTACGGCTCCGGCTCGTCCCGCGACTGGGCCGCCAAGGGCACCGCGCTCCTCGGCGTCAAGACCGTCATCGCCGAGTCGTACGAGCGCATCCACCGCTCGAACCTCATCGGCATGGGCGTCCTCCCGCTGCAGTTCCCCGAGGGCGCGTCGGCCGGGTCCCTCGGCCTGACCGGTGAGGAGACCTTCTCCTTCGCCGGTGTCACCGAGCTCAACGAGGGCACGACGCCCCGCACGGTCAAGGTGACCACCGACACCGGGGTGGAGTTCGACGCGGTCGTCCGCATCGACACCCCCGGTGAGGCGGACTACTACCGCAACGGCGGCATCATGCAGTACGTGCTTCGCCAGCTTGTCGGTTCCTGACCCGATTGACCTGATGTGAACGAGCGCCCTGCCCCTGCATTTCGTGCGCGGGAGCAGGGCGCTCGGGCGCGGCGGGGCGGAAGACGCCGTCTGCGACCATGATCGCAGGCGATCCGTTCCCGGAGCGGAGCGGTGAATCCTGCGGTGGCCAAGAGCCCCGCACCGTGGCGTCTCCGTCTCGCAGCGCGAGGCCGAGGGGCGTGCCCGCTTGCCGAACTTTGCCGCGCAGCTCATCACGGTCACCCTCGACGACTGTGGCTCGCTCGCCGAGAGGATGTCCAGAGCTTTCCCCTGGATGCTTGCGCTGTCGCCGGCCGACCGGGAGTCCTGCGCGCAGGACCTTGTCGATGCGGCGCGCGCATCGTTCTCCACTGACCAGCCGCACCTCGCGATCGCAGAGCTGACCTCCGGGAAAGAGACGGCCACTGCCATTGCGGCCGGGCTCGGCAACGGCAGGGCCCACGGCCGTTCCGGCCGCCGCGGGGCCACCCGGTGACCGGCCGGGCTCCGCACCCGTGCGGTACGGCGCCCACGCGGTCTGCCAGGGGCCGCAACCTCGATCCCCGCTGCGAGGTTGCGGTCCTTCGCCGTCGTCGTCCGGTCCCAGGGCTCTGACGGTCCCCGTCCGCTGCCGGGGCCGCCCGCGCCCGGGCACCCGGTGAGCACCGTCGTTCCGCGCCGGACGCTTCGGTCCGCGCCCTCCCTCCGCACCATGCGACGAGCGGGCCCCGGCCCTGAGCGCGGTGCGGGCGACGGGTCACCGCGGGCCGGTCACCGCTTCGCGGCAGCAGTCGACGAAGTCCCGCACCACGGCATTGCCGTCGTCCGCGGGAGCCCACGCCACCGCGACCCGGCTGGGGCTGACACCGCTCACCGGCCGGTAGGCAACCCCGGGCCGGGCGTAGAAACGGGCGGCCGACTCGGGCGCGAGCGCGACTCCGTAGCCGTTCGCGATCGCGCTGAGCCAGTCGTCCGGCCGGTCGGTGACGGCACCGATGCGGACGGGCCGGCCACCGCGCTCGTCCGCCGCCAGCCAGTAGTCGCGCCAGGGACCGGTGTCCGGCGGGGCCGCCACGAACGGCTCGTCCCACAGCTCCTGGAACGAGAGCTCCTCACGCGCGGCCAGCGGATGGCCGGAGGGGAGGGCAACCCACCGCGGCTCCTCCAGCAACTCCGCCACGCGCAGCGCACCCTGACCGGGGAACGGCAGACGCAGCAGGGCGGCGTCGACGTCCCCCTCGGCGAGCCCGGCGGTCGGGTCCGACCAGGCCGCCTGCCGCATCTCCACCCGCCAGCCCGGCCGGCGTCTGGTGAACTCCGCGATGATGCCCGGCGTCGACTCGTTGGCCGCGCTGGCCAGGAAGCCCACTCTCAGTACCCGCTCCGCCCGGCTTGCCGCGCCCCTGGCCTCCCTCAGCGTCCCGTCCCAGTCCGCCAGCAGCGGCGGGACCCGGCGCGCCAGGGCCCGGCCCGGTTCGGTGAGCGCCATACCGGTCCGGGAGCGCGTGAACAGCGCAACGCCCAGCAGGGTTTCCAGCTGCCGCACCTGTCTGGTCAGCGCCGGCTGCGACACGAACAGCCGCTCCGCCGCGCGGGTCAGACTCCCCTCTTCGGCCACGGCGACGAAGGAGCGCAGCAACCGGGTGTCCACATCCATGCCGCCAGGTTATGGAAAGGGGCATTGGACGCCCCGCAGCGTGCTCGGCAGGCTGGAGGTGTCGCACGGCGGCCGCCCGAAACCGGCCGCCCCGGGCCGTCGCCGGGCACGCGTCGCCCGCAGCCCGTCACGATCAGCCCCCCGTCCCTGCCGAGCCGAACAGAGGCCCCATGTTCACCGCCTACGCGGTCGTCACCGCAATCACCATCGCCGCCAACGCCGTGGAGGCCGTCGCCAACTTCCTGAGGGCGCGGTTCGTGGTCGCCAACGCCGCCGCGGTCGGTGTCCCGCCGTCCTGGCTGCCCGTACTCGGCGCGCTGAAAGGCGCCGCTGCCCTGGGGCTGCTGCTCGGCCTCATCGGCTTCACCACCATCGGCAAGGCCGCCGCCACCGGGCTGGTGCTCTTCTTCATCGGGGCCCTGGTGTTCCACGTCCGCGCCCGTGTCTTCCACAACCTCGCGGGTCCGCTGCTCTTCCTGGGCCTGTCGATCGCAGCGCTCGTGCTCGCGGTCGCGATTCCGGCCGCCCGCGGAGGCTGAGAGCCGCCCCGCGGCCCCATGCCGGCCTCTCCGGGCGTGGCCTCCCAGGTACGGGCCTCCGTGCCGTCCGCCACGCGGGGTCCCTGTCGGGCTCCCGCGTACGGTCCCCAGACCAGACCAGACCAGACCGGGCCAGAACAGACCAGACCGGACCGGACTGGGCCGGACCGGGCCAGGCCCGGAGCCGCGCCCTTCCCGGAGCGTTCCCCCGGCGCAACCGGGGGAACGCTCCGCGCAGGTCCGGTCCCCTCGTGGGCCCTACGGCGTACTCCGGTGGCCGCATGCACGGCGAGGCCGCACCCCGGCGGGACCGCGTCCCGACCCGGTCCCGGACGCGGCCCGCCTCCGCTCTCGCCCTCCGTTCCCGCCTCCGCCTCCGTTCCCGTCCCCGGGCAGCGCTCAGGACAGCAGCTCGACCTCCGCCAGCACGGGCCTGACCGCGCCCCCGGCGGGGACCAGCCGGTACTCCCGGTAGCTGCCGGGGCGGGCGACGGTGAACACCCGCGTCTGCCGGTCCCAGGCGAACGACTCCCCCGAACGCCGGTCCAGATCGGTCCACGTCGTGCCGTTTCGGGAGCCCTGGAGCACCCAGCCCCCGGGGGCCCGGTCGTGCGCCGCGGAGGTGAGCGTGTACTGCACGGCCCGCGTGGCCCCGGCGACCGGCAGGTCCACGGCCGCCTCCAGCTCCGCCCGAGTGCCCGAGGTGTCGTCGAAGAGTGCGCCCGTGCCGCGGATCGCGTCCCGGCGGGGCGAGGGCACCTCGTCGTCCCGGGTGATCGAGACGGGCCCGGCGCCCTTGCCCGTGCCCCAGCGCGACGGCTTCGGCCCCATGGCGAACTCCAGGGTGCCGCCCCGCGCCAGCAGCCGGTGGGGGAGCGCGGTGGAGTCCCAGCGCTTGCCGTTCACCTTCAGGCCCTGGACGTAGATGTTGCGGGCGCTGTTCCGGGGCGCTTTCACCACGAGTTCGCGGCCGTTCTCCAGGCGGACGGTCGCCTTCCGGAAGAGCGGGGAGCCGACGGCGTACTCCCCGCTGCCCATCACCAGCGGATAGAAGCCGAGCGCGGAGAACAGGAACCAGGCCGACTGCTCGCCGTTGTCCTCGTCGCCGTGGTAGCCCTGCCCGATCTCGCTGCCGGTGTAGAGGCGGGAGAGGACCTCGCGCACCTTCTGCTGCGTCTTCCACGGCTGGGCGGCCGCGTTGTACATGTAGGCGACGTGGTGGGCGACCTGGTTGGAGTGGCCGTACATGCCCATCCGCACGTCGCGGGCCTCGGTCATCTCGTGGATGACGCTGCCGTAGGAGCCGACGAACTCCGGTGACGCCGTCTCCGGGGTCGAGAAGTAGGTGTCGAGTTTCCCGGCGAGGCCCGGTCGGCCGCCGTACAGGTTGGCCAGTCCCCGGCTGTCCTGCGGCGCGGTGAACGCATAGCCCCAGCCGTTGGTCTCGGTGTAGTCGTGGCCCCAGACCCGGGGGTCGTACGCGTCCGAGGGGACCCGCCAGGCGCCCTTCGCGTCGCGGCCCTGGAAGAAGCCCGCCTTTCCGTCGAACAGCGTCACGTAGTTGCGGGCCCTGTTCAGGAAGTAGGCGGACTCGTCCTTGTAGCGTGCCTTCCCGGTCTTGGTGTGGAGGGCCGCCGCCATCCTCGACAGGCCGTAGTCGTTGAGGTAGCCCTCGAGCGACCAGGACAGGCCCTCGTGCGTCTCGGTGGAGGCGTAGCCGAGGAACGGCGAGGTCTCCATGCCCTTGCGGCCCACGCCCTGGTGCGGCGGCGCCACCGTGGCGTTCTTCAGCGCCGCCTCGTACGCCTCCCGAGCGTCGAAGCCGCGGACGCCCTTCACATACGCGTCGGCGAAGGCGACGTCGGAGGAGGTGCCGGTCATCAGATCGGCGTAGCCGGGGGAGGACCAGCGGGAGATCCAGCCGCCGTCCCGGTACTGCTGGACGAACCCGTCGACGAGTTCGCCCGCCTTCTCCGGGGTGAGGAGGGAGTAGGCCGGCCAGGTCGTCCGGTAGGTGTCCCAGAAGCCGTTGTTGACGTACACCCGGCCGTCGACGATCTTCGCGCCCGTGCGGGTCGGGGTGTCCGGGCCGGTCTGCGGCGAGAAGGGGCTGGCGTATCTGTCCTTGCCGTCGACCTTCTCGAAACCGGAGTTCGGGTACAGGTACAGCCGGTAGAGCGAGGAGTAGAGGGTCACCAGCTGGTCGTGGGTGGCGCCCTCGACCTCGACCCGGCCGAGCAGGGCGTCCCAGGCGTCCCGCGCCCGGTCCCTGATCCGGCCGAAGGACGCGGATGCGGGGATCTCCTGCGCGAGGTTCTTCCTGGCCTGGTCGACGCCGATCAGCGAGGTGGCGATGCGCAGCGTCACGGTGCGGTCCTCGCCCGCGTCGAACCGCAGATGGCCGGCGACGCCCTGGGACGAGGAGGAGATGACGGGCGCGTCGAAGACGCCGTACACGAACAGCCGGGTGGCGCCGGTGGACAGCCCGCTCTTGACGTCGGAGTAGCCGGTGAAGGAGCTGGTCTCCGGGTCGAGCGTCAGCCCGGCCTGCTCCGTGACGTTGTCGAAGAGCACCGACGCGTCATCGCCCGGATAGGTGAACCGCATCATCGCCGCGTGGTCGGTGGGGGCGATCTCCGCCTTCAGCCCGTTCTCGAACGTCACGCCGTAGTAGTGCGGCCGGGCGGTCTCCTTCTCGTGGCGGAAGGGCAGGGCGCGGGCGGTGCGGCCGGTGTCCGGGGTGCCCTTCGCGGCGGACGGCATCAGCTGGAAGGTCTGCCGGTCGCCCATCCACGGGCTCGGCTCGTGGCTGGCGCTGAACGCCTGCACCGTGGGCAGGTTGTCGGCGTTGTTGGCGCGCGCGTACTCGTACAGCCAGCTCAGCGAGCCGGCGTTGGTCACCGGGGTCCAGAAGTTGAAGCCGTGCGGGACGGCCGTCGCCGGGAAGGTGTTCCCGCGCGAGAACGCGCCGCTGGAGTGGGTGCCGCGCACCGTCGAGGCGTAGTCCGAGAGGTGCGCGAGCCGCTTCTCGGGTGCCTTCGGGGCGATCCGGATGTCGTCGACCCACCCCTGGAACTTCGCCGGGCCCTCGGGCGCGTCGTACGCCACCAGGATCCGGTCCACGGTCTTCCCCGCGGCGACCGAGCCGATCCGGGACGCCACATGGTTCCACTGGTTGACGTAGAGCCGCTTCGCGGCGCCCTGCCCCTGCGGCGTGAGCGGCCCGCCGTGCGAGTCCACCGCCCGGAGGTCGCTCAGAAGGGTGCCGTCGGTGAAGGCGAGGTCGACCGCTACGTTGGTGGCCGGGTAGCGGAGATCGGTCTCGGCCATCGACGGGAAGATCCGGTACGACAGCTCCGTGTCCCGGCGCACGGCCGTGTCGACGTCGAAGACCTTGTTGTACGAGTACGCGCGGCCGTCCGGTGTGTGCGTGCCCGCGTACCGCAGGGCGCGCGTGCCGGTGAAGCCCGCGCGGGCCTTCGCGGTGGGGGAGCCCGCCGGACCGCGGTCGACATGGCTGCGCATGTCCTCTGGCACGGGGCTGTCGGTGTCGCCGTCGGAGAACTGCACGTCGGCGAGCTGGACGATGTCCGGGGCCCCGTTGTTGCCGGTGATCTCCAGGCGGTAGTGCGGGTACGCCCCGGCCTTCGCCGGGTCGATGCCGTACGTCCTCGTCTGGAAGCGCTTGTCGAACGTCTGGCCCTCGCGGGCGTCCAGGACCGTCCAGTCCTCTCCGTCCTTCGAGCCCTTGAGCGTCCAGTCCCTCGGGTCGCGCTCGGCGAAGTCGTTGGCCGAGGTCAGCGCGTAGGTGACGACCTTGACGGGGCCGTCCGTGTCGAACTCGACCCAGCCGGCCGGTTCGAAGGTGAGCCATTTGGTGGACGGCTGGAGGTCGACCAGGTTCTCCTTGGTCTCCCCTGAGCCTGCGTTCTCGCCGCTGGCGCGGAGCTCGACCACCCGGTCGGTGACATTGCCCGGGATGCCCGTGGCGAAGCCGCCGTCGACCCCGGCGGACCGCTTCGCCCCGTCCGGCCCGGTGTCCACGGTGTCGCGCCATGCGGGCTGGGGCTCGTCGGTCTCGAAGGAACTGGAGAACTCCGCCGCGGGGGCCGGGGGCCGCTCGGGGACGGCGACGGCCGCCGACTGCGCCGTCACCACCAGCAGGGAAGCGGCCGCCACCAGGGCGGCCGAGCGGGCGCGGGGGTGATGGGGGTGCCTGGGGCTGGATCGCTGCCGCATGGGAAGCCTTTCCTCCCGCCGGAAGGGGTGGGCAAGGGCACAGAGAAGGCATGGGGCACGGGTGGACAGGAGCTGGGACAACGTTGTCAGAAGTGCTGTGCAGGCACCAGTAGGGAGGCAAGTGGCTGTCGGTGTCAAGGGTGTTGACGGTGTGCCGGGTGCGGATCCGGCCGCTTCCGCGGGACTCCCGCGACGGCGCACGGCCGCCCCCGTACTGTGTACAGGTGTTCTCGCGCGCGTTTCCGACGTGTCCGCCCCCGTGAGGTCCCGACTCGGGCAAGACTGCCGCGGAACCCTGTCTTCGATCTTGCTACGCCGAAGGGGAGTGGGCTGTACCCGTCGGCGTCCGCCGCACCGGCAGGCTCGGCGGAGGGCCGGGGGAACGGGCAGGCGAAACCTCGTCTGCGGCCCGAGGCGGCACTCCCGTTCCCACTGCCATGGAACGACCCCTGCACGACCAGCTTCAGCAATCGACCGCGGTGGCGGGGCCCTTCGTCCCAGGAAGGACGGGCGACCGGCTCACCGCCTGAGTCCTGGAGAAGGCGAGGACTGAGCATGGGATCCACCCCCGGCCACCCGAACGGCGGCGGCATCGGGCGCCGCGACCTGATCAAGCGGTCCGCGGCGCTCGGCCTGGCCGCCCTTCCCGCGGCGGGCTTCCTGTCCGCCTGTGCCAGCGGCGGTGGCGCAGGCGGCTCCAAGGTCGAGAAGGGCGAGGTCACCAAGACCAACCCGCTCGGCGTCAACGGGACCGCCGCCCTCGAAGTCGTCATCTTCGACGGAGGTTTCGGACAGCAGTACGCCATCGACGCGGAGAGGAAGTACAACGCGGCCTTCCCCGGGGCCCCCAAGGTCACCCACAAGGCCACCCAGAAGATCCAGTCCGAGCTCCAGCCGCGGTTCAACGGAGGCACCCCGCCGGACCTCATCGACAACTCCGGCGCCGAGCAGATGGACATGGGCGTCCTCGTCGGCAAGAAGCAGCTCGCCGACCTCACCCCGCTGCTGGACGCGCCCTCGATCGACGACCCGGGCAGGAAGGTCCGGGACACACTGCGCCCCGGCATCGTCGAGATGGGCCGGTTCGACGGAGCACCGGTCCGGGTCCTGTACTACGCCTACACGGTCTACGGCGTCTGGTACTCGCGGACCGCGCTCGACCGGCTCGACGCGCGCTACCCCGAGACCTGGGACGAGATGCTGGCCCTGTGCGAGAAGGCGAAGAAGCAGGGCGTCGCGGGCTGGACGTACGCCGGCAAGCACCCGTACTACCTGCCGTTCTCGCTCTACCCGTTCATCGCCAAGATCGGCGGCCGGGAGGTCCTGGAGTCCATCGACAACCTGGAGCCGAACGCCTGGAAGCACCCGGCCGTCAAGGCCGCGTTCGAGGCGTACGACGAGCTCCAGCGCAAGGGCTACGTCCTCAAGGGCACCCCGGGACTGGACCACATCCAGTCCCAGACCGCCTGGACCAAGGGCAGGGCGCTGTTCATCCCCAACGGCTCCTGGGTGGAGAACGAGGCGGCCGGCACCATGCCGGAGGACTTCGACCTGGCCGTCGCCGCGCCGTCCGGGCTCGACGCCTCGGACCGGATGCCCTTCGGCACCCTCTGGGCCTCCGGCGGCGAGCCCTTCATCGTCCCGGCGAAGGCGCGGAACGTCGAGGGCGGTATGGAGCAGCTGCGGATCATGCTCGGCGAGGAGTCCTCGAGGAACTTCACCCGGCAGGTCAAGTCGCTGACCGCCTTCGACGGCGGCACCGACGGGATCGAGCTGACGCCGGGTCTGGAGTCGGGCCTCGCCGCGCTGGAGAAGGCCGGCGAGAACGTCGTCAACCCGCGGCTGCCGGACTGGTACGTCAAACTCCAGAAGGAGCAGATCGGCGTCGCCGGTCTCGGCGAGATGATGGCCGGGCGGCTCACCCCGGCCGAGGCCGTCGGCAGGATCCAGGGCTTCGCCGACCGGGCCGCGCAGGACCCGTCCGTCAGGAAGTACCGGCACCGGTGAGCGGCCCGTGCTCCCGGGGCGCGCCCCGGGAGCACGCAGCACGGGGCGGATCACTCCTGAGGATCGGGGTCGGCAACCATGCAGCACGGCAAGTACCGGTTCATCGCGGGGTTCCTGGCGGCCCCCCTGGCGCTCTACGCGCTCTTCGTCGTCTGGCCGTTCGTCCAGTCCATCTACTACTCCTTCACGGACTGGACCGGTCTGAGCCCGGACTTCTCTCTGGTCGGCCTCGACAACTACGCCAGGCTCTGGGACGACGACGTCTTCTGGGCGTCGCTCCGGCACAGTCTGCTGTTCGCGCTGCTGCTGCCGGTGCTGACGATCGGGCTCGCGCTGTTCTTCGCGTTCATGATCAATGTGGGGGGGCGGCCCCGCAGGGGAGCGGCGGTCTCCGGGGTGCGGGGCTCCTCGTTCTACAAGATCGCCTACTTCTTCCCGCAGGTGCTCTCGATCGCGATCGTCGCCCTGCTCTTCCAGTTCGCGTACAACCCGGAGAGCGGGGCGATCAACTCCGGACTGCGGGCGGTCGGACTCGGCGGGGTGCAGCCGCTGTGGCTCGGTGACCCGGACCTGGCCCTGTGGTGTGTGATGGCGGTCCTCGTCTGGTCCACGGTCGGCTTCTTCGTCGTCCTGTTCTCCGCGGGGATGGCGTCCATCCCCAGGGACTTCTACGAGGCGGCGCTGCTGGACGGCGCGGGCCGGATCACCACCTTCTTCCGGATCACCCTGCCGCTGCTGCGGGACACCATCCAGTCCGGCTGGGTCTACATGGGCATCCTCGCGCTCGGCGCCGAGTCCTTCGCCGTGGTGCAGATCATGACCACGGGGCCGGGCGGTCCCGACTACTCGACCACCGTGCTGGTGCTGTACGTGTACCAGTCGGCGTTCCGCGACGGCGCGGCGGCCTATGCGACGACGATCGGCGTCGCCCTGCTCGTCGTCACGCTGGCCTTCGCGGCCGCCGTGATGAGGCTGGGCCGCCGCGAGCGCCTGGAGTACTGAATTGAAGACGACCGAGACCTCCCCCGCCCCCGCCGCGGAACCGCTGCCGCACGAGGTGAAGGCCGGGCGTTCCGGCGCGGGGCCGGGGGAGGGCGGATGGCGCGGCCGCGGCAGGGTCCTCAACGCCTTCTCGCACGGTGTGCTGGTGCTGTGGGCCTTCATGGTCGTCATGCCGCTGCTGTGGGCGGTGATGACGTCCTTCAAGGACGACGACGCGATCTTCAGCTCGCCGTGGTCGCTGCCGGACCGGCTCCACTTCGAGAACTGGTCGCGCGCCTGGAGCCAGGCGCATATGAGCGACTACTTCCTGAACACCGTCCTGGTGGTCGCCGGCTCCCTCGCCGGCACCCTGCTGCTGGGCTCGATGGCGGCGTACGTCCTGGCCCGGTTCGACTTCCCCGGGAACCGCTTCCTCTACTTCCTCTTCATCGGGGGGATGAGCTTCCCGATCATGCTGGCACTGGTCCCGCTGTTCTTCGTCCTGAACAACATTCAGCTCCTGAACACCCTCCACGGCCTGATCCTGGTGTACATCGCCTACTCGCTGCCGTTCACGGTGTTCTTCCTGACCGCCTTCTTCCGTACGCTGCCGACCTCGGTGGCGGAGGCGGCGCTGATCGACGGGGCCTCGCACACCCGGACGTTCTTCCAGGTCATGCTGCCGATGGCCAAGCCCGGACTGATCAGCGTCGGGATCTTCAACTTCCTCGGCCAGTGGAACCAGTACATGCTGCCCACGGTGCTCAACACCGAGCCCGAGCACAAGGTGCTCTCCCAGGGCCTGGTGCAGCTGGCCGTCAGCCAGGGGTACAAGGGCGACTGGTCCGGCCTGTTCGCGGGCCTGGTGATGGCCATGCTGCCGGTGCTCGCCGCGTACGCGGTCTTCCAGCGCCAGGTCGTGGCGGGCCTCACGGCGGGGGCCCTGAAGTAGGCCGGCGCCGCTCCGCCGCCGGGCCCCCGCACTTCCCGCACCCCGGTGATCCGCTCCCGGGGCCCCGGCGGGGGCCGCCGGGACCGTCGACGGCGCTTGTCCGGATACGGCGGGCTTGCGCTCAGGTCTTGACGGGGAGCGGCCCCAAAGGCTCCCCTTGGAGTTCACATGTTGGAGTGACGGGCAGGAGTGTGTGAGTCGATGGAGACTCCGGGGTCGCAGACGTCTCTGCATCGGGCCAATCTGGAACGCGTCGTGCGCGCCGTGCGTCTGGCCGGTTCGCTCACCCAGGCCGAGATCGCGAGGAGTACCGGCCTGTCCGCCGCCACCGTCTCCAACATCGTCCGGGAGCTGAAGGAGGGCGGGACCGTCGAGGTCACCCCCACCTCGGCGGGCGGCCGCCGGGCCCGCAGCGTCTCGCTCAGCGGGGACGCCGGCATCGTGGTCGGCGTCGACTTCGGCCATACGCACCTCCGGGTCGCGATCGGCAACCTGGCCCATCAGGTCCTCGCCGAGGAGTCCGAGCCGCTGGATGTGGACGCCTCCTCAGCGCAGGGCTTCGACCGGGCGGAGCTGCTGGTCAAACGGCTCGTCGCGGCCACCGCAATCGACCCGGGGAAGATCGTCGGGGTCGGTCTCGGCGTGCCGGGGCCGATCGACGTGGAGACCGGCACCCTGGGCTCCACCGCGATCCTGCCGGGCTGGAGCGGCATCAACCCCGGCCGGGAGCTCTCCGGCCGGCTCGGGGTGCCGGTGTACGTCGACAACGACGCCAACCTCGGCGCCCTGGGCGAGCTGGTCTGGGGCAGCGGCCGCGGCGTCAGCGACCTCGCCTACATCAAGGTCGCCAGCGGAGTCGGCGCCGGACTCGTCATCCGGGGCCGGATCTACCGCGGCCCCGGCGGTACGGCGGGGGAGATCGGGCACATCACCCTGGACGAGTCGGGGCCGGTCTGCCGCTGCGGCAACCGGGGCTGCCTGGAGACGTTCACCGCGGCCCGCTACGTACTGCCGCTGCTCCGGTCCAGCCACGGCCGGGACCTGACCATGGAGAAGGTCGTCCAGCTGGCCCGGGAGGGCGATCCGGGCTGCCGGCGGGTCGTCGCCGACGTCGGCCGCCATATCGGCAGCGGTGTGGCCAACCTGTGCAACCTGCTGAATCCCAGCAGAGTGGTGCTGGGCGGCAGCCTGGCGGAGGCCGGGGAACTGGTGCTCGCCCCGATCCGCGAGTCCGTCTCCCGGTACGCCATCCCCAGCGCCGCCCGGCGGCTCTCCGTCCTCCCCGGGGCGCTCGGAGCCCGGGCCGAGGTGCTGGGGGCGCTGGCCCTGGTGCTCGGCGAGATGGGCGATTCGACACTTCTGGACGGTTCGGCGCCGGCCGGGATGCCCGCCTTCACTTAGATAACGAATGGCGACGTTGTCATCTCGTTAAGGATTTACTCCTTGACGCTGGCGTGCCAGCCGAGTTGACTTCCTGCCACCTCGGCCGCAAGGACGCGGCCTCGTCAGGGAGGTTTCTGAATGAACACGCAGATGCGTCGTGTCGCCGTGGCCGTGACGGCCGCCGCGATGGCCGTGTCCCTCGCCGCCTGCGGCAGTGCCAAGGAGTCCGGCGACAACGACGCCAAGACCAGCGCTGCCAAGGGCGATGCCCTCACCATCGGGCTCCTGCTCCCGGAGAACCAGACGGCGCGCTACGAGAAGTTCGACAAGCCGCTCATCGAGAAGAAGATCGACGAGCTGACGAACGGCAAGGCGAAGCTCGTCTACGCCAACGCCAAGCAGGACGCGACGCTGCAGACCCAGCAGGTCGACACGATGATCACCAACGAGGTCGACGCGCTGATCGTCGACGCGGTGGACTCCAAGGCCATCGCCGGCGGCGTCAAGAAGGCCAAGGACGCCGGCATCCCGGTCGTCGCCTACGACCGGCTCGCCGAGGGCCCCGTGGACGCCTACACCTCCTTCGACAACGAAGAGGTCGGCAGGGTCCAGGGCGAGGCCCTCCTCGAGGCGCTCGGCGACAAGGCCAAGAGCGGCCAGATCGTCATGATGAACGGCTCCGTCACCGACCCGAACGCCGCGCTCTTCAAGAAGGGCGCCCACTCCGTCCTCGACGGCAAGGTGAACGTCGGCAAGGAGTACGACACCAAGGAGTGGAAGCCGGAGAACGCCAACGCCAACATGGAGGCCGCGATCTCGGCCCTCGGCAAGGACGAGATCGTCGGCGTCTACTCCGCGAACGACGGCATGGCGGGCGGCATCATCACCGCCCTCAAGGCCGGCGGCTTCGACACGCTCCCGCCGGTGACCGGTCAGGACGCCGAGATCGCCGGCGTGCAGCGCATCGTCGCGGGCGAGCAGTTCATGAGCATCTACAAGCCGTACGCGCCGGAGGCGGCGGCCGCCGCCGAGATGGCCGTCGCGCTCGCCAAGGGCCAGAGCCTCGACGCGATCGCCACGTCCAAGGTCGACAGCCCCACCACCGAGGGCATCCCGTCCGTGCTCGTCCCGGTCGTCTCCCTGACCAAGGACAACATCGCGGACTCGGTCATCAAGGACGGCGTCTACACCGCCGCCGACATCTGCACCGCGAAGTTCAAGGCCGACTGCGACGCGATCGGCCTGAACTAGTGCCGTGTCAGGCGGGGTCCGCCCGTCGGAAGACAGCGCGGCGCGGATTGCGGTGCGGCGACGCGCGGCGACCCGCCGGACCGGCCTCGCCGGGGGTCCGCCCGGTTGACGCGGCGGCGCGGCGACCCGCGGCGACCCGCCGGACCGGCCGTGCCCGGCGCCGCGACGGGGCGCACACCGCCTGACGCGGCACCGGGTTCCACGTCCCCGAGGGACGCTCCCTGAACCTGCCCGGTGCCCCGCCCCCCTTCCAGCCCCGCTATCGGGGCGGGGCACCGGACAGAAACGATTCTTCCCTTATCAGCTCAACCCTCCGCGCCACCCATCCGGCGCGGCATCCCGCCGTCCAGGCGGCGAAGGAGATGGTTCACGTGTCCGCTACGCCCGTGCTGGCGTTGCGCGGGGTCTCCAAGCGGTTCGGTGCCGTTCAGGCGCTCACCGACGTAGAGCTTGAGGTCCACGCCGGTGAAGTGGTCGCCCTGGTGGGCGACAACGGCGCCGGAAAGTCCACGCTGGTCAAGACGATCGCCGGCGTGCACCCCATCGATGAGGGCGTCATCGAGTGGGAGGGCAGGGCGGTGTCGGTCGGCAAGCCCCAGGACGCCCAGAACCTGGGCATCGCGACCGTCTACCAGGACCTCGCGCTGTGCGACAACATCGACGTCGTCGGCAACCTGTACCTCGGCCGGGAGCTCCGCAGGTACGGCGTCCTCGACGAGGTCGAGATGGAGCGCCGCTCCCGCGAACTGCTGAGCACGCTGTCCATCCGCATCCCCAGCGTCCGCATCCCGATCGCCTCCCTCTCCGGCGGCCAGCGGCAGACCGTGGCCATCGCCCGCTCGATGCTCGGCGCCCCCAAGCTGGTCATCCTCGACGAGCCCACCGCGGCCCTCGGCGTCGAGCAGACCGCGCAGGTGCTCGACCTGGTCGAGCGGCTGCGCGAGCGCGGCCACGCGGTCATCCTCATCAGCCACAACATGGCCGATGTGAAGGCCGTCGCCGACACCGTGGCGGTGCTGCGGCTCGGCCGGAACAACGGGGTCTTCGACGTGAAGGCCACCTCGCAGGAAGAGATCATCTCCGCCATCACCGGCGCCACGGACAACGCCGTGACCCGTCGTGCGGCGCGCACCTCGGAGGCGCAGAAGTGAGCATCGACAAGAGCCCGGCACCCGCCGGCGGCCGCCACCGGGTGGGCACCGCGGAAGCCGCGCACGCCGCGCACGAGGCGGTCACCGCCGTCGACCCCCGGCTCCTGGTACGCGAGCAGGGCGTCGGCGGCTACCTCGCGGACTTCAAGCGCAGGCTCCACGCCGGCGACCTGGGTTCCATCCCGGTCGTCATCGGCCTGATCCTGATCTGCGCCATCTTCCAGAGCCTGAACTCGCAGTTCCTCTCGGCGCAGAACCTCAGCAACATCGCCGTCACCATGGTCGCCACCGGCATGATGGCCGTCGGCATCATCTTCGTGCTGCTGCTCGGCGAGATCGACCTCTCGGTCGGCTCCGTCAGCGGTGTGTCGGGCGCGATCGTGGCCGTACTGAGCGTCACCCACGGGATGAACGAGTGGCTGGCCGTCCTGGCCGCCATCGCCGGCGGCGCGGTCATGGGAGCCCTGCACGGCTTCTTCTTCGCCCGGATCGGCGCGCCCGCCTTCGCCGTCACCCTGGCCGGGCTGCTGTTCTGGCTGGGCTTCATGCTCCAGCTCCTCGGCTCCCAGGGCACGATCAACCTGGACGGCGACGGCATCGTCGGCCGGCTGACCACCTACTACTTCTCCGACGTGGCCGCCGCCTACGGACTCGCCGCACTGGCCGTCGCCGTGTTCTTCGTCTCGGCCTCCACCGACGCCCGCCGCCGCCGGGCGGCCGGCATCCCGTCCCGGCCGCTCGGCGACATCGTGTTCCGCACGGTGCTGCTCGCCGCGGTCTCCTTCGCCGCCGCCTACATGTTCAACCAGTACAAGGGCCTGCCGCTGGCGCTGGTGCTGTTCCTGGCGGTCCTGGTGTCCACCGACTTCGTCCTGCGGCGCACCGCCTACGGGCGCAAGATCTTCGCCCTCGGCGGCAGCGTCGAGGCGTCCCGCCGGGCCGGTATCAACGTCACCGCCGTGCGGATCTCGGTCTTCGCCATCGCCGGCACCTTCGCGGCCGTCGGCGGCCTGTTCTGGGCCTCCAAGATCGCCGCAGCGAACCAGAGCGCCGGCGCGGGCGACCTGCTGATGAACGTCATCGCGGCGGCCGTCATCGGCGGCACCAGCCTCTTCGGCGGCCGCGGCCGCACCTGGAACGCGCTGCTCGGCGTCATGGTGATCGTCTCGATCCAGTACGGGCTCGCGCTGGAGGGCATCGCCACCCCGATCCAGTACATGATCACCGGTGGGGTGCTCCTCGCCACCGTGGTGATCGACTCGGTCACGCGCAAGACGCAGAAGACCGCCGGCCGGGCCTAGCGGCCACCGTGTGCAGTGCCCGGCGCCGGAACCGGCGCCGGGCACTGCCGCGTGTTACCCCCGGGGAGCGGGCAGCCGTACACCAGGGCACCGCGTCGTCCGAAGGGGTGACGCGGAACGCGCCGCCCGATGAAAGCCGCCGGGAGCGGGACATTAGACTCGGCGGGATCGGCAAGCTCGACCGGATCGAAACGCAAGGAGGCACGGTGACGCAGCCGCGCGTAGCGCGTCGTTCAGATGTGGCGGTGGGCGACGGGTGGGAGCTGCTTGCCCGTATCAGAGGACCACGCGACCTGGACGGGCTCGGCAGGGAGCAGCTCGACCGGCTGGCCGCGGAGATCCGCGGCTTCCTGGTGGACGCCGTCTCCAAGACCGGCGGACACCTCGGCCCCAACCTCGGCGTGGTCGAGCTGACCATCGCCCTGCACCGGGTCTTCGACTCGCCGAAGGACAGGGTCCTCTTCGACACCGGCCACCAGAGCTATGTGCACAAGCTGCTCACCGGCCGCCAGGACTTCTCCAGGCTGCGGGCCAGGGGCGGACTGTCCGGCTACCCCTCGCGCGCCGAGTCCGAGCACGACGTCATCGAGAACTCGCACGCCTCGACGGTCCTCGGCTGGGCGGACGGCCTGGCCAAGGCCAACGAGGTGCTGGGGAAGGACGACCATGTCGTCGCGGTCATCGGCGACGGCGCCCTCACCGGCGGCATGGCCTGGGAGGCGCTGAACAACATCGCCGACGCCAAGGACCGCCCGCTGGTCATCGTCGTCAACGACAACGAGCGCTCCTACGCCCCCACCATCGGCGGCCTCGCCAACCACCTGGCCACGCTGCGCATCACCGACGGCTACGAGCGCTTCCTCGCCCGCGGCAAGGACCTGCTGGAGCGCACCCCCGTCGTCGGCAGGCCGCTCTACGAGACCCTGCACGGCGCCAAGAAGGGCCTGAAGGACTTCATCGCCCCCCAGGGCATGTTCGAGGACCTGGGCCTGAAGTACGTCGGGCCCATCGACGGCCACGACATCGAGGCCGTGGAGTCCGCGCTGACCCGCGCCAAGCGGTTCGGCGGTCCCGTCATCGTCCACTGCCTCACCGAGAAGGGCCGCGGCTACCAGCACGCGGAGGAGGACGAGGCCGACCGCTTCCACGGCATCGGCCCGATCCACCCCGACACCGGCCTGCCGGTGAAGACCGCGGCGGCCAGCTGGACCTCCGTGTTCGGCGACGAGATGGTCAGGCTGGGCCGGGAGCGCGCGGACGTCGTCGCCATCACCGCGGCGATGCTCCAGCCCGTCGGCCTGAAGAAGTTCGCCGAGACTTTCCCCGAGCGCGTGTTCGACGTCGGTATCGCCGAGCAGCACGCGGCGACCTCCGCCGCCGGACTGGCCACCGGCGGGCTCCACCCGGTCTTCGCCGTCTACGCCACGTTCCTCAACCGCGCCTTCGACCAGGTGCTGATGGACGTCGCCCTGCACAAGTGCGGAGTGACCTTCGTCCTGGACCGGGCCGGTGTCACCGGCGACGACGGCGCCTCCCACAACGGCATGTGGGACATGTCGATCCTCCAGGTCGTCCCCACGCTGCGGATGGCCGCACCGCGCGACGCAGAGCAGCTGCGCGCCCAGCTCCGCGAGGCCGTCGAGGTCGACGACGCGCCCACCGTGGTCCGCTACTCCAAGGGCGTGGTCGGCCCCGCCGTCCCGGCCGTCGGCCGGATCGGCGGCATGGACGTGCTGCGCGAGCCCGGCACCGCCCCCCACGGCCCCTCGGGCATGTCGGGCATGGGAGGCACCCCCGGACCCGATGTCCTGCTCGTCTCGGTCGGCGCGCTCGCACCGATGTGCCTGGAGATCGCCGGCCTCCTCGACAGGCAGGGCATCTCCACCACCGTCGTCGACCCCCGCTGGGTCAAGCCGGTCGACGAGGCCCTCCCCGCGCTCGCCGCCAGGCACCGCGTCGTCGTCACCGTCGAGGACAACGGCCGCGTCGGCGGTGTCGGATCAGCCGTCGCCCAGGCGCTGCGCGACGCCGGAGTCGACCTGCCGCTGCGGGACTTCGGCATCCCCCAGCGCTTCCTCGACCACGCCTCCCGCAAGGAGGTCATGGCCGAGATCGGGCTGACCGCACCGGACATCGCCCGCCAGGTCACCGGCCTGGTGGCCAGGCTCGACGGCCGCCTCGACGACGAGCCCAGCAGGACCGCCGAGCCCGTGCGGGACTGACCGGCGCGCCGTCCGGCGCACGCACCACCGGATCGATTGGACCGGTCGGAGTACCCGAGGGGGTTCCCGGCCGGTCCTTTCGTGTGAAACGCCCCCCGTGGGCGGGCGGCGTCTGAGCACCCCTCTCGATCATGGGTTGACGGCCATGGGTACGGAGGTACGCCGGTGAGCACACAGCAGCAGCCCCCCAGGAGCACCGGGGCTTTCCGGACCAAGACGGTCGAGCAGTCGATCCGGGACACGGAGGAGCCGGAGCACGCGCTCAGGAAGTCGCTCTCCGCCTGGGACCTGACCGTCTTCGGCGTCGGCGTGATCATCGGCACCGGAATCTTCGTGCTGACGGGCATCGCCGCCAAGGAGAACGCCGGCCCCGCCACCGCCCTGTCCTTCGTCATCGCCGGCATCGTCTGCGCGCTCGCGGCGCTCTGCTACGCCGAGTTCGCCTCCACCGTGCCCGTGGCCGGCTCGGCCTACACCTTCTCGTACGCCTCGATCGGGGAACTCCCCGCCTGGATCATCGGCTGGGACCTGGTCCTGGAGTTCGCCCTCGGCACGGCGGTGGTGGCGGTCGGCTGGTCCGGATACGTACGCGCCCTGCTGGAGACCAACCTCGGCGTGCGGATGCCGACGGAGCTCTCCGGGCCCGACGCGGGAGGCCACTTCGACCTGCTGGCCTTCCTGCTCATCCTGGCGCTGACCGCCGTGCTCGTCATCGGCATGAAACTGTCCGCCCGGATCACCGCGATCGTCGTCGCGATCAAGGTCGCCGTGGTGCTGCTGGTCATCGTCGCGGGCGCCTTCTTCATCAAGGCGGAGAACTACACCCCCTTCATCCCCCCGGCCCAGCCCGAGGAGGGCGGCAGCGGGCTGATGGCGCCGCTGGTGCAGCTGCTGTTCGGCTACGAGCCCACCAACTTCGGCGTCATGGGCATCTTCACCGCCGCCTCCATCGTCTTCTTCGCCTTCATCGGCTTCGACGTGGTGGCCACCGCCGCCGAGGAGACCAGGAACCCCCAGCGCGACATGCCCCGCGGAATCCTCGGCTCCCTGCTCATCTGCACCCTGCTGTACGTGGCCGTGACCCTCGTCGTCACCGGTATGCAGCGCTACACGGAGATGTCGGCCACCGCTCCGCTCGCCGACGCGTTCAAGGCCGTCGGCCGGCCCTTCTTCGCCGGCGCCATCAGCCTCGGCGCAGCCGTCGGACTCATCACCGTCTGCATGATCCTGCTGCTGGGCCAGACCCGGGTGTTCTTCGCGATGAGCCGCGACGGACTGCTGCCGCGCTTCTTCTCCATCACCCACCCGACGTTCCGCACCCCCCACCGCGCGACCATCGTGCTCGGCGTGGTCATCGCCGTCATCGCGGGCTTCACCAGCCTCCAGGCGCTCGCCGCGCTGGTGAACATCGGCACGCTCTTCGCCTTCGTCATCGTGGCGCTCGGCGTCATCGTCCTCCGCAACACCCGGCCCGATCTGCACCGCGCGTTCCGGACCCCCTGGGTGCCGGTCCTGCCCGGCCTGTCCATCGCCGCGTCCCTCTGGCTGATGCTGAACCTCCCCGCCGAGACCTGGCTGCGCTTCGCCGTCTGGATGGCGCTGGGCGTGGTCGTCTACTACCTCTACGGCCGCTCCCACAGCCGCCTCGGCAGACTGGGCAGGGGCGCCGACTTCTGAGGCGCGGACCGGGTCAGCCGCTGCGGACCGCGCGCGGCCCCACGACCCCCGCGCCCAGGGCCGCCACCCGCTCCCGCAGCCCCCGGTCGGCGGTGACCACGACGACGGAGCGGCCCGCGTGCTCCCGGACCAGCTCCACGACGCGGTCGTCACCGCTGCCCGGCGCGTCCTCGACCCGTACGCCCGGCGCGTCCCCGACCCCCCTCGCCCGGCCCTCGAGCACCAGCACCACCTCGAGAGGACCGGGGTGCCCCCGAACGCCCTCCCCGGCGAGCGGAACCAGTCTGTCGCGCAGCCGCTCGGCCGCGCCGCGGCGGTCGCGCCACCAGCCGTCCGGTACCGAACCGACCACATTCGCGCCATCGACGATCAGGAGGAGGACCATGGCGGAAGCGTGCCACAAGGCCGCTCCGCGGGCGGGCGGACCGGGGTGTCACCGGGTGTTATGGTCGCCTGCATCGGGCGCCTGAACGGGCGCTCGGGGAAGGTGGGCGACGGGCCATGTCATCGCGGTCTGAGCGGAGGCCGAAGCGCCGGACGGGCGCCGTCCCCGCAGCCGTGGGCGCCGAGGGCGGAAAGCGCGGTGCGGCCCGGGTGCCCGCCCCGCTGCCCGCCGATCCCTCGCTCCCGCCGACCGCCGGGTGGCTGCTGCGCGGCAAGGACGGCCGGCTGTCGGCGTACACCCCGGCCGCCGGCGGTGTGCTGCGCTGGACCGAGAAGCGGCCCGGCGGCCCCGGGTGGACCGGCCCCGAGCTGTTCCCCGCCCCCGGCCTGCTGCCCTACCTGGCCATCGCCCAGGGCGCGGACGGCTATGTGCAGTTGGTCGGGCTGCGGCGCACCCCGATGGCCGGCGGCGAGGTCGCCACGGACGTGGTGCAGGCCATCCAGTACCAGTCCGGGCGCCCGATGCGGGACTGGTACGCCCTCGGCACCCCGTACGCGCAGGACCGCGCCCTCGCGGCGACGACGGGGCTCCCCTCGGCCGTGGTGGACGCGGAGGGCTCCCTCCACGTCTTCGTGCGCAACAGCGGCGGCGGAGTCTGCGGCCGGGCGCAGGTCCCGAACGGCAGATGGAACAAGTGGGCCGACCTCAAGGGCAGCGGGACGCTCGGGCCCCCCGCCGCTGCGGTCACCGACCACGGGCTGATGGAGGTCCTCGCCCCGACGGAGGAGGCCGTGCTGCGGTGGGACCAGGAGGCCCGGGGCGTGAAGTTCCGGCGCGCCGCCGGCATCGCGTCCTCCGCCGCCGACGGCTGCGTCTGCTCGGAGCGCACCGGCCCGGAGCGGCTGACCCACTTCTGGCGCGACGCGGCCAAGGGCGCCGTCCACGCCTGGCGCGAGGGCATGGCAGCCCCCGCGCTGCTCGGTTCGGAGGGCGGCTCCGGGCCGCCGGCCGTGCTCCGGACGCCGGTCGACGGCCAGGACTGCACGATCCTGGCGCAGCGCGGCGCCGACGGACGGCCGGTTCTCGCCGCGTATCCCACGGAGAAGGAGTCCGCCCTCGACTGGGCGCCCACCGGCGAGCCCTGCGTCGGCGCTCCGGCCCTCGCCGTCGACGGCACCGGCCGGGTCGTCCTCGCCGCCCTCGGCGCCGACGGCACCCTGCGCGTGACCCGCCAGGAGTCCGGGTCCGGGCTGGCGATGGAGGCGTGGACGCGGGTGTGATGCCGGACGCGCCGCCCGGTCCTGCCGTCCTTCCGGCCCGGTGCGGTGCACCGGACGGGTGCGGTGTACCGGAACGGGTGGTGGGCCGCACACTCGGGAACGGCGTGGCACGTGGTGCTGCGCGACCGGCAACGGGCGGTACGGGAGAGATCCCGTACCGCCCGTATCCGTCGTCCGGCCCGACCACCGGTAGCCCAGGGGCGGCGGAACGCCGCACCGCCGGACGCTGACCGACGACCGACGACCGACGACCGACGACCGACGACCGACGACCGACGGGCCACCGCCGACGACCGGCCGGCGGCCCGGCACCGGTCACCGGTCCGAGGCCGCCGGCCGTCCCGACCTCTCACACGGCGTGAGACGCGGGTCGCACCGTCACGCCGGGACGCTCGCCACCCCCCGCGCCAGGAACCGCTTGCCGTTGACCCGCTCGCTGATGCCCTCGCGGTCCAGGTACGGCGTGATGCCGCCCAGGTGGAACGGCCAGCCGGCGCCCGTGATCAGGCAGAGGTCGACGTCCTGCGCCTCGGCGACGACGCCTTCCTCCAGCATCAGCCCGATCTCCTGCGCCACCGCGTCCAGGACCCGGGCGCGGACCTGCTCCTCCGTCAGGACGCTGTCGCCCTGCTTCAGCAGCGCGGTGACCTCCGGGTCCAGCTCCGGCCTGCCGCTGTCGTGGACGTAGAAGCCGCGCTTGCCGGCCTCGACGACCGCCTTGAGGTTCGGGGAGACCGTGAAGCGCTCGGGGAAGGCGCGGTTCAGGGTTTCGGAGACGTGCAGACCGATCGCCGGGCCGACCAGCTCCAGCAGCACCAGCGGCGACATCGGCAGGCCGAGCGGCTCGATCGCCTTCTCCGCGGTGGCGACCGGGGTGCCCTCGTCGATGACGTTCTGGATCTCGCCCATGAACCGGGTCAGGATGCGGTTCACCACGAACGCCGGGGCGTCCTTGGTCAGCACCGCGGTCTTCTTCAGCTTCCTGGCGACGGCGAAGGCGGTGGCCAGGGAGGCGTCGTCGGTCTGCTCGCCCCGGACGATCTCCAGCAGCGGGAGCACGGCGACCGGGTTGAAGAAGTGGAAGCCGACCACGCGCTCCGGGTGGCGGAGCTTCGACGCCATCTCCGACACCGACAGCGAGGAGGTGTTGGTGGCGAAGACCGCGTGCGCCGGGGCGACCGCCTCCACCTCGGCGAACACCTTCTGCTTGACCGTCATCTCCTCGAAGACGGCCTCGATGACGAAGTCCGCGTCCGCGAAGCCCTCGGCCTTGTCCAGGACACCGGTCACCAGCGCCTTGAGGCGGTTGGCCTTGTCCTGGTTGATGCGGCCCTTGCCCAGCAGCTTCTCGATCTCGGCGTGGACGTAGCCCACGCCCTTGTCGACGCGCTCCTGGTCGATGTCGGTGAGGACCACCGGCACCTCGAGGCGGCGCAGGAACAGCAGGGCCAGCTGGGACGCCATCAGTCCGGCGCCGACGACACCGACCTTGGTGACGGGGCGGGCCAGCGACTTGTCCGGCGCGCCGGCGGGGCGCTTGCCGCGCTTCTGCACCAGGTTGAACGCGTAGATACCGGACCGCAGTTCGCCGCCCATGATGAGGTCGGCCAGCGCGGTGTCCTCGGCGTCGAAGCCCTTCTGCAGGTCGCCGTCCCTGGCGGCCTCGATGATGTCGAGGGCCCGGTAGGCGGCCGGGGCGGCGCCGTGCACCTTGGAGTCGGCGATGAACCGGCCCCTGGCGACGGCCTGCTCCCAGGCCTCGCCGCGGTCGATCTCGGGGCGCTCCACCACGATCTCGCCCTTGAGGACGGACGCGGTCCAGATCAGCGACTGCTCCAGGAAGTCCGCGCCCTCGAAGAGAGCGTCGGCGATGCCCAGCTCGTGCACCTGGACGCCCTTGAGCTGCCTGTTCTGGTTGAGCGAGTTCTCGATGATCACCGAGACGGCGCGGTCGGCCCCGATCAGGTTCGGCAGGATCGCGCAGCCGCCCCAGCCGGGCACCAGGCCGAGGAACACCTCGGGCAGCGAGAAGGCCGGCAGGGCCGACGAGACCGTGCGGTACGAGCAGTGCAGTCCGACCTCGACACCGCCGCCCATCGCCGCGCCGTTGTAGTACGCGAACGTGGGCACGCCCAGCGAGGACAGCCGCTTGAAGACGTCGTGGCCGCCCTTGCCGATGGCCAGCGCGTCCTCGTGCCGCTTCAGCAGCTCGACGCCCTTGAGGTCGGCGCCGACGGCGAAGATGAACGGCTTGCCGGTGATTCCGGCGCCGACCACCGCGCCCTCCGACGCCTCCTTCTCGACCTGGTCGATCGCGGCGTTGAGGTTGGCCAGCGACTGCGGGCCGAACGTGGTCGGCTTGGTGTGGTCCAGGCCGTTGTCCAGCGTGATGAGGGCGAACCTGCCCGCGCCGCCGGGGAGGTCGAGGTGGCGTACGTGGGCCTGGGTGACGACCTCGCCGGGGAACAGCTCGGCCGCGCCCTTCAGCAGCTCAGCGGTGGTGCTCATGCCGCGACCTCGCTTCGCTCGGTGGGGCATTCGCCCATGCTGCACCTCTCCGTGGTTCGCTCGCTGCGCTCGCTCACTTGTTGCCTCCGGCGTCCTTGTGGTGCGGGTTCTCCCAGATGACGGTGGCGCCCATGCCGAAGCCGACGCACATCGTGGTGAGGCCGTAGCGGACCTCCGGCTGCTCCTCGAACTGCCGCGCCAGCTGCGTCATCAGACGCACGCCGGACGAGGCCAGCGGGTGGCCGAAGGCGATGGCGCCGCCGTACTGGTTGACGCGGGCGTCGTCGTCGGCGATGCCGTAGTGGTCGAGGAAGGCGAGCACCTGGACGGCGAAGGCCTCGTTGATCTCGAACAGGCCGATGTCCCCGATGGACAGCCCCGCCTGGGCGAGGGCCTTCTCCGTGGCCGGGATCGGGCCGTATCCCATGACCTCGGGCTCGACTCCCGCGAAGGAGTACGAGACCAGGCGCATCTTGACCGGCAGGCCGTGCTCGCGGGCGAAGTCCTCGGAGGCGATCAGCGAGGCGGTGGCGCCGTCGTTGAGACCGGCGGCGTTGCCCGCGGTGACCCTGCCGTGGACGCGGAACGGCGTCTTCAGGCCCTGGAGGTTCTCCAGCGTGGTGCCCGGGCGCATCGGCTCGTCGGCGGTGACCAGGCCCCAGCCGGTCTCACCGGCCTCCGGGTTGGTGCGGCGCACCGAGACCGGCACCAGGTCCTGCTGGATCCTGCCGTTGGCGTACGCCTTGGCGGCCTTCTCCTGCGAGCGGACGGCGTACTCGTCGGCACGCTGCTTGGTGATGTGCGGGTAGCGGTCGTGCAGGTTCTCCGCCGTCATGCCCATGAACATGGCCGACTCGTCGACGAGCTTCTCCGACACGAAGCGCGGGTTGGGGTCCACGCCCTCGCCCATCGGGTGGCGGCCCATGTGCTCGACGCCGCCGGCGACGGCGATGTCGTACGCACCGAAGGCGACGCTGCCCGCGACCGTGGTGACGGCGGTCAGCGCGCCGGCGCACATGCGGTCGATGGAGTAGCCCGGCACGGACTGCGGCAGACCCGCGAGGATGCCGGCGGTGCGGCCGATCGTCAGGCCCTGGTCGCCGATCTGCGTGGTCGCCGCGATGGCGACCTCGTCGATCCTCGCCGGGTCGAGGTCCGGGTTGCGGCGCAGCAGCTCCCGGATGGCCTTCACGACGAGATCGTCGGCACGGGTCTCGTGGTAGATGCCCTTCGGGCCCGCCTTGCCGAACGGGGTGCGGACGCCGTCGACGAAGACGACGTCCCTGACGGTACGAGGCACGATGGCTCTCCTCCAGGGTGCGGGGTGGCACTGCTGCGTGACGCGCGGCTAAGCGTGCGCTTGCTGCCCTCATGCTACTTACGGGTAACAGGGTTGCCCACCCCTCGTCGCGGGAGCGGTGAACGTCACACCCCACACGGTCGCGCGTCGGGCCCGCCCCCGCTCCCCGCCGCACCGGCACCGCTGCCGGCAGTGGCACGCACGAGTGACCGCCGGGGGCCGCCCGCTCGGAGAGGCGTGCCCGGCGCGCGGTGTGCCCCACGACCTGTGCGCCGTCGACCGGTGCGCCCCGGGCCCCTTCGGCGCGGGGAGAGCGCGCGCCGGGCAGGCCCGGCGCGCCGCGGGAGCGGCGGTCTCAGACGGTCGCCTGGAGCGCCCTGGTCAGCGGGGGCCCCACCTGTTCGACCTGCCAGGGCCGCGCGCCCAGCGCGGTCAGCGCGGACGCGACCGCCTCCGGGCCCGGCTCCGCCGGCGGCTCCCAGCACAGACGGCGCACGGTGTCCGGCGCGATCAGGTTCTCCTGGGGCAGGTTCAGCCGCTCCGCCAGCACGGACACCGCCGCCCGAGCCGCGGACAGCCGCGCCGCGGCTGCCGGGTCCTTGTCCGCCCAGGAGCGCGGTGGAGGCGGTCCGGTCACCGGCTGGCCGGGCTGCGGCAGCTCCCCCTCCGGCAGCGACAGCGCGCGGTCCACCGCGGCCTGCCACTGCTCCAGCTGCCGGCGGCCCGCCCGGTGCCCGAACCCCGGCAGGGCCGTCAACGCGTGCACGTTCGGCGGGAGTGCCAGCGCCGCCTCGACGATCGCCGCGTCGCCGAGCACCTTGCCGGGGGAGACGTCCCGGCGCTGGGCCACCTTGTCGCGGGCGGTCCACAGCTCCCGTACGACGGCCATCTGACGGCGCCGGCGCACCTTGTGCATGCCCGAGGTGCGCCGCCAGGGGTCCTTGCGCGGGGCGGCGGGCGGCGCCGAGGCGATGGCGGCGAACTCCTGGCGCGCCCACTCCAGCTTCCCCTGCCGGTCCAGCTCCTTCTCCAGCGCGTCCCGCAGGTCGACGAGCAGTTCGACGTCGAGCGCCGCGTACCGCAGCCAGGGCTCGGGGAGGGGGCGGGTCGACCAGTCCACCGCCGAGTGGCCCTTCTCCAGGGCGTAGCCGAGCACCGACTCGACCATGGCGCCGAGCCCCACCCGGGGGAAGCCCGCGAGCCGCCCGGCCAGCTCGGTGTCGAAGAGCCTGGTCGGCAGCATGCCTATGTCCCGCAGGCACGGGAGGTCCTGGGTGGCGGCGTGCAGGATCCACTCGCTGCCGGCGAGGGCGTCGCCGAGGCCGGCGAGGTCGGGGCACCCGACGGGGTCGACGAGCGCCGTGCCCGCACCCTGGCGGCGCAGCTGGACGAGATACGCGCGCTGGCCGTACCGGTAGCCGGACGCGCGTTCGGCGTCGACGGCGACCGGACCGGAGCCGGCGGCGAACGCGGCGACGACGGACGCCAGTCCTTCGGGTGTGGAGACCACCGGAGGGATGCCCTCCCGCGGCTCCAGCAGGGGGATCGGCGCCCCCTCGGCGGCGACGCCGTCGTCCGGGGGGCCGCCCCCGGCGGTGCGCAGGTCCGGCTCTGCTGCGGTCTCTTGGGCGTCGGTCACCTGTCAAGGGTATCCGTCAACGGCAAGCGCCCGTCGACGGAACGTTCCGTCGACGGGCGCTGGTCCGGTGTAAAGGCGGGGCTCAGTGGATGATGCCGGTGCGCAGCGCCACGGCCACCATCCCCGCGCGGTCGCCGGTGCCGAGCTTGCGTGCGATACGGGCCAGGTGGCTCTTGACGGTCAGCGCGGACAGGCCCATCGAGACGCCGATCGCCTTGTTGGACTGCCCCTCCGCGACCAGCCGGAGCACCTCCACCTCGCGGCCCGACAGTTCGCGGTAGCCGCCCGGGTGGCTCGGGGCGCCGGGGGGCCGGCGGTGCAGCCGGGCGGCCGCCGCGCCGATCGGGGCGGCTCCGGGGCGGCCTGGGTGGCCGAGGTTGGTGCGCGTGCCGGTCACGACGTAGCCCTTCACCCCACCGGCCAGCGCGTTGCGGACGGCGCCGATGTCGTCGGCGGCGGAGAGGGCGAGGCCGTTGGGCCAGCCCGCGGCTCGGGTCTCGGACAGCAGCGTCAGCCCGCTGCCGTCGGGCAGGTGGACGTCGGCCACGCAGATGTCGCGCGGGTTGCCGACGCGGGGACGGGCCTCCGCGATGGACGACGCCTCGATGACATCACGCACCCCGAGCGCCCACAGGTGGCGGGTGACGGTGGAGCGGACGCGCGGGTCGGCCACGACGACCATGGCCGTCGGCTTGTTCGGGCGGTAGGCGACCAGGCTTGCGGGCTGCTCGAGGAGAACGGACACCAGGCCTCCTGGGAAGGTGGGGGACGGAGCCGGCTCGGGGATGAAGCCGGGGCGGACCGTGCTTGAGGGGTCACCACCTCTTCGGCAGCAAACCTGGTCGCCTTTAGAGAAAGATCACGATTTAGTGAGTCACAATTCCGGCAATTAGGACGCATGAGCGATCATGCTGCGATCCCGTCCGGACATCCCGTATCTCCGCACCCCCGCGGCCCGCGAAAGGATGCCGCGGCGAGGGCGGGGAGAGGGGTCCGCCCCCCCGCTCGCACACCCGGCGCATGGGAAGCGGGAGGAGCGGATCGACCCGCCCGTACTCCCGTATCCCCGTATCCCCGCATCCCCGTGCCTCCGTACCCCGGGGCCCGCCCCGGGCGGCGGGCGGCCCCGACCCGCGGGCGGACCGCGGGGCCTGCGCGCACACGTCAGGGCGCCCGCGGGCCCCTGCGCTGCGGCAGGGTGACGACGCCCGCCGTCGCGCCGCCGGGGTCGCCCGCGGGGCCGGCGGGCGGAAGGCCGCCGACCTGGCACAGCAGATCGCACCACGCCCCGAAGTGCGCCGCGGTGTCGGGGGTACCGTCACCGCCCTCGCGCGGGGTCCAGGAGGCCCGGATCTCGATCTGCGTCGCCGGACGGCGGTCCGCGAGTCCTCCGAAGTAGTGAGATCCCGCCCTGGTGACGGTGCCGCTCGGCTCCCCGTACGAGAGGTTCCGCGCCTCCAGCGCGCCGGTGAGCCACGACCAGCACACCTCGGGCAGCAGCGGGTCGGCCGCCATCTCCGGCTCCAGTTCCGCGCGCACCAGCGTCACCAGCCGGAACGTGCCCTGCCAGGCGTCGTGGCCCGCCGGGTCGTGCAGCAGGACGAGCCGGCCGTCCGCCAGGTCCTCCCCGTCGTCGACGACCGCCGCCTCCAGTGCGTACGCGTGCGGCGCGAGGCGCTGCGGCGGCCGGGCCGGGTCCACCTCGATCCCGGGGTGCGGCCGCGCCGCGCGCAGCGCGTCGACCGCGAGCCGGAACGCCGGCGGCGCTGAGCCCCGCCCGGCGCCGTCCGTGTCCTCGGCGCCGTCGGATGGATCGGAGAACTGTCCCTGAGCCGCAGCCATGCGGGGAAGCGTAGGCGGAACGCGGGCCCGGCGCAGGGAGGGACACCCACCCGCGCTTGCTCGTTGCCCGTACATGCGAAGATTCCGGGCGTGAGTGCCAACGACCTCCCCCCGGCCCGGAGCACCTCCCCCGCCGGGGGCGCCCCGTCCGCGGGCCAGCAGCCGACGACCGACGCCCTGCGCGACTCCGCCTTCCTCCGGGCGTGCCGACGCGAACCCGTGCCCCATACCCCGGTGTGGTTCATGCGGCAGGCGGGCCGGTCGCTGCCCGAGTACCTGAAGGTGCGCGAGGGCGTGCCGATGCTGGAGTCGTGCATGCGGCCCGAACTCGTCACCGAGATCACCCTGCAGCCGGTGCGCCGCCACAAGGTCGACGCCGCGATCTACTTCAGCGACATCGTCGTACCGCTCAAGGCCATCGGGATCGACCTCGACATCAAGCCCGGCGTCGGCCCGGTCGTCGCCGAACCGGTGCGCCGCCGCGAGGACCTCGCCCGGCTGCGCGACCTCACCCCCGAGGACGTCTCCTACGTCACCGAGGCGATCGGGATGCTCACCGGCGAACTGGGCGCCACACCGCTCATCGGTTTCGCCGGCGCCCCCTTCACCCTCGCCAGCTACCTCGTCGAAGGCGGCCCGTCCCGCAACCACGAGCACACCAAGGCCCTCATGTACGGCGACCCCCGGCTGTGGGCCGACCTGCTCGACCGGCTCGCCGGGATCACCGCCGCCTTCCTGAAGGTGCAGATCGAGGCCGGGGCCTCCGCCGTGCAGCTCTTCGACTCCTGGGTCGGCGCACTGTCCCCCGCGGACTACCGCCGCTTCGTCATGCCCGCCTCCGCGACGGTGTTCGCCGAGGTCGAGGGGTACGGCGTGCCGCGCATCCACTTCGGCGTCGGGACCGGCGAGCTGCTCGGCCCGATGGGCGAGGCCGGCGCGGACGTCGTCGGGGTCGACTGGCGGGTCCCGCTCGACGAGGCGGCCCGCCGGGTCGGGCCGGGCCGGGCGCTCCAGGGCAATCTCGACCCGGCGGTGCTGTTCTCCACCCCGGAGGCCGTCGAGGCCAAGACCCGCGAGGTGCTGGACGCGGCGCGCGGCCTGGAGGGGCACATCTTCAACCTCGGCCACGGTGTGCTGCCCACCACCGACCCGGACGCCCTGACCCGCCTCACGGAGTACGTCCACACCCGTACGGCCCGCTGACCGCAGGCGGAGCCCGCGACCGCCCCGGCGCACCCCCGGCGCACCCGCGGGGCGGCCGCGGGCCCGCCCCGGTGCGCGGGCCCGGCGCTGCCGCAGGGCGCCGGCCGGTGCCGGTTGATTCCGGCCGATGCCGATGCCGATGCCGATGCCGGGCGGTCGCGTCGCATGGCGTGGCGTCGCCTCCCGGGTAGCCGCGCGGCGCCGCCCGCAGGATCCTCAGCCGGCCTGCGCCACCGCTGCCGTCGCCTTGCGCGCCGCGACCAGGACCGGGTCCCAGACCGGGGAGAACGGCGGGGCGTAGCCCAGGTCCAGGGCCGTCATCCGTTCCACCGTCATCCCGGCGGTGAGCGCGACCGCCGCGATGTCCACGCGCTTGCCCGCGCCCTCGCGTCCCACGATCTGGACCCCGAGGAGCCGGCCCGTACGCCGCTCGGCGAGCATCTTGACCGTCATCGGGGCCGCGCCCGGGTAGTAGCCCGCACGGCTGGTCGACTCGACCGTGACCGACACGAAGCGCAGGCCCACCGCGCGGGCCTGCTTCTCCAGCAGGCCCGTGCGGGCGATCTCCAGGTCGCAGACCTTGCTCACCGCGGTCCCCACCGCACCGGGGAAGGTGGCGTAGCCGCCTCCCACGCCCGCGCCGATGATCTGGCCGTGCTTGTTGGCGTGGGTGCCGAGGGGAAGGTGCCGCTCGCGGCCCGAGACCAGGTCCAGGACCTCCACGCAGTCGCCGCCCGCCCAGATGTCCCCGTACCCGCGCACCCGCATCGACAGATCGGTGAGCAGCCCGCCGTGCGTCCCGACCGGGAGTCCCGCCGCGCGCGCCAGCCCCGTCTCCGGTTCGACGCCGATGCCGAGCACCACCACGTCCGCCGGGAACTCCCCGTCCTCCGTGACGACCGCGCGCACCCTCGCGCCCGGCCCCCCGGACGCGCCGGGCGCGCCCGCCTCCGGATCCGTCAGGATCGCGGTGACCTCCGCGCCGTTCACGGTCGTGATGCCCATGCCCTCCATCGCCTCGTGCACCAGGCGGCCCATAGCGGGATCGAGCGTCGCCATGGGCTGCTCGCCCCGGTTGACGACGGTGACCTCGAAACCGCGCTTCAGCAGCGCCTCGGCCATCTCCACACCGATATAGCCCGCGCCCACCACCACCGCACGGCGGCCCTCCAGCCCGGCGAGCGTGTCCAGCAGGGCCTGCCCGTCGTCGAGGGTCTGCACCCCGTGCACGCCCGCCGCGTCGATCCCCGGCAGCGCCGGCCGCACGGGCCGGGCCCCGGTCGCGATGACGAGCTTGTCGTAGCCCGTCCACGACTCGGCGCCCGACTCCAGGTCCCGGGACCTGACACGCTGCCCCGGGACGTCGATCTCCACGGCCTCCGTGCGCATCCGCAGATCGATCCCGCGGCTCCGGTGCTCCCGCGGTGTCCGCGCGATGAGCTGCTCGCGGTGCTCCACGTCGCCGCCGACCCAGTACGGAATGCCGCACGCCGAGTACGACGCGAAATGCGACCGCTCGAAGGCGACGATCTCCAGCTCTCCGGGGTCCTTGAGCCTGCGCGCCTGCGAGGCGGCGGACATCCCCGCCGCGTCGCCGCCGATGACCACCATGCGTTCCATACGGAAGACGCTACGGGGGAGCGGCCGTTCGGTCCTGCCCGGGGCCCTGCCCCAGGGGGATGCGAGGAGCCCGGTGCGCCGTCTCGAGGTGCCCGGCCCCGCGGGAGCGCGACACCGCCGTCGCGGCGCCCTCGCGGCTCGGGCGCACCGGCGGTTGCGCCCGAGCCGGTGCAGGCCGGCGCGGGGCGGTTTGAGAGAGTGGGGGCATGCTGCCCACGTCAGAGCACCCCCGGGCCCGAGCAGGCCGTGTCGTCGTCATCGGCGGTGGGATCGCCGGCCTCGCGGCGGCGCACCGGCTGGCCACGTCCGGAGTGCGGGTGACCCTGCTGGAGGCCGGCGGCCGGCTCGGCGGCAAGCTCCGGACCGGGGAGATCGCCGGAGCCCCCGTCGACCTGGGTGCCGAGTCGATGCTGGCCAGGCGGCCCGAGGCGGTCGCCCTCGCGCGCGCCGTCGGACTCGGCGACCGGCTCCGGCCCCCCGCCACCGCCACCGCTTCCGTGTGGACCCGGGACGCCCTGCGCCCCATGCCCCAGGGCCATGTGATGGGCGTCCCCGGGAACCCGGAGGCACTGTCCGGGCTGCTGTCCGCCGAAGGCGTCGCCAGGATCGGGCGGGAGCGCGAACTGCCCCCGGCGGAGCTGGCGGAGGACGTCTCCGTCGGCACCTTCGTGGCCGAACGCCTCGGCCGTGAGGTCGTCGACCGGCTCGTCGAGCCGCTGCTCGGCGGCGTGTACGCGGGCGACGCCTACCGCATCTCCCTGCGCGCCGCCGTCCCCGCCCTGTTCGACGCGGTCAGGGCCGCGGGCGGCAGCCTGCTCGACGGCGTCCGCGAGGTGCAGCGCCGGGCCGCCGAGCGGCACGAGACCGGCCCCGTGTTCCTGGGCCTCGACGGCGGGGTCGGCACCCTCCCGTCCGCGGTCGCCGACGCCGTCAGGGCCGCCGGAGGCGAGATCCTCACCGAGACCCCGGTACTCGGTCTGACCCGCGGCACCGACGGCTGGCGGATCCGCACCGACGCGGCGGAGCTCACCGCCGACGGCGTCGTCCTCGCCACCCCCGCCTGGTCGGCCTCCGTGCTCCTCGCCGGCACCGCGCCGGCCGCGTCCGCCGAACTCGCCCGGGTCGAGTACGCGTCGATGGCGCTCGTCACCTTCGCGTTCCGCGCCGCCGACGCGGCCGCACTGCCCGCCGGATCCGGCTTCCTGGTCCCCCCGGTGGACGGCCGCACGATCAAGGCGTCCACGTTCTCCGCACGGAAATGGGCCTGGGTCGCCGACAGCGCCCCCGGACTGTTCCTGCTGCGCACCTCCGTCGGCCGGCACGGCGAGGAGGAGCAGCTGGACCGGGAGAACGACGACCTCGCCGCCGCCTCCCTCGAGGACCTCGCCGAGGCGACCGGGCTCACCGCCCGCCCCGTCGCCACCGCGGTCACCCGCTGGGTCGACGGGCTGCCGCAGTACCCCGTCGGCCACCTCGGGCGGGTCGCCCGGGTCAGGGACGCCGTGGCCGCGCTGCCGGGGCTGCGGGTCTGCGGGGCGGCGTACGACGGCGTCGGCATCCCCGCCTGCGTCGGCAGCGGGCAGCGCGCGGCGGACGAGATCATCGCCACCGCCCCCCTGGTGCCGGGCACCGCAGGCGAAGGGCGAGAATAGCCCCATGAGTGCGCCCGAGAAGATCCCGAACGCCGGTAAGAAGGCGAAGGACCTCAACGAGGTCATCCGCTACACCCTGTGGTCCGTGTTCAAGCTGCGGGACGTGCTGCCGCAGGACGCGGACCGCGCCGGGTACGCAGACGAGGTCCAGGAGCTGTTCGACCGGCTCGCGGCCGAGGACGTCACCGTTCGCGGTACGTACGACCTGTCCGGCCTGCGCGCCGACGCCGACCTGATGATCTGGTGGCACGCCGAGACGGCCGACCGGTTGCAGGACGCCTACAGCCTCTTCCGCCGCACCCGCCTGGGCCGTGCGCTGGAGCCGGTCTGGTCGAACATGGCGCTGCACCGCCCCGCCGAGTTCAACAAGTCGCACATCCCGGCGTTCCTCGCCGACGAGACCCCGCGCGACTACGTCTCGGTGTACCCGTTCGTGCGCTCCTACGACTGGTACCTGCTGCCCGACGAGGACCGCCGCCGGATGCTGGCCGACCACGGCAAAATGGCCCGCGGCTACCCGGACGTCCGCGCCAACACCGTCGCCTCCTTCTCCCTCGGCGACTACGAGTGGCTGCTCGCCTTCGAGGCCGACGAGCTGTACCGGATCGTCGACCTCATGCGGCACCTGCGCGCCTCCGAGGCGCGGATGCACGTCCGCGAGGAGGTCCCCTTCTTCACCGGGCGCCGCAAGAGCGTCGCCGACCTGGTGGCCGGTCTGGCCTGACGGCCCCGGACGCCCCGGACCAGGAGGCGGACCCCTGCGGGGCGGCCCGCCTCCCCCCGACCCGGAAGATCAGACGGCGGGCGGCAGCACCCGCTCCACCGCCCGCCGCTCCAGCGACACCGGGTCCGGCTGCGGGTGCGGCGCGCACGAAGCGCGCCGCACCGGCGTCCTGCCGGTCAGCAGGTACGCCTCCATATGGCCGTTGACGCAGGCGTTGTCGCCGCCCGAGATGCCGTGCGTCCCCGCATCCCGCTCCGTGACCAGCACCGAACCCGCCAGGCGCTGCTGCAGCCTCAGGGCGCCGGCGTACGGGGTGGCCGCGTCCCGCTCCGCCGCCAGGATCAGCAGCGGCGGCACCTCCCCGGGCCCGGTGCGCACGTCGACCGGCCGCTGCCGCGGCGGCTGCCAGTACGCGCAGGGCAGGTTCATCCAGACATTGGCCCAGGTCTCGAAGGGCGCCCGCCGGGCCAGCGCGGTGTTGTCCCGGTCCCATACGCCCCAGTCCGTGGGCCAGGGAGCGTCGTTGCACTGCACGGCCGTGTAGACGGCGTTGCCGTTCTCCTCCTCGGCGGCCGCCGAGGCGCGGGGCTTCGCCTGCTTGACGAGCTGCCGCGGATCGCCCTTCAGATACGCCGACAGGGCCAGGGCGCGGCGCGGCCAGTACAGGTCGTTGTAGACGGTCCGGGCGAAGGCCGCCTGGAGCTGGCCCGGGCCGACCGCGCCGTCCGCCGGGTTCTCCGCCAGCAGGGTGCGCGCCCGGTCGTAGGCCGCCTGGACCTGCCGGGGCGTCGTGCCGAGACCGTAGGTGGCGTGGTGACCGGCCACCCAGGCGCGGAAGTCCGCCCAGCGGCTCTCGAACGCGAGCGACTGCTCCAGGTTGTTGCGGTACCAGATCTTCGCCGGGTCCGGGTCGACGGGGGAGTCGAGCACCATCCGCCGCACCCGGTCGGGGAACGTCATCGCGTACAGGGCGCCCAGGTAGGCGCCGTAGGAGGCGCCGAGGAAGGTCAGCCGCCGCTCGCCGAGCGCCGCCCTCAGCACCTCCAGATCACGGACGTTGTTGAGCGTGTGGTAATGGCGCAGGGCCGGGCCCGCGTTGCGGGCGCAGCCCTGCGCGTACGCCCGGGCACGCGCGAGGCCCTGCCGCTTCTCGGCGGCGGAGGGGTGGACGGGGGCCGCGGTCGGCGCCTTGGTGAACTCAGCCGGGTGCTGACAGGAGAGGGGTGCGGAACGGCCCACACCGCGCGGTGCGTAGCCCACCAGGTCGTACGCCTCGGCGATGCGCTTCCACTCGGGCTCGCCGGCGAGTGCGGGGAAGTACATGCCGGAGCCGCCGGGGCCGCCGGGGTTGTACAGGAGCGCGCCCTGGCGCACCGACGGTTCGCCTGTCGCCCTCACCCGGCTGACGGCGATGCGGATCTGACGCCCCCACGGGTCGGCGTAGTCGAGAGGCACCCGGACCGCGGCGCACTCGACGGTCGGCGGCAGGTCCTCCTCCGCCGGGCAGGCGCCGAAGGCGACACCGGCGGCCACGGCACGGGCTGCGGCGACGACGGTGCCGCGGTCCTCCGGGCTGCCGGGCCCGGGCGCCCCGGGCGCCCCGGCCGCCGGAGCCGCCGCGAGGGCCGACAGGATCAGGGAGCCGGCGGCTCCGTACCGGGCTGCTGCTCTCATCGCGTTCCCTTCGTGCCACCGATCGTGGCTCGAAGGTCACCGCGGTACCCGGCTTTGTAAAGGAGCTTGCTCGGGTGTCGCGCCCGATGACCCTTTTGCGGCACAGGGAATGCCGTGTCCGCGATGCCCGTTGGACGGCCGGCCACGTGAACGGCACGGCGCTCCACGGCCCGTCCGGCGGGCGGCCGCGCCGCCGGCCTCTCACGGCCGCCGGCCGCCGACCGTCGGCCGCCGTCGCGGAACGCGGTCCGCGAGGGGTCGTACGCCGGGCCGGGCCGGACTCACCTCCCGGCGAGGGCGGCTCGGGCGGCGCGGACGAAGCGTGCGGCGCGGCGCGGCGGACGGGACGCCGCCCGGTCCTGCCACCAGCGGGTGAGCCGCCGGCGGGCGGCCGGGTCCTCCGGCCGCCCACCGGCCAGCAGATGCTCCGCGAAGTCCAGCGCGTCCCGGCGGTAACCGCCGCGCATCGGGCGGGAGGTGGCGTAGCCGAGGTACGCGCTCCGATAGCCGGCCCCGAGGATCCGCGGCAGTTCGGGCGCCACCCTGGCGGCGACATCGGCCCGCTTGGCGGCGAGCGCCCGCGTCTGCACCCTCAGCCGCCGGGCGTCGAACCCCTCCGGCGCCGGCGTCCCGGCGACGAGCGCGGACAGCAGAGCGGCCTGCGCAAGCCCGAGACGTTCCCGTGCGGTGTCGTCGTCCGCATCGCTCCCGCTGCCCGGCCCGGCCGTCCCCCGGACACCCTCCGGGGCCGCCGGCGTCCGCCGTGTCGGTGGGCCCAGGACCGTGCGGATCAGGTCCAGTTCCGCGGCCAGCTCCTCCTCGGGAGGGAAGTCGTCGTCCCGTTCCAGCAGCACCCCGGGCGGGTCGGTGCGCGAGCGCAGTTCGGCGAGGAGGTCGAGGACGGGCCGCGGCACCGGGTGGGCGTGGGTGTCGTGCCAGACGCCGTCGCGCTCCACTCCGCCGGCGACATGGACGTACGCGATCGCCTCGACGGGCAGCTCGTCCAGGGCCCGGAGCGGGTCCTCGCCGCGGTTGACGCGGTTGGTGTGCAGATTGGCGACGTCGATCAGCAGCCGTACCCCGGTGCGCTCGACGAGTTCCGCCAGGAACCGGCCCTCCGTCATCTCCCCGCCGGGCCAGGAGATCAGGGCGGCGATGTTCTCCAGGGCGAGGGGCACCGGCAGGCCGTCCTGGGCGATGCGGACGTTCTCGCAGAGCACGTCCAGTGCCTCCCGGGTGCGCGGCACGGGGAGCAGGTGCCCGGCCTCCAGCGGGGGCGAGGCGGTCAGTGCGCCGCCGGCGCGGACGAAGGCGATGTGCTCGGTCACGAGCGGCGCACCGAGTGCCTCGGCGCGTTCGGCCAGGTCGGCAAGCCGGCGCGGGTCCGGCCGTGCCGCGCCGCCGAGTCCCAGGGACACACCGTGCGGGACGACGGTGACCCCGCGATCCCTCAGCCGCTTGAGCGAGTCGGGGAGATGGTCCGGGCAGACGTTCTCCGCGACCACCTCGACCCAGTCGAGACCGGGCAGCCGCTCTACCGCGGCGGCGATCTCCGGGCGCCAGCCGATACCGGTGCCGAGCCTTTCGTGATGCGTCATGGGCCCCCCTGCTCCGCGTGTGGATGGGTCATGGCCCCGCACGGCCATGACCAATCCCGAGGAAGGGACGTTCAGAGCTCGATTTGAGGTTCCGGACGCCCCGGTGGTTGTCCGGGCCCGGGTGGTGTCCGGGCCCGGTGGGGAGGGGGCCCGCCACGCGGGGGCGGGTCCCCCTCGGGGCGCGCGGGGAGCGCCGGAATGCTCCCGGGGCTCCCCGGGGACCCGCGTCAGTCGCTCGCCCCCGGAGCGGGCCGGTCGGTGTTGACGGCGGTGGGCGGCCCCGGCTGGGTCGAGGGCCGCGAGGTGGTCTCGATCTCACCCGGCGGCGCGGCCGGGGTCGGCGCCGGCGGCAGGTTCCCGTCCGGCGGCGGCGGGCCCGTGGGGCTGGCCGTGGCGCCGTCCGCGGCCTCGTTGGCGATCGAGTCGAAGTCCACCATGCCGGTGTTCTCCAGCATGGTGATGTGGTCCAGCACGGTCTGGTTCGCGTCGGACGCGAGCTGGCGGATCAGGGTGTTGCGTGTGCTGTGGCGGACCTGCGCGATGAGGGCGAAGACCTTGCCGTGCGCGTTGCGCAGCAGGTTCGCGAACTTGTACTCGTACTCGCGGCCGCTGGCCGCCGACAGCTCTCTCAGCCAGCCCTGCTGCTGCTCGGTGGGCACGTTCGGCAGCTCCACGCCCAGCTTCGCCGCCACGTCGCGGGCGCGCTGGTCGAGGTCGGTGTGACCGACGATGAGATGGTCGCCCGCCTCCTTGATCGCCTCGGTCGGGGCGCGCTCGAGCGCCTGCTGCCCGGCGGGCAGTTCCCACAGCCCGGCGAGTCGCACCTTGACCAGGAAGTCGCGGTCGGTGGCCGTCAGCGGTCCCCACTGGGTGCCCACGGACGAGGCGTTGAGATTGGCCTGGCCAGTCCCGGACCGGTCGGCGTAGGACCATACGGGGAAAGCGAGCGCGCCCACTGTGGCGACCAGAGCCGCGATGATGAGAGCTGTCCCGTTGACGCGACGCAGCAAGTGTGCCTCCCGAGCCGATGTGCGTACCGCGGAACCCCGGTGACGTCACCGGCGGTTCGGACTGCTTGGCAGTACCGGGGGGTACGTACGGGGGAGCGGTTCCGTTCAGTCCGGGACGGGGGGATCTCGGTGCCGTTGCGGGTGCTGCCTCGCGCCGCGCGGGAGGGGGTCCGGCGCAGGGGCGGGAGTCCTCGCGCCGCGCCGGAGGGCGCCCCCGCAGCGGAGAGGAACCCCGTGCCGCGCGGACGGGCGCCGATGGCGTTCCGGAGGGCGCCCGTACCGTTCCGCAGGACGTCAGTGCCGCACCGGGTGATCGGCGACGACCGTCACGGAGCCCGGTGCGACCTCGGTGAAACCTGCGTCGCGGACCGTCGGCAGGCCGCTCGAGGCGAGTACCGCCCACCGGTCGGCGGCGGCGGTCCGGACCGCGAGGGGGAACCCGGCGTCACGCCATGCCGCGCGCCCGGCCTCGTCCATGTCCCACCACAGCAGCTGTGCGCCGTGCCCGACCTGGGCCATCTCCTTGCCCGCCGACATGCGCAGCCCGGGGTTGAGCCAGAGCAGCGCACAGTCGGGTCCGACATCGCCTGACGGCCGCCCGGGGTCCTCCAGCTCCGTGCCCGACACCTGGAGCTTCGACAGCTCCCTGGGCCAGCCGTCCAGCGGCACCGGCGGGAACACCCGTACCTCGGCACCCTCACCGGTCGCCGTGATGCCGGGCAGCGCGGACGCCTTGCGCCACTCGGCGCCGCGTGCCCTGCGCACCACCTTGCGGATCCGGCCGTCCTGCCAGTCCCGTACCCGTGCGGCCCATTCACCGTCTCCGGACGACCGCTCGTCGGAGAGCATCAGCACGACCGCGCGGGCGGCGGTCTCCAGCGCGTCGGTACGCGACGGCGGTTCGTTCCGCTCGATCCGGACCACCAGGGGCAGGACGAACTGCGGGGCCTCGTCGCGTGGCGTCGGCTCCTGGCGGAAGGGGCTTTCGGTGCCGCTGGTGCCGCTGGTGCCGCTGGTGCCGCTGGTGCCGCTGGTGCCGCTGGTGGTGCTGTCGGTGCTGTCGGTGCTGTCGGTGCTGTTCACCTGCGCATTCTGCCAGCCTGCGGGAGGCCGGCGGGGCCCGGCCCACCCGGGTGGGGCCGCGGCCGACCGCCCCGCGTGCCCCGGGTGGCTGCTGCCCGGTCCCCTCCGTTGTGGCGGAACCGCCGCGGGAGACGGCGGGCCTGCCCGCTGGCTGCCCACCGTGCCCGCACCGCAGCGTCACCCCTCTCCCACCGCACCCGTACGGGCACCGACGGCGCCTGGCCGAAGCACATCTGACGTTGCATCAGCAAAAAATCTCTGCACGGGCGGTGAACGGATCCGGGGGCGGCGCCCGTATCAAGGGCCGGACGCGTCCCCCCTCCCGGTCTCCTTCGGCGGCCGGAGTCCGTACCCCCCCAGGAGGCGAAGAGTTGAGTCACAGGCGTATACCCAAGCGGAAGGCGATACTCGCCGGAGCCGGAGCGGTGGGCATCGCCGCAGCCGCAGTACTGCTGCCGAATGCCAACGCTTCGCAGTCCGGCTCCGAGGACGAGCGGACCGCTCCCAGAAAGATGAGTGCGGCATCGGCCGCGGACCTCCTCCAGCAGCTGGGCAAGCAGCTCGGCGAGTCCTACGGCGGCGCCTATTACGACGCGTCGAAGCAGCAGTTGATCGTGAACATCGTCGGCGATGACAACGATGTGGAGGTCGAGATCAAGCGGGCCGGTGCGGTGGCCCGCACTGTGCAGAACAGTTTCTCCGCGCTGAAGACCGCCACCCGCACGCTCTCCAGCGAGGCAGCGGTCCCGGGCACGGCCTGGGCCATCGACCCCAGGAACAACCGGATCCTGGTGACCGCCGACCGCACCGTCACCGGCGAACGCTGGAACACCGTCGAGTCGGCCGTGGAGTCGCTGGGCGACGGGGTCGCCCGGATCCAGAAGTCGAAGGGCGAGTTCAAGCCCCTGCTGGAGGGCGGTGACGCCATCTTCAGCAACGGCGGTTCGCGCTGCTCGCTCGGCTTCAACGTCACAACCCAGGACGGGCAGCCCGGCTTCCTCACGGCAGGCCACTGCACCGCCGCCTCCGAACAGTGGTCCGAGCAGGCGGGCGGCCAGCCGGTCGCCACCGCCCAGGAGTCGGTCTTCCCCGGCGAGGGCGACTTCGCGCTGGTGACGTACGACGACCCGAACACCGAGGCGCCGAGCGCCGTCGACCTGGGGGATGGGCGGGTCCTGGAGATCGGGCAGGCGGCCGAAGCGGCCGTCGGCCAGGAGGTCTTCCGCATGGGCAGTACCACCGGCCTCAACGGCGGACAGGTCACCGGGCTGAACGCCACCGTCAACTACGCCGAGGGGACTGTCACCGGTCTGATCCAGACCAACGTCTGCGCCGAACGCGGCGACAGCGGCGGAGCGCTGTTCACCAGGGACGGCAACGCCATCGGCCTCACGTCCGGCGGCAGCGGTGACTGCACCTCGGGCGGCGAGACGTTCTTCCAGCCGGTGACGACCGCGCTGGAGGCGGTCGGCGCGCAGATCGGCTGAACCGGCCTGACCGGACCCGCCGCCGGTCCTTCCCCCGCGGACCGCACGGGGTGGCGCTGACCGCCCCGGCCGCTCACGGACCGCATGGCCGGCCCTTCCGGGAGGCTGACCGCCCGGCCGGGACGCGGTGCGGGGGACGGCCCCCTACCGGAACCCGGCCGCGACCCCCACCGCCACCCGGGCCGGAACCCGGGCGGAACCCGGGCCGGAACTCCGATCGGAAGGGGAGAGCCAGGGCAGAAGCAGCGCCGGCGACACGGCCCCGGGCATCGGCGGATGCCCGGGGCCGTGCGGCTGCCCGGACCGCGGCGCGGCCTCAGCGGGCGGGAGGACGGGGCAGCGGTCCCACCCGGGGCCGGCCGCCCTCCCGTGCTCCTCCCGGACGCTCAGCGCCAGGGGCCGGTCACCGCGAACGTCGTACCGGGCGTGTAGCAGTTGAGGTACATCGTCCCGCCGTCCGGTGAGAAGGTCACACCCGCGAACTCGCCCCAGCGGGGCTCCTCCGGGGTCCCGGTGTTCTGGCGGTTGCGTGCCATCGGGTACACCTCACCCCGTTTGGTCAGCCCGTACACGTGCTGGGCGCCGTCGCCGTCCTCGCACACCATCAACCCGCCCCCCGGGGCGAGGCAGATGTTGTCCGGGGACTCGCCGGGCAGCCGGGGGCCGGTCGCCGGGCCGAAGACGACGACCAGGGTGAGACGCCGCCGCTCCGGTTCGTACCGCCACACCTGCCCGAAGTGGTCGGCGGCCGATCCATCGGTGCTGCGGGCGAAACTGCACACGAAGTAGACCGACGAGCCGCCCCAGTAGCAGCCCTCCAGCTTCTGCGCGTGGGTGATGCCCCTCGGGCCGAAGTCCTGCAGCCGCACGGGGGTTCGACGTGCCTGCGGATCGGGTACGGGTGCCCACTCGACGCCGTCGAAGCGCGTACCGGTCTCCTGGACCGCGGAGAGGTCCGGCACTCCGGGGACCCGCATCGCCTCCAGCCGTCCGCCCGCCCGCAGCGAACCGGTGCCGCCGAGCGGTTTCTCCGGCAGGAAGCGGTAGAACAGCCCGAACGGCCTGTCGAAGGCGTCCTCCGTCTCGTAGACGACACCGCGGCGCGGATCGACGGCGACGGCCTCGTGCTGGAAGCGGCCCAGCGCGGTCAGCGGTACGGCGCCGGTCCTGCGGGGGTCGGCGCCGTCCACCTCGAAGACGAAGCCGTGGTCCTTGGTGTAGCCGTTGGTGCCGGCCCGGTCCTCGTTCTCCTCGCAGGTGAGCCAGGTGCCCCAGGGAGTGGGCCCACCCGCGCAGTTGACGGCGGTGCCGGCGATGGCGACGCGTTCGTCCAGGACGTCGCCGCGGCGGTCGAGCGTGAGCGCCGTGCAGCCGCCCTTGGCCGCCGGGTCGTAGGTCAGCCCGTCGACGGCGGGGACACCGAGACCGGCGCTGCGCCCGTTCTCGTGGTTGCGTACGAGATGGACCCTGTCGCGGCGTCCGGGCAGGGCGGCCATTCCGTCGTGGCGTCCGGGCACCGGGCCCTCGCCGGAGCGCAGCGGATCGCCCTCGCGGGAGAGCACCCGGTAGCGGAAACCTTTCGGCAGATCGAGCAGGCCCCCTGGATCGGGGACCAGGGGACCGTATCCGCTGCGGCCCCGGGCGGCGGCGGTCCCCGCGAACAGCTCGGAGAAGGCCCCGGTGAAGGCGATGCCGGCGACGGCGGCGCCCGTACCGGTGAGGACCTGACGCCGTGTCGCGGAGGGGGCGCCGGGGCGGTCCGGCGCCCCGGTGGCGCGGCTTCCGGCGATTTGCGCTGCGTCCTGGGTGAGTTCTGCGGTCATGCGGCGACTCCCTGCGGGCGGACGGAGACGTGACCCGCATGTGTGTACCAGGCGTGTGGTCACACGTGAAGCATGCGGGCCCCTGCGCCCCGGGGGACGTGCGCCGCCGCATGGGCGCCGCCCGGCGACGCCCGGCGCCGCGCTCAGGCGGCCAGGCGTGAGCGCGGCGCCGCGCTCAGACGGCGGGGCGTCCGTGCGGCGGGGCGGCGAGCCGTCCGTGCGGCGGGGCGTCCGTGCGGCAGGGCGCCGGACCGGCGAGCCGTGCCGAGCCCCGGCCGGCCGGGGCCTAGCCGCCCGGGGCCTAGGCGAGCTTCGCCGTGAGGGTGATCTCCGTACCCGAAAGGGCCTGGCTCACCGGGCAGTTCTTCTTGGCCTCCTCGGCGGCGGCCTGGAAGCCCTCCTGGTCGAGACCGGGCACCCGGCCCTCGACGGTGAGGTGGATGCCGGTGATGCCCTCGCCCGGCTGGAAGGTGACATCGGCCTTGGTCTCCAGGCGGGTGGGCGGCGTGCCGGCACCTGCCAGGCCGTGCGAGAGGGCCATGGAGAAGCAGCCGGAGTGGGCGCCCGCGATCAGCTCCTCGGGGCTTGTCCTGCCGTTCGCCTGCTCGGCGCGCGACGGCCAGGAGACGGGGAAGTCGCCGATGCCGGAGGAGTCGAACGTGACGACGCCGGAGCCGGACAGCAGGTCGCCGTCCCAGACGGTGTGGGCCTGGCGCGTGGTGGCCATGGTGGATCCCTTCTCAAAGCACTCGACGAATCGGTTCCAACCGGGCCCAACCTACTGGAGACTGCGGAGCCTAGGGGGCGAGGAGCCCCTTGGCGTCCCGCGCGAGTGCCGTCAGCCGGGAGATCGCCCGGTAGTACTTCTTCCGGTAGCCGCCCTTCAGCATCTCCTCACCGAACAGCCGGTCGAAGGGGAGGCCGGAGGCCAGGACCGGCACCTCCCGGTCGTAGAGCCGGTCGGCGAGCACGACGAGCCGCAGTGCCGTCGACTGGTCCGGCACCGGCCGCACGTCGGTGAGGCAGACCGCGCGTACCCCGTCCGTCAGCGCGCCGTAGCGGCTGGGGTGCACCCTCGCGAGATGGTCCAGCAGCTCCGGGAAGCCGTCCAGGGAGGCCCCCTCGGTGGCATGGGCGGCCCGGGTGACCTGTTCGTCCGAGAACGGCGCGGGCGCTTCGGGGAGGCCGCGGTGGCGATAGTCCTCGCCGTCGATCCGCAGCGGCCGGAAGTGCGCGGACAGTCCCTGGATCTCGCGGAGGAAGTCGGCGGCGGCGAAGCGGCCCTCGCCGAGCTTGCCGGGCAGGGTGTTGGAGGTCGCCGCGAGTGCCACGCCCGCCTCGACGAGCCTGCCGAGCAGGGTCGACACCAGCACGGTGTCGCCCGGGTCGTCCAGCTCGAACTCGTCGATGCACAGCAGCCGGTGGCCGCTCAGGGTCGCCACGGTCTGCTGGAAGCCGAGCGCGCCGACCAGGTTCGTCAGCTCGACGAAGGTACCGAAGGACTTGAGGGCCGGTTCGGCGGGCGTGGCGTGCCACAGGGAGGCCAGGAGGTGGGTCTTGCCGACGCCGTAGCCGCCGTCCAGATAGACCCCCCGCGGCGCGGCGGGCGCTGCGGGCTTCCGCGAGAACCAGCGGCGCCGGCCGCTGCCGCCGGCGTGCGCACCGCCCAGCCCGGCGGCGAACGAGCCCAGCACGGTGACCGCCTCGGCCTGGCTGGGCTGGTTCGGATCCGGGACGTACGTCCCGAAGCGCACCGAGTCGAAGCGCGGCGGCGGCACCATCTCCGCGACCAGGCGGTCGGCGGGGACGCGGGGCTCGCGTGCGCACAGCGAGAGCGGGGCGGGTCTGGTCATGGCGGTGGTCGGCACAACCACCCACTGTACTGAGTCCGGGCGACCGGCCTCTGGGGCCGGTCGCCACAGCGCCGGAGGGCCGCCGTACGCGCCGGCCGCAGACGATGTCCGCATCCGGTCGCCGTACGCGACCGGGCGGATGCGTGGTGTGAGGGCGGGGTCCGCCGCGAGGACGCCCCCGGTCGCCCGCGCCTCCGGGGCCGCCTCGGGGCTGCCGCGGAGACGCCCGCCCCGCCCCGGTGCGTGCGTGCGTGCGCGGGCGGGCCCTCCCAGGTCCGCCTCAAGCACGTCCTCCACGAGTGCGTGCGTGCGCGGGCGGGCCGTGTCCGGGCGGCGCGGGAGCGTGCGCGGGCGGGCCGCCCCGGCGGTGCGCGGGCGTGCCGTGCGGGGAATCACGTTCCCCCGGCAGCCCCGCGCAGCCCCGGCAGTCCCGCGCAGCCCCGGCAGTCCCGCGCAGCCCCGGCACCCGCCTGCGCGGGCCGTGCCAGACTGCTCGGCATGCGACGCCTGTTCCCCCTGCCCGATCCGAACGACCCCCGCGGCATCTCCACCGCGGCCGACCGCGAGTGGGGGCTGGACGAACTGGCCGACGCCTACGCCTATCCCGCCGCGGACGGCCCCTGGCTGCGGGCCAACATGGTCTCGTCCCTCGACGGCGCCGCCCAGCACGACGGAAGGTCGCAGCCGCTGTCGTCCGACGCGGACATGCGGATCTTCGGCACCCTGCGGGCGCTGGCCGACGCCGTGGTCGTCGGCGCGGAGACGGCGCGGCAGGAGGGCTACCGCCCCGCGCGCGCCAGGGAGGCATTCACCGAGCGCCGCGCGGCCGCAGGGCAGGGGCCGGCTCCCGCGGTCGCCGTGGTCAGCGCCAGCCTCGACCTGGACTTCTCACTGCCCCTCTTCACCTCGCCCCTGGTGCCGACGCTGGTGCTGACCGGAGCGGCCGCACCGCCGGAACGGGTCGCCGCCGCCGGGAGGGCCGGCGCGGAGGTGATCGTCGCCGGCGACGGGAGGGGGGTCGACCCGGCGCGGGCCGTCGAGGCGCTCGCCGGGCGCGGCCTGCGGCGGCTGCTGACGGAGGGAGGTCCGAGGCTCCTGGGTCAGTTCGTCGGATCCGGGGTACTCGACGAGCTGTGCCTGACGGTGTCGCCGACACTCACCTCCGGTACCGCGCAGCGGATCGCGTACGGATCCGGCCGGGCGGTGCCGGAGCGTTTCGCCCTGGTGTCCCTGCTGGAGGAGGCCGGTTTCCTCTTCACCCGATACCGTCGGACCTGACAGGGGCGGCAGGTCGTACACCGGTTTGTCCCGGCGGGGCACACTACTCGCAGACCCCCGTCGCAGACGGGGAAGGACGGTTCCGGCAGAAGGGCTCCTGAGGTGTTCACCAGCGTATTGATGATCGAGAGGCCCCTCACGGCGACCGACGTGGAGTTCGTCACGACGCTGCACGGGGAGGAGCCCGTGTCGTTCATCGTGCTCCTGCAACCCCGCGGCGACCAGGCCGATCTGCTGCTGCGGGCCATCGACGACGTCGCCATGGGCGAGCTCGGGGAGGCCGTCCGCGAGGGCGGGGAGCCGGAGGGGGCCGAGGCCCGGCAGCCCGCGGAACTCGGCCTCGTGCACTCCGTGAACGCCCTGCGTGCCGCCGGGGCGGAGGCCGTCGGCCAGGTCGTCGAGAACCATCCGATCGACAAGATGAAGACCGTCGTCGACGAGTCCGGCGCCGACGAGGTGATCGTGCTGACCGCGCCCCACTACGTGGAGGAGTTTTTCCACCGCGACTGGGCCTCCCGCGCCCGGCACAAGGTCGGCGTACCGGTGCTGAAGCTCTTCGCGCACAGCGAATAGGCTGAGGGCCTTCGTACGACGTCGCACCCTGGGAGGCACACGCATGGCATCCGGCATCCCCCACGCCATGGAACGCCCGCACTTCATCGGCATCGGCGGCGCCGGAATGTCCGGGATCGCCAGGATCCTCGCCCAGCGGGGCGCCAAGGTCGCGGGCAGTGACGCCAGGGAGTCGGCGACGGCCGACGCGCTGCGGGCCCTCGGCGCCACCGTGCACATCGGGCACGCCGCCGAGCACCTCGCGGACGACGCCTCCTGCGTCGTCGTCTCCAGCGCCATCCGCGCCGACAACCCCGAGCTGGCCCGCGCCGCCGAACTCGGCGTGCCGGTCGTCCACCGCTCCGACGCGCTCGCCGCGCTGATGCGCACCTCGCGCACCATCGCGGTGGCCGGCACCCACGGCAAGACCACCACCACGTCGATGCTCGCGGTGGCCCTGACCGAGCTGGGGCTCGACCCCTCGTACGCCATCGGCGGCGATCTCGCCGGGCCCGGTACCAACGCCCGGCACGGCGAGGGCGACCTGTTCGTCGCCGAGGCCGACGAGAGCGACCGCAGCTTCCATAAGTACGACCCGGACGTCGCGGTCGTCCTCAACGTCGAGCTGGACCACCACGCCAACTACGCCTCCATGGACGAGATCCACGAGTCCTTCGAGGCGTTCGTCGCCAAGGTCCCGGCGGGCGGGACGCTGGTCGTCGGCGAGCACGGGGGGGCTCGCGAACTGGCCGCCCGGGTCTCCGGCCGCCCGGACCTCACCGTCGTCACCGTCGGGGAGGACGAGGGCGCCGACATCCGGATCCGCTCGATCACCCCTCGCGGCATGACCAGCGAGGTCACGGTCGCCCTCCCGGACGCCGGGGAGATCACCTTCACCGTCTCCGTGCCCGGACGCCACTACGCGCACAACGCGGTCGCCGCCCTCGCCGCGGGCGTCCGCACGGGTCTGGACCCGGCCGGGCTGGCCCACGCCCTCACCGCCTACACCGGTGTCGGCCGCCGCCTCCAGCTCACGGGCGAGGCGGGCGGCGTCCAGGTCGTCGACTCGTACGCGCACCACCCCACCGAGATGACCGCCGACCTGGAGGCCATGCGCGCCGCGGCGGGCGGCCGGCGGCTGCTCGTCGTCTTCCAGCCCCACCTGTTCTCCCGCACCCGGGAACTCGGCACCGAGATGGGCCGTGCGCTGGCGCTGGCGGACGCCTCCGTGGTCCTCGACATCTACCCCGCCCGGGAGGACCCGATCCCCGGCGTCACCAGCGCGCTGATCATCGACGCCGCGCGGGCGGCGGGCGCCCGAGTGACCCCCGTCCACGACCAGGGCGGCGTCCCGGAGGTGGTCGCGGGAATGGCCGCGCCCGGCGATCTGGTTCTCACCATGGGAGCCGGCGATGTGACGGACCTCGGTCCGAGGATCCTGGCCCGTCTGTCGGACTGAGGCCCTCCGGGGCCCTAGCGGTGAGGGAGACCGATCATGGCCTATGACGTCGAGAAGCCGGACGAGCAGTGGCGCGCGGAGCTGAGCCCCGCGGAGTACGCCGTGCTCCGGCAGTCCGGCACCGAACCCGCCTTCACCGGTGCGTACACGGACACCAGGACCAAGGGCGTGTACTCCTGCCGGGCGTGCGGCGCGGAGCTGTTCACCTCCGAGGAGAAGTTCGCTTCGCACTGCGGCTGGCCGTCCTTCTACGACCCGAAGGACTCGGGCGCGGTGGAACTGCGGGAGGACCGGGCCTACGGCATGGTCCGCACCGAGGTCCGCTGCGCGCGCTGCGGCTCCCACCTCGGGCATGTCTTCGAGGGCGAGGGCTATCCGACGCCGACCGACCAGCGGTACTGCATCAACTCGATCGCGCTGCGGCTGGAACCGGACGCGGAATGATGCCGGTGTGGTGGGCTCGCCGGTCCACCGGGCCTATGGGTGGCAGCTGCGGGGACGTGCGGCGTACAAGGCCCACCGCTCAACGCCGATCTCACGACAACCCTGCTGGAGGGGCTGCGCGGCAGGTTCGCGACCGAGGGCCTGCCCCCGCTCGTACGCCGTGACGAGGATCCCCTCGACTACATCGAACTCGAGTCCTACGACGCAGAATCAGCCGCTGAAGACCAATGATGAAGTGCCGCATTGGTCGAGTTGCGGCAGTGTTCCCTCATCCGCATCACCACGTCACCCGCCGTTCTCGTGGTCACCGGTCCGGGATTGCTCCTCCGGCCGGGTGCAGGCAGCTGGCCGAACAGGCCGGACACGTCCGGCCTGGGCCGATGCAGCGGCTGCTGCGCCACGCACGCTGGGACGCCGACGCCGTCCGCGATGACCTGCGCGCCTACTCCGTCGAACACCTTGGCACCGACGGCGGTGTCCTCATCGTGGACGAGACCGGCTTCGTGAAGAAGGGCCACGCCTCGGCGGGGGTGCAACGCCAGTACACCGGCACCGCCGGGCGTATAGAGAACTCCCAGGTCGGAGTCTTCCTCCACTACCAGGTCTCGTGTAGATGTGGCCGTGGGCGTCCGCAACCTTCTCCATCTCCCAGCCGTTCTTCGACGCAAGGCGGGTCATGACCCGCTCGTTGCGTTCCTGCATCCTCCGAATTTCCTTGCGGAACCGGTCCGGTTCTGGGCCATTGCCCGCTGCTTGGGCGGGAAGGGAAAGGGCCTGCGATCCGAGGGCAGTGCCTGTCACCACGAAGGCAACACGCCGCAGAGCGGCCCGGCGAGAGATGTTCACCGTCACTTCTTCGTCTCCTCCTTATTCTCGTGGTAGCGCGCCGCGACGGTCAGGGCTGCAGCAGTCAGTCCGAACATGCCTGTTGTTGGGTTCACGTATCCAGGCACGACGGCTTCATACGTCTGGCCACTGTTGACACGACAGTTGAAACTCAAGGGGATGAACGAGTATTCGTACCCGTCGACGAACTCGTACTGCTCAGAGTTGAGCCTCTCTGAACATGCTTGAGCCTGACCACTCTCGTCCAGAATCATGAGATGCAGCAAGCCCCAGGTATACACGGCGGCTGAGCACGCGCATGCCAGGGCTGCGACACCCTTGATCAGCGCAAGTGTGGCCCGCTTGGTGCCGGTGCGAGACAGCAGCCTTACTCCTCGGATGGCAAGCCATGGCGCGACGACGGCGCCGGTCACACTCAGCAGGAGCACGAGAGGGATGTAGATGTCATTGGAGGCGTCTATCATGCGAAGCAGCTTCTCAGACGCTCCGGGAGATGGAGTTGTATTTCTCCATGATCTGGTACAGCGCCATGCGCTGCTTGGCGTGAGGGGTTGCCTCTGATTCGGCTGACCCTTGGTATCTGCGCAGAATCTCGAACAGCTCGCTTTCTGCAGCAGTTGCCAGGCGTTGTCGTTGCGCAGCACGTACGAGAACGCCCTGCAAGCGCCGCCGGTCAGGCACCGGTCGAGGGTCAGAAGCCCTCTCGGGCCGGAGCGTCAGCAACGGCTCGATCAACGCCCACAGGTCATCGTCCACGATCCACAGCCGGGCTCACACCTTCCCGAAACGGCCGAGTCATCCCACCGGTCACGGCCGACCGGGGCCGTTCAACAAGATCGGGTCACGAGCTCTACAGGGCGTGGAACTCGATGGACTCGATCCATCCCGAAACACCCCGAAGATCCCTGTAGTACCTGTGGGAGGCGCGCCCGGGTTCAGCCCGGGGGCCGCGTGGTCCCCGCGTTCAGCGCCGTGCACAGCCAGTCGTGGGCGGAGCCGGGGTTCGGTTCGGGTGGGGCGCCAAGTGGGGTGGACAGTTCCGCCGTGAGCTGCCAGTACACGTCGAAGCGGGGATCGGCGGCCAGCTGGCGGCGCAGGAGCCGGCGGAACGCCGGGGTGTCGCCCGTGCCGCGTGACACGGCGTAGACCGAGACGAAGCAGTCCAGCGCCTGGCCCGCCCGGGGTGGCCGACCCGCCCGAAGCTCGGCCGACGCCAGTGCGTACGCCTCGCCGAGACCGTCGTACAGCACGGCGGGACGGTAGCCCCGGTCGGGGAGGTGGACGGCCGGCTGCGGCCGGGCGGAACCGGAGCAGCTTCCCGACACCAGCGCGTGCATGCGGGCGAAGGCCCACACCTGCGCGGGTGTCGGGTCGTCGGGGAGGTGCGGCACGGCCTGGTCGAGGAACGCCGAGACCACCCGGGCCGGAAGGCGCGGCGGCAGCCAGTACCGCCAGAACCGCGCCATCGGCGCCGTGCTGGGCGGCACGGCCACGGCGCCGACGAGCCGCAGCCGCTCGGTGCGCTCACCTGCCTCGCAGTCCCGCAGCAGCCGCAGAGCCGCCTCCTGCCAGCGCAGAGCGGACAGTTGGGAGCCCACCTTCTGCAACTGGCCGGTGATGGCGGCCTTGAGCGCGTCGTCCGTACGGGCATCGTCCCTACCGTCGCCGTTCGTGCTGCCCTCGTTCGTACCGCCTTCGTCTGTATGGGCGTCGCCGTTCGTACCGCCCTCGTCCGTACGGGCGTCGGCGTCCGTACCGGCCGTAGGGCCGTCGTCCTGGCTGTGCAGGATCCGGCGCACCTCGGGCACCGGCAGGCCGAGTTCCCGAAGCGAGCGGATCAGCCGCAGCCGGTCCAGGGCTCCGGGGCCGTAGCGGCGGTGGCCGCCCGTGCTGCGGCCCGACGCGGGGAGCAGGCCCCGGTCCGAGTAGAAGCGGACCGTCTTGACCGTGACTCCGGCTCGCTCCGCCAGTTCTCCGATGGTCAGTGGGGCGTTCGTCGGCACGGCTTGAACCTCCCTCAGGGGGAGTTCCTACGGTACTCGCGCCGGGCCGGCCTACGGGGGGCCGGCCCGGCGGGAAGCGACCCCGTGGAGGAGGGACCCATGACGGCGTTTGTGCTGGTGTCGGGAGGCCACACCGGTGGGTGGGTCTGGCGGGACGTGGCCGCCGGACTGAGGGAGTCGGGAGCGGTGGCGTACCCGGTGACCCTGACGGGGATGGGCGACCGCCGCCATCTCGGCGGCCCGGACACGGACATGGACACCCATGTCGAGGACCTGGTGCAGATCGTGGACCACGCCGACGAGCCGGAGGTGGTGCTGGTCGGGCACTGCTACGGCAGCTATCCGGTGCTCGGGGCCGCGTCCCGGCGCCCGGAACGGGTCGGCCGGATCGTCTTCGTCGACGCGCCGCTGCCCCGCGACGGCCTCTCCGTGCTCCAGCAGGTACGCGAGCAGATGCCGGACGGCCCCGTACGCGACCGGATGCTGGGCCAGCCCGCCCGGGCCGAGGACGGCTGGCGGGTGCCCGCGCCCACCGAGGACGAGTGGCGGGAGTGGGGGAACCCCGCGGGTGTCCCCGAGGGCGGGGTCGCGCGTCTGGCGCGTCTCGCCGCGCCGCAGCCGGTGGGCACCCTCACGACGCCGGTCCGGTTCTCGGACGTGGTGGACGAGCTGCCCATGACGGGCGTCTTCTGTACGGACGGCGGCAGCATGGACATCGCCGGAGTCGAGGCGCTGGTGGCCACGGGCAGCCCGCTCTTCCGGCAACTGGCCGAGCCGCGCTGGGGGTTCTTCGAACTCGCCGCCGGGCACTGGCCGATGCTGTCCACCCCCGGCGAGCTGGTGGAGATCCTGCTGCGGGCCGCGGCGGGGGAGGGGCGGCGGCTCGGCGCCCGCGCCTGAGCGCGGCGACCGGCTCCCGGGAGGGTGCGGTCGGGCCCCGGCGCGGGGCCCGACCGGTTCAGCTCCCGGCCGCGTAGGAGACGAAGTGGGCCCAGGCGGTGGGGGAGAGGGCGAGCTGGGGGCCCGGGGCCTGCTTGGAGTCCCGGACGTGGACGGTGGTGGGGCAGGCGGCGACCTCTACGCAGTCTCCCGAACCGCTGCTGCTGTAGGAGGACTTGTGCCAGGAGAGCGCGACCTCCACGCAGTCGTCGCCGGAGCCACTGCTGTAGCTGCTCTTGAACCAGGCCAGTTCTGTGCTGCCGCTCATAGGGCTCCTCGCATCCGACGCAACAGGCTCAGTGAGTCCTCCAGGGTAAGCGCCTGGGAGCGCATCCTGGCATACCGCATCTGGAGCATACTGAGCACCTTCGCGTCGGAGACGAACTGGCCGCTCTCCTGGCCCTCGCAGTAGCCGAACCACTTGTTCTCGCGGGTCTCCAGCAGCTGCACGGGACCGCCGAGTCCCGCGTGGCTCTCCCGTACCAGCGGCATGATCTGGAGCTCGATGTTGCGGAGTCCGGCCAGGTCGAGGAGATGGTCGAGCAGCTCGCGGGTGACCGCCGGCCCGCCCATCCGGCGCAGCAGCAGATGCTCTTCGAGGATGAAGCTGTACGCCGTGTTCGGGCGCTCCCTCAGCAGCCGCTGCCGTTCCAGCCGGGCCGTCATCTGCGTGTCGATCTGGTCGTCCCCCAGCGGCGGTAGCTGGTTGACGAACAGCGTCCGCGCATACGCCTCCGTCTGCAACAGGCCCGGAACCAGACGGCATTCGTAGGTGGCGAGGCTGCTCGCCACCGCCTCCAGCCGCGCCCATCTGCGGAACCACGCCGCCAGCCCGGGCCGTCGCGAGAGATGCTGCGCGGCCCGCCGCAGCACGCCCGTGTTGCCGAGGGCCGCCTCCGCCCGCTCCACGAAGCCGTCGTCCGGCATCCGTCGGCCCAGCTCGATCGAGGCCACCGTGTGCTTGGAGTACCCGACGAGCGGGGCGAAGTCGCCGCGGCTGAGACCCGCGTGCTCGCGCAGGGCCTGGACCACCGCCCCGAACGTCCGCAGACTGTCCGAGGCTTCCGGCTCAGTGGTGTGCGTACCGGCTCCGCCGGTGTCCGTCATCGCCATCGGGCCATCGTCACGGATGGTGACCCGTACCGTCTACCCGGAGTGCGTGTACGCTGACACAGCGTACACGGGGGTCTGTTGGAGAAACCCCAGGTCCGGCCGCAGAATTGGGACCCATGACCGCACCGGCCACCCCACCGGCCATCCCCGCCGCCCCCCAACCGCCCGTCACCGTACGTGTGTTCTTACAGCGCTTCAGCTCCACGCCGCGCGGTGCCCGGCTCGCCCGGCATCTGGCGCTCCACCAACTGCACTCCTGGGGCGTTCCGCACGGGACGGAGATGTCCGAGACGGCCGCCGTCCTGGTCGCCGAACTGGCGGCGAACGCGGTGACCCACGGGCTCGTGCCGGGCCGGGACTTCGAGCTGAGGCTCGTCCTGGAGCCCGGGAAGCTCATCGTGGACGTGTCGGACCCGCGGGGCGAGTGCCGCCCGCCCCGGCCCGGTGGGAAGGAAGGCGCGGGGCCCGGTGCGGAGCGTCGTGGTGAGGAGGGCGGTGTGGAGGAGGGCGGTGTGGAGGAGGGCGGCCGTGGGCTGGTGCTCGTCGCGGCGCTCGCCGACCGGTGGTCGGTCCTGGACCGGGTGCCGGTCGGCAAGACGGTACGCGCCGAGCTGGACCTGCCGCAGCGGTGAAGCGCCCTGGCCACCGGGGCGACGCGAACCCCGGACGCGCACGTGGAGGGGAACGCCGGGTGCCGCATACGGACGCGCGCAGGGTGCCCCCGTGATCGCGAACGCCGGGAGCCCGCGCGCGGCGAGGGCACCTCGCGGGCGCTACGCGGGCTGGAGCAGGTCCCAGCGGTTGCCGTACAGGTCCTCGAAGACGGCGACCGAGCCGTACGGCTCGTGGCGCGGCTCCTCCAGGAAGCGGACGCCGGCCGCCGTCATCCTGGCGTGGTCGCGGGCGAAGTCGTCGGTGTGGAGGAAGAACCCGACCCGGCCGCCGGCCTGCGCGCCCACGCTCGCCGACTGCTCCTCGCCGTGCGCCCGCGCCAGCAGCAGATCCGTACCGCCCGCGCCGCCGCCGGGGCGTACCACGACCCATCGCGAACCATCGCCCCGGGCGGTGTCCTCGACGACGGTGAAGCCGAGGGCGTCCCGGTAGAAGGCGATGGCCTCGTCGTAGTCGCGGACGACCAGCGCGACGAGGGCGATACGGGGCAGGGGCGTGGTGGACACGGGGATCGGGTCTCCTTGCTCGGGGGCGTCCCAGTATCGCCGACGGGTACGCAATGCCTCGCATGGGCCCGTCGGCTTCTGCGCGAGGTGCAGGGACTGGGTGAACAGGTCGGCCGAGGCCTGAAGGGATCAGTCCAGGAGCGCGGTCGCCTCAACCTCGACGAGCACGTCCGGCTCGAAGAGGTGCTCGACGCCGATGAGGGAGGCCGGAGGCATGGGAAGCCGGAGGCCGATCTCGTCGGCGACCGCCTCCACGCCGGTCATGAAGTCGCCGATCTTCTCGGGGCTCCACTGGGTCACGTAGAACGTCAGACGCAGTACGTCCGTGAACGACGCCCCCGTACCCGCGAGACCGATGGCGGTGTTGCGCAGGGCCTGGGCGACCTGTCCGGCCAGATCGCCGGGCGCGACGGGGACGCCGTCGGCCTGGCGCGCGACCTGGCCGCTGATGTGGACGTGCTTTGACCCGGTGCCCACGGCGACATGGTGGTACGGGGCCGGCTGCAGCATGCCTTCCGGGGTGAAGTGCTGGACGGTCATGGTTTCTCTCCTGCGAAGTAGGTATCCGTAAGCTATCTAGTCGCAGGAAGACACTTCAACGAGACCAGGTTTCACCATGGATACCGACGACGGACTCCGCATCGACCCTCCGCACCGCGAACTGCTCGACCAGATCCTCGACAAGTGGTCGCTCAGCGTCCTCAACGAGCTCTGCGAACACCCCTGCCGCTTCAACGAACTACGCCGGGCCATCCCCCAGGTCACGCAGAAATCGCTGACCGCAACGCTCCGCCGGCTCGAACGCAACGGAGTCATCGAGCGTGAGGTCATCTCCACCCGCCCCGTGGCAGTCAGGTACCGGATCACCCCCCTCGGCAAGACCCTCCGGCACCCCGTCGACGTGCTGCTGGCCTGGGCCGCACAGAACATGCCCGCCATCGAACGCGCCCGCGAAGGCTTCGACACGCAGGAGGAGGGGGCAGGGCCTCCGTGAGGCCCGGCCCCGACCGCCCGCCGACCGCCCGCCGGCCGCCCGCCGGCCGCACTTCCGCCGCACGCAGCGGCGTGCGCTGCCGGCCTTGTGGGCCGTGCAGCACACGCCCTCGATGGAACGGCTTGTCGCCGCCGCCGTCGCCGACGGGGACCTTCGCCCCGATGCCACCGTCGACGACTTCCTGATGCTGGTCCTCACCGCGCCCACCGACCAGGAGCCCGCCGTGCGCTCCCGCTGGCTGGCACTCTTCCTGGCCGGATTCACGGCTCGTGCCGGTCAGGGGCAGGGCGGGGGCTGACCGGCCCTCCGTGTGCGCCGGCCGGAAACCGGATGCGCGGTGCCGTCACCCGCGGCGGGCCCGGGCCCTGGCAAGCGGAGCCCCTGGTGCGCTCGGTACGCTCGAAACCTGAGCACGCGCAGCGCAGCACCGAACACGCGCTCCATACGGTCGATCAGGATCCGATCCGCACCACAGGACGAGCGGGGGTCGACGTGAGGCTTTTCCGGCGAGGACCGAAGCGCGACGGGGGCGACACCCCCCGGGACGCGGAGTTCGCCTTCTTCTCGGTGGCGGAAGGCTCCCACTTCCGCGGCCAGGTCCGGGAGGCGTTCGCCGAACGGGGCCTGGAGGTCACCGTCTACGCGGACGCCGTCACCGACAGCGCAGGACGCCGGTTCGGCCTCGGCAACCTGGCCGCCGTCTGCCACAACGACGAGCGGGGCCCCCGGGTATGGCCCAAGGTCGTTCGGGACCACGTCCGCACCGTGCTCCGCACCATGGACGCGCCGTCCGCGCTGGACACCATGCCGCCCGAGCGGATCCGGTCCCAGCTGTACCCGCGGGTGATCGGCTCCGCGGGCCTGGACAGGGAGACCTTCCGCTACGCCCGGCCGCTCGCTCCGGGACTGAGCGAGGTGCTCGCGCTCGACCTCCCCGAGAGCGTGATGATCCTGACCGACGACGCCCTCGCGCCGCTCGGCGACGTACCGGTACTGCGCGAGCGGGCGATGGCCAATCTGCGGGACCTGCCCGTGGAGGGCCACGAGACCATCAGGGACGCCGGAGGGATGCGCCTTGAGGTGGTGGTCGGCGACTCCTTCTACACGGCCAGCCGCGTCCTCGCCCTGGACACACTGGCCCGCCAGGTCACCGGGCAGCAGATCACGGGGGACGGCGCCCTGGTCGCGCTGCCGTTCCGGCACCAGATCGCCTTCCACGTCATCCGCGACGCCGGGGTCATCCCGTCCCTGAACGCGCTGGCCGCCTTCGCCGCGTCCGGGTACGCCGACACGCCGGGGGCGATCACCCCGTACGTCTACTGGTGGCGGGCGGGGGCGCTGACCCAGCTCAGCGACCGCGACCTGGACGGGGACGGCCTGCGGATCGTGGTCGGCGAGGACTTCCAGGACATGCTGGAACGTCTCGCGGCCCGGCACCCGGGCGACGACTGAGGACCGGTCGCCCGGCGGCGACCGCGGCCCGGCCGGCTCCCGGACCGCGCGGCGACCGCCCCGGCAGGCACCGCCGGAAGGCGGAGGGACGCGATCGAGGCGGACGGGCGCGACCCGGAGAGGGGATGCGATCGAGGCGGACGTACGGACACCGCTCGCACCGGCTCCCGCAGGCAGGGCGGTGCCCCCGTCAGAGCGGGCACCGCACTCCCCGGCCGAGGACCGCGGCCCGGTCGGCCGGGGCCGAGCACCGGCACCCGGCCCCCTTCCGGACCGGCCGACACCCCATGGAGGAGCCCATGCCCAGGCTGTCGGTTGCACGGGCCGGTCCGAGGACGTCGTTCCGTTGCGCCGCCACCGCGACACCCGGCTGTGCAGCGTGCCCGGGTTGATGCCGAGCTCCTCGGCGACCTCCCCGACCGGCTTCCCGGTCTCGACCACGATGCGCACGGCGCCCTCACGGAACTCGGCGTCGTACGGCGGCTTCTTCTTGGACCCCATGAATCCCAACTTCCCCTGCAATCACGGGCTCCACGCCCCGAGGGGATGGTCAAAGCCGGGTGGTGTAGTCGGCGATGATGGCGGCGGCCCGCTCCGGCGAGGCTTCGGCCAGCCGCTTCAGATCCTCTTCGCACTCGGCCATGCGTGCCCTGAGTTCCCTGTGGCGCTGCCTGTCGCCCTCGCGTCGGGCTGCGGCCATTTGCTTCTCGTGGCGGGCGGCGATGACCTCGATGACCTCGCGCGCCGCCTCGTACACGCGCACGGTGGAGGCGGCGGTGATGGCGGCGGCCCTCACCGGTGAGGCTTCGGCCAGCTGCTCCCGGTCCTCTCGGCACTCCTCCGCCCGTGCGCCGAGTTGCCCGAGGTGCTGCTGGTCGTCCGTGTCCCGGGCGGCTCGAATCCGCTGGTCGTAGCAGGCGATCACGATCCCTATCAGGTCGCTTGTCGCCTCGCGCTCGGCGCTGTCGTCCGGGTAGGCGTCCAGCCACGGCGGCGGTGGGCGGTCGTCGCCGAGAACCGCGGCTCGGGCGGCCTCCACTTCCGCGCGGCGGCGGAAGTACAGGTCGTGACCGTCCACGTACACGTCGTCGGGTCGGTAGAGCTGCACGGATTCCCCGCCGGTACGCACGCCGAGGCGGGCCGCCATGTCGTCGACGCTCTCGGGCGGCACCCCCCACAGGGCCGCCACTCGAGGTAACGGGTACCAGTTCTCGACCGGCACGCGCCGCTCCTTCAGGACGGCCTTGTGCCGCACCCCGACGGCGAACGGCGAGAGGCGGTCGGAGAGCCACGCGGCCACTTCCACGGCGCGTTCCCCCGGGACGTCCGGACACTCCAGCGGGCCGAAGCCGGCGAGAGTGAAGACGATCTTGGTGTTGACGCTGGCGCCGAGTGCCACCTCCTCGATGACACCGACGGCCTGCACATCGGCCGGCCGGACGCGTCGCTCGGTCCCCCGCACGCTTCTGAACACGACTTCGGGCGGATCGGCTGACGACCGGATCTCGACATGGCGGAGGCTGCCCAGCGTGTCGCGGAAGCCCGTGCCAGCGACGAAGAGCGCGGTGAGGAACCCGAGCCCGGCCAGCAGAAGAAAGGTCGGCCAGGCCGCCGAGAGGCCGAACCTGGCAAGGACCACGAGGGCGATCGCACCGGCGGGCAACGGGGCCAGGATCAGCGGTACGGCGAGCGCACCGGCCAGTTCCAGAATGGGACGCGGTACGAAATCCAGTCGCGCGGCCTCCACCTTCATGCCCTCACCGTAGGGCGGCTGCAACGAGCGGTCCAGGCCTGCGGCAACCAGCGGGTGCACTCCGTGAAGTTCGCCCTGCGGTAAGCCCGGTCGTAGGTCCGCCGCTGCCGAGCCGAGCCCGTGAGGCCGTCGGCCGGCCCGCGGGGGCGGTCACGGCTCGCGCAGCACCACGCATGACTCGGCGGCCAGTTCGAGCACTCCATCGGGGCCAGGCGGCACGGCCGGGCCCCAGGCGGCGAGCACCCCGCCGCCCCCGTAGCCCAGGGGGATGCGGGCCGGTTCCCCGCCGACGTTGGCCGCGACCCGGATCTCGCCGCGCCGGAAGACGAACCAGCGCGCCACCTCGTCGTAGGCGACCCGGACGGCCGCCAGGTCCGGGTCGGACAGGTCGGGCTCGCCCCGGCGCAGGGCGATCAGCTCGCGGTACCACGCCAGGAGCCGGGCGTGGGGCTCACGGCCCCGCTCGGCGCGGTCCAGGCAGGACCGCTCCCGGGTGGCGGGGTCCTGCGGGTCGGGGATGTCCCGCGCCGCCCAGCCGGTACCGGAGAACTCCCGCCGCCTGCCCTGCCGTACCGCCTCGGCGAGCTCCGGGTCCGTGTGGTCGGTGAAGAACTGCCACGGGGTGCGGGCGCCCCACTCCTCGCCCATGAACAGCATCGGGACGTACGGTCCCGTCAGCACCAGTGCGGCCGCGCAGGCGAGCAGCCCGGGGGAGAGGGACGCCGACAGCCGGTCGCCGGTCGCCCGGTTGCCGATCTGGTCATGGGTCTGGGCGTAGCCGACGAACCGGTGCGCCGGGGTGCGGACGAGATCGACGGGCCGTCCGTGGGTGCGGCCGCGGAACGTCGAGTACGTGCCGTCGTGGAAGAACACATGGCCGAGGGTCTTGGCGAGTGCGCCGAGCGGGGCGCGCGCGAAGTCGGCGTAGTAGCCCTGCGACTCGCCGGTCAGCGCGGTGTGCAGGGCGTGGTGGAAGTCGTCGTTCCACTGGGTGTGGATCCCGAGGCCGCCCTCCTCGCGCGGGGCGGTCGTCCTCGGGTCGCACCGGTCGGACTCGGCGATCAGGAACACCGGCCGCCGCACCTCGGCCCCGAACCGGTCGACCGCCGCGGACAGTTCCTCGAGGAAGGTCAGGGCGCGGGTGTCGGCCAGGGCGTGGACCGCGTCCAGCCGCAGCCCGTCGACGCGGTAGTCCCGCAGCCACGCCAGCGCGCTGCCGATCAGATACGCGCGCACCTCGTCGGAGCCGGGGGCGTCGAGGTTGACCGCCGAGCCCCACGGAGTGTGGTGGAGGTCCGTCAGATACGGCCCGAACGCCGGCAGATGGTTGCCGGACGGCCCCAGGTGGTTGTGCACCACGTCCAGGACCACGCCGAGGCCGAGGCCGTGCGCCGTGTCGACGAAGCGCTTCAGCGCCCAGGGGCCGCCGTACGGCTCGTGCACGGCCCAGGGCGCCACACCGTCGTAGCCCCAGCCGTGCGTCCCGGGGAAGGGGCACAGGGGCATCAGCTCCACATGGGTGATGCCGAGTTCCGCCAGTTCGTCGAGCCGCGCGGCGGCGGCGTCGAGCGTGCCCTCGGGTGTGTAGGTGCCGATGTGCAGTTCGTACAGGACCGCGCCGGCGAGGTCCCGGCCGCGCCGGTCCTCTTCGCGCCAGACGTACGCGTCGGGGGAGACCACGGCGCTCGGCCCGTCCGGGCCGTCGGGCTGCCGGCGCGAGCGCGGATCGGGCAGGACGGGGCCGCCGTCCAGCCGGAAGCCGTAGCGGTCCCCGTCATCTGCGTCCGCCTCGGCCGTCCACCAGTCCTCCCGCGACGGGTCGCGCTCCATCCCCTGTTCGGTGTCCTCCAGCCACAAGTCGACCCGGTCCTGCGCGTGCGGTGCCCATACCTCGAACAGCACGTGATCGATCCCCTGTCATATCGGCGTCGGTGGCCGCGGTGGCGTTTCGTGGCCGTCGGTGGTGGGAGTGGCGGCGTCGGTGGCGCCCTTATGCGTGTGCGCCGGCCGACCCGTCCCGTGCCCTGTGGTCCTGTGCCCTGTGCTCCTGTGCCCTGTGGTCCTGTGCCCTGTGGTCCTGTGCCATGTGGTTCCCTGCCGTGTCGTTCCGGGCTGTGCCCGAGCGGTGCCGGGGTGTCGTGTCGTGGAGCAGTGGTTCCCTTCCATCCTGGCGATTCCGCCCCCTGAAGGCGCCCTACTCGCCGGTACCGGGTCCCCGCCATGACCATCCCCGACCCCTCACCGCGTGACACCTCCTTCGCCGCACCGCTGCCCGCTTCGCTCCCCCGCGCAGGGCGACCCGCTTCCCCTCGGGGCGATGAGCCGCACGGGCCGGGGTCCCGGCGGTCCGCCTCCCCGGCCCGCACCTGGCCGACTACTCTCCGTGACCGCCAGGATCGCGAGGTCTTCCGGGAGTCGGTACCTTCTTGGTCAGGGGTCCTTTCGCGCCGACGGCCGCGCCCACCGCGCCCGGCCCCCCGCGAGAGCCCGAGGCAAGGAGGGCAGCATGTCCCGACCGATCGCCGTGGGAGTGGACGGCTCCGACGGGAGTCTCGCGGCCGTGGACTGGGCCGCCGACGAGGCCGCGCTGCGCGGTGCCCCGCTGCGGCTGGTGTACGCCACGCAGTGGATCCCCCACCAGCCGCAGGCCGTGCGGATGACGCACGAGGAGCGGGCCGAGGAGGCGGGGGACGTCCTGGGTGCCGTGGAGGAGCGCGCCCGTGCCCGCAGGCCCGGGCTGACCCTGGCCGCCGAGGAGGTCGAGGACGCACCCGCCAGGGTGCTGCTGGACGCAGGGTCCGAGGCCGATGTCCTGGTCGTGGGGACGCACGGGCTCAGCGGCGTCGGCGGGTTCATGGTCGGCTCCGTCGGGCAGGAGGTGGTCGCGGACGCGAAACACCCGGTGGTGCTGGTGCGGCCCGACTACCGTGAGGACGCCCGTGGCGCGCACGGCCGGAACAGGGTCGTGCTCGGTCTCGACATCGACGACGCCGCGGACGAGGTCCTCGAGTTCGCGTTCGACTACGCGGCCCGCCGCGGTGTCCCCCTGCATGTGCTGCACAGCCGGCACGCCCCGTTCCTGCACCGCCACCGGGCGGCCGCGGAGGCGGAATCGGGCCCGCAGGCCGAGACGGCCTCCGCGCTGGCGCAGGCGGTGCGGCCGTACCGCGACAAGTACCCCGCGGTGGACGTCTCGGAGGAGTCGGCCGTCGGCCGCCCGGCCGACCGGCTCGTCCAGGAGGCCGCGGACGCCCGGCTCGTGGTCCTCGGGAGGCGCCGGGGCCACGGTTCGCACATCGGCTCGACGACCCACGCCCTGATCCACCACGCCGCCTGCCCGGTGGCCGTCGTCCCGCACGGCTGAGGCGCCCGCCCCGCGAGCGCCATCGCGGTACCCGCCCGCCGGGCGCGGTTCACCCGGCGCGGGTGAGGCCCGGGCCGGGTGCTCCGGACAGGATGCGAGAAGTACCGGCGGTATCGGCCGAGAAGCCCGAGAACGGGGATCGCTCATGACCGACGACCTGGACACCCTGTCGGTGAACACCATCCGCGGACTGTGCATGGACGCCGTGCAGCGGGCCGAGTCCGGGCACCCGGGCACACCGATGGGCATGGCCCCCGTCGCCTACACGCTCTGGCAGCGCTTCCTCAGATACGACCCCCGGGACCCGATCTGGCCCAACCGCGACCGCTTCGTGCTGTCCGAGGGCCACGCCTCGACGCTGCTGTGGTCCCTGCTGCACCTGGCCGGGGTCCATGCCGTCGACCCGGACTACGAGGTGCTGGGCCGCCCGTCGGTCACGCTGGAGGACCTGGAGTCCTTCCGGCAGCTGGACTCCCGCTGCCCCGGGCACCCCGAGTACCGCTGGACGAGCGGTGTGGAGACCACGACCGGCCCGCTCGGCCAGGGCGTCGCCACGTCCGTCGGCATGGCCCTCGCCGGCCGCTGGCTGGGCGCCGCGTACAACCGCGAGGACTTCCCGCTGTTCGACTTCGACGTGTACGCCCTCGCCGGGGACGGCTGCATGATGGAGGGCGTCGCCTCCGAGGCCGCCTCCCTCGCCGGCCACCAGCGGCTGTCGAACCTGTGCTGGATCTACGACTCGAACCGGGTCACCATCGAGGGCCACACCGACATCGCCTTCACCGAGGACGTCGCAGCCCGGTTCCTCGCCTACGGCTGGAACGTGACCACCGTCGCCGACGCCAACGACCTCGACGCCGTCGCCCGCGCCTTCCACGACTTCCGGGCCGAGTCCGAGCGCCCCACCCTGGTGCTGGTGCACAGCCACATCGGCTACGGCTCGCCCGTCGAGGACTCCCCGAAGGCGCACGGCTCGCCGCTCGGCCCGGACGGAGTCCGCGCGGCCAAGCGCTTCCTCGGGCTGCCCGAGGACGAGGAGTTCTGGGTGCCCGGCGCGGTACGGGAGCGGTTCGCCCAGGGCATCGGCGCCCGGGGCGCGGAACTGCGCGCGGCGTGGGAGAAGCGGTTCGAGGACTACCGGGCCGCCTGGCCGGCCGAGGCCGTCGAACTGGAGCGCATACAGCGCCGCGAACTCCCCGACGGCTGGGACCGGGATCTCCCCGACTTCGCACCGGACCCCAAGGGCCTCGCCACCCGGGACTCCTCGGGCCGGGTGCTGAACGCCCTGGCGCGGAACGTCCCCTGGCTCCTCGGCGGCTCGGCCGACCTCGCCCCGTCCACGAAGACCAGGCTCACCTTCGACGGCGCGGGCGACCTGCAGCCGCAGGAGCACGGAGGGCGCAACCTCCACTTCGGCGTCCGCGAGCACGCGGCGGCCGCCGTCGCCAACGGGATGGCCCTGACCAAACTGCGGCCCTACTGGTCCGGCTTCCTGATCTTCTCCGACTACGCCAGGGGCGCCGTCCGGCTGTCGGCGCTGATGGAGCTGCCGGTCGTGCACATCTTCACCCACGACTCCATCGGCGTTGGCGAGGACGGGCCCACCCACCAGCCGGTCGAGCAGCTCGCGGGACTGCGGGCGGTCCCGGGTCTGCTGGTGTTCCGTCCCGCCGACGCCGGCGAGGTCACCGAGACCTGGCGATGCGTCGCCCGGCTGCGGCACGAACCGGCGGCGCTGGTGCTCTCCCGGCAGGCCCTGCCCACCCTCGACCGCACCCGGCTCGCGGCCGCGTCGGGCGTCACGCGCGGCGCGTACGTCCTGGCCGACGCGCCCTCGGGCGAACCGCAGGTGATCCTGCTCGCCACCGGCTCCGAGGTCTCCCTGGCGCTGGCGGCCCGGGACGAGCTGGCGGCCGGGGGCATCGGCGCCCGCGTCGTCAGCATGCCGTGCTGGGAGCTGTTCGACCGTCAGCCGCGTGCGTACCGCGACGAGGTGCTGCCGCCGTCGGTGACCGCGCGGGTGGGCATCGAGCAGGCGTCGACGTTCGGCTGGGACCGGTATGTCGGCGACCGGGGGGCCCTGGTCGGTATGCACACGTTTGGTGCTTCCGCGCCGCTGAAGCAGCTGCTCGGAAAGTTCGGGTTCACCGCCCAGCGGGTTGCGGAGGCGGCCCGGGGAGTGCTGGCGGCCGGACCGGGGGCGGCGC
>NZ_BLLG01000011.1 GCF_011766325.1 Streptomyces pacificus | reverse complement strand
CCCGGCCCCGACCACCCCGCTCCCGAGGCCGCCCAGGGCATCAAAATCAGCGACCGCATCGCGGCCCGCGAGGCAGCTCTATCCGCACAATCGCAAAGGAGCGCAGTGTGATGACAACGGTTTGTCGAAACATGAACCGGTTCGTCCGCAGCGCGATGGGTCACTCTCGACCGCCACGGGAGCAACGCAGACGACTGTGGTCGAGGGCCGCGGCCCAACGAGATCCTCGAGGCCGCCAGTGTGTTTCCTGCCCAGGAGATCGACCCTCCCCGGATGAGGCCGAGCGGGCGATCGGCCGTCTGCGCGGCAAGGGTCTCGGGGTTGATCCCGTCTGCCGGGTGCCGGACCTGTCTCCGTCGACGTGCCTCGCCCATGAATCGCGGCCGAAGTCGGCCCGCTGTCTACGGGACGAGGAGCTGATTCCGTTGGTCACGGCGGTCCGGGAGGACTCCGGCCGCACCTGCGGCACCCGCCGGATCACCCGCGCGCCGGTCCGTGCCGGACATCAGGTGGCCCGGTGCGTGGTGGAGCGGTCGCCCTCCGTCAGCGACACAGTTCCTCGACCAGTCGGCGGAGCCGGTCACCGTCGAGGGGGACGCGGTGGGCGAGGAGGTTGCGTGCCTCACGCAGGACGCGCAGCCCTCGACGCTCGGCTGGGCTGAGGGCGACAGCACCGTCGCAGTGCGCGCTCCACATCGCGCCAAGCTCCATCGTGGCGATGGCGGAGTCGGCCGCTTCCGGAGTCCTGCCGGGTTCGAGGCGAGGGCCGTAGTCCTGTGCGAGTCGGCCGAGGGGGATCCGGGCACGCAGCCGGACGGTGGCGGTGAATCGCTCTCGGGCGTCGTCGAGCAGCGGCAGCAGTACGTGATTCTGCGCCAGCCATACCCGGGCTGCCACCGCGTGCTCGTGGTAGAGGTCGTAACCGGGGTGGCGGCGCAGCCTGCCGTCCCAGCTGTCGACGGTGCCGGCGTTCCATGCGGCGCGCAGCCTCTCGTCGGGGCGAGGGCCGGGGGGCCGGGTGCCTTCGGCCCGCTGCGGTGGGATGGCCGCCCGTCCGGGCAGGTCGGCGATGACGTCGTGGAGCGCCGACGCCATGTTCTCGGGGCGGCCGTCGTCCCAGCGACTGGCCAGGGCGGCGGCGATGTCGAGGAACGGGCCGCAGACCTCGGTGATCGTGGCCTGCGCGACCGCTTCGTGCAGGTGACTGCGCTCCGTCGGGGAGGCCGGCTGCGGACGCGACAACGCGACGACTGTGGCGGTGTCGAGGCGGCCGGTGGCTCCCCACCACCAGTGGACCGCGATGTCCTCCCGTGGCAGCTGATCGGGCAGGCCCCTCGGCAGGTCCTCTGTGGAGGCGATGACGAGGGCCCTTGGGCGGCGACCCGGTGGGAGTCCCGCCTCCTTGGCCGTGGCAGCCAGGCGGCGAAGCAGATGGGTGGCGGCGGACGGCACCGGTTCACGCCAGGCTCGTACGACCACCGGTCGGGTCTCGGCGGTGCCGGTACCGCGACCGGCGAGCCTCGCCAGTACGTCGCCGGCCGGGTCCGTGCCGGCCGGGTCCGCTCCATCGCCGAAGCACACTTCCTTGGCGAGCCTCTCCAGGAGGCCCGCCAGTGCCTCGGCCGGGGTGGGCGGTGCCGGCGGCCGTGGCTCGGGGCCGGCAGCACTCGCCGTACCGGGCAGGTCCGGCAGCCCGTCGTCGAAGTCGGGTACGGGGGCGAGCCCCGTCCACCGGCCGTCGGGCGGCATGGCCGGCGTCCGGCAGGGTGCGAAGGCCGGGGCAGGGGATTCGTCCAGGGGCAGCAGCAGGAAGTCGGCGAGATCGTGCAACACGTCGTCGAGCAGCCGGTCGGCTCGGCTGCCGGCGTCTCTCAGCATGCTCCGAGGAAGCAGCAACAGGCAGCTGCGACCGTTGTGCAGTTCGGCTACCAGGCGGCAGAGCCATACCCTGATCCCCGGCAGGGAGGCAACGCCGGCGGTGGCTTCGCCCATCACGACTCCCGACCCACCGTGGTGAGCGCGCGGAACGTGCAGAGGTCCAGCGAGTATCCGTGCTCGCCGTCGTCCAGTACGCCGTGATCGGTGAGGCGGTTGGTGAACGAACGGGCCTCGGCCAGGTCGAGGCCGGTGACGGCAGCGATATCGGCGTGGTTGCATCCCTCGCCGGGCTCGACGTACCGCACCCACTCGGCCAGCAGGTCTCGCATGTCCCGGGTGAGTTCGGCGCGGTCGAGGTGGGTGCGGGCGACTTCCTCCTGGGCGTACCGGGTCTGGATCGTCTCCAGGGCCTTCTCCAGGGTGAATCCGCCGCGGGTGGCGTAGTCCACGGTGCGCTCCACGAGGCTGGGCCAGCCGCCGGTGGCCTCGATCAGCCGACGCCGCTTGTCCGGGGTGTCGAACGGGCACTCGGGCCAGGCCCGCAGACGGTCGGCGTTCCACCGCTCCGGCCACAGCACCTGGGTGACCCGCTCGTCCTTGAGGGCGTCCCGCGCCAGCGGATCGACCAGGACGATCCCCGCGTGTGGCGGCGCCGCCTTGCCGCGGACCGTGTGCTGATGCAGCCGGTCCAGGGTCTGGTCGAGTGTCTCGAGTCCGCAGTAGCGCAGATCGGCGAAGACCACGCTGGGGTCCTTGCCGCGTGTGTCCTGCGTGAGCACGTCCACCAGTGACTCCGCGGCGGCGGTGCGCACGGTAAGGCCACGAGCGTCGGCGTACGAGCGGACTGCCGGCTCCATCAGCTCCGGGCCGTGGGCCTTCGTCAGGCAAACCAGCGTCAAGCCCGGACTGGTCGCCTCGTACAACTGCTGCTCGGTGAGGGGGCTGTAACGGTTCGCGCCGGACTGCGCCGCCGGTCCGAGCAGCCGTCGGGAGAACCGCGGGTTGTAGTCGTAGGGCAGGCTGAACTCCGTCTGACGAAGCTCCAGTTCGAGGTCCTCGCGGGTGCCGAGCATATGCACCACGTTGGGGCTGCGCACCGCGTAGTGCCGGCGGTCGGCCTGCTGGATCAGCAAGCCGAGACCCACCATCTCCTCCAGATAGATCCTCACATCACTGGCGGTCAGTCGGCTGAAGCCCTCCGGCCAGCACCGCTTGGCCTCGTGGAGCAGTTCGTCGGCGTCGTAGCCGCGTTGGAACCCGTCGGCCTGACTGCGCAGCGCGATCACCAGAGCGAGCACCCGGTACCGGTCCTCCAGGTTGATGGTCAACCGCATCCGCTCGGCGATGTGCCGGTGCACCTCCGGTGAACCCGTCACCGCCCGCACATCGTCCTCGGTGACGGTGACCGGCCACTGCGCCGAACCCAGCGGCTTCTCCCGCAGCGCGGTGACCAGACGCTCACAGAAGATCTGCACCAGGCAGGCCTGGTAGTTGGTCGCTGCCAGCACCCGCCACACCAGTTCGGGGCGCTCGAAGCGGTAGCCGAACGCCGCCATCGGCTCCACCACCAGGCGCTGTGCGTCGACCGGCTTGAGCGGGCCGATCAACTCCTCGCCGCCGTGCGCCAGAGGCACATTGGACAGCCGACTGAATCGCTGCACTTGGTGCAGACCGGCGAAGACCACCTTGAACCGCCGGTCGGTGCTGTCCATCAGCCCCTTCAGCCGGGCCACGTTGGCGAAGGTGCCCTCGCCCCCGCTGCCGCGCACGGCCTTGGAGTCGGCGGTCAGGAAGGCGTCCGCCTCGTCGGCGAGGACCAGTACCCTCCGCTCGCGGTTCTCCTCTAGCCAGCGGCGCACGTGCTCCAGCAGTTCGCCGGGCGGCACAGCCGTGGAGACCTTCTGCCCCAGTACGCCCACGCGTTTGAACTCCGAGGCCAGCACGGGCCAGATCCGGTTGGCGGGCTCAGCCTCGCCCACCCCGCGCGCCTTCAGGTCCAGATAGACGGCCTTGTGGTCGGGAGTCGTGGGGAAGTCCGCCTCCACCTTCCGCAACAGCGCGGACTTGCCCAACTGGCGTCCGCCATAGAGGAAGAGAGCACCCAGACGTTCCTCTACCGCCGCCAGCTCCCGGGCTCGTCCGTAGAAGACCTCCGGGGGCACGAGTCCTGCGACGAACGGCGTGTACGGGTTGAAACCGGTCCAGGGCAGCGTCACGCGCTGCAGTGCCCGGAACGATCGTGGAGAGCGTGCCGAGACCCATCCGAAGACGGCCGGGTCCACCACCAGCGCCTGTTGTGCGGAGGCCCTCGCCCGCAGTGCCATCGCCCTGCGGCCGACCAGGCCCAGCGGGTAGAGGTACAGGATGATGCAGGGCCCGGAGTCGCTGCGGTCGAGCAGTTCCAGGGGACTGCGCCCGCGCTGCTCGTCCGACACCAGCAGAATCGTGTACGTAGTGGCTGCAGAGCCGAGTTCGGCGACGTAACCCGGCGCGCTCTCGCTCGCCCGAAGCTTCGCGGCCAATCGCAGGGTGCCCCGAAGCTGGCGGTTGTCGTCGCGGGTCGGCGGTCTGCCCTCGAGCCCGAGTAGACGCAGCACTGTCGGTACGTGCTTCTGCCACTCCGCGCCGCGTGTGGACGGCTTGCTGAGTGCGTCCCACGAGCCGAGTCCGGCGAGCGCGGCTTCGGTCAGCGGCTGGCCGTCCGCGTAGTGCTCGGCCCATGGTGCCGCCGAGAAGCCCTGCTGGCCGGCCTTGACCGGAGTGACGGATTCCAGACCCGCCACGAACCGCTCCAGGTCCTCGCTGCGCTCCGATCCACTCCACTGCGGCAGCGTGTCACCCTTGCGCAGCAGCGCCAGACACTCCTCCGCCGTGACCGTGTCACCGGCCGCGAGCAGGGCGGACAGCCGCTTGCGGTCGGCCTCGGTGAGCGTCAGCACCTCAAGTTGCTCGCGCAGCCGCTGCACATACGCCCGGACCCGGTCCCGCAACTCCTCCTCCAGTCGGCCGATGGCCTCCACCGTGGGCCGGAACGCGCCTTCCGGCGCCGGCCGCTGCAACTGCTCCAGGCGGCCCACCACTTCACGCTCAGTCACCAGATCGAGGTTGTGGGTGCGCAACTCCGCGAGCAGCCCGGCGGCAATGCGGTGCGTCTCGGCCCGCACGTTCGCCCAGCGCGCCCACTGAGCGTCACGACGGATCCCCCAGTCCGAGGGCAGTGTGTCGGAACCGCTGCCGGACGCAGGCACAAGTCCCTGCTCCAATGCCTCGACCAGGGCGTCCGCAAGGTGCAGGTCCCCCCGTTCGGCGTAGGTCTCCGCAACGGCGGCCACGTCCACCGGCTCCAAGAGCGACAGCACCGCCCGGTAGAACGCCGGATCCTGCGGATCGGGCGCCCCCTCAGGCGTCCTCGGCAGGTCCGCAGCGGCCAGCAGGGCCTCTGCGGCGGGCACGAGACCGGCGTCGGAGGCCGAGTGGTCCCGGTCGCCGACGCCGTCGGGCACCTGCCGGAACACCGGGGATCGGCTGTCACCGCTCAGCCAGCGCCGCAGACACGACAGCGCTGCTCCCTCGATGCCGGGGAGGGCGGGCGAGGTTCGCACCTGGGTGAGCGCGTGACCCAGTGCGGTGACCGTGTCGCTGCGCTCTTCCACGCCGGGTGCTGCGAGCGCCCGGGCCTGTAGAAGGAGTGTCACGACCTGCTCGATCCGGTTGAGCAGGGAGCGCTTGGCCTTGGCCTCAATGGGTTCCTTGGCCTGCTTGGGGGTACGGATCGCCGAGTCCGCCTCCTCGATGACGCGCTCGGCGGAGTCCCGCTTGCGGAAGGATCCCCAGGCGTCGTCCAGCACGGACGCGTCCGCCTGTCCCAAGGCCCAGTCCCTGACCGCCGAGAGCGCACGTCCCAGCGGCTGCTCCGGGCGCATCAGCAGGTTCTGCACCTGGGTCGCGCGCTGCAGACCGATCTTCCGCTTCGGCAGGTCCACCCTGAGCCGCTCGGCTTCCTCGGCGAGCCCGGAACGGGTCAGAACCGGGCCCGCCTCCGTGCGGGGCTGCAGTGTGGCGGGGTCCACCCGCTGGTAGTGGCGCAGCACGTCGGTGGCACACTCCAGCAGCCACTTCCACGGGTCGGAGAGGGAGGAGCCGGGATCCGTCTGCAGCAGCAGGTCGTTGGGCCAGCCCACGACCAGCCCGGCACGGACGGAGGCAACGGCAGCCATGACGAGTGCAGGACGGTCGCCCTGCACGCTCTCCAGGTCTGGGGCGTACCGCGTCATCACCCGTGTCGCGTCCTCCGGCGTGTCGCAGGAGAAGGCGGCGTCCGCGAACGCCAGGCATTCCGCACGGTGCGCGGGTTCGCCGGATGCCACGGTCAGCCAGTACGCCTCCTGGAGGCGGCCCGCGCCGACGAACCGTTCGACGGGAGAGGTGGTGGCATCCGTGGCGGATTCGCCCTCGGCGACGGGCCCTTCCCAGGGCAGCGCGGGCTGCTCGGAGGCCTCGGAATTCGCGGGTGGACCGGGCAATGCGGCTGGGGCGCTGTGCAGTTCCTCGATCTTCGGGGCCTGCCGCTCGACGTCTTGCGCGGCAAGCTGTTCGTGGGCGGCTTCTTCGGGCTCCTTCGCCGCATCGGCTTCCGCTGCCTCCAGGCCTTCCCCGGGCTCGGCGGACTCCGCCGCGCACGGAGGCTCTGCGGAATCCGCGGGGCCGACGGCTTCCGTGGCGTCTGCGGTCACCGCGGTGTCCGTCGCCTGGACGGTGGCTGCGGCAGCGTCGGACTGCACCGTTCCCGTGTTGACCGCGGTCGGCAGATCGTTCCTGGTTTGGGCCGCCGGGGGTTCCGCGGTCCCGGATGCCGTGTCGCTGACGTGGTGTGGGTTCCGTGGCGCCGGGACCTCCGGAACCTCCGGGACCTCCGGAACCTCCGGGACCTCCGGGATTTCCGGGACCTCCGGGATTTCCGGGTGGTGGTGGTTGACCGCGGCCAGCTCGGCGATCTCCCCCTCGAGGGCCCGCACTGTCCCCCGCAGGGAGTCGAGGTAGGCGGCGCCGCCGCTCTCCTCGGCCTGGTCCAGCAACGGCAGCAGGGCCTGTCGCTGCTCGTTCAGCGCGGCGAACCGTTTCATGCGGGCTGCTTCCCGCTGATGTTCCCGATGACGCGCGTCCACCATCGCCTGGAGTTCGTCGAAACCGTCCTCGGCGGCCCAGTCGTCCCCGCTGTTCCTGAGCAGGTCGGTCACAGCCCCACGCCGACGCGACCAGGCGGCGGCCTCCTCCTCCAGCGCGTCGGGGAGGGAACGTCCACGCGACACCCGGTCCGCGGCGAGACGCAGCGCATCGGCGAACCGCGGAGCACCGGCCCGCAGCGTCTCCACGGCCGCAGTGAGATCGGCGGGGTCCCTCACCTGCCCGGTCGACCCCACCGCGGTGCGAGCCGCTGCGCCCGGGGCGGTCTCGGTCTTCCCAGCCTGCTCGTCGGCCACAGCGCCTCCCGCGTCGCCCGCCCGTTGCCGTGGTAAGGCTTCCAGGCCATCGTCGTGCCCGGCGATGTCCTCGCCGGGGCCTTGGTCGTCGTCCTGGGCCTCCGCGCTCCAGCCGCCGGTCGCCCGGTCTGCGGCGTCCAGCAACCGGTCCCAGTGCTGCTCGGTGAGTCGCTGCCGTGGGGTGCCGTCTTCCAGCAGCATGGAGTGCAGGATCAGCCGGGCAAGCACCGAGGGCAGTGCCGCGACCATCGCCTCGAGGACGTCGATGTCAGGCCGGGCCGGGTCGACCGGACGTTCCTCGGCGTGTTGGGACCAGAAGTGTTCTGCGAAGTCGGCGGCTGCGTCGGCGATTTGCCTCAGGTCGCGTGTATGCGCCCGACTCAGCAAGGCCCGCGCCGAAAGCAGCTCGCGACGAGCGACGCGCGGATGTGGACCACGAAGGGGAATCTTCGCCCAGAAGGGCAAGGGCCCGGGTATCAGTATCAGTTCACGAAGCTGCATGTCGTCGAGCCCTGTCAGCCAGGCCCTCAGGTCCCCACCTGCTCTTGCCATGGCGAGATCCTGCCAGACCTGTTACCGGTAGGGCCGGGTATTCGCCGGAAAGGGGTCATCCAAGAGGAAATCGATGGACAGGAGAGCCGCCCTCACGAGTTCGGTACGCCTCTCCCTCGGAGCCGAGACGCGCCCCGGCCTTCGCCATCAGCGGGTCCGCGACCTCGACGGCCCCGCGCCGGGCCTCGGCATCCTCGGCATCCTCGGCATCCTCGGCATCCTCGGCATCCGTGGCCTCTGCGGCGTCGAGCAGCCGCAGGAACTCGTCCGCGGACGGCAACCCGTTCTGCACGTCGGACGCGGTGGCCCGGAAGACCAGGTCGTCCACGGCCGCCGAAACGCTGTCGGACACCGCGTACGGGTGCAGTCCGCTGTCCGCGGCGAGCCGGTCTGCCGAAGCACCCTGGGCATCGGCGGGGGGCTTGCCGGCCAGCAGCCGGACGGAGACCGCCCCGACTCCTGACGGGCGTGACCGCTCCGGCGGGGATGCTTCGGCCCGGGCGTCGGCGCGCGGAGCGCGGCCGCTGGGGCGGCGGGCAGATCGCTGCCCGGCACCCGTCCCGTCAGCGGCGCACTCCTCTGCGGAGTTTCAGCAGGGCCCCGATCGCGCCGCTGCCCCGGGCCAGGCGGTCGTAGACGTCGGTGAGGGCCGTGTGCCAGGGGCCGTCGGCGTAGCCGGGGTAGGGGTGCACGGTGCGGGCGTAGTCGGACGGGGTCCAGCCCCGGCGCACCGCGGCCGCCAGATGGGCGATCGTCTCCCCGGCGCGCGGCGACACCACCGTGGCCCCGACGATCTTCCCGCGCGGCCCCAGCACCAGGGTGGTGAAGCCCTCGGTGCGGCCGTCGGCGACCGCCCGGTCCAGACGGTCGTTGCCCAGCGTGTGGACGCGTGCCGTGTCGCCGTACCTCTCCCGTGCCTCGTCGGCGGTCAGGCCGACGCGGGCGATCTCGGGGTCGGTGTACGTCACCCGGGGCACCGCGCGGTAGTCGACGGGGCGGCGGACCCCGAGGAGCGCGTCGGTGGCGGCCGCACCGCCCTGGGTGCCCCCCAGATGGGTGAAGGCGGAACGGCCGGTGACGTCGCCGGCGGCGTAGATCCGGTGGTTGCCGGTGCGCAGCCGGCGGTCGGTGCGGACATGGCCGGTCGCGGTCAGTTCCACCCCGGCCGCGTCCAGAGCGAGCGTGTGGGTGTTGGCGCGCCGGCCTGTGACGGCGAGCAGCGCGTCGTACGGGATCGCACCGCCGGGCCCGTGGACGGCCCCCGTGTCGACCCGCTCCGCCCGGTAGCCGGTGAGCACGGTGACGCCCTCGGCCTCCAGGCGCTCCCGCAACACCCCGGAGGCGCGCGGTTCCTCACGGGGCACCAGCCGGTCCATCGCCTCCACGAGCGTGACCTGTGAGCCGAGGCGCGTAAACGCCTGGCCGAGTTCGCAGCCGATGGGCCCGCCGCCCAGCACCACCAGCCGGTGGGGGAGCCCGGACAGCTCCCACACGGTGTCGCTGGTCAGCGGCCCGGCCTCGGCCAGACCGGGAACAGGCGCCAGGGCGGGCGAGGAGCCCGTGGCGATCACCGCGTACCGGAAGGAGACCTCCCGGTCGCCCGCCGCCAGGGAGCGCGGGCCGGTGAAGGCCGCCGCGCCGTACGCCACCTCGACGCCGAGCCGGGAGAGCGCCTCGGGCGAGTCGTGCGGCTCGATCGCGCCGATCGCCCGCTTCACCTCGCCCATGGCCGCCGCGAGGTCGGCCCGGTCCGGCACCGGCGGGAGCCCGTAGGCGGAGGCGCGGCGGGCCGCCTGGACGTCGGCGGCCACATGGAGCAGGGCCTTGCTCGGTACGCAGCCGGTCCACAGGCAGTCGCCGCCCAGCCGGTCCCGCTCGACGAGCAGGGTGCGGGCGCCGAAGCGCCCGGCGGTGCGGGCCGCGGTCAGACCGGCACTGCCGCCGCCGATGACCACCAGATCGTACGTACTCATGCTGTTCGGGCTCTTTCCGCTCGGCGCACGGTCCTGGGACGGGAGGGAAACCCGATGACACCGCCGGGGCCTTCCCGCCTGCCGTGCACGATCCCGTACGGCGGCGGTCTCGCACACGCCCTGGGGAAACGTCCTTCGGGATGTTCGAGATATCCGGGATGCCCTTGGGGGTGTCCTTTGGGGGTGTCCTTCGGGGGTGTCCTTCGGGTGGAACTGCCCGGGAGGGCCGTACGGGAGAGGCACGGGAGGGGCCGTACGGCAGGAAATCCTCCGGGAGGGCTGTTCGGGAGGGCCGTTCGGTCGGGAGCGCCGTCAAACGGGAGGGCTGGGGAGCGCCGCCCGGGAACATCCCCACCGAAGCGGAGGGCCGGATGCGGAATGCGGGGCCAACCCGGCAGGGTTCCCGGCGGCAGCGGCAGCGGCAGCGGCAGCGGCACAAGGCAGCGTGCGCAGCGGGCGCAAGGCAGCGGGTCGGCAGGCCCGCCGACCCGCTGCCGCCGCGGATCCAGCGGCAAGCGACGAGGGAGAAGAGGCCCGGATGGACGAACCGGAATGGCGGCGCTTCGTCGCCGCCTACCATCACGCACATCCGGGCATCACCGAACGCCTCTTCGCCCTCGCCGACGCCTCCCCGTACGCCTGGCTGGCCGAACCCCTGCGGGACGCCCCCGGCGTGGTCCTCGACCTGGCCTGCGGTTCGGCCCCCGTCCGCGCCGAACTCCCGAACGCGGACTGGGTCGGTATCGACCTGTCGGCCGCGGAACTCGCCGAGGCGTCGCGCCGGGGCCGCGGACCGCTGGTCCGGGCCGACGCGGGCGCCCTCCCGGTCGCCTCCGGCCGTGCGGGGGCGGTCTGCGCGGCCATGTGCCTGCCGGTCGTCACCCCCCTGCCGCGCGTTCTGGGGGAGATCGGGCGAGTGCTGCGCCCCGGCGGGACACTTGCGGCGCTGGTGCCCTCCCAGACCGGGCTGTCCCCGTCCGGGATGCTCTCCTGGGTCCGGGTGATGGCCGCCCTGCGCGCCGTGCGTCAGCCGTGGCCCAACCCGCGGGCCCGCGACGGACTCGCCGGCCTGCTGTGCTCGGCCGGGTTCCGTGTCCGCTCCGACGAGCGGCGCGTCTTCCGTCTCGCCGTCGGCTCGGCCGACGACGCGCAGCTGCTGGCCGGCGCCCTGTACCTGCCCGCACTGACCCCCCGCCGCGCCGAAGCCGCCAGGCGGTCCCTCGCCCGGTGGGCCGTTCGGGGACGACACCTCGAACTGCCGCTGCGCCGCGTGGTGGCCGACCTACCGACCGGACGACCGTCACAGGAGCCGACATGAACCACCCGGCAGTCCCCCCGTCAACGCCCCGGCGGCCGCCCTCGACCGCCGCCGGGCAGAACGCCCGGCCGCTGTCCGCCGGGGCCGAGCCGCCGACCTGCGACGCGGCCCCGCACGCGGCCCTGGAGGTGACCTCGGACGCGGCCGCCGGCACGGTCCCGGACGCGACCCCCGCCGGAAGCGGGCCCGCGCGCCCGGCGTGGACCAGGCTGGCCGTCCTGGTGGTGCTGGTGGCGGCGCTCGCGTCCTGGGTGGCGCTGGGTGGCGGTGCCGGCCTGCTGCACGAGGTGCGCCAGTGGGTCGACTCGCTCGGCCTGTGGGGCCCGGTGGTCTTCGCGCTCTGCTACGCCGTGGCGGTGACGGTGCTGCTGCCCGGCTCGGTGCTGACCGCGTCCGCGGGGGCGCTGTTCGGGCTGGCGCTGGGGACCGCTGCGGTACTCGCGGGAGCGACGGCGGGTGCCGCGCTGTCGTTCGGCCTGGCCCGCTGGCTGGGGCGGCCGGCGGTGGCCCGCTACGCCGGTTCGGGGCGACTGGCCCGGCTGGACTCGTATCTGACGCGCCGCGGGTTCGCGGCCGTACTGCTGGTGCGCCTGGTGCCGCTGTTCCCCTTCTCGGTGATCAACTACGGGGCGGGGGTGGCCGGGGTGCGCTTCTCCTCCTATCTGGCAGCCACGGCCCTCGGGATCATCCCGGGCACCGTCGTCTACACCGGCCTCGGCGGGTCCCTGGGTGACCCCGCCTCGCCCGCGCTGTGGATCGCACTGGGCGGTCTGCTGGTGCTGAGCGCAGGCGGCTGGTGGGCCGCCCGGCTGGTCCGCTCCCGCGGCGGGGAGTTCACCGGAGCCGCCGGTAGCCGGTGACGACCCGGTGGGCCGCGGTGATGCCGACGACCGCGGCCCACACCCAGGCGACGGTGTGGGCGGAACCGGGGAGCAGGCACCACAGGGTGTGTACGGCGATGGTCTCGGTCCCCTCGGCCAGACCGCCGACGAAGTTCAGCGAGCGGCCCCGCGAGAGGCGGTCCTCCTCGCGCCGCCGCCCGCTGCGCTCGGCGAGGGAGGAGTAGGCCAGGAAGACCGTGCCGTTGACGTAGTAGGCGAGCAGCACGAGCAGGAAGGGCAGCGCCGGGCCGCCCACGCCGACGGCGACGCCGACGACGAAGGCCCCGTAGACGAGGAAGTCGGCGCTGATGTCGAGGAAGCCGCCGGCCCCGGAGGCGCCGGCCGTGCCGCGGCGGCGGGCGAGCGGACCGTCGAGGCCGTCGGCGAGCCGGGACAGCAGCCACAGCGCTGCGGCGGCCGGCCACCAGCCCGCGGCCGCGCAGCCGGCCGAGGCGAGACCCGTCAGCGCGCCGAGCGCGGTCAGCCGGCCGGGTGTGACGGCGGGGCGATCGAGCATCGCGGCGGCCCGGTCCAGCGGGCCGCCGAGTAGCGCCCGCGCCTGCACGTCCAGCATCCTCGGCTCCCTCCGTCATACCGGCACCATGCCGGTGGGACACCAAGGGAAGCCCGTGGGCACCCGGCCGTGTTCCTTTTTCGTACGGCGGATGTTCGGGTTACGGGTGGCGACGAGGATGGGCGCCCGGGGTCCGTACGGCGGATGTCACGGTCCCACGACGGGCGCCCGCCGGTCCCGCCGTGCGGGGGACGCAACGGGACCGGCGGAATTGTCGTGGCTGACGTGGCTGACGTGGCTGACGTGGCTGACGTGGCTGACGCGGCTGGCGTGAGTGACGCGGCGCGACCGGCGTGATGGGTGCGGCCGGCGCGAGTTGCGGGGTGAACGGGGTGAACGGCATGAGCGGGATGAACAGGATGAAGCGAACGAAGGGGCGGCACGCATGGGGATACGGACGCGGCACAGCGGAAGGCGCTTCGGCAGGGCCGCCGCCCTCGCCGCGGGAGCCGTCGCGGCCGGGATGCTGGCGGCGGCCTGCTCGGGCACCGCAGCCGGCCGGGCGGAGCCCCCGGCGAAGGACTGGGCCGCGCTGCGCGCCGAGGCGCGCGGTCAGACGGTGAACCTGTTCATGTACGGCGGGGACGAGGGGGCCAACTCCTTCGTCGACGACGAGGTCGCCCCCGCGGCGGGGAAGCTGGGGATCACCGTCCGGCGCGTCCCCGTCGCCGACACCCAGGACGCCGTGCAGAAGGTCCTCGGCGATCAGCGGGCCGGCAAGGACAGCGGCGGTGCCGTGGACCTGGTGTGGGTCAACGGGGAGAACTTCCGCACGGGCAAGCAGGCGGACCTGTGGCTGTGCGGATACACCGGTCTGATGCCCCACCAGAAGTACCTGGACCGCTCCGACCCCACGCTCACCCACGACTTCGGCACCCCGGTCGACGACTGCGAGACCCCCTGGAACCGCGCCCGGTTCGCCTTCGTGTACGACTCGGCCAGACTGCCCGAACCTCCGCGCACCACGGCCGCCCTGATCGAGTGGATCAAGAAGAACCCCGGGCGCTTCACCTACCCCGCACCCCCCGACTTCACCGGCTCGGCCTTCGTGAGGCAACTGCTCGCGGCCGGCGTGCCCGGCGCCGGGCCGGTCCCCGCGGAGTACGGCGAGGACGCCTACGACGCCGCAGCCCCCGCCCTCTGGAGGGAGCTGAACGCGCTGAAGCCCGCCCTGTGGCGCCAGGGGGCCACCCACCCCAAGGACCAGCCGGCACTCGACGACCTCTTCGCCGACGGCGAGGTCGACATGACGATGACCTACAACCCCGCGGGTGTCCCGGCACTCGTCGACAAGGGCCGGTTCCCGGCGACCACCCGGGTGTTCGTGCCCGAGGACGGCAGCCTCGGCAACACGAGCTTTCTCGCCGTGCCGGCGAACGCCGCCCACCGTGAGGCCGCGCTCGTACTGTCCGACCTGATGCTCTCGCCCGAGCTCCAGTACGCCAAGGCGCGGCCCGGCGGCTGGGGCGCCTACCCGGTACTCGACCGGGACCTGCTGCCCGAGCGGTGGCGGCGCGAGTTCGACTCGCTGACCATGCCGGAGACGACGCTTCCCGCCGGGGAACTGGCCCGAAACGCCCTGCCGGAGCTGAGCGGCGACTGGGTGGGCCCGCTCGACAAGGGCTGGAAGCGGGAAGTCGCCGCCGCCTCGTGACGGTGCGTACGCCGCCGCGCCTGCGGGGCCTGCTGCTGGCCGCGCCCGCCCTCGCCGTCGTCGGCTTCGCCGCCGCCGCCCTGCTGCTCGCGGCCCGGGGCAGCCTCGCCGACGGTCTGGGCCGCGGCTGGAGCCTCTCCGCCTACGCGGACCTGCTCCGCGATCCCGCCCTCACCGGCTCCCTGCCGCTCAGCCTGGAGATCGCGGCGCTCAGCACCGCGGTGTCGGCCGCCGCGGCCCTCGCCGTGGTCGGCGCGGTGAGCGGCTCCCGACGCGCCCGGGCCGCCCTCGACGCCGCCGCGCGGGCCACGCTCGCGGTCCCGCACCTGCTCGCCGCCGCCGCGTTCGGACTGCTGCTTTCGGGAGCGGGACTCCTCTCCCGGCTCGCCCGCGCCGCCGGGTGGACCGACGGGGCCGCCGACTTCCCCGCCCTGGTCGGCGGCCCCGGCCACACCGCCGTCCTGCTCACCTACGTATGGAAGGAAGCGCCCTTCGTCACGATCATGCTGCTCGCCGCCTACACCCCGGCCGTACGCGACCTGGAGACCGCGGCGCGCACCCTGGGCGCGGGACGGCTGCGCCGGCTCAGGCACGTCACGCTGCCGCTGCTCGCCCCGGCGCTCACCGAGGCGTGCCTGCTGGTCTTCGCGTTCACCTTCGCGGCGTACGAGATCCCCGCGCTGCTGGGCGCCACCGCGCCGCGCGCCCTGCCGGTGGAGGCCGTCGGCCTCTACCGGTCGGTGGAACTCGGCGACCGTCCGGGCGCCCTCGCCCTCGCGGTCGTGATCGGCCTGGTGATCGCCCTCGCGGCGACGGCCGCCGCCGTGGTCTCCCGCCGGCTGCTGCGCGCCAGGACCGGCCCGTGAGCCGGGCCCTGCGCCTCACGGGCGCCGCGCTGCTCGCCGGCTGGATCGCGGCGCCCCTGCTGCCGCTGCTGGTCTGGGCCTTCACCGGCAGATGGGTGTACCCGGCGCTGGTGCCCCAGGAACTCTCGGCCCGCGCCTGGACCCGGGCCGCCGACCCGCACCAGCAGGTGATCGCCGCCACGGGCACCTCACTGGGGCTCGCGCTGGCCACCGCCCTGGCCGCCACCGCACTCGGGGCCCTGGCGGCACGGGGCCTGGTCCTGTACCGGCCGCCGGCCGCCGGGCTGATCCGCCTGGTGCTCCTCGCTCCCGTCCTGGTACCGCCGTTCGCCCTGGCGGTCGGCGTCCAGGAGGTCTTCGTCCGGGCCGGGCTCGCCGACCGGCCGGCCGGGGTCGCGCTCGTCCACCTGGTCCCCGCCCTGCCGTACACGGTGCTCGTGCTGATCGGCGGCTACGCCGGCTACGACCTCCGCATGGAGCAGACGGCACGCACCCTGGGGGCTTCCCGCTACGCGGTGCTCCGGCACGTGACCCTGCCCGCGCTCGCCCCGGCCCTGCTGGCCGCGGCGACCCTGGCCTTCCTGGTGTCGTGGAGCGAGTATCTGATGACCGTGCTGGTGGGCGGCGGGGTGGTCACCACCCTGCCGCTGCTGCTGTTCGCCTCCGCCGCGGGCAGCGGCAACCAGGCGTTCACCGCCGTTCTCGGCATCCTCACCTTCGTCCCTCCGGTCGTGCTGTTCGGCGCGACCGCGACGATCATGCGGCGCCATCGGGCGGTCTGGGCGGAAGCCGATCCTCCGGCGGCGGTCCCCGGCTCCGGTCCCCCGGCGGCGGTCCCCGGCTCCGGTCCCCCGGCGGCGGTTGCCGGGGCCGGTCCCCCGGCGGCGGTCGTGGCCGCCGGGTCCGGTTCCTCCGCGGCCCCTCCCCGGTTCGGTCCGTCCGACTCGACTCCCGGCCCCGGTCGTTCGGCCGCCGCTCCCGAAGCCGGTCCTCCGGCCGCCGCTGCCGGCCCCAGTCCCTCCGCCACTCCTCCCGGAATCGACCGCTGACCGCCATGAGCACCTCGTCCTCCTCCTCGTCCTCCTCTTCCTCGTCCTCCTCCTCCGCCGCCGCCGGCCTGCGCCTTGAAGGGATCACCGTCACCTATCCCGGGCACCGTTCACCCGTCCTGGACGGCCTCGACCTCGAGGTCGCCGATGGACGGCTGCTGGCCCTGCTCGGCCCCTCAGGGTGCGGCAAGACCACCACCGTGCAGATCGCCTCCGGCCTCCTCGCACCGACCAGCGGGGCCGTCTACCTCCGCGGTACCGACGTCACCCGGACCCCACCGGAGCGCCGCGGTGCCGCGGTGGTCTTCCAGCAGCCCATGCTCCTGCCGCACCGCACGGCGCTGGACAACGTGGCCTTCCCCGCCCGCGTCCGCGGCCGTCCCCGCCGCGCCGCCCGCGCGAGCGCCCTCGAACACCTGCGGCGTGTCGGCCTCGACGCGCTCGCGGACCGCTACCCCCGCCAGCTCTCGGGAGGGCAGGCCCAGCGTGTCGCGCTCGCCCGCGCCCTGGCCGCCGAACCGGCCGTGCTCCTCCTCGACGAACCGTTCAGCGCCCTCGACCCCGGCCTGCGGCACACCATGCGCGAGCTGCTCACCTCGGTCCAGCGGGAGTGGGCGGTGACCACCGTCCTGGTCACCCACGACCAGTCGGAGGCGGCCGCGGTCGCCGACACCGTCGCCCTGCTCGACCACGGCAGGCTCCTGCAACAGGCACGCCCCGCGGACCTCTACGCCCACCCGGACTCCCTCGCCGTGGCCCGCTTCCTGGGCTGTGCCACCGCGCTGCCCGGCAGCGTCACCCCGCACGGACGGTTCGCCTGCCCGCTGGGGGAACTGGAACTGCCCGGCACGGTCACCCATCGGGGCACCGGACACCTCGTGATCCGTCCCGAAGCCGTCCGGCTGGACACCGGCCCGGACGGCGTGTCCGCGGTGGTGCGCAGTGTGCGGCCGGAAGGCCCGTTCACGGCCCTCGTCGCCGACACCGCCGCCGGACCCGTACACGCGCTGCTGCCGCCGGGCCCCCAGCCGGCCGCGTCGGAGCGTGTACGGCTGCACCTGCCGGTCGCACACCGCTGGGTCGTCGCCGGCTGACCCTCCCCACCGCGATGCGCGGCGCTGCGCCGGCCGGCAACGATCCCGGCACCACCCGCCCTCGTTTGTGCGCCCGCTCGTGCGCGGTGGGCGCGGGCGCACGAGCCGGCGCATGTGGACGGCAGCGGACGGGCGCGAGGGAATGCCCGCCACCGGACGGGGGTTTCCGTCGCGTGGAAGACGAAGTGACAGCGGCGCCGAACCCGGCCGACGCGCGGGGAAAGGCGTTCGCCACCCATGTGCTGCCCGAGGTGGAGGTGCTGCTGAGGGTGGCGACGACCCTGACCGCGCAGCCCGCCGACGCCGAGGACCTGGTCCAGGAAACCCTGCTGCGTGCCTACCGGTCCGTCGATCGCTTCGACGGCAGGCATCCCCGTGCCTGGCTGCTGACCATCATGCGCAGGGCCGAGGTCAACCGGCATCGGCGCCGCCGCCCCCATCTGCTGGACGATCCGGACGCCGATCTGGACCGTCTCGGCTCGAGGTGCTCGGCAGGCTCAGCGGAGGAGGTGGTCGTCGGCCAGGCCTTCGACGAGGTGGTGGACTCCGCACTGTCCGGCCTGCCGGACAAGCACCGGCGGGTGGTGCAGCTGGTCGACATCGACGGCCTCACCTATGCCGAGGCCGCCCATCTGCTGGACGTACCGGAGGGCACCGTGATGAGCCGCCTGCACCGGGCGCGCAAACGAATACGAGCCCGCTTGGTGGCGGCCGGACTGGCACCGAGACGAGGTGTGAGGTGAAGAAGCGTTCATGGCGGCGCCGACCCGTGGGCGAGCGCAGGATGAACTGCCTGCAGGTCGCCAGGCTGCTGCAGTCCTACCTCGACGGGGAGACGGACGAGGTCACCGCTCGCCGGGTCGCGGCGCATCTCGAGGACTGCCGCCGCTGCGGCCTCGAGGCATCGGCGTACGAAGAGATCCGCGGAGCTCTCTCCCGAAGGGGGCGGCCGGACGCCCAGGCGGTCGCGCGTCTGCGTGCCTTCGGCGAGGCGCTGCTGAGCGACCCGCCGGCCGCTGACGATGCCGCAGAGCACGGGGCATCGCCCCCGGCGGGTGCGTGAGGGGGCGCCTGCCGGGTGGGTGCCCGGTGCGCCCCCGGTGCGCCCCGGGTGTGCCCTCGGTGTGCCCCGGCCCCGCACCCGGCTACCCGCCGGTTGCGAGCCCCGTCTTCGCCCCGGCCCCGCACAGCGGTACCACGGCCGTGCGGTCCCCGAGGCCGTATGCCAGGACGGCCGCCCAGCAGGCCGCCCCGGTGGGCTCGACGAACAGGCCGCGGGCGGCGAGATCGCGTTGGGCGGCGCGGATCTGGTCGTCCGTCACCGTGTGGAAGGTGCCGCCGGAGGCCCGGACGGCGGACAGGACCTGGCGGGCCCGGGGCGGGCGGGGGATGGCGATGCCCTCGGCGAGGGTCGGCGGCGCCGCTGCGGACGGGGTGATGTCCTCCCGACCGGCGTGGAATGCGGTGGCCAGCGGGGCGACCGCCGCCGCCTGCACGGCGATCAGGGCGGGGCGCTGTGCGATCAGGCCGTGCGCGTGCAGTTCCCCGACGGCCAGATGCGCGCCCAGCAGCAGGGTGCCGTTGCCGACGGGCAGGACCAGGGCGTCCGGCAGGCGGCCGCCGAGGTCCTCCCACACCTCGTACACATAGGTCTTCGTCCCGTGCAGGAAGTACGGGTTGTGGACGTGTGAGGCGTAGAAGACGCCGTCCTCGCCGGCGGCCGCGTGCGCCCTGCGGGCAGCCGCCTCGCGGTCGCCGGGCACCGGTTCCGGACGGGCGCCGTAGGCCGCGATCTGCTCGGCCTTCTTCGGGGATGTCGCCTCCGGGAGGTACACGGTGCAGTCCAGGCCGGCACGGGCGCAGTAGGCGGCGATCGCGGTGCCGGCGTTGCCGCTGCTGTCGGCGATCACCCGGTGCGGCTCCAGCCGACGCGCGAGCTCGGCGAGCATCACCGCACCGCGATCCTTGAAGGACAGGGTCGGCATCAGGAAGTCGAGCTTGGCGGTGGCGGTGGCGGTGAGCGGTACCAGCGGGGTCCGGCCCTCGCCGAGCGAGACGGCCCGGGGGCCGCAGCCCGTGGTGTCGGCCGCGGAGAGCGGCAGCGCCTCCTCGTAGCGCCACAGTGAACCGGCCCTGCCGGCGAGGGAGCCGCGGGGCACGGCTCCGGCGCTGAAGTCCAGGTCCCAGGGGCCACGGCACCGGGGGCAGCACCAGGCGAGCGACTCGACCGGGGCACGCACGTCGCACAGGGGGCACTGATAGTCCGTCATGGGAGCCAGGATGCCAGCCGGAGGGGCGGCCGGGTCGGGGGCCTCTCTTCCGCGTCATCCGGGTGTCCCTCGTCCCCTCCGTCACCGTATGATCCGCTGATCGGCTGATCCGCGCAGATGTTCGCACGATGTTCGCGTGGGCACGATGCTCGTGCTGACCGGGTCTTCGCGGTGGCACGGCCCTCGCGTCGGCTCGGCCCTCGCGCAGAAACGATCTTCCCAAGGAGCGTCGCACCCGTGGAACCGACGTCGCAGGGATGGACGCCTCCGGGCGGGTCCGGCCCGGCGCAGCCGCCCTCCCCGTTCCCGCCCCCACCGGGGGCGCACCCGTACGCGATGCAGGCGGGTGCGCAGCAGGGGATGCCGTATCCGCCCTACGGGACGGTGCCGCAGCGCCCCGCCACCAACGGCTTCGCCATCGGTTCCCTCGTCGCGGGCATCGTCTGCTGCCTGCCCCCGCTCGGCCTCGTCCTCGGACTGATCGCGCTGGCCCAGATCAGGAAGCGGGGGGACGGTGGCCGGGGCCTCGCCGTCGCGGGCACCGCACTGTCCGTCATCAGCACGATCCTCATGACCGTCGCTTTCGCGACCGGCACCGCTCGCGAGGCGTGGCACGGCTTCCGTGAGGCGGTGCGGGAGAGCGCCGCCGTGGAGTCCACGTTCGACCTGCGGACCGGGCAGTGCTTCGACACCCCGGGCCAGGGCGTGGCGGACGAGGACGAGGCCGCCGCCGTCCGGATCGTGGACTGCGACAGCCCCCACGAGGGGGAGGTGACCGGCGCCTTCACGCTCGGCGCGATCGACGAGTGGCCCGGCCAGAGGGCCGTCGAGGCCGAGGCGGAGCGGCGCTGCGAGGACGTCAGCAGCGGCTACGCGCTGGACTGGTGGACCGTTCCTCCGACGGCGGAGCCGTACTACTACATGCCGACGAGGGACAGTTGGAGCTTCGGCGACCGCGGTGTCACCTGCGCACTGGTGAGCGACGGTCCGAAGCTCACGACCTCCGTCCGCAGTGACCGGACGACCCTCGACCCGGCACAACTCGTGTATCTGGAGGCCGAGCGGGCCGTCGACACGGTCTGGTGGGAAGAGCCGGCGGAGCTCTTCAAAGACGATCCGGAGGCCAACCGCGCCTGGGCCGAGGAGATGGTGCGGACGCTCACCACCGAGGCCCGTGGACTGCGCGCCGGGCCCTGGCCCGCGGCTGCCCGCGAGCACGCCCTGGCCCGTGCGGACGAGTACGACACCGCACGCCGCCACTTCGGCCGGGCGGCCAGGGCACGGGACGATCTGGGATTCTGGGACGCCACATCGGCGGCGGCCGACGCCTTCCACCTGGAGACCGAGATCGCCGTCCGGTCCGCCCTCGGGCTCGCCGCGGACCCGCCAGAGGACCTTGAGGCCGCTGAGGACCCCTCGGACCCCGAGGAGCCGGCGGAACCGGCGGAACCGGAGGACCGGGAGGCGCCGCTGCCCGGCGACGGTACGACGGTCTGAGGACCGCCCGCTTCGCGCGGGCCGGGGTTCGGGGCAGGGGCGTGCGACGCCCGCCCGGTGGAGCCTGCTCCTCCTGCCGGTGCCTGCCTGCTGCCGGTGCCTGCCGCGGTGGTTGCGCTTTCCTCTTCCTCGGGGGAAAACGCATGCCCGGAAGCGGTGATCGCTGTGCGTGGTTCCTTGGCCCATGCTTGCGGCGATCAACCGTCGGTTGCCACGCTGTTGCTGTCTGTCAACCTGTTGGGAGTGGCCAGTGACTTTCGGTGAGCAGCCCGCCTATCTCCGCGTTGCGAGCGATCTCCGCCGGAAGATTGTCGATGGGTCGCTGCCGCCGCGCACCCGCCTTCCCTCACAGGCCCGGATTCGCGAGCAATACGGGGTCTCGGACACCGTCGCGCTGGAGGCGCGGAAGGTGCTGATGGCCGAGGGGCTGGTCGAGGGGCGTTCCGGCTCGGGGACGTATGTGCGGGAGCGCCCGGTGCCGCGGCGCATCGCGCGCTCGGGCTACCGGCCGCCCGCCGGTGCGAATCCCTTCCGCCAGGAACAGGCTGCGGAGGGTGCCCGTGGGACCTGGGAGTCGAGCAGCGAGCAGGAGCCGGCCGGTGCCTCCGTCGCGGGCAGGCTGGGGGTCTTCCCCGGCGATCGTGTGATGCGTACGCGATACGTCTTCAGGGACTCCGGCGAGCCGGTGATGCTGTCCACATCCTGGGAGCCGCTCTCGATCACGGGCCGCACGCCGGTGATGCTGCCCGAGGAGGGGCCGCTCGGCGGCTGCGGTGTCGTCGAGCGGATGGGTGCCATCGACGTCGTCGTGGACAACGTGGTCGAGGAGGTGGGCGCCCGGCCGGGGCTGGCGGAGGAACTGCTCCTGCTCGGTGGGGTGCCCGGCCATGTGGTGATGGTCATTCAGCGCACCTACTACGCGTCGGGGCGTGCCGTCGAGACGGCGGATGTGGTCGTACCGGCGGACCGGTTCCGTCTCGCGTACCACCTTCCGGTGCGCTGACCTCCGCGTCGGCGCGCCGCCCCGCGGTGCGCCGCGGCGGCTCAACCGTCGGCGGTGCGCGGTGCGCGGTGCCGCGTGACGTGCCCTCGGCACCGGAGCCACGGCAGCACCTCCCCGGCGGGCAGCGGGCGGAGGTCCGCGGATCCGTTCGCCTCCTGCTGCGCCCCGGTGCCGGTGCCGGTGCCGGTTGCCGAGAACGCTCCGCACAGGGCGTGTTCGGGGGATCCGGGAAGGGGGGAGCGACGCCGGACCGGGACTCTGCCGGACGGGTCGAGGGCTCGGTCGCTCCTCCGCACCGCCATCGTGCTCCGTTGTCTGTGCGCCGCGTCGCCGCGCAGCACCTCGCTCGCCGTGCCGCCCGTCCCGGCGCGCAGGCGCGCCGCGCCCCGGCCGTGCCTGCCCGCTGCCGCACCCCCGTCGTGCCCGCTGCCGCACCCCCGTCGTGCCCGGGGCGCACCCCCGTCGTGCCCGGGGCGCGCCCGGGTCGCGCCCTGGGGGGCGCACACGTCTCGTTCGGCGGACTCCGCGCGACGAGCTGTGGTATCACCAGAGGGTCTTCGGATTCGTGTGCGATGCAGGGGCGCACTCGGCCAAGTGCGCCCCTCGTGGATGAGGGGGCGCTGGCCGGATCCGTCTCTCTTCGTGAAAACGCGTATCCGCTGAGTGAAGGTCAGGCGTAGGGTCGGGCATATGCAGACTGCGTTTTCCTGGGGATGGTTAGAGAAGTGCAGGCCGGCGGCGGGAGAGGTGCGATGACCGACGGCGGCGTGATGCTGCCCTGGCTGGTGATCCGCCAGGACGACAACGGCAATCGCTATCGCGTGGGCAGGTACGCCACACGGGACGAGGCGCAGAGGATCGCGGACGGCCTCGGCGGCCGTGGCCCGAAGCGGCTCTACTGGGTGGAACACATGGGCCAGGCCGCGCCCTCCTGAGTCGGCCCCGCCTCGATGGCGCTCCGCCGCGGCGCGCCCGCCGCTCCGCCGCCGCCCGCCCGTTCGCCCGCCCGCCCGCGTCACGCGTTACGCTCCCGCGCATGGCAGATGGGGTGAACGCCCGTGTCGTCGTGGCCGGGGCGCTGTGCGAACGGGGACGGCTGCTTGCCGCCCGCCGCAGTGCGCCGCCCGAGTTCGCCGGACGCTGGGAGTTGCCCGGCGGCAAGGTCGAGCCCGGTGAGTCCCCCGAGGGAGCCCTGGTCCGCGAGCTGCGCGAGGAACTGGGTGTCGTGGCCGAGCCGGTCGAGCGCATCCCCGGTGAGTGGCCGCTCGGTCCGGGCTGTGTGCTCCAGGTCTGGACGGCGCGGCTGATCTCGGGTCAGCCGCGCCCGCTGGAGGACCATGACGAGCTGCGCTGGCTCGCCGTCGGCGAACTGGACGCCGTGGACTGGCTGCCCCAGGACCGACCCGCGGTCCGAGAGGTCGTGCGCCGGCTGCCGTGGGATGACCCAGAGGGCGCGCGCGGCTGAATTCCTGCGCTCTTTGTGCCATCGCGCGCCCCTCGCGGGGGTACGTCACGCCATATATCGGGTATGTGCTGATTGCCGTCCCGAAGAGGACGGGACTCCGTGGCAGGTCCGGGAAGTGGTCGGCGTGATCCACACCGAGGGCGCATCCGCCGAGTGGACCTTCCCTGCCGAGCCGGACGCCGTCCGCTCGGCCCGGCACGCCGTCCGTGACGCACTGCGGCAGTGGGGCCTCGAGCCCGCCCTCGTCGATGTGACGGTACTGCTGGTCAGCGAGCTCGTGACCAATTCCCTTCGGTACACCTCCGGGCCCATCGGGGTGCGCCTGGTGAGGCCGGGCGTGGACGGTACGGCCCCGCCGCGGCCACCGGCGCTGCTCGTGGAGGTGTCCGATCCCCTTCCGGATCCACCCCGGGAACGTCCCGCCGGGCCTGAGGACGAGGGCGGGCGGGGGCTGCAACTGGTGGCCTGTGCGGCCCGCCGCTGGGGGACGCGACGGGGCAGAACGGGTAAGACCGTGTGGTTCGAGCTGCCCGTGCCTGGTTAGGAGTGTGGGGGACGACGATCACCGCGGCCCCGGCGTGAAACGAACGAGACCGTGCTGTGATCGTGAACGCCGTGCCGCCAGGTGCCGTAGTGCTGAATACTTCGGGCATGGCCGGTCCGGTGCGGTGAGCTGGAGGGGGCGGTCGCGTGAGCGAGATACCTGAGATGCCGGGCGACGTGGTGTGGCAGAGCAGTCCGCCCGGCTCCATCTACGACTATGTCAAGGTCGCGTCGTTCTCGATCGGCCCGGACGGGCTGGTCGACCAGTGGAGCCGCCGCGCCGCGGAGCAGTTCGGCATCGCCGCCCGGGATGTCAGGGGCAAGGATCCGGTCGACGTCTTCATCCCCTCGGAGCTCCGCTCCCGAGGCCACCGCAAGATCGCCGAGATCCTGGACGGCAGGGAGTGGACGGGGCTCGTCCCCTTCCGCCTGCCCGGGGAGCGCGGCGCGCACGGACTGGCCGAGGTCTATGTGATGCCGAGTGAGACGGGGAACGGCGAGCGTGCCGCGCTCTGTATCGTCGTCGACGTACGCGCCCTACGGCGGATCGAGACGGACCTCGCCTCCTCGCAGGCGATTTTCGGTCAATCCCCATTTGGCTTTCTTCTGTTCGGTCCCGACCTCACGGTGCTGCGGGCCAACGAGCGTTTTGCGGCCGTCTTCGGTGGATCCGCGGAGGACCACCGGGGCCGGACCGTGAACGACTACCTCTCCCGACCCGAGGCTGAGCGGATGACCGCGGCGCTCCAGCGGGTGCTGGCGACCGGTGAGTCCGTCACCGAACTCCAGATCGTCGGCAGTGCCCCCGGCACATCGGAGCGGCGGCACTGGTCCGTCAACCTCTATCGTGTGCACAGCGGTTCCGGTCGGCCGGTAGGGGTCGCGGGGCTCGGCGTCGATGTGACACGACGTCAGATCGCGGCGCGTGAGGCCGCGAGCGCCCGCCGCAACCTCGCCCTGCTCAACGACGCAGGCGCCCGGATCGGCACCTCCCTCGACCTTGAGACCACCGCGCGGGAACTCCTCGATGTCGCCGTCCCCGGCTTCTGCGACCTCGCCTCCGTGGACCTCTACCAGGGGCTGCTCACCGGCGACGAGGCACCACCGGGACGCTTGGCCCCCGCCCGGTCCGAGAGCTGCGGCGGCAGCGCGGAACTGCGCAGGGTCGCCTTCGCCAGCACCCTCTCCGAGACCCTGCTCGAAGCCGCCTCCGGAGCAGCCGCCCCGGCAGGCCCCCCGGTCGGCGCTGTGCACCGCTACCCCTTCAGCTCCGCCTGCGCCAAGGCCCTGCGCACCGCCAGGGTCCGCCTCATCCCCGGCGAGGACGGCAGCCTCGTCCAGTCCACGCTGGCCGTGCCGATGGTCGCCCACGACACGGTCGTGGGCCTCGCCCGGTTCTCCCGGGCCAAGGGCAGCGAGCCCTTCGGCGAACGGGACCGGGCGCTCGCCGTCGAACTGGCCGCGCGTGCCGCGGTCTGCATCGACAACGCCCGCCTCTACCGCCGCGAGCACGAGCGTGCACTCATCCTCCAGCGCAGCCTGCTGCCGCCCGGCGATCCGGAGGCCGCCGGACTGGACATCGCCTGCCGCTACCTCCCGGGGAACACCGCGACCGAGGTCGGCGGCGACTGGTTCGACGTCATCGAACTCCCCGGCCATCGCACCGCACTCGTCGTGGGCGACGTCATGGGGCGGGGTCTGCGCGCCGCCGTCGCCATGGGCGAACTCCGCACCGCCGTAAGGACGCTGGCGCTGCTGGACCTGGAACCAGCGGAGGTGCTCTCGGCGCTCGACGAGATCGCCCGCGGCCTCGGCGCACCCATCGGCGCGCAGCAGGCGTCCAGGGTCGCCCACAAGTCCCGCGGGCCCGAGCTCTCCGAGGTCTACCTGGCGACCTGCGTCTACGCCGTGTACGACCCGGTGACCCGGCGGTGCACCTTCGCCAACGCGGGTCATCTGCCCCCGGTACTCGTCGAGCCGGGCGAGGAGGCGCTGATGCTCGACGTGCCGCCCGGGATGCCGCTCGGCGTCGGCGGCGAACCCTTCGAGGAGGTCCAGGTCGAGCTTCCGGAGGGCGCGCTGCTCGCGCTGTACACCGACGGCCTCGTCGAGTCGCGCGACCATCCGCTTGAGGAGGGGCTCGCCGCCTTCCGCCGTGCCCTGACCGAGCCGGCCCGCCCCGTACCGGAAGCCCGTGCCCCAGATGTTCTCGGTGACGCTTCGGACGTCGATACGCCCGCCCCCGCCGACGGCGGAGCCCGCTCCCGTTCGCTCGAGGACGTCTGCGACCGCGTGCTCGCCACCCTCGACACCCGGCACGGTGAGGACGACATCGCGCTGCTGATGGCCCGCGTCCAGGGCCTGGCGGCCGAGGCCGTGGGGGACTGGCGGCTGCCGCGCGAACCCCGGTCGGTGGGCCGCGCCCGGGAGCTGGCCCGCGCGCAGCTCGTCGCCTGGGACCTCGACCCGCTCGTCGACACGGTCGAACTGCTCGTCAGCGAGCTGGTCACCAACGCCCTGCGGTACGGCGAGGGCGAGATCCGGCTGCGGCTGCTGCGCGAGCGTACGCTCGTCTGCGAGGTGTGGGACTCCGGCCTGGTGCAGCCGCGGCGCCGGCGGGCGCGGGACACCGACGAGGGCGGCCGGGGACTGCAGCTGGTCGGGCTGCTGAGCGCGGCCTGGGGCTCGCGCCGCACCCCCCGGGGCAAGACGGTGTGGTTCGAACTCGCTCTGCCCGACGGGGACTCGGCGGCGGAGCCCAGCGCGGAGCAGCTGCTGAGCATGTTCTGAGCCGCCGCGAGGAACCCCCGTCGCGAGGCGAACCGGACCCGCCTCGCGACGGTGGCGCCCTTGCCCGGTAGGGCGCCCGCTCCGCGGCGGGGACGCCCGTGTTCCCACATGGACGCCCGTGTTCCGACCCGGACGGCCGCCCCTCCCGTGACCGGAACGCCCTCCCGTGACCGGATCACCCGGCCACGACCGGAACACCCGCCTCCCCCGCGGCGGGAGGCCCGTGCCCGGGCACGGGCGCCCGGGCACGGATGAGTGGAGCCGGCTATGCGGTGTGCTCGCCCCGGCGGCGGATCCTGCTGCCCAGCCACACCAGCGGGTCGTACTTCCGGTCGGCCGCCCGCTCCTTGAGCGGGATCAGCGCATTGTCCGTGATGTGGATGCCCTCGGGGCACACCTCGGTGCAGCACTTGGTGATGTTGCAGTAGCCCAGGCCGTGCTCGTCCTGGGCCGTGCGCCTGCGGTCCAGGCCCGATTCCGCGGCCGCGTCCAGCGGATGCATGTCGAGTTCGGCCACGCGCATCAGGAAGCGCGGCCCGGCGAACGCCGGCTTGTTCTCCTCGTGGTCACGCACCACATGGCAGGTGTCCTGGCACAGGAAGCACTCGATGCACTTGCGGAACTCCTGTGAGCGGTCCACATCGATCTGCTGCATCCGGTACTCGCCCGCCGCGACCCCTTGCGGCGGCACGAAGGACGGCACCTCACGGGCCTTGGTGTAGTTGAACGACACGTCCGTGACCAGGTCCCGCACCACGGGGAAGGCGCGCATCGGGGTGACCGTGACGGTGTCGGCAGGGTCGAACACCGACATACGGGTCATGCACATCAGCCGGGGCCGGCCGTTGATCTCCGCGCTGCACGAGCCGCACTTGCCGGCCTTGCAGTTCCAGCGCACCGCGAGGTCCGGCGCCTGGGTCGCCTGCAGCCGGTGGATGATGTCGAGGACGACCTCGCCGTCGTGGACCTCGACCGTGAAGTCCTCGAGGCCCCCGCCGTCCCCGTCGCCCCGCCAGACCTTGAACCGGGCGTCGTACGTGCTCATGCGTACAGCTCCTCTTCGGCGAGGTACTTGACCAGCTCCTCCTTCTCGAAGAGGGCGAGCAGGTCGGGGCGGATGGGCGCGGCGGTACTCCGCGCGAGGTCGATCTGGCCGCGTACCGGGTCGGCGGGCGGTGCGCCGGGCTCCACCGGCCCGAAGGACGGGGAGCGGTCGGCGAGCCTGCACAGCAGATTGATCCGGCGCCACTCGCGCTCCATCGCGGGGTTGTCCTCACGGGTGTGGCCGCCGCGGCTCTCGGTGCGCTCCAGTGCGGAACGGGCGATGCACTCGCTGACCAGCAGCATGTTGCGCAGGTCCAGGGCGAGGTGCCAGCCGGGGTTGAACTGGCGGTGCCCCTCCACTCCCGCCCGCCGGGCCCTGCCCCGGAGTTCGGCGAGCCTCTTCAGCGCCTGCGTCATCTCGGCCTCCCGCCGGATGATGCCGACGAGGTCGTTCATCGTCTGCTGGAGTTCCTGGTGGAGCGTGTACGGGTTCTCCGGAGGGGCGTCCGCCGCGGGCCCCTCGGCGCTGAAGGGGCGCAGTGCCTCCGTGGCGGCCGCGTCGATCTGCTCCCCGGCCACGGCGGGCAGCCGCCCGGCGAGGCCCGCCGCGTACCCGGCCGCGTGCAGTCCGGCGCGCCGGCCGAAGACCAGCAGGTCCGAAAGCGAGTTGCCGCCCAGGCGGTTGGAGCCGTGCATGCCGCCGGCGACCTCGCCCGCCGCGTACAGGCCGGGCACACCGGCCGCGGCCGCCGTGTCCGAGTCGACCGCGATGCCGCCCATCACATAGTGGCAGGTGGGCCCGACCTCCATGGCCTCCGCGGTGATGTCGACGTCCGCCAGCTCCTTGAACTGGTGGTACATGGACGGCAGCCGGCGCCTGATCACCTCGGCCGGCATCCGGGTGGAGACGTCCAGGAACACCCCGCCGTGCGGTGAGCCGCGGCCCGCCTTCACTTCCGCGTTGATGGCCCGGGCGACCTCGTCGCGGGGGAGCAGTTCGGGGGGACGCCGGTTGTGGTCCGGGTCGTCGTACCAGCGGTCGCCCTCCTCCTCCGTGTCCGCGTACTTCTCCTTGAAGACGTAGGGGACGTAGTCGAACATGAACCGTCTGCCCTCGGAGTTGCGCAGCACCCCGCCGTCGCCGCGTACCGACTCGGTGACGAGGATGCCCTTCACCGAGGGCGGCCAGACCATCCCGGTCGGATGGAACTGCACGAACTCCATGTTCACAAGCGGCGCCCCGGCCAGCAGCGCCAGTGCGTGCCCGTCGCCGGTGTACTCCCAGGAGTTGGAGGTCACCTTGAAGGACTTGCCGATGCCTCCGGTGGCGAGGACGACGGCCGGCGCCTCCAGCACGAAGAAGCGCCCGGACTCGCGCTCGTAGCAGAACGTGCCCGCCACCCGGTCGCCGTCCTTGAGCACCCGGGTCACCGTGCACTCCTGGAAGATCCTCAACCGTGCCTCGTGGTCGCCGAACTCCCGCTCGTCCTCCTGCTGGAGCGAGACGATCTTCTGCTGGAGGGTCCGGATCAGCTCCAGTCCTGTCCGGTCGCCGACATGGGCCAGGCGCGGGTACTCATGGCCGCCGAAGTTGCGCTGGGAGATCTTCCCGTCCCCGGTGCGGTCGAAGAGCGCGCCCCAGGTCTCCAGCTCCCAGACCCGGTCGGGGGCCTCCTGGGCGTGCAGTTCCGCCATCCGCCACTGGTTGAGGAACTTGCCGCCGCGCATGGTGTCCCGGAAGTGGACCTGCCAGTTGTCGCGGGGGTTCACATTGCCCATGGAGGCGGCGATCCCGCCCTCGGCCATCACGGTGTGGGCCTTGCCGAACAGGGACTTGCAGATGACGGCCGTACGAGCGCCCGCCTCACGCGCCTCGATGGCGGCCCGGAGCCCCGCACCACCCGCGCCCACCACGACGACATCCCATCGCTGCCGTTCGAGCTCGCTCATGGTTCAGCACCTTTCCCCTAGAAGAAGCGCGGATCGACGAAGGCGCCGGAGGCGAGCAGATAGACGTAGAAGTCGGCGAGGGCGACGCTGATCAACGACGACCAGGCGAGCAGCATGTGGCGCTCGTTCAGCCTGCCGACGAGGCCCCACAGCCGGTAGCGCACCGGGTGCCTGGAGAAGTGCCGCAGCCGACCGCCGATGATGTGCCGGCAGGAGTGGCAGGACAGGGTGTACGCCCAGATCAGCACGATGTTCACGAGGAAGACCACGGTGCCGAGGCCCATGTGGCCCCAGGCGTATTCCGCGTCCCGGAAGGCGAGGGCCGTGTCGTAGGTGAGGATGACCGCCACCGGAAGCGCCGCGTAGAAGAAGTAGCGGTGCATGTTCTGCAGGATCAGCGGGAAGCGGGTCTCGCCCGTGTACTTCCTGTGCGGCTCGGCGACCGCACAGGCCGGGGGCGAGGCCCAGAAGCCGCGGTAGTAGGCCTTGCGGTAGTAGTAGCAGGTCAGCCGGAAGCCCAGCGGGAAGACCAGGATGAGCAGGGCGGGGGACAGGGTCCACCAGCTCCCGAAGATCTCCCAGTTGGGCCCGCCCTTCATGGGTACGCAGTTCTCGGCGAGGCAGGGCGAGTAGAACGGCGAGACATAGGGCGCCGCGTAGTAGTCGCTGTTCGCGAAGGCCCGCCACGTCGAGTAGACGATGAAGGCGAGCAGACCGCCGGCGGTCGCGGCGGGCGCGAGCCACCAGCGGTCCGTCCTGAGGTGGCGGGCGGCGATGGCGGCGCGGGCGGCGCCGCGCACGCCTGTGTCGGTATGAGGTTCGGTGCCTGTGGCCAACGAAGCTCCTAGGGCGCGTGCCGGTCGCGCGCACCCAGGCCTTCGTCGTCCGAGTCCGTCCACAGCGAACTGTCGTACGGGGTGTCGGGAATGGTGACCAGGTCTCTCGGGCGGTCGGCCGGCTGGGTCCGGGGTGCGTTCCCGCGCTTGGGCGCGAGGCTCCGCTCCAGCCGTTCGACCGTGCGGGTCAGGTCGTCGAGACGGCGTTTGACGTCCGTCAACTCGTCCTGCAGGGACATGAACTGCCCTCACTTCCGCGGTCGCGGTGGCATGCGGGTGTCTGGGGCTTGTCCCCCAGAGGGCTGTGTGCGCCTGCGAGTCTCGCGCCTCGCGTCCCCGCTTGTGAAGGGCGCGTGCACCGATTCGCGGTATGCGCCACCCGTTAGGGGCTCTCGGCTGGGCCGTGTGGGTGGGGTTTTCGGACCGCTCCGCCGTGTCGGCTCCGCAGCCCGTCCTCCGTCCCCTTCAGTGGAGGCGCAATAGGTGTGATCATCACCAGAATCCACCGGATACCCGGCCAATCGGGCGAAGGGGTCTAAGTCATGTCCGATGTCATGTCCGATGTCATGTCCGATGTCGACGCCCCGCGCGGGAGGACCCGCTCCCGTACCCCCCGCCCGGGAGCCCCAGGTGCCCGGTCCGGCGGCATCCTGCCGGGCCGTACCCGCACCCTGCGCTCGGTGGCACTGCTCACCAGCGGTGTGCTGGCCCTGCCGGTGCTGGCCGGCTGCACGTCGGGGGAGGGCCGCTCCGGCGGCGTGGCGGCCCCCTCGGACATCGGCCCCGCCGGGCGCGACCGGGTGGAGAAGGGCGGCACCCTGCGATGGGCCGTCGACTCCGTACCGGCGACGCTCAACGCGTTCCAGGCCGACGCGGACAGCGCAACCGGCCGGGTCACCGGCGCCGTCCTCCCGTCCCTCTTCACGCTGGACCAGCGGGGCCGTCCGCAGCTCAACCCCGACTACCTGGAATCGGCCGAGCTCGTCGACCGCGAGCCCAAGCAGGTGGTCCTCTACAAGCTGAACCAGGAGGCGGTCTGGACGGACGGGAGGGAGATCGGCGCGCCGGACTTCGTCGCCCAGTGGCGGGCGCTCAACGGCAAGGACACGGCGTACTGGACCGCGCGCAACGCCGGCTACGAGCGGATCGAGAAGATCGAGCGGGGCAGGAGCGACCTGGAGGTCCGGGTCACCTTCGCGAGACCGTACGCCGACTGGCGATCGCTGTTCTCCCCGCTCTACCCCAAGGAGACGATGGGCACCCCGGCGGCCTTCAACGACGGGGCCCGCTCGGAGCTCCCGGTGACCGCGGGGCCCTTCTCCCTGCAGAAGGTCGACGGCGAGGGCGGCACCGTCACCCTCGCCCGCAACCCGCGCTGGTGGGGTGACCCGGCCAAGCTCGACTCGATCGTGCTGCGGGCCGTACCGCGCGACCGGCGCGCGGCGGCACTCGCCGCGGGCGAGGTCGATCTGGCCGAGGTCGACCGTGGCGTCGCGGACCGTATCGCGGCGGCACACGACGCCCCGGACGCCCCGGACGCCCCGGACGGCGGGGACGGCGGCAGCGGTCCGGGCCCGGTACCCACGAGGGCCGGGGAATCCGCCGGGGGCTCACCGCAGGAACGTTCCACCGGAGGGCCTGCGGAGACCACGGCCGGCGGCGGGTCGCTCGCGCGGGGGCGCGGGGGCGCCGGGCTCACGAGGCTCAGCGGCGAGCAGACCGGGTTGCGCGGATTCGTGGTACGCAAGTCGCTGGAGCCCGCCTACACCCAGCTCGCCCTCAACGGGGAGTCAGGGCCGCTCGCGGACGAGCGGGTACGGCGTGCCGTGGCGCGTGCGCTGGACCGCCGGGCGCTCGCCGAGACCGTGCTGAAGCCGCTGGGACTGCCCGCAAAGCCGGTCGGCAGCCATCTGGCGCTCGCCGGGCAGCCCGGCTACGCGGACAGCAGCGGTGCCCTCGGCGGGCAGGACACCGAGGAGGCGCAGGCGCTGCTCGCCGATGCGGGCTGGACTCCGGAGGGCGCCCGGGTGGCGGGTTCCGGCACCGAGGCGGGCCCGGCGCAGAGCCCCGCCGCCGGCAGCCCGGCGGCGCAGGGTCCGGCGGCGCAGGGTCCGGCGGCGCAGGGTCCGGGGGCGCAGAGCCCGGCGGCGGCGCAGAGCCCGGCCGTGCCCGGCCCGGCGGTGGGCAGCCCGGTGGCGGGGAGTCCGGCGGCTGCCGGTCCGCCCTCCGGGGCCTCCGCAGTCCCCGGGAGCCCGGGAACCCCGGCCGTCCCCGCACCCCCCGCGGCCTCCGGCAGCGGCGGTGACGACAAGCCGCCCGCCCGCGGTCCCCTGGCCCTCCCCGCCGGCAGTGACGGGGACAAGGCGATGCCCGAGGCGTACGGGAGGGAGGGCGGCGTCGCGGGCGCCTACGCGCCGGTCGGCACCCGGGCCCCGGGCCGGAACCCGGTCGCGGGACCGCTCGGCAAGGACGGTCAGCCGCTCAGCCTGCGTTTCGTCCTCCCCTCGGGCCCGGGATCCGAACCGCTGCGCACGGTCGCGGACCGCATCCGCGCGATGCTGGACCGGATCGGGGTCAGTACGGAGGTGAAGAAGGTCGCGGACGAGTCCTTCTTCAAGGACCACATCGCATCGGGGCACTACGACCTCGCCCTCTGGTCCTGGCCGGCCACGGCCTACCCGGCGACCGACGCCCGCCCGATCTACGCCAAGCCCCAGCCGGCGACGGACGGGTCGCTGCTGGTGGAGCAGAACTACACCCGGGTCGGTACGGACCGCATCGACCAGCTCTTCGACGAAGCCGCCTCCGAACTGGACGAGAGGAAGGCGCGCGATCTGATGAAGCAGGTCGACTCCCGGATCTGGGCCGCGGCCGCCTCCATTCCCCTCTACCAGCGTCCCGAGCTGGTGGCCGCGAAGCACGACCTGGCCAACGCGGGCGCGTTCGGCTTCTCGGCACCGCGCTACCAGGACATCGGCTTCGTGAGGACGGAGGCGGCACCCGGGGCGGAACGGGACTGAGCGAGCGGCTCCTCGCCGGGCGGCCGGGAGCCGGCCGGCCTGCGGGTGCGGGCGCACACCCACCAGCGGTGCGGGCGCACGCCCACCCGCGACCGCTGCCGTCCGCCAAGCGTCCGCGGCGGGAGCGGACGGCCGCGCTCCGCCGTCCGGTCCGGGCCGTTCGGGGCCGTTCGGGCCCGGCGGTGGTGGGCTGCCCCGGGTTCCCGGTGCCGCAGGGGGCCGCCGGGCCCGAACGGCCCCCTGCGGTGGTGGGCGCGGGTGCCCTGTTCCGCGTGCGGGGAGCCGGGAGCGCCCGTCGCGGGACCCTCCGCTCCGGTGGTCCGGACCTCGGATGCCGCTCAGGTCCGTTGCGTCCCGCAGGCCCCGGCGGACAGGGTCGTACCGGGTCGTGCCGGTTCGGATCGGCCGGGGAAGCCCTGTGCGCGGCGGCCCCGTACCATGGACACAGCCGTGGCGCGTCCGCCCGGCGGGCGTAAGAGGAACCGACGCCGCATCCCACGACCCGAGAGAAGCGCAAGCCACCCATGCCCACGCGCCACGACATCCGCAACGTCGCCATCGTCGCCCACGTCGACCACGGCAAGACGACCATAGTCGACGCCATGCTGAAGCAGGCCGGAGCCTTCGCCGCGCACCAGCTCGACTCCGTCGACGACCGGGTCATGGACTCGAACGACCTGGAGCGTGAGAAGGGCATCACGATCCTCGCCAAGAACACGGCGGTGAAGTACCACCCCAAGGACGGCGGGGCCCCCATCACCATCAACATCATCGACACCCCCGGCCACGCCGACTTCGGCGGCGAGGTCGAGCGGGGACTGTCGATGGTCGACGGCGTGGTGCTGCTGGTGGACGCCTCCGAGGGCCCGCTCCCGCAGACCCGCTTCGTGCTCCGCAAGGCGCTCCAGCGGCGGATGCCGGTCATCCTGTGCATCAACAAGACCGACCGCCCGGACTCCCGGATCGACGAGGTCGTCAACGAGACCTACGACCTCTTCCTCGACCTGGACGCCGACGAGGACCAGATCGAGTTCCCGATCGTCTACGCCTGCGGCCGCGACGGCGTCGCGTCGCTGACCAAGCCGGAGGACGGCACCGTCCCCGCCGACAGCGACAGCCTGGAGCCGTTCTTCTCCACCATCCTGGCGCACATCCCGGCCCCGACGTACGACGACGGTGCTCCCCTCCAGGCCCACGTCACCAACCTCGACGCCGACAACTTCCTGGGCCGTATCGCGCTGCTGCGCGTCGAGCAGGGCGAGCTCCGCAAGGGCCAGACGGTGGCGTGGATCAAGCGCGACGGCTCGGTCGCCGGCGTCCGCATCTCCGAGCTGATGATGACCGAGGCGCTCACCCGCAAGCCGGCCGAGGTCGCGGGCCCCGGTGACATCTGCGCCGTCGCCGGCATCCCCGACATCATGATCGGCGAGACCCTGGCCGACCCGGAGAACCCGGTCGCGCTGCCGCTGATCACGGTCGACGAGCCGGCCATCTCCATGACCATCGGCACCAACACCTCCCCGCTCGTGGGCCGGGGCGCCACCGGCAAGGGCGCTGACAACAAGGGCGGGGTCAAGGACCGCAAGGTCACCGCCCGCCAGGTCAAGGACCGCCTCGACCGCGAGCTCATCGGCAACGTCTCGCTGCGCGTCCTCGACACCGAGCGCCCCGACGCCTGGGAGGTCCAGGGCCGTGGCGAGCTGGCCCTGGCGATCCTGGTCGAGACGATGCGCCGGGAGGGCTTCGAGCTGACGATCGGCAAGCCCCAGGTGGTCACCAAGGAGGTCGACGGCAGGCTGCACGAGCCGGTCGAGCGCATGACCATCGACGTGCCCGAGGAGCATATGGGTGCCGTCACCCAGCTCATGGGCGTGCGCAAGGGCCGTATGGACAACATGTCCAACCACGGCTCCGGCTGGGTCCGCATGGAGTTCGTCGTGCCGTCCCGCGGCCTGATCGGCTTCCGTACCGAGTTCCTGACCAACACCCGCGGCACCGGGATCGCCCACTCGATCCACGAGGGCCACGAGCCGTGGTTCGGCAACCTGCAGACCCGCAACAACGGCTCGCTGGTCGCGGACCGGTCCGGTGCCGTCACCGCCTTCGCCATGACCAACCTCCAGGAGCGCGGCGTGCTCTTCGTCGAGCCGGGCACCGAGGTCTACGAGGGCATGATCGTCGGCGAGAACTCCCGTTCCGACGACATGGACGTGAACATCACCAAGGAGAAGAAGCTCACGAACATGCGCTCCTCCACGGCCGATGTCGCGGAGTCCATCGTCCCGCCGCGCAAGCTGTCGCTCGAGCAGTCGCTGGAGTTCTGCCGCGACGACGAGTGCGTCGAGGTGACCCCGGAGGCCGTGCGCATCCGCAAGGTCAACCTGGACGCCCGCGAGCGCGCCCGCGCCGCCTCGCGGGCCAAGCACGGCTGATCCGCGCCCCGTCTCCTCGGCGGAGGCCCGGCCCCCCCGGCACGGTGGGCGCCGGGTCTCCGGTCAAGCGGGTTTCGGCCACCGGCCCCGGTCATCATGTCCGTTTATCGGACGGCGCGCTCCGGAACTTGTGTCAAGGGTCCGTTTCGCGGGTGTCTGTCTCTGATCGCTTTGTCCGGATTTCGGGCCGACCGGCCTCGCCGATGTTGTCAAAACGAGACCCTTTAAGTGTGGTTTACGGCCCCGGCCTCCTTAATAGTTGGCTCCGTTGAGCTCGGGTCAATGGGTCAAGCGCGGTGGGGAGCGCCGGCTCACGAGCACACTCGCGGTACTCGGCGGGCGCGCTGTCAGGGGTGTCAGCGCGCGTAGACGGAGTGCCCTTCTTGCAGTGACTAGTGGACTCATGAGGAGGAACCCATGCGCGGTGCCAAGAGCGCCAAGTGGGTGGCCGGTGCGATCGTCGTCGCGATGGCGGCCACCGCCTGCGGTGGTGGCAGTGGTGACGAGGGCAAGAAGAGCTCGTCGGGCAAGCCCGAGGGCTATGTCTCGATCGACGTCGGCGAGCCGCAGAAGCCGCTGATCCCGGCCGACACCAACGAGAGCCTCGGCTCCTACGTCATCCAGTCGCTCTTCACTCAGCTGCTGGACTTCGACGCCGAGGGCGAGATCGTCTACACGAACGCCGAGTCCGTCACCACCGCCGACTCCAAGACCTGGACCGTCAAGCTGAAGTCCGGCTGGAAGTTCCACAACGGCGAGGCGGTCACCGCGCAGTCCTACGTCGACGCGTGGAACTGGTACGCCAACGTCGAGAACCAGCAGCAGAACAGCTTCTGGTTCTCGGACATCGCCGGCTACGCCGACGTCCACCCCGAGAGCGGCGCCCCGAAGGCCGACACGATGTCGGGTCTGAAGGTCGTGGACGACACCACCTTCACCATCGAGCTGACCGAGAAGGTCCCGTACTTCAACTACAAGCTGGGCTACTCCACCTTCGCCCCGCTCCCGAAGGTCTTCTACGACGACCCGAAGGCGTTCGGCAAGAAGCCGATCGGCAACGGTCCGTACAAGTTCGAGAGCTGGACGCGCAAGAAGCTGATCCAGGTCGCGGCCAACCCTGACTACCAGGGCCCGAACAAGGCGCAGAACAAGGGCATCCAGTTCAAGCACTACGCGACCGTCGAGGCCGCGTACCAGGACGTCGTCTCCGGCAACCTGGACATCATCCGCCAGGTCGGCCCGACCGACCTGCCGAAGTACAAGCAGGACCTCGGCGAGGGCGCCATCGAGCAGCCGTACGCGGCGATCCAGACCCTCGTCCCGGCGTTCTACACCTCGACCTTCAAGGACATGGACCCGAAGGTGCGCCAGGGCCTGTCGATGGCGATCGACCGTGAGACGATCACCAAGACCGTCCTGAACAGCACCCGCACCCCCGCGACGAGCTTTGTGCCGCCGCAGGTCAAGGGCAACCAGGACCTGGGCACGGACGTGTTCACATACGACCCGGCCAAGGCGAAGCAGCTGGTGACCGAGGGTGGCGGCGTCCCCGGCAACAAGGTCCTCATCCAGTACAACTCCGACGGTGGCCACAAGGAGTGGGTGACCGCCGTCTGCGAGTCGATCCGCAACGCGACCGGTGTCGACTGCGTCGGCGACGCCAAGCCGGACTTCGCCACGGACCTCGAGGCCCGCGACAACGACCAGGTGAAGTCGATGTACCGCGGCGGCTGGGTGGCCGACTACCCGGTCAACGTGAACTTCATCAAGGAGCTCTACCACTCCGGTGCCGAGGCGAACAACGGTCGCTTCAAGAACGCCGCCATCGACAAGATGATGGCGGAGGCCGACAAGGCCAACTCCCTCGAGGAGTCCGTGAAGGGCTACCAGGAGGTCGAGAAGAAGCTGCTCGATGAGATGCCGGCGATCCCGCTCTGGTACTACCGCATCAACGGTGGCCACGGCAAGGGCGTCGACAACGTGGAGGTCGACTTCCACGGTGACCTCGAGCTGACCGGAGTCACCGTCAAGTAACCCTTGACGGGTCCTCACCCCACTCGGCCATCACCCGCCGCCGTCGGTCATCCGGCGGCGGCGGTGGTCCGGGGGCTGTCCGCGATGTGTCGGCGCCCCGGGCCCGGTAATCCCCTCACGGAGGCACCTATGGGGCGCTACGTCGCACGGCGACTGCTCCAGATGATCCCGGTGTTCATCGGGTCAACTTTCCTGATCTTCGCCATGATGTACGCGCTTCCCGGCGACCCCGTCAGAGCGCTCATGGGGGACCAGGCTTTCGATCCCGCCGTCCTCGAGGCGAAGCGGCACGAACTCGGTCTCGACCTGCCGCTGTGGCAGCAGTACGTGAACTACTTCACCGGTCTGCTGCAGGGCGACTTCGGTACGGAGATCGGCAGCGGCCGACCCATCTCCGAGATCATCGCTCATGCGTTCCCCGTCTCCGTGCGGCTGACGCTGTTCGCCTTCACCTTCACGGTGATCGTCGGTATCGGACTCGGCATCGTGGCGGGCCTGAGGCCCGAGTCGGTCCGCGACCGCGGCCTCCTCGGCCTCACCCTGGTGCTGATCTCGATGCCCTCCTTCGTGCTGGGCTACCTGATGCAGTACCTGTTCGCGTTCCAGCTGGGGCTGACCACCCCGACCGTGCAGGACTCCGAGAGCTTCGGCGACCTGTTCCTCCCGGCGATCGTCCTGGGCTCGCTCTCCCTGGCCTATGTGGCCCGTCTGACCCGCACGTCGATCGCGGAGAACCTGCGCGCCGACTACATGCGCACCGCGGTGGCCAAGGGCCTGCCCCGCCGCCGCATCGTCGGCGTCCACCTGATGCGCAACTCGCTCGTCCCGGTGGTCACCTTCCTCGGTACCGACATCGGCAACCTGATGGCCGGGGCGATCGTCACCGAGGGCATCTTCAACGTGCAGGGTGTCGGTGACGCCATCTACGAGGCGCTGTTCCGCCGCGAGGGCGCCACCGTCGTCGGCATCGCCTCACTGATCGTCCTCGTCTATCTGCTCGCCAGCCTGCTCGTCGACCTGCTCTACGCGGTCCTGGACCCGAGGATCCGGTATGCCTGAGAAGACCGCAGCCACCGCGGTGTCCGCCGAGACCGAGGCCGGCGCCACCGCCCCGGACGACGCCCCCGCGGCCGTGACCGCCAAGCCGGAGAAGGCGCGCAGCCTCTGGTCCGACGCCTGGGGCGACCTGCGCCGCAACCCGCTGTTCCTGATCTCCGCCGGGCTCATCCTGGTGCTGCTGGCCATCTCGGCCTTCCCGGGCCTGTTCACCTCGGCCTCGCCGCGTGACGCCGACCTGGCCAACCACTACCTGCAGCACCCCAACTGGGGCCACTTCTTCGCCCCGGACTGGTTCGGCTACGACGGCCAGGGGCGTTCCATCTACGCGCGGGTCATCTACGGCGCCCGTGCCTCGATCATGGTGGGTGTCGGCGTCACCGCGCTGGTCACGATCATCGGGACCATCATCGGCATGGCGGCCGGCTACTTCGGCGGCCTCACCGACTCGCTGCTGTCGCGCGTCACCGACATCTTCATGGGCATCCCGTTCCTGCTGGGCGCGCTCGTCGTGCTGACCGGCTTCGAGAACCGCTCCATCTGGGTGGTCATCCTCGCCCTGGTGTTCCTCGGCTGGACCGTGATCGCCCGTGTCGCCCGCGGCGCGGTCATCAACATCAAGCAGGCCGACTACGTGGTGGCCGCCAAGGCGCTCGGCGCCTCCACCAGCCGCATCCTGCTCCGGCACGTCCTGCCCAACGCCCTCGCCCCGATCATCGTCGTCGCCACCATCGCCCTGGGCGGCTACATCGCGGCCGAGGCGACGCTGTCGTTCCTCGGCGTCGGTCTGGCCGAGCCCACCGTGTCCTGGGGCGTCGACGTCTCCAGCGGACGCGAGCAGCTCCGAAACGCGCCCCACGTCCTGATCATCCCCTCGGTGATGGTCTCGATCACGGTGCTCGCGTTCCTCATGTTCGGCGATGCGGTACGCAACGCCCTCGACCCCAAGCTGCGCTGAGGGAGGCGTACATGACCATCATCGAAACAACGGCGGACGTCCCCGCCCCCCGCGGCGATCGGCAGCACGAAGGCCCGCTGCTCGAAGTCCGCGACCTGCATGTGGAGTTCCACACCCGGGACGGCGTCACCAAGGCCGTCAACGGGGTGAACTACTCCGTCAGCGCCGGTGAGACGCTCGCCGTGCTCGGCGAGTCCGGCTCGGGCAAGTCCGTGACGGCCCAGGCCGTCATGGGCATCCTGGACATGCCTCCGGGGCGTATCCCCAAGGGCGAGATCCTCTTCCGCGGCCAGGACATGCTCAGGATGTCCGCCGAGGAGCGCCGTGCGCTCCGCGGCCGCAAGATCGCGATGATCTTCCAGGACGCGCTGTCGTCCCTGAACCCGGTGCTCTCGGTGGGCTACCAGCTCGGCGAGATGTTCCGGGTGCACGAGGGCCTGTCGAAGAAGGAAGCCAAGGCCAAGGCCATCGAGCTGATGGACAAGGTCAAGATTCCCGCCGCCGCCGCCCGGGTCGGCGACTACCCGCACCAGTTCTCCGGCGGAATGCGCCAGCGCATCATGATCGCCATGGCGCTCGCGCTGGAGCCGGACCTGATCATCGCCGACGAGCCGACCACCGCGCTCGATGTGACCGTCCAGGCGCAGGTCATGGATCTGCTGGCGGAACTGCAGGCCGAGTACAACATGGGCCTGATCCTGATCACCCACGACCTCGGTGTGGTCGCGGACGTCGCGGACAGGATCGCCGTGATGTACGCGGGCCGGATTGTCGAGACCGCGCCCGTCCACGAGCTGTACCAGCGCCCGGCCCATCCGTACACCCGGGGTCTGCTCGACTCGATCCCCCGCCTGGACCAGAAGGGCGAGGAGCTGTACGCGATCAAGGGTCTGCCGCCCAACCTGACGCGGATCCCCACCGGTTGCGCGTTCAACCCGCGCTGCCCGAAGGCCGGAGACGTCTGCCGCACGGACGTCCCGGCACTGCACCAGGTGACCGAGCAGGACGGCACCGAGCTGCCCGGCCGCGGCAGCGCGTGCCACTTCTGGAAGGAGACGATCCATGGCTGAGCTCAGCAAGAACGACGAGGCCCTGGTCGACTCCCCGGACCGCACCGGCGTCCAGCCGCCGGCCGCGGAGGCGAAGCCCGCCGGCACCGCCGGCGCGCCGGTCGACCGCGGCGAGCCGATCCTCCGGGTGCGCAATCTGGTCAAGCACTTCCCGATGACCCAGGGCATCCTCTTCAAGAAGAAGATCGGCGCGGTCAAGGCGGTGGACGGCGTCTCGTTCGACCTCCACCAGGGCGAGACCCTCGGCATCGTCGGCGAGTCCGGCTGCGGCAAGTCGACCGTCGCCAAGCTGCTGATGTCGCTGGAGACCGCCACGTCCGGTGAGGTCTTCTACAAGGGGCAGGACATCACCCGGCTGTCCGGGCGCGCGCTGAAGGCCGTCCGCCGCAACATCCAGATGGTCTTCCAGGACCCGTACACCTCGCTCAATCCGCGGATGACGGTCGGCGACATCATCGGGGAGCCCTTCGACATCCACCCCGAGGTGGCACCCAAGGGCGACCGGAGCCGCAGGGTCCAGGAACTGCTGGACGTGGTGGGCCTGAACCCCGAGTACATCAACCGGTACCCGCACCAGTTCTCCGGCGGTCAGCGGCAGCGCATCGGGATCGCCCGGGGCCTCGCACTGAACCCGGAGATCATCGTCTGCGACGAGCCGGTGTCGGCGCTCGACGTCTCCGTGCAGGCACAGGTCATCAACCTGATGGGCAAACTCCAGGACGAGTTCGACCTCTCCTACGTCTTCATCGCCCACGACCTGTCCATCGTCCGGCACATCTCCGACCGGGTCGGCGTGATGTACCTGGGCCGGATGGCGGAGATCGGCACGGACACGCAGATCTACGACCACCCGACGCATCCGTACACCCAGGCCCTGCTGTCGGCGGTGCCGGTGCCCGACCCCGAGTCCCGCGAGGTCCGGGAGCGGATCATCCTCTCGGGCGACGTCCCGTCGCCGGCGAACCCGCCGTCGGGCTGCAGCTTCCGTACCCGGTGCTGGAAGGCCGAGGACAAGTGCGCCACCGAGGTGCCGCTGCTGGCCGTCCCCGAGCGCTTCGCCGGCCGGGACACTCCTGCGGCACACGAGTCGGCCTGCCACTTCGCCGAGGAGAAGGACGTCGTGCACGCGGCCTAGTGTCCCGTCAGCAGGGTGCGCCCGTCGGGGCGCGGCGTCCGGCGCGGGGCGTCGCAGGGCGCCGGAGGGACCCCGTCGGGCGCCTGCCCGGTTGATTCGTCGACGCCGCAGTCCGCCGTGCCGGGCGGGTGGGGCGGGTGGGAACGCCGGGCGTCGCGACGGGGCGAGCACCGCCTGCCGCGGCACCAGCCGCGTCCGGGCGTCCGGGCACCGTGCTGACGGCCGGACGACGGGGCTCCCCCGAGGGGGAGCCCCGCTGCGTGCTGTGCCCGGCACGGGCGACCGCCCAGGCGGAAGGCCCGTGCGAAGCCGTGCGAAGGCCCGGCGGGGCAGAGCGCCGGGCCCGGCCGGATCAGGGGATCCGCGCGACCGCGCCCGGCTCGGACGCTCCCCACCCGGGGCGTCCTCCCCCGCACCGCCCCGGCCGAGAGGTCCGCGCCGGACGCTCCGCTTACCCGGGGGCGTCCGCTGCTCGCCCGGAGTCTTCCCCCGCCCGGTGCGGGAAGGGCCGCCCGGCCGACTGCGCCCGCTGCCGCGCACGGGCCGGGGCGGGGGCGGCCGTCCGGCGTCCCGGCCATCGCCCGTACGGCCCCGCGGTCGCCCACCCGTTGAGCCCAACCCGATGTGTGCTTTTCCCCTCGCCGTCAACACATGGAGTGCCCAGGCCGGATCGGCGACCAACTGGAGGCACCCCATGCGCGGAGCCGCTCACCTCACCCGGGCCGCCTGCGCGGCCGCCGTCGTCCTCGCGGCCGGCGCGTGCGGCGGCGGGGCACCGGCCGGCGGGCCCGACGGCATCGTGACGTCCTCCTGGGGCGACCCCCAGAACCCGCTGGAACCGGCGAACACCAACGAGGTCCAGGGCGGCAAGGTCCTCGACATGATCTTCCGGGGCCTGAAGCGCTACGACCCGAGAACCGGCGAGGCCGAGGACATGCTCGCCGAGCGGATCGAGACGGACGACTCCGTCGAGTTCACCGTCACCGTGCGGAGCGGCTGGACCTTCTCCGACGGCGAGCCCGTCACCGCGAAGTCCTTCGTCGACGCCTGGAACTACGGTGCGCACCTGGACAACAACCAGCGCAACGCCTATTTCTTCGGCTACATCGAAGGATACGACCAGGTCCATCCCGCCTCCGGCCGGCCCACCGCGCAGACCATGTCGGGCCTGAAGGTGACGGGCGAGCGGACCTTCACCGTCACCCTCACCCAGAAGTTCTCCACCTGGCCCGAGACCCTCGGCTACGCCGCGTTCGCGCCGCTGCCCAGCAGCTTCTTCAGCGACCACGACGGCTGGCTGGCCCGCCCCGTCGGCAACGGCCCCTACACCGTCGACAGCTACACCAGGGGCGCCCGGATGTCCCTGCGCCGCTGGGACGGCTATCCGGGTGAGGACAAGGCGCGCAACGGCGGGGTCGACCTGAAGGTCTACACCGACAGCAGCACCGCCTACACCGATCTGACGGCAGGTCATCTCGATCTCGTCGACGACGTGCCGGCGGCCCAGCTCCGCAACGTCAGGGCCGATCTCGGCGACCGGTACATCAACACCCCGGCCGGCATCGTCCAGACCCTGGCCTTCCCCTACTACGACCCGGACTGGAACAGGCCCGGACAGGAGAAGGTCCGCCGGGGCCTGTCCATGGCGATCAACCGGCAGCAGATCACCGACACGATCTTCCAGCGGACCCGTACCCCCGCCAAGGACTGGACCTCACCCGTCCTCGGTCCCGACGGCGGCTACGACGAGGGGCTGTGCGGCGTCCACTGCACCTACGACCCCGCCCGCGCGAGGAAGCTGATCGCCGAGGGCGGCGGCATCCCGGGCGGCCAGGTCAGGATCACCTACAACACCGACACCGGCTCCCACCGGCAGTGGGTCGACGCCGTGTGCAACTCGATCAACAACGCGCTCGGCGACGACCGGGCCTGCGTCGGCAACCCCGTCGGCACCTTCGCCGACTACCGCAACCAGATCACGCAGTCGAAGATGAGCGGCCCCTTCCGGGCCGGCTGGCAGATGGACTACCCGCTCATCCAGAACTTCCTCCAGCCGCTCTACTACACCGACGCCTCCTCCAACGACGGCAAGTGGAGCAACGAGACCTTCGACCGCCTGGTCGACCAGGCCAACGCGGAGACCGACCCCGCCCGGGCGATCGAGACCTTCAAGAAGGCGGAGGGCGTCGTCAGGGACCAGATGGCGGCCATCCCGCTCTGGTACCAGAACGGCAGCGCCGGCTACTCCGAGCGGATCTCCGACGTCTCCCTGAACCAGTTCAGCGTCCCCGTCTACGAAGAGATCACCGTCGACTGACGCCCAGCCCCAGCCGCCCAGCCGCCCACGCAACCACCTGCCTGCCCGCCCGGACCCGTGGAGCACATCATGGGACGTTATGTGATCCGGCGCCTGCTCCAGATGATCCCGGTGTTCGCCGGAGCCACCCTGCTGATCTTCCTGATGGTCAACGTCATGGGCGACCCCGTCGCCGGGCTCTGCGGAGAGCGGCGTTGCGACCCGGCCACCGCGGCCCGGCTGCGCGCGGAGTTCGGCCTCGACAGGCCCCTCTGGCAGCAGTACCTGACCTCCATGGGCAACGTCGTCACCGGGGACTTCGGCACCGCCTTCAACGGGCAGCCGGTCGTCGAGCTGATGGCCGACGCCTTCCCGGTCACCATCCGGCTCACCCTGGTGGCGATCTTCTTCGAGATCGTCATCGGCGTGGGCCTGGGCATGCTCACCGGGCTCCGCCGGGGCCGTCCCGTCGACACCGGCGTCCTGCTGGCCACCCTGGTCGTGATCGCCGTCCCGACCTTCGTCACCGGCCTGCTGCTGCAACTGCTGCTCGGCGTGAAGTGGGGCTGGATCCGGCCGTCCGTGTCCGCCGAGGCCCCGCTCGACGAGCTGATCGTGCCCGGGCTCGTCCTCGCCGCCGTCTCGCTCGCCTATGTCACCCGGCTGACCAGGACCTCCATCGCCGAGAACCGGCGCGCCGACTATGTGCGCACGGCCATCGCCAAGGGCCTGCCCCGCCGCCGCGTCATGACCCGCCATCTGCTGCGCAACTCGCTGATCCCGGTGGTCACCTTCATCGGCGCCGACATCGGCGCCCTGATGGGAGGGGCCATCGTGACCGAGCGGATCTTCAACATCCACGGCGTCGGCTACCAGCTGTACCAGGGCATCCTCCGCCAGAGCACCCAGACCGTCGTCGGCTTCGTGACGGTGCTGGTGCTGGTGTTCCTGCTGGTGAACCTGCTCGTGGACCTGCTGTACGCCGTACTCGACCCGAGGATCCGCTATGCCTGAGGCCCCCTACGGCGACGGACCGGCCATCGCGCCGGCCGGTGGCGGCGGCGCCATGGACCTCGCCACCGCCGAGGGCGGGACCCTGGAGCAGGCCCCTGCGCCCGCCGGCCCGTCCGGGCCGGGCCCCGCCGGCCGGCCGCGCAGTCTGTGGTCCGATGCCTGGCACGATCTGCGCCGCAACCCCGTCTTCGTCGTCGCGGCCCTCGTCATCCTCTTCCTGTTCGCCATCTCCGTCTGGCCGCAGCTGATCGCCCCCGGCAACCCCCTCGACTGCGACCTGGCCAGGGCGCAGCAGGGTTCCCGGGCCGGCCATCCCTTCGGCTTCGACGGCCAGGGCTGCGACGTCTACACCAGGACCGTCCACGGCGCCCGGACCTCGGTGACCGTCGGCGTCTGCGCCACACTCGGGGTGGCGCTTCTCGGCTCCGCCCTCGGCGGGTTCGCGGGCTTCCTCGGCGGGGTCCCGGACGCCCTGCTGTCCCGGCTCACCGACGTCTTCTTCGCCATCCCGGTCGTCCTCGGCGGACTGGTGCTGCTGTCCGTCGTCACGAGCGACACCGTCTGGCCGGTGATCGGGTTCATGCTGCTGCTGGGCTGGCCGCAGGTCTCCCGCATCGCCCGCGGTTCGGTGATCGCCGCCAAGCAGAACGACTATGTGCAGGCCGCCCGGGCCCTGGGAGCCTCACCGGCGCGGCTGCTCCTGAAGCACGTCATGCCCAACGCCGTCGCGCCGGTGATCGTGGTGGCCACCATCGCGCTCGGGACATACGTCTCACTGGAGGCGACCCTGTCGTACCTCGGCGTCGGGCTGCGGCCGCCGACGGTGTCCTGGGGAATCGACATCTCCGCCGCGTCGCCGTACATCCGCAACGCCCCGCACATGCTGCTCTGGCCGGCCGGCGCCCTCGCGGTGACCGTGCTGGCGTTCATCATGCTCGGCGACGCGGTGCGCGACGCCCTCGACCCCAAGCTGCGCTGAGGAGCACCGGCATGAGCACCGGCCCGAGCACCGGAATCGGCACCGGCCCGAACAACGGCCCGAAAACCGGCACTCCGCCCGGCGGGGCCGGCGTTCCCGGCGGGGAGCCCGGGGCGCCGGCGCCCTCGGGCGGCGCTCTGCGCTCGGGCGGCCCGCTGCTGGAAGTCCGGGACCTGCGGGTGGAGTTCCGTACCCGCGACGGGGTCGCCAGAGCCGTCGACGGCGTCTCCTGGTCCGTCGCCCCGGGCGAGACCCTCGCCGTACTCGGCGAGTCCGGGTCGGGGAAGTCCGTCACCGCCCAGGCCGCCATGGGCATCCTCGACACCCCGCCCGGCCGGATCACCGGCGGGGAGATCCTCTTCCGGGGGCGGGACCTGCTGAAACTGAGGGAGGACGAACGCCGCAGGATCCGCGGTGCCCGGATGGCCATGATCTTCCAGGACGCGCTGTCGTCGCTGAACCCGGTGCTGACCGTCGGCGACCAGCTCGGCGAGATGTTCACCGTCCACCGGGGCATGTCGCGCAGGGGCGCCCGGGCGAAGGCCGTCGAGCTGATGGAACGGGTCCGCATCCCGGCCGCGCGGGAGCGGGTCGGCCAGTACCCGCACCAGTTCAGCGGGGGGATGCGCCAGCGCATCATGATCGCCATGGCGCTGTCGCTCGAGCCGGATCTGATCATCGCCGACGAACCCACGACCGCCCTGGACGTGACGGTCCAGGCCCAGGTGATGGACCTCCTCGCCGAACTGCGCCGCGAACTCGGCATGGGACTGGTGCTGATCACCCACGACCTCGGTGTCGTCGCGGACGTCGCCGACCGGATCGCCGTGATGTACGCGGGCCGGATCGTCGAGACCGCACCGGTCCACGACCTGTACAAGGCCCCGGCCCATCCGTACACCCGGGGACTGCTCGACTCGATCCCCCGCCCGGACCGCAAGGACGCGGATCTGTACGCCATCAGCGGCCTGCCGCCCAACCCCGTGGCCGTCCCACCGGGCTGCGCCTTCCATCCGCGCTGCCCGATGGCCCGGGACGTGTGCCGGACCGGCGAACCGGAGCTGTCCCGGGTGAGCGCCGAGCGCGAGAGCGCCTGCTTCTTCTGGAGGGAGTGCCTCCGTGGCTGAGCCGACCCGGCCCGCCGAGCCGATCATCGAGGTGCGAGATCTGCACAAGCACTATCCGCTCACCCGGGGCATCGTGTTCAGGAAGCAGGTGGGGGCGGTCAGGGCGGTCGACGGCGTCGACCTCGACCTGTGCGCCGGCGAGACGCTGGGCGTGGTCGGCGAGTCCGGCTGCGGCAAGTCCACCCTCGCGAAGCTCCTGGTCAACCTGGAGCGGCCGACGAGCGGGGCCATCCGCTACAAGGGGGAGGACATCACCCGGCTTTCGGCGCGGGCCCTGAGGGCCGTCCGGCGCAACATCCAGATCGTCTTCCAGGATCCGTACACCTCGCTGAACCCCCGGATGACCGTCGGTGACATCGTCGGCGAGCCGTTCGAGATCCATCCCGAGGCCGCGCCGAAGGGCGACCGGCGGCGGCGCGTCCGGGAACTGCTGGACGTCGTCGGGCTCGATCCCGCGTATGTCAACCGCTATCCGCATCAGTTCTCCGGCGGGCAGCGCCAGCGCATCGGCATCGCACGGGGACTGGCACTGCGGCCCGAGGTCATCGTGGCGGACGAGCCCGTCTCCGCCCTCGACGTGTCCGTCCAGGCGCAGGTGGTCAACCTGCTGGAGCGGCTGCAGCAGGACTTCGGCCTCGGCTATGTGTTCATCGCCCACGACCTGTCGATCGTCCGGCACATCTCGGACCGGATCGCGGTGATGTACCTGGGGCGGATCGTCGAGACCGGGAGGGAAGCCGAGATCTGCGACCATCCCACGCACCCGTACACGCAGGCCCTGCTGTCCGCGGTGCCGGTACCCGATCCGTCGGCACGGGGGCGGGGGCCGGCCTGGGACGGGGGCGGGGACGAGGGGCACGGCGGCGGGGCCGGGAACGGCGGGGGCGGCGGGCGGATCATCCTTTCCGGTGATGTTCCCTCGCCCGCGGACATCCCCTCCGGTTGCCGGTTCCGCACCCGCTGCTGGAAGGCGCGGGAGCGGTGCGCGGGGGAGGAGCCGCATTTGGCGGTGCCGGAGCCGTTCAGGGATGTCCGGGGCCCGGCCCGGCACGACTCGGCGTGCCATTTCGCCGAGGTGAGGCGGGTGGTGCCGGGCGGTGGCCGGCGGGCTGCGGAGTGACGGCACTCGCCCCCTGCCTCGGGCGGCCGGTCGGGGTTGAGGCTCCGCCACGGGGCCGCGGGTGCGGGGGCTGACGGCCCCGGCCCCGATGCGGGTGCGGGGCCGGGGTGCCGACGCTCCCTCCCGGAGGCCGGAGCCCGCCCGGGGAGTGCCGGCACCCGCACAGCGCGTCCCGGCCGGCACCCGCCCGGGACGCCCCGGGCGGGACAGGGGTGGTCGGGGCTGGTCGGGGCGGGGCTACCGCGGCGCCAGCGCCTCGGCCGCCTCCCGGTGCAGGACCGCCAGCCGGGCCCGCTTCTCGGGGAGGAACACCTCGGGCAGGTCGATCTCCGGCAGGACGATCTCCGGACCGATCGTGAAACCGGTGCGCTGCAGCCGCTCGATCGCCCGGGTGTTGCGCACGTCCGGCTCGGCGATGATCCGTCGGACATCCCCGTCGGAGAGGACATGGCCGACGAGCGCTCCGAGCAGGGCCGCCGTGAAGCCCGGCCGCGGAGACCCCGTGGCCGGGCCGGTCATCAGATGGATCCCGATGTCGCCGGGCTCGACCTCGTAGCACTCGCTGACCCGGTCGGCCTCCGGCGCATAGGTCTGGAAGAGCATCACGGGTACGTCGTCGAGGAGGATCAGGAAGGCGTGGTGCGTGGTCAGCGAGTCCAGGTGCTCGTAGATCTCCCGTACCTGCTCGCGGCTCGTCTCGCCCATACCCCAGAAACGGGCCCGCTCCTCACCGACCCAGGAGTGGACGACGTCCGTGTCCCGTGCCGGGTCCAGGCGCCGTATGCGCACGGTGCCCAGCCCGTCGACGGTCTGCCGGTGCAGTGTCCCGGCCGTGCCCGATCCGGCGGCGGCTTCAGTGGTCATGTGTCTCCTCGGTGCGGTGTTCGGGGGTGAGCAGGTCGAAGTCGGTGACGACGGGAACGAATGCACCGCGCAGCCACAGCGGCAGCTGGTCGCGGCGGTGCGTGTCGCCGGGGATGCCCCGGGCACCCAGCGGGACCACCCAGAGGCTGTCCTCGCGCCGGGCGAGATCCCACACATAGCGGGCGGCGGGGCCGCGCACGCTCAGGTCGGTGACGCCGGGGACGCTGGAGGTGGAGAGCACGCAGTCGTGGTCGCCGGGCAGGCCCGGCCACTCCTCGCCGTCGGGGGCGGGCAGCGCCTGCCAGGGCGCGAGGCGGTGGCGCTCGCCCCAGGTGGCCTCCGGCCCGCCGGCCGCGGTGACGCCGGCCGCGGCGGCATCGTTCACGGCGGCATCGTTCACGGCGGCATCGTTCACGGCGTCGCGGACGAGTTCGGCCCGGTCGACGCCCGGCAGCCGGTCGGTCGTGAGCAGGTTCTCCAGGGCGTACCCGATCTTCGTCGGCAGATGGAGCCAGGGGAGGAACACCTCGGGGTACCCGAACGGACCGCGCAGCGGCTCCAGCGCCGGGTGGGCCGCGAGCCGCCGCACGACGGCCGAGCGGACGGCCGCGAACAGCGCGGCCCCGGTGCTGTCGGCGTCCATCCGGCGGTCCCACCCCAGCAGCCGGGTCCGCAAGCCCGAGGCGCCGGGGGTGAGGCCGCCCTCGTCCAGCGCGGCCAGAAGACCCAGCAGGGGTGCGGCAGATGCCAGCCAGGTGTCGGTGTGGACGGCCGCCATACCGGGCGCCGTCCAGTCGCCGGACTCCCGCAGCAGCGCGGCGATGCGGTCGGCCCGGTGCGGGGGTGCGAACTCCACGCCCAGAGGAGTGGCGATGCCCCGGGCGTTCGCCATCACGGCGTAGTCCCCGACCTCGGCACGGGGCGCCTCGTGCCATCCACGCCAGTCGTGCTCCGGTTCCCATGCGGGCACCACCCGCAGCCGGTTGGCCTCGTGCCGTACCGGGACGCGCCCGGCGACCCGGTGCAGCAGTCCGCCCTCGGTGTCCGCCGCCTGCACGACATTGACGGGCTCGACCCAGGTGTCGAAGGCCCGGTCGACGTCGCCGGTGGTGCGGGCCCGCAGGAGCGCCGGGATCGCCTCGAAGCCGAGGGCCGCGGTGACCCGTGGCGGGTAGCGGAGGCTGACGGCCTCCGACACCGTGCCGCTTCCTCCCGATGCGGCTGCGCCTTCGCCCGATGCGGCTGAGCTTTCGCCCGGTGCGGTGCCGCCTTCGCCCGGTATCGCGCTGCCCTCGCCGGGTATCGCGCTGCCTTCGCCGGGCACCGCGCTGCCCGCGCCCGGCGCCGGGGCGTCCCCGGCGATCACCGGGCCGCGTCCCGTCTCGATCACGTCGACGGTGACCGGGGCGCCACCCGCCACCTCGATCGTCTCGCGGTGGTGGGCGACCGGGCGCCAGCCGTCGGGGCCCTCCGCCTCGACCCCGTCCGCGGTGCGCCGCAGTCGCTCGCGGTACAGGTCCTGGTAGTCGGCCATGGCGTTGGTGATCGCCCAGGCGACGGAGCCGGTGTGGCCGAAGTGGGCGAGTCCGGGGACGCCCGGCACCGCGAGGCCGACGACGTCGATGCCCGGGCACACCAGGTGGATCTGCTGGTAGACGCCCGGGTCCTCGATGAAGCGGTGCGGGTCCCCGGCGATCAGTGGCGCTCCCGTCCCCGTCCGGGTGCCGGCGACCAGCCAGCCGTTGCTGCCCGAGGTGCCGGGGCCGTCGGTGGCGAACAGGGTGGTCAGGTCGTCGCCGAGCCGTCGTGCCACCTCCTCCCGCCACAGCTTGGTCGGGAACCCGGCGAACAGGATGTGGGTGGAGATCCAGATGCCGAGCGGCACCCAGGGCTCCCAGCGGCCGGGTTCGAGACCGGTGGTGGCGAACTCCGGTGCGTTCCGCGCGCCTTCGGCGAGCCCTTCGCCGACTCCTTCGGTGTAGGCCGCCACCCAGGCGGCCGTGTCCGCGTCCAGGGCCGCGAAGCAGCGCCGTGCGGTGTCCGCGAGCCGGGCCTGCCGGGCGAACCGGTCCCAGGCCACGGCGTCCGCGCCCAGGAACGCGGCTGTCGTGCCCTGCACCCGGTGCCGCTCGACCTCGATCTGCCAGGCCCGGTCGGCGGCGGCGTTCCGGCCTTGGGCCCGGGCCAGTTCCAGGGCGCTCGAGGCGCGCAGATGCGGGATGCCCCAGGCATCCCGATAGACCTCGATCGTCATACTGTCCCCAATTCTCCTACTGGCCGAGCCCCTAGGTTAGGCTGACCTAACCTTAGTCCGCGCATGGGGAGGAGACGGCAGTGGGGCATGGCTGGGAGGGCGTGGTCCTCAAACTGTTCCGGGGCAGGGACTTCGCGTTCACCGTGACGGGCGCGGAGCAGGTGACCGACCACTACCGCCGGATCCACCTCGCCGACGGCGGCATGCTCGCCGCCACGGGAGTGCATCCCACCATGTGGGTGCGCCTCTGGTTCGACGACGCCGGCAAGCCGCACCAGCGGGCCTTCACCCTCGTCGACCCCGATCCCGCCCAGGGCACCTTCAGCATGGAGTTCGCGCTGCACGACGGCCGTGCCAGCGACTGGGCGCGCAACGCCGAGCCGGGCGACAGGATCGACGCCACCCTCCAGGGGACCGGGTTCACCGTGCCCGACCCGCTGCCCTCGCGGATCTTCGCCGTCGGGGACCCGGCCTCGCTGCCCGCCGTCAACTCCCTGCTCGACGCCATGCCGGAGGTGCCCGCCACCCTGTGGTTCGAGACCCAGCACCCGTCGGACGCCGATCTGCCCCTGCGGGCCGGCGCCGCCCACCGCGAGGTGCGGCGGGTTCCCCGGCAGGACGGCGGCGCCGCCCTGGTGGCGGAGGTGAGGGCCGCGCTGCCGGGGCTGCTCGGCGACGACCGGTCGGACGCGTTCGTCTGGATCGCCTGCGACACGGCGACGACCCGGACCCTCACCGCGTACGTCCGCAAGGAGCTCGGCCTGCCGAAGGACCGGGTGAACGCGCTCGGGTACTGGCGGCCGGAGAAGCCCTCAGCGCGGTGAATGGCCGTCAGTTCCGCTGACCGGGCGGCAATGCGGCCGAAGCGGCCCGGGGCCCTGATACACGGACGCGGCAGCCTGGACCCCTCGCGGGCGTGCGGGTGGCGTGGACCGGGCGGGGCGCAAACCGCGCACTCCGGGGCGCGGGTCGCCCGACCCGTCCGCCGGATGCGTCCGGCGGTGCTTCGGCGGGGGCGGAGCCATGCCGGGCCCGGAGGCCGGCGGCCCGCTGCCGGGAACGCGGAGAACAGCCCGCGGTCCGGCGGTGGCGGCGCGTGCCGGAGCGGGCTGCGGCCGTGCGCCACCGTCCGCTAACCTGAGGCGTGGCCGGAGGATCCACCGCCGGGACGCGCATCCGGTGCCGGTGCCCTGGCCCGGGAAGTCGGTCTCCTCTCCTCCATGGCCCCGCGGCGGCGTCCGCCGCAGAAAGCGCTCGCCGTGCTCCGTGCCTATCTGCTGCCCGTCGAGGTCGCGGTCACCGTGTTCCCGCTGATCGCCGCACTGATCGTGGTCCCGGTCGCGATCCGCGGCTACCGCCGCCGCGGGCGAGCCGGTGGCTGGCCCGTGCTGGTCTTCTACAGCTTCGTCTTCTACCTTCTGGCCACGCTGCTGCAGACCGTCGTGCCGCTGCCCGCCGACACCGACGGCCACTGCGCGGTCACCCGCTATGCGGAGCGGCCCCAGCTGGAGCCGCTCGCCTTCCGCGGGACGGTCTCCACGGCCGCGGCGGGGGACTGGGCTCCCGCCCACCTGGTGACCCTGGCTCCGGCGTGGACCACCCTGCTCAACGCCGTGCTCCTGCTGCCCCTGGGCGTCTATCTGCGCTACTACCTGCGCCGGGGGTTCCTCTCCAGCGCGGTGCTGGCGTTCGCCACCTCGCTGTTCTTCGAGACCACCCAGTACACGGGACTGTGGTTCGTCTACGCCTGCCCCTACCGCCAGTTCAACGTGGACGACCTCATCCTCAACACCGCGGGAGCCATGGCCGGATGGATCGTCGCAGGGCCGCTCGGCCGCCTGCTCCCGGTCAACAACCCCGCATCCGAACGCAGCCGCTACGGAGCTCGCGTCACCCTGCCCCGCAGAGCCCTGGCCTTTCTGACCGACACGGCCGGCTGGCTCGTCGTCTGGACGCTGTTCGCGGGCCTGCTCGGTGTCGCCGCTGACTGGCCGACGGGCCGGCGCCACGCGCTGCCGGCCGGGGCCGTCCTCGGTCTGCTGTGGTTCTGGCTGCTGCCCGCCGCGATGGCCACCACCGTCGGCAAACGTGCCCTGCTGCTCCGCGTCACCCGCCCCGACGGGAGCCCGCCGGGAGCGCTGAGGATGACGGTGCGCACCGGAGTGCTCTACTTCCCGCTCGCCCTGCTCTGGCTGACCCTGGTCCACGAGACCGGGACCCTGGCCATGCCCGGTCCGCTCGGTGCGGTGCTGCCCTATGCGACCGTGTTCGGGGCCGTGGTGCTGTGGGGGGCGCCGCCGCTCGCGGCCCTGCTCCGACGAGACGGCCGCGCTCCGCACGAACGCTGGTCCGGGACCGTGAACCGTGCCGTCATGCCGCCAAAGGACGACGTTCCCGGGCCGCCGGTTCCCGAGCCGGCCGGAGACCGGCGGGGGTGAGGCGGGCCGGTTCCCCTCAGCCCGTGCCCAGGGCGCGCCGCAGGAAGTCCGCCTGGAGCAGCAGCAGGTTCTCCGCGACCTGCTCCTGGGGCGTCATATGCGTGACGCCCGTGAGCGGGATCAGTTCATGGGGACGGCCTGCGGCGAGCAGCGCCGATGACAGCCGGAGGCTGTGTGCCACCACCACGTTGTCGTCCACCATCCCATGGATGATCATCAATGGCCGGGCGGGCTCGGCCTCCTCGGCCAGTGCGCCGTTCGCCACGAGGGAGTTCGCCGTGTACCGCTCCGGGCGCTCCTGCGGGTGGCCGAGATAGCGCTCGGTGTAGTGGGTGTCGTACATCCGCCAGTCGGCGACCGGCGCGCCCGCGACCGCCGCGTGGAACACATCGGGCCGGCGCAGCACCGCGAGGGCCGCGAGGTAGCCGCCGTAGGACCAGCCGCGGATCGCCACCCGGCCGAGATCCAGCGGGAACCGTCCGGCCAGGGCGTGCAGTGCCTCGATCTGGTCCTCAAGGGCGACCGTCAGATCGCCCTTGATCGCCTTCTCCCAGGCCGGTGAACGGCCCGGTGCACCGCGCCCGTCCGCGACCACCACGGCGAATCCCCGGTCGGCGAACCACTGGGAGGTGAGATGCGGATGGTGCGCGGCGAGCACCCGCCGGCCGTGCGGTCCCGCGTAGGGATCCAGCAGCACCGGAAGGGGACCGTCCGATTCCTGGTGATCGTGTGGAAGGAGCACGGCGCATGGAATCCGCCGTGCGCCCCCTTCGAGCAAATGTGCGCGGGAGGAGAGGACCGGCTTCTGTGCGTACGAGGCGATCACGGCAAGCGGTTCGCCGTCCCTCAGCACCCGGACCGTCGTGCCGGCCGCGTCATCGGGGCGCGCCGACGCGAGCACCGTCACCGCCCCCGAGCGCACCGCCCCGTGCACCCCCGCGCCCTCCGAGACCCGCTCCACCCCGCGCCCGCCGACCCGGTACACATGGATCTCGCCGATCTCCGGCTCCACCGCCTCCTCGCCCGCCGACGCCGAGACCAGCACATCGGTGGCGCCGACATCCAGGACCGCCCCGATGTGCAGCCGCGGTCCCGTCAGCGGCCGGCCGCCCACCGCCAGCACCCGGGCCCCGCCCTCGTCCGCGATCCGCACCAGCCGGCCGCCCGGCGCCCATCCGGGCACCCCGTCCGGCAGTTCGACCCACGCCGGGTCCTCGTCGACGTGCACCGTGCTCGTGGCGCCGCTCTCCGGGTCTACGGCCAGGTACAGCGCAGTGCGCTGGTCGCGGGTCTGGACGAGCAGCAGCGGCGGGCCGGACGGCGACCAGTGCACCCGCGCCAGGTACGGATACCGCTCGCGGTCCCAGACCACCTCGGTGCGCCTGCCGTCGAGCCCCATCAGCAGCAGCCCCACCGCGGCGTTCGCCGTCCCGGCGGCGGGGTACGCGGTGCTCGCCGGCTCCCGCTCCGGATGCGCGGGGTCCGTGATCCACCAGCGGCGCACGGCGGTGTCGTCCACCCTCGCCACCAGCAGCCGGTCCGACTCGGGCGACCACCAGAAGCCGCGTGAGCGGCCCATCTCCTCGGCCGCGACGAACTCCGCCACCCCGTACGATGTGTGCGCGCCGTCCGGTTCGGCGAGCGCCCGGTCTCCGTCGCCCTCCGCGCCCACGACGCGCAGCGCGCCACCGGCCGCGTAGCCGACCAGACGCCCGTCCGGCGACGGCCGCGGGTCGATCACCGGTCCGGCTGCGGGCAGTTCGCGAGCCGTACCGGCCCGCAGCTCGGCCGTGAACAGGCGGCCGGACAGCGCGAACGCCGCCAACTCCACCTCGCGGTCCACCGCGTAGCCGACGATGCCCCCGCAAACCTCGCGGCTGCGTTCCCGCCGTGCGCGCTCCTGCGCGGGCAACTCCTCGACCGCGCCGCCCAGTAGCACCCCGGGGTCCGCGGCCACCCGCTCGCCCACCTCGTCCCCGAGGTCCAGCACCCAGAGCAGGTGGGAGCGGTCCGTCCCCGAGGGGGACCTGAGGAACACCACCCGGGAACCGTCCGGTGCCACCGTGAACGCGCGGGGCGAGCCGAGGGTGAAGCGCTGAGTCCTGGCGTACTGGCGAGGGAAGGAGAGTTGCTGCTTCGAGGTCATGGAGGCGAACCTAGTGCCGGGCCAGGCGGCGTTCGCCCGCCGCGGCGCCCCCGCCGCGGCGCCAGGCTCGGCGCAGGCCCGGCGCGTTCCCGCGCTGCCGGATCAACCGGGTGGGCCGACGGCGAGCCCGCGCCGGCGCCTTGCGACGCACCGCACCGGAAGCCGCGCCGTTCCGTGCCGTTCACTGCCACGGCGGGCTGTCCGGTGCTGTCTGGTGCTGTCTGGTGCTGTCCGGTGCTGTCCGGTGCTGTTCAGCGCCGAACAGTGCCGCTGGGCGCCGTGCTGTTCCTTGACGGGAACCCCCTGTCCGACGCGGTACCGCCCGTGCCGGTCCGCCGTCCTCCCCGACGTACCGGGAGGTCCGAGGCCGTGCGCCCCCGTGTGCTGCCGTGCACCGATCGATGCGGCCGAACGGATAGTTATGATCCCTAGCGCCGAGTGGGTAGGAACCTTCCGGCACATGCACGCTGCCCGTTCCCGACCGAATATCTGTGGAGGTGAGCCGCCGTGGCACTCTCGATTTCGGCGGTGGTGCTGCTGGCGATCGTCGTCTTCCTGCTGGTCCGGAAATCCGGACTGAAAGCCGGACATGCGGCGGTTTGCATGCTTCTCGGGTTCTATCTCGCCAGTTCCTCGATCGCGCCCACCATCACCGAACTGACGACCAACGTTGCGGGCATGATCGGCGGGCTCAAGTTCTAGTGCCGGGTCGGGCCGTGTCGGGCCGGGTCGGCCCGTCGAGGGGTGGTGCGGCGTGCGGTGCTGCGCGATGCGGGCGCGGTGTGCGGTGCGGTGCGGGGTGCTGCGCGGTGCGCCCCAAGGCGCCGGGTCGGCTTCGCAGTCGGCCCCCCGGTTGATCCTGTAACACCGCGATGCGCTGTGCCGGCCGTGCGGGGCGCCGCGACGGGGCGAACGCCGCCTGGTGCGGCACTCGACCGCGGCCTCGTACGCTGGGAGCCATGACGGATCTCCCAGCCCGTCGTCTGCTCCTGGTGCATGCGCACCCCGACGACGAGTCGATCAACAACGGCGCCACGATGGCCCGGTACGCCGCAGAAGGCGCCCTGGTCACCCTGGTGACCTGCACTCTCGGCGAGGAGGGCGAGGTGATCCCTCCCGCGCTCAGACATCTCGCCGCGGACGAGGACGACGCCCTCGGCCCGCACCGGGCCGGCGAGCTGGCGGCTGCCATGCAGGAGCTCGGCGTCCTCGACCACCGACTGCTGGGCGGCGCCGGACGCTTCCGCGACTCGGGGATGATGGGGGTCCCGCAGAACCACCGCCCGGGCGCGTTCTGGACCACGCCCGTGGACGAGGCCGCACCGCATCTCGTCGAGGTGATCCGCGGGGTGCGGCCGCACGTTCTGATCACATACGACCCGCACGGGGGTTACGGTCACCCCGACCACATCCAGGCGCATCGGGTCGCCATGCGCGCGGCGGAACTCGCCGCGGACCCGGCCTTCAGGGGCGACCTCGGCGCTCCCCACCGCATTGCCAAGATCTACTGGAACCGGGTGCCGCGCTCGGTGGCCGAGGAGGGCTTCGCCCGCCTGCGCGCCGCGGACGTGGAGTTCGCGGGCGTCGCCGCGGTCGACGACGTCCCGGGCGTGGTCGACGACTCGGAGGTGACCGCCGAGATCGACGGCACCCGTCACGCCGTGGCCAAGGCCGCCGCGATGCGTGCCCACGCCACGCAGATCGCCGTCGACGGGACCTTCTTCGCGCTCTCCAACGACCTCGGGCAGCCGCTGTTCACCACGGAGTACTACCAGTTGGTGCGGGGAGTCCCGGGCGCACCCGCGGGCGAGCGCGAACGCGACCTCTTCGCCGGGGCGGACACCGGCGACGCGGCGGGCGGCCCGGCGGCGGCGGCAGGGGAGACCGGGCGATGAGCGGGTCCGGAGCCCGGCAGGCCAGGCCCCCTAAGGCGGCGCGTGTCGCCGCCTACCTCGGTCTCGTTGTCCTCGGCGCGGCGGTCGGATCCGCGGGTTCGCTGGTCCAAGCCGCCTGGTTCCCGCTCGGGTTGCTCCTCGCGCTGCTCGGGACGGCCGGGCTCTTCTACGGCGGGCTGCGTGCCACCGGTACCCAGCTCGGCGTCGTCGCGCCCGCTGCGGGCTGGGTCGCCTCGGTGCTGCTGCTGAGTGCCGGACGGCCGGAAGGCGACGGCCTCTTCGCGGGCGGCCTCGGTGAGATCGTCTTCCTGTTCGGGGGGGCCGTGCTGGCTGTGATGTGTGCCACCATGACGCGGTTGCCGCAACCGGGTGGATCCTCCGGCCGACTTGGCGAGTGACGTGTCCCATCTGAGGCCGAATTGCCCGCGCTCGTCGGGCCGCCCGAGGGCCGCCGCTTCCAGCGGTCGCCGGATAGGGCCCGGCGGCGGCCAGTATGGTGGTGCGCGCCGCCGAGCCGCCCGCAGCAACGAGAACCAGACATAACGGGCGGCGGAGCCAACCGGGAGAACCTGCTTTGAGCCGTGAAACTGACAGTTCGTCCTCCGGTCCCCAGGGGCGCGGCGGGGCCGCTTACCCTTCGGGGACGCCACCGTACGGATCCCGCCGGTATCCGTCGCTGCACCCGACGCAGGACGCTCCGGAGGAGGCAGCCGAACCCGCGCCCGCGCGGAAGCCGGACGAGCCCAGGACCGAGACGACGCTGACGACCCGCATCCGCATCAACATCCCGGGGTCGCGTCCGATCCCGCCGGTGGTCATGCGCACACCTATGAGCGACCTCGACGGGAAGGGCGCCCCCGGATCCCGCGACGGGGCCGGTGAGCCCGCGGAGGGCGCACCCCGCCCGCCCGCGCCCGCCCGGTCCACCGCGGCCGCCGCCGGGGACCGGGCCGCGAGGAGTGCCGAGGCCCCGGCGAAGCCGGCCGAGGAGAAGACGAGCGACTGGTTCGCCCCGCGCAGGACGCCCGGCCCCACGCCGTCGGGGGCCGCCGTCCCCTCCCCGGCGAACGCCCCCGGCTCCGGGGCGAACGCGGTACCGGGACCACGCACCGAGGACACCGGAGCGCACCGGGCGCCGGGCGCACCCGCCCCGCGGAACGAGCCGGTGCCCGCCGCCCCCGGGCTCACCGGCCCGCAGGGCGGCGGGGGCCGGCCCCACAGCGGTCCGGACGCGCCGTCGCCGGACCCGGAGGCCCCCGGCCGGGGGGCACCCGGGCCGCGGCCCCCGGGCGCCGGCCCCGCGGGCCCCACCGCAGGACCCGTCCCGGGCGCCTCGCCGTTCGGCCCCGGAGCCCACGCCGGCGGTGCACCGGGCGCCGGCGGGGCCGGCCAGGCAGGTCCTCCGCGGATGAGCGACGACACCGCCGTCCTCACTCCCCGGCAACCCGCGCCGGAATCGCCTCTGGGCGGTCCCGGCCTGCCCGCTGGCCCTGGCGGTCCCGGTGGCCCCGGTGGCCCTGGCGGCCCCGGTGGCAATGTGCCGGGCGACACGCTCACCAGCGGCCTCCCCGTGGTGCCGGCGGAGCACCGCTCCCCGTTCCAGCCCTCCGGCCCCGACGGCGCGGCTTCCCCCTGGCCTTCCGGGCCCGGCGGCGGCGACTTCCCCGTGCCCGACTTCCCGGACCCCGCGACCTCCCCGCCGTCCGCGTCCGGTTCCTCGGCGGTGCCGTCGCCGTCCCCGCGCTCCGCGGCGGCATCGGCGTCGTCCGGCCCGGCGGGGAAGGGCCGGTCCAAGCTGGTTCTCGCCGGTGCCGGGGTGTTCGGCCTGCTTGCCGTCGCCTACGGCGCGGGGCTGCTGCTGAACCACTCCGAGGTGCCCAAGGGCACCACCGTCCTCGGCGTGGACATCGGCGGCGGCACCAGGGAGGAGGCACAGGCGAGGCTGGACGCGGCGCTCGGCCAGCGTGCCACGTCCCCGCTGCGGCTCAGCGTCGCCGGCCAGAAGGTCCAGCTCGCGCCGGACAAGGCCGGCCTGACCCTGGACAGCCAGGCGACGGTCCGCGGGGCCGCGGGCAGCGACTACAACCCCGTGTCCGTCATCGGTTCCCTCTTCGGCGGCGAACGGGTCGCACAGCCGGTCATCCCGGTCGACGAGGAGAAGCTCGGCGTCGCCCTGACCGATCTGGCGGGCACGTCCGGATCGGCCTCCGAGGGCACGATCAGGTTCGAGCCGGGCAGGGCCGTCGCCGTTCCCGGGAAGGAGGGCAGGACGCTGGACGTCCGGCAGTCGATGATCTCGGTACGGGATGCGTTCCGCGCCCAGGTCGAGACGGGGATCGTGAACGACATCGAGCTGCCCGTGGCCGCCCGGGAACCGACGATCACCGAGACCGAGCTGAACCGGGCCATGGAGGAGTTCGCGGAGCCGGCCATGTCCGGCCTGGTCACGATCAGGGCGGGCGGCAAGGAGATCCAGTTCGGGCCGGCGAGGTCCCTGCCGAGGATCCTGTCGATGAAGGCGGTCGACGGACGACTCGTGGAGGTCTACGACAAGCAGGCCATCACGGAACTGCTGGACGGGGTCTTCGACGGGATCACGGTCACCAAGGGCGACGGGAAGGAGTACCCGGTGTCCGCCGACGACGTCGCCTCCGCGATGCAGAAGGCACTGCTCGGCACGACGCCCGAGGAGCGCACCCGGACGATCGAGCTCGACGGACGGGGCTGAGCCGGCCCGCCGCGACGGCTCGGCCCGCCCGCCGCTCAGTCCCGCCGCGACGGCTCGGCCCGCCCGCCGCTCAGTTCAGCATCGACCTGGCCGCGTGGGCCTTTCGCCGGATCGCCGTCGCCGTCGCGGGTTCGACCGCCGAGACGACGTCCGCGTACGCGTCCATCTCCGCCGCTCCCGTGAGGAAGTCGCCCCGCTGGACCAGGAGTTCGGCCCGGTCGTAGCGCAGGCGCGCCGGGTGTGAGGGGAGGAGGAGGGCGAGTTCGACGGCCCAGAGGGCGACGGCCGTGTGCTCGGGGCGGCCGGCGGCCCAGGCGCGGATGTTGTTGAGGACGCGGAGGACGATCTCCAGCGGGCCCGCCGGGGTCATCATCGAGGGTTCGAGCGGCGCGCCCGTGGTCCCCGCGACCAGGAGTTCCGCGTCCGGTCCCGTCAGCAGGCGGCCGCCCGCGAAGGGGTCGGCCATCACGGGGTTCCCGGGGTCGCCGAAGCCGACCACGAAGTGGCCCGGGAGGGCCAGCCCGTACACGGGAGCGCCGGCGCGGCGGGCGACCTCCATCCAGACGACCGACAGCAGGATCGGCAGGCCGCGGCGGCGGCGCAGTACCTCGTGCAGGAGCGAGGACTCCAGCCGCTGGTAGCAGTCCGGGGTGCCGTGGAAGCCGCAGCGCTCGCCGAGCAGCGACGACAGCGCGGCCACCCAGTTGTGCGGGCCGGTGACGCCGTACGGAAGCAGTCCCGCGAGCCGGTCGATCTCGATCTCGGCCGCGCCGAGCCCCGCCTCGTCCAGCCGCGGATCCGCTTCCGCGCCCACCAGCAGGCACAGCGTCGCGAGGTCGGGCCGCTCGGAGCGGGCCTCCTCGGCGAACCGGTGGCGCCGGCCCATGGCGTCGGGGTGTGGCGGTCGCATACGCGTCTCGTACCCGCTCAGGAAGATCGGGAGTAGCGGAAGTGGTGGTAGAGGTGGTGGACCGTGAATCCCATCCCCTCGTACAGGGCGCGGGCCCCTTCGTTGCCCGACTCGACCTGCAGCCAGGCCGCCGACGCTCCCTCGTCCAGTGCCCGCCGTGCGAGTGCCGCCATCACCGCTTTCGCCAGTCCCTGCCTACGCCGCTCGGGGTCCACCTCCACGGCCATGACGCCGGCCCAGCGTCCGTCGACCACGCATCGGCCGATCGCCGCCGGGATATCGGACTCGCCCGGGATGGTGGCGAACCACACCGACGGTCCGCTCCCCAGCACTTTCCGCACATGCGGGCCTGGCACAGTGAACCGCTGGTAGCGCTTGAGCCAGGGTTCGTCCAGCGAACGGGTCAGCCGCACCCGGGCCGCGTCCGCGTCCAGATCGCCCACCTGCGCCAGCCCGCCGATGCGCAGCTCGGCGCTCACCACCCGCTCCCAGCCCCGTTCCGCCAGTTCCGCGCAGAGCCGCTCCTGGGTGCCCTCCGCACCGGTCGCGGCCTGGACGTACGCGGGAAGACGGCGCAGGGCGTACCAGTCGCGTACGCGCCCGAGGGCGTCGTCCAGGGGTATGCCCGGGTCGCCGAGGGGCAGTGCCGAGTTCGCCCGGCGGGTGAAGCCGGCCGCCGCGCGCAGCACCCACTCGCCCAGCGCTTCGCTCTCGACCGGCTGCCAGGCCCGGGACGAGACATGCGCCAGCTCCGCGAAGGACGCCGCCGGCACACCCCGCCGACGTGCCGGCGCGGTCGGCACGACCTTGCCCGCCACCAGCGAGGGTTCCGGTACTCGGACGGCCTCCCCGGTCCTCCGTGTGATCATCAGCACACCCCCCGTCCATGAGGTGAGAACGCCGACCACGTCGGTGAATCCCGCCGATGTGTCCGGCGACCTGTCCGCCGACTGGACCACCGGCTCGTCCGCGGACCTGCCCGCCGGTTCGGCGTGCCGCCGTACCGATACGCGTTTTCCCACGTCAGCAGGGGTGATACGGACCTCCGGCCGTTCGCGCACAGAGAATTCCACAGCTCAAGTCTCCCCTCCTGTTCGGATCATCCCCAGGAACGGAGATACTAGGTGCGGGCATCGACGACGCCGCGCTCCCGCGCAGCCCCGCGGCGAGCCGCAGACCGGACGCCGCGCCCTACCGAGGAGGAACGACAGCGTGACCTACGTCATCGCGCAGCCTTGTGTCGACGTCAAGGACAAGGCCTGCATCGAGGAGTGCCCCGTCGACTGCATCTACGAGGGCCAGCGGTCCTTGTACATCCACCCGGACGAATGCGTCGACTGCGGTGCCTGTGAGCCGGTCTGCCCGGTCGAGGCGATCTTCTACGAGGACGACACTCCCGAGGAGTGGAAGGACTACTACAAGGCGAACGTCGAGTTCTTCGACGAGCTCGGCTCGCCCGGTGGCGCCTCCAAGCTGGGTCTGATCGAGCGCGACCACCCCTTCATCGCCGCGCTGCCCCCGCAGAACGGCTGATCGCGAGTCCCCGGTCCCGCACGGTGCGTCCGCCGTGCGGGACCGGGGCGTCCGGGCCGGCCGCCGCGGCGCGGCGCAGTGCGCGGCCCCGGGCCGCCCGCTCCGGCCGGGGCCCGGGCCGGCCGGCCGCCGCAGCGCCCGCGGCGCCGTACCGAGGTGGCGCCGTAGCCGCGTACGAGAAGTGGCGCGGTACCGGCGTACCAAACGAGGAAGTGAGCACCGTGTCCGCCGTATCGTCCCGACTCCCCGTCTTCCCCTGGGACAAGCTGGAGCCGTACAAGGCGACCGCAGCAGCCCACCCGGACGGCATCGTCGACCTCTCCGTCGGCACCCCCGTCGACCCGGTCCCCGAGCCGGTCCGGCGGGCCCTCGCCGATGCCGCGGACTCGCCCGGCTATCCGACGGTCTGGGGAACACCCGCGCTGCGGGACGCACTGGTGTCGTGGTGCGAGCGGCGGCTCGGCGCGGTGTCCTTCGCCCACGCCAACGTGCTGCCGGTCATGGGGTCGAAGGAACTGGTGGCCTGGCTGCCGACCCAGCTCGGCCTGGGTGCCGGCGACAGGGTGGCCTACCCGCGCCTGGCCTACCCGACCTACGAGGCCGGCGCGCGACTGTGCGGGGCGGAGCCGGTCGTCTACGACGATCCGGTCACCGATCTCGACCCCTCCGGTCTGAAGCTCCTGTGGCTGAATTCGCCGTCCAACCCGACCGGCCGCGTTCTCGCCCGGGAGGAACTGGCCCGGGTCGTCGCCTGGGCGCGCGGGCACGGCGTGCCGGTGTTCAGCGACGAGTGCTATCTGGAGCTGGGCTGGGAGGCGGAGCCCGTCTCCGTACTGCACCCCGACGTCTGCGGCGGTACGTACGAGGGGGTCGTCTCCGTCCACTCGCTGTCCAAGCGGTCCAACCTCGCGGGCTACCGCGCGGCCTTCGTCGCGGGCGACGCGGCCGTGCTCGGGGAACTGCTGACGATCCGCAAGCACGCCGGGATGATGACGCCGGCGCCGGTGCAGGCGGCCACGGTCGCGGCCCTCGGCGACGACACGCACGTCGCCGAGCAGCGCGCCCGGTACCGGGCCCGGCGCCGAGCGCTGCGCGAGGCCCTGCTGAAGCACGGCTTCCGGATCGAGCACAGCGAGGCGAGCCTCTATCTGTGGGCGACACGGGACGAGCCGTGCTGGGACTCGGTGGCGCACCTGGCTGAGCTGGGCGTCCTGGTTGCCCCCGGCGACTTCTACGGCGGGGCGGGGGAGCACTTCGTGCGCGTCGCCTTCACCGCGACGGACGAGCGGGTCGAGGCGGCCGTCCAACGCCTCGGCTGACGGGTGCGGGCGTCCGCTCCGATGGGTGCGGGTGGGTGCGGGTGGGTGCCGGTGGGACCGATGGGACCGATGGGACCGATGGGACCGATGGGACCGATGGGCGCCGTGCGGGTGGTCCGCGGCGGTGCCCGCACGGGCGTCCTGACGGTGCCGTGCGGTGGTCCACGGCGCCGCCGACGCGCCAGGGGTATGCGGAAAGGGCCCTCGGGAGCGGTGCGCACGCTCTCGAGGGCCCTTCCATGTGCCGGTCGGCCTCCGGGTGGGTCAGAGGGGCAGCCCCTGCACCGGCAACTCGCCCACGGGCAGCGCGGCACCCGCGTCCGGGAGACCACCGCCGGCCAGGTCCTGGGCGGCGGGCAGACCCTGGGAGGTCGTGGAGGAGGCGGTCTCGCCGAGGACGCCGGCGGTGCTGCCCGCGGCCTGCCCTGCGGTCTCCTGGGCGGCCGGGAGGCCGCTCCTGGCCGCGCCGCCCAGGGTGCCGGCGGCGGCCGGGAGCGTGGTGCCCACCACCTTGCCGCCGGCCTCGTTCGCGGTGCCGGCGGCCTCGCGGGCGGTGCTGTCGACGGCGGAGCCCGCCGTGTCGCCGTCGAGCTGGGTCAGGCCGCCGTTGCCCAGGTCGCGGGTGGGCAGGTCCACGGCGCTCGCGGAGCCGGCCGCACCGACCACGGGAGCTGCCCCGGCTGCGACGAGCAGCGCGGCACGGGCGATCCGGCGGGTCAGGGGGAGGGACATGATGCTCCTTCGACGAGAGAACGATCGGTGGTGACCGAGGTCGGTGTCCGGCGATCGGACGCACTGATCAACCCCTCGGGGGGCGGGGAAGGTTGCGGTGACACGAGGTAAAGAGTTGGCAATGCATCGCATAATCGGCGTGGACAAAAACGGGCGAACGCGATGTCTGCGGGTTGTCTGCCGAACCGTCACTCCCCCTGTCCGGCAAGGGTGATCGCGGGTCCGGGGCGCAGCGGACCGCATACCGCGGGAAATCCTCCCGGCGGCGTCCGCCGCATTACCCGCAGGAGTGCCCGGTAGGACGGGTGAGCTACCAGGAGGGCGCGTGCCTGAGCGGCCTGCCCGTGGTACTGCCTCCGGGGCCTCCTGGGAGAAGTCCGGTGACCGGCCTCGCCGCCGCCGGCGCGGCGCCCCGCCCGGGGCGGCTCCCCAGCGTCCCCGCTCCCGGCCTGTCCCCGCTCCTGGGGAGTCGCTCCCGGGAGCCGTTCCGTTCCGTGCCGTGCCGGGCGCGGCAGCGGGCCCGCGGATCAGCGCGCGAGCCGGATCCGTACCGCCTTGCCGTCGCGGTCGGCCGTGCGCCAGCCCTCCCCGGCCTCCTCGGCGCTCCAGACCCTTCCCGCGAACGAGACCTCGGCGACTCCCAGTTCCGACGCCTTCGCCACGGCCCAGTGGGCCAGCTCCCAGCCGCGGCGGTCGAAGTCGTCGGCGTCGCCTGCGTCACCTGCGTCACCTGGGTCGCCTGGGTCACCGGCGGCCGAGGCGACCGGAATCGTCAGTTCCGAGGACTGCGGAGCCCCCGCCCGGCCCTCTCCGTCGCTGGCGGGAAGGACCCCGGGGCCGAAGGAACGCGTCAGCTCGGAGCGGAGCTTCGCCGGGTCGCCCGGCTCGGTCGGGGGCGGGGCCGTGCAGGTCAGGGAGGCCGAGGCGCGGCCGGTGAGCGCCGCGGAGAGCAGTGCGGCGTCCGGCTCGTGCTTGGCGTATGCCTGCGGGAAACCGCTGCGCTGGACGCGCTGGGCTGCCACGGTCAGCGGCAGCCTCGAGTAGCCGGGCACCTCGGCGAGGTGATCGTAGAACGCCCCGGCGGAGAAGACCGGGTCGAGAATCTGCTGCGGGGTTCCCCAGCCCTGCGACGGGCGCTGCTGGAAGAGCCCGAGGGAGTCGCGGTCGCCGTACCGGATGTTGCGCAGCGCGGACTCCTGGAGGGCCGTCGCCAGGGCGATGGTCACCGCCCGCTCCGGCATCCCCTTGGTGGTGCCCACCGCGGAGATCGTGGCGGCGTTGGCGGCCATCTCCGGGCTGAGTTCGTAGGAGGTGCCCCCGCCGTCCTGGCCGCTGCCGTCCGCCCCGCCCGTGCCGGGCCGGTCCGCGCCCTCTCCGCCGTCGGAGCGGACCACGCAGCGCGGCGCGCCGCCGCCGCTCATGTAGTGCACGAGCACATAGGCGACCAGGCCCAGCAGCACGGCGAACGCGGCCGCGAGGCGAAAGGGGCGGCCGCGCCGGGCGGAGGAGGCGGTCTTGGTCACGGCGCCCACCGTACTGGAGCACCGTGGACGTCCGGGCGGAGCACCGCGTACGGCCCGGCCCCCGCTGCGTCTCACCCGCCCCGCGCCCCCGCGCCCCGCCCCGCGCCCCCGCGCCCCGGCGGGGCACCGCCGTGCGCCGGGGGCGCGGGGCGGGACGCTAGGGTCGAGGCCATGCCCGAAAGCGCGCTCGACCTCACCCTGGACGGCCCGGCCCTCACCGCGTGGCTCGTCGACTTCCCGTCGGTCAGCGGCGACGAGAAGCCCCTCGCCGACGCGATCGAGCAGGCGCTGCGTGCCCTGCCGCATCTCACCGTCGACCGGTACGGCAACAACGTGGTCGCCAGGACGGACCTGGGCCGGACGGAACGCGTCGTCCTGGCCGGGCACATCGACACCGTCCCGATCGCGGACAACGTCCCCTCCCAGCTCGACGACGACGGCGTCCTGTGGGGCTGCGGCACCTCGGACATGAAGTCGGGAGTCGCCGTCCAGCTCCGGATCGCCGCGACCGTTCCCGCCCCCAACCGCGACCTGACGTTCGTCTTCTACGACAACGAGGAGGTCGCGGCGCACCTCAACGGCCTCGGGCATGTGGCGGACGCGTACCCCGACTGGCTGGAGGGCGATTTCGCCGTGCTGCTGGAGCCCTCCGACGGACAGGTGGAGGGCGGCTGCCAGGGGACTCTGCGTGTCCACCTCCGTACGACGGGAGAGCGCGCACACTCCGCGCGCAGCTGGATGGGGTCCAACGCCGTTCACGCCGCAGCGCCGATCCTGGCCCGGCTCGCCTCCTACGAGCCCCGCCGCCCCGTGATCGACGGACTGCGGTACCACGAGGGGCTCAACGCGGTCGGGATCGAGGGCGGTGTGGCCACCAATGTCATCCCCGACGAGTGCACCGTGGTGATCAACTACCGTTATGCGCCCGACCGGACCATGGCCGAGGCCGAGGCCCACGTCCGCGAGGTGTTCGCCGACTGCGCCGTGGCCGAGTTCATCGTCGACGACCACACGGGCGGGGCCCTCCCGGGGCTCTCGCACCCGGCCGCCGCGGCGTTCATGGAGGCCGTCGGCGGCACCCCGCAGCCCAAGTTCGGCTGGACCGACGTGTCGCGCTTCAGCGCGCTGGGCGTCCCGGCGGTCAACTACGGACCGGGCGACGCGCTCTGCGCCCACAAGCGGGACGAGCGTGTGGCCGTCGACCGGATCACCCACTGCGAGGAGCGCCTGCGGCAGTGGCTCACCACGTGACGGCGGGCGCACGCGGCACCGTGCGGTTCGGGGGCGGGCCACCCGTGAGGAACACCGGACGAGCCGCCGCGGCCTGACTTCCCCGTATCCGACCACCGGAATTCTGCTCGTGTCCATCCCGGGCGACCTACCCTGACCTGGAACGTGCACCACAGCGGAGGGAGCAGGTCATGGACAGGCCCGGGGAAGCACAGCCGGAGGAGCAGCGACTCGGTCCGGTGGTGCGGCGCAGGGACCAGATCCAGCCGGGGACCACGGACCAGCGCCTGCTGGACACCGAGGGGGACTCGCAGTGGGTGCACACCGATCCGTGGCGGGTCATGCGCATCCAGTCGGAGTTCGTGGAGGGCTTCGGCGCCCTCGCGGAACTGCCGAGTGCCGTCAGCGTCTTCGGATCCGCCAGGACCGCTCCCGGTACTCCCGAGTACGACGCCGCCGTACGGATCGGCAGGGCGCTGGTGGACGCCGGCTTCGCCGTGATCACCGGTGGCGGGCCGGGAGCGATGGAGGCCGCCAACCGCGGCGCGCGGGAAGCCGGTGGCATCTCGGTCGGGCTGGGCATCGAGCTGCCCTTCGAGCAGGGCCTCAACGCGCATGTCGACATCGGCGTGAACTTCCGCTACTTCTTCGTCCGCAAGACGATGTTCGTGAAGTACGCCCAGGGTTTCGTGGTCATGCCGGGCGGCTTCGGCACACTCGACGAGCTGTTCGAGGCGCTCACCCTCGTCCAGACCGGGAAGGTGACCGGTTTCCCCGTGGTGCTCTTCGGGTCCCGCTACTGGTCGGGCCTGGTCGACTGGCTGCGCGGGACGGTCGTCGCCGAGGGCAAGGCGTCCGCGCGGGATCTGCTGCTCTTCCATGTCACGGACGACGTGGACGAGGCCGTCGCCCTGGTCACCAAGGAGACCGGACCGCCGCCGCCGGTCCCGTATGAGGGCTACGAGGCCTGAGCGGGACTGCTTCCGCTCAGGCCCGATCGGCGGGGACTGCGTCCGGGTGCCCCGGGCGACTGGGTCCGGGCCGTCCCGAGCCGTCCCGGGCCGTCCCGGGCCTGGACGGCCTGCCCGGCAGGGTCCGTTGGTCCAGGGCCCTGTCCATCTGGCACCAGGTGCCGTACCGGGCGACGTTCACCGCGCCGCGCAGAACCGCGCCGCGCAGACCGCGCCGCACCGTGCCGCGCTGCCGACCGGACGGGCAAACCCGGCCCGGGAGGTCGCCGCCCCGGGCGGCGCGGCGCTCAGGCGAGTCCCCGGCGGGCGACCGCCGGGGGCCGGTGCCCGGCGATCGACGAGACCATCTCCAGCACCTGCCGGGTCTCCGCCACCTCGTGCACCCGGTACACCCGCGCACCGAGCCACGCCGACACCGCGGTCGTGGCCAGCGTGCCGGTCAGCCGCTCCTTGACCGGTCGGTCGAGGGTCTCGCCGACGAAGTCCTTGTTGGACAGGGACACCAGCACCGGCCAGCCCGTCTCCGCCATCTCGCCGAGCCGGCGGGTCGCCTCCAGCGAGTGGCGGGTGTTCTTCCCGAAGTCGTGTCCCGGGTCGATGAGGATCCCGTCCCGGCGCACACCGAGTTCCAGCGCGCGCTCAGCCAGCCCGGTCGTCACCCGCAGGATGTCCGCCATCACGTCGTCGTACGCGACCCGGTGCGGCCGCGTGCGCGGCTCCGCCCCGCCCGCGTGCGTGCAGACCAGGCCCGCCCCGTACCGGGCGGCCACCTCGGCCAGGGCCGGGTCGACGCCGCCCCAGGCGTCGTTCAGCAGGTCGGCGCCCGCTTCGCAGACGGCGGCGCCCACGTCGTGGCGCCAGGTGTCGACGCTGATCACCACGTCCGGGAAACGCCGGCGCACCTCGGCCACGAAACCGACCGTGCGGCGCGCCTCCTCCTCGGCGGTCACCTCCTCGCCGGGACCGGCCTTCACCCCGCCGACATCGATGACGGCGGCGCCCTCGGACACCGCCTGCTCCACCCGGGCGAGAGCGGGCTCGTCGCGGAACGTGGCGCCCTGGTCGTAGAAGGAGTCCGGCGTCCGGTTCACGATCGCCATGATCACTGGCTGGTGCGCGCCGAACTCGCGCCTGCCCAGCCGCAGAGTCCCGTCGTGCATCCCCTGCATCCGCTGTTTCCTCCTTGCGATCGGCCGCCTGCGACCTTAGCCGTCAGTGGCGCATGGCACGATCGGCAGCGGACGGTTTCCTGCTCCGGGGAGAGGCGCGCTGTGTTCTGGTTCTTGCTGATCGCGATGGTCGTGGTCGTCGCCGCGGTCACCCTGGCGGTGGTCGGCGGCGGCGACAGGCCGGTGCTCCCCGAGGCGGCGCCGGAGCGCCTGGTGGACCCGCTGCCGGCGACGCGCCCCCTGGGCCGCGCCGATGTCGAGGGGCTGCGCCTGCCCGTGACGGCGCGCGGCTACCGGATGCTCGACGTCGACGAGGTCCTCGGACGCCTGGGCGCGGAACTCGCGGAGCGGGACGCCCGGATCGCCGAGCTGGAGTTCGCCCTGGCGGGCCGGCGGGTGACGGAGACCGGCCCGGACGGGCTCCTCGGCGACCGGCCTGCGGACGTGCCCGCGGACGAACCGGGCGGCGTGCCCGCGGACGAGCCGGGGGAGGGGCCGGGCCCCTCCCCCGGGACCGGTGGGGACCGCCCGTCCGCGGAGGGCGGCCAGGGCGCACAGGGCCCGCCGGACGCCCCGCCGGGGCATCCGGACCTTCCCGGAGAGCAGAGCGGACGGGACGACGAGGGGCGGCGGCGATGAGCGGCGGGGCCGTGGCGGGACCCGACGGAATGCTGCGCTGCCCCTGGGGCCTGTCGAGCGAGGACTACGTCAGGTACCACGACGAGGAGTGGGGCCGGCCCGTCCGCGGTGACGACGCGCTCTTCGAGCGGCTGGCACTGGAGGCGTTCCAGTCCGGGCTCTCCTGGATCACCGTCCTGCGCCGCCGTGAGGGCTTCCGGGAGGCGTTCGCGGGATTCCGGATCGCCTCGGTCGCGGCCTTCACAGACGACGACAGGGAGCGCCTGCTCACCGACGCGGGCATCATCCGCAACCGTGCCAAGATCGAGGCGACCATCGCCAACGCCCGGGTGCTGACGGGCTGGGCGGAGGGTGAACTCGACGCCGTGATCTGGTCGTACGCGCCGGATCCTGCCGTCCGCCGGGCACCGCGCACCCTCGCGGACGTCCCGGCGGTCACGGACGAGTCCACCGCTCTCGCCAGGGACCTCAAGAAGCGCGGTCTGCGCTTCGTCGGCCCGACGACGGCCTATGCGCTCATGCAGGCCTGCGGTCTGGTCGACGACCATCTGGCGGACTGCGTGGCCCGCGGAAGCCGGTGATCCGGCCGGCCGCGCCCGCTGCCCGCCGGCTGCCCCCGCGGGCGAGGGGCCCCGGCACGCGCCCGCCCGCGGGCGGGCCGCCGCCGTCCAGGCCCACCGGGACGGTGAGCGCGGGTATCGTCCGCCCGCCCGAGGGCGGACCGCCGCCGGCCGCTCGGTGCCGGTCCCTCAGCGCCCCAGGTACGCCGGTTTCTCCTTGGCGACGAAGGCCTGCACTGCGATGGCGTGGTCCTCCGATGCGCCTGCCCTCGTCTGGAGTTCGTCCTCCTTCTCCAGGGTTTCGGCCAGTGTGTGGCCCGCCGCGTAGGCGAGGGACTCCTTGATCGCGGCGTAGGCGAGCGTCGGGCCGCAGGCCAGGGCGCGGGCGACCGCCGCCGCCTCCGCCGCCAGATCGCCGGCCGGTACGAGCTTGTTCGCGATCCCCAGGTCGAACGCCTCCTGCGCTGTGATGGACCGCGGGAAGAGCAGCAGGTCGGCGGCCCTGCCGGGGCCGACGATCCGGGGGAGCGTCCAGGAGACCCCGGAGTCCGCCGTCAGCGCGACCCCGGCGAAGGACGTGGTGAACTTGGCGGTGTCGGCCACCACCCGGTAGTCGGCGGCCAGGGCGAGACCCATACCGGCACCCGCGGCGACGCCGTTCACGCCCGCCACCACGGGCTTCGGCATCTCGGTGAACGCGCGCACGATCGGGTTGTAGTGGTCGCGCACGGTGTGCATGGTGTGGCCGGTGCCCGACTCGCGGTCGGAGGCCAGCAGGGTGATGTGCTCCTTCAGGTCCTGGCCCACACAGAAGGCGCGGCCCGTCGCCGTCAGCAGGACCGCCCGTACGCCGGTGTCCGCCCCGGCCGCAAGGACGGCGTCCCGGAGGGCGACCTTCGCCTCCACGTTCATCGCGTTCATGGCCTCGGGCCGGTTGATCGTGATCGTCGCGAGTCCGTCGCTCACCTCGTACAGCACGGAGTCGGCCATGGAGTGTCCCCTTAGCACCTCGGTCAGTGTTGTCGTGCCCAGCATGGCGGAGGCCGACGGGACCGACCTACCCCCCGGTATGTGACCTGCGTCAAAGAAATCCCGGAGTCCGGTTTCCGGCCCCGGTGTCGGTCGGGGGCGAAGTATCGCAGGTGGATCCCCGAATTAGGCGGTTTTGCGAAAGCGCGTTGCGCAAGCGATGCCGAGCGATGTTGGTCATCGGGTCCTGGGATGCGGGATAATGGCCGGGAAGCAATGTGTTCGATGCCGGTGACGTGTGCCCATCCGGGGGCCGTCGGCTGAGGATGAGCTGGTTTCAGGAAGGGGAACGAGCATGGCGGCCATGAAGCCGCGGACGGGCGACGGCCCGCTCGAGGTGACCAAGGAGGGGCGGGGCATCGTCATGCGCGTTCCGCTCGAAGGCGGCGGTCGGCTTGTCGTCGAGCTGACTCCGGACGAGGCCGACGCCCTCGGCGATGCCCTCAAGAAGGTCGTCGGCTGACGCGGGAACGCCCACACCTTTCTGCACCGCCCCGGCACGGCATCCGCTGCGCCGGGGCGGTGCCGTTGGCAGGGGCCCGTCCGCGCCGTCAGGCCGCCCGGGATCCCGGGTTCGCCTGCGGCCCTGCGGCCCTGCGGCCTGCGGGCTCTCGGGCCTGCCCGGTCTTGTGCACCCCCCCCTCGCCCGCCCCCGCGCCCGCGCGTGTCACCGGGGCCCGGTTGGGGCCCGGTCCCTCCGGGAGGCCGCGCCGGCCCGGATCCGCAGGACGTCTCCCGCGCCGGCGCCCGGCGGGCCTCAGCCGCGCCGGACCGCGCAGAGCAGACCGTCGCCCACCGGGAGCAGCGAGGGCAGCAGCTCCTGGCTCTCCCGCACCGTGCGCAGCAGCTCCCGCACCCGCAGCACCTCACCGGGCTGGGCCGCCGAGTCGACCGTGCGTCCGTCCGCGAAGACGCCCTCGAAGCACACGAGTCCGCCGGGGCGCAGCAGGCGCAACGATTCGGCGAGGTAGTCCAGCGACTCCAGCCGGTCGCCGTCGCAGAAGACGAGGTCGTACCCGCCGTCCGCGAGACGCGGCAGTACGTCGAGCGCGCGGCCGGGGATGAAGCGGGCCCGGTTCGCGGCGAACCCGGCGGCGCGGAACGCCTCGCGTGCGAACTGCTGGCGCTCCGGCTCCTGGTCGACCGTGGTCAGCACGCCGTCCGCGCGCATGCCCTGGAGCAGGTAGACACCGGACACGCCGGTGCCGGTGCCGATCTCCGCCACCGCCTTCGCCCCCGCCGCAGCGGCCAGCAGACGCAGGGCCGCACCCGTGCCGGGCGACACCGAGGGCAGCCCCGCCTCCCGGGCCCGGTCGCGGGCCCAGCGCAGTGCGTCTTCCTCGGCGACAAAGGCGTCGGCGAACGCCCAGCTCGTCTGCCGGTTGGCGGTAATGACCCTCTCCTGTCCCGTAGTCGGCGCAACCGTGACTGTATCCGTTGCGCACGGGAACCCGCAGATGGGACCGGGCGTTGGGAGAGAGTGGGGGAAAGCGCCGGTCACGCGGCACCGTCCCTAAATTCGCGTAAAGATTCTTATCCGGAGCTAACGGGCGAGGTGGCTATGGTAGGGGCTCCACTGGACACCACCAGAGCCGACAGGGGAGGTGCGGCTGCGCCTGTGGATCGGAGAGGGGTGCTGAGGCGCCTCCTCGGGTCGGCGGGTGAGCCGAAATCCGTGACCGACACCGCTGACGCCCGTTCCCGGCAGGCCGACTCCGTACCGACCGCGAGGTTCGCACCGGATGCGGAATCGCAGGCGTGGACACCTCCCTCGTGGGAGGACATCGTCAGCACGCACAGCGGCAGGGTCTACCGTCTGGCCTACCGCCTGACCGGCAACCAGCACGATGCCGAGGACCTCACCCAGGAGGTGTTCGTCCGGGTCTTCCGGTCCCTGTCGACCTACACGCCGGGCACCTTCGAGGGCTGGCTGCACCGGATCACCACGAACCTGTTCCTCGACATGGTCCGCCGCAAGCAGCGGATCCGCTTCGACGCACTGGGCGACGACGCGGCCGAGCGGCTGCCCAGCCGGGAGCCGTCCCCCCAGCAGGTCTTCCACGACACCCACTTCGACGCGGACGTCCAGCAGGCGCTGGACACCCTCGCGCCCGAGTTCCGGGCGGCAGTGGTGCTCTGCGACATCGAGGGCCTGTCGTACGAGGAGATCGCGGCCACGCTCGGTGTCAAGCTCGGCACCGTGCGGAGCCGGATCCACCGCGGCCGCTCCCACCTGCGCAGGGCCCTGCAGCACCGCTCTCCCGAGGCGCGGGCCGAGCAGCGTGCCCTCGCGGGCGTGGCCGGGGAGGGCGGGGCGCCGTGAGCGGCACGATTCCCACCCCGGCGGAGCAGCATCTGGGAGACCGGCTCGCCGCCCTGGTCGACGGCGAGCTGGAGCACGATGCGCGCGAGCGCGTTCTGGCCCATCTCGCGACCTGCCCCAGGTGCAAGGCCGAGGCCGACGCACAGCGCAGGCTGAAGAGCGTCTTCGCCGCGGCTGCGCCGCCGCCGCCGTCCGAGGGCCTGCTCGCACGGCTGCAGGGGCTGCCCGCGGGGCCGCCGGGCGGTGATGACGACGGGCGGGGAGGTCCTTTCGGCCGGGGGCGGCCGGGCGACGGCGTCCTCGGCGTGAACGCGAGCGGCTTCGGTGTGCTCTCCGGTGGCCACGGCCCGGCCGAAGGCGGCCGGCGGCCGGGCTTCCGCATCCACGACGTGGCGGCACGGCAGGAGGCGGAGCGCTCCTCGTGGCGCGGCCGGAGGTTCGCCTTCGCCGCTGCCAGCGCGGTGTCCTTCGCCGCGATCGCCCTGGGCGGGGCGCTGCCGCTCGCCGCCACCGGCGACGGCTCGGCCCGGGTGGACAACCGCGGCAACAACGTGACCCCCCAGCGCACGGCGACCGGCGCCGCCGAGGGCAACCGCAGGCGGACCGCGGGCAGCGGCGCCACCGGGGTCAGCAGTACCCCCGTCGTGGCGGTGGCCCCGCACACACTGGCCCAGACGCCGCCGACGGCCCATCCTTTCGCGGCGTCGTCCCTGCTCAGCGGCGGTCTCACCGGGCAGGCGAGGCCGACCGCCTCCGCGTTCCAGCTGGTCAAGGCCCCCGGGCCCGGCCCTTCCGCGTCGCCGCTGCCGAGCAGGCTCGGCTTCCCGCCCCAGCGCTGACGTGGTGCGATCGGCCCCGGGGCCGATCGCACGGTAGGACGCCATCCGCAAACCTGGTTGAATCCGGGGGACGGTGCCGGCGGGGCACACGAAGCGGCGGTTGCGGGGAGAGCATGGAGAACGGGAAGCCGACGGGGCCCAAGCAGAAGTGGTGGAGCCGTCCGGCCCGCCCCGAGCCGTCGTCGCCCCCCGGCCTCGACGGCACGGCGCCCGTGCCCGGAGCGGCGGTGAGCGACGGCGGGACAGCCGGCGCGCCCGTCGACGACCGGCCCGAGTACCCGCTTCCGCCGCCAGCCCCGACGGCACGGCACGAGCCGGTGGACGGCGGGTCCCCGAGCGTGCCGGCCGCACCCTCCACCGAAGCGGCCCGGACCGCCCCGCAGCCGCCCGGTGGATCGCCCGCGGAGGGGGAGCGTTCCCCGTGGCCCACGCCGGACGACCCCCGGTCGGAAGGTCCGGCGGCCGGGGCGTCCTCCCCCGCCGGCCTCCGGGGGGAGGGCACCGCGCCCGCCGCCCGCCCGCACCCGGGTCAGGACGGCGAGCCCGCCGCCGCGGCCGGGCCCGCGAGTGGGGGCGCGCCGCCCCTGTACGAGCCGCCGCCCCTGTACGAGCCGCCGCCCCTGTACGAGCCGGACGAGCACCCCGCACCGCCGTACGCCGACCCCGGCCCGTGGGCACCCGCGCCTTCGGTGCAGCACTCCGCCGGGGCAGGTGGCGCACCGCCCCACCACCCGGCCGGGGGCGGCCTCCCGGGCCCCGCACCCGCGCCCCTCCCAGGCCCTCCACCGCAAGCCGCTCCACCAGCGGAGCAGTGGCGGCAGTACGACCCCTGGGGCGCGTCCGGCGCGCCCCTGATCCGTACCGGGGAGCCGCCCAGGAGGAAGTCCCGGCGGGGCACGGCCTTCGCCGGCGGACTGCTCTTCGCCCTGCTCGCCGGAGTCCTCGGCGGTGGTGTCGGCGCGTACCTGGAACGCAACGGGGGGATCACCACGGTCGAGCTGCCGCAGGCGGGGCCGGAGAACACCGACCGGGCGCCCGGCAGTGTCGCGGGGATCGCGGCCAGCTCCCTCCCCGGTGTGGTGACGCTGCACGTCAGCGGAGGCGGTGAGCAGGGCACCGGTACCGGCTTCGTCCTGGACGCGCAGGGGCACATCCTCACGAACAACCATGTGGTCTCCCCGGCCGGCAGCTCCGGCGACATCTCCGTCACCTTCAGCGGCGGGGAGACGGCGCGGGCCACCCTCGTCGGCAAGGACAGCGGTTACGACCTCGCCGTGGTCAAGGTCAGAGGGGTCTCCGGGCTCAGGCCGCTGCCCCTGGGCAACTCCGACAACGTCCGGGTCGGCGACCCGGTCGTGGCCATCGGCGCGCCCTTCGACCTCCAGAACACGGTGACCGCGGGAATCATCAGCGCCAAGGAGCGCCCGATCACCGCCGGCGGGGAGAAGGGCGACGGCAGCGACATCAGCTATGTCGACGCCCTGCAGACCGACGCACCGATAAACCCCGGAAACTCGGGCGGACCGCTCGTCGACTCCAAGGCGCGTGTCATCGGCATCAACAGCGCCATCCGTGCCGCGGACGGCGGTTCCGGCCCCGACTCGGGTTCCGGCCAGGCCGGCTCCATCGGTCTGGGCTTCGCCATTCCCATCAACCAGGGCAAGCGGGTGGCCGAGGAACTGATCAACACCGGGCAGGCCACCCATCCGGTGATCGGGGTCAGCCTCGACATGCAGTACTCGGGAGACGGCGCCCGTGTCGGCGAGAAGGGCAAGGACGGAGCCCCGTCCGTCACCGCCGGCGGTCCCGCCGCCGAGGCGGGCATCCGTCCGGGCGACGTCATCACCGAGGTCGACGGCCAGCGGGTGCACAACGGAGAGGAACTCATCGTCAAGATCCGTGCGCACCGGCCCGGCGACCGGCTGGAACTCACGGTGCTCCGCGGCGGCGGGGAGCAGACCAGGGTGGTGACGCTGGGTTCGCAGACGGGCTCGTGACGGGCGGGTGACGGGCGCGGTGAAGGCAGTGCCGTCACCCGCGGACGGCATCGCAGGCAGGCCTGCGAACGGCTCACCGACGGGCTCGCAACGGGTGGGTGACGGGTGGGTGACGGGCGTGGTGAACGGACCGTCCGGGCTCGAGGACGGGCAGGAGACGGACCTCCCGAAGGTACCGTCGGGACAGATTCGCCGGGTACCGTGGAGCGTCCCGCTCGGCCCGCGCTGCGGGCACGGAGGACGACAACACGAGAACACGGGAACACAGGGAGCGGCAAGGTGTTCAACGACATAGGCGCACTCGAGCTCGTGACGCTCGTGGTCCTCGCCGTGCTGGTCTTCGGCCCGGACAAGCTGCCCAAGGTCATCCAGGACGTCTCGCGCTTCATCCGCAAGGTCCGTGAGTTCTCGGACAACGCGAAGCACGACATCCGCAGCGAACTGGGACCGGAGTTCAAGGACTTCGAGTTCGAGGATCTGAACCCCAAGGCGTTCATCCGCAAGCAGCTCACCGAGAACGAGGACATCAAGGAGATCCGCGGCAGCTTCGATCTGAAGAAGGAGATCAACGAGGTCGCGGACGCCGTGAACGGCAAGGAGCCCGGAGACTCGGTGCCGGCCCGCGTCGGCGATGCGCCGGGCGGCGCGGCACCGGACCTCCTGAAGAAGCGCGATACGCCCGATCGGAGCGAGCGGCCGCCTTTCGACGCGGACGCCACCTGAGGCCCACGACCGCCGTCAATCCCAACGAGCCGGTGGCGGATGGCTATCCTCCATCTGTCCGGGATCGAGGACGCCCGCGGGGGGCGGGCCGTCCCGGACCTCGCTGACCAAGGAGGCGGCCGGGTAGATGGAGACGACGAGTCGGCTAGGGGCGCAGGATCCGCCCGGCAGTTCCACCGCTGGAGGGGCGTCCGTGGCCCCGCGTACCGTCGACGGGTATCTGCACGCGCCCTTCCCCTGGTACGGCCTGGACGGGGCGTTCACCGGGCCGCGCTGGCTGATGCAGGTCGGCACGGCCGCGGACGGTTCCGTACAGCACGGCTCCATGGGGCACGGTGATGAGCCGTCGATAAAGTCCGAGGCCACGGGCGGGGAGAGGGAGCGCTTCGCCGTGGTCGTCACCGTCGCGTCGAGTCCGGTGCGCCGTACCGGCGACGGTACGGGCGTCCTGGACGCCACGACCGCCTCCTCTGCCGCCTGGCTTGCGGGCTCGGGTCTGCTGGCCGGTACCTGGCCGCCGCAGCTCGACCACTCCCTGCGGGACGACTGGCTCGACCAGCAGACCGAGACCGCCTTCGAGCTTGCGCACGACCTCGCGGGAGCCCCCTGGTCGGAGCTCTCCCTGCCGGTGGACGGGGTGCCGATGCCGTTCCACTACCGGGAGTCCGAGTTCGGCTGGGTGCTCGCCGGCTCCACCGGGAACGGGGTCCACATCGGGGCCTACGGGCGCGGGATGAGCGCGTACGGGCTCGGCTTCTCCGTGGTGCAGGACCTGGGGGCCTACGCGCAGACGACCGGGTAGCGGGTGTCCCGCCCGCCTGATGACGGCCACTGCCCGCAGGTCCCCGGACGGGGGACTGCGGGCAGTGGCGTGCGCACGGTCGCCCCCCGGGGAGGGAGGGCACGGCCGTCCCGCGTCGCCGAGGGGAAAGGTGGTGGAGGGCCGTGGAGAAGGGCGCCGGCGGCGGGGGCGGCACTCCACGGCGGTGGCGGCGTGCGGGCGGAGCCGGCGTGCGGGCGGTGCGGGCTCAGAACTTGTTGCGCGGGGTGATGCCGAGCGACATGCCCGAGAGGCCGCGCTGCCGGCCACCGAGTTTGCCCGCGATGGCCCGCAGGGCGGCACCGGCGGGGGAACCGGGGTCGGTGAGGACGACGGGCCTGCCGTCGTCGCCGCCCTCGCGGAGCCGCACGTCGATGGGGATCTGGCCGAGCACCGGCACCGGGGCGCCCGTGGTCTTCGTCAGCCCGTCGGCCACCAGCTGGCCGCCGCCCGTGCCGAAGACGTCGACCATCTCGTCGCAGTGCGGGCACGGCAGACCCGACATGTTCTCGACGACCCCGACGATCTTCTGGTGGGTCTGGACCGCGATGGAGCCGGCCCGCTCCGCGACCTCCGCCGCCGCCTGCTGCGGGGTGGTGACGACGAGGATCTCGGCGTTCGGCACCAGTTGGGCCACGGAGATGGCGATGTCACCCGTGCCCGGCGGCAGGTCGAGCAGCAGTACGTCCAGGTCGCCCCAGTAGACATCCGCGAGGAACTGCTGCAGCGCCCGGTGCAGCATCGGCCCGCGCCAGACGACCGGCGCGTTGCCGGGGGTGAACATGCCGATCGAGATGACCTTCACGCCGTTCGCCGACGGCGGCATGATCATGTTCTCGACCTGGGTGGGGCGGCCGTCCGCGCCGAGCATGCGCGGCACGCTGTGGCCGTAGATGTCGGCGTCGACGACCCCGACCTTCAGCCCGTCGGCGGCCATGGCCGCCGCCAGGTTCACGGTCACGGATGACTTGCCCACGCCTCCCTTGCCCGAGGCGACGGCGTAGACGCGGGTCAGCGAGCCCGGCTTGGCGAACGGCACCTCGCGCTCGGCGGTCGTGCCCCGCAGCGAGGCCGCGAGTTCGCGCCGCTGCTCGTCGCTCATCACGTCCAGGGTGACCTCGACGCCGGTGACGCCGCCGACGCCCGTGACGGCGTCCGTGACACGCTGGGTGATCGTCTCGCGCATCGGGCAGCCGGAGACCGTGAGATAGACCGTGACGGCGACCGCGCCGCCGGACCCGATCTCCACCGACTTGACCATCCCGAGATCGGTGATCGGCTTGTTGATCTCGGGATCGTTCACCGTCGCCAGTGCGTCGCGGACCGCGTCTTCCGTAACCATATCCACGATGGTACGGCGCCCGATCCCGCCCCGGAGGGCCGCGTCAGCGGTCGCCTTCGTCACGCCCGGCCGGGGGGCCGGCGGGGAAGGGCCCGGCCGCCCCGGTGCGCCCGGGATCACCCGGGGAGCGAACCGGATTACTCGGAAATGGCATCGTTCAACGGCTTCGAGCAGGCCCGTACCGATTGGCGGCGCCGGCGCCGGCGGTCCGGACGGCTGCCTTCCGGACCGCCCTTCGGCCCCCGGTACGCTGCGGACTGCCACCCCCACGCTACGAGAGGCAGTGCGCTTGTGACCGCTCTCCCCCCGGGTCCGGCAGCCCCCGCGCGCCGAGCCGTGCTCCCCTTCGCACTGTGCGCGGCGCTGGCCGCCGCCCTCGCAGGGTGCGGCGAGGACCCGGATGCGGGGACGAACGGTGTCGGCAAGCTGGAGGCGACCGCCATCGAGAAGAGGGCCAAGACGGCGGCCGGCGAGGCGGCTGCGGTGCGGGTGGCCGGCACGCTGGTGTCCAAGGGCGGCACCTACAAGCTGAACATGCGGCTGAAGAAGACCGGTGGGGTCGGCTCGGTCACCTCCAAGAACTCCACCTTCGAGTTGCTGAGGGTCGAGGACGCGCTCTACCTCAAGGCCGACGCGGGCTTCTGGGTGCACGCCGGATCCGACGACGGCGAGGGCGAGGGCGGGGACGTGGAGCCCGGCGAGGACGACCAGGCCGCAGCCGAGAAGCTGGACGACAAGTATGTGAAGGTGCCGGAGGACGACCCCGCGTACAAGCAGCTGCGCGGTTTCACCGATATGAACGTGCTGCTCGACGGGCTGCTGGGGCTGCACGGCAAGCTCAGCAAGGGCGACCGCAGCACGATCGGCGGCATCCGCACGATCAAGATCATGGGCGACGGGGGCAACGGAGGCACGCTCGCCGTCTCCTTGCAGGGCACGCCGTATCCGCTGCAGCTGGACCGGGCGGGCGACGCGGGTGTTCTCACCTTGGGGGAGTGGGGCCGGGACTTCCCGCTGGAGGCCCCCGCCAAGGAGGAGACGGTCGACTACGGTCGCCAGCTCCCCCGCGACAGCCCGTAGGCCTTCTGCGCCCCTTCGTGCCTTCCGCGCTGGTCGTGCGCCGGTGGTGCCCTGGCTGTCCCGGTGTGCGCCGGTGGTCTTCTGGTCGCCACCCGTCGTGTGCCGGTCGTGTGCCCGTCGTGCGCCGAGTGGTGGACGCTCGGGGCGTTCTCGGATGCGCCCTGATGGTTCGCCGGGCCGCCGGCGGCCTCAGCGGAGCCCTGCGGTCTCCACCGCCTCAGCAGGGGGGCAGGGGCCTCAGCGGCGGCGCCGGCGGCCGAGCCCCAGGAGCCGTGGCAGTGCCGCAGGGACGGGCCGCCTGGTCGTGGCCGGTGTGGACAGTGGCGCGGCGGCCAGGGAGTCCTCGGGGTGGTCGATGGTCGACTCGCGGGGCTCCAGCCGCAGCACCCGGCACTCGCGGCCCCAGCGTTCGGTCATCCGCTCGCCGTCGGGGGCGTTCAGCCGCTTGCCCTTCAGCTCGCCGACGGCTGCCTCCCAGTCCTCCGAACCGGGCGCCAGCTCGGTCACCGCGGCGGTCCACGACACCAGCCGGCCGCCCTTGTCCTTGCTGCGCACGGTGACCACGGCGGTGGAGCCGCCGCTCAGTCCGGGCAGCGGCTGCTCGCCAGGCCCGTCCCCGACGACATACGCGGCACCGCCGTGCCACACATGCCACAGCGCCCGGTCCGGGCCGGTGCCGCGGACCCAGATGAGGCCGGACTTCCTGGTGGCCTCCTCCACGAGGGCAGGCCCGAGCGGGGCGTCCCCGGTGGGGTGTGCGGAAGCGTCGTTCATACCACGCAGCCTATTAGAGCCAGCCGTTGCGCTTCAGGGTGCGGTGGATGGTGAGGCAGATCCCGACGATGCCGGCCAGCACCATGGGGTACCCGTAACGCCACTGGAGCTCGGGCATGTGGTCGAAGTTCATGCCGTAGATCCCGCAGACCGCCGTCGGGACGGCGACGATCGCGGCCCATGACGTGATCTTGCGCATGTCCTCGTTCTGGGCGACGGTGGCCTGCGCCAGATTGGCCTGGAGGATCGAGTTCAGCAACTCGTCGAAGCCGATGACCTGCTCCTGCACCCGGGCCACGTGGTCGGCGACATCGCGGAAGTACTTCTGGATGTCCGGGTCGACCAGCCGCATCGGACGCTCGCTCAGCAGCTGCATCGGCCGCAGCAGCGGGGTCACGGCCCGCTTGAACTCCAGCACCTCGCGCTTGAGCTGGTAGATCCGCCCGGTGTCGGTGCCCCGGGTGCTGCCCTTCGACGGCGCGGAGAACACGTCGATCTCGATCTCGTCGATGTCGACCTGCACGGCGTCGGCGACCGCGATGTAGCCGTCCACCGCGTGGTCGGCGATGGCGTGGAGGACGGCGGAGGGGCCCTTGGCGAGCAGCGCAGGGTCGTCCTGGAGCCGATGGCGGAGGTTGCGCAGGGAGCCCTGCCCGCCGTGCCGGACGGTGATCACGAAGTCGGCCCCGGTGAAGCACATCACCTCCCCGGTCTCCACGACCTGGCTGGTCGGAGTCAACTCGGTGTGGTCGACGTAGTGGACCGTCTTGAAGACGGTGAACAGGGTGTCGTCGTACCGCTCCAGCTTGGGCCGCTGATGGGCGTGCACGGCGTCCTCGACGGCCAGCGGGTGAAGCCCGAACTCGGCGGCGATGCCGGAGAACTCCTCCTCCGTCGGCTCGTGCAGGCCGATCCAGGCGAAGCCGCCGGCCTCGCGCACCCGCAGCATCGCCTCGCGCGGGGTGAGGCAGCCGGTGCCCTGCAGGCGCTTGCCGTCGCGGTAGACGGCGCAGTCCACGACGGCGGTGGAGGCCGACGGGTCACGGGCGGCGTCGTACGCGCCGTACGGGCCGCTGCTCTTGCGCAGGGTGGGGCGGACGACGTGGCGCAGGTCACGGATCATCGACATGGCAGGCTCCTTCACGACGGAGGCCGCCGCTGCGGGGCGTGGCGCAGCCCGGAACGAGGACGTGTCTCGATACGTCCGCAAAGCGGGCGGCACCGCGGGGCGCGGTGGCGGCGTTCGCTACAGACAGTCAGGCAGGTGAGTCGTGCTCTTCCGTCATGCGCGGTGCCGTGGAGCCACCGGTGCGGGGGCCCTCAGCGGAAGGAGGGAAGGGGGCGCGCGGAAGAGCGGTTGGTACTGCACGGTCGACTTCGATCCATCGCAGCCCCACCTCCTCCGGCCGGTCCCCCGTGGGGGAAGACGTGTCGTCGGGATCCGGGAACCATGTTTCGCATGGCTTCGCATGTTGTCCCGGACAGGCGGCCAAGCCTATCAGCCGACTGAGGGCCAATCTTTTCCTTTGCCCGTTCCCGACGCGATCTATGCTCGTCGGATGGGAGAAGTTCTTGCTCTGGTCGAGGCGCGGCTGCGTAGCGCGCTGGGCGGACCCGACGCGCGCGCCGCGGTCACCTTCCTCGGCGCGGAGCGGATCGAGGTGCTCCGGTTCGTCGACGGGGGCATCGTCAGATACGCCACGCTGGGGATGTCGGCGCATCCGATGACCGACCCCGGGGACGCCTTCGCCGACCCGGTGCGGGGGCCGCGGGCCGAACTGGTCCTTTCGGTGCGCGCGGGTTCGGCCGACACCGACAAGGTGCTGCGGCCGCTCGCCGTCCTGGCCTCGTCCCCGCAGGTGGAAGGACTGGTCGTGGCTCCCGGGAACTCCATGGACGTGGGCGGGCCGCTCTGGCCGGGCGCCCCGTTCACCTCGGTGCTGGTCGCCGAGTCCGGCGGCCTGGTCGAGGACCTCCGGCTCGCCGGTCCCATGGACCCGGTCCGCTTTCTGCCGCTGCTGCCGATGACGCCGAACGAGGCCGCGTGGAAGCGGGTGCACGGTGCGGAGAAGCTCCAGGAGCGGTGGCTGATGCACGGTACGGACCTCCGCGATCCACTGAGGTCCTCCGTCACCCTGACGTGATGTCAGCCACTGTGGGGTGCGTCGCGTGAAGTGACGTATCTCATGGCCGGGTTGACGGGCGGGGCCGTCCGGGTTTCGGATCGCTTCGACTGCGTGCCGGTGCCGGTGCCGGTGCCGGTGCCGGTGGGCGGTGGCGTAGCGGCTCCGTGCGGTTCCGTGCTGCGTCGTTCCTCGCCTCGTCCGGCCCTTTCCTATCCCGTCTTGCCCCGTCTTGTTCTTTCTTGTTCTTTCTTGTTCTTTCTTGTTCTGTCTTGTCCTGTTGCCCGGTCTGGCTGCCGGTCTGCCCCTGCCCTGTCGCCGCCTGCGAGCAGGCCGCCCCGGGGCGTGGGCGCGGGGCCCCCGTCGTGGTCGACAGCGACAACCGCACCGCCGCCCCCGGGCGTGGGCGTGGGGAGCCGCGGTCAGGGGCCGGGCGGCGCCGTTCCCGGCGCCGCCCGTGGGCCGTCTTCGCGCAGGCCGCCCCGCCTGCTGTCGCCGCCGTGCGGACGGTGGAGCGTGATCGCGGGCGGGCGCGGGCCGCACGCGGCCCTTCCTGCTGAGGGCGGGTGAAACCGCCGTGCGGGACGAGTGATCGTCCTTGACGCGGCGGCGGACGGGTAGGACCGTTGAGCGCTATGAGGGGCGAACCCAGTTGCCCGAAGTGCGGTGGCCGGGTCCGGGCGCCCGGTCTCTTCGCCGACACATGGCAGTGCGATGTGCACGGCTCCGTCTATCCGCTGCAGCCCGTGATCCCGCCGAGCGTCGAGGCTCTCAGCGTGGTGGTGGCCCGCGCCGAGGTCCCCGTGTGGATGCCCTGGCCGCTCCCGGTCGGCTGGCTCTTCACCGGCGTCGCCTACGCCGGCGACGACCGCAGCGGCGGTCGGGCCACGGCCGTGGCCTGCTCGGGGCCCGGACCACTGGGAGGTGTGGGGGAGTTGCTGCTCGTCGCCGAGGAGCTCGGAGTCGGCCTCGGCGCCCGCTTCGCGGGGATCGACGGGCCCGACCCCGGGCCGCATATGACCGTCGACACCTCACCCCAGGCCAAGGTCCTCGCCGCGGGCAGGCCGACGCCGCTGTGGCACGTCAACGACGCCCCGGAGGACCGCGCGGTGTTCGCGGGCGAGGCGCGGGGGCTGTGGCTGTGGGCGATCGTCTGGCCCGAGTCGACCGGGCTGCTGATGTACGACGAGCTGATACTGACTGATCTGCGCGACGCCGGTCAGGAACTCGAGCTGCTGCCCTGCGGGGCGCTGTCGCCGCGCCTGCTGATGTGACCGGTGCGCGGTCTTGGCGCGGGCCGCGGAGCGGTCGGAGCGGTTCTGCCGTGGTTCCGCCGCAGGGCTGCGGAACGGAAGCCGGATCCGCTGCGCACCGGTGACGACCGGTCGGTCGGTCGGCGGGTGCCCCCAGAACGGAGCGGGTGCGCGGGGCCGTGCGGCGCGTTCGTCCCGTGACGGTTTTCACGTGACGGGCCGGCCGGGGCGGTGTCCGTGCCCCGGCTACGATGGAGCGTCGCCCCGTCCGCCCCCGAGCCCTGGAGTCCCGCGTCGTGCGCATCGACCTGCACACCCACTCCACGGCCTCCGACGGTACGGACACCCCGGCGGAACTCGTCCGCCGCGCGGCCGTCGCGGGACTCGACGTCGTGGCGCTCACCGACCACGACACCGTGGGCGGTCACGCCGAGGCGATCGCCGCGCTGCCCGAGGGCCTGACCCTCGTCACCGGCGCGGAACTCTCCTGCCGCACCGGAGGCGTGGGCCTCCACATGCTGGCGTACCTCTTCGATCCCGAGGAGCCCGAGCTGGCGCGCGAGCGCGAGCTGGTGCGCGACGACCGGGTGCCGCGCGCCCGTGCCATGGTCGGCAAACTCCGGGCACTGGGTGTGCCGATGACCTGGGAGCAGGTCTCCCGGAAGGCCGGCGACGGCTCGGTGGGCAGGCCGCATGTCGCAGCCGCCATGGTCGAGCTCGGCGTCGTCCCGGACGTGTCCGCGGCCTTCACCCCCGACTGGCTCGCCGACGGCGGCCGGGCCTATGTCGGGAAGCACGAACTCGACCCGTTCGAGGCCGTCCGCCTGGTGAAGGCGGCCGGCGGGGTCACGGTCTTCGCCCACCCGCTCGCCGTGCGGCGCGGCGAGGTCGTCTCGGAGGACGTCGTCGCCCGGCTGGCCGCGGCGGGCCTGGACGGCATCGAGGTGGACCACATGGACCACGACGAGCCGGCGCGGGCCAGGCTGCGCGGACTGGCCGCGGAACTCGGCCTGCTCGCCACCGGCTCCAGTGACTACCACGGCAGCCACAAGACCTGCCGGCTCGGCGATTTCACCACCGACCCCGAGGTCTACGGCGAGATCATCCGCCGTGCCACCGGTGCGTTCCCGGTCCCGGGCACGGGTGGAGCACCCGGCCGCCGGGTCTGACCGCCCCTCCCCGTCCGCCGCCGGCCCGGAAGCACGGGGCCGCCCGCCGGTCCCAGCCCCGGCCCCGGTCCCGGCCGCTGTGCCTCCCGTACGTGTGCCCCTCGTCCGCGGCGGCTTGTCCGCGGCGGCCCGTGTGCCCGTGTGCAGACGGACCCCGCGGCGCCGCCCCCTCGCTCGTCCCCGGCTCTCCGGCATCCCTGTCTGCCCCACACCCGCAAGGCCTCAACGTGTTCGACTCCACCGTCTTCGGCTCCCTGTTCCTCACCCTGTTCGTGATCATGGATCCCCCCGGGATCACCCCGATCTTCCTGGCCCTCACGTCCGGTCGGCCCGCCAAGGTCCAGCGCCGGATGGCGTGGCAGGCGGTGGCCGTGGCCTTCGGCGTGATCACCGTCTTCGGGATCCTCGGCCGGCAGATCCTCGACTACCTCCATGTCTCGGTGCCCGCACTGATGATCGCGGGCGGGCTGCTCCTGCTGCTCATCGCACTCGATCTGCTCACCGGGAAGACCGATGAACCCAAGCAGACCAAGGACGTCAACGTGGCGCTCGTACCGCTGGGCATGCCGCTGCTCGCAGGGCCGGGAGCGATCGTCTCGGTCATTCTCGCGGTGCAGGAGGCCGGCGGTGCCGCCGAGCAGGTCTCGGTCTGGGCCGCGATCGCCGCGATGCATGCCGTCCTCTGGCTGACCATGCGCCACTCACTGCTGATCATCCGCTTGATCAAGGAGGGCGGTGTGGTGCTGGTCACCAGGCTGGCTGGCATGATGCTCTCGGCAATCGCCGTGCAGCAGATCGTCAACGGGGTGACCCAGGTGATCCAGGGCTCCTGACGCCGTGGCGTCCGGTGCCGGAACGCGTTACGAAGCCGGGCTCCCCGCCGGCCGGATGTAGACGCGCTGGCCGATCGCGGCGGCCTGCTGCACCATCCGGCCCACGGAAGCGGCGTCCACGATGGTGCTGTCCACCGCGGTTCCGTCGGCATCGTCGAGCCGCATGATTTCGAAGCGCATGAAAACTCCCCTCTGGCCGTCCCTGTGTATGCACCTCACAACGGGATGCCAACTACAAACATTCCCTACGCTAAAGAAATTTTTCGAATGACTAACTACTGGCGGACGGTCCCCGGCCCGCTCACAATGGGGTCGTCATGAACGACTCTGAGCTTTCCGAGATGAGCGCCCGCCTGGAGCGCACCAACGAGCTGCTCCAGCGCATGATCGCCGAGGTCGCCAAGACCCCGTCCACGCACGCCATCTTCGTCGACGCCGGTTATGCCTATGCTGCGGCCGGATTGCTGGTGGCGGGTACCGAGGACCGGCGCTCGTTCGACCTCGACGCCGAAGGGCTCATCGAGGCGTTCATCGACAAGGCCCGCACGATCTTCGCGGACAGCAGGCTGCTCCGCGTCTACTGGTACGACGGCGCGCGGCGCCGCATCCACACGGCCGAGCAGCAGGCCATAGCCGAACTGCCCGACGTCAAGGTGCGTCTCGGCAACCTCAACGCCAACAACCAGCAGAAGGGTGTCGACTCCCTGATACGCGGCGACCTGGAATCCCTCGCCCGGCACCGGGCGATCAGCGACGCGGCGCTCGTCGGCGGGGACGAGGACCTCGTCTCGGCGGTGGAGGCGGCCCAGGGTTACGGCGCCCGGGTCCATCTGTGGGGCATAGAGGCGGCCGAGGGCCGCAACCAGGCCGAACCCCTGCTCTGGGAGGTCGACAGCCAGCGGACCTTCGACCTCGACTTCTGCCGGCCGTACGTCACGCGCCGGCCCGTCACGACATACGAGGACGACAGCCCGCCCCCGCCCCGGGACGATGTGCGCTTCGTGGGCGCGCAGATAGCCGCCACCTGGCTGGCCGAACGCGGCCGGGATCCGCTGGGCGCCCTGCTGCCCGGCCACCCCTATCTGCCCGGCCCCGTCGACCAGGACCTGCTCAATGAGGCGGAGAAGCTGCTGAAGCACTCCCTGCGGGGCTATGCCCATCTGCGGCGGGCGCTGCGGGACGGCTTCTGGGAGCACCTGCAGGACCGGTTCTGAGGCCGCAGCGGCGGCTCTCAGGCCCGCAAAGGGCCCGCAGCCCCGCAGCGGACCCGAGGGGGCCCGTCACCCGGCCGGGCGGGGGCACCCCGGCCGCAGCAGCCCCGCGGGCCGGGTCTGCGGGGGCAGGACCGTCAGTGCCGGGACCAGAAGTCCACCAGGGCCTCGGCGGTCGGCGCCGGGCGGTCCGTGTTCGGCGAATGCTCGGCTCCCTCGATCACCGTCCTGGCCGCGCCGAGTCGCGCGGCCATCTCGTCGAGCAGCGGCACCGGCCAGGTGTCGTCCCGCTCGCCCGACAGCACATGCACGGGCAGCGGCCCCGCGGCGGCGAGCTCGTCGACCCGGTCCGGTTCCACGGTGAGCTGTCTGCCGGTGGCCCGCAGCTGGGCGGGCCGGTGACGCAGCCATCGGCGACGCAGCCGCTCGCCGTCGGTGGCCGCCTCCTCCGGCGGGTCGAGGGCGCGCATGGCCTCCCACAGCTCGCTCATGTCCATCACCGCCAGTGCGTCGTTCAGCAGCCTGACCTTGTGCTGCTGGGCGGGGGAGATGCGCGCAGGGCCGGACGACATCAGCGTCAGGGTCCGGAACGGGCGCCGGTCGAGGAGCACGGCGGCCCGGGCGATCTGGCCGCCCAGGGAATGCCCGACGAGGTGCACCGGCGCGTCGCCGATCGCCTCCGCCTGCGCGAGCACGTCCCGCGCCAGCTCGGGCTGCGCGTAGGCGGACTCGTCGTCGGGGCCTTCGGTCTCGTACTGGCCGCGTCCGTCGACGGCGACGGCCCGGAATCCGGCCGCGGAGATCGGCTCCAGCAGCGCGATGAAGTCCTCCTTGCTGCCGGTGTACCCGGGCAGCAGCAGCGCGGTCCCCCTGCGGCCGCGGACACCCCCGCCCGGCTCGGCGTCCAGCACGGCGAACTCCCCGCGGCTGGTGCGCAGCGCGTAGGCGCGGGCGCAGGCGGGCGGGCTGAAGGTGGGTGGCCGGCTCATGCGGACGAGGTTACCGGCGCGTCAGGCCCGTGACCTCAGGCGGGTCGCCGTCGCACGGCCGAGGGCCCGCCCCGGGGACCGGGGCGGGCCCGGCGCGAACGGCTCAGGCCTCCGGCTGGACGGCCTTGGCGCGGGCGCGGGTGCGGCGGCGCCGCGGTGCGGCCGGCTCCTCGGTGGTGGTGGGGGTGGTGGGCGCCTGCTCGGTGGGTGCCTCGGTGGTGGTTCCGGCGGCGGCCCTGGTGCGGGTGCGGCGGCGCCGCGGTGCGACGGGTTCCTCGGCGGTGGTCCCGGCGACCGCCGCCTCGGCCGTCTCGGTGCCCGTACCCACCCGGGTCCGCCGGCGCCGGCGCGGGGTGCGCGGCGCCTCCACCGTCTCCGCCGCCGTCCCTTCCGCCGTGTCCCCGGCCGCCGGGGCGGCCGGGGCACCGGTCACGGCCGTCTGCGCCTCCACCTCGGCGCCACCGCGGGTGCGGCGCCGCTGACGCGGGGTGCGGGTACGGGCAGGGGGCTCGGAGCGGTCGCCGGCCCTCCCGCGCGCCCCGCGGCCGCCCGGCTCGCCCAGGTCCTCCAGTTCCTCGGCCGCCAGACCGGCGCGGGTGCGCTCGGCACGCGGCAGGACGCCCTTGGTGCCCGCCGGGATGCCCAGCTCCTCGAACAGGTGCGCAGAGGTGGAGTAGGTCTCGGCCGGGTCGTTGAAATCCAGATCCAGCGCCTTGTTGATCAGCTGCCAGCGCGGGATGTCGTCCCAGTCCACCAGCGTCACGGCGGTACCGCTCGCGCCCGCCCGGCCGGTGCGGCCGATGCGGTGGAGGTACGTCTTCTCGTCCTCCGGGGTCTGGTAGTTGATCACATGCGTGACGCCCTCGACGTCGATGCCGCGTGCCGCGACATCGGTGCACACCAGCACGTCGACCTTGCCATTGCGGAAGGCGCGCAGCGCCTGCTCGCGCGCGCCCTGGCCCAGATCGCCGTGGACCGCTCCGGAGGCGAAGCCCCGCCGGGCCAGCTGGTCGGCGATGTCCGCCGCCGTGCGCTTCGTACGGCAGAAGATCATTGCCAGGCCCCGGTCCTCGGCCTGCAGCATGCGGGCGACCAGCTCCGGCTTGTCCAGGGAGTGAGCCCGGTACACGCGCTGGGTGATGTTCGCGACGGTCGCGCCCTGGTCGTCCGGTGCGGTCGCGCGGATGTGGGTGGGCTGGGACATGTAGCGGCGCGCGAGACCGATCACCGCGCCCGGCATGGTCGCCGAGAACAGCATGGTCTGCCGTCGCACCGGCAGCAGCTGGATGATCTTCTCCACGTCGGGCAGGAAGCCCAGGTCGAGCATCTCGTCCGCCTCGTCGAGAACGAGCGCCTTGACGTGCGAGAGGTTCAGCTTCTTCTGTCCAGCGAGGTCGAGCAGCCGGCCGGGCGTGCCGACGACGACGTCGACCCCCTTCTTCAGAGCCTCGACCTGGGGCTCGTAGGCGCGGCCGCCGTAGATCGCGGTGACCCGGACGTTGCGCACCTTGCCGGCCGTGAGCAGGTCGTTGGTGACCTGAGTGCACAGTTCGCGGGTGGGAACGACCACGAGCGCCTGCGGTGCTTCGGTCAGCTCACCGGACCTCGCCCGGCCCGCCTCCACGTCCGCGGGCACGGTGACCCGCTCCAGCAGCGGAAGGCCGAAGCCCAGCGTCTTGCCCGTGCCGGTCTTGGCCTGGCCGATGACGTCGGAGCCGGAGAGTGCGACCGGAAGGGTCATCTCCTGGATGGGGAACGGCGTGGTGATGCCGACGGCCTCCAGGGCCTCGGCGGTCTCGGTGAGGATCCCGAGCTCTCGGAAAGTCTTGGCCTGCGTAGTCAGGGTGTTGCCTCTTCTGTGAGACGCGGCGCGAGGCGAACGCTGGGGTCCTACCGCACCTGGGTACGGGTGCCGGCCGTGGATTGGCCGGAAGGCGCGGGACCACTGCCGTCGCTCGAGCGCTCGTGCCGCTGAGGGCCCCTCATGTGGCGGAATGCGCACAGAGGGCTGTCAGGTCGGAGCCGATCGGGCCACCGACCGGGCATCCTCATTCAGAGGGCCCGCCGAATTGTCCGGCAGGCTTAATACCACTGTACCCCGGATTCGCGCATCTGTGTTGGCCGCATTCACGGGAGCCGTGTCGGGACGGGGCTGACCAGGCCCTTCCTCGTTGACGGCGGCGGGCTATTGTGCGCTTCATGGAGACGCCTGACAACGCCACCGCGCCGGCCGCCGACGCGGCCGAAAAACCGACCGGCATCGCCGCCCAGGACTGGGCCGCGGCCTCCGCCGACCCCCAGTACCGCGCCGCGGTCGTGGACCTGCTGGGCGCGCTCGCCTACGGCGAGCTGGCGGCCTTCGAGCGGCTCGCCGAGGACGCCAAGCTGGCACCGACGCTGGCCGACAAGGCCGAGCTGGCGAAGATGGCCTCCGCCGAGTTCCACCACTTCGAGCGGCTCCGCGACAGACTGGCCGCGATCGAGACCGAGCCCACGGAGGCCATGGAGCCGTTCGCGGCGGCACTGGACGGGTTCCACCGCCAGACCGCCCCATCCGACTGGCTGGAGGGCCTGGTCAAGGCGTATGTCGGCGACTCGATCGCGAGCGACTTCTACCGCGAGGTGGCCGCACGGCTGGACTCCGACACTCGCGGCCTGGTGCTCGCGGTACTCGACGACACCGGTCACGGCAACTTCGCCGTGGAAAAGGTCCGCGCCGCGATCGACGCGGACCCGCGGGTCGGCGGCAGGCTCGCACTGTGGGCGCGCCGGCTGATGGGCGAGGCGCTGTCCCAGGCCCAGCGGGTCGTCGCGGAGCGCGACGCACTGTCCACGATGCTCGTGGGCGGGGTGGCGGACGGGTTCGACCTGGCGGCGGTCGGTGAGATGTTCACCCGGATCACCAAGGCGCACACGAAGCGGATGGCGGCGCTGGGGCTCGCCTCGTAGGTCTCCTGCCGCGGCTTCCGGTCACGACGCCCTGCCCGGCTTCCGGCCGCGCCCTTGAGCCGTCGTCTCCTGTCGCAGCCTGTGGGGAGAGGCCGCGGGCAGCGGATCCGGCCCGCGGCTGCGTGACTCAGGCGGCGGCTGACCGGCGCAGCCCTGGCGGTCCCGGCCGGATGAGCAGCGAGAGTGACACGGCTGCCACGAGCACGGCGCCGAGGAGGGTGCCCGGCAGATGGCCGGTGCCGAGGGCCGTGTGCGTCAGATAGGCGCCGAACAGGGCGCCGAGGATGCCCGCCGGGTACACCACCCGCTGGGTGGGGAGCCGGTCGGCAAGCCGCCGCAGAGCCGCCCAGGAAAGCGCGAGGCCGAGCAGGACGGAGCCGAGAGCCTCCAGGATCACCACGGATCACCTCACGGGCGGGCGGGCGGCGGATACGGTCGTAGCCCGTCCTACCCGGACCGGACGGCGAACAACCCTGGGTTCCACCCGATCACCGCCTGACACATCGGCCTCGGCCGATGTGGCGGCGGACACGCGGAGGGGCCCGGTAGGCGACAGCGTCACCCACCGGGCCCCTCCGGCAGCCGGTGCCCCTGGTGCCGCGACCGGCGGGTTCCGCCCTGCCGGGCTGACACCGCCGGTCGCGGCACCAGGGCAGCCGGCGAAAGCTCCCCGCCCCGGGTGCCCGGCAGCCGGGGCGCCAGAACCCTGCCGGGAGGCGAAGGAGCTTCCCGCCGTGCCGTCGGAGTCATCCGGGCACGTCCGGAACGAGGACGGCCCCCGCGCGATCGCATCGCACCGGACGCCGTAGGCCCCCGGCCCGGGGGCGGGGCGGAGCTGCCCTCGCCAGATGCCTCTACACGTCTACAGCGCGCCGAAGCCCACGCGGCGCGTGGCCGGCTCCCCGATCTCGATGTAGGCGATCCGGTCGGCAGGTACCAGCACCTTGCGTCCCTTGTCGTCGGTCAGGCTGAGCAGTTGCGCCTTGCCGGCCAGAGCGTCGGCGACCGCCTGCTCGACCTCCTCCGCACTCTGACCGCTCTCCAGAACGATCTCCCGGGGCGCGTGCTGCACGCCGATCTTGACCTCCACGGCTAAGTCCCTCCGAACGGTCAGCGATGCGCGGTCAACCGCGCCTTACGCAGCACACATTAGCCCGGTGAGGCGACATCGCACCGCCCGGCCGTACACGCCCGCAGCGAACAGCGGGGGCCGGGCGGTCACTGGCCGTTGCCGTGGCTCTCGGCCGAGTGGAGCGGGAAGCCGGCGATACCGCGCCAGGCGAGCGACGTCAGCAGCTGCACCGCGGTGCCGCGCGGGATGCCCGAGCTGCTGGAGAGCCAGTAGCGGGCGACCACCTGGGAGACCCCGCCGAGCCCGACGGCCAGCAGCATCGACTCCTCCCGCGACAGGCCGGTGTCCTCGGCGATCACTTCGCAGATGGCCTCCGCGCACTGCAGCGACACCCGCTCCACCCGCTCGCGCACGGCCGGGTCGTTCGTCAGGTCCGACTCGAAGACCAGCCGGAACGCGCCGCCCTCGTCCTCGACATACGCGAAGTACGCGTCCATCGTGGCGGCGACCCGCTGCTTGTTGTCCGTCGTCGACGCCAGGGCGCCGCGCACGGCCTGCAGCAGCGACTCGCAGTGCTGGTCCAGCAGCGCCAGATAGAGCTCCAGCTTCCCGGGGAAGTGCTGGTACAGAACCGGCTTGCTGACACCGGCCCGCTCCGCGATGTCGTCCATCGCCGCCGAGTGGTACCCCTGGGCGACGAAGACCTCCTGGGCCGCGCCGAGGAGCTGGTTGCGTCGGGCACGGCGCGGCAGGCGGGTGCCTCGCGGGCGCGCCGCCTCTGTCTGCTCGATGGCTGTCACGCCGCCTCCCACGTTCGATGTCACAAGCACAGTGTCCCGTGCGTGCGCTGTGCGCTCACGCCCGCCATCGTACTTTCGGGTAACCGCGGTGTGCGCGCTGCGGGCGCAGAATTTCACGGACCGGACGCCCACGATAGGCGGTGGCTCGAAGAAGACGAACAGATCAGCGGTAGTCGTCCTCGTCCAGGGTCACCACCCTGGCCTGCTCCAGAGCGTCTGCCTCGTTGGCGTCGGCCGGGTCGATGCGCGTGAGCGGCTCGTCGTCGGCCGGGCGCACCTCGGTGTGCTGCTCGGCGGCGTCGGCCTCGGGCGTCTCCTCGGGGAGCCCCTCGGGAAGCCCTTCCGGCCCTCCGCGTTCGTTCGGTGTCCCCTGGTCGCCCTTCGCCGTGAGGGCGCCGGGGTCCGTCGGGTCGGCAGCCATCTGGGTCGATCCCCCTTCCTTCGTTTTCCTCCGCTTTCCTTCGCTCTCCTCCATTTTCCGCCGTTTCCCGCCGCTTGCTGCCGCTTTCCTCTGTCTTCTCCTGACCTTCTCCTGACCTTCTCCCGACCTACTCGTGCCTACTCGCCGCCTACTCCTGCCGTCCCGTGTCGAGTCTCTGCTTCCTTCCGTTGTTCTCCGGTTCCCGCTGTTCCCGCTGTTCCCGCTCTTCGTCTTGTTTCTCTTGTTTCTCTTCCGCTACGGCGTCAGCCCGGAGACGGCTCCCCTGGATCGAGCCTAGGAGCATGCCCGGCCGGACGCTATGCGGTGTGTGACGCCGAACACAGGTTCCGCCGCGTGATCGTCTCGTAACATTGCCCCCATGTCTTCGACCGAGCCGCCGGGAATCCGCGCCGTCGATCCGGCCGGGCGGACGCGTGCCGTGCGGGTCGCCCAGGGGGAGGAACTCCGCTCCGTGGCGCTCCCCGGGCTGACGCTCACGGTGCGGAGCCGGCCGCCGGCCGCCCCCGGGCTGCCCCCGGCGCTCTTCGTCCACGGACTCGGCGGCTCGTCGCAGAACTGGACGCAGCTGATGGGCGCGCTGGAGGACGCGGTCGACGGCGAGGCCGTCGATCTGCCCGGCTTTGGGGACTCCCCGCCGCCCGGCGACGGCGACTACTCGATCACCGCCCATGCCCGTGCGGTGATCCGGCTGCTCGACGCAGGCGGCCCCGGCCGCGGCCCCGGCCCCGGCCCCGTCCATCTGCTCGGCAACTCGCTGGGCGGCGCGGTCGCCACCCGGGTCGCGGCGGTCCGCCCCGACCTGGTGACCACCCTCACCCTGATCTCGCCCGCGCTGCCCGAACTCCGTGCCCAGCGCAGTGCTTGGCCCACCGCGGCGCTCGGCCTGCCCGGTGCGGCCTCGCTGGTCCAGAGGCTGACGCGGGACTGGACACCCGAGGCGAGGGTGCGGGGGGCGACGGCTCTCTGCTACGGGGACCCGGGCCGGGTGACGGACGAGGCTCTGCTGCACGCCGTCGAGGAGATGGAGCGCAGGCTGGAACTCCCCTACTTCTGGGACGCCATGGCCCGTACCGCGCGCGGTCTGGTTGACGCGTACACGCTAGGGGGGCGCCATGGGCTGTGGCGCCAGGCGGAGCGGGTGCTCGCGCCGACGCTGCTGGTCTACGGCTGCCGGGACCAGTTGGTCTCCTACCGCATGGCGCGCCGGGCGAGCGCCGCCTTCCGCGACTCGCGGCTGCTGACCCTCCCGGACGCGGGCCATGTCGCCATGATGGAGTATCCGGAGACGGTCGCAGCGGCCGTACGGCAACTGCTCGACGACAGCACGAGGAGCTGATCCGGGGCGTGGGACGACACAGCCGCAAGGGCCCCGCACCCGAGGCCGCCGACACCACCCCCGGCGGCGCTGCGGACGCCCGGGGTCCGGCCGCCGGCCCCGGGCGGCGCAGGCGGCCGGGGCCGGTGTCGGAGCACTCCGGCCCGGCGGCCGGTGGAACACCGGCGCACGGCGTACCGCAGGTGCGCGGTGGCCACCCGCAGCAGGACGAGACGGGCGGTGGCCGGGTCGGGCCCGCGGCCGGCGGGCGGTACGGGGACTGGCAGGGCGTCCCGCGCGACCGCACGGCCGCCACCGGTGAACGGCGGCCGGGAGAGCCCCCCGCCGCCGTGTCCGGGCGGGCGGCAGCCGAGACCGGGCATGCACCGGCATCCCCACCCGGCGCCCCGCGCCCGCCGATCGGCGCGGGTGCCCGTATCCCGGGCCCGCGCCGGGAGTTCGTCGAGGCATTCGACCCGCCGCCGCCCGGCGACCGCGCCCAGGGCGCGGGGATCGAACCCGGGGGCGACGAGCCCCTCTCCAGACCCGCCCGCGGCCGCACGGTCACGGGCGTCGCGGCCGCCGCCGTGACGACGGTCCTCGCGGTCGTGGTCGCCGGACAGGTCGGCGACCAGGGGACCGGCGCCGCCGCCCCCGAGGCCGCCGAGGGCTCCGAGCGGGTCACCGAGGACGAGACGTCCCGCTCCGACCAGCGTGCGCGGCCGACGGGGCAGGCGACACCGTCCGCCCCGGCGCCGCCCGCGTACGCGCAGCTGATGGCCCGGCAGTTCCCGTTCGACCCCGAACTCAAGGGTCCGGGGAAGTTCGACGCGGTCCCGGGGCTCGACCAGGCGCCCGGCGAAGGCCGGAAGGTCCGCTACCGGGTGGATGTCGAGCAGGGACTGGGCCTGGACGGGGCGCTCTTCGCGGACGCCGTCCAGCAGACCCTCAACGACGAGCGCAGCTGGGCGCACGGCGGTGCCATGAGCTTCGAGCGGATCTCCTCGGGAGAGCCCGAGTTCGTCATCACCCTCGCGAGCCCGGGCACCACCGCGGTCTGGTGCGCCAAGTCGGGTCTCGACACCACCGTCGACAACGTCTCCTGCGACTCCGCCTCCACCGAGCGCGTGATGATCAACGCGTACCGCTGGGCCCGGGGCGCCGAGACGTACGGCGCCGGGGCGATGCTGTCGTACCGCCAGATGCTCATCAACCACGAGGTCGGCCACCGTCTCGGCCACGGCCATGTGAACTGCCGCACCTCCGGCGCCCTGGCCCCCGTGATGCAGCAGCAGACGAAGTCGCTGGACATCGGCGGGATCACCTGCCGGCCCAACCCCTGGGTGCATCCGGGGGGCTGATCGCGCCGGGCGCGCCGCCCGGCGGCGGTCGCGCGGGTGACACCGCCTTCGGCGCCGGGCCGCCGAGGGCCGGCGAGCCGCGCGGGGGACCGGGACCGCAGCGCCCGGGCGCTGCACTCGTACGCGCTCCCCGCCGTCCGGCCGGAGCCCGTGGCAGCGCGTGGAGAGAGGGCGTGCCGGGATCGTGCCGAGCCCCCGACGGCAGTTGACGGCAGCCGCGTGTAGCGCCACCAAACGCTACGAGAGCGGGAAAGTCACGTGCATTCACCCCTTCCGGTGGCGCGATGGACAACCGTCCGTCGCGCCACCGACAACTGCGCATAGGTTTTTGGCGCTGCGGGACGCCGGACGGAAGGCGCCCGCCCACACAGGAGATCGGGGGTGCGCTCGTGCGGATCGGGTTGCTCACGGAAGGTGGCTATCCGTATGCGACGGGTCAGTCCAGGCTCTGGTGCGAGCGGCTCGTGCGCGGGCTCCCGCAGCACGACTTCGACGTCTACGCACTCAGCCGCTCCGCCCATCAGGAGGACCAGGGCTGGATGGAGCTGCCGCGCCATGTCACGCGGGTGCGGACGGCGCCGATATGGGCGCCCGAGGACGACGGCCGCACCTACGGTCGCCGTGAACGGCGCCTCTTCGCCGCCCACTTCGCCTCCCTCGCCGCCGCCGTGTGCTCCGACGGCGACCCCGGGGCGTTCGCCGAGGGGCTGTACGGCCTCGCCGGCCTCGCCCGGGAACGCGGCGGTCTGCACGCGGCACTGCGCTCCGAAGTCGCCGTGCGCACCATGGAATCCGCCTGCCGTGCTCGCGGCGCGCGCCGTGCCGTGCACGCCGCGGCGGTACCGGACTACCTCGCCTTCACCGACGAGATAGAGCGCGCCCTCCGCCCGCTCTCGCTCGACTGGTACGGGGACGACTCCCTCGGCGCGGCCGATCTCTGCCATGCCGCGTCCGGCGGCACCGCGGCCCTTCCCGGGCTGCTGGCCAAACGCTTCTTCGGGACCCCCCTGCTGGTAACCGAGTACGGCGTACCACTGCGCGCCCACTATCTCGCGGCCTACGGCGCGCACCTCGCCGCACCCGTCCGCGCTCTGCTCGGCGCCTTCCACGGCTGCCTCGCCTCGGAGGTCTACCGGCAGGCGTCCGTGATCACCCCCGGAAACACCCACACCAGGCGCTGGCAGGAGAGATGCGGGGCCGACCCCGCCCGACTGCGCACCGTCTACCCCGGCATGGACGCCGAGCGCTTCACCGCGGTGGGGGAGGGGAACGACTCCGGCGACCCGCACACCCTCGTCTGGGTGGGCAGGATCGAGCCGGCCAAGGACCTCATAGCGCTGCTCCACGCCTTTGCGAAGGTGCACCGGGAGGAACCGGGAACGCGGCTGAGGGTCATCGGCCCCCCCGTCACGGGACCTGACTCCGGCCGCTACCTCGCGCACTGCAGAACCCTGGCCGCGCAGCTCTTCCCCGACGAGGCCGCGGACGCCCACACCGTCGGCGAGAACCCCGTCTCGTTCGAGGAGATAGGAGGCCCGAAGGCCCCCGACCTCACGGACGCCTACGCCGCCGGAGCGGTGATCGTCCTGTCGAGCGTCGTCGAGGGCTTCCCGATCAGCCTGGTCGAGGCGATGTTCTGCGGCCGGGCGACCGTGTCCACCGACGTAGGCGCCGTCGTCGAGGTCATCGGTGGCACGGGGCTCGTGGTCCCCCCTCGCAACCCCCGGGCTCTCGCCGACGCCTGCCTGGCACTGCTGCGCGACCCCGAACGCCGGGAACGGCTCGGTGCCGCGGCCCGTTCGCGGGCACTCGAACTCTTCACCGTCGAACAGAACGTCGCCGCTTTCCGCGGCATCTACCTGGAGCTCATCTCCCACAGCCCGGTCCACCGCCTCTCGGACACCGTGGACGGCGACGGTGCGCCGGTCCCCTTCGCCACCCCGGCGGAGGCCCATGCCCCCGGTCGCCTGACCGGTGGCCGCAGCCGCCCCAGCTGGGCGGACTCCGCTCCGGACACCACCGCTTCCCTCACCACCGCGGCCGCGCCAGGAGGGCCCGATGCCTGAGCCCACCGACCTCACCTCCGCCGGCCCAGCGGCCACCGCAGGGCAGTCCGGCTCCGGCTCGGGACACCGCCAGGTCCCACCGGCCGGTGACCCGGAGCAGGCCCCCGGTGCCGACGGCCCGGGGGGCACCGCTTGTGCCGACGCCGCTGAGCGTGCTGTCGTGGTCGGTGGCCCGGGTGGCCCGGGTGGCCCGGGTGGCCCGGGTGGTCCGGGTGGCGCTGCCGGTGTCGACTCCCCGGGGCGGATCGCCGTTGCAGCGGATCGTGGCACAGGCCCGAAGGAGCGTGCGGCGAGTGAGGACGCGGCGGCGGCCGGTGCTGTCGGTGCTGCCGGTGCTGCCGGTGCGGCCGCTCGGGCCCGGGACGGCCGGCGCGGGCCCGCCGACCCGGTGAGAGCCCTGCTGCACCGCCACCGGGAACTGTGCGAGCGCGCCGTGGACCCGCTGGAGATCGCCGCCGGCCTGGAGGCCCACGGCGTCACCGACAGGACCGCCGCACGCTTCCGGCACCGCGATGTCTTCTCCCTCGCGGAGGAGCTCTACGCCAGGGTCCCGCGGGGCGAGGAGGCTGCGCAGCCCCAGGCGGATGAGGCAGCCGCCGCACGCCCGGCGCACCTGGTGTCGGCGATGGCGCCGGGGGCCGTCGCGGTCGCCACCGCGGCCGGGCTCCGCTTCACCGACGGCGGAGCCCGGCTGGGAGCGGGGGCGGCCGGAGCCGTCGCGCTGGCCGTCGCGCTCGGCTGGAGTCTGCGGCGCGGGCCCCTGCGCGCCCCTGGGCGCGCCAGGCGGGTGACGCCCTATCTGGTGTGCTGGCTCGCGGCGTACTCGCTCCTCGGCGACGGCCTGCTGGCCGAGCTGGTCGCCGGCGGCCCCCTCGGACCCTGGCCGGTCGCGCCCGGCCCGCTCGTCGGCCTCGCCCTCGCCGTGGCTCCTGCCGCCTGGGTCGCTCGATTGTTCTCCGCCCGGGCGCGGCGCGGGCTCGGCGGCAGCAGAGGGCTCGAGGAGTTCGCCGCGGGCACCCGGCCCCTGCTGCTGGGCTGCGTCGCCCTCCACACCGGCGCCCTTATCGCCCTGCTCCTGCTGACGTCCCTGCTGGTGCCCGTGGTGATCGCCCCGGCCATCGCCCTCGGTCTGCTGCTCTTCCTCGCCCGGCTGCTGACCGTGCACGGCTACCCGCAGGCGGCGGTGACCGGTCTCGCGTTCGCCTGTGCCGGCGAGGCCCTGGCACCGGCGGCCATTCTCGGCGGCCGCCTTCCCGGGTGCGGTTTCCTCGCCCGACCCGTCGAGGCGGCGGTGCGTACCTGGGGTGCCGCGGCCGTCCCCGCTCTCGTGTGCGGCGCGGCCGCCCTGGGGCTGCTCGTCCACGCGAGCGCGGCCCTCTCGAGGGCCTCTGCCCACACCACGTAGCCCCACGTAGCCCCCATGTGAACCACTCGACCCGCACCCGACAGCACCGCCCGCACCCGACAGCACCGCCCGCACCGCCCGCACCCGACAGCACACCCCTCACACGGGGCCCACACGCCCCACTGCTCCCGCGGAGCCGACGCCGCGGGCGTATCCCACCACCGCACCATCCACCGAGGAGACAGACGACGATGACCCCGCACCACCCAGCACCGGCCCGTCGGCCCCGAGGAGCCGCGCGATGAGGGTGCTGCTGCTCGGAGCAAACGGATTCCTCGGCCGGTTCGTCGCCGACCGGCTCGTCGCCGACCCGGCCGTGCACCTGACCGCGCTGGGGCGCGGCGACGACGCCGACGTACGGTTCGACCTCGCGGGCGGCAGCCCGGGAGCACTCACCCGGTTCCTGGACGCCGTCCACCCGGGAGTCGTGATCAACTGCGCGGGCGCCACCCGCGGCGGCGCCCGCGACCTCACCCGGCACAACACGGTGGCCGTCGCCACCGTCTGCGAGGCCATGCGCCGCAGCCGCTGCGACGCCCGGTTCGTCCAGCTCGGCTGCGCGGCCGAGTACGGGCCCTCGCAGCCCGGTTCCTCGACCGCGGAGGACGCCGTGCCGCGCCCCGGAGGGCCCTACGGGGTGTCCAAGCTCGCCGCGACCGAGCTGGTACTCGGATCCGGACTCGACGCCATCGTCCTCCGGGTCTTCTCCCCGGTCGGCCCCGGCACCCCGGCCGGCTCGCCGCTCGGCCGGCTGGCCGAGGCCATGCGCCGCGCCATGCAGTCCGGCGACGCCGAGCTGAAGCTGAGCGGCCTCGGCATCCAGCGGGACCTCGTCGACGTGCGGGACGTGGCGCGCGCCGTGCACGCCGCCTCGCTCTCCGCCGCACAGGGCGTCGTCAACATCGGAACGGGCCGCTCCGTGCGGCTGCGCGACGCCGCAGCCGTGCTCGCCAGGGTCGCCGGGTACACGGGGACGCTGCACGAGCTGGACGGCCCGCCCCCACGCCCCGGTCATCCCGTGATCGGTGCTCCACGGGGCCCGGAGCCCGTCCCGGAACAGCTGGGCAGCACGCCCTACCCCTATCCCGACGGCTGCGGCAGCTGGCAGCAGGCGGATGTGCGAACCGCCCGCGACCGGCTGGGCTGGCGGCCGCGGATCAACCTCGAGGAGTCCCTCGCGGACATCTGGATGGAGGCGGCATGCCGCATCTGATCAGCACGGAACGCGCACTCTCCGCCACGGGCGCCGACCGGATCGGCCTCGGCGTCCCGGGCTACGCCCACCCCCTGGTAGCCCCGGCCGAATGGGCCGAGCTGACCCGACCGGGCACCCCGCTGCACTGGACCGTCCTGGACGTCGCGGACGGGCCGGGCAGCAGACCCGACCCCCACTGCCTGGAGGCGGCAGGCCGGCTCACCAACGCCGGGGTCCGGGTGCTGGGCCGCATCGACCTCGCCCACGGCGACCGGATGTTCAGTGAGATCCTCTCCGACGCCCATCGCTACCTCGACTGGTACCGCGTCGGCGGGTTCCTGCTGGACCGCTGCCCGGCCGGACCGGCCGACCTCTCCCGGGTGCGCCGTACCACGGCCACCCTGGAGGCCGTTCTCGACGGTGGGCACATCGTGCTGGGCCATGGTGCGCACCCCCACCCCGGATACACGGAGGCCGCCGACCAACTCGTCACCTTCCGCGGCGCCTGGACCGACTACCGCTGGTCGCAGGTGGCGGAGTGGACGGCCGACCATCCGCCGGAGCGCTTCGTCCATCTCGTGCACGGGGTGCCCCGGACGCATCTGGACGAAGCCATGAGGATCGCCCGCTGGCAAGGAGCCGGAACGATCTTCTTCACCGACCGCTGGGGCCCGAGACGGGGCCGGGACGGGGCCTTCGACTCGCTGCCCGGCTACTGGGACGAAATCGTCTCGCGGATCGGACCGGGTGTCTCGGAATGAGAGGGCGCGTGGCAGTGTTGCAGCGAGAGCAACCGTACTGACGACGCAACCACCAACGACGGAGTCCCCGTGTCGCTGCCACCCCTGGTCGAGCCGGCCGCCGAGCTCACCGTAGACGAGGTCCGCAGGTACTCTCGCCACCTGATCATCCCCGATGTGGGGATGGACGGGCAGAAGCGGCTGAAGAACGCAAGGGTGCTGTGTGTGGGTGCCGGCGGTCTCGGCTCGCCTGCGCTGATGTACCTGGCGGCGGCCGGTGTCGGCACGCTCGGCATCGTGGAGTTCGACGAGGTCGACGAGTCGAACCTGCAGCGTCAGATCATCCACAGCCAGTCGGACATCGGCCGTTCCAAGGCGGAGTCCGCCCGTGACAGCGTCAAGGGCATCAACCCGTACGTGAACGTGGTCCTCCACGAGGAGCGGCTCGAGGCCGACAACGTGATGGACATCTTCAGCGGGTACGACCTCATCGTCGACGGCACGGACAACTTCGCCACCCGGTACCTGGTGAACGACGCCTGCGTGCTGCTCGGCAAGCCCTACGTGTGGGGGTCGATCTACCGCTTCGACGGCCAGGCCTCGGTGTTCTGGTCCGAGCACGGCCCTTGCTACCGCTGCCTCTACCCGGAGCCCCCGCCCCCCGGCATGGTGCCCTCCTGCGCCGAGGGAGGCGTGCTGGGCGTGCTCTGCGCCTCCATCGGCTCCATCCAGGTCAACGAGGCGATCAAGCTGCTCGCCGGTATCGGGGAGCCGCTGGTCGGCCGGCTGATGGTCTACGACGCACTGGAGATGCAGTACCGCCAGGTGAAGGTCCGCAAGGACCCCGACTGCGCGGTCTGCGGCGAGAACCCGACCGTCACGGAACTCATCGACTACGAGGCGTTCTGCGGCGTGGTGTCCGAGGAGGCGCAGGAGGCGGCGCTCGGTTCCACGATCACTCCGAAGCAGCTCAAGGAGTGGATCGACGAGGGCGAGAGCATCGACATCATCGACGTCCGCGAGCCGAACGAGTACGAGATCGTCTCGATTCCCGGGGCGCGCCTGGTCCCGAAGAACGAGTTCCTGATGGGCGGTGCCCTCCAGGACCTGCCGCAGGACAAGAAGATCGTCCTGCACTGCAAGACGGGCGTCCGCAGTGCGGAAGTCCTCGCGGTGCTCAAGTCGGCCGGTTTCGCCGACGCCGTGCACGTCGGCGGAGGCGTGATCGGCTGGGTCAACCAGATCGAGCCGCAGAAGCCGGTCTACTAGCGCGTGTGGTGAGAGCCGCTTCGTCGACCGTCCGTCGGTCCCTGCCCGCGGGGGCCGACGGACGCCGGCCCGGACACGGCCCGGCCGGCCGTCAGCGGCAGACGGTGCCGGGTGCCGGTACCCGGCCCTCCAGCAGGTACTGGTCCACCGCTTCCGCCACGCACGTGTCGCCGCTGTTGTAGGCACCGTGGCCCTGGCCCTCGTACGTCACCTCGACCCCGACCCCCTCGCCGAGCGCCTCGGCCATGGCCCTGGCACCCTCGTACGGGGTCGCCGGGTCACCGGTGTTGCCGATGACGACGATCGGGGCCGCGCCGGGCGCGCTGACGTCGGGGGTCTCCCACTGCCCCGGCACCGGCCAGTGCTTGCAGCCCATCAGACCCCAGCCGAGGTAGTCGCCGAAGACCGGGGACGCCTCGCGGAACTCGGGGAGCCGCGCCTTGGTCTCGTCCAGGGAGTACCGCTCCTTGAAGTCGACGCAGTTGATCGCGGCGTTCGCCGCCTGGATGTTGCTGTAACGCCCTTCCCGGTTGCGCCCGTTCATCGCGTCGGACAGCGCGAGCAGCAGGGAGCCGTCGCCGCCGTCCGCCTCGTCGATCCCCTGCTCGAGCAGGGGCCAGTACTCCTTGGAGTACAGGGCCTGGGCGATGCCGTTGGTCGCCTGGGTCTGGGTGAGTTCACGGTCGCCGATGCCGGGGATCGGCCGCTTCTCCAGCCGGTTCTGGAGATCGATGACGAACTGCTGGATCTCCTCGGGGGTGCTGCCCGGCAGCTGGCACGCGTCTCCCCGCGCGACGCAGTCCTCGGCGAAGTTGGTGAACGCCAGCTGGAATCCCCTGGCCTGTGCCAGCGAGCCCTGCACCGCGGTGCTGGTCGGGTCGACGACGGCGTCGAACACCGCTCGTCCCACGTTCTCCGGGAAGAGGTGGGCGTAGACGCCGCCGAGCTCGGTTCCGTAGGAGATGCCGAAGTAGTGGAGCTTGTCGTCACCGAGGACCCGGCGCATCAGATCCATGTCCCGCGCGGCGTTGGCGGTGCCGACATAGGGCAGGTCAGGCCCCGAGTTCTCCTCGCAGGCCGAGCCGTACCGCCTCAGATTCTCGCTGTACGCCTTCTCCTCGGCGCTGTCGTCCGGGGTGGCGTCCTGGGCGTAGTACTCGTCCAGCTCCTGGTCGTCGAGGCACTCCACGGGCTGGCTGCGGCCGACCCCCCGCGGGTCGAAGCTCACCAGGTCGTAGCGGGCGCGCAGCCGCTCGAAGTCCGCCGCCGCCGCGGGCAGGGTGCTGACGCCGGAGCCGCCGGGGCCGCCGAAGTTGAAGACCAGGGAGCCGATCCGGTTGGCCTGGTCGCGGGCCTTCGCCCGGATGAGTGCCAGCTCGATGGTCTCGCCGTCGGGCTCGGCCCAGTCGCGCGGCACCTCCATGAAGGAGCACTCCCACGTGGTGCCGCCGGGCAGCGGTGAGGGCGCGGTTCCCCCGCCCTCGGCCTCCGAGGGCGCGGGGCACGGCTCCCAGTCGAGGCTCTGGCCCGTGAGGTCCCGGTCGCGCTGCACCCCGTTCCCGCCTCCGCCGTCGCCGTCCGCGCAGCCGGCGGTGATCAGGAGCGTGGTGGCGACGGCGGCGGCGAGCAGGGTCCCGGCGCGCCGCGCGGCAACGCTGCGGCGTTCGGGGCTCCCGGCGCCGGCGGCGCCGGGAGTGCTCGGCGCGTCGCCGTCCCGGCCCGGGGCGGCAGCGCTCCGGTGCGGGACGGATGCCTTCGGGGGGTCGGCGGTGCCGGTTTCCCGGCCGTCGCCGCCGGGATCAGGGCCGGCGGGGCGGCCGGTAGGAGAGGTCGGCATGCCCCCATCCTGCGGCTCGGCACGGCGGCCCGCCTGTCGGCGGCGCCCCACCGGGATCGGTTCGGCGGCACCCCGCCCACCCGGGACACCGGTATGGCGTCCGGGCTCCGCTCGGTTCCGCCGCCCCGGACGGAGGCGGTGAGCCGGACCGATCGCCGTGGACCAGGGCAGTGCGGACACCCGCGGTCCCGGCCGCCTCGCACGGTCGTGCGGGCGGCCGGCCGATCGGTCATTCGCGGCCCGTCAGAGCGCGCCCTTCCGGGTGAGGTGGTTGAACGACAGCCAGCCCGGCAGCACCGGGAGCCAGAGTGTCAGCAGCCGGTACATCAGTACGGCCGGCGCCGCGACCTCCGGCGGCAGCCCCACGGCGATGAGCCCCAGGGTCAGCGCGCCCTCCACGGCACCCACACCGCCCGGCGTCGGGGCCGCCGACCCCAGGGCGTTGCCGGCCAGGAAGACGACGGCGATGCTGGCATAGCTGAGCTGCTGGTTGCCGTTGTCGAAAGCCCGGATGGAGGCGTCCAGGCACATCACGAAGGAGCCCGTGAGCAACAGCATGCCGCCGATTCCGGTGATCAGCTTCCCCGGCCGCTGGAGGACGTCCAGCATGCGCGGGACGACCCCGGCGAAGAGGGAGCGCAGCCGGGTCGCCACGAACTTCCGCAGGAAGGGGATCGCGGTCACCACCAGTACCAGGACGGCGACCGTCAGCAGCCCGGCGATGACGGTCCTCGACGGCGTCAGCGACGATGTCTTCTCCGTGCCGGTGAGATAGCCGAAGGCGAGCAGCAGCAGGATGTGCGCGCCGAGCCCGAAGAGCTGCGAGGCGCCGACGCTCGCCACGGCGAGCCCCGGGCGGACTCCGGAGCGCTGCAGGAAGCGGGTGTTCAGCGCGACGCCGCCGACGGCCGCGGGTGCGACGATCTTCACGAAGGAGCCGGCGACCTGCGCGACCACGGTCCGGGGGAACGGCACCCGCTCCGGCACGAAGCCCAGCAGGCTCATCGCGGCCGCCAGATAGCTGAACGCCGAGAACAGCACCGCGGCGGCGACCCAGCCCCAGTGGGCCTGGCTGACCACGGCGAGATCGGTCCGGGTGATCTGGGACAGCAGGAAGTACGCGGCGATGGCCCCGGCGATCAGGCTGACGAGCGTGCGCGGCCGGATCCGCTCCAGCCGGGCGGGCTCCACCGGCGCCTGCGGACGGATCAGCAGTACCTGGTGGCGGATCTGGGCGAGCAGGTCCTCCTCGCGTGCCTCGTCCAGTGCCTCGCCCATGGCCCGCTTCTCGGCCTGCTTCTCGGCGCGCGACGATCTGCGGACGGCTTTTCTGCCGTCCTCCGCTCCGGGCGTGCCCTGCTCGGCCCTTTCCCGGCGGGCCGACTCGGCTGCTGCCAGCACCGCCTCCCGCTCGCGCTGTGCCCGCTCGCGTGCCAGTCGGCGCAGCGTGGCCCGGGTGGAGCGGCTGAGCGCGATGGGCTGCAGCAGCGGCAGGCAGTCCGCGACCCCGTCGGGCCCCAGCACCTCGACGGCCGCGGCGACCGCGCGCTCGGCTCCCACCCGCAGACCGACGGTCGTCAGCAACTGCGCGACGTCCATGCGCAGTACCACGTCGCCCGCCGCGATCTCGCCGCCGCGCAGGTCGGTCAGCACCACCCTGCCGGAACGATCCACCAGAATCGCGTCGCCGGTGAGCCTGCGGTGCGCGATACGGCGTGACTGCAGCGCCCGTACCTGCCGGAACGCTCCGTGGACCACCCTGTCGGTGATCTCCTCCTCGGACAGGCAGTCCAGCGACCGGCCGCCGAGGTGCTCGTACACCAGCATCACGGCATCCGGGCCGAGCTCGGACGTGGCGATCAGACGGGGCGCGTTGGCGCCGGCGGCGATGGCGGCGTAGGCGAGCAGCGCCTCCTGCTCCAGGGCCTGCCGCAGCGACTGGTTGGAGCGACGGGTGGTGATGCCCCGCAGCGTCAGCCGGCGCCACACCCGGTAGAAGTAGCCGTGCGCCTGCTGCTCGCGGTCGACGACGGTGACGTCGAGCGGCGGGCCGTCCTCCAGGGTGACGAGGTACCGCCGGCCCCGGTCGCCCTGGTCGGCGTAGTCCGGCGCGTCCTCGGCGCGCATGGCGGTCACCGGGCGGAAGCCGACGTGCCGGAGGCCGGCGAGAAGGGTCTGACCGGTCGGCCGCACGTTCGGGGAGCCGACGGCGTACAGCGTCCCGTAGGCGACGGTCCAGCCGATCAGCACGGTCAGGATGATCGAGAACGGTGTGGTGTAGCCGGCGACGAGCATCGCGAAGGCATCGAGGAGCAGCACACCCCACAGCGCGACGCGCCAGCGCGGCCTTCGCGCCATGCCGACTGCCGTCATATAGGCGATCACGGGTGCCAGATAGCCGTGGACCGGGTCGGTGAGCCCGCCGCCCGAGGCGGGCTGGGTCAGTGCGTCCTGGATCTGGGCCGGGGCGGCTTTGGCGACCCAGAGGTCGGTGGCGAGCGTCACCCCGTGTGCGAGCACGGCTGCGAGTACACCGTCGGCGATCCGCAGCCCGTCCCGTTTGATGAGCCGCTCGATCGCGAAGGCGACGGGGACCAGCAGCACCGCGATGCTCGACATCAGCCCGGCGAGTTTCACGAGCAGGTCGGGGGCCTGGCCGGTGCCCTTGGAGATGTCCGACTCGAGGCCGGTGGTGGTGCCGTGGGCGAAGGCGGCGACGCCCAGCACGACGGCGATCGCGAGGATGCCCGCCAGGAGCCGCGTCAGATCGGACGGGCGGTGGACGCGAGCCGCCAGCAGGGGCTCGTCGCCCGAGAGGCGGTCGATGTGGGCCACGTCGTCGCCGGCGCCGGGTGCGTGCCGGCGTTCGGGTTCCGGCGCCCGGTGCCCGGTCTCGCCCGGAGGGCGGGCCGGCGCGGTGGGCCGGTTCCGCGCCCCGGCGCCCTCGGCCGGGGTCGGGGTCGAGCCCGCCGGGGGGGCCGCCGAGGGGGCTCCGGAGGCGGGTGCGGCCGGGTGGGAGGGGGCGGCCCCCCGGCCCTTCTGCCCATCCCGGCTTTTCACCGGGTCTCCTTCCGGCGGCTCCCGGCCCTTCTCCGGCTTCCGGTTCCCCTCCGGGCCCTGGTCCCCCCCGGGCTCCCGGGTGTGGTCGGGGTCTTCCGCAGAGCCCCCGGAGTGGCCCGGGTTTCCGGCGGGGTCCTGGGGGCCCTGGTGCGGTCCGGCGGCTCCGGAGCGCGACTGGGGGCCGGAGGTGCTCGCCGCCGTGGGAGGCTGCACGCCCAGCTCCTTCGTCGTGTCGGTCTCTTCTTGATCTCGTATCACCAGTCACCGCCCGGACGATGGTGGCATGGCGAACCGACAGAGGGGGGCATCAGGGTGCGACGCGAAGGTACGTGCTGTGCTGTTTGCCCCCATTTCTCGTTATGTATGCAGTATGTCGTCGGCTCGGCTCGCTGTCGGTGGCATGGGGCAGGATGGGCGGGATGAGCGATGAGGTGCCGGAACGGCCGGAGCTGCCGGAGCTGCCGGAGTACGCGGAGCGTGTGCTCGCGGTCGCCGAGCAGATACCACCCGGCCGGGTCATGACGTACGGTGATGTCGCCGAATGGCTGGGTGAGGGGGGACCGCGCCAGGTCGGCAGGGTGATGGCGCTGTACGGAGGAGCGGTTCCCTGGTGGCGGGTGGTGCGCTCCGACGGCTCCCTGGCGGCGGGCCACGCGCTCCGGGCACTGCCGCACTACCGGGCCGAAGGCACCCGGCTGAGGCAGGCACCGCCGGGCGCGGAGGGCCATCTGCCGCGCCTCGACATGAGGCGGGCCCGCTGGGACGGCGTCACCCGCGCCCCGGACGGGACCGGCGGAGGAGCCCGCATCTGACCGCTTCCGCCATGCGAGGGCGCCGTCACGCGTCCGCGGTCCGCCGCCCGTGCCGGCGGAGGTTCCGGGCGGTCCGCCCGCGGCCCGGGGGCATGCGGGCGTAGCGTCTGCCCCGACGCCCGGGGCGTCCGCGCCGCCGGCGGCTCCTCCCCACCGCCCCCGGGCCCGTCCGCTCCGCCCGTGCGCCCGCGCCGGGCCCGTCGTCAGCACTGTCCGCACACCCACCAGGACCGGCGATCCACGTGAGTTCCTCCTCCTTCACCGGGAGTACACCGCACCGTCGGGTACGGCAGGGGTTCCCTCCGGGCCCGCAAGGGCGCAAAGGGCGGGCACCGGGCGCGTACCGACTGGTTCGCACCTCGCCGAGCCCGGTGGATCCCCCTCTCCTGGACGCCTCGCAGCGTGCCGTGGTTGACCATGGGCGCGGCCCCCTGCTCGTACTCGCGGGGCCGGGCACCGGAAAGACGACGACGCTGGTCGAGGCGGTCGCCTCCCGGATCGAGCGGGGTGCGGACCCGGAGCGGCTGCTGGTACTCACCTTCAGCAGGAAGGCGGCCGTCGAACTGCGCGACCGGATGGCCGTGCGGCTGGGGGGCGCACGGGCGCCGCAGGCCACCACCTTTCACTCCTACTGCTATGCGCTGGTGCGGGCCCACCAGGACGCGGACCTCTTCGCCGAGCCGCTGCGCCTGCTGTCCGGTCCCGAGCAGGACGTGGCCGTCCGGGAGCTGCTGGCCGGGCAGCTCGACCTGGAGCGGGAGGGAAGGGCCGGGGTGCGCTGGCCCGCCGAGCTGCGGGCGTGCCTCACCACCCGCGGCTTCGCCGACGAGGTGCGGGCCGTGCTGGCCCGCAGCCGGGAACTCGGCCTGAGCCCGGCTGCGCTGGCGGCCTTCGCCCGGCGTACCGGGCGTCCCGACTGGGATGCCGCCGCGTCCTTCCTCGCCGAGTACCTGGACGTCCTCGATCTGCAGGGCGTCCTGGACTACGCCGAACTCGTCCACCGGGCGTCGCTCCTCGCCGAGCGGCCGGGCACGGGCGACCACATCGCCCAGCGCTACGACGCCGTCTTCGTCGACGAGTACCAGGACACCGACCCGGCCCAGGTCCGGCTGCTGCGGGCGCTGGCCGGGGACGGCCGCACCCTGGTCGCGTTCGGCGACCCCGACCAGTCCATCTACGCCTTCCGGGGCGCTGACGTGAACGGCATCCTCGGCTTCCCTGCGGTGTTCCGGCGCGGCGACGGCCGCCCGGCCCCGGTCGCGGTACTGAGGACCTCCCGTCGCTCCGGGGAGGCCCTGCTGTCGGCCACCCGTCGGCTCACCCGGCGGATGCCGCTGCCCCGGCTGCCTTCGGACCGGGTCCGGGCCCACCGCGAGCTGACGGCCACCCGTTCGGGCGGCCGTGTCGAGGTCTACACGTACCCGACCGCATCGGCGGAACTCGGCAACGTCGCCGACATCCTGCGGCGCGCCCATCTGGAGGAGGGCGTGCCGTGGCACGACATGGCGGTCCTCGTGCGCGCGGGCACGCGCAGCCTCCCGGCGACGAGGCGCGCGCTCACCATGGCAGGCGTGCCGGTCGAGACGGACGGTGACGACATCCCCCTGCGCCACGAGCCGGCGGTGACGCCCCTGCTGACCGCACTGCGGACCGCGGCGAGGCCGCTCGCCCCGGGACACACCGCGGCCGAAGGCGGGGACGGCGGCGGGGACGGCGGCGGGGACTGCGGCGGGGAGAGTAGCGGGGAGAGTAGCGGGGACGGTGGCGGTACGGGAGAGGGGGGTCAGGACGAGGGCGGCTGGGGAGGGTATGCCGGGGACGGCCGCGGGCGCCCGGACGGCGTTCGGGACGGGGGCGGGCACGCCGGCTCCGGCGCCCCTTCCCGGCCGGACGCAGGCCCCGGTCCGGATTCCGCGGCTTGTGCGGGTTCCGGCTCCGGTTCCGGCTCCGGCTCCGGTCCGGATTCCGCGGCTGCGGACGCCGTGGGCTCTGGTCCCGAAGGCTCCGCTCCCGGCTCCCCGCCTCAGGAGCATGCCCCCGTCGACGCCGACACCGCGGTGACCCTCCTCACCTCCCCTCTCGGCGGCATGGACACCGCGGATCTCCGCCGGCTCGGCCGCGCCCTCCGTGACGAGGAGCGCGCGGCCGGCGACCGCGTACCGCCCCCGTCCGACGTCCTCATCGCCCGCGCCCTGGCCGAACCCGAGCGGCTGGCCGTGCACGACCCGGCGTACGCCCGCCCCGCCCGGCGGCTCGGCCTCCTGCTGCGCAAGGTCCGCGAGCTCCTCGACGGCGGCGGGACCGCGGAAGAGGCACTCTGGGAGCTGTGGACCGGCACGTCCTGGCCGCAGCGTCTGGAGCGGACGGCCCTCCGCGGCGGTCCCGCCGGCCGCAACGCGGACCGCGACCTCGACGCCGTCTGCGCGCTGTTCGAGACGGCAGCACGAGCCGAGGAGCGCACCGGCGGCCGCGGCGCCCTGAACTTCCTCGACGAGCTGGAGGCCCAGGACATCGCCGCCGACACGCTTGCGCGCCGGCCCGAACGCCCCGCGGCCGTACGGCTGATGACCGCCCACCGGTCCAAGGGCCTGGAGTGGGGCCTCGTCGTGGTCGCCGGTGTACAGGAGGGCCTCTGGCCGGACCTGCGCCGCCGCGGGTCGCTGCTGGAGGCCGACCGGATCGGCCGCGACGGACTGGCGGAGCCCCTCACCCCCGGCGCACTGCTCGCCGAGGAGCGCCGTCTGTTCTACGTCGCGGCCACCCGCGCCCGGGACCGCCTCGTCGTCACCGCCGTCAAGGCCCCCTCCGACGACGGCGACCAGCCCTCGCGTTTCCTCACCGAACTCGGCGCCGAACCACGGGACATCACCGGCCGGCCGCGCCGCCCGCTCGCCGTCGCCCCGCTGGTGGCCGAACTCAGGGCCACCACCGTCGACCCCGACGCCTCCGACGCGCTCACCGACGCCGCCGCGCGACGGCTCGCGCGCCTCGCCGCACTCACCGACGACGAGGGGCAGCCCCTGGTGCCCGCGGCGCACCCCTCCCGCTGGTGGGGACTGGAGGATCCGACGCACAGCGGGGTGCCCCTCCGCGATCGCGACCACCCCGTCACCCTGTCGGGGAGTGCCCTCGACCAGCTCGCGAACACCTGTGCTCTGCAGTGGTTCCTGGGACGGGAGGTCAGGGCGGACGCCCCCGCCACCGCGGCGCAGGGTTTCGGCAATGTCGTGCACGTCCTGGCCGACGAGGTCGCCTCCGGCCGCACCCCCGCCGATCTGGCCGTCCTCATGGAACGACTCGACTCCGTGTGGGACGCCCTCGCCTTCGACGCGCCCTGGAAGTCGGCCCAGGAGAAGGAGCACGCGCGCGCGGCGCTCGAGCGCTTCGTCCGCTGGCATGTGACCGACCGCGGCGGCCGCACCCCCGTCGCCACCGAGCACGAGTTCGACGTCACGCTCGAAGCCGGCCCGTACGAGGTGCGCATCAGGGGTTCCATGGACCGCGTCGAGCGGGACGAACGAGGGCGGGCGTACGTCGTCGACTTCAAGACCGGCAAGCAGGCCCCGACCAAGGGCGAGGTCGAGCGCCACCCCCAGCTCGCCGTCTACCAGCTCGCCGTCCGCGAGGGCGCCGTCGACGAGTTCTTCGACGGCGACCGCCCCCTGCCCGGCGGCGCCGAACTCGTGCACCTCCGCCAGGCCGCCCCCAAGAAGGAGGGCGGGGACGCGGTCCCCCGCGTCCAGTCCCAGGAACCCCTCTCGGGCGAATGGGTCGGCGACCTTCTCGCCACCGCCGCGGGACGGGTCCTCGACGAACGCTTCACCCCCAGCACCGGCTCCCAGTGCGAGCACTGCGCCTTCCGCTCCTCATGCAGTGCCAGGCCCGAGGGACGCCACATCGTCGAATGACGGCCGGGGCCGCGCCGCGCCGGGGCCCGGCGGCGGCCTTGCGGCCGTCGGCCATCGCGGGCGGCCCGGGGTGGACCAGCGGTGGCCGGCCCCCGCGGACCGCGCACCGCCGTCCGGCCCGGTCTGCGGGGGCCCGCGGTCCGCGGGGCAGCGGCGTCCGGCCGCCGCGGAACCGCCGTCCGGCACGGCGCACGGGGCCGCGGGGCCCGGTCCGCGGGGCCGCCGGATCCCGGGTGCCGGCGTCGATGTCGGTGGTCGCCGCTAGCCTCTCTGAGGTGTCCGCACGCATCACCGACCCCGAGCAGCTCAAGGAACTGCTGGGGGTCCCTTTCACCCCGGAGCAGACGGCCTGCATCATCGCGCCGCCCGCGCCGCAGGTCATCGTGGCCGGGGCCGGATCCGGGAAGACGACGGTGATGGCCGCCCGCGTGGTGTGGTTGGTCGGCACCGGCCAGGTGGAACCGCAGCAGGTCCTGGGGCTGACCTTCACGAACAAGGCCGCGGCCGAGCTCGCCGAGCGTGTTCGCGCGGCCCTCGTCCGGGCCGGGGTCACCGACCCGGACATGATCGACCCGGACGATCCGCCGGGAGAGCCGAGCATCTCGACCTACCACGCCTTTGCCGGACGCCTCCTCAAGGACCACGGCCTCCGTCTCGGGCTGGAGCCCACCTCCCGGCTGCTCGCCGACGCCACGCGCTACCAGCTCGCCGCGCGCGTGCTGCGCGAGGCCCCGGGCCCCTACCCCGCGCTGACCAGGTCCTTCCCCTCCCTGGTCGGAGATCTGCTCGCCCTCGAGGCCGAACTGGCCGAGCACCTGGTGGAGCCCGAGGACCTCCGGGCGCACGACTCCGCGCTGCTGCGCGAACTGGGGGGCGCCGTACTGGGCAACGCGGACCTGCGCAAGGTCCCCGAGGCGGCCGCAGCCCGCCGGGAACTGCTCGATCTCGTCGTGCGCTACCGCGTGGCCAAGCGGTCCCGCGACCTCCTCGACTTCGGCGACCAGATCGCGCTCTCCGCGCGGCTTGCGCTCACCCGCCCCGAGGTCGGCCGCGTCCTGCGCGACGAGTTCCGGGTGGTTCTGCTGGACGAGTACCAGGACACATCCGTGGCCCAGCGCCTGCTGCTCTCCGGTCTCTTCGGCCGGGGGCCGGCCCGGGGCGGTGCACCGGCCGACGGCACGGGCCATCCCGTGACGGCGGTGGGCGACCCCTGCCAGGCGATCTACGGGTGGCGCGGCGCGTCCGTCGCCAACCTCGACGACTTCCCCCGGCACTTCCCCCGTGCCGACGGCCGCCCGGCCACCCGCTTCACCCTGAGCGAGAACCGCCGCAGCGGCGGCCGCCTCCTCGACCTCGCCAACGGCCTGGCCGAGCCGCTGCGCGCCCGCCACGAAGGCGCCCGGGCGCTCCGTCCCGCACCCGGGGCGGAGCGGGACGGGTCGGTGCGGATCGCGCTGCTGCCGACCCACGCGGAGGAGATCGGGTGGCTCGCCGACTCGATCGCCCATCTCGTCCGCACGGGCAAGGAGCCGGGCGAGATCGCGGTACTGTGCCGCACCGCCGGGGATTTCGCGGCGATTCAGGGTGCGCTCGTCGCCAGGGACGTCCCCGTGGAGGTCGTCGGACTGTCCGGGCTGCTGCACCTGCCGGAGGTCGCCGACCTGGTCGCGGTCTGCGAGGTGCTCCAGGACCCGGGCGCGAACGCCTCGCTGGTCCGCCTCCTCACCGGCCCGCGCTGGCGTATCGGAGCCCGCGACCTGGCCCTGCTCGGTCGCCGGGCGCGCCTGCTGGTCCATCGTCCCGACGGCGGGGAGGCGGATGCCGACCAGCGGCTCGCCGCCGCCGTCGAGGGCACCGACCCGGCAGAGGTCGTCTCCCTCGCCGACGCCCTCGACACGTTCCTGGAGCAGACCGGGCCGGACGACGGCCTGCCGTTCTCCGCGGAGGCCCGGGTCCGCTTCGCCCGTCTCGCCACCGAACTGCGCGACCTGCGGCGTTCGCTGGCCGATCCGCTGATGGACGTCCTCCACCGGGTCCTCGCCACCACCGGCCTCGACGTGGAGCTCTCCGCCTCGCCGCACGCCCTGGCCGCCCGGCGCCGCGAGACCCTCGCAGGCTTCCTCGACGCCGCCGCGTCCTTCGCCTCCCTCGACGGTGACGCGACACTGCTGGCCTTCCTCGGATTCCTGCGGACGGCCGAACAGTACGAGAAGGGCCTCGACCAGGCGCTGCCGGGCGGCGAGAACACGGTGAAGGTACTCACCGCCCACAAGTCCAAGGGGCTGGAGTGGGACGTCGTCGCGGTGCCCGGCCTGGTCGCCGAGCAGTTTCCCAGCACCCGCCCCCGTGAGTCCTGGACCTCCCAGGCCAAGGTCCTTCCCCATGCGCTGCGGGGCGACGCGGCCACCCTGCCCGGCGTCACCTCCTGGGACGCGAAGGGCGTCAAGGCTTTCAAGGAGGAGATGAAGGCGCATCAGCGCACGGAGGAACTCCGGCTCGGATACGTGACGTTCACCCGCCCCCGCGCCCTGCTGCTCGGTTCGGCGCACTGGTGGGGCCCCACCCAGAAGCGCCGCCGCGGCCCGTCGGAGTTCCTGGAGGCGCTGTACGGGCACTGCGCGGCGGGCTTCGGCGAGATCGAGGCATGGGCCGAGGAACCGGAGGAGGATGCCCGGAACCCGGTACTGCATGCGGCGACGGCGGAGCAGGCGTGGCCGCTGCCGCTGGATCCCACTGCGACCGCGCTCCGACGGGAGGCCGCGCGCACGGTGCTGGCCCATCTGGAGTCGATGACCGGCGCCGGAGCCTTGCCGGTGCCCGGCCCTGTGGCCGGGCCCACGACCGGCCCTGCGGCCGGGCCCGCGATGGGTAGCGCCACAGCCGCCGTGCCCCACGACCGCGGGGGAGTCCCAGGCAGCGGAACCGTGCCGGGCGGAACCGGGGGTGTTCTCCAGGACGCACCGTCCGGCGTCGGCCTCTGGCCCGATGAGCTCACGGAGCCCGCCGGTGAGCCGTGGCCGGAGGAGGCGTGGACGGAGGAGCCGTGGACGGAGGGGCCGCGGCCGGAGGAGCCGTGGCCGGGGGGCTGCCCGCCCGCCCGCAGTGCGACTGGGGTCACGGAGAGGCCGACGGACCCTCGGCCCCCGAGCCCGCCTGCCGGAGACGCGGGGGAGGCCACGGTCCCCGCGGACGCCGGGGAGGTCGCAGACACCGCAGGCACGGCGGACATCGGAGACGCCGACGGGCCTTCGGCCTCCGGGCCACGCGGACCCGCATCCGGGGAGGGCGCGGCCATCGGCGCCGCGGACGACGGCGATGGCCCCGCTCCGGTGCCCGGCGGAGCCGCCCGTGCCCCCCACGACAGGGCGGACCCCGGTCCGCACGCCTCCCCTCCGGCCCGCTACCGGCTGCCCGGACAACGCGCCGAACCCCTCACCCCGGAGGACGCCCGGGCCATCGCCTCCTGGGACCGCGATCTCGAAGCCCTCACCGGTGAACTCCGCCGCGCCCGCGAATCCGTGCGAGAGGTTTCCCTGCCGGCATCGCTGTCGGCGTCCCAGCTGCTGCGGATCGCCGCCGACCCGGACGGTTTCGCACGGGAACTGGCGCGTCCCATGCCCCGGCCGCCCCAGCGTGCCGCCCGCCGGGGCACCCGCTTCCACGCCTGGGTGGAGTCGCGCTTCGAGGAACTGCCGTTGCCCATGCTGGGGCCGGACGAACTGCCGGGGGGCGACCCGGATGGGGCCGGTATCGAGGACGAGCGCGAGCTTGCCGCCCTGAAGGAGGCGTTCGAGCGCACGCCGTATGCCGGCCGCGTCCCGTACCGGCTGGAGGCCCCTGTCCAGGTCAACCTGGCGGGCAGGGTCATCAGGGGCCGGATCGACGCCGTCTACCGCGACGCCGCGACGGGCGCCTTCGAGATCGTGGACTGGAAGACCGGCCGTGGCCGTGACGCCGATCCGCTGCAACTCGCCGTCTACCGGCTCGCCTGGGCCGAGCAGCACGGCCTCCCGCCCGAGGCGGTCGCCGCGGTGTTCGTCCACGTGCGCACGGGAGAGATCGTCCGCCCCGGTGGACTGCCCGGCAGGGCGGGCCTGGAGCGCATCCTCCTGGACGACCGTGCGCCGGGTGGCGGCCCCTGGTCCGATGACGGCGGGGCCGGTGCCCCGGGGTCCGGCGGCAACGGGCCTGACTGAGGGCGTCCGGTTCCGAAGACGGCGGGCCGGTGCCTCCCGTGTCCCGAGGTCTTGTGTCGCAACGATCGGTGCCCCAAGGCCGGTGCCCCGGGCTCGGGCGCCGGCGCCCGAGCCCGGGACACCGCGCCCCCGCCCGTGCCTCCTGGGGCGGCCGCGGGGTGACCGTGCGTCCGACGGCCCCCGCCGGGCACTCCGTCCGCGCCCCCGGCTCGTGCCCCGCCCCGCCTCGCCCCGCCCCCACCGGCCGGTCGGGGGACCGCTCCCGGCGCCGGATAGGCTCGAGGCCATGAGCGACACCCCGGACAGCGCCGTCCGTATGTACATAGCGGAGCACCGCGCGGCTTTCCTCGCCGACCTCGCCGAGTGGCTCCGTATCCCGTCCGTCTCCGCGCAGCCGGAGCGTGGCGAGGACGTACGGCGCAGCGCGCGGTGGCTGGCGGCGAAGCTCAAGGACACCGGCTTTCCGGCCGCCGAGGTCTGGGAGGCTCCCCCGGCCGCGCCGGGCGCCGCCCACGGTGCGCCGGCCGTCTTCGCCGAATGGCCGTCGGGTGACCCGGACGCTCCCACGGTGCTCGTCTACGGCCACCACGATGTGCAGCCCGCCGCCAGGGAGGACGGCTGGGACACGGACCCCTTCGAGCCGGTCGTGAGAGACGGGCGGATGTACGGCCGGGGCGCCGCCGACGACAAGGGCCAGGTCCTCTTCCACACCCTCGGCGTACGCGCCCACCTGGCCGTAACCGGCCGCACGAGCCCGGCAGTGAACCTCAAGCTGCTCATCGAGGGCGAGGAGGAGTCCGGGTCACCGCACTTTCGGGCCCTGGTCGAACAGCACCGGGACCGGCTCGCCGCCGATGTCGTGATCGTCTCCGACACGGGTATGTGGTCGGAGACCACGCCCACCGTGTGTACCGGCATGCGCGGTCTCGCCGACTGCGAGGTCGCCCTGTACGGCCCGGACCAGGACATCCACTCCGGTTCCTTCGGCGGCGCCGTACCCAACCCGGCCACCGTCGCCGCCCGGGTCGTCGCGGCGCTGCACGACGAGAACGAGCGGGTGGCGGTCCCCGGCTTCTACGACGGTGTCCGCGAGTTGACCGCTACCGAGCGCGAACTCCTCGCCGAGCTGCCGTTCGACGAGTCCGAGTGGCTGCGCACGGCCAAGTCGTACGGGACGCTCGGCGAGGCGGGCCACACCACCCTGGAGCGCGTCTGGACCCGCCCGACCGCCGAGGTCAACGGCATGGGCGGCGGTTACCAGGGACCGGGAGGCAAGACGGTCATTCCGGCCGCGGCCCGGCTCAAGCTCTCCTTCCGGTTGGTGGCCGGCCAGGATCCGGACCGGGTGGAGGAAGCGGTGCGCACCTGGATCGCGTCCAGGGTGCCCGCGGGTATCCGCCACGAGATCACCTTCGGCGCGGCGACCCGGCCCTGCCTGACCCCCCTGGACCATCCCGCCCTGCGGTCGCTCACCCGGTCGATGAGCCGCGCCTTCGACGGGCAGAAGATCCGCTTCACCCGGGAGGGCGGGTCGGGGCCCGCCGCAGACCTCCAGGACGTGCTCGGTGCGGCGGTGCTCTTCCTGGGCGTTTCCGTACCGTCGGACGGTTGGCACGCACCCGGCGAGAAGGTGGAGCTGTCCCTGCTGCTGAAGGGCGCCGAAACCGCCGCGTACCTGTGGGGCGACCTGCCCGGCGCCCTCCGCTGAGGGACGGCCGGCCATCCGCAGACGACCGACCGGCAGACGACCGGCAGACGACCGGCACACGACCGGCAGAGAACCAGTCGATCCGGGAGAGTGGAAAGCACCTGTGAGTTCCCTGAGCCGACCCCGGGACCCGTACTTCGCAAGTCCGCGGAGTGCGGCCCCGGCAGGGCGTGTGGCGCAAGCCCCTCCCGGCCCGCGACGCCCGGCCCGTACGCCCTCGTGGCCGGCCCCGCACGGGGCGCGCCCCCTCGCCGGGTGGTCGGACTCCTCCGAGGGTGCCCGGTGCAAGGGTGACGGCGCGCCGTGCGCCCGCACGCGGCAGGCGCCGGGGGCCCCGCTCTGCGGGCGGACGCAGCCGCTCTCGCGCCGTGCCGCAGGCCGCGAGGGGCGTCACCGTGCCCTGTTCGGTCCTGTCGCCGAGGTGGTGGTTCCCGGGATCGCCCGGGGTCCCGGTTCGCCGGCGGTCCCCCGTCACACACGGCCGGGAACGCGCGGCGGTGCAGGCGGCGGGGGGACGGCGCCCCGAGCCCGCCCGGGCGTCACGGCCGATCTTCGCGGCCCGGACGCCGGCACGGCGGCCGTCGTCCGCGTCACCCGCGGCGGCCGGCCGGGGGCCGCCGGCGGCGGCGCAGCGGAAGGCCCCGGTCCCAGCCGATGTACACGAAAGGAGTACCCCTGTGCCAAGTGCGGAGTACCTGTCCGGTGACGAGGACGTCTGCCGGGGCCGTACCGGTCGGCCCGCTGCCGGCCTTACGCCTGACGCAGATCGGACTGCCTCGGTGCGGTGGGGCCGGCACAGCCCGCCGCTGCCGTCACCCGCCGCACACGCCGGGTCGTGCACCCGCCGGTACCGGGAGGTCGCACCCCTGCCCGTGAGGGCCGCAGAAGGGATGGTCCTCTGATGGGCACCTTCGACCATGTCACCGACGGCCGCCCCGTCGGCCTCACCGCGCCCAGCGGTATCGACCGCGCCGCGCACCACCGACTCGACGAGGCGTGGCTGGCCGCGGCGTGGAGCCACCCGACGACACGGGTGTTCGTCGTCTCCGGGGGGCAGGTGCTGGTCGACGATGCACCCGACGGCCGTACCGAACTGGTCACGACGCCTGCCTTCGAGGCGCCGCCCACCGAGACTCACCGGTACTTCCTCGGCACGGACGAGGACGGCGTCAGCTACTTCGCGCTGCAGAAGGACTCGCTGCCCGGCCGAATGGACCAGTCCGCCCGCCCTGCCGGACTGCGCGAGGCCGGTCTGCTGCTGCCCCCCAGAGACGCGGGGCTGATGGTCCACGCGGTGGCCCTGGAGAACTGGCAGCGGCTCCACCGTTTCTGCTCCCGCTGTGGCGAGCGGACCGTCATCGCGGCCGCCGGGCACATCCGTCGCTGCCCGGCCTGCGGCGCCGAGCACTATCCGCGCACGGATCCTGCGGTGATCATGCTCGTGACGGACGAGGAGGACCGGGCGCTGCTCGGCCGTCAGGTCCACTGGCCGGAAGGCCGCTTCTCCACGCTCGCGGGCTTCGTCGAGCCCGGTGAGTCGATCGAGCAGTCGGTGATCCGAGAGGTGTACGAGGAGGCCGGTGTCACGGTCGGCGAGGTCGAGTACGTCGCCAGCCAGCCGTGGCCTTTCCCGTACAGCCTGATGCTCGGCTTCATGGCCCGCGCCACCTCGGCCGAGGTCTCCGTGGACGGCGACGAGATCCACGAGGCCCGCTGGTTCTCCCGGGAGGACCTGCGGGCTGCCTTCGAGTCGGGGGAGGTCCTCCCCCCGTACGGGATCTCGATCGCGTCCCGGCTGATCGAGCTCTGGTACGGCAAGCCGCTGCCGAAGCCGGGTTCCCCCGTCTGAGTCCGCGCCCCGGCCGGGGCCCTCGAGTCCCGTGGAGGCTCCTGGTGATCGTGCGGCACGGGAACCGGCAGACCGCTCAGGGCCTCCCTGGGCGTCGGGCGACCCGGCCGGTCCGCCTGTCCTCGACCTCACCGTAGACCGGAACGTCGTCACCGGTCCGCGGTCGGGCAGACGGCCGCCGACGGCTACGCCAACGGTGCCCGATACCACGGAGCCGTTCAGCTCCCGGTCGGGCCGACCGGCCGGAGGACGGCCGGGAAGTGGGTCGGGTTCGGCGGGGACTTGGACGGGAACACGGGGCCGTGGGAGCTGCGGCTCAGTGGACGGGTCCCCATCGAAGGCGATCTTGGAGCAGTACTCCCGCGCACCTCGGTGGTCTCCGGGACGTGGGCAGGGCCCCTGCCGGAGCAGGGGCCCTGTCATGCCGACGGGGGCGGGAGGGTCAGCGGGCGAGGGCCTGCTTGACCTGTGCCAGGCTCGGGTTCGTCATGACCGACTCAGTACCGGAGGGGGAGATCGCCAACACCGTGGGGACGGTCTGGTTGCCGTTGTTCGCCTTCTCGACGAACGCCGCCGACTGCGGGTCCTCCTCGATGTTGATCTCGACGTAGGAGATCCCCTCGCGGTCCAGCTGGCTCTTGAGCCGCCTGCAGTAGCCGCACCAGGTGGTGCTGTACATCGTCAGGGTGCCCTGCATGTCTCTCTCCCGCTTCTCTGGGCAGGTGGGGGCCGGTGCCCCACGGGGTTTCCGGGTGGTGAACGCACGCGGCCCCGCCACCATTCCCCGTGCGGGTGCCCCGACGGTTCCCGTACCGGCGTCGGCGGTGCCCCGTACCGCTGCGCCCTGTGCCACCACGGCCACCGGTACGACCAATCCCCTACCACTGTGGACAACAGTCCCGGTGATCTCGTGGTACCTGGCAGCATGGCGGGGTGACAGCAGCAACGCACTCCTCTCTCTTCCCTCCGGTTCCCGAGTCCGCGGACGCGGTGCTGGACGGGCTCGACCCCGAGCAGCGGGCGGTCGCCACGGCTCTGACCGGCCCGGTGTGCGTCCTGGCCGGCGCCGGCACGGGCAAGACGCGGGCGATCACCCATCGCATCGCGTACGGGGTGCGGGCCGGGATACTCCAGCCGGCGAGTGTGCTGGCCGTCACGTTCACCAACCGTGCGGCCGGCGAGATGCGCGGCCGGCTGCGGCAGCTCGGCGCGGGGGGAGTGCAGGCCCGCACCTTCCACTCGGCGGCGCTGCGGCAGCTCCAGTACTTCTGGCCGAAAGTCATCGGCGGGGAGTTGCCCAGACTGCTGGAGCGCAAGGTCCAACTCGTCGCCGAGGCGGCCGCCCGCTGCCGTATCCGGCTCGACCGCAATGAGCTGAGGGACGTGACCGGCGAGATCGAGTGGGCGAAGGTCACGCAGACCGTCCCCGCCGACTATCCGGCCGCTGTCGCCAAGTCCCTCAGGGACGCCCCGCGCGACACTGCGGAGATCGGCCAGATCTATGCGCTGTACGAGCAGCTGAAGCGGGACCGCTCGGTGATCGACTTCGAGGACGTCCTGCTTCTCACGGTCGGCATCCTCCAGGATCGGCACGACATCGCCGACCAGATCCGCCGCCAGTACCAGCACTTCGTGGTCGACGAGTACCAGGACGTGTCGCCGCTCCAGCAGCGGCTGCTGGAGCTGTGGCTCGGCGACCGGGAGAGCCTGTGCGTCGTCGGGGACGCCAGTCAGACGATCTACTCCTTCACCGGAGCCACCCCCGACCATCTGCTGAACTTCCGCACCCGCCATCCCCAGGCGACGGTGGTGAAGCTGGTGCGCGACTACCGGTCGACCCCCCAGGTGGTCCATCTGGCCAACGGCCTGCTGGGGCAGGCGCGCGGCCGCGCCGCCGAGCACCGGCTGGAGCTGGTCTCGCAGCGCGAACCCGGCCCGGAGCCGTCCTATACGGAGTACGCGGACGAGCCCGCCGAGGCCGAGGGCACCGCCCGCCGGATCCGCGATCTGATCGCCGCGGGCGTCCCGGCCGGCGAGATCGCCGTGCTGTTCCGGGTCAACGCCCAGTCCGAGGTGTACGAGCAGGCCCTCGCCGACGCGGGCGTGCCCTACCAGCTGCGCGGCGCGGAGCGCTTCTTCGAGCGCGCCGAGGTCAGGGAGGCCGGCGTAGCGCTCAGGGGAGCGGCCAGGGCCGGGACGAACGACTCCCTGCTGGACGAAGCGGAGGATCTGCCGTCGCAGGTCCGGGCCGTGCTGTCGACCAAGGGCTGGACCGGGGAGCCGCCCGCCGGTTCGGGTGCGGTGCGCGACCGCTGGGAGTCGCTGGCCGCCCTGGTCAGGCTGGCCGAGGACTTCGCCAGGGGCCGGCCGGGGGCCGGCCTCGCCGACCTCGTCGCCGAGCTCGACGAGCGTGCTGCCGCCCAGCACGCGCCGACCGTCCAGGGAGTCACCCTGGCCTCGCTCCACTCGGCCAAGGGACTGGAGTGGGACGCCGTGTTCCTCGTCGGGCTCAGCGAGGGGATGATGCCGATCACCTATGCCAAGACCGAGGAGCAGGTCGAGGAGGAGCGCCGGCTCCTGTATGTCGGCGTCACCCGGGCCCGGCTCCATCTGTCGCTGTCCTGGGCGCTCTCCCGCTCACCCGGCGGACGCGCCTCCCGTCGGCCCACCCGCTTCCTGAACGGGCTCAGGCCCGGATCCGCGGCCACCGGCCCCCGAGCGGCCGGCGGCGCCGGAGGCGTCGAGCGCGGCGACACGGGCCGGCGTAAACGCCGAGGCCCGGTGCTGTGCCGGGTGTGCGGCAAGACGCTCACCGACGCCGGCGAGATGAAACTGATGCGCTGCGATGACTGCCCCTCCGACATGGACGAGGCGCTGTACGAGCGGCTGCGCGAGTGGCGCTCGGGGCAGGCCAGGGAGCTGGGCCAACCGGCGTACTGCGTCTTCACCGACAAGACCCTGATGGCGATCGCCGAAGCCGTGCCCGGCAGCGAGCGGGAGCTTGCCGCCATCTCGGGTGTGGGTGGACGCAAACTGGACCGTTTCGGCGCCGATGTGCTGGCCATCTGTGCAGGCCAGGAGGTTGGGGATGATGAGGAGGGCGACTGATGCGAACTCGTCGAGAAAATAGTTTGCGCGCGCGCCAGTCGTCCCCATAGGTTCTTAACCACGGGCACGGCGGCTTCTCCGAAGCCCCGTCTGTCTGTGCTGTACTTATCCGAATACGCGCGATCGGCCCCGGCCGGTCCCCCGAGACGCCGAGAGGAGGCGATTCCAGTGATCAGCATCAACACCGGCTTTACCCGCACCACTGCCGAAGCGGCCGATTTCTCGGTCGTCTCCGCCTGCTCGCTCGGCCTCTCCGGTTCGGCGCTCGCTGGCACTGGTCTGTCCTGCTCCGTGGCCGCTCTTCCGCTGGCCGTCGGCGCTGGTCTGCCCGTCCGGGAGCGCAATGAGCGACCGACCACGGCACTGGAAGCAGCAGGAGCGGCGGCAGAGGCCAAGGCCTATGCCCTCGCGGCGGCCAGTGCCGGAATCCAGAAGCAGACGACGCAGCACCACACGATGTGGGCCTTCCGTGGGCTCGAACCCTGGAGCGATCCAGCCTGATCCAGGATCAGGCCGGCGCCTTCAGGGCCGCGGAACCCCACCAGGGATCCGCGGCCCTTCTGTTTTCCCGATGAGGAAGCAGAGCGAAGGTGCCTCGGGACCAGCAAGACCCGGTACCAGCCGAAGCCCGGTCCACCGACCGGACAGAAAAGACGAGGAAGACACCACCGTGCAACTCGAAGCGCACGCCCCGTCCGTACCGCCTTCCCAGACGATCCCCCCGCCCGGCCCCACGGAGGACTCCCCCTTGACCCCCCTCACCACGCTCACCGCGCTCGACGACGCCATCGAGAGCCTCGGCGCACCCGTCCCCTGCCGTTCCTACGACCCGGAGGTCTTCTTCGCCGAGTCGCCGGCGGATGTCGAGTACGCCAAGTCCCTCTGCCGCACCTGCCCGCTGGTCGAGGCCTGCCTCGCCGGCGCCAAGGATCGGCGTGAGCCCTGGGGCGTCTGGGGCGGAGAGCTCTTCGTCCAGGGTGTGGTCGTCGCCCGCAAGCGGCCGCGTGGCCGCCCGCGCAAGAACCCGGTCGTGGCATGAGCGCGCATCCGGGAACCGTCGACCGACCCCTTACGCACGATCCCCAGAAGCAGGCCCCGATGACCTCTTCCCCCAGCGAGCCGTCCGGTTCCGCGACCCCGTACGTCACCGCCATCGGCGCGAACGCCTCGCGCCAGAACAGGACCCGCGAGATGCAACTCATCCCAGAAGCCCTGGCCCGTGCGCATATGCACGAGCGCCTGCGCGAAGCGGAAGCCGAGCGCCGAGCCGTGCGCCTGGTGGCCGCTCGGCGGATGCAGCGGCGTGCCGAGCGCGCGTCCCGCCGCGCCCGTCGCGCGCTGGCCATGGCCGTCATGCAGTGATCCGGTCGCCAGGCCGCCGCCGTTGACGGATGCCTGGCCGTCCGCACTGTCAGCGCCTCCTGTGGGGGCCGGTCCGAGGACCGGCCCCCACGGTGCGTTGTCCCGTCCCGGGCACCGCACGGGGTTATCGTCACGTGGTGGACAAACAGGCTCATCATCCTGCCCAGCCGGGTGCGGAGAACGTCGTGTGTTCGCGGTGCGGCGCGGTCGCCGAGGGCACTCCTCCCACCTGGACCTGCTCCGTGGAGAACGGACGCCGGCACTATGTCTGCGAGGAGTGCGCACGGGCCAATATCAGGGCCATCGAGGGCCGGCTCGACTCGTCCTGGTGGTGACCGTCCCGTCATGTTCTGGGCGGCCGGGCCATCGTGCTCCCGGCCGGGGGCCCTGTCTTGCCCCGGGGGCGCTGCCTTACCCCGGCGCGTTGTCCGGGCCGGCAGCGGCCCGGACAACGCGCCGGGGCGGGTCAGACCTCGGCCGCAAGGCCGTCGGCCTGGGCCTTGACCTCGCTGCCGGTCTCGGCAGCGGCGACGAAGCCGGGCAGCCAGGACTCGAGTTCGTCCCGGAGCCGCACGGTCGCGTTGAGCTGGCAGAGCACGCCGATCGTGCTCAGTGTCACACGGTGGATCAGCAGATAGGCCGGCGGTAGGTTGAGCTGCTTGCCCAACTGGTATGCGGGGGAACGGGGATCCGCTATCCGAGCCGCTTGGTCGCGCATCCAGCCCCGGGTGAAGGCGAACCGGTCCACCGCCGCGGGTTCGATGATCGGCAGCAGATACTCCAGCACCGCGGCCGGGTCGAGGTCGATCGATTCCTTGACGAAGCCCTCCTCGGACAGCACCCCGTAGACCGCGTCGGCCTCCCCCGCCAGAGTCATCCGGAGGGAATCGCCGATCGTCCGGGGGAGTCCGCCGGGCAGCCGGTCCACGGTGCCGAAGTCCAGGACGCCGAGCCGCCAGCGGGCCGGATCTCCTTCGCCGTCCTCCGCGCCGGCCGCGGGGAGCAGCCGGAAGTTGCCGGGATGCGGGTCGGCGTGCAGCAGCCCCGTCCTGGCGGGTCCGCAGAACAGGAAGCGGGCCAGCAACTGGCCGGCGCGGTCCCGCTGTCCGGGTGTGCCGTCGCTGATCACCTGTGCCAGCGGAATCCCGTCCATCCATTCGGTGACCAGCACCTGGTCGGCCTGGTGGACCACATCGGGGACGGCCACGTCGGGGTCGCCCGCGAACTTCGCGGCGTGCTCCCGCTGGGCCCGGGCCTCCAGTGCGTAGTCCAGCTCCTCCGACACCCGGTCATGGAGTTCGGCGATCAGCGGCTTGACGTCCATTCCCGGGATCAGCGGTCCCAGCAGCCTGGCGAAGCGGCTCAGCTGGGACAGATCCGAGAGCAGGGCCTCTCCCGCCCCCGGGTACTGGACCTTCACCGCGACCTCGCGTCCGTCGTGCCAGACCGCTCGATGGACCTGCCCGATGGACGCGGCCGCCGCGGGCTTGTCCTCGAACTCCAGGAAGAGGCCGCGCCAGTCCTCGCCCAGCCGCTCCGCCAGCGCCTGGTGGACCGTGTGCGTGGGCATCGGGGGAGCGGCCTCCTGGAGTTTGGTGAGCGCGGCCCGGTAGGGCCCGGCCACCTCCTCGGGCAGGGCCGACTCGAAGACCGACAGGGCCTGGCCGAACTTCATCGCACCACCCTTCAGCTCGCCCAGCACCTTGAACAACTGCTCAGCCGTGCGCTGCTGCATTTCCCGCGCCACGACCTCCGCGGACCTGCCGCCGATCCGCTTGCCCAGGCTCCAGGTGGCGCGGCCGGCGAAACCCAGTGGCAGAGCGGCCAACTTGGCCGTACGGGTGACCGCCTTCCGGGGAAGATCAGACATGCGCCCCTCCAATTCCCAGCTGCCGTGCCGCGGCCGCCGTCCGGAACTGCTCCGCCGGCGCCGCTGCCCCGGCCATTGTGTCGTGCGGCGCTCCCGGCCCCGAGAGGCACTCCCCCCGATTCTGCCCAGCCGCCCCGCAGGGGCAGTCCGGGTGGGCCGGGATCCGCCGCGATCGCCATTCGAGCAGTGGCAGCGACACCTCCCACCGGGCGCCCGTGCTGGCCGGCAGTGCACCGTCCAGGAACGACAGGGCATGCGAGGCCGCCATGCCGGCGACCGCCGTGGCGAGTCCGAGGTCGCACGGACCAGGATTCGCTTCCCGGCGGTGGGGCGTACGCCACTGGGCGGCCATCCGCGGCCACACCGGATCCAGCTCGGCCCGCCCCAGCGCGAGGCAGCCGGCGCACGCCGAGCCTCCCGGCAGCACCAGCGGGCCCACCACTGCGGACGCCTCGACCACACCCGTGTAGAGATGGGGGGTCCCGGTGGCCATCCAGCCCTCGGCCGCCAGCGGATCCGGGGCGTACGCGGGGAAGCCGTCGCGCGGGGCGACGATCACCAGGGAGAGCGGTGGCCGTTGCGGGGGCACGCCGTCGGGCCGCCGGGCGGCTCGCCGCCCGCTGCCGGGCGCGGACCGGAGCACAAGCTGCTGGGCGGACACGGCCCTGCGTTCCCCGACGGCCTCCGCGGGCAGCCCGCCCGGCGTCACGTCCCACGGCTCCACGCGCCCCCCGTCCAGCACGTCGACCCGGCCCACCCCGGAGGCCGACAGCACGGCGGCGAGCGCCGCCCCGACCCGGCCCGCGCCCCGCACCTGTACCCGCATCGCGCCCCGGGCAGCCAGCCGGGCCGCTCCGCCGCCCGGTTCGGCATGGACCACCGACAGCGACGCCAGGTCCGGACGCAGCCGGTCGTACGCCTCCTTTCTCTTCCGCAGCGCCAAGGCCGCAGGACCCCCGCCCGTCACGTCGTCCACCAGGCCCGCCTCTCCCAGCCGCTCCAGGAGGGCGTCGACATGGCCGTCGGGGAGCCCTATCGCCCGGGCCTCCTCACGCAGCCGGGGGAGTCCCCGCGTGCCGTCGAACAGCGACAGCAGGCTGCCCGTCGCGGTGTCCACCGGCCCCATCACCACGGCATGCGCCGCCGTCACCCCGAACTGCACAGAGCGCAGATCCCGCCACGCCTGCCGCAGTGCAGGCTTCACCATCGGATGCACGACAACCCCCGTTCTCAGACCAACATCGTCCGTGCCCGGACAGACTTCGCACGCTTGCTGTTCGTTCAGCGGTCTCACCGGGCTCTCTCGGTGCCCGATCAGCGGATTCCCGCGCCCCTCAGGCGAGAGCGATCCCGTGCGGCATCAGAATGCCCCCCATCGCCGGAGGCCGGAGAAAGTTGTCCACAGGCGGGGGGTATTAGTCATCCGAGTAGTGCCCCGTGCTCCTCCCGGCAGTGGCGCCGTGCGGGGCGGAGCAGTGGCGCCGTGCGGGGCGGAGCAGTGGCGCCGTGCGGGGCGGAGCAGGGCCGGGGGCAGGGCCGGGGCACGCCGGAGCAGGGCAGGACCGCTCTGCTCGCCGCCGAACCGCCCGGGGCGGGACATCCCCTGCTGCAGCCGGTACCGTCGGGGCGTGCCCGCCGACCGACCGTTCCGCGCCCCGAGCCAGCACCGCGCCCCGAATGCCCAGCCGTCCCGTCCCGCCGCGACCAGCCCGGTCGAGGTCCGGCGCAGTGCCAGGCGCCGTAGAACGGTCTCCGCGTACCGCGACGGGGACCGGACCGTCGTGCTGATCCCGGCCCGGATGAGCGAGGCGGAGGAGCAGCGCTGGGTGACGGTGATGCTGGACAAGCTGGCGGCCCAGGAGAGCAAGCGGACGCTCGGCGACGGGGAACTGGCGGAACGCGCCCGGGAGCTCTCCGAGCAGTACCTGGACGGGCGCGCGCGACCGGCGTCGGTGCGCTGGGTGACCAACCAGAACACCCGCTGGGGGTCGTGCACTCCCGCGGAGGGCAGCATCCGCCTCTCGCACCGGCTGAAGGGCATGCCGGAGTACGTCGTGGACTATGTGCTCCTCCATGAGCTGGCCCACCTTCTGGTGCCCGGCCACGGGCCCCGCTTCTGGCGTCTCCTGGACGCGTTCGCGCGCACCGAGCGCGCCCGGGGCTATCTGGAGGGCGTGGTCGCCGCCGACCGCCTGCCCCATCTTCCTGCTGCCCGGGGCGAGTGACCGGCTCCACCCCGTACCGAACCCACCCCGGCCTGACCCGATGTCAGAGCAACCCGTCAGCCCCCGTCAGCTCCCGTCAGCTCCCGTCAGCTCCCGTCGGACTGGCCGGACGCAGGCGCAGGCGCAGGCCGGCGGGGTCGGGGACGGCCGTCAAGCACGGACAGGGGGAGTTTCCCGGTGGCCGGAGAGGGTTGACGCGGCCCCCGGGCCGAGGTCCTCGGCCGACACCGGAGAGCGATCCGCACGCAGGGGGTGCGGATCGCCGCCCCCGGGCCGAGCTTCGGCATCGGCTGCTTCGGCCTCGACGCCGACGAGCGGCTCGGCGAGACCCCGCGCCAGTTCACGACGGTGACGTCCATCGGCGATCCGGTGCGCATCGGGTGATCAGGGCAGGGTCCCCGGCGACTCCCGGAGCCGGGCGCGGGTCCGTTCCAGAAGACGGACCACCGACCCGTCGGCGACATCCGCCACCTCCGCATAGCCGAACCAGCGCAGATCGAGTGACTCGTCGCTGATCGCCGGAGCCGCGTCCGGTGCCGCCAGTGCCGCGTACTGCACATCCAGGTGCCAGTGGCACGGCGCCGGGATCGCGTGCCGGTCCAGCGTCACGGGACCACCGGGCAGCAGCGCAAGCCCGGTGATGCCCGACTCCTCGGTCGCCTCGCGCACCGCTGCATCCGCGAGCGTGGCGTCCCCCGGCTCGCAGTGGCCGCCCATCTGCAGCCATCTGCCCAGCTTCCGGTGCAGGGTCAGCAGCACCCGCTCGTGCGCGGGGTCCACGACCAGGGCGCTGGCCGTGAGGTGCCCGGCCGGGCACGCCTTCCAGACGCCGTCGGGACGCTCTGCCAGATGGCCCAGGTAGGTCGCGCGCAGCTCAGGTTGCCCTCCGTCGTACTCCTCGAGCACGCGGACGGCGTCGTCGTGCAGGCTCACGTGCCGGTGCCCTCCCCGTCCCGGCCTTCCGGCTTGTCCTCGCCGTCGGCCGTGGTGCCGTCGGCCGTGGTGCCGTCGGCCGTGTGCCGACCCTGTGCCGCGTCCCGGCCGTCCGCCGCGTCGCCGAGCATCTTGTCCAGCTCCGAGAAGTCGAGCTGCTCGCGGTGGACGAACCCGTCCGGGTCGTCGAGATCGGTGGCCGTCGGCAGCATGTCGGGATGCGCCCAGAGTCCGTCGCGCCCGTCCATACCGCGCGCGTCGGTGAGCGACGCCCACAGCCGGGACGCGTCCCGCAGCCGGCGCGGCCGCAGCTGCAGACCGATGAGGGTGGCGAACGTCTGCTCCGCGGGACCGCCCGAGGCGCGGCGGCGGCGCAGCGTCTCGCGCAGGGCGTTCGCCGACGTCAGCCTGTTCCTGGCCGCGTCGTGCACCACCGCGTCGACCCATCCCTCGACCAGGGCCAGCGCGGTCTCCAGACGGGCCAGCGCGGCCTTCTGCTCGGGGGTCTCCTCCGGCTGGAACATGCCCTGCTGGAGAGCCTCCTGCACCTGCTCGGGGTGGGCGGGGTCGAACTGGCCCACCACGTCCTCGAGCTTGGACGTGTCGACCCTGATCCCGCGGGCGTAGCCCTCGACCGCGCCGAACAGATGCGAGCGCAGCCAGGGAACGTGGGTGAAGAGCCGCTGGTGGGCCGCCTCACGCAGTGCCAGGTAGAGCCGGATCTCGTCCTTGGGGACACCGAGGTCCCTGCCGAACGCCTCGATGTTCAGCGGCAGCAGCGCGGCCTTCCCGGCCGGGCCGAGCGGCAGGCCGATGTCCGTCGAGCCGACGACCTCGCCCGCGAGCACCCCCACGGCCTGCCCGATCTGCTGGCCGAACATGGCTCCGCCCATGGAGCGCATCATGCCGATCAGCGGACCCGCCATGGCCTGCATCTCCTCGGGCAGTACGTCGCTCATGGCGACGCCCACGCGCTCGGCGACGGGGTCCACGAGCTGCTGCCACGCCGGAAGGGTCGCCTCGACCCACTCGGCCCGGCTCCACGCCACCGCGGTGCCGGCCCCGGACGGCAGCGACGTGGCACCGTCGAGCCACAGGTCGGCGAGGCGCACCGCCTCCTCGACCGCCGCGCGCTCGGCGGGGCCGACGCTGGAGTCCTTGGTGCCGTCCTGCGTGCCCTGGGAGACGGTCTGGCGGGCGATCTGCTTGGCCATGTCCCAGTTCACCGGGCCGCCCTCGTAGCTCAGCATCTGACCGAGCTGCTGGAACGCGGCCCCGAGGTCGGTCGGATTCAGCGAGCCGAAGATCGCGGCGAACGGGTTGTCCCCGCCGCCGGAGCCCTGCCCGCCTCCGGGGAAGGCGAATCCGAAGGGGTTGGCCGGGCCGCCCTGACCACCGCCGGAGCCCTGCCCACCTCCGGCGGGGTCCTTCTTCTTGCCCTCGTCGCCGTTCTCCGGCTCCTCCGGCGGAAGGCCGAATCCGAATGGGGTGTCACTCACGGGTTTCCTCGGCTCGTAGGGCCACCGGCTTCCCGCCGGCGGCGAATGCCCGACAACACCACCAGCCTAAGCGGCGCCCGGCCGGCGGCGGAGGCGTCGACATGTGCAGCCTGACACGGGCTGGATGCTCCACCGGCTCACGGCCTGCGGCAGGATGGACGCCACCTCGTACGTACACGACCGTCCGCGCACGTACTAGAAGACAACCGCTGGAGACGCCCGGTGAGTTCCCCAGATCCACAGGTTCGCGCAACGCGAAACCCCTCGACCCCGGCCATGGGGCGCGGCCCCGTGGTCGCGGTGACCGGCGCCGCATCCGGCGTCGGTGACCTGCTGACCAGGCGACTGGTCGCTTCCGACGACATCGGCCGGGTCGTCGCGGTCGACGAGCGCCGGGGCGATGTGCCAGAGGCCCACTGGCATGTCCTGGACGTGCGCGACCCGGCGATCGCCGAGAAGTTCCGCGGAGCCGATGTCGTCGTGCACCTGGCGCTCGACCTGGATCTCGAGACCGACTCCGCGGCACGTACCGCGTACAACGTGCGCGGTACGCAGACCGTGCTGACCGCCGCCGCGGCCGCGGGTGTCCGCCGCGTCGTGCTGTGCACCTCAGCGATGGTGTACGGGGCCCTGGCCGACAACGACGTCCCGCTCTCGGAGGACGCGGAGCTGCGCGCCACGGCGGAGGCCACGGCGGTCGGCGACCTGCTGGAGATCGAGCGCCTGGGCCGCCGGGCGCCTCGCGCCCATCCCGGCCTGAACGTGACCGTCGCCAGGCCCGCCGTGCTGGTCGGCGGCACCGACACGGCACTCACCCGCTACTTCGAGTCACCGAGACTGCTCGTCGTCGCGGGCTCCCGCCCCACCTGGCAGTTCTGCCATGTCGAAGACCTGGTGAGCGCGCTGGAGTACGCCGCCCTGGAGAAGGTCGACGGTGAGTTCGTGGTCGGCTGCGACGGCTGGCTGGAACAGGAGGAGGTCGAGGAGCTCAGCGGTATCCGGCGCATGGAGCTGCCCTCGGCGGTCGCCCTCGGCGCGGCGGCGCGGCTCCACCGCATCGGCCTCACGCCTTCGCCGGCGGGGGATCTCGCGTACACCATGCATCCGTGGGTCGTCAGTGTCGGCAGGCTGCACGACGCCGGCTGGCGCCCCCGGTGGAGCAATGAGGAGGTGCTGGGCGCGCTGCTCGCTGAGGCCGAGGGCCGGCACACGGTCGCGGGGCGCCGCCTGGGCCGCAAGGACGCCACCGCGGCGGCGGGCGCGGCGGGTGCCACCGTCGCGCTGCTGGGCACGGCGGCCCTCGTCCGCCGCGCCCGCAAGCGCCGGGGGCTGTGAGGCGCATCCCGCCCGAGCACCGGACGCGGCCTTGCGCCCCTTCTCCCGGCCCTTCTCCCGGCCCGGCCGGGACGGACCGGGGTACGGCCGCCCTCCTTCTGTAGGAGGCTCCCACCTCCTTCGCCGCCGTCCGGTCGAACGCGCTCTTCCGGGATGTCGGCGGTGTGCGGCACGATGGCTCCATGGGACGCACCAAGGACCACCCCGGTGAGCAGGCGGCGGAGGACCCGATCCGGCTGCTGGCGATCAGGGATACCCCGCTCTCCGTCGACGAGGTGTTCCGCGCCGTGGGCGATGCGGCGGCCGGGGGCACGGCACTCTTCGTGGGCACCGTGCGCGACCACGACGGCGGCGCGGACGTCGATGCGCTCGGCTACTCCTGCCATCCCACCGCCGAGGCGGAAATGCGGCGCGTCGCGGAGAAGGTGGCCGCCGAGTACCCGGTCCGGGCCCTGGCCGCCGTCCACCGCGTGGGCGACCTGGAGATCGGGGATCTTGCCGTGGTCGTCGCCGTCTCGTGCCCGCACCGGGGCGAGGCCTTCGAGGCGTGCCGCGAACTGATCGACGACCTCAAGCACGAGGTCCCGATCTGGAAGCACCAGCACTTCTCCGACGGCACAGAGGAATGGGTCGGCGCGTAGCGCCGTCCGTGTGGGGTGGTGGTCGGGTGGCGGGTGGGTGGGTCGGCGCGTAGCGCCGTCCGTGTGGGGTGGTGGTCGGGTGGCGCAGTCGTACGGTGGCCTGTGGTCCGATTTGCGTAACCGCCCCCCGGGCACCAGCGTTGAAGCGGCCCCCGGTTAATCTGCTGATCGGTCGGCTGCACAAGCAGTGGGTTCCGGCTCATGGGGTAGGGAGGTCGTGATGGCGGCGCTGGCTTGGTTGCTGATCCCGCTTTTCGCCGTCGTCGGCGCGGCGATATGGGGCAGCTGGGCATCGAGGAATCGGACCACCGGCGATATCGCGGAACTCGCCGGCTACGCGCGCTTCCGTGACGCCATGGAGAAGTCCCGCTCCGGGACGGACACCGTCTGACGCGACGGGCCGCCGGGGCCCTCACGGGAACCGCCGTCTCCTGTCGGGGGCTGCCCTGTGCGTCCTTTGAGGGGCGTCCTGTCCCGGGGCCCGTACGGACCGGCCCGGCAGGTGCACTGACGGTCCAGTCCCGTACTGTCGTTCCATGCCACGCCGCACAGCGACGATGCTCGCCTCCACCCTGGTCCTCATCGTGCTGCTGTGCGTGGGCGTGTTCATGACTCCCCCCTACGCGGAGATGACGCCCGGGCCCACGGTGAACACCCTCGGCGACTCCGGTGGCGAGCCGGTCCTCCGGATCTCCGGCCGCAAGACCTATCCGACCTCCGGTCACCTCAACATGACGACGGTGCGGGTGACGGGCGCGGACTACAAGATGAACCTCGCGGAGGTCGTGTACGGCTGGCTGGCGCATGACAACATCGTGGTACCCCACGAGACGCTCTACCCGGACGGCAAGACCGAGGAGCAGTCGAACCAGGAGAACGCGGAGGAGTTCAGCCAGTCCCAGGAAAGCGCCAAGGTCGCGGCACTGCGCGAGCTGGGGATTCCGGTGAGTTCCCGTGTCGTCGTCTCCTCGGTCCGCAAGGACAGCCCGGCAGAGGGCGCCCTGCACGCGGGCGATGTGATCAAGGCGGTCGACGGCACGCCGGTGAAGCAGCCGGACGACGTCTCCAAGGCCGTGGTCAAGCACCGGCCAGGCGACAAGGTGACTTTCACCATCGTCCCGGCCAAGGAGGCGGCAGCGGCGGAGAAGGCCGGCAAGGAGCCGACGGCGTCCCAGGACGTGCAGGTCGGCACGGTACGGGCGGAGCAGCTCGACCGGACGATCGTGGGCATCACGGCCGGTACGGACCACACCTTCCCGTTCTCCGTGGACATCAGGCTGGCCGATGTGGGCGGCCCGAGCGCGGGCCTGATGTTCGCCCTCGGCATCGTCGACAAGCTCAGCCCGGCCGACCTGACGGGGGGAGAGTTCATCGCCGGTACGGGGACGATCGACGACGAGGGCGTGGTCGGTCCCATCGGCGGCATCGAGATGAAGCTGGTCGGCGCGCGGAACGCGGGGGCGAAGTACTTCCTGACGCCGAGTGCCAACTGCGCCGCCGCGGCCTCCGGCGCCCCCGACGGCCTCACGCTGGTCAGGGTGAAGACGATCGACGACGCGACGAAGTCCCTGGAGAAGATCCGCACCGGGAAGACCGCCGCTCTGCCCGGCTGCTCCACGGGCTGAGAACTCGCTCGGCGAGGGCGGCCCCCGCACTGGTCCGGCATGCGGGGGACCCGGGTCCGCCTGGGTCGGGAGGGACGCGGGGACAGGGGTCCGCCAGGGTCGGGGCTGATACGGGGGCCGGGGCGCCGCCCGGGCTGGAGGGGCGGGCAGCGACCGCGGTGCGCCCCCCGCCCCATCCCGCCTCTCAGCGCCGTTGCGCGGCCCTGTCGTCCTGACGTCCTGACGTCCTGAGCGTTGCACGGCTCCGAACGGCGACTCTCCCGGGCGTCCCCGCTGTCCCGGGCGTCTTGCAGCGCCCCGCGTCTCTCGGCGCAGCCACGCCTCGAACGTCAGGCCTCGAACGTCAGGCCTCGAACGTCAGGCCTCGAACGTCAGGCCTCGAACGTCGCCGAGAGGGCCTCGGCAAGCCCCGGCACCAGTTCGGCCCCGGTGAGCACTTCGGTCGCGCTGTCCTTCTCCCGCAGCCGCAGCGCCGACTCCCGGGCACCGTCCCGCAGCACGGCCACGGTCATCCGGACCTCCTGGCGGTCCGGATGCGCCGCCACCCACTCGGCAAGCCCCGCCTCGTCGAGGCCCTCGGGGACGGAGGTCTCGGCGGAGGGCGGCAGCATCAGCCGCTCCACGGTGAGTGCGCACCCCGCCACCGCGTCGGGCCAGGCGATCGTCCCGAGGAACTCGTCCAGCGGGATACCGGAGGGGATCTCGTCCTGCTCGACGGGGGTCAGCGGCGCGGGCGCGTGCGCTCCGCGAGGTCCGCCGGGTCCCCCGCCTCCGCCGGGTGCATCGGGTGCATCGGGTGCATCGGGTTCGTCGAGTCCGAGCTGGGCGGCGAGGCCCGGCTCCTGGGCGCGCAGCTGCGCGGTGTCGACGAGAGCGAAGAGCCGGGCCGGCTGGTCCCAGCCGAGGCCGGACGCGTACTCGTCGATCTCGAGCACCGCGCGGGTGAGCGGGCTCGCGGCCATCGGGGGGCCGCTGGGGGAAACATTGGACATGCTCAATATCCTGCCTCCTCCGGACCCGGAGTCGGGAACCAGGTAAAGCTTCAGTAAGTTGCATGAGTGGGCCCTACCATCACGAGGGCCCGCAGCAAGGGTGCCGCATGCAGGGGACGGCACCCGGACAACGCTTACACAACCGCGAACTCGAGGGGCGCACGTTGGCTTTCCAGATGCCGGACCGCGGCGGAGGCCCGACCGGGCCACGGATGAGAGTGGGCCGGCCGTCCCGGCGCGTACGGACGCTGCTGATGACGCTCGGCGTGTTGGCCGTGCTGGCCATGGTCTTTGTGATGTTCGCCGGGTTCTGGACCGACTGGCTCTGGTACCGCTCGGTGAAGTACTCGTCGGTGTTCACCACGACCCTCTGGACCAAGATCGGCCTGTTCGCGGTGTTCGGCCTGCTGATGGCCGCCGCGGTCGGGCTGAACATCTGGCTGGCGCACCGGCTGAGGCCGCCGCTGAGCGCGATGTCGCTGGAGCAGCAGAGCCTCGACCGCTACCGCATGGGCATCACCCCGTACAAAAAGTGGGTGCTCCTGGGGGTCACCGCGCTGGTCGGGCTGATCGCCGGAGCGTCCGCCTCCTCCCAGTGGCGCACCTGGCTCACGTGGATCAACGGTGTGCCGTTCGGCCAGAAGGACCCCCAGTTCGGCATGGACGTGGCGTTCTACGCGTTCGACCTGCCCTGGTACCGGTTCCTGCTGGGCTTCGGTTTCGCCGCCGCGGTGCTCTCGCTGATCGCCGCGGTCCTCACCCACTACCTGTACGGCGGGCTGCGGGTCACCAGCCCCGGCGCGCGGGCCACTGCCGCGGCCACCGGCCATCTGTCGGTGCTGCTGGGGATCTTCGTCGCGCTCAAGGCCGTGGCTTACTGGCTGGACCGGTACGGCCTGGCCGTCAAGTCCAGTGACTTCAAGGCGGCGGGAAACTGGACGGGCCTGCGGTACGTCGACGCGAACGCCTACCTGCCGGCGAAGACGATCCTCTTCTGCATCGCGGTCATCTGCGCCGTGCTGTTCTTCGCGACGCTCTGGCGGCGCACCTGGCAGCTCCCGGTGATCGGCTTCGGGCTGATGGTGCTCTCGGCCATCCTCATCGGCGGCCTCTACCCGGCCATCGTGCAGAAGTTCCAGGTCCAGCCGAACGAGCAGGCCAAGGAAGCCCCGTACATCAAGAAGAACATCGACGCCACACGCGAGGCGTACGGCATCGACGCGGCGAAGTCCGAGAACTACGCGGGCAGGGGCGACCCGGAGCGCAAGGCGCAGCAGCGCGAGCAGGCCGCCACGGCGGCCAGCTACCGGCTCGTGGACTCGAACATCGTCTCGCCCGCCTTCCAGCAGCTCCAGCAGGAGCGGAAGTACTACCAGTTCCCCGCGACCCTCGACGTGGACCGGTACACCGGCCCCGACGGAAAGCCGCAGGACACGGTCATCGGGCTGCGCGAGCTCAACATCAAGGGCATCCCCAAGCGCAACTGGATCAACGACCACTTCACCTACACCCACGGCTTCGGCGCGATCGCGGCCAAGGGCACCAACACCATCACCGACGAGGACCAGGGCACGGTCGGTGCCCCGGACTTCATCGAGTCCGGCCTGCCCACCAAGGGCCAGCTCGGCACGTACGAGCAGCGGGTCTACTACGGCGAGAAGACCGAGCAGTACTCGATCGTCGGCGGCCCGCAGAAGGAGCTGGACTACGAGAAGAACGGCGAGGTGACCACCAGCTACAAGGGCAAGAGCGGGGTCGACCTGTCCGGTGCCCTCAACCGGGCCGCGTACGCGGTGGCGTTGAGCGAGCCGCAGATCCTCTACTCCGGAGCGATCGGCGACGGTTCGCGGATCCTCTACAACCGCACGCCCAAGGAGCGCGTCGAGGCGGTGGCGCCCTGGCTCACCATCGATGGGGACGCCTACCCGGCGGTGGTCGACGGCCGGATCAAGTGGGTCGTCGACGCCTACACCACGACGAACGGGTACCCCTACGCGTCGCGCACGACGCTCGGGGACACCACGGCCGACTCGCTGACCGACAGCCAGCGTGCCGTCGTCGCGCAGCAGAACCAGGTCAACTACATCCGCAACTCGGTGAAGGCCACCGTCGACGCCTACGACGGGACGGTGAACCTGTACCAGTGGGACACCGAGGATCCGGTCCTGAAGACCTGGATGAAGGCCTTCCCGGACACGGTCAAGCCGAAGGGCGAGATCGGGCCGGACCTGCTGGCCCACCTCCGGTACCCGCAGGACATGTTCAAGGTCCAGCGTGAGCTGCTCACCCGGTACCACGTGACGGACCCCGACCAGTTCTACACCGGCAGCGACGCCTGGCAGGTGCCGAACGACCCGACGCAGAAGGACGGCAGTGCGGTCCCGCCGTACTACCTGAGCCTGAAGATGCCGGGCGAGCAGGAGCAGAAGTTCTCGCTGACGACGACGTTCACGCCCAGCGGGCGGCCCAACCTGGGTGCGTTCATGGCCGTCGACGCCGACGCCAACAGCGAGAACTACGGCTCGATCAGACTGCTGAGGGTGACCTCCACCGTGCAGGGGCCCTCGCAGGTGCAGAGCGAGCTCAACAGTGTGCCGGAGGTCGCGACGTTCGTCCGGGACCTGCGGGGCACCGACTCGGAGATCGACTACGGCAATCTGCTCACGGTTCCGCTGGACGGCGGTTTCCTCTATGTCGAGCCGGTGTACGCCCGAGGCGGCGCCGCCAACTACCCGCTGCTGAAGAAGGTGGCGGTGTCCTACGGAGGCAAGCCGGTCTTCAAGGACAGCCTCGACGAGGCGCTGAACGCGGTGTTCGGGGTGGAGGGCGCCGAGCCGCCGGCCACACCGCAGCCTCCGTCGGAGCCGGGTGACGACACCACGCCGCAGCCGCCGGCCACGGGCACCGCGGCGCTGGAGCAGGCCATCGCGGACGCCCAGAAGGCGTACGAGGCCGGCCAGGAGGCGCTGCAGAAGAACGACTGGACGGCGTACGGCAAGGCCCAGGCGGAACTGCAGGCGGCGCTGGACCGGGCGGCTGCGGCACAGTCGCAGGGCGCCTCGGGGTCGTCTTCGCGTAAACCCGAGGGCTGACCGAACGGGTGGTTCACCGGCAGGACGCCACTTCGCACCGTGGTACGGTAGGTACACAACGACGCGGGGTGGAGCAGCTCGGTAGCTCGCTGGGCTCATAACCCAGAGGTCGCAGGTTCAAATCCTGTCCCCGCTACTGAGATCGAGGGCCCGGATCCATCAGGATCCGGGCCCTTGTCATGTGTCAAGGAAGCTCTTCCCGAAATCTGTCCCGATTCGGGTGAGTTGAGTCCGGCGTCCCGGAGCGGCGCATGTTTGAGTTGTCTCTCTGTGGGCATGTCGACAAAACGCTGAAGTGACCTCAATGGCTGCGGTATACCAGGTGTACCCGGGTTGCGGGTGGTGCGACGATGGATTTCATGGGGGACGGGATAAATCTGTTGGAGATGGGGCGGTTTGCGCATGAGCACGCCGTCACTGCCGTGGCCGCGGTGAGTGTGGCCGATGCGACGGTCGCAGATGCTGCGGACGTTGCTTATGCCGTGGATGCCGTGGATGCCGTGGACACCGCGTGCGTCGGGGGTGCCGGGGACGCCGCGTACCCCGCCTACCCCGCGGACCCCGCGGACGCCGTGGATCCGCTCGAGTCCCTGACCCCCGTGGAACCTCTGCCCGTCACCGACGCCGAGACCGACGCCGAGACCGAGACCGAGGCCCGGCACCGTCGCGCCGCCGAGGCGGGCGACCTGACCTCCATGAGCGTCCTCGGGGCGATGCTCCTGCGCCGGGGCGATCTTGACGGAGCGGAGCCGTATCTGCGTACGGCCACCGCGGAAGGGGACCGTGCCGCCGCGAACAACCTCGGTGTGCTGCTGCACCAGCGCGGCTACCCCGACGAGGCGGCCTGCTGGTGGCGGATCGCCGCGGTCGCCGGTTCCGCGGCCGCGGCGCACGCACTCGGCCGGCACTTCCGGGAGCGGGGTGACGAGCCGGCCGCCGAGTACTGGCTCCGCCAGTCCGCCGAGCAGGGGCACGCACTCGGCGCCTACGCCCTGGCCGATCTGCTGGAGCACCGCAGCGAGCCGGACGCCGCGCGCTGGCTGCGCGCGGCGGCCGAGCAGGGCCACCGCGAAGCCGCGTACCGGCTGGCGCGTGCGCTGGAGCGGCGTTCGCCGGACGGTGGCGCCCCGGAGGCCCGCCGCCGTGCCCCGTCCGCCGCGGGCGGGGGTCCCCGCGGCCCCGGTGGCAGCGGTTCGCCCGGCGGCAGGGCGGGGGCCGGCAGGGCGGCTGGTCCGGCAGGGCCCGAGGGCGAGCTCGGGACGCAGCCCGCCGCCGTGACCGTCGGCCCCGACCCCGCCCCCGGCGCCGACGGAGCCCGAGACGCGGCGTCAGCCGTCATCCCCGCCCCCCGCAGTGCCGCCCGTAGCGCCCCCCGTAGCGCCGCCGAGCCCGCGCCGCCGGCCGCGTCCACGGCCGCAGCGGCGGGCGGCCCCGCCGCAGGCGGGGCGTCAGTGCGTCAGGACGAGGCGGAGCAGTGGTACCGGCAGGCGGCTGCCCGAGGGCACCGCCGGGCGGCGCTGCACCTGGGCGGCATCCTGGAGCGCCGGGGCGAGCTGAGGGACGCCGCGCGCTGGTACCTCACCGCCGCCAAGGACGGCGAGGCCCGTGCCGCCTGCGCCCTGGCGTTCCTGCTGAAGGACGCCGGCGACGAGGAGGGTGCCGCCGTGTGGTGGCTGCGGGCCGCCCAGGACGGCGACGGCAACGCCGCCAACGCGCTGGGCGCGCTGCATGCCGCCCGTGGTGAGCAGCAGTCCGCGGAGCGCTGGTACCGCGCCGCCCTGGACGCGGGTGATGTGAACGGGGCGTACAACCTCGGGCTGCTGTGTGCCGCCCAGGGCCGCACCGGTCAGGCCGAGCAGTGGTACCGCCGGGCTGCGTACGCCGGGCACCGCGAGGCGGCCAACGCGCTCGCCGTGCTGCTGCTCCAGGCCGGGGACCCGGTCGGTGCCGAGCCGTGGTTCTCCAAGGCCGCCGAGGCGGGGAGCGTGGACGCCGCGTTCAACCTCGGCATCCTCTATGCGGGCCGCGACGAGGACGGCACGGCGCTCGGCTGGTACGCCCGGGCGGCGGCAGCCGGGCACACGGAGGCCGCCCTGCAGGTCGGGATGGCGTGTCTGCGCGACGGGGATGAGCACGCGGCGGAGCGGCATCTGCGCTGCGCCGCCGGCAGCGGAAGCGCCGAGGCGGCGTTCCGGCTCGCGACGCTGCTGGACGCGCGCCAGCCGCCGCTCGGTGCGCCCGCGCTCGGTGAGCCGCTGGGGGAGAAGACCGAGTGCGAGGAGTGGTACGAGCGGGCCGCCGGGCAGGGGCACCGCCGCGCTCAGGTGCGTATCGGCATGCTCGCCGCGGCTCGCGGCGATGTCGTCGAGGCGGCCCGCTGGTACCGGGAGGCGGCGGAGGCGGGCAGCCGCAACGGCGCATTCAACCTGGGGCTGCTGCTGGCCCGTGACGGCAACGAGCGTGAGGCCGCTCTCTGGTGGGCCCGCGCCGCCCGGGCGGGGCACGGCCGTGCGGCGCTTCGGCTCGCCCTGCTGGCCGCGCGCCGCGGGGAGCTGGCGGAGGGCCAGCGCTGGTGTGCCCGCGCGGTGGAGCTGGGGCCCGCCGAGGTCGCGGACCGGGCGGCCGCACTCCGGGAGGCACTGCACCAGGAACTCACGGCCTGAGGCGCGCATCGTGCTGCTCGGCAGCTTGGCGGGTGCCTGGGTTGAGGCGTTCCGTTCGCAGTGCTTCCTGCCGGAACCCCGGATTCCGGGGTGCGTCGGCAGCGGGCCGATCGACTGATCTTCTGATCTTCAGCGATCGTGCGGTCCGCCGGGAGGGACCGCTGCACTGAGGCCAGGCCCGGTGCACGGGGCCGGGGAACCTGCCCCGCCTCCCTGGGGCGTCGCCGAGCCCATCACCCTGCCCGCGCCCGGCGGCGCCCGACGTCTGCGGTGGTCAGGCCGTGTTCGAGCGGGTCGAGGTGATCACGACGGATGTGCAGGGCATGGTGGCGTGGCCGCCGAGCTTGCCGATCACGGTTCCGGCGCTGTCCAGGACCTTCGCTGCTGGAGATCGACCGACACCGCTCACGCGGAGCCGGAACCTCCAGGGTGGACGGATACGGATTTGCTCCGGTCCGCGGGGTGACGTACTGTTGGCCAGGCCGACGCGGGGTGGAGCAGCTCGGTAGCTCGCTGGGCTCATAACCCAGAGGTCGCAGGTTCAAATCCTGTCCCCGCTACTGTAGGCCGAAGGCCCGGATCCAGTGGATCCGGGCCTTCGGTGCATCATGGGCCGGGTCGCCGGTGGACGCTCCGGGGCGGCCGGGCGCAGGTGATGCCCGTCGACGGCCGCGGACGGTGCGACGGCGGTCCGGGCGGAGGTCCGGGCGGCGGTGTGCGGCGGGATGAGCGGAGCGCCGTCGACGCGAATGTGTCGTCGGCGGCAAGGGGTGCTGCCGTCGGGAAGGGCGCGCCGCCGGACAGTATGCGTAAGCCGTAAGCCGTAAGCCGCGAGCCGCCGGATAGCCGACGGAACCCGCGAGCCGGGAGCCGGTGGGCAGTGGCCGGCGGTCCATGCCGGCCCGCCCGTGAACGGCCGGGGGAGCCCGCCCCGCGTGGACGGGCGCGGACGGGCGCTGATGTGCGGAGTCAGGCGCTCGCGCAGTTCGGGCAGAGGCCCCGGTAGGTGACCTCGACGTCCGAGATCGTGAAGCCGAAGCGCTCCGCTTCGGGCAGGTCCGTCAGTGGATTGCCGTCGGGATGGACGTCCCGGATCGCGCCGCAGCTCGCGCAGACCAGGTGCTGGTGCGGGCGGTGGGCGTTCGGGTCGTACCGCTTGGCGCGGTGGTCCGTCGCCACTTCCAGGATCTCGCCCAGGGAAACCAGCTCACCCAGGGTGTTGTAGACCGTGGCCCGGGAGATCTCCGGCAACCGCTCGACCGCGCGCGCGTGGACCTCGTCGGCGGTCAGATGGACGTGCTCGCCGTCGAGGACCTCGGCGACGACGCGCCGCTGCGCGGTCATGCGCCAGCCGCGTCCGCGCAGCCGTTCCAGGAGATCGCTCATGCGTATCAGCCTAACAGTCAGGGGAGCAGATCCCGAACGGATGTGAACTTGGATGGGCATTTGACTTAGACAGGGTCCATTGTAGGATCGGCAACAGCATGAGCCAAGGGACAGGACTGGCAGGCGATGACGCAGCTCTCGAAGGAGGCGCACATGACGCAGGGACCGCTCACCACGGAGGCCGGTGCTCCGGTCGCGGACAACCAGAACAGCGAGACCGCGGGCGCCGGGGGGCCTGTCCTCGTCCAGGACCAGCTGCTGCTCGAGAAGCTGGCGCACTTCAACCGTGAGCGCATCCCGGAGCGGGTGGTGCACGCCCGCGGCGCCGGCGCGTACGGCACCTTCACGGTGACCGCCGACGTCACCCGCTACACGCGGGCGAAGTTCCTCTCCGAGGTCGGCAAGCAGACCGAGACGTTCCTGCGCTTCTCCACCGTCGCGGGCAACCTCGGCGCGGCGGACGCGGTGCGCGACCCGCGCGGTTTCGCGTTGAAGTTCTACACCGAGGAGGGCAACTACGACCTCGTCGGCAACAACACCCCGGTGTTCTTCGTCAGGGACGCCGTCAAGTTCCCCGACTTCATCCACACGCAGAAGCGCGACCCGTACACCGGCAGCCAGGAGGCGGACAACGTCTGGGACTTCTGGGGCCTCTCGCCCGAGTCGACCCACCAGGTGACCTGGCTGTTCGGCGATCGCGGGATTCCGGCCTCGTACCGGCACATGAACGGCTACGGCTCGCACACCTACCAGTGGAACAACGAGGCGGGCGAGGTCTTCTGGGTCAAGTACCACTTCAAGACCGACCAGGGCATCAGAAACCTCACCCAGGCCGAGGCGAACCGGCTCGCCGGCGAGGACCCGGACAGCCACCAGCGCGACCTGCGTGAGTCCATCGAGCGCGGTGACTTCCCGTCGTGGACGGTGCAGGTCCAGATCATGCCCGCGGCGGACGCCTCGACCTACCGGTTCAACCCGTTCGACCTCACCAAGGTGTGGCCGCACGAGGACTACCCGCCGATCGAGGTCGGGAGGCTGGAGCTCAACCGCAACCCGGAGAACATCTTCGCCGAGGTCGAGCAGTCCATCTTCAGTCCCGCGCACTTCGTGCCGGGTATCGGCCCCTCCCCGGACAAGATGCTCCAGGGCCGCCTCTTCGCCTACGGCGACGCCCACCGCTACCGCGTCGGGATCAACGCCGACCACCTTCCGGTGAACCGCCCGCACGCCACCGAGGCACGCACCCACTCCCGTGACGGCCTGCTCTACGACGGCCGCCACAAGGGTGCCAAGAACTACGAGCCGAACAGCTTCGGCGGACCCTTCCAGAGCGACCGGCCGCTGTGGCAGCCGGTGCCGGTCTCCGGTGGCACCGGGAACCATGAGGCCCCGTCGCACTCCGAGGACGACGACTTCGTCCAGGCCGGCAACCTCTACCGGCTGATGTCGGAGGAGGAGAGGGGGCGTCTGGTCGAGAACCTGGCGGGCTTCATCGCCAAGGTCTCCCGGGGCGACATCGCCGAGCGGGCGATCGGCAACTTCCGTCGGGCCGACGGAGACTTCGGCAAGCGGCTGGAGGCCGCGGTCCAGGTCCTGCGCGGCTGATCACCAGCACTGGACCGCTTGCCGTAGCAGAGCGGGCCGGACCTCCCCGGGGAGGTCCGGCCCGCTGGCATGCCCGCGGTCAGCCCGCGAGTGCCGCCTCGGTCCGGCGCCGTCCCGGTGTCCAGCAGCGGATGATGTCGCGTACCGAGACGACGCCGACGGGTCCCTGGGCGTCGAGCACGATGAGATGGCGGAAGTCGCCGTGGGCCATGGTGTCCGCGGCCTCCTCCAGGGTCCAGGTGGGGGCGGCGAAGACGACGTCGGTGGTGGTGTGGGCGGCGGCGGATTCGAGGTCGGGGTCCTGGCCGGCGCCGAGCGAGACGAGGACGTCCCGCTCGGTGAGTATGCCGAGGCCGCTGGTGTCGGGGTCGAGGACGACGGCCGCCCCGACACGCCGTGCGGCCATCAGCCGTGCGGCCTGCCTCAGGGTGTGTGCGGGGCCGATGGTGAGGACCACCGTGCTCATGGCGTCACGGACGAGCATGAAGGGAGCCACCTCCTTGATGAATCCTTCAACGAGAAGGAATTCACAAGTTCACAAACGGGGGGACTCTCAGAGTCGCAGCGATCGGGCGGGTCGACAAGAGGGAACATGGCGCCCACGGGGGGAGCACCGGAAGCGAACTGTCCGGTTACCCGCCTCGCGCGGCCCTCGCTCAACCTCGGTTGAGGTACTCCAGCAACTCTGTGTGCAGCAGCCCGTTGGAGGCCGCCGCGTTTCCGCTGTGCGGTCCGTGGACACCGTCGAGGCCGGTGAACGTGCCGCCCGCCTCCTGTACGACGATCGCGGTGGCCGCCATGTCCCAGAGGGAGAGCTCGGGTTCCGCGCAGATGTCCACCGACCCCTCCGCCACCATCATGTACGGCCAGAAATCGCCGTACCCCCGCGTCCGCCAGACCGCCCGGCCCAGTTCCAGGAAGCCGCCCAGCCGCCCCTGCTCCTCCCAGCCGTCGAGCGAGGAGTAGGCGAACGAGGCGTCGGACAGCTCCGCGACCCGGGAGGCGTGCAGCCGGGTCGCGGACGACAGGCTGCGCCCGGTGTACGCGCCCGCGCCCTTCGCCGCCCACCAGCGGCGGCCCAGCGCGGGCGCCGAGACCACGCCCACGACCGGCTGGTAGCCGCCCTCGCCTGCCTCCATCAAGGAGATCAGCGTCGCCCACACGGGAACCCCGCGGACGTAGTTCTTGGTGCCGTCGATCGGGTCGACCACCCAGCGCCTGGGACCGGTGCCCTCCAGGCCGTACTCCTCGCCCAGGATCGCGTCCCGCGGCCTGGCGCGCTGGAGCTGGTGGCGGATCAGTTCCTCGGCCGCCTTGTCGGCCTCGCTCACCGGGGTCATGTCCGGCTTGGTCTCGACCTTGAGGTCGAGCGCCCTGAACCGGTCCATGGTCGCCGCGTCGGCGGCGTCCGCGAGGACATGGGCGAGACGCAGATCATCGTGGTAGTCGGCCATGTCCGCACTCTATCCCCGGGGCGCGGCCACTCCGCCCCGTCCGTCCGCGCCAGGCGCCCCGTCCGTCCCGTCCCACCCGTCCGCCCTGTCCCACACATCCGCCCTCTCCCACCCGTCCGTCACGTCCGTCACGTCCGTCACGTCGGGTCTGGTCCCGCCAGGGCCCGAAGACGACGGCGTTCCGCGGTGCTGCGCGGCCCCGGGGGCACTCTTGACAGCAGGTGTTCGCACATCAACTCTGAGCAAAGAGCAGCGGGGCCGGTGAGGGCCCCTCCCGGAAGGATCACGATGCCCACAGCGCGAGAAGCCCTGCTGAACGCCGCTCACAGCGCACTCGCCGGCCGGCCCTGGCCCGCCGTCCGCATGGTCGACGTCGCTTCGGCGGCGAGCGTCTCCCGGCAGACGCTCTACAACGAGTTCGGCGGCAAGGACGGTCTTGCCCGGGCGCTGGTCCGGCGCGAGGCCGACGCCTACCTCTCCGGCGTGGACCGCGTGCTCGGGGAGCCGGCCGCGGCCGCCGAGCAGCTGGTCCGGCTGGCCGAGTGGATCGTGGCGGAGGCCCGTTCCCGGCCGCTGCTGCGCGCCCTGCTCACCGGTGTGTGGAGCGACCGGCTCCCCGAGCCGAGGCCCGCCGGCCGGTCAGCCGCGGGTCCGGCCGTACCCGCCCAGCGGCGCGCGGACGCGGGCCACCCCGCCCCCGCAGACCTGGTGGCCGCGGTGCGCGACCGGTCGCTCGCCGCGCTGGAGCAGCGCGGCGGGAGCCGCGCACGGGAGGAGTCGGCGGAGGCGGGACGGCACTGCGAACTGGCCGTGCGGCTGGCGCTGTCCTGTCTGGTCGCGGGCCCGCCCGAGGGGGTCGGCCGGCTGGTCCGTACGGCTCTCAGTGGGCCGGGCCGGAGAGCTGCAGGCCGATGACCCCCGCGACCACCAGCGTGATCGAGACGATCTTCAGCGTCGAGGCGATCTCCCCGAGGAACACCATCCCGTAGATGGCCGTGCCTGCGGCGCCGATGCCCGTCCACACCGCGTAGGCGGGTCCGACGTCGAGCTTGCGCAGGGCGAGGGTGAGCAGTCCGAAACTGCTCACGGCGAAGACCGCGAACGCGATGGTCGGCCAGAGCCGGGTGAAGCCGTGCGACAGCTTCAGGCTGATGGCGAACCCCGTCTCCAGGAATCCGGCGACGACCACGAGTAGCCAGGCCATGTCAGTGCCTCCCGCGTCTCCCGCGCCTCCCGCGTCCCTGAACCGCGCACCGCGTACCACGCACCGCGACCGCCTTGTCTCACGTGCTGTGATTATGCACGCACCGCGGCCGCCCGCGCGGACGGCGGACGGCGGACCGGCGGGGTCAGTCGCCCTCGCGTCGCTCCCGGGTGGCCAGCAGCCGCCTCAGGGAGTAGAGGCGCGCCGGGTCGGCGTGTCCCCGGGCCGCCCACTCGTCCAGGGCGCAGTCCGGTTCGTCGTGCGAACACGCGCGCGGGCAGTGCTCCGTGCCGGGCTCCAGATCGGGGAAGGCGTGGATGACCCGGGACGGGTCGACGTGGTGCAGCCCGAAGGACCGCACACCCGGAGTGTCGATCACCCAGCCTCCCGCGCCGGCCAGCGGCAGGGCCAGCGCGGAGGTGGTGGTGTGCCGGCCGCGGCCCGTGACGGCGTTGACCCGGCCGGTCGAGCGCCGCTTCTCCTCCGGTACCAACGCGTTGACCAGCGTGGTCTTCCCGACGCCGGAATGGCCGACGAAGGCGGTGATCCGGCCGTCGAGGTGCTCGCGCACGACGCTCGCCGCCTCGCCCGCGTCCAGCTCGTCGCGTGAGGTCACGACGTGGGGGATGTCGAGCGCGCCGTACAGGTCCAGCAGCGCCGATGCCGGGGCCAGGTCCGACTTCGTCAGCACCAGCAGCGGTTCCAGGCCGCCGTCGTAGGCCGCTACCAGGCAGCGGTCGATCAGCCGCGGGCGGGGCTCCGGATCGGCGAGGGCCGTCACGATCGCCAGCTGGTCGGCGTTGGCGACGACGACCCGCTCGTAGGGGTCGTCGTCGTCGGCGGTGCGCCGCAGCACGGAGGCGCGCTCCCTGATGCGGACGATACGGGCGAGCGTGTCCTTGGCGCCGGACAGGTCGCCGACCAGTTCCACCCGGTCGCCGACCACGGCCGCCTTGCGGCCCAGTTCCCGGGCCTTCATCGCCACGACGGTGCGGTCGTCCACGAGGCAGGTGAGCCGGCCCCGGTCCACGGTCAGGACCATGCCCTCGGCGGCGTCCTCGTGCTTCGGGCGGATGCTCGTACGGGGCCGGTTGCCCTTGCGGTTCGGCCGGACCCGGACATCGTCCTCGTCGGTGTGCTTGCCGTAGCGGCGCATCTCGTGCCGCCCCGCTCAGTTCCCCGCGAGCATGTCGGTCCACATCCTCGGGAAGTCGGGCAGGGTCTTGGCGGTCGTCGCGACGTTCTCGACCTCCACGCCCGCGACGGCCAGACCGATGAGCGCGCCGGCCGTGGCCATCCGGTGGTCGTCGTACGTGTGGAACACCCCGCCGTGCAGCGGGCGCGGCCGGATGTGCAGACCGTCCTCCGTCTCGGTGACATCGCCGCCGAGCTCGTTGATCTCCTTGGTCAGGGCCGCGAGGCGGTCCGTCTCGTGCAGCCGCAGATGCGCGACGCCGCGCAGCGTGGAGGGGGAGTCGGCCAGTGCGGCCACCGCAGCGATGCCCGGGGTCAGCTCGCCGACCTCGCCCAGGTCGACGTCGACGCCGTGGATCCGGCCGGAACCGGTGAAGGTCAGCCCGGCCTCGGTCAACTCGTACGAACCGCCCATTTCGGTGAAGATCCCCCGCAGGGCGTCACCGGGCTGGGTGGTCCGCTCCGGCCAGTCCGGGACGGTCACCCGGCCGCCGGTGACCAGTGCCGCGGCCAGGAAGGGCTGGGCGTTGGAGAGATCCGGCTCCACGGTCAGGTCCCGGCCGAGCAGGGCGCCGCTGCGGACCCGCCAGACGTCCGGCTCACCGCCGGTCTCCGGCTCGTCCACCTGCGCGCCGACCGCGCGGAGCATGTCGACGGTCATCCGGATGTGCGGCATGGACGGCAGCCGCGAGCCCCGGTGCCGGACCTCCAGCCCCTGGTTGAAGCGGGGGGAGGAGAGCAGCAGCGCGGAGACGAACTGGGAGGACGAGGAGGCGTCGATCTCCACCTCGCCGCCGTCCAGCGCCCCGCGGCCGTGCACCGTCAGCGGGAGCGCGCCGCGGCCGCCGTCGTCGATCCGGGCACCCAGGGCCCGCAGGGCGCGGATCACCTCGCCGAGCGGACGCTCGTAGGAGCGGGGGTCGCCGTCGAAGCGGACGGAGCCGTCGGCGAGGGCGGCGACCGGCGGCAGGAAGCGCATCACCGTGCCCGCGTTGCCGACGTCGACCGCCGCGGGTCCGTGCAGCCCGGCCGGGATGATCCGCCACGCCTCGCCGCTGTCGGGGCCGCCGGTCGCGGTGGAGCTGGAGGAGACCTGCTCCTCGATGCCGACGCCCATGGCGCGCAGCGCATCCGCCATCAGCAGGGTGTCCCGGGACCTCAGCGGGCGGCGCAGCCAGCCCGGTTCCGCGGCCAGCGCGGCGAGTACCAGCGCGCGGTTGGTGACCGACTTCGATCCGGGAACGGTGACCGTCGCGTCGACGGGCCCACTCGCGTGGGGGGCGGGCCAAAGGGCGGTGTGCACGGGGCTCTCGGTCATGGCCCACACTTTAGTGGCCCCGCGGAGGCCCGGTCGCTCGCCGGCCGGTCGCCCGGCACCCCGACCGGTCAGGGATCGAGCAGCCAGCGGCCGCCCCCGATCAGGGAGCACAGCGACACGGCGTGGAAGAGGAACAGCCACACCGCGGGCGGGACGTGCGTCATCCTCGCCAGCTGGTCCGCGTCCGAGTCCGGCGCACCCCCGTGGCGGCGCTTGACCTGCAGTTCGAAGGGCGGCCGGACGCCGCCCAGCAGCAGGAACCACACGGCCGCGTAGGCGAACGCCGCCTGCACCTCCGGTTCGGTGAGCCAGGACACCAGCAGGAACGCGGCGCCGGTGAGGACCACGGTGAGCGCCCCGTACGCGTTGCGGATCATCACCAGCATCGCGATCAGCAGCGCGGTGGCGACCCACAGCAGCAGGGTGATGCGGTGCGAGGCGAGCAGCCAGGCGCCGCCGAGCCCGAGCAGCGGCGGGGCGGTGTAGCCCGCGGCCGCCGTGAGGATCATGCCGGGTCCGGTCGGTCTGCCGCGGCTGACCGTCAGTCCGCTGGTGTCGGAGTGCAGCCGGATGCCCTCCAGACGCCGGCCGGTGGCCAGGGCGATCAGGCCGTGCCCGCCCTCGTGGGCGATGGTGACGGCGTTGCGGGACAGCCGCCATATCGCCGACGGGACGACCGCGGCCAGGGCGAGCACGGCCGTGCCTATGACCAGCCAGCGGTCGGGAGCCGGCTGGGTCGCGAAGATCTCGAATGTGACCATGTACGGGGTGGCTCCTCGGGGGGCTCGGGGCGGGCGGTCCGGCGCGGACGTGATGGCGATGGCGGGGACGGCGGGGACGGCGGGGACGGCGGGGACGGGGACGGCGGGGACGGGGACGGTATCTGAGACGTCGGTGCGGCAGCGATCGTTCCCGCCGGCAAACATGCGGATCACCGCAGGACCACCGGTGGATCGCCAGGTGAGGGCCGCGCGGGGTGGTCCGGGCTCCTGCCGCACCGGTGCCGGCTCGGCGCCGTCCTCGGGGCACCGGGGGAGTGCCGGCGGCCGGCCCCGACGCCATCCCGCCCCCCGCCGGCAGGCGTCCCCGGAGGGTGCGCGCTTCAGCGGTCCGTCGCCCCACACCCGGTGACACCGGTACGGAAACCGTGCCCGGCGGCGGTCTGGCACTCTTGGACGTGTCCCGGTGACGGGAGCACGAGGTCAGCGCGACCCAGGGCGACCCGGAGAGACCCGGAGAGACCGGAAAGAGCCAGAAAGATCGAGGACCGAGCGGACACGGCGGACCCGTACCGGCATCACGCCGCCCGGCCGCCCCGGCCCCGGCGGCCGGGCCGACGCACGGGGTGCTGCCGGGGGCTGTGCCGACGGCGCGGCCGAAGCGGAATGATCCGGTGTTTCCGCGAGGCCGGAGGGGCGGTTGGAGATGTGCGGACGGTACGCGGCGAGCCGGAGGCCCGAGGACCTTGCGGGGCTCTTCCGGGTGGAGAAGTGGGAGTCGTCCCGGGAACTGGCTCCCGACTGGAACGTGGCCCCCACCAAAGAGGTCCTCGCGGTGCTCGAACGTCCTCTGAAGGATGCGGACGACCGCCGTCCGGTTCGGCAGCTGCGGAAGCTCCGATGGGGACTCGTCCCGTCCTTCGCCGGGAACCCGGAGGGCGCGGCCCGGATGATCAACGCCCGGGCCGAGACCGTCCACGAGAAGCCCTCCTTTCGCCGGCCCTTCCGGGCCCGGCGCTGCATCCTGCCGGCGGACGGGTACTACGAGTGGGTCACCGGCAGCGAGGAGCGCGAGCTGGAGGTGAAGGGGAGGAAGAAACGGCCCCGCAAGCAGCCGTACTTCGTGACCCCGGCCGACGGCTCCGTCTTCGCCATGGCCGGGCTGTACGAGTTCTGGCGCGACCGTTCGCTGCCGGACGACCATCCCCGGTCCTGGTGGGCGACCTGCTCCGTGATCACGACCGAGGCGGAGACCGGGCCGCTGGGGGTCGCGCCTGCCGAAGGACCCCGTTCGCTGTCCGACATCCACCCGCGGATGCCGCTGATGCTCACGGAGGACCGCTGGGACGCCTGGCTGGACCCGTCCCGTACCGACCCGGACGAGCTGCGCGGACTGCTGGCACCGCCGCCCACGGGGCTGATGCGCGCCTACCCGGTGGGCACGGCCGTCTCCAACGTCCGCAACAACGGGCCCGAGCTGGTCGAGGAACTGGCCGCCCCCGAGGTCGGCACGCTCTTCTGAATCCTTTGACTCCTTTGACTCCTTTGAATCCTTTGACGCCGTTGACTCCTTGCCGCGGTTCCCGGGGCTCTGATGTGACACTGCTGCGGTGGGCGAGAGCGAGATCGTAGGGACACCGGCCGGGGACGCGCGCATCACCTGGCGCCCGGCATCGGGCCGGGCGCGCGCGGTCCTGGCGTTGGGCCACGGCGCGGGCGGCGGCGTCGACGCCCCGGACCTGCGGGCCCTCGCGGCCGCGCTGCCACCCGCCGGGGTCACCGTGGCCCTGGTGGAGCAGCCGTGGCGGGTCGCGGGGAAGAGAATCGCGCCCGCGCCGAAGACCCTGGACACCGCCTGGCGGGGCCTCTGGCCCGCCCTGCAGGAGCGGGGGCTGCCGATCGTCGCGGGCGGACGCAGCGCGGGAGCGCGGGTGGCCTGCCGGACCGCCCGTGAGCTGGGCGCGGGCGCCGTCCTCGCACTGAGCTTCCCGCTGCATCCGCCGGGAAGGCCGGAGAAGTCCCGCGCGGAGGAGCTGCTGGGCGCCGGGGTGCCGGTCCTGGTCGTCCAGGGCGGCAGCGACCCGTTCGGCAGACCGGAGGAGTTCCCGGACGGTGCGTACGAGCTGATCGCGGTGGACGCCGCCGACCACGGGCTCGCGGTGCCCAAGCGGGCCGCCCTGACCAGACAGGAGGCACTGGGTGTTGTCGTGGCCGGCGTGCGGACGTGGATTACCGCCCTGGTGTGACACCGGTGGCCGCTGCCGGCCGGCTCCCGGCTTGCTGCCGGTGCTTCACGACGTGGCTTTCGATGGCTTTCGACCGGTTGTTTCCGCCCGGCTTCCCGCCCGGTTTCAGGCCGGCTCCCGACTGGCTTACCCAGCGGTGTGCGCCGGGTCGCAGACGGGGTCCTCCGGCGGGCGGCCGGGTGCCCCCGCCCCGACAGGATGAGCCGCGCCGCCCGCGCGGTCCCGCCCGTGGGCAACCGGGTCCCCCGCCGGGAATCGTCCGGGAATCGTCCGGGAATAGCGGAGGGCGCGATCCCTGTTGTGCAGCACGTCAGCACAGGAGAGTGGAGAGGGAGTCCGTCGCATGGGTTCGACCATCTGCCCGAACCGGTCGCAGGCCGCCGACCTCGACTGGACCGTGCTGCCCGCACCGAAGACGGCGACGACTCGGGCGGCGGGCGGAGTGGTTGGTCGTCTATCCTCCGATTCGAGCGGGTCCGGTCTCGGTCCCGCCACAGCGTTGGAGGAGGTGGGTCCGGTCACTGGGACCGACGACGGCAGCACGGAAGAGACGGCCGCCGAGCGCAACGCGCGATTCGAGCGGGACGCCCTCGGCTACCTCGACCAGATGTACTCGGCGGCCCTGCGCATGACACGCAATCCGGCCGATGCCGAGGACCTGGTGCAGGAGACGTACGCCAAGGCCTACGGCTCGTTCCACCAGTTCCGCGAGGGCACGAACCTCAAGGCGTGGATGTACCGCATCCTCACGAACACCTTCATCAACTCCTACCGCAAGAAGCAGCGCGAACCGCAGCGCAGCGCGGCGGAGGAGATCGAGGACTGGCAGCTCGCCCGTGCCGAGTCGCACATGTCGACCGGTCTGCGCTCGGCCGAGTCCCAGGCGCTCGACCATCTGCCGGACTCGGACGTCAAGGAGGCCCTGCAGGCGATTCCCGAGGAGTTCCGCATCGCCGTCTACCTCGCCGATGTCGAGGGCTTTGCGTACAAGGAGATCGCGGACATCATGGGGACGCCCATCGGTACGGTGATGTCCCGGCTGCACCGCGGCCGCCGCCAGCTGCGCGGCATGCTGGAGGACTACGCCCGCGAGCGCGGGCTCGTTCCCGCGGGCGCCGGGGAGTCGACGAACGATCGGAAAGGCGCGGGCTCATGAGCTGCGGAGAGCCGCACGAGACTGACTGCGCGGAGGTACTCGATCATCTCTACGAGTTCCTCGACCGTGAGATGCCCGATGCCGACTGCACCAAGTTCGAGGTGCACTTCGAGGAGTGCTCCCCCTGTCTGGAGAAGTACGGCCTGGAGCAGGCGGTGAAGAAGCTCGTCAAGCGCTGCTGCGGCCATGACGACGTGCCGGTGGACCTGCGTGCGAAGGTCATGGGCCGGATCGAGCTCATCAGGGCGGGCGAGACCGTGCCCGACCATGATGTGACCGAGGGCCCGGCGGACGTGCCGAGCCCGGCCGAGTAGCCGGCCCGGCCGGTGGGCGGACCCGGCGGCATGGCCCCGTAAGGGGCCGGAACCGGTGATGTCCGAGGGCGGTGTCCGTCCCGCGTTCCGCGTCCCTATGCGCACATATGCGCGCCTGTCACCCGATGGTGCCAATCGGCCGCAACCAAACGTCCGGATGTGAACAACTCGCTAGCCTGACGCTCTGTTTGGGGGCAAGGAGGCTGACGGCGGGTGAAACGCATTCCCGGACCGGCGCGCGCATACATCCTGTGCGCGGTGGTGGGCGCAGGAGTATGCGCCCTGCCCGCGCTGCGCCCGGGAGCGGACACGCCCTGGACCGCCGTGGCGCTGCTGGCCGGGCTGCACGCCCTGGGCGAGATGCCGGGGCGCCGCCGGATCCCCGGGCGGCTGCTCGGGGAGTCCGCCCCGGCCGGGTCCGGACCGTTCCTCCCCGTCCTGTTCGCCGCCGCCCTGCTCCTGCCGCCCGCCGGGGCCGCGCTGGCCGCGGTACCGGCGGCCCTGCTCGGACACGTGGACCGGCGCCCGGCAGGTGCCCGGCGGGCCTGGCGGGCCGCCCGGCTCGCCCTGGCCGCGGCGGCCGCTTCCGGCGCGGCGGCGCTGTGCGGTGGTCCGGCAGCCCTGGCAGGCCCCGCGCTCCCGTACGCCCTGGTCCCGGCCGGGGCCGCGGTGCTGGCCTGTTGCCTGGCCGTCACAGCCCTGGACGGGGGCATCCTCGCCACCGCCGAACGGGTGCCGGTACGGGCCGCCTGGCGCGGGTTGCTGTCCCGGTCACTCGGCCCGCACCTCCTCCACGGGCTGGCCGGGCTGATGGCGGCCGTCATGTGGCGGAGCGCCTACGGCCCGCCGGCCGCGCTCCTCGTGCTGCTGCCCGTGTACCTGTCGAGTCGGGTCCCCGCGCGGCACCACCGCGAGCAGCGCGCCCACCGGTGCACCGTCCGCGCGCTCGTCCAGGCCGTCGACATCAAGGACCGCTACACCGGAGGGCACAGCGAGCGGGTGGGCCGGGCGAGCGTGCTGATCGCCCGGGAGCTCGGCATGGACGGGGAACGGCTCGAGGTGCTCCGCATCGCGGGCATCCTCCACGACGTGGGCAAGCTCGGTGTCCCCACCCGGGTGCTGCGCAAGGACGGCCCGCTGACCCCCGAAGAGCGGCGGGTGATCGAGCTGCACCCCGAGTACGGGCACGAGATCGTCCGGGGCATCGGCTTCCTCGGCGAGGCCAGGGCCGCGATCCTCCACCACCACGAGCGACTCGATGGCAGCGGCTACCCCTGCGGACTCGCCGGACGGCAGATCCCCGAGGCCGCCCGTGTCGTCGCCGTCGCCGACGCCTTCGACGCCATGACCTCGACCCGCTCCTACCGCAGGGCGCGGCCGGTGCACACCGCGGTCGAGGAACTCAGGCGATGCGCGGGCACCCAGTTCGACCCGCGGATGGTGCGGGCCCTCGTCCGCGCCCTGGAACGCCACGGCTGGGAGGGCGCCGTCACCGCGGACGAGCCGGCCGTGCCCGCACAGCCGCCCCGCGGACGCGGCGGTGCGCCGGCTCCGCCGGGCGCGGCATCGGCCTTCCGGCACCGGCGGGGCGGATGAGGCCGACCGCACCGGGCGCCGTCTTCGCGGTCTTCGCGGCCTTCGCGGCCTTCGCCGTCAAGGTGGTCAAGGCCGTCACCGCCGTGAACGCCGCGGCCGCCGTGAACGCCGCGGCCGTCGTGCTCGCCGCGGCCGGGCTCGGGTGGACCGGGTGGCAGGGGGTCACCGAACCCGTGGTCGCTCTGACGTTCGGCCTGATGGTCGCGATGGGCGAACTCGCCGGCCGCCGAGCCGGGCCGGGAGAGCGGGAGCCCGCCCCTTTCGGGGCCGCGAGCGCGCTCGGCTACGCCCTGCTGGGCGCGAACGCCGGGCACGCCACCGCGCACGGCTTTCCGCAGACCGTGGCGGTGGTCACGGCCGGCGTCCTCGCCGGCGCCGTCCCACGGGTCGCTCGTGGCCGGGGACCGGCGCTCGGCCATGCGGCCCGCAGGATCATCACCGTCGCCTTCGCCGCGGTCTGCGTCCAGCCCCTCCACGGCCCGGGCGCACCCGCGGAATCGCTCGCCACCGGCCCCGGCTGCGTCCTGGCGCTGCTGCTCGTGCTGGTGCCCACCGCACTGTGCGACGCCGTTCTCGCGTCCCTGCTGCTGCGGCCTGGCACCCTCTCCGGTGGCGCCGAGCGCACGGGAGGTCCCCCCGTACCCTTCGGGCCGCTGCTGCGCGACGAGCTGCGCTCGCTCCCCGGCGCGGGCTGCGCGGTCTGGGCGACCGGTGCCGTGATGGCGCTCGGCACGGCTGTCGCCGGGCCCTGGGCGCTGCCGCTGTGCTGTCTGCCGCTGCTGCTCACCCAGTTGTCGCTACGGAGGCTCACGGCGGTGCGGACGACGTACCGGCAGACCGTCGCCTCACTCGCACGGGCGACCGAGGTCGCCGGGTACACGCCCCACGGGCACGCGCGCCGGGTCGCGGCCCTGAGCGCCCTGGTCGGCCGTGAGATGGGACTCTCCGGTTTCGACCTGACCGTGCTGGAGTACGCGGCGCTGATGCACGACATCGGCCAGTTGTCCCTGGTGGATCCCGTCCCGGCGGGGGCGACCGCGCTGCTTCCCGCGCCGGAGCAGCGCAGGATCGCCCTGCTGGGCGGTGCCGTCGTCCGCCGGACCGGGGTCCCGTCGGCCGTCGCGGTGGTCGTCGAGCGGCAGGCCGAGCCGTATCGCGAGCAGCCGCTGCCCGCCCGTATCGTCCGCGCCGTCAACGCGTACGACGATCTGACCGGTGACAGTGTGCGGAGCGCACTGACCGCGCTGGAACGGCTCAGGCTGGGGACCGCGCACGACTACCAGCCCGAGGTCGTGGAGTCGCTGGCCCGAGTGCTGCGCGGGGGTCTCGAGTTCGCTCGGCCCGGGTAACCCATGGGTAATGAGCGGGCGTCCGAGCGGGCATGGTTGGATGCGAAGGAAAGAGCGCTGAAGCAGGACTGCGGGGCGCCTGCGGGAGCGCCGGGCGCCGAGGCAGGGCTGGAGCAGCGCTTGTGGGAGCGCCGGAGAGCGCCGGAGAGCGCCGGAGAGCGCTGGAGAGCGCCGGAGAGCACGGAGAAGGAGCACTGAGAGACATCGGCACACGGTCATTCAGGCGGTGTGCGGGGGCAATGACCCGAGCGACCGGCAGGCGGGAATCGTGAGGATCTTCGGGAAGGTACGGCATCGGCCCTCCGCCTCTTGGCGGCAGGCCACCGACCGCGCGTTCACGCTGATCGGCGACGGCCGGTACGAGGACGCGGGCGCGCTGCTGACGCGCGCGGCGGACCTGGAGCCCTGGCTGTCGGAGTCGTGGTTCAACCTGGCCCTCCTGCACAAATTCCGCCACGACTGGGAGCAGGCCCGCGCCGCGGGCCTGCGGGCCGTCGCCCTCCTGGACAAGGAGACGGGCGCACCCGACTGGTGGAACGTGGGGATCGCCGCCACGGCCCTCCAGGACTGGCCGCTGGCCCGGCGCGCCTGGCAGGCCTACGGGCTGAAGGTGCCCGGCCGCCCCAGGGCCGCGGGCGGCGGGGCGGCCGCGGAGCCCGTCGGGATGGAGCTGGGCAGCGCGGCCGTGCGGCTGTCGCCCGAGGGCGAGGCGGAGGTCGTGTGGGGTCGCAGGCTCGACCCCGCGCGGATAGAGGTGCTGTCGATCCCGCTGCCTTCGTCCGGCAGGCGCTGGGGCGAGGTCGTTCTGCACGACGGTGTTCCGCACGGCGAGCGCACCACCACCGCGGGGCACAGCTTCCCCGTCTTCGACGAGATCGAGCTCTGGGCGCCCTCGCCCGTGCCGACGTGGGTGGTGCTGCTCGAGGCCGCGACGGAGGAGGACCGGGACGCGCTGGAACAGCTTGCCGCCGACGCGGGCTTCGCGGCCGAGGACTGGTCCTCGTCGGTGCGGCTGCTGTGCCGGACCTGTTCCGAGGGAGTGATGCCGAGCGCCGAGGGCGAGGGAGAGCATCTGGACCCGCACGACCACAGCGAGCCGGGTCATCCGGGCCCGCTGGGCCACCGCACGGCCGGTGAGCTCTGGGTGCCGGAGCGGGAGTGCGGGATCGCCGCGCCCGCCGCGCTCGTGCGGGGACTGCTCGACGGCTGGGTGGCCGACAGCCCCGGCAGCCGGGAGTGGCGCGATCTGGAGGAGGTCTGCTGACCACCGCCGCAGGGCCGTAGGCTGTACGGGTCATCGAGACGGTTTTGAGGAAGGCTTACGGCGGAAATGGCGCAGCAGGAGACGGACGAGCAGATCAGCGGCGGCTTCGCCGTCGACACGGAGGACTGCGAGGAGCGCGAGCGGACCCATCGCGAGCGCGGCAGCGCCCGTCCCATCACCGTCGTCGGCAATCCGGTGCTCCACCGGGAGTGCCGGGACGTCACCGAGTTCGACGACGGGCTCGCGGCGCTGATCGACGACATGTTCGCCAGCCAGCGGGCGGCGGAGGGCGTGGGCCTGGCCGCCAACCAGATCGGCGTGGACCTCAAGGTCTTCGTCTACGACTGCCCGGACGACGAGGGCGAGCGCCATGTGGGCGTCGTCTGCAACCCGGTGCTGCAGGAGCTGCCGCCGGAGCGCCGGGTTCTCGACGACTCCAACGAGGGCTGTCTCTCGGTCCCGACGGCGTATGCGTCGCTCGCCCGCCCGGACTACGCCGAGGTGCACGGCCAGGATGCCGAGGGCAAGCCGATCAAGGTGCGCGGCACCGGCTACTTCGCGCGCTGCCTGCAGCACGAGACGGACCATCTGTACGGCCGGCTCTATATCGACCGGCTGTCGAAGCGGGACCGCAAGGACGCGCTGCGGCAGATGGCCGAGGGCACGCCGCGCTACGAGACCGTGCCCAACGACTGAGCGCGCCGGCGGAGCCGTCCCGTGTGCGACGGCCGACCCGTGCCGGACAAACCGTCCCCGTGTGCCGTGTGCCGTGTGCCCGCCCGCGTCGTGTGCCGCTCGCCCCGCCCCGCCCCGCACGGAACCACCCGGTGCGGGGCGCGGTCATGATCGCCGAGGGGCCGCGGACCCGCCCGCGCGGACGGCACACGACGCGGGCGGGCGCCCGGACCGCCGAGGGGCCGCGGGCGGGCGGGGCCGCTGCCCCGCGCCGTCCTGAGCGCCTTCCTCAAAAGCCCTCGTCAGAGGCCGTCCCCGAAGAGCCGGGGCCCCGGCGACGTGAGAAGCCGGGGCCGCAAGCAGGTGTCAGAGATCCGCGCCAGAGATCCGCGCGAGATCCGTGCAGAGACCAGAGACCCGCGTCAGAAGTCCTCGTCCAGGTCGACCGTGCCCTCGACCGCGACCTGGTACGCCGACGGCCGGCGCTCGAAGAAGTTCGTCAGCTCCTGCACGCCCTGCAACTCCATGAAGGAGAACGGGTTCTGCGAGCCGAACACCGGGGCGAAGCCCAGCCGGGTCAGCCGCTGGTCGGCGACGCACTCCAGGTACGCGCGCATCGACTCGGTGTTCATTCCCGGCAGCCCGTCGCCGCACAGGTCGCGGGCGAACTGCAGCTCGGCCTCGACCGCCTCCTTCAGCATGTCCGTGACCTGCTGCCCGAGGGCGTCGTCGAAGAGCTCGGGCTCCTCCTTGCGGACCGTGTCCACGACCTCGAAGGCGAAGTTCATGTGCATGGTCTCGTCCCGGAACACCCAGTTCGTCCCGGTCGCCAGCCCGTGCAGCAGGCCCCGCGAACGGAACCAGTACACGTAGGCGAAAGCCCCGTAGAAGAACAGCCCCTCGATGCAGGCCGCGAAGCAGATCAGGTTCAGCAGGAAGCGGCGCCGGTCGGCCCGGCTCTCCAGCCGGTCGATCGTCTCGACCGAGTCCATCCACCGGAAGCAGAACTGGGCCTTCTCCCGGATCGACGGGATGTTCTCCACCGCGGCGAAGGCCGCGGCGCGGTCCTCCGGGTCGGGCAGATAGGTGTCGAGCAGCGTCAGATAGAACTGGACGTGCACGGCCTCCTCGAAGAGCTGCCGCGACAGGTAGAGGCGCGCCTCGGGGGAGTTGATGTGCTTGTACAGCGTCAGCACCAGGTTGTTCGCGACGATCGAGTCGCCGGTCGCGAAGAACGCGACCAGGCGGCCGATCAGGTGCTGCTCGCCCGGGCTGAGCCTGGCGAGGTCGGCGACGTCCGAGTGGAGGTCGACCTCCTCCACCGTCCAGGTGTTCTTGATGGCGTCCCGGTAGCGGTCGTAGAAGTCCGGGTAGCGCATCGGGCGCAGCGTCAGCTCGAAGCCCGGATCGAGCAGGTTCTTGTCGTTCATAGCAGCCGGCGCGGGGCGCCGTCCTCCAGAGGTGGGGTGCGGATGGCGGGGCGGAGTTACTGGCAGGCCTCGCAGGACTCCGGGTTCTCCAGGGAGCAGGCGACGGCATCGGGGTCGGCGGCCTGCTGGACGGGGAGGGTGGCGGCCGGGATGGTGGCGGCCGGGGTCGTGCCCGAGGCGGCCCGGGCGATCCGGGTCGCGGGGCGGGACCGCAGGTAGTACGTGGTCTTCAGACCCTGCTTCCAGGCGTACGCGTACATCGAGGAGAGCTTGCCGATGGTCGGCGTCTCCATGAAGAGGTTCAGCGACTGCGACTGGTCCAGGAACGGGGTGCGGGCCGCGGCCATGTCGATCAGGCCGCGCTGCGGGATCTCCCAGGCGGTCCGGTACAGCTCCCGCACCTCCGCTGGGATCCAGTTCAGGCCCTGTACCGAACCGCCGGAGTCGCGCAGCGCCTCCCGGGTCTGTGCGTCCCACACGCCGAGCCGCTTCAGGTCGTGTACCAGGTAGGAGTTCACCTGGAGGAACTCGCCCGACAGCGTCTCGCGCTTGAAGAGGTTGGACACCTGCGGCTCGATGCACTCGTACACACCGGCGATCGACGCGATGGTGGCGGTCGGCGCGATGGCCAGCAGCAGCGAGTTGCGCATGCCGGTGGCGGCGACCCGCTCGCGCAGCGCGGCCCAGCGCTCGGGCCAGGCCAGGCGCGTGTCGTAGTGGTCGGGGTGCAGCACGCCCCGGGCGGTGCGGGTCCGCTCCCAGGCCGGCAGCGGCCCGCTGCGCTCGGCCAGTTCGCAGGACGCCTCGTAGGCGGCCAGCATGATCCGCTCGGCGATGCGTGTGGACAGGGCCTTCGCCGCGGCGGAGTCGAAGGGCAGGCGCAGCTTGAAGAAGACGTCCTGGAGGCCCATCGCGCCGAGGCCCACCGGGCGCCACCGGGAGTTGGAGCGGCCGGCCTGCTCGGTCGGGTAGTAGTTGATGTCGACGACCCGGTCGAGGAAGGTCACGGCGGTGCGGACGGTGTCGTCCAGCCGCGCCCAGTCGATCACCTCCTCGCCGTCGGCGGCGCCCGGTACGACGAACGCGCCGAGGTTCACCGAGCCGAGGTTGCAGACCGCCGTCTCGCCGTCGTCGGTCACCTCGATGATCTCGGTGCACAGGTTGGAGGAGTGGACGGCGGTCCCGGGCTCCGCGGTCTGGTTGGCGGTGCGGTTGGAGGCGTCCTTGAAGGTCATCCAGCCGTTGCCGGTCTGGGCGAGGGTGCGCATCATCCGCCCGTACAGCTCACGGGCGGGGATGGTGCGGCGGGCGAGCCCGGCGGCCTCCGCCCTGCGGTACGCGGCGTCGAAGTCGCCGCCCCAGAGATCGACGAGCTCCGGCACGTCGGCGGGGGAGAACAGCGACCAGTGGGCGTCGGCGTCGACCCGGCGCATGAACTCGTCGGGGATCCAGTGCGCCAGGTTGAGGTTGTGCGTGCGGCGCGCCTCCTCGCCCGTGTTGTCGCGCAGCTCCAGGAACTCCTCGATGTCCGCGTGCCAGGTCTCCAGGTACACGCAGGCCGCGCCCTTGCGCCGGCCGCCCTGGTTGACGGCGGCCACCGAGGAGTCCAGGGTGCGCAGGAACGGCACGATGCCGTTGGAGTGGCCGTTGGTGCCCCGGATGAGCGAACCGCGGGAGCGGATGCGGGAGTACGACAGCCCGATACCGCCCGCGTGCTTGGAGAGCCGCGCCACCTGGTGGTAGCGCTGGTAGATGGAGTCCAGCTCGTCCAGCGGGGAGTCCAGCAGGTAGCAGGACGACATCTGGGGGTGCCGGGTGCCGGAGTTGAAGAGCGTGGGGGAGGACGGCAGGTAGTCGAGGCGGCTCATCAGCCCGTAGAGGGAGGCCACTTCCTCCAGCGCGCGCGGGGAGTCGTCCTCGGCGAGACCGCAGGCGACGCGCAGCATGAAGTACTGCGGGGTCTCGACGACCTTGCGGGTGATCGGGTGCCGGAGCAGATAGCGGCTGTAGAGGGTGCGCAGACCGAAGTACCCGAAGCGGTCGTCGGCGTCCGGGTCGACCAGCGCGTCGAGGCGCCGGGCGTGCGTCTGGACGAAGACGGCCGTGCGGTCCGCGATCAGCCCCTCGCGGTGGCCGGCGGCGATCGAGCCGGAGAACGCGGAGGCGCCCTGGCCGGCCGCCTCTTCGGCGATGGTGAGGGTGAGCAGTCGTGCCGCGAGCCGGGAGTACGCCGGGTCCTCGGAGATCAGGCCGGCGGCCGCCTCGGTGGCCAGTTCGCGCAGTTCGGCCTCGTCCGATCCCGCGTGACGGCCCCGGAGGGCGGCCCCGGCCACCCGGCCGGGGTCGGTGTCGGGCAGGTCGGCGGTGAGCTCGGTCAGGGTCCGCAGAAGCGCGGTGCCTGGTCCGTCGGCGAGCTGCGCTGAAGCAGGATCGGGCGGCGCGATGGTCACGGGGTGCTCTCCCTCGCTCGGCTGGGGGCCGGCGGGGCGGTGCGCGGACGCTCACCCGGGCAGGGCGGACCGCGTCCACCGGCCTTTTCCGCGAGGCCCGGACGTCTGGGCACCCGGGCCGGACGGTCCGGGCGCACCGCCGGCAGGTTCTCGGACTCACACGGGACGGGTCCTGGTTTCGGACCAGCGCACACCGGTACACCGTTGCGGGACAGTTCCGGTTTCCCACCGGATTCCCCTGCGTCGACAGCGAGGATGAGCATACATGTGGGGGCGGTGGGTTGCGGTACCCCCCACATGTTGTGTCGTGGCTCGGCTCAGGGCTTGAGGGCGGAGGTGCCCGGGGGCGGGGGGCCCGGCGCGGGTCCCCGGTCCCGCGGGGGTGTCCTGGCGGCGGGGCGGGCGGCGTTCCGGGCGGTGCTGTTCCCCGTGGTGCTGTTCCGTGCGGCGGTGCTGTTCCGTGCGGTGGTGTTCCGTGCGGTGGTGACGTTCCGCGTGGGTGTTCCGCGCGGCGGTGACGTTCCCCATGTGGTGTTCCGCGCGGTGGGGGCCGGTGGTGCCCTGTGCGGCGGTGGGGTGGGGGGTGCCCCGCGGGCGGCCGCGTCCTCCGTGGCCGCGGGGAGGCCCTCGGGCCTCCGCTCTCCCCCGAGGGAGGCGGAGGCCCGAGGCCGGCCGGCGGGAGCGGGTGCTCAGCAGCAGCGGAATCCCTTGCGGGGGTCGGCCTCCCGCTCGTCCGTGCGGCGGCGCTCGAACTCGCGGCGGGAAAGGACCTCCGCACCGGGGTCGTGTGCCCGGGTGTGCGCCACATAGCGGTCGTACACCGACTCGCCCGAGACCTCGCGCACGTACCAGCGGACCCAGCCGACCGCCCGCCGTACCCCGTTCGCCACCGCCGTGCCCGCCGTGCCCGCCATTCCCGCGACGGTACTCATGTCCGGCCGCTTACGGCGGCCTCGTGCTCCGGGGCACCGGCGCCGGCTCCGGCGGCGACCGCCGCGAGCTCCGCCTTCTCCTCCTTCGTGGCGAACATCCCGGCGGGCGCGACGAGCTTCGACTCGACGTACGGGGCCTCGGCGAGCCGGACGGTCTCCGGATTGCTGATCGCCCGGAAGCAGACCCGGGCGGCGTCCGCCAGGACCACCACGATGAGGAGGGCGAACAGTGCCGAGAGCACGCCGTCGACGGTCGAGTTGGTGACGATGGTGTGCATGTCGTCCATCGTCTTCGCCGGAGCCAGCACCTCGCCGGAGTCGATGCCCGCCTGGTACTTCTCGCGCTGGGAGAAGAAGCCCACCTTCGGGTCGGCGGAGAAGACCTTCTGCCAGCTCGCGGTGAGGGTGACCGTGACGTCCCAGGCGAGCGGGACGGCCGTGACCCAGGCCCACTTGAGGCGTCCGGACTTCACCAGCAGCGTGGTGCAGACGGCGAGGGCGACGGCGGCGAGGAGCTGGTTGGCGATTCCGAAGAGCGGGAAGAGCTGGTTGATGCCGCCGAGCGGGTCGTGCACGCCGACCCAGAGGAAGTAGCCCCAGCCGCCGACGACGACCGCACTGGCGAACCAGACGCCGGGCTTCCAGCTGATCTGCTTCATCGGCCGGTAGACGTTGCCGAGTGTGTCCTGCAGCATGAAGCGCCCCACGCGGGTGCCGGCGTCGAGCGTGGTGAGGATGAACAGCGCCTCGAACATGATGGCGAAGTGGTACCAGAACGCCTTCATCCCGGCGCCGCCGACGACCGCGGAGAAGATCTCCGACATGCCGAGGGCGAAGGTCGGCGCGCCGCCGGTGCGGGAGAGCAGGCTCGCCTCCTCGACGTCCTTGGCGGCCTGGGTGAGTTGCTCCGGGGTGACGGTGAAACCCAGGTTGGCGACCGCCTGGGAGGCGGAGTCGACCGTGGTGCCGATGACTCCGGAGGGGGAGTTGATCGCGAAGTACAGACCCGGGTCGAGGATGGCGGCGCAGATCATCGCCATGACCGCGACGAACGACTCGGTCAGCATGGCGCCGTAGCCGATCATCCGGACCTGGGTCTCCTTCTGGATCATCTTCGGGGTGGTGCCCGAGGAGACCAGGGAGTGGAAGCCGGAGAGCGCGCCGCACGCGATGGTGATGAAGACGAACGGGAACAGCGAGCCGGCGAAGACCGGGCCCTGGCCGCTGCCCGCGAACTCGGTGACGGCCGGCATCTTCAGCGTCGGCATCGCCACGGCCACGCCCAGGGCCAGCAGCACGATGGTGCCGACCTTCATAAAGGTCGAGAGGTAGTCGCGCGGGGCCAGCAGCAGCCAGACGGGGAGCACGGAGGCCAGGAATCCGTAGGCCATCATCCAGACGACCAGGGTGCCCGGCTCCAGGGTGAAGAACGCTGCGAGCGAGGAGTCCGCGACCCAGCCTCCCGCGATGATCGCGAGGAGCAGCAGCGCGACGCCGATGATCGACACCTCGCTGACCCTGCCCGGCCGCAGGATCCGCAGGTAGACGCCCATGAACAGGGCGATCGGAATCGTCATGCCGATGGAGAACACCCCCCAGGGGGAGTGCGCCAGGGCGTTGACGATCACCAGCGCCAGCACCGCCAGCAGGATGATCATGATCGCGAAGACGGCGATCAGGGCGGCGACGCCGCCGAAGGGGCCGATCTCGTCCCGCGCCATCTGGCCGAGCGAGCGGCCGTCCCGTCGGGTGGAGAAGAACAGGGTGACCATGTCCTGCACGGCGCCGGCGAAGATCACTCCGACGATGATCCATATGGTGCCCGGCAGATAGCCCATCTGGGCGGCGAGGATCGGGCCGACCAGCGGGCCCGCTCCGGCGATGGCCGCGAAGTGGTGGCCGAACAGCACCCGCCGGTCGGTCGGGTGGAAGTCGACACCGTTGTCAAGCCGCTCCGCTGGGGTGGCGCGGGTCTTGTCGGCCCGGAGTACCCGGTACTGGATGAAGCGCGCGTAGAACCGGTAGGCGATGGCGTACGAGCCGAGTGCTGCCGCCAGCATCCAGGCGGCTGAGACCTCCTCCCCCCGTGAGAGGGCGAGCATGCTCCAGCCGGCCGCGCCCGTCAGCGCGACGAGTACCCAGACTGCGGTGGCCCGCGGAGTCATGCCCCGTCGGGGTGTGCTAGGTGGTGCAGGCTCGGCCATCGTGTGGCTCCCGTCCCGTGCTGATTGCCTGTAACGCGCGAGCAATCTAGGTGACTGCTCATGCGGACGTCACCCCTTGTCCGCATTTCGGTACGGCAAAGACTGCGGGGCGGTGCCGGGTGGGCCGGCTCCCCGGCCTGGTCGGGTTCCCGGAGGGCGGCCGCGGTCTCCGCAGGCCGTCAGGGGGTCTCGGGGCGCCGCAGTCTGGCCACGAACTTGTAGCGGTCGCCCCGGTAGACCGAGCGGACCCACTCCACGGGGTCGCCCCCGGCGTCGAGCGAGTGCCGCGAGAGCATCAGCATCGGCAGGCCGACGTCCGTGCCGAGCAGCCCCGCCTCGCGGGGGGTGGCCAGGGAGGTCTCGATGGTCTCCTCGGCCTCGGCGGGGCGGACGTCGTACACCTCGGCCAGGGCGGCGTAGAGGGAGGTGTACCTCACCAGCGACCGGCGCAGCGCCGGGAAGCGCTTCGCTGACAGGTGCGTGGTCTCGATCGCCATCGGCTCGCCGGAGGCCAGCCGGAGCCGCTCGATGCGCAGCACCCGTCCGCCCGGTGCGATGTCCAGCAGTCCGGCGAGCGTGCCGTCGGCCGTCACATAGCCGATGTCCAGCAGTTGCGAAGCGGGTTGCAGACCCTGCGCCAGCATGTCCTCGGTGTAGGAGGTCAGCCGGAGCGCCTGGGAGACCTTGGGCTTGGCGACGAACGTGCCCTTGCCCTGGATGCGCTCCAGCCGTCCCTCGACGACCAGTTCCTGGAGCGCCTGGCGCACGGTGGTGCGCGAGGTGTCGAACTCGGCGGCGAGGGTGCGCTCCGGCGGCACGGGTGTGCCGGGCGGCAGGGTCTCGGTCATGTCGAGCAAGTGCCTCTTGAGCCGGTAGTACTTGGGTACGCGCGCGGTCCTGGCCGCCCTCCCGGTCTCCCGTACGGTCTCCCTCCCGGTCTCCCTCCCGGTCTCCGGTCCGGCCTCCGGCCCGGTGCCGGCCCCGTCCGCGGCCATGGCCTGCCTTTCCGACTCGTGTGGTGCTGCCGTCACCGGCGCCTCCGTTGATCGCGGCTCACATGGTGGCACGGTCCGTTCGCGGGCCGCCGCCCTGACCCGGGTGCCGGTCGGTGACCGGACGCGACAGCCCTTCTTATACACCCTGGACACCCTGAGAGGTCTAGTCCATGATCCGAGGTGGTGGTTCACGCCGGCCGAGGGCACTCGGGGCCGCACAGGACCGGGCGTGCGGCCCGCGGGCGTTGCGGTAGGTGCCGGGCATTTTCCGGGACATGGCGCTGCCGTCGACCCCCACCCCGGCCCCGGGGCGATGTGGCGCCGGCCGCGTTGCGCTCGCGTGAGCTGCAGCCTTTCCGCGAGTCGCGTGCGGTCGGTTCCCCATCCGTCAAGTACGCACCTGTCCTGGCCGCCGACTCCCGCCCGCGGGACGCATGGCCCCCGCCCGCCCGCCCGGTCGGGCGGGGCCGCGCCGCGTGCTACAGGTCTTGCCAGGCCGGCTTGTGGGCGTACGCGTGGCGGAAGTAGCCCGCCAGCTTCAGTTTCGAGGCCGCCGCCTCGTCGACCACGACCGTCGCATGCGGGTGCAGTTGGAGTGCCGAGGCGGGGCAGACCGCCGCGACGGGGCCCTCCGCGGTCGCCGCGACCGCTTCCGCCTTCCCCTCCCCGGTGGCCAGCAGCACCAGGTGCCGGGCCTCCAGGATCGTCCCGATCCCCTGGGTGATGACGTGCTGCGGCACCTGCTCGATGTCGCCGTCGAAGAAGCGGGCGTTGTCCGCGCGGGTCTGCTCGGTCAAGGTCTTGATCCTCGTGCGCGAGGCGAGCGACGAGCAGGGTTCGTTGAACCCGATGTGCCCGTCCGTGCCGATGCCCAGCAGCTGCAGGTCGACGCCGCCCGCCGCCGTCAGGGCCGTCTCGTACGCCTCGCAGGCGGCGCGGACGTCCTCCGCTGAGCCGTCCGGGCCGATGAACGATTCCGGACTCAGCCCGAGCGGTTTGAGGACCGTGCGCATCACCACCGAGCGGTATGACTCGGGATGCCCGGCGGGCAGGCCCACATACTCGTCGAGCTGTGCGATCCGGGCCCGGGAGACGTCCGCAGTCCCGGCCCGGACCCGTGCTGCCAGGGCCCGGTAGACGGGCAGCGGCGTCGATCCCGTCGCCACCCCGAGCAGGGCGTCCGGCCTGCGGCGGAGCAGGTCCGCGATGCCCTGCGCGACGAGTTCCCCGCCCGCCTTGGCGTCCTGGACGATGACAACTTCCACTGTGGGCCGCCGATCGATTGAGGGCATGTGGTATAGACCAATCTAGCAGAGCGGGGTGATGCCGGGGTGAACGCCGGCCGGCGGGAGGAGGGCCCTCGGGAGGGCCCTGGGCCGACCGGCCCGCGGATCGGCCGGCCCCGTGAGCCGCGCTGGTCGCCGGGGCAGGGACGGGCAGGGACGGGGTCGATGCCGTCGGGCGGTGGCGCCGTGCCATGGCGGACCCGGCCTGTCCGGAAGGCCGCGGGTGCGGCGCGGCCTCGCCGCACTCCGCTTCGGCGCGAACTGCCCGGCCCGCGGACCGGCCGCACTCGTGCGGTGCGCCGGTCGCGCTCTCCCCTGGTCCGGGGGCCGGGAATCGGGGCCGCGGGGTCGGAGCCGGGAGGGGTCTCGGCCGGCCTGGTGCCGCCCGCCGAAGGGGCGGCGCGGCGGGTCCTGCCGGCGCCGGAGCATTCGGCGCGCCCCCGGCCGTGGGGGACCCGCGGGCCGCGGCGCCGGGACGGGACCCTCAACCCGTCCGGCACCGCAGCCCGGAGTTGCCCGGCCGTCGGGTGTGCGGTCCCGGTCGGCCGTGTGGAGGCCCTCGGCGCAGTCAGGGCAGAGAGCGCCGGGTCCTCGGTCCACCCTCCTGTGCGGGGAGGGCGGAGGTCTTCTGCTGTCCGCCGTCCGGGGCGTGTCCCGGCACGGCGATGTCATTGTGGACTAGACCATTAAGCGCTGTCCATCCGTCTGCACACGCTTTTCCGGGCCCATCCTCCCCTACTCGGGCCCGTCCCGTCAGGTTCTCGCCAAAGGTACGCTCACAGCGTGCCCTCCATGAACGACCTCGTACGCCAGCACACCGCTCTGAGCGAGTCCGACCTCGAGTGGCTGCACCTGCTGGTCTCGGAGTGGCAACTGCTCTCCGACCTCTCCTTCGCGGACCTCGTCCTGTGGGTTCCCACCCTGGACGGCACGCGGTATGTCTCGGTGGCCCAGATGCGGCCGAACACCGGCCCCACCTCCTACCAGGACGACATGGTCGGGCATCTGGTCCCCCGCGGTCGCCGCCCGCTGCTGGACGCCGCGCTCGACGAGGGCCGCATCGTGCGCGAGGGAGACCCCGAGTGGCGCGAGGAGGTGCCGGTACGGGTCGAGTCGATCCCCGTACGGCGTGACGGCCGGGTCCTCGGGGTGATCGCGCGCAACACCAACCTGCTCACCGTGCGCACCCCCAGCCGGCTCGAGCTGACCTATCTGCAGTCCGCCTCCGACCTGGCCCAGATGATCGCCGCGGGTGCCTTCCCCTTCCCCGAGCAGCAGGTCGACATGGACGCCTCACCGCGTGCCGGTGACGGGCTGATCCGTCTCGACGCAGACGGTGTCGTCCAGTACGCGTCCCCGAACGCGCTGTCCGCGTACCACCGGCTCGGCCTCGCCGCCGACCTGGTCGGGCAGCACCTGGGCCAGATCACCGCCGAACTGGCGCCTTCCCGGGGGCCGGTCGACGAGGCCCTGATCAAGCTCGCCAGCGGATACGCGCCCCGGGAGACCGAAGTCGAGGGAAACGGCGGCGTCATCCAGCTCCGCGCCATCCCGCTGAAGCCCAAGGGCGCCCGTATCGGCTCCCTTGTCCTGCTCCGCGATGTCACGGAACTCCGGCGCCGCGAGCGCGAGTTGATGACCAAGGACGCCACCATCCGGGAGATCCACCACCGGGTGAAGAACAACCTCCAGACGGTCGCCGCGCTGCTGCGTCTCCAGGCCCGGAGGATGGACTCGGTGCGCGGTCGGGCGGCCCTCGGCGAGGCGGTCCGGAGGGTCGGGTCCATCGCCATCGTCCATGAGACGCTGTCCCAGAACCTGGACGAGCGGGTCGAGTTCGACGAGATCGCCGACCGGGTACTCGCCATGGTGGCCGAGATCTCCCCCGGCAAGGTCGACTGCCGGCGCACCGGCCGTTGCGGAATCCTGGACGCCGAGGTGGCCACGCCGCTCTCCATGGTCCTCACCGAGGTCCTGCAGAACGCGCTGGAGCACGCCTTCGCGCCGGGGGAGTCCGGCACCGTCGAGGTTTCGGCGGTGCGCGGCGGCCCCCGCTCGGCCGAGCGGCTGCTCATCACCGTGCAGGACGACGGCAGGGGGCTGCCCGAGGGCTTCGATCCGAAGACGGCGGGAAACCTCGGTCTCCAGATCATCAGGACACTGGTGGAGGGGGAGCTGGGCGGCACCTTCGATATGAAGCCGGCCGCCGGGCGGGGGACGCGTGCGGTCCTGGACATTCCGGTCCGCAGCCAGAAGTAGTTCCGGGCGGTTTGCCGGTACGGCCCCGCGCCGTGGGCGACGGGAGGCGCCTGCCGCGCGCGGTGCGATGCCTGCCCCGGGTGGACGGCAGCGAGCCCCGGACCGCTGGAGATGGTCCGGGGCTCGAAAGCTGCGGGATACTGCTGCGCGCTGCGGCTCGGGGGCGGTGATTGCGTACTCACCGTACGCGCCGCCGGGCTCAGGCTGTGGGCAGGGGGCTCAGGCGGTGGCGTTGCGTGCCCGGTTGCGGGCGGCGCGGCGCTTCATCGCGCGGCGCTCGTCCTCGCTGAGGCCACCCCAGACGCCGGAGTCCTGGCCGGACTCGAGCGCCCACTGCAGGCACTGCTCCATGACGGGGCAGCGACGGCAGACGGCCTTGGCTTCCTCGATCTGCAGCAGCGCAGGACCGGTGTTGCCGATGGGGAAGAACAGCTCGGGGTCTTCCTCGCGGCAAACGGCGTTGTGACGCCAGTCCATGGCTGCTACCTCTCTTGGTATGACATGCGTATTGCTTGTGAATGTGAACGCTTTCACGAATCCCCTCGCAAGGGAAGGGCCTGCAACCAGACGAACTGGCCGCGGTCCTGATCGAGGAGGGGTTCTGGTGCTCACTGGGGGCCGGTCTTGCGGGCCGTCCCGAGCGCCATGTAGAGATTCGCAAACCTCGGCGGCGGATACAACCCCTTCCGGAAAGTTTTTTTTGATTCCTCGGTGTCGACTAGGTCACAGCCGTACTTCCATGGGGTGGATCCGCGCCTAAACGTTCGACTGGAAGGACTTTTGCCGCTTCCGCTCACACAATCACACGCAGTGCACGGCGTACGCCTGTGAACGTCACACTGCTGCGGAGTCCGAGGTGGTCACCGTCCATCTGGAAAGGGAGTGGCACCTTCGAATGCAAGGTGAAGTCCGTGAGATCGTGAAAAGAGGTCACATGCCTGCCGCGCGGCCCGCGGTCCGGGGTCGAGGTGAGCAACTGGGTCGCGTAGCGGGCCAGCGCGGGGGTCGAAAGCCGGCTCAGTCCGAGCACGTCCAGGGCGCTGTCGAAGGACGCCGCCGGGGTCGCGTACACCGGGCGGTCCCCCAGGTAGGTCCAGGGGGACGTGTTGCAGACGATGGACAGCACCAGCTCGCGCACGGGGTCCGCCCCGGGCCGTTCCAGGGTGATCGCACCACTGCGGCGGTGCGGGTCCGCGAGGAACTGCCGGGCCGCCTGGCGTATGTAGAGGGAGTGCGTCGAGATCCGGCCGCGCTCCCGCTGCCGTTCGACCCTGCCGACGACTCCGGCGTCGAAGCCGAATCCGGCGCAGAAGGTGAACCAGCGGGGCGGGACGCCCTCGTCCGGTGTGCCCGGCGTGCCGGCCGCTATGCCGAGCCCCACCGTGCGGCCGCTCCCCGTCTCCAGGGCGTCCAGGATGGCGCCGGTGGCCTCCACGGCGTCGTTGGGCAGTCCCAGGGCGCGGGCGAAGACGTTCGTGGAGCCGCCGGGGACGACCGCGAGCCGCGGCAGGGCGTCGGGGTCCGGGCCGGCGTGCAGCAGCCCGTTGACCACCTCGTTGACCGTGCCGTCGCCGCCCAGCGCCACCACCATGCCGATGTCGTCGGAGTCGGCGGCCCGCCGGCCGAGGTCCCGCGCGTGGCCGCGGTACTCGGTGGTGACGGCCTCCAGCTTCATCTCGCTCGCCAGCGCGTGGATCAGCACGTCACGGGTGCGGGCACTGGTGGTGGTTGCCGCCGGGTTGACCACGAGGAGTGCACGCATGGCCGCCAGGGTACCTACCGCGCGGTACCCGGCCCAGTCCGGGGAGCGCGCCCCCGGCGCGGTACGCCCTGCGGGCCGGGCCGGGCGCGGGGCTACCCTGCAGGGGTGAGCAGCGCGGAGCAGACCCCTGAGACCGTCCCCGGCGCCCCCGTGCGGCGGCGGCCCGGCAGACTGGCCGTGGCGGCCGCCGTGTGCGGGTTCCAGGCCCTGGCGCTGTTCGCCGGCGGCCTCTCCATGCTGGTCTCGGGCCTCACCGGTAGCCCGGAGAGCACGTCGGGGGCCGAGACGGGCGGGGTGACGCTGATCGCGCTGGGCCTCATCCCGCTGCTCGCGGCACGCGGGCTGCTGCTGCGGCGAGGCTGGAGCCGCGGCCCCGCGATCATCACCCAGATCATGGCCCTTCCGGTGGCCTGGACCCTGCTCCGCGCGTCGGGCGCGCTGATCCCGGCGGGTGTCCTGCTGGCCGTCGCGGCCGTCACCGCGCTGGTGCTGCTGCTCGACCCGCGGACGACGCAGGCGCTGGGCATCCGCGGCCGCGCGTAGCCTCCGGCGGCCGTGCGCCCGCGCGTGGCCGTGCGCGCGGTTCGGGCGGCCCGGCGCGTGGTCCGGGCAGGTGGTCAGTGTGTGTTCCGCGGGTGGGCCGGCGGCCGTGTGCCGCATCGCCACCGGCGGTTCCCGACGGCCCGGGAGGGCGCGGTGCGGACCGTTTGGGCCGCCGGGCACACCCCTCGGGGGGCGTCCCGGAGAGTCACGCCTCGGGGGTCACTCCTCGACCAGGAGCTTCTCGCGCAGTTGAGCGAGCGTGCGCGCCAGGAGACGGGAGACGTGCATCTGGGAGATGCCGACCTCCTGGGCGATCTGCGACTGCGTCATATTGCCGAAGAAGCGGAGAAGGAGAATCCGCTTCTCCCGGGGCGGCAGATCCTCCAGCAGCGGTTTCAGCGACTCGCGGTACTCGACGCCCTCCAGCGCCTCGTCCTCGGCGCCCAGGGTGTCGGCGACAGCCGGGGACTCGTCGTCGGTGTCGGGGACGTCCAGCGAGAGCGTCGAGTACGCGTTGGCGGACTCCAGGCCCTCCAGCACCTCCTCCTCGGAGATGCCCAGCCGCTCGGCGAGTTCGTGGACCGTGGGGGAGCGGCCGTACTGCTGGGACAGTTCCGCGGTCGCCGTGGTCAGCGCGAGCCGCAGCTCCTGGAGCCGGCGGGGGACCCGCACCGCCCAGCCCTTGTCGCGGAAGTGGCGCTTGATCTCCCCGACGACCGTCGGTGTCGCGTAGGTCGAGAACTCGACGCCCCGGTCGGGGTCGAACCGGTCCACGGACTTGATCAGCCCGATGGTCGCGACCTGGGTGAGGTCGTCGAGCGGCTCGCCGCGGTTGCGGAAGCGCCGGGCCAGGTGCTCCACCAGGGGCAGATGCATCCGCACCAGCTGGTTGCGGAGTTCGGCGCGCTCGGGAGAGCCCTCCGGGAGTCCGCGCAGCGCGATGAACATCGATCTCGCCCCGCTCCGGTCGTTCGGAGCGTGGTGCCCGTGTTCCTTGAGGTCGTGCTCGTGGTCGCTCATGGCCGCCCTCTGCCAGTGCCTCGCCCGGGAGGTACCCCCAGCCTGCTTCTGCTCCGCCGCGGCCGGGAGGCCGTCGCGCTCGTCCACCGGGTGCGGCCTGGCCTGCTGCTCCGGGATGCCCGCCGGCGCGCCCGCCGGCTCCGCCGGGGCCGTGGGTCCGCCGTTCCCCGCTCCGGACATCCGCTCCTCGTCGCGCACCGGACCGTCCCCGTCCCTCACGCCGGCCCGGGTCCCGCGCCGCGCTGCTTGTACAGGCTGATGCAGACCGTGCGGTCCGGGGCCACGGAGGAGTCGACCTTGCCCGCCAGCGCCGAGAGCACCGTCCAGGCGAAGGTGTCGCGCTCCGGGGCGCGGCCGTCGGTCGTGGGGGCCGAGACCGTGACCTCCAGGGAGTCGTCGACGAGCCGGAAGACGCAGCTGAGAACGGATCCGGGGACGGCCTGCTGCAGCAGGATGGCGCACGCCTCGTCGACCGCGATGCGCAGGTCCTCGATCTCGTCGAGGGTGAAGTCCAAGCGCGCCGCGAGGCCGGCCGTGGCCGTACGCAGCACGGACAGGTAGGCACCCGCAGCGGGCAGCCGGACTTCCACGAAGTCCTGGGTCCCGGGCTCGCCTGCGATGTCGGACACCCTCACCTCCAAGGTGGCACAAGGTCGATCGAGGCTCCGGGAGGGCGTCCCGGAGCCGAGTGCTGCGCGTCGGTGCGCAGCCCGAACCTGGACTGGCGACGCTATCGCGATCCATGGTGCCGTGTCGCCGGGACCCCTACCCGGAGCTGTCACTCATAGTAAGCCCACAGGTACGCACAGTGGCTAGTGTTCTGCGGTCCTCAATTGCGAGAAGTCGGCGGAGCTTTGACGTACCCCGACGTCAGACGATCGAACCGTCCGCGAAGCACCACCGCCACTTCTCTCCGCGCTCCAGGGTACGCATCACCGGATGTCCCTCCTGCTCGAAGTGGTGGGAGGCGTGCCGGCCCGGTGACGAGTCGCAGCACCCCACGTGCCCGCACGTGAGGCAGAGCCGCAGCTGCACCGGGTGCGTCCCCTCGGCCCGGCACGCGGGGCAGGTGTCGCTCAGGGGCTCGGGTTCGGGGCGCGGCAGGTCGAGAACATGCTTGCACTCGCTCATGATGGCCAGGTTACGACGCCGGTGGGCGGCCGGGCGGCCGGGCGGCCGTGGGCCGGAGGGAAGGGCGGATGATGGACGCGCTGTCGGTGGTGGCGCTGGTCGCGGCGAGCGCCGCGGTCGCCGGGATCGCCCGCAGGACGGCGGTGCCGGCGCCGCTGCTCCTCGTCGCGGTCGGTCTGGTCGCCTCGTACCTGCCCGGAGTCCCGGAATACACCCTGGACCCGCACATCGTGCTGCCGCTGATCCTGCCTCCGCTGCTGCACATGGCCGCGCTGGACAGCTCATACCTCGATCTGCGGGCCAACGTCCGCCCCATCGCGCTGCTCTCCGTCGGCTACACGCTCTTCGCGACCCTCGTCGTGGGGTGGGTGGCGCACCTGGTGATCCCCGGACTCCCGCTGACCGCCGCGCTCGTGCTCGGCGCGGTGGTCGCCCCGCCCGACGCGGTGGCGGCCACCGCGGTCGCCCGCAGGCTCCGCCTGCCCGGCCGGGTCACCACGATCCTCCAGGGCGAGTCCCTGGTGAACGACGCCACCGCCATCACCGCCTACCGGGTCGCCCTGGCGGCCGCCGTCGGCGAGGGCATCACCTGGGGCGAGGGCGTCGCGATGTTCCTCGTCGCCGCGGCCGGGGGTGTCGGCGTCGGCCTGGTCCTGATGGTGCCGATCCACTGGCTGCGGACCCGTCTGCGGGAACCCCTGCTGCAGAACACCCTGTCCCTGCTGATCCCCTTCGTCGCCTACGCCGCCGCCGAGCACGTGCACGCCTCCGGAGTGCTGGCCGTCGTGGTCGTCGCCCTCTTCCTCGGGCACCGCTCCTGGCAGGTCGACTTCGCCACCCGGCTCCAGGAGGAGGCGGTCTGGCGGATGGCCGCCTTCGTCCTCGAGTCGGCCGTCTTCGCGCTGATCGGACTGCAACTGGCGCCCGTGGTGGGGCAGATCGGCTCCTTCTCGGCCCGGGAGGTCGCCGGGTACGCCGTCGTCGTCTTCGGCGTCGTGGTCGTGTCCCGCTTCGTGTGGGTCTTCCCCGCGACCTTCGTCCCGCGCGTGCTGTCACGGCGCATCAGGGAGCGCGAGCCCGGCGTGGACTGGCGGGCCCCGGTGATCGTCGGCTGGGCCGGGATGCGGGGCGTGGTCTCCCTGGCGATCGCGTTCTCCATCCCGGTCCTCACATCCGCCGGCGAGCCCTTCCCGGCGCGCAACCTGATCCTCTTCCTCACCTTCACCACGGTCATCGGCACCCTGGTGGTGCAGGGGCTCACCCTGCCCGCGCTCATCCGTGCCCTGAAGCTCCCTGAGCGCGATCCGACGAGCGTCACCCTGGCCGAGGCACAGGCGCAGAGCGAGGCGTCCCGCGCGGCGGAACGGCGGCTGGAGGAACTCGTCGCCGACCCGGGCAACGCACTTCCGGATCCGCTCCTCGACCGGTTGCGCACGGTCCTCGAACACCGCAGGAACTCACCCTGGGAGCGGCTGGGGGCGGTCAACCCCGTCACGGGCGAGTCCGCCGACGGCACCTACCGCCGCCTCACCCGCGAGGTGATCCAGGCCGAGCGTGCGGTGTTCGTGCGGCTCCGCGACGAACGCCGGATCGACGACGAGATGATGCGGGCGCTGCTGCGGCGGCTGGATCTCGAGGAGGCGGCCGCCTACCGCGAGCCCTCGGGCTGAGGCCCGCCGGTGACCACCGCCGCCACGGCCGTTCCCGGCGGGAAGGCGCCCTCGCCGGCGAGGACGACGAGTCCATAGAGCATTTTGGCGACATAGAGCCGCTCGACCGGCAGTGCGTGGCGCGCCTCGAAGTCCCGCGCGAACGCCTCGAGAGCCGGTGGGACGCGGGCGTACCCGCCGAAGTGGAACCGCTCGTCCAGCGACCAGTCGCCGGCCGGGCCGCCGAAGGCCTCTCTCTGGAGGGCGGCCGTCCGCTCGCCCAGGAAGCCCCCCCTGAGCACGGGTACGCCCAGCGCCCTCGCCCCGTCCCCGAGTCCGGCGGCGAGCCCGGCGAGCGTCCCTCCCGTCCCGCACGCCACGGCGGCCACATCGGCCGCGCCGCGCAGCTCGCGGCCCAGCTCCGTACAGCCCCGCGCCGCGAGGGCGTTGCTGCCGCCCTCCGGGACGACCCGGCACCCCGCCGGCGCCCCGCAGCGCACCCGCAGCTCCGCGAGCACCTCCGGCTCGGACGCACGGCGGTACGTGGCACGGTCCACGAAGTGCAGCCGCATGCCGTCGGCGGCGCAGGCGGCGAGCGACGGGTTGAGCGGCCTCTCGGCGAGCTCGTCGCCCCGGACGACGCCGATCGTGGGGAAGCCGAGCAGCCGCCCGGCGGCGGCCGTGGCGCGCAGATGGTGGGAGTACGCGCCGCCGAAGGTGAGCAGGGTCCGGCCGGCCGCCGCGCGCAGGTTCGGCGCCAGCTTGCGCCACTTGTTGCCGGGCAGCTCGGGGTGGATGAGGTCGTCCCGCTTGAGCAGCAGCCGCAGCCCGTGCCGCGCGAAGCGCTCGTCCCGCACCTCCTGCAAGGGGGAGGGCAGCCGGGGCCGAAGTGCGCGGTCGAGGTCTACGGGCTGGCTCACCCGCCCATTGTCGCCTCGCCTTCTCGCCGCCCCGTCACGGCGTCCGCGGCACTCCCCGGCCCCGCAGCTCCTCGGCGGCTCGGCGGCTCGGCGGCTCGGCGAACCGGGCGGACATTCCGCCGCCTCCCCGCCGGCGAGGGCGCTGGACGCCCAGCGGCGGGGAGGCCGGAGGCCGGGGCGACCACTCGGCGGCGAAGGACGCGAGCGCGGAGATCCGGCGGCATCCGCACACGACCGGCACATGCCGATGATCACGCGGTGCTCCTGTCCGGGCCCCGGGGCCTGCTCGCGCGGACAGCCTCCCGCCCGATCGGTGGGGGTGCCGGCCCGGTGAGTCCGCCGGCCGCGGCCCGCGGACTCACCGGGCCGGCCGGGCCGGCTCGCGAGGGCGGTGTCAGGCGAGCCGTTCGGCGATCCGGGCGCGCATGGAGCTCATGGTGAAGCCCCGGGGGTCGATCTTCCCCGGCTGCCACTCCAGATGCCCGATGACCGAAGGGGCGCCCCACCCGTGGCGTCGGCAGACGGCGGCGGCCGCTCGCTCGATCGCCTCCAACTGGGCTTGGGGCCAGGGGTCCTTCCCGTCGCCGAGGTTCACGCACTCGAAGCCGTAGAAGTGCGGGTTCCCGTCCGTGTTCGCCTCGTCGTCGGGGGGAAGCGCCGTCTCGGCGATGACGGCGCGCAGGACGTCGTCGTCGCCGGGCCCGGCGTGGTTGGCCCTGCCGTACCCGACGAGGTGGACCGTGCCGTCCTTGGCGATGACGCCGTGGCACAGCGGGCCCGGCAGGCCCTGGTAGCCGTCGCGGCAGAGGCGCACGCTGCCCGCGGTGCCCGAGGTGGCGGTGTGATGGATCATCACCCCGTGCACGGGGCCCCAGGGGCCGATGTGGCTGCGGTTGTGGGTGCGCCAGGCGCCGACCTGGACGATCGTCAGCCCCTCGCCGAGCAGGGCGCCGAGGAAGCTGTCCGCGGACATGGGTGGGGCCATGGCCGACTCCTTCACGGGATGTGGTGGGGGTGCGGTGTGGGTACGGGCTTCTTACCCGCCGCTCCCCGCCGAGTCGGTCCGTCCGCACGGTGTGCGAGCCGATCCGGCCAGTGCGCCGATCGGGGGCGGAACGCGCCCGCCGCGCCTCGCACATCATCGTTCAGTCCCACTCATTTGTGTAATGGTGCACGCACGCACCGTGCTGAAAGGCTCTTCGTCGCAGGTCGACTCATGATTGCGAAGGAGCCCCATGTCGGTTGGTACGGTCGGTCCGGTCGGTGACGAGGCGCGCGAAGGCGCCCAGGACGCGGCACAGCCGCAGCAGAGTCTGGGTACGGCGGCGGCGCGGAATCTCGCGACCACCACCAAGTCGGCCCCCCAGATGCAGGAGATCACTTCCCGGTGGCTGCTGCGGATGCTGCCCTGGGTCCAGGTGCAGGGCGGTACGTACCGGCTGAACCGCCGGCTCAGTTACGCGGTCGGCGACGGCCGGGTCACCTTCGTCCAGACGGGCAGCCAGGTCGAGGTCATCCCGGGGGAACTCGGCGAACTGCCGCCCCTGCGGGGATTCGGCGACGAGGCGGTGCTGCGCGAGCTGGCCCAGCGCTGCCGGCAGGTGCGGTTCGCGCCGGGTGACGTGCTCGCGGCGAAAGGCGAGGCGACGGACCGGGTGTTCCTCCTCGCGCACGGCCGGGTGGAGCAGATCGGCACCGGGCCCTACGGTGACGAGGCCGTGCTCGGCGTCCTCGCCGACGGCTCCTACTTCGGCGAGCGGTCGCTGGTCGACGACGGCGCCGTATGGGAGTTCACCGCCCGGGCCGGCACCGCGTGCATCGCGCTCGAGCTCACCCGGCAGGACGTGCTGACCCTCGCGGACCGTGCCGAGTCCCTCGCCGGCCACCTCCGCTCCGTGGTGTCGGTCCCCCAGCAGCGGACCAACAAGTACGGGGAGGCCGCCATCGACCTCTCGGCCGGCCATGTCGGCGAAGCCGTCGTCCCGCACACGTTCGTCGACTACGAGGCCTCGCCCCGCGAGTACGAACTGAGCGTCGCGCAGACCGTGCTCAAGGTGCACAGCCGGGTCGCCGACCTCTACAACCAGCCGATGAACCAGACCGAGCAGCAGTTGCGGCTGACGGTCGAGGCGCTGCGGGAGCGCCAGGAGGACGAACTCGTCAACAACAAGGACTTCGGCCTCCTGGCCAACTGCGACTACGGACAGCGGCTCCAGCCGCACGACGGCGTGCCCGGCCCGGACGACATGGACGAGCTGCTGTCGAGGCGGCGCGGCTCCAGGATGTTCCTGGCCCATCCGCGGGCCATCGCGGCCTTCGGCCGGGAGTGCAGCAGGCGCGGCGTCTACCCGGACACCGTGGACATCGGGGGGAGCCGCATCCCCTCCTGGCGCGGGGTGCCGATCTTCCCGTGCAACAAGATCCCGATCTCGAAGGACCGGACCACGTCGATCATCTGCATGCGTACGGGCGAGGACGACCAGGGCGTGGTCGGTCTGCACCAGGCCGGCCTCCCCGACGAGATCGAGCCCAGCCTCTCCGTCCGGTTCATGGGCATCGACGAGCAGGCCATCATCTCCTACCTGGTCACGGCCTACTACTCGGCGGCGGTCCTGGTGCCCGACGCCCTGGGCGTGCTGGAGAACGTCGAGGTGAGCCGCTGGCGCTGACACCCGGCGCCGCCCCCGGCGGGAGCGGCCCGGCGCCGCTCCCGCCCCGCCCGCACCCCCTGCCGTTCCCCCCTCCACCACCCCAGCGCATCAGCCCCCGCCCCCGCCCCCGTGCCGCCCCACCCGAGACCCACCTCCCGCAGCACCCTGTCAGCCCCTGTCAGCCCCTGTCAGCCCCTGTCAGCCCCTGTCAGCAGAGGACGAGACCGTGACCACGACCACCGCCGACGCCGCCGACGCCGCCGACGCCGCGGACACCGACTCACACGAGGCGGCGCGGCTTCTGGAACACACCCGCAGCGCCGTCGACCCCGGGCTGCGGGACACCGTCGACTCCCTTCCCGCCTCCATACGCCGCGTCGCGAAGTACCACTTCGGCTGGGAGCACGCCGACGGCACACCCGCCGCCGGGCCGGCGGGCAAGGCCATCAGGCCGGCCCTGGTGCTCGCCGCGGCCCGGGCGCTCGGCGGGGACCCGCAGCAGGCGCTGCGCCCGGCCGCGGCCGTGGAACTCGCGCACAACTTCACCCTGCTCCACGACGACGTCATCGACGAGGACGCCACCCGCCGGCACCGGCCCACCGCCTGGACGGTGTTCGGCACCGCGGACGCCATCGTCGCGGGTGACGCCATGCTGGCCCTGGCGCTGCGGCTGCTCGCCGAGGACCGGCATCCGGCCTCCGCGGCGGCCTCCGCGCGGCTGGCGGCCTGCGTGATCGAACTCTGTGCCGGCCAGCAGGCGGACTGCGCCTTCGAGCAGCGCGGGCCGGGGGAGGTCTCCCTCGACGAGTGCATCGCCATGGCCACGGCCAAGACCGGGGCGCTGCTGGGCTCCGCCTGCGCCCTCGGCGCGCTGTACGCGGGGGCGGGCGAGGAGGAGACCGCCGCGATGGACGCGTTCGGCCGGGAGGCGGGACTGGCCTTCCAGCTGATCGACGACCTCATCGGCATCTGGGGCGATCCGGACCGCACGGGCAAGCCGGCGGGCGCCGACCTGGCCGCGCACAAGAAGTCGCTGCCGGTGGTGGCGGCCCTGGGCTCGGGCACCGAAGCGGGTGCGGAACTCGCCGAACTGTACGCCGGGCCGATGACCCCGGGAGCGGTCGCCCGGGCCGCGGACGCGGTGGAGCGGGCCGGGGGACGTGACTGGGCCCAGCTGCAGGCGGCGGACCGGATGGGCCGGGCCGTACAACAGCTCTCCCGTGCCGTGCCCGACCTCGACGCAGCGGGTGACCTGCTCGCGCTGGCGGAGTTCGTCACACGCCGGAGCCGCTGAGTACACGCCGGAGCCGCTGAGCCACGGGCCGGATCCGCGCGGCCCTCCGTGCGCCGCCCGGATCGCAAACCTAGGATCGCAGCCGCCAGTTGACGATCTCGGAGAGGCGGCCCGGGCATGGGCGTACGGATTCGGCAGGCGGCGGAGCGGGACCGGGAGAGGGTGGTGCGGCTGCTCGACGAGGCGTTCCTGCACGACCCGGTCAGCAGCTGGGTCTTCCCCGAGGAGGCCCACCGCCGCCGGGTGCACGGCGTCTTCCTCGGGGTCTTCCTCGACACCGTGCTCGCCGAGGGCCGGGTCGACATGATCGAGGACGGGACCGCGGCGGCGCTCTGGCTGCCCGTGCCCGCGGCGGCGCCCGAAGAGGAGGACGACATTCCCGCCCGGATGCGGGAGATCGCCGACCCGGACAACGAACGGGCCGAACTCATCGGACGGCTGACCGGCGCGGTCCATCCGCAGGGCAGGGCGCACGAGTACCTGCTGCTGATCGGCGTCTCCCCGGACCGCCAGGGCGAGGGGCTCGGCACGGCCCTGCTCGGGCCCGCCCTGGAGCGGTGCGACCGGGAGGGGCTGCCCGCCTACCTGGAGGCGAGCAGCGCCCGCAGCTGCCACCTCTACCGGCGGATGGGCTTCGCGTTCACGGACAGCGCCATCCGGCTCCCCGACGGCCCGCAGATGTGGCCCATGTGGCGTGAGCCCGGCGCGCGGGGGAGCGGGGCCGTGGAGCACACCCGGCATCAGCCTGCCGGGTCCGCTGCGAGTAAGCCGGGCGGCGGGGGTGTGGGCCGCCCGCCCGCTCCTTAGCGGGCGCCCCGCGGGGGAAGCCCCGGAGCGCGGCCCTCTCTGTCGGCCTTGGGCGAGACGCCGGGCGAGACGCCGGACGAGGAGCCGGCCGCCTGAACGGAGCGGCGGAGAACCGTTCGAGAGCCGACCGGCTGTGCAACGCGGCCCCTCGGACCGCTACAGTCCGCGCCATGTCAACGGAGTCGACGGACGTGTGGACCGGCTGGTACCGGGACCGCCGCGGAGCGGAGGCGATCGCCCTGGCGAACGCCTCGGGCGGGCACAGAGTGAGCACCCGCATCAGGGGAGTCGAGTACGCGGGGCCGCATTTCGCCGCCCTGAGCGCGGTGGAGTCGGGTGAACGCCTCTTCGGCTGCGTACTGGAATGGGACATGCCGCTGCCCGTCACACTGGGCGGAGCGGCGGAGCGGGCCACCCTCGCCTGTCTGCTGGCACTGGGCGAAGCCGGGCCCGAGGGCACGCCCGGCCGGGTGGATCTCAACCTCACCCTGCTCTTCGGCGGGGCGGCGTACGGGTCCGGGGTGGCCGGTGGCGACTTCGACGCGGCACTGGAGCGGATCCGGCGGCAGTTGCCGGAGGGTGCCGAACTGGGCGGGAGGCTGCTGGAAAGCGCCTGAACGGCCCGCCGGTGGCCGGACTCGGGCGGCCCTCCTCACCGCCCCGTCGGGCATCTCGGGGGCCCGACACGTCATGCCGTCCGCCTGATCCGGGGGAGGGGAGCGGGGCATGCCTCATCGGCATCACGGCCGTTCGCCGTGGCCGGTTCTCCGACGGGGCCGCGCGGCCGGTGGTCGTGTGCGCCGGAGGCGGCCGTCGATGGGCGGGGCGGTGCGGCGGGCCCACCGGCAGTGATCAGCTCTGGGGGCGGGCGTGCCGGTCGGTGGTGAGGTCACCCAGTGCGGTGCCGAGGCGGGTGAGGGCGGACGATATCCAGGGCAGGTCCTGTGGTTCCGGCGAGGTCAGTGCCATGTGGCGCTGCTGCGGGGTGGTGCCGTACAGGAGGCTGGTGGCGAGCCTGAGGGTCAGGGCGGTGCCGGCTTCGCCGAACGCGCTGCCGGGCAGGGTGGCGATGCCGTGCCGCTCGAGCAGCGCGGTGGCCAGCTCGGTGCCGGTGGTGATCCCCCGGGCGCGCAGCGCCGCACGGTTGGGGCCGAAGTCGGGGTAGAGGTAGAAGCCGGCCCCGGGCGGGCGGCAGAGTGCTCCGGTCGTGCGGAGCCTGGTGTGCACCTCGGCGGCGATGCGGGCGTGCAGCCGGCGGGCCGCGGCGATGTGTGCGGTGACCTCCGGTGGGTCGTCCAGGGCGTGGGCGGCGACGGCCTGCATGGGTGCGGCCAGGCTGGACCAGATCTCGCTGGCGACCCCGGTCAGCTCCCGCTGCAGGCGCCGCCCCCAGCTGCCCGAAGGGGTGCGGGCGAAGCCGATCCGCCAACCGCCCAGGGCCAGGGACTTGCTCAGCCCGGTGGTGACGACGGTGCGTTCGGCCAGGTACCGCACCGGGCTGGTGACCGTGCCGCGGTGGCTCAGCTCGGCGTAGATCTCGTCGCTGACGACCGCGAGGCCGTGGCGTTCGGCGATCGCGCAGACCGCCTCGACCTGTTCGGCGGGGGCGATGGTGCCGGTCGGGTTGTCCGCGACGGTGAGGACCAGCGCACCCGGCCGGGCCCCCTCCGCCACGGCCCCCCGCAGGGCCTGCTCCAGCAGATCGGGGTCGGGAATGCCGCCGGCCTCCGCGGGGACGGGCACGGTGACGACGCGGCGGCCCAGCAGAGCGGCCTGGGCCGCGTAGGAGACCCACGACGGGCGGGGCAGCACCACGTCACCGCCGATCGCGGCCAGCAGGGCGAACAGCAGGGGCTTGCTGCCGGGGGCGAAGAGGATCTGGCCCGGTTCGGTGGACAGGCCGCGCCTGGTGAACCAGCCCGCCGCGGCGGCGCGGGCCTGCGGCGAACCGGCGACCGGGCCGTATCCGTTGCGCAGGTGGGCGTCGGCGAGCAGCTCGGTCAGGCCCGGGGCGACCGGCACTCCGGCTTCGCCGAATCCCAGGTGCAGCACGTCGTGCCCGGCCTCTCGAAGGGCCTGAACGGCCTCGTCGACGGCGAGCGTGGCGGAAGGGGACGTCATGGGTATCCGTTCCGTGCGGGCACCGGACAGCGGTGCCGTGGAGCCGCGGCGCTCCGCCGCGCCCCTCCAGCGTGCCCCGGGGAGTAGCATCGGCAACAGCGCGAAAATGCGGTGGACTGGATAAGGAGATCTGATGCTCGATCTGCGGCGGCTGGAGATCCTGGCCCGCTTCGCCGCCCGGGGCACCATCACCGCCACAGCCGCCGACCTGGGGTATTCGCCGTCGGCGGTCTCCCAGCAACTGGCCACCCTGGAGCGGGAGGCGGGCATCGCGCTGATCGAGCGCACCGCCCGGCGGGCGAGCCTGACCGACGCGGGACGCGAACTGGCCGGGCACGCCGCGCGCATCCTCGACGCCGTGGAGTCCGCCGAGAGCCGGATGCGCGCCCGGGCGGGCACCGTCGGCGGCAGGGTGGCCGTCAGCTGCATCCCCGCTCTCGCCCCCGCGCTCGCTCCCCGGCTGGCCGAGCTGCAGCGCGTCCACCCCGAACTGACCGTCGTGGCACACGAGACCGGTTCGGCCAACGCCGCCGCAGCCGTCCTGGACCGCCGCTACGACCTGGCCGTCATCGATGACTGGTCCGCGCACCCACCCGCCGACGGCACCGGTCTGGCCGTGCACCGCCTGCGCCGTGAGGACATCGTCCTGGCGGTCCCTGCCGGCCACCCGCTCGCCGGACATCCCGGCCCGGCCACCGCCGCGCGGCTACGGCAGATCGTCGCCGACCGGACCTGGCTGTGCGCTCCCGTCGGACAGCTCTCCCGGGCCGCCGGCGACCGGCACCTGGCCTCCGTCGACGCCACGCCCTCGCGGCGCTGGGAGTTCGAGGGGCTGCACGTCCTGGCCGCGCTCGTCGCCGCCGATGCCGGTGTGGCCTTCCTTCCCGCCGGCATGGCCGAGGAGCAACCGGGCGTCACCGGACTGCGGACCGCTCCCCGCATGCGGCGCACCCTCCTGGCGCTCACCCGGAGCACCACCCGCGATGACCCGGCCGTCGCCGTCTGCCTCCGTGCCGCCCGGCAGGCTCTCGGCGACGGGCGCTGAGCACGATCGGGTGCACGCCGCCGCGGGACCCTCGTCGGTCGGCAGCACTGCGGGGCCCTCGTCGGTCGGTCGCCGAGCCTGGCTGACGGGCGGCATCGTCGCGTAGCGTGGGCAGCTGCCGGTCGCGGGGGAGTGGGAGACGAGCAGAGCCGGGTCGGGAGCCGAGTTCCCGGATCCGGGCGATGTCCCGCCGTGCTGCGCGCTCGGTCACAGCCATGTGGTCGGCCGGCTCGCCGCAGGTCCACGACGGGCGGGCGTGAGGACAGCAGTGAGACCAGTCGCAGCAGGCGGGCGGATGTGCCGATCACCTCGTGAAGGTCCCGCATGAAGAGGACGGGAACTGTCCTGATTCCGTCGTAGCGTCTTCCTCATGAGCAACGCAAACACGTCCGCACCCGCGATCCGCTACGGGGCCGTCACCTTCGACTGCCCGGACCCCGCCGAAATGGCCCGTTTCTACGGCGAGGTCCTCGGCCTGCCCGTCGTCTACTCCAGCGACGACTTCGTCATGCTCGGCCAGGAGGGCTCGGCCGGACTGGGGTTCAACCGGTTGACCGACTACCGGCGTCCCACCTGGCCCGACCCCTCCCAGGAGAAGCAGGCCCACATCGAACTGGGCGTCGACGACCTGGATGCCGCGCAGGCTCACCTGCTGGCCCTGGGTGCTGTCGAGCCCCCGGCGCAGCCCCAGTCCGATCGGTGGAGGGTTCTGCTGGACCCCGCAGGCCACCCGTTCTGCATCACCCACCTGATCTGAGCACGACCGGCAGACCGGCCTCCATCACGCCGGGGCACCCGGGCAGCGGCGGCGAACTCGCCGCCGTCCTGCCGAGGGCGTGGACAGGCCGCGCGGCTTCCCCGGCTACGAGACCCAACTGATCAGCGCCGCCGTCACACTGCGGACCTGCGCACACCCGCGGCCGCATAAAGGGGACCGCACCCGGTCCGCAGTCCGCCGTGCTCGGCGGACTGCGGACCGGGTGCGGACCGGTAGGCGATATGACCAGCGAAACCGCAGATCAGGCGCCCTAGCCCTAGATCAGGCCTTCTTGGTCTCCCAGAAGATCCGGTCGATCTCGGCGATGAGTTCCAGGGCCTTCTCGCCCGTCTTCGGGTCGGTCGAGGCCTTGGCCGCGGAGAGCGCCTTCAGGGTCTCGTTGACCAGCTGGTGCAGCTCCGGGTACTTCTCGAAGTGCGGGGGCTTGAAGTAGTCGCTCCAGAGCACCGACACGTGGTGCTTGGCGAGCTCCGCGCGCTGCTCCTTGATCACCGTGGCACGGGACTGGTAGTGCGGGTCGTCGTTGGCGGCCATCTTCTCCTGCACGGCCTTGACCGACTCGGCCTCGATACGGGCCTGGGCGGGGTCGTAGACGCCGCAGGGCAGGTCGCAGTGCGCGCTGACCTTCACCTTGGGGGCAAACAGGCGGGAGAGCATTGAGCTGTCCTTCCTCGTGATCGTCTTCTCAGGTGGGAGATTACTCCGTGGGAGGCGCGTTTACCCGGGTGCCCCTGGGGCTTGGGTCAAAAGTCCAGGGTGATCGCGGGACGTGCGGTGGAACGTACCGAGAGACGGAGGTGGCCCATGACGGGTCTGGGGCGGGAGCCGGGTGCGCCCTTCGGAGTCGCGGAGGTGACCGGGCCCTCCATGCTCCCCGCGCTGGCGCACGGGGACCGGCTGCTGGTCCACTACGGCGCCGCCGTGCGGTCCGGCGACGTGGCCGTGCTGCGGCATCCGCTGCAGCAGGACCTGCTGATCGTGAAGCGGCTGGCCGAGCGGCGCGGGGACGGCTGGTGGGTGCTGGGCGACAACCCGTACGCCGAAGGCGACAGCCGGGTGTTCGGCGCGGTGCCCGGGGACCTGCTGCTGGGCCGGGTACGGGCGCGCTACCGGCCGCGGCCCCGCGGTCAGAGGTCGGTCCTCGGTCTGCTGGCCTGGGCGTCCTCAGCCGTGCGGCCCGTGCTTTCGGACCGCTCGGTCTCCAGGCGCTTGCGGGCCCGGTAGGCGGCGACGTTGGCGCGGGTGGCGCAGCGGTCGGAGCAGTAGCGGCGCGAGCGGTTGGTGGAGGTGTCCAGGTAGGCGTTGCGGCAGGGCGCCGCCTGACAGAGGCCGAGCCGGTCGACGCCGTGCTCGGTGAGGTGGAAGGCGAGCCCCATCGCGGCGATCGCGGCGTAGCCGGAGGTCGCGTTGGAGGGGTGGTCGGCGAGGTGCAGGTGCCAGCGGGGCCGGCCCTCGCCGTCGAGGAAGTCGTGGCCGGAGACCTGCGGGCTCACCGGGAAGTCCAGGAGCAGCGAGTTGAGCAGGTCCACGGCCTGGGTCTGGTCGCCCGAGTCCGCGGCGGCGAAGACCGCCCGGAGCCTGGTCCGCACCGACCGGAACCGGGTGACGTCCGCGTCGGTGGCCCGGCGCGCCATCGGGGACGCGCCGAAGAGTTCGCGGACGCCCTCCACCGAGGTGAGCGCGTCCTTGCCGCGGTCCGGCTCCTCGGTGTTGACCAGACGCACGGCATAGTCCGAGTAAGAGGCCAGTTCCACTTGTAGTCCTTACGGATGAGGGCTAGTGCCGGCGATGGATGAGGTAAGTAATGCTCTCGTTTCGAGGGTATTACGGAACGGAGGAGTGCGGATGACCGAGAGCACGGCCGCGACCGAAACCGACTGGCGGGCCTGGCAGGAGAGCGGGGACCGCCAGCAGGAGTGGTACATGCCCGGCCGCGAGGAGCGGTTCCGGGTGATGCTGGACATGGTCGAGGCCTTCGCCGGCCCCGAGCCGAGGGTCCTGGACCTCGCCTGCGGCACGGGGAGTATCACGGACAGACTGCTCAAGCGCTTCCCGAAGGCGGAGAGCGTCGGCGTCGACCTCGACCCCGCCCTGCTGACCATCGCCGAGGGGTACTTCGCCGGGGACCGGCGCGTCACCTTCGTCACCGCCGACCTCGCGGACCCTGCGTCTTGAAGTCGGCTCGGTGCCGGGTCACTCGACGGACGTGCCGGACCACGAGACCGTGATCCGGCTCCCTGCGAACATGCTCCAGTTCATTCCCCGTCCGGACAGTGAGGACAACGGTGGCAACAGCGGTACGTGAATGCCTCGCCAAGGCGCAGCGCTCGGCGATGCACCTTGAGATGCGGGACAGCTACATGCGGGATGACCCGGAGTTCATCCGTTGGCAGGAAGGGCACCGGTACGACCCGGCAGACCGCGAGTCGTGGTGGCGGTCGTGGCTGGACGTGGTGGCCGAGACGACCGGGCGTGGTGTCGTCATGCGTCGTCTGCGTGTGGTCTCGGAGCCGCTGAGCGACTACGTCCGGTACGAGTACGACGGCACCTTCACGAACGTCGCAGCCGGCGAGGACGTCCGTTGGCTGCCTCGCTCGCGGGCGCGTGATCTGCTGCTCCCCGCGCTGGACGGGTGGGTCATGGATGAGGAAACCGTGATCCTGCACCACTTCAGCGGCGAGGGGCAGTGGACGGGTGCGCGCATGGAAGTCGTGCATGATCCGACGTTGGCCGCGCAGTACGTCAGCGCGTATGAGGCAGCGTGGGAGCGCGCGATTCCTCACGCGGAGTACCGGCCCGCCTGATCACGCACCCATGGCTGTCTCTGCATCTTCCAGTGCCCGGCGGGCCCGGCAGGCTCTCGCGGAACGTCTCGCGGATCTCTGCCGGGATGCCGGGCTGACCGGTCTCGACCTGGCCGAGCGCTGCGGGTGGAGCCGGTCCAAGTCGTCTCGGATCATGAACGCCAAGACGCCCCCGTCCGCTGACGACATTCGGGCCTGGTGTCAGGCGTGCGGTGCCGAGGACCAGACCGAAGACCTGATCGCCTCGCTGCGGACCGCTGAGGGCATGTGGGTCAACTGGCGCCGCATGGAACGGGCCGGGCTCAAGCAGGCGCAGGAAGTGCGCTTGCCGCTGTATCAGCGGACCCGCCGTACGGCGAGCACGCGGAGGGCGGCATCCCGTCCGTCCGCCGGCATGCCGACACCCTGCGCGCCGGGGGCTTCGCCGAGGTGCGGCCGGTGTGGGCGTCCCCCTCCGACGCGTTGGTGCTCGCGCTGAAGTGACCCGGCCCGGACGACCGGAAGCCGGAGGCGGCAGGGCACGCCCTGCCGCCTCCGGCTTCCGGTGCGGTGTTCCACCGGACCGCTACAGCACCTTGGAGAGGAACGCCTTGGTGCGGTCGTGCTGGGGGTCGGTCAGCACGTCACGGGGGTTGCCCGACTCGACGACGACGCCGCCGTCCATGAAGACCAGGCTGTCGCCGACCTCGCGGGCGAAGCCCATCTCATGGGTGACGACGACCATCGTCATGCCGTCCTCGGCCAGGCCGCGCATGACGTCGAGGACGTCGCCGACCAGTTCGGGGTCGAGGGCGCTGGTGGGCTCGTCGAAGAGCATCAGCTTGGGCTCCATCGCCAGGGCGCGGGCGATGGCGACGCGCTGCTGCTGGCCGCCGGAGAGCTGGGAGGGGTAGTTCCCGGCCCGGTCGGACAGCCCGACGCGGTCCAGCAGCTTCAGGGCCCGCTCGCGGGCGACGGCCTTTGCCTCGCCCTTCACCTGCACGGGTGCTTCCATGACGTTCTCGACGGCGGTCATGTGCGGGAACAGGTTGAACCGCTGGAACACCATGCCGATGTCGCGGCGCTTGAGGGCGACCTCGCTGTCCTTGAGCTCGTAGAGCTTGTCGCCCCTCTGGCGGTAGCCGACGAGTTCGCCGTCGACGTAGAGCCGGCCCGCGTTGATCTTCTCCAGGTGGTTGATGCACCTGAGGAAGGTCGACTTGCCGGAGCCGGAGGGGCCGATGAGGCAGAACACCTCGCGGGGGGCGACCTCGAGGTCGATGCCCTTGAGTACTTCGATGTGGCCGAACGACTTGTGGACGCCTTCGGCCTTGACCATGGCGGTCATGCCGCGACTCCCTTCGGGCGGCGCACCGAGAAGACGGTGGCCCTGATCCTCTGCAGCGGGGTGGGCGGCAGGCTGCGGCTGGAGCCGCGGGCGTAGTAGCGCTCCAGGTAGTACTGGCCGACGCTGAGCACCGATGTCATGATCAGGTACCAGGAGGCCGCCAGGAAGAGCATCTCCACCGGGGCGCCGGAGGTCTGGCCGATGTCCTGGGCCTGGCGGAGCAGTTCGGAGTACTGGACCACCGAGACGAGCGAGGTGGTCTTCAGCATGTTGATGACCTCGTTGCCCGTCGGGGGCACGATGACGCGCATGGCCTGGGGGATCACCACGCGCCGCAGGGTCTTGGCGTGGCTCATGCCCAGCGCGTGCGAGGCCTCGGTCTGCCCCTCGTCGACCGCGAGCAGGCCGGCGCGGCAGATCTCGGCCATGTAGGCGGCCTCGTTCAGCCCCAGGCCGAGCAGCGCGGTCAGGAACGGGGTCATGAAGTCGGACCACTCGTTCTTGTAGAACGGTCCGAGGTTGATGAACTCGAAGACCAGGCCGAGGTTGAACCAGACGATGAGCTGGACCAGGACCGGGGTGCCGCGGAAGAACCAGATGTAGAACCAGGCGATCGACGAGGTCACCGGGTTCTTCGACAGGCGCATCACCGCCAGCAGGATGCCGCCGACGATGCCGATCGCCATCGACAGGCCGGTCAGCAGCAGGGTGTTCCCGACGCCTTCGAGGATGCGCGGGTCGAAGAAGTTCTCGGGGATGGCCCCCCAGTTGATCTTGCCCTGGGAGAAGGCGACGACGATCGACGCGAGGAGCGCGATCGCCACTACGGCGGCGACGTACCGGCCGTAGTGCCGCACCGGGATGGCCTTGATGGCCTCCGGTCCGGCCTTCGGCGTCGGCGGAGTGTCCTCCGGACCCGTCTTATCGATGTCGACAGTCACGTGGAGCCTTTCAGTGCTTCAGTGCCGAGGCCTGGTTCCGATCCGGATCAGGAACCGCCGTTGATCTTCGCCTCGGTCACCGCACCGGCCTGGACGCCCCACTTGGCGATGATCTTCTCGTACTCGCCGTTCTTGATGATGGCGTCCAGCGCGGCCTGGAGCGCGTCACGCAGCTCGGTGTTGTCCTTGGCCACCGCGATGCCGTACGGGGCCGCCTCGACCTGCTCGCCCACGAGCTGGAAGTCGTTGCCGCCGCCGGAGGTCTTCACGGCGTAGGCGGCGACGGGGAAGTCGGAGGAACCGGCGTCCGCGCCGCCGGCCCGCAGACGGGTCTGGGCCTGCTGGTCGTTGTCGAAGGGCTCGATCGCGATCTTGCCCTTCCCGGCCTTCAGGCACTTGTCGTTCTCGGTCTTTGCGAGGTCCTCGGAAACCGTGCCGCGCTGGACGACGATCTTCTTGCCGCACAGGTCGGACCAGGTCTTGATGCCCTGGTCGTCGCCCTTCTTGGTGTAGATCGAGACGCCGGCGGTGAAGTAGTCGACGAAGTCGACTCCCTCGCCCACCTTCTTGCCGGTCTCGGAGTCCACGCCGTCCTGGCGGGCCTTGGTGTCGGTCATGGCCGACATGGCGATGTCGTACCGCTTGGAGCGCAGGCCGGTGATCAGGGTGTCGAAGGTGCCGTTCTGGAACTCGAACGTCACGCCGAGCTGCTTGCCCATGGCCTCCGCGATGTCCGGGTCGATGCCGATGGCCTTGCCGGAGTCGTCCCTGAACTCCACCGGCGGGTAGGCGATGTCCGAGCCGACCTTGATGACGCCCTTGTCGCGGACCGACTGCGGCAGCTTGTCCGCCAGGGGGGCGGCGGAGGCGGTCGCGCCGTCCGTCTCCTTGCTGCCCGATCCGGAGTCGGTCTGGTCGCCGCAGGAGGTGAGCAGCAGGGCACCGGCGACCACGATCGCGCTGCCCGCGGCGATCCGGGACCTGGCGGCGGTCGAGCGGCGGGTGGTGCTTGCGGTCATGATCGTGGTCCTCCGGCAGGTGAAGGGGTTCGCCAGGTATCGCGCACTCGCCTTCGAGTGCCGACTGTGTGTTCTCGGCATCTTGCCATTCGGACTAGCCCATTCAGTGGGCCGCCCATGTCAAAATCGGATAACGGGTGATCCCCGAAGCGCCAGGGGCCGGCACATCCAGGCCGGTCGAGCCGCATCATCTGCGGTTCTTCCTTCTTCCGACCGGAGGATCTCCCGGTCGCCTTCCGGTGTGAGCGGCTCTCGTGGCGGTTGCTCCAGGTGCTGGGGCCTTGTCAGGGTATGTCACCTTTGCGGCGCCGTGGAACAGGCCACCGGGCGGCCGTGGGCGCCCGATGGACTCGTCTCCGGCGCCGTCCGTCCGGTAAGAAGGATCCTTACACCCCTCATCCGGGGCTCAGGGCGCGTTGTGCGGCGCGCCCGCGCGTACGCACCTCCCCTGCCACGGCGGGCCGACCGCCCGGGACGGGGAGCGGACGCGGTGCCCGCCCACCCCTCCTCAACCAGGAGTGGACACCCTCAACTGATGAAGACTTAAGGGGTCAAACGAACATGGCAGCGGAGATCGTCAATCCCGGCAGTGTCGGCGGGACGGAGAGCGCACCCGGGGAGTCCGGGGAACCCTTCGATCCGGCCTTCGCGCTGCACCGCGGCGGCAAGATGGCCGTCCAGGCCACCGTGCCGGTCCGGAACAAGGACGACCTGTCCCTCGCTTACACACCCGGTGTCGCCAAGGTGTGCACCGCCATCGCCGAGAAGCCGGAACTCGTCCACGACTACACCTGGAAGTCGCAGGTGGTCGCGGTCGTGACCGACGGCACGGCGGTCCTCGGGCTCGGTGACATCGGACCGGAGGCCTCGCTCCCCGTCATGGAGGGCAAGGCGATCCTCTTCAAGCAGTTCGGCGGCGTCGACGCCGTCCCCATCGCCCTCGCGACCACGGACACCGACGAGATCGTGGACACGGTCGTCCGGCTCGCACCCTCCTTCGGCGGGGTGAACCTGGAGGACATCTCGGCGCCGCGGTGCTTCGAGATCGAGCGCAAGCTCCAGGAACGGCTGGACATCCCGATCTTCCACGACGACCAGCACGGCACCGCCGTCGTCACCCTCGCGGCGCTGCGCAACGCGGCCAGGCTGACCGGCCGCGCCCTGGGCGACCTGCGTGCCGTGATCTCGGGCGCGGGTGCGGCCGGTGTGGCCATCGCCAAGTTCCTCCTCGCGGCGGGACTCGGCGACGTGGCGGTGGCCGACCGCAAGGGCGTCGTCAGCCGCGACCGGGACGACCTGAACCCGGTCAAGCGGGAACTCGCCGAGATCACCAACCGGGCCGGCTTCAGCGGCTCGCTGGAGACGGCCCTGGCCGGCGCGGACGTCTTCATCGGCGTCTCCGGCGGTACGGTGCCGGAGGCCGCGGTCGCCTCGATGGCGCCGGGCGCCTTCGTCTTCGCGATGGCCAACCCGAACCCCGAGGTCCACCCGGACGTGGCGCACCGGTACGCCGCGGTCGTGGCCACCGGCCGCAGCGACTACCCGAACCAGATCAACAACGTCCTGGCCTTCCCCGGCATCTTCGCGGGCGCGCTGCAGGTGCGGGCCTCCCGGATCACCGAGGGCATGAAGATCGCCGCGGCGAACGCGCTGGCCGACGTGGTCGGCGACGCGCTCGCCCCCGACTGCGTCATCCCGTCGCCCTTCGACGAGCGGGTCGCCCCCGCGGTCACCGCGGCCGTGGCGGCGGCGGCGCGACTGGAGGGCGTGGCCCGGCGCTGACGTCCGCCCGCCGCCGGGGCCGATGCCCTCGGCACCCTCACCTCGCGGCCCCGGACGCGCTCGACGCGGCCGGGGCCGCGGCGTGCCCCTCCGCCGATGCGGCACGCCCGCGCGGCGCTCTGGCCGGTGCTCTGGCCGGTGCTGAGGACTGCGCGACGGGCGGGTTGCCTCGCCTCCCTGCGAACGGGTGGCGCGGGGACCGGGAGCCGCCCCGGTCCGGGGAAGGCACAGGGGGCGCCTCTCCCGGGCCGGGGGACCCGCAGGGGTGTTGCTCCCGGGTCGGGGGACCCGCAGGGGTGTTGCTCCCGGGTCGGGGGACCCGCAGGGGTGTTGCTCCCGGGCCGGGGGACCCGCAGGGGTGTTGCTCCCGGGCCGGGGGGCGGCCAGGGACGCGTGTCACACCGGTGCGTGGTTCCGCCGCGCACCGGCCCGCCCTACGCTCACGGTCATGTTCGCCGCATACGCCGCCCGCATCGACCGCGACCAGCCGCTCAACGGCCTGGAACTGGGTGACCGCCCGGCCCCCGGGGACCGTCCCGGCTGGACCACCATCAACGTCAAGGCCGCCTCCCTCAACCACCACGACCTGTGGTCGCTGAGGGGAATCGGGCTCTCCGACGACAGACTGCCGATGATCCTCGGCTGCGACGCCGCCGGCGTCGACGCGGACGGAAACGAGGTGGTGCTCCACTCGGTCATCGGCCAGAGCGGCCACGGGGTCGGCCCGGACGAGCCCCGCTCCATCCTGACCGAGAGGTACCAGGGCACCTTCGCCGAGCAGGTCGCCGTCCCGGCCTGGAACGTCCTGCGCAAACCGAAGGAGCTGTCCTTCGAGGAGGCCGCGTGCCTGCCGACCGCCTGGCTCACCGCCTACCGCATGATCTTCACCAACGCCGGAGTGCGGCCGGGCGACTCGCTGCTCGTCCAGGGTGCCGGCGGTGGGGTCGCCACTGCCGCGATCGTCCTCGGCAGGGCGGCCGGGCTCCGCGTCTTCGCCACGAGCCGTGACGAGGCCAAGCGCAAGCGGGCCGTGGACCTGGGCGCGGTCGACGCGTTCGAACCGGGTGCCCGGCTGCCGCAGCGCGTCGACGCGGTCATCGAGACGGTCGGCGCGGCCACCTGGTCGCATTCGGTCAAGTCGCTCCGCCCGGGGGGCACCGTGGTCATCTCCGGTGCGACGAGCGGCGACCGGCCCTCGCACGCCGAGCTGACCAGGATCTTCTTCCTGGAACTCAAGGTCGTCGGCTCCACCATGGGAACCAAGGACGAACTGGAGGACCTGCTCTCCTTCTGCGCCGCGACCGGCGTACGGCCGGTGATCGACGAGGTGCTGCCGCTGGAGCGGGCGCGTGCGGGCTTCGAGAAGATGGCCTCCGGCGAGCTCTTCGGCAAGATCGTGCTGACCGGGTCCTGAATGTCCCTCTGCAGTCCCTCTGCAGTCCTTCTGCAGTCCCTCTGCAGCCCCTCGGACTGTCCTTTCCGTCAGGGATCTCCGGCACGCCGTTGCGCGCCGTGCCGGAGGCCCCGTGCGGACCACCCGCCCGCCGTACCCGTCCGCCCGCTACACCCTCCGGGGCGGGGTACCCGGCGGCGCGCGCCGGGTAGGGCGGCTCGCCCCAGTGGCGCGCACCGGGACGCGCGGCGGCGCCGGGACGCGCTCACTCGCCCACGCGCAGCAGCGCCGAGATGCGCCCGGCCGCGGTCGACAGATGGCTCCGCGCCTCGGCGAGTTGGGCCGGCGTCACACCGTGGTCGCGGGCGGCGTCGCGGATGTCGTCGCGGAAGCGGTCCAGGAGGCGTTCGAGATCGCGCGCCGGGTCCCCGGACTCCGCCGTCTCCTCCGCCCACCGGGGCGCCCCGCCGGCCGGGTCCGGCTCGGTGCGCGGGCGCCCCGCCGTGTCCCACGAGGCCAGTCCCCCCAGCTGCGCGGTCAGTTCGGAAAGCCCTTCCCGTACGGCTGCCGGCCAGTCGCCGCGGGCGAAGTGCCCTTGGACCTGGTCCTGGACCTGGCGGGCGATCCGCTGCATCTCGTCCCGCGCCCGGTCCTGCGCCTCCCTGGCCTGCCGGCGTGCCGTCTGCGCCTCCTCGCGGGCCCGGCGGGACTCGTTCTTGGCCCGGCGCGCCTGCTCCTTCCACTCCTGCTGCGCGCGGCGCATCTCGTCCTTCGTCGCCCGCCGGGCCCCGTCGTCGGTGCCCGGGCCGGTGGTGCTGCGGTTCTCCGTCGCCGCGGCGCGCATCTCGCTGCGCAGCTTGCCGGCGGCGCCGCGTACGTCGTCGCGGATCTCCGCGGCCAGTTCGGAGACGGACTCGCGGATCTCGAGCTCGAGGTCGGCCAGCTCCCCGCGCCGGCCGGCGAGTTCCTCGCGGCCCTCGTCGGTGATCGAGTACACCTTGCGGCCGCCCTCGGTGGCGTGGGTGACCAGTCCCTCGGCCTCCAGCTTGGCGAGGCGCGGGTAGACGGTGCCGGCGGAGGGCGCGTAGAGCCCCTGGAAGCGCTCCTCCAGCAGGCGGATGACCTCGTACCCGTGGCGCGGGGCCTCGTCGAGGAGTTTCAGCAGATACAGGCGCAGCCGGCCATGGGCGAATACGGGGGGCATGTCAGAGCACCTTTCCTGTCTCGTCCTCGTACGGCTCGTCCGCGCGGGGCGGGCGGCGCAGGAGGGCGATGGACCCGGACACGGTGGTGGCGTGCAGGGAACCGCTGCCGGTGCCGAGCGTGCCGGTGATCTTCTTCGCGCCCCATCGCCCGCTGACACGGAGGTCCTCGAAGGCGTTGGAGACCGCGCCGCTCGTGGTGTTGGCCTCGACGCGCGCGTCCGCCGGGTCCGGCAGGCGCACGGCGACCTGACCGGAGACGCTGGTGAGACGGAGGTCCGTGGGTGTGCCGTCGATGTCGATCGCCATGTCGCCGCTCACGGAGTCGGCCCGTACGGACGAGCCGGCGCCCTCGATCACGGTCAGATCGCCGGAAACGGAGTGGAGGCGCAGGTCGCCGGTGACGGCCTGGGCCTCCAGGCTGCCGGTGACGGTCTCGGCCCGGACGGTGCCGGACAGTCCCACGAGCGTGGTGTCACCGGTGACGCCCCGTACGTTCGTGCGGCCGCGGATGCCGGAGACGACCGCGGCCGCTCCGACGGCACCGACCTCGACGGAGGCCCCGGCGGGTACCGCGAGGGACACCACCGCGTGCCGTTGCCGCTCCTTGCGGTCGAGCAGCTTGAGCAAGCCCGTCCAGGGCGGGTCCGTGTAGGCGACGAGGATTGCGGCGCCGGTCCGCGTGACGGTCAGCGGCGGGCCGTCGATCTCGGAGACCTCCAGCCGGGCGGAACTCTCGTCGGTACCGACGATGTTCACCGTGCCGTTGACGATGCGCACGCTGAGGGATGTCACGGGCTCGTCGAAGGTGAGCTTCGTCGGCTCGGCGACTTCCCATGTCGAGTCGGGCATGGTGCTGACCTCCCGGGGCCTGCCTGCAACGCAATATATCGCGTCTTGTCATTGACACGATATATCGCGGCTACCGGAAGTCAAGGGGTGCCGCCGGGCGGCGGCACATACGGGCAGAGTGGCCCAACGTGAGGCGCATGAACGCGACGTGCGCCGGAGCGCTGCACTGCCGGGCCGAGTACGACGTCATCAGGCCCTCGTCCCCCTCCTCCTGCGTGAGCTGTTCCTCCTCGCTCCGGCGGGCCGGGGCTGGAGCATGCTCGTACCGGAGGGGGAGCCCTGGCCGAACGACGCCGAACCCGTCGACCGGGTGTGCTCCGGCTGGGCCGCGGCCCTCGCCGTCGCCACGAGCCACCCCGCGCCCGCCCTCTGGTGGGACGCGGACCGCGTGGGCTTCACGCTCGCCACGGGGTTCCGCTGCCCGGTCGGCTACGTCTGGCCGGCGGACGGCACCACGGCTGGGGAGGAAGAGGCGATGCACACCTTCGCGGCCAGGCTCGCACTCGCCCCCGTCCTCGATCTGCAGGCCCTGGAGGCTGATCCGTCCCGATCCGGACACGGGCGCCCGCGCTGGCCGGTCGGACCGGCCGCGGTGCCGACCCGGACCGGACCCGCCCTGCCCGAGGGCATCGCACCGGGCGCGGACACGGACGGCATCCGCGCCGCGGCCCGGGCCGCGGCCGCGAGGGAGCAGGGCGTGGCCGCGAGGGAGCAGGGCGTGGCGCAGAAGGGGCGCGGGCGCACCGTGCACGCCGTCGGCCACCGGCCACCGGCCACCGCGGTCCGGCGTCCCGGCCCTCGCGCAGATCGCCGCGGGCTTCCCGCCGACTGTCCGCGGCCTCGCCCGCCGCAGTGCGGGGTGGAGGGCCGCCGGTGCCGTACTGCTCGCCCACGGCCTACCGGCGCGCTGGCCCGCGACCGTGCGCCGGCGCGGTGACGGTGCGGCCCGGCGGCCGCAACCGCCCTGCTACTCCTCGTCGTCCTCGTCGTCGAGCCGTGCCAGCCAGGTGGCCAGCCGCTCGACCGGCACCTCGAAGTCCGGGTTGAGATCGACGAACGTGCGCAGCTGCCCGGCGAGCCACTCGAAGGTGATCTCCTCCTCGCCGCGCCGCTTCTCCAGCTCCTCGATGCCACGGTCGGTGAAGTACATGGCCACCAGCCTAATCCGGTCCCGGCGGTGGTCAGGCGGCGGTACGGCGGTGGTCGGTCGGGCGTCTGCGCGGTCGTCGCCACAAGCGTCTCCGGCGGGCGCGGACCGGCGCGGACCGGTGTATCCGGGCGGATCGGTGTATCCGGGCGGTCCGCGCCGACCGGCGGCGGCCGGTCATGACCGACAGGGCGCACGGGAGCACCTGACGCGCGGGGTCGGACGCCGAGATGCTCAGCGCCTCGTGGCGGTGGTTCGAGCCCGGCGCGTCCACACAGTGTCCGCCGGTCCATGGAACCGGCCGCCGCCCCCGTGAAGTTCCCCCACTGAAGTGGACAGCCTGATACTGGGACGGATCGTCCCGGAGGAAGCAGTCCAGGTTGAGTGGCATGAGCAACATGAGCAAGCGGTACACGGCCGAGTTCAAGCGCGACGCGATCGCGCTCGTACGTTCATCGCCGCATCGAAACGTCACCGAGATCGCCCGGGAACTGGGGGTCAGCCCCGAAGGGCTCTGCGGCTGGGTGAAGCAGGCGCAGATCGACCGGGGCGAGGGGCCCACGGGCGCGCTGACCAGCGATGAGCGTGACGAGCTTCGGCGCCTGCGCCGTGAGCTGGCCGAGGTCAGGAAGGCGAACGAGATCTTGGTAAAAGCCGCGGCCTTCTTCGCGAAGGAGATCGTGAAGTAGGCGCTGTGTGCCGCTTCATCGATGCGGAGAAGGCCACCGAGGACAACCCCGATGGCTACAGTGTCGCGCTGCTGTGCCGCACGCTGGGCGTCAACCGCTCCACCTACTACGCATGGCTCGCTTCATGGCCTGCCGTCGCCGAACGGCAGTGCGATGACGATGAGTTGGCCGACCGGATCCGCGAGATCCATGCGGGCTCGCGCGGCGCGTACGGCGTCCCGCGCGTGCACGCCGCGCTGCGGCGAGGGGGCCGTGCGATCAACCGGAAAAGGGTCGAGCGGATCATGCGGGAACGCGACATCCGAGGCGTCACCCGCCGCAAGCGCCGGTACCTGACGAAGCAGGATGCCAAGGCCGCCCCGGCCCCGGACCTGGTCGGACGCGATTTCACCGCCG
>NZ_BLLG01000010.1 GCF_011766325.1 Streptomyces pacificus | reverse complement strand
CGCGCCGCTGAAGCAGCTGCTCGGAAAGTTCGGGTTCACCGCCCAGCGGGTTGCGGAGGCGGCCCGGGGAGTGCTGGCGGCCGGACCGGGGGCGGCGCCGTGAGGGGCCGCCGCGGGGCAGTCCCGCTGGGACCGGTATGTCGACGACCGGGGGGCTCTGGTCGGTATGCACACGTTTGGTGCTTCCGCGCCGCTGAAGCAGCTGCTCGGAAAGTTCGGGTTCACCGCCCAGCGGGTTGCGGAGGCGGCCCGGGGAGTGCTGGCGGCCGGACCGGGGGCGGCGCCGTGAGGGGCCGCCGCGGGGCAGTCCCGCAGACCCTCCGCACCCACCGAGAACGGGGAGATCGACCATGACCACGGACACGCCCATGCAGCTCGGCATGGTCGGACTCGGCCGGATGGGCGCCAACCTGGTGCGCCGGCTGATGCGCGACGGCCACCGCTGCGTCGTCTACGACCTGGACACCGACGCCGTCGACGAGATGGAGCAGGAAGGGGCGACCGCCGCCTCCTCGCTCCACGACCTGGCCGACCGGCTGGAACAGCCGAGGAACGTCTGGCTGATGCTGCCCGCCGGCGTCGTCCAGCCGACCCTGGACCAGCTGGCCACCCTGCTCGCGGCCGGCGACGCCGTCGTCGACGGCGGGAACTCCTACTACCGCGACGACATCGCCCGCGCCGGGCAGCTCGCCCCCGCCGGCATCCACTACGTCGACTGCGGCACCTCCGGCGGAGTGTGGGGCCTCGAACGCGGCTACTGCCTGATGATCGGCGGCGAGGACGAGCCCGTGGCGCGGCTGGACCCGATCTTCCGCAGCATCGCCCCGGGCACCGGCGACGCGGCCCCCACCCCCGGCAGGACCCGCACCGACGGGACAGCGCCCGAGGGCTATCTGCACTGCGGACCCAGCGGGGCCGGCCACTTCGTGAAGATGGTCCACAACGGTGTCGAGTACGGGATGATGGCGGCCATCGGCGAAGGGCTCGGCATCATCAAGCACGCCGACGCCGGGCTGCGTTCCCGCACGGTCGACGCCGAGACGGCTCCGCTGCGCGAGCCGGAGGCGTACCAGTACGAGATCGACGTGGCCGAGGTCGCCGAGGTGTGGCGGCGCGGCTCGGTCGTCGGCTCCTGGCTGGTCGACCTCGTCGCCGACGCCCTCGCCCGCTCGCCCGGGCTCGACGCCTACACGGGGCGGGTCTCCGACTCCGGCGAGGGCCGCTGGACGGTCCTGGCGGCGGTCGACGAGAGCGTGCCGGCGCCCGTCATCACCAGCGCCCTCTTCGAGCGCTACCAGTCGCGCGAGCTGGGGCGGTTCACCGGCCAGGTGCTGTCCGCGATGCGCGGCGAGTTCGGCGGGCACGCCGAGAAGGCGGGGTGACCCGTGACCCGCGCAGTCCGCCCGGCACACCGCGGCGCCGTCCCGGACGACCACGTCATCGTGCTGTTCGGCGCCACCGGAGACCTCGCCCGGCGCAAACTGCTGCCGGGGCTCTTCCACCTCGCCAAGGCCGGGCTGCTGCCCGGCCGCTACCGGATCGTCGGCTCCGCCCCCGCCCGTGAGGCGCTCGGCGACGACGCGTTCCGCGAACGTGCGCGGGAGTCGGTCGCCGAGTTCGGCAGGTCCGGGCCCGAGGGCAGGGCATGGCAGACGTTCGAGGAGGCGCTGTCCTTCGGCGCCGCCGACCCCGAGGACCCCGGGCCCCTGCTGGCGGCGGTGCGCGACGCCGAGCGGGCCGTGGGCGGCGGGGTGCGCCGGCTGTTCCACCTCGCCGTGCCGCCGAAGGCCTTCGCGTCCGTCATCGAGATGCTCGGCGCGACGGGTCTCGCCGAGGGCGCGCGCGTCATCGTGGAGAAGCCGTTCGGCACGGACCTGTCCTCCGCGCGGGCCCTCAACGCGACCCTCCACGCCGTCTTCGACGAGTCGCGGGTCTTCCGCATCGACCACTTCCTCGGCAAGGAGTCGGTCGACAACATCCTGGCGCTCAGGTTCGCCAACGGCCTGCTGGAGCCGGTGTGGAACCGCGAGCACATCAGCCATGTGCAGATCGACGTGCCGGAGAAGATCGGTATCGAGGGCCGCGCCCGGTTCTTCGAGGGCACCGGCACCTTCCGGGACATGATCGTCACCCATCTCTTCCAGCTGCTGGCCTTCGTGGCGATGGAACCGCCCACCGCGCTCGCCGCCAAGCGCCTGCGCGACGAGAAGGAGAAGGTGTTCCAGTCCGTGCGGCCGCTGGACCCGGCGCACGTGGTGCGCGGCCAGTACGAGGGCTACCGCGGCGAACCGGGCGTCGACCCCCGTTCGGACACCGAGACCTTCGTCGCGCTGCGCGTCGAACTCGACAACTGGCGCTGGGCGGGCGTGCCGTTCTATCTGCGCTCCGGCAAGTCGCTCGCGGAGGGGCGGCACGTGGTGACGCTCGGCTTCCGGGAGCCCGCCCTGCGGATGTTCGCGCTGCCCTCGCCGCACCGCCACCGCACCGACGAGCTGGTGATCGACTTCGCCGACCCGGGCAGGATCGCCGCCCGCCTGCTGGTCAAGGAGCCCGGGCCCGCGATGCGGCTGAGCGAGGCCGAGATGGTCTTCAGCTACGCCGAGTCCTTCAACACCATGTACGCGCTGGAGGGGTACGAGCGCCTGATCCTGGACGCGATGCTCGGCGACCAGTCCCTGTTCACCCGCTCCGACGGCATCGAACGGCTCTGGGAGGTGTCCACCCCGCTGCTGGAGAACCCGCCGCCGGTGGAGCCCTACGCGCCCGGCTCCTGGGGGCCGCAGAGCATCGGCCGCCTAGTCGCCCCGTACCGCTGGAGCCTGCCGGACGGCGGATGACGTGGACGGAGGCCGGTGGCCGGTGGCCGGAGGCCGCAGGACCGCGGCCCGTGTCCGCTCCCGGGGGACGCGGCCGCCCGACCGTGCCCGGATCTTCCCGGGAGGCCGGGGGTCCCGCGGGTGCCGGCCCCGGGGCGGGGGGTGATCCCGGGGGGCCCGGCCCGGTCCCGCGGGAGCCGGGCGCCAGGGTCCCGGCCCGCTCCGCGGGTGCCGGGCAGGTACCCCGGCCCGCGGGCTGCTCCGGATGGCACCCGGCGCGTCATCCCCACGGGGTACGCGCGTGCGGCGGGCGTACGCGCCCGCCTCCGCGGCCCCCGGCGCCTCCTAGCCTCGACCGCATGCTGGGGCTACCCGATCATGTGCGCACCTGTCTGTTCGACCTCGACGGCGTCCTCACCCGTACGGCGGAGGTCCACGCCGCGGCCTGGAAGGAGATGTTCGACGACTTCCTGCGCGGGCGCGCCGACCGCGAAGGCACCGAGTTCGTGCCGTTCGACGCCGTCCGCGACTACGACGAGTACGTCGACGGCCGGCCGCGCGAGGACGGCGTCCGCACCTTCCTCGCCTCCCGCGGTGTCGAACTGCCCGACGGGGCGCCCGGCGACCCGCCGGAGCGGGAGACGGTGGGCGGCCTGGGCGGCCGCAAGAACGCCCTGGTGCTGCGCCGGATCAGGGAGGACGGCGTGGAGGCGTACGAGGGCTCCGTCGCCTATGTGCACGCCGTCCGCGAGGCGGGGCTGCGCACCGCCGTCGTCTCCTCCAGCGCCAACTGCCGGGACGTGCTCGCCGCCGCCGGTATCGAGGACCTGTTCGACGAACGGGTCGACGGGGTCGTCGCCCGGGAGCAGCGGCTCCACGGCAAGCCCGCGCCCGACACCTATCTGGCCGCGGCCCGCGCCCTCGGCGTCCCGCCCGGGGAGGCGGCCGTGTTCGAGGACGCGCTCGCCGGGGTGGAGGCGGGCCGCGCCGGGAACTTCGGCCTGGTCGTGGGCGTCGACCGCACCGGGCAGGCGGGGGAACTGCGGCGGCACGGGGCGGACGTGGTGGTGGACGACCTGGCCGAACTGATGGAGTCGCGATGATCAGCCAATCCGCCTATACGGTCGAACCGTGGCGCCTGCGCGAGACCGGGCTCGACCTCGATGTCCTCGCCCAGAGCGAGTCGGTCTTCGCCCTCGCCAACGGGCACATCGGCTGGCGCGGCAACCTCGACGAGGGCGAGCCGCACGGGCTGCCCGGCTCCTACCTCAACGGCGTCCACGAACTCCATCCGCTGCCGTACGCCGAAGCCGGATACGGCTACCCGGAGTCCGGCGAGACGATGATCAACGTCACCGACGGCAAGATCATCCGGCTGCTGGTGGACGACCACCCCTTCGACCTGCGCTACGGCGAACTCGGCTGCCACGAGCGGGTACTGGACTTCCGTACCGGTGTGCTGCACCGCACGGCGGAGTGGACCTCCCCGGGCGGCCGCACCGTCCGCATCACCTCCGAACGGCTCGTGTCGCTCACCCAGCGCGCCATCGCCGCGATCGCCTACGAGGTCGAGCCGCTGGACGGGCCCGCCCATGTGGCCGTCCAGTCCGAGCTGGTCGCCAACGAGCAGATGCCGCACGAACCCGGCGACCCGCGGGTCGCCGCTGCCGTCGACACGCCGCTGGAGCCGGAGGAGCACTCCGCCCGGGGCACCGGGCTGCGGCTGGTGCACCGCACCCGGCGCAGCGGCCAGCGGGTGGCGGCCGCGGCCGACCACGTCGTCGAGGGCCCGGAGGGGACGGACTGGTCCGCGGAGAGCGAACCGGACGTCAGCCGGCTCACCGTCACCGCGACGCTGAAGCGGGGCGAACGGCTGAGACTGGTGAAGTTCGTCGGGTACGGGTGGTCGGCCGAGAGGTCGCTGCCGGCCATGCACGACCAGGCCGACGCTGCGATCGCCGCCGCCCGCAGCACGGGATGGAAGGGGCTGCTCGCCGAACAGAAGACGTTCCTCGACCACTTCTGGTCCTGTGCCGACGTCGAGGTGGAAGGCGACGCGCAGATCCAGCAGGCGGTGCGCTTCTCCCTCTTCCATGTGCTCCAGGCGGCCGCCCGCAGCGAGGAGCGGGCCATTCCCGCCAAGGGGCTGACCGGCACCGGCTACGACGGGCACTCGTTCTGGGACGTGGAGTCGTTCGTGCTGCCGATGCTGACCTTCACCGCCCCCCGGGCCGTCGCCCCGGTGCTGCGCTGGCGGCACGCGACCCTGCCCGCGGCACGCGACCGGGCCCACACGCTGGGGCTGGCCGGAGCGGCCTTCCCCTGGCGGACCATCAGCGGAGCCGAGTGCTCCGCCTACTGGCCCGCCGGGACGGCCGCCTTCCACGTCAACGCGGACATCGCGCGGGCCGTGGCGCGCTATGTGGCGGCCACCGGGGACGAGGAGTTCGAGCGAGGGCCGGGACTGGAACTGCTGGTGCACACGGCACGGCTGTGGCGTTCGCTCGGCCACCACGACCCGCAGGGCGTCTTCCATATCGACGGGGTGACCGGCCCCGACGAGTACAGCGCCATCGCCCGCGACAACCTCTACACCAACCTGATGGCGCGGTGGAACCTGATGGCCGCGGCGGAGGCGGTGGCCCGGCATCCCGACCGGGCCGAGGAACTCGGCGTCGGGGAGGAGGAGGCCGCGGCGTGGCGGGACGCCGCCGCCCGGACGGCCGTGCCGTACAACGAGGACCTCGGCGTGCACGAGCAGTCGGCCGGGTTCACCACCTTCCAGCACTGGGACTTCGCGAGCACCCCGGCCGACCGGTACCCGCTGCTGCTGCACTTCCCCTACTTCGACCTCTACCGCAAGCAGGTCGTCAAACAGGCCGACCTGGTCCTCGCCATGGTGACCTGCCCGGACGACTTCACGGCGGAGGAGAAGGCCCGCAACTTCGCCTACTACGAGGCGCTGACGGTGCGCGACTCGTCACTGTCGGCGTGCTGCCAGGCCGTCATGGCCGCGGAGACCGGGCATATGCGGCTCGCCTACGCCTATCTGGGCGAGGCGGCGCTGATGGACCTGGCGAACCTGGAGCACAACACCCGCGACGGCCTGCACATCGCCTCCCTCGCCGGCACCTGGATGGCCCTGGTCGCCGGGCTCGGCGGTATGCGCCAGCACGAGGACGAGGACGGGGTGCGCCGGCTGGGCTTCGCCCCCAGGCTGCCCGAGGCGCTGTCCGGCCTGCGGTTCACCGTGCTGGTACGAGGGCGCCGGCTGCGGGTGGACATCCGCCCGCACACCGTCCGCTACACCCTGGAGGAGGGCGAGCCGCTGCAGATCCTGCACCACGGCGAGCCGGTGGGGCTCTCCGCCGGGCCGCCCGCGGAACTCCCCGTCCCACCGCTGCCGGCGCTGCCCGAGCCGCAGCAGCCGGCGGGCCGCCGCCCGGCCGACCGGGCGCTGTCCGTTCCGGTCGCCGACGACGGCGCGGACGCCTGACCCACGCCGCTCTTCATCGCCTCGGCGCACCCCTCGCGGCACCGCTCATCCTGCTCACGCTCGTCGTCAGCCGCCGTCCGCGCGCTCCAGCAGCGCCACCGGGCCCGCGGCGAACAGCTCCACCAGGGGCACGGGCCCGCCGCCCGCGAACGCACGGCCCGGAGCGAGCAGATCCGTCCACCGCCCGGCCGGGAGCGGCAGTGAGGTGTCCCGCCAGCCGCCCGACTCCTCCAGCCGCAGTGCCAGCCGGGTCACCGCCGTGATCACCTCGCCCGAGCGGGCGAACGCCAGGCAGTGCCCGGCCGCGGGCCCCTCCGCCGCCAGTGGAGCGTAGGCACCCGCCTCGCCGAAGACCTCCGGGCGCCGTCGGCGCAGGCCCAGTGCCGCCCTCGTGAGCACCGTCTTCCGGTCCTCGCCCCGCTCCCGGAACGGCCGCCGGTTGTCCGGGTCGACCAGCGCGAGGTACTCGCCCTCCGTACCCTGGTACAGGTCGGGCACCCCGGGCATCGTCAGATGGACGAGCGCGGCGCCGAGCGAGTTGGCCCGCGCATAGGGGGCGAGCTCCCGGGTGAACAGGGCCACCCGGTGCACGGCGTCCCCGGCGGGCCCCGCCTCCACGAACTCCCGCACGGCCCGCTCGTACCCCTCGTCCGGCTCGGTCCAGCCGGTGTTCAGCCCCGCCTCCCGCGCCGACTTCAGCAGCGCAGGACCCAGCCGCCGCGGATCGGGCACGCCGAAACCCGTCGCCGTCTGCCATGCCGTCCAGGCGAAGTGGCGGTCCTGCGCCGGGGCCCCGTCCAGACGCGTCAGCAGCCGCTCCCACCGCTCCGGGCACTGGGACAGCACCGCGATCCGCGCCCGGACGTCCGCGCTGCGCTTGGTGTCGTGCGTGGAGAGCACCGTGCCCGTGGCCGGCCAGTCCCGGGCGATCCTGCCGCAGTAGGCGTGGAACTCCTCCGGGGCCACCGCGGGCCGGCCCGGTTCGCCGCCCACCTCGTTGGCCGACAGCAGCGGCACATAGCGGTAGAAGGCCGTGTCCTCCACCGACTTCGCCCGCAGCGCCGACGACGTCTGCGCGAACCGCGCCCGGAACGCCCGCTGCTCCGGGCCGTCCCCGAGCCGGCCGAGCGCCAGGTCCCGGACCACGTCGACCGCGTCGCCCTCGCGGGCCACCGCGAACGCCGCCCTCGCCCGCAGCGCCGCGTCCGCGGTCACCACCGACTCACCGCCCGTGCGGTAGGGCCGGTAGACGGGCACCCGCACCAGCAGTTCGCGGATCGCGGTGCGCAGCGCCCAGGGAGCGTGGTCGCGCAGCGCCGGGTCACCGGCGCAGACCCGTCCGGCCAGCCGAGCCAGGGCCTCGGTCTCGGCCGCCAGCTCCTGCGTCACCACCGTGCGGGCGGCGCGCCGTACCGTCGCCCCCCAGGAGCCGCCGCGGTCCCCCGCGGGGGCGGCGTGGCCCCGGTACTGCCGCAGCAGCTCACCGGCCCCGTCCGGGTCGGTGAACAGCCCGTCGATCCGGTACAGCGCGTCGTAGCCGGTGGTGCCGGCCACCGGCCAGGAGGCCGGCAGCCGCTCGTCGCCGGTGAGGATCTTCTCCACGACGGTCCAGCAGCCGCCGGTCGCCTCGTTCAGCCGCAGCAGATAGCCCTCCGGGTCGGCCAGTCCGTCCGGGTGGTCGATCCGCAGGCCCTCGACGACTCCGTCCCGTACCAGCTCCAGGATCTTGGCATGGGTGGCGCTGAAGACCTCCGGGTCCTCCACCCGGAGGCCGATCAGATCGGAGATGGTGAAGAACCGGCGGTAGTTCAGCTCGGTACGGGCCAGCCGCCACCAGCCGAGCCGGTACCACTGGGCGTCCAGCAGCTCGGGCAGCGGCAGCTCCTCCGTCCCCTCCCGCAGCGGGAACACATGGTCGCCGTAGCGGAGCGTCCGCCCCGCCACCCGCAGCACGCCGAGCTCCTCGCCCAGCCGGTCGCCGAGCACGGGCATCAGCACCTTGCCGCCGCCCGCGTCCCAGTCGATGTCGAACCAGCGGGCGAACGGCGACCCGGGCCCCTCCCGCAGCACCTCCCGGAGGGCCCGGTTGTACCGGGGGGCCGCGGCCATGTGGTTGGGCACGATGTCGAGCACCAGACCGAGGCCGTGCCCGTGCGCGGTACGGGCCAGCGCCCGGAGTCCCTCCTCGCCGCCGAGCTCCTCCCGCACCCGGTCGTGGTCGACGACGTCGTACCCGTGCGCGGAGCCGGGCACCGCCTCCAGGACGGGGGAGAGGTGCAGATGGGAGACACCGAGGCCGGCGAGGTAGGGGACCGCCTCCTCGGCGGCCCGGAAGGGGAAGTCCGGTTGCAGCTGGAGCCGGTATGTGGCGGTGGGCGTCATGCGAACGTACGTACCCGGATCGGCGCCCTCTGCTTCATCGGCCGCCGTACCGGCGGCGGCCACCGGCCGAACGTTCACCTGATACGGCGAAGGCGGTCCGGGCCGGGGGAGGGGCCGGGGCGGGACGTGCTCCGTGGGGCCGTCCGCTCGGGACGATCCGGGACTCCCGGGTAGCGGCGCATCACGAGGTCCGCAGACGGCCGCCTGCCGCCCGCCGCCTGCTGCCTGCCGCCCGCCGCGCACCGCGGCCCGCGGGCGGCCGGTGCATGCGCCGGACCCGTGCCCTACGCGGGCCGGCGCAGCACCGTCAGGCTGCGGCTGACCATCCTGATCCGCTCGCCCGCGTCCACCTTCGGCCCCTGCCCCGGGGGGACGCCCTCGGGCCGGGCGGTGTCGACCACGACCTGCCACTGCAGTCCGTGGTCGACCGGAACGGCGAAGTCCAGGTCCTCGTCGCTCGCGTTGAACATCAGCAGGAACGAGTCGTCGGAGATCCGCTCGCCGCGCGGCCCCGGCTCGGAGATGGCGTGGCCGTTGAGGAAGACGGTCAGGGTTCTGGCATGGGCGGCCTGCCAGTCCCGGGACGTCATCTCCCCGCCCTCCGGTGTGAACCAGGCGATGTCGGAGAGTTCGTCGTGCGTGCCCTCCACCGGCCTGCCGTGGAAGAAGCGCCGCCGCCGGAACACCTGGTGGTCACGGCGCAGCCGCACCATCGCCCGGGTGAACGCGAGCAGTGTGCCGTCCTGGTCGGCCGTCGACTCCGGCCAGCGCACCCACGTCAGCTCGTTGTCCTGGCAGTACGCGTTGTTGTTGCCCCGCTGGGTGCGGGCGAACTCGTCGCCGTGGCTGAGCATCGGCACGCCCTGGGACAGCATCAGCGTCGCGATGAAGTTGCGCATCTGGCGGTTGCGCAGCTCCCGGACCCCACCGTCCTCCGCCTCGCCTTCCGCGCCGCAGTTCCAGGAGCGGTTGTGGCTCTCCCCGTCCCGGTTGCCCTCTCCGTTGGCCTCGTTGTGCTTCTCGTTGTACGAGACCAGGTCGTGCAGGGTGAAACCGTCGTGGCAGGTGACGAAGTTGACGGAGGCGAGAGGGCGCCGGCCGTCGTCCTGGTACAGGTCGGAGGAGCCGGTGAGCCGGGACGCGAACTCGGCGAGGGTGCGCGGCTCCCCGCGCCACAGATCCCGAACGGTGTCCCGGTACTTGCCGTTCCACTCGGTCCACAGCGGTGGGAACTTGCCGACCTGGTAGCCGCCCTCGCCGACGTCCCACGGCTCGGCGATCAGCTTGACCTGGCTGACCACGGGGTCCTGCTGGACCAGGTCGAAGAACGACGACAGCCGGTCCACCTCGTGGAACTGCCGTGCGAGCGTCGCCGCGAGGTCGAAGCGGAAGCCGTCGACGTGCATCTCGGTCACCCAGTACCGCAGCGAGTCCATGATCAGCTGGAGCACGTGGGGTGAGCGCATCAGCATCGAGTTGCCGGTGCCGGTCGTGTCCATGTAATACCGGCGGTCCTCGGTGAGCCGGTAGTACGACGCGTTGTCGATACCGCGGAACGAGAGCGTCGGGCCGAGATGGTTCCCCTCGGCGGTGTGGTTGTAGACGACGTCGAGGATGACCTCGATGCCCGCCTCGTGCAGCGCCCGCACGGCGGACTTGAACTCCAGGACCTGCTGGCCCCGGTCGCCCCAGGAGGCGTAGCTGTTGTGCGGGGCGAAGAACCCGATGGTGTTGTAGCCCCAGTAGTTGTCCAGGCCCGCGTCGACCAGCCGGTGGTCGCTGACGAACTGGTGCACCGGCATCAACTCCAGCGCTGTGACGCCCAGTTCCGAAAGGTGCGAGATCACCTCGGGGTGGGCGAGCCCCGCGTAGGTCCCGCGCAGTTCCTCCGGCAGCGCGGGGTGGAGCATCGTCAGGCCCTTGACATGGGCCTCGTAGATGACCGTGCGGTGGTAGTCGGTGCGCGGCGGGCGGTCATCACCCCAGTCGAAGTACGGGTTGACGACGACCGAGGCCATCGTGTGCGGCGCGGAGTCCAGGTCGTTGCGCGAGTCCGGTCTGCCGAAGTGGTAGCCGTAGACCGCCTCCCCCCAGTCGATACGTCCGCTCATCGCCCGTGCGTACGGGTCGAGGAGCAGTTTCGCGGAGTTGCACCGCTGCCCGTGCTCGGGCTCGTACGGGCCGTGCACCCGGAAGCCGTACCGCTGTCCGGGCATCACGCCCGGCAGGTAGGCGTGGCGCACGAACGCGTCGGTCTCGCGGAGCTCGACCGCGGTCTCGGAGCCGTCGTCGTGGAGCAGACACAGCTCGATTCGGTGGGCGGCCTCTGAGTAGACCGCGAAGTTGGTGCCGGCGCCGTCGTATGTGGCACCGAGTGGATACGCCTGTCCCGGCCAGACCTGCATAGATAAGACTCTTCCACTTCTGATCCGGGTTCGGGGGACCTCTTCGGCCAGATCCTCCCCGAAAGTCGCGCAACCTCCTAGGACTCACCGCCGTCCTACCGGGTGACCGCGGCCGGTAAGGGGGGAGGCGCGGGCCGGTAGCGGACGGTGCAAGGCGGTAAGGGGCGGGTGGCGGGGGTGGCGGGGGCGCGGGCCGGCATGGAGCGGCAAGGGCCCGTAAAAGGACGGTGAGGGTTCCGCGGGGCGTCGAAAGCGGATCCAACCGGGACGGAAGGGGCGTGGGTGCTTCGGGCGCGCATGCGCCGCCCGCGGGGAGGCCGCCGGGGGGTGCCGCCATTGCGGTGACCGGGACGGTCCGGCGGCGGCCGGACCGTCCCGTGACCGATCCGGCGCGGGCTGCCCGCCTCTGCGGGGCCACGATGCGGCGGAAGCCCGGCCCGGCGGGAGCCTTCCGTGCCCTCGCGTCACGCGGCCGTGCCGTTACGGGGCCGAGGTGGGGACCGGGCCGCGCCGGTGCCGCCGCCGATCGCACCATCGGGAGGCCGGGGAAGGCCGGGAGGTCGGGGAAGGCCGGGAACCGCGCCTGCGAGCTGTTCGCCATGACGCGGCACCCCGGCCGGGGACCGCATGTCTCCGACCCCCGCGGCGCGCCCGTCAACGACGAGCCGCTTGTTTACCCGGACGGGCGGGCCCCCGTCCGCTTCCACCGCGTCGCACGGGAAGAGGGCCGGCGGACGGCATCCGCCGGCCGTCCATGGGCAGGGCCTTCCGCTCCCAGCCAGGGGCGTCGCGGCGATGAAGCCGCTCGTCCGGGCGGCTCCCGCCGACCGGAACGGTGCTCCGATGTGCGGGAGTTGGACGAGGAGCCGGTGGATCCTGCTGCACCGTGTCCCGCTCCCGGAGTACCCTTCCTTGATCGTTGAAGACGGTGTGCGGGAGCAGAAGGCGGTGCACGGGTGAGCTCCGGAGGACTTGAGCTACCCCCAGGTGACACAGGTCACGAAGGGGACTCCTCCGATGCGCAGCCGGGCGCGGTTTCCCTCGCCCGGCCGGTGGACACGGGGTCCGAGATCGGGCCCGAACTGGCCTGGAGCGCGGACGCCTGGAGCGAGGTGCGCACCCGCGCCCAGCGGGCGGGGCGCGCGTACGTCTGGCTGAATCTGGTCGAACAGCGTTTGCGTGCCGTCGTGGCCGCGGTGCTGAGACCCGTCTACGAACCCGTGCACGGCGAGGAGTGGGTCGTCGCCGCGGCCGGCCCGGCCGGTCAGGAGTGGGTGCAGCGGGCCGTCGCGGTGCGGGAGGTCAGCCGCCGCAAGGGCTACCTCCTGGACCCCGCCGACGACAACGTCCTCAGCTTCCTCACCCTGCCCCAGCTGAGGGAGTTGATGGTCCAGCACTGGCCGTGCTTCGAACCGTACTTCGACGACCGGCGCGACGTGGAGCTGACGCTGGACGAACTGGAGGTCGCGCGCAACGTCGTCTCCCGCAACCGGGCACTCAACGAGACGGTGCTGGCCCAGGCGGAACGGGCCTCGGTGCGGCTGCTGGAGATCCTCGGCAGCGGCGCCGGCGTTCCGTCCGCCGACCGGCTCCCGGTGGACGCGGTCGAGGACCTCGTGGGAGACCGCTACGCGGACGTGGTCTCGATCCACCCCGACCGGGTGCGGCTGCAGCGGCAGCTTCCTGCGGAGGACCTGTTCGGGGGCGCCCGGCGCATCGACGCCGTCGGCATAGGCCTCAATCTCCTGGTGCAGAACTTCTCCGGAAGGCGGCTGGTGCGGCTGGCGGAGTCCGGCTGCCGGGTCCGGCTGCTCTTCCTCAACCCGGCCAGCAGCGCGGTCAAGCGTCGCGAGCGTGAACTCGGTCTGCGGAAGGGGGAGCTGAGCCGCGCGGTGGAGATGAACATCCTGCACATGCGGCGGGTTCGGTCACGGCTCCGAGACCAGGGCGCGTTCGAGATCCACGTCTTCGACGAGACGCCGCGCTTCACCGCCTATCTCGTCGACGGCGACGGGTCGGACGGGCTCGCCGTCGTCCAGTCCTACCTCCGCCGGGCGCGCGGCATGGAGGCGCCGGTGCTGGTCCTGCGCGGCGGCGGCCGGACGGTGGTGAGAGCGGGCGAGGACGCCGAGCACGGGCTGTTCCAGACCTACCGCGAGGAGTTCGAGTCGGTATGGGGCGACTCCCGCCCGGTGTCGTGAACCGCCTGGTGCCGTGGCCCGCCGGTGTCGTGAACCGCCGGGTGCCGTCGACCGGCCGGCCCCGGGGCCGGCCGCTGGTCGGGATCGGGCGGGCCGGTGATGTGAGCCGCCCGTGGCCCTGGGCAGACCGGGGCCGGGGCAGACCGGGGCCGGGGCAGACGGGGGCCTGAACCGGCCCTGGACCGGGCGCGCCCCCGACCCGGCCGGGTGCGCCCGCCGGGCCGGGCAGGACGCCCGGGGGGTGCGCGGAGCGGACGGCCCGTGGTGGAAGTGTCAGTGCCGCATGCGAGAGTTCTTCGTCAGCAGGACCGACAAGGGGGGATGGATGACCTGGCACCACGAGCCGCTGGTGGGCTTCGACCTGGAGACGACGGGCACGGACCCGCTCTCGGCACGGATCGTGACGGCGGCGGTCGTCACGGTCGACGGCGACGGTACCGTGCAGCGGCGTACCTGGCTGGCGGACCCCGGCGTCCGCATCCCGGCCCAGGCGACGGCGATCCACGGGATCAGCAGCGAACGGGCTGCGGCGGAGGGCCGCCCCGCGGGGGAGGTGGCCGCTGAGGCGGCGGTGGAGCTGGCCGCGCACTGGGCGCGGGGGATACCGGTCGTGGCGTACAACGCGGCGTTCGACCTGACCCTGCTCGCCGCCGAGCTGCGACGGCACGGACTGCCGCCGCTCCGGGACCCCGCCCCGGTCGCCGACCCCTACACCATCGACCGGGCGGTCGACCGTTACCGGCGCGGGAAGCGCACGCTGGAGGCGGTCTGCGCGGAGTACGGAGTCGTTCTCGACGACGCGCACGAGGCATCGGCGGACGCCCTGGCGGCCGTCCTGGTCGCCCGCGCGATAGCCGACCGGCACCCGTCGGTCGCCGCGCTGAGCCCGTCCGACCTCCATGCCCGCCAGATCCGCTGGTACGCGGAATGGGCCGCGGACTTCCAGTCCTTCCTCCGCCGCAAGGGCGAGAAGGACGCGGTCGTCGACGGCGGCTGGCCCCTGCGCGCCCCGGCCTCGGTACCCGGCTGATCCCGCCGCGCGGTCGTCCTGTCGGCGATCCGGGGCACTTGCCGGGGTGCGCCGCCCGGCGTTCCGGACCGCCGGAGGGAGGCAACGGCGCTGCCGCGGCCCCACGGCCGATCAGGCGGACCGCGATGGCGGGCGGAAGCCGGTGCGGAACGCTGCCCCGGGGCCCGCGCCAGTACTCCAGCGGGGGTGCCCGGGGGCGCGGCCGATCGGCTCCGGGGCGGGGCTCTTCAGAACGGGTGCCAGCGGGCCCCGGTGTCGCCCGCGCGCAGGGACGCGACGCGGCGGCGGAACTCGGCCAGGGCGCGGGGGTTCGCGGGCGCGTGCTGAGCCACCCAGGCGCAGCTCGCCGTCTCCCGGGCGCCACGCAGCACCGCGCAGCCGTCCCACTCGCGCACGTCCCACCCGTAGGCGCGGGTGAACGCGTCGTACGCCGCCGGGGCGAGCCCGTAGCGGTCGCGGGAGAGGGCCAGGACGACCAGGTCGTGCTCGCGCAGATCGCAGGAGAAGGTCTCCAGGTCGACCAGTACCGGGCCACCGGGTCCGACGAGAACGTTGCGCGGGAGCGCGTCGCCGTGGATCGGCCCGCGCGGCAGCTGCGGTGCCAGCCCGGCGACCGCTGTGGTGAAGCCGTCCCGGCGCTCCCGCAGATAGGCCGCGTCCCCAGGGTCGATCGATTCGCCCGCCAGCCGCAGCCAGCGTTCCACACCCCCGAGCAGTTCCCGCCCCGGCAGCGCGAACGGCGCCGCCGGCAGCCTGTGCACCAGCCGCAGCAGCGGGGCCAGATCCCGTGCCTCCGCGGGGCGCACGGCCTTCGGCAGCCGGTGCCACACCGTCACCGGATGACCCTCGACCAGCCGAGCCCGAGGCTCAGCGGCCCGTACCGCCGGGACGCCGGCGGCTTCCAGCCACTCGGACACCACCAGCTCCCGCCGTGCGCGCTCCAGCAGATCGGCGCCCCGTCCGATCCTCACCACGATGTCGCCGATCGCGAACACCGCGTTCTCGCCGAGCGCCAGCAGCTCGCCGTTCCGCGGCAGTCCGGCCGCCGCGAGCACCTCCCGGGCGTGCGTCTCGTCCATGGCGCGGATTGTCGCATCCGCAGCTGGACCGGCTCCGGGAAGGTGGGGAGGAAGACGGGGGAGGGGAGGAAGGAGGGGGAGGAGGGGGGAGGGGGAGGAGGGAGGAGGGGGGAGGGGGAGGGAGAGCCGGCGGGTCGGCGAGGGGGCCGGCCGAGGACGGCGATCCGGTCCCCGCCCGCCGTCGGGGTGGCCGATGCCGCATCAGGCAACGGTCCGGTTATCCTGTAGAACGAGACGTATCGTTTCGTTTAGTCTCATGGGATGACCGAACCACAGCGGGCCCATATCGCCATGTTCTCCATCGCCGCCCACGGGCATGTGAACCCGAGCATCGAAGTGATCCGGGAACTCGTGGCCCGCGGGCACCGCGTCAGTTACGCGATCCCGCCGTCCTTCGCCGGGAAGGTCGCCGCGACCGGCGCGGAACCGGTGCCCTGGAACTCCACCCTGCCGGACGCCCCGGACGCCTGGGGCACCGAACCGATCGACCACATCGAGCCGTTCCTCGACGACGCGGTCCAGGCGCTGCCGCAGCTCGCCGAGGCGTTCGCGGGGGACGAACCGGACCTTGTCCTGCACGACATCACCTCCTACCCCGCGCGCGTCCTCGCCCATCGCTGGGGCGTGCCGGCGATTTCCCTCTCGCCGAACCTCGTTGCCTGGGAAGGCTACGAGGAGGAGGTCGGCGAGCCGATGACCGCCGCCATCAGGGCGACCGAGCGGGGCAGGGCCTACTACGCCCGCTTCGAGTCCTGGCTGTCGGAGAACGGGATCGGTGTCCACCCCGACCCGTTCGTCCGCCGCCCGGCCCGCTCCCTGGTGCTGATCCCCAGGGCGCTCCAGCCCAACGCCGACCGGGTCGACGAGCGCGTCCACTCCTTCGTCGGCACCTGCCAGGGCGACCGCACGCAGGAAGGGCAGTGGCGACGGCCCGCAGGCGCGGGCAAGGTGCTGCTGGTCTCCCTCGGCTCGGCGTTCACCAGGCAGCCCGCCTTCTACCGCGAGTGTGTGAAGGCCTTCGGCGAACTGCCAGGTTGGCACGTCGTGCTGCAGATCGGCAGGTTCGTGGATCCGGCGGAACTCGGCCGTGTGCCCGCGAACATCGAGGTGCACGAGTGGGTACCGCAGCGGGCGGTACTCGGGCAGGCCGACGCCTTCATCACACATGCCGGCGCCGGCGGAAGCCAGGAGGGGCTGGCCACCGCCACACCCATGGTCGCGGTCCCGCAGGCGGTCGACCAGTTCGGCAACGCCGACATGCTCGCCTCGCTCGGCGTGGCCCGCCATCTGCCGATGGGGGAGGCCACCGCGGACCATCTCCGGGATGCCGTGCTCACGCTGTCGGCCGACCCCGAGGTGGCCGTCCGGCTGGAGGAGATCCGCCGCTCGATGCGCCTGGAGGGCGGTACGCGCCGGGCCGCCGATCTCATCGAGGCCGAACTGCCGCAGACCGCCGGGTAACCGGCCCGGCCGGCAGGAGGGATCCGATGGCCGTCGTGCCCTCCCTCACGGGGCACGGCGGCCGTCCTATGGTGGGCGGCATGGTGTGTCCTGACAGCTGGTCCAGGCTCGGGGGCGGCAGCCCGCCCGGCCGCACACCCGAGCCCGGTGGCAGCTCCCGGTCCGCCGCGGAGAAGCTGCGGTCTGCGCGGGATGCCGGGAGCCCCTGCGGAGGCAGCAAGCACGCGGGCCGCAGTGTGGAGCGAACCTCGCAGCCTCGTCACCGCGGAGAAGCCGAGCCCCGCACGCACGCACGGACGGAAAGGGGAACGGGGAAGCGGGCTCGAAGGAGCACCGCATCCCTGACTACCAATGGCGAAGACCCACGCGTACGCCGCGCTGCTGCGCGGCATCAATGTCGGCGGCCACCGCAAGGTTCCGATGGCCGACCTGCACAGCCTGGTGACGGACCTCGGCCATGGCCATGTGCGCACCTACCTCCAGAGCGGCAACGCCGTGTTCACCAGCGAGACGGATGACGAGGACGGGCTCGCGCGCGGCATCGAACGCGCCGTCGAGGAGCGCTTCGGCTTCACCGTGGACTGCCTCGTGCGCGGCGGGCCGTACCTCGCCTCGGTCGTCGGCGACTGCCCCTTCCCGGCCGGACGGCTCGAGGGCAGGCAACTGCATGTCACCTATTTCTCGGAGCGCGTCGAACCGGAGCGGTTCGCCGGTGTGGACCGGGACGCCCATCTGCCCGAGGACTTCCGGCTCGGGGACCGCGCGCTGTACCTGTACACCCCGGGGGGAATCGGCCGCTCCAGGCTGGCCGACGCGCTGGCACGGGCGAGCGTGAAGAAGGGCCTCGTCGCCACGACCCGCAACTGGAACACGGTGGACAGGCTCGCGGAGATGACGGCCGGCGAACCAGTCTGAGCGGAGGCGGGCCGGGGCCATCGGCCCCGGCATCGCTCTCGCCCGCGCGGCCGGGAGCGGCGGGCCGGGGTCCGGCGCATGTGGTACGGGCCGACCGCACCGGCCGCTCCCGGCCGCACCCCGAGCCCTGCCGGCGCTTGCCGGAACCCATAGCGCCTGTCGGTGCTTCTCGGTGCTTCTCGGTGCTTCTCGGTGCTTCTCGGTGCTTGTCTGGGCTTGTCAGTGCTTGTCGGGGCTTGGCCGTGCTTGCTGATGCCTGTCGGTGTTCTTCGGCGCGCGCCGACAGCGTGTGTGAGGGCTCGTCAGCGCCGCCGGAAACTGCGGTGCCAGCTGAATCCGCCGGGCAGCCGGACCGATGCCCTGCCGCGGCCGCCGCTGCCCCGGGTGATGTGGGCCCGGCGAGTGCCGAGGCTCAGGGACCAGCCGTGTGTACCGACGTTCAGGTGCAGCAGCCTCGGGATGAGTGTGATCCGCCTGTGGTAGTGCAGCGACATGTCAGCCTCCTCGCGGACATCATGCGCGGGCCGGCCCGGCGGGTCCGTCACGACGGTGCCACGATCGTGTCACCGCGGGGCAGGAGCCCTGTCTCTCCGCACGGCCGTGTACCCGGTCGCGGCCGGGTGGCGTGGCCGCCCTGCCGAGTGGCCGCGGCAGCGGTGACCGGCCCCGGGGCGGTTGTCGGTGCCGCACCCTATCGTCGGTTCCATGTACGACGACGGTGACGGGCCTCCGCGCCCGGGCGGCGAGCGCGAGGCGCGGGCGCGGGCCGCCGAGGTGCGCGTGGCGTTCGAGGGCATGCTGCAGATCCGTCGGCTCACCGGTGCCGGCCCCGGCGCCGCCGCCGGCCCCGAAGCGGTGCCCGCCCCTTGGGAACGGGGGCGGATGGTTCGCGCCGTGGCGCTCGCGCTGGAGGCGGCCGGTATCGCGCCCTCCGCCGTCGACGCCGACTCGGGGCGCCGGGTGGCCACCGGATACCGCGTGGCGGGAGTACCGGACGAACCGGGCATGGTCAGGGTCGAATGGCTCGGACCGCACGGCAGTGGCGCCGCCGGGGAGGAGGAACGCGCCCTCGCCGACTGCGCCCGGATACTGGGGCGCCTCGGCTGGGACGCCCTGGTGTACCGCGGTCGGAGCCGCCGCCGGTTCGTCGAGGTGCGTCCGCCCCATCCCGGAGGCTGAACGGCAGGGCCTGCCGTGGTGCGCGGCCTGCCGTGGTGCGGCGCCTGCCGTGGTGCGGCGCCGGTCGGGGTGGGGGGGTGTTCGGCGTGCGGTGGTGAGGTGGTGCACGGCCTGGCGGGGCGCCCGTCGGCCCGCTCGGACGGGGTGCTCAGCCCGCGGCGGCGAGGCGCTGCACGGCCAGGGCCTCGTCGTACCGCCGCAGCACCAGCCGGGCCAGTGCGGGTGACGGTCCGAGCACATCGGCCAGGACGTCCGCCCCTGCGGCCCGCGCGCCGTCCGCGATCCGGTCCGGCAGCCGGCCGGGGGCGATGACATACGGTGCCACCGCGACCCGTTTCAGGGGCTCGGAGCCGCCGGCTCCCTCGGCTCCCGCGGCGCGCAGCGCCCGCACCGCGTCCCCGGGGGCGGGCGGCCCCGCCGCGGTGACGGCGGAGGCGAACGCGGGCCGCACCGTGCGCCATCCGCTGTGCCGCAGGTCCCGCGCCACCTCGGCGAGCCCGGAGGCGGCCTCCGGGTCGGAGGAGCCGGCCGAGGCCAGGACGACTCCCGTCGAGCCCTTGTCGGCGGGTGTCAACCCGGCCTCGTACAGACGCTGTTCGACCGTGTCCAGCAGCAGCCGGGACGGGCCGAGTACCCCTGCCTGGGTGATCCGGAGCCGCGGGTGCCGCGCCCGGGCCTCGTCCAGCACGGACGGGATGTCCGACTTCGCATGGAAGGCCCGGGCCAGCAGCAGCGGCAGTGCGACCACCTGTGCCACCGCGTCGTTCGCCATCCGCTCCAGCACCCGGGGCACGGCGGGCGCGTTGAAGTCCAGGAACGCCGTGCCGACCCGCACCCCGGGCCGCTGCGACCGCACCTGCCGTACCAGGGCGTGCACGGTCGCGGCATGGCGCGGATCGCGGCTGCCGTGGGCGACGACGAGAAGCGCGGGGTGGGCGGGGCCGTACACGGGATCGGCTCAACTCCCGGCGAGGAGACCGCGGCTGCGGAGCACCCGGCGCTCCAGCGGGCTGAAGACGAGCAGGTCGACGGCGATACCGACGACCAGGATGAGGACGATCGCCAGGAACACGCCGGGCATGTCGATGTTGTTGCGGCCGTTCTCCAGCAGCTGTCCCAGGCCGAGGCCCAGGTCGGGAGAGGAGGCGATGATCTCGGCCGCCATCAGCGAGCGCCAGGAGAAGGCCCAGCCCTGCTTCAGGCCGCCCAGATAGCCCGGCAGCGCGGCCGGCATGACGATATGCCAGGTGCCCCTCAGGCCGGTGGCGCCGAGTGTCCGCCCGGCCCGCAGGAACAGCGGAGGCACCTGGGTGACCCCGGACACCAGCCCGTTGGCGATCGACGGCACCGCGCCGAGCAGGATGACCGCGTACATCATCGAGTCGTTCAGGCCGAGCCAGATGACGGCAGGCGGCACCCACGCCACCGACGGCAGCGACTGCAGGCCGGAGAGGATCGGGCCGATCGCGGCACGGACGAAGCCGACCCGCGCCACCAGCAGACCCAGCGGGGTGCCGATGGCCAGGGCCAGCAGGAAGCCGAACAGTCCGCGCGACACGCTGGTCCAGATCACGTCGAACAGGGTGCCCTGCAGCCACATGTCGGACAGGCCCGCCCACACCGCGGACGGCGCCGGCAGCTTGTCCTCGGTGGTGACCCGGGCCGAGACGAGGAGCTGCCACACCGCCAGCACGAGGGCGACCGCCACGAGCGGTGGTACGGCCTTCTTCAGGAGGACCTCGCGCAGGGGTGTGCGGCGGACCTCGACGGCGTCGAGGGCGTCCAGACCGGCCTCGACACCGGCGAGGTCGTCCGGCCCGGCGGGCGATCCGCCCGCCTTCGTGACGCCGGCCCGGGCTTCACTGCTGGCCATGTCGGCGGATCTCCCCCCGCAGTCGTTCGGTGATCTCGACGGACAGGTCCGCCACGGCGGCGTCCTCGATGCGGCGCGGCTGCGGGATGTCCACGGCCCACTCGCGGGCCACCCGGCCTGGCCGCGACGACAGCAGGACCACCCGCTGGGCGAGCCGGACCGCCTCCCTGACGTTGTGCGTGACGAAGAGCACCGACACGTTCGTCTCGCGCCAGATCCGCGTCAGCTCGTCGTGCAGTACGTCGCGGGTGATGGCGTCGAGCGCCGCGAACGGCTCGTCCATCAGCAGCAGATCGCTGTCCTGCGCGAGGGCCCGGGCCATGGCGACCCGCTGGCGCATGCCGCCGGACAGCTCGTGGACGCGCTTGCCGTGCGCGCCGCCGAGCCGGACCAGTTCCAGCAGCCGCTCCGCCTCCTCGCGGCGCCCGGCCCTGGGGACACCGCGCAGCCGCAGCGCCAGTTCGATGTTCCTGCCCGCGGTCAGCCACGGGAAGAGGGCGTGCTCCTGGAACATCAGGGCGGGCCGCCCGCCGGGCGTCTCGATGGACCCGGTGGTCGGCCGGTCCAGCCCCGCGACCAGGTTGAGCAGGGTGGACTTGCCGCATCCCGACGCCCCGAGGATGGTGACGAACTCGCCGGGGGCGACGTCCAGACTGATGTCGTCCAGGACGAGCTGCGATCCGGCGGGACCGCGGAACGACTTCGAGACGTGCTCGATCCTGGCGGCGTGCGACAGTACGGTGGTGTCCTCGGCGGCCTCGGCGAACGTGGTGGCCATGGTCGTCACCTCCTGGGAGTGTTACCGGACGGACTGCGGGTGTCAGGGGGTGCCGAGGCCGGCGTCGGAGACCTCGGGCCTGCCCTCGGCTCTCAGCACCTTGTTCAGCGGCCTCAGGTCGTAGATCCCGGCCAGGTCCGGCTCGTCGACGAGCCCGGCCCGCGCCGCCCACTCGGACTGCGTCCTGAGCGTGGCGGCCAGCGGATCGTCCGTGACCCGGATGCCCGGCCAGGCCCGGTCGACGACCTCCGGGGGGAGTTCCCTGCCGGTCTCCGCCTTCAGCGCCGCGTTGGCCGCGGCCTTGGCCTGCTCCGGATGGGCGGTGATCCAGGCGTTCGTCCGCACGGTGCCGCGGAGCACCGCCTCGACGACGTCCGGATGCTCCTTCAGGAACGTCCCCGACACGACCACGTTGGTGATCGCGAACTTCCCGCCGGGCCAGAGCGCGGCCTCCTCCAGGAGGACCTTCGCGCCCTCGGCGACCAGCGTGGACGCGGTCGGCTCCGGCACCCAGGCGCCGTCGATGGAGCCGGACTTGTAGGCGGCGGGGGTGACCCCGGAGTCCGTGCGGACCACCGAGACGTCGCCCTTGCCGCTCTCCGCGTCGACCTTCCAGCCCTTCCCTGCGATCCAGTCGAGGAGGGCGACGTCCTGGGTGTTCCCCTTCTGGGGGGTGGCGATCCGCTTGCCCCTGACGTCGTCCTGGGAGGTGATCCGGTCCGGGTTGACGACGAACTTCACGCCGCCGGAGGCCGAACCGGAGACGATCCGCAGATTCCGGCCATGCGACTTCACGTACGCGTTCACCGCGGGCGACGGGCCGATGAAACCGATGTCCAGCGAACCGCCGTTGAGTGCCTCGATCGCGGACGGACCGGCGTTGAAGGTCTGCGGCTTGATCGCGGTGCCGCCGAGTTCCTTCTGGATCAGACCTTCCCGGATGCCGACGAGCGCGGTGGCATGGGTCAGGTTCGGCAGGTAGCCGATGCGGACGGTGCCGGCGGAGAGCTTCCTGCCCACCGCTGCCACCCCGGCCGTCCTGTCCTCCCTGGCCTGGGAGCCGTAGCCGCAGGCGGTGGCGGCCAGGGCCAGCAGGGGGAGGGCGGCGGCAGCGGCGAGTCCGCGGCGCAGGCTCGTACGGGATGCAGGCACGGGAGGCGTTCCTCTCGGGGGCCCGGTTCTCACGTCCTTCGGCGGTGCCGGATGGTGGGGGACGCGGCCGGGGGTTCGGCGGGTCGGTGTCTTCGTCTGCCGGGCGGCCGGGGGGCCGCGCCGGTCATCGGGCACATCGCGTGACACCCCCCGATCCCGCGCCGAGCACACCGCTGCCCACCCGGCCGCCCTCCTTGGCGAAGGTCGCGTACGCGTCGGCAGCCATCAGAAGTCCCACCCCTCGCCGTCCCGGGCGGGCGCGGCCCCGGCGGCGGCGAAGGACCCGCCCGCCATGCCGGCCGCCAGGGTCGTGCCGTCCGCCGGGTCGATCAGCAGGAAGGACCCGGTGCGGCGGGAGTCCGCGTAGGAGTCGAGCGCCAGCGGCTCGGCGGTGCGGATCCTGACCCGGCCGATGTCGTTGGCCACCAGCTGCCCGGGGGACGGGTGCGGGGACAGGTCGTCGAGCGTCAGCCGAGACGGGATCTCCCTGACGATCGCCTTCACCGTGCGGGTCGTGTGCTTCAGCAGCACCCGCGCGCCCACCGCGAGGGGGGTGTCGGCGACATGGCAGACCGTGGCCTCGACGTCCTGCGTCGTGGCGGGCGCGTCCGTGCTCGGCACGAGGAGGTCGCCGCGGGAGACGTCGATGTCGTCCTCCAGCAGCAGCGTCACCGACTGCGGGGTCCAGGCCACGTCCACCGGCTCGCCGAGCAGGTCGATGCCCGCGATCCGCGACGTCCGGCCCGACGGCAGGACGGTGACCTCCTCGCCGACGCGGAACGTTCCGGCCGCGATCTGGCCCGCGTATCCGCGGTAGTCCGGGTGGTCGGCGGTCTGCGGGCGGATCACGTACTGCACCGGGAGGCGCGCGTGGCAGGTCGCCAGGTCATGGCTGACCGGCACGGTCTCCAGGTGCTCCAGCACCGTGGGGCCGCCGTACCAGTCCATGTGCGCGGAGGCGTCCACGACGTTGTCGCCGGCGAGCGCCGAGATCGGGATCGCGGTGATCTCCGGGACGCCCAGCTCGCTCGCGTAGGCCGTGAACTCCTCGGCGATGGCGGCGAAGACCGCCTCCCGGTAGCCCACCAGGTCCATCTTGTTCACGGCGAGGACGACGTGCGGGACGCGCAGCAGCGCGGCGATCGCCGCGTGCCGGCGGGTCTGCTCGACCACGCCGTTGCGGGCGTCGACCAGGACCACCGTCAGCTCGGCCGTCGAGGCGCCGGTGACCATGTTCCGGGTGTACTGCACATGCCCGGGGGTGTCGGCGAGGATGAACCGCCGCCGGGGCGTGGCGAAGTAGCGGTACGCCACGTCGATGGTGATGCCCTGCTCGCGCTCGGCCCGCAGGCCGTCGGTGAGCAGCGCCAGGTCGGGCGCCGCCTGGCCGCGGGAGCGGGAGGCGTGCTCGACCGCCTCCAGCTGGTCGGCGAGCACCGACTTGGAGTCGTGCAGCAGCCGGCCCACCAGGGTGGACTTGCCGTCGTCGACCGAACCTGCGGTGGCGAAACGCAGCAGGGTGGTGGCCGACAGCTGCTCGTTCGGCTGCTCGGCCTGCTGCTCGGTGGAACCGGTCATCCCTAGAAGTACCCTTCGCGCTTGCGGTCTTCCATCGCGGCTTCGGACAGCTTGTCGTCGGCGCGGGTCGCCCCCCGCTCGGTGAGCCGGGAGGCGGCGATCTCGGCGATCACGGCGTCGAGCGTGGTCGCGTCGGAGTCGACGGCGCCCGTGCAGGACATGTCCCCGACGGTGCGGTAGCGGATCAGCCGCTTCTCCACCTGCTCGCCCCGCTGCGGACCGCCCCAGTCCCCGGCGGTCAGCCACATGCCGTCGCGGGCGAAGACCTCCCGCTGGTGGGCGAAGTAGATCTCCGGCAGCTCGATCCGCTCGCGCTGGATGTACTGCCAGACGTCCAGTTCGGTCCAGTTGGACAGGGGGAACACCCGGACGTGCTCCCCGGGCGCGTGGCGGCCGTTGTAGAGCTGCCACAGTTCGGGGCGCTGGCGGCGCGGATCCCACTGGGAGAACTCGTCGCGCAGCGAGAACACCCGTTCCTTGGCCCGGGCCTTCTCCTCGTCGCGGCGCCCGCCGCCGAACACGGCGTCGAAGCGGTGCCGCTGGATGGCCTCCGTCAGCGGCACGGTCTGCAGCGGGTTGCGGGTGCCGTCGGGGCGTTCGCGGAGCACTCCGCGGTCGATGTAGTCCTGTACGGAGGCCACATGGAGCCGCAGGCCGTGGCGTGCCACCACACGGTCGCGGTACTCGATGACCTCGGGGAAGTTGTGGCCCGTGTCCACATGCAGCAGGGAGAACGGCACCGCAGCCGGGGCGAACGCCTTCAGCGCCAGATGCAGCATGACGATGGAGTCCTTGCCGCCGGAGAAGAGCACCACCGGCCGCTCGAACTCGCCCGCCACCTCGCGGAAGATGTGCACCGCCTCGGACTCCAGAGCGTCGAGGTGCGTCAGCGCGTACGGGCTGTCGGTGCTCCCCGCCGCGGTGCCGATGCCGGTCGTCATGCCAGTCCCCTTCCGGTGAGCAGCGCATACAGCGCCTGGGCCGACTCCTGCACGGTCTGGGTGTGCGACTCGATCCGCAGATCGGGGGCCTTCGGCTCCTCGTACGGGTCGTCCACTCCGGTCAGCCCGCTGATCTCGCCGGCCGCCTGTCTGGCGTACAGGCCCTTGACGTCGCGTTCGGCGCACACCTCGACCGGAGTGGCGATATGCACCTCCAGATACGGGGTGCCCTCGGCGCCGTGCCGCTCGCGGACCGCCTCGCGGCTGTCGGCGTACGGCGCGATCACCGGCACGACCACCTTCACGCCGTTGGACGCCAGCAGTTCGGCGACGAAGCCGATCCGCCGGACGTTGGTGTGCCGGTCCTCGCGGCTGAAGCCGAGGCCCGCGGACAGGAACTCGCGGATCTCGTCCCCGTCGAGCACCTCCACACGGTGGCCCTCGCCGCGCAGCCGGCCGGCCAGCTCGTACGCGATGGTGGTCTTGCCCGCGCTCGGCAGCCCCGTGAGCCAGATGGTGGCCCCAGTCACGTGCTTCTCCCGTCGGGTGGGGGTCGGTTCGCTGCGTCCGGCCGGGCGGGCCGCCCGGACGGGTCCGCTCGTCTTGTGGGCGGGTCCGGTTGCCGCGCCGGGTCGGGCCGCGGGCCGGCGGGTTGCCCCCTCGGCGGGCCGGGCCGCCGGGTCGGGTCTGCCCGGGTCGGGTCTGCCCGGTCCGGCGGTTCCCGCGGGGCGGGCCGCCCCGGCGGGTGCGGTCCGGGCTGCCGCGTGGTCGGCGGGTGTCGTCATCAGCCGTGCAGTCCGCACTCGGTCTTGGCCCGGCCCGCCCAGCGGCCTGCCCGGGTGCCCTCGCCGTCCTGCACCCGCCTGGTGCAGGGAGCGCAGCCCACCGACGCGTACCCGTCCATCAGCAGCGGGTTGGTGAGGACGCCGTGCTCGGCGACATAGGCGTCCACATCGGCCTGCGTCCAGCGCGCGATCGGCGAGACCTTGACCTTCCGCCGCTTCTCGTCCCAGCCGACGACCGGGGTGTCCGCCCGTGTCGGGGACTCGTCGCGGCGCAGACCGGTCGCCCACGCGTCGTAGCCGGTGAGCCCTTCCTCGAGCGGTCTGACCTTGCGGAGCGCGCAGCACAGGTCGGGGTCGCGGTCGTGCAGGCGCGGGCCGTACTCGGCGTCCTGCTCCTCCACCGACCGGCGCGGGGTGAGCGTGAGGAGGTTGACGTCCATCACGGCCGCGACCGCGTCCCGGGTGCCGAGGGTCTCGGGGAAGTGGTAGCCGGTGTCCAGGAAGACCACGTCGACCCCCGGGAAGGCCCGGGAGGCCAGATGGGCGACCACGGCGTCCTCCATCGACGAGGTGACGCAGAAGCGGGCGCCGAAGGTCTTTGCCGCCCAGGTCAGGATGGAGAGGGCGGACGCCTCCTCGAGGTCCCGTCCGGCCCGCTCGGCCAGCGGCTTCAGCTCGTCCCCGGTCCGCGGTGACCTCACCGCCGTCATATCGCTTCCCCTCCGCCGTCGTTGTGCCGGACACCGCGGGCGAGGAGCCCGAGGAACTTCAGCCGGAAGGCCCGGTTGCAGGACGCGCACTCCCAGGCGCCGTGGCCCTGCTCACTCGGACGCAGATCCTCGTCGCCGCAGTAGGGGCAGTAGAAGGGGGCGGCCCGCTCGCTCATCGTTCCCCCTCCGCTTCTCCGCCCGCGCGGCGCAGGGGTGCCGGGCCGGTCGCGGGGTGCGGCCCGGGGGCCGCCTGCGCGCCGCTCACGACAGGGCCTCCTCGTCTGCCCGCGCAGCCCAGGCGGCGAAGCGCTCGCCGTCCTCGCGCTCCGCCTGGAAGCGCCTGAGGACGCGCTCGACGTAGTCGGGCAGCTCGGCGGAGGTGACCTTCAGCCCGCGGACCTTGCGGCCGAAGCCGGCCTCCAGTCCCAGGGCACCGCCCAGGTGCACCTGGAAGCCCTCCACCTGCTCGCCGCTCTCGTCCAGCACCAGCTGGCCCTTGAGACCGATGTCCGCCACCTGGATGCGGGCGCAGGCGTTGGGGCACCCGTTGATGTTGATGGTGATCGGCTCGTCGAACCCGGGCAGGCGGCGCTCCAGTTCGTCGATCAGCGAGGCGCCCCGGGCCTTGGTCTCGACGATGGCCAGCTTGCAGAACTCGATGCCGGTGCAGGCCATCGTGCCGCGCCGGAAGGGCGACGGGCCGACCCGCAGGTCCAGCGACTCGAGTGCCGACACCAGCGACTCGACCTGCGACTCCTCGACATCGAGGACGATCATCTTCTGCTCGGCGGTGGTGGTGACCCGCCCCGAGCCGTGCGCCTCCGCCACCTCGGCGATCTTGGTGAGGGTGGCGCCGTCGACGCGGCCGACGCGCGGCGCGAAGCCGACGTAGTAGCGGCCGTCCTTCTGCCGGTGCACCCCGACGTGGTCGCGCCACCGCTGTACGGGCTGCTCGGGCGCCGGGCCGTCGACCAGCGGGCGCCTCAGGTACTCCTCCTCAAGCACCCGGCGGAACCTCTCCGCACCCCAGTCGGCGACCAGGAACTTCAGCCGGGCGCGGGTGCGCAGCCGGCGGTAGCCGTAGTCGCGGAAGATCGAGATCACGCCCTCGTAGACGTCCGGGACCTCCTCCAGCGGCACCCAGGCGCCGAGCCGGACACCGATCTTCGGGTTGGTGGAGAGCCCGCCGCCGACCCACAGGTCGAAGCCGGGGCCGTGCTCCGGGTGGTTCACCCCGACGAAGGCGACGTCGTTGATCTCGTGTGCCACGTCCAGCAGCGGTGAACCGGAGACCGCCGACTTGAACTTGCGGGGGAGGTTGGAGAAGGCCTTCTCGCCCACGATGCGCCGGTGGATCTCCTCGATGGCGGGAGTGCCGTCGACAATCTCGTCCTCGGCGATACCGGCCACCGGGGAGCCGAGGATGACGCGGGGGGTGTCGCCGCACGCCTCGGTGGTGGAAAGGCCGACGGCTTCCAGCCGGTTCCAGATCTCGGGCACGTCCTCGATGCGGATCCAGTGGTACTGCACGTTCTGCCGGTCGGTGATGTCGGCGGTGCCGCGCGCGAACTCCTGCGAGATCTCGCCGATCACCCGCAGTTGACCGGTGGTCAGCCGTCCGCCGTCGATGCGGACCCGCAGCATGAAGTACTCGTCGTCCAGCTCCTCCGGCTCCAGGACCGCGGTCTTGCCGCCGTCGATCCCGGGCTTGCGCTGGGTGTACAGCCCCCACCAGCGCATCCGGCCGCGCAGGTCGCTGGGGTCGATGGAGTCGAATCCGCGCTTGGAGTAGATCGTCTCAATACGTGTCCGCACGTTGAGACCGTCGTCGTCCTTCTTGAACTGCTCGTTGCCGTTCAGGGGTGTGAGGTGGCCAACGGCCCACTGGCCCTCGCCGCGGTGGCGTCCGGCCTTGCGGCGGGGCGTGGCAGAGGCGGGCTTTCCGGGAGTGGCGGCCATGGCGGTTACGTCCTTCGGGACTGCGGGAGGGCGGCTCTGACCTGCACATGGGCGCCCCCGGGTACGGGAGGGCGCCGCGATGCGCGGTGGTCGGGGATCTCGGGGAGCGCGGGTGGATCGGTGCCGGGGCTGACGGCCCCCGGGGGCACTCAGCTCGCGCGACACATGGCGCTGGACATGCGGCCGAGGTCGACGTGCCGCCGACTCACCAAGGCAATTCCAGCTCGAGACATGACGGAAGCCTGGCACGGGACTTCGGAGCCAGTCCACCGTCATCCATAATGTGGACGAGAATGTCTCGTATTGCGAGAAGATGTGGGGTGGGTCACATGGTGCGGAGGGTAGTGCTGCCGGGCTGCTGCGCCGTCGGACCGTCGGGCTGCTGCGCCGTCGGGCGAGGCCCGCCCGGTGGCGGCGGCCCAAGGGTTCGGGAGGACCGAAGCGGCTCGTGAGCCCTGGTCCGGAGCCCTGGCCCGGAGCCCTGGTCCGGAGCCCTGGGCCGCGGCGGGCCCGGGGCATCCCCGGGGAGAGCGCGCGGAGCAAGGTCGGAAAGGGGCCCCCGAAGCGGCCATGGGGAGGTCCGGAGCGATCCCGGGGCGGCCTGACGAGGCCCCGGAGAGCCCCTGGCGAGGCCCGGAAGGAGGGAGTCCTCCCGCCGGTCAGCCGTGTGCGCCGGGCCAGGGGCCGGGAGCTGCGGCCTCCGGTTCCTCCTCCACCCTGGTGTCGAACAGGGTGAACCCGCGGCGCAGATAGTTGTCCATGGCGTAGGGGCCGTCCTTGGAGCAGGTGTGGAGCCAGACCCGCTTCGTGGGGGTGCGTCCCGGCCAGCGCTCCGCGAGGTCCCAGGCGCGGGCTGTGCCGCACGACAGCAGATGGCCGCCGATCCGCCTGCCGCGGAACGCCGGGATGAGGCCGAAGTACACGATCTCGACGGAGCCCTCGTCCTGCGCCTCCAGCTCGACGTACCCGGCCGGGGTGCCCCTCTCGTACGCCACCCATGTCTCGGTGCCCGGCCTGGCCAGCGCCTCCCCCCACTGCGCGTGGGTGAGGCCGAGCCGGTCGGTCCAGCGGATGTCCCCGCCCACGGCGGTGTAGAGGAACCGGCTGAACTCCGGCGAGGGCACCTCGGCGCGCACGATCCGTATGTCTCCCGCGGGCTCGGCGGCGGGGCGCAGATCGGACGGGGACGTCTGCTCCAGGGACCAGGTGGTCACGGTGATGCTCATGGCCGCCAGGGAACCACGGGCACTCCGCCGGGACAAAGCGGCCCCGCACCGGGAGGGAGGGCCCCGCACCCCGTCGGATCCCCGTCCCGCTGCGGCTCCCTCCCGTATCTCCCTCCCGTATCTCCCTCCCGTGTCTCCCTCACATATCCCTCACGTATCCCTCATCCGGCGGGAGCGGGGAGGAACGGGGGCGCGGAGGGTGTCCCGGCGGCCGCGGCGTCACCCGGGCCCGCCCCCGCTCTCCGCCCCGTCCCCGGCCGGTGCCGGGGCCGCCGCCCGCGCCTCCACCACGGCCGGGGCAAAGGAGTGCGGCAGCAGGTCCGCAGGGTGGGCGGGGCACACGAGTCGCACCTCGACCTCGTCGCAGAAGCGGTACGGGCGGTGCGCCAGCACACCCGACAGGTAGCGCCGTACCCGCGACATCTCGGCGCGCACCGTCACGGTGCGCGTCCGGTCGCCGAACACGTCGCCCGCGAGTTCCGCGGCCGTGCGCCCCTGCGGACGCGATGCCAGCACGTACAGCAGCTCCGCGTGGCGGGGGCTCAGCTCCCGGGCCCAGCCGCCGGCGGGGCCGGAGACCGAGACCGTCCAGCGGCGGGCGCGGCTCAGGTCGAGGACGACCCGGCTCGCGGACTCCGCGGGCCGCGACTCGCAGGGACGCACCAGCCAGCCCCCGGGCAGCGGTTCGACGGTGCACATCCCCAGCGACGGCAGCCACACGCGACCCGCGCGGAACGACGAGGGCAGCGGCAGGCGGTCCACCGGCGCCATACCGGTGGCGGCCGCCGTCCAGCCGTGCACGTCCACGGCCAGTGCCCGCCCGCCGACCCGGCAGAGGACGGGCGCGGCGACGGAGCGGAGCCGCTCGACCTGCCGGAGATGGCGTTCCCGCAGCTCCGCCTCGGCCAGCCGGGCCACCGAGCTGACCAGCGCCAGGGTGGCCGGATGGAAGCTGGACGCCGGGCCGCTGACGTCCACGATGCCGAGCAGCCGGCCGTCGCGCGGGTCCCGCACCGGCGCGGCGGCACAGGTCCAGTCGTGCAGGGTGTGGACGAAGTGCTCGGCCGAGTGGACCTGGACCGGCCGGCCGGCCGCGAGGGCGGTGCCGATGGCGTTGGTGCCCGTACTGTCCTCGCTCCAGGCCGCCCCCTCCTCCAGGCAGATGGCTCCGGCCTGCCGGAGCACTCCCGCGTTCCCCTCCCGCCACAGCACCCGCCCCTGGCAGTCCGTCACCACCATGATCTGGAGGGTGGCGTCGGCGACCGATGTGAGCCCGCCGCTCAGTGTGCCCATCACCTCGCCGAGCACGGTGGACCGCCTGCGGTGCTCCAGCTCGTCCCGCCGGAGCAGCACGCTGCTCGTGGAGCGGTCGGGGTCCAGCCCCAGCCGCATCATCCGCTGCCAGGAGGCGTGGATGACCGGCCGGGGCGGGACCGGCGGGCGTCGGCCCGCGAGCGTCGCCGCATGCACCTGATGCAGCACGCGGGCCGCGTGCGCGGCGTCCGCTCCGCCCAGCCGTGGCATGTTCATAGCCGTGTCCCTCATCGGATGCCCCCGCCGTCGTCGGCGCCGACCGGCGCGTTCGGTGGTGTGCGCGGTACGGCCGGCCGGTGCCCGTGGCCGCGGGCCGGTCGTACCGCATCGGTTCTGCTCGGTGCGCGGGCCGCCGCGGACCGTCCGGATCCATCGTGCCGTCTGCGTCCTGCCCGGGAAGCGGAGTTCGGGCATCTGCTGCAACGGTCCGCAACTCTGGTCAACGAGCGAGGGATGGGCGAAGGTGTCGTCCAGCGGAGGGTGGTGCCGTGTCGGCGCAGCACCACCCCCGCGATTTGCGCGGGTCCGGCCTGCCGCAGCGCTCGGCCACCGCAGGCATCGCGGTCAGGGCAGGCACCCCGGGCGCGAGGGGCGGCACGGCCACCGCGGTCACGGCAGGCGCCGTGGCCACCAGGGGCTACCAGGTGCCACCGCGGTCACGGGGACGCGGTCATCGGCGCGAGGCGCACCTCTCATCCCTCCGCGCGCGCCCGCTCCACCACCGCCGCCTGGTCCAGCCCGTACGGCAGCGTCCCGAACGCCGAACCCCGGTCACCGCCCAGCCGAGAGGCGCAGAACGCGTCCGCGACCTCCGGCGGTGCCCAGCGCACCAGCAGCGACCCCTGGAGCACCAGCGCCATCCGCTCGGCGAGCCGCCGCGCCCGCACCTCGGCGGACTCCAGTTCCGCCAGTTCCGCCAGCATCCCCTTGATCGCTCCGTCCAGCCGGTGGTCGGCGCCCCGGGCCAGGCCCACCTCCCGGAGGAAGGCGTCCAGCGGCACCGGTTCCCGCCCGCTCCGCCCCGCGGCCCCGGGCGCGCCGCGCAGCGCCCGCAGCACGTCCAGCGCCTGGATGTTGCCCGATCCCTCCCACACGGAGTTGAGGGGCGACTCGCGCAGCAGCCGCGGCATCCCCGACTCCTCCACGTAGCCGTTCCCGCCCAGGCACTCCAGCGCCTCGGCCACCACCGGAGTGCACCGCTTGGTGACCCAGTACTTGGCCGCCGGCACCGCGAGCCGCAGCAGCGCCCGCTCCGACTCCGAACCCCGGTCCGCCGCGTCGTATGCGGCGGCCAGGCGCATCGCCAGCACCGTCGCCGCCTCCGACTCCACCGCCAGATCAGCCAGCACGTTGCGCATCAGCGGCTTGTCGGCGAGCGGGCCGCCGAAGGCCTTCCGGTACGAGGCGTGGTGGACGGCCTGCGCCACCGCCTGGCGCATCAGGGCCGCCGAGCCGAGCACGCAGTCCAGCCGGGTCGCCGCCACCATCTCGATGATGGTGGCCACCCCGCGCCCCTCCTCGCCGACCCGCCGCGCCCAGGTGCCGGCGAACTCCACCTCGGCGGACGCGTTCGACCGGTTGCCCAGCTTCTCCTTGAGCCGCTGGATCGCGAACGGGTTCCGCGTCCCGTCGTCCAGCACCCGCGGCAGCAGGAAGCAGGTCAGCCCGCCGGGCGCCTGGGCCAGCACCAGGAACGCGTCGCTCATCGGCGCCGAGCAGAACCACTTGTGCCCGGTCAGCTCGTACTCCCCGGCGGCCGAAAGCGGCACGGCGCGGGTGGTGGTCGCGCGGACGTCGCTGCCGCCCTGCTTCTCCGTCATGCCCATGCCGAACAGCACGCCGGGCTTCCGCTCGGCAGGGCGCAGCCCCTGCGCGTACACCCCCGACGTCAGCCGCGGCTCCCACTCCGCCGCGAGGTCCGGGTCGACGCGCAGCGCGGGCACCGCCGCGTGGGTCATCGACACCGGGCAGCCGTGCCCGGCCTCCGCCTGCGACCACACCAGGAACCCGGCCGCGCGCCGCACATGCCCGCCGGGCCGCCCCCACGCGTTCGTCAGCCCCGCGGCGACCGCCCTGCCCAGCAGCCGGTGCCAGGCCGGATGGAAGTCGACCTCGTCGATCCGGCGGCCGTAGCGGTCATGGGTGCGCAGCACCGGGGGGTTCGTGTCGGCCTGCGCGGCCCACCGCTGTGCCTGGGCCGAGCCGGCGGCCCGGCCGAGCTCCGCCAGCTCCCGCCGCGCCGCTTCCCGGACCGCGGGGTCGTCCAGGTGCCGCTCGAGGGCCTCGGCGAGGGCACGGTCCGTGGTGAACACGTTGTACGCCACCAGGGGCGGGGGCTGGTTGGTCACGGTGTGGGTGCTGGTCGCCATGCCTATACGGTATGGAGGTGCAGGCAGCAAACGAAACACCCGACCGGCCCGGCGGCCGGCTCCACCGGGCCAGAGTCCTCTACCACAACGTCTCCATGCGGAAGCTCGCCTGGCTGCTGCTGAAGGACACGGTCAATTCGTGCATCGAGTACCGGATCCTGGGACTCGCCGCCGAGGCCGCGTTCTTCACCCTGCTGTCCCTGCCGCCGCTGATGCTCGGCCTGCTCGGCCTGCTCGGTTACGTCGACGACTGGACCAGTACCACCACCGTCGCCTCCATCCAGGAGAACATCCTCGGCGCCGCCGGCACCGTCCTGTCCGACCGCGGTGTCAACGAGATCGCCAAACCCCTGCTGGAGGACGTCACCCGCGGAGGGCGTCCCGACGTCGTCTCCCTCGGGTTCGCGATCGCCCTGTGGTCCGGCTCGCGCGCCGTGAACGTCTTCATCGACACGATCACCGTGATGTACGGACTGGACGGGCATCGGGGCATCGTCGCCACCCGGCTGCTGGCGTTCCTGCTCTACCTGGTCGCGCTGCTGATCGGCGCCGTGGTGCTGCCGCTCGCCGTGGTCGGCCCCGACCGGGTCGTCGAACTCGTGCCGTTCGGCGCCGGTCTCGTCAGCGTCCTGTACTGGCCGCTGGTGATACTGCTGTCCATCGCCTTCCTCACCACGCTGTACCACGTGTCCGTGCCGGTCCGTTCGCCCTGGGTGGAGGACATCCCGGGCGCGCTGGTGGCCCTGGGCATGTGGGTGCTCGGGAGCTTCCTGCTGCGTATCTATCTGACCAGCACCGTCGAGGGGCCCACCATCTACGGCTCGCTCGCCGCGCCCATCGCCGTGCTGCTCTGGATCGGCATCTCGGCGTTCGCGGTGCTCGTCGGCGCCGCCGTCAACGCCGCCATCGACCGGGTCTGGCCGTCCGTCGCCACGGCCGCCGCGCGTGCCGCGAACCGGCGCGTCCGGGCCGCCGAGCAGGCCGCCCGCGCCCGGGCGGCGGGGGGAGGGAACGAGGGCTGGGCCGCCGAGGACGCCGAGGACGCAGAGGACTGGGAGACCGAGGAGGGGCAGGTCGAGGACTGGGAGAGAGGTGACTGGCAGGGCGGGGACATGCCGTCGGAGTTCCCCGAGCGGTGGTCGAAGTTCCTGCCGCTGGACGACGTGAGGTCCAGGCTGCAGGGGAGCCGGGAGTCCCGCGAGAAGGGGCAGCGCGACGAGCGCGAGAACCGGGGCAGGCGGGAGAGCGGGGGCAAGGCCGACCTGGGCAAGAGCCACCCGGACACGGACGACCCGGCTTGCCCGGCTCAGGACCGCCCGGTCGAGGACCGCCCGGCGGGGGACCGCCGGGTTGAGGACCGCCCGGACAAGGCCCGGCGGGGTGGGAGACCGCGGGACGGCGGGAACCGGAACATCTCCGGCCTGCCCTAGCCCCGGCATCGTGTACGCAGAGCGGGCTTCGCTGCTGGACGGTGCCGTCGTCTGGCGCACCGAGCCCGGCCCCGGCCACGGTCCCGTCATGCCCGTTCTGCCCGACGGGTGCATGGACCTGATGTGGGCCGGCGGCCGGCTGCTGGTCGCGGGGCCGGACACCCACGCGCAGCCGTCCGACGGCACGCGCTCCGCCTACCACGCCGTACGGTTCGCACCGGGCGCGGGCCCCGCCTTCTTCGGCGTCCCCGCGCACGAACTGCGTGACCTGCGCGTGGACCTCGGCGACATCTGGCCCGCCCGGAACGTGCGGCCACTGGCGGAACGGGTCACCGAGGCGCCGGACCGGGATGCCGCGCTGGAGGCCGTGGCCCTGAGGCGCGCGGCGGAGACCGCTCCCCCCGATCCGCTGCTGCGGGCCGTGGTGGAGCTTCTGAACGCGGGTGCGACCGTGGCGTCGACCGCCGCCGCCGTCGGACTGGGCATCCGCCGACTGCACCGCCGTTCCCTGGACGCCTTCGGGTACGGGCCGAAGACGCTTGGCCGGGTGCTGCGGCTGCAACGCGCCCTGGCCCTGGTCCGGGACGGGGTGCCGTACGCAGAGGCGGCCTTCGCCGCGGGCTGCTCCGACCAGGCGCACCTCGCGCGCGAGACAAGGGACCTGGCAGGACTCACCCTCGGCCGCTACGCGGAGCTGACCTCCGGGTCCAGGCCCGCGAACAGCGCCACCTCGGCACCGTCGGGGTCGAGGACGATGGCGTAGCGCTGGCCCCACACCGCGTCCCAGGGAGCGAGGTGGCCGCGGTGTCCTGCCCCGACGAGTTCTTCATACGTCTTGTCCACCTCGGCCGGGCTGTCGCAGAGGAAGGCGAGCCCCACCCGGCCCCTGCCCTCGGGCCGCGTCCAGTCCGGATCGAAGGAGCGCACGGTGTCCTCGGTGTCGAACAGCACGCGCGACCCGTCGGGCAGCACGGCCTCGACATGCGGGGCGGTCTCGGCCCCCTCGGGGATGGCCATGCCGAGCCGGCGGTAGAAGGCGAGTGAGGCGGCCATGTCGGAGACGACGAGGCCGACGGCGTCGAGTCGTGGAGTCATGGGGGACACCGTAGGGCGAACCGCTCGGCCGTGTCTTGAAGAAATCGGACGCCGAGGGAACGGGACGCGGACCGACTCGGACGCGGACCGACTCGGACGCGGACCGACTCGGATGCGACGGGACGGGACAGCGACCGAAGGGGACGGGGCCGGAACCGGCGTTCACGGGATCGGACGCCCAGCCGCAGCGGGGAGGGGTGGCCGCGCCGCGGGAGTCGCGGTCGCCCGTGCCGGTGGTGCGGACGGTGGTGCGGACGGTGCGCTCCACCGGGCGGCGGCGGGCCGGTCGCCGGGCCTCCCCGGCCCCGGCGGAGGCCGACCACCGCCCGCCGCCGGCGCGGCGCCCCCCCCCGGGGCGGCGGCGGGACGGCGGGCGTCGTCACGGATTCGTAAGGGACCGGGGGCGCGCCCGGTGGCCGCGCCGGACGACACTGGGGGCATGCAGAACATCCTGGTCGTCGACGACGATCCGACCGTCGCCGAAGTCGTCACCGGATACCTGGAACGCGCCGGGTACGCGGTGGCGCGCGCCGCGGACGGACCCGGAGCCCTGGAGGCCGCCGGGGAGCAGTGGCCCGACCTGGTGGTACTCGATCTGATGCTTCCCGGCATGGACGGCCTGGAGGTGTGCCGCAGGCTCCGCGGCCGGGGACCGGTCCCGGTCGTCATGCTGACCGCCCGCGGGGACGAGGACGACCGGATCCTCGGGCTGGAGACCGGAGCGGACGACTACGTCACCAAACCGTTCAGCCCGCGCGAGCTGGTGCTGCGGGTGGAGTCCGTGCTGCGCCGCGGGCGGGCGGGCGCCGCAGGCGCCGCCGGAGGGCCCGTACTGAGCTGTGCCGGGATCACCGTGGACCCCCCGGCCCGCCGGGTCGTCAAGAACGGCGCCGAGGTCGGCCTCACCCTGAGGGAGTTCGACCTGCTGCTCCACCTCATGCGCCACCGCGGCCTGGCCATCGGCCGGGAACGGCTGATGAGGGAGGTGTGGGGCTGGGACTTCGGCGACCTGTCCACGGTCACCGTGCATGTGCGAAGGCTGCGAGGCAAGATCGAGGACGATCCGGCAAGGCCGCGCCTGATCCACACCGTCTGGGGCGTCGGCTACCGCTTCGACGCGCCCGCGGAGCCGGAGGGGAGGGTGCCCGGCGGTGACGGTGCCCTGACGGCGCGGCCGTACGACCGGACCGCGCTCGCACCGCGGCAGGAGCGGGGACCTGACGACCGGGGACCTGACGACCGGGGACCGGGCCCGCGGCATCCGGGCGACGGGAAGCCGGGCGACCGGGGACCGGAGGGCCGGCCGGGCGGCGGGGCAGCGCACGGGGACGACCCCGACCAGGGCGCCGTCCCGGCCGAAGACGGGTGACCGCCGTGCGCGACGTGCTCCTCATCGCCCTCATATCCTTCCTCGGCGCGGCCGCGGCCGGCCTGGTCGGTGCCGTGCTGCTGCGGATGCTGCGCCGGCGGTCCGTCACCGTCTCGCTGACCGTGGTCGCCGGAGTGACCGTCATGGCCATGCTCGCCGGGACCCTGGCGGTGGCCCGGGCCATGTTCCTGTCCCCGCACGATCTGACCGTCGTCACCACGGTCGTCGCGATGGCCTCGGTCGTGTCCCTCGCCACGGCCCTCCTGCTCGGCAGGTGGGTCGTCGCCCGCAGCCGCGAACTCGCCCGCGCCGCCCGTACCTTCGGGGAGGACGGCAGTTTCGCGGCCCCCGGCCGCGAGGCCACGGCGGAACTCGCCGAGCTGGGCCGGGAACTCGCCGCGACCAGCGACAGGCTCGCCGAGTCCCGTGAGCGGGAACGCGCCCTGGAGGCCTCCCGGCGGGAGCTCGTCGCCTGGATCTCGCACGATCTGCGTACCCCGCTGGCCGGGCTGCGGGCCATGTCGGAGGCCCTGGAGGACGGCGTCGTCGCGGACCCCCAGCGGTACTTCCGGCAGATCCGCGCGGAGGTCGAGCGGATGAACCGGATGGTCGGCGACCTCTTCGAGCTGTCCCGGATCCACGCCGGCGCTCTCGCCCTCACACCCACCAGGATCTCCGCGCACGACCTGGTCGGCGAGGCACTCGCCGGCGCCGGGCCGCTGGCCCGGGAGCACGGGGTGCGGCTCGTCGGCGACCGGGTCGAGTCGGTGCCGATCGAGGTCGACGCCGAGGAGATGACGCGCGTCCTGGCCAACCTGCTGGTCAACGCGATCCGGCGGACCCCCGCTGACGGGACGGTCGCGGTCGCGGCCGAACGCCGCGAGGACTGCGTCGTGCTGTCCGTGACCGACGGCTGCGGCGGTATCCCCGAGGAGGACCTGCCGCGGGTCTTCGACACCGGCTGGCGCGGGACCGAGGCCCGCACCCCTCCCGCGGGGGCGGGCCTCGGCCTCGCGATCGTCCGGGGCATCGTGGAGGCCCACGACGGCCGAGCCGGGGTCTGCAACGTGTCGGGTGGCTGCCGCTTCGAGGTGACCCTGCCCTCCGCTCCGTGAGCGATGCGGCCGGCCTCAGGTCCCCCGAGGCCCGCTCCGGACGCCGAGTGTCAGTGCCGTGCGGCAGGCTGGCGTACACACCGTCATATGTGATGCGGGACCGCCCGATTCGAGAGGAACGGCCGACCGATGAACGCCACCGCAGTGATGACGCCCCGTCAGCGAGCCGCCGCGCAGGCGTATGTGCGGCTGCTCGGTGCCGTACGCGCCGCGCTCGCCGAACCCCCGGGCGACGGTGCCCCGCCGCCCGTGCTGCTCGGCGCCCCCATGGCGGAGGCGGACGAAGCCCTCGCCGCGGCCGGTCTCGCCGGCAATGAGGAGGCGCTCTTCGGTCTGGTGACGGGACTGCACCGCACGGAACCGCCCGGCACCGCGGCACCCCGGGCCCCGGGCCCCGCGCCCCGCGAGCGTCAGGGGCCGTGACGCAGGGGCGTGAGCTGCTCGATGTCGTAGCGGGCCCGGAGTTCGGCGATCGCCGCGGCGTCGGGCGGGCCGGCCCTGTCCAGGATGCCGATCAGCTCCTCGAAGTACCGCTCGTGGCCGGGCGGCGGGGAGGCCTGGAAGAACATCCTCGCCGGCTTGCCCGTCCGGTTGGCGAACGCGTGCGGGCAGCCGGGCGGTACGACGACGACCGTGCCCGGGCCCGCCCGCACCGGGCGTGCGCCGGTCGGGGACTCCCAGCCCCGCCAGTCGCCGCCCGTGCGCACCCGGGGCTCGAAGGCGAGCATCTCCAGCTCGCCCTCGAGCACGTAGAACAGCTCCTCGCTGCGGGCGTGCACATGCGCCCCGACGTCGAATCCGGGAGGGACGGCCACCTCGAAGCTGGACGACACCCGGGAGTGCTCACCGGTGACCTTGAACGTGACCTCCTGCGCCGCCGCGCGCAGCGTACGACCGTGGCCCGGGGGCACCAGCAGCCCCTCGGCCGACGCGCTGTACGGGCCTTCCGGCGCCGTGGCGTGGGAGGTCACCAGACCACCGGAAGTCCCTCGGGCCCCCGGATCAACGCACCCGGCCGCCAGCGCAGTTCCCCCGCCGGCACGCCCAGGCGCATCCCCGGGAAGCGGTCCACCAGGGCGGAGAACAGCAACTCGGTCTCCAGCCGGGCGAGCAGTGCCCCGACGCAGTAGTGCGGGCCGTAGCCGAACGCCACATGGGGGTTGGGGCTCCGGTCCAGCACGATCCCGTCCGGGTCGGCGAAGACCTCCGGATCCCGGTTGGCGGCGAGGTAGGAGACGTAGACGGCCTCGCCCCGCCGGATCCGCCGGCCGCCGACGGTCAGGTCCTCCGTCGCGATGCGGCACAGCCCGACCCCGTTGCGGTGCGGAATCCAGCGCAGCAGTTCGTCGACGGCCGTGGCCCGCACCCCGGGTTCCCTGCGCAGCCGGTCCATCAGATCGGGCCTCGTCAGCAGGATGTACGCCATGTTCCCTGTGTTGTTGGTGACCGCTTCACCCCCGATCTGGATCAGCAGCGCCAGTCCGACGGCCTCGGCCCCGGTGATCCCGCCGTCGGCGACGGCCGCCGACAGCAGCCCGATCACGTCCTCGCCGCCGGTGCCGTGCCGCTCGGCCAGCAGCCGGTCGAAGTAGCCGCACATCGCGTCCCTGGCCCGCCCGCTGCGCTCGGCGCCCTCGGCAGAGGACAGGATGAGCGAGGTCCATTCGTGCACCGCCGGGCGGTCATCGGCGGGTACGCCCATCAGTTCGCAGACGACGGCCAGCGGGAACGGCGCGAGGACCCGTGCGACGAGATCGGCCGGCGGCCCGTCGCGCAGGACCCCGTCGACGAGTGCGTCGAGCAGGGCCCGGGCACGCTCGCGCAGCCGCTCCACGCCGCCACCGGTGAACGCGGGGGCGACGGCACGGCGCAGCCGGGTGTGGTCGGGCGGGTCCTCGAAGCCGACGGCCCCGTCCACCGGGATGAAGTGCGGTGCGAGCCGCGTGACATCGCTGCCGGCGACCGCCCTGCGGCTGAGGCGCGGGTCGTTCGTCACCGTCCGCACGTCCTCGTGGCGCGACACCAGCCAGGCCCATCCCTCGCCGTGGGGCAGCCTGATCCGGGTCACCGGTCCCTCCCGCATCAGCGCCGCCAGGTCCGGGTCGAACTCCACGCCGGCCAGGTCCCGTACCGGCCAGAAGCGGACCGGGGGAAGCGGCCCGGACGTTCCCGGCGTGCTGGGACCCGGCTCGCGGGTTCCCGGAGCGCCGGCCTCCGGCGCGGTGGGGCTCGGCTCGCGGGTTCCGGGAGCGCCGGCTCCCGGCACGGTGGTCCCCTGCTCGTCGGCTCTCGGTCCCTCGGCTCCCGGCGCGGTCGTCCCCGGCGCAGTTGTTTCCGGCGCGGCCGGCCCCGGCCCGGTCGCGGCCGGTGCCCGCATCATCCTGGCGGAAGCCTCGTCCCGCATGGTCAGCACCTCCCGGCGGGGGCCGGCACATCGGCCTCGGTCCAGCGGCCCAGGCTCATTTCGGCGGTGATGCCGGGGCCGAAGCCGGCGAGGATGCCGCGCGCGGAGTGCCGGGTCGAGCCCTCGTCGAACAGCCTGCGCAGGGCGTCGAGGACGACGGCGCTGGCTATGTTCCCGTACTGGGTGAGCGTGGCCCGGCTGAACCGGAACGCCTCGCGGGGCACCCCCAGGTACTTCCCCAGATCGTCGAGGATGCGCGGACCGCCCGCGTGGACGATGTAGAAGTCCAGCGCGGCGGCGTCCCAGCCGTGTTCGGCTGCGAGTGACCTGAGCGCCGGCGCCAGCGGTTCCATGGTGCCGGGAACCCGCCGGTCCAGCCTGAAATGGAAGCCGGTGGAGCGCACGTCGTAGGCGATCCAGTCCTCGGTGTCCCGGACGAGATAGGAGCCGTTGCGCTCCAGGACGACACCGCGCCCGCCGCGGCCGCGCACCACTGCGGCGGCGAGCCCGTCCCCGAAGAGCCCGTTGGACAGCAGGTTGCCGACGTCCAGATCGGTCGGCTGGTAGCACAGCGAGCAGAACTCGCAGGCCACCACGAGGGCGTTGGCCTCCGGGTACGCCGTGCAGAAGTCATGGGCCCGGTTGACCGCCGCCCCGCCGGCCGCACAGCCGAGCTGGGCGATCGGCACCTGGCGCGCGTCCGTGCGGAAGCCCATGGAATTGATCAGCCAGGCGGTGAGCGACGGCATCATGAAGCCGGTGCACGACACATAGATGATCACGTCGATGTCGACGGGCCTGAGCTCGGCGTCGGTGAGCGCACGCTCGACCACGGCCGGCACCCGGGCCTTCGCCTCGGACTCGTAGACGGCGTTGCGGTGTTCGAATCCGGGATGCCTCAGTGTCTCCTCGATCGGTTGCAGCAGATGCCGCTTCTCCACCCCGGTGCTCCGGATCAGGCGCAGTGCCAGGTCCAGTTGTGGATGGTCCGCGTGGACGGTCCGCGCCAGGTCCAGGGTCTGCTCCATGGTGATCACGTGTTCGGGTACGGACACCGCCGGTCGGCACAGAGTGGCCATGATGGTGCGCCCTTCTCTCGCGTTCCCCTCCCAAAGGATCCGGGACGTCACCCGTTCGCGCCCGCCGAGGAAAGCCCCCGTGGCTGGTCCGTCCGGGTGACGGCGGACGGGCGCCTTCCCGGCGGTGCGCTGGACGGCGGGGGCCGGTCCGCCCGGGTGGCGGCGGACCGGCACCCTCCCGGGGCTGCGCTGGACGAAGGGCTCGTCCGCCCGGGTGGCGGCGGACGGCGCGCTGCGGCGGCGCGGACGACGGGCTGGTCCGCCCGGGTGGCGGCGGACCGGCGGCGTCCCGATCGCACGGAGGCAGGGAAGGGATGGCCTCGACGCGGAACGCCGCCCGCTCCGTTCGCCCGGCGTCACCAGGTGCCGCGGCGGCATCGGGCGCCGACGACGGGCGCCGACGACGGGCGCCGACGACGGGTGCCGACGACGGGAGCCGCACGTGAAGCCGCCAGAACCGGGGACGCCCGCCGCGGCCGAACCCGGCCCGCCGGGGGGCGAGTGCGTTCGCCACTGGGATCTGCGGGACCTGAGGGCCCTGGACTTCGACCCGTTCCTGACCGCGGTCCTCCGAGAGGAGCCGGTGGCGCGCATCAGGCTGCCGTACGGTGAGGGCACCGCCTGGCTCGTGACGCGCCACGACGACGTCAGATCGGTCGCTTCGGACCCCCGGTTCAGCCGCCGGGCCCTCGCCGGCCGCAACGTGACCAGCGGCTCCCCTCATGCCATCGCCGCCCTGCACGCCTCCCTCAACTACACGGACCCGCCGCGTCTGACGACCATGCGCCGGGTCGTCGCCCGCGCCTTCACCGGCGCCGGAATGGAGCGGCTGAGGCCCCTGGCCCAGCGGACCGCGGACGGACTGCTGGACGAGATGGAGCGGCACGGGCCGCCGGCCGATCTCGTGCACCATCTGCACGGGCCGTTCCCGCTGTCCGTGGTCGGCGACCTGCTGGGGCTGCCCGGGGACGCCCGCACCCGGATGGTCCACTGGACGGACGTCATCATGACGCCGGCCCCGGCCCCGGCCCGCAGCCAGCAGGGCAGGGCGTCGGTCCGCGAGGTCGTCGAAGCCCTCCTCGCCCAGAGGCGCGCGCAGCCCGCGGACGACCTGGCCGGTGTGCTGGCGGCCGCCGTGTCCGACGGGGAGATCAGCGGCGACGAGGCGCTGTCGATGGCGACGGCGATCCTGGTGAGCGGGGCGCACGCGGTCCGCAACAACAGCGCGAACATGGTGTACGCCGTTCTCACCCGTCCGGAGCAACTGGCCCGGCTGCGCGCCGAGCCCGGGCTGCTGCCGCGGGCGGTCGAGGAACTGCTGCGGTACATCCCGCACCGCAACGGGGTCGGCCTGCCGAGGATCGCCACCGAGGACGTCGAGGTCGGCGGCGTGCACATCAGGGCCGGTGAGGCGGTCTACTGCTCGTATCTGGCCGCGAACCGGGACCCCGAGGCCTTCCCCGACCCCCACACACTGGACTTCGACCGCCCCCCGGTACCGCATCTGTCGTTCGGGTTCGGCCCGCACCACTGCGTGGGCCCCATGCTGGCGCGGATGGAGTCCGAGGTGATGCTCGCGACGCTGCTGCGGCGCTTTCCGAGGCTGGCTCTCGCGGTTCCCCCGGAGGAGATCGCCTGGCAGCGGGGCGCGCTGATCCGGGGGCCGAGGTCCCTCCCGGTGAGTTGGTGAGGCCGTCGTGGACGCGGATCCGCGCATCGTACGGGTGCTCCGGACACCGAGGAACTGGCAGCCGTGACGGCGGTGCCGACCCTCGTCGCCCACCGCCGGAGGCCGGGCCCCCGCCGCCGGCGGCGGGGGCCCGGCCGGGGGCCCGGCCGGGGGCACAGCGGGCGGGGGACCGCGTCGGGCCCACTGGGACCGCGCCCGGGGTGCCGGCTTCCGGCCCTGCGGCTCCTGGGTGGAACGGGACCGTGTGGTGACGGCGTTCGATCCGGGTGCCGATCCGGGTGCTCGCTGAGCCCGGCCGGTGGCGGCGGGAGGGATCGCGCGGTGCGGCGTCGGGCCCGGGTGGCCCGCGCATGAACGCGTACACCCCGGGTACCCGGAGTCGGCGAGTGTCCCCCGCGAAGGGGGCGGCACCCCCGTCCGCCCCCACGCACGGCCCCGTCCGCCGCCCTTCCGGCAGACGGGGCCGCCGCGTGGACCCCGGGCGGGCGGCTGGGGGCGACCGGCTGAGGCGGGCGGGCCGGGCGAACGGCCGGGCGGGCCGGTGGAGGTGTCCCGGGGAGGGGGCAGGTGTTCCGGGGCAGGTGTTCGGGGGTACCTGCCCGCAGGCGACCGGCGGCCGGCGCCCGGGTGGCTCAGGAAGTCCCCTCCTCGATGGAGGACAGATGGAACAGCCCGCCTTCGGGATCACGGATCGTCGCCGTCCGCCCGAGCGGAGTGTCCTGCGGGGGGGCCACGACGGTTCCGTACGCTTCGGCCGCCCGGGCCGCGGCGTCGTCCACGTCGTCCCGGCAGAAGTGGACGTGCCACTGGGGGCGGATCGCCGCATCGACGGAGTCAGGGACACCGCCGTACATTCCCGCCACCGTACGGCCGCCGGAGCGCAGCATCACCCGGTCGTGCTCGTAGCGCACATCGATGACGTCCGGATGGGCGTCCCACTCGAACACACCGCCGTAGAACAGCGCGGACGCGAACGGGTCCCGCGTGTGCAACTCCAGCCAGGCCACGGCACCCGTTCCCCGCCCGGCCTGCCACCCCGGTGCGGTCGGCCCCTCCCAGATGCCGAAGGCCGCGTCCAGCGGATCGGCGGCCCAGGCCGTCCTTCCCCGGCCGAAGGCCAGCGGGCCCACGGCGACCGTCCCGCCCCGCTCCCGCACGCGTGCCGCCGCCGCGTCGGCGCCGTCGGCGACGAAGTACGCCGTCCAGTCGACCGGCAGCCGCACCCCCATGCTCTGCGCGGACTCCACAAGACCGGCGACGGGTTCGCCGTCCGCGTGGGCGACCACATGTCCCTCCGTCCGGCTGTCGGGTCCGAACACCCAGCCGAAGACGGCTCCGTAGAAGTCCTGTGCGGCCCGAATGTCCCGCGTCGCCAGGCTCACCCAGCACGGTGTGCCCGGCACCCCGGGTGAAGTGCTCGCCAAGGCCGTTCACCTCATTCGTGTTCATCCCGGGGCGGGGCGGGGCGGGGACAGCCGGCCGCTTCCTGACACCCTTCAACAGAATCGGGTCGGTCGCCACCGCAGCGGGGGACCGGCGCAGACCTGCCGGGGCCCGCGAAATCGCGTCGGCGGTGCGTCGGCACCTACGCCGGCAGCGCATCGTTCAATGCGGTGGCACGCTCCGGGGGCAAGCGGCTAATGTGGCCTCGCCGCCGTGCGCGAGGCACGGCACGGACCATGCACGAGTACCGAGGTACACACGGAGGTGAGGACTTGATGACGGTCACCGCGCCGGGCGCTGCCCCGGACCAGAAGCTCATCACTCCCGTTTCCGTGGTCGCCGGCTGATCCGATCCTTCCCTCCGCGTGCCTGTGCGCACGCGGGGCCGGGGCCACCCGTGTGAAGGGTTCCCCCTTGTCTCTCCCCTCGTCGTCGCATTCGTCGTCCTCCTTGTCGTCCCCCTCGTCGCCACACTCCGCATCACCCTCCTCTTCCCCGCCTCGCTCCTCCCGAGACGACACCGCCGCCCCCGCCGGGGTGCCCCGGCTCTCCCCGCTCTCTCCGCTCTCCCCGCCCGGCGCGCTCTCCCCGCCCGGCGCGTCCGGCGCATCCGCCGACGCCGAGGCACCGCACCCGCTCGCCCCGTACGGCTGGGACGAGGGCCTGGCGGCCGCTTTCACGCCCTACGCCCAAAGCGGCCTGGTGCCAGGGCGGGTCGTACGGGTCGACCGGGGCCGGTGCGATGTCGTCACCGAGGCCGGAACCGTGCACGCCGACACGGCGTTCGTCACGCCGCACGACCCGCTGCGCGTGATCTGCACCGGCGACTGGGCGGCCGTCGATCCGGAGGGCGGCACCCCCCGGTATGTGCGGGCCTGTCTGCCGCGGCGCACCGCCTTCGTCCGCTCCACCTCGTCCCGCCGCTCCGAGGGGCAGATCCTCGCCGCCAACGTCGACCACGCGGTCATCGCGGTCTCGCTCGCCGTAGCCCTCGACCTGGGGCGGATCGAACGCTTCCTGGCACTGGCCTGGGAGAGCGGCGCGCAGCCCCTCGTCGTCCTCACCAAGGCCGATCTTGTGCCGGACCCGACCACCCTGTCGTCCCTGGTGCAGGACGTGGAGACCACGGCGCCCGGCGTCCAGGTACTGCCGGTCAGCTCGCTGACCGGGGAGGGCACGGAGGTCCTGGCGGCGGTCGTCTCCGGCGGTACGAGCGTGCTGCTCGGCGTCTCCGGAGCGGGCAAGTCCACCCTGGCGAACACGCTGCTCGGCGAGGACGCCATGGAGGTGCGGTCCACGCGTGACGCGGACGGGAAGGGCCGTCACACCACGACGACCCGGAACCTCCTCGTCCTCCCCGGCGGCGGTGTGCTCATCGACACCCCGGGCCTGCGGGGCGTCGGACTCTTCGACGCCGGCACGGGGGTGGGGGAGGTCTTCTCGGAGATCGAGAGCCTGGCCCAGGACTGCCGTTTCCACGACTGCGCCCATGAGGCGGAGCCGGACTGCGCCGTGCTCGCTGCGCTCGCCGACGGGTCGCTGCCGGAACGCCGGCTGGACAGCTACCGCAAGCTCGTCCGCGAGAACCAGCGCATCGTCGCCAAGACCGATGCCCGGCTGCGGGCGGAGATCCGCCGCGACTGGAAGCGCAAGCACGCGGAGGGCCGTGCGGCGGGCGAGGCGAAGCGGGGCGGCCGGCTGCGCTGACCTCTCCAGGGCGTTCCGGGGGCCCTTCGCCCGGCCCCCGGAACCCCGCCGCCTGCGGGTGTTCCCGCTGTTGCACCCATCCCCTGTCGTACGCATGCCACCCGAGCCGGAGCCTGGTCGTCACGCCGGCCATTTCCATGAGGCCCTTCACCCGTCGCTGGACCGTGCGGAGCCCGAGTTCGAGCTGCTTGGCGACGCTCGCGTCGGTGAGGCCGGCGAGCAGCAGGGACAGGATCTCCAGATCCGTCGCATCCGGCCCGGCGGGCCCGTGCTCCGCCGCATCGCCGCACCCGCCCGGGCTTCAACGGCAGGCCCTCCCGCCACACGGCCCCGAACAGCCCCGTCAGCGACTCCAGCAGTCCGCCCGCGCGGATCACCAGAGCCGCCGGCTCCGAACCGCGACCGATCAGGGGAGCCATCGCCACCGACCGGTCGGCGTACCGTCCGCGGAACGCAGGTGCGATGTGTGCCGATCACCTCGACACCCGGCCGGACGCACCCCGGGCGGCGCCGGCGCGGCCCGCAGCACCCACCGCCGGGCGGCGTTTCGCGGAATACGCCGTTCTCGTGGGGCCGTTGCGGTGGACAATGAGGGTATGAGTCAGCAGGGGGAGAGGCCCACCGCAGGTGACGACTGGTGGAACCGGTTGTACGGCGAGTCAGCCCCGGACACCGGCCCCGCCGCCGCGGGCGACACCATCGACGAACGCTTCGACTCCGCGATAGACACCGTGAGTTCCGTGGGTCCCGTGGGTTCCGTGGGTTCCGTGGGTTCCGTGGGTTCCGTGGGTCCCGTGGGTCCCGTGGGTCCCGTGGGTCCCGTGGGTCCCGTGGGTCCCGTGGGTCCCGTGGGTCCCGAGGGCCCGGCGGGCACATGGCGGGGCCCGGCCCACCCGGGTGCCGTCTCCGGGGAGCCTTCCGCCGCCCCGCGTACCCCTGTGGACCCCGACGGGAGCCTTGCTGTGCCCCGCGCCGGGTCCGGGTCGTCGGCGTCCGACCCGCGAGCGGCCGTACCTCCACCCCCTCCGACCCCTCCACCCCCTTCGACCCCGCTTTCCCCACCATCCCCGCCTTCCCCGAAGGCCGTGTCGTCGGGGGCATCGCCAGGGCCGTCCATGTCACCCGAGCCGTCTGCGCCGCCCGAGTGGGACGGTCCGGCTGGGCCCTCCGTGGAGATTCCGCCCAGGGTCGGGGCCCCGCCGCCCGCCGCCGCGCCCCCCGGTCGGGAGAGCCGCACCGCGGGACGGCGCGCGCCCGTGCCGTGGGGCCGGCGCAAGGAGGGCGCGAGCCGAAGAAGGGCCGAATACGTGGGCGACCGGCCGCCCACCTACGAGGCCGAGCCCACCGCACTGCCCGCCGCCGACCCGCGGCAGCTCGACGGGCTCGTCGCGGACACCGTGCTGGACGGCGCCCGGTACGGCGCGTTCACCCTGCGGGCCGCCTCCGTCCGCGGCGACTCCGCCCGCTACCGCGGGGAGCACCGCCGCGATGCGCTCCTCACCGCGCGCTTCGGTGCCGGTGAGGCCGCTCTCGTGCTGGTGGCCGTGGCCACGGGAGCGCGGGCCGCGGAGGGTGCGCACCTCGCCGCCGCCGACGCCTGCCGCTGGATCGGCGGCGCCGTCGGCAGCAGCCATGCCCGGCTGGCCGAGGACATCAGGGCCGGTCGGCGCGGCGATCTCAAGTCGGGGCTCCACCGGCTCACCGACCGGTCCCTCGGCAGGCTCCGCGCTCGTGCCGCCGAACTGGGCGTGCCGTGCGAGGAGTACACGGCGAGCCTGCGGTGTCTGCTGCTGCCCGCCGACCTCGCCTGCCGTACCCGGGTGTTCTTCGGTGTCGGAGCCGGGGGCATCTTCCGCCTCCGCGACGGCGGCTGGCAGGACCTGGAGCCGGCTCTTCCCGACGCCCTCCGCGGTGAGCCGGTCGTCGGCTACGGCTCCCCGCCCCAGGAGATCCGCGAGGGCGACGGGTTCACCATGGACCTGGGCGTGCCCACACCGCCGTCGCCGCACATCGACGCGCCCGTCCCGCCTCCGGCCGAACCGTTCCGGTTCCGCGCCTCGGTGGCCCGGCCGGGGGACACCCTGCTGCTCTGCAGCGGCGGTCTCGCCGACCCGTTGCGCGGTGAGCCGGCACTCGCCGCGGAGCTGGCGGAGCGCTGGGCGGATGTGGAGCCGCCCGGTCTCGCCGGGTATCTGGCCGACATCCAGCTGAGGGTGAAGGGCTACGCCGACGACCGTACGGCCTGTGCCGTGTGGGAGGCGTAACCGCCGCAGCCGTGTCCGCTCGGGACCACGGCCGGACAGCACGTCGCAGACCGGCTCGTCGATCTCCTCGCCCTCGCCCGCGCCCCGCCCTCGCCCGCGCCCCGCCCGCGCCCCCGCCCCGCCGGCGTGCGGCGGCTCCACGGTGATCGGCGAAGACTTCTTTGCGAAGAAGGCTTTGCGAAGAGTTCTTTGTGAACTACCGTGCGTCGCATGGCTGATGCAGTGGGGAGGCCGGATGGCCCGAACGTGGAACAGGACTCGGTTGTTCTGGATGCCAAAGGGCTGCGTGCCCTGGCACATCCGGTGCGTGTGCAGTTGGTGGGGCTGCTTCGGAAGTACGGCCCGTCGACGGCCACCCGCCTCGCGGAGCGGCTGGGTGTGAACTCCGGTACGGCGAGCTATCACCTGCGCCAGCTCGATGCGGCGGGCTTCGTCGAGGAGGTCGCAGAACGTGGCAACGCCCGTGAGCGCTGGTGGCGTTCGGTCCATCAGACAACGGAACTCAACGACCGGGAGCTGGCCGACCGGGAGCCCGAGGCCGCGCTGGCGTATCTGCAGTCCGTCGCAGCCACCTACACCTTGTGGACGCAGCGGACGCTGAACGAGCTGCAGACGCTGCCTGACGCGTGGCGGGGCACCTTCGACATGAGTGACTGGGCCCTGCGGCTCACCCCTGAGGAAGCCACCGCCCTGCGGCAGGAGTTGGGGGCCGTCATCGCCCGCTACCGGAGGGATTCCCCGGGTGCGGCGCCCAGTGCCCCGAAGGGGAGCGAGCGGGTCGCTGTCGTCACCCAGATCCTGCCGGAACTTGATGCGCCTGTCACGCCGTCGCCTCCTTGCGGCCATACGGAAGCGGAGGGGAGCCCGACGTCATGACCGGCGACGTCACCGAGGCCCGCGGTATACCGGGCAAGAGGTCCTTACGGCCTCTGGGCGGGGTGCTGGCGGCCATGGTCGTTTCGCTGGCCGGCACGCGGATCTCCGTTGTGGCACTGCCCTGGTTCGTCCTCGTCACCACCGGCAGCGCCACCCGGACCGGACTGGTCGCCTTCTGCGAGATGGCACCGTATGTGGTGGTCAAGGCGTTCACCGGGCCGCTGGTGGACCGGATCGGCCCCCGGGTCGTTTCCTGGACCACTGATCTGGCCAGCGCGATGCCCGCCGTTGCGATTCCCCTGCTCCACGCCCTGGATCTGCTGTCTCTTCCCCTTCTGCTGCTTCTGGTCGCGCTGATCGGCGCGGCCCGGGGACCCGGCGACCTGGCCAAGGAGGTGATGGTCCCGGAGGCGGCCGAGCGCGGCCGGGTGCCACTGGAGCGGGCGACCGGTCTGGCCGGTGTGGTCGAGCGGCTCGCCTCCACCGTCGGCCTGGCGGTCGGTGGCGCTCTGGTGGCGCTGCTCGGTCCTCTGGCCGCGATCGCCGTCAACGCGGGGTGCTTCGCACTCGGATCGGTGATCGTCAAACTGGCGCTGCCTCGCGGCATGGGACACGCGGTCGAGGAGGCATCCTCGCCCGCCGGGGGACCGGAGCCGGGCTACTGGAGGCGGTTCGGTGAGGGCTTCACCTTTCTGCGCGGCGAGCCGCTGCTGCTGACCGTCATCGTCATGGTCGGCATCACCAATCTGCTGGACGCGGCGTTCAGCTCGCTGCTCGTGCCCGTCTGGGCCAGGGAATCGGGCCACGGGCCAACGGCGATTGGGCTGGTGGGCGGCGTGATGGGGGCTGCTGCGGTCGGCGGCAGCCTGATCGCAGCGGTGGTCGCGCACCGGCTGCGGCGGCGGCTGGTGGTTCTCACCGGGTTTCTGCTGGTCGGGGCGCCGAGATTTCTGATCCTCGCCCTCGATGCCCCCTTGGGGGTGATCCTGGTCGTCTTCGCGGTCGGCGGCTTCGGCGGCGGCTTCGTCAACCCGGTACTGGGGGCCGTCCTCTTCGAGCGGGTGCCGCGCCGGATGCTGGGCCGGGTCAACGCGCTGGGTGACTCGCTGGCCTGGGTCGGTATCCCTCTGGGCGGGCTGATCGCAGGAGCAGCCGTGACCGCTGTCGGCCTCGTGCCCGTGCTGGTCACCTGCGGCGCCGTGTACTTCCTGACCACGAATCTGGCTGGACTGCGGCCAGAGTGGCGCGAGATCGACCGTACGCGGGGGCGGGACGGCCGTCGCAGGCTCGAGGCGGGTGTCCCTGCGGAAGGTTGACTCCGACGCTCTCCAGATGACCCACGTGCGCCTGCGGAAAGTGCCGGGTCGGTGACAGTGCGTGAAACCGGCAGGCGTGACGGCACCGCTGCGGGGCATGCATTCCGGGAGTGCCCGTTCGCACAGGACGGGACGGGCGACGGAAGGGACCGTTCCGACGTGCGGTGGGGGAGTATGACAGGACGTCAGGACATGCCGGGTGTCGCACAGTTGCGGCGCAGTGTCGGTCGTGCGGACCTCAGGGCGGTGGCGGAGGTGAGGGCGGCGCTACGGGCCCTCCTGGGGCACTGGGGCGAGCCCGGCTCGGTCGAGGTGGCGGAGCTGCTGACCAGCGAGCTGGTGACGAACGCGCTGGTGCACACGGAGGACGGGGCGGTCGTCACGGCCACGGTGGCACCCGCGCGACTCCGGGTCGAGGTGCGGGACTTCACGGCCGCGTCGGTGGAGCCGCCGGGGGAGCCGGCGGCCGACGAGAGTACGCACGGCAGGGGCCTGCTGCTGGTGCAGGGCCTGGCCGACACATGGGGGGTCCGGGCGCACGACCTGGGCAAGGCGGTCTGGTTCGAGCTGGGCCGCGGGCGGGCGTGACGCGCGGGCCGGTTGCGGTGCGCAACCCGTCCGCTCGGCCCACGGCGGTGGGCCTCCCGTCCGCTCGGCTCCTGACGAGGGGTGCCCGATCCGCCCAGACCATGACGGCGGGCGGGGCCTGGAGAAGGCCCCGCCCGCCGTCATCGGGTACGCCGTCAGTGGTCCTGGTGCACCAGGGAGAAGTGTCAGCCGAACTGCTGCTCAAGGTGCTTGAGTTTGCGTTCCAGGGAGTCCAGACGCGGAAGGGCCTGGGTGTCGTCCTCGGCCGTGAGGTCGACCGTGACCGGGTCACCGGCCTTGACCGCCTCGAGGGAGAGCCTTGAGCGCGACGGCAGTTGTCCCTGATCCGCTATGGCAGGCTCCGCGACGGGCTCGACGGCCTGTGCGGAGCCCGAGTGCCCTCCGCCCGAGGCGGCCGTGACCTCCACCTGCCGGCCGCCGCGCCGCCCCCACGCCCGATGCTGCCGGCTGAGCGCCCGCAGCCGCGCCCGCTCCAGCTTCTCCCGTTCGCGCCTGCGGATGCGGTCCTGTTCCTTCTGCCGCCGGTCCTCGCGCACTTCCTCGACCGCCTCGTCGAGGCTGCGGACACCCTCCAGCAGCATCAACGACCAGGCGCCGAAGGTCTCGCGGGGCGCTCGCAGCCACCGTACGACCCGGATCTGCGGCAACGGCCTCGGGACCAGGCCCTGTTCGCGCAGCGCGGCCCTGCGGGTCTGCTTCAGCGCACGGTCGAAGAGCACCGCAGCGGACAGCGACATGCCGGCGAAGAACTGCGGGGCACCGTCGTGGCCGAGGCCGCGCGGCGCGTGGACCCAGTTGAACCAGGCAGCGGCGCCCGCGAACAGCCACACCAGTAGGCGGGAGCCGAGCGCCGCGTCGCCGTGGCTCGCCTCGCGCACCGCCAGCACCGAGCAGAACATCGCGGCGCCGTCGAGACCGAACGGGACCAGGTACTCCCAGCCTCCGGACAGGTTCAGGTTCTGCCGGCCGAAGCCGACCAGGCCGTGGAACGAGAGCGCGGCGGCGACGGCGGCGCAGCAGAAGAGGAGGACGTAGGAGGCGGTGGCGTAGAGGGCCTCCTTGCGTCTGCGACGTTCCTCGCTGCGCTCCCAGGAGTCCTCGGTCGCGGCATTGTCACGGGCGCGCTTGCCTCGCGTGAGCACCACCGCCGCCGCCACCACCCCGGCGAGCATCACACCGCCCGGGAGCAGCCATTCGAGCGATATGTCGGTCAGTCTCATCGGGAACCTCCGGGAGTCCCCTGCCCGAGGGCGGGGGAGGATTCGGACTCCTGCGGAGCGGGGCGGGAGAGCCGAGTCGCCACCAGGGTGATTCGGTGTCCACCACCGACAGCCCGTCAGGTGGTCACAAGCTGGTGCGGTAGTTTGCGAGGGGTGACCGCTCGCACGAAGCGGGCTTTCGGTTACCGCCTCCGACCGACCGATGCGCAGGCAGCCGGGCTGTCGCGCACGTTCGGACGCGTGCGGGCGGAAGGTCTACAACATGGCGATAGAGGTCCGTGCCGAGGTGTGGGTGCGGCAGGAACGGGTCAACTATAGCCAGTCGTAGGCGATGTCGACCGCGCGGTGGAGCACCGGGCTGCGCGGGCTCCGCACGGCGGTCCCCGGTCCGTGGCCGGCTGACGCCCCGCCCGTTCTGTTGTCCCGGTGCGGCGTTGGCCCGTGTATCGCGAGACGGTCCGAGGGCCCGCCTCGGCGCAGTTCGCGGGCCAAGTCCCTGGTCCGCGACCACGACGCGATCGCCGTCGAGGATTTCCGCCCGAAGTTCCCCGGCAAGACCACCATGGCCCGCAAAGCCGCCGACGCGGCGATCGGCGCCACCAAGACGGCCCTGACCGAGATGGGCCGCAAGCATGGACGGGACATCCGTCTTGTGCATCCCGCGCACACCACGATGGACTGCGCGGCGTGCGGAGCGAGAACCAAGCACGCACTTCCTCTTTCGGAACGTACCTACACCTGCACCGCGTGCGGAGCCGTATCCCCTCGGGATAAGAACTCCGCCCGCGTAATGCTGGTCCGGGCTGGTCTCAACCCGGCTGGTGCTGATCGTGTAAGAGCTGGCGGGCCGCTGGTCCCCAGCCAACATGAGCCAGGAATCCCCGTCCTTTAGGGCGGGGAGGATGTCAAAGCAGTCCTCCCGAACGGGAGCGGTCGGCGACGCGTCGGGACTCCCGCGGCGCGAGCCGTGGAAGCCCTCCGTCGGGACGGTGCGGTGGGTGGGTGGATGGGTGATAAGGAAGGACGGTGGTGCGGTGGGTTGGTGGTGCCGAGGATCGGTGCGGAAGGACGGTGTGACGGAGGGAGGGACGCGGTGCCCTCCGCCTCGGTGTGTCCTGGGGTGTCCCCTGCGCGTCATCTTGGTCCAACTGCCCCGACGTGCACCGGTTTTCCGGGCAAGAGGACGCCAACTGGTGTGCGGGGGCTCCGAGTAGGTGCTTTTGCCTCGAACATCACTGCGGGCAGGGTGGTGGGGTTCGAATGCCGCTGTCCGGAGGGTGCCGGTGTCGGGGGGTGCCGAGCGGTGTCACCCGGTACCGAGTGGTACCGAGCGGTACTGAGTGGCGCCGGGTGGCGCCGGGTGGCGCCGGGTCAGTCCTGGGCGGTCAGCCGCCGTACCCGGTCGGCGTCGCAGGTGCGAGGGCAGGTGACGCAGGTGTCCTCGGGGCGCAGTGTGTAGAACAGGCAGCAGCTCGCGCGGTCCCTGGTGGGCAGCGGCTCTCCGGACGGCGCGGTGAGTTCGCGGAAGCCTGCGGTGCCGACGTACGGCCTGGTGGTGCCGGGCAGCAGTGCCGACAGCTCCGCCATCGCGCGGCGCTCCTCGCCGAGGAGGTGCGCCACATGCCAGAGCCCCTCGACGATCTCGTCCGTCACCATGCCCCACAGGGCGCGCCGCCCCCGCCGCATGCGCGGGCCGAAGCCGTCGAGGATCGGCTCCATGTGGTCGGCGACGGCTTCCCGCACCTCCGCGCGCAGCGCGTCCTCGTCGGCGACCACTCGCGCGGCGGGCAGTGCGGCAGCGGGATCGCCGGGCAGGCAGGCGAAGCTGCGCACCCGGACGGCCATCCGGCCCCTGGCCCGCTGGAACGCGACATCCGCCACGGGGAGCCGCGGCACGCGTCGCTCCAGGAGCCACGGGACCGTGATCAGCAGACAGGCCGGCCAGGCGTAGCGGTGCAGCCCGAAGCTCGCCACGACGTCCCGACGCGCCTGCTGTCCGTAGTCCTTGACGACCTGTGCGCTGTCCCACGCCAGGAACGCGTCGAGAGCCGCGCCGCCGGCCGCCAGGTCCTCCGCCGCCACCCAGCCGGCCGCCCGCGGGGCCGGCTCGCCGTCCCCCAGCTGCCGCACGCCGAGGCCTGGGAGCACCGCGGACATTCGCGCGTACGCGCCGACCAGGGGCGGCTTGGCCCCGGAGGGGCGGGAAGGGCGCGCGTCGTGGAGAACAGCGGGGACCGTCATACGGGGGACCACCGAATCGCGATCGTTAACAGGTTAGCCTTACCTTACCCGACGTGACCGGTGTGTGAACTGCCTCCCCGGCCCCCTATCGTGCACGCAGGGCCCGTGCAGCGCCGACCGGGCCCGGAACACAGTGTGAGGAGGACCCGAGTGGAGCAGGGCAGAGCGCGCGTCCGCGTCGCGGCAACGCCGCCTTCCGCGTCCGCGTGTGCTTCCGGGCAGACGCCGACGGAGCAGGGGCCGCCCCGTCCCGCCCCGGGTGCCGTACGGATCCCGGAGCCGGAGCACGCTCCTTCCTGCGGTGCGCTTCCCGGCCAGGGTGCGGGTGCGGGCCACGGCCCGCTTGCGGGTTCGGACGCGCTACGGGGGCAGGGGCCGGCCGGGTCGTACGAGCAGGGGCCGGCAGGGTCGTACGAGCAGGGTGCGGCCGAGACGGGTCCGGCCGAGCACCCGGGTCCTGCGCCCGGCCGGATGCCCTCGCAGGGACCGGTTTCCTCGCACCGCCCGGCTCCGGTCCTGGCCGGGCGGCCGGCGCCGGGGCTCCGGCGCAGTCCCGCCACCGGGGCCCCGCCCGGGCAGGGGCCCGTTCCGGTTCCCGGGCAGGCCCGCGACGGGCGTGCCTCCGGCGACCGGCCGTCCTCCGGCGAGTGGGGGAGCGGCAGGGGCGAGGGTCCGGGCCGGGGGGCGTCCGGTACCGACGGCCCCGTCCCGCGCCGGCGTGACGAGAGGGCGGATGCCGCGTTCGCCGCCCGGGTGCGGGGCGAGCACACCCACGGCGAAACCCCGGCACCCGGCCCGGTCGTCCGCCGGCACTCCGTGCGCGGCCAGGTGCTGGACGCGCTTCGGACCGCTCTCGTCAGCGGCGAGCTGTGCCCCGGCGAGATCTACTCCGCGCCCGCGCTCGGCGAACGGCTCGGTGTCTCCGCCACGCCCGTCCGCGAGGCCATGCAGCAGCTCGCTCTCGAAGGGGCGGTGGAGACGGTCCCGAACCGGGGCTTCCGCGTCGTGGAGCGCACCGCCCGGGAACTGGCCGAGCTGGCCGAGGTCCGCGCCCTCATCGAGGTGCCGGTGATGCTGCGGCTCGCCCGCACCGTCCCACCCGAGCGCTGGGCCGAACTCGTCCCGCTCGCCGAGGCGACCGCGGCCGCTGCCCAGACCGGCGACCGGGCGGGCTACGCGGAGTCCGATCGCGCCTTCCACGGTGCCGTCCTCTCGCTCGCCGGGAACGGCCAGCTCGTCGCCGTCGCGGATGACCTGCACCGCCGCTCCCAGTGGCCTCTCGTACGTTCACCCGCCCCGCGTCGGGCGGAGCTGGTGGCAGATGCGGCCGAGCATGCGGCGCTGCTGGAGGCGCTGATGGGGCAGGACCTGTCCGTGGTGGCCTCCCTGGTGCGCAAGCACTTCAACGGAGCGATGCGCTGACGTCCCGTCAGGCGACGTTCGCCCCGTCGCCCCGTCGCCCCGTCGCCCCGTCACGGGTCGCGGCATCCGGAACGTCCGGCCGGCGATCGCCGCGTTGCCGAATGGACCGGGCAGACCGGCTGCGAAGCCGATCCGGCATCGTGCGCCGTGCCGCACCGGCCGCTGAGCGGCGTCGGGCGCCGCGCCGCCCCTCTCCTTGACGGACAAGCGGCGATCCCGGTTGTCGGGGTGCGGGTGCGGGTGCGGGCTGTCGGAGCCGCTGTGCGGCCTGGCTGACGGCGTTCCCCGCAGGGCCCGGCCGGTACTGCGCCCGGAGTCACGCCGCGGGGGCCGGCGGGAGAAGCTGCTCCGCGAGCCAGGTCGGGACGCCGCCGAGCAGACGGAACAGGCGGGCCGCCTCGGCGCGCAGGCGGGAGGACTCCGGCTCCGGCTCGGTGTCGGCGAGCGCCGCCAGGGCCGGGGCCGTTCCGACCAGGTAGCCCAGCTCCTCGCGGATGCGCAGGGACTCGGTGAATCCCCGCCGCGCCTCGGCGAGATCGCCGTCGCGCAGAGCGAGCGCGGCGAGATGGCGCCAGGTGAAGGACAGCAGCAGCGTGTCACCGTTGGCGAGGGCACCGGTGTGGGCCCGGTGGTACGCCGCTCGTGCGGCCTGCGCGGAGTCGGCGAGGTGCTCGGCGACCAGGCCCCGTCGGAAGTCGAGAAGCGGTCGGCCCGCCGCGTCCGGGGCGAGCAGCGCCGCCGCCCGGCCGAGGGCGGCGCGGGCCTCGTCGGCCCGGTCGCGGACGCCCAGCACGGTGCAGGCGTAGGCGAGTTGACCGCGCTCGCAGGCGGCGGAGCCGCGCTCTCCGTCGTCGCGTGCCGCGGCCTCCGCAGTGCGCAGGGCGTCCTCCGCGTCCGCCCAGCCGGACCCGGTGAACAGGCAGCGCTCCACGAGGAGCGACGCGCGTTGCAGGGTCAGCGCGGCGGATGCCGCGTGGGGAGCGAGCAGGGCTGCCGCGTCCGTCCAACAGCCGCGCGAGCGCAGCCGCCATACCGCGGTCTGGAGTGGATCGTCACCTGCTGTGGCTCCGGAACCAGACATGGCGGTATACGCCACATTGCCCTCCCCAAGCGCGCCATTGTGCTGTTGAGTCAGACGGAATGAGAGCACGGATCGGGTCGCCTGGCCAAGGGGTCTGGTGAATCAATTCACAATCGCCGGGTGCGGGATCGGTGAAGGCCGTGCAATTCCGGTGCGATACGGGCTTCGGGATCGCGCCGCAGCGAATCGGGTGAACGCATGTACGTCGCTTGACGGGGACTCGCCGCGCGGGGGCACGTAGTCAATTCCCTCGCGGAACCGGGTTCGTCTGCGGTAACGGGTGTCTCCGCCGGGCGGCGCCGGCCCTTCCGCGCGGTGACCCCGGCTGCCTTTGCCGGACGGTCCCGTGTCCTCGCCGGTGTCGGCTGCTTCCGCCGGACGGCCCCGGTGCCCCCGTCCGGTCACCCCGACCACCTCCGCCGACCACCTCCGCCGACCACCTCCGCCGACCACCTCCGCCGACCACCTCCGCCGACCACCTCCGCCGACCACCTCCGGTGGCCCCGACCGCCCCGCCGCATGGGCCCCCGGGGCTGCCTCAGCTCATCCGCAGGGCGAGGAAGAAGTCCAGCTTGTCCTCCAGTCGCGACAGGTCCCGGCCCGTCAACTGCTCGATCCGCCCCACCCGGTAGCGCAGCGTGTTCACATGCAGATGGAGCCGGTTCGCGCAGCGTGTCCAGGAACCGTCGCAGTCCAGGAACGCCTCGAGTGTCTCGACCAGCTCGGCGCGGTGGCGGCGGTCGTAGTCGCGCAGGGGGTCGAGGAGCCTGGCCGTGAACGCCCTGCGTACGTCGTCGGGGACGAACGGCAGCAGCAGGACGTGTGACGCCAGCTCGTGGTGGCCGGCCGCGCACACCCGGCCCGGCCGGGCGGCCGCGACGCGGCGGGCGTGCCGGGCCTCCTCCAGGGCGCCGCGCAGCCCTTCAGCCGAGTGGACGGCGGCGCTGACGCCGAGCGTGAGGCGGCCGTCGTCGGCGAGCCCGGCGGAGAGCGTCTCGCGGACCGTGGCGAGCAGGGCGTCCGCGTGCAGTGCGGTCCGGTCCATGCCGCGCTCCGCCTCAGCGGCGCCTGACTCCCCGCCGTCTTGCTCCCCGCTCTTCCCACTCTCCCCCTTCCCGCTTTCTCCCGTTCCCGCCTCTCCCTCCCCACTGCTTGTCTCCCCACTGTCTCCCCCGCCGTCGCGTGCCCCGCCGTCGTGTGCAGGCTCGCCGGCTCCCCCCTCGCCGTCTGCCGTGCCGGCCCGCGCCCCCCCGGCGGTCCCGGCCGCCGGGAGCGGGACGAGCGCCACGGCCTCCGTGCCGGTGTGGGCGACGGCGATCCGCTCCGCGGTCTCGGAGGCCGGGTCCGCCGGGTCCGCGAGGATCTCCTCCAGGAGCGACTGGGCTGCCGGGCCGGCCTCCACGGGGGAGCCGCCGCCCTGTGCGTCCCAGTCGATGCGGGCCACGACGACCTGCCAGTGCGGCGCCGTGCCGAGGCCCGGCAGCAGTACGGGGGCGGCGACTCTCAGCCTGGCGGCGATCTCGGCGGGCGGGGCGCCGGTCTGGACGAGTTCCAGGACCTCCTGGGCGAGGCGGCGCCGCACCGTGCGGGCCGCGTCCCGCCGGTCCCGTTCGACGGCGATCAGCTGGGTGACGCCCTGCAGCAGGTCGAGCCGGGCGGCGGGCCAGTCGGAGGCGTCGGCCTCCACGGCCAGCAGCCAGTCGGACAGCACGCTCTCCCGGACGTCCCGGGAGGCCGGAGCGGGGGCCCGGCCCGTGTTCCGGATCGGGAACAGCGAATACGTGGTGCCGCCGACGGTCGCGCGGTGCGGTCCGCGCCGTCCCGTGCGGGTCGCGGCCAGATGCTCGGCGGCCAGTGCGGCGCCGGTCCCCGACGGCAGCGGTTCACCGGCGCCCGCGACCGGGCGCCCGGTCGGGGACAGGACCCAGGCGCGGAGGTCCAGGTCGGAGCCGAGGAGGTCGAGGACCACCTCGGGGCCGCCGCCCGTGGGCCCCGAGGTCATCAGCCGGCGGTGGCGTTCGACCACGGCGGCCAGGTCACCGGCCCGCTCTCCCGACACCTGGCGTACCACATGCTCGGTGATGGTCGCGAACGCGACGTCCTCGTCCACGGCGAAGAGCGGCAGCCGGTGCCGCTCGCAGGCCAGGACCAGGTCGTCCGGGATGCCGGCGAGCTCCGCCTCGCCCGCTGCCAGTCCGACGACCCCCGCGCCGGCGAGAATCCGCACGAACGGCTCGGAATCGTCGGCGCCGTGCCGCCAGGCGAGCCCGGTGAGCACGAGTTCACCGCCCGAGAGGTAGCGGCTCGGGTCGCGCAGGTCGGTGGTCATCACGCCGCGGACGGTGCGGTCCAGCTCGTCGTCGCCGCCGAGCAGCCGCAGTCCCAGCGCCTCGGTCTCCAGCAGTGCGCGCAGCCGCATCTCGTCGCCGCCGATCTGTCGTGTCGTGCCGTTGGGCTGTGGTGAGAAGGGGAGGGGGCCGGGGTCATGAGACGAAAACGGACGGGTCAACGGCCTCCGCCTTTCGTTCGAATCTACAAGACGAGGGTGGAGGCCAGCCAACTCCTTCATGGTTTCGGTGACTGCACCCGGCGGGGCGGTCCTTGTGTACTGGGCCGCACCGCGTTAACAGGACATGTACATCCCGCCAGGGCCGGCCGTTCCCGGGCCCCAGTGAACGACCTATCTCACGGAGAAGAGAGCCGCCATGGACTTCCTTCGCCCCGCCAGCTGGGAGGAGGCGCTCGCCGCGAAGGCCGAGCACCCCGCCGCTGTGCCCATCGCGGGTGGCACCGACATCATGGTCGAGATCAACTTCGACCATCGGCGGCCGGAGCACCTCCTGGACCTGAACCGCATCACCGAGCTGAGCGAGTGGGAAGTGGGCGGGGAAAGCGTCCGGCTCGGCGCCTCCGTCCCGTACACGCGGATCATGGAAGACCTCCGGACCGAGCTGCCCGGTCTGGCGCTCGCCTCCCACACCGTCGCCTCACCGCAGATCCGCAACCGCGGCGGCGTGGGCGGCAACCTGGGCACCGCGTCCCCCGCCGGTGACGCCCACCCGGCCCTGCTGGCCGCCGGCGCCGAGGTCGAGGCGGAGTCGGTGCGGGGGAGCAGGCTCATCCCGATCGACGCGTTCTACACCGGTGTGAAGCGCAACGCGCTCGCCCCGGACGAGCTCATCAGGGCCGTCCACGTCAAGAAGGCGGACGGACCCCAGCAGTACGCGAAGGTCGGCACCCGCAACGCCATGGTCATCGCCGTGTGCGCCTTCGGTATCGCGCTGCACCCCGGGACCCGCACGGTGCGCACCGGCATCGGCTCCGCGGCGCCCACCCCGGTGCGCGCCGAGGCGGCCGAGGAGTTCCTCAGCGCCGCGCTAGAGGAGGGCGGCTGCTGGGACAGCGGCGGGGCCATCACCCCCTCGGTCGCCAAGCGGTTCGCGGAGCTCGCCTCCGGCGCCTGCAACCCGATCGACGACGTCCGGGGCACCGCGCGGTACCGCAGGCACGCGGTCGGCATCATGGCCCGGCGCACGCTCGGCTGGACCTGGGAGCAGTACCGCCGAAGCGGCCGCACACTTGAGGGAGCTGCATGACCATGCGGGTGAACTTCACGGTCAACGGCCGTCAGCAGCAAGCCGACGACGTCTGGGAGGGCGAGAGCCTCCTCTACGTGCTCCGCGAGCGCCTGGGGCTGCCCGGTTCCAAGAACGCCTGCGAGCAGGGCGAGTGCGGTTCCTGCACGGTCCGCCTCGACGGCGTCCCGGTGTGCTCCTGCCTGGTGGCGGCCGGGCAGGTCGAGGGCCGAGACGTGGTCACCGTCGAGGGCCTTGCGGACTTCGCCCGGCAGCGCGCCGAGCACGGACACGGGGGACGGCAGCGCGCCGAGCACGGACACGGCGGATGCGCCACGGGCGCCTGCGGCACGCCGCTGCAGGAGGCCCGGCGGTGGAGCGCCGGCGGAACGGACTCGCAGACCGGCGAGGGCGCCGAACTGTCACCAGTCCAGCAGGCGTTCATCGACGCCGGCGCCGTGCAGTGCGGCTTCTGCACCCCGGGCCTGCTGGTCGCCGCCGACGAACTGCTGGAGCGCAACGCCTCTCCGTCCGACGCGGACATCCGTGAGGCGCTCTCCGGCAACCTGTGCCGCTGCACCGGCTACGAGAAGATCCTCGACGCGGTCCGCCTGGCGGCCGCCCGCCAGGGAGAGGCGGTCTGACACCATGGCACCCGACACCCGGGCCGACGCCGTCCCGGCCGGCACCCCCACCAAGGTCACCCAGGGTTCGCAGTCCAGGGGCGGCATCGGCGAGTCCACCCTCCGCCCCGACGGCACCCTCAAGGTCACCGGCGAGTTCGCCTACTCCTCGGACATGTGGCACGAGGACATGCTGTGGGGCCAGACGCTGCGCTCCACCGTCGCCCACGCCGAGATCCGCTCCATCGACATCTCCGAGGCGCTGGCCGTGCCCGGCGTCCACGCGGTCCTCACCTACGACGACCTGCCGACGGACACGAGGAACTACGGACTGGAGATCCAGGACACGCCCGTCCTCGCGCACCGGAAGGTACGCCACCACGGCGAGCCGGTGGCCCTGGTCGCCGCCGACCACCCGGAGACCGCCCGCCGCGCCGCCGCCAAGATCAGGATCGACTACGCGGAGCTGCCGCTGATCACCGACGAGGCGTCGGCGACGGCCCCCGGCGCCGTCCTCGTCCACGAGGGCCGCGACGACCACCACATCGGCCACGTCCCGCATCCGAACATCGTGCACCGCCAGCCCATCGTCCGCGGCGACGTGGCCCGGGCCCGCGAGCGCGCGGACGTCATCGTCAAGGGCGAGTACGTCTTCGGCATGCAGGACCAGGCCTTCCTCGGCCCGGAGTCCGGGCTCGCCGTGCCCGGCGAGGACGGCGGTGTCGACCTGTACGTCGCCACCCAGTGGCTGCACTCCGACCTCCGCCAGATCGCCCCGGTCCTCGGTCTGCCCGAGGAGAAGGTGCGGATGACGCTCTCCGGCGTCGGCGGGGCCTTCGGCGGCCGCGAGGACATCTCCATGCAGATCCACGCCTGCCTCCTCGCGCTGCGCACCGGCAGGCCCGTGAAGATGGTCTACAACCGCTTCGAGTCCTTCTTCGGCCATGTGCACCGGCACCCGGCGAAGCTGTCCTACGAGCACGGCGCCACCAGGGACGGCAAGCTCACCCATCTGAAGTGCCGGATCGTGCTGGACGGCGGCGCCTACGCGTCGGCTTCCCCCGCGGTCGTCGGCAACGCCTCCTCGCTGTCGGTCGGCCCGTACGCCGTCGACGACGTCGACATCGAGGCCGTCGCCCTGTACACCAACAACCCGCCCTGCGGCGCGATGCGCGGCTTCGGCGCGGTGCAGGCGTGCTTCGCCTACGAGGCCCAGATGGACAGGCTCGCGGCGGAGCTGGGGATGGACCCGGTGGAGTTCCGGCAGCTCAACGCCATGGAGCAGGGCACGATCATGCCCACAGGGCAGCCGGTGGACTCCCCGGCGCCGGTCGCGGAACTCCTGCGCCGCGTCAAGGCCCGCCCGCTGCCGCCGGAGCGCCAGTGGGAGACCGCGGGCGGCGAGGCCGATGTGCGCGCCCTGCCCGGCGGACTGTCCAACACCACCCACGGCGAGGGCGTCGTCCGCGGCGTCGGCTACGCCGTCGGCATCAAGAACGTCGGCTTCTCCGAGGGGTTCGACGACTACTCGACGGCCAGGGTCCGCATGGAGGTCGTCGGCGGCGAGCCGGTCGCCACCGTGCACACCGCGATGGCGGAGGTCGGCCAGGGCGGTGTCACCGTCCACGCCCAGATCGCCCGCACCGAGCTGGGCGTCACCCGGGTGAGCATCCACCCGGCCGACACCCGGGTCGGCTCCGCCGGATCCACCTCCGCCTCCCGCCAGACGTACGTCACCGGCGGCGCGGTGAAGAACTCCTGCGAGCTGGTCCGCGACAAGGTCCTGGAGATCGGCCGCCGCAGGTTCGGCTCCCACCACCCGGCCTGGGCCACCGCCGAGCTGCTGCTCGAAGGCGGCAAGGTCGTCACCGACGCCGGCGAGGTCCTCTCCGACCTGGTGGACGTGCTTCAGGACGAGGCCGTCGAGGTGGAGGCCGAGTGGCGGCACCGCCCGACCGAGGCCTTCGACCTGCGCACCGGCCAGGGCAACGGCCACGTCCAGTACTCCTTCGCGGCGCACCGCGCCGTCGTGGAGGTGGACACCGAACTCGGCCTGGTGAAGGTGGTCGAGCTGGCCTGTGCCCAGGACGTCGGCAAGGCGCTGAACCCGCTGTCCGTCGTCGGGCAGATCCAGGGCGGCACCACCCAGGGTCTGGGAGTGGCCGTCATGGAGGAGATCATCGTCGACCCGAGGACCGCGAAGGTGCGCAACCCCTCCTTCACGGACTATCTGATCCCCACCATCCTCGACACCCCGACGATCCCGGTCGACGTGCTCGAACTCGCCGACGAGCACGCCCCGTACGGGCTCCGCGGCATCGGCGAGGCGCCGACCCTGTCCTCCACCCCGGCCGTCCTCGCGGCGATCCGCGACGCGACGGGCCTGGAGCTCAACCGGACGCCGGTGCGGCCGGAGCACCTCACCGGCACCTGAGCCGCCGGGGTTCCGGGGGGCCACCGCCCCGGAACCCCCGCCGCCGCGACGGGGGCGCACAAGGACCTCCGGGGACCAGTCCCCGGGAAGCCGGGCGGCGCACCAGGCGCCCGGCACCAGCAGCACCCGAAGAACTGCGGACCGGACCCCGAGGGTTCCCCGCCCCGCAGACCGTTCGCCTCGGGCCGTCCCCCGGGTCGTGCAGCCAGCGCAAGATCCCAAATCCCGCGACTCGAGCGAGGTCTCGACTGCCCCGCGGGTGCCCCTGTGAACCTTGGGAGTAGGCAACCATGACCCAGTCGTCAGTGGAGCCGAGAACCGCCGCCGAGGACGCCGGCTCCGGCTCGCGCGTCCCCGCCGGACGGTCCTGGCTCGACCGGTACTTTCACATCTCCGAAAGAGGATCGACTCTCGCGCGCGAGGTGCGCGGCGGCATCACCACCTTCATGGCGATGGCGTACATCCTCCTGCTCAACCCCCTGATCCTCAACGGCGAGGACGTCGCGGGCAACGTCCTCAGCCAACCGGGGCTCATCACCGCGACCGCCTTCGCGGCGGCGGCGACCACCCTGCTGATGGGCTTCGTCGGCAAGGTCCCGCTCGCCCTCGCGGCCGGCCTGAGCGTCTCCGGCGTCCTCGCCTCGCAGGTCGTCCCCCAGATGACCTGGCCGCAGGCGATGGCCATGTGCGTGATGTACGGCCTGGTGATCTGCCTGCTGGCGGTCACCGGCATGCGCGAGCTGATCATGAACGCGATCCCGCTCGCGCTCAAGCACGGCATCACCATGGGCATCGGCCTGTTCATCGCGCTGATCGGCCTGGTCAAGGCCGGATTCGTCGGCAAGGGCGCGGAGTTCGGCCCGCCCGTCACCCTCGGCGCCGGCGGTGAACTCGCCGGCTGGCCGGTCCTGGTCTTCTGCTTCACCCTGCTGCTGATCTTCATGCTGCAGGCCCGTGCGATACCCGGCGCCATCCTCGTGGGCATCGTCGCCGGCACCGTCGTCGCCGTCGCCGTCCACAACATCGTCGGCCTCGACGCCAAGGCCTGGAACATGTCCCCGCCCGAGCTCGCCGGCGGCGCCGTCTCCATGCCCGACTTCTCGCTCTTCGGGCACGTCGAGTTCGGCGGCTGGGGCGACATCGGCGCGATCACCGTCGGGTTCATCGTCTTCACCCTGGTGCTCGCCGGCTTCTTCGACGCGATGGCCACCATCATCGGCGTCGGCACGGAGGCCAGGCTGACCGACGAGCGCGGCCGGTTGCCCGGCCTGTCCAAGGCCCTCTTCATCGACGGCGCGGGCGGTGCGATCGGCGGTGTCTCCGGCGGCTCCGGCCAGACGGTGTTCGTCGAGTCCGCGACCGGCGTCGGCGAGGGGGCGCGGACCGGCCTCGCCTCGGTCGTCACCGGGCTGTTCTTCGCCGCCTGCCTCTTCTTCACCCCGCTCACCGCGATCGTGCCGCCCCAGGTCGCCTCCGCGGCCCTGGTCGTCATCGGTGCGATGATGATGCAGAACGCCCGGCACGTGGACTGGGGGGACCGCGCCGTCGCCGTCCCGGTCTTCCTCACCGTCGTGCTGATGCCGTTCACGTACAGCATCACCCCCGGTGTCGCGGCGGGTGTCATCTCCTACGCCGCCATCAAGGCCGCCCAGGGCAAGTCCCGGGAGGTGGGCGGTTTCATGTGGGGCCTGACCGCCGTCTTCCTCGTGTTCTTCGCACTGAACCCGATCGAGGGCTGGCTGGGGGTCCGCTGAACCCGATCGAGGGCCGGCCGGGGCTCCGCTGAGCCCGGTCGAAGGCCCGCTGGGTCCACCGGGCCCGGCCGCGCCCTCCACGCATCCACCACCTCGAGGAGACCGACATGCTGGACATCGCCGACGAGCTGAACCGGTGGGTCGGGCAGGGGCGCGACTTCGCCGTCGCCACCGTCGTGGCCGTCGGCGGCAGCGCACCCCGCCCGCCCGGTGCCGCGCTCGCCGTCGACCGCGAAGGCACGGCCGTCGGCTCGGTCTCCGGAGGGTGCGTGGAGGGCGCCGTCTACGACCTGTGCCGGCAGGCGCTCGCGGACGGCCGGTCCGTCCTGGAGCACTTCGGCTACAGCGACGACGACGCCTTCGCGGTCGGACTGACCTGCGGCGGGACCATCGACGTCCTCGTCACCCCGGTCCGCGCGGACTCCCCCGGCCGCGACGTCCTCGCGGCAGCGCTTGCCGCCGCCGCACGAGGGCAGGCGGCGGCGGTCGCGCGGATCGCCGACGGGCCCGCCGAACTCATGGGCCGCGCACTCCTCGTCCGTGCCGACGGCTCCTGCGAAGGCACCCTCGGCGGCCACCCGGAACTCGACCGCACCGCCGCCGCCGAGGCCCGCGCCCTGCTGGAGGCCGGGCGCACGGGCACTGCCGGCATCGGGGCGGACGGCTCCCGCTGCGGCCGGCCGCTCACCCTGCTCGTCGAGTCCAGCATGCCCGCCCCGCGGATGATCGTCTTCGGGGCCGTCGACTTCGCCGCCGCGCTCTGCCGCGTCGGCAAGTTCCTCGGCTACCACGTGACCGTGTGCGACGCCCGCCCGGTGTTCGCCACGAGGGCCCGCTTCCCCGACGCCGACGAGATCGTCGTCGCATGGCCGCACCGCTACCTGGAATCGACCGAGGTCGACGGCCGCACCGTGCTCTGCGTCCTCACCCACGACGCCAAGTTCGACGTACCCCTGCTCGAGCGGGCCCTGCGGCTGCCCGTCGCCTACATCGGGGCGATGGGCTCGCGCCGCACCCACCGGGACCGCGACGCCCGGCTGCGCGAGGCGGGCGTCGGCGAAGCCGAACTCGCCAGGCTGCGCTCGCCGATCGGCCTCGACCTCGGGGCGCGTACGCCCGAAGAGACCGCGGTGTCCATCGCGGCGGAGATCGTCGCCGGCCGCCGAGGAGGCGGCGGCGCCCCGCTGACGGGCGCCCACACACCGATCCACCACGACGGCCCGCGCGTGCCGGGACGATCCTGAGCCCGTCGGCCGAGCCGCGGCCGCCCGGGGACATGGAATGCTCTCCGGGGCTCTCCGGGGCTCGCCGGGGAACGCCCGGGCGGTCGCGGCGACCGCGCCGCCGGCACGGCCGTACGGCTCGGCCCCTCACCCGCCCGGGTGCCGCCCCGGTGCCGCGGCCAGGGCTCCGACCGGTCCCGCGACGGCTCCCCAGCCGAGGCCGACAGCCACCGCCGTCCACAGCCGGGGCTGCAGCGATACCTCGCCGTCGGTGAGCAGGCCCGCGGCCCCGTATCCGGCCACGCGGCACATCACCGCCGGCCAGGGCCGACCCCGCGGCGGCCCCCTCCTCGCGGGCTCCGGGCGGCGGTCAGGCCCGGTGCCGGCCGGCCGTCTCCGGCAGTCCGGCCTCGATCCGGGCCAACTGGGCGTCGAGGCCGCGCAGCCACACCTCGAGGTCGACCAGCGCGGGCAGCGGCGGCCCGGCGGGCGAACAGGGCGCGGACCGGGTCGCGGCGCCGGTCGCGGCGCGATCCGGCGGACGGTCCCCCGCGCACAGGCAGGCGAGCCGGACGGTGGTGTCCGCCACCGCGCGGGCACCGGCCCGTGCCCGGTCCGCGGCGTCCGCCGGAAGCGCGGCCGCGGGCAGGTCGAACCGGGGCAGCCAGTGGGCGCCGAGCAGGACCTGACGGGCCGCGATCAGCACGGCGTGCCAGTCGGCGCGGGCGGTTCCGCTGCCGGCCGGTTCGCTGCGGAACTGGTCGTACGCGGCCTCGGCGAGGCGCAGCCGGTGCAGGGCGGGCTGCGTCGGCGGGGGAGTGCCCGAACCCGGCGGCATGGCCGTCAGCACCGCGACGGTTCCCCTGACAAGGGGGCCGCACGCGTGCAGCAGCTCCGCCATCGTCCGCCGCACCTCCCGCCGGGCGCCGGCCGGCCAGGCGAGCAGCGCGCACAGCAGCCCGATGGCGCTCCCGGTCACCACGTCCACGATGCGCGCCTCGGCCAGCTGCCAGGTCGCCGGGGCGATCTGGGCGAACGCGATGGCGACCACGAGGGTGAACAGCCCCTGCGCCCAGGCGATGCCCAGCAGCGGCCCGAGCGCGAAGGCGAGCAGCATGCCGGGAGCGAGGAGCGCGGCGTACACGTCGGTGTGCTGCCCCAGGCCGATGAGCAGGCCGCCCGCGGCGACGGCGCCCACCAGGTTGCCCGCGACCGCCCTGCGGATGGCCGCCCAGGTCTGGCCGAAGGTGGTACGGCTCAGCGTCAGCACCGCAAGCAGCACCCAGAACCCGTGGTTGAGGCCCAGCGAGCCGGCGACGAGCCGAGCGGCGGCGAGGGCGAGCGCGATCCTCACGGCGTTCTGGAACTGCACCGAGTGCAGGGTCATATTGCCGGTGAAGCGGCGGATCCACAGCTGAGGGGCGGGAGTATGGGCGTACCAGAACAGCTCCCGCGGCTCGATCGGCGGGGTGCGCCGCCCGTCGAGGCCGACCCGTACCGAGATCTCCAGGATCCGCACCGACTCGGCGACGGCCAGTACCGCGGCCTGCCGGTGCAGCACCTGTACCGGGGGCACGTCGGCGGGGGGCCCCGTCACCTGCCGTACGCGTGTCTGCTGGAAATCGTGGATCGCCTCGTCCATCCGGTCCGGTCCGGAGGAGGGACGGCCCGCCCGCAGGGCAGCCCCGGTCTCCTCGCAGAGGGACGCCATCTGCGGCAGCAGCGAGCGCGACGCCGCGTCCGCACCTTCAGGGGCCCCGCCGCCGCTCACGGTGCCGTCACCGCTCCCGCTCCCGGTGCTGCTTGCGCTGCTGTTCCCGCCCCCGGCGCCGCCGTTCTCGGGCCGGTCCCCGCTCCTGCTCCGGGTGCCGCTCCCGCCGCTCCCGCCGCCCCCGGCCGGGTTCCCAGGGACGAGCGGACGGAGTTCGCCGGACTCGGTCAGATGGGCCAGTTGTTCCAGCAGCCGGCGGGCCGCACCGCCTGCGTGGGAGAGTCCGCGGACCGCGCGGCCGGGACCCGCCGGACGCTCCGCCGGCGGGAACTGGGACAGCCGCAGACGCGCACCTGCGGCCCGCAGGTCCTCGGGGGAGAGGCGGATTCGGCCCGCGAGGGTGTCGCCGGCCGTGGCCACGGCCCCCGCGAGAGCCGTCCGGTAGTTCGGGCCCGCTGACTGCGGCAGCAGGAGCAGCTCGCACAGTGCCAGCACCAGCACCCCGAAGACGAGCCCGGCCAGCCGTAGCCACAGAGTCTCCGGCTGGTAGGGCGGGAAGCAGGCCAGGATGTAGAAGAGCTGGAGTCCCGGCCCCGCCCCGGCCGGGCGCGGCCCCGCGACCGCGGCGAAGGAGAGCAGGAAGCCCACGACGAGCATGCCGAGCGCCGCCGCCCACGTCTGCACCGCCAGCAGGGTCCCCAGGGCCACCAGCAGCAGACCCACCGGGAGTGCCCTCAGCATCACCACGGCGCGCTGCCGACCCGATCCGGGGATCGAGGACAGCAGACCGAGGGCGATCGGCGCGAACAGCGCGTAGAGCGCGAGCACCGGCTCGTCGAGCCAGTACAGGAAGGGGTAGAAGCCTGCGGACGCGGCGAGGGACACCCGCAGCGACCGGTGCAGGATCTCCGTCCGCTCGGCGCCGCTCTTCACGGCGGGCCCCCGCCGCGAGCGGTCCGGGCCGCCGCCGGACGGAGTTCACCGGGGGCCCGGGCGCGGGCGCCGGGTCCCGCGGCGGTGCCCGGCCCGCCCCGGCCTGGCCCGGCTCGGTCCGGTACGGCCCGGCCCGATGCTGCCCGGTCCGGTACGGCCCGGCCCGATGGGGGGAACCCGGGCCGGATGCAGGGCAGTGCGTCCGTGACCGCGATGGCGGCCCCCGTCCGGGCGGCCGGTGAAGACTCAGCGCGCATGAGCACGTTCCTCTCGGGCCGACGCCGCCGTGGCGGCGTGGACGGGCCGGACAGCGACCCGCTGCCCATTGTGGGACGGCCCTGACGGAAGCGCAGCCCGGCCGCCCCGCCCTGTCCTCCGCCCGTGCCCGGGGGTGAACGGGGGCGGGGCTGCGGTGAGGGGTGGGGCCGCCGCGGCGGTGCCCGATGCGGCCGGTGCTGGTCACCGGGGCAGAGTCCGGGGGCCCGGACGGCGAGTCCGCGGTGGCGTGGCCCTCGCCCGGCCCGCGGTCGGGCGTTCCCGAACGGCCCGCGGTCGGGCGTCCCCGAACGGCCCGCGGTCGGGCGTCCCCGATCGCGGGGTGCCCCACGCCGGTTCACGATGGCAGGAGCCACAGCGGCCACGGGGTGGGAGGCGGGAGGATCGGACGGTGCAGTCGCTCCTGCTGCCGGTGGCCTTCGCCCTCGCCTCGGCGCTCAGCAACGCCACCGCCACCGTGCTGCAGCGCCAGGAGGCACTCAAGGTGCCCGGCTCCAGCGGTCTGCGCCCGGGGCTGATGCTCGATCTGCTGCGCCGCCCCCTCTGGCTGGCCGGGATCGCCGCCGTCCTCGTGGCGGGGGTGTGCCAGGCCCTGGCGCTGAACACCGGGCCGCTGGCCATCGTCCAACCGCTGTTCGTGCTCGAACTGCCGCTCGCGCTGATCATCGCCTCGACGGTGATGCACCGGGGGCTTCCCCGGGCCGGCTGGGCGGCAGTGGGCCTCGTCGTGGTGGGCCTCGGTGTCGCCCTTGCCGCGCTGTCCCCGGCCGGAAACCGCACGCAGGTGCCCCTGGACCGCTGGGTACCGGCGCTCGCCTTCTGCGGAGGGGCGATCGTGGTGCTCTCCGCCGTGGCCCTGCGGCGTCCCGTGGGACGCACCCGCGCCGCCCTCCTGGGCACGGCCACCGCCATCAGCTACGCCCTCACCGCGGCGCTGATGAAGTCGGCGACCCATATCTTCGAGGACGAGGGAGCCGCGGCCTTCTTCACCTCCTGGGAGGTGTACGCCTTCGCGGTCACCGGCGGCACCGCGCTGTTCCTGCTGGAGAACGCCCTGCAGGCGGGCCCGCTGGTCGCCTCCCAGCCCGCGCTGACCCTCGGGGACGCCACCCTGAGCCTGCTGTTCGGAGTCACCCTCTACGAGGAGCATGTGCGCACCGGCTGGTGGCTGCTGCCGGAACTGCTGGGGCTCGCCCTGATCACCTTCGGCGTGTTCACCCTCGCCAGGATCCCCCTCGCGAAGTCCCTCGTCGCGGCCGACAAGACCTCCGGTGCCGCGCCTCCCCAGTCCGGGCAGACCATGCCCTGAGCCGGGCGGGACCATGCCCTGAGCCGGGCGGGCACCGCCCCGCCGGCCCGCGGGAGCGCCCCGGAAGGCTCTGAGGGGGGATGGCCCGGGAGCGGGTTGCCCGGGAGCGGGTCCAGGGTCGTTCGGATCGTCAGGCCGCCCGGTGGCTGTCTGAGTGGGGATCGCCCGCAAGGGGATTGAGGGAATCGGCCGAGAAGCGTTTCATTGCAGATGAATGGGCACGAACAGACGCTTCCGAAGGAGGCGGCCCGGATGACCACCCACCAGCCCGGCATCGAGCAGCACCCCGACCTCGTCCAGATGCGCGCACGTTTCGAACGCGCCACCACGTCGCCACGCGGCCAGGTGACCGAGACGCTGGCCCTGCTCACGGGCCTCTACCTCGCGGCCTCGCCGTGGATCGTCGGTTTCCACGGCCTCACCACCCTGGCCGTCACCAACCTGATCTGCGGTGTCGCCTTCGCCCTGTGCCTGGGCGGGTTCGGCTCGGCCTACGAGCGGACCCACGCCATGGCCTGGTGCGCCATCGTGATCGGCACCTTCGTGACCTTCTCACCGTGGATCGTCGCCGGGAACGTCGCCGTCACCGGCAGCGTCGTCAGCAACGTCGTCACCGGCATGGTGGCGGTCTTCATCGGCGTGGCCATGGCCGGTATCACCGACCGCTCCGGAGCGCCGCGTTCCGCACAGGCCTCCGGGGGCCGGAGCGGCGGCCCCGGCCTCCCGGGCTGACGCCCCTGTCCGCCGCGAGCGCCCCGGCCACCCGGCGGGCTGGGGCCTTGCGCCGGCACGATCGGTCCCCCGGGCCACGACACATGGTGAGCTATGTTGAGCGGGAGCGGGACGAGAGGGAGGCACACGGTGCCATCAAGGCAGCGGGCGCGCGCACAGGCGTCTGCGATCACGCCGGGGAGACAGGCCCCGGACCCGGAGCCGGCTCCTGTGGAGAGGGTCCGCGCGCTGTTCGGCGGACACCGGCTGTCGCCCGGCCAACGGCGCATCGCGCAGTACATCGCGGACCATCTCACCGAGGCCGCCTTTCTTTCGATCACCGATCTCGCGGACCGTGTGGGCGTCAGCCAGCCGTCGGTGACGCGCTTCGCCGCATCGGTCGGCTTCAGCGGCTACCCGGCGCTGCGGGAGGCGTTGCAGCCCATCGCGCTCAGCGCGGTGGCCGGATCACCGGAGGCGGTCGAGAGCCGGCGCAACGAGTTGCAGACGGCGGTCGACGCGGAGATCGCCAACCTGGAGAGCCTGCGCCGGAGGTTCGCCGACACCGGCCAGGTGCTCGAGGTCGGCCGCGAGCTGGCCCGGTCGGTGCCTTTGACGGTTCTGGGACTGCGGATCTCCACGTCGCTGGCGGAGTACTTCGCCTATGCCGCCCGCCGGATCCACCCGGATGTACGGCTGGTGTCCCGTGGCGGGAGCGTGGCGTACGACGCGCTGCTGCAGTCGCGCGAGGCGGGTGGGACCTGGGTGCTGGCCTTCGCCATGCCCCGGCATGCCAAGGAGACGCTGGCGGCCGTGCGGGCTGCCCGCCGTGCCGGACTGCGGACCGCCCTGATCACGGATCTCACGCTGGGACCGCTCGTGGAGGAGGTCGATGTGGCCCTCACCGCGGGTACCGGCTCGCGGCTCGTGTTCGACTCCTATTCCGCCCCCGGTGTGCTGTCGGCCGCAATCCTCCAGGCGATGGCGGACGCGGATCCCGAACGCACGCAGCGGCGACTTGAGCGGTACGAGCACGCCGCCGAACAGCACGACTTCTTCTTCGAGGACTGAGCCCGCCGCCGGCCACCCCTCCCCGGTGAGAGGAAAGGGGGACTCTCGCACCCAGAAGAGCATGAATTTTTTCATGCCCTTGCTTACTTGGCGGTAAATATATTTACTTCGAGTGGCACTGCGGACGACACTCCTCCTCGTCGGCCCCACGGTGTTCTGTTCGGGCAGTCCGCTCCCCTCGGACGCCCCCGGCGGCTCCGGTCAACCCCTGGGCCGGAGCCGCCGGTCGACAGCGTCACGAGAAGGAGACCAGCCGACCGGCAGCCCCCCCGGGGCCATGCTCACCCTGCCGCTGCCGCTGCCGCTGCCGCTGCCGCTGCCGCTGCCGCTGCACGTGGCCGGGGCTCAGCCGTTCTTGACGGAGTCGAGGTGGGCGAACACCACGACGTTGTCCTTGTAGTCCTTGGTCTTCTTGTCGTACACCCCGCCGCAGGTGATCAGGCGCAGCTGTGCGTCCGGTGCGTCGTTGTAGACCCGCGCACTGGGGAAGGCGGCCTTGCTGAAGGTCTCCACGGAGTCGACCTTGAAGGTGGCCACCTTGCGGTCCTGCCGGGTGATGTCGATCGTGTTCCCCGGCTTGAGCGCGCTGAGGGACTCGAACACCGCGGGTCCCGTCATGGTGTCCAGGTGGCCCGCGAGAATGGAGGTGCCCTTCTCGCCGGGTGTGGCGCCCTTCCCGTACCAGCCCACCAGATTCTTGTCGTGGGGCGGCGGCGCGTTCAGCTGCCCGGTCTTGCTGAGCGCCAGCACCGTGAAGGGGGCGTTGACCGAGATGGCGGGGATGGCGATGCGCGTCGGGGCGGAGCGCGCCAACGGAGGATGGACGGCAGCGGCTTTCGGCGGGCTCTTGGGGGCGGGGGCGGGCGACGCGGGGCGGGCCTGGGAGGATTCCGCCGGCTGGCCGCCGAGCGAGTTGTAGCAGAGCAGTCCGCCCAACACGGCCGCCAGGACCGGCCATAGCAGGGTCTGGCCGAGTGAGCGGGGCGGTGCAGGCTCTGGGGGCGTCGGCGAGCCGAGCGGTTGCCTGGCGTTCATGCGAGAGGCCTTTCGTGTACCGGGACGCGGCCGGGAGAAGCGGATCGGGGCGGGGAAACGCATCGCCGCGGCCGCCGTCCGGGAGGACGACGGCCGCGACAGCGCAGCGAACTGCGGTTGATGCGGCCTCGATCAGGCCGAGGTGCCGGTCACGCCGCGACGGCGCAGCTTCCAGGCTCCGGCGCCGATGCCGCCGAGCATGAGAAGCGAACCGGCCGCCAGGCTGCCGTTGTTCATCGCGAGCCCGCCGCCGCCGGCGTCGACGCTGCCCTTGGGGTCGTCGTCGTCATCGTCGTCGTCGTAGTCATCGTCGTCGTCGTCGTGGTCGTAGTCGTCCTTGTCGTGGTGCTTGTGCTTCCACTTGTGGCCGTGGTCGTCCTTGCCGTAGTCCTTCTTGTCGTCGTCCTTGCCGTGGTCGTCCTTCTTCGAGTCCTCTCCCTGCTGGGAAGCGTTCTCGTCGGTCTTCGAACCCTCCTGCTGCTGGGAGGCGTTCTCGTCCTTCGCCGAGCCCTCCTCCTGCTTGGAGCCCTGGCCCCACTCGTCGTTCATGACCGATGCGAGGAAGCCGCCGCCGGCGTCGACGCCGCCCTTGGGCTCGTCGTCGTGGTCGTCGTCGTCGTCGTGGTCGTCCTTGTCCCACTTCTTGTAGTGGTCCTTCTTGCCGTGGTCGCCGTGGCCGCCGTGGTCGTCCTTGCCGTGGTCGTCCTTCTTGTCGTCCTCCTCGGCCACAGCGCGGCTCAGGAAGCCGCCGCCGGTGTCGACGCCGCCCTTGGGCTCGTCGTCGTCGTCATCGTCGTCGTCGTGGTCGTCGTCGTCGTAGTCGTCGTGGTCGTCCTTGTCCCACTTCTTGTAGTGGTCCTTCTTGCCGTGGTCGCCGTGGTCGTCCTTGCCGTGGTCGTCCTTCTTGTCGTCGTGGTTGCTGGACGAGGAACCGTTGTCGCGGCCCCAGTCCTCGGCCAGCGTCATCGCGTAAGCGGTAGGTGCGGCAATCGTCAGAACCGCGGTAATAGCGGCTGAGGCGCACAGGGTGCGGGCAGAGCGCATGAGATCCCATTCCTTTCGCCGCGACTGCGAAGGCTGACACATCGTCGGCTCATCGGATCGCAGCAGCGACGAATTCACCGTCAGGCGGATTGCGGCTTCGCACCAGCCGAGAACGTCGCATTCGAGGGACTTCGTCCGCTCTTCGGGTGGCGACACGCCGACTATTCACTCGTTGGGCGGCGGCCCGGTCGATACGCGATCCCGCGGCGCTCTCCGCAGCCTCCGCGGGCCGGCTCCCGGCGGACCTCCGAAGCGCTCCCGGCGTCGCGAATCCCGGGCTCGTCGCCTGCTGCGCCCATCCGGAGGCGGGTCGGCTTCGAACTACTCGTGTCACGTGTGCACGGCGGCGACGACGTGCGAGTGCGATGTCCGGCGCTCCGGACAAGGTCCCCGGCGAGGAGGTCCGGGAGGCCCTGGGAGAAAGGCGGGTCAGATGGCCGTTTCCTTCCGCCGACTCGTGGCCGTCGCAGCCGCCTCGGGGGTGCTCGTCGGAGGTGCCTTCGTGTCGTCCGCGGGCGCCACGGCGGCCTCGTCGGTGCCTGCCTCCTCCGTAAGGGCCACTCACAGCCTCGGCGAATCCGGCGGTCCGGACTGGGACCGCTGCACATGGCGCAAGGGGCACTGGGAGCAGAAGCACTCCAACGACGGCTGGGAGGACAAGTGGGTCCCGGGCCGCTGGGACTGCCGTGACGGTGGTGGGCGCCGCTGACCGGCCGCGACCGCGGGCGCCGCCGACGCCGCCGACGCCGCCGAGGAGGTCGAAGGCACCGAGGACCGGCGAATGCTGGTGACTGCCGGAACAGGACCGGGCAGCGGGACGGAACCGGGCTGAGAGACGAGAGGTGACCGGTGGACGCGCGAACCGTCACCCGAGAACCACGCTCCCCGTGGCTCCAGGCGTGCGGCTCCTTCCGATCGGTGATGGCATGGTGACGAACGAGCCTGCACGGCACCCCTGGTGCCCAAGAGGAGCAAGGGGGCGCGAGTGTCGCCACCTGACGCGGATCCCGACGCCGCCGAACAACGGGCCAAGCTCGGACTGGACGAGCTCATGGTCCTCGTGGGCCGTGGTGACCAGGACGCGTTCGTACCCGTCTACACGGCGGTCAGCGGCCCGGTACTCGGCCTCGTCCGCAGGGTCCTGCGGGATCCGGCGCAGTCCGAGGAGGTGACTCAGGACGTGCTCGTGGAGGTGTGGCGTACGGCCGGCCGCTTCCGGCCCGAACAGGGCAGCGCCCTGACCTGGGTGCTGACCCTGGCCCATCGGCGCGCGGTGGACCGGGTCCGGTCGTCGCAGGCCAGGACCGAACGGGAGCGCAGGGTCGCGCTGCTGGAGACCGCCCCGCCGTTCGACGACGTGGTCGAGCAGGTCGAGACCGGTCTGGAGCAGCAGCAGGTCCGGCGCTGCCTGCAGTCGCTGACCGAGCTCCAGCGGGAGTCGGTCGTGCTGGCGTACTACCACGGCCTCACCTACCGGGAGGTCGCCGAGTTCCTCTCGCAGCCCCTGGGCACGGTGAAGGCCAGAATGCGTGACGGGCTGATGCGGTTGCGTGACTGTCTGTACGAGGGTGAGGTGCGGCCATGAGCGAGATCAGGGACGGGAACGGCGGCGAGCTGCACTCCGCCTGCGGCGCCTATGTGCTGCACGCGCTGCCCGAGGACGAGCGGCGGGCCTTCGAGGAGCATCTCGCGTCCTGCGCGGCCTGCGCACATGAGGTCGCGGTGCTGACGGAATCGGCGGCACGCCTCGCGCAGCCGGTCATGGCCGAACCACCCGAGCACCTGCGGCGCCGGGTGCAGCAGAGGATCGCCGTCACTTCCCAGGCCCCGTACGCGCCTCGCGTCCCGCGCGAACGCGCCGAGCCGGAGACCGCCCCACCCGTCCGGCCCGCTGCGGCAGAGCCGGTCCCGTCCGGCATCCGGCGACCACCCGTCCCCAGGCTGGTGCGGGTGGCGCTCGCCGCCTGTGCCGCACTGGCCGTCACCTTCGGCGGCGTCGCCGTGTCGCAGTACCGGGCCGCCGAGGAGGCGCGCTCCCAGCTGCACGCGGCCGAGGAGCGGTACGCGGGTGTGGCCGACGTGCTCGCCGCGCCGGACGTGGAACTCCACACCCAGCGGCTCCCGGACGGCGGGACGGGCACCATCGCCGTGTCCCGGAGCCAGGACGCCGCGGTGTTCTGCGCAACGGGGGTGCGACCGCTCCCGGTCGGCCAGACTTATGCCCTGTGGTTCAGCGAAGACGGCTCCTACCGGCCCGCGGGCCTGGTCAGCGGGGGTGAGGCGCAGGACATGCAGATGCTCAACGGCCCGGTCTCGGGGGCGACGGCCGTCGGCATCACGATCGAACCCGCCGGTGGCTCGTCCCGGCCCACCGGCCAGCCGATGGAACTGATCGATATCCCGGCCTGAGGCAGTCGCGTGCCCGCCGGGCGCCGCGCCTCCCGGGCGCGCCCCTCCATCCGTGCGCTCCGGCCCACCGTTCGCCGGTGACATGATCCGTGTGCGGGCAGCCCGGGGCGCGATCGCCAACCCTCCAGGCCGGTGACCGCCGGTCCACCGCTCGGCCGCCGGGGTGCGGGCTCCCACCGGGGTCCACGGCCCGTCGGCCGGTCAGCCCGTGCCGAACGGCGCGACCTCGCCAGGGGCGGACCGGGGGGCCTCCCTGCCCTGAGCTTCTCCCGCAGCGCCAGCGCCTTCCTCAGGCCCTCCCCGAGGGGGGCCTGCGCGGTGTCCGTCCGCGGCGGTGAACGTCACCGGCAGCCGGGTGGGACCGCGCAGCCCGCCCAGTCGCCAGTCGAGTTCCTCCGGTGGCACGGCCAGCACGAGGTCCGGCAGGCGCCGCAGCACGGTGCCGATGGCGATCTGGCCCTCCAACCTGGCCAGCGGCGCCCCCAGGCAGTAGTGGATCCCGTGGCCGAAGGCGAGGTGCGCGTTGTCACGCCGGGCGATGTCCAGCCGGTCCGGGTCGGGGAAACGGGACGGGTCGCGGTCGGCGATGGCAGACGCGATCAGCACCGTCGCGCCGCGCGGCACCGGCACGCCCGCGATCTCGACATCCTCGCGCGCGAACCTCGCGATTCCGGGGCTGACGGGCCCGTCGTACCGCAGGAACTCCTCGATCGCCCCGGGCAGCAGTTCCGGGTCGTCCCGCAGCAGCGCCAGCTGGTCAGGGTGGGCGAGCAGTGCCGCGACACCGCTGCCGATCAGATTGACCGTCGTGATGTACCCGGCGACGAGCAGCAGGAAGACCATGGCGATGAGCTCGTCCTCGTCGAGCCGCTGCTCCTCGTCGCGGGCGGCGATGAGCGCGCTGAGCACATCGTCCCCCGCCCGGGCACGCTTCTGCGCGACGAGCCCCGTCAGATAGGCCCGCATGCGCTGCCACGCCGCGTCCACCACCGCCGGGTCCGGCATCTCCGCCCGGCGCAGCAGTATGTCGTCGGTCCACCGCTGGAACGCGTGCCGGTCGTCCACCGGGACGCCCAGGAGTTCGCTGATGACGGTGACCGGGAGCGGCAGCGCGAAGTCCTCGACGAGTTCCGCCCGCCCGGCGGGCAGCAGGCCGTCGACCAGCCGGTCGGCGATCTCCTGGATCCTCGGCCGCATCTGCGCCACCCGGCGCGCGGTGAACGCCTTCGAGACCAGCCGGCGCAGCCGGGTGTGGTCGGGCGGGTCGGTGCGCAGCATGTTGCTCACCATCGACTCGCGCTCCGTCGAGGGCAGTTGCCGCATCAGCCGCGGGTCCGAGGCATCGCGGACGTCGCTGCTCAGCCGAGAGTCCGACAAGGCCGCGAGGCCGTCTTCGTGGCGGGTGACCAGCCAGGCCTCCACGCCGCCGGCGAGCACGGCCCGGCGCACCGGTCCCTCCTCGCGCAGCCGGCGGTAGAGCGGGAACGGATCCGCGACGAAGGCCGGGTCGGTGTAGGGCAGAAGGACCGGCTGCTCGCTCATATTGCCTCCCGGGTTGCGGCAGGGCCCCCGTGCCGCAGACATCCTGCCTGGGGTTGTATATCCCATTGTCACCGATATCGGAGTACCGTTGCGTGCCGTCCTGGGCCGCCGAGTGCCGCTGTGTGCCGCTGTGTGCCGCCGTGTGCCGCCGTGTGCCGTCCAAGGCTGTCCCACCCCATCGGCCCGCCACCGGATGTCAAGGGAAGGAGCAGATGCCATGGAGCGGACCACCTGCTGTGTGGTGGGCGGCGGACCTGCGGGGATGGTCCTCGGCCTGCTGCTGGCCAGGGCCGGGGTGGACGTCACCGTGCTGGAGAAGCACGGCGACTTCCTGCGTGACTTCCGCGGTGACACCGTGCACCCCTCCACTCTGGCCCTGCTCGACGACCTGGGCCTGGCCGAGCGGTTCGCCCGGCTGCCGCAGCGCCGGGTGACCACGGTGCAGCTCCCCGTCGGACCGGGCCGTTCCCTGATCACGGTGGGGGACATCGGGGCTCTCGGCGGCAGGTACGCCTACATCGCGATGGTGCCCCAGTGGGACCTGCTCGACCTCCTCGCGGACGAGGCCGGCCGGGAATCGTCCTTTTCCGTCCGGATGAACACGGAGGCGATGTCCTTCCTCTCGGAGCGCGGACGGGTCAACGGCGTCCGGTACCGCACCTCCGACGGGCGCGAGGGCGAACTGCGGGCCACCCTCACCGTCGCATGCGACGGCCGGGGCTCGATCGCGAGGGCGCTGCCCGAACTCGGTCTGAAGAGCTTCGACTGCCCGATGGACGCGTGGTGGTTCAGGTTGCCCCGGCGTGAGGGCGACCCGAGCGGGCTGGTGGGAGGGGTCGGCGACAGGTTCCTCAGCGCACTGATCGACCGCGGCGACTACTGGCAGATCGCCGCACTGATCCCCAAGGGCGGCGACGCCCGGCTCCGCGCGCAGGGCCTGGAGCGGTTCATGGACCGGTTCACCTCCGCGACCCCATGGCTCTCCGACCGGGCGCACGCGCTCACCTCCTGGGACGACGTGAAGCTGCTCGACGTCCGGCTCGACCGGTTGCGGCGCTGGCACCGCCCGGGGCTGCTGTGCATCGGCGACGCCGCCCATGCCATGTCACCGGTCTTCGGCATCGGCATCAACCTCGCCGTCGAGGACGCGGTGGCCGCCGCCCGCCATCTTGTGCGTCCCCTGGGCGAGGGCCGGGTGGGCCTCGCCGATGTACGCCGTGTCCAGCGCCGCCGATGGCCCACCACCGCGGGGACGCAGGCTCTCCAGCGCGTCGCCCACGCCAGGGTCATCGGGCCGCTGCTGGCCGGGGAACCCGCCTTCGGCAACCCGGAACCGGCCAGGCGCCTGGCCGCGTTCGTGACCACCTCCCGCCGGTTCCGCCGGCTCCCGGCCTACTTCCTCGCGTACGGTGCGCTGCGCGAGCGGCCGCCGGAGGAGTCGCTGCGGCGACCGACGCGGTGATGGTCCCCACGGCGGCCGGCGGTCCGCAGGACGCCGCTGGGCCGGTGGCGTTCTCGTCCTGCTCGGCCGGGAGCCGGGGGCGGCCGCCGGGATGCGTTCCCGCCCCAGGCACCGACAGCCCACCGTCACCCCGGGCGAACCGGCCGCCCTGTCACCGCCGGACGCGTGTGGCGCCCAGGGTGTGAGCAAGGCCGGGACTCGCGTTCCACGCTGTTCGGCCCGCGGTCCCGCGGTGCGTGCCCCGGTTCGCGGACCGGGCGCACAGAGCCCGAATGTCAGTGCGCCGCACCACCCGGGACCCGGCCGATGATCCCCGTCAGATCGGCCGCCGGGGGCAGGGTGCCGAAGGCGAAACCCGTGTCGCCGCCCAGGCGGGAGGCGCAGAAGGCGTCGGCCACCGCGGGCGGTGCGCAGCGGACGAGGAGGGCGCCCTGCAGCACCAGGGCGAGGCGCTCGACCAGCCGCCGGGCACGCAGTTCGGCGTCGGCGGTGGACGTCAGTTCGCCGCGCAGCGCGCGCCATGCCTCGTCCAGCCGCCGGTCAGCGCCCGCGGCCGCCTCGACCTCCGCCCGGAAGACTTCGAGGGACTCCGGCTCGCGGTCGAGCGCACGCAGCACATCGAGGGCGTTGACGTTGCCCGAGCCTTCCCAGATTCCGTTGAGCGGAGCCTCACGGTAGAGCCGGGGCATGCCCGAGGCCTCGTCGTAGCCGTTGCCGCCCAGGCACTCCAGTGCTTCCGCGACCGCTGCGGGCTGCCGCTTGGGGACCCAGTACTTCCCGACGGCCGTGGCCAGCCGCAGGAAGGCCCGCTCCCGCGCGTCACCGCGCTGCGCCCGGTCCGCCGCGCCTGCGACCCGGAGCGCGAGTGTCGTCGCCGCCTCCGACTCCAGCCCCAGATCGGCGACCACGTTCCGCATGAGCGGCTGGTCGATCAGCTTGGCGCCGAACACGGCCCGGTGGCGCACATGGTGCGCGGCCTGCGCCAGCGCCGTGCGGATCCCCGACGCCGACCCCAGGATGCAGTCGAGCCGGGTCATGGTGACCATGTCGATGATGGTCCGGACCCCCTGCCCCTCGCGGCCCACCAGCCAGGCGACGGTGCCGTCGAACTCCGGCTCGCTGCTGGCGTTGCTGCGGTTGCCGAGCTTGTCCTTCAGCCGCTGGATGCGGAAGGTGTTGCGCGAGCCGTCCGGCAGCACCCGGGGCACCAGGAAGCAGGAGAGCCCTCCCGGCGCCTGGGCGAGGACCAGGAACAGGTCGTTCATCGGTGCGCTGGTGAACCACTTGTGCCCGCGCAGCCGCCAGCTGCCGTCCGGTCGCTCGGTGGCCGCCGTCGTGTTGGCGCGCACATCCGTGCCGCCCTGCTTCTCGGTCATGCCCATACCGGCGAGCAGGCCCCGCTTGCTCCCGGGCTCCCGCAGGCCGGGGTCGTACACCCGGCTGGTCAGCAGCGGCTCGTAGACCTCGGCGAGTTCGGGAGCCGACCGCAGTGCCGGGACTGCGGCGTAGGTCATGGACACCGGGCAGCCGTGGCCCTGCTCGGCCGAGCTCCACACCATGAAGCCCGCCGCACGGGCGACGTGCGCTCCCGGCCGGCCGTCCGCCCAGGGCGCCCCGCCCAGGCCCTCGCCGATGGCCACCTCCATCAGCGAGTGGTACGAGGGGTGGAAGTCGACCTCGTCGATCCGGTTGCCGTAGCGGTCGTGGGTACGCAGCTCGGGCCCGTGGCGATTGGCCTCCTCGGCCCAGCGCAGGACCTGCTCCGACCCGGCGAGCCGGCCGAGGCGGTGCAGGTCGTCCGCGTACCATCCGCCGCCCTCGCGCCGCAGTCCCTCCAGCAGGACGGGGTCGTCGGCGACGTCGTGGCCGACGAGCGGCGGCGGCTGGTTGGTCACCGCGTGCGTAGGGGCGGTGGGCTCACCGCGCGGGTTCGGGTCCGCGGTCGCGGTCATGGGGAGTCCTCCACGGCAGTCGGTGTGCTGCGCGTGGCGCCGGCGCAGCGAAGGGACATCGCCACCAGTCCGTCCACCAGCCGGCCGGCCTCGGGGCCTTCCGCCGGCGTGGCGAGCGGGTCCACCAGCACCTCGCCGATGGCGCCGGTCAGGGCGGCCGCGGTGATCTCCGGGTCCTGGCGGGGGAGCAGCCCGGTGTCGACGCCCTCCCTGACGATCTCGGCGAACAGGGCGCGGTAGCGGCGCCGGAACTCCAGGCGCTCCCGGCCGACGGCCGGTTCGGCCGGTGCGGCGAGCAGTGCGTGGGCCAGCCCGCGGCGTTCCATGGCCCGGCGGGCGAAGACACCGACACCGAGGGCCAGCCGCTCCACCGCGTCACCGCTGCCCTCTCGCAGCACCTCGCCGAGTACGTCGACCTCGTGGCCCGACGCCCGGCGGAACACCTCGACCGCCAGTGCCTGCTTCGAGGGGAAGTGCTGGTAGACGGAGCCGACGGACATGCCGGCTGCGGCGGCGACCGCGGTGACGGAGGCGTTCACCCACCCGGCGTCGGCGACCACGGATGTGGCCTGCTCGACCAGGTGCTCCCGGGCGGCGGCCAGACGGGTCTCGACGGCGGGCGGTTTGCGATAGGGCATGGAGCCAGTGAACCACCGTTCAGAGCTTCGATCCAGCGGGGAGAGGTGCCGGACGGCCGGGCCCTGCGCCCTGGGGAGCCGTCGGAGTCGCCTCGCGGGCAGTCCCCCCGGGGCTGCCCGCGGGGGATGATGCGCGGAGTCGTCGCCACGCCCCTCGCCCTTCCTGCCGCCCTTCCTCGTGCTCTGCTTCCGGTCCCCGGCCCGCTTCGTCCCGGTCCGCGGGGCTCCGGTGGGGGAAGGCCGCCATGCGGCCGCCTCGGCCGGGACGCCGCGGTGCGTCCTTCGCGGTGTGTCCTCCGCGGTGTCGACACGAACGCCCAGAACGCGGCCGGTCGGGTCTCCATCGCCCGCCGCGGGAGCTACCGCCGACCACCGGCGGCATGGAGCGGGCGGGTCAGGGCAGTCGCCGCCTGTGCGCTTCACCGGCACTGCTGTAGCCTGTCATCCAATGGATGACAATCGTGATGTCATCGATATGATGACGGCCCGAGGGAGGTGCCCGTGACCACGGTCGGTCGGCCGCGCACACCCCGTATCCGCGTCCGGGGCCCGGCGTCCTCCTCCGGCGCCCGGGTGGCCCCTGCCGAGGTGGGCGCCGTCCTGGGCGAAGCCCGCGAACCTCTCCCCGATGCCGCCGGCCCCTGCCCCTGCTCCGGCCCCTGCCAGGGCCCCGGTCCCGCGCAGGCGCCGGCCTGCCTGATGCTGCCGCGGCGGCCGGGTGAGCGGCCCACCCGCCGGGAGGCCGACCCGGTCCGTACCACCCGCGCCGCGGGCGGCGGCCGGGCCGGTCTCGCCCGCTTCCTCGGCGCCCGCCCCCCTGGTGCGCCCCGCCCCCCTGGTGTCCCCCGCCGTCATGCCGCGGCAGACCGCCGGGTGCAGACCCCCCTCCTTCAGGAGGGGCAGGAAGTCAGTTTTCTTACGTTCCCACAGAAAGAGACCCCACATGGGTAGCAGTGTCGAGACGCTGGAATTCCAGGCCGAGACCCGCCAGTTGCTCCGGCTGGTGATTCACTCGATCTACTCCAACAAGGACATCTTCCTTCGCGAGTTGATCTCCAACGCCTCCGACGCACTGGACAAGATGAGGCTGGAATCGCTGACCGACTCCGGCCTCGCCGAGATCGACACCACCGACCTGCACATCGCCCTGGAGACCGACCGGGAAGCCCGCACGCTGACCGTCCGGGACAACGGGATCGGGATGACCCGGGACGATCTCGTCGAACTGATCGGCACGATCGCCAAGTCCGGCACCGCAGGCCTGCTGGAGAAGATCAAGGAGTCCAAGGACGCCGCCACCGCCGAGAGCCTGATCGGGCAGTTCGGCGTCGGTTTCTACTCGGCGTTCATGGTTGCCGACAGGGTCACCCTGCGCACCCGGCGGGCCGGTACCGAATCCGGTACCCAGTGGGAGTCCGACGGAGAGGGCACCTACGACCTCCAGGCGGTCGACGGCCTGCCCGTGGGCACCTCGGTCACCCTGCACCTCAAGCCCGTCGACAGCGAGGACGGGCTCGCCGACTACCTGTCCGAGTCGAAGATCCGTCAGATCGTCAAGCGGTACTCGGACTTCATCCGCTGGCCGATCCGGATGGCCGTCGAGCGCACCGACGCCGAGGGCGAGACCGCCCGCGACGTCGACACGCTCAACTCGATGAAGGCGCTGTGGGCCCGGCCGCGCACCGAGGTGAGCGAGGACGAGTACAACGAGTTCTACCAGCAGATCAGCCACGACTGGCTGCCTCCGGCCGAGACGATCCATATGCGGGCCGAGGGCACCTTCGAGTACGAGGCGCTGCTCTTCGTTCCCTCGCAGGCGCCCTTCGACCTGTTCTCCCAGGAGACCAGGCGCGGCGTCCAGCTGTACGTCAAGCGGGTGTTCATCATGGACGACTGCGAAGCGCTCATGCCCAACTACCTGCGCTTCGTCAAGGGCGTCGTGGACGCCCACGACCTGTCGCTGAACGTCTCCCGCGAGATCCTCCAGCACGACCGCCAGATCCGCGGCGTACGCCGGCGCCTGGTCAAGAAGGTCCTCGGCGCCATCAAGGACATGCAGTCCAAGGACGCCGAGCGCTACGCGAAGGTGTGGGAGCAGTTCGGCCGGGCGCTGAAGGAGGGCCTGGTCGAGGACACGGACAACACCGAGGCCCTGCTTGAGCTGGTGTCGGCCGCCTCCACGCACGACCCGGAGAAGACGACCACGCTGCGCGAGTACGTCGAGCGGATGAAGGACGGTCAGGACGCGATCTACTACCTGACCGGCGAGACCCGCGCGATGGTGGAGAACTCCCCGCACATGGAGGCCTTCGCCGCCAAGGGGTACGAGGTCCTGATCCTCACCGACCCCGTCGACGAGGTGTGGGTGGACCGGGTCCCGGCCTTCGACGGCCACCGGCTGCAGTCCATCGCCAAGGGCCAGGTCGACCTCGACGCGGCCCCCGGCGACGACCAGGAGGCCGAAGCCGAGAAGGCCAAGCGGGAGCAGGACTTCGCAGCCCTGCTGCCGTGGCTGACCACCACCCTGTCCGAGCAGGTCAAGCAGGTTCGCCTGTCGTCACGCCTGACGACCTCGGCGGCGTGCATCGTCGGCGAGGCCCATGATGTGACGCCGACCCTGGAGAAGATGTACCGGGCGATGGGACAGCAGCTGCCCACCGTGAAGCGGACCCTGGAACTCAACCCCGCACACCCGCTGATCACCGCCCTGCGTACGGCACACGAGGCCGACGCCGACGACCCCGCGCTGGCGGAGATCGCCGAACTGGTATACGGCAGCGCGCTGCTCGCCGAAGGAGGCGACCTGTCCGACCCGGCGCGCTTCGCCCGGCTGCTCACCGAGCGGCTGACGCGCGCTCTGTAGCCGTCGCATGCGGCCCGGAAGGGCCGAAGGGCCCGGCCGCGGCCACCCCCGGCGCCGCCCGCCGCGCTTGCCGTGGACCCCGGCCGCCCCGGCCATCCCCTCAGGGTCCCGGGACGCCCGGGGCGTGCTCCCTGCCCGGCGCCGCTTGGCCGTCGAGCACGGTGAGCACCGGTGGGTGCGGGTGGGCACGGGTGAGGCGGTGGAGCCGGCAAGGAAGGCGGTGAGGTCGACGTCCGGGCGCCGCGGGTGATGGCCGGCGATCAGGCGTCGCGGACGCTCGGCTGCGGCCGGTCCCGACTGGCCGCAGCCGAGCACCGCCGATCACCGCCACCCGCGTCTGCCGGGTCATGCCGCCGGATGTGCCCCGGCGGGGCGGCCGGCCCCGAAGACGAGGGCCACCAGGGCCAGTCCGACGACGGTGCCGGCGAGTTGGGCGCCGACGAACCCAGGCACGGAGGACGGGGCGATGCCGGCGAAGGTGTCGGTGAAAGCCCGCCCGATCGTCACCGCCGGGTTGGCGAAGGACGTGGATGAGGTGAACCAGTAGGCGGCGCCGATATAGGAGGCGACCGCCGCGGGCGCGAACCGGAGCCGGTCGGTGCGTGCCAGGCCGAAGATCAGCAGGATCAGCCCGGCGGTGGCCACGACCTCGCCGAGCAGCAGGTTGCCTGCGGACCGCTGGTGCGTGGACCACTCCACCAGCGGCTCGCCGAACATCGCGCCGGCGAGGATCGCGCCCGCGATCCCGCCCGCGGTCTGGGCCGGGACGTACACCGCGGCCTCGCGTGCGGTGACGCCGCCGCGTCCGCGCCGCGCGTTCCACACTTCGGCGAGTGTCACGGCGGGGTTGAAGTGGGCCCCGGAGACCGGGCCGAGCAGGACGATCAGCACACCCAGACCGAAGACCGTGGCAATCGAGTTCGCCAGGAGCTGGAGGCCGACGTCACGGGTGAGATCGGTGGCCTGGATACCGGAGCCGACGACGACGGCCACCAGGGCCCCGGTTCCCACCAGTTCGGCCGCCGCCCGGGCGGCGAGGGGGGCGCGGGGCGGTGTGGCGCCCGGCGCGGGCCCCGGGGCGACGGCCGCAGCCGAGGGGGAATCGGCCGGGCGGGCGGAGGCGGCCTCGGTGGCGCTCAACGGGACTCCTTGATGCGTGCGGGCGCGCGGGGCGCGCTGATCAGGGGCAGGAACGCCTGCGGTCGGCCTCGGCGGTGGCGCGCGCGGTCCTCGCCAGATCGGCGAACCGGTCGGCGAGTGACTCGATGACGTCGGGCCTGAGCCGGTAGTAGGTGAAGCGCCCGCACGGCTCGGTCTCGACCACGCCCGCTTCGCGCAGCACCTTCAGATGGTTCGAGAGGTTCGTCTGCCTGGCGCCGGTCTCCTCGACGAGATGGCTGGTGCACAGCGTCTCCCCGGCGAGGAGGGTCACGATCCGGAGCCTCAGCGGGTCGGCCAGCACCCTCATCAGATCAGTGTCGACTGACGTCATCATGGGCTGATACTGTCATATCAGTAGCCGCTGATGCTATGGGGTACTGATGTCATTCCCTCCCAGGGCATGGGGCGAAAGTCGCTCCGTCCGCCCGCAGGGCGGGGTCCCGGCGTCCGGTGGGGGCACGCCAGAGGGCCGTCCTCGTACCGGACGTACGCGGATGCATCCGGTCACGCGGCGCCGGGGCGCCTCCCGCGCCGTCCGGGTGACGGGGGAGTGCGTGCCGTGCGTCGCGGGCCGGGAGGGACTTTCACCAGACGTCCTCACGCCCCCGCGTGACGCGGCAGGACACCGTACGCGACACACGAGAGAGACCCACGATGGCCGAGAAGCCCTCCGTCCTGTTCGTCTGCGTCCACAACGCGGGCCGCTCCCAGATGGCCGCCGGATGGCTGTCCCATCTGGCCGGCGACCGTATCGAGGTCCGCTCCGCCGGCTCCGCTCCCGCGGGGCAGGTCAACCCGGCAGCGGTCGAGGCGATGCGCGAGGTCGGCATCGACATCTCCGCCGAGACACCCAAGATCCTGACCGTTGCCGCGGTCAAGGAGTCCGACGTCTGCATCACCATGGGCTGTGGCGACACCTGCCCCGTCTTCCCCGGCAAGCGCTACCTGGACTGGACGCTTGAGGACCCCGCGGGCCAGGGGGTGGAGGCCGTACGCCCGATCCGCGACCGGATCAGGACGCTCGTCGAGGCGCTGGTCGAGGAACTCGCGCCGGAGCGGACCGGGTGACCGGGTCCGGGGCGCAGAGGCGTCTTCGTACGGCCTCGCCAGGACGTGAGGCGACAGCGACTCCGAGCGGGCCTTCGAAAGCGACGAGGGTCGCGTCGGTCGCGTCAGGCGGGATCTGCCCGTCAAGGAGCCGGGCGCGCCGCGGCGGGTGGGTGCGTGCAGGCCCTGCGTGTACAGCAGGGCCGGGTACGAGCCGTCGTCCAGCGCCCTGGCCAGGGGCAGCTCCACGCCGGCGCCGATGCGCCAGCACAGGTGGGCGCCGCGTTCGCGGGCCCGCTGCCATAGCTGCCAGGAGTACAGGCCGGCATCCGCCAGCAGCAGCATGCCGTCCTGGAGGCGGTCCACACCGATCCGACAGCCATAACTTCACGGCTTTGGGCCAAAGCCAGTCCGGCCCGCTGTCCGGCCCGCTGTCCGGTGCGGTCGGCGCCCCGTCGCCCGCCGGCTGCGGGCCACCGGGATCACCCCTCAAGAGGGCGTGGCCCGCTCGGAGATGATCCCGGTGAAGCTGATCCCGACGGCGTCCCGGGGATTGCGTGCCGCCGGGACGGGGCCGTGCCCTTGGGCTAGGCCGACGGCCCCTTGGGGACCGGAGAGGCCGGGCTGCGGGGCGGCCCGGCAGCACCGGCCGCACCGGCCGACGCGGTGGCCGCCGGATCCCCCGCCGGGGTGTCGCCCGTGCCCGTGGCCGGCTCCCGGCCCTTCGGGGTACCGACCGCGGTACCGGCGGCCTGCGGCCCTCCCGGGGGGCCGCCCGCCACCGCGGCCGGTTCCCGGTCCTTCGGCGTGTCGCCCGCGGTACCGGCCGTTGCCGGGCCGCCGAGGGAGCCGGCCCCCGCGGCAGGCTGCGAGACGTGGGCGTTGCGCTCGTCCGCCCAGCCCTGCAGCGCGGTCATGCACGCGTGGTCCAGATGGCGCACCCCGGAGAGGTCGAGCTCCACATGGCGCTGCGGCAGTGCCTCCAGGGTGTCCAGGATGCGGGGCAGCCGCAGGAACGTGGCATTGCCCGTGAGCCTGACCCGGACGGACCCGATCCCGCTGTCGGAGACCGAGATATGGACGTGGGACATGGCCCACGCGGTCTTGACGACCGCGAGCAGCAGTCCGATGAGCACACCCTCGAACATGTTCGTCGTCACGATCGCCGCCGCCGTGACGAGGAGGACGACGGCCTCGCCGCGGTGGTCGCGCCACAGCGGCCTGATCTCCCGTACCGGGATCAGCTTCCACCCCGCGTGGATGAGGACACCGGCGAGCGCGGCGGTCGGGACGTAGGACAGCGCCTGGGGGAGGAGGGCGACGAAGAGCAGGAGCCATACGCCGTGCAGCACCCGCGAGAGCTTGGTGCGCGCCCCGGCCCGGACGTTCGCCGAGCTGCGCACGATGACGGCGGTCATCGGCAGCGACCCCAGCAGACCGCAGACGGTGTTGCCGGCTCCCTGCGCCATCAGCTCCTTGTCGTAGTCGGTGCGGCGGCCCGAATGGAGACGGTCGACGGCGTTGGCGCTGAACAGGCTCTCGGCCGAGGCGATCAGCGCGAACGCCACGACCGTGGCGGCGAGTCCGATGTCGGCGAGGCGCGCCGCGTCGGACAGACCGGGCGGCTGGATCGCGTGCAGCAGCCCCTGGACCTCGACCCGGGAGATCGGCAGGTCGAGCAGCGCCGTGAGCCCGGTCGCGGCACCCACCGCGACGAGCGCACCCGGCACCACCCCGGCCCGGCCGGAGATCCGCGGCCACACGGCGATGAGCCGCGCCGTGCCCACACCCACGGCGAGGGCAAGGAGGGCGTGCTGCGACGTGAGCGTGGCGAGCACCAGCCGGGGCAGACCCGCGAGGTCGGCCAAACCGCCGCCCGGGGCCTTGGCGTCCGCCAGGGCGTAGAGCTGGCCGGCGATCAGGACCAGCCCGATGCCGGCGAGCATGCCCTGGACGACCGCCAGCGAGATGGCGCGGAACCAGCGGCCGAGCCGCAGGGCGCCGAGTACGACCTGGATCAGTCCCGCGCCGAGCACGATGACGCCGAGCGCGGGCAGCCCGTACTCGGACACGGCGGTGAAGACGAGGACGGTCAGCCCGGCCGCCGGGCCGCTGACCTGAAGGCTGCTGCCGGGGAGCAGCCCGGTGACCAGACCGCCGACGATGCCGGTGATGAGGCCGAGTTCGGCCGGTACGCCGGAGGCGACGGCCACGCCCACGCACAGCGGAAGGGCGACGAGGAAGACGACGAGCGAGGCGGTGACGTCGGCGCGGAGGGTGCGCCGGCGCTCTGCGGTGATCAAGGGCATGGCGTTCTCTCGGGAGATGAGGAAGGAACGTCGTGGGAGTCTGCGCCGGTGCGGCCGGCCCCTCGCCGGGGCCCGCCGCCGGTGGCGGTGGCCGGGGTGCCGGCCCGGATCACAGGGGCCGGAACTCGCGGCTGTCCGGTGGGCAGGCGAGGACCTCGCCGGTCTCGACCGTGTAGTACCAGGCGTGCAGCCGCAGTCGGCCCGTCTCCAGCCGCCGGGTGACGCAGGGGTAGGTCCGCAGATGGTCCAGCTGGGTGAGCACGTGCCGCTGTACGGCGGGTGCCAGTTCCCCGTCGGTGGACGACCCCGGTGCCGGCGTGTCCCGGCCGGTGCCGTGCCCGGCCCTGGTGAGCCAGTCCCGTACCAGCGGCATGCTCCGGACGTCCTGCTCCCGGAGCATGCCCTTGACCGCGCCGCAGTGCGAGTGCCCGCACACGACGACGTCGGGCACTTCCAGGGCCTCCAGGGCGAACTCCAGACTGCCCCCGACCGCGCAGGCCGCCTGCGGCTGCCAGGGGGGAACGATGTTTCCGGCGGTACGCACCTCGAAGACGTCGCCGGGCCGGGCGCCGGTGATCAGGGAGGGGATGACCCGGGAGTCGGAACAGGTGATGAAGAGGGCCTGGGGGTGCTGTCCCCGCGCGAGCGCCGCGTAGGCGCCCTGCTGGCCGGCGATCCGTGCCGGGAACCGGCGGGCGTGCTCGATGAGTGACTGCATGACGGTGGTACCTCGGTCTCTTCGATGGAAAAGGGGTCTGCTTCGTCGAAGAGGGGTGCGCCACCGAGGTGCCGACGCCCTGTGACAGGGCGTCGACCGGCACCGGGCCTGCGCCCCGGGGGCTTCCCGGGGGGCTCGGAGGGCGGTGAGCGGCGGCGCACCTGCCGGTCAGCAGCGGAACGACTGCAGGGCGCTCAGGGTCGGCGCCGGTGCGGCGCCCGGGTTCCGGCTGTGTCTCGCGGTGCCGGCCGAGGCGGCGGGCGGCGGGCCCGCCACCTCGTCCGGGGCGCCGCCCTGGCCGGTGCCGCCACCGCCGTGGCCGGCGGGGGCATGGGTGCTGAGCGGGGCGAGCCGGGAGGGGTGGTTGCGCGGGTCGTACTCGTCGTGGTGGAGGCCGGCGCCGTCGGCGCTGGCGACGATGACCGCGGTGTGGGGGGTGCTGTTCTCTGCGGCGACGACGGCCGCCGCGGCCCGGGGGGTGCCGGGGGTGACGCACAACGGAGTCACCACGTGCAGCAGAACCGCGCAGATCAGCAGAATGCCCGCTGACACACGTGAGATCACTGCCCAACTCCTTGGATGTCAGTGCTGCACCGGGCCGAACATTACCGTTCCTTTGCCGGGTTTTTCGGTTGATTTCTACGAATGGCGCGTTATGTGGTGTAGTCAGCCTGATGTGTGCCGTACCCCGCTGCCACCCGTGGGCGTCCGTTCGCGGTACGGCTAACGCCGTTTCCGTCCCCTGGTCACGGGGCATGGCGGCCGCACCGGGCCGGGCTGGGGCGCGCCGGGCCGGGATTCACCTGGATCCGCTGGGATTCCTGGATCGGGTGGAAATGGCCGGAAACGGCTGCAGTGAACGGCCCGAGGGATCCCGCGGCCCGGGCCTGCCGGGCCGGGCGACGGCGGCAGCGAACGGCGGTGCAGGGCGGTGTGCCGCCCGTGCGCCGTCCCCCGCCGGGGGCCGGCGGGCCGACCCGAAGGGCCTGCTGCCCGAACGGCAGGTGGTCCACGGCCGGGTATGTGCGGCCGGTGGCCCGTGCCGGGCTTCGTGCCGGCCGTGGGGCAGGCTTCTACGGTCGGGTGGCCCGTGGCCGGGTGCGCACCGGCGGGCGTCCCGGGGCTTGGCGCGTGTCGGCCGTGGGACGGACCCGGCGGTGCGTTTCTGCGGGGCGGCGGTTCAGCCGGCCGCCGGCAACCGGCGCCGGGCGGTCCGGTTCAGCCGTCCACCGGCAGCCCGCGCGGTTCCTTGATCCGTTTCATGATGATCTGGGAGTTGACCTCGGTCACACCGGACAGTGCCGTCAACTGCTCGATCCACAGCCGTTCGTAGGCCCGGAGGTCGCTCACGGCGATACGCAGCAGACACCCCGGGCTGCCGAAGAGCCGGTACGCCTCGACCACGTCCGGGATGTCCTGAAGCGCCTCCTCGAACGACTCGACCGCATCGCGGTCGCGCGCCACCTCGATGGAGACCAGCACCTCGAACCCCCGGCCCACCGCGTCCGGGTCGACGACCGCGCGGTAGCCCCTGATCACGCCGTCCTGCTCCAACTGCCGGACGCGGCGCAGGCAAGGGGAGGGCGTGAGACCGATGCGCTGGGCCAGTTCCTGGTTGCTCAGCCGGCCGTCGTTCTGAAGCTCGCGCAAGATTGCCCGGTCGATCTCGTCCATGACGCAATCATCCACCAATCCCCTACGGAACGCAGGGCTGAACTGGCGATCAAATTGCGCACGGGAACTTCTATGATTGCGCCCGCCGCTCCGGCCACCGCCGGAGCCAGCCATGGGGCGCTGCCCGGCCGGAGCCATGAGCGGGGTCGGGCCGCGCGTCCCGTGGGAACCGCCGCCCCGGGGCACGCCCCCGAACCGAGGAGGAACGCGCACTGTGGGACGGATCGTCGTGATCAGCACCGGAGGGACGATAGCCAGCCGCCGGCAGGGTGCCGGCTTCGCCGCCGCCGCCGACGGCGGAGAGGTTGTGGCCACCGCCCCGCTGCCGGAGGGCGTCAGTGTCGAGGTCGTCGACCTCTGCAGCGTGAACAGCCCCCGGCTCACCACCCGCCACCAGCTGACCCTGCTGCGCACCGTCCACGAGGTGCTCAAGGACCCGGGAGTGGACGGGATCGTCGTCACCCATGGCACGGACACCCTTGAGGAGTCCGCCTTCCTGGTGGACCTCCACCACGACGACCCGCGCCCGGTGGTCTTCACCGGCGCGCAGCTGCCGCTCGAGGCGGTGGACGGCGACGGACCCGGCAACGTCCACGACGCCCTGCTGACCGCGGCGACCGTCCGCAACCTGGGCGCCGTGATCGTCTTCGACGGGAAGGTGCACCCGGCCCGCGGCACGGTCAAGACGCAGACCCTCGCCCGCGACGCCTTCGCCGATCCTTCCGGCGCGTCTCTGGGGAACATCGGCTTCGGCAGGGTTTCCGTCCTGCGCCGACCGCTGCGCCCTGCGGCTCTTCCGCTGCCCGCCGTACCGGAGCCGACCGCTCCGCGCGTCGATATGATCATGCACCACTGCGATGCCGACGCGCTGCTGTTCCACGCCGCGCTCGACGCGGGGGCCCGGGGCGTCGTCCTGGTGGCCACCGGGGCCGGGAACGCGACCCCGGAGATCGCCGAGGCCGTCGCCGCGGCCACCTCCCGCGGCGTGCTCGTCGCCCTGACCACCCGGGTGCATGCCGGCCCGGTCACCGAGATCTACACCCAGGGCGGGGCCGTGGACCTCGTGGCCGCGGGCGCCGTACCGACCGGAACACTCCGCGCCGGGCAGGCCCGGATCGCCGTACTGAGCGCGCTGCTGGCCACCGGCGACGCCCGCGAGGGGGAGCGGTTGCTGCGCCATGCGCTGGGCGAACCGGTGGACGCCGGCGCCAGGCCGGCAGACCTGGCGCGCCTCTAGTGCCGGGTCGGGCGGCGTCCGCCCGTCAGCCTCCGCCGCCCGTCAGCCTCCGCCGTCCGCTGCCTCCGCCCGTCCGCTACCTCCGCGTCCCCTCGGTGTACCCGTCACCCGATACGAAAGCCGGCGCCATGCCCACGCACGACCGACTCCCCTCCGACAGCCCGCGTGACGACGCCCCCGGCAGCAAGTTCCGGCGCGAGCACGACCTGCTCGGCGAGCGCGATGTCCCCGCGGGTGCCTACTACGGCATCCACACCCTCCGTGCCGTCGAGAACTTCCCGATCACCGGCACCGCGGTCTCGGCCTATCCGGACCTCGTGACCGCCCTCGCCTGCGTCAAGCAGGCCGCGGCGCTCGCCAACCGCGAACTCGGGCTGCTCGACACGGCCAAGGCGGAGGCGATCGTCGCCGCCTGCGAGGAGATACGGGCCGGAGAGCTGCATCACGAGTTCGTGGTCGACGTGATCCAGGGCGGTGCGGGCACGTCCACGAACATGAACGCCAACGAGGTTCTCGCCAACCGGGCCCTGGAACTCCTCGGCCACCGGAAGGGCGAGTACGCGAGGCTGCACCCGCTGGAGGACGTCAACGCGGGCCAGAGCACCAACGACGTCTACCCCACCGCCGTGAAGATCGCCCTCGATCTCGCCGCCCAGCGGCTGCTGGACGCCATGGAGGTGCTGCGCAGGGCCTTCGACGCGAAGGCCGAGGAGTTCGCGGATGTCCTCAAGATGGGCCGTACGCAGCTCCAGGACGCGGTCCCCATGACCCTGGGCCAGGAGTTCGCGACGTACGCCGTGATGCTGGGCGAGGACCACAAGCGACTCACCGAGGCCCGCGAACTCATCCGCGAGATCAACCTGGGCGGGACGGCCATCGGCACCGGGCTCAACGCCCACCCCCGGTACGCGGCGATGGCCGCCCGGAACCTCCGGGCCGTCACCGGCCTGCCGCTGACCGTCGCCGAGGACCTGGTGGAGGCCACTCAGGACGCCGGCGCCTTCGTCCAGCTGTCCGGTGTACTCAAGCGGATCGCGGTCAAGCTCTCGAAGACCTGCAATGATCTGCGGCTGCTGTCCTGCGGGCCGCGCGCCGGGTTCGCCGAGATCAATCTGCCCCCGGTGCAGGCGGGTTCGAGCATCATGCCCGGAAAGGTGAACCCCGTCGTCCCCGAGGTCGTCAACCAGATCGCCTTCGAGGTCGTCGGCAACGACATGGCCGTGACCATGGCCGCCGAGGCAGGGCAACTCCAGCTGAACGCCTTCGAACCGGTGATCGCCCACAGCCTGCTCAAGAGCCTGACCCATCTGCGGGCGGGCTGTCTGACCCTCGCCGAGCGGTGTGTCAACGGCATCACGGCCAACCGGGAGCACCTCGCGGACCTCGTCTCCCGCTCCATCGGCCTGGCGACCGCCCTCAACCCGCACATCGGCTACGAGCAGGCGACCGCCGTCGCGCAGGAGGCGCTGAACTCCGGGCGGAGTGTGCAGGAACTCGTCCTCGCCAAAGGTCTGCTGACGGAGGAGCAGCTGAGGTGCATTCTGCTGCCGGACAACCTCGCCCGCCCGCACGGCCGTCAGCCGGTCCGGCACGCCGCCACCTGAGCCCCGGGTCCCGCCGGCCCGTGCCCCTCGCGGGCGGGGCACGGGCCGGCGGCCGGGCTGACGCCGGCAGCGCGCAGGGGGCGGGGTGCCCCGGCCTTCCGTGCCCCGGATCCTCCCTGCCAGGGTGCTCGGGCCTCAGGGGGGTTCGAGCCTCAGGGGTGGAGGGTCGCCGAGCGCTGCGGTGGGACCCGCCGTCCCGGTAGGGCTTTGCGCTGCGCGACCGCGACCGGTGCCATGTCGGGAACGCGGGGAGGGGCGGCCACCAGTTCCGCCAGCAGCGCACGGCCGGCCAGCATCGCCTGACGCATGGTCTCCACGTCCCCGTGTCCCGCCGCCGCCAGTTCGCAGGCGTGCCGCAGTCTGCGGGCCGCCTCGGCGTGGCCGGGGAAGAGGGCGCCCAGGGTCCGCGTCTGCAGTTCCTGCGGGGTGGTGGGGAGGCCGCGCGCCGTCGCCACCGTGTCGAGGAGTTGACAGGCCCTTGCTGTGGCCTCGCCGGGTGACTCCACGAACTGCTCCGCGATGACGGACCACTGGGCGAGGTACTGGCCGGCCTCGCTGCTGCTCATGGGCCTCAGCCGAGGTGGGCCGGACTCGGGACGGAGGCGTCCGGGGGGTGTGCGCCGCACGGGCCGCGCCATGACGAGTGCGAGGATCACGACGGCGGCCACCCCCAGGATGGCAAGCGCACCGATCGACATGACTTCCTCCTCTACGGGGACGACTGAGTGGCTCAGACTGGCTCCGGGTATGGGGTTGTGTTTCTCTCAGTGACCGTGTGGTACTGAGCGTTACCGTCGGTGCCCGGGGTAAACCCCGCCTACGGGGGTGTTCCGCCGGGGTGCGCGACACGCCGGGGCAGCGGGTTCCGCCCGGCACGCGGCGCGAGTCAACGCGGTGTCGCGGTGTCGCGGTGTCGCGGTGCGGCGGTAGTACGGCGGGGGCGGGGCGCGGCGCACCCGCGGTGGCCGGTGCACCGATACGGGCGCGGCCAGGCCGCAGGCGCGGGGCGCCTGCCGGGTCCGGCCCGCGGCTCAGCGGCCGGCTCCCGGGCCGCTCCGCATCCGCCGCCCCCCGCCGAGCGGAAGCATTCTTCGCGAGGCAAGGTGGCAGGAGAGCGAGCGGCCGGGGCAGCCGCGGGAGTCGGAGGTTCGCATGAGTGGACAGGGCGTCGGCCGGGACTCCGCGCGGCCGCGCTGTCTCGTGACCGGCGCGACCGGGTATATCGGCGGCCGGCTGGTGCCCGCGCTGCTGGAGGCCGGATACGAGGTCCGCTGCATGGCGCGCTCGCCGGGGAAGCTGCGCGACCACCCCTGGGCCCGGGACGTCGAGGTCGTCCACGGTGATGTCACCGACCCCTGCTCGCTCGAAGAGCCGCTGCGCGATGTGGACGTGGCGTACTACCTCGTCCACGGGCTCAGCTCCGGGGCGTCGTTCGAGGAGGCCGACCGCGAGGCGGCCGAGGCGTTCGCCGAGCGGGCGAGCACCGCGGGCGTGGGGCGCATCGTCTACCTGGGCGGTTTGACACCCGCCGCCGTGCCCGGGCACGAACTCTCCCCCCATCTGCGCTCCCGGGCCGAGGTCGGCGAGATCTTCCTCCGCGCGCCGGTGCCCGCGACCGTGCTGCGCGCGGCCGTCGTCATCGGCTCCGGTTCCGCCTCCTTCGAGATGCTGCGCTACCTCACCGAACGGCTGCCGGTCATGGTCACCCCGAGCTGGGTGAGCACCCGTGTCCAGCCCATCGCCGTCGGAGACGTGCTGCGCTACCTCGTCGGCAGCGCCACGATGCCGGCCGACGTGAACCGCTCCTTCGACATCGGCGGACCGGACGTGGTGACGTACGAGCTGATGATGCGGCGCTACGCCGAGGTGGCCCGGCTGCCCCGCCGTCTGATCCTGGGCGTGCCGATGCTGACACCGCGGCTGTCCAGCCTGTGGATAGGGCTGGTCACGCCCGTCCCGCCGGCCCTGGCCCGGCCCCTCGCCGAATCGCTCCGCCACGAGGTCGTCTGCCGGGAACACGACATCGCCCGCTATGTGCCCGACCCGCCCGGTGGCCCGGCCGGCCTTGACGAGGCCCTGGAGCTGGCGCTGCAGCGGGTACGCGACGCGCAGGTCGCCACCCGCTGGTCCTCCGCCGCGCCGCCCGGGGCCCCGAGCGACCCGCTGCCCACGGACCCCGACTGGGCCGGGGGCAGCCTCTACACCGACCAGCGCGCGCTGGACGTCGACGCCTCACCCCGGGACCTGTGGCGGGTCATCGAGGGGATCGGCGGTGACAACGGCTGGTACTCCTTCCCGCTCGGCTGGGCGGTACGGGGCTGGCTCGACCGCCTCGTCGGCGGCGTCGGACTGCGCCGCGGCCGCCGCGACGCCTCGCGGCTGAGGGTCGGCGACTCGCTGGACTTCTGGCGGGTCGAGGAGATCGAGCCGGGCCGGCTGCTACGGCTGCGAGCCGAGATGAGACTGCCGGGCCTGGCCTGGCTGGAGATGTACGCCGAGCACGGCGCAGAGGGACGCACCCGCTACCGGCAGCGGGCGCTGTTCCATCCGCGCGGGCTGCTCGGGCACGTGTACTGGTGGGGCGTCTCCCCGTTCCACGCGGTCGTCTTCGGCGGTATGGCACGCAACATCGCGCGGGCGGCGCAGAAGGCCGCAGCGGCGGAGCCGGGCGCCCAGGATCCGGCGCCGGAGGAGGCCCCGTCCCCGCGAACCCGCTGACCTTCGTGTCCGTTGCCGTCTGCCGCGGCTCGCTGCCGTCCCCTTCGAAAAGTTCCGTTCCGCCCTCGTTCCGCCCGTCCTGCCCGTCCTGCCCGTCCTGCCTCCGCACCGCACCGCCCCCACCGCCCCGTTCCGCCCCCGTTCCGCCCCCGTACCGAGGGGCTCGCACCCGCTCAGGAGCACCATGAACACCGCGGTCGTCCTGTTCACCGCCGATCTGCGTCTGCACGACCACCCGCCGCTGCGCGCCGCGCTCGGGGCGGCCGACGCAGTGGTGCCGCTCTTCGTGCGCGACGAACGCATCGAGGCCGCGGGCTTCGCGCCGTCCAACCGGGCGGCGTTCCTGGCCGACTGCCTCGCCGACCTCGACGAGGGCCTGCGGGACCGGGGCGGCCGCCTCGTCGTCCGCTCCGGCGACGTCGTGGAGGAGGTCCGCGCGGTGGCGCGGGAGGCCGGGGCCGACGAGGTCCACATGGCTGCAGGCGTCAGTGCCTACGCCCATGCCCGCGAGGAACGGCTGCGCCTCGCGCTGGAGAGGGACGGCCGCGCGCTGCGCGTCCACGACGCGGTCGTCACGGCCCTGGCGCCCGGGGCCGTCGTCCCGTCCGGCTCGGACCATTTCGCCGTGTTCACGCCGTACCACCGCCGCTGGTCCCAGGAGGACCTCCGCGGAGTGCTCGGGGCGCCGCGCACGGTCCGGGTGCCCGACGGCCTCCGCTCCGAGCCGGTGCCGTCCCGCGAGGACGTGGAGAAGGCCGGGGGAGTGTCGGCCGGGCTCGCCCGCGGGGGCGAGCGCGAGGCCCGCAAACGGCTGAACGCCTGGGTGCGCGGCGGCATCGCCGACTACGACGAGCGGCACGACGACCTGGCGGGCGACGCCACCTCCCGGCTCTCGCCCCATTTCCACTTCGGCACACTCTCCCCGGCCGAGGCCGTCCACCGGGCCCGCACGGCGGGTGGTCCGGGCGCCGAGGCCTTCGTCCGGCAGGTGTGCTGGCGCGACTTCCACCACCAGGTGCTCGCCGCCCGGCCCGCGTCCGCCAACGCCGACTACCGCGACCGACACGACCGGTGGCGTTCGGGCGGGCAGGCCGACGCGGACGTCCGGGCGTGGAAGGACGGCCGCACCGGCTATCCCGTCGTCGACGCCGCCATGCGACAGCTCCGCCACGAGGGGTGGATGCACAACCGCGGTCGGCTGCTGGCGGCGAGCTTCCTGGCCAAGACGCTCTACGTCGACTGGCGGGTCGGCGCACGGCACTTCCTGGAACTCCTGGTCGACGGCGACGTGGCCGACAATCAGCTGAACTGGCAGTGGGTTGCGGGCACCGGCACGGACACCAGGCCGAACCGGGTGCTCAACCCCGTCCGCCAGGCCCACCGCTACGACCCCGACGGCGCCTATGTGCGCCGCTGGGTGCCCGAACTGGAGGATGTCGAAGGGCCCGCCGTGCACGAACCGTGGAAGCTCCCCTCCGCCGTACGGGTCCGGCTGGAGTACCCCGATCCGATCGTGGACCTCGCCGACGGACTCGCACGGTTCAGGCAAGGCCGTGAAGCCGGCTGACCGGCCCCGGCTGACCGGCCCAGGCCGAGGGCGCCTGCGGCGTCCGGTTCCGGTGCACCGGGCGCCGGGGCGGACGGCGGCGGCGGCGAGCGCACACGGGGGTGGGCGCAGCGGGAAGGTCGTGGGTGCCTGGCCGGACCGTGCCACTCGCACCGCCGTCCGGGTGGCCGACCGCACGGCTGCCGCTGCCGCTGCCGCTGCCGCTGTCTCAGGGGCGGGGGTGTGCTCCCGGAGGCGGCGGCAAGCACGGTGAACCGCCGTCGTTTCCGGAGAGGCCGGTGCGCGGACCGCCCGCCCCGGGGCCGAGTGCGGGGCCGATGTCGGGGCCGGGGCCGGGGCCAGGGCCGGCCCGCTGACCAGCGCCGATCCGGCGGCGGGCGGTCCACGCCGACCGGGCGCCGTACCATGGGTCGGGTGGAGGCCGACAGCCGCCCGAAGGGCTTGGCAGAGGACGGCGTGACCGCCGCGCTCAGCACCGGTGCGGTCGCCCGCAGGCTGGGCGTCGCGCCCACCACGCTGCGTTCCTGGGAACGGCGCTACGCGATAGGCCCCGCCACCCGTGAGGACGGCAGGCACCGCCGTTGGACGCCCGAGGACATCGCCCGGCTCGAGGAGATGTGCCGGCTCACCGCACAGGGCGTCCCGCCCGCCGAGGCAGCGCGCGCGGCGATGAGCGTTCCCGCGGTGGCGCCGCGCCGGGGGCCGGCCGGGGAGATCCGGCGGGAGGGCGCCGCCTCTCCGCTGCGGGCGCCCGGCGGTCCGAACGCCCTGCCCCTCGGGGACGTACGGCAGGAATGCCGGGGGCTCGCACGCGCCGCGGTCCGCCTCGACGCCCCGGCCGTCGACGCGCTGCTGGACGCCGCGCTCGCCGAACACGGTCTCGTCGCCGCCTGGGAGGAGGTCATCGTCCCGACCCTGCACGCCGTGGGCCGCAAGTGGGCGACGTCGGGTGAACGTTACGTCGAGGTCGAACACCTGCTCTCCTGGCATGTCTCGTCGGCGTTGCGCCGGGTACGGCCGGCGGTGGAACGGGAACGCGCGGACGCGCCGCCGGCGCTGCTCGCCTGCGTCCCCGGAGAGCAGCACAGCCTTCCCATCGAGGCCCTGGCCGCGGCGCTCGGCGAACGCGGAGTGCCCGCCCGGATGTTCGGACCTGCGCTTCCGGCCGACGCGCTCCAGGAGGCCGTACGCCGGCTCGGGCCCGCAGCCGTGGTGCTCTGGGCCCAGTCCCGGTCCACCGCCGACCGTTCGCTGGTGCGGATCGTCTCCGGCGTCCACTGGGGAGTGAAGGGCGCCAGGAACCGCACCTCCCTCCTCCTCGCCGGGCCCGGCTGGGCGGGCGGCGCCTATCCGGGGACCCTGCGCCTGCACGCACTCGGTTCCGCCGTGGACGCCATCGTGGCCCTGTACCGGGGCTGACAGGAGGGCAGATGTCCCGTCGCGCGCCCCGTATGCACCTGGTCTTCGGGGACCAGCTCGGCCCGCACTTCACCGAGCCCGGTGCCGGAGTCGGCGCCGCCGAGGCCCCCGGTCCTGCCGGCGGTCCTGACGCATCCGGCGGCCCCGGAGGCCCCGACGCGGACGCTCCCATCCTCATGATCGAGTCCCGTGCCGTGTTCCGCCGGAGGAGCTTCCACCGGGCCAAGGCCCATCTGGTGCTCTCCGCCATGCGCCACCGCGCCGCCGAACTCGGCGACCGGGTGCGGTACGTGAAGGCCGACACCTACCGGGAGGGCCTGGCGGGCGCCGCGGGCGGCAGCCGCACCACGGTCTGCCACCCGACCTCCCACGCCGCCGCGCGGTTCGTCGCCGCCCTGCCGGACGTCGACGTCGTCCCCGCGCGCGGCTTCCTCGTGCCGCACGGGGACTTCGCCGCCTGGGCCGGGGAGCGGCGCGGCGGGACCCTGCGGCTGGAGGACTTCTACCGCTGGGTGCGCCGTCGCCACGAGCTGCTGATGGACGGCGGCGAACCGGCGGGCGGCCGCTGGAACTTCGACCGCGACAACCGCGAACCCCCACCGCGGGGCCGGTCGACCCTCGGCGCCCCGCCGCCGTGGACGGCACGGGAGGACGAGATCGACGAAGAGGTACGGCACGACCTGGACGCCTGGGAGCGCGCGGGCGACGTCTCCTTCACCGGCCGCGACGGGCCCCGGCTCTTCCCCGCCTCCCGCGCCGAGGCGCTGGCAGCCCTCGACCGCTTCGCCGAGCACCGGCTGGCCGACTTCGGCAGGTACGAGGACGCCGTGCTCGCCGGCGACCCCTGGATGAGCCACAGCATGCTGTCCGCACCGCTCAACCTGGGGCTGCTCGATCCCGCCGAGTGTGTGGAGCGCGCCGAACGGGCCTGGCGCGAGGGCGGGGTGCCGGTGGCGTCGGCCGAGGGGTTCGTCCGGCAGATCGCCGGCTGGCGGGAGTACGTCTGGCACCTCTACTGGCACTTCGGCGAGGACTACCGGCGCCGCAACGTGCTGCGCCACCGGCGTCCGCTGCCGGACTGGTTCGCGGACCTGGACGCGGAAGCGGTCACCGCGCGCTGCCTGTCCACCGTGCTCGCCCAGGTCAGGGACACCGGGTGGACCCACCACATCCCGCGGCTGATGATCCTCGGCAGCCGCGCCCTGCAGGACGGATGGGATCCGGCGCAGGTCACCGACTGGTTCCACCGCAACTTCGTCGACGGATACGACTGGGTCATGCTGCCGAACGTCGTCGGGATGTCCCAGTACGCCGACGGCGGGCTGATGACCACCAAGCCGTACACCTCGGGCGGCGCCTACATCAACCGGATGAGCGACCTGTGCGGCGGCTGCGCCTACCGGCCGGCCGAGCGGGTGGGCGAGCGGGCCTGCCCGTACACCGCGGGCTACTGGGCGTTCCTGAACCGGCACCGGGAGCGGCTGTCCCGCAACCACCGCATGGCCCGGACCGTGGCGAACCTCGACCGGCTCGCCGACCTCCCCGAACTGCTGGAGCAGGAGCGCAGGCGCGGGAAGTCGGCACCCTGAGCCACGGCGGTCGGGGCCCGCGGCGCACCCTTGTGTGCTGCCGTCGGGACCCCGGTCGTCCGGCGCCCGGTGCGCGCGCTGCCCGGCGCGCGCTGCCCGGTGTGTGCTGCCCGGTGTGTGCGCTGTCCGGGCTGTGCGGCCCGCAGCCCGCAGTGCGGGGCCGGTGTCCTGGGCTCGCGGCCCGGTGTGCCGGGCCGGGGCCGCGGCACAGGACGCGTTGCGCTGTGTCCTGTGCGGCGCTCGCTCTGCGGCCCACGCTGACAACGCTGTTCACACCGCTGCCGACCGCGCTGCTGACGCCGCGTCCGGCGGAGGGCCGGCGCCCGCTGTCCGGCGTGCGGCGCGATGAGGCAATCGGGCGGATGCGAGCGCCTTCCGCACGTCTGCCGCGGTGATCGCACCGCGCCATGGTCGACTGGTCGACGCCGGACACCCGTCGTACGCGGCGTCACAGCAGGCGCATCCGAACGCCGCCTCTCCGCGGAAGGACGAAGGACGGCAGCCGACGACGCGGAGGACGCATGCAGCGACCCGGGGCAACCGCGCCCAACCCGACCGTGCGGGAATACGGTCACCCATCCTCCCTCTGTGCGGAGGCCGACGCCGACGTCCCCCGGGCGGTGGGGTCCCGACTGGAGCTCCTGCTGCAGGACCGGCTGGCGGAAGCCGCCGCACTCGACGGCGTCTTCACCGCGGATGTGGCCGGCCCGCTCGCACGGTTCACCCTGGACGGGGGCAGGCGAATGCGCTCCCAGTTCCTGTGGTGGGCGATGCGGGCCTGCGGCGGAGCCGAGGCGGAGGCGCCGGCTGCGCTCCGCACCGCGGCGGCGCTGGAGTTGATCCAGACCTGTGCACTCGTCCACGACGACGTGATGGACGGCTCGCAGCGCCGCAGGGGCGGGCCGTCGTTCCACGCCGGGCTCGCCGCACGGTACCCCGGCGCCGCGTCCCCCGGCACCGGGGCGGTGCCGTTCGCCGCCGCCGCCGCGGTCCTGGCCGGAGACCTCGCGCTCACCTGGGCCGACGACATCGTCGCCGGGACGGACTTCGACGGCGCCGTGCGGCACCGGGTGCTGGCGGACTGGCGGGCCATGCGTACCGAGATGGTGGCGGGCCAGTACCTGGACCTCCACGGCCAGGCGACCGGTGCCCGTTCCGTTGCCCAGGCCATCCGCACCGCCTGCCTCAAGACGGCCCAGTACACGGTCGCCAGGCCGTTGTCCCTGGGAGCGGCGCTCGCGGGCGCCGACGCGCGGGCGACCCGGGACCTGTGCGCGGCGGGCCGGTACGCCGGTACCGCCTTCCAGCTCCGTGACGACATCGAGGGCGTGTTCGGCGATCCGCTCCTCACGGGCAAGCCGTCGGGCGACGACATACGCTCCGGGAAGCTCACCTATCTCGTCGCCGTCGCCCGGGCGCGGGCCGAGTCCCGGGGCGACCGCGCGGCGTTGTCGGTCCTGGAAAGCTCCCTCGGGGACGCGGACCTGACGGAGGACCGGCTGCGGCGGGTGCGGGAGGTGCTTTCCGCCACCGGTGCCCTTGCGGTGGTGGAGGAACGTATCGGCCGGCTGCTCGCGGCCGGGGAGCGGCGGTTGTCCGCGGCCGCCCTGTCCCCGGTCGCGGCGGACCGCCTGCGCACGCTACTCGCCAGGGTGGCGGCCCCCGCCGGTTCCCCCGCCCACGCGGACCCCACGAGGCCCGCGCCGCCTGCCGCGTCCGCTTCGCCGGGGCACACGAGCCATACGACGCATCGGAACGCCCGCCCAACGGGCGGGACGCCCGGGCGGCGGCGGTCGGGGACCACCGTCGACGGGAGCCGCCGATGAGGACCGTCCAGGGCCGCACGGACCACGTCGTGGTGGTGGGGGCCGGGCTGGCCGGTCTGTCGGCCGCTCTTCACCTCCTCGGCGCCGGACGCAGCGTCACCGTCGTGGAGCGGGACCACCAGCCCGGTGGCCGGGCCGGGCGGATCGAGCGCGGCGGCTACCGGTTCGACACCGGCCCCACCGTCATCACCATGCCCGATCTCCTCGCCGACGCCTTCGCCGCGGTCGGCGACTCGATGGCCGACAGGCTGGAGCTCCTCCCACTCCATCCCGCCTACCGCGCGGTGTTCGCCGACGGGAACGCGCTGGACGTGCACACCGGTCCCGACGCCATGGAGGCGGAGGTCGAGCGCTTCGCCGGCGCGCGCGAGGCGCTCGGCTACCGGCACCTGCGCCACTGGCTGGAGAAGCTGTACCGGGCCCAGATCGGCCGCTTCATCGACGCCAACTTCGACTCGCCCCTGCAACTCCTCACCCCCGACCTCGCCCGGCTCGCCGCGCTCGGCGGCTTCGGCAGGCTCGACGCCCGGATCGGGGCGTTCCTCCGCGACGAACGGCTGCGCCGGGTCTTCTCGTTCCAGTCGCTCTACGCGGGCGTCGCCCCGTCCCGCGCCCTCGCCGCCTACGCGGTCATCGCGTACATGGACACCGTCGCCGGGGTCCACTTCCCGAAGGGCGGTGTGCACGCCGTGCCGCGCGCCATGGCGGACGCGGCGGCCGACGCGGGAGCGGTCTTCCGCTACGGGCAGACCGTCACGCGGCTGGAACGCACCGGCGATCGCGTCACCGCCGTCGTCACCGGCCAGGAGCGCCTTCCGTGCGACGCCGTCGTCCTCACCCCCGACCTGCCGGTCGTCTACCGGCTCCTCGGGCGCAGCCCGCGGCGGCCCCTCCCGCTGCGCCACTCGCCGTCCGCCGTCGTCCTGCACGCCGGAACCGACCGGACCTGGCCCGGACTCGCCCACCACACCATCTCGTTCGGCACCGCCTGGGAGAGCACCTTCCGCGAACTGACGCGCACCGGGGACCTGATGACGGACCCGTCCCTCCTCATCACCCGGCCCACCGCCACCGACCCCTCCCTCGCTCCCCCCGGGCGGCACGTCCACTACGTACTGGCGCCCTGCCCCAACACCGACATCGGCCCGGACGCGGCCGGGTGGCGGGACCTGGCCCCCCGATACCGGGAGAACCTGCTCGCCGAACTCGACCGCCGCGGACTCTCCGGTGCGGAAGCGGCCATCGAGGAGGAATGCCTGGTCACGCCCGCCGACTGGACCCGGCAGGGCCATGCCGCCGGCACGCCCTTCTCGGTGGCGCACACCTTCGCCCAGACCGGCCCGTTCCGCCCGCGCAACCTCGTCAGCGGCACCGCGAACGCCGTTCTCGCGGGCTGCGGCACCACACCCGGAGTCGGTGTGCCCACCGTCCTGATCTCCGGGAAGCTCGCCGCCGCCCGCATCACCGGAGCACACCGGCCCACCGCTCCGGCCCCCACCAGCAGGGTCACCCCCACCCCCACGGCCGCTGCCACCGGCGCGCGCCGCCCGGCCGCGGCTGCGGCCGATCCCGGGGAGGGCTCGGGCACGCACCCTGCTGCGGCCGATCCCGGTAGGGGCTCGGGCGGGCACGCGCCACCGGCACATCCCCGTGCGGGCTCCGGTGCACCCCCGCCGGGCACGGCCCATACCGACACCCTCCGCACACCGAAAGGCGAAACCGCATGACACGCCGGGAACTCGACGCCGCCGGGATCACCGAGCCCGGACTGCGCGCCGCCTACTCCGACTGCCGCCGGCTCAACGCCCGCCACGGCAGGACGTACTTCCTCGCCACCCGGCTGCTGCCCGTCGAGCGGCGCCCCGCCGTCCACGCGCTGTACGGCTTCGCCCGCTGGGCCGACGACATCGTCGACGACCTCGACGGCGATGCCACTCCCGAGGAACGCGCGACGGCGCTGCACCGGCTGTCGGATCGCCTCGACGCCGGGCTGCGCCTCGGCCGCAGCCCGGAACCCGTCGTCCACGCCCTCGCGCACACCGCCCGCCGCTACCGCATCGACCACCGCCACTTCAGGGACTTCCTGGCCTCCATGCGCAGCGACCTCGAGGTGACGGACTACGCCGACTACGCCGAGCTGCGCCGCTATATGCACGGTTCCGCCGCCGTCATCGGACTCCAGATGCTGCCCGTGCTCGGTACGGTCGTCCCGCGCGAGGAGGCCGCCCCGCACGCCGCCGCCCTCGGGATCGCCTTCCAGCTGACCAACTTCCTCCGCGACGTGGGCGAGGACCTGGACCGCGGACGCGTCTACCTCCCCGCCGACCTGCTCGCCGCGCACGGCGTGGACCGCGACCTGCTCCTCTGGAGCCGCGCCACCGGCCGGCGCGACCCCCGGATCACCGCAGCCCTGGTGGACGCCGCCGGTCTCACCCGCGGCGTGTACCGGGAGGCCGCGCCGGGGCTGCCCATGCTGGACCCGGTCTCCCGGCCGTGCATCCGCACCGCCTTCGTCCTGTACGGCGGGATTCTGGGGGCCATCGCCGACGACGGCTACGCCTGCCTGCACCGCCGCGCGGTCGTCCCGCCGGTGCGCCGGGCAGCGGTCGCGCTGGACGGACTCGCCAGAGTGGCGGCCGCCCGCCTCGCCGCACCGCGCCGCAGGGCGGCGGCCCGCACCCGGCGGGACTCCCGGCACCCGCGGCCCGCCCCCGCCGGGCGGCGGCGCCCCGGTGGGGAGCAGCAGACGGCCGCGGCGGGAGCGCCGACCGCACAGGACGGGAACACCGTGGAGGGGAAGGCCGTATGACGCTCCGCAACGACCACGGCGGCGGTCCCGGCGCCGGGACCGGGACCGGCCCCGGTCGGCGCCGCGGCCGCACACCCCTGCGGCTGCGCCGGTCCGCAACCGCCTGGGAACGCCAGAGCCCCACCTGGCGCGACGCCCGCCCCGCGCTCATCGACGGAGCCCTCAAGCGCGCGCTCGCCCGCCCGTCGGGCAACTGGTACGTGCTCGGGGACTCCCGCGCCGTCCGGCCGGGCGCCCCGTTCGGCCGGACCGTCGCAGGAGTCGAGGTGGTCGCCTGGCGGGACGGCGGGGGACGGCTGGTCGCGGGCCCCGGGGCCTGCCCGCACCTCGGCGCGCCCCTGCGCGACAGCCGGGTGCGCTGCGGGACGCTGATCTGCCACTGGCACGGACTGGCCCTGAACGGCGGACCGTTCGCGGGGTGGGAGCCGTTCCCGGCGTACGACGACGGCGTGCTCGCATGGGTGCGCCTCGACGAGGCCGGAGGCGAGGAGCCCCTGGAACGCCCGGTTCTCCCGGTACGGCCGCGGCCGTCCTCCGCCGTGGCATCCGTCTACACCCGCACCGGCGTCTGCGAGCCGGAGGACGTGGTGGCCAACCGGCTCGACCCCTGGCACGGCGCCTGGTTCCACCCGTACTCGTTCGTCGACCTCCGGGTCGTCGGCGCCCCCGGAGCCGGCCCGGAAGCGCAGGCGGCGGACGCCGACGACGCATTCGCGGTGGAGGTGTCGTTCAAGGTGGCGGGCCGGATCGTCGTCCCGGTCACCGCCGTCTTCACCGCGCCCGAGCCCCGTACGGTCGTCATGCACATCACCGAGGGCGAGGGGGAGGGCTCGGTCGTCGAGACCCACGCCACCCCGCTCGGTCCCGACCCGCTCGGAGGGCCGCGCACCGCGGTCGTCGAGGCGGTGGTCGCGTCGTCCGACCGCCCGGGCTTCACCGCCGCCCGCGCCGCCGCGCCCGTGCTGCGCCCGCTGATCCGCGCGGCCGCGGCCCGCCTCTGGCGCGACGACCTGGCGTACGCGGAGCGCCGCTGGCACCTGCGCAGCACGGGCCGCTTCCCGGGCTGAGGCCCGCGAGGCAGGACCCGGTCCGCTCGTACCGGGTCCTGCCGGACCGGGGGTTCAGGCCCTGCCGAGGCTCGCCAGTGCCCGGAGCAGCGCCGAGCGTCCGCGCGGCGGAACCGTGCGGAGCGGATGGCCGCGCACGCCCCAGCGGGCCAGCAGGGCGTTCGCGGCCAGGAAGCCACTGGTCGCGGCACGTTCCATCAGGGCCACCGGAAGGTCGGTGCGGACCAGGTCGCCCGCCACCATCAGGACCGGGTCCGGAGTGCGGACCGACGGCCGCGACCCATGGCCGCCCACGGGGAACAGCGGGCAGTCGTCCCGCCATTCGTGGCGCTCGTCGACCACCCCCGCGTCGCGCGTCTCCGGGTACACCCGATGCAGCTGTTCCAGCAGCCGGTCACGCACGGCCGCCCGTCCGCCGTCGGTACGGGCGGCGTAGGCGTGCAACTCCACCACGGAGCCGCCCGTCCGCAGCGCCCAGCGGTGCGCCTCGCCCTCCCACCGGTCCAGCACGCTGATGTTGTCCAGGTCGCCGTAGCCGCTGGTACCGAGGAAACCGGGCCTGGCCGGAGCCACCGGCCGGTCCAGCCAGAACCGGGACACCAGGAAGGGCGGCGCGGTACGCAGCCCCGCGACGCCCGCCCGCCAGGCCGCGCCACCGATGCCGGGGGACGCGGCGACCACCCGCTGCAGTCCCGCCGTGTCCAGGGCGAGCACCACGGCGTCGTGCACGGCCGTACCGCCCGCGGCGGTCACGGCGAGACCTCCGCCGCGCACGGGCTCGACCGAGTCGACCGCCGTCGCCGTGCGGATCGTGGCCCCCTGGTCGCGGAGGTACTCCGCAAGCGGTTCCCACAGCGCCTGCGGGAAGGGCTCCCGGGGCACGTCGAAGAGCAGCCCCTCGCTGGAGCCCAGGAAGTAGATGTGGAACATCAGCGCCAGTTCGGCCGCCGAGAGTTCCCGCGGGTCGGCGAAGAAGCTGCGCGAGAAGACCTCGAAGGCGAGGTGCTGCGCGGCCTCCGGGAAGCGGATCCGGGCGAGGAAGTCCGCCGCACCGATCGTGTCCAGCCGCTCGTAGACCCCGGGTACGCGCACGTCCAGCAGCGGCAGCGCCGCCGCGGGGTTCATCCGCAGCAGGTCGCGCCAGCCGAACGAAGGGCTGAGCGCGGCGAATCCCAGTGCACTGAGCGGTGGAGTCCGCGGCACGCGGGCGAAGCTGTCGAGCATGCCGTCGCTGTGCCGCAGCGGATAGTCGGGCAGCGGGGTGAGTGAGTGCAGCCCGGGGTCGGCGCGCCGCAGCAGCTCGCGGAGGTTGTAGTACTGGCGGAAGAAGGCGTGGAAGCCGCGGCTCATGGTGGCGACGGAGCCGTCGGCCAGTTCGACGGGCCAGCCGGCCAGCCGGCCGCCCAGTCCGTACTCGCGCTCGTACAGCGTGACGCGGACGCCCCGTTCGGCCAGGGCGGTCGCCGCCGCGAGGCCGGCGATACCGCCGCCGACGACACCGGCGTGCGGCGGGGGGCCGTCCACCCGCGCGCGGCCCGGCCGGGCGGGCAGGACGTGCGACTTCCGGTCCCGGACGTCGAACGCGGCCCCACGCCCGACGCCCGCGCCGCTGCGGGGGCCTGTGCGGGGGCCTGTGCGGTGCGGGCCGATGCCGCGGGGGCGGGTGCGGTCGACGACAGGGCCGTCGGCGCCCGTGCGGCCGTTGTCCGTGCGGCCGTTGTCCGTGCGGCCGTTGTCCGGGTGGCCGGCGCCCGTGCTGCCGGTGTCGGTGTGGCCGGTGTCCGTGCGGTACCGGCCGGGCCCGCCCGTGTGTGCGTCCCTCGGGCGGTCGGTCGTGTTCGCACCCGCCCGACGGCCGTCCGTCCTCGCATCCGTTCCTCGGCCGCTCGTGCTCACGCCTGCTCCTCCTCCGCCGCCGCCGTCACCCGTGCTCACGCCGGCTTGTACGTCACCCGTGCTCACGCCTGCTCCTCCGCCGTCGGCACCCGCGCCACGAACGTATGGGTGATGCCCGTGTGCCAGCCGGGCAGCGGCAGGACCCGTACCTGCACGAAGCCCGCCCGCTCCAGGCGCCGTGCGAACTCCTCCGCCGTGTCGAACTCCACCACGCTGCGCCACAGATGCCTGTACAGGTCGCCGTCCCCCGATCGGCGGGCCACGGGCAGGACCAGCCCCCGGCACACCGCCGTCCACACCGCGCGGTGGGCGGGGCGGCCACTGAGCGTGTACTCGTGGACGGCGATGCGCCCGCCGGGGGCCAGCAGCCCGCGTACCCGGGCCAGTACCCGGTCGGGGTCCGAGACGTTGCGGAACAGGTAGGCCGCGAAGACGGCGTCGAAGGGACCTGTCACCCCGGCCTCGGCGAGCCCTTCGGCGCGGGCGTGGACGAACGACACTCCCCGCGGCCAGGACTTGCGCCGGGCCCGCTCCAGCATTCCCGCCGAGGCGTCCACTGCCGTGACCTGCGCGTACGGGGCGGCCGAGAGCAGCGCTGCGGTGGACGCGCCCGTCCCGCAGCCGAGGTCCAGCAGCCGCACTCCCCGCCCCCTGGCCGGCCCTGGCCCCGGAAGCCCCGCGCCCGGCAGCGCTCCGTCCGGCGGCTCCGCGCCCGGCAGCCCGAGGCGCCGCGCGGAACGTCGGAGCTGCCGGTGGTATCCGGGATTGGCCCCGACCAACCCGTCGTAGGACCGGGCGGCGCGGTCGAACGCCGCCGTCAGATCGGCGTTGTGCAGCAGGGACATCAGCGGCTCCTCGGCGATGGGGCAGGGACGGACTGCGGCAGGCAGGGGCAGAGGGCAGAGAGGGGGCAGGGCAGGCGGGCGGCGACGGGGACTCAGCGGGCCGCGGCGCGGTGCTCCGCAGGCGGCGGCGGGTGGCGGCGGACCGCGGGGAGTTCGACCACGGTCCTGAGCATCGGCCCCACGGGCGTGCGGAATCCGATCAGGACGTCCTCCCACCAGCGGGTGCCACCGTCCAGAAAGCGCAGCAGGCGGTGCGACGGCACCTCGCGGAACAGCCCGCTGAAGAACGCGCCGCCGTCGATCCGCCCGGTGTCAAGGGCCCGCAGCAGGACCGCGTCCATCAGCCGGGACCGGGCCGGGTGCGGCCCGGCGACCAGAGGTGTGCGGCCCCGGGCCAGCGCGTCCGCGATGGCCCGGGTGTGGCGCTGCGCCGCGGCGAAGGTGTATCCGGTCGACGGCCGGGTGGCGCCTCCTGCCGTGCCGATGGGGAACACCGCCTTTCCCGTCCGGCGCGGGAAGCGCGCGTCGGTCATGGGGATCACGCCTTGCTCGGTCGCCGTCACGCGGAACGGGCCGAGGCCCAGTACGTCCCCGGTGTAGTGGCGCAGGGCCCGCTCGTACGCTGCGGTGCCGAGGACGGCCGGGGAGAACTCCGTGTACTCCACCAGCGCCTCCCGCGGGCCGAGGGGCAGCACATAGCCGAAGGACAGTCCCCGGGCGGGCTGCGGCGTACGGAAGTCCATGAGGTCCGCGACGCCCGGCTCGAAGTGCGGCCGTTCGGTGTGCACGAACCAGCCGCGGAAGTGCTGGAGCAGCGTGGTCCTGGCGGGCCCCGGCCGCCCGGGACGGGAGTCGAACGCCCATCGCGCCCGCAGCCTGAACTCCGCACCGGCGGCGTCCCGTCCGCGTACCTCCGCGCCGCCGCCCGGCAGGTCCGAGACCGTGTCGACGACCGCCTCGTACCTCCGGCAGCCGGACCGGTGGAGCAGTGTCCGCGCGTGCTCCTCGAAGCGGGTGGAGCGGATCATCTTGTACCGGAGGGGATGGGGGCGCGCGGTCGCCGCCGTACCGTCCGGCGCGGTGACCCGCAGCCGGTCCCAGCTCGCCGCGAGCAGGTCGTCGTACTCGCCGCCCGACTCCTCCCAGTAGCACCAGGTGCGCGCGGGCGGCCGCAGCGGCCCCGCGGGCGCGTCGACCAGGGCGACGGAGAGGGCCCGGCCACCGCCAAGGCGCCCACCGGTGATCCGGCGGGCGAGCGAGAGACCCGCCGCGCCCGCACCGACGATGACGACGTCCACGATGTGCACGGCGGCCCTCCCGCGGCTGGACGGCACGACGGCGGCCCTCCCCGGGCGGGGAGGACGGCCGTTCTCCCCGGGCGGGAAGGCCGTGACGCCGATGCTTCCGCGAAAAGGGGCCGGGCGGATGCAGTGGCGCGCGCGTGTTGCGGCGGCCGTCCCGGCCCTCCACCGGTCCTCGCTGCGCCACCGTTCCCGGGTCTCCCGCCCGCCGTAGCCCTTCGGCCGGTCTCCGTTCCCTCGCCGGCCCTCAATCCTGCGTGGTGAGCGAGCGGCGCAGGGACAGCAGGGCGCGCCGCATATGGCTCTTGACGGTGCCGAGGGGCAGCCCCGTCCGGTCGGCGATCTGGGTCTGGGTCAGGTCGGCGTAGAAGGCGAGGCGTATGACGTGCTGCTGGGCGGAGGGCAGGTGCTGCAGGGCGCGCAGGACGAGCACCCGGTCGACCGCCTGCTCAGGACCCGGGCCGGTGGCGGGCGCGGTCGCGGGGGAGAGGAACGCCGCGGCCGCGGCGACGAGTTCGGTGCGCCGGGTGCGGGCGGCCAGCGCGTCCGCCACCTTGTGGCGGGTGATGCCGACCAGCCATCCGGCGAGGCCGCCTCGCCCCGGCCGGTAGCCGCGGCGTCCCCGCCAGGCGGCGAGGAAGACCTGCTGCGTCACGTCCTCCGCCTCGCGCTCGTCCCCCAGGGTGCGGCGGGCGAGGGTGTACACGAGGGACCCCCAGCGCTGGTATGCCACCTCCAGCGCGTTCTCGTCGCCCGCTGCGAACCCGGCCGCGACCGAAGCGTCGTCGGAGAGTTCGCCCGCCGTGCGGGGCCGCGGCGACGGGCGGACGGTTCCGGTCGGGGACCGGTCGGGCTGTGCGGGTCGGACAGGGGCCATGGTTTCGGCTCCTCGTGCCGGGCCGAGGCCCGGCGTTGGTTCCGGACACGCCGCCCGCTCCGGGCGACCGGTCGGGCGTGCCGTGGCTGCGTGCTTGCTTGCGCGGCAGCACGGCCAGATTTGCCGCCGGGATGTCCGGCAACAACTTGCACCGTTTCTGCATCGCATTCGCGCTCCCGCCGGTCCGGCGACCGGATCGGTCCCCGCCGCGGGGCACCTGCCGGGTCGCGCCGGTTCGGCCGATCCCCGTGGGGGCCTGCCCGCATCCGGTCGCCGCCCGGGACGTGAACGAGTGGGTGGGATCCGTGAGACCCGCCAGTTCCACCCTAAGACGGGATGTGCCATGACAAAACTCCACGAACCATCCGCCGTGTCCGGGCGGCGGGATGCCATCGCCCCGCTCGCTCGGGGCGCTTGCCCCGCCGCGCGAGGGCAGGCGGAGCGCGCTCCCGTACCCGGGGGGCCGGGTGCGGGAGCCGCCGCATCGGCGGGGGCCGCAGGTGCCGCCGCAGCAGCCCCCGCCGCCCCCGCGCGGGGAAGGGCCCGAGGTGCCGCGACCGCTTCCCGGATCCACGCGGCGCGTGGGCGCGGTACGCGGTGACGGAGCATCCCGACCCGGCGGACCTGGCCGAACTCGCTCTGGAGGGCAGGGCGGTCGACGAGGCGCCACCGCCTGTCCGGGAGCATCTGCGCGCCTGCGCCGGCTGCCGGAACGAACTCGACGAACTGCGGCGCCTGGTCGGGGCCGTGCGTACGGCGACCTCCTCGGACCTGGTCGGGCCGCCTCCGCCCGGAGTATGGGACCGCCTGGCGCACCAGGCCCGGGTGGGACGGAAAGGGCGGCAGGCGCGGAAGGCACGGCAGGCGCGGCAGGCACGGAAGGCGCGAAAGGGTGAGAAGGAACGTAAGGATCGAAAAGGGCAAAAGGGGTGCGCGGGGCGGGTCTTCGCGGCCGACGCGGACGGGATGCCGATGCCGGGCGGGCGGACGCTCCGCCGCAGGCGCCTGGCCGCCGCGGTGCTCCTCGCCGCCGGGCTCGCGGCGGTCGCGGCGCGCTGCGCCCTGCGGTGGACTCGCCGCCGCCGGCCGGTGAGAGAAGACCCACTCCGCCGCCGTGCATGAACCTCGCCGGACCAGGCAATGCCCTGGCCGTACCGAGTGGCCCCTGCCGCCCTTCCGGAAGTCCCCGGGGCCGGCCGCGTGGTGCGGGTCCGCGGAGCCGCGGCGGCCCGGACGGGGTCCGCAGGCGGCGCCGGAGCCCGCGCGGCAGCGGTGGAAGGCCGTCTGCGGAGGGTGGCGGTTGCCGGGCGCAAGCCGGTCTGCGGAGGGTGGCGAGTCGCGGTGGAGGTCGGTCCCCGGGATGGCGGCCATCCCTCCTGCGCGGTCATGCGAAGGTGAACGGACATGATCCGCGCGCTGTTTGGCCTGATCGTGGCGGTATCGTCGAGCAAGAGCCACGCGAGTGCAATTATTCGCGAACGACAAGTATTCTGCTTGCGCCCCACGGCCTGCGTGCGGCTCGGGAAAACGGGAGGTCGGCTGTGAGGAGTCCTGTCGGTGGGCGAGATCCGGAGGTGACGGGTCCCGGGACCTTGGTCCCGCAGGTGCCTCCGGCCCGCGTGGCACCGGCCGATCCCGCGGCTGCCGACTCCCGCGTAGCGGTCCTGCTGGTCGAGGACGACGACGGCGACGCGCTGCTGGTGGAGGAGACCCTCCGGGACAGCGGCCTCGCGGTCCGGCTCACCCGCGCCCGCTCCCTGGCCGAGGCCCGCCGGGAGCTGAGCGGCGAGCACGGACCGCCCGCGGAGTGCGTCCTGCTGGATCTCCACCTCCCCGACGCCCGGGGGCTGGATGCCGTAGGCCAGGTGCTGGAGATGTCCCCCCGCGCCGCGGTCGTGGTGCTGACGGGACTGGCCGAGGAGGGCGTGGGGCTCGCCGCCGTCGCGGCGGGCGCCCAGGACTACCTCATCAAGGGCGTCTTCGAGCCGACCGTGCTGGCCCGTTCCGTCAGATACGCGGTGCAGCGCCGCCAGATCGAGCAGGCGGCCGTGGCCCTGGAGGCCGGCCGGATGCGCGCCCAGGAGAACTCCCGGCTCGAACGGGGGCTGCTGCCCTCACCGCTGCTGCACGGCGCCGGGGTGCAGGTCGTGTCCCGGTACGAGCCCAGTAGGGCGCTGGGCCTGCTCAGTGGGGACTTCTACGATGTGGTGGAGGCCCCGGACGGCACGGTCCACGCCGTCATCGGCGACGTCTCCGGACACGGCCCGGACGAGGCCGCACTCGGCGTCTGCCTGCGCGTGGCCTGGCGTTCCTTCACCCTCGCCGGGGTCACGGGCACCGATGTGTGCGAACTCATGCAGAAGGTGCTGGTGGCCGAGCGCACCGGCTCCGAGATCTTCGCCACGGTCACGACCGTCGAGCTCCCGCCCGGTATGGCGAAGGCCGAGGTCGTCCGCGCCGGGCACCCCCCGCTGCTGCTTCGGGACCCCGCGGGCGTCCGGCTCGTGGAGACCGCCGTCGGCCCGGCGCTCGGTCTGCTGCCCGAAGGCCACCGCCACTGGCGGGAGGACCACGTCGACCTGCCGCCCGCGGGCGGCCTCGCCCTGTTCACCGACGGACTCTTCGAAGGCCGGGTCAGCGCCGACGGGAAGCGGCTCGGCGAGGAGGGCCTGCTCGCCCTCGCGCGACGCAACGCCGGCCGCCCGGCCGAGGAGTTCGTCACCGCCCTGATCTCGCAGACGCGCGCCCTGTCCGCCGACCACGGCGGACACAGCGACGACGTCGCGCTTCTCCACCTCGAATGGAACGAGCAGAAGTGACCGGTAACGAAGACCGGCGGACACCGGACGGCGCGCCGCCCGCGCGCACCCGCCTGACCGTCCCCATCTGGCTCGGTATCGTCCTGGCCGCCATCCTCGTCGTGGTCGCGGGCATCGCGGTGGTCGGTGCCCGGCTCCTCTCCCAGACCGCGGCCGAGTCCGACGACCTCGTGGACCGCATCCAGCCCGCCCAGGTGGACGCGTACCGGCTGCAGAAGGCGCTCCTCGACCAGGAGACCGGTGTACGGGGCTTCGTCCTCAGCCGGGACGTCCGCTGGCTGGAGCCGTACACGAGGGGCCAGCAGGAGGAGGAGTCCGCGGAGAGGTCCCTGCGCGGGGCGCTGGCCGGCGACACCGCGCTGCTCGCGGCGGTCTCCCGGGCGGCGGAGACGGCCGAGGCCTGGCGGAGCGGCCATGCCGCCCCGCTCGTCGAACGGGCCCGCGAGGGCGCGTTGGCTCCGTCCGCCGAGGTCGAACTCCAGAGCAGCAAGGCCGCCTTCGACCGGCTCCGTGTGCGGTTCGACGAGCTGAACGCCGCGCTGGGCGACGAACGTGCCACCGCCAAGGCGGAGATGCACCGTGCCCGCACCGGCCACAACTGGGCCCTGGGCGGCATGCTCGCGGCCTTCGTCGTGTTCGCCGCGGCACTGGTGATCGTTCTCCAGCGGGCCGTCGGACGCCCGCTGGACCGTCTGCGCACGGCCGCCGAACGGGTCGCCGACGGCGACTTCGAGCACCGGATCGAGCCGGCCGGCCCGGCCGAGACCCGGCGCCTGGCCGCGGCCGTGGAGGCGATGCGGGTCCGCGTGCTCGACGCCCTGAGGGCCTCGCAGCAGCGCGAGGAACTCCTCGCCGCGCGAACGGCGGTCCTGGACGAGCAGGCGGTCGAACTGCGCCGGTCCAACGCCGAGCTGGAGCAGTTCGCCTATGTCGCCTCCCACGATCTGCAGGAACCGCTGCGGAAGGTGGCCTCCTTCTGCCAGCTGCTGGAGAAGCGCTACGGCGACCGGCTCGACGAACGGGCCGGGCAGTACATCGGATTCGCCGTGGACGGCGCCAAACGCATGCAGGTACTGATCAACGACCTGCTGACCTACTCCCGGGTGGGCCGGCTGGGCGACTCCCGGGGCACGGTCTCGCTGGACGCCGCGCTCGACGGCGCACTGGCGAACCTCGGCTCGGCCGTCGAGGAGGCCGGAGCCGTCGTCGAGCGCCCAGACGGGCCGCACACCACCACGGGCGATCCGGTGCTGCTGACGATGCTGTGGCAGAACCTGATCGGCAACGCCGTGAAATTCCGGTCCCCCGACCGCCCGCCGGTCGTCCGGATCACCGCCGATCGGGAGGACGACGGCGGCACCGCCGTCTGGCACTACCGGGTCGAGGACAACGGCATCGGCATCCCGGAGGAATTCGCCGAGAAGGTCTTCGTGATCTTCCAGCGGCTGCACAGCCGGGACGCCTACGGCGGTACCGGCATCGGCCTGGCGCTCTGCAAGAAGATCGTGGAGCACCACGGCGGCCACATCTGGATCGACACCGCGCAGCGTGCGGGCACCCGGATCCACTTCACCGTGCCCGCCGTCTCCGCCGGAGAAGCCGCCGGGGGCGGCGAGCTCCCGTGCGCTGCGTCTCCGGCCGGTGAGCGTCCTGCCGGTGACTCTTCGGGCCGGGTGCCGCCGGGCGGTGACTCTTCGGGTCGGGAGGTGCCGGGCGGTGGCTCTTCGGGTCGGGAGGTGCCGGGCGGTGGCTCTTCGGGTCGGGAGGTGCCGGGCGGTGGCTCTTCGGGCCAGGAGCCGCCGGGCGGTGGCTCGCCGGGCGGGGGACCGCCGCGCGGTGGGTTTGCGCACCAGGAGCCGTCGGGCGGGAAACCGCCTGGCGGGGAACCCGAAGCCCCGGGGACCGGCCGGCCCACGGCCGGCGGCCCGCCCCTCACCGCAGGAGACCACCGATGAACGCCACCAAGCCCATCGAGGTGCTCCTGGTCGAGGACGATCCCGGTGACGAGCTGATGACCAGGGAGGCGTTCGCAGACAACAAGATCGGCAACAGCCTCCATGTGGTACGCGACGGGCAGGAGGCGCTTGACTTCCTCTACCGGCAGGGCGCCCACGGGGACGCCCCGCGTCCCGACCTGATCCTCCTCGACCTCAACCTGCCCAAGTACGACGGACGCCAGGTGCTGGAGCGCATCAAGGCGGACGAGGACCTCACCCACATCCCCGTGGTGGTGCTGACGACGTCCGCGGCGGAGGAGGACATCCTGCGCAGCTACCGGCTGCACGCCAGTGCCTACGTCACCAAGCCGGTCGACCTGGAGCAGTTCATCGCCGCGATCCGGAAGATCGACGACTTCTTCGTCACCGTGGTGCGGTTGCCCCGCCCCTGACCGGTCGCCGTACGCCCGGTGGCGGAACCACCGGAGCCCGCGGTGCCGCGCGACTTCCAGGGCACCGTCACGCCCGGGGCATCGGGGATTCCCGGGGGCCGGGGATTCCACGGTGCCCGGGAATCACGGGGCGCCGGGGTCCACAGGGTGGCCCCGGGCGGCGAACGGGGGCTGCTGGCCGGCCGAGCCGTGCGCGGGAGCGCGTGTCGGTCCGCCCCGGACACGGGCCGCGTCCGTTTTCCGCCGGCCCGGGAGGTGCCGTCGCTCCGATTCGGGGTAGGAGAGCGCCGACCCAGGGACGGCAGGGACGAACGGGACGACCAGCAGATGACTTCGAGTGTGATCGGCACGAGCCACGACGCGGCCTCGGCGCGGGCCGGAGAGGCGTGGGCGGGGGCGGTGTACGACGGCGGCCCTGGAAGCATCGCCGAGGCCCGGGGCTTCGCCACGCGTTTCCTGGTGGACGGGCACGGTCTTGACCCGTCCTCGGAGACGGTGTGCGCGGTGGAGCTGATCGTGTCGGAGCTGGTGACCAACGCCTGCAAGTACGCACACGGCCCCTGCGCCGTGGACATCGAGCGGGTGCCGTCGGGCGTGGAGGTCGCGGTCTGGGACAGCAGCCCCGCTCTGCCGCTGGCCCGGACGGCGGACCCGGGGCGCGTGGGCCGGCACGGGCTGGAGATCGTCCTGGCACTGTGCCAGGGCTTCACCGTCGAACGCGAGGCGGTCGGCAAGCGCGTCACGGTACGCGTCTTCTGCGCCTGAGCGGTGAGGATCAGCTCCGCCGGCCCCAAGCCGCCGGCCCCAAGCCGCCGGCACCGGGCAGCCGAGCCGGCGTCAGTCGGCCGACCGGTCCGGTGCCCGGCGCCCCACCGCGGGCCGCGGTGATGAGACGTTCCTCGCTGCCGGGTGCGCGGAGTTGCCGGGGTGAGGGACGCTCAGGGGCGGGGGACGGCGTCCTCATCATGCCTGACGTCCAGCACCTTGTCCGCTCCGGTGATCTCCATGAGACGGCGCAGCTGAGGCTGAGGCTTCGCCACACGCAGCTCCGTCCTGTGATGGGCACGCAGCAGCAGGTTCAGGAAGGCCGAGTCGCCGAAGGTCACCCCGGAGACGTCGAGGATCACCAGTGAATGCTCCGCGGACGCCGATGCCAGGGCGGCGTCCAGCGGCGGCAGTGTGCTCATGTCCAGTTCGCCGAGCGCGGTGATCACCCACGCGCCGCCGGCCGCGTACTGGGTGCCGATCGGGCCCTGTCCGTCCTGCCGGGCCTCGTCGCCGGCACGGGACTGGTCTTCGCTGCTCGCGTCCATGGTGGGGAGTATGCCCGTACCCGCACCGCACCGGTAGTCACGCACCGGTAGTCACGCACCGGGTGTCCCGCGGCGGAACACCGCCGGGCACGGTGGTTCAGGGGGACTGCGTGTGCGTCAGGGGTCCGGGGGCCGAGGCATCGCCCGGGGGCTGAGGCGATCGTGCCGGCCGGCTGCCGAGGCCGCCGTCGTACCGCCTCGGCGAAGGACCGCGCCGGCTGCCGCCCCATGCGGACGGCGATGGCCCCCTGCCCGTCGGGGACGCGCGCCGCAGCGTCCTCCGTGGGTGGGGCCACACCGGCCGTCCCTCGCCCGTTGCCGTGCGCCCGCGGGACCTGACTCGTGCGGGGCGCGGACGCACTCCTCGCCGCTCAGGCGGTGCCGGCTTCCAGCAGCCCGGAGCGCAGCCGCTTGATGATGCGGGTCAGCAGCCGTGACACGTGCATCTGGGAGATGTCCAGCTGTTCACCGATCTGCGCCTGGGTGAGTTCCTCCACGAATCGCAGATGCAGGATCCTGCGGTCGCGCTCCTCGAGTTCGGCGACCAGGGGAGCGAGGGAGTGGAAGTCCTCGATCAGTTCGAGCGCGGCCTCCTCCGCACCGATGAAGTCGGCGAGTGCCGCCTCGCCGTCCTGGGCGCTGTCGCCCGTCAGTGCGGCGTCAAGCGAGGCGGAGTTGTAGGCGTTGGAGGCCTTGCGGGCCTCGATCACGTCCGCCTCGGGCAGGGACATCAGCTCGGAGAGCTCCCTCACCGTGGGGGTCCGGCCGAGCCGGCTCCGCAGCTCCTCGGTGGCCTTCGCCAGCTCGACGCGGGCCTCCTGGAGGCGCCGGGGGACGTGCACCGCCCAGCTGGTGTCCCGGAAGAAGCGCTTGATCTCCCCCACGATGCAGGGGACGGCGAAGGTGGTGAACTCCACCTCGCGCGACAGGTCGAAGCGGTCGATGGCCTTGATCAGGCCGATCGTGCCGACCTGGACGATGTCCTCCATCTCGTCCGCGCCGCGGCTGCGGAAGCGACCCGCCGCATACCTCACCAGCGAGAGGTTCATCTCGATGAGGGTGTTCCGCACGTACTGGTACTCGTGCGTGCCCTCCTCGAGTTGTGCCAGTCGTGCGAAGAACTGACGGGAGAGGCCGCGTGCATCCTGGGGAGCCACCTTGGACGGGTCCGCGATCGGCGCGAGCCCGATCCCGTCGATCGCCGAAGTCGTCTCCTGTGCCGCGATTGCCGCTGCGGTCACGGCTGCCATGCCATCCACCCCTGTCGTCCGAGTCTCCATCCCCCGTGCGCGGTCCGCATACCCCGGGATTCCGAGAGCATTCCCCGCTGTGCACCGATCCGTCCGGCGTCTTTCGGGGGTCGCCTGAGGCGAGGCTGCGGTGATCACTTCCGTACCGCCCATGCCGCCTGTGCCGCTGTCCCCACCGCCCATGCCGCTGCCCCTGCCGCGCCTACCGCCCATGCCGCCTGCGGCCCCCGCACCGCCCGGACCGCCTGCTTCGCCGACGCGGTCCACACGGCCCGTACCGGTGCTCATACCGGCTCCATACGGCCGAACAGCCCCGCGTGGCCCGGGGGCAGTTGGGTGAGGATCCGCCGCAGCAGGGCGTCGTCCGCGACATCGGCCACGATGCCGAGCACGGCCCTGACGGCGCGCCGGGCCTCGCCGAAGTCGCCGTGGTCCCGTGCCGCGACGGCCTCGACGAAGGCCCGGGGAGTCAGGGGCTCGCTCGCCGGCGAGCCGTCCGTCAGCAGCGGACCGCACTGCTGCGGCAGCAACCGCGCGAGATCGCTGCGGTCGTCCCCCACCAGATGGGCGCCGAGTACGTCGAGGACGCTCTCGACGGCCCTTGCGGCTTCCGGCCTCCTGCCGTAGTGGCCCCGTTCCCGCACCTGCTCGAGCAACGCTTCCAAACCGCTCTTCATCGCGCACTCCTTGCCGTGGTCGTTCCTTCGGCCCTCGCCGGGACGGTTCGGCCACTGAAAGTGATCATTTGGCTACCCGCCGGGGCGAGGGGTAATCGCCGCCGCCTCTGAGGCATGACCCGGACGGCCCAACGGGAGCGGTCGCGTTCCGGTGCGGTCGAGGTCAGCCGACGTCAGCCGACGTCAGCCGACGTCCGCGGGTACCGCAGGGGACCGCTCCCGGTCCACCGACGGCTCCCGGCTCAGCCGACCGGGCCACCAGGCGGTGCGGCCGATGTCCCTGACGAGGGCGGGGACGAGCAGGGACCGTACGACGAGGGTGTCGAGCAGGACGCCGAAGGCGACGATGAAGGCGATCTGGACGAGGAACGCCAGCGGGATGACGGCGAGCGCGGCGAAGGTGGCGGCCAGCACCACGCCCGCCGAGGTGATGACCCCTCCGGTGGCGGTGAGACCGCGCAGGACGCCCTCCCGCGTGCCGTGCAGGAGTGACTCCTCCCGGACCCGGGACATCAGGAAGATGTTGTAGTCCACGCCGAGGGCCACCAGAAAGACGAACCCGTACAGCGGCACCGACGCGTCCGTGCCCGAGAACCCGAACACGCCCTGGAACACCAGCGCCGAGACGCCCAGTGTCGCGACGAAGTTGAGGGCGACGGTCGCGACGAGCAGCACGGGCACCAGCACCGAGCGGAGCAGCGCGACCAGGATGAGCAGGATCACCACGAGCACGACGGGCACGATCAGCAGACGGTCCCGCTCGGCGGTCCGCTGGGTGTCGTACTGCTGCGCCGTGTAGCCGCCGACCAGGGCGTCCGCGCCGGAGACCGAGTGCACCGCGGCACGGAGGCGTACCACCGTGTCCTTGGCGGCGTCGCTGTCCGCGGCGTCCTCCAGGGTGACGTCGATCCGGACCTTGCCGCCGGCCGTCAGCGGTTCCCCCGCGCCGGGGCGCCCGGACGCGGTCACCGGTGCCGCGGAGTCCACTCCCTCGGTCGCGGCGGCCGCCGCCGTCACCTCCGTGACGCGGCCCGCGTCGGCGATCACGACCGCCGGGTTGCCCGAGCCGCCGGGGAAGTGCTCGCCGAGCACGGCCTGTGCGGTGACCGAGGGTGCGTCGTTGACGAAGATCTCGTCCAGTGGAACTCCCTTCGACACCAGGCCGGGGGCGAACGCCGCGCAGGCCAGCAGGCCGGCGAGCGTGGCGGCCCAGACCTTGCGCGGGGCGCGGTCCACCAGCGCGGCCACGCGCGGCCAGACGCCCCGGTCCGCGCAGTCGCCGCCGGCCGCCTGCCGGGGACGGGCGGGCCAGTACGCGGCACGCCCGAGCAGGACGAGCACGGCCGGCAGGAAGGTGAGGGCGCTGAGCACGGCGCAGACGATGCCGATGGCGCCGACCGGCCCGAGGGCCCGGTTGTTGGTCAGATCGCTGAACAGGAGTGCGAGAAGGCCGAGGGCGACGGTGGCAGCGCTCGCCACGACGGGGCCGGTGGACCGGCGCAGCGCCGCCTTCATCGCCGCGAACCGGTCCGTCCGCCCGGCCAGTTCCTCGCGGTAGCGGGCCGTCAGCAGCAGTGCGTAGTCGGTCGCGGCGCCGATCACGAGGATGGACAGGATGCCCTGGACCTGCCCGTCGACCCGCACCACGTCGCGGTCGGCGAGTGCGTAGACCACGGCGCAGGCCAGGGCGAGTGAGAGGACGGCACCGGCGATCACGACCAGCGGCAGCAGCACGCTGCGGTACACCAGCAGCAGGATCAGCAGCACGGTGGCGAGGGCGACGGCCAGCAGCAGTCCGTCGATCCCGGCGAAGGCGTCGGACAGATCGGCCTGGGTCGCGGCGGGGCCTGCGATGCGGGCCGCCGCGCCGGGCACCCCGTCCGCGGCCTGGCGCACCGCAGCCAGGACGTCGGGGAGTTGCTCGCCCAGGTCGGGCCGCAGCTGGACGACTCCCTGGAGGGCGCGTCCGTCCTCGGCGGGGACGGCGGGGGACGCGGCGCCCGCGATGCCTGTCGCTCCCTCGAGCGAGGCCAGGGCGTCGGTTGCGGACCGCTGCATCGCCGCGTCCACGGCGCCGTCCTCGGGGGTCCAGACGACGACCGCCGGGAGCGTCTCGTCCTGCCGGAAGGCCTCCTGGGCCTCCGCGACCCTGGTGGACTCGGCGCTGCGCGGCAGGAAGGCCGCCTGGTCGTTGGTGGCGACCTCGCCGAGCTTCCCGGCATAGGGGCCCAGGGCGGCGCCGCAGGCGAGCCAGACGGCCAGCAGGAGGAGCGGTACCAGCCTGCGGGCCGGACGCGAGGAGGGTGACATGGCACTCCCGGGTGTGTGCGGTTGCTTCACGCGACGGGCGAGGGGTATTTGTTTCGGTCATCGACTATCTCGATGATTGAAGCAGTTTGCCATGTGCCGGTCCCGGCGCCGAACCGGGGTCCCGGCGGCCGGACGGTCCGGCGGGGCGGCCGGTCGTCACGGGGCGGCACGGCGCCTCCTCTTCCGGGGGCGGGCCGCCGCCGGATGCTCCGAGTCCCGGGGAGTTGCCGCAAAGGTCCCAAAGAGGTCCCCAAAAGGTCCCGAGGGGGTCCCATGGCGGCCTCGCCGGCCTCGCCGGCCTCGCCGGCCCCGCCGGACGGGTCGGCGGAAGGGGGTCAGCCGCGGCCGGAGAGGCGGTCCAGCTCCTGGTTCATCGCGGTCAGAAAGCGCAGCACGACGGCCAGTTCGCCGTCGTCGAAGCCTTCCTGGGCGCGGGCCGCCGCCTCGGCGAGCGGCAGGAAGTGTGCGCGTGCGGCGGACCTTCCGCGCGCGGCGTAGTGCAGATGGACGACCCGGCGGTCCCTGCTGTCGCGGGATCTGCGAACGTGGCCTGCCCGCTCCAGCCGGTCGAGGCACGCCGTCACGGCCCCGGAGGTCAGTCCGAGGTGCTCCCGCAGCCGCCCGGGTGTCATCGGGGTGTCGGAGTCCAGGATCGCGGCCAGCGCCTGTACGTCGGTGGCGTGCAGTCCCTGGGCGGCGGCGAAGCCGTGGACGAGCCGGTTCATCTCGCCGTTCAGCCGGCGCAGCTCCACGGCGAAGGCTTGCAGGTCGCGGCCCACCGGCCCGGCCGGTCCCGCCACCGCGCCGGTCGCTGCGGCGGTGGTGGCGGTGTCCACCGGCCCCGTCTTGTTCGTCCTCGCCACGCCCCCACCCTATAGAGCGGCGGACGGCGGCCTGCGCCACCGTCCGCCGCGGGGGAGGTGCTCGCCGGCGGGCCCCGACGGCACGGCGGCGGAAGGGGGCGCCGTCGGCCCGTGTGCGGCCGGGATGCGTGCGTCGGGCGGGGGCGTGCCCCCGGCAGGGAGGGCCCGGCGGAAGGATCCGTCGGAAGTGCCGGTCACGCGCGGGGGTCTGTCTGTCGGGCGGAAGTTCCCGTCACGAGGGGGCGCACGCTCCTCCGAGGGTGGTGAGCGCCGTTTCGACGTTCTCGTGGACGGCGTTCGTCAGGCTCAGCCCGGTGAGGTCGAACAGTCGGGCAACCTGCGGCGCCGGAGCGGCGAGGTGCAGATCTCCCCCCAGGGCCCGCGCCTCCCTGGTGGCGCGTATGAGCACGTTCAGCCCGGAGGAGTCCATGAACCCCACGGCGGACAGGTCCAGTACGAGATGGCGCCGGCCGTGGAGGGCCTGGTTGGCCAGATGGTGGTGGAGCAGTGTCGCCGTGTCGACGTCCAGCTCGCCCTGGATCGTCACCACCGCCGTGCTGGGGTCGTGGATCTCGACCTCGACGTCCAGGTTCTGTTCCATGGGGAAGTGCCTCCGCTTTTCGGATGGATCGTGGCGCAGGGTGCGAGGGCCCCAAGGGGCACCACGCCGCGGGGTCGGCGCACGTGCCGACGGCAGCACGTGTGCCCAGCATGGACACGCGCACACCCCTCGGGTCAAGTTGCCGCCCGGACATCATTGCCGCGTGACAAATGTTGCTTTCGGCTCGTAGGATCATGGTCTCGTGCCCGGCGTTCGTGACCCCGGAGTCCGTGGATACGTGCACAATGACGGCATGCTGGGCTTGTGGCTCCGGCACGACGAGAATCGGATGACGTGGACAAGTTCGCTGCGCTTGAGCAGGCCTTGCGCGGGGCCGCCCCCCATGCGCTGCTCGACGTGATGAGCGCCGCCCTCGACGAGCGGTACGGCACCACCGTGGTCGAACTCCGGCTGGCCGACTACGGGACGCGGTCCTTGCAGGCCGTGGAGAGCGAGCCCGGCGCTGTCGAGCCCGTGCCGATCCACGGCAGCCCCCAGGGGCGCGCCTTCGGTGCGCAGGAGCCGTACGTCACGGAGGAGGGCGGGGGCCGGGTCTCCGTGCACCTGCCCGTCACCGTGCGCGGCGACCGGCTGGGAGTGCTGACCGTGGGGATGGCCGCTGACGCCTTCGCCGGGGCCGATCTCCCCGGCCTCCGCCTGGCCTGCGAGGCGCTCGGGCACGAGCTGCTCGTCGCGGAGCGCGACACGGACCTCTACCTGCTGGCCCGCCGCGCCGCTCGGCTCACCCTCGCCGCCGAGATCCAGTGGCAGCTGCTCCCCGGCCGCGCCTGCGCCCGGGACGAGTTCGCCCTCGGCGCCCAGCTGGAACCTGCCTACGGGATCTTCGGCGACAACTACGACTGGTCCGTGTCCCGCGACCACCTGACCGTCGCCGTCACCAACGGCATGGGCGACGGCACCGAGGCCGCCCTTCTCAGCAGTCTCGCCGTGAACGCCCTGCGCAACGCCCGCCGTGCGGGCCTCGGCCTCGCCGACCAGGCCGCCCTCGCCGACCAGGCCGTCTACGCCCACTACCGGGGCCGGGCGTATGTGTCGGTACTGCTGATGCGCTTCGGCCTCGCCACCGGAGAGGTGGAGGCCATCGACGCCGGCTCGCCCCGGCTGTGGCGGCTGCGTGACCGGGAGGTGGAGCCGATCCCGTTCGACGCACAACTGCCGCTCGGCATGTTCGAGGAAACGGTGTACGTGCCGGAGCGTTTCACCGTACGCCCGGGCGACCGGATGGTGTTCGGCAGCGACGGCGTCTACGAGGCGTTGTCGTCGGCCGGTGAGGCGTACGGCGAACGGTCCCTGTCCCGTACGCTCCTCGCCACAAGCCTTCTTCCCCCCACCCAGGTGCCCGGAGCGGTGCTGCGGGAACTCGCGGGCCACCGGGGGGACAAGGGCCTCGACGACGACGCACTGGTGCTCTGCCTCGACTGGTACGGACGCGGCGCGGACTCCGGTGGGCTCCCTCGTGTCGCTCCCCGACGCCGGTGGCGTGCACTGACGCCCTGATCCGGTGGCGTGGGCTGCCTCCCTTCCCGATGCGGCGGCAGGGCGCGCCGTCGGCGATGGGCTGCGGACCACCCCCGGCCCGGCAGGAGGACCGGCGGGCGGTTCACGAGGGGCGCGCGGAGCCGCTGTCCGGACCGGGGGCCTGGGCGGCGTCCGCCACCACGGCCTGCCGGAATCCGTGGAGCCCCTCCCACAGCGCGGCGCGGGAGGCCGGCTCCATGGCCTGGACGGCCGCCAGCAGGACCTCCTCGCGCTGGGAGCGCAACTCGGAAAGGTGCGCCCGGCCGTGACCGGTCAGGCGGATCGTCAGCTCCCTCCGGCTGACCGGGCTGGGGGCCCGCTCGACCAGTCCCATGGCCTCCAGCCGGTCGCACAGTCTGCTGACCGACGACGGCGCCGAACCCAGGACGTCCCCGAGCGCCCGGAGGTTGATCCCGTCGGCGTGCTCCAGGCTGAACAGCACCCGGAGCTGGGAGGCCGACACGGCCGATGCGGTGTCCCGGCCACGCTCCCACAGGATCTCGAGCAGCTCGATCACGTCGCAGGCCGCCCGCGCCGCATCGGCCGATCGCCGAGAGCGTGGAGCCGGACTCGTGCTCATGCCGTGACACTCCGTATCAGACGTGCTCTGCCGGTGCCCGGTCCTGGCCCCGGGCGCAGCGCCGTGGCGCGGGGCACGGGCCGCAGGCACCAGGCGCTCGTCGGGCCACCCTATCCCTCTCCCCGCGTACCCCACCGGCCGCCGATCCCGGCGCCGACCGGAGGAGGACACCCGGTGCGGCCGGGGTGGAGAACGCCCGGCCGCACGGGGGCCGTTCGCGCGCGGGCCGACGGCGCGGGCGCAGGGCGGGACGGGTGCAGGGCGCGGGCGCCGGGCGCGGGCGCCGGGCGCGGGCGCGGGGCGGCGGCTGTCAGGCGGAACGGGCGTCGTCGGCCGGTCGCAGCCCCGGTGCGCTGCCCGTCTCCCCGAGCGCGTCGCGGAAACCGGCGAGCCCTACGAGCAGCGCCCTGGCCGCGGCCGGTGTCATCCCCTCGATCACTTCGAGCAGCGAGGTGCCCCGCCGGCCGCGCAACTCCTGGAGATAGGTCCGTCCATGGCTGGTCAGATGCAGTTCCAGCTCGCGTCTGCTCACCTGGCTGGGCAGTCGCCGGACGAAGCCGAGCGCCTCGAGCCGGTCGCAGAGCCGGCTGACGGAGGGCGGGGCCGATTCCAGCAGTTCGCCGAGGGTCCGGAGGTTGATCCCCTCGTCGCGTTCGAGGGTGTAGAGCACACGGAGCTGCGACGCCGAGACCGGCGCGTACGGCACCTCGCGGCCCCGGGTCCACAGGGCCTCGAGGAGCCGGACGAACTCGTGGCCCACCACCCGGTCCTCGTACCGCCGAGGCCGGGAAGCAGACTGGTTCGCATCCATACCGTCCGACACTCCGAATCGGTCGCCCTCGTCTTGCGGGCCGTCACACCGCCGCGGGTCCGGAGGAAAGCCGTCCCCGTCACCGCAACCATATCTTTCTACCGCCACGGGCACCCGGGATCGCGGTGCATCCGCCCGGTGACGGGTGCACCGACGGGTCCCGCCCAGGGCGCAGCCGACCGAGCCGGCGGAATCCCCGAACCGCGGTGCCCCGGACCGTACCGACATACGGGCGACCTTGTGGTGTGGTGCGAGGGACGCCTGAAATGCCGTGCATGAGGTGGTGGATTCGGGGCACATGGTGAGCACATCAGAAGAAGGGTGGACGCTGTGCTGATGCCGGACCCCAAGGTGCTTCGGAGCCTCCTGGCGCGTTACGCGGACCTGCGCATTGCCGCACCGAGGAACGACGAGAGCCGCCGTGCTCTGGACGACGTGACCTACACGCTGTGCGTGATGACGGCCACGGGCACCATCGGGGACGCGCTCGAGCGGGCCGACGCGCTTCTGGCGGAGGCGGCCGTCACGGCCCCGGTGCCCGCGCCCGCCACCGGTGCCCCGGCGCAGGGCACCGCACCGAACCCGGCCACACCGCCCGGGGAGGGCAGCGGCGTCACCCTGGTCGCGTGAGCCACGCCCCTTCGCACGGTGCCACCCCAGGGGCGAACGGTGCCCGCCGGCCGTTCGCCCCTGGGGCTGCCGCGCTTGCGTCAGCCGCTGGTTCCCCGCGGAGCCACCGGGGTGCCCGCGCGTTGCCCGGGCGGTGCCCCCGGGCGGTTCTCGCCGTGAGCCGTGAGTCGTGGGCCGTGAGTCGTGGGCCGTGAGTCGTGGGCCGTGAGCGGCCTCACATGTCCGGTGCCGGGCGGTTCCCGTGATGCGCCGACGCCGCTGACGTCGGTCTGCCGGCCCCGCGCCGCGACTCGCCGCAGTCAGTACGATGAGGCCGCGCGGGCGGGATGACGCCGGAGGGAGGCGGAGTTGGACGACCGGGGAACGGCCGGCTCGCTCCCGGCGGGCGGCGGGCGCCGTCGCGGACAGGGCGAACTGGAGGCGCAGGTGCTGTCCGTGCTGAGGACCGCGCCGGGTCCCGTCACCGCCGCCTGGGTGCAAAAGCACCTGCCCGGGGCACTCGCGTACACCACGGTCATGACCATCCTGTCCCGGTTGCGGGCCAAGAACGCCGTCACGCGGCAGCGGGACGGCCGGTCGTTCGCCTGGGAGGCGACCGCGGACCAGGCGGGTCTCGCCGCCCTGCGCATGCGCCGCGTCCTCGACGGCGAGCGCGACCGGGAAGCGGTGCTCACCAGCTTCGTCACCTCCCTCTCCCGCGAGGACGAGCAGGTGCTGCGCGAATTGCTCGACCACGCGAACGTCGACCACGCGGACGTCGACCACGCGGACGTCGACCACGCGGACGACGGTCCAGCGGAGTGACCGGGTGGGCCTCTTCGTCTTCCTGCCCCTGGTGCTGCCGCTGACGGCGTGGCCGATCGCGCGTCTGGCCGAGCAGCATCTGCACCCCCGAACGGCCACCCGTCTCCTGTCCGGCGTCGGCGCCCTGCTGGCCCTGTGCAGCACCCTGTGCCTCGCCCTGATCATGGTGGTGGGTACCGCCCAGTTGCCCGGGAATCCGCTGCCGGACAGCTGGTCCGATCCCGAGGTGCGCGAGGCGGTGCCGTACGACGGGGTCGCGGGCAGGGCGGCGATCCCCGCGCTGGCCGCCGTCGCCGTGGCCGCCGGCCACACGCTGCTGCGGCACCGCCGCGTCCGCCGCCGGGCCGAACGCGCCCTGGAGGGGCTCCCGCCGTCCTCGGTCGTCGTGCTCCCCGACGAGGCGCCGTACGCCTACGCCCTGCCCGGCGGCCGGGGGCCGACGCGGGGCAGGGTCGTGGCATCCGCCGGCATGCTGGCCCGCCTCGACTCCCGGGAGCGCCGGGCCCTGTTCGCGCACGAGCGCGCACATCTCGCCGCCGGGCACCACCGCCACCTCCTCGCGGCCCGGCTGGCCGCCCGCGTCAACCCCTTTCTGCGCCCCCTGGACACCGCCGTCGTCTACTGCGCTGAGCGATGGGCGGACGAAGAGGCCGCCGGAGCGATCGGCAGCCGCCGCGTGATGGCCCGGGCGGTGGGAAAGGCGGCCATGGCCTCCCGGGGCGCGCCGTCCGCAGCGCCGACCGGATTCGCCACGGGACCGGTGCCCCGGCGCGTCGCCGCCCTGCTGGGGCCCGTCCCGCCCGCCCGGACCTGGCCGCCCGCCTTCACTGCGGCGGGCGTCGCGCTGTGGACGGCCGCCGCGGGGGCCGCGGCGTCGGCGCTGTCGTCGGCGAACTCGGCCGTGGCGCTGTTCCTGGTCCTGAAGGCCGCGACGCCGCTGTAGGCCGGGGCCGCCGCGGCGGCCCCGGCAGCTCCCCCAGCCCCCGCCCCGGTCGGTCACCGCCAGGTCCCGGCAGTCTCGTCGCCCGTCGCCAGCCGTCGCCAGCCGTCGCCGGGCGACGTCAGTCGTCGTCGCCCGCTTCCTCCTCGTCCTCCTCGAAGGCGTCGCCGATCTCGTCCACGATCTCCGCACCGATGATGCCCGCGCCGACCCCCACGGCGAGGCCGGCCGCGCCGGCGGCGATCGCGGTGCCCGCGCCGGGGCCGCGGTGCCCGCCGTGGTGGTGGCTCCCGTGCCCGGTCTCGTCGACGAGGCCGTGGGACCCGTGCCCGGCGTGGGAGGGGCCGTGCTCCAGCAGCTGGTTCAGCCAGGCGCCGACCCTGGCGTTCCAGTCCGTGTGGCCGGCCTCCTCGTGGGTGACGGTGTGGCGGGTGAGCGTGTCATGGCCGCCACCGTAGAGCGCGTCGCGGCGGTCGGCCTCCAGGAGCACCTCCATACCGCCGGGGCCCGCGATGAAGGTCACCTCGACCTCGTTGACCGCGTGGGCGTGGTGCGGGGGCGGGGTGAGTTCGATCTCCTGGTAGAAGGGCAGCTGCTGCGCCGTGCCCCGGCAGTGCCCGTACTCGACGTCGGCGGACCGGAAACCGAAGCCGAGCTGTCCGAACGCCTCCAGGATCGCTTCCTGGACGGGGAGCGGCCGTACGGCGAGCACATCCAGATCGCCCTTGTCCCGGGCGCCGGCCACCGCGATGCCGGTGCGCACACCGAGGACGACGCCGAGGGCCTGCCCGTGCAGTTCGGTCACCGGCGTCTCCCAGGGCACGGTCACCGAGAAGGGGACCGTGTGCTGTACCCCCGCCTCGAGCCGGAAGCCGCCACCGACCGTGAACCGCTCGAAGGCGACCTCTCCCTCGTGCTCCCCGTCATCGGTCTCGGCTTCGACCCGGGCGACGAACTCCAGGGTGATGTGCTCGATGTCGAAGGCGGCGTCTCCGCCCTCGAGGCGGACCTCGCCGGTGAGGCTCCCGCCGGGCGGGACCGCTCCGGGGGAGAGGACCGTGTCCACGGCGGGGCCGCCGACGCCGATCGAGCCGAGCAGTCGCTTGAACACCATCGTGGCGTTCACTCCTTCATGTACGGGGAGGTTCTACGGGAAGCGGCGGAGCCGCGCGTGCGGGCGGTCCGGGCCCGGGAGCACCCTCGCCGCCCGGGAACATCCCGTACCGCCCTGGCGTTGTCTACACGCATGTAGAAGCATAGGAGCGGAGCCCCTGCCGGGGGCCGCGTATCAGCGCGGCCGAACCGGATTGGCCGAAAAGTCCTCATGGATGGCCAGTGCCACGGGAATGGTCAGGTGCTTTACCGGTCCTTTACCATGGTGTGGCGGGTACCGTCCCGACCACGAGAAGCCACCAGGGCCGACCCGGCCCGCCGAGTCACGAAGGAGCAGCAGACCCGCAATGGGTGAACCTCCCAGTCCCAGCCGTGCCCCGTCCCGCCCGCCGTTCTCCGAGGGCCGGGAGGTGGCACGGTGACCGAAGTGCTCCTGCTGCTCGTCGCCCTGGCGCTCACGCTCGGCTGCGCGGTCTTCGTCGCGGCCGAGTTCTCCCTCACCACCGTCGAACGCGGTGAGCTGGAACGTGCCGCCCGGGCCGGCGACCGGGGCGCCGAGAGCGCCCTCAAGGCCGTGAAGCGCCTCACCCTCCAGCTGTCCGGTGCCCAGCTGGGCATCACCGTGACCTCGCTGCTGATCGGTATGCTCGCGGAGCCTTCGGTGTCCGCCCTGCTGCGCGGCCCGCTCCAGTCGGCGGGACTGCCCTCGGGCGCCGTGCCGACCGTGTCCACCCTCCTCGGCGTCGCGCTCTCGACCGTCGTCCTGATGGTGGTCGGCGAACTCGTGCCGAAGAACTGGGCGATCTCCCGCCCGCTGGCCGTGGCCAGGGTGGTGGCCGGGCCCCAGCGCGGCTTCACCGCCGCGTTCGGACCGCTCATCCACCACCTGAACAACACGGCGAACCGCATGGTGCGCCGCTTCGGGCTGGAGCCCGCGGAGGAGCTGGCGTCGGCCAGGACCCCCGAGGAACTGATCGCCCTCGCCCGGCACTCGGCGCGCGAGGGCGCGATCGAGGCCGACTCGGCCGAGCTGTTCGTGCGCACCCTGCACCTGGGCGAACTGACCGCGGAGAACGTCATGACGCCCCGCGTCGACGTGCGCGCCCTGGAGATGCGGGCCACCGCGGCCGACGCGGCGAACCTCACCCTCGCCACCGGCCTCTCCCGCTTCCCGGTCTACCGGGACAGCCTCGACGAGGTCATCGGCACGGTGCACATCCGCGACGTCCTCGCCCTGGACGAGGACAAGCGGCCGCTCACCCCGATAGCCGGCCTGGCCACCGCACCCCTGCTGGTGCCGCACTCCCTGCCCGTGGACAAGCTCCTCGGCCGGCTGCGCAAGGCGCGCACCATGGCAGTGATCATCGACGAGTACGGGGGCACCGCCGGTGTCGCCACGGTCGAGGACATCGTCGAGGAGGTCGTCGGCGAGGTCCGCGACGAGCACGACCCCCTTGAGACGCCCGACCTGGAGCCGGCCGAGCCCGCGCTCGACGGCCGCCGGGTATGGGACGCCGACGGAAGCGTGCGCATCGACCAGCTCCAGGAGATCGGCTTCACCGCGCCCGACGGCCCGTACGAGACCCTGGCCGGGCTGGTCGCCGCCCGACTGGAGCGCATCCCGGCCGCCGCCGACCACCTCGACATCGACGGCTGGCAGTTGGCGGTGCTGCGCACCGAGCACCACCGCGCCGACCGCGTCCGCCTCACCGCCCCCGCCGCGGCCCAGAGCGTGGAGGAGATCCGATGACCACCCTCCAACTGCTGATCGGCGCGTTCACCCTCGTCACCAACGCCTTCTTCGTCGGTGCCGAGTTCGCCCTGATCTCCGTGCGCCGCAGCCAGATCGAGCCGGCCGCCATACGGGGCAACCGCCGCGCCAGGACCACCCTGTGGGGCATCGAGCACCTGTCCGCGATGATGGCCACCGCCCAGCTCGGCATCACCGTGTCGTCGCTGGTGCTCGGCGCGGTCGCCGAGCCGGCGATCGCCCATCTCCTGGAACCCCCGTTCCAGGCCATCGGCGTGCCCGACGCGCTGATCCACCCCATCGCCTTCGTCATCGCGCTGACCCTGGCGACGTATCTGCACATGCTCCTCGGCGAGATGGTGCCGAAGAACATCGCCCTCGCCGCCCCGGTGCCGACCGCGCTGCTCCTCGGCCCGCCGCTGGTGGCGCTGACCCGGGCACTGCGACCGGTGATCTTCGGCATCAACGCCTTCGCCAACACCCTGCTCCGTCTGCTGCGGGTCGAGCCGAAGGACGAGGTGGCCTCGGTCTTCACCGACGACGAGCTGGCCCGCCTGGTCAAGGACTCCAGCGAGGCCGGACTCCTGGAGCCGGAGGACGGCCAGCGGCTGCAGGATGCGCTGGAGCTGGGCACCCGGCCGGTCGGCGAGGCGATGGTGCCGCTCAACAAGATGCTCACCGTCGACGCCGGCATCACCCCCCAGGGGCTGGAGCGGGCTTCCGTCGCCAACCGGTTCTCCCGTCTCCCGGTGGTCGCGGAGGGCGGCGCGATCCTGGGCTATCTCCACATCAAGGACGCCCTCGGCGCAGCCGACCGCACGAAGCCGTTCCCGCGGACGGCCCTCCACCCCATCATCAAGGTCGCCATCGACTCCCCCCTGGACGACACCCTGACGGCCATGCGGGGCGCCGGCACCCATCTCGCCGCCGTCACCGGCTCCAAGGGCACGGTCATCGGGTTCGTCACCATGGAGGACGTGCTGGAGGAACTGGTGGGCCCGGCCCCCGACGCGCTCGTCTGATCCGTGCGCGCCGCCGGCCGCCGCCCCGCCCTCCCGGGCGGGGCGGCGGCCGGCTGCTCCGCCCGGTCTCCGCGGGGCGAAGGGGTGCCGCGCCGAGGAGGGGCGCCGAGTGCGCGGGTGCGCGGGTGGCCCCGGGAGTACGGGTGCACGGGCCGCGGGGCCCGGCCGGGGGAGGACACGGCCGCCCCGCCCTCCCCCGGCGGTCACGCCGTCCGGCGCCTCCGCACGAGACCCACCGCGATGTCCACGACGACGAACCCGAGCAGCGTCACACCCAGCAGCGGCAGCGCCCATCCGAGGGCCACGGCGGCCGGGACGCCGACGATCAGCACCGGAAGGGGAAGCCGGCGCCAGGCGCCGCGGGCGGGCGCCCTTCCGAACGGCGCACTGCGGTCCGACCGGGTGGGGCGCCGCTGCCACCACATGCGGTACCCCAAGACGATCATCACCATCAGGCCGATCGCGACGGCGGCGAGCACGATCTGGTTGACGATGCCGAAGAGGACTCCCATGTGTCCCTGGACGCCCAGCTTGCTGAGCTTCGCGAGGAGCGGGTAGTCACCCCACCGGGCCTGGGCCGTGACCTCGCCCTGGTCGACGTCGACCGCGACCTGGTCGTAGTGGACGGGCCAGACGTTGTCGCCCTGGGCCACCACCCAGGCGCCGGACGCGTCCGCGGGCGGCGTGATGTCGACGGTGCCGCCCAGCCCCGCCTGACGGGCCACCCTGAGCGCCGCGTCGAAGTCCCCCGGGTCGGCGTCGGCTTCCTCGGCGCCGGCCGCGGCTCCACCGTGGCCGGCATGTCCGGCGTGCTCGTCCTCCGCGGGCGGAGTGGCGCCGGGCAGAAGGGTGTCGAGTTCCGGTGCGTGTCCCTTCGCCGCGTCGAGGAGGCGTCCGAAGCGCTCGCCCGCGTACTGGGACCAGGTCAGGCCGGTGGCGCTGAGGAAGAACAGGGCGATCGCCAGCCACACGCCGGCCGCCGCGTGCCGGCTTCGGGTGCGGCGCACGCCCCGGGCCGTCCGGTCGGGCAGCAGCACACCGCGGACCGACTTCGCGCGCAGGCCCCGGCTGCGGCCCAGCCACAGGACGAGACCGCCGGCGACGACCACCCACAGCCAGCTGGCGGCGATCTCCGAGTACAGGCGCCCGGTCTCCCCCAGGTGGAGGTTGCGGTGCACGTCGTCGAGCCAGGTCGTGAGCGGAGTCGAACCCCACCAGGTGGTCAGCTCGCCCTGCACCTCCGCGGTGTAGGGGTCCACGAAGACGGTGCGCTGCCTGTCGGCCAACTCGGGCACCGACAGCACCACGCGGGTGGTGTCCTCCGGCCCGGACGGGGTGGTCACCGAGGCCAGCGTGCCCTCGGGGTGCGCGGACCGGGCTGCCGCGATCTGCTCGGCGAGCGGCCGCCGGGCCTCACCGACCTGCCCGACGGTCAGTTTGTCGCCGTAGACGAGCTGGTCGAGCTGCGGGGTGAGGGTGTAGAGCAGGCCCGTCAGGGCGGCCACGAAGAGGAACGGGGCGACGAAGACCCCGGCGTAGAAGTGCATGCGGACCAGCAGGGCGCGGACGCCCTGCCAGGAGCGCCCGGTGGCGCCCGGTTCCGGTGCGGCGGGCCGCTGGTCGTCGTCCTGCGGCTGTCTGTGGACGGTTGATGTCATGTGTGGGATCCCCAAGTGCTGCGCGCCGGGGTACGGCGCGTCCGGTGGCGAACGGGGAGGCTGCGAACCGAGGGCTGTGGACCCGGGTCGTGGGCCGAAGGCTTGCGAACCCGCCCCGGGGCGGTGCGCCGTGACCGCCGGGGACGTCGGCGGTCAGGCCGGAGCGAGGAGGGGAGGACCGCGCCGTGGATGGCAGCGGGTGAGCGCCCCCGTCCGGAGGCGGTGTTCGTCCGCCGCCGGAACCGGGGAGGCGGGGTGAGCCGGCAGCGGAAACGATTCCGCGCAGTGGTGGCGGAGCCCGGACCACAGCAGCGCCCGGAGCCGGCGGAGCAGTCGCTCCCCGAACACCAGGCACAGCGCCGTGCCGAGGGTCGCCAGCGCATGGCCCGCCGTCATCGCGGTGGTGAGGGAATGACCGGCCGCGTCGGCGGACGCGAGACCGCTGCCGAGCGCCCCTTGGGGCGAGTCCGTTCCGGCTGCCGGACCGCCGCTCGGGACAGGGCCGTGCGGTATGCCGCGTGCCCCGGGGAACGTGCCCGCGCCCGCGTGCCGGCTGTGCGGGGCGGGCGAGGCGGGCGAGGCGGGCGAGAGGGGCCGGGAGGACAGCAGAGGGAAGACGATGTGCAGGGCGAACTGGACCGCGCCGAGCGACAGCACGGCGGCGTCGAACCTGCGCCGCGGGCCCGCGAGAGCGGTGCCGAGGACCGTCAGGACACCGAAGACCGCCAGCAGAGCGCCCGCGTCAGGAAGCCGGCCGCCGGCCGCGGCGTGTGCCGCGGTGCCCACCAGGAGGGAGGCACAGGCGCAGAGCAGACCGCTTCCGGTCCGCCTCAGCCAGCTTCCCGGTCCGCGCACCCGCACAAGGTACCGACACCGCATGTGTGTGCGGAACCGGGTGCTCCGATCTCCTCACTGCCGGGAGCGGGGACATCCGCGGTCTGTGCGCAGCCGGTTGCCGACGGCCTGCCGTGTCGCCCGCGGTGTCCGGCGGTCGTTGGCGGCCGAGGGGATGTGTGCCACATCACAGAACGGGGGTTCGGTGGTCCGGTAGTTCGGTGGTCCTGCTGTTCGATGATCTGGCGGTTCGGCAGTTCGGCGGTTCGGCGGTCTGGCGGTCTGGCGGTCCCGCTGTTCGGAGTGCCGGCGGGCCGGTGGTCCGGCGGCCCCGGCCGTCCGCAGGGCCTGGAGCCGCCGACGGCGGGCGGAGCGCACCGGCAGCGCGACACCGCTCCGGCGTGTGCCGCCGGCCGTGCGGCGCTCCCGCGCCGGGTCGCGCGACCCGGCGCCGCAACGGCCGCAACGGCCGCAACGGGTGCGACGGGTGCGGGGCGGAGCGGCCGGAGCCCGGGGCGGGCCGATGCGCGCTCCGGGCTCCGGGCCGGTGGGCCGTGGTCGTCAGGACAGGGCGATCCCGTCGAGTTTGCCGTTCTTGGCGTCGTCGACCAGTGAGGAGAACTGGTCGGCGCTCATCTGCACGCGCTGGCCGAAGTCGTCGGTCAGCACGACGCGGCGCTCCACCGGGGCGCCCGGGTCGACGAACAGCTGGGGGCAGCCGCAGTCGCACTTCCCGCAGAACGCCGCAACGGGCTCCAGCCCGCTGATGTCGGTCATGCTTTCCACCTCCAGGAGTGCGGTGCACCGACGGGTCTCCCGCCGGCGGCCGCATGGACTGCCCCCGGGATACCCTGTGCGGCGCCCCGTGAAGCCTGTCCGCACCGGCGGTCGGCGCCCGCTGCGCGATTCGGGTGCGCCGCTGCCCGGTAGCTGCCGCCACCGCCTGCGCTCCGTGGGTGGATCCGGGAGGCGGGAACGGCCGGAATCCGCCTGGTCAAAGGGGGGTGCCCGGTGCTGAGCCGGTCCCCGGGAGGCACGGGCGCGTCCGGCCCGGCCCAGATCCTGATGTTCCGTCAGTATCGGATCCGGGAGGAGGGTCTTCTGTGTGACCCATGTCACGCGACAGCTCCGGGAACCCTACCCCCCCTGGGTACGACACCTGGAGCGTACGGTGGACCGGACCGTCCCCGTACCCACCCGATCAGGCCGTTCGTACGCGACAGAGGGACCCGGTGATGGACGACTCCCGACAGGCAGCGCCCGGGGTGAAGACGGCGCTTCGAAAGACGCTGCCGCCGCCCGCGCTGTGCGGCTTCCTCCTGCTGCTGGCCCTGGTCTTCGCGGGCTCCCACGCGCTCGGGGAGCGCGTGGGTCCCGTGGCCCCGGGCATGCACGCCACCCCGTCCGGTGGTGGCGCCGACGGCGAAGGGGCACACGGCGGTACGGGGCACGGCGGCGGGGTGGGCCACTGATGGGCACCGCGGCCGAGGCACTCGTCACCACGGATCTGACCGTGGGCGGAATGACCTGCGCGGCCTGTGTACGGCGTGTCGAGAAGCGCCTCGGCAGGCTCGACGGCGTCACGGCGACCGTCAACCTGGCCACGGGCACGGCCCGGGTGAGCCATCCGCCCGCGGTCGGGCCGGCCGAACTGGTCGCCGCGGTCGAGGGTGCCGGCTACACGGCCGCACTCCCGGCGCCGCCCGAACCGCAGGAGAAGGGGGAACCGCGGGAAGCGGACGAGGAGAGCGAGGACACGCGGCGGGAGCGCGACCGACTGGTGGTCACCGCACTCCTCGCGGTGCCGGTGCTCGTGCTGTCGATGGTGCCGGCCTGGCAGTTCCGCAACTGGCAGTGGCTGTGCTTCGCGCTCGCGGCGCCGGTCGCCCTGTGGGGCGCCTGGCCCTTCCACGTCCGGGCACTGCGCGGACTGCGGCACTCCGCCGCCACCATGGACACCCTGGTGTCGCTGGGAGTGGTCGCGTCCTTCTCGTGGTCGGTGTACGCGCTCTTCCTCGGCGGCGCGGGAGAGCCGGGCATGACCATGCCGTTCACCCTGCTGCCGGCGGCCTCGGACGGTACGGCACACCTGTATCTCGAGGCGGCCGTCGGGGTGCCCCTCTTCGTCATGGCGGGGCGGTTCCTCGAGGCGCGGGCCCGTCGCGGAACCGGAGCCGCGCTGCGGTCCCTGGCCAGGCTCGCCGTCAAGGAGGTCTCGGTCCGGGACGGCACCGGCGAACGACTGGTCCCGATCGAGGAGCTGCGGGTCGGACAGGTCTTCGTGGTGCGTCCAGGGGAGCGCGTCGCCACCGACGGCGAGGTGGTCGAGGGCAGCTCGGCGGTGGACCTGGCGCTTGTCACGGGGGAAAGCGAGCCGGTCGAGATCGGACCGGGCTCGCCCGTGGTGGGCGGCGCGGTCAACGCGGGCGGGCTGCTGCTGGTGCGGGCCACGGCCGTCGGAGCCGACACCCGGCTCGCCAGGATCACCCGCATGGTCACCGACGCCCAGGCGGGCAAGGCCAGGGCGCAGCGGCTGGCCGACTCGGTGTCGGGCGTGTTCGTGCCGGTCGTCCTCTCCCTCGCGGTCACCGCCCTCGGCTTCTGGCTCGGGGCGGGCGCCGATCCGCAGGCCGCCGTCACCGCGAGCGTGGCGGTCCTCGTCGTGGCCTGCCCCTGCGCACTCGGGCTCGCGACACCGACCGCGCTGATGGCGGCGACCGGCCGCGGAGCGCAACTGGGCGTCCTGGTCGGCGGGCCCAGGGCGCTGGAGGGCCTGCGGCACGTCGACACCGTCGTCCTGGACAAGACCGGCACGCTCACCACCGGGCGGATGACCGTCGCCCGTGTGACGATCGCCGCGGACGGGCTGGGGCTCGAAGAGGTGCTCCGGCTGGCCGGCGCCGTCGAACAGGGCTCGGAGCATCCACTGGGCCGGGCGGTCGTCTCGTATGCGCGCAGGGCGGCGCCCGAACGGCCGCTGCCCGAGGTGGGCGGTTTCACGGCCGTGGCCGGACGGGGAGTACGGGGCCGGGTCGACGGCCGACTGGTCGAGGTGGTGGCGCCCGACGGTGAACTGCCCGAGCCGCTGGCCGAGGCGCTGCTGACGGCGGGGAGCACCACCCACACCCCGGTCCTGGTCCGCGTGGACGGAAGGCCCGAGGCCCTCGTCGAGGTCGGTGACGTGGTGCGGGCCGGGAGCTTCCGTGCCGTGGAGAGGCTGCGGCGGCTGGGCGTGGAACCGGTGCTCGCCACCGGCGACCGGGAGGCGCCGGCGCGCAGTGTCGCGGCGGAACTGGGCATCGAGACCGTGCACGCCCGGTGCACCCCCGAGGGCAAGGCCGCGCTGGTGCGGCGGCTGCGGGAGGAGGGCAGACGGGTCGCGGTGGTCGGCGACGGGATCAACGACGCCGCCGCGCTGGCCGGGGCGGACCTCGGAATCGCCATGGGAAGCGGTACCGACGCGGCGATCGGGGCGGCCGATGTGACCCTGGTGCGCGGTGACATCGAGGCCCTCGCGGACGCCGTGCGGTTGGCCGGGCGCACCCTGGGCACGATCCGGGCCAATCTGGTGTGGGCCTTCGGGTACAACGCCGTGACCGTGCCACTCGCCCTGGTGGGGCTGCTCAATCCGATGCTCGCGGCGGTGGCCATGTCGGTGAGTTCGCTCCTCGTGGTCGGCAACAGTCTGCGTCTGCGCGCCTGGCAGCCGTCGAAGGCGAAGGGCCGCAGGCGATGACGGACGCGGCGGACAGGGCGGACGAGACGGTGGACGACGCGGCGGACAGGGCGGACGAGACGGTGGGCACGGTGGACGAGGCGATGAGGGGGAAGCCGGCTGAGGGCGGCAAGGCCGCACGGGAGGGGACGCCTCCGCAGCAGGAGGAGGCGGCCCGGCAGGGGAAGGCGGCGAAGAGGAGGCGCCGGCTCGTCGACGCGTTGCCGGCCGTGCTTGCGCCGCTCGCCGCGTCCGCCATCGCCCTGGGCGGTCTCACCACCTGGGTCGGCACGGGCCACGCCGGCTCCCCGGCCCGGATCGACGTGGTGCCGGGGCGGGTCTATCTGCCGTACGGGGACGGCCGGGAGACCGCGGCGTATTTCGACATCGCCAACTCCGGCGGTTCCGGTGACCGGTTGACCGGAGCCACCTCGCCGTCCGCCCTGGGGGAGATCACGCTGACCCGCCATCGCGTCACCGAGGCGGGCGGGGCGTACCGGGACTCGGTGGCGTCGACGGCTGTTCCGGCAGGCGGCGAACTGTCCATGTCTCCCCACGGGGTGAGTCTCACCCTGCTGCCGAAGGATGGCCTCCAGCCCGGCGACATCGTGCCGTTCACCCTGCGGTTCGAGCATCGGGGGCCGGTCAGCACCGTCGCCGTGGTGGTCCGCCCGGTCTCCTCCTCCCTCTGACCTCCGCGGTCCCTTTCCGGCGGTCGGCACGCGGCTCCGGCCGGACCCCGCCAGGACACGGTGCGAGGCGACCGCCAGTGGTGCGGTGCCGACGGTGCCGACGGTGTCGGCGTTGCCGGCGGTGCCGAGGCATGGGTGGTGTGCGGATGCGCCCTGCCGGGTGGCCGACGGTTTGTCGGGGCCCCCGCTCCCGGCTCCCGGCTCCCCTGCCCGCGGCTTTCCGGCGCTCTCCGGCCTGCGGTCACGTGGTGGGCCGGACGGCGGGCGGGCCGAGCGGCGAGCGCGGCGGTCTGCCCGGACTCCAACTCCCCGTGGTATTCGTCGATGTGGGCGGCCGACGCCTCCGGTACGCGACTGTGGTGTGGATCACATGATCCGGTTTGAGTCGGTGACCGGGGTCGGATGCGTACCCATGCACGACGACGAGCGTCAGGATGCGAGGATGAGGCGCCATGACTGCCGGGTGGTGTTCTCGTACGGTACGGGCCGCGGTGTTCGCGGCCGTGTGCGTGCTGCTCGCCGCCCTCGGGCACGCCGTCATGTCCGGGGAGCCCGTACCGTCGTCGGCGCTGTTCGGCGGGTTCGTCGCAACCGCCGGGCTTGGCTGGGGCCTGGCAGGGCGTGAGCGGGGACTGCTGCCGGTCGTTGCCGTGGTGGTCGCCGTGCAGACGGCGCTGCACACGGTGTTCTCCCTGGCCCAGTCCGGGGCGACGGCCGCCGTGGCGGGCCACCACCACATCGCGGGTTCCGGAGTTGCGGAACAGGCCCATACGGGCGCCATGGGCGGTATGGCGATGCACCATGGGCACGGCGCATATGCCGGCACTGCCGGGCATATGGCGTCGGTCGGTGCGCCCTCCGCGGGTGATCTGGCCGATATGGGCCACACCATGCCCCTGCACCATCTGAATGTGCTGTCCGCAGACTCCTCCTCGCTGGGCATGTTCGCCGCCCATCTGCTGGCGGCACTGCTCACGGGCCTGTGGCTCGCCCATGGCGAACGAGCCGCGTTCCGCATCCTCCGCGCGGTCGCCGGCTGGTTGACCGCGCCGCTGAGACTGCTGCTCGCGTTGCCGGCGCCGCCGCACCGTCCGCGGTTGCGGGGCCGGCGCCGACCCTCCCGGATGTCGCGGCTCCTCGCCCTGGTGTACGTGATCGTCTCCCGAGGGCCGCCCGTGGGGTCAGCTGCCGCCTGACGGCAGCCGGAATCCCGAGGCGGCCCGAATCGCCCCTCGGGCACGGCCGTGCACCGGCCCGAGCGGGGGTACCTTCCGCCGGCGCCGGACGGCCGGACCTCCACACACCGGGTGGCGGACCGTGCGGCCTCGGGCCCCGGTCCGGTCCCGGACGACCCGAGAGGGACACCAGGTGATCTCTTCTGCCCTGCCCGCTACCGGTGACGCGACGGCGAAGGCCCCGTCGGCCGACGAGTCGATCACTTCCTGGGCGCTTGCCGCCCGCGCCGGTGACGCCGACGCCGAGGAGCGCTTCGTCCGCGCCCTGCACCGCGACGTCCTGCGCTATGTCGCCTATCTGTGCGGCGATCCGCAGTCGGCCGACGACCTCGCACAGGACACGTTCCTGCGCGCGCTCGGCAGCCTGCACCGCTTCGAGGGGCGGTCCTCGGCCCGCGCCTGGCTGCTGTCCATCGCTCGCCGAGCGGTGATCGACAGCTACCGGTACGCGGCCGCGCGGCCCAGACTGCACGACGTACCGGACTGGCAACTGGCGGTCGAACTCGCCCAGCCGAGCGACCTGCCCGGTTTCGACGAGGGCGTCGCACTGCTCGAGTTGCTGGCGTGCCTGCCGCGGGAGCGGCGGGAGGCGTTCGTCCTCACCCAGATGCTCGGGCTGCCCTACGCGGAGGTGGCCGAGCTGAGCGGCTGCCCGGTCGGGACGGTGCGCTCCCGTGTGGCCCGCGCACGCGCGACGCTCGTGGAACTGCTGACCGAAGCGGAGGAGCCGGCGGTGCCCGCACTGGCGGCCTGACCCGGCCGGGTCCCGGTCCCGGTCCTGGCCGAACGTAACGGCACCCGGTCTCGGCCGGAACCGGATCCGGGACCGGAGCCGGGCCCGGCACCGCACCTCGCCGGGGACCGCGGGGGCCACGGGGGCGCGCGAGCGGGCCGCGGCGAGGCGCGGTCTGCGCCGTGCGGGCGGCTGTACCGCGCGGCGCACACCGACGGGCGCCTGCCCTGCCGGAATGCGGCTCCGTCCGCCCGCAGGACCGGCACCTGCGGGCAGACGGAGCGTGCGGCGTCAGGGGTGTGGGGCGTCCATGTGTGCGATCACGCAGGGGGGTTCCCCGTATCGGATACACCGGATACACCGGATGTGCCGCACAAGCCGTATGTGCCAGATGGGCGGTAGAAGCCGGATGAACCGGCTCCTGCGAGTGGACCGGAGGGGGCGGATCCTGCGGTGCCGGGGCGTCCCCGTGCCCGGGCGGGCTGCGGCGCAGTGGGTGCGGGGCATTGCGGGCCGGAGGGGCGCCCGCAACCGCCCGGGACGGAACACCCCGGAGCCCCGGGAACTCATCCGGCACCCGCCGCGACTAGTGGACCGGGTGGCGGAGTCTCACCCCTGTGTCAAGTGAACTCTGGAGACTTTCATGCGTTCTCGTGCGTGGTGTGGTACAGCGGCCGCGGTGCTCGGCCTGCTCGCTGCCGGTTGCGGTGGCGGAAAGGACACCGAGGACAAGGGCACGGAGAAGTCCGCGGCTTCCGGCGGCTTCCCGGTGACCGTCACCGACTGCATGGGCGCCGGGACCACCTTCACCGAGGCCCCGGGGAAGATCGTCACCAGCAACGCCTCCAGCCTGGAGATCCTGCTCCGCCTGGGAGCGGGCGACCAGGTGATAGGCACCGGGTTCCCCCCCTCCAAGGGTGCGCTGCCCGGCGACCTGGACGCCCGGGCGCAGCAGGTCGAGGTGCTCAGCAAGACGGTCATCCCCAAGGAGAAGCTCCTCGGCTCCGGCGCCGACCTGTACATCGACACCTTCGCCTCGATGGCCGGCATGGGCGGCGGCATGGGCGACGCGCCGACCGAGGAGGAGTTCGAGGCCGCCGGGATCAAGCACGTCTACCTCAAGTCCACGGCGTGCGCTCCGATGGGCAAGGGGCCGTCGACGGACCTGTCCGCCGTCCAGGACGACATCAGCTCCCTCGGAGACGTCACCGGCACGAGCGCGAAGGCCCGGGAACTCGTCGCCGGGATGAAGGAGAAGGTCGACGGCGTGCAGAAGGCGGTCGGAGGAATCGCGGAGGACGCCCGGCCGACGTACTTCTTCTTCGACTTCGACGCGGGCACCAAGCAGCCGATCGCCGTGTGCAACCGCCAGGTCGCCAACGCGGTGATCACCCTGGCGGGCGCCCGCAATGTGTTCGCCGACTGCGACGGCGACTTCAAGCAGGTCAGCTGGGAGGACGTGGTGTCCAGGAACCCGGACTGGATCCAGCTCGGCGTGCGCGACCGGGGCAGCGAGGCCGCCGACGAGAAGGCGTTCGACGAGGCGCAGCAATGGCTCGAGGACAACCCCGCCACCAGGGGCCTGAAGGCCGTGAAGGAGGGCAACTTCCTGCGCATCGGCTCCGAGCGCACCACCATCGCGGGGGTGGAGAACGCCACCACGGTCCAGGACATCGCCAGGGCGGTCCACCCGGACAAGGTCAAGTAGCCGTGCTGGACACGCTGTCCGCGCCCCGCCGTGCGGCGGCGAAGACGCCAGGCGAGGCGCGGACCGTGCCCGCAGGGCTGGTCGCGGCCGTCCTCGGCCTGGCACTGCTGGCCGCCCTGACGGCGGCCGTCTCCTGGGGCTCCACGTCCATCCCGCCCTCGGAGGTGTGGAGTGTGGTGGGCAGAAGGCTGACCGGCGAGCCGCCGAGGCCCGGCACGGACGATCTGATCGTCTGGCAGCTGCGGGTGCCCCGCGCGCTGCTCGCCGCGCTCGTCGGCGCCGGGCTCGGCCTCGTCGGGACGGCGGTGCAGGCGCTCGTCCGCAACCCGCTGGCCGACCCGTATCTGCTGGGCATCTCCAACGGGGCCTCGCTGGGCGCCGTCGCCGCGATCGTGCTGGGTCTTGGCGCCGGGGGGGCGCTGGGCCTCGGGCTGTCCGGTGCCGCGTTCCTCGGCGCACTGGGTACGTTCGCCCTGGTGTGGACGGTGGCCCGGCGGGGCGGCGGGTTCGCGCCGCTGCGGCTGGTGCTGGCCGGTGTGGCGATCGGGCAGTTCCTGTCCGGCTTCACCAGCTACCTGGTGCTGCAGACCGGCGACGAACAGCAGACCCACAGCGTGCTGTTCTGGCTCATGGGCAGTCTCAGCGGGGCGAGCTGGCCGGTGCTCGCGGTGCCCGCCGTCGCGGTGCCCGCCGCGCTGCTCTGGCTCCACGCCCGCGGCCGCGGACTCAACGCCCTGCTGATGGGCGACGAGACCGCGGCCGGGCTCGGCGTCGACGTCACGAGGCTGCGCCGGGAACTGTTCACGGTGACCAGCGTGCTCACCGGGGTGCTCGTCGCCGTGTCCGGTGCCATCGCCTTCGTCGCCCTGATGGTGCCGCACGCCTGCCGTCTCGTCGTCGGCGGCGACCACCGCCGGCTGCTGCCGGTCTCCGCCCTCTTCGGCGCGCTGCTGCTGGTGGTGGTGGACATCGTGTGCCGTACGGCGATGGACACCCAGGAACTGCCGGTCGGTGTGGTGACCTCGCTCATCGGAGCCCCGGCACTGCTGTATCTGCTGGACCGACGCCTGGGGAGCGGTAGTTGAGGATCGACATCGAGGACCTGCACATCGCCTACGCGGGCCGGACGGTCGTCTCCGGTGCCTGCCTGGTCGCCGCCGAAGGGGAGATCACCGGTCTGGTCGGCCCGAACGGCAGCGGGAAGTCCACCCTGCTGCGCACCGTCTACCGGCACCTGCGTCCCGTCGCGGGGCGGGTGCTGCTGGCCGGGACCGACATCCGTGAGCTGTCCCCGGCCCGCTCGGCACGCCATGTGGCGGCGCTGCCGCAGGAGCGCGGAAGCGAGTTCGAGCTGACCGTCCGGGAGGTGGTGGCGATGGGGCGTACGCCGTACAAGCGGGCGTTCACCGGGGACAACGCCGCCGACCGGGACATCGCCGCCCGCGCCCTGGCGGACGTGGGCATGGCGGAGGCCGCCGGACGGCGCTTCACCGCACTGTCCGGAGGCGAGCGGCAACGGGTGCTGCTGGCCCGTGCGTTCGCCCAGGACCCGGACGTCCTGGTGCTCGACGAGCCGACCAACCACCTCGACGTCCGGCACCAGGTGGAGCTGCTCGCCCTGCTGCGGGCGCAGCGCCGCACCACGCTGGTGTCGCTGCACGACCTCAACGCCGCCGCGTCCGTGTGCGACCGGCTGCATGTGCTGCAGGAGGGAACCGTGGTGGCGTCGGGGCCGCCGCGCGAGGTGGTCACACCCGAGCTGATGGCCGAGGTGTTCGGCGTCCGGGCCGCCGTGGTCGACCACCCCCTCACCGGCGACCCGCTCATCGCCTTCGACCACCGGACGCCGGCCGGTGGCAGGACGGCTCCCGCACTGGAGGCCAACCCGGCCGGATGACGGGGTCCGGGCGGCGGTGCCGTGCGGTGCCCCCGCACTTCCCTCCCCTTGCCTCCCCTTGTCTCCCCTTCCTTTGCCTTCTCCTGCCCTCCCCTGCCCTCCCCTGCCCTCCCCTGCCTTCTCCCGCGTTCTCCCGCCTTGTCTCCCCTGCCCTCGCCGCGGTGCCGTGCCGGGCGGGTGGCGAGGGGCGGGGCGGTCCGGCCCGCACAGACGAGGGGCGGGACGCCGGGCGGTTCCCCGGCGTCCCGCCCCTCGTCTGTGCGGCGCGCGCAGGATCAGGCGGGCACCGGATCGCCGACCTCGTAGCCGGCCTCGACGATGGCGGCCCGCAGCCGTTCGTCGTCGAGGCCGGTGCCGTGCACGGTGACGGTGTTCGCGGCGAGATCCACCACGACCTCGCTCACCCCGGCCACCTCGCGGACCTCCTCGGTGATGCTCGCCACGCAGTGCCCGCAGCTCATACCGGTGACGTTGTAGTGCTTCTGGGACATGATCACTCCTCGATGCCGGTGAACCCTCTCACCGGCGTACGGATGCACGGGGGCGGATGTTCAGCGCCGACGCGGGAGAGGGCTCACGCGGCAAGGGCGCACCATCCATGTTCAGCTGTCACCCCAGTCGTCGGCCCAGGGGACCGCGGGGTTCCCGGCTCCGGGGGTGACGCGCAGGCCGGGACGGACCGGCCGGTCCGTCCCGGCCGGGACGGGGCCGTGGCGGGCGGTGATCAGGTCTGACGCGCGGACCGGGGCCGCCGGGAGCAACACCCAGGCGTCCGCACACGGTTCCCGGAAATGGCCGGGAACTCATCCACCGGCGGTACCGACATGTGGGACGAGGCCGCCGTCCGGCGGCCGTCCGACAGGGGAAGGGCGGAAGGGTGACGCACCACAGCGGAGGCTCCCCGGGGCCCGGACGCATACCCGGCGGCCTCGGCCGCCCCGGCGGCCAGGACCGCTGGCTCCTGGTGGCCGTGGCGGGACTGCTGTCGTTCGTGGCCATGCTCGACATGAGCATCGTCAACGTGGCCCTGGCGGAGATCTCCCGGGACCTCGGGGTGTCCGCAGCGACGGCCCAGTGGGTCGTGCTGGGCTACCAGCTTCCCGTCGTGGCGCTGCTGCTTCCCGCCGGCCGGTGGCTGGACGGCGCCGGCCGGCGCTCCGCGGTGCTCGCCGCCACCGCCGGGTTCGCCCTGTGCAGCGCCCTGGCCGCGGCGGCCCCCTGGGCCGGCCTCCTCGTCACGGCCCGGCTGGCCCAGGGCGTCTTCGGTGCGGTCCTGTTCGTGCTGATGCCCGTCCTCGCCCTCGGCTCGGTACGCCCCGAACTCCGCGGCCGGGCGATGAGCGTGCCCGCCACACTCGGCCCGCTCGGCGCCGTGACCGGGCCCGCCATCGGCGGACTGCTGCTGGACGGCCTGGGCTGGCGCGCCGTCTTCCTCGTCAAGATCCCTTTCTGTCTGCTGGCGCTGGTCGTCGCCTGGAGGGCGATGCCCCGCGACAGCGGGCTGCAACTGCCCCGTCCCCGGGCACTGCTGCACGCCTCGCTCGTCGCCACCGGCGTAACGATCCTGCTCGTGGCGCTGACCCTGGCGGCGGACGACTCCCGCTGGCTGGTGCTCATCGCGGCCGCGGCGCCCGCGCTGTGGCTGTGGCTGCGCGGCGGGGGCGGCCGGCCGGTGAGCGGAGTGCTGCGCGTGCCCGGACTCCCGGCGGCGCACGGGGCGGTGCTGGCACTGGCGACCGGCTTCGCCGCGATGACCTATGTCATCGCCCTCCACCTCCAACGCGACAACGGCGTCAGCGCCACCACCACCGGCCTGACCGTCCTCGCCTTCCCGCTCGGCATGGGCCTGGCAGGACCGCTCGGAGGACGCCTCGCCGACCGCTACGGCGCCAGGCCGGTCGCGGTCGCCGGAGCAGCGGTCACCGCCTGCGGGCTGCTGCTGCTGGTCCCGGTCGGCGAAGACTGGTCCCCGGTGGACGTGGCCTGGCGCCTGGCGCTCGCCGGCGCCGGCATGGGACTCAACGGCGGCCCCACACAGGCCCTGGTGATGGGGACGGCGCCACCGGAGCGGGTCGCGACCGTCGGCTCGACCGTCCAGCTCGCCCGCAGCCTCGGCTTCACACTCGGCCCCGCCCTCGCCACCGCCGTCTGGGGCCTCGCAGGAGCGGGCCACGGCGCCCGGGCCGGCCTGGGTCTGGCCGCCGCTGCCGCCTGCCTCTCCGTACCCCTGCTCCTGCTGCCCGCACGCCGCCATGCCGACGTGGCGGCCACGACGAACGCGGCCACCGCCGCCCCCAACTGACCGAGGAGACTGCCCGTGTGCGGAATCACCGGCTGGGTGTCCTTCCACCATGACGCCCGCGAACACGCCCCCGTCATCGAGGCCATGACGGCCACCCTCACCCCCCGCGGCCCCGACGCGGGCGGCGTCTGGCTGGGCGAGTACGCGGCCATCGGCCACCGCCGCCTCGCCGTCATCGACCCGGCCGGCGGAGTACAGCCGATGACCGACCGGCCCGACGAGCCGGCCGCCGTCCTCAGCTACAGCGGGGAGGTCTACAACCACCACGAGCTGCGCGCCGAACTGAGGAGCCTCGGGCACCACTTCCGCACCCGCAGCGACACCGAGGTGGTGCTCCGGGCCTGCCTCCAGTGGGGTGAGGACGTCGCGGAGCACCTCGACGGCATGTTCGCCTTCGCGGTATGGGACGAACGTGCCCGGCGGCTCCTCCTGGTCCGCGACCGCCTCGGCGTGAAGCCGCTCTACTGGGCCGCCGTCGACGGCGGGCTGGCCTTCGCCTCGGAGCCCAAGGCGCTGTTCGCGCATCCCGAGATCCGCCCCCGGGTGGACGCGGACGGGCTGCGCGAGGCGTACAGCCTGCTCTTCAACACCGGCCCCACAGTGTGGTCGGGCGTGCGCGAGGTCGAGCCGGGCGGCGTCCTCGCCCTGGACCGCGCCGGCATCCGCGAACGCCGCTACTGGCAGCTGGCGGCCCGCCCCCACGGCGACGACCGCGACACCACCGCCGAACGCGTCCGCGACCTCGTCTGCACCGCCGCGCACAGCCAGCTGGAGGCCGACGTCCCGCTGTGCAGCCTGCTGTCCGGCGGGATCGACTCCACGGTGCTCACCGCACTGCTCGCCGGCGAACTCCGCAGGCGGGAGGGCCCGGACGCGCGGATCCGCTCGTACGCGGTGGACTACAGCGACCAGGCCGAGCAGTTCACCGGCGACGTGCTGCGCACCGGCCACGACACCCCGTTCGCCACCGAGGCCGGGGAGTACATCGGCACCGACCACAGCACCGTCGTCCTCGACCCGCGCTCGCTGCTCGACCTCGACCACCGCAGGGCCGTCGTCGCGGCCCGGGACTCGCCCATCGGCGTCGGGGACATGGACACCTCGCTGTACCTGCTGTTCGGCAGGATCCGCGAGCACTCGACCGTCGCCCTGTCCGGCGAGGCCGCGGACGAGGTGTTCGGCGGATACCCCTGGTTCCACAACCCCAAGGCCCTGGCCGCCGCGACCTTCCCCTGGCTGCTGGTCACCGGCGACGAGGCCGCGATGCCCCTCAATCCCGAACTCGACCTGCGCATAGCCGAGTTCCGTGACGACACCTATGCCGACGCCCTGGCGGCGGTGCCGCATGCCGACGGTGAGACCGCGACCGAGCACCGGCAGCGCGAGATGCAGCACCTGTCCCTGACCCGCTGGCTGCGCCAGCTGCTGCACCGCAAGGACCGCCTCAGCATGGCACGGGGGCTGGAGGTCCGGGTCCCGTACTGCGACCACCGCCTGGTCGAGTACGCCTTCAACACCACCTGGGCGCTGAAGAGCTTCGACGGCCGGGAGAAGAGCCTGCTGCGTGCCGCGGGAACCGGGCTCGCCCCGGACTCGGTGCTGCACCGGCCCAAGAACCACTACCCGGCCACCCACCACCCCGACTACAACCGCGGGCTCCAGGACCTGGCCCGGGACGCGCTGTCCGACCCGCGGGTCCGCGCCCTGGCGGACGAGCCCCTCATCAAGCCCTCCCTGGACAGCCCGCCGGACCGGCTCCCGTGGGGGCACCGGCTCCGTCTCGAACGCGTCGTCGACCTCGCCCTGTGGCTGGACCACCACCGCCCCGAACTCGCCCTCTGAGGAGTGCATCATGACCCTTCACGAGACGCCTCCCATCGGGGACGACGTCGACTCCCTTCCCGAGCCGGTCCCGCTGACGGGCTGCCCGTACAAGAGCGACCCCTACCCGCTCTACGAGCGGATGCGCGAGGCCGGACCGGTCCACCGGGTGGTCTTCCCCAGCGGGGTGCACGCCTGGCTCGTCACCGGCTACGAGGCCGCCCACCAGGCGCTCAACGACGAACGCCTCGGCAAGAACCACGACCGGGGCAACGACCGCTGGCGCGCCCGGGCGTCGATCATGCCCGAACCCCAGCACTCGCAGCTCCAGGTGCACCTCCTCCACCAGGACCCGCCCCAGCACACCCGGATGCGGCGCTACGTCACCGACGCCTTCGCCCCGCGCCGCGTCGAGAGCCTGCTGCCACGCCTCCGGGAACTCGCCGACGCCCTCGTCGACGCCCTGCCCGAGACCGGTCCTGCCGACCTCGTCGCCGGCTTCGCCGCGCACTTCCCCTTCCGGGTCCTCGCCGAAGTCATCGGGCTGCCACCCGAACTGGCCGCCCGCTTCGACCGCGACTGGGGCAAGGTCGTCCAGCCGGTCGGCCCCACCGACCCGGCCCGGCCCGTGTACGAGGCCCGGCTGCACGGACTGCAGAGCTATATCGCCGAGGTCGTCGCCCACAAGCGCGGCCACCGGGACGACGATCTCCTCAGCCGCCTCGTCGCCGCCCGCGACGACGGCGAGCTGTCCCAGGAGGAACTGGACTCCATGATCTTCCAGCTCCTCGTCGCCGGACAGGAGCCGGTCACCAACCAGATCACCACCGCCCTCATCGCCCTCTTCCGCCACCCCCACGAGCTCGACCGGCTGCGCGACGAACCCGGCCTGCTGCCCCAGGCCGTAGACGAACTCCTCCGCTACGACAGCGCCTTCGAACTCACCACCTGGCGCTTCTTCGCCGAGGACAGCGAACTGCACGGCACCGCGGTCCCGGCCGGGGACTCCGTGATCGTCTCCCTGTGCGCCGCCAACCGCGACCCCCGGCGCTTCGAGCGGCCCGACGAACTCGACCTGGAACGCAGCCCCAACCCGCACCTGGCCTTCGGCCACGGCATCCACTTCTGCCCCGGTGCCGCACTCGCCCGCGCCGAACTGCGCATCGCCCTGGACACCCTCCTGACCCGGCTGCCGGGCCTGCACCTCGCCGTTCCGGACGAGGACATCCAGTGGATCCCGGCCGTCCTCGGCCGCGGCACCAACCACCTGCCCGTCGGCTACGACCGGCGCGCCTGACCCCTGACACCACCGACCGGGCCCGGCTGAGCGGCGGGGCCCGGTCCGCGGCGGAACGGGTCCGCGGCGGAACCGATACACGGCGGAACCGATACACCGCCGATCGGACGTCCGCGCCCGGTCCGCGGTGGAAGCGACACATACCGGCCGAACATCCGCGCCCGGCCACCCGCCGAGGCGCCATGCCGCCATGCCCGACCCCACGGAGGCCCCCAATGCCGCTGACGACAGCAGCCGAAGCCCCTACCGCAGAGACCGTCGTGACCACGGAGACCGTCGTGACCACGGAGACCGTCGTGACCACGGAGACCGCCGGGATCACGGAGACCACGGAGACCACGGAGACCACGGAGACCGCCGGGATCACGGGGACCACACGGATCACGGAGACCGCCGAATCCGTGGGGATCGCGGTCCTCAAGCTGCTCCTGCCCCACCACCGCACGGCAGACGACCGGGCGGCACCCCCCGAGGCCTTTCCCCACCAGCTCCACCAGATCGGCGCGTTCGTGCGCCGCGACGATCCCGTCGTCCTCACCCTGCCCGGCTTCCCCTGCAAGTCGCCGAACCCGGACAAGGTCCTCGGCCACCTTCCGGACCAGGGGGAGCGGCTCTCCCTCGCATTCCTGAACTCCCTGTGCGCCCGCATCGAGGAGATCCACGCACCCGGAGCGCGCGTCGTCATCTGCTCCGACGGCCATGTCTTCGGCGACCTCATCCGTGTGCCCGACGAGCACATAGACGCCTACTCGGACGAACTCAGTCGGCTGATCGACGAACTCGGCCTGCACCACCTGTCCGTCTTCGACCTCAGGGACGTACTCGGCGACCTGCCCCACTCGGCGAAACGCGCCTATGTGCACGACCGCTATGCCCCCGGCCTCGACGCACTGCGGGCCGAGGTCCGTGCCGACGAGCACACCCTCGCGCTCTACCGGGGCATCACACGCTTCCTCGTCGACGACACGGCCGACTTCACCGGGACCCGCTCCGCCCTCCAGCGCGAGTGCCGCCGCCGGGCGTACGGGGTCATCCAGCGCAGCCGGGCCTGGGGCGAGCTGATCGCGGAACACCATCCGGGTTCGGTACGGCTGTCCATCCACCCCCAGGCCGTCGGGGCGGCCAAGTTCGGCATCCGCCTCCTGGACGCCTCCGACGTGTGGACCACCCCCTGGCACTCCGCGGCCCTGCACCGGCCGGACGGCACGTGGAGCCTGATGCCCCGGGCCAGAGCCGAGCGACTCGGGCGGCTGGTGCGGCGCGACGGCAGACCGAGCCACTTCGAGTGACGACCGGCCGGCCCCCGGGGCGGGGACGGGTGAGGACCCCACCCCCTCGCGCCCCGGCAGCAGTGGTGCAGGAGAGGCCGATCCGCCTTCGGGACCACCCTCACCCAGGGCGTACGCTTCGAGCGCCGAGTCTTTCGCGCCGCGTTCGCCGCCGCCGACCCGAACGAAGCCGACCCGAGGGATGTCAACCGGAACGAAGACGCCCCGAGGGGAGCCGAGCAGAAGGAAGGCGGAGAAAGGCACGACCGCGTGCACGGAGAAACGGCCACCGAAGTCCACCCACCGCCGACCGAGTGCGTCGCGGCCGGGGCCCGCCGCCGCGGACGGCGGGGGCGGGCCCCGGCCGTCCGTATCCGGTCCCCCGTCCAGAAGGCCACCCCGAATGAACACGGACCCCCGACGCCTCCTCGTCATCGGCATCGGCGCCGGAGACCCGGACCATCTGACGCTCGCGGCGGTGAAGGCCATCAGCCGCGCCGATGTCTTCTTCGTCCTCGGCAAGGGCCCGGAGAAGTCCTCGCTCACGGATCTGCGGCGCCGCATGCTCGACGAGCACGCCAGCCCGCCCTTCCGGGTGGTCGAGGCGGAGGACCCCTGGCGCGACCGGGCGAGGGAAGGCCGCAGCGGGTACACGGCCGCGGTCCACGACTGGCGCAGCCGGCGGGCCGACCTGTACGAACGGCTGATCCGGGACGAGCTGGGGCCGGGACGGACCGGCGCGTTCCTGGTGTGGGGTGATCCGGCCCTGTACGACAGCACTCTGGGCATCCTGGCCGAGATCGAGGAGCGGGGCACCGTGGCATTCGACACCGAGGTCGTCCCCGGCGTCAGCAGTGTGTCCGCGCTGGCAGCACGGCACCGCATCACGCTGAACCAGGTCGGGCGCCCTGTCCGCATCACCCCGGCGCGAAGACTCCGCGAGGAGGGCCTCGACGACGCCGACGTGGTCGTGATGCTGGACGCGGGCGAAGCCTTCACCGAGGTCGCCGACGACGGCGTGTGGATCTACTGGGGCGCGTATGTGGGCACGCCCGACGAGATCCTGGTCTCCGGCCCGCTGCCGGACGTCGCCGGTCGCATCAGCCGACTGCGCGCCGAAGCCCGTGCCCGTCACGGGTGGATCATGGACACATATCTGCTGCGCACCGTCGACCGGCCGATGGCCGGCGGCGCCGACAGCGCTGCTGACAGTGCTGCCGACGGTGCCGCCGGCAGTGCGTCCGGCGGTTCCTCCGGGCGGGCGCCGTCGGCGCGGCCCGCCGCGAGCACGCCGTCACTGCCGGGCCCGGGCGGAAAGGCGCAGGAGGCGGGGGAGCCAGGGGAAGCGGACGCGGAGGCGGTTCCCGTCCTCCGGGTCGCCGACGCCGCCGCCGCGGTCTCCTGGTACGAGCGCCTCGGGTTCGCCAAGCAGGGGGAGCACCGCTCCGAGCCGGGCCTCCCGGCCTTCACGGAGATCGCGCGGGGCCCCGTGAAGCTGTTCCTCTCCGAGCACACGGGCGACGCCGGCCCCGGCACGCTGGTGTACCTGCGGGTGGGTGACGTCGACGCCGTCGCAGGCGAGTTCGGGGCGTCGGTGACCACCGCGCCGCGGGCGCGCGAGGTGGAACTCCGCGACCCCGACGGCAACCGGCTGCGGGTGGGCACACCGCTGGAGTGAGGGCGAACCGGCCACCCCGGCGCCCCGGTCGCCGGACAGGGGCACCTGAGCGCGCCGGGCCCGGGGGACGGGCCGGGTCCCGGGCCTGCTCGGCCCCCGGCCGGTCTCCCGGGGCGCCTGGCCCGACCGCCGGGCCGCTTGACTCGTTCGCCTGGACCTCTCGGCCGGGCGCTGGGCCCCCTGGCCCGTCCCCCTGGCCCCGTCCCCGTCCCCCTGGCCCCGTCCTCCTGGCTCCGGCTTCCTTCGACGGGCACCGGGCAGGCCGGGGTGTCCCCGCACCGCGAACTCCCGACGGATCAGCCGACTGATGACCTGCGCACGGGAGTGCGCCGGCCGCGCGTCCACACCGTCGACGCGGCCACAACGGCCAGGCCGGCGGCGGCGGTGCCGGCCAGCACGGGCTGCCCGGCACCCAGCGCCCCCAGTGCGGCGGTCAGCAGACCCCACCCCGCGGCGAGGGCGTAGGGAAGCAGCCCCTGTGTCCACCGGACGACGGCGACAGCCGTGGCCGTGGCGCCGGCGAGCACCGCGAACTGACCGGCCACCCCCGCCGCCCCGTCGACGGGGGCGCCGGATCCGGCCACGGCGGTGGTGAGGTTCACCCAGACCGCGATGCTCGACCATCCCGCGTACACCCCGAGCATCCACCAGAGAAGGCCCCGCGGGACGGGCCCCCAGCCCGCGATCCCGCTCCGGTGGTCCAGAGCGACGGACATGGCCCGGAGCAAGCCCGCGACCATGACGGCGAACACCGCCACCGTCCCCCACACCGGGGCGACCTCCGCCGCGACGAGCCAGCAGCTGAACCCGGCGAAGACCACCGACAGCGGCACAGCCAGCCGGTTCCGCACGTCCGGGTCGGGGCGGTGCCCGGGCAGGGCCCAGACGGCGTAGGCGAGACACAGCAGCTCCACCAGGGTCCAGACGGAGAACGCCCAGCCGACGGGGACGATGGGCGGTTCACCGGAACGGCCGGCGGTCGTGAACTCACCGCCGTAGAGCCGGCTGAAGAGGGGACTCACCAGCTGCCCGACCGCCAGCACCAGCATCACCGCCCGCCACGGGACCGCTCGGCGGGTGGAACGGGTCAGGGACAGTGTGCGCACTGGCGATCATCCTCCCGCCGGTCACCTGGCGTTTTGCCCGGGTCCCCGGGGCCTTCCCTGTCTTGCCTGCCTGAGCTGCCTCAGCTGCCTTCCCTGATGTTCCCGCGAAACGCGGACCACGGATGCGGCACGCCTACCCGAAGGCGTCACCGGGTCACCCAGGAGCGTGCGCGCCCGGGGCTGCCCCGGCCCCGGCGGTCCGGCGGTCCGGCCGGCGGGGGCGGGTGGGCCGGCGGCGGCCATGGAGCGTCCGGTTGCTCCCGGTGCGGTCGGCTGCGGGGTGCGGTGACTGAGCGGGACATGGCGACCGCGCAGGGTGCTGCGGCCGCGGGGGTGCGGCTGCTGTGCCGGGTGGTGCGTCCACGAGGTCGCCGCCATAGCCCGGCTGCCCGGCATGTGCCGGCCGCGATCAGCGCCACGCTCCCGACACGCGCCGGGTGACGACGGCGCTGAGCGTGCGCACGCCACGGGTCGAGCCGGGGTCGATGCCCGTGAGTTCGCGGACCCGGCGCAGACGGTAGTCCAGGGTGCGGGTGTGGACGTTGAGCGCGCTCGCCGTGGCGCCGCGGTGCATGTCGTGGCCGTAGTACGCGTCGAGGGTGCCGAGGAGGTCGGGGCCGGTTTCCAGCCGGCGAGCCACCGTACGGATCCAGTCGTCCACGAACGGCACGTCCGCCACGGCGAGTTCGACGAAGACATCGGCCAGGGTGTGCGGCCGCAGCCGGGAGGGCGCCCGGTGCAGTGGGGCCGCCCGGCTGATCCGCCGGGCGCGGTCCAGAGCGTCGGACAGCTCCGGCAGTGGCGCGGTGGCCGTGCCGACGGCGCAGGGGCGGCCGAGGGCGCGGGCGAAGTCCTGTACGACGTCCGGCAGGTGGTCGGGGGCGGGATCGGGCAGAGGGCCGGGGACCGGGTGCGGGGGTGCGCCCTCCCCCGCAGTGGCTCCGGAGAACAGGGGCAGCAGGGCGACCAGCTCCCCGCCTCCGTCGCGGCCCTCCGGTCCCCAGACGACGGGCACCCGGTGGTTTTTCACCAGCACCCCGATCTCGTCTTCGGGGAAACGGCCTGCGGTGGGAGGGTCGGGAAGGCGGAACACCGTCACGGCGCAGCGTTCCGGGAGCTCCATGTCGACGGCCGCTGCGAGTTCCGCCGAAATCGGGTCCCCGTTCAGCAGTGCCCGGGCCAGTAGGGCGACCCGCTCGATATACGGAAGCCGACGGCGCAATACGCGCAGGAACCCCTGGCGGTAGGCGCTGATACCGCGTTCGCTCTGCGGGGCGAACCAGGCCAGCACGCCGATGAGTTCTTCGACACCTCCGCCGCGCTCGGCCTCGGTCGCCTCGGTGATCTCACGCAGCATCAGGGCCGTGTGCACATGGAGCACCCTCTGCCGGGCCTCGATCGACATCCCCGCACCTGCCCGCAGTTCCCCCATCGATGCGATGCGGCTGAGATCGTCGTCGGTCAACCCCGTTTTGTTCGGCGACAGTTCGATGGTGCGTTGGCGGAGCCAGAGCGCGTGCTCCAGCGTCCTGGACCGCGCCTCCGGGTCCTTGTCGAGGAACCGGAACTCCGGGATCTCCCGTGTGTACGTCTCCACCTCACGACGGGCGTTGGCAGGCGCCTGCCGGGCCAGATGGGCGAAGAGGCTCCCCATGGGCGCAAGCATGGCATGCGGGACCAAGGTCCGACAGAGGGGATCCGGACGGCCTTCATCACTCCGCGCAAAGCGGCGGCGGGTGTTCGTCTCGGCTTTTGTGACAGTGCGCAAACTTCCCGGGGGTGGGCGTACTCGTCAACGCTTCTGCTTGTGGAGAAGTCGTGATGCGGCCTTAATGGGAACCGCGTGAACGACTTCGGGAGGACCGCCTCCCGAGTCATTTCGGACGAATCCCGGAGTAACCGCGGTCATCAGCGCATGCAGTGGACACGGGATGGTCAGTCAGGCGCCCTGAACGGCGCTCTCCGCAACGGGAGGAAGACTCCGATGAGAACAGGCGCGGGAAAGCGCGTCATGGTGTCGGTCGCGGCCGTGGTCACGTCGGCGGCGTTCGTCCTCGGCACGGCGGGCGCCGGCTCGGCCGCTCCCGCCTCCACGGCAGGGCCCGGCCTGCGCGCCTTCGGGATCAGCGGCGACGGCACCCTGATGGCCACGTTCACGACCGATCGGCCGCAAGTGCTCGACTGGGTCCGGGTCGTCACCGGCCTCAGCGGCGACACCCGCCTGATCGGGATCGACTTCCGGGTGCAGAACGGCCTGATGTACGGCGTCGGCGACAAAGGCGGCATCTACACGATCAAGACCCCGCCGGCCACCGCGGATGTCGTGGTCACCAAGGTGTCCCAGCTCCAGTACGCGCTGCACGGCGCCAACTTCGGTGTCGACTTCAACCCGGCGGCCGACCGACTGCGCGTGATCAGCGACAACGGCCAGAACCTGCGGCACAACCTCAACGACCACAGCACCATCCAGGATGTCAACCTCACCACCCCGCCCGTCGAGGGCACGACCAAGGGCGTCTCGGCTGCCGCGTACACCAACAACGACCTCAACGCGGCCACCGGGACCACGCTGGTCGACATCAACACGAGCAGCGACCAGGTCGTCCTCCAGTCCCCGGCGAACAACGGCACGCTCGCCGCCACCGGCAGCCTCGGCATCGACGTCGGGATCAACGCCGGCATGGACATCTACAGCACCCTGTCCGGCGGGAAGACGGTGGACAACACCGCCTTCGCCACCCTCACCCCGTACGGTGCGGCCACTCCCTCGCTGTACAGCATCAACGTCTTCACCGGCCAGGCCACGTCCCTCGGCCAGTTCCCGCTGAACATCACGGACCTGGCGATCACCCTCACCGGCGTCTGAGCCCGGAGCGCTGGTGCCGTCCGCACGGGGCGGGCGGCGTTCCTCGTCGTGTGCTCGTCGCCCACGGCGGCGGGGCGGCCCACTTCGTGTGGGGCGCCCCGCCGCCGTGCCGGCCGCCGTGCCGGTCCGCTGCCCGGTACCGGGGTGCCGCCGTGCCGGGCAGCGGACCGGCCGGGCCGTTCAGGACGTGGGCATCAGGACCGTGTCGACGAGGTAGACGGTGGCGTTGGCGGTGGGGACGTTGCCGCAGACGACCTTCGAACTGCTGTTGACGGTGTAGTCCTCGCCGGAGCCCTCGGTGGTGAGCTTCGACTTCTGCAGCGTCTCGTAGCTGCCGTTCTCAAGCTGCTGCGGGGTGAGCTTCCGGCCGACCACGTGGTACGTGAGGAGGTCGCTCAGCGCGTCCTTGTCGGCGAGGACCTTGTCCAGGTCGGCCTTGGGGAGTTTGGCGAAGGCGTCGTCGGTGGGCGCGAACACGGTGATGTTCTGGGCGCTGTTGAGGGTGTCGACCAGCCCGGCCTTCTTCACCGCGGTGACCAGAGTGGACAGGGCCGGGTTGTTGGAGGCGGCGGTGGCCACCGGGTCCGCCGCCATGCCGGTGAAGGAGCCGGCGCCTTCCTTCGGGATCGACGCACAGGCCGGCCCGAACGGCCCGCCGGTGCCCGGAGCGGCGTCGTCCGCGGCGGGATCCGACCGCTCGCCGGCCGGCTCGGCCGTGCTCTTGCCCGCCGCCGAGGTCGGGGAGTCGCTTTCCCCGCACGCGGTCAGCACCAGCGGCAGCACGGCCGCCGCAGCGACGGCGGCGGCGGTACGGCGGAAGCGGAAGGCGTTCATCGTGTTCTCCATCGTGTTCGGTCCGCTGCTCTGGGTAGCGGTCATGTGGTGTGGGGGGTCTGCGCGGGGAGGCGAGGCCGGGGTCACCTGGCGGTGTTCAACTCGTCAGGTCCGCGGGGGGTCCCTGCACGGGCGCGTCCGAGGCGGGTGAAGGGGCATCGGCCGGCGCCTCGTGAAGTCGCCCGTTTGATCGTCACACTCGGGATTCGGGGCGCGGCCCCGAGCGGATTGGCGGACGACCGCGGCCGTGGAGAAGTCACCCTTTGGTGCGCGCTCCGACGGGAGTTCGAGGGCTGGTGTGCGGATCGCCCCGCTGGGCGCGTCGTCACCGTGTGCCGGAAGGCCGGGTGACGGTCACGACGACGCTGTGCCGGCCGGTGGCGCCGTCGGGGACGGTGCGGGCGCGCTGTTCCGTCTGGGTCTCACCGGTGCGGTCGGTGGCGCGGACGGTGAGGGTGTGGGTGCCGGGCGTCGCCTCCCAGGCGAGGGACCACTGGCGCCAGGTGTCGGTGGTGTGTTCGGCCGCCAGGTCGGCCGGCCGCCATGGGCCGTCGTCGACTCGTACGTCCACCCGGTCGATGCCCCGGTGCTGGGCCCAGGCGACCCCGGCGATCATGACGGTGCCCGGTGCCGGGCGCGCGAAGGGCTTGGGGGTGTCGATGCGGGACTGCGTCTTGACGGGAGCCCTGCGGGCCCACTTCCGCTTCACCCAGTAGGCGTCGTAGGCGTCGAAGGTGGTGAGTTCGATGTCCTCGACCCACTTGCAGGCGGAGACGTACCCGTAGAGGCCGGGGACGACCATGCGGACCGGGAAGCCGTGGTCGAAGGGCAGCGGTTCGCCGTTCATCCCGACGGCGAGCATGGCGTCCCGGCCGTCCATGACGTCCTCCACGGGGGTGCCGAGGGTCATGCCGTCGACGGACCGGGCCACCAGCTGATCCGCAGGGCCCCCGCGTGACGGTGGCCGCACTCCTGCCCGCCGCAGCAGGTCCGCCAGGCGTACGCCGATCCAGCGCCCGGTGCCGACATAGGGCCCGCCGACCTCGTTGGACACACATGCCAAGGTGATGTCGCGCTCGATCAGATCGCCCTCCAGCAGGTCCCGGAAGGTGAGGGTGAGCGGGCGGGTGACGCCTTCGCCGTGGATCCTGAGGCGCCATGCCGTGGCGTCGACCCTGGGTACCACGAGCGCGGTGTCGACACGGTAGAAGTCCTTGGCCGGGGTGGTGAACGGCGGCAGGCCCGGGAGGCGCAGAGCGGCACGGGAGGCGATGGCGGGGGCCGGCGACCCGGGAGCCGGCAGGGTGACGGCCGCGCGCGATCCGGCAGCGTCACCGGTCCGGGCCGCGGTCAGCCCCCGGCCCAGCGCCCCCACTCCGGCGGAGCCGACGGCGGCCGCCGTCGCGGCGAGCAGAAAGCCGCGGCGGTCCCAGCCGTCCGGCCCATGCGATGTCACCGCCCTGCCGGGGCTGGGGAGGCGGCCGGCCAGGACGTAGAGCACCGCGGCACCCGCGAGTGCCCCGGCGACCGACGGCAGGGCGTCGGTCCACGACGCCGAATCCGGGCGCCCGAGCGCGGCAAGCGCCCCGATCACACCGAAGGCCAGGACTCCGAGCGCACCGGCCAGCCGACGGCGCAGGGCGAGCAGGCCGAGGGCCGCGGCGGACAGCGCGAGCACCGAGAGGATGCCCGCCTGCAGCACCAGCTTGTCCTTGGTGCCGAAGCTGCGGACCGCCCAGTCCTTCACAGGCGCCGGGGTGAGGTCGATCGACGCTCCCCCGACCGCGACGACGGGCCCGGCCTCCGTCCGGGTGAGCGCCGCCACGGCTTCCGCCACCGCCAGCGAGCAGAACGCGGCCAGCAGGCCGCCGGCGCCCGCCAGGGCCCCGCACAGGAGAAGGGCACGGTTGAAGGCCCGGTTGTCGGTCACACCCGTACTTCGCGGCGACTCGCCCCTCGGCTTGGGCCCGGTGTCCTGGGACCCGGCGCCCCCGGCCCCGGCGCCGTCGGCACACGCAGCCGCCCGGTGCGGGCCGCGGCCGGGGACCGCTTCACGGCTGTGCCGGCCGGCGCGAGCGCGAAGGCCCCGCCGACGGCCGGTGCCCGGTGCCCGGACGTACGCCGAACCCGGCCTGCCCCCGCCGAGCCGGGGTTCACCCATCCGCGGAACCGGCCGTGGCGAAGGAGGGACGAGGAGGCGCGACGCCGCCCGGAAGTACGGCGCAGAGAGCGGTGCATGCCTGCTGATGTGTCGTCAAAGGGCCGGCGTGCCGGGGAAGTATGGCGCCGGACACGAGAGTTGCCCGCCCCGAGGCAACCCGACAGCGATGTGAGGGAACCCCGTTGAGTGAACCCGCTTCTTCCGGCACGCCGCACTCGGCCGAACCGCGACTGGACGAGGTCATGCGGCGCGTCGCGTGCGGTGACAAGGAAGCCTTCACGGCCCTCTACGACGCCGTCGTCGACACCGTGTTCGGAATCGTCCTCAAGATCGTACGCGATCGGGCCCAGTCCGAAGAGGTCGCACAGGAGGTCATGATCGACCTCTGGCGGCGGGCTACGCGCTACGACCCGGGCAAGGGCAGTGTCCACGCCTGGGCCACGATGCTCGCCCACCGCCGTGCCGTGGACCGGGTCCGCTCGGCCGAAGCCGCCGCCCACCGCGACCACGATCACGCCGTACGCGACCGGCAACGCCCCTACGACGATGTCGCCGAGCGCGTGGAGAGCCGACTGCAGAGCCAGCAGGTGCGCCGCTGTATGAAGCAGCTCACCGACATCCAGCGGCAGGCCGTCACGCTCGCCTACTACCAGGGGCTGACCTACCGGGAAGTGGCCCAGACCCTCGGCACGCCGCTTCCGACGGTCAAGACACGCATGCGGGACGGACTCATCCGGCTTCGCGACTGCATGGGGGTGACCGCATGAGGGTCCGCGAGGGATTCCACAGGGAACTCCGCAAGGAGCCCCACGAGGGACTGCACAGCCTCACCGGCGCCTACGCCCTCGACGCGCTTCCACCCGACGAACACGGCGCGGTCGACGCCCACCTCGCGCGCTGCGCGCCGTGCCGGGACGAGGTGGCCGGGTTCTCCGCCACCGCCGACCGCCTCGCCGCAGCGGTGCGTACCCCCGCCCCGCGCGGCATGAGGGAATCGGTGCTGCACGGCATCGACTCCGTGCGCCAGATCCCCCCGCACGTGCCCGCGACGGCCCGGCCCGTCACATCGATCTTCTCGCGAATCCGCAGGAGCGGCTCGCTCCTCGTCGCCGCAAGCCTCGTCGCCGGCGCGGCCCTCGCCGGCGTCGCGGCCTGGCAGTACCGGCAGAGCACCGAGTCGCAGCGGCAGGCGCGGCAGGCAGCCCGGCAACTCGAAGACCTGACCTCGGTCATGTCCGCCCCCGACGCCCGCACGGTCCGGGGCCGCACGACGAACGGCGCGTCCACCGCGGTCGTCGCGTCCAGGCAGCTGGGCAGGGCGGTGTTCGTCGGCACCGGCCTCCCCAGGCCCGCGCCGGGGAGGACCTACCAGCTCTGGTACGACGACCAGGGCACCATGCACCCGGCCGGACTGCTGGAACACGACGGCGCCGTGGCCATCGAGGGTGACATCGGCAACGCCACCGCCCTCGGACTCACCGTCGAACCCGACGGCGGATCGTCCCGGCCGACCACCACGCCCCTGATGCTGCTCGCGCTTCCTGGATGACCGGATGACCGCCTGACCGGATGACCGCCTGACCGCGTGCCCGCATGACCGCAGAGGGATCCGCAGTCCGGTGCACCTGGCCGGCTCCTCGTCTCGCGACCGCTCGCCGTGTGATCGATGCAGTTCAACATACCCCTAGGGGGTGTGGATCACGTCGGATCACTCTTGCGGCGGATACGGGTAGGGGGTATACATGGAGTCGTTGTTAATACCCTGGAGGGGTATCGATCGGCGGCTGTGGAGGATCCCCCGTGTCGACCTGCTGCACCCCTGGCGGAAGCCGTCACACCGCCGCGGAGGCCACGACCCCCTACCGGGCCGGTGGCGTCGGCGGTGCCCGCTGCCAGGGCGTCGCCGTCAAGGCGGTGGGCGGCCTGGTGTGCGGCCTGGACGGGGTCGCGGCGGTCGATGCCGGGGCCGGCGCCCTGGCCGGGGGCACCGGCTCGGCTGCGGCGACGACCGCAGCCGAGCCCGGCGACGCGCTCGACGCGCTGACGGCCGAGACCGCCGGCGAGGCCGGATACGACGTCACCGGCCGCATGGCCGCCTGATGCGCAAGCCTCTGCCGAACCGCCCCGCCCGACCGGCCCAGCCCCTCCGCCAGCGCAGACCGCATCCGTGAGCTCCGAGGAGCAGACATGACCACCACCACGCCCGGCGCCGAGGTCGAACTCGCCATCGGAGGCATGACCTGTGCCTCGTGCGCCGCCCGGATCGAGAAGAAGCTCAACCGCATGGACGGGGTCGAGGCCACCGTCAACTACGCCACCGAGAAGGCCAGGGTCGCCTTCCGCGAGGACGTCGCCGTCTCCGACCTGATAGCCACCGTCGAGGCCACCGGCTACACCGCACGCGAGCCCGAACCCGAACCGCTCCCCATACGCACCGAGCCGGACACCGGCAGCGGCACCGCGCAGGAGGAGAGCGACGAGCTGCTGCACCTGCGCCGGCGGCTGACCGCCGCGGTCGCGCTCGCCGTCCCCGTCATCGCGATGGCCATGATCCCGGCGCTCCAGTTCACGTACTGGCAGTGGCTCTCGCTCACGCTTGCGGCACCCGTGGTGACGTACGCCGCCCGGCCCTTCCACAAGGCCGCCTGGACCAACGCCAAGCACGGCGCCGCCACGATGGACACGCTGATCTCCGTCGGCACGTCGGCGGCGTTCCTCTGGTCCCTGTGGGCGTTGTTCTTCGGCACTGCCGGAACGCCCGGCATGACCCACCCCTTCGAGCTGACCATCGCCCGTGCCGACGGCGCGGGGAACATCTACCTGGAGGTCGCGGCGGGCGTCACCGCCTTCGTCCTGGCCGGCCGCTACTTCGAGGCCCGGTCGAAGCGGAAGGCTGGAGCGGCGCTGAAGGCGCTGCTGGAGCTGGGAGCCAAGGAGGTCACCCTCCTGCACGACGGACGCGAAGAGCTCGTCCCCGTCGGCGACCTGAGGGCCGGCGACCGGTTCCTCGTCCGCCCCGGAGAGAAGATCGCCACCGACGGTGTGGTCGTCGAGGGCTCGTCCGCCGTGGACGCCTCCATGCTCACCGGTGAGTCCGTGCCGGTCGAGGTCGGCACCGGGGATGCCGTCACCGGGGCCACGCTGAACGCCGGCGGCCGTCTGGTCGTCGAGGCCACCCGGGTCGGAGCCGACACCCAGCTGGCCCGCATGGCCAAGCTGGTGGAGGACGCGCAGAACGGCAAGGCCGCCGCCCAGCGGCTCGCCGACAGGATCTCCGCCGTCTTCGTCCCGGTCGTGATCGCCCTGGCGCTCGGCACCCTCGGGTTCTGGCTCGGCAGCGGCGCCGGCCTGACCGCCGCCTTCACCGCCGCGGTCGCCGTGCTGATCATCGCCTGCCCGTGCGCCCTGGGCCTGGCCACCCCCACCGCGCTCATGGTCGGCACCGGGCGCGGCGCCCAGCTCGGCATCCTGATCAAGGGCCCCGAGGTCCTGGAGACGACGCGCAAGATCGACACGATCGTCCTGGACAAGACCGGAACGGTCACCACCGGCCGTATGGCCCTGCTCGCCGTGCACACCGCCGATGACACCGGCGAGGACGAGGTCCTGCGCCTCGCGGGCGCCCTGGAGCACTCCTCCGAGCACCCCGTCGCCCGGGCCGTCGCCTCCGGCGCCGCCGCCCGCGTCGGAGCGCTCCCCGCTCCCGAGGACTTCGCGAACATCGCCGGCCTCGGCGTCACCGGCGTCGTCGAGGGCCACGCGGTCCTGGTCGGACGCGAGAAGCTGCTCGCCGAACGGGCCGTCTTGCTGCCCGGGGATCTGCGGCGCGCCAAGGCCGAGGCCGAGGCGGCCGGGCGCACCGCCATCGCCGTCGCCTGGGACGGCGAGGCCCGCGCGGTCCTGGAGGTCGCCGACGCCGTCAAGGAGACCAGCCCGGAGGCGGTCGGGCGCCTGCGCGCCCTCGGCCTGACCCCGATCCTGCTGACCGGCGACAACAGGGCGGTCGCCGAAGCGGTCGCCGCCGAGGTGGGCATCGCACCCCAGTACGTGATCGCCGAGGTCATGCCGCAGGACAAGGTCGATGCCGTCAAGCGCCTGCAGGAGGAGGGCCGTTCGGTCGCCATGGTCGGGGACGGCGTCAACGACGCCGCCGCACTCGCCCAGGCCGACCTGGGGCTGGCGATGGGAACGGGCGCGGACGCCGCGATCGAGGCCGGCGACCTCACGCTGGTGCGCGGTGACCTGAACGCCGCGGCGGACGCCATCCGCCTCTCCCGCAGGACGCTGGGCACCATCCGGGCCAATCTCTTCTGGGCCTTCGCCTACAACGTCGCCGCCCTGCCGCTGGCCGCGGCCGGTCTGCTCAACCCGATGGTCGCGGGGGCGGCGATGGCCTTCTCCTCGGTCTTCGTGGTGGGCAACAGCCTCCGGCTGCGCGGCTTCCAGCCCATCGACCGCTGAACCGCCGGCGCGCGGCGCGGTAGGGAGAGCGCCGTCCGCGGACGCGCATCCGGTCGGCGTGTCCGGCCCGACCCCCTACAGCCAGCCCCGCCGCTTGAAGACGAGGTAGAGGGTCACGCACACCGCCGCCATCAGCAGGATCGCGAAGGGGTAGCCGAACCCCCAGTGCAGCTCGGGCATGTTCACGAAGTTCATGCCGTAGATGGTTCCCACCAGTGTGGGGGCGAAGAGGATGGCAGCCCAGGCGGAGATCTTCTTGACCTCCTCGTTCTGCTCGAAGCCCGCCTCCGCCAGTGCCCGCATCTCGGCGTTCTGCTGCTGTGTCACCAGGGTCGCGTTCACCGTCAGGATGTCCGCCAGCGCCTGCCGGAAGCCGTCGACGCGCTCACTGATGTGGGTGACATGGTCGGCGACGTCGCGGAGGTACCGCTGGAGCTCCTCCTCCGTGCCGTACTTGGCGAAGCCCGCCATCAGGCCGTGCAGCATGCCGACCAGCGGCCGGGTGGCGCGCTGGAACTCGACCATCTCCCGCGAGAGTTCGTAGATACGGCGCGACACCGCCGGATCGCCGCCGAAGACCTGCGTCTCGATCTCGTCGATGTCGTTCTGCACACCGGCGACGACGGGCGCGTATCCGTCCACGACCGCGTCGAGGATCGCGTAGAGCACCGCCTCGGGGCCCAGGGCGAGCAGCTCGGGGTCGGCCTCCATGCGGCGGCGGACTGCCGAGAGGTCGGGGGCCGCCCCATGGCGGACCGTGATCACGAAGTCGCGGCCGACGAAGACGTGCAGCTCGCCGAAGTCGACTTCCTCCGGGGCGTCGAGGTAGCGGGCGGCGCGGAGCACGACGAAGAGGGTCTCCCCGTACCGCTCCAGCTTGGACCGCTGGTGCGCCTCCATGGCGTCCTCGACGGCCAGCTGGTGCAGGTCGAACTCCTCCGCCAGGGCCCGCAGCTCCGCCTCGGTCGGCCGGTGGAGGCCGATCCACGCCATACCGGCCGGATCCTCCCCGAGCAGGCGGAAGGTCTCCGCGAGCGACGCCGGCGACGACACCCTGCGGCCGTCGCGGTAGAGCGCCGCCTGCACGATGCTGCGCTGTTCCCGCCCGGTGCGGGGCTGCTCGGGCGGGGCGGGCGCCGAGGGCTCCGCAGGCCCGGGCGGCGCGGCGGGCGGGGAGACGCGGCGGCGCCAGGAGGTCCGCTTCGAGGCCGGGGTGGAACGGCTCCGTCGGGGCATCCTGGGTCACCTCCCGTGCGAGCGAGGCGCACGCCGCGCCTTTCGCGTGCACATCCCTGTACCCGCGTCCACGCCGTGTGCATCCCCTGGGGATCGGCACGGGCAGGATATCGGGGCTCAGCGGCGGCGGCATGACGGCGGCGAGGCCGCAGGCGCCCCCGGGCGGGTGTCACCGGCAGCAGGGCGCGGTCTCGCCTGGGGCCGCCGACCGCAAGGCGGCCGGTCCCGCGCGGGGTGCCGGTCTGTACGCAGGCCCGCTGCGCGGAGAGTGCGGTTCCGGTCTCTCCCGGTCATCCACGCCTCGAGAGGGGAGCGCGCTCGTGCCAGGGCTCCCCACCCGCTTCTCCTCACAGCAGGGTCAAGAGGCATCACCGTGTGCGAGCGGGTGCCGTGGCCAAGGGCCCTGCGGTACGGCCGCCGTCGCGGTCGAGGACCCCGGCTTCGCGGCGGACAGGGCCCGCCCCGTGAGAAGCGCGGCCGCCGCCCCGCTTCGGGCGGCTGATCCCGGGAATGCACACCGGCAGGCAGCCGATCCCGGGCAGGCGCACCGGCAGGCTGCGTGCCCGGCTGGCCTCGACGGCCGACCGGGGACCGGGCCGAGGGACTCCCGCCGCGCCGGAGCCCGGCCGGGATCGTCGGGGTCGGCACCGGCAGCCGCGGGTAGCCACCACGTTGTCCTACAGAGGAGCAGGGGAGAGCGATGCGCGTTCCGATGACGATTGCGGACTTCCTGGACCGGGCGGTGCTGGGCTTCGCCGCCAGTCCCGCAGTGATCGACGAGCCGAGCCAGCCCGCGCCGCCGGTACCGGTGTCGACGTACGGGCGGCTGGGCGAGCGGGTACGGGCCTGGCAGGCGGGCCTGGACGCGCTGGGGGTGGGGGAGGGCGAGCGGGTGGCGGTGGTCAGCCACAACTCTGCCCGTCTGCTGGAGTTGCTGTTCGCGGTGCCGATGAGCGGTCGGATCTGCGTGCCCGTCAACTTCCGTCTGAAGGCCGAGGAGATCGCGTATGTGGTGCGGCAGAGCGGTGCCTCGGTACTGCTGGTCGACCCCGAGGTGCGGGAGCCGGCGGAGTGCGTCAGGACGGACCACCGGTTCGTGCTGGGGGAGCAGACGGAGAACGAGCTGATGCGGTTCGGTGTGGAGCCGCGCCCCTGGTCGAATCCCGACGAGGACGCCACCGCGACGATCAACTACACCTCCGGAACGACGGCCCGCCCCAAGGGGGTCCAGCTCACGCACCGCAACATCTGGGTGAACGGCCTGACCTTCGGTCTGCACACGCGGGTGTGGGAGAGGGACGTGTATATGCACACGCTGCCGATGTTCCACTGCAACGGTTGGGGCATGCCGTTCGTGATGGCGGGGCTCGGTGTGAAGCAGGTGGTGCTCCGCAAGGTCGAAGGAGCCGAGATCCTGCGGCGGGTGGACGAGCACGGCGTGACGCTGATGTGCGGCGCCCCTGCGGTGTGGAACGCGGTGCTGGACGCGGCGAAGGACTGGCAGGGCGGAGTTCCGGGGCGTGGCCGTGTACGGATCGTGTGTGCCGGCGCGCCCCCGCCCAGCCGGATGATCCAGCGGGTGGAGGAGGAACTGGGCTGGGAGTTCACGCAGATCTACGGTCTGACGGAGACCTCGCCGCTGCTGACGTTCAACCGCGCACGGCCCGAGGACGGGGAGCTGCCGGCCGGGGAGCGGGCCCGCAGACTGTCGCGGGCGGGGCTGCCCGCGCTCGGTGTGAACCTGCGCGTCGCGGACTCCGGCGAGGTACTGGCCCGGTCGAACGTGGTCCTGGACGGCTACTGGGAGAAGCCGGAGGAGACGGCGGCGGCGCTGCAGGACGGCTGGTTCCGCACCGGGGACGGCGGTTCGATCGATGTCGGGGACGGGCATCTGACGATCTCCGACAGGAAGAAGGACGTGATCATCACCGGTGGGGAGAACGTGTCGTCGATCGAGGTGGAGGACACCGTTTTCAGCCATCCGGCGGTGGCGGAGGTCGCGGTCATCGGGGTGCCGGATGAGAAGTGGGGCGAGACGGTCAAGGCACTGGTGGTGCCGGCCGAGGGCGCGGTGGTGAGCGAGGCGGAGATCATCGCGTACTGCAAGGAGCGGATGGCGGGGTACAAGGCGCCGACCAGTGTGGAGTTCCGGGACGCGATCCCGCGGACGGCGACGGGCAAGATCCAGAAATTCAGGCTGAGGGACCCGTACTGGGCCGGCAGCGACCGGGGGGTCGGCTGAGGGGCGCCTGACCCCGACGGGTGGCGGCTGATGCCGCCCCGGACGCCACCGCCGCCGGAGGCGGTGCTCCGGCCCTGAGCCCGGCGGTTCCCGGCCGGCGGGCCGGCGCCCGGCCCGCCGGGGTCCGCCGGGGTCCGCCGTGCCGCATCCCGGCATCGTGCTCGCGGAGGGCTCGGCGCCGGTCGCAGGCACGGCACCCCCGCTTCCCGTCCGAAGGCAGGCCGGCCGGTCACCCGGGGCCGCGGTGACCGGCCGGGTCAGAGCGGGTAGCGCATGCAGATACGGGGCCAGCGGTCGAGCCCGTGTGCTGCCTCCGCCTTCAGGATGCTCCGCAGCCCCTCGGTGAGTTCGTCCTCGCCGAGGGTCCGGAAGCCGAGTCGGGAGTAGTAGGGCGCGTTCCAGGGCACGTCGGTGAACGTGGTCAGGGTCAGCGCGCTCAGGCCCCTGGCCCTGGCCGCCGCCTCCAGATGGCCGATCAGCTCCCGGCCGAGTCCCCGCCGCGCGAAGTCCGGATGGACGGACAGCTGCTCAATGTGGGCAGCGCCGTCCACGGGTTCGGTGAGCAGATACGCCACGGGCCGGCCGTCACCCGCATCCGCCACCCAGAGTCCGCCGGACCTCCGGTACCGCTCCAGTTCGTCGAGCGGCGGGGGATCGTCGTCCGCGACCGCGGCCATGCCGAGGGAGCGGAAGGACTCACCGGCGGCTCGTTCGATGTCCTGGAGGAGCGGCAGCTCGCATGCTTCGGCCGACCGTATGCGCATAGGGGGAGTATGGCGCACGACCCGGCCGGACGGCCGCCGTCCGGTGCTTCCCGCGCTGTCCGTGGCTCCCATGGGCCACGCGGCCGCCCTGTCCGGCACCACGCCGCACAGGGCCCCTGCGGCCGCAGGGCGGCCCTCGGGGTCCGCCGCCGATGGCAGGCCTCTCGGGGTGCCCGTCGGCGTCAGGCGCCGGTGGAGGCCAGGTCCTTGGCCGGGCCGTTCACCGGCTCGACCGCGCCCGTCAGGTCCATGGCGAACAGCGGGACCCCGAGGCCGTCCGCCCGCGCACGGGCGTCGGCCGAGTAGCCGGCGAGGGAGAAGAGGACGCTGCTGGCGGAGGAACTCAGTCCGCTCAGCCAGAGGCACTCCACGGCGCGCAGCGTGACGGGCCGGGTGGTGGGGTCGACCTGGGCGACCAGGCCCAGGGCGCGCAGATCGACCCCGGACGCGGTCCGTTCCTCGGGCTGGACGATCTCCTGGAAGCCCAGCCAGCGCAGATACCGCGCCGCGGCGGTCACCGCGTCGCGTGCCGTGCGGATCGGGGTCGGGCGGAAGTCGGGACGGGCGGACGCGGGCGCCGGCACGGAGAAGGGGCGGTCCTCCTCCGGCCCGCCGGGGCCGTAGAGCGGCAGGGCGTCCTCCGCCGCCGCGGCCGGATCGGCCGGGCCGGGGTCCCGCTGATCGAACGGGGCCGAGCCGGGTGCGCCCGCCCCGCCCGGCGGGCCGGTACCGGAGGGCGCGAGGGAGCCCTCGGCGCCCGCCGCGGTGGCGGTGCTCCGGTGGGCCGCCGCACCGGCCGAGGTCTCCGGCATCGCGGTCACCGGCCGCACCGGGATCCGCAGCACCGTGCCGCAGGGGCAACCGAGCTCCGGCTGCGGCCACTGGTCCTGCCGCCCGCACGCCGGGCAGCGCACGGTGACCCAGTCGTCGGTCCAGGTGCGGTGGCGGATCGGTTCGGCGGGAGCCCCCTGGAGCAGGGGCGGGGCGAGCGGTGCGCCGCAGGCACAGGGATAGACGGGCGAAGCGAAGGTGTGCGCGCGGCGGCACACCGGACAGCGCACCGGTACGTGATCTGTCATGTCCGTCCCCCTCCGGCGCTTCCGGGCGCGCCTGACGTCCATCGTCCACCAACCGCGACGACTGGGGGAGGGAGTTCGGCCATCGGCGGCCCGCCCCTCCCTTGACGCCTTCCGGTGCTCCACTTACATTCGTTCCGAATAGCAGAAAACTTCTTCCGTGATGCGGAAAATTGGGGGAATTGCGGAAGAGGATCAGGGAACCAGCACGGAATCGACGCTCTCAGGTGGCGCGACAGAGCCCGATCCGCCAGGCCGAAGCAGGAGCACTCCATGCCCCGTATGACCGCCGCCCGAGCGGCTGTTGAGATCCTCAAGCGTGAAGGCGCCAGCCAGGCGTTCGGTGTGCCGGGCGCGGCGATCAACCCGTTCTACAAGGCCCTCAAGGAGGGTGGCGGCATCGCCCACACCCTCGCCCGCCACGTCGAGGGCGCCTCCCACATGGCCGAGGGCTACACCCGCGCCAAGCCGGGCAACATCGGTGTCTGCGTCGGCACGTCGGGCCCCGCGGGCACCGACATGATCACCGGGCTGTACTCCGCCATCGGTGACTCGATTCCGATCCTGTGCATCACCGGTCAGGCACCGACCAACGTGATCCACAAGGAGGACTTCCAGGCCGTCGACATCGCCTCGATCGCCAGGCCGGTCACCAAGGCCGCCACGACCGTCCTGGAGGCCGCGCAGCTCCCCGGCGTCTTCCAGCAGGCGTTCCATCTGATGCGCTCCGGCCGCCCCGGCCCGGTCCTCATCGACCTGCCGGTCGACGTCCAGCTCACCGAGATCGAGTTCGACCCCGAGACCTACGAGCCGCTGCAGGTCTTCAAGCCCACCGCGACCCGCGCCCAGATCGAGAAGGCCCTTTCCCTCCTCCTGGAGGCCGAACGCCCGCTGATCGTCTCCGGCGGGGGCGTCGTCAACGCCGACGCCTCCGACCTGCTGGTCGAGTTCGCCGAGATCACCGGCACACCGGTCATCCCCACCCTGATGGGCTGGGGCACCATCCCGGACGACCACGAACTCAACGCCGGCATGGTCGGCCTCCAGACCTCCCACCGCTACGGCAACGCCAACTTCCTGGAGTCCGACCTCGTCCTCGGCATCGGCAACCGCTGGGCCAACCGCCACACCGGCTACCGGCTCGACGTCTACACCCGCGGCCGGAAGTTCGTCCACGTCGACATCGAGCCCACCCAGATCGGCAGGATCTTCGCCCCCGACTACGGCATCACCTCGGACGCCAGGGCCGCGCTGGAGCTCTTCGTCGAGGTCGCCGGGGAACTGAAGGCGGCCGGACGGCTGCCCGACCGATCCGCCTGGGCCGCCTCCACACAGCAGCGCAAGGCCACCCTGCAGCGCCGTACGCACTTCGACGACATCCCCGTCAAACCGCAGCGCGTCTACGAGGAGATGAACAAGGCCTTCGGGCCCGAGACGCGCTATGTCACCACCATCGGCCTCTCCCAGATCGCCGGCGCCCAGCTGCTGCACGTCTACCGGCCGCGCCACTGGATCAACTGCGGCCAGGCGGGCCCGCTCGGCTGGACCATCCCGGCGGCGCTGGGCGCGGCCACGGCCGATCCGGACACGCCGGTGGTCGCCCTCTCCGGCGACTACGACTTCCAGTTCCTGATCGAGGAACTGGCGGTCGGCGCTCAGCACCGGATCCCGTACGTCCACGTCCTCGTGAACAACTCCTACCTCGGCCTGATCCGTCAGGCGCAGCTCGGCCTCGACATCGACTTCCAGGTCAACCTGGAGTTCGAGAACCTCAACTCCCCGGAGCTGGGCATCTACGGAGTGGACCACGTCAAGGTCGCCGAGGGCCTGGGGTGCAAGGCGATCCGCGTCACCGACCCGGGCGAACTGGGGGCGGCCTTCGACCAGGCGCGGGGGCTCGCCGCCGAGCACCGGGTTCCGGTCGTCGTCGAGGTGATCCTGGAGCGGATCACGAACATCGCGATGAGCCGGACCGCGGACATCGGCGACGTCACCGAGTTCGAGGAGGCCGCGACCGAGCCCGGCCACGCACCGACCGCGATCCTCCCGCTCGGGAGCTGACACCGCTCTCCGGCCCCCTCCGCACCGCGAGGGAGGTCCGCCGCGGCGCCGAACCACCCCCGCGTCGGCGCCGGCGCACGCGTCGGCGTCCGCGCCCGCGTCGGCGTCCGGCGGGGAGACCCGCCGCGCACCGGCTGCCCTTCCGGGCCCCCTACCCGGCGGGCGCTTGGGCGCGTGAGCGGTCCTCGGGCTGCCCGCCTGCCGTCGGGCGACGGAGTCTCCGGTACGGCCGCGCAGTTCCCCCGGGCGCGGCCGCGGGTTCCCGCCGCGCGGGCGGCGCCGTGCCGGTCGGCGCGGTGACGGCCCCCGCCGGGCCGGTTCACCGGGCCGCGCCGCACCGAGGGGCCGCCGAGCGGCCGCTTCCGGGCCCCGCCGGACGGCCGCAGCCGCAACGGCTGCGGCGTGGCGGCCGACCGGCCACTCCCGGGGCCGGGTCGAGGTGCGCCGCGTGGGCGGAACACGGCAATGTACGGCATGTGCATCCCATTCCCCGGCAACTGCGGCCCGCCGCGGGCCACATGCTCGTCAGCGGCGACGACGCGCTCGCCCATCGCCTCGCCGCCGAACTCCGCGACGTCTACCGCCAGCAGGTCACACTCCTCGTACCGCCCAGCCGCCCGTCCCCCGGCCTTCCACCGAACGCGGGCGCTCCCTCGGGCGGCCGGGCCCTCGCCCTCCTCGGCCGGGTGTCGGCAGGCATCGTCCGCACGGGTGGGAGCCGCGCGGCCGCCGACGGCGGAGACGGACGGCAGAACGAGATGCCCGTCCTGGAGAGTGACGACCCGGACGACGACGCCCTCCGGCAGGCGGGCGTGGAGACCGCCCAGGCACTCGCCCTGGTGCACGAGAACGACGAGACCAACATCCGCGCCGCACTCACCGCCCGCCGGCTGAACCCCCGGCTGCGCCTGGTCATCCGCCTCTACAACCGCAAGCTCGGCCAGCACATCGAGGAACTGCTCGACCAGGCCGCCGTCCTCGCCGTACCCGGCATGGCGGCTGACGACATCGACTCGTCCACGACCGTGCTGTCGGACGCCGACACCGCCGCTCCCGCGCTCGCCGCCACCGCGGTGACCGGCACCAGCAAGATCGTCCAGGCCGACGGGCTGCTCCTGCGCGCAGCCGAGCGGCCCCCGCCGGGGCCCGGTGGGGCCGCCGAACCGGGCCTGTGCACCCTGGCGCTGCTGTCCTCCACCAGCAGTGACCCGGGCGGTGTGGAGGGGTCCGAGGACAGCGGCTCCGCGGGACCGCTCCTGCTGCCGAACGACCGAGCCGTCGCCGCCGCGTCCCGCCGGGGACGGATCGTGCTCGAAGCCGTCACCGGACCGGAAGAGCGGCCGGTCAGCCGGCTGAGCGGTCCCGCGCTGCCCTTCCGGGAGCTGTTCTCCCGCCGTGTGCGCTGGTCGTTCGCGGGCGTGGCCACGGCCGTGGCGGCCCTGGCCGTCGCGAGCTGGCTCACCGGCGGCGGCGACCCGCTGCACGCCGCGTACATCACGCTGCTCGACCTGTTCGCCATCAACGACCCCGAGGTCGGCGGGCAAACCGACCGCCAGATCCTGCAGTTGCTGACGGGTCTCGTGGGACTGCTCCTGCTGCCCCTGCTCGTCGCCGCCGTGCTGGAGGCGCTCAGCTCCTTCCGCTCCGCGACCGCCCTGCGCCGGCCGCCACGCGGTCTGGCCGCTCATGTCGTCCTGCTGGGCCTGGGGAAGATCGGAACCCGCGTCCTCGGCCGGCTGCGCGAAATCGGCATCCCCGTCGTCTGCGTCGAGAACGACCCCGAGGCCCGGGGAGTGGCACTCGCCCGCCGGCTGCGCGTCCCCGTGATCATCGGTGACGTCACCCAGGAGGGGGTACTGGAGGCGGCCAGAATCCACCGGGCCCACGCCCTGCTCGCCCTCACCAGCTCCGACACCACCAACCTGGAAGCCGCCCTCTACGCCCGCTCGGTCGCCTCCCACCTCCGCGTGGCGCTCCGGCTCTACGACGACGACTTCGCCACCGCCGTCTACCGGACACTGCGTGCCGCGCACCCGGGGGCGCTGACGCGCAGCAGAAGCGTGACCTCGCTCTCCGCACCCGCCTTCGCCAGCGCCATGATGGGCCGTCAGGTGCTCGGGGCCATCTCCGTCGAGCGCAGGGTGCTGCTCTTCGCCGCGCTCGACGTGGCCGAACTGCCGCAACTGGAAGGCCGCACCATCGCCGAAGCCCTCCGTCCGGGCATGTGGCGGGTGCTCGCCCTCGACATGGCGGCACCGGGCGACCGGCGCCCGGACCTGTCCGCCGCCCCGCCCGACGACGGGGCGGAACACACCAGCGGTCTGCTCTTCGACCTCCACCCCGGACACCTGCTGCGCCCCGGAGACCGGGTGGTCGTCGCCGCCACCCGCCGCGGCCTGGCCGAACTGCTGGGGCACCGGACGCGGTAGCAAGCGCCCGGAAGATATCCGGGAGGGGCGGCAGCGGGCGGGCGGGCGGTGCGGATGCGGGAACCGGCCCTGCCCGGCGGCACGTTGTCCCTCCACGACACCGACGGGCTAAGGGACGGGCTCAGGGACGGACCGATGGACGGGCCGATGGACGGACAGATTCCGGGAGGGACCGTGTGGACGGCACCGCCTCGCTCCTGACCGTCGCCATCGTGGCCGCCGTACTCGTGATCAGGGCCGCCCTGGCGGAGCTGCGGCACCCTGGAGGCACCCGTGCCCGGTGGGCGTTCGTCTCCAACGCCCGGGCCGTCACCGCGGGAGCGATGACGGCGGCCGCCCTCGGCCTCGTCGGCTGGCGGCACGCCGGCCCCGCAGCGGTGGCCTGGGCGTTGCTCGCGGGCGCGTTGGTCGTGGTGCTCGTGGACCGCCAGGCGCCTCGGGGCTGAGCGCGGTGCCGGCGGGCGGCCGGGCGTGGTGCGAGCCGTACCAGCCGTCCGTGCCACACCGGCGCCGGACGCCGTGCAGCCGAACGTCCTGCGGCCGTGGCTCGCCGTGCTCGGAGGTGCCACCGCTGGTGGGCCGGGCCCGCTGCGGTTGGTCGCCCTGGAGGGCCCGGCTCCCCGGACATCGCCGCGGCCGCGCCACCCGTGTTCCCCGCGTCCGTGGTTCCGGTGGACCGCATCCCGCGAGCCACCGCGTGCGGGTCGCGTTCGCGGGACCGCGACCAGCACGGAGACCGCGACCCGGGCCACGACCAACCGGGGCAACGATCCCCCGGCGGGTACGACCAACCCGGGCCTCGACCGCCGACGGGCAGGGCCGGGGAGCGTAGCGGTCCCCGGCCCTGCCGTCCTGCCCGGCCCCTATGCCCGCCTTGCCCGGTCTTGACCCGTCCCCGCGCAGTCCTGCCGGTTCTCCCCGGGCCTGCCAGGCAGGCGCGCCGTGCGCACCACTAGCCGGTGATCTCGACCGCCCCGTTCTCCGCGGTGCCGCCGGCCTCCCGCTTGGCGCCCTTCTGCGTGATGCCTCGCAGTACCTCGGCGAGGTCCACACCTGTCGTGGAACCCAGCAGCTCCAGCCCCTGGGCGACGTTGTCCGCGACGGCCCGCGGCAGCTTTCCGGCACCGTCGGTGGAGATGACGGTCATCTTGTCGATCGCGCCCAGCGGTTCGGCGGCCTTGCCGACCACCTGCGGCAGTACCTCGACGAGCATCTGCAGGACCGCCGCGTCGCCGTACCGCTCGAAGGCGTCCGCCTTCTTGTGCATGGCGTCGGCCTCGGCCGCCCCCTTGGCGGCGATGGCGGCGGCATCCGCCTCGCCCTCGATACGGACCGCCTCGGCCAGCGCCGCACGGTGCGCCTTCTCGCCCTCACCGGTCAGCCGGGCCCGCTGGGCGTCCGCCTCGGCCTGCTTCACCAGGGCGACGCGACGTGCCTCGGCCTCCTGTTCGGCCTGGTAGCGGGCCGCGTCGGCGGGCTTGCGGACCTGGGTGTCGAGTTCCCTGTCCGTCAGTGCCGCCCGGCGCTCCGCGACCTTCTCCTGCTGGCTCAGGATCTCCTGCTGCCGGTCGGCCTCGGCGAGCGGTCCGGCGGCGGCGGCTTTCGCGGCTGCCTCGTCCGTCTCCGCCTTGATCTCGGCCTGCTTGAGGGCGAACGTCCGCTGCGCGACGGCGATCTCCTCCTCGGCCTTCAGCCGCGCCTGCTCCGACGCCCGCCGGGCCACCGCCTCCGCGATGTCCGCCTCCTGCTTCGCCCGCGCCGCCTCCGGGCGCCCCAGGTCCTCGAGATAGGAGCCTTCGGTGGTGATGTCCTGGATCTGGAAGGCGTCCAGCACCAGGCCCTGTCCGGAGAGGCTGGCCTCGGCCTCCTCGGCGACCTGGCCGGCGAACGCGGCCCGGTCCCGGATGATGTCCTCGACCGACATCCGGCCGACGATGGAGCGCAGCGCGCCGGAGAGCACTTCCTGAGTGAAGCCGACGATCCCTTCCTGCTGGACCAGGAAGCGCTGGGCGGCGGCTCGGATCGAGTCCTCGGTGCCGCCCACCTTGACGATCGCCACGCCCTCGAGGTGGGCCTTGACGCCGCGCAGCGTGACCGCTCCCCGCACGGCCACGGGGATGTGCCGGCTGGAGAGGTCCAGCGTGAACCTCTGCTGGACGAACGGCACGACGAACACGCCGCCGCCGACGACGACCTTCTGGCCGCTGTTGTCGGTGAAGATCCGCCCGGTGTCGGGATCGGTCGCCTTCTTCCCTCGCCGACCCGTGATGATGAACGCCTCGCTGGGGCCCGCGACCTTGTAGCGCGTGACGACGACGAGGGCCAGCAGGACGAGGAGTACGACGACTCCCACCACGGCGATGACAACTGGGTTCATGGTGCTCCCCCCTGCCTCCCTGGGGGCGGCAGATCGAGTGGATCGAGTGGATCAAGCGGATCAAGCGGATCAAGCGGATCAAGTGGAAGAGTGTCGCGGCGAATCGTTTCAGCGCTCGACGGGCCGGACGAGGACGGAGGTGGCGGACAGGGCGGCCTCCACCCAGATCTCCGCGCCCCGCTCCATGGGCGTGGCGGACCTGGCGGCGTACTTCACGGGCTGGCCGGCCACCCGGAGCAGCACTTCGCCGTAGCCGTCGGCCGGGATCGCCGTCACCACGGACCCTCCGGTACCGAGGAGGTCCGCGTCCCGCGGAGCCGTGGCGGCCCGGTCCCGCATCAGACTGCTGCTCAGCCACCAGGTCAGCCGGGCGGCGAGCAGGCCGGCGAGGACGCCCGCCGCCGTCGCCGCGGTCGTTCCCAGGTCTGTCGTCCCCAGCACGATCGCGCCGGTGAAGCCGAGCATGGAGACGAACCCCGCGATCACCGGAAGCGACAGCCAGCCGTCGAACAGGCCGTCCAGCACACCGTCGAGTGCGCCTTCCAGTACCCCGTCGAAGACCAGTGACAGCGCCAGCAGGACGATGCCCGCGATGCCGAGACCGAGAAACAGACCCATACCGGCAAGTCTCCTGCCCTCTGAATTCCACCCCGAGGGCCCTATGGTCCCCTCCGCGCCGCCCATCTGTCATTGCCGTACTGCGGCAATCTTGACGGCTCCTTGACGCGGGTGCCGCCAGGATGCCCCGCCCTGCCGGGCGAGCCGCTCCCGGCGACGGCGCGGCAGGGGTGCCGGTCCGTACCGCGGGCGGGCATGTGCAGGTCGGAGGCGTGCGGTGGAGAGGCAGAGGGGGAAGCGCGCCGCGGGGGCTGACGGCGAAGCAGACCGCGTCGTCCGGGCTCCACCCCGGTACGCGGGTCAGGGTGTCGTCGCGGCTCGACGGCGCACACCCGGAAGTAGAGTGCTGGCACCTGCCGTCCCGCCGAGAGCGATCGCCGACGGGGGCGCGCGCCGACCCACCCGGGCAGTGGAGGAACTTCGACGTGAGCGATGCGCCCGGACGGCACCCGGCGAAGGCACCGCGGCACCCGGCGAGAACCCCGACGGACCAGGTGGCGGACCGGTGGAGCCCGGAGGAGGCCCCGGCCCGGGGCGTGGCCGAAGGGCGGGCCCGGCCGCCCCGGCGCGGCCGGAAGGCGCCGAGGGCCGTCTCCGTGCTCGCTGCGCTCCTCGCCGTCGCCGCCGCCGCCGGATTCTGGGTCTACCGGGACCTGCGGGGCAACATCCACGCCGCGGACGTGGACGCCGGGATCGGCGACGACCGGCCGCCGAGGATGAGCCCCGGCTCGAAGAACATCCTCGTGACGGGTTCCGACTCCCGGGCCGGGGCCAACGCCGGGTACGGCAGCGGCCACACCGCCATGCACTCCGACACGCTGATGGTCCTTCACCTCGCCGCGAACCGGCAGTGGGCGACCGTGGTCTCCTTCCCCCGGGACTCGTGGGTGCGGGTGCCCGCCTGCGAGCGCGGCGACGGCACCGTCTCCGGACCCCACCACGCCAAGATCAACGAAGCGTTCGCGATCGGCGGCGCCGGCGGTGAGGTCGCGAAGGCCGCCGCCTGCGCGGTCAAGACGGTCGAGCGCAACACCGGGCTGCGCATCGACCACTTCCTGTCGGTCGACTTCCAGGGGCTCAAGAGGATGGTCGACGCCCTCGACGGGATGACGGTGTGCCCCACGGCGGCCATCCGCGACGAGAAGGCACGCCTCGACATCCCCGCCGGTTGCCAGACCGTGCGGGGCGAGGGCGCTCTGGGCTACGTGCGCGCCCGCTACGGTGTCGGTGACGGCTCCGACCTCGGCCGCATCGGCCGGCAGCAGGAGTTCCTGCGGGCCCTCGCCGACCGGGCCAAGGAGAAGCTGACCAGCCCCGGCGCGCTGTACGGACTGCTGGAGTCCGCCACCGAGTCCCTCACCACCGACGAGGCACTCGCGGGGATCCGTCCCCTGTACGGTCTCGTGTCCCGGCTCAAGGCGATCCCACCCGGCCGGCTGACGTTGGTGACCGTACCCAACTACCCCCGCGGCATGGACGTGCCGTCCGACACGGCGAACGTCGTCTGGCAGTACCCGGAGGCCGCCGAACTGTTCCTGTCGCTCGCCCGGGACAGGGAGGTCCGCGAGGAGAGCGTCGCAGCCGCCGGCCGGAACCCCCTCTACGCCGGCACCGTCCGCGTACGGGTGCTCGACCGCACCGGCACGCCAGGCCTCGCCGAGGAGATCGCCGGAACGCTTGCCGCTTACGGATTCACCATTGCCGGAACCGGAACCGGAACCGGAACCGGAACCGGAACCGGAACCGGGAGCGCTGCGGTGGTGGGCGCGGGGACGTCGGTCGTCCACCCCGCCGGGCTCGCCCGGGAGGCGAGGGCCCTCGCCTCCCGGGTGCCCGGGAGCACCGTCACGGAGAGCTCCGACGCGCCGGAGGGCCTGGTCACCCTGACCGTGGGGGAGGGCTTCGGCGGGACACGGTGACCCGTGCGCTCAGCGTGTACGGGCCCGGCCGGCTCAGCCCTCGCGCAGGGCGCGGACCGCCTCCTCCACGCGCTTGCCGTAGCCCGGGTCGGCGGCGTGGAAGTGGGCGAGATTCCGTTCGATCACGTCGTCGCGGGTGACCTGGGAGAGTCCGCCGGCGATGTTCGCGACCAGGCGCGACTTCTCCTCCTCGGACATCAGGCGGTAGAGCTCACCGGCCTGGTGGAAGTCGTCGTCCTTGGCGTGTGCCGGTGCGGCGTGCGTGCCGGTGTGGCCGTGCAGGGCCAGCGGCGCCGACAGGGCGGCGTTCGTCTGCACCGGGCCCCCGTACGAGTTCGGCTCGTAGTTCTTGTCGTGGCGGGAGCCGTTGCGGGCGGCCATCAAGCCGTCGCGGCCGTGGTTGTCGGCGCCGCCGGGGACGGCCTTCGGCGCGTTCACCGCGAGCTGGGTGTGGTTGACGCCGAGACGGTAGCGGTGGGCGTCCGCGTAGGCGAACAGGCGGCCCTGGAGCATCTTGTCCGGTGAGGGCCCGATGCCCGGCACGAAGTTGTTCGGTGAGAACGCCGCCTGCTCGACCTCGGCGAAGACGTTGTCGGGGTTGCGGTCGAGGACCAGCCGGCCGACGCGCCGCAGCGGGTGGTCGGCGTGCGGCCACACCTTGGTGAGGTCGAACGGGTTGAAGCGGTAGTCGGCCGCCTCGGCCGCGGGCATGATCTGCACATAGAGCGTCCAGGACGGGTTGACGCCCCGCTCGATGGCCTGCAGCAGGTCCGTCTGGTGGGAGTCGGGGTCGCTGCCCGCGACTTCCGCGGCCTGCTCGCTGCTCAGGCAGCGGATGCCCTGGTTGGTCTTGAAGTGGTACTTGACGAAGAAGGCCTCGCCCTCGGCGTTGGTCCACTGGTAGGTGTGGGATCCGTAGCCGTTCATGTGGCGGTACGAGGCCGGGATGCCCCGGTCGCCCATCAGCCAGGTGATCTGGTGTGTGGCCTCCGGCGCGTGGGCCCAGAAGTCCCAGACGTTGTCCGGCTCCTGCCTGCCGGTGAACGGGTCGCGCTTCTGGGAGTGGATGAAGTCGGGGAACTTTATCGGGTCCTTGACGAAGAACACCGGGGTGTTGTTGCCGACGAGGTCGTAGTTGCCCTCCTGCGTGTAGAACTTCACCGCGAAGCCCCGCGGGTCGCGGACGGCGTCCGCGCCGCCGAGCGAGTCCGCCACGGTGGAGAACCGCAGGAAGACCTCGGTGCGCTTGCCCACCGTGTCCAGGAAGGCGGCCCGGGTGAACCCGGTGACGTCGTCGGTCACCTCGAAGTGGCCGTACGCGCCGGAGCCGCGCGCGTGGACGACCCGCTCCGGGATGCGCTCGCGGTTGAACCGGGCGAGCTTCTCCAGCAGGTGCTGGTCCTGGAGCAGGAGAGGGCCACCGACGCCGGCGGTGGCGGAGTTCTGGTTGTCGGCGACCGGGGCGCCGGACTCGGTCGTAAGCACGCGCTGCGTCATGGGTGGGAGAGCGGCCTTCCGTGCGGGAGCTGCTGAGGTGTCAGGAGGGTAAGTACGTGCCCGAGACATCGTCAACAGTTTGTTGAAGTCTGGGGTGTGGGTCCGGGCCGCGGCTGCGCCTGGGCGCGACAGGACAGGTGTCGGCGCAGCAGCGGCCCGGACGCTTGGGGGGCGACGGCGACCCGGGGTGGGGTGCCGTGGGATCGGGCGGGGTGCTCGTCCGCCGTGGGCGCCCGCCGCGGACACCCGTGCAGGTGCGGGGCGGCTGCGGGACGGGCGCGTGGTACGCACGGGCCCGGGCGCCGATGGGGGGGAACCGATCCGGTGGACGGGGGGCGGGGCCGCGTCAGGCGACCGGCGAGCCGGACAGGCGCTCGACCGCGCGGAGCAGCGCCGAGTGGTCCAGGCCTCCATCGCCCTGGGTGCGCAGGGAGGCGACCAGCTGGGCGACGACGGCCCCGACCGGCAGGGCGGCCCCGACGTCGCGGGCGGCGTCGGTGACGATGCCCATGTCCTTGTGGTGGAGGTCGATCCGGAAGCCCGGCCTGAAGTCGCGGTCGAGGAAGTTGCCCTTCTTGCGGGTCAGGACGGTGGAGCCGGCGAGTCCGCCGTTGAGGACGTCCAGGGCCGCCCGCAGGTCCACACCGGACTTCTCGAGGAAGACGACGGCCTCGGCGCAGGCCTGGATGTTGACGGCGACGATCAGCTGGTTCGCGGCCTTCACCGTCTGGCCGGAGCCGTGCGGGCCGCACAGGACGATCGTCTTGCCCAGTGCCTCCAGGATGGGGGCGGCCTCGTCGAAGGCGTCCTGCTCGCCGCCGACCATGATCGACAAGACCGCTTCGACGGCGCCGGCCTCACCACCGGAGACGGGGGCGTCCAGCACGCGTATCCCCTTGCCGGCGGCGTTCTTCGCCAGTTCGACGGAGGTGTGCGGGGTGATCGAGGACATGTCGATCAGCAGGGCGCCCCGCTTCGCGTTCTCCAGGATGCCGTCCGGCCCGTATGCGACGGCCTCCACCTGGGGTGAGGCGGGAACCATGGTGATCACGACATCGGCGTCCGTGACGGCCTCGGCGATCGACGCGGCGGCGGTGCCGCCGGCGGCCGTGAGGCGCTCCAGCTTCTCCTGCTCCAGGGTGTAGCCGGTCACCTGGTAGCCCACCTTGATCAGGTTCTCGGACATGGGCGAGCCCATGATGCCGAGGCCGATCCACGCGATCGTCGGCAGATCGGCGCGGGAGGTGCGAGAGGTGCGAGAGGTGCGGGAGGCGCGGGAGGTGTGGGAGGAGTCTGCGGGGGTGCTCATGGGGTTGCCTCTCTCGGAGCGGTGGTGCGAAGGGGTGCCGGCGGACGGTGGGACCGGCCTCAGCGCGCGGGCCGGGCGGTCTCCGGGAGCCAGTCGAAGGACCGGGCACTCGGACGGTCGCCGGGCTTGTACTCCAGGCCGATCCAGCCGTCGTAACCGGCCTCCCTCAGCCGGTCGAGCAGGTCCTCGAGCGGCAGCGCGCCGGTGCCCGGCGCGCCGCGCCCGGGGTTGTCCGCGATCTGCACATGTCCGGTCTTCGCTGTGTGGGCGTCGATGACGGCGGCGATGTCCTCGCCGTTCATCGACAGGTGGTAGATGTCGAGCAGGAACCTGGCGTTGCCGAGGCCCGTGACGGCGTTGACCCTGTCCACCACCTCGATGGCGGCGGGTGCGCTCACCAGCGGGTAGAGCGGGGACTCCGCTTCGTTCAGGGCCTCGATCAGCAGGATCGCGCCCACCCGGTCGGCCGCGCGCGCCGCCGCCACCAGGTTCTGGAGGGCGAGTTCGTCCTGTACGGCCGGGTCCACGCCCTCGGCGCGGTTTCCGTAGAGGGCGTTGAGTGCCTTGCAGCCGACGGATGAGGCGAAGTCCGCGGCCACGTCGATGTTGGCGCGGAAGCGGTCCGACTCCTCGCCGGGTACGGAGAGCGCGCCGCGGTCCGGGCCCGGCAGCCGGCCGGCGTAGAAGTTCAGGCCCACCAGCCGGGTGCCGGAGTCCCCAAGCGCCTTCCTCAGGTCGTCCAGCTCGCTCTGCCCGGGCTCGGGGCTGTCGGTCCAGGGCCACCACAGCTCGACCGCGGAGAACCCCGCCGCGGCTGCGGCCGCCGGGCGCTCCAGCAGCGGGAGCTCGGTGAAGAGGATCGAGAGGTTCACAGCGAAGCGCTGGTCCGGGTATCCCATGAGGGAATGCACCTTCCGTATTACGGAAAATTATTTCTGCGTAATGGAAGATTGCCTCTGGTGGGGGAGGGCTGTCAAGACCCGGACGTCCTGCCGCCGGGCCACTCCGCGGGGCGTCCGGCCGCCGCCGGCCGGCTCGCCGTGGGAGGCGCGCGGTCCAGGCCCGCGCGGGCGCCGGATTTCCCCGTACCGCCCGGCGGGCGCCCGTGCCGGCGGGCTTACCGTGGGGCCATGCGATTGCGAGTGGAGTTCACGACGGAACCCTTCGACCTCGATGAGGCCCCGGCTCATGCGCTGGTGGCCCGCGAGGTCCTCCAGGCCGCCGACCTCGACGCCGTGGACGTCGGCCCCTTCGGCAACACCGCCGAGGGCGGGGCGGACGCCGTGCTCGCCGCGGTCGAATCGCTGCTGCGCCGAGCCCTCGGCGCGGGTGCCACCCGGGTGTCGCTGCAGGTCAACGTGATGGGGGAGCGCGACCCCGGGGCAGCCGTCCACGGCGGAGCCGTGGCGGACGGCGCGGCGGTGGCGGGCGGGGGAGTCGCCACCGAGCACGGGCACGGGCGCGGAAACGCGCACGGGAGCGGGAACGGGAGCGGGGACGCGCACGGGAGCGGGGACGGGCGCGGGCGTCGGGAGGGGGAGAGGTGACCGGGCCCGGCGAGCATCCCCTGGTCGGCGCCGTCAGGCCGCTGGTGGACGCGATGGGGGCGGAGATCCTCCCTCCCGACCAGGCGCAGCCGGACGATGTCGTCCTGTCCTGGGAGGGGGACGAGGTGCTGGCCGTGCGGCTGCCGCAGCTCTCGGACTCGCTTGACCACATCCTGGCCGCGATGGAGCGGCGTCACGGCATGCCGCTGCCGTCGCTCGACCGAAGGGCGAAGCAGTCGGTCGTGCGGACGCTGGAGGCGCGCGGCGCCTTCTCCGTACGGCATGGGGTGGAGACCGTGGCCCAGGCGCTCGGCGTCAGCCGGTTCACCGTCTACAACTATCTGAACCGTGAGAAAGGCCTCTGAAAGGGGACAGGGTGGAGGGAAGCGGCCCGACCGGCTCAAGGCGCCCGGGGGAGGGGCCGCGGAGACCGGTCGGCCCGGCCGCACCCGCGCACCGCGTCCGTGCGCACGGGAGCGCCCGCCCCTGTGCCATCCCTGACCGGGGCGGGCGTTCGCGCGCGTGGGTCACATGGCCTCCTGCTCCTTCCCCTTCGCTTTCGCCTTGGCCGACGACTGCGCCTTGCGGATGTCGTGGACACCGGCGACGAGGGTGCCGTCGTGCTGCTCGTAGTGGGAGAGGGCGAGGCCGAGGCCGAAGAACGTGGGCGCCCATTCGCCGACGAAGATGCCCCAGCGGTCCGCGCGGTCGACGCCGGCGCCCGGCTCGGCCCGGCGGGATGCCGTCCAGGCCAGTATCGACAGGCCGATGGAGACGAATGCCGCGGTGTAGGCGTGCTCGCTGCGCATGCCCTTCTCGTGCAACATCTGGATCATCGTGTTCTCCCTTGTGTTCAATAGCCTGGCTTTCCCCAGGTTCACCCGCACGGCGGAGCGACGCATCCGGAAAGAGAGCCGGTGACCGCCCCGGCTGACCCTGCCCGACCGGCTTCCCCGACCGCGCCCGGCGCGTCCGGGGCGGTCCGGGCCGTGCCCCGTCCACGGGCTGTCCGCATACCGGGCAGGCGGCCGTCCTCCCACAAATATTCAACAAACTGTTGACGGGTTGTCGTGGGAAGGCGTTAGCTGTCCGCAGCCCGTCCGACGCACCACGCAGAACAGCCGCGGAGGATCCCGTGTCTTCGACTTCCGTTCCGGGCCTCACCCGGTTCAACACCTCGACGGACAGCGAGGCGCGGTCCAGGCTGCACGAGGTGTGCGCCAGCAGGGCGTGGGGCAGCGCACTGCTGTCCCGGCGCCCCTACGCCACCGTCGAGGCCCTTCTGGCCGCCGGCGACGCCGCCATGGCGGAGCTGACCGCCGGCGACCTGGCCGAAGCGATGGCGGGGCATCCGCCGATCGGCAGGCCGAAGCCCGGGGACCCGGTCTCCTCCCGCGAGCAGAGCGGGATGGCCGGTGCCTCCCATGAGCTCAAGGCCGAGATGCTCGAACTCAACCTGGCCTACCAGGAGAAGTTCGGCCATGTGTTCCTGATCTGCGCCACCGGCCGCACCGGTGAGCAGATGAGGGACGCCGTCCGCGCGCGGATCGACCACTCGCCCGAGCAGGAGTGGGAGACCGTCCGCACCGAACTGGGGAAGATCAACCGGATCCGGCTGACCCGTCTCGTGGAGGAAGAGAGCGTATGAGCAGCGAGAGCACGGCGTCGGTGTCCACCCACATCCTGGACACCAGTGCCGGCCGGCCAGCCGAGGGCGTCGCCGTGTCCCTGTCGGCCCGCGCGGGTTCCGGGGGCGAGTGGACGGCGCTCGGCGGATCGGCGACCGACGCGGACGGCCGGTGCAAGGACCTGCCGGCGCTGCCGGAGGGCACCACCCATGTGCGGCTCGACTTCGAGACCGGGCCGTACTTCGCGAAGAAGCAAGCCGAGGCCCAGCAGGACGCCCCCGCGAATCGGGACAGCGGTGCGTTCTTCCCGGAGGTGGCGATCACGTTCGCCGTCGTGCCGGGCGAGCACTTCCACGTACCGCTGCTGCTCAACCCGTTCGGCTACTCCGTTTACCGAGGGAGCTAGCAGACAATGACAGCCACATCCCGACCCGGCCGCCCCGTACTCCTGGGACAGAACCAGTACGGCAAGGCCGAGAACCGCGTCGTGAGGATCACCCGGGACGGCGAGACCCACCACATCAAGGACCTCAACGTCTCGGTCGCGCTCTCGGGCGACATGGACGACGTCCACTACTCCGGTTCGAACGCCAACGTCCTGCCGACCGACACCACCAAGAACACGGTGTACGCGTTCGCCAAGGAGTACGGGATCGACTCCGCCGAGCAGTTCGGCATCCACCTCGCCCGCCACTTCGTGACCTCCCAGGAGCCGATCCACCGCGCGCGCATCCGGATCGAGGAGTACGCCTGGGAGCGCATCGCGGCCTCCGACGCCAACTCCAGGTTCATCGGCGCCGACGAGGTCAGGCACTCCTTCGTCCGCAAGGGCCAGGAGACCCGCCTCACCCAGATCACCTACGACGGGGAGTCGTGGGAGGTCGTCTCGGGGCTGAAGGACCTGGTCGTGATGAACTCGACCAACTCCGAGTTCTGGGGCTACGTCAAGGACCGGTACACCACCCTGCGGGAGGCGCACGACCGCATCCTCGCCACGGAGGTCTCCGGCCGCTGGCGGTTCAACTGGACCGACGACGAGCAGAGGGCGCCCCACTGGGAGAAGTCCTACGAGCACGTCAGGAAGCACATGCTGCAGGCCTTCGCCGAGACCTACTCCCTCTCGCTGCAGCAGACCCTCTACCAGATGGGTGCGCGGATCATCAATCACCGCACCGAGATCGACGAGGTCCGCTTCTCCCTCCCGAACAAGCACCACTTCCTCGTCGACCTCGAGCCCTTCGGGCTCAAGAACGACAACGAGGTCTACCTCGCCGCCGACCGGCCGTACGGACTCATCGAGGCGACGATCCTGCGGGACGGCGCCGAGGCGCGGATCCCGGCCGATCTGACCAACCTCTGACCGTTCGTTCGAGCGCCGCCGCGGTCTCCTGCCCCGGGCCGCCCCACCGGACCGGCCGCGGCGCCGTCCGTCCCCGGTGACCGGGCGCCGGGGACACGGCCGGACACGCGGGAACAGGTGGTTTCCTTGACAACACGTGCACAAAGGACGGGCCCGCCCGCACACGCCGTCCACCCCGCCCGCAGACGCCGTCCGCCGACTCCGCCCGTCCACTGCGCCCGCCCACCTTCTCGGCACCCACGGCCCCCGGCCGTGGCACTCAAATCCTCCAGGGTCCTGCCGTGCCCGTACCGCCACTGAGAGACAAAGGACGCACCGCCATGGCAGCACCGGCAGCAGCCCCGCGCACCGTCATCGAGAACTGCGCGATCGCGACCGTGGACGCAGGCGACACCGAGTACGCCTCCGGGCACATCGTCGTCACCGGCAACCGCATCGAGTCGGTCGGCCCCGGCAAGGCCCCCGGGAACCTGGACAACGTCGCCCGCCGCGTCGACGCCTCCGGCCACCTCGCCACCCCCGGCCTGGTCAACACGCACCACCACTTCTACCAGTGGATCACCCGCGGCCTCGCCACGGACCACAACCTGTTCGACTGGCTGGTCGCGCTCTACCCGACCTGGGCCCGCATCGACGAGCAGATGGCGTACTCCGCGGCACAGGGCTCACTGGCGATGATGGCCCGCGGCGGGGTCACCACCGCGATGGACCACCACTACGTCTTCCCGAAGGGCTCAGGCGACCTCTCCGGCGCCATCATCCGGGCCGCGTCCGAGATGGGCGTCCGCTTCACACTGGCCCGGGGTTCGATGGACCGCAGCCGGAAGGACGGCGGCCTGCCACCGGACTTCGCCGTCGAGACCCTCGACGGCGCCCTGGCCGCCACCGAGGAGACCATCGACAGGCACCACGACGCCTCCTTCGACGCGATGACGCAGATCGCCGTCGCACCCTGCTCCCCCTTCTCGGTCTCCACCGAACTGCTCAGGCAAGGCGCCGAACTGGCCCGCCGCAAGGGCGTGCGCCTGCACACCCACGGCAGTGAGACCGTGGAGGAGGAGAAGTTCTGCCACGAGCTCTTCGGTATGGGCCCCACCCGGTACTTCGAGTCCACCGGCTGGCTCGGCGAGGACGTGTGGATGGCGCACTGCGTCCATATGAACGACTCCGATGTCGAGGCGTTCGCCCGGACGAGGACCGGTGTCGCCCACTGCCCCTCGTCCAACGCCCGCCTCGGCGCCGGGATCGCCCGCGTCCCCGACATGCTGAGGGCCGGTGTCCCGGTCGGCCTCGGCGTCGACGGCACCGCCTCCAACGAGTCCGGTGAACTGCACACCGAACTGCGCAACGCACTGCTGGTCAACCGCCTCGACCCCCGGCACAGGGAAGCCGCGCTGACCGCACGTCAGGCGCTCCGGCTGGGTACGTACGGCGGCGCCCGGGTCCTCGGCCGCGCCTCGCAGATCGGCTCCCTGGAGCAGGGAAAGCTCGCCGACCTGGTCCTCTGGAAGCTGGACACCCTCGCCCACGCCTCCATCGCCGACCCGGTGGCCGCCCTCGTCCTCGGCGCGGCCGCCCCGGTCACGCTCTCCCTCGTCGGCGGTGAGCCGGTCGTGGAGAACGGCCGGCTGCTGAAGGCCGACGAGGACGCCATCGCCCGCTCCACCCGGAGCCAGGCCCAGCGCCTCGCGCGGATCGCCGCGCAGGCCTGACAACCCCGGTAGTCCGGTAGAGGGGGACGGCCCTCGACCGGCGGGCCGCGGACCCGAGCGGGGTCCGCGGCAGCCGTCGCCGGGAGGTGCACGCCGACACGGCGGCACCTCCCGGGGCGGTGCTCCCCGGGGCGGTGCTCCCCGGGGCGGTGCTCCCCGGGGCGGTGCTCCCCGGGGCGGTGGACGTCCCCGCCCTTCCCCGGCTCCGGTCGGGCCGTCCCCCTCCTCGGCAGGCGGTGTCACGGCGGAGGCGGCCCCTCGCCCGATCGGGCCATTCTCCGCACAAGCCGGCCCGCAGTCCCGGTGAACCCCCTTACGCTCCCCGGGTGACCCGTACCACTGTCCTGAACACCGGCCTCGACGCATTCCTCGCCTGGGCGGAGAGCGAGCGGGGGACCGTCCTCCCGCCCCGCCCCGCCGACGCGGTGCTGACCCTGCTGGCGCTGCACGGCGCCGACCGCCGTGCGGGTGTGCCCGAGCCGACGCCCGATCTGGTGCGCCGGGTGCTCGCCGAGGACCTGCCGCTGCTGCTGTGGGCGAGCCCCGACGAGGCCGCCGCTCTCCCCTCGGTGCTCACGGCGCTGGCCGACCGGGTGCGCGCGGCGGGCCGCCTGAACGCCAAGCGCCATGCGCGCGTCCTCGCCGCGGTGGAGGAAGCCGTACCGGTGTTCACGGAGGCCCACGGCGATCCCCGCAGACTCACCTGGCCCCGCTGGTACGCCTCGCTGATGCGGGCGGACGGCGTCGAGGCGGACGACCCCGGGGCGGTGAGCGCCTGGCTCGCCGCGTTCGCCGCCGCCCCCCGTGCGAGGCGGCCGGCGCTCCCCGAACCCCTGCACCGTTCGGACGTCAGTGCCGCCGACTTCGAAGCCCGCGTACGGCTCACCGACGTACTGCTGGCGACCTTCGCCCAGGGCATCGAGGACCCCGGGCCGGCGGGGCCGCTGCTGCCCCCGGCGTCCGTCCTGGACGCCGACCGCCCCGAGGACGCGCTCATGCTCACGATGGAAGGGCTGGGGGCCGACCTGTCCGACCGCTGGACGGCGGCCGGACTCTCCGAAGCGCTGTCCGGACCGTACTCCGCCCTCGCCCCCGGGCCCGATGCGCTGCCGCACCTCGTCCTCGCCGACCGCTTCCTCGACGAGCACCTCGACTACTACGGCGACACCACGGTGCCGGTGCCCCCGCCCGGGGAGCTGCCCGACCCCGGTGAGATCCGGGCGCTGCTGCGGGCGGCCCCGCTGCCCGCAGCGCTCGCGGCCGGGAACGACGACGTCCGCGACCTCAGCGAGCTGTGCGGTCTCCCCGGACCCGCCGAGGCCGTCTGGAACGACGGCACTCCGCAGGAGCTCGTGGAACTCGGCGCCGATGTGCTCGCCGCCGTCGTGGAGCGCATCGCCTCCCGCTCCGACCCGGACGTCTCCGCGGGCGAGGCATACGCCCTCGACGCCGCGCATGTGCTCTACGGGCTGTACACGAGGGGCGGCGCCCCCGATTCGGTGGCCCGCAAGGCGTCCGGCCACACCGACCTGCTCGTCCCGCGCGACATGGAGGACGCCCCGGCGCACGTCCCGGCCTCGGCCCCGCCCGCGTACCGGACGCCCCCGCTCGGGGAGCTGTCCGCACTGCTCGGCCTCCCCGACCTCACCGGGGAGGACTGGTCGGAGGTCGACGGTCAGGCCCGCGCGCTCGCCGCCGTCGTGGACGAGCTGGCCGGGACCGGCTGTGTCTTCCGCACCGGCGATGCGTACGGGCTCACCCCGCTGGGCAACGCCGTCGTCCGCCATCTGCTCGCCGCGGACCATGTCGCCGCCCCCGGCGAGGACGAGCCGGTCTCCTGGGACGCGGCAGGGATCGTCAGGGCCGTCCAGCACTGGCCGCCCGCCGTCGCCGCCAAGGCCCTCACCGCCTGGACGGCGGCCAGGGGCGCCACCGACGAGGTGTGGAGCGAGCTGCTGGACGCCGTCTCGGCGGCGATGTCCGTATGCCTCCACTGCACGCTGACGAAGGACCTCTTCTCCCGCCTGGACCGCGCGGGCATCCCCTGCGGGCCGCTGCGGGCCGCGCTCGCCGACCCCTTCACCGGCGCCCACGCCCGCCTCCTCCTCCACGCCCGGGGCGAACCCGCAGACCACGGCCTTGTGCCCGGCAAAGCCCGTGCCACGCTCCTGCTCGAGGAACTGGACGCCTGCTGGGCGGCCGATATGAGGGCCATCGTGGCCGTCGCCGGGGAGGGCGTCCAGGAACCGGCCCCCACCGCCCTGACCGACGCCTTCGACGCGGCCGCCGCCGGCTGGCCGGGCGGCGCGGCCGCCCTGCTGCCGGCGCTGACGGCGGCCGACCCGGCGACCGCGGTCCACATCCTGGAGGACCTGCGCGGACGCCATCCTGACGGCAGGGTGGCTGACTTGGCGGCACACGCCCTGAAGGAGACGAAGGCGAAGACTAAGGCGAAGGCGAAGGCGAAGGCGAAGGCGAAGACGAAGACTAAGGCGAAGGCGAAGGGTGGCGCGCCGCGCCACCACCGGCCGGGAAGGTGAGGGCGGGACGGGTCCCCGCTTCGGGCGACGGGCCGGAGCGGGGCGCGGTGCGGTGCGGTGCGGTGCGTGTGGTGCGGAGCCGGAAGCGGCGGCCCGTCGGCGGTGGTGCGGGTACGGCGGCGGCCCGGTGCCGTCGCGGGTACGGCGGCCCGGTGCCGTCGGTGGCCCGCTTCGGCTGCCGCGCGCCGGTCGCCCGCTCGGGTTGCCGTGTGCCGGTGTCCCCCCGCTGCTCGCCCCGGGCGGTCAGCCGACCAGCTGCTCGTACGCGGGCAGGGTGAGGAAGTCCGCGTAGTCGGCGTCGAGCGAGACGTGCAGCAGCAGGTCGTGCGCCTGCTGCCAGCTGCCGGCGGCGAACGCCTCCTCGCCGATCTCCCCGCGGATCGCCGCCAGCTCCTCGGCGGCGACCCGGCGGGCCAGCTCCGGAGTCGCGGTCTCGCCGTTCTCGAAGACGACGCCCGCGTTGATCCACTGCCAGATCTGGGAGCGGGAGATCTCGGCGGTGGCCGCGTCCTCCATCAGGTTGAAGATCGCGACGGCACCGAGACCGCGCAGCCAGGCCTCGATGTAGCGGATACCGACCTGCACGGCGTTGCGCAGGCCCTCGTAGGTGGGGTGGGCGTCGAGCGAGGCGATGTCGATGAGTTCGGCGGCCGTGACGTGCACCTCCTCACGCAGGCGGTCCTTCTGGTGGGGCTTGTCGCCCAGCACCGCGTCGAAGGAGGCCATGGCGATGGGGACCAGGTCGGGGTGGGCGACCCAGGAGCCGTCGAAGCCGTCCCCCGCCTCGCGGTCCTTGTCGGCCTTGACCTTCTCGAAGGCGACCTTGTTGACCTCGGCGTCCTTGCGGGACGGGATGAAGGCCGCCATACCGCCGATGGCGTGCGCGCCGCGCCGGTGGCAGGTGCGGACCAGCAGTTCGGTGTACGCGCGCATGAACGGCGCCGTCATCGTCACCGCGTTGCGGTCCGGGAGGACGAACTCGGCCCCGCCGTCACGGAAGTTCTTGACGAGGGAGAAGAGGTAGTCCCAGCGGCCGGCGTTGAGGCCCGCCGCGTGGTCGCGGAGCTCGTAGAGGATCTCCTCCATCTCGTACGCGGCCGTGATCGTCTCGATCAGGACGGTGGCGCGGACGGTGCCCTGCGGGATGCCGACGTGGTCCTGGGCGAAGACGAAGACGTCGTTCCAGAGCCGGGCCTCCAGGTGCGACTCCGTCTTCGGGAGGTAGAAGTACGGGCCCTTGCCGAGGTCGATGAGCCGCTGTGCATTGTGGAAGAAGTACAGGCCGAAGTCGACCAGGGCACCGGGGACCGGGCGGCCGTCGACCAGCAGATGGCGCTCGTCCAGGTGCCAGCCACGGGGCCGCATCACGACGGTGGCGAGTTCCTGCGCGGGCCGCAGCGCGTACGACTTGCCCGTACGCGGGTCCGCGAAGTCGATGCGGCGCTCGTAGGCGTCGATCAGGTTGAGCTGGCCGAGGACCACGTTCTCCCAGGTGGGCGCCGACGCGTCCTCGAAGTCGGCGAGCCAGACCCTGGCGCCGGAGTTCAGGGCGTTGACGGTCATCTTGCGGTCGGTCGGGCCGGTGATCTCGACGCGGCGGTCGTCGAGCGCGGCCGGGGCCGGGGCGACCTTCCAGTCCTCGTCCTCGCGGATGCGGGCGGTCTCCGGGAGGAAGTCGAGGGTGCCGGTACGGGCGATCTCGGCGCGGCGTGCGGCGCGCCGGGCCAGTAGCTCGTCCCGTCGGGGAGTGAACCTCCGGTGCAGTTCCGCCACGAAGGCGAGCGCGGCGTCGGTCAGCACCTCCTCCTGCCGGGGCAGTGGCCGGGCGTCGACGGTGGCCAGCGGTGACGGCGCTGGTGCGGACATGAGCTGTCACTTCCTTCAGCGAGCTGCACGGGACGGGGGAACGGCTGTCGGCGCACAGTGGAACGGCACTCGGTGCCAGGTTTCCGGAAGTGCGGCCGAGGGCGCCGTTGGGCGGTGAGACACTTCTGATCTGTGGATACTAGTTATCGCATGGTGGAAGTGCAAGGTTTGTTGACGTCGAGATTCTCCCTCTCGACAGACCGTGGCGCTCGGTGCCAGGAACCTCACGCGACGCGACGCGACGCCCCTTGCGGTGACGCGTGCGGCGCGATCCGCTGCGGTGCGCGGAAGCAGGGGCTTCGCCACCGCCGGGCGTTGGGCCGCGGCTCACTCGAGGCGCGTCAGATCCTCCGGTGTGTCGATGTCGTACGCCTCCGCCACATCCCCGCACTCGACGAGGGTGATCTCCTTCTCGTGCTCGGCCAGGTAGTCCCGCGCACCGCGGTCGCCCGAGGCGCGCTCCGCCACCACCTGCCAGCGGCGGGCGCCGATCAGCACGGGATGCCCGCGGCGGCCGTCGTACGCCGCCGACACCAGCGCGGACGGCGAGTCGCAGGCCGCCACGATCCTGGCCACCGCCGCCGCCCCGATGCCGGGCTGGTCCACCAGGGACACCAGGGCCGCGTCCTGGGCGCCGCCCGCGGCGGCCAGCGACTCCAGCCCGGCGCGCAGCGAGGAGCCCATGCCCCCCTCCCAGTCCGGGTTCACGGAGACGACGCAGCCGGCCAGGTCGGCCCGTCGCAGCACCTCGTCCGCCGCGGCCCCCAGGACGACGTGCACGGATCGGCAGCCGCCCGCCCGCAGGACCCGCACCGCGTGCTCCACCAGGGGGCGTCCGCGATGCTCCAGCAGCGCCTTCGGGCGGCCGCCCAGCCGGCGGCCGCCGCCCGCTGCCAATACCAGCCCCGCGACCTGCGGCTTGTCTGAAGTGTGAGCCATGTTCCCTGCTTACCCCATCGGGTGGCGGTGCGGCGCGGTGAACCGTCCGTGCGCCGCACCGGCGTGCCGGGCGCCGGGGCCGGGGCCCCGCGCCGCAGCGGCTCTGCTCGGGGGAGGCGGCAGGCGGGGGCCGGAGCGCCGGCTTCCTCCGCGGCCGCTCGTGAGACGGCTGCCGCCGGTCCGGCCACTGTGGTCGTGCCCGCGGTCGAGGCTCCGCGTACGGCGGGCCTCCGCCGGATCCTTCGGTCCCGTCGTGCCGGTCCCATCGTGCCGGCCCCGTCGTGCCGGCCCCGCCGCCGTGCGGTTCCCGCGGCCGCTGCGCCGGTCCCGGCCGTGGTGCCGGCCCTCGGCGCTGCGCTGACCCCGTCGCCGCCGTCGTTCCGCACGGTTCCGCGGCGCCGCAGCGGGCCCCGCCGGGAGGCCGGTGCGGAGCCGGAGGCCGTGCACTGTGTCGAAAGAGGTCCCCAAGGGGGACACGTCAAGCTGAATTTCGTACCACGGAGTGGCCAAACGCCTACGCAATGGCGTTAACTGGCCCGCAACCCCAGGCGTCGGACCACCGTCCGACGTGTCGTTCACCGGGCAGCACAACGACGTGCGAGGGGGAAGACCTTTGTTGCGGAGCGTGGGGCAGACGCGGGACACCCAGAGCGGCGAGGATCCGAGACTGACGGAGCTGCGTGCTTCCGTCTCCCGGCTCCGACGCGAACTCGCCACCTACCCGGCCGAGTTCGCCGACCGTGCGATAGCGGAGGACGAGCTGGCGGCGATGGACGCGATGGCGGTCGGCGGCGTGCCGGAGGTCCGGCGGCTCCGCCGGTCGCTGCTGCTGACCGCCGGAGCGGTCGGCTCGTTCAGCGCGCTGGCGGCCGCGCTGGCGAACGTGCGGCACGCGGTGGAGCTGTTCGGTGAGCCCAAGGGCTGAGGACATGCCGTCAGGGGTCGGCCCGGCCCCTTCCCGGCCCCTTCCCGGCCCCTTCCCGGCCCCCGTTCCGGCTCGGCGCCGACGGGGGGCCGTCCCGTACCCTGGGAGCCGATGTTCACCTCCCGGGGTCCCAGCCTCCGCGAACTGGCCGTACAGGCGCTGTCGTCGGTCGAGCGCGGGTACGATCTGCTCGCGCCCAAGTTCGACCTGACCCCGTTCCGCACCCCGGACCGGGTACTCGACGGGACGGCGGGAGCGTTGCGACCGCTGGGACCCTTCCGCGACGGGCTGGACGTCTGCTGCGGCACCGGCGCAGGCGCGCGAGTGCTGCGCGCACTCTGCGAGGGGCGGGTCGTGGGAGTCGACTTCAGTGCCGGGATGCTTCACGAGGCGCGCAGCGCCGACCCCGCAGGCGTCCTGGTTCGCGCGGACGCCCGCGCCCTGCCCTTCCGTCCGGTGTTCGATCTGGCGGTGAGCTTCGGCGCCTTCGGGCACTTCCTGCCACGCGAACGCCCCGGACTCTTCGCCCAGGTGCACTCCGCGCTCCGCCCCGGCGGGGTCTTCGCGTTCCCCGTCGGCGCGCCGCCCCGCTTCGGCACGCTGCCGTACTGGGCGATGGTCGGCTTCGACACGGTGATGCGCCTCCGCAACCGCGTGTGGCGGCCCGGCTTCGTCATGTACTACCGGACGTTTCCCCTGGGCGAGGTGCTCGCCGAGCTCCGAGGGACCGGATTCGACGTGGAGTTGACGCCGCTCGAAGGCCTCGGGCGGCGCCCCGACGGCACCCCGCGCTGCGCGGTGGCGGTGGCGCGGCGCAAGGCGTGAGCGGGCCGCCTGCGCGCTGCGCGGCGCCCGGAACCGCGCGGTCGCGCCCGTGACCGGAGCCGAGGGCGCGAGGGCGGGCCGTCGGCCGCCGGGGCGCCGCGCGGGTGCGGGGGAGTGGGAGAGCCGGCGGGCTCGCCAGGGCCGTCGGGTCGACATGCGGTGCCCGCCCGGTGCCCGCCCGGTGCCCGTGCGGCTCTTGAGTGGTGCCCGTGCGGTCCGGGGCGCGTCCTCCCCCAGGGCGCGGTCGCGGATCGCTGCGTCGCCCTGCGCCGGGGCCGGGTCAGCGCCCGCGCCGGGCCGGAGTCCGGCCCGGCCGCCGGCTCCCGAAGAGCCCCCGGGCGGTGCCGCCCGGCCCGATGGCCACCGGGTCCCTTCGCCGTGTGTCAGTCCCGGGGCTCCGACGTGTTCGCCAGTGCCTGCGAGAGTTCCTTCGCCACCGTCCGCAGGACCGGCACGATCTTCTCCGTCGCGGCCTCCGTCACGCGGCCCGCCGGTCCCGAGATGGAGATCGCCGCGGCCGTCGGGGAGTCGGGCACCGGGACGGCGAGGCAGCGCACCCCGATCTCCTGCTCGCTGTCGTCGACGGCGTAGCCCGCGAGGCGGACCTGCTCCAGCGCCTGCAGGAAGCCGTCGGGAGTGGTGATGGTCTTCTCCGTCGCGGCCGGCATGCCGGTGCGGGCCAGCAGCGCCCGGACCTCGTCCGGCGGGAAGTGGGCGAGGAGCGCCTTGCCCACGCCGGTCGAGTGCGGCAGCACCCGGCGGCCGACCTCGGTGAACATCCGCATCGAGTGCTTGGACGGCACCTGCGCCACATAGACGATCTCGTCGCCGTCGAGCAGCGCCATGTTCGCCGTCTCGCCGGTCTCCTCGACCAGGCGGGCGAGGTACGGCCGGGCCCAGGTGCCGAGCAGCCGGGATGCGCTCTCGCCGAGACGGATCAGCCGGGGGCCGAGTGCGTAGCGGCGGTTCGGCTGCTGGCGGACGTAGCCGCAGGCGACCAGGGTGCGCATCAGCCGGTGGATCGTGGGCAGGGGGAGCCCGCTGCTCGCGGAGAGTTCGCTCAGCCCGACCTCGCCGCCCGCGTCGGCCATCCGCTCCAGCAGGTCGAAGGCCCGCTCGAGGGACTGGACCCCGCCGCTGCCTGCGGTGGGTTTGGCGGCGTCGGTGGTGCTGGCGCTGGACGTCGGCACGTCAACGGTCCTTTCAGGCGGGCGGGCAGGTCAGCAGCCTACCGGGCGGTGCCGTGGGCGCACACCGCCGCTGCGCGGGCGCAGCGGCCGGGCGGGGCGGTCCGGCCGGGGCAGCGGTCCGGCCCTCTCCTGCGGTTCCGGGACGGCGCCTCGCCGCATACATCGCGTTCTGTTTGGCGAAATAATAGTTCCACTTCGTGAAAATGTCTGGTGATCTCCGACCGGGTTCCCGCCGTACCCGCGGGGTCTTGACGGGGCGGGGGCGGGAGGGAAGACTCCTTCAACAGTTCGTTGAATTTCGCTCTGCGGAAGTTCCGCGATACGGAAGTGAGGGGCAGGGTGTCCGATACGCACGTCACGGACGTGGACCTGGTGCTGCGCTCGACCTATGTCGTCACCCCCGGTGGCGCGCGCCCCGCCTCGATCGCCGTCGCCGCCGGGAGGATCGCGGCGGTGCTTCCGTACGACGCCGTGGTGCCGGCCGGAGCCCTGCTCGAGGATGTGGGCGACCATGCCGTCCTGCCGGGTCTCGTTGACACACATGTGCACGTCAATGACCCCGGCCGCACCGAGTGGGAGGGCTTCTGGACCGCCACCCGGGCGGCCGCCGCCGGCGGCATCACCACGCTGCTGGACATGCCGCTGAACTCCCTCCCGCCCACGACCACGGTCGACGGCCTGCGCGTCAAGCAGGACGCGGCACGGCCCAAGGCCCATGTGGACACCGGGTTCTGGGGCGGCGCCGTCCCCGGCAACGTCAAGGACCTGCGTCCGCTGCACGAGGCGGGCGTCTTCGGCTTCAAGTGCTTCCTGTCGCCGTCCGGCGTCGAGGAGTTCCCCGAACTCGACCGGGAGCAGCTCTCCCGCGCCCTCGCGGAGATCGCCGGCTTCGACGGACTGCTGATCGTCCACGCCGAGGATCCGCACCACCTGTCCGCCGCCCCGCAGCGGCCGGGCCCCCGCTACGCCGACTTCCTCGCGTCCCGCCCCCGGGGCGCCGAGGACACCGCGATCGCCCACCTCATCGCCCAGGCCCGGAGCTCCCGGGGGCGGGTGCACGTGCTGCACCTGTCCTCGGGCGACGCGCTGCCGCAGATCGCCCGGGCCAGGGCCGAGGGAGTGCGGATCACCGTCGAGTCCTGCCCGCACTTCCTCACCCTCACCGCCGAGGAGATACCCGACGGCGCGACCGAGTTCAAGTGCTGCCCCCCGATACGCGAGGCGGCCAACCGGGATGTGCTCTGGCAGGGTCTCGCCGACGGCACCATCGACTGCGTCGTCTCCGACCACTCGCCCTGCACCGGCGACCTGAAGACCCCCGACTTCGCCTCGGCCTGGGGCGGGATCTCCTCGCTCCAGCTCGGCCTGCCGGCGCTCTGGACGGAGGCCCGCAGGCGCGGCCACACCCTGGAGGACGTCGTCCGCTGGATGTCCGCCGCCCCGGCGGAGCTCGCCGGCCTCACCCGCAAGGGGGCGATCGAAGCCGGACGCGACGCCGACTTCGCCGTCCTCGCCCCCGACGAGGCCTTCACCGTCGACCCCGCCGAACTCCACCACCGCAACCGGGTCACCGCCTACGCGGGCAAGGCCCTGCACGGTGTCGTCAAGTCGACATGGCTGCGCGGCACGCGGATCGTGGCGAACGGCACCGTCGCCGAGCCCACCGGCCGGCTGCTCGAGAGGAACGACTGACACCGTGGCGACACCGCCCTTCACCGGCAACGCGAGCCCGTACGGGGGCGGCGACCCGTATGCCGACTACCGCACCGCCAACTTCCCGTTCACCGGTCTCGCCAACCTCGCCGACCGCCGGCTCGGCGCGGGTGTGATCGCCGCGAACGACGAGTTCTTCGCCCAGCGGGAGAACCTGCTGGTGCCCGAGCCCGCCGCGTTCGACCCGGAGCACTTCGGCCACAAGGGCAAGATCATGGACGGCTGGGAGACACGGCGCCGCCGCGGTGCCTCGGCCGAGCAGCCCTGGCCCACGGCCGACGACCACGACTGGGCCCTGATCAGGCTCGGCGCGCCCGGCGTGATCCGCGGCATCGTCGTCGACACCGCGCACTTCCGCGGCAACATGCCGGGGGCCGTGTCCGTCGAGGCAACCGCCTGGGAAGGGCCCCACGGCGCACCCGCCCCGGAGGAACTGCTCTCCGAGAGCGTGAAGTGGACGACGCTCGTACCCCGGGCCCCGGTGGCCGGTCACGCGGCCAACGGTTTCCAGGTGACCGCCGAGCAGCGCTTCACCCATCTGCGCCTCAACCAGCACCCCGACGGCGGCATTGCACGGCTGCGGGTGTACGGAGAGGTCGTCCCGGACCCGAGGTGGCTCGCCGCGCTCGGCACCGTCGACGTCGTGGCACTGGAGAACGGCGGTGCCGTGGAGGACGCCTCCGACCGCTTCTACTCGCCGCCGGCCAACACCATCAACCCGGGCCGCTCCCGGAAGATGGACGACGGCTGGGAGACCGCGCGCCGCCGTGACCGGGGCAACGACTGGATCCGGTACCGGCTGGTCGCCGACTCCCAGATCCGCGCCGTCGAGATCGACACCGCCTACCTCAAGGGCAACTCCGCCGGCTGGGCCTCCCTCTCGGTCAGGACGGGCGAGGACGGGGCGTGGGCCGAGTTCCTGCCGCGCACCCGCCTGCAGCCCGACACCAACCACCGCTTCGTGCTGGACACCCCGGTGAGCGGCACGCATGTCCGCATCGACGTCTTCCCGGACGGAGGCTTCTCCCGGCTGCGTCTGTTCGGCTCGCTCACCGAGCGGGGCGCGGCGGCCCTGGCGGCCCGTCGCCGCGAACTCGGTGGCTGACCGCGGGCTCCCGGCCCGGTGCCGCACGGGGTCCCGCGGAGCGGGGCGTGCCGCTCCCGCGTCCGGCGGCCACCGCCCCGGTGCGGGGCCGGCCCGTTCCCACGGCTCCGCCGTGCCGCCGCAGAGCCGCGCCGCCGCGCGTGCTCAGCGCCGCAGCAGCCGGTGCTGCACGGACTCCAGCGGGCCCCTGGCGAACCGCCGCAGCCACAGAGCGGAACCCGCCATCAGTGCGGCGCACACCGCCGCCCACAGCGCCATCACCCACCACGGCCGCCCGGACCCGCCAAGCCGCTCCGCGAGGCCGAGGCCGATGCCGTAGGAGACGAGCCGCTCGCTCCGGAACCCGTGGACGACCGCCGCCACGACGCGTCACCCGCCGCCGAAGCCGCCGGCCCGCGCGATCTCCTGGTGGAGGGACGGATACCGCCGGGCGAGCACGCCGTGGGCACGCTCGCGCAGGACTCGCGGCAGGCGCTGCTCCCGCAGGCAGGCGGCGACCGGACGGGCGTCGTCGCCCCAGGGGTGGTCGCCGCCGCTTTCGTGCGCCGCGGCCCAGACGGCGACCGCCTCGGCGGGGGCATGGCGGAGCAGAGCCAAGAGAGCCGCGGAGAGGGAGGGGGACGGCTGCGGTGCCCCGAAGAGTACGGCTTCGTCGATGATGTGGCGGGCGATCTCGGCTGCCGCCGGCGAGGAGGCGTGCTGGCAGAGGAGTGTCAGGACGCGTTTGTAGGTGTCGGCGTCGAGGCGCCGCCGGTCCCTTCGCAGCAGGTCCGACACCAGAAGGCAGAAGTCGTCCGTCAGCCCGGCGTCGAGGAGCGTGGCCCCCACCGAGCGGTACAGCGAGGCAAGCTCCGCGTCGGCCATGCCCGACCGCGGCCCCAGCCACAGCCGCAGCAGGTCGTGCGCGAGCGAGGTGGCGGGCTCCCCGACCCCTGCGCTCATCGTCGTGACCGCCGGCCCCAGCGCCGCGAAGACGGGATCCATGGCGTGCCGGACCACCGTGTCGCCGGTGCCGCCGGACACGTCCATCTTGTGCCATAACTCGTCCCAGTAGGACCGTGCCCAGTGCACGGGGCCTGCAGGCGGCACGGGGAAGAGCCAGCGGTTGTCCACCGGCTCCGGCGCCTTCAGCTCTCCCGAGCGCGGCGCGAGCTGCAGGTCACGCCCGTGCTCGTGCCGGGACGTGCGGCGGACCGTCATCGACAGGGCGAACTCCGTCCACTGGAACTCGGTGAACGAGGAGCGCCACAGCAGCACGTGCCGGTGCCACGAGTCGGCCGGATCCTCCGAGCCGGGGAAGAGCTCCGAAGCGGTGGTGCCACCCGTCAGCAGCAGCACCACGAGGGTGAGGTTGGCACCGTAGATCCCGTGCCGGGAAGAAGTACGCAGTCGCCTCGGGCGGTATCCGCGGAAGGGGTCGTCCGCCCGGTTGGACTGCTCGTACAGCAGCCGGGTGAGCAGCAGGGTCAGCCGCTGCCGCTCTTGCGCGGGTATGTGCTCGACGAGCGAGGATGCGAAGCGCAGCATCTGACGGGACGAGAGCGGGGCGTAGGACAGGAGGGCGTAGGCGAAGCCGTCGCCGACCGGACTGTGGCCCAGGCTGACGGGCGACTGCTGGGCCAGGAGACCGCGCAGCACGTGTACGGCCAGCCGGACCGCGAGGTACTCCCCGAAGGTGGCGTGCAGGAACTCGTACGTGGACAGCTCGCGTTCGTCGCGCAGCGCCTGGGCGCGCTGGATGAAGAAGAAGCGCCCCAGTGCCGCGTCGGACGCCGCCAGCGGGCTGCGGAACGACGTGGCGCGGCGGACGGGTTCCAGGTGCAGCAGCTCGGCGAGGTCGCTGTCCAGCTCGTCGGCGGTGACCCACTGCCGCTGGCGGTTCAGCGCGGCGAACGCCACCAGCGACAGCCGCTGGAGTTCCCGCTCGACCAGCTCCGCCTCGTCGACGCCCGGCAGGGCGTCCCCGGTGTCCTTGCCGACTTCGCGCCGGGCGAACGAGGTGAGCAGGTCCTCGTAGAGGTGGGCTTCGTCGAGCGGTTCCTCCCCGTCCCGCTGGAGTCCGTTGTCGGCGGCGTCGTAGAGGGCCAGCATGGTCAGCAGCAGGGGCTGGGCGGCGAGTGCCGAGTGGCGGGCGAGCAGGTCCCACGGCAGGGGGCGCAGTCCGCGAGCGGCCAGAACCGGTGCGTTGGCCTCGTTCCACACCGACAGCCACACCTGCACCTGCTCCGGACGGAACGGCTCCAGGCGCAGCGCCACCAGCCCCTCGGGGGAGCGGGTCCGGTCGGCGACGGCGGTCCGGCTGGTCACCACGGCCAGCACGGTGCGTCCCTGGTCCGCCTCCCGCTGCTGGAAGCGGGCCACCCGGGTGAGGAAGTCGTTGTGGTGGACGCCGGTGGTCTGCAGGAGTTCGTCGAAGCCGTCCAGCAGCAGCACGGGCACGAGTCCGCCGGCCGCGCGCACGAGCGACGGCCAGGACGCGGTCTCCCCGGTCGCCGAGCGGATTGCCTGCTCGATCTGGTCCTGCAGCTCGCTCTCCGCCCGCACATCGCGCAGCGGCACCCGGACGGGAAGGAATCCCGCGGCCGGGAGCCGGGCCGCCAGCACCCGGGTGAGTACTGACTTGCCCGCCCCGGGCTGGCCCAGGATCAGCAGCGGGGCGTGGTGGTGCCCGGGTGTGGCGAGCGCTCCGGCGAGGTACGTCGTCAGGTCGCGACGGACCGGCACCTGTTCCCACCACACCTCGTCGGCGGGGCTGACCTGCCCGGTGACCGCCTGTACGCGGAAATCGGGGTCGATGTACATCTCGGACAGCGTGGGGACACGGATGCCGCGGGGCGCACGCGACGCGTCCAGGACGGGCTGGCGCAGAACCGCCTCGTGACTTCGGGCGAGGGCTGCCGCGACGTCCACCGGTGGCCGCAGGGAGCCGGCCACCCCCGTCAGCAGCGACTCGATGCCGCTCAGGGCGCGTCCGACCTGTGCACGGGTGGCCTGGTGCTCGGTCTGCTCCGCCCAGAAGGCGAATTCCGGTGCCTGCCGGGCGAGCTGGGAGTACAGCTCCTTGTACCGCTCGACCGCCGCCACGCTGACCCGGGTGCGCAGCAGGTGCCCGGCGTCCCGCCGCTGGTCCACGGAGAGCTCCTCGCCCACGCGCAGCCCGGCGACGAACCGCAGCAGCGCCATGGAGAGCCGGTCGTACCATCCCTCCATGGCGTGCACGGTGTCCTCGAACGGGAGATGCGGCATCGGGTGCGGGGCTTCGACGGCCGTGAGCGCCTGGGCGAACGCGGCGAAGCCGCTCGGTGGGGGCGCCTCCCCGCCGGCGAGTGCCACCTGTTCGGCGCGGGTGAGAGCCAGTTCCTCGAGAGTGAACGGAAGCTCGGCCTCTCCCAGCGCGTCGAACCAGGCCACCAGCACGATCACCTTGTGCGCGGCGAGCAGCAGGTCGCTGCGCTCCGCACGGCTCCCGGCCCGGCCCATGCGCTGACGTGCACCGCGCACCGCGTCCCGGCCGAGCCCGATGAGGCGGCCCCGCGCGTCGGCCAGGTCCAGGACGGCCCCGGCCGTCCCGCCCGTCGCGAGGTCCAACGCCCCGCCCAGAGCCCGGTCCAGGGCCTGCACCGCCGGGGGGTCCTGCCCCAGGAGTGCCAACGCGTCGCCGAACGACAACTGCCTGCGCAACACCATGGCCCACCCCCGGGTCGTCCACCTCGCCCGGGCTCCACTCTGGCACGACCGGGGCGGTGGCGGGGCGTTGCCGGACATGTGCGGGCGGACCGGGGAGTGGGCCCGCCCGCCTGGGGCCGCCGCGGTGGCGGTCCCGCGCGCGCCGTCTGTCCCGCGCGCGCCGCACGGCCCTGCCCGGGTCGCCCGCCCCGTCAGCCGACCCGGGCGGCCAGTGCCTCGCGTGCCGCGCCCAGCGCGGTCTCCCGGTCGTGCGGCACCAGGCCGATCCGGGTGCGGCGGTCCAGGAGGTCGGACTCGTCCAGGGCGCCCTCGTGCCGTACGGCCCAGAGCAGTTCGGCCCCCGTGACCGGGTGGCCGGGGACGACGGGGCGATCCAGCGCGGGGTCGGCGAGGCCGAGGGCGTGGACGGCCGGCGCCTCCGAGCCGTAGCGGCCGACCAGCCTGGCGGGCGCGTCAAGGGCGGCGAGCGCGTCCGGTCCGGCCGCGCCGACCAGCGGCAGCACGGCGGTCCGGCACCGGCCGGCGCGCAGCCCGTGTGCGGCGAGCGCCGCGTCCACCGCGTCCTGGGCCATCCGCCGGTACGTGGTGAGCTTGCCGCCGACGACGGTGACGACGCCGTCTGGCGAGGTGAGGACGGCGTGCCTGCGCGAGAGGTCCGCGGTGCGCCCCGGGTCGCCGCCACCGGAGCCGTCCAGCAGCGGGCGCAGCCCGGCGAAGGCGCCGGCCACGTCGCCGCGGGTCACGGGCACGTCGAGCGCGGAGCAGAGGACGTCGAGGAGGAAGCCGATGTCCGTCTCCGGTACCTCCGGTACATCGGGCACGTCGCCGTCGACCGGTTCGTCGGTCAGGCCCACGTACACCCGGCCGTCGCCCTGCGGCAGGACGAGGACGAAGCGGTTGGCCTCGCCGGGGACCGGGATGTGCAGGCCGGCCGCGAGGCCCCCGAGGGCTTCGGAGCGGAGCACCAGATGGGTGCCGCGCGAGGGCCGCAGCCGCACGTCGCCGACGAGTCCGCCCGCCCAGACGCCGGTGGCGTTGATCACCGCGCGGGCCCTGATCCGCAGCTCCTCGCCGGTCCGTTCGTCGCGTACGGCCGCGCCCCGGCCGCCGGCGGAGAGCGCGCGCACCCGGGTGAGGATCCGGGCGCCGTGCGCGGCAGCGGTCCGGGCGACGGCGGTCACCAGCCGGGCGTCGTCGGTGAGCCGGCCGTCCCAGGACAGCAGTCCGCCGCGCAGCCCGGCCGGCCGCAGTGCGGGTGCGAGGTGGCGGGTCTCCACCGCGGACAGGGTGCGCGGTGCGGGCAGGGCCGTGCGCGAGGTGCGGGCGGCGACCCGCAGCAGGTCGCCGGCGCGGAAGCCCGCCCGGGCCAGCGCGGCCTGGGCGCGCGGGACCAGCGGCGTCAGCGGGAGGACGAACGGCTGGGCGCGCACCAGGTGGGGGGCGGTGCGCTCCATGAGGATGCCGCGTTCCACCGCGCTCTCGCGGGCGACGTCCAGTTGGGCGCTCGCGAGGTAGCGCAGTCCGCCGTGGACGAGCTTGGAGCTCCACCGGGAGGTGCCGAAGGCGAGGTCGTGGGCGTCGATGGCGGCGACCGACAGTCCCCGGGAGGCGGCGTCGAGGGCTGCTCCAGCGCCCGTCGCGCCGAGGCCGACGACGAGCACGTCGACCTCGGACCCGTCGGCGAGTGCGGCGAGTTCCCGCGCGCGGCGCGCCGCGTTCAGCGAGGAGGTGGGGCGCGGAGTGCTCATGGCGAGAGGGTCCTCTCCAGCAGGGTCCGCAGCTCTTGGAGGAAGGCCGCGTCGGTGAGCCCGGGGTCGTCCGGTTCGGTCATGGTGCGCAGCGACATGGCGAACGACTGCACGACGAGCAGCAGCGACCTGGCCTGCAGATCGGGGCCGCACCGCCGGACGGAGCCGTCGGCGTGGCCTTCGGCCAGGGTGCCGGTGATCAGCCCGAGGAGTGCGTCCTGGCTGGCGCCGCGGCGGTCGAGCAGATAGGGCAGCAGCAGTTCGGGGTCGACGTCGACGATCTTGTGGAACAGGGGGTGGGCGCGGAACGCGGCGACCCCGTCGACGAGTCCGTCGACCAGCCGCGCCCGGGTCGTGGCGTCCGGCGCGGCCGGGGGGATCGCGTTCACCGCGAGCGCGATCCACTCCCGCGTCATCAGATCGCCGACGAGGGTCCGTACGTCCGGCCAGCGCCGGTAGAGGGTCATGCGTGACACCCCGGCTCGCCGGGCCACGTCGGTCAGGGTGGTCCGGCGTACGCCGACGGCCAGGACGCAGTCTCGTGCCGCGTCGAGGACGGCGTCTCCGCCCTCATAGTTGTGACGAATGTGCGCCATCTGTCACAGTGTAATGCAGGGCGGGCCGCGCGCCACCGCGCCCCGCGAACAGACGGCGGAGGACGAACGACGTGGACATGTTGTGGAGCGGCTGGGGCGACCCCGCCAAGGCGGCACCGCTGCCCGGTTCGGTGATCGCCCTCCTGCGCGATCTGCTCGGAGTCACCCCCCGCGAGAGCGGCCCCACCGCCCTCGGCGACATCGCGGTACCCGGCTCCGCACTGACCGGAGCGGCCCGCCGGGCGCTCACCGCGGCCGTCGGGGGCCCCGCGCAGCTGCGCACCGACGCGGAGTCCCGGATCCGCCACACCCGCGGCAAGTCCACCCCGGACCTGCTGCGGATCCGCGCCGGCGAGGTCGACGACATCCCCGCCGCCGTCGTGCTGCCCGCCCACCACGACGAGGTGCTGGAGGTGCTGCGGGCCTGCGCCGAACACGGCCTGGCCGTCGTGCCGTTCGGCGGCGGCACCTCCGTCGTCGGCGGCCTCGCCCCCGAGACCGGGCACGCCTTCGTCGCCCTGGACCTGCGGCGTCTCGACGGACTCCTCTCCCTCGACGAGGTCTCCCGCACCGCCGTGCTCCAGCCCGGGCTGCGCGCGCCCGACGCGGAGGCGCTCCTGGGCCAACGGGGCTTCACCCTGGGCCACTTCCCCCAGTCCTACGAGTGGGCGTCGATCGGGGGGTTCGCCGCCACCCGCTCCAGCGGCCAGGCCTCCGCCGGATACGGCCGCTTCGACGAGATGGTCCTCGCCGCCACCGTCGCCACTCCCGAGGGGACTTGGGAGACCGGGCGCGCCCCCCGCTCGGCCGCCGGACCGGACCTGCGCCAGCTGGTGCTCGGCTCCGAGGGCGCGCTCGGCGTGATCACCTCGCTCACCGTCCGCATCCGGCCCCTGCCGCAGGTGCGCGTCTACGAGGGCTGGCGCTTCGCCTCCTTCGAGGCCGGCACCGCCGCGCTCCGCAGACTCGCCCAGGACGGGCCGCGCCCCACCGTGCTCCGGCTCTCCGACGAGACCGAGTCCCTTATCGGCCTCGCCCAGCCCGACCGGATCGGCGGCGAGGACGCGCGGTCCACCGGCTGCATGGCGATCGCCGGGTACGAAGGCACCGCCGAGGACACCGCCGACCGGCGCGCCCGGGCCCGCGAGGTCCTCCTCGCCTGCGGCGGCGAGTACGCGGGCGAGGAGCCCGGCGAGCGCTGGGCCCACGGCCGCTACGACGCCCCCTATCTGCGCGACGCGCTCCTCGACGCGGGCGCCTTCGTGGAGACCGTGGAGACCGCGGCCTTCTGGTCCGCGCTGCCCGGCCTGTACGAGGCGGTGCGCGAAGCCCTCACCGCCGCCCTCACCGAGGCGGGGACCCCGCCGCTGGTCATGTGCCACATCTCGCACGTGTACGAGAACGGCGCCTCGCTCTACTTCACCGTCGTCTCCGCCCAGGGCGGCGACCCCGTGGCCCACTGGGCCCCGGCCAAGCGGGCGGCGGGCGACGCGATCCTGGCCTCCGGCGGCACCATCAGCCATCATCACGGCATCGGTACCGACCACCGAGACTGGTTCACCCGGGAGATCGGGCCCGTCGGCGTCCGCGTGCTGCAGGCCGTCAAGGCCGAACTCGACCCCAGCGGCATCCTCAACCCCGGTGTGCTGATCCCCGTCCGCTGACCGGACCGGTCTGCGCCGGTCTGCGCCGGCCGGCTTCGGTTCCGGTTCCGGTTCCGTCACCTGTCTCTGCCGGCCGGCTCTGCTTCCGCTGACCGGACCTGCTCTCCCCCGCCCCCGCCCGCCCCTGCCTTCCGAAAGGCGCCATCCATGCGACAGTTCACCGCCGTCGTCAACCCCGCAGCGGGCGGCTCGAGCGGCACGGCGGCCCTGCTCCCGCTGGCCCGCCTCCTGAGGGAGGCCGGGGCCGGCCTCGACACCCGCTACAGCCGCAACCTCCGGCACGCCCGGGAGCTGGCACGCGAGGCCGGGCGCAGGGGGCGCGTCGTGCTCGCCGTCGGCGGCGACGGCATGGCGGGATGCGTCGGCGGTGCGCTCAGCGGCACCGGCACGGTCCTCGGGCTGGTGCCCGCCGGACGCGGCAACGACTTCGCCCGGGCGCTGGGCCTGCCCACCGGCACCACCGCCCTCGCCGCCCTCCTGCTCGACGGCACGCCCCGCGCGGTCGACACCATCCGGGTCGATTCGTCCGTGCACGCCGGGGAGTCCGTCCTGGGCAGCGTGTACGCCGGCGTCGACGCCGTCGCCAACCGGTACGCCAACACCTCGAGGCTGCTGCGCGGCGCGGCCTCGTACTACGCGGGCGGGCTGCGGGCCGTGGCGGCCTGGCGGCCGGCCGAGTACCGCGTCACCGTGGACGGCGTACTCCACGAGCGGCGCGGCTACACCGTGGTCGCCGCCAACTCGGGCTACTACGGCTTCGGCCGCAACATCGCCCCCGGGGCCCGCCTCGACGACGGCGTGCTCGATGTCGTCGTCATCCGGCACGCTCCCAAGCGCCTCTTCTTCGCGATGATGAACGAGCTCAAGACCGGTGCGCATCTGCGGCGCCCCGAGATCGAGGTGCTGCGCGGCGAGGAGATCCGCATCGAGGCCGAACGCCCCCTGCCCTACGGGGCGGACGGCGAGGTCGACGCGACCCTGCCGGTGAGGTTGCGGGTGCAGCCGGGCGCGCTGAACGTGCTGGCCTGACCGCGCGGCGGGCCGCTGCGCCGGCTCGCCGCGCCGCCGCGGGCCGCTGCCCTCGCCCGCCGCGCATCCGTGCGTGCGCCGCGCACCCGTGAGCGGTGCACGCTCACTGCTCGCGCATCCCCCAGGGGGTGCCGTGATCCGTCAGCAGATCCAGGAAGGGGCGCGCCTCGAAGGCCTCCGGGCCGAGGACGCCGGTCCCGGACCACGCGCCACCCGCCAGCGGTTCCAGGGCGACGACCGGGTTGAACGCGGTCTGCCACACCACGGCCTGGCTGCCGTACTCCTTCATCGACCACTCGTTGTCGACGACGTGGTACGGGTGCACCTCGCGCGGCCGGCCGTCCTTGACGCCCTTCACCCATGTCCTCGCGCACGTCTTGCCCCGCATCCGGTCGCGGGGCGCGGCCGGGTCCGGCAGGCAGGCGGCGACGATGTCACGCGGCGACGACGTCACGCGGCGACACCCGTACCGGGCCGTCGGCGCCGCGCACCGTCACCGGGTCCGTGCCGGTGCCCGGGCCGGGGCTGATGGGCGGTGGCGGGGCCGGCCGGGTCAGAGCCCGGGGATCTCCTCCAGGCGCACCGGGCGGTGCTCTCGCCGGGACAGCTCGCACGCCTCTGCGACGCGCAGTGCCTCCAGGGCCTCCCGGCCGTCGCAGGGGTTGTCCGCCTCGCCCGTCGCGAGGCGGACGAACGCGTCCAGCTCGGCCTCGTAGGCGGGGGCGAAGCGCTCCAGGAAGCCCGGCCAGGGCTTGTCGGCGGGAGGCGGGCCCTGCGGTTCGGTGGAGGTGATCGGCGTACGGTCGTCCAGGCCGACGGCGACCGTGTCGTCCTCGCCGCACAGCTCCATGCGGACGTCGTAGCCCGCGCCGTTGCAGCGGGTGGCCGTGGCGGTCGCGAGCACGCCCTCGTCGAGGACCAGCACGGCCGCCGCCGTGTCGACGTCGCCCGCCTCGCGGAACATGGCGTGCCCGGCGTCGGAGCCGGTGGCGTACACCTCCACCACCTCCCGTCCGGTGATCCAGCGCAGGATGTCGAAGTCGTGCACGAGGCAGTCGCGGTAGAGCCCGCCGGACAGCGGAAGGTACGGGGCGGGCGGCGGGGCCGGGTCCGCGGTGACGGCCCGTACGCTGTGCAGCCTGCCGAGCCGGCCCGAGCGCACCAGCTCGCGGGCCCTGACGTACCCGGCGTCGAAGCGCCGCATGAAGCCGAGCTGGAGTTCGGTCCCGGCGCGGTCCACCTCGCGCAGTGCCTCCAGGGTCCCCGGCAGGTCCAGCGCTATCGGCTTCTCGCAGAAGGCGGGGAGCCCGGTGCGTGCGGCCCGGCCGATCAGCTCGGCGTGGGCGGCGGTGGCCGAGGAGATGACGACGGCGTCCACGCCCCAGGTGAACACCTCGTCGACGGAAGGGGCCGCGGTGGCGTCGATCCGGGCCGCGACCTCGCGGGCCCGCCGGGCGTCGGTGTCCGCGACCACCAGGGCGCCGACATCGCGGTGGCGGCTGAGGACGCCCGCGTGGAAGGCGCCGATACGTCCGGTTCCGATGAGTCCGATGCGCATGGCCCAAAGGTGGAGGCCGCCGCGGTGACCTGTCAAGCATTTGTCCTGACAATCGAACGACACAACTTTCCGTCAACAGACCCTGCGACTACCCTCGCAGCGTGCCCAAGCAGCCCAGAGAACCGACGGACGCCACCGCACCACTCCGGCTCAGCGTGGACCGCACCAGCCCGGTCCCGCTGTACTTCCAGCTGTCGCAGCAGCTGGAGGCGGCCATCGGACAGGGCACGCTGGCACCCGGCAGCCTCCTCGGCAACGAGATCGAACTGGCCGGCCGGCTCGGGCTGTCCCGGCCCACCGTCCGCCAGGCCATCCAGTCCCTCGTCGACAAGGGGCTGCTGGTGCGGCGCCGGGGGGTAGGCACCCAGGTCGTGCACAGCAGGGTGAGGCGCCCGCTGGAACTGAGCAGTCTCTACGACGACCTGGAGGCGGCGGGGCGGCGGCCCGCCACCCGCGTCCTGCGCAACCTCGTCGAGCCGGCGACCGCCGAGGTCGCGGCCGCCCTCGGAGTGCCGGAGGGCGCGGACGTCCACCTGGTGGAGCGGCTGCGCTCGGCGCACGGCGAGCCCATGGCGCATCTGCGCAACCACCTGCCGGCCGGGCTGCTGCCGCTGGAGACCGGGCAACTGGAGTCCACCGGGCTCTATCGGCTGATGCGCGGCGCCGGCATCACCCTGCATAGCGCCCGGCAGTCGGTCGGGGCGTGTGCCGCCGGCGGCGACGAGGCACTGCTGCTCGGCGAGGCGGCCGGCGCCCCGCTGCTCACGATGGAGCGGACCACCTTCGACGACACCGGACGCGCGGTCGAGTTCGGGTCCCACGTCTACCGGGCCTCGCGGTACGCCTTCGAGTTCCAGCTCCTGGTGCGTCCGTAGCGCCGCCGCCGCGGCTTTTGCGCCGCCCGCAACCGGCGGACCCTGCCCCACCCGCTCCCACTGCACCGGAACGCCCGGCAGCAGCCGGAAGTGACGGGATATACCCGCATATACCCGCATATGCACGGAAATGCTCAGACCGGGCGCGGAGGGTCCGGCGCCGGTCCCGTGGAGGCCCACCCGGCCGCGGCCGGGCGGCCGGGCGGCGAGGCGGGCCCCGCCGTCACGCCGCGGTCAAGGGGGGCCGAGGAGCGGGGCCGGCTCGTCCGGAGTACATCGGCCCGGTGGCCCGGTGGCCCGGTGGCCCGCAGGTGCCGTCGCCTCCCCCGCCGAGCCCGAGATGCCCACCCGCCCGTCACCCCGGCGGTCGGGCTCGGGGATACTTGCCCGGGAATACGGCAGAGACAGCGGACAGCAGGAGGGGCGCGGCGTCGTGGCAAGGGTTCGGACTGGGGTGCGCGCGATCGGCGCCGTGCTGGCGGCGGTGCTCGGAGCGTCCCTCGCGGGGTGCAGCGCCACCGGCGGCAAGCGCGCCGAGGAGGCCCGCAGGACCGCCGAGGCGCAAGGGCGGGCCGCGGTCGACACACCGCGCTGGACGTTCGCCATGGTCACCCACTCGGGAGACGGCGACACCTTCTGGGACATCGTCCAGAAGGGCGCCCGGCAGGCGGCGGCCAAGGACAACATCCACTTCCTGTACGCCCACAGCGACGAGGCCCAGCAGCAGTCCCAGCTCGTCCAGACGTACATCGACCAGAAGGTCGACGGCCTGATCGTGACGCTCGCCAAGCCCGAGGCGATGAAGGACGTCGTCGCCAAGGCCACCCGGGCCGGTATCCCGGTGATCACCGTCAACTCCGGATCGGCCGAGTCCAGGGCGTACGGCGCGCTGACCCACATCGGCCAGGACGAGACCGTCGCGGGCGAGGCCGTCGGCGACGAGCTCGACCGGCGCGGGCGGAAGAAGGCCCTGTGCGTCCTGCACGAGCAGGGCAACGTCGGCCATGAGCAGCGCTGCTCCGGGGCGGCGAAGACCTTCGGCGGCGATCTGCGGAACCTGTACGTCGACGGCACCAACATGCCCGACGTCCGGGCGGCGATCGAGGCCAAGCTCCAGACCGACCCGTCCATCGACGCCGTCGTCACCCTGGGCGCCCCGTTCGCGGACGCCGCCGTGCAGGCCAAGCGGACCGCGGGCAGCGAGGCCGAGATCGACACCTTCGACCTCAACGCGAAGGTCGCCGCCGGGCTGAAGGCCGGCGACCTCGGGTTCGCCGTCGACCAGCAGCCCTACCTCCAGGGCTACGAGGCGGTGGACCTGCTGTGGCTCTACCGCTACAACGCCGATGTGCTGGGCGGCGGACGGCCCGTCCTGACCGGCCCGCAGATCATCACCGGGAAGGACGCCGCCGAACTGCAGGAGTACACCCAGCGGGGGACCCGATGACCGCGACCGCGCCACCGGCCGGCGACAGGACCGGCCGCCCGGACGAGCGGCTGCTGCACACCTCGCCCTGGCGGAAGCTGCTCGGCCGCCCCGAACTGGGCTCGGTCGTCGGCGCGGCCGCCGTGTTCCTCTTCTTCTCGGTCGTCGCCGACGCCTTCCTCCGCACGTCCAGCCTGGGCACCGTGCTGTACGCGGCCTCCACCATCGGCATCATGGCCGTGCCCGTCGCCCTGCTGATGATCGGCGGGGAGTTCGACCTGTCGGCCGGTGTCCTGGTCACCAGCTCCGCGCTGGTCTCCTCGATGTTCAGCTACCAGATGACGGCGAACGTGTGGGTCGGCGTGCTGGTGTCGCTGCTGGTCACGCTCGCGATCGGCGCCTTCAACGGCGTGATGCTGGTCCGCACCCGGCTGCCGAGCTTCATCATCACGCTGGGCACGTTCCTGATGCTCACCGGCATGAACCTCGGCCTCACCAAGCTGATCAGCGGCACGGTGTCGACGAAGACCGTCGCCGACATGGAGGGCTTCCCCGCGGCCAAGGCGGTCTTCGCCTCGTTCACCGTGGGCGGAGTCGATGTCAGGACGACGATCCTGTGGTGGATCGGCCTGGTCGCCGTCGCCACCTGGATCCTGCTGCGCACCCGGTTCGGCAACTGGATCTTCGCGGTGGGCGGCGGCGCGGGCGCCGCACGGGCCGTGGGTGTCCCGGTGTCCCGGACCAAGATCCTGCTCTACACAGGAGTGGCCTTCTGCGCCTGGATCTCGGGCCAGCACCTGCTGTTCTCGTTCGACGTCGTGCAGTCGGGCGAGGGCGTCGGCAACGAGCTGATCTACATCATCGCGGCCGTGATCGGCGGCTGTCTGATCACCGGCGGCTACGGCTCGGCGATCGGCTCCGCGGTCGGCGCCTTCATCTTCGGCATGACCAGCAAGGGCATCGTGTACGCGCAGTGGAACCCGGACTGGTTCACGTTCTTCCTCGGAGCGATGCTGCTCCTGGCGGCCCTGCTGAACGCATGGGTCCGCAAGCGCGCGGAGGCGACGGCATGACGGCCCTCGTGGAACTCGACGACGTCAGCAAGTACTACGGCAACGTACGCGCCCTGCAAGGCGTGTCGCTGGAGGTCCACGCGGGCCGGATCACCTGCGTACTCGGCGACAACGGGGCCGGCAAGTCCACCCTGATCAAGATCATCGCGGGGCTGCACCGGCACGACTCGGGCACCTTCTCCATCGAGGGGGAGGAGACCTCGCTCGGCTCCCCCCGCGAGGCCCTCGACCGCGGCATCGCCACGGTCTACCAGGACCTCGCCGTGGTCCCGCTGATGCCGGTCTGGCGCAACTTCTTCCTCGGCTCGGAGCCGACCAGGGGCAGGGGCCCCTTCCGGCGGCTCGACGTCCGCGCGATGCGCGAGACCACCCGCGCCGAGCTGCTGCGCATGGGGATCGACCTGCGGGACGTGGACCAGCCCATCGGCACCCTGTCCGGTGGTGAGCGGCAGTGCGTGGCGATCGCCCGGGCGGTCTACTTCGGCGCGAGGGTCCTCGTCCTCGACGAGCCCACCGCCGCACTGGGCGTCAAGCAGTCCGGCGTGGTGCTGAAGTACGTGGCCGCGGCGCGCGACGCGGGACTCGGCGTGGTGCTGATCACCCACAACCCGCACCACGCCTATCTCGTCGGCGACCGGTTCGTCCTGCTCAAGCGGGGAGCGATGGCGGGCAGCCACCGGAAGCCGGAGATCGGCCTGGACGAGCTGACCCGGCAGATGGCGGGCGGCAGCGAACTGGACGACCTGCGCCACGAGCTGGAGCGCGCCCCCGCGCCACGCCATCTCGGCGGGCACGACCTGGGGCACTGAGGGGCTCGCCCGTCTCGGGTACGACGTCGCCGTCGGCGATCGCGTAGAGGTGCTCGACCCGGTGCCCCTGCGGATGATCCGCAGCAGCCGTCTGCCCTCGTCATCATCGATCTCGCGTACCCGCACCCGCTCCGCCACAGATCAGCCAGCCTGACCGATCCGTGCAGCCCACACCCGGTCCATCGCCGACAGCGGCATGCCGCCGCAACCACGCCGCCTCCGCGGGCGTCAGATTCGGGTCATCCAGCTTCACCCGGACCACCTCCTGCATCCGTCCGGACGGGTCGGTCCGGCAACCGCTGCGGATACCGCGCAGCAACAGCCCCCGCCCCAGGCGGAAGGCGAATCCCGGCACGTCCGCACTGCCCACGGTCACCATGGTCATCGCCACATCGGCAGCCGGATCACCAGCGCCCGCATTGCACCAGTCGATCACTACCGGGCCCCGCCGGGTCAGAATGACGTTGCCTGGATGCAGGTCCAGATGCAGCACCCGGTCACCACCTGCCGTGCCGAACCGCTTGGGCAGCCACTCCGGTGCCGGCAGCGCATGCAGTCGATCGTGCAGGCGGCCCAGCTCCCGGCCGAGGGAACCCACCCGCCACGGGCGCCGGGCCAGGACATCCAACATCGTCGGCCCGGCCAGCCGCTCAAGAACCATGTCCGTTTCGGTGATCTCGTACACCCGAGGCACCGGATACCCACATGCCGCAAGGTGCGTCATCAAGCGTGACTCCAGACCGGTGGGCCCCCTGTGCCGGTACCGCCGCAGCACCCTGGACTCATCCAGGGCATACACATCAGCATCCCGGCCCCGCGCGATCAACTCCATGCGGTGCAGTCTGCATTGACGGCCCATCCCTCGCCAACAGGGCGAATGTTGCCTGACGCGGCAGTAGCTTCGCCTCGACCGGACTGTCCCAGTTCACGTTCGGCTGCGTGGGGATACCACCGGTGGTGGTGACGTACATGTGGTACTTGGTCTGGAAGCTGTCCCGCGCACCGGATGCCACGTTGCTCTTGTAGGTCACCGTGGGACAGCGACCGGTTCGACCGGCGATGGCGCCGCCGCATAACCGAGCTCAGCGGCCCGAAATGGCACGCCTTCAAGGACGACATCGAACTCGTCGCCTGCACCTACCCGGACATCGTCGCCCTCGCCGGTCTCTTCGCCTCGCCGCATCTGCGGTTTCTGCCCTTCACGGGCAAGGAACGTGACCTGCGGCGGTTCATCCGGGAGGTCCGCGAGCGGGCCGCCACCGGCTACAGCCTCGACGCCGCCGGCAAACGCGACCCTCTGATCCGCTGGATTGAGGAAGAACCCTCCGACCGCGGCCTCCCCTTCTATCCCTGGCGCCCTCCGGGCCGTTCCGCCCCTGAGCAGGTGAGCGTTTCATGACGACCGAGTGTTCGCTCGGCGGACGCCGTCGGCCCCCGCTGTCGTCGGCTACGTGCGCACGGCCGCAGGCCAAAGCCCAGTCCCGCAGATCACCACACTCATCCGCGCCGGCGTCGCGGAGGAGGACGTCTACATCGGGTGCACGAACGGGCACAAGATCGCGTGGCCAGAGAGAGACCTGCTGCTGCCCCGACTCCGCTCCGGCGACACCATCACGGTCACCCGGCTCGACCGGCTCTTCTGCTCCGTCCAGAACCTCATCATCGTGGGCACCGAACCACGAGACCGCGGCATCCGGTTCCAGGCCGTCGAGCAGAACATCGACAGCAACACCCTCGAAGGACGCGACTTCTTCGGCATGATGTCCGCCTTCGCCACCCTGCACCGCGAGTTCGTACTCACCGCCACCAACGACGGCCTGGCCGCCGCCCGAGCGCGCGGCAAGACCGGCGGGCGACCGCCACGACTCACTCCTGAACAGGCCGAGCAGGCACAACAGCTCTACGACTCCGGCACCCCCATCCCGAAGATCGCCCAGACCTTCAAGATCGGAAGATCCCCAATCTATGGCTACATCACACCCAAAGCCGCGAAATGAAGCTCTCATCGAATGCCGTCTCGCCCCCTCATACGGCACACCGAGCCAGCAGCGAGCCCACGCCAGGCTGTGGTGAGTATCTACAGAGTTTTCTCTGCAGAGAAACCTATGCAGAGAAAACTCTGCAATCTACGCTGTTGGCATGTCCGACACACCCGAAGGCACACCACAGCCCGCCAAGCCCGCCCGGCGCCTCGATGCGCGCAGCCTGCGGGGGCTGGCCCATCCGCTGCGAATGAACATCTTTGAGCTGCTCAATCTGGACGGCCCCGCCACCGCTACCAGACTCGCCGAACGTCTCGGGGAGAACACCGGCACGATCAGTTGGCACCTGCGCCACCTCGCCGAGCACGGTTTCATCGAGGAGGAAACCGGACGGGGCACGAAACGCGAGCGCTGGTGGAGAAGGGCCGACGTCACGAATGAGCTGAACACTGCCGATTTCCGCGACGATCCCGACACCCGGGGCGCGCTCTCGGTCTACCTGCATGAACTGGTGCAGCAGTACTTCAGCCGGGTCGTGAACTACATCAGCGAGGACTGGGACGACACGTGGCGAAGCGCCGGCACCGTCTCGGACTGGAGTGACCTGCGGATGACCCCGACTCAGCTGGAGGCGCTCAACGCGGAGCTGATGGCTGTCATCGCCCGCCATACCCCCGCCCCAGAAGCCGAGCCCGCCCCGGACGCGCTCCCCGTCGTCGTGCAGCTCCAGTCCTTCCCCCGCAGGGAGCGTGGCACCGCATGAGCCATGGGATACACGGTGGCCTCCTGCACCGCCACCGCGATTTCCGTCTGCTGTGGTGCGGCGAGACAGCCGGCAAGTTCGGCGCGTCCGTCACCGGGGTGGCGATGCCGCTGGTTGCCGTCTCCACCTTGCACGCCAGCACGTTCGAGGTCGGCCTGCTGAGCGCCGCCACCTGGGCTCCTTGGCTGATCATCGGTCTCCCAGTCGGTGTCTGGGTGGACCGGCTGCGGCGCAGACCGATCATGCTGGCCGCCGCCGCGGTCTCCCTCTTACTCTTCGCCGGCGTCCCGGTCGCCGCATGGTCCGGCTGGCTGAGTATCGGACCGCTACTGGCCGTCGCCCTGCTGACGGGCACAGCAGCGGTGTTCTTCCAGACCGCCTACAGCGCCTATCTCCCCAGCATTCTGGAACCCGCTGACCAGCCCGAAGGCAACGCCAAACTGCACGGCAGCGCGTCCGCCGCGCAGATTGCCGGGCTCGGCTCCGGCGGCCTGATCGCGCAGTTGGCAGGTGCGGTGAACGGGATGTTCGCCAACGCCGCCACATTCCTCGTCTCCCTCCTCTGCCTCGCGGGCATCCGGCATCGCGAGCCACGCGTCACCAGAACCGAAGCTCGCCCCAATTCACTGGTCAGTGAAGTCCGCGAAGGTCTGCGGCTGGTCGCCGTCGACCCCTGGTTGCGCACGTTCACACTCTTCGGGGCCGCCTCCAACCTGGCTCTTATGGGATACCAGTCAATCCAGGTGGTCTTCCTGGTCCGGAGCGTCGGCCTGACCCCAGGGACCGTCGGCGCACTCATCGCAGCCACCAGCGCCGGAGGCGTGGCCGGGGCATTCGCCGCACGCCGGGTCGCCCACCGGATCGGCACTGCCCGCGCGACACTGCTGTTCGAACTGGGACTTCCCATGCTCGCTCTGCTCATCCCGCTGACCGTCGATGGAGCCGGGATCCTGCTCTTCGTGACAGGCGGCTTCAGCGTCTCCGCAGGCGTCGTGGCCGGCAACATCATCAAGGCGAGCTTCCAGCAACGCTACTGCCCGCCGGATCTCCTCGGTCGCCTCACCGCAAGCACCGCATTCCTCAGCTACGGAACGATCCCTCTCGGAGCACTGCTCGGCGGCGCGCTCGGAACCGCACTCGGCCTCCGCACCGCCATGGCCATCACGACAGCGGGGATCCCGCTCGCCGCACTGATCCTGGTCTTCTCCCCGATCCGGCGATCCCGAGACCTGCCGACCTCCCGCCAGCCAACGAGTAGTTCCCAACTGCCGCTGGATTCTGATGGCGAGCAGGCTCTACCTCGTCATTGACCACGACCGCACCGGGCAATCGCCGCTCAGAACCGAGCACCAGAACCTCCCCGCCGGATCTCACAGGGAGACTTCACACCCATGGACACGATGAACTGAGACACCGTCGCCCACTCACAGGCTTCGAAGCGGTGTAGTTCCTGGCGGTCGGGGCGAACTTGCGGCAGGTGGCCAGCTCGCCACCCCAGCCGGTGAACAGCGTCCCGACTTCCGGTTCGCTCGGCGGGATCCGCAGCTGGGCATCCTTGGCCCCGCGCGGCCGGTTCATCTCGTCGATCGGGCACTCGACCACCCGGCCGGTCATCCGGTGGAGCTCGACCTTATGCCGCAGCTCCATGAACATGAAGTACGTGGTCAGCGCCTGCGACCGGGCCAGCCGGGTACCGCTGGGTGAGTTCCGCAGCACCTTCCCGAAGTACACGTCGGCGTCTGCGGGCTCCATGTCCCACAGCGGCCGGCCGAACCACGTGCGGATCTGCTCCAGGTGCCCGACGTCCCCGCGGATGGTGCCGTCCGCCAGGCCCGCTGACGCTCTCGCGAGGACGAACCCGGACAGCACGTCGGTCTCGAACCGCTCCAGCTCCTCCGCCGAGGCGGGCGCCCAGTGCTCACGCAGGTCCCGTACGACCGCCAGCGCTGCCAACCGGAGCCTCCTCGCCTTCAGCCCGACTGCGGATCGGTCGGACGAGATGAGAACGCTTCAAGAAACCCGAAGTTACGTCACAAGGCGGCAGAGCACTCGAAGAAGGGAGAAGCCCCTGGCCACGGGGCCAGAGACTCAGCGGGGCTCCGGGGAACTCACGGGATGTCGCACATGGGCCGTGCCCCGGCACCACGCCGTGCAGGGGGCTGGGGCGGGACGGCGAGACGCCCGCAGCCCTTCGGGACAGAGGACGGTGCGACGCGTCAACCGCCGTCCCGCACCGGCATCCCGGGACGCCGCGCACGCCCCGCCCGGGGGACCACCGGACTCTGTTTGCGGGAGGCCGCCACCGGAGGCGACCATGGTCGGTGGGCGGGCCGGCCGCCGCTCGCGTCCGAGCGGGGCGGCCGTCGGCTCCGGGCCCGCTCGGACGCGGCCCGTACGGGCGCGTGAACCCGCCGGAGGGGAGGGCGACATGGTCCTCGACTTGCTGCTCATCGCCGTCGCCATCACCCTCGACCCGCTGCCCATCATGGCCTTTGTGCTGGTGCTGTCCTCCTACCGGGGCGTCTGGCGGGGGCTGGCGTTCATCCTCGCCTGGCTGGCCTGCCTCGTCGCCGTGATCGCGCTGGTGCTGCTGTTCACCGGCGGTCAGCCGCCACCGCCCAGGTCACCGCCCTCCACGGCCGCACTCGCGGCCAAACTGGCGATCGGCCTCGGGCTGGTCCTGTACGGCGCGCACCGCCGGCGCAGCCCCAGGGCGCCCGGAGCGGCCACCGAGGCGAAGGGCCGGGCCAGGCACGCGTCCGACCCGCACGGCGGCTCCGGCCGGATATCGCCCTGGTCGGCGGCCGCGCTCGCGGTGTTCCTCCAGCCCTGGGGCCTCGTCGCGGCCGCCGCCACCGTGGTGGTCCGCGCGGACCTCTCCCATGCCGCGTCGTTCGCGGCCCTGTTCGGGTTCGTCCTGCTCGCCACCGCCGGCCTGCTCGCGGCCGAGCTGTACACGGTGTTCGCCCCCGAGGCGGCGGGCGTGCGGCTCGCGCGGCTGCGGAACCGGCTGCAGGAGCACCAGGAGCCGGCCATCGTCGTCGGCTGCCTGGTGCTGGGGCTGTGGCTGACGGGGAGCAGCATCTACCAGCTGACCAGCTGACCAGCTGACCAGCTGACCAGCTGACCGGCTGACCGGCCCGCCCTGCTGCCGGCGCGCGCACTCCGGGCTCCGGGCCCCTTGGGGCCGCGCCGCCGGAGGTGCGAAGCACTCGGGCGAGTGCTCCAATGGCTTACGGGACGCCCCGGAAGGGCTGCCGTACGTTCGGCGGGCAAGCCGCCCCGGACCGCAGGTGCGCTCGCAGGGAGTGGTCATGAGCGATGACTTCGAAGAAATGGGACCCGTCGACTACCTGGTGGTGGAGTTCCCCGGCAACCGCATGACGGGTGAGGGCTTTCCGCTGCTTGTCGACCTCGTCGACCGCGGGATCATCCGCATTCTCGACCTGCTGTTCGTCCGCAAGGACACCGACGGCACCGTAGCGGCCCTGGAACTGGCCGACCTGGACGGCGACGGCACCCTCGATCTGGCCGTCTTCCAAGGAGTGTCCTCCGGACTGCTCGGCCGGGACGACCTCGAAGAGGCCGCCTCGGCCGTCGAACCCGGCAACTCCGCCGCCGTCCTGGTGTACGAGAACACCTGGGCCGCGCCACTCGCCCGTGCCCTGCGGCGCAGCGGGGCCCAGCTGGCCGCGGGGGGACGCATCCCCGTCCAGCAGCTGCTGGCCGCCCTGGACGAGGTCGAGGGTGGGTCCGGGCAGGGAGTTGCGGCCTGAGCGCCCGGACGGTCCCGCGTCGGCGTATCGGCGTATCGGCGGTCCGGCGGACGGACCCGCCGCCGTCGTCCACACTCCGGACGTCCCGATATCCCGCCACCCGCCACCCGCCACCACCTGCCACCCGCCGCTGCCGACCGCCACCGGCACGGAGACGTCACCGCTATCCGTACGGGAGGACGACATGCCCCGCCTCATCCGCAGAGTGGTCCGCACGGCCGCCGTGGCCGGTACCGCCACGGCGGTCTCCCATCGCGTGTCACGCCGTCAGTCGGGCCGATGGGCACAGCAGCAGGAGGGCCGGCAGCAGGAGGGCCAGGGGGAGGACCGGCGCCAGGGCGAGCAGGCGCAGCACCGGCAGCCGCAGCAGCAGACCGGGGATCCGGCCGGGGCGGACCCGGCTGCCTCCCGGGGTGCCGTGCCCCCGCCGATGCCGCCCGACGACGAGATGGGCCGCAAGATCGACAGGCTCAAGGAACTCGGTGAGCTGAAGGCCCAGGGCCTGCTCACCGAGCAGGAGTTCGCAGCCGAGAAGCAGAAGATCCTCGGCTGAGGCCCGACGCCGATGACGCAGCCGCAGGCCGGGCCGGAGCGGGAGGACACCGCGCCCGGCAGTCCCCGGCCGGAGCCCGACGTGCTGCGCCGACTCCTGCTCAGCACCTCCTACCGCCGCGTTCTGCTGTTCTCCGCGCTCCTCGGGATCCCGATCTCGCTGATCGCCTTCTGGTTCCTCGTCGCGCTGCACCAGCTCGAGCACCTGATGTGGGACCACCTGCCGAAGACGCTGCTCGGCAACCCGGTCCCGCCGTGGTGGTGGCCGCTGGTGCTGCTGCCCCTCGCGGGCCTGATTGTCGGCCTGGTCGTCGTCCGGCTTCCCGGTGCGGGCGGCCACGTCCCCGCGTACGGGCTCCAGCCCGGCGGCGCCTCCCCCAGGGCCCTGCCCGGTGTGGTCATCGCGGCGGCGGCGAGCCTGCCGCTCGGTGCCGCCCTGGGGCCCGAGGCGCCGCTGATCGCCCTGGGCGGCGGTCTCGCGCTGATGTTCCGCGACCTCGCCCGGGGCAGTACGGAGTCGCAGAACACCGCGCTGCTGGGCGCAGCCGGCGCCGGAGCCGCGATCGCCGTGGTCCTGGGCAACCCGGTGATCGCCGCCGTACTGCTGATGGAGATCATCGGCGTGGGCGGGCCCCGGCTGGTCGCGGTCATGCTCCCGGCGCTGCTGTCGAGCGGCGTCGGATCGCTCGTGTTCACGGGCTTCGGCCGGTGGACCGGGCTGCAGACGGGCAGCCTCCGGCTGCCGCTCTCCGGGCCGTTCCCGCATCTCGATACGGGGGACGTGGGCTGGACCCTGCTCGTGGGCGTGCTCGTCGGCACGCTGGTCCACATGATCCAGTGCGTCGGGCGGCTGGCGGCCGGGCTCGTCCGCACCCGGCCGGTCCCCTTCACCGTCCTGTGCGCCCTGGGGGCGGGAGCCTGCGCGGCCCTCTACACCGGGATCACCGGCCGGACACCGGCGGACGTGGCCTCGTCAGGGGAGGGCACCATGGCGCGGCTGGCGTCCGAGCCGGCCTCCTGGGGGATCGGTGCGCTCCTCGCCGTCCTCGCCTTCAAGGGCATCGCCTACGCGCTGTGCCTGGGCAGCCTCCGCGGCGGACCGATCTTCCCGGCACTGTTCCTGGGGGCCGCGGCGGGGGTGCTGCTGGCGCCGCTGCCCGGGTTCGGCGTCATCCCGGGCATGGCGGCCGGGATGGCGGCCTCGGCCGGCGCCGCACTGCGGCTGCCCGTCAGCAGTGTGGTGCTGGTGGCCCTGCTGCTCGGCAGCGCCGCGATGACGCCCGTGGTGATCCTGGCCGCGGTGGTCGCGATCGTCACCACCGAACTGCTGCCGGGCGCGCACGGCGCGCCGCCCCCTGAGCCGGCCCAGGCCGGTCCGGAGGCCCCGGCAGGGGCGGACGCGGCCCCGGGGACCCGGTGAGCGGACCACGAGAGGGACGCCGCCCGCGCACCGAGGAGTCCCACGCGCTCCGGACGCGGGCGGGCATCGCCGCCGCGGACGCCCCCGCCCCGGCGACCACCCTTGCGAGCGGTTCCCCGGCTGAGCCGACCGGGCGAACATCGGGCACCCAACGGACCACACGGCCGTGCGCTGTCCGCCGGGCGGCACGCCCCGGTGGTTCCGTTGCGCGCGGGCCCGTCCAGCGCCGCCGGGGATCCCGGGCCGCGGGCGGGCGCGCTCCAAGGAGGCATCGTGAGTTCCCAGGCCGGAGCGGTACCGTACCCGGTTCCGCAGCTGCTCAAGGGCCAGAAGGCGCTGGTCACCGGCGCCAACTCGGGCATCGGGAAGGCGACGGCGATCGCCCTCGGCCGGGCCGGTGCGGACGACGGATTCGCCGCCGGCGGCTGACACGGCGCGCGATCCGGAGGGTTCCGACGACCGAAGGCACCTATGCACGATCCGCTATCCCTGCCGCCCGGGGCGCATCTGCTGGTCGCGGACGCACCCGCCCAACTGCTCCCGGCCCGGGAGCTGATGGCGTTCACCCTCGCCTCCCACATCATCCTGGTGCCGCTGGGGGTGGCACTGCCGCTCATCACACTGATCATGCACTACCGCGGGCTGCGCCGGAGCGACCCCACGGCCCTGCTGCTCGCCCGCCGCTGGTCGGCCGTCATGGCCCTCCAGTTCGCCGTCGGCGTCGTCACCGGCACGGTTCTCTCCTTCGAGTTCGGGCTGCTCTGGCCGGGGCTGATGGGCCGCTGGGGCGACGTCTTCGGCATCGGTTTCGGCGTCGAGGCGTGGGCGTTCTTCCTGGAGGCCGTCCTCATCGCCGTCTACCTCTACGGCTGGCGGCGGCTGCCGGCGCGCACCCACTTCCTCCTCGGACTGCCGCTGCCGGCCGCCGCGCTGCTCGGCACCTTCGGCATCCTCGCGGCCAACTCCTGGATGAACACCCCCCAGGGCTTCCGGCTCGACTCCACGGGCAACCCCGTGGACGTCGACGTCTGGAAGGCCGTCTTCACCCCGATGTTCGGGCCGCAGTTCTGGCACTTCGTGGTGGCGATGTTCATGACCGCGGGGTTCGTCGTCGCGGGCGTCTACGCCGTCGGCATCCTGAAAGGCCGCAGGGACCACTACCACCGGATCGGCTTCGCCGTCCCGTTCACCGTCGCGGCGATCCTCACGCCCGTCCAGTTCGTGCTCGGCGACTTCATCGCCCGCTCCGTCTTCCACCAGCAGCCGATCAAGTTCGCCGCGATGGAGCTCGTGTGGGAGACCGACACCCATGTGCCGGAGTACATCTTCGGCCGCCTGCACCCGGACGGCACCGTCACCGGCGGCATCAGGATCCCGCAACTCGACTCCGTCCTGGCCGGGTTCCGGCCCGACACCCAGGTCACCGGACTCACCTCGGTACCCGCGTCCGACCGGCCCGACCCCACCGAGGCCACGATCGTGCACTGGGCCTTCGACATCATGGTCGTCATCGGCTCGCTGCTGGGGCTGCTCGTGCTCTGCTACGCGTGGGCCGTGTGGCGCAGGCGGAAGCGGCCGGCGGCCGAACGGCTGCCCGGGTCGCGCTGGTTCTACCGCGGCGCGGCCTGCGCCGGAGCCGCGTCCGTCGTCGCCGTCGAGTGCGGCTGGATCGCCACCGAGGTGGGGCGGCAGCCCTGGATCGTGTACCAGAACATGAGGGTCGCCGAGGCAGTCACGTCGACCCGCCCCGCCACCCTCTGGACCATGTTCGGCGTGGTGATCGTCGTGTATGCCTTCATCTTCGGCTCCCTCCTCGCGGTGCTGCTCAAGCTGCGCACCCGCTGGCGGCTCGAGGACGCGGCGGCGGGGGCCGCCTCCCCCGCCGAGGGCCCGGAGACCGAGACGCCCTACGGCCCGCGCGCCGCCGTGCCGGGCCCGGCCGCCCGGACCGGGGCCCGGGCGGGGGAGGACGGGACGCCATGACGACCGGGGGCATCGTCGCGCTGGTGCTGCTGCTCGCCGTCGCCGCCTACGCCTGCGCCGGCGGCACCGACTACGGCGCCGGGTTCTGGGACCTCACCGCGGGCGGCGCAGAGCGCGGCAGGCGCCCCCGGTGGCTGATCGACCACGCCATGGCACCCGTGTGGGAGGTCAACAACGTCTGGCTGATCTTCGTGCTCGTCATCATGTGGACCGGGTTCCCGGTGCTCTTCCAGACGGTGTTCTCGTCCATGTGGCTGCCCCTGGCCCTCGCCGTCGTCGGCCTGGTCCTGCGCGGCGCCGGCTTCGCGCTGCGCAAGCCGATCAAGCGGGTGGCCGGGCGGCGGCTGTACGGGGCGCTGTTCGCCGTCTCCTCGCTGCTCACCCCGTACTTCCTCGGCGCCGCCGTCGGCGGCATCGCCTCCGGCCGGGTCGCGCCCGGCACCACCGCGTCGGCGGACGCCTGGGCGAACCCGACGTCGTTCTTCTTCGGGCTGCTCACGGTGACCGGGACCGCCTTCCTCGGCGCGGTGTTCCTCTCCCGCGACGCCGAGCGGTGGAACGCCCCCGATCTCGTCGGCTACTTCCGGCGCCGGGCCCTGGGCGCCCTGGCCGCCGCCGCGCTGCTCGGCGTGGCCGCGCTCTTCGTCGTCCCCACCGACGCCCCGCACCTGTGGAACGGGCTCACCCGGGGCGCCGGGCTGGCCCTCGCCCTCGTGGCCGTGGCCTGCACGGTGGCGACGGCGGTGATGCTCCTGCGGGGCCGCACCCGCTGGTCCCGCTGGTCCGCAGCGGGCATCGTCGCCGCCTCCGTCGTGGCCTGGGGGGTGGCCCAGCGCCCCTACCTCATTCCCACCTCCCTGACCATCGAGCAGGCCGCGGGTGCACCGTCGACGATGGTGTGGCTGCTGGTCGTCACCGCCGTCGCGCTGGTCCTCGTCGGACCCGCCCTCGTCCTGCTCTACTGGCTCGACACCCACGCGGAGCTGGAGTCCCTCTCCGAGTCCGATCTGCGCGGGGGCAGCGGCACCGCGGGGAGCGGCTGACGGCGGCGCGAGGCCGACACACCGGTCCCCACCGTCGGGCGGTACACCCTCCACGGACCGGTCCACCGTGCCGGACGGCGACCGCACTCCCGTGCCGGACCGCGACCGCGCCGCCCGCACCGGCAGGACATGCTCCGCGGTCCGGACCACGGCCGGGCCGCCGCCGGCGGACCCGCGCAGTCAGGGGACCGCCACGGCCGGGGTGCCGCCACGGCCGGGGGCGCGCTTTTCAGCGGGGACGCCGGCGAGCGCCCGCCGCCGGCTCGCGGCGACAGCCTTCTTCGCGCCGGGCGGCACGGGCCGTCCCGCGACCGGTCCGAGTCCCGGCCCGCACCGCGGGGCCGGGCCGGGGCGGGGCTCAGAGGTCGGACTCCGACGGCCCCCTCCGGCCGTCCCCGCACGCGCGGTTGAGTTCCGCGTCCAGGGTGAGTGCCGTGTCGATGAACGCCAGATGGGTGAACGCCTGCGGGAAGTTGCCCAATTGACGTCCCGTCAGGGCGATCTCCTCGGAGTACAGACCGAGGTGGTTGGCGTAGGTGAGCATCTTCTCCAGCACCAGTCTCGACTGGTTCAGCCGGCCCGCCCGGGCCAGCGCGTCGACGTACATGAACGTGCACAGCGAGAAGGTGCCCTCGCAACCGCGCAGGCCGTCGGGGGAGGCTTCGGGGTTGTACCGGTAGACGAGGCTGTCGTTCACCAGTTCGCGGTCCATGGCGTCCAGTGTGGCGGTCCACATCGGGTCGTCGGGGGTGATGAAGCCGACCGTCGACATCCGCACCAGCGACGAGTCGAGCACATCAGTGTCGTAGTGCTGGACGAACGCCTGCCGCTGCTCGTTCCAGCCCCTGGTGAGGACCTGCTCGTACAGCCTGTCCCGCTCCCCGGCCCAGCGTTCGAGGGAGGCCGGCCGGCCGCTCGCCCTCGCCAGCCGCAGCGCCCGGTCGAACGCGACCCAGGACATCACCCGCCCGTAGGTGAAGTCCCGGCGCCCGCCCCGCGTCTCCCACAGCCCCTCGTCGGGCTGGTCCCAGTGGTCGCTGAGCCAGTCGAGGAGGGTACGCAGCGAGGTCCAGCCGCGGTGGTCGAGCTGGATGCCCCGACGGTGCGCGAAGAGGATGCTGTCCAGCGCCTCGCCGTAGATGTCGAGCTGGAGCTGGGAGGCGGCGCCGTTACCGATCCGGACGGGGCTGGAGTTCTCGTAGCCCTTCCAGTGCCCGAGGATCTCCTCCTCGAGGTCGCAGGAGCCGTCGACCCGGTACATGACGTTCAGCGGCCCCGAGCCGCCGTCGCGGCCGGCCTTCTCCTGGACGCGGTCGCGGAGCCAGCCGATGAAGGCCTGGGCCTCGTCGGTGAAGCCGAGGCCCAGCAGGGCGTACACGGAGAAGGAGGCGTCGCGGATCCAGGTGTACCGGTAGTCCCAGTTCCGCTCGCCGCCGAGCTGCTCGGGCAGCCCGGCCGTGGGGGCCGCCACGATCGCGCCGCTCGGCGCGTACGTCATCAGCTTCAGTGTGATCGCCGACCGCTCCACCGCCTCCCGCCAGCGGCCCGAGTAGCGGGACCGGCCGAGCCAGCCGCGCCAGAACCGCACCGTTTCGTCGAAGAGCCGCAGGAACTCGGTGTGGTGGACATGGCGGGGCGGTCCGTCGGCGAAGGTCTCCAGCACCACCCCGCGCTCCTGGCCGGCCTCCAGGGTGATACCGAAGCGCATGTCGTGGTCGCCGAGGTCGCCGAGGTCGCCGGCGGCCAGCCGGTCGTCCCCCCTCCCGCGGAGCGCGTGGACCGTCAGCTCCAGGCCGTCGGCGGCGAACACCGCCCCGCGCTCGGTGTAGCGCAGCTTGTGCGGGGAGCGGCCGTAGTCGAAGCGCGGAGCGATGTCGACCCTGAAGGCGAGGCTGCCGCGGACGCAGCGCAGCAGCCGCACCAGACGGTGCCGCCGGGTGGCCGTGGAGCCGGTGACCGGCATGAAGTCGACGACCTCGCCCGCGCCCGCCTCGGTCATGAAACGGGTGACCAGGACCGCGGTGTCGGGAAGGTACAACTGCTTGGTGGCGTAGTTCCGGTCCACGGGCACGACCGTGAAGTGCCCGCCCTTCTCGCCGTCCAGCAGCGAGCCGAAGACGCTCGGCGAGTCGAACCGCGGTGTGCAGTACCAGTCGATCGTCCCCCGCGTGCTCACCAGCGCCGCCGTCTGCAGGTCGCCGATCAGCCCGTGGTCCTCGATGAGGGGGTGGTCGTCGCCCATCCCGAGCCCCTTTCGCGCCGGGTCGCGAGCGGATGCCGCCCCCTCAGCTTAGGCAGTTCCCGTAATACGGGCTTTTCGGGACGACTTGCCCGCCGCGGGGAAGGGCTCTGACGTGGAGGCGAGAACCGCACGACGGAAGACTGGACGCCGGGTCCCCGCGCCCCTGCCCTGGGCGAGGGTCTTCGCGCTGCGCCAGTACGCCATCGCGAGCCTCTGGATCGTCCCGCTGCTCGGGATCGTCCTCGGCTCGCTCCTGGCGGAGGCCGCCGTGGCGCTCGACGGAGCCGTCCGGGTGCCGCAGCAGTGGCGGTACTCCCCGTCCACCGCGAGCAGCGTCCTCAGCTCCATCGTCGGAGCGATGGTCGCGCTGCTCGGCTTCGTCGTGACCATCGGCATCCTCGTCGTCCAGCAGGCCACCGGGACCCTGTCGCCGCGCTATATGCGGCTGTGGTACCGGGACCGGCTCCAGAAGGCCGTACTCGCGACCTTCACCGGCACCTTCTCCTTCGCCTTCTCGATGCTGCGCAGCATCGAGGCGGACTTCGTGCCCGACCTCGGCGTCACCCTCGCCGGGGCGGCGGTCGCCGTGAGCCTGGTGCTGCTGCTGATGTACCTGAACCGCTTCATCCACAACCTGCGGCCCGTGGCCATCGCCGCCCTCGTCACGCGGGCGGGACGGCGCGTCGTCCACCAGGGGGCGCTGCTCGCCGCGAGCGGCGCCCTCGGCCCCTCGGACGCCCCCCGGGCGCCCGAGGGGCCCCTGACACGGGTGCCCTGCCCGACAGGCGGCGCGCTCCAGGGGTTCGCCCCGCAGCGGCTCGCCGCGCTCGCCGAGCGGTACGACTGCCTCGTGGTGCTCACCCACCCCGTCGGCGACTTCGTGCCGCCCGGGGCCACACTGTTCGAGGTGCACGGCGCCACACCGCCGCCACCGCGGGAGCTCACCGGGCTGGTCGCCCTCGGTGTCGAGCGCACCATCGAACAGGATCCCGCCTTCGCGCTGCGCATCCTGGTGGACATCGCCGTCAGGGCGCTCTCCCCTGCGGTCAACGACCCCACCACGGCGGTACAGGTCCTCAACCACATCGAGGGCTTCCTGCACACGCTCGGACGGCTGGAGCTGAGCGGACACCACACCCTGCGCGACGTCGGCGGCGTGCCCCGGCTCCGGGTCCCCGGCCGCTCCTGGGAGGACTTCCTCCAGCTCGCCGTCACCGAGATCCGCGAGTACGGCGCCGGCTCCCTGCAGGTCCCCCGACGCCTGAGGGCGCTGCTCGACGGACTCCTGGCCGCCGGGCTGCCCCGGCGGCACCTCGGGGCGGTACGGACCGAGCTGCGCCTCCTCGACGCGGCGGTCGAGGCCCGCTACCCGGACCCGGCCCGCCGGGCCTCCGCGCTGACCGCGGACCGCCAGGGCATCGGGGGCGGCACGGGGGCGCGGGCCTGAGCGGGGCCGCCTCGCCGCGTCACCGCTCGGTCGCGTCACCGCTCCGCCGGAGCCCCGCGGCATCCCGCGCCCACCACCCACCATCCCGCGCCCACCATCCCGCGCCCACCATCCCGCGCCCACCGGAGAGTGCCCCGGGCCGGTGCGGGGTCCGGATGGCACAATCGGGCACGGCGGGCGCCGCCCGCCTCCGATGACCCGGACCCGCCGCCACGACCCGCAGGGACGCCTTGAGCACGTACCGCGACTTCGCCCACCGGAACCCCGCCCGGGCCACCGTCCTGCGGACCGTCGGCCATCGGGAGCGGCGCTCGCTCCTCACCGCGCCGCGCGTCCCCACCGTGGGCATCGACATCGGCGGCACCAAGGTGATGGCCGGTGTGGTCGATGCCGACGGGCTCATCCTGGAGAAGATCCGCGCCGAGACCCCGGACCGGTCCAAGAGCCCCAAGGTCGTCGAGGACACCATCGTGGAACTGGTGCTCGACCTCTCCGACCGGCACGATGTGCACGCCGTGGGCATCGGCGCCGCCGGCTGGGTGGACGCCGACCGCTCCACCGTGCTCTTCGCCCCGCACCTGGCCTGGCGCAACGAGCCGCTGCGGGACTCGCTGCAGAACCGGCTGGCCGTCCCCGTCATGGTCGACAACGACGCGAACACCGCCGCCTGGGCCGAGTGGCGCTTCGGCGCCGGCCGGGGCGAGGACCACCTCGTCATGATCACGCTCGGCACCGGGATCGGCGGGGCGATCCTGGAGGACGGCCGGGTCAAGCGCGGCAAGTTCGGCGTCGCGGGCGAGTTCGGCCATATGCAGGTGGTGCCCGGCGGGCACCGCTGCCCGTGCGGGAACCGCGGCTGCTGGGAGCAGTACAGCTCCGGAAACGCCCTGGTCCGCGAGGCACGTGAACTGGCGGCCGCCGACTCGCCGGTCGCGTACGACATCATCGAGCGGGTCAAGGGCCACATCCCCGACATCACCGGCCCGCTGATCACCGAGCTGGCCCGGGAGGGCGACGCCATGTGCGTCGAACTCCTCCAGGACATCGGGCAGTGGCTCGGCGTCGGCATCGCCAATCTCGCCGCCGCCCTCGACCCGTCGTGCTTCGTCATCGGCGGTGGGGTCAGCGCCGCCGACGACCTCCTGATCGTCCCGGCCCGGGACGCGTTCCGCCGCCATCTCACCGGTCGCGGCTACCGGCCGGAGGCCCGCATCGCCAGGGCCCAGCTCGGCCCGGAGGCGGGTATGGTCGGTGCCGCCGACCTCGCCCGGCTCGTCGCCCGCCGGTTCCGCCGCGCCAAGCGCCGCCGTGTCGAGCGGCACGAGAGATTCGAGCGCTACGCCCAGGTCCTCCGCGGCGCCGGAGGCCCCGGGGCCAACGGCGACAGCGACCGCCCCACCCGCCAGGACCCCGAGTGAGGACCTCGCCCCGGCAGACGGCACCCGTGAGAGAGAACATGCACCCTCCCGAGGCTCGCCGGCATATGATCTGGCGCCGGGCGCTCACCGCGGCCGTCATCGTCCTGCTGATCGGCATCCCCGCCGGATACCTGGTCATCTCCGCCGAGCAGAGCAGGGACAGCGGCCGGGACAAGGAGGCCGAGTCGTCGGCGACCGGGCTGCGCGACCACTGGCCGTCCAGGATGAAGCGCCGCGTCTTCGAAGTGCCGATCCCCGCCCGGTCCACCGAGGTCGCCTACTACGAGACCAGCAACTGGAAGTCGAGCCGGCTGTACGTCAAGTTCCGGACGACCGCGGACGGGCTCGACGCCTTCCTGAACGACATCGGCACCAGCCGTGCGCGGCTGAAGACCGGGGTGGTGCCCGTCGGCGCGCGCGACGCCGAAACCGTCGGCTGGGTGTTCAGGCCCGATGCCGCATGGGCCGGGGTCTCGCACCGGCAGCCCGGCCCCCGCCCCAGCCACGACATCGCCGTGGATCTGACCGACCCGTCCGCGCCCATGGTGTTCGTGGTCTCCACCGCGACCCCCTGATCCGGCACCGCGACCGCGACCGCGCGGAGCGGCATGAGGCCCGGCACACGCTCGACGGCCGGGCCCCCGGCCCTGAGGCCTTCGAGTGCTCCGGCAGCGCGGGGCCTGCCGCGGGGGACCGGGCGGAGCCGAGCGCGGGCAGCCCCACGTACCAGACCGCGGCCGGCCGCTTCGTCCGCGGCCTTGCCTGTGCCGTGGCAGGTCACCGGCTGGATGGGACCGCCGTCGGATCGCGGCCTTTCCGTAGGTGCCGGAGGCCGCGATCCGACGCGGATCAATCGGCCAGGGTCAGTTCTCCAGCCGTTTCGATGCCTGCCGTCCGTGCTGCCGCGCGGCAGAACTCCTCGGGCGGGCAGTAATGGTGCGCCGTCATGTAGTGGACCACCAGGTTCGGCGCCGCGTAGCGCGTGCCGTCGGCTCCCTGCACCCGAATCTCCGCCGATCCGAGCCACACCTCAGTGTCCCCGGCGGGGCCGCCGAGGACGACGGGACGGTCGATGCCGCAGAACTCACAGTGGTGGACGCCGCGCATCTGGTTGTCGTAGGCGGCGCTGAGGATCTTCAACGCGTCCACTACGCGCTCATCCACGACTCCCGTGCGGTAGCCGTGCTCCGGCGCCAGCCAGCCGACGTTGAGCATCTCCTGGTCCGACTCGTCGTAGGAGTAACGGGTCAGGTCGGGGTAGTAGGTCATGCGTCGCTCCTCAACGACGGGGGTCGCAGTGCTTCCGGCAGATCGCCAGGTGTACCGGGCCCATGTTGGGTTTGAGGATCTCACTGAGCAGCGTGTCCTTGCTCACCGTGATCGAGCCGTTCATCATCCTGAGGTCGTTGCCCGGAGCCACGGTGTAGTCGGGAAGTGTCTTACCGGGACCGACGATCTCTGTGGGCTTGATCTTCTTTCCCTGTTCGACTGCGAGTCCGACGGACTGGCGAAGGCCCAGGCCGTCCTCCACGTAGAAGTAGCCCCAGGTGCCGCTTGGCATCTGCGTATCGCCGGTGCCACGGACGTACCAGCCGTGACCTGCGATCACGGCTTGGCCGTCAGGACGTCCACCGGGGAGTCGTTCGGCGGCCGGGCCGACACCCTTGCCGTGCGTGGGGATGTCGTGCCCGCGTACCTCGGGCGCCACAGCCGCCCGTCGCCAGCCGGTGAGGCCGCCGATGCCTACGAGGGCGATCTGTTGGCTGAGTTCTTCGGCGGTTTCGGCGTACAGGTCGGCGAGGGCGTCGCAGCCCTGCTGGCGGAGCAGGTATTCGGCGCGGTAGAGGCGGTAGGCGGGGCGGACGGGGAGGTACTTGTCGACGAAGGCGCCGGCGCCGCCGTTCTCGCCGGTGAACGCGTCGTGTACGTCCCCGAGGAACACGAAGGGGGACGTGAAGACGTCGACGAAGGCGTCACCGAAGATGCCTGCCGCTTCGCCGAGGCTGTCGACCCGGCCGTTGTTCGGGTCGTCGGGGGTCAGACCGCTGGGGTCGGTCAGCAGGGTGGGGGCGTTGTCGGCGTAGGCGTAGGGCGATATGTGCGGGGTCGTCCGGGCGCGGGTGGCCGGGTCGGGCCGGGTGAAGCGGCCGGTGGCGGTGTCGTACTGGCGGGCGTGGAGGTCGAGGTTGCCGGTGGTGGTCTCGTAGCGGGCGCCGGTGTAGGAGGGAGGGCTCGCGGGGGCGCCGCCGGTGACGGTACCCAGGACCCGGGTACCGAACGGGTCGTAGGCCCAGCGCTGGTAGAGGGTGCCGGCGCTGTTGGTGACGTCGACCGGTGAGCCCTGGGTGTCGTGGTGGTAGTAGAAGAGCGTCCCGGCACCGGTCTTGACGGACGTGGGCTGGCCGAGCGGGTCGTAGCGGAAGGACTGCTTGATGCTCCAGGCGCTGTCGTATTCGGTGGCCAGGATCGGCAGCGGGGCGTTGGGGTCCCACTGGGTGCGGTGGGTGACCGCGCCGTCCTTGAGGGTGGCGACCTGGTTACCGCCGGCGTCGTGGTCGTAGGTGTAGGCGGTGCCGCCGACGGTGGCTGCGGAGATCTGTCCGGCCAGGTCGTAGGTGTAGGTGTCGGCGCCCTTCTTGGTCTGGTTGCCTTCGGCGTCGTAGCCGTAGGCGGTGGTCGCGGTGCCGGTGGTGGTGGAGGTGAGCTGGTCGGCCGCGTCGTAGGTGTAACCGGTGGAGGTGGTGCCGAGGGTGGAGGTGAGGCGGTTGCCGACCTTGTCGTAGGTGTAGGACGTGGCGCGACTCGCGGCGCAGCCGGCGACCCAGGGCTGCGGGAAGCAGCCGGAGGTGAGGCGCCCTGCGGTGTCGTAGGTGAGGTCGTAGCCGGTCGTACCGACGTTGGCGCGGGTGATGTCGACGCGGGTGGGCAGGCCCGCGGGGGAGAGGGTGTGCGCGGTCTCGGTGACCGTGGTGCCGGCCTTGGCGGAGGTGACGGTGGTGAGGCGGCCGGCCCGGTCGTATGCGCGGTCCTCGGTCTCGGTGTTGGGCAGCGCGGACTTGGTGGGGTTGCCGGCCGGGTCCCAGGTGTAGGCGGTGGTCTTGCCGTCGGCCAGCATCGTGGCGGTGCGGCCGTCGTTGTCGTAGGTGTAGGTGATCGTGCTGCCGTCGGAGTACTTGCGGGTGAGCATCTGCCCGGCGGCGTCGTAGGTGTAGGCGAAGCCGCGCGTCTTGGTGAGGTTTCCGACCGCGTCGTAGACGAAGTCCTCGGAGATCTTGGAGTTGGCGCGGGCGGTCAGCTGTCCGGCGGCGTCGTGGCCGAACGTCGCATCGGGGGTGGAGTCGGAGTAGTCGACCTTGGTGAGCAGGCCGCGCGGGTCGTAGGTGTAGCCGGTGGATCCGCGGGGCGTGGTCCTTTCGGTGAGGTTGCCGTCGGCGTCGTAGGCGTAGGCGGTCTCCCGCTGCAGCGGGTCGGTGACCGAGGTGGGGCGGCGGGCCGCGTCGTAGCCGTACGTGGTGACGTGCCCGTTGGCGTCGGTACGCTCGGTGACGTTGCCCACTGTGTCGTAGCCGTATGTGGTGACTGCACCGCCCGGAGCGGTGACTTCGGTCAGCCGGTCCAACGTGTCGTATCCGTAGGCGGTGGCGCGCTTGTCGGCGTCCGTCTGCTTGACGACGTTGTTCACGGCGTCATAGGCGGTGGTGGTCACGCCGCCGAGTGGGTCGGTGACCGTGGTGGGGTTGCCGGCCGGGTCGTAGCCGTAGGTGGTCGTGTACCGGGCCGGGTCTGCGCCGGTGGCGTTGCCGCGCGGGTCGACCGCGGTGGCCCGGCGCCCGTCACCGTCGTAGGTCCAGCTCGACTTGTGGCCGAGCGGGGAGGTGCGGCTGAGCAGGTTGCCGTCGGCGTCGTAGGCGTTGGTGGTGGTTTTGCCCAGCTGATTGGTGCTGCTGGCCGGTCGGTTGTTCTTGTCGTAGACGGAGGTGGCCGTCTCGCCTGCGGCATCGGTGATCTTGGTGACGTTGTCGTTGGCGTCGTAGGTGTAGCCGGTGGTGTGGTCCAGCGGGTCGGTGACCGTGAGGGGCCGGTTGACGGCGTCGTAGGTCGTGGTGGTGGACGCGCCGGTCGGGCCGGTGACCTTGATGGTGTTGCCGGCCGCGTCGTAGGTGTAACTCGTGGTGTGGGCGGCCGGGTCGGCGCCGGTGGCGTTGCCGCGCGGGGAGACGCTGCTCAGCAGGCGTCCCACTTTGTCGTAGGTGTAGGTGGTCTTGCCGCCGGTCGCGTCGGTCCGTGAGGACAGGCGTCCGCTCGCGTCATAGGTGCGGGTGACGGAGTCGCCGGCTGGGTCGGTGGTCCGGGTGAGGTGTCCGGCGTCGTCGTAGGTGAACGTGGTGGTGCCGCCCGCCGGGTTCTCGGCCGACGTCAGTTGTTCGGCTCCGTTGTACCGGTAGGTCGTGGTGCGGCCCAGCGGGTCAGTGGCCGAGCTGAGCAGGCCGCGGCCGTCGTAGGCGTACGTCGTGGTGAACTCGGCCGGGTCTGCGCCGGTGGCGTTGCCGCGCGGGTCCGTCCTCGTCAGGATCCGGCCGGCCTTGTCGTAGGTGAACGTCGTCTTCTCACCCAGCGGCGTGGTGACCGAGGTCCGGTTGCCGGCCGTGTCGTAGCCGTAGGCGGTGACCTTGCCGCGCGGCGTCGTCACGGTCTCCAGCGAACCAAGCGGGGTGTACGTGTAGGCGGTCTTGCCGCCCAGCGGGTCCGTGGTGGACGTCAGCTGGTTCGATGTGTTGTAGGTGTACGTCGTCTTGTTCTTGCGGCCGTCGGTGTGACTGGTGATGTTGCCCGCACCGTCGTAGGTCCAGCTCTCCACGTAACCGAGCGCGGACGGGGCGCTACGGGTGAGCATCCGCCCGGCGCTGTCGTACGTCATCTCCGTGGTGTTGCCGCGCTGGTCGGTGATGGCGACGGGCCGCAGGTGACGGTCGTAGTCGTAGGTGATGCTCTTGCCGTATGGGTCGATCGTCTCCATCAGGACGTTGCCGGCGTAGACATCGGTCCACACGCCGCCGTCCGGCGCCGTGGTGTGTGACTCGCTCCTGCCGTCCCAGGTGAACGTGGTGGTCTTGTCGTTCTGGTCGGTCTGGGACTTGATGCGGCCCGTGGTGTCGTAGACGTTGGTGACCTTGCCGCCCGCCGGGTCGGTGTGGGAGGACAGCCGCTTGTTCGCGTCGTAGGCGTACGACGACGTTCTGTCGGCCGGGTCGGTCACCGAGGTCAGCAGACCGCCGGTGTAGCCGTACGACACCGACGTGCCGTCGGGCAGGCCCACCTTGGACAGCAGCCCGTCGGCACCGGGCGTGAAGGTGGTGGTGCGGCCGGCGGCGTCCTTGACGGAGGCGAGCGTGCCGGACGCGTACGTCAGGGTCAGTCCCTTGCCGGCTCCGTCGACCACGGATGTGAGCCGGCCGCTGCTGTTGAAGGTCCGCTTGGTGTGGTCCGGCGTGGTGATCGTGTAGGCGCTCGCGCCCTTGACCAGCTTGGCCGCCGACCCGGCCGGGGCGGCGTATGTGCCGTCACTGTTCTGTGTGAAGACGAACGACGCCCCGTCGTCCGTCCGGTAGGTCACCTTCCCCGTCGCCGCGGTCAGCTTGGCGTCGAACGGCGTTGCCCAGCCGCGCCCCAACAGGCCGACGGCACTTGAGTCGGAGCGGTAGGTGCGTTCCAGGGTCAGAGGCACGCCGGGGCTCACCAGGGAGGCGTCGGTGAGCTGTTCGAAGAACATGCCGGTCGCCGTGTTGACCGGGTCGGCGCGGTGCGCCTGTGCGTAGCAGGTGCAGATTCCCGCCTGCGCACCGGGGATCACCGGAGTGTAGAACGCTTCCACCAGCGGCGAGGTGGTGCCGCCCGGACTCGACGTCCCGTCGGCGCTGTTGAGGAAGACCCAGGCGTAGTACTCCTTGCCGTCCTCGAGAATTCCGCCCAGCGCGCTGCCGGTCCACCAGAAACACCGGTCCGTGGGAGAGGAGTTGCTCGCCCACCAGTCGTAGCACCAGGCCCCGGTGTCCGGGGTGTCGCCGCTGGGATCGTCCGTGGACTTCTTGATCTCCTGCTGCACGACGGGGTAGCCGCCCTCGTCCAGGACGTACAGCCACATTCCGGTGTACGAATCTCCCCGCTTGGGCAGCTTCACCTGCCCGCCGATCGACAGCATGCCCGGATACGCGGTGGCCCAGGACGACACCCAGGTCGGGTTCTCGGCCGCCGCCGCGAGAGGCTGCAAAGCCACCTTCGACTCGGCGGCGGGCCCACGCTCCACGCGGTCCTTGTCCGGCCGGCTGCGGGGCTCGCCCCTGGGCTTCTTCTCCGGCGCGTTCATGTACTCGCGCATCGGCGACCGTTCGTGCCGGTCCTCGTCGACCTGCCTGCGCCGCTCAGCCAGCGTCATGGCTTCGGGGGGCTTGGGCAGGTCGGCAGCTGTCCGGACCTGCGCCTGTGCGATGGTCGCGGTGGCTGTGGAGGGCAGACGGTCCCGGGGCAACGCCCAGGAGGGGACGACACCCGCTATCACCAGGAGAGCCAGGGTCAGAAGGGCCGTGACGAGTCTTCGCGCTTGTGTGCGCACAATGCATCACCTGCGGGTCAGGAGTGAAGAGAGGTCGCGGTGATGCATGATCAGGAGAATCCTCGAACTAACGTGCTGCGGGAATCGGGGCCGAAACACAACGGGGTCCCCCCTCGCCCTGGCCATGGGTCTGCTGGCTGAGTGGACGAAGGACTCCGCGCGGCCGCACGATTTGGCGCGAAGGTGATCCCGAGCGCGAGACGGCGTGGGTAGACGGACCCTCGACGGTGAGTTGAGGGCAGGCAGCGGGCCGGAAACGGAAGAAGGGGCTGCTTGAGCGGGATCATTCTCCGGCCTCGGGCAGGCGATACACCTGTCGGCCACACCTGAGGGATTGATTGCCGACCCGCTGGGCGCTCACACTGTGGTCGGGTCATGCCGTTGTGCCGGGAGCAGTGAGCGGTGGCGCGGTGCCGTCCCGGACGGGGTCTGACTCATGAGATCGAGGCGAACCACCATGACGACCAGAGAGCGCAGCACCTACTCCCGTACGGATCCGCCCCATCGGGGCGAGGTCGTGCTGGGCGTGGACGCGCACGGCGAGGTGCATGTCGCCGCCGTGATCTCCCCGCTCGGGAAGGCCCTGGGCACCGAGTCCTTTCCAGCCACGGCGGCCGGCTACCGACAACTGCTTGTCTGGGCCCGCAAGCGGGGGACGGTGCGCCGGGCCGGTGTGGAGGGCACCGGTACCTTCGGCGCGGGCCTGTCCCGCTACCTGGTGACCCAGCAGATCCAGGTGTTCGAAGTGAACCGGCCCGACCGGACGGCCCGCCGGCTGCTCGGCAAGTCGGACCCGCTCGACGCGCAGGCCGCAGCGTGAGCCGTGCTCAGCGGTCGCGCCCGGGCCCAGGCCGAATCCGGCGACGGACCCGTGCACGCCACCCGGATCTGCAAACTAGTCAAGGACTCCGCGGTCAAGGCCCGCACCCCTGCGTTATAGGGGCGTCCGTGAGACGTGAGAGGGTCTGACGCGTGAGTGAGACACCGCCGAACACCCTGCAATACCGCTTTGACGGGCCAGAAGAGGCCCCGGTCCTGATCCTGGGTCCCTCACTGGGTACCACATGGCACATGTGGGACCGGCAAGTGCCGGAGCTGTCGCGGCGGTGGCGGGTGCTGCGCTTCGACCTGCCGGGGCACGGCGGCGCGCCGGCCCACCCGGCCGGGTCGGTGCCCGAACTCGCCGACCGGCTCGTCGCCACGCTCGACGAGCTCGGTATCGAGCGCTTCGGCTACGCGGGCTGCTCCGTCGGCGGCGCGGTCGGCATCGTCCTGGCGCTGCGGATCCCGCACCGGGTCGCCTCGCTCGCCCTGGTGGCCGCGTCCCCGAGGTTCGGCACGGCGGACGAGTTCCGCCGGCGCTCAGTGATCGTCCGTACCAGCGGTCTCGACCCGATGGCGCGCGCGGCGCCCGAGAGCTGGTTCACCCCGGGCTTCGCCGCCGCGCAGCCCGCCATCGTCGAGTGGGCCGTCCAGATGGTGCGCACCACCGACCCCGGCTGCTACATCGCCGCCTGCGAGGCGCTCGCCGCCTTCGACGTACGAGCCGACCTGGGGCGGCTGGGCGTGCCGACGCTGGTCCTGGTCGGCTCCGACGACCAGCTGACCGGGCCCGCCGAGGCGCGCACACTGGTCGCCGGGATACCGGACGCCCGCCTCGCCCTGGTCCCCGGAGCCTCGCACCTCGCGCCCGTGGAGCAGCCGGCCGCGGTGACCGATCTGCTCGTCCGGCACTTCTCCCTGGCCTGGCAGGAGACCCTCCACGCGCCCCCCGCGCCTCAGTTCGCTCCTGCCGGTCCTTCTGCGCCCTCTGCGCCCCAGGTGCCCTCTGTGCCCCAGGCGCCCTCTGCCCCCGCTCCTCCCACCCCCTGTACCGCCTCCTCCGCCCCCGCCTCGTCCACCGTCTCCTCAGCCGCCGCCGGTCCTTCTGCGCCTTCTGCGGCTGCCGCTTCCCCCGCCTCGTCCGTGCCCTCCGACCCGTGCGCCTCCGGGCCCGTGGCCCCCGTCGCCGAGACCGCCCCGGCAGCCGAGCAGCCCCATCCCGAGGGTGCGCTGCGGCCCGACCCGTACGAGGCGGGGATGGAGGTCCGGCGTGCGGTGCTGGGCGACGCGCACGTCGACCGGGCGATGGCGGGGGCGGACGAGTTCACCGCGGACTTCCAGGAGCTGGTCACGCGCTACGCCTGGGGCGAGGTCTGGACCCGGGAGGGCCTCGACCGGCGGACCCGCAGCGCGGTGGCTCTCACGGCCCTGGCGGCGGGCGGCCACCTGGAGGAGCTGGCCTCCCACACCCGCGCCGCGCTGCGCAACGGACTCACCCCCACGGAGATCCGCGAGATCCTCATCCAGACCGGTGTCTACTGCGGTACCCCGGCGGCGAACGCCGCCTTCAGGGTCGCCCGGTCTGTGATCCTGGAGGAGACCACCCCGCGCGACTGAGCGCCCGCCCCGTCCCCACCTCCTCGACCTCCGCACCCCCGTCCCCCTCCCGGGCGGAGCGGACAGCGGAGCGGGCGGGAAGGACCGGCCCGTGGAACCGGGTGCGGCGCATCGTGCGGGCCCCGGACGTGAGAGGAAGGCCGTTCCCGTGAAGCTCACCAAGAAGTCGCACGCCTGCATCCGCCTCGAGAAGGCCGGGCGGACCCTCGTCATCGACCCCGGGGTCTTCAGCGAGCCCGATGCCGCCGCCGGGGCCGACGCCCTGCTCGTCACGCACGAGCATCCGGACCACTTCAGCGAGGAGCGGCTCCGGGTCGCGCTCGACGCCGACCCCGCCGTCGAGGTCTGGACCCTCCGCAGCGTGGCCGGGAAGCTTTCGGCCGCCTTCCCCGGCAGGGTGCACACCGTCGGCGACGGCGACACCTTCACCGCGGCCGGCTTCGGCGTGCAGGTGCACGGCGAACTGCATGCCGTGATCCACCCCGATCTGCCGCGGATCACCAATGTCGGGTTCCTCGTGGACGGTTCGCTCTTCCACCCCGGCGACGCACTCACCGTCCCCGACGAGCCGGTGGAGACGCTGATGCTCCCCGTGATGGCCCCGTGGAACAAGGTCGCAGAAGTCGTCGACTACGTCCGCGCGGTCGGTCCGGTGCGGGCGGTCGACATCCATGACGCCCTGCTCGCCGACCGTGCCCGCCCCGTCTACGACACCCATATCGGCACCCTCGGCGGCGCCGGCCACCGCCGACTCGCCTCCGGGGAGTCCATCGAGCTCTGAGGCCCGGCAGAGCGCGGCCAGGGCCGGGTCGCGCCGGTTCCCCCGGGGGCCATGGGCCGCCCGTGACTGTCCGACCCCGCGGCTACGCTTGACGGCATGCGCATCGCCACCTTCAACGTCAATTCGATCACCGCCCGCCTTCCGCGGCTGCTGGCCTGGCTGGAGAGCAGCGGCACGGACGTGCTGTGCGTCCAGGAGGCCAAGTGCACCGCCGAGCAGTTCCCGGTGGGCGCCCTGAAAGAGCTGGGCTACGAGTCCGCGGTCCACGCCGACGGCAGGTGGAACGGCGTGGCGGTGGTCTCCCGGGTGGGTCTCGAGGACGTCGTGAAGGGCCTGCCCGGCGGCCCGGAGTACGGCGGGGTGCAGGAGCCGCGGGCGGTGAGCGCCACCTGCGGCCCGGTCCGCGTCTGGTCGGTGTACGTGCCGAACGGCCGCGAGGTCGACCACGAGCACTACACGTACAAGCTGGCCTGGCTGGAGGCGCTGAGGGGCGCGGTAGCGGAGGATGCGGCGTCCGGCCGCCCGTTCGCGGTGCTCGGCGACTACAACATCGCGCCGACCGACGACGACGTGTGGGATCCGTCCTCCTTCGAGGGGATGACCCATGTGACCGGGCCGGAACGCGCCGCACTGGCCGGACTGCGCGAGACGGGCCTCAGCGACGTGGTTCCGCGCCCGCTGAAGTACGACCACCCGTTCACATACTGGGACTACCGCCAGCTCTGCTTCCCCAAGAACCGGGGGATGCGCATCGATCTGGTGTACGGCAACGAGCCGTTCGCCGCGGCCGTCAGGGACGGCTATGTCGACCGCGAGGAGCGCAAGGGCAAGGGCGCCTCGGACCACGCCCCCGTGGTTGTCGATCTCGACCTCTGACCACCGCCCGGGAGGCGCGCTCTCCGGCCGGCGTCCGCGCGCCCAGTGGTGCGCCCGTGCAAGGGAATGCGAGGCTGATCGATATGAACATCCCATTCTTGGGCAGCTGGCGTAAAAGGCACGGCGGCCCGATGAGCCAGTCGTCGGCGTCCGCGGCCGGGGGCGATCCCGAGGGTATGGCGGAGCTGCTGTCCGAGTGCGAGCTCCTGCGGGCGCGGGTGGGTCAGCAGGGGCTCGCACTGGACGACACGCCGTCCTCGTTGCAGGCGCTGGACCAGCTGACCCCGCGCTGGCGGGACGACCAGGAGGAGCTGCCCTGGTTGGGGAACGACGCGGGCCTGTACCTGGGCACGGTGATCGTCCGTACCGTGCGGGGCGCCGCCTGGCATGTCTGGCCGGGCGGTCACCCCGTGGTCCGGCTCGCCTCCGGCCGCGAGGTCAATGTGGTGGAGGCGGGACTCGACTGGGCGGTGCACGGATCGCCCGAGCTGTTCCAGGTGTACGCGGAGGCGGCCGAAGCCTGATCCAGATTCGATCCCTTTAGATGGCTATTACCGCTTTTGTCCCATTCGGTGCGTGTCGGGTCGTGAAGTGCCTTGCCGGGCTGGATAGTTTGCGCTGACCTCGACACCACCGAGATTGGGGCAGAGCAGCGTATGGCCGTCGATCCGCTGATCGAGTTGAGTGATGTCGTCATGGAGCGTGTGTGCGTCGCGCGTCCCCCGGAGCCGGGCGGTAGCTCGTAGAGCCGCGCCCGGCTCGGCGCCGGCCGGAGATCACTGCTCGCGCAACGGGACCGACACATACGAGGGGTCGGTCGCGGGTGAGGAGAAGGTCAGCCGTGCGCCGGACGGGTTGTGCTCGATGTAGAGCGGGTCGACTGTGTCGACGACCAGGGCCAGGCGATGGCCGGCCGGGACGTCGTAGGCGGTGGAGAACAGCTCCAGGTCTACGCGGAACGGCTTGCCCGGTGTCCGGCCGTGGAACGTGTGCGGCGCATGGCTGACCAGCTTGCCGAGGCCGAGCGGCCCCACGTCGTAGAGGTATGCGACGAGGGTGCCGCTCCCCTTGGTGCTGGAGACCGTGGTGTGCAGCGTCGCCGTGCCCCTGATCCGCTGGGGGGTGCCGTAGCGCTCGGACCGCCAGACCGCGGCGAACCACCGGGGGAGCAGCGGTATCGAGGCGGTGGGGGGCAGTTTCACGAACTGGTCCATGGTGCCGGAGAGCATGGCGGTGCCGCCGTTGGCTCCCGAGTCGATGTTCGCGCGGATCCTTTCGGTGCCGCGCAGGGCGATCCTGCGGGTGTCGGCGCCCACCGACTTCCAGTCCGGGTAGGTCTCGTAACCCCTGCCGGTGCGCGACATGATGCGCACCGGCTGCTCGCGGTCCACCCCGTTGTCGGTGCCCTTGAGGTGGTGGTCCAGCCAGCGGCGGGCGCCGTCCCAGACGTCGTTGGGCAGTCCGAGGAGCCCCGGCGCCTCCGGGGTCGCGTGGTCGCCCGGGCGGAACTCCAGCCGCTTGGGCACGGTGAGCCGCTCGTAGAAGTCGGCGTACTGGTTGGGCGGGAAGATGCTGTCGCCCCAGGCGTTGGCCAGCATGACGGCCGTGCCGTTCCGGTTGATCCGGTCGACGTGGGCGGAAGGGGAACGCTTCTCCCCCCACGCGGCCATCTCGTCCTCCTTGTCCAGCTTCGCGCTGAGGAAGTCCCGGGCGAACTCCCGGAACTCGGGACTGGGGCGCCCTGTGAGACGGCCCGTGCCGAGGAGCAGCCCCGCGGCCTGGCGATGCTGGGTGCGGCCGCTGTAGATGGAGCCGGTGAGGTCGGCCCAGCCGCTGAGCGCCGCCACAGCCCTGACCCGGTCGTCGTGCGCGGCGGCGAGCAGGCTGATCCCGGCCGCGTACGACATGCCCGCCATACCCACTCTGGACGGGTCGGCCGGGGTGTTGGCGAGCGCCCAGTCGACGACCTTGCGCGCGTCGGCGATGTCCGGTGGGCCGGCGACCTCGACGTTCCCGCCGGACTGCCAGAAGCCGCGGACGTTGTAGGTGACGGCGACGTAGCCGGAGCCGGCGAGCTTCCGGGCCTGCGCGAGGTACTGGACCTGGGGTGTGGCCCAGCTGGTGGGCAGTACGACCACCGGGTACGTGCGCGAACCGCCGGCGCCGGCCGGGGTGACGACGTTGGCCTTGAGGACGGTGCCGCCGTCGCCGCGGATGTCGACGAACCGTATACCGGGTGCGCTCGATGCCCCGGCCGCCGCCGCGGGAGCGGCCGGGGCGAGCCCGAAGGCCGTCCCGGCCAGCAGTGCCGTGCAGAGGGCGCCGGTCGTCGAGGTGCGCAGGGCTTTGTGGGGGTGTCCCATCGCTCACTCCTGATTCGTGCCGGCCGACTCGTGCCGGCAAAGTGACCCGACGGTAACCTCTTGTCTTTACTCGCGGTAACCGATCGGTGGGTTACGCGAGCGTAACAATCGTTGACGTGGTGTCAGCGGCCTTGCGACGCCGCCGCAAACACCCGCTGACCGATCGTCAGGGAGCCGGCGCGGCGCCTGCCGCCGGATCGCCCGCCGGCACCACGGCGGAGCCCGTCGGCAGGCGCGGCCGGAGCGCTGCTCCGGTGCCACACGGTGCTGCGGTGGCCTGGCCGGGGCGCGCGGCCGGAGTGCTGCGCGGATGCCTTTCCTGTCCGCTTCCTGTCCGGTCTCGGCGCGGCCGTGAACGGATCCCGGGCCGTCCTGACGCGGTCACCTGGCCGGTGAGGAGGGCGGTCCACCAGCGGTTCCATGGCGTTCTACGGCGGTCCCATGGCGGTCCACCGGCCGTCACTCGGCGCTGCTCCAGCGCGGTCGGCCGGTGGCTCGTCAGCGGCCCGTAGCGGCCCGTCGGAGGTCCCGAGGCGGTCCTGACGGCCGGTGCGCGGGACGTTACGCTGCGCGGACGTCCGCCGGATGGAGGTCCGCATGGGTCGCCGAGTCGCCCGTCACGCTCCGCAGCAGATCGCTGGTCTGTCCCGTCGGTCGCATCGGCACCCGCACCACCTCCACGGCTGCACGAGGGGGCAACAGCCGCAGCAGAGATCATCACTGATCCATCGCCACTCGCGCAGTGGGTCGGGCAGCAGCAGAGTCCGACACCTGGTCGAAGACCGCCTGGACATCACCGGCGCCCGCTGGGGCCTGTCCGGAGCCGAAGTCGTTCTCAAGCCGCGTGCCCTCCGTGCCAACGGCGACTTCCACGCCTACTGGGCGTGGCACCAGCAGCAGGAGTTCATCCGCAACCACCAGACGCGCTACCGCGACCAGGTCATACCCACCGCCTGATCGACAGCACCTCAGTGGATCTGCACCCAAGGGCCTTCAGACCAGACCGTCGCCTGGGGAAGTCTCGATTCGGGGATGAATATATACTGTTTCATGGTGATATCGAGCACCTGTATCCCTTGTGCGTTTACTCCGGAGAGGGACCGGCGGACATGACGCCGCCGCGCAGATCCCGCGTACAGCGTCCGGCGGTAGGACGGCGCACGCGAAGCGGCGGTGGGCGAACGGAACACGCGCCCGGAGAGAACGTGGTGTCCGGGCCGCCTGCGCCCAAAGCGCAATTGCCCTTCGGTAGAGATATGGAGGAAGCACCATGAAGCTTGGCGCCTATACGGCATGTCTGCACGACAGGAGCCTTCCCGAATGTCTGCCCCTGCTCGCGGATCTCGGGTTGACAAGCATCGAGATCAACTCCGGGGGCAATCTGCCCACTCCGCACATCAACGTCGACGCCCTGCTGGCCAGCGAGCAGGCGCGCAAAGAGTACCTCAAGAGGATCAACGACGCGGGTCTGGAACTCACCGCTCTCAACGTCAACTGTAACGCTCTCCACCCGGATCTCGGCGTCAGCACGCCGCACACCCACGACCTGCATGCGTCGATCGAACTGGCGGGAAGGCTCGGGGTCCGCAACGTCGTCACCATGTCGGGCCAACCCGGTGCCCACGCCGGCGCCCTGGCCCCCGCATGGATGGTGACTCCCTGGAACAGCGCCGCGACCGAAGTGCTGGAATACCAGTGGGACGAGGTCGCCGTGCCCTTCTGGCGCGACATCGAAGACCGAGCGCGTCGCTTCGACGTTCGCATCTGCATCGAGATGCACCCGCACAACTTGGTGTACAATCCGGCCACCTTGTTCCGGCTCATCGAGCGTACCGACTCCACGCACATAGGCGCCGAGATGGACCCGAGCCATCTGTTCTGGCAGGGAATGGAACCCATCGAGGCCATCAAGCACCTTGGGGACCGTGTTTTCAACGCCGCCGCAAAGGACACCCGGATCAACGAGGAGAACTGCCGGATCAATGGGGTGCTCGACGACCGCTTCACCGCTCCGGACCTCGACGCACCGGGCACCATCTGCGTTGGCGGGCGCTACGTCCTCAACCACTTCCCGGAACAGCCTTCCTGGAACTTCGTGGCCGTCGGACGCGGTCATGACGATGCCTACTGGACCGGCTTCCTCCAGGCGCTCCGCTCGGTGAACCCCACCATTGCGGTCAATATCGAGCACGAAGACGACGAAATGGGGGGTGTCGAGGGGCTCACCTTCGCGGCCGAGCACCTCACCGCCGCAGCCGCTGCGCTGGCACAGAAGGAATGAGGCCGTCGGGTGACGCACCTGGCACAGCGGCAGTGAACCGCCCCGTGTGAAGTGGAGACTCGATTCCATGTAAGGATTGAGTCATGGCACGACCCTCCACTCCCTCCGCCCGTTCCGTGCGCGATGAGGAGCTCAAAGAGCGGATCCAGGGGTCTACCCGTCCACCTACCGCGTCTACGGGGCCCGGAAGGTCTGGCGCGAGCTGAAGCGGCAGGGCCACGAAGTAGCCCGCTGCACCGTCGAGCGCTTATGCGCGAACTCGGGATCCAGGGCGCGGTGCGCGGCAAGCGCGTCATCACCACGATCCCCGGCGGGCAAGCCGATCGGGCCCCCGATCTCGCCGACCGCGACGTCGCCGCCGCCGCTCCGAACCGGTGCTGGGTGGCGGACTTCACCCACGTGAAGACCTGGTCCGCGACCGTCTACGTTGCGTTCGTCGTGGACACCTTCTCCCGCCGGATCGTCGGCTGGTCAGCGGCCGCCGTGAAGGAGACCGAATTCGTCCTGGACGCTCTGGAGATGGCCGTCTGGCAACGTGACTGCGACCAACAGGCCATTCAGCCGGGTGAGTTGATTCGTCATTCGGACGCCGGGTCGCAGTACACGCCGTTCAGGCCCGCTGAGCATCTGGACGCCGCCGGTATCGCCGCCTCCATCGGCTCGGTCGGCGACGCCTACGACAAACCGTTGTCATCACACTGCGCTCCTTTGCGATTGTGCGGATAGAGCTGCCTCGCGGGCCGCGATGCGGTCGCTGATTTTGATGCCCTGGGCGGCCTCGGGAGCGGGGTGGTCGGGGCCGGGCGGG
>NZ_BLLG01000009.1 GCF_011766325.1 Streptomyces pacificus | reverse complement strand
CGGAACACTCTCCGAGGCTTTCCTCCGGGCGCTTCCCTTCGGTGTTTCCAACCCTACCAGATCCGATTTCCGTACCGTTCCCGGTCCGAAATCCATTTCCGATGGCCGTTGGAGGGCCTTTCACCTTCCGGCTGCCTTTCGGCGTCCTCGACGTTATCAGAATCTTCAGCGGCCGAGCCAATCGGCACTGTGATCCGGACAAGGATTCGAGGATGGCTCACGGGAAATACGATTTCCGACGAGAGCGAGACAGACCGTCAGGTAGTGGCACTCGGATACGAAAGCACTCCGAGGCAACCGTTCGAATCTACCTCCCCACACTGCCCGTGTCAATGGGCTGTGGGCGAAGAGGAGACTAGCAGTTGACGGACCACATCCGCACATCAGGCCGCCGTCGGTACCTCGGCACTGCGCTCCGAGACGTCGACGTCCCCCGTCTCACCTGCTCGAGCCGCTCGGCCCCCGAGAACGTACACATACGCCAGGAACAGCAGCTCGGCGACGACTCCGATGGTGATCCTGGCCCAGGTCGGAAGGCCGGAGGGCGTCACGAAGCCCTCGATCGCGCCTGAGACGAAGAGAACCAGGGCCAGTCCGACGGCCATGCCGACCGCGGCCCTCCCCTGCTGGGCAAGCGCAGCCCGCCTGGTCATGGGTCCCGGGTCGACCACGGTCCAGCCGAGGCGGAGGCCGGTCCCGGCGGCGACGAAGACGGCGGTGAGTTCGAGGAGGCCGTGCGGCAGGACGAGGCCGAGGAAGGTGTCGAGACGTCCGGCCGACGACATCAGTCCGATCCCGATGCCGAGGTTGGCCATGTTGAGGAAGAGGATCCAGACCACCGGCACGCACAGAAAGGCACCGAGGACGAGGCACAGCGCGGCGGCTTGGGCATTGTTCGTCCAGACCTGGGCGGCGAACGACGCCGCCGGGTGGCTTGAGTAGTACGTCTCGTACTGCCCGCCCGGGCGGGTGAGTTCGCGCAGTTCGTCGGGAGCGGCGATGGCCGCCTGGATCTCGGGGTGCGTACCGATCCACCACCCGATGACCGCGGCGAGGAGGGTGGAGAGAACGGCCGTGGGGATCCACCAGTGCCGGGAGCGGTAGACCGCCGCCGGAAAGCCGGCGGTCAGGAAGCGGATCGCGTCCGTCCACGAGGCGCGGCGGGTACCGGTGACGACAGCCCTGGCGCGGGCCACGAGTTGGGTGAGCCGAGCCGTGACCACGGGGTCCGGGACACTGGACTGAATCAGTGAGAGATGGGTGGCGGTGCGCTGGTAGAGCGCGACGAGCTCATCCGCCTCTGCGCCGCTGAGGCGTCGCCCGCGGCCCAGGAGGTGGTCGAGGCGGTCCCATTCCGCCCGGTGGGTCATGACGAAGACGTCGAGGTCCATGGTCGGCTGCTGCTCCAGGCACTGGTCCGGGCCCGCCGCGGGGGCGGTGCGTACAACGACTCGCACATCTGCTCGTGCGACTGCGGTGCGCTCGCGTGTCAGCTTGGCAGACTTGCGTAGGGAGGGGTCACGGAGGTCCGCGGAGAGCGAGGAACCGGACCGAGGGCCATCGGCGAGAGGGCGAGAGAGGGTGGGCACTGTGAGCGGAGTGGTGACCGGGGATGCCGTCGTACTGGGGCTCCGTGCGGCGAGGCTGCCCAGCCGCGCCCTGGCGCTGGCGATCGACCTCGCCCTCGTCCTGCCGGTCTACCTGCTGATATCCGTCGGACTGGCGATGGCGACGGCGTCGTTGGACCAGGCGGCCCGAACGGCGGTGTCGATCGCGGCGTTCGTGCTCGTCCTCGTGGGCGGGCCGATCGCCGTGGAGACGCTCAGCCGGGGACGTTCCCCGGGCAAGCTCGCGTGCGGGCTCAGGGTGGTCCGCGACGACGGGGGCCCGATCCGGTTCCGGCACGCGCTGGTGCGTGGCGCGATCGGGGTGGTGGAGATCCTGATGACCTTCGGAACCGTTGCCTGCATCGCCTCGCTGGCCTCGGAACGAGGGCGGCGTGTCGGCGACGTTTTCGCCGGAACCCTGGTCGTCCGCGAGCGGGTACCGGCTGCCCGGTCCGCCTGCCTGCCCCCGCCGCCGCCCTGGTTGGTCGGGCGGTTCACGGAGATCGACCTCTCCGGGGTGCCGGACGACCTGTGGCTCGCGGTACGGCAGTACCTGACGCGGATGGACCGGCTCGACGCGGAGGTGGGACGGGCCCTTGCCGAGCGGCTGGCCACCGACCTGGCAGTGTGCACGGGCGCGCCGGTTCCGGCGGGGGTGCCGGCCGGTGCGTATCTGGCGGGTGTGGTGCACGAGCGGCAGACCCGGGACGCCCGACGGGCCGGCGCGGTGCCTTCTCTGAGCCCGATGCCGTCGGCGAGCCCCTCGCCCTCCGTGAACCCGTCGGTCATGGTGCATCCGTCGTACCCGTCGTACCCGTCGTACCCGTCATCCCCTTCGCGCCCCTCACCGCCGGTGACCGGCGGCGGAACGACGCGACCCAACGCCCGGCCGGCGCCGGCGGCACACCCCGCGGCAGGGGTACCGGGGACACGCGGTGTGCCGGCAGCCGCCGGTTCCGCCGCCGCTACGGGCTGCTTCGCGGCACCCGCCGCCCCCGGCATCGCAGCCGGCCCTGTTTCCCGTCCCGCGCGGTTCGGTCCCGCGACCGGCCCCGGCGGTCCCGGTGGGTCCGGCGCGTCGGAACCGGTGCCCGCCCGGACCGAGGACGGCGCCGAGCAGTCAGGGCCCCACCAGGGGGCAGGGCCGGCGGCGACAGGGTTCGCGCCGCCCGCCTGAGGCCGGCTCGGGAGGGCCGACCGCGGCAGGCTGCCCCAGGGCCGGCTCTCCCGAACCAGGCCACCCCCCGGCGGCAGGGCGGGCATCCGCGCGGATCCAGGCTCGGAGCCGGGTCCTCGTCCGGGGACCACTCCGCTCCGGCGAGTGCCCGGTGAAGCGGTGAAGCAGCGGGCGAAAACCCGTTCAGGTGAAGTCCGAGGGCGGAGTCTCAAGATCCTCCAACTCGACACCGGGCGCCGCGAGGACCACGTCGCCTGCGATGTGGACCGTGTGCTGCTCCCCGGTGTCCAGGCAACCGACCCGGTACTCGTCCACGGTCAGCGGGCCGTTGTCAGTGCCGTGCGCTTCACTCTTCACCAGGGCCCAGGAACGGTCGACCGTCCGGGGCGCCAATACCGGGTCGGTGAAGGCGACAAGGCGGACGCGGACCGCCGGGGCACCGGGTGCGAGACGGAGCAGCCGGGCGGTGGCGACGAGGAAGGCGGGGGAGGTTCCGGTGAAGGCATGGGCTGGGGCGTTGCCCTCGGTGGCGTGCGTACCGGCGGGGTCGGTGCGCACCCAGGTGACGCCGTCGAGGGCGGCACCGCGTACCTGCCAGCCCGCGGCGTGGAGTTCGAGCCGCACAGGGCGGCCGAGTTCGTCGAGTGCCAGATCCACGGAGGCCGCGGGCTCGCCTGAGGGGGTGGTCCGCTGGGAGACGTAGCGCCAGCCGGACGGGCCCGGCGCGCAGTGGAAGTGCTCTTCACCGAGGGGGGTGTGATCGTGCGGATCATGGATCGAATAGCGGCCGCGGGGCATGGCGGTGCCTGACTTCCCGGAGTAATGGACAGGCCCCCGACACGGGGGTGCGGGGGCCTGTCCTGCTTCGCTCGTGGCACTGGCCGGCGGATGCGCCCCTCCGGGTCGGGTCGGTGCCCGTGGGGCACTCACCGTGGGGCACACGCCGTGCGGCGGATCAGTAGCGGTAGTGGTCCGGCTTGTACGGGCCGTCGACCGTGACACCGATGTACTCGGCCTGCTCGGGGCGCAGTGTGGTGAGCTTCACGCCGAGCGCGTCGAGGTGGAGCCGGGCGACCTTCTCGTCGAGGTGCTTGGGGAGCACATAGACGTCCGTCGGGTACTCCTCGGGCTTGGTGAACAGCTCGATCTGCGCCAGCGTCTGGTCCGCGAAGGAGTTGGACATCACGAACGACGGGTGTCCCGTGGCATTGCCCAGGTTCAGCAGACGCCCCTCCGACAGCACGATGATCACCTTGCCGTCGGGGAACGTCCAGGTGTGCACCTGCGGCTTGACCTCGTCCTTGACGATCCCGGGAACCGCGGCCAGACCCGCCATGTCGATCTCGTTGTCGAAGTGGCCGATGTTCCCCACGATCGCCTGGTGCTTCATCCTGGCCATGTCCGAGGCCATGATGATGTCCTTGTTGCCGGTCGTGGTGATGAAGATGTCCGCCGTGTCCACGACCTCGTCGAGCGTCGTGACCTGGTAGCCGTCCATCGCCGCCTGCAGTGCGCAGATCGGGTCGATCTCGGTGATGACCACCCGGGCGCCCTGGCCGCGCAGCGACTCCGCGCACCCCTTGCCGACATCGCCGTAGCCGCAGACGACCGCGACCTTGCCGCCGATCAGGACGTCGGTGGCCCGGTTGATCCCGTCGACCAGGGAGTGCCGGCAGCCGTACTTGTTGTCGAACTTGGACTTGGTCACCGCGTCGTTGACGTTGATCGCCGGGAAGAGGAGCACACCGTCACGCTGCATCTCGTACAGGCGGTGGACACCGGTGGTGGTCTCCTCCGTCACGCCCCGGATCTCCGACGCCAGCCGCGTCCACTTCTGGGGGTCCTCCGCGAGAGTCCGGTTGAGCAGACGCAGGATGTGACCGTACTCCTCGCTGTCCGCGGTGGCCGGGTCCGGAGCCGCACCGGCCTTCTCGAACTCGACGCCCTTGTGGACGAGCAGGGTGGCGTCACCACCGTCGTCCAGGATCATGTTCGGACCGCCGGTAGGCGTGTCGGGCCAGGTCAGCGCCTGCTCCGTGCACCACCAGTACTCCTCCAGCGTCTCGCCCTTCCAGGCGAACACCGGAACGCCCCGGGGGCTGTCCGGGGTGCCGTCCGGCCCGACCGCGATGGCGGCCGCGGCGTGGTCCTGGGTGGAGAAGATGTTGCACGACGCCCAGCGGACCCGGGCACCCAGCGCCACCAGGGTCTCGATCAGGACGGCCGTCTGCACCGTCATATGGAGGGAACCGGTGATCCGGGCGCCGGCCAGGGGCTGCGACTCCGCATACTCCTTGCGGATGGCCATCAGACCGGGCATCTCGTGCTCGGCGAGGGTGATCTCCTTGCGGCCGTAGTCGGCCAGGGAGAGGTCGGCGACCTTGAAGTCCTGACCGGCGGCGACAGTCGTCATCGCGAGCTGCTCCTCACGGGGTTCGAGGGTGTTCGGGCGGGATGGCTCTGCGGTCGCTGCGACGAGGCGGACACGCGCACCAGCACACACGGGTGCCGCACGTGCGAGTCCGGACGCCGAGAACGCCCGCAGCGCAGTCCGTCGGAGGCCCTCTCTCCCTCGGCCGGTCCGCTGGCGAACCGCCCGACCGCCATCAGCAGCGACGTCTGGCTCTCACGAATCTACACCGATCGCCGCCGCGGCCCACAGCCCACCCATGCCCCGTTTCCGGCCGGACTCCGGAAGACGTGGCCGTAGCGGGGCGTGCTCCAGCGGATCACGGAGACCACGCCGGACCACGCCGGACCACGCGGGACCACGCGAGAACAGGAGAGACCAGGAGGGCGGGCCGGCGATCGTAAGGAACGCCGTCAGTGAGCCGTCCCGGGCCCGGGGCCGCCGGGGGTCTTCGCCGGGTCCGCGCCCGCCGCGGCAGCCTCCTCGCTGTAGATGTCGGGCTCCAGATAGATGACACGCGCGATCGGGACCGCGCTGCGGATGCGGTCCTCGGCGGCGTTGATCGCCGTGGCGACCTGCTCGGCCGTGTTGTCGTGCCGGACCGCGATCTTGGCCGCCACCAGCAACTCCTCGGGGCCGAGGTGCAGCGTGCGCATGTGGATGATGCCGGTCACCGCATCGCCCCCGACCGTCGCCGCCTTGATCTTCTCGACCTCCTCCGCACCCGCTGCCTCACCGAGCAGCAGGGATTTCGTCTCGGCCGCGAGGACCAGCGCGATGAGGATGAGGAGGACACCGATGCACAGGGTCCCGATACCGTCCCACACTCCGTTGCCGGTGATCAGGGCGAGGCCGACGCCGAAGAGGGCCAGAACGAGTCCGACGAGCGCACCCAGATCCTCGAGGAGGACCACCGGGAGCTCGGGTGCCTTGGCGTGCCGGACGAATTCCTTCCAGGAGCGCTTGCCGCGCACGGCGTTGGACTCCTTGATGGCCGTGCGGAACGAGAGGGACTCCGCGATGATCGCGAAGACGAGCACGCCGATAGGCCAGTACCAGGACGTGATGGCGTGCGGGTGCACGATCTTCTCGTAGCCCTCGTAGATCGCGAACATGCCGCCGACCGAGAACAGCACGATCGAGACCAGGAAGGCGTAGACGTAGCGCTCGCGGCCGTAGCCGAAGGGGTGCTCCGGGGTCGCCGCACGCCTGGCCTTCCTGCCGCCGAGGAGCAGCAGGCCCTGGTTTCCGGAGTCGGCGACCGAGTGGACGCTCTCCGCCAGCATCGACGAGGACCCGCTGAAGAGGAACGCCACGAACTTGGCTACTGCGATCGCGAGGTTCGCGACGAGGGCCGCGACGATCGCCTTGGTTCCGCCTGACGCGCTCATGGGTGCGTGGTGTCCCTTCATCGCTGAGGTTCGCGGAGTTCCGGTTCCGGGTCCCCGGAACTCCCGCGGAGGGGTTCCGGGTTCCCCGGACTCCGCGGAGGGGTCCCGGCTTCCCTGGGCCGGGCCCCCGGTTCCCCGGGGTGGGGCTCCTGCGTTACGGCGGGACATTCTCGCAGGAGCCCCGGCGCGCACCGGGTCAGACGGCCACAGTGGCCCGGAACACGGTTCCCGTACCGGACAGTTCAGCCTTCTCGCCTGCCGGCAGGAACACCGACTCCCCTGGGGCGAGCGTGAGTGCGCCGGCCTTCGGCCGACCCGCCGTCGCCAGCAGGATCTGCGGTGTGGGGAGTGTGAGGTCCACCGGAGCCGCGCCCTGCGGCCGTACGAAGCGGGACAGCCGGAACTCGTCGATCGGGGTGGCGTACAGCTCCTCACCGGAGGGCGCCGGCTCGGGGCGCAGAACGCCCGGGTCGCCCGCTTCGAAGCGCACGACGCGCAGGAGTTCGTGGATGTCGACATGCTTCGGGGTCAGCCCGCACCGCAGCACGTTGTCGGAGTTCGCCATGATCTCCACGGCGAGTCCACCGAGGTAGGCGTGCGGCACCCCGGCGCCGAGGAACAACGCCTCACCGGGCTGCAGGCGCACATGGTTCAGGAGCATGGCAGCGATGACGCCCGGATCGCCGGGGAAATGGTGGGCGATGGCGGCAAAGGGGGCGTAGGGCCCGCCAAGACGCTTCGCTGCCGCAGCGGCCTCGGCGACGGTGTGGGCCATCTCCTCCGGGTCTGCGGAGAGGACCGCGGTCAGGACCTCGCGCAGCGCGGCCTCCTCCGGGTGTGCGTGGAGGAGGTCGACGTACGGCTTGAGGGAGTCGACGTCGAGAGCGGCGATGAAGTCGGCCGCCTCCACAGGCGGGCGGAAGCCGCACAGGCCGTCGAAGGGGGTCAGTGCGCAGACCAGCTCGGGCTTGTGGTTGTCGTCCTTGTAATTGCGGTGGGCTGCATCGAGCGGAATGCCCGCCGCTTCCTCGGCGGCGAATCCGGCCTGGGCCTGCGACCGGTCCGGATGGACCTGCAGGGACAGGGGTGCGCCGGCGGCGAGCAGTTTGAGGAGGAAGGGGAGCCGGGGGCCGAAGGCATCGAGGGCCGGACGGCCGAGTTCGCGGACCGGATCCGCGTCGATGATCTCGCGCAGGGAGCCGCGGTCGGTCCCCGACGGGGCACCGGGGTGGGCACCCATCCACATCTCCGCCTGGGGCTCGCCGGTCGGGGCGACGCCGAGGAGTTCCGGGATGAGCGTGGTGGATCCCCAGGCGTAGGGGCGGACGGTGTTGGAGAGGCGGTCCATGAGGGGTGGTCCTCGACTCGGTACGTGGTGGATGCGTGTGCTGGTGGGTGAGTGGCTGGTGTCGGGTGGCTGGTGTCTGCGGTGTGACCGGCGGTCTGTCGGCACAGCACGACCGTAGGGGACGACCGTACGGGGCGGTCGGCGGTGTGTCCTTGCGGACCGGGTCGGTTCGAGGCGGACGGGGAAGGGATCCGGGGTGTTTTCAGGACGGTACGGGACGGTCAGGGCCAGTTCGGGGGCGGGGCCTCGGGGCCCTGGTGGGCGCTTCGGGTGATTCCGCCCGGTTCGCACAGGGCGGTTCGGGACGGAGCGGGATGCCACGGGGTGCCACGGGGTGCCACCGGAATGGCCGGGCACCGGGGCTGACCGCGGCGGGACCGCCGTCCACCCGCCGGGACCGCCGTCCGGTCGGGGCGGAGTGCGGGCCCGGGAGCAGCAGGGGTCAGGCGTGGCCGTTGCTCGCGAGGGCGAGGTACCCGGCGGCGAAGTCCGTCACCGCGAGGAGCTCGGCGAGGGTCTCCAGTGCACTGCCCTCCTCCGGTTCGAGTTCGCTGATGGCGGTGTCGTGGCTGAGCGCGAGTTCCCGCGCGGCGGGGGCCGCCGTGTACCCGTCGTCGAGGCTGTCCCGCAGCAGCAGGACGCGTGCCCTGACGGCCTGCGGTTCCTCGACGCGGTCGCGGAAGAAGTCGTCCGGGTCGGCCCCGGCCGCGAAGTCGCCGGCGAGGAGCATGCCGTGTGCGGGCAGCGCCTCGGGCAGCTCGGCGGCGATGGCGGGCCGGCCCGCGAGTTCGGCCAGCACCGCGGCGAACCGGCGGCCGACGGGGCCTGCCGCGCCTTCCGTCCAGATCAGCGGAAGCGTGTCCGCGAGTTCCGCGGCAAGGGTCTTGGCGGGGTTGCTGTACGTCGCGATCGCCGGGCCGCAGCGCTCGGCGATGCGGTCGAGGCGGTCGGCCACGCCCTGCATCGCCTCGGGGGTGGCGGAGATCAGGCCGACCCGGTCGAGGAGCGCGAGGAGCGGGGTGAACAGGGCCCAGAAGGCTCCGGGGCTGGCAGGACTCCCGGTCTCCTCGTCCAGCTCGTACGGCGCGGTCGCCATGGGGACGACGAGACCGTGGATGCCGGCGACCCCTTCGGAGAGCGGGGAAGGCTGCGGGGCCACCGCGACGACGGCGCACCCGCGGCGGTACGCCTGCTCGGCGAGCAGGACGAGGCCCGGTTCACTGCCGTCGGTGGTGGCGATGAGGAGGAGGTCGACGGAGCCGGCCCAGCCGGGGAGCGCCCAACGGAGGGCGCCTGCGGCCGGCGCGACGCCGGCCGGGGGGAGACGGGTGACCGGCGCGGTGGGTCCGGCCAGTTCGGCGAGGAGGTCGGCGACGCCCGTGGCCGCGGTGCCGGGGCCCGCGATCAGCACGGCACGCGGTCGGCCCTCCGGGGTCAGCTCGGCGATTCCGGCCTCGGCCGCGTGCCGGGCGGCTGTGCGTACGCGTGCCCCTGCCTCCGCGGCACCGCGGAGCAGGCCGCGACGGTCAGCGCGGGCAAGGGCTTCCGGGGCGTCGAGGAGTGACTCGTCGAGCATGGGCGTGGGCCTCCGATTCGCCGAACAGCAGCCTGACAGGTGGGGGCTCGCCCCCTACCCGGGGCGGCGGGCCTCGTCCACGAGCAGCACGGGGATGCCGTCCCGTACCGGGTACGCCAGGCCGCAGTCCTTGCCGGTGCAGATCAGCTCGGGGGTTTCGGCGGCCGTCGCGTCCTGGAGCGGAGCGTGGCAGGCCGGACAGGCGAGGATCTCCAGGAGGCCGGCTTCGAGCGGCATGGGATCGTCCTTTCGAACAGGCGGGTGGGGCCACGTCAGCCTACCGCCGGGTCACAGCCCGCGCGGCTCGGCGTGCGGGCGGGCCGGGCGGGCGAGTGGGGTGGGGAGGCGGGGGCGGGTGGGCCGGGTCGGCGGCGGGTGGGCCGGGTCGGTGGCGACCGCGACCGTCACCGCGGGCAGGAAGGCTCCGCTCAGGAAGCCCAGACCGGGGTGCCGGGGCTGAGGTGCCGGGGCGGGGCTGAGGTGCTGGGGTGCCGGGGCGGGGCCGAGGCCGGGGCGGGATGTCCCGCGCCGGCGCGGGCGCGCGACGGCGTCGCGGCGGTCGGCCTGTGCACCACCAAACGCCCCACACGGCGGGCATCGGTCGGCGCTCTCCCCCGGTCCGGCGCTTCAGCCGCTCCGGACCAGGCCGAGGACCTCGTCCCGCAGGGCCGACATCGCAGCCTCGTCGCGGGCCTCCACGTTGAGGCGGAGCAGGGGCTCGGTGTTCGAGGGGCGGAGGTTGAACCACCAGTCGGCGGTGGAGACGGTGAGCCCGTCGAGGGTGTCGAAGGTGACGCCGTCGCGCGCCGCGAAGGCCTCGCGGACGGCCGCCATACGGGCCGCCTGGTCCTCGACCGTGGAGTTGATCTCGCCGGAGGCGGCGTAGCGGTCGTACTGGGCGACCAGGTCGGACAGCGGGCCCTGGTGCGTCCCGAGGGCCGCCAGGACGTGGAGGGCGGCGAGCATGCCCGTGTCGGCGTTCCAGAAATCGCGGAAGTAGTAGTGCGCGGAGTGCTCGCCGCCGAAGACGGCGCCGCTGCGGGCCATCTCCTCCTTGATGAAGGAGTGCCCGACCCGGGTGCGTACGGGTGTACCGCCATGCTCGCGCACGACCTCGGGCACCGACCACGACGTAATGAGGTTGTGGATGACGACGCCGCCGCCGTTCCTGGCCAGCTCGCGTGCCGCGACCAGGGCCGTGATCGCCGACGGGGAGACCGCTTCGCCGCGCTCGTCGACGACGAAGCACCGGTCTGCGTCGCCGTCGAAGGCGAGGCCGATGTCGGCGCCCTCCTCGCGCACCCGCTTCCGGAGGTCCACCAGGTTCTTGGGGTCGAGAGGGTTGGCCTCGTGGTTCGGGAACGTGCCGTCCAGTTCGAAGTACATCGGGACGAGTTCGACCGGCAGGGAGGCGAAGACCTTCGGCACGGTGTGGCCGCCCATGCCGTTGCCCGCGTCCACGACCACCTTCAGCGGGCGGATCGCGGCAAGGTCCACCAGGGAGAGCAGGTGGGAGGCGTAGTCGTCGAGGGAGTCGCGTGCGGTCACCGATCCCGGGGCGGCCACGGGCGCCGGGCCCCCGGACGCGCTCCAGGACTGGACCAGTTCGCGGATCTCCGTCAGGCCCGTGTCCCGGCCCACCGGCGTCGCGCCCGCGCGGCACAGCTTGATGCCGTTGTACCGGGCCGGGTTGTGGGACGCCGTGAACATCGCGCCCGGCAGCATGAGCTGCCCTGACGCCGAGTACAGCTGGTCCGTCGAGCAGAGACCGATCATGGTGACATCGGCACCGCGGGCGGCGGCGCCCCGCGCGAAGGCGTCCGACAGCCCGGGGGAGGAGGGCCGCATATCGTGACCGACGACGATCGCGTCCGCGCCGGTGACCTGGACGAAGGCGGATCCGAACAGCTCCGCCAGCGGCTCGTCCCACTGGTCCGGCACCACCCCGCGCACGTCGTACGCCTTCACGATCTGTGACAGATCAGCAGCAGAGGATGCAGCCACGGCCCAACCTTCCCGAATTCCCTGTGGTCGCAACAAACTACCCGCCGGGCCGGGGTCAGCAGGGGCGAGGTCCGAAAACGGCGGAGCCGGAGCCGGAGTCAGGGCACCACGCCGGAGTCGGGTGTCCGGGCGCTCTCCCGGCGTCGAAGCCCAGCGCGGGCCCGGGGAGAAGCGCCTGCCAGGGTGACCCGTGCCGGGAGAGCCCGGAGCGTGGGAGGAACAGGTGCCGGGTCGGCGGGAGCCGGTGCCGGGGGAGAGACGCCTGAGCCGGGGTCGGGAGACCCGGTGCCTGGAGCCGGTGCCCGGCGGGAGCCGGTGTCAGGGTCGGGCGAGGGCGTCGCCTCAGGAGTCGGGTGAGCGAAGCACCCGGAGGTGGCCACGCCGGGCGACTTCCATCGGGTCGGACCTGCGCGCTCCTACCCCGCCGCCGGCCTGGGCCGCGCGCTCCTGGGGGCGGGCCGCTTCCCGCACCGCGTTCGCGAGCGCCTCGAGGTCGTCACCGCTCGGCCTGGCCGGGCCTGAGACATCGGAGAGCCGGACGACCTCCCAGCCGCGGGGCGCTGTGAGCCGTTCGCTGTGCTCGGCGCAGAGGTCGTAGCAGTGGGGTTCGGCGTAGGTGGCGAGGGGGCCGAGGACCGCGGTCGAGTCGGCATAGACGTACGTCAGTGTCGCGACGGCAGGACGGCCGCACGCGGTGCGCGAACAGCGACGTACAGGGCTCACGACGTTGGACGGTACCGCACTCTTGAGCGGGCCGCGATGACTCTCCACCACGTCACTCCACCGTGTCGCGTTGCCGGGTCCCGCACAGCCGTGTTCCGGCCAACTGTACTGACCTGCATGGCAGGAGCGGCGCGCGATCCGGTGCCGCCGTAATCCGGTTATCACTGCATACAAACCGCGTCATTCACGGCGAGTTCGGCGATCTGGAGGCTGCCCCGAACAGAGACAAACCTTGGCTTGAATGTTCAATAGGCGACAGGTCGGGAGGGTACGGCGGGAGGCGGCCCGTCCTCCCGGGCGTTCAGGGTGCACGGGAGGACGGCAGAGAACGGCGCAGGACGGCGCAGGACGGCATCGGCATGTTCACGCCCCAGAGTGGTGGCCCGTCACTCGCGAGGGCGATGCCCCAGGAGCCGGAGGAGGCTCGGACCGGATGCGGCCCGGTCCTGGAGAGCTACCCTGCGTCAGTGATGGACAGTCCCGTACCGCCCCGCCCCACCGAGCCCGGGCCGCGCCGCCGCGACCGCCATGGCCGGGGGATGCGCGGGCCGGTCGCCCCGCCGCAGGTACCGCTCTCCGCCAGCCGCGCCGAGTCGTTCCGCGATCTCGTGCGGGACTCGGTGGAGCGGCTGGAGCGGCGCTGGCCGGAACTGGCCGAGGTGGAGTTCCTGGTGCTGGACGTGCCGGGGTCACCGGGCGAGAGTGTGCCGCTGGGCAGCTCGGTGCCCGCCGGGAAGGGCAAGCCCGCGACGATCGTGGTCTACCGGCGGCCGGTCGAGATCCGCACGAAGAACCGCGACGAGCGGGCGCTGCTGGTTCACGAGGTGGTCGTGGAGCAGGTAGCGGATCTGCTCGGGCTCTCGCCGGAGTCGGTGGACCCTCGTTACGGCCAGGACTGACCGTCGGCGTGGGGCTGCGCACGCCTCGACCAGGGCGGGCCCGGACGGGCGAAACGAACACCGCCCGCTCCAGGCAGGTCCAGACCGGTCACACACGGGGCACGGGCGGATACCAACGGATACCAGCGGATACCAGCGGATACCAGCGGATACCAACAGGCGTACTCCTGAATGAATGACCACCAAACGTGCTCGTTCCTGCACGATCAGGCCCGCTCACGGCCCAGGTCGCGGACGGGGCCGCTCACCGCCGGACGAGCACGCCGGGAACCACCGCGGAGCCGGTCGTCGCCGCGGCGCGGGCATCACCCCGGCACGCGGACCTGCACGGGCATCACCCCGGCACGCGGACCTGCACGGTCATCACCCCGGCAGGCGAGAACCCGGCAGACGAGAACCCGCCACGGTGCCGGGCAACCCGCACCCGCCCGGCCGGCCGGCCCTGGGCAGGGCAGCCGCCGCAAGGCCCCTGGGCCGGGTGAAGGAACTCGGTTCGGGGCCCGGTCAGTCACCGAGAACGGAGAGGTCCTGCTCCGCAGCCGGGACCTCGACCAGACCGCGGTCGTCCGGCAGGGTCTGGACGGTGAACATCTCGATGCCGTCCTCCGGAAGCAGCAGGGTGCGGGCGGCGTGGACCGGCCCGCCTGACTGCGGCTCCACGGTCAGCGCGTAGGAGCCCTTCAGTCCGGCCGGGGCAGGCGGACTGACCGCCAGCGTCGTGCCGCCCTTGACGGTGTAGGTCTTGACGGCACGGGTGCCGCCCCCGGTGCCGGGCGAGGCCGTCACCTTGACCCGGGCGGTCCCGTCGGGCGCGGTGAGGGAGAGTACCGAGCCCTCGGCACGGTTGTCGGCGGCGGTGGCGCGCTCCGTGACCGGCGCCGTCGCCGGGATGAAGGCGAACTCCTGTTTGTCGCCCTTGCCCCTGGTGACCTGGAGGGCGGCGACCACCGGTGCCGCCGGGGCGCCTTCGGCCGGGCCAAGGAGGATCGAGCCCGCCTCCCCTCTGGTCACGTCCTTCATGTCCATCGAGGCCGTCATGCCGGACTTGACCCGCAGGCTCTCCGCACCGGCGGGGCTGATCGTGCCCGTCGCGCTCGCCAGCCGGACCCTCAGTTCCGCGTCGTCGTCACCGGGGGCGAACGCCACCAGCCGCACGGAGGTCGCGTCCGCCGGGACACCCGGCAGCACCAGCGTGCCGGACGGGTCGGCGGACGCCTGCAGCCAGTCGCTGCCGGTCTCCTCCCCGGCACCGCGAATCACCGCCCCTACCCGCCCGGTACGCGTGGTGACGTGCACGGTGACGTCCTCGGCGGAATCGGTCGTCAGAGTGGAGAGCAGTACCGGGACGCTCCCACCCGCGGGGACCTGGATACCGTCGCTCAGCGAGGACTTGAGTACGCCGTCCTTACCGTGGAGCTCGATGTCAACGAGCGCCCCGGTCTCGTCGGGGTTGGTCAGATGGACATAGTCCTGCCGGTCCTTGGCAAGGCTCGCGCCCGGGAACCAGAACTCCGTGTCGGGTGCGGTGCAGCTGACGCCGAGGACGCCGCGACCGCTCCCCGCACTGACCGTGGTGGTCTGCTGGGCTGTCCAACCGGGCGCCAGAACGCCGGTCGCGGTGCCGATGAGGGCGGGGGCGTCGCTGCCGCTCGCCTTGGCGCCGACGGGCTTCCCCGGCTGCTCGAGGGTGACAACGGGCTTCGTGGACGGTGGCTTCCCCGTGCCGTCGTCCTCCCCTGCCTCGTTACCCGCCTCGTCCTCGCCGGTCCCGCCGGCGCCCTCGCCCGGTCCCTGCAAGGTCGTGGCCGACGGGCTGAGTTCGGCCGCCGATGCGGTGGACGCCGCGGCGGAGCCGCCCTCGGCTCCGGACTGCGCCTGCGCCGCCTGCGACTGCGGGGTGATGGACGTGTACACCGTCTCCGCGATCTCCGAGGTGGCCGGGGCCGGGCAGAGCAGGCTGGAGCGCTCCACCGGCAGCCGTACCGACGACTCAGCCCGGGGCGCCGCCCCGCCTTCCGGAGCGGTGAGCGCGGCGTATCCGGTCACGGCGGCGAGGGACGTGACGGCCGCGAGGAGCGAGAGGGTCGTGCGGTTCACTTGCTGCTGCTCCCGTCGGGACGCTGCTCGTTCTCGTGGCCGTAGGAGTCGTACCGGTGCGTCTCAGGTCCGGGGCCCGCACGACGGTCGTACTCCTGCGGCTCGTACTGCTGCGGCTCGTACGCCTGCGAGCCGTACTGCTGCATGTCGTACCCCTGCCGGCCGAACTGCGGTTCGGGCCCGGAGCCGTACCGTTCCGGCCCGTACCACTCGGCCTGCCCGGGCTGCTCGTACTGCCCGGCCTGCCCGGCCTGCGCGGTCTCGTACCGCGCGGTCCCGGACTGCTCAGCCCCGTACGGCCCGGTCTCATACGTCCCGTTCCCGTACCCGTTCCCGTACCCCGGACCCTGGCCCGGCGGGGTGTCCGGGTACGCGTACTGCTGCCGGTCGTCGCGGTAGCCGTCCGGGTACGGGTCGGAGTGCCGCTCGCCCCCGTACGGGCCCTGTCCGGTACCGGCCGGGCTCCGCTCGTCCGCGTGGGCCTGCGCGTCCCACTCCGCGCCGTAGCGCGGCTGATGGGGTACGGCCGAGGACGGGGACGGGGACGGGGACGGCGCCGCGGCGCCGGGATGCGGCCCGGCCGGCGGGTCGGGCTGAGGGCCGGGGTCCGGCCCCGGGTCCCGCTCGGAGTCGGCGGACTCGGCCTGGGCGGCACGCAGCCTGCGGGCCCGGCGGCCCTCGCCGTCGGCGGGCTGGTCCGGGATCGCGGCCTCCTCGTCGGGCAGGTCGTCGTCGATCTCGCGGCGCCGGCCGGGCAGGGCCAGCACGACCAGGACGACGGCGAGCGCGCCCTGGGTCCAGATCCGCGCGGTGTGGATGGCCGGGGCCTCGTGGACGAGATCGAGCCGCCCGCCCTCGGCGGGGAGTGCGAACCCCTGGGCCCAGCCGTCCACGACGGTGCTCTCCAGCGGGCGGCCGTCGAGCGCGGCCTGCCAGCCGTCGTCGGCGCGGTCCGCGAGGCGCAGCACCCGGCCGGCGGGGCCCTTGGGGATGTCCGTGTGGGCCTCGACCGGTCCTGAGGCCACCGGCAGCGGCTCCGCCGCGCCGTCGACGATGACCACACGGGCGATCTGGCTGTCCACACGCCACAGCGCGCTGCCGTCGAGCTGGCTGAGCCTGGAGAGGCCGGGGGTGGCGTCGAGGACCCGGCTCATCTGGCGCGGAGCGCCGTCGCGGACCAGGACGTAGCGGATGGCGAAGCCGCTGAGCTGGCTGGTCTGGTCGGCTCCGGAGCCGGCCACGAGGTTGGCGACGACCTTGTCGAGACGCGGGTCGCCGCCGGCGGCCTCGCTGAGCTCGGCATCACCGAGGCGCGCGCCGGAGCCACGGACCAGTGTGTACGACACCTTCGCCGGTGACGAGCCGCCGAGGACGAGCGTGCGGGGCTGGTCGCGGGTCCCGCTCTCCTCGGCGACGAAGGCCGGGACCTGCACCGGGTCGCGGCGCTCCAAGGGGCCCGCGGCACCGCTGGCCATCCAGTTGACGGCGCTGAACAGCGGCGCGGCCAGCGCCGCCAGGGCGACGAGGGCGGCCGCCGGCTGGCGCCAGCCGAAGCTCTGGGCGGCGACGCGCCGGCGGGCGCCCTCCGCGCCGAGGACCGCGGCGGCGATCAGGGCGATGCCGTAGACGAGGGTGGCGGGGCCGGCCCAGCCCGAGCGGTTGGCCAGGGCGGCGAAGACCAGAGCGGTGACCGCGACGAGCCATGCCGTGCCGATCGCGAACCGCCGTTCGCCGCGCAGCAGGGCGGCGAGTGCGGCGAGCACGACGCCGATGAACAGCAGCCCGCCGACGGTCTTGGGGCCGCCGGGGCTGACTCCGAGCAGGTCGAGGGGGGACGCGGCGCCGGTGCCGAACTCCAGTCCCGCCTCTCGCAGCAGGCGGGACGGCTCGGTCAGCAGCGAAAGCGACCAGGGCGCGAGGAGCAGCAGCGGGGTGCCGGTCACGGCGAGGAAGCGCAGCCCGTGGGCGGTGATCTCGGCACGGCGCAGTACGAGCCCGGCGACGCCGAGGACGACGGCGAGGGGCCAGACGACGGGCGTGAAGGCCGTCGTCAGCGTCAGCAGCAGCGCGTACACCCAGGTCGCGCGCCAGCTGCCGCGGGAGCCGCCGTCCCGGTCCAGTCCGTGGGCCGCGACTGCGGCCCTGGCGATCAGCGGGAGGAGGACCGCGAGGACGGCGGTGCCGAGCCGTCCGGTGGCGAGGGCGCCGGTGACCGCCGGCAGGAAGGCGTAGGCCACGCTCGCCCAGGCCCGCAGCAGCCGGGACCCGACCAGCGGGCGGGAGGCGAAGTACGCCGTGACGCCCGCGAGCGGGACCGAGCAGACGAGCAGCAGGGTGACCGCGAGGCCCGTGGAGCCGAGGAGGAGCGCGGAAACGGCGCTCAAGATGGCGAGGTACGGCGGTGCCGTCGGTGTCCCCCCGGTGCCGAGGGGTTGCCAGGCGTCGGCGTAGCGGCTCCACAGCTCGGAGAGTTCGCCCGGCGCGGGCAGCAGGGCGCCGCCGGCGAGCGCGCCGCCGCCGAGGAGTCCGCGGCAGGCCACGAGGGAGACGGCGAGCAGGAGGGCGAACAGGACGGGGCCCGGCCTGCGTGCGATCTTCTTGAGCCGGGCGAACTGCTCGACCTCCAGGAAGTCGGCCTCGTCGCCGCCGGGACCGGACTCGACGGCTCCGTGCCGTGAGCCCCCGGCGTCGGAGTCCCGGTCGGCGCCGAGGCCGCTCGCGACCTGCTCGAAGGTGGCTCGGACGGTGGCTCCGGGCGGGGGGAAGAGCGGTCGCAGCTCGCTCGCGCCGACGCGGGCCCCGCCGCGTCTGCGGCGGGCGGCGAGGATCCGCTCCGGGCGCAGCAGGGTGCCCAGGAGGCCCATGACCTCGTCGACCGCCTGGCCGGGAACCTTGCCGACGAGATAGGCGAGAGTCCGCAGCAGGGTGCCGAGGACGAGGCGGAGCAGCACATAGGGGAGCGCCCTGCCGCGCGCGTTGGCCAGCAGCGTGTAGACGGCGCCCGCCTTGTCGACGCGGTGCGGGCCGACGACCGAGCGGCCCACGCAGTCGATGGTCCGCCGCTCGCGGGCGGCGGCCTCGGCGTGCCGCAGGACAGCGCCGGGGGCGACGAACACGCTGTGGCCCGCGGCGTGGGCGCGCCAGCAGAAGTCCACGTCGTCCCGCATCAGGGGCAGCCGCCGGTCGAAACCGCCGAGTTCGTCCCAGACGTCGCGGCGCACGAGCATGCCGGCGGAGGACACGGACAGCACCGGGCGGACCTGGTCGTGCTGGCCCTGGTCCTGCTCCCGGCGGTCGAGTCCGGTCCAGCGGCGGCCGCTGTTGGCGATGGACACGCCGGCTTCGAGGAGCTGTTTGCGGTCGTACCAGCCGCGGAGCTTGGGACCGATGACCGCGGCGGCCCGTCCGGCGGACAGTTCGGCGTCGGCGACGCGGAGCAGTTCGGCGAGGGCGTCGGGAGCGGGTGCGCAGTCGTCGTGCAGCAGCCAGAGCCACTGGACCGGCTCGTCGTGAGGCGGTTGCGGCACCTCGTACGCCTCGTCGTGCCAGGCCTTGGTCACCGGGTCCCAGCCGCTGGGCCGCTGCAGATACGGCAGGTCGTCCGCGGTGAGCACCGGTGCGGTGCGGGCGGCCTCGTCGACGGCGGCGCCGAAGCCGGTGCGGCGGGCGAGGTGGAGGACCCGGTCGGCGCCGAGCGCCTCGGTGACCAGCCGCGCCGAGTTGTCGGAGCTGCCGGTGTCGGCCGCGATCGCGTTCTGTACGGGGCGTTCCTGGCCGAGGAGCCCGGCGAGGGCGTCGGGCAGCCACCGGGCGCCGTCGTGGGAGACGAGCACGGCGGTGACGACGTGCCGCGGGAACTCGGGCGGGGAGGCGGAAAACCCCGCCGGGGTGGCGGGAACGAACCACGCCGGGGTGGCGGGTGCAAACCCCGCAGGGGTGGCGGACATTGAGGTACGGGCCCTCCGGCCGGTTCGCCCCCGCGAGGGGGCGCTGGAGCGTCTGGGACGGGGCCCCACACTAACGGTCCGGCGGAGCTCCGTGGCGAGGGCCGCCGACGCGGGGCGGACGGTTCCGGAAGGAGAGCCGCGGCAGCGGGACACCCGCCGCAGCGGACGGCCGGTTTCGGCGGGAGGCCCCTGCGCACCCGGCTTCCCGCGGCCCGCGGGCCTCTTCACCCGGCCTTGTTCGGTCCGGGGTCCTCCTCACCCGGCTCTGGTGCAGTCGGCCTTGTCGATTCAACCTTGCCGATTCAACCTTGCCGAATCGGCCATGTTCAGCCGGCTTTGTTCAGCCGACGGCCTTTTCCGGGCGGGCTGGTGTCAGAGCGCTGCCTTCTTCAGCCGGCGGCGCTCACGCTCGGACAAGCCGCCCCAGATCCCGAACCGCTCGTCGTTGGCGAGGGCGTACTCGAGGCATTCGGAACGGACTTCGCAGGCGAGGCAGACCTTCTTGGCCTCGCGCGTCGATCCGCCTTTCTCGGGGAAGAAGGACTCGGGGTCGGTCTGGGCGCACAACGCGCGCTCCTGCCAGCCGAGTTCCTCATCCGCGTCCTCGACCAGCAGTTGCTGGAACAGCTCGGTCATGTGCGCCCCTCGTCTGTCTTTGCGTCCCCGTGATCCGGCCGTGAGCCGTACCGATTCGGCCGAACGACACGAGTGAAATTACAAGTGTGCGGATCCGGGCCAGTCAAGCCGAGATCTGCTATTGAGCCCCGTATTCACTCTCCGGAACCAAGCGTATGCGGAAAGTGTGTAAAACGCCAAAAACCATGACATGTGCCACTGGCCTGACCGCACCCCCTCCCCGATGCCGCACCGGCGTTCACCGGCCCTCACGAGGGAGGACGCCTCGCGCCTGGATCTTGTTGCGATCCGGCCGCACAAGCGATCCGGATCACAGTCCGATCACAAGGGCGCGACGGCGTTTGAGAGCACAGTCGCAGCGCCATGTCTCCGGCCTTGCCGACGCACAAACCTTTCTCCGATCGGAGTAACCGGATGAGGTGAAACATTGCCGCCAAATCGACCACTGGGTTGACATCCGAAGCCGCGGTCGTCACTTTGGAATGCATGCCAGCGACCACAGCGCCTTCCGCGACCCACGCGATCCGTGGCTTCCGCAGCGCCGTGCAGGCACGCTGTCGCTGTTCCAGCTGTTGACGCCATAGCGCTCCGGCTCTCTCCCCGCTCTTCACACTTTCCCGCTGCCTCCTGCCGTTTCCCGCCCTTCCCGGCGGGCCTGCGGGCACCCCAGCACCGACCTTCCGTTTCTGCCGAGGAACCACCGCACCCCATGAACAGCGACAGCGACCTCCAGATCGCCGGCGACATCCTCGAGGTCCCGCACCTCCTCCAGCCCGCCAAGGAGCACCCCTCGACGGTGGCCGAGTTCGCCGGACTCGCCAGATCCATCGCCGCGGACCGCCTCCAGTGGGCTCCGCTCGTCCGGTACGACGCCACGACGCGCTGGTACCACCGGCTCCGCACCGGCCCCGGCTACGAGGTCTGGCTGCTGTCCTGGGTACCGGGACAGGGCAGCGGGCTGCACGACCACGGCCCGTCCTCCGGCGTACTGACGGTCCTGGAGGGAGAGTTGACCGAGCGCACCGCCCGGGGCGACCGCACGCTGGCCGAGGGAGCGCAGCGGGTCTTCTCGCCCGGATATGCGCACGAGGTGGTCAACGAATCGCTCGAGCCGGTCGTGAGTCTCCACGTCTACTTCCCCGGCCTGACCGAGATGCCGATGCACACGGCCCGCTGCGCACCGGCCGTCCGGCAGGACGCCCCCGCCCCCGCCGTCTGACGGTGCCCGCGAGCACCGTCCGGCGTCCCCGCCCCGGCACGGCGCCGGGGTGCCCGTGGCCCCCGCGCTTCGGCCGGGGACCGCGCCATCATCGGGGGCGCCCGCGCCTGACACACTCTGGGGCATGCGCATTGTGGTTCTGGCCGGAGGCATCGGCGGTGCTCGGTTTCTGCGGGGGCTCAAGGCGACCGCCCCCGAGGCCGACATCACGGTCATCGGCAACACCGGTGACGACATCCATCTGTTCGGGCTGAAGGTCTGCCCGGACCTCGACACGGTGATGTACACGCTCGGCGGCGGCATCGACGAGGAGCAGGGCTGGGGACGTTCAGAGGAGACCTTCCAGGTCAAGAGCGAACTGGCGGCATACGGGGTGGGTCCCGAGTGGTTCGGGCTCGGTGACCGCGACTTCGCCACGCACATCGTCCGCACCCAGATGCTCGGCGCGGGCTATCCGCTGAGCGCCGTCACCGAGGCGCTGTGCGCGCGGTGGCAGCCCGGAGTGCGGCTGCTGCCGATGTCCGACGACCGGGTCGAGACCCATGTCGCCGTCGACATCGACGGCGAACGCAGGGCCGTCCACTTCCAGGAGTACTGGGTGAGGCTGCGGGCCTCCGTCGAGGCCCAGGCCGTCGTGCCCGTCGGGGCCGAGCAGTCCACGCCGGCACCGGGAGTGCTGGAGTCGATCGCCGAGGCGGATGTCGTCCTCTTCCCGCCGTCGAACCCGGTCGTGAGCGTGGGAACGATCCTGGCGGTTCCGGGCATCCGTGAGGCGATCGCCGAGGCGGGCGTACCGGTGGTCGGGCTCTCCCCCATCGTCGGGAACGCCCCCGTGCGCGGCATGGCCGACAAGGTGCTGGCGGCGGTCGGGGTGGAGTCGACCGCCGCCGCTGTGGCACGTCACTACGGGTCGGGGCTGCTCGACGGCTGGCTCGTGGACACGGCGGACGCGGAGGCGGCGGCCGAGGTCGAGGAGGCCGGCATCCGCTGCCGGGCGGTCCCGCTGATGATGACCGATCTCGACGCCACGACCGCCATGGCCAACGAGGCGCTGGCACTCGCCGAGGAGGTCCGGGGATGACCGCCCCGTCCTACCGGGTGTGGGCGCTGCCGGGACTGCCCGAGGTGGCGCCCGGTGATGACCTTGCGAAGCTGATCGCGGCCGCTCTCCCCGGCCTGGCCGACGGCGATGTGCTGCTCGTCACCTCGAAGATCGTCAGCAAGGCGGAGGGCCGCATCGTCGAGGCCGGCGACCGCGAGGCGGTCATCGACGCGGAGACGGTGCGGGTCGTGGCCCGCCGCGGCGCCCTGCGCATCGTCGAGAACCGGCAGGGCCTGGTCATGGCCGCGGCCGGGGTGGACGCCTCCAACACCCCCGCGGGGACGGTGCTGCTGCTGCCCGAGGACCCGGACGCCTCAGCCTCGCGCATCCGCGACACACTGCGGGACACGCTCGGCGTCGAGGTGGGCGTGGTGATCACGGACACCTTCGGCCGGCCGTGGCGGGCGGGGCTCACCGACGTCGCCATCGGCGCCGCGGGCGTGCGGGTCCTGGACGATCTGCGCGGCGGCACCGACGCGCACGGCAACCTGCTCGACGCGACGGTCGTCGCCACCGCCGACGAACTCGCGGCGGCCGGCGACCTGGTCAAGGGCAAGGCGTCGGGACTGCCGGTGGCGGTGGTCCGCGGCCTCGGCCATGTCGTCGCGGACGGGACCGGCGGCGCCCGCGCACTGGTCCGCCCCGCGGCAGACGACCTGTTCCGGCTCGGCACGTCCGAGGCGATACGGGAGGCGGTGACCCAGCGCCGCACGGTGCGCGCCTTCACCGACGAGCCGGTCGACCCGGACGCGGTCCGCCGCGCGGTGGCCGCCGCCGTGACCGCCCCTGCCCCGCACCACACGACGCCCTGGCGGTTCGTGCTCCTGGAGTCGGAGTCCTCCCGGCTGCGTCTCCTCGACGCGATGCGCGACGCGTGGATCGCGGACCTGCGTCGCGACGGCAGGTCGGAGGAGTCGATCGCGAAGCGGGTCCGGCGTGGCGACGTCCTGCGCAACGCCCCGTACCTGGCGGTGCCGTGCATGGTCATGGACGGCTCGCACCACTACGGCGACGAGCGCCGGGACAGGGCGGAACGCGAGATGTTCCTCGTCGCGGCGGGCGCGGGCGTGCAGAACTTCCTCGTCGCGCTGGCCGGTGAGCGGCTCGGGTCCGCATGGGTGTCGTCCACGATGTTCTGCCGCGACGTCGTCCGCGAGGTACTGGACCTGCCGTCCGGCTGGGACCCGATGGGCGCGGTCGCGATCGGGCACGCGGCGCAGGCGCCCGGAGTGCGGCCAGGGCGCGACGCGGGGGCGTTCGTCGAGGTGCGGTGAACACGGCGGGCGCGGGCACAGGCACGAGCGCGGGCGCACAGGCGCCGGGCGCGGGCAGGACGAGCGCGGGCGCAGGTCGCACGCGCACCGCGCATATGAGCAGTCACCGGAACGCGTCGCGCGCCCTGGGCGCCGCGTCCGGGGGCGCCGCGTCCGGGCTCCTCGGGCGCGGCGCCCCCGGACGCGGCGCCCCGGACGCGGCCGGCGCGCACAAGCGGCAGGGCGGGGCACGGCACACCCTAGTGGGAGGGCCTCCGGCCCGGGCGCCGGAACTACGGCGACGGAACTACGGCGACGGAACACGGTGGAGAACGCGAAGAACGCGGGGAACGCAGGGAACGCAGGGAACGCAGGGAACGCAGGGAACGCGGAGAACGCGAAGAACGCGGCGGGAACAGGGCATGCCGTGAACGGGCGAGCGCGGCGATCAGGACGGTCCCTCGGCGGCGCCCGCCCTGCCGCTCACAGCATGCCGATGTCCCAGCGGGGCATCTTCGGTGTGCGGCGGGGCGGGGCATGGCCGCCGAGGAGGATGAAGCGGGCTGCACGGTGGCGCTGGCCGGCGTACGGGGCGAGGAGTTCGAGCATCGCCGCGTCGTCCGCGTCCCGGTCTCCCGCGAGGGCGTAGCCGACGATGCGCGGCAGGTGGAGGTCTCCGACGGTGATCGCGTCCGGTGCTCCGTTGCTGCGCTGCACGGTCTCGGCCGAAGTCCAGGGGCCGACGCCGGGGATCAGTTCCAGGCGCGCCATGGCCGCCCCGGGCTCCATGGCCGCGGCCTCCTCCAGCCGGCGCGCGACGCGGACCGCGCGCAGGACCGTGGACGCGCGCTTGTCGTCGACGCCCGCGCGGTGCCACTCCCAGGAGGGGATCGCCGCCCAGGTGCGGGCGTCCGGCATGACGTACATCCGGTCGGGGCACGGTCCGGGGGCGGGGTCGCCGTACTTGCGTACGAGGAGTCGCCAGGCGCGGTAGGCCTCGTCCGTGGTGACCTTCTGCTCCAGGATCGACGGGATCAGGTTTTCCAGGACCAGTCCGGTGCGGGTGAGGCGCAGTCCGGGACGGCGCCGGTAGCCGGCCGCGACGAGGGGGTGGCGCGGCTCGAACTCGGCCGGGTCGTCCAGGTCCCCCAGCAGCGCGGGAAGTTGTTCGAGGAGCCACTCGGCGCCGTGACCCCATGCCTCGGCGTGCACCGCGCTGCCCTTCACCCTCACGCACAGCGTGCCGGGGCCCGCGGGCGTGCGGGTGGTCCGCCAGACGGAGCCGTCGGGGGCGGTGCGGAACGCCGGGTCGCCCGGCCCGCGCCGGAGTGGCCCGAGCACCAGTCCGAGGTCCAGCGGCCCCGGTGGGACGTAGATGCGCTCCCTGCGTCCGGCCTTCGCCGCGGATCCGGGGGCGGGTACGGCGACCTCGCCGCCGCGCACCGTGGTGCGGGTGGCGGCGGGCCGGGGGGCGAAGCGTCCTGCCACGGGAGGGGTCCTGGGTGCCGGTGTGCGGGGGGTCGGTACCGAGCCTAGGCGGTCGGCGCACGGTTCCGCGGGGGGACCCCGCGGAACCGTGCGCGGTGCTGCGGGCGGCTCGGGACGTCGGCCCGCTCCGGGCAGCGGCCCGACCCGCACGGCAGCCGGGCCGGGGGTCTCAGGGCCCCTGCCGGGGCAGGCACCGGACGTCCGCGGCACATGTCCGCAGCGCCCGTCGGCCCGGCGCGGGAGGCACATGTCCGCAGCGCCCGTCGGCCCGGCCCGGAACCACCGGACCCCTCCGACCGGGCCACCGCCGCCGAAACCGCGGACCGGCAGAGGACCGGCAGAGAACCGGCAGAGAACCGGCAGAGGACCGCTGGACGCGCCATGAGCCGGCCGGGCACGCCACGGGGCCGGCCGGTGGCGGCCCGGATCCGCAGAACCGCGCCACGGGGCCGGCCCATACGACTCGGGGCGCGTCCGAAGCGGCGGTCGCTACCGGTCCGAGGAGAAGCGGATCGCGCCCGCCGGGATGGCGGCGTCGCACCAGATCCGGGCACCGTCGCGCAGTTCGTTGTCGGCTCCGACGACCGCGCCGTCGCCGACGACCGCGGCCGTCACGACCGTACGGGCGCCCACGCGCGCGCCCGCGCCCACGAGCGAGTCCGTGATCACCGCGCCGGCCTCGACCACCGCGCCGTCCAGGAGGGTGCTGCCGCTGACCCGGGCGCCCTCGCCCACGGTGGCGCCCTCCCCCACGACCGTTCCCCCGGTCAGCTTGGCGCCGGCGGCGACCCTGGCGGTCGGCAGGACGAGACGGTCCCCGCAGCGGCCCGGCACCGCCGGGGAGGGCGCACGGCCGAGCACGAGATCGGCTGACCCGCGGACGAACGCCTGCGGGGTGCCGAGGTCCAGCCAGTACGTGGAGTCGACCATGCCCTGGAGGTGGGCCCCGGACCCGAGCAGTTCGGGGAAGGTCTCGCGCTCGACGGACACCGGCCGGCCCGCGGGGATGCGGTCGATGACGGAACGGCGGAAGACGTAGGCGCCGGCGTTGATCTGGTCGGTGACGATCTCCTCGGGGGTCCCCGGCTTCTCCAGGAACGCCGTGACCCTGCCGGTGCCGTCCGTGGGGACCAGGCCGAAGGCGCGCGGGTCCTCGACCCGGGTCAGGTGGAGCGACACCTCGGCGCCCGAGGACCGGTGGGTGTCGACCAGGGCCCGGATGTCCAGTCCGGTGAGGATGTCCCCGTTGAAGACGAGCACCGGGTCGTCGGGGCCGGAGCGCAGCCGGGAGGCGACGTTCCGGATCGCCCCGCCCGTGCCGAGCGGCTCCGCCTCGGTGACGTACTCCAGATGCAGACCGAGCGACGAGCCGTCCCCGAAGTACGGCTCGAAGACCTCCGCCAGGTACGACGTCGCCAGCACGATGTGCTCGACACCCGCGGCGCGCGCCCGCGCCAGCTGGTGCGTGAGGAACGGCACCCCCGCCGCCGGGACCATGGGCTTCGGCGTGTTCATGGTGAGTGGGCGAAGTCGTGTGCCTTTGCCGCCGACCAGAAGGATCGCTTCTTGGGCCTGGGTCAATGCCTTCTCTGCTTCCTGCCGGGGCCGGGCGATTCGTGCGTCTGACCGGCCAGTGTATGCAGCCTGTGCGTACGTGTACGGCGCCGCCGGAGCAAGCGGGCGGCCCGGCACGCGGTATGACGGCGGGTGGGCTTCTCAGCGGCCCTGGAGTCCGGCCGCGAGCGCGCGGACCGTACCGAGTCGGCCGTGGAGGAGGGCGCCGGGGCACTCGGTGGGGAATCCGTCCCGGCGCCCGGAGATGACGTTGAGCCTGGCCTTCGTCCCCTTCGCGTATCGGTTGCCGCCACCCGATATCAGATATGCCGTGGACTTCGGGTTTCCCCCGAAGAGTCCGAGTTTCCATGCGGCGGGTTTGGCGATGGCTCCACGGCGACCCTGGGCGGGGCGGTCGAACTGTACGTTCCGAGCAGGGCGATTCCCATGCTGTTGGTGTTGAAACCACGTGTATGTGCACCGAGGACCGGTTTGGCCACGCCTCCTGCCCTGCCTTCGTAGATGTTTCCGCACGGGTCGACGGCGGAGTTGTAGCCGATGCCGCGTCGGCGGCTGCTCTTCACGTGGTAGCGGGAGATACTGCGCAGGACGGAGGCCGACTGGGCGCAGGTGAACCGGTTGCCCGTGGCGGTGTGGTGGACGAAGGCGGCTTGGACGGTCCCCCGTGCAGACGAACCGCCGCTCGCGCAGGGCCTCGTCGGCGCCCCAGCCCCTGCGGGCACGATGCCGGGCCGCGGTTTGATGTACGGCTTGTACGGCTTGTACGGCTTGTACGGCTTGTACGGCTTGTACGGCTTGTACGGCTTGTACGGCTTGGCGAACCCGTACGCCATGGCCTGCGTCTCCGTCTCCGCCTTGGACAGCGGGAGAACGACGTCGGCTCCGGGCGGCGCGAGGTCCGCGGTGACGGCGGAGGCCGCCGCGAACATCACTACCGCGACAGCTGAGCCGGGCGGCCGGCGGAAAGAGGGAGAGCAGATGCGGCCAGTCCGGTCGCTCCCACGGCGATGGCTGCGATGAACGCCGGTAGGTAGGTGGGCTCGTGCAGGGGCCATGCCCACCGTGCGGGTACTCCGTGTTGCACTCCGAACGCTGCGCACGCGATGGGGAAGATGGTGACGATCGTGGCAGCGATGCGAGGGCTGGTGAGGAGGCGCAGCAGGAGGGCGAGTCCGAGGTAGCCCAGAAAGTTTCGGGCCATGCCTGCTGCGAGTATGTGACCGGACGTCGAGGAGATGAGCCAGCCTCCGGCCAGCATCACGAGTGTGCAGGCCGCCATGAGTCCGGCGTCCCATAGGCCGACAGGGCGTACGGCTGTCGCCTCGATGGAGCTTCCTCCGCGGGACTGTCCGTGAAGGATGAGGCACACCGGTGCCAGTGGCAGCAGGAAGGGGAGGGGAAAGGAGAAGGAGACTCCTCCTACGACGATCGGTACGGGCACCTGGATGGAGTCGGCGACGGCGCCGAGTACCAGGCAGGCCACCAGGGCGGCACAGATTGCGGGTACTCGACGCACCTGGATCCACCAGTCCATGGATGTTTCTCTCTGTCGGTTGGCTCGTCGTAGGGGACTCAGAGGCGCCCTGCGTCAAGGACGGGCTGCTTATCACACCGAGTGAGTGTTTCGACGTTCTGCTGGAACCAGACCCGTTGGTCGTGTGGAGTCTGTTCGAGAACGCGTTGGGCGACGTCGACTTCGGGGGGTGCATAGCGGGACGCGACAGTCCGGGGGTCCGCGCCTGCGGTTGTGGTGAGCCAGACACTCAGTGGGCCGTAGGCCTGGCTCCCTGGCCACTCACCGGTTTGGGCGCAGGCCGGAATATCCTTGGGCAGGGCGCTCAGAGCGAGAAGGGCTCGGACTTCGTCTGAGGTCGGTGTGGTCGATCGGGGCGCCAGTTGAGCAGTCGTCGTGACGCCTGCGGCAGTCAGACGCCTGTGGGCGTCCGTTGCCCACGTGGTGATGTCCTGTGTGCTGTCGCGCTGTTCGGGCCAGAGGCAGACCTGCGGGTGGGTTGTTGAGCAGGTACGGGAGGCCGTGGAGCGGGATTCAGCTGCACTGTAGCCGAGGGGATGGGCAATCCACGCCGAGATGGCTACGGCGACGGTCAGGACAACGGGAGCGAGGGGGCGCAGTCGCCGTCCCCGCACCGTCACCAGCCAGGCAGCTGCGAGCAGTCCGATTGAGGCGACGGCCGGGGCGACAATGCTGCGGGGAGCCGCCACTTGGTCCAGCTGACAACACTCCGCCAGGTTCGTACCGTTTAGTTGGCGCACCCAGAAGACGTTCATCGCCGCCGGGTAGGCCATCCACACGAAGCTGCCCACCAGTGCCACAGGCACGGCCAGCAACCGGGGCAGGGTGAGCCCGAGGACATATCCGACGGCGATATGCACCGCCACGACCAGCAGCTCCAGAGCGAGGATCGCCACCGTAGTCCCATTAGGGCTGCCTGCAGCCTGCGGCAGGAGCATGCCGAGGGACAGCGTGACCGCAAGCACGCCCAGGACGAGAGTGGGCGAGAGTACAGCGAGAGACACCCCCGTGAACGTCCGCGCCGGCGCTCCTTGCAGAGTCCGTGCCTGCCGGACGCGCATCCCCTCCCAAGCGCCGCAGGCAGCCACGGCCGGTGCTGTCCAGACCAGCAGAGACGAGCTTTGGCCGGCGACTGAATCCCAATAACCGGGGGTCACCAGCTCGGTGACACTGTCGCGATAGGCGAGCAGCCAGATGATCAGCAAAAGGCCGATGCGAGGCGCGATCGACACACGCAGTACGGTGCTCCAGGGCACGCTTACACCTCCCCCTTCACCAAACCGGCATAGGCGGCTTCAGCTCGGCGTCCGGATGCCACCTGGCCCGGAGCAAGGTCGAGAAAAGACACGGTCGGTCCCTGAAAGAGGATGTTTCCTCGATCGAGGAGCAGGACCGAGTCGTAGCTGTCCTCCAGATCTTCCGTCTGGTGGGTGGAAACGACGAAGCTCGCCTGCTCCTTCAGGTCGTCCAGGAGGCCGCGGAACACCTTGCGCTGCGTCGGGTCGAGGCCGGCGGTCGGTTCATCCATCAGGACCACTCGCGCCGAATGCACCATCGTCTGAGCAATACCCAGGCGACGCAGCTGCCCCCCGGACAGCTGCGCGGCAGAACGGTCGGCCAGCTCATCCAGTCCCACCTGTTTGATCGCGCCCAGCGATCTGTCCCATGCATCCCGCCGCGACAGGCCCTTCAGCCATCCGGCATACGCAGCCTGCTCTCTGACACGCAGCCCCGGTACCGGAGTCACCTGCTGCGGCAGCCAGCCAACCTGCTGCCGGTACCGCTTCAGATCGCCCCGTCTGCGGGTATCCAGGTCACCGAGCGTCACGCTGCCTGCGCTGGGAATGAGTGCGGATGCGAGGAGTCCCAGCAACGTCGACTTACCGGCGCCGTTCGGCCCGAGAAGCACAACGCACCCTGACGGCAGGTCAAGCGTCAGGTCTTGCAGGACGAGTCCACGGCGCCGGTACCCGAAGCAACAGCGCGAGACATGGATGGTCATTCTGGCCTTCTGTCAACTTTCCTGAGAGGCGTGGCCCCCGGTGCCCGAGGGGCCACTGCCGGTACGAACGCTGTCAGTAGCGGGTGACAACGCTATTGACACTGAGCCTGGTAGAGCCGATGTAGATGAAGTAAAATTCCGCGTTCCCCACCTCACCCCAGGACACCGTGTTGCAGGAGTTGCTCCGCGTGCCGTGGCTCACGTCCGGGAGGAAGTCTCTGAGGAGTGGTATGCCACGCAATATGCATAACTGACCCTCTGTACATTTCCCGCCTGCCGCACTACGCAAGAGCTTCCGCACGGCTACCCAGAGGAGCACCTGTGCGCAGAAGCAGCGTCGGCGCCGAGGGTGACAGCCTTACGCGCGCCGGCATCGGGGACGGCGCCACCGGGACAGCGGCACCCGCGCGGCGGCCGCGGCGTACCCTTGCGCGGGTGAACGCCAGCGACCGCACACCAGCCGACCTGCTGCGATCCGCGCTCGTCGCGGACCCCGCGCGCCCTCTGGTCACCTTCTACGACGATGCCACAGGTGAGCGCGTGGAATTGTCCGTCGCCACCTTCGCCAACTGGGTGGCCAAGACGGCGAACCTCCTCCAGGACGGCCTGTCCGCCGAGCCGGGCGACCGGCTCGCGCTGCTGCTGCCCGCCCACTGGCAGACCGCAGTGTGGCTGCTCGCCTGCTCCTCCGTGGGAGTCGTCGCGGATGTCGGGGGCGACCCCGCGACCGCCGATCTGGTCGTGAGCGGCCCGGACACCCTCGACACGGCCCGCGCCTGCTCCGGCGAGCGCATCGCGCTGGCGCTGCGGCCGCTCGGCGGCCGGTTCCCGCAGGCGCCGGAGGGCTTCGCCGACTACGCGGTGGAGGTGCCGGGCCAGGGCGACCGCTTCGCCCCGTACGCACCGGTCGACGCGGACGCCGCCGCACTCACCGTCTCGGGAGCGGAGTTCACCGGTGCGCGACTCGTGGAGCGCGCCCGTGCGGACGCCGAGGAGCTGGGCCTGGCTCCGGGGTCCCGGCTGCTGTCCGGACGCGGGTACGCGACCTGGGAGGGGCTGTCCGCCGGACTGTACGCACCACTCGCGTCCGGCGGTTCGGTCGTGCTCTGCCGGAACCTGGACCGGCTGCCGGCGCGGGACCTGGAGAAGCGCGTAGAGAGCGAGCGGGTGACGGGCACGGCGGTCTGACCCCGGGGGATCCGGCGGTCCGGGCGCCCTTGCGCGACGGGAGGGACCCGAGCAACCCCGGGGACGGGAGGGACCCCAGGGACGGGAGGGGCCCCAGGGACGGGAGAGACCGGCCGGAGGTCCCCGCCCGTCTCCCGAGCCTCGGCACCCATACCGCCCTGACCTGCCCTGACCTGCGACGTCTCATGGGGAACGGCAGGGGATTCACCCGTTCGGCTCAGTGCGCCCCGGGCCCGCAGGCCGCGGCGGCGGGTCCGGTGGATCATCGGCGGTGGGTACTGCGAGCGACCACCGGCCACCGGGAGGACGGACACCACATGAATCCTCCCCTCCTGAAGAGAGGGGGTCCCCGGCTCAGGCCGCCTCTGGGAGCAGCGCTCCCGGAGGTCTTGCGCCCTCGGCACCAGCCGGGTTGAGACCGGCCCGGATCAGCATCACGCGGGCGGAGTTCTTGTCCCGTGGGGACACGGTTCCGCACGCGGTGCACGTATACGTTCTTCCGGAGAGGGGGATGCGGTGCTTGGCTCTCGCCCCGCAGTGCGCGCAGTCCATGGTGGTGTGCGCGGGATGTACGAGGCGGATGTCGCGTGCGTGCTTGCGGGCCCTCTCGATCAGGGCCGTCTTCGTGGCGCCGATCGCCGCGTCAGCGGCCTTGCGGGACCTGGCCACGCACTCGTTCCACACCCACCGGCAGCGCGCCCACTCCGCCATCAGACCAGTGCGGGCGGTCGACGACACCCGAAGCCGGCAGGTGTACCGGGCACGCCCGGCGCCCTCCCCACGCTTCTCCGGCGTCGTCATGCCGGTGTTCTCCCACTGCGGCGGAAGGCATGGGCCATGAAGCGCGCATCACGCTCAGGCTGCCCACCGCCCCGCACGAGTGGCCGGCCTCTCAGGCCGAGTCCGCCCGCAGGTCCCGCAACTCCGAGATCCTGCACCCGCCCGAGGCCGGGCGCGGCAACGACTCGGGGGACGACCCATCGCCCTGACCACGATCGCCCTTTCCCCGCCCTGCTCCGCAGGTATCCGATTCCTCCCCGGCCCGAAGGCCGGGGCATCCCCGGAGGTTCCAGGTGACCGACAGCGCCGGCACGCCCGCCGAACCGGACGACTCCGCGCACCGCGCCGCCGGTGACGGGTCCGGCACGGGCGGCGGAAGGCGCGGGGGCGGCCGCGGGGAGCAGCCCGGGAAAGGGCTGAGAGGGCTGAGAGGGCCCTCGAGGCCGGGGAGGCGGGGAGAGCCGGGAAAGCCGGGAAAGGAGGGAAAGCAGAGTCGGCGGCGGGGCCTTCGGTGGGGCGCGCTGGGCGTCTCGCTCCTCGTCCTGCTGGTCTCGAGTGTCGGCTGGTGGCTGTACCGCAGGCTCGAGGGCAACATCACGACGGACCTGACCGCCGTGGAGGAGCTGGAGCGCTACGACAGGGAGCGCCCGCTGCCCGCCCCGCACGGCGCGCGGAACATCCTGCTCATCGGCTCCGACAGCCGTGCCGGCCCCGAGAACGGCAAGTACGGCCGGGACAAGGGCGTCCAGCACTCCGACACCACGATCCTGCTGCACATCGCGGGCGACCGGCGCAGCGTGACCGCGGTGTCCGTGCCGCGCGACCTCATGGTCGGCGTCCCGAGCTGCCGCACCGCCCAGGGCACCCGCAGCGCGGCCCGGCACGCCCAGTTCAATCGGGCCTTCGCCATCGGCGGGGCCGCGTGCACGATCCGCACCGTCGAACGGCTCACCGGTGTCAGGATCGACCACCACATGGTCGTCGACTTCCACGGCTTCACGAACATGGTGGACGCCGTCGGCGGGGTGACGGTCTGCCTGCCGACGGCCATCGACGACCGGGACGCCCGGCTGGAGCTGGGTGCCGGGCGGCAGACGCTGGACGGCGAGCAGGCCCTCGGCTACGTCCGCGTCCGCAAGTCCCTCGGCAACGGCAGCGACACCGAACGCATGGACCGGCAGCAGCAGTTCCTCGGCGCGCTGTTCGACAAGGTGCAGAGCAACGGGGTGCTGCTGAACCCGGCCCGCCTCTATCCCGTACTCGACGCGGCGACCAGGTCGCTGACCACCGATCCGGGGCTGGCCTCCCTCAAGGACCTGTTCGACCTGGCCCGCTCGCTGCGCGGGGTGCCCACGGACCGGGTGCAGTTCCTCACCGTGCCGCGCCGCTCCCACCCGGGCGACCCCAACCGCGACGTACTCGCGCAGCCGGCCGCGAGCCGGCTCTTCGAGCGGTTGCGCAAGGACGCGCCGGTGCGCGTGGTGCCGAGCGAGACGACCACGAGTGCCAGCGGCGACACGGAACGTGACACCCTCACCGGGTCGCGGAATCCGTCCGCGACGCCCACGTTTCCGGGCACCAGCGCGACGGCGGCCGGATGCGGGTAAAGCCATGCCCAAAGAGTCACCGGCAGTCCATGCGGATTGAGTGGATTGCCCGGTGTGCGAGGCGTGGAATTTGTCACTGACGTCGCCCCGCGCTGAACTGGGCGGATAGTGTGACGCGATCCGGTACATCCGGCCTCCCTGGCCGAGGACGCATACCACCGGATCGAGGAATCGAGCGTCCCCCGGGGGGAGGGGCGCCGCGCGTGGCACCGACGGAGGACTCAAGCAACCGTGGATGCGCAGAGCCGTGGGCGGGCGGACGACATCGACCCCGCCGACCAGTGGGTACTCAACCCGCAAACGGGTAACTACGAACTGCGACTGGACCATTCCGCTCCGAAGCCGGCCTCCCCCCGCTCCGCCGACGCCGCTTCCCGCGTAGCCGCCCGTCGCCGCGACCCCTCCGGTGCGGCTTCCGCGACCGCGGACCTTCCGGGGCAGCGCACCCGGCGCGCGGCGCGCGGCGAGGGCGCACAGGGCGGTGACGGGGGCCGGCGCGGTGCGCAGCAGGCCGCGGCGGGGCGCCGGAAGCGCAAGCAGCAGAAGGGCAGGAACAGGAAGAAGTCGGTGGTGATGTGGACCGGCGGGGTGATGGCCGGCGTCCTCGTCGGCGGCTCGGCGTTCGTGTACTACCTGTACGAGCGGCTCAACGGGAACCTCAGCACGGTGGATGTCGGTGACGCCGGCTCCAAGGGCTTCAGCAAGGACGGCCCCGTCAACATCCTCCTCCTCGGCACCGACAAGCGCACCGGCGCGGGCAACGAGGGGTACGGCGACAAGGGCAGCAGCGGCCACGCCGATACCACGTTCCTGTTCCATGTCTCCGAGGACCGCACCAACGCCACCGCGCTGAGCATTCCGCGCGACCTCATCACCGACATCCCCGACTGCCCCACGAAGCAGCCCGACGGCTCGACCGAGATAATCAGGGGTTCCCAAAGCGTCCGCTTCAACGAGAGTTTCGGCGTGGGGGGCCGCGACCCCGGGTGCACGATGCGCACGGTGCAGCTGATGACCGGCGTTGAAGTCGACCATTTCATGATGGCCGACTTCAACGCGGTGAAGACGCTCTCGACCGCCGTCGGCGGTGTGGAGGTCTGCCTGGTCAACCCCATCAAGGACCGGGACTCCCAGCTGGATCTGCCGGCCGGCAAGCAGAAGGTCTCGGGCGAGGACGCCCTCGCTTTCGTCCGCAACCGGCACGGCCTGGGCAACGAGAGCGACCTCGACCGCATCAAGCAGCAGCAGCAGTTCGTGGCGTCGATGATCCGGCAGATGAAGGAAGACACGCTGGGCGACCCGCAGAAGATGTTCGCGGTGGCGGAGGCCGCGACCCAGGCGCTCACCGTCGACAGCGCGATCGGGGACATCCCCAAGCTGACGGCCATGGCCCAGGAACTCGGCAAGATCGACATAAAGCACATCAGCTTCGCGACCGTACCCGTGGTCGACAACACCGACGGCGCCACCGTCCTCCTCGACCAGGCCAAGGCGCCGCAGGTGTTCAGCATGATCCAGAACGACATCTCCTTCACCGAGGTGAAGAAGCAGGAGGCGGCCGCGAAGGACCAGCAGGCCGCCCTGCTCGAGGGTGCGAGGGCCGATGCCTCCGAGGTCCGGGTCGACGTCTACAACGGCAGCGACACCTCGGGGGCGGCGCAGCGGACGCTGAACTGGCTGCAGGTGGAGAAGGGCGTGCTCAAGTCCACCAACAAGAGCAACGCCCCGCAGAAGACGGACAAGACGACACTGGAGTACGCGCCGAACCAGGCCGACCAGGCCCGCACGCTCGCGGACCTCATGGGTCTGCCCGCCACCGCGCTCAAGCCCGGCACGGAGGACGCCGCGGACACGGAGGCCATGGTCCTCACCCTCGGTGCCGACTTCAAGGGCGCGGGAGTGCCCGTCACCGCACCGACGAAGCCGCCGGTGGACAAGGTCGAAGCAGACAAGCAGGTGTGCGCAGAGTGACCCGGGGGTACCGGGGCGCGCGGCGCGCCTGAAGACAGGGGGACCAGGGGTGGCACGGAGCAGCGTGCACGGGGAGGACACGCGGGAGCGTGCCGGGCGCGCCGGGGAGAACGGCCGGGCCGGCGGGGGCGCTGCGCGGAAGCGGGCCAAGGACCAGGGCCAGGGCCAAGGGCAGGGACAGGGGCAGGGGCAGGGCCGGGAACGGGAGCAGGTCCGGGTGCGGAAGCGGGAACAGGAGCGGGATCGGAAGCGGGACGTTTCCGCAGGACCGGACGACGGCGGGGAGGGACCGCCCCGGCCACTCGGCGGTCAGGGCGGTCAGGGCAGTCAGGGCGGTCAGGGAAGTCAGGGAAGTCAGGGAAGTCAGGGAAGACGCGGCAGACGCAGGACCCTGCGGTGGGTCGCCTGTGTGCTCTCCCTGCTGATACTCGGCACGGCGGGTGCCGGGTACCTCTACTACGAGCAGCTGAACGGAAACATCCGGACGGACGACCTCAACCTCGGCAAGAACGGGATGGCCGGCCACAGGGTGAACGCCGCCGGCCAGACGCCGCTGAACATCCTGCTGATCGGCTCGGACGCACGGGACTCGGCCGAGAACAAGGCCCTCGGCGGTGCCCGGGACACCTTCGACGGGCCACCGCTCGCCGATGTGCAGATGCTGGTCCACGTCTCGGCGGACCGCAGCAACATGTCGGTGGTCAGCATGCCCCGGGACACCGTGCTGAAGATCCCGGAGTGCACGGACCGCAGCGGCAAGGTGTACGAGGAGACCGGCTGGACGCTCACCAACGAATCCCTCAGCCGCGGCGGCCCCGGCTGCACGGTGGCCACCTGGTACCGGCTCACCGGAATCACCATCGACCACTTCATGCAGGTCGACTTCGCCGGCGTGGTGTCGATGGCGGACGCGATCGGCGGGGTGCCCGTCTGCGTCAAGGACAACGTCTACTCGCGCAACAGCCGGGGGCAGGGCTCCGGTCTCAAGCTGAAGGCGGGCACGACCTCGGTCAAGGGCGAGCAGGCGCTGCAGTGGCTGCGCACCCGCTACGGCTTCAGGGACGGCACCGACCTGGCCCGCACCCAAGCCCAGCACATGTACATGAACTCGATGGTGCGTGAACTGCGCCGGAGCACCAAGCTCACCGACCCCGCCCAGCTGCGGAACCTCGCGGAGGCCGCCACCTCCGCGCTCACGGTCGACGAGGGCCTGGACACGGTGGCCAAGCTGTACGCTCTGGCCGAGGAGTTCAAGCAGGTGCCGACCGAGCGCATCACGATGACGACGATGCCCAACTTCTACAGCCGGCGCCCCGGTTTCGCCGGCAAGGTCGAGCCTCTCCAGCCGGACGCCGAGCAGGTGTTCCGCATGGTGCGCGAGGACATCCCGCTCGACGGCAAGGCGTCCAAGCGCACGGCACCCGCGGCACCCGCGGCACCCGCGGCTCCGGTGGTGCCCGAGGGCCCCGCCGCCGCGCCGAGCGAGATCGGTGTGCAGGTGCAGAACGGCACGTACACCGACGAGCTGGGGGCCGCGCGTGGGCGCGCCACGGAGATCGCGGAGGTCCTCACCGGCAAGGGCTTCACCCTGGCGACGGCGGACAGCCGGACCGATCCGCGGGCCCGTACCGTGGTGTTCTACCCGAGCGCGGAGCTGGCGGGGGATGCACGGGCCGTGGCCGAGACCGTGGGCCTTCCGGTCTCCTCGGTGACCAGGTCCGCCGATGTGTCGGGCGTCACGCTGGTGGTGGGCGCGGACTGGCGGAAGGGCACCGCGTATCCGCGGGTCGCGGACGGGAACGGCGGCGAGGCGCCGTCGTCCGCGAAGCCGCTCAACGCGGGTGACACCGGGGCCTGTATGGACGTACAGCCGGGCTTCACCTGGTAGAGCACGCAAGGCCGGGTCCGGACGGGCCTGCGGGAGGCCGGGGGCCGGACGGGCCGGCGGAGGGCGGCGCGATGCGCGGGGGCCGCTCCTCGTACCGGCCCCCGCGCACGACGGGCCCTCGGCATCAGGCCTGGGTCGGCGCGGTCACCGCGGGCCTGCGGCTCGCGATGACCTTCTTCGCCAGGGACCGCGGACTCGTCAGAAAGCCGAAACCCCACGACATGTGCATCGTCGCCAGCGCCACCGGGATCAGGACGCGTGCCTTCCAGGGAAGTCCCCTGCCCGCAGGGACCGAACCCGCGGCGATCGCCGCCAGATAGCCGGCCGGGATCACGAAGCCGAGCGGTGTGAGCACCGCACCGGCCACCAGGCCCGCGGCGATCGCGCAGACGGCGGTCGGCGGGGCGAGATAGCGGAGGTTGATCGAGCCGGAGTGGTAGCGGGCGACGACATGGCGCCAGCGGCCGTAGTCCTTGTACTGCTTGGCGAGTGCCTTCACGGAGGGGCGCGGCCGGTACCGGACCCTCAGCTCAGGGGAGAACCAGATCAGGCCGCCGGCCTCGCGGATACGGAAGTTCAGCTCCCAGTCCTGGGCGCGGATGAACTCCTCGTTGTAGCCGCCCTGCCGCTCCAGCGCCTCGCGGCGGAAGACACCCAGGTACACGGTCTCCGCGGGGCCCGCCTCACCGCCGGTGTGGAAGGCCGCGTTGCCGACGCCGATCTTCGAGGTCATCGCGGCGGCGACGGCGTGCTCCCAGTCGTTCTCCCCTTCGGCGTGCATGATGCCGCCCACGTTCTGCGCACCGGTCTCCTCGAGGAGCCGGACCGCCGTCGCGATGTAGTCCGGCGACAGCATCCCGTGCCCGTCGACGCGGACCACGACCGGGTGGCGGGACGCCCTGATCGCGGCGTTGAGCGCGGCGGGCGTACGGCCGGTGGGGTTGGCGACCGTACGCACCCGGCCCCAGGGGTTCGATGCCGTCTCGCGCACCAGCTCGGCGGCGATCTCGTCGGTGCGGTCGGTCGACGGGCCGAGCGCGATCACCACCTCCATCTCGCCTGCGTAGTCCTGCTGCAGGATGTGGTGGACGGCGTCGCGCAGATGACGCTCCTCGTCGAGGACCGGCATGATCACGGAGACGGCGGGCGGGGCGGCTGGCATGGGTTCCTCGGGGTCCGGGGGATGTCCCCCGGGAGACAACGGCCTCGGGGAGACAGCGGCGTCGTCCGCCACGTTACCGCGAACGGGGGACAGCGATGCGCGCGTCCCCCCGGCCTCCCCGTGCCGCAGATCGTATGGGCCTACGGTGCTCAGGATCACCGGTCTGCTGCCCCGCGGAGGTGCCCCTCGTGCCCACACCGCCCCGCTCGCCCCGTCCGCGACCGGCGGCGGGCCGCCCCGGACCGGTTCCCAGGCCGAAGGGGGGCCGCCCCGGACCGGAGGCACGGCGCCGGGGCGGGCCGGCACCACGCCAGGGGGCGGCGGGGAACGGCCGGCGGGGGCCGGCCCCGCGCACCCGCGGACGGGGGCAGCCGGGCCGGCCCCGCTGGGGGATGCGGATGGTGACGACCCTCTCGATGCTGGTACTCGGTGTGGGGGGCATCGGCCACGCCCTGGTGACGGGTCTTGACAGCGGCATCGGCCGGGTAGACCCGTTCCGGGACATGAAGAACCGCCCGGCGCACGGCAACGGGATGAACATCCTGCTCGTCGGCACCGACGGCCGGGACACGATCACCGAGGAGGAGCGCCGCACGTACCGGCTGGGCGGCGCCCCCTGCCGCTGCACCGACACGATCATGCTGGTGCACATCTCCGAGGACCGGGAGCGGGCGAGCATCGTGAGCCTGCCCCGCGACTCGTACGCGGAGCTCCCCGCCCACACCGACCTGACCACCGGCGAGAAGCACGGCCTGCACGCGGTGAAACTGAACGCGGCGTACGCGGAGGGCGGGCCCGCGCTCACCGTGCGGGCCGTGGAGGACCTGACCAGGGTGCGGGTCGACCACTACCTCGAAGTCGACTTCCGCAGCTTCATGAGGACCGTCGACGCGATCGGCGGGGTGGAAATCTGCACGGCCCGGGCGTTGAAGGACTCCCACTCGGGCCTCGACCTCAAGGCGGGTACGCACCGGCTCGACGGCGCGACGGCGCTGCAGTACGTGCGGGCCCGGCATGTCGACGGGGCGGCCGACCTGGGGCGGATGCAGCGCCAGCAGCGGTTCGTGGCGGCGCTGGTGCAGCAGGCCACCAGCAGCGGAGTACTGCTGAACCCGGTGAAGTTCCGCCAGGTCGGCACCGCGGCGCTGAACTCGGTACGGGCCGACCGGGGCTTCGGCACCGACCAGCTCCTCACGCTGGGCAAGGCGATGAGGAGCTTCACCCCGGCGTCGACGGAGTTCGCCTCCGTCCCCGTCAAGGACCCGAGCTTCCCGGTGAAGGGCGTCGGCTCGACGGTGAAGTGGGACCAGGTGAAGGCGGAGCAGCTCTTCCAGGCCCTGAGGGAGGACCGGCCGCTCGCCCCGGAACGTCCGCGGGGCACCTCGTCCGCCCCCGCCGCGAAGGTCGTCGATGTCCCGCCGCAGCAGATCCGGGTGCAGGTCTACAACGGGACGCGGCTGGACGGGCTCGGCTCCCGGGTGGACTCCGCCCTGCGGGGGACCGGGTTCAACACGACGCGGACCCCGCTGAACGGCGGCGAGCGCGATGTGAAGCGCACCTACATCACCTACGACCCGCGCTGGGACCGCTCGGCGAGGTCCCTGGCGGTGGCCCTGGAGGGCGCCGAGCTGCGCCCGGTGAAGGGTCAGGGCCCGACGCTCCATGTGACGGCGGGCTCCGGCTTCACCTCGGTGACCCCCGTCCGGGCGGAGACCCCTCGGCCCAGGGGCGCCTTCGGCGCCGTCACCGGCGACGAGGTCCTCTGCCGCTGACTCCCCGGCGGCGGCCGCAGGGACGGCGGTGGCCGCGGCCAAGGCGAGGGGACCGCGGCGGGAGCGACCGGGGGCCGGACGCGGACGGCTACGGGGACTAGGCCGCGGACGGCTACGGGGACGGGGACGGGGAGCACAAGGCCGACGGCCCAGCGCCGACCCCACCGGGACGGTGGCGTAGGGGGCGGGCCCGGCGAAGTCCCGCGACGGGATCGCGGTCCCCGCAGGCACGGCACTGCCCCCGAGGTGAGACCTCAGTCCTCGTGTCCCTCGGCCGCGCGGCGCTCGCGGAGTTCCTTGATGGCGCGGCGGCGGGCCAGCCGGTGGGTGCGGCGGATCTGCGCCTCCTGACAGCGTCGCTTGTCGCGCTCCGTCTCGGGGATCACCGGAGGAACCGGACGGGGCTTGCCGTCCGCGTCGACGGCGGCGAACACCAGGTACGCGGAGCCGACCCGGGTCGCGGGGGCCGACTCGTTCCAGCGCTCGGCGAGCACCCGGACGCCGACCTCCATCGAGGACCGGCCGGTCCAGTTGACCTGGGCCTTCACATGCACAAGATCGCCCACCCTGACCGGCTCCAGGAAGACCATCTCGTCCATGGAGGCCGTGACCGCCGGTCCGCCGGAGTGCCGGCCCGCGACGGCGCCCGCCGCGTCGTCCACCAATTTCATGATCACACCGCCGTGTACCGTCCCGAGGAGGTTGGTGTCGCTGTGCGTCATGATGTGGCTGAGGGTCGTACGCGAAGCCGATGTCGGCTTGCCCGGGATACCGCTTTCCGAGCGCTGGGCCTGGTCTGTCATGCCCTCCACCCTATGCGGGTCCCCGGGGACCGCGGCATTGCATCAGATTCGCTACAGCACCGGTGTGATGTGTCACCCGCCCTGTCGGGCTTTCGTCCGCGGCCTGCACACTGTTCCGCATGAATGACTGGCCCGATGGATACGGACACGGCGACCGGCGCGCGGAACCCGAGGGGCCGCGCGCGATGCGCCATGTGCGGCGACGCCCGATCCCGCAGCAGCCGCAGGGGTACGACGACAGGTACGACGCCCCGTACGACAGCGGCTACAACACGGGCCAGGTCTACGGTTCACCGTCGTCCGGCCGGGGAGGCGGCGGGGACGGCGGTCACGGGGGCCCTGCGGGCCACGGGGGCCACGGCGAGCCGCCCTCCTACGGCCGCCCGGCGCCCGACTGGCGCCGACGGCTCAAGGTCGGCTCGATCACGGTGCTCGTGCTGGCCCTCGGGGTATCCATAGGCACCTACGTCTGGGCCGACTCCAAGATGCGCCGCGAGGTCGACCTCACCAAGGTCATAGACCGGCCCGAGGAGGGCGACTGCACGACGTATCTGATCGTGGGCTCCGACAGCCGCGAAGGCATGTCCGCGGAGGACAGGAAGCGTCTGCACACCGGATCCGCCGAGGGCAAGCGCACCGACTCCATGATGATCCTCGCCGCCTGCGGCAGCGGGAACACCATGATCTCGCTCCCCCGCGACTCGGATGTGGAGATACCGTCCTTCGTGGGCTCGGAGTCCGGCAAGACCTTCCCGGCCCAGGGCCGCCGGGTGAAGCTGAACGCGGCCTACGCGGAGGACGGCCCCGAGCTGCTGGTGCGCACCGTGGAGCACAACACCGGCCTGCGGATCGACCACTACGCGGAGATCGGCTTCGCCGGCTTCGCGAATATCGTGGACGCACTCGGCGGCGTCGAGATGGACATCCCCAAAGCCTTCAAGGACGAGAAGTCCGGCGCCGACTTCCAGGCGGGCACCCAGACCCTGAACGGCGAGCAGGCCCTCGCCTTCGTCCGGACCCGGTACGCCTTCGCCGGCAGCGACCTGGACCGCACCAAGAACCAGCAGAAGTTCCTCGCGGCGCTGGCCAACCAGGCCGCGACGCCCGGCACGATCCTCAACCCGTTCAGGCTCTACCCGACTCTCGGCTCGGGTCTGGACACGCTGATCGTCGACCAGGACATGTCCCTGTTCGACCTGGCGGAGATGTTCTTCGCGATGAAGAGCGTCAACGGGGGCGACGGCACGTCGATGAACATGCCGATCTCCGGCAGCCGCGGCGGGAACCTGGTCTGGGACAAGGAGAAGGTGAGTCAGCTGATGGACCAGATCAAGAACGACGAGAAGGTCACCGTCACCGCGGACTGACAACGCCACGGGGCGATGCGGCGGCCCCGAGGCGCGGGCCGCCGGCCTCGGGCAAGGCGCCCGAGCGGAGACGGGACCCGGCCGCGATGGCCCAGGGGTGGTCCCCGGCCCGAGCGTCCCGTGCTCGGCGGTCAGCTCCCCGCCGCGTAGGCCACGAAGTCCCCCCACGCCGCGGAAGTGAAGCCGAGCAGCGGACCGGACACGTGCTTGGAATCACGGACCTGCACCGCACCGGCCCCCGCCGCGACCTCCACGCACTCGGGGCCGTCGGCCGTGCTGTAACTGCTCTTGACCCACTCCACCCCGGAACCGACCCCGGACGAAGGCTTCACACTCATAGTTCTCCCCACAACTTCTCGACAAAAGACCGCGACAACCGAGGAGTCAGCGCCTGCGACCTGATCAGGCCATACCGCATCTCCAGGATCTGCACCTCCCTGGGCTCACTGACCAGACGGCTGGTGAGCTGCACCTCGTTGTGCGCAACAGCCGTGCCATCGCTCAGCTTGAGCACCTGATGTGAGCCGTCCAGGCCCGCGTGCTCCTCGGTCTCCGTCGGCATGACCTGGACCTCGACATGCCGCAACGCGCTGACTTCCAGCAGGTGTTCGAGCTGACGACGCAGGACCATTCTGCCCCCGACCGGCCGTCTGAGCCCTGAGTTCCGCAGTTGCTGGGCACGCGGATGTGTCGAAAACGGGGGTTGAGCTGCGGAAGCGTCGAGAGAGTGGTCGCGGAGGCGTGTGCCCACACGGGTGCGTTATGGCTGGTCAGGCAGGGTCTGCGGCAGTGATCCGGGGTGGCGGTTTGATGCCGCAGTCGCGGTAGAGGGCGGCTTGCTCGCTGTTCAGCGGGGTGGTCTGGGTGATCTGTCCGGCGTCGCCGGTGAGGGTGACCTCGTGGACGCGGCCGAGTTGGGTGCTGATCCGGTTCCAGGTCTGGTCGGTGCAGCGTTCGGCGACGCGGATCAGTAGCAGAGCGAGCCAGCACAGCAGTACGTGGGCGCGGACGCGGTGTTCGAGGTGGTGGAAGACCGGTCGTAGTTCCAGCATCGTTTTCAGATCGCGAAATCCGCGCTCGGCTTCCAGGAGGGCCTTGTAGCCGACCGCGATCTCCTCGGCACTCAGGTGCGGGGCGGAGCCGGTCAGCAGGTACTTTCCGTCGAGACGCTCCTCGGCCTTGATCTTGGCGCGGTCGATGGCCAGCCGTCCGTTCCTCGAGGTCCTCAACCGCCGTTTCAGGGGGGCGTTCGATCAGCGCGCACTCGGCGCGCATGTGGGCGGCCTCCGCCCGCTCCCGTGCTTTCGGGGCACTCGCGCGCTTGGCGTCGCGCTCGCGCTGGGACCGGATCCGCTCGAGTTCGGCCTCGATCCGCTTGATGGCCCCGAAGCGCCGGCCCGGGGCCTGGTCGAGCTTGACTTCCTTGACGCGCACGTTGTCGCGGATCTGGTGGTAGCGGCCCTGCCGGGCGAGCGCGGCCTCGGCCGAGTCGCCTCCGTCACGCATGCACATCCCGGCGATGTAGTGGCCACCGGCGCGGGTGAGGCAGGCGAGGCTGTCCGCGGAGGAGAAGCCGCGGTCGACCACGGTGATCACGCGGCTCCCCGGACGCAAGACGGATATCTCCGACACGGCCTGGCTGGCCCAGCTCGGGGCGCACGGTCTGGTGCGGGCCTCGTCCGTCCCTCCGCAGCCGGTACGTGAGCCGTGGGATATGGCCCGGACCCAGATGGCCCGTACCCGGCGGCAGATCGTGCAGCGGGTGGAGAAGGTACTGGAGGACTCCGGCATCAAGCTCGCCGCGGTGGCCGCCGACATCATGGCGTCTCCGGGCGGCCGATGCTGGAGGCGCTGATCGCCGGTGAGCGGGACCCACAGGCCCTGGCCGAGCTGGCCGCCCGATGCAAGCTCCGGATCAAGATCCCGGAGCTGACCGAGGCACCTCCACACCGGGACGTTCTCCAGCCCCACCGGCACGTTCCAGCAGGTCACCGGCCTCACCAAGCCCCAGCGAGATCTACTCACCAAGCTCGGCATCCCGCACCCGAAGCAGGTCATCGACCTCCAGCCCGCACCCCGCTGACCAGCCGAAACGCCACCGACCAGAGAAACGCCCTCCAGGCGGCCACGCCCATGTCCACGCCGGTCAGCCCCCAATTCGGCGCTCCAGGCCACCGAATTACGTCGAACCCGGGATAGGCGGCGCAGCCCGGAGTGTCACCCGCCCGGAGCGATATAGCCCAGTTCGTAGGCGGCGATGACGGCCTGGGCCCGGTCGCGTGCGCCGAGTTTGGCGAAGAGCCGGTTGATGTGGGTCTTGACGGTGTGGTCGGTGATGGTGAGGCGCTCGGCGATGTCGTCGTTGGAGTAGCCACGGGCGACGAGGAGCAGGACCTCGGTCTCGCGTGCGGTCAGGTCCGGGGTCTCGGGGCGGGAGAGCAGTGCGGGGCGTTCGCGGAGGAAGCGGGTGATGAGCCGCTGGGTGATGTCGGGGGCGAGCATGGCCTTGCCTGCGGCCACCACCCGCACGGCGTGGAGCAGTTCGGGGAAGGTGGCGTCCTTCAGGAGGAAGCCGCTGGCTCCGGCGGCGAGGGCGTCGTAGACGTACTCGTCCAGACCGAACGTGGTCAGGATGAGGACGCGGGTGGCGGTTTCGGGGTCGGCGAGTATCGCCCGGGTGGCGGCTATGCCGTCGGTGTTCGGCATGCGGATGTCGAGCAAGGCGAGGTCGGGGTGGTGTTCGCGGACCAGGTATATGGCGTCCTCGCCGTCCGCGCCCTCCCCGACCACCTCGATGTCCTCCTGGGTGGCCAGGAGATTGACGAAGCCGCTGCGTACGACGGCCTGGTCGTCCACGACCACCGCACGGATCGTCGACATGGGGTAACTCTCCCTCCGGAGACTCCAGTTGCAGATAGGTACGACGGATGATTGATTATCCCGGTCGGGGAGTGAAGACCGTGGCGCCGGGTGCGGTGGCCGGCAGGAGCGCGGTCACGGTGAATCCGCCGTCGGGTGTCGGACGCCAGTCGAGTCTGCCGCCGAGCAGGACCGCCCGCTCGTGCATGCCGTGGAGGCCGTAGCCGCTGCCGGACGGGCGGGCCGGTGAAGCGGGAGCGGTGTTGGCGACGTGCACTCGGATGTGCTGCGGGGTGTAGTCGATCCGGCAGGTCGCGTGGGCACCGGGCGCGTGGCGGCGGACGTTGGTGAGCGTCTCCTGGATGATGCGGTAGGCGGCCAACTCCACAGCGGCCGTGGTGTGGGGCCGGGAGCCGGTGACGAGCAGGTCCACCATCCCACCGACGGCTCGGTGGGCTTCGAGCAGAGACGTGAGGTCCTCCAAGGTCGGCTGCGGAGAGGTGGCCGCGGCGTCGTCCTCCTGACGCAGGATGTCGACGAGGCCGCGCAACTCCGCGAGCGAGACGCGGGCGGAGCCGGCGATGGACTGAAAGCCGTCGCGGGCGTCGACGGACAGATTCGGGATGGTGTAGGTGAGCGTCTCCGCCTGTACGGCGATCACGGAGACGGCGTGGGCCACGATGTCATGCAACTCGCGTGCAATCAGGGCGCGTTCGGCTACCGCAGCCTCCCTGCGCTCCATCACCACGAGTTGCCGCTGGGCGGACTCGCGCTCCCGGCGATACTCCTCTCGGCTGCGGGCGGCATCCGCCAGCGCCACGGTGGCCGTGATGGCACACGCCAGAAGCAACGACTCGGCGAAGTAGGACAGCGAACCGTCGGCGCCCAGCGCGGGCCTGGTCCCGCCCAGGTCGTAGGCCCCCAGAGCGATGTGGCCCAGGTTGACCAGGACCGCCGCGGCGATCCCACAGGCCGTCAGGACGATCGGGGGCAACACGCGACCTCGTGCAGCTGCATACAGACCGGTCACGCCGGCCAGACCAGTGGACAGCAACAGCTCAGGCCGGAAGAGGAAGTTGAGCAGCGCGGCGGCCGTCGCGCAGACGGCGAGCCAGGGCCGGCGGTGGCGCCAGACCAGCGGGACAACCGCGCCGGCCGCCGTGACCAGTACGGTAAGCGAGGTGAGTCGGCCCGCAGTGATCTCCGCGACCGCCACCGCGGCGATCGCGCCCGCGCTGACGGCTGGATACCAGGGCCGACGTGGCATGTCTGTCAGGCGCAGAATGGCGGGGCGGCGCAGTCGGGGCATGCGCCGATTCTCCTGAAGCCGCCCGCCGAATGCGTCACCGCCTGGTGTGATCCGCGGCACCGGCGTCACACCACGGGTTGACGCCGAAGATCGCAGCCCGGTGCGACGATCCGTGCGCGTCGCGTGCCGAGACTGGGTGTACACCCGACCCGGAAGGCGCGGCGCATGACCACAACTCCGTTGCTGCACTGGCCGCTTCCCGTGCCTCCGGCCCGACTGCGGCCACTCGGCAGAGCCCGGACCGGGCCATGGCTGGTGGTGTGGGCCGGATGCGCAGTGGCAGCTGCGCTCATGGCCACGGTCACCGACCTGGGACCGCACCGCGTCTGGGGACTGTGCGCGACCGTCGGATATACCTGCGCCGCAGCCCTGGCGTTGGGTTCGTCCACCCTGCTGCGCTGGGCCGCGCCGTTCGTCGCCGCGGTGGGCGCGGCAGTCGTACCCATGGTGTGGCTGGTCGCACACCGGCAGGGGCAGCTCGAGGTCGACGTCGTGCACCACTCCGGCGCGTTGCTGCTGCACACCGGTAGCCCGTACCTGCCGGAGCCGGGACAGATCAAAGACTACAACCCGTACCTGCCAGCCATGGCGCTATTCGGGCTGCCTTATGCCGTGCTCGGCGACCATCCCATCGCCGACGCCCGCTGGTGGTTCGCGCTGGTCTTCTGCCTTGCGCTGGGCTCGGCCGCCCGTACGGCCGCCGGTCACTGCGCGCCCAGGGCCCTCGCGGTACTGGCCGCCTTCCCACTGCTCGCACTGCCGCTGGCCACCGGAGGCATCGACCTACCGGTCACGGCGCTGATGTGCCTCGCCCTCGCGACCGCCGCCACAGGCCGCCCCGCGGCAACGGGGCTGGCCGCCGGAGCGGCGGCGGCGATGAAGTGGACGGCCTGGCCGGTGCTGGTGGTCGCGCTGGTCCTCCTCGCCGTGCGTCGGGGCGGGCGGGTCACGACGGGCGCGGGTGCGGTGGCCGCCGTCGTCATCGCCGTCCTGACCGTGCCGAGCGTCCTCGTTTCGCCGAGCGCCTTCACCGAGCAGGTCCTGCTCTACCCCCTGGGGGCGGGCCGAGTCGCCTCACCCGCCACGAGTCCGTTGCCCGGATACCTCGTCGCCACCCTGCTGCCGGGCGGACGCCTGCTCGCCCTCGTGTTGCTCGCCCTGGCCGCGGTGGCCGTCGCCGTGTCACTGGCGGTGAGACCGCCGCGCGTGCTGCTCGCCGCCGCCGACCGGCTCGCCCTCGCTCTCGCCTTGGCCTTCTGCCTGGCCCCCGCCACCCGATTCGGTTACCTCCTGATGCCTTTGACCATCGCCGCTTGGTTCCATCTGCATCCCGGTCCCGAGGGTTTGAGCCGTGGGGTCGTGCCCAGGCGTTTTCGCAGCGTGCCGGCCTTGCACCGTCTCCTCCGTCTACCGGCCGTCGAACCTCTCCGCCGTTGGCCGGGCCCCAGCAGCGCGATGGATGACGCCAGGTTCCAGAGACCCGATCGCGGGTGGCCGAAGCGCCCGGGGCACGGGTTCGCGGCTCGGCGTACCGGCCGTGGGTCGGTTCCCGGGCGCACGCGCCGCGTACCGGTCACGCCGGGCGCGGGTCGCGCCCGGCGCCTGGCCCTGGCCCTGGCCCTGGCCCTGGCGTACACGGTGCTGTGTATCGGCGCTCGCCGGACACGATTCGTCGAGCCCGAGATTCAGAGGTTGCGCGAACATGTCAGCCCCGGCGCCGTCTGCCTCGACATCGGCGCCGAGTACGGCCTGTACACCATCAGCCTCGCGCACCTGGCTGGGCCCACCGGCACCGTCCACAGCTTCGAACCGCTGCCCGGCGCGCACCGGGTGCTCACCGTGGTCCGGTACGCCTTGGGCCGCCGCACGATCCGCTTGCACCGGACGGCCCTGGGCCGCCGGGTGGGTTCCTTCACGATGAGCCTCCCCTACCGCCGCCGGCTGCCGGTGCACGGCCGGGCGTTTGTCACCGACGGCGCCCTCAGGCTGGGCCCCAACACCGAGTTCGCCGAAGAGAAACGTCTGAACGTCACCGTACGGACCGTCGATGCCGCCGCCCCCGCACGCGTCGACTTCATCAAGGCGGATGTCGAGGGCGCCGAAGCCTTCGTCCTCGAGGGTGCCCACCGCACACTGCTGCTCCACCGCCCCACCCTCCTGCTGGAGATCGAGGAACGGCACCCGGCCAAGTACGGCCTGGGGGGTCCGGGACGTCACCGACCGGCTCCATGCAATGGGTTACGCCATGCATGTGTGGCGCGAAGGGATCTGGGCGCGGGTCCCGCGCATCACCGAGGAGCACCGCAACTACCTGTTCACCCACCACCCGTCCGAGGTCGACTGACCATGTCCCGCACCCTCGTCGTCACCAACGACTTCCCACCCCGTCAGGGAGGCATAGAGACCTTCGTGCACGCCATGGTCCGGCGTTTTCCTGCGGACCGTGTGGTCGTCTACACATCCCACACCCCGGGCGAAGCCCACTTCGACGAACAGCAGCCCTTCCCGGTCGTACGGGACCGGACGCGGATGCTGCTCCCGACTCCAAAGGCAACGGCCCGGGCCGTCCACCTGGCCCGCCGATACGACTGCGACTCCGTGTGGTTCGGGGCCGCCGCACCGCTCGGCCTGATGGCACCGGCCCTGCGCAGCCGGGCAGGGGTGCGCCGACTGGTGGCCACCACCCACGGCCACGAGGTCTGGTGGGCGCGCACCCCGGTCGCCCGTCAACTGCTGCGCCGCATCGGCCACCACGTCGACGCACTGACCTACCTCGGTGACTACACCAGACGCCACCTGGCCACCGCCCTCCGCCCTGGCGACACCGATCGCCTGGTGAGGCTCACCCCGGGCGTGGACGCGGCGGCGTTCGCGCCGCGGCGGGACGACGGCGCCAGCCTCCGGGAACACTACGGTCTCGGTTCCGGCCCGGTCATCCTGTGCGCCGCCCGTCTTGTGCCCCGCAAGGGCCAGGACACACTGATCCTGGCGATGCGGTCACTGCGCCGTCGGCATCCCGGGGCGAGATTGCTGCTGGTCGGCGACGGCCCCTATGAGGGGCGACTGCGGGATTCGGCACAACGCTCTGGGGTCGCTGAGGCGGTGATCTTCGCAGGTGGGCACCCACACGAGGCAATGCCCGCATTCTACGGCGCAGCCGATGTCTTCGCCATGCCGTCGCGGACCCGCCGGGCGGGCATGGAGGTCGAGGGGCTCGGCATCGTCTACCTGGAGGCGGCGGCGGCCGGCCTACCGGTCGTCGCGGGCGACTCGGGCGGCGCCCCGGACGCCGTGCGCCACGGCGAGACCGGCTACGTCGTGGACGGCCACCGTCCCGCGGAGGTGGCCGCCCGGCTCGACACGCTACTGTCGGATGCGCAGCTAACGCGCGAGATGGGACGCAGGGGCCAGGCATGGGTGAGCCAGCAGTGGAGCTGGGACGAGGCTCACCAGAAGCTCACCAAGTACCTGGATCAGGGCATATCCGGCACCCCGTGAGCCCCCGTGAGCCCGGGAATGCCCCCATGTACCCATGCGGCCTCCGTCATCCATCTGGCGACGAGCCCGGCCCGGCTGCGCACTCCGTACCGGTCGAAGAGCCGCTGGACGTGAGATTCGACGGTTTTCGGCGACACGTTCAGCGTGCGGGCTATCTCCTTGCCCGAGTAGCCGTCCGCTATAAGCGCCATTGTCTGTGTCTCGACTTTCGTCTTCCTGATGGACTGTCAGTTGGGTAGCTCACATGGGTGATGTGTGGCCGTCGGCCCGGCCGGGAGGCAGACGCGAAGGAAGCATCGGCGGTGCTTGTACCGCCTCCCGGAGAAGGGGTCCGCCGATGCTCCGGATCCGACCCTACCCGCATCTCTGCTCGCCGTGCTGGGCGCTTTGCATGGCAGTTTCACCCGACCTTCTCCACGTTCGCCGCGCTGGTCACGGGGCTGATCGCGAACACCGGTCGGGGCACGGTCAGAAGGTGAGTCAGCTGATGGACCAGATCAAGAACGACGAGAAGGTCACCGTCACCGCGGACTGACAACGCCACGGGGCGATGCGGCGGCCCCGAGGCGCGGGCCGCCGGCCTCGGGCAAGGCGCCCGACCGGATACGGGACCCGGCCGCGGGCGAGGCGCCGGTTCCGCGGCCCGGCACCGTCCCGTACCCGGACCGGGTGGTCGTGGTACCGGCATCGGGGCCTTCCCGGCGCCGGGGTGGGGCGCCGGGGTAGGGCGGATGGCCCAGGGGTGGTCCCCGGCCCGAGCGTCCCGTGCTCGGCGGTCAGCTGCCCGCCGCGTAGGCCACGAAGTCCCCCCACGCCGCGGAAGTGAAGCCGAGCAGCGGACCGGACACGTGCTTGGAATCACGGACCTGCACCGCACCGGCCCCCGCCGCGACCTCCACGCTCGCTTGCCGGTCTCCACCTTTTGACATCCTCCCGGGCCTAAAGGCCCGGGATTCCCGCCTGCTCCGACACGGGCTGTGTGGGTCGCTTCGGGTGGGTTCCTGCTTCGCTGCGCGGTGCGGGCACGGGTGCCCGTCTTACCTGCGCTCGACAGGCTGACACCGCCAGTCCGGCGGCCTTGGCGACGTTGACCGCCGCGTTCACATCCCGGTCCAGCACGGTCCCGCACGCCCCGCATGTCCACTCGCGGACACCGAGGGGCTTGGGGCCGTCCTTGACGCCGCACGCGGAGCACACCTGGGAGGTCGGCTCGAAGCGGCCGATCTTCACGAAGGTGCGGCCGTACCGGGCGGCTTTGTACTCCAGCATGGACACGAACGCCGACCATCCGGCGTCGTGCACGGACTTGGCCAGGCGTGTACGGGCGAGTCCCTTCACCGCCAGGTCCTCGACGGCAACCGCTTGGTTCTCGCGGATGATCTTCGTCGAGAGCTGGTGGTGGAACTCGCGGCGTGCGTCGGCCACCTGCGCGTGAGCGCGGGCGACCTCAAGCCGGGCCTTGTTCCGGTTGCTGCTGCCCTTCTCCTTGCGCGAGAGGGCGCGTTGGGCCTTCTTCAGGCGCTTCTCGGCCCGGCGCAGGAAGCGGGGGCTGCCGATCTTCCGGCCGTCGGAGAGAACGGCGAAGTGCCCGAGGCCGAGGTCGATGCCCACCTCGGGCATCGTCTCCGGAAGGACCTCGCAGGCGTCCGTCTCGACGACGAAGCTCGCGAAGTACCGGCCGGCCGCGTCCTTGACCACGGTCACGGTGGTCGGGGTGGACGGCAGCGCGCGGGACCACTTGACCGTGAGGTCGCCGATCTTCGGCAGGCGCAGCTTCCCGCCCGGCGTGATGTGCCAGGCCGCGTTCGCGGTGAAGCGGATCGACTGCCGGTTGTCCCGCCTCGATTTGAAGCGCGGGGCTCCCATGCGCGGGCGCTTGCCCTTCAGCCCGTCGAAGAAGTTCCGGTACGCGGTGTCCAGGTCCCGCAGGGACTGCTGGAGGATCACCGCCGAAACCCGGCCGAGCCAGGCCCGCTCCGGGGTCTTCTTGACGGCGGTGAGGCGCTTGGACAGCTCCGCCGAGGTGACGAACGGCAGCCCCGCTGCGCGGGCCTCCTCGCGGACGCGCAACGCGTCGTTGAAGACGACCCGAGCACACCCGAACGCCCTCGCCAACGCCGTGCGCTGACCGGCGCTCGGGTACACGCGGAAGCTGTACCTGAGCTGCACAACGATCACTCTACCATTGGCCTATGTCACCACGATGGAAACCGAACCCCGATATCCGCAGGGGTCGAACAGTCGTCTACCACTTGCACGCACACTTGGTTTTCGTCACGAAATACCGGGGTGGAGTCATGAACGACGAGATGCTGACGCGCTGCGAAGAGGTCATGCGCAAGGTCTGCGAGGACTTCGGCGCGGAGCTGAAGGAGTTCAACGGCGAGAGCGACCACGTCCACCTCCTCGTGCACCACCCCCCGAAGGTCGCGCTCGCCAGCCTGGTCAACAGCCTCAAGGGCGTCTCGTCCCGCCGTCTGCGCGCGGAGTTCACCGGCCGGGTCAACCAGGCGATCATGCACGGCCGGTTCTGGTCGCCCTCGTACTTCGCGGGCTCGTGCGACGGTGCACCACTCCAGGCGGTCAAGGACTACATCGCGCAGCAGAAGCAGCCGGACTGAGCACGGCCAACCGTGGGTGCGAGTGAACAGCACGGACCCGTACCCACAGCTGAGGTCAGAGCAGTCTTCAGATGCGATTCACCCCCGGCCTGAAGGCCGGGGCACTCTCGCAAGATCAGAGGTAGACCTGGTTCTCGCCGTAGCCGATGGCCGAGCCAAGCTCCGCCGCCCGCATCCCCGCCGCCTCGCGCCAAAGCCGCACCTGCCTGCCGACCATCGCGATCACCGCGCCCGAGTCGTCGTCCGACTCCATGCCGGGGTCCGGCTCCTCCGCCCCGTCCGCCGCACCGGCCTCGCCGAGCCCACCCGCCATACGACACCGCCTCCATCCGTGTCCCCGCCACCCGCACCACACCAGGCAGCCGGCGCCCGTACACCATGGACAGGGCTGCCCAAGGCCCGGACAGTCACTGTCCGTACACGCGGCGCTCTGTTCAGAGTACGAGCGAACCGGCCACTCTGAGTGATGTGAACGTGGAAATCACCCGAACCGAACCTTCCGCTTCTGCCCGGCAGTACACCGTCCACCTCTCCCCCACCCGCAGGGGAGCCCGGCTCGCCCGGCTGCTCACCACGGCCCAACTGGCCTGCTGGGGCATCCCGTCGGACGCGGCGGCGCGGGTCGTCGCCTAACTGGCCGTCAACGCCACGTTCCACGGGCGCGTGGCGGGGCGGGACTTCCAGCTCCGTATCGCCGTCGAGGACGCGGGCAGGCGTCTGCGGATCGAGGTCACCGACACCAGGGGGGACCGGCTGCCTCCCGCCCCCGGCACCCTCTCCCCTCCGCCCGACGACGCCGAGTCGGGGCGCGGCCTGCTGATCGTCGAAGCGCTCGCCGCGCGGTGGGGCGTGACCCCGGGCCCCGTACCGCGCAAGACCGTGTGGGCCGAACTCGACCTCGTGCGGTGACCGGCACACCATCGTGACCGGGCAGACCTCCGACGCCGGGCAGACCTCCGACGCCGGGTACACCGCCGGCGCCGGGTACACCGCCGGCGCCGGGTACACCGCCGGCGCCGGGCGCACCACCGTCGCCCGGTACACCGCCGACGCCCGCCCGGCACTCACCGGGCGTGGCGGGTGCCTCGCGCCGCCCCCGGGCAGGGGCCCGTACCGGGTGCGGGGTGGTCCTGGTGGAGTCGCGTCGCGCTCGGTGGCGGGGTGTTCAGCGGCGGGGCAGTGCCTCGGCCACGGCGGTCTGGGAGGGGGCGATGGCGGTCCGGCCGTCCTCGATGTCCCACAGGGTGTTCTGCAGCAGCCGGGCCAGGGTCCAGACGGCCGCCCGCCGGCGGTCCAGCCCGAGCACCTCGGTCAGCAGGTCGAAACGGCGCCGCACCACCCGTGGAGCTTCCCCGGTGGCAAGGATCCCCTCCCAGCCGGTGTCCAGCGCCGGCCACAGGTCGAAGCCCGGGTCGCCGACGAGGGGTTCGGGGTCGATGGCCAGCCACGGCTCGCGCTCGGCGGCGAGCACGTTTCCGTAGTGCAGGTCCCAGTGCAGCATCCGGTCTCCGGGCTCGCCGACCAGCTCGGCGACCGCCGACGCCCAGCGTTGCAGCCGCTGCCGGTCCTCTGGGTCCGGCAGCGCGGCTACGGCCGACGGTACGGACGTCAGCATGTCGCGCGCGACGTCACCGAGGCCGCGCAGACCCTCCGGTACCGGGACGGAGTGCAGCCGGGCCATCAGCCCGGCCAGGGTGGTCAGGGCCACGTCGTCGTCCCCGACCGACGCCAGGGTGCGTGAGCCGTCCAGGCGCTCCAGCAACGAGGCGCCGCTCGGCGGGTCGTGGTCGAGCAGCCGCACGACGCCGTCCCCGTTCCATGTGCGCAGTCCGATCAGCGCGGCGGTCGTCTCCTCGCGGGGCATCTGGAGCTTGAGCGCGGCGCGGGTGCCGTCGGTGCGGCGCACCGGCACCACCAGTGAGGCCTCACCGGAGGCGATGCGGCCGTCGCGCTCCAGCTCCCAACGGTCGAGCACGTCCGCCACCAGAACGGGCAGCCGTGCGATCCAGGTCCGTCCCTCCTCACCACCGTTCCCCGTGTACGACGCGACGAGGGCGGCGGGGATGTCGATGCGCTGGTGCGAGCTCATGGGTGTCCTCCGGGGGAGTGGGCTTCCCGCCGCGGCCACAGGCAGGGCAGGGGCCTTGGGGCGGCTGCTTCGGCATCATGCCCTCGGCGGAGGACACGGTCGTGCACGGCCCGGAGACCGGCGGCCCTCGTCGCAGGGCCGCGAGGAGCAGGGCGGGGTCGCGGCGACGCGGACGAGCCCTTCGCCCGTCCGCTCGCACCGCCCGCTTCCGGGCACGGCGTGCCTCGGCGGGTGACCGCGCTCTCGCAGCGGGCCTTCGCGGCACCTGCGATCGGCGACTCTCCCTGCCGGGGCGGGCCCCGTGCCCGAGCGGTGCGGCGACCCGCGCCGCAGGAGCGGCGCCCGGCTGGTTCTCGCCGGCTCACAGACAGTTCCCAGATCATCCACAGGCTCGGTCCGCACACTCGTCGCATGACACCAGAAGAGACCGATGGGCCCCGCACCGCACGCCCCACACGCCGGATCGTCCTGCTCGGCGGCCTCGCCGCCGCCCTCGGCGTGTCCGCCTGCGGAAGGACCATGGTGACGGGCGTCGCCGACGCCACCCCGACGACCGGGGCGACCACTCCCGCCGCCTCCTCCAGCGTCGCCTCGACCGAGGTCACGGGCAGCTACTCGATCCGCGACAGCACCACCGGGACGGAGATGGACGTCACCGTCAGCGGCAGCACGCGCTCGATCCGCGCCAACGGGCTGCCGAACCACACGACGGGCGACTTCCCCAACCCCGGGAACCCGAACACGATATCGGCGCAGTCGTACGCGTTCGAGCTACCGCTGTACGGGACGAAGGCGCAGGAGTTCACGGGCTTCGCGCTGCCCCAGCCCTTCGGCATCGCGATCAACGGGGTGCTCTTCGATCCCCTCGCCGCGGAGTGGTACCAGCGCGATCCGCGGTCCGGCTGGACGGTCGAGGCCATCGGGCCCTCGGGGACCCTGGGCCTGGACGACAACAACGCCCATGTCCAGCCGACCGGTGCCTACCACTACCACGGGATGCCCACGGGGCTCACGGGTGTCCTGAAGTCCACCGCCCACTCGCCCCTGCTCGGCTGGGCCGGCGACGGATTCCCCATCTACGCCAGGTACGGCTACACCGACCCCCGGGACCCGGATTCCGGCATCTCCGACCTGACCTCCTCCTACCGTCTGCGGTCCGGGACCAGGAGCGGCGGCCCCGGCGGGTCCTACGACGGTACGTACACCGAGGACTTCGAGTTCGTCGAGGGACACGGCCTGCTCGACCAGGCCAACGGGCGCTTCGCGGTCACCCCCGAGTACCCGGACGGGACGTACCACTACGTCCTCACCACCGCGTTCCCCTTCGTCCCCCGCTACTTCGCGGGCACCGTCGCGGACAGCTTCGTCAAGGAGGGCGGCGGCCAGGGACCGCGCCCGGGCGCCTGACGGCAGGAGCCGGCCCGGTGAAGGCGGCGCCCCCGGCGTCGGGGCCACCGGGACCACCGGGGCCGCTGCCGCTGGTCGGGCGCTGGGGCGATGACGGCACGTGGGGGAAACGGGCGAACACCCTCGACAGCCACCACCTGTCTGCCGGCCGGGAAGCAACCCCGCCGCGCCCCGCGACCTCTCGGCCTGGCTGACGAGTTCTCATCCAGAGGGGCGGGCCGGGCCGGGCCCTCGCCGACATTCGCCGCACGGGGCCGCGCCGATAAGGCAGCGCGGCCCCCTCCCGCAGACGCCGGGCGCGCTCGCGCCCTTCCTCGGTCCCGCATGGTCTTGGGCCTCGCGGGACCGGTCGGTCACGAACGGGACATCATGTTGCCGGAACGGAGAACTTGGCGGTGGGTGCCGTTGCGGGTGCGTTATCGGGGCACGTCGCTTCGACGGGGTAGAGATACGTCTTGGCTTCGAGGTTGGTGCCGATCGTCGCCAAGAACGTGGCGGTGCCGGAGAAGTCCAGACTCCTGGTCGAGCTGTTCAGAGACAGCTGAGGGGGCAGTGCGGGGGCACCGTTCGAACGGGCCTTGACGACAGTGTCGTAGAGATCCGACACCTGAGGGGTCGTCCGAAGATGGTAGATGGCCTTGCCGTTGATCTTGGTCTGGAGGGCCAGGTTACCCTTGGCCTGCACCTTGATGAGACTCGCGTAGATACAGGCCTGCTTCCCCGCGGGGACCTTGATGTTCTGCGAGGGAAGCGTGTAGGTGTCGGTCGTCGAGGTGGTCTGTGCTTTGGCCTCCGCGAAGGAGATGGTGTTCGTGGTTTCGGCGCCGAAGGTCACCGCGTCCGAGAGCTTGAACGACCCTGACACCTTGTTGGCGCTGGAGAAACCGGTGGTGACCGTGACCGTGGTAGCTGTGGTGATCGCCTTCGATATCGGCTGCGACATGAGCATCTGATCGATACCGGTGTGATTCTGCAGCGCAGCCTTGGTCACGAAGAGGGGCTCGACCGTGGTGAGGCTCGGTTCGCCGACAGCGATGACTTTCGTATCATACATATTCGGCAGAGGTATCATCGCCGTCACGAGCGCTCTCTGACTCGGTTTGACGCTGTAGAAGATCTGCGTCTGGAGAAGGGGCTCCAGGGGAAAGATGACCGTTTGCGCGGACGCAGGCGTCGCCGCGATCAGCAGCAGCGACATCCCGCCGCCCATCACACATCCGATACGCCTCGACAGTCTTGACATCGATACCCTCCAGTTGGAATAAGAACGTACGGCGCGAAAGCGGCGAACTGCCGGCGCAACACCAGCCGACGGCGGCCACCGGCGCGAGATGATGTCTTCGAGTAGCCCGCTGCCCGCGACTACGGCGTGAGAGTCCAACCCCGCCTTCCCCAACCCCACTGAGTCGGCGTCATACGAAGAGAGGATGGACTCGGCAGCGGGTGTACGCGAGTCTCCCGGGCGGCACAAAAGGGGGTCACCCAAATGCCGGATCAATCGGTCTCTCCCGGGTCCCGGAAGTCTAGGCCAACCCCCCTCCCCGCACTACGGATTGCGCGGGAAGATTTTCCGATCCGCCCAGCAGGGCAGCGCCCGCAGGGCGGATCCCCCTGCCCTCGGCAGCAGGGAGGCTGCCCTGCCGTCGCCGACCCGGGGCCCTGCCGGGACGGCCCCGGAGGCCGGGGGCTGTCCTCCGGGGCGGCCTTCGCCGTGCACCCGGGTGGCGCCTCGGATACGCACGATGATCCGGCTCGACCAGCACAGGCAGAACCGGACAATTTCCGGATCGGCGCCCCGCGGCCGCCTGCCTCGTGCGCCGACCCGTCCGAGGCCGTACACCGGGCCGCACCGACACCGCCTGAGCAAGGACACTGTCCGTCAGGTGCGTTGCGACACGGAAGAGGTCCCTGTTCGTCGAACAGGGACCTCTTCGTGCGCGGGGCATGACGGCAGGGGTGCAGGGGCGGGCAGCAGACGAGTGACCTGGAAGAACCCTGCCAGGGGAGGCTCCTCGCCATGACGACCCGCTGGACTTGGTTCGCCCCCTCGTCAATCTGGGTGCTTTACGCGTCAGCGGCCGTTTCCGGTCCGGTATCCGCCCGGGATTCCCCCCGCATGACGCCCAGGAACGGCCCCGATCGGGCCGCAACGGGCAGGAAGCCAAAGCAGCCATCCCGAACCCTCGAAACAGCCCTTGACCTGCGAAAACCCCATCAGGGAAGGTTCCTCGCCATCACGATCCGCTGGACTTGGTTCGTCCCCTCGTAAATCTGGGTGATCTTGGCGTCGCGCATCATGCGCTCCACCGGGTAGTCACGGGTGTAGCCGTAGCCGCCGAGGAGCTGGACGGCGTCGGTGGTCACCTCCATGGCCACGTCCGAGGCGAAGCACTTGGCGGCGGCGCCCTGGAAGGTGAGATCGGCGTCGCCCCGCTCGGACTTGGCCGCGGCCGCGTACGTGAGCTGGCGGGCGGCCTCGATCTTCATCGCCATGTCGGCGAGCATGAACTGGACGCCCTGGAAGTCCGCGATCGGCCTGCCGAACTGCCGGCGCTCGCGCACATAGCCCTTGGCGTAGTCGAGGGCGCCCTGCGCGATGCCGAGGGCCTGCGCCGCGATGGTGATGCGGGTGTGGTCCAGGGTCTTCATGGCCGTGGCGAAGCCCGTGCCCTCGGCGCCGATCATGCGGTCGGCGGGGATGCGGACGTTGTCGAGGTAGACCTCGCGGGTCGGGGAGCCCTTGATACCGAGCTTCTTCTCGGGGGCACCGAACGACACGCCCTCGTCCGACTTCTCCACGACGAAGGCGGAGATGCCCTTGGAGCGCTTCTCCGGGTCGGTGACGGCCATCACCGTGTAGAACGCGGACTCGCCGGCGTTGGTGATCCAGCGCTTGACACCGTTCAGGACCCAGAAGTCGCCGTCGCGCACCGCACGGGTCTTCATACCGGCCGCGTCGGATCCGGCGTCCGGCTCGGAGAGGCAGTAGGAGAACATCGCGTCGCCCTTGGCGAGCGGGCCCAGGTACTTCGCCTTCAGCTCCTCGGATCCGGAGAGGACCACCGGCAGCGAGCCCAGCTTGTTGACCGCGGGAATCAGCGAGGACGAGGCGCAGACGCGGGCCACCTCCTCGATGACGAGCACGGTGGCGAGCGCGTCCGCGCCGGCGCCGCCGTACTCCTCCGGGACGTGCACGGCGTGCAGGTCCGCGGCCACCAGGGCGTCCAGGGCCTCCTGCGGGAAGCGGGCCTCTTCGTCGACCGCGGCCGCGAACGGCGCGATCTTCGCCTCGGAGAGCGAGCGGACCGTCTCCCTGAGCATGTCGTGCTCTTCGGACGGGCGGTACAGGTCGAAGTCAGGCACTGTGCTTGTCTCCCTTGGGCGCCAAGGTGTTCCACTCCCCTGAGCGGCTGCTAACTACCGTTAAGTAACACAAACTCTAGTGGTCAGGCCCCGCCCAGGCATACGTGAGGTTGCCGACAGCGGAAAAATGCCCTGCCGCGCTCCCGGTTATGCTCGGGCCCGCAGTCCCGCCGCCCACCCCAGGAGCAACCCCATGGCCCTCAAGATCACCGTGATCGGCACCGGGTACCTCGGAGCCACCCACGCAGCGGCCATGGCGGAGCTGGGTTTCGAGGTCCTGGGCCTCGATGTCGTCCCGGAGAAGGTCGCGGCGCTGGCCGCGGGTCGGGTCCCGATGTACGAGCCCGGACTGGAGGAGCTGCTCGGCCGCCATGTGGCGGGGATCGGGGGATCCAGCGGGCGGCTGCGCTTCACCACGTCGTGGGACGAGCTGGAGCACTTCGGTGGAGACGTCCACTTCGTCTGTGTGAACACCCCGCAGAAGCACGGCGAGTACGCCTGCGACATGGCGTACGTGGACGCCGCGTTCGCCTCGCTGGCACCGCGGGTGAAGGGCGGCGCGCTGGTCGTCGGCAAGTCCACCGTGCCGGTCGGTTCCGCGGGCCGGCTCGCCGGTCTGCTCGCCGAGCACGCGCCCGAAGGGGTCGACCTGGCCTGGAACCCCGAGTTCCTGCGCGAGGGCTTCGCCGTCCGGGACACCCTGCACCCGGACCGCATCGTGGTGGGCGTGGACGGCGACCGGGCCGAGAAGCTGCTGCGCGAGGTGTACGCCGCGCCGATCGCCGAGGGCTCGCCGTTCGTGGTGACGGACTTCCCCACGGCGGAGCTGGTGAAGACGTCGGCGAACTCGTTCCTCGCCACCAAGATCTCGTTCATCAACGCCATGGCGGAGGTGTGCGAGGCGGCCGGCGGCGACGTGGTGAAGCTGGCCGAGGCGATCGGCCACGACGAGCGGATCGGGAGGAAGTTCCTGCGGGCCGGGATCGGCTTCGGCGGGGGCTGTCTGCCGAAGGACATCCGGGCGTTCATGGCGCGCGCCGGTGAACTCGGCGCGGACCAGGCGCTGACGTTCCTCCGCGAGGTCGACTCGATCAACATGCGCCGCCGCGGGCACATGGTGGAACTCGCCCGGGAGGCCGTGGGCGGTTCCTTCCTCGGCACCCGGGTCGCGGTCCTGGGCGCGACGTTCAAGCCGGACTCGGACGACGTCCGCGACTCGCCGGCGCTGAACGTCGCCGGACAGATCCACCTCCAGGGCGGCCAGGTCACCGTCTACGACCCCAAGGGGATGGACAACGCCCGCCTGCTCTTCCCCACGCTTCGCTACGCGGACAGCGCCCTGGAGGCGGTGCGCGGCGCGGATGTGGTGCTGCACCTGACGGAGTGGCGCGAGTTCCGTGAGCTGGACCCCGCAGCGCTGGGCCGGGTGGCGTCCCACCGGGTCGTGCTCGACGGGCGGAACGCGCTGGACGGGGCGGAGTGGCGCGAGGCCGGCTGGACGTACCGGGCGATGGGCCGGCCCCGCGCCTGAGACACCGCCGACTCAGCACACGCGTCGCAGTACATGTGTCGCAGTAGGCGCGTCGCAGTAGGCGCGTCGCAGTAGGCGCGTCCCCGTACGCGCCTCAGTTGGCGCCTCAGATCAGTTGGCGCAGAGGCAGAACGGGTGACCGGCCGGGTCCGCGTAGACGCGGAAGCCGCGGGAGCGGTCCTCGATGTCCAGCGGCTTCGCTCCGAGCGCCAGCACCCGGGCCTCCGCGTCATCCAGGTCCTCGACGGTCAGGTCGAGGTGGAACTGCTGCGAGGACCCCGGCGACGGCCATTCGGGAGCCGTGTGCCCCGGGGCGGCCTGGAAGGCGAGCGGGGTGCCCCGGTATCCGGTCAGGGCGACCCAGTCGTCGCCGTCCGGCTCCACTCCGGCCCCCAGGATCTCGGCGTAGAAGGCGGCGAGTGCGCGCGGGTCGGCGCAGTCCAGGACGACGGTCCCCAGTGCGGCGATGGCCATGGTGCTTCCTCTCGGACGGACGGATGGTTGCCGACGTTACCGGCAATCCGTGGCTACCGGTAACGCGTGACTACATGCTCCCGCAGTAGGGGTAACGTCGCAACCATGAATGACAGAGCCCCGGCACCCGGCGGGCTCGCGCTGATCGAGTCGCTGGTCAACACGCTGAGCGTCGACACGGGCGCGGACGCCCTGGACACCGAGGACGGACGCGCGGCGTTCGGGCTCGGAGAGGCGGACGTACCGGCCGCGAGGGAACTCCGCGAGGCGCTGCGGGCCGCGTGCCTGGCGCACGCCGGTCATCCCGCGCCCGGACGCCACCCCTCGGAACTGGACCGGATCCTGGCCGGAGCGCCGCTGCGCGTCCGGGTGGACGGCGCCGGCGCCGCGACCCTGCACCCCGCGGCCGAGGCGGACACCCTGGCCTGCCGTGTCGCGGCGGCCGTCGCGGAGGCGGCCGCCGAGGGGACCTGGCTGCGTCTGAAGGCGTGCGAGGCGGAGGACTGCCTCTGGGCCTACTACGACCGCAGCCCCGGGGGCCGCAGGCGCTGGTGCTCCATGGCGGTCTGCGGCAGCCGCGCCAAGATGAGGGCCTACCGGGCGCGCCGGGGCGGGTAGGCGGGCCCGGCTCGGGGGCGCGGCCCCGGATAGCCACCCCTGGTCATGACGGACCCGCCGCAAAGCACCACACATCACCGCACATCGGCACACGTCACCCACCGATCGGCAACATGACGCAGGTCATGCGCTTGCCGCTGCGGCCTCGTCCAGCGTGCTGGACGAGGCCGCAGCGGCAAGCGCATGACCGAACGAGACCGGCCATCAACGAAGAACCTGCTGTTCACAGACCTATGGACGACCCTCAGAAGATCCCCGCCCGTCGCGGATCACGGTGCGGGCGTGTTCGCCGTCGACTCGAGCGTCGCGTTCGAGGGGGCGCGGCGGGACCGGAGGTCGCGGGCGGCGGCTTCCGCGTCGCGCAGGACGCGGACGGCGTTCCCCCAGGTGAGCCGGGCCAGGTCCGGGCGGGACCAGCCGCGGCGGAGGAGTTCCGCGATCAGGTTGGGGTAGCCCGCGACATCCTCCAGGCCGGCCGGGGTGAAGGCGGTACCGTCGAAGTCGCCGCCGATGCCGATGTGGTCGACGCCGGCCACCTCGCGCATATGGTCGAGATGGTCGGCGACGGTGGCCGCCGTCGCCATCGGGCGCGGATGCGCGGCCTCGTACGCCCGCTGGACCTTCATACCCGCCTCGGTGGTGTCGAGCGGGTGGAGGCCGTGCTCGCGCATGTTGTCGTCGGCCCCCCGCGTCCAGGCGACCGCCGCCGGGAGGACGAACTTCGGGACGAACGTCGCCATCGCCACCCCGCCGTTCGCCGGAAGCCGCTCCAGCACGTCGTCGGGGATGTTCCGCGGATGGTCGCAGACCGCCCGGGCGGAGGAGTGGGAGAAGAGCACCGGGGCTGCGGACGTGTCCAGGGCGTCGCGCATCGTCGTCGGGGCGACGTGCGAGAGGTCGACGAGCATGCCCGTGCGGTTCATCTCCCGCACCACCTCGTGGCCGAACGCCGACAGTCCGCCGAACCGCGGCTCATCGGTCGCCGAGTCCGCCCAGTCGGTGTTGTCGTTGTGCGTCAGCGTCATATAGCGGACACCGAGCGAGTACAGCGCACGCAGTGTGGCGAGCGAGTTGTTGATGGAGTGGCCGCCCTCCGCCCCCATGAGGGAGGCGATACGGCCCTCCTCCCGCGCCGCCTCCATGTCGTCGGCGGTCAGGGCCCGCACCAGGTCGGCCGGATAGCGGTCCAGCAGCCGGTCCACCGCGTCGATCTGCTCCAGCGTGGCGCTGACCGCCTCGTCACCCGCCATGTCGCTGCGCACATACACCGACCAGAACTGGGCTCCGACCCCGCCGGCCCTCAGCCTCGGGATGTCGGTGTGGAGCCTGCCCGTCTGGTCGGTCGCGATGTCCCGGCGGTCCAGGTCGTAGCGGACCTGTGCACGCAGCGCCCACGGAAGGTCGTTGTGGCCGTCGACGACGGGGAAGGAGGCGAGCAGCGAACGGGCCTCGGCGAGAAAATCCACGGCCGCAGCCTACTTCCCGAACCCGAACTCGGCCGACCCACCCACCCTGCTCCGCAGCCGCCCGCCCTTCTCCGTCGCCTGGTCGTTCAGCTCCTGCTGGAAGTCCCTCATCCGGGCCAGCAGGCCGGCGTCGTGGGTGGCGAGGATCCGGGCGGCGAGCAGTCCGGCGTTCCGCGCCCCGGCCACCGACACGGTCGCCACGGGCACACCTGCGGGCATCTGCACGATCGACAGCAGCGAGTCCATCCCGTCGAGGTACCTCAGCGGCACGGGCACACCGATCACCGGCAGCGGGGTGACGGAGGCGAGCATGCCGGGCAGATGGGCGGCTCCGCCCGCGCCCGCGATGATCGCCTTCAGTCCTCGGCCTGCGGCCTGCTCGCCGTACGCGATCATCTCGCGCGGCATGCGGTGCGCGGAGACGACGTCCACCTCGTAGGGGATCTCGAACTCGTCCAGGGCCTGGGCGGCGTTCTCCATGACGGGCCAGTCGGAGTCCGAGCCCATCACGATACCGACGAGCGGGGCCGAGCCGACCGGGGCCGAGCCGAGCGGGGCCGAGCCGGAAGCGGTGGTCATTCGGTGATCGTTCCTCTGAGGTAGTCGGCCGCGTGGCGGGCGCGCGCGAGCACGTCGTCCAGGTCGTCGCCATAGGTGTTGACGTGCCCGACCTTGCGGCCCGGCTTCACGTCCTTGCCGTACATATGGATCTTCAGCCGGGGATCCCTGGCCATGCAGTGCAGATAGCCCTGGTACATGTCCGGGTAGTCGCCGCCGAGGACGTTCGCCATGACCGTCCACGCCGCCCGGGGCCGGGGGTCGCCGAGCGGCAGGTCGAGCACGGCCCGCACATGGTTGGCGAACTGGGACGTGACGGCCCCGTCCTGGGTCCAGTGCCCGGAGTTGTGGGGGCGCATCGCGAGTTCGTTGACGAGGATGCGGCCGTCCGCGGTCTCGAAGAGCTCGACCGCCAGATGGCCGACCACACCGAGCTCCTGCGCGATGCGCAGCGCGAGCTGCTGGGCCTGCCCGGCCAGTTCCCCGTCGAGGCCAGGAGCGGGGGCGATCACGGTGTCGCAGACCCCGTCGACCTGCCGCGACTCCACCACGGGGTAGGCGACGGCCTGCCCGTGCGCGGAGCGGACGATGTTGGCGGCCAGCTCGCGGCGGTAGTCGACCTTCTCCTCGGCGAGGACGGGCACGCCGGCGCGGAACGGCGGCGCCGCGTCCTCCTCGCTCCCCACGAGCCACACGCCCTTGCCGTCGTAGCCGCCGCGCACGGTCTTCAGGATCACCGGGAAGCCCCCCACCTCCGCGGCGAAGGCGGCCGCGTCGGCCGGGTCGGCGACGATGCGGTGGCGCGGAGCCGGCGCGCCGATCGCGTCGAGCCGTGCCCGCATCACCCCCTTGTCCTGGGCGTGCACCAGGGCGTCAGGACCCGGCCGGACGGGGACGCCCTCCGCCTCCAGGGCCCGCAGGTGCCCGGTCGGCACATGCTCGTGGTCGAAGGTGATCACGTCGCAGCCGCGGGCGAAGTCACGGAGGGTGTCCAGGTCCCGGTAGTCGCCGACGACGACCTCGCCGGAGACCAGGGCCGCCGAGTCCTGGGGGCTGTCACTGAGGAGCTTGAACCTGATGCCGAGGGGGATGCCTGCCTCGTGGGTCATACGGGCGAGCTGTCCGCCGCCGACCATGCCGACTACGGGAAACGTCACTCTCCCAGGGTATCCGGAGCTCCGCACGGTCCCGCCCGCCCCACCTTTTCGTACGATCACACGAGAACGGCGCCGCGGGGCGGGCTCCCGGCGGACGTCCGCCGGGCATGCGGGTGAGGTGCTGGTTAGAGTGGACTGGTTGACGTAATCGACCGGACGGGACCAGCGGACACCATGAGCGAACGGGGCGCACTGCGTGTGCGACTGAACCGGCTCGCGCGCGAGGTCGCCAAGTTCGGCGCGGTCGGCGTCCTCGGCCTGTTCGTCAACATGGCCGCCTTCAACCTGCTGCGGGGGACCACCGACATCCCGGTGGTGCGCGCCAGCCTCCTCGCCACGGTCATCGCGATCCTGTTCAACTACGTGGGCTTCCGCTACTTCACCTACCGGGATCGGGACAAGACCGGCCGCACCAGGGAACTCAGCCTGTTCCTGCTGTTCAGCACGGTGGGCCTGGTGATCGAGAACGGTGTGCTGTACGTCGCGACCTACGGCTTCGGCTGGGACGGCCCGCTGCAGAGCAATGTGTTCAAGTTCCTCGGCATCGCCGTGGCGACCCTGTTCCGCTTCTGGTCGTACCGCACCTGGGTCTTCCGGGCCCTGCCCGCCCGTGCGGCCGTGCAGAGCGCCCAGTCGTTCCTGGAGCAGCGACGTGCGGAGGAGCGGCGCACGGAGCAGCGGCCCACGGGACAGCGGCGCACCGAGCAGCGGCCCACGGAACAGCGGCGCACGTCGGAGCCCGACCGCGTCGGCAGCTGACCCGGTCCGCTCGCCGCACCGCCGGTGCCCGCCCGGTCGCCGTGCTCCCGGCGGCAACGGCCCACTCGCCGCGCTTCCGGGCGCCGATCCGCTCCCAGAGCGCCGCCTCACTCTCCGTGGGCCCGCCGTGTGCGTCGCACGACGGCGCACCGCGCACCCCAGCGCGTATCGGCGCCGGGGGGTCGGCCCGGGGGTCCCCAGCGTCACGGCACGGCACGGCAGGGCACGGCACGGCAGGGCACGGCGCGCGCGGCAGGGCAGGGCACGGCGGGCGCGGGCGCCCGTGCTCCCCCGGACGGTCAGCGCACCGTGCGCTCCGGGTCCTGCTCGCGCGGGCACGCCTCCCGGCTCAGGAAGAGGGCGAACACCGCCGGCTGCTGCTGCAGCAGCTCCAGCCGCCCACCGTCCGCCTCCGCGAGGTCCCGGGCCACCGCGAGGCCGATTCCCGTCGAGTTCCGCCCGCTGATCGCGCGCTCGAAGATCCGTGCTCCCAGGTCGCCGGGTACTCCGGGGCCTTCGTCGGTGACCTCGACGACGGCCTGGTTGCCGGTGACCCGCGTGCGCAGGGCCACCGTGCCGCCCCCGTGCATCAGCGAGTTCTCGATCAGGGAGGCCAGCACCTGGGCGACGGCGCCCGGTGTCCCGACGGCCCGCATCCCCCGTCTGCCGGAGCAGACGATGGCGCGCCCCGCACTCCGGTACGCCGGGCGCCACTCCTCGATCTGCTGCTTGACGACCTCGTCGAGGTCGAAGGCGACGGCGGACTCGGTCCGCGCGTCCTTGGCGTTGGTGAGCAGCCGCTCCACCACGTCGGTGAGGCGCTCCACCTGGGTGAGGGCGACGTGCGCCTCCTCCTTGACGGTGTCCGGGTCGTCGGTGGCGGAGATCTCCTCCAGCCGCATGGAGAGCGCGGTCAGGGGCGTACGGAGCTGGTGGGACGCGTCGGCTGCGAGCCTGCGCTCGGCGGTGAGCATCCGGGCGATCCGCTCCGCACTGGCGTCCAGTACATCGGCGACGCGGTCGAGCTCGGGCACTCCGTAGCGCTTGTGGCGGGGCCGGGGGTCGCCGGAACCCAGCCGCTCCGCGGTCTCGGCGAGGTCGGTCAGGGGCGAGGCGAGCCGGTTGGCCTGCCGCACCGCGAGCAGCACGGCGGCGATCACGGCGAGCAGCGCCACCCCCGCGATGATCATGAGAGAGCGGTTGACCTCGCGCGTCACGGTGGCTCGGGACTCCTCGACGGTGACCAGCTCACCCGTCTCACCGGTCGCTGAGCCGCGGATCACCCTGCCGGAGGGCTGCTGCCCCACTTCGATCGGCGGGCTGCCGGGAATCTCGATCCGGGCGAAGCGATCGGAACCGATCTGCTCGGCCAGCACCCCGTCGTCCAGCGGCTCCCGTTCCAGCACCCTGGCCTCGACCACGCTGACCAGCCGGAGCGCCTCGGAATCGAGGCGCTCCTGGGCACTGTTGCCGATGGTCCGCGTCTCGACGATGACGAGCGACACGCCGAATACGGCGATCACCACGAGCACTACGGCCAGGGTGGAGTTGATCAGTCGGCGGCGCACGGTGCCCTCCGGGCGGGTCTTGCGGTCCGACGGGGGCCGGTCCCCCGCGGTCCTTGCCATCCGCGGGCGGCCCGGGACCGGGTCGCCCGCCTGCTGTTCCTCGTACTCGGCCGGCCCGGGGCCGGGCCCTCACGAGCGCCGGTCAGAGCCGCCCGATCGCGAGCCGCCGGGGCGGTAGCGCCCCGGGGCCGAGCGGCCCGGTCGCCGGCGTCCCGGTCGCGCGTCGCCGCGGGGCGGGCGTCGGCTCTACCGAGCCACGCCCGCCCGGGGCCACCACACGTCGCAACCGCAGCCGCAGCAAGGAGAGCCGCGACGCCGGGGCCGCCGGGCCCCGGAACCCGGCCGCGGTCCGGACCCGGACCGGTACACCGCGCGCCACCCCGGGGGTGTCCCCCGGAGCGCCCGGCGCCGCCGGGAAACGGACGGGCACGGCCGGGCATGACCGGCAGGACCGGGCTTACCCGCCGTCCAGGGCGTGGCGGCCCGCGCCGCTCGGCCCCGAACCGCGCCGGGCCGCTCGGCTCGCCGTCGCTGCCGATGCCGATGCCGATGCCGGCCCCGCGGCGCTCAGTTCTTCTCGAAGCGGAAGCCGACACCTCGGACCGTCGCGATATAGCGCGGGTTCGCCGCGTCGTCCCCCAGCTTCTTGCGCAGCCAGGAGATGTGCATGTCGAGGGTCTTGGTGGAGGACCACCACGTGGTGTCCCAGACCTCCCGCATCAGCTGGTCGCGGGTGACCACCCGGCCGGCGTCCCGCACCAGCACGCGCAGCAGATCGAACTCCTTCGCCGTGAGCTGGAGCTCCTCGTCGCCCATCCAGGCGCGATGGGACTCGACATCGATCCGCACACCGTGCGTCGCGGGGACCGCGGCGGACTCCGAGGCGCCGCGCCGGAGCAACGCGCGCACCCGGGCCAGCAGCTCGGCGAGCCGGAAGGGCTTGGTCACATAGTCGTCGGCTCCGGCGTCCAGACCGACCACCGTGTCCACCTCGTCTGCGCGGGCGGTCAGCACCAGGATCGGCACGCCGTGACCGTCTGCGCGCAGCCGCCTGGCCACTTCGAGCCCGTCCATTCCCGGCAGCCCGAGGTCCAGCACGACCAGGTCGGCAGCGCCCCGGAGGCCGGCGTCGAGCGCGCTGGGGCCGTCCTCGCGTACCTCGACCTCGTACCCTTCCCGGCGCAGGGCGCGCGCCAGCGGCTCGGAGATGGATGCGTCGTCCTCGGCGAGCAGTACACGGGTCATGAAGCGATGGTAGTCCGCCTGGGCCGGGCTCCGGGGGTGCCGGGCAGGCCACCCGGGGGCGGCACGGCGATCCCGGGCGGCGCTATCGCGTCTGGACAGGCGTTTTACGGATATCTGTGACCCCCCTCTCAAATGGTCTATACGTATCGCTGCCATGCCTTATGGTGTCAAGGCGCCTCCAGTACGAACAGGACCTTTGGCCGCTCTGTCGCCAGGGGTCCCTCTCTCTGCGCGGAGCGGGTGCGAGCCCTCCACCGCGCCCCCGAACGACCTGGGCCGGGCCCCTCCCGCGGCGAGCGCGGACGGGGTGCGGATCCCGGTGCGGACGGCCCCTCGCCCCTGCCCTGGCGGGCCCCCGGGCGCGGGGCGGGACCGCTTCCCCGCCGGCACCGGCCCCCCACCGGGCGCGGAGACCGCTCACGGAGCGGTGCGTCCCGAGCAGCAAGGATCGACATGGCGTCCAGCCTGACGAAGGACTCGTCCGCCGCCCCCGGCGAGAAGACCTTCTTCGGCCACCCCCGCGGTATGGCCACGCTCTTCATGACGGAGATGTGGGAGCGCTTCTCCTGGTACGGAATGCGCGCCATCCTCGTCCTCTACCTGGTCGCGGGAGTACTCGACGGGCCGCTCCAGGGCAGGGAGGCGCTGGCCGCCTCGATCTACGGCGTCTACAACGCCGTCGTCTACATGGCCGCCATGCCCGGCGGCTGGATCGCCGACCGGCTGTGGGGCGCGCGCAAGGCCGTGCTGGTCGGCGGCATCGTCATCGCCCTGGGGCACTACACCCTGGCGGTCCCCTCGGATACCGCGTTCTTCGCCGGTCTGGTGCTCATCGCCGCCGGCACCGGTCTGCTCAAGCCGAACATCTCGGCCATGGTCGGCGGGCTCTACGAGGGCCAGTCCAGCGCCCGCCGCGACGCCGGCTTCACGCTCTTCTACATGGCGATCAACATCGGCGCCATGGCCGCCCCGCTGGTCGTCGGCTACCTCGGCGAGAACGTCAACTGGCACCTCGGCTTCTCAGTCGCCGGCATCGGCATGACGCTGGCGGTCGTCCAGTACGTCCTCGGCGCCCGCCACCTCGGCGACATCGGCAAGGAGCCCGGCACCCCGGCGACACCCGCGGAGAAGCGGACCGTGCTGCGCAGGGTCCTGCTGTGGGGCGGTCTGGCCGTCGCCGCGCTCGCCGTGGACGTGCTGCTGGGCACATACGACATCGAGCACATCGTCAACGTCCTGGCGGTCCTGGGCATCGTCGTGCCGGTCGTCTACTTCGCCGCGATCTACCGCAACCCGGCGCTGACCGCGACCGACCGGCCCAAGATCCAGGCGTTCGCCTGGTTCTTCGCCACGGCCGTGCTGTTCTGGCTGATCTACGACCAGTCGGGCTCACTGCTGACACTGTTCGCGGACAACAAGACCGACCGCGTCATCGGGGGCTGGGAGTTCCCGGCGTCGTGGTACCAGTCGGTGAACCCGGCCATGGTCATCGTGCTGGCCCCGCTCTTCGCCGCCCTCTGGGTGAAGCTCGCCCAGCGCAACCGCGAGCCCGGGACCCCGATGAAGTTCGCGCTGGCGATGCTGCTCATCGGCGGCTCGTTCGCCATCATGGGCCTGGCGGGCGCCGCGGCAGCGAACAGCGAGACCGGCAAGGTCACCGTCTTCTGGCTGCTGAGCGTCTACCTCGTCCAGACCGTCGGCGAGATGTGCCTGTCGCCGGTGGGCCTGTCGCTCTCCACGAAGCTGGCGCCCCGGCAGTTCGTCGGCCAGATCATGGGCCTGTGGTTTCTGGCCACCGCGACGGGCAACGCCCTCAACGGCTGGGTGACCAAGCTCAACGAGCCGCTCGGCGACGCCGCGTACTACTCGATGTGGGCGGCCGTCGCCATCGCCGCGGGCCTGACGTTCATGGTGGCGGGCAGGAGGATCCGCGCCCTCATGGGCGACGTCCGCTGACGCGGCGGAGTTCCGCCGGGCCTTCCGGGGACCGGCGTACCTCCCGGCCGGGCCGCCCCGGCGTGCATACCGCGCGCCGGGGCGGCCCGGCCCCGGCCCCATGCGTCCTCACGTCGGGCCCTTTGCCGGGGGCCCGTTCTCCGGCGGCTCGGGGGCCGGGATGGCGGCCGGGGCCGGGCCCGGAGTGGAGTCCGGCGCGGAGGTCCGCGCGGAGGGCGGGTTCGGGGCCGAGTGCGCAGTGGCCGGACCGGCGGGGGAAGCGGCGGCCGGAGCAGCGGCAGGGCCAGCGGCGGGAGTGGACCGTCGCGGGGCCGCGGTGGTGCCGGGCTCGGAGCAGGGGCAAGGGCACGGGCAAGAGCACGGGCAAGAGCACGGGCAGGCGGCCCGCGTCGCGGGGGTCGCCGGGGTCCCGTGCGGGGCGACCGGGGCCCCGGCCCGGCGCCGTCCGGGATGCCGAGGCCGTACCCGGTCCACGACGGCCATCCCGATCCGGAACAGCGCCGCCGGCACCACGACGGCCAGCAGGACCCAGAAGAGCGTCACTCCCCAGGGCCTGCCCACACCCCAGGGCTGCTCGACGAGCAGTTCCGAGCCGTACCGCACGGACACCCGGTAGTCTCCGTGCGCCCCCGCCGGCAGCCGGACGGGCAGCGTGATCCGCGCCTTGCGGCCGGGCTGGACGGTGCCGCGCCACTGCCGCTCCTCCCAACGGGGGGCGTACACACCGTGGGCGGTGCCGACCCGGAAGACGGGGTCCTCGACCGGGGCGGTACCGATATTGCCGACGGTGAAGACGAGTTCGCGGCCCGGTGGAGCGCCGAACCAGACGAGCAGGCCGCTGGCCCCGGTCAGTTCGGCGGTCGTGAGCACGGAGAGCCTGCCGGCACCGGTCTGCGGCGGCAGCGGGGCGGTGGAGTGGCCGGCGACCGTGAAGGGCCGGTCCACCACGGTCCTCTCGCCGGTGACCGTGGCGACGTGCACCACACACGGACACGGTTCCGGGGGCTCGGCAACCGGCAGCCCGGTGCTGAAGGCGCCCCCGGCGTCGGTGGTGACGGCCCGGCCCTCGGCATTGGCGCAGGAGTTGGTACCGCCGATCACTCCTCTGCCGGGCTCGGACTGCCCGCAGATCAGCAGCATCAGCAGGGTCTCCGGCCGCCAGCCGGAGCCGCTGACGGTGATGTCGCCGCCCTTGCCCGCCTGGGCCGTGGAGAGACGGACGACGGGTTCCGCGTCACCGGCGGTGTGGGGGGCAGGACCGGCCGCGTACGAGGCGGGAGCCGCGGGGTACGAGGCGCGGGCCGCACCGTATGAGGCGGGCCCCGCACCGTACGAGACCGCCCCCGCACCGTACGAGGCCGGCTCGGCAGGTACCGCCCTCGCCGCGGGCACCCCGGGCCAGAGCACCGTCAGCAGGAGGCCCGCCGCGACGACGAGTCGGGCACGGGGCGGCACGGTCAGCCCGCGGAGCGCGGTCCGCGCCGGGTCAGCCACAGCACGCCGGCGGCTCCGGTCAGGAGCACCGCGCCCCCGAGCGTGCCCAGCGCGGGCGCGGAGTCGAACGGACCGGTCTTCGGCAGCTCGTCGACCCCGGAACCGGACCCTCCCGATCCGCCGGTGCCGGACCCCCCGGACGCGCCGGACCCCCCGGAGCCCGAACCACCCGACTGCTGTCCGCCACCTGAGCCCTCGACATCCAGTTCGAGCGAGGGCTCCGGGTCGTTCCCGGGGGTGCATGTGGTCGTCGTCCCGAGTGCCTTGATGGTGAGCACCCCGGCGGTGAAGGTGACCCTGCCGCTCTTCGCGGGGGTGTACGTCCCGGTCAGGTCGTCGATCTTGATGGGGGTGTCGGCCGGGATCGCCTCGGCGTTCGGCGGACCCAAGACCGGGACCGTGCCCTCCTCCGCGCCGCCGAGTTCGACGACCGCGCTCGGATTCATCGCTCCCTTGCCGAGTTCGACGGGGCTGGACGAGACGCCCTTGCCGAACGACATCGTGATCTCGTATCCGCCGCCGCTCTTCACGGCCTTGATGTCGATGGGCGACACGGCGGCCTTGGGGCCGATGGGCGTCTGGCACCGGTAGTCGACGTCGACGACGACGGCGGCACCCGCCGTCGGCGCGGCCGTCAGCACCGCCGAGCCCGCCAGCGCCACCGCCAGCGTGAGAGCTGTCCGCTTCCGGTACGACATCGAGTCCCCCTCATGCCGGTGGCCGCCGCCGTCAACTGACGACATATCAGATCGGCAGCTCAAGGTACGCCCGGGCACCTGAGGAGGGAAGACGAAGAGCACAGCGGATCGCCGTGCCCCCACGCACCACGTCGATTCCCGCGGCCGGGACCCTGACCGGGCGAGCGGCGAAAGCGGCTCCGTCCGCCGGACGAGCGGGTCCTCGGCATCTGGGTACGTGCGCGCACAAGGCGGGGCTCACACCACCCGCTCCGTGGCCGCATCAGGCGACGCTCACCCCGTGGCGTCTCCTGGCACCGCAGGCCCGGCGCGTCGCCAAGTCGCCAAGCCGACCGGGCAGGCCCACGGCGAGGCCGATCCGGCGCCCTGCGACACACCGGACACCGCAACCGCGCCGCGCCGGCCCTTGACGGGCCGACGCCGCCCGAGGCGCCACTAGGCGGGCGCCGCGAGCTCCGCCCACACCGTCTTGCCCGTCATCCCCGGCGTCCTGACGACCCCCCAGTCCAGGCACAGGCGCTGGACGATGAACATGCCGTGGCCACCCGGCCGGCCGGCCCGGTGCGGGGTCCTGGGTGCGGGCTGACCGGCACCGAGGTCGGTGACCTCCAGCCGCAGCACCTTGGTGTCGCTGGAGATCCGCAGCCGGTCCGGGCCTTCCGCGTGCAGGCAGGCGTTGGTGACGAGTTCCGAGACGACGAGAAGGACGTCCTCGGCGGCAGCGCGCCGGTCGGCGTTGGCGGCGGGCAGCCAGCCCCAGTCGTACAGCGCCTGGCGGGTGAAGTCACGCGCGAGCGGGACGATGCCGCTGGCGTTCCCGAGCGCCAGGGCGCGCACCCGGCCGCCGGGCAGGACGGTACCGGGTCCGCCGCCGGTCCCGGCGGGGGCGCCGTCCGGCTCGGGGCCGAGGTCGCCCGGCGGATGCTGCCGGGTGGTGCTCATCAGCGCTTCACCTCACCGATTCACCAGTTCGCGTGTGAGTAGATACGGAGCGTGCGGGGAACCGCACACGTGGCGCGAGGCCCTGGATGATCCTCGCGGGGGTCTTCTGCCCTGCCGGATCCGGACGACACCCCCCGGTCCGGTCATGCGGCGCGAGTCACTCCGCCAGGGCCGCTTCGACCGTGTCGTGGACGGTGAAGACCGCCTCGGCGCCGGTGATCTCGAACACCCGGGCCACCACGGGAAGCATTCCGGCCAGATGGACCCCGCCGCCGGCCGCCTCGGCCCTCAGCCGGGCCCCGAGCAGCACGTTCAGCCCCGTGGAGTCGCAGAACTCCAGATGCGAGCAGTCGACCACCAGGCGTGCACGCCCTTGATCGAGCGCATTCTCGAGTGGCGTACGCAACAGATCGGCGGTGTGGTGATCAAGCTCACCCGCCGGGGTCACCACCTCGCTCTGGCCTTCGGTCCTGACCTCGACCCGAAGGCGGCCCCGATTCGCACTGCCGACCGTCCCGCGGTCCATGCCCGTCCTCTTCGCCGACGACGTTGACGTCCGCAGAACACTACGCCTTTCGTACGCCGATCGGTAGCCGAACTCCCCCACAAAACGGACATACATAACTTTCAACACTTGCAACGGGCGGCAAAGAGCGGGTAGGGCTATACGGACACCACCAACACGGCCGGCTTTGGAGGCGCCGCACACCGCAGCACCGCGTATGGGCATCGGCAGCCATATGCCGAGAACGATGGAGGAGACCATGTCACCCCGGCTCGACGAAACGCGTACCCCGCACGCGCCGTCGGCATGTCAGCACGATCACCTCGAATCCCCCGGGCACACCGGGTACACCGGGCACACCGGGCACCACACGCCCGACGTGCACGACGAGCACGACGAGCAGCACCCGCACGCGCAGTACGGGCAGCACGCGCAGTACGGGCGGTACGAGGACGTCGACCTCCCGGCACTCCCGGCGTTCCCGCCGTTCGACCAGGTCGGCCCCATGGACGCGCGCGCGCTGTCGAAGACGCTCTTCGCCCGCCTGGAGGTCCTCGAGGAGGGCACGCACGAGTACGCCTACGTGCGCAACACCCTCGTCGAACTCAACCTCGCGCTGGTCAAGTTCGCCGCCTCCCGGTTCCGCTCCCGCAGCGAGCCGATGGAGGACATCGTCCAGGTGGGCACCATCGGCCTGATCAAGGCCATCGACCGCTTCGAGCTCAGCCGGGGCGTGGAGTTCCCCACGTTCGCGATGCCGACGATCATCGGCGAGATCAAGCGCTTCTTCCGCGACACCTCCTGGTCGGTGCGCGTCCCCCGCCGGCTGCAGGAACTGCGGCTGGACCTCGCGAAGGCCGGCGACGAACTGGCCCAGCAGCTCGACCGCGCACCCACGATCGGCGAACTCGCCGAGCGCCTCGGTATCACCAGGGACGAGGTCGTCGAGGGCATGGCCGCGAGCAACGCGTACACCGCGAGTTCGCTGGACGCGCAGCCCGACGACGACGAGTCCGAGGGCAGGCTGGCGGACCGCATCGGCTACGAGGACCACGGCCTCGAGGGAATCGAGTACATCGAGTCGCTGAAGCCGCTCATCGCCTCGCTGCCCCCGCGCGACCGCAGAATCCTCTCGCTCCGCTTCGTCGCGGGCATGACCCAGTCCGAGATCGGCGACGAGCTCGGCATCTCGCAGATGCACGTCTCGCGGCTGCTGACCCGCACGCTGACCAGGCTCAGAAAGGGCCTCACGGTCGAGGAGTGAACTCCCGTCCGCGGCACCACGCCTGAAGGGTCCATTCCGTCAAGGGATGGGCCCTTCCGCCGTATTGACGGTGGGGTCCGCTATGGGACACATTGAGCCGGGGTTCAGGGGGTGGTGGGGCCGTGGGGGAGGCACTGGAAGCGCGGATGCGCGACCGCATCGGCAGGGAGTGCCTCTACCTGCCGTCATGCCGGCTCGGGTTGTACGTGGCGCTGCGCCACTGGTGCAGACCCGGCGGGCGGGTGCTGATGTCGCCCGTCAACGACGACGTGATCTTCTTCGTGGTGCTGGCGGCGGGCCTCCGCCCGGTGCAGGCGCCGCTCGACCCGGGCAGCGGCTCGATCGACGATTCCGCCGTCCCCGAGACGACCTGGCGGACCCTGGACGCCGTCGTCACGACCAATCTCTACGGCAACCCCGACCCCGCCCCCGCGCTGCGCGCCCGCTGCGACGCGCTGGGCATCCCGCTGCTGGAGGACGCGGCGCACGCCATCGGGTCGAGCACCGGCGGACGGCCCGTGGGCTCGTACGGGGAGGCGTCCGTCTTCAGCCTCTCCAAACACACCGCCGCCAAGACCGGGGGCTTCCTGGCCATCGCCGACCCGGCACTCCTGGGCGCCCTCCGGGAGGCCCTGGAGCGCCTCCTCACCCCGTCCCGGCTGTCCGCCGAACTCGCCTACGCCCTGCGGCCGTACGCGGAGGCCTCGGTGCGCGGGCTGCGCCTGGTCCGGGCGGCCCGGGCCGCGATGCGGCTGCTCGGCATGGAGGAGCGCGAGGGGATACGGATGCCGCTGCGGCCCGGCGAGCTCGGGCGGGCGGTCGCCGAGGCCCCCGCACTCACGCCGTTCCACTCCTGGGTGCGGGTCGACATGCACGACTACCGGATCCGCCCCGGGCGCGCCCGCCTCCACCGCAGCGCGCGGCTCCTCGACCGCCTCGACGACCGTCTCGCGGCCCATCTCGAAGGCACCCGGCGGCTCCTGGCGAGCCCCTGGGCGGCTCCCGGCCCCGGCCCGGTCCAGCCGCTCTTCCGCGTCCCGCTGCTGGTGGCCGACCGGGACGCGGCAATCGCCGCACTGGACCGGCACCGCATCACCACCGGCTATCTGTACGACCCGCCGCTCGACGACTACGCCTCCGGGCTCTTCACCGACCCCGCGCCCGATCCGGAACCGGCCCGCTGGTTCGCCCGCCACGCCCTCCCCGCCGACCCACTCAGGGCGGACCGGATCACCGCCGTCCTGGACGCGGCGGGCGTCCGCCCGGCCGGCCCCCCGCCGAAGGCGGTGCGGGCCGCGGGCACCGGGGCCGGGATCCCCGCGCGGGGGACGGGGGACCGCGAGGGTGGGAGCGGTGGCCCTGGGGGCGGCTCCGGGAGCGCCGAGCGCGGTGGCAGTGGCGGTGGCAGTGGCGGTGGCGGTGGCGGTGGTGGTGGCGGTGGTGGTGGCCACGAAGGCGGGAGCGGCCGCCCCGAGGGTGGGGGCGGTGGCTGAGACGACCCGGGTGCAGGAGGCCGGTACCGCCACCGGTGGGCCTGCGCCCTCCGAAGGGGCGGCCGACGGGCCTGCGCCCTCCGGTGGGACGCCTGACGGCACGCCCGGCGGATCCGCGGGCGGCGCCTCCCTGTTCCGCAACGCCTATGCGCTGATGCTCTCCACCGGCGTCTCGGCCGCGCTGGGGCTGGGCTTCTGGCTCGTGGCCGCCCGGTACTTCACCGAGGAGGCCGTGGGGCAGGGGTCGGCCGCCATCGCCGCGATGCGGCTGCTCGCCTCGATCACCGCGACCACGATGATCGGTGCGGTGGTGCGGTACGTCCCCAGGGCAGGACGGGCGACCGGGCCGCTGGTGTGGCGGGCGTATGCGCTCAGTTCGGCCGTCGTCTGCGTCGCATGCGCGGCCTTCCTCGTCACCCTCGACCTGTGGGGGCCCTCGTACGCCCCGCTGCGGGGCCCCGCCGCGGGAGCGGTCTTCACCGCCGCGTGTGTCGGCTGGGCACTGCTCACCCTCCAGGACGGGGTGCTCACCGGGCTCCGCCGGGCCGTCTGGGTGCCCGTGGGCAACGCGGTGTTCTCCCTGGGCAAACTGCTGCTGCTCGTCGTCCTCGCGGGCACCCTCCCCGTCCTCGGCGTCTTCGTGTCGTGGGCGGCGGCGATCGCCCTGTCCGTACTGCCGCTGGGCTGGCTGGTGTTCCGCCGGCTGATACCGCGCCACGCCGCAGCCGAGGGAGGCCGCGAGCCACCGAGGATGAGGGACATCGGGCGCTTCCTCGCCGGGGACTCCGTCGGCGCCCTCTTCTCCCTGGCGATGATCAACCTGCTGCCGGTGATGGTCGCCGTCCGCTTCGACGCCGCCCACAACGGCTTCTTCTACATCGCCTACACCGTCGGCGGCACGATGGAGTTCATGGCCATCAACATGGCCTCCTCGCTCACCGCGCACGCGTCCCACAGCCCGGACAGCCTCGCCGACGGAGTGCGCGGCGCGCTGCGGCGGATGGCGCTGCTGCTGGTGCCGGTGGTCGCCGTCCTCGTCGTCTTCGCGCCGGTGATCCTGGCACCGTTCGGCGCCGACTACGCCGAGCACGGCACGACGGTGCTGAGGCTGCTGGCCGCCGCCGCGCTGCCCCGGGTCGTCGTGGAGCTCTACATCGGGGTGCTGCGTGTGCAGGGCCGTACGGGCGCACTCGCGGCCCTGCAAGGAGCGATGTGCGTGATGGTGCTGGGCAGCGCCGCGGTCCTGATGGGCCCGGCCGGTATCTCCGGCGCGGGTCTGGCGATGCTGCTGTCCATGGCGGTGATGGCGCTGGTCTCCGCGCCGGGCGTCCGGGCGGCGCTCGCCGGGCGGGAGCCCCGTCCGCCGAGCGGGACACGTCCTCCGGCGCCGCGGCGGCACTGCGCTGCCGACGGCTTCGGCACGACCTGGGCGCGCCAGGCCGCAGCGCTTCGGGCCTCCGCCACGGCCGGGCACGGCGGAGGCGGGGCCGGACGGGACGGGGCCGGACCGGTAGGAGCCCGGCAGGACGGGGCCCGGCACGACACGGCCGGACCGGAAGGAGCCCGGCACGACGGGGCCGGACCGGAAGGAGCCCGGCAGGACGGGGCCCGGCACGACACGGCCGGACCGGAAGGAGCCCGGCACGACGGGGCCGGACCGGAAGGAGCCCGGCAGGACGGGGCCCGGCACGACACGGCCGGGCAGGACGGGGCCGAGCCCGGGGGGAAGTCCGGCGTGGAGTCACGCGGGGAGTCACGCATCGAGTCAGGCGGGGGGTCCGGCACGGCCGCCTTGCTGTGGCTGCTGCTGGGCCTGGCCGCCGGCCTGTTCTGGTTCCCGCTGGCGCGGGCGCAGGGCGTGCCGGCCGGGCCGCTGACGGGAGGGGAGCTGGTGCGCGCGCTGCCGCCGGCGACGGTGGCCGCCGGGGTACTGCTGGTCGTCGTGTACAGCGGCGCCGTGGCACTGGTCCGCGTGCGCCCGGTCCTGCTCGCGGCCGCTCTGCTCACCACCGCGGGCGCGCTGCACAGCGCGCCCGCGCTGCTGGGGGTACGGCCCCCACTCGTCTCCGGGCCGGGACACGGAGTGCTGGCGGAGCTGCTGACCGGGTGGGTGGGGATCGGCGGCCAGACGGAGGTGCGGATGGTGCTGCCGCCGCTGCTGCAGCTGCTGTGCCTGGGCCTGGCCGCCGCCGCCCTGCGTGCCCTGGGCGTCCCCGGCCGGACGGCCGGGGCGGCGGTGTGGGTGCTGGCGGTGGCGGGCTGGGCGGCCCAGGGCGCTTTCGCCGCCGCGGCACTGCCGGTGTCGGCCGGGTTCCTGGCGGTGGCGGTGGCGGCACTCGTCCACCGCAAGGCGGCCCGTGGAGCCGTCCTGCGGAAGACCCTCAGCGGCTCGGAACCGGCTGTCTGAACCAGCCGTCCCGACCGGCCAGCCGGTAACCCTCAAGCCCCGGCCCGTCGTCGACCGTCAGATCGCAGCCCTCGCCGGGCACCGCGCGGTTCCAGTGCACCATCGCCTTCACCTTGGGCATGGTCCTGGCGACCTCGGGGATGGCCGCGTACCACTCACGCTGCCGGTCGGGGTCGGCCGGATCGGGGACGGTCGCGAACTCGGCGAGCATCAGGGGCTTCTCGTCGGAGATGTTCGCGAGCAGCCAGTCGTGGGTGGGCCGCTGGCTGCGGTCGAAGTCCTTCCAGTCCGTTGTCCGGTGGCAGGTGAAGTAGTTGTACTGGTCCATGGCGAGCCAGTCGACGTAGTCGTCGCCCGGGTACAGCCGCTTCATCAGATCGGCGCTGCCCAGGTAGCCGGAGACCGTCCACACCCACACCACGTTCCGCGCGCCGAGCTTCTCGAAGCGGTCCCGCAGGTGCCGGTAGGCGGCGACGTACTCCTCGGGCGTCCCTGCACCCTCCCCGATCCGGGCGTCGACCTCCTGGTCGAAGGAGAGGAAGACCCGCTTCCCGTACGCCTTGACGCGGCGGATCTGCGGGTCGATGATCTCCGTGTCGTACCGGCCCGAAGCGATGTTCCGCCAGCCCAGCTGGGTCTCCGTCCAGTTGGCGTGGTGCGGTTCCTTCCACACCGTGGACTCCCAGGCGAGCATCAGGAGACGGTCGCGGCCCAGTTCCTGCTCGTCGGGGGTGAGCAGCTGCCCGTCGAGCTCGTTCCCTGACATGTCGTGGTACGTGTAGACGAGGTCGAGCCGCCGTCCGATCTTCTTCTCGAACGCGTACACCGGGGCGGTGAGCGAGCCGTTCACGTCGTAGGGGATGTACGCGCCCCACCAGGCGCCGCAGCGCGGAGCGAGTACCTCGTCGGGGGCGCAGGGGCCGGCCGGCGGCTCGCCGGACACGGCGTTCCCCGGAAGTTCCCCCGGGCGATCGCCCGACGGGTTTCCCGGCGGAGTCCCCGGCGGGCTCCCGGGCAGCCCGCCCGGCGGCTTCCCGTCCGTGGTGCCGTCGTCGGCGGTGGCCCAGATCCCGATGCCGGCGAGAAGGGCGGCGACCGCGGCGATGACGACCGCCGCGGCCACCCGCCGCCGGGATCCCGCACGAGGTGTGCTCATCGGCCACCGCTCCCCGCCGCGCGTCCGGGCCCGGCCTCAGCGCCGGTGTCGGCGCCCGTGTCGGTGTCGCTGTCGCTGTCAGTGTCGGCATCGGTGTCGGTGTCGGCACCGGCTCCGGCAGCACCGCCGCTCCCGGGCCCGGGCCGGGTATCTGCGGACGGCCCACCGCCCCTGCCGTACCCGGCAGCCGGACCCGAGGACAGCGCACCCTCGCGCCCCGCCGCCTCCCCGGGGTCGACGCCCCGCGCGCCTCCGGCCGCGCCGCGCGTGGCCGCGGGGAGCGGGAGCCCCGGCAGGGCGGCGACGACCGTCGCGAAGGCCGCGAGGGGCAGCAGGAACGCGGTCACGGTGAATCCCCCGACCAGGAACAGCGAGGTGGCGATGAGCACGGCGACGGAGAGACTGATCGGCGCCGCCAGGGCGAACGCCTCCAGCCGGGCGGCGGGCCGCAGACCGGCCGGCTGGGGGTGCAGCAGGGCGAGCCCCGGGCCGAAGCCGACGAACAGCAGCACGGGGACCCATCTCAGCGGCGAGCCGCCGGGCAGCAGGGTGGCCGCGAGCGCCACCCAGCCGGACAGCGCCACGGCCGCTCTGAGCTGCGTCTCTTTCGGCATCGGGACTCACCTCGCTGGAGATCGGTGTTCGAGTACGACGCCGTAGGGGTGTTCCTCGACGACGGTGAAGAGCGGGGACGCCGCGAGGGTGTCGCGCAGCCTCGCGAAGCCGCCGGGGGGCAGCAGCCCCTCGCCGGCGGTGTAGACGTCCTGGGTGCGGGTGAGGATGACGTACGCCCGTGTCCCGGGCGGGATCCCGTCGTCCAGATAGCGGGCCGGGTCGGCGAGCATCCGTTCGTTCTCGGGCAGTTCCTGCTCGGCGAAGAACCAGTGCTCCAGCCGGTCGTAGCGGTGCAGCGCCCTCGGGAACGAGCCGGTGGCGGCGAGGACCAGGCTTCCCTCGGGGGCCCGGTCGATGGACCGGGTGACCAGGGCCGTCTCCGCCGGCGGGGTGTAGTGCATGCGCTCCTTGCCGTAGTACGAGGGGAGGAACCCGGCGGCGAGCGCGACCAGCCACACGGGCAGCGCGACGGCGGCGATGCGCCGCCGCACGGTCCTGGCGCGCGGTGAGGCAGCCCGGGCACCGGCGGCCGGGACGAGTGCCGCGGCGGCGAAGAACGCCGCTCCGGGCAGGCCGAACAGATAGACGCGGAACAGCATTTCACCGCCGTAGTCGTTGACGGTGAACAGCGGCAGCGGCGCCGCCGACACCACCAGCAGTGGCAGGGCGCTGCGGACCAGCCTGCGCCGGGTGAGCACGGCGGCGGCGGCCGGGACCGCGACCGCGAACACCATCAGCACATTGGCCAGGCCCGCGAGTTCGGGCCCCGGGCCGGTCAGCCGGCCGGCGTATCCCGGGCGTGAGTTGCGGGTCAGCTCGCCGAGGGACTCGCGCAGGGTTCCGAGGGTCTCCAGGAACAGCGGCCGGCCCATGGTCAGGTCCCAGACCAGCATCACGGCACAGGCGACCGCGAGGAGCCCGTAGTTGCGATAGCGGCGGGTGAGGAGCAGGGCGGCCAGCGACACGCACAGCATCACCGGGGTGAGCTGGTGCGAGGCGTTGACCGCCAGGAGCAGGGGCAGGAGGACCAGCACGCAGACGGCACGCTGACGTCGGCCGGTCGGCGGCGGCACGGCGGCCGCGGCGGGGTCGAGGAACGTGCGGTCCCGCAGCCTCCCGGCCGACCCCGGCAGCACGAAGTGGCGCAACACCACCGCGAGCACCGTCAGGTGCAGCAGATAGGCGAAGCCCTGCGGGGCGAGGTAGTCCTGGCCGACCCAGTTGGCGAGCTGGTAGATCCAGACGCCGGTCCACACCAGCCGCCAGTCCTCGGTGAAGGTCCGGTAGAGCAGCACGAGTACGGGCATGAGCAGCAGCCCGAGCACCACCGGCGCCCAGTTGAGGTACGCGGCCGCGCTCTCCACCCCGAAGGAGCGCACCAGGGCGGCGTTGAGACCGAAGAAGCCGGGCCACTGCTCGTAGGCCGCCATGTTCCCGGACAGCGGTGCGTGCGGGCGCAGTTCACCGCCCGCCAGGAGCGTGTCGACGACGGCGTCGTGCTTGGAGGCCCACGGGTAGCGCACCGAGTCGTACAGCAGCGCGGGAGGGGCCTTCAGGGCGAACAGCATCCCCACGCAGTACGCGGCCGGCCACCAGGGGGCGGTGCCCGCGCGCCGCAACGCGAGCAGGAAGCCGCAGGTGAGCACCAGGAGCGCGGCGAAGAACGCCGCCGGCAGCCGGTCGAGGAGCCCGTACTCCCCCATCGTCCGGAAGCCGATGCGCGGCAGCGCATACCCCCAGAGGGCGAGACCGAGGAGCAGGGGGAGCCAGGCGAGGCCGGGCAGGGGCGGCCGCCTCCGCGGGCGGGCGCCGGCGCCCGCGGGCGGCCGGTGGCCCTCGGCCCGCGCCACCGCCGGCAGCACGCCGCTCCCGGTGACCGGCGTGGGCACGCGTTGCTGCTGCACCGTGCGACTCCCCCCACGGATGTGGACGCTGCTGTCGGTCCGCTGTCGCCTTCAGCGAAGTATAGGAATCTGGTGAGGTTTTGGGTGGCTCTCGACCATCTTCGCCCGTCACCCCGCGAACCTCGGGCCGCGCACGGCCGCCCGCGCCCTCCGGTAGAGCCGCCAGCCCATGGTGGGCAGCGAATCCGGGTACGGGGCCACCCGTGCGCCCGTGCCGTCCATCCACGCGCGCACATCGGCGGCCGTGTGGCCGCGGCGCAGGATGAGCCGGGCGATCCGGTAGGCCGCATCGGTCTCCGAGCTGAGCGCGTGGCGCACGGCGACGGCGGACTCGTACCCGGCGTCCCGGGCGGCCCGGCGCACGGCACGGCTGTTGTAGCCGTGCGGGTAGGCGAGGTGGCGCACCCGGTGGCCGAGGGTGTCCTCCAGTACGGCCTTGGAGTGGCGCAGTTCGTACCGAAGCCGCCCGGCGCCGAGCGTGTCGAGCTGGGCATGGGTGACGGTGTGGCCGCCGACCTCCACGCCGTACCGCTCCAGCAGGGGCGCCTGGGCGAGCGTCATCATCGGCGCGGGCGGCAGCAGGCTGCGCAGCCCGGGCGTGATGGCCCCGGTGGTCAGATACGCGGTGGCGGGCAGACCGCGGGCGGCGAGTGCCTCGGCGGTGGGGCCTGGCAGGTCGGCGAAGCCGTCGTCGAAGGTGAGGACGACGGGACGGGGCGGCAGCGGTGCGCCCCGGCCGGCGAGATGGTCGGACAGGGTGCCGATCCTGATGGGCGTACGGCCGCTGGCGACGACGGCGTCGAGCTGGGCGGCGAACTCCGCGGGACCGACGGTGAACTCCGCGATCCAGGCCGGCGGATCATCCATGACGGCGTGGTAGAGCAGCACGGGAATACGGGTCTCCGGGGAGCCGCGGAGGTGCACGGGGGCCGGGGATTCCCGGAGGCTTCCGGGTCCCCCGGGCCCGGTCCCCTGGGGTCCTCGGGGTCTCCCGGGCCTGAGGGGTTCTTGGGGGCTTCGGGGTTCATGGGGCTGGTGGGATTCATAGGGCTGGTGGGATTCATTCGGGACGCAGGAGCCGTGTGGCTCGAGCGGCTCACATGGGCTGTGCGGCTCGAGCGGCTCGCGTGGTGCACCTGGTGCACCTGGTGCCGTCATCTCTCCTCCCAGGGGAGCGGCAGGCGGCGGACCCGGCGGCGGGCCCGGACATAGCCGAGCGGCCCTGCGAGCATCCCGCGCCGCTCCAGCCGGGAGAGGCCCCGCGGCCAGGGGTGGAGACCCGCGCCATGCTGCCCGGGAACGCCCCGGTCCGCGTCCCGTCGGGGTTCCCGGTCCGCGTCCCGCTGTGCTTCCCGGTGCGCGGTCATCGACCGGGCGTGGGCCAGGCCGCGGGGCAGCCGGGCGAGCAGCGCCGGCAGCAGGCCGGGCCGGCGGGCCACGAGCGCGGTGAGGTACGCGGTGAGGCCGGCGCCGTAGCCGAACGCCTGGTTCCGCAGATCGTGCCCGGTCTCCCGATGGTGGTGCCAGACGAGCGCGTCGGGCGTGTACCGCAGCCGGTGGCCGTCGGTGAGGATCCGTACGAACGCGTAGAGGTCGTCACCTCCGCGGGCCGCGGTGCCGGTACCGGTCGCCGGGTCGAACCCGCCGACCGCCCTGAGCGCCCGGGCGCGGAACGCCATGTTGGCGCCGGAGCCGAAACGGCCCGCGGTGAACGGGAACAGCGGGTCGTCGACGGGCGGCCGCGCCGGGTCGTAGGTGCGGGGGGCGAAGCCCTTGGCGAACCCGCCGTGGCTCTCCAGCAGGACCTGGGCTGGTGTGCCGAGTCGCGCGGGGAGGATCAGCCCGGTGACACACCCGATGCGCGGGTCCTCGGCGAACGGTGCCGTCAGCGCGGTCAGCCAGTGCGGATCGGCGACGACGTCATCGTCGGTGAAGGCGAGCACGGCGCCGTCGGCCGCGGCGACACCGCGGTTGTGGGCGACGGCGAGACCGGGCACGGGCTCGCGCACATAGCGCACCCGCCCGCCGTACTTCCGCTCGACCAGTTCCCTGGTGGCCCCGGTCAGCGGCGCGTTGTCGACGACGACGATCTCGAAGTCCGGATGGTCCTGGGCGAGCAGCGACGCAAGCGCGCGACCGAGCGCACCGGGGCGCTCGCGGGTCGCGACGATGACACTGGCCCGGTACGGGCGGATCCGCGGGGCGTCTTCTGCGGGAGCCGCCGGGGGAGTCGCGTTGACCGGGACCACCGAGGAAACCGCGTTGTCCGGCGCCGCGCGGAGGTGGTGCGGCCCGGCGCCGTGTGCCGTACGGTCCGCGGCGGCCCCTGCCAGCCGGCCTCCGGCGGCAGCGGTCCCGGCCAGTCGCTCCTTGGCCGCGACGGCCAGGATGCCGGCCGGGTCGGCGCCGGCCGGCACGGTCGCGGTGAAGGTGCCGACGGGACGGCCCCGATGGCGTACGAGCACGAACACCTCCCCCGGTCCGACCCCGGGCCCACCCGGCGCAGGCCGCAGGGCGAGCACACCGTGGGCGGGGACGCCCCCTTCTGCCCGGGACCCCGCGCACGGCGGCGGATCGAGCGCGTCGAGGTCCAGCTCGGCGACCTGCATGGGGCGGGGAAGCGGCGGCGCGAGCGGAGTGCGGCGAGTGCGCGGCATGGGAGTCTCCCCGAGTGGTGTCGTCGGTGCCGTCCCGGTGCGGACATGGGCCGTGCCGGTGCGGGCGAAGGCAGTCCTGGTGCGGCCCGTCGCCTTCCGTTGCGGTCTGGCGCCTTCGGCGCGGTGTGCGATCTCCGTGCGTGGATGACTTCCGGTGCCCGGTACGGCCCGGTGCGGCCCGGTGCCCTCGGTCCCCTCAGCGCGCTGTCGGGGGCTGTCGGGTCAGCCCATGTGATCGGCCGGTGCGGCACTCCGGCGGATCCGGGGGTGCGACAGAGCCGCAGGGTGCGTCTGCCGCCCGGCCCGTCGGCCGCCCCCCCCCCAGCCGACCTGAAGCGTTCTGCCCCGACCCGACCCGACCCGATCTGACCCGACCCGACCTCAGCCACCGTGAGCCGCCCCGGCCCTCAGTCGCCCCTCAGCCGGCCGATGAGGCCGAGCGTCCGCTGTGCGTACCCGGCGAGGCGGGGCCGGTCGCGGACGAAGCCGTGGGCGCGGCGCCCCGGCTCGCGGCTCAGCCGGTGCAGCACGGCGCCGGGGCCCGGCCGGGTGGACGAGCCCTCGCGGACGCGCAGTTCACCGGTTCTGAGGGCGTCCTTGTACTCGGCGGCGCCGCGGCCGAGATCGAGCATCCCGATGCCCGCAGCCGCGGCGGCCTCGGCCATCCGCAGATGCAGTATCAGCCCCGGCGAGTACTTGGCGTACGCGGTGTCGTAGGAAGGGAACCAGCAGGACAGCACCGTGCGCGAGCGCAGTCCGAAATGGGCCGCTACGGGGTGCTCCGCGGCATACAGCACCGAGAGCACGCCGGAACAGCCCGGCGCCCGGGAGCCGTGCAACCGCCGCACGAGCGTGGTGATCCACTCCCGGGCGAACCGGTCACGGCGGCCGGTCCTGCGGTACTGGGCGGACTTCCAGGCCATGAGGGTCCGCAGCACGGAGGGGTCCCGCTCGTCGAAGACGAAACGCACCTCGCCCGACTGCCGGCCCAGCCTGCGTTCCTTGGCCTGGGTGGTCCTGAGGAACTTGGGCGACTGCCCGCGCAGCCGCTCCTCGTACACGGCGTACCCCTCGCCCACGTCGATCACCGGCGAGACGAACTCCTCGGCACCGCGCGGCCCGAAGAGATCCTGCCCGGCCTCCAGGTTGTCGAACTCCCACACGGAGAGCGAACAGGCCCGCAGCAGCTCGTCTGCGGAGAGTCGCAGACCCGGCCGCAGCACCGCCCCCTGGCAGTCGGAGACGCCGAAGCCGATGGCCCGGCCATGTCCGAACAGGCCCTTCTGGTGGGGGAAGAAGCCGACCGGCACTCCGTCCTCCTCCACGACCGCCACCCTGGCGTCCTGCCGCACACCGGCGACGGCCAGCGTGAACTCAGGCTCCATGAAGGGACTGGCGGGCGCGCCCGACTTGGCCCGCAGCCCACGCCAGGAATCGGCCTCCCCCTCGTCCAGTTCGCCGGGCCTGACGACACGAATGCGCACACCGCTCAACTCGACCCCCCGGTCTCCCCCTTGCCCTTCCCCGAAACAGGACGGTACCGGCCGAAATCAACCCGCGACAGGGGGTGGGAGGGGCGCTGTGGACAACCCGGGGAGAGGGGTGAAGTCCCGTGAAAGACGGTGCTCACGGGGTGAATCGCGGGAGCGCGCACCCCCGGTGGCGCGCCCCCGGTCGGAGCCGGAGCCGTAGATCAGGACCGCGGGCCGGAGCCGAAGGGCCTTCAGTCGGACCCGTCGGGGGGAGCGGCTGCGGTTCCCAGCGGACTGAGGGAGAGCGAGCGGCCTCGGCGCCGGACCGCGTGCGGCGCGCTACTCGCAGGCGACACCGTCACCGTCGCGGTCCAGGTGCCGGCCGTACCCCGGCTCCCCCCTGCGGATCGGATCGGCGCCCGCGGCGCGCACCTCGGTGCAGTTCCCGTAGGAGGCCGAACCGCCCCATCCACCGCCGTCGTCCGAACCGCCCGATCCGCCGTCATCCGAACCCCCCGATCCGCCGTCGTCCCAACCGCCCGATCCGCCGTTCTCGGCAGGAGCCACCGTGACGCGGACGGTCTCCGTCTTCGTCACGGTCGGTGCGGGCTCGGGCTCGGCCGTCACCGTCTCGGTGACGGCCGGCGCGGGGGTGGCGGTGACCGTCGCGGTCACGGTCGCGGCAGGTGCCGCCTTGGTACTCGCCGCGACCCCGGTCTCCGTCTCGCCGTCGGACCCGGCGACGGCACCGGCGAAGAGCAGCGTGAGCGCGGCCGGGATCAGGACCCGCTTGCGCGCCCACTTCGGGCGATCCGGCTGCGGGCCGGGGGGCCCGTACGGGTTGGGGGCTCCCGGGGCGGGTGGCCGGCCCCAAGGCGGCTGCGGGGACGTCGGATTATGTGACATGGCTCTCCCAAGGACACGCTGAGGGAGCCGACCGTAGCGGACACGCCACTGGATACGGGTCGGTTTCGTGAGACAGGAGCGCCTCGGCCGCCGCCTCGCCGTACGACGCGAGGAGGTGCGCGCGCCGGGAGGCGGGCTCCTTCAGGCCGCTCGCGCTCCCCGCCGCCACACCCCGTGGACCAGCGGAACGCCGGGGCGGTAGGCCAGGTGGACATGGCTCGGCGCGTCCAGGACGGTCAGGTCGGCGCGGGCGCCGGGTGAGAGACGGCCGATGTCGGTGCGGCGCAGTGCGGCGGCGCCGCCCGCCGTGGCCGACCACACCGCCTCGTCCGGCGTCATCCCCATGTCCCGTACCGCCAGGGCGATGCAGAACGGCATGGAGGAGGTGAACGAGGAGCCCGGATTGCAGTCGGTCGACAGCGCGACGGTCGCCCCGGCGTCGAGCAGCCGCCGGGCGTCGGGCCACCGGGCGCGGGTGGAGAACTCGGCACCGGGGAGCAGCGTCGCCACCGTGCTGCCGCTCGCGAGTGCGTCGACGTCCGCCGGGGTGAGGTGGGTGCAGTGGTCGGCGGACGCCGCGTCCAGCTCGACGGCGAGCTGGACGCCGGGGCCGTGGGTGAGCTGGTTGGCGTGCACGCGTGGTACGAGCCCCTTGGCCATGCCGGCGGTGAGGACCGCCCGCGCCTGGTCCCCGTCGAACGCGCCCTTCTCGCAGAACACGTCCACCCAGCGGGCGTGCGGGGCGCAGGCGTCGAGCATCGCCCCGGTCACGAGCGCGACATACCCCGCGGGGTCGTCGGCGTAGTCGGGGGACACGATGTGGGCGCCGAGATAGGTCACCTCCTCGGTGTGCCGCGCGGCGATACGCAGGGCACGCGCCTCGTCCGCCACGGTGAGCCCGTACCCCGACTTGGTCTCGAACGTGGTGGTTCCCTGGCGCAGCGCCTCGTCCAGGTAGTGCGTGAGATTCGCCTCCAGCACCTCGTCGGAGGCGGCACGGGTGGCGGCGACGGTGGTCCTGATCCCGCCGGCCGAGTAGGCGCGGCCCGACATACGGGCGTTGAACTCGGCGGTGCGGTCGCCCGCGAAGACGAGGTGGGAGTGCGAGTCGACGAAGCCGGGGACGACCGCGCGGCCCTCCGCGTCGTACACCTCGTCGGCAGCGGGCGCGTCGGCCGCGGGTCCGGCCCAGGCGACGGTGCCGCCGTCGAGGACGAGGGCGGCGTCCTCGATCTGCCCCAGGGGACCGCCGTCGCCGAGGGCGGGATCGTTGGTGACGAGGGTGCCGATGCGGGTGATGAGGGTGCTGCCCATGGTTCCTCTCCGTGGCCTTTCGTCCCCCTGCGGAGAAGGGGCCCACCGTGTCGCTGCCCATGCTTCCACAGGCGCCTCCGGGCCTCTCCGGTCGGCCCCGGGGGGCGGGGCGGGCGCGCCGGCCGCGCGCCCGCCGGCCCGGGACGGCCTCACGCACGGGGGCGGAGAAGCCGGCGGCCGCAGCCGGGCGGGACCGCCCCGCCCCGCCCCCGGGCACCCGGCCTCACGCACGGCGAGGGCATACGGCCGCAACCGGACCCGGTGACACGGTCTCGGCCCGGAAGAGCGCGGCGCGATCCCCGGCCATGGCCGTTGGCCCCGGTCCCAGCCGCAGCCGCAGCCGCAGCCACAGCCACAGCCACAGCCACAGCGAGCGTCGCGTCAGCGGATCCGCGAGCCGTACACGTGCTCGACGGGCATCGTCATGAGGACCCTGCGGTCGGACACCATCGCGGAGCGGTACTCCTCCCAGTCCGGATGCTCACCGGCAACGCGGCGGTAGTACGTCACCAGAGCCTCCACCTCCGGTCCGTCCGGGTCGGTACCCGGACCGGTGAGCGTCACCGTGCCCTCGGCCGTCGCCCAGGACCAGCCGTCGGAACTGGTCACCTCCAGGGCCGCGCGCGGGTCCCGGCGCAGGTTGGCCGTCTTGGCCCGCCCTTCGGTCACCGACACATAGACGGTGTCGGCCTCACGGTCGTAGAAGGGCATCACCGGCGAGAGCTGCGGGCGACCGTCCGCCTTGATGGTGGCCAGGACGCCGAGACGGCTCTCGGAGAGCAGTGTGCGCGGGTCGTACTCGTCACCGTTCATGTGTCGCGCAACACAGGACCGGCCCGGACCATTCCCGCCGGGCCCAGCACTGCGGCACGGCCACCGCCGCCGGCCCGAAGGAAGCGCCGCCGCCGCACCGCCGCGTCCCGACGGAAGCCGGGCGGCCCCCGACCCGCGACCCGGGCCCGGCGTTTCCGCGCCGCCCTGCCGCACACGTGCCGCGTGGGTGGTACGGGCTCCCAGCGCGGTCAGCTCTCGCCCAGGTCGGAGATGAGCTGCTCGTGGCTGGCCGGACCCAGCTCCAACCCGCTGGAGAGCGGATTGTCGAGTTGGATGATGAGCACAAGACTCACCGCGACGACGAGGGCCACCCCGACGATCATCATCAGATGAAGCCGGGGGCGGTCGGACAGGAACAGGCAGCAGAACAGCAGCGTCATCGCACCGGAGACGAGCAGGGCGAACCACACCGGATCCTCCAGGTGCCCCTGCTCGGCCAGTTGGATGTAGAGGCTGTGCCGCTCGGCGACCTGGGCGAGCAGGCTCATGGCCGTGTCCAGGAAGGCGTCCTCCTGGTCGGTCTCCCCCCGCACACTCTCGATGGTGTTGAGAAGCGCGTCGTAGCTGTTGCCGGTCGCCTGGCTCTCGTCCCCCCTGGACAACGCGGGCCATTCGGCGACGACGGCCCGTGCGTAGTCCTCCACGGCGGCCACCACCCGCGCCTGGTCGTCGGGTCCGAGCACATGGCTGCCCGACGCGAGAGCGTCCAGGGCCGACACCTCCAGCCGCACGTCGTTGCGCAGGGAGACGTACACCTCCCACTGGTTGAAGATGGTGAACCCGCTGAGCAGCGCGTAGACGATACCCACCACCCCGAGAAGACCCGCGACCACCTGGTTCGTGGGGCGGAGCCCCTCGGCCGACCGGCTGGCAGGTCCGGGCGTCACCCGGCGCACGACCGCGAGCATCCCCAGGGCCACGGCCACCACCACGACCAGGACCAGCAGACGGAGGGCCCACAGAGGAAGGGCCTGGACCAGCGTGTGCGTCATCGAGGGTTCTCCTTCGTGGATACCCCGGGCTTCAGCCGGGGGAGGGGAACGGAGCTGCTGCGGAGCAGGGCGGGGAAGGCCGGTTCGCCGCCGGGGCGGACCGGCGTCCGCCTCCAACTGCCACCATTCCGTCACAAACTGATGGGGTGGTATGTGCACCGTAAAGGCCACCCATGTGAAGGGCGTTCACGTACCGCTTCTCTCCGACCGATGCGCAGACAGCCGAGACCTCACCGTCCGGAGCACGGATTCCGTTCTCCCGTGGACGCCCGGCACGGCGGCGGGGGGCGCCGCTCGCGGGCCGGGCGCCGCGGTGTACGGTTCGCCACCCTAGGCGAGCCGGGCCGCCCGCGCCCGGCATCCCGTCGGCGAGCCCCAGGAGCTACCCGTGCGGTGCAGCGGTGCAGCGTGGGGTACGCCCGGCGGCGGCTCGTGCTCGGCGCCGACGGCACGGTACCGCGCCTTCCGCCGAGGACGGGGAGGACGGGAGGGCCGCCCGCGGCACGGTCGTCCGGGTCCGGCGAGTCCGCACGGTGCGGCTCTGCCGGCGAGACGGCGGCCGCAACGACGCGGGCCGGCCTGGCCTCGTTCCGGCACTGTCCGGCGCGTCCCGGTCGTGTCTGGTCGCGCCCCGGTCATGTGCGGTCGAGCCCGACCTGGCGTGGTCCGCTCAGGCCCGCGCCGGCGGGACCCCTCCGATCCGGTTCGGTCAGGGACGCCCGGTTCGGTCTGGACCGTCTCGTCCGGTCTGGGCCGGCCGGTCCGATCCGGTCCCGATCCGGTCCCGATCCGGTCCGCGATCGGCGCCGAGCAGGGTCCGCGGGGCACCCCACCGCCCCGGCGGGGCGCCGCCCTCAGCCGCGCAGCGCCCCGATCGCCTGCGACAGCGCCGAAGGCACGTTCGGCACCAGGGTGTGCACGCCGTCGCGGACGATATGGCGCCCGGCCACGACCGTGTGCCGGACGTCCGCGGCGGTGGCGGCGAAGACCGCGGTCTCCGCGCCCAGCCGGGGCAGCGGTCCGGCCGTGCGCACCGAGTCCAGCGCCAGGGTCGTGAAGTCGGCGAGCGCGCCGGGCTCGAGCGGTCCCGCGCCGTCCCATCCGAGTGCCGCGTACCCCTCGGCTGTGGCGGCGCGCAGCAGGGAGGCGGCCGTCCAGTGGCCTCGGGTGCGGGTGCGCAGCCGCTCGTCCAGTTCCATCGCGCGGGCCTCCTCCAGGAGGTCGATCACCGCGTGGCTGTCGCTGCCGAGCGACAGCGGTGATCCCGCCGCCTGGAGCGCCTTCGCGGGGCCGATGCCGTCGGCGAGGTCCCGTTCGGTGGTCGGGCACATGCAGGTGCCGGTCCCGCTGCCGCCGAGGAGGCGGATGTCCCCGTCCGTCAGATGGGTGTTGTGGACGCCCGTGGTGCGCCGGCCGAGCACGCCGTGGTCGGCGAGCAGCCGCGTGGGCGTGCAGCCGTGGGCCTTCAGGCAGGCGTCGTTCTCGGCGGTCTGCTCGGAGAGATGGACGTGCAGGGGCGCGCCGCGCTCCGCCGCCCACTCGGCCACCACGGGCAGCTGGGCCGCCGGAACGGCGCGTACGGAATGGATGGCGGCGCCGATCCTGGCCAGCTCCCCGCCCTTGAGCAGGGACACCCGCTCGGCCCACGCCTCGGCGGTGCCGTCGGAGAAGCGGAGCTGGTGCCGGTTCGGAGGCTCCCCGCGGTGCTTGTCCCCGACGGCCGACGACAGGTACGCCGTGTCGAGGAGGGTGATCCGGATGCCCGCGTCCGCCGCCGCGGCGATCATCGCCTCGCCCATCGCGTTGGGGTCGGCGTACGGCCGGCCGCCGGGCGCGTGGTGCACGTAGTGGAACTCGCCGACGACCGTGATCCCCGCCAGCGCCATCTCCGCGTACACGGCGCGCGCCAGCGCGTGGTAGTTCTCCGGGGTGAGCCGGGCGGCCACCCGGTACATGGCGTCGCGCCAGGTCCAGAAGGTCCCGGAGCCCAGCTGCACCACACCGCGCAGTGCCCGGTGGAAGGCGTGGGAGTGGGCGTTGGCCAGTCCGGGCACCGTCAGCCCGCGGAGCGCCACGGCGCCCGGCTCCGGTGCCTCGGCCCCGGTGCGGACGGCCGTGATCCGGCCGTCCGCGATGTCGAGGGCGACCCCCGGCTCGACGTGTGCACCGAGCCAGGCATGCTCCAGCCAGTACGTCGTCAGCTGCACGCGAGACCCTCCAGTACGTCGGCGAGTGCGAGGACCCCGGCGACGCAGTCGTCCTCGGCGGCGTGCTCGGCCGGGGAGTGGGAGACGCCCGTCGGGTTCCGTACGAACAGCATGGCGGTCGGCACGGCCGCGGAGAGGATACCGGCGTCGTGTCCGGCCCCCGTGCCAAGCAGCGGAACCCGTCCGCCCAGCAGCCGGCCGATCTCGTCGCGCAGGGCGTGCCCGAACTCGACGACCGGGGTGAACGACTCCCGTACGACGGCGAGGTCGACGCCGTCGCGCTGGGCGCGGTCCTTCGCGGCCTGCTCGATCGCGGAGACGACCGTGTCGAGCACGGCCTGGTCGGCGGCGCGCGAGTCGAGCCAGCCGCGGACGAGGGACGGGATGGCGTTGACGCCGTTCGGCTCCACGGAGACCTTGCCGAAGGTGGCGACGGCACCGGCCAGTTCGGCCTCGCGGCGGGCCGCGAGGACGGTCTCCGCGTAGGTCGGCATCGGGTCGCGGCGGTCGGCGAGGCGGGTGGTGCCCGCGTGGTTCGCCTCGCCCCGGAAGTCGAAGCGCCAGCGGCCGTGCGGCCAGATGGCGCTGGCGATGCCGACCGGGTCGCCCGAGACGTCCAGCGCCCGGCCCTGCTCCACATGGAGTTCCACGAAGGCGCCCACACGGGAAAGGCGTTCGGGGTCGGCGCCGATGGTCCCGGGGTCGAGGCCGGCCGCCTCCATGGCCTCGGGCAGGCTCACCCCGTCGGCGTCCCGCAGTGCGTATGCCTGCTCCCTGGTCAGCTGCCCGGCCGCGAGACGGGAGCCGACACAGGCAAGTCCGAAGCGGGCGCCCTCCTCGTCGGCGAAGTTGGCGATCGCGAAAGGCCGGGTGAACTCGGCTCCTCTGCGGCGGAGTTCGTCGAGCGCCGCGAAGGCGGAGACGACTCCGAGGGGCCCGTCGAAGGCGCCTCCGTCGGGGACGGAGTCCAGGTGGCTGCCCGTGACGACGGCGTCCCCGGCAGCGGGGACGCTCCGGGTACCGCCGCCACCGCCACCGCCACCGCCGGCGGAGGCAGAGGCAGGGGCAGAGGCAGAGGCAGAGGCAGAGGCAGGGTGGCCGAGCCAGGCCCACTGGTTGCCGTTGCGGTCGGTCTCGTAGGCGAGCCCGCGGGCCTCGGCCTGTTCCTGGAACCAGTTGCGGCAGTCGGCGTCGGCGCCCGTCCAGGCATGGCGCCGGTAGCCGCCGCTGTCCGTGTCCCGGCCGATGCGCCGCAGCTCGGACCACATCTCCTGGAACGAGGGGGGCTGTGCCGCGGCCCCGACCGCGCCCGAGGCGCCGGTCAGCGGTTCGCGCGCGCTCACCCGGCGCTGGGCGCCCATCGCCGTGCGGGGGCTCACCGGTTCTTCGGCGCTCACCGGTTCGTCGGCGCTCATCGAGCCGTGCGCGCTCACCGGGAGTCGCCCTCACGCATCGGGACGCGCACGCCCTTCGCCTCGGAGACGGACTCCGCGATCTCGTAGCCCGCGTCGACGTGCCGGATGACGCCCATCCCGGGGTCGTTCGTCAGCACCCGGCGGATCTTCTCGGCGCCGAGTCGGGTGCCGTCCGCGACGGTGACCTGGCCGGCGTGGAGGGAACGCCCCATGCCGACGCCGCCGCCGTGGTGGATCGACACCCAGGAGGCGCCGGAGGCGACGTTGACCATGGCGTTCAGCAGCGGCCAGTCGGCGATGGCGTCCGAGCCGTCGAGCATCGCCTCGGTCTCACGGTACGGGGAGGCCACCGAGCCGCAGTCGAGGTGGTCGCGCCCGATGGCCAGCGGGGCCCGCAGCTCACCCCCGGCGACCATGTCGTTGAAGCGCTCGCCCGCCCGGTCCCGCTCGCCGTAGCCGAGCCAGCAGATGCGGGCCGGAAGGCCCTGGAAGTGGACGCGCTCGCCCGCCATCCTGATCCAGCGGGCCAGGGACTCGTTCTCGGGGAAGAGTTCCAGGATCGCCTTGTCGGTACGGGCGATGTCGGCCGGGTCGCCGGAGAGCGCGGCCCAGCGGAACGGGCCCCTGCCCTCGCAGAAGAGGGGCCGGATGTAGGCGGGGACGAAGCCGGGGAAGGCGAACGCCCGGTCGTATCCGGCCAGCTGCGCCTCGCCGCGGATCGAGTTGCCGTAGTCGAAGACCTCGGCGCCGGCGTCCAGGAACCCCACCATGGCCTCGACGTGCCGGGCCATGGACTCGCGGGCGCGGGTGGTGAACCCGGCCGGGTCCTTCGCCGCGTACGAGGCCATGTCGCCGAAGTCGACCCCGGTGGGCAGGTAGGCCAGCGGGTCGTGTGCGGAGGTCTGGTCGGTGACGATGTCGATCGGCGCGTTCATGGCGAGCAGCTGCGGCACGAGTTCGGCCGCGTTGCCGAGCACGCCGACGGACAGCGGGCGGCGGGCGTCGCGGGCCTCGGCGGCCAGCTGGAGGGCGTGCTCGAGACTGTCGGCCTTCACGTCGAGGTAGCGGTGCTCGATGCGGCGTTCGATGGCCCGGGGGTCGCAGTCGATGCAGAGGGCGACGCCGTCGTTCATGGTGACGGCGAGCGGCTGGGCGCCGCCCATCCCGCCGAGCCCGGCGGTCAGTGTGATCGTCCCGGCCAGTGTGCCGCCGAACTTCTTGGCCGCAACGGCGGCGAAGGTCTCGTAGGTGCCCTGGAGGATGCCCTGGGTGCCGATGTAGATCCAGGAGCCCGCGGTCATCTGCCCGTACATGGTGAGCCCGAGGGCCTCCAGACGCCGGAACTCCTCCCAGTTCGCCCAGTCGCCGACGAGGTTGGAGTTGGCGATGAGCACACGGGGCGCCCACTCGTGGGTCTGCATCACGCCGACCGGGCGGCCGGACTGGACGAGCATGGTCTCGTCCTGCTTCAGCGTCCGGAGCGTGCGGACCATCGCGTCGAACGAGCGCCAGTCGCGGGCGGCCTTGCCCGTGCCGCCGTACACGACGAGCTTGTCGGGGTGCTCGGCGACCTCCGGGTCGAGGTTGTTCTGGAGCATGCGCAGAGCGGCTTCCTGCTGCCACCCGAGGGCGCTCAGTTCCGTGCCGTGCGGTGCCCGTACGGGGCGGGGTCCTGACATGCCGATGCCTCCTCGCGACGTTGACTTTCCTATTCACATCCTGATGCCCTGAATAATTTCAGTCAACAGTGCGGGGGCGCCGGGTCCCCCCGTGTGTGTGCGACCTCCCCGGCGTCGCGGCAGCCCGGACCGGGGCCGTCCCGCTGCCGGGCAGGGCAGGGGGCTGCCCACCCGCACCGACCGGAGGTGAACACGGCGAGCCATCGGCGACCGGGCGCGGTGGGCGCGGTGGGCGCGAACGAGTGCGAATGGTTGACTGGAACCCATGGCTCATCTGGCTTCAGACCGTCGCGACCGGGCCGTACGAGCAGCCGTGGAGCAGGGCCTGCTCACCGAGACCGACCCCGTCGTCGCGCTTATCGACATCGCCGGCATCCGTGCCTCGGCCGCCGCGCTCCGGATCGCCTTCGAGGAGGTCACCGGCGCCCCCGTGCTGCACGCCTTCGCCGTGAAGGCCGCGCCGCTGGTGCCGGTGCTGCGGCTCCTGGACTCCGAGGGCATCGGCGCGGAGGTCGCCAGCCCGGGCGAGTCGGCGCTGGCGCTGGCCGCCGGTGTGCGGCCGGAGCGGATCGTGCTGGACTCCCCCGCAAAGACCCGGGCCGAGCTGACCGAGGCGCTGCGCCTGGGGATCGCCGTCAACGCCGACAGCCTCCAGGAACTCGACCGCATCGACACCCTGACCGGTGCGGGTACCGGCACCGGTACCGGCACCCGCACCGCTTCCGCGGCCGGCTCCGGCCTCGGACCCGGCCTCGGACCCGGCTCCGGGGGCTCGCGGCTCGGGTTGCGCATCAACGCGCAGATCGGCGCCGGCGCGATCGGTGCACTGTCCACGGCGACCGCGACCTCGAAGTTCGGCGTCGCCCTGTGTGACGAGGGGGCCCGCGAGCGCGTGGTGCGCGCCTGCCTCGACCGGCCCTGGCTGACCCGGCTGCACACCCACTCCGGCTCGCAGGGGCTGGGCCTTGAACTCATGGCGCAGGGCGTGCTGGCGGTGTACGAACTGGCCGAGGAGATCAACGCGGCCGCCGGCCGGCAGCAGATCGACACCGTCGACATCGGCGGCGGGCTGCCGGTCAACTTCGCCTCCGACGAGGAGGACCCCACCTTCGCCGACTACGCGCGGACACTGCGGGACGCGGTCCCCGGGCTGTTCGACGGCCGCTACGGGCTGGTCACCGAGTTCGGCCGGTCGCTGCTCGCCAAGCACGGCACGGTCCTCGCCCGTGTCGAGTACACCAAGACCGCCGGCGCCCGGCCCATCGCCCTCACCCACGCAGGGGTCCAGGTCGCCACCCGCACCGTCTACGACCCCGCCTCATGGCCGCTGCGGATCGCCGCGTACGACGCCAAGGGCGCCCCCAAGACGGGTGCCGCCGTGGTGCAGGACATCGCGGGGCCCGCCTGCTTCGCGGGCGACCTGCTGGCAGAGGCGCGGGAGCTGCCCCTGCTCGAGCCCGGCGACACGGTCGCCGCGCTGGACACCGGCGCTTACTACTTCAGCAGCCACTACGCCTACAACAGCCTTGCCCGGCCCGGCGTGCACGGCTTTCTGGCGGATGCCGGCGGCGTGCGCTTCACGACCGTGCGGGCCCCTCAGACGGTCGCGGAGATCGTGGCCGAGTCGGGCGGGGACCGGCCGGACGCGCTGCTGTAACGGGCCGCTGTCGCCCCCCGGTGGCCCATGGAGGATGACCAGCACAAGTGTCGCCGTCGAGCGGCGTCCAGCCCCGCGGAGGGCGCTGACGGGCCGGGCAGCACGCGAGCGGCACACGGGCCGGAGCAGGCGGGCCGGAGCAGGCGGGCCGGAGCAGGCGGGCCGGAGCAGGCGGGCCGGAGCAGGCGGGCCGGAGCAGGCGGGCCGGAGCAGGCGGGCCGGAGCAGGCGGGCGGACCCTAGCGGAACCCACGCATGTTCCGATGGAAAATGCCAGAAGTTCGACCTGCCGGTACTCCGTTGCGTAACCTTACGGCTACGGACATACGTCCGAGCCGTACGTACATGTGCTGGGGGGGTTTCCGCGTGCCCGGAATCGACGAGTGTCTACTGCACGCCATGCGGCTGCCCGGCGTGCGCGGCGCCGCCCTCGTCGACTGGACCAGCGGACTCGCCCTCGGCACCGTCGGCGACGCCGCCGGCGACGACCACGAGACGGCGGCGGCCGAGACTGCGGAACTCGCGCGCATGGTGGCGGAGCATCCTACCTTCGCCCCGCTGGGCACCGCCGGCGGCCCGGAGACGGACCACGGCAAGAACCCTCCGGTGGAGGACCTCGTCGTCACCACCCGCACGTGCTACCACGTTCTGCGCTTCGTCGAAACGAGCTTCGACAGCAGCGTACTGCTCCACCTCTGGCTCGACCGCACGGACGGCAATCTCGCCCTCGCCCGGCTCAGGATGCGCGACCTGACGGAGCGGCTGGTACTGGAGTGAGCGTCTCACCGATGCTGCTGCGGCTCGCCTCCGAACGGGCCACCGGGGCCCTCTTACGGGACCGGGGGACGCTGTACCTCGTCGAGGGCCAGGTCGTGCACGCCGAGAGCCCCGTCGCGCCGGGCATAGACGTCATGCTCTCCGCCACCGGACGGCTGCGCCCCGACGGCTGGACGCAGGCCATCCGCGAGGCCGGGGCGGACGGCGCGGTCGGCCGGTACCTGGTCGACAGCGGCCTGGTGTCCGGCGGCGAACTGGAGATCTGCCATCTGGGGGCGCTCTTCGACGCGGCGTTCTTCGCCCTCGCCCCGAGCAGCGGCCCCACCCGCTTCCGCTACGGCGCGGCCCACTGGATAGGCCCGGTAAGGCCGGTGGCCGCCGAGGCGGTCGAGCGCGAGACCCTGCGGCGCCGGGCCCTGCTGGACCGTCTCTGGGCGCATCCGGAGACGGACACCGCGCCGGTGGTGCCCTCCCCGCGATCCGCCCGCCCGCGGACCGCCGCCCCACGGCAGCGCGCCGTGCTCGATCTCGCCGATGGGGTGCGCACGCCCGCCGACATCGCACGCGCGCTGGGCCGACCCGCGTTCCACACCCTCATCGATGTACGCCGGCTGGCTGCGGCCGGCCTTGTGGAGACGCCGCGACCGGCGGCAGCCGCCGCGCCCACCCCGCCATCCGATGTCGCCCGCCTGATGGCGATGTCCGCCGATCCGGACGTCGCCCTGCTCCGCCGGCTCCGTGACGCCCTGGAGGCAACGCTGTGATGCGCGCGATGAGGCAGCGCGCCGAGAGGAGACAGCTGATGACCGCGAGCACCGGAGTCCTCGACGAACTGCACCGGTTGAGGACCCGGCTACCGCAGCTCACCGGTGCCCTCGCGGCGAGCGTGGACGGCCTCGTGCTGGCCAGGGACACCCCGGAGGCCGAGGCGGAGACCGTCGCCGCGCTGACCGCCGCCGCGCTCGGGGTGGCCGTGCGGCTGACCGAGGCGACCGGTCAGGGCCGCTTCCGCGAACTGCTCGTGCGCGGCGAGAGCGGCTATGTGGCGACGTACGCGGCGGGCACAGCCGCCGTGATCACCGTGACCGCCGAGCCCCGGGTCAACGTCGGCCGGTTGCACCTCGAGGCCCGCAAGGCCGGGGCGCGCATCGGCGAACTCGTGGACGGAGCACTCGAACGCCCCTGAACCGACCAGACCCGCCGGCCCGAGCCGCCCACCCGTATCCCCCGCCGAGCCGACCAGACCCGCCGACCCGGCCGGCCCCGCCGACCCGACGGCGGCCGACCCGACCCGCCGGCACCCAACCGGACCCTCCGGCCGGGCGCCGGCGGGGCGCCCCCTGGCGCGAGGGCCGGCGGCCTCCCGCCCCCGACGGGCGAACGCACCACCACAACCGAGCAGTTCCACAACAAGGAGAGACCATGGCGAACACCGAGACTGCCCTCAAGGAAGCGATGGCCATGATCGAGGGCGCGGTCGGCGTCGCCCTCGTCGACTACACCAGCGGTATGGCCCTGGGCACCATCGGCGGCGGCAAGCACCTCGACCTGAACGTCGCGGCCGCGGGCAACACCGACGTGGTGCGGGCCAAGCTGCGCGCGATGGAGATGCTGGGCCTCCAGGACGAGATCGAGGACATCCTCATCACCCTGGGCGGGCAGTACCACCTGATCCGGCTGCTCAAGGCACGCGGTGGCAACGGGCTGTTCCTGTACCTCGCGCTGGACAACAAGCGCGCCAATCTGGCGATGGCCCGCCATCAGCTGCGCAAGATCGAGGCCGAGTTGGAGGTCTGACGTCCCGCCCGCGCCCCACCGGCGCCCCGCCGACCGTTCAGCGCCGCCTGGCCCCGCCCGGGGCTGCGTCGCCGGCGGCGGGGCCGGTGGTGCGGTAGCACATGACCCGCGGCCCGGTGGGCCGGCCGCGCTCGACCCGGTCGGTGCGCACCCACAGCAGCTTCCCGGCCGCGCTCTCCCGCCGCCCCAGGGCACGCGCCTTGAGCCAGATCCCGGCACCGGCACCCGCGAGCAGCAGCCCGCCGGCCGCCGGTACGGCGAAGGCACTGCCGACCGCCGCCGCGAACCCGGCGAGCAGCCACCAGCGGTGCGCGCGGCGCCAGTTGCGTACGGTCACGGCCCGGTCCTGGAGCATGTCGCCCCGGGCGGCCCGGGTGGCCCCGCGCTCCAGCTCCCGGTACCGGCCGGTGCGGACGGTCGCCACGACCGCTGCCGTCATCAGGAACAGCGCGGCACCGCCGTACAGTCCGATCGCGCGGCCGGTGAGCCCCTCCGGTGCCGGCCCGACGACCGCGGCGAGCCCGCCGAGCCCGCCGAGCCCGCCGAGCCCGCCGAGCCCGCCGAGCCACAGCATCGGGACCGCCCCGGCCCGTACGGCCACCGCCACGCGCGCCAGTACGCGACCTCCGCCCCGACCCACTGCACCGCTCCCTTCCACCGCCCTGCGTCCGGGCGGGGAGCCCCGTTCCGCGGCTCGTCAGTCCGCGAAGAGTCCGCGCTCCGCGGCCCGGACGTCGAACTCCTCCAGCCGCGCCTGCGCGTCCGGCAGGCCGTCGCACATCGCCTCCAGCAGCATCCGGCCCAGCAGCATCGGTGCGCACGCGGTGTCGAAGGCGAGGCCCGTGCCGACGGCTGCGGGGATCAGCACATCGCTGTGGGCGGCGACGGGCGCGAACGCCGAGTCCGCGACCGTGACCACGGTCAGCCCGGCCTCCCGCGCGTACGCGAGCGCCTCCACGACCTCCCTGGGGTGGCGGGGCAGGGCGAAGCAGAGCAGCGCGGTGGCGCCCGCCCGGCGTGCGGCGTCGATGCGGTCGGCCAGCATCGAGCCGCCCTCGTCGAGCAGCCGGACATCCGGGTGGACCTTGGCCGCGAAGTAGGAGAAGCCCCTGGCCTGCGCGGAAGCGGCGCGCAGGCCGAGGACTGGCAGCGGGCGGGAGGCGGCGAGCAGCCGGGCGGCGCGTTCCACCGGGGCCGGATCGGCGAGCAGTTCGGCGAGCTGCCGCAGGTTCTCGATCTCCGCGTGCACGGCCTGCTGGTACTCGGTGAACTCACGCCCGTCCCCCGCCGGTTCGGCGGGAACCACCTCACGCAGGTGCCTGCGCAGCGCCGGGTAGCCGTCGAAGCCGAGCGCGACGGCGAAGCGGGTGACGGAGGGCTGGCTGACGCCGGCGAGCTCGGCCAGTTCGACACTGGACAGGAACGGCACGTCGGTGGCCCTGCGCACCATGCAGTGGGCGATGCGGCGCTGGGTGGGGGTGAGCCGGTGGCCTTCGAAGAGCTGCTGAAGCCGTGCGGCAGGGCTGGTGTCGTTCATGTCCGTCCCCTGGTTCCTCTCACCCGGCGTGCCGGAGGTGTGCCCGACCCTCCCCGTGGCGCCCGGGGCAGTACCGCGGGAGCACGGCGCCGGGAGGCGGAACGGAGACGGAGGCCGCCGAGAGTTCCGGCCCACCGGCTATTCAGTCACCCTTAACTCTGCATGACCATATGCAGACCGGGCAAGCGGCGCCGCGTGCGGTCCGACGAAGCGGGGCGGCGGTAGGTCGGTCCGCGTGGTGGGCAGTCTCTGCTCCCGGGTGGCACCCGACAGCGTCTGCAGTGGGTGCCGTGTGCGGCCGGACGTGTTTCTCAGCCTTCATTGGTCATAGAGTCGGCGTATGACTGACGAAGACTCCGCGTTCGACGTGCTGGGGGTACTGAGCGACCCCGTGCGCCGTCGGCTCTACCGATACGTTGCCGCCGCCCCAAAGGAGGTGGGCCGCGACGCGGCCGCGGAAGCGGCCAGGGTCTCCCGGTCGCTGGCCGCCTTCCATCTGGACAAGCTGGTCGAGGCCGGATTGCTGGCCGTGTCCTTCCGGCGGCTGTCCGGGCGCACCGGTCCCGGGGCGGGGCGGCCGGCGAAGCTGTACCGGCGTGCCGAGGGTGAGCACGCCGTCTCCGTGCCGCCGCGGTCGTACGAGGCCGCCGGTCGGCTGCTGGCGGAGGTGCTGGAGAACGCCGGGTTGGACCGGGAGCTTCAGGCCGCGGCGAGGGCGGCGGGCGCGGCACAGCCGGATGCGCGTGCCGATGATGTGGTGGCGGCGCTGCGGGCGCGCGGCTACGAGCCCTTCTGGGACGGGGGGACGCTGCGGCTGCGCAACTGCCCCTTCCACGCGCTGGCGGCTGAGTTCCCCGCCCTGATCTGCGGGATGAACCTGGCGCTCGTCGAGGGCCTTGCGCCCGAGCAGTGGTCACCGGCGATGGATCCGTGCCCCGGCGGCTGCTGCGTGGCACTTTCTAAAAATAAAAATGATTGACCATAGAGCTGGGTCAGGCCATGCTGTGCTCCATGACTGAGTCTCACCTGGCGCAGGTCAACATCGGCCGCATCGTCGCCCCAATGGACAGCCCCGAGTTGGCCGACTTCGTCGCCCAGCAGCCGGAAATCAACGCGCTTGCCGACCGGAGCCCAGGTTTCGTCTGGCGCATGGTCGACGGCGGTGGCGTGGACGCGACCGGCATCCGCCCCGATGGGAACGACGACCTGCTGCTCTTCAACTGCTCGGTCTGGGAGTCGGTCGAGGCCTTGCGGAACTTCACGTACCACAGCGGTCACCTGCGCGTGCTGAGCCGCCGCCGGGAGTGGTTTCGCCGGATGGCGGAGGCACACCAGGCCATGTGGTGGATCCCGGCCGGCCACCGTCCTACCGTCGCTGAGGCGATGGAGCGGGTCGCGATGCTGCGCGAACACGGCCCCGGTCCGCAGGCGTTCACCTTCCGCGACCCGTACCCGGCACCGAACGGGGCGGCGCAGCAGCGCGACGGCTGCCACGTCAGCACCGACGCCGAAGAGGCCGTCGCCGCGTTCCGCGCCGCCGGCACATCATCTCGCGCCCCGCTCCCGACGACGCGGAGCGGGAACCCGTCGACTACGTGCGGCGCCGCGCCGACCCCGCACCTGAATTGACCTGAGCTGTGAGAGCCGACCCGGCGCCCCCGGGACCGTGCACACCCGCGCGGGAGGGACCCGGTGCGGCCGGGACGGTCAGCGGTCCGCTGCGGCGCGGCGGGCACGCGTCCGGCCCGGGAGCCCGCGGCCCCCACCGGGCCCGCCGCGGCGGGCCCGGAGACACCGCCCGGAGACACCGGGCCCGCACGCGGGCCTGCGCCGGCGCCACCAGGCGTACCGTGCCCGGAGGTTCGCACAAGTGGTACGGGCGCGACACGTCGGCGCAGCACTCGCTTAACACGCGTCCGGCAGATTGGGGTGCGTCGGCGCCAAGGACCTCCGGAGCGGCTCCCGGACCTCCCTGGACGCCCGGACGCGGGGCCGGTTCCCGAACCGGAACGCGTCCCCCGCGGGGACCGCCGTCGTCCCGCCCCCCGGTCACGGGGGTGCGGCGGTCCCCGCGCATCCCCGGCTCGCCCCTTTCGAGAACCTTCACGCCCCCTCGGGTCCCCTTCACGCCCCCTCCGGGTCCCCTGTGCGCCCCTTCGAGGCCCTTGGGCGCTTCGCCCCTGGGCACCGCCCACCCGTGCCCACCGCGGTGCAGCCCCACGCCTCCCGGCACCTCCGGTACCGCTCGGCGCGGGGACCGCCGCGCTCCCGGCCCGGTGCGCCTACTTCCCGGTCCGCGCCAGGAAGGACAGCAGGTCCTGGCGGCTGACGACACCGGTCGGCTTGCCCTCGACCAGCACGATCGCCGCGTCGGCGGAACCGAGCACGGACATCAGGTCACCGACCGGCTCCCCCGAACCGACCTGGGGCAGCGGCTCGCTCATGTGCTTCTCCAACGGGTCGTTCAGCGAGGCGCGCTGCGTGAACAGCGCGTCCAGCAGCTCCCGCTCCACCACGGAGCCGATGACCTCGGCGGCCATGACGTCCGGGTGCCCGGCGCCCGGCTTCACGATCGGCATCTGGGAGACGCCGTACTCGCGGAGCACCTCGACGGCCTGGCCCACGGTCTCCTCGGGGTGCATGTGCACGAGGGACGGCAGGGGGCCCTCCTTGTGCTTCAGCACGTCGCCGACCCGCGGCTGGTCGCCCGCCTGCTCGAGGAAGCCGTAGTCGTTCATCCACTCGTCGTTGAAGATCTTCGACAGATAGCCGCGTCCGCTGTCGGGGAGCAGCACCACCACCACGTCGTCCGGCCCGAGGCCCTCGGCCACCCGCAGCGCGGCGACGACCGCCATGCCGCAGGACCCGCCGACCAGGAGTCCCTCCTCCTTGGCGAGGCGGCGCGTCATCTGGAACGAGTCCTTGTCGGAGACGGCGATGATCTCGTCCGTGACCTCGGGGTCGTAGGCGGTGGGCCAGAAGTCCTCACCGACCCCCTCCACCAGGTACGGCCGGCCGGAACCGCCGGAGTAGACGGAGCCTTCGGGGTCCGCGCCGACCACGCGCACCGCGCCCCCGCTGATCTCCTTCAGATAGTTGCCGGTGCCGGAGATGGTGCCGCCGGTGCCGATGCCGGCCACGAAATGGGTGATTTTCCCCTCAGTCTGTTCCCACAGTTCGGGACCGGTCGTCTCGTAGTGCGAACGCGGGTTGTTGGGGTTGGAGTACTGGTCCGGCTTCCAGGCACCCGGCGTCTCGCGCACCAGCCGGTCCGAGACGTTGTAGTACGAGTCCGGGTGCTCCGGGTCGACCGCCGTCGGGCAGACGACGACCTCGGCGCCGTAGGCGCGCAGGACGTTGATCTTGTCGGTGGACACCTTGTCAGGGCAGACGAAGATGCACTTGTAGCCCTTCTGCTGGGCCACGATGGCCAGCCCGACGCCGGTGTTCCCGCTCGTCGGCTCGACGATCGTGCCGCCCGGCCGGAGCTCCCCGCTCTGCTCGGCGGCCTCGATCATGCGCAGGGCGATGCGGTCCTTCACCGACCCGCCGGGGTTGAAGTACTCGACCTTGGCGAGAACCGTCGCCTGAATGCCCGCGGTCACGCTGTTCAGCTTCAGCAGCGGGGTATTGCCAACCAGACTGATCATCGAGTCGTGGAATCGCACCGTAAGTCTCCGGGATCTCCATAGTGGTTCCGTCAGCGTATGCGCATTCGGCGCGAGATTGGGCGGCGGCCGTTGCGGGGCAGTGAGCTCTTGGAGGGCTGCACGGCTACGAGGAGGTGGCTGGGACTGTGTCGAGGGCGAGGGTGGCGCGGCGCATCGCGGCGGGCGCGGCTTACGGCGGCGGCGGAATCGGTCTGCTCGGAGCCGCCGCGGTGACTCTTCTGCTGGCCGAGGTGCAGTTGGCGAAGAGATCGGTGGGGGGCGGTACGGCCCCCGCACCGCCCGGGGCGGACGGTGTCTACGGCACGGCCTTCGGGCTGTCCGATCCGCTGCGGCTGGTCCTGCTCGGCGACTCGACGGCCGCCGGGCAGGGGGTGCGCCGGGCGGGGCAGACGCCGGGGGCACTGCTGGCCTCGGGGCTCGCGGCCGTGGCGGAGCGCCCGGTTCGGCTGTTCAACGTGGCCCTGCCGGGCGCGCGCTCCGACGACCTCGAACGGCAGGTGGGCCTCGCGCTGCGGGATCCTGCACGGGTCCCGGACGTCTGCGTGATCATGATCGGGGCGAACGACGTGACGCACCGCATGCCCCCGACGCGGTCGGTGCGGTACCTGTCCGAAGCGGTCCGCCGGCTGCGGACGGCCGGAGCGGAGGTGGTGGTGGGCACCTGCCCGGACCTCGGCACCATCGAACCCGTCTACCAGCCGCTGCGGTGGCTCGCCCGACGGGTCTCCCGGCAGCTCGCGGCCGCGCAGACGATCGGCGCGGTGGAGCAGGGCGGCCGTACGGTGTCGCTGGGGGACCTGCTGGGGCCGGAGTTCGCAGCGAACCCCCGCGAGTTGTTCGGACCCGACAACTACCACCCCTCGGCGGAGGGGTACGCCACGGCGGCGATGGCGGTGCTGCCGACGCTGTGCGCGGTGCTGGGCCTGTGGCCGGAGACGGACCGGCTGGACGCCGACCGCCACGAGGGCATGCTGCCGGTCGCCAAGGCGGCGGCGGAGGCGGCGAGCGAGGCCGGTACCGAGGTCACCGGCGCCCGTGCCCCGTGGGCCCTGCTCAAGCACCGCCGGCGCCGCCGCCTGCCGGTCCCGGCGGAGCCGGCGCCCGCGGAGCCCAGGGCCGCGGAGGCGCGCGAGCGGGCGGCGGAGTGAACACGCGCCGCCCGCACAGGCGCCGGCACTCGCGCCGGAGCCCAGCTCGCGCGGCCGGAGCCCCCGCCGGCCCGGCAACCCGGCCCCTGAACCGGGCGGCCGGACCTCGCCGCCCCCGGCACGGCATGGCACGGCGCGGCGCGGCGCGGCATGGACCGCCGTGGCCGCCCATGTGCCGGACCGGCCGCCGCGAGTCCGCCCATAAGCGAGCGCTTAGAAAAGAGGTCCGCATCACACGGTCCGTACCGTGACCCGCGTGATACGTAGGGGTAACTTCCAGACTGTCGCCCCCGAGCACCCCACTGGAGCCGTGATGCCCGAAGCCGTGATCGTCTCTGCCGCCCGCTCGCCCATCGGACGGGCCTTCAAGGGCTCGCTGAAGGAGCTGCGGCCGGACGACCTGACCGCGACCATCGTCCAGGCCGCACTGGCCAAGGTCCCCGAGCTGGACCCCGCGGACATCGACGACCTGATGCTCGGCTGCGGCCTGCCCGGCGGTGAGCAGGGCCACAACCTCGGCCGGATCGTGGCCGTGCAGATGGGGATGGACCACCTCCCCGGCTGCACCGTCACCCGCTACTGCTCGTCCTCGCTGCAGACCTCCCGGATGGCGCTGCACGCCATCAAGGCCGGTGAGGGCGACGTCTTCATATCGGCGGGCGTCGAGATGGTCTCCCGCTCACTGAAGGGCACGTCCGACGGCCTCCCCGACACCCACAACCCGCTCTTCGCCGAGGCGGAGGCCCGGACCGCGGCCGTCGCCGCCAGCGAGGGCGCGAACTGGCACGACCCGCGCGAGGACGGCCTGGTCCCGGACGCGTATATCGCGATGGGCCAGACCGCGGAGAACCTGGCCCGCCTCAAGGGCGTCACCCGCCAGGAGATGGACGAGTTCGGCGTGCGCTCCCAGAACCTCGCCGAGGAAGCGATCAAGAACGGCTTCTGGGAGCGCGAGATCACGCCCGTGACACTGCCGGACGGCACCGTGGTCGCCAAGGACGACGGCCCGCGCGCGGGCGTCACGCTGGAGGGCGTGCAGGGCCTGAAGCCGGTGTTCCGCCCGGACGGCCTGGTCACCGCGGGCAACTGCTGCCCGCTCAACGACGGCGCGGCCGCGCTGGTGATCATGTCGGACACCAAGGCGCGTGAGCTGGGCCTGACCCCGCTGGCCCGGATCGTCTCCACCGGGGTCTCCGGCCTCTCCCCCGAGATCATGGGATACGGCCCGGTCGAGGCGAGCAGGCAGGCGCTGCGGCGGGCCGGGCTCACCATGGACGACATCGACCTGGTCGAGATCAACGAGGCGTTCGCGGCGCAGGTCGTCCCCTCCTACCGGGACCTGGGCATCCCGCTGGAGAAGCTGAACGTCAACGGCGGAGCGATCGCGGTCGGCCACCCCTTCGGCATGACCGGCGCGCGCATCACCGGCACGCTGATCAACTCGCTCCGGTTCCACGACAAGCAGTTCGGTCTGGAGACCATGTGCGTGGGCGGCGGCCAGGGAATGGCGATGGTCATCGAGCGCCTCAGCTGACGCGAACGGCACCCCGCCCGGGGCGCCGGGGCGCGGGAGGGTGCCGGTCCGGCGGGGTGTCGCGCGTGCGCGACACCCCGCCGATGCGCACGGGGAACGCGGCCCGGGGACCCGTATCGCGGCGGACCCGTACCGCTGTGCGGTACGGCGGGCAGGCCGGGGCGCGCCCGCACCCCGCACCCACAACCCGCACCCCCATCCGCAACCCGCACCCGCACCCGCACGCGCGCCCGGCGCACCCACCGCGCCCGGTTCACGGCAGCGGATGGCGAACCGCTCCCCGTCCCTCCGCGACCGCTCCCCCAACCCCGCCGTCTCCCAGCCGTGACCCAATCGCCCCCAGGATGTGACCTGTCTCCCAGTGGTGTGCGTTTACCCAGGTCACACGCACCCGGCGAGAGGACATCCGGCCCGGCCCTCTGTCTCTTTCGTGACGTTCGTGATGTATTGCACTGACACCAGATGTGGGCCCACGACAAGCTGATGTAGTAAGTCGGGGAAGTCCTCAGAACCGGGAGTACGTCAGTGAGCGCCTTGTCCCTCGCCCTGCTGCTGACCACCGCCGCCGCCACGGCTGTGGGCGCCGCTGCCCTGCACACCACTCTCGGACTGCGCAGGCAGGTCACCGCCCTGCGTGCGGAACTGGCCGCCGCGAGCCGCCAGGAGAGCGGCCCCTTCGGCTCCGTACCGCATGCCCGCACGGCCCCCGCCGCCGAGATACGCGCGGCCGTCGCCGAGGCGCTGGCCGAGGAGCGCGAGCGCGAGCTGGCCGAGGCGCGGGCCTTCTGGGCCGCGCAGGAAGCCCGCGAGGCGGCCGACGCGCCGCACTTCGCCGGCGAGTCCCCGCCGGCGATGCTCGGCGGACCGGCGGACGCCGGGGAGGACGGGCCGATCTTCCTGCCCCGGCAGGCCGACTTCGCCGGTCTGGAGGCACTGGACCTGGAAGGGGTGGAGGACCTCGAGGAGCCGCCGGAGCCGGCCGAGCAGCCGGCGGAGTTCGCGGAGGACTCCCCCGAACTCGCCGCGGCCCGCCGGCGGCACCCCTCGCACCCCGACTTCGTACCGGTGCACACGCCTGTCGTGACCGACCACGAGCGAACCGTGGCACGGCTCGAGGAACTGGCGGACACCGGGACCGCCCTCACCGACGTACGGCCGGGCCCGCTGGGCACCCTGGACGTGTATGTGTTCGCCGACGGCACGACCCTCTGCATGACCCCGGGGCACCGCGAGACCGCGGAGCGGCTCGGGGAGGCGCTGCACGCCGGGCGGACGCCTGTCCTGCTCGGCGGCTCGGGCGTCTCCGGCGCCTACTCGCTGACGTTCTCCTGCGGCGCCGGGGAGAACGTCTACGTCCTCGCCGACCGCGTCATCGCCTCGCTCTGACCCGGTCCCGCGGAGCCCCCGCCCTCCGGGCCTGCGGACCATCCCTGCCCGCACCCCGGCTCCCTGCCCCCCGCACCGCTTGCCTCCCCGCCCCGCGACCCGGCCCGCGACCCGGCCCCGGCAGCCCCGGGCGCGCCCTCAGATCAGAGCCGCGCCCGCCGCGCCGCCGCCTCGACCAGGGCCACGGCCTCGTCCAGTTCCCCCCGGGGGGCCGCCCCCGTGCGCAGGGCTTCGGCCAAATCCGTCCCCGCGACCACCAATTGGTCCGCGACTGCGAAGACCCCCGCGTCGGGCATGGTCCACGGCTGCCGCCCGGGCGCCTCGATGCGCTGGGCGCGCACCGCCAACTCCCTGGCCAGTGCCAGCCCTTCGGCCGCCGCACCGCGCTGGAGCCGGCTCTGCGGGGCGGCCCGCAGCCGGTCGGCGAATCGTTCCACGGCTGCTGTCAGAGGTGTCGTATCACGCACGACGCGACCCTATGCGCCGGTACGGGACTGTTGCCAATACGCGAACGCTGAGGCACGGTGACGTGAAGGACCACACGCGCAATGCGTCCGGAGGCACCGATGTCCCACGTCTTCTCCGAAGAGACCCATCGCAACCTGCTCTCCCGCATCCCTCACTGCACCGGTCGTGACATCGCCGACTGGCTGCGGACCGTCGAAGAAGGACCGTCCCTGTTCCGCTTCGAGGAGAAGGTCAGCTGGCTCCGGAGCGAACACGATCTCGCGTATGGCCATGCGAAGGCGATCATCCACGAGTACGACCTGAGGAGGGCGGCCCGCAAGCTGCTCTGAGGTGACTGGTGCCGCGTCAGACAGGACCGGCCCGTCAGACAGGGCCGGCCCGCCGGGGAGCGGCGCGGTGTCCGGCACGGTGCGTCGCGAGGCGCGATCGGCCTCGCCGCGGGCCTGCCCGGTGGAGCAGGCAACGCCGCGAGCCGCCCTGCCGCGCGCCGTGAGGGGGCGCGAGCCGCGACGGGCCGCACGTCGTCTGACGCGGCACGAGCGGGGGTGGCGAGTATCCCTCCCGCCGGGCGGATGCCGGAGCAGGCCCGCCTCCACGACCCGCAGGCCCGCCTCCACCACCCGCCCCGGCCCGGCCTGATCGAGGATGGACGACGGGCCCGCCCGGCGGATGCCGGAGCGGGCCCTCGTCGGTTCGCCGGGCGGCCGTGCGGGCCGCCCGTGCGTCAGTCGTCGCCCTGCAGGATCGACAGCAGGCGCAGCATCTCCAGGTAGATCCACACCAGGGTCAGGGTGAGGCCGAAGGCGGCCAGCCAGGACTCCTCGCGGGGGGCGCCGTAGTTGATGCCGTCCTCGACCTGCTTGAAGTCCAGGGCGAGGAAGCAGGCACCGAGGATGATGCCGATGACACCGAAGAGGATGCCGAGACCACCGCTGCGGAAGCCCAGGCCGTCACCGCCGGCGAAGACGGCGAACAGCATGTTGACCGCCATCAGCAGCACGAAGCCCATCGCGGCGGCCATCACAAAGCCGTAGAAGCGGCGGGTGACGCGGATCCAGCGCATCTTGTAGGCGAACAGCACACCGCCGAAGACCGCCATGGTGCCGAGCACCGCCTGGGCGACCACACCGTCGGCGATGTACGTGGACACCGTGCTGGAGATCACTCCGAGGAAGACGCCCTCGAACGCCGCGTAGGCGAGGATCAGCGCGGGCGACGGCTTGCGCTTGAAGGACTGGACGAGCGCCAGCACCATGGCCACCAGTGCGGCGCCGATGGCGATGCCGTACGACATGCCGATGTTGGCCTGGTCGACGGGCAGGAGCACCCACGACAGGACCGCGGTGAGCACGACGGTGCCGAGCGTCATGGCGGTGCGCGCCACGACGTCGTCCATCGTCATCACGTTGGCCGGGGCGGGCGCCTGCGGCGGCGCACCGACCTGGGCGTCCGCCGGCGCGTAGGGGTTGGTGGCGTACGGGTTGCCCGCGCCCTGGGCGTACGGACTGCCGCCGACTGCGGGGCCCCCGGCCTGCGGCGCGGTGTTGAAGCCCGCGTAGCCGTTGTCGCGGCTGAACCCCCGTCGCGAGAAGACCGGGTTGCTGCTCCTCATCTCACTCCTCCATGGCCGCCCTGCGCGGCCTTCGCACAAGAGTAATGCGGGGGCAAAGACCTCAGCCTAGTGCTGAAGGAGGATCTTTCCTCGATCGTGACTGACCTGTGGCCCCGCACCCGCCGTGCACTCTGTCCCGACACTACAGCCGGTGAACCGGGTCACTCATTCCCGGGTCGGCTCGGTTCACTCCGGCGGCGGTACCGCAAGACGGCCGGGAGTGAGGTCCCGCGTGTATACGACCGCGGGCCGGGCAGGGATACGGGGTGCCGGGCCGCGGGTGCCCGGCCGGCGTCGGAGACGGCCACGCGGGTACGGGCAAGCGTTCAGGAGTTCAACGGGTGTCACTCGCGCCGCGGACGCATGAACGTGCCCGGAGCCGGACTCGAACCGGCACGGCCCGAAGGCCAGCGAGGTTTAAGCTCGCCGTGTCTGCATTCCACCATCCGGGCTGGTTGCGCGGTCCTGCGTACGCGGCTCTGCGTTCGCACACGACCCTATCCGCACGGCTCACCCCAACAGCGGAACAACGTGCCTAAGTTGTCTTATTTTATTGATGACTGAGGGGTAGTCAGACCACCCGGGCGGGCCGTTTGCACCTGCCGAGGCGGGCTCCCCGCGCACCCGCCGCAACCCGTGGGAATGACGGAAAGTCGCCGCCCCTGCACACCTGGGGATCCGTCGCGCGGCGCTCCGGCGGGGCGGGCCCGCCCCGCAGCCGCCCCGGGAGCCACCGTCATACCAAAGGAGGACGGGCTGCCGCCCCGTCAGACCGGAGGGGGTCCCGGGAACGGGCACCGGGACGGACGATCCGGCGAGGGCCCCGGCCCCGCCGACACCTTCACCGCCGACACCTTCACAGACGGCAGCGGCCCCGCGGGGGACGGCCAGATCGCCCTGGACGCGGACAGCGCCGCCAAGGGCCGGTACGCGGTGACCGCATCGGCCTCTTCCTGGTGCTCGCGGCACTGGTGGGCCTGCTCGCCGCGATGTGGCCGGCCCGCAGCGCCGCGCGGCTGAACATGCTCACCGCGATCAAGACCGAGTAGCCGTACCGAGGACGCATGACGGCTGCCCGGGCCGGGCCCCGCGAAGGGTCCCGGCCCGGGTGCCTGCGGGTCCCGGCCCGGGAGGCCGCCCCGCCCCGTTCAGGGAAGGCGCGGGCCCCGGTCCGGGAGGCCGCCCCGCCCCGTTCAGGGAAGGCGCGGGCCCCGGCCCGGGAAGGTGCCGAGGGGCCGGCTCACCGCGCCCTCCTCCGGGAGGTCAGCCCGCCCCGGTCTCGGTCCAGGCGCGGGCCCTGAGCGGCAGGCCCGAGCCGCCGCCGTCCCGGCACCTCACCGCGAGGATCTGGTTGACCCCGATCCTGTTGCGCTCGAAGGACACGGCCGACGCGGCCATGTAGAGGCGCCAGATCCGGGCACGGCCCGGCGAGGAGTGCCGTACCGCCCGCTCCCGGTCGGACTCCAGGTTCGCCACCCAGGCGCGCAGCGTGAGGGCGTAGTGCTCGCGCAGCGACTCGACGTCGCGGGCCTCGAAGCCGGCCTCCTCCAGGAGGGACAGGGTCCTGCCGAGCGGCGCCAGCTCCCCGTCGGGGAAGACGTAGGCGTCGATGAAGTCGTCCACGTGGTAGGCCGCTTCGTCCTGCTCGGGACGGCGCGCGATCTGGTGGTTGAGCAGCCTCCCCCCGGGCCTCAGCAGCCCGTGGAGCACATCGGCGTACTCCCGGTAGCGGACGGACCCGACGTGCTCGGCCATGCCGATGGACGAAATCGCGTCGTACGGGCCGTCCTTGACGTCCCGGTAGTCCTGGACCCGGATCTCGATGCGGTCGGTCAGCCCCTCCTCGGCGATGCGCTTGCGGGCGTACGCGGCCTGCTCCCTCGACAGGGTGACCCCGGTGACCCGGGCGCCGTACTCCCGGGCCGCGTGCAGTGCCATCGAGCCCCAGCCGCAGCCGACGTCCAGCAGTCGGTCGCCCTCGCGCAGGGCGAGCTTGCGGCAGACCAGGTCGAGCTTGTCTCGCTGGGCGTCCGCCAGGGAGCCGCCGTCTTGCCAGTAGGCGCAGGAGTAGACCATCGAGGGCCCGAGCACCTGCTCGTAGAAGGCGTTGCCGACGTCGTAGTGGTGGCTGACCGCCCGCCGGTCGCGCGCCCTGGTGTGCAGCGGGCCGCGGCGTCCGGCGATCTCCTCGGGGGGCGGCGGCACCGGCAGCCAGCAGCGGGGCCCGGCGAGGGCGGCCAGCGCCCTGACGGCCGAGCGGAACCGCGGATCGCGAAGCGCGCGCAGCCCGGGGCCGGGTTCGGAGCGCTCCCAGATCATCCCCGCCAGCCTCCCCAGGGCCTCGTACAGGTCGCCCTCGACGTCGATCTCGCCGGCCACCCAGCCGCGGGCCAGGCCCAGTTCGCCCGGCTTCCACAGCAGCCTGCGCAGGGCTCGCCGGTGGCGGATGACGAGGACGGGGCCGTCGGCGGGACCGGACTCGCTCCCGTCCCAGGCCCGGATGCGGATCGGGGGTGGTTCCCCCAGCAGTTCCTCGGCGAGAGCGGTCAGCCGCGAAGCGGCATCGGCCATGGCGCACACCTCCGTGACGCTGTTTGACGGAAATGCCCAACACCACGTGAACGCCGGCGGCGCGCGGACGCAGTCCCCCCGTGGGCAAATGGACGGCAAAACAGACAACTTCCCCGTACACGGCGTGCCCAAAGTACGCCGAAGGGGCCGTCCGCACCACGGATGGCGGACGGCCCCTTCGGGGTACTGCGGGGGTGGGGTCAGGAGGCCTTGGCCTTCTCCGGGGCGGGACGGGCTGCCGCCGGGGCGGGCCTGGCCGCCTCGTAGAACTCCTCGCGCGGCGACTCGATCGCACCGAGCGAGACGACCTCGCGCTTGAGGAACATCGCGAGGGTCCAGTCGGCGAAGACCCGGATCTTGCGGTTCCAGGTCGGCATCGCCAGGCCGTGGTAGCTGCGGTGCATGTACCAGGCCAGCCGGCCCTTGAGCTTGATCTTGACCTTGCCCATGACGATCATCGCAACGCCCTTGTGCAGGCCGAGACCGGCGACCGCGCCCTTGTTGGCGTGGCTGTACTCCTTCTGCGGGAAGCCCCGCATACCGGAGATCACGTTGTCGCCGAGGACCTTCGCCTGGCGCAGCGCGTGCTGGGCGTTCGGCGGGCACCAGGCGTTCTCGGCGCCGGCCTTGCGGGCGGCGAGGTCCGGGACCTGGGCGTTGTCGCCCGCCGCCCAGATGTAGTCGGTGCCCTGCACCTGGAGCGTCGGCCGGGTGTCGACGTGGCCGCGCGGGCCCAGCGGCAGACCGAAGCGGGCCAGGGCCGGGTTCGGCTTGACGCCCGCGGTCCAGACGACGGTGTCGGAGTCGACCTCCAGGCCGTTCTTCAGCACCACACGGCCGTCCACGCAGGAGTCCATCGAGGTGTTGAGGTAGATCTCGATACCCCGGGACTCGAGGTGCTCCCTGCCGTAGGTGCCGAGCTTGGGCCCGACCTCGGGGAGGATCTTGTCGGCGGCGTCGACCAGGACGAAGCGCATGTCCTCGCGCTTGATGGTCTTGTAGTACCCCACCGCGTCCCTGGCCAGGTCCTCGATCTCGCCCACCGTCTCGGCGCCGGCGAAGCCGCCGCCGACGAAGACGAAGGTCAGAGCCTTGCGGCGGACCTCCTCGTCGGTGGTGGAGTCGGCCTTGTCCAGCTGCTCCAGGACGTGGTTGCGCAGGCCGATGGCCTCCTCGATGCCCTTCATGCCGATGCCCTGCTCGGCGAGGCCGGGGATCGGGAAGGTACGGGACACCGCGCCGAGCGCGACGACCAGGTAGTCGAAGGGGAGCTCGTACGCCTCGCCGACGAGCGGCGCGATTGTGGCCACCTTGCGGTCCTGGTCGATGGTGGTGACCCGGCCGGTGAGGACCTCGGCCTTGGGCAGCACGCGCCGCAGCGGCACGACGACGTGCCGGGGCGAGATGCTGCCGGCGGCTGCTTCGGGGAGGAAGGGCTGGTACGTCATGTACGACCGCGGGTCGACGACCGTGACGGTCGCCTCCCCGTACCGCATCTTCTTCAGAATGCGACGAGCTGCGTACAGGCCTACGTACCCACCGCCTACGACGAGGATCCTGGGACGCTCCGTGGTGCTCATGCCATCGAGTATCCACCCCCCTCGGAGGGGGGGCTCGTGAGCCCCTTCACAAGGATGGCGGGACCCTCTGCTACACTCCGCCGCCCACGTGAGCGAGGCCATGCCACCCCGCGGGAACGCCGTCCCGGCGGAGGACGCCGGCACGGCCCGCTGAGCTGGCCCCACGCTCCCCCCGGAAGGCGAGCAGCAGCCCGTTCCCCCCGTGCACACCGCGCTGTGGCCACCTGCCGGAGCACGGTGGAACGAGTGGAGTTGGGCATAAAAACAGGCCCGGTAGGGCCTCCGGGGGCACTTTCGACGGCCACCCGGACCCTTTTCCTTGTGAAGAACTTCACGAAGTTTCCTGCGGACGGCGCCCCGGCGGCCGGAAAACACCCCCGGCTCCGGGGCGGCAGCCACCCGGTCGCGCATCGGATCGGCGCCGGTGCACTTCCCGTCCTCGCGGGCCGGGGCGTCGCGGCCCGCGGCAGCCCCACCGCCCGCCGCGACGCCCCGGGCTCTGCCGCCGCCGTCCACGCGGAGGCCCGCCCCGGCCCCCTCCCCGGCCCGGAAGGGCGATCGTCCGGCGGGATGCCTACCGCGCGGCCTGTGACGCCCCGTCCGGCAGCGGCACCGCCTCAGCGCGCCTCGGTGGCGCAGCTGTAGGCGATGCCGTCGAGGATGTCGTGCTCCGACACGACGACCTCCGGCACTCCGGCACGGTCCATGACCGCGAGCAGCACCAGGGCACCCGCGGTGATCACGTCCACCCGCCCGGGGTGTATCACCGGGATCGCGGCCCGCTCCTCGCGGGTGGAGCGGACGAGTCGCTCGGTGATCTCCGCGACCCGGTCGCGGGAGACCCGGGAGTGGTGGATGGCCTCGGAGTCGTAGGCGTCGAGGCCCAGCGCGATCCCCGCGACGGTGGTCACCGAGCCGGCCAGGCCGATGAGCGTGCCCGCCTCGCGGATCGGCACGGTCTCCCCTGCCAGGTCGAGCGCAGCCTCGATGTCCGCCCGGACCGCGGCGATCTCCCGCGGCGCGGGGGGGTCGCCGCGCATATGACGCTCGGTCAGCCGGACGCAGCCGATATCGACCGAGCGGGCCGCCTCGACCCGCCCGCGGCCGATGACGAACTCGGTCGAACCGCCGCCGATGTCCACGACCAGCCGCTCCTCGTGACCCGGCAGTCCCCTGGTCGCACCGGTGAAGGAGAACTCGGCCTCCTGGTCGCCGCTGATCACCTCGGGCCCGACCCCGAGGATGCCGGCCACACCCCGCACGAACTCGTCGCGGTTCTCCGCGTCCCGGGACGCGGAGGTCGCCACGAAGCGGATCCTCCCCGCGCCCCCGGCGGACGGCCCCTCGACGCCGTGCTCCCTGATGATGCCGGCGTACTCCCGGCAGGCCGCGAAGGTGCGCTCCAGCGCCTCGGGGGCCAGCCGGCCCGTGCGGTCGACCCCCTGGCCGAGCCGGACGATGGTCATCCGCCGGTCCAGTTCCACGAGTCCGCCCGTGGCGGGGTCCACGTCGGCGACGAGCAGGCGGATCGAGTTCGTGCCGCAGTCCACGGCGGCGACGCGGGTCATGCGGGGCGCTCCGTTCCCGTGTGCGTGCCGCCCTCCGGTCCGCTGCCAGGGCAGTCGTCCGCGCCGCCCTCCGCGCAGTCGCCCGCTCCGGCGGCCACGCACGGGCCCCTGTCCCACCAGCGCGGAAGCATCGCGATGGCCTCGTCGCCCAGGGGGTTCACCCCGGGACCGGCCGCGAGCGAGTGGGCCACCAGGACGTGCAGGCACTTCACCCGGTCCGGCATGCCGCCGGCGCTCGGGAAGCCCTTCAGCTCCTCGATCTCGTCCCGGCGCCGGACATAGTCCTCGTGCGCCGCCCGGTACGCCGCCGCCAGGTCGGGGTCGCTCCGCAGGCGCTCGGTCATCTCCTTCATCACCCCGCTCGCCTCCAGCGTGCCGATGGCCGAGGCCGCACGCGGGCAGGTCAGGTAGTACAGCGTCGGGAAGGGGGTGCCGTCCTCCAGCCGCGGTGCCGTCTCGACCACGTCGGGACGGCCGCAGGGGCAGCGGTGGGCGATGGCCCGCAACCCGCGCGGCGGGCGGCCGAGCTGCTCCTGGAAAGCGGCGATGTCCTGCGCGGTGGGCGGGGTGGGCGCCGTGCTCGGCGGGGGCGTGTCCATGGGATGTGTGGGTCTCTTCGTCGGTTCGGTGGATGGGCTGGGGGCGTCCGGCCCGGGCGTCGCGCGCCGGCCCGCCCGACGGACGGTTCGCCGTCCGGCCGGCCTCGCGGCGCCACGGTCCGGTGGCGCCGTCCGGTGCCGCCGTCCGGTGCCGCGCCGTCCCGGCTAGCGTCGCGCGTCGGCCCGGTCGACGCCGTCCCAGACGTTCGAGTACCAGGGCCGGCCTCGGCCCTGCTCCTCGGCGCGGGGCGCCCGGTCCGCCAGCGGGTCGGCCATGATGTACCCGGTCTCGCCCGGCAGGACCATGTGCAGATGCTCCCGGGCCAGCCGCATGACGTACGCGTCGTCCTGGAGGCGGGCCTTCTCGTCGCGCAGCCGCTCGACGCGATCACCGGCCTCGGCGGCGAGCCGGCGCTGCTCGGCGATCTCGTTCCGCTGCGACACATACGCCCGCATCGGATAGGCGAGTGCGACGATCATCGAGCACACGACGAGCACGAGGAAGGCGGCCCGGCCGGTGAGCCGGGAGCGCCGGGCCTGGCGGCGGGTCTGTGAACGGTAGACGCGGGCGGCGGTCTGCTCGCCGAGCAGCCGCAGCCTGGTCGCGGTGGAGAACCGGTCCCGGGCCATCTGTGCGCCTCCCCTTCACGTGCGTACGTCCCCGCACACGGTACGGGACCGTGTGCGGGGACGTACGCAACCGGCCTTCCGCCGGGCCCGGGCGGTGCCGTCCGGGCCCGGCGGCCGGACTCAGCCCTTGAAGCGGGGGAACGCGCTGCGGCCGGCGTACACCGCGGCGTCGTCGAGGATCTCCTCGATGCGCAGCAGCTGGTTGTACTTGGCGACGCGCTCGGAACGGGCCGGCGCTCCCGTCTTGATCTGACCGCAGTTGGTGGCGACGGCCAGGTCGGCGATGGTGACGTCCTCGGTCTCGCCTGACCGGTGGGACATCATGCACTTGAAGCCGCTGCGCTGGGCGAGCTCGACGGCGTCGAGGGCCTCGGTGAGCGAGCCGATCTGGTTGACCTTGACCAGAAGCGCGTTGGCGGTGCCCTCCTCGATACCGCGGGCGAGGCGCTCGGGGTTGGTCACGAACAGGTCGTCGCCGACCAGCTGGACCTTGGCGCCGAGCCGCTCGGTGATCGTCTTCCAGCCGTCCCAGTCGTCCTCGAACAGCGGGTCCTCGATGGAGACCAGCGGATAGGCCGAGACGAGTTCCTCGTAGTACTCGGTCATCTCGGCGGCCGAGCGGGCCTTGCCCTCGAACTCGTAGGCGCCGTCCTGGTAGAACTCCGAGGCGGCGACGTCGAGCGCGAGCGCGATGTCCTTGCCGGGCGTGTAGCCGGCCTTCCTGACCGCCTCCAGGATGAGGTCGAGGGCCTCGCGGTTGGAGCCCAGGTCCGGGGCGAAGCCGCCCTCGTCGCCGAGGCCGGTGGAGAGCCCCTTCTCCTTCAGGACCTTCTTCAGCGTGTGGTACACCTCGGTGCCCCAGCGCAGGGCCTCGGAGAAGGACTCCGCCCCGACCGGGGCGATCATGAACTCCTGGATGTCCACGTTGGAGTCGGCGTGCGAGCCGCCGTTGAGGATGTTCATCATCGGAACGGGCAGCAGATGCGCGTTCGGGCCACCGAGGTAGCGGAACAGCGGCAGGTCGGACGCCTCGGAGGCGGCGTGCGCGACGGCGAGGGAGACGCCGAGGATGGCGTTGGCGCCGAGGGAGGACTTGTCCGGGGTGGCGTCGAGGTCGAACATCGCCTGGTCGATCAGGCGCTGCTCGGTCGCGTCGTAGCCGACCAGCTCGGGACCGATCTGCTCGATGACAGCCAGTACGGCCTTCTCGACACCCTTGCCCAGGTAGCGGTCCGGGTCGCCGTCGCGGAGTTCGAGGGCCTCGAAGGCGCCGGTGGACGCGCCGGACGGGACGGCGGCACGGCCGGTGCTTCCGTCGTCGAGGCCGACCTCGACCTCGACCGTGGGGTTGCCTCGGGAGTCCAGGATTTCCCGGGCTACGACGACGTCGATGGACGGCACGAGCATCTCCTTCTGGGATGTGACGCGTGAGGTGACACAAGCTGAGCCGTGTCGGTGCAGGGTCGCTTTGGCCTTGCGGCAAGAGCCTAGCCGCCCGGCGGGCGTCGGTCGGCAGATGCCCGCCCCGTGGGACGAAAAAGCAGACCCGCCCGGCAAGGCCCCCGGCCCCGCGGGCGCCTCCCGTGCCCGCGGGGCACCGGGACACCGGGACACGGGGGGCACCGGGGGCACAGGACCCGCGGGAGAGGTTCTGATGGCCGGCCAGACGGCGCGCTGCGCCGGGCCGGTGCCCGCCCGCGGTCGGCCGCGGGCGGGCACCGGCCGACCGGAACGGGCCGTCGGGTTCCGTGGCCGTCGTACGGACGCGGGCGAGCGGCCGGCCCGAGTTGCCGGCTGGGGCCGCATGTGGGCGGCCGGGGCGCGGACGCGGCCGGGGGCCCGGCGGGTCCCCGGCCTCGCTCGGCCCCGGGGGCCGGACGGGACTGACGCGCGGCCAGAGGGCCCCATGCGGCCGGAGACCCGCCCTGCCCGTCCCGTGCGGCGTCAGGCAGGGGCCGCACGGGGCGCGGGCCCGGCCTCCCGGCGCAGGACGTCAGCTCAGGTGGAGCTGCTGGCCGGGGTAGATGACGTTCGCGTCGTCCAGGATGTCCTCGTTCAGCTCGAACAGCTTCTGCCAACCGCCCTTGACCTTGCGGTCCTCGGCGATCCCGCTGAGGGTGTCGCCGGCCTTGACCGTGTACTCGCCGTCGCCCTTCTTCACCGGGGCGGCCGCGCGCTCGGAGCGGGTGGTCGGGGCCTCGGCCCGCTGCGGGGCGGGCGTGGCCGTCGACTCGGCGGCCTTGGGCGCGGCGGCCGTCGACTCGGCAGCCTTGGGCGCGGCGGACGTCGACTCGGCGGCCTTGGGCGCGGCCGCGGCCGCGCCGTCGTAAGCGGCGTTCGACAGGCCGGTGCCGCAGTGCGGCCAGGCACCCTTGCCCTGGCCCGCCAGGACCTTCTCGGCTATCTGGATCTGCTGCGCCTTGGTCGCCTTGTCGGCGGTGGAGGCGAACGCGGTTCCCCCGTAGGCCGCCCAGGTGGAGGCCGAGAACTGCAGCCCGCCGTAGTAGCCGTTGCCGGTGTTGATCGACCAGTTCCCGCCGGACTCGCACTGGGCGACGGCGTCCCACTCGGAGGCGGTGGCGGCGGACGCCGTACCCGAGGCCATCAGCGGGCCGGCGATGGCGGCGCCCGCGACACCCGCGAGCGTGACGACACGGGTGGACCGCTGGAAGACCGTCGGGCGACGGTGCTTGCCCTTTCCGGAAAGCAGCATCGAAGTTCTCCTCACCGACGCCTGCGAGGTGAGCTGTCGGGTTCGGGCCGATGTGGTGCCCGGCCGTGCGACGAGCGCACGGCTCCACCCCCAGCCGGGCGGCCCTCCTCGGGCCGGTCCGGCACTTACCTTGGGTCCCCCGCTCCTGCCTTCGGCGCTTGCGCGACGACTGTTCCCGGCGGCCGCCGGCAGGATTCGGCGTGCGGTCGACGGGGCCCGCGTTGCGAGCGGTTCAGACGGTAGGCACACGTCCCCCCGATGTTCAAAGACGTACATCGGGGAGAAAACGCCCACTTCCATTCCGGCGGCATGTCCGTTTTCGCAGGTGAGAGCCCTGATGACCGGAGTCGACCGTTCTCTGGCGCCAGTTGACCGGAAGAGACTCTTGTCTCACTGGCGCAGAACCGGACATAGCCACATGAACTACTGCGCCAACTCCCCTTCCTCAGCACCCAGATCAAGGCTTTGGCCAGGCAGGATGAGGTTCGCGTCGACGCCGACGACATCCCGGTTCGCCTCGTAGAGCGCGGGCCAGCCGCCGGGCACCCGGTGGGCGTCGGCGATCGACGAGAGACTGTCTCCGGCCCGGACGAGATAGCCCTCTCCCGCGTCGGCATCGTCTCGTGCGGATTCGTCACCCCTTGACGGATGACGTCCCTCTTCGCGCCCATCGCCGGATTCGCCCGGCGCCGCCCCTTCGGCTGCGGGGGCACCCCGGTGCTTGCCCGCGCCTCCGTCGGCGGCACCGCCGGGCGGTTGCGGACTGTCGCCGTGGCCGACGGCCCCCGAGGGCTCTCCCGAGGGCTCGGCAGGCGCGGCGGGCTCGGCGGGCCCCGAGGACCCGGACGGCGTGGCGGACGGCTCGGAGCCGGCCTCCGGCAGAGACCCGGCGTCCGGACCGGCACCGGCTGACGGCGCCCCGGCGTCCGGCTCGGGCGCGGTGGCCGCCCCGTCGCCGAACGAGGGGGCCTTCACCGGACCGCCCAGCGGGTCGGTGGCGGACGGAGTGCCGGCCGGCCCGGATTCGCTCGCGGTGAGACCGGTGATCACCCCGCAGCTCTGCCAGGCGGAGGCGCCCTGGGCTGCGAGCACCAGTTCGGCGACGGAGATCTGCTCCGCGGGACGTGCCAGGTCGGCGCGTGGGGCGTAGGCGGTGCCGCCGTACGACTCCCAGGTCTCCTGGGATATCTGGAGGCCGCCGTAGTAGCCGTTGCCGAGGTTGGCACCCCAGTCGCCGCCGCTCTCGCAGTCGGCGACCCGGTTCCAGGTGGCGGTGTCGGCGGCGGAGGCGGCACCCGCACCGAGCAGCGGGATGGCGATGGCCGATCCGGTCACCCCTGCCGCGACGATGAGGGCGGGGGCCTGGCGAGGTCGGCGGTGGCGGCCGTTCCCGGACAGCATGCGGTGTGCCTTCCGTGTGACTGCAGAACACTTCCGGCCGATCGTGGCGGTGGAAACCTCGACGGCCGGAATTCGGGGTGAACGTAGCCGCAGTCCCACCCCGGTCACAAGTCGATGCAGCGGAGATTACGTGAAAGTCACAGACATGACGAATCGTCAGTTACCGCGCGGAGTGAACTCGACCGGGAGAGTGCGCAATCCGCGCATGATGAGCCCCCCACGCCACCGCAATTCGGACGGATCCACCGCAAGCCGCACATCGGGCAGCCTTCCCAGGAGAGCCGCCAGCGCGGTCTGCCCCTCCAGCCGGGCGAGCGGCGCACCCAGGCAGTAGTGGATGCCGTGCCCGTATCCGAGGTGCGGGTTGTCCCGGCGTCCGAGATCGAGGGTGTCGGGCTCCGCGAACCGCTCCGGATCCCGGTCCGCGGCGGCGAGCACCACGAGGACGGGGTCGCCGGTGGAGATGTCCCGCCCGCCGAGGGTCAGCGGCTCGGTCGCGAAGCGCCAGGTGGCGAGCTCCACCGGCCCGTCGTAGCGCAGCAGCTCCTCGACCCCGGTGGCCAGCAGGCCTGTCTCGCCCGCGGCCAGCGAGTCCTGGAGCCGCCGCAGCTGCCCGGGATCGCGCAGCAGCGCGTACATACCGTTCCCGATCAGGTTCACCGTGGTCTCGAACCCGGCGAAGAGGAGGATGAAGGCCATGGCCGCTGCCTCGTTCCCGGTGAGGTGCTCCCCGTGGTCGGAGGCCCTGATGAGTCCCGAGATCAGGTCGTCACCGGGCGCCTCCCGCTTGCGGTGGATCAGCTCGGCCAGATAGCCGCGCATCCTCTTCACCGACCGGGCGACACCGCCGCGCGGGCCACCGCCGTGACGGATCATCATTCCGGCCCAGTCCCGGAAGTCGTCCTGGTCCTCGCGGGGGACCCCGAGCATGTCGCAGATGGCGTAGATGGGGAGCGGAAAGGCGAAATCGTGGATGAGGTCCGCGTGGCCCCGCTGAGCGAAACCGTCGATCAGCCCGTCCGTCAGCTCCTGCACCCGCGGGGCGAACTCGGCCACCCGCCGCGGGGTGAACGCCTTGGACACCAGCCGCCGCAGCCGGGTGTGGTCCGGCGGGTCGATGTTCAGCAGATGCGTCATCAGCTCCGCCTTGCGCTCCCCCGGGATCCCCGTCTTCCCCCTCGCGTGCGCGGGCTCGTCGTGGTGCGCCGGGTTCTTGCTGAGCCGCTGGTCCGCGAGCGCCTGCCGGGCGTCCGCGTACCGGGTCACCAGCCACGCCTCCACCCCGCTGGGCAGCCGGGTCCGGTGCACGGGCGCGTGCTCCCTCAGCCAGGCGTAGGCGGGGTACGGGTCGGTGGCGAACTCCCAGGTGAAGAGTTCGGGGGTGCCAGGGGTGCCAGGGGTGCCGGGGGTGCCGGGAGCGGCGGGGACGCGGGAGGGCTGGTCGTGCATGCGCCGACGTTAACCCGAGGGCGTTCGGCCACCCGTTCGGCTGACCTCTCGCCGTTCCCCGTGGGTACGCTGACCGTACCCGCGAGACTCCGCCACATGGGAGCGCTGATGAGTGCCGCAGCCGAGGGCCGGAGGGTCGACCGGGACGACCGGGAGGAGCAGTACGCCTTCCCGGTCCCGCCCCCCGGTGGGTGGACGGCGGACGACCTCGACCGGATCAAGGGTCTCCCGCCGCACACCGAGCTGATCGACGGGGGACTGTTCTTCGCGAGTCCGCAGACCGATTTCCACATGGCCGCGTTGAGGCTGCTGGAGAACGCCCTGGTGCGGCAGGCACCGGACGACCTCTATGTCGTCCGGGAGATGACCACCAAGCTGGGCGAGCGCGACCGGCCGGAGCCCGATCTCATGGTGGTTCCGTGGCGGGCCCGCACGGGGCCGGAGCAGACCTGGTACGCCCCGGACGACATCCTGCTCGCGGTCGAGATCGTCTCGGACGAGTCGGTCCAGCGCGACCGCGAACTCAAGCCCCGCAAGTACGCGGCGGCCGGCATCCGGCACTTCTGGCGGGTCGAGAAGAACGACGGCCTGCCCGTGGTCTACGTGTACGAACTCGATCCCGCGACGCACTCCTACGCCGTCACGGGCATCCACCACAACCGGCTCAAGGTCGATGTCCCCTGTCCCATCGAGATCGATCTCACCGACGTGGAGCGGCGGCGCGGTACCGGGGACTGACGCGCCTGCCCGGGACGGCACCGGCCCTGCCTCTGACGACCGGGCAGGGACCTCGGCCGCGACGGTCCCGGGCCGCGGCCTCACTCGTCCCGGTCCCGGGCCGCGGCCTCCACGGCGCGGATCGCGTCACGGTAGGCGCGGGCCGCGGCGCGGAGGGCGGCCTCCGGGTCATGGCCCTCGGCCTCCGCCCGCACGGCCATGGCGAGCAGCCGGTACCCGACGGCTCCGGCGCCGTCCTCCTCCGTGGGCGGTTCCACCTCCAGCCCGGCGGTCCGCACCCGGCCCGCCAGCTTCGCGGCGAGAGCGAGTCCCGGCTGACCCAGCGGGATGCCGTCGGTCACCGACTCACGCCGCTTCTCGACCGCCTTGGTACGCAGCCAGTGCGCCTTGACGTCCTCCGGTGTCTCGGCACGGGCGTCACCGAAGACGTGCGGGTGGCGGTGGACGAGCTTGTCGACGATGGTCCCTGCGACGTCGTCGATCGTGAACGGCTCGTCCCCCTCCGCCCCCCCGGCCTCCTGCGCGATGCGCGCGTGGAACACGACCTGGAGGAGCACATCGCCGAGTTCCTCCCGCAGTTCGTCCCGGTCCCCGTCCTCGATGGCCTCGACGAGTTCGTACGCCTCCTCGATGCCGTACTTGGCGAGGTCCTTGTGGGTCTGCCGCGAGGACCAGGGGCACTCGCGGCGGATCCGGTCCATGACCTGGACGAGATCGAGCAGCCGGGCACCCGGGAGGTCGTAGGAGCCGGGCAGCAGTTCCAGCTCCGGCATGGACACCCGGCCCGAGCCGGCGATGCGGGCCAGGCCGTCGGTGAGGACCCGGTCGCCCTCGCCGGCCGCGAGGACCACTGCGGTCCGGCCTCCCGCGCAACCGTCCAGAAGCTCCTGCGCGGTGGGCGCGGCGATCTCGACATCGACGCCCGCCTCCCTCAGATACGGCAGCTGCGGGTGCTCCGCCTCGGCGCACAGCACACGGTCGGCGGCGCGCAGGGTCCCCCATGCCGCCCAGGACAGCAGTCCGGGCGCGACACGGTGGCTGGCGGTGAGCAGGACGATACGACCGGGCTCGGCGGGCGCTTCAGCATTCACCCCCCGACCTTACGCCGGGGCGGACCGGCCGCCGCCGCCTCCCCGTGCATCGCGGGGACCGGGGTGGTGGTGCGCGCCGGCACCGCGCGGCCGTCCCGGCCGCTCGCCCGGGGATCCGGCCCGGGCGACGGCGCCGCGCCTCGGGCGGCCCGGCTACGCCCCGGCCGGGGCTCCCTGCTGCGGACCGCTGACCTGGGTGATCCACGGGGCCTTGTAGTCGCCGAGCTGGATCTCGGTGTCGTCCCAGGCGCCGTACCGCGGGTTCACGTCGATGGCGAGCCGCTTCGACGCGGCCGTCAGCGCGGCAGCGACCTTCTGCTGGCCCTCCGGGGTGCCGAGGTCCGCATCCAGCGTCCGGGCCAGCCCGGTCAGCAGCACCTCCTCGCGCACCGCCTGGTCGATCCGGTCCGGGGCGACCCCGCGCTGCTGCAGCAGCATCGCGGCGAGCTGCTCCTCCCCGCCGGACTGCCGGGCGGCGGCCGCCCGGGCGTCCTGGACCTGCTTGCGGGAGGCGGTGACGCCGTTGTCCTCGGCCGCGCGCTCCAGAACACGATCGAAGATCATTCCGTGCAGCTTGGCCCGGCTGAGCTGCCCGGTGTTCTTGATCAGCTGAGCGCCCTGGGGCGACGCCTGCTGGGCCGCCCGCACATCCCGCACCTCGGCCTGGAGCGCGGACACCTCGATACGGTCGCCTCCCACGACGGCCGCGGCGCCCGGGCGCGCCTCGTTCCCGCAGGCGGCGAGCAGGGGTACCGCCGAGAGAAGCGCGGCGGAGAGAGCGAGCGCGGTGCGACGGCGGCGGTGCAAAGGGGCCTCCCGGCGTGCGGTGGTGATCGTGACGCGGAGCGTTGGTGACGCGGTGCACAAGGACCTTGCGGTGATCGATGGTAGGCAGTCGGCGCGATGCGGGCCACCACTTCGCCGCCACCGATTCGGTCAGCAATTCGGTCAGCAATTCGGTCGCCGATTCGGTCAACGAGCCGGGGGCGCCCGGGGTACGGTGCCGTGCACCGACCCGCCGTGCGCCGATCCCGCACCGGTAGGCCTGAACGGCGGCGGCCGGGGAATCCGTAGGGCGAGAGGGGGCCGGGCTATGGGTGCGGTGAGGTCTGTGTCGTGGTGGGTCAAGGCCCCGGTCGGCGTCCTGCTGGTGGCCGCGCTGCTGCTGGCGGGGGCGCAGCTGCGAGGGCTGGCGGGGATGCCGGGGCTCGGCGCCCTGTTCGGCGAGCAGACGCGGGACCGCTCGGGGCCGGCGGTCCTGGAGTCCGTCCAGGACCTGAGTCGCTACCAGGCGGCCACGGGCAACTTCCAGGTCGTGGTGGACCTGGAGAACGACACCAGATACCTGCCGGACGCGCTGCGGGGCACCCGGGTCCTGTACGTCGGGTCGGGCAGCGTGGACGCGTATGTGGACATGGGGGCGCTCGGCGAGAAGGACGTCATCGTGAACGAGGAGCGCACCGCCGCCACGATCCGGCTCCCGCACGCCGCCCTGGACCGGCCGGCACTCGACCCCGACCGCTCCTACGCGGTCTCGAAGCAGCGCGGGCTGCTCGACCGGCTCGGCGACCTCTTCTCCGGCAACCCCAACAGCGAGCAGGCGGCCCAGAAGCTCGCGGTACGGCATATCGCCACCGCAGCGAAGGAGAGCCGCCTGACGGCGCAGGCGGAGCGGAACACGACACGGATGCTGGAGGGGCTCCTCCGCTCGCTCGGGTTCAGCAGGGTGACGGTGGTCTACGGCGCGTGAGGGCGGGGCGGCCGGACACCGGATGCCGGGCGCCGCATACGCCGGGCGCGGTTCCCGAAGGGCACCGTTCCCAAGGGTCACCGCTGACGCCGGGTGCGGTTCCCGAGGGGCACGCCGACGAGGGGCGCGCTCTGCGCAGAAGGCCGAAGACGCCGGCGGGCGCGGTGCGGGCCCGGCCCACCCGGGGAGGGGCCGGGTCGCTACCCGCTGTACCGGCGGGGTCAACGGAAGGACACCAGGGCTTCACCCGATTGGCCCCCGTTGACGGTCCCTTGAGCGGAAGACGCGGCGTAATCTCCCGCCCATGCCCTCCCTCCTGAGCAACCGGCTGGCGAAGCGCATGCTGCGTCCGGCCTTCTCGCTGGTGGAACAACGTCTGGAACGTGCGACCACCGCACTCCAGGCGGACCTCGACGCCCTCCACCACGAAGTGGCCGACCTGCGGCGGCAGAGCTACGGGCTCGGGCTGCTGCTCGACCACGCCGGACGGGACGGCCACCGGATGGCCACGGCCACCCAACTGGACACGCTGGTGCGGGAGGTGACCTCCGTGACCGGTGCGTCCTGCGAGCACGCGCGCCGCGATCTGACCGTGGCCTACCGCACGGTGGTGGCCCTCGAGGCGCTGGGCGTCGGCCGGATGGCGGGCTCGACCTCCGACATCTGCGGAAAGCTGGCCACCGTGCCGCTGCTGGCCCCGCCCAGCGAGGAGGTGCTGGAGATCGGCACCCAGCACGGGCTGTTCGCGGCCGCCCTGATGCGCATGCTCCACCGTGCGGGAGTCGAGCCGCGGCTGACGGTCGTCGACCCGCTGGCCGGCGCGCAGGTGCCGACGGGCACCGCGTCCGCCCCGGTCAGGGAGGACGTCGTACGCGCCAACCTGACCCTGTGCGGGAGCCGTTCGGGTGCCCGGGCCAGGCTCCTCCAGGGAGGCTCCGGCGACGCCGGCGTGCGCGCGAGGGTGGGCGATCGGCAGTACGGCGTGGTCGTCCTGGCCGGCGACCCCGCCATGGCGGCCGTGCTGTCGGACCTGCGGATCGCCGAGGAACTCGCCGTCGAAGGCGCCGCCATCGTCCTCGACGGACACGGCGACGACAGTCGCCCCGGCGTCGGCGAGGCCCTGGCCAAGCGCGTCGCCGACGGCTCCCGGCTGAGGATCCTGGGCGTGGTCGGGGCAACGGCGTTCCTCCGCGCCGGCTGAGGGCCTACCCCGTCCGGGTGACGACGCACCTCCTGTCAACGCGGCGGCGTACCCCCGTCCGGGTGACGACGCATCGCCCGGCCCCCACCTCGCAGTACCCCCGTCCGGGTGACGCCTCTTTCCGGGCCGCGTGACGGCGCAGCCCGCCCGGGCGGATGACAGGCCCCGGCCCCCTCGGCCAGCGCCGCGGCGGTCTCCCCCAACTGCTCCAGGCACAGCGCCGCGTCGTAGCGGAACTGCAGCGTCTGCGGGTCGCCCGGACCCGCTTCCGCGGTCCGCTCGTCCGCGAGGCGGCGCAGTTCGGGCAGGGCACGGCGGTACTGGCCGCCCTCTCCGGCCTGGTCCCGTTCTTCTGGCCGGCCGGCATCCTCGGCCTGATCGGGCTGGCCCTCGGCCTCTCCGCCAAGGGGCGCGTGAAGCGCGGCGAGGCCACGAACAAGGGAGCCGCCGTCGCCGGTTTGGTACTCGGCCCGGTCTCCCTGATCCTCTCGGTGGTCGGCGCGGTCATCACGTTCAAGGACGTGGGGGACGCCGTCGACGAGATCGGCAAGGCCACGACCGGATCCTCCGCCGCCAAGAAGCGCCGCACGCGGCCCGGCGCCGCCCCGCAGCGGACCCGTCGCACCACGCGGCCGGCCCGGTGCGGGTACGGTGCGCGCCCGGTGCGGGTACGTGACCGGCTCAGGCCGGGCACCGCACCCGGACGGAGCCCGGTCTGAGGCTCCGTCAGCCGCCGCACTGCCGCAGCATCATCCGCTTGTCCGCCGCCGTCACCGGCAGTTCGTACTTGAGCGCCACCTGGGCGAAGCGGACCGCGTACGCGCACCGTATCCGGCGGTCGGGGGGAAGCCAGGAGGCCGGACCCGAGTCCCCCTTGGCCGAGTTGGCCCGGCCCTCGACGGGCAGGAGGTTGAGCACGTCGTTGGCGAACTGCCGGCGCTTGCTCTCCGGCCAGCGGGACGAGCCCATCTGCCAGCTGTACGACAGCGGCACCACATGGTCGATCTGCACCTCGGCCGCGTCCTGCTTGCGCCACTCGATGGTCTTCCCCGTGTACGGGTCATACAGGGTCATGGAAACGACCACGCAGTCGGAGCCGGAGCGGAACCGGACATCCCGACCATGCAGTCTCAGCACGTCGTTCCGCGTGTCACAGCCATTGCGGGCCAGGGGTACACCGTCCGCCGTGTCCATCCACGCGTAGCCGAACTCGTCGCGGTCGTAACCCGTCCTGGGGCCCCGGCCCTTGACCGTCAGCTCCGCCACGACCTCGCGTGCCGCGGCTCGCTCCGCGTCCGCCGTCAGGGGCGCGAGACCCGGTTTCGTCCCGTCCGGGTTGTCGAGCGGAGCAGCCGCGCGCGCCGCCGGCGGGCCGGGGGCCGATTCCGCTCCCCCGGAAGCACCCGAACCGGGGACGCAGCCCACGAGAACGGCGGCGGACAGGACGACGGCGGACAGCGCCGGGCGTGTCTTGCGCAGGGAGTCGGGCACACCGGGATCCTAAGGGTCCGCAGCGGGCTGCGGGGCCCCGCGCGAGATCACGAGGGAGGGCCGGGGCTTCGCGGGGGCTGGAGGAGATACGCGCGAGACCCGCCATTCGCAGACAGAGCCATCGGCCGCTTCGTCGAGTACACCACCGACAGCCTCCGCATCCCACCAGACCCCTTCGACAACCGACGTGCCCTGCCCGAGCCCCGACCCCACGGAGAGCGGGCGTGGGTGCCGCCGGCCCGGGGCAGACAGGCCCGCCGCGGGCCGGCAGGGGACGGGTACACAACCGTTTGACGACACCGCGGGAACGGCTCGCAGCCCGGTACCACCAGGACCGGACCCCGCTGGCGCATCGCCCGGCACCGCTGACCGGCAAAGCCGCCGCCGCGCGGGGTGGGACTACCGCCCCGCCGGATCGGCGGCCGGAATGTCCCCGAAGAAGCCGTCGATACGTTCGATCCGGCCGGAGGTGTCAACGGTCGTGACATCCATGCCGTCCACCGTGACCCGGCCGTCGATGCGCACCTCCCACCGGTAGCGGTACCGCCGGTTGTGCCCGTCGACCCCGCTGACCCGGTCGTACGTGGCACCGGGCATCTTCGCGCGCGCGTCGCGGATCATGTTCTCGAGCTGGTCGAGCCCGACGGTGGTGTTCGCCGGATCGACGAAGAGAACGTCCTCGCTCGCGGCGAGGTCCAGATGGCCGCGAATACGGTCGAGGTCCTGCTCGTTCCAGGCCGCCAGGTAGTGGGTGAAAGCCTCCGGTGCAGCCGTGCCCATGTGCACTCCTCACTTTACAGACTGCTTGTCGGTAATACCGGCCTGGATGTTAATTACCGACAAGCAGTCTGTAAAGTGGGAGCATGGCGACTCAGGAGGAGCGGAAGCGGGCCACACGGCGCAAGATCATGGATGCGGCGGGGGACCTGTTCGCCCACCGCGGTATCGAAGCCACGACCACGGAGGCGCTCCTGAGTGCGGCCGGTGTCAGCAGGGGCGCGATGTACCACCACTTCGACTCCCGCGAGGACCTGGTCGCGGCCGTGTACGAGGAGGAGGCCGCAGCCGCGATCGCCCGCGCCGCAGCCAGGGAGCCGGGAGGCTTGTCCGCTCGGGAGCGGCTGCTCGCCGGTTGCCTGGCCTGGCTGGACGAGGTGAGCCGGCCCGGGGTCGCCCGCATCCTGATCGAGGACGGCCCAGCCGCGCTGGGGTGGCGGCGCTGTCGGCGGATCGAGGAGCAGTACAGCCTCGGGCGGCTCACGGCCGCATTGCGGTGGGCAGTCGACACCGGGGAGATCCGTGTCGCCTCGGTCGAGCTCACCGCGCGTCTGATGAACGCGGTGCTGGCAGAGGCAGCGCTCATCGTGATCGCCGTGAACGATCAGGCAGAGGTCCGCGCGGATGTCGAGGCCACACTGCGCGCCCTGCTCTCGGGCCTCGCGTCTCCATCGAAGACGTGAGCATCGCGTTCCCGGCACGTCCTGACGCCGATCCGCCGCAGCCCGACTCCACCCCGGGAGATGTCACTCCCCATCAGCATGGGGCAGGCCGCTGCGGAGGGGACGGCCTTCCCCCCGGAGCGGACCGGGGGCGGTTCGGGGGGCCGGGCGGAGGCCTGCCCCGGTGCGCCCCGACCCCGTCCAGCCGGCACCGGCGAGCGGAACCCGCCGACGGCCGGAGGGGACCCGGGACGCCTCCGCCCGCCGCCTACCGCGCCGGGGCGGCGAGCCCGGGGCCCGGCGGACGGACCATGAGGATCAGCCGGTGGCCGCTGTCCTCGTCCTGCCGGCGTTCCCGTTCCGTGAAGCCCATGCGCTCGTAGAAGCCGCGAGCCCTCGCATTGGCCTCGAACACCTCGAGCCGCAACCCGCCGCCGCGGAGCGCCGCGGCATGCCGCACCAGCTCGCGCCCCACACCGCGCCCCTGCGCCCGGGGGTCGACGAACAGGCCGCCGATCTCGTCCTCGAGCAGGCCCAGCAGGGCGACCACCTCTCCGTCGACCTCCGCGACCCAGTTCTCGGCGACGCGAAGATAGACCTCCCTGAGCTTGCGGGCGCGTTCTCCCTCGCCCTCGCCCTCGATGAACGGATGCGCGAGCTTCGAGGCACGCGACCACAGATCCACGACCACGGCCTCGTCGGACGCCTCATAGCGCCTGATGCGGGTTTTCGTCTCCACCCCATGGACGCTAGGCAGACGCCCCGCTCCCCATCAAGTGGTTTTGGCCGAGTCGCTCACCGCGAGCGGCGATACGGAGCGTCAGCCGACGCAGCCCCGCACGGATTCGGTCGGCCTGCAGTTGTTCGGGGTGTTGAACACGACCTGGGAACCGAGGAGCCGGACGGTCCCCGACCTCCGGAAGATGCCGCCGCCGTCGATGGCACGGGTACCGCTGACGACGGTCCGGTCCAGCGTGGACATGCCGCCCGCGTGGTACAGGCCGCCGCCCAGCGCCGTGCCGTCGCTCGCGGTGACGCGGTTGTCCACGATCCTCGACCGGGTGGTCGCCAGCGTCCCGCCCTCCGGGTTGTCCAGACCGCCGCCCCGGGCCACCCCCTCGGCCGCGTCGACGACATTGGCGGCGACCGAGCTGCGCAGCAGCTTCAGCTCGCTCTTCGGACCCAGCCGGATGCCCCCGCCGCGCGCCGTGCCGCCCCGTGCCGTCACGGTGTTGCCGCTGACGTGCGTGTTGTCGACGGTCATCAGTGCGGAGTTGGTGATGCCGCCTCCCTGAGCCGTACCGTCCGGGGCGTCGGCGACGTTGCCGCGGACGAAGCTGCCGGTGACGGTCATCCGGGCGGTCGGGCCGGGTGCGCTGTTGCTGAGCGCGGCGCGGGCGAACCCGCCGGGCGCATACGCACGGTTGTTCCTGACCACGGAGTTCTTGACCGTGCTCTGCGCCATCGCGGCCAGACCGGAGCCGAACGCGAAGCTTCCGGTGCCCTGCCTCACCCAGGCCAGATTGTTGATCACCTGGGCGCCCTCGACGGTCAGCGGCCCGTCGTTCGCGATACCGCCGCCCGCCGCCGCACCGTCCCGCTCTTCACCGGTGTAGGCGACGGTGTTGCCGCTGACGACCGAGCTGCGGACGGTCGCGTTGCCCGGGTTGTCGATACCGGCGCCCTGCGCGTAGAGCTCCGACTCCGCCCGGTTGCCGGTCACCCGGCTGCGGGTCAGGAACATCCGGCCCAGGTTGGCGATCCCCCCGCCGCAGACCATGCCGGGCACGTCCGGGTAGGCCGGGCAGTCGGTCGCGCTGCCGCCGCTGATCGTGGTGCCGTGCAGCGTCAGCCGCCCCGTCCCGGCCACGAGCAGGATGCGGAATCTCGGCGCGGTCGCGACGCGGGTGATCGTCGCGCCCTGGCCCTGGATGGTCATGGTGCCGGTGACCGCCGGAAGCCCGTTGACGGGGTGGAAGGGGTTGGCCCCGGCCACGAGCCGGTAGGTGCAGCCCGGCGCCAGCCGCAGGGTCTGCGGGGCGGCCGTGCCGTTCGCCGTGCGGATCGCGCTGACGAGGTGGGGGACCGAGCACGGTACGTCGACGACGCCCGGGGCAGCGGGCGGCTTCGCCGGCGTGGCGGGCGCGGCCGGGACGGCGGGCTTCGCGGGCGCTGCGGGCTTGGCCGGGGCGGCGGGCTTGGCCGGGGCGGCGGGTGCCGCGGGGCCCGGCGGCTTCGAGCCCGGGGCCGCACCTGCGGACGCGGCGGGCGCGGGCGCGGCGGCCGGCGGCGCCTGCGGCGGAGCGCCCGGGGGAGGAGGAGCCTGCGGCCCAGGGGCGGGGGAAGGCGGTGAGGCGGCGCCCGGACCGGGGGCGGCCGGGGCGGCCGGCGCGGCCCCCACGGCGGGCGGGGCCGGGGCAGGCGGCGCGGCCGTGGCCGCAGGGGCCGCGGACGCGGGGGGCGGCGGCGACGGGGCGGCCCCCACGGCGGTGGCGGGGACCGAGACCAGCGCTCCCGTCACCAGGCCGATGACGGCCGGAACATGCTGACGAGACATCAGGGACTCCTCCATGCTGGGGCGGTACGGCCGGCGCCGCGGGCGAAGCCCTGGCGAGCCAAGCCGAACACGTCCCGTTCCCGCCGTCGCCCCGGCCTGGTCCGTCCGGGCGAGCCGTGCCCCGTACGGACCACGGCGCCGGCGCCACGAGGGTCCCCGCCGACCCGGGCCGCTTGCCGCCGCACCCCCGACGGCCGTTCCCGACACGAATTCTGACGGGGCGTCGCCCCGACGGTCCGGAGGCGTCATCGGAAGCGGCGCCGCCGGCAAGGGGCGCCGCCGGCAAGGGGCACCGCCGGCAAGGGGCACCGCCGGCAAGGGCCTCGCCGGGCTCACCCGGACGGGCGCATCGCGGCCCACGCCCCACGCCCCGCGGCCCCGGCCCCCACGCCCCGGGCCCGCACGCAGCACCGCGACGGCGCGGCGGTATCAGGACGCCGCGGCGGTATCAGGGCGCCACGACACCGCGACGCACCCGTACGCCGCCCGGCGAGGACCGCCACCCCCGCCGCACCACCCGCGAGGACCGGTCCCGGGGACCCGGAGCGGACGCGGCCCTGCGGCAGGGCCCGCCCGAGCCGCGCTACGAACCGAGGACCGAGGTCAGGAACTCGCCCGTCCATGCGAGCAGTTCCCGCCCGACCACCGGCTTGCCGCCGATCCTGCCCGCCGTCGGCCGGGGTACCAGCACCTGCTGCACCGCCGGCTTGACCACCGTCCGCGGGTACAGCCGCTTCAGCCGCAGCTCCTGCGACTCGCGCAGCTCCACCGGCGCGAAGCGGATGTTCGGGCCCTGGAGGACGATCTCGCCGACCCCGCAGGCCCGGGCGAGCATCCGCAGTCCGGCGACCAGCAGCAGGTTCTCCACCGGTTCGGGCAGCTTGCCGTAGCGGTCGGCGAGTTCCTCGCGCACCGCCTTGACGTCGTCCTCGGAGTTCGCTGCGGCGATGGCCCGGTACGCCTGGAGGCGCAGCCGCTCACCCGGCGCGTAGTCGTGCGGTACATGCGCGTCGACCGGCAGTTCGATCTTGACCTCCAGCGGCGGCTCCTCCTGCGCGCCGCCCTCCAGCGAGGCCCGGTAGTCGGCGACCGCCTCGCCCACCATGCGGACGTACAGGTCGAAGCCGACGCCGGCGATATGGCCGGACTGCTCGCCGCCCAGGAGGTTGCCCGCGCCGCGGATCTCCAGGTCCTTCATCGCCACGTACATGCCCGCGCCCATCTCGGTGTGCTGGGCGATCGTCGCCAGCCGCTCGTGCGCGGTCTCGGTCATCGGCTTCTCCGGCGGGTACAGGAAGTACGCGTAGCCGCGCTCCCGGCCGCGGCCGACCCGGCCGCGCAGCTGGTGCAGCTGGGACAGGCCGAAGTTGTCGCCGCGCTCGACGATGAGGGTGTTGGCGTTGGAGATGTCGATGCCGGACTCGACGATCGTGGTGGAGACGAGCACGTCGAACTTCTTCTCCCAGAAGTCGACGACGACCTGCTCCAGCGCGCTCTCGCCCATCTGGCCGTGGGCGGTCGCGATCCGCGCCTCCGGGACGATCTCCCGCAGCCGCGCCGCCGCCCGGTCGATCGACTCGACCCGGTTGTGGATGTAGAACACCTGCCCCTCGCGGAGCAGTTCACGGCGGACGGCCGCACCGATCTGCTTCTGCTCGTAGGGGCCGACGAAGGTCAGCACCGGGTGGCGCTCCTCCGGCGGGGTGGTGATCGTCGACATCTCGCGGATGCCGGTGACCGCCATCTCCAGCGTCCGGGGGATCGGCGTCGCGGACATCGTCAGCACGTCGACGTTGGCGCGGAGCTTCTTCAGCTGCTCCTTGTGCTCGACGCCGAAGCGCTGCTCCTCGTCCACGATGACCAGGCCCAGGTCCTTGAACCTGGTCTCGGACGAGAACAGCCGGTGCGTGCCGATGACGATGTCGACGGAGCCGTCCCGCAGCCCCTCCAGGGTCGCCTTCGCCTCGGCGTCGGACTGGAAGCGGGACAGCGCCCGGGTGACGACCGGGAACTGGGAGTACCGCTCGGAGAACGTCCCGAAGTGCTGCTGCACCAGCAGCGTCGTCGGGACGAGCACCGCCACCTGCTTGCCGTCCTGGACGGCCTTGAAGGCGGCCCGTACCGCGATCTCCGTCTTGCCGTAGCCGACGTCGCCGCAGATCAGCCGGTCCATCGGAACCGACTTCTCCATGTCCTCCTTGACCTCGGCGATGGTGGTCAGCTGGTCGGGCGTCTCGGCGTAGGGGAAGGCGTCCTCCAGCTCCCGCTGCCAGGGCGTGTCCGGGCCGAAGGTGTGTCCCGGCGCCGCCATCCGGGCGCTGTAGAGCTTGATCAGGTCGGCGGCGATCTCCTTGACCGCCTTCTTCGCACGCGCCTTCGTCTTCGTCCAGTCCGCCCCGCCGAGCCGGTGCAGCGTGGGCGCCTCACCGCCGACGTACTTGGTGACCTGCTCCAGCTGGTCGGTGGGGATGTAGAGGCGGTCGCCGGGCTGGCCGCGCTTGGCGGGGGCGTACTCGACGAGGAGGTACTCGCGGGTGGCGCCCTGGACGGTGCGCTGCACCATCTCCAGATAGCGGCCGACGCCGTGCTGCTCGTGGACGATGTAGTCACCCGCCTCCAGGGTGAGCGGGTCGATCTGCTTGCGGCGGCGCGTCGGCATCCGCGCGCCGTCCCGGCCCGCGGCCTTCTGCCCGGACAGGTCGGTCTCCGTCAGCACCGCGAGCCGCAGCCCCGGGTCGATCAGGCCGTAGTCGATCGAGCCGCAGGCGACATGGACGACGGACGGGGAGATCTCGCCGAGGTCCGCGTCCAGGCGGGCCGCGATGCCCTCGCCGGCGAGTACCTCGGCGGTGCGGGACGCCGTGCCGTGGCCCTCGGTCACGAACACCGTGCGCCAGCCGTCGGCGAGCCAGCCCTTGGTGTCGGCGAGCGCGCGGGCGGTGTCCCCCCGGTAGGTCTCCGGGGCGTGCATCCCGAGGGTCAGGGTGTCGCCGCCCGGCTCCTCGTCCGCCGCGAACGGCGACACGGACCACCACATCATGCCCAGCTCGCGCGCCCGGTCCCGGACGTCGGCGATCCCCCGCAGCGAGGCCGCGCCGAGGTCGATCGGCGCCTGGCCGCCGCCGGCCGAGGCGGCCCACGACGCCTGCAGGAACTCCTGCGAGGTGGCCACGAGGTCGGCGGCCCGGGTACGGACCCGCTCGGGGTCGCACACCACGGCCATCGAGCCCGCCGGCATGACGTCGAGCAGCAGCTCCATGTCGTCCACGAGGACGGGGGCCAGGGACTCCATGCCCTCGACGGCGATCCCCTCGGCGATCTTCCCCAGCAGTTCGCCCAGCTCCGGGTGCTCCTCGGCGAGGGCCGCTGCCCGCTGCCGGACCTCGCCGGTCAGCAGCAGTTCACGGCACGGCGGCGCCCACAGCCCGTGTTCGGCGACCTCGAGCGAACGCTGGTCGGCGACCTTGAAGTAGCGGATCTCCTCGACGTCGTCGCCCCAGAACTCGATCCGGAGGGGATGCTCCTCGGTCGGCGGGAACACGTCGAGGATGCCGCCGCGCACGGCGAACTCGCCGCGCTTCTCGACCAGCTCAACCCGTGAGTACGCCGCGGCCGCGAGTCCCGCGACGACGTCCTGGAGATCGGCGGTCCACCCGGTGCGCAGGGCCACAGGCTCCAGGTCCCCGAGGCCCTTGACCTGGGGTTGGAGCACCGACCGGACGGGAGCGACGACGACGCGGACGGGCCCGGTGGCCGGGTCGTCCGCGCTGGGGTGCGCGAGCCGGCGCAGCACCGCGAGCCGCCGGCCGACGGTGTCGGAGCGGGGGGAGAGCCGTTCGTGCGGCAGCGTCTCCCAGGAGGGGTAGTCGACGACCGTGTCCGGGTCGAGCAGCGACCGCAGCGCGGCGGCCAGGTCCTCGGCCTCGCGGCCGGTCGCGGTCACGGCAAGCACGGGCCGGGCGGCCTCACGGGCCAGGCCCGCCACGACGAAGGGCCGGGCGGCCGGCGGTCCGACCAGATCGACGTGGTGCCGGTGACCGTCGCCCGCGGCTTTCACCGCTTCGACGAGGGCGGGGTCCTTGACGACGGCGTCGAGCAGACCGTGCAGGCTCATGAAGGGTTATCCGTCCGGGGTCCGTAAGAGGGTGGGCAACGAGAGCGGCCCGACCCGTCTGGGTTTCCCTGTGTTCCAGGGCCGGGCCGGGACTGTCCAGGGTACGCCCGCCCGAAATCCGGTGGGACGGGTTGACCGGGGCCGGGGCCGGGGCCTGGGCCGAGGCCGGGGCGGAGGGGCGCGGGCCCGGCCGGGACGGCGACGCCCGACCGTGGGAACGGCCCGGCAGCACGCCGTACGCCGGGCCCGGCCGCGGCGCCGCCCGACCGCCGGCCGCCCACCGCCGCCGGCCGCCGGCCTCTCGCCCGGATCGGCCTCCCGCCCGCGCCGGGGTACCGGAACAGGCTGCTCCGGTACCCCGCGCAGGCCGGCGTCCGCGGTGGGCGGCCCTGCCGGGGGTGACCGCTTCGGCTCTGGGGCACCCGGCGCCAGAGAGCCCGCGGCCCCCGCCGCGGCGAACGCCCGCAGGGGCGGCGACGGCTCCGGCCCGGCGCGCGTCTTCCCCGCTCGCCGGGCCGGGCCCGCACACCGCGAACCGCTCCGCCGCTACTCGGTGGCGATGGCGTTCAAAACGTTCATCCGGCCGGCGCGGAACGCCGGCACCAGCGCGGCGAACAGTCCGACGAACGCCGAGCCGACGAAGACGTACAGAATCGTCGGCCAGGGGATGTCGAGGACGCCCAGCCCCTCCAGCGCGAGCAGCTTCTGCGCCGCGGTGCCCCAGCCCATGCCCAGGCCGAGGCCGAGCAGGGCCCCGAAGAGCGCGATCACGACCGACTCCAGGCGGATCATCCGGCGCAGCTGGCGGCGGGAGAGGCCGATGGCGCGCATCAGGCCGATCTCCCGGGTCCGCTCGACCACCGACAGGGCGAGGGTGTTGACGACCCCCAGGACGGCCACGATGACCGCGAGGGCGAGCAGCCCGTACACGATGTTCAGCAGCTGGCCGACCTGGTCCTTCAGGACCTGCTTGAAGTCCGTCTGGTCCAGCACCCGGTACTGCGGGTAGGCGGCGAGGGCGTCCTTGAGGGCCTCGTAGGTCTGCTGCTCCTTGCCCTCCTCGGCATCGGCGAACATCATCGTGTTCATCGGCATCCGCTCGGGCGTGAGGTACCGCTCGGCGGTGGTGACGGCCATGTACATCGAGCCCTTGTCGACGTTGGTGTCGTCGGAGGTGACGGCCGCGACCGTCAGCTTCGCGGTCTCACCGCCCGTGAACGCCACCGTCATCGCGTCGCCGACCCGCACCCCGTGCCGCTCGGCGTAGTCCTCGCCGACGGACATGGCGTCCTCGCCGTAGGCGGCGGCGAGATCCCCGGCGACGACCTCGCGTCGCAGGACCTGCGCGTACGTCGGGTCGGCGGCGACCAGCCACTCGTCGTCGCTCGACGTCCCGTCGGGAGCGGTGACCGTCGCGCCCACCCTCCGGTACTCGGTGACGCCGGTGACGCCGGGGGTCTGCTCCAGGGCCTTCTGGGCCTGCGGCACGATCATGCCGTTGGCCGACTGGACGACGAAGTCGGCGCCGACGGACCTGTCGAGTTCCTCCGTCGCCGAGGCGACCATCGACGAGCCGACGACCGACAGGCAGGCGACGAGCGCGAGCCCGATCATCAGGGCGGCGCCGGTGGCCCCGGTACGGCGCGGGTTGCGCAGGGCGTTGCGTTCGGCCATCCGCCCCACCGGCCCGAAGACCCGCAGCAGGACCGCGCCGAGGACCCGTACGACGACCCCCGCGAGCAGCGGGCCGACGACGATGAAGCCGACGAGGCTGAGGACGACGCCGGCACCGAGCCAGACCGAGCCCCCGGCGGCCTCGTCGGCCCGTGTCGCCGCCCACAGGGCGGCGCCGCCGGCACCGGTGAGGACCAGGCCGATGACGCCCCGGACGAGTCCGGCCCGGCCGTCGGCGGGGGTGCCGGCCTCGCGGAGGGCGGCCATCGGGGAGACCTTCCCGGCGCGCCTGGCCGGAATGTAGGCGGCGACGAGCGTGACGAGGACGCCGAGCACGAGGCCGACCGCGGGCGTCGTCCATTTCACGGTCAGATCCGCGGTGGAGAGGTTCATGCCCACCGACGACATGAGTTCCATCAGGCCGACGGCGAGCCCCACCCCGGCGCCGACGCCGGCGACCGAGCCGACGGCGCCGAGGAGCAGCGCCTCGGCCAGAACCGACCGGTTGACCTGGCGGCGGCTCGCCCCGACGGCGCGCATCAGGCCGATCTCGCGGGTGCGCTGGGCGACCAGCATGGAGAAGGTGTTGACGATGAGGAAGACGCCGACCAGGACGGCGACGCCGGCGAAGCCGAGCATCGCGTACTTCATGACGTCGAGGAAGCCGCTGACTTCCTCCCGGCCCTCGTCCGCGGCCTCGGCCTGCGTCTGGAGCGTGTACGGGCCGTCGACGGCCGCCGCGACGCTCTTCTTCAGCCGCTCGTGGCTCACCCCGGGTTCGGCATCGACCAGGATCTGGGTGAACTGCCCGGTTCCCCCGAGAAGTTGCCGCTGGGCGGTGGCGGTGTCGAAGTAGACGATGGCGGCGCCGGGGTTGGTGACCTTGAAGGACGCGATACCGGAGATCGTCGCCGTGAAGTCGCCGGTGACGGTGATGGTGCGCAGCCTGTCGCCGATCTGCAGGCCGTGCTTCCCTGCGGTGTCGGCGTCGACCATGACGTCGGTGGGGCCGCGAGGGGCGCGGCCGGAGGTGATCTCCATGGAGCGCAGATCGCCCCGGCCCCAGTTGGCGGCGATCGTCGGCGCGCCGGTGCTCGACCCCATGTTCTCGTTGCGGTCGTCGACGACGGTGACGCCCGCGGAGACGACGGCGCCCCTTGCGGACTCCACTCCCTCGGCCTTCTCCACGGCCGGCAGCAGCGAGGCGGGCAGGGTCTCCGGACGGCCGCTCCCCGGCGCGCCGTCGCCGGTCCCGTCCTCCTCGGGGCCGACCGTGACATCGGCGGCGGTGACCGCGAAGAGCTTGTCGAAGGTGGTGTTCATCGTGTCGCTGAACACGAGTGTCCCGGACACGAACGCCACGGACAGCAGTACGGCGACGGCGGACAGCGCCATGCGCCCCTTGTGCGCGAGGAAGTTCCGCAGTGAGGTCCTCAGCACGGTCACGAGGTCCGCCCCCGGGCGTCGAAGTCCTTCATGCGGTCGAGGACCTGCTCGGCGGTGGGGTCGAGCATCTCGTCCACGATCCTGCCGTCGGCCAGGTACAGGACGCGGTCGGCGTAGGAGGCGGCGACCGGGTCGTGGGTGACCATGACGATGGTCTGGGCGAGTTCGTCGACGGACCGGCGCAGGAAGCCCAGGATCTCGGCGCCGGAGCGGGAGTCGAGGTTCCCGGTCGGCTCGTCGCCGAAGATGATGTCGGGCCGGGAGGCGAGGGCGCGGGCCACGGCGACGCGTTGCTGCTGGCCGCCCGACAGCTGGCTGGGGCGGTGCTTCAGCCGGTCGGCGAGCCCGACGGTCTCCACCACCCGGTTCAGCCAGGCGGTGTCCGGCGCCCGGCCCGCTATGTCCATGGGGAGCGTGATGTTCTCCAGGGCGTTCAGTGTGGGCAGCAGGTTGAACGCCTGGAAGATGAAGCCGATCCGGTCGCGGCGGAGCCGGGTGAGCTTGGCGTCCTTCAGCGAGGTGATCTCGGTCTCGTCGAGGTGGATCTCGCCGGAGGTGACGGTGTCGAGTCCGGCGAGGCAGTGCATCAGCGTGGACTTCCCGGAGCCCGAGGGGCCCATGATCGCGGTGAACCGGCCCCGCATGATGTCCACGTCGACGTGGTCGAGCGCGACGACCCGCGTCTCACCGGACCCGTACGCCTTCACGACCTGTCGCGCCCGGGCCGCGACGGCCGCATTCCCTCCGGTACCCCCGTGCTTGGGAGTGGTCACAGCCGTTGCCACGGTAAGTCTCCTCAGTCAGTGAACGGTCAGCCACAGCCGAGGGCGCCGCTCGCGGTACGGGTCCACGGGAGGAGAACGACCCCGGCGCGCTCGCGCACAGCCGGGTTCCCACCCGGGCTCTCCCCCACCCCGCGGCGGCTCGGGTGGCCGTGCCGCCGGTACGGGTCAACGGTACGGAGGGCCCTGTGGTCCGCTCGTCCTCCCGGGGGACGAACGGTACCTGGACGAAAGTAGGGAGATCCCCCTAGGGGCCCGTTGGCCCCGCAACGGCCCGGGCCTTCGCGCGCAAGCCCCTCCCCCGGTGGGGCGCGAGGTGAGAGGCTGTGCCCGGCGGGAGATACGTGCATAGGGAAGGAATCTCGATGGGCGGGGGCGGGGACAGGGGCGCGGCGGATGGCATAGCCGGGGACGGTACGGACGGGGACAGTGCCGGCACCGGCACCGGCACCGGCACGGACGGGAGCGGGGACGGGAGCGGGAGCAGGGACGGGAGCGGGGACGGGAGCGGGAGCGGGAGCGGGGACGGGAGCGGGGACGGGAGCGGGAGCAGGGACGGGAGCGGGGACGGGAGCGGGAGCAGGGACGGCCGGCCCACCGGGCGGCCGTTACGCGAAGGCACCGGCCCCGGCGAGGACGGGCGGCCCACCGCCGGCACCGCGGGCCGACGCGGGCCGGTGGTCGCCGCGCTGATGCTCGGGATGGCACTCGCCGCCCTCGACGGGACGGTCGTGTCGACCGCGGTCCCCCAGATCGTCGGCGACCTGGGCGGCTTCTCCGTCTTCTCCTGGCTGTTCTCCGGCTATCTGCTCGCCGTCACCGTCACCCTCCCCGTCTACGGCAAGCTCTCCGACTCCTTCGGCCGCAAGCCCGTACTGATCGCGGGCATCGTGCTGTTCCTGGCCGGTTCGCTGCTGTGCGCTGCCGCCTGGAACATGGCCTCACTGATCGCCTTCCGCGTCGTCCAGGGGCTCGGCGGAGGAGCGCTCCAGGGCACGATCCAGACCATCGCGGCCGATCTGTACCCGCTGGAGGAGCGGCCCAGGATCGTGGCGAGACTGTCCACGGTGTGGGCGGTCTCGTCGGTCGCGGGACCCGCGGTGGGCGGCCTGCTCGCCGCCTACGCCGACTGGCGCTGGATCTTCCTGATCAACCTCCCCGTCGGCGGGCTCGCGCTCTGGCTGATCGCCCGTCACCTCGTGGAGCCGGTGCGGGAGCCCGGGCCGCGCCCCCGGGTCGACTGGCAGGGCGCGCTCGCCGTCTTCGTCACCGCGACGCTGCTGCTGACCGCGCTCGTCCAGGGCGGAGTGGCCTGGCCCTGGATCTCCGCCCCCTCGCTCGGGCTCCTCGCAGCGAGCGCGGCCTGCGCCGCCGTCACCGTACTCGTCGAACGGCGGGCGGCTGAGCCCGTCATCCCCGGCTGGGTGTGGCGGCGGCGCACCATCGCCTCCGTGAACCTGGCCATGGGCGCGCTGGGGCTGCTGATGGTCGCCCCGACGGTGTTCCTGCCGACGTACGCCCAGTCGGTGCTCGGACTCGGGCCGATCGCGGCCGGATTCGTGCTGTCCGCGATGACCCTGAGCTGGCCGGTCACCGCCGCGTACGCCAACCGCGTCTACAACCGCATCGGGTTCCGCGACACAGCCCTCGCCGGGATGGGCGCCGCACTGCTCGTCCTGCTGGCGTTCCCGCTGCTGCCGTACCCGGGCGAGCCGTGGCAGCCGGCCCTGATCATGCTGCTGCTGGGGGCGGCCCTCGGCTTCTTCCAGCTCCCGCTGCTCGTCGGGGTGCAGTCGACCGTGCCGTGGGCCGAGCGCGGGACGACGACGGCGTCCGTGCTGTTCTGCCGTCAGGTCGGGCAGAGCGTCGGCGCCGCGCTCTTCGGGGCGCTGGCCAACGCGGTGCTGACCGCCCGGCTCGGCGGTGCGGGCGATCTGGACTCGGTCTCCCGGGCGCTGGCGGACGGGTCCTCGAACGCCCCTCTGCGGCGCGCGGTGTCGGCGGCGGTCGACCTGGTCTTCGTCGGCGCCGCGGCCGCCGCGGCGCTCGGGCTGCTGGCCCTGCTGTTCGCACCGCGCAGGTTCGCGGTCCTCAAGGAACGGCGACCGGAGGTCTGACGTGCCCCGCCGGCCGAACGCGGTCACTTCGCGGCACGGGTCGGCACGGAAACCGCAAGCGGCGCAATCAGCCCTGGGACTGCGGGCGTTCCGTGAGGCCGGCCAGCACATCCCGGACGTGGTCCAGCTGCTCGTGGATCTCCTCGGCCCGCCGAACGTGCTCGCGGAGGACCCGGTCGGTCTCCCGGGAGACACGCGCCGCCCGCACACCGGCCTCCTCCACCAGGCGCGCGGCCAGCACCTGGGCCTCCTCCCGGTCGCGGCGCGCCGACTCCTCGGCCTCCGCGAACGCGCACAGCGCCTCCGACAGCCGGGCCTGCGCCCGCGCGGTGAGGGCCCCGTAGCGCTCCGCCGCCTCCGCGTCCCGCGCCGAGTGCTCCCGCTCCGCCTCGTAACGGCGGGACACCCGCATCCGGTCGAGTTCCCTGAGCAGGTCCGCGGCCCGGCACCCGGCCGCCTCCAGAACGGCCATCGCCTCACCGTGTTCCGCCGCGGCCTGCACCCGCGCCGCGTCGCGGAGCTCCTCGGCCTCCGCCCGCGCCGAAAGGACGATCCGCCGCGCCCGCGCGTCCGCCTCCTCGCGGGTCTGCCCCGCCCCCACGGCGGCCAGTTCCCGCAACCGGCGCGCCTCGGCCTCCACCGCCTCGCACACGGCCCTCGCCTCCTCCCGCGCGGTGGACAGCACCACGGCCGCTTCCTTCTCCGCCAGGTCGAGGACCTCCTGGGCGCACGGACCGGGTGGCTCGTGCGCCGGCGGTCCCAGCGCCTCGGCGAACTGCCGGAGCGACACCGCCTCCGCCGACAGCTCCCCCACCACCCGCGTCAGCCGTGCCGCCCGCCGCCGTGCCTCGTCCCGCTCCCGCCCGAGCGCGGAGACATACCGGTCGACCTGGTCCAGCCGGTAGCCGCGGCCGCGTACGGTGACGAAACCTCCCTGAGCCGGTCCCGCATTCATCTCTGGCTTACTCCTCCCGGAGCGGTCGACGCGGGAACATCGTGCTCGATCACGGCGAGGCGCCCATACCGCGACACTCCGCCGCACAGAAGTGCACACCGGACCCGAGGCATCGATCGAGCACCCGGACGGCGCACGCTCCGGCGCGCAGACCTGCCTCACCACCGGCTCGGCGTGCAGCCGGACGCGGCAGGCGCCAGGGGCCCGGACGCGGGAGACACCACCGGCCCGACCCACCGCCAACCCGTACGGCAGTGCCAGCGGCGCCCCGGCGGCAGCCGGCCGCCACCGCCCGCGGCGGCACCGCGGCACCGCGGCACCGCCGCCGTCAGCCGCCGTCGCGGCGCGACCGCCCCACGGCCGTACCAGGCGCCGCACCAGGCGTGCGGCGCCCCTCGTCCGCGAAACGGTCACGCCGCCCGTGACCGCCGCCCGGTCAGCGGATCAGAGCAGCCCGTCCCACATCTGCTCCAGCAGCACCGACCACCAGCTGTCCGGCGACGACAGCGCCGCCGGATCCAGCATGGCGAGCTGCAGCTGGAAGTCGACGGTCCACCGGCCCGCCTGCTCCGGGCTGAGCCCGAACCGCAGCCGCCACATCCGGCCCAGCAGCGCCAGCGAGCGGGTGAATTCCGGAAGACCGGTGTTGACGAACTGGGGTTCCGTCGGCTGCCCGCCCGCACCGCCCGCACCGCCCTCTACGGGTACCGCCACGATGTGCGCGGTACCGTACTGGACACAGATCGCCCGGCCGAAGTCGCTGCCCACGACCAGGTAGGCATTCGCGTCCGACGGCGGCCGCACCTGCCGCTGCGCCGCCAGCTCACCCAGCGTCGGCACCACCGGGTGCGCCGGCTGCGCCCAGAAGAACGGCCCGAGGTCCACGGGGAGCCCCGCCCACACCAGCGTCCGCGCCACGATCTCCGGCACACCCTGACGGGACACCGCCCGCTGGTCGTACCGGCAGATACCCTGCGGACCGAACGCCCCCACCAGCTCGTGCGCCACCCCCTCCGGCGGGAGGGGCGGGGCCTGCTGTACCCGCGGCAGCGGAGCGCGGACCGGGACGGGACGCGCCGGACCATCCGCGACCTGGTGCAACTCGCCCTGATGGGTCAGCAGTTGCCGCATGCCTGCCTGCCTGCCCGCGTGGTCCCTGCCGTACGGGGCGATGCTCGTGATCCTGGCCTGCGGCCAGGTCTCCCGGATCATCCGGGCGCAGTAACCCCCCGGCAACTCGCACGACTCCAGCTCGGTGTGCAGCTCGAGCACCTGGTCGCTGGGGACGTTCATCGCGCGCAACTCGTGGAACATCTGCCACTCCGGGTGCGGTGCACCCGGTGAGGAACGGCGGATGAGCTGCTGCTCGGACCCGTCCGGCGCGCGATAGCGCAGCACGGCCTGGTAGCCGGGGCCGACGGTCGGCACGGTGGCAGGCTGCTGCGGTGGCTGCTGCGGATAGCCGTACGCGGTCTGCTGACCGGACTGGGGCGCGTGCGGCACGGGCCCCGGAGGTGCCGGAGGTCCAGGCGGTCCCGGCGGCTGCGGAGGTTGCGGAGGTTGCGGCACTGCCCGACCGGCCGGTCCCGCACCCGGCCCCGCCGCATGGGGATCCGGATGCGGACCCGGATGCGGACCCGGGTGGTGATTCGCCAGCACCGTCGCCGCATGGTGCACCCCACCCGGCGGAGTGCCCGGGACGCCCGGCCGGCCAGGAGGCTCCGGCGCACCCGGCGGCCGCGCGCCCTCGGGGCCGGGCCGGGAGACGATCTGCGTCGGTACATACCCATCTGCGGGCCCACCCGGGCTGCCCGGCCCCGACCGGGGCGGCGTCACCCCGGGCTGGCCGGCCGGGGCGCCGGGCGGCCGGGCCGGTGGCGGAGGAATCGCGGGGCCGGTGCCGCGCGGTGGCACCGTGTTCCTGCTGGTCGCGGCGTCCGCCAGGTCCTCCGCTGAACGCGGCGCGTGGGTGCCGGGGGGCGGTGTGGCGCCGGAACCGCCGGAACCGCCGGTCCCGGCGCCACCCGCGGCAGCACCGGCACCGGCACCGGCACCGGCCGCCGCGGCGGCACCAGGACCAGCACCAGCACGCTGGGGGTCGGGGCCGGGCGGCTCCACCGTGCGCGGCGGTCGGCTCCCGTCGGGTGTCAGCGCCGTCGGCGCCTCCGCGCCCATCGAAGCCGGCCGGCCCGCCTCGTCGTCGGCACCCGCCGGCGGCGGGGAGAACACCGTCGCCGGCAGAGGTACGGAACCCTCGTCCGAGCCTGCGTTCGTGTCCGTCCCCGCCCACGGCGTCGCACCCGGCGGCGCGGCCTGCTGCATGTCGGGGGCGGTCGGCTCGTGCTCGCCGTCCCCGGGCCGGCCGGCGGCCGGGCCGGCCGCACCCACCGCCGCAGCGGGGGGCGTCCCCGGCGACCCGGCGACCGAAGCCGCCGCCGTACCCGGCCACGCGGTGCCGCCCACGTGCGAACCACGGCCGCTCGTCACCCCGCCCCCGGTCGCGTCCCGGGGACCGGCCGCGCCCTGCGCAGACCGCGCCGGGCCGGCGCCCCGCCCGCGGCCCGCGGACGCGTCCGCGGGCGACGTACCCGCAGCCGGGGCACCCGGCGCAGACGCAGCCGCCGCCGAAACACTCCCCGTCGCCCCCTCCTGCGTCGGCGCACCCGGCGCAGACGCACCCGTGCCACCGCGCGCACCCCGCTGGTCCGCCATGCCCAGCCTGTCGGCCGCGTCCTGCAACCACTCCGGCGGACTCAGCAGAAACGACGTCTGGTTCAGATCGATCCGCTCCGGCGGCACCGCGGCCGGCACCGGAGCTGCCACGGGAGCGCCGTACTCCTCCTCGTAGCGGCGGATCACCTCCCCCACCGGCAGGCCCGGCCACAGCGTGGCCTCCCCGCTGTCCCGGGCGATCACCATCCGCTGCCGGCCGCCGTCCGACGTCGCCCCCTCCGGACGGTCCTCCGCCCACACCACGAAGCCCGACCCGAACTCCCGCACCCGCACCTCCCGGTGCCGGTAGGCGGGCAGTTCGCCGTTGACCCACTCCTCCGCACGCTCCTGCGCCTGCGCGAACGTCACCATCGAGAAGTTCACTCCCCCACCGGGACGGCGTGCGCGAAGCCGCCGTCCACCATCAGGTTCGCCACGGTCTCCAGCTCCGGCGGATTCCCCACCAGCCTCTCCAGGAGCACGTCGAAGTCCTCGCCGCACGGCAGCAGCAGGCTCTCCACCCGCTCACCCGCTGTCAGGCCGTCCCGGTCCCGGGCGTCGTCGTAGGCGCAGAACCACACCGAACCCGCCGCCGCGCCGCGGACCTTGACCGCCAGCAGTCCGCCCTGGACGAAACCGACCCCCAGATAGTCCTTCGTCAGATGGTCCCGCAGACACTTGTTCATGTACACGAGGTCGTTGACCGCCGCCTCCTCCCGCACCGTGAAGAACGGCTGGTCCACCAGCAGCCCCAGCTCCGCGTCGAGCGCGACGCCCGCCGGGGCACACCCTCCGGCCGCCTTGAGGAAGGAGCGGTACGCACCCGGCAGGCGGTACCCCAGGTCCTCCTCCACATCGAGCAGTTGCCCCTCGGACACGGAGACCGCGCCCTTGGGCAGGCCGAAGTGCACCGGCCGCGTCTCCCGCAGCGGACGCGTCCCGCGCTTCCCGTGGTCCACGACCGCCGTCGCCACACCGCCGTGATGCCGCAGCAGGGCCTTCACCTCGACCGGCACCAGCTCCAGCCGGCGGCTCCCCGCCACGTGATGCCACGTCCAGCCGTGCGGCGTCGCCACCGGGGCGATCGTGTCCCACAGCTCATGACCGGCCCCGGCCAGCGCCGCGTTCGCCGACACGTAGTCCGTCAGGCGGAGTTCGTCGACGCCGAAGCCCGCCGGGGGCTCAGCGATCTCCGCCGCCGCCCGCGCATAGGGGGCGAAATCCGGAAAACCGCGCTCGTCCACCCGGACACCCCGAGGATGCCGCGCGGCCCTCACCGGGTCCGGGAAGTGAACGACCTGTCCGGCGTAGGCCGCGTTCGGCGGCGCTGCGTTCCCCGGGCCCTGGGGACCGGGAGGCGCTCCCGGTCCCATCCGACCTGTCGTCATGGCGCTCTGCCCCCTGCCGCGTCCTGCTGGTTCACCCCAGCCTATGCGCAGGGGCGGCAGCCGCCTGCGCCGCTCCGTTCCCGTAACGGCCCATCACCTCCGCGTGACGCTCCGACCAGGACAGGACGACACAGCCACACCTTTCGGCCACCCCGCTTCCGCGCCGCCGGACCCGTTTGGCAGGCTGTCCCAGCGACTCGGGGGGATTGCAGGGAGGAACAGCACCACGATGCACACGGCACCGCAACCGTCGCCGACAGCCACCACGGGTGACCCCAGGCTCAGCTGGAGCAGCGCGGAGTCCGCGGGGCGCCCGCCCGCACTCCGCTTCCGCCGCGACGGGATCCTGCCCACCGTCGCCGCCGCGCTCTCCGTCCGCGGCACGACCCTCACCTGCACCGCGGCCAGAGGGGACCAGCCGCCCACCCTCCATCCGCTGGTCCAGGACTTCCTCGACACCCTCACCAGCGGCCAGCGCGAGCGCTTCACCGGCAGATGCCCCGAGGCCATCCTGCTCTCCCGCCACATCGGCGCCACCGACGCCGCACGATCCAAGCGCGCCCGGCGCAAACCCCTCACCCCCGGCGAAGCCCGCCGCTCCCTCAAGCACGCCAAACTCACCACCCGGCGCATCCGGGAGGACGGCGACCCCCTGCACGGCGGCTACGCCGCCCCCTGCCGCTCCTGCGCGGCGATGCTCGCCCACTTCGGCGTGCGCACCGTCGAACCCGCCCAGACCGAGAACGGCTGAACGCACGCACATGCCCGACCACCCCCTCAGTACCACCCGATTCCCCGTCGGCGTCGACGCGGCCCTGCGCGACGCGGGCTGGCAACCGGGCCGCTGGGACATCCGACTCGCCGAGCGCTGGGCCGACACCCTCCGCGCCCATGTCTCCCCCGGAGGCCACCGGCACACCGTCTTCCCTGCCGCCGTCGAGGCCTGGGCCGAGTTCGGCGCCCTGCGCATCACCCCGCCGGGCCCCGGCCGCCAGACCGCACCCGCGGTCCTGCGCCTCGACCCTCTCGCCGGCCTCCACCTCGCCCGCACCCTCGGCGACCTGGGCCGCGCCCTCGGCACCGAGGTCGCCCCCCTCGGAGAGGAGGGCGACGCGCAAGCCGTCCTCGCCATCGACGCCGAAGGGCGCGTCTACAGCGTCGACCACACCGGCGACTGGTACCTCGGGCCCGGTCTCGACCAGGCCCTCATCTCCCTCGTCAGCGGCAACCTGCCCGCACGTCTCACCACACCCTGAGCGGACGGCACCGGGAACACCAGGGGCGGCGGAACACCAGGGGCGGGGGGCACCACGAGGGGGAGGCCGTATGCGCGACACCCAGGGCGGCGGGCCCAGGGCAGCGGACCCCACGGCGGCTCGAGCCGTGGCGGTGCGGGTCCCGGCGGTGACCCGCACCGCCACGGCTCGGCCCAAGGGACTCACCCCGCCGGTGACTCCGCCTGCGACCCCATCGGCAGCACCGCCGACACCCGGAAACCGCCCCCGTCCGTCGGCCCCGACACAAACACCCCGCCCAGCGCCGACACGCGCTCCCGCATGCCCACCAGACCGTTCCCCCCGCTCGGCAGACCCGCGTCCGCCGCGCCGCGCAGCGAGGGCCCGTTCTCCACCTGCATCGCGATCTCCGCCGCACGATGAGCGACCCGTACCCACGCCTTCGCACCCGCCGCGTGCTTGTGGACGTTCGTCAACGCCTCCTGCACCACCCGGAACGCCGTCTGCTCCACGTCCGGCCGGTACACACGCGGCTCGCCGTGCACCGACAGTTCCACGGCCATCCCCGCCAACCGCGACTGCTCCACCAGCGAACCGAGATCCGCAAGCGACGGCCCCTCCCCCGCGGCCGACGCCTCCCCGGCCTCCCCGGCCTCGCCGAACTCGCCGAACTCCCCGGCGGCCTCCCCGGCCTCCCCGGCCTGGACGCCATCGCCCGCCTCAGCCGCCTCAGCGGCAGCCGCGGCCGCCGCCCCCACCGCGGCCAGTGGCACCGGCTCGGCCGCCGCCCGCGCCACGGCCTCCTCACCGGACCTGAGCACCCCGAGCATCTCCCGCAGCTCCGTCAACGCCTGCCGGCCCATGTCCCCCACCAGCGCCGCGTTCCGCACCGCCTTCTGCGGATCCTTCAACGCCACCGCCTGCAACGCCGCCGCGTGCACCACCATCAGGCTCACCCGGTGCGCCACCACGTCGTGCATCTCGCGCGCGATCCGCGTCCGCTCCTCCGTACGCGCCCATTGCGCCCGCTGCTCCGCACGGTCGGCCAGCAGCGTCAGCTCCTGCTCCAGACTGATCGCCCGCTCCCGCAGGCTCTCCATCAGCCGCCGCCGCGCGCCCACGTAGAGCCCCAGCAGCAGCGGCGGGGCGGTCAGCCCGATCGACATCACGACCGACACGACCGGCACATACCAGGGCCCGGGATCGAAGTCGGCCGTCGCCACGTCCTGCCGGGTCCGCACGAACGTGACGACGAGCGTCCCCAGCAGCGACATCCCCGCCAGCGCCGCGATCACCCGCCGCGGCACCTCCGAGGCCGCGAGCGTGTACAGGCCGACGATCCCCATCAGGAAGCCCATCTCGGCCGGGGTGACCGCGATCGACACCAGCACCACGGCGACCGGCCAGCGCCGGCGCAGCACCAGCACCGACCCGGCGAGCAGCCCGAAGACCACCCCCACGAGCGCGGGCAGCGAGGCCCTCTCCGCGAACCCGGCACCCTCCAACGCGCACTCGGCGGCGGACAGGAGAGCGAGTCCCCCGTCCAGCACCGCACTCCGCCGGCGCCCCCACCGCAGCGATCCCCACAGCGCTCCTCCCGGCGATCCCCACGGCGATCCTCCCGGCGACGACCCGCTCCACAGGGCGCCCCGTGTGCCACCCCGCCCGCCGCCCGTCGTGTCTCCCGGCCCGCCCCCCGCAGACCCGCCGTCCCGCCTGCTTCCCGAAGCCTCGCCCCGCCCGCCCTCGCCCTGGCCGGTCCGTCCGCCCTCCGGCGCGCCTTTCCGCCCGCCTCCGCGCCCGCCTCCCGGCCCGCCGTCCGCAGAGTCCCGGTGTGCCCCCGTTGTGGTCATGTCTCACAGCGTACGAAAGCGGTCGAGCGGTTTTCCGGCGGCTTCCGCAGCACGAACCGCCGCCCCAGAGGGCCGTGAACCGCGACAATCGCCCGAACCGGCGAATCGGGCACGCTTTCGACCCGGACGCCCGCATTCGAGACGAGCCTGGACACATGACCTCCATGAGCGGCGGATGCGCCGACTTCGACGACCTCCGCAGACAGGCGATCGCGCTGCGCCGCGAGGGCCTCAGCCTCCGCCAGATCCGCGACCGGCTCCGCATCGGGAACAACGACATCCTCAACCGCCTGGTGAAGGGCGAGCCCCCGCCGGACTGGACCAGGCGCCCCCACGCGCGGGACGACCTCCGCGCGAAGGCGCGCGCACTCCGGAGCCAGGGGATGACCTACGACCAGATCCAGGTCGAACTGGGCTGCTCGAAGAGCTCGATCTCGCTGTGGGTACGGGACCTGCCGAAGCCGGTTCCGCGCACGCCTTCGGAGCAGGCGAGACTGGCCGCCCGGAAGCGCTGGGAGCACGAGGGCCCGAGGAGGGAGGCGGCGCGTCAGGCGACCAAGGACACCGCCCGGCGGGAGATCGGCACCCTGACCGAGCGGGAGTTGTTCCTCGTCGGGGTGGGGCTGTACTGGGCCGAAGGCACCAAGGACAAACCTCACGCCCGCCGAGAGAGGGTCATCTTCGTCAACAGCGACCCCGGAATGATCAGGCTGTTCCTCGCATGGCTCGACATGGTCGGAGTGGACCGAGGCCACCTGAGGTTCCACGTCATGATCCACGAGTCCGCCGATGTGCACGGCGCGGAGCGCTACTGGGCCGACGTGGTGGAGGCAGACGTCTCGGCTTTCGGCAAGACCACGCTCAAGCGGCACAACCCGAAGACCGTCCGCAAGAACGTGGACACGCGCTACCGGGGCTGCCTCGTCATCCAGGTCAGGCAGAGCGCCGAGCTATACCGTCGCATCGAGGGCTGGTGGTACGGCATAGTAGGGGCTGCATCCGCGACCGAGCCATCAAATCGGACATAGCGGTAATCCCGGGTCGTCTAAGGGCAAGACGTCAGATTTTGGTTCTGATCATGGGGGTTCGAGTCCTCCCCCGGGAGCAAGCCTGCTCGGTTCGGGCCCTGACCCCACGGTCAGGGCCCGCGCTCATTTCACGCCTGTACGCCCCCGGTATCCTTCGGGTGTCCACCACCCGAAAGCCGAAGGGCATTCCCGTGAGCGCCAACCGCCCGGCCGCCGTCGTCGTCCTCGCAGCGGGTGAGGGCACCCGCATGAAGTCGAAGACCCCCAAGGTCCTGCACGAGATCGCCGGGCGCTCGCTCGTCGGGCATGTCGTGTCCGCGGCCCGCGAACTCGAGCCCGAGCAGCTCGTCGTGGTCGTGGGACATGCGAGCGAGCAGGTCGAGGGGCACCTCGCAGCGCACTACGAGGGCACCCGCACGGCGTTCCAGGCGGAGCGGAACGGCACGGGGCACGCCGTGCGCATGGCGCTTCAGGAGCTGGGCCAGGCGCCGGACGGCACGGTCGTGGTGGTGTGCGGCGACACCCCCCTCCTCTCCGGTGACACGCTGTCGTCCCTGGTGGGGGCGCATGCCGCGGACGGCAACGCGGTGACGGTGCTGACGGCTCGGGTCCCGGACTCGGCGGGGTACGGCCGGATCGTGCGGGACGCCGCCACGGGCGCGGTGACCGCGATCGTGGAGCACAAGGACGCCTCCGAGGCCGAACGGGCGATCAGGGAGATCAATTCGGGGGTCTTCGCGTTCGACGGCCGGCTGCTGGCGGACGCACTCGGCAAGGTCCGTACGGACAACAGCCAGGGCGAGGAGTATCTGACGGATGTGCTCGGGATCCTGCGCGAGGCCGGGCACCGGGTGGGTGCGTCGATGGCCGGGGACCACCGGGAGATCCTGGGGATCAACAACCGGGTCCAGCTGGCGGAGGCGCGCCTGCTGCTGAACCGGCGGCTGCTTGAGCGGGCGATGACCGCCGGCGTGACGGTGGTGGACCCGGCGTCGGTGCTGGTGGACGTGACGGTGACGTTCGAGCGGGACGCGGTGGTCCATCCCGGTACGCAGCTGCTCGGTGCGACGCATGTGGCGGAGGATGCCGAGGTGGGCCCGAACACGCGGCTGCGGGACACGGTGGTGCACCGGGGTGCGCGGGTGGACAACACGGTGGCGGACGGCGCGGTGATCGGCGAGTCGGCGTCGGTGGGTCCCTACGCGTATCTGCGTCCGGGGACGCGGCTTGGCACGAGCGCCAAGGCCGGTACGTACGTGGAGATGAAGAACGCGACGATCGGCGACGGCACCAAGGTGCCGCACCTGTCGTACGTCGGCGACGCGACGATCGGCCATCACACCAACATCGGTGCCGCCTCGGTGTTCGTGAACTACGACGGCGAGGCGAAGCACCACACGACGATCGGCTCCCACTGCAAGACGGGCTCGGACAACATGTTTGTTGCTCCCGTCACAGTCGGGGACGGCGCGTACACCGCGGCGGGTTCGGTGATCACCAAGGACGTGCCCGCGGGTTCGCTGGCCGTGGCCCGCGGCCAGCAGCGGAATATCGAGGGCTGGGTGGCGCGCAAGCGCCCGGGCAGTGCGGCGGCGCAGGCGGCTCAGGTGGCCGGCGAGGCCGTGGAGCGCGAAGGCTGACCGAAAACGGGCGCGCCCATCTCGGCGTACCGTGATACGTGCACATGATTCGGCTGGCTCGCCGCACGGGACACGGGCGGATCGGCGGATCGGCAGCGGAGAAACACGTCTGAGGAGACAGTTGCTGTGACCGGGATCAAGACGACCGGCGAGAAGAAGCTGATGCTCTTCTCCGGCCGCGCCCACCCCGAGCTGGCCGAGGAGGTGGCCCACCGGCTGGGGGTCGGCCTGGTGCCGACGAAGGCATTCGATTTCGCCAACGGCGAGATCTACGTACGCTTCCAGGAGTCGGCGCGCGGCGCGGACTGCTTCCTGATGCAGAGCCACACGGCCCCCATCAATAAGTGGATCATGGAACAGTTGATCATGATCGATGCGCTGAAGCGGGCTTCCGCGCGGAGCATCACGGTGATCCTGCCCTTCTACGGCTACGCGCGCCAGGACAAGAAGCACCGCGGGCGCGAGCCGATCTCGGCGCGTCTGATCGCGGATCTGATGAAGACGGCCGGCGCGGACCGCATCCTCACGGTGGATCTGCACACCGACCAGATCCAGGGCTTCTTCGACGGTCCGGTGGACCATCTGTTCGCCCTGCCGCTGCTGGCCGACTACGTCAGCGCGAAGGTCGACCGCTCCAAGCTGACGGTGGTGTCCCCGGACGCCGGCCGGGTGCGGGTGGCGGACCGCTGGTGCGACCGTCTGGACGCACCGCTGGCGATCGTGCACAAGCGCCGCGACAAGGACGTGGCGAACCAGGTGACGGTCCACGAGGTCGTGGGCAATGTCGAGGGCCGGGTCTGCGTCCTCGTCGACGACATGATCGACACCGGTGGCACGATCTGCGCGGCCGCCGAGGCGCTGTTCTCCCACGGCGCCGAGGATGTGATCGTGACGGCCACCCACGGTGTGCTGTCGGGTCCCGCCGCGGACCGTCTGAAGAACTCGAAGGTGAGCGAGTTCGTGTTCACCGACACGCTGCCGGACCCGGGCAACCTGGAACTGGACAAGATCACCGTCTTGTCGATCGCCCCGACCATCGCGCGTGCCGTGCGCGAGGTCTTCGAGGACGGCTCGGTGACGAGCCTGTTCGAGGAGCAGTAGGGGGCCGCGGGCTGCGGACCGCCCGATCCGAGTGATCGAAGATCGATTTAGGCTGCGGCCTCCCTCCGGGTAGACTCAACGGGTTGCTCGGCGAGGGAGGCCGTACCGTTTCGCGTACGGCGGTCCGTTATCGACGCGCTCTTCGTGGCAGGCCGTTCGTGGCCGGGTGACTGTTCATGTTCGTCACCGCATACGAGGAGTGCACATGTCCGAGGTGAAGATTTCCGCCGAGCTCCGCAGCGAGTTCGGCAAGGGCGCCGCCCGGCGCATCCGTCGCGAGGACAAGGTCCCCGGCGTCCTGTACGGGCACGGTTCCGACCCGGTCCACCTGACGCTGCCGGGTCACGACCTGCTGCTGGCGCTGCGCACCCCGAACGTCCTGCTCGCGCTGGACATCGAGGGCAAGAGGGAGCTGGCGATCCCGAAGGCGGCGCAGCGCGACCCGCTGAAGGGCTTCCTGGAGCACGTGGACCTGCTGCTGGTGAAGCGCGGCGAGAAGGTCACGGTCGAGGTCCCGGTACAGGCCGAGGGTGACCTGGCGCCCGGCGGCAACCTGCTGGAGCACGTGCTGAACGCGCTGCCGGTCGAGGCGGAGGCCACCCACATCCCCGAGTCCTTCACGGTGTCCGTCGAGGGCCTGGAGGCCGGCGCCTCCGTCCACGCCAAGGACATCAAGCTGCCCAAGGGCGTGACCCTGGCGGTGGAGGAGGACGCGGTCGTGCTGCAGGTCCTGGCCGCGCAGGCCGAGGAGCCTGCCGCCGAGGCCGAGGAGGGCGAGGCCGCAGCGGCCGCCGAGGGCGCCGAGGCCTGAGCCGTACGCTCTGCTTGACGGGGTGGCGGGCCGCGCGGCCCGCCACCCCGTTCTCTGTTCTGGGACTCTGTGCGCACTGGAGGAGACGACCATGAGGAGACGGTCATGACGACGGACGACGCCGGCGCGCCCTGGCTGGTGGTGGGCCTGGGGAACCCGGGGCCGGGGTATGCCGGGAACCGCCACAACGTGGGGTTCATGGTCGCGGATCTGCTCGCGGAGCGGATGGGCGGGAAGTTCAAGCGCGCAGCCAAGGCCCAGGCGCAGGTGCTGGAGGGCCGGATCGGTCCCGCGGGTCCGGGGAGCCGCCGGGTCATCCTGGCCAAGCCGTTGTCGTACATGAACCTTTCGGGTGGTCCGGTGGTGGCGTTGCGGGACTTCTACAAGGTCCCCACGGCCCATGTGGTGGCGGTGCACGACGAACTGGACATCGACTTCGGGGTGCTGAGGCTGAAGCTGGGGGGCGGTGACAACGGGCACAACGGCCTGAAGTCGATGACGAAGGCCATGGGTTCGGACTACCACCGGCTGCGGTTCGGGATCGGGCGCCCGCCGGGGCGGATGCAGGTGGCCGACTTCGTGCTGAAGGACTTCTCCGGCACGGAGCGCAAGGAGCTGGACTACTTCGTGGACCGCGGGGCGGATGCGGTGGAGTGTCTGGTGACGGAGGGGCTGGAGCGGGCGCAGAGCACCTACAACTCCTGAGGGGTCCTGCAAGGCTCAACGCCGGCCGAGAACAGCGGACACCCGCGTCGGTTCGGCCAGCACAACCGCACAACCGCACCCATTGGACCACGCAAAAGCCCCGTCTCTCAGGTGAGCGACGAGGAGGGTACGTGGCGTTCGGAGCGAGGGAGTCAGCCTTGCCTGAGCATTCCGCCCTTCACCGCCTCCACGAAGGTCCCCCACGTACGGTTCGGGACGAGCAGCGCCGGTCCGTCCGGAACCTTGCTGTCCCGAACCGAAGTCAGACGAGGACTGTCAGCAACCTCGAGGCAGGCTCCGCCGTCGCCGTTGCTGTACGACGACTTGCGCCACACAGCGGTGGTCAGATCTGGTGCCAGGGTCATCGTTTCGCGTAGTCCTTCGCCACCGATTCGATCAAGTCGAGGGATGCTTCCGGCGGCAACGAAGCGGCCCTGGTCAGATCGTAGGCCCTCTGGTACTGGGCAACTAGTGCCGGTTCCTCGACCAGTTGCCCAGTAAAGGCGCTCTCGGTGTACACGACGGGTGGTGCGTCGTCGAAGGTCATGTGGATCGTCGTACCGTTGAGGAACGCTGCCGCACCAGCAGCGAAGGGGAGGACCTGCACGAGCAGCCGCCGGTTGGTTCGAGCGCCCTCTGCCAGTTCGGCCAGCTGGTCTGCCATGACTGCGCAGCCTCCCACGCGGACCCGAAGCGCTGATTCATGCAGCACGACCCACAGCAGTGGCGCGGCCGGGCAGTCGAGGAGGGCCTGCCGGTCCAGCCGTGTGCGGACGAGGCGCTCAACCACATCCTGGGATTCGAACCGCTGGGCCGCGCTCACCAGGGCCCGCGCATACCCCTCCGTCTGCAGCAACCCCGGCACCAGCATCGGCGCGTACTCACTGAGTGTCCGCGCCTGCTGCTCCAGCTCCGCCGCGTCCGCGAAGTACTCGGCGTGCTTCGACTTGCGCGCCAGACGGCACAGGCGCTGGAAGTGCCCGCCCGACTCGAAGACCTCGTCGAGCAACCTGGACACGTCCGGCTGGGGCAGCCGCTTCGCCGACTCGAACTGGCCGATGTAGGTGCCGGAGCAGAAGACCCGTTCCCCGAGCTGGTCCTGCGAATAGCCACCGGCCTCGCGTTCGCGGCGCAACTCGGAGCCGTAGAAGGTGCGCGGCGATGCATACGGGTCGAGCTGGTTGTGGATGGTCATCGGCCACGTTCCCCTCGGGTGTGCACGGAGCACGCGCGCATCGCGCGGCCGGGACGGAGTGGCCGCGACGGCAAACGCTGCCCGCAACGAGGCTGTTGGCACGCGCCCCCTACTGAGGGTAGCGCGAGACCGTCACGCTGTGAGCATGAACCGAAGCACCAACCCCCGTCCCACCTCCGCCGGACACGACGACTCCGCCAGGTCAGTCGTCGCGGACACCCCCCTCGCCGTCGCACTCCTCGCCGCAGACGATCTCGCCGAGGTACTCGGCCGCCTCGGCATCGCGCTGCCGTCTCTCCGCCCGGACCTCGCCTCGTGCACCACGACGACCGCCCCGCGCCCGCTCATCGAGCTGGGACGGGTGAACCTTCACACGGCCGCCCTCCTGACCGCCGCCCTGCGCACGGCGGCCGCGGCGACCACAGCACCGGAGGCGGGCGACCTGCCGTGAGCGGAGCCGCTCCGCCACCCCCCGGCACGATCGCCGTGGACGAGCGGACCCGCCGGGTAGGAGAGGTCATGGGATACGTCGGACCATACGTGCAGCTGCGGCCCCTCGGGGGCGGCCGGGAGTGGGACGCCCTGCCCGCCGAGGTCCGCCCGGCGACCCGGGAGGAACGGCTGCGCGCCGCACTCACCGTGGCCAACGCCCACAGCAGCCGGGGCGCGCTCGGCAAGGCACCGCCACCGGCTATACCGCCCGGACCACCTCCCCCGGGTCATTGACGACCCAGGCGTGATGGAGGCGGATCCACTCAGGGCGCCGGGCGTGTGTGGAGCGAGGTCGAGGTCGACGGTGTCGAGAGACTCCAGGAACTCGGCGGCGGTTCGCGGGCGGCGCAGGGGGTTGTAGTCGGTCGCGTTCCGCACGAGCTCGTCGACGTAGCCGGACAGGCCGTCGACGAGGGCGGAGGGGGTCCGGCCCTTGCCCTGCTGGAGCCGGGCGCCCAGCTCGGCCTGACTGTGGGCGGGCGGGCGTCCAGTGAAGATCAGGTATCCGAGGACGCCCAGGCCGAACATGTAGAGGGCGACGGGGTCAGGGGTCCTGGCGGTCAGTTCCGGGGCGAGGTAGAGGTCGGCGGCCTCGGAGACGTACGCGGCCAGGTCGCGCGACGGGACGATCTCGTGGCCGGTGGTGAGGGACCCGCCGGAACCGCCCTGGCCTCCCGTGGTGCGGGGGCGCCGCACGGCCGTCTGCCCTTCGGCGATCTGCAGGACGGGCCGGAGCCAGTGGTCCTCCTGGCCGTCGCCGCGCCGGCCCGGGCAGGACGTGGATCGCGCGGGCGTGCAGGGCGCGGTGGTACAGGCGGTGCCGGTGAGCGTAGTGCACGGCCTCGGCGAGCTGGCGCAGCAGGGCCGAGCGGGACCGGGCGTCAAGCCGGTCACCGTACTCGGAGGAGGCGACCGTGCCCTGCCAGCTCTTCAGCTCGACGAGGAAGAGCCCGGACGGAGCGGCGACCAGCAGGTCGACCTCACGGACATGGCCGCTGTGCGCGGTGAACGTGAAATTCGACCAGGCACGGTAGGGCTCTTCGTCAGGCAGCAGTTCCTTGAGATGCAGCAGCCCGCTGCGCTCGTGCTGGAACTGCGACTCGGTGACGGTAGTCCACCGGCCGTCTCGCATGACCGCGATCGCCCCTTTCCTTGTCCTCGGTCCCATGGCTGGACGTGTGGCCGGTTCTCAGCCGACGTACCAGCGTATCGGCCGGGGCCGACACTTCCCCGAGCGGCTGTGCACTCGTCTCCCGGCCCGCGCCAACAGATCACGTGTTGGCGGTGCTCAGGCCGATTGCCACGTGGCCTGGCCTAGGGTTGGGCCCATGCCGCCGCACAAGCTCTCCGAGGTGACCGTCGAGGGGTATGCCTCCATCCGGTCCAGCACCCTGGAACTGGGTGACGGCGTCACCGTACTCGTCGGAGCCAACGGGGCGGGCAAGAGCAACGTCGTCGGAGCGCTCGAGTTGCTCGGACGGATGGCGGACGGCGACCTGGCACTCGAGGTCGGCCTGCGAGGCGGGGCGCAGGCACTGCAGTTCGCCGGGCCGGGAGCCCCGAAGGGGATCAGGCTGCGGGTCAGTGCCTCCCCCTACCGCTATGAGGCACGTCTGCTTCCCGCAGCGAACGACACACTGGTCTTCGCCGAGGAGAAGGGCCACTACCAGGAGTGGGGACGCCCGCTGGTGGAGGACTTCGGCCGTGGCCACCGGGAGTCGCTGCTCCGGGAGAAGGAAGAGGAGCAGCTTTCGCGGCTGGCCGGCCCGGTGCGCGGCATCCTTGCCGGGTGCCGTGTCTTCCACTTCCAGGACACCGGCCGGGAGGCACCCGTCAAGCGTTTCGGCTACGCAGCCGACAACGAGGCGCTGCGGCCGGATGCCGGGAATCTGGCAGCGTTCCTTCTGCGGATGCGGGAGGGCGAGCCCAGGTCGTACCGGCGGATCGTACGAGCGGTGAAGTCGGTCGCGCCGTTCTTCCGGGATTTCCTGCTGGCCGAAGAGACCGGCGGCCGAATCCGTCTGCGCTGGACGCAGGAAGGCGTCGACGCGATCTTCCCGGCGGAAGCACTGTCCGACGGCACACTCCGGTACATCTGCCTGTGCGTGCTTCTGCTGCAGCCTGACCCCCCGGCGCTGCTCACGTTGGACGAGCCGGAACTCGGCCTGCATCCGTACGCGGTGGTACAGCTCGCGGACATGCTCCGCGCCACGTCCGTGCGAAGCCAGATCGTCATTGCGACTCAGTCCGTCACCCTGCTCAACCAGTTCTCACTCGACGACCTCGTGGTGGTGGAGCGCGAGGACGGGGCCAGTGCGCTGAGGCGCCCGGACCGCGAGACGCTTCGGGAATGGCTCGAGGACTACTCGCTCGGGGAACTGTGGGAGAAGAACGTCCTCGGTGGCCGCCCCGCACCGGAGCTTCCCCTTCGAGGCCGCCCGGCATGATCACCGTGGGAGTCCTGTGCGAAGGGCAGACCGAGGAGATCATGGTGCGGGATTTCCTCGGACCCGAGTTAGTGCCCCACGGCATCAGCCTGGTGCCCACCATTCTTCTGACGCGTACCGCGGCGGGTGGGCCCATGGGGCGCGGCGGGGTCAGCAAGTGGTCGAAGATCGAGAGGGACCTGCGACACCGGCTGAACAGCACCCCGCACTGGGCTGCGGTAACCACATTGATCGACTACTACGGCATACCGTCGGACAGCCCCGGCGTTGAGGACCGGCCGGCCGTGGGCGCACGCGCCAGGGTCGAGCATGTCGAAAGGGCCATGGCCCGACGCATCGGGCACCCGAGATTCATTCCCTATCTGGCTCTTCACGAGACGGAGGCTTGGGTCTTCGCGGCGGCCGAGCAGCTTGCGTACTGGGTGGAGGACCCGGCCGTCGCCGAGAAGGTGCAGCGCATCGCGGACGAGCTCGGAGGACCGGAGGAGGTCAACGAGCGTCCTGACACGGCTCCGTCGAAGCGGCTCCTGAAGCTGTATCCGGGCTATACGAAGACGCTGCACGGCCCCGCTGCGGTGACTGATCTCGGGTTGGCGGGGCTCCGAGCAGCCTGCCCGCACTTCGATGCATGGATCGGCCGCCTGATTGCCCTGACCGGGAAGGGTTGACCGGGCGCGGTCGGGTGCCGAAGGATCCGGCCCCATGAAGCGGAACTCCTCCGGCCGGATACTCGACCACGGCCGACGTGTGTCCATGGCCGCGGTGGCACTGCTGCTGATGGGCGCGTTCTTCGCGCTGTGAGCGCTGTGAGCGCTGTGAGGATTTCCCGCCCCGGCGGGCCGCCTGCAGAGCGGCCCCTGCCGGCCCGGGACCCGTGGTCGGCGGGCGGTGCCCGCCAGCCACGACACCGGCCGCGGCACCGGCGCCTGCCCCTCGGCCCGCCGCGCAGCCGATGGGTGGCCCTGCCGTGAAGGGCACGGGGTCCGGAAGCGAGCCCGGCGCCTGGAGGAGGGCGACGCAGCCCGGAAAGACGACGGGAGGCGGAACGATCCCGGCACCCGGAGGAGTGCGACGCGGCCCGGAAGGACGACGTGGCCCGGAAACGAGCCCGGGGCCCGGGACGGCTCCCGGGCCCCGGGCGACGGGGCCGTGCGATGCGGGGTGGTGCGGGGCGGTGCCGGCCGGTGTCAGCCCGTGTTGCGCAGTCCGGCCGCGACGCCGTTGACGGTCAGCAGCAGCGCCCGCGACAGCAGCGGGTCCGCCGCTTCGCCGCGCTCGGCGGCGGCGCGCTGCCGGGCGAGCAGGGAGACCTGGAGGTAGGAGATCGGGTCGAGGTAGGCGTCCCGGATCCCGAAGGTCTGCTGGAGCCCCGGGTTGGAGTCGAGCGGCCGCTCGCCCCCGGTGATGTACAGCACCTCCCGCACCGTGAGCTCGTGTTCGGCCTCGATGTCGCCGAAGACGTGCCTGAGTTCGTCCGGCACGAGGGTGTCCACGTAGTGGCGGGCGATCCGCAGGTCGGTCTTGGCGAGCGTCATCTCGACGTTGGAGAGGAAGTTCCGGAAGAAGTGCCACTGCTCGTACATCTCCGCCAGGACGGACTCCTGGCCCGCCTCCCGCAGGGCCCGCAGTCCGGAGCCGACGCCGAACCAGCCGGGCACGATCTGCCGTGACTGGGTCCAGCCGAACACCCAGGGGATCGCACGCAGCCCGTCCAGTCCGGCGCCGCTGTCGGGGCGGCGGGAGGGCCGGGACCCCAGGTGCAGTTCGGCGAGCTGGTCGACGGGGGTGGAGGCGAAGAAGTACGCGGGCAGGTCGGGGTCCTCGACCAGCCCGCGGTAGGCGGCGTGGGCGGCGTCGGAGACGATGTCCATCGCGGCGTCCCAGCGGGCGAGGGCGTCGTCACTCTGCCGGGGCGCGGTGTGCAGGGCGGACGCCTGGAGGGTCGCGGCGACCGTCAGCTCCAGGTTCTCCCTGGCCAGTGAGGGGATGAGGTACTTGTCGGAGATGACCTCGCCCTGCTCGGTCACCTTGATCTCGCCCTCGAGGGTGCCCCACGGCTGGGCCAGGATCGCCTCGTGGGTGGGGCCGCCGCCGCGGCCGACGGTGCCGCCGCGTCCGTGGAACAGCCGCAGCCGGACGCCGTAGCGGTGGGCGACGTCCCTGAGCCTGCGCTGGGCCCGGTGGATCTCCCACTGCGAGGTGGTGATGCCGCCGAACTTGGAGGAGTCGGAGTAGCCGAGCATGACTTCCTGGACGTCGTCGCGGAGGGCGACGAGCCGGCGGTAGGAGGGGTCGGCGAGCATCTCGTCGAGGATGACGTCGGCGGCCCGGAGTTCGTCGGTGGTCTCCAGCAGCGGGACGATGCCGATCCTGGCCCAGCCGGCGTGCAGATCGACCAGTCCCGCCTCGCGGGCCAGCACGGCCGCGGCGAAGACGTCGTCGGCGCCCTGGCACATCGAGATGATGTAGGACTCGATGACCTCGGGCCCGAAGCGCTCGAAGGCTTCCTTGACCGTGTGGAAGACGCCGAGGGTCCTGGCGCCCGCGGCGTCGAGCGGTGCCGGGGTGGGGGCGAGCGGCCGCCGGGAGCGGAGTTCCTTGGCGAGCAGCTTGCGCCGGTACTCGCGCGGCATGTCCGCGTAGCGCCAGGTCTCCTCGCCGAGCCGGTCGAGGAGCTGGCCGAGGGCGTGGTGGTGGGCGTCGGCGTGCTCGCGGACGTCCATGGTGGCGAGCTGGAGCCCGAAGGCGGCGAGGGTGCGGATGGTCCGGTCGAGGCGGCCGTCGGCGAACAGCCCGCCGCGGTGCTCGCGGAGCGACGTCTGGACGAGGGTGAGGTCGTGCAGCAGTTCGGCGGTGCCGAGGTAGTCGCGGCCCTGCTCGTGGGGGGTACCCTTGGCGAGCCGCTCGCGGGTGTTGACGAGCTTCTGGCGGACGCAGGTGGCCTTGAGCCGGTAGGGCTCCTCGGCGTTGAGCCGCTTGTAGCGGGGGCTGATCTCCGGGAGGCGTTCCAGGTCGGTCTGGAGGGACTCCAGCAGTTCCTCGGTGGCGCCGGCGTAGCGGATCGAATTGGACAGCAGCGCCCGCAGCGAGTCGACGGCCTCCAGGGCGTCGGTGATGCCGTGCTCGTGCTGGAGGATCAGGACCTCGCGGGTGACCTCGGGGGTGACGTTGGGGTTGCCGTCGCGGTCGCCGCCGATCCAGGTGCCGAAGGTGAGGGGACGGGTGCCGGGTGGCAGCTCGACACCGGCGCGCTCCAGCTCGGCGGCGAGGTCCTCCAGGACGTCCCCGACGGCGCCCGCGTGGAGCTCGTCGAGGTAGTAGATGGCGTTGCGGGCCTCGTCGGCGGGCTCGGGCCGCACGACGCGGAGCTCGTCGGTCTGCCAGATCAGGTCGATGCTCTCGGCGAGCCGCAGGTCGTGCCGTCGGCGGTCGGCGGGGTTGACCGGGGTCTCCAGCAGCTCGGCGATCCGCCGCAGCTTGTTGAGTACGGAGCGGCGGGCCGCCTCGGTGGGGTGGGCGGTGAAGACGGGCCGCACGTTGAGGTGGCGCACGGTCTCGCGCAGGTGCTCGGGGTCCGCCTCCTTGAGCATGTCGGCGGTGCGGGACAGCAGCCCGCCCTCGGCGGCGCGGCGCTCGCGCAGCTCGCGGCCGCGGTGCACCTGCTCGCCCACGTTGGCGAGATGGAAGTACGTGGAGAAGGCACGCACCAGCTTCGCGGCGGTGTCCAGGTCGGTTTCGCCGAGCAGTTCCGCGGCGGCGGCGCCGTCGGTACGGGTCAGGGCGCGTACGCGCTCGACGAGGTCGAGGAGTTCGGGGCCTTCCTGCCGTACGAGCGTCTCGCCCAGCAGGTCGCCCAGTCGGCGGATGTCGGAACGCAGCTCGGCGCTGGCGGATGAGGTCTGGTCGGCACTGCTCACAGGTGCGGCTCCTTGCAGTGTTTGAGCACGTCTGGAGGTTTTCCGGAGGCTTCGCGGACCGCGCTGTCCGACGACTCCAAGGATAGGTGTCCGCTCGCACGCCGCTCTCCACCGCCCCTCTCGCCGCGAGGCTTCACGCCCCCATACTTACGTTCCCGTAGGTTACGGTTCCGTAGCCACACGGTTCAGTCGCACCCTCACCTCCCACGGGACTCCCCATGACGACAAGCCCTGATGTGATCGACGACGCCCGGAAGTCGTCCGCGCCCGACCTTCAGTCCGCCACGCTGGGCGGCGACAGCAAGCGCTCGATCGAGCAGATCGCCCTGCTGCTGTTCATCACGGTGCCCTTCCTCGCGCTGCTGGCGGCGGTGCCGCTGGCGTGGGGCTGGGGCGTGAGCTGGCTCGACCTCGGCCTGCTGGTCGCGATGTACTTCATCGGCTGCCACGGCATCACGATCGGCTTCCACCGCTACTTCACCCATGGTTCCTTCAAGGCGAAGCGGCCGCTGCGGATCGCGCTGGCGGTCATGGGGTCGCTGGCCGTGGAGGGTCCGCTGGTGCGGTGGGTGGCCGACCACCGCAAGCACCACAGGTTCTCCGACGCCGAGGGCGACCCCCATTCGCCGTGGCGTTTCGGCGAGACGGTCCCGGCGCTGATGAAGGGCCTCTGGTGGGCTCACATCGGCTGGATGTTCAACGAGGAGCAGACTCCGCAGCACAAGTACGCACCGGATCTGATCAAGGACCCGGCGCTCCGGGCGGTCTCCCGCCAGTTCGCGCTCTGGACGGTCGTGTCCCTGGCGATCCCCCCGCTGGTCGGGGGACTGGTGACGATGTCGTGGTGGGGCGCGTTCACCTCGTTCTTCTGGGGCTCGCTGGTCCGGGTCGCCCTGCTGCACCATGTGACGTGGTCGATCAACTCGATCTGCCACGCGGTCGGCAAGCGCCCGTTCACGTCGCGCGACCGCTCGGGGAACGTGTGGTGGCTCGCGGTCCTGTCGTGCGGCGAGTCCTGGCACAACCTGCACCACGCCGACCCGACGAGCGCGCGGCACGGGGTGATGCGGGGGCAGATCGACTCCAGCGCGCGGCTGATCCGCTGGTTCGAGAAGGCGGGCTGGGCGTACGACGTGCGCTGGCCGAGTGCGGACCGGATCGCCGCCCGGCGCCGGGGGAAAGCCGCGGAGGCGGCATGATTGAGGGCGTGGCGATCGACGGCAGCAGCACCAGCGGAGAGAAGCCCCGGCGGGGGCGCAGGGTCAGGATGACGGCGGCGGAGCGCCGCCAGCAGCTGCTCGACATCGGTCGCACGCTCTTCGCCGCGAAGGGCTTCGAGGGCACGTCGGTGGAGGAGATCGCGGCGCGGGCCGGGGTGTCCAAGCCGGTGGTGTACGAGCACTTCGGCGGCAAGGAGGGCCTGTACGCGGTCGTGGTCGACCGGGAGATGCGCCAGCTGCTGGACATGGTGACCGGGGCGCTGACCGCGGGGCATCCGAGGGAGCTGCTGGAGCAGGCGGCGTTCGCGCTGCTGGACTACATCGAGTCGTACACGGACGGTTTCCGCATCCTGGTCCGTGATTCGCCGGTCGCCCAGTCCACGGGCACGTTCGCGTCGCTGATCAGCGACATCGCCACACAGGTCGAGGACATCCTGGGGCTGGAGTTCAAGGCCAGGGGCTTCGACCCGAAGCTGGCCCCGCTGTACGCGCAGGCGCTGGTGGGGATGGTGGCGCTGACCGGTCAGTGGTGGCTGGACGCCCGGAGGCCGAAGAAGGCGGAGGTCGCTGCGCATCTGGTGAATCTGGCCTGGCACGGGCTGGACGGGCTGGAGCAGAAGCCGCGCCTGATAGGGCACCGCAAGAGCTGACCGGGCGCCGGGCTTGCGAGGGCTTGCGAGGGCTTGCGAGGGCTTGCGAGGGCTTGCGAGGGCTTGCGAGGGCGAGGATACGGGCGCGGGTGCCTTTGCACGCCGGATGCCCGGAGCGGGCGCTCCCCGAACGCGCTGGTGCGCGGGGGCGCGTCAGGGCGTCCCGGTGCACGGGGGGGCGCGCAGGCACGCCGGGGCGTCGGGCGTCCCGGCGCCGGGCGCGCGCCACGCCCGGGCCTCGGGTGCGAGGGGGCGCGTAAGGGCATTCCGGCGCGCCGGGCGGGTGTGTGCGCGCCGGACGCACAGTGCGATGGGGCCCCACCGCACGTACCGGAGCGCGGTGCGGACCACAGCACGGTGCGTGCCGCAGCACGGTGCACAGGACGACCGGGTGGACACCCACGCACCGCGCCGGCTACCGCGGGGAGCGGGCCGCCGCTCTCACCGCACCCCCTCTCCCCCTCTCCCCTCTGCCCTCTGCCCCCGCCGCATCGCCCTCACCGCGGTTTGCGGGCGATGGCGAAGACGCGGCGGAAGGGGAACACCGTCCCGTGCGGCCCGGGCGGATACGCCTTGCGAAGCAGGTCGCGGTACTGGGAGAGGAACTCGTCGGCGGCTTCCCGGTCCGCTCCGAGCGCGGTGAGGACGGGGCGCAGCGCGGTGCCCTTCACCCAGTCCAGGACGGGGTCCTCGCCACTGAGCAGCTGGAGGTAGGTCGTCTCCCAGGTATCCGCTTCGCAGCCCAGGTCGGCGAGCCGGAGGAGGTAGTCGGCCGGGTCCAGCACATGGACGAAACGGCGTCCCTGGTCGGCGAGGCGGTCGCGCCACTGCGGCGTGTCGCAGAGTTCGCCGAGCAGCGCGTGACTGGGCAGGACGAAGTTGCCGGGCACCTGGAAGGCCAAGGTGCCGCCCGGAGCGAGGCCGTCGATCCAGGCGGCGAAGGACTCGGGGTGGTTGGGCACCCATTGGAGCGCTGCGTTGGACACGATGAGGTCGTAGGGCTCGTCGGGGGTCCAGTGGGCGGCGTCGGCGAGGCGAAAGTCGATCCAGCCACCGCCGGCCGTGGTTCCGGCGTACTCCGTCTCGGCGCGGGCGAGCATGTCGGGTGAGAGGTCGAATCCGGTGATCCGCGCATCCGGCCAGCGGTCGGCGAGGAGCGCGGTGACGTTGCCCGGGCCGCAGCCGAGGTCCGCGATGCGGGGTGGTCGATCCGCGTGGGGCAGTTCGGGTATCCGGCCGAGAAGGTCGAGGAAGGGGCGGGTCCGATGGCCGGCATGCCGAAGGTACTGCTGCGGGTCCCAGATCGGAACGGAATGCATACGTGCTCCCCCTTGCTGGAATGTTCGACGGAACCGGAAGTGGAGCTCCGGGCCGGCCCTGCCCGTGGTCCATCCAAACATATCTTGACCTCAAGAGACTTCACATCGACAGACCCTCTACACTGATCGCCATGGAGGACGAGGTCGACCGACTGGTCGCTGCCTGGCGCCGCGAGCGCCCCGACCTCGACGTGGAACCGCTCGAGGTCCTCAGCCGCGTCTCCAGGCTCGCGCGCCACCTGGACCGCGCGCGCAGGATCGCGTTCGCCGAGCACCATCTGGAACCCTGGGAGTTCGACGTCCTGACCTCGCTGCGGCGCGCTGGCGCACCGTACCAGTTGTCGCCCGGCCAGCTCCTCACCCAGACACTGGTCACCTCGGGCACGATGACCAACCGTATCGACCGGCTCGCCAAGAAGGGCCTGGTGGAGCGGCTCCCCGACCCCAGCGACCGACGCGGCGTACTGGTTCGCCTCACCACCGAGGGGCAGGACCGCGCCGACCAGGCGCTCGCCGGGCTCCTCGACCAGGAGCGTGCGATCCTGGTGGAGCTGTCCCGTACGCAGCGCGTCGAACTCGCCGGACTGCTACGCCAGTTGACCGCCCCGTTCGACAACGTCCCCGGCTGACGGCGCCAGCTCCGCGGGGCCCACCCCGGCCCTGCGGGCCAGTGCCACCGCCGCCAGGGTCGAGTGGACGCCGAGCTTGCCCAGCACGTTCTGCATATGGGTCCGCACGGTGTGCGGGGAGAGGAAGAGGCGCTCCGCGACCGCCTTGCGCCCCAGACCGGCCACCATGCACCGCAGCACCTCCCGCTCCCGCGGAGTGAGCGACTCCACGAGCCGCTCGCTCTCGGTGCGGTGCTTGCGCGCCGCAGTGAGTTCCCGCAGCACGCCGGTGAGCAGCGCCGGAGGCAGATGGGTCTCGTCGCGCAGCACTCCCCGGATCACGGTGAGCAGCCGCTGCAGCGAACAGTCCTTGGCCACCCAGCCCGACGCGCCCGCCTGGAGCGCCGGCGCCGCCCTGCGCGGATCGTCCTTCTCGGCGAGCACGACGGTGCGCACGGCGGGCCGGGCCGCACGGACCGCGGCGACCAGGGAGATGCCGTCGACGAAGCCGTCACCGTTGTCGGGAACGGCGCGGGCGACCACGGGGATCCGCGGCGCCGTCGCGATCCCCAGATCGGCGTCGACCAGCATCACATCGAATCTGCGCCCTTCGGCGGCAGCGCGCTCGAGGCAGCGCAGCGCGGCCGGGCCACTGCCCGCGGCAGCGACCTCGACGTCCGGCTCGGCGGCGAGTGCCGCTGCGAGGGACTCGGCGAAGATCCGGTGATCGTCCACGACGAGGACCCGGATACGGACCACAGACACCCCCAGGCTGCGTTTTCCGGCTGAGGCCACGCGTCGGCGGGCACGGCACCCGGCAGGAGGGGCGACCGTCACGGCCGCCGCCGCGATTGACCACTACCCCACCCCGGGCGTCGTACCCGACTGACTCGCCCTCTGATCAGCACCGGCCCCCACCGGTGCATGTGCATCAGAGTACGGCCGGTGGCCGTGAGAGGAAGGGACTTTGCAGAACTGGTTGCACGCTGTGTTTAGGGTGTGGCGCATGTTTCGTTTTGAGACTGAAGTCGACAAAGAGCGGCTCAGCCTGCTCGGCGAACGGCTCGAGGCCGCCAACTCCCAGCGCTCCTCTGCGATGCGCGCCCTGGAGGCGAGCCGGCACAAGGACGAGGTTCCGCTGCAGGTCTGGGTGATGGAGGAGGCGACCGGGGAGCTGGCCGCGGGCCTGACCGGCCGCACCTGGGCACGCTGGCTCCATGTCGACCTCCTCTGGGTCGACACCGCGAACCGCGGCGCGGGGCTCGGCTCCCAGCTCCTCACCGCGGCCGAGCGCGAGGCCCGCGTCGGGCGCGGCTGCTCCTGGTCCCGGCTGGAGACATGGGACTTCCAGGCCCCCGGCTTCTACCGGAAGCACGGTTACGAGATTGTCGGGCGGGTGCCCGACTATCCACCGGGCGTCACGGAGTACCTCCTGGCCAAGCACCTCGCCTGACGGCGGGAGCGCGGCGTGGTGATGCTGCCCGCAGACCCGGCCTCCCGGCCGGCGGAACGGGGGCGCAGGCCCGCGCCCGCCAGGGGCGCCCCGGGGCCGTCGGCCTCGGGAACCGGCCGCTCGGGCCCGCCCCACCCGGGGCGGACCGTCCTCCCTCGGGCCCGCTACCGCCTTCGGACCCGCTGCCGCGCTCGGGCCCGCCATCGCCTTCGGACCCGCCCCGTACTCAGGCCCGCCACCCCGTCGAAGCCCGCCGACCACCCGACCACCCGACCACCCGACCACCCGACCAACCGACCAACCGACCAACCTGGCCGCCGACCGCCCGGGACCCGTCAACGCTGGTCTGCTCTCCCATCACCCCAAGCCCGTCAACCGTTTCGAGGGCGTCACCCTTACTGCCGCCGAAGCCACCCGCCTTGCTGCCGGACCACACGGCCGCACTCATCCGCCGGCATGCCGGGCACGGGCGAAGTCCCAGGCGTCGGCCACGATCCCGGCGAGGTCCGGCCGCGACGGGGTCCAGCCGAGCCGCTTCCGCGCCACCTCGGAGGAGGCGACGAGTACGGCAGGGTCTCCCGCGCGGCGGGCTGCGGCCCTTTCCGGGACCGGGTGGCCGGTGACCTCGCGGACGGTCTCGACGACCTCGCGGACGGAGAAGCCGTTGCCGTTGCCGAGGTTGCAGATCAGATGCTCCCCGGGGGTGATCGCGTCCATGGCGAGCAGATGGGCCTCGGCGAGGTCGGCGACATGGATGTAGTCCCGCACACAGGTGCCGTCCGGCGTCGGGTAGTCGTCGCCGAAGACGGAGATCGTCTCGCGGGTGCCGAGCGCGACCTGGAGGACGAGCGGGATGAGGTGCGACTCGGGGTCGTGGCGCTCGCCGCAGTCGCCGTGCGCGCCGGCCACATTGAAGTACCGAAGAGATGCCGCGGCCAGGCCGTGCGCGGTGCACTCGCCGCTGATCATGTGGTCCACGGCGAGCTTGGAGGCACCGTACGGGCTGGTCGGCGCGGTGGGGGCGGACTCGGTCATCGGCACGGAGACCGGCTCGCCGTAGGTGGCCGCCGAGGAGGAGAAGACCAGCCTGCGGACTCCCGCGGAGCGCATCGCGGCGAGCAGCGCCATCGTCCCGCCGACGTTGTTCTCCCAGTACCTGCCGGGTTGCGCAACCGACTCGCCGACCTGCGAGAACGCGGCGAAGTGCAGGACACCGTCGAATGACGGGCCGATGTGGCGGGCCGCGTCCTGGACTCGCCCCTCGACGAAGTCGGCGCCCTCGGGGACGGCCTCGCGGAACCCCGTGGACAGATCGTCGAGGACCGTGACCTCGTGCCCTGCCTCCAGCAGGTGTGCGGTCACCACGCTGCCGACATAGCCGGCACCGCCCGTCACCAGGTACTTGCTCACTTGCTCGCCACCTTTCGCAGCCGAGGTGCCGCCGCATCCGGCGACACCTCGTCGATGAACAGCTCATGCCGGACTCGGACCGGCGAGGAACCCCGGTTTCCCGGGAGTACGCCGCACGGTGAAAGGCTCGAGGTGCGGCGCGAAGCCGTGCCCGCGGGGCCCGCGGGCCCGCCGCTACCGAAGATCCGGTCGAAGCGCCTCAAGAGTCCCAAGCGGACCTGTGGGGGCGCTGTGCGCAACACTTCGTCAACGGAGGGACGTGCAGGGCCGCCAGCGGCATCGCGGACGGGTACGGCATCGCGTGCGGGCACAGGGACGGCGTCGCGTACGACCGTGGGAGGGCCGTGGGTGCGGTAGGAGCGCTAGGAGCCGCGGGAACGACAGGAACGGTGGGATCCGTGGGGCAACGGGTCCCGGCCTTCGGCAGGTCTGGTGACCGTCTTCTGCCCCTGCGTGCAGAGCCAACATGCGACACAGAGCCGACAGGTCGTGGAGACGGCACGGATCGTGGAGACGGCACGCCAGTCATGCCGTACCCGGGTCAGTGGATGTCGGCCCCGCTTAACACTTCTCCCGTACGCCGCGCCGCGCCGCTCGGTCCCGGGCCGTGCCGCGATGCCGAGCAACGCGGTCCCCGCCGCCGCACACCGACGGCGTGCGGCGGCACGCGCCCTCAGTCGGCGTCGGGGTCAGGAGCCGCGAGCGGCGGGTGGCTCGCGGCGTGGTCCAGCAGACCGGTACGGGCCGCGAGGGCCGCGGCCTCCAGACGGGAGCCGACCCCCAGCTTCATCAGTACCCGCTGCACGTGGGTGCGGGCCGTACTCGGGGCTATGCCCATGCCCGCCGCGATGAGCCGGGTGTCCTCGCCCTCCGCGACGCGGACAAGTACCTCTACCTCTCTGGGGGTCAGCATGCGCAGCAGCCGCCGCCCCTCGTCGTCCGGCTGGGCCGCCGGGTTGAGGAGGTCGGTGAACGCTCCCTGCAGCAGTTGCGGCGCCACCGCCGCCTCACCTGCCCGCGCCTTGACCATGGCCCGCTCGACGCCCTCGATGCGCTCGTCGTGCCGCACATAGCCCGAAGCGCCGGCGGCGAAGGCCGCGGCTATCCCGCGCGGCGACGGCACGGGCCCCAGGACCACCACGGCGACCTGTGGCCGATCCCGTTTGATCCGTACGACGGGATCGAACGCACCCGGCTCCGCAGGTGCCGCCGTTCCCAACAGACATACCTCGGGCGCCCTGCTCACCACCAGTTCGGCCGCCCCGGCCGACGGCGCCGCCGCCGCGAGCACCCGGTGTCCGCGCAGCTTCAGCGCGGACGCCAGCGCCTCAGCAAGCAACCGGTGGTCGTCGACGACCATGAGCCGCACACCCATCGAACTCCCCCCTACCCCTGGAGCCGGCCCCCCGCCCCCAGCACTACTGACCCGGCAAGCTACACGCTTGTTCGACCTCGCGCTGCCCTACCGATCAGAAGTCCCCCGGATCGGGGAAACAGATCGTCTTTCGAAGGCAAGCCGGCGAAGCACGGGGCCCACGCTCGGCCGGACGGGGCCTCTTTCACCGGTTTCCTCCGGTCATGCCCCGTTCCACCAGTCCGGGGAGGAACCGGACACCTGCGGAGCAGGGCAGCGAAAGCCGAACTGCCGTCAGGGTGAGTCCGTGTCAACCACAGCCGCATCGTGCTCGGCAACCGACCGGTAAACCGTCTCGGGGCTGGTCCGCGGGTCTTCCGGGCTGCCAGAGGGCCACGCAGTCGGCAAGGTCGCACGCGTCCACCTCACTGGGGTTCACCGCGCCCACCGGAACGGGCCGGACCGACAACGGACATCCCACCAACCGCATCGGCCCACGGACACCCAGGGCGAGCCCGTTGGTCAAGCCGACGGGCCGCGCCACTCCATGGTCCCGGACGGAGCCGGGTTCAAGCGCGCTCCCCTCCGTTGCGTACTACAGGTCATCACACATCACATAGGCCCGGAACCCGCCGCCGAGCACCCCCACGGACGCGTGCGTGACCCAACCGGTAGCAGGTCCGGACTGAGCGCCGGGACCGGTGGGAATCGGCTTGTTCTCAATGACGTTGAGCGGGGCGACGAGGCCGACGGTGTCATAGCCACCGCCGGTGGCGACGTCGCCGGGGCGACATCGGGCTACCGACTGCACACCCACGTTCACGACACTCGGGGTGGCCCGAGGTCCCCTGATCACGTAAGAGGTGACCGTCCCCGAACCCTGCGGGCCCTGCGGACCCACCGAACCTTGCGGACCCTGCGGACCCTGCGGACCAACCCCCTGCGGACCCTGCGGACCATCAACACCAGCCACACCCTGCGGACCCACCGGACCAGCCACACCCTGCGGACCCTGCGCACCATCCACGCCGTCCACACCAGCCACGCCCTGCGGACCCTGCGCACCATCCACACCGTCCACACCAGCCACACCCTGCGGACCCACCGGCCCGACCGGACCCACCGGCCCGGCCACGCCCTGCGGACCCACCGGACCCACCAGACCAGCCACACCCTGCGGACCATCAACACCAGCCACGCCCTGCGGACCCTGCGCACCATCCACACCGTCCACACCCTGCGGACCCACCGGACCGGCCACACCAGCCACGCCCTGCGGACCCTGCGCACCATCCACGCCGTCCACACCAGCCACACCCTGCGGACCCACCGGCCCGACCGGACCCTGCGGCCCGACCGGACCGGCCACACCAGCCACGCCCTGCGGACCCACCGGACCCACCGGACCCTGCGGACCCTGCGGACCTCGATCTCCGTGGTCACCGCGCGGACCCCGGGGCCCGCGCGGGCCCCGATCGCCATCATGGTCCCGCCTGCCGTCCGGGTCAGCCGTCGTGGCCTTTTTCGGCCCTGACAGCCTCGGGCTGTGTTCAGTCCCCGAGCGCTGCACGGATTCGGAGACGGCCATCGTGTTCGGTACCAGGTTCAGCATCGCGGCCAGGGTTCCCGCCGAAATCGCGGAGATTGCCCTCGCCCGGCTACGGCTGATGGTTTTACGGTTCACCGGACATCCTCTAATCGGGAATTCGCAGTCGGGCAGGCCATGGTCACCGCATCCGCGGCGGAACACGCGTCGAACGCATCGGCCTTCAGCATGGTGTCCGCATCGACGGCGGACGAAGGGCGGTTTACCCGGCGTATGTCGACAGTCTCGGACGGCGCCATTGTCCGCAGAGGGCACTCCCAGTTCCGTGGATGGCCCGCGCGTCAAGTAGGCAAGATCACCCGCGCGGAGGCGTGAACAGTAAGCACACGGCAAGGAGGCCTGCCGCTGCAGCCGCCCCGCCGGGGGCGCGTGCCGCCGGGGCTGCTCGGGGGGCGGTCCGGAGGTCGTCCTCACCGCCGGCGGACTGCGGGCCGGGTGTCGCCGACGACGACGCTGAGGTCGGCTGCCGATGGGGCCGCCGCCATCAAGCTGATGCCTCCCGGCGGGCTTGCCCTCGGACAAGAGAGGCCACCGGCCGGGAGGGGGGCAGGAGCACCTCGGTCTACTGCGGGCTCGGTGGACGGGTGGCCGGGCGCCTTACGCGTCGGGCAACGGGGCGGGACCGGACTGTGTGTGGACCGGGCGTCGAGACCGGGCCGGGTGACGGGACCGGGCTGAACGCACGGGCCAGGCCTGGTCCGCCCCCGTACCTCCGCCCCCGTACCTCTGCCCCCGTCTGCTGTCCGCCGTCCGCCGGGGGAGTACCGCCCCTCGCGGCCGCTGCTGCTGCCCGAGAGCCGCGTGGTGCCGCTACGCTTCCTCGGCCAGTTCGAGCCAGCGCATTTCCAATTCCTCGCGTTCTCCGCTGAGTTCCCGCAGCCGCGCGTCGAGTTCCGCCACCTTCTCGAAATCGGTGGCGTTCTCGGCGATCTGCGAATGCAGCGCGGACTCCTTTTCAGAGATCTTGTCGAGCTGCCGCTCGATCTTCTGCAGCTCCTTCTTCGCGGCCCGCTGGTCCGCGGCGGACCTCTCCGTGCCGGCGGGCTTCGCGGGGGCGGCCGGTGTGGTGACCGCCGCCTGCAGCGCCTTCGCCCGGCGCTCCAGGTACTCGTCGATTCCGCGCGGAAGCATCCGCAGGGTCGCGTCGCCGAGGAGCGCGAGCACCCGGTCGGTGGTGCGCTCGACGAAGAAGCGGTCGTGGGAGATCACGACCATCGAGCCCGGCCAGCCGTCGAGGAGGTCCTCCAGCTGCGTCAGGGTCTCGATGTCGAGGTCGTTGGTGGGCTCGTCGAGGAAGAGGACGTTCGGCTCGTCCATCAACAGCCGCAGCAGCTGGAGCCGGCGCCGCTCGCCGCCGGACAGGTCGCCGACCGGGGTCCACTGCTTCTCGTTCGAGAAGCCGAACTGCTCGCAGAGCTGGCCGGCGGTCATCTCCCGGCCCTTGCCGAGGTCGACGCGGTCGCGGATCTGCTGGACCGCCTCCAGGACCCGCAGGTTCGGGTCGAGTTCGGTGACGTCCTGCGAGAGGTAGGCCAGCCGCACGGTCTTGCCGGTGACGATCCGCCCGGCGGCGGGCTGCCGTTCGCCGTCGCTGCCCGCGGCCTCGGCCATGGCGCGGAGCAGGGAGGTCTTGCCCGCGCCGTTCACACCGACCAGGCCGATACGGTCACCGGGGCCGAGCTGCCAGGTCAGATGCTTCAGCAGGACTTTCGGCCCGGCCTGGACGGTGACGTCCTCCAGGTCGAAGACAGACCTGCCGAGCCGCGAGGTGGCGAACTTCATCAGCTCGGAGGTGTCGCGCGGCGGCGGCACGTCCTTGATCAGCTCGTTGGCGGCCTCGACGCGGAAGCGGGGCTTGGACGTCCGCGCCGGGGCGCCCCGGCGCAGCCAGGCGAGTTCCTTGCGGACGAGGTTCTGCCGCTTGGTCTCCTCGGTGGCGGCGATGCGCTCCCGCTCGGCGCGGGCGAAGACGTAGTCGGAGTAGCCGCCCTCGTACTCGTAGACCGTGCCGCGCTGGACGTCCCACATGCGGGTGCAGACCTGGTCGAGGAACCAGCGGTCGTGGGTGACGCAGACCAGCGCCGAGCGGCGCGCCCGGAGGTGGTCGGCGAGCCAGGCGATGCCCTCGACGTCCAGGTGGTTGGTGGGCTCGTCGAGGACGATCAGGTCCTGCTCGGCGATCAGCAGTTTGGCGAGCGCGATCCGGCGCCGCTCGCCGCCGGAGAGCGGGGCGATCACGGTGTCCAGGCCCTGTGGGAAGCCGGGCAGGTCGAGCCCGCCGAACAGGCCGGTGAGCACATCGCGGATCTTGGCGTTGCCGGCCCACTCGTGGTCGGCGAGATCGCCGATGACCTCGTGGCGGATGGTGGCGGCGGGGTCGAGCGAGTCGTGCTGGGTGAGCACCCCGATGTGCAGTCCGCCGCTGTGGGTGACCCGGCCGGTGTCCGGCTCCTCCAGCCCGGCGAGCATCCGGATCAGGGTCGTCTTGCCGTCTCCGTTGCGGCCGACGACTCCGATGCGGTCCCCCTCGGAGACGCCGAGCGACACTCCGTCGAGCAGGGCACGGGTGCCGTACACCTTGCTGACTGCCTCGACATTGACCAGGTTGACGGCCATTTCTCTCCTGACAGGGGGATCGATCGACCTACCAGGGTAGTCGGGGCGCACCGCGCGCGGTCCGCGCGTACGGTGCGCGACCGTACACCCGTGAAACATGGACGGTACGTATCTGATCGGCCACGCTGGGTGAGTCGAGCGAGGGGGCGTCGCCCGGCCGCGTCGGCGTCATCGGCGGCGTCATCGGCCTCGTCGGCGTCATCGGCAGCGGGGGCGCATCTCGACGCACCTCGACGCACCCGTAAGCACCTGGAGGTGTCGGAAGTGGCCGCAGTGAGCGACGAGCCCGTGCCGTCGGACAGCCTGAAGACGTTCGGGGCGTTCGTGCAGGGCCTGCGGGAGCACGCGGGGCTGACACGGGAGGTCTTCGCGCCGATGGTGGGCTTCTCCCGGCACACGGTGGCCTCGATCGAGCTGGGCCGCCGGATGCCGGACACGCAGTTCGTGGAGCTGGCGGAGGTGGCGCTGGGCAACACGGGTGCGCTGCGGCGGGCGTTCGGGCATCTGACGCGGCAGCCGGGGCTGGCGTCGTGGTTCCGCGAGTGGGCGCGGCGGGAGCGGACGGCGGTGAGCCTGTGCACCTACGAGTGCCGGATGGTGCCGGGGCTGCTCCAGTCTGAGGGGTATCTGCGGACCCTGTACGAGAACGAGGTACCGCCCCTGTCCGACGAACAGGTGGAGAGCCAGATCGCCGCCCGGCTGGAACGGCAGCGGCTCCTGCGTGAACGGCCCAACGTGCCCTTCAGTTTCATCGTCACGGAGGCGGTCTTCCGGCAGCGGCTCGGTGGTACGGAGATCACCCGGCAGATGCTCGACCATGTGCTGGCGAGTAGCGCCCCGCGGAACGTGACGCTTCAGATCATGCCGACCGCCTGCGAGTTCCACGCCTGTCTCGCGGGAATGTTGCAGCTCCTGGAAGGGCCGGACGGGAAGCGGTACGCCTACTCCGAGGGGCAGAAGAACGGCCGCCTGATCAGCGACCCGAAAGAGGTGGTCCCGCTCCAACAGGCGTATGACACACTGCGCTCACAGGCCCTCACCCCCAGCGAGTCACGGGGTCTGCTGGAGCGAATCCGAGGAGCGCTATGAGCACCGCAGAACTCGCCTGGTTCAAGTCCAGCTACAGCAGCGCCCAGGGCGACAGCTGTGTCGAAGTCGCCCTGGACTGGCACAAGTCCAGCTACAGCAGCGCCCAGGGTGACGACTGCGTCGAGGTCGCCGCCTGCCCCGGTACCGTCCACGTCCGCGACTCCAAGGTCCCCGACGGCCCTCGGCTCGCCGTCCCCGCCGCCGTCTGGTCAGCCTTCGTCTCGGCGTACGGCGAAGCCTGACCGTTCCACCAGCCACCAGCCCGCCAGCGCCGTCGCGACCGCGGCCGGGGCGCTGACGGGCACGGCGATCAGGGTGGCCGTGCGGCCTTCGAGCAGACCGGCGAAGCCGACCATGGACAGGCCGAGCACACCGAGCAGGCAGAGGGTGATGCCGAGCGCGGCGAGCGGGCCCGAGCCGGGCCGGACCGGTGCGGGTGAGGGCTGTTCGAAACCGCGGAACACGGCGACCAGCAGCGCCGCGACATCTCCGGCATGATCGTGACCGCGGACCCCCTGCACACCGTCGCCACCCGCGCCCTCCACCTGCACCGCCGCGGCGCCTTCGCCTCTTCCCGGTCGAGGAGAACCGGCCCACTCTCTTCGCCCGACTCGACGCCCTCGACTGGGACGAGCACACCAACACGGCCATCACGGTGCACCGCACCGAGGAGACGAACAGCCGCCGTCACGAGATCCGCATCGTGCGCGTCCAGCCCCTCGCCGACGGTCAGGTCGCCTTCCCGCATGCCACCCAGGCTCTGCTGACCGAGCGGTACACCACCGGCCGCGGCGACGGAAGACAGCACGCCGTGGCCGAACTCGGCATCACCACCGCACCCGTTGCCACAGCCGACGCCGCCACCCTGGCCCGCTGCACCCGTGATCAGTGGTCCATCGAGGCCCAGCACTTCGTGCGAGACGTGACCCTCGGCGAGGATGCCTGCCGGGCCCGCACCGGCAGCCTGCCCCGGGCCCTCGCGACCTTCCGCAGCCTGGCGACCAGCCTCGCCCACCTCGCCGGATGGACCAACAACGCCGCCGCCCACGACCACTACCGCAACCACCCCGCCGACGCCCTACGCGAACTCGGTCTCACCGGATGAGCACGCATCACGCCTGCCGGCATCCGTCAGGCCAACCGACCTGACATCACCTATTCAAGTTCAGCGGCCGGCTTCACTGAGCGCAGCCAATTTCATCCCTAACACCGGGTACAAACTCTTCCACGAACTTCCGAACACCCTCAACACTTCCGTCTCCTCCATTCAGCCTCTCGGAGTCGATCTTGATATTGAGAGTGACATAAGGCGCGATGGAGTTGCATTCGGCGACGACAAGCGCGCCTTGATCTCCGACGACCGAATGACCCGCAAACGGAAAGTCGGTCAATTTCTCTCGTGCAGTGAATTGAGAGGTCAGCTCCGACAACTCTTGCGCCGATGGCGACCTGTCGGCCGGCTTGATGACTACATCGAGAGCATGATACTTATCCACGTAGATATCGCAGCGGGCTTCAGTCCAGCCTAGTGGGTCATGCTCTTCCTTCAGCTCCCGCCCTTCCGGCAGCACAGAAGAGAGGGTAGTCTTTTCGATAGGGATGCCACAAACCTCGCTCGGCATCGAATAGATCTCCCCCCTTCCGTCACATCCGGCCAAAAAGATGGCGCCAGTCATCGCGGAGGAGGCAAGAAGGGCCCCGCACATTCGCCTTTTGAACATAATTTCCGCTAATCCCAGTCAAGGTAAGCCGCCGCATCGGAGCGGGAAGAAGTGTACGACTGCTTGGCTTCGCGTCTCATGGCCTGCCAAGCATCCCAGTTCGGGTCATTTTCCCTGTTCTCGTCGTCCTTGATATTGACTCCACGCGATTCTGCCCACTGGTCAATGAGTGCGTAAGCCCCCGTAACCCCTGAGGAGTAATTGTCCGTGTTCTCCTCTTTAGCCTTTGCTTCGGCCGTGGAGATGACATCCTTGGACCACTCGTATGTGATGGCGTCGACCAGGCGCTGCGCTGAATCTCCAACCACTGGGATTGCGGTCACTGGGGCACCAATAGAATGGTATGCGTATCGCGCAGTGTCATTGATCTTGCCGACCTCCCCATCCCTCTCGTCATAAATAACATCAGCCCCTATGGAATTCATGGCGCCGAGCACAGCCCCTGCGTCGCTCGCAGGGTTCTTCCACCGCTCATGCCCCTCCCCACCGGCGGATGGCGCTTCGGCAAGTTCCTGCATCGTGTAGTTGCGATGAGAATCATAAAGAAGCGCGTAGCTTTGATCGTCTCCCGAAATGCCTCTCATAACGCGTATCAGAGAATCCTTGCCGACGGTGATTCCGGCATCACCGCCTTCATTCCAGATATGATCCATCCCGCTGGGGCTTCCATGCTTGGAGCCGCGCTCTGCCAGAATGTGATGCGTGTCCTCGACATAGTCAGCGAGCGACCTCCCAAGGCCCTTGCGCAAATTTTCAGGCAGGCCTTCACCTTGCGCCTTGGGGTTCTCCTTGTCCGTCCCCATATCCAGGACATTGATCGTCTCTTGCATCACACGTGCCTGGGCGGGCGTGTGAGGACCTGGCGCACTTCCAGGCTCACCTTCTCGTAGGGGAGGATGTCCCGTAGCCGCGGCTTCGATCACACGCGCCAACCCGTGCCGGTTGTCGGCGTCCGCGGAGTCCGCCGTGGTCACCTCAACCTTTCGGTACTCATAGTTGTCTACGAGATCCCAGTCGCGCCCCCCTTCATCAAGCAGATAATGTAGCCGTTCCCTACCCTCTGGTCTTCCTGGATCGAGGTAACCGGTAGCCCCATCAGGGTCACGACTCAGTACGCTCAGCGTCCCGTCCACCGGGTCATTGGCGAACCATCCGTCTTTTCCGCTGAAGGAACCCCGGAGATCCCAGATATCAGGATCCTTCTTCTCCATGGCAATCATGTCGTCGGTGATGTCCGCGATGAACTGGGCGGAATAGCCGTCTCCCTGCTGGATGAGGGTGGCGAGACTCTGGTAACCCCGGACGCCCTGGCCGGCTCCCTGCCCAATATCGACCTTCTCGCCTGCCACCTTGAGTTCGTACTTGTCATCGCCGATCTCGTTGAGGTCCTGGCGACATTTGAGGTAGAAGTCGGACGCCGGGGTTCTCTTCCAGCTGTTGAACGCCTGCTGATAGGCGTTCGTGCCGTAACGCAGCGCCTTCCCGTTGGCGTCCTTGAATTCGGGCACACGGGTAGCGGTGGCAAGGGAGTGGGCGAGACCGGAGTTGATGCTCAGATAGGCACGCTTGTCCTGGGTGTCATCGAAGTGGGCGAGGTCGTAAATCTTGTTGGACAACTTGAGGGTGTTGTCAAGGCCGAGCGAGTTCAGCATCGTCTGGCTGAAGACCTTATCGCCGCCGTTGTCGCGCATCAGGCGCTGGTACGCCGCGAGGTCGCCCTCGGTGAGTTCATCTCCGCCCAGAATGCGCTTGGCGTATCTTTCGGCCTCACGGGCCTCGACGACCTCGATGTCACCCACCGCGATCGCGTTGAAGCCCCCACCCCACACGCTCTCAGCTATGGTGCCGAAGAGGCCGCTCTTGATGCCTGCCGCGTCGTGGAGAGCGATCTTCACGCCCTGGTCGGCGTCATCGACAGCCTGAACCGCCTGCTTGATGGACCGCGTCCAGTCCTCCTCGAGCTGGCCGGCGTCGTGGACCCACTTGTCGTAGTCAGGGTCGTTGCGATACAGAGTCAGCTTGTCGAAGTCATAGTGCGCACGGCCCTCCGTATCGATGGTGAGGTTCTTCGTCCTAGCCTCATCCGTTAACTCTCGGACGTGCTTGACCAGGCCGAGGAACTGTTCGTGCGCGTCGCGCAGGATGGACGCGAAGGCCCGAGCCTGAGTCTGGCCCGCTTCGAACTCCTTGCGCGTAGCCGCGAACCTGTCCGAAGCGGCCGCTGCGCTCATCCCCACCCAGACACCGTCGTTGGCGACGCTCTCCACCTTGCTTCGGTACAGCGTCGCCAACTCGTCGAAACCGTCGGCCACTCCGTCCCAATCCTTCGCCGCTGTGACCAACGGCCGAAGGTTGACCGTGATAACGTCCTGGTAAGTCAGCATCGCCCTACCCCCGTCAATCGTTAGACGTCGCGCCGCGGATCAGACGACTCGTATCGATCGGTGTGAGCGTGCTGTGGACGCCCGCATCGACCTGCTGCAAGGCGCCCTTCGTCTGCGCCAGCGCGCCTTGGTCCTGCCCGAGACGGGACTTCAGGTTCGCCAACTGCCGGGCCCACTTCTCGTGCGCATCCTTCAGCCCGGATCCGGTATCCCACCCCATGAACTCCCGCTCGGCCGCATGGTTGGACTCGTCGGCATGCCCGCCGGCCTTGTCCACGCCAGGCCGGACGTCCTCCCCCAACGACCTGATCGCTTCTCTCATGCCAGGCGAGTTCGTACGAAGCATCGCGCCGTCGCCCGAACCCGTTCCCGCATCGGTGCCGTCCAGCCGCATCTCGCCTTGGTGCCGCGCCACCACCTCGGCCTTGATCTGCTCCCACTCATCCCATGCCACCGCCGTACTCCCTTCCCCTGCTTTGTTGTCGACCACTGCCAGTGTGCTGGGATTGCGAAGCCCGCCTAGGGCGAATCCCCACAGCGGTGGCCGCGCCCGCGAGGAGCGCCGCGGCGCCGACGCCCGTTAGCCTATGCTAGGAGAACTCGGCATCTTCGGCGTCGGCCGGTAAGGCGATCGCGGCCTTCTGCTGCTCGTCGTCGCTGTTCGGCCGCGGGTCCTCAGCAGCCGGGGACTTGGCGGCCGCGGAGAGGACCGTGAGGGGGTACTCGTCAGCGGGGCCAAGGTCGCCCAGGTTTGTCACGGCGATGACCACCGCACCAACGATCCCCGCCGCGGCCAACCACTCGCCCCACCACCAAACCCCGACAAATGCGTCGCCCAGGCCGAGGCCGCCAGGCGCAAGGTGATCGGCGGGTTGAGGCTCGACCCGCCACGAACGACGGCGGCCTGTTCCTCTGGCGCCAGGAAACCGGACTGGACCGGTCCTTGCTGCTCGGCGGGCACCTCACCCACCGGCTCCTCAAGGGCGACCCCCCGCAAGATCCTCCTCGGTGACCGTGGCGTCCGGCAATCACCGGGCACCGGGCCACAAGCCCGATCCGGACACGCTGGCACGCTTACCCCACTTCACGTGACGCTCGAGCCTCCTGGACGACCTGCGCCGGCGGGGCGGCCGGTTCACCACGGGCGCCTGCGGCAAGGGGTCCCGCCTGTGGCAGCACGTCGACCGCCACAACGACCGGATCGCCGTCGCCGATCCGCGGCTGGCCGTCCACGACGCCATACTTGATCGACTGCCGAGCGGCCGGACCGTCGAAACAGCCAAGATCCCAGCAGCCTGGCGCCCTCACACGACTCACAGCCGGCCCGGCTCCACGATCTCCTCGCCCTCGTTCTGAAGCTCTTCGAAGCGGGCAAAGAAGTCCCTCCAGGGCCTCCGGCGTCACAACCACCGCGTTGGCGTCTTCCCGCTCGTTGCGCTCCACCAGCTTGCGCAGCAGCTCGTCGCGCTCCACCGGGAAGCACAGCAGCCGCCACCGGCCGTCGGCCGAGGCCTTCATCGCGTCGCGGTCCTTACGCAGCCACAGCCCGTGGTCCCACACCACATCCCGGCCCTCGGCGACCAGCTCTCGGCGAGCCGCTCGTGCAGCTCCGCGACGACCGGAGCCTCCTTCACGAAATAGGTGTTCTCCGGGTAGTCGACGCCGTACCGACCGTGCCGCCGATGGACGACTTCGTCCACCGACAGCCGCACAACGCCCTGCGGCTCCAACTTGCGCTGGGCATAGATGGTTTTCCCCGAGCCGGTGAGCCCCTCCAGCAGGAACACCACCGGAGTGCGCTTGGCCACCGCCAACCCCTCTCAACGCCAACAGCGTCCCTCGGCCAGCCTGCCACCGTCGGCAGGCCCAGGACCCCGTTCCTCCTCACCACCACCCGAAGGAGCCGCCGGTGTCCGCCGCCGCCTTCGCCCGCACGCTGCGGGCCTGCAGATGATCGACCATGTGCTGGCGAGTAGCGCCCCGTGGAACGTGACGCTTCAGATCATGCCGCGACCGCCTGCGAGTTCCACACCTGTCTCGCGGGAATGCCGCGACTCCAAGGTCCCCGACGGCCCTCGGCTCGCCGTCCCCGCCGCCGTCTGGTCAGCCTTCGTCTCGGCGTACGGCGAAGCCTGACCGTTCCACTAGCCACCAGCCCGCCAGCGCCGTCGCGACCGCGGCCGGGGCGCTGACGGGCACGGCGATCAGGGTGGCCGTGCGGCCTTCGAGCAGACCGGCGAAGCCGACCATGGACAGGCCGAGCACACCGAGCAGGCAGAGGGTGATGCCGAGCGCGGCGAGCGGGCCCGAGCCGGGCCGGACCGGTGCGGGTGAGGGCTGTTCGAAACCGCGGAACACGGCGACCAGCAGCGCCGTGAGGAGCGCCGCCGCGGCTATCCGTAGCGGGGTCTGCGCCCACCAGGCGGCCGAGGCCGGTTCGGGCAGCGTGACGCCCGCGGCGAGCAGCGCGCCGTAGACGCCGAGCATCGCGGTCAGATGCCACAGGAACGCGGTCATGGCGACGCCGTTCGCGGCGACGACGCCGCGCCAGACCCGGGGGCGGGCCACCAGCCGGGCGCCGGGTCCGCGCAGCAGCTCCACCGCGCCGACCAGCCACAGGCCGTGGCAGAGCAGGGCCAGCGTGGGCGGGGCCATGTTGGAGACCTTCTCCCCCGGCATGCCGACCATGGACAGCGGGTACGGCCCGGCCGCCACCAGCAGCGCGGCCCCGCCCAGCCCCGTCGCCGCCAGCGCCGAGGGCAGCCGGAGGCGTCCGTCGGCCCGCAGGAAGCCGAGCTGGTGCACGGCCAGCCAGACGAAGGCGAAGTTCAGGAACTCCACGAAGGGGACGCCGAGCACGAAGCGGAGCACGTCGACCAGGACCGCGCCGGCGACGAGCGCTCCGAACGCACCCCAGCCGTACCGCTCGTGCAGCGTCAGCAGCGGCGGGGTGAAGGCGACCATCGCCAGATAGATCCCGATGAACCAGAGCGGCTGGGTGACGAGCCGTAGCGAGACACCGGTCAACCCGCCGCCACCACCAAGCAGTTGCACCAGCAGCGCCACCGCGCCCCAGACGAGCACGAAGACCATGGTGGGCCGCAGCAGCCGCCGCAGCCGCGCCACCAGAAACGCCGCGTACGGCGAAGCGCCGTCACCCGCGGGGTGCCTGCGGCGCAGGGAGCGGTAGGAGAGAGCGTGCGAGAAGCCGCCGACGAAGAAGAACACCGGCATGATCTGCAGTGCCCAGGTGAGGAGTTGGAGCTCCGGCACGAGGGCGAGCAGATTTCCGGCGCCCTCGGCGGTGACGGCGGCCATCAGCCAGTGCCCCAGCACGACGGTCCCGAGCGAGACGACCCTCAGCAGGTCGACATAGCGGTCCCGGGTGTCCGGTGTCGCCTCGGCGAGTGTTCGTACGCGTGATCCCATGCGCCCACGGTCCGGCGCGTGAGCGCGTGGGCGCGAGGGCGTTCGTACTCAACCGGTGCCTGAGTATGCGCGAGAGGCCGTGCCGGGCTCGGCGGCTGACGGCTGACGGCTGACGGCTGACGGCTGACGGCCAGCCAAACCGCCAAACCGCCAAACCGCTACAGAATCGTCGCCCCCGGGGCCGGGGCCTCTGCGACACGCGCCGTGCGGCAGGTGCCGGACGCGAGCAGCGTCTCGGCGATCTGCCCCGCCGCGTCCGCGTCCTTGGCGAGGAACGCCGTCGTCGGCCCCGAGCCCGAGACCAGTGCGGCCAGCGCCCCCGCATCGGTGCCGGTGCGCAGCGTGTCCGCGAGTGCCGGGCGCAGCGAGAGGGCGGCGGGCTGGAGGTCGTTGACGAGTGCGGCGGCCAGCGCGCCCGGGTCGCCGGTGCGCAGGGCGTCCAGCAGCAGCGGGGACGCCACCGGCGGGGGGACGTCGACGCCGTCGTGGAGCCGGTCGAATTCCCGGTAGACCGCGGGCGTGGACAGCCCTCCCTCGGCGACGGCGAAGACCCAGTGGAACGTCCCGCCGACGGGCAGCACGGTGAGCCGCTCGCCGCGGCCGGTACCGAGCGCGGCGCCCCCGACCAGGCTGAACGGCACGTCGCTGCCAAGGTCGGCGCAGATGTCGAGGAGGTCCTCCCGTGGGGCGCCGGTGGACCAGAGGGCGTCGCAGGCCAGCAGCGCGCCCGCGCCGTCGGCGCTGCCGCCGGCCATTCCGCCGGCGACGGGGATGTCCTTGTCGATGTGGATGTGCACGGCCGGGTCGATGCCGTACCGGGCGGCGAGCAGTTCCGCCGCCCGGGCGGCGAGGTTCGTCCGGTCCAGCGGCACCTGGTCCGCTCCGGGGCCCGAGCAGCTCACGGTCAGCGAGTCGGCGGGGGTGACGGTGATCTCGTCGTACAGCCCGACGGCCAGGAAGACGTTGGCCAGGTCGTGGTACCCGTCGTCGCGGACCCCGCCGACGGCCAGCTGGACGTTGACCTTGGCCGGTACCCGTACGGTGACGCTCACTCGACTCCCCCGGCTTCCTTGACGCCCCCGGGCCCCCCGGTTCCCCCGGCTCCCCTGGCTTCCTTGACGCCCCCGGGCCCCCCGGCTCCCCCGGCGCCCTTGTGTTCCGCGATCCGCGCGAATTCCTCCACCGTCAGCGACTCGCCCCGCGCCTGCGGCGGGATCCCGGCCGCGACCAGCGCCGCCTCCGCGGCCGCCGGGGAGCCCGCCCAGCCGGCCAGGGCTGCCCGCAACGTCTTGCGGCGCTGCGCGAAGGCCGCGTCGACGACGGCGAACACCTCGTCTTTGGTGGCGGTGGTCTTCGGCGGCCCGGGGCGCCGGACCAGGGAGACCAGCCCGGAGTCGACGTTGGGCGCGGGCCAGAAGACGTTCCGGCCGATCGCCCCGGCCCGCCTGACCTCGGCGTACCAGTTCGCCTTCACGGACGGGACGCCGTACACCCTGCTGCCGGGGCGGGCGGCGAGCCGGTCGGCCACCTCGGCCTGCACCATGACCAGCGTCCGCTCGATGGTCGGGAAGCGGTCCAGCATGTGCAGCAGGACCGGGACGGCCACGTTGTACGGGAGGTTGGCGACGAGCGCGGTGGGCGCGGGGCCGGGGAGTTGCCGTACCCGCATCGCGTCGGAGTGGACGAGCGCGAAGCGGTCCTTCCGGCCCGGCATCCGGGCGGCGATCGTCGCGGGGAGCGCGGCGGCGAGCACGTCGTCGATCTCGACCGCGGTCACCCGGTCCGCGGACTCCAGCAGCGCCAGGGTGAGGGAGCCGAGCCCCGGGCCGACCTCCACGACCACGTCGTCGGGCTGCACCTCGGCGGTGCGGACGATCCGGCGGACGGTGTTGGCGTCGATGACGAAGTTCTGGCCGCGCTGCTTGGTGGGGCGTACGCCAAGGGCCGCGGCCAGTTCTCGGACGTCGGCGGGGCCGAGGAGGGCGTCGGGATCGGTGGTGCTCACCGGTACAGCCTACGGCCGCAGTGCGGCCACGGACTCGCCCCCCGTTGTACGTAGAGCTTCTTCGCCCGGTACGTCTGCTCCTCCGGGGAGGCGTCCTGCGGGCGGCCGCGGCCGCCGAGCGACCGCCAGGTGGCGGCGTCGAACTGGTAGAGGCCGCCGTAGGTGCCCGACGGGTCCACCGCGTCCGGGCGCCCGCCGGACTCGCACTGCGCGAGCGCCTTCCAGTTCAGCCCTTCGGCGCCGCGGACCGAGTCCGGCAGCCGCCTGGTGCCGACTCTCACCTGCCGGGCGACCGGCTCCCGGACGACCTCGTCGGAGAGCTTCCGGGGCTTGTGCCGGACGCCGTTCACCGTCCGCACGGCGTAGGTCACCCGTCGCTTGCCCGCGCGACCCGCCCGTGCGACGACCTCCGTCCCCCGGTCCAGCCGCGGGTCGTCGGTCCGCACGGTGACGTAGGGGATGGGCTCCTCCCGGACCTCCTCGGTGTCCTTGATGCGCATGACGGTGATCGTCTGGCCGTCGCGGGGGAAGCTGTCCTGGGGTACGGAGATGGTGTCCTGGCCGGCGAGGCTGATGCCGGCCTCCCGGACGGCCTCCCGCGCGGTCGCCGCGGTGGTGCGGACGGTGTGGGACCGGCCGTCGGCCGTCACGGTGACGGTCCGCTCGGTCAGCACGTCGACATCGAGGCCGCTGCGGGAGATGGGCCGGGATCGCGAGACGGAGGTGTACGCGCCACCGGCCCGCACTCCGACCTGCTGCAGCGCTTCCTCGACGGTGCGGGCGGTCGTCCACACCTGCCGGCTGTGGCCGTCTACCGTGAGGGTGACGGGGCGGCCGAAGCGGACGACGACCTCGTCTCCGTGGCTGAGTTCGGCGTCCGGGTCCGGGGCGACGATGTCGTGCTCGCCCACGGTGAGCCCCTCCTCGTCGAGGAGTTCCTCCACGTCGTCGGCGAACGTGTGCAGGGTGCGGGGCACCCCGTCGACACTGAGGCGGACGGCCTTGTCGGCGGCGACGAAGGAGGTCGTGCCGCCCGCGAGGAAGGCGACGACGAGGGCCTGCGGGATGAGGCGGCGCAGGCCGTCCGGGCCACCGAGCAGGACGGCAGCGCGTCTGCGGCGGCGGGCGGCGCGGCGGGCCTCGGCGCGACCGCCGGCCGGGGCGAGGGGAGCGGAGGGAACGGCGGGAACGGCGGGAACGGAAGGAGGGGCGGGAACGGAAGGAGGGGCCGAAGCAGCAGGAGCGGCGGGCCGGGCGGCGGCCGGAGCGGGTGCGCCGGCGGAGTCGGGCGACGTGCCCTCGTGGGCGGGTGCCCGGCCGGGAGGGCCCTCCGGTGGGCCGGGCCGGAAGGCCGCGACCGTCGGCGCGTAAGGCGACACGGCCCGGGCCGGGCCGTGGGACGGCACCCCGGCAGGCGCCGGCGGCGGCGCGGGAGGCCGGGGCTCCTTGTGCCGGGCGGCGCGGCGACCGCCGCGCGTGGCACGGTGACTGCCCTGCGAAGTGCTCACGAGGCCCGGACCCTAGCCGCTGATCGTCACTCCCCAAAGCAGGCCGGTTACCCGGTGTCGCCATGCCATGCCAGAAAAGCCCGGTAATGCGATGATTCGTTATCTTTCAGTAATCGAATGCGCGAGCCGTGTTCGAAGCGATCGCCTCCGACATGGCGTCCTCGCCGATACCCCGGACCGCGGCCATCGCGCGGACCGTGACCGGAATGAGATACGGCGCGTTGGGCCGGCCGCGGTAGGGCGCGGGCGTCAGAAACGGCGCGTCCGTCTCCACCAGGACCAGGTCCAGCGGGGCTACGGCGAGCGCGTCCCGCAGCGGCTGGGCGTTCTTGAAGGTGACATTGCCGGCGAAGGACATGAAGTACCCGGCGTCGGCGCAGATCCGCGCCATCTCCGCGTCTCCCGAATAGCAGTGGAAGACGGTGCGCTCCGGGGCGCCCTCCTCGGCCAGGATGCGCAGGACGTCGGCGTGGGCGTCGCGGTCGTGGATGACCAGAGCCTTCCCGTGCCGCTTGGCGATCTCGATGTGGGCGCGGAAGGACCGCTCCTGGGCGGCGATGCCCTCCGGGCCCGTACGGAAGTGGTCGAGCCCGGTCTCGCCGACGGCCCGCACCACCTCGAGTCCGGCCAGCCGGTCGATCTCCGCCAGTGCCTCGTCCAGCGCGGCGTCCCCGCCGCCCGGCCGCCCGGGCTGCCGGCCCCTGCCCGCCCGTGTCCCACCGCCGCCCTGGCCGGGGCTCCTCGGTGACGGGCCCTCGACCGGGACACCGCGGACGATGCGTGGCGCCTCGTTCGGGTGAAGCGCGACCGCCGCGTGGACGTTCCCGTACCGGGCGGCCGTTTCGGCCGCCCAGCGCGACCCGTCGAGGTCGCAGCCCACCTGGACGACGGTCGTCACACCGGTCTTCGCCGCCTTCTCCAGCGCCTCCTCGACGGTGCCGCTCTGCATGTCCAGATGGGTGTGCGAGTCGGCGACCGGTACGGCCAGCGGCGGGGGCGGAGGCGGAGGGGCGTCGTGGGGCTTGGCACTCATGAGCACGATCGTACGAGGGCCATGGCCACGGCCTCACTCACGGCCGCGGAGATCTCCGGGAGCGCACGCTCGACGGCCCGTCCGCACCCCGGGCCTCCCCTCACCCGCACCTGCCCTCACCCCCTCCCCCTCCCCCTGCCCGTCCCCGCGGGCCGCCATCCGCACGGGCCGGCCGGCGGCCGCACTCCCGCACCCACGCTCCACGGCAACGGCAACGGCAACGGCAACGGCAACGGCAACGGCAACAACCGACTCACCTGCGGCGGCAGAGGCCGCGCAGCATCCCGCCCAGGCCCCGGCGCGGTGCGCCCCCGGACGCGGGGGTTTCGGCCGCGACGCTCTCGGCATCCGCATCCCCCACCGCGGCGCCCTCGGCCCTGGCGGCCAGGGGCCCGGCATCCGGGGTCCCCGCCCCGTGCGTCCCCGTACCCCCGGTCCCCGCCCCGGGGGAGACCGCCCCGTCCGCCGTCCCGTCCCCGTAGCGGCCGATGTGCCGCTCCCCGGGCCGGCGCCCCGGGGTCCTGGGCTCCGGCACGAACGCCGGAACCGGCCCGGCCATGGCGAAGTGGGGAGGCGCGAGGTGCTGGCGGCGCAGCGACTCCGCCAGGCCCGACACCTGCCCCGCGCGCATGATGCGGGCCTTGTGCCCGCCGCAGTTGGGGCAGGTCAGCCGGTTCAGCGGCGAGGGTGCGAGCCGGCCCTCCACGCGGTAGGTGAAGAGCGGCCGGCCCGCGCCGTCGATGTGGTGCTCGATGTCGTACGTCTGCTCCCAGCCGTAGCCGCACTGCATACAGGCGAAGGCGTAGGACTCCTGCACCGTCTCGGGTGCGCCGACCGGAAGAGGTCCCGCACCGCTCCGGGTGCCCGCTGTGTCGGTCATGCCAAGCTCCTCCCGATCCACTGCCCCGGCCCGGCGGGGGCACGTCGGCTGCCCCGGTTCGGGGATACGTCCGCTGCCCCCGGTTCGGCGGGGATACGTCCGCTGCCAGTGGACTCCTGCCGGCACCCGACGGCATCGGGCATTCCGGTGTATTGGCGAGGATTTGGGAGGCGCTTTTCCGGGGAGCGTGATCACGCGGTCCCGGCTTTGCCTTTGACGACAGGCCTTTACCGCGCGGCGGTCCCGTTCCTTCCGCCGCCGTTCGAGGAGCCCGTTCGGCGGCCCTCCTCCGCCGCGTTCTTCGCCGCCACGACCGCGTCGAACACCTCGCGCTTGGGCAGGCCCGCCCCGGCGGCGACCGCCGCGATGGCCTCCTTGCGCCGCTCGCCCGCCTCCTCGCGCACCCGCACCCTGCGCACCAGTTCGTCCGCGTCGAGATCGGAGGGGCCCGGGGCCGGGGCGCCCTCGACGACGACGGTGACCTCCCCGCGCACCCCCTCGGCCGCCCAGGCCGCCAGCTCACCGAGGCCGCCGCGCCTGACCTCCTCGTACGTCTTCGTCAGCTCCCGGCAGACCGCGGCCCGCCGGCCGGTGCCGAACACCTCGGCCATGGCGGCGAGCGTGTCGTCGAGGCGGTGGGGCGCCTCGAAGTAGACGAGGGTGCGGCGCTCGTCCGCCACCTCCCGCAACCGGCCGAGCCGCTCGCCCGCCTTGCGCGGCAGGAAGCCCTCGAAGCAGAACCGGTCCACCGGCAGCCCGGACAGGGCGAGCGCGGTCAGCACGGCGGACGGGCCGGGCACCGCGGTGACCCTGATGTCCTTCTCGACGGCCGCGGCGACCAGCCGGTAACCGGGGTCGGACACCGACGGCATCCCGGCGTCGGTGACGAGCAGCACCCTGGCGCCGCCCTCCAGTGCCTCCACCAGTTCCGGCGTACGGGCGGACTCGTTGCCCTCGAAGTAGGACACGACCCGGCCGCGGGTGTGCACGCCCAGCGCCTGGGTGAGCCGGCGCAGCCGCCGGGTGTCCTCCGCGGCGACCACGTCGGCGCTCTCCAGCTCGGCCGCCAGCCGCGGCGGGGCGTCCGCCGCGTCGCCGATGGGAGTCCCTGCCAGTACGAGTGTTCCAGTCACCGATCCAGTCACAGGAGCAATCCTCGCAGGGCGGGCGCCGCCCCTCGCACAGACGCGTTCCCTACGATGGCGCGGTGACCAGTACCGCCCCACGGGCCGCGCACGGTCAGGACGCGGCGGAGCAGCCGCAGTCCTGGCAGCAGCGCCTGCGCAGATTCGGCCATGTGCCCAGGCCCGGCGTCGGGCTGCGCGAGCGGCTGGTGCCGCCGTACACCAGGCCCTCCGACCGGTTCTGGTCGCTCCTGGGCGTGCCGCCGGGCGCGGCCCGGCGGGTGGAGCGGCTCTCGGCGTGGGGTGGGCCGCTGCTGGTGGCGCTGGTGGCCGGGCTGCTGCGGTTCTGGCAGCTGGGCAGCCCCAAGGCGGTGATATTCGACGAGACGTACTACGCGAAGGACGCCTGGGCGCTGATCAACCAGGGGTACGAGGGCTCCTGGCCGAAGGACGTCGACAAGGCGATCCTGGCGAACCCGGACGCGGTCCCGATCCCGTCGGACCCCGGCTATGTGGTGCACCCGCCGGTGGGCAAGTGGATCATCGGGCTCGGCGAGCAGATGTTCGGCTTCACCCCGTTCGGCTGGCGCTTCATGGTGTTCGTGCTCGGGACGCTGTCGGTGCTGATGCTGTGCCGGATCGGCAGGCGGCTGTTCCGTTCGACGTTCCTCGGGTGCCTCGCGGGCGCGCTGATGGCCGTGGACGGGCTGCACTTCGTGATGAGCCGGACAGCGCTGCTCGACCAGGTGCTGATGTTCTTCGTGCTGGCGGCCTTCGGCTGTCTGCTCGTCGACCGCGACCGGGTGAGACGGCGCCTCGCGGACGCGCTCCCGGTCGACGCGGAGGGCGTGCTGCGCCCTGATCCGAAGATCGCGGCGACCCTGCGGCTGGGCCCGCGGCCGTGGCGGATCGCGGCCGCGGTGATGCTGGGGCTGGCGATCGGCACCAAGTGGAACGGCCTCTACTTCCTGGCGGCGTTCGGCCTGATGACCCTGCTGTGGGACGTGGGGGCGCGGAAGACGGCCGGCGCGGTACGCCCGTACCCGGCGGTGCTGAGGCGGGACCTCCTGCCGGCCCTCGCCGGTCTGCCGGTGGCGGTCGTGACGTACCTCGCCTCCTGGTCCGGCTGGATCTTCACCGACAAGGGCTACTTCCGGGACTGGGCGGCGACGGAGGGCAGGGACAGCCCCTGGAGCGCGGTGCTCCCCGACTGGTTGCGAAGCCTCTGGCACTACGAGACCGAGGTCTACAGCTTCCACGTCAATCTGACGTCCGGTCACACCTACCAGTCCAACCCGTGGAGCTGGATCGTCCTGGGCCGCCCGGTCTCCTACTTCTACGAGGACCCGGCGGCCGGCACGGCGGGCTGCCCGGTCACCGCCACCGACAAGTGCGCCCGCGAAGTCCTGGCGATCGGCACTCCCGCGCTGTGGTGGATCGCGTGCTTCGCCGTCGTCTACGTCCTGTGGCGCTGGGCCTTCCGCCGCGACTGGCGCGCGGGCGCGATCGCGTGCGGCATCGCGGCGGGCTGGCTGCCGTGGTTCCTGTACCAGGAGCGCACGATCTTCCTCTTCTACGCGGTCGTCTTCGTCCCGTTCCTGTGCCTGGCCGTCGCGATGCTGCTCGGCGCGATCATCGGCCCGGCCCGGCGACCGCTCGTGCCCGCCGCCCCACCGGACACGGGGCTCACACCGGCCGAGCGCCGCCGGACCGTGGGCGCGGTCACGGCGGGTGTGCTGGTGCTGCTGGTCGCCTGGAACTTCATCTACTTCTGGCCGCTGTTCACGGGCGATCCGATCCCGATGGACGACTGGCGGGCCCGGATGTGGCTGGACACCTGGGTGTAGCCGCGTCAGGCAACATTCGCCCTGTTGGCGAGGGCCTTGACGGCCGGGGGGACAGCCGGGGGACGGCCCCCGTGACCACACGCGCAAGACCCGCTCACCTACCCGTGCCGGACCGCGGACCGCGGACCACGGACTGCGGACTGCGCACTGCGCACTGCGGACTGCGGACTGCGGACTGCGGACTGCGGACTGCGGGTCCGGCGGTCCCGCGCCCGGCGGCGGTTCCGCACGGCCCCGCACGGCCCCGCCGCCGGGGACGGGGCCGCCCCCGAACGTGGCCGCCGGGCGATGGCGAGGACCAGGGGCCGGGCCGCGCGACGGCCCGGGACGATCCGGCTGCCCGCAACGGCCTGAAGGCGGGAGACTGCGTACCGTCCCGTCGGCGCGTGGCTCCGGCGGCGCATATCAGGGCAAAAGATCAGTCACGCCGTTCGTTTGCGAAGGCCCGGAGCGGCAATGTTCGGGGTGTGGGGGTCCCGGCTTGGAGGAGCAAATGATCATCGTCGGACTCATCCTTCTGATCATCGGACTGGTCACCGGTATCGGCGTCCTGTGGACCATAGGGATCATCCTGATCGCGGTCGGGGCGCTGCTCTGGGTACTCGGGGCGATGGGCCACGCGGTCGGCGGCCGACGGCACTTCTACTGACGCCGGCCGGCAAGGCCTCGAGCCTCCACCACTGGCCCACAGCAGTGTGAACGGGGACCTCCCCCGAGCGGACGCGGCGTCGTACGGCTCTCTGCGGCATATGCGGTCGGCATCGCCCCAGGGCCGGCTCACTGGGCTCCCGGGGCGCTCCGTCTGGGTCACCGACGGCGGACACGCTGACCGCAGAGCCTGGCCTCAGGGACTGACCAATCGTCACTCCCGTTAGGAGTGATGGCTGTTCCCGACTCCCTGGTCACGAACTGCCACGCTGCGTGCCGGCTACCCCACAATGCGGCGCGGGGTGACCGCGGCGGGGACGCCGAGTCGGCGCCTCCGGGCGCACGCCGGGCCGAGCGGGAGGGGTCCCGCCGGTCGGGGCCGGTCCGCCGCCGGCCCATCCCGCGCTCGACGACCCGCTGTGAGCGCGGTGCCGGCGGCCGCGGTCCAGTGGCCCGCGGCACCGGGACGGGCCGCGAGACAGGCGGCGACGCCGGGCGCCGGCCAGGCGCCGGAGTCCAGCAGTCCGGCGAGGAGATGGCGCTGACAGCCCGCGGACGGCCGGACCCACACCACGCCATGGAGCGACCAGGGGGCCGTGAAGGTCAGTACGGGCACACCGTCCAGGGCTCCCGGCCCGGCGAAGGGGTCGCGGGCCGCGCTCTCCGACGGCACAGTCCGGTAACGCTCGTCCGCCGCGTCACTGCTGTCACGTAGAGTGCCACACATACTTTCGAACGCGTTCAAGGGCACGGGGAGCCCGGGGGAGGGACCGCGGTATGCGCAGTGGAGCCAAGATCGCCGTCGTGGGTGGTGTGTTCGTGCTGTTCGCGGGCGGTGTGGGGTACGGCGCCCACAGCGCCCTGGGGGGTGGCGACGACGGCGCTGCGGAGTCGAAGTCCGTTGCCGTCACGAAGAGATCGGGGCCGCCGAGCACCGACGAGATCCGCACGACCGCGGAGGACTTCCTCGCGGCCTGGGCGTCCGGGGAGGCGGCGCGGGCCGCGCAGCTCACCGACAACGCCGTCGAGGCGGAGCCCCTGCTCAGCTCCTTCCGCGACGGTGCCCACGTCAGCGACATGACGGTGAAGCAGGGCAAGCCGATCGGGCCGAAGGTGCCCTTCACGGTCAGTGCCACGGTCTCCTACGAGGGAGCGGTCAAACCCTGGACGTACGCCTCCGAACTCACGGTCGTGCGCGGCCTGACCACCGGCCGTCCGCTCGTCGACTGGGCTCCGTCCGTCGTCCATCCGCAGCTCGACGAGGGGGCGCGGCTGAAGACGGGCACCGCGGCCGAGCCGCCCATCAGAGCCGTCGACCACAAGGGCAGGGAACTGACGAAGGAGAAGTACCCCTCGCTCGGCCCGGTGCTCGACCACCTGCGGCAGAGGTACGGGGACGAGGCGGGCGGCAAGCCGGGCGTGGAGCTGGTCATCAGCCGCCCGGGCGGCGCCGGCAGCTCGGACAGCTCAGATAGCTCAGATAGCTCGGGCACCGTGGACAGCACGGTGCTGACGCTGGCCGAAGGCGAGCCCGGCGAGTTGGTGACGACACTCGACGCCGACGTCCAGGCGGCGGCCGAGCAGGCCGTGAAGCGGCACAGCGAGGCATCGGTCGTCGCGATCAGGCCGAGCACGGGCGAGATCCGCGCGGTGGCCAACAACCGCGAGGACGGATTCAACGCGGCGCTCGGAGGGCAGCAGGCGCCCGGTTCGACGATGAAGATCGCAACGGCGGCGCTGCTGCTGGACAAGGGGCTAGTCGCCGCCGACCGGAAGGCGGAGTGCCCGAAGAACGCGATGTACCAGGGGCGGACCTTCCACAATCTGGACCACTTCGACATCCCCGACGGTACGTTCACCCAGAGCTTCGCGCGCTCCTGCAACACCGCCTTCATCAAGCTGATCGACGACGTCGGCGACGACGCGGCGCTGTCGAGGCTGGCGCGTGACACCTTCGGCATCGGGCTGGACTGGAGCACCGGGGTGCCGACCTTCGACGGGTCGGTGCCGGAGGGCAGCGGAGGGGAGGCGGCAGCGCAGTACATCGGCCAGGGAACGATCCAGATGAACGCGCTGACCGTCGCCTCCATGACCGCCACGGCCAAGAACGGCGGCTTCCGGCAGCCCGTCATCGTGCCCCGCTCGCTGGACGGCCGCGAACTGGCGGCAACGAACCGTCAGTTGTCGGGATCGGTGTGGCGGCAGCTGCGGGACATGATGCGGGCCACCGCCCAGTGGGGCTCGGGCGCGGAGGCGATGGCCGGCGTGCCGGGCGACAAGGGGGCGAAGACCGGGTCGGCGGAGGTGGACGGGCAGGCCACGTCGAACAGCTGGTTCGCCGGGTTCGCCGGAGACCTGGCCGCGGCCGCGGTGGTCCAGGCGGGCGGACACGGCGGTGACGCGGCCGGACCGCTGGTGGCGTCGGTCCTCAAGTCCGGCTGACGCCGACGGCGGCGGGGCGTGGTGCCGGGCGGGGCCGGGGGCGAGGCAGGACCTGTGCGAAACCGGAAACGGGGTCAGGACCGGGGTCAGGACCGGGGACGGGACCGGGGACGGGACCGGGCAGGGCCGAGACCCGCAGGACGAGGCCCATGACCTGGACGGGGGCCGCGCCGGCACCCACCGCCGCGTGTGATCGGCCCGGCCCACCTCACCTCACCTCAGCTCACCTCAGCTCAGCTCCGAACGGGCGTACCGCTGACCGAAACCGTGTCGCGTGGCCGGGTCGGCCGCCGCTACCGTTACCGCCCATGAGTACCGCCGAGTCCCCCGCCCACCCCCGTTTCGCCGAGGCCCTCCGCACGCTCGGCCTCGACGTCGACGTACGCCGCTTCCCCGACGCCACGCGGACGGCCGCACAGGCCGCGGACGCGATCGGCTGCGATGTGGCCGAGATCGTCAAGTCGCTGGTGTTCGTCGCCCGGGGGATCCCGGGAGCTGAGGGCCCCGAGGAGGGCGAGCCGGTGCTGGTGCTGATGGACGGCTCGTCGCGCGTCGACCTGGAACTGGTGCGGCGGGAGCTGGGCGCCACGGCGGTCCGGCGGGCCGACGCTGACCTGGTACGGGAGACGACCGGTTACGCGATCGGCGGTGTGCCGCCCTTCGGGCACCGCACCGCGACCCGGGTACTCGCCGACCGGGGACTGCTCGACCATGCCGTGGTGTGGGCGGCGGCCGGTACTCCGCACACCGTGTTCGCACTCGACCCCGCGTCCCTGATCGCACACGCGGGCGCGAAGCCGGTCGACGTGCGCGAGCGGGAGGCGTGACGTTCGCGGTCGCGGCGGCGGCCCTCGCCGCGGCGGCCCGGCCCGCGGCACGAGCGATGAACCGTTAGCCGACCACCACGTCGAACCCGGCGCCGACGGTGGGCTGCGGCACCCGGAGCGCGGCCACCCCGTCTGGGCACCCGGCAGGGGCGGTCCGGATCGCACAGCCTGGCCCCGCAGCGGAAGGACGGCGGTCAGACGGATCATGGTGCCATTCGGCGATCGCAGCGGGGGACTTCACCCCCCGGGCCGCTGCAGCGGCAAACGGCGACGGCGACGGCGACGGCGACAGCGACAGCGACAGCGACAGCGACAGCGACAGCGACAGCGACAGCGACAGCGACAGCAGGAACATACTGCACCCGGGTGAAAGCAGCCCCAGCCTGCGCGGTCGGGCAGACGGGGACAGCGGGACCCGAGAGATCGCGGGAGTTCGTGGGGGCGGACTTCAACGCGACGTCGCCTTCGCCTTTGCTCTGCCCGCCGAGACCCGATGCGAACCGCGTCTCACAGGATAAACACGCGTCACGCCTGTCGGGAACGGGCCCGTTTCAGGCTTTCGCTCCCCGAGACGGCCGGACCACATAACCTTGGCTGAGGAAACGGAAGGCGCCGCCCCGGAAGACGGCGGCGATGATGCCCGCTCGCGGCCGACGGCGGCCTGGGTTTCACCCGTTCGGATTACCTGAGGGAGGTATCGTGACTGATCGGCAGGAATCCGTCGCAAAGCGCACTGCTCTGCTCGCACTCAAGGTTCTTGGCGGAGCCTGCTGGGTTGCGGCATATCGCGAAGCGATCACAGAGACCGAGGAAGAAGGCACCGAACTACTCCCAGAAGCCGCTCTCGCCTTCAATCTCGCCTGGGAGGCCATCTACTCCTCAGGTGGCATCTGGACTTGGCGCAAACTGTCACTTGAAGATCGCGTTCAAACCATCATCAACATTTCGTGGCTGGTGTACGACGTGAAGTGGCTGCAGGCAGTGCGCCGACATGGCACACATGTGCGTCCGGGGCTCATCGCGATGGCCGTCACTTACCAGCTGGCCTTCCTTTCCAGGCTTCCCCCGGGTGAGGCGGCCAGAATTTCAGCCCTTTGGCAAAATCTCGGCTTTTCTGCATACAGCGCACTCACAGAAGCGCAGGTCGACGAGAGAGCCAGTAAGTTCGCCCTGCTCAGGGCCGTCGGCACAGCCGTGCCCACCGTCACCTCGGGAATCCTGCGCGGTGTGGAGCCCAGATACCTGACTCCCGGTCTGGGGTGTGTCGCTTTTGATCTACTGCGCATTTCCAGGAACGGGAGGGAGAGGGGATGGCCTTTCTCTCGATAGTCATCCCCACCCTCAACGAAGAAGGTTACCTGAGGCCGTTACTGGATTGCTTGGTCGAAGAATCCGGGCAGGTGAACTTCGAGGTAATCATCGTCGACGCGAGCACAGGCGACTCAACGACGGAATTGGCCAGACGCTATGTGAGGCAACTTGCCATCAGAATTGTTAAATCACCGGTCGCCGACATAGGCACCCAAAGAAACATCGGGGCCACCATGGCGAAGCACGAGTACCTTCTCTTCCTCGACGCCGATGTCGTCCTGGGGCCACGGACGATCGAACGGTGCCTGCGAAGACTGGATCCGCAAGAACTGCGCGTGATCTCGGTCCGCCATTATCCCGACATCAGCAGCATGAAGACTCACGCCACCCTGCTGCTCATTTATCTTCTGATATTCTTGGCGCGACTGCTTGGCTATCCGGTCACGAACGGCGATTTTATGATGACCAACCGGCAAACCTTCCGCGCGGTGAATGGGTTCAAGGAAGGTTTCCTTCTCGGCGAGGACACGGATTTCGGCATCCGCGCCAAAGGGATGGGGGCCCGGCACTCCATCGAGTGGCGTGCGCATATTATTGCAAGCTCGCGGCGCCTCACTGTGACGTCTGCCCCGAGGCTCGCGTTCACCTGGGCGGCCGCCTATCTGCATGTAGCGCGAGGTAAAGGGCCTGTGGGGATACGTGCGAACGACCGCGGATACCCCTATGGGAAATGGCAGGCCGGACCCTTGTGACTGCCCCCCTGTCAGGGAGACGCAAACCGATTCCGTCGCGCACGGCTCTCCAGGGGCGCAAAGATGAAGAGTTGAATGAGCATCAGAACGAGCATGCCGGCGCTCCACTCCACTCGCACATAGTGCGCGGGCGCCACGAAGAGCAAGATCCAGAATATGAATGCCGTCTGGACGATGCCCCGTACCACCCAGATCACGCGCTGCCTGAGGCTGATCACCGATCCGATGGCAATGGGGAACATGGTGTCTGCGAAAAGAATGCCAGATATGAGGAGAAGCTGATTCACGGTCGGGGTTCCGATCGTGGCGGCAAGGAAGTAGAACTGCGCCAAGGCTGCTGTCAGCGTCACATGGACCAGGGCTCGCCTGACTGATCTCCCTACCGGGATCAGGAAGTAGAGGCGGACATTGTTGACGTAGTAAAGACCCATCCACGTGAGGACGGCGAGAAGCTGGCAGACCAATATGACTTGATCGGGTTCTACGCGCACATAAAAACTCCCTGGATCGAAGCGAATCCGGGGAGGTCCTGTGGAGAACTTCTGGATACTTGTCTCAAAGGCCCGTTGCACGCAGATCGCATAAAAAGCAGCGATCGCAATCTTGTACGGTTCCCAGAACACATCCCGCCTGGACCGCTCCGAATCCGTCACATCGGGTGGAGCCGCCGGCCGGCTGAACTCGCCACCTCCCCTTTTCACCGCGACCGGTCGGGAGCGAGAACTGCGCAAAGCATAGAGGGAAATCATCAGGAAGGCTAAGGCGGCGACACGATTCAAGCCTGTCCGGCGGATTGACATGACTGAAGTGTACTCGGTACCTTCGTGCCGGTAAGCCGGAAACTAGAGAACACGAGTTCGACTTGAGCTATGATTCTCGATGGGGTGACGTACGCGAAGAGGTTCGCCGGAGTCTGGATAGGCGACTTCGACAGCTGGGTCTTCCTGAAGATGCTTCTTCCAGAGTTTCGCACGGTGGGCGTTTCAATCGGGCCGTCCTCTTCCTCATGCTGGCCGATCCGGATGTGGTGAAGAAAAGGAAGCGGCGGGTCGCAGTGGATCTGGCTGTGGCGCTGGAGATGATCCACAAGGCGAGTGTGATACGCGATGACATTGAGGACTCGGATGTGGTCCGACGGGGGCTTCCCACCGAGTCGGCCGTCACCGGGATACCAGGCGCACTGGCGATGTCTGACGTTCTCCTGGCGGGTGGACTCGCAACCATTCAACGTCTGGAGCCGACGGCGATCAAGAAGGTTCTCGGCACACTGGAGAGTATGGCACGAGGTCAGTTCCACGATGTGCAAAAACCTCTGGATTCTGGCGATCCGTTCGGCATCGCAGAGTTAAAAACAGGGAGCCTTGTTGCGCTGGCGTTCTGGATGGGATCCCTGCATTCCGGGCGCGGTCGACGAGATCGGAAGGTCCTGAGCGCCCTGGGAATGCATCTGGGAACCGCCTTCCAGCTGACTAATGACATAAACAACGTATTGCGCGATGAAGGTCGGGGAAAACCGCCTGGGTCGGACTTGACAGAGCGCAGAAATTCCGCCATCGCATTACTTGCCAACCAACATTCCGGTGAATACCCGAGCGAGATCGACTCTTCCGTGCATGTAGCTGTGGAGCGGACTTACCTGGAAATCGATCGGCGACTCTCCGAGGCGAGGAGACTGGCCTCTCTATTGAAGAGCCCACTTCCCTGCGAGATTCGCATGCTGGTTTCAGATGACAAGACCGCGCGGTCATTCGTGGGTGACCAGCAGTAAGAAGGGCGGCATCCACCGGTGGTACGCCGAACGCACCTGCGGCAGCGGCGTGTTCAAGCAGGGCAGCCGACTCCCCTGTGCTCCGGTCCGTTCCGTTCCGATGCAATCAGTTCTGATCCGATCCGTTCCGTCCCGCCGTACGGCACGCCGTCCCGCCCGGTGCGCCGCATGGCGGGACGCCGCACGGCCCCGGTCATGTCGTCGAGCGGACCGCCCTGACCAGAGCCTGCGCCCGGGGGTCGGCCGTGACACCCTTGCGCATCCCGTTGGTCACATAACCGACGGCGACACCGGACTCAGGGTCGGCGAAGGCGAGCGAACCGCCGTGGCCCGGGTGGCCGAAGGAGCCGGGGCCCAGCAACGGCGAGGCCGGGCCGTGGAGCATGAAGCCCAGGCCGAAGCGGGTGCCGACGACGAGAACCCGGTCGGGGCCGGTGGACTCCTCGGTACGGGCGAGGGTCAGCGTGGCGGGGGCGAAGAGCCGGTTGCCGTCGACCGCGCCGATGGTCGCCGCGTAGAAGCGAGCCAGCGCACGAGCGGTGGAGACGCCGCCCGCGGCCGGGAGTTCCGCGGCGCGGTAGCCGGGGTCGTTCTCGTCGGGCATCGGGGCGATCGCGCCGAAGGCCCGGCGGGTGAGGGAGTGGGGATCGCGATAGGCCTCGGCGACGGAGCGCTTGGGCCGCAGCTTCATGCCGCCGCCGGATCCGGTGGACGGCTCCTCGATCCGGCCGATCCTGCCGATGCGGTGGGCCTCGTCGTCGGGTGCCCCGATCCAGAAGTCCAGACCGAGCGGGCGGGCTATCTCCTCGGCCGTCCAGCGGCCGATGGTCCGCCCGGTGACCCGGCGGACGAGTTCCGCCAGCAGCCAGCCGTAGGTCTGGGCGTGGTACCCGTGATCGGTCCCGGGTTGCCAGGCGGGTGCCTGCGCGGCGACGGCGCGGGCCCCGGTCGTGCCGTCGGCGGCCTCCGCCGGGGTGAGCGGCCGGTCGAGCGCGGGCACCCCGGCCCGGTGCGACAGCAGATGGCGTACCAGCGCCCGCTCCTTGCCCGCGGCCTTGAACTCCGGCCAGTACGTGCCGACGGGCGCGTCCAGGTCGAGTTGCCCGCGCTGGTGCAGCAGCAGCGGCACGGCGGCGGCGACGCCCTTGGTTGCCGAGCGTACGACCTGCGCGGTGTCCACGGCCCATGGATCGGTGCCGTCCACGTCCCGGGTGCCGCCCCAGAGGTCGACGACCTTCACACCGTCCCGGTAGACGGCAACGGCCGCGCCGCGCTCCCCGCGCGTCGCGAAGTTGCGTATGAACGCGTCCCGGACGGGCTCGAAGCCTTCCGCGACCGTGCCCCGGACATCCACGTCCACGTCCCGTCCACCCCTCCCTGCCGTTCCGCACTGCCGTTCCGCACTGCTGCCCCGCCCCATCATGGTGCAACCTCCCCGGAGGGTGCGGGGGTTCCGGGTCGGTCACCTGCGGCGCCGGTATCTGCGTCGATGCCGGCGCCGCCATGGCTGGGCTTGGCTGGGCTTGGCGAACGGAACCGGGCGCGACCGGTGGACGTGCAGCGGCCTCGCGAAGCCTCCTCAAGCAACTGCAATCGCCTGAAGCACCGGGGAGTCCCCGAAGTCGAGCAGAATCCCACGAAGACCCCGCAGGGTGGGCGAGGTGCGGCAGGGTGGGCGAGGCCGCGTTCCCGGGGGTGCGGACGGTGCGCCGCGGGCGCACCGCACCGCGCGCTCGGCTTCCGGTCGGGCCGCTGCCGGGCGCCCGGCAGCGACTCCGCGTACGACATCCTTCGCCCGCAGGCCCGCGCCCGGCGGCGGCTCCGCGCCCGTAGGCCCGCTCATCTGCCGGCCGTATCGTGCACCCGCCCGCGCACCCCGCTCACGCGCCGGTCACACCCTGCATGCGCCGGTCGCACCGCATACGCGCCCGCGCTGCCGCTTCGCGCCCCTTGGCCCGCTCACGCGCCGGTGACCCCTTTCACGCACCCGTCGTCACGGCGCGCGGATCGAAGCCGAAAGGCAGCTCAAGCCGGTGCGCGCGCATGAGTTCCGGGTCCGCGAGCAGGTCCTGGGTACGCCCGTCGGCGGCGATGACGCCCTCGCTGAGGATCACCGACCGCGGGCAGAGCTCCAGCGCGTACGGCAGGTCGTGCGTCACCATCAGGACCGTGACGTCCAGCGAGCGGAGGATGCCGGCGAGTTCGCGCCGGGAGGCCGGGTCCAGGTTGGACGAGGGCTCGTCGAGTACGAGGATCTCCGGCTCCATGGCGAGGACGGTGGCGACCGCCACTCGGCGCCGCTGGCCGAAGGACAGGTGGTGCGGCGGCCGGTCCCGGTACTCCGTCATCCCCACCCGGTCGAGCGCCGTGCGGACCCGCCGCTCCAGGTCCTCCCCGCGCAGGCCGGCCGCCGCCGGACCGAAGGCGACGTCCTCGCGCACGGTCGGCATGAACAACTGGTCGTCCGGGTCCTGGAAGACGATGCCGACCCTGCGCCGGACCTCCGCCATGTGCTGCCTGCCGACCGGAAGCCCGGCGACGGCGACCGAGCCGGCACCGCCGCCGAGGATGCCGTTGAGGTGGAGGACGAGCGTGGTCTTCCCTGCGCCGTTGGGACCGAGCAGGGCGACCCGTTCACCGCGGCCGACGGTCAGGTCGACCCCGAAGAGGGCCTGGTGGCCGTCGGGGTACGCGTACGCCAGCCCGCGTACGTCGAGCGACGGCGGGACGGCGGCCGCCGGGGGGTGCGAGGTCATGGGCTCCAGCCAAGCAGACGGACGGCGAGTGCCGAGAACGGGAGTACGGCGGCGTACGCCCACTGCCTGCGGGACGCGGCCACCTCGTCGATGACGGGCATGGTGCCGGTGTAGCCGCGGCTGACCATCGCCAGGTGCACCCGCTCGCCGCGTTCGTAGGAACGGATGAACAGCGCGCCCGCGGACTTCGCGAGCACGCCCCAGTGGCGCACGCTCCGGGCCTCGAACCCGCGTGAGCGCCGGGCGATGGACATCCGCCGCATCTCGTCGGCGATGACGTCGCCGTAGCGGACCATGAAGGAGGCGATCTGCACCATCAGCGGAGGCAGCCTCAACCGCTGCAGTCCGAGCAGCAGGGAGCGCAGCTCGGTGGTCGACGCCAGGAGGACGGAGGTGGCGACGCCCAGTGTCCCCTTGGCGAGGATGTTCCAGGCGCCCCACAGTCCCGGCACGGACAGCGAGATCCCGAGCCACTCGGTGCGCTCCCCCGGCACCAGGAAGGGCATCAGCAGCGCGAAGGCGACGAACGGGACCTCGATCACCATCCGGCGCAGCACAAAGCCCGCCGGGACACGGGCCGCCGCGGCGACGGCGGCCAGCAGCAGCGCGTACAGGCCGAAGGCCCAGACCGCCTCGCGCGGGGTGGAGACCACGACCAGTACGAAGCAGAGGGCCGCGGCGATCTTGCAGTGCGGCGGCAGCAGATGGACCGGTGAACGCCCGTGCCGGTACAGCTTGTGCGCGTGCCCCGTGCTCATTCCGGCTCCGCTCCTCAGGCCCGTACGGATTCCTCGCCGGCCTCACCGGCCTTGTCGGTGTCGAGGCGGCGCCGGCGGACCACGAGGAAGACGCCGGTGCCCGCGGCCAGCGTCGCGCCGACGCCGATCACTCCCGCGAGGCCGCCGGAGACCCGGGCGTCGTCGAGTCCGCTGATGCCGTAGTCGGCGAGCGGGGAGTCGGCGGAGGCGTGGTCCGCGACCGCGGTGTCGATGCCCTTGTCGGCCGCGACCCTCTCCAGTCCGTCGGGGTCGGCGGAGGCGTAGGAGGAGACGAAGCCGGCCAGGACGAGGGAGATCACCAGGCCGGCGAGCAGCACCGGACGCGGGGAGGCGGCGGACGCGGGTACGGCGTCGGGCGAGGCGTCGACCAGTTCGCCGTCCACCTTCAGTTTCAGCGGCGCGGAAAGACCGCGGGCGCCGTGGACGAGGTCGGGCCGTACGGCGAGGACGGTGCCGACGGTCAGCGCGGTGATCACGGCCTCGCCGACGCCGATGAGGACATGGACACCGGTCATGGCTCCCAGGACCGTGCCGACGGGTACGTCGGTGGTCCCGCCGATCGCGTAGAGGAGGGTGAAGGCGATCGCGGACGCCGGCACGGAGACCAGGGCCGCCAGGAAGGTGGCGACCGTCACCGACCTGCGTTTGCGGGGCAGTACCCGCACCAGGACACGGAACAGGGTGTAGGCGACAACAGTCGTCACGACGCCCATGACCAGGATGTTGACGCCGAGCGCCGTGAGACCGCCGTCGGCGAAGAGGACGCCCTGGAGCAGCAGGACCACGGATATGCACAGCACCCCCGTGTACGGCCCGACGAGGATCGCCGCCAGCGCCCCGCCCAGCAGATGGCCGCTGGTCCCGGCCGCCACGGGGAAGTTGAGCATCTGGACGGCGAAGATGAACGCGGCGACGAGTCCCGCCAGCGGCGCGGTCTGCTCCCCTCCGTAGCCTCCATAGTTCCCATTGCTTCCGGAGCTTCCGGCGTGGGTGGTACCGCCGAGCTCCCGCCGGGCACCGCGCAGGCTCACGGCGACGGCGGCGGCCGCGGCGACCCCGGCCGCCGCGGAGACGGGGAGGTCGATGAATCCGTCGGGGACATGCATGGCTGGCTCCGCTTCCGGGACAGGCCGCCTCGGCCCGGCTGGTCGACCGTCCGATGATGCGTCCTGTTGCGAATCAATCGCAAGAGCGTATCAGCGACAGATGCCAGCACCATGCCCGAGCTTACGAGGAGGAATACGGGGCATGAGAGGACAAAGAGAGCGAAAGCGGTGAGCGAGCGATGTCTCACAGTGTGGAGAGCCCCTCCGTCATAGAGCACGCCGAGGCCCAGATCGTCAACGACGCCCCTCACCACCGGTCGGTGCCGGTGGCCCTCCGCTACGAGCCCGGCGGGGATGCCGACGCGGTGCGGTGCGTCTTCCCCGGCGGTACCGAATGGACGTTCCGCCGCGACCTCCTGGAGGCGGGTCTGCGCGCGCCGGCTCGCGGGGGTCCGGTGGCCGTCTGGCCGTGCGGCCGCGCCCAGGTGATCGTGGAGTTCCATTCACCGGACGGAGTTTCAGTGATCCAGTTCGACGCCCGCCCCCTGGCGCGTTTCCTGCACCGCACCCGCGGGGTGACGGCCGCGCCCGCCACCAGGGTGTGACGACGCCGGCGACGCGTCACCGGATGCGTGACGGGCCCGGAGTCCGGGCCCGTCACGCATCCGGGCCGAAGGGGCGTGCCTCGGATCCGGGCCAGTTCCGCCCGGCACGCGCGCCGGTTCCTCAGGCATCGCCAGTCTGACGCCGTTAGGCTGGAGCCTCCAGAGGAGTCGGCTGAGGGGGAGGCCGGGTGGACCCTACGGCCGTCGGCACCAGGATCGCATCCGGCCTGGTGGGTCCCATGGTGAAGCGACTGTTCGCCCAGCAGGGTCCGGGCGCCGGGTTGGTCGACAGGCCCGTACGGCTTTCGGCGCTTGTGTCCTTCCGGGGTGAGAAGCGGACACTCGGTGACGGGGAGCTGCGCAAGCTCGTCAAAGCGACGGTGGACCGAGCGGTGCAAGAGACGGGCGAGGCTCCGATCGGCGAAGGGGAGTCGGCTGCCGTCGCACGGGCGCTGGAACGGACACTGACAGCACTGGGCGACCTGGACATGGACGATGTTCAGGCAGTACGGCTTGGGCACGAGGCGCTGGCAGACAGTCTGCACGCGGAAGCTGGCGGTGACGAGCTCCTGCTGCACCTGAGCCGCGACTCCGAGTTGCTGTACTTCCGTCTCCTCACCGGTGCCTGCCTGCATATCCTGCACTTCTTCACCCAGCGCTCGACCTTCGTGCCCCGCACCCTCGTCGAACAGAGCCAGCGGCTGGACGAGCTGATCCGGATCACCGGCATCCTGGCCGAGCGCCTGACCTCGCGCACCGCGCAGGACGCGGCCTTCGAGCAGCGGTACGCGCGGTACATCGCCACCAGGCACAGCAGCGTCACCATCTACGGCATCGACCTCGACGAGCGCAGCGACTGGCCACTAGACACGGCGTACCTGAGCCTGGAGGCGGACCGGAGTGCCGAGGGCTGGGAGGAGCCCGGCCAGAGGTTCGGCGCACACCGTCTTCCGCCCGCCCCCCAGCCCGTCGAGCAGGCCCTGGCGGGGCACGCACGCGTGCTGCTGCGCGGCGTCGCCGGCTCCGGGAAGACCACACTCGTCCAGTGGCTGGCCGTGACGACCGCCCGCCAGAAGGAGCTCCCAGGGCGGCTCGCCCATCTGATGGGCCGCGTGCCCTTCGTTCTCCCCCTGCGCACCCTGACCCGGGGCGGGGCCCGGCTCCCCGCCCCCGGCGACTTCCTGAGCGCGGTCGGCTGCCCGCTCACCGGCTCCCAGCCGCACGGCTGGGCGGACCGGGTGCTCGCCGCCGGGCGCGGGCTACTGCTGATAGACGGCATCGACGAGGTACTGGAGCAGGAGCGGGGCCGCACCCGGCGGTGGCTGGCCGACCTGCTCGCCGCGTTCCCGGGCAACCTGTGCCTGGTGACCTCGCGTCCCTCCGCCGTGCGGGCCGAGTGGCTGTCCGGTGAGGACTTCACCGAACTCACACTCTCCCCGATGAGCCGCGAGAGCATCGCGGTGTTCGTCGGCCGCTGGCACAGGGCGGCGGACGCGGACCCGGCGCTGGGCAGGCGTCTGCTGGACGCAGTCCGCACCAAACAGGACCTGGGTCGGCTCGTGACCAACCCGCTGATGTGCGCCCTGGTCTGCGCCCTGCACCGCGAACGCCGGGGATTCCTGCCGCGCGGCCGCAAGGCCCTGTACGACGCAGCGCTGTCCATGCTCCTGGAACGCCGGGACCGTGAACGAGACCTGGCCGTCGAACTGGATGAGGAATCCCAGGTCGAGCTGTTGCAGCGGCTCGCCTACTGGCTGATCCGCAACGGCCGGGCGGAGATGGAGCGAGCGACCGCCGTGCACCAGTTGGAGCGGCTGCTGCCGTCGATGCCGCACGTCGCCGAACAGGGCTCGGCCCAGGACGTCCTCCGGCACCTGCTCGTCCGCAGCGGCCTGCTGCGCGAACCGGCCACTGGGGCCGTGGACTTCGTGCATCGCACGTTCCAGGACTACCTGGGGGCGCGGGCGGCCGTGGAGGAGCGGGACTTCGACGTACTGATCGCCCATGCCCATTTGGACCAGTGGGAGGACGTGGTCCGGCTGGCGGTCGCGCACGCGCGGCCGGGCGAGCGGGCTCGGCTGCTGACCGGGCTGCTGGAGCGGGGGGACCAGGAGGAAGAGCACCGGACGCGGCTGCATCTGCTGGCGACGGCCTGCCTTGAGCACGCGGCGAAGCTCGACCCGGGGGTGCGGGAGGAAGTGGAGCGGCGGGCAGGGGAGTTGATTCCGCCGCGCAACTTCGGCGAGACCCGCAGCCTGGCGGACCTCGGGCCGATGGTTTTGGAACTGCTGCCCGGTCCGGAAGCGGTGGAGGACGGGCTCGCCGCGGCCCGGGTCGTCCATACCGCGGCCTTGGTCGGCGGTGATGCCGCCCTACCGCTCCTGATTCGGTACCGGGAACACGAGAGCGAAGACGTCCGCATCCAACTCGGCCTCATCTGGGACAGGTTCGACACCGAGGCATACACGCACGAAATCGTCCGGCACCTGCTGAAGTCGCCGAAGACCCCCGTCCACGTCCGTACGCCGGAACAGCTCGCGGCACTGGGCAGTCTTGGCGGTCACGGGAGTGTCGATCTCATCGGCGACTTCACCCCTGCCCAGATCCGGGAAGCGTTCGGCACGCGACAGGCCCGGAGGCTGGGGCTGGCCCTCAACTCCGCCACCGATCTCAGGTTTCTGTCGCGGTATCAGGATCTGCGCGCGCTCTACCTCCAGGGATGTCCAAACATCTCATCCCTCGACTCGCTGTCCCGGCTGCCTCTGGAAACGCTCGTCCTATTCGATCTCCCCGAGGTCGAGGACCTCAGCCCCATACGCGAGCTCACCGGGCTCACCACGCTCAGTCTCGGTTCTGGCACGCGGTGGCCGGGGCTCGGAGTGGTGTCACGAGAGGCGCCCCTGCAGTGCCTGTTCCTCTCGCCGGACGCGCATGACCTCTCCTCCCTGGTCGAGTTTCCATCCCTGAACCAGATAGGCCTGGACCTGGGCGTCCCGCTCGCCCCCGAGGACTGGGAAGCCATTGCGAGCCTGGCGAAGCTCCGCGTCCTCAGCCTGAATCCCACCGAACTCGCCGACCTGGAGTCCACGGGCCTTCGCCTGGACGGTGTCGCCTTAGTCCACCTGATCAGCGACGGTGCGTCAGTGGACCTGAGACCCGTCGTCGCGGCTTTCCCGTCCATGACCACGCTGCAGGTACACAACACCGTGGATGTCGATCTGGCTCCCTTGGCCGCCCACCCCCGACTACGCGAGGTGTTCACGACCCACGTCCGCGGCCTTCTGAACGCCGACACTCTTCCCGGGGCCGTGCAGCTCAACTCCCGTCCTGTCAACAGGGTCGGGACGCGGTGATCACGGAGGTCCGTCCGGGCAGGGCTGCCGAGCCCCAGAGCGGGGGCCTTGTCGCCGGCGCGTGCGATCAGGAGCAGGCCGCGGCATCCGCGGCACCTGGTCTGCCGGCAGATCCCGGTAACGTCGGCAGACGCCTGTAAACGCCCCGACGGCCCGTGCGCTACCCGCGCCCCCTCCGCTCCCGCGGTCCCGGTATCGCCGGACCGGACTGGGCAGAGCGGGGCGGAGCGGGGCGGAGCCCGGGTTCCGGCCCCGGCTGGGGCGCCCGCGCCCGGACCGGGCGGCGAGCCGCCCGGTCCGGTCCGTCGTCAGGTGCCGACCAGCTCCCGCTCCTTGCCGCCGTCCCCGGCAGGGGCGCCCGGACCGCCCAGTTTCTCGCCCTCGACGTCCACGCTCGGCAGTGCGCGGTCCAGCCAGCGCGGCAGCCACCAGGCCTTGCCGCCCAGCAGCGCGAGCACCGCCGGCACGATCGCCATCCGGACCACGAAGGCGTCGAAGAAGACCGCGATCGCGAGGCCGAAGCCGATCATCTTGACCATCTGCTCGCTGGAGCCGATGAAGCCCGCGAACACCGCGATCATGATGACCGCTGCTGCGGTGACCACCCGGGCCCCGTGCCGGAAACCGGTGACGATCGCCTGGCCCGGCCGCTCGCCGTGCACGAAGGCCTCTCGCATTCGCGTGACCAGGAACACCTCGTAGTCCATGGCGAGCCCGAAGACCACACCCACCATGAAGATGGGCATCATCGACATGATCGGGCCGGTCTGCTCGACGCCGAAGAGGGAGCCGAGCCAGCCCCACTGGAAGACCGCGACGACCGCGCCGAGGGCGGCGACCACCGAGAGCAGGAAGCCGAGTGCCGCCTTCAGCGGTACCAGGACGGACCGGAAGACCACCATGAGCAGCAGGAACGCCAGTCCCACCACGAGCGCCAGATAGGGCGCCAGGGCGTCGTTCATCCGCTGCGAGAAGTCGATGTTCATCGCGGTGGCGCCGGTGACGTGCACGTTGTCGCCGGTGGTGTCGCGGATGGTGCGGACCAGGTCCTCGGTCTCCGTGGAACTGGGCCGGTCCTCGGGGATCACCGTGATCATCGCGGTGTCGCCGGCCTTGTTGTAGGTGGCCGGTGTGACGGCCGCGACCCCGTCGAGCGCCGCGATGTCCTTCGCCGTGCCCTCCGCCGCCGCCTTGTCGCCGTCGACGACGACGAGCAGCGGCCCGTTGAAGCCGGGGCCGAAGCCTTCGGAGAGCAGGTCGTACGCCTTGCGCTGGGTGGTGCTGGTGGGCTGGGAGCCGTCGTCCGGCAGGCCCATCTCCAGTGACGCGGCCGGCACCGCCACGGCTCCGAGGCCCACGACGGCGGCGAGCAGCACGGCGACCGGGCGCCGCAGGACGAACCGGGCCCAGCGCGTACCCATGTTGGGCTTGTCGCCCGCGGGCGCGGTCTGCTTGCGGACCTTGCGGCCCAGCACCCGCTTGCCGGCGAAGCCGAGCAGGGCCGGGATCAGGGTGAGTGCGATCAGGACGGCGATGGCGACCGTGCCGGCGGCCGCGAAGCCCATCTTGCTCAGCATGGGGATATTGACGACGGCGAGGCCGACGAGCGCGATGACCACGGTCAGTCCGGCGAAGACGACGGCGGAGCCGGCCGTGCCGGTGGCCCGACCCGCGGCTTCCTCGTGGTCGCGTCCCTCCGCCAGTTCGGCCCGGTAGCGGGAGACGATGAAGAGCGCGTAGTCGATACCGACGGCGAGCCCGATCATGGTGGCGAGGGTGGCCGTCGTGGAGCCGAGGTCGAGGGTGTTGGCGAGGGCCGTGATGGTGGAGACGCCGATGCCGACCCCGATGATGGCGGTGAGCAGCGGAAGTCCGGCCGCGACCAGCGAGCCGAAGGTGATCACGAGGACCACGGCGGCGACGCCGACGCCGATGACCTCGGACGCGCCGGTCTCCGGGGCGGCCAGCAGCGCGTCACCGCCGATCTCGACGGTCAGCCCGGCGTCCCTGGCCTTCTCCCCGGCCTCGGTGAGGGCCTCCCGGTCCTCGTCGGTCAGCTCCATCCCGCTGACCTTGTAGGAGACCTGGGTGTAGGCGATGGTGCCGTCCCGGCTGACCGCCTTGGCCTGGTAGGGGTCGACGACCGAAGCGACCTGGTCCGAACCGGACTTGAGGTCGGCGACGGCCTTTTCGACCTCGGCCCGGTGGGCGGGGTCCGTCATCTTCTCGCCGTCGGGCGCCTTGAAGACGACGCGTGCGGTGGCGCCGTCCGCGCTGGTCCCGGGGAAGCGCTCCTCGAGCAGGTCGAAGGCCCTCTGGGCCTCGGTACCCGGTATGGAGAAGGAACTTGACGCGGCGGTCGGCGCGGAGGAGGCGGCGACCCCGGCGAGGGCGAAGAGCCCTACCCAGAGCAGCGCGACAAGCCGTCGCCGCCGGAAGGCGAACCGCCCGAGTTTGTAGAGGAAGGTGGCCACGAGGAGATCTCCCGGTCAGGTCGTAGGGGTGAGGGGCAGGTTTGACCAGCCCGACGACGTGAGCGGTGCGCGTCAGGTGGGACGGTGCGGAACTGCGGGGCGGGGAGGGGGTCGCGCGGGATCGCGGGGTGGTTCACGCAGGTGCCTCGCGTGAGATGAGCTGCGTGAGATGAGCTGCGCGGGACGGGCTGCGCGGGATGGGGATGGTCTCGCGCGGGGCCGGGCGGGGTGGCGGGGTAGGGAGAGGCAGGCAGGGTACGTCAGTCGCCTCCGGCGGGAACGCCAAGGGCCGGGAGTACGACCGCGTCCAGGTACTCGTGCAGGACGGTCTGGTGCATGGGCTCGTCACTGATCAGCGGATGGGCCACGAACGCGCCCACCAGCATGTGCGACACGTACTTCAGGGCGGGGGTGTCCGCAGAGAGCTCACCGCGGGCGACCGCCCGCTGCAGCAGTACGTCGAGTCCGGTGATCTCGGGCTCGATGAACAGCTCGCGCAGCGCCTGCCGCAGGTCGTCGTTCTCGTGGACCGCCCGGGCGAGGCCGCACATCAGCGCGTTGTCCCGCTCCATCTGGCCGTCGTCCGCCTGGGAGACCATCTCGTGGAGGTCGCCGGGCAGACTTCCGGTGTCGATCCGGGAGATGTCCACCGGCTTGCTGTTGCGCAGCGACATGGCGACCAGTTCGGGCTTGCTCCCCCACTGGCGGTAGAGGGTGGCCTTGCTGGAGCGGGTGCGTGCGGCGACGGCGTCCATGGTGAGGGCGTCGTAACCGACCTCGCGCAACAGGTCGAGCACGGCCTCGTACAGCTCGGCCGCGCGCTCGGGCGTGAGTCTGCTGCGAGCCATGACCAACCTTCCGAACGAAACGGTTTCGTACACGACGAAGGTACCGCACCGCGATGCGAAACGAAACCGTTTCGTACGTGTCCTGGGCCACAGTCGCACCGCCCGGGAAAGACCGCCCCCACAAGTTGCCGGGCCCTCCTCGCGCGGAAAGCATTTAGGGGTGAGCCACGACGTCGCGTATCTCCGCTTTCCGCATCTGCACGACGACTTGCTGTGCTTCGCAGCCGAGGACGACCTCTGGATCGCCCCCCTCGCCCCGGCGGGCCGGGGTCCCGGCCGGGCCTGGCGGGTCACCGTCGACCGGACCAGGATCGGGCACCCCCGCTTCTCCCCGGACGGCAGCCTCATCGCCTACACGAGCTGGCGCAGCCTCGATCCCGAGGTGCATCTGGCACCCGTCGGCGGCGGCCCCGCACAGCGCCTCAGCTACTGGGGCTCGACCGACACCCGGGTCTGCGGCTGGGACCCGGACGGCAACATCCTCGCGGTCTCCTCGCACGGCCAGCCCTTCTCCTACTTCTCCTGGGCCTACAAGCTGCCCACGGACGGCGACCCGGGCAAACGCCTGCCCTGGGGGCCGGTATCCGACATCTCCGTCGCCGACACCGAAGGACAGCACCGCACCCTGCTGCTCACGGGGAAGCCGCCGCACGAACCGGCCGGGTGGAAGCGCTACCGGGGCGGCGCCATGGGGCGGCTCTATCTGCACGGCGAACGGCTGCTCGCGGACATCGGCGGCCATCTCGACTCCCCGATGTTCGTGGGCGGTCGCATCGCGTTCCTCTCGGACCACGAAGGCGTCGGAAACCTTTACTCCTGCCTGCCCGACGGCACCGATCTGCGCCGGCACACCGACCACGACGCCTTCTACGCACGACACGCCTCCAGCGACGGCAGCCGGGTCGTCTACCAGTGCGCCGGCGACCTGTGGATCGTGGAGGACCTGGCGCCCGGCTCCCAGCCGCGGAAGCTGGACGTCTGGCTCGGCGGCCCGCGCGCCGGACGCCGGCGCCACCAGGTCCCCGCCGCCAGCAATGTCGCCGGCCTCTCCGTCGACACCACGGGCCGGGCCAGTGCGGTCGTCGTACGCGGCAGCCTGTACTGGCTGACCCACCGCGACGGGCCGGCCCGCACCATCACCGACACCCCGGGCGTACGGGTACGGCTGCCGGTGATGCTCGGCAGCGGCGGCGGACAGGTCGCATACGTCACCGACGCGGACGGGGAGGACGCCGTCGAGATCGCCTACCTGCCCCGGGCCAGCGGCGACCGGCCGCCCAGGCGGCTGGCGTCGGGGCGGCTGGGCCGGGTGCTGGAGATGGTCTCCGACCCGGCCGGTGAGCGGCTCGCGATCGCCTCGCACGACGGGCGGCTGCTGCTGATCACGGTGCCGGAGGAGGAAGAGGAAGGGGCCGGGGAGGTACGGGTGGTGGGGACCGCAGGCGAGGGGGATTCCGGAGACGGGAAGGACAGAAAGGGCGGAAGGCACGGAAGGCACGGAAGGCACGGAAGGCACGGGAAGGATGGCGAAGCGGGCGGCGCCGGTACGACCGGAACAGGCACACCCGGAACGGTCAAGCCCGAAACAAGCACGCCTGGAACGGACACACCCGGAACAGACACACTCGGAACAGTCACACCCGGAACAGACCCGAGCGACACCGAGGGCTCCGGCGACGGCCTCGTCACCGAGCTCATCCGCTCCGTCAACGGCCCCGTGCGCGATCTCGCCTTCTCCCCCCAAGGGAGCTGGCTCACCTGGTCGCACCCCTTCATCGGCCGCACCCTGCGGCAGATCAAGATGGCCCGCATCACCGGCCCCGGCCCCCGCACCGTCGTCGACGTCACCAACGGCCGCTTCGAGGACGAGTCCCCCGTCTTCACCCGTGACGGCCGCTATCTGGCGTTCCTGTCCTGGCGCGGCTTCGACCCGGTGTACGACGTGCACACCGGCGACCTGTCCTTCCCGCTGGGCTGCCGCCCCTACCTCGTACCGCTGTCGTCGGCGACGCCGTCGCCGTTCGCGCTGCTGCCCGACGGGCGGCCGGCGGCCGGCGGGCTCGACCCCACGGAGGCCGACGTCGGGGAGGGCGCGGCGATGGTGGAGGTGGAGGGGCTGGAGAGCCGGGTCACACCGTTCCCCGTGGCCGCCTCCAAGTACTCCTCACTGCACCCCGTGGCGGGCGGCGGGCTGGTCTGGCTGCGGTGGCCGATCTCCGGCGCGCTCGGCGAGACGTTCGCCAACCCCGCCGACCCCTCGCACCGGCCGACCCTGGAGTACTTCGACATCCCGAAGGCGCGCAGGACCGAACTCGTCGCGCACCTCGACTGGTTCGCGGTCAGCGGCGACGGTTCCCGGCTGGTGGTCTTCGACGACGGCGAGCTGCGTGCCGTACCGGCGACCGAGTCCGGCGACGGTGACTCCACCGTCTACCTCGACATGCGCCGGATCCTGCACGAGGTGGACCCGCCCGAGGAGTGGCGCGGCGCGTACGAGGAGGCCGGCCGGCTCATCCGCGACTACTTCTGGGACCCGGGCATGTGCGGGATCGACTGGGACGCCGTGCTGGAGCAGTACCGTCCGCTGCTCAAACGGGTCGCCTCCCCCGACGAGTTCGCCGACCTGCTCCGTGAGGTGCTCGGCGAACTCGGGACGTCGCACGCCTATGTCACGCCCGCGCGCCGCAACGAGGGGCCCCCGCACTACCAGCGGGCCATGGGACTGCTCGGCGCCAACCTGGCACGCAGGGACGAGGGCTGGACCGTCGTCCGGATCCTGCCCGGCGACTCCTCGGACTCCAAGGCGCGTTCCCCGCTGGCCGGTACCGGGATCCGCGAAGGCGCCGTGCTGACGCATGTCGAGGGACGCCCGGTGGACCCGCTGACCGGCCCCTACCCACTGCTGGCCGCAGCAGGGGGAACGACCGTGGAACTGACCTTCCGATCGGCCGACGGCGAGGGCCCGCCGCGGCGGGTGGCCATCGCCCCGCTGGTCGACGAGCGCCCCCTGCGCTACCAGGACTGGGTCGCCAAACGGCGGGCGGTCGTACGGGAGATGAGCGGAGGTGCATGCGGCTACCTCCACATCCCGGACCTCGGCGGCTCCGGCTGGGCGCAGTTCAACCGCGATCTGCGGATAGAGGTGTCGCGGCCGTCGCTGATCGTGGACGTGCGCGGCAACGCGGGCGGCCACATCAGCGAGCTGGTCATGGAGCAGCTGAGCCGCAGGATCCTGGGCTGGGACCTCACGCGCAACGCCCAGCCGGTCTCGTACACCTCGAACGCCCCGCGCGGACCGATCGTGGCACTCGCGGACGAGGCGACCTCCTCCGACGGGGACATGATCACGGCGGCGTTCAAACTGCTGGGCGTGGGACCCGTGGTGGGCCAGCGCACCTGGGGCGGAGTGGTCGGGATGACCGGACGGCACCGGCTCGTGGACGGCACGGTGATCACCGTGCCGATGAACGCCGCATGGTTCGAGGCGTACGGCTGGTCGGTGGAGAACCACGGCGTCGAGCCGGACATCTTCGCCGAACGGCCGCCGCTGCACTGGGCCGAGGGCAAGCGCACCGATCTCGACACCGCGGTGCAGCTCGCGCTCGACCGGCTGGCGCAGGATCCGACCAGGACACCTCCGGGGTACGAGAACGCCCCCGACCGGCGCCGCCCTCCACTGCCGCCACGGCGCTGAACGACGGGACTCGGGGGACGCGACGCGGCGGCCGCGCCCCACGGCCGGATCCACGGGCAAGGGGCGCACCCCGTCCACCGGGTGCGCCCCGGCCGGCCCCCGGGGCCTCGACCAGACCGGCATGTGCATGTGCATGTGCATGTGCGGATATTCCATGCGCTTCGATCAGTTACGCTCCGTACGTTCCCGCTCGTCAGCGGCCCCGCCGGCACCCACGAGCCCCGTCCGCATCCCGCTGAGCCGCGACTCGACACGCGCCATCTCCCGCCGGCCGGCCAGCCCGACGAGAGCCGGCAGGCCGCCGCGGACCGACTGCATCCCGCGCAGCCACCACTGCGCGTACACATGGGCGGAGCGCCGTTCGATCCCGGCGACGAGCCGGTCCACGGCCGGGCCCGGCGGGTAGGTGCGGTTCGACGGCCACGGGAGCCGCTGCCGCAGGTCCCGCATCACGTCGTGCAGGTCGGCCCCGCGCACCATGTCCGTGTCGGTCCAGGACAGATACCCGACGCCCACCTTCACGCCCTTGTGGCCCACTTCGGCACGCAGGCTGTGGGCGAAGGCCTCCACTCCCGACTTGGAGGCGCAGTACGCCGTCATCATCGGCGCCGCGGTGATCGCGGCGAGCGAGGCGATCTGGAGGTAGTACCCGCGCGACTCGACCAGCAGCGGCAGGAAGGCCCGGCAGGTGACCGCGCTCCCGACGAGGTTCACCTCGATCACCCGCCGCCACGCCTCCGGGTCGGAGTCCGCGAACGGACCTCCCGTCGCCACACCGGCGTTGGCGACGACGATGTCGACCTTGCCGAAACGCTCCCCGACCTCGGTGGCCACCCGGGCCATCGCCTCGTGGTCGGTGACATCGGCGTGCCAGTGGCCGCACTCGCCGTGCAACCGCCCGGCGACCGCCTTGAGTTCCTCCGGCTCCAGGCCGACGAGGGCGACCCTGGCCCCGCGCGCCGACAGCTTGCGGGCCAGCAACTCGCCCACGCCTCGGGCGGCTCCGGTCACCACGGCAACCTGTCCTTCGAGACCGACCCTGGTCATACCGCCTCCTCCTGCGTCGTACGGGTGCCCGGCCCCGCGGGGCCTCCCGCGCCGTCAAACGGCCCCGCTGCGCGGCGGCCTCCCGTACCGCAGGGCAGTGGCGCGGCGCGTCGGCCCACCGCACCGCGAAGCGGCCCCGCAGTGCGGCGCCCTCCTCCGGAACCATTCATGTGCCCACCTCCGGAACCGCTCACGCACCCACCTCCGGGACCACTCGCGTGCTCTGCTCCGGAACCGCTCACGCGCCCTCCTCCCCCACCGCCGCGGGTGCGACTCCGCTGCTCCCGGCAGCCCGGTCCGCGACCGCGGTGCGGGGCGCGCGGATCACCTCGTACTCGGAGAGGTCGACCGTGCGCGTCTGCCGCCGGAACTCCCCGGTCGTACCCGGCCAGAGGGTGGTGTTGCGGCCGCTCGCGTCGAGGTACCAGCTGGAGCAGCCGGTGTTCCACACGGTCCGCTTCATCCGCTCCTGGACCCGCCGGTTCCAGGCGCGGACGGCGGACGGCCGGGCGCCGAGCGCGACCCGGCCGCCGAGGACGTCCAGCTGGCGCAGATAGTCGGCCAGGTAGTTCAGCTGGGACTCGATCATCAGGATCATCGAGCTGTTGCCGAGGCCCGTGTTGGGGCCGATGATCGTCATCCAGTTGGGGAAGCCGGCCGCCGTGGCACCGCGCAGCGACTCCATGCCGTCCTTCCAGGTCTCGGCGAGGGTGCTGCCGTCCGCGCCCACCACCCGGTCGGCGATCGGCAGGTCGGTGACCCGGAAGCCGGTGCCGAAGACGATCGCGTCGACCTCGGCCGCCGCGCCTCCTGACGACACGACCGTGGAGCCGCGCACCTCGGCCAGCCCGGAGGCCACGACCTCGACATTGGGCCGGGCGAGCGCGGGATAGTAGTCGCCGGACAGCAGGATCCGTTTGCAGCCGATGCGGTAGGACGGGGTCAGTTTCGCCCGCAGCGCCGGGTCCTTGATGGACTTGGCCATGTTGGCCTTGGCCAGCGACTCGACCAGGCCGAGCCGTTCCGGACGCTTGGTGAACGCACTGACCTGCAACTCCCTGATGCCCCAGAGCAGTCCGCGGCGGATGGTGGCGGTGAGCGGCAGCAGGCGGTGCAGCCGGCGCTCGCCGTCGCCGATGGCCCGGTCCATCCGCGGCATCACCCAGGGCGGGGTGCGCTGGAACAGCGTCAGCTTCGCCACCAGCGGCTGGATCGCCGGCACGATCTGGATGGCGGACGCACCGGTCCCGATCACCGCGACCCGCTTTCCGCGCAGGTCGTAGTCATGGTCCCAGCGCGCCGAGTGGAAGACCCTCCCCGGGAATCCGTCGAGTCCGGGGATGTCGGGGACCTTGGGGTCGGACAGCGGTCCGGTGGCGGAGACCACGACGTCGGCGGTGAACGCGCCCCGCGAGGTCTCGATCTCCCAGTGCAGTTCGCCGGTGTTCCAGCGCATCATCAGCACGTCGTGGCCGAAGCGGAGGTGCGGGCGGATCCCGAAGGTGTCGCTGACGTGCTCCAGGTAGCCGCGGATGTGCTCCTGCCCGGAGAACGTCCGGGGCCAGTCCGGGTTGGGCGCGAAGGAGAACGAGTAGAGGTGGGACGGCACGTCGCAGGCGCAGCCGGGGTAGCCGTTGTCCCGCCAGGTCCCGCCGACCGAGTCGGCCCGCTCCAGCACGACGAAGTCGGTGATCCCCTCGCGGCGCAGCCGGACGGCGGCACCGAGACCGCCGAAGCCGGACCCGATCACCGCCACGCGCACGTGCTCGTACCGCTGGCTCATGCCGCCTCCCGGCTCCCGCAGACAGACTCCCACCGAACCATGCCAGCAACCACTGGCACGATGGGAGGGTAAAGCCTCCGCATACCGAGCGGTAGAGGTGGGACCGAACCGGTTACCAGCGGTACAACATACGCTTGCGGGCGTGACGGACAAGCAGCGCACGGATCGCGGCACCCGCGAGTACCGCATGGGGGAACTGGCCGAGCGGGCCGGGATCACGGTGCGCACCCTGCGCTTCTACCGCGAGCGTGGGCTGATCCCCCCGCCCCGCAGGGAGGGCCGGATCGCCTGGTACGACGACCACCACCTGGCCCGGCTGCGGACCATCGCGGCCCTGCTGGAACGCGGCCACACCCTCAGCGGCATCGCCGACCTGGCGTCCGCTTTCGACAGCGGGCGCGATGTCGGCGAGGTGCTGGGCCTCGGGGAGCCCAGCGAGGAGACACCCGTCCGGCTCACCCCGGAGGCCCTTTCCGACTACTTCGAGGGCGAGACCACCGCGGAGAACCTCTCGGCGGCGCTCGACCTCGGCTATCTGGCCACCGACGGCGACGAGCTCGTCCACATCAGCCGCCGGCTGCTCGACGTCTCGTCCGCACTGGTGAAGGAGGGCGTCCCGCTCTCGGCGGTCCTGGCGGCCGGCCGCGAGGTACGCGGCCACGCCGAGGCGCTGGCCTCCCTCTTCGTCGAACTGCTGCGTCCCCACGCCGCCGAGGGTGACCTGCAGCGCCTGCGCCCGCTGGCGAAGAGCGTGGTGGACGCGGAGCTCTCGCTGGCGTTGGACCGCCGCCTGCGGGGATCCTGACCGGTGGGGCCGGGCAGGCGGGCGCACCGCAGGGGGCCGCCTACCCCCTCCCGGGCCCGTCCGCAGCACGGGTCCCGGCAACACCGCAGGTCCCGACCGCACCACGGGCCCCGACCGCAGCACGGGTCCCGACCGCAGTGCCGTGCCGCCGCACCCGCCCGGTGCGGCGGCACCGCGAGCCCGCGACGGCCGCACGGGCGACCCCACGACCAGGGGTGGCGGACCACCGGTCACCCCGCCCTGGGTCGAGGGCTCGGCCCGGGGCCGGAACCGCGGTCCGGAGCGGAGGTCCGGCACCGCGGGCCCGGCGTACAGGCCCGGCACCGCGGGCCCGGCACCGCGGGCCCGGCACCGCGGGCCCGGCACCGCGGGCCCGGCACCGCGGGCCCCGCGTGGAGATCAGGCACCGCGGGCCCGGCGCTACGACTCGAAGACCGCCGTCACCGGCGCGTGGTCGCTCCACCGCTCCGCGTGGCTCGCGGCCCGCTCCACATACGCCTTCACACACCGCTCCGCGAGGCGCGGGTTCGCCACCAGCAGATCGATGCGCCAGCCGGTGTCGTTGTCGAAGGCGCGGCCCCGGTAGGACCACCAGGAGTACGGGCCCTCCTGCTCGGGGTGCAGGGCGCGGACGACGTCCACGTACCCGCCACCGGTCTCGCCGTCCGCGTACACCCGGCCGAGCCACTCCCGCTCCTCGGGCAGGAAACCGGAGTTCTTCCTGTTGCCGCGCCAGTTCTTCAGGTCGGCCTCCTGGTGGGCGATGTTCCAGTCACCGCATACCAGCACATCGCGGCCGTCCGCTGCCGCACGCTCCCGCAGATCCCTCAGATACGGCAGGAACGCGTCCATGAAGCGGTACTTCTCGTCCTGGCGTTCGGTCCCGACCTCACCCGAGGGGAGGTAGAGGCTGGCGACCGTGACGCCGGGCAGATCGACCTCGGCATAGCGTCCGCTGCCGTCGAACTCCGCGCTGCCGAACCCGGTCCGCACCGCGTCCGGCTCGCGCCGGGTGAGGACGGAGACGCCGGCGCGGCCCTTGGCGGCGGCCGGGACATGCGCCGCGTGCCAGCCCTCGGGGCTGCGCACCTCGTCGGGAAGCTGGTGGGGCTCGGCCCGTACCTCCTGGAGGCACACCACGTCGGCGGGGGTCCCGGCCAGCCACTCGACGAAGCCCTTCTTGGCGGCGGCCCGCAGCCCGTTCACATTCACGCTGGTCACAGTGAGCACCCCGGAACAATAACCGGAGAGCCGGCCCGCATAGATGTACGATATCCTGCATGGATATCCGGCGGACGCGCTTCGACCACCCCGACGCCGTCACACTCAACGACCAGGTGCAGCTGGAGTACGCCGAGCGCTACGGCGACGAGGGCGATGTCACACCCCTGGACCCCTCGATGTTCGTCCCGCCGCGCGGACTCTACCTGCTGGCCTACGACGGGCTCGGCCGCCCGGTCGCCTCCGGCGGCTGGCGCACCCAGGACGAGAACGCCGAGGGGTACGCGAACGGCGACGCCGAGCTCAAGCGGATGTACGTCGTCCCCGGGGCGCGCGGCCTCGGCGTGGCACGGCGCGTCCTGGCGGCACTGGAGGAGGACGCCCGCACGGCCGGCCGCACCCGCATGGTCCTGGAGACCGGCACCGCCCAGCCCGAGGCCATCGCGCTGTACGCCTCGAGCGGCTACGAGCCGTGCGCCAAGTTCGGCCACTACCGCGAGCACGAGAGCAGCCGCTGCTTCGCCAAACCGCTCACCCCGCACTGAGCCCGACGCGGGGTATCCCTCGGCACCCCGTCGATGAACCGCCTCAACAGCCGCACCCGTCCCGGCAGTCAGGGCGAGAACAATAGCCCTGGCGCGCTCCTGACAATCTCGTCGGGCCGTGGCAATCTGCCTCACGAACGTCGATCCGCACCGTTCTCATCCCCCACCTGCCCCGGCAGAAGGAGACATGCGTGAGACGCCATCGCACAGCCGCAGCGGTCCTGTTAGCCGTCGGCGCTCTGCTCACGGGCGGCCTGACCGCCACCACCGCCGCCCACGCCGCCACACCGGACCCGTCCCCCGCCCCGAGCCCCGCGGCCCACCACGCCACGGCCGCCGAGCAGCAGAAGGCCCGCACCTTCTGGACCGCCGAGCGGATGCGCGCGGCCGCCCCGCTCGACCTCACCCTCGGCGCGGACGCGCTGAAGACCCTCAAGGCCCCCGAGCCCGGGGCCGTGACGACGACCGTCGCCCCGACCGCCTTCCCCCAGGCGGGCGGCCCCTGGACCGGTGGCGGCGCCGTCGTGAAGACCTCAGGCCGGCTCTTCTTCACCTTCCAGGGCCGCAACTCGTCCTGCTCGGCCAACGCCGTGACCAGCCAGAACGGCAGCACCGTCATGACGGCCGGCCACTGCGTCAAGTACCAGGGAAGCTGGCACGGCAACGTCGTCTTCGTGCCCGCCTACGACAACGGCCAGGCCCCGTACGGCCAGTGGACCGCCACCAAGACGCTGACCACCCCGCAGTGGCAGGCGACGGAGGACATCAACCACGACATCGGCGCGGCCGTGCTCGCCCCGCTGAACGGCCAGAACCTGACCGCCGTCACCGGCGCCCAGGGCCTCCAGTTCAACGGCGGCTACAACAAGCAGATGTACGCCTTCGGCTTCCCGGCCGTGTCCCCGTACGACGGCTCGAAGCTGATCTACTGCAGCGGAAACAGCTCCAAGGACTGGCTGTTCACCCAGGACCACAGCCTCGGCTGCAACATGACCGGCGGCTCCAGCGGCGGCCCCTGGTTCACCGGCTTCGACGAGACGGCGGGCACGGGTCTGCAGGTCTCGGTGAACAGCTTCGGCTACATCTTCCTGCCGAACCGGATGTTCGGCCCGTACTTCGGCGATGAGGCGAAGGCGCTGTACGACACCGCCCAGACCTCCTGACCACAGGGGCCGGCGGGGGCCGCCCAACTCCCCCGCCGGCCCGCCGGACGCAGACCGCAGACCGCAGACCGCAGACCGCCGTGACCGTGCACCGTGCGGGAACGAGAGCGAGCGCGGCCGGCAAAAGGGGGCAAAAGGGCACGGCGGGTACGCAAGCGCCGCGGAGCCGGCGGAAGTGAGCGCGCCGGGCCGGGTACGGGACCCTGGAGACACGAGACCGGCGGGTACGGCAGCGCCGTCGAGCCGTTCAGGGAAGCGGCACGCCGCGGGCCGCCAGCCAGAGCGCGTACCACTCCTCGTGGTCGAGGTCCGGCTCCCGCCGCGCGGCCTGCCCGCACGCGCGGATGCGCTCGGGGCTGGCGGTGCCGATCACCGGGGAGATCCGCGCGGGGTGGCGCCGCAGCCACCACAGCAGCACCGTCTCCGGTGTCACGCCCTTCCGTTCGGCGAGGGACGCGACGAGCCCGGCCGCGGCCTGCTCCTCCGGCGTCTCCTGCCGCCCGGTGAAGCGGCCCTGCGCCAGGGCGCCCCAGGCCTGGATCTCGATGCCGTTGTCCCGGCAGTACTCCAGGGTGCCGAAGGGGAAGCCGTTCGAGGCGGCCCCGGGGGTGTTCACGACCACCCCGGCCTCCAGCCAGTCGCGCCGCTGCAGACTCATCTCCAGCTGGTTCGCGACGAGCGGCACCTCCAGCCGGGCCCGCAGCGTCGCGATCTGCGCCGCCCCCATGTTGGACACCCCGAACCGCCGCACCAGGCCCTGCCGGTGCAGCGAGGTCAGCGCCTCGGCGATGTCGTCGGGGTCGGCGAGCGGGTCCGGCCGGTGGAGCAGCAGCACGTCGATCACATCGGTGCGCAGCCGTGCCAGACTCTCCTCGACCCGCCGCACGACGGTCCGCCCGCGCAGGTCGTAAATCCCCGGGCGCTCCCCGTCCGCGAGCCGGATACCGCACTTGGTCTGCACGACGATCCGCTCCCGCAGCCCCGGAGCACGGGCCAGGACCTCGCCGAACACGGCCTCCGCCTTGCCGTGCCGGTAGATGTCGGCGTGGTCGAACCGGGTGATGCCGATGTCCAGCGCCGCCTCGACCGCCGCCTCGGCGGCGGCTATGTCGCCGGGGCCGTACGGTGCGGCGTCCCATGTCCCGCCGAGCCCCATACAGCCGTACAGCAGCCGATCACCCGCGACGCCTGCCGTGCCTGGCGCGGCTGCCGTGCTTGCCCTGCCTGCCGTGCTCGCTGTGCTGGTCGTGCTTGCCGTGTCCGTCTTCGTCGTCACCCGGCGACCCTACTGGCCACGGCTACGCGGAGGCGGCGGGAGGGTGCGGGTGGCCGCTGCCGTCCCTGCACACACAGGGGACGCCGAACCCGACGGGGACACGACAGGGACACGACGGGAACGGACCCGACAAGGGCACGAGGGGGTCGCCTTGCACGAGGGGGCGGGCTCACAGGCCGCCCACCCCCTCATGATGTGCCGAGCCGCCCGGACCGCCCGCGCTCAGGGCCGATGCCGGCCCACGGCGCCCGGGGCCGCCGGTCGCCCCCGGCGGGCGGGTCCCGGGTCAGCGCCCTCGCGGCTCCTTCACCGTGGGAGCGCCACCTCCCTCGGCCACCACCCGAGGCCCGCCCTCGGGGCGCACACCGCCATCGCGGTCACCGCATTCGTCACCGTGTCCGGCGGCTCGTCCGGCGGTCGGTTCGCCGGGGTGGTGGTCGCCACTGCCGGTGCCCCCGTCGGAGCGGCCACCGGCACCGGAGAGCCGCATCCCCCGGGACTCGGCGACCCGCAGGGCATCCGCCAGGCACTCGGCGAGCCGGACACCGGCGTACTGGACCTCGCTGTACGGGGACATGGGATCCGCCAGAACCTTCCCGGCGTCCGCCAGGACCTGCCTCCCCACCGCCAGTTGCGTGGCCTCCACCTCGTCGGCGAACCGCGACAGATAGCTGCCCGGGTCGTCGGTGACCAGATGGCACGGTTTGCCCTCCGGGGACGACCACGGCAGCAGACGCGCGGCAGCGGCGGGGCCGAGGGCGGCGAGGGGCGAAGCGCCCCGACCCCGAGCGGGCGCGGAGGTCGTCGCCGAACGCGTCGGCGGGTTCGTGGGAGTCTCCATTCAGGCCATCACCCCTTCGGCACCGATCACATGCCGGTCGAACTCGATGCCCAGGTCCGCGGCGAGGGCGAGCCTCCGCCGCCGCTGGAGCACGCCCTCCCGGTCGCACGCGAGGAGATAGGGGCGTACGAGGGCACTGGCCCCGCCGTCCAGCGGGGCGCCGAGCCCGTACGGTGACCGGGCGGCGGGGAGGCGGTCGGCAAGCCGGCAGGGACGGATCGCGTCCGTCCGTGGTGCGATTGCCGGGCGCGCCCGGCGTGCGCCGTCGCGATGGCGCCCGGCGCCGGGGCCGAACACCAGCCCCAGCAGCCACGCGGCGGGCCTGCGGATAAGGTCGTGCATGTCGACGCTCCTCGAAAGCGTTGGCCGTGCCCCGGGGCCCTGCCAGGCCGCCGGGGCTTTCGTTGTCCCGACCCACTCTGCACTAGGAAGCATAAGGTAGCAACCTGATGCATGCTGATGCATCAGGACGTTGCCGTATGTGGTGCGCTGCTACGAGGCGTCTTAGCGTGCAGAACATGGCAGATGACCGCGACTGGAGGCCCGACCCGGCGAGCCACGTCTACGTGTACCTCCAGGTCGTGCACCACATTGCCGAACAGATCCGTAACGGCCGCCTTCCCGTGGGAGCACGGCTGCCCGCCGAGCGCGACCTCAGCGAGCAGTACGGCGTAGCCATCAACACCATCCGCAGAGCCGTCCGCGAACTCCGCGATCAGGGCCTCGTCATCACGGTTCCCATCAAGGGCACCTTCGTACGAGCAGAGCGGCCTCGACCCACCCCACCCGCACCTGACGAGCCGACCGACTGACCTTCCGCGGCCGGCGGTCCGACTGCCCCGGGCGAGGACAGCCGCCCCACTCGGCAACACACTGCCGTCGCCACCGTACGACCCGGACGCCCAGCGTCGCGGGGAAGCGCTCACCGGCGGTACCCCGGCACGCCCCACTCCTCGCGGCCTCCACCGCAGGCGCCGCTCCACCCCGTCGACGAACAGCGCGACCGTCCAGGCGACCGGGATCCCCTCAGCCCAGCAGCGCTCGTACGACATCGGGCCGGTTCAGGGCCGCGGCGCACCAGGCGAAGTGCCCGTCCCTGCCGTCGGCGTCGTACGCGTTCGCGGTGACCAAGGCGTACGCCGCGCGGTAGACCAGGAGCGCCTCCCGCTCGCAGCCCAGGCGCTCCTCGATCCGCGCGTACAGATCGAGTTCGGTCTCCAGGGCGCGCTCCCCGTACATGTCGAAGACCGAAGCGGCGACCGAGGCGTCGAACACCGGGTCCCCCTCGGTGGTGAGGAAGCCCCAGTCGAGGACCGCGGTCGGGGTACCGGCGGGATCCACCAGGACGTTGCCGGGAGTCAGGTCGCCGTGGACGACGGACCGCCGGCCGCTGTCGACCTCGCGCAGTCGGCACCGCAGCGCGATCACCTTCTTGTCGAGGTCCTCGACGGCCGGTTCGAGTACACCCCTGAACCGGGAGGCACGACGCTCGGCCAGCGCGTGGAGGGCCTCGGGAAAATCCTCGGCCGCCTCGTAGAGCGGGACCGCCTCGTCCATGACCGGCAGAGCCCGCCCTTCGGGCAGCGGCCCGCACTTCGCGAGCCGGGTCAGCACGTCAAGGAGCGCCGACCGGGCCCCGCCCGGGGTGATGCGGCCGGATTCCAGGCGGTCGGCCAGGGGCGTGCCGACGAGCCTGCGCTCGATCGTGACGCAGCGGCCCTCGACGAGGCGGACCTCGTGGATGCGCGGCACCGCGAACCCGAAGGGGACGCCGACGAGCACGTCGTAGAAGACCCGGGTCCGCCGCAGGGTCGCCGCCGACTCGCCGAACCAGACCTTGGCGACCCGGTCCCGGCCGATGTCGTAGACGAGCCCTTCCATTCCCTGCCCGATCAGCCGGGGCTCCTCGTCCCGGGTCCAGCGGCGCACGAGACGGGTCGCCTCGTCACGGGTGAGCGCGGCGGGGAAGTACATCGGTCCTCATTCTTCCGGGGATTCGTACCCTGCTCGGGGCGGGGCGGGGCGGTCACCACGCTATGCGACACGGGGGGGGCGGCTGGAGCAGGCGAAAGCGGGGCGAGCGGGTGCAGAGGAAGGGTTCGCCGGGCCCGCGTCGGCGCGGTCCCGGGCCGGTAGTCCGAGCTGTGCGGATCGTCGCGGGCTCCGCCCGCCCCAACGCACCGCTCCGGCATCCGCCCTCGGCCCTCGGCCCTCGGCCGCGAGACACCACGGCTCTGAGCAGCATCTGCCGAGGGGGAACCTCGATGGTCGGGTAGCCCGGGACGTCTCATGTCGCGCTTTCTCTGACCGGGCCCATGCACCTCGCAGATGAGGGCGTCCGCGATCACTACGCTTCCGCCCTTGCGGCCGGTGACGCTGAAGCCCGCTTCCTTGGCGTCGGCAGTCACGCTCCTGGCCTGCTGCTGGATGCGCTTCAGCTCGGTGTGCGCGTCATCGAGGACACTGAAGATGCTCTGCGCCTCCGCGTGGAGGTCCGCGAACTCCTTCACCGTCTTGCCGACGAAGTCCCGGGTCACACCCGCGTTGACGCCCTCCCACCGTGCCTTGCCAGCCTTCGCCTTCATACCGTCGCGAGCCTCGCCGCCGAGCCGCTGCATCTCCCCGGCCACACGCTTCCAGTCGGTGACCGCCGTCCCCAGTTTGCCGAGGTCGACTTCCATGAGCTCGTTGTAGCCCATGCAGTGGTCCGGCAGCCGACTCTCCGACGCCGATTTCGAGTCCATTCCGGCTGCCCCGGGCCGCGACCTGTATTCCGTCCCCACACCACTCGACATGGAGCGGCATCCACCGGCCAACCTCTGATCGGGCAGCATCACAGCCACACAGCACCATCACCAGCCCCGGGCGACCGAGGCCGGTTCGCATGCCCCGGCAACGGTCAGATGCCTGACCAGCAACCCGCCAGACCCGATACGCCGCCATCCACCACCCCGAACAGGCATCGAACGCCCCCGAAACGACGAAGATCCCGCCCGATCTTGCGATCGGACGGGATCTCGTCACCATTCCTGAGCGATTCCTGAGCTAACTCAAGCACGGCCGTGCGTGAGGTGTTCACGAGTGGGTCTGCCCAGCATCGGAGAAGCAGTCTGAAGGTCGCTTCCCAGTTGGCCAGAGATCGTTTCCCACCATCAGCGTCGCCGAAAAAGCTGTCGACTCCCATTAGCTGGTGACGTCCTCGCTGTCCTGGTTCTCGACTCGATCTGATTCTCCGAGGTCGGTGGCTGCTACCGGTGTCCGCCCACGGCTACCAAGGAGGCAGCCGATCGCGGCGATGGCCGCTGCGGCCCCGGCAACGAGTAGCAGGACGCGGTGGTCCACGACCACAAGCAGACCCGCTCCGGCAGCCAGGGCAACGGCATTGGGGGCATAGAGAAGAGTGTTGGCGGTGGCCGCCACTCTGCCCAGAAGATTGTCCGGGGACTCACGCTGGACGGCCGTCAGAGCTGCGATCAGCACGCAGGGCAGCCCCGCGCCGATCATCGCACTGGCAAGCAGAACAACTGGCTCCGAGGGAATGACGCGCAGGGCGACGCCCACTGCGAAGAGTATGATCCCGGCTGCGGCGAAGACCCGTTCGGGCATCCGACGCAGCAGAGCACCGGCGAACAGCCCGATGACCACGGAGCCGATGCCCTGCGCGGCGTAGAGGACGCCGGCGAAGGCGGGCGGACGGTGAAGACCGGTATCGACCACCGCATAGACCGACGCTCCGTTCAGCCCGGCCACGCCCATGGTTGCGGCCCCAGCCAGCACCAGCCGCCATAGAACCGGGTGGTGTCGCAGATAACGGATTCCCTCGACGGCCTGGGCGCTCCATCGTTGGGCTTTAGCCGGGTGGGGCACGGGTTCTGACACGCGTATGAGGGCGAAAGCTATGGCGGCAAACACGAAGGTGAACGCGTCCAGCAGGGCCACTGCGGTGCCGCCGAATTGGACGAACAGAAACGCGCCCAGAAGTGGGGCGACCAGTTTCATGCCCTCGTTCGCCGTCATCCGCAGGCCGTTGAAGTCGCCGCGCAGTCTCTCCGGTACAGCGGTCGCTACCAGTGCGGCCTCAGCCGCGTCCAGCAGCACCGAGCTGGTGCCGTACACGATCAGTACAGCAAACAGAATCCAGATCTGGTCGCTGGAGTGGACGGTGAGAAGCGGCAGCAGTACCGCGGCCATGCCGAGATTGGTCCAGATCAGCAATGGACGCCGGCGCGCCCGGTCGGCCAGAGTCCCGATCAGCGGGCCGAACAGAATGGGAGCCCATACGCAGAAGGTCGTCAGGGCCGCCAGACTGTCCGATCCGGTGAGCGACTTGGCCCACACACCGGCTGCCAGGGCCATAGCAGAGCTACCGAAGCCCGAGACCACCACACCGCTCAGGTAGAACAGCACATTGCGGTCGCGTAAGACCCGCCCCCCGCCCCAGCCCATCCCCTTGACCCTTCCGCCGTCATCAGGACCCGGGCGTCCCCGCCCGGCGTACGGAAAACATTCTGCCCGCGAGCATCAGGGCGGAGGCAGGCCGTGCCCGTAGCGGTGAGCCTTGACCGAACATGAGACCCGCTGTGGTGAGCGGGAGTTGCCTATCTGCGGTTCGCTGCGAGCGCAAGGCGATCACGGGCGGTCGATTGGGGACATCTGCGGTCACCCTCTGCGATCTTGCTATGCCCGCCCCTACGTTTGGCTGGGGCTCGGAGTGCCATCGAGGGCTCGGGGATCGGCAAGCGAAGGCCTGACCGGGATGACGCCACTGTTCGAGCGTCTGGATCAGGAAGAGGCGCTTGTTCGTGGCGAGTTGGCCACGCTACGCGAGAAGGTCACGGTGACCGAGGAGCGGCTGGCCCACCTGACGATCACGCGGGAGACGCTGCTGTCCCTGGGCGGCGAGGACTGCGGCAACCAGGACGACGCCACGCAGCAGGCGCCGGAGAGGCCCGCAGCCGAGCCGATGCCGCGTGGCCTTGCCTCTGATCCCCAACCTGCCGGTGAGGAAGTACCTGCCGATGGGCCCGCCTCGGCCGGCCCGTTGGAGTGGGAAGTGGCGCGAGAGCAGATGCTGGTGCTGCTGGCGGGGGCGGGTCGGGCGATGAAGGTGCAGGACATTGCATCGGCGATCGGCGATCCACGTCAGCGGCCTCATCGGATCACCCTGTGTGTTGTCCTCGACCAGCTCCAGCAGGGCCGGCACCAGGCCCGGGTCCTTGTCCGCCAGGGCCGGGCGGCCTGCTCCCGGCCGTCGCACCCGCCCGCCCGACTGCGCGTCGGCGTCGAGTTCGGCCAGGCCCCGGCTGACACAGCCCTTCGAGACCCCTGCGGCTCGCGCCACCGCGGCGATCCCACCGTGCCCCAGCTGGCGGGCCTCCGCGCCATAGAGGATTCGGCGCTGCCGCTCGTTCAGATACGGCGTCACCGCCTCAAGCTTCGCCCGTAACAATCCCGTCGATCCCTCAAAGAACCTCATACCACGTCAACGAGCCAAACTACCCGAAGCAACCCACTAATTCATCGACGGCCCCACAGCCCTCGCTCTGGTCACGGATTCATTACATAATGTGTGGTCATCGGCGCGACCAAGCTGGGAGCCACGCTCGGCGCGACGATCGCCACGGCCATCGCGCCCGGCGTGGGAACCGTCGTCGGCGGCGCCATCGGCGCCGCCGCGGGAGCCGTCACCGGCATCCTGGCCACCGGGCCCATCAACAACGCGATGACGAAGGGCTGGAAGAAGCTGTTCGGCTGATCGCAGGCCGGAGAACAGCGCCGGGTGGGCTCCCGAGACGATGACATACCCTCGGAGCCCACCCGGCGGTCCCCCGCAAACGGGGAAGCTCACTGGACAACGGGAGAGAGCACGCCATGCAGTACGCCCTCGGGCTCCTCTTCGCGCTCGGGTCCGCCTTCATGACCTGGCAGTGCGTCCGGCTGTGGAAGGACCCCAGCCTGGTCGGACACTTCATGAACACCTTTGCCTTCATGCCGTTCGGCAAGGAGGTCAAGCGGGGCGAGGTACGCTCGCTCGCCCTGACCTCAGGCTCGCTGTGGGGCATCACGGTGCTGCTGTTCATGGGCCTGACCGATGTGGACATGTCGGGCGCCTGGACCGTCGTCTTCGTCATCGCTCTGGTGACGGTCCTGGGTGCCCTGGCATGCGAAGTCTGCGTCGTCCTTTTCAACGCGCCGAAGTTCGTCGTACCGCCCCACATGAGGTCCGACCTCGGTTCGATCGCCACGCACCGCAAGAAGCGGCGGGAACAGCGCTAGGGCCTGTTCCAGGTTCGGATCATAGGTTTGGGGATTCGCCGGTGCCGGGCGGCCTGGTTCTGGTAGTTGTCGAGGATGGCGCGTGGTGATCTCTCGGATGGCGAGTGGGGGTTGGTCGAGCCGTTCTTGCCGGTGGGCGAGCGCGGCCCGGTCCCTGACCTGCGGCGGCTGTTCAACGCCGTGATGTGGCGGTTCAGGACCGGGGCCCCCTGGCGGGATGTTCCTGAGGAATACGGCTCATGGTCGACCGTCTACGGCGCGTTCCAGCGGTGGGCGGTGGCCGGGACCTTCCAGACGCTGATGGAGGCAATGATCGCCGAGGCGGCGGCTCGTGGGCAGGTCGATCTCGACCTGGTCAGCGTGGATTCCACGGTCGCGCGCGCTCATCATCACGCGGCAGGGATGGCCGTCGATCCCGAACTGCTGGACGGGCTGGAGAAGGCCGTCGCCGAGGAAAAGGGGGTTCAAGAAAGGGACAAAGCGCACCGGTGGCTCCGCCGGACGAAGGCGGCGACGATGTGACGCGTGAGGAGCGGCGGCGTTTACGGCGGCGGCGCAGAGCCCGGCTGCGTGCGGCTGAACTGGGTCGTTCCCGGGGCGGGCTGACCACCAAGACCCACCTCGCGGCCGAACGCCGTTGCCGGCCGCTGTCGTTCGTCGTCACACCGGGACAGGCCGGCGACAGCCCCCGCTTCGTTGCGGTACTGGAGCGCATCAAGGTGCGTGGCCCGGTCGGCCGCCCGCGCACCCGGCCCGGCGCCGTCGCTGCGGACAAGGCGTACTCCTCCCGCGCCAACCGCGCCTACCTGCGGCGACGCCGCATCCGCGGCGTCATCCCGGAGAAGGCCGACCAGGCCGCCAACCGCAAGAAGAAGGGTTCCCGCGGCGGCCGACCGGTCAGTCACGACCCGGACCTGTACAAGGACCGCAATACCGTCGAGCGCTGCATCAACAAGATCAAGGAGTGGCGGGGCCTGGCAACCCGCTACGACAAGACCGCCACCAGCTACCTTGCCGGACTCCACCTACGCGGTGCCATGATCTGGATCCGCAGCCTCCGACCGACATGATCCGAACCTGGAACAGGCCCTAGAAGCACGGCAATGCGAAGTGCCCCAACCGGCTCGGCCGGGGCGGGGCACTTCGTCTTAGTGGTCGGTTCATGAGTCTTTGAGTGGATCTGCGACTCTGGTGCGCAATTCCTGACGCGGAGTCCGATGGCCGCGGCGTGATCGGCCCTGCGGCCGGTTCCCCGTTCCTCGGCCGCAGGGGTGAGAGATGTCGATGCAGCCCAAGGCCCTGCCACCGGTACCGGAGCAGACCGCGAAGATCGCCCGCAAGGCTTTCCCCAAAGGGAGCCTGCCGATACGGGTCCGCGACCGGCTGGCCGAGGTGTTCGCCGACGAGCCGTTCGCCGAGGCGTTCGGTACGCGCGGCACCCCTGGGCTGTCGCCGGGTGTGTTGTCGCTGGTGACGGTGCTGCAGTTCGCTGAGAACCTGACCGACCGGCAGGCCGCGGCCATGACGGTGCGGGCCATCGACTGGAAGTACGCCCTCGGGATGGAGCTCGCCGACACCGGTTTCGACCACACCGTGCCGCCCCGCTCCCGCGCCTGCCTTGCCGAACACGGCCTGGAGCGAGTGGTGTTCGACCGGCTGCTGGAGTACTGCAAGGACGCCGGCCTGGTGGCCGCCGGTGGCAAGCAGCGCACCGACGCCACCCACGTCATCAGCGCGGTGCGGGACCTGAACCGCACGGAGCTGGCCGGGGAGAGCGTCCGCGCGGCCCTGGAAGCACTCGCGGTCGCGGCACCGTCCTGGTTGTCGGACACAATCGACGTGGCGGAGTTCGCCCATCGCTACGGCGAGCGGATCAACGGCTGGACGATGCCGTCGTCCCAGACCAAGCGCGAGAAGCTGGCCCACGTCTTCGGCCAGGACGCCCTGACGCTGTGCCGGGCGGCCTACGCGCCTGCCGCCCCGCCCTGGATCCGCGACATCGAGGCCGTGCAGACCCTGCCGCAGGTGCTGGTGCAGACCTACTACCTGCACACCGATGCGCGCGGGCGGGAGGTGGTCAGGAAGCGGGAGGCCGAGACAGGCGGCGTCCCGCCCGGCAGTATCCGCCTGGCCTCCCCCTACGACACCGACGCACGCTGGGCCGCCAAGGGCGAAGACCTGTTCTGGTGCGGCTACAAGATCCACCTGACCGAGAGCTGCCACGCTCCGGCCGAAGCCGAAGCCGGGGGCGGCATCCTGCCTCCGAACCTGATCACCGATGTGATGACCACCGACGCCACCGTGCCGGACGTGAAGGCTACCGCCCCCATCCAGCAGCGGCTCGACGAGCACGGACTGCGGCCCGGTGAGCACTACCTGGACTCCGGCTACCCCTCCGCCGACCTCATCCACGACGCCGCGAAGCAGGGCACCGACATGGTCACCCCGGCCCCGCTCGACCACTCGGCAGAGGCCAAAGCCGCGAGCGGCTTCGACAAGGCCGCCTTCACCGTCGACTGGAAGACCCGCCAGGCCCGCTGCCCCGAAGGACGGACCAGCAGCGGCTGGTATCCCGTCACCCAGCACGGCCGCGACGCTATCGTCGTGGAATTCGCCAAGGCCGACTGCCGCACCTGCCCCTCCCGCGGCAAGTGCACCGCAGCGGCCCGCGGCAACCGCATGCTCACACTGCGGCCGAAGGAACTGCACGAAACCCTCGCCGCCGCCCGCGCCGTGCAGAAGACCGACTCCTTCAAGACCCGGTACAAGCTGCGGGCCGGGGTGGAGGGCACCGTCAACCAGGCCCTGGACGTCACCGGGATCCGCCAGGCCCGCTACCGCGGACTGCCCAAGGTCCGCCTCCAACACGCCCTCTCCGCCACCGCCATCAACATCGTGCGACTCGACGCCCACTGGGCCGGGCAGCCCCTGGACCGCTCACGCAGCAGCCACCTCACCCGACTCAGCTACAAACTCGCCAGTTGACACACGAATTGCGCACCAGAGTCGCCCTGGACGGCCCCCGCCGAGCTGAAACAGCCCCACACGCTGAACAACCACACACCGCGATCACGGCCAGCCCCGCGCCCTCGGGGCTGGCCGTGCTGCTCCCAACACGGCGCGGCAGGCTTCCCGCACGCCGACGACGCCCGGCCTCCGCCATTCACCACCCCGAACACCCTCGAACACACCCCACAAACGACGAAAATCCCGCCCGATCCGAAGATCAAACGGGATTTCGTCAACCGGCCTTGAGCTAGCTCAAGAACGGCGCCTGCGTGGACCTGAGGGGATTTGAACCCCTGACCCCCTCGATGCGAACGAGGTGCGCTACCGGACTGCGCCACAGGCCCTTGCAACGGGTGAAACCTTAGCACCCCGATCGGGGTGCTTGGAAATCCGTTCCTCGCTGGTCGGGCCGGGCGGATTCCCGGAGGCCCGGACGCCTGCCCGGCCCGGTGGCGCCACCCGTCGGCCGGGGGCCGCTACTCGTTCGCGGCGCGGGGCCGGTCCTCGTCCGCGTACTGGTCGAAGAGCGGCGTGCGGCCGTGTTCACGGGTGCGGCGCGGCGGGGTGGTGCGCTGGCGCGGGGGCTGCGGGGCGGAGGACGCCGCCGGATCGGCCGTCGAGGAGCGGGCCGAGCTCCAGGTCTCCGGGTCCGCGACGTCGATGCCGCTCGTGGCGCGCGGGGCGACCGGTGCGGTGACGTACGTGGGGAGCGGCACCGGGACCGGGTCCCAGCTGTCGCCGCGCCCGGGGCCCGGGTCGCGCTGCTGGTCCACCCACTCGGCGTGGTCGGTCTGCTCGACCAGGGCGCGGCGGCCCGCCTCCTGCGGCGAGACCGCGGGGGCCGGCTCGGGTTCGGGCCGTGCCGGGGCCGCGTCGTCCTGGTCGCGGGCGGCGACGGGCCGGCGGCGCGAGCGGGTCTCCCGCAGCCGCTGCGCGGCCGCCTCGGCATGGCGCCGGTCCATCACGTACACGAAACGGCGGCGCTCCTGGGCCCGCAGATAGGCGATATAGGCACTGAGGAGGAGCGCGGGGACCGCCGGCGCCCACAGCAGGCCCAGTCCGCCGACGGCGGCGACGATCGCGCCGAGCGTGAAGGCGAGGAAGAGGAGCACGGTGGTGCGACGGCGGCGGGCGAGCACCTTGGAGCGCCGGGCGCGTTCCGCTGCCGCGGTGCCGTTCGGCCGGGGTGCCCGCTCCCTGCGGGACCGGGCCGGGACGGGCGGCACGGCCACCCGCGCCTCGGTCCTGGCCGGGGGCGCGGCGAACTCCCGGACGTCGACGGAACTCAGCCGGTCCGTCTCGGACGCCGGGGCGGTGCCGGTGTCGGTGGCGGGGTCGTCCTCGGTGGTGCGCTCGCGCAGCTCCTTGGCGTACCGGCGCTCCATTCCCGCCCGTCCGGACAGCAGCCGGATGGCGGTGCTGAAGCGTTCGGTCGGACGGGCCTCGTTGAGCTCGTCCTGCCTGCGGAGCCACATCGGCACCAAGTAGGCGGCCCAGGCCCCGACGATGACTGCGTAAATGAGGCCGCTGCTGCTCACGCATCACACCGTAGAGGGATTCGCGCGGGCGCATCGGCCAATCGGCCCGGTGTGTCGCACGATCTGGCTGATCCGACTGCCTTTTTTGCGATTCTTCAGATCAACGGGCGATCGAGGAGCGGCGAAATTCGAACGCCTATTTCATTTCTCGTGTCGGGCGGATCGCGCGTGATGCCAGCGGCGCAGGAGCCCCCCGGGAACCTCCTCCGCCGTGAGCGCGAACACCAGATGGTCCCGCCATGCTCCGTCGATGTGGAGATAGCGCGGGCGGAGCCCTTCCTCGCGGAATCCGAGCTTCTCCACCACCCTGCGGCTCGGCCCGTTCTCGGGACGGATGCAGATCTCGACACGGTGCAGGCCGATGCGGTGGAAGCAGTGGTCGACCGCCAGCGCCACGGCCGTGGGCATCACCCCCCGGCCGGCGACCTCGCGGTCGACCCAGTAGCCGACGTGGCCCGAGCACATCGAGCCCCAGGTGATGCCGGCGACGGTGAGCTGGCCGACGAGGCCGCCCCGGTACTCGACCACGAACGGCAGCATGCGCCCGGCATTGGCCTCGGCGCGCAGATGGCGCACCATCTGCCGGTACGTGGGGCGCTGCACGACCGGCCCGCCGGGAGCCGGCGGTGGGACGGTCGCCTCCCAGGGGCGCAGCCACTCCCTGTTGCGCCGGTTCACTTCCCGCCATGCCCGCTGGTCACGCAGTTTTATCGGGCGGAGGGTCACGTCTCCGTCCGCCAGGACCACGGGCCAGGAGTGGATGTTCAGCGGGGGCTCCCTGCGGAGCCCGACGGCCCGGCGGGTTCGGCGGGCACGGCGGGCACGGTGGGCGCGGTGGTCGCGGGGGGCCCGGCAGGTTCGGGCGGCGCCGCGGGCACGGCCGGTTCAACCCGTTCCGGCGGTTCGGCCGGCTCGGCGGGTACGGCCGGTTCAGCCGGTTCAGCCGGTTCAGGCTTCGCGGCCGACGGCGGGTGGTCTCCGCCGTGCAGCTGGTCCACGGCGTGCGGCAGCATCCGGGACAGCACGGCCAGCCCGTCGCGCACGCCGCCCGAGGACCCCGGGAGATTGACGATCAGGGTGCGCTCCGCGACCCCGGCGAGGCCCCGGGACAGCGCCGCGGTGGGCAGCTTCGCGAGACCGTGGGCGCGGATCGCCTCGGGAATGCCGGGGATCTCGTAGTCGAGGACCCTGGCGGTGGCGTCCGGGGTGCGGTCGGTGGGCGAGATCCCGGTACCGCCGGTGGTGAGGATGACGTCGTACGCGGCTGCCACGCCCTCCCTCAGGGCCTTCTCGACCGGCTCCCCGTCGGGAACCACCCGGGGGCCGTCGACCTGGAAGCCCATCCGCGCGAGTCCCTCGGCCAGAAGGGGTCCGCCCCGGTCCTCGTACACCCCCGCCGAGGCCCGGTTGGAGGCGGTCACGACGAGCGCTCGGCGCGGCGGGTGAACCGGCCCGGCGGCCCGGGGCCCGGAACCGGACGCCCCGCCGGCAGCGGGGCCGTGCGCCTCCCCCGCCCGCGGGGTCATCGCCCGGCCTCCGGGCGGGACCAGTGGCCGGACTTCCCGCCGGACTTCTCCTCGACCCGGACGTCGGTGATCACGGCGGCCTTGTCGACCGCCTTGACCATGTCGACGACCGTCAGCGCGGCCACGGACACCGCGGTCAGGGCCTCCATCTCGACGCCCGTGCGATCGGTCGTCCGCACGGTGGCGAGGATCTCGACGGCGTCGTCGGCCACCGAGAGATCCAGTTTCACTCCGGAGATCGCCAGCGGGTGGCACAGCGGGATCAGGTCAGGTGTGCGCTTGGCGCCCATGATGCCCGCGATCCGGGCGGTGGCGAGGGCATCGCCCTTCGGGACGCCCTCCCCCCGCAGCAGTTCGACGACGCGCGGCGAGACCAGGACCCGGCCGCTCGCCCGCGCGGTGCGCGCGGTGACGTCCTTCTCCGAGACGTCGACCATACGGGCCGCGCCCGCCTCGTCGATATGGGTCAGTCCTCGCTGCGCACTCATGGCTGTGGCTCCCGGTCACTGTGTGGTGAGACACGCTACCGCCACGGCCTCGCGCTCATCCGAGCAGGACCACCTCCGTCTCCGTGCCCGGCTCGACGGTGGTCGTGCCTTCGGGGACGACGATGAGCGCGTTCGCCCGGGCGAGGGCCGCGACCAGATGCGACCCGCTGCCGCCGACGGGGGCGACGGTGCCCTTCTCCGCATCGTAGGCACCGCGCAGGAACTGCCGCCTCCCCTCGGGCGAGGTCAGCGCCTCGTCCGTGCGGAGCTCCGCGCGCACCCGCGGCCGGTGCACGTCCTCCAGGCCCATCAGGGCGCGGATCGCGGGGCGGACGAACAGCTCGAAGGACACGTAGGAGGAGACGGGATTGCCGGGCAGGGCGAGCAGCGGGGTGCGGTCGGGGCCGATGGTGCCGAAGCCCTGGGGCTTGCCCGGCTGCATGGCGAGCCTGCGGAAGTCGACCCCGCCGGCAGGGCGAGGCCGCCCGCCCGGCCCGACCCCGCCGCCCCGCTCCTCGTCACCCGGCTCCTCCGCACCCGGCTCGTCCGCACCCGGCTCATCCTCGGCGGCGGCGGACAGCGCCTCCTTGACCACGTCGTACGCCCCGACGCTGACCCCGCCCGTGGTGACCAGGAGATCGGCGCGGATGAGCTGGTCCTCGATGGTGGCGCGCAGCTCGTCGGCGTCGTCGGTGACCGCGCCGACCCGGTAGGCGATGGCCCCGGCCTCGCGGGCGGCGGCGGTGAGCGCGAAGCTGTTGGAGTCGTAGATCCTGCCCGCGCCCAGCTTCTCTCCCGGCTGGACGAGTTCGCTGCCGGTGGACAGGACGACGACCCGGGGCCGCGGCCGCACCCGCACCGTGCCGCGGCCGATCGCGGCGAGCAGGCCGATCTGCGGCGGCCCGAGGACCGTGCCCGCCGGCAGGGCGAGGTCGCCCGCCCGGGCGTCGCTGCCGCGGCCGCGCACATGGGCGCCGGGCGCCGCGGGCCGGTACACCCGCACCTCGCCCGTCGCGCCCTGCGGGGCGGCGCCGGCCGGGCGCATGGCCGTGGCGGGCCCGCCGCCCGTGCCGCCGTCGGTCCACTCCACGGGGACGACGGCCTCGGCACCGGGCGGCAGCGGGGCGCCGGTCATGATCCGGGCGGCCTGCCCGGGGCCGACGGTGCGTGCCTCGCCGCTGCCCGCGGCGATGTCCCCGACGACGGTGAGCACGGCGGGGGCGTCCTCGCCCGCGCGGGCGATGTCGGCGACGCGGACCGCGTAACCGTCCATCGAGCTGTTGTCGAAGGGCGGCAGTGCCACGGTGACCGTGACGTCCTGCACCAGCACGCAGCCCAGCGCGTCGGACAGCGGAAGGTCGATCGGGTCCAGCGGCTGGATCGCGCCGAGGACATCCGCCAGATGGTCGTCCACCGACCACAGGCCCCGCCGGCCGCCGGGGACCTGCCCGGCCGGTCCGTCCCCGGCCGGGGTGGCGGGGCCGGAGCCCGTGCCGGGTGCTGCCGTGCTGCTCACGTGCTACATCTCCTCGGTGACATAACGGCGAAGCCAGGCTCGGAAGTCCGGGCCCAGGTCTTCACGTTCGCACGCGAGTCTGACAATGGCCCGCAGATAGTCGCCGCGGTCGCCGGTGTCGTAGCGGCGGCCCTTGAAGACGACGCCGTGCACGGGCCCGCCGATCGCCTCGTCGGCGGCGAGCGTCTCCAGGGCGTCGGTGAGCTGGATCTCGCCCCCGCGGCCCGGCCCGGTCTCGCGGAGTATCCCGAAGACGGCCGGGTCGAGGACGTAGCGGCCGATGATCGCGTAGTTGCTGGGGGCCTCGGCCGGGTCGGGCTTCTCCACCAGCCCGGTGACCCGGACGACACCGTCCTCGCCGGTGGCCTCCACGGCCGCGCAGCCGTACAGGTGGACCTGGGAGGGCTCGACCTCCATCAGGGCGACGACACTGCCGCCCGCGCGCTCGCGGACGTCGACCATCCGGGACAGCAGCGGGTCGCGGGGGTCGATCAGGTCGTCACCGAGGAGTACCGCGAAGGGCTGCTCGCCGACGTGGGGCGCGGCGCACAGGACGGCGTGGCCGAGGCCCCTGGGGTCGCCCTGGCGCACATAGTGCATGGTGGCGAGGTCGCTGGACTCCTGGACCCGCGCGAGGCGCGCGGCGTCGCCCTTGCGGCTGAGCGCCTCCTCCAGTTCGTAGTTGCGGTCGAAGTGGTCCTCCAGGGGGCGCTTGTTGCGCCCGGTGACCATGAGAACATCCGAGAGGCCTGCGCCGACGGCCTCTTCTACCACGTACTGGATCGCCGGCTTGTCGACGACGGGCAGCATCTCCTTGGGAGTGGCCTTCGTGGCCGGCAGGAACCGGGTGCCGAGGCCTGCGGCGGGGATGACGGCCTTGCTGATCCTGGGGTGCGACTCACTCATGCGGGCACCATATCCGGTGGCTATGGGAAGAAGATGAGGGTCCGCTTAACTCCTCCCCATACGGTCATATTGACAGGTGATTGCGAGGTTGCCATGGGCTCCGAGATGTCAGGAAAGGGCACGCTTCGACGTGAACTGCTCGACGCACGACGCCTGCTGTCCGCTGAAGACGTCCGCGAGTCGTCGCTGGTTCTCGCCCGCCGCGCAGTGGAGCTTCCGGAGCTGGCGGGCGCCCGCACCGTGGCCGCCTATGTCTCCGTGGGGCGCGAACCCGGCACGCGCACGCTGCTCGACGCGCTGCGCACGCGGGGCGTGCGGGTGCTCCTCCCGGTACTGCTGGACGACAACGACCTCGATTGGGCGGTGTACGAGGGGCCGGACCGCCTGGTACCGGCCCGTCGCGGCCTGGCGGAGCCCGCGGGTCCGCCGCTGGGACAGAGGGCCGTACTGGAGGCGGACACGGTCCTGCTGCCGGGACTCGCGGTGGACGAGCGGGGCATGCGGCTCGGCCGCGGCGGCGGCTCGTACGACCGGGTCCTCGCCCGGCTGGAGGCGGCCGGGGCCCGTCCCGCCCTCGTCGTGCTGCTGTACGGACACGAGGTGGTCGCCCGGGTCCCGGAGGAACCGCACGACCACCCCGTACACGCCGCGGTGACCCCGGAGGGCGTCCACCGCTTCGCGGACCGGCCTACGGCCTGAGCACCAGCGTGTCCTCCGTCGCCGCTTCGACCGCCTTGCCGGTGTAAGCCCAGTCGAGCAGTTCGCCCTTGGCCCACTTGTCGGTCTGGTCGGTGTAGTGGTCGCTGTAGGCGTGGCCGGAGGCACCCGTCAGATTGATCCAGCGGGACTTGTCCCAGTCGCCCACGTTGACGACCATCCGCATCGACGGGACCCAGGTCACGTCGTAGCCGGCGGCCGCGTTCCAGCCGGTCGCATCGACCGCGGCCTCTCCGCCGCCGAGGCTCCACGGGCCGCGGTTGAGCATCCACCGCAGTACGCCGGGGCCGGAGGTGCCCAGCGTCTGGTTCTTCAGCGTCAGCTGGTGCAGCCTGCCCCAGCTCCAGCTGCCGACGTCCTTGCCGAGCTTGGCCGTCAGCTCCCAGCGTGCGTCCTTCATTGCCCGGGCGAACAGCTCGTCACGGGTGGTCGTGGCCGGGTCCTTGCGGGTCCTCGGCGCCTGCCACCACTCGCTGTCCTCGACGTCTATCAGCGCGCGGACCACTTCGTACCAGCGGTCGCCGCCGTCCGGCTGGGCCGAGTCCGCGTCGCGCTGGCCGCACTCGCGCACCAGCGAGTTCAGGTCGTCGACCGGGCCGGTGCTGTCGGCCGGACGGACGTTGAGGCACTCGCCCCGGATCCGCAGCTCCTTGGGCAGCTTGTTGCCGAAGGCCAGCCTGAGCACATGGCGCCAGACGCCGTTGAAGTAGGCGGCGGCCCCGGAATCCGGCTCCTGGGTGTAGTCCCAGCCCTCCAGCAGCTTCTGCGCCTCCCGCACATACGGGTCCGAGACGTCGATCTTCAGCAGGTGCGGAGTCAGCAGCTTGGCGATCTCGCTCTGGTTGTCCGTCTGCATGGTGCGCATGTCGTCGGTCGAGATCTTCCCGCCGTCCTTGGTCTTCGCCTCGATCAGGTCGTGGATCCGCTGGCTCCGGGAGCCGTACCCGTAGTCCCCGGTGATCAGATACGGGTACGTCCCGTCGTCCACGACGGCCTGGTTGGCGGTGACGATGTAGCCGCGCTCCGGGTTGTACTCGTACGGCAGCTCGTCGAAGGGGATGTACCCCTTCCAACCGGAGGTCGGGTTCCAGCCCGGGGCGGGCATCGAGCCGTCGAAGCCCTCGGCCCGGACCGGGATCTTCCCGGGAGCCTGGTAGCCGATGTTGCCCTCGGTGTCCGCGTAGACCAGGTTCTGCGAGGGGACCTCGAAGTCCTTCGCCGCAGCGCGGAAGCCCTCGAAGTCCTTCGCCCGGTTGAGCTTGAACACCGCGTCCATGGAGTTGCCCGGATCCAGCGCCGTCCAGCGCAGCGCCACCCCGAAGCCGTTGCCGCGGTCGGGGGCCGGGGTCGTCACCGGTGCCCGCTCGCCGACCCGCTCCAGCTCGGAGCTGCGGTCGGAGATCAGCGGTCCGTGGTCGGTCTCCCGGACGGTGATCTTCTTGCTGCCGCCGCCGGCGATCCTGATCGTCTCCTCGCGGACCTTGAAGGGTTTGGTCCGGCTGCCGGACAACCACCCCGTCTGGGAGACCTTCTCCAGGTAGAGGTCGGTGACGTCGGCACCGAGGTTGGTGAAGCCCCAGGCGATGTCCTGGTTGTGGCCGATGACCACGCCCGGCATGCCGGAGAAGGTGTACCCGGCGACATCGAAGGAGCACGTGTCCGAGACGGCGCGGCAGTGCAGGCCCATCTGGGCCCACAGCGACGGCAGCTGCGGCGCGAGGTGGGGGTCGTTGGCGAGCAGCGGCTTCCCGGTGGTGGTGTACGCGCCGGAGACCACCCACGAGTTGGAACCGATGCCGCTGCCGTTCGGGCCGAGCAGGGCCGGGATCCGGTCGAGCACGTCGGAGAGGCCGGAGAGCTGCGTCTGTGTGCCCTGGTCACTGCCCGACCCGGTGTCCGACCCGGTGTCCGACCCGGTGTCCGAACCGGTGTCCGAACCGGTGTCCGAACCGCTGCTCAAGGCGCTGCCCGAGCCGCTGGCCGAGCCGCCTTCCGAGGTGCTGTCCGGACCGCTGCCCGGAGCGTCCTCCGGGCCGGCTACCGCGTCCGCACCGCCGTCGGCTGTTCCGCCTCCCTGCGACGACGATCCGGCGCCCGCGGAACCGGAGAAGTCCGAGGAGCCCGAGGACCCCGGGGAGTCCGGGGAGTCCGGGGAACCCGAGGAGTTCCGGGCATCCGTGGAGGGTTCCGCCTCCGGGTCCCACTTCCCGGCGCCCTCGTCCACGGCACCGGCCGTAACGATCGGCTGGTGCAGGTCGTACGGGTACGCCGGGTACAGCTGCTCGATCTGCTGTTCGGTCAGCCGGCTGGTCATCAGCGAGCGGTCGATCTCCTCCTGCATGTTGCCGCGCAGGTCCCAGGCCATCGCCTTCAGCCAGGCGACCGAATCGACCGGCGTCCACTTCTCCGGCCGGTAGTCGCCGGTGAGCCCCAGGGCCGCGTGCTCCAGCGAGAGGTCGGCTCCGTCACGGTCCGCCAGGTAGGCGTTGACGCCGTCGGCGTAGGCCTGGAGGTACTTCTTGGTCTCGGGCGCGAGTTTCTCGTCGAACTCCTGCTGAGCCACCCGGTGCCAGCCGAGGGTGCGCAGGAAGGCGTCCGTCTCGACCTGCCCCGCACCGAACATCTCGGACAGCCGGCCCGCCGTGACGTGGCGGCGCACGTCCATCTCCCAGAAGCGGTCCTGCGCGTGCACGAAGCCCTGCGCGCGGAACAGGTCCTCGTCGGTGCTCGCGTAGAGCTGCGGAATCCCGTTGGCGTCGCGCTTGACGTCCACCGGGGCCGACAGGCCGTCGAGCCTGATCGTCCCGGTGGTCTGCGGGAAGGACGCGCGCACGGTGCCGACGCCCCAGTAAGCACCGCCGCCGACACCCGCGACCAGCGCCAGGGCCAGGGCGAGCACGATCAGGCGGGCGCGGCGGCCCCGCCTCCTGGCTGGCTTCTCGGCGGAGGAGGCGGTTGTGTTGGAGGGCATCGCTGTCCTTCGAGGGCAGGGTGATCCTGGAGGTGCAGGAGCAACCTTAGGCGCAGCGATCGGCGGGTCCGGACGCGGTATCAGTAACGCTGCATCACCCCCGCGGCATTCGAACTTACTGGCGATCAACAAGGGAAATCGGCCATGGGAGCGTCAAGATTGCGTTAAAGATTAGGTAAGGTAACGAAGTGTCGTGTGCCGGAGGCACGATCCGGCAGGCGCACGAGGGAAGGATCGGCCGCTGACTGTCCACCAGCTCAACGCACTTCTGCTCATCTGCTCGCTCGTCCTGCTCATCGCCGTCGTGGCCGTGCGCATCTCCTCCCGGAGCGGGCTCCCCAGCCTGCTCCTCTATCTGGGCATCGGCATCGCGATCGGGCAGGACGGCATCTTCGCCGTCGAGTTCGACAACGCCGGACTCACTCAGGTGATCGGCTATGCCGCTCTCGTGGTGATCCTGGCCGAGGGCGGTCTGAGCACCAAGTGGAAGGAGATCAGACCGGCCCTGCCCGCGGCGGCGATGCTGTCGACCGTCGGCATCGCCGTGAGCGTCGGCGTCACGGCCGCAGGAGCCCACTACCTGGTCGGACTGGAATGGCGGCAGGCACTGGTCATCGGCGCGGTCGTCTCCTCGACGGACGCCGCCGCGGTCTTCTCCGTATTGCGGAGGGTGCCCCTCCCCGCCCGCACCACGGGTGTCCTCGAGGCGGAGTCCGGCTTCAACGACGCTCCCGTCGTCATCCTCGTCATCGCGCTGTCCACCACCGAACCCGTCGAGGCGTGGTACATCCTCATCGGAAAAATCCTGCTGCAGCTGGCGATCGGCGCCGCGATCGGTCTCGCCGTCGGCTGGCTCGGCGCGCTCGGGCTGCGCCATGTCGCCCTTCCCGCGTCCGGCCTGTACCCGATCGCCGTGATGGCCATCGCGGTGACCGCCTACGCCGTCGGTGCCCTCGCCGACGGCAGCGGCTTCCTCGCCGTCTACCTCGCGGCGATGGTGCTCGGGAACTCGAGACTGCCCCACTGGCCGGCCACCCGCGGATTCGCCGACGGACTCGGCTGGATCGCCCAGATCGGGATGTTCGTCCTGCTCGGACTGCTCGTCTCCCCGAGCGAGCTGCTGCGCGACTTCTGGCCCGCCGTGGTCATCGGGCTGGTGCTGACGATGGCGGCCCGGCCACTGTCGGTCTTCATCAGCCTGCTGCCGTTCCGCATCCCATGGCGCGAGAAGACCCTGATGTCGTGGGCCGGACTGCGCGGCGCCGTGCCCATCATCCTGGCGACCATTCCGCTGGTGTCCGGGATCGAGGGCAGCGAACGAATCTTCAACATCGTCTTCGTGCTCGTCGTCGTCTACACGCTGCTCCAGGGGCCGACGCTGCCCTGGATGGCGAAGGCGCTCAAGCTGGGGGACGGCCCGGAGGCCGCCGACCTGGGAATCGAGTCGGCGCCGCTGGAGCGGCTGCGCGGGCATCTGCTGTCGGTCGCGATCCCGGAGGAGTCCCGTATGCACGGCGTGGAGGTCGGCGAACTCCGGCTGCCCCCGGGCGCCGCCGTGACACTCGTCGTCCGCGAGGGCAAGAGCTTCGTACCGAGTCCCACGACCGTCCTGCGGCGCGGCGACGAACTGCTGGTGGTGGCGACCGACCCGGTGCGGGACGCGGCCGAGGCACGGCTGCGGGCGGTGGGACAGGGCGGCAAACTGGCCGGCTGGCTGGGGACGCGCGGTTAGGGTCTGCTCTCGGAGAGGACCTCGACCCGTCGAGACCCCCTTCCCAGGCAGGCCTCAGCGGAAAGGCCGGAGGTGGATCGATCAGGGGCCCCGGGGCCTGATCGGGCCGGTAAGCCCTTCGTACGGGAGAGACCGGCACGGGGCTGGGCCGAGGCCGCGAGGGCAGCCGCGATACGGCACGGGGCAGCACAGCACCGCGCAACAGAGCGAAGCACCGCACAGCACCGCGCAGCACCGGACAACACCGCGCAGCACCGCGCAGCACCGCGCAGCACCGCGCAGAACGCAGAACGCAGCACGCAGCACGCAGCACCGACAAGCGACCGAGGGGCAGCCGCGGTACGGCAGCACCCGCGCGAGGCGGGGCCCCGGGCGAACTCCCCGGGCGCTCCCGGGATCGGCACAGGACCATGCCGCGGGGCAGGCACATGGGCCGGCGGCGGGAGAGGCCGCCCTGCGCGAACTCCCCGGGCGGGATACCGCCCCCGCGGGGGCGGTATCCCGCCCGGAGCCTCCGCACCCCAGGTCAATCCCAGGTGCCGCTCACGTTGCGCTGCCGCAATCCGAGGCGGCCCATCGACGGGCCCTGTAACATGAAGGCGCACTGATCGACCAACTCTGCCTGACGCAGAGCTGGCGCGACCGTATGGCGGCCGAGTGACCCCCCGCAGCGGGGCCCGGTATCCACCGCAGTTCCGCGCAAGAGGACAGCTCTCGGCGATCCCCGGCACCCCGGGAAAGCGCTACCAGGCGGCAGAAAGGCAAGGGCCGTGGAGTCCACGGTCACTCCTGGCACGCCTACCGGCACGCCCCCGAACGCTCCCCCGGCGCCGTCGCCCTCGTTCTCGCCCTCGTCATCCGTCTCGTCCCCGTCGCCTCACTCGTCCTCGTCCCCGTCGCCGTCCTCGCCGTCCTCGCCGTCACACTCGTCATCTCCGTCGGCCTCGCCGTCCTCGCCGTCGCGCAGGCGGCCACTGTCCGGGCCCTCGACCGGCGGCCGGCGCCCCGGCTACGGGCAGCTGCTCCGCACTCCCGGCGCGTGGACCTTCCTGCTCCCCGGGTTCGCCGCCCGGCAGCCGTTCGCGATGCTGACGATCGGCATCGTCCTCCTCGTCCAGCACACCACCGGTTCGTACGGAGACGCCGGAGCCGTCGCCGCCGTCACCGGCGTCTCCATGGCGCTCTTCGCCCCGCAGAGCGGCCGGCTCGCCGACCGCTTCGGGCAGCGGGCCGTGCTGGTACCCGGTGTGCTGGTGCACACAGCTGCCGTCGGAGCGCTGACCGCGCTGGCGCTCGCGGGCGCCCCCCTGTGGGCGCTCTTCGCCGCCGCGGTACCGACCGGCGCCTCGGTCCCGCAGGTCGGCCCGATGGTGCGGGCCCGCTGGGCCGCACGGCTCGGCGGGTCCCGGCTGATGCCCACGGCCGCGGCGTTCGAGTCGGTCACCGACGAGTTCACCTTCGTGGTCGGACCGGTCCTCGCCACCGCCCTGTGCACCGGCGTCCACCCGGCCGCCGGACTGATCGCCGAGGCCGGACTGACCCTGGCCGGCGGTCTGCTGTTCGCCGCCCAGCGCCGCACGCAGCCGGCCTTCGGCAGCCCCGGCCCCGGCGGGCGGGCGAAGCGTGCTTCGGCACTGTCGGTGCCCGGCGTCCGGGTCCTCGCCGTCGCCTTCCTCGGCATCGGTTCCGTCTTCGGCGGTATGCAGGTCTCGCTCACCGCGTTCACCCAGGAAATCGGTCAGCCCGGTATGAACGGTCTGCTCTACGGGCTGTTCGCCGCGGGCAACATGCTCGCGGGAATCGCCGTGGGCGCGATCGCGTGGAAGTCCGGACCCCGGCGGCGCATGGTAGCGGGTTACGCGGGCCTGGCACTCGCCGCGTCGCTGCTCTGGACGGCGCACTCCGCGGTACTGCTCGGCGGTCTCGGACTGGTCGTCGGGGTCTTCATCGCGCCCGCGCTGATCGGCGGCTTCACGCTGGTCGAACCGCTGGTGCCGGCGTCGGCGCGGACGGAGGCCTTCACCTGGCTGACCGGATCGGTGGCTCTCGGCCAGGCGGCAGCGGTGACCGTCGCCGGCCGGCTCGCCGACACCCACGGCTCGGCCGCCGGTTTCCTGGTACCGCTGGCGGGCACCGTGCTCGCCCTGGCCACCCTGGTGGCGCTGCGTTCCCGCCTGGTGCCGCGCCCACACACCCTGACGGTCGCACGTGGTGTCGGTCACCGAGTGCCCGTGACGGTGGACTGAGACGGGGGAATACGTCAATATGGACCATCGTTAGCACTCATCGAGTGAGAGTGCCAGGAGGAAGACAAGTGCCGACGTACCAGTACCAGTGCACCGAGTGCGGCGAGGGCCTCGAGGCGGTGCAGAAGTTCACCGACGACGCCCTGACCGAGTGCCCGGGCTGTCACGGACGCCTCAAGAAGGTGTTCTCGGCCGTCGGCATCGTCTTCAAGGGCTCCGGCTTCTACCGCAACGACAGCCGCAGCTCCTCCTCGGGCAGCACGCAGTCGACCGCGTCGGCGAAGTCCCAGGGGTCCGCGTCCGGGACTTCTTCCACGTCCTCGTCGTCGGATTCGTCGTCATCAGGGGCGTCGTCATCAGGGGCGTCGTCGGACTCGAAGTCCGCGGCCGCCTCCTCCGGCTCGTCGTCGTCCACCACATCCGGCAGCACGACGGCCGCCTGATCCCTGGACTCGCAGGGTCCCCGCAGCCTCCGGGCGGCGGGGACCTTCCGCATGGGCCCCTTCCCGTGCTCTCGTACTTCCGCCTTCCGCGCTCTCGTACTTCCGCGCTTCTGCTGTGCACCCCTTTCCGCGCTCTCGTCCGCGCTCCCGCATGCCCCCGTACCCGACCCTGACCCTGTGGACCCGACCCTGTGGCCCGCCTCCGCGCACCCGCCGAGCTCGTACGACGCATCCCGAGAGCAGGACGCCCGGTGAGCGGTCGGCGGGAGCGGCGAGGGTCCGTCCGCAGGCAGGGGATACGGCGCAGCGGCCGGCGGACCGGGGCGGGCGGAGCCGATGGCGACCGCCGCCGGACAGCAGCGTGCGGTGGCCGGCGGGTCCGTCGGCAGCACCCGGGGCGGCACGGTAAGCCCGGCGTGACGCGCGGTCGTCCGGCGGGGCGGCGCCCCCGAAGCGCCGGGCGACCCACAGGTGCGGTGCCGTCCGGTGCCGTCCGGCGCCGGACGGCACCGGACGGCACCGGACGCGGGAGGCAACTGCGAGGGGTCCGGGCATGGTGTGCGGCGCGGGGGAGGGATACCGGCCCGCGTACGAGCACGGCTACTGTGACGGCCATGGCCAACACAGAGAGCGCAGAGCGTGCGGAGATCGGCGTCATCGGCGGCTCGGGGTTCTACTCCTTTCTGGAGAACGTGACCGAGACCGAGGTCACCACGCCCTACGGCAGCCCGAGTGATTCGCTGTTCTTCGGTGAGATCGCGGGACGGAAGGTCGCCTTCCTGCCCCGGCACGGCCGGGGCCACCGCCTGCCGCCGCACCGCATCAACTACCGCGCCAACCTGTGGGCCCTGCGGTCGGTGGGCGTACGCCAGGTGCTCGGGCCGTGCGCCGTCGGCGGCCTGCGGCCGGAGCACGGACCCGGAACCCTGCTCGTTCCCGACCAGTTGGTGGACCGGACCAAGTCCCGGGCCGACACCTACTTCGACGGTGAGCCGCTCACGACCGGCGAAGTGCCGAACGTCGTCCATGTGTCCCTCGCCGACCCCTACTGCCCGACGGGGCGGCAAGCCGCACTGGCTGCGGCGCGGGGACGCGGCTGGGAGCCGGTCGACGGCGGAACGCTCGTCGTGGTCGAGGGACCGCGCTTCGGCACCCGCGCCGAGTCCCGCTGGCATGCCGCCATGGGCTGGTCGGTGGTGGGGATGACCGGGCACCCCGAGGCCGCGCTCGCCCGCGAGTTGGAGCTCTGCTACACGTCCATGAACCTGGTGACGGACCTCGACGCCGGGGCGGAGAGCGGCGAGGGCGTCTCTCACGAGGAAGTGCTCGCGGTCTTCGCCGCGAACGTGGACAGGCTGCGGGACGTGCTGTTCGACGCAGTGGCGGGACTGCCTGCGAACGAGGAACGCCACTGCCGCTGCACGAGCGCGCTGAACGGCCTGAAGACGGGCATTACGCTGCCGTAGCACGTGGAGGGGCCGGGCCGGAAGATTTCAAGTCCAATGAGACGGTTGTGATGCTATGAGGTTTGTGGTGCGGGTTCCCTGCGCTTGGCCGGGTCGTTGATCCAAGCGGTCTGGGGTATCTGGGGTGGTCGGGGGCGTCGGCCGAAGCGTTCGGGGTGGCGGGCGTATGCCTCGGCAAGGGTGACGGCCCGCTGGTCGCGGACCTCATCGGCGGTGCCGAAGTGGACGGATGCGGGTGTGTGCCAGCCGATGCCCGAGTGCCGGTGCTCATGGTTGTAGTACGCGATGAACGCGTCGAACCACTCGCGGGCGTGGGCCAGGGAGTCGAACCGTTCGGGATAGTCGGACATGTACTTCGTGGTCTTGAACTGGGCCTCGCTGTAGGGGTTGGCGTGATCCGTCGACTGCTCAGGTTCCGGACTCTGGAGATGCAGGCGGGGTGCGGGTGACGCACCCGTTCCACCCGCTGTTTGGACGGGAGTTGGAGTTCATCGAGCGCCGTCAGTGCTGGCG
>NZ_BLLG01000008.1 GCF_011766325.1 Streptomyces pacificus | reverse complement strand
CTTGATGGGGTAAGGCTCCCAGTAGACGACTGGGTTGATAGGCCGGATATGGAAGCCAGGTGACTGGTGGAGTTGACCGGTACTAATAGGCCGAGGGCTTGTCCTCAGTTGCTCGCGTCCACTGTGTGGTTCCCGGGTTGCGAACAGTCGCACCGGTCGAACCAGATTCACTTCTCCAATTGAAAAGTGTGCTTGTTCGCTCGAACCCGATAGGGTTTCGGTGGTCATAGCGTTAGGGAAACGCCCGGTTACATTCCGAACCCGGAAGCTAAGCCTTTCAGCGCCGATGGTACTGCAGGGGGGACCCTGTGGGAGAGTAGGACACCGCCGAACAATATTTCAGGACCCGTGGTCCCAGCGTTCAGCTGGGACCACGGGTCCTTTTTGTTTTGCGTGTTGGGATCTTTTCCCGGAGCGCGTTGGCCGGCCGGCTGCGCGAGAATTGACTGCGGTACCCGAAGACAGGAGCCTTACCGATGCCCACCAACTCAGCCGACGATCGCCCTGAACGCGAGCCGCGACACCGAGATGGTGGCGGCGATCGGCGCGGCCCGCGCCGGGACGACAGCCGCGGCGGCGGTTACCGCCGCGACGAACGAGGCGACCGCGGTGGTCCGCGCCGGGATAGTCGGGACCGCGGCGGTTCCTTCTCCCGTGACGAACGTGGTGATGGACGCCGTGACGACCGCCGAGCCCCCCGGGATGACCGTGGTGGCTATGGGCGTCGGGATGACGAGCGGCCGCGTGGTCCGCGCCGTGATGACGACCGTGGTGGCTATGGCCGGCCCCGCGGGGGCTACCGGGCCGGTGACGAGCGTGGTGGGTTCCGTCGTGAGGGTGATCGGCGAGACGACCGCGGTGGTTATGGGCGTCGGGATGACGAGCGTGGTGGGTTCCGTCGTGAGGGTGACCGGCGAGACGACCGCGGTGGTTATGGGCGTCGGGATGACGAGCGGCCGCGTGGTCCGCGCCGTGATGACGACCGTGGTGGCTATGGCCGGCCCCGCGGGGGCTACCGGGCCGGTGACGATCGCGGCGGGTTCCGTCGTGAGGGTGACCGTCGGGATGACCGCGGTGGTTATGGGCGTCGGGATGACGAGCGTGGTGGGTTCCGTCGTGAGGGTGACCGGCGAGACGACCGCGGTGGTTATGGCCGGCCCCGCGGGGGCTACCGGGCCGGTGACGATCGCGGCGGGTTCCGTCGTGAGGGTGACCATCGGGATGACCGCGGTGGTTATGGGCGTCGGGATGACGAGCGGCCGCGTGGTCCGCGCCGTGATGACGACCGTGGTGGGTTCGGTCGTCGGGATGACCGTGGTGGTTATGGGCGTCGGGATGACGACCGTGGCGGGTTCCGTCGTGAGGGTGACCGGCGAGACGACCGCGGTGGTTTCGAGCGTCGTGACGAGCGGCCGCGTGGTCCGCGCCGTGATGACGACCGTGGTGGCTATGGCCGGCCCCGCGGGGGCTACCGGGCCGGTGACGACCGCGGCGGGTTCCGTCGTGAGGGTGACCGGCGAGACGACCGCGGGCGGGACAGGGACCGGGAGCCCATCAAGAGGTTGCCGATCCCCGAGGATGTCAGCGGTGAGGAGATCGACAAGGACGTCCGCCAGGAGCTTCAGAGCCTGCCCAAGACGCTCGCCGAGGATGTCGCGAGGAACCTCGTCATGGTGGCGCGGTTGATCGATGAGGATCCGGAACAGGCGTACGGGTACTCGCGGGTGGCGCTGCGGCTCGCGTCCCGTGTTGCCGCGGTGCGCGAGGCCGCGGGTTTCGCCGCGTATGCGACTCAGCAGTACTCGGAGGCACTCGCGGAGTTCCGCGCCGCGCGCCGGATGAGCGGCGGTGTCGAGCTCTGGCCCGTTATGGCCGACTGCGAGCGGGGCATGGGCCGACCCGAGCGGGCGCTGGCGATGGCCGGTGAGACGGAGGTGCAGAAGCTGGACAAGGCCGGCCAGGTCGAGATGCGCCTCGTCGCCGCGGGTGCCCGCCGGGACATGGGCCAAGTGGATGCGGCCATCGTGACGTTGCAGAGCCCCGAGCTGGCGTCGAACGCGGTGCAGCCGTGGACTGCGCGCCTTCGGTACGCGTACGCCGACGCACTTCTCGCCGCCGACCGGGAGTCCGAGGCGCGTGAGTGGTTCGCCAGGGCCGTCGAGGCGGACAAGGACGGTTCGACCGACGCCTCCGACCGGCTTGCCGAGTTGGACGGCGTGGAGTTCGTCGATGCCCTGGTCGACGAGGCCGACGCCGATGCCGACCCGAGCGCCGATGCAGGCGGCGGCACCGACACAGACACTGAGAGGAAGGACGCCGGGAGCGACGACGACGCCGGGGATGCGGGCGGTTCCGGCGTGCGTCACCCGGTCGGCGACGCTTCCGAAGCCACTTCCCACGGCTCCCCGGGCGCCGATCGGGACGGCGATCAGGGCGCCGATCAGGACGGTGGCAAGGTCTGACGCCGCTGCCCGCACGGCCGGTCACCTGCGGTGTTCGAGGGCCCGGCTCCCGAGCGGTACCGCTCGGGAGCCGGGCCCTCCCCGCTCTCCGCCCGTCGTGCTCTCAGTCGGTCGTGCTCGGGGCGTCAGTCCAGGCTCAGACTGCGCAGTACCAGTCCGGTCGCCGGTTTCGGGCCGAAGGACGTCGACTTGCGCGGCATCGTGACGCCTTGGCGGGCGAGGTCCCGCACGACCTCCTCGCGAACGGGGTGCATGAGCACGGCGGTGGCGCCTCTGCGCTCCGCCTGGATCACCGCGGCCTCCGTGTCGTGGATGTAGGTGATCTGCTCGGGCGAGTCGGGGATGTGCCAGATCCGCTCCAGCAGGGTGGCGTGGAGCACGGTCGCGTCGAGCCGGCGCCAGGCGTCGGGGCGGTCGTCCCGGACCGTCCGTTCCAGGAGGGCGGGGTCGGGGCGGTCGATGAGGTGGAATCCGCCGTCCCCGGCGAGGACGTAGGCGTTGCCTTCGCGGACGGCCTCGGCGAGGGCACCGAGGGCGTGCGACAGCGGCCCGTCGATCCGGCGGACGCGGAACAGCCCGTCCACCGCGGCGAGCGCCTCCGCGGCCGGCAGCCGGTTCAGCAGCCGGTGGATGGCGCGGACCTGGAGGGGGTAGCGGGCGGTGTCGATGAGCAGGACCAGGCCGTAGTTCCAGGCGTCGGGCGCGCGTTGCTCGTCGCGGAGCTGGAGGTAGGTGGCCCAGCGGTGGTGGCCGTCGGCGATGAGGGCCTGCTGGCCGGCCAGGTCGGCGGCGACGTCCGTGAGGTCGCCGGCGTCGGTGACCGACCAGAGGCGATGGCCGAAACCGTCCTCGGTGGTCGTCGACAGCAGCGGTTTCTCGTGAATGACGCGCTCGATGACGGCGCTCGCCCCGTTCGCGGGTCCCTCGCTGCGGTAGGTGAGCAGCAGGGGTTCCAGATTGGCGCCGGTGGTGCGCATCAGGTCCGCACGGTCGGCCACCACGTGCGGCATCACGTCCTCGTGTGGAAGGACGACGCCCTCCTCGGGGGCGGATAGGGCGAGCGCCCCGATGATGCCGCGCTGCAGGAGGACGCCTCGGCGCTGTTCGTAGACGTACAGCGCGGGCTCGGGATCGGGGGCGAGGACGCCTTCGGCGACCCAGCGGGCGAGGGTCTCGGCGGCCTGTTCGTGGCGTTCGCTGGCGGTGGCGGCCTGAGGGAGGATCAGCCGGACGATGTTGTACGGGTCCGCGGATTCCAGATGGTGCAGCCCGTCGGGCCGTACGACGACGTCGTAGGGGGGTGAGGTGACGGCGGCAAGACTGCCGACCCGCTCGGGAACGTAGCGGAGTCCACGGAACGGGACCATGCGCAGACCCTCGGCTGCCCTGTCACCCCTGTCACCTCGCGCGCTCATTGGTGCATCGTATGTGGCCGGAGTGATGAGGGATGATCCGGGGGAGCGTGTGACGGGGGTGCGCCTTGGATCGGTCGCCCCGGCCGCAGGCGCCGGGAACCGGGAGCAGAGGAGTGGAGCGGCATGGGTGAGCAGGGCAGAACCAGGCCGGACGGCAGCGTGCGGGCGCTCAGCGAGGTGTATGACACGGCTCTGCTGGACCTCGACGGGGTGGTGTACGCGGGCGGGGAGCCCGTGCCGCATGCGGTGGCGTCCCTGGGGACCGCGCGCGAAGGCGGGATGCGTCTGGCGTATGTCACGAACAACGCCCTGCGGACACCGGAGGCGGTGGCGGCGCACCTCACCGAGCTGGGCGTCCCCGCGGAGTCGCACGACGTGGTCACCTCGGCCCAGGCCGTGGCCCGGCTGATCGCCGCACAGGTCCCGGCGGGTTCGCGGGTGCTCGCCGTCGGCGGCGAGGGGCTGCGGGTGGCGCTGCGCGAGCGCGGTCTTGAGCCGGTGGACTCGGCGGACGACGACCCGGCGGCCGTGGTCCAGGGCTACGGCGGCCCGGAGCTGACCTGGGGCCGCCTCGTGGAGGCGTCCTACGCGGTGGCGCGAGGGGTGCCGTGGTTCGCGTCGAACACGGATCTGACGATTCCGAGCGCACGGGGGATCGCGCCGGGCAACGGCGCGGCGGTCGAGGCCGTGCGGCTGGCGACCGGCCGCGAGCCGCAGGTCGGGGGGAAGCCGCAGCCGCCGATGCACCGGGAGACGATCCTGCGGACCGGCGCGGAGCGGCCGCTGGTGGTCGGGGACCGGCTCGACACCGACATCGAGGGGGCGTTCAACGGCGGAGTGGACTCGCTGCTCGTGCTGACCGGGGTGACGGACCCGGCGCAGCTGCTGCGGGCGGAGCCGAAGCACCGGCCGACGTACGTGGACGAGGACCTGAGGGGGCTGCTCACCGGACAGCCCGAGGTGGGGTCCGCCGGTTCCGGGCAGGAGTTCGTCTGCGGCGGCTGGACCGCCTCCCTGCGGGGGGAGGCGCTCGTGATCGACGGGGACGGCCGACGGCTCGACGGGCTGCGGGCTCTGTGCGCGGCGGCGTGGACGTACGCGGGGGACGGGACCGGGTCGCCGGACGCGGGGAAGGCGCTCGCCAGGCTCGGGTGGTGAGCGGATGCGCGGGGCGGGGCCGGCCGCGGGAGGCGGGGAGCGGGTGGCCGACCGGGGTACGGAACGCGAGGCCGGGCCGCTGGGCCGGGATCCGCTCCCCCATCAGGGCGGGTCGTGAGGGTAGGCTAGCCTAACCGCGTGTTGGTCGACAGTCCTCCCGAACAGAGCGCGGACCGGACGGCCGCGGCATCCGCGCCCGAGCCGGTCAGGCGTCATGCACTGCGTGCGGCCGGTCTGCTGCTCGCCGTCGGTGTTCTGGCGCTGGTCTGCGTCGCGAGCATCGCGATCGGTGCCAAGCCGGTACCGGTCTCCGACGTGTGGCACGGGCTCTTCCAGAACTCCGGTACCGGCAGCGACGTCGTGATCCGCGACCTCCGGGTGCCCAGGACGGTGCTCGGCCTCCTGGTGGGCGTCGCCCTGGGCCTGTCCGGTGCGGTGATGCAGGCGCTGACCCGCAACCCGCTCGCCGAACCCGGTCTGCTCGGGGTCAACGCCGGCGCGTCCGCCGCGGTCGTCACGGCCATCAGCTTCTTCGGGGTCACCTCGATCTCCGGGTACGTGTGGTTCGCCCTCCTCGGCGCAGGCGTGGTCTCGGTCGTCGTGTACCTGCTGGGCGGCAGTCGCGGTGCCACTCCGGTACGGCTCGCGCTCGCCGGGACCGCCGCCACGGCCGCGCTGTTCGGCTATGTCAACGCCGTGCAGCTGCTGGACTCGGCAGCCCTGAACCGGCTGCGTTTCTGGACCGTCGGCTCGCTCGCCTCGGCCGATCCCGCCACGATCGGCAAGGTGGCGCCGTTCCTCGCCGCCGGGGTGGTGCTGGCACTGCTGATCGTCCGGCCGCTCAACGCCATGGAGATGGGCGACGACACCGCCCGCGCGCTGGGTGCGCACATCAACCGGACCCGGGTGCTGGCCATGGCCGCGGTCACCCTGCTGTGCGGTGCGGCGACTGCCGCCTGCGGGCCGATCGTGTTCATCGGGCTGATGGTCCCGCATCTCGTGCGGGCCGTCACCGGCCCCGATATGCGGTGGATCCTGCCCTACGCCGCCGTGCTGGCGCCCGTGCTGCTGCTCGGGTCGGACGTCGTCGGCCGGATGGTCGCCCGTCCCTCGGAGCTGCAGGTCGGCGTGGTCACCGCGTTCATCGGCGGACCCGTGTTCATCCATCTCGTACGGCGCAAGAGGATGGCGCAGCTGTGAAAGCCGTGAAAGCCGTGGAGGCAGTGAGGGCGGCGAAGGCGATACGCACCCCCGGCGGGCTATCGGTGCGGGTGGACCCGAGGGCGGTCCTCGCCGTCCTCCTGCTGCTGGCGGTCGCGCTGGGCGTCGCCGTCGTACTCGTCGGCAGCGGTGACTTCCCGATGGCGCCGGGCGAGGTCGTCGCCACCCTGCTCGGCGACGGCACGGCCGCACAGGAGTTCATCGTCCACGACGTGCGGCTGCCGCGGGTTCTGGTGGCGCTGCTGGTCGGTGCGGCGCTCGCGGTCGGCGGGGCGCTCTTCCAGTCCATCGCGCGCAATCCCCTGGGCAGCCCGGACGTGCTCGGATTCGCCCAGGGCTCGAGCGTCGGCGCGCTGACGGTGATCGTGCTGTTCGGGGGCGGCTCCTTCGCCACCGCGGGCGGCGCGATGGCCGGGGGACTGGCGACCGGCGCGGCCGTCTACCTCCTCGCCTGGAAGCGCGGTGTGCACGGCTACCGGCTGGTGCTGGTGGGCATCGGCATCGCCGCCATGCTCGCGGGCGCCATCCACTACCTCGTCACCAAGGCCGACCTCGTCGACGCCACCCGGGCCGTCCTGTGGATGACGGGCTCGCTCGACGGCCGCGACTGGAGCCACTTCTGGCCGCTGCTCGCCGTCACCGCGGTGCTCATCCCGCTGTCCCTGGCCTACGGACGGCCCCTGCGGATGCTGGAGATGGGCGACGACGCCGCGTACGCGCTGGGGATCCGCGTCGAACGGACACGCGCCGTGCTGACGGGCTCCGCTGTGCTGCTGACGGCGGTCGCCACGGCCGCGGCGGGCCCGATCGTCTTCGTGGCGCTCAGCGCCCCGCAGCTCGCCCGCCGGCTCACCCGCTCACCCGGACCGAACGTGGCCGCGAGCGCCGTGATGGGCGCTGCCCTGCTGGTCGTCGCCGACTGGGTCGCCACCTCGGCGTTCGGCGACCGCCGGCTGCCGGTCGGTGTGGTCACCGGTGTGCTCGGCGGTGTCTACCTGCTCTGGCTGCTCGTCACCGAACGCAAGGCGGGCCGGATATGACGGCCCGTGCCGGGCACGGGAGCGCAGATCCGACGCACCGGACCGAGAAGAACCCCAGGAGTACCTCCATGCAGCGCCTCACCGCGGAGTCGGTCACCCTCGCCTACGACCGGCGGGTGATCGCCGAGGACCTGTCGGTCGCGATACCCGACAACTCGTTCACGGTCATCGTCGGTCCGAACGCCTGCGGCAAGTCCACGCTGCTGCGGGCGCTCTCACGGATGCTGAAGCCGAGCGGGGGCCGGGTGCTGCTGGACGGTCAGACGATCCAGTCCCTGCCCGCGCGGCAGGTCGCGCGGACGCTCGGGCTGCTGCCCCAGTCGTCGGTGGCCCCCGACGGCATCACCGTCGGGGACCTGGTGGCCCGGGGCCGGTACCCGCACCAGGGCCTGCTGCGCCAGTGGTCGCAGGAGGACGAGCGAATCGTGGGGGAGTCGATGGCGGCGACCGGGGTCGCCGGCCTCGCCGACCGCTGCGTCGACGAGCTGTCCGGCGGGCAGCGCCAGCGGGTGTGGATCGCGATGGCGCTCGCCCAGCAGACGCCGCTGCTGCTGCTCGACGAGCCGACCACCTTCCTCGACATCCAGCACCAGCTGGAGATCCTCGACCTCTGCGCCGAACTGCACGAGACGCAGGGCCGCACGCTCGTCGCCGTGCTGCACGACCTCAACCAGGCGGCGCGCTACGCGACCCATCTGATCGCGATGCGAGGCGGGAGGATCGCCGCGGAGGGCGCACCGGGGGACGTGGTCACGGCCGGGCTCGTCGAGCGGGTCTTCGGGGTCCGTGCCCGGGTCATCGACGACCCGGAGACCGGCACACCGCTGGTGGTGCCCCTGGCGCGGCGCGGCGGGGCGTCCTCGGCCCCGCGGGCGTCCGCTTCCGGCGCGGCGGCGGGAGTGACCGCGGCGGCGTCCTGAGCTTCGGTGCCCGCGGTGGCCCCGCGGTGGCCCGGCGCTGCGGCCGTGGCGGGCGCACCGGGTGCAGCGGCCGTCCCCGGCCGTGGCGGCGCGGAGCCACCGCGGCCCCGGGGCGATCGCTTAGAGCAGCGTCCTGAGACGCAGCAGATCGCGGAAGCCCGCCTCCAGCCTGACCCGGCCCGAGGCCCAGGCCTTCGCGAAGTCCAGCCGCCCGTCGACCATGGCCACCAGGTCGTCACCGGTCATCTCCAGCCGGATGTCGGCCTTCTCCGGGGGCGGCCCTTCGAGCGTGTCCAGGACAGCGATCCGTCCGGCCGTGACGCGCCCGGTGAAGGTGAGGTCCAGGTCCCTGATGTGGCAGCTCAGGGAGCGGTCGAGGGTGGCCGCGCTGCGCACGTCGCCGTCCGCTTTCGCGAGGTTGTCCGAAAGTCTGTCGAGTGCGCCGCGGCACTCCTCTGTCGTCGCCATTGTGATCGACGGTACCCCAGGGCTTCGCGGTAGCGTCTGGGCATGAGCGACTCGATCCACACGCCCCCGGCGGCGCAGGAGGCGCCCGGGGCCGCAGAGGGCGGTGCCGGTGAGCGGCTGCCGGCACCCGGGCCGCCGGCGGGCCTGCCGGGTGCGCGACACGCGCCCGGCGACGGCGCGTCTGCCGCCCCGGACGGCATCGGGACCGCCGCCGTCCGCGACGGCGACGGCGACGGCGACGGAGGAGGCCCCGTGGCCGAGGAGCCGGCACACGATCCGGCCGCTCCCGCTCCCGCTCCCGCTCCCGCCCTCGTCCCCGCTCCCCTGGGCGTCGGGCGGGTTCCCACCGGCCACGCCGGGGTCGACGCGCTCCTCGAGCGGCTGGGCGACGCCGACCACCTCCCGGCGGACGGCCACCTGGCGGTGTACGAGGATGTACACCGGGCGCTGCGCGACACGCTGACCGCGCTGGACGCCCGACCGGACGACTCGTACGACCCCAGGAGCTGAACCGAACGTGGCAGGAGTGGCACGCCGCCGTCTCGACGCCGAGCTGGTACGCCGCAAGCTGGCCCGCTCGCGCGAGCACGCGAGCCGGCTGATCGCGGCGGGCCGGGTGACCGTCGGCGGCAACACCGCCGCCAAGCCCGCCACCCAGGTGGAGACCAGTGCCCCCATCGTCGTCGCCGGGGACGACGACGGCCCTGAGTACGTCTCGCGCGGTGGCCACAAGCTCGCGGGCGCCTTCGCGGCGTTCACGCCGCGGGGACTGCGGACGCGCGGGCGCAGGGCGCTGGACGCGGGCGCCTCCACGGGCGGGTTCACCGATGTGCTGCTGCGGGCGGGCGCCGTCCATGTCGTCGCCGTCGACGTCGGGTACGGACAGCTCGCCTGGGCGCTGCGCAGCGATGAACGCGTGACGGTCAAGGACCGTACGAATGTACGTGAGTTGACCCTGGAGGCGATCGGCGGAGAGGCGGTGGACCTGATCGTCGGGGACCTGTCCTTCATCCCGCTGGGCCTGGTGCTGCCCGCGCTGGTGCGCTGCGCCGCCCCCGGCGCCGATCTCGTCCTGATGGTCAAGCCGCAGTTCGAGGTCGGCAAGGAGCGCCTCGGCAGCGGCGGAGTGGTCCGCAGCCCGGAGCTGCGTGCCGAGGCGGTGCGGACGGTGGCGCGGCAGGCGGGCGGGCTGGGGCTCGGCGTGCTGGGCGTGAGTGCGAGTCCGCTGCCGGGCCCCTCGGGCAATGTCGAGTACTTTCTCTGGCTCCGGGCCGGGGCACCGGAGCTCGACCCGGCGGACGTCGAGCGTGCAGTGGCGGAGGGGCCGCGTTGACCGAGTTGACCGATACGAGTGAGACCGTCCTTCAGGCGCGGGACGGGACCCGCACCGTGTTCCTGCTGGCCCACACCGGCCGGCCCGCGGCGATCCGCAGCGCGGAACTCGTCGTCCAGGGACTGCTGCGTGCGGGCATCGGAGTGCGGGTGCTCGCCTTCGAGGCCGCGGACCTCCCGCTGCCGCGGTCCGTGGAGACCGTGCCCGAGGCGACGCCGGAGGTGCTCGACGGGTGCGAGCTGCTCATCGTGCTCGGCGGCGACGGCACGCTGCTGCGCGGGGCCGAGTTCGCCCGGGCCTCCGGGGTCCCGATGCTCGGCGTCAACCTGGGGCGGGTCGGGTTCCTCGCCGAGGCGGAGCGGGACGACCTGGACAAGGTCGTCGACCGGGTCGTGACCCGGGAGTACGAGGTCGAGGAGCGGATGACGATCGATGTGGTCGTGCGGCGCAACGGCGACATCGTGCACCGCGACTGGGCGCTGAACGAGGCCGCCGTGCAGAAGGTCTCCCCGGAGCGGATGCTCGAGGTCGTCCTGGAGATCGACGGCCGACCGGTGAGCGGCTTCGGCTGCGACGGCATCGTGTGCGCCACTCCCACGGGGTCGACCGCGTACGCGTTCTCGGCGGGCGGGCCGGTGGTCTGGCCCGAGGTCGAGGCGCTGCTGATGGTGCCGATCAGCGCCCACGCCCTGTTCGCGAAGCCCCTGGTCACCTCGCCGTCGTCGGTCCTCGCGGTCGAGGTGCAGCCGGACACCCCGCACGGGGTGCTGTGGTGCGACGGGCGCCGTGCCGTCGAGCTGCCGGCCGCGGCGCGGGTGGAGGTGCGGCGCGGCGAGGTGCCCGTACGGCTGGCCCGGTTGCACCACGCGTCGTTCACGGACCGGCTGGTGGCGAAGTTCGCGCTGCCGGTCTCGGGCTGGCGCGGAGCCCCGCACAACGACACCTGACTGCGGCTGTGCGGCTGTGCGGCTGTGCGGCTGTGCGGACGTGCGGCTGTGCGGTCGGGTGCCGGAGGCGTGGGGCGTGGCCGGCTCGGTGGCGAGCGGGCCGCCGGCCCCCGGGGCCCTGCCCCCTGCCGTCGGCACGCGGGCCGCTCCGGGTCCTGCCGGTCCTCGGCGGGGGCTGCCGGCTCCCGCGCCGGCCACCACCCCCACGGGTGATGAGAGGCGCGCCGACCTGCGGATGCGTTCCCGTGAGGCGGGGGCCGTCGCACACCCGCCCCCGGACCTCGTAAGGTCTTCCCCGTGTTGGAGGAGATGCGGATACGGTCGCTCGGGGTCATCGACGACGCCGTCGTCGAGCTGTCGCCGGGGTTCACGGCGGTCACCGGTGAGACCGGTGCGGGCAAGACCATGGTCGTCACCAGCCTCGGGCTGCTGCTCGGCGGGCGTGCCGACCCCGCCCTCGTACGACTGGGCGCCAGGTCGGCCGTCGTGGAGGGGCGGGTCAGCGTGCCCGCGGGTGCCCCGGTGGCGGTACGGGCCGAGGAGGCGGGCGCCGAACTCGACGACGGGGCGCTGCTGATCAGCCGGACGGTCTCGGCGGAGGGCCGTTCCCGGGCGCACCTGGGCGGGCGTTCGGTTCCGGTCGGCATGCTGGCCGAGCTGGCCGACGAGCTGGTCGCCGTGCACGGGCAGACCGACCAGCAGGGGCTGCTGAAGCCCGCCCGGCAGCGGCAGGCCCTGGACCGGTACGCGGGGGACGCGGTCGGCGGGCCGCACGCCGCGTACGCGGCCGCGTACCGGCGCCTGAAGGCGGTCTCGGCCGAACTGGCCGACCTGACCACCCGCGCCCGCGAACGCGCCCAGGAAGCCGACCTGCTGCGGTTCGGGCTGGACGAGGTCGCGGCCGTGGGACCGCGGGCCGGTGAGGACAAGGAGCTGGCCGCCGAGGCCGAGCGGCTGGGCCATGCCGAGGCCCTCGCCTCCGCCGCGCACGCCGCGCACGCGGCGCTCGCCGGGAACCCGGAGGACCTCGAGGGCGTCGACGCGGCCACGCTCGTCGCCGGCGCCGGACGCACCCTGGACGCCGTGCGCGCCCACGATCCGGCGCTGGCCGCGCTCGCCGACCGGATGGGGGAGATCTCCATTCTGCTCGCCGACGTGGCGGGTGAACTCGCGGGCTACGCCGACGACCTCGACGCGGATCCGCTGCGGCTCGCGGCGGTCGAGGAGCGGCGGGCCGCGCTCGGGACGCTGACCCGCAAGTACGGCCAGGATGTCACCGCCGTCCTGGCCTGGGCGGAGGAGGGCGCGGGCCGGCTCGCGGAACTCGACGGCGACGACGACCGGATCGGCGAGCTGACGGCGGAACGCGACGCGCTGCGCACCGAACTGTCGGGCCTCGCCCAGGCGCTGACGGACGCTCGCACGGCCGCGGCCGCCCGGTTCGCGGAGGCCGTGACGGCGGAGCTGGCGCATCTCGCGATGCCGCACGCGCGCGTCATGTTCGCCGTCCGGCAGACCGACGACCCCGAGGGGGTCGAGGTCGGCGGGCGCACCGTCGCGTACACGCCGTCGGGCGCCGACGAGGTCGAGCTGCTGCTGGCCCCGCACCCCGGTGCGCAGCCGCGGCCCATCGCCAGGGGCGCCTCCGGTGGCGAGCTCTCGCGTGTGATGCTGGCGGTGGAGGTCGTCTTCGCCGGGACCGACCCGGTGCCGACGTATCTCTTCGACGAGGTCGATGCGGGGGTCGGCGGCAAGGCGGCGGTGGAGATCGGCCGGCGCCTCGCCAAGCTCGCGAAGTCCGCGCAGGTGGTCGTGGTGACCCACCTGCCGCAGGTGGCGGCGTTCGCCGACCGGCAGCTGCTGGTGGAGAAGACCGACGACGGATCGGTGACCCGGTCCGGTGTCACGGTCCTCCAAGGGGAGGACCGGGTGCGCGAGTTGTCCCGGATGCTCGCCGGCCAGGAGGACTCGGAGACGGCGCGGGCGCACGCGGAGGAACTGCTGGCGGCGGCGCGTAGGGAGCTCTGAGCACACGGCGCGCACGGGCCGGGCCGGGGCAACCGGGCCGCCGCTCGGGGCGGCCCGCACCGCCGCGGGGGTTCGTGCGTGGCGGATCCGCAGCCCGTGCAGGCCGTGCGGCGGGGCCGTGCGGCGCGGGCCGTGGCGGTTGCCTGGGTGGTGCACGGCGCGAGAACCGGCGTGCGCATCGCGTCGTGCGCCGCCTGAGCGCTCCAATGAAGCCTGACATCCGGGAAGGCACCCGGCGCGATGCCCCTCACCCGGTGATCCGGGTCCGGGAACCCCCTGGGCAGGGGCCCGTGTCCGCCGGTGTGCGCTCACCCGTGTGGGTGATCTGCGTGGGGCCGTTGAGGCCGTGGACACGGGTAAGGCATCAGGGCGGTGCCGGAACGTGCGTACGGACTGGCATCCTTGGCACGTGACACAGCTGCGTACGGTCCAGGTACTGGGCGGCAGCGCGGGCAGCAGCGCTCACGTCAGGTCACTGGCCGCGGGGCTGGTGGCGAGGGGAGTGGGGGTGACCGTGTGCGCGCCCGCACCCCTGGAGCTCGCCTACGACTTCCCCGGCGCCGGGGTGAGGTTCGTGCCCGCGCCGCGCCGCGGCGACCCGGCGACCGTCGGGGCGCTCCGGGCGGTCTGCGCGGGAGCGGATGTCGTCCACGCCCACGGCCTCGACGCCGCGGTGCGAACCGCCCTGGCGATCAGCGGGGCACGCGTGCCGCTGGTGGTCACCCTGCACACCCGCCCCCGGGCCGTGGGGGCGCGGGGAAGGGTGACGCGGATGCTGGAGCGGAGGGTGGCGAGAGCCGCTGCGGTCGTGCTCGGGACGTCCTCGGAGCTGGTGGACCGGGCCCGCAGCCGGGGCGCGCGCGATGCCCGCCTCGCCCCCGTCGCCGTACCGCCGCCCCGCCCGGACCCCCCGGAGAGCAAGGCGCGGGCCGAACTGGGCGTGGTCGAGCGGCCGTTGCTGACGGCCGTCGGCCGGCTCGAACGCGGTCGCGGACACGGCACCCTGCTCGACGCGTCCCACCAGTGGCTCGGGCTCGACCCCGTTCCGCTGGTCGCGATCGCGGGGGAGGGGCGGGAACGCGCCCCGCTGCAGCGGCGCATCGACGCCGAGGGCCTGCCGGTACGGCTCCTCGGTCACCGCGACGATGTCGGCGAGCTGCTGGCCGTGTCGGACGTGGCGGTGCTCCCGAGCAGCTGGGAGGCCCGCTCGCTGCTCGCCCAGGAAGCACTCCGGCTGGGCGTGCCGCTGGTGGCGACCCGGGTCGGCGGCACCCCCGAACTCGTCGGCACGGCAGCCGAGTTCGTGCCCTACGGGGACGCCGTGGCCCTGGCCGCAGCGGTCAGCCGCCTGCTGGCGGACCCCGTCCGCCGCCGCCGGCTCTCGGCGGCCGGCCTGGCCCAGGCGGCGACCTGGCCTACGGAGGACGACACGGTCGCCCAGGTGCTGAGCATCTACGACGAACTCACCCAGCCCTCGCGCTCGCCCGCGCTGAAGGCCTGACGGCGGTCGGCGGGACGCCGCCTCCGGCCTCCCCGGGCCGGACCGGGAACCCACCGCAGCGGTGTCCGCGGAGCGTATCCCCCGCCGCCGACCGGCCGGCGTCCGACCCGTCCGGCCCCGGCCGCGCCCCGGCGTCCCCGCGGATGCGGGCGGATGCGGGCGGACATGGGTGGATACGGGGTGGATGCGGGGTGGATGCGGGAGCGGACGACCGGCTGCCCGGAGGTATCCCTCCCGGGCCGGACCCGGAGCCCCTGTCACCCGGTGTGGCGGCGGGCGCGCAGCGCGGGCAGGTCGAGCGCCCGGTGCACGGTGATCCCGCCCTCGGTTTCCATCGCGGGGACGCTACCCGTGCGGAACGCCGAAGGACAAACGCCGAAGGACAACGGTCAGCCCGGCTTGATGTTGTGGTTCAGCCGGAACACGTTGTCGGGGTCGTGGACGGCCTTCACCCCGGCGAGCCGCCGGTAGTTGCCGGCGCCGAACCCTGCCATCACCCGCTCCCGGCCCTCGTCGCCGATGAAGTTCAGGTAGACCTCGCCCGCGGACCAGGGCGCCATGTCGGTCCGGGCGTCGCGGACCCACTGCCGGCCGCGCTCGTCGTCGTCCGGATCCTCCCAGACGGCGAACGGGTGCAGCACCCACTGCGCGGTGCGCCACGGCAGCGGCCACCCGGAGTCGCCGCGGCGCAGCGCCCCGCCCATCGGGAACAGGATGTGCTGGGTGCTCGACGGCACGATCATGCTGTCGGCGCGTGCGCAGAAGGCGTCCACCGCCGGGCCGGGCAGGGCCCGCAGGTACTCCGCCGACCAGTAGTTCCGCAGGCCGGGCGGGTCGTCGATCATGCACTGGAGTTCGGCGTAGGGGAGTTCCTGGATGAACTCGGCCGCATGGCCGAGGACGAGCAGCGGCGCCGCGGCCCTGCGCAGTTCCGGCTCCGGGCCGGCGTGGGTGACCAGCACCAGGGCCACGGCCCGCCCCACCAGGTGCTCGGGCATGAAGTCCTCGGGCGGCCCGGTGAGGTAGATGAAGCCGCCGCCCGTCTCGTCGGGCGCGGACTCCAGCACCTCCCGGTACACGGGGAGCACCTCGGCGCCGCGCTCCGCCGGGAAGAACAGGAACGCGACGGACATGGCGGGCAGGGGGTGCAGCCGCAGCGTCAGGGAGGTGGCCACGCCGAAGTTCCCACCGCCGCCGTGCAGCGCCCAGAACAGCTCCGGGTTCTCCTCCTCGCTCGCGCGCACCTCGGCGCCTTCGGCCGTCACCAGGTCCACGGCCACCAGGTTGTCGCAGGCCAGGCCGAACTTCCGCTCCAGCCAGCCCGATCCACCGCCCAGGACGAAGCCGCCCAGCCCGGTGGTGGAGGCCCGTCCGCCCGTGGTCGCCAGCGCGTACGGCTGGGTGGCGCGGTCCAGGTCGCTCATGGTGGCTCCGCCGCCGACGCGGGCGGTTCGGGCGTCCGGGTCCACCGTGACGGCGTGCATCCGCCGCAGGTCGACCACGAGGCCGCCGTCGGTGGTCGCCGTCCCCGCGACGCCGTGGCCGCCGCCGCGGACGGCGAGTTCGAGGCCGTGCTCCCGGGCGAACCGGACCGCGGCGGCGACATCGGCGGCCGACTCGCACTGGACGATCACGGAGGGCCGCCGGTCGATCATCGCGTTGAAGAGCGCCCGGGCCTCGCCGTAGCCGGCGTCGCCCGGGGTCACGGCCTCACCGGCCAGGGATTCGCGGAGTCCCGCCAGGGCCGGCTCCGCGAACGGCTGGGCTGCCATGATGCCCCCTTCCGGGGCGCGGACAGGACCTTCTCATCGTAGGTACGGGCGGTCCCGCCGCGCATATCCGCGACAGGCCGCGCACCTCAGCGAAGAGAAGGTGCGGGCCCTCAGCCGCCGTACGCGCCGGAGGCGGTGAGCCGCAGCGCCGTGTCGATCAGCGGCACATGGCTGAACGCCTGCGGGAAGTTGCCCACCTGGCGCTGCAGCCGGGGGTCCCATTCCTCGGCGAGCAGCCCGAGGTCGTTCCGCAGCGACAGCAGCTTCTCGAACAGCCGGCGTGCCTCGTCCACGCGCCCGATCATCGCCAGGTCGTCCGCGAGCCAGAACGAGCAGGCGAGGAAGGCCCCCTCGTCGCCCTCCAGGCCGTCGACGCCGGCCTCGTCGCCCGCCGTCGGGTAGCGCAGCACGAAGCCGTCCGGAGTGGACAGCTCCCGCTGGATCGCCTCGATGGTGCCGATGACGCGCTTGTCGTCCGGCGGCAGGAAGCCCATCTGCGGGATGAGCAGCAGCGAGGCGTCGAGTTCCTTAGACCCGTAGGACTGGGTGAAGGTGTTGCGTTCCTTGTCGTAGCCCTTCTCGCAGACGTCCCGGTGGATCTCGTCGCGCAGTTCGCGCCAGCGCTCCAGGGGGCCGTCCGCGTCGCCCGACTCGATCAGCTTGATCGTGCGGTCGACGGCGACCCAGGCCATCACCTTGGAGTGGACGAAGTGCCGGCGGGGACCGCGGACCTCCCAGATGCCCTCGTCGGGCTGGTCCCAGTGGTCCTCCAGGTACTGGATCAGCTTCAGCTGGAGCACCGAGGCGTAGTCGTTGCGGGACAGGCCCGTCATATGCGCCAGGTGCAGGGCCTCGGTGACCTCGCCGTAGACGTCGAGCTGGAGCTGGTTCGCCGCGCCGTTGCCGACCCGTACCGGCGCGGAGCCCTCGTAGCCGGGCAGCCAGTCCAGTTCCGCCTCGCCCAGTTCCCGCTCACCGGCGATGCCGTACATGATCTGCAGGTTCTCCGGGTCGCCTGCGACGGCGCGCAGCAGCCACTCCCGCCAGGCCCGGGCCTCCTCCCGGTAGCCGGTGCGCAGCAGCGAGGAGAGGGTGATGGCGGCGTCGCGCAGCCAGGTGTAGCGGTAGTCCCAGTTCCGGACGCCGCCGATCTCCTCGGGCAGCGAGGTGGTGGGTGCGGCGACGATGCCGCCGGTCGGCGCGTAGGTGAGGGCCTTCAGCGTGATCAGCGAGCGGACCACCGACTCCCGGTAGGGGCCGTGGTAGGTGCAGTGCTCGACCCAGTCGTGCCAGAACTCCTCGGTGGCCTCCAGCGAGCCCTCGGGGTCGGGCAGCGCGGGCGGCCGGTGGTGGGAGGGCTGCCAGCTGATGGTGAACGCGAGCCGTTCGCCGGGGGAGACCGTGAAGTCGGCGTAGGTGGTGAGGTCCTTGCCGTAGGTGTCGGCGGGGGTGTCCAGCCACACCGAGTCGGGGCCCGCGACGGCGACCGTGCGGTTGTCGACCTTGTGCACCCAGGGCACGATCCGGCCGTAGCTGAACCGCATCCGCAGGGCCGACCGCATGGGCACCCGCCCGCTGACGCCCTCCACGATCCGGATGAGCTGGGGTGCACCGTCCCGGGGCGGCATGAAATCCGTCACACGCACCGTGCCGCGGGGGGTGTCCCACTCGGACTCCAGGACGAGGGAGTCGCCCCGGTAGCGCCGGCGGTCGGCCGCGGGAGGCTCCGCGTTCGCCGGGTGCGCCGGCCCCAGGCGCCAGAATCCGTGCTCCTCGGTGCCGAGAAGTCCTGCGAAGACGGCATGCGAGTCGAAGCGGGGCAGGCACAGCCAGTCGACCGTGCCGTCCCGGCAGACCAGGGCAGCGGTCTGCATGTCTCCGATGAGTGCGTAGTCCTCGATGCGCCCGGCCACGTGGATCTCCAGTCGAACAGCCACGTCGCCCAGCGTGGCACTTACTGCGGTCAAAGGGTGTCGTCAGTCGGTCGATGACGAGCTCGCTCCGGGAAGGGTGTCCCACCCAGGCGGAACTGTGGGGTAAAGGCGGGGGTGATGCCGTTCACCGGCCTGGCTCGGCAGCGATATTCCGAATCAAGTGTCCGAGCAGGATACGACGCACTCCGGTGATCCGCGCGACGCTCTCGACAATGCATCGCGACCGAACGGGTGAGCGCCCGGTAGACCCGGTCGGAGCCCGCCGAAGGCCATCATGCCCCGTGCGGGCGGGAGCAGTCTCCCCGGGGCGCTGATACCCTGGTAGCCCGTGGACGGTGGTGCCCCCGCGAGGGACGGCGGCCTCCGAACCGCAGCGACGGCACCCCCGGTGATCCCCGGATTCTCCCCGTGGGGCGCTGTCGCGCACGAAACACCTCGCGACCACGGGAGCCCCCTCTTGGCCATGCCGGCTCGTTCCTCGACATCCACGACGACCAAGCACATCTTCGTCACCGGGGGTGTCGCCTCGTCCCTCGGCAAGGGCCTGACCGCCTCCAGCCTGGGCGCGCTCCTGAAGGCGCGGGGCCTGCGGGTCACGATGCAGAAGCTCGACCCCTATCTGAACGTCGATCCCGGGACGATGAACCCGTTCCAGCACGGTGAGGTGTTCGTCACCAACGACGGCGCCGAGACCGACCTGGACATCGGGCACTACGAGCGCTTCCTCGACGTGGACCTCGACGGCTCCGCCAACGTCACCACCGGCCAGGTCTACTCGACCGTCATCGCCAAGGAGCGGCGGGGCGAGTACCTGGGCGACACGGTCCAGGTGATCCCGCACATCACCAACGAGATCAAGCACCGCATCCGCCGGATGGCCACGGACGACGTGGACGTGGTGATCACCGAGGTGGGCGGCACGGTCGGCGACATCGAGTCGCTGCCGTTCCTGGAGACCGTGCGCCAGGTCCGCCACGAGGTCGGCCGGGACAACGTCTTCGTGGTGCACATCTCGCTGCTGCCGTACATCGGGCCGTCCGGGGAGCTGAAGACCAAGCCGACCCAGCACTCGGTGGCGGCGCTGCGGAACATCGGTATCCAGCCGGACGCGATCGTGCTCCGCGCCGACCGCGAGGTGCCCACCGCCATCAAGCGCAAGATCTCGCTGATGTGCGACGTCGACGAGGCTGCCGTGGTCGCGGCCATCGACGCCAAGTCGATCTACGACATCCCGAAGGTGCTGCACACCGAGGGCCTGGACGCCTACGTGGTGCGCAAGCTCGACCTGCCGTTCCGCGATGTCGACTGGACGACCTGGGACGACCTGCTGGACCGGGTCCACCACCCCGACCACGAGGTCAGCGTGGCGCTCGTCGGGAAGTACATCGACCTGCCGGACGCCTATCTGTCGGTGACCGAGGCCATGCGCGCCGGCGGCTTCGCCAACCGGGCCCGGGTCACGGTGAAGTGGGTCACCTCCGACGACTGCCGCACGCCCGCGGGCGCGCACCAGCAGCTCGGCGATGTCGACGCGATCCTGATCCCGGGCGGCTTCGGCGAGCGCGGCGTCGACGGCAAGGTCGGCGCGATCCGCTACGCCAGGGAGAACCGGATCCCGCTGCTCGGCCTCTGCCTCGGCCTGCAGTGCATCGTGATCGAGGCCGCGCGCAACCTGGCCGGGATCCCCGACGCCGACTCCACGGAGTTCGATGCGGGTACCCCCCACCCGGTGGTCTCCACCATGGAGGAGCAGCTGGCGTATGTGGAGGGCGCGGGTGACCTCGGCGGGACGATGCGCCTCGGCCTCTACCCGGCCAAGCTCGCGGAGGGCTCCGTCGTCCGCGGGGCCTACGGCGACCAGCCCTACGTGGAGGAGCGCCACCGGCACCGCTACGAGGTGAACAACGCCTACCGCGCGGAGCTGGAGAAGAAGGCGGGCATCGTCTTCTGCGGGACCTCCCCGGACAACAAGCTCGTGGAGTACGTCGAGTACCCGCGCGAGGTGCACCCGTACCTGGTCGCGACCCAGGCCCACCCGGAGCTGCGCTCCCGCCCGACCCGTCCGCACCCGCTCTTCGCGGGCCTGGTGAAGGCGGCCGTGGAGCGGAAGACCGCCGGGCTGGGCGCGGGACGCGGGACGGCCGGGTAGGCGAAGGGCGTTACGGTGGCCGGGGGCGGGGACGGACGCGTTCCTGCCCCGGTTCCGGCGTTATGGGAGGACGCGCATGACCATCAAGGACACCCCCGAGGAATGGCGGGTCACCGCCACCGCGACGCCGTTCAGGGGCAACAAGACCGGTGTCCGCACCGATGACGTGGTCATGCCCGACGGCTCGGTCGCGCGCCGCGACTACCAGGTGCACCCGGGGTCGGTGGCGGTGGTCGCGCTCGACGAGGACGGCCGGGTCCTGGTGCTGCGCCAGTACCGGCACCCCGTGCGGCAGAGGCTCTGGGAGATCCCGGCCGGGCTCCTCGACGTCCCCGGCGAGAACCCGCTGACCGCGGCCCAGCGCGAGCTGTACGAGGAGGCCCACGTCAAGGCCGTCGACTGGCGGGTCCTCGCGGACGTGTACCCCACACCGGGCGGCTGCGACGAGGCCGTGCGGATCTTCCTGGCGCGTGATCTGTCGCAGGCGGAGGGCGAGCGTTTCCCGGTCCTGGACGAGGAGGCGGACATGGAGCTGGCCCGCGTCCCGCTCCAGGACCTGCTGCGCGGTGTGCTCGCCGGCGACCTGCACAACAACTGCCTCGTGGTCGGCGTCCTCTCGCTCACCGCGGCGCTCGCGGGCGAGGGAGCGGGCTCCCTGCGCCCTGCCGAGGCGCCCTGGCCGGCCCGCCCGTTCGAGGCGTAGGCCCGGCGCGTCCGGGGCCGCCGGGTTCGCGCGTCCGGGGCGCAGACCGCCGGGTCGCCCGCTCCGGCGGGACCCGCCCGCTCCGGGCAGGACCCGCCCGTTCGAGGCGCGGGTGAGGAGGGTGCGAGGCGCGGGTGAGGAGGGTGGAAGGCGCGGCCCGCGTTCGCCGCGGTGGCTTCCGGCGGGGTTCCCGCCGGCGCGCGGTCCTTCCGGCACCTCGGGGACGGGCGTCCGGGAACTGGGCCGCCGGGGGCTGGGCGGTCCTTCGGGTACCTCGGGCACGGCCCCCACGACCCCGCCAGGGCTGGTGTGACCATCCGCTCATCCGATCGAGGGATACCCCCGCCGCGTGGCGCCGTGCTCTGCCCGGTTCCGGGTGATGCCTGAACTACGCTCGGAGCGCCCGCCCGGGCACCCGGTGCGGACTCGGCTCATGCGGTGATGGACTGGGGAGCGTGGCCCGTGACGGATCAGGCGGTGGACTTCGAGGAGCCCTCGTCCGAGAACCGCCCGTCGCAGGCAGGCCCCGTGCCCGAGGAGCGGGCCGGCCATGCGATCGTTGACGCCGTGGGTGGGCGATTCATCGGGCGCCAGCGGGAGTTGAAGGCGCTGCGGGCCGACATCGAGCGGGCCGGTCTGGACACGATCTCCGGACGCAAGGCGCCCCGCGCCAGGGTGCTGCTCGTCGCCGGCCGGCCCGGCTCGGGCCGGACGGCCCTCGCCGCGGAACTGACCCGGCGCCTGGCGGACGCGTACCCGGACGGGGTGCTGTGGGCCGGGCTCACCGAGCCGGGCGGCGAAGCCGTCCCCGTCGAACGCGTGGCGCGCGGACTCCTGGAGGCGCTCGGCTCCACCGCACCGGCCGGCGCCGACGAGGACGTGCTCACCGGGATGGTCCGCGAGGCGCTCGCCGTGCGGCGGTGCCTGCTCGTGCTGGACGACGCCGCCGACGCGGAGCAGGTGGACCCGCTGCTGCCGGACAACCCGGAGTGCCTGGTCGTCGCCGTCTCCCAGGGGCCGCTCACCGGTATCCCCGATGTGCGGCCGTGCACGATCGGCGGCATGGACGCCAAGTCGGCGATCGAGCTGCTGAGCCGGTTCACCGGCTCGGTCCGGGTGACCGTCGACCCGCAGACCGCCGAGTCGCTGGTGGAGCAGTGCGGGGGTCAGCCCGCCGCGATGATGCTGGTCGGCGGCTGGCTGGCGGCCCGCCCCCAGGTCTCGGTCGCCGACGCGGCCAAGCAGCTGCACGGGCAGTCCGACGACCCGGAGGTACCCGTCGGCGCCCGGCCGCTGGCGCGGGCCTTCCGGCTCGTCCACGACTCGCTCCCGCAGTCCGCGGGGCGGCTGCTGCGCCTGCTGGCCCTCGCCCCCGCCGGGCGGGTGGATGCGCATACCGCGTCCGCCCTGGCCGGCTGCTCGGTCTCGGCGGCCCGCTCGGCCCTGGAGGACTTCGCCGCGCTCGGGCTGCTGCGCAGCGCCGCCGGCGCTGCGGAGGGGAACGGGCGGGCGGGCGGCGAGCAGGTGGGCGGCGAGCAGTACGAGGTGCCCGGCTGCCTCGCCCCGCTGCTGCGGGCGCGGGTCGCCGAGGAGGAGCGGCCCGCGGAGGTGCAGCTCGCCCGGGCCCGGATGCTGGAGCGGACCGTACGGCTGCTGCAGTCCTGCCGCGCGGTCACCGAACCCGAGGACTCGGCGGCCCGCAGGAAGCTCGCCGGGCTGCCGCGTGCCCTGCGGTTCCCCGGCGCCGGGGCCGCCGGGGCCTGGCTGGAGGCGCGCAGGCCCGTGCTGGTCGCCGCCGCACGGATCGCGGTGGCCGACGGAGAGCTGGACACCCTGGCCCGGCGGCTGATCTCCGCTCTCGTCCGGGCCCTGGTCGCGCACCGGGGCACGGAGTCGGCCGCACCCGAGCTCTACGGTCTGCACCGGCTCGTGCTGGATGTGGCGGTGCGCCGGGGACTGCACCGGGAGCAGGCCGCCGCGCTGCTGAACCTGGCCGACCTGGACGCGCGGACGGGCCGGACGGCGGACGCGCTGGCGCGGTACCGGGCCGCCCTGGACGCCGCCCGGCGCGGAAACGACCCGTATGCCGCGGCCCGCGCGATGGAATCCGTCGGCGGCGCCCACCAGGAGCTCGGGGACTGGGAGCGGGCGGCGGACTGGTACGGCCGCGCCCTCGCCCAGCGTCTCCTCCGCGGGGAGCGGGCCGACGAGGCCCGGCTCTACGGCCGGCTGGGGGGCGTGCACACCTACGCAGGACGGTACGGCGAGGCGCTGCGCAGCTGGCGCGCGGCCGCGGCCGGATACCGGCGCCTCGGTGATCTGCCCGGGCACGCACGGGCATTGAGCGAGGCGGCCCGGGTCCAGGAGTACGCGGGGCGCCCCGAGGAGTCGCTGCGCACCTGCGAGGAGGCGGTGGCCTGGGCGCGCCGGGCCGGGGACCTGCGGCTCCAGGCCGCCCTCCAGCTGCGGCTGGCCGACACACTGGAGCGCCTCGGGGACGCCGCCGCGGCAGGACTGCATCGCTCCGCCGCTGCACGGCTACTGGGAGACGAGGTTTCCAGCCTGCGAAATCCGTAGCAATGACATCAAAGAAAGTTACTTTGCAAGGCTAGACAGCTGGAAGTCCTTCATTAGACTGGCTCTGCCGGGTGTCGTCCCGGTCCATCCGATATGCCCGGCCTATCCGGGTACCTATGGAACTGCACCACAATCCCCCTGAGCCAAGGACCGTGATCGACGTGAAGGTCGGCATCCCCCGCGAGGTCAAGAACAACGAGTTCCGGGTGGCCATCACCCCCGCCGGCGTGCAAGAGCTGGTGCGCAACGGCCATCAGGTGTGCGTCGAGGCGGACGCCGGTGCCGGCTCGTCGATCACGGACGAGGAGTTCGCCGCCGCGGGCGGGCGGATCCTGCCCACCGCCGATGAGGTGTGGGCCACCGCCGACATGGTGCTCAAGGTCAAGGAGCCCATCGCGGAGGAGTACCACCGCATGCGCAAGGACCAGGTGCTCTTCACCTACCTGCACCTCGCCGCGTCCAAGGAGTGCACGGACGCGCTGATCGAGTCCGGCACCACCGCCATCGCCTACGAGACGGTCGAGCTCCCCCACCGCTCCCTGCCGCTCCTCGCCCCGATGTCCGAGGTCGCGGGCCGGCTGGCCCCGCAGGTCGGCGCCTACCACCTGATGCGCCCGGCGGGCGGCCGCGGCGTGCTGCCGGGCGGCGTCCCGGGAGTGACCCCGGCCAAGGCCGTCGTCGTCGGCGGCGGGGTCTCCGGCTGGAACGCCACCCAGATCGCCGTCGGCATGGGTTTCGAGGTGACGCTGCTGGACCGCGACATCAACAAGCTGCGCGAGGCCGACAGGATCTTCGGCACCAAGGTCAAGGCCGTCATGTCCAACTCCTTCGAGCTGGAGAAGGCCGTACTCGACGCCGACCTCGTCATCGGAGCGGTGCTCATCCCCGGTGCCAAGGCCCCGAAGCTGGTCACCAACGAACTCGTCTCCCGGATGAAGCCGGGAAGTGTCCTTGTCGACATCGCGATCGACCAGGGCGGCTGCTTCGAGGACTCCCGTCCGACCACCCACGCCGAGCCGACCTTCCGGGTGCACGAGTCGGTCTTCTACTGCGTCGCCAACATGCCCGGTGCGGTGCCGAACACCTCCACCAACGCGCTCACCAACGCCACGCTCCCGTACGTCGTCTCGCTGGCGAACAACGGCTGGGTCGAGGCGCTCCGCCGCGATCCCGCGCTGGCCAAGGGCCTCAACGTCCATGAGGGACAGGTCGTCTACCGGGAGGTCGCCGAGGCGCACGGCCTCGCCGGCGTCGAGCTGGACGCACTGCTCGGCTGAGCGCGGGGCGGGGCCCGCGACCGCCCCGTCAACCAGGGTCGTCAACATCATGTATCCGGCCGGACCTTGAGCAGCGGGTCCGGCCGGAGGCGTGTCCGGGCGGTGCGCCCGGTTGCTCAACTCGCCTCGAACGTAACCCTTCAACCGATTCGCACCTCCACGGGAAGCGCGGAACGGTTGCCGCGCACCCTTGACAGCGGGGTGTTCGGTTGCCGACACATCGGGCCGGGTCCGGGGGATTGTGTTGCTGCGGACCGGTGACACGCCATAGAGTCGCCAATCGTCGGCATGATGCCACGCTGACCTATCGATAAGTTGCCTGGTCACGTCCAAGGAGGTAAGACGACTTGTGAATGAGTCGACATTTTCTCCCGGGGGCGGGCGACCAGGAATGCTCACGGTGCGCCCCCTGGGTGTGCAGGTGCCCACGATGCCGGGCCGGGCGCCCTCGTCCGGGCCCGAAGCCGTCGGCTCCGCCGCTGTCCGTACCTTCGCGACGCACCAGCGCATGACGACGACAGTCCACACGATGAAGATGACGGACGGCCAACACGTGAACGCCACGGCCGGCAACGGGGGTGGCCGAGAGTCCACCCACTTCGCCGACTACGACGAGGTGCCCGAGGGGCACTTCTACGACCCCGACGCCGAGTACGAGCCCGACCCGGAGTACGCGGCCACACTCGCCCCCGACGCGGCCCGCCAGCGCCGCGAGCGCATCGGCCCGACCGGGCGCCCGCTGCCGTACTTCCCGATCCCCGGCCCGCTCACCGACCACGGCCCAGCGAAGATCATCGCGATGTGCAACCAGAAGGGCGGCGTGGGCAAGACGACGTCGACCATCAATCTGGGCGCCGCGCTCGCGGAGTACGGCCGCCGGGTGCTGCTCGTCGACTTCGACCCGCAGGGGGCCCTGTCGGTCGGTCTCGGCGTGAACCCGATGGAACTCGACCTCACCGTCTACAACCTGCTCATGGAGCGGGGCATGTCCGCGGACGAGGTCCTGCTGAAGACCGCCGTGCCCAACATGGACCTGCTGCCGAGCAACATCGACCTCTCGGCGGCCGAGGTCCAGCTGGTCAGCGAGGTCGCCCGGGAGTCGACGCTGCAGCGCGCCCTGAAGCCGCTGCTGCAGGACTACGACTACATCGTGATCGACTGCCAGCCCTCGCTCGGCCTGCTGACGGTCAACGCCCTGACGGCGGCTCACAAGGTCATCGTGCCGCTGGAGTGCGAGTTCTTCGCCCTGCGCGGCGTCGCCCTGCTCACCGAGACCATCGAGAAGGTCCAGGAACGGCTCAACCCCGAGCTGGAGCTCGACGGCATCCTCGCCACCATGTACGACTCGCGCACGGTGCACAGCCGCGAGGTGCTGGCACGGGTGGTCGAGGCGTTCGACGACCACGTGTACCACACGGTCATCGGGCGCACGGTGCGCTTCCCGGAGACGACGGTCGCCGGCGAGCCCATCACGACGTACGCGTCCAACTCCGTCGGTGCCGCGGCCTACCGCCAGCTCGCCAGGGAGGTGCTCGCCCGGTGTCACGCCGAGTGAGTCTGCCCGGAGCCGACGAACTGTTCCGCACCACCGGGGGCACGGGGCTGCAGTCCTCGTCCCCGAGGCGCGGGCCGGCGGGGGTGAACAGCGAGGCGCGGGTCCCGGCTCCGGCCGGTGAGAACGGCCCGGCGGAGTCGTCTCCGCCCGCACCGCAGAGCCCGCCCGCGTCGTCCGGCCAAGGCGCCCCGGCGGCCTCCGACGAGCACTCCCCGGCCGGCGACACGGAGGCGTCCGTGCCGCGGAGCCGAGCCGCCGACGGCGACCAGCCGCCCCCGGCGGCGCAGGGCGCGCAGAAGAACCGCCGCCCGCAGGAGGCCGCGGCCCCCCGCCGCCGGGGACGCGCGGCGGCGCGCCGGCCGAGCGGCAGGGAACGGCACGACGAGAAGATCACGGTCTATGTCTCGGCCGAGGAGCTGATGGACCTCGAGCACGCCCGTCTGGTGCTGCGCGGCGAGCACGGGCTGGCCGTGGACCGGGGGCGCATCGTCCGCGAGGCGGTGGCGGTCGTCCTGGCCGATCTGGAGTCCCGGGGCGACGCGAGCATCCTGGTGCGGCGCCTGCGCGGCCGCTGACCCGGTAGCCTTCGCGCGACATCCCCCCGCTCCCTGGACCACGATGCCGCCGAACGACCCCGCCTCCCGGCCTCCGGCCCGCCCGCCCCGCCGCGCCCTGGGCCGCGGCCCGGGGGCGGCGCCCGTGCGGCCGGCGGCCCCGGATCCCGACGGGGAGGCTCCCCCGGCGTGCGGGGAGGCACCCGGGGCACCCGCCGGCGCCCCCGCGCGGGACGACGCCCGTGCGGAGACGGCCTGCGGCAGCGGGCCGGCCCCGGGGCAGGGCCGGGAGCGGCGACCAGCCCCGGGGCCCGACGGTCCGGTCGCGGCGCTCGCCGGCGACGGGCGGTTCACCGTGCGGCTGGCCAACTTCGAGGGGCCGTTCGACCTGCTGCTCCAGCTCATCTCGAAGCACAGGCTCGATGTCACCGAGGTGGCGCTGTCCAAGGTCACCGACGAGTTCATGGCCCACATCCGCGCCATGGGACCCGACTGGGACCTCGACCAGACCACCGAGTTCCTCGTCGTCGCGGCGACCCTGCTGGATCTGAAGGCCGCCCGGCTGCTGCCGGCCGCGGAGGTGGAGGACGAGGCGGACCTCGCACTGCTGGAGGCGCGGGACCTGCTGTTCGCCAGGCTGCTCCAGTACCGCGCGTACAAGCAGGTCGCGGAGGTCTTCGGCGGCAGGCTCGACGAGGAGGCCCGGCGCCATCCGCGCACCGTCGGCCTGGAGGACCACCACGCCGAGCTGCTTCCCGACGTCGTCATCAGCATCGGTGCGCAGGGCTTCGCCAGGCTGGCGGTCAAGGCGATGCAGCCCAGGCCCAAGCCGCAGGTGTACGTCGACCACATCCACGCGCCGCTGGTGAGCGTACGCGAGCAGGCCGAGGTCGTCGTGGGCCTGCTGCGCGAGCGCGGCAGGGCGAGCTTCCGGGAGCTGACCGACGGCGTGGCGGACACCCTCACCGTGGTCGCCCGCTTCCTGGCCCTGCTCGAGCTCTATCGTGAGAAGGCGGTCGTCCTGGACCAGCAGGACGCCCTGGGCGAACTCGTGATCACCTGGGCCGGCGGCGATACCGAGGCGCGTGTCACCGACGAGTTCGACCGGACTCCCGAGAGCATGGAGGACACGGCGTGAGCGATGACCTCGCAGAGGCCGCAGTGCCCGGGGCGCGCACCGCCGCCGCACCCGGGGCCCGGGACGCGCCCGGTGCCGGGGACTCCTCCGTGCCGGAGGACGCCTCCGTGGCGCCGCACGAGCCCCGGGCCGGGGATGCCCCCGGGGCCCGGTCGGCCCTGGAGCCCGCCCTCGAGGCCGTTCTGATGGTGGTCGACGAGCCGGCCACCGAGGAGCACCTCGCCCGGATTCTCGAGCAGCCCCGGCGCGCCGTCGCCGACGCCCTGCGCCGGCTCGCGGACGAGTACACGCTCCAGGGCCGCGGCTTCGAGCTGCGGCTCGTCGCCGGAGGCTGGCGCTTCTACACCCGCCCCGAGCACGCCGCCGCCGTGGAGCGGTTCGTCCTCGACGGCCGGCAGGCCCGGCTCACCCAGGCCGCCCTGGAGACGCTGGCCGTGGTCGCGTACCGGCAGCCCGTCAGCCGCTCCCGGGTCTCGGCCGTGCGCGGAGTGAACTGCGACGGAGTCATGCGCACCCTGCTGCAGCGCGGCCTGGTCGAGGAGGCGGGCACGGAACCCGAGACAGGTGCGATCCTGTACGGGACGACGAACTACTTCCTGGAGCGGATGGGCCTGCGCGGCCTCGACGAGCTCCCCGAACTCGCGCCCTTCCTCCCCGAGGCGGACGCGATCGAGGCCGAGACCCAGGAGGGCGTCCCGTCGTTCGATCCGGACGCACCGGACCCAGACGCAGACGACACGACGACGACGGAACTTTGATGCGAAGCAGCGGCAGGAACAGCAGTGGACGCGGCGACTACCGGGGCACCGGTGGGGGAGCCGCCCGGTCGAGGAGCGGGGGGCAGCGCGACGACGGGCAGAAGCGCGCGGGCAAGCCCCGCCCCGAGGAGCGCCGCTACGACATGGGGGGCCCGGTGTCCGACGGCCCGAAGAAGGGCCGCGGCGCGACCGCCCGGGGCGGCGCCAAGGGGGGGCCCAAGCAGTCCCCGCAGCGCGGCGGCGGGCGTACCGCACCCGCCCGCTCCCGCGAGTACGAGGCCCGCGCCGAGGAGCGCAACCGCGAGCGTCACGCGAACAAGCCCCGGTCGAGCACGCCCAGGACGTTCCCGGGTGCCGAGCAGGAGGGCGAGCGGCTGCAGAAGGTACTCGCCCGCGCCGGCTACGGCTCGCGGCGCGCCTGCGAGGAGCTGATCGACCAGGCCCGTGTCGAGGTCAACGGCGAGATCGTGACCGAGCAGGGCCTGCGGGTCGACCCGGCCAAGGACGTGATCAAGGTGGACGGCCTGACGGTCGCCACACAGTCGTACCAGTTCTTCGCACTCAACAAGCCGGCCGGGGTCGTCTCCACGATGGAGGACCCGGACGGCCGCCAGTGCCTCGGGGACTACGTCACCAACCGCGAGACCCGCCTGTTCCACGTGGGCCGCCTCGACACCGAGACCGAGGGCATCATCCTGCTCACCAACCACGGCGAGCTGGCGCACCGGCTGACGCACCCCAAGTACGGAGTGCAGAAGACCTACCTCGCCGCGATCCAGGGCCCCCTCCCGCGGGAGGTCGGCAAGCGCCTCAGGGAAGGCATCCAGCTGGAGGACGGCTACGCCCGTGCCGACCACTTCCGGGTCGTGGAGCAGACCGGCAAGAACTACCTCGTCGAGGTCGTGCTGCACGAGGGCCGCAAGCACATCGTCCGGCGCATGCTGGCCGAGGCGGGTTTCCCGGTCGACAAGCTCGTACGGACGGCGTTCGGCCCGATCGCGCTCGGTGACCAGAAATCCGGCTGGCTGCGCCGGCTGAGCAACACCGAGGTCGGCATGCTGATGAAGGAAGTCGGTCTCTAAGGCCTGCGGTTGCGTGGTGGGGGAGCGGCACAGCGTCACGCTCCCGCTGATGGCATGCGCCCCGGACGGCGGGTGGCGTTCGGCCGGGCTCCCCCCTCTCCTCCCTCTCCCTCTCGCCCCTTTCCCCCCTTTCCCCCTTTCCCCCTTTCCCCCTCTCGTCTCTCTGCCGTCGTGCTGCCGCTGCCGCACCGCCCGCGCCGGGCGCCGTGCCCCGGCCTTCCGCCGTCATGCTTGCCGGGCCGACCCTCCCCCCTTTATAGTCATCATGACTCTAAAGGGGGGTGGTCATGGGTCTCGCGGAGGTACTCGCGCCATTGCGGCAGCCGCGGATCAGGCCGCTCGGTACCCCTGCCCCCCGGGCCGCGGCGCTCGGTTTCGGCGCGGGGGCCCTGCGCGCAGGGCTCGTGGCCCGGCGGCACATCGCCGGCCGGCCCGTCAGGACCCCCGACGGCCTTCCCGGCCTCCCGCTCCTCCCCGGGGCCGGCCCCTGCGCCGGTGCGTGGCCGGGGACCGTGCCCACGCCCCCCGCCGCGTACGGCCGGTGGACCTGGACCCACGGGGGTGGACCAGGCTCCGGCGTCCTCCCGGCGCTCCGCACCGCGCACGCCGGGTGCACGCGGCTGCTCGCGGCGGGGGGCGTGGGCACGGTCCGGCCGGCACCGGTCCCGGACCGGGCCACCGGCCACGTCACCGTCACCGGACCGCAGCGCCGGCAGCAGGCCCACGCGGTCGACGCCGTGGGCGAACCGCACGCCGAGCGGCGGCACTCCGCAGCCTTCGGGGTCCCCCTCCGCGCCCGGAGCGGGGACGTGCCCGTGCGGGAGTTCCGGTGACCGTCGAGGGATACGACCCGAGGGCGTTCCCGCCCTTCGCCGTCACCGTCGACCTCGCCGTCTTCACGGTCCGCGACGGCCGGCTGCACGTCCTGCTGATCGAGCGGGGTACCGAGCCGTACCAGGGAGCCTGGGCGCTGCCCGGCGGCTTCGTTCTCCCGCGGGAGTCCGCCGAGCAGGCCGCCCGCCGTGAACTCGCCGAGGAGACCGGCCTTTCGGAGTCCACCGTCGCCGGCCTCCATCTGGAGCAGCTGCGCACCTACAGCGACCCCGGCCGCGACCCGAGGATGCGGGTCGTGTCCGTCGCCTACACCGCCCTCCTGCCCGATCTGCCCGAACCGCGCGGCGGAGGCGACGCCGCGCACGCCTGCTGGAAGGCCCACGGCGGCCCGCAACGTCTCGCCTTCGACCACGAGCGCATCCTCGCCGACGCCCATGAGCGGGTCGGCGCCAAACTCGAGTACACCGGACTCGCCACCGCCTTCTGCCCCGCCGAGTTCACCCTCGGCGAGCTGCGGCAGGTGTACGAGACGGTCTGGGGCGTCGAGCTCGACCGCCCCAACTTCCGGCGCAAGGTCCTCACCACGCCAGGCTTCGTGGAAGCCGTCGAAGGAGGCGCGCGCCTGACCGGCGGCCGGGGGAAACCGGCCGCGCTCTACCGCGCGGGGCCGGCGAACGCCCTGCACCCTCCGCTTCTGCGACCGGAAGGACGGCACTCGACATGAAGGACATGACCGGCCTGGCTGCGGCGAGGACCGCCACCAAGCAGGCCGCCACCGGCACCCTCGTCGGGCTGGCGCTCGGGGACGCGCTCGGCTTCCCCACCGAGTTCAAGGACCTGCCGTCGATCCGCTCCTCGTTCGGGCCCTGGCGCGAGAGGGACCTGCCGAGGCCCGCCGTCGTCACCGACGACACCCAGATGACGCTCGCGCTGGCCCGCGCCATCCGCACGGCCACGCACCGGGGGCTGCTCGCCCCGGTGCGGCTGGTCCGGCCGCTGCGCGAGGAGTTCGTGGACTGGTACCACTCGCCCGACAACAACCGCGCGCCCGGCCGCACCTGCCTGGCCGCCTGCCACAAGCTCGACAGCGACATGCCGTGGCAGGAGGCCAGCCAGCTCGCCTCCAAGGGGTGCGGGGCGAACATGCGCGTCGCGCCCGTCGGGCTGGTGCCCGGCCTCAGCGACGGGCAGCGCGCCGGAGCCTCCCAACTCCAGGCGGCGCTCACCCACGGCCATCCGACCGCGCTGGCCGCCTCCGACCTCACGGCACGGGCCGTGTACCTGCTGGCCCGCGGCACGGAACCGGCCGGCCTGGTCGGACGGCTGCGGTCCTACGCATACGAGAACCGCTCCCGCTACCACCACCGCTGGCTCGGCGACCTCTGGACATACGCCGACGACGCCACACCGGAGCACTACATCGGGCGCGGCTGGGACGAGTGCCTCGCGGTGCTGGAGCGCCTGGCCGACGCCCTGCGCGACGCGGACCCGGAGGCCGATCCCTGCCTCGCCACCGGCGACGGCTGGATCGCGGAGGAGGCCCTCGCCACCGCGCTGCACTGCTTCCTGCTCTTCCCCGAGGAGCCGCTGACGGCGCTGCGCCGCGCCGCCTGCACCCGCGGGGACTCCGACTCGATCGCCTGCCTTGCCGGTGCCTTCGCCGGGGCCCACCTCGGGGCCAGGGCCTGGCCCAAGGAATGGGAGGAGCGCATCGAGTACCGCAGCGAACTGCTGACGCTGGGTGCCCTTTGGGATGCTTGAGCCATGACCCGGCTGGGCCTCCCGCAGCGCTGACGCCTTCCGTACCCGGACCAGGAAGTCCTCCACCCGCGCCCGGTCCGGTCCGGCTCGGCCGGGAGCGGGCTCCCCGCCGCCGCGGCGTCTGCGCGCCCTCGGCGCCCTCCCGCCGTCCGGTGCCTTCAGCATCCGCGAGGGGGAGGACCTCGGCCGGCCCAGCGTGCTCCGGGTGGAAGCCTCCACCGCCGAACCGCGTGTGCGGGTGAGCGGGCAGGCGGTGGCGATCACGGACGTGGACGCGGGCACCGGTGGGCGGGGAGCCTGGGGGAACCGGCGCGGTGGAGCGGACGGTCCGGGAGGGCGCCGTTCGCGGCCGGCCGCCTACCGCGGCCGCGAGGCGATCTGGATGAGGTTGCCGCAGGTGTCGTCGAGGACGGCGGTGGTGACCGGGCCCGTCTCCAGGGGCTTCTGGGTGAACCGGACGCCGAGGGCGCTCAGGCGCTCGTACTCCGCCGCCACGTCGTCGACGGTGAACTGGGCGAGCGGGATGCCGTCCTCGACGAGTGCGTCGCGGTAGGTCCTGGCGGCGGGGTGGCGGGCGGGCTCCAGGAGGAGTTCGGTGCCGCCGGGCTCTTCGGGAGAGACGACCGTCAGCCACCGGTCCTGCTCGCCGAGGGGGACGTCGTGCTTCTTCAGGAAGCCGAGGACCTCGGTGTAGAAGTGCAGCGCTGCGGCCTGGTCGTCGACGAGGACGCTGGTCAGATGGATCTTCATCGGGTGCTGTCCTCCGGGTTCGGTACGGGGGGTGCGGGCCATCGCTCGGTGATCCGCCGCAACGGAGCCGTGTTGAGGTCGTGGAACTTGCAGCGGCCCTCCCGCCTGGTCTCCACCAGGCCGGCGGCCTCCAGCACGGTCAGGTGCTGGGAGACCGCCTGGCGCGAGATGCCGAGCCCGTGCCGTGTGCTCAGTCGCGCACAGATCTCGAACAGCGTCTGCCCGGACCTCTCCGCGAGCTCGTCGAGGATGGTGCGGCGGGTGGCGTCGGCCAGGGCTTTGAAGAGGTCGTCGGCCACGACGCCACAATAGGCAAGTATTCACTTGCCTGTCGAGTCGGGCGGCGCCCGGTGGCCGCCCTGCCGGCGGCAGCTGCCGCAGTGGGCGATCTCCGACCACCGGGCGGCGGCGCCTCCGGTCCGCGGCGCCCCGCGGCCGGGCCGTGCCGGCGCGCCCCTCCGGGCGTCGCGGCGATTGCGCGTCCAGGCGGTCGGCCGCTGCGGGGCCGGCCCTGCCCGACGCGGCACTAGGCTGAGCGGAGCAGCCGCGGGACCGCAGCCGCGGAGTCGACGCCGAGGAGGAGTGCAAGGTGGCGGTACGAGCCGTCCGGGGAGCCGTCCAGCTGGAACGGGACGAGGCCGGGCACATGGACGAGCAGGTCGGTGAGCTGCTCACCGCCATCCTGGAGCGCAACGGGCTCACGGCGGACGACCTCATCAGCATCTGGTTCACCGCCACACCGGATCTGCACAGCGACTTCCCGGCGGCCGCGGCACGGGGGCTCGGCATCGTCGACGTGCCGCTCATCTGCGCCCAGGAACTCGACATCGCCGGAGCGATGCCCCGCGTGGTGCGGGTGCTCGCCCACATCGAGTCCGACCTGCCCAGGAACGACATCGCGCACGTCTACCTCGGCGCGGCCACCGCCCTCCGCAAGGACATCGCCCAGTGAGGACCGCCCTCGTCATCGGAACCGGCCTGATCGGCACCTCGGCGGCCCTGGCGCTCGCCGGGCGCGGCGTGACCGTCCACCTCAGGGACCACGACCCCACCCGGGCCAGGACCGCGGCCGCGCTCGGCGCGGGCACCGAGGACGCCCCCGAGGGGCCCGTCGACCTCGCGGTCGTCGCCGTGCCGCCGGCCCATGTCGCCGCGGCGCTCGCCGAGGCGATGCGCGCCGGGACCGCCCGCGGCTACCTCGACGTGGCCAGCGTCAAGGGCGGTCCGCGGCGCGAGCTGGAGGCGCTGGGAGTCGACCTGTCGGCGTACATCGGTACGCACCCCATGTCCGGCAAGGAGCGGTCCGGTCCGCTGGCGGCCACCGCCGATCTCTTCGAGGGGCGGCCCTGGGTGCTCACACCGACCCGGGAGACCGACACCGAGGTGCTCAACCTGGCGCTGGAACTGGTCGCGCTCTGCCGCGCGGTCCCCGTCGTGATGGACGCCGACGCCCACGACCGCGCGGTCGCACTGGTCTCGCACACGCCCCAGCTGATCTCGTCGATGGTCGCCGCACGCCTGGCGGACGCGGACGAGACGGCCGTGCGCCTGTGCGGGCAGGGCATCCGCGACGTGACCCGGATCGCCGCCTCCGACCCCCGGATGTGGATCGACATCCTGACGGCGAACCCGGGCCCCGTCGCCGACGTCCTCGCGGGAGTCGCCGTGGACCTGGAGGAGACGGTCGGCGCCCTGCGCGCGCTGCAGTCCTCCGACGAGGACAGGCGCCGCGACGGCGCGAGCGGGGTCGAGGACGTGCTGCGCCGCGGCAACACGGGCCGCGGGCGGGTGCCCGGCAAGCACGGTGCCGCGCCCGCGGTGTACGAGACGGTCGCCGTCCTCATCAGCGACCGGCCGGGCGAGCTCGCCCGGATCTTCGCCGACGCGGGCAGCGCGGGCGTCAACATCGAGGACGTCCGCATCGAGCACGCGACCGGGCAGCAGGCGGGTCTGGTCCAGCTCATGGTGGAGCCCGCGGCCGCCCCCGTGCTGTCGGCGGCCCTCCGGGAGCGGGGCTGGGCGCTGCGCCAGTGACCCGCGGGGCGGGCCGCTTGCCCGGCCCGCCACGGCTGCTCCCCGGGCCCGGCCGCGCCCGCCTCCCGGGCCCGGCCGCCCGGTCCGGGAAGCGGTGCACGGGGCCCGGCCCGCACTCGGTAACCTTGTGCAGGGCACCTCGGCACTCCGCCCTGCCCGCACACCAGCTTCAGGAAGGTCTCCGACACCGTGGAATCCGTGATCGTCGCCATCGACGGGCCCTCCGGCACGGGCAAGTCGAGCACCTCCAGGGCGGTCGCCGCAGAGCTGGGGCTCAGCTATCTGGACACCGGCGCGCAGTACCGGGCGATCACCTGGTGGATGCTGACCAACGGCATCGACGTGGACGACCCGGGGGCCGTCGCCGCCGTCTGCGGCAAGCCGGCGATCGAGTCCGGTACGGATCCGCTCGCCCCGGCGATCAGCGTGGACGGCGCCGACGCCGCCGGCCCGATCCGCACCCGGGAGGTGACCTCCAAGGTGAGCGCCGTCAGCGCGGTCCCGGAGGTACGGGCCCGGATCACCGGGCTGCAGCGGGCCATCGCCGCGGCCGCCGAGAAGGGCATCGTCGTCGAGGGCCGGGACATCGGCACCACCGTCCTCCCCGCGGCCGATGTCAAGATCTTCCTCACCGCCTCCCCCGAGGCCCGTGCGGCCCGTCGCAGCGGCGAGCTGAAGGGCCGGGAGGCGGCCGATCTCGCGTCCACCCGCGAGGCGCTGATCAGGCGGGACGCCGCCGACTCCGGCCGCAAGACCTCCCCGCTGGCCAAGGCGGACGACGCCGTCGAGGTCGACACCACCGAACTCACGCTCCAGCAGGTCATCGAGTGTGTCGTCGCTCTCGTCGAGGAGAAGCGGGCCGGGCGGTGACCGTACCGTCCGCGCGGGGCGCCGCCGTCGGCCGGGGCATCGGCATCGGCCTGATGCACACGCTGTGGCGTCCGCGGGTGCTCGGAGCCTGGCAGGTGCCGGCCACCGGACCGGTGATCCTCGCCGTCAACCACGCCCACAACATCGACGGCCCCATGCTGATGGGCACGGCGCCCAGGCCGGTGCACTTCCTCATCAAGAAGGAGGCCTTCACCGGCCCCCTCGACCCGTTCCTCACCGGGATCGGGCAGTTGAAGGTGGACCGCTCCAGCCCGGACCGCACCGCGGTGACCGGCGCCCTCGGCGTCCTGGAGAACGGCGGGGTCCTCGGGATCTTCCCCGAGGGCACGCGGGGCGGCGGCGACTTCGGCTCCCTGCGCGCCGGGCTCGCGTACTTCGCCCTGCGCTCCGGGGCCCCGATCGTCCCGGTCGCCGTGCTGGGAAGCAGCGGACGCGGCGGGCGGCTGATATCCGCGCTGCCACCGCTGCGCAGCCGCTTCGACATCGTCTTCGGCGAGCCCTTCGCGCCCGGCGACGGCAGCGGGCGGCGCACCCGCAAGGCCCTCGACGAGGCGACCGTACGCATCCAGGAGCGGCTCACCGCGCACCTGGAAAACGCCAGGCGCCTCAGCGGGCGCTGAGCGAGACTCCAGTAGTGGGCTCCGGCCGCACGGCCCCGGCCCACCGACCACGAATGAACGAGGAACGGACTTCATGAACGACCAGCACGACCACGGGGAACTCGGCGACACCGAGTACACGGAGTTCATGGAGCTCGCCGCGGAGGAGGGTTTCGACCTCGAGGACGTCGAAGGCGCCATCGGGGAGGCCGGCCACGGCCCGCTGCCCGTCCTGGCCGTCGTCGGCCGGCCGAACGTCGGCAAGTCGACCCTGGTGAACCGGATGATCGGCCGCCGTGAGGCCGTCGTCGAGGACAGGCCCGGCGTCACCCGCGACCGCGTCACCTACGAGGCCGAGTGGGCGGGCCGCCGCTTCAAGCTCGTCGACACCGGGGGCTGGGAGCAGGACGTCCTCGGTATCGACGCCTCCGTGGCGGCCCAGGCCGAGTTCGCCATCGACGCCGCCGACGCCGTCGTCTTCGTGGTGGACGCCACCGTCGGAGCCACCGACACGGACGAGGCCGTCGTGAAGCTGCTGCGCCGCGCGGGGAAGCCGGTCGTCCTCGCGGCCAACAAGGTCGACGGCCCCTCGGGCGAGGCGGACGCCGCCATGCTCTGGTCGCTCGGTCTCGGCGAGCCGTTCCCGGTGTCCGCCCTGCACGGCCGGGGCACCGGCGACCTGCTCGACGAGGTCCTGGGGGCCCTTCCCGAGGCCCCGGCGGGGACCTTCGCAGGCGCGGTCGGCGGACCGCGCCGCATCGCCCTCATCGGCCGCCCGAACGTCGGCAAGTCCTCCCTGCTGAACAAGGTCGCAGGCGAGGAGCGGGTCGTCGTCGACGAGATGGCCGGAACCACCCGCGACCCGGTCGACGAGCTCATCGAACTCGGCGGCACCACGTGGAAGTTCGTCGACACCGCCGGTATCCGCAAGCGCGTCCACCTCCAGGAGGGCGCGGACTACTACGCCTCGCTGCGCACCGCGGCCGCCGTGGAGAAGGCCGAGGTCGCCGTCGTACTGATCGACACCAGCGAGTCCATCTCGGTCCAGGACCAGCGGATCATCACGATGGCCGTCGAGGCGGGCCGGGCGCTCGTCATCGCGTACAACAAGTGGGACACCCTCGACGAGGAGCGCCGCTACTACCTGGAGCGCGAGATCGAGACCGAGATGCAGCAGGTCTCCTGGGCGCCCCGGGTGAACGTCTCCGCCCGCACCGGCCGTCATATGGAGAAGCTGGTTCCGGCGATCGAGACGGCGCTGGCGGGCTGGGAGACCCGGGTGCCGACCGGTCGGCTCAACGCGTTCCTCGGCGAGCTGGTCTCCGCCCACCCCCACCCGATCCGGGGCGGCAAGCAACCCCGGATCCTGTTCGGTACCCAGGCCGGCACGAAGCCGCCGCGGTTCGTGCTCTTCGCCTCCGGCTTCCTGGAGCACGGCTACCGCCGCTTCGTGGAACGCAGGCTGCGCGAGGAGTTCGGCTTCGAGGGCACGCCGATCCACATCTCCGTGCGGGTGCGGGAGAAGCGCTCCAGGAAGAAGTAGCCGCGAGGGGCGCGCTTCGCACCCGGCCGGCCTCCGGGGGACGGCACCGGACCGTACCGTACCGGGCCGGGCCGGACCGCTGTACCGCACCGGACCGCTGTACCGGATGGCTGCGCCCCCGGAAGCCCCCGGAGGTGCCCGGAGCGCGGCCGGCCCTCCCCTCCGGGGCCCCGATCCGGCCCCGGTGTGCGTCGGGGAGGCCTCGTCCGTCGAGGAGTGCCGCTGCGCGGCGGACCGCGCGGTGCATCGCAAGGCCCCGGACGGGCCTCGCCGTGGGCGTACCCGGCCGATGCGGCAGCGCGGCGATGTGCCGGGCCGGCCGTGCCGGGTGTTGCGACGGGGCGAACGTCGACCGATGCGGCATCGGAGGGGCGGCCGGCACCGGGCGCCACAGGACCGGCCGGGACGCGGTACCTCCCGGCCGGTCCGGGTGCCGCCCTCACAGCCCTCTGCGGGGTGCGGGCGGCAGCGCGCGGGCGTAGAGCCCCCCGGAGTGCTGCCCGATGGCGGTCGGCCAGGGGCCGAACCGGCCGGCGGCCACGGCGCCCGGATCGCCACCGCCGTTCAGCCCGGTTCCGAACCCCTTGAAGGCGAGGTCCTCCTCGCCCGTCCGGTCACCGGGCAGGGTCCGGAAGGCTCTCCGGTACTCGGAGTACAGCGTGTCGTAGATCGGGGTGGCCGAGGCGTTCCGGCCTGGGTACGGGCGGCGGGCGGGGTCGTCTGTGTGCACATAGGGGCCAACGACCCCGATGTGCGTCGGATGCGGGCCCGTCCGGGAATTCGCAGTTCGGCGGGGGTACGGGGGGCGCACACCCGGGGAGCGCCGCCGGTGCCTGACGGCCGCGGGCGCGCGGCCGTCAGGTGCCCGCGAGCGGCATCGCCGCCGCGACCAGCCTGCCGTTGGCTGCGGCCTTGTCGAGTGCGTCACGGAGCAGGTCCTCGCGTGGCTGCTGGCCGATGGAGCCGACCGGGGCGGCGAAGACGAGTACCTTGTGCGACCTGTTGGCCGCGGTGCGCCAGCCGTCGGTCACCTGCAGCGGCTGGTGGGCCTGCCACCACGCGACCTGTCCGCTGCCGCCCGTGCCCGGCTGGAGCACGGCGTGCAGCTGTCCCATGGCGAGCAGCACGGACCAGCCGTGCAGCGCGGGGGGGAGCTGGTCGACCGTGGAGACCGGGAGGAAGCCCTGCTCGATCAGCAGTGGCAGGAAGTCGTCTCCGCCCTCCCCGAGGCTGCCGGGGCGGGCGATGGGCGCGGTCGGTTCCACGACCAGCGCGGGGTGCAGCTCCTCGCCGATCAGGACCAGGCCGCTGGTCACCCCGAGTACCGCCTGCTCCTGCGGTGCGGCCGGCCCGCCGTGCCCCGGGTGGACGGCCTGCTGCTGGTGGGCCACGGGGGCGGCGGCCTCGCCGGTGATGGAGCGGACGGCGCCCTTGAGCTGCTCCTCGGCGACCTGGACGACCTGGGAGGGGATGCAGCTGGCATGGGCGAAGGCGAGGACGGCGGTCTCCTCGCCGACGAACAGCACGGTGCTGGTCCGCTCCTGGTCGGAGTCGCCCGGGGTGCGGCAGGAGGTGCAGTCGTAGTTGCCCGGGGCGTTCTCGCCGGCGAGCAGCCGGTCGGCTTCTTCGTCGCCGATCTCGGCGCGTACGTCCTCGCTGACGTCGAGCATGCGCGGCACGGGGTGCTCCTCGGACTCGGTGCGTGATGGTGCGCCGGGCGGTTCCCGGCTTGTGAAAAGCACAACGGGAGACGCGGGCCAAGAGTCACGCCGGGTCGATACCGGGCCGACAGATCGCCACGGAGACACATCGACAAATCGAGGACGAAACCAGGGCCGCGGGGTGCACGCCGCTCCTCGCCGGGCCGCCCCGCCTCATCGAAGGCGGGCGACTCGGAGCGCACCCGGGGGATGGCGGTGAAGTCGTGCCGCGGCGGGGGCAGGACGTCTTACCTGGTGTACGCGAGTGATGCGGCGGTGCGGCGGTGCGGTGGCGCGGTGGCGCGGCGGTGCGGCGGTGCGGCGGTGCGGCGGTTCTCCGCGGCAGTCCCCGTGCACCCGCGGGGGACTGCGGGGGACTGCGGGACGGGCCTCGGCCGCCGGGGTCGTGGAGGCCGGCCGGGCAGGGGAACGGGGCAGGCGCGATACGCGCAGGGATGAGCCATCCGGTTCGCTGGGGGCTTTCGCCGCTGTGTCCGGAAGCGGTGCGGAGGTGTCCCGGAAGTCGCCTTGATGCGGTCCGGAAGCCATCCCGAGACATCCGGGAGTATTTCCGGTTCGTCCAGAAGTAGGACGTCCGTAAGGCGTGATGAATTGTATCGCCGCGGATATCCGGGGAAAACGGTTGGCGGAGGCCGTGCGCGTCCCCGGGGAGCGAGGCGCGCGGGCGGTGCCGAATTCCAGGGTGAATTTCTGTGCGAGAAACCCGCATTGACTGCGCCGCTGCCCGGCGGTCCGCCAAACGCTTGTCGAGAACCTGTGACAGAAGCGTGACCGGTGGGGTATGCGGGACCCAGGAGGCCCCCCGATCCCCCTCGCCGGGACGGTATTCCGCCGGCGCCGGGCGTGCCTTCCGTCACCGTCCGCCGCCGCCTACGGTGATTCCCATGGAACCGACACCGACTCCCGCAGGACAGCCGGACGACGCCCCGCAGGCCTATGTCGGCCTCGACGCCGGCCAGGCCGAGCGGCGCGCCCGCAGCCGCGGCTGGACCACTGTCAGATCGCTTCCGCCCGGCTCCGTCATCACCCTGGAGTACCTGGAGGGCCGGATGAACTTCGAGGTCGACGGCGGCCTCGTCGTCCGCTGCTGGACGGGCTGACCGCATCGGCGGCTGACGGCGCACCACGCCGCCGCGGGCGGCGGCGCCCCGGACACGGCGAGGGGCCCCGACCGGTGCCGGGGCCCCTCGCCGTGCCCGTCACCACGCCGCCGCGCCCGCGGCGGCGTGGTGCGCCGTCAGCCGCCCGGCGGCCGCGACCGGGTCGGGCGCCTGCTCCCGGCCGGGGCCGGGGTCCAGGGCGCGTGCGGCGGCCGCCCCACCGCGTAGGTGCGGAGCTGTCCGTGCCGGGCGGGGACGGCCACGCCCTGTGCGCCCGGCGCGCCGGCCGGTTTCTGCCCGGTCGGCGCCAACGCGCTGACGGCGGTGCTCCTCGCCGCCCCCCTGGCGGCGCTCGTCGCGCCCACCGGGTGGCGCACCGGGTTCTCGGCCTTGCCGGCCGGCAGTCGCTGCGGGTACATGGCCGGACGGGGGCCGCCGGAGGCGACGGGCAGCGACGGCATCGGCAGACGGTGCACGCGCAGCCGGTCGCGCAGCGAGAGGATCCCGTCCTCGACCCGCCCGATGAGCGGCTCGCACCACGGCAGGGCGAGCAGGATCAGCAGGCCGGCGGCCCAGCCCAGCAGCACGTCGCTGAGCCAGTGCGTACCGAGGTAGACGGTCGTCAGCCCCACACCGAGGGCGACCACGGCGGACAGCGCCGACAGATACCGCCTGGCCCGTGCCGTGGTGGCGAGATAGGCGAGGATCCCCCAGGTCACGACGGCATTGGCGGTGTGGCCTGAAGGGAATATATCGCCGCCGGCGAAGAGTTCGGGTGACCCGATCTGCGTCGCGTAGTGGGGGCCCAGCCGGCCCAGGCCCAGCTTGACCGCGCCCACCGTCGTGTTCAGCAGCAGCAGCGAGGCGCCGAGCACCAGCAGCGGACGCAGCGTGTGCTGCCGCCAGGAGCGCCAGCCGAGCCAGGCGGCGACCATCACGGCCGTCGGGCCGCGCTGGCCGAGCACCACGAAGTAGTCCAGGAACGCGTGCAGTTCTGGCCACTGCTGATACGGCCGGAAGAGCATGACCTTCCAGTCGACGATCACCAGCCAGGACGAGACAAGCACGGCGACCACGATCGCGAGATAGAACGCCGAAGTCCCGCCGAAGAGGGCGAGACGGGTGCGGCTCATCCGCGGGATCTCTATCTTCGGCGGCTCCGGTTCCCGGTCCAGACGGGCAAAGATGTCGGTACGCACCCAATCGACGTTACAGCGAGTGAGCGTCCGCCCAGGTCGATCCAGGCTCTTCGTGATGACGATGTGATGTGGAGTGTGTCCCGTCGGTGCCCGGAAAGGGCTCGCGGACTAAATCCGGTGGACGCCGTGCCTATTGCCGGCACCGGATCTCCGCAAGTCTGATTGCGGCCGGGTGGGACTTCTCGGTATTGGCGCGTCGAATTCCGCAGTGGTCGGCTCCGGTGGGCTCCGGTGGGCAGCAGTCGGCGGCGGTCCGCCGTGGTTCGCAGCGGACCGGCGGTCCTCCCCCGCGCGCCGCCGGCGTGGCGTACGCCACACCCGTGCGCCCGCCGAGGTGAGAGGTGGACCACGCGCCGCCCCCCGGTACTCGCGTACTCTGACTGATCACTCGCCCGTCGATGCCGGGCCGCCCGCCGGGCCAAGCCCCCGGCCGGGCCCACCGACGCGAGAGACCCAGCAGGAGGTACACAGATGTACGGCAGGACCACGGCCGGCGCACGCCCGCGTGCCGCCGGCGGCGGTGCCAACCGCTGGGTCCTCCTGATGGTCCTCTGCGTGAGCCTGCTCCTCGTCGCGGTGGACGCCACCGTCCTGCACGTCGCCGTACCCGCCGTCACGGAGGACCTCCGTCCCTCCGGGGTCGAGCTGCTGTGGATCGTCGACGCCTACCCCCTGGTCTGCGCCTCGCTGCTGATCCTCTTCGGCACCCTCGGCGACCGGGTCGGGCGCCGGCGCGTCCTGCTGCTCGGGTACGCGCTCTTCGGCGTCGCCTCGGCCGTGGCCGCACTGGCCGCCACCCCCGGGGTGCTCATCGGCGCCCGCGCCCTGCTCGGCGTCGGCGGGGCGATGATCATGCCGGCGACGCTCTCCATACTCCGGGCCGTGTTCCCGGACCGGCGCGAGCGCGCCACCGCCATCGGTATCTGGACCGCGGTCGCCGCGGTCGGCGCCGCGGCAGGTCCGGTGCTGGGCGGCTTCCTCGTCCAGCACTTCTGGTGGGGCTCGGTCTTCCTGATCAACATTCCGCTGATGCTGCTGATCCTGCCGGTGGCCCGCTGGCTGCTCCCCGAGTCCCGGGGGGACCGCGAGGGGCCGTGGGACGTCCTCGGGGCGCTGATGGCCGCGGCCGGAGTCCTCGGCATCGTCCTCGGTGTGAAGCGGCTCGGCGCGGGCGACGCCCTGGCGGACCTCCGCACGGCCGGCCCGCTGCTCGCCGGGGCGGGGCTCCTGGCCCTCTTCGTCCACCGCCAGAAGCGCCGCAGCCACCCGCTCATCGACATGCGGATGTTCGCCAGGGCGACCTTCTCCACGGCGGTGGGCTGCATCGTGCTGGCCATGCTCGCGCTGGTCGGCCTCGAACTGATCGCCGTCCAGTACCTCCAGCTCGTGCTCGGGCTGAGCCCGCTGGAGACCGGTCTGCGGCTGCTGCCGCTGACCTTCGCCGCGATGGCGGCCGGAGCCACCGGCTCCCTCACCCTCCGCCGCGTCGGCCCCCGCCGGATGGTCGGCTGGGGCTTCGTGCTCACGGCCGCCGCCGTGGTGCTGCTGACCCTGATGGGGCAGCACGACCGCCCGCTGCTGCTGACCACCGGGTTCGTCCTCCTCGGCTTCGGGCTGCAGACCACCCTCTTCGGCGCGTACGAGTCGATGCTCAGCGAGGCGCCGCCCGAGGACGCGGGCGGCGCCGCGGCGATCGGGGAGACCTCGTACCAACTCGGCGCCGGCATGGGGATCGCGCTGCTCGGCAGCGTGATGAACGCCGCCTACGCCCCCGGGGTCGACGGTGCCGTGGGTGCCCCGCCCGCGGCGCGCAGCGCGGCGGCGCACTCGCTCGGCGAGGCCTACCAGGTGGCGGTCCGGCTCGGCGGCCCCGCCGGCGACGCGCTGCGCACCGCCGCCCGCCAGGCGTTCGTCCACGGACTACATGTGACGCTCTTCGTCAGCGCGGGGCTGCTGCTGCTCGGCGCGCTTGCGGCGCTCCGGCTGCCGAGGGCGATGGAGTGCGCGGAGCCCGGCGGGCTCGACAGCCCGGGAGGACCCGGCGGGCTCGGCGGCCGCGACGGACTCCCCGCCGCGGGGGCTTCGGCGGACGCCCGGTCCAGGTGCCCCGTCCCCCGACCCGCACGGCCGGTCGACCCGCTGCAGGACCAGATGCGGGCGCCGGCCGTCCCGGCACGCCGTACGCCGGCGGATGCGGGACGCCCGGCCCCCACTGGACGCACGGCCCGCTGAGCCGTAACGTCGGCGCCGAGCATTAACTACCACTGCTAGGTTTCCAGTTCCCCGGCAGCCGCCGGGGCTGGAGAGCGCCCGTGCGAGCCGCCGGAGGCACCCTCATGTCCGCACCCTCGAAGCTGCCGCCCTTCGACCCCGCCGACCCTCTCGGCATCGACGACCTGCTGGAGCCGGAGGACCTCGCGGTGCGCGACACCGTCCGCTCCTGGGCCGCCGGACGGGTGCTGCCGCATATCGCCGAGTGGTACGAGAACGGTGAACTGCCCCCCGTCCGCGAACTGGCCAGGGAACTGGGGTCGATCGGTGCCCTCGGCATGTCGCTGACCGGCTACGGCTGTGCGGGCGCCACCGCGGTCCAGTACGGACTCGCCTGCCTCGAGCTGGAGGCCGCCGACTCCGGCATCCGCTCCCTCGTGTCCGTCCAGGGCTCGCTCGCCATGTACGCGATCTGGAAACACGGCTCCGAGGAGCAGAAGCGGCGCTGGCTGCCGGCCATGGCGTCCGGCGAGACCATCGGCTGCTTCGGGCTCACCGAGCCGGACCACGGCTCCGATCCCGCCGGGATGCGCACCTACGCCAAGCGCGACGGCTCCGACTGGGTGCTGAGCGGACGCAAGATGTGGATCACCAACGGTTCCGTCGCCGGTGTCGCCGTCGTCTGGGCCCGGACCGACGACGGCATCCGCGGATTCGCCGTCCCCACCGACGCACCCGGCTTCTCGGCCCCCGAGATCCGGCACAAGTGGTCCCTGCGGGCCTCCGTCACCAGCGAACTCGTCATGGACGACGTGCGGCTGCCGCAGGACGCCGTCCTGCCGGGTGTGACGGGACTGAAGGGCCCGCTGGGCTGCCTCTCGCACGCCCGCTACGGCATCGTCTGGGGCGCGATGGGCGCGGCGCGTTCCAGCTTCGAGACGGCGCTCGACTACGCGAGGACGCGGGAGCAGTTCGGAAAGCCCATCGGGGGCTTCCAGCTCACCCAGGCCAAACTCGCCGACATGGCACTCGAACTGCACAAGGGGATCCTGCTCGCCCATCACCTCGGGCGGCGGATGGACGCCGGGACGCTCCGCCCCGAGCAGGTCAGTTTCGGGAAGCTGAACAACGTACGTGAGGCGATCGGGATCTGCCGCACCGCGCGCACGATTCTCGGCGCCAACGGGATCTCGCTCGAGTACCCCGTGATGCGCCACGCCACCAACCTCGAGTCGGTGCTCACCTATGAGGGCACGGTGGAGATGCACCAGCTCGTCCTCGGCAAGGCGCTCACCGGCCTCGATGCGTTCCGGTAGGCGGCCGGCCGTCCCGTTCCGGCCGACCGGCGGGCGCCCGGCTCAGCTCTGGTTGAAGAAGCCGTCGCCGGGGCGGCCCGCGGACTCCCCGTTCACGATCTCCGTGTCGGCGGGGGTCAGCAGGAAGACCCGGGTCGCCACGCGCTCGATGGAGCCGCGCAGACCGAAGGTCAGCCCGGCGGCGAAGTCGACCACGCGCTTGGCGTCCGAAGGCTCCATGGAGGTCAGGTTGACGATGACGGGAACGCCGTCGCGGAAGTGCTCCCCGATGCCGCGGGCGTCCCGGAAGCTGTCGGGGGAGACGGTCGCGATCCGGCGCCCGTGCTCCTCGGCCGTCTCGGAGGCCACCCGGACGCGCGGGTCGGTCACCCACTGGTCGCCGGATCCCGTACCCTCGGCGTACTCGTCGTCGTAGTAGCGCTCGTCGTTGTCCTCGACGAGACCGAGCCATGCACTCGCCTTGCGCACCGATCCCATGGACGCCTCCTTTCGACCGCGGTCACTTGTAGTTCCGCATATCCCTATGGTCGTCCATAATGCGGATCGCGCGCCAAGTGGATAGCCGCCGCGCAGGGGATTCGTGACGGTACTGGTGCAGAACATGTGGTGGTTCGTCAAGGTTCGTCCAGCGTAGGGGCCCTGACGGGGCTCATATCGAAGCAAAATATGAATGTCTCGGCAGACGGGTGAGTGTCGGAGCGTCCGGGTGAACCGGCGGCCGGGCGATGTCGGCCGCACAGCTGAACGACACCCGGGGGGAACGTCGTGTTCGGAATCGTCAGGCCCTGCACCCATAGCCTCACGGACGACCTCAAGGCAGAGTGGACGGCCCATCTCTGCGGACTCTGCCTGGCACTTCGCGCCGGCCACGGGCAGTTCGCCAGGATCACGACGAACTACGACGGGCTCGTCGTCTCGGTTCTGACGGAGGCGCAGCGCGAGCGCGATCCCGCGCAGCGCCGCACGGCCGGACCCTGCCCGCTGCGTGCCATGCGCACCGCGGACGTCGCCCGCGGTGCGGGACCCCGGCTGGCCGCCGCCGTGTCGCTTCTCCTCGCCTCGGCCAAGGTCCGCGACCATGTGGCCGACCGGGACGGGGCGCTGGCGCAGGGGCCGGCGGCCGCGGTCGCACGCCGGATCGCGGACCGCTGGGAGCGCGCCGGCGCCCGTGGCGGCGCGGCACTGGGCTTCGACACGGCGGTGCTGGCGGACGCCGTGGACCGGCAGGCCGGCATCGAGTCGCGGGCGGTGCCCGGCACCCCGCTCACGGCCGTGACCGAACCGACGGAGACGGCGACCGCGGCGGCCTTCGCCCACACCGCGGTCCTGGCCGGGCGCCCCGGGAACGCCGCGCCACTCGCCGAGGCCGGTCGGCTCTTCGGCCGGCTGGCCCATCTGCTGGACGCCGTGGAGGACCGGCAGCAGGACGCCGCTTCGGGTGCCTGGAACCCGCTCACGGCGACCGGTACCAGCCTCGCCGAGGCCCGCCGCCTCGCCGACGACGCCCTCCGCGGAACACGGCTCGCCCTGCGTGAGGCGGAGTTCGCCGACGACCGGCTGCCGCACAGGCTGCTCACGCACGAGCTCAGGCGGTCAGTCGACCGGGCCTTCGGCACCGTGCCCTGTCCGCACCGGGCCCGCGGTGGGCAGCCGCAGCGGGCAGGGGCTCCGCACGGCGGCTTCCACGGCCGTCCTCGCGTTGGCCTCCACGGCGGCTCGTACGGCGGCCCTGACGACGGGGCGGCGGGACCCGACGGGCGGGGCACCCCCCAGGGGGCCGGCGACCGCTGCGCCGGTGCTCCCGGCGGTGACGGGTCCGGTGGCGGCGTCCGCGGGGACGGGACCGGCGGTGCACCCGGCGGCGACGGAGGCGGGCCGCTCCGGCCGCACTGCGATGGCGGGCCCCCGAAGCCCGAACCCCGCCGTTTCTGGGCGGGTTGTGCGGTCTTCGCCGGCCTGTGCTGCACCTGCCGCCTCTGCTGCGCCGAGGAGTACGAGGGCCCCTGGTCGCGCAGGAGGCGCGAGGGCTGCTGCCACAACGGCGGCTGCGACTGCGGTTGCGACTGCGGCATATGCTGTTGTCCCTGCGACGGCGTGTGAGGTCCGTCCCGCGATCCCCGTCGGGTGCACGGGCTTCGCCCATGCCGCCCCGCCGCGCGGGCGATCCGGGCTCCGGACGAGGACGAACCACGGCCACCCCGCGGCGGGTTCTCGTTCCCCGGGTTCTCGTTCCCCGGGTTCCCGTTCCCCGGGTTCCCGGGGCCGGGAGGCGCATGACGCCGGCGCCGTGGCGTACCCCGGCCCGCCGGGGCTGCGGCACGGCCCCCGCGCGGCGCACCCGCGACCGGTACCAGCGCACCGTGCCGGGGTCCGGCCGGGTGGTGCGCACCCGCGGGCCGGCACCCTACTCGTACCGGTACTTCAGCGAATCCGCCTCCGTCTGCTCGATGTCGGCGATCGTCAGCCCCGGCATCCGCAACTGGGCCAGTGTCACCTCGGCCGAGGTCGGCTGGGCGTCCGCCGGCAGCCACCGCTCGGGCTTCCAGGCCCCGCCGCGCAGCAGGGACTTGGGGCAGTGCGGGTAGACCTCCTCGACCCCCAGCACCAGCGCACTGGCCGGCGGCTTGCCCACGGGGGTCAGTCGTGCCAGCAGCTCCGGGCGGGTGGAGACGCAGGCCTTGCCGTTCACCCGCAGGGTGGTGGTCCGCCCGGGGACGACGAACAGCAGACCGGCCCGCCCGGTGGCGACGACGTTCTGCAGGGTGTCCAGCCGCTTGTTGCCGGTCGCGTCCGGTATCGCCACCGTCCGTGCGTCCAGGACGGTGGTGAACCCGGCGGGGCCGCCGCGCGGCGACACGTCGCAGTTGCCCTCGGCGTCCACGCTGGCGATCAGGACCAGCGATGAGCAGCCGACCAACCGCACGGTCTCGTCGTTGAGTTCGCTCATCTGCTTGCGCACGGCCCGGGGGCCGGGGAGTTCGTAGACCCGGCGCAGGGCCTCCTGGTCGGGCACGGCGTCGAGGCGGAGGGAGTCGAAGGCACTGCCGGCAAGGGTCGTCGTCATGCTCCCGACCCTAACCCGGGTGGCTTTCGCCGATGCCGGCCGTTGGCGGCCGGGTGAGGCCGGGACGCGGAAGCGTCCGCGCACGTGGCCCTGCGGGTGGCGGTCGGACAGGCCGGCGGGGTCTCCGTGGGGGCGGGTCCGCCGTGCCCTGGCGGGGGTCACGGCTCGCCGTGGGGTGCCGGGGGCGCCCCGGCGGCCTTCCCCCCCCCGTAACCGTGGGAGAAGCGAATTCCGGTCAAGCCGGACTCCCTTCGGGGAACGGCGATCCGCGCCGCGGACGGCTGCCGCCCGGGGGGCACGCTCCCGGCGGGGGGCCGCCGGCCGAGTCGTCCGGCGCGGCCGACCGGGCGGGCGAACCGGCCGCTGGGGGAGCGGGCTGCGGGCGGCAGCCGTCCGGTCCGGCCCGGTGCGGACCGTGTCGGTCCGGGGGAACACCGCGCCCCGGAGCGGGGCGGCATCCCTTGCCCGGCTCGGCCGAAAGGTGCCCTTGCGCGGCGAGTTGACCCGCCGGACACTCCCGAAACAGCGCTTGTCAGGGGCACAACGTGATCGGGATCCGGACACCCCCGCCCCTCGACTGCGCCTCACGGGTCCGTCGTCCCCACAGGCGGGCCCCCGATTCCCCTCGGGAGGAACGAGAAGTGAGGATCAAGCGCACCACCCCCACCCACGGCACGGCGAGACGAACCCGCCTGCTCGCCGTGGCCACCGGTCTCGTCGCCGCCGCCGCGCTGGCCGTTCCCGCCGCCGGTGCCGCCGAGACCCCCGTCGCCTTCAGCGCGTCCCAGCTCTCAGCCGCGAGCGACGCCGTGCTGACCGCCGATGTGGCAGGCACCGCCTGGCACGTCGACAAGGCGACCAACACCCTGGTCGTGACCGCCGACTCCACGGTCTCCCAGGCCGAGATCGCACAGATCAAGCGGGAGGCCGGCGCCAACGCCGGCGCCCTCCGCATCGAGCGCACCCCCGGCAAGTTCAGCAAGCTCATCTCGGGTGGCGACGCCGTCTACACCTCCGCCTGGCGCTGCTCGCTCGGGTTCAACGTCCGCGACAGCGCGGGCACCTCGTACTTCCTGACGGCGGGCCACTGCACGGAGGGCGCGGGCACCTGGTACGCGAACTCCACCGGTACCACCGTCCTCGGCCCGACCACGGGTTCCAGCTTCCCGGTCAACGACTACGGCATCGTGCGCTACACCAACACGTCCATCTCCAAGCCGGGCACCGTCGGCAGTGTCGACATCACCAGCGCCGCCGACGCCACGGTCGGCATGCCGGTGACCCGCAGCGGTTCCACCACGGGCACCCACAGCGGCACCGTCACCGGCCTGAACGCCACGGTCAACTACGGCGGCGGTGACATCGTCTACGGCATGATCCGCACCAACGTGTGCGCGGAGCGCGGCGACAGCGGCGGCGCGCTGTACTCCGGCAGCCGGGCGATCGGTCTCACCTCCGGTGGCAGTGGCAACTGCTTCTTCGGCGGTACGACCTTCTACCAGCCCGTCACCGAGGCGCTGAGCGCCTACGGAGTGAACGTCTACTGACCCGTTCCCGGGACGCCGGGGCGACAGCGGACACCAGGAGCCCCCGTCGGCGACCGGCGGGGGCTCGACGTGTTGCACACTGCTGAGAGGATGGCGGAACGGCGGGTCGCAACGGATCGGGGGGCGCGGATGAAGCGCATCGGAGTGACCGGGCACCGGGACATCCCCCCCGAGGCCATGCCGCACGTGCTGGCCGGGATGAAGTCGGCGCTGGGCGGCGGGCAGGGTGCGCTGGAAGCGCTCTCCAGCCTGGCGGAGGGGGCCGATCAGATCTTCGCCGACATGGCGCTCGCCTTCGGCGCCGAACTCACCGTCGTCATCCCGAGCGGGGACTACGAAGAGTCCTTCGGGGACCCCTGCGCGCTCGCCCGCTACCGGCGGCTGCTGCGCCGGGCCGGCCGGGAGGTCCGGCTGGCGTTTCCCCACTCCACGGACGAGGCGTACTACGCGGCCGGCGTCTACGTCGCGGACCACTGCGACCGGCTCCTGGCGGTCTGGGACGGCAGGCCGGCCCGAGGGCTCGGCGGCACCGGCGACATCGTCCGCTACGCGCGCGAGCGCGGCAGACCGGTGACGGTGGTGTGGTGCGACGGCGTCGAGCGCACCTGACCGGCGCGCCGTGCGTACCCGTCCGGCCGGGTGCCTGGAGGTACCGGGCGCGGTGTCACGCATGCGGTACCGCGATGGCGTGTGCCGTGCGGGGGCGTCCGGTGCGGGTGCACGGCCGGCGGGGTCGTGTGCGGCGCGGCCGGCGGGGTGCGCGGCGGGTCCCGGCCGCCAGGCCCGTGCGTGCCGCTCGGGCCTTCGGGCGCCGGTCCCTCCGGCCCGTCCGCCGGGCGCCGCGAGCGCCGTGCGGGACGCGGGAGGAGGTCAACTCCGATGCTGCACGAGCCAGTCGGTGTGCTGGGGCGAGACGATCCGCTCGGTCTCGTACACGGCCGAGGGCCACTGCTCCTCCGTCACCGAGGTCTCCATCGCGATATGGATCGCGGCCAGGTCCTCCTCCACCAGGGAGTGTGCCGCGATCAGCGGCTGGTGGCGCCGGATCTCACTCCATGCCAGGCACGCGGCGGCGGCGGCGGACAGCAGCGGCACCGGTTCGGCCGAGTCGGTGACGGAGAACGTGCGCAGCACCCCGAACAGCAGCGCGAGCGCGGTGAGCAGGCTGATCATCACCGTCCACAGCGCGGTGGCGCGCCGGGAGATCTCCGCACGCCGGTGGTACCAGTTGCGCTGCTCGATCAGACGGTCCCTCACATACGTCTCCTTGCGTACGCTGAAGACCTTCTCCCGCAGCAGTCGCATCGGCGTGGTGATCAGTTCTCCGGTCAGGGCGTTCCCGCCGCCCTCCTCGCGGGGGTCCGCCCAGCCGACCTTGCGCAGTTCCCGGAGCCCCTCCTCCAGCCTGGTGGTGAACAGCCCGTCGGGATCGGCCGAGTCGGAGTCGAAGGGCGTCCCGTGCACGGCGTACCGCCAGCACATCGACCGGATGAACTCCGCTGCGGAGCGGTTCAGCTGCCAGTGCGACTTCGCCCGGCGGCGGGTCCCGCGCAAGCCCGCCACCAGGACCCAGGCGTACGCCGACGCGCTGAGCAGGCCCATGAGCTGGAAGGAGTCGCCGATCCTCCCGCGCCAGGGCAGCACCGCGAACACCGACCCCAGTACCAGCAGGACGAGCTGCAGCCGGGTGCCCTTGACCGCGTCCCGCTGCCGGTTCACGGCCGTCTCGTCCGCCCTGTGGAACAGCGCCGGCAGATCGGCGTTTCGAAAGACCATGCTCTGCAGATGGCCGGGAACGCCGGTCATCCGTATCCCCCTCTGCGGATGGTGGCTTCACTCGTTCGATGGAATAGCTTGTTCCGTATGGAGTGGGGCATACTCGCGCCACGCTTCTGCGTTTCAGTGCTCTGTGCCGAGTTGCACGCCGCGCGGGCGTTCATGAGAGTAAAGTCATGCCGCCGACACTGCAACGGTGCCCGGTGGTTCCCCCGTCAGTACGATATGACCTAGGACGGCCGTCGTGACCCCTCAGACCTCAGTCACCTTTGCTTCTGTGAAAAGGGGCCGGGTGCCCCTCGCCGAGCTCGATGTCCGTGACGCCGAGGCGGCCAGGAAACTGGACCGCGTGCGCCCCTCAGGCATCGACCGACCCGCCCGGATGTCGACGTTCAACTCCGCTCTCTAGTCCGGTTCCCGTAGTTCCGGTTCCCGCAGTCCGCTCCCGCAGTCCGGTTCCGATCGGTCCGTGCGGCGCAAGGTCTGCCCTAGACTGGCGCAATGACCCGACCGGTGGTCCCCTTCCGCGAGATCGTGCTGAAGGTCCACAGCAGGTGCGATCTTGCCTGCGATCACTGCTACATCTATGAACACGCTGATCAGAGCTGGCGTACCCGCCCCAAAGCAATCTCTGACGAGGCGATCTTCTGGACAGCTCTGCGACTGGCCGAGCATGCGAAGAAACATGCCCTGCCCTCCGTGTCAGTGATCCTGCACGGAGGGGAGCCGCTGCTCGCCGGCCCCGCCCGGTTACGCCGGGTCTGTGACGAACTCACCAAGGCCCTCGACGGTGTCGCCGCCCTCGATCTGCGCGTTCACACCAATGGCCTCCAGCTGAGCCCCCGCTATCTGGAACTCTTCGACGAGTTCGGCGTCAGGGTCGGCATCTCCCTCGACGGGGACAGGACCGCCAACGACCGCCACCGCCGTTTCGCGGACGGACGCAGCAGCCACCCGCTGGTACTGAAGGCCGTCGAACTGCTGGGCACGGACCGCTGGCGCCATCTCAACCTCGGACTGCTGTGCACCGTCGACGTCGCCAACGACCCCGTCGCCGTCCACGACGCGCTGATGGAGCTCGACCCCCCGCGCGTCGACTTCCTGCTGCCGCACGCCACCTGGGACGAGCCGCCGCCCAGACCCGACGGCTCCCCGACCGCGTACGCCGACTGGCTGCTGACCGTCTTCGACCGCTGGGACCGGCAGGGCCGCCGGGTGCCGGTGCGGCTCTTCGCCTCGGTCCTCTCCACCCTCTCCGGGGGGCCCGGTCTCACCGAATCGCTCGGCCTCACTCCCACCGACCTCGTCGTCGTCGAGACCGACGGCACCCTGGAGCAGGCCGACTCGCTCAAGACCGCCTACGACGGCGCCGCGGCCACCGGCTTCGACGTCTTCGCCCACACCTTCGACGAGGTCGCCGCCCACCCCGGCGTGCGGGCCCGCCAGCTCGGCCTGGGCGGCGTCGCCCGCGCCTGCCGCGAATGCCCCGTCGTCCGCTCCTGCGGCGGCGGCCTCTACAGCCACCGCTACCGCTCCGGCAGCGGCTTCGAGAACACCTCCGTCTACTGCACCGACCTCGAGGCCCTCGTCCGAGGCATCGAACACCGCACGGCCGCCCGGTCGGTGCCCGCCGCCGTCGCCGACGACGGGGAGCTGCGGGCCGAACAGCACGAGCTGACGAGGCTGCTGCTCGCCGACCTCCACCGGGAACTCGACGGCCGCGGCGGCGACGCGTGGGCCCACGCCTGGGAACTGGTCGGCACCGTCGACCGGCATCCGGGGGGACTCGACGGCGTACTGACCCACCCGTACACCCGCGGCTGGCTGCTCGGATCCCTGGACGCCCTGCGCGAGGGCCGTTCCGGCGCCGCGACGCTCCCGGCGGGCAGGCTCGCCGCGTCGGTCGCAGCCGCGGCCGTCCGCTGCGGCCTCGACCTCGCGGTCCCGGTCCTGTACGAGGGCGGAACCCTGCTGCTGCCGACGCTCGGCGAACTCCGCCTCGGCGAGGCCGCACCGCGCGGTACCGCGGAGGTGCGGCCGGTCGAGAAGGGGCTCCTCGTGCGGGCCGCCGGCTGCGAGACGCGCATCCCGCTCCCCGGGCAACCGGGCGCCCGCTGGCGGCCCGTCCGCCGGCTCGCCCGGGACGGGGCGCCCGGCCTCGCCATCGACGACCTCGACCCGTACCGCGACTGCTTCGACGTCCCCGTGACGCCCCGGCTCGGCCAGGACGAGGCGGCCGGGTGGGCGAGCCGGCTGGCGCGCGCCTGGGGCCTGCTGCGCGCCCGCGCACCGGAGCAGGCCGCGGCCGCCGCCGCGTCGCTGACCACGCTGACCCCCGTCGCCGGCCAGCGGCCCGCGGTCGGGCGGCATGGGATCGGTGCTCTGGGCCTCCCGCTGCGGGCCGGCGCCGGGGAACTGGCGCCGCTGCTGCTGCGAGGCTGGCGCCGGGCGCGCCTGCGGGCGCTGCTGGAGGTCACCGACCTCTACGCCGACGACGGCCGGTGGACGCATCCGGCACCGTGGCGGCAGGAGCCGGTCGCGGTGTCCGAGCTGCTGGCGGGGGCGTACGAACGCACCGGGCTGCGCGCCTTCGACCCGGACGGGGCGGAGGCGGCCCTGAGGGCACTGGACACCCTGGGCCGCGCCGCGGAGCTCACCGTCGGCGGGAAGGCGCTGCTGGCGCTGCTGTGGGAGGAGGCGGACCGTGACCGGCCCGGCCGCTGAGCGCGACGCGCTCGCGCGGCAGCTGACGGAACTGGGCCTGCGGAGAGGGGAGACGGTCCTCGTCCACGCCGGTATCGGCGGCACCGGCATGGACGCCGCCGTGCTGCGCGACGCCCTGCTGAAGGCGGTCGGCGGGGAGGGCACGCTCGTGGTCCCCGCCTTCACCCCGGAGAACTCCGACACGTCCACCGCCCATCTGCGGCGCGTGGCCGGGATGACCCCCACCCAGGCGGCGGCCTTCCGGGCGATGATGCCCGCCTTCGACGCGGCCGTGACGCCGAGTACCGGGATGGGCCGGTTGGCCGAGTCCGTGCGGACCGCCCGGGGCGCGGTGCGCAGCACCCACCCCCAGACGTCGTTCGCCGCGCTCGGCCCAGGGGCCGAGGGCCTCCTCTTCCCCCACCCGCTCACCTGCCACCTCGGTGAGGAATCCCCCCTCGGTGCGCTTTACCGGGCGGGCGCGCGGGTATTGATGATCAATGTGGGGTTCTCCGTCTGCACCGCGTTCCACTTGGCGGAGTACCGAATCGGTGCACCGCAGCGCCGGTACGCCTGCGTGGTGCGCGGGGCGCACGGGCCGGAATGGACGGAATACCTCGACGTCGCACTCGACGACAGCGATTTCGGGGACATCGGGGCCGCCTTCTCCCGGAACACCGGACAGCGGGGGCGACTGGGGGGAACGAAGGCGACCTTGTTCTCGATCACGGATGCGGTGGACCATGCAGTGACGTGGATGTCCGGAAAGCGGCGTTGATTTGACCGAAGGACCAGGGGATGGAGCAACGTCTGCTCCGCAATGATTGGACCGCCCGCACCTCATCACCACCGGGTGCGGGTGTTCATACGGGACGGGGGGCGTGTGCAGGCGTCATCGCAGCAGCGGGCGGCGGACCATCGGCCGTACTTCTTCCTCAGCTATGCGCACACACCGAGGGACGGTGCCGGTGTGCCGGATCCCGACATGTGGGTGGAGCGGCTCTTCCGGGACCTGTGCGGCCATGTGATGGCCATGACGGACCTCCCCGGCGGCGCGCAGGCGGGATTCATGGACCGGGAGATACGCTCCGGCGAGGGGTGGTCCGAACGCCTCGCCGAAGTGCTGTCCATCTGCCGGGTTTTCGTGCCGCTGTTCTCCCCCCGCTATTTCGCCAGCGAGATGTGCGGCAAGGAGTGGTACGCCTTCGCCCAGCGCGAGATCTTCCACCACGCCAAGAGCAACCGGCCCGCCGAGGCCATCGTGCCCGCCCTGTGGGTGCCGGTGCCGCCCGAGCAACTGCCAGGGCCGGCTGAGCGGTTGCAGTTCAACCACCGCGCCTTCGGCGACCGCTACGTCACCGACGGGCTCTACGGACTGATCAAACTGCGGATATTCGCCGAGGAGTACGAGCGGGCGGTGTACGAACTCGCCAAACGCATCGTCAGCGTCGCGGACACCACCGCCGTCGGGCCCAGCAGACCACTCGACTACCGGGAGGCCCCCAGCGCCTTCGGGCCCCCGGCTCCCGACGGCCCGCGCCGCACCGGCCCCCGCCCCATCCAGGTGACCGTGGCCGCCCCGACCCTGCACGACCTCCCCCCGGGACGCGACCCGCAGTACTACGGCGACCTGCCGCAGGACTGGAACCCCTACTACCCGGATGTGCACCGGCCGCTCGCCTACGTCGCCCGCGATCTGGTGCGGACCCTCAACTACCAGGCCACCATCGCCTCGTTCGACCATGACAGCACACCCCTGGACAGCAAGCAGGCCCCCACCAGACCGGAGCTGCTGATCGTCGACCGCTGGGCCCTGGAGGACGACGAAAGGCGCGAGCAGCTCGCCGCCTTCGACGCCGAGAACCGGCCCTGGGTCAGTGTCGTCGTCCCCTTCAACCGCGACGACCACCAGAGCCGCGGCGCCGAGGGCGTCCTCGGCGCCAGACTCGCCCAGACCCTGCCGACCAAGCTGGGCCAGGGCCGGGCTGCCAGCCGCGCCGCCGCCCGCGGTGTACCCAGCATGGAGGCCTTCGGCCAGATCCTCCCCCAGGTGGTGGAGGCCGCCGCCCAGCAGTACCTGCGCCATGCCCAGGCCTATCCGCCCGCCGGCGGCAGCCACACCGAACGTCCGAGGCTGCGCGGCCCCATGGCGGCCGAGTATGCCACCACGCACGACATCCCCGACACGCTCGACCATACGCCGGATGCGCCGGATGCGGAGGACTCGGATGACAGCCAGTCGTGACGGACGCATCGTCACGTTCTACTCCTACAAGGGGGGGACCGGGCGGACGATGGCCATGGCCAACACCGCCTGGGTGCTCGCCGCCAACGGCAAGCGGGTCCTCGCCGTCGACTGGGACCTCGAAGCGCCCGGCCTGCACCGCTTCTTCCATCCCTTCCTCGACCCGTCCACACTCGGTGCCACCACCGGTGTCATCGACCTGATCACCGAGTACGCCTGGGCCGCGACCAGCCCCGTGCAGCGTTCCGACGACTGGCACCGGGACTACGCGCGCATCCAGCCGCACGCCGTCTCCCTGGCGCCCGAGAGCCTCGGCTGGGAGTTCCCCGAGGGCGGCACCCTCGACTTCGTCTCGGCGGGCAGGCAGAACCGCGAGTACTCGGCGACCGTCTCCACCTTCGACTGGGACAACTTCTACGACCGGCTCGGCGGCGGGCACTTCTTCGACGCACTGCGCGACGACATGAAGGCCAACTACGACTACGTCCTCATCGACAGCCGCACCGGTCTCAGCGACATCGCCGACATCTGCACCGTCCACCTCCCGGACGTCCTCGTCGACTGCTTCACCCTCAGCGACCAGTCCATCGACGGCGCCGCAGCCGTCGCCCGCCAGATCGACGAGCGCTACGGCGGCCGCGGCATCCGCGTCCTGCCCGTCCCCATGCGCATCGACGAGGGCGAGAAGGAGAAGGCCGACGCCGGACGTGCCCTGGCCCGGCTGAAGTTCGACCGGTTCCCCACCGGTCTGTCCGGCGAGGAACTCACCGCCTACTGGGGCGCGGTGGAGATCCCCTACCGCCCCTACTACGCCTACGAGGAGACCCTCGCCACCTTCGGCGACGAGGCCGGACTCACCAACTCCCTGCTCTCCGCCTTCGAACGGCTCACCGCCGTCATCACCGAAGGCGAGGTCACCGCCATGCCCACCGTCGGCGAGGAGATCAGGCTGCGGATCAGGGACGTCTTCACCCGCCGCAGGCCCGCGCTGCCCGCCGACCTGTTCCTCAGCTACGTCGCCGAGAACCGGATGTGGGCCGACTGGATCGAGTCCGTCCTCACCCGCGCCGGCTTCCGGGTCGTGCCGCGCGACGTCTCCGCGGAACCGCCCGGGGACGGCGCCGCCCTCCCCGCACCCGAGAACGCCGCCCGCACCGTCGTGCTGCTCTCCAGCGCCTACCTCAAGTCGGCCCGCGCCGTGCGGGTGTGGGAGCGGGCCGCGGCCGAGGACCCCGGCGGGGGCCGCGGCCGCCATCTGCTGCCGCTGCGCGTCGGCGACGTACGCCTCACCGCCCCCTACATCGACCGCAACCCCGTCGACCTCTTCCGCCTCGACGAGGTGCACGCCACCGGCGCGCTGCTGCGTGCGCTGGACCGTCCGGTCCAGCTCACCGACGGGGTCGCGCCCGGCCCGCGCTTCCCCGGCACCGTCCCGAAGATCTGGAACGCGCCGGCCCGCAACCCCGGCTTCACCGGCCGGTCCCTGGTCCTGGAGCGGATGCGGGACCAGCTCAGCGGCGGCATGGCCGTCGTGCTGCCGCAGCCCCAGACGCTGTACGGTCTCGGCGGCGTCGGCAAGACCCAGGTCGCGCTGGAGTACGTGCACCGCTTCATGGCCGACTACGACCTGGTGTGGTGGATCTCCTCCGAGCAGACCGCCGACGTCGTCGCCGGACTCGCCGACCTCGCCACCCGGCTCGGCGCCCAGGGCGGCGAGGACATGGCCACCGCCTCGCAGGAGGCGGTCGACCTGCTCAGGCGGGGTGTCCCGACCTCCCGATGGCTGCTGGTCTTCGACAACGCCGACGACCCCGAGCAGCTCAAGCGGTTCTTCCCGAGCGGCGGCCACATCCTCGTCACCTCGAGGAACCAGACCTGGTCCCAGTACGGTGACGCCCTGCCCGTCGACGTCTTCCTCCGCGAGGAGTCCATCGAGCACCTCCAGCGCCGCGCGCCCGGACTCACCCTGCAGGACGCCGAACAGGTCGCCGCCGCCGTCGGCGACCTCCCACTCGCCGTCGAGCAGGCCGCGGCGTGGATCGCCGAGACCGCCACGCCCGTCGCCGCCTACCTGGAGCAACTCGCCCAGCAGGCGACCCGGGTCCTCGCGCTCAACCAGCCCGCCAACTACCCGGAGCCGGTGGCCGCGACCTGGAACGTCTCCATCGAACGCCTCAAGGAGCGCTCACCGGCCGCGGTGCGGCTGCTCCAGCTCTGCGCCTTCTTCGCCCCCGAGCCGATCTCGGCGAACCTCCTCTACAGCAAGGAGATGATCGACGCGCTCAAGCCGTACGACCCCTCCCTCCAGGAGAAGCTCGTACTCGGCCGCGTCATCCGCGAGATCGGCCGGTTCGCCCTCGCCAAGGTCGACCAGGTCTCCAACTCCATCCAGGTGCACCGGCTGGTGCAGGCCGTCATCCGCGCCCAGCTCGGCGAGGAGGAGCAGCGGGACGCCCAGCACGCCGTCCACCGCATCCTCGCCGGCGCCCGTCCCGACGACGACGAGCCGATCGACAACCCCGAGACCTGGCCGCGGTTCAACACCATCTGGCCGCATCTCGGCCCCTCCGAGGCCCGCCACTGCGAGGAGCACGAGACCCGCCGGCTCCTCATCGACCGGGTGCGCTACCTCTGGAAGCGCGGTGACTGGCAGGCCGCCGAAGCCCTCTGCGACGACCTGCGCGAGGCCTGGCGGCAGAAGCTCGGCAACGACGACCTGCAGTACCTCTACCTGCGCTTCCACCTCTCCAACATCTACCGCTCGCAGGGCCGCTACGCGGAGGCCAGGGAACTGGACGAGGTCACTCTGGAGCGCCAGCGCACCGTGCTCGGCCCGTCGCACCCGCACACGTACATGACCACCAGCGGGCTGGCGATGGACCTCGGCACCCTCGGCCAGTACAGCAGGGCCATGGAACTGGCCACCGAGGCGCACGAGGGGTTCAGCCAGATCTTCCACGAGTCCCACCCGCGCACGCTCGCCGCCGCCAACAACCTGGCGCTGAACCTGCGGATGGTCGGCCAGTACGCCCGGGCCCGCGAGATCGACCAGGACGTCTTCGACCGCCGTACCGAGGTACTCGGCCCCGAGCATCCCTACACGCTCTCCTCCGCCAGCTCGCTCGCCCGCGACCTGCGCGAGGTCGGCCGGTACGAGGACTCCGCCTCCCTGCTCAGCCGCACCTACGACAGCTACAAGCGGACTCTCGGCCGCGCCTTCCCCGGCACCCTGGCGGCGGGCAAGAGCCTCGCGGTGTCCCTGCGGAGGGCCGGCCGGCTGGAGGAGGCCCGACGGCTGACGACGGCCACCCGCAGCCGCTACCGCGCCAAGTACACCTCGGCCAACCCGGACTCCCTCGCCTGCGACCTGAACCTGGCTGCCGACCTGTTCGCGGCAGGGGAACCGGTGGCGGCCCGGGACATGGCCCAGGAGGTCGTCGACCAGTACACGAAGGTGCCGGGTGGGAAGCACCCCTACACCCTGGCCGCGATCAACAACCTCGGGATCTACCGGTGGGGCTGCGGCGAGCCCGAGGCCGCCGAGCACCTGCTGGTGGCCAACGTCCGCCGGATGACCGACATCCTCGGCCCCGCCCACCCGCACACGCTGTTCTGCGCCGTCAACCTCGCCAACGCCCGTGCCGACCTGGGCGAGCTGGAGTCGGCGCTGGAGACCGAGCGGCGGGCGGTGATGAGGCTGCGCGAGGCCCTGGGCGCCCACCACCCCGAGGTCCTCGCCGTCTCCTCCAACATCGCCGTCACCCTCGGCGCGCTGGGCCGCAAGGACGAGGCGGCGGCCCTGCGGGCGGAGACGGCGGAGGAACTGGCGCGGCTGCTGGGGGAGGACCACGCACTGACCCGGATCGCCAGGGACGAGCGCAGAACCCACCGCGACCTGGAACCGCTGGCCGTCTGACCGCTCACGCCCTCTGCTGTCTCTGTTCCCTCTGTTCCCTCTGCTCCCCTTGCGTGCTCTCTGCTCCCGTCGCTGTCTCCGCTCCGGGGCCGCCCTCCGCTCCTTCGTCCCGGAGGGCGGGCACGCTCAGGGGCGGAGGGAGCGGAGGGAACGGGGGCGTGCTCCGCCCACCCGAGGGCGGGGCGGGCGCTGGGAGTGCGGTTCCCCGCGGTCCGCGGCTGGTGGTCCGCGGGCTCCTGGGGCGGGGAGCGGGGGCTCGGCGGCTGCGGCCGGCGATCCGGCGATCTGGTGGCGTGGCGGGCGTTCGGGGGCGTGGTCGGCTGCACCGCTGGCTGGGCGGGTGTCCGGGGAGTCGGGACCGTTTCAGCCGCTCACCCCCCGGGTGTCCTCCGGGTGTCCTCCGGGTGGTCCTCCAGCAGCCAGGTGAGGATCGCGGGCAGTGCGTGCAGCGCGTCGAAGTGGGCCGCGGTCGGTTCCAGCACGGTCTTCACCCCCGGGATGCGCTGCGCCAGCCAGCGGGAGTGGCTGACGGGGGAGAACCTGTCCTTCTCGCCGTGCCACAGCATCACGGGCGCGGTGATGCCGGCGGGATCGAACCCCCAGGGGCCGCAGAAGGCGAGGGCGTCGTCGATCCAGCCGTACGCCGAGGTGCGCAGCGCCTCCTGGTAGTTGCGCAGCAGCATCGACCGCACGCCGGCATCCGCGACGACCATCCGGTCCGCATCGGTGAGGTCCCTGCGCAGGTCGTCCAGGAGCCGGACCGGGTCGCGCCGGATCTCCGCCGAGCGCATGATGAACCGCTCCGTAAGCCCGTCCGGGTCGACCGAGGCCCGTGTGTACTCGAGAACGTTCGACGCGGCCATGCCCTCGAACCAATCCAGCCCGTCCGCGTCCCGCGGCGCGAGCGTCACCAGCGCCGCGGCCCTGGTGACCCGGTCGGGCAGCAGCGCCGCACAGGCCAGGGCGTGGGGTGCGCCGCCGGAGCGCCCCACCACCGCGAACCGGTCCAGGCCCAGCGCGTCGGCGATCGTCCTCACGTCCGCGGCCACATCCGCCACGCTGCGGCCGGCCAGCCGGTCCGAACCGCCGTATCCCGGCCGGTCGTAGGCGATCAGCTGCATCCCCCGCTGGTACAGCACCATGCCGCGCGGCGCGGGTCCGAGGCGGCTGCCCGGAGTGCCGTGCAGCAGGAAGACCGGTCTGCCTCGCGGATCCCCCAAGCGCTCCACCATCAGATGCCGCCCGTCCGACGCGCGCACCCGACGCCGCACCCGCCGCCTCCTTTGCCTGGGCCCCGTGAATCCGGAGATGCCGCACATTCCCTGAGTGTCCCGTGTGTATGCCGTATGCGGCGGTATCGTCCTGGCCTTCCCCGCCCCCTTGATGATTACCCGTCGGAGCGAGAGGGGCGTAAGTCCCCAATGAGCCCGTCCGATGTGAGGATCCGGACAGGACTAGTCCTTATATGCTGCCCAAGGGCCGGTGGTGCGGGATGTTCGCTAACGGAACCGACCTGCGCGGACGGGGGCGTGAAGAAGCAGAGGGCGCGTCGTCGTGCTTGCGCGCGTCCTGGAGTCGACCTTGTGCACTACCGGCGCGTGTCGGAGCAGCGGGCGCCCTCCCCTCCGCTTCCGGGTACCCCACGTCCCCGTTCGCGTCCCCGCGGCAGGCACCGCGTCACGCATCGGCGCGTACCCGGAAGGCGCGCGGCGGTGGGGGCCGGAGCCCTCGACGCTCTCGTGGCGGCCGGCGCCGTCTTCCGGACTGCGAACCCCCGGCGACGGGCCGGTCCGCGGTCAGGGTGCGATGCCCTCCGCCTCTGCGGCCGGAAACCTCGCACGATGCCCGGTGGCAGCCCGGGCGGCTGCGCGCGGCCGGCGCCGGCCGGCGTCTGCCACGTGCCGGCGTCTGCCACGTGCCGGCGGCGCCGAGGACGGCCCGGCGGACCCCCGGTGACCGGGCCACCGCCCCCGCCACCGTGTGGGCGGCGACCGCCGGATCGTCGGCGCGACGGCCAGGGCGTCGACGGCCTGTTCCGGACGAAGGTCCGCGCCGGGCCGGCGACAGCGGCGGCTCTCCGGGTGGGACCGTCTGCTGGAGCGGCCTTCCGGCGGCAGCGGCCCGGCGGAGTGCCGTCGGCGAGCAGAAGCCGGCATGCGACATCGGGCACAGCGGTGCGTGCGTGGTGCGGTACCGGGTGGTGCGGTACCGGGGGGCGTCGCCTGGTGTGGCAGTGTCCGGCGGGGCCGGTCTGCGGCCGGTGCGTGGCCGGTTCGTGGCCGGTGCGTTCTCTCAGGGGCGGGCCGGGTCCCGGCCGTTCCGGGGGCGCAGTGCCTGGCGCACCGACCAGATGACCGACACGAGCGGTACGGCCACCACCGCGCCGATCACCCCGGCGGCGATCGCCCCCGTGACGACGGAGATGGCCACGACGAGCGGATGCAGCCGTACGGCCCAGCTCAGCACGAGCGGATGCAGTACATGCGCCTCGAGCTGGCCGATGACCACGATCAGCGCCAGGACGATCGCGGCGACGACCGGGCCTTTGGTGGCCAGTGCCACGACGGCGGCGATGGCGAGCGCGATGGGTGAGCCGATGAGCGGGACGAACGCGGCGAAGAACTCCAGCAGGGCCAGCGGCACGGCGAGGGGTACGCCGAGTGCGTACAGCGCCAGGCCGACCAGGACGGAGTTGGTCGCGGCCACCAGGACGATGCCGTGGGTGTATCCGGTGAAGGTGCGCCATGCGGCGTGGCCCGCGGCCGACACCCGGTCCCGGGCGGAGAGCGGCAGCTGGGCGCAGATCCAGCGCCAGTGCCCCTCGCCCGAGTGCAGGAAGAACACCGCGCAGAACAGCCCGAGCGCCAGCGTCGTCAGCACCTCCACCAGCCGGGCCGCGCCGCTGATGGCCGTACTGATCAGCGTGGACCGATGGCTGGAGAGGAACCGGCCGATCCGTGACTGGAGGTCGTTGAGCGCCTCCGGGTTGAGCCGGAACGGCGGTTGCTCCAGCCAGCGTTCGATGCGCTCGATCCCGGCGCCGAACTCGTGCTGCAGCACGGCCTGCTCACCGGCGACGGTCTCCCCGACCAGGGCCAGTACGCCGAGGGCGAGGCTGATGCTGCCGATCAGCGCGATGGCCACCGCGAGCGGCCGCGGCAGCCGGCGGGCCAGCAGATCGACCAGCGGCCGGAGCATCGCCGAGCCGACGAGACCGAGGAAGAGGGCCACGCCGATCTCGTGGAACCGCCCGAGGATCGAGAAGACGGCGTAGACCAGGGCGCCGACCACCAGCAGCCGCCAGGCGTAGGCGGCGGCCGCCCGCAGGGCGGGTGCCACCGCGGTGCCGGCGACGGGCGGGGTACCGGGCGCGGGGCGCGCGTCATCGCGCGCGCCGCCGCGCGCCGCGCGGAACCGGTACCGCGGGTGGGCGGATCGTGTGGGCATCGCCCGGACTGGTACCACCGGCGGGCGCGGGGTCAACGCGCGCGGGTCCTCATTCGCCCGAAGGCAGGGGGAGCCATCCCGGCCCGGAGTCTCCGTCATGTCTGTCGCGTCTGTCGCGTCTGCGGTGTCCGTTGCGGCCGTCGCTCCTGGCTCCGCCGTCTCCGCCGTCTCCGCCGTCTTCGCCGTCTTCGCCCAGCGGTCTCGGGGGAAACGGCGCTGCCCGGGGCCCGTCCGCCGGGGGCGGACGGGCCGGTACACGGCCGGTCGGCGGGCCGGGAGCGCGGCAGGGCCTACCCGGGACGGGTGTCGCACGAACGTTCGAAACTTGGTCTATGGTGGTGGTGAGAGGGGGGAAGTGGGAGCGGATTGACCAAGGAGGTGCGGATGCCCGGTTTCACGCATCTGCACACCGTGTCCGGCTTCTCCGTGCGGTACGGGGCCTCGCATCCGGAACGGCTGGCCGAGCGCGCCGCCGAGCGGGGGATGGGCGCCCTTGCCCTGACCGACCGCGACACCGTCGCGGGCGCGGTCCGCTTCGCCAAGGCCTGCGCCCGGGCGGGCATCCGCCCGATCTTCGGAGCGGAGCTCGCCGTCCGGGAGCGGGCCGTGAACGAGCGGGGCGTACGGGCCGCCGGCCCTGCCGCCCGCGTCGAACGCCGGCGCACCCCGGTGCGGGGCGGTGCCTTCATCGACGAGTCCGCGCCCCGTGTCACCTTCCTCGCCCGCGACGGCGCCGCGGGCTGGGCGGAGCTGTGCCGGCTGATCACCGCGGCCCACGCCGCCGGTGGGTCCCGGCCGCTCCTCGGCCGGGACTTCCTGGACGGAGCCGGCGGAGTCACCGGAGCCGGCGGGGCCACCGGGGCCACCGGAGGCGACGGGCTCATCGTGCTGCTCGGCCCGGACTCCGGGGTGGGCAGGGCCCTCGCCCAGGGGCGTCCCGACCGGGCCGCCCGGCTGCTTGTGCCCTGGCGGGAGCGGTACGGCGACGGACTCCGCCTCGAAGCCGTGCACCACGGGACCGGGGGTACGGGCCCCGGTTCGCTCCGTCTCGCCGCCCGCACCGCGGGCTTCGCCGCCGAGCAGGGGGTGCGGGCCGTCCTCAGCAACGCCGTGCGCTACGCCGATCCCGGCCAGGGCCCCGTCGCCGATGTCCTCGACGCGGCCCGCAGACTCGTCCCCGTCGACCCCGCCCGGGGGCTCGACAGCGGCGAGCGCTGGCTCAAGGGCGCGGACGGCATGGCCCGCGCGGCCGAGCGGATCGCCGAGGCGGCCGGATGGCGCCGCGACGCGGCGCACCGGCTGCTCGCCGCCACCGAGGAGACCGCCGCCGAGTGCCGCGTCGACCCCGAGCGCGATCTGGGGATGGGATACGCCTACTACCCGGAGCCGCATCTCGTGGGGGCCGCCGGGCGCGGCGCCCAGCGCGTCCTCGCCTCTCGAGCCGCGGCCGGTATGGTGCTGCGCGGCTACGACCGGCTGCCCCCGGCGCGGGCCCGCGCCTACTGGGAGCGGATGCACGCGGAGCTGGACGTCATCGCCTTCCACGGCAACGCCACCTACTTCCTGACGGTCGCCCAGGTCGTTCACGACGTGCGGGGGATGGGCATCAGGGTCGCCGCCCGGGGCTCCGGCGCCGGATCGCTCGTGAACCACCTCCTCGGCATCGCACAGGCCGACCCGGTCGAGCAGCACCTGCTCATGGAGCGCTTCCTGTCCAGGCGCCGGTTCGTGCTGCCCGACATCGACATCGATGTGGAGTCCGCCCGCCGGCTGGAGGTCTACCGCGCGATCCTCGACCGCTTCGGCGAGGAGCGGGTCGCGGCCGTCGCCATGCCCGAGACCTACCGGGTGCGGCACGCGATCCGGGACGTGGGCGCCGCGCTGAGCATGGACCCGGCCGAGATCGACCGGCTGGCCAAGGCGTTTCCGCACATCCGCGCCCGTGACGCCCGCGCGGCCATGGAAGAGCTGCCCGAACTGCGCGAGGTGGCCAAGGAGAGGGGCGGCCACCGGAGACTGTGGGAGCTGGTCGAGAGCCTGGACGCGCTGCCGCGCGGTGTCGCCATGCACCCGTGCGGGGTGCTCATCTCCGACTCCTCGCTGCTGCGGCGCACCCCCGTGGTGCCGACCAGCGGTGAGATCCCCCACGGCACCGCTGGCGCGGGTGGTTCCCCCTTCCCGATGTCGCAGTTCGACAAGGAGGACGTCGAGGATCTCGGGCTGCTCAAACTCGATGTGCTCGGCGTACGGATGCAGTCCGCCATGGCGCACGCCGTCGCCGAGATCGAACGGACCACGGGCCGGCGGATCGATCTGGACGACCCCGCCCAGGTGCCGCCCGGCGATCCGGCGACGTACGGGCTCATCCGCTCGGCCGAGACACTGGGCTGCTTCCAGATCGAGTCCCCGGGACAGCGCGACCTCGTCGGCCGGCTGCAACCCGCGAACTTCCACGACCTGGTCGTGGACATCTCGCTGTTCCGGCCCGGACCGGTCGCGGCGGACATGGTGCGGCCGTTCATCCAGGCGCGGCACGGGCGGGTGCCGGTCCGCTTCCCGCACCCCGATCTGGCCGGTCCGCTGGCGGAGACATACGGCGTCGTCGTCTTCCACGAGCAGATCATCGAGATGGTGGACATCATGACCGGCTGCGGCCGGGACGAGGCCGACCGGGTGCGGCGCGGGCTCTCCGACCCCGGGTCGCAGGAGCGGATCAGGGCGTGGTTCGCCGAACGGGCGGAGCGAAGGGGGTACACGGCCGAGGTGATCGCGCGGACCTGGGAGATCATCGAGGCGTTCGGCTCGTACGGCTTCTGCAAGGCGCACGCCGTCGCCTTCGCCGTACCGACCTACCAGTCGGCGTGGCTCAAGGCGCACCATCCGGCGGCCTTCTACGCGGGGCTGCTCACACACGACCCCGGGATGTACCCGAAGCGGCTGCTGCTGGCGGACGCCCGGCGGCGGGGGGTGCCGGTGCTCCCGCTCGATGTGAACCGGTCGGCGGTCGCCCATCGCATCGAACTGGTGTCTGATGGTGGGGGTTCCGGTGACGGGGAGCCCGCCGGCGGAGAGTCTGTGACCTGGGGGCTGCGGCTGGCGTTCTCCGATGTCCACGGCATCGGCGAGGCGGAAGCGGAGCGGATCGAGGAAGCGCAGCCGTACTCCTCGCTGCTGGACTTCTGGGAGCGGGCTCGCCCCGGACGACCGGCCGCGGAGCGGCTGGCGCAGGTCGGCGCGCTGGACGAGTTCGGCGCCAACCGGCGCGATCTGCTGCTGCACATCGCCGAACTGCACCGCGCCCAGCGGAGTGCGGTCTCCCGCGGTGGCCATGGCGGCCACGGCGGGCAGCTCCCGCTCGACGGCGGCCGCAGGACCGCTTCCATCGGACTGCCCGACCTCAACGAGGCCGAGCGGCTCAGTGCAGAGCTGGGCGTCCTCGGCATGGACGCGTCCCGCCATCTGATGGCGGACCACCACGTCTTCCTCGGCGAACTCGGCGCGATCCCCGCGAAGCTGCTGCGCGAGGCGGAGCACGGCGCGACGGTACTGGTCGCCGGAGCCAAGGCGGCCACCCAGACACCGCCGATCCGCTCTGGGCGGCGGGTCATCTTCACCACCCTGGACGACGGTACGGGCCTGGTCGACCTCGCCTTCTTCGACGACAGCCACGAAGCGTGCGCCCACACCGTCTTCCATTCCTGGCTGCTGCTGGTGCGGGGCGTGGTCCAGCGGCGGGGGCCGCGCAGCCTCAGTGTGGTCGGTTCCGCCGCCTGGAACCTCGCGGACCTGATCGAACTCCGGCGTGTGGGCGGTCTGGACGCGGTGGCCGAGCGGCTTGCCGCGGTGGGCGCGCAAGCCGGAGAGGGCGGAAGCGGGGGAGATGGGGGAAGGGGCAGCGGGGGTGAAAGGGGTGAAAGGGGTATAGGGGGCGGAAGGGGAGGCGGCGGGGGTGCGGATGCGTCCGGTGCCCAGGCCGGGGGCGGTCGCCGCATCCGGCTGTCCACCGGGTACGAGATGAACGCCTGGGCCGATCTGCGCCCCGCGGGCGAAGGGGCGGCCCCGGCGAGGAAGCTGTGGCACCGGAGCCCGGGGAGTGCGGGATGACGAGCGGGCAGGGGAACGCGGTTCCGCCGCGAGGCGACGGCGCGTCGGGCGGTGCGGGCGTGTCCGCGCCCTATGTGCCCTATGCGCCTCACATGTCGTCCGGGTCCGCGCCGTCCGCACCACCCGTGCCTTCCGCACCGTATACAGCGGATGCGCCGGACGCCTCGGCCGGGGGAGCGGACACCCCCGCCGGGGGCGCGAACGCGCCGACCGTCCTCTGCGTGCGCTTCCGCGGCGCCGGGGAAGAGGCGCCGGACGGTGCCGCCTTCGCGGGGCTGCTCGGAATGCTCGGCGCGGTCACCCCGGTGGTGGAGGCGGTCGGCCGGGACGCCGCGCTCGCCGATGTGAGCGGTGCGCTGCGGTACTTCGGCCGGGACGCAGCCGGGCTCGCCGCGCTGATACGGGTGCGGGCCCTCGCCCTGTACGGCGTCGACTGCGTGATCGGCGCCGGGCCCAACCCGCTGCTCGCCAGGATGGCGGCGCTGGAGGCCGGCTCCGGTACGACCCTGGTGGTGGAGGGCGCGGCGGAGTTCCTCGCCGGCCGCCCGGTCGCCGCGCTGCACGGCGTCGGCCCCGCGACGGCCCGCATCCTCTGCGGCTACGGGCTCGACACCGTCGACCGGCTCGCCGCCGCCCCTCTCGCCGTACTCCAGCGGATCCTCGGCGTGCGCACGGGCCGGGAGGTGCACGAGAAGGCCCGCGGTATCGACCGGACCCGGGTCGTCCCCAATGCGGCGGCCCGCTCCGTCGCGGGCGAACGCGCCTTTCCCCGGGACGAGCTGGACCGTGACAGGCACCGCCGCGCACTGCTCTCGCTCGCGGGGGAACTGGGGGCGAGGATGCGCCGCGACGGCCAGGTATGCCGTTCCCTGACACTCACCGTGCGCTACGCGGACCGCACCACGACCACCAGGACCCGGGTCCTGTCCGAGCCGACCGCGCACTCCGTGTCGCTCACCGGTGCCGCGTACCGGCTCCTGGACGTGCTCGGTCTGCAGCGCGCCCGGGTGCGTGCTCTGGCGCTGCGGGCGGAGGGGCTGGTCCCGGCCGAACGGGCCGCGCATCAGCTCACCTTCGACTCCGCCGATGACAAAGCGCGCCGGCTGGAGGCGGTCGCCGACCGGGCGCGGGCGAAGTACGGCCCCCGGGCGGTCATTCCAGGCTCTCTCGCCGCATAAGCCCCACCTCTGTGTTTCCGTGGGTAACCACGTGATCACACGGCTTGATGCTATTTCAGTTTTTACCAACGCGTAACTTCCCAGCCTTAGTTACCCATGCGTACGTTGGCATGAGCGCGCTCTTCCTGTGGTCCGGGCCACAGGATGAATCCCCGCATCCCCCCGCACTTCCCGCATTCCCCCACCCCCACATCACCCCCGCACCACCCCACTTCCGCATCACTCCCCACATCCCCGCACCATCCCCCACATCCCCGCCTCACCTCTCACATCCCCGTCTACCCGGATAGATCTCGCGCCCCCACGCCAATCCCGCATTTCCCTTGAGCCGCAAGGAGATCGCACCATGCTGTCCTGGAAGCGTGCCCTCAGACCGCTGACCGCCGCCCTGCTGGCGGTGGGGATCGGCCTCGCGCCGGCCGCCACCGCCCACGCAGCCGCCCCGTCGAGTGGCTGGAACAACTGGTCCTGCAAGCCCTCTACCGCCCATCCCCGCCCGGTGGTCCTCGTCCACGGAACCCTCGGGAACTCCGTCGACAACTGGCTCGGTCTCGCGCCGTACCTCGTCAAGCGCGGCTACTGCGTCTTCTCGCTCGACTACGGCAAGCTCCCGGGCGTCCCCTTCTTCCACGGGCTCGGCCCCGTCGAGGAGTCCGCCGAGGAACTCGACGGCTACGTCGACCGCGTCCTGGCCGCCACCGGAGCCGACGAGGTGGACCTCGTCGGTCACTCGCAGGGCGGCATGATGCCGCGCTACTACCTCAAGTTCCTCGGTGGCGCCGACGAGGTGAACGCCCTCGTCGGGCTCGCCCCGTCCAACCACGGCACGACCCTCCACGGGCTCACCGGCCTGCTCAAGTACTTCCCGGCCGCCGAGCACCTGCTCAATTCCGCGACGCCCGCCTTCGCCGACCAGATCGCCGGCTCCCCGTTCCTCACCAAGCTGAACGAGGGAGGCGACACCGTCCCCGGCGTCCAGTACACCGTCATCGCCACCAAGTACGACGAGGTCATCACCCCCTGGCGGTCGTCGTTCCTCGACGGGCCCAACGTGAAGAACGTGACGGTGCAGGACCTGTGCGCCCTCGACTTCTCGGAACACGTGGCCATCGGCCTGTTCGACCGGATCGCCTTCCACGAGGTGACCAACGCACTCGATCCCGCGAAGGCCACCAAGACGACCTGCGCGTCGGTCTTCAAATGATCTGACGGCCCGTGGTTCACGGGCCGGCGACCCGCACCGGACGCCCTGACGGCAGGCACGCCAGGGCCGTCCGGTGCTGGGCCGCGGCGCGAGCGATCCCGTCGTGGGCATCAGATCCATCAGATCCATCAGATCCATCGGGTCCGTCCCCTTCGTGGGCCCGGACGCTGCGAGGGTGCCGCCGCGTTCGCTCACCTGCGGCACCCTCGCCCGTACGACTCCTGCGCTTCGGCTCAGCGGCCGGCCCTGCGGCGCGTGGACGCGCGCACCCCTTGCATGCGGCGGACTTCGGGCTCTCCAGCCCCTCGGCGCAACACGCGGACACCCGGCTCACCGGATCCGTCATCCACCCGTGTGCGACGGCCGGGGCGGACGCCGCTCCGTGCCCGCGCGGCGGCGCTGCCCCTCGCCGGCCCCTCGTTGTCAGTGGCTGCTGCCAGGATCGGAACCATGACGACGATCGACCGGAACGACGGGATCGACTGGGACGCCGCCGCGGACACCTTCGACGAGGAGCCCGACCACGGGCTGCGCGACGCCGGGATCCGCCGCGCCTGGGCGGAACGGATGCGGCACTGGCTGCCGCCGCATCCCTCCGATGTGCTCGACCTCGGATGCGGCACGGGCAGCCTCGCCCTGCTCGCCGCCGAGCAGGGCCACCGGGTGACCGCCGTAGACCTCTCGCCGCGGATGGCGGACGCCGCTCGCCGCAAACTCGCCGGCACGACAGCCGAAGTGCTGACGGGACCCGCCGAGCGGCCTCCGGTCGGGGGCCGGCGTTTCGACGTCGCGCTCGCCCGCCATGTGCTGTGGGCGCTGCCCGATCCCGAGGCGGTGCTCGCCCACTGGGTGTCGCTGTTGCGCCCGGGCGGGCGGCTGGTGCTGGTCGAGGGGGTGTGGGGCGGCCAGGGGCTGCCCGCCACCCGGCTGATCGATGCCCTCGGGCCGCTGAGCCACCGGCTCGACCATGAGCGGTTGTCGGATGTGCCCGGGCTCTGGGGCCGACCGGTGCACGACGAGCGCTACGCCCTGGTGGCCAGGACGGGGCCGGTCCCGCACGGCGCAGCGGCCGGTGCGACCGCTGCTGGCACCCCTGCTGGGACCGCTGCTGAGAGCGGTCACGAGCCCACCGGCACGGCCGCCGATCAGTCCGGCCCCGAGACCGCCGACGCCGTCGCCGATCCGGCCTCGGTCCGGCACAGCGAGGTCGTCGACGTTCACCTCGTCCTGCGGCGCGGCGGTGACGTGCTGCTCGCCCGCCGGGCCGGTACCGGCTACGCGGACGGACTGTGGCACGCCCCGTCGGGGCACGTGGAGGACGGGGAGGACGTGCGCGAGGCCATGGTGCGCGAGGCGTTCGAGGAGACCGGTGTCGAGTTGGCGCCGGAGGATCTGCGCGTCGCGCTGGTCATGCAGCACCGGGGGCCGGGCGGCGCACCGCGCACCGGCTGGTTCTTCGAGGCGGTCCACGGGAAGGGCGGTGAGCCCTGCAACCGGGAACCGCACAAGTGCTCCGAGATGGCCTGGCATCCGCTGGCGTCGCTGCCCGAGGACATGGTCGCGTACGGCAGGGCCGGGTTCGCGGCGTACCGCAGGGGTGAGCGGTTCGTCCTCCACTGGCACGAGGACGACGACCCGGTGGGCCACGACCCGGCCGTCCCGGACCGTGCCGTGCCGCTGCCGATGACGGATGTCAGTCCAGCAGTCGGGTGAACCGGCCCTGCCGGGCGAGGAGTTCCAGGGCGTCCAGGGCGGTCTCGGCCTCCTCGGCCGCCCGGGGGTCCCGCTCGGTGAGACCGCTCGCGGCGAACTCGTCCTCGTCCAGCCGCACGACCAGGGCGCCGTCGGCCGACACCCACAGGTCCAGGTCCTCCACCACCAGCTCGCCCCCGGACACCCGGGCGGGCCGGGTGATGTCCGTGTACCAGCCCTTCAGCGTCCCGTCTCCCGCCCGGACCTCCTTGACGGCGTACCAGCGGTCGCGCCAGTAGTACTCGGTGAAGACGTCGCCCGGTGCGAAGCGGACGAACCCGAAGTCCTTCACATCGTCACCCGCCCACGGCGCCCGGACGGTGATCCGGGTGCCGTCGTCGGCGACGACCACCGCCGGATAGCGGATCTTCGTACGACCGGCCTTGACCAGGGTGACATCGACCCGGGAATCACCCCAGCGTGCGGACATGGCGCACCTCCGTCGCGCAGATCTCGTAGCCGAACCACTCGTTGACGGCGAGCATCGGGGCGTTGCCCGCGTCGTTGCCGGTGAACGCTTCGCTGCACCCGGCGTCCCGCGCCCGGTGCAGCGAGTCGTTCTTCACCAGCTTGGCCAGCCCGCGGCCACGGTACTCCCGGAGGGTGCCGGTCATGGCGGTCCAGTAGCGGGTCGCGCCGTCCGTGCGGGCCGCGCTGAAGGCCACCGGGCGTCCGTCCGCGACGGCGACCGAGGTCAGGTGCCGGCTGAGCATCGGATGACCCCAGGTCTCGTCGAGCCAGTGGCCGTAGTCGGTCAACTCGGTCGGCACATCGCCCGGTTCGTCCGCCGACGCGGCGGCGTCCAGCTCGAAGAGGGGCCGGGGGTCGCCGGCGAAGTCGGATGCCGGCACGATCCGCACCCCGTCCGGCGGGGTCCGCAGCGGCGGCAGCGTCCCGCCGGCCAGATCGAGGCGGAGGAAGTGCGCGGTGCGTCCGGCCCGGTAGCCGTGCCGCTCGGCGAAGGCACGGTGCCCGGGCTCGTCCAGCACCCAGGTGTATATCCGGGTGGCGCCGGCACCGGCCAGGTACTCCTCGGCGGCGTGCACGACGGCACTGCCCGCGCCCCGCCCGCGGCGCTCGGGGTGCACATAGACGTTCGCGTACGCGTCCCCCGGTTCGGGGCTGTCGTGGGCGAGCCCCACCCTCGCCGTGCCGATGACCTCCCCGTCCTCCTCGGCGACCAGCGGCCGGTAGCGGGAGTTCGGATGCGCATGCTCCCCCTCGAACACCAGGGCCTCGGGGGTGACGGGCAGGAACGGAAGTGCGGCGTGGCGGACCCGGGCGACGGCTTCGGCGTCTCCCGGCGCGCGGAAGGCGCGGACGATCACAGTCATAGCGAGGCACGCTACGTGTGCGCCCCCGTGTCCGCCTCTCGATTTCCCGGACGACCGCATCTGCGTGCCCGGGAGCGGGGGACGTGGGGGACAATCGACCGGTGACCCTGCACATCGTCATCGACACGGACGCGGCCCCCGCTCCCTACGAGCAGCTCCGCTCCCAGATCTCGGCCCAGGCCCGCTCGGGCGCGCTCCCCGTCGGCTACAAGCTGCCCACCGTGCGGGGACTCGCGGAGGAACTCGGCCTCGCCGCCAACACCGTCGCCAAGGCGTACCGCGCGCTCGAGGGAGACGGAGTGATCGAAACCCGGGGCCGAAACGGCACGTTCGTCGCGGCGGCCGGCGACGCCGCCGAGCGTCAGGCAGCGGCGGCCGCCCAGGCGTACGCGGAACAGGTCCACCGCCTCGGCCTGTCCAGCGCCGACGCGCTCTCTGCGGTGCGGGACGCGCTGCGCGCCAGCTACGGCGGGTGACCCCAGGTCCGGTGCCGTCGTCTGGTGCGTGCCCGCATGGACCCGGTCCGGTCCGGGGCCGGGCGAGGGCCGACCTCAGAGGTAGAGACCGGCGTCCGCCCCCTGGTGCTGGGACGGCACGGACGCCGGCGCCGTCCCCCGCCGCAGGGCGTACAGCTCCGCGAGCGTCGCGCCCTCGCGGCCGACCCCCTGCTCCGTGCCCAGCCAGGACACGGCCTCCTCGCGGGTGAGCGGGCCCACCTCGATCCGCGCGAGGCAGCGGCCCGGCCGGACGACCGCGGGGTGCAGCCGTTCCAGGTCCTCGTTGGTGGTGACGCCCACGAGGACGTTCCGGCCCTGGCCGAGCAGCCCGTCCGTCAGGTTCAGCAGCCGGGACAGGGCCTGGCCCGCGGCGTGCCGGGCCTCGCCGCGGATCAGCTCGTCGCAGTCCTCCAGGAGCAGCAGCCGCCAGCGTTCCCTGGCCGTGCCCTCGTCCTCGCCGATCGCGATGTCCATCAGATAGCCGACGTCGTTGAACAGCCGCTCGGGGTCCAGGACGCAGTCCACCTGGCACCAGTCGCGCCAGGAGCGGGCCAGCGTCCGCAGCGCGGAGGTCTTCCCCGTGCCCGGCGGACCGTGCAGCAGGAGCAGCCGGCCCGCGATGTCGTCCGGCGTCACCTTCATCAGCCGGTCCATCGCCTGGGCCACCGGGGCGGTGTAGTTGGGCCGGATCTCGTCCCAGGTGCCGGCGCTGATCTGGCGGGTGGTGCGGTGCGGGCCGCGGCGCGGGGAGACGTACCAGAAGCCCATGGTCACGTTGTCGGGCTGCGGCTCCGGTTCGTCCCGGACTCCGTCGGTCGCCTGCCGGTGGACGTGCTCGGCGAGTTCGGAGCTGACCGCGGTGACCGTGATGTCCGCACCGCGGTTCCACCGGGAGACCAGCAGGGTCCAGCCGTCGCCTTCGGCGAGCGTCGCGCTCCGGTCGTCGTCGCGCGCGGCGCGCAGCACCCGGGCGCCCGGCGGCAGCAGTGTGGCGCCGGGCTTGACCCGGTCGATCGTCGAACTGTGCGAGAAGGGCTGCTCGCCCGCCGCGAAGCGGCCGAGGAACAGCGCGTCGACGACATCCGACGGCGAGTCGCTGTCGTCGACGTTGAGCCGGATCGGCAGAGCGTGCTCAGGCGTGGCGGTCATGGCGCCATGATCGGGCACCTCGGCTGCCGGTGCACGGCCTTTTGGGCCGTGCCCCCGGTCTTCCCGGTCCTCGCGCGCCCCTGGCGCCGCCGGGTTCGCGTCCCTGGCGGACTCCCGGCTGCGGCCGGTCTCCGCGCGCCCCCGGCGCCCCCGTTCCCGCCCCGCCTACGCGGCACTCAGCCGCGCAGCGACCGGGCCGCCCTCCTGGTACGGCGCAGGACGGCGTACCCCTGGGTGAGGATCCGGTCCAGGGCGAAGCCGCGGGCCACGCCCCGGCCCTCGACGAGCCGTTCGAACTCCCCTGCGCCGGTGGAGCGCCGCACGGTCAACCGCTCCAGGGCGTACGGTCCCTGCCGCCGGCGGGCCAGGGCGTTCCCCACCGCCAGTGACTGTGCGAAACCCGCCGCACGCACCACCCGGCGGACCCGCCGGCTGGAGTAGCCGTAGGGGTAGGCGAACGAGACCGGAGCGGTGCCCAGTTCGGCGGTGATGATCTCCTTGCAGCGCAGTGCCTCGGATCGGAGCGGGCCGTCGTCCAGCTGGTCCAGCTGCGGATGGGTGTGCGAGTGTCCGCCGATCTCCGTGCCCGCCGCCGCGAGTTCCCGCACCTGCCCCCAGTCCAGCATGGTGTCGGGCGCGCCGCCCTCGTGGTACGGGCCCCGCAGCCAGCCGGTCGACACGAACAGCGTCGATGCGAAGCCCAGCTTGTCGAGTACCGGAAGGGCGTGCCGGTGCACCCCTTCGTAGCCGTCGTCGAAGGTGATCAGCACCGGCCGCGGCGGCAGCGGTTCCCCGTGCCGCCAGGCCCGGCCGAGTCGTGCGGTGGTGACCGGGGTGAACCCGAGTCCGCCGAGCAGCTCCATCTGTTCGGCGAACGCCTCCGGCGTCACGGACAGCCGGTGCGCGGCCGGCGCGGGCCGGTGCGCCACCGCGTGGTACATGAGAACGGGGACGGCCTCGTCGTTCAACGGATACCGCCTTCCAGGCGCGGGGTGTGCGCGGTGACCGGGCCGTACGAGAGCGCTACCCCGGGGCGGGTCCGGGCCCGCGCCACGGTGTACCCGGCGGCTGCCGCGGTCACGCCGACGGCGATGGCCCCTGCGCGGCCGGCTCCGCCGGGGCGGCCGCGCAGGGCGTCCCGCAGCCCCCGGAGCACGCCCGCCGGGAGCACGCGGGTGGCGTAGCGCCGCTCGGTCTGAAGGCCCTTGCCGCTGCCGACGCTGCGCGAGACCAGGGCCTTGGACAGCCCCTCGGCGTAGCTGCGGCTGCGGAAGTAGCGGAAGGTCTCCCTGGCCGCGGGGACCTTGTGGTGGATGACGGCACGGTCGTCGATCAGCAGCACCGCGTCCGGGAGGGCCCGTTGGAGCCGGATGCAGAGTTCGGTCTCCTCGCAGCCCAAGGGCCGTCTGCCGCCGTCCCTTCCGATGCCGGTGGCGAACCCGCCGGCGGCATCGAAGGCGGTGCGGCGGAAGGACGCGTTGCCGCCGAGGACGTTGCGGACCGCGACGCGGCCGGGCGGCAGCCCGCGGTAGGTGCATCCGACGACCCAGTCGAACTCCTCGGGGAACCACAGCGGCCGGCGGCCCGACGCCCAGACCGGCAGGGTTCTGCCGCCGACGGCCATCACCCGCGGGTCGCCGTAGCCATCGGCCAGGTGCCGCAGCCAGTCGCGTTCGGCCACGGCGTCGTCGTCGAGGAAGGCCACGAACTCGCCGAGGGCCGCGGCGACACCGGTGTTGCGGCCGGCGGAGAGGCCGCGGGGGCCCGCGTTCGCGAGCACCCGCACCTCCTCTCCGGGTGACGGTGCCTCCCGGCCGGGCGTGAACTCCTCGGTGAGCCGCCCGAGCAGCCGGGGGTTGTGGTCGACCACCAGCAGTGTTTCCAGCGCCGGAAGCGACTGCCGGCGCACCGAGTCCACGGCGGCGAGGATGTCCGTCCAGCGGTCCCCGGTGTAGACGCAGATCACCACGGAGAACGCCGGATGGCTCACGGCACGTCCTTTCGGGGGGTGTTGAGGGTGGCCGGCCCGGTTCGGGCGGCGCGGCGGACGCCCTTCTCCCTGAGGATCACCCTGAGCACCCGCAGTCCGTCGCGGACGGCGCTGAGGTTGCTGACGCCGTGGATGCGCAGATACTCGTGGCTGGGGACCTCCTGGACCCGCAGTCCCGCCTTGACGACTCGGATGTTCATCAGGGTCTCGATCTCGAAGCCGGTGCAGTCCAGGGTGATGCTCTCCAGGCAGTGGCGCCAGAAGGCGTTGTAGCCGTAGCAGAGGTCCGTGTAGCGGGCGCCGAACTTGGCGTTCACGATGCCGCACAGGACCCGGTTGCCGAGCTTGCGGATCGGCGTCATGTCGTCGGTTCCGCCGCCGTTGGCGAAGCGCGAACCCTTGGCGAAGTCGGCACCGCCGACCAGTGCGGACACATAGCTCACGATCTCCTGGCCGTCCGCCGACCCGTCCGCGTCGACCATGACGATGATGTCGCCGGTGCAGGCCGCGAAACCGCTGATCAGCGCGTCCCCCTTCCCCTTGCCGACTTGTTTGACGACCTTGACGTCGGGCCGCAGCCCGCGGGCGACGTCCACGGTGGCGTCCGTGGAGTTGCCGTCGACGAGCACGACTTCATGGATCCACTCGGGAAGGGTCCCGAAGACGTGCGGGAGGTTCTCGGCCTCGTTCATCGCCGGGATCACGACGCTGACCGGCGGGGTGATGGCGAGGTGGGAGGAGATCGGACGGTACGGGGCCGGTATCCGGCCGGGCGCGGCGGTGGCTGTGGACGCCGCGGCCGGTGCGGGCGCATCGGCCAGGGCCGGCGCGTCGTGCGGACCCGGGGCCGCCGGGCGCAGGAACGAGCTCATGAGTCGGTTTCCCTCTCGTCCGGTGGACCGCCCGCCCCCGGGCGGTCCGGATGAGTGTCCGGTTCGAAAGGGGGGTTGCTCTCACCCCGGCCGTCACGGCATGGATCTCCGTGCAGGCCGGGCCGGCCTGCACGGCCGGCCGCGCGGTACGCGACTCGGCACAGGTGCGGCCGAGCGCGGCACCCCCCTACCGCGCCCCGCCCCGGACCGTCGCGACGTCAGACCCCTCCCCAGGAGTCGCCTTTGCCGGCCCGTTGCGGGTGGATGTACGACGGTATTGATGATGAGGACTATATGACAAGACCTGGCCATAGGGCGCATTTTTCTGCTTTTTCCGCCGTCGGATTCTGGAATGCGCGGAACTGCCACGCAATGCGGTATTCGAGGGGCGGGAATTCATCGCAGTGACGGCTGTGGCGTGCCGGTGGCGGACAGGGGGCGCACGGCACTGTCCCGCCGCCCTGGGGGCGGCGCGTACGCCGTGCGCGGACTGACACGAGTGCCCCGAGCGCCGCTTCCGTGGTCACCGGCGCGGGGGGCCCGGCCGGTGTCCGCCGGGGGCGCGCCGTTCGTCGGGGAACGCCCGCCTCGGCATCTCCGTCGGCGTGTTTGTCGGTGCGTACGGCGCGTTGCCGCAATGCTGGGCTCTGTCCTGCCCGCCGTCTCCGGTGGGCCGTCAGGAACGACCGCGTGACGCCCCCGTTGCCTGCCCGCATTATTCTTGGCATGAACACTTCCGGCCAACCGGGGTGCGTGCTACGACAGTTGGGCAGAGATCCTGCTCATGGGAGGTTCCATGAAACTGTCCCGCATCGCGGCACTCTCGTCCGCACTCCTCCTCGGCGCCGTCCTCGCCCTCACCGGCACCGCTCAGGCCCATGCCGCGCGATCCGCGGCCGCGGTCGACTACGTGGCCCTCGGCGACTCGTACTCCTCCGGCCTCGGTGCCGGCGCGTACCTGAGCAGCAGCGGCTCGTGCAAGCGCACCAACCGGGCCTACCCCGCCCTCTGGGCGTCCGCCAACGCACCCTCGTCGTTCGCCTTCACCGCCTGCGCGGGCGCGCGTACGGGTGACGTCCTGGCGAGCCAGCTCGCCCCCCTCCACGCGGGCACCGACCTGGTGTCCCTCACCATCGGCGGCAACGACGCGGGCTTCGCCGACGTGATGACGACCTGTGTGCTGCAGTCCGAGAGCACCTGCGTCGCCCGGGTCGAGGAGGCCAAGCGCTTCGTGGACTCGACCCTCCCCTCCCGGCTCGACTCGGTGTACTCGACCATCAGCTCCAAGGCGCCGTCCGCCCGGGTCGTCGTCCTCGGGTATCCCCGCTTCTACAAGCTCAACGGCAGCTGCATCACCGGACTCACCGAGCGGGAGCGCGCAGCGATCAACGGCGGAGCAGACCACCTCAACGCGGCCATCGCCAAACGGGTCGCCGACCACGGCTTCACCTTCGCCGACGTCGTGCCGACCTTCACCGGGCACGAGATCTGCTCGGGTGCCTCATGGCTGCACAGCATCAACTGGCTGAACATCGGCGAGTCGTACCACCCGACGGCCTCCGGGCAGTCCGGGGGCTATCTGCCGCCGTTCCGGTCGGCCGCCTGACGGACCGGACCGACCCGGCTGAAAGCACCGGACCAACGGCCATCACCGCGGACCCCGCAGCACCTCCGGCCCGTGCCCGTCCTGCGAGCACACCGTGCAGGAGAGCCGCGCCACCCCGGCGAACCCGCACCCACGGCGTGCGGGTTCGCGGCGAGCGCGGGCACTTCGGCGCGGCGAACGCGCGGCGAACGCGCGGCGGACCCGCGGCGGACCCGCGGCGGACACCCTCAGCGGGGCCGGGTCGGCCCGCCGAGGGCGACGGCCACCGACCGGGAAACCCGCGCGCTGACGCGTGGGAGCGCCCCCGGTGCGCTCAGCTCATGGCTCCCGCCGCCCCCCTGAGCGCGAGTCCGCACCCCAGCAGGACCACGGTGAGCGCCGTTCCGATCGGTGCCGCCCGCCGGACGAACCCGGCCAGCCGCCCGGCGGTGCGCCGCCGGGCCAGCAGCTCCGCTATCCGACCTCCCAGCCGCACGACGGCGAATCCGGCCGCGGTGAGGGTGAGGGCCAGGCCCGCCCCGTAGGCGGTGACGAGGAGCAGCCCGAACCAGGCGTGGCCGAGCGCCGCGGCGCCGACCAGCACGACGACGGCGGAGGGACTGGGGACGAGGCCGCCGGCGAGACCCAGCAGAATGCTGCGGCGCAGGGGACGTTGCCCCTCACAGCCGTGGTCCGCGCGGTGCCGGTCGCCGGTGGCGGGGTGCTCATGGCCGGTGTGGTGATGCTCGTGCGTGTGGTGATTCCCGTGCTCGTGCCCATGCCCATGCCCGTGTCCGTGCTCCGGTTCGTGCCGTTGCCCGTGCCCGTGCCCGTGCTCCTGTTCGCCACCGTGCCCGTGCCGATGCTCCTGCCCGTGCTGGTGCCCGTGCTCCTGCGCGGCGCCGCGGCGGTGGTCCTCGCCGCCGCCGTCATCGCCGTGCGTGTGCGTGTGCGTGTACGTACGGAACCGTCCGCCGCCGAGCCAGTGGACGTGCGTATGCCCGTGCCCGTGCGCCCGTTCCCGCCATGCCCGCCGTGCCAGCAGCGCTCCCGCCACGGCGACGAGCACCCCGCTCGCCATGCCCAGCCAGCCGACGACGGCCGGGGTGACGGCCGATCCCGCCGCGATCAGGGCGCCCAGGGCGAACACGCCGAGGGTGTGGGTGACGGTGACGGAGGCGCCGAGCGCCAGGACCTCCCGCAGCGAACTCCGGCCGCCCACCGCGGCCGCCGCGGCCATGAGGGTCTTCCCGTGGCCCGGGGCGAGTGCGTGGAGCGCTCCGAGCCCCAGGGCGATGAGCAGCGCGAGCGCACCGAACGGCACGGTGAGATGGCGTCGTTCGACCAGCCCCGTCAGGGCCTGGGTCCAGCGGTCCACCCCGCGCGGCAGCATGGACGGGGGCGCCGCCGCGGCCGCCGCCCCGTCGAGTGCCGGTCCCCCGGGTACGGCTGCCAGCCGCGCCGAGGTGAGGGCCGGTGGTGAGTCCAGCAGCCGCTGGGGATACGCGGAAAGCCTGCGGGACACGGACTCATCGGGCACATCCGACGCGGTCAGCGTGGTGCGGTCGGCGCGCGCGGTGATCTCCCGCCAGCCGGCACCCTCACCGGGTGCGGCCGTGAACACCAGGTCCGCCTTCCCGTCCGGCAGCGGAGCGCGCAGCGCGCACTCGACGCGGAGGGTGGGCAGCCCTGCCTGGCCCGGCCGGATGGCGGCGCGTGCGGACTCGTCCTCAAGCGGCACCGCGCTGCCGTCCACGAGCAGCCGGGCGGCACCGGCCGCGGCGTCGCAGCGCTCCTCCGCCCAGGCCGCCAGCTCGGCCGGAGTCATCTCCCGGGGCCGGATCCGCGCGGTCGGGATCTCCGCGAGGTCCTCGACGTGGTCGACGCGCAGCTCCCGCTCGGCGACGACGAGGCCGTCGTAGCGGTTCACCGAGAAGTTTCCCAGCGGGTGCGCGACGGCGGGCGTCCCCGTCCCGAGGAGCAGGGCGGCCACACCGGCCGCCATCACCAGCGCGGCCCGGAGCGGGTGTCCCCGGCCCCGCGCCCCGGCGCCTTCCGGCTTTCCCGGCGCTGTCGACCGGTGCGCCGGGTGGTGGGGGTTTCCGGTCCGTGCTCCTGCTCCCGCTCGGTCGGTCACCGAAGGCGCGGCATGTGTGCGGGTCGGTGCTTGCTCCCGGCGTGTGCCGTCGCCTTTCCGCGCGGAGGCCGGTGGGTGGGAGGGTGCGGGAGTGTGCGAACCGCCGCCGGGACGGCCGGGCTTCCGGTTCAAGTCGCCTCCAGACCGTCGAGCGCGCGGCGCGCCTCGCGCGCGCCGAGGGGGGAGAAGGCGGGATTGAGGGCCAGCGCGCGGGACAGCGAGGTACGCGCGGCGGCCCGCTCGCCCGCGGCACGTTCGATCATGCCGCGGTGGTAGAGGAAGGAAGCGTCCGGGTATCCCGTCGCGGTCGCCGCCCGTGCATGGGGCAGGGCCTCCGCGGAGCGTCCCGCGCGATGCAGTGCCCAGGCGAGGGCGTCCTCGGTGTGCACGGTGCGGCGGCGCTGCCATTCGGCGCGGGCCGCCCGCAGGGCCTCGGCGCGGTCGCCGTGGTCGGCGGCGGCGAGGGCCGTGTCCAGATCCGGGTTCACCCCGCCCGCCCGGGCGAGGCCGGCCCAGGTGTCGAGCACCTCGTACTGGCGGCGGGCGGGACCGGGGCTGCCGCTCGCCTCGTAGAGTTCGCCGAGCGCGACCAGCCGCCCCGGCAGCGGGGACCGGCCGACGATCTCCTCGAACTCCGCGACGGCGGCGGCAAGCTGCCCTTTTCCGGTGAGGGCCCGGGCGCGGCACTCGCGGGCCTCCAGCTGGTCGGGTTCGGCCTTCAGCGCCTGGCCGCACTGCCGCAGCGCCTCGTCGTAGTCGCCTTGGGACCAGGCGAGCCGGCCGAGGGCGGTCGCCGTGTAGGCGACGTCGGCCCGGGTGCTCGCCGAGTTCCGCGCCAGCTCCAGCACGCGCCGGGCCTCCTCGGTCTCCCCGAGCAGTTCCCGTACGTAGGCGAGCCGGGTGAACACCGGAATGCCCGGACGGCGGGCGTCCGCCCGGAGCGCGGCGTCCAGCGCCGCCGGATAGCGGCCCAGTTCGACGAGTGCGTCGATCCGCACGGCCAGACCGTGCTCGCTGTACGGGTTGACCGCCAGTGCCCGTTCGGCGTCCCGGAGCGCCGCGGGGAAGTCGTGCCGTGCCGCCGCCAGGGCCGCACGGCCGGCGAGTGCGTCGGCGTTGCCGTCGGGCCGCAGCCTCAGTGATCGGGCGAACGCCTCGGCGGCCTGCGGGTACCGTGACGGATCGCCGCCGGCCCGGGCCTCCTCCACGTACGCCGCGCCGAGCGCCGCCCAGGCGCCCGCGTCCCCGGGCCGTGCCTTCAGCCGGGTCTGGAGGGCGCGCACCCCCTGCCCCGGGTCCGCTCCGAGGACCACGGCCCCCGCGGCGGCCGGGGTCGCGGGCATCTGCTCAGCGCCGCCCAGCACCGCTCCCGCGGCGGTGAAAGCGAACGCGAGTCCCACGACCGCGGCCCCCAGGCGCCATCGGGACCGTGTGGTCCGCGTCATGACCACCTGCCGCGCCGCCGCGTCCGCCACCACACGAGGCCGAGTACGGCCAGTACGGCACCCGCGCCCCCGGCACCCGCCGAGGCCATCAGCACCGTGCGGTCGTCCATGGCGCTGCCGGAGGTCAGCTCCGCGGCGCTGTCGAGCTGGGCGCGGTTGCCGCCGGCTTCGGCCAGCGGCCCGTCGGAGCCCGACGCCGGCAGTGCCACGTAGGGGAAGGTCTTCTCGAACTCGACGTCGTTCTCGTCCACGGCGTCGCCCAGGTCGTTCTTCCTGCCCAGGAGTTCGCCTTCGACGACCTGGAGCGCGATGTCCAGGACGTCGTCGGTCAGCCGGCGCCCGTTGGGGAAGCCCGCGTTGTCGCCGTCGAGCACGCCCAGCCGCTTCGGCTCACCCGTGGGCGGCACGGCCGTGTTCAGCCGCAGTGCCTCGGCCGGCCGGACGTGCGGCGGCTGGTTGAGGTCCTTCACCCCGGTGAGGAACACGGACACCAGGTCGTCGCGCGGCTCCTCGGGGGCTTCGATCGTGAAGATGCCCTCGATGAGCCTGGGCAGCTCCGGGTTGGTGACGGACTTCAGGAAGTCCGCGTCGTTGAGCGGGTTCGAGGCGTTGAACTTGTCCTTGTCCTTGAGCGGGATGACGACCTCGTTCACCAGCGGCATGCCCAGCCGGGAGACCTGCGTCCAGTCCCCGCCCGCGGTCTTGCGGTGGGTGGTCGTCCAGATCCCGACCACGGGCTGGCCCACCGACTGCCGGATGTGCTCGGAGGGCACCTGCAGGGCGATGCTGTTGACGTTGTAGCCCTTCAGGGTGTCGCGCCCGACCTCGGACAGGTCGCCTCCGTACAGCAGGTCGAACACCCGGAGGTCGAGGAAGAACGGGTCGTCGGCCTGACCGGCGAAGACGGTGGTGCCGTCCTTCAGTTCGCGTACGGCCTCCTTGCGGAGCCCCGCGTAGTCCGGCATGGACGCCTTGCCCACGTTCGACGGGGCGACCGGCACATCGTTCGCGATCTTCGTGGTGGAGACCACGCGGTGGCCCCGCAGTCGTATCATCTCCAGGTCGTAGGTCTGGGTGATGTTGAGGTCCGGGTCGTCCAGGCTGGTCACCGGGCCGGTGTTGAAGAGGAACGTGTCGCCGTTCTTGACCTGGTCGTGGAACGTCCAGCGGTAGAGCAGGTCGGCTCGTGCGTCGCCGTCGGAGTCGATGTTGATGTCGTAGCGGGCGTCGTTCGCGAAGCGGTAGAAGTTCGGCCCGCCCGCCGGCTCCTCGAACGGCAGCCAGTTCGCGATGATCGTCGTGGTGTCCGGCCGGTCGGGGCTGACGAACGCGTACACGTCCGTGGTGTCGTACTGCGGCTGCCCGGAGATCAGCGGAGCCTCGCGGTGGCTGGATGCGCTGGCGGTGCCCGGTGCGAGCGCGGAGCCCACTGCGGCGGCCGCGAGCCCCCCTGCCGCCAGTGCACCGCACACGAGCGCGGCGAGGTTCCTGCGCCCCCGTGTGCTCCTGATGAGAGGAGAGAGCATGTCTCGGTCCCGTCCTGTCATGGACTCTCGTCGACGTGGACTGTCGTTGAACGAGGCGGTCCTTTGCTGGTTGGTGACAGGTGTTCGGGGCCACGGGGCCCGAGGTTTGGTCGACTTTTCACGATGTCCAACTCGCCCTGGAATACGGTGAATTCGCGCCGAGATCGGCAACCCGCGTACATGTGTGCTAAATGGCTCGGGTGGGATACACGGGTGTGAGGGCGGGGCGATAGGGTTAATCTGCCCGGGCCGGGTGCCCTCGTACGGGTGGGGAGTGACATGGAACAGATAACGATGCGCAGCAGGGCGCGGGTCCCTGCGATCACCTGCGGGACGAGCGCGACCAGCTCGCGTCTCGACCGCCATCTCACGGTGCTCGGCGGACCCGCCGTGCCGCAGCGCGAGGCGGCCGAGGCGACGTCCCTGATGCGTGAGCTGACCACGCGTGACGTCGCGCAGCACCACGGCAGCAAGAGCGCGCGCGTCTCGCTCTTCGCGCCGCTGCGCCGGCTGCGCCGCTCGCTGTTCGGCAGCCGAGGCCTCTGACCGGCGGGGTGGTCGGCCGGCGGCCCGGGCACGCGTGACCGCTCACGCGCACCCGTCCCCCTCGCTCCCGTCCGGTCACCGCAGGCCCGACCACCCCGCCGAGTCGCACCTCGCGCCGTATGTCCCCGCCCCGGTCCCCGCCGGGGGCCGCGTGTGTACACCGCGGGCTCCGGTGCGGCCCGTGCCGGTCCCCGCAGCGCAGGCACCGTGAGCAGGAGTCACCGGCCCGGACCGTCCGGGGTCATCGGCCCGCACCGGCCCGTACGGGGACATCAGTCACCGGCCCGGGGAGAACCCCACCGGCCCCTGGGGAGCGTCGGCCTGGACCGTGAGCAGGAGTCACCGGCCCGGACCGTCCGGGGTCATCGGCCCGCACCGGCGGATGGGGCCATCGGTCCGCATCGGTGCGGCGGTGGCCGGCGGCCGGGTCGCCGCGTCCTGTCCGGAGCCTGCGGTCCGCCGCACGCCCCTGTCACCCGGGGCGCCCGCCGCCCCCGTGCCCTGCCGGCACGACCCCGTCCCGGTGCAGCTCGGCGATCTCCGCCGCGGTCAGCCCCGCCTCGCGCAGCAGGGCGTCGCTGTGCTCGCCGAGCGCGGGCACCGCGCCCATACCCGGCTCCGGCCCGTCCGGGAAGGTGATCGGCGGCAGCATCGCCCGCAGCGGGCCGGCGGGCGTGTCCACGTACCGCCAGCGGTCGCGTGCCTCCAGCTGCGGATGGGCCGCCAGGTCGGCCACGCTGTTCAGCCGGGCGCAGGCGATGCCCGCCTCCTCCAGTGCCGCGACCGCCGCGGCCGTGTCCAGCCGGGCCAGCGCCCGGGCGACCACCGCGTCCGTCCTGGCGCGGTTCGCCGTCCGGGCCTTGTTGGTCGCGAAGTCCGGGTCCCCGGCCAGTCCAGGCCGGCCCAGCACCCGCTCGGCCAGCCGCCGCCACTCCCGGTCGTTCTGCACCGACAGCAGCACCTGGCCCCCGTCGGCCGTCGGGTACGCGTCGTAGGGCGCGATGACCGCGTGCGCCAGACCCGTGCGCTCCGGGGCCCCACCCCCGTGCATCCCGTGGTGCAGGGGGTGCCCCATCCACTCCGCGAGCGACTCCAGCATCGAGACCTCCACCGGGCCGCCGCGTCCGGTCGCTCCCCTCCTCAGCAGGGCCGCCAGCACCCCCGAGAAGGCGTACATCGCCGCCGCGACGTCCGCCGCCGGGATGCCCGCCTTCACCGGCCGCTCCGCGGTGCCCGTCACGGACACCAGTCCCGCCTCGCACTGGACGAGCATGTCGTAGGCCCGTTTGCGGGCGTAGGGGCCGTCCGCCCCGTATCCCGAGATGTCCACGGCGACCAGCTGCGGGTGCGCGGCGCAGAGCGTGGCGGCGTCCAGCCCGAGCCGGGCCGCCGCGCCCTGGGCGAGGTTCTGGACGAACACGTCGGCCCGGGCGGCCAGCCTGGTGACCGCGTCCAGGCCCCGGGGGTCCTTGAGGTCCACCGCGAGGGACTCCTTGCCGCGGTTGCACCAGACGAAGTGCGAGGCGAGCCCGCCGGCCGCCGTGTCGTAGCCGCGGGCGAAGTCGCCGCCGTCGGGTCGCTCCACCTTGATCACACGAGCGCCGAGGTCGGCGAGCTGACGGGTCGCGAACGGGGCCGACACGGCCTGCTCGACGGCGACGACGGTGATGCCTTCCAGAGGCAGCGGCTGGCTCATGGGAGCCGTTGATACCGTCTGGGTGCCATCCGTGTCACCCCGGTGCGGGGCGGGGACCGGTGCCCCGCGGCCGCCCTGCCGCCCGCTCAGCGGGCCTCGACGGTCACGGAGAAGGAGAACCGGTCGCCCCGGTACCGGATCCGCGCCACGTCCACCACCCGCCCCTCGGTGTCGTACGTCACCCCCGTGTAGTGGAGGATCGGCGACAGCAGCGGCACCCGGAGCAGCTCCGCCGTCTGCGGGTCGGCGAGCCGGGCCTCCACCGTGTCGGTGATGCGGCTGATCCGCACCCCGACGACGTCCCGGAGCACCTTGGTCATCGGCCAGCGCTCCAGGTCCGCCGCGTCCAGCAGGGCGGCGACATCGGGGCGGACCGCGTTCTCCGCCCAGTTGGTGGGCTCGCCGCTGTCGCCGTCGCGCCGCAGCCTGCGGTAGGTGACCACTTCGCCCCCGTCCGGGAAGTACTCGGCGAGTTCGCCCGGTACGGGTTCAAGGGCGTGGCCGAGGACCGTCGTCAGCTCGCCCGACTGCTGGGCCACGATCGCGTCGATCGAGCCCAGCAGCCGCCGGGGCGCGCCGCGCCGGGCCCCCGGCTCGATGAACGTGCCGCGCCGCCGGTGCCGGCTGATCAGGCCTTCCGACTCCAGCTCCTTGAGCGCCTGCCGCATGGTCAGCACGCTGACCCGGTAGTGCTCCGCCAGCTGCTCCTCCGTCGGCAGGCGCAGCGGGTCGTGCGGTCTGCGCCCGAGTATGGAGGCGCGCAGCGACTGCGAGACCTGGTACCAGAGCGGCAGCTTGCGGTTCAGAACGAGCGAGTCGGGGGCGAAGGCGGTCACGGCAACTCCGTATCAGATCCGGCCTCAGGACCGGAAGTGGCGCTGAAGACCCTGCCACACGTCGTCGTACCCGCGCTGCAGGTGGCCGGCGTTCGCCGCCTGGGCGGTGGCGGTCACCGGCCAGCGGGTCTCGAACATGAACGCAAGCCCGTCGTCGACCTTCTGCGGACCGAGGTCGGCGGTGCTCGCCCGGTCGAAGGTCTCCCGGTCGGGCCCGTGCGCGGACATCATGTTGTGCAGCGAGCCGCCGCCGGGGACGAAACCGCCCTCGCCGGCGGTCTTCGCGTCGTAGGCGCCCTCGATGAGGCCCATGTACTCGCTCATCACATTGCGGTGGAAGTACGGCGGCCGGAAGGTGTCCTCGCCGACCAGCCAACGCGGTGCGAACACCACGAAGTCGACGCCCGCGAGCCCGGGGGTGTCGCTGGGCGAGGTGAGCACGGTGAAGATCGACGGGTCGGGGTGGTCGTACGAGATGGTCCCCATCACGTTGAACGCCCGCAGGTCGTAGACGTACGGCAGATGACTGCCGTGCCAGGCCACGACATCGAGCGGCGAGTGGTCGTAGACGGCGGTCCACAGGTTGCCGCAGAACTTGTTCACCACCTCGACATCGCCCTCGACGTCCTCGTACGCCGCGACCGGGGCCCGGAAGTCCCTGGCGCCCGCGAGCCCGTTGGCCCCGATCGGGCCCAGCTCGGGCAGGGCGAAGGGCTGTCCGTAGTTCTCGCAGACATAGCCGCGGACGGCGCCGTCGAGCAGTTCGACCCGGAAGCGCACCCCGCGGGGGACCAGCGCGACCTCGCCGGGCCGGACGGACAGCAGGCCCAGCTCCGTGCGCAGCAGCAGGCCGCCGCGCTCGGGCACGATCAGCAGCTCGCCGTCCGCGTCGCCGAACACCCGCCGCTCCATGGAGGCGTTGGCGTGGTACAGGTGGACCGCCATGCCCGTGCGCTGGGTGGCGTCGCCGTTGCCCCCGAGGGTCCACAGGCCGGACAGCCAGTCCGTGCCGGGCGCCGGGTCCGGCAGCGGGTCCCAGCGGAGCCGGTTCGGGTCCGGCGGGGTCTCGGTGAACGGCGCTGTGCGCAGGGCGCCGCTGCCGGTGCGGACGAACGGGGGGTGGGCGGCGGACGGCCGGATGCGGTACAGCCACGAGCGCCGGTTGTGCGCGCGGGGCTCGGTGAACGCGCTGCCGCTCAGCTGCTCCGCGTACAGCCCGAAGGGAGCGCGCTGCGGCGAGTTCCGCCCGAGCGGCAGGGCGCCCGGGACGGCCTCCGAGCTGTGTTCGTTGCCGAATCCGGACAGGTACTCCAGTCCTTCGGCCGCCTTCCTCGCGTGGTCGATGCCGCTCATCCGCACTCCCGATGCGTCCGGTCCAAGGAATCCTATGCTGAACAATAGGATTCTTGGTGCGCCCCGTCAACGGCGCCGTCCGGCCGCGTGGCGGCCGGCCCGGGGCGCGTGGCGCCGGTCCCCGGCCGGTCGGTGGCGGGTGCGTCGGGGAGGGCCGGCGAGCGGGGGCGGGAGGGGCCGGGCGGGCCGGGGGTGTGGGCACGGTCCCTCCACAGTGTGCGTACCGGTCGGTATGCTGCCCGTGCCCGTGCGCCATCGACGCCGCCCTCGGGGAGGACCCCCATGCCGGGAACCGACGCCACCCGCACCGCTTTGCGGATCTGCCCGCTGTGCGAGGCCACCTGCGGACTGGCCCTGACCGTCGAACGCGACGGCACCGGGGAGCGGGTCGGCACGGTCCGCGGGGACCGTGCCGACGTCTTCAGCGGCGGGTTCATCTGCCCCAAGGGCGCCTCCTTCGGCGAACTCGACGCCGACCCCGACCGGCTGCGGACCCCACTCGTACGCGACGAGCACGGCGAACTGCGCGAGGCGGGCTGGGACGAGGCGTTCGACGCCATCGCCGCCCGGATACGCCCGCTGACCGAGAAGCACGGGCCGGACGCGGTGGGCGTCGTCCTCGGCAACCCCAACGTCCACACCATGGCCGGCGGGCTCTATCCGCCCGTTCTGCTGTCCACGCTGCGCACCCGCAACCTCTTCACGGCCAGCACCCTCGACCAGATGCCCAAGCACGTCTCCAGCGGACTGCTCTTCGGCAACGCCCTCGCGATACCCGTACCGGACCTGGACCGCACCGACCATCTGCTGCTCCTCGGCGCCAACCCCCTGGACTCCAACGGCAGCCTGTGCACCGCGCCCGACTTCCCGGGCCGGCTCAAGGCGCTGCGCCGCCGCGGCGGCCGGCTCACCGTGGTGGACCCGCGCCGCACCCGCACCGCGCGGCTCGCCGACCGGCATGTGGCCATCCGCCCGGGTACGGACGCGCTGCTGCTCGCCGCCCTGGTCCATGTGCTCTTCGAGGAGGACCTCGCCGACCCCGGGGCGCTGGCCGGGCAGGTCGAGGGCATGGACCGGATGCGCGAGGCGGTGCGGGACTTCACCCCCGAGGCCGCCGCCGCGGCCTGTGACATGGAAGCGGCCGCCATCCGGACGATCGCGCGCGAACTGGCCTCCGCGCCGACCGCCGCCGTCTACGGCCGCATCGGCAGCTGCACCGTCGAGCACGGAACCCTCGCCAGCTGGCTCGTCGACGTCCTCAACGTCCTCACCGGAAACCTCGACCGGCCCGGCGGGGCCCTGTTCCCGCTCGCCGCGCACGACCGCGCACCCCGGCCGGCGACCGAACCCGCCCCGCCCGGCAGGGGTTTCGCCCTCGGCCGCTGGGCAAGCAGGGTCGCCGGCCACCCCGAGGCGAAGGGCGAACTGCCCATCGCCGCGCTCGCCGAGGAGATCGAGACGCCCGGCGACGGCCGGATCCGCGCCGTCATCACCATCGCCGCCAATCCGGTGCTGTCCGCCCCGGACGGCGACCGGCTGGACCGGGCCCTCGGCGGGCTCGACCTCATGGTCAGCGTCGACCCCTATCTGAACGAGACCTCGCGCCACGCCGATGTCGTCCTGCCCCCGCCGCCGCCGTCCCGCAGCGGGCACTACGACTTCTCCTTCAACGGACTCGCCGTCCGCAACCAGGTCCGCTACACCCCTCCCGCCATCCCGCTCGACGAGGGCGCACCGGACGAGTGCGAGATCCACGCCCGGCTGATCCTGGCCGTCGGCGGTATGCACGGCGCCGATCCGTCCACGGTCGACGACATGGTCATCTCACGCTCCCTCGCCCGAGCCGTCGCCGACGCCCGCTCACCGGCGCACGGCCAGGACGCCGAGGAACTCGCCGCCCGGCTGAGCGGCCGGAGCGGCCCGGAGCGGCGGCTGGACATGATGCTTCGCCTCGGCCCGTACGAGCTGACCCTGGACGATCTGCTCGCCCACCCGCACGGCATCGACCTAGGCCCGCTGCAGCCGCGGCTGTCGCAGGTGCTCGGGACCCGCAGCGGACGGGTGGAGCTGCTGCCCGGCCCCATCGCGGCGGACCTGCCGCGGCTGCGCAGGGCGCTCTCGGCGCGCGGCGGCGGACTGGTGCTCGTCGGCCGCCGCCATCTGCGGTCCAACAACAGCTGGATGCACAACATCCCCGCTCTCCAGGGCGGTTCGAACCGCTGCACCCTGCAGGTCCACCCCGACGACGCCGCCCGGCTGGGGCTCGGTGACGGCGGCCTCGCCCGCGTCAAGGCGGCCGGGGGAGAGGTGGAGGTCCCGGTCGAGATCACCGGCGATGTGCGCCCGGGAGTGGTGAGCCTTCCGCACGGCTGGGGGCACGACCGCCCGGGCACCCGGACGCGGGTGGCGGCGGCCCGCCCGGGGGTCAACGTCAACCAGCTGCTCGACGGCTCGCTGCTCGACCCGCTGTCCGGCACCGCCGTGCTGAACGGCTTCGCCGTGGAGGTGGGGCCGGCCGGCTGAGGCCCGCCGCCCGTCCCGTTCCGTTCCTCCACCGCGCCCGAACCCCCGTTTTTCCTGCGGTGTTTCCCCGAGGTCCGGCAGGAGCGCACAGCACTCCCGTCAGCGCGCCGCCCGCCCCGTGCGGCAGAATCGCACCGTCCGCACCCGGTGGCCCTGGCGCCAGAAAACTAACACCGCTAGTTTGGGTGGCGGTCACCCCCTTGCCGCGCCCGAAGGAGCACCGGATGAAAGCCCACGACGGGATGTACATCGGCGGCCGGTGGCGTCCCGCCGCCGGCACCGGCACCATCGCGGTGGTCGATCCCGCCGACGAGCAGGTCATCGCCCATGTGCCGGCCGGGTCCCCGGAGGACGTCGACGCGGCGGTGCGCGCCGCCCGGGCCGCCTTCCCCGGCTGGGCGGCCACCGCACCGGGTGACCGCGCCGCGCGTATCGCCGCGCTCCGCGACGTGCTCGCGGCCCGCAGGGAGGAGATCGCCCGGACCGTCACCGCCGAACTCGGTGCCCCGCCCAGACTCGCCGAGACCGTCCACGCCGGCCTGCCGGTCGTCGTCGCCGGCTCGTACGCCGAACTGGCCGCCTCGTACGCCTTCGAGGAGACCGTCGGAAACTCCACCGTGCTGCACGAGCCGGTCGGTGTCGTCGGTGCCATCACCCCGTGGAACTACCCCCTCCACCAGATCGTGGCCAAGGTCGCCCCCGCCCTCGCCGCCGGCTGCACGGTGGTGCTCAAGCCCGCGGAGGACACCCCGCTCACCGCCCGGCTGTTCGCCGAGGCCGCCCACGAGTCGGGACTCCCCGACGGGGTGTTCAACCTCGTCACCGGTCTCGGCCCGGTCGCCGGTCAGGCCCTTGCCGAGCACCCCGGCGTGGACCTGGTCTCCTTCACCGGCTCCACCGCCGTCGGCCGCCGCATCGGCGCGACCGCCGGCGGCGCGGTCAAGCGCGTGGCCCTGGAACTCGGCGGCAAGTCCGCCAACGTGATCCTCCCGGGGGCCGATCTGAGCCGCGCCGTGCACGCCGGGATCGCCAACGTCATGTCCAACTCCGGCCAGACGTGCAGTGCCTGGACCCGCATGCTGGTGCACCGGGACCGGTACGAGGAGGCCGTGGCGCTGGCCGCGGAGGCGGTCGCCACGTACGTCCCCGGCGACCGCCTCGGCCCACTCGTCAGTGCCCGGCAGCGGGACCGGGTCCGCGGCTACATCGAGCAGGGCGTCGCCGAGGGGGCCCGGCTCGTCGCCGGAGGTCCCGAATCCCCGTGCGCCACGGGCTACTACGTCTCGCCGACGGTCTTCGCCGACGTCACCCCCGAGATGACCATCGCTCAGGAGGAGATCTTCGGACCGGTCGTCTCACTCATGAGGTACGAGGACGAGGACGACGCCCTGCGGATCGCCAACGGCACGGTCTACGGGCTCGCGGGCGCCGTGTGGGGCGACCACGAGGAGGCCGTCGCCTTCGCACGCCGGATGGACACCGGGCAGGTCGACATCAACGGCGGCCGCTTCAACCCGCTGGCCCCCTTCGGCGGGTACAAGCAGTCGGGCGTGGGCCGCGAACTGGGCACGCACGGCCTCGCCGAGTATCTGCACACCAAGTCCCTCCAGTTCTGAACCGGGAGTACACCACCGTGGTCCGCGCCGCAGTCCTGCCCGCCGTCGGCTCCGCCCTGGAGATCATCCGCATCGAGCTCCCCGCACCCGGTCCCGGCCGGGTGCGCGTCCGCCTCGAAGCGGCCGGGGTGTGCCACTCCGACCTGTCCCTGTCGAACGGCACGATGCGGGTGCCGGTGCCCGCCGTCCTCGGCCACGAGGGCGCGGGCACGGTGGTGTCCGTCGGCGAGGGCGTCACCCATGTCGCCCCGGGCGACAGGGTGGTGCTCAACTGGGCCCCGTCCTGCGGGCGCTGCCACCACTGCTCCATCGGCGAGGTGTGGCTCTGCGCCGGCGCGCTCGAGGGCGCCGGCGCCGTCCACGCCGTCACCGGGGACGGCACCCGGCTCCATCCGGGGCTGAACGTCGCCGCCTTCGCCGAGGAGACCGTCGTCGCGGCGAACTGCGTACTGCCGCTGCCCGAGGGGGTGCCGCTGGCCGAGGCCGCCCTGCTCGGATGCGCGGTCCTCACCGGCTACGGGGCGGTCCACCACTCGGCCCGGGTCCGTGAGGGGGAGACCGTGGTCGTCCTGGGCGTCGGCGGAGTGGGGCTCGCCACCCTCCAGGCGGCCCGGATCGCCGGCGCCTCCAAGATCATCGCCGTGGACGTGTCGCCGGAGAAGGAGGGCCTGGCCCGCGCCGCCGGCGCCACCGACTTCGTCGTCGCCTCCGACGGCACCGCGCGCGAGGTCCGCGCCCTGTCGGGCGGTCGGGGCGCGGATGTCGCGGTGGAGTGCGTGGGCCGCGCCGCGACCATCCGTACCGCCTGGGACTCGACCCGGCGCGGCGGGCGGACGACCGTGGTCGGCATCGGCGGCAAGGACCAGCGGGTCACCTTCCACGCCCTGGAGCTGTTCCACTGGGGGCGGACCCTCTCGGGCTGCGTCTACGGAAACTCCGACCCGGCCCGGGACGTGCCGGTGCTCGCGGAGCACATCCGCGCCGGACGACTGGACCTGAGCGTGCTCGTCACCGAGCGGATCGGCCTCGACGGCATCCCGGCCGCCTTCGAGAACATGCTGGCGGGCAGGGGCGGCAGGGCGCTGGTCGTCTTCCCGTAGCCCGCCCCGCCCGCCCCGCGCCGCCCCGCCCCGCCCGCCCCGCGCCGCCCCGCCCCGCCCGCCCCGCCCGCCCCGCGCCGCCCCGCCCCGCGCCGCCCGCCCCGCCCCGCGCCGCCCCGCCCCGCGCCGCCCGCCCCGCGCCGCGTGGAGCGGGTCGGGCCGAGCCCCGGGGGCGGGTGCCCGGTGGGAGGCGGGGTCCGGCGTCGCGTGGCCGGGGTCGGCCGATGCCGGCGGCGGACGCACGGCGGAAGGCGGGATCCGGCGACGACCCGGGGGAAAGGCCACCTCGAAGCCCTCTGCCGGGTGTCCCCGCGGAGCCGGGCCGGGTCGGCAGGCGGGTGCGTGAACTCCACGGACCCAGCCGCCGACTTCGCGCTACTGATGGGTGACGATCGAGCGGAAAGTCCCGCTGCGCGATCCGTTGACCTCCATACCATCCGGTCGGTACGGTCCCCGCACCTTCGTCCCCCGCACCCACCGGAGTGTGCACACATGGACACGGTCCCCCCTTCCCCGCGCGCCGGAGATCCCCGGCCGGCCGCACCCACCGACCGGCACCGCAGACGGGTGGCCGGCGCCGCCGCCCTCGCCTCGGCCGTCGAGTGGTACGACTACTTCGTCTTCGGCATCGCCGCAGCGCTGGTGCTGGGCGATCTCTACTTCCCCGCGGGCAGCGCGTCGGCCGGAGTCCTCGCCGCCTTCGCGACCTTCGCCGTCGGCTTCCTCGCGCGCCCCGTGGGCGGGGTCATCGCCGGGCACCTCGGCGACAAGCGGGGCCGCAAGCCGATGCTCGTCCTCGCCCTCACGCTGATGGGCCTCGCCACCACCGGCATCGGACTGCTGCCGACGTACGAGTCCATCGGCGTCGCCGCACCACTGCTCCTCGTGCTGCTCCGGGTGATGCAGGGCCTGGCCGTCGGCGCCCAGTGGGGCGGCGCGATGCTCATGGCCACCGAGTACGCGCCGGAGGGCAGGCGCGGGCTGTACGGCAGCCTCGTCCAACTGGGCGTACCCATCGGCGTGGTGACCGCCAACACCGTGTTCCTCGCCGCGGGCGCCCTGACCGGCGACGCCGCGTTCGCGTCCTGGGGCTGGCGGGTGCCGTTCCTCGTCGGCTTCCTGGTGCTCGGCCTCGCCTGGTACATCCACACCCGGGTCGAGGAGACCCCCGAGTTCCGCGAGGCCGAACGGGCCCTGGCCGAGGAGGAGAAGAACGAGCCCCGCTCGCCGCTGCGGACCATTCTGCGCCGGCACCTCGGCACCGTCTTCCTCGCCGGCGGCTCCTTCGCCGTCAACACCGCGACCTTCTACATCATCATCACCGGCGTGCTGGACTACTCGACCCGCGAACTCGGCATGGAGCGCGAGGCGGTACTCACCGTCTCCCTGTGCGTCAGCCTCACCCAGCTCGCGCTGATACCGGCCGCCGCGGCCCTCTCCGACCGGGTCGGACGGCTGCGCATCTACGCCGCAGGCGCGGTCGGCCTGCTGGCGTGGGCCTTCCCGCTGTTCCTGCTGATCGACACCGCTTCGCTGCTGTGGCTGGCCGTCGGCACCTTTGTGACCAGCTGCTTCCTCAGCATCATGTACGGGCCGCAGGCCGCCCTGTTCGCCGAGCTGTTCACTCCCGAGATGCGCTACACCGGCGCTTCGCTCGGCTACCAGATCGCGGCCGTGTTCGGCGGCGGCCTCGCCCCGTTCATCATGGTGCTGCTGCTGGAGGCGACGGGCACGTCGATGGCCGTCTCCGTCTACATCACCGTGCTGGCCGTCGTCGCGCTCGGCTCGATCAGGGTCCTCGCGAAGCGGGCGGCCGCCCGGGAGTGACGCGGCACCACGCCCTCCCGGGATCCCACGGCGGTGCACCTCCCGGCCCGCCCGCCTCCCGCCGGGCCGCCTCCCGCCGGGCCGCCTCCCGCCGGGCCGCCTCGGGGCGGGCCGGTGGCGCGTGGGTGGCGAGCGGTTCGGTGGGCCGGCGCTACGGGCCGTCCCTCCGCGCGGCCCCCGTCCGGCTCGCCTGCACCGCCACCTTCTCGTACTGCGCCGCGAGGCCGTCCAGCAGCGCCCGCAGCCCCGTGTCGAACGCGCCCTCGTCGATCTCCTCCTGTCGTTCCGCGAGGAGATGGGCCTGGCCCAGGTGGGGGTACCGGCAGGGGTCGTAGGCCCTCTCGTCGTCGACGAAGCCGCGGGCGAACGAACCGAGCGCGGAGCCGGTGACGAAGTAGCGCATCAGGGCGCCGATGCGGGTGGCCTGGGCAGGCGGCCAGCCCGCGCGGACCATCGCGCCGAAGACCGCGTCGGCGACCCTCAGCGCGGCCGGTCGGCGCCCCGGGCCGCGGGCCAGGACCGGGACGACGTGGGGGTGTTCGGTCAGGGCCGCCCGATAGGAGACGGCCCAGTCGTGGAGCGCGGTGCGCCAGTCGCGGGAGTCGGACTCCTCGAACATCGACAGATCGACCTTGGCGCTGACGGCGTCGGCCACCGCGTCCAGGATCTCCTCCTTGTTGCGGAAGTGGTTGTAGAGAGAGGGTCCGCTGACGCCGAGCTCCCCGGCGAGGCGCCGGGTGGAGACGGCGTCCAGGCCCTCCGCGTCGACCAGCGCGCTCGCCGCCCCGACGATGCGTTCTCTGCTCAGGAGGGGTTTGCGGGGTCGGGCCATGCGGCACATGGTAGGCCCTACCGACCGGAAACTAGCACTGCTAGTCGCGGCTGGTCCCCGCTGGTCCCCGTCAGCCGGACTGGAGCCGGAGCGGATCCCCCGGGGGGTGAAGTGCGAAGCGGGCAAGGGGCGGTGGCGGGCCGGGCCGGCGGGCGGGTCGCGACCCCGGTCCCGTATCCGCGCCGCACCGCCGGGGATGCGCGCATTCCACGCCCTAAGCGCTTGCTCAGGTTCGGGGTATGGTGTTCGTCCCGCACTCACAGGGACGGCGGGCAGAAGGGGTGAGCCATGACTGCGGCGCAGGACGCGACGGCCGAGGACGTGCCCTGGGGCGAGGTCGCCCCCGAAGCAGCACGCAAGCTCCTCGTCGCCGCCGTCGAGGCCTTCGCGGAGCAGGGCTACCACGCGACGACGACCCGGGACATCGCGGGCCGGGCGGGCATGAGCCCGGCCGCGCTCTACATCCACTACAAGACCAAGGAGGAGCTGCTCCACCGGATCAGCCGGATCGGCCACGACAAGGCGCTCGAGGTGCTGTCGGCCGCGTCCGGGCGCGGTGGCTCGCCGGGCGGGCGGCTGGCCGAGGCGGTGCGCTCCTTCGTCCGCTGGCACGCCGGGCGGCATGACACGGCGCGGGTGGTGCAGTACGAACTCGACGCCCTCTCCGAGGAGCACCGGGCCGAGATCATGGCGCTGCGCCGGCGCAGCGACGCCGTGGTGCGCGGGATCCTGCGCGACGGAGTGGAGTCGGGCGAGTTCGACGTCCCCGACGTGTCCGGTACCACCCTGGCGGTGCTGTCGCTCTGCATCGACGTGGCGCGCTGGTTCAACGTCCAGGGGCGCAGGACGCCGGAGGAGGTCGGCGAGCTGTACGCCGACCTCGTCCTGCGTATGGTGTCCGCGCGGCCTTAGCGGGGCGGGCGAGTGGTGGCGGGCGTTCGTGCCCGGCCGGTGCCCCGGGCGGCCGGTTCATGCGGGTTCATGCGGGTTCGTGCGGGAACAGGCGGCTCTTCGGGCCGGGAGTCGCGGGCCCCGCTCGCGCTTCGGGGCAAGGGGTGCTGCCGGCGAACCGGAGGAAGGCATGGAGGAAGCCCCGGACGAGGAAGCCTCAGAAGAAGTAGCGGGACACCGATTCGGCGACGCACACCGGCTTGTCGCCGCCCTCGCGCTCCACGGTGACCACCGCCGTCACCTGCACGCCGCCGCCCACCTCCGCCACGCTGCTGAGGACCGCCGTGGCCCGCAGTCGTGAGCCCACCGGGACCGGGGCGGGGAAGCGGACCTTGTTGGTCCCGTAGTTGATGCCCATCTTCATGCCCTCGACCCGCATGATCCGGGGGACGAGTGCCGGGAGCAGCGAGAGCGTCAGATAGCCGTGTGCGACGGTCGTCCCGAACGGCCCGGCGGCCGCCCGCTCGGGGTCCACATGGATCCACTGGTGGTCGCCCGTGGCCTCGGCGAACAGGTCGATCCGCTTCTGGTCGACCTCCAGCCAGTCGCTGGGTCCCAGCTCCTCGCCGACCCCGGCGGCCAGCTCCTCGGCGGACGTGAAGATCCTCGGTTCGGCCATGTTCCCTGTCCCTGCCCTTCTCGCTCGGATGCTGCATCATGGCTAAGCGACTGCTTAGTCTGACCGGGGCGGGGCTTCCTGTCAACGGAGCACCCGAGGGTATTCCGCGTCGACGCGAACCATCGCCTGACTCCTGACTCCTGACTCCTGACTCCTGACGCCTGACGCCTGACGCCTGACGCTCGTCGAGTGTCGAGTGTCGAGTGCCGTCAGTCGGCGTCGGACATCCGCTCCCGCGGCGCCAGGGTGAAGGCGAGCGCCACGGCCATCCCGAGCACCGCGGTGAACAGCAGCGCCGTGCCTGCGCTGATCCGGACCACGTGCAGCAGCCAGGCACCGGACAGGCCGCCCGCGAACATCGCGGCCACCGAGACGGCCCGCCGGACCTGCTCGCCCGTGCCGGGTGCGAGGCGCGTGTCCACCGCCAGCGGAGAGGCTCCGATCAGTGCCGCCAGGGCCCGGGTGATGACCGTGACCGGCATGCCCCGCACCCCTGTCCGCAGCGTGGAGACATTGCGGATCCCCATGGCCAGTGCCACGAGGCCGGCCGCCGTGTAATGGCGTCCGGTGAGCGTTTCACCGGGGCGATCGATGCCCCACGCCACCGCTGCGGCGACGGCCAGGACCAGGCTCTCCGCCATCAGCGCCTCCCGGAACCACCGGTGGCCTCGCACCCGGGACCGCGACTCGAACCGCGCGGAGAGCGCGGCCCCCACGGTGAACCCCGCCACCGAGGCCAGGCACGGCGCGACGGCCAGGCCGCCGACGCCCACCAGAGCGAACGACAGCAGCAGCAGGGTGCCGGTCTGCACGGCGGTGAACACCGGCCCCAGCGCGAGGAAGCTGACCGCCTCGATCATCCCCGTCGTCAGCGTGAGCACCGTCATCGCCCACACGAGGAACGTCCCGCGTCTCGCCCGCATCCCGCCGAGTCTGCGCCCGCCCCGCCCGGCCGGAGGCCATTGCGCCGACCGTGGGCCCGGGCTGGGCCCGCTGTCCGGGCCGGACCGCATGGCGGGACCGCATGGTGGGACCGCACGGCGGGACCGCGCCGAGGCCCTCAGGGCAGACGGGCCGGTACCGGGGCGTCGGGGAAGCCGCGGTCGGATGCCGGGTCGTGGAGCAGCCGCGCGAGCACGCCCAGTCCGGCCCCGGCCGGCAACTCGGCGCACCCGGTCATCCGGCCGGGACCCGGGCCGGGGCGCCGCTCCGCCGGGAACGGCGAGGGTGCGGCGCGGGGCGCGCCGTCCCGCGCAGCCGGCCCCGGACCGTGCGCCGCGGCGTCCCGCGTCGGTTCCGGGCCTCGGGCGCGCACTCGTGCCGGGCCACCGGCGCCGCCCGCCGGCCCCGGCCGGGTCACGCCACCGACGCCAGCTCCCCCACACGCGCCCGCTTGGCGGCCATCAGTGCCTCCCGGGTCAGCACGGGCTGCGGGACCACGATCCCGCAGCCGGAGCACACGGGGCCGAACCCGGGCTCCTGGTCCAGGTCCTGCCGCCAGACGATCCGGGAGTCCGCGCACACCGGGCACATCGCGGAGGGCGCTGCCTGCAGCGCGGTGATCAGCCGGCGCAGCACATCGGCGAGCGGGTCGGCCGGGTGGACCCCCGGGTCGTCGCACCGGGCGATGCCGTTGCCGCCCCAGGTCCGCCGGTGCCAGTCGTCGAAGGCCCCCGGCCGCCGCAGGCCGCCGTGCTTCTCACGCCTGCGCCGCTCCGCGAAGTCCCTTTCGTACCCGAGCCACACGGCCCGAGCCTCCTCCAGTTCGGCGAGAGCGGCCACCAGCCGTGCCGGATCGGGATCTCTGTCGTCGGGATCGATCCCGTGCCTGGTGCACAGGTGGTCCCAGGTCGCCCGGTGCCCGTAGGGGGCGAACCGCTCCAGGCACTTCCGCAGTGAATAGCGCCGCAGCGCCAGATCGCACCGCGGGTCGCGCACCTGTCTCGCAAGACTCCGGAATCCGGCCATCGTCCTGCCACCTCCGTCGCTCGAACGCCGTCGCTGGTACTTCCGCGTCAATGAATGGACGTACGAGTACCCCATACGGCTCCCTTGACCGTCCGTACCGCGAGACGGGGCGCGGCGATTCGGCAAGGGCGGCGGGTCGGCGCCGAGAACAGGCCGGGGTGGCGCGGTCGATGGAGACCCGCGGCTTCCCGGCGGCCGGCTCCCCGTGCCGGGGGCGCCGGAACCCTGCCTCGGCCAGGCGCCTTTACCGGGGCCGGGGCCGGGCGGCGTACGGGAGCCGGCCGTCTCCTGGCGCCGCGCAGGGGGCGCGGCCCGGGGAGCCGCACTACCGGGCACCCGGCCCCGGGCGTGCTCGTGCGCGTCCGCGCCCGGGGGTGCGCACGGGCACGCCGGCGCGGGCAGGACCGGTCCATGGAGGTCGCGCATGAGGGACGGACCTCGCCGGGGTGTTCCGGTGCGGACGCGGCCCCGGGCGCGAGGTCCCGTGCGAACGCGCCCTGAAGTCGCGGGTACCGACGGGATGTGGCCGATTCTCCACGCACCAGACCACGTCGCCCTGGGCGTCCGGTCCCGGTCGTGCTCCGCGGTCCGCGGCTCCCGGCGGTGGTGGACGCGGCGGCGGGTGTGCGCCTCGGAGGCAGGCGGCGGCGATCGACCGGGGTGGCGATCGACCGGGGTGGCGATCGACCGGGGTGGCGATCGACCGGGGTGGCGCCGAGTCCGATGGCGAACGGCGGGCGACGCCGGGTCCGACGCCGGGTCCGACGCCGGGTCCGACGCCGGGCGGGGGGCGCTCCGACGCGGCCCGCCGTCCCGCCCGCCATGCCGCCGGCCGGGGCGGACCGGCCCGCGGTCACCGGTCCGGCAGGTACTCCCGCCGAGCCGCGGGGAGTCCGCGGGGGTCCCTCTTTCGCCGGTACATACCGACTGGTTAGTCTGCCCTTCTCAGTGAGCCGCGACGGAGAGGCAGGTCCGATGAGCACGGTTCAGGGCGCGAACGTGGTGGTCACCGGCGCGGGCGGCGGCATCGGCGCCGCCCTGGCACGCCGCTTCGCGGCGGAGGGCGCGCGCGTCGCCGTCAACGACATCGACCCGGGCCGCACCCGGGCGGTCGCGGAGGAGATCGGCGGCCTCGCCGTCCCCGGCGATGCCTCCGCCGTCGTCGAGGAGGCCAGGGAGGCCCTCGGCGGCACCGTCGACGTCTACTGCGCCAACGCCGGACTCGCCTCACCGGGCGACGCCCTCGCCCCCGAGGAGGTCTGGGCCGCGGCCTGGGACGTGAACGTGATGGCGCACGTCCGGGCCGTACGCACCCTGCTCCCCGACTGGCTGGAGCGGGGCGGCGGGCGCTTTGTCTCCACGGTCTCCGCCGCCGGGCTCCTGACGATGGTCGGCGCGGCCCCGTACAGCGTCACCAAGCACGGCGCGCTCGCCTTCGCGGAATGGCTGTCACTGACGTACCGTCACCGCGGCCTCAAGGTGCACGCCATCTGCCCGCAGGGCGTCCGCACCGACATGCTCGCCGCGGCGGGATCGGCGGGCGAACTCGTCCTCGCTCCCGACGCCATCGAGCCCGAGGACGTCGCCGACGCCCTGTTCGAGGGGATCGAGGCCGACCGCTTCCTCATCCTGCCGCATCCCGAGGTCGCCGGGTTCCACCAGGCCCGCGCCGGCGACCCCGACCGCTGGCTGGGCACCATGAACCGCATCCAGCAGAAGTGGGAGGCCGCCCGGTGAGCGCCTCCCCTTATGCCGCCCGCCCCTGGCTCGCCCAGCTGACGGCGGCCCAGCGCGCCCCCGTGCACCCGCCCGCGAGCGTCGTCCACTCCTTCCGCGCCGCCGCCCGGCGGGCCCCGGACCGCACGGCCCTCGCCTACTTCGACGGCCGGCTGAGCTACCGCGAGGCCGACGCGCTCTCCGACTCCCTCGCCGGCTATCTCGCCGCCCGCCAAGTGGCCCGGGGGGACCGGGTCGCCCTGATGCTCCAGAACACCCCCCACTTCGTCCTCGCCCTGCTCGGCGCGTGGAAGGCCGGGGCGACCGTCGTCCCGCTGAACCCCATGTACAAGTCGGCCGAGGCGACCCACGCCCTGGTGGACTCCGGCGCGACGGCGCTGATCTGCTCGGACCGCGCCTGGGAGACCGGGCTGCGCGGCACCGCCGCCGCCACCCCCGTGCGGTTCGCCGTCACGGCCTGCGAGCTGGACCTGCAGACCCGCGACGACGGCAGGGTCCTCGGCTTCGGACGGCTGCCGGCGCCCGGCGACACCGACGACCTCGTCGCCGTCGCCCGCACCGGGTACGCCGCACCCGGGGACCGGGACCCGGCGGCCGGCGACGTGGCCCTGATCAGCTACACCTCCGGTACCAGCGGCCGGCCCAAGGGCGCCATGAACCTCCACGGCGGTATCACCTACAACGCGGAGCGCCAGCGCACCGGCCACCCCGTCCCCGAAGGCGCCTGCTACTTCGCCCTCGCTCCGCTCTTCCACATCACGGGCCTGGTGTGCGAACTGGCGGCCTGCGTGGCCAACGCGGGCACCCTCGCGCTCGCGTACCGGTTCGAGGCGGGCGTCGTCCTCGACGCCTTCCTGGAGCACCGGCCCGCCTTCACCGTCGGCCCCTCCACCGCCTTCATGGCCCTGGCCGCGCACCCCGGCGCCGGACCCGACCACTTCGCGTCCTTCGCCGTCCTCTCCTCCGGCGGAGCGCCCGTGCCGCCCGCGCTGGTGGAGAGGTTCCGCGCCCAGTTCGGCCCCTACCTGCAAAACGGCTACGGGCTCACCGAGTGCACCGCTCCCTGCGCTTCGGTGCCCCCGGGCAGAAAGGCCCCGGTCGACCCCGCCTCCGGCGCCCTCTCCGTCGGCCTTCCCGGGGCGGACACCGTCGTACGGATACTCGACGACCGCGGCCAGGAGGTCCCGTTCGGCGAGCACGGCGAGATCGCCGTCCGCGGGCCGCAGGTCGTGCCCGGCTACTGGGGGCTGCCCGAGGCCACCGCGGCGGGCTTCCCCGACGGCGAACTGCGCACCGGGGACATCGGATTCATGGACCCCGACGGCTGGCTCTACGTGGTGGACCGCAAGAAGGACATGATCAACGCCTCGGGCTTCAAGGTCTGGCCGCGCGAGGTCGAGGACGTCCTGCACACCCACCCCGCGGTCCGGGAGGCGGCGGTCGTCGGCGTGCCGCACGCCTACCGCGGCGAGACCGTCAAGGCGTACGTCAGCCTCCGTCCGGGCACCTCCGTCGGCCCCGACGAACTCGCCGGCTACTGCGCCGACCGGCTCGCCGCCTACAAGTACCCGCGGCAGGTCGAGATCCTCGAGGAGCTCCCGAAGACGACGAGTGGGAAGATCCTCAGGCGGGAACTGCGTTCCCGGGCATGAGACACCGCCGGGCCCCGGCGACGGGGGCACACGGCACAGGACGACCGAGCGGAAAGGCGGGTGGCGGCAATGGCCAGGACGACGGACGGGAACGGCACGCCCGTCCCCCAGAGGCTGCTGGCCACCGCCACCCGGCTCTTCGCCGAGCAGGGGTACGACCGTACGTCCGTCCAGGAGATCGTCGAGGCGGCGGGCGTCACCAAGGGAGCCCTCTACCACTACTTCGGCTCCAAGGAGGACCTCCTCCAGGAGGTCTACTCCCGGGTGCTCAGGCTCCAGCAGGAACGCCTCGACGCCTTCGCCGGGGCGGACGCGCCGGTGGAGCGGCGGCTCAGGTCCGCCGCCGCCGATGTCGTCGTCACCACGATCGAGAACCTCGACGACGCCTCGATCTTCTTCCGTTCCATGCACCACCTCAGCCCGGAGAAGAACAAGCAGGTCCGAGCCGAGCGCCGGCGCTACCACGAGCGGTTCCGCGCGTTGATCGAGGAGGGGCAGCAGAGCGGGGTGTTCTCGGCCGCCACCCCCGCCGACCTCGTGGTGGACTACCACTTCGGCTCGGTGCACCATCTGTCCACCTGGTACCGCCCGGATGGTCCGCTCAGCCCGCAGCAGGTGGCCGACCACCTCGCCGACCTGCTGCTGCGGGCACTGCGCCCGTGACACCCGCGGGGTCGTGAACCGCGCGGCGCCCGGCCCGCGGGGGCGCCGCGCGGACAGTGCGGTGGTGTGCCGGTGGTGTGCCGGTGGTGTGCCGGTGGTGCGGCGCGGGTGGCGGGGCGACGGGCGGTGCTGCCCTGCCGCTCTGCTGTCCTGCCGGCCGCAACGCCCTGCCGCTCTGCTGTCCTGCCGGCCGCAACGCCCTACCGGTGCCGCCTCACTGGTACTGCTTCAGCTCTCGCCGCGCCAGCGACCGCTGGTGCACCTCGTCCGGCCCGTCCGCCAGCCGCAGCGTCCGAGCCGCGGCCCACAGCTCCGCCAGCGGGAAGTCCTGGCCCACTCCGCCCGCCCCGTGCACCTGGACCGCCCGGTCCAGGATGTCCACGACCGCACGCGGTGTGGCGATCTTGATCGCCTGGATCTCCGTGTGGGCACCGCGATTGCCGACCGTGTCCATGAGCCACGCCGTCTTCAGCACCAGCAGCCGCAGCTGCTCCACCGCCACCCTCGCGTCGGCGATCCAGTTCTGCACGACACCCTGCCCGGCGATCGGCTTGCCGAACGCCGTGCGCGACAGGGCCCGCCGGCACATCAGCTCGATCGCCCGCTCGGCCATGCCGATCAGCCTCATGCAGTGGTGGATGCGTCCCGGCCCCAGCCGTGCCTGGGCAATGGCGAAGCCACCGCCCTCCTCGCCGATCAGGTGCGACACCGGCACCCTGACGTCGTCGAACACGACCTCGGCATGGCCGCCGTGGGAGTGGTCCTCGAAGCCGTACACCCGCATCGCCCGGCGCACCTCGACACCCGGGGTGTCGCGCGGGACGAGGATCATCGACTGCTGGCGCCGGATGTCCGCGCCCTCCGGATCGGTCTTGCCCATCACGATGAGGATCCGGCAGCCGGGGTTCATGGCCCCGGAGATGTACCACTTGCGGCCGTTGACGATGTACTCGCCGCCCCTGCGCTCGATCCGCGTCTCGATGTTGGTCGCGTCCGAGGACGCCACCTCGGGCTCGGTCATGGCGAAGGCGGAGCGGATGTCGGCGGCCAGCAGCGGCTCCAGCCACTGCTTCTTCTGCTCCTCGGTGCCGAACTGGGCCAGCACCTCCATGTTGCCGGTGTCGGGCGCGGCGCAGTTCAGCGCGATCGGTGCCAGGTGGGGGCTGCGGCCGGTGATCTCGGCGAGCGGCGCGTACTGGAGGTTGGTCAGTCCGGCGCCGTGCTCGGAGTCGGGCAGGAAGAGGTTCCACAGACCCTGCCGGCGTGCCTCGGCCTTGAGCTCCTCCATGACCGCGGGGGTGTCCCACGGCGAGGCGAGCCTCGCCCGCTGCTCCTGCTCGACCGGCTCGGCCGGGTACACGTACTCGTCCATGAAGGCGAGCAGCCTGGCCCTCAGCTCCTCGGTACGGGCGTCGAAAGCGAAGTCCATGGGTGGTCAGCCTTCCTGCAGGGTGGCGAGTCCGTGCTCGATGAACAGGGGGACCAGTTCGCCGATCCGGTCGAAGCCGTCGCCGACGGTCTGGCCGAGCGTGTAGCGGTAGTGGATGCCCTCCAGGATCACGGCGAGCTTGAACCAAGCGAACGCCGTGTACCAGGAGACGGCCGAGGTGTCCCGGCCGGAGCGGACCGCATAGCGCTCGACCAGCTCCGCGGCGTCCGGGTGGCCCGCGGCCCCGGCCGTGGTGCCGACGGGGGAGTCCGGCAGCTCCAGCTCGCGGCTGTACATCACCAGCAGCCCGAGATCGGTCAGCGGATCGCCGAGCGTGGACATCTCCCAGTCGAGGACGGCCCTGATCCGGTCGTCCTCGCCCACCAGCACGTTGTCCAGGCGGTAGTCGCCGTGGACGACGGCGGGCGCGGGGGAGTCCGGGAGGCTCCGCCCGAGGGCGGTGTGCAGCTCGTCGATGCCGGCGAGTTCCCGGCCCCGGGAGGCGGCCAGCTGCTTTCCCCAGCGGCGCAGCTGGCGGTCGAGGAAGCCGTCCGGTCGGCCGAAGTCGCCCAGTCCCACGGCCTCCGGATCCAGGGCGTGGAGGTCGACGAGCGTGTCGACGAGGGCGAGGACGGCAGCACGGGTGCGCTCGGGTCCGAGGGGCGCGAGTTCCTCGGCCGTCCGGTACGGGGTGCCCTCCACGAACTCCATCACGTAGAAGGGCGCGCCGAGCACGCCCTCGTCCTCGCAGAGCAGCAGCGGCTCGGGCACGGGGACGGCCGTCGGGTGCAGGGCGCTGATGACCCGGTGCTCGCGCTTCATGTCGTGGGCGGTGGCGAGCACATGGCCGAGGGGCGGCCGGCGGACGATCCACCGGCCGCTGCCGTCGGTGACGGAGTAGGTGAGGTTCGAACGGCCGCCCTCGATCCACCGGGCCTCGAGCGGCCCCCTCACCAGGCCCGGCAGCGCGCGGTCGAGATGGACCCGCAGTTTCTCTGGGTCGAGGCCCGGGGGGTGGGTTGAGCTCATCGGCGATACCTCCGGTGGGGCGGGGCAGATCGGTCCACCCATCATGACCGACCGGTCGGTATGTCGTCCAGGGCGGGTACGGCCGGCGCACACGGCGGCGACCGCTCACCGCAGCGCACCGAACCCCGATGAGGGTGCCCGTCCACGACGCGGCGGCGACCGCTCACCACACGATCGCGACGGCGAACCCCGCGAGCGCGAGCGTGCAGGTGGTCGCGGCCGCCGCCTGGACGAAGGGCATGGCAGCCGGCGGCCGCGGGGGTGCCATCGCCCGGATGCGCCGGTGCGCCACCGCGAGGAAGCCGAGCCACACCACCGCGCTCAGCGCGAAGGCGGCGACGTCCCCCGCCGTGGCCGAACCGTGCCGCACGACCTGCCGGACCGCGAAGACAGCAGCCACGGTGAACGCCAGTGTCGTACGCCGCCAGGCCAGCCGGGTCCGCTCCGGCTGAAGCCCAGGGTCACGCACCGGCGTACTCATCCACGGCCCGAGGCCACGACCACCACCATGGTCACCGAGACGGCCCCCACGGCCAGCGCCAGCGCGGACGGAAAGCGCGACAGCGGCAGGTCCTCTCCACGCCGCATCGCCAGTTCGCAGCGCACCCAGTGGTGGACCGACCGGAACGCGCACAGCACTCCGGTCCCGATCAGCGCGAGCGACAGCCCCACCCGGATTCCCCCTCGCAGGTCCGGCAGGAACTGGTCGACGGCGAAACCCCCCGCGATCAGCGCGAGCGCCGTCCTGATCCAGGCGAGGAACGTGCGCTCGTTGGCGAGTGAGAAGCGGTAGTCGGGGGTCTCGCCCTCCTCCTGGATGCGGTGCGGCGCGAGCCACAGCCCCAGGTTGCGTACGAAGTCGCTCACCCGCCGCACCCTACCCGCGCCGCGGTGCGCGGGGCCTGACGGCGGGGCCGCGTGCGCTCCCGCCCGGAGTGTGCGCGGTGGGGGCGCGCCCTGGCTCCGGGGTGGCCGCGGCCGGGGTCGCGGCTCCGGCTCAGCGCGGACGCGACCGGTCGCGCCGCAGCCGTTCGTACGCGGCGAGGCCGTCGGGAACCCACTCCCACTCGCCGAGGCGCGCCTGGAGTTCGGACTCCGGCAGGAAGCGGTACCAGGCGACCTCCTCGGCCTGCGGTCGTACGGGGATGTCGCAGCGCACCTCGTAGACCGCGGACCACCAGGTGTGCCGCACGGGTTCCGTCCCGTGGATGGGCACCGGGGCGGACGCCTCGTAGAGGAACGTGAACAACGGGACCGGCCTGGGCAGTCCGGACACCCCGAGTTCCTCCTCGGCCTCGCGCAGTGCCGCGTCGTCGTACGACTCGCCCGCGCCCACGACACCGCCGACGAACATGTCGTACAGCGACGGGAAGACGAGCTTCGTCGCCGTACGGCGGTGCACGAAGATGCGTCCGTCCGCGTCGCGGGCCAGGACGAACACGCAGCGGTGGCGCAGGCCTCGCGCGTACGCTTCGCCGCGGGGTGCCCGGCCCACCACCTGGTCGAACTCGTCGACGATGTCGAGGATCTCCTCCGCGGGACGGCCGACGCTGTTCATGCCCCCATCAAACCAGCTCGTGTCAAACCAGCTCGTGCCGCGGGCGCTCGACGCCGGCGAAGCGGCCCGCCGGCCCCGCCGGGAGGCCACGGCCGGGACGGGGCGGGCGGGACGCGGCGGGCGGGCGGTCGCGCCGCGGGCATGACCACGGCCGTACGGGTCGGCCGCCGCTCGCCTGCGAAGGGAACGGCGGTCCCCGGCGGCATCGGCTGTCCCCGGAGGGGGCCGTCGGCGAAGGCGGGCCGACTGCGAAGGGATCGATTGACCTCGGGGGGAACGGCCGACCGCCGTGGGAACGGTTGACGCGTTACCGCAGCGTCAAGAAGATCGGAGCCCACCGCACCGGGCCGCGCCGCCGGGTGCCCGCTCCGAGAGGGACAGCAACCATGCCGTACGACGCCGATGTCATCGTGATCGGGGCAGGGCTGGCGGGGCTCGCGGCCACCGCCGAACTCGCCGACGCAGGGCGGAAGGTCCTCCTGCTCGACCAGGAACCGGAGCAGTCGATCGGTGGTCAGGCACACTGGTCGTTCGGCGGTCTCTTCCTCGTCGACTCGCCGGAGCAGCGCCGGCTGCGGATCAGGGACGGCCACGCCCTGGCGCTGCAGGACTGGCTCGGCACGGCCGGGTTCGACCGGGATGAGGACCGCTGGCCGCGCCGCTGGGCCGAGGCGTACGTCGACTTCGCCGCGGGCGAGAAGCGGTCCTGGCTCCACGCCCGGGGAGTGAGGTTCTTCCCCGTCGTCGGCTGGGCCGAGCGCGGCGGCTACGACGCCGGCGGACACGGCAACTCGGTGCCCCGTTTCCACATCACCTGGGGAACCGGGCCCGGTCTTGTGGAGCCGTTCGAGCGCCGGGTGCGGGAGGGCGTGGCCCGCGGACTGGTCGACTTGCGCTTCCGGCACCGGGTGACCGGGCTGGGCCGCACCTCCGGCGCCCTCGACACCGTCACCGGGGAGATCCTGGAGCCGTCCGAGGCGCTGCGGGGGGAGGCGAGCAGCCGCCGGGCCACCGGATCTTTCGAACTCCGCGCCCAGGCCGTCGTCGTCGCCTCCGGGGGCATCGGCGGCAACCACGACCTCGTGCGCGCCCAGTGGCCCGACCGGCTCGGCACTCCGCCCGGCAAGCTGCTCTCCGGCGTCCCCGCCCACGTCGACGGGCTGATGCTCGGTATCGCCGAGTCGGCAGGCGCCAGCCACATCAACCGCGACCGCATGTGGCACTACACCGAGGGCATCGAGAACTGGGACCCCGTCTGGGCCCGGCACGGCATCCGCATCCTGCCGGGGCCCTCGTCGCTCTGGCTGGACGCGCGCGGGCGGCGGCTGCCGGTCCCGCTGTTCCCGGGCTTCGACACGCTCGGGACACTGGAGCACATCTCGCGCTCCGGCCACGGCCACACCTGGTTTGTGCTCAACGAGCGCATCATCGGCAAGGAGTTCGCCCTCTCGGGCTCCGAGCAGAACCCCGATCTGACGGGCCGCTCCGTCCGCGGCGTCATCGACCGCGCCCGCGCCGGAGTGCCCGGCCCGGTAAGGGCGTTCATGGACAACGGGGCGGACTTCGTCGTCGAGAAGGACCTGGCGGCGCTGGTGCGGGGCATGAACGCGCTCACCGGTGAACCCCTCATCGACGAGGCGGCGCTGCGCCGCGAGATCACCGCCCGCGACCGCGAGATCGCCAACCCCTTCACCAAGGACCTCCAGATCACCGCCATCCGGGGGGCCAGGAGGTACCTCGGGGACAAGCTGATCCGCACCGCCGCCCCGCACCGCGTCCTCGACCCGGCGGCCGGTCCGCTGATCGCCGTACGGCTCAGCATCCTCACCCGCAAGTCGCTCGGCGGCCTGGAGACGGACCTCTCCTCCCGGGTCCTCACCGAGGGCGGGGATCCGCTGCCGGGGCTGTACGCGGCGGGCGAGGCCGCCGGGTTCGGCGGCGGGGGCGTCCACGGCTACCGCTCCCTCGAGGGCACCTTCCTCGGCGGCTGCATCTTCTCGGGGCGCGCGGCGGGCCGGGCGGCGGCGAAGGCGGTGTCGTAGCGGATCGGGCACGGCCGCGACCGCGGCGGGGCCGGCGGGGTCGGCAGGGCCGGCGGGACCGCCCGCCCCCGGCCGGCTGCGGGGAGCGGTGGCCGATCCGGGCCGCTGGGCGGCGGGCGGTGGACGCGTGCGGGGGGAGAGGGGCGCAGGCGGGGCGCGGGGTACGAGTGGCTCGGGCTGGTGGTGGGCGCGGGTGCCGGAGAGACATCGGAGAGACATCGGAGAGACATCGGAGAGACGTCGGATGGGCGTCGGAGGGGCGTCGGAGGGGTCGGCCTTGACGCAGAGCCTTCCCTACCGCTTTGCTGAGAGCGATCATTCGCTCACTGTCTGATGTGAAAGTAGCAATGCGGATGCCGCCACCTCCGCCTCCGCTCGGCCACCGCCGTCGGGCAGGGCGCTCCGGTCAGTCCTTCGATCCCGCGCTCGACGACACCGAACTCATATGCGTGCGCGGCCAGTTGACCCAGGGGCGCTGGAGCGCGGCCCGTTCGCTGCTCTCGGCCACCGGCGACGACTGGGACCGCCGCGGCCATCGGCTCGTCGTCCTCGGCGAGCCGCCGTCCAGCGCCGCGTGGGCGCGCGACTGGCTCCTCGCCGAGCCCGAGAGCCCCGACGCCGCCGCGCTGCTCGCCTGCGCCGCGGTCCGGGCCGCCCTGCGCGGCAGGGAGCGGCCGGAGTCCGCCAGGGCCGCCTGCCTGGTGGCCTCGGGACGGGCGCCCGACGACCCGACCCCGTGGCTCGCCCAGCTGCTCCTCGCCCGCACCCTGGGAACCGAGGGGGAGGTCGTCCGCCTCTTCGACGAGGTGCGGGTCCGACACCCCGAACACCACCACGCCCACCATCTGATGGCCGCACGGCTCGCCGAACGCCACGCCCGGGCGGGTCACGACCCGCTCCACGAGGTGTACGACTTCGCATCCTGGGCGTCCGAGCAGGCCCCCGCGGACTCCCCGCTCGCCGTGCTGCCCGTGATCGCGCACACCGAGCGGTACCGGGTACTGGCCGCGGCCGACGGCCGGCCCGCCGACCCGGCCCTCGCGGGCCACTGGACCAGCCGGCGGGCCCGCCAGGTGATGAAGGCGGCCTTCGACTGGTGGCTGGAGTGGGAAGGCGAGGACCACCCGCGCAACCGCCTCGACCTCAACTTCCTCGCCCACGCGAAGTTCTGCGAGGGCCGCTCCGCCGAGGCAGCCGCCCTCTTCCACCGCATCGGACCGCACGCCACCCCGGCCCCCTGGTCCTACCCGGACCGGGATCCGCACCATGCCTTCCTCGCCGCGCGCGACGCCGCGCTCGGCTCCGTCTGAAACGACCCCATCCCCGAGAAGGGACCGCCCCGCCATGCCGCCGGCCAGTTCGAGCACCAGCACGAGCGCCACCAGCACGAGCGAGATCAACACCTACAAGGGCCAGGACCGGGCGCTGCGCGCCGACCGGCTCGGGACGGCGGGCCTGCTGCTCTCGGTCCTCGCCGCCAGCGCACCGCTGATGGTCGTGGCCGGGGTCATGCCCACCGTCTACGGTGTGATGGGCATCGTCGGCCAGCCCCTGCTGTACGTGGTCCTCGGCCTCGTCCTGATGCTGTTCAGCGTCGGATACGCCGAGATGAGCCGACACGTCCACAACGCCGGTGCCTTCTACGCCTACATAGCCCGCGGCCTCGGCCCCACCCCGGGCGCCGGGGCCGCGCTGGTCGCCCTCGTCGCGTACAGCGCCATGCAGGTCGGCATCTACGGCATCCTCGGATTCGAGGTCTCCTGGCTGCTCGCCACCCACCTCGGCCTGACCGTCGCCTGGTGGGTCCCCGCACTCGCGGCCGCCGCCGTCGTCGCCGTGCTGGGCTGGCTGAAGATCGACCTCAACGCCAGGGTGCTCGGCGTCCTCCTCGTGGTCGAGTGCGCGCTCGTCGTCGTCTTCGACATCGCCGCCGTGGCCGAGCCCGGCCCCGAGGGCCTCTCCCTGCGCGCCTTCGACCCCGCCACCCTCACCGGTGCGGGCCTCGGCACCGCCCTGTGCTTCTGCATCGCCGCGTTCGTCGGCTTCGAGCAGTCCCCGGTGTACGCGGAGGAGACCAGCCGGCCCCAGGTGGTCGTGTCGCGCGTGATGTTCCTCGCGGTCGGCTACGCCGCGCTGTTCCTCGCGCTCAGCGCCTGGGCGATCACCGTCGCCACCGGTCCCGGCGCCGTCACCCGCGAGGCCGCCGAGCAGGGGCCCGGACTGCTGTTCTCGCTCACCGGCAGCCGGCTCGGCACGACCTTCACCGACGTGCTGCACGTCCTCTTCCTGACCGGGATGTTCGCCGCGCTGCTCAGCTTCCACAACGTCGTCGCCCGCTATGCGTTCGCCATGGGCCGGGAGGGGCTGCTGCCATCCGGCTTCGGCCGGACCACCCGTACCAGCGGCGCCCCCGCCACCGGATCGGTGCTCCAGTCCGTCGTCTCCGTCGCGGTGATCGCGGCGTTCGCCGCCACCGACGGCAGGCCCGCGGGCGACCCGACCACTCCGGTACTGCGGCTGTTCACCTGGATGGGCAACATCGGGGCCCTCGGGGTGATCCTGCTGATGGCCGCGGCCTCCTTCGCCGTGATCGCCTTCTTCGTGCGCCGCGGCGCGGCCGGCTCGCAGGCGTGGCGACTCGTCTGCTCCGGGCTGGCCGGGCTCGCGCTCCTCGGGATAGCCGTCTACACGGTGAAGGACTTCGACGTCCTCATCGGCGCCGGACCCGGTTCCGCGCTGAGCCGCATCCTGCCCGGCATCATCGGCGCCTGGCTGGCCGGCGGGCTCGTCTACGGCATGGTCCTGAAGCGGCTGCGGCCCGAGGTGCACGCCCGGATCGGGCTCGGCAACGAGGCCTTCCGGCTTGAGCAGGCCGCGGAGAAGGGCCCGGCACCCCGCGCCGAGGTGTGACTTCGACGCCCGGGTCGGCAGGCCGAACGGCCGCGACGGTGCTCCCCCCGCCGGGAGCCCCCGGCCGCGTGCGGAGGTTCGGCCGGGCCGTGCGCCGCCGGCGGCAGCGGGCCGTGCGCCAGGGAAAGTATGGGGTGCGATGTGCCCGGGAGCCCGCCCATCCGGGGACCGCCCGGCCCGCCGTCCGGGCGCCGCGCTCACGGGGGCGCCCGTCGGTACGGTTCGCCGCAGCCCGCAGCCCGCAGCCCGCAGCCCGCAGCCCGCAGCCCGCAGCCCGCAGCCCGCAGCCCGCAGCCCGCAGCCCGCAGCCCGCAGCCCGCAGCCCGCAGCCCGCAGCCCGCAGTGCAGGAGAGCCGGGCCCGGTCGCCGCCACGTTCTGCGCCCGCGCCGCCGAAGCCGTTCGCAAAGGCGATGCCGGGCGGCCGGTCTGGCGGAGCCGCAGAAAACATGACGGGGGGCGGCCCCCGGAGGCCGTGCGTCGCGACATCCAGAAGCCGCAGGCCCCTTCCCGGTGCCGGTCTGATGCCTCCAGTCCAGCGAGTTGACCTTGTTTTACTTTGTCTTAACCACTTGAATACTTTAGATATATATACGAGCGAGGTTAGTCGCTGCCAGAATCCCAGGTTGAGGCGACCGTGTGGTGTCGGGCCGTCTCCGTACGCCCGACCCTCCGGCGGCGACCGTCCTCCGCGCCGGAGGGAAGACCGCCGGAGGAGTCCGGCCTCCGTACCCCTCACAAAGGCGAACCACTGTATGAGTGACCACAGCTTGGCCGCGTCCGACGCGCCCGCCGCCGCCCCGGTGGCCGGCACCCTCCACACGGACGCCGGAGACGCCGGATACCGCAAGGACCTCAAGTCCCGGCACATCAACATGATCGCCATCGGCGGCGCCATCGGTACCGGCCTCTTCCTCGGCGCGGGCGGGCGCATGGCCGTCGCCGGCCCCTCGCTGTTCATCGCATACGCGCTGTGCGGCGTCTTCGCGTTCTTCGTCGTCCGGGCGCTCGGCGAGCTGGTCCTCTACCGGCCGTCCTCCGGCGCCTTCGTCTCCTACGCGCGCGAGTTCATGGGGGAGAAGGGGGCCTACACCGCCGGCTGGCTGTACTTCCTGAACTGGTCGACCACCGCCATCGCGGACATCACCGCCGCCGCGGTGTTCGCCCACTACTGGTCGGCCTTCAGCGACATCCCCCAGTGGGTACTCGCCCTGATCGCACTCGCCGTGGTCCTCACCGCCAACCTCATCTCGGTGAAGTACTTCGGCGAGATGGAGTTCTGGTTCGCGATCATCAAGGTCGGCGCGCTGGTGCTCTTCATGGTGATCGGCATCTTCCTCGTCGTGACCGGGCACCAGGTCGGCGGCCACACCCCGGGCCTGGCCACCGTCACGGGCAACGGCGGCCTCTTCCCCAGCGGTGTCATGCCGATGCTGCTGCTCATCCAGGGTGTCGTCTTCGCCTACGCCTCCGTCGAGCTGTGCGGTGTCGCCGCCGGTGAGACCGAGAACCCCGAGAAGGTCATGCCGAAGGCGATCAACTCCATCATGTGGCGCGTCGGCCTCTTCTACGTCGGCTCCGTGGTGCTCCTCTCGCTGCTGCTGCCGTACACCGCCTACACCGGTGACCAGAGCCCATTCGTCACCGTCTTCAACAAGCTCGGCATCCCCGGCGCCGCGAGTGTCATGAACCTCGTCGTGCTCACCGCAGCCCTCTCCAGCCTCAACTCCGGTCTCTACTCCACCGGCCGCATCCTGCGCTCCATGTCGGTCGCGGGCTCCGCGCCGAAGTTCACCGGCGTCATGAACAAGGGGGGCGTGCCCTACGGCGGTATCCTGCTCACCGCGGGATTCGGTGTCATCGGCGTGATCCTGAACTATGTGATGCCCGGCAAGGCGTTCGAACTCGTCCTGAACTTCGCCTCGATCGGCATCATCGGCACCTGGGGCATGATCATGATCTGCTCGCTGCTGTTCGTGAACCGCTCCCACCAGGGCCGGCTCACCCGCCCCTCGTACCGCCTGCCCTGGGCCCCCTGGACCCAGATCGTCACCCTGGTCTTCCTCGTCTGCGTCCTCGTCCTCATGTGGATGGAGGGCGGGATCGGCCGTACCACCATCGAGTGCCTGCCGCTCATCGCGCTCGGCCTCGTCGGCGGCTGGTATGCCGTCCGCAACCGGGTCCGGCGCATCGCCGCCGGGCGCGGGGCGCCCTGACACCTCGGGCCCGGTACGCATCGCACCGGCGAGATGCCGCACGACGGGGCACCGCCTGGACGATACGCCCCGCCGGGGCGGGGGCGGCGCGGGCGGGTCCCCACCCGCCCGGAGCCGCTGCCGCAGGGTCCTTGACCGCCGGTTCGCGGCCGCCGGGCCCCGACTCCCCGACTTCGGCCGCCGGTTCGCGGCTGCCCTGCCCGTGACGCCCTGCCCGTGACGCCCTGCCCGTGACGCCCTGTACATGACGCCCTGCCCTGCACCGGCCCCGGCCCGCCCGCGGCCCGCCCGGCCCTGACGCGCGCTTCCCGCACCGGCGGCGGTGCCCTTCGGCGGACGTCCCGCACCGACCGCCCCCGCCGTACGCCGTAGTGTGTGGCGACACCCACCGCGCGAGGAAGGGCAGGTCTGGCAATGCCGCAGCAGGTGCAGGGCGTGGTCGCACCAGGGAAGAACGAGCCGGTGCGGGTCGGGACGATCGTCGTCCCCGACCCGGGACCGGGGGAGGCCGTGGTGAAGGTGCAGGCCTGCGGGGTCTGCCACACCGATCTGCACTACAAACAGGGCGGCATCAACGACGGCTTCCCGTTCCTCCTCGGACACGAGGCGGCCGGCGTCGTCGAGTCGGTCGGCGACGGAGTGACCGAGGTCGAGCCGGGGGACTACGTGGTCCTCAACTGGCGCGCCGTGTGCGGCCGCTGCCGCGCCTGCCGCCGGGGGCGCCCGTGGTACTGCTTCGACACCCACAACGCCCGGCGGAAGATGACCCTCACGGACGGCACCGAACTGTCGCCGGCCCTGGGCATCGGCGCGTTCGCCGAGAAGACCCTGGTCGCCGCCGGCCAGTGCACCAAGGTCGACCCGGCCATCTCCCCGGTCGCCGCGGGCCTGCTCGGCTGCGGCGTGATGGCCGGGATCGGGGCCGCCGTCAACACCGGCCGGGTCGGCCGGGGCGACTCCGTCGCCGTCATCGGCTGCGGCGGTGTCGGCGACGGGGCCGTCATGGGCGCGCGGCTCGCCGGGGCCACCACGATCATCGCCGTCGACATCGACGACCGGAAGCTCGAGACCGCGCGGACGATGGGTGCCACCCATACCGTCAACTCCCGTACCGGCGATCCCGTGGCAGCCGTCCGCGAGCTGACCGGCGGCTTCGGCGCGGACGTCGTGATCGACGCCGTCGGCCGGCCCGAGACCTACCGGCAGGCCTTCTACGCCCGCGACCTCGCCGGCACCCTCGTCCTCGTCGGCGTCCCCACCCCCGACATGAAGCTGGACCTCCCCCTCCTCGACGTCTTCGGCCGGGGCGGGGCGCTCAAGTCCTCCTGGTACGGGGACTGCCTGCCGTCCCGCGACTTCCCCATGCTCGTCGACCTGCACCTCCAGGGGCGCATCGACCTCGACGCGTTCGTCACCGAGACCATCGGGCTCGGCGACGTGGAGCAGGCCTTCGCCCGGATGCACACCGGCGACGTGCTCCGCTCGGTGGTGGTCCTGTGACCGCGCGTGTGGACCTGCTGGTCACCTCCGGCACCTTCTCCCTGGACGGCGGCACCTGGGAGGTCGACAACAACGTCTGGATCGTCGGCGACGACGAGGAGGCGATCGTCGTCGACGCCGCCCACGACGCCGACGCGATCATCACCGCCCTCGGCGGCCGGACGCTGCGCGCCGTGGTCTGCACCCACGCGCACAACGACCACATCGACGCGGCCCCGGCACTCGCCGACGCCACCGGCGCCCCGGTGCTGCTGCACCCGGACGACCTCCCCCTGTGGAAGCGGACCCACCCCGGCCGCGCACCCGACGGCGAACTCGCCGACGGGCAGCCCCTGACCGTCGCCGGCGTCACCCTGACCGTCCTGCACACCCCCGGCCACGCACCCGGCGCGGTCTGCCTCCACGCTCCCGAACTGGTCACCGTCCTCACCGGGGACACCCTCTTCGAGGGCGGCCCGGGAGCGACCGGCCGGTCGTTCTCCGACTTCCCGACGATCATCGACTCGATCCGGGACAGGCTGCTGACGCTTCCCCCGCGAACGCTGGTCCGCCCGGGGCACGGCGGGACGACCACGATCGGCGCCGAGGCGCCGCACCTTCAGGAGTGGATCGACCGCGGCCACTGAGCCAGCCGCCTTCGGCTGGCGAAGAGCCGCCGCTCGCCGGTGAAGGGGTCGGTGAACTCCAGCGTCCGCGCCAGCAGCTGCAGCGGACGGGAGAAGTCCTCCGGCCCCTCGGGGAGCACCGAGGGGTACAGCGGGTCGTTCAGGATCGGCAGCCCGGCGCCGCTCATGTGCACCCGCAGCTGGTGGGTACGGCCGGTGGCCGGCAGCAGCCGGTACCGGCCCAGCCCGCCCCGCTGCTCCAGCAGCTCGATCCGGCTCTCGCTGTTCGGCTCGCCCGGCACCACCCGGGCCGCGGGGACCCCGCGCTCCTTCTCGATGCGGCTGCGTACCGTGACGGGCAGCGCGACCCCCGGGTCGTACGGCGCCACCGCCTCGTACTCCTTGCGCACCCGGCGGTCGCGGAACAGCGTCTGGTACGCGCCCCGGTCCCCGGGACGTACGACGAACAGCACGAGCCCCGCGGTGAGCCGGTCCAGCCGGTGCGCCGGCTGGAGCGCGGGCAGCCCCAGATCGCGCCGCAGCCGGGCCAGCGCGGTCTCCGTGATGTGGCTGCCGCGCGGTGTGGTCGCCAGGAAGTGCGGCTTGTCGGCGATCACCAGCCGTTCGTCCCGGTGGACGATCCCGACCTCGCACGGCACCGGGGCCTCGGGTGCGAAGTCGCGGTGGAACCAGACGTGCCGCCCCGCGGTGTACGGCTCGTCCGCGGTGAGGGGGCCGTCCGTGCCGACGAACCGCCCGTCCCGCAGCATGGCGTCCACCCGCTCGGCGCCGACCGTCCCGGCGAACCGGTGGACGAGATGGTCCCGCACGGTGGGCCAGGCCCGGTCCGGGTCACCGGGCAGCCGGAGCCGCACCGGGTCGATCCCGTCCCGCTGCGGCAGCGGGCACACCGGTGCCGCCCGTCGTCCGCGTCCCACGGCTCCCGCACCTCCTCCCCATCACGGACGGGCGCACCCGCCACCTGCAAGAAAGGCGTCCGCGGCCCGTCACCCCGGTCCGGGGAGGCCCGCCCGGCTTGTCGGCCGCATGGCCGGTCACGCGCTTGGTCACGCGTGGTCGCACACGCCACAGCCGGAGAAGCAGAAGACCCACATGGAATCGGGTCTCAGCCGGTGTCCGAGGGGGGACTTGAACTCTCCACTCGGGCACCAGCCCACAACCGCTCTGACCTGGGGAAACGCCCGTAGACAGGCTTGATTTCGGCGGGCGTTTCTCCTGTTCTTTCCTGCTGTTTCAGGCCCTCTCGGACCCCTGTTGGTCATGCGTTGGTCACGTGACCAACCCTCGGACCATGGGTCTGATCAGGGCTCTTGCTGCCATGGTGCCAGCTCGAACCAGTGGGTCAGGCCCGGCGTGCGGTGGCCAGGGGCCGGGCGCGCTCGGTCAGCTCGCGGACGTGGGGGTTTCTGGCGTGCGGTCGAAGGGCGGAGAGTATCGCGCGGAAGCGGTCGTCGGCACGGCCGGACTGGACGTGGGGGTAATCGTCCAGGGACAGGTGCCAGGTCTGGACAGCTTCCTCCAGTCGCCCAACCTGTAGCTTCCACTCGGCGAGCATCGAACGGTGACGGACCCTGGCACGTCGGTACACGGCGGGCCTGACCTTCTCGGACTGTTTAAGGGCTCGGATGGCTCCCTCGCGGTCGCCGAGTTCGTAGCTCACCTGGGAGACGTGGTAGCTCAGGGACGCCGGGTCGTATGAGCCATGGGCCTTGGCCTTGGACTCTGCCTTCTCCATCGCCACCTCTGCCTCACGAAGCTTGGCCCACGCTCCCCTTCGGTCCCCGGTCTGCGCGAGGGCGTGTGCCTGCTGTCCGGCGAGAAACGCCCGCATCCTCGGTCCGGCCTCGGGTGAGGCGGCCGACGCCGCGCCCGCGTAGCGCAAGGCGGCTGCGCCGTGACCAAGCTCGACCGCTTGGACGCTCATGCCGCGCAGGGTGGTGCAGTACGTGAGGTGGTCCCCGGCTGCGCCGGCCAGCTCCAGGGCCTTCATGTAGTAGCTCTGGCCGAGCATGTCCAGGCGCTCGTCAACGGCCATGTACCCCGTCAGGTAGAGGTGATCGGCAGCGGCCGAGAGCATCGCCTTGCGTACCTCGTCGGACGCCGTGGCCTGTAGGTAGGGGGCGATGTTGTTCACCAGGAACGCGGCAGCCATGGGCCGGGCGGTACGCCCGCCGAACTGGTCGTCCAGCTCGCTGATGCGCTCGGTCATGGCGATGACGGACTCAACCTCGGCCATGCCGATCCGCGTGTGCGGGTTGGTCTTGATCCGTTCGAAGCGCGAGAGTACGTCGGGCCAGCCAGGGATGGTCAGTGCGACCGAGTACAGGCCCGCTGCGAGTACGCCCCTTCGAGATGGGTCCATGTCCATGCTCCCGAGATCGATCAGTCCGGCAACGGTATCCGTCGCCTCGGGCTTGATGTCGGGCTGATCAATGAAGCCAGCTTCAAACGCGGTGACCTGTCTGCCGAGCTTGCGGGTGAGGGCTTCCAGCACGACAGGTTGGTACTTGGCCATGGGGCGTGTGCCGGATAACCAGTGGGAGACGGCGGACTCGTCGTACTTCAACCGGCGGCCGGTCTCCGTTCCGACTCGGTTGACCGCACGCGCTAACTCGCCAAGGTTCCAGCGTGTCTCGGCGTAGAGGGCTGCCAGCTTGTGGTTCGGAGTACGCGGCGTGCTGCCATGAAGCCACCCCCCGGGGCCGGGTTTCAAGGGTTTCAAGGTACCGCCAGGCTCCTTCCATATTCACGGCGAGCGCACACCTGTTGACTCAGGGTCGTGCCACGCGGGGCGATGAGCAGGAGCTTCCGCCTCGCGTGGCCAGCCAAGCCGACAGGCGTAGCGAAGCTGCGCCCCGCCCGGAACGGAGACACAGATGACCACCGTCGACACCGCGACGATCACGGTCGAACTGCCCGACGCGTTCGACCCGCGCTGGAACCGCCTGCCCGGTATCACCGTGGACGGCAAGAAGATCACCCTCAACCCGGCCGAGTACTTCTTCCGGTTCGAGGCGAACACCTGGCTCGTCATCGACTGGCAGACCGTGACGGACGGCCTGCTGGGCGTGGACGAGACCGAGGCCGCGAGCGTCGAGCAGATGGCGCTGGAGTTCGTGAAGGCGCACGGCCGCTCGACCAGCGACACGGGCGAGGTCCTGTCCATCGCGTACCAGGTGTACTCGTACCTGTTCCGGGACGAGCACCTCGCCACGCTCGGCCTGCCGGACGTGACCGCCGAGCACCTGAAGATGCTCCGCGAGGCGGCCACCTTCATGGCCCTGAACGAGGTCGAGCTCGACGGCCACATCTCCAACGTCGGCCGCCCGCGCTTCCGAGCCGCCGCCCGGCACGGCGACCGGGACGCAGGCTAGCCGCCAGTCACTGCTGGCCGACGTCGCGAATCTGACGGCCCGAAACGGCTGCCTCTCCATGCACATCACCCGGCTCGAACGGCGACTCTCCGAGGCACCGGGGCAAGCGGCCTGGGAAGCTTCCGGCCTCGGCGCCCCTGCCGACATCGAGACACTCACGCGTCGGACCACCGAGCTGGAACAGCAGATCCTCGATCTGCGCGGCGAACTCGCCGAACGGGACGAGGACCTCGAAGCCGCCCGTGCCGCGAACCGCGAGCTGATGGCCCAGCTCAACCGCTGACGGCGTCGTCGCCGTCAGCGGTTGCCCGGCGATGGTGTCCCAGGCGACCGGACCTCTGATGGACTCACGCCATGACGACACTGCTGACCCGCATTCTTCGCGCACTTGAGCAGTTTCATGCCACCCGTCCCTGGGACCACAACGCCCACTATCACCGGTGGATCCTGCGCCAACTGCCAAAACGCTTCAACAGCGCCCTGGACGTCGGATCGGGCAGCGGTGGCCTTGCCAGGCTCCTGGTCTCACGGGCTGGAGTGGTGCACGGCATCGATGTCGATGCCGCCATCGTCGCTCGCGCGCGGGAGCTCACAGCCCCGGCGGCCCCGGTGACCTTCACCGTCGGAGACGCACTGAACGAGATACCCCCTGGTCCCTACGACGTCATCACATGTGTCGCCACCATCCATCATCTGCCGTTCAGCGACGCCCTTAACCGCTTTCGACAGCACCTGGCGCCTGGCGGAACTCTGGTCGTCCTCGGTCTCTACCGCCCGCAATCTCGGAGCGACTACCTGATCGACGCCGTCGCCATTCCGTCGAATGTCGCCATGGCATGGATCAAGAACAAGGGCCGCAAGTCACCGCGACCGGCCTCGATGACTGCCCCGACCCGACCGGCGACCATGCACTTCGCAGACATCGTGCGCGACGCTCGCCACGAACTACCCGGCGCACGGCTGCGTCGGCGACTGTTCTGGCGCTACGCGCTGGTCTGGCACCAGCGCTGAACGGTCAGCGCGCCAGGGGTCTGGTATCGGAAGGAGTAGAAGCCCCCTGCGTTGTCGAGGTCGTGAACATCTGGACCGTCCACCAGCCGCCAACTGCATCTACGACACCTGTCGCGCACGCTGCACCGAACGAGTCATGCCGCTGAGCTGGGAAAAGTGGGGCCCGCTGCGTCCACTCGTCTCTGAAGCCTGAGAGAAGCGACGTGCCGGGGGTGGCTGGGGCGGTCGGGGACCTGTTTATGCAAGGACACGCATAGTCGCGTTCACGCATAGACGCGTGGCGCCACCCCCTCTACTGTCGGTGGGCAGGCGGCCCAAACGGGTCCAGAGCAAGGGGGTTTGGCATGTCCGAACGTTCGGCACTCACCCGGCTCACGGGCAACGGCAACGGCGAGTGTGGAGAGAAAGACTGCCCGAACGTCTACCGCGACGAGACGGACGGCGGAATCGTTGTTCAGGGCGACCAGTGCGCCGCGTTCCAGCCCCCGGCAGGTGAGGCGCTGGTGAAGATTCCCGAGGACGTTCTGAGGGAGGCTGTCCGTGCACTTGGATGGTGACGCGTGGAATGACTGCTTCGATTCCATGGAGCGTGAGGCGTGGCGGCTGGAGACGCTGCCCGTCTACACCATGCCCCAGGAAGCGGAGAAGCTGAAGCGCTTTCTCGCCGGGGAGAATTCGCCGGACGATTACACCTCGGCATGGATGGACGAGGTCCGGCAATGGACCTCGGAAGGAAAGCATGTCGGCAGGGTCCACGTCGTAACACGCCCGCTCTCGGATTACCTCCGGTTCGAGTTCGAGTATTACTACCGGCATCACATCAAGGCGGGCGAGGATATTCGTATCCTCGACCTCACCGGCCGAGAGAACCCGGGCCTTCCGGATCAGGACTTCTGGATGTTCGATGAGTCCAAGGTGGTCCTGATGAACTACCGGGAAGACGGGACGCAGATAAACCGGGAACTATGCGAGGGTGATCCCGAGTCATACCGGCAGTGGAAGCGGATTGCCATTGCCGAGTCGGTTCCATTCCTGGAGTACGTGAGCGGGTGACGTTCGACCCTGAACAGTTGGGGCAGCCGAAGCAAGAATTGGCCGCCCTGCTGAAAGAACTACGCAAGCGAGCCGGCCTCACTGGGGACCGGCTCGCTCGGCGTTGCAACATGTCCCAATCGAAGATCAGTCGGATCGAGAACGGGAAAGCGCAACCGAGCCTGCTCGACCTGGAGAGAATCCTCCGGGCTGTCGTTGCTCCGCCCGAGGTCATCGAGGAGGTCATTGCCCTTGCAAGGCTGGCCAATACCGAGTGGCAAGACCTGCGCTCGCTGCGGCGAAGGGGGCTGGAGAAGAAGCAGACCGAACTTGCCGCGCTTGAATCCTCCTCTACCGAGTTCCGCTTCTTCCTGCTCTCGATGATTACGGGACTGCTGTCCACTCCTGAGTACATCCGGGCCAGCCTTGCCCATTCACCGGCTGATATCACTAAGGCGATCGCGAGGAAGTTGGAGCGGCAGGAGGTTCTTTACGACACGAAGAAGCGGTTCACCTTCATCCTCACCGAACAGGCCGTGAGGTGGCCAATCCTGCCCCCGGCCGCGATGGCGATGCAGATTGACCGGCTGGCCTCATTGACCCACCTGCCGAATGTGAAGCTCGGTGTCATCCCAATCGCGGGATACAAGCCCATGGCTCCGATGGACACCTTCACTGTCTACGACAACACCCTGGCCACTGTGGAGAACACCACCGGAGTCGTGATCCTGAGAGATCCACGCGACATCGAAATGCATTTGGAACTGTTCTCGACACTGGAGGGGTACGCGCTGTTCGGGGCCGAAGCGCGAGCCTTGTTGACGGAGTGGGCTGCCGCCTGCCGTTCATGATCTTTAGTCCATGACGGGAAAGAACTACACAGCCGCCACTTTCTGGGCCAATGATTTCCCCCATGACAGCGACCGAGCGAAACGAAGAGCGGGTGCGTTACGGCGTAGGTCGGGGGCTGGAGTACCGGCCGACGTTCGGCCCTGATGGTGGTGTGCGCTCGTGACGGGGCGCATGACTCTGCGGGTGTCGTACGACGGCGGCCGGACGTACGGCCCGGTTCGTGAGGTGCAGGTGGAGCCGCGCAATGCGGTGATCCTGGGTTCGCCGACCAAGTACCCGCCGTGCGGGTGCCCTCGGTGCACGGGCCGCAGTTCGTTGCCTGCCAGTGCTCTCCGCCCCGTCGCGGTGGAGCCGAAGGCGACGTGATGCGTGGCGTGCGTCCTGGTTCTCGCCGGAACTCTGGCGATCCGGTAGCCGCCGCACTCGCCGCTGTCTCCCTTTGCTTCCTGCCGAATTCCCGGCGGGAGTCCCCGAGAAGAGAGAGGTAGTCCGATGGTGGAAGAGAACACCACTTCGGTGGCCCCCGAGGGGGGTGGCCTGCTCGTCGCGAAGCGGAAGATCGTGGCCGCGCGCACCCGCGCCGAGCAGGAGTCTGACGTCAGCAGTGGCCGTTCCGACGGCAACGACTGACGGGAGCGCCCACGTTGCTTGATGCAGCCTCGTGGGCGGGGCGTCTGGGCGGGGACACGTTCCTCGCCCAGACGTACCACCGCTCCTATGCGCACTTCCCCGGGGCCGCCGACACGGCGGGCCTGTTCTCCTGGGGTGACCTGAACCGGATCATCGCCACGCAGCGGCTGGAGCCGCCCCGGCTGCGCCTGTCGGTCGACGGCGAGATGGTCCCGCTCCACCGCTACGCGATCCCGACCACGAACCGCCGCGCGGTCACCTGGTCCCGCATCCAGCCGTCCGACTTCCACGGCCAGCTCAGGGAGGGGGCGTCGCTGGTCCTGGACGCGGTGGAGAAGATCCACCCCGCCGTGGGGGCGGCTGCGGAGGGACTGGAACGCTTCCTAGGGACTTCCGTGCAGGCCAACGTGTACGCCTCGTGGACCGATCGGGAGGGCTTCGGCCGGCACTGGGACGACCACGATGTGGTCGTGGTCCAACTGCACGGTTCGAAGCGGTGGCGCCTGTGGGGGATGACCCGTGAAGCGCCCACCTTCCGGGACGTGGAGTCGCCGGAGGAACCGGAGGGCGTCCCGGTGGCGGACCTCGTTCTGTCCCCGGGTGACGTGCTCTACCTGCCGCGCGGCTGGTGGCACTCGGTCACCGCTGACCAAGGGACAGAATCCCTTCACCTCACGTTCGGGATGGTCCCGCACACGGGCGCTGACCTGATGCTCTGGGTCGTCGACCAGCTCCGGGCGTCCCTCGCGCTCCGCAGGGACATCCCGCGCTTCGGCTCGCTGGTGGAACAGTCGGACTTCACCGACGCCGTACGCCGTGAAGTGGCCGACATGATGGCGGACCACCGCCTCGTGGAGCGGTGGGCAGAGTCGATCGACACGACGGACCTGGGCCACGCGATTCCGTCCCTGCCCTACGTGGACGGCCTCCCCGCACGGGGGGAGATCACGGTCAAGCTCACCACTCCGAGGGGCCGCCTGACGGCGAACCGCGAACAGGGCACGGTCACCTTCTCGGCGGCCGGTACCGCGTGGGACTTCGCCGAGTCCGCCGCTCCCGCGCTGGGCACGCTGCTGACCAACCAGCCGACCACTCTGGGGGAGATGGCCGACTCCGCCGGGCTTGAGGTCAAGGAGGTGGCCGAACTGGTCTCCATCCTCATCGAGGGCCACGCCGTCGCAGTAGTGGGGACGGTGCTGTGACCGCCGCGCTCTGCCTGGGGACATACCGCGTGCGTGCCGTTGCTCAGGCGGCACGCACCGCCCTGGCCGCCGGTAGCCCCTGGGTGGACACGGCACCCAACTACGCCCATGGACGGGCGCATGAGGAACTGCGCCCCGTTCTCAGGGAGTACCCGACCGCGCGGGTAGCCACGAAGACGGGGTTCTTCACGGAGGAACAAGGCCGCACCGCCCTGGCAGAGGGAGCGCTCGCCCGGGAAGAGGCGGCCGGTAGGCACAGCCTTGAACGGGGTTTCGTCCACTGGCAGGCGGAGCGTTCCTTGGCCGCGCTCGGTCGCGTGGACCTTGTGTTCGTGCACAACCCCGAGCACCACGGGCACGGCCTTGACCGTGCCGTTCTGCACGGGCGTGTACGGGAAGCCTTCACGGCGCTGGAAGAGTTCTCCCATGCGGGCAGGATCGGCGGGTACGGCGTCGCCACCTGGTCGGGCCTGACCTCCGGAGCGCTCAGCGTGCCCGAGTTGCTCACACTCGCCCGGCAGGCGGCCGGTTCCGCCGAGCACCACTTCACGGCCTTGCAGATGCCCGTCAGCCTGATCATGGATGCCTCGATCACACAGGCCCTGAACGGCGGCGGACCTCTGGTACAAGCGAAGGACGCAGGGCTGATCACCTTCGGCTCCGCTCCCCTGCACGGGGGCGAACTCCTCGACGCCATGACACCCGAACTGGTGAACCTCATCCGCCCCGGCCTGTCGGCCGCAGCCGCTGCCCTGCTGGCCCCTGGCTCGTGCCCTGGCCTCGATGTCGTACTCACCTCCGCGAGCACCCGCGAGCACTGGGACGATGTGGCCAAGGCTCTGGCTGCGCCGCTGACGGCCCAGGAACTTAGGAGGGTGACGGATGAACTCGCCGGTGAATGAGGAGGTGCAGGCCCTGATGGAGGCCGCCCACGACCGGGCGGCCAAGGCACTGGACCTCACCTGCACGGGGCCGCTGGCGTGGGGCTTCCTCGGTGTCACTCTCGGACGCCGAGCGGAGGGCCGGTGGCTACGGGTCAGCCGGACGGCGAAGAGGAACGCGGGCAGGAAGGCGGGGGAAGGCATCGTCGGCGCCTCGGAGCTGGTACCTGACGGCGTGCCCCGCCCCCACCTGTACGCGGTGCATGACTGGACTGACGGCGAGTGGGCCTTCGAGTCGGAAGTCCTGGACTACCTCACGCAACCCATCGTGTCCCCGGACCGGGCCGACATCGACCACGACCCGGGGTTGCCTGACGAGTGGTGGGCGGACCTTCGCCAAGCCCTTGCCCTCCTCGCTGGAGCGGAGGGAGTGAAGGCCACCGTGCGGGACGGGTGGATCGAACGAGCCTTCCCCCAGTTCCTCGGCATCCCTGCCCCCGCCAAGGTGGAGCGGGTGACCGGTCACGGTGACCTGCACTGGGGCAACCTCACAGCCGCGCCCCTGTGCCTGCTGGACTGGGAGCGGTGGGGACGGGTGCCCTTCGGCTATGACGCGGGACTCCTCCATGCCAACAGCCTGCTTGTTCCCGACGTAGCCGCCCGCATCCGCAAGGAGTTTGCGCCGACCCTCGACACCCCCGCCGGCCGAATCGGGGAACTCGCGGCCCTGGCCGAGATGCTGCAAGCCGTAGCCCGTGGCTGGTACCCCGACCTTGCGCCCCACCTCGTGGCCCGTGCGGAGGCCCTCACCGGAATGAGCCCGCCCGTCCCGGTGCACTCCGAGGTGAGCGCCTGACCGTGCCCCTGTGCGCCTATCTCAGTCGCTCTCACCGATGTGCCGGTACAAGGTGGCCCGGGAGATCCCCAGAGCCTTGGCGATGGCTGTGACGCTCTCTCCCTTGGCGTGCCTGGCACGGGCTATGGCTAGCTTGTCGTCATCCACGACGGAGGGGCGTCCACCGTGGTTGCCCTTACGGGCCGCAGTGTCCAGCCCCTCCAACGTCTTCTCCCGGATACCTTCCCGCTCCACCTCGGCGGCCACCGCCAGGACGGCGAACACGATGGCTCCCGCCCCGTTCGGGTCGTACACACCCTGCAAGGGACCGGAGAGGAGTTCCAGTTGGATGCCGTCCGCTTGCAGGGTGGAGGACATTCATGAGTTCCGCCGCGTTGCGGGCAAAGCGCTTCATCTCCACCACGGTGAGGATGACGGGCTGATTCGGTGCGGCTGCCTTGAACTCCCGCGCGAGAGTGAGGGCCTTCTCCAGTTCCGGCCGCCCCTTCACGCGGGTACTGATCTTCTCCGAGAAGACGCGGGTGCAGTCGGCACGGGCGAGTAGATCCAACTGGGACTGGAGTTCCTGCCCAACCGTGCTGCACCTGGCATAGCCCAGTCGTATCGCTGCGCCCGGCACGGCTTCGGCCACCACGGGCACGGGCCCACCCTGCACCCACCGCTTACCGGGGTTGCGGTCGGCCGGGGTCTTTACGGTGAGTTCGGCTTTGAGTGAGGGCACGAGGGCGAAGCGGCCCGTGGCCGGGTCCGAAGTCGATGCGCACTGAGTCCTGATCCTTCCCATGTGGCGCGGTGTGCGCCGGTTGTTGATGGTTTGCATGTGCTCCCTTCTGGTAGGCGCGGTCAGCCGTCCGGCTGGCTCGGGGTTGGGATTCAGGTCAGGCGGCTTCCCGGCAGTCCCGTTCGATCCAGCGGTCCACCTCGGCGGGGCGGAAGCGAAGATGTCCGCCGATCTTGCAGGCGGGGATGTTGAGTGCTCGGTGGTTGTTGTAGACCCACGCGGGCGTCACGCCCAGGTACTCGGCCAGGTCGGCGACGCTCATCAGGCGGGCGTTCCGCAAAGGACGGCTCCTCGGTTAGCGGAGGGGACGGTTCCCCTCGGGCTGCCCATCCTGAGTTATCAGTCTGGTTCCGTCAAACCCGGATGCGTCACACCCTGACTTGCCCAGTGCGGTTCGGTTCCGTATGTTGCTGCGCATGACAGACAACTCGCCTCGCGAGGGGCTCACGACGATGCAGCGCATCGGCCCCTGGAAGGTCACCACGTTCCGCCCTCATGGCTTCATGGCCGGCGGCCCCCGCGAGGTTCACATCGAACCGGCAGAGGACGGCGATCCGCAGGAGATCGCTCGCGGTATCTCCTCGACAGTCCTCCGTCAGATCGTCACGACGACGCCTGCACAGGACCGCGCCCAACTCCGCGAGCAAGCGGTGCAAGAGCCTGAGGTTCTGGGGATGTCGGTGGATGCCGTGCTCGACCACATTCAGGGGGCGAGGAGGGTCACGGATGAGTACCTGGCAGTTCTCTCCGGCTTCTACGTGCGACTCGTGGAGATCGGGGTGCGCGCTCCGATCCAAGACCTCGAAGTCATTACTGGAACCAAGCAGGCCACGTTGAAGGGTCACCTTCGGGCGGCGCGTCAGCGGGGATTCCTGACCAAGGTCGAGGGCAAAGCGGGCGGACAGCTCACGGACAAGGCGGTCGAGATGTTGAAGGGGATCAAGGTTGCCAACGGCGCTGGAGACGTGCGACAGCCGTAACGGCTGGGACAGAACGAGGGGGAAGTAGCCGGGTGGCAAAGCGCGGCAACGGTCTCGGTGGGACTCCGGTGGAGATCCCGCGCACGGGCCGACCGAACACCTGGGGCGTGCGTACGCCCCTGCACTTCGACCCGGCGACGGGCAAGAAGGGGCGCTACTGGATAGGGCGCGAGTACAAGAACAAGACCGAGGCGGAACGGGCGCTGCGCAAGTGGCACACCGACCACGAGGCAGGCACCCTCACGCCCCGCTCCGACATGACCATGGCCCAGCTCATGGACGGGTGGCTTGCCAAGCATCGGGGCGAGGGCACCACGAGGGAGGGCTACGAGCCGAAGATCCGGCTGCACATCAAGCCGCACATAGGCAAGGTCAAGGTGGTGGAGGTGACGGACGAGCGGCTTGATGAGCTGTACCGGCTCTTGGAGGCCACGCCCATCGAGGCGAACGGCAACAAGCCTCTCGGCCCCAAGAGCGTCCGTCACATCCACAACATCATCTCGGCGGCGCTGGACTCGGTGACTGGACCGAGGAAGCTCCTCGCGGTCAACCCGGCCCACACTGCCAACCCGCCCACGGAGCGGCAGATCAAGGCGGCACAGCCGGACTTCCTCACGCTCAACGATCACGAGACGCGGGGGTTCCTGGCGGACATCTGGAAGCCGTGCGGCAACCGGGCCTGTGACGGCGGGCTGACTCACCACTGCCTTCGGGACGCCCCGCTGTGGACCGCCTACGCGGCCACCTCATGCCGCCGTAGCGAGGTGCTGGGGTGGAAGTGGTCGCTCATCCACTGGGATGAGTGCGCCATCGAACTGGGCTGGGTCGTGGTCGAGGAAGGCAACACCTACCGGCTGCGGAAGCTCACCAAGGACGGAGACGACAACGCGATCATCTACGTAGACCAAGCCCTGATGAACATCCTCAAGTGGCAGAAGGAACGCCAGGACGCGGAGCGGGAACGCCTCGGGGATCTCTGGGTGGACCATGACCTCGTGTTCGCCCGCGACGGCTTCAAGCTGTACCGGGGCGAGGCAGGCGGACCACAGGACTCCGAGAAGGTGTCGGCGCGCTGGTGGACGGCACGCAACCGCCTGCACCTGCCGGAGAACTTCCGGCTGCACGACTGGCGGGCATCGAAGATCACGAACGATCTCGACAACCACGAGAACCCGGTAGAGGTCTCGGCCAACGCCCGGCACCACTCGCCGGGCTACACCATGGCGCGGTACGGCAGGCGTCGCGCTGAGGGAGCGAAGAAGCTGGCCGCTTCGAGTGCCAGCCGTCTCGGCCTGTCATCCCCGGTCTGACCAGGAAGTTCGCTCGGCTGTTGGCCACGTGGTCGGTCACGCCACAGCCGGAGAAACAGAAAAACCCCAGGTGAACTGGGGTCTCTGCTGGTGTCCGAGGGGGGACTTGAACCCCCACGCCCGATAAAGGGCACTAGCACCTCAAGCTAGCGCGTCTGCCATTCCGCCACCCGGACAAGGTGTCTGTCTCCCGGCCGTGGGCCGTTCCGACGTGGAAAACCATAGCAAACATTCGAGGTGCCCGATCACCCCCGGCCTCCGGCCGCCCTTGGGACTCGGCCCCGGGCGGGGGAGGATATGGAGGACCACCAGAGCGACAGCGGGAGGAAACAGCGTGAGCGAGACGGACACCGCCCGGAAGGCCACCGGCGAGGACGAGGTCGTCGACCTCTGTCGCGATCTGATCCGGATCGACACCAGCAACTACGGCGACCACTCGGGACCGGGCGAGCGGGCGGCCGCCGAGTACGTGGCGGAGAAGCTCGCCGAGGTCGGTCTGGAGCCCCGGATCATCGAGTCGCACCCGGGCAGGGCCTCCACCGTTGCCCGGATCGAGGGCGAGGACCCCTCCCGCCCGGCACTGCTCATCCACGGCCACACCGACGTCGTCCCGGCGGACGCGGGCGACTGGACCCACCACCCCTTCTCCGGCGAGATCGCCGACGGCTGCCTGTGGGGCCGGGGCGCGGTGGACATGAAGGACATGGACGCGATGACCCTCGCCGTCGTGCGCGACCGGCTGCGGAGCGGCCGCCGGCCCCCGCGCGACGTGGTGCTGGCGTTCCTCGCGGACGAGGAGGCGGGGGGTACCTATGGCGCCCGCCATCTCGTCGACCGGCACCCCGACCTGTTCGAGGGCGTCACCGAGGCGATCGGCGAGGTCGGCGGCTTCTCCTTCACCGTCAACGAGAACCTGCGGCTCTACCTCGTGGAGACGGCCCAGAAGGGCATGCACTGGATGCGGCTCACCGTCGAGGGCACCGCGGGGCACGGGTCCATGACCAACCACGACAACGCCGTCACCGAGCTCTGCGAGGCCGTCGGCCGGCTGGGCCGCCACACCTGGCCGGTGCGGGTGACCAAGACCGTCCGGTCCTTCCTGGACGAGTTGTCCGACGCCCTGGGCACCCCGCTCGACCCCGAGGACATGGAGGCGACCCTCGCCAAGCTCGGGGGCATCGCCAAGATGGTCGGCGCCACGCTCCGCAACTCGGCCGCGCCCACCATGCTGGGTGCCGGCTACAAGGTCAACGTCATCCCCGGGCAGGCGACCGCGCACGTGGACGGGCGCTTCCTGCCCGGTCACGAGGAGGAGTTCCTCGCCGATCTCGACCGGATCCTCGGCCCCCGGGTCCGCCGTGAGGACGTCCACGCCGACAAGGCACTGGAGACGAGCTTCGACGGCGGCCTCGTGGACGCCATGCAGTCGTCCCTGCGCGCAGAGGACCCGATCGCCCGGGCCGTGCCGTACATGCTCTCCGGTGGCACGGATGCCAAGTCCTTCGACGACCTGGGCATCCGCTGCTTCGGCTTCGCGCCGCTGAAGCTGCCGCCCGAGCTGGACTTCGCGGGGATGTTCCACGGTGTGGACGAGCGCGTTCCGGTGGATGGCCTGAAGTTCGGCGTACGGGTGCTGGACCGCTTCCTCGACGCGAGCTGAGCGGGCGGTGCCGGGTTCCGGCCTGCCGTGCCGGGTCCGGGTCGGTCCGGGTCCGTCCCGCGGTGCGAGTTCATGTGCGGGCTCCGCCGCGGTGCGGGATCCCGCGTGCCGGTTCGCGGGCAGGGGAGAGCATCCTCCGCCGGAACGTGACGTCGGCATTCGTCTCTGTGTGCGCATGCGACTGAGAAGAGTGAATGGGCTCATACGCTAGTAGCCCCATTAGCCCCTCCTCGTTACAGGTGTGCGGTCCGCAGCTGGGATCGCATTGTCAACGAGGAGGAATAATGATCAAGAAGGTCGTCGCCGTTGCCGCTGCCACGGGTGGCCTGGTTCTCGCGGGTGCCGGCATGGCCGTCGCCGACTCCGGTGCCCAGGGTGCCGCCGTGAACTCGCCCGGTGTGCTCTCGGGCAACGTGGTGCAGGCGCCCGTCCACGTGCCGGTGAACGTCTGCGGCAACACGGTCTCCGTTATCGGTCTGCTGAACCCGGCCTTCGGCAACGTCTGCGTCAACGACTGACGCTGCGTCTCGCCTCCCTGAGGGACTGACCGCGGTCCCGAAGCGCATGGCCCGCGCTTCGGGACCGCCCGCGTGGAGCCTGCTCCCAGGCACCGCGCCCGCAGGGGTCCGGAAGGACGCCCGGGACGCCCGGTGGGCCGGGGTCGCCCGCAGAACCGCAGAACCGCAGAACCCGTGGAGCGTGGAACTCCGGCCGAGGCCGGTTCCCCGGACGCCCCGGACGCCGACACCGCCGGACCACCGGGGGCCACCGAGGAACTCGCCCGCACCGGCGTCGGCTCCGGACGCGGGCCGGTCCGCGGCTCGGCGGAGCGGTGCCCTATCGCAGAGCCGTGCCTCCGCGTGACGGTCGGAAGACCCGATGGAGCGGATCCGCGACCGCGGACCCGCTCCGTACTTTGTGCGACGGGCGTTCACCAGGTGGCACGGACCTGGCGGATGATGCGACGGCGCAACCGTACGCGGCGGCTGCCGTCACGGAGCAGGGTCAGCCTGTCCAACTCCCAGTGCCCGTACTCGGCATGGTCGGTCAGCAGGCGGGTGGCCTCCGTGCGGGAGGTCCCACGGGGCACGCGCACGTCGACGAATTCGTATTCCGGCATCGCATCTATTGTGCGGGCATGGGCCGAGTACGGATAGCGTCTGCACTATGTCTGATGCTTCCGCTCCTGCGCAGCCTACGGCTGCCGAGGTCCGCGCCGCCGCCGAGGCGGTCAAAGCCGCGCTGGACCGCCACCTCGAAGCGGTCGAACACCGCACGGGAGAGGACGACCCGGCGGTGTACGCGGCCTTCAACGCCCTTGCCGCCGCGGCCGAGGCGTACGACGAGCGGCTCTACGACCGCTACGACGAGGTCACTCCGTTCGAGATCCCCGGCGCGGACGACTCGATGCCGCCGTACAAGGGACCGGACGAACCGAACGCGCTGAGTGTCCTGATCCGCCGTGACTACGCCGTCGTGGAGCCGCAGCGGCTGCTCGCCCAGGCCCAGCGGATCGCGGATCTCGACCGGGACGAGACCGCGGACGACCCGTCCGCGGCCGTCGTGGGAGCCAGCGTGCACGCCGCGCTCGGGGTGCTGTTCGGGGAGTTCGAACCGGACGAGATCGCATCGAGGCACAGGGAGTTCGGACTGGAGGAGGGTGACTCCACGCTGTGGGTATCCGCCGCCGACGAGCTGCCCGAGCCCGGAGAGTGGCTCAGTACGCCCTTCGATCAGGCTGATCCGGAGCATGTGGTCTGCCGCTTCGACGTCAGCGCCGTCTTCGACGAGGAGGACCTGGACGACGATCTGGGCGACCTCAACTCCGCGTAGCGGGAGCCGCTCGGAGCGCGGTGCGAGGCGCCGTGCGAGGGCCCGGGGATCACCGGTCTCCGCACGATGCCTCGCCTTGTCCCCGGTGCCGCCACCCCGCAGCCCCCGCGGCACGGCTTGCGCCGCCGGTGCCGGGCGGCGGACGGGGGCGCGCGGTACCCGGGGGACAGCCTTCCGCCGGACAGGGCGTCCCGCCGCACCGGGGCACGACCCGCTCAGGCGGGGGCGGCCTCGGCCCCGCCGGGTCGGAGCAGGCTCTCCAGAAGCGAGCGCAGCCGTGTCGTCCTGGCCTCGGGAGGGATGCCGGCCACCGCGCGCGGCAGGGCCTGCTCCACGCCGTGGACCACGGACAGGTGGCGTTCACCGCGGCTGAACGCGGTGTAGACCCAGGCGCGGTTCAGGCCCTGGACCGTGTCTCCCGGCAGCACGACGACGACTGCGGGCCAGCGCATTCCGGCCGCCTGATGCGCGGTGAGCGCCCAGCCGTGCCGCAGCGTCGACCCCACCCGGTCCTGCCGGACGACGACGGCGGCGCCCTCGCAGTCGACGTGCAGCCCCTCCGCGCCGGCCGAGACCACCGTGCCGGTCAGGATCTGCCCGGCGGCGGGGGAGTAGACGACGCGGTCGTCCGGGTCGAAGCCCCCGAAGCGACCGGGACCGGGGTTGAACCGCTCCTTGAGGGCTGCGTTCAGCGCCCTCGTGCCGGCGGAGCCGCCATGGCCGACGGTGATGACCTGGGTCTCGGCCGACGGCACTCCGATCGCCCTCGGGACCGAGTCGGCGACCAGCTGGACCGTACGGTGCACGGCCTCGCCCGCGTCCCGAACCGGAACGATCACCACCTCCCTGCCGGGGGCGTCGACCCGGACGAGTTCGCCGGCCCCCACCCCCGAGACCAGCTCGCCCAACGGCCCGGGATCGGGTGTGCGGGAGGCGACGACCGGGCATACCCGGGCGGCCAGCACATCGGCGAACACCCGCCCCGCGCCGGCGGACCAGAGCACCCCCGGGTCCCCGCTCAGCACCAGCCGGCACCCGTCCGGCAGGGATTCCACCAGCGCGGCCGCGGACTCGACGTCGAGCTGCGGCGCATCGAGGACCGCGAGCAGATCCACGGCCAGTGCGCCGTCGTCGTCCCGGCCGGGGCCCTCCGCACCCGAGAGCAGTCCCCGCACCGTGACCGCGCCGGCGCCCGTCCTCCGCCGGCCGTTCTCGCTGTGCACCGCGGTGACGGCTCGCAGGCCGAGGCCGCGGGCGGCGGCGACCAGGGCGGCCGGCTCGCCGCGTGCCGTCTCGCCCCCCGTGTGGGCGACGAGGCCGTGCCCGGCGGCGGCGCGGACCAGCTCCGCGGCCGACGGAGTGGCCGCCGCGTCTGCCGCTGCCTCCCAGGAAGCCGGTTGCACGCTTCTGGCCAGCCGGGTGAGACCGTCCGCGAGGCTCTCCTCGGCCAGGGCGTACCGGTCCAGGCCGAGGAGGACCGGGACCGGCTCCGGCTGTCCGGCGGCCTCCCCGGTCTCCGGCGCCCCGTGTCCGTCGTCCGCCCCGCTCTCCTCGGTCCGCACCGGTGCTGCGGCGGCGTCGACGCCGTCCTGGAAGACCAGTACGGCTCCCTCGGCGACGGCGCCCCGCAACGCCTCGTCGGGGTCCGGCACGGAGTGCCGGGCGAGCGCCTCGCGCACCGTCGCCGACTCCGCTGCCGTGTGCCCTCGGAGCGCGGCCCGCTCCAGCAGCCAGCCGACCAGCGCCGCGGCCCGGCGGCCGTCGTCCGGCCGGCACTCCGCGCCGAGTAGCGCACGGGCGAAACCGTCCGCCTGCTCCGGCTGCACACCGGGCACCGCCAGCAGCCGCCAGGGGTCCTCCCGGAGTGCCTCGCCGGCCTGATCACCCAGCACACCGGCGACCCGCGCGGCCAGACCCTCCGGAGCACCGCCCGACACGAGTACTTCCCGCACGGCCGCCACCGTGCCCGGACCGGTCTGCCGCGGGGCGGGCCCGGGAGCAGGCACCCGCGGCCGCTCCGGCCGGGCCACGGACGTGGGGGCCGGCTTCCTCGGGGCGGCGGAAGCCTCGAAGAAGGCGCCCGGCGGCCTGGCGCCGCTCTCCACCGCCCGCACCGCCGCCAGCAGATCTGCCGCGGTGCCGCTCAGCCTTCCGCCGGCCTCGATCGGCCCCGGCCTCTCGGCCTTGCGCTTCTCGATCCGGGACCGCAACTCCTGCTGTGCGGCCAGCTCGGCCCGTGCCTCGGACGACCCGCCGCCCTCGGTGCCCGCTCCGCCCCCGGCGGCCTCGCCAAGGGGCGCACCGGACTCCTCGCCGCCGGAGGATCCGCCCTCCGCTCCGCCCTCCGTCTCCGCACCCGCGGGCGACCCCGTATCGCCCCCCGCCCCTGGAGCGTGCGCCGCTTCACCGCTCGCGGCATCACCGGGCGCCCTGTCCGGGACCCTCCCGGCACGGCCCGCCGCCTCGGTGGCGGAGGAGCCGGCCCCGGCGCGGCCTGCCACCTCGCTGCGATCGGTGCCCTCGGCCCCCTCGGCCCCCTCCTCCTGCTCTGCCTGCTCTGCCTGTTCGGCCTGTGAGACCTCGCTACCCCGCACCGGCCCGGAGTCCGGCCCGGAGCCCGCGGCCTCGGGGTCCTCCGCCGCGGAGTCCCGGTGCTCGGAACGCCCCGCCGCCGAGTCCCCGGATCCCGGATCACCGGCCGCCGCGTCGCCGGCCGCGGGTCCGCCGGCCGCGGGTCCGCCGGCCGCGGGTTCGCCGTGACCGGGGCCCCCGGCCACCGGGTCCTCGGCGGGAGTGCCGGGGCTTGCCCCGGGAAGCGCAGTCACAGCGTGCTCCAGTCCTGGTCGGGATAGCGGTGCACGGGCGCCGACACGTCGTCCAGCGCCCGGCGGATCTCGTCAGGAAGACTAATTCCCTCCACTGACAACGCCTGCGTGAGCTGCCGGACGTTGCGGGCGCCGACGATCGGCGCCGCCACGCCCGGCCGGTCGCGGACCCAGGCGAGGGCCACTTCCAGCGGGCTCGCCGCCAGCCCGTCGGCGGCGGTGACGACCGCCTCCACGATGCGTGTCGCCCATTCGTCCAGATAGGGCTCCACGAAGGCGGCCAGCTGCTCCGACGCCCCGCGCGAGTCGGCCGGCGTCGCGTGCCGGTACTTGCCCGTGAGCACACCCCTGCCCAGGGGGGAGGACGGCAGCAGCCCCACACCGAGGTCCAGTGCCGCGGGCAGCACCTCCCGCTCGACGCCGCGCTGCAGCAGCGAGTACTCCATCTGCGCGCCGGCGAGACGGGTCCGGGTGCCCGGCGCCGCGAGCTGCCAGGTGGCGGCCCTGGCGAGCTGCCAGCCGCAGAAGCCCGACACCCCCGCGTAGCGGGCCCGGCCGCTGCCCACCGCGATGTCCAGCGCCTGGAGCGTCTCCTCCAGCGGTGTGTGCGGATCGAATCCGTGGACCTGCCAGAGGTCCACGTAATCGGTCCCCAGCCGCTCCAGCGAGGCGTCCAGGGCCGCCAGCAGATGGCCACGGGAGCCGTCGTACCGCCGCACCGGGTCGAGTATGCTGCCGGCCTTGGTCACGATCACCAGGTCGCGCCGCGGTACCAGCCGCTCCACCAGCTGGCCGAGCAGGTACTCCGCCTCGCCGCCGCCGTAGACATCCGCCGTGTCGACCAGCGTGCCGCCGGCCTCCCAGAACGCCTTCAACTGGTCCGCGGCGTCGTGCTCGCCGGTGTCCCGCCCCCAGGTGAGGGTGCCGAGCCCGATCCGGGACACGCGCAGTCCGGTACGGCCGAGATGCCTCTGCTCCATGGGCGCGAGATTACTGGCCACGGCCGAACCCGGAGCGACCCTGTGGACAACTCGCCCGCGAAGCCGTCACCCGCCGCCCCCTGACGCGACGCCGCTCCCCGCGCTAGAGTCCCGACCCAGGACGTTACTCATCGGTAAATCGGTACTTCGGAAGTGGTTCGGCACATCCGGAGCGGTGCGGAGCGGTAAGGGGAGCGGTATGCGGTTGGGCATCAACCTCGGTTACTGGGGCGCGGGCATGGACGGCGACAACCTCGCCGTGGCCCAGGAGGCGGATCGCCTCGGCTACGACGTCTGCTGGGCGGCCGAGGCATACGGCTCCGACGCGCCGACCGTGCTGTCCTGGGTCGCGGCGCAGACCGAGCGGATCGACGTCGGCTCCGCGATCCTGCAGATCCCCGCCCGCCAGCCGACGATGACGGCGATGACCGCCGCCACGCTGGACTCGCTCTCCGGCGGGCGCTTCCGCCTCGGTCTCGGCGTCTCGGGCCCGCAGGTGTCCGAGGGCTGGTACGGCGTCACGTTCGACAAGCCCCTGGCCCGCACTCGCGAGTACGTCGAGATCGTCCGCAGGGCCATGACGCGCGAGCGCCTGACCTACGAGGGCGAGCACTGGACCCTTCCGCTTCCCGGCGGTCCGGGCAAGCCGATCAAGCTGACCGTCCATCCCGAGCGCGAGCGCATCCCGCTGTACATCGCCGCCATCGGCCCGAAGAACCTGGAGCAGACGGGCGAGATCGCCGACGGGGCACTGCTGATCTTCCCCTCCGCCGACCATCTCGAGGACACCGCGATCCGCCATATCCGCGCGGGCCGGGAGAAGGCCGGGAAGACGATGGAGGGCTTCGACGTCTGCCCCACCGTGCCGCTCGCCGTCGGTGACGACGTCCAGGCGCTCGCCGACATGTTCCGCCCCTACACCGCGCTGTACGTCGGCGGCATGGGGAGCCGCAGGCAGAACTTCTACAACCGGCTGGCCCAGCGCATGGGATACGAGAAGGAGGCAGCGGAGATCCAGGACAAGTACCTCTCGGGGGACAAGACCGGGGCGGCCGCGGCTGTGCCGCACGAGCTGATCGACTCGACCGCCCTGCTCGGCACCGTCGACCGGATCGCGGACCGCATGCGGGCCTATGCCGCCGCCGGGGTGACCACCCTGACCCTCGCTCCCGCCGGCTTCACCCGGGAAGAGCGGCTGATCGCGCTGCGGGCCGGCACCGAGGCCCTGGAGCGGGCGGGCCTCGCCTAGGAGGGCGCGTCAGGCGACGTTCGCCCACCCGTGACGCCCGGCACGGCCGGTCCGCTCGGCCTGGGAGCGGGTTCCGGGCCGGATGCCGATCCCGGTCCGTCCGGTGCCGGACATGCCTGCGGCCGTGGTGGGGGCTCGGGGTCATCCCCGCCACGGCCGTCACGAGGTCTAACGCCTCACCCCGCCCTCGGTCACGGCCGGACTCCGGTGCACCGCCGAAGGCTACGGGGGGCGGCATACGCCCTCCCGAGTACCCGATGATCTGTTTGCTCCTCCTTTCGGCGGATTGGGCCAGGTCACCTGTTGCCTGTTCGCCCAGTCCGCATTTGACTCTTTCTCTGCGGACACCCGTCGCCCACGGGTGCCTCACGGAGGTGGCAGTGATGCTCTCGGCCCGAAGTCTTTTCCAGGAGATCCTCGAAAGCGACGACGCCTACCAGCTCTTCTGCTCGATCGCGGCCAGTGGCGAGGCCCAGGGCGGCTGGGAGAACGGCCGTATCGCGGCGCTCGTACCCGACAGCATGCGCGGACTCGCGCCGAAGATCGCCCGGCATGGTGCCGATGAGGACAAGCACGGCCGGATCTTCACCGCACTGCTGAAGAAGCGTGGTCTGGAGCCGGTCGAGGTCCCGCCCGAGACCGACTACACGATGCTCCTGGAGAAGCAGGGCATCGGACTGGCTCACGAGAAGCTGCGCCACGACGAACGGCTCACCGAACGGGACATCGTGGTCTACCTCTCGCACAGCCGGGTCACCGAGCAGCGCGCCGCGGACCAGATGGACATGCTGGTGAAGTTCTTCGGGGACCACCCCGAGGTCGGCAAAGCCGTCAAGCAGATCTGCAACGACGAGGACAACCACCTCTCCTACTGCCACGAGGAACTGCTCCGCCTCGCCCGCGCCGGGCACGGGCGCGTCATCCGGGGCATCCTGCGCGACTGCGCGCTCACCGAGATCGTGGTCCACCGGGACGTCAGCCTCGCGGTGATGTCGCACATGGCACGGATCCTGGACTGGCCCGGAGCCAAGTCGGCGGCGCTCACGGCCGGTGTCCACGCCATGTACGCCTTCGAGCGGGCCGGTGGCTGGCGGCGCATGGTGACGCTCAGGATGCCCGAGCGGCGGGACGCCCTCGGCGGCCCCGCGGCCACCGCCCCCGTCGTCTGAGCCGCTCGTCGTGGTGGGGATTCAGGCTTAGCCCGTCCCGCCCGTCCCGCCCGTCCCGCCCGTCCTGCCCGTCCTGCCCGTCCTGCCCGTCCTGCCCGTCCTGCCCGTCCTGCCCGTCCTGCCCGTCTCGCGCGTCCCGGCAGCCCCGTGCGCCCCGGCCGCCCGTCCGGAGTCCGCCGCCGGGCCGCCGGGCCGCCGGGGGCGCACGGGGAGCGCTTCGGGTGGGCAGCCCGTCACCCGGTCGCCTGGACACAGCCCCTAGGCTGGCCCGCATGGCCACGTTGATCCTCGTTCGCCACGGACGTTCCACCGCCAACACCGAGGGGCTGCTGGCCGGCTGGACGCCGGGCGTCGCCCTCGACGGGCGCGGCACCGCGCAGGCGGCCGCCCTGCCCGCCCGGCTCGCCGGGCTGCCCCTCGCGGCCGCGGTCACCAGCCCGCTGGAGCGCTGCCGCCAGACCCTCCAGCCGCTGCTCGACGCACGGCCGGGCCTCCCGCTCCACAGCGACGACCGGATCGGCGAGTGCCACTACGGGGACTGGTCCGGCCGCGAACTCGAGGAACTGGCGGGCGAGCCGTTGATGGAGGTCGTCCAGCGCCACCCCGCAGCCGCGGCCTTCCCCGGCGGCGAGTCGATGCGGGCCATGCAGGCGCGGGCCGTCGACGCCGTACGCGACTGGAACGCCCGGATCGCACAGGAGCACGGCGACGAGGCCGCGTACCTGATGTGCTCCCACGGCGATGTGATCAAGGCGGTGGTGGCGGACGCCCTGGGCATGCACCTCGACCTGTTCCAGCGGATCCACGTCGAACCGTGCTCCGTGACGGCGATCCGCTACACCCGCCTGCGGCCCTTCCTGCTGCGCCTCGGCGACACCGGTGACCTGGACTTCCTCCGGCCGCGCGAGAACGCGAACGAGCCCCGCGAGGGCGGCGGCGACGGGGCTGCGGTGGTCGGCGGCGGCGCGGGCGCACCGTGATCGCCGGGCGCAGTAGGGTGGACGGGCCGAAAGCCGGAAGCCCGCTTCCGGCACCGAAGCCGAAGACCTATGAATCCCTAGGGAGCAGGACGTGACCCGTCAGGTGTTCCTGTACGACCCGCCGGAGCGTTTCGTGGCCGGTACGGTCGGGCTGCCTGGACGTCGTACGTTCTTCCTGCAGGCCTCCGCAAGGGGGCGGGTGACCAGCGTCGCGCTGGAGAAGACCCAGGTGGCCGCACTCGCCGAGCGGATGGACGAACTGCTCGACGAGGTGGTGCGGCGGACCGGGGGCAACGCCCCGGTCCCGGCCGTCGCCCCCGCGGACGTCGCCGACACCGCGCCCCTGGACGCGCCCGTCGAGGAGGAGTTCAGGGTCGGCACGATGGCGCTTGCCTGGGACGGCGAGGAGCAGCGCATGATCGTCGAGGCCCAGGCGCTGGTGGAGCTGGACGCGGACTCCGAGGAGGACCTCGCGGAGGCCGAGGAGCGGCTGCTGCAGGACGAGGAGAACGGTCCGCCGGTGCTGCGCGTGCGGCTGACCGGCGCGCAGGCGAGGGCCTTCGCCAAGCGCGCGCTGGACATCGTGAACGCGGGAAGGCCGCCGTGCCCGCTGTGCAGTCTGCCGCTCGACCCGGAGGGACACGTATGCCCGCGCCAGAACGGATACCGCCGCGGAGCGTGACCACGCACGGCGGAGTCCTGGAACTGCTCACTCTGGGCGAGATCACCGTGCGCGGCCGTATCCGCGAGGCGTCCAACGCCGCGCTGTACTGCTCCGTCGCCCTCGACGGCCGGGAGGCGCACTGCGTCTACAAGCCCGTGGCCGGGGAGCGCCCGCTGTGGGACTTCCCCGACGGGACGCTGGCCCGGCGCGAGGTGGCCGCGTACGAGCTGTCGGAGGCGACGGGCTGGGGCCTGGTGCCGCCCACCGTGCTCCGCGACGGGCCGTACGGGGAGGGCATGTGCCAGATGTGGATCGAGGCCGACCCGGCGCGATCCCTGCTCGCGCTCGTCGACGGCGACGAACCGGACGACGGCTGGAAGGCGGTCGGCCTCGCCGAGGTCGGCGAGGGGCGCCCGGCGCTCCTGGTACACGCGGACGATCCGGGGCTGCGCCGGCTCGCCGTACTGGACGCGGTGATCAACAACGGGGACCGCAAGGGCGGACATCTGCTCCCGACGCCGGACGGACACCTGTACGCGATAGACCACGGGGTCACCTTCCACGTGGAGGACCGGCTCAGGACGCTGCTGTGGGGCTGGGCGGGGGAGCCGCTGACGGAGGAGGCCCTCGGGGTCCTGGAAGCCCTTGACGCATCCCTCGGCGGTGAGTCGCCGCTGGCCGGGCGGCTGGCCGAGCTGATCACCCGGGACGAGGCGTCCGCCGTGCGGGATCGGGTCCGTGCCCTGCGCAAGAGCGCCCGCCACCCGGAGCCTGCGGGCAACTGGCCGGCGATTCCCTGGCCGCCCGTCTAGCGCGGCGCCGGCCGGGGTCTGCCCGACGAGCGGCGTCCGCTCCGGTGCGTCGCAAGGCGCCGGACCGGCTTTGCGGTGGGCCGCCCCGGTTGATTCGGCAACGCCGCGATGCGCCGTACCCGCCGTGCCGGGCGTCGCGACGGGCGAACATCACCTGACGCGTTGCCGGCACCGGGGCACCGGGGCACCGGGGGAGCGCGGTCCCGAACCCGCCCTGCGGCGACGGTGTGCAACCCCGCGGCGGCGTCGGCGCAGAACCCGCGGGACGCGGTGGTGCCGGCGCGACGGCCCGCACCCGCCGAGCGGGAGCCCGCGCCGGTCCCGCGGCCGGGAAGTCCCGCAGGACGGCCCCGCCGGGAAGTCCCGCGGTGCGGATGCCCAGGGGACTCCCGGGGTTCGCCGGGTCGGGATCCGGGCCCTTGCCCGGTCCAGGCCTGGGGCGCGCCGGGTGCGGACGCGGGGGCCGCAGGGCCGGGCGCGCGGTCTACCCGGGGCCGGGCAGGGGCGCGGCCGGGGCCGCACTGAGGAGTGTGTGCCCGCGGCCGTACGCGGGGTGTTCGCCCGGGGCCTGCGGGGTCGGGGCGTGGAGTCACTTCCGGAGACGTCCGGTTCGTATCCGGAACCTGCATCCGGTTAGGCTCATGGCATGCATGCCTGGCCCGCTTCCGAGGTCCCCGCCCTGCCCGGCGAGGGCCGCGACCTCCGGATCCACGACACCGCGACCGGCGGCCGTGTGATCCTCGCCCCCGGTCCCGTCGCCCGCATCTACGTCTGCGGCATCACCCCGTACGACGCGACCCACATCGGTCACGCGGCGACCTACAACGCGTTCGACCTCGTTCAGCGCGTGTGGCTCGACACCAAGCGGCAGGTTCACTACGTCCAGAACGTCACCGACGTGGACGACCCGCTCCTGGAGCGCGCCGAGCGCGACGGGCAGGACTGGACGGCGCTCGCCGAGCGCGAGACGGCGCTGTTCCGCGAGGACATGACCGCGCTGCGGATGCTGCCCCCGCGGCACTACGTCGGCGCCGTCGAGGCCATTCCGGGCATCGTTCCGCTCGTCGAGCGCCTTCGGGACGCCGGAGCCGCGTACGAACTCGACGGCGACGTCTACTTCTCCGTGGAGTCGGACTCCCACTTCGGCGGGGTGTCGCACTACGACGCCGAAGTGATGCGCACGCTGTCCGCCGAGCGGGGCGGCGACCCCGACCGCCCCGGGAAGAAGAACCCGCTCGACCCGATGCTGTGGATGGGGGCCCGGGACGGCGAGCCGAGCTGGGACGGTGGCAGCCTCGGGCGCGGCCGTCCCGGATGGCACATCGAATGCGTGGCCATCGCCCTGGACCACCTCGGCATGGGCTTCGACGTGCAGGGGGGCGGCTCCGATCTCGCCTTCCCGCACCACGAGATGGGCGCCTCGCACGCCCAGGCGCTCACCGGTGAGTACCCGTTCGCCCGTGCCTATGTGCACGCCGGAATGGTCGCCCTGCACGGTGAGAAGATGTCCAAGTCCAGGGGGAACCTCGTCTTCGTCTCGGCGCTGCGCCGTGACGGCGTGGACCCGGCCGCCATCCGGCTGGCGCTGCTGGCCCACCACTACCGCGCCGACTGGGAGTGGACCGACGACGTACTCGAGGAGGCCGTGGACCGTCTCGGGCGCTGGCGTGCGGCCGTGTCCCGGCCCGACGGTCCCTCCGCCGACGCGCTCGTCGCGGAGATCCGCGGGGCGCTCGCCGACGACCTGGACGCTCCGGCGGCGCTGACCGCGGTGGACCGCTGGGCCGAGACGCAGCAGACGGAGGGCGGAACGGACGAGGGCGCCCCGGGTCTGGTGTCGCGCGCCGTGGACGCCCTGCTCGGCGTCGCGCTGTAAGGCGGACGCCCCGTCACCCTGCCGGGGTTCGCCCCGGTGCCCCGCCGTCCCCGGACTCCCGTACGGGTCCGGGGACGGCCGGGTTGCTGCGGCCGCGTACCCGCACACGACCGAGGCCCGACCGGCGGGGGCGGGAGAGGCGGGGCGCCTGCGGCCGAGGGCGGCCGGAACCGCCGCTGACCGCTCGCGGGGAGGTGCTGGGAGCGGTCCCCGGAGGCTCAGCCCTCCGAGGCAGCGGATGAAGCCGTCGTTTCCGTCGATTCCATCGGCCCCGTCGATCCCGTCGGCCCCGTCGGCCCCGTCGATCCCGGTGTACCCGTCGATCCCGGTCAGTCGGGTGAATCCGGTGAATCCGGGGAGTCGGGACCCTCGGGGGGCCTGTTGCGCTGCGGCCCGCCGGAGCCGTCGCCCTCGGGAGCGCCCGTCCCGGATCCGCCCGTCCCCGGCTCGGTGGTTCCCGGCTCGGTGATTCCCGGTTCGGGAGTTCCCGCCTCGGCCCTCGGCGGCCTCGGCGGCTTCGTGAGTCCGCCGGCCGTGTCCCGCAGATACGACCCCTCGCCGCCCTCCGCCCCATGCCCGCCCGGTCCCGGTCCGGGGCCGCCGTCCCGCCGGCGCAGATAGCGCTCGAACTCCCGGGCGATGGCCTCGCCGGACGCCTCGGGCAGCTCGGCTGTGTCCCGGGCCTCCTCCAGTGTCTGGACGTACTCCGACACCTCGCTGTCCTCGGAGGCGAGTTGGTCCACCCCGAGTTGCCAGGCCCGTGCGTCCTCGGGCAGTTCACCGAGCGGGATGCGGAGGCCGATGAGGTCCTCCAGCCGGTTCAGCAGCGCCAGGGTCGCCTTGGGGTTCGGCGGCTGGGAGACGTAGTGCGGTACCGCGGCCCACAGCGACACGGCCGGAACCCCGGCGTGTGTGCAGGCCTCCTGGAGAATGCCGACGATGCCGGTCGGGCCCTCGTAGCGGGTCTCCTCCAGTTCCATCGTCCTGGCCAGGTCCGGATCCGAGGTGACGCCGCTCACCGGGACGGGCCGGGTGTGCGGGGTGTCACCGAGCAGTGCGCCCAGGATCACCACCATCTCGACGCCCAGTTCGTGGGCGAAGCCCAGCAGCTCGTTGCAGAACGAGCGCCAGCGCATCGAGGGCTCGATCCCGTGAACCAGCACCAGATCGCGGGGCTTCTCCCCGCCGACCCGCACCACGGACAGCCGCGTCGTGGGCCAGGTGATCTTCCGGACCCCGCCGTCCAGCCACACGGTGGGCCGGTTGACCTGGAAGTCGTAGTAGTCCTCGGCGTCGAGCGCCGCGAAGACCTCGCCCTTCCACTCGCGGTCCAGGTGCGCGACCGCGGTGGAGGCGGCGTCGCCTGCGTCGTTCCAGCCCTCGAACGCGGCCACCATGACCGGGTCGATCAGCTCGGGAACCCCCTCGAGCTCGATCACCCAGGCCTCCTTCCGACGTTCCCTTTGGTACGCCCCAACCTTAAGGCTTCACGGGCGCCTGCCCGCAGCCCCCGTGCACGGCGCGGGGAACTTCCCCGGGGAGCGGCACCGGTCGGCGGAATCCGGCTTCCGGCCGAAGACCGGTTCGCCCGGGGAAGGCCGGCGCCCGGCTGTGCGGTCGCCGGCTGACCGCACCTGCGGCCGCCGTACGGGGACGGCGGCGTCCCCGTACGGCAGGGGGCCCGGGCGTCCGGTACGCCGGCCGCTTCCGCGGGCACCTCGCCGGACCGGTGTGGGGCACCGGGGCACCGAACGCCGCCGGGTGCGCCCGCTCCTCCTCCCTCCCGCGATCCGAACCGGTCGGCGCGCTGTTCGCCGCAGCGGCGTGGTCCCGGCGTACCCGTGCCGCGGCCCGTCTGCGCGAGATCGGCCGGAATACGGCGGCGGTCCGTGCACGTTCCGGCGGCGGCCCCTTGTCGGCGTCCTCGACCGGCCCGGCCAGGGCCCGGCCAGGGCCCGGACCGCGGAACGGCGCGCGGAACGGCGCGCGGAACGGCGTGCGGAACGGCGTGCGGAACGGGGGCGGCCCCGCGCGGAGCCGCCCCCGTCCTGCGGACCGTGCCCGCCCGGATCCCCTGTCAGGTCCGCTTCGCCAGCAGGTCCTCGACCTTCCCCCGGATCTCGTCGGTGGCGAGACCGCGGATCGTCAGAGTGGTGCGGCGGCGCAGCACGTCGTCCGCCGTCTCGGCCCACTCGTGGTCGCGCGCCCACACGACCTGGGCCCAGATCTCGGGGGCGTCCGGGTGGATCCGCCGGGCCAGGTCGGGGTTGTCGTTCGCCAGCCTCGCGATGTCGAAGGACAGCGAGCCGTAGTGCGTGGCGAGATGCCGTGCGGTGTCGGCCGACATCCGGGGCCCGGGCGCGGGGGAGTCCACCAGCAGCCGGTGCGCCACGGCACGCGGGTTGGAGATGCCGGGCAGCGGGAGCTTCTTCGGCAGTTCCGAGATCGGCTCCATGTCGTCGGCGAGCGGCCGGCCGGGCAGTTCGGCCAGCTTGCCCAGCACCGTGCGGCCGATGTGGCGGAACGTCGTCCACTTGCCGCCCGCCACCGACAGCATGCCGCCGCGGCCCTCGGTGACCACGGTCTCCCGCTTGGCCTTGGAGGTGTCACCGGGACCGCCGGGCAGTACGCGCAGGCCCGCGAACGAGTAGGTGATCAGATCACGCGACAGTTGGCGGTCCCGGATGGAGAAGGCTGCCTCGTCGAGGATCTGGGTGATGTCCCTCTCGTTGACCGCCACGTCGGCCGGGTCGCCCTCGTACTCCTCGTCGGTCGTGCCGAGCAGCAGCATGTCCTCCCAGGGAAGGGCGAAGGTGATGCGGTACTTGTCGATCGGGGTGGCCAGTGCGGCCCCCCACGGCGAGGTGCGCTTGAGCACCAGGTGCGCGCCCTTGGAGAGACGGATCGAGGGCGCCGCGCCGGGGTCCTCCATCCTGCGCAGGTGGTCCACCCAGGGGCCGGTCGCGTTGAGGACCAGGCGGGCCGTGACACCGAACTCGGTTCCGTCCGTGCGGTCCCTGAGCTCGGCGCCGGTGACCCGGCCCTCGGTGAAGCGGAGACCGGCGACCTCGGCGTGGTTGAGGACGACGGCCCCCGACTCGGCGGCCGCGCGGACCGTCATCAGGGCCATGCGCGCGTCGTTCATCTGGTCGTCGCCGTAGACGGCGACCGCCTTGAGGTTCTCCGTGCGCAGCTCCGGCACATCGCGCTGGGCCTTGGTGGGCGATATGACGTGGCCGACGCCGTCGCCGAAGGCGGAGAGGGCCGAGTAGGCGAAGACCCCGGCGCCGAGCTTGGCGGCGCCGTGCGGTCCGCCCTTGTAGACGGGCAGGTAGAAGGTGAGCGGGTTGGAGAGGTGGGGGGCCACCTCCCGGGAGAGGGCGCGGCGCTCGAAGTGGTTCTCCGCCACCAGCTTCACCGCGCCGGTCTGCAGATAGCGCAGACCGCCGTGGAGCAGTTTGGAGGAGGCGGAGGAGGTGGCGCCGGCGAAGTCGCCGGCCTCCACCAGGGCCACCCGCAGCCCGGCCTGTGCGGCGTGCCAGGCCGTGGAGATGCCCAGGATTCCGCCGCCGATCACCAGGAGGTCGTAGGTCGCCCCCGCAAGCTGCTCCCTCGTCTCGGCGCGGCTCGGGAGTGAACCGGAGGCCGGGTGCGTCCCCAGCGAGGGGACGCTCTGCAGGGTGGTCATTCTCGATTGCTCCTCGTCAGCTCTCGTCAGCTCTCGTCGTGCTCGAGCCAGCCCATGGTCCGCTCGACGGCCTTGAGCCAGAACGTGTACTCGTGATCACGCTTGGCAGCGTCCATGTGGGGGGTCCACTCGGCTGCCCTGCGCCAGTTGGCGCGGAGCGCGTCGGTGTCGGGCCAGAAGCCGACGGCCAGGCCGGCGGCGTAGGCGGCGCCGAGGCAGGTGGTCTCGGCCACCATCGGGCGCACCACGGGCACGTCCAGGAAGTCCGAGAGGGTCTGCATCAGCAGGTTGTTGGAGGTCATTCCGCCGTCGACCTTCAGGGCGGTCAGTTCGACGCCGGAGTCCTTGGTCATGGCGTCGGTGATCTCGCGCGTCTGCCAGGCGGTGGCCTCGAGCACGGCGCGCGCGATGTGCGCCTTGGTGACGTACCGGGTGAGGCCGGCGATGACACCGCGGGCGTCGGAGCGCCAGTACGGGGCGAACAGCCCGGAGAACGCCGGGACGAAGTAGGCACCGCCGTTGTCCTCGACGGACGCGGCGAGCGTCTCGATCTCGGGCGCGCTGTTGATCAGCCCCATCTGGTCGCGCATCCACTGCACCAGGGCGCCGGTGACGGCGATGGAGCCCTCGAGCGAGTAGACCGGGGCCTCGTCGCCGATCTTGTACCCGACGGTGGTGACCAGGCCCGAGTAGGAATTGATGATCTTGTTGCCGGTGTTCAGCAGCAGGAAGGTGCCGGTCCCGTAGGTGGACTTCGCCTCGCCCTCGGAGAAGCACGTCTGCCCGAAGAGCGCGGCCTGCTGGTCGCCCAGCGCCGAGGCGACCGGGACGCCCGCGAGGACGCCGTCCCTGACCTCTCCGTACACCTCGGCGGAGGAGCGGATCTCCGGCAGGACCGCCATCGGCACCCCTATGGACTGGGCGATCTTCTCGTCCCACTCCATGGTGTGCAGGTTCATCAGCATGGTGCGCGAGGCGTTGGTGACGTCCGTGACGTGCCGGCCGCCGTCGACGCCGCCGGTCAGGTTCCAGATGACCCAGGAGTCCATGGTCCCGAAGAGGATGTCGCCGCGCTCGGCGCGCTCGCGCAGGCCCTCGATGTTGTCGAGCATCCAGCGGACCTTCGGCCCCGAGAAGTAGCTCGCCAGCGGCAGACCGGTCTCGCGGCGGAAGCGGTCCTGGCCGACGTTTCGCCCCAGCTCCCGGCAGAGCGCGTCGGTGCGGGTGTCCTGCCAGACGATGGCGTTGTGCACCGGCTCGCCGGTGTTCCTGTCCCAGAGGAGCGTCGTCTCGCGCTGGTTGGTGATGCCGACGGCCTTGACGTCCGCCGCGGTGATGCCGCCCTTCTCGATGGCCCCGGCGACCACCTCCTGGACGTTGTTCCAGATCTCGGTGGCGTCGTGCTCGACCCAGCCCGGCTTCGGGAAGATCTGCTCGTGCTCCTTCTGGTCGACGGAGACGATCCGGCCGTCCTTGTCGAAGACGATGCAGCGGGACGAGGTGGTGCCCTGGTCGATGGCCGCGATGAACGGGCCGGCGGTGTGTGCGTCGGTCACTGTGTGCTCCTGGGGGTTCTGAGGGGAGGCGTACGGCTCACGCGAACGCGATGTTGTAGATACCCGCGGCGATGGCCGCGCCGATCAGCGGGCCCACGACCGGCACCCAGGCGTAGCCCCAGTCGGAGCCGCCCTTGTTCGGCATCGGGACCAGCGCGTGCACGATGCGCGGGCCGAGGTCGCGGGCCGGGTTGATGGCGTAGCCGGTCGGACCGCCGAGGGAGAAGCCGATGGAGACCACGACGAACGCCACGATCAGCCCGCCGAGGGTGCCGAGGCCCTTGCCGCTGTCGTTGAGGCCCATGGTGAGCACCGCGAGCACCAGCACGACCGTGCCGATGATCTCGGTGACCAGGTTCTGCCAGTAGACCCGGATCTCGGGGCCGGTGGAGAAGATACCGAGCACGGGGCCGGCGTTCGGGGCGGACCGCTCGTCGACCAGGCCCTCCTCGAGCGGCGGCGGAACGAGTTCCGGATCCGTCAGATGGGCCTTGAACTGGCCGTAGTACGTGAGCCAGGCGAGGAAGGCACCGAGCATGGCGCCGATGAGCTGGCCCGCGAAGTAGATCGGGACGTTGCCCCACTCGCCGCTGGTGATCGCGATGCCGAGCGTGACCGCCGGGTTGATGTGTGCGCCGGACATGGGGGTGGCGATGTAGACCGCGGTCATGACCGCGAAGCCCCAGCCCAGTGCGATGGCGACCCAGCCGGCGCCCTGCGCCTTGGAGCGCTTCAGCACGACGGCGGCGACGACGCCGGCGCCGAGCAGGATGAGTACGGCGGTACCAATGATCTCGCCGATGAAGATGTCGGAGCTGGACACCCGCGACTCCTTTGTCCTTCGTCCAGGGGAAGGCGGACCAACGGGTCCCTCCGTGGTCCGCGCCCTCGGGGTGAGAGCGATACCGGCCCTTGGCGTTGCCACACTCTAGCGCTTATTGCCGGTAGGTGTTCGACAATGCCGACCGATGCACGGCAGTTTTGTCCTCTGGTCAAGACGGCGTCAAGGGCTGCGTGGCCGAAAACCGTTTCGTTATCGATGGTGCGCCCGGGCGGGCGAAATCGCCCGCTGTGGGGCCCCGGTCGTGAGCTGCCGGTGACGGCGGGGCTGCGGCGGGGTCACGGCGGGGTCACGGCGGGTGCGGAGGGAGTGCGAAGGGAATGCGAAGGGGGAGGGGGCGGGGAGGGGTGCCGGGGGTGGCGGCGCCCCTGCTTCCGGGGTCCGGGGGGCGGGGTCCGGGGCCGGGGCGTCCGGTGGCGGTGGGAGGGGGTGGGAGGCGGTGGGAGGGTCAGAAGCGGCCGGCGCCCAGGTCCCGGGAGACCGCGCGGGCGCAGTCCCGCACCGCGGCGATCAGCTCGGCCCGCAGCTCCTTTCCGGCATCGCATACGCGTTCGATCGCGCCGGTGACGGCGACCGCGCCGACCGGCATCCGCCGCCGGTCGTGGATGGGCGCCGCCACCGCCGCGACGCCCGCCCAGGTCTCCTCCACGTCGCAGGCCCACCCCCGTGCCCGGGCCAGGTCGAGTTCGCCCTCGAAGGCCTGCAGCGCGGTCACCGTGCGCGGGGTGAACGCCTCCCGTTCGATCTCCAGTGCCTCGCTGTGCGCGACGGGGTCGTAGGCGGAGAGCACCTTGCCCAGGGCCGTGGAGTGGAGCGGCTGCATCGCGCCCACCTCGAGCACCTGACGGCTGTCGTCCGGGCGGAACACATGGTGGACGATCAGGACGCCCTGCTGGTGCAGCACCCCCAGATGGACGCTCTCGCCGCTCGAGCGGGCCAGGTCGTCCGTCCAGACCAGCGCACGGGCCCGCAGTTCGTGGACGTCCAGGTAGCTGTTGCCGAGCCGCAGCAGCTCCGCGCCGAGCTGGTAGCGCCCGGAGGCGGGGTCCTGCTCGACGAACCCCTCCGCCTGGAGGGTGCGCAGGATGCCGTGGGCGGTGCCCTTGGCCAGTTCGAGGGAGGAGGCGATGTCCGAGAGGCCGAGCCGGCGCTCGCCACCCGCGAGCAGGCGCAGCATCGCCGCGGCCCGTTCCAGTGACTGGATGTTCTTCGCCATCGTTCCGGCCCTTCTGCACAACCTCGTTCGACAATGCTGAACACTATCGGCCGATGCCGAATCAGTGTTACTGCGCGAACAGTGTGGCAACACCGTGCTCACGCGGCCATCACCAGGGACACACGGAGTCCAGCCGCTGGACCGCCCCGACGCGCCGGGACCGGCACGGCTACGCTGGCCGGGTGCGGCTTCCATGGGAGGTCGCAAAGCCGACAGCCGTCGCACTCCAGGGAGCACCTTCATGGACTCGTTGCCGACCCCCTCCGCCGACAGCCAGGCCCCTCCGGGCAGGCTTGCGTCCCAGGACAGCCGGACCCGCTCCGAGGCGCTGCGCCATGCGCTGGCGACGCGAGTGGTGGTCGCGGACGGCGCGATGGGCACCATGCTGCAGGCGCAGGACCCGAGTCTGGAGGACTTCGAGAACCTCGAGGGCTGCAACGAGATCCTGAACGTGACCCGTCCGGACATCGTCCGTTCGGTCCACGCCGCCTACTTCGAGGTGGGCGTGGACTGCGTGGAGACCAACACGTTCGGGGCGAACTTCGCCGCGCTGGGCGAGTACGAGATCGCCGACCGGGTCCACGAGCTCTCCGAGGCCGGCGCCAGGATCGCCCGCGAGGCGGCGGACGAGTTCACGGCCGCCACCGGGCAGCAGCGGTGGGTGCTCGGTTCGATGGGCCCGGGGACCAAGCTGCCCACGCTCGGCCACGCCCCGTACGCCGTCCTGCGCGACGCCTACCAGCAGAACGCGGAGGGGATGATCGCGGGGGGTGCCGATGCGCTGCTGGTGGAGACGACCCAGGACCTGCTGCAGACCAAGGCCGCCGTCCTCGGGGCCCGCCGCGCCATGGACGCCGTCGGCGCCGAACTGCCGCTGATCTGCTCGGTCACCGTGGAGACGACGGGGACCATGCTGCTGGGGTCGGAGATCGGCGCGGCGCTGACGGTGCTGGAGCCGCTCGGAATCGACATGATCGGGCTGAACTGCGCCACCGGCCCGGCGGAGATGAGCGAGCACCTGCGCTATCTGGCCCGGCACGCACGGGTGCCGCTGTCGTGTATGCCCAACGCGGGCCTGCCGGTGCTGGGCAGGGACGGCGCGCACTATCCGCTGACCGCCGCCGAGCTGGCCGATGCCCAGGAGACGTTCGTGCGCGAGTACGGGCTGTCCCTGGTCGGCGGCTGCTGCGGTACGACGCCCGAGCATCTGCGGCAGGTGGTGGAGCGGGTGCGGGAGCTGGCCCCGGGCGAGCGCCGCCCGCGTCCCGAGCCCGGCGCGGCGTCGCTGTACCAGACGGTTCCGTTCCGCCAGGACACCTCCTATCTGGCGATCGGGGAGCGGACGAACGCCAACGGGTCGAAGAAGTTCCGCGAGGCCATGCTGGAGGGCCGGTGGGACGACTGCGTCGAGCTGGCCCGGGAGCAGATCCGCGAGGGCGCGCACCTGCTCGACCTGTGCGTCGACTACGTGGGCCGCGACGGTGTGGCGGACATGGAGGAGCTGGCGGGCCGGTTCGCCACGGCCTCGACGCTGCCGATCGTGCTGGACTCCACCGAGGTGGAGGTCATCCGGGCCGGTCTGGAGAAGCTGGGTGGCCGCGCCGTGATCAACTCGGTGAACTACGAGGACGGCGACGGGCCGGAGTCGCGGTTCGCGAAGGTCACGGCGCTGGCGCGGGAGCACGGTGCCGCGCTGATCGCGCTCACCATCGACGAGGAGGGCCAGGCCCGCACCGCGGAGAAGAAGGTCGAGATCGCGGAGCGGCTGATCGCGGACCTCACCGGCAACTGGGGCGTCCAGGAGTCGGACATCCTCATCGACACGCTCACCTTCACCATCTGCACCGGGCAGGAGGAGTCGCGCGGGGACGGCATCGCCACCATCGAGGCGATCCGCGAGCTGAAGCGCCGCCGTCCGGAGGTGCAGACCACGCTGGGCCTGTCGAACATCTCCTTCGGGCTCAACCCGGCCGCGCGGATCCTGCTGAACTCGGTGTTCCTGGACGAGTGCGTGAAGGCGGGGCTGGACTCGGCGATCGTGCACGCGAGCAAGATCCTGCCGATCGCGCGCTTCGAGGAGGAGCAGGTCGCCACGGCGCTTGACCTCATCTACGACCGCCGCGGTGAGGGGTACGACCCGCTGCAGAAGCTGATGGCGCTGTTCGAGGGCGCGACCGCGAAGTCGCTGCGGGCGGGCAAGGCCGAGGAGCTGGCCGCGCTGCCGCTGGAGGAGCGGCTGAAGCGGCGGATCATCGACGGGGAGCGCAACGGCCTGGAGGCGGACCTGGACGAGGCCCTGCGGGAGCGGGCCGCGCTGGACATCGTCAACGACACCCTGCTGGACGGGATGAAGGTGGTCGGGGACCTGTTCGGCTCCGGGCAGATGCAGCTGCCGTTCGTGCTGCAGTCGGCCGAGGTGATGAAGTCCGCGGTCGCCCATCTGGAGCCGCACATGGAGAAGTCGGACGCCGAGGGCAAGGGCACGATTGTGCTGGCCACCGTGCGTGGCGACGTCCACGACATCGGCAAGAACCTGGTCGACATCATCCTCTCCAACAACGGCTACCACGTCGTCAATCTCGGTATCAAGCAGCCCGTTTCGGCGATCCTGGAGGCCGCCGAGGAGCACCGTGCCGACGTGATCGGCATGTCCGGGCTCCTGGTGAAGTCCACCGTGATCATGAAGGAGAACCTGGAGGAGCTCAACCAGCGCAAGCTCGCCGCCGACTATCCCGTCATCCTCGGCGGCGCCGCCCTCACCCGCGCCTACGTCGAGCAGGATCTCCACGAGATCTACGAGGGCGAGGTCCGCTACGCCCGCGACGCCTTCGAGGGCCTGCGCCTGATGGACGCCCTGATCGCGGTCAAGCGCGGTGTCCCCGGCGCCACCCTTCCCGAGCTGAAGCAGCGCCGGGTGCGCGGTGCCGCCACCGCCGTCGCCGAGGAGCGGCCCGAGGAGCAGGGCGCCGTGCGCAGCGATGTCGCAGCCGACAACCGGGTGCCGAAGCCCCCGTTCTTCGGCACCCGGGTCGTCAAGGGCATCCCGCTCAAGGAGTACGCCTCCTGGCTGGACGAGGGCGCGCTCTTCAAGGGCCAGTGGGGCCTGAAGCAGGCCCGCAGCGGGGACGGGCCCTCCTACGAGGAGCTCGCGGAGACCGAGGGCCGCCCGCGGCTGCGGGGCTGGCTCGACCGGCTGCACACCCGGAACCTGCTCGAAGCCGCCGTCGTCTACGGCTACTTCCCCTGCGTGTCCAAGGGCGACGACCTGATCCTGCTCGACGAGGCGGGCAACGAGCGCACCCGCTTCACCTTCCCCCGCCAGCGCCGCGGCCGCCGGCTGTGCCTCGCCGACTTCTTCCGCCCCGAGGAGTCCGGCGAGACCGATGTCGTCGGCCTCCAGGTCGTCACCGTCGGCTCCAGGATCGGCGAGGCCACCGCCGAGCTCTTCGCCTCCGACTCCTACCGCGACTACCTCGAGCTGCACGGCCTGTCCGTCCAGCTCGCCGAGGCTCTCGCCGAGTACTGGCACGCCAGGGTGCGTGCCGAACTCGGCTTCGGCGGGGAGGATCCGGCACAGATCGAGGACATGTTCGCCCTGAAGTACCGCGGGGCCCGCTTCTCCCTGGGCTACGGCGCCTGCCCCGACCTCGAGGACCGCGCCAAGATCGCCGAGTTGCTGCAGCCCGAGCGCATCGGGGTGCGGCTCTCGGAGGAGTTCCAGCTCCATCCCGAGCAGTCCACCGACGCCATCGTGATCCATCACCCGGAGGCGAAGTACTTCAACGCACGGTGACGCCCCGCGCGCCCGTCTCGCGCGCCACGTACACTGGTCGGTCCCATACAGGCCGGTCGCCCGGATTGGCGGCCGGCCTGCGCGTCCCCCGATGGAGGTGTCCGGATGACCAGCACGGTCCCCGCGTCCCCGGCTCGCTCGGCGGGCGGCTCCGCCCTCCAGGCCGTCTTCCTGGACATGGACGGCACCCTCGTCGACACGGAGGGCTTCTGGTGGGACGCAGAGCGCGAGGTCTTCGCCGACCTCGGGCACGAGCTGCCCGAGGCATGGCGCGACGTGGTCGTGGGCGGCCCGATGGCCCGGAGCGCCGGCTACCTCATCGAGGCGACCGGTGCCGACATCACCCTCGCCGAGCTGACCGTGCTGCTCAACGAGCGCTTCGAGCACCGCATCGCCCGCGGTGTGCCCCTGATGCCCGGGGCCGAGCGCCTGCTGGCCGAGCTGGCCGCGCACAACGTGCCCACGGCCCTGGTCTCCGCCTCCCATCGGCGCATCATCGACCGGGTCCTCGCCTCCCTGGGCCGCGACCGCTTCGCGCTGAGTGTGGCGGGGGACGAGGTGCTCCGTACCAAGCCGCACCCCGACCCGTATCTGCACGCGGCCCGGGGGGTGGGTGCCGACCCCTCCCAGTGCGCCGTCATCGAGGACACGGCCACCGGAGTGGCCTCGGCCGAGGCGGCCGGCTGCCGGGTCGTGGCGGTGCCGTCCGTGGCGCCGATCGCGGCCGCCGGCGGCCGGATCGTCGTGGGCTCACTCGAGGAAGTGGACGTCTCTTTTCTGCGCACACTGATGACGCGGATGAACTGAAACTCTCACCGAGCGTGCAGGGGAATATCCATGGGAACCAAGGGCAGTGAACCGTGTAGTTTCCGTGACCATCCATCATTCGTGATGTTCGTCACGCAGGCCTCTGTATAAATAGCGCGGCCATGACAGGGCAGGTCCGATCTGCGGTGATTCGGGTGGGCCCAAGTGTCCGTATTGGTTAATGCGTGTACGAATCATTCCGGCGCGTGGATATCGACTCCCCGCCATGCCCGCTCATCCGCGGAACGGTCCCCAACTCCGGCGCGGTCCAGCGTTCCTGGCGCAGCCATTAATCTCGTCGCGAGAGCTTCGCCGCACCGCCGGCGTGTCACGACGGCCACCCTCGTCGCCGTGCCCGCAGGGCCGATCGCCCCCGTTCCGGCCCGATGGCCCCGCCCCTCACGGGCGGCCGCGGCGGAGCATCCCGCAACCGCTGTACCCCAGTGAGGGACCGAGGGAGAAGACCCAGGATGGACCGCACGCCACCGGTGCCGCCGGCCTCCGCCGGTCCGCTCGCCTGCCGCGCCGCGACGCCCGGTGCGCCGGAGGACCGCACCGCCCCCCTCCCGGACGGGGACGGCTTCCCCGCCACCCCCCATGCGAGCACCGCCGCGCGCAATCAGCCGCTCCCGGAGTCCCGCCGCACGGCCGGCCGCAGTGCCGCAGCCCTTCCGTTCGCCGCACCCGGGGACATCGCCGCCGGCGGCGTCCCGCAAACGCCGCCGCGGCAGGGCAGACGGTACGTCGCCGCCCGTACGGACGCCGACGGAGTCGGGCGGACGCCGAACGCCTCCCCTGGCCTCAGGTCGCGGGAAGCCGGGCGCGGCACCGCCTGACCCTTCATGAACCGGTCGCGAAGGGCGCGGCCGGAAACGAGAGCAAGAGGCAAGGTTCTGTGAAGGCACGATTCAAGCGCACGACGGCGCCGCTCGCCGCGGGGCTGTCCGCCGTACTGCTGGCGGGCTGCGGCTCGGAGCAGGGCGACGGTTCCGGCGGAGACGGACTCCGCGTCGCCGTCGGCATCTCCGACGACGTCCTTGCCACGGACCCCGCCGACGGTTACGACCCCGGATCCTGGCTGCTGTTCAACAACGTCTTCCAGTCCCTGCTGAGCTTCCCCAAGGGCGGATCCACCCCCCGGCCCGATGCCGCGGAGGAGTGCGGCTTCGAGAGCGGCAGCACCGTCTACCGGTGCACGCTGCGCGAGGGCCTCAAGTTCAGCAACGGCAACGACCTGACCTCGAAGGACGTGAAGTTCTCCTTCGAGCGTGCGCTGAGGATCGCCAGTGACTCCGGCCCCGGCCCGCTGCTCTCCACCATCGCCGGTATCGAGACCCCCGACGACCGCACGGTCGTCTTCACCCTGAAGGTGCCCGACGCCACCTTCCCGAGCAAGATCGCCTCGGGTGCGGGTTCCATCGTGGACCACCGCGAGTACGAGGCCGACTCCCTGCGCACGGACGGCGAGGCCGTCGGCTCCGGCCCGTACCGGCTCGACTCCTTCAGCAAGGAGCGCGCCGTCTTCTCGGTCAACCCCGAGTACCAGGGCACCGCCGAGATACGCAACAGCGGGGTCACCCTGACGTTCTTCCGCGGTGACCAGAAGGGCCTCGGCACGGCCCTGAAGCAGGGCGACGTCGACGTCGCCTACCGAGGCCTCACCGCCCAGGACATCGACGGGCTCCAGGCCTCGGTGGAGGCCGGCCAGCAGGGCATCGAGGTGGTCGAGGGCAACAGCGCGGAGGTCCAGCACCTGGTCTTCAACATGGCCGACCCGGTCGCCGGCAACCTCGCCGTCCGTCAGGCGTTCGCCTACCTCGTCGACCGGGACGCCCTGGTCCGCGACGTCTACAAGGCCACCGCCGAGCCCCTGCACTCGATCGTCCCGGCCGGTATCCCCGGGCACAACACCGCGTTCTTCGACCGCTACGGCGGCCACCCGCAGCCGGAGAAGGCCCGCGAGGCCCTCCGCGAGGCGGGCATCGAGGAGAAGGTGAGGATCACCCTGTGGTCCACGCCGAGCCGCTACGGCCCGGCCACCGACCTGGAGATGGCCGCGATCGCCCAGCAGCTCAACCAGAGCGGGCTGTTCGAGGCCGATGTCGAGTCCGTAGAGTTCGAGGAGTACGAGAAGGGCATCCAGGCGGGCGAGTACGGCGTCTACGTCAAGGGCTGGGTGCCGGACTACGCGGACGCCGACAACTTCACCCAGCCGTTCTTCGGCGACGGCAACGTCCTCGGCAACGGCTACGAGAACAAGCAGATCACCGAGAAGATCATCCCGGAGACCGCGGCCGTGGCCGACCGCTCCGCCACCGGCGACGAGTTCGCCCGGCTCCAGGACATCGTCGCCGAGGAACTGCCGATCCTCCCGCTGTGGCAGGGCAAGCAGTACGCCGTCTACAAGGGCGACATCACGGGCCTGGAGTGGACGCTCGACGCGTCCGCGGTCTTCCGCTTCTGGGAGATCAAGAAGGCCTGATCTCCCGCTCAGCGGCCTGACCTGTGCTTTCGCGGGTCATGCCGCTGAGCTGTCCGCACCCGGTCCGCAGTCCGCCGAGCACGGCGTCCCTGAAAGACCGGGTGCGGACCTCTTCGCCCGGCCGCAGGTGCGCACAACGCCGCGCCCTCCCATCGCCCTTGGGGCACGGCAGGTGGCCCGCGCCGCATTGCCGGTGCGCCCGGATGCATTCGGGCGCGCCACCTGCGTTCCGGTATGTGCCGGTACGTTTCCGCGGGTTGGTGCAGCTCTCATCCACAGGGGAGTGCGTCCCGGTACACCCCGGTACACCCCGGTACGTCAGGGTGTGTCCGAGTGTGAGGGCGGTCCTCCACCGCGCGCACGCAGCGGACGCCGCAGGCCTCGCCCCCGGAGGACGGGGCCCGAGGCCTGCGCCACCCGCCCTACTGCGCCCCGGGGCGCACCAGTCCGCTCTCGTACGCGTACACCGCCGCCTGGACCCGGTCGCGCAGGCCGAGCTTGGTCAGGACATGGCCCACATGCGTCTTCACCGTCGTCTCGCTGACGAAGAGGTCCGCCGCGATCTCCGCGTTCGACAGGCCGCGGGCCACCAGCTTCAGCACCTCCAGCTCGCGCTCGGTCAGGGTGCGCAGCGTGTCCGGCATCGGCTCCTCGCCGGAGGGCAGATGGCTCGCGTACTTGTCCAGCAGCCGGCGGGTGATGCTCGGAGCGAGCATCGCCTCGCCCGCCGCGACCACCCTGATCGCCTGCACCAGCTCGTTCGCGGGGGCGTCCTTCAGCAGGAAGCCGCTCGCACCCGCCCGCAGCGCCTCCACGACGTACTCGTCGAGGTCGAACGTGGTCAGCACCAGCACCTTGGCCGGCCCGTCCCGTTCCGGGCCGGTGATCCGGCGCGTCGCCTCCACACCGTCCATCCGCGGCATCCGGATGTCCATCAGCACCACATCGGGTTGCAGCGCCCGCACCTGGTCCAGAGCCTGCAGGCCGTCCCCCGCCTCACCGACCACGGCGATGTCCTGCTCGGCCTCCAGAATCATCCGGAAGCCCGTGCGCAGCAGCGGTTGGTCGTCGACGAGCAGGACGCGGACAGCCACGGAATCTCCTCACGCAGTGCAGTACGGGACCGGGACCATTCTGCCCTGCCCGCTCCCGGCGGCCCGCCCGGTCCGGGCCCCTCCGGTTGCCTTGCCGGTCACCTCCCGGGGACCACCGGCAGCGGGTACACCGGCGGCGTCCCGCCGAACTCCGGGCAGCGGGCCCGGTGGTCGCACCAGCCGCAGAGCTTCGTCGGACGCGGACGCCACTCGCCGGTCGCCGTCGCCCGCACGATGGCGTCCCACAGCGCCAGCAGCTTGCGCTCGACCCGCTCGAGGTCCGCCGGGACCGGGTCGTACGTGAGGACCTCCCCGCTGCCCAGATACACCAGTTGCAGCCGCCGCGGCACCACGCCTTTGAGCCGCCAGACCACCAGGGCGTAGAACGTCATCTGGAACAGCGCGCCCTCGCTGTACTCGGGGCGGGGCGCCTTGCCCGTCTTGTAGTCGACGATCCGCACCTCGCCGGAGGGAGCGACGTCCACCCGGTCGATCACCCCGCGCAGCCGCAGCCCCGACTCCAGCTCCGTCTCCACGAACAGCTCGCGCTCGGCCGGCTCCAGCCGGGTCGGGTCCTCCAGCGAGAACCAGCGCTCGACGAGCGCCTCCGCCTCCGACATCCAGCGGGCCAGCCGCTCGCCGCCCTCGTCCTGCGCGAACAGCTCGGCCAGCTCCGGCCGCGACTCCAGCAGCCGGTCCCACTGACCGGAGACGAGCGACCTGGCCCGAAGCGGCGTGCGCTCCGCGGCCGGTGCGTCGAAGAGCCGCTCGAGCACCGCGTGCACCAGCGTGCCCCTGGTGGCCGCCTCGCTCGGCTTCTCCGGCAGCCGATCGATCACCCGGAAGCGGTAGAGCAGCGGGCACTGCATGAAGTCGCTCGCACGCGAGGGCGACAGCGACACCGGCGGCCGCCCCTTCCGCACGGCGGCCGGATCCTCCGGCGGGGCCGGACGCCCGTCCGAGGAGCCCGGCGGGTCCACCGGAGCGGCCGGGGACGGAACCCCGGCGGCCCCCGCGGGAACCCCGGCGCCCCCCGCCGATGCCACTGCTGCGGGGGCGGGCGTCTGCCCGGCGGGCGGCGGCGACCGGTCCGGACGCGGCGGGCCTTCCGGAACGGGCGGCTGACTCGTGCTCATGACCCCGACCCTACGGCCCGCCGCCGACAGCGAGCGGCATACCATCGACGGCAGACCCTGCCGCACTGCATGATCGAGCGAGCGACGCCTCGCGACGAAGGGAACCCGGGAACCCGTGAAGAAGGACGAGGAGAGCGGCGAGCGTGAGCGCGCGCGGCCCGGCACGGGGACAGCGGACCCCGGCGGCGGAAAGCGGGGCCGCCCGGCGGAGCCGGGCGGCGGCATCCTCATGGGCCGCCCCTTCGGGGTGCCGGTGTACGTCGCCCCGAGCTGGTTCCTGGTCGCCGCCCTCATCACCTGGGTGTTCGGCGGGCAGCTCGACCGGGTCCTGCCGGAGCTCGGTGGCGCCCGCTACCTCGTGTCGCTGTTCTTCGCGGTCGCCTTCTACGCCTCCGTGCTGGTCCACGAACTCGCCCACACCGTCGCTGCGCTGCGCTACAAGCTGCCCGTGCGGCGCATCCAGCTCCAGTTCTTCGGCGGTGTGTCGGAGATCGAGAAGGAGTCGGAGACCCCGGGCCGGGAGTTCGTGCTCGCCTTCGTCGGACCGCTGCTGTCCCTGGTGCTCGCCGCCGTCTTCTACGCCGGCATGCGGGCCGTGGAGCCCGGCACCGTCCCCGGCGTGCTGCTCGCCGGTCTGATGATCTCCAACCTCATCGTCGCCGCCTTCAACCTCCTCCCCGGTCTGCCGCTGGACGGCGGCCGGATGCTGCGTGCCGTCGTGTGGAAGATCACCGGCAAGCCGATGAGCGGCACCGTCGCCGCCGCCTGGGTGGGCCGCGCCCTCGCCGTCGCCGTACTGGTCGGCCTGCCGCTGCTCACCCACACCGGTGCGCTCGGCAACTCCACCGAGGACATCGGCGGCATGGAGACCGTCACCGACGCCCTGCTCGCCGCCATCCTCGCCGCGATCATCTGGACCGGGGCCGGCAACAGCCTGCGCATGGCGCGCCTGCGGGAGCACCTGCCCGAACTGCGCGCCCGGGCCCTCACCCGGCGGGCCGTCCCCGTGGCCTCGGACACGCCGCTGTCCGAGGCGCTGCGACGCGCCAACGAGGCCGGTGCCCGCGCCCTCGTCGTGGTCGACGGGCACGGCGACCCGACGGCCCTCGTGCGCGAGGCCGGGATCGTCGGCGTACCCGAGCACCGCCGCCCCTGGGTCGCCGTCGGCGGCCTGGCCCAGGACCTCACCGACGGCATGAGGGTCCCGGCCGAGCTCGCCGGCGAGGCGCTCCTGGACCGGCTGCGCGCGAACCCGGCATCCGAGTACCTGGTGGTGGAGGAGACCGGCGAGATCTACGGAGTGCTCTCGACGGCGGACGTCGAGCGCGCCTTCGTGGCGGCGATGGCCCGCCCGGGCACCTGACCGCGTGGCACCGGCGGGTTCCGGCACCCCATACACTGGTCACATGTCCGAACCGACCGGTGCCGCCCGCCGTCGCGGGCCCTTCGAGGTCGGGGACCAGGTCCAGCTCACCGATCCCAAGGGACGCCACTACACGTTCACGCTCGAGGCCGGGAAGAACTTCCACACCCACAAGGGTTCCTTCCCGCACGACGAGCTGATCGGCGCCCCCGAGGGCAGTGTGGTCCGTACCACGGGAAACGTCGCCTACCTCGCGCTGCGCCCCCTGCTCCCCGACTACGTCCTGTCCATGCCCCGCGGCGCAGCCGTGGTCTACCCCAAGGACGCGGGGCAGATCCTGGCCTTCGCCGACATCTTCCCCGGGGCGCGCGTCGTGGAAGCGGGGGTCGGTTCCGGCTCGCTGAGCGCCTTCCTGCTGCGCGCCGTCGGCGACGACGGCATGCTGCACTCCTACGAGCGCCGCGAGGACTTCGCGGAGATCGCCAGGGGCAACGTCGAGCGCTACTTCGGCGGACCGCACCCGGCCTGGACGCTCACGGTCGGGGACCTCCAGGACAACCTCGCCGACGCCGACGTCGACCGCGCCATCCTGGACATGCTCGCGCCCTGGGAGTGCCTGGAGGCCGTCTCCAAGGCCCTCGTCCCGGGCGGCATCCTGTGCTGCTACGTGGCGACGACCACACAGCTGGCGCGGACCGTCGAGTCCATCCGCGAGACCGGGTGCTACGCCGAGCCCCAGCCGTGGGAGTCCATGATCCGCAACTGGCACGTCGAAGGACTGGCCGTGCGCCCGGACCACCGGATGATCGGCCACACCGGCTTCCTGGTCACCGCCCGGCGGCTCGCGGACGGCGTGGAGCCGCCGATGCGCCGCCGCCGGCCCGCCAAGGGCGCCTACGGCGAGGACTACGAGGGCCCGAACAAGGGCTGAGTGCCCGCCGCGGTCCGCCCCGCACCCGCCCCGGGTGCGGGGCGGACGCGTCTGCGCAACGTGGCCGGACCGCCGTCCGGTTCGGGCCGGGGCCGCGGAACTCCGCGGTGGCCCCGCCCCGTTGGACCGCCGCGCGGTTCGCCCGGGTGCCCGCTCGCGCACCCCGCCCCGGGCTCTGCCCCCGGGCGTCGGCGTCGGCGCTTCCCCGGCGTCTCCCGCGGTGCTTCCCTCACCGGTTCTCCACCGGTCCGGCACCCCGCCGTTCCGGTGCCCTGTGACGTGTGGCACCATGCGGGGCACCCCACCGGAACCGCCGCTCACAGGAGACGCCTCGGTGCAGACCTCCGCCGTCCCGGATCTCGCGCACAACCACGCCCGCCCGGTCCACTGGCTGGTCACCGCGACGGCGATGGCGGCTGTCGTCGCCGCTGCGGGCCTGCTCCAGCCGGACCGCGCCAGAGCAGGTCAGACGGGGGGCCGGGAGGCCGCCGCCGCGACCGCGCCCGCAATCACCGGAGTGCGCCTGCCCCTGGAGTGCGGCGGGGCGCCCGCCGTGGTGGGGGAACGGGCGACGGGGGACCTGGACGGCGACGGCGGACCGGAGTCGGTGGTGGCGGCGCGCTGTGCGGCCGGCTCCGGCACCCCGCCCAGCGGGATCTACGTACTGGCCCGCTCCCGCACCGGGGAGTCCCGTGTCGTCGCCACCCTGCTGGAGCCCGCGCGCCGGCAGAGCGCCGTCGATCTCGCCGTCCGTGACGGAGCCGTCACGGCCGTCCTTCTCGGCTACTCCTCGCCGGACGTGCCGCGCTGCTGCCCGGACCGGCGGCGGACGGCCAAGTGGCGGTGGGAGGGCGGGAAGTTCACCGAGTCCGCGCCCGACGCGGTCGGCACCGGCCCGGTGTGAGGCGTCACCCCGGAGGGTTGATCGGCGGGTCATCGGCGGGTGATCTCGGTGGGTGAGGGGCGGTCGGCGGCCGCTCGGCGCCCTACCCGGCGTCGGGCCCGTACACCTCGACGCCGTCCGCGACGCGGCGTACGTGGATGCAGTCGCCCGGGCACTCCTTGGCCGAGTCGATGACATCGGTCAGCAGCGGCAGCGGTACGGGCGTTGTGGCGCCCGGTTCCTGCAGCAGCTCGTCGTCGGCGCTCTTGACATAGGCCAGGCCGTCGATGTCCAGCTCGAACACCTCGGGCGCGTACTGGGCGCAGATACCGTCGCCGGTGCACAGCCCCTGGTCGATCCAGACTTCGAGAGCCTCGTTCATGTCGCCTGCCGTTCCTGCGCGGTGTGCATCGAGCCGTTTGTATCAATACCGGCCACCCCTGACGGGTGTTGACCGTTCCGACCATACAACCGGTCGCTTTCCGATGTTGATGGGTGGGTATTCCCCTGGCGTGAGGGAGAGCGCAAGGGTGAAGATCGGACACACCCCTACCGTCTTTGTGATCTAGGGGTTTCAATCACCACCAGCCCAGGTAGGGTCAGGAAGCGTCCAGCTCCCCTTGGAGGAGGTGAGGACCGTGGCAGCCCACGACGACGACAACAACCGCGGCTTCCGGCCGGGGCGGGGGTCTGAAGACCCCGCCGGCCAGGTCGCCTATCTCGAGCAGGAGATCGCCGTCCTGCGCCGCAAGCTCGCCGACTCTCCGCGCCATACGAGGATTCTCGAAGAGCGGATCGTCGAGCTGCAGACGAATCTGGCCGGCGTGTCCGCGCAGAACGAGCGGTTGGCGAACACGCTCCGTGAGGCCCGAGACCAGATCGTGGCCCTCAAGGAGGAGGTCGACCGGCTCGCGCAGCCGCCGGCAGGCTTCGGTGTCTTCCTGCAGCTCAACGAGGACGGCACCGCCGACATCTTCACCGGGGGCCGCAAGCTCCGGGTGAACGTCAGCCCCGGCGTCGAGGCCGGGGAGCTCCGGCGCGGCCAGGAGGTCATGCTCAACGAGGCGCTCAACGTGGTCGAGGCCATGGCGTTCGAGCGCACCGGGGACATCGTCACCCTCAAGGAGATCCTCGAGGACGGCGAGCGCGCCCTGGTGATCGGGCACACCGACGAGGAGCGGCTGGTGCGGCTCGCCGAGCCGCTGCTGGACATCACCATCCGCCCCGGCGACGCCCTGCTGCTCGAGCCCAGGTCCGGGTACGTGTACGAGGTCGTGCCCAAGAGCGAGGTCGAGGAGCTGGTCCTCGAGGAGGTCCCGGACGTCGACTACGGCAAGATCGGCGGTCTCGGCGGCCAGATCGAGATGATCCGGGACGCCGTCGAGCTCCCGTATCTGTACCCGGACCTCTTCAAGGAGCACGAACTGCGGCCGCCGAAGGGCATCCTGCTCTACGGCCCGCCCGGATGCGGCAAGACGCTGATCGCGAAGGCCGTCGCCAACTCCCTTGCCAAGAAGGTCGCCGAGGTGACCGGCCAGCCCGCGGGGAAGAGCTACTTCCTCAACATCAAGGGCCCTGAACTCCTCAACAAGTACGTCGGCGAGACCGAGCGGCACATCCGCCTGGTCTTCCAGCGTGCGCGGGAGAAGGCCGGCGAGGGGACGCCCGTGATCGTCTTCTTCGACGAGATGGAGTCCCTCTTCCGCACCCGCGGCTCCGGCGTCAGCTCGGATGTCGAGAACACGATCGTCCCGCAGCTGCTCGCCGAGATCGACGGTGTGGAGGGGCTGGAGAACGTCATCGTGATCGGCGCCTCCAACCGGGAGGACATGATCGACCCCGCGATCCTGCGACCCGGCCGGCTCGACGTCAAGATCAAGATCGAGCGCCCGGACGCCGAGGCGGCGAAGGACATCTTCGCGAAGTACCTCACGCCGTCGCTGCCGCTGCACGCCGACGACCTCTCGGAGCACACCGGCTCCAAGGAGGCGGCCGTCCAGGGCATGATCCAGTCGGTCGTCGAGCAGATGTACGCGGAATCCGAGGAGAACCGTTTCCTGGAGGTCACGTACGCCAACGGCGACAAGGAAGTCCTGTACTTCAAGGACTTCAATTCCGGTGCCATGATCCAGAACATTGTGGACCGGGCGAAGAAGATGGCCATCAAGGCCTTCCTGGACCACAACCAGAAGGGTCTTCGCGTCGCGCACCTGCTCCAGGCCTGCGTCGACGAATTCAAGGAGAACGAGGACCTGCCGAACACCACGAACCCGGACGACTGGGCCCGGATCTCCGGAAAGAAGGGCGAGCGGATCGTCTTCATCCGCACGCTCGTCACCGGAAAGCAGGGCGCGGACACCGGACGCTCCATCGACACGGTGGCGAACACCGGCCAGTACCTGTAGAGCGCAGCCCGGCTGCGGATGTCCCGGGTCTCCCCCTGGGAGAGGCAAGGGGGAGGGCATCCGCAGCCGACTGCTTTCCGAGGGTTTCCGGACGGGTAATCGCACCACACAGGGCAATGACCGAATCGATCTCCCCACCAGCGCAGAGGCGTTCTAGGCTCGTCCGTACCGCCGCGTCGCGCCGTGCGGGGACGGGCACCGCACAGGCGACGCAGAACGAGCGGTACTTGAGCGCCGCTCCCGGAGGGGAGCGCCGCCGGGCAAGGAGGGCCGCATGACCGTACGGCGAGTAATGGGCATCGAGACGGAGTACGGGATCTCCGTCCCCGGCCACCCCAACGCCAATGCCATGCTCACCTCGTCCCAGATCGTCAACGCCTACGCGGCGGCGATGCACCGGGCACGGCGCGCCCGCTGGGACTTCGAGGAGGAGAACCCGCTGCGGGACGCCCGGGGCTTCGACCTGGCCAGGGAGGCCGCCGACTCCAGCCAGCTCACCGACGAGGACATCGGCCTGGCCAATGTGATCCTCACCAACGGCGCCCGGCTCTACGTGGACCACGCCCACCCCGAGTACAGCGCCCCCGAGGTGACCAATCCCCGCGACGCCGTGCTCTGGGACAAGGCCGGTGAGCGGATCATGGCGGAGGCCGCCGAGCGTGCCGCCCTGCTGCCCGGAGCCCAGCCCATCCACCTCTACAAGAACAACACCGACAACAAGGGCGCGTCCTACGGCACGCACGAGAACTACCTGATGAAGCGGGAGACGCCCTTCTCGGACATCGTGCGGCACCTCACGCCGTTCTTTGTGTCCCGGCAGGTCGTGACCGGCGCCGGCCGGGTCGGGATCGGCCAGGACGGACACGAGCACGGCTTCCAGATCAGCCAGCGGGCCGACTACTTCGAGGTGGAGGTGGGCCTGGAGACCACCCTGAAGCGGCCCATCATCAACACCAGGGACGAGCCGCACGCCGACGCGGAGAAGTACCGCCGGCTGCACGTGATCATCGGTGACGCCAACCTGTCCGAGGTCTCCACCTACCTCAAGCTCGGCACGACCGCACTGGTGCTGTCGATGATCGAGGACGGCTTCGTCAACGTCGACCTGGCCGTCGACCAGCCGGTGCGGACCCTGCACCAGGTGTCCCACGACCCGTCCCTGCAGCGGCTGGTCACGCTGCGCAGCGGCCGGACACTCACCGCGGTCCAGCTGCAGATGGAGTACTTCGAGCTGGCCCGCAAGTACGTCGAGGACCGCTTCGGCGTGGACGCGGACGAGCAGACCGAGGACGTCCTGGTGCGCTGGGAGGACACCCTCAACCGGCTGGAGAACGATCCGATGAGCCTGTCGGGAGAGCTCGACTGGATCGCCAAACTGGAGATCCTCCAGGGCTACCGCAGGCGGGACGACCTGGACTGGGACGCGGCCCGGCTGCACCTGGTCGACCTGCAGTACGCGGACGTGCGCCCCGAGAAGGGGCTGTACAACCGTCTGGCGGCCCGGGGCAGGATGAAGCGGCTGCTGGACGAGGCCGACGTCGAGCGCGCCGAGACCAAGCCCCCGGAGGACACCAGGGCCTATTTCCGCGGCCGCTGCCTGGAGCAGTACGCGGACGACGTGGCCGCCGCCTCCTGGGACTCGGTGATCTTCGACCTGCCGGGGCGGGACTCCCTGCAGCGCGTCCCCACGCTGGAGCCGTTGCGTGGCACACGCAATCATGTCAAGGAGCTCCTTGACCGGTGCCGGACGGCGGAGGACCTGGTCCGCGTCCTCTCCGGGGGCTGAAATGCCCCGGGTCCGGGAATCATGAGGGCGGACCCCGGACGTTGCGGAAAGCGCCGGGCCGATGTCGGACCCTCCTTGTAGGGTCTGATCTTGAGTGCGAACCATGCGGGCAAACCGAGCGGGGTGAGGGATATGGCGACCAAGGACACCGGCGGCGGGCAGCAGCGGGCCACGCGTTCCACCGAGGAGGCCGAGGAGCAGGCGCAGGACGCGCAGGCCTCGGAGGACCTCAAGGAGCGCCAGGAGAAGCTGTCCGACGACGTCGACTCCGTGCTGGACGAGATCGACGATGTCCTGGAGGAAAACGCAGAGGACTTCGTCCGGAGCTTTGTGCAAAAGGGCGGCCAGTAGGCACATGTCCACCAGGGGCATCGAGAGGAAGTGCTCGACCTGCCAGAAGGTACTTCCGGCCAGCGCATTCGCGTCGGACGAGCCGGGGCCCGACGGGCCCCGGACCGCATGCCGCGGATGCGCTGCCGAGCACTGCAGGCGCCGTCGGGCAGTTCAGGGTGGGTCGGTGCGCGTGGAGGGCCGGCGTCCCTGCCGGGGGCAGGCGGTGCCGGACCTGCGGCCAGGTGGCCCCCGGCGAAGGGCATCGCGACGCGACGCATCCGACGGCCTCTCGATGCGCAGCAGAGCGTGCAGGGCCGCCAGGGCCGCCAGGGTCGTCAAGGGCCGTCAGGGGCATCTGGAGCGCCGGTACGGCATCACCGGGGCCGGGCGCGACGCCATGCTCCCGTTGCGGCCGGATATCCGCGTGATCGGCCCGTCCGTCCCTCTAGCGCATGTGGATCACCGTCATGGGACGGGTAGGATCCGTGGCGTACCGTGCTTCAACTGCAATTCGGCCATCGGCAAGTTGGGAGACGATCCCGACACCGTCCGGCGGGCTGCCGCCTACTCGGAAGGAACCTCGTGGAAGCCAACCCTCGTAGCACCGGGCGTCTGCCGGCTGCCTTCCTGACACCCGGCTCGTCGTCGTTCATGGATTTCCTCGGCGAGCACTCCCCCGAACTGCTCCCGGGCAAGCGTGTCCTGCCGCCCGTGCAAGGCGTGTTCGAGGCGCCCCACGGCACGACGATCGTCGCCGTGTCCTTCCCCGGTGGCGCGGTGCTCGCCGGAGACCGGCGGGCCACGATGGGCAACATGATCGCCCAGCGCGACATGGAGAAGGTCTTCCCGGCGGACGAGTACTCCGCCGTGGGTATCGCGGGCACCGCCGGCCTGGCGGTGGAGATGGTCAAACTGTTCCAGCTCGAGTTGGAGCACTTCGAGAAGGTGGAGGGTGCCCAGCTCTCCCTGGAGGGCAAGGCGAACCGCCTGTCCACGATGATCCGGAGCAATCTGGGCATGGCCATGCAGGGCCTCGCGGTGGTCCCGCTCTTCGCCGGCTGGGACGTCGACCGGGAGAAGGGCCGCATCTTCTCCTACGACGTGACCGGTGGCCGCTCCGAGGAGCAGGGGTACGCCGCCACCGGTTCCGGGTCGATCTTCGCCCGGGGGTCGATGAAGAAGCTCTACCGCGAGGACCTGACCGAGGAGCAGGCGCTCACCCTGGTCGTCCAGGCGCTGTACGACGCCGCCGACGAGGACTCCGCCACCGGCGGACCCGACGTGGGCCGGCGCATCTACCCGATCATCACCGTCATCACCGACGAGGGCTTCCGCAAGCTGACCGATGCCGAATCCTCCGAGATCGCCCACGCGGTCCTGGAGCGCCGGAGGGAGCAGCCGGAAGGCCCGAGGGCCTCGCTGCTCTGATGTTCCCCGGGACACCGCTGGGCGGTGGCTCCTCCCCACTGACAGAAAGGGACGGATAGCCGGTGTCGACGCCGTTCTATGTCTCACCACAGCAGGCGATGGCCGACCGGGCGGAATACGCCCGCAAGGGCATCGCGCGCGGCCGCAGCCTGGTCGTGATGCAGTACGCCGACGGCATCGTGTTCGTCGGCGAGAACCCGTCCCGCGCGCTGCACAAGTTCAGCGAGATCTACGACCGGATCGGCTTCGCCGCGGCCGGCAAGTACAACGAGTACGAGAACCTGCGCATCGGCGGTGTCCGCTACGCCGACCTGCGCGGCTACACCTACGACCGCGACGATGTGACGGCCCGCGGCCTGGCGAACGTCTACGCGCAGACACTGGGCACGATCTTCTCCAGTGCCGGCGAGAAGCCGTACGAGGTCGAGCTGGTCGTGGCCGAGGTCGGCACCTCGCCCGAGGGCGACCAGATCTACCGGCTGCCGCACGACGGCTCGATCGTGGACGAACACGGCTCGGTCGCGGTCGGCGGCAACGCGGAGCAGATCAGCTCCTTCCTCGACCAGCGGCACCGCGACGGGATGTCGCTCGCCGAGGCCCTGAAGCTCGCCGTGCAGGCCCTGTCCCGCGACACCAACGGCGGCGAGCGGGAGATCCCCGCTGAGCGCCTCGAGGTCGCGGTCCTGGACCGCACCCGTCCCCAGCAGCGCAAGTTCAAGCGGATCGTGGGCCGCCAGCTCTCCCGCCTGCTGGAGGCCTCCGACGCTGCCTCCGCTCCGACGGAGGCCCCGTCGGACGAGGAGACCCCGGACGACGAGACGTAGTCGGCAGTCCGTTCGCAGTTCGTCCGCGGCGCCCCGCACGCGACCCGTGTGCGGGGCGCCGGTGTGCGCGGGCGAGGACGCGGCGGGCGGGGCGCGGAGGCGGCGGAGGTGTCCGTTGCGCTCCCGCGCACCGGAGCCCTCGGAGCCGCCCGGCGGACGGGTGGCGTTTCCCTGCCCGGGCACCCTCCGGGAGGCCGGGAGGCGCCCCCCCGTGCGGTCCCGCCGGACGGGGAGTCGAGCCCGGGCGGGGGACCGGGCCCGACCGCCCCGACGGGGGGATCGGCCGGCGGCCTCCCGAGCGGCCTCATCGCATCCACCCCGTCCCGTGGTGCGGCGGGGCAACGCGCGGGCCCCGTCCGTGCTTCCCGGGTGCGGAGGGCGGGCGCACCCGGGAAGCACGGACGGACCCCGGGGAAGGCGCTCCGGGATCGGCCTCAGGCCGCCGGTGCGGGGCCCGTGGAGCTCCTCGGGATCAGAGTGACCGGGAGGGCTTCGGAGGCCGGTGGGCGCGACGAGAGGACATCGAGGAGCGCGGTCATGCCGGCCTCGCCGATCCGCTCGGCCGGGAGGCGGACCGTGGTGAGTTCCGGCTCCACCGCCGTGGCCAGGGCCAGGTCGTCGAAGCCGGTCACCGACACGTCCTCCGGCACCCGCAGGCCCATGCGGCGGACCGCCTTGCAGGCGCCGGCGGCGACGATGTCGTCGTCGCAGACCAGGGCGGTGGGCCGCGGACCCGGAGCAGCGAGCGCGCGGGCCGCCGCCTCCGCCGCGCCGGCCACGTCCAGGGGCGACGCGACCGTACGGAGTTCCGCCTCCCCGGCCGCCCCCAGGGCTTCCTCCAGGGCACGGGCCCGCACCGCGAAGGTCCAGGACGGCACGGCGGAGGCGAGGTGGACGAAGCGCCGGTGCCCGAGGGCGCGCAGATGGTCCACCACCTGCCGCATGCCGTCCGCCACGTCCAGGTTCACCTGGGCCGCGGACGCCGGGTCGGCCGGATCGCTGTCCAGCATCACCAGCGGCAGATCGGTCCCGCGGATCGCGTCCAGCGCCCCTGCCGCCATCGACGAGGCGATCACCCCGTCCAGGGCGGCCCGCGCGGACGGGAAGGGGTCCCGCGCCGGGCCCGTCCCTTCGGGGGAGGGGTACAGCACCACGCCGAAACCGTGCTCCCCGGCGACCGCCGCCGCACCCCCGTACACACGTGCGAAGAACTCGTTGGTCAGGGCGGGGACCACCAGCAGCGCCGTCCGGGTCCTGCCGAGCCTCAGGTTGCGGGCGGCGAGGTTCGGCCGGTAGCCCAGTTCGGCCGCCGCGTCGCGCACCAGTGCCGCGGTGCGCTCGGACACCCGGCCGCGCCACTTGCCGCCCAGCACCAGCGACACGGTGGCCTGGGACACCCCGGCGGCCCGCGCCACGTCCCTGCTCGTCGGCCGCGCTCCACCGGTCGGCTCCCGGGTCTGCACACGCGCCTCCCGCACTCGGTCCCCGTGCGCCGCGGGAGTGGACTCGCGGCATCCGACATGATACGTATGACGCGGCTAGTTATACGTAAAACTTCCCGAGTGGGGCGCGACCCGCCGGGCGGCAGCGAAGAGGCGGAAGCGATGGGCACCGGACTCGCCGGGTACAGGGACATCCTCAAGGCCCCCCATGCCGCCCGCCTGCTGGCGGGCACGCTGGTGGGCCGGCTGCCCAACGGCGTGGCGCACATCGCCATCGTGCTCTTCGCCCGCGCCGAGGGCGGCAGCTACACCCTCGCCGGCGCCCTGGCGGCCGTCTACGGGCTGACCACGGCCGCCGGACAGCCCCTCCTGGGCCGCATGGTCGACCTGTACGGGCAGCCCCGCGTCCAGCTCCCGGCCGCCGTCCTGTCGGCCCTCGGCATGGCGGCACTCGCCGTCTCGGGCATCGGGTCGCTCGCCGTGGCCTACACCGCCGTCGCCGTCGCCGGGTTCTTCACCCCGCCCCTGGAAGGCGGGCTGCGCGCCCTGTGGCCCGACGTCCTCGGCCGCCAGGACCGGGTGCACCGCGCCTACGCCATGGACGCGATAGCCCAGGAAGTCATGTTCACGGTCGGACCGCTGCTGGTCACCCTGCTGGTCTGGCTGATGTCGCCTGCGGCCGCGCTGCTCGCCGTCAACGCGGTCGGTGTCCTCGGCGCCCTCTCGGTGGTGGTCTCCGAACCCTCCCGCGCTTGGCGGTCCGCGCCGCGTGAGGCCCACTGGCTGGGCGCCCTGCGCTCGGCCGGGCTGCTCGCCCTGCTCGGCTGCTTCTTCTTCGTCGGCCTCGCCCTCGGCTCCATCACGGTCGCCGCCCTCTCCTATGCGGAGGGCCGGGGCGGCGACGCCGTCTACGGCTGGTTCATGGCAGCCCTGGGCCTCGGCGCCCTCGTCGGCGGCGTCGCCTACGGCGCGCGCGACTGGGCAGGCGCGCCCGAGCGCCGGCTGCGGGTGATCACCGGGCTGCTCGCCCTGGGCTATCTGCCGCTGATGCTCACCCCCGGCGTTCCCGCGATGACCGCGCTCGGCGCCGTCGCCGGACTGTTCCTCGCACCCGCGATCGCCTGCGCCTTCCTCGTCGTCGACCGGCACGCCCCGCGGGGCACCGTGACCGAGGCGTTCTCCTGGCTGGTGACCACCTTCGGCGTCGGTGCCGCCGTCGGCACGGCCGCGGCCGGCCCCGCCGTGGAGTTCGCGGGGACCGCCGCGGGCTTCGCCGTCGCCGGCTGCGGCGGACTCGCCGCCCTGCTGGTGCTGCTGGCCACCGGACGGGTCCTCGCAGCTCCCGGCGGCGGTGCGGATGTCGCACCGGCGGAGGAAAATGATCGAAGCGGTGCTGCCGAACCCGGTTTCAGCTCAGTCCATCGGGCGTAATGTTCCCTCATGGACCGCCGCATTTTCGGGCTGGAGAACGAGTACGGCGTCACGTGCACGTTCAGGGGACAGCGCCGACTGTCACCTGACGAAGTGGCGCGCTACCTCTTCCGCCGAGTCGTGTCATGGGGCCGCAGCAGCAATGTCTTCCTGCGCAACGGGGCCCGCCTCTACCTCGACGTGGGCTCGCATCCGGAATACGCAACTCCCGAATGTGACAACGTGACCGAACTGGTCACCCACGACAAGGCCGGAGAGCGCATCCTCGAGGGCCTGCTCGTCGACGCCGAACGCCGCCTGCACGAGGAGGGGATCGCGGGCGACGTCTACCTCTTCAAGAACAACACCGATTCGGCGGGAAACTCCTACGGGTGCCACGAGAACTACCTTGTGGCCCGGCACGGGGAGTTCTCCCGTCTCGCGGACATCCTGATCCCGTTCCTCGTCACCCGGCAGCTGCTCTGCGGCGCGGGAAAAGTGCTCCAGACCCCTCGCGGCGCGGTGTTCTGCGTCAGCCAGCGCGCCGAACACATCTGGGAGGGCGTCAGCTCCGCGACGACCCGCTCCCGGCCCATCATCAACACCCGCGACGAACCGCACGCGGATGCCGAGCGCTACCGCCGCCTGCACGTCATCGTCGGCGACTCCAACATGTCGGAGACGACGATGCTGCTCAAGGTCGGGGCGACCGACCTGGTGCTGCGCATGATCGAGGCGGGCACGGTCATGCGCGACCTGACGCTGGAGAACCCGATCCGGGCCATCCGCGAGGTCAGCCACGACATCACCGGCCGGCGCAAGGTGCGCCTGGCCAGCGGCCGCGAGGCCTCCGCCCTGGAGGTCCAGCGCGAGTACTACGAGAAGGCGGTGGACTTCGTCGACCGCCGCGGCATCCGCAGCGGCACGGTGGCGCAGGTCCTAAAGCTGTGGGGGCGCACCCTCGACGCCGTCGAGCAGGAGGACCTCGACAGCATCGGTACCGAGATCGACTGGGTGATGAAGTACAAGCTCATCGAGCGGTACCGGGCCAAGCACAACATGACGATGTCGCACCCCAGGGTCGCGCAGATAGACCTCGCCTACCACGACATCCACCGCAGGCGCGGCCTCTACTACCTGCTGGAGAAGAAGGGGCAGGCCGCCCGGATCTGCGACGACCTCAAGATCTTCGAGGGCAAGTCCGTGCCCCCGCAGACCACCAGGGCGAGGCTGCGCGGCGACTTCATCCGCCGGGCTCAGGAGCAGCGGCGCGACTTCACCGTCGACTGGGTGCACCTCAAGCTCAACGACCAGGCGCAGCGCACGGTGCTGTGCAAGGACCCGTTCCGCTCCGTGGACGACCGGGTGGAGAAGCTGATCGCCGGCATGTAGGGGTCCCGCTCCGCCCGCCGGTCCGCGGCGGGCGGAGCGGACGCCGCCCCGGCGCGAGAAGCGCACGGCCTCTCGGCGCAGCCCTTAGAGTGTCGAGCGACCGATGTGCCGTCTGAGATCTGAGGAACACGTGCGCCGACTTGCCGGCCTGCTCGTCGTGCCCCTGCTGCTGCTCTCCACAGCGGCGTGCGGCGACGACGGGGGCTCCGACTCCGCCCAGACGTCGAACGGACTGCCCGCCATCACCGCGGGTGCGAAGTTCGGTGAGAAGCCCACGCTCGCCAAGGGCGAGGGCGAGCCCCCCGAGGACCTCGAGGTGGAGGTCGTCAGCGAGGGCAAGGGACAGGTGCTCAAGAAGGGCGACCAGGCCCAGGTCGACTACCTCGGCCAGGTGTGGGACGGCGACAAGCCGTTCGACAACAGCTTCGACCGGGGCGAGCCGTTCGCCGTGACCATCGGCGGCGGCGGCGTCATCGAGGGCTGGCAGAAGGCCCTCACCGGCAAGAAGGTCGGCAGCCGACTGGAGGTGTCCATCCCGCCGTCACTCGGCTACGGCAGCAGCGGCCAGGGCGACATTCCGCCGAACGCGACGCTGGTGTTCGTCATGGACATCGTCAAGGGCACCACCCTCCCCGTGTCCGCCGAGGGCACCGAGGTCGCCCAGGACGACGCCGACCTGCCCGAGGTCGGCACGAACACCGACGGCAAGGCGCCCTCGATCACCGTCCCGAAGAAGACCGCGCCCACCGCGCTGGTCTCCGACTACGTCATCGAGGGCAGCGGCCCCGCCGTCAAGGCCGGCGACACGGTGGCCGTCCAGTACAAGGGCGTCCTGTGGAGCGACGGCAAGGAGTTCGACAGCAGCTACTCCAAGGGCGCCCCCGTCACCTTCCCGCTCTCCGGCGTGATCGAGGGCTGGTCCAAGGGCCTGGAGGGCAAGAAGGCCGGCAGCCGGGTGCTGCTCGTCGTGCCGCCGGACATGGCCTACGGAGACCAGGCCCAGGGCCCGATCCCGGCGAAGTCGACGCTGGTGTTCTCCGTGGACATCCTGGCGGTTCTGTAAGACTGTCCGCGTTGACTCGCACAGAGAGCACAAGGAGCAACACGTGAGCATCGACAAGCCCGAGATCGACTTCCCCGGCGGCGAGCCGCCGGCCGACCTTGAGATCAAGGACATCTGGGAGGGCGACGGGCCCGAGGCCAAGGCGGGCGACACCGTCTCCGTCCACTACGTGGGCGTGGCCTTCTCCACCGGCGAGGAGTTCGACGCCTCCTGGAACCGCGGCACCCCGCTGCAGTTCCAGCTCGGCATCGGCCAGGTCATCAAGGGCTGGGACCAGGGAGTGCAGGGCATGAAGGTCGGCGGCCGCCGTCAGCTGACCATCCCCGCGCACCTCGCCTACGGCGACCGCGGGGCCGGTGGCCGTATCGCCCCGGGCGAGGCGCTGATCTTCGTCTGCGACCTGGTCGCGGTCTGACCGCTACCGGTCTCCTCGGGGCCCATGCCGCCAAGGGCATGGGCCCCGCGCTTTTGCCACGACGCTCCGTAGCGGTAGGTTCGACGATCAGAAGAACGGGTGAGGAAGGGCGTCGATGGCCATTGCCAAGGCCGAGCGGCTGATGAACCTGGCGCTGTGTCTGCTGGGGACACGGCGGCCGCTCAGCAAGCGGGAGCTGCGCGGCTCCATCGAGGCCTATCTGGAAGCGGCCTCCGACGAAGCCTTCAACCGGATGTTCGAACGGGACAAGGACGATCTGCGCGAACTCGGGCTGGTCATCGCCACCGTGGACAACCTCGACGGCGACACCGGCTATCTCGCCCGCCGCGACTCCAACCGGCTGCCGCCGATCACCCTCGACGCCGAAGAGGCCGCGGCGCTCGGCCTCGCCGCCAAGGTCTGGCAGCAGGCCCGCCTCGCCGGAGCGGCCAGTGGCGCCCTGCAGAAGCTGCGTGCCGCCGGCATGCCCGAGGCGCGGGACCCCTACGAGGCCCAGCACAGTGCGCTCGAACCGCGTATCCCCGTCCACGAGGCGGCCTTCGAGCCGCTGATGCTCGCCTGCCGGGACCGGCGCCCCGTCGTCTTCGACTACCGCAAGTCCAACGCCGCCCGCCCCGGGGCCCGCCATGTGGAGCCCTGGACGCTGGAGTGCTGGCGAGGGCACTGGTACCTCGCCGGCTGGGACCGCGACCGCGGCGCCGAACGCGTCTTCCGCCTCTCCCGCATCACCGGACGGGTCCGCTCCCGCGCCGGCTCCTTCACCGCGCCGGTACCCGACGTGGTCACCGTGCGCGAGACGGTGGAGAGCTGGGCCGGCGAGACCGCCACGAGGTCCGCGCGGATCAGGCTGAGGGCGGGCTCCGGCTACCCGCTGCGCGCCCGCGCCGGCTCCGTGCGGGAACTCGGCGACGGCTGGGACGAGTTGGAGATTCCGTACGGACACGGCCTGGACGCCTGGCTGGTGGAGTTCGGACCGGATGTCGTCGTGCTCGAGCCCGCGGACCTGCGGGCCGATGTGGTGGACCGGCTGCGTGCCGTGGCCAAGGGCTGAGGGGGACGCGTACAGGCATGGCCGCCAACGCCATCGACCAGACCCGGCGGATGCTGTCGCTGGTGACGTATCTGCGCGAACGCCCCGGAGCGCGCGTCGGGGACGTCGCCCGGGCCTTCGGGATCACCGAGGACGAGCTGATCTCCGACCTCGACGTGCTGCCCATGTGCGGGACCAGCTTCCGCGGCGGCGATCTCCTCGACATCGACACCGACGGTGAACGCATCTGGTGGCACAACCCCGACGATGTCGCCGAGCCGCTCCGGCTGGCGGCCGACGAGGCGACGGCGCTCCTGGTCGCCGCGCGGGCCGTCGCCACGCTGCCCGGGCTGCGGGAGGGCGACCGCGAGGCGCTGGTCCGGGCGACCGCCAAACTGGAGGCCGCCGCGGGCGAGTCCGCCGGAGCCAGCTCCCGGCTCTCCGTCACCTTCGAGTCGGAGGGGGGCGTCTTCGCCGACGTCGACCGCGCCATCTCGGAGCGCCGCAGACTGTGGCTGCGGTACTACTCCCCGGCGCGGGACGAGCTCACCGAGCGCGAGGTCGACCCGATCCGCCTCTTCGCCGTCGGCCACACCTATATGGAGGGCTGGTGCTACCTCTCCGAGGCGCGCCGGACGTTCCGGCTCGACCGGGTGGCCGAGATCCGGCTGCTGGACGAGCCGTCGGCGCCGCCCGAGACGGAGCTGCGCGATCTGTCGGAGGGGCTGGTGCAGCCCTCGGCCGAGGACCCCGAGGTCGTGGTCGAGGTCGGCCCGGGCGGTCGCTGGGTGGCCGAGTACTACCCCCACGACAGCGCGGAGGAGCAGCCCGACGGCGGCCTGCGGATCAGCCTGCGCACCCCCGACCCGGCGTCCCTGCGGCGGCTCGCGCTCCGGCTGGGGCGGGACGGGCGGATCGTGTCGCCGCCCTGCCTGGCGGACAGCGCGCGGCAGGCGGCGCGCGAGGCGCTCGCCGCCTACGACAGCCGGGATCGGCGGACCGGGTGAACGGGGAAGTGAGCGGGAACGGGACGGACATACCCGCTCTGGTGGGAATCCCGGCAGCGCGGGACCCGATCGTCTTCAAGGCCGGCTGCCCCGACTGCCGCGCCCGCTTCGAACTGGCGGCGGGCGCGCTGTGCCTCGCGATCGGCGCGAGCAGGCGGACCACCTTCTACTCCTTCACCTGCCCCGAGTGCGGGGCCGCCGTGCGCAAGCCGGCGGGGGAGCGGATCGTCGAACTGCTCACCGGCGGCGGGGTAAGGACACTGCGTCTGCACTCCACCGTCTGATCCGCGTACCGATGGCGTCCCGCCGGGTGGTTCAGCGGGTCAAGGCGGCGGACCCCGCGGGCCGGAGGCGGTGAACCGGTCGGATCGGGCGTCCGGCCCGCTTCCGCGGGACGCTTCGTGGGGGGCCGCCTCCACGGGGTTCGCGCTGGTCCTCGGACCGGGACGCAGAGCGCTCGATCGCCGGCACCGCGGTGCGGGCCACGCCGCCGCACCCTCCCGAGGTGCCGCGGCGGCCGGCACCGGCCGGCCTGCAGGGACGGCTGCCGGGATGCCTGCGGACGTGCGCGGGCGTCAGCGAGGGCGGCCGGACGTGCGCGGGGATGTCCGCGGGGACACATCCGCGAAAGACGCCCGCCGGGGGAGGGGGCGGCAGGACGGGGCGAACGCCGCCTCACGCGGCAGTAGGCTCTGCTCCATGTTCTGGCCCATGCTCGCCGTCGCCCTGGGGTTCCTCGGGATCGCCGTCCTCGGCGTCCTCGGTGTCCGCGTCTTCCTGGAGGCCCGGCGACTGGGCCGGCAGGTGGCCGCCACAGCGGAACGCGTCAACCGGGCCGCGGAGGACTTGGAGAGAGCAGCGGCGCGGCTGGCGAGCACCGGCGAGGCCCTGCGGTAGCGCCGGCGGTCTCCTCCAAGGAGACGGCCCGGAGGTACCCTGCCTGTGATGTGCCCGCTGTCCGTTCGGGCCGCAATGGCCCTTGTCCACAGGCATTGCCCGGCGTTTACCCCGGCGGGTTACGATCGCAGGCACGTCGGCGCTCGGACTCCTGCCCGACCGTCCACCGGGCAGCCCGCCCTTCAGCCGCCCCAGTGAGAGGGAATCCGCACATGATCGGCAATCTGAAGCCCCTTGAGATCATTCTGATCATCGTGGTGATCCTGTTGCTGTTCGGCGCGAAGAAGCTGCCCGACATGGCCCGCTCGCTGGGCAAGTCCGCCCGCATTCTGAAGAGCGAGGCGAAGGCGATGAAGAAGGACGACGAGTCCTCGCGCGCCCAGTCCGCGCCGGGCACCGACCCCGACGCCCAGAAGGACGTGCCCCGCACCATCCGGGCCGCCCCCGGCGATGTGACGAGCAGCCGCCCGGTCTCGGAGCCGAACCGTACGACCCAGAGCTGACCCGGTTCCCCCAAGGTTCCCGCACGAGACGAGGAAGTGGGTTGCTCAAGTCCGCCCGCAAGCAGGACAAGGACGCCGAGGGGCGGATGCCTCTCGGCGAACATCTGCGTGAGCTGCGCAACCGGCTGCTGAAGTCGGTGCTGGCGATCGCGGTGGCCACGATCGCCGCGGCCTTCTTCCAGAAGGAGATCTTCGCGTTCCTGATGCGGCCGATCCTGGAGTCCGTCGGCTGCGCGAACGGTCAGGTCGTCATGCGCAACGGCCAGCTCTGCGCCGAGATGACGACACAGGGACTTCTGTCGCCGTTCACCATCGCGCTGAAGGTCGCCCTGATGGCGGGTGTGCTGGCGGCGACCCCGGTCTGGCTCCACCAGCTCTGGGCCTTCGTCGCTCCCGGGCTGCACCACCACGAGAGGCGCTACGCGCTGAGCTTCGTGGCCGTCGGCGTACCGCTGTTCCTCGGCGGTGCCTACCTCGCGTACTCGATCCTGCCGCAGACCGCCGAGATCATGCTCGGCTTCGCACCGTCGGGCGCCCGGCCCCTGCTGCCGCTGGACGACTACCTCGACCTGATCACCCGCATGGTGATCGTCTTCGGTATCGCCTTCGAGCTCCCGCTGCTGCTGATCCTGCTCAATATGACCGGCGTGCTGACCGGCAGGCGGATGCTGCGCTGGTGGCGCGGAATGATCGTCGGCCTCACGGCGTTCGCCGCGATCGCCACGCCCGGCGGCGAGCCGATCTCGATGCTCCTCCTGGCCGGCCCGCTGGCCGTCCTCTACTTCATCGCCGTGGGCTTCTCCTTCCTCAACGACACCCGCCGCCGCCGCAGGGACCCGGACGCCGGCCTGAGCGACGACGAGGCCTCCCGGCTGGACCTCACCCCGGAGGCCGTCGGCGCGGCCGAGGACGTCCCGGCCGCCCGCGCGCTTCCCGGGCAGCAGAGCGGCGACCGGGACCGGATCAACGGGTACGACGACATCACCTGACCGGGGCTCCCGAGGGCGCCCGGGCTCCCGAGGGCGGGCGCATGCCGGCCGCGCTGATCCTGGACGGAAGGCGGGAGCGCCCGTACCCGGGGCACCGGCGCGCCGCCCGCCCGGAGAGGGCGCCCCCGCCCGACGGGGGCGGCCCTCCCCCCGGGGACCGGTGCGCGACCCCCTCCGCCCGCGACTGCGCTGCGCAGTCCGGCCGGCGGTCACGCGCCGTGCCTCCAGGGCCCCGGCCGCGGCGGGGGCGCGGCTGCCTTCCGCGACGCGCTCCGGAGCCCGGGACGGGCCCGGTGCCATCACGCCGGGTCATCCGCGCGGCACGGCAGCGCCGCCCGGTGCCCCCGCGCGGCATTCCCTGCGCCGCTCCCTTCGCTCGCCGCCCGCCCGCCCCCTGGGCGCCGCCTGGTGCGACCGGCTCACCGGAATCGCGGTGAAGTCCTGGTCCGCGCCCGCCCCGGACCCCGCCGCCGCGCATAAGCGCGCGCCCGCTGTCGGACCCTGCGGGTAGGCTCGACCGCAAGATGACACAGGACCTCTCCCCAGCCGAGCGATACGCGGCCGCCCGGATCCGCGCCGCCGAGCAGGCCACCGCGCTCGCTCCCTTCCGCGAGATGTACGACTTCGGGCTGGACCCGTTCCAGGTCGAGGCCTGCGAGGCGCTGGAGGCGGGCAAGGGCGTGCTGGTGGCGGCCCCCACGGGTTCCGGAAAGACGATCGTCGGCGAGTTCGCCGTGCACCTGGCCCTCTCCCAGGGCCGCAAGTGCTTCTACACGACCCCCATCAAGGCGCTGTCCAACCAGAAGTACGCGGATCTGGCGAAGCGGTACGGCCCCGGCAGGGTCGGCCTCCTCACCGGCGACAACAGCGTCAACTCCGATGCGCCGGTGGTCGTCATGACCACCGAGGTACTCCGGAACATGCTGTACGCGGGCTCCCGGTCGCTGAGCGGTCTCGGATACGTGGTGATGGATGAGGTGCACTACCTCTCCGACCGCTTCAGAGGCGCCGTCTGGGAGGAAGTGATCATCCATCTCCCCGAGTCGGTGACCCTGGTCTCGCTCTCCGCGACGGTGTCCAACGCGGAGGAGTTCGGCGACTGGCTCGACACCGTCCGCGGCGACACCGAGGTGATCGTCTCGGAGTCGCGCCCCGTGCCCCTGTGGCAGCACGTGCTGGCCGGACGCCGGATGTACGACCTCTTCGAGGAGGAGACCGACCACGGCGGCCGCGGCGCCACCCGGCGCGAGGTCAACCCCGACCTGGTCCGCCTGGCCAGGACGGAGAACTCGCGCATGTACAACCCGCGCGACCGCCGCCGCGGCAAGATGGTCCGCGAGGCCGACCGGGAGCGCGAGCGCCGGCAGCGCGGCCGCATCTGGACCCCGGGGCGGCCCGAGGTCATCGACCGGCTGGACGCGGAAGGGCTGCTGCCCGCCATCACGTTCATCTTCAGCCGAGCCGCGTGCGAAGCCGCCGTCCAGCAGTGCCTGTTCGCCGGACTGCGGCTCAACGGCGAGGAGGCCCGCCTGGAGGTGCGGTCGATCGTCGAGGCGCGCACGGACTCCATCCCCCGCGAGGACCTCCATGTCCTCGGGTACTACGAGTGGCTGGAGGGGCTGGAGCGGGGCATAGCCGCGCACCACGCCGGAATGCTCCCCACGTTCAAGGAGGTCGTCGAGGAACTCTTCGTCCGCGGCCTCGTCAAGGCGGTCTTCGCCACCGAGACCCTGGCCCTCGGCATCAATATGCCCGCCAGGTCCGTGGTGCTGGAGAAGCTCGTCAAGTGGAACGGCGAGCAGCACGCCGACATCACCCCCGGCGAGTACACGCAGTTGACCGGACGCGCGGGACGGCGCGGCATCGACGTGGAGGGCCACGCCGTCGTGCTCTGGCAGCGCGGCATGGACCCGGGCGCGCTCGCCGGACTCGCCGGCACCCGCACCTATCCGCTGCGCTCCAGCTTCAGGCCGTCGTACAACATGGCCGTCAACCTCGTGCAGCAGTTCGGGCGGCACCGCTCGAGGGAGCTGCTGGAGACCTCGTTCGCCCAGTTCCAGGCGGACAAGTCGGTCGTCGGCATCGCACGCCAGGTGCAGCGCAACGAGGAGGGGCTCGCCGGCTACCAGGAGGGCATGACCTGCCACCTGGGGGACTTCGAGGAGTACGCGCGCCTGCGCCGCGAACTGAAGGACCGCGAGACCGACCTGGCCAGGCAGGGCGCCGCCCAGCGCCGGGCGGCCGCCGCGGACTCGCTGGAGAAGCTCAAGCCGGGTGATGTCATCCACGTGCCCACCGGCAAGTTCGCCGGACTCGCACTCGTCATCGACCCCGGGCTGCCGGCCGGCAGGTCCAACGGCCACCGGGGATACGAGTACCACGACGGGCCGCGCCCCCTGGTGCTGACGGCCGAACGCCAGGTCAAGCGCCTCGCCTCGGTGGACTTCCCGGTCCCCGTGGAACCGCTGGAGCGGATGCGGATCCCCAAGTCCTTCAACCCCCGTTCGCCCCAGTCCCGGCGCGACCTCGCCTCCGCCCTGCGGACCAAGGCCGGGCACATCGCGCCCGACCGGCACCGCAGGCCGCGCGCAGCGGCCGCGGACGACCGCGAGATCGCCCGGCTGCGCGGGGAGATCCGCGCCCACCCCTGCCACGGCTGCGACGAACGCGAGGACCACGCACGCTGGGCCGAGCGTCATCACCGGCTCCAGCGCGACACCCGCCAGCTGGAGCGCCGCATCGAGGGCCGGACGAACACCATCGCCCGCACCTTCGACCGCATCGTCGCCCTGCTCACCGAGATGGACTACCTCCGCGGCGATGAGGTCACCGAGCACGGCCGCCGGCTCGCCCGGCTCTACGGCGAGCTGGACCTGCTGGCCAGTGAGTGCCTGCGCGAGGGGGTGTGGGAGGGGCTGAACCCGGCCGAACTGGCCTCCTGCGTCTCGGCGCTGGTGTACGAGGCGCGCCAGGCCGACGACGCGGTGGCGCCGAAGCTGCCCTCCGGCAAGGCGAAGACCGCGCTCGGCGAGATGGTGCGGATCTGGGGCCGGCTGGACGCGCTGGAGGAGGAGTTCCGCATCAGCCAGGCCGAAGGCGTGGGTCAGCGCGAGCCCGACCTCGGATTCGCCTGGGCGGTGTACCAGTGGGCCTCGGGCAAGGGCCTGGACGAGGTGCTGCGCGAGGCGGAGATGCCCGCGGGCGACTTCGTGCGCTGGACCAAGCAGGTCATCGACGTCCTCGGCCAGATCGCGGCCGCGGCGCCCGGCGGGAACTCCACGGTGGCGCGCAACGCCCGCAAGGCCGTGGACGAGGTGCTGCGCGGCGTGGTGGCCTACAGCTCGGTCGGCTGACCGAACGGGGGCCGCTGTGCCCGGACGCGCCGGCCCGGCCCGACGCCCCCCGGCCGGGCCCGGCCGGGGGCGAGCAGCTCCGGCAGAGCGCCCGTGCCCGGACCCGGCCGAGCCCCGGTGGGGCCCGATCGGATCCAGCCGCCCCGCCCGGCAGGTGGGAGCGGCGCGGCCCGTACCAGTGGCGCGGGGCGGTTGTCGTGCCGGGGCCCTACCCGGACGGGAAGCTCAGCAGGCCCAACGGCTCGGAGGTGGGCGCGGGGGAGCCGCCGGCCGGCTCGACGGTGACGCCCACGCCCGTTGCCCGGCCGACCGCACCCTCCATGAGGAACGCCTCCGCACCGCCCGTCGAGGCGAGCAGCCCGGCCGGGCGCATCGCATCGCCGTCCGCGAACCAGAGCTGGTACACCCGGCCGCCGTCCGGCCGCGGCAGCCCGGACGCGAGGAAGACGGCGCGGTCCCGCTCACGGGAGAGGGCGACGGTGCCGGCCGCCCCCTGACCCAGCTCCGTGCTTCGCGTGCGCACATCGGGCGCGGTGAGCACCTCCGCGAGCGCCCGGGTGCTCCGCCGTGCCAGTTCGGCCGCCTCGCGGGCCTCCGCCCGCGCCTCGTCGGCGGCCCGCTGCTGGACGACCGCCACGCCACCGAGCGCCGCGAGCCCCGCGGCGCACGCGGCGAGGACGAACCCGGCGAGCCTGCGCCGGGCGGGCGGGCGGGCCCTGTGCACCGCGGGCGGGATGCGGCCGGCCTCCGCGGCGGCGACCTTCGGCGGCTCCTGGCGCACGGCCGAGATCCGCGCCATCACCCGGGACTTCATCGCGGACGGCGGGACCTCGGAGGAGGCGAGGCCGAGGCGCACCGCGGTCGCCCCGAGTTCCCGTACCTCCTGTGCGCACGCCGGGCACACGGCCAGATGCTGTTCGAACCGGACGCGTTCCCGGTCGCCCAGCGCGTTGAGCGCGTACGCGCCCGTCAGCGTGTGCAGTTCGGCGTCCCGGCCCGCCGCCCCCTTCGCCGCAGCGCTCATCGCGGGACCGTCCCTTCCCCGGCCGTCGCGGGCGGCGCCGCTGCCGCCGGGTCCCGGCGGCAGCACGGCCAGGGGCGCGTGCCGGTCCCCGGCCGGGCCGATCCGGCACGTCCGTGCCGGGCCCGGCACGGACGTGCCGGATCGGGAGCACGCCCCCGCTGGGGCCGGCCGGCGAACCCCGGGGAGGCGTTCTCCACCGAGCGCTGCTCCTTGCCCGGACTCATGCGTTCACCCCCAGGCAGTCGCGCAGGCGGATCAACCCGTCGCGCATCCGTGTCTTCACGGTGCCCAGCGGCACCGCGAGCAGTTCGGCGACCTCCCGGTAGGCGAGGCCGCGGTAGTAGGCCAGGGTCACCGACTGGCGTTGGAGTTCGGTCAGGGTGCGCAGACAGCGCCGCACCTGCTCCCGTTCCAGCCGGGCCTCGACCTGTTCGACGACGTCGTCGAACGCCGGTGTGCCGCCGAGGCGGGCGGCTTTCCGCTCGCGCTCGACGGCGGCCTGGGCGGAGCGTACGCGGTCGACGGCGCGGCGGTGGGCGAGGGTCAGGGTCCAGGTGAGGGCGGAGCCACGCGACGGCTGGTAGCGCGCGGCGGTCACCCACAGCTCGACCAGCACCTCCTGGGCGACCTCCTCGGACTGCGCCGGATCGCGCAGCACCCCGCGCACGACGCCGAGTACGGGTCCGCAGACCGCGTCGTACACACGGGAGAAGGCCTGCTGATCGCCGCGCGCGACCCGGACGAGCAGTTCGTCGAGACCCGGCCCCGCCGATGGTGCCCCTGTGATGTGTATCGCTTCCTTCACCGCTCTCCCCTCACCGCGGCCCGCTCCGGTCGGTCCCTCTTCCCCGGACCTGCGTCGCCGCGGGTGTCACCTCCCCTATACGGAGCGGAGACGGCTCCTGACTGCCGTGGCGCCGATCTTTTTCACGCCCGCGTCCCGAGCGGACCCCCTACTGCTCACGCGCCGGTCCGGCACCGGGGCCGGGGGCGCCGAGGGGGAAGACGGCCCCGCGGCCGGCGGGGTTGCGGCACCGGCGGTGACTGAGGCGGGGAGGGTGCCGGAGCCGGGGACGGCGGCGGGTACACGGCGGCTACACGGCAGGGACAGGGCAGGCATGCGGCAGCGGGACGAGGAGGCGCCCGGGGCGTTCGCGGGGGCAGGTCCTCGCCGGTCCCGCGTTCCCGCACAGGCCCCCTGAGGCCCCCTGAGGCCGCCTGAGGCCGGCCCGGACGCTACGCCTCCTGCTCGCGTTCCACTTCCGCGTTCCAGTCGCGCTTGACGGCCCGCCATGCCTCGTCGGACTTGCCCAGCCGCCAGTAGCCCGACGCGGACAGCCGCTCCCGCGGGATGCCGCGCTCCAGCCGGAGGTGGCGGCGCAGTTCGCGCACCGCGCCGGCCTCGCCGTGCACGAAGGCGTGCACGTCTCCCGCCGGGAAGTCCAGTGCGCGTACCGCGGCGATCAGGGCTTCGCCGACGGGGCGTGCGCCCCGGTGCAGCCAGCTGACGGTGACCCCGTCCGGGGTGGCGATCTTCTGCTCCTCCTCGGGGCCGGCGATCTCGACGAAGGCACGGACCCGTGCGCCACGCGGCATCTGCTCCAGCGAGGTGGCGATGGCCGGGAGCGCGCTCTCGTCCCCCGCGAGCAGGTGCCAGTCCGCCGCCGGGTCCGGTGCGTATCCGCCCCCGGGGCCCAGCAGCCGCACGGTCTCGCCGGGCCGCACCCGTGCCGCCCACGGCCCGGCGAGACCGCGGTCGCCGTGGACCACGAAGTCGATGACGAGTTCCCGGTGGACCGGGTCCCAGGAGCGGGCGGTGTAGGTGCGATTGGCCGGCCACAGGCCGCGCGGCAACTCCTCGCGGATCCGGGCCATGTCGAACGGCTCGGGGTAGGCCACACCGGGTACCGGGAAGACGACCTTCACATAGGGGTCGGTGAACCCGTCCAGGGCGAACGAGGCCAGCCCCTCGCCGCCGAGCACGAGACGGACCATGTGCGGGGTGATCCGTTCCGTGCGCAGCACCCGCGCCTGGTGGACCTGCGGTGCCCTGCGTGCGGCTGTCTCTGCCACGGCCGTCTCCCCTGACGTAGATGCTTAGGCTTACCTAAGCTAACACCTCAGAGCGGGGGATTCGCGCCCGCCAGCCCGGTGCGCAGCCGGCCCACCGCCCTGCCCAGACCCCAGCGTGCGGCGAGTCCGTCGAGTCCGGCCGGGTCGCGGGGCTCTCTCGGCAGGGCCGGATCGAAGCCGGGAAGGGGCACGTCGTCCGCGACCCGGACGACCTTCGGGGCGACCGCCAGATAGGGCCGTGCCTCGTCCAGCCGCCTGCGCTGGGCCGGCGTCAGCCCGGACGCCGGATCGTCCACCGCCGCCATGATCCCGGCCAGGTCCCCGTGGGCGGCCAGCAGCTTCGCCGCCGTCTTCTCACCGATGCCCGGCACCCCCGGCAGCCCGTCGCTCGGGTCGCCGCGCAGCAGGGCCAGATCGGCGTAACCCGGGCCGTCCACGCCGTACTTCCCGCGGAGCACCGCCTCGTCGGTCGACTGCATCGTGCCGACGCCCTTCAGCGGGTAGAGCACGCGGATCCCGCGGGCGTCGTCCACGAGCTGGTAGAGGTCCCGGTCGCCGGTGACGATGTCGACCGGGCCGCTCGCCCGTGCCGTGAGCGTGCCGATCACGTCGTCCGCCTCGTAGCCCGCGACGCCGACCCGCGCGATGCCGAAGGCGTCCAGCACGTCCTCGATGACGGGGACCTGCGGCGACAGGGTGTCCGGCACCTCCTCCTCGTCCGGCCCCGCCGGGGTCTCCACCGCTACCCGGTGCGCCTTGTAGGAGGGGATCAGCTCGACCCGCCAGTGCGGTCGCCAGTCCGCGTCCATACAGGCCACCAGCTCGTCCGGGCGGTGGTCCTGGACCAGCCGGGTGATGAACTCCAGGAGTCCGCGGACGGCGTTGACGGGGGTGCCGTCGGGGGCGCGCACGGAGTCCGGCACCCCGTAGTAGGCGCGGAAGTACAGGGAAGCGGTGTCGAGGAGCATCAGGCGTCGCGTCACAGTCCGCCATCATGCCGTACACCTCGGACAGCGCCTCTGCGTCAGGCGCATCGCACTGCACCGCACCGCACCGCATCGCACCGCACCGCACCGCACCGCACCTCATCGCACTGCACCGCATCGCACCGCACCGCATCGCATTGCGCGGCATCGCACCGCACCGGCCGGTCACCAGGCCCGTCGGCCCGCCGCGGACCGGCCACCCTGCCGTGAACTGGCTCACTTTTACGTTTGCCCGCGCGAAGACCGGGGCAGGTGCGGCGCCGGAGTGGACCCCGCCGTGCCTTCGACCGGTGACGATGCGGGGAGGCGGGAAGAGTCCGCCCGCTCCACGGCCCGCCGGCGGGGGAGGCGGGCCGTTTCCGGTTCGACGCGTGAGGTGTATGTGTCCAGGCTGCAGGCGGAACACCTGTACAAGGTGTTCGGCAGACGACCCGACGAGGCGGTGGGCAGGCTCGAGAACGGCTCCGGCCGCGACGAGCTCCGCGCCGAAGGAGCGACGGCCGCGGTGATCGACGCCTCGTTCTCCGTCGAGCCGGGTCAGATCTTCGTCGTCATGGGCCTGTCCGGGTCCGGCAAGTCCACCCTGCTGCGCATGCTCAACGGACTGCTGGAGCCGACCGCCGGACGCGTCCTCTTCGACGGCCGGGACCTGACCGCCCTGGGCGCCCGCGGGCTCCGCGAGGTGCGTGCATCCAGGATCAGCATGGTCTTCCAGCACTTCGCGCTGTTCCCCCACCGCAGCGTGCTGGAGAACGCCGCCTACGGCCTCGCGGTCCAGGGCGTCGCCCGCGCCGAGCGCGAGCGCCGCGCGACCGAGGCGCTGGAGCTGGCCGGTCTCGCCGGATGGGAGCAGTCCTGGCCGGACGAGCTGTCCGGCGGTATGCAGCAGCGCGTCGGCCTGGCCCGCGCCCTCGCCACGGACGCCGACCTGCTGCTGATGGACGAGTCCTTCAGCGCCCTCGATCCGCTCATCCGCCGCGATATGCAGGATCAGCTGCTCGAACTCCAGAAGCGCCTGAAGAAGACCATCGTCTTCATCACCCACGACCTCAACGAGGCCATGCGCCTGGGCGACCGCATCGCCGTGATGCGCGACGGGCGGATCGTCCAGCTCGGCACCGCCGAGGACATCCTGCTCCGGCCCGCCGACGACTATGTGGCGTCGTTCATCCAGGACGTGGACCGCTCCCGGGTGCTGACGGCTTCCGCCGTCATGGCCGAACCGCGGAGCGGCGACGCCGACGGGTGCGGCTGCGAGACCGTCGCACCCGGCACCCTCGTCGCGGACGTGTGCGCCGTGAGCGCGCGCGTCCCGCATCCGGTGGCCGTCAGGGACGCCTCCGGCGACGTGGTCGGAGTCGTCCCGCAGTCCCGGCTGGTCGGCTTCCTCGGCGACGAGCGGGCCGAGCCGGTGCCCTGTGACGCACCGGCCCGCCGCCTGCCGGCTCAGCAGGCGCAGCAGGCTCAGCAGGGGGTGCGTGCGGGTGCTTAGGATTCCCCTCGGTGAGTGGGTCGACGGCGGCGTCGACCGGCTCCAGTCCGGCCTCTCCTGGCTGTTCGACGGCATCAGCTCGGCCGTCACCGGCATGTACGACGGCATCGACGCGGTGCTGTCCGCACCCGAGCCGCTGCTCTTCGCCGGCATTCTCGCCGTCGCCGCGTGGTGGCTGCGCGGTCTGCTCGCGGGTGGTCTGGCCTTCGCCGGCTTCGCGGTGATCGACTCCGTCGAGCTGTGGGACGAGGCCATGTCGACCCTGTCGCTGGTGCTGGTCGCCACCGTCGTCACGCTGCTGATCGCGGTGCCGCTGGGCATCTGGGCGTCGCGCTCCAAGGCCGTCAGCGCCGTGATCCGGCCGGTCCTCGACTTCATGCAGACGATGCCCGCCATGGTCTACCTGATCCCCGGCATCATCTTCTTCGGCGTCGGCGTGGTCCCCGGCATCATCGCCACCATCGTCTTCGCCCTGCCACCGGGTGTGCGGATGACCGAGCTCGGCATCCGCCAGGTCGACAAGGAGCTGGTGGAGGCCGCGGAGGCGTTCGGCACCGCACCGCGCGACACGCTGGTGCGCGTGCAGCTGCCGCTCGCCCTGCCCACGATCATGGCCGGCGTCAACCAGGTGATCATGCTGGGCCTGTCCATGGTGGTGATCGCCGGCATGGTCGGCGGCGGCGGCCTCGGCGGTGCCGTCTACCGCGCCATCGGCAACGTCGACATCGGGCTCGGCTTCGAGGCCGGCGTCTCCATCGTCATCCTCGCCATGTACCTGGACCGGATGACCGGCGCGCTCGGCCGCCAGGTCTCGCCCCTCGGGCGCCGGGCGCTGGCCCGCGCCGGGGCCGGGGCCGGCGGGTCGAGGATCTGGAACCACCGCCCCCAGCCCGTCGTCGCCGTGGTCGGTGCCGTGGTCCTGGCGCTGGTCGCGGGCGGCATGGGCGTGTTCGGCGGTACCACGTCCGCCGAGGCCGGCGGCGCCGGCGACGTGGGCCGGGGCAAGAAGATCTCCGTGGGCTACATCCCGTGGGACGAGGGCATCGCCTCCACCTTCCTGTGGAAGGAGCTGCTGGAGCGCCGCGGCTTCGAGGTCGAGACCAGGCAGCTGGAGGCCGGCGCGCTCTACACCGGTCTCGCCGGCGGGCAGATCGACTTCCAGACGGACTCCTGGCTCCCGGTCACCCACGCCCAGTACTGGGACAAGTACCGCGACAAGCTGGAGGACAAGGGCTCCTGGTACGGCCCCACCTCCCTGGAGCTGTCGGTGCCCGCGTACGTCAAGGGCGTCGACTCCCTCGCGGACCTGAAGGGCAGGGCCGGCGAGTTCAAGGGCCGCATCGTCGGCATCGAGCCGAGCGCCGGAATGATGGGGATCCTCAAGGACAAGGTCCTCAAGGAGTACGGTCTGGAGGGCGAGTACGACATCGTCGACGGCTCCACCCCCGGCATGCTCGCCGAGCTGAAGCGGGCCTACGACAAGAAGGAGCCCATCGTCACCACCCTGTGGTCGCCGCACTGGGCCTACAGCGCCTATGACCTCAGGAAGCTCGAGGACCCCAAGGGCACCTGGGGCACGGGCGACGGCATCCACACCCTCGCCCGCAAGGGCTTCTCCGCTCAGAACCCCCTGGTCGGCGAGTGGCTCCAGGACTTCGAGATGACCGAGGAGCAGCTCACGGGCCTGGAGGAGAGGATCCAGGAGACGGGCAAGGGCAAGGAGCAGGAGGCCGTCCGGGCCTGGCTGAAGGACAACCCCGGCCTCGCCGACACATGGACGCCGGTCCCGGCCGAGGCGTCGAACGTCTCACAGTCGCATCGGAGCGGCTGAATCCCCCACACGGTGAGGGCCCCGTCACATAACGTGGCGGGGCCGTGCCGTTGCCGGGCCCGGCCCTCCCCGCCGCCGTGGTGCGACGGTGAGTTGCGCGGGCCGGAACGTGCGTAAGGTACAGAGAGGAGGGAGGGACCTCAGCCATGGGAGACAAGGAAGCGCTCCGTGTCGGCTCCGCCATCCGCCGAAGGCGCCGGGCCCTGGATCTCACGCTCGCCGCCGTCGCGGGGCGCAGCGGCCTGTCCGTGCCCTTCCTCAGCCAGATCGAGAACGAGCGGGCACGGCCCAGCATGCGCTCGCTCCACCGCGTCGCGGACGCGCTGGAGACCACCGCCGCCGAACTCCTCGCCGCCGCCGACTCCTGCCGGGTCGTCGATGTCGTCCGGGCGGACGACGCCTCGCTCGCCGCCCGGCCGGGCGTGCGCCATCTGGTACGCGGCCACCACCAGCTCCACGCGGTGGAGTTCACCGGCGAGCAGGACGCGGGGGGCGAGCACCAGCACCGCAACGACGAGTTGATGTACGTGGCCGACGGCGCCGCCGAGGTCGAGGCCGAGGGACGCGCCCACCGGCTGGAGAAGGGCGACACGCTCTTCCTCTCCGGCGGGGTGCTCCACCGCTGGCGCGCCACCCGCCCGGGCACCCGGCTCCTCGTCGTCGCCGTCGCCGACCACATCGAGGCCGTCGCACCGTGACGAGGGTCGTCTCGCTGGTGCCCTCCCTCACCGAGGCCATCGCGGTCAGCGCGCCCGGACTGCTAGCCGGTGCCACCGACTGGTGCACCCGCCCCGGGGACCTCGAGGCGGCCAGGATCGGCGGCACCAAGAATCCCGACGTGGCGGCGGTGGCCGCGCTGCGGCCCGATCTGGTCGTCGCCAACGAGGAGGAGAACCGGGAGCCGGATCTCGCCGCGCTGCGCGCCGTGGGGCTGGAGGTGCTCGTCACCGAGGTGCGGACCCTGCCGCAGGCGTTCGCCGAGCTGCAGCGGGTGCTGGACGCCTGCGGGATTCCCCGCCCCGGCTGGCTCGATGACGCCGAGGCCGCCTGGGACGCCGTCGAACCGTGCGCGGAGCGGCGCCGCGCCGTGGTGCCGGTCTGGCGGCGGCCCTGGATGGTCCTGGGCCGCGACACCTTCGCCGGCGATCTGCTGGCCCGGCTCGGCGTCGACAACGTCTACGCCGCACACCCGGAGCGCTATCCCCGGATCCCGCTCGACGAACTGAACGCCGCGGGCGCGGACCTCGTGGTGCTCCCTGACGAGCCCTACCGCTTCGGCGCGGACGACGGCCCTGAGGCGTTCCCGGCGGTCCCCGCCGCTCTCGTCGACGGGCGCCTGCTCACCTGGTACGGCCCGTCGCTGGCGGCGGCTCCGGGGGCGCTGCGGGCAGCGCTCCGCCCACGAGACCGCGCAGGGTGAGGGTCCCGGCCGTGGCCCACGCCACGACCAGGAACAGGTAGAGTCCTGCCGCCGCCCACGCGGGAGCCTCCGCACCGGTGCGGGCGGACAGCGCCGCGGCCCCCGTGACGCATGTGCCGACCGGGAAGGTGAACGCCCACCAGGTCATCGTGAACGGCATGCCCCGGCGCGCCGCCCGCACCACCATGGCCGCGGCCGGCACGAGCCACAGCAGGGCGAGGCCGAGGGCGGCGGTCCCGTAGACGGTCGCGAAGGTCCCCAGAGCCGCCGCGTCCGCCTCGCCGACCGTCCCGGGAGCCGCGTCGGCGAGCCGGTGCACGGCGGTGGTCGACTGGCCCAGTGGGCCGAGCACCAGGAACAGGGCAGGCGTCAGGGCGAGCGGTGGAGGACCCTCGGTGAGAAGCCTCGTCGTCACCAGCGGCAGGATGACGAGCACGGCGAGCAGGCTCAGGGCGAACAGCCCGTAGCAGCCCAGCAGGGCGGTTCTGCGCCAGCCTCCGGCGGGCACCCGGCCCGCGAGCAGCGCGCCGAGGGTCGCCGCCACCATCGGGGCCACCACGGGGAGCAGCCACACCGGGGACGCTTCCCCCACCGTGACCCGGCGCCGGGTCAGCAGCAGGTACGGGACGGCGACCGCGGCCGTGAGTCCGGCCGCGGTGCCCGTGGCGAACAGGGTCCACGCCGTGGCGACGGCCGCCCGCTCGCCGATGACGCCTCCGCCGACCGAGAGCGAGCCGATGCCGACGGCGAGGAGCGCCATCGCCATACAGCCCTGGAACGGGGCGACGGCCGGGTCGAGGAGGCCGGCACGCGCCTGGTCGCGGTGGCGCAGCCAGTGCCCGGCCCTCGCGGCGAGCAGGGCCACGAGGGCCAGCGCGGACAGGGCCCATATCGCCTCCAGTACGTCTCGCAGGCCCTCCGCAGCCGCTGCGGCCAGGGGAGCCGCGGACGTCACGGCCGCGGGAGCAACGGGAGCGACGGGAGCAACGGGGGGTGCAGGGGTGACGGAAGCCGCGGGCAGGGACGCACCCGCGATGGCCACCGATGCCGTGCCCATGACGGCGGAATACCAGTTCGGTCCGAGCCGGCGCAGCAGCGGGACGCGGGTGACGCGCCGGAGCGGGTCGGAGCAGGCGGCGGGGTGTGCGGCAGCGACGTCAGCGGTGGCTGTGGCGGCGGACGGGGAGGCGGTGGGGGCAGTGGAGGAGGTGGGGGCGGTGGAGGCGGTGGAGGCGGTGGAGGCGGTGGAGGCGGTGGGGGAGGTGGAGTGGGGATGGGCGGCGGTGACCATGGCCCCACTGTCCGGCCCCGTTCGGCGGCCCACCAGGCACTCCCTCGCTCTGTCCCCATAAGCTGGGTTTATGAGCAAGGGGGAACGCGGGCCGGTCGCCCACCGGGTGCCCGACCTGGCCGCGCTGGAACTGCTGCTCGCGGTGGCCCGCCTCGGCAGCCTCGGGCGCGCCGCCCGGGAACTCGGTGTGAGCCAGCCCGCGGCGAGCAGCCGGATCCGTTCCATGGAGCGGCAGCTGGGCGTCGCGCTGGTGGACCGCTCACCGCGCGGCTCCCGGTTGACCGATGCGGGGGCGCTCGTCACGGACTGGGCGCGCCGGATCGTGGAGGCGGCCGAGGCGTTCGACGCCGGGGCGCAGGCGCTGCGGGACCGGCGCGACTCCCGGCTCAGGGTCGCCGCCAGCATGACCATCGCCGAATACCTGCTGCCCGGCTGGCTGATCGCACTCCGCCGGCAGCGCCCGGGCACGGCGGTCTCCCTGCTCGCCGGCAACTCGGCGGCGGTCGCCCGGCGTCTGCTGCGCGGCGAGGCCGATCTCGGCTTCGTCGAGGGACTCTCCGTACCGGAGGGCCTCGACGGGGTGATCGTCGGCCACGACCGGCTCGTCGTCGTCGCGGCACCGGGGCACGAGTGGACGCGGCGCCGCTCTCCGCTGCCGCCGGAGCAGCTCGCCGCGGCCCCGCTGGTGCTGCGCGAGCGGGGTTCGGGCACCCGGCAGGTCCTCGACGCGGCGCTCGCCGCCCACGGCGGTCTGGCCGAGCCCCTGCTGGAACTCTCCTCCACCACGGCGGTGAAGGCCGCGGCGGTCAGCGGCGCGGGTCCCGCGGTCCTCAGCGAACTCGCGTTGACGGAGGAACTGGGGTCCCGCCGCCTCGTCCGCGTCCCCGTCGAGGGGGTCCGTCTCCGCCGGGACCTCCGTGCGGTCTGGCCCCACGGCCATCGACCGGCGGGCCCGGCCCGCGACCTCTTGTCGCTGACCCGGTCCGGAGGCTGAGGTCCGCCGACGGGGCGCGCCGTCGGCGGGGATCTGCGCGAGCGCTGCGCCGGACGGCCTCCTGCCGCCGGGGCGGGGATCAGGACGCGGCGCGGACGAGGCCCGCCATCACGCGGGTGTCCTCGGCCATCTCCGGGTGCCATTGCACCCCCAGTACCCAGACGGGGTCCGGGAGTTCGACGGCCTCCACGGTGCCGTCGTGGGCGTGCGCGGAGACGACGAGGCCGGTGCCGAGCCGGTCCACCGACTGGTGGTGGTACGTCGGCACCGACGACTCCTCGGGTACCAGCGCGGCGTAGCGCGTGCCCGCGACGGGCGTCACGGCGTGTCGGCCGAAGGCGCCGACGGCGTCCACGTGCCCGTCGAGGTGCTGGACGAGCGTGCCGCCGAGGGCGACGTTCAGCAGCTGCATGCCCCGGCAGATCCCCAGCAGCGGGGTGCCGGTGTCGAGTGCCGCGCGGATCAGGGCGAGTTCCCAGGCGTCCCGTTCGCGGGCCGGCGGTCCGGTGCGCGGATCCGGGTCGGCCCCGTACCGCACGGGCTCCACGTCGGGCCCGCCCGCGACGACCAGCCCGTCCAGTCGTGCCACCGCCGCCGCGGCCCGGCCGGGTGCGTCCGGGGGCAGCATCGCGGCGATGCCGCCGGACGACTGGACGAGGCGCGGATAGCCTGCGGGCAGCAGTGCGGCGGGCAGCCGCCACACGCCCCACGAGGCGTCCTCCAGGTAGGTGCTGACGCCGATGAGTGGCTGGGTCACGGTCGGGGTTCCTCCGGTCGTGGTGAGGGGGTGACGGGTGCCCGGTCGCGCGCGGCGCCCCAGGCCCCGGGTGTGCGCTTGCTGCTGCTGCTGCTGCCGCCGCTGCCGCTGCGGTCGGTGGTCGGCGGTGGCGGATGCGCGGGCTCGGCTGTCCATGGTCCGGTGTCCGGCACCCCGGTGTCTCGTAGCCGGAATCCGGTGTCGGTGTCCGGTGCCGGCGTCCGATCCGGTACCTGATCCGATGGCCGGCAGCTGGTATCCGTGGCTGGCGTCCGATAATCGGTGTCTGGTGTCTGGTGTCTGGTGTCCGGTGCCCGGGTTCGAGGGACCCGGACACCGGACCGGCCGATCAGTCGCGGGCCAGCTCCGCCTCGGCTGCGGCGAGGGCCGCGAACTCCTCCTCCGGGGCACGGGCCACCAGGCGGTGCCGGCTGTAGAAGGCGAAGTAGGCGAGGGCGACCCCGTACACGGCAAGCGCGATGAACGCCGCGTCCTTGTCCACCAGGAAGGTCGCCACCAGCGCGGACAGCGCGAGGGCGAAGGCGGCGGACGAGGTCGCCACGCCGCCGGGGGTGCGGTACGGGCGTGCCAGATCCGGCTCGCGCCGACGCAGGACGATGTGGGACAGCGCCATCATCGCGTAGCTGATCGTCGCTCCGAAGACGGCGATGTTGAGCATCCGGGCCCCGTCCCCGGTTCCGGCGGCCAGTGCGAAGCCGATGGCGCCGGGGATCAGCAGACCGAGGTACGGCGACTTGCGGCGGCTCGTCAGCGAGAGGAAGCGGGGCAGGTAGCCGGCCCGGGAGAGGGCGAACAACTGGCGTGAACCGGCGTAGATCAGCGAGAAGAACGAGGCGACCAGGCCGGCGAGTCCTGCGTAGTTGACGAAGCGGCTCAGCGCGGTCGGGTCGCCGTCGCCCTGGAGTGCCACGACCAGCGGGTTGCCGGCCTCCTGGATCGCGGCGGAGCCGCGGGCGCCGGTGGCGGCGAAGAACGTGATCAGGGCGAGCAGCACCAGGATCGACATCGACAGCGCGAGTGCCTTGGGCATGGATCTGACCGGGTCCTTGGCCTCCTCGGCGGCCAGCGGTACGCCCTCGACGCCGAGGAAGAACCACATGCCGAACGGGAAGGCGGCCCAGATGCCGAGCAGCCCGAACGGCAGCCAGGAGTTGGAGCCCAGCGCGCTCTCGTCGACCGGGATGTCGTTCAGCCCGCTCACCTGGAAGTCCGTCAACGCGCCCAGGGCGAAGATCAGCAGCGCCGCGACCGCGATCGCGGTGACGACGAGACTGAAGCGCAGGGCCTCGCCCACGCCCCACAGATGGATGCCGATGAAGACCGCGAAGCAGGCGAGGTACACCGGCCAGCCGGACTCCAGCCCGAAGAGCCCGAGCGATTCGACGTAGTCACCGATGAAGATCGAAATAGCGGCGGGGGCGAGGATGTACTCGATGAGGATGGCCGTGCCGGTGAGGAAGCCGCCCCAGGTGCCCAGGGCCCGCCGGGCGAACCCGTAGCCGCCGCCTGCGGTCGGCAGGATGGCCGACAGCTCTGCGAGCGCGAAGACGAGGCAGGCGTACATCACGCCCATCAGCACGGTGGCGGCCGCGAGACCGCCGAAGCCGCCCTTGGACAGTCCGATGTTCCAGCCGGAGAAGTCGCCGGAGACGACGTAGGCGACGCCGAGCCCGGTGAGCAGCAGCCAGCCGGCGCTGCCGCGGCGCAGGGTCCGGCGTTCGAGGTAGTCGTCCGGTGCGGCGCTGCCGCTCCCCGTGGTCTCGGTGTCTTCCAGTGTCATGGCAGAGCTCCCGCGTCGGACCCAATGGAATGAAGCCATACCTTTGCGGTGGTCCTGGGGGTAGCGCAAGACCCGTGCGTTACTTTCGGATGACGGCCGTCCGGTCTCCGGCGGTGCGCGGCGGCCTGCCCGGGGCCGCGTCCGCCGTGCCCAGGCCCGCCGTGCCCCGGCCCGCTGTCCCCCGGCGCCGCCCGGGGGCGAAGCACCCCCGCGGCCCCGTGCCCCGCGGCCCCGCGGCCTCGGGCGGGCCGCGTGGGGGACGCTTATGCGAGGAAGCCGCGCAGCAGGGCCGCCGTTCCCTCGCAGTGCTCGCGCATCGCCTCGCGCGCCGCGCCCGCGTCGCCCGCCAGGACCGCCTCCACCAGCGCGATGTGCTGCTGCTGGGAGTGCTCCAGGTTGCGCACCAGCAGCGGGATGCAGTCGAGCAGGTCGTTGAGGGCCGCCCGGACCGCCGCGTACTGCGTGGTCAGCATGGGCGAGCCGGACAGCTCCGCCAGGGTGAGATGGAGCAGGGTGTCGCACCGCCGGTAGTCGTCCAGGGGTGCGTCGTGGGTGGCCGTCAGCGCCGTGCGCAACCGCCGGGCGCCCTCGTCGGGGAGCCCGTGCGCCGCGCACAGCCCCGCCGCGCCGACCTCAAGGACCTCCCGGAAGCGCAGGGTGTCCTCGACGTCGACGGCCGCGATCCGGCGCCGCAGTTCGTCCTCGCCCTCGGTGCGCGGGCGGTGCAGCACGAACGTCCCCCCGTAGCGGCCGCGGCGGCTCTCCACCAGGCCTTCCTCCTGGAGGACCTTGAGTACCTCGCGCAGGGTGACCCGGCTGATGCCCATGCGCTCGGCGAGTTCCCGTTCCGCGGGCAGCCGCTCGCCGCCGGCCACCAGGCCCAGCCGTACGACCTGCAGGATCTGCTCCAGGGCCTCCTCGAAGCCGTTGCCCCCGCGCACCGGCCGCAGCACGGACGTGAGGCGGTCCCCGGGCTCGCTCTTCTCCGGCATGTTCGCGGTTCCCCCTTCCCAAGCAATGGTATTCAGCAATACCTTATGGCTCCCGGTTGACCTTAGGAGGCGCAATCCCGTGGCAGACCGCACACCCCCGCTGACCGTCGAGGAGCTCAGGTCCCTCGTCGCGAGCGGTGAGATCGACACCGTAGTCCTGGCCTTCCCCGATATGCAGGGCAGGCTCCAGGGCAAGCGGTTCGCCGCCCGGTTCTTCCTCGACGAGGTCCTGGAACACGGCACGGAGGGCTGCAACTACCTGCTCGCCGTCGACACCGAGATGAACACCGTGGACGGCTACGCGATGTCCTCCTGGGAGCGCGGCTACGGAGACTTCGCCATGCACCCCGACCCGGCCACCCTGCGCCGCGTCCCCTGGAACGAGGGCACGGCCATGCTCGTCGCCGACCTCGCGTGGAACGACGGCACCCCGGTCGCCGCCGCCCCCCGCCAGATCCTGCGCCGCCAGCTGGAGCGCCTGGCCGAGCACGGCTGGACCGCGCAGGTCGGCACCGAGCTGGAGTTCATCGTCTTCAAGGACAGCTACGAGCAGGCCTGGGACCGCGGATACCAGGGCCTCACCCCGGCCAACCAGTACAACATCGACTACTCGATCCTCGGCACCGGCCGCATCGAGCCCCTGCTGCGCCGGATCCGCAACGAGATGGCCGCCGCAGGGCTGACCGTCGAGTCGGCCAAGGGCGAGTGCAACCCCGGCCAGCACGAGATCGTGTTCCGCTACGACGAGGCCCTCGTCACCTGCGACCAGCACGCGATCTACAAGACCGGCACCAAGGAGATCGCCGCCCAGGAAGGCGTCTCCGTCACCTTCATGGCCAAGTACAACGAGCGCGAGGGCAACTCCTGCCACATCCACCTCTCGCTCACCGACGCCGACGGCCGCAACGCCATGGCGGGCGACGGACCCGGCGGCATGTCGGACGTCATGCGGCACTTCCTCGCCGGCCAGCTCGCCGCCCTGCGCGACTTCTCCCTGCTGTACGCGCCGAACATCAACTCCTACAAGCGGTTCCAACCCGGCTCCTTCGCCCCGACCGCCGTCGCCTGGGGCCACGACAACCGGACCTGCGCGCTGCGCGTCGTCGGCCACGGCCGCTCGACGCGCTTCGAGAACCGGCTGCCCGGCGGCGACGTCAACCCCCATCTCGCCGTCGCCGCACTGATCGCCGCAGGACTGCACGGGATCGAGCAGAAGCTGGAGCTGCCCGAGGCCTGCGCGGGCAACGCCTACAGCGCCGGCTACGAGCACGTCCCGGCCACCCTCCGCGAGGCCGCCGAACTCTGGGACAACAGCACCATCGCCAAGGCCGCCTTCGGGGACGAGGTCGTCGCCCACTACCGCAACATGGCGCGGGTCGAACTCGACGCGTTCGACGCCGCGGTCACCGACTGGGAGCTCCGCCGCTCCTTCGAACGCATGTGAGGCACCCCGTGTCGCAACCGTACGCACTCGATGTGCTCAACCCGGCCACCGAGGAAGTCATCGCCAGCGTCCCCGGCGCGGACGCCGCCGCCGTCGACGCCGCCGTGCGCCGCGCGGCACGGGCCCAGCGGGCCTGGGCGGCCGCGGCCCCCGCCGACCGCGCCAGGCTGCTGCGCCGCTTCGCGGCCGCCGTCGACGACCACATCGAGGAACTCGCCCTGCTCGAGGTCCGCGAGGCCGGGCACACCCTCGGCAACGCCCGCTGGGAGGCCGGCAACGTCCGCGACCTCCTCGACTACTCCGCCGGGGGAGTGGAACGCCTCACCGGCCGGCAGATCCCCGTCCCCGGCGGCATCAACCTGACCATCCTCGAACCGCTCGGCGTGGTGGGGGTCATCGCCCCCTGGAACTTCCCCATGCCCATCGCCGCCTGGGGCACCGCGCCCGCGCTCGCCGCCGGCAACGCCGTCCTCCTCAAACCCGCCGAGGCCACCCCGCTGACCGCGCTGCGACTGGCCGAACTCGCCCTGGAAGCCGGCCTCCCCGAGCACCTCTTCCAGGTGCTGCCCGGCCGTGGCGCGGTCGCGGGCGACGCGCTGGTGCGCCACCCCGGCGTCGCGAAGATCGTCTTCACCGGCTCCACCCGGATCGGCAAGCAGATCATGGCGCTCTGCGCCGAGCGCGTGAAGCGCGTCACCCTCGAACTCGGCGGCAAGAGCCCCAACATCGTCTTCGCCGACGCCGACATCGAGGCCGCGGCCGCCGCGGCACCGACGGCCTTCCTGGACAACAGCGGACAGGACTGCTGCGCCCGCACCCGCATCCTGGTGCAGCGCCCCGTCTACGACGACTTCCTCGACCGCCTCGCCCCCGCGCTGAAGTCGGTCGTGGTGGGCGACCCCGCGGACGAGGCCACCCAGATGGGCCCGCTCATCTCCCGCGCCCAGCTGGACCGCGTCCGCTCCTACGTCACCGACGACCTCGCGACGGTACGGGGCAGCGCGCCCACCGGTCCGGGCTTCTGGTTCCCGCCCACCCTCGTCACCGGCGTCCCGCCCGAGGCCCCCGTCGCCACCGACGAGGTGTTCGGCCCGGTCGCCGTCGTCCTGCCCTTCGACGACGAGGAGGACGCCGTACGCCTCGCCAACGCCACCGAGTACGGGCTCTCCGGCTCCGTCTGGACCCGCGACGTGGGCCGGGCCCTGCGGGTCACCGGCGCCGTCGCCGCAGGCAACCTGTCCGTCAACTCCCACTCCAGCGTCCGCTACTGGACCCCCTTCGGCGGATACGGGCAGTCCGGCCTCGGCCGCGAACTCGGCCCCGACGCCCTCACCGCTTTCACCGAGACCAAGAACGTCTTCATCAGCACGGAGGCCTGAGAACCCATGAGCACCGCCCACAACGACACCCCCGTCTGCCGCCGGCTCGTCGGCCGCACCGCCGTCATCACCGGTGCCGGCAGCGGCATCGGACTGGCCACCGCGCGCCGTCTCGCCTCGGAAGGGGCCCACGTCGTCTGCGGCGACATCGACGAGACCGCGGGCAAGGCCGCGGCCGAGGAGGCCGGCGGGACGTTCGTGAAGGTGGACGTCACCGACGCCGAGCAGGTGGAGGCGCTGTTCCGGACCGCCTTCGACACCTACGGCAGCGTCGACATCGCCTTCAACAACGCCGGCATCTCGCCCCCCGACGACGACTCCATCCTGGACACGGGACTGGAGGCCTGGAAGCGGGTCCAGGAGGTCAACCTCACCTCCGTCTACCTGTGCTGCAAGGCCGCCATCCCCTACATGCGGCGCCAGGGCCGGGGCTCCATCATCAACACGGCCTCGTTCGTGGCCCGGATGGGCGCCGCGACCTCCCAGATCTCGTACACCGCGAGCAAGGGCGGCGTCCTCGCCATGTCCCGGGAGCTGGGCGTGCAGTTCGCCCGCGAGGGCATCAGGGTCAACGCGCTCTGCCCGGGGCCGGTCAACACCCCGCTGCTGCAGGAGCTGTTCGCCAAGGACCCCGAGCGGGCGGCCCGCCGTCTGGTGCACATCCCCGTCGGCCGGTTCGCCGAAGCGGAGGAGATGGCCGCGGCCGTGGCGTTCCTCGCCAGCGACGACTCGTCCTTCGTCAACGCCACCGACTTCCTGGTCGACGGCGGTATCTCGGGCGCGTACGTCACTCCTGTGTAGGGGTGCCCAGGTGCCCAGGTGTGTAAAGGGGGCAGGCCGCCACCCCGTGGAGAGGCGCGCTCCGCCGCGCCCCGCGCGGACACCGGACGGGCGCCGCCGGGCGCCCGCCCCGGGCGGCGGGATCCGCCGCTATGCCTCCCCTCGGGCGGGAGGCGGCCCGGGCAGGCCTGCGGTGGGAGGAAGCCCGGGCGGCCCGGGTGCCGGAACGGGGCGGGGCGTCGGCGGAGGCGTCGGCGGTGGCGTCGGCGGTGGCGTCGGCGGAGGGGCGGCTCCCGTGACGGTGGTGGTCACCGGCGAGAGCAGGCCCCCGCCGGGGCCGCCGTGGGCAAGCCGGCTCCCGGAGCCGGTGGATCACAGGAAGGTACGGCCCTCGCCCCGGTAGGTCGGGACCGCGGCCGTCACCCGCCCGTCCTCGACCAGGTGCAGCGAGTCGAAGCGCTCGCACAACTCCCCGGCCTTCGCGTGCCGGAACCACACCTTGTCGCCGATGAGCAGATCGTCCGCCGCCGGCCCCAGCAGCGGCGTCTGCACCTCGCCCGGCCCCTCCATCGGGTCGTAGCGCAGCCCTTCCGGCAGACACGGCACCGGCAGCCGGTCCCGGCCGGCGGTGCCCGAGGCCGGATAGCCGCCGCCGAGCACCGTCACCACGCCGACGCCGGGCCGCCGCACGACGGGCTGGGCGAACAGCGCCGCGGGCCGTCCGGTGAACGACGTGTAGTGGTCGAAGAGCCCCGGCACGAACAGCCCGGAGCCCGCGGCTATCTCCGTGACCGCGTCCTCCGCCGCGGTGTGCTGCACACTGCCGGTGCCGCCGCCGTTCACGAACTCCAACTCCGGTGCCACCGCCCGCACCGCCCGTACGGCCGCCGCTCGCCGCTGCGCGAGCTCGCGCCGGGCCGCGGACTGCATCAGGCGGACCATCCGCGAGCGCAGCGCACTCCCCGGGACCGCGTCGGCGACTCCCGCGACATGCCCCTCGTACGCCATCAGCCCCACCGGCCGGAAGCCGGGCCGGGCGGCGACCGCGCGGGCGAGCGCGGCCAGGTCCTCGGGTGTGCGCAGCGGCGAACGCCGGGCGCCGAAACGGATCCGGCCGCCCAGCAGATGCAGCGAGGTGTCCAGGTCCAGACAGACCCGGATCTCCTGCGTACCACCACCCCGGGCGCGGTCGACCAGGTCCAGCTGCGCGGGATCGTCGACCACGACCGTCACGGCGGACGCGAGCCCGGCGTCGCCCGCCAGTTCGGCGAACCCGGCGCGGTCGGCGGACGGATACGCCAGCAGCACGTCGGGGAAACCCGCCCTGGCGAGCCAGATCGACTCCTCCAGCGTGTACGACAGGACCCCGGCGAACCCGTCCTTCGCCAGTACCCGCTCCAGCAGCGCCCTGCACCGCAGGGACTTGCTGGCCACGCGGACCGGCTTCCCGGCCGCTCGCCTGACCAGGTCCGCCGCGTTGGCGTCGAACGCCTCCAGGTCCACGACGGCCAGCGGCGCGTCGAGGTGTGCGGTGGCCCGGTCGTACCGGGTCCCGAGAGCGGCACGGGGAGTCATGCGCAGAGCCTGCCAGACCGGTCAGGCGGAGGGTAGTAGGACCTTCTGCGCAGATCCCCCGGGACGCCGAACCCGCTCCCTCCCGGCGCTCTCCAACCCGTAGAGTGAGGGGCCGCGACGACGAACGGGCCTGCCCCGAAAGGCGATCCGGCGAGGGTAGAAGGACCAGGAAACGGGGGGCGGATGAGCACCGAGGCGCAGCGCCCACGCGTCCCGCCCCGCCCGCCCCAGGGCCCGCCGGCTCCGCCGGCCCACGCGCCCACCTCCGCCGAGACGACGACCCGTCTCCGCCCGATCACCGACTCCACCCCGGACCCCCGCATCTCCGCCCCTCCGGTGCCCCGCCCTCGCGCCGCGTACCCCGGCGCCCGCTCAGCCCCCCGAACGGAGCCACGCCCGGACAGCCCCCCGGGCCAGACGGTCCCGGTGCCCGCGCCCCGCGCCGCGAGCGAACCGGTCAGCGCCTCGGGGGAGGCCGTCCGCCCCCGTGGTGAGTCGGTCGGTTCCCGCGGCGGACCCGCGGGTGCCCGGAACGGCCCGTCCGGCTCGGGAGCCGGCGCGACGGCCGCGGCCCCCGGCCCGGAAGCCGCCCTCCCGCCGCGGTCGCCGGCCCCTCGGGCAGCGGTGAGCAGCCCGATCGCTCCCCCGCCCGGCGGTGCGCGACCGGGCGGTGCGAAGGGAGGGCCGTCCCGCCCCTCGGCTCCGGCGGGCGCCGGCCGGCGTACGGAGGCCCCCGGGCCCTGGGGAGCGCGGCCGGGCGGACCGGCCGGGCGCCCCGGTCCGCCCCCGGCACCGGCGCCGCCCCCTTCCTCCGCCGTGCCCCCTTCCACCGGCACGCACCCTTCCTCCGCCGTGCGCCCTTCCTCCGGTGCGCAGTGCTCCTCCGGGCAGCGCACCGTCTCGGGCCCCCAACGGGTTCCGGGCGCCCCTTCGGGGCCGGGCGCCTCGGCGAGTCCGGGCCCTTCCGCTCCCGTCAGCCCTTCGGGTCCCGGCCGTTCCGCCGGTTCTGCGCCCTCGCCCTCGGGCGCCTCGGGCGTCCGTCCCGGCGTGGCCGCGGAGCCGGGCCTTCCCGGTGCGTATGCGCCATCCGCTCAGGGGCGGCCCGTACCGCAACCTCCGGGTTACGGGAGCACCGCCGGTGCGCCCGCACCCCGCGTCCCGGAGGAGATACCCCCGCGCCCCCTCCTGCCTCCGCGTGTCGGCGCCGTGCCCGCCGCAGCCGCGGGACCTGCGGCGTCCCCGGTGCCCGCGGCCCCATCGGCGGCGACCGCACCCGGTGCTCCCCGCACGGCACCCCCACCCCCCATACCCGGTGCACCCGCCTCCGCCGCTCCGCCACCCCCTCCGCGGACTCCGGGGGGCGGTCTTGCCGCAGGACTCACGGGAACCCCGGCAACCCCGGGAACCTTGGGCAGCCCCGGCAGCCCCGGCAGCCCCGGCAGCCCCTGGCCCTGGATGACGCACGATGCGCCCCCCGGCTCCCATCCCCCCGGCTTCCCTCTCAGCCCCCACCCCGGCGCGGCTCTTCCCGGCGCCCCCGCCGGGGCTTTCGCCGAGACCCTCGCCGAGCCCTCCGCGCGGCTCCGCCGCGTCCGGGAGCGTCGCCCCGCGAGAGCCGTGGCCGCCCTCGTCTGCGTCGTCCTCGGACTCGGGCTGATCGGTGGAGCGGTCGCCGGGAGCTGGCTCGTGGACGATCCGGCCGCGTCACCCGCCTCTCCGTCCCGCTACGCCGACGTACGCGCCCTGTGGCACAGCGTTCCCGTCGACACGCTCTTCCCCCGCACGATCAAGGGCGAGGGAGCGGGGCCCGGTGGCGCGGACCGGGTGTGGACCCGAGTGGCGGTCGCGCCCGACGGCCCCTGCGCCGGCGCCTTCGACCCGCTGCTGCTGAAGGCGCTCCGGCCGGTCGGCTGCCTGCGGGTCCTCCGCGCCACCTACACCGACGCCACCGCCTCCGGTGTCACGACCGTCGGCATGGTGGTCACCGAGGCCGACCGGAGCGCCATGGTGGACCTGTCCCGAAGGTTCTCCCAGGAGGACCTCGACGAGCGGGCCGACCTGATGCCCCGCACCTACCCGGTGCCCGGCACCGTCGCAGCGGGCTTCGGGGACCGCCAGCGGGCCAGCTGGACCGTCCGTGTGCTCACCGACGCGCCCGTCGTGGTCTTCGCCGTGTCCGGGTTCGCGGACGGCCGCCCCGTGGCCGAACCCGTGCCGGCCGCCGAGGCGACGGTGCCCGGCGAGACCTCCGCCGCCGCCCAGGCCGGCCTGGGCCACGAGGCCAGGGGAATCGCGGACCGCGTCGAAGGCGCCCTGCGCGAGTCCGCCACCTCACCGGAGCGCCCCGAATGACGGCCGCCCGCCTCGGCATCGGCGCCGGGTCACGGCGGCTCCCGGGAGCCGTACGCCTCAACACCGTTGGGTGGCCCAGGCGGTTCCTGGGAGCCGTCGCGGCGGCCGTCGCCTTCTCGCTCGTCTCCACCGCACCCGCACAGGCCGACGGAATCCGGGCCCGGCAGTGGGCCCTGGACACCCTGCACACCGAGGAAGCGTGGCGCACGACCAAGGGCGCGGGCATCACCGTCGCCGTGCTCGACACCGGCGTCGACGACAGCCATCCGGATCTGGCGGGCAGCGTCCTTCCCACCAAGGACCTCGTCGGGTTCGGGGCGGAGCGGGGCGACCGCGCCTGGGCCCGCCACGGCACCGCGATGGCCGGGATCATCGCGGGGCACGGCCATGGCACCGACCGTGACGAGGGAGTGCTCGGCATCGCACCCGAGGCGAAGATCCTCCCCGTGCGGGTGATCCTCGAAGGCGCCGACCCCGCCCGCACCAGGGCCCGCAAGACGCGCGGCACCGCGCTCGCCCAGGGCATCCGCTGGGCCGCGGACAACGGCGCCGACGTCATCAACCTCTCCCTCGGCGACGACAGCGAGTCCGCTCATCCTGACGCGGGTGAGGACGCTGCCGTCCAGTACGCCCTCGACAAGGGCGCGGTCGTCGTCGCATCGGCGGGCAACGGGGGCGAGAAGGGCGACCACATCTCCTACCCGGCGGCCTATCCCGGTGTGATCGCCGTCACGGCCGTCGACCGCTACGGCACCCATGCCTCCTTCTCCACCCGGCGCTGGTACGCCACCGTCAGCGCCCCGGGCGTCGACGTCGTCATCGCCGACCCCGACGGCAGGTACTACGAGGGGTGGGGCACCAGTGCGGCGTCCGCCTTCGTCTCCGGTGCCGTCGCGCTCGTCCGGGCGGCCCACCCCCGGCTCACCCCCGCCCAGATCAAGCGGCTCCTCGCCGCCACCGCCCGCGACGGCCCGAAGAGCGGACGCGACGACGCCAGGGGGTACGGCATCGTCGACCCCGTCGCCGCGATCCAGCAGGGCGGGGGGCCGGTCCCGGGCGACACCGACGCGAAGGCCGCGCCCGGTCAGGGCCACCGCGGGCAGTACTTCGGCACCGGCCCGGACGACCCCTCGGCGCGGTCGCGCGGCGGCTGGCTCGGCCCGGTCTCCGGCGGCCTCGGAGCGCTGCTGCTGGCGGCGGCGATCGTGCTGTGGCGCGGAGGCCGCCGGACATGACCGCGCACCGCGGGGCATGCCGGGCGACGCCGGACGGACACGGCCCGGTAGTCCCGCCCCGGAGCGCCGGAGTCGGCCTCGTAGCGGGGGGCGGGTGCGGCTCGGTCGGGGCGCACCGGTCCGGCCCAGGCCCGTGGCCCGGCCCTCGTCCCACCCGGGCCCGTACCCCCCCGGATCCGTTCCGCGCCTGTCCGCGCCTCCGCGCCTCCGCGCCCCCGCGCCCCCGCGCCCCCGCGCACTCTGCGTGTCCGCGCCCCCCATGCCCCCGCCTCCGGGCACCGCAGCCGACGAACTAGGCTCGTCGCGTGGCGCTCAAGAACATTCCCGACCCCGGCTACTCCGACGACGACGGGACCGCCGACCCGGCCCTGGCTGCGGCACTCGCCGCCTGGGCACAGGACCGGAGCGCGGAGCGGCCCGTGCTGGAGGCGCTCAGGGGTGCCCGGCTCCTGGTGCCCGTGGTCGCCGTGCTCGGCGAGGTCGAGGAGGACGAGAAGGGGCTGCGCCGCGAGAAGACCAGCGATATGGCGGTACCCACCCTGACGGCGGGCAGCCGCCGCGCGCTGCCCGCGTTCACCTCGACCGCGTCGCTCGCCCTGTGGGATCCGCAGGCCCGGCCCGTCGCCGTCCCTCTGCACCAGGCCCTCCAGGCAGCCGCCCACGAGAAGGCCGACACGGTGGTCCTGGACCTCGCAGGCCCGGTGCCGTACGAGCTGACCGGCGCCGCTCTGCTGGCCCTGGCCGAGGGGCGCACCAGCACCGATCCGCTGGCCGACCCTTCCGTCACCGGGGCGGTACGGGCGGTGGTGGCCGCCGAACCGGCCGTGCTCCGCGCCCACCTCGGCCCCGGTGCCGCCGACGGCACGCTGGCCCTCGTGCTCGACGCGGACGCCTCCCCGGCCGGGGCCGCCCAGCGCGTGGCCGGCGCCCTCGCGGCGGACGAGACACTCAGGGCCCGGCTGGTGCGCGGACTGGACCTCGCCCTGCTGCCCGCGTCGGCGCTGCCGCCCGGAGAACCCCTCTATGTACGGGAACGCTGAGGGGCTGAGGGGCTGAGGGGCGGGAAGGGGGAAGGGGACGAGGACGGGGGCGGTGGGGGCGGTGGGGACGGGCCCGGGGTGACGCCCCCGTGGCGGGAGTGCGGTGGAACCCCCTGCGTACCGGGTCGGGGGCACCGCATATCGTGTGCCCCATGAGTGACGCGACCCCTACCCCCGAGCAGCCCGCGGGCGAACAGGCTCCCGACTTCGCCGCCATGGCCCGCGACATCGCGGAGGTCCCCGCCGTCGAGGTGATCGTCACGGTCGCGGTGAATCTCATGAGCGCCGCCGCGGTGAAGCTGGGACTCACCGAGGAGGGCGACGAGCACAAGGACCTCGACGAGGCCCGGAAGCTGGTCCACGCGCTCGCCGGGCTGCTGGACGCGGGTGCCACCGAGATCAGCTCCTTCCACGCGGCACCGCTGCGGGACGGCCTGAAGTCCCTCCAGTTGGCCTTCCGCGAGGCCTCCGTCGTACCCGACGAGCCGGGCCGGGGCCCGGGAGAGAAGTACACCGGGCCGGTCTACGGCTGACCGGTGCGGTGCGGTGCGGGCCGGCCCGCTCGCTCTGCCCGGGGGCCGGCCCGCCGCGTAGCCTGCCGGAGCCGCGCACGCCGCCGCGGCTGAGCGCGCCGCCCCTCCGCCCGGCCCGAGCGGCCGGGCGTCCTGATGAGCCCGTCCGGCCCGGGCGAGCGGGGCATTCCGTCCGTCCCGTCCGGCCGAGCCGGGTACCCACCGGGCAGCCCGCCCGCACCGCGGTTCGCCCCTGCGGGCCGTAGCTGCTAACCTTGTGTGACGACCGGCCGGACACGGATGTGTCCGGCCCACAAGTGGAGGCTCCGATCTCCCACCTGGCCGCTCTCACGGGCGGCGGGTCACCGGTCAGGCGGCGCCCATCGTTCCGTACGGACGATGGAGCCGTCCGAAACGCGCCCCGCGGTCGACGCGGCGGTGCTCCGGTAGTGCGAGGAGCCCCGTCTGTGACCCGTCGGGGCATTTTTCTTTCGCCGGCGCGGTTGGTCCGTACAGAAACAGACGTTGCGCGGCTGTCCGCCAGACCGTCGCGTGGTGCTACCGAGGAGGATCCATCAGCGCCGAGCCCCGCATCAACGACCGGATTCGCGTTCCCGAGGTGCGACTTGTCGGTCCCAGCGGCGAGCAGGTCGGGATTGTCCCGCTTGCCAAGGCCCTGGAGCTTGCGCAGGAGTACGACCTCGACCTCGTCGAGGTGGCGGCCAACGCCCGTCCGCCGGTCTGCAAGCTCATGGACTACGGGAAGTTCAAATACGAGTCGGCCATGAAGGCCCGTGAGGCGCGCAAGAACCAGGCGCACACGGTCATCAAGGAGATGAAGCTCCGGCCGAAGATCGACCCGCACGACTACGACACCAAGAAGGGTCATGTCGTCCGGTTCCTCAAGCAGGGCGACAAGGTCAAGATCACGATCATGTTCCGAGGCCGTGAGCAGTCGCGGCCGGAGCTGGGCTACCGGCTGCTGCAGCGGCTGGCGGAGGACGTCCAGGACCTCGGTTTCGTGGAGTCGAACCCGAAGCAGGACGGCCGAAACATGATCATGGTTCTCGGTCCGCACAAGAAGAAGACCGAGGCGATGGCCGAGGCCCGTGAGGCGCAGGCCGCCCGCAAGGCGGAGCGCCAGGGGGACCGGTCCGCCCAGGCCGGGTCCGCTTCCGAAGAGCCCGCCGAGGCCTGATTCCGGGACGGCCGTCCCGGACACGAACCGATACATCTGACGCTTTCGGCCGCCGGTCCACCGACCGGCGACGAAAGCGCCACTGACGAGGAGAGAACGGCGCGATGCCGAAGAACAAGACGCACAGCGGTGCCAAGAAGCGCTTCAAGATCACCGGCTCCGGCAAGGTGCTCCGCGAGCGCGCCGGCAAGCGCCACCTGCTCGAGCGCAAGTCGTCCAAGCTGACGCGTCGCCTCACCGGCAACGCCGAGATGGCCCCGGGTGACGCCGCCAAGATCAAGAAGATGCTCGGCATCTGACTGACCTCCCGCCTCCGTACGAGCGGGGGCTTCCGGGCAGAACCGGGACCAATTCGTTTCCGGGCCGTGTGAGGACAACCACGGCCCCGCTACAAGGAGTCAACAAGTGGCACGCGTCAAGCGGGCAGTCAACGCCCACAAGAAGCGCCGGGCGATCCTCGAGCAGGCCAGCGGCTACCGCGGTCAGCGCTCTCGTCTGTACCGCAAGGCGAAGGAGCAGGTCACCCACTCCCTCGTCTACAACTACAACGACCGCAAGAAGCGCAAGGGCGACTTCCGGCAGCTGTGGATCCAGCGCATCAACGCCGCCGCCCGCGCGAACGGCATCACCTACAACCGCTTCATCCAGGGTCTGAAGGCCGCCAACGTCGAGGTGGACCGCAAGATCCTGGCCGAGCTCGCGGTCAACGACGCCAACGCGTTCGCCGCGCTCGTCGAGGTCGCCCAGAAGGCGCTCCCGAGCGACGTCAACGCCCCGAAGGCCGCGGCCTGACGGTCGCGTCCCACCGGACCAAGCCCGGACCAAGCCCGGACCACGCCCGGACCCGCAGGCCCACGGTCTGCGGGTCCGCGTGTGTTGCGGACCGATCCCCGCGCGAGCATCCGCGCGCGAGCCCGTACCACCCGGCGAGTACCGCGCCGACCGCGCACCGCCGGGCAGCGCAAGGAAGTGAGAGCCCCCATGGGGACCCCCGAGCTGATCTCCCCGCGGTCTCCGCGGGTCGTCGCCGCGCGGCGGCTCGCCAAGCGGAACTTCCGTTCCAAGGAGCGGCTGTTCCTCGCCGAGGGGCCGCAGGCCGTGCGGGAGGCGGTCGGGCACCGGGGCGGCGACGGCCGGGCGGCGCTCGTCGAGCTGTTCACCACCGTCGAGGCCGCCGAGCGGTACGCGGACATCGTGGAGGCAGCCCGCGCCTCCGGCGCCCGTATCCACCACGCCCCCGACCCGGTACTGGCGGAGGTCTCCCAGACCGTCACGCCGCAGGGCCTCGTCGGGGTCTGCCGTTTCCTCGACGCGCCGTTCGAGGAGATCCTCGCGGCGGGCCCGCGGCTCGTGGCCGTGCTCGCGCATGTGCGCGACCCCGGGAACGCCGGCACGGTGCTGCGGTGCGCCGACGCGGCCGGTGCCGACGCCGTCGTGCTCACCGACGCCTCGGTGGACCTGTACAACCCCAAGTCGGTCAGGGCCTCGGTCGGCTCGCTGTTCCACCTCCCGGTGGCGGTCGGGGTTCCCGTCGAGCGGGCGGTGAGCGGACTGAGGGGCGCCGGGGTGCGCGTCCTCGCCGCCGACGGCGCAGGAGCGGACGACCTGGACGGCGAACTCGACGCCGGGAACATGTCCGGGCCCACCGCATGGATCTTCGGCAACGAGGCATGGGGCCTTCCCGAGGAGACCCGGGCGCTCGCCGACGCCGTCGTGCGCGTGCCGATCCACGGCAGGGCGGAGAGCCTCAACCTCGCCACCGCCGCCGCGGTCTGCCTCTACGCCTCGGCCCGCGCCCAGCGCTCCCCGGGCGGTCGCGCCGCCGTGCCTGCCTGCTGAGGCCGGTCCGTCCCGGCCGTGGGGTGCCTGGCGCCCGCACTGCCGTCACCGGTGACCACCGGTGACCACCGGCCGTCCGCCGCCGGCACACCCGCCGTCCGCCGCAGTCAGCGCCCCGTCCGCGGCGGTACCGCGCCCGGCCCCCGGCTCCGCCCGCGAGCCCCGTCCCGGCACGGGCACCCCCGCGGGCACGGGAGCGCCCGGGGCATGCGGTCCGTATCTGCGGTCAGGGCCTGCGCCGCCCCGCCGGCCCGGGTCCTCCTGCCGGGTCCTCCTGCCCGGGACCGCCGGCTGGGGCCGTCGCCCGGGACGCAGGGTGTCGCTCCGTCAGCTCCGACTAGTAGGGTGGCGGACTCGGGGACCCACTGCACCGGTTCGAGAGGTGGGGTACTGCGGATGACTGTCGGCACGAGCGGGCCCGGGCCGTCGGGCGCGCTCCCGGCGTCGGCGTGCGCCGAGGAGGGCACGGGCGTGGGCATCGGCATCGGCCCGGACGACCTCCCCGACGGCCTCGTCGTCGCCGACGAGCACGGCCGGATCATCTGCTTCAACGCCGCGGCCGCGCGCATCACGGCCGTCCCCGCGGACCGCGCCCTCGGCCGCCCGCTGGACCACGCGCTGCCCCTGGAGGACCTCAAGGGCCGCCGCTGGTGGCCGCTCACCGACCCGTACGGAGGCCTCGCCACCAGGGTCGGCCAGCCCGAGCGCAATCTGCTGCTGCCCGGCGGCCGGGAGGTCCTGGTCTCCGTCCGCTATGTGCGCCAGGCGCCCACCGGTCCCGTGCGGCGCGTCGTCGTCAGCCTCCGCGGCACCGAAGCGCGCCGCCGCACCGAGCGCAGCCACGCCGAGCTGATCGCCACCGTCGCCCATGAGCTGCGCTCGCCGCTGACCTCCGTCAAGGGCTTCACCGCCACCCTCCTCGCCAAGTGGGAGCGCTTCACCGACGACCAGAAGCGGCTGATGCTGGAGACCGTCGACGCCGACGCCAACCGCGTGACCCGGCTCATCGCCGAGCTCCTGGACATCTCGCGCATCGACTCCGGAAGGCTGGAGGTGCGGCGCCAGCCCGTGGACCTCGCGGCGGCCGTGGGCCGCCATGTCCAGGCGTACACGGCCGGGGGCCTGTCCCCGGACCGGTTCTTCGTCCGCGTCCACCACCATCTGCCCGACCTGTGGGCGGATCCCGACAAGATCGACCAGGTGCTGGGCAACCTCCTCGAAAACGCGGTGCGCCACGGCGGGGGAACCGTCACCATCGAGGTGGCGCCGGCGTGCGGCGTGAACGACGAGAAGGGAACGGCCGTCACCGTGAGCGACGAAGGCCCCGGTATCCCCGAGCAGTCGATGAGCCGTGTCTTCACCCGCTTCTGGCGGGGGAGCAAGCGCGGCGGCACCGGCCTCGGCCTGTACATCGTGAAGGGCATCGTCGAGGCGCACGGCGGGACGATCAGCGTCGGCCGGGGACCGGGCGGCGGTGCGGAGTTCCGCTTCACCCTGCCCGTCGGAACGCCCGCCTATCTCATCTGACAAGCGCACCGGCAGCCCGCGGGCGCGTTCGCGTACCGTCACCCCGTTAGACTCGTCCTTTGGCACCTTTGCGTCCTCGGTCGTCGAGCGGGGGCACCAGCCACCCCATCGGAAGCACGGGAAGAGATGTCGGCACCCAACAAGTCGTACGACCCGGTCGAGGTCGAGGCACTGAAACCGGAAGAGATCGAGCGCATGCGGGACGAGGCGCTCGCCGCCTTCGCCGCCGCGGGCGGCCTCGACGCGCTCCACGAGGCGAAGATCGCGCACACCGGCCCCGCCTCGCCGCTCGCGCTCGCCAACCGCGAGATCGGCGCCCTGCCCCCGCACGCCAAGGCCGAGGCCGGCAAGCGCGTGGGCCAGGCCCGCGGTGCCGTGAACAGGTCCCTGGCCGCCCGCCAGGCCGAGCTGGAGGCCGAGCGCGACGCCCGGGTGCTGGTCGAGGAGGCGGTGGACGTCACGCTGCCGTACGACCGCACCCCGTCCGGCGCCCGCCACCCGCTGACCACGCTCTCCGAGCGCATCGAGGACGTCTTCACGGCCATGGGCTACGAGGTCGCCGAGGGCCCCGAGGCCGAGACCGAATGGCTGAACTTCGACGCCCTGAACATCGCGGCCGACCACCCGGCCCGCGGTGAGCACGACACGTTCTTCGTGCGGGGCGCCCGGCGCCCCGGGGGCGAGGCGGCCGGGTCCGGTGTGGTGCTGCGCACCCACACCTCGCCCGTGCAGGTCCGCTCGATGCTCGACCGCGAGCCGCCGCTCTATGTGATCTGCCCCGGCCGCGTGTACCGCACGGACGACCTGGACGCCACCCACACCCCGGTGTTCCACCAGGTCGAGCTGCTCGCCGTGGACGAGGGCCTCACCATGGCCGACCTCAAGGGCACCCTGGACCATATGGTCCGCGCGCTGTTCGGCGGCGAGGGCATGCAGACCCGGCTCCGGCCGAACTTCTTCCCCTTCACCGAGCCGTCCGCCGAGATGGACATGGTCTGCTACGTCTGCCGCGGCGAGTCCGTCGGCAACCCGGACCGGCCCTGCCGCACCTGCTCCAGCGAGGGCTGGATCGAGCTCGGCGGCTGCGGCATGGTCAACCCGAAGGTGCTCACCGCCTGCGGCGTGGACCCCGGGAAGTACAGCGGATTCGCCTTCGGGTTCGGAATCGAGCGGATGCTGATGTTCCGCCACAACGTCGAAGACATGCGAGACATGGTCGAGGGTGACGTCCGGTTCACCCGGCCCTTCGGGATGGAGATCTGATGCGGGTCCCGCTTTCCTGGCTGCGGGAGTACGTCGACCTGCCGGCGACGGAGACCGGCCGTGACGTACAGGCCAGACTCGTCTCGGCCGGCCTCGAGGTCGAGACCGTCGAGCAGCTCGGCGCCGGCCTCACCGGCCCGCTGGTCGTCGGCCGGGTGCTGACCATCGAGGAACTGACCGGGTTCAAGAAGCCCATCCGCTTCTGCACGGTCGACGTGGGCCGGTCCAACGGGACCGGCGAGCCCCAGGAGATCGTCTGCGGCGCCCGCAACTTCGCCGTCGGCGACAAGGTCGTCGTGGCACTGCCCGGCTCCGTCCTGCCGGGGGACTTCCGCATCGCCGAGCGCAAGACGTACGGCCGGATGTCCCGCGGGATGATCTGCTCGGCCGACGAGCTGGGCATGGGCGACCTCGGCGGGTCGGCACACGGCATCATCGTGCTGCCCCCGGAGATCGAGGTCGGCACCGACGCCACCGAACTGCTGGAGCTGTACGACGAGGTCCTCGACATCGCCGTCACGCCCGACCGCGGCTACTGCCTGTCGATGCGCGGGGTCGCCCGCGAGACCGCCACCGCCTACCGGCTGCCGCTGCGCGACCCGGCCCTGCTCGACGTCCCCGCGCCGAACTCGTACGGCTACCGGGTGCGGATCGCCGACCCGGCCGGCTGCGACCGCTTCACCGCGCGCACCGTCGTCGGCCTCGACCCCGAGGCCCGCTCCCCGATCTGGATGCAGCGGCGGCTGCAGAAGGCCGGTATGCGGCCGATCTCGCTCGCCGTCGACATCACCAACTACGTGATGCTCGAACTCGGCCAGCCGCTGCACGCCTACGACCGCAACCGGCTCCAAGGCCCCATCGGGGTGCGCCGCGCCGAGGCGGGCGAGAAGTTCACCACCCTCGACGGGGTCAAGCGCGTCCTGGACGCCGAGGACCTGGTCATCACCGACAGCCGCGGGCCGATCGGCCTCGCCGGCGTGATGGGCGGAGCGAACACCGAGATCGCCGACTCCGAGACCGACCCGGAGACGGGCGAGGTCCGCGGCACCACCGAGATCGTCGTCGAGGCCGCGCACTTCGACCCGGTCTCCGTCGCCCGCACCGCCCGCCGCCACAAGCTGTCCTCGGAGGCGTCCCGGCGCTTCGAGCGCGGAGTCGACCCGCAGGCCGCCGCGGCGGCCGCGCAGCGCACGGCCGACCTCCTGGTGCTGCTGGCCGGCGGCACCGCCGAGGCGGGAGTCACCGAGGTCGCCGCCCCCTCCGCGCCGCGCACCATCAGGATGCGCGCCGACCACCCGGACCGGGTCGCCGGTGTCGCCTACGGCCGCGAGACCGTGGTCCGCCGGCTCCAGGAGGTCGGCTGCGACGTCCACGGCCAGGACGAACTCCTGGTGACTGCCCCGTCGTGGCGCCCCGACCTGCGCGCGCCCAACGACCTGGCGGAGGAGGTCATCCGGCTGGAGGGGTACGAGAACCTCCCCTCCACGCTGCCCACCCCGCCGTCCGGCCGCGGGCTCACCCGCCGCCGCCGCCTGCACCGGCGCGTCGGCCGGGCGCTCGCCGGGGCCGACTATGTCGAGGCCCTGAACTACCCGTTCCTCGGCGAGGCGGTGCTGGACCAGTTCGGCCTGGACGCCGACGACCCCCGGCGCACGGTGGTCACCCTGGTCAACCCGATCTCCGACGAGGAGCCGGCGCTGCGCACCACGCTGCTGCCGGGACTGCTGTCCGCGCTGCGCCGCAACGTCGGCCGGGGCTCGCACGACCTGGCGCTGTTCGAGACCGGGCTGGTCTTCCGGCCCACCGGCGAGGAGACGGCCCCCGGCGTGCTGCCGGTGGACCGCCGTCCCACCGACGAGGAGATCGCGATGCTGGACGCGGCCCTGCCGCACCAGCCGCGCCGGGCCGCCACCGTCCTGGCCGGCGCGCGCGAGCAGGCCGGCTGGTGGGGCGGGGGCCGTCCCGCCGACTGGGCGGACGCGATCGAGTCCGCCCGTACGATCGCCCGTGAGGCCGGTGCCGAACTCACCGTCCGCGCCGACCGGCACGCGCCGTGGCACCCGGGCCGCTGCGCCGCGCTGTACGCGACGGTGGACGGCGAGGAGACCCTCGTCGGTCACGCGGGCGAGCTGCACCCGCGCGTCGTCAAGGCGCTCGGGCTGCCGGAGCGCAGCTGCGCGATGGAGGTGGAGCTGGACCTGCTGGAGCGGGCCGGTGACGGCGCCCTTCGGGCACCGCGGATCTCCACCTTCCCGGTGGCCACCCAGGACGTCGCGCTGGTCGTCGCCTCGGACGTGCCCGCCGCCGACGTGGAGCGGGCGCTGCACGAAGGTGCCGGCGAACTGCTGGAGTCCATCCGGCTGTTCGATGTCTTCGAGGGGGAGCAGATCGGCGGGGGCAGGAAGTCGCTGGCGTACGCGCTGCGGTTCCGCGCCCCCGACCGCACGCTGACCGTCGAGGAGGCGTCGGCCGCCCGTGACGCAGCCGTCGCGCTCGCCGGCGAGCGCACCGGCGCGGTGCTGCGCGGCGCCTGAGCGCACGCCGCCGACGGCACGGGGGGCGCGTCAGGACCAGGGTCCGGACGCGCCCCTCGTCCGTGTGTGCCGCCGCCCCTCCCGGTGCCCACGTGGGGCCGTTCGCGGCCGGCGCCGTCCGCCCTGCCGCGGAGTGTCGGGCAGATCAGCAGGGCGGACGGCGCGGATACGGGCCGCCGCACTGAACGAGGGGGAGCCGGCGGCCCGACCGCCTCCTTGAGAGGAGGAACAGTCAACCGGGGTGAGCGGGACGGCGGCAGAGCGCGCACGGCGCGGATATATGCACTCGTTTCACACCCCGTGCGAAGTCCCCTCCACTACTGTGGGCCACACCGAGCCAACGGAGGGCCCCATGCAGCCCAACACCCTGCTCGACGCGCTGCTCGACGAGGCGGGCATCTCGCACGCCGGTCTGGCCGCCCATGTGAACCAGGCGGGGCGGGCCAGAGGCCTCGCGCTCCGCTACGAGCACACCGCCGTGGCGCGCTGGCTGAAGGGCCAGCGTCCCCGCGGTCAGGTCCCGGACGTCATCTGCGAGGTGCTCGCGGGCAGGCTGCGGCGCCCGGTCACCCTCGATGACATCGGTCTCGGTGTGCCGGGGGAGACGGCGGCCCGGCACGGCTCCCCGCTCTCCGGCTTCGTCGAGCGCGCCACGGCGCTGTGGCGCTGCGACGAGCAGCAGCGCCCCCATGTCCTCGGTGCGCCCGCCGTCACCGGCACCCCCGCCGTGATGCCCGTCTGGGAGTGGGAGAACCCCCCGGAGGACGCGGACGTCTCACGCGAAGGGCGCACCCGGGTCGGCATGGCCGACATCAAGCTGCTCCGCGCGGCCCGGGCCCACTACGAGCTGATGTACCGCAAGGCCGGGGGCATCGCCACCCGCTCCCGGATCGTCGGCTTCCTCAACAGCGAGGCGGCGCCGCTGCTGCGGGGTTCCTACGACGACGCACTCGGCCGTCAGCTGCACCGGGCGACCGGCGGACTGGTGGCCGTCGCCGGCATCTGCGCCTACGACTCGGACGCCCACGGACTCGCGCAGCGGTACTTCCACCAGGCGCTCCGGCTCGCCAAGGCGAGCGGCGACCGGGGGCTGGGAGCCTATGTGATCGCGCTGCTCGTCAACCAGTCGCTGTTCATGGGGGAGTACCGGCAGGCGGTCGCGTTCGCCGAGGCGGCGCTGCGGACCGCGGGCCGGCAGATCACCCCGGCACTGGCCACCGACCTGTACGCGATGCAGGCGAAGGCCTATGCCCATCTCGGTGACGGAGAAGCGGCATTGGGGAGGATCCGGCGGGCCGAGGAGGAGGCGGAGCGGATCCTGCCGGGGTGCGAGCCGGACGAGACCGGCTATGTGCAGCCGGGACTGGTGAACGTCCAGGTCGCCGAGGCGCTGCTGTCCCTGGGGGAGCTGGGGGCGGCCCGGGAGCACGCGGCAGCCGCGGCCGCCGTGCCGTCCCACGACCGGGGACGGGTGCACCGGCTGGCCGTGCTCAGCCAGATCGAGCTGTGCCAGGGCGAGGCCGAACGCGCCGCGCGAACCGCCGTCGAAATGACCGAGCGGGCCAGGGGCATGGAGTCGCAACGGCTCAGGGACCGGCTCCGGAGGGTGCGGGCGAGGCTGGCGGCGAACGGCTCCGGCCCGGCCGCCGAGGCGGCCGACCTCATCGAGGGGGCCCTGCGCGTGCCTCTGTGAGCCCTCCCGTGCCTCCTGCTGCCGTTCCCCTCGCCCTGAGGTCCTGCTGCGATATTGCCACCTACGTGTCGGAAGGTGGCAGAACCGTGCAGTGGACGAAGCTGAGTGAGCAAACCATCTATGAGAACCGCTGGTTCAGGGTCAATCTGGCGGATGTCGCGTTGCCGGACGGCCGGCATCTCGACCACTTCCTGATCCGGCTCCGCCCGGTCGCCGTGGCGACCGCCGTCAACGAGGCCAACGAGGTGCTGATGCTGTGGCGGCACCGGTTCATCACCGACAGCTGGGGCTGGGAGCTCGCCGCGGGCGTCGTGGAGGACGGCGAGGACATCGTGTCCGCCGCGGCGCGGGAGATGGAGGAGGAGACCGGCTGGCGCCCCGGACCGCTGCGGCATCTGCTGACCGTGGAACCGTCCAACGGGCTCACCGACGCGCGGCACCATCTCTACTGGTCGGAGGGTGCCACCCGGATCGGCCCTCCCGAGGACGGCTTCGAGTCCTCGCGTCGTGAGTGGATACCGCTGAAGCTGGTCCCCGACATGATCGCCCGCGGCGAGGTCCCGGCCGCCAACACGGCGGCCGGGCTGCTGCTGCTGCACCATCTGCGCCTGGGGTGACACTCGGGCTGTGGCTGTGGCTGTGGCTGTGGCTGTGGCTGTGGCTGCGGCTGCGGCTGCGGCGCCACGGCCGTGGCCGGTGACGGGCCAGGCCGGAGGCGGGGCGGTCCTCAGCCCCCGATGACCTGCCAGACCGCCACCGCCAGCGCGCCGGCCGCCGTGAGTGCGGCCACCGCGGGCAGGGGCCATCTGCCGTGCTCCAGGGCACCCACCCGGGCGGCCAGATCGTCCAGGTCCCGGTCCATCCGGTCGTGCCGCTGGGCCAGCAGGGCGAGGTGCCCGTCGATTCGGGCGAGGCCGACGTCGAGGGAGCGGCGCAGCTCGGCGAACTCCTCGACGGCGGCTAAGTGGTCGGAGTCGGTGGTCACCTGTCAGCTCCTGTTCAAGATGGTGGTCCGGTAATTCCCCGGCCGGGTGATCCCGAGTCAACACTCCCCGCCGGGGGCAGGGGAGCGTGTACGCACGGCATATGCGGACACGCTCCTCACACCCCGTGTGAAGCACCTGTGTGCATCGTTCGCCGCGGCCCCTGCGGCGCGGGATGACGGGCCCGGGAGTGCGGGCCCGGAAGCAAGCCCGGGTGCGGCCCTGGGAGCGGCCCGGCGGGAGGGCCCGGGCGACGGTGCGCGGAGGGCGCGCGGGGACGGCCGCGGGGACGCCGTGGGGGCGCCGTGCGACACGGCGAAGGCGACCCGTCCGGATACGCGGGGCGGGTTCAGGAGTACGTGTAGAAGCCCGAGCCCGTCTTGCGGCCCAGCCGCCCCGCGTCCACCATCCGCTGCAGCAGCGGCGGAGCCGCGTACAGCGGCTCCTTGAACTCGGTGTACATGGAGTCGGCCACCGAGGCGACCGTGTCCAGGCCGATCAGGTCCGAGAGCTTCAGCGGGCCCATCGGGTGGGCGCAGCCCAGCTCCATGCCGTTGTCGATGTCGTCGCGGCCGGCGATCCCCGACTCGAGCATCCGGATGGCCGAGAGCAGGTACGGGATGAGCAACGCGTTCACCACGAAGCCCGAGCGGTCCCGGGCGCGGATGGCGTGCTTGCCCAGCACCTGCTCGACCACGGCCTCCGAGCGCGTGATCGTCTCCTCCGACGTGGTCAGCGCGGGAACCAGCTCGACGAGGCGCTGCACCGGTGCGGGGTTGAAGAAGTGGATGCCGACCACCTGGTCGGGCCGGGAGGTCGCGACGGCCAGCTTCACCAGCGGGATGGACGAGGTGTTGGAGGCGAGGATGGCGTCACGGCTGGTCACCACCTGGTCGAGCACCTGGAAGATCTCGGTCTTGACCTGCTCGTTCTCCACGACCGCCTCGATGACGAGGTCGCGGTCGGCGAACTCCCCGAGGTCGGTGGTGAAGCTCAGCCGCTCCAGCGTCGCCTGGAGTTCCTCCTCGCCGACCTTGCCGCGCTCGGCGGCCTTCGCGAGCGAGTTGCAGAGCCGCGTACGGCCGATCTCCAGGGCCTCGCCGGTGGTCTCGGCGACCTTGACCTCGAGGCCGCTGCGGGCGCACACCTCCGCGATGCCCGCGCCCATCTGGCCACAGCCCACCACTCCGACGCGGGATACGCCGGCCACAGTGTCGGTCACATCGTGCCTTTCGCTGATCTCGCTGCGGCGGGTCCGCAGGGTTGCCGCGCCCGCCTCGACCCCACGACGTTACTCGCCGGTGCGTGTGCGCGGGTGCCCGGGGCGGGCATGCTGTGCGCTGACGACCGCGAAGGCGCGGCGCACGGCGGTGCGGAGGATCCCGGTATGGCCCGGCACATGAGGCAGATCACACGGCGGGGGTTCGTCGCGGCTGCCGGCGCGCTCGCCGCGCTGGGCGCGGCGGGGGAGTCGGCGGCGTCCCCCGCCCGCCACCGGGGGGCAGGCTGCCCCCGGGAGCTCCGCGGGGTGTGGGTGGCCACGGTCGCCAACCGGGACTGGCCTTCCCGGCCCGGACTGACCGCGGAGCGGCAGCGTGCCGAGCTGCTGGCCTACCTCGACCGCGCGGTGGACCGCCGGCTGAACACGGTGATCCTCCAGGTGCGGCCGACCGCCGACGCGCTGTGGCCGTCCCCGTACGAGCCGTGGTCCGCCTACCTGACGGGCACCCAGGGGCGGGATCCGGGCTGGGACCCGCTGGGCACCGCGGTGACGGAGGCGCACGCGCGCGGACTGGAGCTGCACGCCTGGTTCAACCCGTACCGTGTCGCCGGCCATACCGACCCGGGCCGCCTGGCGGCGGACCATCCGGCGCGGCAGCACCCCGAATGGGTGCTTCCGTACGGGGGAAAGCTGTACTACAACCCCGGCCTGCCCGAGGTCAGGGCCTTCGTCCAGGACGCGATGCTGGACGCGGTCGCGCGCTACCCGGTCGACGCCGTCCACTGGGACGACTACTTCTACCCCTATCCGGTGGCCGGGGAAGACTTCGGCGACGACGCGGCGTACCGGCGCTACGGCGGAGGGTTCGCGGACAAGGGCGCGTGGCGGCGCGGCAACGTCGACCTGCTGGTGCGGGAGACCGCCGCCCGCATCAAGGGCATCGATCCAGGGATCCGCTTCGGCATCAGCCCCTTCGGGGTCTGGCGGAACTCCTCCACCGACCCGCTCGGCTCCGCCACGCGGGCGGGTGTGGAGACCTATGACGACCTGTACGCCGACACCCGGACCTGGGTCCGCCAGGGCTGGATCGACTATGTGATCCCGCAGCTGTACTGGAACATCGGGTTCGGCGCCGCCGACTACGCGGAGCTGGTGCCCTGGTGGGCCGGGGTGGCCCGGGGCACCGGCGTGGACCTGTTCATCGGCGAGGCGCTCTACAAGGCCGGTGCCCCCGGGCAGCCCGCACCCTGGGGGGACCCGGCCGAACTGTCCCGTCACCTGACCCTGGCCCGCCGCTACCCGGAGGTGCGCGGCCACTGCTTCTTCGCGGCGGAGGAAGTCGTCGCGGACCGGATCGGTGCCATGGCCGAAGTGGTGGCCGACCACTATCCGACCCGGGTCCGGCCGCCGCGCTGATCCTCCTGCTCAGGACTCCCGGCGGTGGCGTACGACGCAGTCGGGGCCGGGTGACATCAGGCACTCGCGGCCGTCGTCCTCGAACCGGACGCGGTAGGGCGGGTTGCCCCTGTCCCCCAGCACTTCCACGACTTCGGCCGTCCGGTCGTGCTGGCCGACGACGCGGCCGTGCACGAGCAGCTTGTCTCCCACACTCGCTTCCATCGCGCCTGACCTCCTTTGAAGGGGTTTGACGGTCATCAGGGTCAATCTGAGTCTACGTCCCGATACGTGACGCGTGTCACCCTCGGGTGCTCGCCCGCTGGGTGACGGCGATGCAGACGAGGACGGCCGCGGCGGCCGCGGGAGCGGCGGGGGAGAGGGGCTCCTCCAGCAGCAGCACCGACCACAGCAGGGTGAGCAGCGGCTGCGCCAGTTGCAGCTGGCTGGCCCTGGCGATGCCGATCGCCGCCATCCCGCGGTACCAGACGTAGAGCCCGAAGAAGGTCGATCCGGCGGCCACCCAGAGAAGCCCGGCCACACCCTGCGCACCCGGCCGGACCGGTTCGGCCATCAGGGCGAACACCGCTCCGGGGACGGTGAGCGGCAGGCACAGGACCAGGGCCCAGCCGATCACCTGCCAGCCGGGCATCAGCCCGGCCAGCCGGCCGCCCTCGGTGTAGCCGGCGGCGCAGACCAGCAGCGCCGCGAAGAGATACAGGTCCCCTGCCGACGGGGCGCCGCCGTTGCTGCCCAAGGTGAAGCCGAGCACGACCGCCGCCCCGGCGAGCGCCGCCGCCCAGAACGTCCGGGACGGCCGCCGGCCGGTGCGCACGGCGGCGAAGGCGGCGGTCGTCAACGGCAGCAGGCCGACGACCACCGCGGCGTGCGACGCGGTCGACGTCCGCAGCGCGAGGGTGGTCAGCAGGGGGAAGCCGACCACCACCCCGCCCGCGACCACGAGCAGCGGACCCAGGTGCCGCCGCTCGGGCAGCGGTGTCCGCAGGGCGAGCAGGAACCCTCCCGCGATCACCGCAGCGAGGACGCTGCGCGCGGCGACCAGCGACCACGGTCCGAACGACTCCAGCCCCCAGACGGTGGACGGGAAGGTGAGCGAGAAGGCGACGACGCCGAGCGACGCGAGCAGGGTGCCGTGCGGGGATCCGGACCGGGCCGCCGGGGTCGCGGCAGCGGCCCGCGGGGTGCCGGTCCGCTCCGCGGAGACCGCTGCGCCGCAGCGGGCGGTGTCGCCGGCCGCTATCGGCCCCGAAGGGATAGCGCTATTCTTGGTTCTCATGCAAGAGAGTAGCAGTGTGGGCAATCTGGCGGACCTCCTGCGAGAGGAGGTCAAGCGCTACTCCCCAGGCAAGAAGCTGCCATCGAGCAGGGCGCTGGTCGAACGGCACCGGGTCTCCCCCGTCACCGTCTCCCGCGCCCTGGCCCGGCTCGCCGCTGAGGGGCTCGTCGTCACCCGCCCCGGAGCCGGAGCCTTCCGCGCGCGGCCGGGAACGGACCCCGGCGCCGCCGCCGACACCTCCTGGCAGGAGGTCGCGCTCAGCGCCGCCGCCGCCCCGGAGGCCGTTCCGCGCGCCGTGGACGCCTCCGGGGTCCTCGTCACGCTCGCCGCACCCCCGCCGGGCGTGATCGAGTTCAACGGCGGCTATCTGCACCCCTCGCTCCAGCCCGAGCAGGCGATGGCCGCCGCGCTCGCCCGCGCCGGCAGGCGCCCCGGCGCCTGGAACCGCCCGCCCGCGGACGGGCTGCCGGAACTCCGCGACTGGTTCGCCCGCGGTATCGGCCCGGGCTTCACCGCAGCGGAGGTCCTGGTGACCGCGGGCGGCCAGTCCGCGCTCACCACCGCCCTGCGCGCCCTCGCCCCGCCGGGCGCACCGGTGCTCGTGGAGTCGCCCACCTACCCGGGGATGCTCGCCATCGCCCGGGCCGCGGGACTGCGGCCCGTACCGGTGCCGGCGGACCCCGCCCACGGGGTGCGCCCCGACCTCCTCGCCGCGGCCTTCCGCGCGACCGGTGCCCGGGTCTTCGTCGCCCAGCCGCTCTTCCAGAACCCGACCGGGGCCGTGCTCACCCCCGAACACCGCGCCCAGGTGCTGCGGATCGCCCGCGCCGCCGGGGCGTTCGTCATCGAGGACGACTTCGCCCGCCGCCTCGTCCACGCCGACGCCGGGCCGCTGCCCGCCACGCTCGCCGCCGACGACCCCGACGGCGTCGTCGTGCACGTCTGCTCCCTCACCAAGGTCACCTCCCCGAGCCTGCGGGTGGGCGCCCTCGCCGCCCGCGGACCGGTGCTGGAGCGCCTGCGCGCCATCCACGTGGTCGACACCTTCTTCGTCTCCCGGCCCCTGCAGGAGGCCGCGCTCGAACTGGTCGGCGCCCCCGCCTGGAGCCGCCACCTCAGGTCAGTCGCCGCCGAGTTGAAGGCCCGCCGCGACGCCATGACCGCCGCCGTGCGGCTCCGGCTGCCCGAACTCGCCCTGCCGCACATCCCGGCCGGCGGCCACCACCTCTGGGTCCGCCTGCCCGACGGCACCGACGAGACGGCCCTCGTCTCCGCGGCCCTCCGCGCCGGCGTCGCCGTCGCCCCCGGCCGCCCGTACTTCAGTGCCGAGCCGCCGGCCGGGCATCTGCGGCTGAGTTTCGCCGGGGTCGCCGGGCGGGCCGAGATCACCGAGGGGGTGCGGCGGCTGCGCACCTCCTGCGACGAGGTGCTGGGCCGCGGCGCGCACTGACCGCGACCGCGGCACGCCGGCCCGGTGCGGCGCGGAGGCCGGGATCGGGTGCCGTGGGCGGGGAAGCCGACGGGCCTGAGCGGGCGCGCGGCACGGCCTTCCCTGCCGGGACCGCGGCCGGCCGTACCGCCGGGCCGGCCGTACCGCCCGGCCGACCGCACCGCCGGTACCGCCGGGCCGGGCCCGGCACCGCGGCGCACGTGCCGCGCCCGGTCACCGGCGCGCGGCAGCCGAGCGCGGCACGGCACGCACCCGGGAGAGCGGCGCAGCCGTCCGGGGTGCGCCCGAAACCCCGCTGACAACCCGCCCCGGTGCTGCGAAGGTACGGGGATGAGCGACCCGACCGGCACCTGCGCCGACTACGAGATCTCCTGCGACCCGCACCCCTGGATCCCGTCCGCATCCACCACTGGCTCTCCACCGACGCCTACTGGGCCCTCGGCCGCAGCCGGGAGCAGCAGGACCGGGCCATCGCTGGCTCACTCAACTTCGGGGCCTACGAGCGGGCTTCGGGCCTGCTCGTCGCCTACGCCCGCGTGGTGACGGACCACGCCACCTTCGCGTGGGTGTGCGACGTCTACGTCGACAGGGCCGTACGCGGACGGGGACTCGGCACCACCCTGGCGGCAGCGGTGCGCGACCGTCTCGCGCCGCTGGGACTGTGCCGGGTCCTCCTCGCCACGGACGACGCGCACGGGGTGTACGGGAAGGCCGGCTTCGTCCCGGTCACCGACCCGGAGAAGTTGATGGTCCTGACGACCGGGTGACCGGTGCCGGGCGCTGAGTACTCCCTTGACCAGGCCGGTGCCGGGGTGCCGCGGCCGTACGCTCGCCGAGGCGGCGGCGGTGCGGCCGGACGCGGTGGACGAGTGGCTCGCCCCACCGGGGCAGGGGATCGGCGCCGGTGCGGTCACCGCGCCTCCCGGTGCAGGTGCCGGCCCCGGGGGCTCGGCCGCCCCGGGGTGCACCTCCTGCGCCGGGACCCACGACCACCGCCCCGGGGGCTCGGCGCGGACCTCGGGAAGGACCATCCCCGCAGACCGAAGCCGGTGACCCGACGGCGCCCTCAGAAGTTCTCGATCCAGTCGGCCTCGAGCAGTCCGTCAGCAGCGAACAGCGCGGAGATCTCGACCGCGACCGTGGCGACGGCCGTGTCCATCTCTCTTCCGTCCCGGGCGCGCAGCACCACGTTCGCGGCACGGTATCCGGTGGCGCGGCGCGGCGCGCCGTGCTCGGCGACCTCGTCCACGCCGAGGTCGGCCGCGCGGCCGGTGCTTGTGCTTTCCGGACCACCACGAGTCGGCTCCGTTCGGGCCGGGTACGGCGACGAGGTCGGTGCGGACGGCGGTGCCGTCCAGGTTGAGGTGGGTGTACCCGGTGGCGGCTGCCCGTTCCAGCGCGGTGCGCAGGTCCGGGGCATGCTCGGCGAGCACGGTCAGCCCCTCGTACAGGTAACGGTAGGCGGCGGGTACCGAAAGCCTTTGTCCCGAGCAAGTTGGGCAAGGCGGGTTCCGTCGGCGAACCACCGCAGGACCAGCACCGGCACCGCCTGCTTGAAGGCGCCCAGGGCGCGGGTGTTCTTGCGGGCGCCGACCCGGTCGCGGTGTGCTCGCGGGAGCCGGGCCAGGGCCTCAGCGGTCTCCCGGCGGACATCGAGCACAGCGGTGTAGGTGATATCTGGTCAACGCGTGGAGCCTCTTGGTATCCGGAACATGATCTTCGCAGACCTTTTCTTAACCAGGGGTTGCACGTCTTTCTGAGCCCGGGTCAGCTCCGCCGTACTCTCCCGTCGTCACCCAAAGTAATCGTCATGTTGCCGAGAAGACCCCAATGTGTCCCGGTGCTCGTCCCCCGCCTGTTGCCATCCACGCAGTACCGAGCGCAACCCACGCGGAGAAGCCTCACCGCTGCTTCATCAATGACGACAGAGGGTGTCGGGATTACGGCCGACGATGGACGTATGCGCGAAACCCCAGAAGAACTCAACAAGCTCCAGTCCCTCCTCGGCACATCCCTCTCCGGTTCGACCGCACACCTCCGCTCGATCGTCGAGGGCCGCACCATCACGGCGGCGCAGCTCACGGGGGTCCTCACCGGCATGTGCACGCTCGCCCTCTCCACGGTGACCGCAAAGGGCGAACCGCGGATCAGCGGCGTCGACGGGCACTTCCTGCACGGCCGGTGGCACTTCGGCACGGCGCGCAACGCCGCCAAGGCCCGTCATCTCGCAGCCCGTCCGGCCGCCAGCGTCGCGCACATGCGCGGCGAGGACCTCGGCGTGTTCACCCACGGCACGGTGGAGGAGCTGAACCCCGAGGACGCCGATACCACGGCCGACTGGCAGGAACTCCTCGCCTACTTGCAGGACTTCTACGGCGACGACGACGCCTTCGACTGGAACCGCGAGGTCGTCTACTACCGGCTGAACCCGCACTGGATGACCGTCTACGCCCCCGACCTCGACAAGCTCACCGGCACGTGACGCCGGGCCCGCGGTCCGGCTGCCCGGGCCCTTCGCGCCGGCGGACGGCACCCGCGAGGCTGCGGCCGGGGCTATTCCCCCTGCTTGCAGTGCTGCTGGTGGAGCCATCAACGGGATTTCCAGCGGCAGGGAGACCGTCGTGCGTGATGTGCCGGTGCGGCAGAGACGCGGGTTCAGCTCAGTTCCAGCACGCCCACCGTTTGGTCTCCGCTGGTCTCTCCGGTTGGGCGGAAGCCGAGTGTCAGATAGAAACCCGCTGGGCCATCCGTTCCGGGATGCCAGGTGGTCGTCAGCCGCGTGCCTCCTCGGCGCCGGATCTCGTTGGCAACGGACTGCACTGCGAAGCGTCCGAAGCCTCGGCCTTGCTTTCCATCAGCGATGTTGAGACGCCAGAGTCCGGAGCGGAAGTCGGTGCCTTTGCCGGTCCAGTCGATGTCGAAGAAGGCCATGAGGAACCCGACGACTTCGTCGTCGTCGCAGATGAGCCGGGGCCATGCGATGCCGGGGTGGACGTATGCCTCGGCGAGTGACTTCACCACGGGTGCCACCAGGTGTTCCTGGTCGGGGCGGACTCTCAGGTCGATAGCGCTCTCGAAGTTGTCAGGAGTGATCTCTTGCAGGTGCAGCGAAATTGGCATGTCCGCACTCTAATACTCCAGCTGTAGTTCGTGATCTTGCTGGTCGGGGCCGGTGCGGAGACGGGTGCGGCCACCGTTGATCATCGTGACTTGTGTGGAGTAACGATGAGACGGTGGCCGCAGGTCACAGCATAGATCCCGTCCGTTGGCGGGAGGCGTTCGAGGTGGCCATGGGCCGGATCGCGGGCCGGTTCACCCGGGTCGAACCCCGGCTGCGGGCCGGGCGGCTGGTACTGGGCCTGCTGTCGGACCTGCCGCGCAAGAACTGCTGGACGATCGCGGAGTGGGCCGGGGAGGCCGCCCCGCACGGCATGCAGCATCTACTGTCCCGGGCCGTCTGGGATGCCGATGGCGTCCGTGACGACGTGCGCGAATATGTCGTCGAGCACCTCCATGACGAGGCCGCGGTGCTGGTGGTCGACGAGACCGGCGACGTGAAGAAGGGCACCCACACGGTCGGGGTCCAGCGCCAGTACACCGGAACGGCCGGGCGGATCGAGAACTCCCAGGTAGCGGTCTACCTGGTCTACGCCGGGATGCGCGGGCACGCGGCGGTGGACCCGGAGCTGTACATCCCGCGCTCCTGGACATGCGAGAGGTAGTCCCGTCCGAGGTCCGTGACGAACCCGGCCCACGCATCGTGGGTGAAGGCGAGCTGCGGACCGGTGCCCTGTTCCTTGGAGTCCCGTACGCGGACGGCCGTCCCGTCGGCGGCGACCTCGACGCACTCGCCGCCTTCGCCGCTGCTGTACGTGCTCTTGAACCAGATGAGGCGTATGGGCTGTTCGGTGATCATGGATTTCCCAGCAACCTTTCGATCAGGGCCAGAGACTCTCGTGGAGTGAGGGCCTGGGCGCGGATGCTGCCGTAGCGCGCCGCAAGCATACGTACCTCTTCGGCATCGGTCACCAGCCTGCTGACGTTCTGGACTTCCAGGTAGCCGACTTGAGGCCTCCCCTTTGGAGTGAGCAGTGTGAACGGGCCGCCCAGACTCGGGTGGTCCGAACGGTCGGTCGGCATCACCTGAAGCTCCACGTTCCGCAGTGGGGCGACCTCCAGCAGGTGCTTCAACTGCTCCCGATGCACGTCCCGACTGCCGATCGGCCGTTGCAGGACGGACTCCTCCACCGTGAACGTCACGAGAGGCGGTGGCCACCGCATCAGGATCTCCTGTCGGTCCAGCCGGGCGGTCAACCGCTGCCCGATCGTCTCCTCGTCGAGCAGGGGTCTGCGCGCGGTGAAGACGGCGCGGGCGTGTCCCTCGGTCTGAAGCAGGCCAGGCAACGACAGCGCGCCGTAGTAGTGGAGTTCAACCGCTTCCCCCTCCAGTCGCGCATAGTCCTTGAACCATTCCGGGTGCCGTACTCTCCTCCGTGCCCGGGCCCGCTGGACGTCTTCCGCGGCCGAGGCCAGCAGGCCCCTGCACTCCAGCAGTTCATCGACCGCGAGCAGTAGTTCGGGCTGCGGGGTTCGGCGTCCCCGCTCCACGGACGAGATGGTCTCCTCCCCGTACCCGAGCCGGTCGCCCAGTTCCTTCTGGCTCATCCCGGCTCGTGTCCGTGCGACCTTGATCTGTCGTCCGAGCGCGCGGAACAGGTCGGCCACTTCGTCCGTGCCGTCTGCCTCGCTGCCGGTGGGGGTCTCCGGACCGCCTGCCTGTGCCACCATCTGCTGCCACCGCCCAGTTCTGTCGTACCTGGGGCGAACCGCGGAATGCCCGGTCAGGTCACGGGAGTACGCCCGGACATCCCGCCCTCCGCGCCGGGACAGTCGCCTGCCGTACCGTCCCATGTCTTCCACACGGTAGGGCCATTCCGTCACCCTCGGTGAGGTGATCCAGCGAGCCGTCACCGTCAGCGGTGAACCGACCGCTACCTCCCGCCACTTCCGCCTCATGTTCCCCACCAGCAGGCGCGGCGCCCACACCGTCCGCCACGCCGCCGAACGCTGGCTCGCCGACCAGCGGGACCGCCCGGAAGCCGCGGCCGGAGACGAGGACGTGGCCACGTCCTCCTTCCTCATCGCGGAACTCACCACGAACGCCGTCCTGCACGGCCGGGTACGGGGGCGGAGGTAGAGGTCGCACCTGCAGGGGCCTTCGGCTGGTGCCCACAGGCAGTGGCCGAGTTCGAGGCCGGTCGAACTCCGAGGCGTCACCGGCGGGCCGCAGGGGTGATCGACCCGTTCGCGGTGCTCGCCGGCACAGGCGAGACGGGACTCCGGAACAGCGGCCTGGTCCTGTCCAGCCGTGGCCAGTGGATGTCCGTGCTGCGGGCCATACTCGTGCCGCGGCGCCGCCCGGGCGCCGCGGACGAGGGGGCGAGATGGCCGAGGTGGTGGTCTTCCACCATGGACACGGGCTGACCTCCGGCGTTCGCGAGTTCGCCGAGCAGCTGCGACGGGCCGGACACACCATCCACGCCCCGGACCTCTACGAGGGGCGGGTATTCGGCACCCCCGAGGAGGGAGCCGGCTACGCCGAGAGCGCCGGGTTCGACACGATCACCGCGCGCGGAACCGCCGCCGAGGGGCTGCCTGCGGAACTCGTCTACGTCGGCTTCTCGCTCGGCGTCCTGCCGGCGCAGATGCTGGCCCAGACCCGCCCCGGCGCACGGGGCGCACTGCTGTTCGAGGCGTGCGTCCCGATCTCGGAGTTCGGCGGCGCTTGGCCCGAGGGCGTCCCGGTCCAGATCCACGGCATGGACGCAGATCCCTTCTTCGCCGGGGAGGGTGATGCGGACGCCGCCCGCGTGCTCGTCGAGACGGCGACGGATGCCGAGCTGTTCCTCTACCCGGGCGAGGGCCACCTGTTCACCGACAGTAGTCTGCCGTCCCACGACGAAAAGGCCGCACGGCAGGTCGGCCGTCGGGTGCTCGGTTTCCTCGACCGCATCACGTAGTCAGGCCGGAAGGAGACGGGTGCCCGCCGGTCCCGACAGACGCTCCGGCGTCCGGCGGCTCAGGTGCTGCGGGCCGAGCCGGACCGCCTCCGGACGGAGGGTGTCGCCACCGTCTTCCGGGGCCCTCGCGTGGCGGCGCCGGGGCAGCGTCGCGAGGTCCGGGTCGTCGTCCGGCCGGGCTCACCCGGCAGGGGCGGGCCGGGAGGGAAGCCGCTCCATTGCATAAAGCTGCGGCTCTACGTATAGTCATGCCATCACGTAGGGAGGAATCGATGGCACTACGCGCAGCAGTCGCGGGAGCGAGCGGCTACGCGGGCGGGGAACTGCTCCGGCTGCTCCTCGCACACCCCGGAGTCGAGGTCGGGGCCCTGACGGCCAACTCGAACGCCGGCCGGCGGCTCGGGGAGCTCCAGCCCCATCTGCATCCGCTCGCCGACCGGGTGCTCACGGCCACCACCGCCGACGCGCTCTCGGGGCACGACGTGGTGTTCCTGGCGCTGCCGCACGGCCAGTCCGCCGCGGTCGCCGAGCAGCTCGGCGAGGAGGTGCTGGTCGTCGACCTGGGTGCCGACTTCCGGCTGCGCAGCGCCGCCGACTGGGAGAGGTTCTACGGCTCCCCGCACGCCGGGACCTGGCCCTACGGACTCCCCGAACTGCCGGGTGCCCGCGACGCGCTGGAGGGGTCCAGGCGCATCGCGGTGCCCGGCTGCTATCCCACCGCCGTCTCGCTCGCGCTGTTCCCCGCGTACGCGGGCGGACTCGCCGGACCCGAGGCCGTGATCACCGCCGCCAGCGGCACCTCAGGAGCCGGCAGGACGCTCAAGCCGCAGCTGCTCGGCTCCGAGGTCATGGGCTCCATGAGCCCGTACGGCGTCGGCGGCGGCCACCGGCACACCCCGGAGATGGTCCAGAACCTCAGCGCCGTGGCGGGCGAGCCCGTCACCGTGTCCTTCACCCCCACCCTCGCACCCATGCCCCGCGGCATCCTCGCCACCTGCAGTGCCAAGGCCCGGCCGGGCGCCACCGCCGAGGCCGTGCGGGCCGCCTACGACAAGGCCTACGCGGACGAGCCGTTTGTCCGGCTGCTCCCCGAGGGGCAGTGGCCGGCGACGGCGTCCGTCCAGGGGTCCAACGCCGTTCAGGTCCAGGTCGCGCTCGACACGGCCGCCGGCCGGATCATCGCGATCAGCGCCATCGACAACCTGACCAAGGGCACGGCGGGCGGCGCGGTCCAGAGTATGAACATCGCCCTCGGCCTCGACCAGACCACGGGCCTTCCCACGATCGGAGTGGCACCTTGAGCGTCACCGCTGCACAGGGATTCACGGCGGCCGGGATCGCCGCCGGGATCAAGGAGAACGGCAACCCGGACCTCGCCCTCGTGGTCAACAACGGACCCCGCCACGCCGCCGCCGGCGTCTTCACCTCCAACCGCGTCAAGGCCGCCCCCGTCCTCTGGTCCGAGCAGGTCCTCAAGGGCGGCGAGGTCTCCGCGGTCGTCCTCAACTCCGGCGGGGCCAACGCCTGCACCGGCCCCAAGGGCTTCCAGGACACCCACGCCACCGCCGAGAAGGCCGCCCAGGTCCTTCCGGGCCACAGCGCCGGGGAGATCGCCGTCGCGTCCACCGGGCTGATCGGTGTCCTGCTGCCCATGGACAGGCTGCTGCCCGGCATCGGCAAGGCCGCCGCCGAACTCAGCCCGTACGGCGGCGAGAAGGCCGCCATCGCCATCAAGACCACCGACACCGTGCACAAGACGGCCGTCGCGACCGGGGACGGCTGGACCGTCGGCGGCATGGCCAAGGGCGCGGGCATGCTCGCCCCCGGCCTCGCCACCATGCTCGTCGTCCTCACCACCGACGCCGACGTGGACGGCCCCGGCCTCGACAAGGCCCTGCGCGACGCCACCCGCGTCACCTTCGACCGGGTCGACTCCGACGGCTGCATGTCCACCAACGACACCGTGCTGCTCCTCGCCTCCGGCGCCTCGGGCGTCACCCCGGCGCACGACGAGTTCGCCGACGCCGTGCGCACCGTCTGCGACGACCTCGCCCGGCAGCTCATCGGCGACGCCGAGGGCGCCAGCAAGGACATCCGCATCGAGGTGGTCAACGCCGCGAGCGAGGACGACGCCGTCGAGGTGGGCCGGTCCATCGCCCGCAACAACCTCCTCAAGTGCGCCATCCACGGTGAGGACCCGAACTGGGGCCGCGTCCTGTCCGCCATCGGCACCACCCGGGCGGCCTTCGAACCGGACCGGCTCAACGTCGCCATCAACGGCGTCTGGGTGTGCCGCGACGGCTCCGTCGGCGAGGACCGGGAACTGGTCGACATGCGCTACCGGGAGGTACGGATCACCGCCGACCTCGCCGCAGGGCCGGAGTCCGCCGTCATCTGGGCCAACGACCTCACCGCCGACTACGTCCACGAGAACAGCGCCTACTCCTCCTGAACGAGCCGGGGCCGGCCCGCACCGGTCCGCACCTCCCGGTCGGGGAGACCTGGCCCGGGGACCGGCCCGGGGGCCAACGGGCCGGGAGCCCGGGCGAGTCCGACCGACTGACCTACTGACCGAGCGGGCCCCGGACCCGAGCGGGCGAGCGAGCCCCCCTACGAGTCCGAGCGAGTCCCGAGAGATCCGGAGCCGATGAGCACCCGAAAGCACACCGCACTGCCCAAGGCGCAGACGCTGATCGAGGCTTTGCCGTGGCTGACCCGCCACCACGGCCGGACCGTCGTCATCAAGTTCGGCGGCAACGCCATGGTCGACGAGGACCTCAAGGCCGCCTTCGCCCAGGACGTGGTGTTCCTGCGGCACGCGGGCCTGAAGCCGGTCGTCGTGCACGGAGGCGGACCGCAGATCAGCGCCCAGCTGGACAGGCACGGCCTGGTCAGCGAGTTCAAGGCCGGACTGCGCGTGACCACGCCCGAGGCCATGGACGTCGTCCGCATGGTGCTCGCCGGACAGGTCCAGCGCGAACTGGTGGGGCTGCTCAACCAGCACGGCCCCCTCGCCGTCGGCCTCACCGGCGAGGACGCCCACACCATCACCGCCACCCGGCACCGGCCCACCATCGACGGCGAGCTCGTCGACCTCGGCCGGGTCGGTGAGATCACCGCGATCGACACCGGAGCGATCAGGGCCCTCCTGGACGACGGCCGCATCCCGGTCGTCTCCTCCATCGCCCGCTCGGCCGACGACGGCCACGTCTACAACGTCAACGCGGACACCGCGGCGGCGGCGCTGGCCGCGGCGCTCGGCGCGGAGACGCTGATGGTCCTCACCGACGTCGAGGGCCTCTACGAGAACTGGCCCGACAGCGACGAGGTGATCAGCCGGCTCACCGCCACCGAACTGGAGAAGCTGCTGCCCGAGCTGTCCAGCGGCATGGTCCCCAAGATGCGCGGCTGCCTGCACGCCGTACGCAACGGCGTGAACACCGCACGCGTCATCGACGGCCGGGTGGAGCACTCCATCCTGCTGGAGATCTTCACCGACGAGGGCATCGGCACGATGGTCGTGCCGGACGGGACCGAAGGAGGACCGGTATGACCGGCGCCACCGCCAACCAGCGGCTCACCCAGCGCTGGCAGGGCGCGATGATGGACAACTACGGGACACCGGGACTCGCACTCGTCCGCGGCCAGGGCGCCACGGTGTGGGACGCCGAGGGCACCCGGTACCTGGACTTCGTCGGCGGCATCGCCGTCAACGCGCTCGGCCACGCCCACCCGGCCGTCGTCGAGGCCGTCAGCCGCCAGATCGGCACGCTGGGCCATGTGTCGAACCTGTTCGTCGCCGAACCGCCCGTCGCGCTCGCCGAGCGGCTGCTCCGGCTCTCCGGCCGCCCCGGCCGCGTCTTCTTCTGCAACTCCGGAGCCGAGGCCAACGAGGCCGCCTTCAAGATCGGCCGGCTGACGGGCCGTCGCCACATGGTCGCCACCCATGGCGGCTTCCACGGCCGGACGATGGGCGCGCTCGCCCTCACCGGCCAGCCGGCCAAGCAGCAGCCCTTCCTGCCGCTGCCCGGAGAGGTCACGCATGTGCCCTACGGGGACGCGGAAGCACTGCGGGCCGCCGTCACCGAGGACACCGCCCTGGTGATCGTGGAACCGGTGCAGGGCGAGAACGGCGTGGTCGTCCCGCCCCCCGGCTACCTCCCGGCCGCACGCGAGATCACCCGCGCCACCGGGACGCTGCTCGTGCTCGACGAGGTGCAGACCGGCATCGGCCGCACCGGCCACTGGTTCGCCCACCAGGCGCACGAGGGCGTCGACCCCGATGTCGTCACCCTCGCCAAGGGCCTCGGCGGCGGTCTGCCGCTCGGCGCGGCCCTCGCCTTCGGCCCGGCCGCCGAACTGCTCCGCCCCGGACAGCACGGCACCACGTTCGGCGGCAATCCGGTCGCCTGTGCCGCCGGGCTCGCCGTCCTGGAAACCCTCGACGGCGCCCTCGACGAGGTCAAGCGGACCGGGGAGAAGCTGAGGAACGGGATCGAGTCCCTGGGCCACCCGCTGGTCTCCCATGTCCGCGGGGCGGGCCTGCTGCTGGGTATCGTGCTCACCGAGCCCCTCGCCGCCCAGGTGCAGCAGGTGGCTCAGGGTGCCGGCCTCCTGGTCAACGCGCCCGCCCCCGACGTCGTACGGATCATGCCGCCGCTGGTCGTCGGCGACGCGGAGGTGGACGTCTTCCTCGGGGCGCTGCCCGGCATCCTCGACGCGACACACGGGGACGGACGATCCGGAGAATGAGACGACGATGACCGACGCGCAGGACACCGAGAACTGGGGAGCCTCCCAGACGGAGTCCGGTGGAGGGCCGTCCGTGCCGCAGACGCGCACGGCCCGCCACCGCCGGATCGTGGACATCCTCAACCGGCAGCCGGTGCGCTCCCAGAGCCAGCTGGCGAAGCTGCTCGCGGACGACGGACTGAACGTCACCCAGGCGACCCTCAGCCGCGACCTCGACGAACTCGGGGCGGTGAAGATCCGGAACACCGGCGGGGAACTCATCTACGCGGTGCCCAGCGAGGGCGGGTTCCGCACCCCGCAGGCCCCGCTGGGGGAGTCCGCCAAGGAGGAGCGGATGCGCCGCCTCTCCGGCGAGCTGCTGATCTCCGCGGAGGCCTCGGCCAACCTGGTGGTCCTGCGTACCCCCCCGGGCGCGGCCCAGTTCCTCGCGTCGGCGATCGACCAGGCCGAACTCCGCGCGATCCTCGGCACGATCGCCGGCGACGACACCCTGCTGCTCATCTCCCGTGATCCGGCGGGCGGCCAGGCCCTCGCCGACCATCTGCTGCGTCTGGCGCAGCGGGCCCGCTGACGGCGGGGGCCGCAGCGGCCGGCCCGGCCTCAGGCGGCCCGGTCCGCACCGTCGCCGCGCCCGGCCAGATGCCGGGCGAATCCGCTGGTCTGCCAGGTGCTGCCGTCCGCGGCCACGGCGAAGCCCTCCGTGTCGGGCAGCCGCTCCAGCCAGGCGCGTGCCCCCGAACCCATGGCGTATGCGGCCGTCGCCCTCGCGTCCGCCTGGGTCAGCCCCCGGCTGACCACGGTCAGGGACGCCACGCCCTCGACCGGTGCCTCGCCGGAGCGCGGGTCGATGACGTGGCAGCCTCGTTCGGCCGGTCCGGACGTGGCGACGGCGAGTGCACCGTGCGCCTGAACGACCGCGGCGAGCCCGCCCGGGTGCCGCGGGTCGCAGATGCCCACCCGCCAGGGCCCGCCGTGCAGCTGGACGTCGCCCCCGCCGTTGAGGCAGACCGCCGCCGCCCCGGAGGAGGCGATCATCTCCACCGCCCGCTGCACCGCCCACCCCTTCACCAGGCCGGTGGGGTCGAGCCCGCCCGCATAGCGGGGGGTGAACCAGCCCTCGCTCAGGCGTTCCTCGGCCTCGCAGTGCCGGAAGACCTCGGCGACGTCCTGCTCGCAGTCGGCGAGATCGAGCCCCCCCGCGGCGAGCCTGCTGATCTGGCTGTCCTGGCGATAGGGCGAGAACACCTCGTCCACATGGTGCAGCCCGGCCACGGCGGCGGCGAGCCCGGCGCGCACGCGGTCGCGGTCGCGGTCGGCATCGCCGTCCATCCGGATGTCGAACGAGAACACCGTGCCCATCGCATGCTCGACGTGGCGCATCCGCGCCCGGTCCCCGCTCACAGGCCCGCCTTGTCGAGGGCGCTCTGCAGGGAGCGGATGTAGCCCTGGCTGGTGTAGGTGGCGCCGGAGACGGTGTCGATCCCGGCGCTCTGGGCGGCGACGGCCGCCTGGTTGAGCTTGGGTACCGCGTCGGCCGCGATCCTGCGGCTGTTGGCGTCGGAGCCGGGGGTCTTCACGGCCTCGGCGCCGGTGATCCGGCCGCCGCTGACGGTGAGCCGCACCTGCACATCGCCGTACTGGGTGCCCGCGACGTCTCCGAGCACGGTCTCCGCGGCGCCCGAGCCCGATGCCCGGCCCGTGCCGCCGTCTGGTGCCGAGCCGTCGCCCGAGCCGTCGCCCGAGCCGGAAGCCGAGCTGCCGCCCCCGGATCCGGCGTCCCCGCCCGGCACGCCCCCGGGCCCGGCGTCCCCGCCCGGCACGCCCCCGGGCCCGGCGTCCCCGCCCGGCACGCCCCCGCCCGGGGTTTCCGCACCGCTGCCCGGCCCCGGTGCGGAGCCCTGTCCCGTACCGCCACCGGCGGCCGCCACCCCGGCCTTGTCGAGGGCGCTCTGCAGGGAGCGGATGTAGCCCTGGCTGGTGTAGGTGGCGCCGGAGACGGTGTCGATCCCGGCGCTCTGGGCGGCGACGGCCGCCTGGTTGAGCGTCGGTACGGAGCCTTCGGCGATCCTGCGGCTGTTGGCGTCGGTGCTGGGCACCTTGACGGCCCGTGCCCCCGTGATCAGGCCGCCGCTCAGGGTGAGTTCGACCTGCACCGGACCGAACTGCGTGTCCGCCTCGTCCCCGAGCACGGTCGACCCGCCCGCGGGTACGGCGCCGCTGCCCGCAGGTGCCGAGGCAGCGGGCGGGGCGCCGCCGGCCTGGGACGCCGCCCCCGCCACCGAGGTTATGGGCTGCTTCAGCGTCAGCAGCAGCGCGACGGCCGACGCGGTGCCGGCGGCCGCCAGCATCATCCGGCGCAGTGGATGCTTCCTCTTCACGTAGGGCCTCACATCTGGAACGACTCGTGATGGATACGGCGCGACGGCACTCCTGCCGCCCGAAGTGCGTGGTAGGACTCCTCCGCGAGACCGGGCGGCCCGCACAGGTACACGTCGTGCTCGTCGATGTCGGGGAACACCTCCTTGAGCCGCTCGGTGCTGATCTCCGGACGCGCCCCGTCGGGCCCGTTCACGGCGTACAGCAGCTTCGCCCGACGGGCTTCGGCGATCTCCTGCAGCTCGGTCCACAGCGCCAGGTCGTCCGTCGAACCGGCCCGGTAGAGCAGGGACAGGTCCCCGGGTTCGGCGGGCAGCGTCTCGAACAGCGCCCGCAACGGGGTGATCCCGGCGCCTCCGGCGATCAGCAGCACCTTGTTCCGGCTGCGCCGGCCCGCGGTCATCGCCCCGTAGGGGCCCTCGGCCCAGACCCGGGTCCCCGGCTCAAGCCTGCTGAGCGCGCCGCTGTGCTCGCCGGCCGCCTTGACGGTGATGCGCAGCAGGTCGGGGCGGGGCGGCGCGGACAGGGAGTACGGATTGGAGCTCCAGCGCAGCCCGCCGGTCAGGAACCGCCAGCGGAAGAACTGGCCGGCCTCCGCGCCGATCCGATGCAGCCGGCGCCCCGTGATCAGCACGGACACCACGCCCGGGGACTCGTCCACGACGGACTCCACGCGCATCCGGTGCCGGAGGTTGAGCCGTACCGGAGCCAGGATCCGGTACCAGAGGAGCAGTGCGCCGACCGTGCCGTAGAGCACGTACCAGATCGTGCGGGCGGCCGCGCTCGCCACGAACTCCGAGCCCGTGGCCAGCTGGTGCCAGAACGTCAGGTACACGGCGACGTAGGTCAGCAGATGCAGGTAGTACCAGGTCTCGTAGCGCATCCGGCGGCGCACCGCGCCCGCCGAGGCGAAGCCGACCAGCAGCAGCAGCGCCGTACCGATCGTCGCCTCGACCATCTCGGGGAAGTCGGCGACGAGGGTGACGCTCTGCTCGACCAGGCCGGTGCGGGCCTGGACGGAGTACCCCCAGACGGTGAGGACGACATGGGCGGCGACCAGGCTGACCGCGTACCGGCCGCTCATCGCGTGCCAGCGCGCCGCCCGGTCGGAGCCCACCCGCCGCTCCAGCGCGGGGACGCGTGCCATCTGAAGCACCACGAGGGCGATCAGGTAGCCGCCGAGCAGCCCCGTGATCCGGCCGGCGCCGACCAGCCACTCCGCGGTGTCCATGCGGACGACCGCGGTGCTGTCCCACCACAGCCACAGGACGGCGGCGGCCCCGGCCCAGGCGGCGGCCAGCAGCACCGCCGCCGGATTGCGGCGCGGCCGGATCGCCCGCATGGTCAGGCGTCTGGCGGCCCGACCGCTCTGAATCATCGTCACCGCTGCTCCTCGGTCATCCCTGTCGCGCAGGTGGATACGGAGAGGAGCTCCGAGGAGTTCAATCGCCCGGTGGTGGTGGTGCGCCGGGATGGCGTGCGTCGGTCGGTGCCGCAGTGGTGTGTCGGGGTGACACGAGGGCGGCGGGATGACGTATGGCGGCCCCTTCCGTCCGCTTCCGTCCGGCCCTGGCCGTTTTCCGGCTCTTTCGGGCGCTTCCGGCGTGCTCTGGCACCGCTGCGCGTCCGGGGCCCGGGACCGCCGCCGCCGCTTTTGACAAAACATACGGAGAACTGCATAGTTATACCCATCACCGCATGCACCGTAAGGAGAAACCCGTGACCGAGCGCGTCGTACTCGCCTACTCGGGCGGTCTGGACACCTCCGTCGCCATCGGCTGGATCGCCGAGGAGACGGGCGCCGAGGTCATCGCCGTTGCCGTGGACGTCGGCCAGGGCGGCGAGGACCTGGACGTCATCCGCAAGCGTGCCCTCGCCTGCGGTGCCGTCGAGGCCGAGGTCTCGGACGCCAGGGACGAGTTCGCCGAGGAGTACTGCCTCCCGGCGATCAAGGCCAACGCCCTGTACATGGACCGCTACCCGCTGGTCTCCGCCCTCTCCCGGCCCACGATCGTCAAGCACCTGGTGGCCGCCGCGAAGAAGCACGGCGCCTCGACCGTGGCGCACGGCTGCACCGGCAAGGGCAACGACCAGGTGCGGTTCGAGGCCGGCATCGCCTCTCTCGCCCCCGACCTGAAGTGCATCGCGCCGGTCCGTGACTACGCGATGACCAGGGACAAGGCCATCGCGTTCTGCGAGGAGAAGCAGCTCCCGATCGCGACCACCAAGAAGTCGCCGTACTCCATCGACCAGAACGTCTTCGGGCGGGCCGTGGAGACCGGCTTCCTGGAAGACATCTGGAACGGCCCGATCGAGGACGTCTACGAGTACACCTCCAACCCGGCCGAGGCCCGCGAGGCCGACGAGGTGATCATCTCCTTCGAGGCGGGCGTCCCGGTCGCCGTCGACGGCAGGCCCGTCACCGTCCTGCAGGCGATCCAGCAGCTCAACGAGCGGGCCGGTGCCCAGGGCGTCGGCCGGATCGACATGGTCGAGGACCGGCTGGTCGGCATCAAGTCCCGCGAGGTGTACGAGGCCCCGGGTGCGATCGCGCTGATCACCGCCCACCAGGAGCTGGAGAACGTCACCGTCGAGCGCGAGCTGGCCCGGTACAAGCGGCAGGTCGAGCAGCGCTGGGGCGAGCTGGTCTACGACGGCCTGTGGTTCTCCCCGCTCAAGCGGGCCCTGGACGGCTTCGTCGACGAGGCCAGCCGGCACGTCACCGGCGACATCCGGATGACGCTGCACGGCGGCCGCGCCGTCGTCACCGGCCGGCGCTCCGAGCAGTCGCTGTACGACTTCCACCTCGCGACGTACGACACGGGCGACACCTTCGACCAGTCGAAGGCCCAGGGCTTCATCGACATCTTCGGCCTCTCCTCGAAGATCGCGGCGAAGCGCGACCTCGCCTGATCCACCGGGGCCACCGCCCTGGCGCAGGTCCACCGCCGCCGCCTCCCCTGCGGCCCGCCGGGCCGCGGGGGAGGCGCGGGCCCGGCGCAGGGGAGGCGGCGGCACATCAGAAGCCCGGCAATTATTGAGGAGCAAGTGCTGTGAGCAGCAACAGCGGTGACGTCAGGCTCTGGGGCGGCCGGTTCGCCGACGGCCCCGCACAGGCGCTGGCGAAGCTGTCGGCGTCGGTCCACTTCGACTGGCGGCTCGCGCCGTACGACATCGCCGGCTCCCGCGCCCACGCCCGGGTGCTGCACCAGGCCGACCTGCTCACCGCCGGCGAGCTGGAGCGGATGCTCGCCGGGCTCGACCGGCTGGAGGCCGACGTCGCCGACGGCAGCTTCACCGGCACCGTCGCCGACGAGGACGTCCACACCGCCCTGGAACGCGGCCTCCTGGAGCGCCTCGGCCCGGACCTCGGGGGCAAGCTGCGCGCCGGCCGGTCCCGCAACGACCAGGTCGCCACGCTCTTCCGGATGTATCTGCGCGACCACGCGCGGATCATCGGCGGACTGATCGCCGAACTCCAGGACGCGCTGGTGGGGCTGGCGGAGGCCCACCCCGACGTCGCCATGCCGGGCCGCACGCACCTCCAGCACGCCCAGCCCGTGCTCTTCGCCCACCATGTGCTCGCCCATGTCCAGGCGCTGTCCCGGGACGCCGAACGGCTCCGCCAGTGGGACGAGCGGACCGCCGTCTCCCCGTACGGCTCCGGCGCACTCGCCGGGTCCTCCCTCGGGCTGGACCCGGAGGCGGTCGCGCGGGACCTCGGCTTCGAGCGCGGCAGCGCGGCGAACTCCATCGACGGCACGGCCTCCCGGGACTTCGTCGCCGAGTTCGCCTTCATCACCGCGATGGTCGGGGTGGACCTCTCCCGGATCGCGGAGGAGGTCATCATCTGGAACACGAAGGAGTTCTCCTTCGTGACCCTCCACGACGCCTTCTCCACCGGCTCGTCGATCATGCCGCAGAAGAAGAACCCCGACATCGCCGAGCTGGCGCGCGGCAAGTCGGGCCGGCTCATCGGCAATCTGACCGGTCTGCTCGCCACGCTGAAGGCGCTGCCGCTCGCCTACAACCGCGACCTCCAGGAGGACAAGGAGCCGGTCTTCGACTCCTGCGACCAGCTGGAGGTGCTGCTGCCCGCCTTCACCGGGATGATGGCCACCCTGACCGTCAACCGCGAGCGGATGGCGGAACTCGCGCCCGCCGGTTTCTCGCTGGCCACGGACATCGCGGAGTGGCTGGTCAAGCAGGGAGTGCCGTTCCGGGTCGCGCACGAGGTCGCGGGCGAGTGCGTCAAGGAGTGCGAGGCGCGCGGGATCGAGCTGGACCAGCTCACGGACGAGCAGTTCGCGAAGATCTCTCCGCACCTCAGGCCCGAGGTCAGGAGCGTGCTCGACGTCCCCGGTGCGCTTGCCTCCCGCAGCGGCCGCGGCGGTACGGCCCCGTCGGCCGTCGCCGTCCAGCTCGCCGAGGTCAAGGCAGACCTGGCCGCGCAGTTCGCCTGGGCCGGCACCAGGGAGTGACCCCCGCGGGGGCGCCCGGGCCGCCGGGCCTTCGCCCGCGCCGGTGCGCACCCGTCCCCGCACGCGAGGAGTTCCGCGCGTGCGGGGGCGGGGCGCCCGCACTGCCGCTCGGCGGCGGTGGCTTCAGATGTGCGGCGTCGCTGCCGTGCCCCAGGGGAGGCACCATAGACCGAATGAGACGTTGACGTCTCATTCGGTCTATGGTTGTCTCATGGTTCATGGATCGTGAACAGGTGCTGCGCGCCGCCGCAGCCCTCCTTGCCCGCAAGTCGACCGCGACGATGGACGAAGTCGCCCGCGCGGCGGGCATCGGCCGCGCCACGCTGCACCGGCACTTCGCCGGGCGGGAAGCGCTGGTGAAGGCGCTGGAGGCCTTCGGTCTCGAGGAGTTCGAGGCGGCCGTCGACCGCGCCGCGATCGAGAGCGGCCCCGCAGGCGACGCACTGCGCCGGCTGATCGCCGAGATGGAGCCCGCCGCGGAGCTTCTCGCGTTCCTCGTCACCGAGAACCAGCTCTTCGAGGGCGACCAGGTCGACGAGGGATGGGCACGGCTCGACGCCCGGGTCAGCGCCCTGTTCCGGCGGGGGCAGGAGCAGGGGGACTTCCGCATCGACCTCTCGCCCATCTGGCTCACCGAAGCCCTCTACGGCCTCATCGGCACCTGCGCCTGGACCGTCATGGACGGCCGGGTCGCCAAGAACGAGTTCCAGTACATGATCACCGAGCTGCTGCTCGGCGGAGCACGACGGAGTGTGGAGAAATGACCAGCGGCACCGTCCAGCACACGAGCGGGGCGGACGAGACCCTGTACCGCCCCGGGCGCTGGCTGGCCCTGGCGGTACTGGTCCTCGCCGTGCTGCTGGTGGCCGTGGACGCCACCGTGCTCGGCCTCGCGACGCCCTTCCTCAGCGAGGACCTCCAGCCCACCGGCACCCAGCTGCTCTGGATCGGCGACGTCTACTCGTTCGTCATCGCGGGCCTGCTGGTCTCCATGGGCAGCCTCGGCGACCGGATCGGACGCAAGAAGCTGCTGCTGGCCGGGTCCGTCGCCTTCGGCGCGGTGTCCGTGCTCAACGCCTACGCCACCACGCCCGAGATGATGATCCTCGCCCGGGCCCTGCTCGGCGTGGCCGGGGCCACGCTGATGCCCTCCACGCTGGCACTGATCCGCAACATCTTCCACGACCCGCGCGAACGCAGCGTCGCCATCGGCATCTGGGGTGCCATGGCCTCGGCCGGCGCCGCCGTCGGACCGGTCGTCGGAGGCTTCCTGCTGGAGCACTTCTGGTGGGGCTCCGTCTTCCTCATCAACCTCCCCGTGATGGCCGTCCTCGTCGTGGTCGGGGTCAAGCTGCTGCCGGAGTCGAAGAACCCGGTCGCCGGCCCCTGGGACCTGACCAGCGTCGCCCTGTCGCTGATCGGCATGATCGGCGTGGTCTACGCGATCAAGGAGGCCGCCAGCCACGGTGTGAGCTGGGAGTCCGGCGCCGCCGCCCTCATCGGCGCCCTCGCGCTCTACGGATTCGCCAGGAGGCAGCTGACCCTGCCCTCCCCGCTGCTGGACATGCGGCTGTTCAGGAACCGCGGCTTCTTCGGCGCGGTCCTCGCCGACCTGCTGACCATCCTGGGCCTGTCGGGGCTGGTCTTCTTCCTCTCCCAGTTCCTCCAACTGGTCCAGGGCCGACCGCCGTTCGAGGCCGGGCTCGCGGAACTGCCCGCCGCGATCGGCGCGGTGGCCACCGGGCTGGTCGCCGGCCGCTTCGCCCGCCGGTTCTCCGTCCGGTCCGTCGTCGCGGGGGGACTCGCCGCCATGGGCGCCGCGCTCGCCGTGCTGGCCTTCATCGGCAGCTCCACGGGCTATCCGCTGCTCGGCGCCGCCCTGCTCGCCGTCGGCGTCGGTGCCGGCTTCTCGTTCACCGTCACGGCCGACGTCATCCTGTCCAGTGTGCCGAAGGAGCAGGCAGGCTCGGCCTCGGCGGTCTCCGAGACCGCCTACGAACTCGGTGCCGCGCTCGGTATCGCGCTGCTGGGATCGGTCGTGACCGGGGTGTACCGGGACTTCGCGGCACCGGCAGGGGTTCCCGCCGACGTGGCGTCCGCCGCCCGGGAGTCGCTCGGCGGGGCGGTGGAGGCCGCGACCGTGCTGCCGGCGCACCAGCGGGCCGAGCTGGTCGGCGCGGCACAGGAGGCGTTCGTCGAGGGGCTGCGGCTCGCGTCGGGCGTGGGTGCGGCGGTGCTGCTCGCCGCCGCCGCGGCCGCGTGGTTCCTCCTGCGCGGCCAGCGGCTGGCGGACGGCGTCGAACACTGACGCCCGGGTGCGCAGGCTTCCTCCCGCACCGCCTCCTCCCGGGCCCCGGTGCTCCCGCGCTCCGGGGCCCCCAGGGCTCCGGGCCGGTGCCCGCCCCCGCGCACCGGGAGCCTCCGCGCACCGGGAGCCTCCGCACACCGGAAGAGCGGCCGCGCACCGCAAGAGAGCGGCCGCACGAATCCAGCCGTTCGGGGGAGACTCAGGCAGCCTTCGCCTTGGTCGCGTACATGTCCACATATTCCTGACCGGACAGCCGCATCACCTCGGTCATCACCGAGTCCGTCACGGCGCGCAGCACATAGCGGTCGCGGTCCATGCCCTCGTACCGCGAGAACTCCATCGGCGTGCCGAAGCGGACCGTCACCCGGCCGGGACGCGGCAGGCCCGCACCACCCGGCTGGAGCTTGTCGGTGCCGATCATGGCGAACGGGACGACGGGCGCCCCCGTCATCAGGGTGAGCCGCGCGATACCCGTACGTCCGCGGTAGAGGCGGCCGTCGGGGGAGCGGGTGCCCTCCGGGTAGATGCCGAAGCACTTCCCCTCCTCCAGCACCCGGCGGCCCGTCATCAGAGCCGCCACACCGCCGTTGGCGCCGTCCCGGTCCACGGGGATCATGCCGACGCCGGTGAAGAACCACGCCATCAGCCGGCCCTTGAGCCCCTTGCCGGTGACGTACTCGTCCTTGCCGATGAAGTAGACCGGGCGGTCGCACACGATCGGCAGAACCATCGAGTCGATGAAGGTGAGGTGGTTGCCGGCGAGGATGACAGGGCCGTCCCCGGGGATGTTCTCCGCACCTTCCACGCGCGGGCGGAACATCAGGCGCAGGATCGGTCCGAGCACGGCCTTGATGAGCGACAAGCGGGACAACGGGTCCTCCGGTGTCAGAAGCGGGACGGTGGTACGGCCGGCGAAGTCTCTGCAGGTGAGGACGATACTCGCGGGTGCCGCCCGATCGCACGTCGGGTACACCGAGTGGATACGCAGTGTTGACCGGGGTTTGGCCTGTGCCTGCCCCGGCTCTCGGGCACGATGGCCTGGTGCCTGGTGCCTGGTGCCTGGTGCCTGGTGCCTGGTGCCCGGTGTCGCGTCGGACAGGGTGTGCCCGTCGGCGAGCGGCGTGGCGCGCGGCGCGGTGGATCGCATGGCGCCGGATCGGCCGCGCCGTGGGGTCTGCTCGGTCGATCCGGCAGCGCAGCGAGTCGCCGTGCCGGCCGTGCCGTGCGTCGCGGCGGGGTGAACGTCGCCTCGTGCGGCCCTGGCCGGTGCGCCGCGAGGCCAGCGCGACCGGGTAACAGTGACATGCCCATTTCGACGAAGGAGTGTCAATGACACATGGTGCGGAGAACACCCCCGGCCGGCGGACCGTCCTCGGGGCGGCGGTCCTCGGGTCGGCTGCGCTCGGTATGGCGGCCGCGCCGGCGGCGCACGCCGTGGAGCGGGCCGCCGCCGGCGACGGCGAGGCCCGAGAGGAGCGGCACGGCGGGGGCCCCGGCTACCGCTCGCTGCCGGTGCCCACCGTCATCGCCCACCGCGGAGCGAGCGGCTACCGGCCCGAGCACACCCTCGGCTCCTACCAGCTGGCCCTGGACATGGGCGCGCACGTCATCGAGCAGGACCTGGTGCCCACCAAGGACGGGCATCTGGTGTGCCGCCACGAGAACGACATCTCGGGCACCACGGATGTCGCCTCCCGTCCCGAGTTCGCCTCCCGCCGGACCACCAGATCGGTGGACGGCACCGGTGCCACGGGCTGGTTCACCGAGGACTTCACCCTCGCCGAACTGAAGACGCTGCGGGCCAAGGAGCGGATACCGGCGAGCCGCGGGCACAACACCCTCTACGACGGCCGCTGGGCGATCCCCACCTTCGAGGAGGTGCTGCGCTGGGCCGACGAGGAAGGCCGCCGTCGCGGTCGGCCGGTCTGGCTGCATGTCGAGACCAAGCACCCCACCTACTTCCGCAGCATCGGCCTCGGCCTGGAGGAGCCCCTGGCGAAGCTGCTGCGCCGCTACGGCCGGCACCGCAGGAACTCACCGGTCTTCCTCCAGTCGTTCGAGCCGAGCAGCATCCAGCGGCTGGCGAAGCTGGTGGACACTCCGCGCGTCGTGCTGCTCGCCGGCGCGATCACCAGACCCTGGGACTTCGCCCAGGCCGGTGACCCGCGCACGGTCGGGGACCTGGTCACGCCCGAGGGACTGAAGTGGATCGCCTCGTTCGCGCAGGGCATCGGCCCCACCCTCGACCTCGTCGTGCCGAAGGACGCGAGCGGCAAGCTGGGCACGCCCACCACACTCGTCCGCGACGCGCACGCCGAGGGGCTGATCCTGCACCCGTACACCATGCGGAACGAGAACTCCTTCCTGCCCGCCGACTTCCGGCGCGGCACGGACCCGCACGCGTACGGCGACGCCTTCGGCGCGTTCACGGTGTACTTCGAGCAGGGCATCGACGGGATCTTCACCGACAACCCGGACACCGGCCTGCTGGCCCACGCGGACTTCGTCGACGGCTGACGCCCGGGCGGCGGACGTACCGGCCGGGCGGCGGGCTCCGTCGCCCGGCCGGTACGCGTCAGCGGCCGAGCGACCGAGCGGCCGTCATACGGCCGGGTGGGAGCGGGCCTCGACGGAGACCGAGGCTCCCGACGGTGCGCCCCGCACGGCGCGGCACCGTCCGAAGAGGACTCTGCCGCACCCGCTCCGAGCCAGCCGCCCGGAACGGCCCCGTGAGCCCACGGGCCAAACCGTGGACCGGTCCGAGCGCCGAGGAAGCACGCCCCATCTTCCGGGCCGAGGAAACGCTGCGGCTCACCCCTGTACGCCGGGAACGGTTCTTCGCGACAGCATTCGCCGAGCGCGGCATCGGGTATCCCTACCGCTACCCCGGCGACCAGTTCGCCGCGCCGGGGGCGAGCGCATGACCGTCGCCGAGCCGTTCCCGCCCCTGCCCGCCGTTCAGGTGGCGCTCTGCGTCCACTGCCATCGCAACACCTCCGCCCCCATCACCGTGCGCTGGATCCAAAGCACCAGCGGCCCGGGAACAATGCTCTTACGCTACGCCTGCCCGGACTGCGCGCCGCGCCTTGACGCCCGGGCCGACCCCCGAGGATGCACACGGTCCCCGCCGAGCCTCAGCACCAGCCACCGCGCGCCCCGTCTGGCACCGCCGGGCGGGGCGCCGCCTCATTCGGGCCGCTGACCTGCACCCCTTCTCAGCGCGTGACATTGGTCCGTACGAAACTTGACAGAGAGGTCGGCTGCTGACGGCGATGCCGGCGCCGGCGGGCCCCACGTACCGCGACATCGCAGGAGAGTCGGGAATCTCACAAGGAAGTCCGGGGCCGATGCGTTCCCGTTGCCTCGGATTCTTGCGCAGAATGCTCACGACAGAGGTCACGGCTCCTGAACTCCGGGAGAAGGGGCGGTGACAACCGGGCGGGGTTGAGCGGGAGGCATGCGCACATGGGTATGAGCGTGACCATCTCAGCGGCAGTGGCGGAGGACGCCGAGCAGATCCTCAAGCTGCAGTACCTGTGCTACCAGAGCGAGGCCCAACTCTACGGCGACTACCGCATGGAACCGCTCACCCAGACGCTCGGCGAACTCCGCGCCGAACTCGACCGGGGCCACGCCCTGGTGGCCCGCCTCGGCGACGAGGTCGTCGCGTCCGTACGGGGCGAGGCCGACGGCCAGGGGACCGCCACGATCGGCAAGCTCATGGTCCACCCCCGGATGCAGCGCCACGGACTGGGCGGCCGGCTGCTCGACGCCATCGAGGCGCACTTCGCGGGCCAGTCCGCGGCCCGCCGCTTCCAACTGCTCTCCGGTCACCGCAGCGAGCGGAATCTGCGCCTGTACCGCGGCCACGGCTACGCGCCCGTGTCCACCCGTGTGGTGAACCCGGGGCTGACGCTCGTCACGATGGAGAAGGACGCGGCCGCGGTGCGCTCGGCCCCGGCCGAGGGGGCGTTCGCCGCCAGCGCGTAGTCCCGCGAGGTGCGGCGAGGTGCGGCGAGAGGCGGATGCGGCGCGTGGCCGGTTCCGCCGGCGGTCGGTCCGAGCCGCCGGCGAGGGGTGCCCCCTTCGGCGAACCGTGCCAGGCGTCCTCGGTGAGCGGTGCGGCCTATCGGCCCGGGTGGCGCCTTCCTCCGGTGTCTCCGGTGCTTTCGGTGCTTTCGGTGTTTTCGCTGAGTGGCCCGTTGCGTGAACGGACCCGGTTCAGCGCCGGGCCCGGCGCAGCCAGAGCATTCCGGTCACGGGCAGCAGCACCGGAATGAAGAGGTACCCCATGCCGTAGTCCGACCACACCGTGGCGTCCGGGAACGCGGAGGGGTCCATCAGCGTCCACGTTCCCACGGTCAGGACCCCCACCAGCTCCGCGGCGCAGCAGACCAGAGCCGCCCTGCGGGCCTTCTCCCCGCCGCGGAACAGGGTGTACGTGATGAACGCGTACACCACCGCGGCGATCGCCGAGAGCGTGTACGCCAGGGGGGCGCGGTCGTACTCGGTGGCGATCTGGTACACCGAACGCGACACGGCACCCACCGACATCACCCCGTACAGCCAGACCAGCAGCAGTCCGGGACCGCTGACCAGCCGGGCGCCCGGCGCCGCCTGCGCGGCGGCTCCCGTCGTCCCCGTCGTCCCCGTCGTCCCCGTCGCTCTTGTCGCCCCGGTCTCACCGGCCACCTCAGCCTCCCCAGATGTCGTGGAGCCGTACCTCCAGCACCGCGAGCACCACCGCTCCGGCCGCGACCGTCGCCGAACCCCAGCGGGTCCGCTCGGCCAGCGAAAGGAACCCGGCGGCGGGGACCGCTGCGAACGCGCCGACCAGATAGGCCACGAAGATCGTCGTCCCCTCGTCCGCCTTCTCGCCCCTCGCCAGCTGCACCACGCCCACCACCAGCTGGGCCAGCGCCAGCAGCGTGACCACGGCCATCCCGGCGAAGTGCCAGTCCTTGGTCGGTTGGTCCCGGAACGCTGCGAAACCGCACCAGGCGGCGAGGGCGAGAGCGGTCGCGGACACCGCGACCGTCAGGGCGTCAAGCATGGGTGAGAGCGTATTACGGGCCAAAAGGCACCATGCGCGCGGCCCCGGAGGAGCCACTGCGCGGGCCGCTCCCCCGCGGGGACCGGGTGCTCGGGGCCTCCCCGGCCCGTGTGCGGTCCACGAGGGCGCGCCCGCGGGTGCGGACCGCCGGCCCTGACCGTCGACCGTCGACCGTCGACCGTCGACCGGGGACCGGGGGCCGGGGGCCGGGGGCCGGGGGCCGGGGGCCGGGGGCCGGGGGCCGGGGGCGACCATAGGCGTTTCCGGGCCCCTGCCCTCGTGCCGGAGGGCGCCGACGGCGCCGCCTGGATCGCCGAGGTCCTGGCCGAGCGCGCCCCGCACGCGCTGCGGGTGATGGACCCCTTCCACGTCATCGCCCGGGCCACCGAGGCCCTGGATGCCGAACGCCGCGCGTCCTGGAACCGGGCCCGCCGGGAGGCGGGCGACGCCGAGCGGGCACGGGCTCTGAAGGACTCCCGCTTCGCGCTGTGGAAGAACGAGGCCGACCTCACCGACCGCCAGGCGGCCAAGCTCGCCTGGATCGCCGCCACCGACCCCCGCCTGCACCGCGCCTGGCGCCTGAAGGAAGCCCTGCGCGCCGTGTTCACCCTCGCCCGCACCCGGCCCAGGGCCGCCCTGAAAGCCCTGGACCGCTGGATCGGCTGGGCCCGCCGCTGCCGCATCGACACCTTCGTCGACCTCCAGCGCAGGATCCGCCGGCACTACGACGCCATCCGCGCCGCCCTGACCACCTGCATGTCCAACGGACTGATCGAGTCCACCAACACCAAGACCCGCCTGATCATCCGCCGAGGCTTCGGCTTCCACACCGCCGAAGCCATCACCGCCCTCGCCATGCTCACCCTCGCCGGAGACAAACCCACCCTCCCCGGCCGCCAACCCCAGACAGAATGACCCACACATACGGCAGGAGAGCCATATATCGTCCCGGCCTCCCGTGGGGTCTCCGGCGGCCCGGAGCCCCCGCCCGGGGCGTCCGGCCGTACCCGCCAGCACGAAGCCACGGGAGACACCGTCCCGGGCCCCGGGCCTGGCGACCCGTCAACGCGGGTTCAGGGCACGGCGAGCGGCGTTGATGACGTTGTGGGCGTCAGACCCGTACACGGCCGACTCGCGCAGGGTGGCCCAGACCTTCGCGTACAAGGCCACGTTGTCGGCGTCGTCCAACCACATCTCGGCGTGCCAGTCCTCGGCCACCACCAGGCGGTCATCAAGGACCCAGAAGCCGTTGGCGGGCACGATCTTGACGGAGGCCGCGAAGGGGATGACGCCAAGCTCCACCGTGTCCATGCCGAGCATCCCGGTAAGGCGGTCGAGCTGAGCGGCCAGCACGGAGGGGGGACAGATCAGCGACCGCAAGGCGGCTTCCCACGTCAGGACGTGCAGCTTGCGACCGGGCCGGTACAGCCACTCTTGCCGCTGCACCCGGGAGCGCACGGCGGCCTCAACGTCGCTGGCTCCGCCCAGCAGCTCGGAATAGCGCTGGATGACGTGGCGCGCGTACTCGGGCGTCTGTAACAGGCCCGGGATCACCGACTCTTCCCAGAGCCACATTTCCGAGGTGCGGTCGATCTCGGCACTCAAGCCCTCGTGCAGCGGCTTGAAGCCGTTCGCCAGCGCGCGACGCCATGATCTGATGTGGGACTCGAACCCTGCCAGCCGGGCGGCAAGCTCGGCGTACACGCCCGGCTGCTCGGTCGCGTCGGCCCACGCCCTCAGATCCTCGGGGGTGGCCGTCTGCTTGCCGTTCTCCAGCTTGCTGACCTTGGAGCCGGGCCAGCCGAGCCGCTGGGCGAGCTGCTGACCGGTGAGCCGACCACCAGGGCAGGTGAACCGGAGTTCGCGCAGTCGCACGCCCAGGGCCACCCTGGCTTGCTGGTAGTCAGTGCTCACCGGTCACGTGTCATTCGGTCGCGGCGAACTGGTCGAACGGCACAGCGTGGTGCATCGCCGCGTCGCGCACGATGGCGTACCGAACGACCTCAGCCGGTTCGGTGATCAGCTCGATGTCCGTGATGTTGTCGGTGTCGTCGAAGTGCAGCACAGCGACCAAGCGCGAGTCGAAGATCCAGAAGTCTTCGGCGGGCAGGTCGGCGGCGTCCTCGCGCCACAGGTAGCGGATGTCCTCGCAGACCGCCGCGTTGTGCCGGGCGTAGTCGAGCAAGAACCGCTGCTCGGTGGTCATCGGGCGGTCCGCGACGCGCACCCGGCCGACCGTCTTACCCGCCTCGGTCTGGGTCTTGATGTTGACGAACCAGGGCTCGTTGGGGTCGCAGGGCGCGGAGCCGGTGGCCAAGAACGCCTGAAAGTCGGGGTCCTCGCGGTCCGAGGCGTAGCCGCGTCGGGTCTCCAGCCGCCAGGCGGTGTGCTTGAAGGTCTCGAACAAGCGGCGGAAGGTGGCCCGGTCTACGAGTTCGGGCACGCGCTCCATCTCCTTCGGTCCCCAGTTCACGAGCAGTTCGCGGGGCACGGCCACCGCTGCATCGCCCGGCCCGAAGTGCTTGAGCTGCGCGAGGTCTTCCGGGTCGGTGACGGGCGTGCCCTGAACGATGACTTCGCCGGTGCCCTCGTCGGTGTGCAGGGCGGGGCAGCCATCGACCTTGCTGTCTGTACCGGTGAAGGGAAGCTGACGAGTCATGGGCGCTCTCCCTTCCAGGGGTCTTGATCCAACAGCATGGCCGGGGGTCCGGCTCGGTTCTACGGGGTCGGGCAGGGTCCAGGAGAAAACAGCAGCAATCCTCGCGAGGCGTCGGGCAAATTCGAGAAAACACCATACCGCCGGGCAACTGCCCACTTCTAGCGTCGCGTTCATGGAGACCAAGGAACAGCAGGACATCGACCCGTACGCGGCTGTTGAGTCCCTGCGCGCAGCGCTGACCGAAGCCGGAATCGTCCTGCCCTCGCTGAGGGTCGATCCCGCGTCCCCTGAACTGCGGTTGGTGGAGCTGGGGCGGGTGCGCTCGGACGTGGCCGCCCGGCTCGCTGAGGCGCTCCAGCAAGGAGGCCGCGAGTGAACGCGCCGGAAGAGGGCGACCTGGCCATCGACACCGAGCGCGACAAGCTCGGATACGTCACGGGACACGAGGGCCCGTATGTCCAGCTCCGGCCGCTGGCCGGTGGGCGCGAGTGGGACGCCGACCCCGCTCGCGTCCGCCGGGCTACCAACGATGAGCGGTTGCGAGCCGTCCAGGAGCGGACGCGGGCTCTGAACGCGGCGAGCAGCGGCGGCATCCTCTGATGACCACCCCGGACGCCTCGGGCATGTCTGCTGAATGCGCGCTCGCCCAGCGACCGGAGTACAAGGACCTGCACCGCCAGTGCCGACAGACCAAGGACGTGTCTCTGCCGCACAGCAGCGGCATCCTGCTCGTACGCCGCTGCACCTGCCCGCACCACCGCTACACCCCCGCATAGGGCGTCGTGGGCTTCCGTGGGGTCTCGGAGCGCACGAGATCCCACCCCCGGGCAACCGGGCCCAGCGGGCACACGAGAGGCCACGGGAGACACCGCCCGTGGCCTCGTGCTGATTGACCGGGTGACGCTACGCGACGACCATGATCCGGAACGGAATGATCCCCCGGGAAACGGCTGTGACCGCGGCCGTGACGGCGCCCTTCGGGCCGGGCTGCGACTCCCGGCCACGGTGGCCGGGAGTCGCAGGGAGCCCCTCGGGCCGGGGTGCGGCCGTGGCGTTGACCACACCCCTGAACCCCGAGCGCGGCCGTGGCGTTGCCCCCACCCCGCGTTCAGACCGCACGCGCCGCGCCCGCCCCGGCCCTCCGGCTCCTCCACCGTCCCGTGAGCCGTGCCTGCCGTGCCTGCCGTGTAGGCGCCCGGGGCGGCGGCGCGCGGGGGGCGCGGCATGGCCCCCTGGACGGCCACGCCGGCACGGGGCCGTCGCCGGTGATCCGGATGGCGGCGGAGGTCCATGTTCCGCTATTCGGACACCCGCGCTCCGCCCGTACATCCGTCTGTTTTACTTGCCGCATGACCACGACGAGCAGCCGCACCCCTGCGACCGAGGCGATCACGACGCCCGGTGCTCGCCGTATGTGTCGAATGTGCGCCCGCTGAGGGCCCCCGCCCGAGCCTCGCGCCCCGAAGCGAGCCCCCCGCAGTCCTGCCGCGTCCCGCCGTGACGGCGAGGGAACCGGTCTGCCCCGCGCACGTCGCCGACCGGCTCACCCGCGTGCTGCGCCGACTGCCCCGAAGACGACATGACCGTGCCCGGCGGCGAACCCCGCGCCGCGCACTCGACAGTGACGGAAGACCCCTGTGATCACCACGACCGGCCTCACCAAGGTCTACCAGTCGCGAGGCCGCGACATCAGCGCGCTCGACGGCGTCGACCTGCACGTCCGCGAGGGCGAGGTGTTCGGCGTCATCGGCCGCAGCGGAGCGGGCAAGTCCTCCCTGATCCGCTGTGTGAACCTGCTGGAGCGCCCCACCTCCGGCAGCGTCGTCGTGGACGGCACCGACCTCACCGCCCTCGCCGGACGCGGCCACCGCGCGGGCAGGGAACTCCGCCGGGCCCGCAGCCGCATCGGCATGGTCTTCCAGCACTTCAACCTGCTGTCCTCGCGTACCGTGCAGGACAACGTCGAACTGCCGCTGGAGATCCTCGGCATGTCCGGTGCCGAGCGCTCCCGCCGCTCCCTCGAACTCCTCGATCTCGTCGGCCTCGCCGACCGGGCCAGGGCCTATCCCGCACAGCTCTCCGGTGGCCAGAAGCAGCGTGTCGGCATCGCCCGCGCCCTCGCCGGCGACCCCAGGGTGCTCCTCTCCGACGAGGCCACCAGTGCGCTGGATCCCGAGACCACCCGCTCCGTGCTCCGGCTGCTGCGTGACCTCAATCGCGAACTCGGCCTGACCGTGCTGCTCATCACGCACGAGATGGACGTCGTGAAGACCGTCTGCGACTCCGCCGCCCTGATGCACCGGGGCCGGATCGTCGAGTCCGGCACGGTGAGCGAGCTTCTGGCCACGCCCGGCTCCGAACTCGCCCGGGAGCTGTTCCCCGTCACCGGGGACGCCTCGGGACCGGATCGCACCGTCCTGGACGTCACCTTCCACGGCGACGCGGCCACCCGGCCGGTGATCTCCCAGCTGTCCCGTACCTACAACATCGATATATCGATCCTCGGGGCCGCGATGGACACCGTCGGCGGCAGGCAGATCGGCCGGATGCGCATCGAACTGCCCGGCGACTACGAGGCCAACGTCGTACCCGTCGGCTTCCTGCGCGAACAGGGCCTGCAGGTCGACGTCGTGGACGACGACGCGCCGGCAGCGGCGCCCCCGCGGAGCGACGGCACCCCGGGTGCCGCACTGGTGAAGGAGACCGTCAAGTGACGTGGTCGCAGATGCAGCCCCTGCTGGCCCAGGGCACGCTGGACACCCTCTACATGGTCCTGTGGTCCACCGTGGCCACCGTGATCTGCGGACTGCCGCTCGGTATCCTCCTCGTCCTCACCGACAAGGGCGGACTGCTGCAGAACACCCCGGTGAACAAGGCCGTCGGGGCGGTCGTGAACATCGGCCGCTCGCTGCCCTTCATCATCCTGCTGATCGCTCTGATCCCGTTCACCACGGCCGTGGTCGGCACCTTCATCGGCCCCACCGCCATGATCGTGCCGCTCGCCGTCGGCGCCACCCCGTTCTTCGCGCGGCTGGTTCAGACGGCGGTTCGCGAGGTCGACCACGGACTGGTCGAGGCCGTCCAGTCCATGGGCGGATCCATCCCGACGATCATCCGCAAGGTACTGCTGCCGCAGGCCCTGCCCTCGATCGTCGCCGCCGTGACCACCACGGTGATCGTGCTCGTCGGCTACTCGGCCATGGCGGGCGCGGTCGGCGGAGAGGGACTCGGCTCCAAAGCCGTGACCTACGGCTTCCAGCGGTTCGAGACCGAGTTCATGCTCGTCACCGTCGTCATCCTGATCGCCCTCGTCACGGCCGTACAGCTGATCGGCGACGGAGTCGTGCGACTGCTGGCCCGCCGCGGCCGTACCGACTGAACCCACCGGAACCCACCAGGGCCTGTTCCAGGCCCTAAGCCCACTAAGCCCACCGAACCCACCGGAAACCACCCACCCGCACCCCCGGAAGCCGGCGCTCCGCCCCGGCCCGTCCGGCGAGCCCGCACTCCTTGTCCGGGCGTCACCACCGCAACATCAGAAAGAGGCACTCTTCGTGCGCAACCTCCGCAACCTCCGCAACCACCCCGAGAACCCCGAGAACCCCGAGAACCCCGGAAGCAGCAAGGCCCCCGGACGCCGCAGGAACGCCAGGCTCGCCACGGCTGCCGCCGCCACCGCCGCGCTCGCCCTCGGCCTCACCGCCTGCGGCACCTCCTCCGACCCCGCAGCAGCCGGGTCCGGCGACAAGGCCGCGGAGTCCCAGCCGCTCGTCGTCGCGGCGTCCCCGACTCCCCACGCCGACATCCTCGGCTTCGTCAAGGAGAACCTTGCCGACAAGGCAGGTCTCAAGCTGGAGGTCAGGGAGTTCACGGACTACGTCCTGCCGAACACCGCCACCCAGTCGGGGCAGGTCGGGGCCAACTTCTTCCAGCACAAGCCGTACCTGGACGACTTCAACGAGAAGAACGGCACCACCATCGTCCCGGTGGTCGACGTCCACCTCGAACCGCTCGGCCTGTACTCGAAGAAGGCCACGTCGGTCAAGGACATCAAGCCCGGTCAGACCGTCGCCGTCCCCAACGACACCACCAACGAGGGCCGTGCGCTCCAGCTCCTCGCCGAGAACGGCCTCATCACCCTCAAGCCGGGCGTCGGCACCGGCGCCACCCTCTCCGACATCGCCGACCGGAAGGGACTGGAGTTCAAGGAACTGGAGGCCGCCACCGTCCCGCGCGCCTTGGACGACGTCGACGCCGCCGTCGTCAACGGCAACTACGCGATCGAGGCCGACCTCAGGCCCGCCCGGGACGCACTCGCCCTGGAGAAGGCGGAGGGCAACCCGTACGCCAACTTCCTCGCCGTCAAGAAGGGCAACGAGAAGGACGTGCGCGTCGAGAAGCTGGCGAAGCTCCTCAACTCAGCCGAGGTGAGGAAGTACATCGAGGACACCTACAACGGCTCCGTCATCCCGGCGTTCGGAATTCCGGCCAACTGAGCCTGTACGCAAGCCTTCTGAGGACGCGTCGAAGGACGGGGCTCCGTGCACACCGGCGTTGGTGCGCGGAGCCCTCGGCGTAGGGTGAGCCCCGCGACCCGGCCGAGCACAGCGCCGACCTGATGCTGCATGCTGTGCCCCTACGGCCCTTACGACGGTCTTCGGCATGGAGCTGCGTATGACTACCACGTTTCCGGACATCTCCATCAGCACGGAGCGGCTGGTGCTGCGCGCGCTCGAACCCGCCGACGCCCCGGCCCTGGCCGAGATGATGAACGACGAGCAGACCGCCGCCTGGACGGCCGTGCCCCAGCCCTACGACGAGTCCGCCGCGCACCGCTGGATCAGCGACCACGCGCCCGCCGAACGCGCCTCGGGCGCGGGCATGGACCTGGCCGTCACCGAGTTCCTCACCCAGCGCCTGGTCGGTGTGGTCGGGCTGGGCAGGACCGACTGGCGGGTGCGCTCCACCGAGATGTCCTACATCGTCGCCCCCTGGGCCCGGGGCGAGGGTTATGCCTCCGAGGCGGCCCTCGCCACCGCCCAATGGCTCCTGCGCGACCAGCGGTTCGAGCGGGTCGAACTGCGCACGGCCGCCGACAACACGGCCGCCCAGCAGGTCGCCCAGCGGATCGGCTGCATCAGCGAGGGTGTCCTGCGCGGGGCCTGCATAGCCCGCACCCGCACCCAGAGCGGGGACTGGGCCGATCTGCGCACCGACCTGATCGTCTGGAGCCTCCTTCCCGACGACCTCGACGGCAGCGCCGACCAGCTGGCCGAGGCGGGCTGGTTCGCCGCCTACGCCGACTGGAACTGAACCGCAGGCGTCCGCAGGCCTGCCCCACCGCGTACCTCACCGAACGAGTGGACCGGCACGGCGGGCCGGCCCCGCGGCATCAGGCAGGCCGCATCGGACAGGCCCCGGCCGGTCGGCCGCCGGACAGGCGGCGCCACCGCCTGTCACCGTCACCGGGTACCCTCGGCCCTGCCTGCCCCGGGCCTCGTGGGCACGGGTCCTCACCTGCGACGACACCAGGAGAACGACGACGATGGCCGACCGGGTCACGGTGATCGGCTGGGACGGCTCGCCGCTGACCGCGGCCGCCAGGTCCGCCCTGTCCGCCGCCACGCTCGTCGCCGGGGCGGCCCATCACCTGGCCCTGCCCGAAGTGCCGCCGGGCGCCGAGCTCATCCGCCTCGGCAGTGTCGATCTCGCCGCACGCAGGATCGCGGGCCACCGGGGCAGCCCCGTCGTCCTCGCCGACGGCGACCCGGGCTTCTTCGGTGTCGTACGCACCCTCCGCGCCCCGCAGCACGGGCTGGAGGTGGAGGTCGTCCCCGCCGTCTCAGCCGTCGCCGCCGCCTTCGCGCGTGCGGGGATGCCGTGGGACGACGCCCAGGTCGTCGTCGCCCACAGCCGCACGCTCCGCCGCGCGGTCAACGTCTGCCGTTCCCATCCCAAGGTCGCGGTCCTGACCTGCCCGGGTGCGGGCCCCGCCGAACTCGCCCTGCTCCTCGAAGGCGTCCACCGCACCTTCGTGATCTGCGAGGAACTCGGCACCGCGCGTGAGCGGGTCACCGTGCTGACCTCCGACAAGGTCGCCGACCACAGCTGGCGCGATCCGAACGTGGTCATCGTCGTCGGCGGTACCGGCACCCGGGGCGGCGCGGGCTGGGTGGCCGGCCGGGAACCCGGCCACCCCGCGCGGGTGCGCGGCTGGGCCCTGCCCGGCGGTGAGGACCCGCCTCCCGCCGAGAGCGAGTCGCCGCACCTGCGCGCCGCCCAACTCGCCCGGCTCGGGCCCCGCCTCGGCGACCTGGTGTGGGACATCGGCTGCGGCAGCGGGGAACTGGCCGCCGACGCGGCCCGCTTCGGCGCCGCGGTGATCGCCGTCGACGGCGACCGGGCCGCCTGTACCAGGACGGAGGCGGCCGCGCGCCGCCAAGGCGTCCTGCTGCAGACCGTGCACGGCCGGGCACCGCATGTCCTGGAACGGCTCCCGGAACCCGACGTGGTGCGCATCGGCGGTGGCGGCGTCCCCGTCGTCACCGCATGCGCGGACCGCAGGCCCGAGCGCATCGTCACCCACGCCTCCACCAGGGACGAGGCGGAGTCGATCGGCACGGCGCTCGCGGCGGGCGGCTACGCCGTCGAATGCGCCCTGCTCCAGTCCGTGGAGCTCGATCCCGGCGACTGGTCGGAGCGCGAGCGGTCGGTCGTCTTCCTGCTCGCCGGCCGACGTCGGGCCCCGGCCTTCTGACCGGCCGTCTTCCGCCCCCCTGGACCGGTTGCCGAACCCCGGCGGGGTAGGCTGGCGGATCGTCGTGCCGCAGCCGGCCGTTGGTCCGTCCCTCCTCCTGGCTTCGCCGGGAGACCCCCGGTAGGTGTCAGGAAGAGGGGTTGCCCGGGGCCCTGCTGTGGTACGGCGCGACCGGGGGGACGCGCAACGTGGCGCAGTCCACAGCCGACCGTGGCGGATCCTGCTGCCATGGACGCGAGGGCCCACGACAATGCTTGTGTCCGCGGGCTCTCGTGCCGCGTGGGGCACACGCTCGTTCTTGTAGTGAGGGGCACGGGTGCGTGCCCCGATCGGGCGCCCCGGGCGAAGGTCTGAAGGAGCACAACCGATGGGCGAGGGGTACGCATGACTGACACCGGCCAGGTCCCGGGCGAGGGACTGCCGGAGAACGCAGGCATGGTGGAGCAGCCGGGCGTCCCCGCTCCCGGCACGTACACCTTCCTCGACCACTCCGGCGATGCCCCGGGAGCCGTCCCCGAGGACGACGACCTCCTGCTGATGCCGGGGGCGCAGGGGGCGTGGAGCGACCCGCAGGCCGCCCCGCAGGCCGCCGGTCAGACCCCGATCCCGGCCCCGGCACCCGAGACGGTCCCGACGGCGGCCCCGGGCGCAGGCCCGTTCCCGTCCGCGCCGCCGGCCCCGGACGCCACGGCGGTCCAGCACGAGCCGGTTCCCGGGGCGGGGGGCGCGCCCGGGTACGCCGAGGCCGGAGCGGCCCCCGGTCCCGCCCCCGTGCCCGTGCCCACGTCCGCCCCGGCTCCCGTGCCCGGACAGCCGCACGCCCATGTCGCGCAGGAGCAGCAGTACGCGGGGGACGGGCCCCGGGTTCCCCGGACCGCCGCGCAGCACACCGCCCACGCTCCGAACCCCTCCGGGCAGGTTGCGTCCGCCCCCGTGCCCGCCGCTCAGGGTGTCCCCGCCCAGGGTGTCCCCGCGCGGCCGCCCGTGCCGGAGCAGGCCGTGGCAGGCCAGGCCGTGGTGGCCGGACAGGCCGCCGCCCAGGACCCGCAGCCGGCCCAGGACCCGCAGTCGGCCCAGGCGCCGCCCGCGGCCCAGGGCGGCAGGGCGGCCTCCCACGGTCGGTCCTCCGCGGCACACCAGGGCACGGCCGAGCAGCCGGTGCACGAGGCCGGTGCCCATGAGGCCGGCGGCCGGGACTCCGGGTCGCCCGACCTCGGCGGCGTGCGCGCGCAGCCGGTGGCCGCCCCCGCTCAGGCCCCCGCTCAAGCCTCCGCTCAGAACCCCGCTCAGGCCCGCCGTCCCCTCCACCTGGGCCCGCCGGTTCCCGAGGCCAACAGCGGTGTCGTCCGTTCTCTGGCGGACCGCGGCCCCGCCGGACACCGCGGAAGTGGCCCCGTGCGCCTGCGGAGCGCCGTGGCGGCACCCGCCGCGGGTTCGTCGGCCGGCGGTCTGGAGTACCTCGACACCCCTCACGACGACACCGAACTGCCTCCCGGCCCGCAGCCGGAGGAGATTCCGCCGCCGGGCGGCCACCCCGGTGCCGCGCAGCAGGCTCAGGCCCCTACCGGCATGACGGTGCCCGGGGGAGCGGCATCGAAGGCGGTCGTCCCGCCCCCCGAGGAAACGGTCCCTCCGCAGACCGGGCTTCCCTCCGCCGACTTGGCGGCCGGCACCGCCGAGACTGCCGGCACCGCCGAAGCGGTGCCCGACCCGCCCTATCCGGCGGGGGTGCCTGCCGACCCGGCCCCTGAGCCCATGGCCACCCAGCAGCTGGTGCCCGCGGAAGGCGCCGCCCCCGCGGGGCTCCACGCCGGGCGCGCCACGAGATCGGTGGGGGTGCCGGCATCCGAGACGGCGGTACCGGCGTCCGACGCGGAACAAGCCGGCCCCCGGGCCGCCGCGCCCTCGGCCGGGACCGCCGCCCAGGCTCCCGCCGGGGCCGAGCCGGAGCCCGCGCCCTCGGATGCGCCGCCCGCCGCCGCGTCCGAGTCCGTACCGGCACCCGTGGCCGGAGCGGCGGCAGGATCCGCGGTCGCTCAGGAGCACGTCGCAGCGGATGTCCCTGGTGGCACCTCGGAGCCGCCGGCGGCGGCTCAGGCGGTCACCGTGACGGCGCCCGGGACGGGGGAGGCGGCGGGCGATGCGGGAGCTGCGCCCGAGTCTGCCGGACCGCCCGAGTCTGCCGGACCGCCCGAGCCTGCCGGGCAGAAGGGCGGCTCCGTTGCCGGTGCGCAGCCCGCCGGGACCCCCGCACCGCAGACCGGGGACCTCTCCACGGGCGGTGCCACACCCGGGACCCCCGCGGCCACCGATCACGCGCCCGAGGCCGGGGCCTCCACCGCCCCCGGAACCCACGGGGTGCCGCCCCACGTCGACAACCCGGCCGCCGCGCCCATGCCGGACCCGGCGGGGCCGACCGCCCCCCAAGTCGGTCCTGGCGCCGGTCCTGCCGTCGGGCAGTCGGTCGCCGAGCAGCCCTCCGCCGCGGTTCGGCCGGAATCGGCTGCCCGGACCGGGTCCGCGGCCGGGCCTTCTGCCGCGGTTCGGCCGGGGGCCGAGGCCGGCGCCGGTCCTGCCGTCGAGCAGCCCGAGGCAGGACCCCTGTCGGCGGCCGGGGCCGGGTCCGCCGCTGAGGCCGGTGCTGCCGTCGGGCAACCCGGGGCCGAGGCTATGCCGGTCGCCGGTTCTCCGCCGGACGTCGAAGCCGGTTCCGGCACCGAGGCCGGGGCTTCCGGCGGGGGGCAGGCGGTGGAGAGCGAGGCCGGGGCCGGGTCCGCCGCTGAGGCCGGTCCTGGCGCCGGTTCTGCCGTCGGGCAGTTGGTCGCCGAGCAGCCCCCTGCCGCGGTTCGGCCGGAATCGGCTGCCCGGACCGGGTCCGCGGCCGGGCCTTCTGCCGCGGTTCGGCCGGGGGCCGAGGCCGGCGCCGGTCCTGCCGTCGAGCAGCCCGAGGCAGGACCCCTGTCGG
>NZ_BLLG01000007.1 GCF_011766325.1 Streptomyces pacificus | reverse complement strand
CACGACCCACCCACAGCCGTATCCGGATCCACCCCACCCGTCTGCAAACCAGGCACACCATTCGACTCACGCCACAACTCGAACGTCGCACCACCCAACGGCTCACCAGACTCCGCATCGACCTTCACGACCCTGACCGTCCCCGTCACCCGCTCAGGAACATTCCGCGCCGTCACCGACACACCCACCCCGGCATTGTCCACCGTCAAAACCAACGGACCGAACACCGAAGGAACCGGCAACTCATAACCCGCAGGAGCCACCGTCTCCAACCAGTAGTACTCACCCAACCCCACCTCCCGGGCACACACACCATCCGCACCCGTCACACACGACCCACCCACAGCCGTATCCGGATCCACCCCACCCGTCTGCAAACCAGGCACACCATTCGACTCACGCCACAACTCGAACGTCGCACCACCCAACGGCTCACCAGACTCCGCATCGACCTTCAGCACCCGCACCTCGCCCGTCGTGGGCTGCGTGCCGGTGTCGCATGTGAGGTCCGCGTCGAAGGGGAAGTAGTGGATCTCGCCCGCGTTCGCACTCACGGTGCCCGCGACCAGTTCCCGGGTGATGATGTCGCCCTCGATGTTGGACGGCGCGAGGTCCGTCAGGGCCGCCCGCGGCGCGTAGACGGTGCCCTCCAGGGTGTCGCCGCTCTGGATCGTGATCTCGGTGGCGTCGGCGAAGTTCCAGAGGATGTAGGGGGCCTGCAGTCCGGAGACCCCCGCCATGACGGGGGTGGTCCACGAGTACTGGCCCCCGTCGCCCGTGGTGTCCACCGTCACGACGAGGGGCGTGTCCTCGGTCGGCGGGTTCAGGAAGGTGAGCACGGCGATGTTGATCAGCTGCTCACCGGTCAGCCTCAGGACGTTCGTCTGCCCGGCCGTGAGCGCGATGGCGATGTTCGAGCCGGGCGGAATGTCCCCCGGGTCGGGGATCGGGTTGCCGTTGGGGTCGAGCAGGGGCACCGTGCTGGCGCAGTCGGCCATGAGGTCGGACCGGTCGCGGTACTGGGCGAACAGCTCGGCGAAGTCCAGCAGGCCGCCCTGCGCGACGGAGGCCGGCTGCTGCTGGGTGGTCAGTTCGATCCGGGGGGTCGACTCGTACGGTGCGCCGTCGGCGACGACCCGCGTGTTGACGCTGGCGCCGTTCATGTCCTCGATCAGCGCCTGACTGCCCGTCATGTCGCCGATCTTGACATAGCCGTTCTGCAGCACCCGCAGCACGCCGCCGGCGCTGCTGCCTCCGAGGTCGAACGCGCCGTCCACCAGCAGGGCCGTGGGCTCGGCGTCCCCTGGCGCGACGAAAGTCCCCGTCGTGTGCAGGGCGACATTGTAGTTGTCACCGATGGTGAGGTCTCCGCCGATGGCCACCGGGCCTTCGGACTCGGTGCTGCCGAGGGTGGCGTCACCCTCGGTGACGACGCCGAACCCGTTGCTGCCGGCGACGGGGTTGCCGATCACCACGGGGACACGGGCCGCGGCCGCGGCCTGGCCGCCGCACACGGCGGTGACCAGGAGGGCGGAGCAACCCGCCATGGCCGCGGCGCGAAGCACAAGACGACTCATCACCCCGCGCGGGCGGGTGTGACTCTCAGTAGCTGATCTCATGGGGCGCAACGTATCGGTCCTGTGGCTCTTCGTCTTCTCACATGCGCCGCAGGGCATCGGCGCCACTCGTCCGGCCCTGCGGAACGGGCCCTCCCACCGGACGGCGCACCGCCGTTCGGCCCATCCGCCCGAGACCCCGGCACGGGGGCCCCGACCTCGTGGGCCCGGGGCTGCTGTCGGTGACCCCGCGCGGCTGTGCCCGCCGCCGGGGGACCGAGCCCGACGAACAGCCGCTTAGGCGAGGATCGGAGCCGTGCCCGCCCGACCGCGCGCCCGATCCGTCGTCGCGTCTCACCGCCGGCGACTGCACCGGCCGCCGCGGCGCCACCGCGCCGCCACCGCGATGCCCCTTGCGCCGCCCGCGCGCCCGCCGGGCGGGCGGGCGGGCGGGCGAGCCGCGACGGGCTGCCCGCGGCCTTCCGCACTCCGGGGCCGCGCCGCCATTGCGCGGGCACCGCCTGAGGAGCAGCGGACCTGCCGGGGCCCTGGCGGCGACGACAGCGACAGCGGACGCCGCCCGCCGGAACCGGACGCCCGCCGGAACCGGCCGTCTACCGGGACCGGTCGGACACCACCCTCGCGACGGCTTCTTCGGGTGTCGCGGCACGGGCCGGGCCCGGGACCGGGTTCCCTGCCGGGTCGGTGACCTGCCACCCGCCGAGGCAGACCACGGGAATCTCCGCGCGCCGCTGGGCGAGCGCGATCTCGCTGAGGGTGCCCCACGAACCGCCGACGGAGATCACCGCGTCGGCACTGGATACGATCAGCGCGTTTCTGGCCTCGCCCATGCCGGTGAAGACGACGGCGGACAAGGCGTCAGGGGCTGCGGTCCGGTCCGTGTCCGGGCGGATACCGATCACCAGCCCGCCGTTCGAGCGGGCGCCTTCGGCGACGGCGGACATGACGCCTTCCCCGCCGCCGCACAGGACGACGGCACCGTGTTCCGCGAGAAGCCGGCCCACCTGGTGGGCCTGCCGGCGCTCCTCTTCGCTGCACCGGGCCGGCCCGCAGACCGCGACCTGGAATCTCATCAGGACCTCCGCAACCATGCGTCGGCGGATTCGCTTCGCGGGCAGTATGGCCCAGAGCGGCGGCTCACCGTGGCCGGCGCCCCGTGAGGTGCGTGGATCAGGACCGGCGGCACCCGGCACCCGGCCCGTCGCGGCACTGCGGAGGGCCGCGCATACGGAGGGAGTCGCGCCCGGCCGGTGCCGTACCGCGCCGGTGAAGGGGCAGGACAAGGAGGCCGCCGCGCCCGGTGCAGCAGGGGGCGCACCGCACCCGGACGGCGTCAGCCGCGACGCCTCGGCGGCGCGGTGACCGCCCGTACCGGGGCGAACACCGGGACCACCACTGCCCCGCCCTCCTCCCGGAAGGCCGCCTCCAGCTCCATCCCGATGCGCAGGTCCTCCTCCGCGCACCCGACGATCTCGGTCATCATCCGCGGGCCCTCCGCGAGATCGACCACGGCGGCGGTATAGGGGGTGCGGGCGCGGAAGGGCAGGAGGTCGTTGCGGTGGACGACGGACCAGGTGTAGAGCGTCGCCCGGCCGCTCGCCTGTTCCCAGCCGACCTCCTCGCTCCAGCAGTACGGACAGAACTCGCGCGGGTAGTGGTGGGCGCGCCCGCACGCGCCGCAGCGGCGGACCAGCAGACGGCCCTCGGCGGCGGCCTCCCACCAGGGGCGGGTGAAGTCGTCGATGTCGGGAGTCGCGGCGGACGGGCCCGTCGCCTCCGCGCGGGCCGGGGCCCGGTCGCCGGCGGGCGCGGTCCCGTCCGTGCGCGCAGGAGCCGGAACGGCGCGGGCCGGGGCCCGGCCTTCCGCGGGTGCCGGGGACGCGGTCCGGCTGTGGGCCGCGAACGGCCGTCCGAGAGCGTCGCGGTCGCCTCCCCGCCCGCTCACAGGAAGAGCCCCCATGCGCTGTCCAGGGACCATGTCTGCCAGGACACGGCGAAGAGGGCGACCAGCGAGATCAGGGCCATCATCGCGTTCTGCCCCTGTTCGGCCCAGTCGTGGATCATCAGGACCAGGTAGAGGAGGTTGAGGACGAGGCCGCCGACGAGCGCGACCGGGGTGAGCAGTCCGGTGACCAGGCCCAGGCCGAGGGCGAGTTCGGCGTTGACCACGACATACGCCATCGCCCTGGGGCGCGGGGCCACGACCCGGTCGAAGCCTGATCTGACCGCCGCCCAGCGGTGTTTCGCGGCGACGCCCGCCGCCCATGTGATGCCGGTGCCGTGTGCGAACCAGCCCTTCCTGTCCTTGTGGCGCCAGCTCTCCAGCCACCACAGTCCCAGTCCGACACGGAGGACGGCGAGCCATTCGGCACCGGTGAGCCAGAAGGTCTGCATGCCCGTTACCCCTCCCAACCGTCTCTGACGGTACGTCAGTTTCGTTGCGCCAGTTCACCGGAAGCGGCCGGTGCACGCAAGAGGTAGCCCGCCGTGACCGTTTCGCAACCGCGCGCCACTACAGTCAGCATCCATGCCCGACCTCAGAAGCCTGGACCTCACGAACGACCGCCCGGTGTACGTCATCGGAGCCGGACCCGGCGGACTGGCCGTCGCAGCCGCCCTGCGGAAACGGGGCGTACGGGCGGTCGTCCTGGAGAGATCCGACTCCGTGGGAGCGTCCTGGCGCGGGCACTACGACCGGCTGCACCTGCACACCACCCGCCGGCTGTCCGGGCTGCCGGGGCTCCCGATACCGCGCAGGTTCGGCAGGTGGGTCGCCCGCGACGACATGGTCAGATACCTGGACAAGTACGCCGAGTTCCACGAGCTGGAGCTGGTGACCGGGGTGAAGGTGTCCAGGATCGAGCCGGACGGCTCCGACTGGGTCCTCCACGCGACCGGCGGCCGCCGGCTGACCGGGCGGGCCGTCGTGGTGGCGACCGGTTTCAACCACACCCCCCGCATCCCTGACTGGCCCGGGCGCGGTGCGTACACGGGCGAGCTGCTGCACGCCTCCGCGTACCGCGACCCCGCTCCGTACCAGGGCAGGGACGTGCTGGTCGTCGGGGTCGGCAACACGGGCGCGGAGATAGCGGCGGACCTGGCCGGGGCGGGAGCGTCGCGGGTGCGCCTGGCAGTGCGGACCGCCCCGCACATAGTCCGCCGCTCGACCGCAGGCTGGCCGGCGCAGCGGACCGCGATACTCGTCCGGCGCCTGCCCGTGCCCGTGGTGGACGCCGCCGGCCGGCTGCTGGCCCGGATCGCCGTACCCGATCTGTCGGCCCGGGGGCTGCCGCGGCCTGAGGCGGGCCTCTACACACGGGTCCGGCAGGGCGCCATCCCGGTGCAGGACGTGGGGCTGATCGACGCGGTTCGCACGGGCAGGGTGGAACCGGTCGCCGCCGTCGAGTCGTTCGACGACGCCAAGGTGGTCCTGACGGACGGCTCCCGAATATCCCCGGACGCGGTCATAGCCGCCACGGGCTACCACCGCGCGCTGGAGCCGCTCGTGGGGCACCTCGGAGTGCTGGACGAACGCGGCCGCCCCGTCGTCCACGGCGGACGGACCCCGCGGCAGGCCCCGGGTCTGTACTTCACCGGCTTCACGAACCCGATCAGCGGGATGCTCCGCGAAATGGCCCTGGACGCAACGAAGATCGCCAAGGCTCTGTCGGCATGACATCCGGGCGGCCGCGCGACGGGCAGAAGACGCGCAGGCGCCGGGCGCCCGTACGCCAAGCCACGCCGCCCGTACGCCAAGCCACGCCGCTCGTACGCCAAGCCGAGCCGCCCGCGCATCGGGCCGGGCGGCCGGATACACAGCCCAGGCGGCCGGGCGCCTCTCGGGAGAGGCGTCCGGCGCCGGGCGGCCGGCATCCTGCCGGGCATCCCACGGCGAGGGCGCCTTCCCCGGCATCCCACGGCGAGGGCGCCCTCCCCGGCATCCCGCGGCAGGGGCGCCTTCCCCGCGGTCAGGCGATCGCGGGCCGGGTCGCCTGGAGTTCGAACCAGGTCGTCTTGCCGGTGGCGGTGCGGCAGCTGCCCCAGGTGTCGGCGAGGGCGTCGAGGAGCCCCATGCCCCGGCCGCCTTCGGACCAGCTCTCGGCTCGTCCGGCGGCCAGCCGCTCGGTCGGGTCGGTTGCCGGGCTGTCGCTGTTGGTGTCCTCCACCTCGCAGCACAGGCAACCGTCGCAGACCCGCAGATTGAGCCGCAGCGGGCCACGCGTGTGGCGCACCGCATTGGTGACCAGCTCGCTGATCAGGAGTTCGGCGGTCTCCGCCAGGTCCGGCAGCTCCCGCAGACCCCAGGCGCCGAGCTGTGCGGCCGCCAGGTGCCGGGCCCGCCGGACCGAGGCCGCCTCCTGCCGCAGCGGCCAGGAGGTCTCGCACTCGGTGGCACGGGCGCGGGGGGATTCCAGGGGCCGCAGGGGCTGTGTCATCCGGGACCAGAGTTCCGCCTGACGGACGCCGAAGGACAGGGGCGGGTCCGCCGGAGCGCCCTCGGGGACCGCAGGCGCAGTGTCCCCCGGCCACCACACGGCCCGACGACGGCACAGCCGCCCGAGAAGTGCCGCACGGGACTTCGCGCACCAGCCGAAGGCGCGAGAGGCCATGGGGAACCAGTCCTTTCCATGCGGCCGGCAGCGCTCTCGGTTCATTGGGGGGTCGGTGAGGGGTGCAGAGGCGCACCGATGCGCCGGGAAACGCTGCACCGAAGAAGCAGGGGTGCGAGTGGGGGGCGCTGCACGACCGCTCTTCCCTGTCAACTGTAGCGCGTACTACATTAAAGTGGCGAAAAAAGAGACATTCCGGATGTGCGGCTTCCCAGGTGACCGCGCGCCGCAAGCCGAGGAGCCCCCATGCCGCGCCCACCCGACCCGACCAAACGCCGACAACTGCTGGAGCAGATCCACGACTACGTCGTCCGCAACGGCCTGTCCGGGCTGTCCCTCCGCCCCCTCGCCGCGGAGCTGGGGACGAGCGACCGCATGCTCCTCTACTACTTCGGCACCAAGGACCGCCTGGTCGCGGAAGTCCTGGCCCTGGACGACAGACGCCCCCTGGTGCGCGTCCGCAACCGACTGGACGCCGCAGGCCCACCGCGGGACGCCGCCGGCGCGCGGCGCCTGATGGAGGAGGTGTGGCAGCTCCTCACCGCCCCCGACGTCCGGGCGTCCTTCCCCATGCTCATCGAGGTGATGGCCGACAGCCTGTTCCACCCCGAACGGTACGGGCCGGTCATGCGCGACACCATCGCCCAGTGGACGGACGTGCTCACCTCGACCCTCCTCGGCACCGGGATGCCGGAGGACCGCGCCCGGAGCCACGCCACCCTGCTGGTCGGCGCCGCCTTCGGCCTCCAGTTGGCACCGCTCACCAACGGCCACTGGGACCAGGCCGCGGAGGCCTACCGCGATCTGCTCGACCGCCTCGAACCGGCCTGGGGCGCCACCGACGGCACCCGCGACACCCGCGATGACCCCCGATGACATCCGGTGCCATCCGGTGCCATCCGGTGCCATCCGGCGGCGCGGCGGCGCGGCGGCGCTCGACCACACCCGGCGGCCTCGATGGCGCCCGTAAGCGCGCATGGCGCCGAGGACAGGCGATGTGATTTCATTAATTGCGCAATGCTGCATATATAGAGTGCGGTCTTCCCGGCGCCGGGTGCCGGGCGCCGGGTCCGGCTGGCGGCCCTTCCGGATCCCGGACGACGGCAGCCGGGGCGCCGATGGAGTTCGCCGGACGTGAGGGGTTGCGGGTGTTCGCCGATGTGAGTCCGTTGAAGCTGGCCGTTCTGGCCACCCTCGCCTTCCTCCTGCTCGGCCCGGAGAAGCTCCCCGGAGCGGTTCGGGACGGCCTGGCCCTCCTCCGTGCGGTACGGGAGTTCTCCGGCCGCACACAGGAGCGCATCCGCTCCGAGTGGGGCCCGGAGTTCGCGGACTTCGACTTCGGGGACATGAACCCGGGAACGATGCTGCGCCGGCAGATACGGACCGGCGACCCCCTCGGGCTCGAAGAGATCCGTACCGCCCTCGACCCGAGGCCGGACCTGGCCCGTGTCGCAGCGACCGCGCGCGAGGCGTTGGGCGACGCCGAGGCGGCCCGGCCTCAGGCACCGGACCACCACCCGGCGAGGAGCCGTCCGGCCGGAGCGCCCTCGGCACCGCCCTTCGACCCCGACGCCACCTGACCTGGCACGACCTGACGCCACCCGACCTGGCACGACCCGGCGCGGACCACACGCACGCCGGACCCCGCACACGCCGGACCCCACACGACACGGACGCCTTCCGGCAACCGGGGCATACGAGAGGCCACGCGTGACACCGCCCCCGGCCTCGTGCTGATGCTGATGGGCCGGGTGACGCTACGCGGCGACCGCGATCCGGAACGGAATGACGCCCCGGGAAGCGGCTGCGACGGCACCCGCGCCCCCGGACACCTCGCGGGGCGCGCCCCACCCACCGGGCGCGGCTCAGCGGGGCGCGCCCTCCCCGGCACCCGTCCCTCCGGCCGCCTGCCGCGAAGGGGCCTGATCGCCGGGCGCGGCGGCGACATCGTCCGATGCGTAGACCCGGGTGGCCGTCGCGGGCATCGGCGGCCGGGCCGCATCGGCGCCGTCGTCCTTCATCGCCCTGGCCTCGCTCTTGAGGATCCGCAGGGACTTGCCCAGGGAGCGTGCGGTGTCCGGCAGCCGCTTGGCACCGAACAGTGCGAAGGCGACGGCCACCAGGATCACCAGATGCCAGGGCTCCAGCGCGTTGCGGAACATGCGCCCACTTCCTCTCCCTGCGGGACGGCGGGGTTCGGGACCGCCGCACCCGCCATGTTTATTGCCATATTGCGCAACCGTACAACCAATCGGTGCGATCGGTCGTCCTCTCAGACATGAGTCGCAGCCAGACGCCTACGCGCCCGACGCCGACCGGCCGCAGGAAGAGCGCCCGCCACCGGAAGGAAGCCCCGAGGCGGCGCGGCCGGGCGCGAGAGCACGGCCGCCGCCGCACCAGGGCACTGCTGGCCGTCCCGGCCGCCGTGGTCGCACTGGTCGTCGCCTGTGTGGGCTGGGCGTACCTCAGGCTCGACGGGGCCATCGACACCTTCGGCGCGGACGGCATCGCCCACCACCGTCCCGAGCAGGGACCCTCCGAGGCGATGAACGTCCTCGTCATCGGCTCCGACGCGCGCGTCTCGGGCAATGCGGCGCTGGGCGGGGGCGCCAGGGACGACGCGGGCCGCTCCGACACCGCGATCCTGCTCCACGTCTACGCCGACCGCCGACACGCACTGGCCGTGTCGATCCCCCGCGACACCCTCGTCGACATCCCGCCCTGCCGGCTCCCGGACGGCACCTGGACCGAGACGCGCACCAACGTCATGTTCAACGAGGCCTACTCGGTGGGGCAGACGTCCGAGGGCAACCCGGCCTGCACACAGAACACCGTGGAGCAGATGACCGGGCTGCGCGTCGACCACACCATCGTCGTCGACTTCAAGGGTTTCGCGACGCTCACCGACGTCGTGGGAGGGGTGCCGGTGTGCCTGCCCCGGGACGTCTACCAGCAGGACCTCGACCCCACCCGCGACACCCGCGGCAAGATCCTGCTGCACAAGGGGGAACAGACCGTCTCCGGCCGGCAGGCACTCGACTATGTGCGCGTCCGGCACGGCATGGGCGACGGCTCGGACATCGGCCGCATCAAACGGCAGCAGGCGTTCGTGGCAAGCCTGGTCCGGCAGGTGAAGAGCAAGGGGCTGACCCCGACCAGGCTGCTCCCGCTCGCGGAGGCGGCGACGAAGTCGATGACCGTCGATCCGGGGCTCGGGTCGCCGGACAAGCTGATCACGTTCGCGATGTCACTGAAGGACATCGGCCTGTCCGACATCCGTTTCGTCACCGTCCCCTGGCGGTACGAGGGGCAGCGCGTCGCCCTCGTCCAACCGGACGCCGACGACCTGTGGCGCGCCCTCAAGGACGACCGGGCCATCGACGGCGGTGACGCCCGCAGCGGCAGCCCATCGCCCTCCGCCGGGAACACCCGGCCGGACCCGGCCGCATCGCAGCCTCCGCTCCCGGACAGTGCGGCGGACGGCTCCCGCTCCGCCGACGACGACCTGTGCTCGGGCCTCTCCTACGGGTGAGCCGGGCCGGCGGGGCCGGCGCTCCGCACGGATCGCCCGCGCCGGGCCCCACTCACCTCCCCGGACGCTTTCCCGGACGCTTTCCCGGACGCCTCCCCGGACGCCTCCCCGGGGGCTTTCCCGCACGCCTCGCCCTCTGCCGGGCGCCACGCGCTTGCCCACGCGCTTGCCCACGCGGTTGCCCACCCGCTTGCCCCGACGCCTCACCCCACCGGCCCCCGTCCGCTTCCTCACCCGGCGGCCCCCTGCCGGGCCCGGGCCCTCGCACGGCCGCCCCCTCCCGCACGGCCGTGCTGACCGTCCCGCGGCGGCCCCGCCGCACCGCGCCCCCGCAGGACGGCCAGCACGGCCGCGTACCCGGCGAGAACCGCGCCCAGCAGCAGGTAGCAGTGGACCGGCAGCGCCGCAAGGGCGAGCGGCGGCCCGAGCGGCGAGAGCGGCAGCGCCACCCCGATCGCGGCCAGCGCGACCGCCGCCCAGCCGACCGGGCCGGGCATGCGGCCCCGGACGGTGTGGTGGCCCGTACGCAGGAGCACCATCACCAGTGCCTGGGTCAGCAGGTTCTCGGTGAACCAGCCGGAGTGGAGGGCGGCGGTGCCACCCGGGCCGTGCGGGGCGAGCGCGAGGACGGCGAGGGTGGCGAGGTCGGCCGCCGCGTTGAGGGCGCCGAAGCCCGTGACGAACCGCAGCAGTGCGCGCGGGTCCAGCACGGCGGGGCGACGCAGCACCGCCGGGTGCGGACGGTCGCCCGCGAAGGAGATCTGGGCCGCGTCGAAGCAGAGGTTCTGCACCAGCACCAGGGCCGGGAGCATGGGCGGAAAGGACGTGAGCAGGCCCACCACGAGCACGGCGACCGCGTTGCCGAGGTTGGCGGAGAGGCTGACGCGCAGATACGTGGTGACGTTGCCGCTGGAGCGCCGCCCCGCGTCGACGGCGTGGCCGAGGAGTGTGAGGTCCCGGTCGGCGAGCACCACGTCCGCCGTCTCCCGGACGACGGGGACGGCGTCGCGCGGGGAGATCCCGACGTCCGCGGCGCGCAGCGCCGGCAGGTCGTTGACGCCGTCGCCGAGGAAGCCCACCGTGTGCCCGCCGTCCCGCAGGGCGGCGGCGATCCGCGCCTTGTGCTCGGGGGCGCACCTGGCGAAGACGGTGGCGCGGCCGGCCGCCTCGGCGAGTTCGCGGTCGCCGAGGCGGTCCACGTGGTCGGCGGTGAGCACCCGGTCCGCGTCCACCGGGATCCCCAGGTCCCGGCAGGCGCGCACCGCCGTGCCCGGATGGTCGCCGGTGAGGATCTTCACGGCGACGCCCCGGTCGGCGAGTGCCGCCAGGGCTCCGGCGGCGGTGGGGGCCGCGGCGTCGCGCAGGGTGACGAAGCCGCGGAAGGTCAGGCCGCGCGCTTCGCGGAGGGCGCACGCCCCGGACGGGCGGGCGGGTCGCTGCGCGGTGGCCACCGCGAGCACGCGCAGGCCCCGCTCCGCCTGGCGTGCGCCGAGCGCGAGCAGCCGCTCGCGTTCCTGCCCGGTCGTCGCGCAGCGCTCCAGCACCGCCTCGACGGCGCCCTTGACCACCACGGTGTGCGTGCCGATCCGGCCCGGGGTGCGGACGACGGCGACGGCCAGGCGCCGTACCGGGTCGAACGGCTGCGCCGCCACTCCGTCGTACGCCTCGGGGTCGCGCCCGGGCGCCTCGGGGTCGCCCCCTGGCGCCGCGTCCAGGACCGCCTCGTCCAGGGTGTCCGGGGCGGGCAGATCGGCGAGCTGGAGGGTCCACCAGGCGTTCACCGCGGCCCAGTGCAGCACCTCCGGGTCGGGGCGGCCCTCCGCGTCCAGGGCGCGGTCGACGGTGGGCCGGTCCCGGGTGAGGGTGCCGGTCTTGTCGAGGCACAGCACGTCCACGGCGCCGAGGTCGTGCAGTGCCGGCAGCCGCCGTACGAGCACCCCCCGGGTACGGGCCAGTACCGAGGCGCCCCGCGCCAGACAGGTGGTGACGACGACCGGCAGCATCTCCGGGACCACCGCCACGGCCACCGCGACCGCGAACGGCAGCGCCGCCGGGCCGGGCCCGCGCAGCGCGGCGTCGGCGAGCAGCACCAGCGGCGGCACGAGCAGCATGAAGCGGACCAGGGCCCAGGAGACACCGTTCACACAGGCGTCGAAGGCGCTCGGTCGGCGCCGGACGGCGGCCAGGGCCCGCGCGGCGGCGAACCGGGTCCGCCCGCCGGTCTCGACGACGACGGCGGTGCCGCTGCCGGACGCGACACCGCTGCCCCGGAAGCACAGCTGCGGCAGGCCGAACGGGTCGCCCCCCGGGCCGTACCGCTGCGGCCGGCCGACCTCGCCGCCGCCCCCCTGGTACACGGCGTCGGAGGCGTCCTTCGGGACCGGGGAGGATTCGCCGGTGAGTTCCGCCTGGTGCACGTGGAGGCCGTGCGACCGGAGCAGGCGCACATCGGCCGGCACCGGGTCGCCGGGGCCCAGCCGGATCACATCGCCGGGTACCAGTTCGTCCACCGGGATCTCGCGCTCCACCGGAGCGGATTCCCCGTCGGCGCGGCGCAGCACCGTGGCCGTGCTGACGACCAGGGCCCGCAGCGCCGCCAGGGACCGGTCGGCCCGGCACTCCCCGTGGGCGCGCAGCGCTCCGCTGACGCCGACCAGGACGAGGACCACGCAGGCGGTGCCCCAGGAGGCCACGACCGCGGAGACCAGTCCCACACCGAGCAGCACGGCGGTGAAGGGGTCGCGCAGGCCGCGGGCGAAGAGCCGCGGCCAGGACGGTCCCCGGTGGTCCGAAACCGTGTTCGGCCCGTAGCGGGCCAGGCGCTCCTGGGCCTCCGCCTCGGTCAGGCCGCGTGTGCCGCAGTCGAGCCGCCGCAGCACCTGCAGCGCCGTCGGCGTCCCCGGTCCCGCGCTCCCGGCGCCGGGGGGCGGGGCGTACCGGGATGCCGGGGCGCTCTCGGGCAGGGGCCGCATGCCGCTCAGGCGCCGGTCCGGTGCAGCCGGACCACCGGCGCGGAGGCCTCTGGGGCGCGTGCGGCGAGTTGCCCCACCATCAGCCGGACGACGGTGACGATGTCGGGGTCGTCGACGACGTACACCTGGCGGCGGCCCTCGCGGCGGGCGCGCACCAGTCCGGCCAGCTTGAGCTTGGTGAGGTGCTGGCTGACGGCGGGCAGCGCCCCGCCGACGCGTTCCGCGAGACGGGTCACGTCGCTCTCGCCCTGGGACAGGGCCCACATGATGTGCAGCCGGGCCGACGACGCGAGCAGCCCGAAGGCGGCGGCGGCCTCGGTCAGTACCTCGGCGGACGGGTCGTCGAAGCCCTCGCGGTCTGCTACCACAGCCATCTCCCGTCCACCCGATCCATCACCACCGCGCTCGCGCCAGTCTAGGCGCCTCGCCGGGAAGCCCCCGGCGTCCACGGGACGGGCCGCCGGCGGGCTCCCTCACGACCGTACGGGCGGGGCGGGAGGGGGCCATGCCCCTCGGTGCGCGGGCGTGCGGGGGCGGTGCGCACCGCCCGCGCACGCCCGCGCACCGAGCCTCAGGCCCTCCCGGGCGGGGCCGGCACCGGTCCGTGGAACTACGCGCCGGGCCGGTGCACGCACGCACCTGCGCACCTGCGCACACGCCTGCCCGCCGGGCCCTCGGCCCGTCCGGACAGCGGCCCGCACCGGTCCGCAGAAGCGCGCCCCCGTCCGGGCACCCGGACCACTCCACACGCCCACGGCCGCGCGGCACCCGCATCCACGCCGTACCCGCACCCGTACCACCCTGCTACCGCCACTACCACTGCCACTGCCACTGCCACTGCCACTACCGCCACCGCCACCACCACCGCCACCACCGCCGCGCAAGGCACCCTTCCACCGCCCTTGTTCGGCCGACCACTCCCCCGTATCCGGCCATCCTGAGCCTGTTCCGGCCCGCAGCCGGTTCCGCCCGGGGCGCTCCGGGCAGGGGTCCCCGCGCACCCGATCCGGCCGGGCTTCCACGCCCTTTCCCACACCCGGACAGTTCCTGACATGCCATCAGTTCTGTAATCTGACTATGCGTCAGTAACTTCGCCGACGAGCAGGGAGCGGGCGGAACGATGCTTGGATCAACCCACGGCACCTTGACCACCGACCTCCGCGCCCGGGTGGTGGCCTGCGGGCAGCAGACCGGCGCGGCCGTCCACGGCTCCACCGCGGCCGAGGGCGACCTCGACGTCAGCGGCCGCCCGCTGTACGCGCCCGTACCCGATCTCGACCGCCTCTTCCGCCCCGAAGCGGTCGCCGTCGTGGGCGCCTCGGACAGCGACGGCAGGCCGGGCACCGGGATCACCCGGCAGCTGATCGCCTGGGCCGAGCGGGTCGGGGCGAGACTGCACCCGGTCCATCCGACGCGTACCGCCGTCTTCGGGCTGCCCTGTGTGCCGTCCGTCACGGCACTGCCCGAGCCCGTGGACCTCGCCGTGCTGCTCGTCGGCGATCCACTGCCCGTGATCGGGGAACTCGGTCAGGCGAAGGCCAGGTTCGCCGTGGCCTTCGCGTCCGGCTTCGCCGAGACCGGCGCGGCCGGCGCCGACGCCCAGCGGCGGCTCACCGCGGCCGTGGAGCGGTCCGGGCTGCGGCTGCTGGGCCCGAACACCAACCTCAACGCCTTCGAGCGGTTCCGCGACGATCTCGAAGGCCCCGCCATCGCGCTGATCACCCAGTCCGGCCACCAGGGGCGTCCGGTGTTCACCCTGCAGGAACTCGGCGTACGGCTCTCCCACTGGGCACCGACGGGCAACGAGGCCGACCTGGAGACCGCGGACTTCATCAGGTACTTCGCCGAGCGGCCCGAGGTCGGGGCGATCGCCTGCTACATCGAGGGCATCAAGGACGGCCGGTCGTTCCTGCTCGCCGCGGACCGGGCCGCCCGCAACCGCGTCCCCGTCGTCGCGGTCAAGGTCGGCCGCACCGAGGCCGGCGCCCGGACGGCCGCCTCGCACACCGGCAGGCTCACCGGCGCCGACGGGGTCGTGGACGCGGCGATGCGCCAGTACGGGGTGATCCGCGTCGACGGACTCGACGAACTCCAGGACACCGCCGCCCTGCTGGCCCGGGCGCGCAGGCCCACGGCCGACGGGGTCGCCGTCTACTCGATCTCCGGCGGCACGGGCGCGCACTTCGCGGACCTCGCCAGCGCGGCGGGGCTGCGGCTGCCGGAACTGTCCGCCGCCTGCCGGACCGCACTGCACCAGTGGATACCGGAGTACCTCAACGTGGCCAACCCCGTCGACAGCGGCGGGCACCCCGTCGGCGACTGGCGCGGCAGGAAGATCATCGACGCGATCCTCGCCGACCCCGCGGTCGGCGTGCTGGTCTGCCCGATCACCGGCCCCTTCCCGCCCATGAGCGACCGGCTCGCCCAGGACCTGGTGGACGCTGCCGAGACGACCGACAAGCCGGTGTGCGTGGTGTGGGGTTCGCCGGTCGGGACGGAGGAGGCGTACCGGACGACGCTGCTCGGCTCGTCCCGGGTCGCCACCTTCCGCACCTTCGGCAACTGCGTCACGGCGGTCCGGGCGTACCTCGGCCACCACCGCTTCACCACCGGCTACCGCTCCCCCTTCGACGAGGCACCCCGCACCCTCTCCCCGTCCTTCCGCAAGGCGCAGGCGCTGCTCCGCCCCGGCCACCGGCTCAGCGAGCACGGGGCGAAGCAGCTGCTGCGCGCCTACGGCATCCGGGTGCCGCGCGAACAACTGGTGACCAGCGCGGCGGCCGCGGTGCGGGCCGCGGGGCTGGTCGGCTACCCGGTGGTGATGAAGGCGTCCGCTCCGCAGCTCGCGCACAAGACGGAGCTGGGCCTGGTGAGGATCGGCCTGACCTCCGCCAGCCAGGTCCGCGACACCTACCGCGAACTGACCGACATCGCCCGGTACGAGGGCGTGGGCCTCGACGGCGTCCTGGTCTGCCAGATGGTCGAGCGCGGGGTGGAGATGGTCGTCGGGGTGGCGCAGGACGAGCTGTTCGGGCCGACGGTGACGGTGGGGCTCGGCGGAGTGCTCGTGGAGGTACTGCGCGACGTGGCAGTGCGGGTGCCCCCGTTCGGAGAGGACGAGGCCCGCTCGATGCTCGCCGAACTGCGCGGAAGCGCCCTGCTGGACGGTGTCAGGGGCGGGCCTCCGGTGGACGTGGACGCGCTCGTCGAGGTCGTCCTGCGGGTGCAGCGGATGGCGCTCGAACTCGGCGCACAGCTATCGGAGTTGGACATCAACCCCCTGATGGTCCTGCCGCGCGGGCAGGGCGCGGTGGCACTGGACGCGCTGGCGGTGTGCCGGTGAGCGAAGGGAAGCGTACCGGCGGGCGCGCACCGGTGGGGGAGGAGCAGCGGATGGCAGGGGGCTTGCTGCACCGCACGGAGAGCGGGGTCTTGTGGATCACGCTCGACCGGCCCGAGGTGCTCAACGCCGTCACCCGGGAGCAGCGCAAGCGGATCATCGCGCTGCTCGCGGGCGCCTCGGCCGATCCGGAGGTCAGGGCAGTCGTGATCACCGCGACGGGCCGGGGCTTCTGCGCCGGCGCGGATCTGCGCGCCGGGCGTCCCGAATCGGCCGGAGCCGAGGACCCCGCCCCCGGCCCGGACCCGGCCGGTGGACCGGAGCGCGTCCCCGGCGACGTGGCCCGGATGATCCGGCTCGAGGCCCAGCCGTTCATCGCCGCCGTCCTGGACTGCGAGAAGCCCGTCATCGCCGCGGTGAACGGCACGGCGGCCGGGATCGGAGCGCATCTGGCCTTCGCCTGCGACCTGGTCCTCGCCTCCGAATCCGCCCGCTTCATCGAGGTGTTCGTCCGGCGGGGGCTCGTCCCGGACGGAGGCGGGGCGTATCTGCTGCCGCGGCTGATCGGGCCGCAGCGCGCGAAGGAGCTGATGTTCTTCGGGGATGCGCTGTCCGCGGCCGACGCCCTGCGGATGGGGCTCGTCAACCGGGTCGTGGCGGCGGACGAACTGGAGAAGACCGCCCGCGCGTGGGCCGGGCGCCTGGCCCAGGGCCCGACCCGGGCCCTCGCGCTCACCAAGCACCTGGTGAACACCTCCCTCGACACCGACCGGGCCTCCGCGTTCGCGGCGGAGGCCGCCGCGGTGGAGATCGCCATGGCGACGCACGACGCTAACGAGGGAGTGGCGAGCTTCGTGGAGCGCCGGAAACCGGAGTACCGGGGGCGGTAGCCGACGCCGCCACTCGGCGCGGCTCCCGGACGGCACGGGCACGCTCCGGACGGTACGAGCGCGGTTCCAGACGGCAACATGCACGCACCGGGGCACCGCGGGCGCGTTCCGGACGGCACGGGCACGCTCCGGACGCCGCGCCCGTTCACTTCTTCGTTTTCGCCAGGCGCCGCGATGGCCGCCTCTCGGTGTTCGGTGAGGTCGTGGACGAGGTCGAGGGTCTCTCGCATCTTGCGGCCGAGCCGGTCCAGGGTGAGGACGTTGATCCGGTCGCCGGGCCGCGCGAAGCCGAGCAGTGCGGTCAGTCCCTCGCGGTCCATGTTCGCGCCGGTTCACTTGCCGACGTAGTTGTGCTCCTCGACGACGCCGGCGTCGCACATGACGTCGATCTGCCGGGCGAGGTCCTGCGCGGTGGTGCTGACGCGGCCATATGCGAGATCCATCCCCCGGCTCTCCCCTCACGTGACGTCGTGACACGGGTTCTGGCCAAGCTTTATGGCATCAGCTCCTGACACAGGGCGACCTGCGCGAACGTGATCACGTTCCGACGGCTGGCGGCCTGTGCCAGATCCATTCTTGTGACACCGGATCACGACGGCCCGGCGCGGCCTTCGCGTTCGGCGATGGCCACAGTGAGATTGCCTCGGACCGTCACCGTGATCGGATGCTCTTCACCCAGCACCCGGACGGTGTCGGCGAGGGTCTGCTCGTACAGCGGCACCGCCCGCCCCAAATCCCCCGCCGACCGGTAGGCGTAGGCGAGGTTGTTGCGGGAGGCCAGGGTATCGGGGTGGTCCTCACCCAGCACCCGCACGCGGTCAGCAAGAGTCTGCTCGTACAGCGGCACCGCCCGCCCCAAATCCCCCGCCGATGAGTAGGCGCCGGCGAGGTTGTTGCGGGAGACCAGGGTATCGGGGTGGTCCTCACCCAACACCCGGACGGTGTAGGTGAGGGCGCGTTGGAGGTATGTGGTGGCGCGGCCGGGCTGGCCCTGGTTGTCGAGGAAGAGTCCGGTTTTGTTGAGGATGTAGGCGGTGGTGGTGGTGTCGGTGTCGGGGGTGGTGTGCTCGGCGAGGCTGTCGATGTGGGGGAGGAGGGTGCGCCAGGTGGGCCAGGTGGCAGGGGTGTCGTGGGTGGGAGGCAGGGCGGTGTGCAGGCAGTGGGTGGCCTGTTGGCGGGCTTGGTCGATGAGGGTGGGGGTGCGGTGGGGGTCGTCGGGGTCGGGGATGCGGGCGAGGGCCTGGACGAGCCGGTGGACGGCGAGGGTGCCGGTGGCGAGGTCGGGGGTGATCATGCTGTAGGCGGTCAGCAGGCCGAGTTCGGCGTCGCGGGTGGGCGGGTCGGCGGGGCCGGTGTCGAGCAGGGTGGTGGGGATGTTCTCGGGGGCGTACCAGGCGAGGGTGCGTAGCAGGTCGGCGGCGTGGGGTTGGAGGGTGGTGATGCGGTCGAGGGTGATGTTCCAGATGCGGGCGATGGTGCGTTGTTCGGGGGTGGTGGCCGCGCCGTGGCGGTACATCGCCCCCGGGTGTTCGGCGAGCAGGTCGAGGTAGGCGCGGGGGGTGGTGAGCGGGTTCTGGGCGAGGTAGGCGGCGGCCTGTTCGATGGCGAGGGGGAGGTGGCCGAGTTCCTCGCACAGGTCGGCGGCGCCGTCCAGGTCCCGTCCGGGGTGCTGGGTGGTGGTGATGCGGGTGAGTAGGGCGAGGGACTCGGTCGCATCGAGGACGTCGAGGCGGACCAGTGTGGCCGCGTCGCTCCAGATGGTGGCGAGGCGGCTGGTGATCAGGAAGCGTCCGCCTCGGGCGCGGGCGGCCAGGTCGGCGATGTCGGCGGGGTCGTTGACGTTGTCCAGGACGATCAGCCAGCCGGTGTGGGTGGCCAGCCACTGCAGGCCCCACTCGGCGAGTGCCTGGTCCGGCAGGGCGGTGGCCAGGGCGGGCTGGAGGGCGGTGGCGAGGTCGGCCAGGCCCTGCTGGACGGCTGGGGGGCTGTCGGCGGTGATCCACCGGACGGGTGCGCGGCCGTGGGGGCGGGTGGCGGCCCAGTGCGCGGCCAGGGCGCTCTTGCCGATCCCGCCGAGCCCGTGGACTGCCTGGACCAGGGCTGCGCCGGGGGTGGCGAGGGCGGCATCGAGGCGGTCGAGTTCGTTGCCGCGTCCGACGAACAGGCCCGGCCGGTAGGGCAGGTCGTCCAGGCCCGCCGGGGCGTCCACCTCGGCGGGCGGCCGCAGTGCGTCGGGCGGCAGCTGCACGGTGGAGGTGCAGATGCCGGTGTTGACGAATGCGCGGTCGCTGCCGGTGACGGTGGCGTTCCCGCTGTGGAGTACCTCCTGCCACGTGCCTGCCGGGCCGGGAGGCGTGGGCGGCCGGGTGCCGCCCGTGCCCGTCGGCGCGGCCGGGGCGGCGCTCGGGCCGGGGCGGTCCTTGCGCCGTGGCCATCGGAACATGCCGTCCCCCTGGATTTCCTTGATCAGTTCTGGTGGAGGCGGGGCCGGTCTATTCGTTGACGATGCCGCTGACGGCGCTGGAGCCCGCTCCGGTGGCCTCCGCGTCCCCGGTGTGCAAGGCCCGCGCCGGGCCCGGGCGGCCCCCGCCGGTGTTCTTGATGCCGCTGGTCGCGCTGCCCCCGTCGCGGGCCACAGCCCGGCCCGTCGCGACGGCCGTGTCACCGGCCGAAGCGGCGACGAAGGACAGCAGTTCGCGCAGTTCGGCGGCGGCGCGCTCCCGTCCGGTCTCGTCGAGCTCCTCCAGCAGGGTCTCGAACCGCGCGGCCCACACGCCTTCCTGCCGCAGCCGCTGCGCGGCCACATCCGCCGGAGCATCCGGCGCCAGGACAACCCGCGCGGTCTGATCCAGGCGGTCGAGCTCGGCTGCCGCACGTGCGGTGCCGGCGCGGCCGAACATCTCCCCCACCCGGCGCCGCAAACTCGTCCACGCATCGGTGCCCGCGGCCTGGACCACCGCACCGCCGCCCGCCGCCGCCAATGCGGCCAGAGCCTCCGCCAGCACGCCCCACCCCTTCTTCGCGCCTGCGCGGGCCGGCCACCCCGCCGGACCCCGAAAATCACATAACGTATACCCAGCCACACGTCTGGTAGCCGCGCATAGTTCCCGTCCCTTCTGTCTCGGGGGACACGGAAAGGGGCGGGGCGAGTGGCGTTCACGACCGAGCAGCAGCGCCGCGGCCATGGCACGTTCACGCAGGCGCCGGACGACGGGCAGCCGGCCGGCCACCTCCGCCTGGACCGTGACGCGCGACGGCGGGCATGGCCTGCCGCGGCTCGTACCGCGTGTAGCGATGCCGTCCGCGCCGCTTGAGTCGTGGACGGTGCTCGGCGACGATGCCGCCCCGGTCGAGCCGGTTGAGCCCCACCTCGTCCATCTCATCGACATCGAGCGGTCACCGAGCACGATCAAGGCGGGCGCCCACTTCTTTTCTGACGCATCATCAGCTTCAATGGTGGGTGTGATGGGACACGCAGGAATGGCCGCGGCCGCCGTCCGCCACCTCCGCTCCATCGGCGCCGCCACGTCGACCGTACCGCTGTACGAGGCGCTGCCGCGTCCCGCGCTGCGGGCCGTCGGCCGGGACGAGCGAGCACCGGTCGACCCCGCCGAGTTCCGGCGGGTGCTGGGGCACTTCGCGAGCGGGGTGACCGTCGTCACGGCCCAGGACCAGGCGGGCGGCGGCCCGGCGGGCTTCGCCTGCCAGTCCTTCGCCTCGCTGTCGCTCGACCCGCCCCTGGTGGTGTTCACGGTCGCCCGTACGTCGACGACCTGGCCGCGCATCGCCCGCGCCGGGGTGTTCTGCGTCAACGTCCTCGGAGCGCATCAGGCCGGGCTGTGCGGCGCGTTCGCGGTCAGCGGCGCCGACAAGTTCGCGGGCGTCGCCCACACCCCCGCCCCGGTGACCGGCTCCCCCCTGCTCGCCTCCGTCCCCGCCTGGATCGACTGCACGATCAGCGCGGTGCACACCGGCGGCGACCATCTGATCGTGGTGGGGCGGGTGGAGGCCCTGGGCGCCGGGGAGGACGGCGATCCACTGCTGTTCCACCGGGGGCGCTTCAAGCACTTGGAGGCGTAACCGCGCCGCTCGGCCGCAGCCGTCAGCCGACACCGCGGGCGCGACACCAGGCCCGCCCGACCCCGCTCCGCGGAGAGGGCTGCCGTGGCGGCCGGGGGCCGTCGCCGACGCGCTCCCGGACGCCTCCCCCTCGGCTCCGGCCGGGGCTGTTCACCCCACCCGTCCTCGCCCGACGCTCACGCTCCGCCTCCGTCCGGCCGGCCGCTGCCCCGCCGGCCGGGCTGGGCTGGGCGGGCTGACGTGGCCCTCACCAGCGGCTCGCACCGTCCCCGAGGCCCCGGTCGAGGGCCGCCGTGAGCGCTGCCATCGCCCCGGCGGCCAGGGCGAAACAGCCGCAGACGAAGCTCGCGGACTCGATCCATGCGGACGGTCCGCCGAACAGCCGGGCCGAGAACCGGCACGCGGCGCCGAACGCACCCGACGCGGCGGCGAGCAGCCACGTTCCGGGGGTGAACGCGGCCCAGGCGTCACCGGCGGCCGCGGACCGCGCGATACGCAGCGCGACCCGCCCGGCGAGTGCCACGCATGCGATCGGCGAGACGACGGCCACCCCCCACAGGAACACCACGGGCAGAATCCACATACCGGCATCTTCGGAAGAGAGCACCATGCGGGCATGACCTCCCAGGCGGCGGGAAGGTTGCCCGGCCCGGCGCTCGCCGCCGCTCGCGCCGGACCCCGCCGCGCCCCCGGCCCCGGTGCCGGGGCCGGGGCCGGGGCCGGTCCCGCGTCTCCTCGCGGCTCGTCGCGTCGCCTCACGTCTCCTCGCGGCTCGTCGCGTCGCCTCAGAACGTCAGCACCGCACGCGCAACCCGGCCGTGTTCCGCGTCCGCGGCCGCCTCGGCGAAGTCCTCGACCGGGTACGTCCTGGTGACCAGTTCGTCCAGTAGCAGCCGGCCCTCCTCGTACAGCCGGGCGTACAGCGCGATGTCGTGTTGCGGACGCGCGGATCCGTAGCGGCAGCCGAGTACGGCCTTGTCCAGGAACATCGACGCGGGCAGGAAGGCGGCCTCCGCGGTCGGGGCCGGCACCCCGAGGAGGACCGCCTGGCCGCGGCGGTCCAGCAGGTCGATCGCGCGGCGCACCAGTGCCGGGTGCCCGACGCACTCGAAGACGTGCTGCGCCCCGTGCGGCAGCACCTCCCGTACCGCGTCCGCGGAGGTGAGGAAGTGCGTCGCACCGAACAGCCGGGCCGCGGCCGCCTTGGCGGGGTTGGTGTCGACGGCGACGATCGCCGCAGCGCCCGCGAGGCGGGCCCCCTGGAGCACGTTCAGCCCGACACCGCCCGCTCCGAGGACCACGACCGTGTCGCCGAGGGCCACCCGGGCGCGGTTGAGCACGGCCCCGACCCCGGTGAGCACCCCGCAGCCGATGAGCGCCGCGGACGGGAACGGAACACGGTCGGGAATCCGCACCGCCTGGACGGCCCTGACCACGGTGCGCTGCGCGAACGCCGAGGTGGCGGCGAACTGGTGCACCGGCTTCCCGGCGCGGGTGAAGGGCCGCCCCGGCCTGCCGATGGACGCCGGGCACATCGTCGGGCGCCCGCGGCCGCACTGCGCGCAGGCCCCGCAGCTCGCGAGGGTCGACAGCGACACACGGTCGCCCGGCCCGACATGGGTGACATCCGCGCCGACGGTCTCGACGACACCTGCGCCCTCGTGCCCCAGCACCACGGGCACGGGGAACGGAATGGTGCCGTCAAGCACCGACAGATCGCTGTGGCACAGTCCGGCGGCCATGACGCGGACCAGCACCTCACCCGGGCCCGGCTCGCGTATCCCGAGGTCGTCGGCGACCTCGGCCCGTCGGCCGTCGAAGACGACACCTCTCACCGCGGCTCCCTGGGTAGGCCGAGCACCCGCTCGGCGATGACGTTGCGCTGGATCTCGTCCGAGCCGCCGTAGATCGTGTCGGCACGGCTGAACAGGAACATCCGCTGGAGCGAGTCCAGTTCGTACGACGGCGTCCAGGGCCCCGGGCCGGCCGCGGCGGCCGCGCCCCGCACCTGCACGGCCAGTTCGCCGAGCCGCCGGTGCCAGCCGCCCCACAGCAGTTTCGCGACGCTCGGCGCGCCCGGGTCTCCGGTGCCGCCGAGGGTGCGCAGCGCGTTCCAGCGCATGGTGCGCAGTTCGGCCCACTGGTGGATCAGCCGGTCCCGGAGCACGGGGTCGTCGCCGAGTGCGCCACCGGCGGACGCGGCGCGGACGACCCGCCCCAGCTCCTCCTCGAAGCCGATCTGCTGGGCGAGCGTGGAGACCCCGCGTTCCAGGGCGAGCAGATCCATCGCCACCCGCCAGCCGTTCCCCTCGCCACCGACCGTCCCGACGGCCTCGGCGCCGTCGAGGAAGACCTCGTTGAACTCGCTGGTACCGGACATCTGCCTGATGGGCCGGACCTCGATCCGTCCCGGCTGGTCCATCGGCACGAGCAGGAACGACAGCCCCCGGTGGCGGGTGGAGCCAGGCTCGGTACGGGCCAGCACGAAGCACCAGTGGGCCTCGCGGGCCAGCGAGGTCCAGATCTTCTGACCGGTGACCCGGTAGCGGTGGCCGTCGGCGACGGCCGTGGTGCGCAGGGACGCCAGATCGGAACCGGCGCCGGGTTCGCTGTAGCCCTGGCACCAGAACTCCTCGCCGCGGGCGATGCCCGGCAGATGGCGGGCCTGCTGCTCCTTGCCGCCGTGGGCGATCAGGGTGGGGGCGAGCAGGTTCTCACCGATGTGGCCGAGCCGGGCGGGGGCGCGGGCGCGGGCGTACTCCTCGGCCCAGACGACCTGCTGGGTGAGGGTGGCCCGGCGGTTGCCGTGGTCGGCGTCCCAGCCGAGGCCGATCCAGCCGGCGGCACCGAGCTCCCGCTCCCAGGCGAGCCGGAGGGGGGTGGCCCCGGTCTCTCCTGCCCCTCCTGCGGCCCCTGCCCCTCCTGCGGCTTCTACGGCTCCTGCGGCTCCTGCGGCTTCTACGGCCTCTTCCGTTCCGGCAGTGGCTCCCCCCGCTCCAACGGCTGCCCCCGCTCCAGCGAACGCGCCGGTGAGACGGTCCTCCAGCCAGCTGCGGGCCTCGTGCCGGAAGGCGGTGTCGTCGGGGCCGAAGGCGAAGTCCATGGCCGCCCCCCGGTCAGCGGTTGGGGCGGTCGCCCGAGGCGGCCGCCCTCGCCATGGCGTCGAGGCGGGCGAGCATCGGCATCGGATCGGTGCCGACCGTCCCCGGGAGGAAGTCCGCGATCCGCTCCGGGGTCCAGGTCCCGTCGGCGTACGCGGCCCGCAGCTCGCGGGGCTGGGCCCAGACGGCGATCTTGGGGCCGGCGACCGTGTAGACCTGTCCGGTGATGCCCTCCGCGCGGGCCCGCTCGGACAGCAGGTAGACGACGAGCGCCGCCACGTCCTCCGGCTCCCCGATCTCCTTCAGCTCCACGGGGACGTTGGCCGACATACGGGTTCTGGCGACGGGTGCGACCGCGTTGGCGGTCACGCCGTACTTGTGCAGCCCCAGTGCCGCGCTGCGCACCAGCGAGATGACGCCGCCCTTGGCCGCGGCGTAGTTGGCCTGCGCGACCGAGCCCTGGTGGTTGCCGCTGGTGAAGCCGACGAGGGTGCCGCTCCCCTGTCGGCGCATGACCGCGGAGGCCGCCCGGAAGACGGTGAACGTGCCCTTGAGATGGGTGGCGACGACCGGGTCCCACTCCTCCTCGGTCATGTTGAAGAGCATGCGCTCGCGGAGGATGCCGGCGACGCACACTGCTCCGTCGAGGCGCCCGAACCGGGCGAGCGCGGTGTCGACGACCCGCTGCCCGCCCGCCATCGCGGAGATGTCGTCGGCGACGGCGACCGCCTCCCCGCCCGCTGCCTCGATCTCCGCGGCCACCGCCCGGGCGACCTCCGAGGCCGGTTCCGCGCCGTCGACCGAGACGCCGTGGTCGTTGACGACGACCCCGGCCCCCTCGGCGGCGCACGCGAGGGCCACCGCGCGGCCGATGCCGCGTCCGGCGCCGGTCACCGCGACGGCTTTGCCTGCCAGGAAGTTCCCCACGTCCGGCCCCTTCCAGTTTTCTGACGGGTCGTTAGATTCTATGGTCCGTCGGACACATGAGCACAAGCCCCGGGGAGACACCGATGCCGCTGCCCGAGCAGTTCCACGAGATGGCCGAGCGGGTGAACAACTGGGGCCGCTGGGGCGCCGACGACGAGATCGGGACGCTGAACCTGATCACGCCCGAGGTGGTGCGGGAGGCGGCCGGGGCGGTGCGCACCGGCCGGCGCGTACCGCTCGCCCTGCCGCTGCGGCAGGACGGCGTCCAGACCGGCATCATCCCGGGCAGGGTGAACCCGCTGCACACCATGGTGCAGATCAACCAGGAGCTGTTCGGGCCGGGTACGGTCGCGACCAGTGACGACACCGTGACGATGGGGCTCCAGGCCGCCACCCACTGGGACGCGCTCACCCATGTCTCGCACTCCGGCAGGATCTGGAACGGCCGCCCCGCCGACGGCATCACCGCCCACGAGGGGGCCCGCTTCAGCGGCATCGGGACCGTCCGCTCCCTGGTCTCGCGCGGGGTGCTGCTGGACGTGGCACGCGCCAGGGGCGTGGACCGGCTGCCCGGCGGCCACGCCGTCACCCCGGAAGACCTCACCGAGGCGGAGGAGTTCGGCCGGGTACGGGTGCGCTCGGGCGATGTCGTACTCGTCAGGACCGGCCAGATCCGGGCGTACCTCGGCGGCGACCGGCACGCCTACGCCCACCCCTCACCCGGACTCTCGGTCCGCGCGCCCGAGTGGTTCCACGCCCGCGACACCGCAGCGGTCGCGAACGACACCCTCACCTTCGAGGTCTTCCCGCCCGAGATCGAGGGCCTCTGGCTGCCCGTGCACGCGCTGGACCTGGTGGAGATGGGCATGCTGCAGGGCCAGAACTGGGACCTGGAGGAACTCTCCGCGGTCTGCGCCGAGGAACGGCGGTACGCCTTCCTGCTGTCGGCCACCCCCGAGCCGTTCGCCGGCGGCACGGGGGCGCCCGTGGCACCCGTGGCGGTGCTCTGAACCGGCACCGCACCGGGGGTTCGCCCCCGGGCGGTCAGGCGGTGTACGCCCCCGGCGTCAATCCGGAGGGCGAGGGGACGGCCGGGGCGACGGGGCCCGCCGGCGACGGCGACGGATGGGGCGCCGCACAGCGGTCCACCTCGCACCAGATGCTCTTGCCCGCCCCCTCGTGCTTCCAGCCCCAGCGGTCGGCCAGCCCGTCGACGAGCTCCAGACCGCGGCCGCCGGTGTCGTCACCGGCCGCCCGGCGCGGCTGCGGCGGCCGCGCGCACCCGTCGGCCACCTCGACCCGCACCATGCCCGCCTCCGCAGCGCCGGGACCGAACAGCATCCGCAGCACGGCCGGACAGCCCGTGTGGACCACCGCGTTGGTGACCAGTTCGGAGATGAGCAGCACCAGCGTCTCGGCCAGCGGCTCGTCATCCCCTATGCCCGACCCGGCGAGCCGGGAACGGGCCCATCTCCTGGCCCGCCCCACATCCGCGGGATCCGGCCCGACTTCCAACTGAACCTGAAGCACCTGCACCGCTCACACCATCCGAACCGGCGGACACATCGCCTCGCGCCTCACAGCTGTCACGGAACGTGATTTACCTGCGACACAGCATGGTTGACGTACAGTCACCGCAACAAGCGCTTCGGGCATATTCCAGCGCGAAGGAGTACCCGTGGTGCATACTGTGCGGCGCACCCTGCGAAGGGTCGAACATCCTGTGCGAGCGGCGCGTTTCTCCCGGCCGGACCTGTCCGATTCCGGCCGGAGCATCGGGATCACCGCTCCGGGGCAGTACGCGTCTCGCACCCCACGGAGGGTACCCGAGGGCGGGCCCGACTCCGGGCCGTCACGGCCCGCGCGAAGGACACAACCCGATATCGACGCAGAGTGACGGCCGCGCCTCGCCGCCCGGTTCTCCGCCGGCCCGCCCGAACAGCCTCCCGAACGCCCTCCCGCCGACTTCCGGCCAAGGGCCACGCCATCGCCCACGCCATCGCCCGCGCCCGCACCCGCACCCACACCCACACCCACGCCGACGTCCCACCGAACGCCCGCCGAACGCCCGCCAACGCCCTGCCGGTCCCGTGCCGGCTCACCATCGGCACCCCATCGGCACCCGCCTGAATCCCCGGCAGGACGCCGGCCGCACAGAAGCCCCCGGCCCCCCGGCGGCGCCCCCTCGGCAGCCGGCCGGCCTCCGAGAGCGGCCGGGCCCAGGAGAACGGCCGCGCCGGCAGAGCGGCCGCGCCCGGAGAACGCCGGCCCCAGCAGAGCGGTGCCTGGCTCAGAGAGCGGCCGCCAGCACCTCCTCCGACCGCGCGGCCGGCTGCCCCAGTTCGGCACGGACCCAGGCCCGCTTCAGATGCAGATGCACCTCCGCCTCCCAGGTGAAGCCCATGCCGCCGTGCACCTGAAGGCAGTCCCCTGCGCCCTGCACCGCGGCCTCGTCGGCGAGGAGCTTGGCCCCCGCGATCTCCACGGGGTCGGCGGTCACGGCGGCCGCGTACACGGCCGCGCGGGCCAGTTCGGTGCGTACCAGCATCCCCGCGCACAGGTGCTTGACCGCCTGGAAGGCGCCGATGGGCCGGCCGAACTGCTCGCGTTCCTTCGCGTACCGGACGGCGGTGGCGAGGGTGCGCCCCGCGGAGCCCAGCTGCTCGGCTGCCGTCAGCAGCACGGCCGACGGCGGCACGGCCTGCGGCTCGGGCCCGCCCGGGGGCCCGGACGCCACCCGGTGCAGGGGGGTGAGCGGATCGACGGACCGTACGGGTACGGCGCCCGAGGCGTCCCCGAGCACCACGTCGGCCTCCTCCAGCCAGGGCACCAGCCCCCCGTCGACCCGGGTGACGACGGCGGTCCCGTCCGCCGCACCCGGTACGGACCCCGCGGCGAGGTGCGTGGCCACGAGCGGCCCCGGCAGCAGCACCCGTCCGGCCTCCTCGAAGACCAGCGCGGCCTCCGGCAGTCCGAGCCCCGCGCCGCCCTCCGCCTCCGGCAGCCGCAGCGAGAAGAACCCGGCCCGGCCCAGCTCCCGCCACAGCGCCCGGTCGATCCGCGCCCCCCGCGCGCGGAGCGCGTCCCGCCCGCAGCGGGCCTCCAGCAGCTCCCGGACCCCGCGGCGCAGGGCCCGCTGGTCCTCGGTCGGCCGAAAGCGCACTGCCCTCACCGCTCCTTCGGCAGGCCGAGGATCCGCTCGGCGACGATGTTCCGCTGGATCTGCGAGGTGCCCGCGGCGATGGTGTACGACAGCGACGACAGCCGGTCGATCGTCCACCCGCGGGACAGGTCGAGCGCGTCCGGGCCGAGTACCGCGGCGGCCGTGTCGTAGAGCTCCCGGCGCGCCTCGGAGTAGCGGAGCTTGAAGACCGAGCCGCCGGCGCCGGGGACGCCGCCGGTCGCCTCGGCCTCGGCGACGTTGAACTGGACGAGCCGCCACAGGGCGCGGAACTCCGCGTTCAGCCTGCCCAGCCGGCGGCGCAGGACGGTGTCGTCCCAGCGGCCGTTCTCCCGTGCGGTGCGCGCCAGCGCGGCGAGGGTGCGGCGGCAGGCGACGACCTCGCCGGCGAAGGCGGTGCCGCGTTCGAAGGACAGGGTCACCATGGTGACCCGCCAGCCGTCGTTCTCCTCCCCCACCCGGTTGGCGGCCGGTACCCGTACCTCGTCGAGGAACACCTCGGCGAACTCCGTGGAGCCGGCGAGGGTGCGCAGCGGCCGGACGGTGACGCCGGGCGCGTCCATCGGCATCGCCAGCCAGCTGATGCCGCGGTGGCGGGGCGCCTCGGGGTCGGTGCGCACCAGCAGTTCGCACCAGTCGGCGATCTCGGCGTGCGAGGTCCAGACCTTGGCGCCGGTCACCACATAGGCGTCGCCGTCCCGGACGGCCCTGGTCCGCAGGGAGGCGAGGTCGGAGCCGGCGTCCGGCTCGCTGAAGCCCTGGCACCAGATCTCGTCGCCGCGCAGGATGGGTGGCAGCCAGCGGGCGCGCTGCTCGGGCGTGCCCTCGGCGGCGATGGTGGGGCCGGCGTGGAGCAGCCCGACGAAGTTGGCGCCGACATAGGGGGCGCCGGCCTCCTCGGTCTCCTCCAGGAAGATCAGCCGCCGGGTCGGGGACGCGTCCCAGTGGACGCCGGCGTACCCGGCGTCGTACAGGGCCCGCTGCCAGGCGCGGTCGTGGGCGCGGCGGGCCGGCCAGTCGCCGGGCGGGGGCCGGGGCGGGAGTGCGGGCAGGGCGGTGCTCAGCCAGTGGCGCAGCCCGGCCCTGAAGGCCTCCTCCTCCTCGGTGCAGGCGAGGTCCACTAGGCGTCCAGGCCCAGGCCGAGCATGCGGATGGCGTTGCCGCGCATCAGCTTGTGGACGGTCTCGTCGTCGAGGTCCTTCACATGGTCCAGGGCGACTTCCCGGGTGTGCGGGAAGGTCGAGTCGACGTGCGGGTAGTCCGTCTCGAAGGTGGCGTTGTCGCGTCCCACCACGTCCAGCGAGGCGACGCCGTGCTTGTCGCGGAAGAAGCAGCAGAAGATCTGCCGGTAGTAGTACGTGGACGGCGGCTCGGGGACCAGGTCGCGCACCCCGCCCCAGGCCCGGTGCTCCCGCCACACGTCGTCCGCGCGCTCCAGCGCGTAGGGGATCCAGCCCATCTGGCCCTCGCTGTAGGCGAGCCTGAGCGCGGGGAACCTCACCAGCACGCCGCTGAAGAGGAAGTCAGCCATGGACGCCATGGCGTTGTTGAAGGACAGCGACGCCTGGACGGCGGGGGGCGCGTCGGGCGAGGCCGCGGGCATCTGCGAGGACGAGCCGATGTGCATGTTGACGACCGTCCCGGTCTCCTGGCAGACGGCGAAGAACGGGTCCCAGTAGCCGGTGTGGATCGACGGCAGCCCCAGGTGGCTGGGGATCTCCGAGAAGGTCACGGCCCGCACGCCGCGCGCCGCGTTGCGCCGGACCTCGGCCACCGCGAGTCCGATGTCCCACAGCGGGATGAGGCACAGGGGGATGAGCCGGCCGGCGCTGTCCCCGCACCACTCCTCCACCATCCAGTCGTTGTAGGCGCGGACGCAGGCGAGCGCGACCTCCTTGTCGTGGGCCTCGGCGAAGGTCTGGCCGCAGAAGCGGGGGAAGGTGGGGAAGCACAGGGACGCCTCGACGTGGTTGAGGTCCATGTCCTCGAGCCGGGCCTTGGGGTCCCAGCAGCCGCGGCGCATCTCGGCGCGGGTGATCCCCTCCAGGGTCATGGCGTCGCGGTCGAAGCCGACGGCGGCGATGTTGCGCTTGTACGGGAACCGCAGGTCCTCGTAGACCCACCAGTCTGCGGGAGGCCCGTCGGGGTCCATCGTGATGCGGTACTTCCCGCCGATGTAGGCCAGTTCGCCGATACCGGTGGTGAGGGGCCGGGGTCCGCGGTCCCGGTACCTGGCCGGCAGCCAGGTCTCGAAGAGGTGCGCGGGCTCGATCACATGGTCGTCGACGCTGATGATCCGAGGCAGTTCCCGTTCCATCGGGCCCCTCCGTTCCCCACTTATCTGACGGATCGTCAGTTAGCAGGCTAGCCCCGCACCCCTGGACCGGCAAGGCGGCGAACCCTAGGCTTGGCCGTTACCTGACGTTGCGTCAGGTGACGGGCCGGAGCCCGGTGGAGAGGCCGTCGGGGCTCCGTCACCTCGCCGTTCGCCCGGCGGGAAGGGGACGGCCTTGACCGACACCGCACACTCCCTGGACGGCTCCCGCACCCTCTGGGAGCTCATCGAGCGCCGCGCCCGGCTCACCCCCGGCCGCACCGCCCTGATCCAGGACGAACGCGCCCTCACCTTCGGCGAACTGCGCGCCTCCTGCGAACGGGTCGCCGCCGGGCTGTACGCGCGCGGCGTCCGCCCCGGCACGGTCGTGGCCTGGCAGCTGCCCACCCGCATCGAGACCGTCCTGCTGACCGGGGCACTCGCCAGGCTCGGCGCCGTGCAGTCCCCGGTGATCCCCTTCTACCGGGACCGGGAGGTCCGCTTCGCCCTCGACGCCTGCGCGGCCCAGTACTTCGCGGTGCCGGGCGTCTGGCGCGGCTTCGACCACACGGCGATGGCCCGGCGGATCGGCGCCCGCGGGATCTTCGGTGCGTACCGGGACCTCCCCGACGGCGACCCCGCCGCCCTGCCCCCGCCGCCCGCCGACGGCACCGGGGTGCGCTGGATCTACTGGACCTCCGGCACCACCTCCGACCCCAAAGGCGTCCTGCACACCGACCGCTCCCTGATCGCGGGCGGCTCCTGCCTCGCCCACGCGCTGCGACTGACGCCGGACGACATCGGCTCCATCGCCTTCCCGTTCGCCCACATCGGCGGTGCGGACTACCTGGTGATGCTGATGCTGTACGGCTTCCCGGCCGTGCTCTTCGAGACGTTCGCCCTCCCGGAGGCGCTCGACACCTACCGCAGGCACAAGGTCACCACCGCCGGCGGATCCACGGCCTTCTACGCCATGCTGCTCGCCGAGCAGCGCCGGCGACCCGGCGAACCGGTCGTCCCCACCCTCCGGCTCCTCGCCGGCGGAGGCGCCCCCAAACCCCCCGAGCTCTACCACGCCGTCGTCCGCGAGATGGGCGTGCAGCTCACCCACGGCTACGGCATGACCGAGGCCCCGATGATCACCATGGGTTCGCCGGACGACCGCCCGGAGGACCTGGCCACGACCGAAGGACGGCCTCCCGAGGGCATGGAGATACGGATCGTCGACGGCGAGGTGCGGCTGCGCGGCGAGGCGGTCTGCCGGGGCTATCTGGACCCCGGGCACACCGCCGCGGCGTTCGACGCCGACGGTTTCCTCCGCACCGGGGACCTGGGGCATCTCACCGGCTCCGGCCATCTCGTCCTGACCGGGCGCCGCAAGGACGTCATCATCCGCAAGGGCGAGAACATCTCCGCCAGGGAGATCGAGGACCTGCTCCACGAACACCCCGGCATCGGCGCGGCCGCCGTGATCGGACTGCCGGACGCGGAACGCGGCGAACGGGTCTGCGCCGTGGTCGAACAGCCGCAGGGCGCCCGACCGTTGACTCTGGGCGAGGTCGCCGGGCACCTGCGGAGCGCGGGGCTCGCCGTGCACAAGATCCCCGAGCAGCTGGAGGTCGTGGACGCGCTGCCCCGCAACGACACACTGCGCAAGGTGCTCAAGTACCGGCTGCGCGAGCGGTTCACTGGGGCGGACACGGCATAGGGGACGGGAACGGCATCCCCGAGGCGTGGACGACCACCCCCGAGACGAACGGCGCGACATGAGCCTGAGCATCCGCAACCAGCTGCCCGGCACCGTGATGGCGGTCTCCGCAGGTCCCGCCATGGCGGCGGTGAGGATCCGCCTCGACAGCGGCGAGGAGATCACCTCGGCCGTGACCGCCGACGCCGTCACCGAGCTCGGCATCTTCCCCGGCGGGGCGGTCAGCGCCCTGGTGAAGGCCAGCGAGGTGGCACTCGCCACCTCGCGCGTGAAGGGCCTCAGCATCCGCAACCAGCTGCCCGGCACGGTCGTGTCGGTGACGCCGGGTACGGCGATGGCCGCCGTCCGGCTGAGGCTGGACGGCGGCCAGGACCTGACCGCGGCGGTCACCGAGGAGGCACGGGAGGAACTCGGGCTGGCGGTCGGCGGCTCCGCGGTCGCCCTGGTCAAGGCGACGGCGATCTCGCTCTCCACCGACTGACTCCCCGGCCGGCCCCGCAGGCCGGTCCCGTCGAGGGATCCCGTCGAGCGGTCCCGCGGCCGGTCCCTTCAACCGGCCCGCACCGGACCGGACCGGCGCGCTGACGACGGCCGGAGCCGGACCGTCAGAGCCGGACCACCGGCCGCACCGGACCGGCGCGCCCACGACGGCCGGAGCCGCACCGTCAGAACCGGACCACCGGCCGCACCGGACCGGCGCGCCCACGACGGCCGGAGCCGCACCGTCAGAACCGGACCACCGGCCGCACCGGACCGGCGCGCCCACGACGGCCGGAGCCGCACCGTCAGAGCCGGGACAGCGAGGCCGCGGCGAACAGGACCTCCCGGACAGCCTCACGGTCCCCCTCCTGACCGGCCGCCGCGTCCGCCGGTGGCACATGGCCCGCGACCAGCTGGCAGAACTCCACGGCATCGAGGGCGATCTGGGCGACCGCGTGGTCCGGGTCGCCGACCGCGGCGGGCGAGTCCAGCGAGATGTACCAGTGGCCGCCGCCGGCGCCCTCCACCTCCAGATGCAGCGAGCGGCCCGGCGAGCCCGCCGTCACCAGACCGCGGGCCGGGGAGGCGAGCCCCGCCCGGCGCCGGGCGGCCAGCGCCGCGGGCAGCAGCCGGGCCGCCAGGTCGATCATGTGGTGCAGATGCGCACCGGCCGGTGGATCGTACGGGTAGTCCACCGCGGCGGCGATGTCGTCCGCGTGCACCCAGCACTCGAAGGCGCGGTCAAGCATCGCGTCCTGCAGCGGCAGCGCGAAGTCCCCGTACGGTACGTACAGCCGCTCCACCCCGCGCCCGGCGAACGACACCGTCCGCACCAGCGCATGGCTCTGCTCCCGCCACGGCACCCGCACCGAACGCGTCGCCGGGCGCTCGCCCGATTCCCACAGCAGCTCGGTGCGCTCGGTCGGGGAGGCCGGCGCGTCGGGGCCGGCCGGGTCCCCGAGCCCCAGGGCCGAGGCCACCAGTCCGTCCGTGGACATCAGATGGCCGATCACCCCGGCGACCGTGGCCTTGCGGCTCACCTTCTCCTCGCCGTCGAACCACCTCAGCCGCACCGGCGCGTGCCACTCCGCGTCGCCGATGTCCCTCAGCAGGGCGTCGAGACGGGCCGTCTCCGCGTCGTACGCACCGGCCCAGGCCGGCACGGGGATCCGCGCGGGCCTGCGGCCCAGGCAGTTCTCCAGCACCCGGGAGCGCAGCAGCGGATCGAGGTCGAGATCGCGGTCGGTGTGCAGCAGCCCCACGGCGTCCCGCAGCCGGAGCCCCTCGTCGGCGCAGGACGCGCAGCCGGTGAGGTGCTCCTCCACGGCCGCGGTCTCCTCGGGCGAGCACGCGGCCAACGCCCATGCGCCGAGGAGGGACTTGAGTAGGCGGTGGGGCGGCGGCTCAGACGCAGGAGCGGCAGCGGCAGCCGGCTCCGCCTCCGATGCCCGAGGAGCGGGCAACGCCTCCGGTAGCAGAGGGGCCGGCTCCGCCTCCGGTGCCCGAGGAGCCGACTGCACGTCCGGCGGCGGAGGGGCCGGCTCCGCCTGCGGCGCCTCAGGAGCGGGCTCCGCGTCCGGCGGCGGAGGCAGTACGTCGGGCGGCGAGAGGTCGTCCCCCGCCGCACGCGGCCCCGGTATGCGCGGCACCGCGCCCGGCAGGTCCTCGGGACCGCCATGGCCGCGGCCGCCGTCGAGTGGCCCGCTCACGAGCGCTGTTCCGGTTCAGGCGGCGGAGAACCGTCCAGGGCGGGTGCGCCGGCCGTCGCCAGCAGCTGGAGGCCGAGCCGCAGTCTGCGGCGGGCCTCGTCCTCGGTCACCCCGAGGTCGGCGGCGGTCTGCCGGTAGTCCCTGCGCTGGTGGTACGCCAGTTCCAGGGCGGCCCGCAGCGGCGCGGGCATCGATGTCACGATGTAGTCCGCGCGTGCGGCCACCGCGGCGCGGCGCACCCTCTGCTCCAGGTCGTCCGCGCCGCCACCGGTCTCCGCGGTGGCCGCACGCTCCTGCTCCCGCAGCCGGTGGACGGCCTGGCCGTGTGTGAGGCGCGCCACCCAGGAACGCATGGAGCCCTGTCTGGGGTCGTACGCGTCCGGGTTCTCCCACACGTAACCGAACACCTCTCGGGTCACCTGGTCGGCGGCCGCGTCGTCGTCGAGCACCCAATGGGCCTGGCTGTGGACGAGCGAGGCGAACCGGTCGTACAGCTCGCCCAGGGCGGCTGCCTCGCCCCGCGCGAGCCGCTGCTGCATCCTGCGGTCCCAGCGGGGTGGTGCGTGCTTGCCCATCCGGCGGCCCCCAAGCCTGTGTTCGGTCCCCGTCGCCCTGCGCTCGTCCTGTCGTCCACTCGAATGTAATGCGACGCGGCCGGAACGCACGTCCCTTTATGGCAACTGCGCACCCGCGAAGACCACACGTGGTAGAGGGTTTCGCCGCGGCGCGGCAGGGCAGCAGCGCGGGAAGGGACCGACGACGTCCGGATGGGAACCCGTGTGACGAAAGAGACGCGCCTGACGCTCGAAGTGGAACGGACCGAACAGACCCCATGGACCATACTGCACATTCGGGGCGAACTGGACCTGGTCAGCTCCCCCGAGATCCGGCGGCATGTGCACGATGCCGTGGCCGTCGGGCGCCGCCATCTCGTACTGGACCTGTCCGGTGTGGTCTTCTGCGACTCCAGCGGCGTGGGCGTGCTGATCGCCGCACGCCGGCTGCTGCACTCCTGCCGCGGGCGGCTGAGGCTGATCCTGCCCGCCCGCGGAGCGGTCGAGGGCTCGCATGTGAACCGGGTGCTCGCCGCCCTCGGAGTGCGCCGGCTGTTCGAGGTGTACGAGGACGTGCCGGCCGCCACCGACGGCGAGACGCGGCCGCTGTCCGCGTAACAGGACGCAAGGACCGCTCCGACGCCGTACGCTCCCCGCATGGACAGCGCAGAATACGAGCGCAAGATCGCCCACCGCTTCGCCGGGTTCGACCAGGACGGCAACGGCTACATCGATCGCGCGGACTTCAGCAAAGCGGCCGCGGCGCTCCTCGCCGAGTTCGGCACGACAGCACGCTCCGACAAGGGGCAGGCCCTGTACTCGGGCGCTGAGGCGTTCTGGCAGGGCATGGCGGGCATCGCCGACGTCGACGGCGACCAGCGGGTCTCGCGACAGGAATTCATCACGGGCGCGGCGAAGCGCCTGCGTGACAACCCCCGCCGTTTCGCCGAGATCGCCCGGCCGTTCCTGCACGCGGTGGTCGCCATCGCCGACGAGGACGGAGGCGGGGTCACCCGGGCCGGCGCCGAGCGGGTGCTCCGCGCCCTGGGCGTCGAACCCGGCGACTGCACCGCGGTGGCCGCCGCGCTGGACTCGGACGGGGACGACCGGATCGACGAGGAGCGGATCCTCGAGGCGTTCGCCGCGTACTACGTGACCTCGGAGCCGGACGGCCCCTGAGTCCCAGGCCGGCCGAACCGCCGAACCGACCGGCCATCGGACCGGCCAGACCACCGGACCGGCCAGACCACCGGCCAGACCACCGGACCGGCCATCGGACCGGCCGGTCCGGCCCGTCGGGCGGTCCGGCCGCGGTCAGGCCATGGGCGCCTGCGACATCGTCCCGCCCACGTCGACGAAGCCGGGCCGCTCGGCGACCAGACGGCCGTCCCTGACGACCTGGAAGGTCACGTTGGGGTTCACGATCCGGGGAAAGCCCGGTACACCCAGCATGTCCTCGAAGCGCCAGCGCAGCCCGGGCGTCAACCCGCCGGTGTCGACGCCGACCCCGGTGTCGAGCGCATGGGAGAGCGCACCCGGCGTGATGGTGTCGCGGTCGAGCGCCTCGATCACCTTCGTCAGCACCGTGTACGCGATCCAGGTCGTCTGAACCCCCGCGTCCGCCGGGTCGATCCGGTCGTCGCCGAACGCATGGTCCTTGATCACCTGCCGCATCTCACCCCAGCGCGCGTCCCCCGCGTCCGGGTACCAGCCGGTCATGTACGCCCCCTCGAAGAGCCCGCCCGCCCCGCCCGTGCGGTCGATCAACGGCTGACCGACGGAGCTCAGGACGGAGGAGATGCGCACGTCCGCAGCGTCCTCCCCCGGAAGCCGGCGGAAGGAGTCGAAGAAGTTCGCCGTGCGCTCGCCCAGCACGGCCGTGACGCAGCCCTTCTCGTCGCCGGCCGCGTCCCGGGCCCGCGCTGCCTCCTCCAGGTACTCGGTGGCATCCTCCGCGGCCTTGACGTCGACGGAGGGACGCCCGTTCCCCTCGGCCAGCCCGGTGTTCAGCAGCACCGGCAGCTCGTCACCGGCCACGGTGTCGGGCCGCACCAGCGACACCCTCCGGCAGCTGTCCGCGAGCTGCCGGCCGTTGCCGGCGAGGAGCGCCGCCTGGCCTCCGTTGACGGGGTAGGAGAGATAGCTGGTGAACTCCTCCTCGGAGACCCCGTAGCCGCCGATGTACGGGATGCCCGCGGCCTCGAGCGGCGCCATGAACGCCCGGCCGTTCTGACTGTAGGAGCCGACGACCGCGACCGCGCCCTCGGCGACCGCACGCCTGGCGCACGCCGCAGCGCCCGACGTCGTGTTGTGCTCGTTGCAGGTGAGCACGCGCAGCTCGTGGCCGTCGGCACCGCCCTTCGCGTTGACGGACGAGGCGTACGCCTGGGCTATGGCGGGCATTCCGGGCATGTTCGTGGCACGGGTCCCCTCGGGTGCGAAGGTCATCACGGTCACCGGCTCCCGGATACCCGCCGAGCCGCCGGGCACCACCCCGCACCCGGCGAGGGGAGCGCCGGCGGCCGCGGTGCACAGGGCGAGGGCGGTCGCGGCCCTGAGGGGGCGGGGGAAGGAGAAGCGTCGCCTACCGGTCATACCCCTGCACCATTCCGCCCCACGGGTAACGCCGACGTGGCGGAGGTTCAACACAGGGTGACATCAAGGTGAATTACGGGGGCCCCGGATCACCCGACTGCGGAGAACGTACGATCGGGACCGCGCGAGCTTCGATACCGACCGTCCGCGGAGCTCGCCGGGATGCTCTGGAGGTGAACCGTCGATGGACTCTTCCCGCCGCGGCCGTCGCTCCACCACCATGGGCGACATGCCGCTCAACGACCTGCCCTGGTGGCGCTGGCGTGCCAACGTGCGCTCGGCGCTGCACATGTTCTCCGATCCCGTCTTCCAGCAGGAGACCTGGCTGGCCGGCCGCGAGGGGTACGGCGACGTCACCGACGCCGTCTACCGCCTCGTCGAGGACACCTGGCTGGACAACTGGTCCGCCGAGAAGTACGTCGGAACGATCTTCCGGGACTCCGGAGAGGCCGCGCTCGTCGACGTGGCCGTGCTGCGGGTGCTGCGGATCATGCACCAGGTCGGCGCGGACGCTCCGGTCTCGGCGTACCTGGAGCACCCCGCCTGGACCGACGCCGTGCAGGCCGCCCGGGACGCCCATGTACGGCTGGCGGCGAACGACGGGGACGACCCCGACGCACCGCCCCGCACCCTGGAAGTGCTGCGGATCATGACCCGTACCGCCTGACGGACGCGGATCGGCGTCGGCGCGGCGCTCCCGCGGCCTGCTGCGGCCCGCCCGCCGGGACCGCACCGCGCACGGCGGACCGCCCGAGGACGGCGCGGACCACGGCGCTCTGTCCGACATGCGGGGACCGCCGGGCCCCGGGCCGAGCACGGAGGTCCGCCTGACGGACGGGGCCCCGCCGCCCGCCCCGGGGTGTGGCACCCTACGGGGATGACCGACCAGTACGTCCTCACGCTCTCCTGCCCGGACAAGCAGGGCATCGTGCACGCGGTGTCCAGCTACCTCTTCATCACCGGCTGCAACATCGAGGACAGTCAGCAGTTCGGAGACCGGGACACCGGCCTGTTCTTCATGCGGGTGCACTTCTCGGCCGAGGAACCGGTGACCGTGGACAAGCTGCGGGCCAGCTTCACCGCGGTCGGCGACTCGTTCTCCATGGACTGGCGGATCCACCGCGCCGACGAGCGCATGCGCGTCGTGCTCATGGTCAGCAAGTTCGGCCACTGCCTGAACGACCTGCTGTTCCGGTCGCGGATCGGGGCCCTGCCGGTCGACATCGCGGCCGTGGTCTCGAACCACACCGACTTCGCGGAACTCGCCGCCTCCTACGACATCCCGTTCCGGCACATCCCCGCCACCAAGGACAACAGGCCGCAGGCGGAGGCGGAGCTGCTGGAACTGGTGCACGAGGAGAACGTCGAACTCATCGTGCTGGCACGCTATATGCAGGTCCTCTCCGACGACCTCTGCAAGCGGCTGAGCGGCCGGATCATCAACATCCACCACTCCTTCCTGCCGAGCTTCAAGGGCGCGAAGCCGTACCACCAGGCACACGCGCGCGGTGTGAAGCTGATCGGCGCCACGGCGCACTATGTGACGGCGGAACTGGACGAGGGCCCGATCATCGAGCAGGAAGTGGAGCGCGTCGGCCACGAGGTGACTCCGGAACAACTGGTCGCGGTCGGCCGCGACGTGGAGTGCCAGGCACTGGCCCGCGCCGTGAAGTGGCACGCCGAGCACCGGATCCTCCTCAACGGCCACCGCACCGTGGTGTTCGGGTAGTTCCTCCGGCCGGCGGCCACCACGCGGTGCGCCCCGGGCCCGCACGCGTTCGCCCCGCACGCATCGGAGCGCCGCTCGGCCGACGACCGATCCGCTCGGCCGGCGACCGATCCGCTCGGAGGTGCCCGCTCGGAGCTGCCCGCTCAGAGCTGCTCCGCGCTGCGCTCCGTCAGCTCGTGCTTGGCAGCGATCCGGTTCCACAGCGCCGCCGCCTCGCGCTTCGCCTTCGTCGCCACCCCGCTCTGTGCGTTTGCCTGGGCCGTCTGACCGGTGCTGCGCGCCTCGCCGCCCTTGCAGCCCTTCTTCTCCTTGACCTGGCCGGCCCAGGCCGCGTAGTGGTCGTCCGCCGAGGCCGACGCCTCCCACGCCTTCTTCAGCGAGGCGGTGAGCGCCTGGTGGTCCGGAAGCTCATCGACGGAGAGCTCCTGCAGGCGGGTCACCAGCCCGCGGCGCTGTTCCGCCGCGCCTCGCAGATCGGCCGCCGCCTGGTCCAGGTTCTCGCAGATTTTGATCGACTCAACGGATCGGATCACCGCGGCACGGCTGTCGTTGCTGTCCGCGAGCAGCTTGTCGAGCTCTGCGGCCTGTGCCCGCACCGGGTCCTCCCCGGCCTCCCCGGCCTCTCCGGCGGCCCCGGTCGCGGGGGAAGCCGCCGCAGCGACACTGGCACTGGCGCCCTGGCCGTCGTCACCGCCACTGCCGCCGAACATCAGCGCACTCGCACCGAGCCCGAGCACGGCGCAGCCGACCACGACCGCGCCGATCATCGGCAGCCGCGAAGTACTCCGTGCGGAGCTCCGCGAGCCGGGGCGGGACTCGGCGGATCGGCGGGCCGCGCGACGGCCCGGGGACGAGGGGGAAGCGTGAGAGGCGTTAGACGGCTGCGGAACGTGAGACGAGTGCGGGACGTGGGACGAGTGCGGGGCGTGGGACGAGTGCGGGGCGTGGGACGGCTGGGCCCCGTACGCCGGCTCCCGAACGGACGGCGGATGCGGCGTCGCCACCCGGCCTGCCGGGCCCGCATCACTGCGGAAGAGGTTGTCGAACTCGGCGGGAGGCTGCCGGTCTCCCGGTGCTCCGGGCCGGATGTCGTACGGGCCGCCGGCCGCCGGCGGGGTCCGCTGCCGCGAGGCGTTCGGGTCGGCCACGGGAGGCAGGTGCTGCGTCGCCTCCACGTCCGCTACAGAAGGCAGATGCTGCGTCGCCTCCACGTCCGCTACAGAAGGCAGATGCTGCGTCGCCTCCACGTCCGCCGCAGAGGGCAGGTGCTGCGTCGCCTCCACGTACCCCGTCGGAGCACCCGGAGCGCCGCCTGCCGGCCCTGCCCACCCTGCCCCGGGGAACGGCGCCGTCCCCGCCGGATTCTCCGGTGGCAACACCCCCGGCCCGGGGACGGCCGGTGTGCCGGACCGCATCGCGGCGGTCGCGTCGCCGGCACCCGGCGGGAGCGGCGCGATGTACTGGGTCGCGTCGGCGTCGGGCCCCGCGGGGGCCTGCCCGCCGGTGTGCCCGTAGCCGTACGGAGTTCGGGTCGGCTGGGGTGCCTGGTGAGGCGTGTGCGGCGGGAGCGGCGGAAGCGGCGGCGGGGTCCCTGCGGACACCGGCCGCGGATACGGATTGCCGGCGCCCGGCGGCGCCTCCTCCGGCAGCGGCTGCGCTCCCCGGCCCGGGTCCCAGGGGGTGCCGCCGGGTGGGACGGCCCGCTGTGCGCCGGCTCCCGGCGGGTAGGGCTCGCTACCGTCCGCGGGCGACCCGGCGCCTTCGTGCGCGGGCCGCGAGGCGGGATGCCACGACTCGTCACCCTGTCCGCTGTGCGTCACCGGGACTCCTACGTGTAAACCTATGGAATCGACGGTTCACGCTACCGGGTGACTCAGGGCGTCCGCACACGCCTGCGGCAGCCGTAACAAGAACGTCCTCGGAGACGCTGCTATGGCCTCCGGTACCGCGTCAGACGGGGTTCGCCCGGACGCGCGTTGCCTGACGCGGCACCGGATCCCCCGTCGGAGGCCGGCCGGCCCACCCGGCGCCGCGCACGCGGCACCGGGCCCCACGGCAACGGGAGGGACTCCCGCGGCGCCGTGACCGGGCCGGGAACACCGGGACATGCCGCCACCACACCGCGGACACCATGAAGTACCGGAGCACAGGGCGACCTCAGAACGTACCGGCGCAGCGAGAGACATCAGGGGCGGAGGTGCGTGTTCCGCCCCACCGGGACGGTCCCGGAAGGCGGACCGTCCCGGCCGGTCTCACGCGGCCTGCAGCTGGAGTCTCGCCCCGAACTCGCGTACCGCCGGCTCCGCCGCGAACGGTTCCAGCCGCTGGTGCAGGTCGTCCAGATACCCGGTGCCCCGGCTCGAGCGCAGAGTCCCGAGGAGTTCGATCGCCCGCGTGCCCGTGCGGCAGGCCTCCTCGACCTCGCGCTGCTGGAGCCGGGCCGTGGCGAGCAGGACGAGGCCGATACCGCGGCGCCGCGCACGCGACTCGGGATGGCCGTCCAGGGACTCCGTCGCCCGTCGTGCCGCCTGGTCGGCCTGGCCGAGGTCGCGGTGGCAGTGGGCCAGCTCGTCGGCGAGGTAGGCGTGGTCGAAGTGGGCGATCCAGTCGGGGTCGTCCCCCGATTCCGGGTCCGCCCGGTCCAGGGCGGCGACGGCCCGGCCGACCGCCTCCTGGCAGCTGCGGACGTCCCCGAGCAGCGCGTGCCCCCGTGCCTCAGCCGCGTGGAACATCGCCTCCGCACGGGGGGTGACCTGACCTCGGGCGCCCTCCTGCGCGGCCCGCGCGAGCTGTGCGATCTCCCGCGGGTTCCCGAGCTCCGCGGCGAGATGGCTCATCGACGCGGCCAGCACATATCCCCCGTACGCCCGGTCGCCGGCGGCCTGGGCGAGCCGCAGCGCCTGGATGTAGTAGCGCTGGGCGAGGCCCGGCTGGCCCGTGTCGACGGCCATGTACCCGGCCAGTTCGGTGAGTCGCGCCACCGCGGCGAAGAGCTGCCGCCCCACGGGTTCCCGGTATGAGCCGGAGACCAGCCCGGACACCACGCTGTTGAGGTAGTGGACGACGACCGGCCGCACATGCCCGGCGCCGAAGCGATGGTCGAGACCGGTGAGCGCCCTGGTCATCGCCCGTACCGCCGCGACGTCCGGGAGCCCCACCCGGGCCCCGGCCTGCCGGGCCACCTGGGCGTCCGCTCCGGTGATCAGCCAGTCCCTGCTGGGCTCGACGAGCGCCGAGGCGGCCACCGTCGAGCCGGTCAGGAAGTCCCGCCGGCCGACATCGCTGCGCCACAGCTCGCAGGCCTGCTCGATCGCTCCGAGCACGGTGGGGGCGAACTGCAGCCCCACACCGGACGCCAGGTTCTTGCCGTTGGCCATCCCGATCTCGTCGATCGTGACCGTGCGGCCGAGCTTGCGGCCCAGCGCCTCGGCGATGACGCCGGGCGCCCGGCCGCGCGGCTGCTGCCCGCGCAGCCAGCGCGCCACCGACGTCTTGTCGTAGCGGAGATCGAGGCCGCGTTCCGCCCCGACCATGTTGACCCTTCGGGCCAGACCGGCATTGGAGCATCCGGCTTCCTGGATCAGCGCCTGCAGCCGTTCGTTCGGCTGGCGGGCGACGAGTGGCCTCGCTGCCATCACTAACCCCCTGTGCCGGACCGCGCCGGTCGTGGTCTCGTGGTCTCGTGGTCTCGTGGTCTCCGCGGTGATCTGCCACCGATCACTTCCCGGCGCCATCCGGAGAATGCCCATGAGCTCGGCTGAACTCTGGTGAATTCGGACGAGTTCATATGAGTCGGGTTGAGTTCGGACGAGTATGGATGAATTGCGATGATTTGTGATGAGTTGGGCTGGGATGGGATGAGTTCGGACGATGACGGGTGAGTGACGCTCACCCGCAACTGGCTACCCGTCCGCCGGGCCCGGCCCTCATGCGCGCCCCCACCCGTGCACCCGTGCGCCCCGCAGGGGGGTTCGATGCTCCGCCGCCCGACTCCGCGCGCCCGTAACCCGTGCTGGTAGGAGGAGTTGTGTTTATCGTGGAAAACACGATCGAAGGTTCATTCGACCTCGCCGAACCAACGCGGATCCCCGCACCGCGCGGCACGCAACTGCTGGACAGCGCGGTCCGGTACGTGGAGGAGCGCCACTGGGAGGTGTTCCCCGGCACCTGGCTGGAGCCCGTCGAGGGCGGTGAACGGTGCTCCTGCGGCGCCTCCGTGTGCGATGCGCCGGGGGCGCACGCGGTCCGTTCGGACTGGTCGAGCCAGGCGACCGGCAGCCCCTCGGCCGTGCGCCGGCTGTGGGGCAGGCAGCCGAAGGCGTCGGTCCTGCTGCCCACCGGGAGGACCTTCGACGCCCTCGAGGTCCCGGAGTCGGCCGGTTTCCTCGCGCTGGCCCGGATGGAGCGGATGCGCACCGCCCTCGGGCCGGTGATGTGCGGCCCGGACCGGCGCATGCTGTTCCTGGTCCTGCCGGGCGCGGCCGCGAAGCTCCCGGAGCTGGTGCGCCGACTCGGCCGGATGCCCGGGGCGCTCGACCTGGCGGCACGCGGAGACGGGCAGTACGTGGCGGCGCCGCCGACCCGCGTCGGCGGCCGGGGCGGCGCCGTGCAGTGGGTACGCAGTCCGACGCCCGTGAACCGCTGGCTGCCGGACGCCGAGGAGCTGCTCAGCGCGCTGGCCTACGCATGCGGAAGGGAAGCCGCCGACGGACGGAGCCGCCGATCGTAGGGTGGTCCCCGTATACGGGGACGACGGAAGGCGGCACGGCATGCCGGACCAGGCATCAGAACAGGTATCGGACGAGGTACCGGACCAGGTATCGGACGAGGTACCGGACCAGGCGTCAGGGCCGGTGTCCGGGGTACCGGGGGACGTACCGGACCGTACCGCGGGCGAGGTCCCTGACCGCAGGGTGAACGCGGTGGACGGTGCGCCCGAGGCGGCGCCGTCCGCCGTCCGTGTCGAGGGGCTGTGGAAGCGGTTCGGTACGCAGGTCGCCGTCGCCGGCGTCGATCTCACCCTGCCCACCGGCAAGTTCATCGGCCTGGTCGGGCCCAACGGCGCCGGCAAGACCACCACGCTGTCGATGATCACCGGACTGCTCCGCCCCGACCAGGGCAGGATCGAGGTGGCCGGCCACGACGTCTGGAAGGACCCGGCCCAGGTGAAGGCCAGGATCGGCGTCCTGCCCGAGGGCCTTCGGCTCTTCGAGCGTCTGTCGGGCGGTGAACTCCTCTCCTACACCGGCCGGCTGCGCGGGCTCCCCGGCGAGGAGGTCGACAGACGGGCCGCCCAGCTGCTGGAGGTGCTCGACCTCTCCGGCGCGCGGCACAAGCTGGTCGTCGACTACTCCACCGGTATGCGCAAGAAGATCGGCCTGGCGGCTGCGCTGCTGCACAATCCGCAGGTGCTGTTCCTGGACGAGCCGTTCGAGGGCGTCGACCCGGTGTCCGCACAATCCATCCGCGGGGTCCTGGAGCGGTACACCGCGTCCGGGGCGACGGTCGTGTTCTCCAGCCATGTGATGGAGCTGGTGGAGTCGCTGTGCGACTGGGTCGCCGTGATGGCCGCGGGCCGGATCAGGGCGCAGGGCCCGCTCTCCGAAGTCCGCGGCGCGGCGGGATCGCTGCAGGACGCCTTCCTGGAACTCGTCGGCGCGCACGGCCGCGACGCAGGCGAGGCGCTGGACTGGCTCGGCGGCGGTGCGCGATGACGGCCTCCGCGCCCGCAACGGCGCCCGCCGCGGGACCCGCCACGGCGCCCGCATCGGGGCCCGCAACGGCGCCCTCGCTCATGTCCGTCTTCGTACGCCTCAAGCTGTCGCTGCTGACGAACGGACTGCGCCAGTCCACAGGCCGCACGGCCGCGTTCGTCGCCTCGGCCGTGCTGGCGCTGCTCGTCGCCGCCGGTCAGCTCATCGGCCTCGCGCTGCTCCGCGGCACGGCGTCCGCGGCCTCCCTGACGGTGCTGCTGATCGCGGTGGTGGCGCTGGGCTGGGCGTTTCTCCCGCTGTTCTTCCCGAGCGGCGACGAGACGCTGGACCCGACCCGGCTGGTGATGCTGCCGCTGCGCCCGGGGCCGATGGTGGCGTCGCTGCTGGTGGCGTCGCTGCTGGGCATCGGCCCGCTGTTCACGCTCTGCCTGGTGACCGGCGCCGCGCTGGCAGTGGCGCACGGGGCCGCCGGTGCGGCGGCAGCGGTGGTGGCGGTGCCGTTGGCGCTGCTGGTGTGCGTGGCACTGGCGCGGGCCGTCGCCGCCGCCAACATCCGGTTGCTGACCAGCCGCAAGGGCCGTGATCTGGCCGTGCTGAGCGGTCTGGTGATCGCGGTGGGGGTGCAGCTCGTGAGCTTCGCGGTGCAGCGCCTCGGTCAGGCGGGCGGCCTGGCGGCGCTGGATCCGGCCGCGGCCGTGCTGCGCTGGATCCCGCCGGCATCGGCGCTCGGCGCCGTCGACTCGGCGAGCAGCGGGGCGTACGGGGCGGCCGCCGTCCAGCTCGCCCTGTCCGCCGGCGCCCTGGCCGGGCTGCTGTACGGCTGGCAGCGCAGCCTGACCCGGCTGATGACCGCCCCGGACGGTTCGACACTCGCGGCGGCCTCGGAGCCGACCCGCCGCGACAGGCCCACAGGCCTGCACCGGATGCTGCCGGGCGGCCGCACCGGCACGGTCATGCAGCGCAGCCTCCGCTACGTCTGGCGTGATCCGAAGACCAAGATGGCGTGGGTGTCGGCCCTCGTGGTCGGGCTGATCGTTCCGCTGTTCAACGCCCTTCAGGGCACCGGCTCGATCTACTTCGCCTGCTTCGCTTCGGGGATGCTCGGCGTCCAGATGTACAACCAGTTCGGCCAGGACACGTCAGCGTTCTGGATGGTCGCGCAGACGATCGCCTCCCCCCGCGACGCGTTCTGCGAACTGCGCGCCCGCGCACTGGCGTTGCTGCTGATCACCCTGCCGTACACGGTGCTGGTGACGGCCGCCACGGCCGCTGTGCTGGGCGACTGGCGGGCGCTGCCCGAGGCGCTCGGGATCGCGCTGGGGCTGCTCGGCGCGCTGATGGCGACCGGTGCGGTGGCGTCGGCGCGCTTCCCCTACTCGATCCCGCAGGACAGCGCGTACAAGAACGTGGCTCCCGGCCAGGGCGGTCTCGCGTGGATCTCCATCTTCGGCGGGATGATCGCCTCGGCAGTGCTGTGCTCCCCGCTGATCGCGCTGACGATCTGGCTGAACGCGGCGAGCGCCGATTCCGCGATATGGGTGCTGCTGCCGCTGGGTGCCGGGTACGGCGCGCTGCTGGTCTGGGGCGGGCTGCGGCTGGCGGCCCCGCAGACGGCGGCGCGGCTGCCGGAGATCCTGGCGGCCGTCAGCAAGGGATGACCGTGGCCTGATCCTCGCGGTACGCCGGGCAATGCGGCCCCTCTCCTGCGGTACGGACCCGTCCGGCGCGGATGCCGAGGACCCCGTCGCCGAGCACCGGAAGCCGCGGTACGGGCCCACGGATGGCGTCCCACCGAGCGGTGTAGCCGATCAGGCTCACGAAATCCCCAGGTCACGGACCGAATCGCTCTCGTCGCAGGCCCTGTGCAGGCCCCCCGGGCCGGGACCGGCGGTGATCGCACGGCGGCTGGCCGCGCCGCGTGCCGGACCCTGCACGGCGGAAGCGACGGGCCGCGATGGCCGCGCCACGACCGGCTGCACCAGGACCGGGGACCCGGCCGGGACCCGACCGGCCGGCGCCCCGGGCGTCCGCGGACCCGCGAACTAGCAGACCCGCGAACCCGCGAACCCGCGAACCGAGCCTCCGGCCCACACCCCGGCCCGAGGCGACGGCCCGAAGCGGCGGCCCGGGGTTCGAGCGGATGGATCTCCGTATCGCGGTCGGCACTTCCCGCGTGCGCGGCGGGGCCGGCCAGTCCGACGGCCCTCTTCCGCTTGTGGGGGTCATGTGCAGGAAGCGCGGGCTCACGGCGACGGGCCGGTGGCGGGGCGGCGACAGGACGGGATCGCTCCGACCGCCGGCCCTTCGCCGTATACAAGCGCGCATGGCAGGACGGCCCGGACACCGGGGAGGCGCCTCCCCGGAGGCGCCGGATTCCGGCCGAAGGACACCCCGGAGCGGCATTCCACCGCCGAACCGTTTCCGCAACGCCACAGGCCAGACGTTCGTTTCGAGTTGGACCACCCATGTCCGTCCATATGGTGGACAGTCGTTCACGCATCCCGCACACCCCCACCGAGCTGCCCGAACGGCCATTCGGTAGGCATACCTTGAACGTACGCGGCCGGAATCAGGTGATGAATGTGCGATCACTGTGCGCATCAGCAAGACTCCCGAGCGCAACCGAACACACCGTCAAAGGGGTTCACTCATGCGTTACATCGTCCACACACTCGGCGCGACAGCCTCCGCCGCGGCGCTCGTGCTCAGCGGCCTGGCCGCAGGCACCGCGCAGGCCGATGCCGCCGGTGACACGGGGCTCTACACCCCGTCCGCCCTGGTGCTGACGGTCGGCAGGGGCGAGGCCGCAGAGACGGCGACCGTCGAGCGCGCGGTGACCCTGAACTGCGCCCCGACACCCGGCGGCACTCACCCGTCCGCCCGCTCCGCCTGCGCGGAAATCACCACCGTGAACGGCGAGTTCGCCAGGCTGACCCATACCTCTGACCGCCCCTGCACCCTGGAGTGGGACCCGGTCACGATCACCGCGGCCGGGGTCTGGGAGGGCAAGCGCGTCGACTGGTCGGCCACGTACGGCAACTCCTGCGAGATGAGGGAGAGCATGAACGGGTCCACGGTCTTCGCGTTCTGAGCGCCCTCGGCAGCGGCGGACCGGGGCACCGACGGCGGTCCCGGTCCGCCACACCACACGGGACCACACGGGACCGCACCGCACCGCACCCCACCGCACCGCACCACCGTGGACCGGATGGCCACCTCCCCGGCCATCCGGTCTGCCGCGGCCTCCGAGGCCGGGCTCCAGGCGCACGCAGGGCCGAGACGGGAGCCGAACACGGAGGCGAGCGCGGGGAGAAGCGAATCCGGAGGCCGAAAGCATGCGGCGGAACAGCGGAGCGCTGCGGAACGGAACGCATAGCGACGAGCAGAAAGCCAGGCGGGCGGGGCGGGCGGGGCGGGCGGGGCGGGCGGGGGGCGGACGCGGAGCCGCCCATGCCCTGTCACTCCGTCAGCACGTCCCTCAGGAAGGGTTCGACGACCGACCGCCAGGCATCAGGCTGGTCGTAGTGGACGAGATGCCCGGCGTCGGCCACTTCCGCGTACCGCCCGCGGGGCAGGACACGGACCATCTCCTGGGCCTCCGCCCGGCCCAGTTCGCCGTCGAGTCCGCGGACCACGAGCGCCGGGCACTCGACCTGGGCCAGCGAGTCCCAGTGCGCGTCGTGCACCCAGGTCGCCCGGGACCTCAGCATCTGGCGGCGCGAGAAGACGGGCCGCCAGCCGTCCGCCCGTTCGGCCATCACCTCGGCGAAGAACGCTCCGCGTGCGGGGCTGGGACGCTCCAGCCGGGGGTCGTCCTCGCCGAACCACCTGCGCACGTCCGCGAGGGTCGCGAAGGGCACCGGCCATGAACGGAACCAGTCCTCCCACTCGCGCTGGGAGGCCGCCCCGAGCGCCGAGGCACGCATATCGCAGATGACCACGGCCCGGACCAGGTCCGGGCGCTCGGCGGCGAGTTGCCAGGCGGTCAGCGCCCCCATCGAGTGGCCGATGAGGACGGCGGGAGCGAGCCCCAACTGCTCCACGGCCGCCGCCGCGTCGTCGATGTACGACTCGCGGGTGAACGCGCCGTCGGAGGGACGCTCGCTGCGGCCGTGCCCGCGCTGGTCGAGGGCGAAGGACCGGTGCCGCTCAGCCAGCCAGCGGGCGGTGGCGGCCCAGTGCGAACCCCGGCCCATCAGCCCGTGCAGGAGTAACACACCCGGGGCGCGGTCCACCTCACCGCACCCCTTGGGCGGGTCGGCGAACTCCCAGGCAGCGAGCCGTACACCGGCCGTACCGGTCACGTCGATGCGCCGCACCATGATCCTGGCACCCCCTTCTGGCCCTCGTGGATCCCCGGGCTCTCCGAAGTGATCGAACCCCGCCAGGCTATCGAACTTTCATTCGAAAACCGGCTTTCGACGAGCAACACCCCTCGTTCGAGTGACCACCTTCAAGGATTGACGGCCGTCGCCGAGGGGAGATCTTCAGCGGGAGGCGGGCCGCTCGGGGAAAACGGTCCGAGGGGAACGACCTTGAGAGCTCGGGGCTCCAGGTCGACAAGGGGGAGGACGGGCCCCGGCGCCCAAGGGCGCCGGGGCCTTTCGCGTGCGACAGGCGCATGGTCCGCTCCCTCCCCTGCGGCCGCCCGGGCCCGCTCCGGGCCGACCCGGTCATATGCCTCAGCCACAGAGTGGCACGCAGAGCGGCCCGGGCGCTGCCGTTCCGGCCGGAAGGCACGCTCACCAAGGGGCGCCACGGCGGGCGGAGGAGTTGCCCTTCGGCCTGGCGCTCGGCTCGGGGGCCCTGGACACCCGCCCCCGCAACCGGGACCGGTCACAAGCGCCTCCCGTGCGCCGCGGACGAACGGAGCGATCGCTCAGCGCTTGGCCACGAAGACATGAGAGGCGATGTCCGCCGCCAGCTCCGCGGCCTCGCCCCCGCTGCCCACCAGCACACCGCCGGCCGACTCGGTCACGCTCACCACCGATCCGGGCTGCACACCGGCACGCCGCAGGGTGTACATCAGCTGGGCGTCCGTCTGGATCGGCTCCCCGATCCGCCGGACGACCACCGTCTTGGCCTCAGCGCCGGCGTCGAGATCGGCCAGACTGACCATGCCTGCGTCGAGGAACGCCTCGGCCCCCGCCTTCTCGCCCAGCTCCTCCAGGCCCGGAATCGGGTTGCCGTACGGCGACTCGGTCGGGTGGCGCAGCAGCTCCAGCACACGCCGCTCCACCGCCTCGCTCATCACATGCTCCCAGCGGCACGCCTCGGCGTGCACCTGCTCCCACTCCAGGCCGATCACGTCGACCAGCAGACACTCGGCGAGCCGGTGCTTGCGCATCACCCGGGTGGCGAGGCGGCGGCCCTCCTCGGTCAGCTCGAGATGACGGTCGCCCGCGACCGTCACCAGCCCGTCGCGCTCCATCCGTGCGACGGTCTGGCTGACCGTGGGCCCGCTCTGGTCGAGCCGCTCCGCGATGCGGGCTCGCATCGGGACCACGCCTTCTTCCTCCAGCTCGAGGATGGTGCGGAGATACATCTCCGTGGTGTCGATCAGTCCGGACATATGTGCCCCTCGAAGAAGTCGTGCCGTGGCCCTGACCCAATTCTGACGCATGCCGCCGACAACCGGGCCGAGACTGCGTGGAACCCCTATTGACAGGGCGATGGTCCACACCTCAACGTGATCCGCGGCATGGCCGGAGCGGACGGACGGGACGGACGGGACGGACGGGACGGACGGACGGGACGGACGGAAGAGACGACCGGGAGGGATGGCGGCGATGGGCGGCGGCGAGCAGGCAGCCAGGTTCCTCGACGCCGCGATCGGCCTGCTGGAGCGCGTACGCGACGAGGAGGCGGCGAACATCGCGGCGGCCGGCAGGGCCATCGCGGACACCGTCGCCGAGGGCGGCCGGCTCTTCGCCTTCGGCGCGGGCCACTCCTCCCTCGCCGCGCAGGACGCGGTCTACCGGGCCGGCGGCCTGGCCGTGATGAACCTGCTCGCCGTCCCCGGCACCGTCGGTGTCGACGTGACGCCCGCGCCCCTCGGCTCCGCACTGGAGCACGTCCACGGACTCGCCGCTGCGGTGCTCGACGCAGGCCCCGCCCGCTCCGGCGACGTGCTGCTCGTCGTCTCCCTGTCCGGGCGCAACGCCCTGCCGGTCGAGATGGCCCTGAGCGCACGGGCTCGCGGTCTGAAGGTGATCGGGATGACGTCCGCGGCGTATGCGAGCGCCACGAAGTCCCGGCACGCCTCGGGCACCCACCTCAGGGACCACTGCGACATCGTCCTCGACTCCAAGATCGCGGTCGGCGACGCCGAGCTGACCTCGGAGGGCGTCGATGCGCCCTTCGCCCCCGCGTCCACCGTCGTCACCAGCGCCCTGATGCAGGCCACCGTCGCCGCGGCGGTCGGTGAACTGGCCGCGCGGGGCCTCCGGCCGCCGCTGCTGCGGTCGGGGAACGCGGACGGCGGCCGCGAGTGGAACGACCGGGTCATGACCGAGAACGCGGACCGGATCTTCTACCGCCGCTGAGACCCGTCGACGTTCTCCCCGCGGCCGCTCCCGGGCGAAGCACGGCCTCAGCACGGGGTCTGCACCGCCGCCGAGAACTGATCGCACTCCGGCGCCCGCCGGACCGAGTGCTGCCCGGGAAGGCCCGGGCCCCGTGGCCGCGTCGCCCTGCCGGGACGCCATCGTTCCCCCGCTCACCCGCCGGCCGGACCCGCCACCCGGGCCCGGCCGCCACCCGGGCCCGGCCACCGCTCGCCCGGACGGCCCGACGCCCCGACGCCCGGTCGTGGCCCCACTGCCCCGCCGGGCGGCCCCGCGCCCCGCCGGGCCGGCGCCGTCTATCCGCCGCGCACCCCTGCCAGGTCCAGAGCCGTGGCCAGGTGCGCCGCGACGCTCTCCGCGTACTCCACGTCGGGGCGCTCGAAGCGTGGGCGGTTCGCGGACCGGAGGAAGGTGACGACCCCGAGCGTGCGGCCGCGGCTGCGGAGCACCGTGCACAGGGCGTGCACCGTGTCGCGCGGCCAGCGGCGTTCCACGGCCCAGCCCTCCGTGCGGTCCGGCCCCCCGCCCGTGCTGGTGCGGACGGAGCCCGCCCGGTCCACCGCCTGGAGCGCCGGGTGCGCCCGGGGGTACCGGATCGGGATGCCGCCGCCCGTCGCCCGGGCGACCGGCCCCGGGGCGCCCTCCGGCGTCGCCGCCGCCCGCACCAGGCGGTCGCCGCCCTCCGGCAGGACGTCGAGGAGGGCATGGTCCGCGAAGCCGGCGAGGGCGAAGTCCAGCCGGGTGGTCGCCGCCTCCATCGGGTCCTCGCACTCGGCCGCCGCCCGGGCGGCCCGGTGCAGCTGGCTGAACCGGAAGCGCAGCCGGTCCGCCCCCTGCTCCGCGAGCCTGGCCTCCGTGACGTCCTGGAACAGCCAGCCGACGCCCAGCGGAACCGGCTCCTCGGCCAGCGGGGACGCGAGCCTGAGGAATCCGCTGCGCAAGCACCTGCGCCGTTCACCCTCCTCGGTACGCACCGTCAGCCAGAGCTCCACCAGCGCGCCCGGCGCACCGTCGGCGAGGACGTGGTGCAGCGCGGCCTCCACCTCCTCGACGCCCTGTACGACCAGTTCCCCGAGCGGGCGCCCGAGCACCGGCGTACGCCCGGCGGAGCCCAGCATCCGGGCCGCGTGCCGGTTCGCCACCGCGGGGCGCAGGTCCACGTCCACCAGTACGACGCCCCACGCCGCGTCCTCGAGCAGCGCCTCGCTCAGGGCGATCGAACGCTCCAGGTCGATCTGGGCGTGTACCTCGCTGAAGGCGCAGTACACCCCGGCGGGCCTGCCGTCGGCACCGCGCACACCGGCGGACTGCGTCCGCACCAGCACCCGCCCGCCGTCCTTGCGCAACAGCGCGAACTCGTGCACGTGACGGCCCGGCGCGGTCATGGCGGCCATCAGCCGGCCCCGTACCTCGTTCGCGTCCGCGGCCCGCGCCGCCCATCCGGCGAATCCCCGCCGCCCGACGGCCTCCCCCGGCGACCAGCCGAGGATCCGCTCGGCCTCGCGGTTCCAGTGCGTGACCACGCCGTCGGCATCGAACGCGCAGAGCGCGGCGTCCATACCGTCCAGCAGCGCCGCGAGCAGATCGGAACCGGGGCCGTCGCGCTCCGGCTCGTCCGGTCCCAGCGCGCTGGTGGCCCCCCTCCTGGAAGCACTCATCCCGGCACCCCCTGCAGGACGTCTCCTCGGCCGGTGCCGCCCTTCGCGAAGCGGCACCCCCGTCATTCAACTGGAACGTGACCCAGGGCACATCGTTTTCCCGGAAATCGTCACCCCTGCAGGTTGCCCCGGCAAGAACCGCCCGGCCGAAAAGGGGTTGATCCGCCCTCGCGCGGTTCCTAGTGTGGGACTCCTCGAGAAGGGAGGTGATTCGGAACATGAAGGCATTCCGGACGCGAGAGGTGGCTGCGGGCTAGGGCCCGTCGTCGCACCTGCGTGCACCTCGGCAGGGCCCCTGCCGAAATCCAAGCAGTCACCGACCCGCGGGCTCGCCGGTACGTCCGGCCGGCTTCCTCCTCGGAGGGACCCGAGCCCGCGGGTTTCCGCTTCCTCCCGGGCGTCGACGCGGCGTCCGGAGTCCCATCCCCGGGTAAACCCCACCTCCGGAGCTCCGACCTGCCGGAGCCCCCTGCCTGCCGGAGCCCCCTGCCTGCCGGAGCTCCGGTCGCCCGGGCCCGGGGCATCAGCGGCCCCGGCCGCCCGGCCCGGTCGTCAGGAGCCCAACCCGGGCAGGGACCCTGCGCGTCCGGCACCCGGCCGCCCGAAGCCCACCCCGGCCAGGGCCCGATCGCCTCGGGCGCACCGGACCCGCAGGACCCGCGGGACCCACCGGCTCAGGGTGCCAGCCGCTCCACGCGCCAGCCACCGGGCTCCCCGGGAACCCTCACGTACCGGAGCCGGTCGTGCAGCCGGTTCTCATGGCCCTGCCAGAACTCCACCGTCTCGGGCGCCACCCGGTAGCCGCCCCACTCGGGCGGCACCGGCACCTGCTCACCCGCCGGGTACCGGCCGGCCAGCTCCTCGTAGCGCCGCAGCAGCTCCCCGCGGGACGCCAGCACCGACGACTGGGGGCTCGCCCAGGCGCCGAGCTGGGAGCCGTGCGGCCGGGTCCGGAAGTACGCGGCCGTCTCGTCCCGGCCGACCCGCGCAGCGGTGCCGGTGACGACGACCTGGCGAGTCAGCGGATGCCAGGGGAAGAGCAGCGAGACATGGGGGTTGGCCTCGATTTCCCGGCCCTTGCGGGAGGCGTAGCTGGTGTAGAAGACGAAGCCGCGGTCGTCGAAGTGCTTCAGCAGCACGGTCCGGGAGGACGGCCGGCCGTCGGGGGTGGCGGTGGAGACGATCATGGCGTTCGGCTCGTGAAGCCGCCCGGACGCGGCGTCCTTGAACCAGTGGACGAACTGCTCCATCGGCTCGGCGGGCAGTTCCGCCTCGTCGAGCGGCGTCGAGCGGTAGTGCTCACGCATGGCGGCGGGGTCGAGGGGGTCGGTCACCAGACTTCTCCCGGAAGGCCCCGGCCTTCAGGGCGGGGAGGAATGGGTCCTTGGCGCGGAGGCGCGGAGCGCCGGAGTTCGCTGCGCATCTGTTCTGACCTGTGCTCTCTTCCGTTGTCAGTGGGGATTGTGAGGTTGCGGTTCATGACGAGGACACCGGTAGCCGCACGGGGGGCCGGTCATGCCCGGTACACCTTCCGGCTCCGTGTGTCGTCCGGCGCCCTCGCCCAGCTCGAAGACGAGTGGGCGCGCTGCCGCTGAACTACACGACCCGTGGTTTGCGGATCCGGGACGGGCGGCTGCACCTGGCCGGCGGGATCGTGCTGGCGGTGGTGTGGTCGCGGGAGCTGCCCGAGCCGCCGTCCTCGGTGCGCGTGTACCGGGACAGTCCCGGGCACTGGTACGCCGGCTTCGTCGTGGCCGCGGTGACCGAGCCGCTGCCGGAGACCGGCGCGGTCATCGGCATCGACTGGGGCGTGAAGGAGACCGCGGCCACGACCTCCGACGCCCACGACCTGCCGCACGCCCGGCATGGCAGGACGGCCGCCCGGAAGCTCGCGCACTATCAGCGGATGATGGCCCGGCGCCGCACCCCGAAGAACCGGCCCGGCACCAAGGGCTACAAGAAGGCGCGCCGGGCGGCGGCGAAGGTGTCGAAGAAGATCACACGGCAGCGGACCGACACCGGCCGCACATGGGCCAAATCGGTTGTCCGTGACTTCGATGCCCTGGCGGTGGAGGACTTCCGACCGAAGCTCCTCGCCAAGTCCACCATGGCCCGCAAGGCCGCCGACGCCGCCATCGGCGCCACCAAGACCGCACTGGTCGAGATGGCCCGCAAGCACGGCCGCACCGTGCACCTGGTCAACCCCGCGCACACCACGACGGACTGCGCGCACTGCGGGGCGAGAGCCAAGCACCGCATCCCCCTCTCCGAAAGAACGTACACGTGCACCGCGTGCGGAACCGTGTCCCCACGGGACAAGAACTCCGCCCGCGTGATGCTCGTCCGGGCTGGTCTCAACCCTGCTAGTGCCGATCTCGTAAGCCCTGCCCGTCGCTGACGGCCAGGCAGAGTGAGCGAGGAATCCCCCTCGTTTACGAGGGGGAGAAGTCAAAGGGTCATCCTGCCGCACGGGCCTCCCGCCTTCCCCTCCCTCCCCGCCCGTCCGAGGCCGCGCCTCGTCGGGCGGGCGGGCGGCCGGGGGCCGCCGTCGGCGTCGGCGTCGGCGTCGGCGGCCATCAACGGAACGGGAGAGTGCGGAGGCCGCTGGGCGCACGGTCCACGGTGGTCGGGCGGCGAGCTGCGGCACTCCCGTGCGGTGCGGTGCGGTGACGCAGCGGTCCCCGACCGTACGCGGAGGCCCGCGCGGGGGCGCGGAAGTCCACGACGGCTCACCGGCAGGGGGAGGGGCACCCGCCACTTGCTCGGGGCGCGGCGAAGTCTTCCCGGCACGGGGTGCCGCCAATCCTCCGGAGCGGATCGGCGACGTGTGCCGGATGTCACGCTTCCCCGCATCGGTGGGACCCGCCAAAATCGTGCGCTGGGCCGCTGTGGCCCTCCCACGACGCGAAGCGGGTGACCACACTCCGCGCGGGGCATCACCGTGTTGGTCGCCCCACCCGGGCCGAAGCCTGTCCCGCCACACATCTGAGGAGCCGCCTGATGTCCGACTTCGTACCCGGACTCGAGGGAGTCGTCGCGTTCGAGACGGAGATCGCCGAACCCGACAAGGAAGGCGGGGCGCTCCGCTACCGCGGTGTCGACATCGAGGACCTCGTCGGCCACGTCTCCTTCGGGAACGTGTGGGGGCTGCTGGTGGACGGGGCGTTCAACCCCGGCCTGCCGCCCGCCGAGCCGTTCCCGATCCCCGTGCACTCCGGCGACATCCGGGTCGACGTCCAGTCGGCGCTCGCCATGCTCGCCCCCGTATGGGGCATGAAACCGCTTCTGGACATCGACGAGACGCAGGCACGGGACGACCTGGCGCGGGCGGCCGTGATGGCACTGTCGTACGTGGCACAGAGTGCCCGGGGGCAGGGCCTGCCGATGGTCCCGCAGCGGGAGATCGACAAGGCCGAGTCGGTCGTCGAGCGCTTTATGATCCGCTGGCGCGGTGAGCCGGACCCCAGGCATGTGAAGGCCGTCGACGCCTACTGGACGTCGGCAGCGGAGCACGGCATGAACGCCTCCACGTTCACCGCCCGGGTCATCGCCTCGACGGGCGCCGACGTGGCGGCCGCGCTCTCCGGCGCCGTCGGCGCCATGTCCGGCCCGCTGCACGGCGGTGCCCCGTCCCGGGTGCTCGGCATGATCGAGGAGATCGAGCGCACCGGCGACGCGGTGTCGTATGTCAGGAAGGCCCTGGACAAGGGCGAGCGGCTGATGGGTTTCGGCCACCGCGTGTACCGGGCGGAGGACCCGCGCGCCCGGGTGCTGCGGCGGACGGCCAAGGAACTGGGCGCGCCCCGCTACGAGATCGCGGAGGCGCTGGAGAGGGCCGCGCTGGAGGAGCTGCACCATCGCCGCCCGGACCGGGTCCTGGCGACGAACGTGGAGTTCTGGGCGGCGATCATGCTGGACTTCGCCGAGGTGCCGGCGCACATGTTCACGTCGATGTTCACCTGTGCGCGTACGGCCGGCTGGTCGGCGCACATCCTGGAGCAGAAGCGCACCGGGCGGCTGGTACGCCCCTCCGCCCGCTACATCGGGCCGGGCCCGCGCGATCCTCGCTCGATCGAGGGCTACGCGGACATCGCGGCCATCGCCGGGCGGTAGGCGGCGGCCGCCGGGCCACCACCGCACCACCGCACCACCGCCGCACGTCGTCCCGGGCCCACCGCGGGGTCCCGGTACGCGCGGCGGTGGCCCCGGCCGACGGGGCCGGAGCCAGGCGACCGGCTCTCCGGGCCCCGCGGCAGTCCGGAGCCGCGGCGGAGCCGGAACCGGGCGGCGGGGCCGGAACCGGGCGGCGGTCCGGAGCCGGAACCTGAGCCGCGGTGTAGCCGGGCGGCGGGCCGGGGCCCGGCCGAGGGCCGTGCCGCCGGTCAGGCCGCCCGCTCCACCAGGTCCGCGTGGTGGCGGGCGGCGACCAGCGGATGCGCCCGCAGCTTGCCCTTCAGCTCGTTGCGCCCGTACTCCGCGAACAGCGGGTTGGCCGGGTCGGAGATGACGCCGGGGGCGTCCGCCGCGTGCGGGAAGGCCAGCGGGGCGACGCGGGCGTCGAGCCGCGGGTTGAAGAAGAACGGCGCGGAGAAGCGCTCGGTGGCACCGGGCGGGCTGACCACACGGTGGTTGGTGGCGACGAGGTAGCCGTTGGTGGCCACCTCCAGCAGCTCGCCGAGGTTGACGACGAACGCCCCGGGCAGCGGCGGTACGTCGTGGAAGAGCCCGTCCTCCCGCTGCACCTGGAGGCCGCCGATCCGGTCCTGGTGGAGCAGGGTGAGGAAGCCGTAGTCCTTGTGGGCGCCGACGCCCTGGTCGGCGCCGTCACCGGCGCTGCCCGGGTAGCGGACCAGCTTCAGGTGCAGATGGGCCCGGTCGCCGAAGATGTCGTCGTAGAAGTCCGGCGGGGCGCCGATGGCCGCCAGCAGCTCGTGGAGCAGCCGGTGCGCGACCGCGCTGAGCCGGTCGATCCAGCCGAGCGCGGCGGTGCGCAGCTCGGGCAGTGCGGCGGGCCACTGGTTGGGGCCTTCCAGCCACCAGTAGGCGGGCTCACCCGGCCCGGGTGTGTGCGCGGGACGCTCGGCGCCGATGTCGAGCTGGTCGCGCCAGTCGCGGCTGCCGCGGGTGCGCTCGTCGCCGACGCGGGTGTAGCCGCGGAAATGGGGCGAGTTGACGTTGTCGATGGCCTGCCGCTCAGCCTCGGGCAGGGCGAAGAACGCGCGTGTCGCGCGCATGAGGGCGTCGGTCTCGGCCGGAGTGACGCCGTGTCCGACGAGCTGGAAGAAGCCCACGTCATGGGCGGCGCTGTGCAGACGGGCGTGCAGACCGGCGCGGGCCTCGGGGCCGCGGCCGGCCTCCGAGAGGTCGATCACCGGGAGCTGGGAGAGGCGCGGGGGGAGTACGCCGCCCGAGGGGACTGAGGCGCGCGGGGCACGCGGAGCGTGCTGCGGGATGTGCTGCGAATGAGACATGGGTGCGTCCGCTTTCGGTGTCCCGGCCTCCGGTCCAGTGGTTGACCAGGGTGGGTGCCGCCGGCGTCCGCCGGGGTGGGGCGGGGCCGGTGGGCCGGGTGAGGTGGAGTCAGGGCGTGGGTCGTTGGTGGGCCCGACAACCCATGCTCGTGACGCGGAGGAAGTCCACGTGGCGACGGCGAACGAGCGGAAGCATGCGGAAAGGGTACGACGCGGAACCGCAGAACGGTCATGATCCAGATCACAGGGCCCGCGGGCAGGTTGATCCGGCGGTCGGCGCCACCGGTCCCGGGGCACGGGTCCAGGGCACGGGGCCAGGGCATGGGCGGACGCCAGCGCACCGGATGACCACTTCCCGGCGGACGCCACGGCTCCACCCCGACCAGACCGCGGCACGGCGCGGCGGACGGACCGTATCCCGGCGGCGCGGGTCACGCCGCCGGCCGCACGACGGCCCCGTCCCGGCCGGGCCGCCCGGCCGGATGCCCGTGAGCCGGATCCGGTCGCCGCGGAGTCCGGCCAGGTCGCAGGGAGCCGCGGGGACTCGCCGGGATCAGACGGCATCAGACGGCATCAGACATCGTCATCACCACGGGACCTCAGCATCTGGCGGCGCAGCGCCGGCTCGCTGACGGTCGCGGGATGCGCGTCGTCCCGGCCTCGGGCCCGCGACGCCCCGCTGCCCCGCATCCGCATCCGCATCCGCATCCGCATCCGCATGCCATCGGTGCGCGGATGCCTTTCCACTCACCCCAGTGCTTCCTCCATCAGCCGCGCCCACTGCCGCACGACCCGCCTCCGCCGGGCCGCGTCGTCCGTCAGCAGGTTCGCGAGCCCCAGGCCGCGGGCCATGTCGAGTAGCCCCTGGACGGTCTCGCGTACCCCCGGCACCGTCTCGTCCGCGCCGAGCAGCTCCACCGCGATGCGGTGGGTCTCCCGGCCGACCCGTGCCTCCAGTTCGGTGACCCGGCCGCGCAGCTGGTCCTCGTTGGAGGCCGCGACCCACAGATGGAGGGCCGCGCGGAACAGCGGGCCGGTGTAGAGGTCGACCAGCGCGGCGACGACGGCAGCCCGGCTCTGCCCGGGGAGGGACCGCAGGGCCGAGGAGCGCTCCTCGGCCACGTACTCCACGGCCGCCGTGAACAGGTCCTCCCTGGTGGGGAAGTGGTGCTGTGCCGCGCCCCGCGAGACCCCGGCCCGCTCGGCGACCACCGAGACGGTGGAGCCCGCCCAGCCGCGTTCGGCGAGGCAGGCCACCGCGGCCTCCAGCAGCCGCTGCCGGGTCGCCCGGCTGCGATCCTGCTTGGGCTCCTTGGCGGAGCCGGCGGGGGAGGTCACCACACCCATGCGGGATCCCGTCGTTCGAGGAAGGCCGTCATGCCCTCGCGCGCCTCCGCCGAAGCGAAGAGCGACGCCGAGCGCTGGACGAGGTCCTCGGCATCGCGGTCGAAGGTCTCCCGCACCCTAGCCGTGAGCAGCTGCTTCGTCGCGTCCAGGGCCCGCGGTGAGGCTCTGCGGAAACCGTCGAGCACCGGTGCGAGGGCCGCGTCGACATCCTCGGCGACGGCCGTCAGCAGTCCCATCCGGGCCGCCTCCGCGGCATCGAAGCGCTCACCGCTCAGGTAGTAGCGGGCGGCCGCACGGGGCTCCAGACGGGGCAGCAGCGGCAGGGAGATCACCGCCGGCGCCACCCCTATCCGCACCTCGGTGAACGCGAAGTCGGACCCGGCGGACGCCGCGGCGATGTCGCAGGCGCCGACGAGTCCGAGCCCGCCGGCCCGCACCCGGCCGGTCACCCGGGCCACCACGGGCTTCGGCAGTTCGACGATCCGCCGCAGCAGGGCGACGAAGGTGTAGGGGCTCGGGGGCTCCTTCAGATCGGCTCCGGCGCTGAAGGTGCCCCCGGTGTGGGTCAGGACGACGGCCCGCACGGCGGGGTTCTTCCCGCACTCGGCGACGGCGTCGCCCAACTCGCCGACGAGCCGCGCCGACAGTGCGTTGCGGTTCGCCGGCGAGTCCAGCGTCAGCGTGGTGATGCCGCGTGCGGTGGCGGCCTTGACGACTGCGCCGCTGCCGGTGCCGGTGCCGGTGGATGTCACGTGGTCCATACCTTTCTTCGTGGGTTGCTTCGGGTCATTTGCAGGATCGGGACACCCAGGGGAGTCTCCTTGTTCGAGTCCTGCCGGGGCGGTTCGGGGCTCCGGGGGCCTTCCGGCCTCCCGGATGCTCCCGGCGCGCCGGACCGCCCCGGGAACGCGGGGAACGCCGGGCTCCCGCCGCTCCGGAGGCTGCCGGTTCTCGCTGGTCTCCGGGAGCCTCCGGGTCTCCCGGTACGTACGATTGCCGGTGCTGCCGGTGCTGCCGGTGCTGCCGGTGCTGCCGGTGCTGCCGGTGCTACCGAGTCTCCCGGTCGCGCAGTTCACGGCGGAGGATCTTCCCCGAGGCGGCCCGGGGTACTCCGTCGACGAACTCGACCCGCCGGATCTTCTTGTACGGGGATACCCGCCCGGCGACATGGGCCAGGACGGCGTCGGCGGTCAGATCCGGCGCGGCGGCCTGCCGTACGACGTACGCCTTGGGCACCTCGTTCCCGTCGTCGTCGTACACGCCGATCACAGCCGCGTCCGCGATGCCCTCGTGGGTGAGCAGCACGGCCTCCAGCTCCGCGGGGGCGACCTGGAAGCCCTTGTACTTGATGAGTTCCTTGACCCGGTCGACGACGAACAGCCAGCCGTCTTCGTCGACTCGGCCGATGTCGCCGGTGTGGAGCCACCCCTCGCCGTCGATCATGGCGGCGGTGGCGTCGGGCCGGTTGAGATAGCCCTTCATCACCTGGGGGCCGCGGATGGCGATCTCGCCCTCCTCACCGGGTGCGGCGTCCCGGCCGGGGTCGTCGAGCGCCAGGATCCGCATCTCGGTGGAGGGCAGCAGCTTGCCCACGGCGCCGGGCGGCGGGTTCACCGCGTCGAGCGGCACGACATGGGTACCGGGCGACAGCTCGGTCATGCCGTACGCCTGGAGCACCGGCGGCAGCCCAAGCCGCTCCGAGCACGCCCGGGCGAGCCCGGCGTCGAGCGGGGCGGCGGCACTGACGACGTACTCGAGCGACGACAGGTCGTAGCGCGCGACCGCCGGGTGCTTGGCGAGGGCCAGCACGATCGGCGGGGCCACGTACAGGGCGCTGATCCGGTGCTTCTCGATCGCCGCGAGGAACTGGTCGAGGTCGAACCGGGGCAGCACGACGACGGTGGCGCCCCTGCGCAGCGGGGCGTTCATCAGCGCGGTGAGGCCGTAGATGTGGAAGAACGGCAGCACGGCGAGGATGCGGTCGCCCGGCTTCATGGGCAGGACGGGGTCCAGCTGCGCCAGGTTGGTGGCGATGGACCGGTGGGTGAGCATGACTCCCTTGGGCACGCCGGTCGTGCCGGAGGAGTACGGCAGGGCGGCGACGTCCTCGGCCGGGTCGATGGCCGCATCGGGTTCGGGGGCGCGGGAGCCCAGCATGCCGAGGACGGACCGGTGGCCCTCGGCCTCGTCGCAGACGAAGACCTCCTCGATCCCACCCGCCAGTTCGGCGGCCCGCCGGGCCGCTTCGAGCAGCGGGGAGACGGTGACGATCCAGCGGGCGCAGGAGTCGCGCAGCTGCTTGGCGAACTCCTCCGCCGTGGCGAGCGGATGGATGGTGGTGACGGACGCCCCGGCGCGGGTGGCGGCGTAGAAGACCACCGGGAAGGCGACCGTGTTGGGGCTGTGCAGGGCCAGCACGTCGCCCTTGCGGACGCCCGCTTCGGCGAACGCCGCGGCGAGCCCGCGGTGGCAGGTATCGAGCTGGGCGTACGTGAGGGTCGTGCTGCCGGTCCCGTCGACCAGGGCGACGGTGTCACCGTACTCGGCAGCCCTGCCCAGGACGGCCTCGTGGATGGGGACGGAGAGGGAGGGAACGTCCGCGTACTCGCTGTGCATCACCATGGCAGCCCCTTCGCGGTCGGTCGCGGTCGGTCGTGGCCGGTGGTGGCCGGTGGCGGTCGGTGGCGGTCGGTGGCGGTCGGTCGTGGCCGGATCACGGCTGGATGACGGCCCGCGGTGGCCGGTGATCGCCGGTGGTCCCCGGTGGTTCCCGGGCCACGGCCCGGCGGTGGCCGGGTCCTGGCCGGTCGCGGGCACTGGCACCGGCACCGGCGACCCGGCCGTGGCCCGGCCACGACCTGCCACGACCTGCCACGACCCGGACACTGCCCGGACACTGCCGTGGTCGCCAGAATGCCCCCGTCAGTACGACTTGGGGAGACCCAGGGACTGATGCGACACGAAATTCAGCACCATCTCGCGGCTGACCGGGGCGATCCTGGCGACCCGCGCGGCGGTGACCAGGGACGCCAGACCGTACTCCCGGGTGAGGCCGTTGCCGCCGAGCGTGTGGACGGCCTGGTCGACTGCCTTGACGCAGGCCTCGCCGGCCGCGTACTTGGCCATGTTGGCGGCCTCGCCCGCGCCCAGGTCGTCACCGGCGTCGTACAGCGCCGCGGCCTTCTGCATCATCAGCCGGGACAGTTCCAGCTCGATGTGCGCCTGGGCGAGCGGGTGGGCGATGGCCTGGTGGGCGCCGATGGGCGCCTTCCACACCTGCCGTTCCTTGGCGTACTCCACGGCCCGGGCCAGCGCGTAGCGGCCCATGCCGATCCCGAACGCGGCCGTCATGACGCGCTCCGGGTTGAGCCCGGCGAACAGCTGGAGGAGGCCGGCGTCCTCCTCGCCCACCAGCGCGTCCCTCGGCAGCTCCACGTCGTCGAGGACCAGCTCGAACTGCTTCTCCTGGGCGAACAGCTCCATGTCGATCCGGGAGCGGCCGAAGCCGGGCGCGTCCCGCGGGACGATGAACAGGCACGGCTTCAGCTTCCCGGTCCTGGCGTCCTCGGTGCGGCCCACGATCAGCGTCGCGTCGGCGATGTCGACGCCGGAGATGAACACCTTGCGGCCGGAGAGGACCCAGCCGTCGTCGGTGCGCCGCGCGGTGGTGGTGATCCGGTGCGAGTTGGAGCCGGCGTCCGGCTCGGTGATGCCGAAGGCCATGGTGCGGGTGCCGTCGGCGAGGGCGGGGAGCCACGCGCGCCGCTGCTCCTCGGTACCGAAGCGGGCGATGACGGTGCCGCAGATCGCGGGCGAGACCACCATCATCAGCAGGGGGCATCCGGCGGCGCCGAGTTCCTCCAGCACGATGGACAGCTCGGACAGTCCGCCGCCCCCGCCGCCGTACTCCTCCGGGAGGTTGACGCCCAGGTAGCCGAGCTTGGCGGCCTCGGCCCACAGCGCCTCGCGGTCGTGGTCGCGGCCGTGGCGCTTCCCGAGGGCGGCCACCGCGGCCCTCAGCGCGGCGCGCTCTTCGCTTTCGATGATCGTGCCCGTGATCGTGCTCATGACGCGTTCTCCTCCTGTGCTGCGGGGTGGACGACGGCGAGAAGGGCACCGACCTCGACCTGGCGGCCGGGGGCGGCGTGGAGCGCGGTGAGGATGCCGGAGGCGGGAGCGGTGATGCGGTGCTCCATCTTCATCGCCTCCAGCCAGACGAGCGGCTGGCCGGCGGTGACGGCGGCGCCGGGGGCGATGCCCTCGGCGACCCGGACGACCGTGCCGGGCATGGGGGCGAGCAGGGAACCGGGCTGGTGCTGTTCGGCGGGGTCGGGAAAGCGGGGCAGCCGAGTGAGGGCGTGGGACGAGGTGGGCGTGTCGACGTGGACCCGGTCGCCGCCGTACACGGATATCCGGAACTCCCGCTCGACGCCGTCGGATTCGAGCCGCACGGTGTCCGGGTCGGCACGGCGGACCCGGACTCCGGGAAAGCCCTCGGCCTGTACGCCGTCGCGGGTGGTGCGGTAGCGGACCTCGTGCTCGGTGTCCCGGCCGCGGTAGCGCTTGACCTGCGGCTGCGAGGGCAGGTTGCGCCAGCCGCCGAGACGGGCGGTGGTGCCGGCCGTGCGGCCGGCGGCCCCCCGGGCGGCGGCGTCCGCCAGGGCCGCGGCGAGCGCGGCGAGTTCCTCGCCGCCCGCCGCCGCGGTCAGTGCGGGCAGATGCCGGTCGTAGAAGCCGGTGTCCATCCGCGCCTCGGTGAACTCGGGGTGCCGCAGGGACCGTACGAGCAGCTCCCGGTTGGTCACCGGACCGTGGATCACCGCCCGCGCCAGGTCGCCGGCGAGCCGGCGTACGGCCTCCCGCCGGGTCGGCGCCCAGACGACGACCTTGGCGATCATCGCGTCGTAGTGCACCCCGATCCGGTCCCCGTCGCCGTAGCCGGCGTCGACCCGGGTCCACGCCCGGGGAGCAGCGGCACCGGAGGCCCCGGCGTCCGTCGCCGGATCCCGGCCGGACGGCGTACCGGAGGCACCGGGACCCCGGCCGGACGGCGTACCGGAGGCACCCTCACCCGGCAGCAGGCCCAGGCCGGCGCCGGACGCCGGGAAGGACAGCGCGTGGAGCGTGCCCGTCTGCGGGGACCAGGAGCGGGACGGGTCCTCGGCGTACAACCGGGCCTCGACCGCGTGGCCGCGCGGGGCGGGCGGGGCGGGCGGCAGCGCGGCGCCCTCGGCGACGCGGATCTGCAGGGCCACCAGGTCGACGCCGAACACCGCCTCGGTGACGGGGTGTTCCACCTGGAGCCGGGTGTTCATCTCCAGGAAGTGGGCCCGGTCGCCGACCACGAGGAACTCCACCGTGCCCGCGCCCCGGTAGCCGGTCGCCCGGGCGGCACGGACGGCCGCCTCCTCCAGCCGCGCCGCCAGTTCCCCGCCGAGCCCCGGCGCCGGCGCCTCCTCCACGACCTTCTGGTGGCGGCGCTGCAGCGAGCAGTCCCGGGTGCCGAGCGCCCACACCGTGCCGTGGGCGTCCGCGAGGATCTGCACCTCCACATGGCGTCCGCCCTCGACGTACGGTTCGACGAAGACCTCGCCGTCCCCGAAGGCGCTCAGCGCCTCGGCCCGCGCGGCCGCCACCTCGCCCTTCAGGGAACCCAGTTCACGGACGACCCGCATCCCGCGGCCGCCGCCGCCCGCCGCCGCCTTCACCAGCAGGGGAAGGTCGGCGCCGGTGACCGCGTCCGCGTCGAGCGGGGCGATCCCCATCAGCTCCTTGGCCCGGGTCTTGGACGCCATCGCCTCGATGGCGTCCGGGGGCGGCCCGATCCAGGTCAGGCCCGCGGCGATGACCTCGCGGGCGAAGTCGGCGTTCTCGGACAGGAACCCGTAGCCGGGGTGGACGGCGTCCGCGCCGGACGCGAGCGCGGCCTTCACGATCAGGTCGCCGCGCAGATAGGTGGCGGCCGGCGCGGCCCCCGGCAGCCGTACGGCGGCGTCGGCCGCCCGGGTGTGCAGGGCGCCCTCGTCCGGGTCGGCGTGGACGGCGACCGTCGCGATGCCGAGTTCCCGGCAGGTGCGGAACACCCGGCAGGCGATCTCACCGCGGTTGGCGACGAGCAGGGTTTCGATCATCGGGGCCTCACATCCTGAAGACGCCGAAGCCGCCGCGCGCGCCTTCGACCGGGGCCGTGTGGATGGCGGACAGGCACAGGCCGAGGACCGTGCGGGTGTCGCGCGGGTCGATGACGCCGTCGTCGTACAGCCGACCGGACAGGAACATCGGCAGCGACTCGGTCTCGATCTGCTGCTCGACCATCGCGCGCAGTCCCGCGTCGGCCTCCTCGTCGTAGTCCCGCCCCTTCGCGGCGGCCGAGGCGCGGGCGACGATCGACAGCACCCCGGCGAGCTGCTGGGGGCCCATCACCGCGGACTTCGCACTGGGCCAGGCGAACAGGAAGCGCGGGTCGTACGCCCGGCCGCACATCCCGTAGTGCCCGGCGCCGTACGAGGCGCCCATCAGCACCGACAGATGCGGGACCTTCGAGTTGGAGACCGCGTTGATCATCATGGCGCCGTGCTTGATGATGCCGCCCTGCTCGTACTCCCTGCCGACCATGTAGCCGGTGGTGTTGTGCAGGAAGAGCAGCGGGATGTCGCGCTGGTTGGCGAGCTGGATGAACTGGGCGGCCTTCTGCGACTCGGCGCTGAACAGCACCCCCTGCGCGTTGGCGAGGACCCCGACGGGGTGGCCGTGCAGCCGTGCCCAGCCGGTGACCAGGCTCGGGCCGTAGAGCGGCTTGAACTCGTCGAAGTCGGAGCCGTCGACGATCCGGGCGATCACCTCCCGGGGGTCGAACGGGGTCTTCAGGTCCTCCGGGACGATGCCGAGCAGTTCCTCCTCGTCGTACACGGGAGCTTCGGCCGGTGCCGCCGGGGCCGCCGGGGAGCCCGGGGCGGGGTGCGCCTTGCGGTGGTTGAGGCGCGCCACGATGCGGCGGGCGTGGCGGAGTGCGTCGTACTCGTCCAGGGCGTAGTGGTCGGCGAGTCCGGACGTACGGGCGTGCATCTCGGCGCCGCCGAGGGACTCGTCGTCGCTCTCCTCGCCGGTGGCCATCTTCACCAGAGGCGGCCCGCCGAGGAAGACCTTCGACCGTTCCTTGATCATGACGGTGTGGTCGGACATGCCGGGGACGTACGCCCCACCGGCGGTGGAGTTGCCGAAGACGACCGCGATCGTGGGGATTCCGGCGGCGGACAGCCGGGTGAGGTCGCGGAAGAGCGCCCCGCCCGGGATGAAGATCTCCTTCTGGGAGGGGAGGTCCGCGCCGCCGGACTCGACGAGGCTGATCAGCGGCAGCCGGTTGGCGAGCGCGATCTCGTTCGCGCGCAGGACCTTCTTCAGCGTCCAGGGGTTGCTCGCTCCGCCGCGCACGGTGGGGTCGTTGGCGGTGACCAGGCACTCGACGCCCTCGACCGTGCCGATGCCGGTGACGACGGAGGCGCCGACGGGGTGGTCGCTGCCCCACGCGGCGAGCGGCGAGAGCTCCAGGAACGGGGTGTCGGGATCGAGCAGCAGCTCGATCCGCTCCCGGGCCAGGAGCTTGCCCCGCTCGCGGTGGCGTGCGGTGTACTTCTCACCGCCGCCGGCGAGGGCCTTGGCGTGCTCGGCGTCGAGCGCGCCGAGCCGGGCGAGCATGGCCTCCCGGTGGGCGGTGTGGTCGGGGGACGCACTGTCGAGCGTGCTGGCGAGGACGGTCACGGGGTCACCTCCGGTGCGGGGGGCGATGCGGAACGCGGGGGCGCGATGCGCCGGGGCGCGGAGCGCGGCGCGGGACCGGGAGCGCGGAACGCAGCGCGGGACCGGGGCGCGGGACCGGGAGCGCGGAACGCGGCATCCGGACGGCGCCGCCCCGCAGCCCGGCGCGGCGCACCGGATGCCCGCCGCGGGGCGGCGGGCGCCGCCGTGGCACGGTCCGGCGCCCCGGTGGCCCGGTGGCCCGGTGGCCCGCCTGTACCGGGCAGCGCGAGCGGGGCGTGGCGGCGGCCCGGACGGCGGGGCGAGGGCCCGGCCGCGTCACAGCAGCCGCTCCGGGATGTCCATGTGCCGGGCCCGCAGCCACTCCCCCAGGCCCTTCGCCTGCGGGTCGAAGCGGGTACGGGCCGCGACGCCCTCGCCCAGCAGGCCCACGACGGTGAAGTTCAGCGCCCGCAGGTTCGGCAGCACATGGCGTATGACGGTCAGCTCCGCCGTCTCCGGGAGGAGTTCGCGCAGCCGCCGCACGGTCAGCTCGTGCGCCAGCCAGCGCCACTCCTCGTCGCCGCGGACCCACACCCCGATGTTCGCGTCGCCGCCCTTGTCGCCGCTGCGGGCCCCGGCGACCAGGCCGAGGGGCGCGCGGCGGGTGCTCACCCCGGCCGGCAGCGGCTCGGGCAGCGGCGGTTCCGGCACGGGCTCCAGGGCGCGGGTGTGCGGGGCCGGGGGCACGGGCAGCCGGCGGCCGTCGTCGAGTACGGCGGTGTGCGCGACGGACCCCGCGTCCACGTAGGCGGCCTCGAAGACCCCGTACGGCACGCCCTTTCCCGGCGGTTCGGTCACATGGAAGCCCGGGTAGCCGCCGAGTGCCGTCTCGACCGCCGCGCCGCTGACGACCCGGCCAACGGCCTCCGCCTCGCGGTCGCGCACCACCAGCCGCAGCAGCGCGCTCGCGGTCTCCTCGGTGGCGGCGTCCGGCCGGTCGGTGCGGGCCAGTTCCCAGCGGACCTCGGCGGGGCGGGACCCGGCGCGGTCGAACGCGTCCTCGATCTGCTCGCGCGCGAGCCGCGCCTTGGCCTCGATGTCGAGGCCGGTCAGCACGAAGACGACCTCGTTGCGCCAGCCGCCGAGGCGGGTGAGTCCGGTCTTGAGCTGCGGGGGCGGGGCCTCGCCCCGCACACCCGTGATCCGGACCCGGTCCGGGCCGTCCCGGGTGAGCCGCAGGGAGTCGAGGCGGGCGGTGGCGTCGGGGCCCGCGTAGCGTGCTCCGCCCGTCTCGTACAGCAGCTGGGCGGTGACGGTGCCGGTGTCCACGAAGCCGCCGGTGCCGGGGTGCTTGGTGATGACGCTGCTGCCGTCGGCGTGGAGTTCGGCGAGGGGGAACCCGGGGCGGCGCAGGTCCCGGCCCGCGTGGCGCTCGCCGGCGAAGAAGGCGTAGTTGCCGCCCGTCGCCTGGGTGCCGCACTCCAGCACATGCCCGGCGACGACGGCCCCCGCGAGGGCGTCGAGGTCGCCTGGCCCCCAGCCGAAGTGCCACTGGGCGGGCCCGGTGACGAGCGCGGCGTCGGTGACCCGGCCGGTGACGACGACGTCGGCGCCCTCCGCCAGGCAGGCGGCGATCCCGCCGCCGCCGAGGTAGGCGTTGGCGGCCAGAGCGCCGGGGAAGCGGTCGGCGAGGTCGTCGCCCTCGACATGGGCGACGCGCACGGGGACCCCGACCCGGGCGGCGAGTTCCCGCACGGCGCCGGCGAGGCCGGACGGGTTGAGCCCGCCGGCGTTGGCGACGATCCGCACACCGCGCTCGTACGCCAGGCCCAGGCCCTCCTCCAGCTGGCGCAGAAAGGTCCTGGCGTAGCCGAGCCCCGGGTCCTTCATCCGGTCCCGGCCGAGGATGAGCATGGTCAGTTCGGCCAGGTAGTCCCCGGTGAGGACGTCCAGTTCACCGCCGGTGAGCATCTCGCGCACGGCGTCGAAGCGGTCGCCGTAGAAGCCGGAGGCGTTGCCGATCCGCAGCGGGGCGGGCTCCGCGGGCGGCATCGGTCAGGCCCCCTCAGGGGCGCGGCCGGTACCCGCAGGGGCGCGGCCGGTACCCGCAGGGGCGCGGCCGGTGCCCGCAGGGCCGGCGAAGGCCTGGGCGATGTCCAGCCAGCGGTCGGCGTCGGCGCCCTCCGCGCGGACCGCGAGATCGTCCCGGTGCGCGCGCTGGGTCACCAGCAGGCAGAAGTCCAGCGCGGGGCCGGTCACCCTCCCCCCGCCCCCGGCGCCGGGCCCACCGGCGGCGCTCTCGGGCCCCCAGGTCCACAGCTCGCCGCCGGGCCCGGTCAGCTCGACCCGGAACTCCGCCTTCGGCGCCTCGAGTCCGCGCACCAGGTAGGCGTAGTCACGGGCCCGTACGCCGATATGGGCGACGTGCCGCAGCCGGGCGGTCGGCTCCCGGACGACGCCGACGGCGTCGGCCACGTCCTGGCCGTGCGCCCAGGTCTCCATCAGCCGGGCGGTGGCCATCGACCTGGCGCTCATCGGCGGCCCGTACCAGGGGATCCGGGCACCCGGGGGCGCTTCGTACAGCGCCTGCCGGAGCCGTTCGCGGACGGTGCGCCAGTGGGCGAGCAGTTCGGCGGGCGGACGGCGGGCCCCGGCCTCCGCTGCCCGGTCGACGAAGGCGTCCGGCTCGGCGAACGCCTTCTCGACCTCCCGGGCGAAGGCGCCGGGGCTGGTGGCGGCGAGCAGCGCGGTCTCGTCGGTCCAGGCAAGGTGGGCGATCTGGTGGGCGACGGTCCAGCCGGCGGCGGGGGTGGCCGCCCCCCACTGCCCGTCGCCCAGACCGGCCACCAGCCGGTCGAGTTCGTCGCTCTCTGCGCGCAGGTCGTCGATGACGGCCGCGGGGTCGGACACGGGGCGCTCCCTCCGGGACACGGCGTGGTGCCCGGAGCATGACAGCGGACCACGAAACAAGCAAGCATGCTTGCTTTACTTTTCACGGCCGGATGCGGACGGGGCCGGGCGCGAGCCGGGCGGGACCAGGCGCGAGCCGCGTCCGCGGACAGCCTGCGGACAGCCTGCAAACAGCCCGTGGACGCCGCCCGCGGGGCGTCCTCACGCCGTACGGCCGCCCGCGCCTACCTGGGTGCGCACCGCGCCCATGCTCGCCGCGACGACCAGAGCGATCGCCAGCGCGTCGGCCGCGGACAGCGCCTGGTGCAGCACGAGGAACCCGGCCGTCGCGGCGATCGCCGGCTCCAGGCTCATCAGCACGGCGAAGGTGGGCGCGGGCAGCCGCCGCAGGGCGAGGAGTTCCAGTGTGTACGGCAGTACGGACGACATCAGCGCGACCAGGAGACCCAGCCCGATCGTGGACGGGACGAGCAGCGTGCCGCCCGCCTCGGCGAGGCCGAACGGCAGACTGAGGACGGCGCCGACCGCCATCGCCAGGGCCAGCCCGTCGGCCTGCGGGAAGCGGCGTCCGGTGCGGGCGCTGAAGACGATGTACGCCGCCCACATGGCACCCGCGCCGAGGGCGAACGCGGCACCGGCCGGATCGAGCCGGTCGAAGCCCCCGCCGCTCAGCAGGACGACGCCGCCGAGCGCGAGGCCCGCCCAGACGAGGTTCACCGGCCGCCGGGAGACGATCACGGACAGCGCCAGCGGGCCGAGCACCTCGAGGGTCACCGCCGCGCCCAGCGGGATGCGGTCGACGGCCTGGTAGAAGAGCATGTTCATCCCGGCCATCGCCGCACCGAAGGCGACGACCGTGCCCCAGCTGCCGCGGGAGTGGCCGCGGAGCCGGGGCCGGCAGACCAGCAGCAGCACGGCGGCGGCGAGGACCAGCCGGAGCGTGACGACTCCGAGCGCTCCCGCGCGGGGCATCAGCAGCACGGCCACGGCGGCGCCGAACTGCACGGAGAGACCCCCGGCGACGACGAGGGCCACCGGCCCGAGCGAACCCCGGGCGCGCCGTGCACCCGGCCCCAGTTCACCCGACCTCAGCTCACCGGCGGCCTCCGGGAGGGCGACCGTGGCGGCGGCCACCCGCTCCGCACCCTCACGGCCGCCGTCGCCTGGGACCGCATCCGCGCCACGGAGCCTGCCCATCGATCCCTCTCCGTCTACTCGAATGAACCAGCAATTCACCATACTGCACCAAACGCCATGGCACAGAACGCGCCCGGCCACCTCTCCCCCTTCACGCCGCGGAAGCGCGCACCACCCGTGAAACACCGATTGGTCTGCGGTGTCGCCTCTCCGGCGAGCACAAGACCGAGGCGGAACCGTCCCGCGCTGCGGGCGTGAAGTTCGTCAGGATGACCAGCGTGTGCGAGGGACCGACCGAGCGTTTCACCATGGCCTCGGCGAAGCGGGGGGCTGACGCGGTCGATGCGGCAACGCAGCGATTCGCCGGGCCGGCCGTGCCGCCCGTCGCGACGCGGCGAACGTCGCCTGACGCGGCACTAGCCTGGGCCGATGCGGCACCCTCGCTCCCGCCCCCGGCTGATCGCGACCGATCTGGACGGCACGCTGCTACGCCGCGACGGCACCGTATCGGAACGCACCCTGCGCGCCCTGCGGGCGGCCGCGGGGCGCGGCGCCGACATCGTCTTCGTCACCGCGCGGCCACCGCGCTACGTGGACGCCCTGGCCACGGCCACGGGACTCGCGGGCACGGCGGTGTGCAGCAACGGCGCCCAGGTGTACGACGTGCGGGCGCATACGGTCATCCGGTCCCGGACCCTGGTACCGGACACCGCCCGCAGGGTGGCGACAGTCCTCGCCGAAGCGGCACCGGGGCTGGGGTTCGCCGTGGAGACGGGCCTGAGGGTGCTGTACGAACCCTCGTATCTGCTGCGTTTCAGCGGCGGGCTCGCCGCGCAGTCGCCGGTCGCGTCGCTGGGCGACCTGTGGCTGCTGGACGTCCCCATCGTCAAACTGCTCGCCCACTCCCACCGGTTCGGCGCGGACGTGCTCATGGCCCTGGCGGAGGAGACGGCGGGCGGGGAGGCGCAGTTCACCCACTCGGGCGGGCGCGGGCTGCTGGAGATCAGCGCACGGGGCGTCACCAAGGCCGCCGCACTGTCCGCGCTCTGCGCGGAACGGGGCATCACCGCGCACGAAGTGGTGGCGTTCGGCGACATGCCGAACGACCTGGCGATCCTGCGATGGGCGGGCAGCGCCTACGCGATGGGCAACGCGCACCCCTCCGTACTCGCCGCGGTCCCCCGGCGGACCGCGTCCAACGAGGACGACGGCGTGGCCCTGGTCCTGGAGCGCCTCTTCGGCGAAGCCCGACCCCGGTGAGCCTGAACATCCCAGGAGGCTGAGAAGTGAGCTGCCCCGAGTTTCGCAGAGTCCGCAATCGTGTGATCAAGCGGTCTGCGGGACTTCGTGCAGTTGCGCCCAGTGCGCCTGTTCTTACGCCTGGAAGCGTAACCCAAGCTTCAGGGACTCCACGAGAACCAGTGCAGCTCACTTCGCCGTTCACCCGACCCCCTGTCCAAGATCCGAGCACGCATCACGCCTGGCGGAACGCCACCATGACGCCGCCTACGTTTGCTCCCACACCAACGAGTACGAACGCCACCCCCAGAATGCGCGACAGGATTCGCGTCTCCTTCTCTCCTCGAGGAGAGAAGCCCGACAGCGAACGGAACCTGTTCACAGCTTCGGGATTGGCCGCGTTGGCCCAGAGCCAGACGCCAACCGCAAGGAAAAAGCCCCCGACACCGAAGAGTAGAAGCAGCTGACCCCCGACCGGGAGCTCCTCCTTGGCGAAATCCGTCACACCTGCTCCTACAATAATAGACATCCGTCTCACCATTCACCGATCCACGCATAGACCGGTCCGCCCGAAATGTCGGCAGCAAAGACGTCACCGCCCACTCCGAGTTCGAGTTCCCCCACCAGAGCTCCGTCGGCGGTCCGCGTACCACCCGTGCCCCCACCAGGGTCTCGGCGTTTGCCCGGATCGCCCCGGCCTGGGCCGGTTGATCATGCTGGCCTGCGACCCTGACCAGGGTGGCCAGGGATGCCGGCGTGGTGGAGTGACAGCGGTAGTAGGCGAGTTCACCGGTGCTGCGGTTGCGGCGGATCAGCAGCTGGTGGCGGCCCGGGGCCGGCTCGGCGAGGTCGATGACGGCCCAGTCGTAGAACCGCTGCCCCTTCGCGCCGCGTCCGGCCGAGAGCTTCTGCCAGGCCCGCTTCGGCACCTTCGCCGCCAGGGCATCCGCGCGGAACTTGCCTGCTCCGGTGGGCACTTCGGCTGAGCAGGCCACCGCGAGGACGTAGCCGATGCCGCGTTCCTGCAGAGCCGTACGGAGTTTCGGGTTGCCGCCGTAGACCTCGTCGCCGGTGACCCAGCCGACGTGGTGTCCGGCGTCCAGGAACCGTTCGATCATCGTGCGGGCCAGGTCCGGCTTGGTCGCGAAGGCGGTGTCCTCGCCGAGGCCGGCGGCCCGGCAGCGGTCCGGGTCGCATGTCCAGGAGCGCGGGATGTGCAGTTCCCGGTCCACCGCCGCGTGCCCGCGTATCCCGGCGTAGACCAGGTAGACCGCTACCTGGGAGTTCTCGATCCGCCCGGCGGTGCCGGTGTACTGGCGCTGGACCCCGACCGTGTGGGTGCCCTTCTTCACGTCGCCGGTCTCGTCGACCACCAGGACCGCGGCCTCGTCATGGAGGTGCTCGACGACGTATTCGCGCACGTCGTCACGGACGCCATCGGCATCCCAGGAGGCCCGGGGCAGTAGATGCTGCATGCCGTGCGGGGCGGCCTCCCCGGCCCACTCCGCGATCGTCCAGCAGTTCTTGCGCGGCAGGTCCGACAGCAGGCCCAGTACCAGCCGCCCGGCCCGCAGCCGGGGTTCGACCCGGGTGAACCGGCCCGCGATCCGGCCCATGGCCACCTCGAACGCCTCCCGCCAACGGACGGGATCTATGCTGTGACCTGCGGCCACCGTCTCATTGTTTCTCCACACAAGTCACGATGATCAACGGTGGCCGCACCCGTCTCCGCACCGGCCCCGACCAGCAAGATCACGAACTACAGCTGGAGTACTAACCAGGTCCGCGACCGGCGCCGCGCCGCGGGCCCGGTTAGGGGAAGCGACCGGCACCGCCGCGGGCTGCCCGTACTCCCGCAACAGCCGGGGCACCCCACGGCGGATCAGCTCATGAGTGACTGAGGTCAGCGAGGCGTGCCGCAGAATGTCGCGGCATGCCTCGCTTGTCATCCGACTGTTATCCGAGCGGGAATGAAGTCGCGACCCAGCCGACTCCCAGGAGGACTGCGAATACTCCCACCAGTCGGAAGGTCCCGGCGGTAGCGCGTCCAGGATTCATGAAATTGACGAAGAAGGCATAGAGACGGGTCGCGGTCCTTCCGAAGTCCCCGATGAGGCAGACACCGAAGACGATCAGGAGGATACCGACGATCAAACTGAACATTTCCACACCATCCCGAATCTCACCGGGTGAACCATGTACCGCTCCACGTCTGATTCAGTCGCGGGGGAACTGCCCGGTCGCGAGGGTGAGATCGACGGGCGTGCCGGTGAGGTCGACGTCCGCGCCGAAGGCGACGGTGGTCTCCACGAGGTAGTCGCCGCCCTTGGGCTGGGTGTACACGTGGCAACGGCCGACGTAGGGGTCGGCGATCAGGTAGACCGGCACCTCGGCGGTCGCGTAGGCCCGCTTCTTGGGGCCGTAGTCGTTGGCCCCGGTGCTCCTCGAGACGACTTCGACCAGGAAGACGACGTCCTCATGACGCCACTGCCCTTTGGCGTTCTTCTCGGCGTCCCCCCTGAGAAGGGTCAGGTCGGTGGCGAACCCGTTCAGGTGGCCGGGGTAGTCGATGCGAACGTCCGACTTGATCCTTTTCCGGGGGTACTGCCCTCGCAACTGGTCGTAGATTTCCGCGATGATGTCCCAATGCGCGTCCCGCTGCGGCGACATGAATACGGTCCCCTCGACGATCTCGACCTTGTACCCCTCGGGGACGGGCATCCGCTCGAGCGCCTCGAACATCTCGTCCAGCGTGCGCTCGTTGTCGCTCTCAGCCATCTCGATCCTGTCGGTCTCCACGACGGTCATCATGGCGCTCCTCCCCGGCCGCCGCGGGTGGCGGCCGGCCGCGCGGTACAACGATACGTACGCCGGCCAGGACACGCCCGGCGTCCACGCGGACGCCTCCGCGATTCCGCCGGCGGGCCGCGCACCACCGGTCCTCCCCTCCCGGTCCTCGCCGAGCCCCCTCCCCGCGCCTCCCCCGCCGCGCACCCTCCCCCCGCCTGTCCCTCTTCGCGGGCTACTCCCCCGAAGTTCTCACCGGCCCTCCGCCGGCCCGTCCTCCCGCCCGTCCGCCGGCCCCACGGCCAGCGCCTCCGGGAGTGCCTCCGCCAGCACCTCCGCCAGATGCCGCCCCCGCCGGCCCGCGAGCTGGTCCAGCTGGGTACGGCAGGAGAAGCCGTCGGCGAGGAGGACGGTGCCGGGTACAGCAGCCCGTACCGAGGGCAGCAGCCGGTCCTCGGCACAGGCCGCCGACACCTCGTAGTGGCCGCGCTCGAAGCCGAAGTTGCCCGCGAGGCCGCAGCAGCCGCCGCTCAGCTCCCCGATGAGGCCGGCCCGTTCGCGCAGTCGGCGCTCCGCGGCGTCGCCGAGTACCGCGTGCTGGTGGCAGTGGGTCTGGCCCGCGGCCGGGCGGTCCAGCCGGGGCGGGCGCCAGTCGGGGGCGTGCTCCTCCAGGGCGGCGGCGAAGGTGGTCACGGAACCGGCGAGCCGGCGGGCCCGCGGGTCGCCGGGCAGCAGTTCCGGGAGGTCGGTGCGCAGCGCGGCCGCGCAGCTCGGTTCGAGGACGACCATCGGGGAACCGCGGTCCTGGACGGGCCCCATCACGTCCAGGGTGCGGCGCATGACGGCGCGGGCGCGGTCCAGCTGGCCGGTGGAGACGTAGGTCAGGCCGCAGCAGACCCGGCCCGGTGGCAGCGAGACTCCCAGGCCCGCCGACTCCAGGACCCGGACGGCGGCGCGGCCGACGGACGGGGAGAGGTACTCGGTGAAGGTGTCGGGCCACAGCACCAGCGGTGAGCCGGGGCTTCCGTGGCGCCGCCACCAGGAGGTGAAGGTGGGCGTGGCCAGGCGCGGGATCCGCCGTTCGGGCGCGATGCCGCCGAGCCGTTTCGCGAGCGACGCGAGGGGCCCCACCCGCGCGGCCGCGTTCAGCGGTCCGGCGAACGGTGCGGCGGCGCGCAGCCAGCGCGGCAGCCACCCCATGGCGTAGTGCGCCGCGGGCCGCCGCCGCCCCGCGTAGTGGTGGTGCAGGAACTCCGCCTTGTAGGTGGCCATGTCGACGCCGACCGGGCAGTCGCTGCGGCAGCCCTTGCAGGACAGGCACAGGTCGAGGGCCTCGTGGACCTCCTGGGAGCGCCAGCCGCCGGTGACCACGTCGCCGGCGAGCATCTCGTGCAGCAGCCGGGCGCGGCCGCGGGTGGAGTGCCGCTCCTCACCGGTCGCGCGGTACGACGGGCACATCACCTCCGGCCCGGGCGAGGGCCCGTCCACCCGGCACTTGGCGACGCCGACGCACCGCAGGACGGCGGCCGTGAAGTCGCCTCCGTCCTGCGGGTAGCCGAAGGCCACGTCCACCGGCTGCCTGGGCAGGACCGCGAAGCGCAGGTTCTCGTCGAGGCGCGCGGGGCGGGCCAGTACGCCGGGGTTCAGTCCGCCCGCCGGGTCCCACAGGTCCTTGAACCGGGCGAACAGCGACACCAGTTCGTCCCCGTACATCCTCGGCAGCAGCTCCGACCGCGCCAGCCCGTCGCCGTGCTCGCCCGACAGCGAACCGCCGTGCGCCACGACCAGCGCGGCCACGTCCTCGGAGAACGCGCGGAAGCGCCGCACGCCCTGCCCGCTCAGCAGGTCGAAGTCGATGCGGACGTGGATGCAGCCGTCGCCGAAGTGGCCGTACGGAGTCCCGCGCAGCCCGTGCTGGGCGAGCAGCGCGCGGAAGTCCCGCAGATAGGCGCCGAGCCGGGCGGGTGGCACCGCGCAGTCCTCCCAGCCGGGCCAGGCCTCTCCCCCGGCGCCTTCGGCCCGGTCGGGGGCGCCCCCGGCGCGGCCGGGGGGAGCGCCCCCGGCGTCCGGGATCCGGGTCGCGGTGCCTGCGGCGTCCTCCCGGACCCGCCAGAGCGCGCGCTGCGCTGCGGGGTCGGTGACGACGGCCCCGTCGAGGGCGTCCGCTCCCCGTACGATCTCCTCCGCGCGGGCCCGCGCCTCGGCGGCGCTCGCCCCGCCCGTCTCGACGAACAGCCAGGCGCCGCCCCTCGGCAGCCCCCGGCCCGCCGCGTCCGGGACGAGGTCCTCCGCCATGCCCTCGACCGTGAGCGGCCGGTACGGCAGCAGTCCGGCGGCGGCCTCGGCGGCCGCGCTCTCGTCCGCGTACCCGAGCAGGGCCAGCGCCCGCGCGGGGGGCGACTCCACCAGCCGCACGGTCGCCTCGGTCAGTACCGCCAGGGTCCCCTCGCTGCCGCAGAAGGCGCGGGCGACGTCGGTGCCGTTCTCGGGAAGCAGCGCGTCCAGCGCGTAGCCGGAGATCCGGCGCGGCATGCCGACGGGGAACCCGGTCCGCAGCAGCGCCAGCCGGTCCGCCACGAGTTCGCGCAGGCCGGGTGGAGCGGCGGCGGGCCCGGCTGCAGCACCACCGGATGGCCCGAGTGCCCCACCGGGTACCCCGCCTGGTGCTCCGCCGAGTACCCCACCGGGTACACCACCTGGTGCTCCGGTGAGGGCGACCCCGGCGCCCGGCCCGTCCCGTCCGGTACCGGTACCGGTACCGGCGCCGGGCGGGTCACTGCCGTGCGGGACTGCGCGGGGCGGCCCCCAGCCCCTCCCCAGCCGCAGCGCCTCGCCCCCGTAGGTCACCACGGACAGCTCGCGGACGTTGTCCGCTGTCGTCCCCCAGGCCACCGAGTGCGAGCCGCAGGCGTTGTTGCCGATCATCCCGCCGAGCGTGCAGCGGCTGTGCGTGGAGGGGTCGGGCCCGAAGGTCAGCCCGTGCCGGCCCGCCTCGTCGCGCAGCCGGTCCAGCACCGCACCGGGCTGGACCACCGCCGTTCGGGCCTCCGGGTCGACGGAGACCACGGACCGCATATGGCGGGTGAAGTCCAGCACGACGCCGGTCCCCGTCGCCTGCCCGGCGATCGACGTCCCGGCTCCCCGGGGCACCACCGGGACCCCGTGGGCGCGGCAGACGGCGAGCGCCGCGGCGACGTCCGCGGCGTCGTACGGGGCGACCACGCCGTCCGGCACCCGGCGGTAGTTGGACGCGTCCATCGTCGTCAGCGCCCGCGCCCCGGTCGAGAAGTCCACCCCGCCGCGGATCTCCGCCCGCAGCGCGCGCTCCAGTCCCCTGCGGTCCGCCACCGTGCGATCAGCCATGGACCCAGCGTGCCCCACGCTCGATCGGGTGACGCCGAGGCGGCGCCGAAAACCGTCCCGACCGGTGGCCGCTTGTCTCATCCGCCGGACATCGGGCCCGGCGGCCTGGTGGGAACGACTAGGCTCCGGCTCGTGCCCGATATCCAGATTCCCGCTGACATCAAGCCCGGCGACGGTCGTTTCGGCGCCGGACCTTCCAAGGTGCGCACGGAGGCGCTCGACGCCCTGGCCGCCACCGGTGCGTCCCTGCTCGGCACCTCCCACCGCCAGGCGCCGGTCAAGAACCTGGTCGGCTCGGTGCGCCAGGGCATCCGCGAGTTGTTCTCCCTCCCCGAGGGCTACGAGGTGATCCTCGGCAACGGCGGCTCCACCGCGTTCTGGGACATCGCGACCCACGGGCTCATCGACGGCAAGTCGCAGCACCTGTCCTTCGGCGAGTTCTCGTCCAAGTTCGCCAAGGCGGCGAAGCTGGCGCCGTGGCTGGCCGAGCCGACCGTGATCTCCTCCGACCCCGGTACGCACCCGCAGCCGCAGGCCGAGGCCGGCGTCGACGTGTACGCCTTCACCCACAACGAGACCTCCACCGGTGTCGCCGCCCCGATCAGGCGCGTCGAAGGGGCCGACGAGGACGCGCTCGTCCTGGTGGACGCCACCTCCGGCGCCGGGGGCCTGCCGGTCGACATCACCGAGACCGACGTCTACTACTTCGCGCCGCAGAAGTCGTTCGCCTCGGACGGCGGGCTGTGGATCGGGGTGTTCTCGCCCGCCGCACTGGAGCGCGCGGCCCGCGTCCACGGCTCCGGCCGGCATGTACCGGAGTTCTTCAGCCTGCCGACGGCGATCGACAACTCGCTGAAGAACCAGACGTACAACACCCCGGCGCTGGCGACCCTCTTCCTGCTCGACCAGCAGCTGAGGTGGTTCAACGGCCAGGGCGGGCTGGACTGGGCGGTCCGGCGGACCGCGGCCTCCGCGGGCAACCTGTACGGCTGGGCTGAGGAGTCGAAGTACGCCGCGCCGTTCGTCGCGGACCCCGCGCAGCGCTCGCAGGTCATCGGCACGATCGACTTCTCTGACGACATCGACGCGGCGGCGGTCGCGAAGGTGCTGCGGGCCAACGGGATCGTGGACACCGAGCCGTACCGCAAGCTGGGCCGCAACCAGCTGCGGATCGCGATGTTCCCGGCGATCGACCCGGCTGACGTCCAGGCGCTGACGGCCTGTGTGGACTACGTGATCGAGAAGCTGTGACCCGCGCGTCGTGAGCGCCGGCCCCCGACCGCGTCCGCAGGGCGTGCCCTGACGCGGAGTCACGGCGTGCCGGGGTGACGGAGAAGAGGTACCGGGGCCCGGCGGCCGCTTCGGCGTCCGCCGGGCCCTCGGCCGTGCGCGGGTGCGGTACGCACCGTCACCGTCCACCGTGCGCACACAAGGTGCTCGGCATGTGGGGGATACGTGCAGCAGGCATGGAGGTACGGCCGATAACCGCCCTACTCGGCCGGTGGGTTGGCCCCTAGGATCCAACCGTCGATGCGATTGACATGTTCACATCTCAACAGTCCAGCACTGTCGGGGTGTGGACACAGGATCGGCCGGACCCCCCGCGGTCCAGGCCCCCGCAAGGCCACCGACCGACTCTCCTCCGACCACAGGAGTGCGCCTCATGCCCCGTGCCTTACGTGCCAGCGCCGCCCTCACCGCGGTCCTCGCCTCCACGCTCGTCGCCGGGAACGCCGGCAGCGCCAACGCGGCCATCATCGCGCCACCCGACAAGATCGCCATCGAGATCGCCACGGTGAACGGCTCGGGCTGCGCGCCCGGGACCGCGGCGGTGGCGGTCTCCCAGGACAACACGGCCTTCACCGTCACCTACAGCAACTACCTCGCCCAGGTCGGCGGAGGCGCCTCGCCCGTCGACTTCCGCAAGAACTGCCAGCTGAACCTGGTCGTCCACGTCCCGCAGGGCTTCACCTACGCCGTCGCCAGCGCGGACTACCGCGGCTTCGCCAGCCTGCAGAGCGGCGCCACCGCCGTGCAGAAGGCGTCCTACTACTTCCAGGGCTCCCCCGACACGGCGGCGAGGGAGCACCCCTACAGCGGCCCGTACAGCGACAACTGGCAGGCCACCGACAACACCGAGTGGGGCCAGCTGGTGTGGGCGCCCTGCGGAGTGCAGCGGAACTTCAACATCAACACCGAACTCCGTGTGAACGCCGGGACGTCCGACCCGTCCACGACCAGCTTCATGACGATGGACTCCACCGACGGCGAGATCAACACGGTCTACCGGCTCGCCTGGAAGGAATGCCCGGCGTAAACCGGATCCCCGGCGCGACCAGGGCGGCCGGCACGACCGGCACAACCGGCACGACCGGCACGACCGGCGCCGGGGCATCACCCCGGCCGGTGCGGACCGCGCCCCGCGCCGGGCAACCGGCGTGACGAAGACCGCCCGGCGCCCGGCCCGGGGACCGCGGCCGGGGACCCGGCGCTCCTGGCCGCAGCGGCGCAGGACTCGCCGGGCCGATGGCGCGTGGCTCCGGTCGACTCCCTCGGACCGGCGCCACGCCGGCCGGGTGGGCCCGCGCCCCCCTCGCGGGCCCACCCTCCGGGCCACACTCCGCAGCAGACCGGGGGCAGCAGACCGGGGGAGACCCGGCGCTCCGGCATCCCCGCCCGAGCGGCCGGAAGCCGGTAGCCGGACGGCCCGACAGCCCGACAGCCCGACAGCCCGACAGCCCGACAGCCCAGCGCCGCGAGAGGCTCGACGACTCAAGGCCCAGCCGTCCAGCGGCCCAGCGGCCCAACCGCTCAACGGCTCAACGGCTCAACCGCTGGAACCTCCGCACCGCCAGCGGCAGGAACACGGCCGTGATGACCAGCGGCCACACCACCGCCATCAGCACCGCGTGCTGTTCGACCCAGGTTCCTCCTCCGGCACCCGGGTTGCCGAACAGTTCCCGCGTCGCCTGGACCGTCGAGGAGACCGGGTTCCAGGCGGCGACCGGCGCCAGCCAGGCCGGCATGAGCGAGGGGGCGACGAACACACTGGAGATCATGGTGAGGGGGAAGACCACGGCGTAGAGGCCGCCGGCGGCCTCCTCGTTCGGCACCACGAGTCCACACCAGACGCCCACCCAGATCAGACTGAACCGCAGCAGCAGCAGGAGCCCGAAGGCGGCCACCGTGTCCACGAGACCGCCGTCGGAACGCCAGCCGATCGCCAGGGCGGTCAGCGCGAGGATCGCCAACTCCGCCACGGCGACCGTCAGATCGGCGAGGCCGCGGCCCGAGCAGACGGCGGAGGAGGACATCGGCATCGAGCGGAAGCGGTCCGTGACGCCCCTCGCCGTGTCCGTGACGACGGCTGTGGCCGTGTTCATGAAGCCGAACGCCATCGTCGAGGCGAACATCCCCGGCATGAGGAACTCCCGGTAGTCCCCACCGCCCGGCACCCGCATGGCACTGCCGAAGACGAACCCGTAGAGCAGCACGGACACCATCGGGAATCCCAGCCGCCACAGGATGAGCACGGGCAGGCGGCGGTAGTGGAGGAGGTCCCGGCGGACGACGTTCCAGCAGTCGGCCAGTACCCAGTACAGCCGCTCGTGCGAACGGTCCACCTGCGGCACGCCCAGGTCGACGGAGGACCTCGCGGCCGTCCCGGTGATCGTTCCGGTCGCCATCACGCCACCTCCGCGCGGTGTCCGGTCAGGCGCAGGAACACGTCGTCGAGGCTCGGTCTGCGCAGCCCGATGTCCTCGACCCGGATGCGCTCGTCCCTCAGTGTGCGGGCGACTTCCGTGAGGGCGGTGACGCGGTCGCTGACGGGTGCGTGAACGCGCCGCCCCTCCTCGTCGGTCTCCGGACCGGCTCCGGGGCCGGCGACCCTGGCGACGATCCCGGCGACCCGCCCCAGGTCCTCCGCCTCGGCGACCACGACCTCGATCCGGTCGCCGCCCACGCGGTTCTTCAGCCCTTCGGGGGTGTCGTCGGCGATGGCCCTGCCGCGGTCGATCACGGTGACCCGTGTGGCCAGCCGGTCGGCCTCGTCCAGGTACTGGGTCGTGAGCAGCACGGTCGTCCCCTCCGAGACCAGGGTGCGGACGGTGTCCCACACTTCGCCGCGCGCCCTGGGGTCGAGTCCGGTCGTCGGCTCGTCCAGGAACAGCACATCGGGGGCGAGGATCAGCGAGGCCGCGAGGTCGAGCCTGCGCCGCATACCGCCGCTGTACTCGGCGACGCCCTTGCCCCCGGCGTCCGCCAGGCCGAAGTGCTCGAGCAGTTCGGCGGCGCGCAGCCGGGCCCGCCGGCCGCCGAGCCGGAAGAGCCGGCCGAACAGCTCGAGGTTCTGCCGGCCGGTGAGCCCCTCGTCGAGGGCCGCGTACTGCCCGGCCAGGCCTATGCGCCGGCGCACGCCGTGCGGGTCGCGCGCGACGTCGAGGCCGGCGACGAGGGCGCGGCCGCCTTCGAAGCGCAGCAGGGTCGCCAGGGCCCGCACCGCGGTGGTCTTGCCCGCGCCGTTCGGCCCGAGGAGCCCGTGGACCGTGCCGCGCGGGATGTGGAGGTCGAGCCCGTCGAGCGCGTTCGTGCCGCCATAGCGCTTGCGCAGGCCCTCGGCGCACACCGCCGGTCCGCCGCGATCGTTCATGCCGTCCGCCTTTCGGGGTCCGTGGGATCGAGCGCCGCCCCGGGGAAGCCGGCACAGGAGTCCGGTTCCGGGAGGGGCACCCAGAAACTGGGTACACCGTACACTATTTCGAGTACGCCGTACTCAGTTTTTGCGGGCGGTGTCGCGCAACGGCTTAGGGTGAGCCCATGACGCGCAGCAGCCTCGACCTCCTCTGGGGGACCGGAGAGCGCCCCAGCCGCGGCCCCAAACCCGGTCTCTCCCTCGACCGGATCACCGGGGCTGCGGTCGCGGTGGCCGACGCGGAGGGCCTGGAGGCCGTGTCCATGCGCCGGGTCGCCGCGGAACTCGGCGTCGGCACGATGTCGCTGTACCGGTATGTCCCCGGCAAGGCGGAACTGCTCGATCTGATGCTCGACAGGGTTCAGGCGGACTCACTCGCCGCGGCACCGCCCCCCGCCGCCGACTGGCGCGACGCCGTCAGGGCCCTGGCCCACGGCCACCGGAACCAGCTCCACAGACACCCCTGGCTGCTCCGGGTCAACGAGGCCCGTTCGGCACTCGGCCCCAACACGCTCCGCGGTCTCGAGGTCTGCCTCTCCGGACTGCGGGACATGGGCCTGACCGACCCCGAGAAGATCGCTGTGATCGTCACCGTCCAGAGCTTCGTCACCGGCACCGTGCGCACGGAGATCCAGGTCGGCGAGGCGGCCGTGGAGACCGGAGCGAGCCACGACGAGTTCTGGGAGCGGCAGCGCCCCTACCTCGAGCGGGCCATGACCAGCGGGGAGTTCCCGCATATGGCCGCCCTGTCCGAGGACGCGTTCGCGCCCGGTCTCGACTCCTTCGGCTTCGGGCTGGACCGGCTGCTCGAGGGCTTCGAGTCCCTGGTGGCGCGGCGCGCCCCGGAGGGGACGCGTACCGCGGAAGCGGACGGCCGCGGCTCCTCCCCGGACGAGGGGAACACCCCCTCGCCTTCGAGGGGGTCCTCCTCCCCCGGACGGGGCAAGGGCTCCCGGCCGGCCGGGAGGAAGGGCTCCGGCGCATAGTGCCGCGCCCGGCCGGTATCAGCCGGTATCAGCCGCAACCAGCCGGCACCGACTGGCACCGACTGGCACCGACCGGGTACGGCGCGTTCAGCCGCGCCGCCGCCGGGACCTGAGCAGGAGGAACGCCAGCACGGCAGCGAGCACGGCACCCGCCGGCACCGCGAACCCCCGGTCGCCGTCGGCGCCGGCACCCGCGGCGGACGGGTCCGCATCCCCGGAACGGGAGGGCGACGCCTCGCCCGGGCCCTCGCCGTCGCCGCGTCCCGCGTCCCGGCGTACGACCTCGCTCTGCTCGCCCTCCGTGCCGAACATCAGCGACGCGCCGTCCGGAGTGAAGGCCACCGACTCGGCCTGGCCCTGGAGCGGCGCGCTGACAGGGCGGTCGGCACCCAGCCGCCCGTCGCGCCAGGCGTAGGCGCGGGCGCTGAAGTAGGAGCGCAGCACCAGTTCCCGGCCGTCGGGCGAGAAGGCGCCGTCCGTCACCCACGGCACCTCGCCGATCCGGCGGAAGACGTTCGTGCCGCCCGTCGCGAGCCGTGCCGGGCCCTCGTAGAGCCCGCCGCCTTCCTCGTTCTTGCTGGCGATGTAGACCCGGCCGGTCTTCGGATGCACCATCATCGCCTCGGCGTTGCGGGGGCCGTCCGCGTACCGGACCGTGTACTGGGTGGCGTCGACGGTGACATCCCGCAGCGTCCGCGGCTCGGGGAAGCGGTAGATCCAGACGTGGTCCCAGCTCCCGTTCAGATTGTCGCCGATGTCACCGACGTAGACGTCTCCGTCGGGTCCGACCGAGATCGCCTCCATGTCCCGCGGCCGCCCCACACCCCTGAGCGTGACGGTGGCCACGGTCTCGCCGGTCCGGGAGTCGACCGCGAAGACCCGCGGCTCGTCCTGGTCGTTGTGCGTCCAGTACACCCCGGGATGGGCACGGCTGGCCGCGAGCCCGCTCGACTCCGTGATCCGCGGATCCTTGATGGTGAAGCCGCCGGTGTCGTCGGCGGCCGCGGGCACGGCGGCCCCCAGGACCGCCACGGCGGCCACGGCGGCCACGGCCGCCCGAGTCGTACGCAGCGAAGGCATGCCCCCAAGTGTCCATCGTCACGTGACCGGCCGGGGCCGCGCCCTGCGAAGGTCGGCCATCATTACCCCATGCGTTTCCTGTTCGTCGGCGATTCCATGACCATCGGACGCGCCGGCGACTACACCTGGCGCTATCGGATGTGGCAGCACCTCAACCGCTCCTTCGGCGGCCCGTACGCGATAGTCGGCCCCCGCACCGAGCTCTACGACACCGCCGCCGACGCGCCCGTCTCCACCGACTACGCCCGCCGGGACTTCCCGGCGCACGCCCGCCGCCACCTGGCGGGCTGGGGCGAGGGCTGGCTGCACATGGCGCCGCTGATCGGCCCGGCGGTGACCGCGGCCAGGGCCGATGTGCTCCTCGTGTCGCTGGGGCTGATCGACCTCGGCTTCTACACGAACAGCACACAGACCGCCGCGAACGCTCGGCGGTTCATCGCCGCGGCCCGCGAGGCCAATCCGCACGTCCGGGCCGTACTGCTGCCGGTCGTCCCCAACATCCGGGCCCTTGCCGACGACCCGTTCGCCGCCGAGTGCGACCGCTTCAACGAACTCCTCGCCAAGGCGGTCGCGGACCTGGACACCGCCGCGTCACCGCTGCTGCTGGCCTCGGCGCCGTACGGGTACGACATCCACACCGACACCTACGACGGCACCCACCCGGGCCCCACCGGGGAGCACAAGCTCGCGGCCGCCTTCGCCGAGGCGATGCACCAGGCCTGGGGGCTCGGCGGCCCGTACGAGCGGGCGGGGGACTGAGGACACCGCCACGGCCCTCGACCGGCGGTCCCCTGCCCGGTGCCCCGACCCCGGCGGCCCGGGCTGCGGGGCCGCCGCGCAGATGCGATCCGCGCAGGAGAGGGCGACCCTGGAGGAGCGGGGGCATACGGCAAGGAGGACTGCCCATGTCCATGATGGACAAGCTCAAGCAGATGCTGAAGGGCCACGAGCACCACGCCTCGAAGGGCGTCGACAAGGCCGGGGACGCGATCGACGACAAGACCCAGGGCAGGTACAGCGGCCATGTGGACACCGCCCAGGACAGGCTCAAGGAGCAGTTGGGCGGCGACCACGGCGACCACGGCCACCAGCCCGGTGGCCAGCCCGGTGGCCGGGACCAGGACAAGCCGCCGCAGCCCTGACAGCGGGCCGGCAGACCGCCCCGAGGAACGGAAGGCCACCATGACCGGGGACAGCAGGCTCACCGCCCGCGACATCATGAGCGGCGGAGTGCAGTGCATCGGTGCGCACCAGTCGCTGCGGGAGGCGGCACGCATGATGCGCGACCTGAACGTCGGCGCCCTCCCCATCTGCGGCGACAACAACAGGCTCACGGGCCTCATCACCGACCGCGACATCGTCGTGCGGTGCTGCGCGGAGGGCATAGACCCGGCGACCGTCCAGGCCGGATCGCTGTCCGGTGACCTCCGCTGGACCGACGCGAGCGCCCCCGCCGAGGAGGCGCTGCACCTGATGGAGAAGCACCGGATCAAACGACTCCCGGTCATCGACGTCGACCACGGGCACCGACTCGTCGGCATCATCGCGGAGGCCGATCTCGCCAGGAACCTCTCGGACGACCAGATCGCGGAGTTCGTCTCCAAGGTGTACGCGAACGCCTGAGGATTGACCGGCCCCGTACGGTCCGGTCGTCCGCCCGCTTCCCCGCGACCGCGGACCCTCCCGGCCCCACGCTGCACCCGGCATGAGGCCGTACTGCCGCGGCGGTTGAACACCTGGGACACCGGGGTGCTTGCGGAGCGGAGGCGGGCGGCCCGAGCCGCCGCCCGGACCGCACCGTGTGCTGGTTCGCGCCGTGTACCCGCCCCGCCTTGCACGGAGTGGGCCCGAAGGGGTTCGCTTGGGTGCCATGGAGTACACGCAGCTGGGACGTACCGGACTCAGGGTCAGCCGTATCGTGCTCGGCACGATGAACTTCGGTCCGCAGACGGACGAGGACACCAGCCACGGCCTCATGGACGCGGCACTCGACGCGGGTCTGAACTTCTTCGACACGGCCAACGTCTACGGGTGGGGCGAGAACAAGGGCCGCACCGAGGAGATCATCGGGAGCTGGTTCGCCAAGGGGGGCGAGCGCCGCGACAAGACGGTCCTCGCCACCAAGGTCTACGGCGGGATGGCCGGCGACGGCAAGCCCTGGCCCAACCACGACCGGCTCTCCGCGCTCAACATCAAGCGCGCCGTCGAGGCCTCGCTGAGGCGGCTTGGGACGGACTACATCGACCTCTACCAGTTCCACCACGTCGACCGCCGTACCCCGTTCGAGGAGATCTGGCAGGCGATCGACGTACTGATCAAGGAAGGGAAGGTCCTCTACGCGGGATCCTCCAACTTCCCCGGCTACAAGATCGCTCAGGCGAACGAGACCGCCGCACGCAGGGGCATGGTCGGTCTGGTCAGCGAGCAGTGCCTGTACAACCTGGCCGAGCGCCGCGCCGAGATGGAGGTCGTTCCGGCCGCACAGGAGTACGGCCTCGGCGTCATCCCGTGGTCCCCGCTGCACGGCGGGCTGCTCGGCGGCGTGATCAGGAAGGAGGCCGAGGGCAGGCGCCGCAGGGACGGCCGCAGCGCGAGCGCCCTGGAGAACACGAAGGTGCGCGAGCAGGTCCGGGCGTACGAGGACCTGCTCGACGAGCACGGCCTGGAGCCCGGCGGGGTGGCGCTGGCGTGGCTGCTGACCCGGCCCGGGGTCACCGGCCCGATCGTCGGCCCGCGCACGGCCGAGCAGCTGGACTCGGCGCTCCGCGCGGTGGAACTGGATCTCCCGGAGGAGCTGCTCGCGTCGCTGGACGAGATCTTCCCCGGCCCGGGCCCGTCACCGGAGGCCTTCGCCTGGTGACCGGGAGCGATTCGGGCGGTCGGCCGGCGATTCGGCGGGGCGGAGCCGCCGCCCTTTCCCCGGGGCGGCGGTCCGCGGGGTTCAGCGCCCGAGCGCGGCCGCCACGGCGACGACGGCGAACATCAGCACAAGCACACCGGCCATGATCCGGTTACGGGTCTTCGGGTCCACCCTTCGAGCGTAACGGGCAGGTCCGGGCCCTCGGTGCCGGGGGCGCCCGCGAGGCGCCGTGCGGTCGCGTGCGCGGCCCGCCCCGCGAGGGCGGCAGGGCATCCCGGGGGCCGGTGGGTGAGGCATCCGCGAGGCACCGGGAAGCGGTCCCTCCCCCAGGCGCCCCGCCGCACCGCGTGGCCCCGCCGCACCGCACGGGGCTCAGTCCGCCGCGCCCAGCGGCCAGGCGCCGGTCTCCTCGTAGCGCGGCCGCTCGCCCGGCCGTCCGCCGCCGGGCAGATCGCTGCGGATCAGCAGCAGCCGGTCCACGGTCCACGGCCGGCCCTCGAACGGAGCCAGGGCGTCGACGTACGGGCGCAGGTCCGTGTCGGCTCGGCTGCGTGCGAGGGTGAGATGGGCGTGGTAGCGACGGTGTTCCTGCATGGCGACGCCGGCCCGGCGCGCAGCCGCGTCCGCCCGCTCGGCGAGCATGCGCATCGCGTCGAGTCCGCCTGCCGCGCCCACCCAGAGCGTCCGCCGGCCGAAGTGCCCGCCGCCGTGCAGCCGCAGCCGGAACCCCTCGCTGCGCCGTGCGGCCCGTCCGAGCCGCACGTGCAGCTCGGGCAGCAGCCCCTCGTCGACCTCCCCCATGAACGCGAGGGTGAAGTGCCACCCCGGCCTCCCGGTCCAGCGCAGGCCCTCGGCCCCCGGCAGCCCGTGCAGGCGGTCTGCGGCCCGCCCGAGTTCCCGCAGGACCTCTTCGGGCGGCACCACTGCGGCGAAGAGTCTCATATGCCGAGTCTCGCAGCGCCGGTCCCTCGTACTTGCGGTGACCGCATAGGGCGCACCGTCTCCGGCAGATCCCGCACCGCTGCCTCCGGCCCCGCGCGGGGCGGGCGTGGACCACGATCACCACACCCTCGGGGCCGGACTCCGCGTCATCGGTCTCCTCGGCCTCGACGGAGTCGATCACCGTGCCTTCGACTCCGAGCAGCCGAGTCTGCTTGCTTTCCGCACGCCGTATCCAGGCCCATCCGTTTCGTACTGTCGCAAGTCGAAACGGAGTCGTCACGGGCGCAACGTGACCTTGAGGCGTATCTCAGGCTTCGGGAGATCGCCGAGGGCAACTGCGTGCAGTGGTGCTACAAGGGCCGCTTGTACGACCTGTCGCGCACCGCGATGACCGGTTCTCCACGGGCCTTGACGCGCTGCTCGCCGAGCGTGAGGCGAGCGAGATCCGCGATCGCGTGTTGCGCGGGCAGCGCGCGTCCGCCGAACAAGGTCTCCCGACCGCAGGGACGTTGTTCGGGTACGAGCGTCAATACGACCCGAAGACGTAGGAGTTCGTTCGTCAGGTGGTTCGCGAGGATCAGGCCGCCGTCGTGCGCGAGGCCGCCGAGCGGATCGCCTCGGGGGAAGCGAAGACAGCGATTATCCGGGACTTCAACCGGCGGGGAATCTGGACAGCCGCGAAGTGCGTGAACCTGCACCGGAGCACGTTCGAGAAGCACGTCACGGCCCTCGTGATCGAGCGCCTGTCACGTCCGGACGCCGCCGAACTGTTCTCCGGCGAGGGGCACGCGGACGCCGCGCGGGAAGCGATGGCGGAGGCCGCGGAAAAGCGGGCACGGGTATCGGGGCGCGGTACCTACGTGGCCGAGCAGAAGCCCGACCAGGCCCCGGAGGAGTCCGCCCCGAGCACATGAGGAAGCCCCGCCCGTCCGCTACGGGGGAACGACGGACGGACGTGGCAGCATGGGGTGTCAGCCCGCGGTCACGCCCAAGTGAGGCGTTGCCCGTCGGGGCCGACGTGCAGCCGCATACGGTCGGCAGGCGGGCGCCCGTCCGCCTGCCACTGCGTGACACGTTCGGTGATCTCGTCCCACAGGCGCGCCGTGCCGTCCTGCCGGACCATCCACCGGCCGCCGTCCTGGAAGACGACCGCCCACGCTTCGGCGTCCACGTCGATCACGACGTGTTCCGTCCGACCGTCACGTTCCAGCGTGAGCCGCTGTGCGCGCGGCGCGGCGAACTGCGCGACGAACCGGGCGGTCCAGTCGTCGAGCGCATCCGCGCCCAGCCCGGAGGGCACCGCGTCGCCCTCGCTCAGGTTCGGCAGGATGCCCAGCGGGGGCGGAAGGTGGGGACGGGCCAGCATGAACGAGACCTGTCCGCCGAGAACCGGGCCGCTGGCCGTGCCGTCGTCAGCGACCATGAGCCGTACGAGTTCGGATGCGTGCATCCATCCGCCGACCGTGACCAGGACCTCACCGCCGGGCCTGGTCTGCGCGAGCCAGTCGGCCGGCACGGTGTGCACGCCGCACGTGGCGATCACGCGGTCATACGGACTGCCCTCCTTGTAACCCGCCAGTCCGTCACCGACCACGCGGGCAGGCCAGTACCCGGCGCCTCCGAGCGCGATCCCGGCGCGGGCGGACACCTCCGCGTCGACCTCCACCGTGGTCACGTTGTCCTCGCCGACGACATGGCAGAGCAGCGCGGTTGAGTAGCCCGTGCCCGTGCCGATCTCCAGAACGCGCGTCCCCTCGGCCGCCCGCAGGTCTTCGAGCATCCGCACGACCAGACTCGGCAGGGTGGACGACGACGAGGGGGCCGCCGCGATGCGCCCCTCGACCTGGTCGGGGAAGACGCCCCCGGCCACCTGCGTCACGAGGGTGTCGTCTTCGTAGATCCGCGCGAGTCCTCCCGCGGAGTCTTGGGCCGCGGGCCGGTACCAGCCGCCGTCTTCGTACTCGAACCAACCGCGCGAGAGGAACGCCTCGCGGGGCACCGACATGACGGCCGCTTCCCATTCCGGGCTATGCAGGGCGCCAGCCTTGGACAGGCGCCGCGCAAGGTCGGACCGTAGGTGTTCCGACGGCAGGGGGTCACTCATGCTGACCCGCTCCGTTCTCCAACAGGTCTGCGATTGCGTGTGTGATCGGCAGTCCGGCCGCGTCTTCCAGCCACGCCCATTGGCCGTTGGGGTTGCACTCCAGAAACCACCAGGCGCCGTCCGCAGTCACGGCGAAGTCGAAGGCGCCGAAGTTCAGCCCGAAAGCGGCGAGGAACCGCACAAGCGCCCCGCGTATCCCGTCCGGGCAGGCGACCGGCTCATAGGTGAGGCTCTGGTACTCGGCTCTCCAGTCCACAACCCCGGGCGGCGCGGTAATCCGGGCGCTGAACACCTGCTCGCCGACGACGACCGCCCGCACGTCCGCCACCTTGGGCACCTGCGCTTGGAACAGGTGCGCACTGTGGCTCACCGCGCCGTCGACCTCGACCGCCTCGACCGGGGCCGCCCAGATTCCGGCGGGCTCGCCCTCAACCTCGTACGCCCCCGCGTGCAAAGGCTTGTAGATGGTCGGCTGTGCGGCGCAGAACGCCTTGGCCTCCATCGGATCGTTCGTGATCAGGGTGGCCGGGACCATGAGCCCTACCCGGGTCCCCGCGTCCAACTGCGCGGGCTTGTACTCCGCCCGTGCGATCGCCTGCGGGTGGCTCAGAAACAGGCACCCCGGCAGCGCGCCCAGCACGCCGCCCAGGCCGCGCCGGTTCTCCTGCGCGGCGAACCGGGCCGCCTGCTCGCCGCTGCCCGTCGGGTAGGGACTCGGCCGACGGTGGTACAGGGCGCGCACGGCGGAAAGGTCGGCCGTACGCTCCCCGACCATCAGCCGCCCGCCCCATCCTCCCCCAGACTTCGTCCGGGAGGCGCCCCCAGCCCCGATGCGCGCGGCCAGCACCACGGGCGCCGGGAAGTCGCGCCCCGGGTCGAACCGGAGGACGGGCACCCGGCGCCGGTTCAACTCCGCGATGACCAGATCAGCGGTTGCGTCCTCGTACTCCGTGCAGACCAGCACCGGGCGTCCGTCCATGGCGCCACCCCCTAGTCCTGCGTCGCGTCGTGGCCGGAGTCGGCATCTACCTTGCCGTCCGGGCGGAGTCATCACAGGTAGATCTGTCGTTTGCAGTTCCGGCAGTAGGTCGTGCCGTCGCGCTTCTCGGTCTGCCGGTGCTCACACGTCCGGGTCGTGGTCATCGCGCCACCCCGACCGGCAGGGCCGCGGGGTACGGGTCGAACGCCCACGTCTGCGGTTCGGTCGGGTCCTCGCTCGCGGGTGACGTTGCGGCGCACTCGGCGTCGTCCTCGGTGAGCGCGAGGCACCGGAACGCGTAGGTGGTGGGCGGGGCGTCGTCGTCCCGATCGGGCCGTAACGTCCAGTCCACGAGGACGAATCTGCGCCGGGCTGTAGTGGTCACAGCCGTTCACCCCGGCTCCGGGCGTTCACACGGGCGGTCTCCGCGCGCAGACGCTCTTTCGGGTCCGCGGGGCGCACGTGCTCGGGCTCGGCGTCCCACTCGGTTCCACCGCCAAGGGGGCGCAGTGACCAGTACGGGCCGGCGACCCCGCGGAACTCCCCGAGCTGGTCCACCCGTGTGTCTACGACCAGCGAGCCAACGGCAGGGGCCGCGCTCATCACGCTTCCCCCGACTTGGGTTCGCACCCCTTCGGCGCCCCGTCGGGGCGGGGCTCGGGGGCGGGGTACGCGTAGCGGAAGGGCCAGAGACCTGACGCGGCGTCCAAGAGCGCGCGTCGGCGGGCACTGTCGGCGCGGGTTCGTCGGGTCATACGGTGACGCTAGAACCGACGGGACAACACTGTCTGTGGCACTTCCATTACCGACAGCGCCGAACTACCCCTTTCAGATCGCCAGTTGCAGCGTGCTTGCCATGGTTCGCATCGCGGGGGTCAACTTGCGTCGCCCGTCAACCACCGACCGGAGTACGTCCCGCGCAGGGGATTGGTTGGGGAACCACTCGGGCGACGACGCCTGTACCTCGGACAGCTTGCCGAACGCTTCGGTGTACTGCCCAAGACGGGCGTATGCCTCGGCTACCGAGAGTCCATGCCGAGCCCGCACGCTCGCGGACGGAAGCACCGCGGACCGTGGTGCCGTCTTACCAAGCGTCCCCGCGAGTCGTAGTGCGTGGTCGGGCTTGTTCCGGACCAAGGCGTCTTCCACGGTCTTCATGCGGACAGATAGCGGACCGAAGGTGCGCATCTGTTCGTGAGCCGGCCGCACCTCCCTGCCGAGCGCTGTTGCAGCGCTGGAAGCGAACTTCAACGCATCTGCGGCGAGCCCCGGTTGGTTGTTGCGGATAGCAGCGGCAGAGACGTTGAGCAGGAGCAAGCCCCAAGCCGACAGCTCGTCGGGAGTGGCTCGGCTGATCCGAGGCTCTAGTTCATCTGCCCAGCGCGAGGCAGTGTGCAACGCTTCGTCCAATCGCCCTTGCCGCATGAGCAGCCAGCACAGGGTGTTGACGGTGGCCGCCGTAACCATGCGGTCCGTTGCATCGTCCATTGCGCGACGCAACACGATCTCGGCAAGGTCGAACTGTCGCGTGTGAGTCAGCGCCCCGGCGACCAGTTGCAGCACCCGCAACCGCTCGGCGCGTCCCTCGCACCCGAGTGCTTCGGCATCGTTGATCAGATGCGGCAGGATCGCCGCAAGTTCGGTGAAGCGGTGCGCGCGGTAGTAGGGGACGGCCGTGGCAACAGCATCGGCAACGCCGTGCGTGGTCGGGGCTTCATCGCTACTGCCGCCATGTGGCCGAACTAGGGCCGCGCGTACAGGGCTCCACAGCTCGGGTGTCCCCGGCGTGGGACCTTCCTCGGAAGGCTCGGCTACCAGGGACATGGTGGGGACGCGGAGCACCAGGGCGAGGGCCCGCAGCGTCTCCATTCGCGCCGTGTCCCGCTCCCCTTGCTCCAGCTTCCGAATGGTGGAGATAGAGACACCGGACGATTCGGCCAACTCGTTTTGCGTAAGCCCACTTAGCTTGCGGGCTTGCTTGACTTTCTTCCCCACGTCAGTCATGGAGCCAGGGTACGGCTACCGGCAGCGTGGCGTAACGGAGAGCGAAAACGGAACAAGCCCCGCCGTACCCCCGGATCGGGAAGCATCGCGGGGCTTTGGTCACGCTGCCCGGAGTCGGGGGCGCGGCGCACAGGGGTCGCGAACCGCAGGCCTTCGGGCCGGTCTTGGTCGGGGGTGCGATCCGTGCCCCCACACCTGACCCTGCCCCGTGACTCTGCACTCGGCCAGAGGGTGCCGCGCGCCACGTGTCCGGCTGACCTGCGACGACTCACGCTCCGCAACGTTGGTCCTGACGAAACTTGACATACGGCGTGTTCTGCGTATCAGCCCTGGTCAGCGACCCACGGAAGCGACAGGAGAGCCGATTTTCGCGAAGTCGGGCTGTGCCACCGTGCGCCAATGACGCTCCGTCACGGGTAGCGGCGTTGGAGGTGGGTCATGAGGACGACGCGGTGGTGCAGGAATGGAACGTCGGCGCCGGGCCGTGGAGCCAGCCTGCGCCGTCCGCCAGCAGGTGCGAGGACGCCATCGCTACCGGCCGCTCAGGGGCTGATGTTGTCGCGGCACGAGCGGGCCTCGATCTCCTCGTCGCTCGGCTTGTGCTTGCTGATCCAGGCTGTGTCTGCTGCGGTGAGAGCGGGCAGGGACGTCTCCACGTCCCTGATCCAGGTGCTGGTGCCGACATACTCCTTCAGCCAGTCCTTGAGCTTTCGGCAGTCCTCCCGGTGTCCCTTCGGCAGGCCGATCCCGTAATCCTGCGGTACCCCGATGGTCACGTCGGGGACGACGCGCAGCCCGTCGTCCTCGTACCGCTGGGCGAAGCCGTAGAGGATCGTCTGATCGGTGGAGACCGCCTGCACCCCGTGGTCGAGGAGTTGCTCGATGCAGTCCGAGGCGTCGGTGAGGACGACCGGTTCGGCGTGGACGGTGTTCTTGATGTCCTCTAGCGCTTCTTTCGAGGTGGTGCCTTCCCAGGTGCAGATTCTCGTGCCGCTGAGATCGGAGAGCTGTTGCACGTCGCCGCTGTCAGGACCGACGAGAAACCCCTGCCTGGTCTTGAGATAGGGCCCCACGAAGTCGATCAGCTTCATCTTCTCCGACGTGATGGAGAACGAGGCGATGACCATGTCGGCCTTTCCTTGCCGGAGTTGGGTGACCCTGCCGCCCGAGGTGACATCCATGGGTTCGCTGAAGGGGACGGGGTCGAGTTCCTCCTTGACGTGCTGGAAGACGAGGAAATCCAGTCCGGAGCGGTCGTAGTTCTTGGAGTACGACATGCCTGGCAGGTCGTTGTGTGTGGCGACCGTGATACGCGACCTGCCGAGGAACTCCGGTTCGGGTTCCTCAGAGGAGCACGAGGCAAGGCCCAGCAGCAGGGCCAGGACAGCGGCTGACCGGCCGATCCGGCCGGGCAGCCGGAGGGACGAGCGTGGCTTCGGGAACGTAGCGGGCACGGGATCCTCTCAGTCGTGCAGAGCGGCTTCGGCCACGGACACATTCATCTGGCACCCCTCGTTGGTCCGCAGGGCGATCTGCACTTCGATCTGGCCTTGGAGACCGCCGAGCGGGAAGTCGACCGTCCGGCCGCTGCGCACCTCCTCGACTCGGGTGCTGGCACGGTCACGGAGCTGAGCGGCGTAGCGGCTCTCAGGTTCGCAGAACCCCTGGTCCCCTTTGGCGTCGGAGATCGTAAGCTTCAGCCGCAGGTGGGCGCGATCGGTGGGGCCCGTGACGACGAGACTCAGTTCGGAACCCGACGTGACCTCGCCGCGCGGTGTGAGACTGGTGCGGCCGGTGATGTCTATCTCGCCGTGATCGGAGAGATAGTCCATGCCGACCGTGGCGGCGACCGCGAGCATCACGGCCGCGGCCGACATGAGCACGCGCCAGTGCCGGGCCAGCCTGTCGCTCTTGGGGTGGGCCAGCCGTCCGAGTGCCAGAACGAGCGAACCGGCGATCGCGAGATACACGTAGACGAACTGGTGCGGCGGACCGTCGGGGGCGCTGATCAGGGCGTAGCTTCCGAGCAGAAGGACGAGCAGGAACGGCGGCCAGTTCCAGCCGCCCCAGTGCTTCGCCCTGTCGGCGAACTCGACGACGTCACCGACGAAGATGCTGAGGAACAGCTTGCCGACGAAGCCGATCGCCTGTGAGCTGTCCCCGTGGGTCTGAGCGCTGTACTTTCCCGCCGGGTCGCCGCTCACCTTCCGTCGCTGTCCTTCTCCGACGTGGTGTTGAAGTTGAAGGTGGCCTCGGCCACCTCGCCGATCGCCTGCGAGTTGTTCCCGTAAGTTGCGACATGGAACTGGGCGCCTGCGGGGCGTGCCTTGATGATCCGGCTCATCAGGGATTGGGCGCTCAGATCGTTGTCGTCGCTCAGCCACTGGCCGATCACTCTTTCCAGGACCTCGCGTTCGTCCGGGGAGAGGGCCTCGATCGCCCGGACGGCGTCGCTGTCCTGCTCGGTGGGCAGTTCGTCGGCGCCTCGTTGTAGTGCCTTGTCCAGTAGCTGCCGCCCCCGCTCGACCACGCCGTCCGTGAGTCTGGTCTGTGCGGAATCGACCAGGGCGCCGGCCATAGATGCCGCGGCCGCGCTGATGAAAGGTGCGATCACAGCCGCGGTCGATAACAGATCGGACATGCGTTCCTCCAGTTTCTCCGCCGGGGTCGGGCCGGACGCCACCTGACCATGCCTTTATGAACAGTGTCAATGGCCTTGGAAGTGGCTCTGTCGCGAGTTCCGTGATCCCCGGGGTGTTGATCTTCAGCGGTAGAGGATTACCCGCTTGCGGAGGAGGTCGGTTTTGGCCCGACCGTACATCTGTCGCTTGAGCATTCTGACCCGGTTGACGTGGCCTTCGATCGGGACGGAGTTCCGGTGCAGGCGGAGGCCGGCCATGACGGCGTCCCAGTCCTTGCGCAGTCCGGTGGCGAATCCCCGCAGTTCAGGATGGGTGCTGTTCTCGGGGTCCGTTATCCACGTCTCGAGTTTCTCTGGGTGTGTTTCCGCTTGAGTGACGTGTCTTCAAGATCCGTCGCTTGATGCAGTTGCGGCTCGTTGCGGTTGCTGGCGATCAACTGGCGGGAAGAGGCTGCTCGATGAGTGGCGATGCCGTACTGCAGCAGCTGGATGAGCGATTGGCGGCGTACCGGGCCGAGGCAGAACCGCTGCTGCCGCCCTCCCGCGGCAAGCACCGCGCCACCCCTACCCCCACGCCGGAACCGGCGGCGCCCGCGGCGTCTTCGCGTCCCCGGCGGTCGCTGCCGGAGCACAAGAGCCCGTACGCCCGCGAGGCCGCCGAACAGCAACCGTTCACGGACACCATCAGCCCCGTACGCCCCTGCGTGCCCGCCGCGCCCCGCAAGCGGCCGGACGACCCGAAGCGGCGGGCGCAGGCCGAACGGCTCTGGGCGCTCGACATGGCCGCGCGCGGTATCGACGTGAGGCCGAATGTGATTCACGGCGTGCACGTCGGCGCCGGTACCCGCGCGGTCCGGGTGGCGGTGGGAGCGTGAGCGCCGTTGTCTGCTGCCTCTGCGAGCGGCTGACCCTCGCGCCGGTCGCGGTGCGCTACGTCGAGCGGGCGAGCGGCCCCGGGTGGACGCTGTACGCCTGCCCCGACTGCGCGCCCCACCTCGCCCCCCGGTCCCCTGTCCGCGGAGATTGCCCGCCGGCACGATGCCGGCGATCTTCCCGGCGGGCAGGGCCCGCCACCGGGAGCCGATCTTCTTGAAGTGGCCGCGTAGCAGGGCGGCGAGCCGGATCAGGGGGGCACTCGACAGCGGCAGGCGCGGCGGTGCAGACAAGGCCGTCAGGGCCCTCGACGGGATGGCTGTTCTTCTTCACACCAAACTCAACTCTCGACTTTCGCCGTTCTGATCGACTGGCAGTCGATCAGAACGGCGAAAGTCGGGCTCGCCACCAGGGCGAACGAGGCCTGACGCGGCACTAGCCGCATGAACCGCTGGCGCAGCAGGAGCAGCTTGTGACCTTGACGTCGTCGATGACCGGGCCGTAGGCCGTGGGCCCGGACGTGCTGGCGAACGTCAGCTTCGTGGACATGCCGTTGGCCACGAACGTGAACTGCCGTGTCACGTAGCCCATGTTCGCGAGTGTCTTGCCGGCCGTGTTGAAGGTGAAGTCCTGGAAGTTCTGCCCGTCGATGTGGACTTCGCCTGTCTTCACGGTCGGCAGCCCCGCTGGGTTGCCGGCCAGCGAGTACGTCACGGTGTACTTCGTCCCGGGCTCCGTCGTGAACGTCTGGGACAACGTGCCTGCGGTGCCACCGTTGAGGTCTACCGACTGGTCGCCCTCCGCGGCCTGCCAGAAGCCGTCGTCGACCAGGTCGACGCTCCCGCTCTCGACCTGCCACAGACCCATCGTCTGGCCTGCGACGAAGGTCGAGAAGGAGTTCAGCGGGACGGTGGGGGTTTCGAAGCTGCCGTTGGTGAAGGCTGTGGTGGCGGCCTGGGCTGCCATCGTGCGGGCCGAGTGGGCGCTGTGAGCGGGGGATGCCGCAGCGGTACCGACGCCTGCAAGCAGAGCGGCCGCGGCGAGTGCGGCGCAGAGACGCTTGGACAGCATGGGAGCCTTCCGATAGGGGGGCGAAGTGACTGGACGGACAGAAACTCCCACGGTCATCCGCATATGACACGGGCAGACACACGGGCATCCGGGTGAGTAGTCACCAGCCATCGAGCCATGCGTCCGATACGCGGCAGTTGCGGGAGCGTGCACGGTGATGCCGGTCTCCAGGGCGGGCGCCAAGCCGTTGAACCTTCCCGGTCGCAGCAGGCGCCATCCGCCCCACCGACGCACCCCACGCACCCCACGCACCCCACGCAGACACAGACGACCGGTCGGCCGGTGTCTCCGCACAGGCATGCGCAGGCGGGAGCCGGGGCGCCGCCGGGCCGCTATGCCGCCGCCGTCAGCCGCTCGCGCGGAACCATCCGCACATGCCGATGGCCGCGGCGGAGGTCCAGCTTCAGGCGCAAGCCGCCGGCCCGGAGCAGGATCAGGCCGATCACGACCGCCGCGATCACCGCCACCGCGCCGCCCGTCGCCATGCCGACCCGTACGCCGTAGTGGTCGGTGAGCCAGCCGACGACCGGCGCACCCAGCGGCGTACCGCCGACGAAGACCATCATGTAGAGGCTCATGACCCGGCCCCGCATCGCCGGGTCCGTGGCCAGCTGGACCGACGAGTTCGCCGTCACGTTCACCGTCAGGCCGACCATGCCGATGGCGACGAGCAGCGCCGCGAAGAGCCAGAAGGACGGCGAGAGCGCGGCGGCGATCTCCAGCACCCCGAGCAGCGCGGCCGCGCCGAGGAGCATCCGCAGCCGCGAGGAGCCGCGGCGGGCCGCGAGCAGGGCCCCGGCCAGGGATCCCGCCGCTATCAGCGTGTTGAGCAGCCCGTACGTACCCGCGCCTGCGTGGAAGACCTTGTCGGCGAAGGCCGTCAGCCAGATGGGGAAGTTGAAGGCGAAGGTGCCGACGAAGCCGACGAGCACGATCGGCCAGATCAGCTCGGGCCGGCCCGCGACGTACGTCAGGCCCTCCCTCAGCTGCCCCTTGCCGCGCGGCACCGGCTCGGTCCGATGCAGTTCGGCGGGGCGCATCAGCAGCAGCCCGATGATCGGCGCGAGGAACGACAGGCCGTTGAGCAGGAAGGCCCAGCCACTGCCCACGGCGGTGATCAGCACACCCGCGACCGCGGGCCCGACCAGCCGCGCGGACTGGAAGTTCGCGGAGTTCAGGCTGACGGCGTTGCGCAGCTGCCCCGGCCCGACCATCTCGGAGACGAAGGACTGGCGGGTCGGGTTGTCGACGACCGTGACCATCCCGAGCAGGAAGGCGACCAGGTAGACATGCCACACCCGGACCTCGCCGGAGAGCGTGAGGACGGCGAGCGTGAGTCCGCAGAGGCCGAGCGCGCCCTGGCTGAAGAGCAGCAGCAGGCGCTTGGGGCAGCGGTCGGCGATGACCCCGCCGTACAGGCCGAAGAGGAGCATCGGCAGGAACTGCAGGGCCGTGGTGATGCCGACGGCGGCGGCCGAGCCGGTGAGGGTGAGGACGAGCCAGTCCTGGGTGATGCGGGCCATCCAGGTGCCCGTGTTGGAGACGATCGCGCCGGTGAAGAAAAGCCGGTAGTTGCGGATCCTGAGCGAGGAGAACGTCCCCCGGCCCGCCGGCCCGTCTGCCGGGGCCGTGCCGCTCGTGTGGTCGTCGTCGTGGGGCTTCGGTGCGGGTGCGGAGTCTGCTCCGGGTCCCGGACTCAAGAAAGGTCGCCTCCTCGGGCTGGTCGTTACAGGTGCGCGAGCTTCTCCAGCACGGGAGCGGCCGCGCGCAGCTTGGCCCACTCCTCCTCGTCCAAACCCTCGGCGAGCGAGGACAGCCAGGCGTTCCGCTTGCGGCGGGACTCCTCGAGCATGGCCTCGGCCCGCTCGGTCTGGCTGACCACCTTCTGCCGGCGGTCCTCGGGATGCGGCTCGAGCCGGACCAGTCCCTTGGACTCCAGCAGTGCCACGATGCGGGTCATCGACGGCGGCTGGACGTGCTCCTTGCGGGCCAGCTCACCCGGGGTGGCCGAGCCGCAGCGGGCCAGGGTGCCGAGCACCGACATCTCGGTGGGGCTCAGCGATTCGTCGACGCGCTGGTGCTTCAGGCGCCGGCCCAGCCTCATGACGGCCGAGCGCAGTGAGTTCACGGCGGCGATGTCGTCGCCGTGGGACAGGTCAGGCATAGTCCTTAGCTTAACTCATTACCCATCCTAATAACCACCGCGTTACAGCCCTGCCGCATGTCTCACCCAAACGAGTGAGAAGACCTCGGAAAGTGACGCACCGATCAGTTCCGGCCAACCATGCTGGTTGACATGGCAACAACTGCAACGACCGAATCGAGCACATCGAACGCATCGGCAGTGCTGAGCCTGCGGATGGACGGCGAACTGCTCGACCGGCTCCGGGAGCATGCCGCCAGACGCGGAACGAGCGTCCAGGACTATGTGGTCCGGACCCTTGTACGGAACGACTTCGACGAGCGCTTCAAGGCGGCCGTCGACGAAACGGACGAGTTCTACGGCCAGGCATCGGACCGGCCCGGGCCGAGCGGGGACCCCGCCCGACCGGGACGCGGTGCTGCCCCCGGGCGGGCAGCAGCAGCGAGCACAGGCACGCGAGGACGCCCGCGATAAGGTCGGCCACGTTTCGTCAGCTCCTTGCAGCGGCGGCGCAGGAGCGCGGGGCGTGCTGGCCGCCGAGCTCTCCTGTGGTGTCAGGCGGGCAGGCGCCAGCTTGGGCCGTCGGGGGCGCCGAGCCAGACGTGTTGCGCGTCCGGGGTGACGGTGAGACCGAATTCGGTGGGGTCGGGGGAGCCGGCGGCGGGCCACGGGGCGAGTGCCTGCTCGACGGCGTCCCACAGCAGCACCGGGCCGCCCTGCCGTACGGTCCACCCCTCGCCGTCCGGGGCGAGAACGGCGAACGCGTCGTTGCCGGCGTCGAGCACGTACGTGTTCACCGTGCCGTCGTCGGTGGGCATGGAGAAATAGCGGGCGTGCGGCAACGCGAGCTGAGCGACGAACCCGCTGTCGGGCACGGTCAGAACCTCGGGGCCGTAACGGGTGTCGCGGGTGGTGCCTTCGTCCCGTGCCGGGAGCATTCCGAGGCTTTCCGGTGCGTCCTGCTGTCGAGCGATCATGAAACTCGGGTCCCTGGACAGGAACCGGCCGTGCGCGGTGTGCTCGTCCTCGACGGTCAGTCGTACGAGGCCGAGAGACCGCATCCAGCCGCGGAGCGTTGCGACGATCAGCCCGCCGGGGCGGGTCTGCCGCACCCATGCCGCGGGGATGCTGCGCACGCCCATGGTGGCGATGGTGCGCTCGGCCGACGGGCAGCCGGGGGCGCCGTTGAGTCCGTCGCCGATCAGCAGGCGGGGGCGGTAGCCGCAGCGGGCGAGGTTCGCACGGGCGCGTGCACCGACGTGCGGGTCGGTCTCGACTGAGGTGACGCGGTCGTCGCCGAGGTAGTGGCATGTGAGCGAGGTCGAGTAGCCGGTGCCCGTCCCGTACTCCGTCACCGTGTGGTCGTCCTCGATTCGCAGGTCTTCCAGCATTCGTACGACCAGTGAGGGAAGGGTCGAGGATGAGGTCGGGTGCGCGTTGCTGATGGGCTGCGGGTCGGCCCAGTCGATTTCGCGGCCGTCGAACTGCGTGATCAACGTCTCGTCGGCGTACGCCAGCCGTAGCCACTCGTCGAGGCCGACGAGTTCGGGCGTGATGGGCGCCCACGTGGTGAGCCCCGGCGCGTCGGTCTCGGCGTAGAACCGGGGGACCAGCTCATGCCGGGGGACGGCCTCGACGGCGGCACGCCAGCCGGGCGAGTGGAGCCAGCCTGCGGCGGCGAGCTGGTCGGCGAGTTGCTGCCGCAGCTTGGCCGCGACGCCGTCGACATCAGGTTCGGTCATGGGTACCTCGTTCCAGTAGGTCAGCGAGGGCCGCGGTCATGGGCAGGCCGGTCGGCGGTTCCAACCATGCCCACTGTCCCGACGGGTTGCATTCGATGAACGTCCACTCGCCGGATGCGGACAGGGTGAAGTCGAACGCGCCGAAGACGAGACCGAAATGCATCAGGTACGAGCGGATCGCGCGCGCAACGGCCGGTGGCGTCGTGATCGGCGTGTACGTGTGGGCGCTGTAGTCGGTGCGCCAGTCGAGCAGGTCGCAGTCAATGCGTACCGCGAATATCTGCTCGCCGATCACGGTCACGCGAACGTCGGCGGCCTTGTCCATGCGCGCCTGGAACAGGTGCATGGTGCCGGAGACGCTGTCGTCGATCTCATCGGCGGTGACCTCGGCGACGGGTAGGGTCTGCGCCTTGCCGTCGACGAGGTAAAGCGGCACGGACAGCGGTTTGAAGATGACCGGGCCCTGATCCTTGATGAATGCGCGGGCGTCGTCGGGCTGGTTCGTGATGAGCGAGGGCGGCAGGGTGAAGCCGGACGCTGCCGCGGCAGCGAGGCCGGCGGGCTTGTACTCGGCGTCGCCGATGCGGTTGGGGTGGTTGACGTACAGGCAGTCGGGCAAGGAGGCCAGTACTCCGCCGAGTCCGTAGCGGGCTTGCGCGACGGCGAAGCGGGCGTCTTGCGGGTCGAGGTGCGGGAAGGCGAACCCGGACGGGCGCCGGTAGTACAGCGCCCGTACCTCGCCCAGTTCAGCGATACGGGTCGGGGTTGCCACGCTTCCGCCCCACCGTGCCGTGTCGCCGCCGATGTAGGCGGAGCACGACAGGGTTGCGGGGAAGTCTCCGGAGTCGAGCCGCACGACCGGGACACCCCGGCCGTGCAACTCGGCGATCACGAGATCCGCGGTCGGGTCGTCAAGGTTGGTGACGACCAGTACCGGACGGGGATCGGTTGTCACTGGTCGGTGTCGTTCCCCGTGTCGCTGTCGGGCGAGTCGCTGTTGCGGTCACCTTGCCCGTCGTGCCGGTGGGCGGGTTGGTGCCCGACGAGGTGCCGTGCCCCGGCGCCATCACGACCGTGCCCGCGGCGTCGAGGTAACGGGCGGTCTGTGTGCGGGCGTGGTCCGGTCGCCGTCGGGTCGCGCTGCGGGCGTGGTGCGTCAGTTCGCTCACTGCGCTTGCCTCCTCTGGTGGTCGCTGGCGTACCGCAGGAGAAGCGCCACGGACTTGCCGAGCAGCCGGAGGTTCGCCTCCGGGTTGCCGCCCCGGTCGGCGGCGACCCGCTGCGCGTGCTCGACCGTGCTCTGCGCGATGCCCTTCGCCCGGCTGTCCGCCAGGGCTTCCGCGTACCGTCCGGCCGGCTCGGCCAGGAGGCCGATGTAGCCGCGGAGGCGCTTGCGCAGCTCATCGGCGGTGGGGCCGGTGGGAGTGCCGTAGTCGGCCAGGGTCACGGCGAGGTTGCTGTCGCGGGCCATGTCGACCGCGGTGGGAACCTTCCGGCCGGTGCTCACCGTTCGGCCTCGCCGTCCTGATTCGTTGCCGCTCCGCGCTCCTCCGGCGTCTCGCAGCGAGCGAGGAATGCCTCCCAGCCGTGGGAGGCGATCGCCAGAGTGCGGGCGGACAGCGAGTCACCGCCGGGGAAACGGGAGGGGAGCGCCGGAGGAGTCGGCGCGCCCTCGGCCTGGGGGCTGTTGTTCATCGTCATCTCGTGGCCTCGGTGATGGCGCCGCGCCCGTGGCTGTCGGGGGTGAAGGGCGCGGGCGCGGCTGCTGATGGTCGGCTGGAGTCGAGCCGGGGCCGCGGGTCGGTGGAGTCGCCTGCGGCTGACAGCCAGTCAACGCCCGGTGCCTGGCGGGAGGGCAGCGTTGATGCGGGACCCGCGTACGGGTATGCGCAGAGTGGGTACGGTCCCATGTCGATACCCGGCCAAACGCGTAGCGTGGGGGAGAAGCCGTTGAACTGGAAGGTACCGGCAGTCCGTGAGGCGTCCCGAAACGGTGACTACGGCAGGGTCATCGAGCTGGCTCGCAAACACGTCCGGATGTCGCAGAGGCAGTTGGGCGAGGCGTGCGGGCTGTCTCAGTCGGCGGTGTCACGGCTGGAGAAGAAGGGGCCCGGCTCCTACGGGACGGAAGTCCTGTCCGCGGTCGCGGCACACCTGGCGATCCCGCCCCATATGGTCGGCCTCGCAGGCCGGCAGCACGTATTTCGAGATGGACATGGACAGGTGGAGCGACGCGGATTCCTGGGCGGCGTGGCAGCGGCCGCGGCGGCTCCGTTCCTTGGCGCACTGCCCGACCCCGGATCAGCCGGTGGCCAGGCCGCTGCGCTCAGGCTCACCACATCGACGTTCCGCAGACTCGACAGCTCGACCCCGTCCCGGGACCTGAACGAATCTGTGCAGACCCACATCCGGCTCGTCCAGACCGTGAGTCGCGATGCCGGGTCGGGTGAGGCCCGGTCCCGGCTGGCATCGATCGGGAGCGAGGCTGCGAGCCTGGCCGGGTGGCTGGCCTGGGACATGGGTGACCACGGATCGGCACGCTCCTGGTACGGGTCGGCCATCCGGGCCGCACGGTCGGCCGGTGACCCGCTGCTGACCGCCTATCAGGCCGGGAGCCTCGCCCAGTTCGAGGCGCACGCGGGCAACGGTGCACAGGCTTTGAACCTCGCGCAGAACGCGCGCCGCTGCTTAGGGCATGATCGTCCGGTGGTCGCAGACGCGTGGCTGTCGTCGGTGGAAGCTCTCGCCCATGCCGCCGAAGGAGACCGACGAGGGGCCGACCGGGCTCTTATCCGCAGCCGTGCCATGGCCGAGAAGCTGTCTCCGTCCGATTCGCCGCCGTGGCCATGGGTGTTCCCCTTCGACTCGGCCAAGGTCGCGGCGGCCCGGGTCACCTGCGGGGCGCGGCTCGGGCTCGCCGACTGGGTACTCGCCGACGACACCCAGGCCCTCGGCACCGGCAGCGCGAAACAGCGCGCTCTCGTGGTCCTGGACGTGGCAGCCGGTCATCTGGCGGGGGGCCGGGTCGAAGCAGCCTTCGCCCTCGCCTCACGGGCGGTGGACACCGGGCTGCAATACCGGTCCGGGCGGATCATCGAGCGGGCCCGCAGGGTGCGCCGCTCCCTGTCGCTGACGTCTCCGCCCAAGGTGGTGCGGGACTTCGACGAACGGCTGCACGACGTCTACCTGTAGGAGGGGAACCATGCGCATCGGGATCACAGGACACCGGGGGCTGAACCACGAGGTGGGCGCGGCTGTACGCGGGCTGCTCGAAGCGGCCGTCCGCGAGCAGGACGCGGAGGACCTGATCGGGGTGTCCTGTATCGCGGACGGGCCCGATGCCTGGTTCGCCGAGCTGGTGCTCGCGCACGGGGGGCGTCTTGAAGTCGTCGTTCCCGCAGCCGAGTACCGGGAGAGCCTGCCGGAGGCTCATCGGCCTCTGTACGACGAGTTGATGTCCCGGGCCTCCGAGGTCCACGAGACCGGCATGACCGCCTCCGACCCGGCCGCGCACATGGCGGGCAGTGAGATCGTCGTCGGTCTCGTGGACCAGCTCTTCGCGGTGTGGGACGGCAAGCCCGCCCGGGGTTACGGCGGCACAGCCGATGTCGTCGCCCACGCTGAACGATCCGGCGTTGCCCTGCAGATCATGTGGCCGGAGGGGGCCAGTCGTTGAGGATCCCGAGGTCGGGAGTTCAACAGCTGTTTCCGCCCGGCACTCCGATGCATGCCAACCGGCACGGCGCGCCCGGCGACCGGCGACCGGCGACCGGGACCGGCCGGGCGAACCGGGTGGCCGGGCGGCGCCGGATGCGTCCGGATGGGGTCCGGCCGCCGGCCTCGCCGCTCGCTCCGGGACCGTGACCGTGACCGCCGCCGCCGAGGGCGGACCCTCAGGTGAGGCCCAGCGCCGGCATCGCGTAGGAGAAGACGAAGACCGCGGAGACCACGTACATCGGGATCGGCACCTCGCGGCCGCGGCCCGCGGCCAGCCGCAGCACGCTGAAGGCGATGAAGCCGATGCCGATGCCGTTGGTGATCGAGTAGGTGAACGGCATCATCACCATCGCCAGAAACGCCGGAACGGCGATGGTGAAGTCGCTCCAGTCGATGTCCTTGATCGACCCCGCGAGGATCAGGAAGCCGACCGCGAGCAGCGCGGGCGTCGCCGCCTGGGACGGGACCATCGTCGCCAGCGGCGTCAGGAACAGCGCCGCCGCGAAGAGACCGCCCGTGACGACCGACGCGAGGCCGGTGCGCGCGCCCTCGCCGACGCCCGCCGTGGACTCGACGAAACAGGTGTTGGCGGAGGAGGAGGTGGCACCGCCGGCGGCGACGGCGATGCCGTCGACGATCAGCACCCTGTTGATGCCGGGGAACTCGCCCTTGTCGTCCATCAGCTTCGCCTCGTCGCCGACGCCGAGGATGGTGCCCATCGCGTCGAAGAAGCACGACAGCAGCACGGTGAAGACGAACAGCGCGCCGGTGAGCAGGCCGACCTTCTCGAACCCGCCGAACAGGCTGACCTGCCCGACGAGCCCGAAGTCCGGCGTGGCGAGGGGGTTGCCCGGCCACTCCGGCACGGTCAGGCCCCACGCCCGGCCGGGGAGCCGGGCGATCAGCTGGATGACGACGGCCACCACGGTCATCGCGATGATGGAGAGCAGGATGGCGCCGGGCACCTTGCGGATGATCAGCGCCAGAGTGAGCAGCGTACCGAGGACGAACACCAGGACCGGCCAGCCGGAGAGGTGGCCGGTGAGCCCGAGCTGGAGGGGGACGACGGTGTTGGCGGCGTCCGGGATGCGGGAGACGAAGCCGGAGTCGACGAGGCCGATCAGCATGATGAACAGGCCGATACCGATCGCGATGCCCTTGCGGAGGCCGAGCGGCACCGCGTTCATGACCCGTTCGCGCAGGCCCGTCGCCACCAGCAGCATGACGACGAAGCCGGCGAGGACCACCATGCCCATGGCGTCGGGCCAGCTCATGCGCGGGGCGAGCTGGAGCGCGACGACCGTGTTCACGCCGAGCCCGGCCGCCAGGGCGATCGGGACATTGCCGATGACGCCCATGAGGAGCGTCGAGAAGGCGGCGGTGAGCACGGTGGCGGTGACCAGCTGGCCGCCGTCGAGCTGGTTCCCGTACATGTCCTGGGCGCTGCCGAGGATGATCGGGTTCAGTACGACGATGTACGCCATGGCGAAGAAGGTGGCGAAGCCGCCGCGGACCTCACGGGCGATCGTGGAGCCGCGTTCAGAGATCCTGAAGTAGCCGTCGAGCCGGCCGGGGGCACGGGAGTCCGAGTCGGGCCGCTGCGGCTGCCGGACGTCATCGGGCGCGGTGGCCGTGGGGGGCATACGAGTCCTCGTCGAGATGGTGCATGGCTCACTCCGACCGACCGGCCATCCGGAGCTTGGAGATTGCTACGAAGAAAACCGATCAGACACAAACCGCTTCAGTATGAACAGATAAAGCCAAGATCGGTATCTCCGCGCGTAGACCCTTCTGCGCGGAGACATCTCGGGGCGGAGACATCTCGGGGCGAAGGCCGGCTCCGCCGCCGAGAACGCACCCGGGGAACGTCGGGGAACGCCCGAGGAGCGTCCGGGAGCGTCCGGGGACGCGGATGGCCCCGGGACGTGGGGCCCGGGGCTTCGCCGGGGGAAGGGGAACGGGACGGGCGGCAGGGGACACAGCCAGGGCCCGGGACACCCGCCCGGCGCCCAGGGGCACGGCCGAGGGCCCACCAGGAGGGGTCCGCCAGGGCGCACCACCCGGGACACCGCCGGGGCGCACACCACCCGGGACACCGCCGGCCCGGGCACCGCCGGCCCGGGGCACCGCCGGCCCGGGGCACCGACGGGGTGCTGCCATGAGTGCCGCCTACACTGACCGCATGGCGAAGTGGACCCCCGAACACGAGGCACCCGAGCCCCTGGAGGGGCCGGTCGTCGCCACCATCACCGGCGGCACGGTCCTCTGGTTCGCCCTCTTCCTGGTCCAGGTCCCCTTCTACGGCTGGTTCGCCGAGCACCAGCTCGGCTGGTGGGTGTGGACCTGCCTGGCCGGCGGCGGGCTGGGCCTCATCGGCATCTGGTACGTGCGCAAGCGCGACGCGGCGATCAGGCGCACCGAGACCGCGTCGCACGGCCCCGGCTGAGGCGGGCCCCGGCTGACGCGGCCGCCGGCTCCCGACCGCCTCGCGCCCGGTCGGGGGCGGCGGGCCGTGAATCGGGGGGCCGGAGGGGTGGAGCGGCGCGCATCGCCGTACCGTCAAGGCATGACTCAGCGGTCGGAGATCAACAGCGACGGGGCCGAGCCGCGCGGCGGCCCGGTGATCGACGCGGGGGCGGAGCTCGACCCCGTACACCCCGTGCCGACGCCCGTGCGGCACCGGCCGGGAGGGCTGAGCGCGGACGAGGTCGCCGAGCGCATCGCACGCGGTGAGGTCAACGACGTCCCCGTACGCAGCAGCCGCTCCGCCGTCGACATCGTCCGGGGCAACGTCTTCACCCGCTTCAACGCGATCATCGGCGTCCTCTGGGTGATCATGTTCCTCGTCGCGCCGTTCCAGGACACTCTGTTCGGCTTCGTCATCCTCGCCAACACCGGTATCGGCATCGTCCAGGAGCTGCGCGCCAAGAAGACCCTCGACGGCCTCGCCGTGATCGGCGAGGCGAAGCCGACCGTGCGCCGCGACGGTGTCGCCGGCGAGGTGTCCACCTCCGAGATCGTGCTCGGCGACCTCATCGAACTCGGTCCCGGCGACAAGGTCGTGGTCGACGGCGAGGTCGCCGAGGCCGACGGTCTCGAGGTGGACGAGTCCCTGCTGACCGGTGAGGCCGACCCGGTCCTCAAGCGGCGCGGGGACCGGATGATGTCCGGCAGCTTCGTCGTCGCGGGCGGCGGCGCCTTCACCGCCACCAAGGTCGGCCGGGAGGCCTACGCGGCCCAGCTCGCCGAGGAGGCGTCCCGCTTCACCCTGGTCCACTCCGAGCTGCGCTCCGGCATCTCCACGATCCTCAAGTACGTCACGTGGATGATGGTCCCGACCGCCCTCGGGCTCATCGTCAGCCAGCTCGTCGCCAAGGGCGACAACGTCAAGGACTCGGTCGCCCGCACGGTCGGCGGCATCGTGCCGATGATCCCCGAGGGCCTCGTCCTGCTCACCTCCGTCGCCTTCGCCATCGGCGTCATCAGGCTCGGCCGCAAGCAGTGCCTCGTCCAGGAGCTTCCCGCGATCGAGGGCCTTGCCCGGGTCGACGTGGTGTGCCTGGACAAGACCGGCACGCTCACCGAGGGCGGCATGGACGTCGCCGAACTGCGCATGCTGGACGGCCGCGACGAGGACCGCGTACGCACCGTCCTCCGTGCGCTCGGCGAATCCGACCCGCGGCCCAACGCCTCCCTCCAGGCGATCATCGAGGCGTGTCCGGACCGGCAGGAGTGGCACTGCACCGAATCCCTGCCGTTCTCGTCGGCCCGGAAGTACAGCGGCGCCACGTTCGCCGAGGGGAGCGGGCGGAGCTCGACCTGGCTGCTCGGGGCCCCCGACGTGCTGCTGCCCCCGGGCGCGCCCGTGCTGCGCGAGGTCGACGGCCTCAACAGGCAGGGCCTGCGGGTCCTGCTGCTCGCCCGCGCCGCCGGCGCGCTCGACGGCCCCGACGCCACCGCGGGCGCCCGGCCCACCGCGCTGGTCGTCCTGCAGCAGCGGCTGCGGCCCGACGCGGCCGACACCCTGCGCTACTTCGAGGAGCAGGACGTCGCGGCGAAGGTCATCTCGGGCGACAACGCCGTCTCGGTGAGCGCCGTGGCCGGCAAGCTCGGCCTGCCGGGGGCGGCCACCGCCGTGGACGCGCGCACCCTTCCGGCCGAACGCGAGGCGATGGCGGCCGAGCTGGCCGCCAACGCCGTCTTCGGCCGGGTCACCCCGCAGCAGAAGCGGGACATGGTGGGCGCGCTCCAGTCACGCGGCCACACGGTCGCGATGACCGGCGACGGCGTCAACGACGTCCTCGCGCTCAAGGACGCCGACATCGGAGTGTCCATGGGTTCGGGTTCCGAGGCGACGAAGGCCGTGGCGCAGATCGTGCTCCTCAACAACAGCTTCGCCACCCTGCCGTCGGTGGTCGCCGAGGGCCGCCGCGTCATCGGCAACATCACCCGGGTCGCCACGCTCTTCCTGACCAAGACGGTGTACTCGGTGCTGCTGGCGGTCCTGGTGGTCTGCTCCCAGGTCGAGTACCCCTTCCTGCCCCGGCACCTGACCCTGCTGTCCACGCTGACGATCGGCGTCCCGGCGTTCTTCCTGGCCCTCGCGCCCAACAAGGAGCGCGCCAGGCCCCACTTCGTGCGCCGGGTCATGCGGTACGCGATCCCGGCCGGGATCGTCGCGGCGGGCGCGACCTTCACGACCTACCTCCTCGCCCGGCACCACTACAGCGGGCCCGGGTCCCTGGCCGCCGAGACCAGCGCGGCGACGCTGACCCTGTTCCTGGTCGCGCTGTGGGTCCTGGCGATCGTCGCCCGCCCCTACACCTGGTGGCGCGTGTGCCTGGTCGCCGCCATGGGGCTGGGCTTCCTGATCGTCCTCGCGGTGCCCTGGCTCCAGGACTTCTTCGCGCTGCGGCTGGTGGGTACGACGATGCCCTGGGCGGCGGTCGCCATCGCCGCGACGGCCGCGGCGGTGCTGGAGTTCGCCTGGCGGTGGGTGGACCGGCGCTTCCCGGCGTAGCGCCGCCGCGGGGACCTCCCGGCGCGCGCGCCGGGACAAGCCCGGCGTAGCGGACGGCGGTCCCGGCCCGCAGCGGACGGCGGTCCCGGGCGGCACCCCCAGGACGGCGCTCCCCAGCTGCGCTCCCGGGACGGCGCTCCCCAGCTGCGCTCCCGGGACGGCGCTCCCCAGCTGCGCTCCCGGGACGGCGCTCCGGGGCTGCGCTCCCGGGGCTGCGCAGATCTCCGGCCGGGCCCGGGGAAGGCCCGGCCCGGAAGGAGCCGGTCGCGAGAACAGCCCGGATACGGGAGAGCCCGGCCCGGCACAAGCCCGGCTGCGAGAACAGTCCGGTCCGGAAAGGCCCGGTCCGGAAAGGCTTCCCCAGCCGAACCGAAGGCGCCGTCAGCCGGCCCAGCGGGCTCCACGGCCGGCCCAGCGGCGCCCTCAGTCGAACCAACGGTCCCGCGCCAGCTCCTCCGTGCGCGACGGGTCCTCCAGCAGCGCCGCCACCTCGAAGCGGCGGGGCCACTGGCCCGCCGCCCAGGCGAGACCGGCGGCGACGCCCTCCAGTGTGGCTGCGTGGACGACCCCGTCGGAGCCTCGGCGCCAGTCGAGTTCGGCCCCTCCGGCGAGCAGTTCCCCGTGCTCGACGTACGACGCGGGCGTCGCCGGGCCCAGCAGCGCGTGCACCGACTCCGGTACCGCGTGCTCCTCGCCGTCCGATGTCACGTCCGCCTCGACCACCTCGCTGAGCCGCCCCACCTGGAACAGCTCGGCCAGATCGGCAGCCCGGTCCGGGGACACCGGCAGCAGCGGGCGCCCCGCGGTCAGCGGCAGCAGGTCGGGGGCGTCCGCGACGAGCGCCTCCGGAGCGTCCACCACCCGCACCTCGCCGTCCACGACCGCGCGCAGCTCGTCCGGCAGCGTCACCTGCTCCGGGTCCACATCCGCCAGGGCCGTGTAGAGCCCGTGCAGCTGGGACGCGGCCACCGGGCGCTCCGGGTCGGCGAGCCGCGCCAGCAACTCGGCCGCACCGCCCGGCTCGTCCAGCAGCGCGGCGACGGACGTCCGCACGCCGAGGGCGTGCAGCACCTGCTCGTCCTCGAAACCGGTCGCGCCCGCCGAGTCGTACAGGCCCACCAACAGCGGATCGCCGCCCGATGAGCGCAGACCCGCGGGGCGGCGGCCGCCCAGCACCGGGTGGCCGCGCAGCCACCAGGCCGTGTACGGCCGAACCGTCTCCGTCGTGCCGTCCGGCAGCAGCACCCGGACGGGCTGGGTCAGCGCGTCCCGCAGCGGCGGCCTGGCCAGCAGCGCGAGGGCGCGCGGCCACTGGTCGTCGTCCACGAGATCCAGGTCGCGCACGGCGGCGATCTCCGTCGCGACCGGAGGGACGGGGGTGTCGGGCAGCCGGTCCAGCACGTCCTCGCACCACACATCGACCGCGTCCAGCAGCCCGGCGTCGTCGGGTTCGGCGAAGTCGCCCTCGCGAGGTTCCAGTTCGTCCGGGTCCAGCACCACGTCCGTGGCGCGGACGAGCGCGAAGTCCGCCAGCACACCGCAGGCGGCGAGCGGCTGCTCGCCCCAGCGTCCGGCCAGCCCGGCGTCGACGAGGGCCAGTTCGCCCTCGCGCATCACGGACGCGAAGGGACTTCCGGGCAGTACCAGCTCTCCGGCCGGGGCGAGTTCACCGTCCTCGTCCGGCAGCGCCAGCGCGCCCAGCCACGGCTCGTCGCCCGGCTCCAGTCCCGCGTCCCGGACGAGGGCGAGGACGATCTCCGCCAGCTCCTCGCTGTCCGGGGCGTCCTCGTCCCACAGCCCGTCGCCGTCGTCCAGCGACGAGGCGACAGCCGCCCGCACCTGGGGCGTGGTGAGCACCGCGCGCGGTGTCGCGGGCAGCGCGCCCAGCTTCTCCAGCAGCGGATGGGCGGCGTCCTGATGGGCCACCTTCAGCCCGAACCGGGCCAGTCCCGCCGGGGTCTCGGCCGTCGGCAGCAGCACCTGGCGCGGGCCGACGGCGGTGCGGGGCGCACGGCGCGGACGCCGCTCCCCGGCCACGTCTGCGTCGCCGTCCCCGTACCCGTACCCGTACCCACCCGGGCCTCCGCCACCATCCCCGGCCCCGGCCCCGTCCCTGGCCCGGTCCCCGGCTCCCGGCCCGCCCCCTTCGCCGGCACCGGCGCCTTCAGCGTCCCGGGCCCCGTACCCGCCCCAGTCCCGGGAGCCGTCCCCGTCCCCCTCCCAGGTCGTCCCCCCGCCGTCGGCCGCGGCCGTACCGGCGAGCGGCACGGGCAGTCCGGACAGCCGCTCCGGATCGACACCCGCGAGGCTGTCGTACAGCCGCCACCACCACGACGGGTCGCGCTCGATCCCCGCCAGCCGGTCGACCGCCTCCGTCAGCGGGACTCGCGCCACCCCGAGCGTCCGCAGCTCCGCCCGACGCTCCAGACCGGCCGGCAGCAGGGTCGGCAGCACATCCGCCAGGACCTCCACGGTCTCGGCTCCGGCACCCTCCACGATCTCGGCCTCCAGCGGCCGCAGCACCACCATGTCCTCCGAGGGGACGGCGGGGGCGAGGAACGCGGTGCGCGGCAGCAGCTCCAGGATCGCCGCGCGCAGCGAACCGTCCAGCTCTCCCTTGCCCAGCGCCCCGGGGACGAGATCGATCAGCCCGGGGCCGGCCGGCCGCCACCCGCCGAGCAGTTCGGCGTACGCCTCGGCCGCGCGCCGCACCAGGAAGTCGGTGAGCGGGCCGGGAGCCGGGTGGCGGCGCGCGGTGTCCAGCGGAAGCGAGGCGATCAGCAGCGCGGGCACACCGAGGGGCTCGTCCGTCGGGGTCGGCGCGTGGACGACCGGCGCGGACGCCGGGTGCACGGGCATGCCCTCGGTGTCCACCGGCACCGCCCAGGTCACGGTCCAGTGCGGTCGCATCCGCTCCTCGACCGGCCGGTCCGCGAGCAGCGCGGGCTCGATGGCGCCGTGGTGGCTGACGACCCGCCAGCGGTTCATCCCGCGGGCGCTGTCCTCGACGTGGACGTGGTCGCCGCGCTGCGAGCGGCGCAGCGTCCGGGCGCCCTCCGGGGTCTCCACCACGACCTCGTCGAGACCCGGCAGGGTGAGCAGCAGCGCGTCGTCGATCCCGGCGAGCAGCCGTCCGACCAGGTCCTCGGCGGTCCCGTCGCGCAGCGGCAGGATCACGACCGTGTCGTACCCGTCGGGCGCGGTCCCCTCGGCGGGCAGCGGCAGCCTCAGCAGCGGGACATGGCCGTCGCGGCGGCGCAGCTCGTCCCCGAGCCCCGGGCCGGCCTGTGCCGCCTGTGCCGCGAGTTCCCGGGCCTCGGCCAGCGACCAGCGGACACCGCCGTGCCGGCCGACGACGGCGGGCTCGTCGCTCACGGCCAGTACGGCGGCGAAGCCGACACCGAAACGCCCCACAGCGGTCCGGTCGCCGTCGCGCTTGGCCGACGCCCGCAGCGTCGACAGCGACTCCACACCGGCGGCGTCCAGCGGCGCCCCGGTGTTGGCGGCGACGAGCGTGCCCCGGTCGAGGGTGAGCCGCAGGCGCCCGGGGACACCGGCGCGGGCGGCGGCGTCGGCGGCGTTCTGGGCCAGTTCGACGATCACGCGATCGCGGTAGCCGCCGAGGGCGAGGTCCTCCTCGGCGTTGGCGTCCTCGCGGAAGCGCGCGGGGCTCGCGGCCCAGGCGTCGAGCACCCCGCGCCGCAGCCGCACCGTCCCGAACGGGTCGGCCCCCTCGGTCGTCCTGACGCTCACGCCTGTCTCCGCTCTCTGACTGTGCCTGTCGGCCGTTTCGGCATTCCGCGGGTACCGGTGCGGTGTGGCGCCGGCACCCGGGGGTGCCGGCCGTCGCCGCCGTCCCGGCCGCGCGGACGCGGCCCGCCCCGGAGCCAGAAGGTACCGCGTCGCACACACCCCCGCGCGACCGCTCCACCGGGGCCCGCACCGCGCACCCGGGTGGCGTTGCGGTGCGACGGGGATTCGGGTGTCGAGGTCGCTCCCGATGCGGCCGCTCCCGAATCGGTTCCGCCGGCCCCGGCGCGGCGAATCCGCCCGGGGTCCGGGGAGGTCCGGACCGTGACGCGAGGCACCGGACCACCCTGGCGCGGGGCAGAGGAGGGAGGGCTTGGCAGGGCCGTGGCGCAGGGCAGGGGAGGGCTTGGCAGGGCCGGTCAGGACCCGGCGAGCTGGGACGGGCGCGGCGCCGCCGCCGTGCCCCGGGGTCTGCCCGCCTCCGCCCTCGGCCGCCTCTGCCGTGTCACCGGCGCGCTCGGCACCACGAGCGCACCAGCGCCACCAGCGCCACCAGCGCCGAGCGCAAGGCCGGCCCGGGCGCCCCGGGGACCCGAGCGCAAGGCCGACCGGGGCGTTCTGCAGACGCGGGCGCTCCGCAGCGCCGTCGTCCCGCGTATCGGCCGCCGGGTCCCTCCGGCTGGTCGCGGCGTCCCGGCCCGACCGCTACCGCGGGCCGGAGCCAGGCGGTGCCGGCTGCAGCGGGCCGTGCGAGATTCCCGAACGGAATTCCCGAAGGAGGTTCCCGAAGGAGGTTCCCGAACGGGGCCTTACGAGTGCCCCAGGTCCTCGTCCTGCGCGGTCGTCTCCGCATGGTCCGGGACCGAGCCGCTGTCGGGCGCCGGCCGGAGCGGGAACTCGTCCGCGCGCGTCGAGTCGTGCACCGGCGGCGCCGGTCGCGGCGGCTTCGGCATCACCGCCGCCTCGGAGTGCCCGCCGCACCCGTACGACAGCGACACGACCCGCCCGTCCGCGGGGGAGAACTCGTTCGCGCACACCCCGAACGCCTGCTTGAGCGATCCCGAGAGCGGCATCAGGAAGCCGCAGGACTGGCACGACGCCGGCGCGGACTGCGCCATCGTCGTCTTCGCCCCGAAGGAGTCCTCCCACCGGTCCGCGGCGACGTGCAGCCCGTAGCGGGAGAGGACGCGCGCGCGGCGCATGCCCAGTTCCTCCGCCACGGAGGCGATCCCGCCGCGGGCCGGGGTGCGGGTCACGATCTCCGCGTCCTCGGCGTCGACCCGGTCGGCCATCTCCTCGGAGACCGCCGAGTTCGGCGGCGGAGCGTCCTCACCCGAGTAGCCGGGTTCGAGCCGCAGATCATCGGCGTCCGTGGGGAGCAGATCGCCGGGGCCGAGGTCACCCGGCCGCAGCCGGTCGCTCCACGGCACCCACTCGGGCGCGAGCAGCGCGTCCGGTCCGGGCAGGAGCACGGCCTCGGCGACCGTGACGTTCTTCGCGCGGGAGGCGCGGGCGACCGTGACGGCCCAGCGCCAGCCCCGGTAGCCGGCCTCCCGGCACTCGAAGAAGTGGGTGACGACCCGGTCGCCCTCGGGCACCAGCGAGACATGCCCGCCGACCACCCCCGGCGCGGCAGCCTCGTCCGCGGCCGTCCTGGCCAGGTCTACCGCCTCGGCGCACAGGCGGTCGGGGGTACGGCTTCGCGTCGTCGCAGCACTCACAGGTCTCGCTTCTCTCCTACGCCGTCTCACGGGTGCGCCTGGCCGATTCGTGAGGTACGGGCGGCGGGCGGAGCGGACCAGGGGACCGCATCGACGTCCGCGCCCGGGCACTCCGTCTCGGGCACACCTACCGTCACCCATTCTGCGGGATGGCGAAAAGGCGTGCGGCCGGGAACTACCGCCGGTGGCGCGCTACGCACGCTACCCCCTCCGTGGCGCGCCGCCCACCTGCCGGTCCGAATCCCGGTTCGGGTCGGGGTCCGGTAGGGCACTATGACGACGTGACAGCCGCGAGGTCGTCCGGCGCTCCCGGGCCGCTGAGCAGGGCGTGCCGAGCCGTCGGCCGCGCCCTGCAGCTGCCGTTCACCCGTACGGCCAGGGGCATCCGCCGGGCCACCCACGCGCACGGCGCGGGCGAGTCCGGGCTGGGCAGGCTGATCGAACTGCACGCCGTCAACGGCGCGGGCGATGTCATGATCACCGTGGCACTGGCCTCGACGGTCTTCTTCTCGGTACCCACCGACGAGGCCCGCGGGCGGGTCGCGCTCTACCTGGCGATCACCATGGCGCCGTTCACTCTCCTCGCCCCGGTGATCGGCCCGCTGCTCGACCACATCCCGCACGGCCGCCGCGCGGCGATGGCGGGCACGATGACAGCCCGCGCCGTATTGGCGCTGACCATGTCGGGAGCGGTCGCCACGGGTGGCATCGAGCTGTATCCGGCGGCCCTCGGCGTACTGGTGTGCTCGAAGGCGTACGGGGTGATCCGGAGCGCTGCCGTGCCGCGTCTGCTGCCGACGGGGTTCGCCCTGGTGAAGGCGAACTCGCGGGTGACGCTGGCCGGGTTGCTCGCCACGGGCATCGCCGCGCCGATCGGCGTCGGCCTCCAGCGGATCGGCCCCGCCTGGCCGTTGTACGGCGCGTGCGTGATCTTCGCCCTGGGCACGTTCCTCTCGCTGAGCATGCCGCACAAGGTCGACTCGGCGAGGGGCGAACGCAAGGCCCACATGCTGGCGTACGGCGAGCGCAAGCCCGGCCTGCGGACGGTCGGCCCCCCGGTGCTGCACGGACTGCAGGCGAACGTGGCGCACCGGGTGCTGTCGGGTTTCCTGATCTTCTTCCTGGCGTTTCTGCTGCGCGTCCATCCACTGGCCGGGCAGAGCGCGGCCGCGTCGCTGTTCATGGTCGGTGTCGCCGCCGGGGTCGGCAACGCGTGCGGCACGGCGGTCGGGGCGTGGGTACGCAACCGCCCACCGGAACTGATCGTCGCCACCGGGCTGACGCTGGTGCTGACCATGGCGTCGCTCACGGCGGTGTTCCTCGGTCCGCTGATGCTCGCGGTGCTCGGCGCGGTGGCCGGGCTGTCCCAGGCGCTGTCGAAGCTGTCGCTGGACGCGATGATCCAGCGGGACGTGCCCGAGTCGGTGCGGACGTCGGCCTTCGCCCGCTCGGAGACGCTGCTGCAGATGTCGTGGGTGGTCGGCGGGGCGATCGGGATCTCGCTGCCGCTGAACGGCGTGCTGGGCCTGACCGTGGCGGTCGGCATCCTGGCCGCGGGCGCCGCGCTGGCGCTGCGCGGGCTGCTTGCGGCGTCCCGGCGCGGCACGATCGCGCCGAAGGAGGTCACCCTGGCGTCCCGGGTGCGATGAGACCGGACCGGGCGGCGCCCCCGCCCGGACGCCGCCCGCGGTCTGCCGGACGGTGCCGGCGGGGCCGCGCACGCCACCCGCGCGGTGCCGGCGGGGCCGTCCAGGGCGCCACGCCGCACCCCCGCGCTGCGGGACACCGGGCGCCCGATAGCCTTCGGACCATGACCGTTGCGTTCCTCTCCGGCAAGCGCCGCCGGGCCGCCGCCGCCCTCGGCGCCGTGTCCGCCGGCCTCCTCGTACTCTCCGCCTGCGACAAGCCGACGCCGCTCGCGACCGTGACGGTCGGGACGACCTCGGTCAACACCGAGGCCGCCTGCTACAACGACGGCAACGCCGTCAAGGAGTCCGAGGTCCAGGACTGCCTCAACGAGAAGGCCGACAAGTCCATCACGGTCGCACCGGACGACAAGGTGCGCTTCGGTGTCGACCCCGAGATCGCCGAGAACGGCTGGACGATCTTCATCGGCGGCGAGCGCGCCGAGCAGGAGCCGTACCACAAGACGTACCGGAGCATCCCGGCCAGCGCCTTCTTCACCAGCCCGACGACCGGGGAGCCCTCCCGTTCGGCCCAGGTGTCCATCGTGGAGACGACAGGCAAGAAGCTGACCGGCATCTGGCACTTCAAGCTGGCCCAGGACTGAGCTGGGGCCGTGCCCGGGACCGGGCCGGACCGGGCGATCAGGGCCGGACCGTGATGCGGCAGGCCCGGGACGCGGCAGGCCCGGGACGCGGCAGGCCCGGGACTGAGCGGCCCGGGAGCCGGTGGCCGGGACCCGGCGGGCACCGGGCAGAGCCCGAGCCAGGGCCGGGCAGGAACCGGGCAGGAACCGGGCAGGAACCGGGCAGGACCCCGCCGGGGCAGCGGAGGAAGCGGGCAGCGAACGGGTCAGAGCCATGCACGGACCGAGCAGCGTCCGAGCCCCGAGGGCAACCCCGCGGCCGGAGGTCCGGCAGCCGGGTGCCCCGGGCCCCGCAGTCCGGGAACGCACAGCCGGCTGCCCGGGAGAACCCACCCGGCAGTCCGGGAACGCAGCGACCGACACCGAAGGGACCGGGCCGGACGGCACCCCCCGAAGGCCATGCCATGCGCGTACTCGTCGTCACCGCGGTGCCGGCGGAGGCCGACTCCGTCACCGCCGGGCTCTCCCCCAACGGCCCCGTGACCAGCCACCGCGTTCCGGGCGGTCACACCCTGCTCCGCTGCCACGCGGGCCGGGGAACGGGCCGCCACTCGACATCCACAGCCACAGCCACAGCCACAGCCACAGCGACGGTGGACGTCCTGGTCGGAGGCGCCGGTCCCGCCGCGGCTGCCGCGGCGGCGGCCACCGCGCTGACGGCCGCAGCCGCCGCGGCCGCAGCGGCCTCCGCACCCGGCACTCCCGGGTACGACCTGGTCTTCTCCGCCGGGATCGGCGGCGGTTTCGCGGACATCGCCCCGCTCGGCTCGATCGTCGTCGCCGATGCGATCGTCGCGGCCGACCTGGGCGCACAGACACCGGACGGCCATCTGACGGTGGAGGAACTCGGGTTCGGCCGTTCCGCGCACCGGCCCGCCGCGCTGTCGAAGCGGATCGCGGAGGCCCTGGACGCGGTACACGCGCCCGTCCTCACCGTCTCGACCGTCACCGGCACCGCCGACCGGGCAGCCGAGTTGACCGCACGCCACCCCCGGGCCGCCGCCGAGGCGATGGAGGGCTTCGGGGTCGCCGAAGCCGCGGTGCGGCACGGCGTTCCCGTGGCCGAGATCCGCGCCGTGTCCAACACCGTCGGCCCCCGCGACCGGCCCTCCTGGCGCATCGGCGAAGCCCTGGAGGCACTGCGGGACGCGTTCCGCCTGCTGAGCCCCGTCCTTGAGGAAGAGGTCCGATGAGCAACATCACGATCGCCTACTCCCCCTGCCCGAACGACACCTTCGTCTTCGACGCCTGGGCACACGGGCGGATCCCGGGCGCCCCGCGCCTCGACGTCACGCTCGCGGACATCGACGTCACCAACGGCATGGCGGAGCGGGGCGAGTGCGACGTGCTGAAGGTCTCGTACGCGGTGCTCCCGTATGTGCTCGACGAGTACGCGCTGCTGCCCTGCGGCGGTGCGCTGGGCCGGGGGTGCGGCCCGCTCGTGCTCACGCGTGGGCCGGGCACGGACCTGAGCCGCGCGACGGTCGCCGTGCCCGGTGAGAGGTCGACGGCGTATCTGCTGTTCCGGCTGTGGGCGGCGGACGTGCTGCCGGACGGGGTCGGCAGGGTCGTCGTGCTGCCGTTCCACGAGATCATGCCGGCCGTGCGGGACGGCAGGGTGGACGCCGGACTCGTGATCCACGAGGCACGGTTCACCTATCCGAAGTACGGCCTGCACTGCCTCGCTGACATGGGTGAGCACTGGGAGGCCACGACCGGGCTGCCGATCCCGCTCGGCGCGATCATCGCCAGGCGGGCACTGGGCCCGGAGCTGCTGCGCGTGCTGGCCGACTCCGCCCGCACATCCGTCCGTATGGCCTGGGACGACCCGGAGGTGTCCCGTCCGTATGTGCGGGAACACGCCCAGGAGATGGACCCGGCGGTCGCCGACCAGCACATCGGGCTCTACGTCAACGAGTTCACGGCCGACCTCGGCGAGGCGGGCTACTCGGCCGTCCGCGGCCTGCTCACACGAGCCGCGGCCGAGGGGCTTGTACCTCCCCTCGGCCGCGAGGCGCTGTCCTTCGTCTGCCCGTCCGGCCGGCCGGACGGCCGGACGGCCGGACGGGCAGACAGCCGGACGGGCAGACAGCCGGACGGGCAGACAGCCGGACGGGCAGACGGGCAAGGCGCCTGAGTGCCCGAGGTCCCGCCTGCACCGCGCCACCGCCGCCACCGCGCACACCGCGCACACCGCGCAGTTCCGTCCGCGGCCGCGCCGACGCGCGATCGGCGCCGGAGGAACAGCACCGCAGGCCGTTCCGGACGGCCCTTCCGGCCGGTGGGGTCCTTCCGGCCGGAGCGACGACGCCTCCGGCCGGAGCCGCGACCCGGTCGGGCAGCCTCGCCGCAAGGCCCGCGGGGCGGCGCGCCCCGGCAGTTCAGACGTCGAGCTGGTCGGCGACCGCGCGCAGCAGACCCGCGATCTTCTTGCCGTGGGCCTTGTCCGGGTAGCGGCCGCGCTCCAGCTGCGGCGTGACGTTCTCCAGCAGGGTCGTCAGGTCCTGCACGATCGACGCCAGCTCGTCCGGCTTACGGCGCTGCGCCGCGGCCACGGACGGGGTCGGGTCGAGGACCGTGACCGAGAGTGCCTGGTCACCGCGCTGTCCTGCGACGACGCCGAACTCGACCCGCTGACCGGGCTTCAGGGAGTCGACTCCGTCGGGGAGTACCGAAGAGTGGACGAAGACGTCACCGCCGTCGTCACGGGAGAGAAAGCCGAAGCCCTTCTCACTGTTGAACCACTTGACCTTGCCAGTCGGCAAAGCACACACTCCCTCGATCACTCGCCGGACTGACCCGGGCGCCCTTGAACTAGCCGTCATGCCACCTTACCGGGGGTCTCTCCAGCCGAACACGCCTTAAAACGGGACTGCGCCGCTACGCCCCTGGAGTGGCGCGATAGAGGCTCGGACGCGTGAGGGAAGTGTGTGGGTTCAGCTCTGCGCCTCCTTGGCTTCCCCGGAGCTTCTGCCGCGCCGTGGAGGGCCGTTGAACGGCTGATTCCCTGTTTCGCCGCAACCTTCACGACACTCGAGCCTTCGTTGGAAAGCCTCCGGGAAGGCGGCACGGTCAACCTTTCCGCCGATTCCACCGGGGCCCGAGGGCGGTTCTTCCGCGCAGTCGCGCCATGCACCGCGGGAAGCCTCAGGCACTCGAAAAACCGGGCCGCCCCGAAAGGGAATCCTTCCTCTCCCCCTGCTTCTCGCCCGTAGCCTCGAGTTCAGAGGATGAGCGCACGGGACGTGAGCCGGCGTCCAAGCCCGGGTCGCATGAAGGGACTCAGGGGCCTGAGACGTACGCACCCTCCGCCTCCCCCGCCAGAAGGCCGGACGGGTACGGAGAGCCTCAGGTCTGTCCCGCCATCCCCGGCGGGCGCACGACGACAGCCACGGCTACCTCGCCGCGCTGCCGAATCGCCCGAGTGCACCCGGTACGAGGACGACCCTCCGCCGGGCGATGCACCGCATCTGACGCCGCGCGCCGAGTCACCGGGGGAACGCGGGGCAGCCCTTGTACGGCGCCGCATCACGCCGCGCTGCCACTCGACGGCCATCCGAGGCGTCGGACGCGGGGGCGGTGGCCTCGCAGGGCTCATGGTCCGGGGGCCGCTGACAGGGCGTCCCCGGTGGTTCCCACGCGCCGGGAACTACCCTGGTCGAGTGACTCATGAAACCCTTGCGGATTCGGCCGGCCCCGGCGACGGGCTCGTCCGGGTCGGTGCGATCGTCTTCATCATCGGCACGGTGGCCACTCTCGTCACCGTGGCCCCGCTGTTCCTCGGAACCGAGCCGTTCCCGACTGCCGCGTACCTGGTGAGCATGCTGATGGGCGTCGGCTTCCTGATCGCCGGAATCGGTGTGCTCCGGTCGATCGCGGCGCAGCGCCGCCAGGCACGCCAGCCCGCGCCGCCCGCACCGCCCGCGCCATCGGTCTAGCTCTCGGTCTCGCTCCTTCCGGCTCTGGCTCTGCGGCGGGGCACCCGGCCGCAGGCCCGCGATCGCGCGGCCCTGGCCCGTTGGCAGCGGAGCGGCGGCACGGGGTCGGCCGCGCGCGGCGCCCTCCCGGAGGAGTCGCCGCGGGCTCGGTGCCGGCCGGCGCGGCGAGGGCGCATGCCGGCGCGGGGAGCGCCGGGCACCGGCCGGCACGGCGGGGACGCGCGCCGGCGGCCGAGGCAGAACGAACCAGAGCGAACCAGGCGGAACCGGTCCGCACCGGGCCAAGAGGTCAGCGGCGCCGGGCGCGCCAGAGAAGGAAGAGGGCGGACGCCACCGCCGCGCCCCGGACGACCCACGGCCAGGCACCGGTCAGGGCCTCTCCCATCGCCTCGCTGCCCGGGGCCACCGGGTCTCCCCAGCGGCCCTCGATACGGCCCCAGATCCACACCGCCGCGCTCGTGGCCACGAGGCCCGGGATACCGAGGACCGCCCATTTCGCCTCGGCACGGGACAGGGTGCGGGTGGCGTACGCGAGGAACCAGCCGCCGGCCAGCGCCACCAGCGACCCCAGGACCGCGCCCACGGCGAGCAGCGTCGCGGCGAACAGCAGCATGGGGTTGCCGAGCGCCCAGCGGACGGCTCCGCTCGCCGGTGCGGCCGGGGGCGCCGCAGCAGCACCCTCCGTACCTCCCGCCCCTGCCGGACCTCCCGCACCTCCCGCGCCTCCCGCACCTCCGGCAGCGCCCGCCCCCCTACCGCGCCGCAGACGCGGACGCGACCCGCGCCGCGGTACCCCGTCCTTGCGGGGCTCTTCTGCGGTGCTGTCCCGCCCTCGCCCGCCTTCCTCGTCCGTGCGGCGATGGCGCAGCAGCTCCGGGATCTCCACCCCGCCGACGAACGCGCCGAAGCCCGCGCCCTGCGGCCGCCCGCTGTCGATCCGCCACCAGTCGGGTTCCCCGGCGCCCGGACCCGCTGGGGATGCGGCGGGACCGAAGGACATCCACCGGGTGTCGGCATCCGGCACGGCGGACCGCGGTTCCGGCACCGACGCGGGGGCCGTCTCGGCGGCGCGCGCCGGGGCCTCCGTCCCGGCTTCCGGGAGGCGGCGCCGGTCGCGTGGTTCCGTTCCGGAGTCCGCGCCGTTCACCACCTCGTCCGGCGTACCCAGGCGTCCGATGATGCGCTGGACGGCCGCCGGACTGTCGGTGCCGTACGCGGCCCGCTGGCGGTCGATCTCGCTACGCAGCGACGACACGAGCCGCATTCTGGTGCCGGACGGCAACTGGCGTTGCTGCGCCACATCGCCGACCCGGCTCAGGTAGTCGAAGACAAGCTGATCGCTCTCGATCCCCACGGTGTCCCTCCACAGCGCGCCCGTCCCGGCGTCCGGTCCTGACGTTAGTGCCTGGGCAGGGGCTAACGTGGGGCGGATGGGGACCGGTGAGCTCGATCGGGAGGCGCACGTGCCCGCAGGAACGTCCGAAGGGACACCGGCAGGACAGCCCGCGCATGAGGCGGAGGGGGCCGCGGCGGCTGCGCCGGGGCACCCGCACGGCGGCGGGGACGCGCACGCGCACGCCCAGGGCGACCGGGACGCCCGCACCGCAGCCGAAGCCCAGAGCGGCTCGGACACCCCCGACGGCTCCGCCGGACCACCCCGTACCCTCGCCCAGGCGCTGCGCGGACGCGGCGACGGGGCTCTGGCCGCACTGCTCCGCGCCCGCCCGGATCTGCTGAACCCCCTGCCGGGCGATCTGACGCAGCTCGCCACCCGCGCCGGCACCAGGGCTTCCGTCGTCAGGGCGCTGGAGCGGCTCGACCGGTTCGCCCAGCAGACCGCCCAGGCCCTGGCCGTGGCCGTGGAACCCACCTCGTATGGGACGCTGCTCGCGCTGCTGAGCGGCGACGGCAACGGCAACGGCAACGGCAACGACCCGGCGGTCGAGGCCGCGCTCCCGCGGGCACTCGGCCGGCTGCGAGAGCAGGCCCTGGTCTGGGGTGGCGACGACCGGCTGCGGCTGGTGCGGACCGCGCGCGAACTGCTCGCCCCTTCCCCCCAGCACCCCTCCCCCACCGGTCTCGGCCCGACGGTCGCCGAGGCCACCGCGGGAATGTCACCGGGCAGACTGCAGGAGATCCTCGCCGCGGCGGGACTGCCGACGACCCATGACCCGGTGTCGGCCGTGGAGTCGCTGACCGCGCTGTTCACCGACCGGGAGCGGATGGCGGCGCTGCTGGACACGGCTCCGGCGGGGGCCCTCGCGGTGCTCGACCGGCTGGTGTGGGGGCCGCCGTACGGGACGGTGGGCCCACCGGGCGGCTCCTCGGGCACGGCGGACCCGACCCCGGTGCAGTGGCTGCGGGACCGGGGACTGCTGCTGCCCTCCTCACCGCGTACGGTCGTGCTGCCGCGCGAGGTGGCGCTGTATCTGCGCGGCGGGCGGGTGCACCGCGAGCCCGAGCCGCTGGCACCGGAGATCCGGATCGCGGCCGAACACCGCCCGCACACGGTGGACAGCACGGCCGCGGGACAGGCACACACCGCGCTCGCCACCGTCGAGGAGCTGCTGAAGGGCTGGCGGACGGGCGGGCCGGCGGTGCTGAGAGCCGGCGGTCTGAGCGTCCGGGACCTCAGGAGAACCGCAGCGGCCCTCGACGTCTCCGAGCAGATCGCCGCCTTCTGGCTGGAACTGGCCTACGTGGCCGGACTGCTGGCCTCCGACGCGGAAGCCGATGAGCGGTTCGCGCCGACGCCCGCCTACGACGAGTGGCTGGACCTGCCCGCCGCCTCGCGGTGGACGGCCCTCGCGACCGCCTGGCTCACCGCCACCCGGACGCCGGGACTGGTCGGCGAGCAGGACGCCAAGGGCCGGACGGTCGCGGCGCTCGGCCCGGACCTGGACCGGGGCGCCGCCGCCGAGGTGCGTCACCGAGTGCTGGCCCTGCTGGCCGAGCTGCCCGCGGGCGCGGCCCCGGACCCCGGCACGGTCCTCGCCCGGCTCCGCTGGGAGCGCCCGGTCCGCACCCCGGCGTCCGGTCCGGGCACTCGTGAGCACTCCGATCCACGCTCCCGTCTCGCCGGCTGGACCCTGAGGGAGGCGGAGCTGCTGGGGCTGACCGGGCGAGGAGCGCTCGCCACCGCGGCCCGCGCCCTCCTGACCGGCCCGGCCGTTCCCGAGACGGCTTCCGGTGCGGCCGCCGGGGCCGCCGGCCGCGATCCCGCCGCGCCGCCGGCCGTCCAGAGTCTCGCCGCGCCGCCGTCCGTCCAGAGCACCTCCGCCGCGCCGCCGTCCGTCCAGAGTCTCGCCGCGCGGGCCGCGCTCGCCGCCGAGGTGATCGCGCCGCTGCTGCCCGAACCGCTCGACCACGTCCTCCTCCAGGCCGATCTCACCGCCGTCGCACCGGGCCCGCTGGAGCGCCCGCTCGCGGAGGCGCTCGGCGTCCTCGCGGACGTGGAGTCGAAGGGTGGCGCGACGGTCTACCGGTTTACCCCGGCGTCCGTACGGCGCGCCCTGGACGCCGGGCAGACCGCGGCGGACCTGCACGCCTTCCTCGCCGGGCACAGCCGCACCCCGGTGCCCCAGCCGCTCAGCTACCTCATCGACGACGTGGCACGCAAGCACGGGCATCTGCGCATCGGGGCCGCCTCCGCCTACGTCCGCTGCGACGACATCGCGCTGCTCGACGAGATCCTGGCCGACCGGCGCTCGCAGGGCCTGAGGATGCGCCGGCTCGCCCCCACCGTGGTCGCCGCCCAGGCGGACCCCGCCGCGCTGCTCGAAGGGCTGCGGTCCCTGGGGTATGCACCGGCCGCGGAGTCCGCCGAGGGGGATGTGCTGATCACCCGCGCCGGCTCCCACCGCACCCCGCGCCGCACCCCGCCGGCTCCCGTTCCGGACGGGCCGCCGGTACCGGACGACACCCTGCTCGCCGCAGCGGTGCGGGCGATCCGGGCGGGCGACCAGGCCGCGACGGCCGTACGCAAGCCCGCGGCGCACACCACCGGCACCGGTGAACTGCCCCGCACCCCCGCGGCCGAGACCCTCGCGACCGTGCAGGCGGCCGCGCTCACCGGCTCCGCCCTCTGGATCGGATACGTCAACGCCGAGGGCGCCGCGAGCCAGCGGGTCATCGCGCCGGTCCGCGTCGAGGGCGGGTTCGTCACCGCGTACGACCACACCGCCGACGAGGTGCGCACCTACCCCCTGCACCGGATCACCGGCGCCGCCGAGCTGGCGGACGACCCGGCCTGAACGCCCTTGCCGGGCACGGCTCACCGGGGGTGCGCGCCAGGCCCCGCGGCGACCGCGTGCATCAGGCGGGCAGCCGGCGCGATTCCCGCCCCAGGGTCATGCCTGACCCACCGGGGGGGGCGACCTTCGGCGGTCCGGCGCGCGGCCTTCGCAGCGCCCGATCTCCAGGGGCGGCGGTCCGAGAGGGCTACGCGCGTGTCGCGTGGTCGGGTGGGACCAGCCACTCGCGTCCATCCCATTCGGGCCACGGGAACGCCGTGGGACGCTCCGGCGATCGCCCGGCGGGTCGACGGGTCGACGGGTCGACGGGGTCCTCATAGCCCGGACCATGTCACGCAGGATGCCGACCCGTCCCGCACCGTCCGCCACACGTCGTCCGATGTCCTCTGCGGTCACCATCAGTGCCCCTCGGGGTGCCGCCGCATGAACACATTGCAGTCGGACCCCGTGGTCATGTCGCCCCCGGCACGGGCGCGGGAGCGCACGGCGGCCAACTCGGCGCAACCGGCGCCCCCTTCCACGGGGGCGGGGTCCGGCTCCCACTGCCGTAGGGGGAGTTCGATCGGGGTGGTGTGAAAGTTCGTCGGCTCGCTCATACAGGGATCGTCCTGTTGGCCACGCGAGATCCACAGGGACGGAACGTCCTACTCTCACGCCCTTAGACGGTGACCCCCAGGAACTCAGCCAGCTTGCGCAGTCCCGGCGGGCGCGACGGCCCGTTCCACAGGTCGGTGACGATCGCCACGGCCAAGGTGTGGTGACGCACCCACCCCGGGGCCACCTGCCGCAGCCTCTCCAAAGCCCGCACAGCCCCGGCAGCATCCCCTACGTCGGTATGAGCACGAGCTACGTCCAGGAGCAGCCACGTCCGCCACGAGGGCGGGGTGTCCTTGCTCAGCCTTATACCCTTGGCCAGCGTCAACGCTTCCTCGGGCCGCTCATGCTGGACCGCGAGGCGCACTCGTTCGATACGCACCGACGACCGGCTGAACACCGAAACCAGCTTTCCGTCAGCGGGGGGCGGGAGCGTCGCCAGACGACCGGCTGCCTTTTCGGCCGTCACCATCATGTCGTTGGCGGTCTCGTAGTCGTCGCTGCGGGCATACGACGTGGCCGCAGACATCAGCAAGCCTCCCCACACGCGTACTCCCTCGGACGTATCCGCGTGTTCCCGCTCCACCCCGTCCGCAGCGTGCACGGCGAGATTCCGGGCGTCGTCCAGGCGGGCTTGCCTCTGGTAGGCCCAGGCGACGGAGTTCGAGACCATCGGGGCGAGCAACGGGTCCGAAGAATCTTCGGCGGCGGCGAAAGCACGCTCCAGCGCGGACAGAGCGAGATCGGTCTTGCCGAGCCGGATCGCAAGGTGCCCGCCGAGTTGCAGCGCCTTGCCGAGCGCCGCTTGACCGGCTGCCCGTTGCTCGGGGCTGCCCACCCCGGCGAGTAGGCGCGCGTCAGCGACAATGCCCGGCAGTACGTCCATGAGACGGCCGAACTCCGCTGCGTGGTACAGGGTCCATCCTTCGGAGAGTTCGGCCCGGAGAACGGGCAGCGACAGCCGTTCCACGCCCGCCGGTTCAACGGGCGGAGCGAACAACGGCGGCATGATCGCCCGCCGGACTGCCACGAGTTGCGGCGGATCGGCCTCACCGCTTGAGGGGACGCCCGGAGGATCGCCCAGAAGGGCCGTCAGCTCCACGCCGAGCCCCTTGGCCAGTGAGTGGAGTGTGGGGAGGCGGGCGCTGTGCTTCCGGTGCTGTTCCAGCTTCCGGATCACGTCCACGGAGACGCCGGAGCGCTCGGACAGTCCCTCCTGTGTGAGATCCGCCAGCCTGCGCAGTCCGGCCATGCGGTCGCCCAGGTGCTCGGTAGCCATGCCTCAGAAGCTACGCCGGAGCGGCGGCTTCGTGGGGCCGACGCCATAACCCGTACAGGGAGCGCGGCCATGACGTGTGTGTCTCTGATCAGGCGTTCCGAGGCTCTTCCCCACCCTTTCGCCGGGTCGTTCTCCGGTGCCGTCCAGCACGTCCCCGCTGATCAGGTCGCCCCCACCACCCGCCTGGCACGGGCCGTGCACGGCTCCTCACGGGCCGCACGCAGACGCTCCGGCGAGGTAGAGTTCTCTGTTTGCCGCGAAAGGCGGACTCGAACGGCCGCGCGCCTTCCCGGCGCGCCCGCCGAGGCGCCCTTCGGGCGACGGACGGGGCAAGGCCCAGAACGTGGCAGCTGTGGTGCCTGTCACACCGACGATCCCATCCACGGAGGTATGTGTGTCCTGCCTGATCGTCCAGAGCGACAAGACCCTCCTGCTCGAGGTCGACCACGAGCAGGCCGACGCGTGCCGCCGTGCCATCGCCCCCTTCGCCGAGCTGGAGCGCGCCCCCGAGCACATCCACACCTACCGGGTCACCCCGCTCGGCCTGTGGAACGCGCGGGCGGCCGGACACGACGCCGAGCAGGTCGTGGACGCGCTGGTCGAGTTCTCCCGCTACCCCGTCCCGCACGCGCTGCTCGTCGACGTGGCCGAGACGATGGCCCGCTACGGCCGTCTCACGCTCGTGAAGCACCCCACCCACGGCCTGGTGCTGTCCACGACCGACCGCCCCGTGCTGGAGGAGGTCCTGCGCTCCAAGCGGATCCAGCCGCTGGTCGGCGCCCGGCTCGACCCGGACACGGTCGCCGTGCACCCCTCCGAGCGCGGCCAGATCAAGCAGACGCTGCTGAAGCTCGGCTGGCCCGCCGAGGACCTCGCCGGTTACGTGGACGGCGAGGCCCACCGCATCGATCTGGACGAGTCCGGCTGGGCCCTGCGCCCGTACCAGAAGCAGGCCGTCGAGGGCTTCTGGCACGGCGGCTCGGGTGTCGTCGTGCTCCCCTGCGGCGCGGGCAAGACCCTCGTCGGTGCCGGGGCGATGGCCCAGGCGAAGGCGACCACGCTGATCCTCGTCACCAACACCGTCTCCGCCCGCCAGTGGAAGCACGAGCTGGTCAGGCGCACCTCGCTGACCGAGGAGGAGGTCGGCGAGTACAGCGGCGCGAAGAAGGAGATCCGGCCGGTCACCATCGCCACGTACCAGGTGCTCACGACCAGGCGGAAGGGCGTCTACCCGCATCTGGAGCTGTTCGACTCCCGCGACTGGGGACTGATCGTCTACGACGAGGTGCACCTGCTGCCCGCACCGGTCTTCAAGTTCACCGCGGACCTGCAGGCCCGCAGGCGGCTCGGTCTGACGGCGACGCTCGTGCGCGAGGACGGCCGCGAGTCGGACGTCTTCTCGCTCATCGGCCCGAAGCGGTTCGACGCGCCCTGGAAGGAGATCGAGGCTCAGGGGTACATCGCGCCCGCCGACTGCGTCGAGGTCCGGGTCAATCTGACGGACTCCGAGCGGCTCGCGTACGCGACCGCGGAGACCGAGGAGAAGTACCGCTTCTGCGCCACGACGGACACCAAGCGGAAGGTCGCCGAAGCGCTCGTCCGCAGGCATGCCGGCCAGCAGATCCTGGTCATCGGCCAGTACATCGACCAGCTCGACGAACTCGGCGAACACCTGGACGCGCCCGTCATCAAGGGCGAGACGCCCAACTCCCAGCGGGAGAAGCTCTTCGACGCGTTCCGGAACGGCGAGATCTCCGTGCTCGTCGTCTCCAAGGTCGCCAACTTCTCGATCGACCTCCCGGAGGCGACGATCGCCATCCAGGTGTCGGGCACCTTCGGCTCCCGCCAGGAGGAGGCCCAGCGCCTCGGTCGCGTGCTGCGCCCGAAGGCGGACGGCCACAAGGCGCACTTCTACTCCGTGGTGGCCCGCGACACGATCGACCAGGACTTCGCGGCGCACCGCCAGCGCTTCCTCGCGGAACAGGGGTACGCATACCGGATCGTGGACGCGGACGACCTGTCGGCCGAGGGCTGAGGCAGGCCCGGGGCGGTGCGCGACGGCACCGTCCCGCACCGCGCCGTCCCGCGCCGTCCCGCGCCGTCCCGCACCGGCCCCTCAACCGCGCGCACCAGCGCTCTCCCGTCCTCACCGGCGCTCTCCGGCGCACACCGGCAGCCGGCAGCCGGCAGGCAGGAGAACGCGACGGGCCGAGTGCCGCGGGCGGCGCTCAGCGCCGCCCGCGGACGCCGGCCTCCTCGCTGTACTCGCCGAGGACCGCGACCTTGAAGGCCGTGACGATGAAGACCCTGACCACGCGCAGCGCGTCGCCGAGACGGTGGGAGCGGTGCTCCGGGGCCCCGGTGGCGGTGGCTCCGCGACCGGGGAGGGACTTCGGGGTGAGGGTGGCTGCACTCATATGACCAGCATGGTTTCCGGGTGTGCGCACCACATCGGCCTGCGGGCTGAACGCCGGTCGGGAGCGCGTACGACTCCAGGCAGGGCCTCCCCTACGGGGCGGGCCTGCCCCTGGAAATCCACTCGCCCCGGCACGGCGGGCTGAGTAGGATCGCCCGCCTTGCCCGCCTCCCTCGCGGGAGTGCTGCCTCCCGGACGGAAACCGGGTGCGCTGCCATGTCTTCTCCACCACCAACGTACTCCCGGAGGCAGCACCGTGCCCAGGCCCGCCACACCCGCCACACCCGCCACACCCCCCGCGCAGGAAGCGCCCGCAGCAGCTCCCGCACCCCCGGCGCAGGCGCATCCCGCAGCACCACCCGCACCGGCAGGACCGCCGGCACCCCCCGCACCGCCGACACCGACGGCACCCGCGGCACCGGCTCACGACCCGCTGCGCCGTGAGCGGGCCCATCTGGCCGCCTCGCGCGCCGCCCTGCGCGAGATGCGCGAGGACGTCGAAGCCCTGGACATCCGCGACGTCACGGCGAACTGGGTGAACGCCGCCGTCCTGGAGTCGCAGATCAGCGAGCGGATCAAGGCGCTCGCCGACCTCGCCCACACCCCGCTCTTCTTCGGACGGCTCGACTACCAGCGGACCACTCAGCAGGGGCAGCGCTTCTACATCGGCCGACGCCATGTACACGACGGCGGCGGCGACCCCATGGTGATCGACTGGCGCGCGCCGGTCTCCCAGCCGTTCTACCGGGCTTCCCGCAAGGATCCGATGGGCGTGCGGCTGCGCCGCCGATTCGGCTACACGGGCGGCGAACTGACGGCATATGAGGACGAGCACCTCACCGACCCGGCCGCGGCGGACCTCACCGGCACGCTGCTCCGGGCCGAGATCGAGCGCCCGCGCGTGGGCCCGATGCGGGACATCGTGGCCACGATCCAGCCCGAACAGGACGAGATCGTGCGGTCGGGCCTGACGGGCACGGTGTGTGTGCAGGGCGGGCCAGGCACCGGGAAGACCGCGGTGGGGCTGCACCGGGTGGCGTACCTGCTGTACGCGCACCGGGAGCGACTGGCCCGTACCGGAACGCTGGTCGTCGGGCCCAACCGGTCCTTCCTGCACTACATCGAGCAAGTACTGCCCGCCCTCGGCGAGTTGGAGGTCAAGCAGACGACCGTCACGGATCTCGTGGCCCATGTCGAGGTGCGGGGCACGGACGAGCCCCCGGCGGCGCTGGTCAAGGGCGACGCCCGGATGGCGAGAGTGCTGCGGCGTGCGATCCGTTCGCATGTGACGACGCCCACCGAGCCGGTGGTGGTGGTCCGCGGCTCCCGGCGGTGGCGGGTTCCCACGTACGAACTGCAGCACATCGTCGCGGAGTTGCTGGACCGCGACATCCGCTACGGCGCGGCCCGCGATGCGCTGCCGCAGCGCATCGCGCACGCGGTGCTGCTCCGGATGGAAGCGGCCGGTGAGGCTCCCGACGACCGGGTGCAGGACGCGGTGGCGCGCGGCGCGGCGGTGAAGGCGGCGGTGAAGGCGATCTGGCCGCAGGTGGACCCGGCGAAGCTGGTGCTGCGCCTGCTGTCGCAGCCGGAGTTCCTGGCGGAGCACGCCGAAGGGGTGCTGAGTGCGGACGAGCAGCGGGCGGTGCTGTGGACCCGGCCGCCGCGCTCGGTCCGCTCGGCGCGCTGGAGCGCGGCGGACGCGGTGCTGATCGACGAGGCGAACGACCTCGTCGAACGCACACCGTCCCTCGGCCATGTCGTCCTCGACGAGGCGCAGGACCTGTCGCCGATGCAGTACCGGGCGGTGGGGCGCAGATGCACGACGGGCTCGGCCACGGTCCTCGGCGACCTGGCACAGGGCACCACCCCGTGGGCGACGGCGAGTTGGTCCGAGGCGCTGACCCATCTGGGCAAGCCCGACGCGGTGGTGGAGGAGCTGACGGCGGGTTTCCGGGTGCCGCGCGAGGTGATCGCGTACGCGTCCCGGCTGCTGCCCCATATGTCGCCCGGTCTGACGGAGGTGCGGTCGGTGCGCGAGTCCCCCGGCTCGCTGCGGATCCGCCCTTCGCGGGGTGACGGGGACGTGGTCACCGCGTGCCTGTCGGCGCTGCGGCACGAGGGCTCGACCGGCCTGATCGCCGCCGACGCCCGGGTGCCGGCGCTGGCGTCCGCGCTGACCGGCGCCGGTGTCCCGTTCCTCGCCCCCGGAGAGGAGACCACCCGGGACACCCGCCTCACCCTGGTACCGGCGTCCCTCGCGAAGGGCCTCGAGTACGACCACGTGGTACTCGACGACCCCGCGGCCGTGGTCGCGGCCGAGCCCGACGAGCGCACGGGGCTGCGGCGGCTGTACGTGGCCCTGACCCGGGCGGTCTCGGGCCTGACGGTGCTGCACTCGTCGCCTCTGCCGTGGCAACTGGGGGGGAACGGGGCTGATCAGCCCAGAGGCTGACGCCGTGCCCGGGCCCGCACTCCCCGGCGGGCCGCCCGCAGGACCGGGGGCAGGACCGGGAGCAGGACCTACCCGTCGACCGCCTCGCGCCACTCGCGCACCGCGGCCCTGACCACCGGCGCCTCCCATCCGCCGGGCCTCGCCGCACCGCCGATGTGGAACGCGTCGAGACCGGCCGCGCGGAGAGGCGGAACGTGGTCGAGGCGAAGGCCGCCGCCGACCAGTAGCCGCGGCTCGTACCCGGGCTCGCCGCGTCGCGCGGCCTCCGCCAGCAGCACCGGCAGGCCGTCGCCGACGCCCGACGCACTCCCCGCGGTGAGGTAGGTGTCGAGGCCGGGCAGGTCGGCGAGCTGCCTGCGCAGGGACTCGCGGTCGGCCGCGCGGTCGATGGCCCGGTGGAACGTCCAGCGGCAGCCCTCGATCTCGGCGACCAGCCGCTCGACCGCCACGAGGTCGAGGGCGCCGTGCGCGTCGAGGAAGCCGAGCACGAACTCGTCCGCCCCTTCCCTCCGGAGTCCACCCGCCACCCCGGCGAGCATGTCGACGTCACCCGCCCCGAAACCGTCCGCGAGCCGGAGCATCACCCGCAGCGGGATGTCCACCGCCGCGCGGACGCGGCCGAAGACCTCCCGGGACGGGCTGAGCCCATCCGCCGCCATGTCGCTGACCAGCTCGACGCGGTCCGCTCCCCCGGCCTGCGCGGCGGCCGCGTCCGCTGCGTCGAGGGCGATCACCTCCAGGAGCGCACGCGTGCTCACGGCTCGTCCTCCACCGGTCGACACCACAACAGGTCCCGTCCCCTATCGGAGCCGGCCTCGTCCGCACCCCATACGTCTGCACCCCACCCATACCCATCCCGCAAGCCATCCGCCCCGCATCCGCCCCGCATCCACCCGAGCGAGCGCCGACCCCGGATCCCCTGGGCACCGGCCCCGGCACACACCGACCGCCCGGGCGCCGGCTCGCGCGCACCCCACCGCTCCCGTGCGCATGCCACAACCCCCGCACCACACCGCATCCGCGCGCCCCTCGGCAGGCACGCGCCGGTACCGCCGGCGGAGCCGCGGGCTCAACCGCCCAGGCTGCCGCTTCCGAAGGCCCCGCCACTGCGGCTGCCGTGCTTCGGCCGGGCCTCGGGCCCCTTGCCGGTGGTGTGCGAGGTGTGGGTCTTCAGGTTGTAGGGGAGGAGCCGGCTGCCGTCGTCGGGGAAGGCGTCGTCATCGGCCTCCCTGACCTCCTCGATGTGCTCCCGGCGGTCGGCCCGCTTCGGCTGCTCCTCGGGGCTCGGGACACGCAGCCGGGACCGCCGCCGCCCGTCCCACCACATCGCGCCGCCGAGCAGGACGATGAGCACGACCCCGAGGGTGAGCGGACCGATCGCGGCCAGGATCTGGGCCGCAAGCTCGGTGGTGGGCACATGCGAGGCCATGACCGCTGCGTTCATGGTGTGAGCCTCCACGCAAGGGGTGAGACGCAGGCGCTATCCATTATCACCCGTTATGCCCATTCCGCCAGCATGCCCGCGACGGCGCCCCACCGGAGCGGAAGCCGACGGGCGGCACTCTGTGCGGAGCGGGACCGGAAGCCGTCCTGCGCAGCACCGGACGGAGCGGGGCGGGGAAACCGCAGGCCGGGGCGCACCCGACCGCCTGCGGCTGCGCCCCGCAGGCCGCCGGGTGCGCCCCGCGGAAAGGCCACCGCCGGCTGCGCCCAGGACTGGGAGGGCGCCGCCGACGGGACGGCCGGGCCGGCCGTCCCGGGAGACCGGGTGCCGGCCCGGTCGGCAGCCGGTCTCCCGGCGGCCGGACAATGTGCCCATGCCCGCGCTTCCGCCCCACCCCGCCCACGACGACCTCCGCCGGCGCTGGGCCGCCACCGTGGCCGCGGCCACCGGCCGCACACCGGACGCCTCCTCGCCCGCACCGGACCGCTACGCCGACGAACTGCTCAGGCGCTGGACCGAGCCGCAGCGGAGGTACCACACCACGGATCACCTGGCCGCGGTGCTGGACCGGGTAGACGCGCTCGCCGAGTACGCGGACGACGTCCACCTCGTACGCCTGGCGGCATGGTTCCACGACGCTGTGTACCTGCCGCAGCGCTCCACCAACGAGGAGCGCAGCGCCCGTCTCGCCGAACGCACCCTCACCGAGCTCGGCGTCGACCGGGAGCGCACCGAGGAGGTGTCCCGGCTGGTACTCCTCACCCGGGACCACACGGCCCGGGACGACGACGCCAACGGCACGGTCCTCTGCGACGCCGACCTGGCGATCCTCGCTTCGCCGGCGGACGCGTACGCGAGGTATGCCGCCGCCGTGCGCGAGGAGTACGGATTCGTCCCCGACGACGTCTACCGCGCGGGCCGGTCCGATGTCCTGCGCCGTCTGCTCGGCCTGCCGAGACTGTTCCGCACTCCGTACGGGCAGCGGCACTGGGAGGGCGCTTCGCGGCGCAACATGGCGGGAGAGCTGGAGCGCCTCCAGAGAGCCTGAGCCCACGACGCGGCGGGGCGCACCGCACGGCCGGCGCCGCCACCGGGCCCGGCGGGGACGGGACCGGCGGGCGGCGGGGACGGGACCGGCGGGCAGGGAGACGGGACCGGTGTCCGGTACGGAACGCCGCGCCCGCCGTGTGGACGCTCCCGGCTCCGGGAATGACAGGCGCCATCCGGCTGTTGGGCACTGTCATGTCCGCCGCCACCGCCGACGCGCCGTCCCCCCTGCCGTCGGCCGTCTATATCCTCGGCCTCTCGGTCTTCGCTCTCGGCACCAGCGAGTTCATGCTGTCCGGGCTGCTGCCGCCCATCGCCGAGGACATGGGCGTCTCGATCCCCCAAGCGGGGCTGCTGATCTCCGCGTTCGCCATCGGGATGGTCGTCGGCGCCCCGCTGCTCGCCGTGGCGACACTGCGGCTACCGCGCCGCGCCACACTCGTCACCCTGCTCACCGTCTTCGGGTTGGGCCAGGTCGCCGGGGCGCTTGCGCCGACGTACGAGGTGCTGTTCGCGTCCCGGGTGGTCAGCGCCCTCGCCTGTGCCGGGTTCTGGGCGGTCGGCGCCGCGGTGGCCGTGGCGATGGTGCCCTTCGGCTCGCGCGCCCGTGCGATCGCCGTGATGATCGGCGGTCTGTCGATCGCCAACGTCCTGGGCGTCCCGGCCGGTGCGTTCCTGGGCGAGCACCTCGGCTGGCGCTCGGCGTTCTGGGCGGTCGGCGCCGCGTCGGCGGTGGCCCTGGCGGGCGTGCTGACCAGGATCCCGTCCATCCCGGTGCCCGAGGAGAAGCCGCGGCTCCGTCGCGAGCTGACCATCTACCGGGACCGCCAGGTCTGGCTCGCCGTCGCGGTCACCGCGCTGTCGGCGGGCGGCGTCTTCTGCGTGTTCTCGTACCTGGCACCGCTGCTCACCGATGTCGCGGGGCTCGGCGGAGGCTGGGTGCCCACCGTCCTCGGCCTCTTCGGCATCGGCGCCCTGCTCGGCACGGCGATCGGCGGCCGCATCGCCGACGCCCACCTCTTCGGTGTGATGCTCGGCGGAATCACCGCCTCCACGGTGCTGCTGGCTGTTCTGGCCGTGACCGCCGAGTCGCCGGTGGCGGCGGTGGGCCTGTCGTTCCTGATCGGCGTGGCGTCGTTCTTCACCGCCCCCGCCCTGAACGCCCGGATGTTCAACGTCGCGGGCGCGGCCCCCACGCTGGCCGCCGCGACGACCACCGCCGCGTTCAACCTCGGCAACACCAGCGGGCCCTGGCTCGGCGGCACGGTCATCGACGCGGGCCTCGGCTTCGCCGCCACGGCGTGGGCGGGCGCGGCGATGACCACCGGCGCCCTCGGACTGGTCGCGCTGGCCCTGCTGTTCGAGCGCAGGGGGAAGGCCCCGGCGCCCAGGGCCGGCCTGGTGGCCGTCCCTGCCCGCGGCGGACGGGACGGCCACCAGGCCGGCCCGACGCGCTGCGAGACGGTCTGACGCACCCGGCACCCGGCACCCTTCACCGGCCGCGCCGACCGCCGGAGCCCACCGACCACGGGACCGCGCCGACCGCCGGACGCCGGACCGCCGGAGCGCCGGAGCGCCGGCAGACGGCGCGGCCATGGAGCGAGCATCCCCGGCGACCGCGGGAGTGAGTGCGAGCGGGCGGCCCGGCCCGGGGGCGGACGAACGGCCGCCCGGCCACAGGGCGAGGACGCGGCCCGGCCGGCCTTACCGGCCTCCCCCGCCGCCCCCGTACCTACGCCGCCGCAGCCCCGCTTCGGTGAGGCGCCCCACCAGTTCCTTCGACCCGATCTCCACCGCGCCCGCGCGCACGGCGTCCCCGTAGCGGTGGGCCGGCACGTCGTAGTGGTCACGCTCGAAGGCGCGGGCGGGGCAGCCGATCGACCCGGCGAAGAGGTGGAGTTCCTCGAACGACACGTCGCTGACCAGGTGGGACCAGAGCATCCCGTGCCCCGGCCAGGTCGGCGGGTCGATGTAGAGGGTCACCGCAGCCCGCCGACCGGCGCGACCGCGACGCCCGCCTTGCCGCACACCCACTGCGGGTCAGGGCCCAACTCGGGTTCCACGTCGAGCGCGTGCGGCTCCCCCGAGGTGCACACCGGGCACAGCGGCCACCTCCCGTACCGCTCCAGCAGCGCGTCCTGCACGTCCTGGGCGATCAGCCCGGCCACGTACTCCGCGCCCTGCGGCCACTGCCCGACCCACCAGCGGCGCTGCCCGACCGCCTCCTCGACGAGGGAGACGACCTCGGCGTCCGCCACGTCACTGGCGGTGAGGTCCGCGAGGACGAGGGCGCGGGCGGCATGCAGCGCCTGTTCAAGTGGTTCTCCGTCCATACCGTCATTGTCACCCGTGCGGGTGGGTGGCCTTCACGCCGATCCGACGGTCCGCAGGGCGACCAGCCCTGGGGCCCTGCGCGGCACAAGCGCCAGGGGTTGACCGCCCCCAGAGGCGAAAATATCTTTCATATGTGAGCAATGAGATGAAGAATTTTTTCAACGCCCGGGAGGCCGGCACCCGCCCCGGCTCGACCGCTCCGGGCGGGTCAGGCGCCACGGGCCGGTCCGGCACCTCCACACGGTCCGACCACCCCACCCCGTCCAGCACCTCCGCACGGTCCGACCACCCCACCCCGTCCAGCACCTCCGCACGGTCCGACCACCCCACCCCGTCCAGCACCTCCGCACGGTCCGACCACCCCACCCCGTCCAGCACCTCGGGGACGGCCGCGCAGCCCGCCGGCGGCACAGCGACGGGAGGTCCCGGAACCGGCGGAGGCGGAGCCCCGCCCGTACCCGCTGCTCTCGCCTCGAAGGTCCGCACGCTCGCCCCGTCCATGACCCGCTCCATGCAGCGGGTCGCCGAAGCCGTCGCCGGCGACCCGGCCGGCTGCGCGGCGCTCACGGTCACCGGCCTCGCCAGGCTGACCGGCACCAGCGAGGCCACGGTCGTCAGGACCGCGCGGCTGCTCGGCTACCCCGGCTACCGCGATCTGCGTCTGGCACTCGCCGGCCTCGCCGTACACCAGCAGTCGGGCCGCGCACCGGCGGTCACCGCGGACATCGCGGTGGACGACCCGATAGCCGACGTCGTGACGAAGCTCGCCCACGACGAGCAGCAGACCCTGGCGGACACCGCCGCGGGCCTGGACACCGTCCAGCTCGGTGCCGCCGTCGCGGCCCTCGCCGGCGCGGGCCGTATCGACGTCTACGGCGTGGGAGCGTCCGGCCTGGTCGCCCAGGACCTCGCCCAGAAGCTCCTGCGCATCGGGCTGGTCGCCCACGCGCACGGCGACCCCCATCTCGCGGTCACCAACGCGGTCCAGCTCCACTCCGGCGACGCGGCCGTGGCGATCAGCCACTCCGGGTCGACCGGCGACGTCATCGAACCGCTGCGCGTCGCGTTCGGCCGCGGAGCGACGACCGTCGCGATCACCGGACGGCCGGACGGGCCGGTGTCCCAGTACGCAGACCACGTGCTGACGACCTCCACCGCACGCGAGACCGACCTGCGCCCGGCCGCCATGTCCTCGCGGACGGGCCAGCTCCTGGTCGTCGACTGCCTGTTCATCGGCGTCATGCAGCGCACCTACGAGACGGCGGCGCCGGCCCTCGCCGCTTCGTACGAGGCCCTCGCCCACCGCCGCACCCCCCGCACCCGCTGAACCTCCCGGGAGAGCCGCCCCATGACCTCCGCCCCTGGACCGGCCGAACTGCGCGCACAGCTGGACAACCTCACGACCGAGGCGTTCCGCCCCGAGCTGGCCGGCATCGACCGGCTCCCGACCGCCGAGATCGCCCGCGTCATGAACGGCGAGGACCGGACCGTCCCCGACGCCGTGGCCGCACAGCTTCCGGGGATCGCCGCCGCGATCGACGCGATCGCCGGGCGCATGGCCCGAGGGGGGCGGCTGGTGTACGCGGGCGCGGGTACCGCGGGCCGCCTCGGCGTCCTGGACGCGAGCGAGTGCCCGCCGACGTTCAGCACCGGCCCGGACGAGGTCGTCGGCCTGATCGCGGGCGGTCCGCCGGCGATGGTGGAGGCCGTGGAGGGCGCGGAGGACTCCAGGGAGCTGGCCGCCGCCGATCTGGACGGTCTCACCCTGACCGCGCTCGACAGCGTGGTCGGCATCTCCGCCTCGGGCCGAACCCCCTACGCGATCGGCGCCGTCGAGCACGCCCGTGCGGTCGGCGCGCTCACCGTCGGCCTCTCCTGCAACGCGGGCAGCGCGCTGGCCGCGGCCGCCGAGCACGGCATCGAGGTGGTCGTCGGTCCCGAACTCCTCACCGGATCGACCCGGCTGAAGGCGGGCACCGCCCAGAAGCTGGTCCTCAACATGATCTCGACCATCACCATGATCCGCCTGGGCAAGACCTACGGGAACCTGATGGTGGACGTGCGCGCCTCGAACGAGAAGCTCCGCGCCCGGTCGCGCCGGATCGTGGCGCTGGCGACCGGCGCCCCGGACGAGGCCGTCGAGAACTCCCTGACAGCGGCGGACGGCGAGGTGAAGACGGCGATCCTGATGCTCCTCGCCGACGTCGACGCCGCGACGGCCGCGGACCTCCTGAAGCACGCAGGCGGTCACCTCCGCGAGGCGCTCCGCCGCTGACCCGGCGGCCGGCGGCGCATCCCCTTCCTCCGTACCGGGCCGGTCCGCTCCCCGCAAAGAACATGGCGCGAAAGCCATGGAGGCGGTGTGAGGGCGAGTTGAGGCCCCGATGAGACCGGCATGAGAAGCGGCCCGCCGTCGGCGCCCGGGCACGCCCCGGCCGGCCCGGCCGACCCGCCTCGCCCTTCTCCTGCCCCCGCAGCAAGGCACAGGCTCACCAGCGCAACCATCCCCCGAGCGCGGCCGGCCTCAGCGGGTGGTCCTCGTCCCCACGACGACGGTCGCATACCGCTCGTCGCACCTGTCCGCCCCCGGCGCGAGTCCACCGTCCGCGACCGCCGACAGCGCACCGGCGGTCTGGCGCTCACTCGTCTCGAACAGCAGGATCCCGCCCGGCGCCAGCCACTCCCCCGCCTCCGCCGTCACCCGCCGCAGCACGTCGAGTCCGTCCCTGCCGCCGTCGAGCGCGACGAGCGGCTCGTGCTCCCGGGCCTCGGCCGGCAGCAGAGCGACTTCCCCGGTCGGCACGTACGGAACGTTCGCGGCGAGGATGTCGACGCGCCCGCGCAGTACCTCCGGCAGCGGCTCGAACAGGTCGCCCTCGAAAACCCTTGCGCCTTCCGGCAGATTACGCAGGGCGCACCGCACCGCGGCGGGCTCGATGTCGGATGCGTACAGCTCGACCCCGCAGCCGGGCAACGAGGCTGCCAGCGCCGCCCCGACGGCGCCCGAACCGCAGCACAGATCGACGACCACTTCGGCGTCCGGCCGGGTGCGGACCGCCTGGCGCACGAGGAACTCCGTCCGCCGCCGGGGCACGAACACCCCCGGCTCCACGGCGACCCGCAGTCCGCAGAACTCCGCCCAGCCGAGGACGTGTTCCAGGGGATGGCCGCAGGCCCGCCGCTCCACCAGGGCGGCGAGTTCGGCGGGCGTCCGGGCGGCGGACAGCAGCAGTCCGGCCTCGTCCTCGGCGAAGACACAGCCCGCGGCGCGCAGTCTGCCGACGACGGCGGCGATGTCGGCGGCGAGGGGAAGAGAACGGGAAGCAGGGAGGGAAGAGAGGGAAGAGACTGAAGAGAGGGAAGGGAGGGACGGAGGAGAAGAAAGAGGAGAAGGAGGAGGAGATGCGGAGCGAGATGCGGCGGGATCATCGAAGGAGAACGACAAGGGAGAGCCTTTCGGAGGTTCCGAACGGGGCTCCCTCACACACCCTCGGTGACACGGAGGCGAGCACCCGGTCCTGCGGCAGCGGTAATGGGTCTCACCTCCTGGCGTCGTGGTCTCGGCGTCCCGGTTCCGTCGCGGTCCCGGTATCGGCAAGCCTATCGCGGCGCGGCGCGGCCGGGCTTGCCCGCCGATGACCGCCGGCGCCGTAGGCGGCCCCTTCTCACCACCGGCGTCCGGCTGATGTCAGTGCCCCCTGGCAGGATCGCCGGCATGACACCACTGCTTCTCACCGACATCGAACGTGCCGTTCGCAGCAGTTGGAGTGCCGAGAGGTCCACTCCCGAGTTCCGAGCCCGCTGGACCGAGGACAATCCCGCCCGGGACCAGTGCGGGGTGACCGCCCTGGTGCTCCACGATCTGCTCGGCGGCGATCTGCTCCGGGGGGAGGTCCACGTCGCTGGAGAGCGTGTGGATTACCACTGGTGGAACCGCCTGGGCCAGGGCATCGAGATAGACCTCACCCGCGAGCAGTTCGGGCCGGAGGAGATCGTCACCGAAGGCGTCGTGATTCCACGCCCTCCCGTGACCGAATTGCGCAGGCTCCGTGAGGAGTACGAGCTGCTGCGCGACCTCGTCCTGGACAGGCTCGACCGCCGGCGGACGACCGCTGCCGGGGCCATGTCCGGCCCGCCGGCTTGAACTCGTTCAGCGGGTGCATGCTGGGCCGGCAGGCGGGAGACGGACGGTCGGCGGGTCCTGCTCGGCCGGCGGACGGGCGACGCGTACCCGGCCGGCGTCAGGCCCTGCTCCCGGCCCGGCGGACGGGGGAGGCCGGCGAGCGGTTTCAGCGTGCGGTGCGGGGTGGGGCGCTGTCCGCCGTCGTGCCCCGCTGGGACCGCCGAGAAGCGATCCGGCCCAGCAGCGGGGCCAGCGGAACCAGCAGCGCCGTAGCGGCGACGAGCGCACCCAGCAAGGTGAACGCCGCGGCGTACCCCTCCTGCAGCGCCCGCACCTGTGACAGACCGGGATCCGCCGTTTCCGTCACCGCCGCCGCGAGGCTGCCGAGCGCGGTGAGACCGAACACGCCCCCGCACTTCTTCACGGTGGTGGTCAGTCCGCTCGCCACACCGGCGTTCTGCTGGTCGGCACCCGCCGTGGCGGCCTTGACCATGTGGACGAGCGCCACCCCCAGCCCCGCGCCCATCAGCAGCGACGGAAGCAGGGCCTCCTCCCCGAAGCTGCGCTCCCCCTTCAGCCGGCCCATCCACAGCAGTCCGGCGGCCAGTACCGTCTGGCCGAGCGCCAGGGCCGTTCGGGATCCGAGCCGACGGCCGAGACGGGCGGCGAACACGGACCCCAGGCTTGACGCCACGGTGAGAGGGACCTGCCACAGCGCGGCCGTTCCAGGGCTGTCGCCGAGAACCCGCTGCTGGTAGAGGGGCAGCAGGAAGAACATTCCGGTGGCCGCCATCCCGAGGACCGCCACGCCGACCTGGGCCGCACGCACGGAAGCGCCGGCGAAGACCCGCAGCGGAATCAGCGGGTTCGGCCGGCCTCGCTCGAGCGCGATCAGGAGTGCGAGAAGGGCGAGTCCACCACCGGCCGGGACCAGTGCCTGGGGGCGAGACCCCCAGCGCCCCGCCTCGGCCGTACCGAAGGCCAGCAGGACCAGTCCGGACGCCAACACGACGAGGCTCACAAGGTCGCGGCGGGGCACCCTGTCACCAGTGACCCCGTCCGACGGGGCGGTGACGGCGCACAGCGGCGCCAGCAGTGCCGCGAACGCGGCGATGGCGAAGAACACGTACCGCCACCCGGCGACTTCGGTGAGCAGTCCGCTGAAGAGGACCCCGACGCCGCCCCCGGCCAAGGTCGCCATGCCCCAGAGGCCGAGGGGCCTGGCGCGCTCGCCCTCCGGGGCGCGCAACAGGAACAGGGCGAGCAGGGCGGCCTGCACCAGGGCGATCCCGGCGCCCTGGAACGCCCGTGCCGCGATCAGCGTCGTGGCGTCGCCGGAGAGGGCGACCAGGCAGGAAGCGAACGACGACACCGCGAGGCCGACCAGCAGCAGGCGGCGGCGCCCGAAGCGGTCGGCGGCGCGACCTGCCGGCAGCAGGAGCGCCGCGGTGGCCAGGACGTACGCACCGACCACCTGGGGCAGAAGGGTCGGAGCGAGCCCCAGGTCCTCGCCCATGACGGGCAGCGTGATGTTGACGACCGTGCCGGTGAGCATCACATAGAACTGGGTCGCGACCAGGATCGCGAGGGAGACGCGCGACGCGGTCCGGCTCGGACCCACCGGGTCCCCCGCGCCCCCGCCGGCCCCGTTCCACGGCCGGAGCACGCGCATCAGGGCCCGATCACGGCCGCCCCGCACGGGTGCCTCCCGGCGGGGCCGGCCGCGGAGCGGCGGCGGAGCAGGTCACGGCTGCCTCTCGGCTCCCGCTGTCACCGAACTCGGACCAACTCGCCCCACCGCCCCTCCTTCGCCATGTGCTCGAGTTCGTCCAGAGCGGCCTCGGCCCTGCTCGCCGAGTCGGGATCACGCCCGCGCAGACCGCCCGAAGCGAACGTCTCCTCGTCCAGCCGCAGCACAGTGGCCGTGTCCGCGGACACCCACAGGTTCAGCCCCATCTCCTCGACGCGGAGTTCACCGTCGTCGAGGGTGCTCGGCCGGGTGACGTTGGCATACCAGCCCTTCAGAGCGCCGTCCCCCGCGCGCACCTCCTTGACCGCATGCCAGCGGTCGCGCCAGTAGCGCTCCACGAAGGAGTCACCCGGTTCGAAGCGGACGAAGCCGAGATCCCTCACGTGCGAAGCCGCCCAGGTCGCCTGGACCGTGATCCGCGCCCCGTCGTCGTCGAGCAGTTCAGCCGGGTACCGGATCTTGGTGCGGCCCGCGTGGACCAGAGCGACCTCCACGGTGCGCCGCCCCCGTGAGTCGGCAGGGTTCTCAGCCATAGCGGACCTTTCCGTGAGATCGGAAATATCAGCTCATTCTCGCCAGCGTATCCGCGGCCCACATGCGGTGCCATGCGAGTTCGACACCGCCGGCGGGCTCGGCCACGCTCGGCACGAGGCTCCCCCGGCCCTGCCCCGCGGGGTGCGCGAGGTGCGCGAGGTGCGCGAGGCTTATCGCAGCCTAAAATAGATCCACAAAGCCATAAAGCAGCAGGAAGGGTTGACCATGACCTCATACCGGGTCACGAACCCGCTGCACAGCCGCCGGGCCGCCGAGGCCCGGCTGTCCGCCGGGACCTCGGGCCGCGTCGGCTGCCGGGAGGGGGCCCACCCGGCCGTTTCCCCGGGACCATCGCCCGCGTCATCGGCCTTCAGCCACGGGGGACCGCTCGCCCCGTCCGCTTCCCCACCGGCACATCGAACCGGTACCGCACTCTGCGCACCGCCTGACACCGGGGGCTGATACCCATGGCCGGCGGCAATGCCGATCTTGCCGATCACCCGCGGGATCTCTTCGACCGGCCGCTGGGTGACCTCCGGCTGTCGGTGACCGACCAGTGCAATCTGCGCTGCCAGTACTGCATGCCGGAGGAGCACTACACCTGGCTTCCCCGACGGGATCTGCTGTCGACTTCCGAGATCGGCCGTCTGACGGACGTGTTCATGTCGCTGGGTGTCCACAAGGTGCGCCTGACCGGAGGCGAGCCCCTGATACGGCCCGAGCTTCCCGACATCGTCAAGACCCTGGCGTCCAGGTCCGACCGAGGCCTGCGGGATCTCGCCCTCACGACGAACGGCGTGCTTCTGGGCAAGCACGCCGGCGCGTTGAAGGAAGCGGGGCTGGGCCGGGTGACGGTGAGCCTCGACACCCTGCGCCCCGAGCGCTTCAAGGCCATGAGCCAGCGCTCGTCCCACGGCGCCGTGATGGCCGGGATCCGCTCGGTCCCCGAGGCGGGATTCACCGGCACGAAGATCGACACCGTCGTGATGCGGGACTTCAACGAGGACGAGCTGGCCGATCTGATCGAGTACGGACGGGCCGTCCCCGCCGAGGTGCGGTTCATCGAGTACATGGACGTCGGCGGGGCCACCCACTGGAGCGCGTCGAAGGTCGTGTCCCGGCTGGAGATCCTCGACCGGCTCGCGCGGCACTACGGATCCCAGCCCACCCCCCTGGACGAGGGCGGTCCCGCCCCGGCCGACCGGTACGCGCTACCGGACGGCGCCGTCTTCGGCGTCGTCTCCTCGACCACCCAGCCCTTCTGCCGTAGCTGCAACCGCACCCGCCTCACGGCCGACGGCATCCTGCTCACCTGCCTGTACTCGCTGAGCGGCCTGAACCTGCGCGAACCCCTGCGGGAGGGGGCGAGCGACGAGGAACTGCGGGACCAGGTGGCCACGGTGTGGCGCGAGCGAGCGGACCGGGGCGCGGAGAACCGGCTGAACCGGCGCGAGAGAGGGGTGTTCGTCTCCGTGGACAGCCTGCGCGACGACCCGCATCTGGAGATGCACACGCGAGGCGGCTGAGAGAGGACCGCCCTGCCCGGACCTGTACAGAGCAACGACGAGTCCCCCGGGAGAACCCCGTGACCGCGAACGAGTCCCGCACCGACGACGGCTTCCCCCCGACCGATCACCGTGCCTGCCAGGGCAGCGCCGTCACCCTGGACACCGCGGCGGTGCAGCGGCGCCTGGGCCGGGTCCCGGAGTGGGAACTCCGGCAAGGGCACCTCTGCCGGACCTTCCACTGCGTGACGTTCCGCCAGTCGTTGGCCCTCGTCGAGGCCATCGCCGACATCGCGGAGAAGCTCAACCACCACCCCAATCTGTCCTGGGAGAACAAGCGGGAGGTGACGGTGGTGCTGTGGACACACAAGATGGACGGGTTGACCGGGCTGGACTTCGACCTCGCGGCAGACATCGACACGGCCTACTCGGCCCTGCAGGTACCGGTATGAGCGCCGCGGGGGCTCCGCAGCCCTGACGCGCCCGAACGGCCGGGCGTCGGCCGGGGGGACGGCCGGGGGGACGGCCGGGAGATGCCGATGCCTCCGGCGGCGCGGACGACCGCGCCGGTGATCGTGCCGACGACCGTGCGGGAGACCGTCGTTGCACCGTGTTCGTGGTCACGCTCCGGCCGGCCCGCCGGCGGCAACCAGGAGGAATGATCATGGGAACCGACGTCCAGGTGCTGTACTTCGGCATCCTGCGGGAGATGTACGTCCAGGCCCGCGAGGAGCACTTCTCGCTCGCCTCCGGCGCCACCGTGGCCGACCTGGTGGAGCGGATCGGCGAACGCCACCCGCCGTTCGTACCGATCCGGGAGCGCATCAGGATCGCCGTGAACGAGGAGTTCGCCGCCTCCGGGCATGTGCTGAGTTCGGGGGACACCGTGGCACTGATCCCCCCGATCGCCGGAGGATCGGACCGCTACTGCGTCGTGACGGACGAGCCGCTGCGCATCGACCCCCTGGTCGACGCGGTAGCCGGCCCAGGGCAGGGGGCCGTGGTGGCCTTCGTCGGCACCGTACGCGACGAGAACGAGGGCCACGAAGTGACCGAACTGCGCTACGAGGCGTACTCCGCCATGGCGCTGCGAGCGCTGAACTCCGTCATCGACCGCTGCGAGCAGTCGGCTCGGGGGGCCAGGGTCGCCGTCTCGCACCGGATCGGGGAGTTGCAGGTCGGCGATGCGGCGGTGGTACTGGCCGCGTCCGCACCACATCGCGCGGAAGCGTTCGCCGCCGCCCGTATGTGCATCGAACTGCTCAAGCAGGAGGTACCGATCTGGAAGAGGGAGACCTCGCCGGACGGAGCCGAATGGCTGGGGATGCGCCCTTGACCGGGGATCGGGCCGGCCGGTCGCCGGCAGAGGCCCAGGGGGCCCGGGCGGCCGCTCCGGCGACCCGTCCGCCGCCCCGTCCGCCATCTCGTCCGTCATGTCGTCCGTCATGTCGTCCGTCATCTCGTCCGTCATCTCGTCCGTCATCTCGTCCGTCATCTCGTCCGTCATCTCGTCCCCCATCGCCTCTTCGAGCGGGACGATCAGCGGGACCGAACCCGCCATCGGTCGTCCGGGAACCGAGCGACTCGGGGATCACGTAGGCCACAGAATTCACAGAGGTCACACCACCCCGTACGGAAGATCGAGTTCCGAGCAGGCGTCCCCGACCAGCATGGCTGCGAACTCCGGGCCCGACCGTTGATGCCACTCCACACCCGCCGCACTCCTTTCGTTTCTCTCCGCGCAAGCGCCATCACCGGTCAGAATCGGACTCCCCCGTGTATGGCGTCAGGCATTGCGGTGAGATGTCCGGATACCGCTGCCGCGGTCACGGCAAAGGGCAGAATCCGTCCGGGAGGCAAGCATGAATGGCATCATCACGGCGGTCTCATCGGAGTCCGATCCAGACACCGGCACCGCCGGGGCCTGCCGCTGCCGCACGAGCCCGCGCCCAGGGGCCCCCGCGGGGTCCGCAGAAGAGCGGTTCCGGGGGCTGCTGGAGGCGGCGCCGGACGCCATGGTCATCGTCGACGACGGCGGAACCATTCGCCTCGTCAACGCGCAGACGGAAGCCCTGTTCGGCTACCGGCGCGAAGAACTCCTCGGCCACCCCGTCGAGATCCTCGTCCCCGGCCGCTTTCGCGACCACCACTCCGCACACCGCGACGGCTACACCCACAACGGCCAGGTCCGCCCCATGGGTGCCGGGCTCGAACTGCACGGCCTCCGCAAGGACGGCACCGAGTTCCCCGTGGAGATCAGTCTCAGCCCCCTCGAGACCACCGACGGGCTCCTCGTCTCCGCTGCCGTACGCGACGTCAGCGAACGCAAAGCCGCCGAGGAGCGGTTCCAGGCCCTGTACGAGCAGCAGCGTCACGTCGCGCTGACTCTGCAGCGCAGTCTGATGGGCACCCCGCCGGCCGTGCCCGGGCTGGAGACCGCGAGCCGCTATCTGCCCGCCACCCAGGGCGCGGGTGTCGGCGGTGACTGGTTCGACCTCGTGCCGCTGGGCGCCGGGCGGGTCGGCATCCTCATCGGTGACGTGATGGGCCGCGGCCTGGAGGCCGCCGCCATCATGGGGCAACTGCGGTCCGCGGCCCACGCCCTCGCCAAGACCGGTATGCGGCCGCGGGAGCTGATGCACGCGCTCGACTCGATCGTCGCCGAACTCGACGGACCGGACCAGCTGGTGACCTGCTGCTATCTGGTCGTGGCGCCGGACGCGGGCGAGGTGACCGTCTGCTCGGCCGGGCATCTGCCGGCTCTCGTCGCGGAGCCGGGCGACGGCGTGCGGTCCCTGGAGGCACCGGTCAGCGTGCCCCTGGGGGTGGGGGAGCATCCCCACCAGGAGGCGACGGTGGCCATCGCCCCGGGGTCGAGCCTGGTCCTCTTCACCGATGGCCTGATAGAGACACCGGCGGGAGACATCGAAGAGCAGCTCGACGCGCTCATCGACGCACTCGATCTCGCGTTCGCCTCGGCACACGACCTGGAGACGGTGGTGGACGACGTGCTGGAGTCGGTCCTGCCCGCCACCGAGCACCACCACGACGATGTGACGCTGCTTCTGGCCCAGTTGCCGGCGGCCCCGCTGGCCACGGCGACGACGGTACTGCCGGCGGCCCCGGCTTCGGTGTCACGTGCGCGGGCGTTCCTCGCCGAGTCCCTGGTCGCCTGGGACTGCGCCCAGGTCGCCGACGACGCCGGGCTGCTGGTGTCCGAGGTGGTCACCAACGCCGTCCGGCACGGGCAGGGCCCGGTACGCCTGCAGGTGCGGCGCAACAGCACGGAGCTGACCGTCGAGGTGAGCGACCACAGCCACCTTCCACCCCGGATCCGGCCGGCGGGCGCCGACGACGAGTCGGGGCGGGGCCTGATCCTCGTCGAGTCGCTGGCGGGCGGCTGGGGTGTGCGACCGGCGGACGACGGCAAGACGACGTGGTTCACGCTGCGTCTGGCGCCGGCCTGAGGACGGCCTGAGGACGGCCCGGGGACGATCCCGCACGGCCCGCCCCGGCCCCGCAACGCCAGGCCCCGGCAACCACCCCGCGCGCCGGACCCGACCAGCACCCCAAGACCACCCCACACGACCACCCCGCACCCACGCCCCGGACCCGCACGCGCCTGCGCGCCCGGCCGGGCGCGCAGGCGCAAAGGCCGAGGGCGGCACCCCCGGGAGTGGGGGTGCCGCCCTCGGTACAGGACGGTCGATCAACCACAGGGTCGATCAGAAGTCCATGTCACCGCCCGGCATGCCGCCCGGAGCGGCCGCGGCGGCCTTCTCCGGCTTGTCGGCGATGACGGCCTCGGTGGTGAGGAACAGCGCGGCGATCGACGCGGCGTTCTGCAGCGCGGAACGGGTGACCTTGGCCGGGTCGATGATGCCCTCGGCGACGAGGTCGACGTACTCGCCGGTCGCGGCGTTCAGGCCGTGGCCCGGGGTCAGGTTGCGCACCTTCTCCACCACGACGCCGCCCTCGAGGCCGGCGTTGACGGCGATCTGCTTCAGCGGGGCCTCCAGGGCCAGCTTCACAGCGGCGGCACCGGTGGCCTCGTCACCGTCGAGCTCGAGCTTCTCGAAGACCTGGGAGGCCTGGAGCAGGGCCACGCCACCACCGGCGACGATGCCCTCCTCGACGGCCGCCTTCGCGTTGCGGACGGCGTCCTCGATGCGGTGCTTGCGCTCCTTGAGCTCGACCTCGGTCGCGGCACCGGCCTTGATGACGGCCACGCCGCCGGCCAGCTTCGCGAGGCGCTCCTGGAGCTTCTCGCGGTCGTAGTCCGAGTCGGAGTTCTCGATCTCGGCGCGGATCTGGTTGACCCGGCCCTGGACCTGGTCGCTCTCGCCGGCACCGTCGACGATGGTGGTCTCGTCCTTGGTGATGACGACCTTGCGGGCGCGGCCCAGCAGGTCCAGGCCCGCGTTCTCGAGCTTGAGGCCGACCTCCTCGGAGACGACCGTGCCACCGGTGAGGATGGCGATGTCGCCGAGCATGGCCTTGCGGCGGTCGCCGAAGCCCGGAGCCTTGACGGCGACGGACTTGAAGGTACCGCGGATCTTGTTGACGACCAGGGTCGACAGGGCCTCGCCCTCGACGTCCTCGGCGATGATCAGCAGCGGCTTGCCCGACTGCATGACCTTCTCCAGCAGCGGGAGCAGGTCCTTCACCGAGGAGACCTTGCCGTTGAAGATGAGGATGTACGGGTCCTCGAGGGCGGCCTCCATGCGCTCCATGTCGGTCGCGAAGTACGCCGAGATGTAGCCCTTGTCGAAGCGCATGCCCTCGGTGAGCTCCAGCTCGAGACCGAAGGTCTGGGACTCCTCGACGGTGATGACGCCTTCCTTGCCGACCTTGTCCATCGCCTCGGCGATGAGCTCGCCGATCTGGGTGTCGGCGGCGGAGATGGAGGCGGTGGAGGCGATCTGCTCCTTGGTCTCGACCTCCTTGGCCTGGTCGAGCAGCGCACCGGAGACGGCCTCGACGGCCTTCTCGATGCCGCGCTTCAGGGCCATCGGGTTGGCACCGGCCGCCACGTTGCGCAGGCCCTCGCGGACCAGCGCCTGGGCGAGGACGGTCGCGGTGGTCGTACCGTCACCGGCGACGTCGTCCGTCTTCTTGGCGACTTCCTTGACCAGCTCGGCGCCGATCTTCTCGTACGGGTCCTCGAGCTCGATCTCCTTGGCGATGGAGACACCGTCGTTGGTGATCGTGGGGGCGCCCCACTTCTTCTCGAGGACGACGTTCCGGCCCTTGGGGCCAAGGGTGACCTTGACGGCGTCGGCGAGCTGGTTCATCCCGCGCTCGAGACCGCGCCGTGCCTCCTCGTCGAACGCGATGATCTTGGCCATGTGAAGTGGTCCTCCCGGACTGGGGTGGATGCTCCGGACCGCGCTGGTGCCCGCGACGGACGGCCTGCGTGCCTTGTGGTTCCTTGCCCCACCCGGCCTGCGGACCTCACCGACCCGGTCCTTCGTTGTCACTCTCACTCGTAGAGTGCTAACGCCAATGATTAGCACTCGGACCCGGCGAGTGCAAGACGCGACCGCGACTCGGGCTTCCGTCCGAAGGCCGCGCCGCGTCGCCCCGGGGGCGCGTCGGCGCGTCCCCCCGGGGCGAGGGCGCACCGTCCATCCCGGCGGCAGGAGCCCCGACGCGGCCCTCGCACCCGGGCGCCCTCGCGGCGCGGGACGGGCACACCACGACGGAGGGTCCGTGCCCCTGGCACGGACCCTCCGTCGCTTGTGCTGCAGTCAGTCGGCTTTGCTGCAGTCAGTCGGCGCTCAGCCGGCTACGCGGACCATGTCCGCCTGCGGCCCCTTCTGGCCCTGCGAGATCTCGAACTCGACTCGCTGCCCCTCCTCCAGGGTGCGGTATCCGTCCATCTGGATCGCGCTGTAGTGGACGAAAACATCCGCACCACCGTCGACCGCGATGAAGCCATACCCCTTCTCCGCGTTGAACCACTTGACGGTGCCCTGAGCCATGCCTAACTCCCCTATTACTGGCCCTTGCACAGGACCGCACTTCGCGGACCCGGGTCAGACCTCACCCAGGGGCGGCTCCCCGTGCCCGGAGGGGCATGGGGACGACCCCATGGGCGTGCGCCGGAACGCGTCGACCGCGGCTGAATGTATCTGTCCAACTGCCGTCTGCAACAGGTCAATCGGACGAGAATTCCGGGCAGGGCCGAAAGAAGGATTCAGGAGAAATGCGAGCATTCCCGGGCAAGTCGGGCCGGACAAAGCGCACTTACGGCGCACAATGCTCAAGCACTTTGGCTGTTTCTTGTCGCGCGGGACGGCGTTCTCATATGCGCCCGGCACGCGCGGCGGGGAGGGTTTCCCCGATTCTATCGCGCTCAACCCTGCAGAAACGCCCCCTCCGCAGAGCTTGCGGAGGGGGCTCTTCTGCTGACTCTGTGTGGCGACCAGCCGCCGGCTCGGCGCGCGATCAGCCGCCGGCCACCGCGGGGATGATCGACACGCCGGCGCCGTCCGGGGTCGCCGTCCCCAGGCCCTGCTCGAAGCGCACGTCGTCGTCGTTGACGTACACGTTGACGAAACGGCGGAGCCGGCCCTGGTCGTCCAGGACCCGGGCCGCGATGCCCGTGTGGTTCTTCTCCAGATCGGCGATGACCTCCGCGAGGGTGGCGCCCTCGGCCGGGACCTCTGCCTGCCCGCCGGTGTAGGTGCGGAGGATGGTGGGGATGCGGACGTTGACGCTCATACGAGGCCAGCCTCTCGGAAGGAGTCCAGGTTGGGGCGGATGACTGCGGACATACCCGTGGTCGGGGCCACCGCGTCGAGGGTCTTGAGGCCGTCCCCCGTGTTGACGACCACCGTGGTGAGGGCCGGGTCGATCACCCCGGCCTCGATCAGCTTCCTCGCCACCCCGAGGGTCGTACCGCCCGCGGTCTCGGTGAAGATCCCCTCGGTGCGGGCCAGCAGCTTGATCGCGTCCACGATCTCCTCGTCGGTGACGTCCTCCACCGCGCCGCCGGTGCGCCGGCAGATGTCCAGCACATACGGGCCGTCCGCCGGGTTGCCGATCGCCAGCGACTTGGCGATGGTGTCCGGCTTCTGCGGCCTGACCACCTCGTGGCCGGCCTTGAAGGCCGCGGACACCGGTGAGCAGCCCTCGGCCTGGGCACCGAAGATCCGGTAGGGCCGGTCCTCGACCAGGCCCAGTGCGATCAGTTCCCGGAGCCCCTTGTCGATCTTGGTGAGCTGGGAACCGGAGGCGATGGGGATGACGATCTGGTCCGGGAGCCGCCAGCCGAGCTGCTCGCAGATCTCGTACGCCAGCGTCTTGGAACCCTCCGCGTAGTACGGGCGGAGATTGACGTTGACGAAGCCCCACCCCTCGCCCGCCGGGTCGCCGATGAGTTCGGAGCAGAAGCGGTTGACGTCGTCGTAGTTGCCCTCGATGCCGACCAGCTCGCCACCGTAGACGGCGGCCATCACGACCTTGCCCTGCTCCAGGTCGTGCGGGATGAACACGCAGGAGCGGAAGCCGGCGCGGGCGGCCGCGGCGCCGACCGCGCCGGCCAGGTTGCCCGTGGAGGAGCAGGAGAGCGTGGTGAAACCGAAGGCGCGGGCGGCCTCGATCGCCTGGGCCACGACCCGGTCCTTGAAGGAGTGCGTGGGGTTGCCCGAGTCGTCCTTGACCCAGAGTCCGCCGGTGACGCCCAGCTCACGGGCGAGGTTGTCGGCGCGGACGAGCCTGGTGAAACCCGGGTTCAGATTCGGCTTGCCCGCCACGTCCGCGGGCACGGGCAGCAGCGGCGCATAGCGCCAGATGTTGTCCGGACCGCTCTCGATGCGCGCGCGCAGCTCCTCGGGGTCGCCGCCCGGAAGGTCGTACGCGACCTCGAGCGGCCCGAAACACGCCTCGCAGGCGAAGACCGGACCGAGGGCGAAACGCTCACCGCATTCGCGGCAGGAGAGCCCGGAGGCGGGACCCAGGTCGACGGTGTCGGCAGAATCGGAAGTGGTGGCGACGGTCTGCACAGCCATGGAGGCGAGGCCCTTTCTCCTCATCTTCCCCGCGGCGCATCTCGCCGCGAGACGGAATTGGCACCTTCCCGAGCCGTGAGCCTCGGCCGCGATGCGCGACGAGATCGGCTGGAGGGTTGCCGGGGCTTCAGCGGGCCGTGTCCCTCTGCCCCTCTGGATGAGCGGTATTCGATTGTGTCCGCGCGGCGACCCCGACATGCATCGGCGGTCCGCGTTGTTCAAGACTGTAACCGAACCCCCGGACGCCTGAGACGGCCGTCCGATCCGCGAGATGGAGATCACGTGCTGGAAGAGGTGGAGCGCTGGCTGGCCCGGCGGTCCTGGTCGGTGGCGGACCGCCCACTGGACCGGCTGCTGTCCGCCAAGCAGGACACCACGGTCAGCGTGGTGCTCCCCGCACTGAACGAGGAGGCGACGGTCGGCGGGATCGTGGACGTGATCCGGCGCGAGCTGATGAGCGACACGGTGCCGCTCGTCGACGAGCTGGTCGTCGTCGACTCGGGGTCGACGGACCGCACCGCCGAGGCGGCCGCCCGGGCCGGCGCCCGGGTGGTGCACCGGGACGGGATACTCCCGCGCGTTCCGGCCGTACCGGGCAAGGGCGAGGTGCTGTGGCGCTCCCTGCTGGCGACCACCGGCGACATCGTCTGCTTCGTGGACGCCGACCTGAGGGAGTTCTCCCCCGGCTTCGTCTCCGGGATCGTCGGCCCGCTGCTGACCGACCCCGAGGTGCAGTTCGTCAAGGCGGTGTACGACAGGCCGCTCGGCGACACGCCCGGCCAGGGCGGCCGGGTGACCGAGTTGGTGGCGCGGCCGCTGCTCAATCTGCACTGGCCGCGGCTCGCCGGGTTCGTCCAGCCGCTCGGCGGGGAGTACGCGGCGCGCCGCTCGCTCCTGGAGCGGCTGCCGTTCCCGGTCGGCTACGGGGTGGAGCTGGGCCTGCTGGTGGACGCGCTGCACACGGTGGGTCTTGACGCGCTGGCCCAGGTGGACGTCGGCGTGCGGCTGCACCGCCACCAGGACGGCCAGGCGCTGGGCCGGATGGCGGCGGCGATCTACCGCACCGCTCAACTGCGCCTCTCGCGCGGGCACCTGGTGCGCCCGGTGCTGACCCAGTTCGACCGCGCCGAGGGGGGGTTCGTCCCGCGGACCCACACGGTGGACACGGAGGAACGCCCGCCGATGGGGGACATCCCCGAGTACGCGGCCCGGGCGGGACGGCGCAACACGGGCGCGGCGTAACCCGGGCGCGGCGCAACACGGGCGCGGCGCAACACGGGCGCGGCGCAACACGGCGCGGCGTAACCCGGCCCAGCCGGGATGATTGCCTACATTTCGTACTTATGGGCAATGTGAGATCACAGAGCGCTCGGGTCTCCCGTCCGGATCGGGCCGTGCCCGGCCGGGACCGGACGAGGGGCCGCGGACGCAGCAGAGGCAATCGGCCCCGGCTCCTCGGGGCCCTGGCGGTCGCCGCGGGTACCGCGGCCGCCGCGACGGGCTTCGCGCGAACGGCTCCCGCCCTGCCGGCACCGGCCCCCGACCTCCAGGTCACCAAGACGGCGTCGGCGCAGAGGGTCGCCCGCGGGGACACCCTCACCTTCACCATCCGGGCGACCAACAACGGCGAGCGGGACCTCCCCGACGTGCGGTTCACCGACGACCTCGGCGGCACCCTCGACGACGCCGTCTACGACCGCAACGCCCGGGCCACCCGCGGCCGGGTCGCGTACGACGAACCCGTGCTCTCCTACTCGGGCGCCCTCCCGGCAGGGATGTCGGCGACCGTCACCTACTCGGTCACCGTCGGCGGCGAGGACGGCGGCGACGGCGACGGCCGTCTCGGCGGCGGCCTGGAGGTCCAGTCCCCGCGGTCGAACTGCGCCGCCGGCACCACGGACACCCGGTGCTCGGCGGCCCCGGTGGCCGAGGAGCTCGGGGAGCTCGGAGCCCCCCGGACCGGCTTCGGCCACGAGGAGAGCCGCGCTCACAGCCTCGGGCAGGGGCACGAGGACGGCCGGGACGAGCCGGCCGCGGCGGACGCCCGCGGCAGGGAATCCGGCGGACAGCCCCCGGGCGTACCACCGGCCCCCGGCGGCCCCGGCAGCGCGGCCGGCGCCGATGCCCCGGGCCGGGACGGCGGGGAGCGGGCCGTCGGTGAGATCGCCGCGGCAGGCCACGACAGCGAGCGGCTGTGGCTGCTGGGCGGGATGGCCCTGGCGCTCTCGGCCGCCGGGGCGATCGCACTCGCGGCGACGCGCGGCCGGAGGAACCCCTGACCGGTCGAGTGCACGGCGGGCCGCAGGCCGGGGCGCCGGGCGGGCGCCGGGGTCCGGCGGCACGGCGCTCCGGCGGCACGGCGCTCCGGCGGCACGGCGCTCCGGCGGCGCAGCGGTCCGGCGGTCCGGCGGTCCGGCGGTCCGGCGGCACGGCGGCACGGCGGTCGGGCGGCGCAGCGGTCCGGCGGCACGGCGGCACGGCGGTCCGGCGGCACGGCGGCACGGCGGTCCGGCGGCACGGCGGCACGGCGGTCCGGCGGCACGGCGGTCCGGCGGCACGGCGGTCCCGGACGGGCGGTCTCCGGCCACCGCATCCGGCCGTACGTTTGAGCGGTTCCAGGAAGGGCTAGGTTCGCGACATGGTCTCTGAGCACCAGTACGAGCACGCGCACGCCGCACGAGTTCTCGTCGCCTCCAACCGGGGCCCCGTCTCGTACGTCTTCCGGGAGGACGGGACGCTCGACGCCAGGCGCGGCGGCGGCGGGCTGGTGTCCGGGCTGTCGGCCATCGGACCCGAGACGGACGCGCTGTGGGTGTGCTCGGCGCTCGGCGACGGGGACCGCGAGGCGGTGCGGCGCAAGATCGGCGAACCGGGCGTACGGATGCTGGACATCGACGCCGCCGTGCACTCCGACGCGTACAACGGGATCGCGAACTCGGTGCTGTGGTTCGTCCACCACATGCTGTACCAGACACCGCTGGAGCCCGTCTTCGACGCCGAGTTCCGCCGCCAGTGGGTGGCCTACGAGGCCTACAACCAGGCGTTCGCGCAGGCCCTGGCCGAGTCGGCGGCCCCGGCGGCGGTCGTGCTGGTGCAGGACTACCATCTCGCGCTCGTGCCGGGCATGCTCCGGGACCTGCGGCCAGACCTGCGCATCGGCCACTTCTCGCACACGCCGTGGGCCCCGCCGGAGTACTTCCGGATGCTCCCGGACGACATCGCCGAGCAGTTGCTGCTCGGGATGCTCGGGGCCAACCGGCTGGGCTTCCTCACCCAGCGCTGGCTCGAGGCGTTCCAGAGCTGCTGCCACCGGGTGCTGGCCGACCACGACGTGGACCCGCACCGGCCGAAGGACGGACCGCCGAGCCTCGAGTACCGGTTGCCGGGGCACCGCAGGCGGCGCACCGAACTCGGGGTGCACGGCCTCGGGGCGGACGCGGACTTCCTGCGGGAGCGTTCGCGGCGGACGGACGTGGACGAGCGGATGGCCGCGCTGCGCGAGCAGATCGGCGGCGGCGCACACGGCCCGGGCAGCCGCAAGACGATCGTGCGGGTGGACCGCACCGAGTTGTCGAAGAACATCGTCCGCGGACTCCTCGCGTACCGCACCCTGCTGGACGAGCACCCGGAGTGGCGCGAGCGGGTCGTGCACATCGCCTTCGCCTATCCCTCGCGCCAGGACCTCGCCGTCTACCGCGAGTACACGGCCGAGGTCTCACGGGTCGCCGAGGAGATCAACGCACGGTACGGCACACCCGGCTGGACCCCTGTGCTCCTGCACGTCAAGGACGACTTCGCCCGCTCGCTGGCGGCGTACCGGATGGCGGACGTGGCCCTCGTGAACCCCGTCCGGGACGGGATGAACCTCGTCGCCAAGGAGATCCCGGTCGTGTCGGAGGCCGGCTGCGCGCTGGTGCTGTCACGGGAGGCGGGGGCGTGCGCGGAACTCGGCGACGACGCGCTGGTGGTGAACCCGTACGACGTGACCGGGACGGCCGGCGCCCTTCACCGGGCCCTGTCCATGCCGGACACCGAGCGCGCGGAGCGCGGCAAGCGCCTGGCGGCCGCGGCGACCGCGCTGCCGCCGCAGCGGTGGTTCCTGGACCAGTTGAACGCGCTGGAGGCGCTGGACGAGGGCGTCGCGGAGCCGGGCTGACACGGGGCCGGGTGGGCACGGAGCCGGGTGGGCACGGAGCCGGGTGGGCACGGAGCCGGGTGGGCACGGAGCCGAGCCCGGACCGGGCTCCGGAGCGCGTCGCGACAGCCACGCCCCCGGCCGCCACGAGGGGCCTCAGGCGCGGTGCTCGATACGGTCCGCCAGGGCGGAGAGGAAGCCCACGACGGCAGCCGGGCCGGGCAGCGGGAGGTCGGCGCGCTCGGCGAGCTCGGGCACCTCGGCACCGCTGCAGAGGAGCAGTCCGGGGACCCCGTCCGAGCGGAGCTTCTCCACGGCGGCGAAGGCGGCCAGATCACCGAGGTCGTCGCCCGCGTAGACGACCGCGGAGGCGTTCACCTCGCGGACGTACTCGGCGAGCGCGATGCCCTTGTCGACGCCCGGCGGGCGGATCTCCAGAACGAGGCGGCCGGGCTCGACGATCAGCCCGTGACGCCCGGCCAGCGCGGCGATCGGCTCGCGCAGCGCCTCGAAGGCCGACTGCGGGTCCCCGGCGCGGCGGGTGTGCACGGCGACCGCGCGGCCCTTCTCCTCGATCCAGGTACCCCGCCAGACACCCATCGAGTCGAGGAGGCCGGGCAGCTCGGCCCGTACCGCGGCGACGCCCGGGTGCTCGGGCTGGGCCTGGACGTCGCCGCTGACGGCGTCCCACCGCTCCGCGCCGTAGTGCCCCAGGACGACGAGGTGCTCCAGCCCTTCGGCGCCGGCGAACCCGCCGTACCGGACGGCGACCCCGGCCGGCCTGCCGGTCACCACGACGACAGACCGCACCTGTGGCGCGAGCCGGGACAGCGCGGGAACCGTCGCGGGATGCGCCCTCGCCTGCTCGGGGTCCGGGACGATCTCCGCCAGCGTTCCGTCGAAATCCAGCGCGACCACACTCCCGGACGGCTGCCGGAGGACCGCGGCGAGCCCCTCACGGCCGGCGGCGGTGGTCGGTTCCGGCAGTGCGTGCGAGTAGCTGCCCATGTCGCGACCCTATCGACGCGGGCCCCGCTCAGCTACGGCGCGCGGCGAAGTCCCCGCCACGTCACCGGAGCGACCGCTGCGATTCCCGGACGCGCCGCAGGCGGTTCACCGTCACGGGGTCGTGGGCAAGCGCGCGCGGGTCGTCCAGGAGGGCGTTGAGGAGCTGGTAGTAGCGGGTGGGGGTGATAGCGAGCTCCTCACGTATCGCCCGCTCCTTGGTACCGGGTCCGGCCCACGACGCCCGCTCGAAGGCGAGCACGGCGCGGTCGCGCCGGGAGAGGCCGCCGGAGCCGTCAGGGGCGCTGAGGCGGTCGCGGTCGTCGGTCATACCAGCAACCTAGCCGTCCCCTCGGACAGCGCGGCGCCATCCGGAGCGAATGATTCCGGCCAAGTCTCTCCGCGCCGGGCGCACGCCCGCGCACCCGTCCGGGCGGGATGAACACGCCCGCCCACTCGCGCCACGGGGACCACCGGCGCACCACCCGTGGCCATGTCCACGGCCACCGCGACGGCCGCACGGCTGCACGACCGCACGGCTGCACGACCGCACCGCCACAACCGCCACAACCGCCACGTCCGCCCGGTCGACCGGAGTGCCGACCGGCGGACCGGAGTGCCGAAAGGCCGCCGGAGCACCACCGCAGCACCGCAGCGCCGAGAACCGCCAAGGGCGCAGGAGAGCGCCGGGGCGCCGGAGGACGCGACGCCGACGGGGCCCCACCGGGCATCCGCGGACCGCCGGGGGCCGATCAGAGCCCACCCGGGCTCAACCTGGCCCAACCGGGCTCAACCGGGCTCAACCGGGCTCAACCGGGCTCAACCGGAACGCCATTGGACGCCACGGCACGGGGACTTCCGGGCCGAGGGCGCGACGAACCGCCACCGCTGCGGCCCCCTGTTCAGCAACCCGAACAGTGGACTAGACCTTTTGCGGTCCGGCGGCGAGACTGTACACGTGAGACATGTCATCGCCCTCGATGTGGGCGGCACCGGGATCAAGGCCGCCCTCGTCGGGCCGGATGGCACGGTGCTGCACGACTCCCGCCGGGCGACCGGCAGGGAGCACGGTCCGGAGGCCGTCGTCGAGACCATCCTCGGCTTCGCCGCCGAACTGCGCGCCCACGGCGAGCAGCGGTACGGGCAGGGCGCCTCGGCCGCCGGCGTCGCGGTGCCCGGCATCGTCGACACCGCGAACGGCACCGCCGTCTACGCGGCCAACCTGGGCTGGCGCGACCTCCCCTTGCGCGCGCTGCTCGCCGCACGGCTCGGCGGGCTCCCGGTCGCCCTCGGCCACGACGTCCGCACCGGCGGGCTCGCCGAGGGCCGCGTCGGGGCGGGCCGCGGCACGGAGCGGTTCCTGTTCGTCCCACTCGGCACGGGCATCGCCGGGGCCATCGGCATCGGCGGCGCGATCGAGGAGGGCGCGCACGGCTGCGCGGGGGAGATCGGCCACATCGTCGTCCGGCCCGGCGGCCCGGAGTGCGGCTGCGGCCGGCGCGGCTGTCTGGAGACGCTGGCCTCCGCCTCCGCCGTCTCCCGCGCCTGGGCCGCCGCCAGCGGCGACCCGGAGGCGGACGCCGCCGACTGCGCGAAGGCGGTCGACTCCGGCGACGAGGCGGCCGCACGCGTCTGGCGGGAAGCCGTCGACGCCCTCGCCGACGGGCTGGTGACCGCGCTCACCCTGCTGGATCCAGGCACGCTGATCATCGGCGGCGGTCTCGCGGAGGCTGGGGAGACCCTGTTCGCACCGCTGCGGGCCGCGGTGGAGGCGCGCATCACCTTCCAGCAGCCGCCCTCGATCGTCCCGGCGGCCCTCGGGGACACCGCCGGCTGCCTCGGCGCCGGCCTCCTCGCCTGGGACCTGCTCGCCACGTCCGACTCACTCACCACGGAGGTAACCGGCTGATGGCCGACCGGATGGTTCTCGCGGGCGCCCGGGTGGTGCTGCCCACCGGGGTCGTCGAGCACGGGCGGGTGAGTGTCGAGGGGACCCTGATCGGCGGTCACGCCCCGGCCGACGCGCCGTCGGTCGACCTGTCCGGCCACTGGCTGGTCCCCGGCTTCGTGGACATGCACAACCACGGCGGCGGGGGGGCCTCGTTCACGTCCGGCACGGCCGAGGACGTGCTCACCGCAGTGCGCACCCACCACGAGCACGGCACCACCACGATGGTCGCCTCCACGGTGACCGGCGACATGGACTTCCTCACCCACCGCGCCGGGTTCCTCTCCGAGCTGGTGGAGCAGGGCGACCTGGCCGGCATCCACTTCGAGGGCCCGTTCCTCTCGCCCTGCCGCAAGGGCGCGCACAGCGGGGAACTGCTGCGCGACCCCGACCCGGCGGAGGTGCGCAAACTGCTCGACGCCGCCCGCGGCACCGCGCGGATGGTCACCCTCGCCACCGAACTGCCCGGGGGCATCGAGTCCGTACGGCTGCTCGCCGAGCACGGCGTGATCGCCGCGATCGGTCACACCGACGCCACCTACGAGCAGACCGTCCAGGCGATCGACGCGGGTGCCACGGTCGCCACGCACCTCTTCAACGCCATGCCCGCATTCGGCCACCGGGCCCCCGGGCCGATCGCCGCGCTGCTGGAGGACGAGCGGATCACCGTCGAACTGATCAACGACGGTACGCATCTGCACCCGGCCGCCCTGGAGCTGGCCTTCCACCACGCGGGCGCCGCCCGGGTCGCGTTCATCACGGACGCGATGGACGCGGCGGGCTTCGGCGACGGCGTGTACCACCTGGGCCCCCTGGCGGTCGAGGTCAGCGAAGGTGTGGCCCGGCTCGTGGAGGGCGGCTCGATCGCCGGCTCCACGCTCACCCTGGACACCGCCTTCCGCAGGGCGGCGACCGTCGACGCGCTGCCCGTCGAGGACATCGTCCAGGCGATCTCCACCAACCCGGCGAGGCTGCTGGGCCTCCAGGACAGGGTGGGCTCCATCGAGGCCGGCAAGGACGCCGATCTGGTCGTGCTCGACGCCGACTTCACGCTCAGGGGCGTGATGCGCAAGGGCGCGTGGGTGCTCGAGCCGTAGTGCGGCCGTAGTGCGGCGGGCCGGGGCGGTTGGCCTGCGGAGGACTGGGCCCCCGCCCGGTTCTTTGGCATGATCAGGACCCGTCCGTCGAAGGCCCACGCACGCTCAGGGGGTGTCACGGTGATCCTCACGGTCACGCTGAACACCGCCATCGATCTCACCTACCGCGTTCCCGCCCTCGTCCCGCACGGCTCCCACCGGGTCTCCGAGGTCGACGAACGCCCCGGCGGCAAGGGCCTGAACGTCGCCCGGGTGCTCGGGGCGCTGGGCCACGAGGCGGTCGTCACCGGTTTCGCGGGCGGCCCCAACGGCGAGACCCTGCGCGACCGGCTCGTCGGGTCCCCCGTGCGCGACGCGCTCGTGCCGGTCGCGGGGAACACCCGGCGCACCCTCGCGGTGGTCGACGCCACCACCGGCGACACCACCCAGTTCAACGAGCCCGGCCCGACCGTCGCACCGGAGGAATGGGCGGCGTTCCTCACCACGTACGAGTCGCTGCTGCGCGAGGCCCGAGCGGTCGCGCTGTGCGGCAGCCTCCCGCCGGGCATCCACGTCGGAGCCTATGCCGAACTGGTGCGCCGGGCACGGGCCGCCGGGGTGCCGGCGCTGCTGGACACCAGCGGCGAGCCGCTGCGCAGGGGCATCGCCGCCCGCCCCGACCTGGTCAAGCCGAACGCCGACGAGCTGGCCCAGCTCACCGGCTCCCGCGAGCCACTGCGCGCCACACACGCCGCCCGCCGCCGCGGCGCCCGCACGGTGGTCTCCTCCCTCGGTCCCGGCGGCATGCTCGCCGCCACACCCGAGGGCATCTGGCAGGCCACCCCGCCCCGCAAGGTCCTCGGCAACCCGACCGGCGCGGGCGACTCGGCCCTGGCCGGGCTGCTCTCGGGCCTCGTCGACGCCCTCCCCTGGCCGGACCGCCTCGTCCGCGCCACGGCCCTCGCCGCGGCGACCGTCCTCGCCCCGACGGCAGGCGACTTCGACCGCTCCTCCTACGAGGACCTGCTCCCCAGGATCACGGTGACGGAGCACGCCCCGGCGGCGTGACGACCCGCGCGGACCTCCCCGCCCCGGACGGCCCAGGACCCCGGAACCGCCTCTTCCCCTTCCCGGGCGGCCCAGGGCCTTGCGAGGCCGTTCGGGAGCCGCGGACCCGCTCCAGGTCAGCCCTTGGACTGACCGGCCTCCAGCCACACCTGGTCGAGCAGGGCGTCGCACGTGTCACCCTGCTCGCACGAGATCTTCAGCGTGTTCGACCCCTCTTCGAGGTTCACGTACGCGTAGGTCCGCGTCCAGCCCTTCTCCCAGTCGCCGTCCTCGGCCCGGGCGAAGTTGGACATGTTGACCGAGCGCGGCTGGGCGTCGTTGATCGTCAGCGAGGTCTTGGCGTCCTTGCCCGGCACGCTGTATGTGATGAACAGCGTGTAGGCACCGTCGGCCGGGATGTCCACGGTCCAGCTGGCCGAGCCGCCGACCCCGTTGAACACCACGTACGCGCCGTCCGCGCCCTTGGCTCCCGCGATGTCCTTCGCCAGCGCGGCGGGCGCGCCGAGGCGCAGCGTCGCGGCGTCCTGCCTGGGCAGCCCGGCCGGCTCCTCCTCGTCGTCCTCGGACGGCTCCCGACTCGGGCCGGCCTCTTCCGCGGGAGCGGTGCTGCTCCCGTCCGCCTGAGGGGTCTCGGTCGTGCCGTCGCCGCCCTTCACCAGCGCCACGGTGATGCCGATCACCACCACGGCCACCACCGCGACGGCGCCGATGAGCAGGCCCCTGGTGTTCGGTCCGCGACCCCGGCCGCCACCGCCGCCGGAGGGCGCGGGGGGCTGGTGGGGCGGGGCACCGCCCGGATGGGTCTCGGGCGCCGCGTACGGGGCGCCGGGCTGTCGGCCGTACTGCTGCTGGTGCGGGACCTGGCCGTACTGCTGGGCGGTCTGCTGCTGCCCGTACTGGCGCTGGCCGACCGTTCTGACCTGGTTGTACGACGTCCTGGGCACACCCGGCTGGGCGGCCGGACCCGGGTAGCCGTAACCGCCCTGACGGGGAGACGAGGCGCCCGCCCGCTGTCCGTCCGCGTACAGGTAGCCGAACGGATCGTCGTCCTCGGGCGTGCTCGCGCCGCTGTTCCCGGCCGTCATCCCTGGGTCACTCCTATCCTTGCCCGCCAGCCGTCGCCGACCGGCCGAGCCTACCCCTTCCGAGTTAACCCAAGGACGGTGTTCGGGGCCCGATCGGTTCCGCCGCCACCGCTATCCGGCGCGCCTGTGGACCTTGGCCCTGGAGCGCTTCTCGATGTACATCCGCTGGTCGGCGGACTGCAGTACCTCTTCGACGGACATGCCGCAGACCGCCCAGCCGATCCCGAAGCTCGCCCCTACCCGGACCGCCCGTCCGTCCACCCGGATCGGCGGAATGATCGCGTTCCGCAGGCGAACGGCCAGGTCGGCCGCGTCGGCGGCGCCGAGGCCGTCGGCGAGGACGACGAATTCGTCCCCTCCGAGCCGGGCGACGGTGTCCCCGTCCCGCACGCCGGTGGTGAGCCGGCGCGCGACCTCGATGAGGACGGCGTCGCCGGTGTTGTGCCCGAACCGGTCGTTGATCGACTTGAAGCCGTCGAGGTCGCAGAAGAGCACCGCGAGGCCCTTCGTACCGTCGTCGGGCGCACCGTCCGCGGCGGGCGCGACGGCATGGACGTGGTGGTCGTACGGGACGGCCGGCCGGTCGAAGCCGAAGCCCTCGGCGCCGAACCCCTCGGCGGGGAAGCCCCCCTCCGTGTCGCCGTCGTCGAATCCACCCGCGTAGCCGTTCCCGCCGTAGCCGCCGTTCCCGCCGTAGCCGTAGCCGTAGCCGCTCTCGCCGTAGCCCCCGTCGCGGTCGCCGTCGTACGGATAGTCCCGTGCGTCCAGGGGGCGGCCGGCGGCCTCCTCAGGCCGCCCGCCCTGGGGGCGCCCGCACAACCGGGCGCTGAGCCGGGCGCGTAGTTCCGCGTTGTTGGGCAGTCCGGTCAGCGCGTCGTGGCTGGCCCGGTGCGCGAGGTGGAGCTCGTGCCGCTTGCGCTCCTCGATGTCCTCCACGTGCGTGAGCAGGAAGCGGGGGCCGTCGGTGGTGTCGGCGACGACGGAGTTGCGCAGCGAGACCCAGACATAGGTGCCGTCGCGGCGGCCGAGGCGCAACTCGGCGCGGCCGCCCTCGGCTGACGTCCGCAGCAGTGTCCCGATGTCCTCCGGGTGGACGAGATCGGCGAAGGAGTAGCGGCGCATCGCCGACGCCGGGCGGCCGAGCAGCCGGCAGAGTGCGTCATTGGCACGGAGCAGGCGGCCGTGCTGGTCGCCGCCCAGCTCCGCGATCGCCATGCCGCTCGGCGCGTACTCGAACGCCTGCCGGAACGACTCCTCACTCGCACGCAGGGCCTGCTGCTCGCGCTCCAGCCGCACCAGCGCGCGCTGCATGTTTGCCCGGAGCCGGGCGTTGCTGATCGCAATCGCCGACTGCGACGCGTACATCTGGAGCGCTTCCTGGCCCCAGGCACCCGGAAGGCGTCCGTTGCGGGGCTTGTCGACGGATATGACGCCGAGCAGTTCGCGGTTCCCGCCCGAGGTGTACATCGGCGCGTAGAGCCGGTCCTGGGGGTGCCACTCGCCCTCGAAGCGCGGGTCGGGGCCCTCCGTGTACCACTGCGGAACGTCGTCCTCCAGCAGCACCCAGCCCTCGGTGTGCGGTATGAAGCGCAGTTCACCCCAGGCCTCGCCCATGCCGAGCCGGCGCTCCCAGGAGGCACGGGAGCCGACCCGCCCGGTGATCAGGGCCTCCGCCGCCGTGTTCCCGGCGAAGGCCGCGACGACGAGATCCCCGTCGGGGCGGACGAGGTTGACGCATGCCAGCTCGTACCCGAGCCCGGCCACGATGCCGTCGGCGACGGTCTGCAGCGTGTCCGCCAGACTGCGGGCCGTGTTGAGGTCCGCCACGACCTGATGCAGCTGCCTCAGGGTCGCAAGACGGACGTACGGCTCCGACTCGGTCTCCATCGCTCGCTCTCCCCGAGACCTCGAACAGCTGACTCCGGGTTCCTCGCCGACTCCACTGATTGCATCCGATTGACGCAGTGTTCCCGCCACTGAATCACAGCGAGCTGTCCACCCGGTACACAGGGTCAACAATTACCGTCCTCTGTGACTCAAGTCACATCAGATGATGATGGGGACGGCATGGCGGTGGGGGCGCCCCGGAGGGCGCGTTCCGCCCTTCCGGATCGCAAACCCGGTGGGACGAGCGGGAATCCCGCGGAACCGCACGGCGCCGGCGGGGAGCGGCCCGGGTGCCGACCTCGGCGGCCCCTGCCGACCTCGGCGGCCCCTGCCGGGGTCCTAGGCCCCGGCTGGTCCTCTGGCCCGATGCGGCCGGGCGCGGGACGCGGCTACCGTGCGGCCGTGTCCCAGACGAGTGCCGCCCCGAGTACCGCGACCGTCCTCCATGCTGAGGGGGTGAGCGACGACGAGTTCCGTGCCGCGATGTCCCGGCTGGCCGCCGGAGTGGTGCTGATCACGGCGCACGAACCGCCCCTGGCGGAGGACGGGCCGCGCGGGGAGGACGTCGGCATGACCGCGACGGCGTTCATGTCCGTCTCGCTCGACCCCCCGCTCGTGCTCGTGAGCCTGCGCAACGGCTCACGCATGGACGACCTGCTGGCCGAGCAGCCCATGTGGGGCGCGTCGCTGCTCTCCGAGAGCCAGCGGCACATCGCGGGCCGCTTCTCCATGAAGGGGCGCATCAGCGACCGGCTCCTCTTCGAGGACACCGCGTACACCCGCGGGGAGGTGTGCGGCGCACCGCTGATGGGCGGCGCACTGGCGGTCCTCGAGTGCAGGACCGAGCAGCGCGTCGAGGCCGGCGACCACACCCTGGTGATCGGCCGCGTCCTGAGGGCAAAAGTGCCCAGCGCGGACGGCGGCCCCCTGACGTACTTCCGCGGGCGCTACCGGCACCTGGGCTGAGGCCCGGTGTCCGGGCGCCGCCGTGCCGGGCCCGACCGGAACCCGCGGCGGTCGTTCCGGCCGCGGGCCCCGGCTACCAGTCGCGGGCGCTCCGTCCGCGCTTGGTCTCCCCCCGGCGCTTCTTCTCACGCAGACGGCGTTCGTTGATGCCGCGCGGCACCTTCGTGGGCCGGCGCCGCCTCGGCTCAGGCGCGGTGGCCTCCGCGAGGAGCGCCGCCAGACGGACCGCCGCCGCCTCCCGGTTGCGCCACTGGGAGCGGTGCTCCGACGAGCGGACGCTGAGCACACCGCCGTTCAGCCGGGACGCGAGGCGCTCCAGGGCCCGCGCCTGCCACACGGCCGGCAGTGCCTTCGTCGCCGCCAGGTCGAAGCGCAACTCCACCTGGGAGTCGCTCGTGTTGACATGCTGGCCTCCAGGGCCCGACGAGCGCGAGAAACGCCACATGAGCTCGGCCTCCGGCAGGGAGACCGAGCCGCGAACGACATAGGGCCCGGACATACGTCCCATGGTCGCCCCCGCGGGCGAGCACGTCACGTACTTTTCACCGGAGACGGGGAACCTGGTGGCACTCCGCCCGCGTTGGGGACGGTAACGGTAGCTTCGGAAACGCACGAAGCCCGACCGGCACTGCACTCGACGAGGAAAGGGACCTCCTCATGGCCGTAAGCCTGTCCAAGGGCGGCAACGTCTCGCTCACCAAGGAGGCACCGGGCCTGACCGCCGTCACGGTGGGCCTCGGCTGGGACGTCCGTACCACCACCGGCACCGACTTCGACCTCGACGCATCCGCGATCGCGGTCGACGGCGGCGGGAAGGTCGTCTCCGACGGCCACTTCGTCTTCTTCAACAACAAGTCGACGCCGGACCAGTCCATCGTCCACACCGGCGACAACCGCACCGGCGAGGGCGGCGGCGACGACGAGCAGATCAACGTCAACCTGTCCGGGCTCGCCCCGGACGTCGACAAGATCGTCTTCCCGGTGTCCATCTACGACGCCGAGAACCGCGGCCAGAACTTCGGCCAGGTGCGCAACGCCTACATCCGCGTCGTGAACCAGGCGGGCGGCACCGAGATCGCCCGTTACGACCTCAGCGAGGACGCCGCCACCGAGACCGCGATGGTCTTCGGCGAGCTGTACCGCAACGGCACGGAGTGGAAGTTCCGCGCGGTCGGCCAGGGTTACGCCTCGGGTCTGGTCGGCATCGCGCAGGACTTCGGCGTCAACGTCTGACGCACGCGCCCCCGGAGGTCCCGGCCGCCGTCCCGGCCGGGACCTCCGGCGTGTCCGCCCGCGGTCCGGGGTCTGCCCGCGGCAGCCGCCACGGATCACCGCGACGCCACCGGCCGGCGTGAACGGCGAGGGACGGACAGGACCAGACGGAGCAGAAGGACCAGACGGAGCAGACGGAGCAGACGGACCCGTCGGGGACCGGCCGGGGAGCAGCCGGGGACCGGCGGGTGCTACCGCTCCGCGGGCCTGCCGTCGCCATGGAGCCAGACGTCCCACAGCCCCGACAGGTCCTTGCCCGACCTCTCCTCCACATGGGCGGTGAAGTCCTCCGTGGACGCGTTGCCGTGACGGTGCTCCCGTGCCCAGCTCTTCAACAGGCCGAAGAAGGCATCCTCGCCGACGGCCTGCCGGACCTTGTGGAGGACCATCGCCCCGCGCCCGTACACCGGCGCGCCCAGGAGGTCGTCCTTCGGCGGTTCGGAGGGCGGGAAGGCCCAGTTTCCGTCGTCCTGGAACTCCTCCTCGAAACGCCTCTGCGCCGGGACGTCCCTGAACTCCTCGTCGTACAGCCACTCCGCGTAGGTCGCGAAGCCCTCGTTCAGCCACACGTCCTTCCACTGCTTCGGCGAGACCGAGTTGCCGTACCACTGGTGGGCCAGCTCGTGCACGAGGAACTCCTCGTTGAAGGCACCGGCCGGGTACACGGGCCGCGTCTGCGTCTCCAGTGCGTAGTCCACGTCGTCCGCGCGCTCGACGATCGCCCCGGTGGACGAGAAGGGGTAGGGGCCGAAGTTCCTCTGCGCCCACCGCAGCACCACGGGGATGCGGGTACGCACCTTCTCGCTCCGCGCCGCGACGGTCCTGTCGACGGCGGTGAACTCGGGGACGCCTCCCCCGGGACGTGAGGTCCTGACGTCGTACTCGCCGATACCCACGGTCGCGAGATAGCTCGACATGGGCTCGGGCGAGTGCCAGGCGAAGGTGGTCCTGCTGCCTCCGGCCGCCGGCCGCCGGGACCTGAGTTCCCCGTTGGAGACCGCGGTCAGCCCCTTCGGCACGGTGACGGTGATGTCGTAGGCGGCCTTGTCGCTGGGGTGGTGGTTGCCGGGGAACCATGCCATCGACCCCTGCGGCTCGCCCAGCGCGATGGCTCCGTCCTCGGTCCTCAGCCAGCCCTCCTCGGAGCCGTCCGGGCCCGTGACGCTCCGCGGGCTGCCCGAGTAGCGCACGACGGTCCGGAAGGTGCTGCCGTCGCCGACGACCCCGCGCGGACGGACGGTGAGTTCATCGCCGGCGCGGCCGACTCCGGCCGGGACGCCGTTCACGGTCACGCCGTCGACGGCCAGGCCGTGCAGATCGAGATTGAAGGCGCTGAGGTCCTGGGTGGCGCGGGCGGTGAGGGTGGCGGTGCCGCTGAGCCGGTTGGGCTTCGGCTCGTAGTCGAGGGCGAGGCCGTAGTGCTGTACGTCGTACCCGCCGTTGCCCTGCCCGGGGAAGTACGGATCGCGCAGCCCTCGGGCTCCGGGTGTGCCGCCGGTGCCGGTGCCCTCTCCGCTCCCCGTGCATGCCGATGCCGTCAGCAGGAGGAGGGCGGCGACGGGTGCCAGGGCGCGGAGGGAGGATCGCTGGTCCACGGGGCGATCCTAGGTGGGGAAAGTCCGATGAGGTCGGGCCCGGCGCACTGGGGAACGGGCGGCGCCCCGGCGGAGCTCCTTCGCGCGGGCGGCACTCCCGGCCCGGAGCGCGGGCCCCACCCGGAATCCACGGCCGTCCGCCCGCACATACGGGCGAGCCGCTGCGCCGTGGCACCATCGGAGCGTGCTCGACATCGGCTACTCCCTCTCCCGGCGCTTCCCGGACCCTCCGCAGACCGACTACCGGACCGCGGACGTCCACGCCCTGCGCCACGACCTCTTCTGCGGTGACGTCTACCTCGCGGACACCCGGGCGGACCTGGAGGTGTCCACGGCCTGGGGGTGGGTGCCGGTGCTCGACTTCGCCTGGGCGCTGTGCGACACCGTGGAGCGGCTGGACCGGGACCCGAAGGGCAGCCGGGCATCGCAACCGCAGTACGCGGAGATCGACTTCACCGAATCGACCGACCGCATGCTCTTCGAGCGCCGCTTCGGCTGGGTCGACGTGGAGGCCGAATGGAGGCCCGGCGACGAGGCACCGCTCACCGTCAACCACGGCGAACTGCGGCGGGAGGCACGGGACTTTCTGCACGATCTGGTCGCCGATCTCACCGACATGCACGAGGCGCTGGGCGGCAACCCCGTGCTCTGGGACCTCCAGGCACGCTTCCCGCGCCTGCCCTGAGCCGCATGGGCCGCCTTCCGCCCGCCCGCGTGCCCGGCCCCCCGTGGACGACGGACGGGAAGGGGTCCGACCGCCCCGCCCGCCGACGCGGCCGCCACGCCCCGGCCCGGGCGCGCCCACGGGAACCCCGTCCGGCACCCGGTGCGGGGCCGGCCGGCAGCCGTGCACGGAGCGAGGCCGGCCGGCAGCCGTGCACGGAGCGGGCCGATACCGGTACGCGCGGCGGGCGGACACCGGCGCGGGCGGCGGGCCGTCCGCACCGTGCGCCGCAGCGCGCCGCCCGCCCCGGGGGCACGGGGTCAGCTCCGCAGGAAGTCCACGAGACCCGGTGCGAGCTTCCCGGGAGCCATCACCACGGCACCGTGGTTGAGGCCGTCGAGCGTCCGATGCCCACCGTCGGGCAGCACGCCCGCCAGTGCCCGCGCGGCGCGCTGGAACCCCGCGGCGCTCTTGCCTCCGGTGAGAACGAGCGTCCGGGCCTTCACGGCCGACCACACGTCCGCTTCCAGCGGCTTGCCCTGCTGGGTGTCGCCCATGACCGCGATGTCGTACGGCAGCGTGTGGGCCAGCGCCTTGAGGTTCGGCCAGACACCCGGCACGAACCGCATGGAGGCCGCGACGAACCACGGCATCGCCTGGGCCCGGGTCATGAAGTACCTCACCGCGTCGCCTCGCCGGTCCTGGGCGATCAGTTCGTCGATGCGCCGTGCGAAGCCCGGGGGCGGTCCGAAACCGTCGTCGTCGACCACGAAGGGCGGCTCGTACAGTGCCAGCCGCCGGATCTCCAGCCCCGCCGCGGCCGCGCGCAGCGCCAGCACGGCGCCGGAGGAACTGCCGAACACCGAGACCGGGCCTTCGGCTTCGCCGATGAGCGCCGCGATGTCCTCCACCTCGCGCCCGACGGCGTAGTCCGCGCCGTCTCCGCTGGCACCCCGGCCGCGGCGGTCATAGTTGATCACGGTGAAGTGCTGTGACAGCAGGCCGGCGAGCTTCGCGGCATCGGACCGGTCGGCCAGCGCCGACGAGACCAGGATCACGGCCGGACCGCTGCCTGACCGCTCGAAGGCGATCTCCGTCCCGTCGCCCGAGACCGTCGTCGACTTCACGACCGCGGCTTTCGCGCCAATTTCCGGCATTCTCCCCGTCTCCGTTCCGTCGACCGCTCGTTCCGCTGTGCGATCAGACCGCGCCGGGCTGGAGAACTCATCGGTCCGCCCTCCGCGCGGCCTTCCTCTCGGTCCTCCCCTCAGCCGCCTCAGCCGCCTCGACCGCCTCAACCGCCTCGACCGCCTCAGCCGTCCCGGTCACCCCGGTCACCCCGGTCGCCTACCGGGTGCCGGGCGAAGCCTCGCAGCCGCCGGGAGCAGCAGCCGGCGGGCACGGTACGGCGCGACGCCGCGCGGGCTCGCCCCGTAGGCCCCCGTCTCCCCCTCCCGGACGGGTTCCTGCCTCGGTTGCGCCCCGCCGGTCGACGTGTCCGACGCACGCGGGGCGCTCGGGCATCCCATGTACGCGCCCCCCATGCCTCCTTGTCATTCATTTCGGGTGTTTGCCCTGATGAATGGCTTTTTGGGGTAGTTCGGGATGGCAGAGTGGCGGGCGCCGCGGGTCCCGGCAGGCGGGACCCCACAAGGCTTGAGGAGCAGGATGCGAGGCAAGAAGGCTCTCGGTGCGGGTGCGCTGGCGCTGGCCCTGGTGTCGGGTGTCGGCTGGGCACAGGCGGCGGACGGCAAGGCGCCTGCCGAGCCGAAGGCGGCCCCGGCCGCCCAGGCGGCGATCGACGGGTACCAGGTCATCAAGCTGCCGAACCAGAACGTGCCGAACTTCCAGCGGCGGGTGGCCTACTGCCCGGGCGGGAAGGTGGCCATCAGCGGCGGCGCGGAGGCCCAGGGCAGCGACGCGATCCTGGTCGGCTCGTTCCCGACCGACGACGGACGGGGCTGGATCGGCCTCGGCCGCCAGAACCGCTACGGCGACGTGGGCATCTCGGTGTACGTGATCTGCGCCAACCGCTGACCCGCAGCTTCGCCGCGCCCCGCCCCCGTCCTCACGGGTGCGGGGCGCGGTGCCGTGCGGCCCGACCGGAGGCACCGCCCCCCGCCGGGCACAGCAGCCGTGGGCCTCCTGCCCCTCCCCCGTCCGAGCCGCGGGGACCGGGGAATGCCGGATCGGGCCCACTGGGACCACGACTGGGACCATGGCTGGGACCGCCGACACCCGCGCGGCCCGCTCCCGCCGCCGTCGCCGCGTCCGCTCAATGCACGGTGTGGCGCCACCTCGAACGGCACTCCCCGGGCCGGATCGAGCACGGGCTCTATCAGGGGTCGGCCGAGAGCCTCGGCGTGCGGGTGCCGCTCACCGAGCACCCCGAGGTCGCCGCCCTCGCCGACTCGCTCGGCCCCGACGGCGACGCGATCGAGACCGGTATCGACCTGCTGACCGCCGCCTACTGCCCCAACATCCGGCCCCACCGCAAGCACCGCGGCTCGCCGTTCGGGCGCAGCGACTACAGCGCTCCCCTGTACGACTTGTTCGACGCGCTCGATACGACATGGACGTCATGGATTCGCGACCTGCGGCTCGCCCGCGCACGGCTGCTCGTCCCCGACGGGTACCTGCGCGACCACGGGCCCGGCCGCGGCGCAAGCTTTGACGACGACCGGGAAATCTGGACCCTTCTCAACATCCCGCCGACCGAGCAGGGCGGCGCCGGAATCACCCTGAACCAATTCGGGTCTTCGAATTTAGTGGGGGTGCGCCTCCCGTCGGCTCCGCCGAGTGGTTGCACAGCGTGAGCGCAGACGTTGGTTCTCTCGGTTCCTGAAGCCGAAGGCGTTACGCGCTTCGAGCTTGATGAGGCGGTTGTTGCCTTCGGAGGCAGCGTTGGTGAACCGGTGATCAGGTAGGTCTCGATGCCGTCCCACCACTGCTCGACGGTCTCGGCAAGGGTGACGAGTTCGGGCAGGTATGCGTGGTCGGCGACGTGGGCGAAGAAGCGGTGGCGGGCGACGGAGATCGTGGAGCGGTCGGGGGTGACGTAGGTACGGCTGACGGCCAGGCCGAGGAGGTCACGCAGCAGTTCCTTGGCCTTCCATGCCGCGTGGATCTGTCGGCCGTAGGTGCCCAAGTGGTCCAACTCGACCTTGCGGATGGTGCGTTGATCCTCGGTGAGGTCTTCCTTGTTGCGGCGCAGGAGTTTGCGGACGGTGTAGATGCTGTCGCCCTTGCGGGCCCGGCGGCCGTGCTGCTTCCAGGCGAGACGGCGGCGCAGGTCGGCGAGGTGGCGCTGGGCGAGCTGCACGACATGGAAGCAGTCCACGACCACGGCCGCGTGGGGCAGCGCCCGGTGGACGGCTGCGCGGAAGGTGGAGCACAGGTCGATGGCGACGTAGCGGACCTGCTCGCGCCAGGATGCGGGCTGGGAGGTGAGCCAGTCTGCGACGGAGGCGGAGTTGCGGCCCTCGACCTGGCCGAACAGACCGCGTCCGCCGATCGCGTCGACGAAGCCGATGTGCCAGGCGTCCGCGACGAGTTCCCACTTGCCGGTGGAGGGGTTCTGCTTCCACACCGGCTTGCCCCGCCGGGTGTTTACGTCCCGGGGCGCCATCGTGCACGCAGACGGTTACGCCCTCGGTCGAGAGCGACACCTCTACCGTCATCAGAGGCGAGGCGGTGTGCAGGTACGCGTTCGTGGCCACCTCGGACGTGCAGAGTTCGGCGCGCTCGGCGAGGTGCGCGCGCCCGCCGAAGCGCAGCAGGTCGGCGACCCGGTGCCGGGCGAGAGCGGGCGTGCTCGGCAATCGGGGCGCGGTGAACCTGTAGCTCGCGTTCTGCTCGGGCGGTTGTGCGGGAGGTGCTAAGGCTGCGGTCGTCATTTCGTCGTCTCCCAACGCTGTCTGAGCTCGCGCTCGCCATGCGTGGCTTGGCCGTCCCCGGGGCGCGCAAATGCGTGCGCAACGGCTGCACTTCGGGCTTACTGGCGTGGCGCGGTGCTGCCAGGACCATAGGGGAAAAGGTTGGACCGGTGCAACCCTGCACCCCCGACAGGTTGCGTGGGTGGACCCATGCCGCCGCAACCGGCAAACTCTGGTAGGACAAGGGGAAGGGACACATGCCGCCGAGGGACAATCCGACCGCCCGACAGGTTCGCTTGGGCGCCGAGCTGCGGAAGCTACGCGAGCGCGCCGGCATGACCGCACGAGATGCTGCGGGCTTGCTCTCTACCGATGCGGCCAGGATCAGCAACATCGAGGCCGGCCGACTCGGGATCAGCGACGAGCGAATCCGCAGGTTGTTCACGTTCTACCAGTGCGACGACGACGCCCTGCTCGCCGCGCTGTGCGTCATCTCTGCCGAGCGGCGAGGCACGCACTGGTGGGACGACTATCGCGGCATCCTCGCCCCGGGCTTTCTCGACATCGCCGAACTCGAACATCACGCGACCGGCCTTCAATGCCTCCAGCCCATGACGTTCCCCGGTGTCTTGCAGACCGAGGACTACGCACGAGCGCTGTTCGCAGGTGTCATCCCGCAGGTACCGGGGGAAGAAGTCGACGCCCGAGTCGAACATCGCATGAAGCGCCGAGCGATCTTCGACCGTGACACTCCGCCACGATTCGAGGCGACCGTGCATGAGGCCGCACTGCGTATGCGAGTCGGAGGCCGGAAGGTAACCCGAGCGCAGCTCGAACACCTTCTACAGGCATCCGAGCAGGAGTGGATCACGCTCCGCGTGATCCCCTTCACCGCCGACGACTTCATCGAGGTCACGCAGACCGTGATGTACGCGGCCGGTGCGGTCCCGCAACTGGACACCGTCCACATCGACACGCCGTTCGGCGGTCGCTTCCTGGACACCGCCGCGAACCTCGACCGGTACAGAGCCCTGCTCAAGTTCGCCGAGCAGACCTCACTCGACCCCGACGAGTCGCGAAGTTTCATTCACCACATCGCAAGAGAACTGTGAGAAATCAGGGATGAACAGCGAATTCAACTGGCAGAAGTCGAGTTTCTCCGGGGGCGGGGGCGAGCAGTGCCTGCACGTCGCCAAGCACGAGGGCGTGATCCTGCTGTGCGAGAGCGACGACCCGGCGAGCATCATCACCACGTCGCCCGAGAAGCTCGAAGCGTTCATCAAGGGCGTCAAGGCCGGCGAGTTCGACCACTTCGTCAACTAGCCAGCCGCTACCCCCCGACGCCGCAAGACCTCACACCCCCCGCCTGACCAGGGTCGGGGGGTTTTGCATAGGCCAGTCTGCATGATTGTACCGGTCCACCCTTGCAACCTCATTATGCGTGGCGCTACGGTCACTCTGCGACGCGGCGACGTCGCACCTGTATACGCCGAAAGCTCCCTATTCGCACGCCTGTTAGGGAGAACCTCCGAGGGTCCACCCTGGCCGGCGCACTTCCACCTCACTGCCGGACAGGGGCAACCATGTAACCGCGTCCGGAGGGTGAGGGAATGAGCGCGCCAGCCGGTGTGATCACCGTCAACGGGGCAAGGTTGTCCAGCCATCCCCAGCAGGCCGAGGCACTCGTCGAACACGGGTTTCTGTTCGAGGTGCTGCGGTACGACTCGCAGTACGCGCGCAGGGCCTCGCCGCTCGATCAGCCGCGCGTGTTTCCGACGCCGCGTGCCGCCATACGGGCATTGCGCGTTCAGATGTGCACGGCTCACATGCTCGGGATGACCCCGCACGAGGTCGAACGGGCGGTCGAGTGGGCCGAGTCGGGATGGCTGCACGCCCTCGCTCTGCTCAACTCGGGCACGCGCTGCGGGTTCACCGTGGTAGTGGGGAGTGGGGCGGTCGTCGAGTGGACGATTACCCCCGTGCGCTTCCTCGAACTGCGCACGCACGCCGTCATCGCGCCCTCTAACCCGCGGCCCCTCGACCGGAATTGAGCCCATGAGCACGAAGATCATCACTGAACACCCCGCATGGCAGACGACCGCCAAGGAGGAACGCGCCCGTCTCGTCGAGCATGGGGGCGCCGCATGGCTCGCCGTCTGGAACCACCGGAGCGAACACCTCGCCCTGTGGCCCGTTACGGGCGACCCCGCCGCCGAGCAGCCGCCAGTCGCCTACACATCACCGATCGAGCTACCCGCCGCCCCCGAGCAAGCCGCGCCACTGTTCGACGAGTTGGTGCGCCTCGGCACGGTTGCCCGTCTCACCAACCCGTCGTTGTGGGATGCGATCGTGACCGCCATTCTCCGCCAGGTCGTGACTGCAAAGCAGGCCGCGCGCAAGCACCGGGCGTTCTACACCGCCTACGGGCGCACGCTCGCCACGGCGGCCGGCGAGTTCGCAACCGTGCCCACTCCCGAGACCGTGCTCGGGATCTCCGACGACGGATTCGCCGCCGTCGGGGCGAAGTTCAACCGCAACGCCCTGCGTGCCGCCGCCGAGGCGTACCTCGACCGGGGCGAGCACTGGGCCACTCTCGACCCCGAAAGCCTGATCAAAGAGCTCGTCGAGGTGCGCCGCATCGGGCCATGGACCGCAGCAGCCGCCGCGGCCGACTTCACCGGCGACTTTTCGATCTACCCGCACGGCGACCTCGCCGTGCGCACGTGGGCCCGGAAAGCGGCCCCCGCACTCGATTTCCCGAGCTCTGACAGTGAGTTCGAGTCCATGTGGCGCCGATGGGCGCCCGCACGCACGCAACTGCACGCCCTGACCCTTTTCACTCTCACGTGGGGGAGCAATGACCTTAACGGCCACGGAGGACCGAGCAGCATCTGACCTGATCGCCGGCGCCGACCCGAACCGGGTGCTCGACGCCTTGTTCGTGAATGCGCCGCTCCGCGACTACGCCCTGCGGCCCCGAACGAACGACTACACCCTGCCCGTGCTCGGGATGGCGTACATCGCCACCTATGCGCAGCAGGCCGGTTTCAACGTGGGTGTACTGGACGCCGAGGCGCAGGGGCTCGGCGTCGACGAAACCGCGCGCCTGATCAACGGCGTCCGGCCCCGTTGGGTGGGGATGAACCTGCTCGCCCCCACGTACGAGATGTCGGCCCGGATCTCCGCCGGGCTCGACCCCGGTATCTCGCTCATGGTCGGTGGGCACCACGCCCGCGCGATGCCCGCCCGCATCCTCGACGATCCGCGTATGGGCAACCTGCGCGCCCTGGTGATCGGCGAGGGCGAGCCCCGAGTCGCCGCGCTACTGGCCGACGAGCGCCGCCGCGCCGAGTTGCCCGGGGTGATGTGGCGCGACCGGCTGCTCGGCACGCACGCCGCCGGCATCGCCCGCGACAGGGCCGCCGACTGGCTGAGCCCGGACATCGACGCGCTACCGCTCGTGAACCGCGCGTTCCTGCCGCAAGATCCGTACATCGCTGACGACGGCCGGACCGAGGCGAACATCGTCGGATCGCGCGGGTGCCCGTACGACTGCGGGTTCTGCGGTGCCGCCGTGTCGGCGAACCCCGACGTCAAGATCCGCCCCCGGTCGCCCGAGGGCATCGTCGACGAGCTCGACCACCTGCACGAGACCTACGGCACCACCGCGTACCGTTTCGTCGACGATCTGTTCCTCGGTGCGAAGCGGGTGATCGTGCCGCAGATGGAAGCGTTCACCCGACACCGGATCGGCGACCGGTACGTGTGGGACGCCACCGGACGGATCAACGTGTTCGACCGCCTCGACGACGCCATGCTCGACACCCTCAAGGCGAACGGGCTGCGCGAGGTCGCCCTCGGCATCGAGTCGGGCAGCGACCGCGTGCTCGCCGGCATGGACAAGCGGATTACCGCCAAGATGACCGAGCAGGTCGCCGCCCGGCTGCTCGCGCGCGGCATCGGTGTGAAGGGCTATTTCATCCTCGGGTACCCCGGGGAGGAGCAGGAAGACCTCGACGCCACGGTGCGCCACATCCACAACCTGTGGGCCATCGCCGACCGGTACGGAGCGGGCCGCTTTCGGGCGAGCGTGTTCGAGTTCCGGCCCTACCCCGGTACGCCGATCTGGAAGACGCTCACCGACGCCGGACACGAGCCCGACACACTGCTCGCGTACTCCGACGTCGACCTGACCGCCGACGGCGCCGACGAGTCGATGCGCGCCCGCGACGAGTTCAATTTCTCGGTCGGCGTCCAGTTCGGGACCGTCCCTCTCCCGAAGCTCCGCGCGACGCTCGCCGAGCTCACCCGCGAGCAGCACGACCGCAACCGTCTGGGGGTCGCCGCGTGACCGTCCACCCCGGCCTGTTCGTCACGGTCGACGGCCCGAGCGCGGTCGGGAAGTCGACCACGGTCGCCGAGCTCGGCCGCCTGCTCGTCGACCGCAGAAGACGTGTTCACACGACGACGGAGCCCTCGACGAGCGAGCTCGGCGAGTTCACCCGGGCCAAGGCGAACCACATTCACGGCCGCGCCCTCGCCTGTCTCGTCGCCGCGAACCGGTATGAGCACATCGAGGTCGAGCTCGATCCGCTGCTCAAGGCCGGCGAGACCGTGATCTGTGACCGCTACCTCGCGTCGAGTCTCGTTCTCCAGCAGCTCGACGGCGTACCCGAGCCGTTCGTGCTCGCCTTGAACCGGCACATCCTGCTGCCCGACCTGGCCGTGATCCTCACTGCGGACCCGGCAAGCATCGCGGCCCGTCTCGCTGAGCGCGGGAAGCGCCACCGCTTCCATGACGACCCCGACGGGCCCGCCCGCGAGGTCGCGCTCTACCGCGAGGCCGCACAGACTTTGATGACCCTCGGCGTCGAGGTGCTCGTGCTCGACTCGACCGACGCCACCCCTACGGATGTAGCGAAGCGAATCGCCGACGCGCTGCCCCCATCCGGGGGTAGCGTCGACAACCCCACCGACCCCGACGACCGCACGGTGAACTCATGAACGCAGCACTCGCAACCCCCGTGATCGACACGCACGTGATTCTGCGTGATGGCGACAAGGTGCTGTTGTCGCAGCGCGGGGGGCCGTACGGCTACGGCCGGTGGCACGCCCCCTCGGGCAAGCTCGACGCCGGCGAGCCGCTCACCTCGGGTGCCGCGCGTGAGCTGCTCGAAGAGACCGGCGTCGAGGTCGACCCCGAGCACCTGCGGCTCGTGCACGTCGTGCACCACAAGCAGGACGCCGACACCGAGCGAATCGGTCTGTTCTTCCTGGCCACCACGTGGACGGGCGAGCCGGTGAACCGCGAGCCCGAGAAGTGCCTCGACCTGCGATGGTGGTCCGTGCACGAGCTGCCCGAGGACATCATCGAGTACCCCGCCGCCGGGCTGCTCGGCTATCTCAAGGACGCCGAGCCGCTCACCGAGCACGGTTGGTCGTAGACCACGGTCAACCCGATGTCTCCGCCCGTCGCGCCCTCAAGGCCCGGCGGGCGGGGGCGTTCCTGCCTAGGCTCCCCCGTCGGCCGGTGTGTCCGCCTCGATGCCGAGGTTTCGGTGCAGGTCATAGCGCGACACCTTGTACGCCCGTCCGTGTCGCAGGACCCGCACGGGGTACCGGCCGGTCCGGGCGAGGTGATACCCGGTCGTGCGGCCGAGGTGCAGCGCACGGTTTGCGGTCTCCAGCGGGACGGCGACGGGTAGGTGCATCAGCTCGTCGTGTGTCATCCCCTGCTCTGTAGTCGTCATGGTCTACCCCCTGTGACATCGGTGTGCACTGCGGACCGATGGTGTCGAGCAGCAGTGCCAGACCAGAAACGTACGATTCCGACTGAATCTTTGCAAGCAACATAGCTAGCTTTGCAATATGCACAGTCACCAGACAGTGGGCGACGTCGTCGCCGCACAGATCCGCCGGCACCGCGAACGCCTCGGCATGAACCGAAACGACCTCGCCGCCGAGTGTGCCCGCCTCGGGCGCCCCGACATCACGTACGCCGTGATCGTCAGCATCGAGACCGGTCGATCAGGCGCCGCGGGCAAGAAACGCCGTCCGGTGACCGTCGACGACCTGCTCGTGCTCGGCCTGGCCCTCGCCACTCCCCCTCTGCTCCTGTTGCTCCCCCTCGGGAGCGAGGAGACCGTGCCCACCGTCCCGGCCGCCGATGCGCGCGGCCCCTACACGGTGTGGCAGTGGATGACCGGCGAGACGACACCGAAGCTCGACGGGCCCCTCGACGGGCGGTACGTCACCGACTCCCGGCGGATCGCCGGAACGGGCCAGACATGGGCCGCAGCGTGGGCTACGGCGGCGTATCCGGCTTCGCTGTACCCCGAGTTCGAGCGGCGCCTCGCGATCGTCCGCAGGGCCTGTCTCCGCACCGAGGCCAACCAAGCGAGGGGAGGTGATCCCGACGCCGAGACCGACTTTGTGCACCGCCTCGAAGAACTCGCCCGCCACATCGACGACATGGTGCGCGCAGGGCTCAAGGTCCCCGCCCTACCGCACCACCTGGTCGAGGACATGCGGGGGCTCGACATGCTCGACGCCCCCAACTCAGTCACACCCGAGGAGAACGACTAGATGAACGGAACGATCACCAAGCGCTGCGGATGCCGCGACCCGCAGACCGACAAGCAGCTCGGCGCAGCGTGCAAGAAGCTGACCCAGCGAACACACGGTGTGTGGAGCCTGGTTCAGGAACTGCCGCCCCGCGAGGACGGCACCCGGCGCCGCTTCCGGCGCAGCGGGTACAAGACCAAGACGGACGCGCAGACCGACATCACCGCGCTTGCCGCGCTGCTCGACATCGCCGACAAGAAGTCGGACCCCGACGGCCGCCGCCGCCTCGCCGACCTGCTCGAAACCGTGTCCGCGAGCGGCGAGGACATCCCCGATTACGACGAGACGAAGCGCCGTTTCGCGACCGGCAGTCTCTGACTCAGCACATGACGGTCGCCGAGTGGCTCGACGTGTAACTCGCCGGAAAGAAGGCACTCCGCAAGAGCGGAGAAACCCGGTACGAGGTCGACATCAGGTGCCACCTGAAACCCCGGATCGGGCACATCCGCCTCGACCGCCTCACGGTGCAGCACCTCGACGAGATGTTCGCCGGCATCGCCGAGACCAACGCCGACATTCACGAAGCGAACGTGCAACGCCGCGCCGCGCTCGACGAGCTGAAAACGATCCCGTGGAAGGGGATCGAGAACCGAGGCCGAAGGAAGTTCCTCAAGGACGCCATAGACGCGATGCCGCCGTTCCGCCGCATCACCGGACCGTCGACTCAGAAGCACATCCGCGACACGCTGCGGGCCGCGCTGAACACCGCCATCGCGCGCGGGGCGATCACCTTCAACCCCGCCTCATACATCGAGCTCACTCCGGCCAAGCGACCCAAAGCGATGGTCTGGACGCCCGAGCGGGTCGAGGCATGGGTGCGGACCGGCGAGCGGCCCTCGGCGGTCATGGTGTGGACCCCGGAGCAGGCCGGGCAGTTCCTCGACTACCTCGCCGAGACGAAACACCGACTGCTGCCGCTGTTCCACCTGATCACGTTCCGGGGTCTGCGCCGCGGCGAGGCGTGCGGCGTCCGGTGGGCCGACTACTCGGCACCGAGTCGCACGATGACCGTTGCCACTCAACTCGTACAGGATGGATGGGAGGTCATAGAGAGCCTGCCCAAGACCGACAGCGGCGAGCGCGTGTTCTCGATCGACGAGTACACCGCCGAGGTGCTCGACGCACACCGGACCAAGCAGGCTGCCGAGCGCTGCCAGTGGGGGCCCGCGTGGATCGAGTCGGGCCGGATGTTCACCCAAGAGGACGGCGACCGGATTCACCCCGGGTGGCTGACCGACCAGTTCGAGCGGCTCGTCGACCTCTCCGGACTGCCGCCGATCCGGCTGCACGACCTGCGGCACGTCGCCGCCTCGCTCATGCTCGCCGCCGGCGTCGACGTCAAGATCGTGTCCGAGACCCTCGGCCACAGTGACAGCCGGATCACGCGAGACATCTATCAGTCGGTCATGCCCAAGGCCGCCGCCGAGGCCGCCGAGGCAACCGCCGCCATGGTCCCGCGCGGAAGCGCTCGCCTGCCCCAGCAGCGGGCGGTCGAGCAGGCGAACGAGCAGGATGGCCTCACGTCGGCCTCACATGAGGGCGCGAAGATCATCGCGTTCCGACCCCGCACGGCCAGTGCATAAGAAAAAGCCCTGGTCACGGGCTAGGTGACCAGGACTTCTCTGGAGCCCCCTGTCGGATTCGAACCGACGACCTACGCATTACAAGTGCGTTGCTCTGGCCAACTGAGCTAAGGAGGCACTGCGCACGAGTCTAACCGGATCCGCGCCCCTGCCCGCCGCGAATCCCGCCGCTCGCGACTGCTGACAGAACCGCCGCCCCGGGGTAGCGTCACCGAGAGTCCACTTCGGTGGACCAGACCCATCCTTCCTTTACTCGGATCGTCCGGCACGTTCCTGCCGGTGAAGGGACGCATCACCATGGCCACTGTCACGTTCGACAAGGCGACCCGGCTCTACCCGGGCTCCACCAAGCCCGCAGTCGACGGTCTCGACATCGAGATCGCGGACGGCGAGTTCCTCGTCCTCGTGGGCCCCTCCGGCTGCGGCAAGTCGACCTCGCTGCGGATGCTCGCCGGGCTCGAGGACGTCAACGGCGGAGCGATCCGCATCGGTGACCGCGATGTCACCCACCTGCCGCCGAAGGACCGGGACATCGCCATGGTGTTCCAGAACTACGCGCTCTACCCGCATATGACCGTCGCCGACAACATGGGCTTCGCCCTCAAGATCGCCGGCGTCAAGAAGGCCGACATCCGGCAGAAGGTCGAGGAGGCCGCGAAGATCCTCGACCTGACCGAGTACCTGGACCGCAAGCCGAAGGCGCTGTCCGGCGGCCAGCGGCAGCGGGTGGCGATGGGCCGGGCCATCGTGCGCGAGCCGCAGGTGTTCCTCATGGACGAGCCGCTGTCGAACCTCGACGCCAAGCTCCGCGTCTCGACCCGCACACAGATCGCGAGCCTCCAGCGCCGCCTGGGGATCACCACGGTGTATGTGACGCACGACCAGGTCGAGGCCATGACGATGGGCGACCGGGTCGCCGTGCTCAAGGACGGCCTGCTGCAGCAGGTCGACTCGCCGCGCAATATGTACGACCGCCCGGCGAACCTCTTCGTCGCCGGCTTCATCGGCTCCCCGGCCATGAACCTGGTCGAGGTGCCGATCACCGACGGCGGCGTGAAGTTCGGCAACAGCGTCGTTCCGGTGGGCCGGGAGGCACTGTCGGCGGCCGCGGACCGCGGCGACCGCACCGTCACCGTCGGCGTGCGCCCCGAGCACTTCGACGTGGTGGAGCTGAACGGCGGTGCGACCGGGGCGCTCTCCAAGGACGCCGAGGACGCGCCGGCGGGCCTCGCCGTGATGGTGAACGTCGTCGAGGAGCTGGGCGCCGACGGCTATGTGTACGGCACCGCCGAGGTCGGCGGCCGGCACAAGGACCTGGTGGTCCGGGTCAACGGCCGGTCCGTCCCGCGGAAGGGCTCGGAGCTGCACGTGGTGCCGCGGCCGGGCGAGACCCACGTCTTCTCGACCTCCACGGGCGAGCGCCTGAGCGACTGACGTACGGCAGCGCACAGCGGCGGCCCCTCGACTGCACCGGCAGGAGAGGGGCCGCCCCCATATGCCGTCAAAAACCCCGCCAAACCGGGCAATTCACACACCGGCGTCAACCGGCGATTCGAATAATTCCCTCGAACCATCCCTCACGGGGGTGACTAAATGTCTTTACGTCGCTACTGGCCGCTACGCTCGCCTGCGTGACCCAGACAGCAGCCCGCCGTATCGGCCGTACCCTCGCTCTCGTCCTGCCCGTCGTCCTGGTGCTCTCCGGCACTCTGGCGGTCACCAGCGTCCCCTGGGCGAACCGCAGCACCGAATCCCAGATGCTCACCGCGTCCTCGGAGAACGTGTCGGTCCGCGCCACTCCCCGTGCCCCGCACGAGGTCCTTCGCGAGAAGCTCCTCGCGGACCTGCAGCAGAAGGACCCGGGGGTCGCGCTCACCAACCTCCAGCGCGCGGTCGAGAGCCGTCCCTCACTGGCGCGGCACTGCATGACGATCGCCCGCGACCTGGGCCGCGCCGCCGTCGCCCGCTACGGGCCCACACGCGCCCAGTCGTTCTCCCGCCCCGTCTGCGACACCTCCTTCGCGGCCGGCGTCTCGCAGCAGGCACAGGGCGCCTGAGGCCGTCTGCGTCCCCGGTCCTGCCCTGCGCCACCCGGCCCCACCCGCCGAAAGCGACAGACCGGGAGCGATAGACCGGGAGCGACAGACCGGGAGCGGTCCGGTGCCGTTCAGGCCCGCCGGACCCGCAGCAGCCGCACGGGCAGGGCGGAAGGGCTCGTGAGCGGGGCACGGCACGGCATATCGTGCCCCTATGCAGACCCTTCCGACCCAGGCCGTGGTCCTGGCGGGCGGCCAGGGCTCCCGGCTGCGCCCGTACACCGACGACCGCCCCAAGCCGATGGTCGAGATCCCCGGAACCGGGATCCCGATCATCGGCCACCAGCTCTCCTGGCTGGCTGCCGAGGGCGTGACGCACGCGGTCGTCTCGTGCGGGCACCTCGCCGAAGTCCTGCAGGACTGGCTCGGCTCCACCGTTCTCCCGCTGCGCGTCACGACCGTGGTGGAGGCGGAGCCCCTGGGCCGGGGCGGCGGCCTGAAGTACGCCGCGAAGGGCCTCCCCCGCCCGGACGAGCCGTGGTACGCCACCAACGGCGACATCTGGACCAGCTTCTCGCTGCGTGAGATGGCCGGGTTCCACGCCGAGCGCGACGCCGTCGCCACGCTGGCACTGGCCCGCCCTCGCATCCCGTGGGGTGCGGTGGAGACGGACGAGTTCGGCCATGTCCTCGACTTCATCGAGTCGCCGCCGTCGCCCTATCTGATCAACGCGGGCGTGTACGTGTTCTCGTCGGCCTTCACCGATCTGCTGCCCGACCGGGGCGACCATGAGCGGACCACGTTCCCCCGGCTGGCGCGAGAGCGCTCACTGGCCGGGTTTCCCCTGCCGCAGGGGGCGTACTGGCGGGCGATCGACACGGCAAAGGACCTCACCGAGGCAGCGAGGGAACTCGCCTCCCGGAGCCGCTGAGCGCCCGTCCGCCCGCCCGCCCGTCCACTCTCCCCCGCGCGGAGCGCCGCGGCCCGGCGCGCCGCACGTCGGGCCCGCCGGGCTCAGGAGCCCTGCGGGCCCGGCGTACGGCGCTGCCTGCTCCCCCGCCGCAGCGCGGGCCGCGGGCAGTCCGCCGCGCGCCCCCGTGCTCCTGCTCCCTCCACCGCGGGGCCGCACCCCGCCGCCGCGCCGCGCGGAGGACGTCGCGCACCCGACGCGCGGACCGGGCCTGCTCCGCCGGCGGGTGGCGGACCTGCGGGGCCCCTCGGGTCCCGCAGCAACACGCCTAGCCGAGAAGGCCGCCGATGGGGTTCCGGTTGCCACCGGTGCCGCCTCCGCTGCCCCCGCTACTGCCGCTGCCGGCGCTGTTGCCGCCACCCGCACCGGCGCTGCCGCCTCCGCCACCGGAGCCGCCGACCGGCCCGCCCGTACCGTCCCCCGCACCACTGCCCGTGGCACCCGGGTCGCCGGTCCCTGACGAGGAGGGGCCCGAGCTGCTGGACGGCGGGTTCACCGGCTCGGACCGGGCGGGGGCCTGCTGTCCGTCGGTGCCCCGGGACTCGCTCGGCCGGCCCGTCTCGTCCACGGCTCCAGTGCCGGTGCCGGTGGCCGCCTCGGACGGCTCGGCGCGCTCTGCGGCGGGGGTGCCCGACTCGCTCCTGGCGGGCTCGGCGGCCGGTTCGGTCTCAGGGGCCGGGCTGCTGCGCCGGCCGGCCTCGCTGGGGAGGGCGGTTCCCGGCAGGTGGTTGGTCGGGTCGACGTCCGGGCCGGGCACGGTCACCAGCTCCGTGGAGCGGACCGCACCCCCCAGCACGGAGCCGACCAGCAGCGTCATACCGACGACCACGGCGGCGACCATCCCGCCGCGCCGCAGCACCCGGCGGCGCAGCTCCCAGAGTTCGGAGCGGGGGCCGAGGGTGCGCCAGGCCTCGCCCGCGAGGCGGCCGTCGACGGAGTAGACCGGTGCGCCGGCGATGACGAGCGGGGACCACGCCGCGAGGTTCATGATGTCCGGCGCGTCGTACACCGGCGCGGTCCGCCAGCTCACGGTCATGATCAGCGCGGCGGACAGCGACGCACCGACGACGGCCGCGGCTCGCTGCCAGAGGCCGAGAACGGTCAGCACACCGACGACGACCTGGAGGAACGCGACGGTGAGCCCCGCACCGACGGGGTAGGCGAGGGCGAAGTCGCGCAGCGGCTCGGCGACGGCCCAGGGTTCCAGGGACGACAGCCACTTGATCATGGAGCCGCGCTCGCCGCCGTCGAAGTAGACCGGGTCGCAGAGCTTGCCCATGCCCGCGTAGATCGAGATGAAGCCGAGGAAGACGCGGAGCGGGAGCAGGACGACGCCGAGGTTCATCCGGCGGCCGGGGTAGTAGGCGTGCCGTACACCGCCGGGCGGCGCGATCGCGGCGATCGCGGCCCCCTGGCCGCGGGGCCCGTCGTACCGCGCGGAGCCGGTCTCCTCCTCCGCCTCCCGGTGGTACGGCTCGTAGGCGTCGTACGCGCCCTCCGCCGGCCGCATCGGGGGCAGCAGCGGCTCCCGGCGCTGGGCGCCGATGACGGGCGTGGGCAGGGTGTCAGGGGTGGCGTCCACGGCGACGCGGGGGATGAGCTGCGTGGCGCCGCCGGCGCCGAGACCCCGCCCGCCGTCGAGGCCCCGGGCGGCGTCGAAGCCGGGAGGGCCGTCGAACGCGGGACGGCCGTCGTGTCCGTGTGGGGGGCGGGTGACGGCTCCCGCGCTGCGCACTGCCTGCAGCAGCCCCGACGCCGCGGGGTCCCCGGGAGCCGACTTCCCGCTCCATACGACGGGTGCCCGCCGCCGCGCCACGGTACGCGCACCGGCACCGCCGAGGGCGGGGAACCTGGTGGTGTCGGCCATCCCCCTGACGGGGCGCCTGGTCTGACTCGGGCCGAGCTTCACCCGGAAGCTGGCGTGGTTCACGATGACCTGCGCCGGGTCGCAGTCCACCTTGGGGGTGTTCAGGGGGAGCTGATCGTCGAACCCGGGCCTGGGCGTTCTGGTGTCCACACTCATCTAACCGAGTGACCTGTGCTTAGGACACTGCCTTGACGGCCCCGGAATGTCCGAGACCCGTCAAGATCGTTACTGCTCCGAGGGGCCCGGCGCCCGCCGTGCGGAACGCGTCCGAGGCAGGCCCCCGGCGTACGAGGAAGCCCCCGGGGACCCCGGGCCCCGAGAATCGGAGGCGCCGCCCTTCTGCGTCAGCCCCGGCGGCGCACCGCCTCGTAGAGCACCACGCCCGCCGCGACGCCGGCGTTGAGGGACTCCGCGCCGCCCGGCATGGGAATCCGGACGCGGAAGTCGCAGGTCTCGCCGACCAGTCGGGACAGGCCCTTGCCCTCGCTGCCGACCACGATGACGACCGGGCCGTCGAGGGCCTCCAGCTCCCCGACCTCGACCTCGCCGTCCGCGGCCAGGCCGACCACGGTGATGCCGGCCTTCCGGTAGGCCTCCAGGGCCCTGGTCAGATTGGTGGCCCGGGCGACCGGGGTACGGGCGGCGGTACCCGCCGAGGTCTTCCAGGCGCCGGCGGTCATCCCGGCGGCGCGGCGCTCCGGTACGACCACGCCGTGGCCGCCGAACGCCGCGACGGAGCGGACGACCGCGCCCAGGTTGCGCGGATCGGTGACGCCGTCGAGGGCGACGATCAGCGGGTCCTCGCCGTCGTCGATGGCGGCGGCCGCGAGGTCCTCGGGGTGGGCGTACTCGTACGGCGGGACCTGCAGGACCAGGCCCTGGTGGTGGAGACCGTTCGTCATCCGGTCCAGCTCGGCGCGCGGCGCCTCCATCAGGTTGACGGTGCCGCGCTGCCCGGCGAGGTGCAGCGCCTCGCGCACCCGCTCGTCGTTGTCGATGAACTGCTGGACGTACAGGGTCGTCGCGGGGACGCCGTCGCGCAGCGCCTCGAAGACGGGGTTGCGGCCGACGACCATCTCGGACGACCCCTTGCCGCCGCGGCGGGCGACGGGGCGGCGCTGGGCCTGCTTGGCCTTGGCGTTGGCGATGCGGTTCTTCACATGGCCCTTGCGCGCGGACGCCGGAGGGGTCGGCCCCTTGCCCTCGAGGGAGCGGCGCCGCTTGCCACCGCTGCCGACCGTCGCGCCCTTCTTGTTGGACGTGCGGCGGTTCCTGCGCTGGCTGTTCCCGGCCATGACTACCTGTTTCCCTGAATGCCCACGGGCCCCGGACGCTGCCGTCCGGGATCCGACTGTGCGTGTGTACGTACGAGGGAAAGTGTGCCGTCCGGACGGCCGGACGGCACACTTTCGCTGGTCAGCGGGGCGCGAGTGACCAGCGGGGGCCATCGGGACCGTCCTCGACGGCCAGCCCGGACTGGTTGAGCCGGTCACGGATCGCGTCCGCGGTGGCCCAGTCCTTGCGGGCCCGCGCGGACTCGCGCTGCTGGAGCACCAGCCCGACGAGGGAGTCGACCACGCCGTGCAGGTCCTCGCCGCGGTCGGCCCCGCCCGCCCAATGCGGATCGAGCGGGTCGAGGCCGAGGACGCCGAGCATGGCGCGCACCTCGGCGAGCCGGGCGACGGCCTCCTCCTTGTCGTCGGCGGCCAGGGCCGAGTTGCCCTGGCGGACGGTGGTGTGGATGATCGCGAGCGCCTGCGGGACACCCAGGTCGTCGTCCATGGCTTCGGCGAAGTCCTGCGGCACCTCGGCGGCGGGCGCCACCGTCCTCCCCGCCTTCTCGGTGACCCGCTGGACGAAGCCCTCGATCCGCGCGAAAGCCGACTCGGCCTCACGCAGGGCCTCCTCGCTGTACTCGATCATCGAGCGGTAGTGCGGGGTCCCCAGGTAGTAGCGCAGCACGACGGGCCGCCACTTCGCCACCATCTCGCTCACCAGGACCGAGTTGCCGAGCGACTTCGCCATCTTCTCGCCGCTCATGGTCACCCAGGCGTTGTGCACCCAGAAGGAGGCGAAGTCGTCGCCGAAGGCCCTGGCCTGCGCGATCTCGTTCTCGTGGTGGGGGAAGACCAGGTCGAGTCCGCCGCCGTGGATGTCGAACGCGGAGCCCAGGTACTTGTGGGCCATGGCCGAGCACTCGAGGTGCCATCCGGGCCGTCCGGGTCCCCACGGGGTCTCCCAGGACGGCTCGCCGGGACGCTCCGCCTTCCACATGGCGAAGTCGCGCGGGTCGCGCTTGCCGGTCTCGTTCTCTCCGGACGGCTGGCGCAGATCGTCGATGTCCTGGTGGGAGAGTCCGAGGTAGTCCGGGAAGGAGCGCACGTCGAAGTAGACGTTGCCGTCGGCCTCGTAGGCGTGGCCGCGCTCGATCAGACCGCGCATCATCTCGATCATCTCGGGGATGTGGCCGGTGGCACGCGGCTCGTAGGTGGGGGGCAGGCAGCCGAGGGCGTGGTAGCCCGTGGAGAACGCGCGCTCGTTCTCGTACCCGATGGCCCACCAGGGGCGCCCCTGCTCGGCGGACTTGGTGATGATCTTGTCGTCGATGTCCGTCACATTGCGGACGAATGTGACGTCGTAGCCGCGGTACGCGAACCAGCGGCGCATGATGTCGAAGTTGAGTCCGGACCTGATGTGCCCGATGTGCGGGGCGGACTGCACGGTCGCGCCGCAGAGGTAGATCGAGACACAGCCCGGCACGAGCGGGACGAAGTCGCGGATCTGCCGGGCGCTGGTGTCGTACAGCCGAATAGTCACGCGTCAAGAGTAGTGGTCCGGTGGCGGTGCGCCCGCGCCCTTGCGGAAACAAGGGCACCCGATGCGGCCGGCGAGGCGCGTCGCGGCCCGCGCGCCACGGCGCCCGGGCCGCCGTCCCCCCGGCCGATACTCCGCGGCCCGGGGGCCGGCGCCTCAACGGCCGATGCGGTCAGAGCCCGCCGACGATCTTCCGCGGGGTGAGCCTGACCACCACGCGCGGTGCGTCCCGGCCCGCCTCCGGGTTGAACTCCGCGTACCGCTTGCCGGTGTATTTCACCGACAGCTCGTCGATCAGCTCCTGCCCGCCCTCCTCGCTGATGGTGACGGTGCCGCGGACCTCGGCGTAGACGTACGGCGCGTCGAAGGGCTGTACGACCACGCTCGCACGCGGGTCGCGCCGGAGGTTGCGCTCCTTGCGGCGGCCGAGGGTCGTGGACATCAGCAGTTCGTCGCCGTCGCGTTTGACCCACACGGGGGACACCTGGGGGCTGCCGTCGGGCTGGATGGTGGCGAGATCGACGAACACGGGGCCGTCGAGGATCTCCTTGAGCTGCTCGCTGAGTACGGCGTTCACAGTGCGGACCTCCAGGGCTTCGGCACGCTGGGGTGCGTGCGCGGGGTTTCGTCGACGCCACGACCGCGTCTACCGGCCTGCCGGGAACGGAGGTGGCGTCTCCGCCTCGGCCGGTCCCTACCCGGACGGGCGTCCGATACCACTCAGGACGCGCGGAAGACGAGTGCCGTGGCGACCGCGGCCAGTCCTTCGGCCCTGCCGGTCAACCCGAGGCCGTCGGTCGTCGTGCCCGATACGGAGACCGGTGCGCCGACCGCGGCGCTCAGTGCCTTCCGCGCCTCGTCGCGGCGCCTGCCGATCTTAGGGCGTACGCCGATGACCTGGACCGCGACATTGCCGATGTCGAAGCCCTCGGCGCGCACGATCCTGGCCGCCTCGGCGAGCAGGGTGACGCCGGAGGCGCCGGACCACTCGGGCCTGCCGGTGCCGAAGTGCGCACCGAGATCGCCCACGCCGGCGGCGGAGAACAGGGCGTCGCAGGCGGCGTGGGCGGCCACGTCCCCGTCGGAGTGGCCGGCGAGGCCCCAGCCGCCGGAGTCCTCCCAGAGGAGTCCCGCGCACCACAGTTCGCGGCCGCGCTCGAAGGCGTGGACGTCGGTGCCGATGCCCACGAGCGGCAGCAGGGGCGGCTGCGCGGCCGGTGGCCGGGGCGGGGCGGACGGGTCAGAAGCCATCGTTGGCCCTCCTGCGGGCGAGCACGGCCTCGGCGAGGACCAGGTCGATCGGACGGGTCACCTTGAACGCCTCCTCGTGGCCCGGCACCACCACGACCGGGGTACCGAGGCGCTCGACCATCCCCGCGTCGTCGGTGGCGCCGTCACCGGAGACGGCGACGGTCCGGTGGGCGCGCAGGAGCGTGTCGCGGTCGAAGCCCTGCGGTGTCTGCACCGCCCGCAGCCTGGCGCGCTCGGGTGTGGCGACGACGGGCTCGGGCAGGCCCTTCTCCCCCGGCTCGACCTCCTTGACGGTGTCGGCGAGCGACAGGGCGGGGACGACCGCGGGTGCCCCGTCGCGGACCGCCGCGATCACGGCGTCCACGGTGTCGACGGGCACGAGCGGGCGGGCCGCGTCGTGGACGAGGACGGTGCCGATGGTCCCGGGCAGGGCCTCGAGGCCTGCGTGAACGGACTGCTGGCGGGTGTCGCCGCCCGGCACGACCAGATAGTCGGTCCGTTCGGGCAGGGAGTGCGCGTCGAGGAGGTTCTTCACCTCGGGGGCGCCGTCCTGCGGGGCCACCACGACGACGAGCGAGACGGCGCGCGAAGCGGCCATGGCACGCACCGCGTGGATCAGCATGGGGGTGCCGCCCAGCGCCCGGAGCGCCTTGGGCGCACCGGGCCCGAGCCGTACGCCCCGGCCGGCAGCGGGAATCACCGCGGCGGTGCGACCCGCGCGCGTCTGTTCTGACATCGGTTCCACTCCGGAGATCAATCGCGGGAATCCACCGGAAGCCGCCGGAAGCCGGAGAGGAGGGCCCCGTTTTCGGCACGCCCGGGGAGATTTGACATGGCCAGGTTTGTTCCCTCGGCCGAGATGGGTATGGCCTGGGCGTACCCCCGGCCGAGGGCCGGGGACCGCCGGGCGCGGCGCCCTCGACCGGACCCTTCCGTGACAACCGGTCGAGCGGGCGGTCCGCCCGGCGCGGCACACCGGGAGGGCGGCCGGGAGCACGGGGAACAACGCAGCGAGCGGTCGGGGACACACAGCGGGGGACGGCATGGCGGCATGGTGAGGAACTCCCAGCGGTGCGATGAACGCGCCGCCGTACGATGAACACGCCGCGGCGCCCGGCGACACAACCTTCCGGCTGGGTCAGCGGGCACCACCGCATGCGGTTCCGCACCGTAGAACGGCCCGGTGTGGAACGGGCCCGGTGCCGTGCGACCGGCCTCGGACCCCGCTTCACAGCGGGACACGCGTCAGGACGCCAGGACCTCGTCGAGCAGTGCCTCGGCCTTGTCCTCGTTGGTGTTCTCCGCGAGAGCCAGCTCGCTCACCAGGATCTGGCGGGCCTTGGCCAGCATGCGCTTCTCACCGGCGGAGAGGCCGCGCTCCCGCTCGCGGCGCCACAGGTCACGCACCACTTCGGCGACCTTGATGACGTCGCCGGATGCAAGCTTCTCGAGATTTGCCTTGTAGCGACGGGACCAGTTCGTCGGCTCCTCGGCGTACGGCGCGCGCAGCACGTCGAAGACCCGGTCCAGTCCGTCTTGACCGACCACATCGCGCACGCCAACGAGGTCCGCATTGTCCGCCGGCACACGAACCGTCAAGTCGCCCTGGGCGACCTTGAGCACCAAGTAGGTCTTGTCCACGCCTTTGATCTGGCGAGTTTCGATGGCCTCGATCAGCGCGGCCCCGTGATGGGGATAGACCACGGTGTCGCCAACCTTGAACGTCATGTGACAGGTACCCCTTCCGTGGCTATCCAGGGTAACACGAGAACCGCTTCTTCTGAATGGCGTTTTCGCAGGTCAGGGCATATCTCGGGGCTTGACAACAGCAACACGAACGTGCTGCGGGCAGCGCCCGGATCAGGGTATTCGCAGGTCGGAGCGGCTGCAGCGATGCCTGGAAACCCGGGCGTTACGCGCCTCACAACCCCCACCGAAGTGGGCGAAAATCCCGATTTGCCGGGTTCTGAACAGTCTACTTCGCCTACTCCGTTCGAGGCTCGGTCACCCGTCCGGCGGGATGCCGGAGAAGGAATCGCGAATTGACCTCCGGGGAGGGCCGAAGGCCCCCGCCGGCCGAGGCGGCTTTCCGGGGGAATGCACAGGACCCCGGAATTGATCACGACGGCTTATCCGAACGGCCGATCACATCCGGCCGGGCAAGGGGGTTCGCATCCGGCCACCGGAGGGCGCTGGGGGGCGTGCAGGGACTTGGGGGGACTTGGGGACTTGCTTGAGGGGACTTGGGGACGTGAGGGGCGCCGAGAAGAGGGGGCGCTGACGGACACCGGCGGGCGCTGGAGGCGCTGGGGGCGCTGGGGGCGCTGACACGGGCGTGAAGGGGCCATGAGTGTGCGGAGCACCCTGGGGCGCCGGGCCCGACCCTGGACCAGGACACACCAGGAACCCCCTCGTCCCGCGCCGGGGGCGCCTCGGCCCCCCGGCGCGGGACGGGCCGGACGACCCGGGCGCGGGGCGGGGCAGCCCGGGTCACGTCGGGCGCGCGCGGGGCCGGTCGGGCCGGGCGCGGGCCGGGGCAGGGCAGCGCAGGGCAGGGCAGCGCAGGGCAGGCCGGGTGTACGGCGAGTCTGAGGTAGCCGGGACAACCGGGACGCGGGGCGGGTCGGGTGCGGGGCGCCGACGAGGGGTCGGTAGCCTAAGCCCGCTGACCGATCTTCACCCGTCCGTACGTCCTAGGAGATGCCGCCGCCGTGAGCAGCAGCCTTCGACGCGGCGCCCTCGCCGCCACCGCCCTCCTGATCCCGCTCGCTTCACTCTCCGCATGCGCCGCGGGCAACAACGCGCAGACGCTCGGCGTCAGGCCGGACAACGCCGAGACCTCGGTGGGCGACATCAAGATCCAGAACGCGACGGTGATCGCACCGCAGTCCGGCGTCCAGGGCGAGGCCGCGGTGTCGGCGACGCTGTTCAACGACGGCACCGAGGAGCAGACGCTGGACTCCGTGAGCCTCCCGGGCAGCCAGACCGAGGTCAAGCTGTCCCCCGCCGCCGGTTCCGGAGCGATCACCGTCGCTCCCGGCGGTTCGGTCGTCCTGGGGGGCCAGGGCAACCCCTCGGGCATCATCGAGGACAGCAGCCAGGCCGGCGGTCTCGGCGACGTCCAGCGGATCGTGTTCCGCTTCAGCGAGACCGGCGATGTCCCGATCGACGCGTTCGTCGTCGCCGCCGCCGGCTTCTACCGGGACTTCGGGCCGTCCAACCTGCCCGAGGCCCCGACCGCCAGCCCGACGGGCTCCGCCACGGCCGAGGACGGCGGACACGGCGACGAGGCCGAGAGCGGTGGCGAGCCGGCCCCGTCGGGCTCCGCGTCCGCGTCCCAGGGCGCGGGCCACTGACGCCTCCGGCCGGGCACGGCGTGCGCCCGCCGCGCGACGTTAAGCCCGCGCGTACGGCGTCCTGGTACCGGTCCGCCGGGCGCCGCCCTCCCTGCCGCACCGTCAGACGAAAGCGGCCCCTCCGGGATCACCTGGCGGGGCCGCTTTCGGGTGTGCTCGGCGCGACCGGGGTTCGAAGCCGCTCCGCGGGCGGCGGCGCCTGTCCGCAGCCGGAACCCTGTCTACGGTTCGAACTTGTAGCCCAGACCACGCACGGTCACCAGATAGCGCGGGGCGCCCGGATCGGGTTCGATCTTGGCCCGGAGGCGTTTGACGTGCACGTCGAGGGTCTTGGTGTCGCCGACGTAGTCCGCCCCCCAGACCCGGTCGATCAGCTGCATCCGGGTCAGGACGCGACCCGCGTTGCGCAGGAGCATCTCCAGGAGATCGAACTCCTTCAGCGGAAGGTCGACCTTCCCGCCCGACACCGTGACGACATGGCGGTCGACGTCCATCCGCACCGGTCCGGCCTCAAGGGCCACCGGCGCGACCTCCTCGGGCTCCCCGCGGCGGCGCAGCACCGCGCGGATGCGGGCGACCAGCTCCCGCGAGGAGAACGGCTTCGTCACGTAGTCGTCGGCTCCTATCTCCAGGCCGACGACCTTGTCGATCTCGCTGTCCTTGGCCGTGACCATGATCACTGGGACGTTGGACCGGCCACGCAGCTGACGGCAGACCTCCGTACCGGGCAGTCCGGGCAGCATCAGGTCGAGCAGGACGAGGTCGGCCCCGTTGCGCTCGAACTCGTCGAGCCCCTCGGGCCCGGTGGTCGCGACGGCGACCTCGAAGCCCTCTTTGCGGAGCATGTAGGAAAGAGCGTCGCTGAAGGATTCCTCGTCCTCGACGACAAGCACTCGGGTCACGGAAGGACCTCCGGGGCAGGCAGTGGTTCGCGTGGGGTGGTCCGAGGATCAGGACCGTAGGGGAAGTCGGGGCCCGGCTCCGGCTGGTGGCCCGCCTCGGCACCGGGGTCTCCGCGGTGACGGAACGCGGCCCCGCGGCCAGAGCCGGATCCGGAGCCAGGACCGGGGCCGGAATCAGGACCCGGGTCGCGGTCTCGGTCGGGGTCTCGGTCGGGGTCTGGGGCGGAGTCGGAAGCGGAGTCGGAAGGGGAGTCGGAAGCCGGATCGGAGTCCCGCGGTCCATGGCCGGCCTGGTCGCCGCTCCGGACCCGGCCACGGTCCCTGACCGAGCCGGCCTCCGGCAACCGCAGGGTGAAGGTGGACCCCTGGCCCTCGGTGCTCCACACCGTGACCTCCCCGTCGTGCGAGGCGGCCACGTGCTTGACGATGGCCAGGCCCAGGCCGGTGCCGCCGGTCGCACGGGAGCGGGCGGGGTCGACGCGGTAGAAGCGTTCGAAGATCCGCTCGCGGTCCTTCTCGGAGATGCCGATGCCCTGGTCGGTCACGGCGATCTCGATCTGGTCCCCGCCGGGTGCCGTGACGCGGCGCGCAGCGATTCCGACGCGGGTACGGGCCGGGGAGTAGTTGACCGCGTTCTCGACGAGATTGCCGAGAGCCGCCGCCAGCTGCCCGCGATGACCCCACACGTGCAGACCGGCGGTACCGGAGCCGTCGGCCGCGGCGGTGCTGCCGACGGCCATGGTGATCTGCTTGGTCGACGCCGCGTGGCGGGACCGGTCGATGGCCTCGGCCACCAGTTCGTCCACACGTACGGGCTCGGCGTCCTCCAGCGGGTCGTCGTTCTGCACCCGGGAGAGGTCGATCAGCTCCTGTACGAGGTTGGTGAGCCGGGTCGCCTCGATCTGCATCCGGCCCGCGAAGCGGGTGACGGCACCGGGGTCGTCGGAGGCGTCCATGACGGCTTCGGAGAGCAGCGAGAGCGCGCCGACCGGGGTCTTGAGCTCATGGCTCACATTGGCCACGAAGTCACGCCGTACCGCTTCTATGCGCCGGGCCTCGGTCAGGTCCTCGACGAGGAGCAGTACCAGACGCGAGCCGAGCGGGGCGACCCGGGCGGAGACTGCCAGGGCCTCCCCGCGTCCGGTGCCGCGCCGCGGCAGGTCGAGTTCGACTTGCCGTATCTCGCCGTCGCGGCGGGTGTCGCGGGCCATGCGCAGCATGGGGTCGACCGCCAGTTTCCCGCCTCTGACCAGCCCCAGTGCATAGGCGGCCGAGCTGGCCTTGACGACGGAGTCGCTCTCGTCGAGGACGACCGCCGACGAGCGCAGCACGGAGAGCACGGTGTCCACTCCGGGCGGCAGCACGGCGTCCGTGTGCAGGGAGCTTCGGGTGGGTCTTGCCTGGTCGCGCTCGCTCCAGCGGAACGCCAGCATGGCGATCACGCCGGTGCAGACCCCGGCGATCGCGGCCAATGCGGCGACCGCCGCGTTCACGTCCATGCATCCAGGTTATGCACGCTCGGCAAGGCTCTCCCAGCCATCCGAGTGGCGGCTCGAACAGTCGTCGCTCAGAGTTCACCAGGGGGAAGGGATCGGTTCACCTGGGAAGGTGGATCCGGACGCGTTGGGGACGGAACGTGGGAGCGTGGGGGTTCAGCCCCACCCGGACCCCTGACGCATCCAAGAGAGGGAGCCCCATGCGGGACGCGTACCACGAGGAACTGGACTCCATCGGCGAGGGTCTCGTCGAGATGGCCAGGCTGGTCGGCTCGGCGATCGGGCGCGCCACCACGGCCATGCTCGACGCCGATCTCAAGCTCGCGGAGAGCGTGATCGCCGCGGACCAGAAGGTCGACGACCTGCAGCACGACCTCGAGGCCCGGGCGATAGCCCTGCTGGCCCGCCAGCAGCCGGTCGCGACGGACCTCCGCATCGTGGTGACCTCGCTGCGGATGAGCGCGGACCTCGAACGCTCCGGCGACCTGGCCCAGCACGTGGCCAAGCTGGCCCGGCTGCGCTTCCCGGACTCGGCGGTACCGCAAGACCTGCACGCGACCATCCTGGAGATGGGGCAGCTCGCGCAGCGCCTGATGGCGAAGGCCGCCGAGGTCATCATCACCAAGGACGTCGACCTGGCGCTCCAGCTGGAGAACGACGACGACGAGATGGACCTGCTGCACCGCACGCTCTTCACCCACCTGATCGACGACCGCTGGAAGCACGGCATCGAGACCGCGGTCGATGTCACCCTGCTCGGGCGCTACTACGAGCGGTACGCCGACCACGCGGTCGCCGTGGCCAAACGAGTCGTCTACCTGGTCACCGGTGAGCACGCGGACGAGATCCAGCCGGAAACGCGGGTCGAGGGCGCGTAGTCGGCCCGTCCGGGCAGGGGAAGAGGGAGGGGCGGGGCGGGGGGAAGGCGACCGGGAACGGGGCAGCAAGGATCGCGTAGCCGGCACAGACCGCACGGGATGAGGCAACGGCCCGGGCCCAGCCGGGGATTGAGTCGGGTACGGCCTCCTGCCTCCCGCGCAGGCCCCGGTCTCGCGGGGCGGCCACCCCGGTCCCGGAGGCGCACGAGTCCCGAGGGGCACGGCTCGGGAAGCGCACAGCTCGGGGTGTGGACTGACCCGGCGGGAGTGAAACCGCGACCGGCCCGACGTGCCTCTGCTGCTCCGGTCGTACCCGGATCCGCAGTGCGGCCTCCACGTTGTCCGGTGTGATCATCGCCAGGCGCACCGTCATGCAGGCACGCCGGCACCGAACACCCCCGCCGCGGCGGCGCTTCCTGCGGCGCTGCTCGCGCTCGCTACCCCGCCCGCCTGCCCTGCGACGGCGGTCACCAGGCGTGGAAGCTCCTGTAGGAGCCGTCGTGGTGGTACCGATCGCCTGAGTACCCCCCGCCTTCGTACCCGTCGTGGTAGTAACGGTTGTCGTAGTACCCGTTGTCGTAGTACCCGTTGTCGTAGTACCCGTTGTCGTAGTACCCGTTGTCGTAGTACCCGTTGTCGTAGTACCGATCGTGGTGCCGGTAGTCGCGGTGGTTGTCGTAGTGACCGCAGCCCCCGCCCCTCCAATCGGAACAGCCACGGTCAGCTGTGACCTGGCTCGCGGCGTACGACCCTGTCGCCGGCATCACACCGAGTGCGAGCCCCGCGACCCCTGCCGACAAGGCGGCTACGATCCTGCGACGCATTCCCCTGCACCTCCGACCATGGAGAACTCATCGGACATTAAGGGCATTTCCAGGGTGCTCCCGCTACGGGGACCTGTCAAAGAGAGCGGATGTCCGCCCCGCAGGGCCCGGCATCCGCTACCCGTGTGCGCCTTCCGGGTGGGTGTCCGACCGACGCGCCGCATCACCCGAGTCCGACGGCCCGGGGACGCCCCGGGCACAGCAGCAGGCCCCCTACCGGCGAGAAGATCGCAGACAGGGGGCCCGGGGAGGGAAGACTACTTCTTCCTGCCCTGGTTCCTGACCGCTTCGATCGCCGCCGCGGCGGCCTCCGGGTCGAGGTAGGTGCCGCCAGGGTTGACCGGCTTGAAGTCGGCGTCCAGGTCGTAGGCGAGCGGGATGCCCGTGGGGATGTTCAGGGCCGCGATGTCTGCGTCGGAGACGCCGTCCAGGTGCTTGACCAGGGCACGCAGGCTGTTTCCGTGGGCGGCGACGAGGACCGTGCGACCGGTCAGCAGGTCGGGGACGACGGCGTCGTACCAGTACGGCAGCATCCGGGCGCCGACGTCCTTGAGGCACTCCGTGCGCGGGCGCAGCTCCGGGGGAATCGCCGCGTAGCGGGCGTCGTGCGCCTGGGAGAACTCGTTGTCGTCGTCGATCGGCGGCGGCGGCACGTCGTAGGAGCGCCGCCACAGCATGAACTGCTCCTGGCCGAACTCCGCGAGCGTCTGGGCCTTGTCCTTGCCCTGCAGGGCGCCGTAGTGGCGCTCGTTCAGGCGCCAGGAGCGGTGTACCGGGATCCAGTGGCGGTCCGCGGCCTCCAGCGCGAGCTGGGCGGTGCGGATGGCTCGCTTCTGGAGCGAGGTGTGCACCACGTCGGGGAGCAGACCGGCGTCCTCGAGCAGTTCGCCGCCCCGGACGGCCTCTTTCTCGCCCTTCTCGGTGAGGTTGACGTCCACCCACCCGGTGAACAGGTTCTTCGCGTTCCACTCGCTCTCGCCGTGGCGGAGGAGGATCAGCTTGTACGTCGCGTCGGCCATACGGCCGAGCCTAATCGACGCCCCGCGCGGCGGCTGACGGACGTCCGCCGACAATTCGCTGGCCGTCCGGGGAGACCTAACTGTAAGTTGCCACTCAACAAGGTGCCACTTACATAATCCCGGGGGATGCCCGTATGTCCGTAGTCGCGCTCAAACGGGCCGCCAAGGAGAGCGTCTCGGGTCTGCCCCGGGCGTTCTGGTGGTTGTGGACCAGCACACTGGTCAACCGGCTCGGCGCCTTCGTCGCCACCTACACGGCCCTGTACCTCACGCTGGAGCGCGGCTACTCGGCGTCGTACGCCGGACTCGTGGCAGCCCTGCACGGGCTCGGCGGTGTCGTGTCGTCGCTTGGCGCGGGTGTCATGGCCGACCGGCTGGGACGACGGCCGACGCTGCTGATCGCCCAGACCTCGACAGCCGGCTCCGTGGCCCTGCTCGGCTTCATGGAGCACCCGGTGGCGATCGCCGCCGTCGCCGGTCTGGTCGGGATGACGAGCAACGCCTCACGTCCGGCCGTACAGGCGATGATGGCCGACATCGTCCGGCCCGAGGACCGGGTGCGCGCCTTCTCGCTCAACTACTGGGCCATCAACCTCGGGTTCGCGATCTCCTCCGCGTGCGCCGGGCTCGTCGCCGAGTACAGCTATCTCGCCGGCTTCCTCGGCGAGGCCGTGCTCACCCTCGTCTGCGCGGTCGTCGTCTTCGCCAAACTGCCGGAGTCCCGGCCGTCGCGCGTCACCACGGGCGGCACGGCCGAGCCGGAGATCGGCCTCGGCACCGTGCTGCGCGACGGGCGGTACATGGGCGTCGTCGGGCTGTCCTTCCTGCTCGCCCTGATCTTCATGCAGAGTTCGGTCGCCCTGCCGGTCGCCATGGGCATGGACGGCTGGTCACCCTCGGACTACGGCCTCGTCATCGCCCTGAACGGCGTGCTCATCGTCGCCCTCCAGATCCCGGTCACCCGTCTGATAGAGCACCGTGATCCGCAGCGCCTGCTCGTCGTCTCCGCCCTGCTCGCCGGATACGGCTTCGGGCTGACCGCGTTCGCCGGCTCGCTGGGGGTCTACGCCCTGACGGTCGTCGTCTGGACACTGGCCGAGATCGTCAACTCCCCCACCCAGATGGGCCTGGTGGTCAGGCTGTCGCCGGTGCACGGCCGCGGCCGCTACCAGGGTGTCCACACCCTCTCCTGGTCGGCTGCCGCACTGCTCGCCCCGCTGATGGCCGGATATGTGATCGACCACTTCGGCGCCGCCTGGCTGTGGGCGTCCTGCGCGCTCATCGGGACCGTGGCGGCGCTCGGCTACTGGCTCCTCATGCGCGGGCTGCCGGCCGGCCCGGCGGAACCCGGACAGCACGGCCCCGCCGGGGTCCCGGCCCAGCGTACCGAACCAGCACCAGCACCAGCACCAGCACCAGCCGAGCTTGTACCGGCCGGGCCCGTGCCTGCGGGCTCGCCGACGGCGGACCCCCACGGGGGAGGGACGAGCACGGCCGGGAGCGGCACCGGGGCGGACCCGGAGGCATGATCGAGGCCGGGACCGGCGGCAGGACCGGAAGACCTGGCCGCATCCGGAACCGGGACGGGAGGCGGGACAGAAGCTGGTACGGGAGTTGGGATGCGAACCGGGACGGGAGTTGGGACGGGAACCGGAACCGGGAGGGGCCCGCGGCCGTCGCTGCCGACGGGCAGAAGCACCCGACCCACGCGACGGCTCGCCGCCGCCGGTCGGCTCGGGGACATCCGGTCGGTGCGGGGGCATCCGATCGACGCGGAGTGCCGGGCCTGACCGGGGGCGAGGGACCGGCCGCGGTCGGCAGGTCCCGGTCCGGCGACGCCGGGCGGCCGGTTCGGACGCCCGCTCGGCCGGAGGGGCGAGGGGACGGACGCCCGCTCGGCCGGAGGGGACGCCGGTCAGTCCGTGGCCCGCTGGGTGAGATGCGTGAACGCGTCAAGGTTCCGGGTGGATTCGCCGCGCGCGACCCGCCAGGCGTACTCCTTGCGGATGGCGGCGGCGAACCCGAGCTCCAGCAGGGAGTTGAACGCGCCGTCCGCGGCCTCCAGCACCGTCCCGAGCAGCCGGTCGAGCTCCTCGGGACCGACCGCCGACAGCGGCAACCGGCCGACGAGGTAGACGTCGCCGAGCCTATCGACCGCGTAGCTCACGCCGTACAACTTGAGGTTGCGTTCCAGCAGCCAGCGGTGGACACGGTCGTCGTTCTCGTCGGGGTGGCGGATGACGAAGGCGTTGACGGACAGCGTGTGCCGGCCGACGCGCAGGGAGCAGGTCGTGGCGAGCTTGCGCGTGCCGGGGAGGGTGACGACGTAGGCACCCGGTTCCGGGCACTCCCACTCCAGCTCCGCGCCCCTGAGATATGTCTCGATGATCTGCCGCGGATCAGCCATGGTGGGAGCGTACGCGACGGCGGTACTCGTGTATGGCGGCCGTGTAGACCTCCGCGGTGGCCGAGGCCGACATGTCCCAGCCGAAGCGGCGGGCGTGCGCGGCGGCCGCCCCGCCCATCCGGGCCGCGAGGTGAGGGGCGTCGACGAAGCGGCGCAGTGCGCGGGCGTAGTCCGCGGGGTCGTGGCCGGTCACCAGGAAGCCGGTCCGGCCGTCCTGCACGGCCACCGGCAGCCCGCCGACCGATGCTGCGACGACGGGCGTGCCGGCCGCCTGCGCCTCTATGGCGACCAGCCCGAACGACTCGCTGTGCGAGGGCATGACCAGCACCGAAGCCGCACGGAACCAGTCCGCGAGCCGGTCCTGCGCGACCGGCGGCCGGAACTGTACGACATCGGCGATGCCCAGACCGGCCGCCAGTTTCTGCAGGCCCTCCGGCTTGGACAGTCCGCTGCCGCTCGGGCCGCCCACGATCGGCACCACCATCCGGGACCGCAGCGAAGGGTCCTCGTCCAGTAGCAGTGCGACGGCCCTCAGCAGCACGTCGGGAGCCTTCAGTGGCTGGATGCGCCCGGCGAACAGCGGGATCACGGCGTCCCCCGGCAGCCCCAGACGGGCGCGTGCGGCCGATCGGCCGTCGGCGACGCGGAAGCGGTCGAGGTTCACACCGGGGTGGACGACGGCGACCTTCGCGGGACGGGCGCCGTAATGGCGGACCAGCTCACCTGCCTCCTCGGCGGTGTTGGCGATCAGCCGGTCGGCGGCCTCGACGATCTGAGTCTCGCCGATCACCCGGGCCGCGGGCTCCGGAGTGTCCCCGTCGGCGAGTGCGGCGTTCTTGACCTTGGCCATGGTGTGCATGGCGTGCACCAGGGGGACTCCCCAGCGCTCGGCGGCCAGCCATCCGACATGACCGGACAGCCAGTAGTGGGAGTGGACGAGGTCGTAGTGGCCGGGCCGGTGACCGGCCCAGGCCCGCATCACCCCGTGGGTGAAGGCGCACAGCTGCGCCGCCAGGTCCTCCTTGGCCAGTCCCTCGTACGGACCGGCGTCCACGTGCCGGACCAGCACGCCCGGCGCCAGCTCGACCGCGGGCGGCAGTCCGCCGGCCGTGGCGCGGGTGAAGATCTCGACCTCCACACCGATGGCCGCGAGCCGCCGGGCCAGCTCCACGATGTAGACGTTCATCCCGCCCGCGTCGCCGGTGCCCGGCTGGTGCAGGGGCGAGGTGTGCACGCTGAGCATGGCCACCCGGCGCGGTCTGCGGTGGTGGCCGGGAAACCGCAGCCGGGGCGGCGCCGCCAGGGTGCCGGCGAGCCTGGACACGTACTGGCTCACGGGGGACAGTCCTCTCGGCTCTCGTGCACGGGCATGGCGAACAAGGGGCGATCACAAGCCTCCGGAGCCGGTCAACAGTGGAATCGACTCTTTCATTTCCGCTCGCCCTTCCCTTTGCCCAATCGTTGCCAAGTGCGGGTCGGCGGGAGACGGCGACCGGGCACGGGCGGGCGGGCGCTCGTCGCCGGCACCCCCGCGGAGCCGGCACCTGCGCCGTTTCCCACCGGTCTACCCTCGTGTCCATGTCCCCGCGCTCCGTCACGCCCCCGACCCGCCCCGTGGGCACGGTGACGCGCGGCACCACCCATCCGAACCGGCTGCGTCGCATGGACCGCTGGATCGCCGCCGTACACGGCCCGACGCTGCGCCGTTCGGCAGCCGCGCCCGTCGCTGTCGACCTCGGATACGGGGCCGCTCCCTGGACCGCCGTGGAACTGCTGGAGAGGTTGCGGGCCGCCGAACCGCGCACCCGGGTCGTGGGCGTCGAGATCGAGCCGGCCCGCGTGGAGGCCGCCCGTGCATATGCGCGGGACGGGCTCAGCTTCGTCCACGGCGGCTTCGAGGTCCCACTGCCGGAACCCGTCCGCCCGCTGGTCATCAGGGCGGCCAACGTACTCCGCCAGTACGACGAGGAAGAGGTCGCCGAGGTCTGGCGCCGACTGCGCGAGCGGCTCGCGCCCGGTGGTCTGCTGGTCGAGGGGACCTGCGACGAGATCGGGCGCCGGCACGTGTGGGTGGCGCTCGGCCCGGAGGGACCGAGGACCGTCACCTTCGCCACGCGCCTCGGCTCGCTGGACCGCCCCTCAGATCTCGCCGAACGCCTGCCCAAGGCACTCATCCACCGCAATGTGCCGGGCCAACCGGTCCACGCGTTCCTACGGGACTTCGACCGGGCGTGGGCGGCCGCGGCCCCCTACACCTCGCTGGGCGTGCGGCAGCGCTGGATCAGGGCGGTACGCCTGCTCGCCGCGGACTGGCCGCTGGCCGACGCCCATACGGACGGGCGGCGAAGGTGGCGGCAGGGCGAGGTGACCGTCAAGTGGTCGGCGCTGGCACCCGGTTCGCCCGACGGGGGCCGCTGCTGACAGGCCGCAGGGCGGCGCGCGAAACCGGGTGCGGCAGTGCGTGCGGAGTGCGCGGTGCGGCGTGCGAAACGGGGCAGGGGGCGTGCAGCGCGGGGCATACGGCACTCCGGGTGCGGTGGGTGCGGTCGGTGCGGTCGGTGCGGTCGGTGTGCAGGGGCGAGCGACGGGGAGGGGACGGGGAAAGGGGGGAACGACAGCCACCGGGGGACGGCCGGTGTGGGGCAGCGGCCGCGCAGACCCGGGGAGCGCGGCCTCCGGCGAGCGGTGAGCGGGGGCGAAGGAGGCGGCCAGGGCGGAGGGCGCACACTCCGGCGCGGAAGCGGAGGCATGAGCCTCTGCACCCCGGCGGGGGAGGCGAATCGGGAACGCGAGCCGGCGTCCGTTCGTCGGAAGTGCGGTGATCGGCGATCGGCAACCGGGAACGGCAGCCGGCAGTCAGAAGTCCGTCATCGGTGCTCGGCGGCTGGTCCATCCGTAGGAACGGGTGAGTGTGGAGGGTGACGGACCGGAGCGCGGACGGGTGACAGAAGTGACCGGGGTGGACTTGCTCTGTCGCTTTGGCTCACGCCATGGCACCATCACGTCGCAAGCCATACGTTACTGACGGTAAATCATATGTACATGGCCAAGAATCGCCTGGCGTTGTCCGGAGGGGGACTTGTGAACCGACGCCGCCGTGCCGCCGCCCTCATGGTGGTGGGCGCCGTGACGCTGCTGGCCGCCCCTGGCCAGGCCCTTGCCGTACCCCAGCCGCCCGAACCGCCCCGAAAGAGCCTCGAAGAGGTACGCGAGGAACTCGACGAGCTCTACCGCAGGGCCGCTTCGGCCACGGATGCCTACAACCTGGCGGAGGATCAGGCCGAACGGCAGTCGGCGCAGATCGTGAGGCTGGCCAAGGAGATCGCCCAGGGGCGGGCCAGGATCGACGACCTCAGGGACCGGGCCGGCGCGACGGCGCGGGCCCAGTACCGGGGCGGTGGCCTGCCGCCGGAGGCTCAGCTGATCCTCACCGACGACCCGCACCTCTTCCTCGACGCCGCCGGACGCATCAAGGCAGGCGGCAAGGCGACCAGGGACCTTCTCGGCGAACTGAACCGGACACAGGCCGATTTGGAGACCTATAGCAGGGAGGCCGGCGCTCAGTGGGAGCTGCTGGAGGAGAACCGGGTCGAGAAGGAGAAGCACAAGAAGGAGATCAACGAGCAGATCGCCGCGGCGAGGAGGATAGAGGCCCAGCTCCAAGAGGAGGAGCTGGCGCGGCTGCGGAAGCTGGAGCAGGAGGCCGCGGACGAGGCCCAGACGGCCTGGCTGGGCTCCGGCGTCCTCGAGGAGATCAACGGCCGTGCCAGCGAGCGGGGCAAGGACGCGGTCGCGTTCGCGACCGCGCAGATCGGCAAGCCCTATGTATGGGGGGCCGAGGGGCCGGGCTCCTATGACTGCTCCGGACTGACCTCGCAGGCCTGGGCGGCGGCCGGACGCGGTATTCCGCGCACCTCGCAGGAGCAGTGGCGGCTGCTGCCCCGCATCGCCGTCAAGGACATGCGGCCGGGCGACTTGATCATCTACCACTCGGACGCCAGCCACGTGGGGATGTACGTGGGCGACGGCGCGATCATCCACGCGCCCCGCCCCGGGCGGAACGTGACACTGGCGGGCGCGGGCTCAATGGCGATCCTCGGGGTCGTCCGCCCGGACAAGTGAGGGAAAACACACCGAAAGGCATGCAGTGAGCCGGGTCACACGAAAGGGCGTGACCCGGCTCACCTGCGACGGGTGACCTTCGTCATCACCCGGACGGCAACTGCGCCCCGAGGTACGGCATATGCCATTACTCTTCCCCGGAACGCCATTCCCCCGCACCCCCCGCTACCGCTATGGTCCCCGTCGGGTGGGACGTCGTTCGACGACCCGCCGCGCCCTCGGGGGGAGGGAAGGAAGCACACCGATGCCCGTACCCGTTCCGCGCCAGCGGGCCGGCTCAGCAGTCGCCACAGGTGCCGTCACCACAGGTCCCGTCGCCACAGGGCTGGACCCCACAGGTCCCGTCGCCACAGGTCCCGTCGCCACAGGGCTGGACCCCACAGGTCCCGTCGCCACGGGGCCGCACCCCACGGGCCCTGTCGCCGTCGAGCCGACGCCGGAGTCCGCCGCCCGCCCCGTGCCGGGGCCCGCCGCCTATCCCGAACCGGGGCCTGCCGCCCCCGCCTCGGAGCCCCTGGGGGGCGATCTCACACTCCTCGTCGTCGAGGACGACCCGACGGGCACCTTCACCGTCCCCGAGCTGCTCGGGGCCGCCGGTACCCGGGTCCGTATCCGAACCGCCCGCAACCTCACCGAGGCCGAGCGGCTCCTCACCGACGACATCCACTGCATCCTCGTGGACCTCGCGCTGCCCGGCTCCGCCCGCGAGCGCGCGCAAGGCGACGACCTGGCCGTGCTGCGGCATGTTCTGCGCATCGCGCCGAAGCACGCCGTGCTGGCACTCGCCGCCGACGCCGACTCCGACTCCGAGCGCGCCGCCGAGGCCGTCCGGGTCGGGGCTCAGGACTTCCTGCACCGCGACGAGCTGGACGGGAGGGTCCTCAGCCGGGCCATCCGCTACGCGGTGGAACGCAAGCGCGCCGACAGCGCGCAGGTGAAGCTGGCCGAGTCCCGTCTGCGGGCTCAGGAGAACGCCCGGCTCGAACGGGGACTCCTGCCCACTCCCCTGCTGCAGGGCAGCGATCTGCGGTTCGCCGCCCGCTACCGCCCAGGGCGCTCCCGCGCCCTGCTCGGCGGTGACTTCTACGACACGGTCCGCACCCCGGACGGCACGGTCCACGCGATGATCGGCGATGTCTGCGGGCACGGCCCGGACGAGGCCGCTCTCGGCGTGGAGCTGCGCATCGCCTGGCGTGCGCTGACGTTCGCCGGGATGTGCGGGGACGAGTTGCTCTCCACGCTCCAGCAGGTGCTGGAGCACGAACGCGAGAGCGACGAGATCTTCGCGACCCTCTGCACGGTCGACATCGCCCCGGACGGCCGACGCGCGGGCCTGTGCCTGGCCGGCCACCCGTCGCCGCTCGTCGTCCGCCGGGGGCGGCCCGCACAGCTGCTCCCGTACGAGAGCGGCGGCCCGGCCCTGGGCCTGCTGCCGAGCGCCCGCTGGCCGCGCCGGCAGGTGGAGCTGGGTGCCGCGTGGAGCCTGATGATGTACACGGACGGTCTGATCGAGGGCCGGATCGCACCTGGCGGCGACCGGCTGGGCCAGGACGGCATGGTCGACATGGTCAACCGCCAGCTGACGGCCGGGCTCGGCGGCGAGGCGCTGCTGGAGGCGGCGGTGGCGGAAGTGCGCGAGATGAACGGCGGCGATCTCACCGACGACGTGGCGGTGCTGCTGCTGGACCGCGATCGGGCGCACCCGGGCGGCTGAGGGCCCGCCGCAGCCGGTCTGCGGTGTGTGCCCGATGCGCTGCGCGCCACAGCCGGCGGCGCGTGCGACGGGTAAGGAGCGCATGACATGAGAGGGGGCGCGGGGCGCATGGCCTGCGCGCGCCCCGCGGCGGCACAACCGTCAGCCGTCGGAGCCCTACCGCCCGCCGTTGTACGGCCCGTAGGGCCCGTCACTGCTGGAACCGCCCCGCCGACCGCCGCCGGACACCTGCTGGAGCGCGGGGCGGACGTCGACCAGGAAGACGATCGTCGCGATCAGCCCGGCGATCTGCAGGAACAGCATCGGAATGATCAGGTTCACGGCGACCGTGACGCCGAGCAGGATCAGCCAGAACGTCTTCGACTGCTTGCCTGCCGCCCGGTAGGCGTCCTCACGGGCGAGGGCGGCGAAACCCAGCGCGACCACCGCGAGGACGAGCATGGCCAGGTTGAGCAGCCAGAGAATCGTGCCGAATCCCTCGAGCAACATGGTGTGCACCGCCTAGTGGGTTGAAACGCGTCCCGACCACGGTACGGCCGGGACAAGGCCAACGTACCCGCAGAACGGGCCGGGAACCCGAAAGGTGCCCGGCCCGTGGGGGATGCGCCCCGGCCGCGGCCGCCCGGCCGCTCACGGGGCGTCACCGCTACTTGCCGGCCCCCGGGCCGGTGGCCTTCTTCGCCACGGGCTTGCGGGGCGCGGGCTTGCGGGCGGCCGGCGGCGCCGGCTTCCTGTCCTCGCCCCCCGCCGCGGGCTTCGGCGTGGCCGGGCTCTTCGCCGCACCGTTCGCAGCCTTCGCCCCCTTCGCCCCAGCCCCAGCCCCAGTCCCAGGCTTCGGCGCGGTGGGGCTCTTCGCCGCACCGTTCGCAGCCTTCGACGCCGGCGCCCCGGCCCCTGCCCCGGGCCTGGGCGCGGACTTCGGCGCGGACTTCGGCTGCGCCTTGGGCTCCACGGCCACGGCGATCTCGGCGATCTCCTCCGCGGCCTCGCCGCGCCACGTCTTCACGGCCTGCTCGCCGTGCTCGGCCACCTTCTCGTAGGTCTCCCGGGCCCGTACCGCGTACTCCGCCGCCATGCCCACACTCCGCAGCGCCAGATCCTGCGCGTTCTCACCGAGCTTCTTCAGATCGGTGTCCAGGCTCCCGAGCACCTCGGTCACCCTGGCCTGCACGGTGGCCTGGGCTTCCCGGGCCTGCGCCGCCATCTTCGCCTGCACGGCCTTCGGGTCGGTCTCGCGCACGGCCTCGATGCGGGCCGGCGCCTCGGCACGCAGCTGCTCGATCAGCGTGGGCACCTTCTTCGCCTGCTGCACCGCGAGGTCGGCCGTGCCGGCCGCGAAGTAGAGGGGCGTCGGGTCGGTGAGGGTCTTGCGCAGGTCATCGGTGATGGCCATGACTGTGGTCCTCCCGGATCGGGGATTCGTCTGTTCAGACGTCGGGTGATGAGGGTTTGTCGGCACCACTTCCTGCGGCCGTGCGGGGGCCGTCCTCAGTGGTGTCCTTATCCGTATCGGCGTCGAAGCCGTTCTCCTTGCGGAACGACTCGTAGATCTGCAGCAGCACCTGCTTCTGCTTCTCGTTGATCGAGGGATCGGCCAGGATGACGGCCCGCGTCTCCAGCTCGTCCCGCTCGCGCTCGTCGAGGATCCCGGCCCGTACATACAGCGTCTCGGCGGAGATCCGCAGCGCCTTGGCGACCTGCTGCAGCACCTCGGCGCTCGGCTTGCGCAGCCCGCGCTCGATCTGACTCAGGTACGGGTTGGACACGCCGGCGGCGTCGGCGAGCTGCCGCAGCGACAGCTGCGCGCTGCGCCGCTGCTCGCGGAGGTAGTCACCGAGGCTGCCGACGTTGAGAGATGCCATGCCGTCGATGGTGCGCCACCGACGCTAACAATTGCAAGCACTCGCTTGCAAAAGTGTGCTCCATCACCCGGGCGGCGGAATGCGCAGACGCAGTCCCTGTCCGTTCCCTGTGTTTGTGCGGACTCCCGCGGGATCTGCTCGGTGACGTGATCGGGTCCCGGTCGACCTGCGCAGCGAGGTCTCTCTCAGGTTTTCCTACAGGCGCCGCGCGACGAAGACGAACTCCGTGCCTGGCCTGTCAGCAGCGTCGTCCACGTCTTCCAGGACGTACCCCGCTGTCGGCTGGGCCGGGTGCGTGATGAAGGCGGGGCTCCGGTGTACTCGTGTGTCCACGACGGCCGAGGATGCTAGAGGCCTGGAGCGTTGCGCACATTCCGCTCGCCGACGTCGGGCAGGAAGCGGGCCACGGTGACGAAATCAGCGTCGTCGTGCAGTACAACCAGTCCATGATGCACAGCGGTCGCGCAGATCATCAGGTCGAGCGGCCCGGCCGCACCGAGCGCCCCCTTCTCCGCGAGCGCGTACTGGGCTGTTTCAATCCAGTCCCACAACCTCTTCGGGAGAGGTACGTCGGGGTACAGATCCATGAACATTTCCCCCATGGCCTCGTACTCCACGGAGTTACGCGCTGAGCGCCGGAACTCGGCCCGCTGGGGAGCGCACGAACCGATGGCCCGGAGGGTGCTGGTCTCCAGCCACGCGTCCCTCAGCTGCTCCTCGCGCAGGAGGCGCCACAGACCCGAGGAGTCAAGCAGGTAGTGGATCACGCGCCACCCTGCTTGTCCTCGACGCGGCGCTGCAGCCAGCCCTCGTAGTCCCACTGCTGGGCGGCCTGGAAGTGCTTGGCTACGAGAGCGGCCCGCTCATGGCGTTCGGCGTACTCGCGAAGGGCGGCATTGACCACGTCCTTCTTGGTGCCACCACCGGCGACACGCATGGCCTTCTCCAGCGCATCGTCATCAAGGTCGATCGTCGTCACGCTCATACTGGACTCCTCTATTCAAGGACAATATTCAGTATATGTATCCGCGGGGTGCACGTCTGTCACCGGCGCATTCCGCCCCCAGACCTCCTGTCGTGGTTCGCTGAACGCCGACAGACGAGGTCGCGGCTTCGCCCCGGGCGGGCTGCATACCTTCATTCGGACGCCCCACCCTCCCAGAGTTGCCGAAAAGGGTGGGGCGCCAAGCGCTCAATGGTTCATCGGTCAGTAGGCGTGTCCGCCTCTCCTGGTCACCGAGGCTGGTAGGAGGTGGCCAGGACGGAGACGGTGACCTGGCCGGGTAGGGGACCGTGATCGCTCAGGTCCGCGGGGGTCAGGTGGCGTGCGCTCGGTGTCATCCCCACCAGGTCGATGGCTTCTTGCCTGGTCAGGGGTGCGGTGTATTCGACCTGCTGGGTACCGGCGGCCTGGAAGTAGGGGCCCAATGCCTGGTGCAGGCGCTGTTCCTTGTCCGGGTCGATCGTGACCATCGCGGGGACCTGCCCCCGTAGCTCAGCCAGGTGCCGCTCGACGGGGCGCACCACGATCAACCGGCCGGTCGGACGGAGCACTCGGTGGAACTCGGCCGGGTTGCGCGGGGCGAACACGTCCAGCATCACATCGACCGTCTGGTCGACCAAGGGGAACGGGCGGAAGACGTCCCAGCTCGCTGCAGCGGCTCGCGGATGGGCTCGGGCCGCCGAACGCAGGGCGCGTACTGACGCGTCCAGCCCCAGGCCACGGGCGCCGGGCAGTTGATCGAGCACGCCGGCCAGGTAGTAGCCGGTGCCGCATCCGATGTCCACGACCGTGCCTTGACCAGGCAGGACGTCGGCTGTCATACGGGTCAGGGTCCGGCGAATAGGCGCGTACCTGCCGGTGGACAAGAACTGGTTTCGGGCCTGGACCATGGCTGCGTCGTCACCGCTGGTGGCGCGGGCGCCCGTCAGGAGGCTGACGTAACCCTGACGGGCGATGTCGAAGGTGTGGCCCGACGGGCAGCGCAGTGAGCCGCGGTCGGATCGGAGACTGGCGCGGCACAGCGGGCAGCGCAGCGAGTCGAGGAACGGTTCGAGGGCAGGGGGAAGCAACGCAGGCACAAGGCACTCCTGGCAGCGGTGGAGGAAAGGGACCGTGCCTGTACGCGCTCTCAGAGGCCTCCGTCGCAAGAAGAACAAGGCCCGGCATCCCGCCGCCTCGGTGCGGGCGGCGCAAGGAAGATGGATCACGTGGCAGGCACGCCGAGGAGGGCGACGCCCTACGGCATCGCCCTCAATACCTCGTGATCACAGAGCCTGGGTGTGCTGGGTCCACATGTCCACACCTTACGAGGCTCGCCGAAGGCAGCTCACTCAGTCGTCCACGCGGGGTTCGGGCCTGGTCCAGAGCGTGAGGTCGCTGCTGGTGGCGACCGCCAGGGTTCGGCCGGAAGGAGAGAATCCGGCTGCACGAAGTTCTGAGGATGCGGAGTGGAAGACGTGCCACCAGGTCCCTCCGGCCGGTCCTCGGTGGGACCCGCCGTCGGTGGAGAGGATGATGCGGTCGTGGGGCCATTCGGGGCTGACGACGTCCAGAGTCCAGCCGTCCGGTGTGGTGCTGTGCAGGCCGCCGCCGAAGAGACCGGCGACACGCACCGGGACGCCCGCGATCGGGCCGAGCCCGGGGCAGGCGAGATCCGGGTGGGCGTCGGGGGTGCTCGTTTCCGGGGCAGGGTCCCGATCGCGGGCGATCTTCTCGCCGGTGACCGCGTCGAAGAGCCCGTGCCCGTCGCCGGACACGACCATGACGAGGTCATGGCCGCTGTCGGGATGGGCGGCGAATCCGATGCCGAGCAGACCCCCCACGGGGGTCCCGCGGTCCAGCACCGGCCGCCACGGCTCCGGGGCCGGCATGAGGGTGGCGGCGATGTAGCGCTCACGCAGCTTCTGCTGGTACGCCGTGATCAATCGGTCTCCTCGGTACGGTCCGCGCCGAGGGTCTCTCGCGCCGCGGCCCGCGCCCTCTCGGATTCTCGGATTCTCGGATTCTCGGCGGGTGATCCCGCCGGCTCCTTCCGCTTCGCGCCAGCCGTGCAGGGGGCCTTCCGCGAGGACGCCGCACTGCCGATCATAGGCGGCCATGGCCGCGAGGCCGCCGCGGTCGCGGATCCCGACGACCCGACGGCCTCCGCGAGCGAGGCCGCGGTCACGGGCCCGCGCCCGGGTCCTCGCAGGCCCACGTGCCGCGTGCGCCCGGTGTCCTCCCCGCCGGGCCGGACGGCCTCCCCCGGACGCCGTCCGGCCCACCCCGCCGGGGTCGTGTCCGCCCACGAGACGCGCGCCCCTTCCGAGGGCTTCGGAGCTGCCCTGCCCGGGAGCCGTCGAGCAGCCGACGGCGGCGGTCCCAACCGTTCCGGTCAGGTACGGGCGGTGTCGTCCGACGCCGGTTCGGGTCGCGCATGGAGGACCTCGCGGGCCTGCTCCGCGGCGCGGGCGATGCTCTCGGCCACGAAGTCGACGAAGCGGGCGACGTTCTCCAGGCGGACTGCGGCCGGGGTGCCGGGACCGAGGACGGCGACACCCTGGCGTGCGGCCTTTGCGAGCTGGAAGTTGGAGCGGGCGGCGGCGAACATCGACTGGTACCAGACGTCGTCGTCGACGGCGTAGCGCTCGCGGCGGCGCTCGTCGCGTTCCCGGCGGATGAGCTCCTGGCTCTCGAGGAATGCGACCGCCTTGGAGACGGACGCCGGGCTGACCTGGAGGCGCTGGACGAGTTCGGACGCCGTGAGGCTGCCCGCGTCGGTGGTGAAGAGGCAGGTCAGCACCCGGGCCATCATCTTGGGCAGGCCCTGTTGCATAAGGAGCGTGGTGAACTCCTCCTCGTACTCGCGCACCGCTTCGGCGTCGCGCCCGTGCGCCTGCGGGGGTGCCTCCGCCCCCCGGGGCGCGGTCGGTCGGCGCTTGCGGGCGCGGCGTTCGGTGGCGCGGTGGGCCAGATCGGCGCGGTAGGCGGTGGGACCGCCGTTGCGCATCACCTCACGCGTGATCGTCGAGGTCGGCCGGTCGAGGCGTCTGGCGATCTCCGCATAGGCGAGGCCGTCGGCGAGCCCTGTCGCGATCTGCTGGCGTTCCGGCTGGGTCAGCCTGCCTCCCGGCATCGTCGCCCTCCTTCGTGGTCCGTGGCGCCTTCAGCATAGCGTTCATTTTCCATCTAGTGCAACGCGCCAAGGATCTCCATTGCATTAAATTCACCTGCATTGCAACGATTAAACGGGCTTGAACTGCGATAACAAGGATCATGCGCAACGTTATGATTGCCAACCTTTCGAACGCAACGTAGCGTTTCGCTTGAACGAAAGAACGAGCCGAGGAGCACCCATGCAGAAGTTCGCCACCCCCACCCCCATCACGACCGTCCTGAACATCCCCGCCGGCCACATACGCTTCATCGCCACCGACCGGACCGACACCACCGTCGAAGTCCTACCCGCCGACCCCGCCAAGAGCCGCGACGTCAAGGCCCTCGGGAGGATCGCGGTCGGATACGGCGAAGGCGTCCTGCGCATCGAGGCCCCTGAGGCGGCCAACCGGACCCTCGGCCACTTCGGATCCGTCGAGGTCACCGTCCAACTGCCCGCCGGCTCCCGGATCGAGGCGAAGACCGCCGCCGCCGAGTTCCGCGGCGTCGGGCGCTTCGGTGACGTCTCCTTCGAGGGCGGCTACCGCTCGGTCAAGCTCGACGAGGCCTCCGGCGCCCGCCTCACCGCCCACCACGGCGACATCACCGTCGGCCGCCTGGGCGGCCCCGCTGAGGTCACCACCCAGAAAGGCGACATCCGGATCACCGAGGCCGTGCGCGGCGCCGCGACGCTGCGCACCCGGCACGGTGACATCACGGTCGGTGCCGCCCGCGGCGTATCCGCCTGTCTGGACGCGGGCACCGGCTACGGCCGCATCCGCAACTCCCTCGCGAACGCCGGCGGCACACCCGCTCTGACCATCCGCGCCACCACCGGCCACGGCGACATCACCGCCCGCAGCCTCTGACCACGGGCACCCCGGGAGGAACACCCCTCATGAGTACTTCGGCCATCGCGGCGAACGGGCTCCGCAAGTCATACGGCGACCAGGTCGTGCTCGACGGCATCGACCTGGCCGTCCCGGAAGGAACGGTCTTCTCCCTGCTCGGGCCCAACGGCGCCGGCAAGACCACCGCCGTGAAGATCCTCTCCACGCTGACCTCCGCCGACGCCGGCGATATCCGCATCGGCGGCCACGACCCGGCCGCCGACCCCCGGGCGGTGCGGGCCGCGATCGGGGTGACCGGGCAGTTCTCCGCCGTAGACGGCCTGATCACCGGCGAGGAGAACATGCGGCTGATGGCGGACCTGCACCACTTGTCCCGGCGGGAGGGACGGCGGGTGGCCGCCGAACTCCTCGAACGCTTCGGCCTCGTCGAGGCCGCGAAGAAACCCGCCGCCGGCTACTCCGGCGGCATGAGGCGCCGCCTCGACATCGCCATGACCCTCGTCGGCAACCCCCGGATCATCTTCCTCGACGAACCGACCACCGGCCTCGACCCCCGCTCCCGCCACAGCATGTGGGGGGTCATCCGCGAGCTCGTCGCCGGCGGCGTCACCGTCTTCCTCACCACCCAGTACCTCGAGGAGGCCGACCAGCTCGCCGACCGTATCGCCGTCCTCGACAACGGCACGATCGCCGCCGAGGGCAGTGCCGAGGAACTCAAGCGGCTCGTCCCCGGCGGACACGTACGGCTCCGCTTCACCGACCCGAACACCTACCGTTCCGCCGCCACCGCACTGCCCGGCGCCACCCGGGACGACGAGGCGCTGACGCTGCAGATCCCCGGCGACGGCACCCAGCGCGAGCTCCACTCCCTCCTCGGCGCACTCCACTCGGCCGGCGTCGAAGCCGACGAACTGACCGTGCACACCCCCGACCTCGACGACGTCTTCTTCGCCCTCACCGAGGGCGGCACCATCCCCGGCCGGCCCGAGGAGGCCCTGCGATGAACAACCTCCCCCTCGCCCTCCGCGACTCGTCGACGCTGCTGCGCCGCAACCTCCTGCACGCCAGGCGCTACCCCTCCCTCACTCTCAACCTGCTGCTCACCCCGGTCATGCTGCTACTGCTCTTCGTCTACATCTTCGGCGACGCGATGAGCGGCGGCACGGGCCGCACGGCCTACATCGCCTACATCGTGCCCGGCATCCTGCTGATGACCGTCGGCTCCACCACGATCGGCGCCGCCGTGTCCGTCTCCACCGACATGAGCGAAGGCATCACCGCCCGCTTCCGCACCATGGCCATCCACCGAGGCTCCATCCTCATCGGTCACGTCGTCGGCAGCGTGCTCCGGTCGGTCCTGAGCGTGGTCCTGGTCGGCGCCGTCGCCGTGGCCATCGGCTTCCGCTCCGCCGACGCCACCGTCCTGGAATGGCTCGCGTCGTGCGGACTGGTCGCGCTGTTCGCGCTGGCGCTCACCTGGATCGCGGTCGGCATGGGCCTGGTCAGCCCGAACGCCGAGGCGGCCAGCAACAACGCCATGCCGCTCATCCTGCTGCCGCTGCTCTCCAGCGCCTTCGTCCCGCTGGACTCCATGCCGGGCTGGTTCCAACCGATCGCCCGGTACCAGCCGTTCACCCCCGGCATCGAGACCCTGCGCGGGCTCCTCCTGGGCACCGAGATCGGCCACAACGGATGGATCGCCATCGCCTGGTGCGTCGGCCTGACGGCGCTCGGCTACTTCTGGTCGACGTCCACGTTCGACCGGGACACCAGTTGACTTCTCCCCCTCGTAAACGAGAAGGATTCCTAGCTCACTCTGCCTGACCGTCAGCGACGGATTGACGGGCCGCAGACCTCGGTGGCACTCGCCGGGACGCCACCGTCAGTCGTGGGGAACGCCCGGCAGCAGGGCCATGTCCTCATCGGCCAGCCGCAGCGCGCCCGCCGCCACGTTCTCCTCCAGTTGCGCGGGATCCCCCGTGCCCGGGATCGCGAGCGAGCGCTCCCCGAGTCCCAGCGTCCACGCCACGCGGACCTGGGCCGGGCTTGCGCCGTGCGCTCGGGCGACGGTGCGGAGGGGGTCGTGCTCGGTACCGGTGGCTCCCGGCACCCGGCCCCGCCCCGCCCCGCGATGGCGAAGAACGGTACGTACGCGATGCCCTGGCCACCGCGACCGGCTGGGCGGATGATCGAGCAGGGCGGTCGGCGGCCCCGAGCCGAGTCGCCACCCGGCCCGCCGGCGCCGCACCCGGCCGCGAACCGGGTGCGGGTCCGGCGGTGCCGTTCGAACGCTTCGGGCGCTTCGCGCACTTGGGGCGCTTCTCACGCTTCTCACGCTTCAGGCGCTTCAGGCGCTTCAGCCGCTTCGGGCCCGCGGGCTCCGTACGCGGGCCCCAGACGCAAGCCGGCACGCTCCGCCACACCGAGCCGAGGACCCGCGGGCGGGGCGCGCAGGCCGCGCGGCACCTCACATGAGCAGGTCGTCCACCTGCGCTTCGCCCTCGCGGTACCGGCGGGCGATCTCCGCGCTGCAGTCGTCCGCGGTGCGCTGCAACCGCTGCCGCTGCCCGGACACTTCCTGCTCGTAGCCCGCGAGCCGCCCCATCGCCGCGCGCAGTTCGTCGTCCGTGCGCGCGTCCAGGTCGGACAGCTCGACCTCGGAGAGCATCTCCGCGGCCAGCAGCCGGTACTCCTCACCGTGCGGCTCGGACAGCGTGACATGCCGGGCCGAACTTCCGCGCCTGGACGGCGGGTCGGCGAGGATACGGGAGAGCCGGTCGACCACGTCGGCGTCCGGTCCGAGCCGCTCCGGTCCGGACGCCGCGCCGGGGAGCAGCGGGGACGGCGGTGCCGCACGCCGGGACAGCTCCGCACGCAGGATGTCGATCCGGCCCTGCAGCAGCCGCCGCACATAGCTCAGATCGGCCTCGTCCCGCTGGGACTCCTTGCGCAGGGCCCGCAGCTCCGGCAGCCGCAGCGCGGCGAGATCGGGCGCACCGGCGGAGTCGGGACGGCTCTCACCGGTGCGCTGCGCGGGCGGGCGGGCGGTGGCGGCTCCCGTCCAGGCGCCGCGGGTCGTCTGTACGGGACCGGGCGACTGCCCGGTGCCAGGTGTGCTCATGCGTGAATCAGTCCCCTCGACCGGTGCCTGAGGTCTCCCCCGTGCCCGGAGGGCCGAAGGGATGCACCGGCTCCGTGCATCGTGCCACTACGAACGGTGCCCATGCAGGCGCTCTGCACCCGTTCAGCCCCGATAGGTTGGTCTGTATGCGTGCAGTGGTGCAAAGGGTCGACGGTGCGAGCGTCGAGGTGGCCGATGAGACCGTGGGAGAGATCGTCGGCGAGGGGCTGTGCGTCCTGGTGGGGGTGACGCACGGCGACACGTCCGAGCAGGCGGCGCAGCTGGCCCGCAAGCTGTGGTCGGTGCGGATCCTCGAAGGCGAGAAGTCCTGCTCGGATGTGAACGCCCCGTTGCTGGTGATCTCGCAGTTCACTCTCTACGGGGACGCCCGCAAGGGCCGCCGGCCTACCTGGAACGCCGCGGCGCCCGGCGAGATCGCCGAGCCGCTTGTCGACGAGGTGGTGGCGCGGCTGCGGGAGCTGGGAGCGCGGGTGGAGACGGGCCGGTTCGGGGCACGTATGAGGGTGTCGCTCACCAACAGCGGCCCGTTCACGGTACTGATCGAGGTGTAGGCGCTGCCGCCACCCCGCTCCGGGGCCACACGGGGTGGGGCGGCATATACGGGCCGACGCGGAGCGAGCCGGCATATGCCGGGTCGGCACCCGACGGGCCCGCCCGCGCCGGGCCGGCGCGGCCAGGTGAACCGGCGGTGGCCGGGTACGGGTGATCCGCGCTTTCCGCAGCAGGCTCCCGGGGCGCTGCGGTACCTCGGGACCCGCGCCCCTCCCGGGGCCCGGGGTGCCCGGGCGCCGTACTCCCGGGGCACCCACGGTGTCCGGCCCGCAGGAGCAGTACGGCAGCGGGACGCGACGGGACCGCCGAAGCTCCCGCCCTGGATGCCCGGTTCACGGCTCGCCCCGGAATGCGCGCGGGGGTGAAGGCCAACGGTGGGAAACCGGGCACGGCGGAAGCGATTTCACGATCTTGAGGGCACCGCTACGGCTCGACCACGACCTCCTGGGCCGCCGCCGTGCTCCCGGCCATCAGTTCCGCGTCCACCGGTACGTTCCGCTTCACCAGGGCCAGGGCGATCGGGCCCAGCTCGTGGTGGCGTGCCGACGTCGTGACGAAGCCGAGCCGGCGGCCGTCCGCACCGTCCGCGGCCAGCCGGACCGGCGTACCGTGCCCCGGGAGATGCACCTCGCTGCCGTCGAGGTGCAGGAACACCAGCCGGCGCGGCGGTTTCCCCAGGTTGTGGACGCGTGCCACGGTCTCCTGCCCCCGGTAGCAGCCCTTCTGCAGGTGCACGGCGGCGCCGATCAGCCCGAGTTCGTGCGGAATGGTGCGGTGGTCGGTCTCGAAGCCCAGCCGCGGGCGGTGCGTCTCCACCCGCAGGGCCTCGTACGCCAGGACACCGATCGCCGGGCCGTTGGCCGCGGCGTACGACTCCAGCGCGGCACGCGGGAGGAACAAGTCGCGGCCCTGCGGGGTCTCCCGTACGACCACGCCTTCGGGGGCCTCCGCGATCGAACCGGCCGGCAGGAACACCACGGCGAACTCGTCCGTACGGTCACCGATGTCCACCTGGTAGAAGAACTTCATCGACTCCAGGTACGCGAGGAGCGCCTCCCGGGTCCCCGGTTCGACATGGGCCCACACCGTCTCGCCGTCGTCCACGAGGTACAGCGCGTGCTCGATGTGGCCGTGCGCGGAGAGGATCAGCGCCTCGGCGGCCTCCCCGGGGGGCAGCCCGCTGACGTGCTGGGTGAGCAGCAGATGCAGCCAGGCGAGCCGGTCCTTCCCGGAGACGGTGATCACACCCCGGTGCGAGAGGTCGACGAAACCGGTGCCGCCGGCGAGGGCACGCTGCTCGCGGAACAGGTCGCCGTAATGCGCGGCGACACCTTCGTCGCGCCCCTCGGCCGGGACGGCGCCGGGCAGGGACAGCAGAGGGCTCTTCATGGGCCCAAGCCTACGACCGGCCGTCCGCGACCCGTCCCTCGCACTTCACGCACCGGCCGAAGATCGCGAAATGCTTCATATCGGTGGCGAAGCCGAACTTCTCCCGGAGTTCCGCGGTGAACCCGGCGGCCACGTCGACGTCCGCCTCGATCACGTCCCCGCAGTCGCGGCAGACCAGGTGGAGGTGGTGGTGCCGGTCCGCCAGGTGGTAGGTGGGGGCGCCGTGCCCGAGGTGGGCGTGCGAGACCAGGCCAAGCTCCTCCAGCAGCTCCAAGGTCCGGTAGACCGTCGAGATGTTCACCCCGGACGCGGTCTTGCGCACCTCGACGAGGATGTCGTCGGGCGTCGCGTGCTCCAGGGCGTCAACGGCCTCGAGGACGAGCTGGCGCTGCGGGGTCAGACGGTAACCGCGCCGCCGCAGATCACTCTTCCAGTCGGTGCTCACCACACGTCCAGTGTAGGCAGCCGGGGCCGGGGCCGGGACCGCGTCGGGACGCGGTCCCGCCCGCGCCCCCGTTCGCCGTGCGGGAGCCGCGGCCGGTCCCCGGGAACTGCGCCTGCGGTCCGGTCCGTACCGCGCGCGGTACGGACGGCCGAGGGCACGCAGGGCGCGCACGGCACGCACGGCACGGACCGCTGCGCGAGCCGGGGCAGGCGCAGGGGCCACTTCAGGTCACTTGAAGAAGGCGATGCCGTCGTCCGGCAGATCACCGAGGTCCTTGGCCCATGCCTCGACCTGCTCGGGCGTGACGGTCTTCTTCAGGTGAGCCGACATATAGGGCCGCAGCGGCACCTCGGGGGTGGACTTCTCACCGACCCACATCAGGTCGCCCTTCACATAGCCGTAGAGCCGTTTGCCGGCGGCGTACGGCGGGGCGGAGACGGTGCGCGCGACCGCGTCCGTGGCCAGGTCGATCTGCGGCTTCTTGTCCGCGAGGTCGCCGTACCAGACCTCCACGACGCCCTGGTCGCGCACCATCACGACCTCGACCTTCCGGTCCTTGTCGATCCTCCAGTAGCCGGACTCGCTCTCCAGGGGGCGGACCTTCCTGCCCTCGGAGTCCAGCACCCAGCTGTGCGAGACGTACTCGATGAAGTCCCGGCCGTCGTGGCTGAAGGTCACGGACTGGCCGAAGTTGCACTTCTCCGAGCCGGGGAAGTCGGACACGCCGACGCCTTCCCAGGTGCCGAGGAGAAACGCGAGCGGCACGAGCTCGGGGTTGAGGTCTGACGGGATCTCGATCATGGCTGGCTCTGTCGGTCAGTGGGATAAGGACTAGCGCTGGCCCTGGTACAGCTTCTTCACGGCCAGGCCGGTGAAGGCGAGGACGCCCACACACACCAGGACCAGCAGCAGTTCGAAGAAAACAATCACAGGTGCTCCTCGGATGAGCGCGAAGGCAGATCGGGCCGCACCCCAGCTTAGTCGGCGGGGGCGCGGCGCTCTCCGCGAGGGCGGCCGGACAGCCTCCCCCCGTTACAGTGCGTCCCATGGCCAAGAAGCTCGTGATCAAGGTGACCGCCGGGGCCGACGCCCCCGAACGCTGCTCGCAGGCCTTCACGGTCGCCGCCGTCGCGGTGGCGAGCGGAGTGGAGGTCTCGCTCTGGCTGACGGGCGAGTCGTCGTGGTTCGCCCTGCCGGGCCGGGCCGCGGAATTCGAACTCCCGCACGCGGCACCGCTGCCGGATCTCATCGAGTCGGTCCTGGCGGCCGGGCGAGTCACGCTCTGCACGCAGTGCGCGGCACGGCGCGAGATCACACAGAAGGACGTGATCGGAGGCGTACGGATCGCGGGCGCGCAGGTCTTCGTGAGCGAGGCGATGGCCGACGGCACCCAGGCACTCGTCTACTAGTGCCGCATCAGGCGAATGTGCCCCGTCGCGGCGGGACCGGGTCGGCGGCGAGGCCGGGGCCGCCGGTGTCGAACCGCGCCCCGTCCGGGCTTGGGGCAGCCCGTAAGCGGACACCCTGTCAGTCGTGAGCGCGTGAGCGCGTGAGCGCCCGTACCGGTCACGCGGATCGGCGGCGTAACTGAGGGCCTCCGCCGTGGACGCGGCCCGGTTGGTTGAGGCCGTGTCCGTCCTCGCGATGCGTCGCCGGCGTCGAATCCCTCGGCCGGCGTGGGCAGGGGGAGGGCGCCCGCGAAAAGCGCTCCGCGACCTCGGCGAGGTCGCGGCGGGCACGCTGCGGCGGCAGGTGACACCGGGCGGCAGCTTCAGCACCAGGCCGGCACCCCTGCGCGAGGTGGCCGGCGACCGGGCCGCACCCGGAGATCGCCGACGCGATCCCGGGTGATCCGGCTCGCCGGGCACCACACCACGGAGACGAACCCGAAGCGTCACGGAGACGAACCCGAACCCGGGCCCTGATCGGGCCCCTGGTCCTGACCCGGCTTCCGCCTGCCGTCCAGTTCGTCCCACCACTCGTCGGACTGCGGATCACCCGATGGGTCGTCCCACCAGCGGTCCTCCGGCCCCCGCCGGTTCGCCACCACCGCCGCGAGCGGCGGGATCACCATGGCGACGACGCACATGGCCACGGCGACCGGCACCGACCACAGACGTACGAAGGCCCAGGCGGAGACGAAGAGGACGAGGCATCCGCCCATCAGCAGGAAGTAGGCGTGACGGCGCCGCGCGTACATGCCTCCAGCGTAGGACGCGGCGCATCCGGCGGCAGCCAGGGCCACGCCGCCTGCGGGAAGGGCACCGCCGACGGCACGAAGGGCCGCACCCGTGTCCAGGAAAGCGTCCAACCCCCTGGGGTGCGGCCCTTCGGCCGGTCCGGACCGGGCCGTCAGACGGCGATGGCCACCTCGGAGAGGCCGCCCGTCTGCGCGACGACCGTACGGTCCGCCGTGCCGCCAGGGACGAGGGCCCGCACGGTCCACGTCCCTTCCGCCGCGTAGAAGCGGAACTGCCCGGTCGCCGAGGTCGGGACCTCGGCGGTGAATTCGCCGGTCGCGTCCAGCAGGCGCACATAGCCGGTGACCGGCTCGCCGTCGCGGGTCACCTGGCCCTGGATAGTGGTCTCACCGGGCTTGATCGTCGAGGCGTCGGGGCCGCCGGCCTTCGCTCCACACATGCTTTTCCGTCCTTACGGTCGAGGGGTCGGGGTCCGGAGGCCCGGGAGTTCCGGGAGTTCCGGGAGTTCCGGGAGTTCCGGGGAGACCGGAACGTGCCTTCCGGAGGGTCCGGGACTCACGCGTTGGCGCCGAGCTCGATCGGGACGCCGACGAGCGAGCCGTACTCGGTCCAGGAACCGTCGTAGTTCTTGACGTTCTCCACATCGAGCAGCTCGTGCAGGACGAACCAGGTCAGGGCGGAGCGCTCACCGATGCGGCAGTAGGCGATGGTGTCCTTCGCCAGGTCGACCTGCTCCCCGGCGTAGAGGGCCTTGAGCTCGTCGTCCGACTTGAAGGTGCCGTCGTCGTTGGCGTTCTTCGACCAGGGGATGTTACGGGCGGTCGGCACGTGGCCGGGGCGCTGCGACTGCTCCTGCGGCAGATGGGCCGGGGCGAGCAGCTTGCCGCTGAACTCGTCGGGCGAACGGACGTCCACCAGGTTCAGGCTGCCGATCGCGGCCACCACGTCGTCGCGGAACGCGCGGATGGACGCGTCCTGGGCCTTGGCCTTGTACTCGGTGGCGGGGCGCTCCGGGACCTCGGAACCGTCGACGAGGTCGCGGGAGTCGAGCTCCCACTTCTTGCGCCCGCCGTCGAGGAGCTTCACGTCCTGGTGGCCGTAGAGCTTGAAGTACCAGTACGCGTACGAGGCGAACCAGTTGTTGTTGCCTCCGTAGAGGACGACGGTGTCGTCGTTGCCGATCCCCTTCTCCGACAGGAGCTTCTCGAAGCCGGCCTGGTCCACGAAGTCACGGCGGACCGGGTCCTGGAGGTCCTTCTGCCAGTCGATCCGGACGGCGTTCTTGATGTGGTTCTTGTCGTAGGCCGAGGTGTCCTCGTCGACCTCGACGACGACGACCTTCGGGTCGTCGAGGCGGGCCTCGACCCAGTCGGCGTCTACCAGAACGTCGCTGCGGCTCATGCTGTCTCTCCTCCGGGGCAGTGTGCGGCGAGTGTGCGCTGGGGTCTCGCGCGGGATGTGCGGTACGCCGCGAGGGCGTCGGGCACGGGGTTGGCCCTGATCCATGGCAGGTCAGAAGGGCCCGGGGAATACGGAAGCCGACGCTTCCGCTCAGATGCCGCGACAGAGCATGGCGGCGACACGGCACAGGTCGACTGCCCGCCGCTTCGTGAGTTCCGCCTGTCGCTTCATGTGTCCGATCGTAGGGACGAGTCGGCGGCCGTGTCACCGGCATGTCGTATCGTGAGACACGATCGTCCGAATTATGGAATGATCGACCACCACCCGGCCCACCGGGCAGGACGGCGGGACGGTCGCCGGGCGCACCATCTGCGGAGCGGACAGAAACGTCTCAGCATCCGACCGGGCAACAACCGGGGCGCGGAAGCGGCCCCGTCGCCGAGCCGCCCGGCACAGCAGCAGGGCACCCGGGCGCCCGGCGGCAGGACGGCAGGCGGCAGGCGGCAGGCGCGAACCGGCGAACCCGTCCAGTAGCGCGAACAGCGCGGGCGCGCCACGGGCGGCAGGCGGCAGGCGGCAGGCGGCAGGCGGCAGGCGGCAGGCGGCAGGCGAACGGATACCCGGCGGGCGGCTTCAGCCGGTCAGCGGAACGTTTCTGCCCGTGACGGTGATGACGAAGCCGCCCTCCTCCACCTGTACCTTCTCCAGTTCCATCCCCTGCGGCAGACCGCTGATCTCCCGGTCGAAGTCGGTCTTCTGCCGGATGAGGTTCTCGAGCATCGGTATGCCCTCCCCGGGCACCTCGTCGGCCCGCACCCGGATCGTGCCCCCGTCGACCAGGCTGACCGTGGAGACCACGCTGCGGGACAGCGTCCGGCCGCCGATGTCGACCGTGCCGGTGACCTTCACCTTGCCGTTTCCGCCGTACGCCACCGTGACGTCCTCTTCGACCGCCTTGGCGAGGTCGGCGTACGAAATGCGGGCGGTACCGGTCGCGGTCGTCGCCGTGGCACTGGAGAAGCCGCCGCCGAGACGCACATCGCGCAGCGCGGCAGACATCTCGCTGATGACCATCCTGCGCCCGCCGGCGCTCGCCTCGACGCCCCGGACGGTGACGTCGACACGCTCCAGTTCCTTCCCCGCGACCTGGGTCAGGAAGGGGAAGCCCGCGATCGACACCTCTGTCGTGCCGGAAGCACCCTGGCGAGCCCTGACCTTCTCGGCGGCCTCCTGCTCCGCGTAGGAGAGCAGCAGCCGGTCCGCGGCGACGAAGAGGCCGCCCAGGACCACCGCGGTGATCAGCAGTATTCGCAGTGCGCGCACGCGTGTTTCTCCCACCCCTGTCGACACCGCTCCCGGACGGAAGCGGACTCAGTGATCGACGTTCCTGGCACGTCGGTGGTTCCCGGACCGGACCGGCCCGGACCGGGGGACCACGACCGGGGGGCCAGGACCGGCACCAGCCCGGCACGGTCCGGTCCGGTCCGGTCCGGGCGAGGCCGATCCGGTACGGGCCGGCCTCGCCGAGGTCAGCCGATCGCCCGTCCGAGCAGCAGCACGATCGGCGCCGCGGCGGTGAGCGGCAGTGCGACACCGGCCGTCATGTGCACGAACCGGGAGGGGTAGTCGTAGCTCGCCACCCGCAGGCCCACCAGAGCACACATCCCGGCCCCCATGGCCGGCAGCACCGCGGCCGTACCGACACCGCTCACCGCACCCGCCACGGCACCGGCGGCAGCGGCTCCCAGCAGGGCCACCGCCGCGGAAGCGGCTCCGGGGAGCGGCAGCGCCCGGGCCAGCGCCGCGGCGGCGACCGCTGCACCACCTGCCGTGACCGCCCCCGGGGCGGCTGCGAGGAACCCGGCCGCGACGATCGTCAGCGCGGCGGAGGCGATCGTCGCCATCAGTCCGTACATCCGCTCGTCCGCCGACGCACGGCTGCGCAGCTGCAGCACGAGCGTGAGGAGAACCCACACGCCGAGGGTGCCGATGAGCGCGGCCGGGGCGTGCTCCCGGCCCGCGGCCAGCAGCACGGCATCGGCGGCGAGACCGCCGGCGAAGGCGAGCGCGATGCCCTGGCGTGCGGGCCACATCCCGTTCAGCCTGAACCAACCGGCCGCGGTGAGTCCCTGCAGCGCGATCAGCGGGAACAGCAGCAGGTACGGGGAGGCGCCGGCGGTCGCCGCGAGCAGCAGACCGAGGAGGGCCGTGAGGCCGGCGGGCCGCACACCGGGCGGGATGATCGGCGAACGGCCCTCGGCGCGGGCGCGCTGGGCATCGGTGACCCGGGTGTTGCCCAGGGTGGTGGGTGCGCCGTACGCGGGCGCGGCACCCGCGGGGGATCCGCCCGCCGCCGGGGGTTCCGGCACCGGGCCGTAGGAGGCGCCCTGCGGTCCGTACCCCGCGGGCGCGCCCGGCCGCCCCTCCGGCGGCAGCGGGTGCGCCGTACGGGGCGACGGGGACGCCCCCACCGGCGGCGGATACGCGGTATCCGCGGCGGCTGCGCCCACGCGGTGACCGCCGCCCGGCGCGGGGTGACCGCCGTCGGGTGCGTACGCGGCGCCCTGCGGATGCGGACCACCCTGCGCATACGGGCCGCCCTGCGCATACGGGTTGCCCTGCGCGTACGGAACACCCTGGGGCCCCAGGGCGCCCGGCGCGTGGTGACCGTCGCCCGGCGCGTACGCGGCGCCCTGCGCATACGGGCCGCCCTGCGCATACGGGGCGTGCTGCGCGTGGTCGACCACCGGCTGGTACTGGGTGTCCCAGGTCTGCCCTTCCCAGGTCTGGGTCACGTGGTGGTCCGGCGGATTGTGCCAGGTCCCGGCGGCATGCGGTTCCGGTGGATTCTGTCCGTAGGGGTCGTGGGCACCGTACGGATTCTGCTGGTCGCTGCTCATGCTCTGCGGTTCACCCTCCTGCGAACGGCGGGAGCACCTCGACCGTGCCGCCCTCGGCCAGCCGTACGGTCTCATGCCCGCGGGTCCCCACGGGCGCGCCGTCGACGAGGAAGGAGCACCGCCTGAGTACCCGGACGAGTTCGCCCGGATGCCTCTCACGGACGGCCTCCAGCGCCTCGGCAAGGTTCTCCGCGGCGTACGGCTCCTCGGCCACCCCGGCTGCGGCCTTGGCCGCAGCCCAGTAGCGGATGGTCCCCGCTGCCATCGCGGCACTCCTCTCCCCGTCGTCTTCTTCCGTCTGTCCGCTCATCGACTGCCCATCATGGGCTATGCGCGGACGGGCCAGTCCCCGAGGCGCTCAAGCAGCGCGTCGCCGGCCGTGTTCCCGCACTGGCCCCGCCGACCCCACCCGACGCGCCACCCGCACCGGCCCTGTCGACCCCACCAAGCTCACCGGCCCCACCGCACTCACCCGCCCCACCGAACCGGTTGAACCCGCCGAACCCACCGAACCGGTCGAACCCGCCGAACCGGCCCACCGGACGGCGCCCCGGCTCCCCTCGTACCCGGCCGCGCGGGGCTCCTGGCGGGCCCCGACGCACACCCCGTCGAAGGTCCTCGAAGTTGCGCGCACCGATCCCGGGGTGATCGAGGAAACATCCACACGGTGGAATCGGCCCTCCGACCCGGCGGTCATGTGGGCTATTCTGCTGGGCAGAGGATCCGGGCGACGCAGCCCCCGGGTCCTTTTGTGTTTGCAGGCCGTTGTTACAGACAGGTGAACGAGGCGATCGCGGAACCCCTGGGCGCGGGAGGCCGCGACCGGGCAAGAAGCAGGTGCCGCACAGTCCCCGCGCGGCCTTCGGGTGTCGCGGGGACCCCCTCTCGCAGGGACGAGGAGGAACCGACGTCATGGGCGAGCGAACCGTGCACGACCGACCAACGACCACCCGGACAGGGGCGGCGGCCGGGGCAGGTGGGGCGCGATGAGTTCCCTGCTGCTCCTCACCAACGCCCTCCAGCCGTCCACGGAGGTGCTTCCCGCACTCGGCCTCCTGCTCCACAACGTGCGGGTCGCCCCTGCGGAGGGCCCGGCCCTCGTCGACACCCCGGGCGCCGACGTGATCCTGGTCGACGGGCGGCGGGACCTGCCCCAGGTGCGCAGCCTCTGCCAGCTGCTCCGCTCCACCGGGCCCGGCTGCCCGCTGATCCTCGTCGTCACGGAGGGCGGTCTCGCGGCCGTCACCGCCGACTGGGGCATCGACGACGTGCTGCTGGACACCGCCGGGCCCGCCGAGGTGGAGGCCCGGCTGCGGCTGGCGACGGGCCGCCGGCAGCTCACATCCGACGACTCCCCCCTGGAGATCCGCAACGGTGATCTGTCCGTCGACGAGGCGACGTACAGCGCGAAGCTGAAGGGCAGGGTCCTGGACCTGACCTTCAAGGAGTTCGAACTGCTGAAGTACCTGGCCCAGCACCCCGGCCGGGTCTTCACCCGGGCCCAGCTGCTCCAGGAGGTCTGGGGCTACGACTACTTCGGCGGCACGCGCACGGTCGACGTGCATGTGCGGCGGCTGCGCGCCAAGCTCGGCCCCGAGCACGAGTCCCTCATCGGGACCGTGCGCAACGTGGGCTACCGCTTCGTCAGCCCCGAGAAGCCGGAGAAGGCCGAGCGCCCGGCGGAGGGGGCGGCCGCCGCGAAGGCGAAGCGGGCGCCGGCCGGATCCACCGCCCCGAGCGCCGACGTGATCGAGGCGTGACCGACGGCGTGACCGACGGCGTGACCGACGGCGTGACCGAGGGCGTGACCGACGACGCGGACGGGGGCGCGGCCGGGGGTGTCGAAGCCGCCGTACGCCCTGCCCGGAGGTAGGTCACCACGCGTAGACTGCGCGCGTGGCCAAGGTGACGCGGGACGATGTGGCGCGACTGGCGGGTACTTCGACCGCGGTCGTCAGCTATGTCATCAACAACGGACCCCGGCCGGTCGCACCGGCCACGCGCGAGCGGGTACTCGCCGCGATCAAGGAGCTGGGCTACCGGCCCGACCGGGTGGCGCAGGCGATGGCCTCCCGGCGCACCGACCTCATAGGCATGATCGTGCCGGACGCCAGGCAGCCGTTCTTCGCGGAGATGGCCCACGCGGTGGAGCGGGCCGCGGCCGACCGCGGAAAGATGGTCCTGGTCGGCAACTCGGACTACCGCGACGAGCGCGAGGTCCACTATCTGCGGGCCTTTCTCGGTATGCGGGTCGCCGGGCTGATCCTGGTCAGCCAGGGCCCGAGCGACCGGGCCGCGGCGGAGATCGAGGCCTGGGACGCCCGTGTGGTGCTGCTCCACGAACGCCCCGAAGCGATCGACGACGTCGCCGTCGTGACGGACGACATCGGCGGTGCGCAGCTCGCCACGCGGCATCTGCTGGAGCACGGTCACCCGTATGTGGCGTGCCTCGGCGGGGTCGAGGAGACCCCGTCGGTGGGCGACCCGGTGGCCGACCACGTCGAGGGCTGGCGGCGGGCGATGCTGGAGTCCGGGCGGTCCACGGAGGGCCGTCTGTTCTCGGCGCCGTACAACCGGTACGACGCCTATCGCCTGGCCCTGGAGCTGCTGTCGGGCGCCCAGCGGCCTCCGGCGATCTTCTGCGCGACGGACGACCAGGCGATCGGGGTGCTGAGGGCGGCCCGGGAGCTGCGGATCGACGTTCCCGGTGAACTCGCCGTGGCGGGCTTCGACGACGTCAAGGAGGCCGCGCTGACCGATCCGCCGCTGACGACGATCGCATCCGACCGGCCGGCGATGGCCCGCGCGGCGGTCGACCTGGTGCTGGACGACGGTCTGCGGGTGGTCGGATCGCGGCGGGAGCGGGTCAGGCTGTTCCCCTCGGCGCTGATCGTGCGCCGCTCCTGCGGCTGCGACGGCTGACCCGAGGCGAGGGGGGCCTTCCGGGCGACCGGAGGGCACGGGCACCCGAAGCGGCCGACCGGAGGGCACGGGCACCCGAACCGGGCGGGCACGGGCCGCCGGGCCGGACGAGTGCGGACACCCGGGCCGCGCCGCACGGACACCCGCACCGGATGGGCACGGACACCCGGGCCGCGCGAGCGGGACCCCCGGCCCCCGGGCGCCGCCGATGCCCCGCAGGGGCGGCACGCAGCCCTGGCAAGGGCGGGCAGGGCCTACGGGGCCGGGCCACGGATTGTCCCGCAGGGGACTTCGGGACCGCGGGGACGTCGATTTTACATGGCGCATACACGCTTCTGTCGGGCTTCTCAGGGCGTCCTCAGCGCTCTTTCATGTACGGGCCCGACAGTCGTCATATGACGGACCACCACCACCACCGCAGCGGCGACGACGGCACCCCCTCCGGCCCCGCGTACCCGCACTCGGACCCGCACGCTCCCTCGCAAGCGCAGGCACAAGCGCAGGCTCAAGCGCCGGCACAAGCGCACGGGGACGGGTACGGGGACGCGTACCCGCCCGCCTCCCCGTACCCGTACCCGTACCCGGACCCCGGCGACGGGACGTACCCACCGCCGCCACCGCACGCCCCCGAGGCGTCCGCAGCCACCGGCCACCGGGCCCGCGCCAAGCGGCCCGTCGCGCTGATCGCGGCCGTGGCCATCGCGGCCGCTGCCGTCGGCGGCGGGGCCGCGGCGCTCGTGGAGCAGTTCACCACCACGACCGCGACCGCAGCCTCAGCGGCCGTCAACGGAACGACGGTGTCCCAGAGCGCCAAGGGCACCGTCGCGGGTGTCGCACAGGCCGTCTCCCCCAGCATCGTGGAGATCAACGCCACGTCCGGCGCGGGCGAGTCCACCGGCTCGGGCGTGATCATCACCTCGGACGGCGAGATCGTGACCAACAACCACGTGGTCGCCGGAGCCGACACGGTCAAGGTCACACTCAGCGACGGCAGCACGTACACCGCGGACGTCGTCGGTACCGACCCCGACAAGGATCTGGCGCTGATCGAGGTGCAGGGGGCCGAGGGCCTGACAGCGGCCACCCTCGGCGACTCGAGCAGTGTGGAGGTCGGCGACGAGGTCGTCGCGATCGGCTCCCCCGAGGGCCTCACCGGTACCGTGACCAGCGGCATCGTCTCGGCCCTCGACCGGGACGTGACCGTCGCCAAGGACGAGGGGGACGCCGGCGGCGCGGGGCAAGGGCAGGGGCGGCAGAGCCCGCGGGAGATCTGGCCCTTCGAGTTCGGCGGCCGGCAGTTCAACGGCGACACCGGCGACACCAAGACCACCTACAAGGCCATCCAGACCGACGCCTCGCTCAACCCGGGCAACTCCGGCGGCGCGCTGATCAACATGAACGGTGAGATCATCGGCATCAACTCCGCCATGTACTCGCCCAGTTCCGCAACCGGTTCGACCGCGGGCAGCGTCGGTCTCGGGTTCGCCATCCCCATCGACACCGTCAAGGCCGACCTGGACACCCTCCGCGCGGGCGGCGACGCCTGAGAGCGTGCGACGCTGGGGCCATGACCTCCACACCGGACGACGGCGGGCGCATCCTCGTCGTCGACGACGAGCCCGCAGTACGCGAGGCGCTCCAGCGCAGCCTCGCCTTCGAGGGGTACACCGCCGATATCGCCGTCGACGGCGCCGATGCGCTCGCCAAGGTGGAGTCCTGCCGGCCGGACCTGGTCGTCCTGGACGTCCAGATGCCGCGCATGGACGGACTGACCGCGGCGCGCAGGCTGCGGTCGGCCGGCTCCACCCTGCCGATCCTGATGCTGACCGCCCGGGACACCGTCGGCGACCGCGTCACCGGCCTCGACGCCGGGGCCGACGACTACCTGGTGAAGCCGTTCGAGCTGGACGAGCTGCTGGCGCGGATCAGGGCACTGCTGCGGCGCAGTTCGTATGCGGCCGCCGGGCCCGGCGGCGGGGACCCCGGCGAGGTGCTGTCGTTCGCCGACCTCCGGATGGACCTGGTCACCCGCGAGGTCACCCGCGGCGCGCGCCGGGTCGGGCTGACCCGTACCGAGTTCACCCTGCTGGAGCTGTTCCTGGCGCACCCGAGGCAGGTACTGACCCGCGAGCAGATCCTCAAGACCGTCTGGGGCTTCGACTTCGAGCCGAGCTCCAACTCACTTGACGTCTATGTGATGTATCTGCGCCGCAAGACCGAGGCGGGCGGGGAGCCGCGGCTGGTCCACACCGTCCGGGGAGTGGGCTACGCACTGCGGGAGGGTTCGCCGGAGTGATCCGCAGATTCCGCGCCCTGCCGCTGCGGTCACGACTGGCGCTGCTGACGGCGACCGCCGTGGCGGCCGCGGTCGCCGCGGTCGCCGTCGCCTGCTGGCTGCTGGCACGGGCGCAGCTGCGCGACGAACTCGACAACTCGCTGCGCAACACCAGTGCGCCGCCCGACTCGGTCGCGACCGCGCTGGCCGCGTGCGGGACAACACCTGCGAGGACAACCGACGACGCGCGGGCCTTCGCGTACGTCCAGGTCCTCCTCCCCGACGGCACCCGGTGCGCCACCCCGTACACGGAGCCGGTGAAGGTGAAGCCCGACGACCTCGCCGTGGCGCAGGGGCTGCGGAAGGACGCACTGCACGGCAGCGTCACGGACGACGGCGACGAGGTGCGGGTCCACACCGTGTCCCGGCCGGTGCGGGGCCAGCAGGTCGCCGTCATGGTCGCCCGGCCCCTCAACGAGATCGACACCGCCCTGAGCCGCCTCGCCCTCCTCCTCACCTTCCTCGCCGGCGCCGGGGTCGTCGCCGCCGGTGCCGCCGGCCTGTGGGTCGCCCGCACCGGTCTGAAGCCCGTCGACCGGCTCACCGACGCCGTCGAGCACGTGGCCCGCACCGAGGACCTGACCGTGCGGATCCCGGTGGAGGGCGAGGACGAGATCGCACGGCTCTCGCGCTCCTTCAACCAGATGACCGCGGCGCTGGCGTCCTCCCGGGACCGGCAGGCGCAGCTCATCGCGGACGCCGGCCACGAGCTGCGCACCCCGCTGACCTCGCTGCGGACGAACATCGACCTGCTGGTCCGCAGCGAGCAGACCGGCCGGGCCCTGCCGCCGGGGGACCGGACGGCGCTGCTGGCCTCCGTGCGGGCGCAGATGTCCGAGCTCGCCGCGCTGATCGGCGATCTCCAGGAGCTGTCCCGGCCGGACAGCGCGGCGCCCGGCCAAGTCCGGGTCGTCGCGCTGCACGAGATCACCCGGAGCGCGCTGGAGCGGGCGCGGCTGCGCGGCCCCGAGCTCAGGATGGAGGCCGGGCTGCGGCCCTGGTACGTGCGGGCCGAGCCCGCGGCTCTGGAGCGGGCCGTCGTGAACGTGCTGGACAACGCGGTGAAGTTCTCGCCGCGGCGCGGGACGGTCGAGGTGGGGCTCGACCGCGGGGTGCTGACGGTGCGCGATCACGGCCCCGGGGTGCCGCCGGAGGAACTCCCCCATGTCTTCGAGCGGTTCTGGCGCTCGCCGTCGGCCCGTGCGCTGCCCGGCTCGGGACTGGGGCTGTCGATCGTGGCCAGAACCGTGCGGCAGGCGGGCGGGGAGGTGGAGCTGCGTCCGGCGGAGGGCGGCGGCACCGTGGCGGTGATCCGGCTGCCGGGGGCGCCGACCCCTCCGCCGGGGGCGCCGGACGTCTCGCCGGAAGTGCCGGACGTCTCGCCGGAGGTGCGGTCGGTCGTGCCGGATGCGGGCTCCGACCGGCCCTGACCGGGTGTTCGCGGTACGGGGACCGCGCGAAGCGACGGGCCCTGACAGGAGCCGCGGGGAAACCGGCGAACCGGCGGCCGGAACGCCGGCGGGAGGCGAACCGGCGGCCCGAACACCCGGCGGAAGGCGAACCGGCGGCCCGAACACCCGGCGGAAGGCGAACCGGCGGATCGGAAAGCCACCGGGAGGCCGGCCGGCGGAGACCGCGGGGAGTACGGCAGGGGGCGGCGGACCCGCGGTCCGCCGCCCCCTGCCTTCGCCCGGCTCAGCAGGTCACTCGACGACCGTGATCCGGCCCGTGGCCGGCGGCGCCAGCGGGGCGTCCGGGCTGGAGTGCGCGGCGAAGTAGGCGTTGAGCATGTCCAGGTCGGACGCGCCCACCAGCTTGTTCCCGTGCTCCTTGAGCACGGCGAAGCCGTCGCCGCCGCCCGCGAGGAACTCGTTCATCGCGACACGGTACGTCCTGGCCAGGTCGATCGGCTCGCCGTTCAGCCGCACCGAGTCCGTGACGATCCGGTCGGCGCCGCTCTTCGTCATGTCCAGGGTGTAGGTGAAGCCGCTCGACACCTGGAGGATCTTCGGTGCGGCCTGGTTGGCGCCGCTGACCTGCTGCTGCAGAGCCGTGATCAGCTGCGCGCCGGTCAGGTCGACCGCCGTCACCATGTTGGTGAACGGCTGTACGGTGAACGCCTCGCCGTAGGTCACGACGCCGTCGCCCTCGCTGCCGGACGCCTGGTGGACCAGGCCGGCGCGGATGCCGCCCGGGTTCATCAGCGCGAGCTGCGCGCCGCCCTTGTCGGCCGGGGCCATGCCCTCCAGCTGCGCGTCGGCGATCAGGTTGCCGGCCGGGCGCTCGGGCGCGCCGGAGGGGTTCTCGATGTCCGCGGAGATGTAGCCGACCGGCCTGCCGGCGATCGGCGCGGCCAGCGCGTCCCAGCGGTCGATCAGCCGCGTCATGTCCGCGGCCTTGGGCACGTCACGGGTGACGACGTGGTTGGCGGAGGCCACGGACGTGCGCACGATGTCGCCGGTGCGGCGGTCGTAGGTGAGCGTCGTGTCCGTGTAGAGCCTGCCGAACGAGGCGGCCGAGGTGACCGTGCGCGGCGTGCCGGACGGGTCCGGGATCGTACACGCGTACGCCTGATGGGTGTGACCGGTGATCAGCGCGTCGACCTGGGGGCTGACGTTCTTGGCGATGTCGACGATCGGGCCGGAGATGCCGTCGCCCGGGCCGGGGCTGTCGCAGTCGTAGTTGTACGAGCCGGAGGCCGGCGCGCCGCCCTCGTGCAGCAGCGCGACGATCGACTTCACGCCCTTGCGCTCGAGCACCTTGGCGTACTTGTTGATCGTCTCTATCTCGTCGCCGAACTTCAGGCCCTTGATGCCCTCGGCGCTGACGATGTCCGGGGTGCCCTCCAGGGTGACGCCGATGAAGCCGATCCTCACCCCGTCCTTCTCCCAGACGAAGTAGGGGTCCAGCAGCGGGCGGCCGGACTTCTCGTCGGTGACGTTGGCCGCGAGGTACGGGAAGTCAGCCCCGCGGAAGGTCTTCGGCTTGCCGTTGGCCTTCTTCTCGTAGCAGCCCTCGACCGGGTGGCAGCCGCCGTTTTGGAGCCGGGCGAGCTCCCTGGCACCCTCGTCGAACTCGTGGTTGCCGACCGAGGTCACATCGAGCTTCAGCTTGTTCAGCGCCTCGATGGTCGGCTCGTCGTGGAAGAGGCCGGAGAGCATCGGCGAGGCGCCGACCATGTCGCCGGCGGCGGCCGTGATGGAGTAGCGGTTGCCCTTGCGGGCCTCGCGCAGATGCGTGGCGAGGTACTCGACGCCGCCCGCGTCGATGGTGTGGGTGGTGCCGTCCTCGTCGGCGTGGGTGACGCGGCCCGCCGAGCCGGCGGGCGGCTGCAGGTTGCCGTGCAGGTCGTTGAAGGACAGCAGTTGGACGTCGACGGTGCGGCCGTAGCCGTATCCGTGGTCCTGGCCGTGCCTCTCGCCGCGGTCGTGAGCCCCCGCGGGCATCGCGGCGACGAGTGCGCCGACAGTGGTCAGTCCGGCGGCGGCCGCGATGATGCGGCGGCGCCTCTGGTGCGATGTGGCTGACATCTGTCCCCTTGTCCGTTCAGCGTGAAATGACTGTCCTCAGCCGGGCAGCCTAGAGTCAACGCGCGTAGCGCGACAGGGGGTAGCGGGTTACGAGCTGGTATCCGATCGGGTTCGGGCGGGCGCCGTACCCTCGTCGTATGACTGACGCAGCTCCCGCCGCCATCGAGCCCGGCCGGCAGATCACGACGCTTGACGAGCTCACCCCCGAGCTGGCCGACGACGTACTCGGCATGCTGTCCGCAGCCGCCGACGCCGACGGGGTCCAGGCCGTCTCGGAACAGGGCCGGCTGTATCTGCGCCACGGCCGGCGCGAGGGCGTACGGCACTTCGTGCTCACCGTGGCCGGGGACCTCCGCGGGTACGCGCAACTGGAAGGCACCGACCCGGTGGAGGCCCCCGCCGCCGAACTGGTCGTCCACCCGGCACACCGCGGCCGCGGCCACGGCCGGGCCCTGGGCAACGCGGTGCTCGGCGCCTCCGGCAAGCGGCTGCGGATGTGGGCGCACGGCGGCAAGTCCGCGGCCCGCCATCTCGCCCAGGTGCTCGGCCTGAGCCTGTTCCGTGAACTGCGGCAGCTGCGCCGCCCGTTGGCTCCGCTCGACATTCCGGAACCCGCCCTTCCGGACGGTGTCACGGTCCGCGCCTTCGCGCCCGGCCGGGACGACACCGCCTGGCTCGCGGTCAACGCGGCCGCCTTCGCCCACCACCCCGAACAGGGCTCGATCACCCAGCGCGACCTCGACGACCGCAAGGAGGAGGCCTGGTTCGACCCCAAGGGCTTCTTCCTCGCCGAGCGCGACGGCGAGATCGTGGGCTTCCACTGGACGAAGCTGCACGCCGAGGACCAGCTCGGCGAGGTGTATGTACTGGGCATCCGCCCCGACACCCAGGGCACCGGCCTCGGCGGGGCCCTGACCGCGATCGGGCTGCGCCACCTCGCGGCCCAGGGGGTGCCCACGGCCATGCTGTACGTCGACGCCGACAACCCGGCGGCCCTGCGGGTGTACGAGCGGCTCGGGTTCACCACGCACGAGGTGGACCTGATGTACCGCACGGAGACGTGAACCGCCCGCAGCGGCAGGGGCGAGCCCCGGGGGCGCACCGCGCGGGCCGGCCGACAGCTCACGGACGACCGGCCCGGACGCGGACGCCGCGGCGGGCAGCTCCTGCCGCACTCTCCTCACTCGTGGCGAAGTGGAACCGGGCAGCGGCGGCCGCCTTCTGGTCGGTGGACCGTGCTCTCGGGGGTCAGCGGGCTCCGACCCGGGTGCAGATATGGGCGGCGGGTCACCCGATCGGTGCCGGTCTGTGCATGTTCGCACCCTCCGCCCTCTTCTTCCTGGCAACGTCCCCGGGCGAGGAACCCCCGGACGCGGCGCTGTTCCTGGGGGCGGTCGTGGGCCTGCTCTTCTCCCTCACCGCGCTGGCCGAGCGAGGCCGGCAGCGCAGACTGGCGCGCCTGGGCGTGTGGAACGGGCCCGGGCGGCGTGCGCCCTCCGTCCGGCGCGGCACGGCGCACGCGGCCCGCCGTGAGGCGACAGCCGGAGTCCGCTGGTCCGTTCTCGGCGCGTGGACGGCGTGGTGGGCCTTCCTCACCGCCGCGCTGTGGCTGCTCGGCCGGGCAGCCGGTCAGCCACCGGCCCTCCTGGGATGCGCGGCCTCGGCACTGTTCGTGATCGTTCTTGGTGAGGCCGGCGACCATCTGCGGCGCCGCTGTGCCGCGAGACGCACCCGTGCCCGGCCGGACGCCGGCGGACAGACCGGGCCGCTCACGGGTGCCACACCGCCGGACGGTGGGCACGACGCATGACACGACGCATGAGGCGCCCGGGGGCCACCCCGGACGTCATGTTCTCGTTACCGGCCATTCAGGCACTCTTGCGACCCTCGCGGAATGCAGACCGCTGTGCCCACCGCCCCGCGGAACGGGCGCCCCCACCCCGCCGGGGCCCGCTCCGGCGCGCCCGGTCACCCCTTTGCGCGGAACAATGGGTCCATGAGCCAGCAGCCCGCCGAGGTACCGGTCCACAGCCCCCAGCCGTCCGTCGGCTCCATCGCCGCGCACCGCCCGCGCGCGATGTCCGCCGCGGTCTCCGGCCTGGAGCCCGACATCGACGCCGACCTCGACGCCTACGACGGCGACGCCGAGGGCGCCGAGCTGCCCCAGGGCCGCTTCCTGGACCGCGAGCGCAGCTGGCTCGCGTTCAACGAGAGGGTCCTGGAGCTCGCCGAGGACCCCGGCACACCGCTCCTGGAGCGGGCGAACTTCCTCGCGATCTTCGCCTCGAACCTGGACGAGTTCTTCATGGTCCGGGTGGCCGGACTCAAGCGCCGCATCGCGACCGGCGTCGCGACCCGCTCCGCCTCAGGGCTGCAGCCCCGCGAGGTGCTGGAGCTGATCTGGAACCGCTCCCGCGAGCTCATGGCCCGGCACGCCGCCTGCTTCCAGCAGGAGGTCGGCCCGGCCCTCGCCGACGAGGGCATCCACCTCATACGGTGGCCCGAACTCACGGACAAGGAGCAGGCCCGCCTGTTCACCCTGTTCCGCCAGCAGATCTTCCCGGTCCTCACCCCGCTGGCCGTGGACCCCGCCCACCCCTTCCCGTATATCTCGGGCCTGTCGCTGAACCTCGCCGTGGTCGTCCGCAACCCGGTCAGCGGCCACCGCCACTTTGCCCGGGTGAAGGTGCCACCGCTGCTGACCCGCTTCCTGGAAGCCTCCCCGCAGCGCTATGTGCCGCTCGAGGACGTCATCGCGGCCCATCTCGAGGAGCTCTTCCCCGGCATGGAGGTGCTCGCGCACCACATGTTCCGGGTGACCAGGAACGAGGATCTCGAGGTCGAGGAGGACGACGCGGAGAACCTGCTCCAGGCCCTGGAGAAGGAGCTGCTGCGCCGCCGGTTCGGCCCACCGGTCCGGCTGGAGGTCGAGGAGTCCATCGACCCGTACGTGCTGGACCTGCTGGTCCGGGAGCTGAAGATCTCCGAGGCCGAGGTCTACCCGCTGCCGGGTCCGCTGGACCTGACCGGCCTGTTCGGGATCGTCTCGCTCGACCGGCCCGAGCTGAAGTACCCGAAGTTCATCGCCGGCACCCACCGCGACCTCTCGGAGGTCGAGTCGGCGTCGGCCCCCGACATCTTCGCCGCGCTGCGCGAGCGGGACGTGCTCCTGCACCACCCGTACGACTCGTTCTCCACCTCCGTCCAGGCCTTCCTGGAGCAGGCGGCCGGCGACCCCGACGTCCTGGCGATCAAGCAGACGCTGTACCGGACCTCCGGCAAGTCGCCGATCGTGGACGCGCTGATCGACGCGGCCGAGTCCGGCAAGCAGGTCCTCGTCCTGGTCGAGATCAAGGCGCGCTTCGACGAGCAGGCCAACATCAAGTGGGCCCGCAAGCTGGAGGAGGCCGGCTGCCACGTGGTCTACGGGCTCGTCGGCCTGAAGACCCACTGCAAGCTGTCGCTCGTGGTCCGGCAGGAAGGGGACACGCTGCGCCGCTACTCGCACGTCGGAACCGGCAACTACCACCCCAAGACCGCCCGGCTGTACGAGGACCTCGGCCTGCTCACCGCGGACCCGCAGGTCGGCGCCGACCTGTCCGACCTGTTCAACCGGCTCTCCGGCTACTCGCGCCGCGAGACCTACCGGCGGCTGCTCGTCGCCCCCAAGTCGCTGCGCGACGGGCTGGTCGCCCGGATCAACAAGGAGATCGTCCACCACCGGGCCGGGCGCCCCGCCTACGTCCGTATCAAGGTCAACTCGATGGTCGACGAGACGGTCATCGACGCGCTCTACCGCGCGTCCCGGGCCGGCGTGCCGGTCGACGTCTGGGTCCGCGGGATCTGCGCGATCCGGCCGGGTGTGCCGGGCCTGTCCGAGAACATACGGGTCCGCTCCGTGCTCGGGCGCTTCCTGGAGCACTCACGGATCTTCGCCTTCGGCAACGGCGGCGAGCCCGAGGTGTGGTTCGGCAGCGCCGACATGATGCACCGCAACCTCGACCGCCGGATCGAGGCACTCGTCCGGGTCACCGACCCGGCCCACCGCGCGGCCCTGACCCGGCTCATGGAATCCGGCATGTCCGACTCCACCTCGTCCTGGCACCTCGGCGCCGACGGCGAGTGGACCCGCCACGCGACCGACGGGGACGGGCACCCGCTGCGGCACGTCCAGGAGATGCTCATAGACGCCCGGAGGCGCCGGCGTGCACAACCGTGACCTCCCCCCGGGGCCGCCAGGGCATGCCGCGAAAGCCCCTCCCGACCTGCGACGCCAGGCAGGCACTCCCGCAGCGTTGCCGGATTCGCCCGAGTATGCCCCGTACGACGGGCACGGGGGGCACGACGGGCACGGGGGGCACGACGGGCACGGGGGCGACCCCCCGCCCGGAGAGCGCACGCACCAGACGCCGCAGGCCCCGCCCTGCGGGCGGACGGGGTTGCTTCCCCCACACGGCCCAGGGGCCGGTGCCGACCAGATCCTGGCCGGCTATCTGCGGAAACAGGCCGGCGACTTCCTCCGCGGCCTGCGACTGCACGGCCGGAGCGGGGCGGACACCCACCGTACGGCGGAGGCCACCAGAGCTCTGCGGGAAGCCGCGCACCGCATCCGCGGGGCACTCCACACCTTCCGGCCCCTGCTCGATCCGGCCTGGGCGGACCAGCTGCGCACCGAGCTCGCCTGGCTCTCCGGCGTGCTCGCCGAGGAGCACGCCTGCACGGCCCGGCTGAACCGGCTGCTCGACGCCCTGGCCCGGCTCTCGGGCACCCAGCCGGTGCCTGCGGCCAGGACCGGGGCCGGCGCGACCGGACCGACCGGACCGACCGGACCGACCGGACCGACCGAGGGCAGACCGCAGTCAGAGGTGCCGGAACCGCACAGGCCGGAAGCAGGCGTGCCGGAGGCGGACAGGCCGGAGCGGGGCAGGTGGGCCGGGGGAACACCGGCTGAGGACGGGCGCGCCGAGGGCACACGGGTCGAGAACGGGCCCGCGCCGGAGGAAGCCCCGGCCACCCCGCGCCCGGCGGCCACCCCGCGCCCGGCGGCCACCCCGGTCCCGGCCGCCGGGGCGCCCGGCGCCCTCACCGTCGGCGGCGCCCGCGCCGGGGCACTGCTGGAACGGCGGCTGACCCTCGGCCGCACCCGGGCCCACTCCGCGGCCCTCCAGGCACTGGGATCCTCACGGTTCCACGCGGTCGCTGACGCCGTCGCGCTGCTGGCCTCCGATGTGCCGCTGGCCGCGACCCCCGCCGCGACCGGCGCCGCCCTCGCGGCCCACGCGGAGGTCGCCGAGCGCAGACTGCTCGCCGCGGTCACCGCACTGCCGCTGGCCCGCGCGGCCCACCCGTACAACGCCGAAGCCCTGGTCCTGGGCCTCGCCGCCGCCCCCGCCGGCGAGGCCCAGGACGCCCCCTGGCACCAGGTACGGGAGCTGCTGCGGCTGCATGTCTACGCCCAGGAGGTGCTGGGGGCCGGATGCGGCACCGGACCCGACCGGCGGCTCACCGCCGCGGGCCGCACCCTGGACCGGCACCGCGACGCCGCTGCGGCGGCCGCGGCCGCCGCAGCGGCCGCCCGTACCCCCCGTATCGCGCCGGCCACCGCGTACGCCCTCGGTGTGCTCCACGCCGACCAGCGCCACGAGGTCGAAGCCGCCCGCTTCGCCTTCCAGCAGGCATGGCAGGAAGCATGCCGCGCACCCGGCGGGCCCCGTGACCGGTACGCACCGGCGGCGCCATGAGCGGCGCCTCGGACGGCACCGTCCTCGCGGCCGGCTGCGTACTGTGGCGCCGCTCCCCGCGGGCGGCCGGGGAAATCGAGATCTGCCTGGTCCACCGCCCCCGGTACGACGACTGGTCGCACCCGAAGGGCAAGCTCAAGCAGGGCGAGCCCGCACTGGACGGAGCACTGCGCGAGGTGCGTGAGGAGACCGGCCACCAGGGGGTGCCGGGCCCGGCCCTGCCGACGGTCCGCTACCTCGTGGACGGCCGCCCCAAGCAGGTCAGCTACTGGGCGGCCGAGGCCCCGGCGCCGGGTCGCTTCACCCCGGGCCGGGAGGTCGACCGCATCGCCTGGCTGCCCCCCGACGCCGCCCGGCGCCGGATCACCGAGCCCCGCGACCGGACCCTCGTCGACGCACTGCTGAAGTCCCTCGGCACCCGCTGACCACCGACCCCCGCCCCGCTCCACGGCCGGCCCCGGGCCCCGAACCACCGCAGGCCCCGGTCCCCGGGTGACGGGCCCGGCCCCGATCACCGCGGGAACCCCTCACCGCCCGCGGCACCACGCCCCCGCGCACACCACTCCCGCAGGACCGGGCACCCCGCCCCCCCCAGGGCGCCCCGCGACCCCCGGGCCGGGTCCCCCGGCGCCGCACCAGCCGGACCGCCGGGAGGTCGCGCCCCCGCCGGACCGCCGGGAGGTCACGCCCCGATAAAGGGGGAACTTCTTTGTCCGGCAGGGTTCACCTCCCGTTCACCACCCCCCGTCGGCGGCTTCACCTGTTCTGCCTAATTTCGGACCTACCCGGTGCCCGGCCGAGTGCCGCACCACCCACCCCGACACGCGCCGCCGTAGAACGACGGGGACTGACGAGTCCCCGAGCGCGACCCGGCGGCTTCTGGAAGGAACAGCCGAAAGTGAAGCTTCAGCGCAAGAACGGGCTTCGCGCCACCGCGCTCGGTGCCCTCGCCCTGTCCGGCGCCCTGGTCCTCACGGCGTGTGGCTCGGACGACAACACCGGCGGCACCGACAGCGCGGGCGGGCCGAAGACCGCCGCGTCGGACATCGACTGCGAGGGCGCCGGGGGACAGCTGATGGCCTCCGGCTCCAGCGCCCAGAAGAACGCCATGGACCTGTGGGTGAAGAACTACATGGCCGCCTGCACCGGCGTGGAGGTCAACTACAAGTCCTCCTCCTCCGGCGAGGGCATCGTCGCCTTCAACCAGGGCACCGTCGGCTTCGCCGGCTCCGACTCCGCGCTGAAGCCCGACGAGGTCGAGGAGTCCAGGAAGGTGTGCGGGTCCGGCCAGGGCATCAACCTCCCCATGGTCGGCGGCCCGATCGCCATCGGCTACCACCTGCCCGGCGTCGAGGGCCTGGTCCTGGACGCCCCGACCGTCGCCAAGATCTTCGACACGAAGATCAAGAAGTGGAACGACCCCGCGATCGCCGCGCTCAACCCGGGCGTCGAGCTGCCCGACACCGCCATCCAGGCCTTCCACCGCTCCGAGGACTCCGGCACCACCCAGAATCTGGGCAAGTACCTCGGCAAGGCCGCCCCGGACGACTGGAAGTACGAGGCAGAGAAGAAGTGGCCCGCCCCGGGCGGCCAGGCGGCGCAGGGCTCCTCCGGTGTCGCGGCCCAGGTCAAGCAGGTCCCGGGCGCCATCGGCTACTTCGAGCTCTCCTACGCGAAGTCCCAGGACATCCCGGCGGTCTCGATCGACACCGGTGCCTCCGCGCCGGCCGAGGCCACCTCGGAGAACGCGTCCAAGGCCATCGCCGCCGCCAAGATCAAGGGCACCGGCAAGGACCTGGCGCTCGACCTCGACTACACCACCAAGGCCGAGGGCGCCTACCCGCTCGTCCTGGTCACCTACGAGGTCGTCTGCGACACCGGCAACAAGGCCGAGTCCCTCGCCACGGTCAAGTCCTTCCTCAGCTACACGGCCTCGGACGAGGGCCAGAAGATCCTCACCGACGCCGGCTACGCCCCGATCCCGACCGAGATCAACGCCAAGGTCCGCGAGACCGTCGACGGCCTCTCGTAACCGGCCGGCTTCCGCGACGGCCGAGGCCGGCCCGGACCACCACTCCGGGCCGGCCTCCCCGCCGTCCACCCTCCGGTGCACCGCCGCCAGGGGAACCGCGTCCCGCGGGCCCTTCCCCCACCAGACCGGAAAGATCATGGCTTCCACCACACCCACAGAGACACCGCCGGCACCCCCGGCCGCCTCGCGCCGCGCCGCGTCCACCGGCCGCGTGGGGGACAAGGTCTTCCTTGGCCTCTCCCGTGGATCGGGCATCCTGCTCCTCGCGATCATGGCGTCGATCGCCGTGTTCCTCGGCTACCGCGCCGCCCTCGCCATCTCCGAGAACGAAGGCGACTTCCTCACCACCTTCGACTGGAACCCGGCCGGCGACCCGCCCGTCTTCGGCATCGCGGTCCTCCTCTTCGGCACCGTCGTGAGCTCGATCATCGCCATGGCCATCGCGGTCCCCGTCGCGGTCGGCATCGCCCTCTTCATCTCCCACTACGCGCCCCGCCGCATAGCCGCCCCGCTCGCCTACGTCGTCGACCTGCTGGCCGCCGTCCCGTCGATCATCTACGGCATCTGGGGAGCCCTCTTCCTCGTCCCGTACCTGGGCGGGCTGAACCTCTGGCTGGACGAGTACCTGGGCTGGACGTACGTCTTCGACAAGACCGAGGTCGGCGTCGCCCGCTCGCTCTTCACCGTCGGCATCCTGCTCGCCATCATGATCCTGCCGATCGTGACCAGCGTGAGCCGCGAGGTCTTCCTCCAGGTCCCGCGGATGAACGAGGAGGCCGCACTCGCCCTCGGCGCGACCCGCTGGGAGGTCATCCGGATGTCGGTGCTCCCCTTCGGCCGCTCCGGCGTCATCTCCGCCTCGATGCTCGGCCTCGGCCGCGCGCTCGGCGAGACCATGGCCGTGGCCACGGTGCTGTCCCCGAGCTTCGTCATCTCGCTCCACATCCTCGACCCGGGCGGCGGGACGTTCGCCCAGAACATCGCCGCGAAGTTCGACGAGGCCGACCAGTTCGGCCGGGACGCCCTGATCGCCTCCGGTCTGGTCCTCTTCGTGCTCACCCTGCTGGTCAACGGCGCCGCACGGCTGATCATCGCGCGCCGCAAGGAGTACTCGGGGGCGAACGCCTGATGAGCCACGCACCCGTGAGGGACGTCCGCGCCGGCGCCCCCGCCCCGCGCCGGGGGAACACGTTGAGCCGCCGCGGGCTGCCCCGCTGGGCCCAGCCCGCCCTCGCGCTCGTCTCCGTCGCGCTCGGCTGCGGCATCGGCCTGGCCGCCGGCTGGGAGAGCCGCGTCCAGTGGGGCCTGGTCGCCGCCCTGCTGTTCGTGGCCGTCTCGTACACGACCACCTCGATCGTCGAGAACCGCCGCCAGGCCAGGGACCGCCTCGCCACCAGCGTCGTCTGGGTGTGCTTCGTCCTCGCCGTGCTTCCGCTGCTCTCCCTGATCTGGGTGACGGTCAGCCGGGGCATGAAGGCCCTCGACGGATACTTCCTCACCCACTCGATGGCCGGAGTCCCCGGTTTCGAGACCGGCGGCGGCGTCTACCACGCCCTGGTCGGCACCCTGGAGCAGGTCGGTCTCGCGACCCTGATCTCCGTGCCCGTCGGCCTGCTGACCGCCGTCTACCTGGTCGAGTACGGGAAGGGCAACCTGGCCAGGGCCGTGACCTTCTTCGTCGACGTCATGACCGGCATCCCGTCGATCGTCGCCGGGCTCTTCATCCTGTCGATCATGCTGATGGCCGGCTGGTCCCCGTCCGGGTTCATGGGCTCGCTCGCCCTCACCATCCTGATGATCCCGGTGGTGGTCCGGTCCACCGAGGAGATGCTCAAGCTGGTCCCGAACGAGCTGCGCGAGGCCTCCCTCGCCCTCGGCGTCCCCAAGTGGCGGACGATCACCAAGGTCGTCATCCCGACCGCCGTCGGCGGCATCTCGACCGGTGTGATGCTGGCCGTCGCCCGGATCGCGGGTGAGACCGCTCCGATCATGCTGCTCGTCTTCGGCAGCCAGCTGATCAACGCCAACCCCTTCGAAGGCGCCCAGTCCTCGCTCCCCTTCTACATCTGGGAGCAGTACCGGGTCGGCAGCGAGGCGTCCTACGACCGCGCCTGGGCCGCCGCCCTCGTACTGATCGCCTTCGTCATGATCCTCAACCTGGTGGCCCGCGGCATCGCCCGCTGGAAGGCACCGAAGACCGGCCGCTGAGCGCGCGGCGATTGGGAAGTGACTGAGTAATGGCCAAGCGAATCGACATCAGCGGACTGTCCGCCTTCTACGGCTCCCACAAGGCGATCGAGGACATCTCGATGACCGTGGAGCCCCGCTCGGTGACGGCCTTCATCGGCCCGTCCGGCTGCGGCAAGTCGACGTTTCTGCGCACCCTGAACCGCATGCACGAGGTCACCCCCGGCGGCCGCGTCGAGGGCAAGGTGATGCTGGACGACGAGAACCTGTACGCCAGGGAGGTCGACCCGGTGGCGGTACGGCGCACGGTCGGCATGGTGTTCCAGCGGCCCAACCCGTTCCCCACCATGTCGATCTTCGACAATGTGGCGGCGGGCCTGCGGCTGAACGGCTCCTACAAGAAGACCGAACTCAACGCCGTCGTCGAGCGCTCGCTGCGCGGCGCGAACCTCTGGAACGAGGTCAAGGACCGCCTGAACAAGCCCGGCTCCGGCCTCTCCGGCGGCCAGCAGCAGCGCCTGTGCATCGCCCGGGCGATCGCGGTCGAGCCCGACGTGCTGCTGATGGACGAGCCCTGCTCGGCGCTCGACCCCATTTCCACGCTGGCGATCGAGGACCTGATCGGCGAGCTCAAGGAGCGCTTCACGATCGTCATCGTGACGCACAACATGCAGCAGGCGGCGCGCGTCTCCGACCGCACCGCGTTCTTCAACCTCTCGGCGGTCGGGCAGCCGGGCAGGCTGATCGAGATAGACGAGACGGAGCGGATCTTCTCCAACCCGTCCGTCCAGGCGACCGAGGACTACATCTCGGGCCGCTTCGGCTGAGCACCCCCTACTGCCCCGCGGTGCTGCATGGCGGTGCCACCGCGGGGTGAACGGTCGGCCCCCTCTCCTCGCGAGCGGGGGCCGACGTCGTACCGCGCCCCGCTGCGCGGGGGCGCGTCCGAGTGCCACGCCGGGCACCGGGGCACCGGGCGTCTGCCCGCGCGCCCGCCCCGCCCCGGCCCCGGCCGGGACCACGACCGGGACCGGGGAGCGCAGCGCCCGCGCGGCCCGCCCGGGCGACCCCTCGGGCCCGCGCTGCCCCTGACGGGGCGGTCCCGCGGGCGGAGCGCAGCGCCCGCGCGGCCCCCCGGGCCGAGGGCCCCGGGGTTCGCCGGAAGGCCGCCCCCACGCGGCAGGCGGACGCCCCGGCCCGGAAGCGGGGTGCGGCGTACGCGCGCGGCCGTGCCGCGGTACGGGCTAGCCGAACGCCAGGTCCACGATCCAGAAGCTCAGCGCCGCCACCAGCGCCGCGGCCGGCATGGTGATGAACCAGCCCATCACGATGTTCTTCGCGACGCCCCAGCGCACCGCGCTCACCCGCTTGGTCGCCCCGACACCCATGATCGCGGAGGTGATCACATGCGTGGTGGAGATCGGCGCGTGGAAGAGGAACGCCGAGCCGAACATGATCGACGCACCGGTCGTCTCCGCCGCGAAGCCCTGCGGCGGGTCAAGTTCGATGATCTTGCGTCCGAGCGTCCGCATGATCCGCCAGCCGCCCGCGTAGGTACCGAGCGACAGCATCACCGCACAGACGATCTTCACCCATACCGGAATGGGGTCGCCGTAGTCCTCGGCACCGGCGATGACCAGGGCCATCACCACGATGCCCATCGTCTTCTGCGCGTCCTGGAGGCCGTGTCCCAGGGCCATTCCCGCCGCGGACACGGTCTGGGCTATGCGGAAGCCGCGCTTCGCCTTCGCCGGGTTGGCCCGCCGGAAGATCCACATGATCGCGCACATCACGAGGTAGCCGGCGACGAGGCCGACGAGCGGCGAGACGAACATCGGAATGACGACCTTGTCGAGCACCCCGCCCCAGATGACCTCGGTGCCGCCGGCCAGCGCCGCTCCCACCATGCCGCCGAAGAGGGCGTGCGAGGACGACGAGGGCAGGCCGAAATACCAGGTGACCAGGTTCCAGATGATCGCGCCGACCAGCGCGGCGAACAGGATGCCCATGCCCCTGTCGCCGCTGGGCGTCGCGATCAGGCCCTCGCTCACCGTCCTGGCGACCCCGCTGCCCAGGAAGGCGCCGGCGAGATTCATCACGGCGGCCATGACCAGCGCGGCACGCGGCGTCAGGGCACGCGTCGACACGGAGGTGGCGATCGCGTTCGCGGAGTCGTGGAAGCCGTTGGTGTAGGTGAAGAAGAGCGCGACCCCGATGGTCACGACCAGTGCAAAGGTGTCCACGTCCGCTCAGGACTCCTTGACCGCGATGGTCTCCACCGTGTTCGCCACGTGCTCGAACGCGTCCGCGGCCTCCTCGAGCACATCGACGATCTGCTTGAGCTTCAGCACCTCGATGGCGTCGTACTTGCCGTTGAAGAGGTGCGCGAGGAGTCTGCGGTGGATCTGGTCCGCCTGGTTCTCCAGGCGGTTCACCTCGATCCAGTACTCGGTGAGGTTGTCCATCGTCCGCAGGTGCGGCATCGCCTCCGCGGTCAGCTCCGCGGCCCGCGCCAGTACCTCGATCTGCTGCTCGACGCCCTTGGGCAGCTCGTCGATGCTGTAGAGGACGACCAGGTCGACGGCCTCCTCCATGAAGTCCATGATGTCGTCGAGCGACGAGGCGAGGGCGTAGATGTCCTCGCGGTCGAAGGGCGTGATGAACGAGGAGTTCAGCTGATGGAAGATCGCGTGCGTGGCGTCGTCCCCGGCGTGCTCCGCCGCACGCATCCGTTCCGCGATCTCGGCCCGGGCGGGACCGTCCGCGCCGAGCAGTTCCATCAGGAGTTTCGAGCCCGTCACGATGTTGTCCGCGGACGCGGCGAACATGTCGTAGAAGCTCGTCTCCCTGGGGGTCAGACGAAATCGCACGTGGGGTCCTCGGGGTACTGGGTCTGGGCCGGGCTGATGCCGGGCGGCATCAGCCGGACACGGCTTGCCGGCGCCTCCTCAGTGTCGCCCATGGACGGGAGAGAGCGGCACGGGGCCCTGACCGAACCGCCAGGGATCGGTACCATATACCCATGAGGGGTATACCGGACAGGTCTGCGGGAGGACCGATGACGACCACGGAGACAGCCGACGGACTGCCGGTGAGGGCCCACCGGGAATCCGGCCACGAACAGGGCGTCCACGGCTACCACAAGCAGAAGGACGAGCATCTCAAGCGGCTGCGCCGGATCGAGGGCCAGATCCGCGGGCTGCAGCGCATGGTCGGGGAGGACACGTACTGCATCGACATCCTCACGCAGGTCTCCGCCTCCACGAAGGCGCTGCAGTCCTTCGCGCTGCAGCTGCTGGAGGAGCATCTGCGGCACTGCGTCGCCGACGCCGCACTCAAGGGCGGCGACGAGATCGACACCAAGGTCGAGGAGGCCACCAGGGCGATCGCCCGCATGCTGCGGACCTGATCCCCGCCCACCGGGGGGCCGGCCGCGACCGCCGCGGCGGCGGCCGGCCTCACTGGGCGTCGATCGCGCTCACATGGACGTTGAGCACCTCGTCGATACGGGCGGGGCTGAGCCGCTCCCCGTCCGCGGCCGAGGCGGCGATCATCAGCTCGCCGCACAACTCGATCTCGGCGAGGGCGACGCGGTCCTGGACCGTCGGCGTACTGGCGGGAGCCACGTGCGTTCACCTCTTCCGGCCGGTGTCGGCTTCCCAGCGTAGGGAGCGGGTACCCACCGCGCATGGCACGTCCGGACCATTTACCGACCCCCCCGGTACCTACATCCGGACGCGTCCCGTGAAGATGTCCCTGCGGTCGGGAAGCCGCACCACGACGGGGACGCCGAACTCGTACAGCAGGGTGGTGGACGCGACGGCGACCGTTCTGCCCTGGTTCGCGAAGCTGAACTGATGGCGCACCTTGCGCAGCCGCCCCTCGGAGTCGAGGTAGGCGTCGAAGGCCACGGCGTCCTGGTCGAAGCCCTTCGCCGCGGCGGTGAGCGCCCCCCGGGCATGGGCGGACGCGGCCCTCGCCGCGTGCCCGATGTCGGTGACTCCGCGGTAGTGCGCGACCTGAACCCCCGCCAGCTCCACATGCCCGACGAACGTCGCGCTCCGCGCCCCGCGCAGCAGCTCCGCCGCGGCGGCCGGGTCCGTGGCACCGCCGGTGACCAGATTGCCGTCCGTCAGCACCGTCGTATCCACCCTGACCCATTTGTCCGCCGGCACCCCGGCGCCGCGGTCCTTCATATACAGGGCTCCCGGAGCGAGCAGTTCGGTGATCGGCTGCCGACCGCTGGAGCCGGCCGGATCACTGGGCAGAACCACGCGGAGCCGGCCCATGGCCCGCCGGAAGTCGTACCCGCCCTCGCCCCGGATGGTGACCCGGGTCCCGCCGGCGGCCGTCTCCATGGCGGTGCGCGCCTTCGCCGTACCGGCCTCGGCCAGCACGTCCGCCGCCCTGCGCACGCTGAGCAGGGGATCCGTAACCGCACGGGCGTCGGCGACGGCGTCCCCGCCTCCGGAGCAGCCGGCGGTACCGGACACACCCATCACGGCGGCGGCGGCACACGCGCCGCGCCTGAGCCAGTGCTGCTGCACCACCATCGCCTGTCAACCCCCAACACGCTCGCCGCTGCCCCGCATAACGACCGGTACCGTGGAAGGGTGCGCCCCGCTCACCACCACACCACGACCGTCGAGCGGGGCTCGTTCGCGCTGGCCCGCTGCTCCTGCGGCTGGACGGGCCCTGCCCGCCGCTCCCGGGAGCGCGCCCGTACGGATGCCGAGGCGCACGAGTCGGCGACGCCCGGCGGGGCCTGAGGATCCCCCCGGCGCGCCGCCTGCCCTGTTGCCCTGTGCTCCGCGGGGCTCCCGTTCCCCGGGCCCCACACCCGCCGGGCCGGGGTGCGGGAGCTCCCTCCGCGGGCCGGCGCGGCCCGCGGGGCTCGTGCCGCCGGCGCTCAGGCCGCCAGGTCGCTGCGCCCCGGCCGCACGTCCGGCTCGGGTATGTCGAGGATCTCGTGCGGTCGTTCAGACGCGGCCGCCCGCCGCGACCGCACGAGCCGGCCCGCGCTCCCCGAGCGGGACACCGCCGACACCAGCGGGGTGAGCAGGGCCTGCGCCAGGGGGGCGAGAAGCAGCACCACCGCCGTGCCGAGCGCGAAACCGCCGAGGACGTCGGTCGGGTAGTGGACGCCCATGTAGACGCGGCAGAAGCCCTCGGCGAGCGCGAGTCCGATCGCCGCGAACCCGAAGGCGCGGTGGGCGACGAACACCCCGACGCCGATGGCCATCGCCATCGTCGAGTGGTCGCTGACGAAGGAGAAGTCGGTCTTCCCGGCCACCAGGACCTCAAGGCCCCGGTGGTCGAGGAACGGCCTGGGCCGTTCGACGAAACCGCGGATCGGCACATTGATCAGCAGGGCGATGCCCGCCGCGAGCGGCGCCCAGACCAGCGCGGCGACCGCGCTGATCGAATCCTCGGCGGTACCGCTCCGGCGCACGCGCCACCAGCACCACAGCGCCACGAGGACGAGGGCGAGCATGATTCCGAACTCGCCGACGAACCCCATGACGCGGTCGAACCACGTCGGAGCCGCCCGGGCCAGCCCGTTGATGTCGTAGAGCAGGCCGACATCCGGATTCACGCCGTCGAGTGCGAGTCCAGCCATCTGCTGCGGCCCCTTGCCTGTGTGTCACCAGTCGCGGCGCGCACACCCGTGCGCGCCGCGTTCCGAGACCCCGTGTCCGGTGCGGTCTGTACGTACTGCTCCGGTCCAGGGAACGACCCGTTCCGCGGGTGCGTTCCACTCTCCACGAAACGATCACCATGACGTTATCGAAGAGTGATGCGCCGCCGCGATTCGGGCCAGGGGCGTACGGAGGGTTCCGGCCATGCCCGATGCCCCGCCGGCCCACCACCGGACGGCGGTCGGCCGGGCGTCAGGCGGCGGTCGGCGGTGGGCTCGGCAGCGCCTCGGCACCGCTCCTGGTCACCCGTGTCGCACCGAAGTAGTCCGGGGTGTCGATCCTGTCGAACCGGATCACCGCCCCGGTGTACGGCGCGTTGATCATATAGCCCCCGCCGACATACAACCCGACGTGCCTGATGGCTCGTGAGTCGGTCAGGTCGTCGGAGAAGAACACCAGGTCCCCGGGGAGCAGTTCGTCCCTCGAGGGGTGCGGTCCCGCGTTGTACTGGTCGTTGGCCACCCGCGGGAGCTCGATCCCGACGGTGCGGTACGCGGCCTGCGTCAGCCCCGAGCAGTCGAACCGGCCGCCCTGCTCCGGTGTCCCGTTCCCGCCCCAGAGGTACTTCGTGCCGAGCTTCTGCTGGGCGAAGTGGATCGCCCCGGCCGCCTGCCGCGACGGCTCCACCCGCCCGGCCGGCCGCGCGAAGCTCTTCTCCAGCGTCCGGATGACCTTCACGTAGTTCTGCGTCTCCCGGTAAGGCGGCACCCCGCCGTACTTGATCACGGCGTACGCTCCCGCGTTGTACGCGGCGAGCATGTTGTCCGTCGGGTCGCCCGGGGCCTTCTTCACATACCCCGCGAGCTTGCAGTCGTACGAGGCCGCCGAGGGGATCGCGTCGGCCGGGTCCCACACGTCGCGGTCCCCGTCACCGTCCCCGTCGACGCCGTGCGCAGCCCAGGTGCCGGGGATGAACTGGGCGATGCCCTGCGCGGCGGCATGGCTCTGGGCCCGCGGGTTCCAGCCGGACTCCTGGTACAGCTGCGCGGCGAGCAGCGCCGGGTTGATGGCCGGGCAGAGGTTGCCCCACTTCTGCACCAGCGGCTGGTACCGGGCGGGGACGGCCCCCTTGGCCAGCGCCACGGCCCCCTTGGCGCCGCCTGAGAGCCCCGCGGCGGCGGAGAAGGTCCCGACGACGAGCAGGGCGACGAAGCCCAGGCAGAGCCCGACGGCCCCGCCCGCGACGAGCCACGCCTTACGCACCGTCAATCACCCTTCGCCACACGGCAGTCCATAGCCCGCCAGTGTAGATGTGGAACACCCGGTTCAGGGGGCGCACAAGGGGCCCTGCGAAGCACGGCGGCGGCCACCGGACGGGGGCGGGCCGCCGGGACGGCGCGCCAGGACCGGAGGGAAAGCGGAACGGAACGCACCGGCCGGGACGGGACGGGCGCCCTGCACCTCGAAGCCGGGACGGGACGGGCGCCCTGCACCTCGAAGCCGGGACCGAGGCCGGGCGCAGGCCCCTGTCCAGGGACCGGGGCGGTGGCCAGGGGCCCGGCTCGACGGCGGTCCCAAGGGACTGTTCCGCCGGGTTACCCGCAGGTAGCGTGTGGGCGGTACACCCGTCCGCGGCGAGAGGCGGCTCCTCATGACGGAACACCCGGCGTTCTACGAGCGGATCTCCGAGGACCGCTTCTCGCCGACCGAGCACACCCGCGGCCCCTGGGACGCCGGATCGCAGCACGCCGGACCACCCGCGGCACTGCTCGGCCGCGCCGTGGAGGAGCGGCCGGGCGCCCGTCCCGGCATGCGTCTGGCACGCGTGACGTACGAGATCGTCCGCCCCGTGCCGATCCGCCCCCTGGAGGTGACGACGGCCGTCCTGCGGAGCGGGCGCGGCGTGGAGATCGTCGAGGCGGCGCTCACCCCCGAGGGCGGAACGCCGGTGATGTACGCCCGCGCCCTGCGCGTCCGCACGCTGACCGAGCCGGGACCGGCCGTCTCCGAGGGCCCGCGGGTGGCGGCGCCCGGCGAGACACCCGAGACGCCCTTCCTGGACGTGCCCTGGGACGTCGGGTACCACACCTCCATGGACTCCCGGTTCACCGAGGGGACCTTCCGGGAGCGGGGCCCCGGAACCTGCTGGATGCGGATGCGGATGCCGCTCGTCGCGGGCGAGGCGATCCGCCCGCTGGACCGCGTCCTGGTCGCCGCCGACTCCGGCAATGGCATCAGCAACGTCCTGGACTTCGAGCGCCATGTGTTCGTCAACGCCGACCTGACGGTCCATCTGCACCGCCACCCGGCGGGCGAGTGGGTCTGCGTCGAGGCCCGCACCAGCGTCGATCCGGCCGGCATCGGCCTGGCGGACGCCCGGCTGCACGACGAGAAGGGCCCGATCGGCCGCAGCGCCCAGAGCCTCTTCGTCGCCCCGCGCTGAGAACCTCCGCCGCGACGCCGCGCACGGTCAAGGCCGCCGCCTCCGGGAGGCGGCACGGGCCGGACCCGGTTGCGCCGCGCCACACGTCGGGCCGGGCCGCGCGGCACCCCCGGCCTCGGCAGCGGCGGCCGCCCGGCTACCCGGCTGCCCGGCCGCTCCACCGCACGGTCGCCGGCCGCGCGGTCGCCGGCCGTCGGCCGTCCCGGCGTCGCGGTTGCGGAGCCGCACTCCGGCTCCGCCCCGCGTTCACGGCCTTCCGCCGGACGCTTCCGGCCTGCTCCGGTGGGCGCCCCCGTGCCCGATTCACGCCCTGAGTGCCACAACGACAGTCATTGCCCGAAGTCACGCACCGTGATACACAGAGTGACGAAACGTGTCTTGACGCCCGTCCCTCCGCACGGGCAACCGCAGGTCAGAGCGACCGAACCGGCATCCATGCGCGGATCGGGTAAAGAGAGCCGCCAAGTCGGCGCACGCGGACGGTTTCATCAGCGAAGATAGAGGCGGCCTGTGCCGTGCGGCAGGGGCGTACAACTACCCAACAGGGGCGGTGAGTTATATGTACCTGGCGGCTGAGAAGGGCGACATCACCACCATCATCGGCGGAATCGCCCCGAACTGGGGGCCCTTCGGCAGCCTCGGGAACGAGGCACGCGTGATGATCGAGGTCGTGATGGCCGTCGCCATCCTGCTCTGCCTGGGCATCGCGATCTGGGGGGCCGCGAAGCAGCGCATCGGCGCCACGGCCCTCCGCGACACGTTCAGCGCGGAACAGGGCAAGGGCCTGATCGTCGCCGGCCTGACCGGCGTCTTCATCATCGGGTCACTGGGGACCCTGTTCACCATCGTGTACGGAATGGCCGTCTGACACCCCCGCACCCCCGCACCCCTTCATGTCCGCCCCGACACCACCCGTCCGTCGCGCCCACCGGCAGAGGTTGCGTCCCCCTGATGTCGAGTCACCACACTCCGCCCGCATCGCGTGCAGCAGGGCTACCGTCGTACTACGGCACGGCAACGCACACGGCTGAGGGGGCGCCCGCGGTATGAGCTACGACGACGAGACCGACGGCTTCGGCAGCGGCGCCGGCGGCGCGGGCCAGACCCGCACCCGCCTCCCCGGGGGCGGCACCGGCGACGTCTACGGCGGCGCCCGCAGGCCCGCCCGCACCTCCCGCTCGCTGGTCACGGTCGTGGGCGTGGTCGTCCTCCTCGTCTCCGCCATCGCCTTCGCCAACCGCGGCGACGGCGCCGTCCCGCCCGGAACCACCGGCACGGCCAAGGCCACCACCCCCACCGCGGCGACCGGCGTCCGCCCGGTGGCGGGCAGGCACGCGGGCATCCCCGCGGGGTACGCGAAGGACGAGCAGGGGGCGCAGAGCGCGGCGGCGAACTACGCGGTCGCCCTCGGCTCCGTCGGCATGTTCCAGCGGGACAGCCGCCACACGATCGTGGACAGGATCTACACACCCGAGGCCGCGGCGAAGCTGAAGGGACCCCAGGACTCCGCCTACTCCGCCGCGTTCCTCAAGAGGCTCGGACTCGACCCGGAGGGGAACGCCCCGGCGGGGAGCACCTTCGTCTCCCGCACGATCCCCGTGGGCACCCAGGTGGAGGCGTTCTCGGGCGACACCGCGAGGATCTCCGTCTGGTACACGGGGCTCATCGGGATGTCGGGCGAGGGCTCGACCGACCCGGTGCGCACCACGTGGAAGACCTGGACGTTCGACCTGCGGTGGACCGGCAACGACTGGAAGGTCGTCCAGGACTCCGAGAAGGACGGGCCCGCCCCGGTGCCCGGCGACATCACCGCCTCGACCTCGGACGAGATCAGCCAGGCCGTGCAGGAGTTCGGAGGGTTCACATATGCCCGGTAGCTCTCGGTTCCGCACCCGCGCCCGGGCCCGTACCCGGGCCGACGCCCGAACCCGTACGCGTATCCGAACCCGGTCCCACGCCCGTACCCGAACCCGAACCCGGGCCGGCTCGGTCCCGGCCCTGCTGGGGGGCGTGCAGGCCGCCGCCTTCCTGTTCGCGGGACGGGCCGCCGCCGCGCCCACCCCGGCACCGTCCCCGGAACCGGAACCCTCGCCGTCGCCCAGCGGGGACGCCGAAGCGTGCCGCTACCTCAGCGGCCACGCCAAGCGCTACTGCGAGGAGGGCGAACGCGCGGACGGCGCGGGTTCCTCCGTCTCCCCCGACCCGGCCGCCGCCCTCGACCCCCTCTCCTCACTCGCCCGCGGCTGCGCCGACGCCGCCGCCTGGGTGGTGGACACGCTCTCCAAGGCCGTGAAGTCCACCGCCGAGGTGGACTTCACCAACACCACCTTCCTCGGCCAGTACGCCGTCGTCTTCGCCGCCGCCACCTTCCTCACCCTCGTGCTGTGGCTGCTGGCCGTCGCCAAGCGCGCCATCCGCGGCGTCCCCCTCACCACCGCGATCTCCGAGGCCGTCGGCTTCCTCTGGCTCACCGTCCTCGCCTGCGCCTTCACCCCGCTGATCCTCTACACACTCGTCTCCGCGACCGACTCGATCACCGATGTGATCGCCCAGGGCACCGGTGGCCAGACCGACGTGTTCTTCGGCAGCTTCAAGGAGGCGCTGCAGAAGGGCGACGACATCGGCGGCGGGCCGATCATGCTCATCGTGGTCTCGCTGGTGACGATCGTCGCCGCCGGCATCCTCTACCTGGAGCTGTTCCTGCGCGCCGTCCTGCTGTACGTGGGCGCCCTGCTCGGCGTCGTCGTGTACTCGGGGCTCGTGGACAAGAACATGTGGGGCCACGTCCGCCGCTGGGCCGGAATCATGATCGCGGTGATCCTCGTCAAACCGGTCATCGTCATCGTGCTCGGCCTCGCCGGGGCGCTGTCCGCCGAGGACGGGCCGGACTCGTTCTCCGCGGTCGTCACGGGACTCGCCATCATCCTGCTTGCGATCTTCGCCTCCGCGATGATCTACCGTTTCGTCCCCGGGTTCGGCGACGAGATCGCCGCGTCCCGCAACAACCGGATCCAGAACGGCGCGGAGAGCAAGGCCGCCGCCGTCATCAGTTCGCCCGCCGCCCTCGTCTCGCAGGGCATCAAGACCCACAGCAGCCGCACCCACCAGCAGGGCGGGGGCGGCTCACCGGGCGGCAGCGCCCCGAGCCCCGTCGCCGGCGGAGTCGCCGCCCACAGCACACGCGGAGCCGGATCAGCCACCGCGAGCGGGAGCGGCGGAACCGCCGCCGCGCCCCCGCCCCGCAGCCCGGGCCCGGGCGGCACCCCGCACAGCCACCGCCGGAACTCCGCCAGCACCACCGGCACAAGCACAGGAAGCACAGGAGGTGGAGGGCGTTGACGACGCAGTCCCCGGCCATCGCGCCCCGCCGCACCTATCTGGTCGGCCGGGCCCGGCCGAACGCGATCATCGGCAAGAACCGCGAGACCGGCGAGATCGCCCTGATCATCGCCGGGGCCTTCCTCGGCATGATGAGCGGGCTGCTGGTCCCCGTACTCTCCCTGCGCATCGTGCTGCTCACCGGCTTCCCGCTGCTCGCCCTGGCCGCCGTGTACGTGCCGTACAAGCAGCGCACCTTCTACCGCTGGTACGAGATCAACCGCAGTTACAAGCGCACCCTGCGCCGGGGCACCGTCTACCGCTCCGGCGCCATGGAGGCGGGCACCCGCGCCGACGGCCGCGAGGTCGAGATCGGCCCGCCGCCCGGAATCGGCCGCATCAGCTGGCTCGCCGCCCCCTTCGGCCCGGACGAGATCGCCGTACTGCTGCACGCGGACCGGCGCACCGTCACCGCCGCCATCGAGATCGAGGGCCCCGGCGTCGGACTGCGCGACAGCGAGGACCAGGAAGCCCTGGTGGACCGTTTCGGCACCCTGCTGAAGCACGTCGCCAACGGCGACGGCTTCGTGACCCGCCTCCAGATGCTGGCCCGTACGCTGCCCGCCGACCCCGACGCACACGCCAAGGACGTCGCCCAGCGCGGCGACCCGGGCGCCCCCGGCTGGCTCCGGCAGTCCTACGACCAGCTCCAGTCGATGGTCTCCACCTCAAGCGAGCAGCACCGCGCCTACCTGGTCGCCTGCATGCACTACTCCAGGGAACTCGCCGCCGAGGCCCACGCCATGGCCCGCGCCGCCCGCCAGGCCACCGGCGCCAGGCGACTCGACAAGGACGCCGGACTCGCCGTCGTGATGGCGCGCGAACTCACCGACATCTGCGCCCGCCTCGCCGAGGCCGACATCCGGGTACGCCAGCCGCTCGGCCAGGCCCGGCTCGCCTCCCTCGTACACTCCATGTACGACCCGGACCACCCCATCGACCACATCCAGGCCATGACCAAGCGCAACGCGTGGCCCGCCGAACTCGACGCCGTGGAGCCCGGCTACCTCCAGGCCAAGACCCGCGAGTCCGCCACACGCGCACCCTGGTGCCACGCCACGGCCTGGGTGAAGGAGTGGCCGCTGACCCCCGTCGGCGTCAACTTCCTCGCCCCGCTGCTCGTCCACACCCCGGACGTGATCCGCACCGTCGCGGTCTGCATGGACCTGGAGCCCACCGAGGTCGCCATCGAGCGCATGCTCACGGAGAAGACCAACGACGAGGCCGAGGCCAGCCGGGCGGCGAAGATGAACCGCACCGTCGACCCCCGCGACATCGCCGCACACGGCCGGCTCGACCAGCGGGGTGAAGATCTCGCCAGCGGCGCGGCAGGCGTCAACCTCGTCGGGTACATCACTGTGTCGTCGCGTACGCCCGAGGCCCTGGCCAGGGACAAGCGCACGATCAGGGCCTCGGCCGGCAAGTCGTACCTGAAGCTGGAGTGGTGCGACCGCGAGCACCACCGGGCCTTTGTCAACACGCTGCCGTTCGCCACCGGCATCCGCCGATAGCGGCTGACACGCACCGACACGCGCCGATAGGGGCCCTCATCCGATGCGAGACCCGCTGTCCGTCCTCACCGAGTCCTTCACGTCCTTCCTCTTCGGAAAGGTCGAGACGACCCGCTCCCCCGTGCGCACCTCCACGGGCCAGGCGCAGGCCGTCTACCTGCCGACCGCGGCGCCGGGCCTCGGCGACTCGGGCGTGATCATCGGCCGCGAGGTCTACAGCGGCAAGGGCTACGTCTACGACCCGTTCCAGCTGTACGGGCAGCAGCTCCCCGCCCCCCACTGGCTGGTCCTCGGCGAGTCCGGCAACGGCAAGTCGGCGCTGGAGAAGACCTACGTCCTGCGGCAGCTCCGCTTCCGCGACCGCCAGGTCGTCGTCCTGGACGCGCAGGGCGAGGACGGCGTCGGCGAGTGGAACCTCATCGCCCAGGAGCTGGGGATAACCCCCATCCGGCTCGACCCGAGAGCAGCCCTGGACGACGGTATCCGCCTCAACCCGCTCGACCCGTCGATCACCACCACCGGGCAGCTCGCGCTGCTGCGCACCATCATCGAGGTCGCCCTGGGGCACGGCCTCGACGAGCGGGCGGGCTTCGCGCTCAAGGTGGCGCACGCGTACGTCAACGAGACCATCGGCGACCGGCAGCCGGTCCTCACCGACATCGTGGACCAACTGCGCCATCCGAAACCCGCATCGGCGGCGGCGATGAACGTCGACATCGACGACGTGCGGGCCTGGGGTCTCGACGTCGCCCTGGTACTCGACCGGCTCGTCGACGGCGACCTGCGCGGCATGTTCGACGGCCCGACCACCATCGGCATCGATCTGGACGCCCCCCTCATCGTCTTCGACCTGTCGCACATCGACCGCAACTCCATCGCCATGCCGATCCTGATGGCCATCGTCGGCGTCTGGCTGGAGCACACCTGGATCCGCCCCGACCGGAAGAAGCGCATCTTCCTCGTGGAGGAGGCCTGGCACATCATCAACAGCCCCTTCGTCGCACAGCTCTTCCAGCGGCTGCTGAAATTCGGCCGGCGACTCGGCCTGTCCTTCGTCGCCGTCGTCCACCACCTCAGCGACGTGGTCGACGGCGCCGCGGCCCGGGAGGCCGCCGCCATCCTCAAGATGGCGTCGACGCGCACGATCTACGCCCAGAAGGCGGACGAGGCCCGGGCGACGGGCAGGGTACTCGGACTGCCCCGGTGGGCTGTGGAGATCATCCCCACCCTGACGCCCGGCATCGCGGTCTGGGACGTCAACGGCAACGTCCAGGTCGTCAAGCACCTGGTGACGGAGGCCGAGCGCCCGCTGGTCTACACGGACCGGGCGATGACCGAGTCCGCGCTGCCGGAGTCCGCACTGCCGGAGGACGTGCGCGCCGCGGAACAGGAGGCGGAGGAGCGCGCGGCCTTCATCGAACGGCAGCAGCGACGGCTGGACTCCTCCGAGTCGACGGTGGCCTGACGGTGACGCGCGACCCGGGACACGGCCCGGGAGGGGAACGGCCGCGCCAGGGGCGGGGCGTCCCCGACGGCCTGCTCGTGGGTGTCCTCGGCCTGCTCGTGGGGCTGACCCTGCTGGTCTGGACGGCGACGGGGCTGGCCGGCCTGTTCGCGCACGGCTCCTGGCCGGAGGGCGTGACGTTCACCAACACCCCGCTCGCCATACGCAGCCTGGTGTCCGAGCCCAGGAACCTGCCCGCAGCCTGGCCCGCCACACCCCCCGACCGGCTGTCCGGCTACGGACTGTTCTGGGGGCTGCTCATCGGGCTGCTGATGACGCTCGTGGTGCTGACGGTCTTCGTCCTGGGAACCCTGTCCCGGTGGCGCGCGGTGCGGTCGCGCCGCGCGGCGGGCGGGGCGACGCGGGACGGGGGGACCCAGGACGGGGGGACGGACCAGGAGACGGACGGCCAGGGTGGGGACAGGGGCGGCCGGGAGACGGGCGGCCGGAAGGCAGGCGATGACGTCCCGGCCGGGGCGGGCACGTTCCTGGAGCGGGGGGTCTCCCGTCCGGGCCCGGGCGCCGGCGAGAAGCGCCCCGTCCCCGCGGGATCCGTGGTCCGCGCCGGCGCGGGCTCTCCCGTGGAGAACGCACAGGACTCGACCCCGACCGGCCACGCCACGGCTGCGGCTCCCGCCGCGCCCTCGGCCCCGGCCGCCCACCCGGCCGCAGCGCACCCGCACCCGCAGCCGCACCCGCACCCGCACCCGCACCCGCACCCGCACCCGCACCCGCACCCACCGCAGCAGACCGGTGGCCCGGCCCACCGCAGACCGCAGGTCCTCTACGGAGCCCCGTCCGCCCGGCGCCCTTCCGCGGTCCAGGCGATTGAGGAAGCCACCGGCCCCGCCCTCGTCGTCACATCCGATCCGACCCTCTGGTCGGAGACCAAGGACGCCAGGGCCGCACTCGGCCCGGTCCTCGTCTACGACCCCGGCCATCTCTGCGACACGCCCGCACGGCTCCACTGGTCCCCGACGGCCGGCTGCGCGGATCCGGCCACCGCGGCGAGCCGGGCGGCGGCTCTCTTCGCTCCCGTACGCCCCCACTCCCGACTCGACGAAGCCGTCGCGGACACCGCCGAATCGCTGCTGCGCTGCTGGCTGCACGCCGCAGCCGTGGACGGACGCCCGTTCAAACAGGTCCACCGCTGGGCCCAGGGAAGTGGCGCACATGAGCCCGTACGGATCCTCCGCACCCACCCGAAGGCCGCCTCCGGCCTCGCGGGGCTGCTCGAGTCGGCCCTCACCGCGCACAGTGAACGCCGGCAGATGGCCCTGGAGCTGACGGCCCGTACGCTGGGGGCCCTCTCCTCCGTCCACATCCGTCAGGTCTGCACGGCGAACCGAGCGGATTCGCTCACTCTGGAATCATTTGCGCACGAGGGGGGCACGCTCTATGTGGTGGGTGAATCCATCGAGGGTCCGCGCTCCCGTCCGGGGGCCATGCCACTCCTGACCGCACTCACCTCCAGCGTGGTCGAGCACGGCCGCCGCATGGCCGCACGGTCATCCGACGGTCGGCTCGACCCACCATTCACCCTCGTCCTGGACGACATCGCGGCCGTCGCCCCGCTGCCGCTCCTCCCGGAACTGCTGGCCACGGGTCCGGCCCTGGGCATGCCGACGCTTGCGCTGCTGCGTTCCCGCGAGCAGGGCCGTGCCCGCTGGCGCCGGCCGCCGATGCCCGACGCCGCTCCCGGGCCCGCCACTTCGTGACTACCCAAGCCGTCATGACCCCGCCTCAGGAACGGCGCAGTTCGTACGCGAGCTCCCGGGCCGAGGGATCGGACGGCAACGGTGCGGAGTCACCGCTCGGTACGAACCCGAACCGCCGGTAGAAAGCCCTCGCCCGGCCGTTTCCCTCATGCACATACAGCCGGATCCGCTCGACCGGAGGCTCGGACAGCGCCCACGACCAGGCGACGGCAGCCCGGAACAGCCCCTCGGTGACGCCGGTTCCCCGAGCCTCCGGCCGTACGAACACCCCGACGAGATGCGTCTGGTCGACCTGGGCCGACTGCCCGAACCCCGCATCGTGCGAGGGGCCCTCGACCCTCACCGTCACCGTCCCGACCCACCGCTCTTCGGAGTCCTCCGCGACGAACTGACGGAGGCGCGCCCCGTGAGCGGCCGCGTCGGTGTGGTCCCTCCAGTACTCCTCGGGCCGGCCCTCCGCCTGCTCGTAGGTATCCAGAAAGGCGATGTGTGCCACGGGATCCCGGAGGGCGGCCAGCCGGATCTCACGTGCCTTCTCCCACTCGCCGGCCCGTATGGCGCGAATGCTGTGTTCCATGCCCGGATACTCCCCGTGGCAACACCGGCTGTCCAGGCGATTTCTGCGCCTCACAGCCGCTCACAGCTCCGGCTTTGCCACCGACCGGCTC
>NZ_BLLG01000006.1 GCF_011766325.1 Streptomyces pacificus | reverse complement strand
GCTCGACCAACCCCCACTCGCCATCCGAGAGATCACCACGCGCCATCCTCGACAACTACCAGAACCAGGCCGCCCGGCACCGGCGAATCCCCAAACCTATGATCCGAACCTGGAACAGGCCCTAGCGGCGACGGCGAGCGCGGGCGGCCTTGGCTCTTTTCGCGGCGAACCGCACCCCGCCTGGGCTCTCCCCGACCTCCACACGGACCACCGTGGACATGGGGTCGACCACTCCCTCTCCGACCTGGAGCACCGTGGTCTCCACGACACCGAGCTTGCTGAGTGCCGCCCGGGCCCCGTCGAGCTCCTCCTGGGCGGTGTCGCCTTTGAGAGCAAGCATTTCCCCATAGGGCCGGAGCAGCGGCACTCCCCATCCGGCAAGCCGATCCAGTGGTGCGACGGCTCGCGCGGTGACCACATGCACGGCCGGTAGCTTGCCGAGCACTTCCTCGGCCCGCCCGCGCACCACCACGACATGGTCCAGGCCCAGCAGCTCTACGACTTCCTGAAGAAAGTTCGTACGACGCAGCAGCGGCTCCAGCAGAGTGATCTTGAGATCGGGCCGGACGAGGGACAGCGGAATGCCCGGCAGTCCCGCGCCTGAGCCCACGTCGCACACCGTGACCCCCTGCGGAACCACCTCGGAGAGCACGGCGCAGTTCAGCACATGCCGCTCCCACAGCCGCGGAACCTCACGGGGGCCGATCAGCCCGCGCTTGACTCCCACATCCGCAAGCAACTCCGCATACCTGACCGCCTCGGGAAAGAACTCACCGAACACCGTCCGCGCCTCTTCTGGCGCCTGGGGGAGCTCTGCTGCCTCCGTCACCGGAACCGTCCTTCCGTACCGCACCGCGCTGTGGTGCCGATGTATCAGGCTGACAAAACTCGGCCCCGCCTGCGAACAGACGGGGCCGATGGCTGCTGTGCGATCAGGCAGGAAGAACGACGACGAAGCGCCCCGGCTCCTCGCCCTCGGACTCACTGCGCAGGCCGGCGGCCGCGACCGCGTCGTGAACGACCTTCCGCTCGAACGGGGTCATGGGCTTCAGCTTCACGGGCCCGCCCGTGCTCTTGACCTCGGCAGCCGCCTTGGCCCCGAGCTCCGCGAGCTCGGCCCGCTTCGTGGCTCGATAGCCCGCGATGTCCAGCATCAGCCGGCTGCGGTCCCCGGTCTCGCGGTGGACGGCGAGCCGGGTCAGCTCCTGGAGAGCCTCCAGCACCTCGCCCTCGCGGCCCACGAGCTTCTGCAGGTCACGGCTGCCCGTGTCACTGATGATCGATACCGAGGCCCGGTCCGCTTCGACATCCATGTCGAGGTCGCCGTCGAGATCGGCGATGTCGAGCAGACCCTCGAGGTAGTCAGCGGCGATCTCGCCCTCCTGCTCCAGGCGGGTCAGGGTGTCGCCACCCTCGGCGGCGGAGGTGGTGCCTTCCGTCACGGATGGACTCCTTCTTACTTCTTGGACGAGGGGTGCTTGGGCCGCTGCGAGCCCTTGCGTTGTCCGGACTTGGCTTGACGGGGAGAAGCGGGGGATGTGCTCCCCGCCGGCTTGGGGACACTGTCCTTCGGCGCGGCCTCCTTCTCCAGCGAAGGCTTGACCGCACCGGTCTGATGAGCGCCGCCCGACTGGCGCTGGGCCTTGCTCTGGCGCTTGGGCTGCTGCCGGCGCCCCGCGGAACCGCCGTCGGCGTCCACCGCGACCGTGTCGCTCTTGATCACGGAGCCGTCCGCCTGCGCGGCGAAGCCCGCCTTGGCCAGCCCTGCGACAAACCGGCGCTCGTTCTCGTTGCGGTCGGTTCCCTTGGCGACGATGGCCTGGACCACCATCCGCCTGCGGCGCCCGCGCACCTCACTGTGAGCCGTGACGCTTTTCAGCAGCCGCTGCAGATAGCTGTCCTGCGCCTTGGAGCCAGGGGTGGGGTTCTGGTTGATCACGTACATCTGCTGGCCCATGGTCCACACATTGGTGGTCAGCCAGTAGACCAGAACACCGACGGGGAAGTGGATGCCCGTCACGGCGAAGATGAGCGGGAAGATGTACATCAGCATCTTCTGCTGCTGCATGTACGGCGTCTTGACCGTGAGGTCGACGTTCTTCTGCATCAGCTGGCGCTGCGTGAAGAACTGCGACGCCGACATCAGGATGATCATGACCGCGGTGACGACGCGGACATCGGTCACGGAGGCGCCCAGCGCCGCGGCCTTGTCGGCGTCCATGAACGTGGCCGCGATCGGAGCTCCGAAGATGCGTGCCTCACGCGCGCTGTCCACCAGCTGCTGGTTGAGGACACCGATCGTGTCACCCGAGGCGATCTTGCTCAGCACATGGTAGAGCGCGAAGAAGAACGGCGACTGCGCCAGGATCGGAAGGCACGAGGACAGCGGGTTGGTGCCCGTGTCCTTGTACAGCTTCATCATCTCTTCGGACTGACGCTGGCGGTCGTTCTTGTAGCGCTCCTGGATCGCCTTCATTTTGGGCTGGAGCGCCTGCATGTTCCGCATCGACTTGATCTGCTTCACGAAGAGCGGGATCAGACAGATACGGATGACCACCACCAGGGAGACGATGGACAGTCCCCATGCCCAGCCCGTGTCCGGCCCGAAGAGCGCACCGTACAGCTTGTGGAACTGGACGATGATCCAGGAGACGGGTGTGGTGATAAAGCTGAAGAGACTGGCAATCGTGTCCACTAATCAGGCTCCTTGAGCATGGGGCGAGGTCTCTGCGGCCGGGCTGGTCTCAGGGGGGTGCCCGCCCTTGCCACCGCGCAGATGGTCGCGCAGCAGCTCGTGCCAACGTGGTCGTTTACGGGGAGGGACGTGGTCCACACCGCCGGGCGACCACGGGTTGCACCGCAGGATGCGCCAGGCAGTCAGCGCCGTACCTTTCACAGCACCGTGCCGGTCGATCGCGGTGTACCCGTAGTGGGAGCACGACGGGTAGTACCGGCAGACGGGTCCCAGCAGAGGGCTGATCGTCCACTGGTACAGCTTGATCAGAGCCAGCAGCGGATACTTCATCGCGCGCCCCTTCCCTGCAGCCGCTGGAGAGCGGCGTCCAGGTCTCGGGCCAGATGTGCATGGTCGGCGTCGCCCGCTCCGGGCAGCGCCCGTACGACCACCAGGCTACCGGGGGGGAGCTCGGACAGTCGTTCGCGTATCAGGTGGCGAAGCCGCCGCTTCACCTGGTTCCGCACGACCGCACCACCCACCGCCTTGCTCACGACGAAACCCGCACGTGTCGGGGGAGCGCTCTCCCCAGACGCGTGCGGGTCCGTTGAACCGCTGCGTAGATGGACGACGAGAAGCGGGCGTCCGGCCCGGCGTCCCCGGCGTACCGCGGTCGCGAAGTCCTCGCGCCGCCTCAGCCGATTGTCGGTAGGCAGCACGTCATGACCTGTGCTGCAGATCAGGCGGACAGACGGGCGCGACCCTTGGTGCGGCGGGACGCGAGAATCGCGCGGCCGGCACGGGTACGCATCCGCAGCCTGAAGCCGTGGGTCTTCGCGCGACGACGGTTGTTCGGCTGGAAGGTGCGCTTGCTCACTCGGGGACTCCAGAAATGATGTGTGGGTGGCGGGGCATCGCCTGGCTGTCACCGTGCGCCCACGAGTAGCTCGCAATACGCCCGAGTGCACCGCTTCACGATCACCGATCGTGGTCCACTGATAGTGATCTTTGCCCATCGGAGGCAGGCGGCAGCAGCCATCGACAACTCGACCTGGTCACGGTACGCGCGGCTACGCCATCCAGTCAAACCAGGGTCACTGCGGCACCGACTGTACACAGGCTGTGGACAACGACTTGAACCGCACCGGCCGCCCTGACTACCGTGACTGGACTCGAGTTCTCCGAGCTCTCTGCGTTCCTTCAGTTCTCCGAGTCGCCCGAGTCGCCCGAGTCGCTTGAGTTGCCTGAGTTGCCTGAGTTCCTTCCCCACCCGCCTGCCGGGCCTGACCGACCCGTCCCGAGAACCACACACTCGTGGGACCTGTGAGAGAGCGTGCCTTGTGGCTGACGTACCTGCCGATCTTGCCGCAGTGTGGCCACGCGTGCTGGAACAACTCCTCGGAGAAGGCCAGCAGGGCATCGAGCCCAAGGACAAGCAGTGGGTCGAGCGCTGCCAGCCACTGGCACTGGTAGCCGACACGGCACTCCTCGCCGTTCCCAACGAATGGGGCAAGCGCGTTCTCGAGGGGCGGCTGGCACCGCTGATCAGCGACGCCCTCAGCCGTGAGTGCGGCCGCCCGATCCGGATCGCCATCACCGTGGACGACTCCTCTCCCGAGCCCGCCACCGCGCCGGCACCGCCCGTGCAGCAGCCTCCCCGCTACCCGGGTGCGCAGCACGACGAGCCGCGCCATGGTGACACCTATGACGGGTACGGCCATCGGTCCGGAGGAGACGACGGGCTGCCGAGCGTCCGCCCCGCCTACCCCGGGTACCAGCAGCAGCGCCCCGAGCCCGGCGCCTGGCCGCGCGCCCAGGAGGACCTGTCCTGGCAGCAGACGCGGCTCGGCGGGTTCCAGGAGCGCGACCCCTACGCCACGACCCGCCCCCGGCAGCCGCAGCACGACTACCGCTCGCCCCTGCCCGACCACGGACAGTACGACCACCAGCGCCCCGACCGTCCGGGCGCCCCGGATCCCGGGACCACACGGCACGGCTCCCCTGGGCCCGGAGCTCCCCTGGGCCCGGAGCCGGGACGGCCCGGCGGCGCCCCCGGGCCCCTCGGCGCACAGCCCGCCCCGGCTCCGGGCCCAGGGGAGCCGCACGCCAGGCTGAACCCCAAGTACCTCTTCGACACCTTCGTCATCGGCGCGTCCAACCGCTTCGCCCACGCGGCCGCGGTCGCCGTGGCCGAGGCCCCCGCCAAGGCCTACAACCCGCTCTTCATCTACGGGGAGTCAGGACTCGGCAAGACGCATCTGCTGCATGCCATCGGGCACTACGCGCGCAGTCTCTACCCCGGCACCCGGGTGCGATACGTGAGCTCGGAGGAGTTCACCAACGAGTTCATCAACTCCATCCGCGACGGCAAGGGCGACGCCTTCCGCAAGCGCTACCGCGATGTGGACATCCTGCTGGTCGACGACATCCAGTTCCTCGCGAGCAAGGAGTCCACGCAGGAGGAGTTCTTCCACACCTTCAACACGCTCCACAACGCCAACAAGCAGATCGTGCTGTCCTCCGACCGGCCGCCGAAGCAGCTGGTGACCCTGGAGGACCGGCTGCGGAACCGCTTCGAGTGGGGGCTCACCACCGATGTGCAGCCGCCGGAACTGGAGACGCGCATCGCGATCCTGCGCAAGAAGGCGGTGCAGGAGCAGCTCAACGCGCCCCCGGAGGTGCTGGAGTTCATCGCGTCGCGGATCTCCCGGAACATCCGCGAGCTGGAGGGCGCGCTCATCAGGGTCACCGCGTTCGCGAGCCTGAATCGTCAGCCGGTGGACCTGGGACTCACCGAGATCGTGCTCAAGGACCTCATCCCGGGCGGGGAGGACACCGCCCCGGAGATCACCGCGAGCGCGATCATGGCAGCCACCGCGGACTACTTCGGGCTGACGGTGGAGGACCTCTGCGGGTCCTCACGCAGCCGCGTCCTGGTCACCGCGCGCCAGATCGCCATGTACCTGTGCCGGGAGCTCACGGATCTGTCGCTGCCGAAGATCGGTGCGCAGTTCGGGGGGCGGGACCACACCACGGTGATGCACGCGGACCGCAAGATCCGCGCGCTGATGGCCGAGCGGCGCTCCATCTACAACCAGGTCACCGAGCTCACCAACCGGATCAAGAACGGCTGAGTCCGGTCGGTACGCGCCGCATACACCGCACATGGCGGGCCCGGGACGCTGGGGTGACTGCGCACGGCGCGCACAGCTCGATCCGCGGCTGAATCGACAGCGCAGGCCCCGACCCCGCCAGCCGGCGACCAGCACAGCCTGCTCGCCGTGCAGCGGCGCCGGTCGCGCATCCGGACTGCCCAGGTCGGAGTACGGCGATCGTGCGGACACCTCCGGGACGGCCGCCTCCCGGCTTGCCTGCGCACCTGCCCCCGGGGGCGCGCCGCCTCGCCATCTCCTCTTCCTCTTCTCTTCTCACTGTCCTCACGCCCATCACGCCCGTCTTGCCCCTCCCAGCCTCACGTCCCTCCCGCTCTCGCCCTGCCGACCTCCATCACGCCACGGCTCAGGGGTGCCTCTGCGCTGTTCGAATAGTCGCCGCAGCAAGGCTGTTCTCCACAGATCAGGGACGCACCCTCCGTCCACAGCCTGGGGACTTGTGAGTTGTCCAGATCGCATCCACAGCAGGGGCGGCTTCAGCATGGTCATACCTGGTCAGCTGGATGTGGATTTGTGGCAAACCGTAATCCACAGGCTGTGGATACAGGGCCGCTCCCTAGGGCGCGGCCAGCGTTGTCCCCACCCTGCCCACAGGCTCGGCCTAGTTGCCCACAGCTTCTCCACACGCCTGTCCACTGTTCGGCAACGAAACGCCCGAGCTCACTGAACCGAGTGAAAGGCATCACATCAAGGTGTCGGGTTGGGCTGTGGGCAACCTGGGTAAAGCTGGGGACGGCGCTGGGGAGAAGTCCCCGCGGCCTGTGTACGGGGTGTGCAGAACTTTCCGGTGTCCACAGTGAGCCCTGGTTGTCCACCGGTCCCACCCACAGGGCCCGTGGACAAAATTCATCTGTTGACCTGCATAAACGAGGTTTTCCACGGTTTCCACAGGCCCTACTACTACTCCCACCTAGAGATACCGGGGAACTCGTTTCGAAGAAGGGCCTGTGCACAACTCGGGATCAGTGCCTCCGAGGCCTCCCCTCTCGACTTGACCCCGAGCCGTGCCGAGTGTCGGCGCCGTGCGTCAGACTGTTCTCCGGCATCGGCCCCCACCCCGATCGGGGTGCCGCGTGCCGACGAAGGCCGGCAGGGCGAGCGAGCAACAGCAGGAGGCGGTTCCGGTGAAGATCCGGGTGGAGCGCGACGTACTCGCGGAGGCGGTGGCGTGGGTGGCCCGGAGCCTCCCGGCACGTCCGCCGGCGCCCGTCCTCGCGGGCCTTCTGCTGAAGGCCGAGGACGGCGTGCTCAGCTTCTCCAGCTTCGACTACGAGGTCTCCGCGAGGGTCTCGGTCGAGGCGGAGGTCGAGGAGGACGGGACGGTGCTCGTCTCCGGCCGTCTGCTCGCCGACATCTGCCGCGCCCTCCCCAACCGCCCGGTGGAGATCTCCACCGACGGTGTGCGGGCGACCGTGGTCTGCGGTTCCTCCCGCTTCACGCTGCACACCCTCCCCGTGGAGGAGTACCCGGCACTGCCCCAGATGCCCACCGCGACCGGCACCGTCCCCGGCGAGGTCTTCGCCTCCGCCGCTGCCCAGGTCGCCGTCGCCGCCGGCCGGGACGACACTCTCCCCGTGCTCACGGGTGTGCGCATCGAAATCGAGGGCGACACCGTCACCCTGGCCTCCACCGACCGCTACCGCTTCGCGGTCCGGGAGTTCCTGTGGAAGCCGGAGGCCCCCGACACCTCCGCGGTCGCCCTGGTGCCCGCCAAGACCCTGCTCGACACGGCGAAGGCGCTGACCAGTGGGGACACCGTCACCCTGGCGCTGTCCGGCTCCGGCGCCGGTGAGGGCCTGATCGGCTTCGAGGGTGCGGGCAGGCGGACGACCACCCGTCTGCTCGAGGGCGACCTGCCGAAATACCGCACGCTCTTCCCCACCGAGTTCCTGTCGGTGGCCGTGATCGAGACCACCCCGTTCGTCGAGGCCGTCAAACGCGTCGCCCTGGTCGCCGAGCGGAACACTCCGGTCAGGCTCAGCTTCGAGCAGGGCGTGCTGATCCTGGAAGCGGGTTCCAGCGACGATGCACAGGCTGTGGAGCGGGTGGACGCCAGGCTCGAGGGCGACGACATCTCGATCGCCTTCAATCCGACGTTCCTGCTGGACGGGCTCAGTGCCATCGACGCCCCGGTCGCACAGCTCTCCTTCACCACCTCCACCAAGCCCGCGCTGCTCAGTGGGAAGCCCGCCGTGGACGCGGAGGCGGACGAGGCGTACAAGTACCTGATCATGCCGGTGCGCCTCAGCGGCTGAGTCCCGGCCCGGTCGGATCCCGGACGACCCCGGACGGCCTTGGGCCGACCCGGCACTCGGACCCCGTCCGGCCTGCGCTTATGAGCACCCGACCCCACGGGTGTGTGCCCGGGCCCCGGCGTAGGCTCGGACGCGGGTACGAAACGTCGCACGGTAAGGATTCTCTCTGATGGAGCTCGGTCTCGTCGGCCTCGGCAAGATGGGCGGCAACATGCGCGAGCGCATACGCCGCGCAGGCCACACCGTCATCGGTTACGACCGCAACCCGGACCTCTCCGACGTCCCGAGCCTCGAGGCGCTTGTGGGCGGGCTCGAGGGCCCGCGGGTGGTGTGGGTGATGGTCCCCGCGGGCGCTGCGACCCAGGCCACCATCGATGAGCTGGCCGGGCTCCTGGCTCCCGGTGACGTGGTCGTCGACGGCGGCAACTCCCGGTGGACGGACGACGAGAGGCACGCCGTCGAGCTGGGCATCAAGGGCGTCGGGTTCGTCGACTGCGGTGTCTCGGGCGGGGTCTGGGGCCTGGAGAACGGCTATGCGCTCATGTACGGCGGCTCGAAGGAGGACGTCTCCAAGGTCCAGCCGGTCTTCGACGCGCTGAAGCCCGCGGGCGAGTACGGCGCGGTGCACGCCGGCAAGGTCGGTGCCGGCCACTTCGCGAAGATGGTCCACAACGGCATCGAGTACGCCATGATGCAGGCCTACGCCGAGGGCTGGGAGCTGCTGGAGAAGGCCGACTCCGTCACCGATGTGCGCGAGGTCTTCCGGTCCTGGCAGGAGGGCACGGTCATCCGCTCCTGGCTGCTCGACCTCGCGGTCAACGCGCTGGACGACGACGAGCACCTGGAGAAGATCCGCGGCTATGCACAGGACTCGGGCGAGGGCCGGTGGACCGTGGAAGCCGCGATCGACCACGCGGTGCCGCTCCCGGCGATCACCGCGTCCCTGTTCGCGCGGTTCGCGTCCCGCCAGGACGACTCCCCGCAGATGAAGATGATCGCTGCCCTGCGGAACCAGTTCGGCGGGCACGCGGTCGAGAGCAACCAGTAATCCACGGACTGCGGAGAAAGGCCCCCCGGCCGGCAGCGAGCACGGAGCGGTGGGCCGTAGGGAGGTCGGCGTCGCCATGCATGTCACGCATCTGTCGCTGGCCGACTTCCGCTCGTACGCCCGGGTCGAGGTCGCGCTCGAGCCGGGCGTCACCGCTTTCACCGGGGCCAACGGGCAGGGCAAGACCAATCTGGTGGAGGCCGTCGGCTATCTCGCGACGCTCGGCAGCCACCGGGTCTCCTCGGACGCACCGCTGGTGCGTACGGGGGCGGAGCGGGCGGTCATCAGGGCCGCGGTCACCCAGGGCGAGCGGTCCCAGCTGATTGAGCTGGAGCTCAATCCGGGGAAGTCGAACCGGGCGCGTATCAACAGGTCTTCGCAGGTCAGGCCCCGTGACGTGGTGGGGATCGTCAGGACCGTACTGTTCGCCCCGGAGGATCTGGCCCTGGTGAAGGGCGATCCGGGCGAGCGCAGGCGCTTCCTGGACGACCTGGTCACGGCGCGCTCGCCCCGGATGGCGGGGGTGCGGTCGGACTACGAGCGGGTGCTCAGACAGCGCAACACGCTGCTGAAGTCGGCCGCGATGGCGCGACGGCACGGCGGTCGCGCCATGGACCTGTCGACCCTGGACGTGTGGGACCAGCACCTCGCCCGGGCAGGGGCGGAGCTGCTGGCCCGCCGGCTGGATCTGATCGCCGCTCTGCAGCCCCTGGCGGACAAGGCGTACGAGCAGCTGGCCCCGGGCGGAGGCCCGCTCGCCCTCGAGTACCGCGGGTCGGCGGGCGGCGGTGCCGCCCGGTCGCGCGAGGAGTGGTACGAGCAGCTCGCGGCCGAGCTGGGCGAGACCCGCAGGCAGGAGATCGAGCGCGGGGTCACGCTGGTCGGGCCGCACCGCGATGAGCTGCTGCTGAAGCTGGGCGGGATGCCGGCGAAGGGCTATGCCAGCCACGGCGAGTCCTGGTCCTACGCGCTCGCGCTGCGGTTGGCCTCGTACGACCTGCTGCGGGCGGAGGGCAACGAGCCGGTGCTGGTGCTCGACGACGTGTTCGCCGAGCTCGACACCCGTCGTCGGGAGCGGCTGGCGGAGCTGGTCGCCCCGGGTGAGCAGGTGCTGGTGACGGCCGCGGTGGACGAGGACGTTCCGGGGGTGCTGGCGGGCGCGCGGTACCGGGTCGCGGACGGGGCGGTGGGGCGCGCATGAGCGAGAACGGGACCGAGTGGGTGTCCGGGACGGGCGCTCCGTCAGCGCCGTCAGCGCAGTCAGGGCCTTCGGGACCGCTGCCCCTGCCCTCGGGCGTGGACCTGGCACGGGTGGCACTGCACGCGGCGAGGGAGCGGGCTCGGGCCCAGGGCGCGGCCGCACTGGAGAAGCGCCAGGCCAGGCGGGGGGGTGGGCTGCGGTCCGGAGCCCGGGCGGACGGCCGGGATCCCCTGCCACTGGGCGCGGCGATCAACCGGCTGATCACCGAGCGGGGCTGGGAAACCCCCGCGGCGGTCGGCGGAGTGATGGGCCGCTGGCCGCAGATCGTCGGCGAGGACCTGGCGAGACACTGCGTCCCGCTCCGCTTCGACGAGGATCCGGGCCAGCGCGTGCTCACCGTCCAGTGCGACTCGACGGTGTGGGCGACCCAGCTGAGGCTGCTCGCCCCGCGGCTCGTGGCCCGGCTGAACGAGGCCCTCGGCCAGGGCACGGTCCGGGTGATCAGGGTTCTGGGGCCGGGCGGTCCCGTCCGCCGCTTCGGTCCGCTGCGCGCGCCCGGCAGCACGGGCCCCGGCGACACCTGCGGCTGACGTCCCGGGTACGGCCGAGACCACGCCACCGTGCACAGGGCTGGCGCCGGTCCGCCCGGCATCTGAAGGCCCGGCTGCCGCCTGCACGCGCGGCTGCCGCCTGCACGCACCGGTGAAGCCCGGGGGTGCTCCCCGGAAGCCAGGGGCGCCCGGGGCCGCCGCACGGAGACCACGCGTATCCGCCCTTCCGCGCGCCCTTGCCGCTCCTTTCACGCGCCCCTCTCCAGAGGCCGCCCACCCGCTCCTCTCCAGAGGCCGCCCACCCGGGCCCTGTCCGGGGAGCCTTGCCGCGAAGTGGTCTGCGTCACAAGCGCACGTCCGTCTCCGGCTCGTCGCGGCCCGCCCTCCCCCCGCGCCTGCCGCGGTTCCCGGCCCGTGGGACGGCCGTTCACCGGCCGGTGCCCGCAGTGCGGTGCCCCGTTCCCCCGCGGACCGGGTGCGACGGCCGCGACGGCAGACCGCACCCACCTGCTGCACCCCTCTGCCGCTTCCCCCGCCGACCGCAGTGCGCGGGCCGCAGATGTCGACCATCGTCGCAGGTCAGAGCGCATCGGGGCGGGGGCAGCACTCCCCCGTCCCCCCGGCGCTCGCCCTCCGGCGGGGCAGCCTCTTCCGCGGTGGGACCGGTGGGGCGCCCGGGGTGTCCCTCACCGTAGCCGGGGGTTGACAGGCCGAAGCGCTCAAAGCCTGCGTGAGCCTCTTGGGGGCCCTTCCCGAATATGGGGAGTCGGCGGCCGCCCGTTGAGGGCGGCACATGCGGACTCAGGGACCCGCAAACCCCCATTCATGTCGGCGGTACCGGTAGACTGACACAGAATCCCGCCGCCGTGCGGGACACGTCGATTACAGCCGAACGACGCAGCCGGTCCCGCTTGCCCGGAGAACGGTGTGTGCTGTGCCAGAAAGGGCGCTTCGTGGCCGATTCCGGCAACCCCAACGAGAACATTCCTTCCACTGCCGCCGACGGGACCGGCGCGGGCCTGGGGCCCGCGTCGTACGACGCCAGCGCGATCACCGTCCTCGAGGGTCTGGACGCGGTCCGCAAGCGGCCCGGCATGTACATCGGGTCGACCGGTGAGCGCGGTCTCCATCACCTCGTCCAGGAGGTCGTCGACAACTCCGTCGACGAGGCCCTGGCCGGGCACGCGGACAGGATCGACGTGACGATCCTCGCCGACGGCGGTGTCAGGGTCGTGGACAACGGCCGCGGCATTCCCGTCGACATCCACCCGGTGGAGAAGAAGCCGGCCGTCGAGGTCGTCCTCACGGTGCTGCACGCGGGCGGCAAGTTCGGAGGCGGCGGCTACGCCGTCTCGGGTGGTCTGCACGGCGTCGGCGTGAGCGTGGTCAACGCGCTCTCCACCAAGGTCTCGGTGGACATCAAGCGGGACGGCTACCGCTGGACGCAGGACTACAAGACGGGGGTTCCCACCGCCCCGCTGGCGAAGCACGAGCAGGTCGGGGACTCGGGCACCACGGTCACGTTCTGGGCCGACCCGGACATCTTCGAGACGATCGAGTACTCGTTCGAGACGCTGTCCCGCCGCTTCCAGGAGATGGCCTTCCTCAACAAGGGCCTGACCCTGACGCTGACGGACGAGCGCGAGTCGGCGAAGGCGACCGTCGGCGCGGACGACCCGGACGCGGAGGCGGCGGCCGAGCCGAAGGCGCGCACGGTCGAGTACCACTACGAGGGCGGCATCGTCGACTTCGTGACGTATCTGAACTCCCGCAAGGGCGAGCTGATCCACCCGACGGTCATCGACATCGAGGCCGAGGACAAGGAGCGGCTGCTCTCGGTCGAGGTGGCGATGCAGTGGAACTCGCAGTACAGCGAGGGCGTCTACTCCTTCGCCAACACGATCCACACGCACGAGGGCGGTACCCACGAGGAGGGCTTCCGCGCCGCGCTCACGGGTCTGGTCAACCGCTATGCGCGGGATCGGAAGCTGCTGCGCGAGAAGGACGACAACCTCACCGGTGAGGACATCCGCGAGGGTCTGACCGCGATCATCTCGGTCAAGCTCGGCGAGCCCCAGTTCGAGGGCCAGACCAAGACGAAACTGGGCAACACGGAGGCGAAGACCTTCGTCCAGAAGGTGGTCAACGAGCACCTCACCGACTGGTTCGACCGCAACCCCAACGAGGCGGCGGACATCGTCCGCAAGGGCATCCAGGCCGCCACGGCCCGGGTCGCCGCCCGCAAGGCCCGCGATCTCACGCGCCGCAAGGGCCTGCTGGAGAGCGCCTCGCTGCCGGGCAAGCTGTCCGACTGCCAGTCGAGCGACCCCACCAAGTGCGAGATCTTCATCGTCGAGGGAGACTCGGCCGGCGGTTCGGCCAAGTCCGGCCGCAACCCCATGTACCAGGCGATCCTGCCGATCCGCGGAAAGATCCTGAACGTCGAGAAGGCGCGGGTCGACAAGATCCTCCAGAACACCGAGGTCCAGGCGCTGATCTCCGCCTTCGGCACCGGTGTCCACGAGGACTTCGACATCGGGAAGCTCCGGTATCACAAGATCATTCTGATGGCGGACGCCGACGTGGACGGCCAGCACATCAACACCCTGCTGCTGACCTTCCTCTTCCGCTTCATGCGGCCGCTGGTCGAGGCGGGCCATGTGTTCCTGTCCCGCCCCCCGCTCTACAAGATCAAGTGGGGCCGGGACGACTTCGAGTACGCCTACTCGGACCGCGAGCGCGACGCCCTCGTCGAGATCGGCAAGCAGCAGGGCAAGCGGATCAGGGAGGACTCGATCCAGCGCTTCAAGGGTCTCGGCGAGATGAACGCCGAGGAGCTGCGCGTCACCACGATGGACGTCGAGCACCGCGTCCTCGGCCAGGTCACGCTGGACGACGCCGCGCAGGCGGACGACCTGTTCTCGGTGCTGATGGGCGAGGACGTCGAGGCACGGCGCTCCTTCATCCAGCGCAACGCCAAGGACGTCCGCTTCCTCGACATCTGAGCCGGTCTCAGCTGACCGCTCGAAAGGACTGAAGACCAGCAATGGCCGACGAGACCACCCCCGTCCCCGGCGGGGACAATCCCGCTCCCGTCACCACCGGCGTCGAGGAAGAGGGCACACAGCTGCGGATCGAGCCGGTCGGGCTCGAGACGGAGATGCAGCGCTCCTACCTCGACTACGCGATGTCCGTCATCGTGTCGCGCGCGCTGCCCGATGTGCGGGACGGCCTCAAGCCCGTGCACCGCCGGGTGCTGTACGCGATGTACGACGGCGGCTACCGGCCCGAGAAGGGCTTCTACAAGTGCGCCCGGGTCGTCGGTGACGTCATGGGCACGTACCACCCGCACGGCGACTCCTCGATCTACGACGCGCTGGTCCGCCTCGCTCAGCCGTGGTCGATGCGGATGCCGCTGGTGGACTCGAACGGCAACTTCGGCTCCCCGGGCAACGACCCGGCGGCGGCCATGCGCTACACCGAGTGCAAGATGGCGCCGCTGTCCATGGAGATGCTCCGGGACATCGACGAGGAGACCGTCGACTTCCAGGACAACTACGACGGCCGCAACCAGGAGCCGACGGTCCTGCCGTCCCGCTTCCCGAACCTGCTGGTCAACGGCAGTGCCGGGATCGCCGTCGGGATGGCCACCAACATCCCGCCGCACAACCTGCGCGAGGTCGCGGCCGGCGCCCAGTGGGCGCTGGAGCACCCCGAGGCGTCCCACGAGGAGCTCCTCGACGCGCTGGTCGAGCGGATCAAGGGCCCGGACTTCCCGACCGGGGCGCTGGTCGTGGGCCGCAAGGGCATCGAGGAGGCGTACCGTACCGGCCGCGGCTCGATCACCATGCGGGCGGTCGTCGAGGTCGAGGAGATCCAGAACCGGCAGTGCCTGGTGGTCACGGAGCTTCCGTACCAGGTCAACCCCGACAACCTCGCGCAGAAGATCGCGGACCTGGTGAAGGACGGCAGGATCGGCGGCATCGCCGACGTCCGCGACGAGACCTCGTCCCGCACGGGCCAGCGCCTGGTCATCGTGCTGAAGCGGGACGCCGTGGCCAAGGTCGTCCTCAACAACCTGTACAAGCACACCGACCTGCAGACCAACTTCGGCGCCAACATGCTGGCACTGGTCGACGGGGTACCGCGCACGCTGTCGCTCGACGCCTTCATCCGGCACTGGGTCACCCACCAGATCGAGGTCGTCGTCCGCCGGACTAAGTTCCGGCTGCGCAAGGCCGAGGAGCGCGCCCATATCCTGCGAGGTCTGCTCAAGGCGCTCGACGCCATCGACGAGGTCATCGCGCTGATCCGGCGCAGTGAGACGGTCGAGGTCGCGCGCGGGGGTCTGATGGGCCTGCTGGACATCGACGAGATCCAGGCCAACGCGATCCTCGAGATGCAGCTGCGGCGGCTGGCCGCCCTGGAGCGCCAGAAGATCGTGCAGGAGCACGACGAACTGCAGGCGAAGATCGACGAGTACCAGCGGATCCTCGCCTCCCCCGAGAAGCAGCGCGGCATCGTCAGCGAGGAGCTGGCCGCCCTCGTCGAGAAGTTCGGCGACGACCGGCGCTCCAAGCTCGTCCCCTTCGACGGCGACATGTCCATCGAGGACCTGATCGCCGAGGAGGACATCGTCGTCACGATCACCCGCGGCGGCTATGTGAAGCGCACCAAGACCGACGACTACCGCTCGCAGAAGCGCGGCGGCAAGGGCGTACGGGGCACGAAGCTGAAGGAGGACGACATCGTCGACCACTTCTTCGTCTCCACCACGCACCACTGGCTGCTGTTCTTCACCAACAAGGGGCGGGTCTACCGGGCCAAGGCGTACGAGCTGCCGGACGCCGGACGGGACGCCCGTGGCCAGCACGTCGCCAACCTGCTGGCCTTCCAGCCGGACGAGCAGATCGCCGAGATCCTGGCGATCCGGGACTACGAGGCCGCGCCCTATCTGGTCCTCGCCACCAAGGCGGGCCTGGTGAAGAAGACGCCGCTGAAGGACTACGACTCCCCGCGGTCCGGCGGTGTCATCGCGATCAACCTGCGCGAGACGGAGGGCGGCGGCGACGACGAGCTGATCGGTGCCGAACTGGTGTCGGCCGAGGACGACCTGCTGCTGATCAGCAGGAAGGCCCAGTCGATCCGGTTCACCGCGACGGACGACGCACTGCGCCCGATGGGCCGCGCCACATCGGGTGTGAAGGGCATGAGCTTCCGCGAGGGCGACGAACTCCTCTCGATGAACGTGGTGCGGCCCGGTACATTCGTGTTCACCGCCACGGACGGCGGGTACGCCAAGCGGACCGCCGTCGACGAGTACCGCGTCCAGGGCAGGGGCGGCCTCGGCATCAAGGCCGCCAAGATCGTGGAGGATCGCGGTTCCCTGGTCGGCGCGCTGGTGGTGGAGGAAACCGACGAGATCCTCGCCATCACCCTGTCCGGCGGCGTGATTCGTACGCGAGTCAATGAAGTCAGGGAGACGGGCCGTGACACCATGGGCGTCCAGTTGATCAACCTCGGCAAGCGGGACGCCGTCGTGGGCATCGCGCGCAACGCGGAGGCCGGCCGCGAGGCCGAAGAGGTCGACGGGACCGCTGGGACCGACGGGACCGCTGGGACCGACGGGACCGCTGGGACCGACGAGGCCGCCGGGACCGACGAGGCCGCCGGGACCGCGGAAGCCGAAGAGGCCGCCGGGGCAGGGATCGCCGGGGGCGCCGGCAACGGTCAGGGCGCTGGGCCCTCGGCCGCAGAGTACGACGAGGAGTAGAGCGTGAGTGGAGCCACCGGCGCCGGACCGGCCGATGCCGGCGATGCCTCCGGGGCGAACGGTGCCGGTGGCTCCGCCTCGCACTCCCGGGCGGGGGGCGATCCCGCCGATGGCGGGGCGACGACCGTGACCGACAGCCGGGGGCCGCAGCCCTCGCAGGAAACCTATGGTGGGGAGCAACCGGTGCAGCAGGGAACCCAGCCGTACCATCCGCCCCAGGCGTACCCCTCCCCCTCTGGGGGGACGCAGGGCGGTCAGCCGCGTCCTGGGCCGCAGGCGCAACAAGCGCAACAAGCTCAGCAGGCGGCCGAGGGCGCGGCCGTCCGCAGGCCCCGTACCGGGGCGACCACCCAGCCCCGGACGCGCAAGGCGCGCCTGCGGGTGGCCAAGGCCGACCCGTGGTCGGTGATGAAGGTCAGCTTCCTGCTCTCGATCGCCCTGGGCATCTGCACGATCGTCGCCGCGGCGGTGCTGTGGATGGTCATGGACGCCATGGGCGTCTTCTCGACGGTCGGCGGGACGATCAGCGAGGCCACGGGATCGAACGAGAGCAACGGCTTCGACCTCCAGTCGTTCCTCTCGCTCCCGCGGGTGCTTCTCTTCACATCGGTGATCGCGGTCATCGACGTGGTGCTGGCCACGGCACTGGCGACACTTGGCGCCTTCATCTACAACCTCTCCGCCGGGTTCGTGGGCGGAGTCGAGCTCACGCTGGCCGAGGACGAATAGGCCGAGGACGAAAAAGCCGAGGTCCCGGGGGGTGGAGAACCGATTTTGGGACTACCCCCCGCGTGCGCTAACCTTCAGGGGTCAGCGCGCAGCGCGGCGGGGCTATAGCTCAGTTGGTTAGAGCGCATCCCTGATAAGGATGAGGCCACAGGTTCAAATCCTGTTAGCCCCACCAGACTTACCCGCAGGTCAGAGGCCCGGTAGAGATCATCGTCTACCGGGCCTTCTACATGTCTTGATCTTGAGAATCCGGTACTAGTCCGTAACTTAACTCGAACACAACATCGCAGTTCTGTAGATGATCAGCTACGGGGTGTAGAAGAGTGATCGCCCCGGGTACAGTGCCCTTGGGGTAGACGAGCGTGACCACACCGTCCGTCTGACGCCACAGCCCCAGACGAGACTGGGCGAAGAGTCACGGGAGGCCTTCGTCCGGGAAGACGCCCCCTGCCGGATATCGCAGCAGGGGGCGTCATGCTGCCCACAGTAGACCGCCCCGCCCTCCAAGGAGAGCGGGGCGGCGTGAACCGGCCAGGAACGGTCAGGGGCGCGCGGCCGCGGCGGACGCCAATCACGCCGCGGCCGCTCCTCACCGCCGTCGCGGGCGGGAGGTCTTTGTGGGCCACATCCGCCTTGCCTGGCGAGTTTCCCGACCACTACAAGATCAAACTTTTTACCTAGCCAGGTAAGGACATACTGCCAAGATCACTCCAGCGTGGGTCTGGTGTCGTCCGACCCGCTGCCCGACTGGGTACTCACCCGCCGCCGGGCCATCGGCGCCCGCATCCGCTCCAGACGACTCACCCAGAACCTCACACAGGAGCGACTCGGCGAACTCGTAGCGATCGACAGCAAGACCGTCCACCGGATCGAGTACGCGATCAGCGACCCACCGCTCAGCACAGTGCTCCGTATCGCCCACGCCCTCGATCTCGCCGTCGAGGACCTCCTCCGCGACGACGCCCCGGCCCGCCCGCGACGGGGGACGCAGGGGGACCGGGGCAGCACGAGCGCCACCTAGACCGGCGGCCGGCCAGGCGTCGGGGTAGGAGCAGGAGACGGCAGCGGCGGCCCCGGATCGGGAGGGCTCTGCGGCGCGCCCGGGCCACGGTGCCGGGCCTCAGTCTCGCCCCGACGGATCTTTACCCACGTCAGGCGGTAGATCCCGAGCGGCGGGAACAGATCTACCCTCGCAGGGACGTTGGCATCAGCGCACCCCCCGCAGCGGGCGAGGCCGGTCGCCAGCCCCTTCGTCCCGGCCGGGCGCAGCCAGCACCCCTGGCACACGGTTTCCCCCAGCAGGCCCTCCGGCTCCAGTACCGCGATGCTCACGTACTCGCCTCTCTCCTCTGTCATCGGTTCGAGGGCCCCGGCCGGCGGGACGGGAATCCTGTGACCGGCCGGGGCCGTGGCAGCGGGCGGCCTGTAGAGATCGCCGTCGGACGCCCGCCGTACCGTCCGGGTGCTACTCCGGGCGGCGGCTCTTCGGGGCCGGGCGCAGGCCGCTGCGTTCGTTCTCCCGCACCAGCCCTGCCGCGACCGCCTGGGCCTTCTCCTCGGCGGTCGCCGGCCGCAGCCGCTCGCCGCGGATCGTCGCTTCGCTCAGGAGCCCGGGCCGCGGCGCGCGGCCGTGATGGAAACGGACCCGGAACATGTGGTCACCGAGGTCCATCGTGATCAGCCCGGTGCGCCCGTCAGTCGTCGTGGTGGCGTGGTCCCAGAGCTTCATGCCGTCGCCTCCAGCCGCACGGGGAGCCGGCGCTGCTCGCGGCACGGCTGGCAGGCGTACAGCGCGACCGGGGGCCCGGACTGCCGCTCGACGAGATCGACCAGGCGGGCGCTCCCGGAAGGCCCTTTGTGCCAGTGGCAGTAGCTGTGCGTGTCCGCGTGTCCGCCCGCGGCCGGCTGGATTCCCGTCTCCATGACCAGGACCGTAGGAACCGACGGCCCGCCCTGGCGCGCCGATTGCTCAGGATTGCGCGGGCCGCTCAGCAGCTTGTGAGCCGTTGCTCACGCGGGCGAGAGGTGTGCGCGAGCCCGGGCAATCAGACGGTGCGCCCGCGCACCGTGCGCTGCCCCTTCGCTGAGGCGGTCCCACACCCGTCCGTACAGGGCGAGGTCGTCGACCGAGTCGTACTGGAGCTCCGTGTTGATGGTCTCGACGATGACGCGCTTCTCACCGAAGATCCAAAAACCGTGCTTCGGGGTCAACCCCAGCGGGGCGCCTAGCGGGACGATCCCCAGCTCCACGGTGCTCATGCCGATCAGCCCGACGAGCCGGTCCAGTTGGCCGGCCATGACGTCGTGCGGGCAGATCAGCGCGTGGAGGGCGCCCTCCCACACGAGGACGCGGAACAGCTTGCCCGCCTCGTACAGCACCTCCTGGCGGCGCATACGGGCGGCCACAGCCTCGTCGGTATCGCGGGGGGAGCCCATCAGGTCGGCGTTCTGCAGCAGCAGGTGCCGGGCGTAACCGGGCGTCTGAAACAGGCCCGGGATGACGGTGGCCTCGTAGCCGCGGACGGTCGCCGTCTGCCGGTACTCCACGACGTAGCGGTCCTGGACCGGCCGGTGTCCGGTGGCGAGCTGGCGGCGCCACGAGCGCTGCTGGGACTCGAGCCCCCGGAGGCGGCTCTTCAGGTCGGCGGCGTGCTCGGGCGCGCCTGCGGCGGCGGCCCAGGCCTCGAGGTCGGCCTCCGTCGCGGTCTGCTTCCCGTGCTCCAGACGGGACACTTTCGAGGGCTGCCAGCCGAGCCGGTCGGCGAAGTCCTTCCCGGTCAGGCCGGTCTCGGTACGCAGCTCGCGCAGCCGCGCACCGAGGGCGACCCGTGCGGTCTGGTAGTCCGTGGTCACACAGACGAACGTACCTGTGCCCAGGCCTCGGCAGTAGGGACGGCCAGGGGCCAGGCAGCGTCTCGGGCTCGGCAGGCGGCGAGAACCTGCGCCTGGTCCTCGACGAGCTCCACGCCGACCGTGGTGTCGGTGTCGTCGATGTGCATGCGGACCATGGCCTGGGAGTCGAACAGCCAGAAGTCGTAGCCGGGAAGGGCGAGGCGCACGGCTTCCCCACGGGGTAGGACGCGGATGTCCTCGCCTGCGGCGATGTTGCCGGCCGCAGTGGCCATGAGGAACTGCTGTCCGTCCGTGGGCGGCTCGTCGATGATCCGCACCCGTGAGAACCGGCCGCCGGCCGCCGTCTTCTCCCGCACGTTGACGTTCCACGGGTGGTCCGGTTCGGGCTGCGGGTCGGTGCCGCGCATGAACGCCTGGAACCGGGCGCCCTGCCGGTCGGAGGCGTAGCCGCGGCGGGTCTCCAGCCGGAACGCAGTGTGCTCGAACTCGCTGAACAGGTGGGCGATCTCCTCGAAGGGCACCAGGGGCACGGTTACTCCTTGGGGGCGTAGCGGGTGAGCAGGTCCCGCGGGATGACTACGGCGGTTTCCGATACGCCGAGGTCCCGGAGCTGGGCGCGGTGCCCGGCGTCGATCTCGTCGCCCTGGACGACGAGGTCCCCGGTCTCCTCGATCTCGTAGAGGGTGGGGCAGTTGCCGTGCTCGGACGTGGTGCCGATGAAGCGGAGTGTCATGTCGTCCTCCGTCGTGGCTGGTTGGTGGCTCCAGCATGCGACGGTCGGGCGCTGACCGGTGGGTGATTGCGTCGGATTGCTCGTCCGAGCGCTAGGCGGGGTCTTGCGCGCAAGCGGGCATGACGAAAGCGCCCCCTGCCCGGTCCCGGAGGACCAGACAGGGGGCGCGTGTGTGAGGGGTGTCAGCGGCGGCCGTCGCGGATCTGGTAGATGCGGGCGCGGCTGAGGTCTGCGGCGGAGGCGATGCTGATGACGGAGTGTCCGGTGGCGATGGCGGCGCGGATCGCGTCGTCACTCATCTCAGCGGGCCGCCAGCTGATACAGCGACAGGCCCAGCCCCACCAGCGCGACCAGCGCGGCCACCGACGGCAGAGGCCACCGGGCCCGCTCTAGCAGCTCGATCCGCTGCTCGAGCTTGTCGATATCCGCCTCCGTCTGAGACGTGCGCTGCAGCGCGTTGTCCAGTCGGCCGCCCAGTGCGGCGAATCCCTCCGCCATCGTGCCGCGCAGCCGCTCGAGCTCCAGCGCCACCTGGTGCTGCTCCGGCGGGGTCACGGCCGGCCCGCGGACTCGGTGATACCCGGACCAGGCTGACCCGCGCCGGATGCGGCGATGGCGGTGAGCAGGGCGAGGGCTGCGGCGAGTCCGCCGACGGACGCGGCTTGGGCCCAGTCGACGTCGAGGATGCCGAGGCCGTCGGCGCTCGCCACGCCGAGGGTGCCCTGGGCGAAGGTGCGGATCATCCGCTCGGCGGTGGCCTTCCAGAATGCGCGAGTGAACATGGGCTGGTCTCCGATCGATCAGTTGGTGACGGTGAAGCCGTGCTTGGCGCCGAGCTTGGTGAGGCTGGTCTTGCCGGGGATGCCGTCGGCCGCCGCGCCTCGGTAGCCGCAGCGGCGCTGCCAGGCGGCGTAGGCGGTGCGGGTGGCGGTGCCGAAGTGGCCGTCCGCGAGGCTCGGGGCGAGGAGCCCCTCCTTGACGAGCGCCTGCTCTACGGTCTTCACGCCGTGGTAGGAGGCGGGTGTGCCGCGCTTCGGCGGGTCCGCCAGCGCCGCGGCGACGAGCCGGGACAGGTCCACCACCGGCCGCGGCGGGGCGGCCGGCTTCACGGCCCCGGTCTTGCTGGGGGTCGTCAGCTCCTGGCCCGGCACGATCCGGTACGGGGCCGTGAGGCCGTTGGCCTTGGCGATGTCCTTCCACGGCACCCCGAGTTCCCGGCCGACCGCGGACAGGGTGTCGCCCTTCTCCACGGTGTACGGGCCGCCCACCGCCGCAGGCTCCGCGGGCTCGGGGTCCACGGCGAGCCGGTCACCGATCCGGTCCCGCAGCGAGTCCATGGTGAAGCCCCGGGGGTCGATCTTCCCCGGCTGCCACTCAAGATGCCCGATCACCGACCGGGGCCCCCACCCGTGGTGCCGGCAGACAGCGGCAGCCGCCCTCTCGATCGCCTCCAACTGGGCCTGTGGCCAGGGGTCTTTGCCGTCGCCGAGGTTCTCGCACTCGAAGCCGTAGAAGTGCGGGTTCCCGTCCGTGTTCGCTTTGTCGTCGCGGGGCCGGGCCGGGGTCTCGGCGATGACGGCGCGGAGGACGTCGCCGTCTCCGGGCCCGGCGTGGTTCGTCCGGCCGTAGCCGATCAGGTGGACCGTGCCGTCCTTGGCGATGACGCCGTGGCACAGCGGGCCGGGCAGGCCCGTGTAGCCGGTCCGGCAGAGGTCGACGGTCCGCTGCGTCCCGGACGTCACGGTGTGGTGGATCATCACGCCGTGGACGGGCCCCCAGGGGCCCTTGTGGGTGCGGTTGTGGGTGCGCCAGTTGCCGACCTCCAGCACGGTCAGGCCCTCAGCGCGCAGGATGTCTACCAGCGTCTGCGCTGGCATCGGGGGAGCCATCAGGGGGCCTCCAGACATGAGAAAGGCCCCGGGCCGGCGGCGCGGGGCGCAGTGATTCGGGCGGGGATCAGCCGGTCCAGCGGCGTACCGTGAGCCGCCCGTATCCGGCATCCACCGTGAGCGTGTCGCCTGACACCCACGCGGTGGAGTGTGCGTCCGCGCGCACCTCGGTAGTGGAATGCAGACCCGCCAGAGACAGCCCGCCCGTACTCAGGATGGTCACGACTACACCACCTCGTGGACAGTGACGATGAGCTTGGTGAATGCCCCCAGCACCTGAATTCCCGTGCCGCTGGAGATCGATCCCCGCAGCTTGAAGGTGTGCGTCCCGGCGGTCAGGGTGCCGCGCCACAGCATGGCCGGCGAGCCGAAGTCGCTGGCGAGGTCACCGGTCCAGCGGGCATTGCCCGTCACTCCGGCTCCGTCTAGGTCCAGCGCTCCCGAGGCGAAAGCCGTGGTCGTGCCGGTGGCGTCGAAGCTGAAGACGGCGTGGGCGACGTACACGGCGCCGGCGGTCTCGGCGTCCAGGGTGATGCTTGCCCCGGGGACGTCGGCCTCCGTCGTGGTGAGGGCCAGGTTGCTGGTGCCGACCGCTTCATAGGTGCGGGGCTGAAGGCGCCCGGCCTGGCCGGCGGTCATGATCTGCCCGGCGAGAAGAGGCACAGGGTCCTCCCTTTCAGAGCGCGAGGCGCATCGGATCGTGCAGGGACACGGGTGTCCCCGCCGCGTGGGCCTTGCTGATGGAGCGGGTGACGGTGAAAAGCTGCGGCGTGACGACCTCGTAGGCGTCGTAGCGGAGCTCCAGCCCGACATTGGTGAGGCCCGAGAAAGCGGATCCGGTGACGCCGATACCGCCCGCGTCGATCTGGCCGGTCACCACGGTCTCGGTGTGCTGCCACCCGGCGGGCTCCGCCTGGCCGACCGGCCACACCTTCAGCTGCATGGTGTGGCCGGCGAGCCGGACACGGAACTCGAACTCCTGTCCGGCGGTGTAGGTGTACGGCGCGGAGGGGGATGAGCCGATCTGTGTGGTGTCCCGGGTGACGGAGAGGAACATGTTGCCGCCGGTGCTGAAGTGCACGCGCGCCCGGTAGAAGGTGCCGGTGTCGACGTACCGCAGCAGCACGCCCGGGACTGCGGACGCTCCGGTGGCGACCGCCGACGCGGACAGCCGTACCCGGACTTCCGCGTCGGCGACGTGTGTGGCGACCAGCCGCTGAAAGCGGATCGTCGACACGCTGCCCGCGAGGGTGATCACTCCGCGGCTGCCGTTCACGGACCGGTCCGAGGCGGCGCCGCCCACCTCCGTCCACGCCTGCCCGCTGGTCGCAGTGCCCCACGTGCTCGCGACGGTGCGGGGGAAGGAGTCGGAGCGGTTCGTGATGGCCGACACCGTCATGCGCTCCCCGCCGGCCTTCACGTCGAACGGGAACATCGCGCCGTATCCGGCGGTGTCGATCCAGCGGGGGCCGACCGTGGTGTCTGTGTGGACCTCCAGCGCCGTGTCCGATGTGGACGCTGCGGTGCTGAGGATCGCGCCGTCGGTGTCGAGCCGGCCGAGCACGGGGTCCTCCAGCACGCCGACCGCCCACGGCCCGGCCGGGGTGCACAGGAACGTGATGCTCCACCTCCTCAGCCCCAGCGTCTCCGACGTGCCCTGAATGAGCAGCTCGATCGGCCCCGGCGGCAGCCACTCCGGCGGATTCTCGATCACGATCTTGTCGCCGATGTCCAGCCCCAGCACCGCCGGGATCAGGCCCGGGTGCCTGTGCAAGTTGACCGTGACCGCCCGATACCGGGCCTCATCCCACGTGCCCAAGTGCAGATCCCACCCGGCGATCTGCACCACCTGCGCGTCCAGCGCCAGCGACCGGGTCTGCGCATCGTCGTACACACCCACCCCGGCCGGCGGCGGCTGCACCGACAGCGGCCCGGACTCCAACACCACCCGCGCCGACGAACCGCCCTCGCGGGTGCGGGTGATGTCGTTGCGGAGGTCCTGGTCGTCCTCCACCGGCTCCAGCGGCGGCGCGACCTCCCCGGCCGCGTAGTCCAGGGTGAGCGCAGCCGGCTGGTTGTAGAGGCTGGTGCGGTCCCGGTAGGCCATGCCGAGCCGGTCCCGCCTCTCGTACAGGATCCCGCCGTCGGTCTCCGCGCACTCGTACAGCAAATCGAGCAGCTCCACGGGACGCTGCGGGCCCATGGCCTCACTCGACCGCGACGTGTCCCCGTCGACCCACGTCAGATCGATGGTCGAGGCCTCCTCGCTGGACAGCCGGCTCAGGCGGTCCAGCGAGGTCTCCCCGGCGAAACCATCGTCCGCGCCCTCGTAGATCGTCACCCCCGGGGCGAGGCCGGACCCGGCCACGTCGAACACGGCCAGATGCCCGAGGGCCATGCCCTCCGTCGCCGCGCCCCACGTCCCTGCGACCCCGACCGCTGCGCCCTGCGCGCCGGTGATGAGGGTGGCTGCGGTCCAGTGGCCGCCGCCTGCGCTGGTGTCCAGCCACCGGGCGCAGACGTTGGTCTGTCCGCCCCCGGCGTCGCTGACGAAGAGCTGGAGTCTGTTCCACGCCCCGGCGAAGTCGGCGACAGCGGTCGCGTTGGTGTAGAGGAAGAAAGCGAGCACGTCCCCGCCGCTGCGGGCCTCGATGCGGATGCCCGCGGTGGAGGCGTAGACGACGGCCGTGCTCATCGTGGACCCGGCCACGTCCACCCGCAGGATCTCCGTCTGTGAGGCGGGCATCGTCGGCAGGAAGTACACCATCTCTGCGTGCCACCCGGCCGCGCTGCTCCGCGGCACGACCCCCCGCATGGAGGCGGGGTTGCGGAGCTTCGGCAGCGGCGCGGAGCCGCCGAGGGAGTCATCCCCCTCGAAGTCGAGGCCGGACACGGTCAGCGCGGCACCGCCCGGGATGGCGCTGTACGCCTGGGTGGCGTCGCGGCCTTCCTCCATCGGCCAGTACGCCAGCGGCACGCCCGCAGGGATACGGCGCCTGAGCGTCGAGTCGAGGGGCTTCTGCCCCTGCCCGAGACGGCGCTGGATGCCGGAGGCCTCCACGGGGGTCCACACGTCCCGGCCTGACGTGCCCCATTTCGGCTCCCACGTGGGGACTTCACCGACCATGCGGTACTCCCGGTCGGTGATCGTCGCCGCGCCGGCCGTGGTCCAGGTGCGGCCGGCGCTGTCGGCGAAGGAGGTGGTGTCCTCGGCGAGGCTGCGGAAGTCGGGGTTGGCGACGGCGGTGCCGCCGATTCCGGAGCGGACCTCCGCGCGGTGCACGCGGCCGCGGATCGGCAGCCGCGGGACCGTCGTGGTGGGGACGCTCGGGCACAGCTCCAGGGCCGTGGTCGAGCTGAAGACGCTGGTGGAGCCGGGCAGGACCGCGGTCGACAGCAGGGCCCACGGGCCGTCCAGCGACTCGGCCCAGTACAGGGACGGCACGTGGCCGCCCGCGCCGTCGTCGACGTCCAGGGTGGCGCGGAAAGCCGCCCGGGTGAGCCCGCCCGGGAGGGCCTTCTGGATGAAACTCGACGTGGCGTCCGTGCCGCCGGTGGTCCAGTTGAAGATGAGGATCCCGTCGAAAGTGCGCAGGATCCACGACCGCTGCCCGTCCGTGGAGGACCACTTGCCGATCAGGGCCTGGCTGCGGCGCCCGTACCAGTCGCCGGTGGCCTCGATCCGGACGTCGAGGTCGCCGGTGATGTCGAGCGCTGCGGTGTCCGGGGTGGTGGCGATGTCCGCCTGCTCCCCGGTCAGCGCGAGGTAGGACTGCGGGCCCTGCACCGAGACCCGCATCGGGGTGTTGCGGCCGAACTGCCCGTACCACGGCCCGCGCGGGTTCCTCGGGCTGTACTTCCCGTCGGTGTTCTTGAACGACGCGGTGGCCCGGGACACGTCGCACCTGCTGTTGCCGTCGCGGCGGCCGCGGGTGATCGTGATCGGGTCGCGGGTGAGAGCGTCGCCGGTCGTGGTCTGCCACGTGCCGCCGATCTGGAGCTCCACCCGCGTCCCGAGCGGCTCGTCAGGAATCGCCACCGCTTACCCCCTTCGGCCGGTCACGGCCAGCTGTACGTTCCCGCCGCGCTTGCTCACGGCGTGCGCCAGCTCACCGAGGATGAAATCGGCCCGCGCGGACCCGTCGCCGCGGATCACGATGACCTGCGTCTGCCGCCCGGCCCGACCCCCGCCCGTCACACCCACGCCGCCCGCCGTGCCGGACGCTGCACCGATGTGGGGCGGGGTGACGAGGCCGGCCATGGTGCTGTCGAGGACGCCCTGCCCGGACTGGATGCCGTCGATGATCCCGGCGGGGATCCACCGGCCGACCTGCCGGGCCATGACCTTCGACGGCGAGGCGATGCCGAGGGCCTTGGCGATCGGGCCGGGGATGAGGTTCCGGGCCCAGCCCGTGAGGGTGTCGCGGAGCCATCCGCCCATCGACTGGATGCCGCTCCACAGGCCGCGCACGACGTCGCGGCCCTTGCTCACTAGCAGGCTGCCGAGGTTGCCCAGGGCGCCACTGATCCGGCCCGGCAAACCGCGGAGCCACACGACGGCCTGCGCCGCCTTCAGAATCGCGCCGCGCTTGAACCGCTCGAACGCGGAGGACACCGTCGACCACAGGCGACTTCCGAGCGAGGAAATCGCGCCGATGACCCGGCCCGGGAGACCCTGCGCCCACACCACAAGCTCGGCCATCTTCTGGATCGCCCACGCCTTGGCCTGACCGAACCACCCGGCGATCATGCCGGGGATCCGCCCCAGCCTCTCAATCCCGGCCATCATGAGACCGATCGCGCCCTGGACCTTCTGCCAGATCCAATCCCACGCAGCAGCCGTCCACCGCTTCACGGTGTCCCAGTTCGCGATGATCAGCGCGACCAGACCGACCACCGCAGCGATGACCCACCCGACCGGGCCCATCGCGATCAGCCAGGCCGCGGCCATCCGACCCGCCTGGAGCAGCGACTGGACACCCATCAGCACCCAGCCCGCGACGACCCGGGCGCCCGCAGCGAGTTGCAGCGCGGCGCCTCCGGCGGCACGGGCCCCGGTCATCACCCACGCCGCGGCAACCCGGGCGCCCTGCGCGGCCGCCGCAGCGCCCTGAGCAAGCCAGCCGGCCACCGTCCGCGCGGCCGCCGCCACCTGGACAGCCGCCGACCGCAGCGCCGCAGCACCGGATATCGTCCATCCGACGACGACCCGGCCCGCGGCCACCGTGGCCGTGACGCCCATCATCACCAGAGCAGGCACCAGCACGCCGAGGAGGATCGCCCCGACGGCCTTCACGGTGCCCTCGTTGCGGCGCATCCACCCGATGAAGCGCGCGATCGCCGGGATGACCTGCCCGCCGAGGACGTTGATGAACGCCTGGTGAAGGCCCTGCCGGAACTCGGCCACGGCTTGGGCGGGGCTGTCGCGCAGGCCGTCCCCGAGCTCGTCCGCGGAGCCTGCGGCGCCGGCCATCGCCTTGCTCGCCTTGTCCACGTCGAGGGTAAAAAGGGCGGCGCCGAGGTCCTCGCCCGGGCCGCCGAAAAGCTCCTGCACGATCATGGCGCGCTCGGCCGTCGCGGGCATGCCTCGGAGCTTGTCGAGGACCTTGTCGAGAGCCTTCTCACCGCGGGTGCCACCGGCGGCGATGTCGGCGGCCATCTGCTTCGAGTTCAGGCCCAAGGCCTTGAAAGACTCCTGCACTCCTTCGGTGTCCGTGACCGCGCGGAGGCTGAATTCCTTGATCGCGTCGGCCAGCTTGTCGGTGTCCTTGACCCAGCCGCCCGCGAGGGCCTGCTTGATCAGGCCCATGGCCGTCGCCCCGGACACACCCGCGGCCTTGAACACGGGGCTGTACTCGCTGAAGGTCTCCACGAGGTCCTCGCCAGCGGTACCGGTGCCCTTCATCCCGGCAGCGAGGATGTCCATGGCCTGGCGGCCGTCCTTGGCCATGCCGTTCTTGATCATGCCGCCCGCGGCCGTCGCCGCAAGACCCAGGTCGATCTCGAAAGTGTTCGCCAAGTCGGCGACGTTCGTCGCGATGCTCTGGATCTGAGCGTTCGTCGCATCCGCAGGCACCAGCTTGTTCGCCATGACCTGCCGGATCGCATCGGCCGCCGACTGGAAATCGGCCGTGATCGCCTGGCCGTACATCTGGCCCGCGATCTTCCCGTACCGCTGCGCCTCGGCAGGGGTCGCCCCCAGCTGCGCGCCGAGCCGCGCGGTGATCTGCGACTGGTCCAGCGCCTGCCCCATACCGACCATCAGCGCCGCACCAGCCGCCAGACCGATCCCCATCGCGGCGGTCTTGAGCCGGTCCAGCCGCCCCTCGGCGGCCGTAGCGGCGTCGGCGGCGCCCTCGTCCGTACCCTGCCGGATACCGTCCCCGACCGCGTCGCCAGCAGCCTGGCCCACCTGCCGACCCGCGGCGATGAACCGGCCCTGTGCGGCGATGAGCTGCCCGGCGGCGTCGCGACGCAGGCCCTCGCCGAGAGCCTGCCCGGCCGCCCTGCCCGCCTGGTCGGCGTCGTCGGCCATGCGCTGCCCGGAGCTGCGCAGAGCGTCCTCGGCGCGGCGCAGCCCCGGGTTCACGGCCCTGTCGTCGACGGTCAGAAGGGCGTTGAGCTCGCCGACGGTCAGCGCCACGGCTACCTCCTGCGGTGATTGCGGGTCTTGTCGTCAGGAGGTGGCGCGAAATGTCGCTGGAGCCGGGATTCGCAGCTGAAGAGGCCGATGATGCGGATCTTGACCCACCGCCAGGAGCGCTGACGGAGGATCCCGGTCTCCACGTCGATGCCGTACCGCTCGTGCAGGTCGGCCTCAATCAGCGGCCACTGCTCCAGCAGCTGGGCCCACGAGAGGTTCAGCGCGCCGTTGCGGCCCGCTTTCGGGCTTTGGAGCCCGCCTTCGTACCACTCGTAGAGGCCTGTCGTTTCGTCGAATTCGCCCCGTCCGACGCCGAGGAGGCGCGCTTCGCCTGCCGACGGGTCGCCCTGTTCGGGGCTTTTCCCGGGTGTTGGCCCGACTTCCAGAACTCCTCGGCGGTGTCCTTGTCGGTCGTCACCCAGAACATGGCTGTAAGCGCGACGTGCTTGAAGGCGCTCCACTTCACTTCGGTGATCAGCGGCTGGTAGGCGTCGCCGAGACAGAGCCGGTACAGGTCCAGCTCTTCCTCGTCGTCGAGGACTTCGGCGTTCGCCGGGGCCTCGCCGCCGGCAGCGAGCCGCGCGGCGAGGGACGTGATCCGCTCGATCCTGATGCCGTCCTCGGCGGCCGGGTCCTCAATCCGGTACGTGCGGACCTGGCCATCCTTGCCCGGGACCGGGAGGTCCAGGTAGTCGTCCAGGAAGGCATCGAGCGCTTCGAACCCGGCCATCAGGCGTACGGGTTCGTGATCGGGGTGAGCGGGCCGTCACCGGTGAAGGTGATCTCCGTCTCGCCGAGGGCCGTGTACTCGCCGCCAGAGGGCTGCCAGTTGGGGATGGCCTTGCCCTCGTAGGCCTCGGGCAGGCCGTTGCGGTTCATGTACCGCAGGTGGACCAGGTTGGCCGCCCCGTACGCGTAGTGCGCGAGGCGGATCTTCTCGTGCACCGGGTGGAAGACCTTGACGCTCTTGTTGGCCTTCCTGCGGATGGTGACCGAGAGTTCCCAGGACTGCGCGGTCTTGGTGTTGCCGGCCCAGCCGTCGGAGTCGTAGTCGGAGCTGTCTTCGATGTTCGGCTCCGACGCGGGCTGGAACTCGCGGACACCCGGGCACAGCTGCCAGTCCGGGGTCTCCTCCGTGCCCATGTTCACCTCGAGCCGCCACTCGCGTGCGAGCTCGGTCTCTTCCGTGGGGGTCGACATCAGGGTCCTCCCTAATCGATCAGGTGGGATCCGGACCGAACCGTCCGGAAGTAGTAGTTGGCGGACAGCTCCATCCGCCCCTTGGCGTCCTTGCCGATCCACCCCTGGCTGTTGCGCCAGGACACCTCGACCTGGACGCCGCGCACGAGGTAGTTCCGCCGGGCGTGCAGCACGTCGAAGACGGCGTCCGCCAGCGCCAGGACGGTGGTGGGGTCCGTGCCCGCGCGCATGGCCGCCTGGATCGCCGTCACGGCGTCCGTCGAGTCGTCATCGCTCACCGGGTACGGCGTCAGCCCGACCACCGAGGCCGGCTCGTCGGGGACCGGACCGAGAACCAGAGCCGTGGCCCCGGCCGGCAGCACGCTGTCGTCGTCGTAGACGCCGACGCCTTCCGCGGCCAGGAGCTCGGCGACGCCGATGAGCAGGTCGGGGGTGTGGCTCACCGCAGGGCCCGCCTCAGCTCCGCGGCGAGGAGCGCCCGCACCTGGTCGACCGACTCGTTGAGCGGCCGCTCCAGGTACTTGGAGGTGCGCCCGGGCGCGTGCCGCAGGTCCAGGCGCTCGTGCTGGTACGCCGCGTACGGGGTGTCGTACGACACCGCGGCGGTGAGCGTGCCCTCGTCCACCGAGGCTGCCCCGGACCGTGAGAGCGCCGCCTCGTCGAGCGGGACGACCTCCTGCGACTCTCCGAGGACGTGCTCCGCCCCGTGGTAGAGGCCGCGGGCGGCGGCGGCGCGGAGCTCTCTGGCCGCCGCGGCCCCGTTGAAGCGGAGTGTGTAGCGCGGCGCCATGGCAGCCTCCCGTTACTCGAGCTGGATCTCGACGTGATCCGGTGTGCGCAGGCCCTGGGCGACGCGGTTCTTCGCCTGGATGACCGTGGTCTGGCGGTCGTCTCCGAGGGTCACGCGGGAGAGCGGCGGGGCTGTCGTGCCCGGCGAGCAGTAGGCCGTGGACGACGAGGTGACCAGATCGCCGGTCGCCCCTCGGACCGTGCGGGTCTGCTCGTCCAGCAGGCACCGCACTTCCGTCGGCGGCCCGTACACCGGGCCCTTGCTGGAGTTCCCCTGGTAGGGCTCGATCGTGATCCGGTGGACTAGGTATCGGCGGGGGATGGCGCCCATCAGCAGGCACCCAGCGCGACGCCGAAGCGGATCTTGTCGCTCGGCAGGGAGGCCAGCGCCCGGGTGAGCTTCGGGGCGTAGTAGTCCGGCCCGGTGCGGTTGTCGCCCGCGCCGAACTGGAGCTGCACCGAGCCGATCGAAACGCCCTCGAGCGGGCCGGAGATGTCGGTCTCCTCGCCGACCTCGCCCCAGAACTCGACCTGCGCGCACACCGCGTCGGCGAAGGCCTGTGCCACCTCGGAGTCCGTGGGGATACCGGCGGTGTCCACGTCGTAGATCGCGGTCAGCAGAAAATCGGTGTCGAGCAGTACGGATGCCTGTCGCAGCAGCCTGGCGGAGTCGAGTGGTGGGGCCGTCCCGAGGTAGTTGGCGAGCTGCGTCGTCGTCGCGTACGTGCGCCCGGCCGCGCCCCCGCCGCCGGGGGCCGGCGCCACCGACACCAGCTGGTGCTCCACGGAGGCCCCGGTGCCGGTCACCGTCCACGACAGCCGCCACACCCCGGCCAGGGTGTAGGAGACCGGGGCTGCCCAGGTCTGCCCGCCGCCGGACCCGGTGACCGTCGGGGAGACCGTAGTGCCATCCGGGCGGGTCACCAGCAGAGCGGCCGACGTGGTCTCGTCGTACGGGGCCACCGTCAGTGACGCGGTGACCAGATCCCCCACGTCCGGCATGTCAGCTACCTCCCGTGGTCGATGTCGCCGCCAGGGCCGGGCCGCTGGTGCTCGCCCCGAGGGTCGGGCCGCTGCTGCTCGCGGTGAGCACGGCCGCCGGGCTGGGGTACAGGTTCGTCAGGGTGAGCGCCCGGCCCTGCGCGACCTCTGCGGCCACCCCGAGGAGGCGTTGCTTGCTGCTGGTGACCGGGCGCGCGGTCCAGGTCTCTGCGGCTTGCCCCACCGTGCGGCGTTTGGCCCTGGCGAGCGGCAGAGCGGCCGCCTCCGCCAGGGCGGCCCCGAGCGTCTGCTGTTTCGAGCCCACGAGGGGCTGTGCCCCAGCGCTGGTCGCCGCAGCGCCCAGGCTCTGTCGCTTGGCCCCGGCGAGCGGCAGCGCGGTGGCGGTCTCCGTTGCCAGCGTGAGCGCCTGCTCCTGGCCGGTGGGGGTGTTGAGGTTGTCGATCTCTGCGTAGTCGTCGGTGCCGCTGTCGCGGTGTGCCTCGATCAGGAGTGAGAGATCGGTCTGTGCCACCCATGCCGGGGATGTTGCGGTGCGGCGGATCGTCCAGTCCGCCCCGTCCGGGCTGGTCTCCCAGTGCAGCGTTCCGGAGTCCTCACGCAGCCGCAGCCAGGCATGGTCCGTGGCCGAGTACGTGAGGAACACGGCACCGGGGTCGGCGAAGCCTTCCCGCAGGTACAGGCCGACGGCATTCCCCGCGGTGTCGAGTAGGAACCCTGCGTCCCGGCCGCTGACGCCGGACAGCACAAGCACGGACACGGTTGCTGTGACCGCTCCGCCAGCGGCCGGCGGGAAGACCTGTAGCTGCACGTGCGAGTCGGTCAGGGTGTATGCCGACGCCGACCAGTACGCGGCGTAGCCGGTGGTGCAGGGGATGCGGCCCCGGCCACCGCTCTCCTCGATCGCCCCGTACGAGGCCGGCCACAGGGTGGTGTTGACCGTGCCGTCGTCGAAGTCGTCGACCAGGTCGGCGAGCGTCACAGCTCACTCCCGTTGTTCAGGCTGCGGATGAGGCCCGCGCGAAGTCGGCGATCGTCAGCGTGAAGTCGGATCCGTCGGGCGTCATGCTCACGTCGTGCTTGGTGAGAGGGATCAGATCGGCGTCGGTCCCACCGGTGGTGTCCGGGTCGTAGCAGGTGATCACGGCGCCGATCGCGTTGCCGGTTGCCGCGGTCCAGGTGACGTCCGCGCAGTCGATGTTCACGCGGTCGTTGGCGTCGTCCACGGTCGCCGTGGCGCTGGCGAGGGTCTTGCGGCCCATGGTGGTCTGCTCGTTCGACGCCCCAGCAAGGACCGCGCCGAGGTCGTCGTAGTCCCGCATGGTGGCGTCGTTGACGAGCCCCGACGCCTCCAGCGGCACCATGATCAGTGCGTCGTTCGCCGCGGGCAGTGACGCGTAGTACGCCAGCCTGCCCAGGGCGATATTGAAGACGATGTTCGCCATCCGGCGTTCCTTCCTCAGAACGCGCGAGGGAGGCCATCAAGGCCTCCCTCGTCGCGGTTCGAACTTCGGGCTACGCGGATGCGCCGATCACGACGACGTCATACGTAACGCTTGTGCCACCAGCTGAGTTGGCGACTTGGAGCAAGTCACCTGTGCCAGCGGTGACCGCGTACGCCGTACTGTCGGTCGCCCCGGCCACCGCGGCGAACGAGGCGCCTGGGCGCAGTGTGACCGTGCCAGCGGCGTTCAGGAGCGTCGCCCACGGGTTCGTCGCGTCGGCCCCGACGACGACGTTGTTCGCGTTGTTCGCGGACGCTGAGATGAACAGGCCCTTGACGCGGGCGAACGTGATGGTCGCGCCGAAGGCATCGAGCAGCACGCCTGCCAGGTCCAAGTCCTCTGCCCCGGAGGCCGAGATCGTGCGCCGGTCAGAGAACACGAGGTCGGCCTGGCCGGCCCCGGTGCCGGAAGCGAGTTGCACGGACCGCTGGAGGCGCACCGGCGACGCGGCCGAGCCGAGGTCGAGAGTGCTGGTCTGCTCAGCGAACGCGGCGAGCGCGAGGGTGCTGGTGAGGGACATGATTCAGGCCTCCGCTCAGGTCAGTACGACGTACGGCACGAACTGCTTGGCCGTGGGGGTCGCGATGGTGGCCGGGGCCGTCGCGGTCAGCGACGAGCCGGAGGACTGGGACAGGTTCCGCTCGCCGGTCGCGATCGCCGGAGCGGCGACGCAGCCGAGGAGGGTGGGGACCGCGGTCGCCTTGACGTGGATGCCGACCCAGTAGATCCCGGACTCGGTGATGGTGACCGGGGAGGACAGGGCAACTGTCTTCGTGGTGTTCGCTGCCCATGCCGTCGTGGTTTGGTCGGCGGTCTGCGCCAGCAGCGCAGGAGTCGACGCCTTGGAGTACAGCGCGAACCACCAGTTGGTGGGTGTGTCCGCCGCGGTGGCGCCGGACCGGGCGCTGATGTTGGTGATGACGTCCCCGGCGTACAGGTGGATCGGCACGCTCGTCATGACCTGTGTGGTGAGCGCGACCTGGCCTGTGTCGCCGGCCGAGTCGTACAGACCGGTGCGAGGCAGGTTGCGGCGGACGAACGTGTCCGGCGACGCCGGGTCGGCCGTGAGGTAGTGGGCGAGGGCGTCCCGCACGTTGCGGGGGTAGCCGCCGAGCTGCGTCATGCCGAAGTTCCCTTCTCGGTGATGGTCTTGCGGTTCTTGCCGTCCTGCTCGGCGGCGATGACGCGCTCGTGTTCGGCCTGGCTGGCGGCGTCCTCGATGTCGAGGCTGTCGAGGTAGGCGATGACCTCGTCCGCGTTGTACTCGGATGGGTTGAACGGTGGCAGGTTGGGGCCGTGGTCGGGGTCGGGCGTTGTGTCCGGCTCCTGCTCCGGCTCGGGCTCCGTCTCGACGGGGGTGAGGGTGTAGCCGCGGCGGCGGAAGTACTCGATCGCTGACCGGCCCTCCTTGCTCGCGTCCGACACCGTGCCGGTGCCGCCCTTGAAGGCGACACCGCACGACTCGCCGGTGAACTTCGCCACGGGGGCGGTCACGGTGAACTGGTTCATGATCACGCCACCTTGATGTTGCGGAGCGCGCCGCACGCCTTGACGTTGCGCAGCACCATCGCGGCCGGACCCATCTCAATCTCGCCGCTCTTGGCCGCACCCGCCGTGTCGAAGTCCGGCATCCAGGTCTGGACGAGCGGGTTGCCGGCCACGGATGCACCGTGCAGCGCGTCCAGGCCGAAGCTGGCGGCGTACAGGTCGGTCAGGCCCGAGGAGGTGCCCGATCCGGCCGTTCCGCCGTGCGTGCGCGTCTCGTTCGGGACGATCGGTGCGCTCCCGAGCGCGTTGTCACCGAGGTCGACCAGCGTCCACGGCCCGTACGTCTCGATCTGCCGGCCGAGGTCGTCCTTGTCCTGCGTGTAGATGCCCGCCCAGCGGCCGAGCGCCCGCATGCGGGTGATGGACTTGGTGTTGCCGAGGATGGCCTTCACGCCGGGCGGGAGTGCGCCGGGCATGCCCTGGTCGCCGCCGCCGGTGTGCGACGGGACGATGCGGGACAGCCACTCGTCGACGATGTCGAGCTGGGCCATCGCCTCGGCCTGGGTGTCGATGGTGGCGCGCGTCCAGTCCAGGATGCCGCTGGTCTCGCCCTCGGCCAGCGGCACGAACTCCGTAGCCGCGCCGGTGAGGGACTTGTCGAGGCCGTCGAAGCCGTTGGCGTCGACCGCGGTGTCGCCGTTGATCAGCTCGTCCTGGAACTTCGTCCGGGTTGCGGTCAGCAGCTGCTGCATCTGGAAACTGATCTCGTTCGACGCGGCCGCGCCGAGCCGGGCAAGGACCCGGTCGACGGTGAACGCGCCACCGAGAGGCTTCAGCGTGACCGTGAACGGCTGACGCTGCGCCTGCGCCGGGGTGTACTCCGAGTTCAGCGCGCGGAACTGGGCGGAGCGGGCCGCGGTCAGGCGGACGTAGCCGTAGGTCAGGGTGGTGCCGCCCGTGCCCGGGTTGACGGTGTCGTCGAACGCGATCTGGTCGAGCAGCCAGCTGTAGCGGCGCAGGTTGTCGATGACCGCATAGTCGATGTCGGTCTGGGTGTTGACCTGTGCCTGTGCAAGCGTGATGGGCACGGGGTCCTCCTGTTAGGTGTTGAAAGTGCCGCGCACGGCGGCACTGAGTGAAGTGGGGCGCTTCTTCGTGTCGCCTTCGCCGGTCCCTGCGGACAGGTCACCGCCGGACTTGCCGGCGGTCTGCACTGCGATGCCCGGGTTGGCCTTCAGCTCGGCCTTGATGAGGCCGTCGAGCTTGTCGGTGAAGCCGGTCGCGGCCGGGTCGAGCTTGCCGAGCGCGTCGTAGAACGAGCGCGAGTTCAGCAGCGGGGCGACCTGGACCGAGTGCTTCTCGGCGCGTCCGTAGACGGCGAGCTGCGCACGGAGGTCGCGGATCTCGGAGTCCTTGGTCTCGATGACCTTCGCGGACTCCTCAGCGGAGGCCGTGCGGCCCCGGGCTTCGGCTTCCTCGACGGCCTTCTCCTGGTCGGAGAGATTCGCTTTCCGAAGCTCCTCGAGCTCCTGGATCGCAGCCTTGCCCTTGTCGGCTTCGGCCTTGTTCTCCTTGGCACGCTTCTCCCACTCGCGGGCGTGCGCCTTCCAGTCGTCCCCGTTGTCCGTTCCGGATCCGGATTGTCCGGATTCCTTCCCGGACTGCTGTCCGCCCTGGTCACCGGCCTTGCTGCCGCTGTCGTCCGCGCCCTGCCCGGTGTCTGCGGACTCACCGGATCCGCCCTGCCCGGACCCGGACCCTGATCCGCCTTCGCCCTCGCCGTTGCCACCCGCGATGGCGTAGATCGGTGCGCCGTTGCGGCGGTAGCCGAGCACGTCCAGAACGGAGTGGGTCGCGAGCGGGTGCTTGAAGGCGCGCGAGCGTGTGAAAGAGACCTGCATGATGTGTTCTCCCGTTTCGGGTTGCCCGGGCGCCGTGCGGCGCCCGGAAGTCTCTGGTCAGCGAGCTCCGCCGGTCTGCTCGCGGTGGCTCTTGCGCGGCAGCCCGGTCTCAGCCACGAGCTCCCGGATACGTGCCTGGTACGCACGCACGTGCGCGGTCGCCCGCTTCCGCTCGCCCTCCTCGAGGGCGCCGGCCGCTTTGCGCTTCCACGCGCGCACCTGCCGCTCGAGATACCGCTGCTTCTGCGACTGCTCGTACGTCGCCCGCGACCGCTGCTCTTTCGGCCCCGGGCGCCTGGTCATCCCCGGGAGGAAGGCGCGGACGTCGTGGCGGCAGTTCGGGTGAAACAACCCGGCAGACCGGGCCTCAGGCAGGGATCCAGCCACCCGCACCTTGACCATGCGGCCGTCCTCGGTGGCGTGCTCCACCTCGATCGTGCGCGCTCCTCCCGCGCCCCCGCGGGTGAGGACCTTCCCCTCCCAGGGCTTGCACCGAGGGCACTCCTCCGGGGCGTCCGAGACCATCACCAGCTCGATGCCGGCCGCGCTGAGGCGGTCGGAGTGCGCTTCGATCGCTGCCCGGCCGACCGCGCTGCGCGTCGCCATCTCAACGTACGACGCCATGTTCCACGCCCGTCCGCGGCGGTCGACGAAGCCCGTCACGCCCCGGGCGGCGAAGCTCGCGAGTGCCCGCGCGGCCGCCTGCCGTCGTGTCTGCGCGCCCAGCAGGGGCGCTGCGGAGGCCTCGGCGATGACCGTGCGGTAGGTGTCCAGCGTCGCCCGGAGGATCCGTAGGTGGACCGGGCCGGTCTCGGATACGAGGGCCGCGGCGAGCCGGTCCACTGCCGGGGCGGACGGCAGCGCCACCGCTGCAGCTGCCGCCTGCCCCGTCGCCACCGCACCCAGCTCCGCTACCGCGGCCTGCTGGCCTCTGTCGTACGCCTCGCTCACCGCCTGGTGAATCGCCCCGGAGGCGTCCGTCTCCAGCGCCGCGATGACCTCGGTGATCGCGGCCTGGAGGTCTCCGAGTGCTGCGAGTTTGAGGTCCGCCCACCGGGGGGAGTCGATGCCCGCGGCCAGCGCCTCGCGGAGCCGGTCGATCAGCGTGAGCTCGGCCTGCTCGTACAGCATGGCGACTGCCCGGGCCAGGTCCTCCGCTGTGGCAGGGCTGATCGCCATGGGCACCTCCGCTACTGGGCTGCGTCGGCGTCCTCGTCGTCCGTCTCGGCGTCGCTCTCGTCCTCCCGGCCGTCACCGTCGTCGCCGAACTGCGGCCGGTCGGCGCCGAGCAACAGCGGGTCCTCGACCAGGCGGCCGGACTGCTTGAGGATCCGGTCGACCTCGGCCTGCTGGTCACGCTGGTCCCAGTCCGGGTGCAGGAGCGCCACCATCGTCTCGACGGAAGCGGCCTCGGCCTGCTTCATGAGCGCGGCCGTCTCCGCCAGGGTCTTGATGTCGTCCTGGACGGAGTCCTGGAAAACAACGTCCGGCCGCTCGACCTCGACACCGCGGACGCCAGGGAACATCCCGCTCGCTTCGAGCATGAGGAGGACCTCGGCGATGTCGGCGATGCCGGTCGCCCCGAGCTCGGTCTTCCGAGCGCGCGTCGACATGGACCGCGCGTTGCGGGCCTTGATCTCCGTCGCGGTGACCGCCGGGCCGCTGGAGTCGTCGCCGAACGTGCCACCGCTGTAGCCGGCGTTCCGGATGACCTTGCCCACCAGCTCCTCGATCGTGGCCCGATGCTCCTCGTGCCGGATCGCGAACTGATTCAGCGTGATCTGCTGGTCGGAGGTCGGGGGCACGTTCATCGGCGCGTAGACCTCGCGGTCCTCCCACGCTGCGCCCATGCCCGGCCCCTGGTTCACAAGGAAGCTAGACGGCACGATGATCCGCGAGCGGGCGAGACGGATGTCCCGCATCCAGGAGGTGTACGTCTCGTCGATCGCCGACAGGAACGGCTCCGCGCCCTGGTAGTCCGACGTGCCGAGCCCGGCCGCGCCGGGGATGTCCCGCCAGTCCGGGGCGACCATCGTGTTCGGGACGTACGAGACGGCGAGCCGCTTCCCGATCTTCAGGTCCCGGTGCGGCAGCAGATTCTCCGTCTGCCTGAACTCGGCCAGGTCGCGGACCTTGCCGAGGTTCAACTCGTTCCCCTCGTAGACCGCGTGCAGGATCACTCCGGGCTCGTGCCGCTCCAGGTGACGGACGATGCGCTGGCCGTCGGACTCGATGACGGTCCAGAACGTGACCGCGCGCAGCCGGTCGCCGTGGGCGAACTCGGGGGCGGCGCCGTCCGCGTGGACGACGGAGATCCACGGACGGTCACTGATCTCGTCGTCCCACACGATCCGCAGGTACGAGCCGCCGAGCGCCGAGCCGGTCTCGCCGGAGGCGATCAACGTGCGCTTCATCCCGAGGTCCATCAGGTCTTCGAGCCGGGCCTGGGTGGCCTTGGTGGTGACCTTCAGGGTCGGGGGCTCGGAGTACATGAGGTCGCTGCTCGTGCGGGCGATGTCCCGGGCGAGCGGCATGTGGAGGTTGGCGCGCTTCTCGCCCAGCGGGGTGGGCTCTCCCCAGAACCAGCGGGCGACCCTGCCGACCCAGCCGCCGCGGTAGGTGGAGGGCCGGTTGGCCGGTGGGCCGAAGCGGGAGTTGTCCCGGTGCCGGTTGAGGTATCGGTATGCGAGCCGGTCGGGGTTCGCGGAGAACCAGGCTGCCCAGTCCTCCATGTCGCTGCGGATCGCGGGGTGGATCGGCGGCCAGATGGTGTTCTTCTCAGGGAGCGGCACCGTCCACCCCCTCGTCGTCCTCGTCCGGATCCTCGAGGGCTTCTGCAACCTCGCGCAGGGCGGCCGCGACTACCGGCCGCCACTCTCCGAGTTCCCCACCGCAGATCGGTAGCGCGATCGTCCCAACGACGGCTTCCACCTCTCCGAGGCGGATGGAGAACGGCAGCTCCAGGTCGAGGCTGATGGCCGACAACGAAATTTCGACAGCCACTACGCGGCCACCTCCAGGTTCGCGCGGACCAGGTGCCGCCAGTCGTGCACCGTCGAGTGCAGCCCGTACCTCAATGCGTCCACCGAGTGGTCGTCGATCTTCAGCGGCTTGTCCTCGCCGGCCTCGGCCGCCTTCGGGTCCCAGGCATACGCGGGGAGCTCGGCGAGCAGTCCGGCGCAGGAGCGGTGGACGGACAACAGATTGGCGCCGAACGCCACGCCCACTGAGCGGATGCCGTCCTTGACGTCGTTATTCGCCTTCGCCACACCCTGCACGCCGTCGGACCAGAGCTGGGTCATGAAGGAGGCGGCCGACGGGTCAACGAAGATCCATTGCGGGGTGACGCCCTGCTGCCCGCGGTGCCGGTATGCGCCCAGCCACTCCCGCACAGCGAGGCTGTACTGCGCGTCGGTCAGCTGCCGCCGCTCGGCCCGGGAATCGTGCCGGTACTCGCTGGCCACGTACAGCCGCTCGTCCGTGCCGATGCCTATCAGCAGCGCGGAGAACGGGTTGATCGTGCCGTAGTCCAGGCCGACGCACATCCAGTGCCGGATCTCGGGGAGGACGTCCACGACGTGCCGGGAGTCGTCGAACATGTCGTAGACGACGCCCTCGGCCAGGCACCACTCGCCGAGGACGAAGCGCTTGTAGAACAGGCCCTGGTACTCGAGCTTGAGGTTCGCGACGTACTGGGCAGGCAGGTACGGGTTGTCGTCGAGGCTGAAGCTGAAGCGGTGGAGGTCGAGGGCCTTCGGGTCCGTCGACTCGACGACCGTCCCGTCCCGCCGCAGGTGCAGCCGGGCCCGGTCAAGGAACTTCTTCTTCAGCCAGTGGTTCGGGCCTTCCGGGTTGGTCGTGCCGTACCACTGGGCGCCCGCGACGGAGAGGCGGGTGCCGAGCATCGAGAAGAAGCTCTCGGGGAAGGTGGTGACCTCGTCGAGGTACGCCCCCGCCAAGGTCATGCCCTTGATCTTGTCGGCGGCCCGCTCGTCGTTCGCGCCAGCCACGTAGATCGTCCGGCCGAAGATGACGACCTCGCCCGCGCCGGCCTTGTACTTGCACCGCTTCACGCCGACCATCTCGACGATCACGTCGAGGATGTTCCGCTTCAGCGTCCGCTCGGTCTTGCCGACCATGAGGAGCGCGCCCGGGGGCCCGGTGCGAATGTACTTCAGCCAGACCAGGATCGAGGAGACGGTCTTGGAGGAGCGGACGGCGCCTTCCCACAAGTTGCCGCGGGCAGTCGCCAGCTGGGTCGCGCGCAGCTGCTTGCCGACGAGGGGAGAGACCATCTTGACCCCCTCAGCTGCCGCCCATCATCCCCTTCAGCCAGGCGTCGACCGCGGCCAGGCCCTCGACGTCGTTCTCCGGCGGGGACAGCTTCAGCGACTTCTCGACCAGGACGCCGAGGGTCGTGGACAGGCTGCGTTTCACGTCGGCCGGCGCCTCGTCGAAGCGGTGCTGGCTGTAGGTGTTGTCCTTGCCGCCGAAGTTGTAGACGACGGTCTCTGACCACATCTGCTCGCGGACCTTCATCGCGTCGTACGTGAGGTCGAGGGCGAGCTTGGCCCGGAGCGCGGCGAGGTCGGCCTGCCTGACCTCCGTGGCGGCGCGGACTTCGTCGGCTCGGTCGAAGGTGAGGTCCAGCTCATCGGCGATCTTGCTGATCGTGCGGCCGGAGCGCTTCAGCGCGCGGGCGATCGCGTTCCGGCCCTGGCCCTCGGCGTGCATGCGGCGGACCGCTTCATAGTCCTCATCGGTGACGGGCCGGCCCCTGGCCATGGTCACCTCCGCGGGCGTGCGAGGGCCCGGCCGCCGGAGCACAACGGCCGGGCCCAGTCTTCGGGGGGCTACTTCTCCTTGGCCGCGAGGTCCTGGGCCTTCGCGGTCATCTCGGCGACCGCGTCCTCGTCGGAGGGGTAGTCGGCCTTCCAGACGAGCATGAAGCGGCCGGCCTGCACCGCGCTGCTGTCGTTCACGCCGTCCAGCTTCTTCGTCCAGGTGGCTGCGGACTCGGCGGTGGCCAGCTCGTAGACCGACACGGGGTCGGTGGTGATGAGCTGCTGGCAGGAGTCTTTGTGGCCCTTGCCGTCGTTGCAGGAGCCGGTGTTGTCGCGGGGGTTGGGCAGCGGGTAGAGGTCGCTGAGCTGGTCGACCATGCTCTGTGCGGTCAGGCCGGGCTCGTCGGTGGTCTCTTCGCTGCTGCTGCAGCCGGTGAGGGCGAGGGCGGCGGTGAGGATGGCGGCCGGGATGGTGCGGGTACGCATAGTCCCCCCTGGGGCGTCGTGGTTGAGAGGCGCCCATCATGGCGTCTGACGCCGTGTGTGGTGGGGGAAATGGCGAAGGCCCACTTCTGGGGTGGGCCTGGTGCCTGTGTCCGGGCACGCCGAACTTGCCGCCCATGATGCGGCACGATCATCCGGGATGCAACCACTAGGTGATCTGAGGTCACCCTGTCGTCGGAACTGTCCACTCCTGTGGGATATCGAGCCCGAAAGGTGCGTAGACCACTGTGTCAGGCCGAGAGTCACTGGGGACCGCGAAGACCAGCTTGCCCCGGACGCACTTACCCGAGGTGAGCGTGGTCTCCCCCGGGTACTCGGGCTTAGGGAAGTCGCGATACGTCGTGCTCGATGGGTCGACTCGGGAGCCGTCTGTGTAGGCGAGGCTCCACGGTGTCCAATCGGCGATGAAAGTTCCCGTGATGCTGCACGTCTTCAGCTCGATGTAGGCCCATTCGTATCCCTCAGTACCGGATTCCTCAGAGGCGGATACGACTGACTTGATGCCTTGCTTGTAGTCGAGAACTGCCACATCGCCCTGGTAGTTGTCTTGGCCGGTACTTTCGAAGGCCCAGGATTCGCCCATAGCCCACACCGTAGGCGCGGTCTCGGTGGGCTCGGTGTTTGGGGTGCTGCTGGAGATGGAGGGCTCGGGGCTGGCGCTGGCGCTGGTGCTCCCGCCGTCAGCGCGGGTGCCGCATGCTGCGAGCCCGGCGAGAAGAAGTACGGCGGTTGCTGCTGCGGGTGTGTGGCGCATGGTGTCCCCCCGGTGAGTGGTGGTTCGAGGAGTCAGCATCGCGGGTGCCGGTGGGGCTACGGGCCGGTATTACAAAGGCCCCGCCCGGCAGGGGCCTCGTGGGGTGCGCCCGCGTATCTGGAGGGACTGAGGGCGGTGATGGCAGGCCAGGTCCTCGGCTTGGCGGCTCGCAGCTCACCAAGCCGGTACGCACTGGCCCGCTCCTGGCCTGCCATCGGTCAGTCACGGTACGTCCGTGGTGGGCGCTGCGGAACCCTTCGTTCAGCGGTTCTTCGGGGTGCCGGGTACGGGCTTCTGTGGCGGCGGGTAGTGGCCGCCCGGGGGGCTTCAGTGGGTGCGCGTGTACCGGATCAGACCCCCGATGGGATAGGGGCCCTGGATGATCGTGACGCTGGGCCCGTGCTCGACCGCACGGCCTGCGAGGAGCGCCTCGGTCATGTCGTGGCGAAGATGCACACCCGTCGACTCACGCGGCAGGTCCCACGTGGACCCGTCGTCGCTGCTCTCCTTCAGGTAGCGAGCGGTCGAGTCCACGTCGGCGGCGGGGCTGAGGTCGTGGATACGGAGCCAGCGCAGGGCCCTGTCAGCGCGGGTCATGTCGTGCCTTCCTGAGCTTGGGTGTCGTGGTGGACGTGGGCGCGGGCGGGGTTGTCCGGGTCGTCGGTGACCCAGAACGTGTAGTCGCCAAGGAACCCCTTCCGGGGCCCCTCTCCCGAGCCGTTGTTGCTGTTGTTGTTGCTGGTCAACACCCCTTCCTGGGCGGGGGACTGGTCGGGGGAGAGGGGCGGGATATCGCGCGCCCTCACCCCGGTCGATACGCCGGCCCCCTTCATCCGCACCCCGTCGCCGTGCGGGACGCCCATCTCCTGGAGGGCCGTGCGGACCTCCTCCGCGGGCCGCTTCAGGTACTCGGCGAGGGCCGAGATGTGGACGTGGGGAGAGGCCAGCTGGTGCAGCGCGCGGACCACCACATCGGGGGCCAGACCGCTCTCCTCGGCGGCCGCCGGCACGGCCTCGCCCGGGGGCTCGTCGGGGGCCTTCGCCCGGAGGCCGAGGACGACCGCCGCCACGAGCCATCCGGCCGCCGTGGTGTAGGCGATCTCAGTGGTGTGGGGCAGGCCCTTCACGAAGCCGCAGGCGACGCCGACGCCGAGCAGCCGCACACCGACTCCCTGGCGCAGCCAGGCGCCGATCCGGCCGGAGATCAGGCTGGAGCCGACCCACACTGCGTGCCAGAACGCCATCCACCGGTCCATCAGGCCGCGACCATCGCGAGGATTGCCATGGCCAGCTCGACCGGCGCGGCCCAGATCGTGCTGTCCCCGGCGAGGGGGAACACGACGGCGGAGATGAGGCCGAGGCTTGCGGACAGGCCCGGGGAGAGAGGCGCGCACAGGATGATCACGACGAGCAGTAGGCAGACTGCCCCGACACCGACGTCGCCGAATGCCCCGCCGCTCCCCGTGCCGACACCGAGGCCGGTGAGGCCTTGGCTGATGAGCCGCTCGGGGTTGGCCCAGATCTTGCCCGCCGCGCTGAACGCCGTGCCAGCAAGGAAGGCGAAGATGACCGCGGGGTTGTCCTTGAGCTTGACCTTGCCCTTGCCCTTCACGCCCAGGACCAGGAGCGCGGCGAGGACGAGAGAGATACCGCCGGCGCCTACGGCTCCGAAAACGGCTCCCCCGGCGCTGGGTGCTGCGAGGTACATCAACGGGTGCTCCTAGATCAGGGCGTTCGGGGTGTTCAGGGCAAGGGCGAGGAGGACAGCGGAGTCCGGGATATGCGCGACCCAGTCAGCGGCCGCGTGGACCTCCGGGGACGCCTCGGCGGGGACGAGCCGGGTGAGGCGGGAGGCGAGCCACCAGGCGACGGCGTAGAACATCCCGGCCACGCCGATCGCGCCGGGGCCCGCGTCGGCGAGGGCGTCGGCGACGGCCGGGCCGATACCGACGACGTAGCCGACGCAGGCCGCGGTCCCCCGCACCAGGACCCAGCGGCGCATCCGGGCCCGCCACGGGCTGACGGTCGGGCCCGGGGCGGGGGCGATGGTGATCTGGACGCCGGGCGCGGCCAGCACCTCGAGGACCTCCCCCGCGGGCTGCTGACTGTCCTGATCGTGCTTGCGGAGGCTGTACCAGGGGATCTGCTGCGGGGGCTCCGGCTCGTCGACCAGCTGCTCCTGCGGCTGCTCGTCGGCGTACAGCCGGTCAAGCCAGTCCGGCTCACGCATCGGCACGCGGGCGGGCTGCTCCGGCTGCTCCGGGGGCAGGGCGTCCGGGCCGACACCGCGGCGGCGCAGCAGGCTGCGGATACGGCGCTCGTCGGCACCCGGGCCGGTCACGATCGGCCCTGCCGTGCTTCCCGGAGGTAGCGCTTGGCCGTGGCGGGGCTGACGCTCAGGAGCTCAGCCACCTGCCCCGAGGTGATCCCCGGGTCCTGAGCCACGAGCTCAGCCACCTTCGCGATGCCCTCGGCGCGCTGAGCCGACAGTGCGGTCAGGTGGGCTGAGAAGCCGAAAGCCGCGGGCTCCTGGTCCCGGGCCTGAGCTGCGGGCTCACACGATGTGGCCTGCGCAGATGCCAGCGCGGGAACGGGGTCGACGGGCAGTGGCCCATCCAGCTGAGCCTGAGGCTCAGCCACGGCCGGCGAGGTGGGCTCATCCGGCTCAGGGCCGGGCTCGTCCGGATCGGCCTCGGGCTCATCCGGCTCACCGAGGTAGCCGTCCTCCTCCGTACCCGTCCACGGGGACGCCAGAGGTACGGTCGCCAGCTCCCCGGAGGTACGGCGCGCGGCGAGGTCCCGGAGCAGCCGGTGCCGCGCCTCGCTGTCCGTGCCCACGCGGGCGCGGGCGACCGCGGCCGCCAGGCGCCGCCGGCCCCAGCCGCGCAGCTTCGGCCGGGACGCCAGGCGCACCGCGCGCGCCATGGCCCGGTCCCGGCTGATCTGCTCCGCGGTACGGTCCCGGACCGACAGGCCCAGACGGGACAGCAGGCGCTCACGGAGCTCGCGGGCGAGGAGTGCGGGCATCGACTGGGAGCCGGCCCCGGGTCGGCTGTGGCGGAGCTCGATGCCCATGGCCAGGTGCCAGAGCAGCGCGGCGAGGACCGGGCCGACGACGGCGCGGACGGTGCCGCCCCAGAAGCCGGACTCGGCGTAGGCGGGGATGATCTGGACGCTGGTGATGACCCAGACCAGCACCCCGGGCGTGCCCGGTGCTCCGGCCGTGCGGAGGTTCTGCCGGGCCATCAGCGCCGTGGCGAACAGGGCGACCTCGGCGGCCGCGAACATGAAGCCGCGTTCGGTCGTGCTGGTCATGCCGAGGTGGTCGCGCGCGTAGGCCCAGCTGGTGTCTGCGGAGTACGCGGTGCACCCTGCGGCGGCGACGGCGGCCATGATGACGGCGGCCGGCGGGCGGTCGGCGGTGCGCAGGGGGCGGGTCGCGGCCCATGCTGCGCCGAGGATGGCGAGGAGGGAGAGGGTGGCTGCGGCTGCGGCGGGCCAGGGGTTCGTGGTGGCCCACGCGGTCAGGGGGTTCACGGTGCGCTCCAAGAAGGCCAGGCCCGCGGGGCGGCGCAGGCCTGGCCGGTCTGGCGGACTAGCGGCGGTTAGGCGGTGGGGCGGGGCAGGGCGCGGCACTTCTCCGAGTGCTCCTGGGCCCACCGGTGCGCCATGGCGAGAGAGGTGATGCAGTGGGAGTGGGTGGCGAAGGTCTGCGGGCAGCCGCCGCAGCGGGCGTTGGGCCGGTGGGTGCCGTAGTCGTCGCCGGTGATGTCGACGGTCGCCCCGGCGATGGTGAGGTAGCGGGCGGTGACGCCCTCGGGCCAGGCGGTCTGGCGGTCGGTCTGGGTCATGGCGGTCCTTCCGGTGGTCATGCGGATGGGGTGGAAGCCGGCCCGGCAGGGGCCGCGGGGGACGGGCGGTCTCCCCACCGGGCCGGCGGTCTGGCGATCAGGACTGCTTGTCGAGGCGGGCGCGGATGTCGGCGGCGGCCTCGTAGTCCGCGGCGCAGTCGGCGACGGTCGCGGGCCCCTCGAACAGCGGGTTGGGCTGCGGCCGGGTGCACTCGGTGCGCTGCTCGGGGGCGTCGTGCTCGGGCTTGTTCACCGCAGCCCCCTCGCCGCGTCCCGGAGACGGAGCGCGTACTCGCCGGCGGCCTCGTTCGGGCGCATCGCGGGGAGTGCGTCACCGACGCGCACCGTGGCCTCGGCGACGACGACCTCGGGGAACCCCGCGAGGGTGCGGGTGATCGCGGTGTTCAGCGCGTCGCACAGGTGCCAGGGGCCCATGGTGACGAACGGGTCCTGGTCGAGGGTGTCGGCGAGGGTGTGGAGCAGCTGGTGGGCGCGGGTGGGTTCGCTGAGGATGCGGGCGAGTAATGCGTCCATGTCGAGGGGCTCGGTACGCTCGGTCATGGTCAGCTCCTGGTGATGTCAGGGGTTGGCTGGCCCCGGTCGGTGTGTGGAAGCCCGACCGGGGCCGTTCTGCATCAGCCGCACAGGCTGCTTCCCCGACTGTACGGGGCCCCGTACACTCTGGGCAAGCAGCCCGCCCAGACGAGATGAGGCCGGGTGTGACCGAGGAGGCTCAGCGCGTGATCGACGCCATGGACGCCGTGGAGGCGATGACCGACCCGCAGGAACGCGCCCGAGCGATCGGCGAGGTGATGGCGGATCAGGCGAAGAGGGGCAAGCGGTGGCGGGAGTTGCGGCGGCAGGTGGTGCTCGACATGCGTGCGCAGGACCCGCCGGTGTCGTATCGGAAGATTGCGTCCGCGCTCGGGGTGGCGTTGGCGACGGTGCAGGACATCGAGCGCGGGTACACGGGGTCGGGGAAGGACCGGCCGAAGGTGAAGGACCAGTGATCCTCGTCGACACCGCGCGACGCGTCCGGTTCCGCGGCGGCCGGACCGTGCACGCAATCCCAGACCCGGGCGCGCGGCCCCGGGTGACAGCCTGTGGCCAGTACCCCAAGTTCGCCGGGGACCGGCAGGACACGGCGCTCCAGGACGCGACGGAGGTCACCTGCAAGGGGTGCCGACGCCGCCCGTAGGCGCGCACGACGGAGCCCCCGGACCATCCCGGCCCGGGGGCTCCGTCACGTCTCAGGCCGCCGCGACCGCACCCCGCGACGCGATGATCCCGCGCTCCGTCCACAACGCCCCACACCCCCGGCAGCGGGCGACCGGAGCAGCCCCGGCACCGCCGTACACCTCGATCGTTCCGCCGCAGGCGCACGGGTGCTGCGCGGTGATTTTGCGGCGTCACATGACAATAAACGCCCACAACTGACCGCTACCCGTCAGTCACGTCACGTTCCCGTCACCACAACCGCAAACCCTCCCGCCCCACCACAACACCACCACTACCGTCCACCACACCAACCCACCCACCCGACGACACCGAAAGGCGCCCTCTTGACCCCGCTCCACAAGACCACCGCCATCGCCATCAGCGCCCTCGCACTCGCCGCCCTCCCCACCGTCGCCATCGCCGACCAGCCCTTCAAGAACTGCACCGAGGCCTACAGCCAGGGCTACGCCAACATCCCCAAGAGCGACCCTCGATACGGCGAGCACCTCGACCGCGACAAGGACGGCATCGGCTGCGACAAGCCGCCCGCCGACTTCACCCCCGCCACCAAGACCGACAGCGGGCAGACCGAAGCCGAGAACACCGAGAACACCGAGAACACCGAGACGACGACCTCGGACACCGACAAGACGGCACTCGCCGAGACCGGCGGGAACAACACCACACCATGGATCGCGGCCGGCGGCGCGGCCGTCGTCCTCGCCGGAGGCGGCCTGGTGGCCCTCAACCGCAAGCGCCGCGCGCTCACCTAGACGCTGCCCGAACCTTCGCGGCCCCGCTGTCACGCAGACAGCGGGGCCGCAGCCGTTACCCGGTCAGCGTGCCACGTCGGACCACGTCCAGGTCCGTCCGCAGCTGGCGCCCCGGCACCGTACGACCGGGCTCGCGCCGGCACCCCCGTGCATCACCAGCCTGTCGCCGCAGAGCGGGCAGGACTCAGCCAGGGTGGCGCGGCCGTCGCCGACGTCGAGGCACCGCTCGACGAGGTGCGCGCAGGCCCTGGCGACCGTACGGATGCGCGCCTGCTCGTCGTCGGTGAGTGGCCGCCAGGGGCCGCGCGTGCCCTGGTGCCGGGCGAGGAGCCAGAGCGCGGCGCGTACGGGGGTGCGGTCCGCGTCCGGCCCGTTCGTGAGGCGCCAGCGTCGGGGGTCCTTGGACTGTCGCAGGGCGAGCAGGTCCCGCCGGGTGGCGTCCGCGCGCGCGGCCTTGTACGCCCGCGGGTTGGCCGGCCATGTCCTCCTCGGCGGGTTGGGGGTGATCGGCGAGTGCTGGCTCGAGGCGGCGATCTGGTCGGCGAGCTCGACGAGACCGGCCTCGACCAGGAGCAGTGCGTCGAGGACGTCGAAGCGGATCGGGGCGGCGGTCCATCCGGGCTGGTCGGGGGAGCGCTCGAGTTGGCGGAGGGCCTGGGCGCGCCATTGGGCGGCCTCGCGGTCCTCGGCGGTCTGGTGCCGGCTGGAGAGGACGGCGATGCCCATGGTGGGGGGCCAGGTGTTCTGCTGGGTGGTGAGGGCGTTGGTGAGGTCGGTCCAGTGGCGGGCGATGGTCCAGAGGTGGTGGGCGGTGGTGGGGTGGGTGGTGGTGGTCATCGTGCGCTCCGTGGGGCTGGGCGGGGCGTAGGGTGATCAGCACCTGGGGGCGCGCCCGGCCTGGGGAGGTTGTGGGCGCGCCCCTCGCGCGTGCTTCAGTCCTCGTCGTCGTCCCAGCGGACGCCGCACGCCTCGAAGGCCCGGACGATCGCGGGGTCATCGAGGTAGTCCTGGAGGCTGTCGAGTTCGGTGTCCCAGTCGCCTTCGTGGAGTGAGCGGATCACCTTGGTGAGTGTCTGTTCCTTGATCTCGTCGCTCGCCTTTGCCTCGATCAGGGCGTCAGCGACGGTGTTGAAGATGCGGTAGGCGGATCCCCATCCCATGGTCACTTCTCCTTGGGCTGTTCGGTGCGCAGGGCGTCGGCGACGGCGAGGAGCGCGGACGCGATGGCGAGGTTGGAGCGGACGGTGAGTGCGCCGACGGCGGTGGGCCCGTCGAGGTCGCGGGGGCGTCCGTCGGGGCGTGCTTCGATCATGCGGAGGCTTTCGGCGGTCTGGTTGATCACGTGGAGGGTGTGGCCGTAGGGCGTGCGGGCGGCGGTGTTCGGCATGGTTCAGGTCTCCTTGGGGTCTTCGTGGGCGGCCTCGCCGGGGCAGATGAAAGGCCACGGCGGGGACAGCGCGGAGGCGATGCAGGCGGGGCAGTCCTCCGCGTTCGCCCTGCCGCCGACGTGGACCGGCGGGCGGGTGGCCGGCTGCTCCTGCGGGTCAAGGGCGTCTCGGACGGCGGCGCGGTATCGGCGTGCCTTGGCGACGGTGTCCGCGTCCCAGCCGTGCAGGGCGGCCATCTCCTCCATGGCTCCGTGGGCGCATGTCTCGTTGTGAGTGGCTTCCTCGCAGTCCCAGCCGAGGATCACGGCGTAGAGCCAGGCGTCGACGCGGTAGGTGCCCCAGTCGCGGGAGCTTGTGGCGAGGAGGTTGCCGAGTCCTTCGAAGATCGCGGCGAAGGTGGTGATGGCGGACCCCGCCCGCTCGGCTCGTAGGCACTGCCCCTTCAGGTCCCGGTGGCACCCGCGGTGGGCGAGGGCGTCGGCTGCGGTGGGCTCCATGGCGCGCTCCATCGCGGCAGCGCGCTGCTGGGCCAGCTCCAGCTCGGCGTACAGGGCGTCGAGTGCGTCGCTGGTGATCGTGTCGACGGTGTGCCGGGGCGGGTGCTCGGCCGCGTACTTGCGCTTCGCTGCGCGGACCACCTCGGCGAACGCGGCTCGGGCCTCGTCGGTCATCTCCTGCGCACCGCGTACGCGGATGGTCTCGCCGTCGATCTCAACGGGGCGGCAGGCGTCGGGTTCAGGCACGGTGCTGCTCCTGCGGGTCGATGGCGGCACGGAGTTCGCGGTATGGGTCGGATCGGTTGGGGTCGCTGGCCCAGCGTTCGGCGAGTTCGATCACGCGGGTGACCGCCTCCTCAGCGCTCCGGTGGAGGGCGCCCATGACGCGGGCCGTGGTCGTCGCCTCGGCCTCGGCCTGCTCGGCTCGGCGCCGTTCGGCCAGCCACTGGTCGGCGGTCGGGGAGCAGTCACCGCGCCCGCAGTGCCCGCAGTAGCCGGGGGTGACCTCACGGACGCCGGCCGCCGCGGTGACGGCTGCGGCGATCTGGTCGCGGACGCCGCCCGGGGCCGGGGCGGTCCCGGCGAGAAGGTCGCCGAGCACGGCGTGCAGCACCCGGACCGCGTCAAGCGGGATCTCCAGCGGCGTCTCGCCGGGGACGGCGGGTGTGGGTTCAGGCATCGGGGGCTCCGTGGGTCTCGGTGAGGTGGCGGCAAGCGGCTCGGCGGGCGCCGTCCTCGCTGGCATGGTCGAGGCTGAGCCGGCCGTCGCAGGTGCCGTCGCCCCAGCAGCGCCACGCCCACGCGCGGTGGCCGTGGTCGTGCCGGTAGGCGGCGATCTCGAGGAACGGCCGGTCGATGGCTGCCGCGTCCTGCTCCGCGGTGCCTACGCGGGCGCTGTGCGGGCGTGCGGCGCGGGCCGTGTCGCGTCGGTCGCGCCGTGCGAGGACGAGGGCGCAGCCAGCGGCGCCGAGGATCACGAGCAGGCCGAGGCAGGCGAGCCACATGAGGGCGGTGAACGCGGGGATCATCGGTCACGCCTCCTCGTCGGCCGCGACGCCGTGGAGAAGCCCGTACGGGTCCGCGATCTCGGCGGGCCGCTGCTCCACGGTCGCCTCGTCCCACACGTGTCCGCAGGTCTCGCACTCGCGGTGGAGCCGCTCGTTCGACTCCATGCCGAGGGAGGTGTCCGTGGGTTCGCCGTGGCCCCACAGGCCGTGGGCGAGGTAGCGGGTGTAGGCGCCGTGGTTGCCGCACTTGGCGCAGCGGGGCTGCGGGCCGGTGTAGGCGGGGAGGGTGTTGGCGGTCATCGTTTTCTCCAGGGTTGGTCGGCCCAGTGGGCGAGGTTGTTCACGGGGTGGGGGCTTCGTGGTTGCCGTCCGGCCAGGTCGGCGAGAGTAGGCCGATGACCTGGCGGGGGTTCACGCCGCCGCTGCCGGCCTTGGCGTACGCCTGCATCTGCGCGACCGTGCGGCGGATGGCCTCCTCGGCCTCCTCGGCGCGCTTCCGTACGGCGAGGTACTCCTCGAAGCTGGCGATGGCGGCCTGGTCGCCGGGGCTGAGCGTGGTGCGCGGGTCGTTGCCGCAGCGGCCCCGACCAGCGACCTCGGACTGGTCCTCAGGGGTGGGCTGGTCCATGGGGTCCTCTTCGAAGATCAGTTGGTCGTGTCCGGCCGTCCCGCGGCCGGAGGTGTGCTTGGCGGAGCAGACGGGGCCGCGCCCGACCGCCCGTGACACGGGGTCACGGAGCGGTCGGCCGCAGTCCTGGCAGGTGTCGGCCATCAGGTGCCCGAGCCCCTCAGCGCTTCGTCGCCGGCCTGGTCGGCGTCGTCGTGGGCGAGGCGCCAGCGGCCGGCCTTCGAGTCCCACGTGATGCGCTTGTCGCCGGACGAGCTGCTGATGTCACCGTTCTCGACGTGGAAGATCTCGCCCGCGTCCACAAGGGCGTTGAGGCCCTCGATCGCGCTCTCCCATGGGCCGTCGTCAGGCAGGCCGAGGGCGCGGCGGGCGGCCGGGTTGTGCTCCCCTGTGGCGTTCAGGAGCTGCTCGGCGAGGAGCCGGACGTCGCGGTGCTCCTTGGCGGCGTGGGTGCGCCAGCGGGCGCAGGCGCGGAGGGCGCGGGTCAGCCGTCGGCGGTAGGCGATGCGGCGGTGGAGGGCGCGGTCCTGCGCGGTGTCGTGCGCGCTGTAGGCCTCGGCGAGGAGGCGGGCGTTCTGGTCACGCTCGGCTTCGACTGTGCGGAGGCGGCGGGTGGTGGTGAGTCCGAACAAGGCTGCTCCTGGCGGTGGTGCCGGGGGCGGGCCCCGAGGGTGGGCCCCAAGTCCGGTGCGGGTCGTACGGTCAGACGAGGTTCATGAAGCGGGCCATCGCGAGGTTGTGGCGGGCGTCGGCGAGGGCGTTGTGGTGTCCGTCGGCCTGGCTCGGCAGATCATCGGGGGTGAGGCCGAGGCGCTTCGCTTCGGTGACGAGGTCGTCGGTCTGCATGGGCAGGCCGTCGGGCAGCTCGCTCATGGGGCCGAAGAGCTGGGCGTAGGCGACGTGGTCGTACGCGCTGTAGTAGGCCCAGAGCTGCGGGTCCGGGGTGGCCAGGATGAACTCCTTGACCATGCGGGCGATCTGGTGGCGTGGGCGGACGTCGGGGTGGGTGACGTCGAGCCGGTCCATGCCGCGGACGCCGGGCGGGTTCTTCAGGATCGGCAGGGACGGCCAGACGTTCGCCATCAACCAGCCGTTGCGGCGGACGTCGGCCTGGTTGAACTGGGAGCTGACGGCGTACAGCTCGCGGCCGTCCTCGGCGACCATGCCGATGCTGATCAGATCGATGGTCCTGCCGTCGTCCACGAATTCCGTGTCGTAGAAGATCTTCAAGGGGTGTTCTCCTCGGTCTGTGTTGGGGTGGGGAGCTGGTCGAGGGCGTCGCCGATGTCGTCGGCGATCCCGCGCCAGCGCGCGGCGAGCTCCGGAGCGGTCGTGTCGCGGGCCTGCGCGGCCACCAGGAGCGCCTCAACGATCTCCGAGGCGGTCTGGCAACTCGGCAGCTTCAGCAGCGCGGCCATGGCCTAGAACGGGGGCTCGTCGGAGTAGCCCTTGGCGTTGTCGACGGCCCACGGGTCGTCCGCCGGCGGCTGCTGCGGCCGGGACCGCTGAGCCTGCCCCTGCTGCCCGCCAGAGCGCCGCTGCTGACCACCCTGGCCGCCCTGCTGAGACGCCGCGTCCTTCGACACCACAGCGGTCGCGAACGCGAGCGACGGGCCGATCGCCCGGATCAGGAGCGCCGGCCGCTCGTGCTTCTGGCCGTCCTTCTCCCACGACTCCGTACGGACCTCGCCCGTGACGATGACCTCGTGCCCCTTGGCGAAGGTCTCGGCGACGTTCTCCGCCAGGCGCTCCCAGACCGTGCCGCGGATGAAGAAGACGTCGCCGTCCTCCCACTCGTTCGTCTGCTTGTTCAGGCGGCGGGAGTTGAAGGCCAGCGGGACGGAGGCGACGGCTTTCCCCGACGGGGTGAAGCGGAGCTCCGGGTCCGCGGTGAGGCGGCCGACTCCGGTGATGGTGGGCAGAGACAAGATGATCACTTCCTATGTCGCGTAGAACCGGCCAGAACCGGTTCAGGGGGTGGGTGGGTTCAGATGGTGGTTTGTGGGGGTTGGTGGTGGATGGTCCATCGGCCGTCGGGGTGGCGGATGATCCAGTCGCCGAGTTTGGCGACGAGCCGGTTGATGCCGTCTCGGTCGATTTCGCGGGCGGTGTGCGTCGTCATGGGGTCCTCTTCCGGTTGCGGTGGTCGTCGAGGCGGGTGACGCCGTGGAGGGGGAGATGGGTCTGGCGGGCGGGGCAGGTGGCGATGTGGGGCTTGTGGAGTCGCTCCCAGCCGCAGAGGGGGAGTTCGGTGGTGGGGCGGCGGGAGCGGGTGGCGCCGGTTCCGTCGCGCCAGATGGCGGTGTTGCCGTCGGGGTGGGGGTCGGGGTCGACGGCGAGGTGCTTGCCGGCTTCGGTGGTGGTCCAGCGGATGGGGCGGCGGCAGTCGGGGCATGTGGCGGGTGGTCGCGGGGTCATGGCGGGTCCTGGCTGCGGTGGGTGGTGTGGGTGCGTGCGGGGTGGACGTCGTCGAGGTGGGTGAGCTGGCCGTGGGCGGTGGTGGTGCAGGGGTGGCCGGGGGTGGCTCGGCATTCGGGGCACTGGGTTGTCATGGCCCAGTCGATTCGGCGGACGTCGTGGGTGCCGCCGCGGTGGGGGCGGCCGTTGCTGGGGGTGGTGCAGAGCTCGCCGACGGGTGCTCGGCACCAGGTGCAGCGGACGGCCATGGCGGGGAAGCGGTAGCGGGCGGCCATCAGGCGTTCCGTCCGAGGAGAGCGGGGCCGACTCCGACCCAGCGGGGGATGCGGGTGGGCGCGGTGCCGGTGGTCTCGGCCGCCTTGTCGAGGATGCGGTGGAGGCCTTCGCGGCGGTCGTCGGGGCAGCGGACGTGCGCCTGGACGTCGGCGAGGATCGGGCGGAGCGGGTGGGCCTGGATCTCGATGCGGCCGCGGGTGGTGGTCTGGGCGTGCTCGCTGGTGATGTGCATCCAGTCGGCGGCGTCGAGGCCGATGGCCATGGCGAGGGCGTCGATGTGGTCGCCGAGGGCGGTGCCGCCGTGGGTCCACTCGTAGCGGATGGTGGCGCCGCCGCAGGGCTTGTGGAAGGTGATCCACAGGAAGGTCTCGGGCGGCTCGGTGCTGGCGATGCTGCTGACGATGGCGAGCTCGACGGGGGCGCGGTCGGTGGTGGGCGCGAGGGTGGTCGGGTCGTCGGCGGTGGTGATCATCGGTTGTCGTCCTCGTCCTGGTCGTCGGCGTCGGCGGTGGCGGGCTGCTTGGCGAGGGCGGCCGCGGAGGCCTCGCGGATGCGCGTCTCCTCGAGGAGTGCCGCGTCGGGGTCGATCGGCGGGAGGCCGGCGGCGATGAGGCGGGCGTCGTCGAGGCGGGCGGGGTGGACGTCGGCCCGGCGGCGGCCGTTGGTGGTGCAGCTGGTGCCGGGGAGGGCGGAGCAGCGGCGGCAGGCGACTGCGCGGGGGTTGACGACGCCGTCGCGGGTGCGCGGTACGGCCTGGCCGACGGCGGCGAGGACCGCGGCGGCCCGGCCGGTTGTCGGGGTGCCAGCGGGGAGAGCGGGGCGTTCGGTGGTGCCGAGGGAGGTGCGGATGCTCTGCGGGGGTGTGTGGCCGTCGGCGGCCGCGGCGAGGAGGGCGCGGAGGCTGGTTGCGGATTGGGCGCCGGTCTCCAGCGGGTTGCCGTCGTAGACGAGGTTCGCGGCGGAGATGCGTTCGGCGCGGCGGTCGCGGATCTCGGTGATGATCTCGGCGGGGCTGACGAAGGTCTGGCGGCGGGCTACGGCGATGGCGGCGGAGCGGGCCTCGTCGACGGTGTAGGGGGCGAGGAGTTCGCCCCAGACGTCGGGGGTGTACTCGTTGAAGCGCTGCGCGGGGCAGGCGGCGGCGACGTACTCGGCGATCTGGATCGCTTCTTCTTCGGTCACGGGGTCTGTCCTTCCTGGCGCTGGGTGGCTCGGGCGGCGGCGCGGGCGCGGGCTCGGTCGAAGACGGAGGAGCCGTCGGCCGGCGGGGTGTGCTGCGGGGCGGAGTTGGTGGTGCGGTTCATGACGCCGTTGACGACGGACGGGAGCGTCGAGGGGTGGAGGTCTCGGCTCATCCACTGAGCGATGCCGCGGCGGACCCAGTCGGGGTCGATCCGGTCTTCCTCGAGGAGCACGCGGATCTGCTTGGCCATCTGGCCGATGACGGTGGACGGGGGGCGGACGGTGCAGCGGTCCAGCCACTCGCCGACGATCGTCTGAGCGGTGATGGGCTCCGGCTCCTGGTGCTCGGTCTCCTCGAGGACCTCGCCGTCTACGGGCTCGTCGTCTGGTGCGTCTCGTGTGTCACCGGGGGTGGGTGTGGCGGCGGTCGCGGAGGCGTCGGCGGGACCCGGGAACGGTTCCTGGTGGTTGTTCTGGTGGTTGTTGGTGGTTAGGGGGGCACTGAGTGCGTGACATTCGGACGCAGAGTGCGTGACATCACGCACTTGGAGTGCGTGACTCACGGACTCTGAGTGCGTGACATCCCCCTCTGTCACGTCGTCAGAGTGTGTGACAGTCACGGACTCTCCATGCGTGACAGTCACGTCGTCAGACGGCGTGACGCGCTTCGCCCGCGACCGACGCTGACGCTCCGCAGCCTGCTTCTTCGCGTCCTCCGCCTCCGCCTCCAGCTCCGCCCAGTCGAACTCCGGCCGCCGCAGGTGCATCTGGAGCTTCCACTTCGGCCGGCCCTGGACGGTGCCCTGCCTCCGGATGAGCCCGCCCTGCTCCAGGCGACGGAGCGCCCGCTGCACCGTCCGCTCGTCGTACCCGGTCCGGTACCGGATCCGCAGATTCGACGGGTGGCTGTTGGAGCCATCCGGCCGGGCGTGCTCGGCCAGGACCTGGAGGACATGCCGCGCCGTACTGTCGGGCCGACCCTTGTCGGTCCGCAGCATCGGGGCGTTGTCCATCGCCCAGGTCATGGCCTCAGTGCTCACACGCCCTCGTCTCTTGGGTGGGGATGGCGCGGCCGGCCGGAGCCGACCGGCCGCGCAAGGGGGTGCATCAGCGGGACGCCGGGGCGCCGTTCAGCACCGCGATGGTCTCCGGGATGCCGTTGTCGACGGCCGTCCGTACGTCCTCGAAGGCCGCCGCGAGAATGTCGCCGGGGCGCTCGAGCTTGATCCCGAGCAGCAGCGACGCGCCGCTGTCGCCGGACCGCTTGATCCGGTAGCGGAACCGCGCCATCACGGCGAACGGCTCACAGCCTTCGAACGGGCGCAGTGCGAGCTTCAGCGAGGCCGGGATGGTGATGTCCCCGCGGTGGCCGGCCTTCGCGTTCGTCTCCTCCACCCAGGCGAAGGTCCGGGCGCCGGAGTCGAGCCGCTGCGACGACTTGAACTCCGCCGACGACGTGGCCTCGAAGGACTCGGCGAGCTCCAGCATCGTCGCGCTGTCCGGCTCCACCAGGTCGGGCAGATTGTCCTCGATGAACTCCGCGAACCGGTCCTGCGCAAGCAGCTCGTTGTCGATCCCGGTCCACGCATCCCACGCCGCGGTGTGCCGCAGGTGGAGCTCCACGCGGTGCTCCGCCCACCGGGCCCCGTCGCCGGTGTGGGCGTCGAGGACCGCGGTGATGGTGCGCCGCTGCACGTCGGCGTAGACCTCGCTGTCGTCGTCGCCGTGCTTGTCGAAGTAGGCGAGGAAGCTGTCGACGTCCCGGACGATCGTCGTGCCCTTCTTCCGGGCGGGCTTCCCGGTGTGCTCCGGGCCGGTCAGGTCGATCTTCTGCACCTGCCCGCTCGGCAGGACGACGGTGTAGAACTTCCCGAGCTCCAGCTCGGCCGGGTGCGCAGCGCGCTGGGCGACGTCGATGACGGCCTGGAACTCCGTCCGCTTGTCGGAGGGCGGCATGCCGTGGTCGTAGCGGTTGAATCCGGTGGCCATTACTGGGCGCTCCTGAGCTGCTTGACGGGGGTGGGCTCGACCTCGCGAAGGCCGGTGATGACGGGCTGGCGCGGGTCGGTCCGGGAGAGGTTGCCGTCGTCCGTGACGAAAAAGATCGACTTCGGGCGCTCGATGCGCGGGACTTTCGTGGTGACGGCGTCGGTGACGGTGAGGGTGCGGCCGTCCGTACCGGCGATGGGCTTGACGTCGACCTTCAGCGAGAGGGAGCCGGCCTTGCCGGTCTCGATCACGGCCTCGATCAGGTCGTGCAGCCGGGAGGAGAGCTCGTCGTGGAGCTGGCCGCCGGACTGCTCCTGGAGGAACGCGGCGAACGGTCGGACGGTCTTCTCGTCCTCGGCGTCGTGCTGGTCGGTCATGACTTCCTTTCCTGTACTGCCTGTTGTGCTGCGCGGTAGACGTGTGGGGAGGACCGGCGCTTGCCGGAGGCGACCGCGCGCTGGTCGAAGAGCGCCGATGCGCTCTGTGGGGAAGGGGTGGTCCAGGCGGCGGCAGGCCACCCGGGCCCCGGCGGCGTTTCCGGCCGTCCGGCCAGAGCCGCCGGAGTGTGGAGCGGGCACCGGAGACCGGAGAGGTACGGGCGGACCACGTCCACGGAGTGGCAGTGCCGGCGCTCAGCGCCGATCCAGTGCCCGCAGAGAGCGCCGTCCGTCCCCTCCGGCCGCCCGGTCACGCCGCGGCCCTGGCCTTCGCGCGCTTGGCGGACTCGTACAACCGCCGGCGCTCGCGGCCGGACAGGCCACCGAAGACCCCGTGCCGGGACGACGCCCCGGTACGGCCCTCGATCTCCATCTGCTGGTCCAGGCAGGCCACGCGGACCGGGCACCGGAGACAGGTCTCACGGGCGTACCGCGTGTCGCGGCGGCCGTCGACCGTGTCCTCCAGTTCCCGGAACCACATGGCCAGGTCCTGGCCCGGGGCGGCACACAGGGCGCCGGTCAGGTCAGCTGCCATCGCGGGTACCTCCGGTGAGGTCGTGAGCGAGTGGGGCGTCCGGCCAGATCCCCCAGCAGTCGACGAGCTCCGCAGACGGCCGGCCCGGCTCCGTCTCGCGGACCGCGGTGGCGAAGGCCTCGCGCATCGGCTCGAAGGTGACCATGTGATCCTCGGCGAACAGCGCCTGCTCGGCCTGGTCCTCGTCGGCCAGCTGCGTGGTCCGGGCCGCGGTCCGGAAGATGACGATCGCGGCGAAGGTCCAGAGAGCGATGACGACGCCGGCAGCGACGAGCAGGCTCTGCGTGCTCATGCGGTCACCGCCGTCACGCTGTGGACCCACGCCAGCGCGGTGGAGTCGAGGACCTCCCGGGCCCGGGTGACCGCGACGTACGCCAGCCGCCCTTCCTCCTTCGGCAGGATCACCAGCCCGGTCTTCTGGTCGGGCTTCGGCGCCCGAAAGTCCGAGTGGATGCGGACCTTCGGCCACTCCCGGCCCTTGGCCTTGTGCGCGGTGCTGACGACGAGCTGGGCCTGCTGCTCCGAGCACAGCGAGTCGGCCGCGGAGAGGATCGGCTTCGTGCCGTGCTCATCGATGAGGTTGACGAGCACCTTCAGCGAGCCGTCCTCTTCGTGGGCGTACTCGCGCACCGCGTCCCAGGACGGGAAGGCCATGAACTCGGGGTGATCCGTCGGGCGCCCGGCCTGGAGGGCCTCGGCGGCCCAGGCGAGGCGCTTGATGTCCCCTCCCCCGCCGACGAGGGCGACCTTCCGGCCGGCCTCCAGGGCCTCCATGACGATCCCCATCGCGCCGGAGTTGGTGCGGCAGAGGATCGCGTCCGGGGTGTCGACCGGGCCCACGGACGAGTCGCATGCCTCGTAGCCGGTGAGGCGGAGGGGCGCGTCGATCGTGCGGAGCCAGAGGTTCGCCTCTGCAGCGATCGCCGGACCGAACCGGAAGGACTGCGACAGGGTGAGCTCGGGGGCACCGAGCTCACGCACGAACTTGGCCAGGGCGTCGGTCGCGCCGCGCCAGCTGTAGATCTGCTGTGCGGAGTCGCCGACGGCGATGCGCTGCGCGTGGTCCTGCGCCAGGAGCACCGCGGACAGCACGTCGTTGGTGTCCTGTGCTTCGTCGAGGAGCACCACGTCCGTGTCCAGCCGCGGGCCGGACAGCGCCCACATCTTCAGGTAGTGGTCGTGGCTCAGGTTCAGCACGCCGTCCTTGGTCAGCAGGTCTCCCCACGCGGCGTGGGCGACGGGGAGGACCAGGGCGGCGAGCTGCTGGCGCGGCTCCTTCCCGGTGAGGCCGTCGTAGTGCGGGATGTGCCGGGCGGTGATCTCGGTGTCGCTGCTGTGGCACCAGCGGGCCACGGTGTCGAGCGCGCACCGCATGATGATCTTCGAGGTCATCGGCTTCGGGAACCCGAGGTCCGTCGGGATCGCCGGGGTGGCGCCGATGATTTTGAGGACGCTGCGGATGTCGAGGGCCTGCGCGGCCTCGTGCGCGGTCTGCCGCGGCCGCTGGAGCCGCGCGCCGTACCGCTGGTCGAAGGCCAGGCCGTGGCCCGTCTTGCACAGCACTGTGGACGGGAACGACCGCGAGGCGTCGGCGGCGATCGAGCGGTTGTAGGCGACGTACGTCATCCGGCGCCGCGGGTCGGAGCGGGCGATCATCTTGAGGGTGGCGCTCTTGCCGCACCCGGCTCCGGCCTGGAGGACGAGGTCGAGGCCGTCTCCGTAGGAGTCGATGGCGTCGGTCTGTTCGGGAGTGGGGTTCACCATGCCGTCAGCTCCCGTCGGGGAGGTCAGCGCCGTAGATCTCTTCGAGATCTCCGTACGTGAGCTGGAAGCCGCGGTACGAGTACGGGCTTAGCGCGTCACGGTGCTCCGGGTCGCGCGGCAACGAGCTGCCTTCCATAGCCGCAGCCGCGCGCGCGGCCCACGTGAGCAGTTCCTGGTCCAGGCCGTGCTCGGCGACGCGCTCCTCGTACGACTTGCGCAGGCTGTCGTCGATCGTCATGCCCCGGCGGGCAAAGGTCTCGCGGGCGCTTGAGACGGTCTCGCGAACCTCTTCCAGGAAGGGCGTCGGGTTCTGCGGGTCGTGCAGCCATGAGCACAGGTACAAGGCCATGGTGTTGGTGTTGGGGTCCACCACTGTGGTGCACCTCCTCTCTGGGGGTGCGGGCCCCGCCGGGAGTCGGCGGCGGGGCCCGCGGTCAGTGGTGGATCAGGCGGCGTCGGCCTGGGAGGCTTCGGCCCTCAGCCGGGCGGCGTCGTCCTCCAGTCCCCAGACCATCTCGTCGAAGTCGGCGACGGGGGTCTCGCGGTCACCGAAGGCCGTGAGGGTGTCGAGGAGCGTCTTGGCCTCGTCGAAGGTCAGCTCGTTCGCGGAGCCGATCGGCCGGCCGATGATGAGGGCGGTGGCGTGGAGCCGCTTCGCGCGGTCCTCCTTCGCGCCGAGGCCGACCTTGCTGAAGCAGGCGTGCATCATCCGCATCTGCGGAGCGCTCACCGGCACTGGGCCCGGGTCCGGCTCGGCGGCCGGCGGAGCCGTGCGCCGCACGGCCGGGGCCGACGCCTCGGCGTCCGCCATGGAGTGCGCCGTCGGACCGGTGTACTCCTCGCCGCCGGAGGCTGCCGTCGGGGCCGGGGCCGCGGTGGGCTTGACGGCCTGTCCGTACTCCTTGATGACGTCCCCGAGCTTCGAGGGCCCGCCGGTCTTCGGGTGCAGGAGGTCGACGCCGAGGAGACGCCGGGCGTCGGCCTGTCCGTACAGCTCCAGCGCGCGCTCGTACGTCAGGCCCTCGGCGGTCAGTTCGTCCACGATCGCCTGCACCGGGTCCACGCCCTGGCCGAGCTGCTCCAGGATCACCTCCGCGAAGTCCTCGCCGGGGTGGTGCACGCTGGCGTTGTAGAGCGGCTCGTACCGCGTCTTGGTGACCGTGCCAGTGCCCTCGATCATGTCGATCACGACGTCGAACTCGTACTCAGCACCATCGCGCTGGACGGTCTTCACGCCGACCTTCGTGACCGTCTTGCCTTCCATCGAGTAGTCGTTCTTCGTCCGCATGGTGACGATGACGTGCCCGGGGAAGTTCAACAGGGCGTCGAGCATGTCCTGTTCGAGGTCGTTGACCGGCGCCCAGGCGGTGAACTTGCCGCCTCGGTTCGTCGACTTCTTGGACTCCTCCTCGACGCGGGCGAGCAACCCGCCCTTGCCCGCCCAGAAGTGGCTCCAGGAGTCGACGATGAGGACGTCGATCCGGGCTTCCTCGGCGGCACGAACGGCCGCGATCATGTTCTCGGGGGAGCAGAAGGCCATTGGCATGTGGCCGAACTCGTGGCCGCCGAGGTCGGGGCGGCCGGGGACGATGGCGTACTTCTTCGCGGAGCCGCGCTCGGTGTCGACGACTCCGATGGCGCCTCCGTCCGCGAGGCGCTCGGCCATGCGGAGCGCGGTCTTCGTCTTGCCGGACCCGCCGGGGCCCTGGAGGGCGATGCGGGCCTTGGCCGTCTCGCGGGTCGCGGGGGCGAAGGTGAACGTCGTCACGGGTTACTCCGGTGGGTGCGCTGGGACGGAAGGCTGATGCGGCCGGCGGCCGTGGTGGCGATCCAGTCGGCGGCGCGCTGCAGGGCGCCGAACCGGATCTTCTTCTTGCGCTGGATGGCGAACGTGTCCGTCGGCTCGGGCCGGAGGAGCGTCTTGGCGTGGGCGCGGAGGCCGGCCGCCAGGTCCTCGCCGGTCTCCTTGCGGAGCTCGGCGAGGAGACCGGCCGTCTGGTCGGCGGTCATGCCGCCCTTCACCAGGCCTTGGTACGCGCGGGAGTACGCGGTACTGCTCATCGGGCACCGCCCGTCGGCATGTCGCGAACGAGCAGGTGGACGGTCGCGCCAGACCACGTGCCGCGGGCGGTGGCCACGCCGTTGCCCCGGTGGGTGATCGTGTCGACGGGCACGGCGAGCTTCGCGACCCACCAGTTCCACTCCTCGACCGTGCGCGGTCGGATGGTGAAGGTCACCTTGTCCGGCCCGTGAGTCTCCGTGGACTCGAGGTCGGGCTGCCCACTGAAGTGGGCGATGGCCCGGCTCGCGCGGCTCTCTTCCACGGCCACCACCCGGAGCCCCTGGCCGACCTCACCGACGGCCGGCGCCTGCTCGAGGGCCAGCTTGGCCAGGAAGTCGGCACGGTCGGCAGCATTCGCCGCGCACTGCGGGCACAGCCAGACGTCCCCCTGCTTCTCCCACCCGCGCTCGGAAGCCTTGCTCGTCCACTCGCCACGCGCACAGAGCGCTGTGCGGCAGCCGATGAAGAGCCCCAGGCCGCGAGCAGCCATCCCGCGGAGCTCCTCGACGAACCCAGTGACGGTCTCCCAGTCGTCGGTGCGCGAGCCGTCCGGGATCCTCGCGGCGAGCAACTCGGCGATCTCGCCGATCACCTTGGAACGTTGCTCGGCGGCGGTCTCCGGGGTCTGCATCATCCCGGCCGACTCGATCGCCATCGCGATCCCCATCGGCGTACGGTCCTTGGCCTGAGCAGCGCAGACCACGCCAGCCAGCTGGTTCAGCGCCTTCGTCCTCATGCCGACTCACCGCCCTCGGCAGCAGCGGCGACGCTCTCGCGTACGCCCGGGACCGGCTGATCGTCGCGCACGGCGGTCAGCGGGCCGACGTACTCGACGACGTTCGCCAGCGAGCAGCGTTCCGCAGCGCCGCGCATCCGCAGCAGCGGCATGCCGTCGTTGTTCGGGCCGGCGTGGTCCCAGATGTCGCCGTGCGCGTCACGCTGCGGCAGGGCCAGGTCGTAGACCGTGCCGCCGTGCTGGAAGGGCATCGCTGCGGCAGCCGCCGTGCGGGCCTCGATCTCGGGGGCGTCGTACGCCACCACCGACACCGCGACACCGTCCCGGTGCCCGGAGCCGACGTACGCGTACTCCAGCGGCTGCGTCTCCTCGGTGGTGATACCGAGGTACCGGCGCCACTGCCCCCACTGGTCGGCAGCGGTGACCTGCACGACCACTCGGACGCTGTCGCTGTCGGCCTCGACGGACAGGAGCCCACTTTCCGGCGGGCACTCCGCGCGCACGGTGTCGGCCAGGGCGGCCGCTCGGCGGCACGACGCGTCCCACGCCGCGGCCTGGAGCTCCAGCTCGGTCTTCGGGACCCTCGCCCAACCGCCCTCGGGGCGACGGCCTAGGACCACGCCGTACGACCGCTCCGGGTCGACGAGCAGGCCGGACCGGTTCAGCTCGTGCGCCAGCCGGGACGCCTCCGGCTCCGTCAGGCCGACGGACTCGCGGATCGTCTGGATCGCCTGGGGGAGGTTCTTGTTCACGCTGCCACCGCCCCGAGGGCGACGCGCATCGTGGTCATGGCGCGGTTGGCCATGGTCTTGATCGCGCCCGGGGTGCGCTGCATGGCGGCCGCGGTCTCGCTGATGGACTGCTCGGCCAGGTAGCGGAGGCGGACGCATTCGCGCTGCGAGGCCGGCAGCTGCGCGAGGGCGGCGCCCACGAGCAGCTGGGCCTCGGCCTCGGCCAGTCCGCGGAGCGCGTCCTCCTCGGCGCTGCGGTTGGCTGCATCCGCGTGCAGCTCGCCGACCGTGACCTCCAGCCGGTTGCGGGCCGACTTGAGGTGGTCCAGATGGATGTTGCGGGCGATCGTGAGCAGCCAGGCGCCGAAGTCACGGCCCTGCCAGGAGAAGGTGTCGATCCGGCGCAGGGCGCGAGCGAACACTTCCTGCGTCAGGTCCTCCGCCAGCTGCCGGTTCGTGCGCCCGGCGAGGTAGCGGAACACCATGTCGTGGTGCTCGTTGTAGAGAGCAGCGAACGCCTCGCGGTCGCCGCTGCGGGCGCGGACCAGGAGCTCCGGCTCCTGCCCGGCCCTCGGGGGGCTGATTTCGGGGCTAGCCTGTGGTTTCACGGCCTGCCTTCCTGTTCTCGGTGATCGGTGGGGTGTGGTCGAGGGGTCGTCCCGGTGACTTGGCGGTTACGGGGCGGCCCCCTCGTGCATCAGCAGGCGATTCGCGCCTTGCGCCGGTCGCGCAGGTAGTCGAGGACCTCCTGCGGGTCGAAGCGCCGGCTGCGCCCGGCGTAGTGGACCGGGAACTCCGCGTCGTCCTGGATCTGCCTGTCGATCCAGCTCATGGACTTCTGGAGGAAGCGGGCGAGCTGCCGCTGCGTCTTGAGCTGCTCGGGGAGCGGCTTCGACGAATTGCGAGTCTGCGATCTCGATGTAGATGTAGATTCTTTGAGCGTGAAAACGACCGTCTCGAAGAGCTCGGCGAGCTCCCTGTCGAGGGCTGCGGCGATGAGCTGTGCGGCTCGGTCGCTGCATTCCTCGCGGGCGGTCTCGCCCTGGCCGACGATGAAGCCGACGTACGCGGCGGACAGTCCCTTCCGCTCGGGGTCAGCTTCCTTCGTCTTGGCGGCGAGGCGCGGGACGCTCAGCCCGGCCGCCTTCATGGCGGCGCGGAGCGGGGCTCCGTTGTCCAGTCGTCGCATGGTGAACCTCCGGCCATGGGGCCGTAGTGGGGTGCGCTGGCCCGAGTGACCTGCACTGTCTACAGTCTGCATGTAGATGCATATTGCGTCAAGCGATTCTGGCCGGTCGTTCGCTGGCGTGTTCCCGGCGCATATGCGATGCGAGTAGGGGTGTGCAGGGGTTGTGTAGATGCGCCAGCGCACAGTCAATAACGGGTCACGGCTCCCCGTTCTACTTGCATATGTAGATGTGCATGCTCGATCCTTCTTGCCGTGACCTCCGACCAGCGCAACCCCGGCGAGACCGACCATCCCGCCGAGGATCACGCCCCCGCAGGCGAGGACCTGGCGGCCATACTGACGCGCCTCATCGAGGAAACCCCGGACAAGACGCAGAAGGACCTCGCCACTGAGGCCGGCGTCCCCTACCCCACGCTCAATGCCTGGTTGAAGCGGACGCGCGGGACGTCTCGCGTGCCGTCGGAGACCCTCCACGCTCTGGCGGACACGCTCCGAAAGTGGGGGGTGGCTGTCACTGCGCGGGAGCTGTTCGAGGCGGTCCGGCGTCCGGTGCCCGGGCCGAGTGACGAGGAGCGCGAGCGGCGGCTGCTGGAGATCTACCGGCAGCTGGACGTGAGCGGGCAGCGGGCGCTGATCGAGCACGCGAGGCTGCTGCGGACTTCGCGCGCCTCGTCACCCTAGGTAAGGGTTGCCTTGCTAAGGGGAGTTACTTTGTAAGGAGACAATGGTTGAAACACATATGACAAACCCCTCCCCCAACAGGCGCACGCAGGAGTAATCTCGGCCTTCCGCTTACCTCCCGGAGCGGCATCCATGCCAACGCGCGCACCCGTGGGGGGATACCTGTGTGCATTCGTACGGCCGAGGTCGACGAACAAGCGGATACCGCCATCTGGGACCCGGACGGGGTCACCATCACCGTCCTACGGGGCACCCACCCGCACTCACTGATCAGAGAAGTAGCGGCTCTCCTCCAAGACCTCGGCGCACCCTCACCGTCACCAGGCGCCGGCCTCATCTGCCACTGCGGCGAACCTGTCCGCCTTCCAGGCGAGGAGCCCGCGGCCGCCGACGCCACCACTCTCTGATCAAGGACACGCACGTGGGCCGTAGGAGCACTACCGCCAACCCCCGCCAGATCCGGAGCAAGCGCTGCGGCTGCAAGCTCTGCCTGGCCAGATACCCGGGCGATCGACCGCGAACCAAGGAATGCTTCGGCAGATGGCAGGCGCGATACATGCCGCCGGACAAGCGCGAGCGAGGGAAGAACTTCACCACAAAGGAAGAGGCCGACGCCTTCCTCGACCGGTTCCGCGTCGAGGTCCGCGAGCGGCAGTGGACCGACCCCGCCCGCGGTGAGGTCACGCTGACGATGTGGCACAGCCTCTGGTGGCAGTCGCAGACCGCGCAGCTGGAGGAGAACACCATCGACCGTGACGGCCGGTCGTGGCGCAACCACGTTGAGCGCCGGTTCGGGACCGTGCGCCTGGTGGATATCACCTGGCTCGACGTCCAAACCTGGGTCAACTCGATCTGGGATGGCAACGGTGGCCCACTCGCGGCCAGCTCGGTGACGAAGGCCTTCCAGATCCTCGACAAGATGCTGACCGCGGCGAAGCACGACCGGCGGATCCCCTTCAACCCGTGCGACGGGATCAAGTTGCCGTCCTCGAGGGGCAGGCATCCGGACGACCGGCGGCCGCCGACCAGCGACCAGCTCGCCCTCGTGCGTGAGCAGCTTCCCGAGTACCTGCGCCCGGTGCAGCAGCTCGCTGAGGAGACCGGTCTCCGGTTCGGCGAGCTCGCCGGCCTCCGCTGGTGCCGTGTGGACCTGGTCTCCCGGAGGATCCAGGTCCGGGAGGTCCTGATCGAGCCGCGCGGGCACGTGAAGAGGAAGGCCTATCCGAAGTCGGATGCGGGTCTGCGGACCGTGCCGCTGACGGAGACCGCGGTGCAGCTGCTGCGCGAGCTGTGGGATGGCGAGCCGGACGCGAGCCGGGCGGTCTCCGAGCCGGATGACGGGCTGCTCACCGAGGAGCTCGTCTTCCACGGCAGGAACGCTGTCCGCCGGGGCACGAAGAAGGCCGGCGGGGGCGAGCGGTACCGGGCCCCGCTGCGCCGGAGCAGTCTGCGGCGCCGGTGGGTCGACGCGATCGACAAGGCCGGGGTGGCCCGGAAGGTCGTCAAGAGGTGGGTGGAGGACGTCGAGGATCCGGAGTCGGGGCGCATAAAGAAGGAGGAGAAGCAGCGGACGGACTGGTGGCCGGACTTCCATGATCAGCGGCACACCTTTGCATCGCGTTTGCATGCGCTCGGGGTGCCGGAGGCCATCGCGCAGGAGATCCTCGGGCACGAGCGGGCGGGTGAGGTGACGTGGCTCTACACGCACGCGTCGGCGGACTACGCGGGTCAGGTGCTCGCTGCGCTGGAGGGTGCGGACCCCGGTCAGGCCCAGCTCAGGATGGTGAGGGGGGAGTCCGTGCGAGTCCGGAACGAGTCCGAAACGGCCGCAAGCCGGGTAGGGGTAGCGTGATGTTGCAGGGTGTAGAAGCCTGTAGATGCGTCTTGACCAGGCATTTCCCTGACCAGCGGCGACTATAGTTCTGACCTAGGCCCTGATAAGGATGAGGCCACAGGTTCAAATCCTGTTAGCCCCACCAGACTTACCCGCAGGTCAGAGGCCCGGTAGAGATCATCGTCTACCGGGCCTTCTACATGTCTTGACCTTGAGAATCCGGTACTGGTCCGTAACTTAACTCGAACACAACACCGCAGTTCTGTAGATGATCGGCTACGGGGTGTAGAAGAGTGATCGCCCCGGGTGCAGTGCCCTTGGGGTAGACGAGCGTGACCACGCCGCACGTCTGACGCAGAACCGCAAGCAGAGCCCTGGGCGAGGTGCTCCGGAGGCCCTCGACCAGGAAGATGCCGCCTGCCGGATATCGCAGCAGGGGGCGTCATGCTGCCCACACCAGACCGCGCCGCCCTCCGAGAGAGCGGGGCGACATCATCCGATCACGAAGGCACTGCACGGCCGCGGTGGACGCCAATCACACCGCGGCCGCCTCTCACCGCCCTCGCGAGCGGGAGACTCGTGTGAGCAACCCGCGCCGCAGGTCGCCCGGCCAGGCCGGCCCTTCGGCGGGTTTACCGAGACCTTCAAGATCACACGCTTTGCCCGGCCGGGTAGGGACTTCTCACCAAGATCACCGGATCACGCGATCATCGGACCTCCTACGCAGCGAGCCCCGGTCAGCCTCCGAGCAGGACGGGGGAGGCTGACCGGGGCAGCTGGCCGGTCGGGGACGGGCCGCCTGCACCGGCGGGGTGCCCGGCGGCGGTCTCGTTAGCGCTGTGGCACGACGAAGGCGCGCCGGGGGCGCTCCTCCGGGTCTCGTGAACTCGGCCGCTGCGCGCGCTTCCACGCGGCGACCAGCTGGGCGTACCGGGGATCGATCCACTCGGGCATGATTGCTCCCTTCCGTGCCGCAGCCTAGGGGCCCGTCAGCCCTTGGGCTTGGGGATGGTCACGATCGGCCCGGAGTCGTCGGAGTGCTGGCACTCGGCGGCCACGGAGACGAGGGTGTCGGCCGGTCCGCGCCACAGGTCGCGGTCGACGGTGAAGCCGGCTGCTTCGATGCGCGCGATGGTCCGCTCGATGACGGCTTCGTCGTGGCGGCCGGGGTCGGGCCGCTCGGGCAGGTGGTGCACGAAGCTCCCGAGCCGCGAGCACAGTCCGTAGTACACGGACGTGTGGAGGATGAGCGCGTGCCAGCCCTCGTCGACGACGCGGGACGGAACGAGGGCCTGGCCCGGGCTGCTCGCCGCGGTGGCGAGGAATGCGAGGGCGTCGACGAGGATGCGGCCGGCGAGGTCGGGCGCCATGCCGGGGTTGTGGTCGAGGATCGTGGCGCGGACGTCGTTGAACTGCGCGTCAGTCAGTAAGGCGCGCGCGGTCTGGGTCATGGGAGTCCTCCCGTGGTGGATGGTGGTGCCCGGCCCGCTGCTAGAGCCGCCGCAGTGACAGTGGGCTGAGATCTTGGGGTGGCGGGCAGGCGTCGGGGTCGGCGTGCACGATGAGCCGCAGGTCCGCGGCTGACATGCGGGGTACCCAGGTGACGACTCCGTTGTCGGTGTGCAGTCCGCACGCGGCGCAGATGCCGGCGGCGTGCACCGGCTGGTCGTCCCACATCGGGCTCATCGTGTGCCCGCCTTGCGGCAGCGCGGGCAGGGTCGACGGGCACGTCGCCACTGGGACGTGGACGGAGCAGACCGCGACCGACGGCTACTACCGGGGGGCCCGGTACCACGGTGCGATCCAGCTGCTCGTTGAGCCGACCGGTCGGCGCATGACCGGCAAGTGGGTTGGCTTCGGCAAGGAGTTCGACGTGAACAGCGGGCCGTGGGAGTTGGTCTTCCAGGACGCGTCGACGACCAAGGCCACCTTGGAGGCGTACAACCGGCGCCCCGACGCCTGACCCCGGACGCACGAAAGCGCCCCCTGCCCGGTCCCGGAGGACCAGACAGGGGGCTTGGTGATGCGTGCTGGTGGTGGGTGGGGCGCGAGGGGGGTGGGGCGGGGTAGGCCGATGCTGTGCGGGCGGCTCCGGCCGTTCCGGTCGCGACCGATCCACGCACGCCCCTGGAACTGAACCCTCTCTGCACACGTCACGGCGTACACGGCACAGAGGGGAGCATCCATGGCAGATGAGCTGACGTGGTGGGAGCTGCTGCTCGGCTTCTTCCTCGTCGCAGCCGTGCCTGTCGTCATCGGGGGGACGATCATCGTGTCCCTCGTCGGACTGACGGTGTGGACGACAGCATCGCTGCGGCGGCGCAGGCGGCGCAGGCGGAGCAGAGCCGCCCAGTGTGCCGGGGCGGGCCGGGAGGCTGGCTCCTCTGCGCCGACGTGTTGTGACCGCGCCAGGTGAGGGCGCCTGGGTCGGACCGGCGGGGTCCGCGTGGGTGTCGCCGACCTGCGACGGTGATCCCCGGTGGTGGGAAGGCGAGTTGACCGTTCGGAGGTCTCCGGCGGGGATGCACGTAGGTCACCGAACGGTATCGATCGGTGTGTATAGTCGGTCGGTAGAGGTCTTCTACGTCAAGGAAAGACGAGGTCGCGCGGTGAAGAAGCTTCTCCTGGTCGCACTGGCTGCCATCGGCGGGCTCCTCGTGTACCGCCAGATCCAGGCGGATCGCGCCGAGCAGGATCTGTGGACGGAGGCGACCGACTCCGTGCCCGCAGGTTCGGGTGTGTGAGCCGCAAACAGTCCGAGAGTGAGGGAGCCCCGGCCGCTCGGCGGCCGGGGCTTCGTGCTGTTCACATCGCTGCGTCCGGGCATCGCCTTCCCCTGTTCGCTCGCGCGGTATTCACCTGAGCGAACAGATGACGGCGTAAGTGAGGTCGAGTGGGTACGCCGGGACAGGGGTGACAGCGGCGTTCACGCGGGCCCGCGCGAAGACGGCGGACGGGCGGCGCGGCAGGATGGACCGGCACCAGAGGCGTCCCGGGCGGTGGGCGAGCGGCCCTGGGTGATCGGCTGGGGGGACCCGCGCCCCGGATCTGCGGTGCGGCACGGGGCGTACGGCACGATGCCGTCCGGGGAGGCAACGGCAGTACGGGCAGCGACGGCGGCGACGGTAGCGACAGCGGCAGGAACGGCAGTGACAGAGGGGGAAGCACGGAGATGAGCCAGCGCAGCAGGGCCCGGATGGTGCCGGCCGTGGTGGCGGCGGTGGGCGCGGCGGCTCTGAGTACCGCCCCGGCAGCCCAGGCGGCCGAAGAGCCGAACCCGAACTCCTACCGGTTCGGTGTCGGTGCCCGGTCGGTCGAGGGAGCCGAGAGCAGTGCCGACGCCGAGGCGCTGGAGGCCGGGACGACCTACCACTCGTCGATCGGGCCTGGCGGGAAGCTCAACTTCCGCGTCGATCTGGACGCGGAGCGGAACGCCTATGTCTCAGTGGTGGCCGTTCCCCGGCCGGGCACCGAACTCGCATACAGCGACGGTATCGAGGTCACCCTTCAGGACGCCCAGGGCACCAGGTGCAGCAGTGCGGACGAGAAGGCGGGGGCGGGCAGGTTCGCGAGGCCGCTGGCCGCCGCCGCGCACCGCACGATCGGGGGCGGGCGCTCGACCTGCCAGGAGGCCGGTGCGTACAACGTGCTCGTGGAGAGGGCCGAGGCCGGGAACCCAGCGCCGGCGGACGCCTCCGCCTCTGCCTCTGCCTCTGCCTCCGCCCCTGCCTCTGCCTCCGTGCCCGCCTTCGCGTCCGGAACCTGGGAACTGGAGATCCGCCATGTCACCGAGCCCGGACTGAGGCAGCCGGGACCGACCGAGGCCCCTACGGCGTGGCCCTCCGCCTCGCCCGGGCTGCCCGGCGGTGAGGCGCGGGAGACCGCGGGAGGCACCGGCTTCAACGACGCCGCCGAGATCTCCGAGGGCGAGTGGAGCAGCCGGATGGAGGCCGGGCGGACGTACTTCTACCGGGTCGGGGTCGACTGGGGGCAGCGGATCTTCGCGACCGCCTCGCTGGGGAGTACGAACACCGAGGACTTCACCTTCGTCAGCGAGGCCCTGACCATGCGGCTCTACAACCCCGTGCGGGCCTTGGTCGAGTACGACGGTACGGGGCCGTACGACGGCCGGCAGAAGCAGGCATCGCTGGACCCGTTGCCGGAGGTCGCCTACGAGAACCGTTTCGCAGGCGCCGACAAGGTCCAGGGCATGCGGCTCAGGGGCGACTACTATCTCGCCGTCAGCCTGAATCCCCGACTGGCCGAGAAGTTCGGCAAGGAGCGGTTCGGTGTGACGCTCCGGGTCAACGTCGAGGGGGACGCCGAGGCCGCGCCGCCGTACGCGGAACCGGTCGGTGACCTGGGCGTCTTTGAGAGCGAGAAGGTCGAGCGGAGCGACACGATGCGGCTCGTCGGGCTGGTCGGCGTGGGCACCGGGGCATTGCTGGTCGTGGGCCTGGGCGCCTGGACGCTGCTGGCCCGGCGAGCGGTGGCCGCGCCGGCGCGGGGTGTGCCGGCGCAGGGTGTGCCGGCGCAGGGTGTGCCGCCGGCCGACGCAGGAGCGGGGCACGGCGTCCCCCTGCCGGGCACTCCGGCGCCCGCCCGGGGTCCGGCGGCCGGTCCCGCCGGTCCGCGCCCGACGGGCGGGGGTGCTCCGTACGGCGACACTCATGGGTGTGGTCCCGCCGGTGGGCCCGGGCACGAGGGCGGTACGGGGCAGGCCGGCGAGGCGCCGCCTACGGGGTACGGGCCGCCCCCGTCGCCGTGAGACGGAGTACGGCCCGGCCCCCGTCGCGGTGAGACGGAGTACGACTGCCGCCGTGTGTTCGGTCGGCCCGCCCCGGGCCCGTTCAGAGCGGTTGCCGGTGAGCGGTGAGTCCCTCCGACGGGCGCGGTGACGGTGCTCACGCCTGGGTGAAAGCCCAGATGCCGACCGCGAAACAGATCAGCGCGACGAACAGCACCGGGACCGCCACCTTCGGGGGAGGCCCCGGTCGTCTCCTTGTCACGGGGGAAAGCGAGGGCGAGGGCAGGCGTGGGGGCGGGGGCGAGACGGCGGGCGAGGGCTGATGCACCGGGGAGTGCACCTGACTCGGGATCCGGGGGCCCTGATCGGTGTACTCACGGGTCAGGGGCCGCTGGTGCGGGACGGCGGCCGTCGGCGCCTGGGCGGGGTGCGGCGCCGCCGTCCGGTCAGGAGGGCCGGGTGCACGGGAGGACTCGGGGTGGGCGGACGGCAGCCCCCGGGAGCGCGCCGGCGGTGGTGGCGCCGGCGGTGGTGGCGGGGGCAGCCGGAAGGAGCCGGTCTCCGAGGGCGACGGCGGGGGAGCTTGCCGCGGGCCCGGGGTGCCGGTCAGGCCCTGGAGCGCCTGACCGGTCCACCCGGCATGCCCGGCAGTGCTGCCGTGTTCAGCCCCGGTGGACTGTCCGGCCTGAGCGGACTGACCGGCGTGGCCGGTATGCCTGCCGGGCCCGCTGTGCTGAGGCTCCGGCCGGGGCGCGCCTGACCAGGAGTGCGGGCCGCCGTCCGGACTGCCCGGACCCGCGGAGTTCTTCGAGCGGTCCGGGCCGTTCGGGCCGTTCGGGCCGATCGAGGCCTCCGGGCGGCCCGGGTCGGTGTGCCAGGACCGCAGCGCCTGACCGGCCTGACCGGCCTGACCGGCCTGACCCGTGTGACCCGTGTGACTGGTCTGACCGGTTCGACCGGTGCGGTAGGCGTGAGCGCCGGCCGGCTTCGATGCCGGTTCCGCGTCGGCGCGCGGCCCGCCAGAGCCGCGTTCGCCAGGGCCGCCCGCTTCACCGGCATCGTCGGGGCCGTCGGGGCCATCGGGTCCGAAGCCGGAGGGCAGCGGTCCCAACTGGTCGAAGACTTCGACCGGCTCGTCGTCGACGGTGGTGTCGGGCAGCAGCTCGACGGCCGAGGCGAGGGACTTCCGCGCACCGGTCGCGGTACGGAACCGGGCCTGTGGATCAGGCTGGAGCAGACCGGCGAGGACCTGCCACAGCGGCTCCGGAACGCCCTGAGGAGCGCCCGGTGTGCCGTACTCGGCGAAATGCTCGACCAGGGCCCGGGAGTCCGGCTTGCGGCCCTGGAGCAGGTACAGGGCCACAAGCCCCACGGCGAACAGGTCGGCGGGGAAGTCCGGCTCGGCGCCGAGCATCTGCTCCGGCGCGAAGTAGCCGGGCGTCCCCACCACGTAGTTCGTCTCGGTGAGGCGCGGCTCCCCCTTCCGCATGGAGATGCCGAAGTCCGACAGCCGCAGATGCGGGCGCCCGGTGCCGGTGGACTCGAGCAGGACGTTCGCGGGCTTGATGTCCCGGTGTACGACCCCCTCCGCGTGCACCGCCGCCAGTCCCGACAGCAGCTGGTCCAGCAGGGCGCAGACGAACCGCGGCGGCAGCGGGCCGTAGTCGCCGATGAGGTGTGCCAGCGACCCGCCGCCCACCAGATCCATGGTGAACAGCACCTTGTCGTCGTCCGCGGCCCAGCTGGCCGGGGCGAGTACATGGGGGTGATCGATGCGCAGCGCCTGCTCGCGGACGAAGCGCAGGAGCGAGTGGGCGTCGCTCTGCTGCAGCACCTTGGCCGCCACGTAGCGCCGCCGCCGATGGTCCCAGGCGCGCCACACGGCGCCGGCCCCGCCGCGTCCGATCGGGTCGATCAGTTCGTACCGACCGGCGAAGACCTCACCCATCGCGCTGCGCCCGCCCCTGGTTCCCTGTTCCGGCGTCCTGCATCGTCCGGTGCGCCTCCCCTGTCCGCGACGCGTGCCCCGGCCGCACGCGCCCCGCCCTGATCAGCTCTGGTGCGACTCGTAGTGGGCGACCGCCTCCGCGGTGCGCCCGGCGCCGTACACCCGGAGGAACTCTGCCAGTTCCGGATGGGTGGTGGCGAGCGAGTCCGCCGCGTCGATGATGTCGCCGGCCGCCGCCACCGAGCGGAGCAGCGACTGGATCTCCCGCACCACGCGGCGGACCGTCGGCGCACCCGAACTCGTCGTGGTCTGGCCGGTCCCGGTGAGCACGGAGCCGCCCTGGGACTTCTTGATCTCGTCCATCCGGTCCGTCGCCTCGGCCGCGCTGACGCTGCCGTCGGCGACCTGGCCGGCCAGCTCCTGCAGGGCCTGGACACGCTGGACCACGGCCGGATTGCCGATCTTGGCCCGCTGTCCGCTCATCAGCTGGGAGAGCATCGGAGCCGACAGTCCGAGCACCGCGGCGAGGCGGGCCTGGTTCAGGCCCAGATCGTCTATGAGCCGGCGGAAGAGCGCCCCCAGCGGCTCCCCGTACCAGCTGCGCTGGAGTTCCCTGGCTCTCGCGGTGGCGTCCTGCTGTGCTGCGTCCATATGGCGTCTCCCCATCGCTTTCCCCCGGCGTCGCTTCGCTGCTGCGAACCCGACGAGCATCCTACGGAGAGCGGTCCGAGAGCGGGAGCCCTCATCCCTTTGGAAGATCCCGGGGGTTACCCGGTACTCTGGTCTCCGTTCCGGGGCCTTAGCTCAGTTGGTAGAGCGCTGTCTTTGCATGGCAGATGTCAGGGGTTCGACTCCCCTAGGCTCCACCCGTGGAATGCCCTCTGACCTGCGGAAACGCGGTTTTGGAGGGCATTTTTCGTGCCCCCCGGCGGGCACATCGCTGCCCGCTGGAGGTGGGGGAGGCTTTGAATCCCAAAGGGTTTGCTGGACCTCGTCTCCCCCATGGATCCCCTGGAACCTATGGGGCGAGGGGTGTCGGATGGTGCCCCGGGTCGTCGTTGAGAGCAGGAGCCAACTCGCCTGCCGGCCCGGAGCCGGGCTCCAGGGGGAAGGCGCCGGCCGGGATGTCCGTGCCCGACAGGGTCTCCGTGGCAAGAACGGTGTTCTCCAGGAAGTGGCCGAGAGCCTGCTGCGGCAGAGCGCCGAGGCTGGCAGCCCGGAGGGTATGGCGGAGCTCGGTGACCTGTTCCTCAGCAAGTCCCGTCTCTCCGCCCGGGCCGTTCCGTGGTGGCGACGGGCGGCGGAGCTCGGGCACACGGGCGCCATCGTGAAACTCGGCACCATCGCACGCTGAAGCGCCAGAAGGAACACTGGTGGCGACGGGCGGCGGAGGCCGGCGACACCCGTGCCATGGACCCGCTCGCCAGGTACCTCGCGGAGCGTGGGAGGCACCGGCAGGCCGAGCGCTGGCGGGCACCGGCGTCAGCGCGTGTGGAGGACTGACCTGTGAGGAGCGGCAGCAAGGCCGGGTTCCGGGCCGATCGCACGGGCAACGCTGACACTGAACTGCCGACACCTGGATTGATAGGAGATCGCCTTGGGAAGCATCGAAGTTCTCCGGGCTTTGTGATCCAGTGTTCCTGGGGCGGACCAGCAGAGGCGAGTACCCTGGCAGAAGGGGGAGAGCATGTCGGAAGCCCTGGTGGCACTGGCGGCTGCCGGAGGCACCGCGGTGGTACAGGCGGCCGGTACGGACGCGTGGACGCAGGTTCGGGTCAGGCTGGCGCGGCTTGTCGGACGCGGCGGCGTTGAAGCGGAGCGGCGCACTTTGTCCCGGCTGGATCGTACGGCTGCCGAACTGGCCGACGCGGACGCGGAGGAGATCGGCGCGTTGCGAGCAGGCCATGGACGTGCCTGGCAGGCACGCTTCGAAATGCTGCTCAGCTCGCTGCCGGACGACGAGCGGGAAGTCGTTGCCGCGGAACTCCAGGAGCTCGTCGCCGAGTCGCAGCAGGAACGCCCCGGTGCGCGCAACCGCTTCGAGATCAGCGGCGGAACGTTTCACTCACCGGTCCAGATCGCCGAGTACATCCACGGCACGACCTTCAATATCGGCCCGGCGTCGCCCTCCTCCGAAGGCGCACGAGACCGCACGCACTCTCCGCAGGAAGAGGAAGGGGACGACGGCACGGACCCCGGACCGGCGCCGGCAGGGCCCGTACGATGACGCAGCGGCCCGATGGCATCGATGCCGCCGTCGGGCGAAGTGCCGGGGCCCACTTCGAGATCAGCGGCGGCACCTATCTCGCCCCGGTGATTCTCGGCGAGAACATCGTCCTGCACCTGCCGCGTGCCATCACCCCGGCGTTGAACGGCCTGCCGCCCCGCTCCGGGACCTTCGCCGGGCGCGCCGACGCGCTGGAACGGCTCATGGCCGCCCTGGCCCCGCGACCGGAGCGGGCCGACGCCGTGGTGGTTGCCGTCGCCGGGCTGCCCGGCGTCGGCAAGACCGAACTCGTCCTGCAGGCCGCGGATCGGGCCTGCCGCGAGGAGGGCTGGTTCCCGGGCGGGGTGCTCTTTGTCGACCTGCAGGGCTACCGCTTGTCAGAAGTCGGCGGCCTGCTGACGACTCACCGGGTGCTGCGCTCCTTCCTTGCCGCGCTCGGGGTGTCCGCCGACCACCTCCCCGACGACGTGCAGGACCTCGCTCGCATCTACCGGTCGGCGCTGACTGCATACGCCGACCGGAACCGTCGCGTCCTCGTCGTCGTCGACAACGCCGCATCCGCCGACCAGGTCCTGCCGCTTCTGCCCGGAGACCCGCGCATTCCGGTCCTCGTCACCTCCCGCCATACGCTCTCGGACCTGACCAACGTCACCCTGAACGATCTGGACCCCCTGACCTCCGAGGCTTCGCTGGACCTCCTCCGGGAGGAACTGACCCGCAAGAGGGGACCGGGATACGGGCGCGTGGAGGAGGAGCCCGAGGAGGCCGCACGAATCGCCGAGCTCTGCGGGCATCTGCCCCTGGCCCTGCAGATCGTCGCCACCGTGCTGGCCGACACCCCGGAGCGCACCCTCGCCTCCTTCGCCGGTGAACTGCGGGAGGCCGTCCGTCCGTTGGACGGTCTGGAACGCGAAGCCCGGGGCGTACGAGCCGCCATCGACCTCTCGTACGCCATGCTGCCCGCCGACCAGGCCCGGGCGTTCCGGCTGCTGTGGCTGTCCGTCTACGACAGCATCTCCACCGAGACGGCGGCCCGCGCCCTGGACACCACCGAGGAGGAGACAAGGCGACTGCTGCGCGCGCTGGCGCGGGCCAACCTGCTCCGCAACACCGGCCCGGACGGCGACCGGTGGAGCATGCACGACCTGATCGCCGACTACGCGGACGAACGCCGCGTGGCGGAGCGCGCGTCACACCACGACCGACAGGCGCTGCCGCGACTGACCCTGCACTACCTGTGGACCGCGACGGAGGCCCATTCCCGCCTGACCTCGCAGGGCGTTTCCCCCCTCTTGGGGGCGCTGGCTACTGCTTCCTGGGCGCCCACCGCCACGCCTGGGGCCGCCCCGCGCTTCGACAGCCCTCGGGCGGCTCTGGCCTGGCTCGACGAGGAGCGTGACAACCTCGTGACCACGGTCTGGCTGGCGGAGTACAGCGAGGAGGCCACGCTGTGCGTCGTCATGGCCGTGGCACTATCCAGCTACCTCGACCTACGGCATGACTCGGAGAGCTGGCTCCGGGTCGCGACGGCGGCCGTCGACACCGCGGAGAAGGACGGCGACCCCAGTCTGCTGGCTGGCGCCCTGGACGTTTTCGGTAACGCCTTGCACGCCGCGAGCCGGCCCGAGGAGGCAGCGAGCGTGCTGTTCCGCGTGGCGGAGCTCTGCCGTGAGCTCGAGGACCCCGGCGGCGAGGCCCATGCCCTCAGCGCGGCCGCCAGCGCGTTGCAGGACCTGCACCGGCACGACGAAGCCATGGAGGCGCACGACGCTGCCCGCGAGGCGTACCGGCGTTCCGGCGCCACGGACGACGCCCCCCGCCTGCTGCGCCGTTACGGCTCGACACTCCGGGCCATGGGACGCTTCGACGACGCGATCGCCTCTCACGACGCGGCCCTCGCCGCGCAGCGCGCCGCCGGCGACCGCGTGGGCCAGGCTGTCACTCTCGGCAGCCTTGCCAACGCGCTGGCAGATGCGGGCCTCCATCTGGAGGCCGAGGCTGCGTACGCCGAGTCCGTCGCCCTCTGCCGGGAGATCGGGCACGGCGGTGGGGAGGCCAATGCTCTGCACGGCTTGGCCACGCTGCTGCGCGGGCAGCAACGGAGCACGGAGGCACTGGACGTCGTCGAACAGGCCCGGGAAGTCGCCCGCGTGGCCGGTGATGCCCAGCAGGAGAGCCGCGCCCTGCACGCCATGGGGGTGATCCTGGCAGACCTCGACCGTACCGACGAGGCGTTCGAAGCCCAGCGTGCCGCGCGAGACGCCGCACGCGACGCCGCCGACGTACCGCGTGAAGCGGAGGCGCTGTTTTTCATCAGCCACCTGTTCCACACCACCGGACGGCCGGACGAGGCCATGGAATCCGCGCAGGAGGCGCTGGAACTGTTCCGCCTATGCGGAGACCGGCTACGCGAGGGAGACGCGCTCAACACACTGTCCGATGCCCTGGATGAACTGGGGGATGTGGAGCGGTGTCTCGAGGCGCGGAGGATGGCCGCCGCCGCGTATGAGGAGGTCGGCGAGCCCAGGCTTGCCTCCACGCTCTCTCTGCTCGGGCTGAAGCTGTCCGGGGAGCAGCGTTGGGCTGAGGCCGTCGAACCCCTGGAGCGGGCTGTGGAGCTGTACCGCGCGCGGGGCGAGGGTGCGGACTCCCCCCTGCTGTCCCTCGGCAGAGCGTTGTTTAAGGATGGGCGCTACGCGGAAGCGGTGGACACACTGACGCAGGCCGTGGCCGCGCTCGGCGAACTGACCGCGGCCGGGGACAAGGAGGCGGCCTGGGACGAGGGTGAGGCGCTGCTCTGGCTGGGGCACGCGCTCGAACGCGTCGACCGCCCACACGAGAGGGTCACCGCATATGCCCGCGCCACCATCCGCTTCCGGTCCCTGGGGGACCACGACCAGAAGAAGACGGCGCTGGCCTGCCTGTGGCTGGCCAGGACCGCGACCGGGACGGCCGGGTGGCGCGGCTGGCTGGGGTGGCTCCGGTTGCGGCTCTTCCCTGGTACGGCGCGGAAGAACCCGGCCCGGGCGGAGAGCCTGCGGTATCGCGCGGTGGTCGACCGCCGCGCCGTCATTCGGGTGCTGCTGTTGGCGGCGTTCCTGATATCGGCACACCTGTTGACGGTGCCAGGCGTGCCGTTCGCCTCACGCCTGGTGACCGTACTGCTGGCGCTGGCGCTACTGAGCGGAGTCAACGCCATCGGACGTCGGCTGTCCCGGCGCAATCAGTCTTCCGAAGCCGAACCGTGACCGGTGGAATACGCCGTGCTGCGGAACTGCGGGCATGAGGCGACACTGGATGTGTGTGGGCGGCTGGTACACCGGCGTGCTTGTATCCCCCGGTGCCGCGCGTTCCAGTCCTCCAGGACGTCTGAACCCCGGCACCGACGCGGCGGGCCGCCGGCGGAACCGCCCGCCGTCACGAGCGGGATGGCCGTCTGGACCATTTGCTCGAACGGCTCGCCTGGGCATAAGTGAGGCGCTCTCGTGCGGCTTTTCGGTGATCCGAGTGGCGAGCCATCCCTGTCAGCTCTCTCATCATCTCCGTATCGAGCAGCTGCTCCGGAACCAGTGGCGGTTCGCGGGTCCGGCGGCCGGTGGGGTGGAAGACCGCGTTGGAGACGGCGTCGGTGCTGCCGATGCCGGCGTGGACGGGGACGAGGTAGTCGGTGAGCGCGGGATTCACGATTCCGCCCGGACACCGGGTGCGATGAGGCACAGGTAGCGCATGGACCGGAGGGCAGCGGCCGTGGGCCCGACGCGGTCGCCCACCCGTGTGTCGATCGTATTCTGGGAGGCGACGGGAAGGAGCCGCTGATGAGCGTTGACGCGATCATGCACACCGAGTTCCCCGAGGGATACACGGTCTTCTTCGGTGCCGACGGGAAGGTGATCATGACCCCGCAGAGCGAGGAGTGCTCCAGCACAATCCGCTCGATGCAGATCGACACGCTCGCTCTGGGGCGTCACGCGAAGGTGACGTCCGACGTGTACCTGGACTTCCCGGCCGACGAGAACTCCGCCCCCGACCTGGTGATCCTGCGTGAGGACGCGCAGAAGCAGGGCAAGCGCTACAGCTTCGAGGACGTGTTGCTGATCGCGGAGGTGGTGTCGGTCTCCTCGGCGCGCAAGGACTACGACGACTGCACTGCCAAGTACGGCCGCTACGGCATCCCGGTCTACCTGGTCGTGGACCCGTACGCCGGGGAGGTAGTCGTCCACACCGAGCCCACCGGGACCGGCTACATCACCGCGCGCACACACAAGTACGGCGCGGGCAAGCTCCCGATCGAGCTGGCCGATGGGCGGACCTTCACTCTCGACCTGGATGAGTTGCCCCGGCCCGAGCCGGAGACCGGTACCCGGTGATCCTGCCAGTCCGCAGGCGGCACCGGCCCGGCTGCTGCAAACCTCCTTCTGAGTGAGCCCGCAGGTGCCCTGGGCAGGGCATTTCGTGTCATCGGTTCACCAAGTGCGAACACTGACGGGGCTGTGCCCACCAGTGGGCACGGTTCCCGGGCGGAGTCGGGTCGAGGGGGATCGAGGGGGAGACGTCGATCCGCTCGCTGGTTCAGGAGTTCGCGGAGTCGACACTCACAGAGGAGGAGCGCCGTGAACGCGCGGCGCGCACCCGTGCCTACCTGGCGGCGCACTTCGGGGCCGAGGTGACGGATGAGGAGAGCGCGGCGATGGGCCGCCGGCTTCGTGAGGCCTTCACCGTGGGACAGGAGGATGCGGCCGCGTGATCCTGCACCACCTCGTCCTGGACGCGCCGGCGCTGCTGGCGCTGTCGGGGAACCGGCAGGTGTCGGCGTTGGTCCACCGGGCGCATTTCGAGCCGGAGACCCGGTTGTGGGTTCCGGTGCTGTCGGTGCTTGAGGCGGACGCCGGTTATCTCGGGATGGCTGAGCACGTCGGCCAACTCGATGTCATCCACACCCTCGACTTGGACTGCGCGGGGATGCTCGCCGTCGCCCAGCTGCGGCGGGACGGCGTCCCGCCTGGGATCGCGGCGGCCGTTCACGCCGTGCGTCATCTTCCGGAGTGGGGTGCGGACGCGTTGATCGCGACGGTGGAGCCCAAGGCGTACGAGGGGCGGGGCGTGCCAGTCCTTGACCTCAACGGCTGACCATCCGCTCAGCGATGGGTCTCGTCCTCGGTTCAGTCGCTCCGGTGACGGGCGAGCCCCTGCGGCGAATTTCGAGGAGACCGCTGAACGCGGGTCGGGGCACGGGCTCCCGGCGAGTCCTGGCCTTCCGTGGCTCGGGCACCGCCGGAGCGGGAGTCGGGGGTGTGGCCCGTCAGTTTGAGGAGAGGGGCCGTCATCAGGGTGGTGAGCAGGCCACCACCGGTGAGGAGGGCCAGGAGGCGGCCATCGATCAGGTGGGCTTCGTGGCCGATCTGCAGCACCATCAGCTCGATCAGGCCTCGTGTGTTGAGCAGGACGCCCAGAGCCGGCGACTCGCGCCGGGGCAGGCCGGTCCACTCGTATGAGCCCCTCTGAGCTGCGCAAACGTGGTTTGGAGGGGCTTTTTGCATGGTGATATGTCAGCACGGTGGCCTTGGCGGGCGTCTCGTGGACCCCGATCTTTCGGGGGATCTCACGGGGGCTTGTCTCCCCCGGTGTGCCCCTAGGGCCTGGGGTGCGGTTGGGTCGTGGAGGCCGGGTAGGGGCGGGTGGCGCGTGCGGTTTCGAGTTTCCTACTTCTTTGACACACTGGAGGTATGTCCGAGATGACGTACAGCATCGGTGAGGGGCCGGCGACCCGGGTCAGCCTGTCCCTGCCCGAGGGGACCGCGGAGGCGATCCGGGCGCGGGTCGGCAAGCGGGAGTTCTCCGCGTTCATCGCCGCGGCCGTCGAGCGGGAGCTGAGGGGGCAGGTGTTGGACGAGTACTTGGCGGACTACCAGAGCCGCAACGGGCCGGTGTCCGAGCAGGCGCGGCAGCGGGCGCGGCAGGTGTTCGACGAGGTGTTCGCCGAGGAAGACCAGTGGCCCGCCGCAAGCTGAGCCACGAGGGGACGCTGGTCCTGGACAGCGAGGGGCTCTCCCAGCTGCTCGCCGATGACGAGACCGTGGTGGCGCTGGTCGTGGAGGCGCGGTCACGGGGCATGGAGGTGGTGATCTGCTCGCTCACCATCATCGAGGCCGTGCACGCCCGTACGAACAAGGCTCGGCTGAGCTGGCTGCTGTCGGGGCTGCGTGTGATCCCGGTGGGGGATGAGGAAGCGAAAGCGGCCTCGGCGCTGTTGATGGGGGCAGGGCTGCACGGCCACAAGTACGCCATCGACGCGGCCGTGGCCGAGGCTGCGCTTCGCCAGCAGCGCCCGGTGGTCATGCTGACCTCGGACGTCGACGACATGAACAGGCTGTGTGGTCAGCGGGTCCGGCTCGTGGCTGTGTGAGGCGCACGTGCGCGACGCCCTGGTTCCTCCTCCAAGCCGCCGCCCGTTCTCTGGAGTTCCTGCCACAGGCGGCCGCCCTTCTCCGGTGCCTGGGCCGCGATGACCAGCGCCCAGCGCCCCCTGCCTCAGAATCCTTCGCACCCCTTGCGGGTTCTGGAGGAACTGGCCGGCTATACCCGCTGGGCCCCACCCCGTACCAGCAGGTTCTCGTCAGCGAGGTCGAGCGCTGGCCGACCCACTCACCCGCCACTCCGTCCGCCCACCAGCCGCTGAGCGTGCTCGCCCCTCTCTTGGCCACGGAAGGCCACGATGAGCTGTGAGCACCCGTCATCTGGACGCTGACGTTCTGCCCCTACGTTCTGGCCCCCACCAGGGAGGTTCTGTTGTCGGCCCCCGCCCCCGCCCCTGCCTCGCCCCCGCCCCTGCATGGTTCCGACACCGACGGCACGCTCCCGAAGGTCACGTCCGGATCGTCGCGGCCGCTGCCGGCCGCGTTGCCGCCGGCGCACGGGGGTTTCTCGGGCCGCAACGCCGAACTGGCGCAACCAGCAGCCTGGTTGGACACGGGAGCTACGGGCTCGGAGGGCGACGCGGTCTCGTCCGGGACGGTCTCGTCCGGGACGGCGTCGCCGGTGATGGTGGTGACCGGGATGGGGGCGTGGGCAAGAACGCTCTCGCCCTGGAGGCGGCTCACGAGGCGGTACGGCGCGGCTGGTTTCCCGGCGGGGCCTACTACGTCGACCTGCGCGGCCACAGCGGCGAGGCGCCCCTGGCCACGGAGGAAGTCGCCCGGCGGCTGCTCGGCGCGGGGGGCGGCGTCCCGGACGACCGGTCCGCCACCGGGCGGATCGCCGCGTGGCAGCGGTTCCGCTGAAGCTGTCCGGGGAGCAGCGTTGGGCTGAGGCCGTCGAACCCCTGGAGCGGGCTGTGGAGCTGTACCGCGCGCGGGGAGAGGGTGCGGACTCCCCCCTGCTGTCCCGCCACCGCCGGAGTCCGCGATCTACACCCGGCCGAGGCGGCTGAACAGGGCCAGGCGGGCCCACCCCGTACGGCGCAGGCCCGCCCAGAGGCACCAGGCGGTCAGGCCCAGCGCGACCAGGGCCGCACCGGACGCGGACGGCATCTGCGTTATGGCGAGAATGCCGATCAGTACGACGACGAGTCCGTCGAACTGCCATACGAAGACCCGGAGCCCGGAGAGGTCGCCCAGGGGCGTGATGACGGGGAGTAGCAGTTCGATCGGGAGATTCGTCTTCATCTCGCGCAGGAACCTGGCAGCGAGCACGAGCACCACCGACCCCGCGGCGAGCAGCAGCGCCTCGACCGGCCTGCCGCTCTGGAGCGGCCACTGGGTCAGGGCCGTGGCACCGCCCGCGAGGCCGACCGCGACCGGCACCGCGACGGCCGGCCAGGCCAGGGTGCGGGCGGGCATCCCGCCCCACCGCTCGCCGAACAACGGGGCCAGCGTCAGTTCGTCGCGGAGACCGCGCCAGCTCTCGCCGACCCACCCGGACCCCCAGTACACGGCGACCGAGCCGGCCGTCCAGGACAGCGTCGCCGCTCTGGCGTCCGGCTCCGCGACGCCGAGCGTCAGCAACGCGCCGCCGGTCAGCAGGAACGCCCCGGCCGCAACCGCGCGACCCGGGGCGCGGAGTGCGCGGACCGCCCCCTGTGCGAGATGGCCGCGCAGCCGCCCGTCCGGACGCACCAGGACCGATGTGAGCCCGCGCGGCTCCGGGCGGTACAGGTCGAGCGCGTGGTGGAGTGTGCCGGTCCAGGCGAAGGTCTGGGCCTCGGCGGCACGCGCCGATTGGCGTGCGAGCCGGGGGAGATCGACTGTACGGAGGGACCGGAAGGCGGACCGGCCGAGCACCGTCGCCGAGACCGCAGGTACACCGGCGGCGAGCCACAGGCCGCTCCCGTCCAGGGCGGACCGGCCGAGCAGCGCGACGGCGGCGGCTGCGGCGGCCACGGCTGCGGCGAGCAGGAGGTTCTCGCGTACCGTCCGGATCTGGCCCCACAGCCATGCCACGGAGGCGAAGGCGCCGATGCCCACCGCGACGCCTACGCCCTGCGGCAGGAGCGCGGTTCCCGGGTGGTCGAACAGGTCGGTCACGAGAAACGTCGCCGTGCACACCGTCAGCAGCGTGCCCAGTCCCGCGTACACCAGTCGGCGGCGGGCGATCGGGCCGAGGTAGTGCGTCGGGCACAGGTCGGTGGATATGAACACATGCAGCAGGAACGGCTTGAGCACCAACGGCCCCCAGTACCGGCCGGTGAGCTGGGCGCCCCAGACCACCGCTGCCGCGACCAGGCATGCCACGGGCGTCGCCGCTCTGGAGGAGTCCAGTGGAACGAGCGTCTGCGAGGTTCTCACCAGATAGGCGACCGGTGCGACGTAGACGAGGGCGAGGATGGCGGCGACGTAGACGGTGTACGCCCGGTCCTGCACCGTGGCGCGGTCGCCGCGGCGGGCGTACCGGTGCCGTACGGCGCGTACCCGAGCGCCGGGGCCGGCCTCCACCGCCGTGGTGCTGTCCGTCGTCATCCCAGCTCTGTGACGCCGTCGCAGGCGTCCACCAGGGCGGTCTCATGGGTGGCGATCAGGAACGAGGTGCCCTGCTCCGCGCGTTCGGTGAGCAGCGTGGTGACGAGGTCGACGCGGTCGGTGTCGAGGTGCCGTTCGGGCTCGTCGAGCAGGACGGCACCGGCGGGGCGGACCAGGGTCAGCGCGAGGCTGAAGAGCTGCAGCTGGCCGGAGGAGAGCTGCGAGGGGAACCGCTCGCCCAGTGCGGAAAGGCCCAGCTGCCCGATGACCTCCTCGGCGTGCTCCGCCGTCGTCGTGGTGTTGCCGTACCAGGAGGCGGCGACCAGGGTCACCTGCTCGCGCAGTGTCATGTCGCGTGCGACGGGGACCGGTTCGACGAGCGAGGCGATCAGCCGCCGGTGCCGGGGCCTGGCCGGATCGACGGTCTCGCCCTGCACGCGGACGGCGCCGTCGGTCAGCCTCCGGCTTCCCAGAAAGGCCCGCAGCAGGGTCGTCTTCCCGGAGCCGTTGCTGCCGGTGAGGCACCAGAGTTCGCCCGGCATCACCGCGAACGTCGTCGGCGCCAGCAGCGTGGTCCCGTCCAGGACGACCGTGGCGTCCTCCGCGGCAATCGCGGGCACTCTTCTCATGGCCGAAGCGAAACTACCAGCATCACCCGCGCCATGGACCCTTCTTCATACAAGTGCGGAGGGATCCATCCGATCGTGCAGGGCACGGCATCTCTACGTTGGACATGTGAGCGGTCAGGGAGAAGCCGAGCCGATACTGGACCCCATGAGTGCGAGGCCGCTCAAGCCCAGTTGGAAGACGTCATCGCCCGCAAGATCAAGTCGGGTGAACTGGCGCCGGACAGGCCGATCCCGCCGGAGAACCACCTCGCCGAGGAGTACGGTGTGGCACGTGTGACGGCCCGTCGAGCCGCGCAGGAGCCACGCGAACGCGGCTTGATCGTCACTGTGCGCGGCAAGGGATCCCCGCCTCTTCGACCGCGCTGACCGGCTGCGGCTCGCTTCCGGCCCGCCGACCCCCGGGCAGCCCGCTCGCGAGATCCGGACCGTGTGGGAGCGCGCCGCCGGCTGCAGGGCACCCGGCGCCGGTCCCGGCCCATCGCACGGGCCGCCCGCTCCGGCCGGCGGTCGGGTTCCTCGGCCTCCGGGCCGGCCGGATGCAGGGGTGCTCGGCCGCGACGGTCCGCTCCCGCAGCGAACCGCCGATGCCGTGAGCCTCAACCGCCTTGCTGGACCGGCCAGTTCTTCCTCAGCCACGCCAGGTCGGTCTCGGCGCGGACACGGGCTTCCCGCTCGCGGGTGAAGACCGCGTCCGTCTTGGTCAGCACCAGGGTGTAGGGGCGTCCCTGCCGCCGGGTGGTGTGGGACACCGGCAGTCCGGTCAGGTCGATACGGCTGTGGATGTGCCGGCGCCTGGCCTGGGCGAGCGGCCACTCCATGACCCGGCGGGAGCGGGAGGTGAGGAAGGCGTCGAGGTCGGGGCAGAGGCCGCAGCCGGACCCGCAGGCCCCGGCCGGGGGAAGCGACCAGTCGTCCGCCGCGCGCACGGGGCGGGTGAGGAGCGCGGCGAGCCGTTCCCTGCAGTGGTCGGCGAGCGCGTGGAAGGCGCCGACCACGGGAGCGCCCCCTGTGCCCCCTGTGCCGTCCGGTACGGCCGCCGGCCGGCGGCCCGCGGCGCGCAGGGCGGGGACCAGGCATTCGAGGGCCGTGTCCGGAAGGCCGCGCAGTGTGGTGACGATCGCGTCGGCGGTCCCGCTGCCGGCGGCGAGAAGGATATGGGCCAGGGGGGCGCCGAGCTGCTCCGAGCCCGTGCGGCGCTCCTTCTCCCGGCTCATGCCGAGCCGGTTCGTGAGCTGCTGCCCGGTCGCCCGCCAGGCACCCTCGACCAGCGGTGCCGCCACTGCCTCCCCGTCGCCGTCGGCGGTTCGCAGCGCGGTGCAGAGGGCGGGCAGTGAGGCGAGCCATGCCGTGCGGGCGGCCCCGGTGTAGGCGTCGGCCGTCCCGAACCAGGTGCCGACGGTCTCGCGTGCCCAGGCCCGGCCGTACCGTTCCGCCGCCCTTGCCAGATCCGGGGCGTGTTCCTCGGCCAGGGTCTCCACCTCGAAGGGCGCTATCAGCATCGCGGCCGTGTCCGCTTCCCGCAGTCCCACCGCGACGCGCAGGGCGGCGGCGAAGAGCGGTGCGGTCGCCTCGCCCGAGCCGTGGCGCCCCCAGATCGGGGCGAGTGACCGGGTGAGTGTGCGCGCATGGTCGAGCGCGCCGGCGTCGAGGTGGCCCTGGAGTTCACGCAGGGCCCACTCGGAGCCGGCCTCGGCGCGTGACGCGAACGACTGCTGCCGGGGCCAGAGCACCACCGCGGCCCGCCGGTACCAGCGGTCCAGGGTGTTGCCGTAGTTGCCCATATAGCCCTCGTACTCGGAGCGGTAGGGCGTGAGGTCCTTGTTCTCGGTGGTGGCGCAGACCTCGGCGTAGGCGACGGGGAGAGAGATCGCCTCGCCGTCGGTGCTGTCGGTGCTGTCGGTGCTGCTGGTGCCGCTGGTGCCGCTGGTGCGGTCGGGGCCTTCGGGAAGGGTCCACCAGCCGAGGGTGATCTCGTCGTCGACCAACTCGTTGAGCTCGTAGTCGGAGAAGTCACCGCTGCGGCGGCGCTCGGCCCCGGGCTCGCCGTCGGGGTCGAGGAGGCAGGCGCCCTCGCACTCCTCGTCCTCGCAGTCGTCGAAGTGCTCGACCTCGCCGTAGTGGTCGTACTGGTCGTACTGGTCGTAGGGCGGTGCGGCGTCCCAGGTCTCCTGCACCTCGGCCAGTGCCAGCACCGCTTCGCAGCCGGCCTGCCCGGCGGCCTGGCGGAGCCGTGCGGCGCGGGCGGCGTCGGCGCCCTTGAGGCGGTCCCAGTCCAGGCCGCGCTGGGTGTACTCGTGGTCGAGGAGGTAGACGAGCCGGTTCGGGGGTGTGGTCTCCGGGCGACCGTAGGAATAGCGCTGCTCGGCCGGGGTGGTGAAGTGCTCGGTCAGGCAGTGGGCCAGCTCGGCGAGTCGGCCCCCGGCTTCCTCGTCGGTCGGCCGGACGCGCTCGGCGAGCAGGTTCATGGTGAGGGTGACGCGGTACCCGGAGGTGACGGGCCTGACCTCGTGGCGGCAGTCCGCGTAGAAGGCGACGAAGGTGAGCTGCTGCCGGGAGGCGCGGTGGGTGACGCTGCGGCCCGCGTGTTCGACGACGAGTTCGCCACCGGAGTGGTGGGAGGGCAGCGAGACGACCAGGGTGCCCACCATGGAGTCGTCCTTCTCGGAGTCCTGGTGGGGGAGGAAGAACTGGCCCTTGCCGTAGACCAGCAGCGCGTGCGGTTCGGCCCGCAGCGCGGTGGTGGGCGGCAGGCCGAGAGCACTGCGCACGCCGTCGAGTACGTCGCCCAGGGCGCGGTCCCAGTCGGGACCGGACAGGGTGATCCGGTCCGGGGTGATCTCCCAGGTGTCGCGCACGCTGGTGTCGGACAGGGTCTCCTCGCCGCGGCCGAAACGGGCCTGCCTGGCCTGGGCGATCAGCTTCTTGGCGACGGGGGCACGCAACGGCAGCGGCAGTTCCCCCACACCGTCGACCTCGATGCGCAGGTCGTGGGCGGGTAGCTCCGTGCGGGTGCTGAAGTCCCCTTTTCGCTCCGCGTCTTCCAGCAGCTCCGCCAGCCGCTCTCGCGCCGCATGCCCCATGATGCTCCGCTCCCCATGACCGCATCCCGTTGTTACATCCGCCCGGCACACCCTAGTGCCGGGTGCCTCCCCTTCCCGCTTTCCTCCCTTCCTCCCTTCCTCCCTTCCCCGCTTCCCCGCTTCCCTGCTTCCCCGCTTCCCTGCTTCCCTGCTTCCCCGCTTCTCAGCTGCTCCGCTGCTCCTCGCCTCCGCTTCTCCCTCGCTCCCGTCCGGATGACGGAGTCGAAGGGTCGGGCGAAAGGAAGAGGAAGAGGAACGGAAGGGCGGCGGAAGCGGTGCCGCGGGGAGTGATCGCCACTGTTTCGCGAAATACCCGTCTGGAAACCCGATTTCTCGCCATGTTCGAGCAAGGGGCGAAATCGACACCCCGGGTGCCGGCGGACGGGATCACTCCCCCCTTGACCTCGGTAGCCGTGACGCGCGGCCGGCACGCCGGCGCGCCGGGCGGAGGGACCGGAGCCGGCGCCCGCGGGCGGTACTGGGCGCGCTGCGCGGCGGCCCACTCCTCTTAACTGGCACAACTTCAACTACCGGACAGTAGCGGCAATCTGGCGTGATTCGGACCACACCAAAGGATCATCCTGGGACCATCATGGCCAATCGAAACCAGCCATTCGGATGCCGTGGGGGGAGTGGCCGATGGGGCTGCTCGACGATGGGGCCGCGTTCGCGCGCGCCCTCACCACACAGGAGAACGAGAGTGTCATGGCTCTTGGCACCCGGAGGGAGTATGCGGCGAATGTCCACCTGCTGACCGAGGGGGACCGGTCGCGCCATGTCGTGATCATCCTTCGGGGGTGGGTGACCGTTTCGGTGTCGACGGATCGGGGGAACACCCGGCTCATCCTCGGGTTGCGGGGCCCCGGCGAACTGCTCGGCGAGATGGCCGCGCTGGACAGCCACCCCCGCAGCGCCACGGTCAGGGCCCTGGGCCCCATCGAGGCACAGGTCATCGACGGCGACACGTTCCGCCGCTTCCTCGCCATGAACCCCCGCGTCGGTTCCCTGGTGATGCGGCAGCTCACCTCCCGGCTGCGCAGCGCCGACCAGGAGCGTTCCGCCCTCGCCTCGCTGACCGTCCTCCAGCGGCTGGCCGGCCGGCTCGACGAACTCTCCCGGGTCGAGCCCTCGGGCCCCTACGCGGGGGCCGGCGGGCGGCCCCGCCCCGGGGTGGTGGTCCATCTCGCGCAGGACGAGCTGGCCGCGACCATCGGCGCCACCCGCGAGGCCGTCGCCAAGGCCCTGCGGCTGCTGCGCACCCAGCAGGTGGTGCGCACCGGGAACCGGCTGGTCGAGATCCTCGATCCGGTGCTGCTGTCCCTGCTCGCCGAAGGCCACGCGGAGGCCGACGGCCCCCGGGCCGCCCAACGCGAGGAGAACCCCGGCGGCCGTGTGTAAACGGCTACAGACGGCCTCGGGCGCGGGCCCGAGAGTGGAAGCACCAGAGCGAGAGGGCGGGGGAGCACCGTGAGCGACGACATCCTGGACACCGGTGAAGCGCACTACGAGTCGGTCGTCAGCGTGGATGCCCGGAGGTCGGGGGCGTACGAGGACGCCGAGCGGCCCGGTATGCGGGCGCGTATCTACCGGATCCTGGACGCGGCGTTCCGCAACGCGCGGATCCCGGCCGACGCGGTGCACATGGAGGACCGCGGCGACGGGGTGCTGGTCTCCGTGGCCGGGCGGGTCTCGGCGACCCGGCTGCTGGGGCTGTGGACCGTGGAGATCCACGAGGGGCTGCGCGAGGAGAACCGCTCGCTGCGGATGCCGCTCGGGCTGCGGGTGGGCATGCACGTCGGTCCGGTGCGGCACGACGAACGGGGCATCAGCGGCCGTGCCGTGGACCTCGCGTGCCGACTCGCCGACACGGCGACGGCCCGCGACCTCCTCGACGCCGAGGGGGCGGATCTGGTGCTGGTGGTCTCCGACTCGCTCTACACGGAGGTCGTCCGCGCGGGCGGGAAGTTCGTGGAGCCCGCGGCGTATGCGCCGGCCGGCCTCCGGCTGAAGGAGGGCGAGGCCACCGGCTGGTTCCATCTGCCGGGCCGCCCCGCCCCCGCGATACCCGGCCCGTCGCCGGCCGCGCCGGAGGGGGGCGCGGCCGGCGGCGGCGCCGGAGCGGGCCGCGCCGGCGGCGCGTCGGCCGGCGGTTCGCCGCAGTCCGGACCGGCCACCGTACGGCCCGGCGTCGGCAACGGAGCCCACGCCGACGCCGAGGATGCCGGAGCTGCCGGAGCTGCCGGAGCTGCCGGAGACGGCGAGGGCGCCGGGGACCCCAGGGATGCCGGAGACCCCAGGGATACCGGGGACGGGCGCGAGGACGACGAGGGGCACGCGGGCGGCGAGGGCGGCGGCACCGGTGGTGACCGGTACGTCGTGCACGGGGACATGTCTCGCCACCACGGCAACGTCTACCGGCAGCCCGTCCACATCGGCCGGATCACCGGCCGCGGCGACCGCCGGGAGAGGTGAGCGGGATGACGGACGACCAGCAGCAGCCCGCGGCCTCCCCGGAGCCCGTCTCGCCCGCCCCGCCTGCTCGGCCTGCCCCGCCCGCCCAGGACGCCGGTGCTGCGCAGGACGCGCCCCGTGCCGGGGACGACGGGCGCGACCGCCCGGCGGACGACGGCGGGACGACGGCCGCCGACGCGGAGGCGGCCGAGCGGGAGCGCGAACGGGCCAGTGCCCAGGGCCGGTTCCGGGAGCACACCCGCGACCCGCTCGGCGACGAGCAGGGCGAGGACGGGCCGACCGACCTCGCCGCCGCCTCCCGGGCCCGCCGATCCACTCGGATGCTCTTCGAGTCCGGCCGGGACCTGGTCAGCTTCGACCGGTCCTCGATCACCAGCGCCCACATCGGCGACATCCATCTGCGGCTGGACGGCCGCCGCGCCCCGGGAGCGGTGATACGCGGCGGCCCGGTCCCGGAGGACGAACTGAGGCGGCTGCGCCGCACGCACGTCCCGCCGGAGGGGTATGTGCGCCTGCGTACCGCGCTGCGCGCCCGCCGGCTGCTGGTGCTCGGTGCGGCTCCCGGCACGGGGCGCACCAGCACCGCACTGGCCCTGCTCGACGAGCTGACCGTGCACGGGCCCGGCGGTCCGGCCGCCGCCCGGGTGCGCCGGGTGCAGCCGGACGTCCGCGCGCTGACGGAGCAGCTGGGCGACGGGGCCGCGCGGGACGAGGAGGGCGGCGGCCGGACCGCGACCGGCCATCTGATGGAGCTGGTGCTCGGGCCGGGCGCCCTGCCGCCCGAGGAGATGGACCTGGACGCGCTCGCCGCGGCGCTCGACGCGGCCGGGGCGTACGCGGTGGTCGTGGTGGCCGTGGGCGCCGCGACCGGGCCGCTGCTGACGGGCCGGTACGGGATGCGCTGCCCTCCCGCCCCCACCGACGAACTCCTCATGGCACGGCTGCGTGCCCTTCTGGAGGACCGGGTGGCGGGTGAAACCGGCGGCCTCGGCGCGGACGGGAGCCCGGGCGCCCCCGGCGCGGGTCCCGGTGCGGGTCCCGGTGCGGGTGGGGGGCTCGGCGGCCCGGGTCCGGGCGGGATCCCGGGCGTCCCCGGCGCGGACGGAAGCTCCGGCGCCCCCGGCGCGGGTCCCGGCGCGGACGCGCTCGCCGACCGGGCGCTCCGGCTCGCCGGTTCCGCCGCGGTGCAGGACGCCGTCGGGCTGCGGGACCTGCGCCCCGCCGAGGCGGAGGTGGTGGCGTCGTTGCTCGCCGGGCACCTGTGCGGAGAGCTGTCCCGCGCGGAGCTGCTGGCCGGCTGCCGCAGCGTCGCCGCCGCCCAGGCCGAGGAGTGGTTCGCCGGCGTGGACCGCGCGCTCGCCGCACCGGCCGCCGCCGAGCAGGACGGGCGGCCGGTGCGGCGCAACGCGGCAGCGGTGTTCCACCCCGTCGCCTTCCGGATCGCGCTCGCCGTGCTCGGCGGTGCCTCGCACAGCGCCGTGGCCGCCGCGGCGCATCTGCTGACCTGGGAGCTCTCGGTGCAGAGCGACCCGGACACCACACCGTCCCGCCCGCTGTTCTGCGACGACCCCGAGACCGATCTGGCGCTCTCCCGGGCCGAGTTGCGGCCGGGCAAGGTCGAGGTGGGGGGCGCCGAGGTGGACGCCCGGCTGATCTGGTACCGGGGTTCGGCGCTGCCGGCGGCGGTGCTCGCCGAGGTCTGGGACCGCCACTTCCCGGTCCGCGCGCCGGTCGTGCGCTGGCTGCGGCTGCTGGCCGACGATCCCCGTCCCCAGGTGTGGATGCGGGCGGCGGTGGCGGCCGGGGAGCTGTGCGTACGGGACTTCGAGTACGGCTGGGCGGAGCTGGTGCGCCCGCTCGCGGAGGCCGCCGCGCCGCGCCGCAGGATCTTCGCGGCGACCACCCTGGACCAGTCGGCCGGGCACCCGCGCCACCGGGCGGCCGTGCACCGGCTGGTGGACGACTGGAGCCGGCACGGCAGCAAGGCGCTGCGCTGGACCGCCGCGATGGCCCTCGGATACGGCAACGCGGCGGCCACGGCGGAGGACAGCCTCGACGCGCTCGCGCGCATCGGCGTCCGGGACGACGGCGAGCAACTCGCGGTGGCCTCGTTCAACACCGTCCGGCTGGCCGCCGGCGCCGATGCCCCGGCCGTGCTGCGGCGGCTGGAGACCTGGACGCACCACAAGACCGCGGAGTACCAGGACCTGGGACTGGTGACGGCCGTGCGGCTCGTGCTCACCCGCGTCGAGGAGGTGCTGGACGGCGCGGACGGGGCCCCGCTGGGCGACCGGGGCGACTGGCCGCTGCCCGCGGCGCTGGCGGTCGCCCGTCCCGAACTGGTCCGTCCGCTGGCGGACCTGCTGTGGACGGCGCTGCACACCCCGAGGTCGCGCGAGGTGGCGCTCGACGCGCTGGAGTCGCTGCTGCGGACCGCGGTCCGCGGGGACGGGCGGCCGTGGACGCGGCCGGGACTGGCGGCGCTGCTCCCCGCGATGTTCGCCGACGAGCACGACCTGCGGCAGCTGGACTGGCTGCTGCGCCGAATGATGAGGGATCCGGACGATCCGCTTCCCGACGCGCAGGCGCGCGCCCTGTGGTGGCTCGCCGAAGCACCGGCTCCGAGCGGCGAGGAGGAGAGAGATGGCTGAGGACCAGATCCTGGCCGACGGCGGCGATCCGGCGGGCCCGTTCCTCGGGGAGTACACCCCGGCCGGACCGGTCCGGCACGCGAGCGCCCGCAAGGCGTCCGTGATGTTCTACCGGAACGGCGGCTGGAGCGTGGCGACCGTCTCGGGCGTGGAGCACCACAACCGGCGGGCACTGGCCAGGCCGCACACCGTCTGCGAGATCGCGCTCGGCACCTTCCGGTCGCCGCTGCGGATGGAGCTGCCGGCGGCGGGCGGGACCGCGTTCTTCGACGCCGAGGTGGACATCCACTGGACGGTGGAGAACCCGTATCTGGCCGCCACCGAGGTGGTCACCGACGTCGCCGCACGGCTCACCGCGCCGGTGCTGGAGCGGCTGCGCGAGGTCTCCTGCCAGTACCCGGTGCACGAGGCGGAGCAGGTGGACCGCGCGATCACCGGCCAGTGCGCGGGCGGGCGCTGGGACGACCTCGGGTCCGATCTCGGTCTGCGGGTGCGGCTCTATGTGCGGGTGCGGGTGGACGACACCACCATCCGGCACATGGACGACGTGCGCGCCGCCCACGCCTCGGCCACGCTGACCCGGATCCACCAGGACGGCTTCCGCGAGATGCTCCAGGGCGGCCGGCTGGAGCAGCTCAGCTATATGCTCGCGGCGCAGCCCGAGGAGGCCAAGGAGTTCCTGGAGAAGATCCGCCAGGAGGGCAGACAGGACGAGAGGGAGCGCGTCGACCGGCTCTTCGCCCTGGTCGCCGGGGGGCAGATCCAGTCCAGCGATGTGGAGCGCCAGGCGCTGGACCTGCTCGACCAGGGGCGGCACCGGATCACCGGCCCGATCGGGTCGCTTCCGGCGCGCCGGCGTCGGCCCGAGCTGCCGACCGGGCCGGAAGCGAACCGGACGGACCATGCGGACTACTCGAGCCGTCCGAACCGTTCGAGCCATCCGAACGAACCAGGTGGACCGGACCCCTTCACCCCCGACTGGGTGGCGGACGAGCCGCCCCGGCGGGGCTCCCGCGGCACCGGCCCGTCTACCGGCCCGTCCACCGATCCGCACGTCGGCTCCCGTACACCCCGGCGTAGTCCGGACCCGGAACCGCCGCGGCGGCGCCGTCATGACGACGAGGACGACGGTTGGCCGTGGGCGGAGGAGGAGTGATGCCGGCGGACGGGGGACTTCTGGGCGGCGCGGCACCGGGGGACGCCGCGCCCGGCGGTGGGGACTCGGGGGGCCCCACCGCCCCTTCACCGGTCGGGGCCGTGCCGGACAGGGGACGGCACGGCCCCGGCCCCGGGGGGGAACGCATCGCGGAGCGCCTGCTCCAGACCGTGCGGGAGGACCTGGGCCGGGCGGACTCCAAGGCGGCCGTGCTGCTGTCCGGTGCGCTCGCCCTGCCCGCCTTCCTCATCGGCAGCAACGGCGCCCCCGACTGGCACTGGCCGGGCGACACCGTGCTGCTGGTGGCCGGAGTGCTCTGGGCGGTCGCCGTCACCGCGCTGGTACGGGCCCTGATGCCGCGGACCGGCACGCTGCGCGGGGGGAGCGGGGTCACCTACTTCGGGGACCTGCTCCAGCCGCTCGACCACGGGCGGCTGGGCGCCGCGCTCACCCGGGCCGACCGGGACCCGGCCGGCTGGCTGCTCGTCCAGGCGGTGGACGTCAGCGCGATCCTCGCCGCCAAGTACCGGGCCATCCGCTGGGGCGTCGCCACGCTCGCCCCGTCCGCGGCCCTGGCCCTCGGCTGGAGCCTGGTGCGCTGACGGCGGCCGGTCCGGACGGGCCGCCCGCCGCCGCACCGCAAGGAAGACGTGCGCGGGGAGCCCCGCAGGGGCCGCGGACACGAGCCGCACACGCACCCGACGACGACATGAGGGGAAGGCTGTGGCAACAGTCAGGGGAGTACGGCGCAAGGCGGCCGGACGGACCGTGCGCGGCGCGGCGGCCGTGCTGGCCGCCGTCGCGGTGCTCGCGGCGCCCACGGCGCCCGCCGGCCCGGACCAGATACCGGCGGCCGCGGTGAAACCGGCCTTCGCCTCGGTCAACTACGCGGTGGCCGTGGACCAGTCGGCCAGCCTCGCGCCCGAGGACATGGAGGCGGAGAAGGCGGCCGCCAAGCGGATCGCGGTCGGCGGCGTCTCGTCGTCGTCCCACATCACGGTCTTCGGCTTCGCCGCGGCCGAGAGCGAGAAGCAGCGCGCCGTGGACCCGGTGTGCCCGCGCACCGCGCTGGACGCCGCCGGGCGCCGGACCGTCGGCGGTTGCATCGGCAAGCTGCGCAGCCGCAAGGAGGGCGAGGGGACCGGCACGGACTTTCCCAGCGCGATCCGCCAGGGCGTGCACGAACTGAGCAACGGCACCGACCCGTCGGTGCCGCGGGTGCTCTTCCTCCTCACCGACGGCCGGATGGACGTCACCGGCAGCCCGCAGTACGGCGATCCGGCCCACCGCGAGGCGGAGGGCCGGCAGCAGCTCGCCAAGGAACTGGCGAACGCCGCAGCCAGCAACGTGCAGATCTGGCCGCTCGGCTTCGGGCCCGACCCCGACGCCGGGCAGCTTGCCGAGATCGCCGCGGGCGGGTACCAGAAGGGCTGCGTCGACCTGCCGTCCGCGAAGCCCGCCGCCTCCCGGGTGAAGGGGGCCGAGGACGTCGGCCCCAAGCTGGAGAAGATCTTCGCCGCGGCCCACTGCCTGCGCTACGAGGAGGGCCCGCCGGGCGAGCGGCCGCCCACCACCCAGGAGATCGGCATCTCCCCGCTGGCCACCATCGGCAGCATCGTGGTCGACAAGGGCGACGCCGAGGTCGACATCACCTACATCGACCCCCACGGCAACAAGGTCCCGGCGAACGGCCGGTACCGGGGCTCGGCCTTCGAACTCGCGGGCGCCGAGGACACCGTCGAGGCGCTGCGGATCGTCGACCCGGTGCCCGGCACCTGGAAGGTCAAGGCCGAGGCCCCCGAGGGGCACCGCTCGGCGCCGGTCTCCGTCAGCGTCCTGTGGCAGGGCGAACTGCGTGGCGCCATCACCATGGACCCGCCTTCGCCGCAGGCGGGCCAGAAGGCCACCGTCACGATGCGCCTCCAGACGCGGGAGGGCTACGAGATCAAGAACCCGCGCGACTACGCCGGCCTGCGCGTCACCAGCAGCCTGACCGGCGACGGCTTCGCTCCCGTGCCACTGGGCCTCCGCGACGACGGCAAGGCGCCCGACGCCGAGGCGAGCGACGGGGCCTTCACCGGCACCGTGCGGATCCCGTCCGGCGCCGAGGGCGCGCTCAAGGTGACCGGCACCCTCACCGCCTCCGGACTGAACGCCGACACGCGCAGCGAGGCGGGGCAGGTCGCGCCCGCGGCCCCGGCCGTCACCACCGCGCTCACCCTGCCCCGGGAGGAGGTCCACCCCGGCGCGTCCGTCACCGGCAGCCTCGCCGTCAGCAACACCTCGGACACCCCGCACACCCTGCGGCTCTCCGTCGCCGATGTGAAGGCCGGGCTGCTCACCGTCTCCCCCGCCGAGATCGTGGTGAAGCCCGGTGAGTCCGGTACCCGCGAGGTGACCGTGCGGGTCGCCGCCGCCGAGATCTTCGGGGACCGGCTCAGCGCGGACGGGCTCCGCCTCGGCGGCACGGTCACCGTCGCCGACACCACCGAGGGCGACCGCGCCCTCGTCCGCTCGCCCCTCTCGGTGCGGGTGACCCCCGAGCCCGGTGTGTGGGACACCTGGTGGTGGGCCTTCCTGACCGGGGCCGCGCTGCTGGCCGCCGCGTCCGTCGCCGTCGTGCTGCTGCTCCGCCAGCGCAGCAGGCGCCGCGATCCGGCCGGTCTGGTGCTGCGCCTGGTCTCCGGATCCGGCGAGGTGCTCGGCGAGCACCGGGCCGGACGCGGCCACAAGCAGTGGTACGCGTTCGCCGTCGTCGAGCCGCACCGCAACCCGCGGATCGAGCGCCGCGCCAACGGCCCGTACGCGGTCCGGCGCAGCCCCGAGGGCGGCGCCGTGCTGCGCAAGCGGGACGGCGGCCGCACCCGGCTGACCGGGCACAGCCAGGTACCGCTCGCCGACGACCTCGCGCTGACCATCGGCGTGCCCTCGCCGAACCCCCCGGGCGGCACCCCCTCCGGCGGACCCGGCACCACCCCCGGCGCACCGGGGACCGGGGGCGGCGGTACCTACGACGCATATCTGTGAGACGGCCGTGACCGCGCCGCACGGCGGGTCACGGCCACACCGGCACCGGCAACGGCACCGGAACGCCGCGGACCGGCACCGGGACTGGCACCGGCACCGGCACCGGAACGCCGCGGACCGGCACCGGCAGAGGCACCGGGACCGGCCCGGCACACCAGCACACCGCGCCACCGCGGACCCGGTGGCGCGGACCCGGTGCGGCAGAACCACCGAACCACCGACCCACCGAACCACCACGGAACCACCCGGCCGTCGAGGCGGCCGTCAGCGGGGAGGAAACCAATGAAGATCTTCCAGCCGATGCTCTTCGTCGGCCTGGGCGGGACCGGCGGACTGGTCGGGGCCGAACTCGAACGCAGACTCCGTGCCGAACTGTGCGGCCCCGACGGCACCGCGCTCAGCCATCTGAGCGGCCACGCCCCCTACCAGCTGCCCGAGTGCCTGCAGTTCGTCTACGCCGACTACAGCGAGTCCGACCTCCAGCGGCTGCCGCAGTTCAACGTCGACCCCTCGCTGCGCGCCGCCTACGCCCACACCTCGCGCGCCACCCACAACCTGCTGCCGAACTTCGACAGTTCGCCCGAGGTCACCAAGATGCTCCGGGCGAGCCTGCGGGAGGAGGTCGCCGACTGGCTGCCGCCGCGCATCGGCGAGCCCAAGGTCACCCCCCTGCACAACGGCGCGGGCCAGCTCCCCACCGTGGGGCGGGCCGCGCTCTTCGCCACGCTCCGGCACAGCCTCGCCCCCGTGCTCGAGCCACTCCTCCAGGCCATCGACGCGATTGCCCGGTCGGCGGGCGCACTCAGCGAGTTCGGCGGCGGGAAGGTCAGCGGCTGCGAGGTCTTCGTCGCCTTCTCCGTGGCCGGCGGCACCGGCGCGGGGATCTTCCTCGACTATCTGCACCTGATCAACCACGCCTTCCAGATGCGCCGGTTCAACGGCGTGAAGATCTACCCGCTCGTCGTCATGCCGTCCTCCTTCTCCTCCTCGTCGGGCGGCGGACGGGAGGCGGATCTCAACGCGGCCCGCGCGCTGGTCGACCTGTTCCGCCTGGTCGACATGCAGAACGCGCCCACCGAGGGCGCCGAGATCGGCGACCTGGAGCACGACGGCGGCATCGGCATCCGCTATCCCGGCACCATGCCCATCCGGCTGCGCACCGGCATCCTGCCGACCGCGTTCCTCTTCAGCCCCACCGCGGGCATCCGCCAGGACGACCTGCGGCGCTCCATCGTCTCGCTGGTGATGTCGCTGATCGGCACCGAGCTCGGCGACGGCCGCTCGCGCGGCAGGACCATGGCCGCCGACGACGACCACCAGACCTTCGCCGCCAGCTTCATCAACCGCGGGGTGCACCGCAGCGCGGTCTCCCCCACCGGCATCGGCAGGCAGGGTGTCTCCACCAGTCTGGTGGCGTCCATGACCGCGCCCATGGACCAGCTCGCCGACCTGGTGGCCGGCCGGCTGCTGCGCCGGGCCGTCACCGACCTGCTGGAACGGCCGCGCGCGGCGCTCCGCGACGACGCGGTGCCGCTCGTCCGGCGGCTGTTCGCCGACGCCGGCCTCGAGGGGCTGTGGGAGCGCAGACAGCTCGACGTGCCCGACCCCGATCCGCTGCCGCGCGGCGGCCGGGCGATCGAGGCGGCACTCGGCGAGCGCCTCGGCGACATGCAGCGGCTGCTCTCCGACCTGCAGACCATCGCCATCCGCGAGACCACCGCCATGGCCGATCGCTTCGCCCCGCGGCCCGCGGTCGACAAACTCCTCCAGAGCGTCGACCCGTTCGCCGCCGAACGCCTCGTCAAGGGCGTGCCGGACAGCGACGAGGCCATCGCCCGCGCCGGGTTCCTCGGGATGCTGGGCGCCCGCGCCCGCGCCCCCCAGCGGCCGCCGGGCGTGACCGACCAGCCGCCCAAGGTCCCGCGGATCAAGGGCCGGCTGGCCGGGATGTCCCCCGCCCGCTGGGGCGACGACGATGTGCGTGCCGCCCTGCACGAGCAGGACACCTGGTACCGCTGGCGGTGCCACGCGGTCTGGCACGAGGCGTGGCGCGAGCAGCAGCAGCGCTGGCAGTCGCAGGCGGACGCCGCGGGGGCGGACCTCGGCCGGCTGGTCAACGGCTTCGTCAAGCACGCCGAGCGGGAGCGCAAGGTCTCCGCGCAGAAGGGCCTCGAACTCTACGAGGACCGCACCGGCATCTCGTACCTGCTGCCGCCGCAGCGCACCCTCAACCACTTCTACGAGGACGTGGTCACCCGGCTCGTCCGCCGGGAGGGGCTGCGTGAGACGGAGGCGGAGGACGCCCTGCTGCTCCGGATGATCGACGGCGACGCCTGGCGCGCCGTCCACACCCTCAGCCGCCGGAACCCCGACGGCGCGGTCGCCTCCGTCAAGGCTCAGCTGGAAGGGCGGATCACCCGGCTCTTCGCGGAGAGCGGCGAGCACCTGGAGGAACGGCCGCTGCTGCCGGCGATGGGCACCCTGCTCGCCGCGGCGGCGGGTGACGGCGACGCCGCCGAGCAGGTCAGCAAGGAGGCGCTGGAACTGTTCGGGCGGAAGCTGACCGGGCTGCTGCCGGTGGGCTTCACCCCGGAGGGCACCGGACCGCTGCGGGTGCTGGTCACCTACCCGCGGGTGCAGGCGGTCGAGGAGGTGCAGGAGTACCTCGGCAAGACCCTCCAGCTCCCGTCGGACGCCAGGAACTCGGTGCAGTACCAGGGGGTGGAGAGCGACTCCGTGACCGTGGTGCTGTTCCGGAGCGAGATGAGCCTCACCCAGGTGCCCGAGGCCCGGAAGGTGCTGCGGCAGTGGGCCAGGGCCAAGGACTCCGAGCAGGCCCACGACGTGCTGCGCTGGCGCCAGCGCCTCGGATACCGGGACAGCTGGATGGTCAGCTGCGAGGAGGAACGGCGCGTCATCCTGCACCGGCTGCTGTGCTGTATGTGGAACGGGCAGGTCGATGTACTGGACGGCGCGACGGCGTCCCCCGGACGGGTCCGGCTGCGGCTCTTCCCGGAGCGGGGCGCCCAGGTGCCCGGGGTGCGGCTGAGCCTCGGGGACTACCCCGGCGGCGTGTCGAGCTGGGCGGAGCTGCTGCGCAGCTACGAGCGCTGGACGGTGCTGGACGACGAGCGCACGGTGGAGGACTACTGCCGTGGACTGATGGGCGCCCAGCCCGGTGGCCTGGCCCGCAACGGCAGCGAGCCGCATCCGCTCTTCGTCGAACTGGTGGAGGGGATCGCGCCCCGCCAGCTCGAACTCCTCGCCGAACGGCGGGAGGCCGGCGGCGAACGCGTCGAGGGATGGGTGCGCCCGCTCTGGGAGTTCTGGCAGGAGACGCTCCCGGCCGCGCTCGACGTCGAGTTCGGCGACCAGCGGGCACTGCAGCCGACCCTGCGCACCCTGCTGGAGCACGTGCGCGGCGGCACCCCCGCGGCCCGCCGGACCAACGGCCGGGAGGTGCCGGGACGGCGCCGACCGGAGGACGACGACTTCGGCACCGCGTCGCGCACCCCCGCGGGTGCCGCGTCCGGCCGCAACGAGGTGTACGAGTCCGCCGCCGCCCGCGGCACCCGGGGCGGCGGCGGGGACGCCAACGGGTACGCCCCCGGATACGACGACGCCGGGTACGCCCCCGGATACGGCGGACACGACCGGGGCGGCGCCCGCGGCATGCGCGGCGTGGGCGGCGTGCCGCGCCGGGGGGCGGAACCGGCCGCTCGCGACGGCGGGTCCCGGGGCGCCCGGGAGGATGGCGACGGGGCGTGGGGAACCCGGCCCGGCGCCGAGGACACCCCGGGCGTCCGGGACGGCCTCCGCACGGCGTCCGGGTACCGCTCCGGGGGCGGGGACCGCCACCTGGCCGAGGACCGCTCCGCAGATGACGGGGAGTCCCACGGAGCCGGGTACCGCGGGGGCTCCGGCGACCGCCATGCACCCGGCCCCCGGGGCACCGGAGGCCGGGAGCGGGAGGAGGACCACACCCACGGCTTCCGTACCGGTCACGCCACCGCGCGGGCGGATGACGACGACGACGGCGGCGGCGGGTGGGGTGCCAGGCCCGAGGACGACGGGGCGTTGGATACCCGGCCCGAGGTCGACGGCGGGTGGGGTGCCCGGCCCGAGGACGACGCCCGGCCCCTCGCATCCTCCGGTGCGGAGCACGACCCGCGCCGACGCCCTGCCCCGGGCGACGGGGAGGACGCCCAGGGAGCGGACGACCGGATCGGCCGCACGGCGGACCGGCATGGTGGCACCGACCGCCACGGTGACACGGGGCGCCATGGTGACGCCGGCCGCCGCGGCGGGCCGTGGGGTCAGGACGTCCCCGGCCTCGGCGTCCCGGACGACGAGTTCGGCACCCGCGGCGCCCCCCGGGACGACGGGCGACGTGGTGAGGCCCCCCGCGTCGCGGCCGGACACCCGGACGGCGACTCCTGGAGCTCCTGGACCGGTTCGCACGACGCCGAGCGGCCCGAGCGCCATGGCGACGCCGAGCGGCCCGAGCGGCCCGAGCGCCATGGCGACGCCGAGTGGCCCGAGCGCCACGGCGACGCGGACCGGGACGGCCTCCGCAGTCCCTCCCACGGCCGCCGTGCCCCCTGGGACGGTGATGCGGAGTGATCCCCCCCGAGGACTTCGGCGCCGTCGTCCACCTCGATCTGCGCGCCGGGGCGGCCGAACTCGACTCCGCACCGGCCCTGCGCGGCAAGGTCGCCCGCCAGCTCGGCCGCGCCGGCCTGCCGGAACCCGACCACCCGCTGTTCCTGGTCGTCGACACCCCGGCCGGACTGACCGACCACCGCCGCCAGTACGAGTTGCTCACCGCCTACCGCGCGCCCGGCGAGGTCAGGATGCTCGTGCTGCTTGTCGGCAGCGCGCCCGGTTCCTACGCAGGCGAGGACGAGGCGTTCCAGCCCGACCGGCGGCTGATCCGCCCGTCCGTGCTGAGGGCCTCCGGCGTCGCCGTGCTGTGGGCGGGGGATCTGCGGTCGGCGCGCACGGCCCTTGAGCAGCTCCCGGCCGACGACCCGGACGCGCTCGCGGTCCTGGTGGACGTACTGTCGGTGCCGGACGTGTTCCTGCGCGTCCTTCAGGACGCCAGGGCGCTGCCCGACGCCGTCGCCGCGCTCGGCGTCCGGCTGCTGGAGCAGGACCTCCCGCCGGACGTGCGGGAACGGGCCTGGCGGGACGCGCTCACCCGGTTCGCGGGCGTGGACCGCGAACCCGCGGCGCCGGCTCCGGGGGCCGTGCTCTCCGGTGCCGAACTCCCGGACCCGCTGCGGGGACTGGTCGCCGGGCGCGGCGGGCGCGAGGTCCACCACCGCATTCCGGGCGGGCCGGCGGACCGGGCGTACCACGACACCGCCCGGGCCCTGGAGCAGGCCGAGCAGGACGCGGCCGCGCTCCGGTCCCTGCCCGGGCTGCTCGGCCGTACCCGGCGGGCCGCCATGGAGGACCATCTGGACGAGGCGCACCGGGCGGTCGACGCCTACCGCGAGCTGGTCGCCGCGGCCCTGCGGAGCGACGGCGGTTCGGATGCCGTCCCCTCGGCGGCGGAGTCCGCGAGCCGGCTCGCCGCGCTGGGGCTCCACGTTCCCGCGGCCGCCGGTGTGGGCGACCGGATCGGTGAAGGACTGCGGGAGTACGCCGTCGGGCTGCTGGACCGGGGCCTCGCCCTGCGGGCCGTGGCACAGCGCTTCACCGCGCTGGCCGGGCAGGTGGAGCCGGTGCCGGGCAGCACGCTCCTGCCCCGCCTCGCCGTCCACCCGGCAGGGCGGGCGCCCGGCCGGGTCGCCGCCCGCCCGGCCGACCCGGTGCCGCCGCGGGCCGCCGGGGCGACGGCCGCGGCTGCTCTGGCCGGCCTGCTCGGCGGCGTCTGGCAGGGGTTCGCCGCTGCCCTGGCGCTGCTGGTCCCGGTCCTCTTCGCGGTCGCGGCACTCTGCGGCGCGTCCCGGCTGCGGGACGGGTCGGCGCCTCGCAGTGCCGGCCGCGCCCTGCGCGGGCCGGCCGTCGCCGCGGTGTGCGGGGCGGCCGCAGGCGTCGCGGTGGCCTTCGCGGTCGGCGCCCCGCCCTGGGTGGGGCTCGCGGGCCTGCTGGTCGCGGCCGGCGTCACCGTGGAGTGTGTGCGGCGGCTGTGGCGCGCGGCCGCCGGGGCCTGGGTCGGCGGGCAGGGAGCCGCCGAGCTGCGCGAGGCCCTCGACGGGCTCGACGGTCTGCTGGCGCGGCTGGTGCGGGAGCACTGGGCGGCCGAGGAACGGCTCTACTGCGCGGATGCCGCGCGGTCGGTCGCGGGCATGCTGCGGGCCACAGCGGCGGCGGCCGAGGCCGAGGCGCTGCCCGAGCCGAAGCGCGGGGACCGCGCCGTCTCGGAGCCGTGGGCCGACGACGACTGGCTGACGAGCGCGTCCGCCCTGGAGGCCGGCGACATGGGCTATGCCGATGACGCTGACGGGGCTGACGACGCGTGGGCACTCGCGTTCGCCGCGGACGAGGCCTCCGGCGGAGCGGCCGAGGGGCCGTCCGTGCCGCGGCCTGCGGCCCGTGCCGAGCCCTGGGACCAGGGGCCGGCGCGTGTTCCGCGCTGGCTGCACCGGGAGACCGGCGAGGGCGGCCCCGACCTCGTCGCCACCCTCGCAGGCGACCTGACCGACGCCGTGCTGGTCGCGATGGACTCGTACTGGGGCGCGGTGGAGCGCGGCCAGGCCGGTGCCCTGGCCCATGCCCTCCGCACCGAGGAACGGGTGCGCGACCTGCTTTCCGCCGCCCGGGCCCACCTCCGGCGCAACGGGGTGCTCGCCGCGCCTCCGTTCGCCGCGCCCCACCGGTCACGGGCCGGTTCGGCGAGCCTGCTGGGGACCGACCCGCACCGGGTGGCCGGCCTGGTCGGCGCCGACGCCGCCCGGGGCGCCGTCGTGCAGCTCTCCTCCCCCGAGCAGGGCGCCCTGCTCAGCCGCGACCCGTCCGCCGCGATCTGGCTGCGGTTCGCCCCGGACGCGGTGCGGGGCGAGGTGGAGACCCAGTGGCGCACGAACGGCTCCGGTCAGGTCGAGGACCCGCTGTGGACGTCGACCGGACGGTATGCGGGGCTGATCCGGCTCACTCCGCTGCGCATGGGTGTCGTGGACACCGTCCGTCCCCGGCACACCGACGGCGAGGACCCGGACAGCCACGCGTGGGAGGACGCCGACGCATGGTGACCCGCCCCCGGCCCCCCGGCCGCGTGCCCGCGGCGCTGCCGGGCCCGCCGGCGTCCGGCGCCCGCGGCCTCACGGCCTCCTGCAACCCGCCTGTCCGGTGCCGCCGGCGCCCGGACAGGCACCCGCCCGTGTCCGGCCCTGTGCCGCCCGATGTACGAGAGGACGGCGACGGCTGGTGACCAGCACCTCGCGCCCCGATCCGGCAGATCAGCCGCACCACACCCGGCGGACCACCCTCGCGTTCACCGATCCGTCCGGTAGACGCCGTACCGCCGCGGCCGTCTTCGGGCCCGAGAACCGCCGCGACCCGCTGCTGCCGCATCGAATCCGCAACGGCGTTCTCGAGCGGCCGGAGCGGTCAGAGCGGTCAGAGAAACGGGAGGACCTCCAGGACCTCCAGGACCTCCAGGAACGGAGAAAGGCGGGAGGCGGGGGCCACCGCTGCGTACAGGTCCGGCTGTCGGCCCCGGAGGCCGTCGTCCCCGCCGCGCGCGCCCTGCTGGACACGGAGGTCGGCACGGCGCTGCACCTGCACCGGGTGTTCGACGGCACCCCGTACGCACAGCACTTCCCGGCGATCATCGGCCATGAACTCGACACGGCCGAGCCCTATGTGCTGTACGAGGCGCCGCGCGGCCGGCCGGCGGCGCGCACCCATGTGATCTCCGCGACCGACCAGCGGGTGATCGCCCGCGACCTGATGCTGGCCATCTGCCTGCTGGAGGGGCAGGGCCTGGTCCCCCGGGGGATCTCCCCCGCGACCGTGCTGTGGGATGGCACGGCGGTGCAGCTGTGGGGGCTGGAGGCGGTGGACCGGGTCGGCCGGGCGCGCGGCCGCTGGGGCCGTGCGCCGTACTGCTCCCCCGAACAGCGGCTCGGCGAGGGGACGGTGGACCCGCGGGACGCCGTCTGGAGCGCCGCGCAGGTGCTCTACCAGCTCGTGACCGGCCGGCCTGGTCGTACCGACGGCGCCCCTGCCGACCTCGGCGAGCACCGGATGCTCGCCGAGACCCTGCGCGGCGCGTTCACACCCCGGGCATCGGACCGCCCGTCCCCCGCCCGGCTGCTCGAACTGCTCGCCCCCGGTGAGGCTCGTCGGGCGCAGCTCGGGGTGCCCTCGGAGGAACCACCGGGCCACGCGGCGGCGTTCGAGCACGCCCTGCTGCTCAAGCGGCAGGCGCCGCCCACCGAAGCGGCCGGTGCCGGGCCGCCGGCACAGGGCGAGGTGCTCTGCCCCTACTGCCTGGAGACCATCCGGCTCGATCTCGGCGAACTGTACGAGACGGACAGCCGGATGCAGTACCAGCGGATGGACCCCTCCCGGCACCTGCACAACTCCCGGGTGCTCGCGGACGTCATGCGGGTCGCCGTCCAGAAGTGCACGGCCGACCCCGGTTTCCCCGACCACTACATCCCGGTCCCCTATCTGACGAACGGCCGGCCGCTCACGGTCGCCATGGTCGGACAGTCGACCACCGGCAAGAGCCATCTGCTGACCCAGATGATCGCCGAGATCACGGACGGCGGACTCGAGCCCTTCGGGCTCAAGTGGCAGTCGGTCAACCCGGAGCAGCACGCCCGCTTCGTCCGGGAGCGCGTCCAGCCGCTGCGCAACGGCAGGGTGCTGGAGCACACCGGCGGCATCGGCGACGGCTTCGCCCGCTTCGTCGAGTCCCTGCTCATCACCGATGCGGGCGGCCAGGTCCGCCCCGTGGCCTTCTTCGACCTCGGCGGCGAGGACCTGGTGCGCACCGATTCCGCGCTCCGGTTCCTGCTGGGCGTCGACGCGATGGTCTTCGTCGTCGATCCGGCACTCGCGCTGCCGCTGCCGCACCTGGACCACGCACGCGAGCGCTGGGGCCTGGAGGTGAACCGGGACGGTGACCTGGCCTTCGGCACGGTGCTCGACCGCCTCCCCAAGAACGGCGCCTATCTGGACGTGGCCGCCGCGATGGTCCTCGGCAAGGCGGACCTTCTGCGGTTCCACCCGCCGGTCGACCGGTGGCTCGCCGAACCGCCCGCCACCCGTCTCGACCCGGCCAGGACACGGCGGGAGAGCCGCGACGTCCACGGCCTGCTGCGGCAGCACGCCGGACAGGCGTGGCTGCGGCCCTTCGACACGATCCGCCGCTGCACCCTGCACGTGGCCTCGGCGACCGGCGGTCAGGAGGACCACGGGCGCTTCCCCCCGGGCACCCGGCCCCGCCGGGTGCTGGAACCGCTGCTCTCGCTGTTCGCGATGCACGGGCTCCTCGACGTACCGGGCGGGCCCGAAGCGCTTGCGGTGGGGACGGAGCCGGCGTTGGAGGCGGTGCCGCGGCAGGAAGCCGGACGGACCGCGCGGGGCGGGAAGGGGCAGCGGGATGAGTGACGTCCGGGGGGAACGCGGGCCGCTGCACGGCGGGGCGGAGGATCCGCCGGTGGACCAGATGGTCTTCCGGTGGGGCGGCAACCGTGGACGCCAGGGCACGGGGATGACGGCCGTCGCGTCCTCCTGCCCGGCCGAACGTGCCGAGGAGATCGGCCGCGAACTGGGCTCCCTGCTCTGGATGACGGGCTCGGACGAGCCGCGCCCCAGCGTGGTGCGGACGATCCGGCCGGACGGCGAGGTGATGCTGGTCCAGCGGTGGCCCACCACCGACGCGGTGGGCCGCCGGTCGACCGTCAGCCATGTGCTGGTGGGACCGGGCGGGGTGCTCAAGACCCGGCTCTGCCTGGGTCTCGCCCACCAGGGCTGGGGCGGGCGTTCCCAGGCCGAGCAGGTGTCGGGCCGACTGGGCCCGGTGCCGGTCGCCGGCCTGCGGAACCTCGCGCTGCCCCGTCTCAGCTGGATGGAGGGCCGGTTGGCGGAGGTGGAGCAGGCCCTGGTGCTGGTGGCGGCCGCGTGGCTGCGGGACCCGGGTATCCGGGTGTCGCTCCTGGTGGACGGCTCCCGGCCGCCCGGCTGGCCGGACCGCGAGTCGGCGCCCCTGGTCCACCTGGGGCTCTTCATGCTCTTCCAGAACTGGCTGCCGGCACGCTGGACCTTCGCCACCCATGACACGGTCGACTCGCATCCGCTGCTGCTGACCTGTGTGCCGCGCTGGGATCCCGACGGCGGCGGTGCCGGGCCGCTCGCCCGGCTGGCGGCGGGCCGGGGGACGGGTGCGGAGGGCCCGGAGCACGACCTCGCGGCCCGGCTGGTGGCCGGGCTCCTGGTGCCCTCGCCACGGGACGCGACCGGCCCGGCCCTCGCCCGGCTGCTGCCCAGGGGGGCTCGGCTCGGCCGGGAGCAGCGGCTCGCGCTGCTCCGGGACGTCCTCGAGGAGGGGCCCCGTCCCGCCGGCCCCCCGGCCCCGGGTCCTGCCGCGGTTCCGAGGGCCCGTCAAGGCGCCCTCCGGGAACCGGCTGCCGGGCAGCCGGTCGGGGCTTCGGATCGGGACGGGCGGCGGGAGGACGGAGTACGGCGGGACCGGGAGGCGCTCCCTGCGGTGGACGGCGGTGCACGGGATCCCGGCCCGCCGCGCCCCGTCCGGACCGCGGGTCGGGGCGGGGACCATCACCGCGACCGTGACCGTGACCGTGACCGGGATGGGGCGCAGAGGATGCCCCAGGGCCCGCAGCGTTCCGGACTGTTCGAAGGACCCTCCGACGGGTCGGCCCCGCCTTCGGGGCAGCCGCGGCACCTGCCGCAGGAGTCGCCGTCCGGCCTCGGACGGGTGCCGGGCCACGTCCAGGCCGATGCGCCGGCGGGCCGTGCGGGGACCCACGGGCCCTGCCGGGCGCAGGCGGGCCAGGTGTGGGGCCACGCTCCGTCCGGGCCGCCCGCCACGCCGATGCGTGAACGGCTCTGCGAGGCCCTGGGCCTGCCCGGCACCCCCGGGCCCGCCGAGCTGGTCGCCGCCGCTGCCGACGAGGACCTGCTGGACGAACTACGGTGCCCCGCGCACCCGATGGACACCGTCTTCGACCTGCTCGACGAACTCGTCGAGCGGCTGTGCACGAGCCGCCTGGGCGCGGCGGCCGGCGACGAGCTCTGCACGGAGGTGCTGCGCAGCGGGCTGTACCTCGAGCCGGCGGACCGCTCCTGGCGGGGCGAACCGGCCGCCGCAAGCCAGAGGGAGGCCCGGGCGGCCGAGTTGTTCTCGCTGGTGGTCGGCCCGCGGGCGCGCGACCCCCGCCAGCGGGAAGCCCTGGGGTCACTCGCGGCGCGCATCGAAGGGAATCCGTGGTCGTCGCTCGGCGAACTGCTCGGAGTCCTGCTGCTGGACTCTCCGCCGGAGGAGACCCCCGATCTGCCGCCCGTCCTCTGGCAGGCACTCCTCCGCGACGCCGACCGCCGCATCGCGACACCGGCCCACGGCTCCACCCCGGGTCCGGCCCACTCGGCGGCCCCGGCCCACCCGGCCCACTCGGCGGCCCCGGCCCACCCGGGCCAGCCGGCGGCCCCGGCGGCCCCGGTCTCGGCGCCCCCAGCGCCGTCCGCCCGGCCCCCGCGCGCTTCCGGGCAGCCCGCCGCACCGCGCCCCGCGCACCCCGGCGCGGTGAGCGCCCCCTCGGGCACCGGCCGTCCTGCCGGGCAGGCCGCGGGGCCCCCATCGGCCGGGTGTCCCGCGCTGCCCGCCGGATACGAGGCGGCGGGCGGGACTCCGTACGCCGCCGGAACGGCTCCGGAAGTACCCCCGCCGGGCCGGGAGCGCGCGGCGAACGGCGGTCCCGGGGGCCCGTCGCCGCCCGTCGCTCCGTCCCTCAGGGCGGCCCCGCCCCCCGCCCCGGCATGGCGATTCTGGGAGGGCGATGTGGTGGGCCCCGCCATCGTCGGGCTCCTGGTGATCGTCCTCATGGCCCTTGTGGTCTACCTGGTCCTCGCCCTCTCCGGGTGATCCGGCGCTGACGCATCGCTCCGTAGCTCCGTAGCTCCGTAGCTCCGGCGCCGCGGCGGCGGACCCGATGGCGGATCCGGCGGGGGCCGGAGGTCCCGGCGTCCGCGTCCGGAGCAGTGGGGGTGGTCCGTGTCGGGTTGCGGGTGAGGCGCCGCCGGGTTAGGCGCATCCCGCCCCCGTGAACGGGGCCGTTTCCGCAGGCGGGAAGGGGCGCGAGGCGCGTCGTCGGGGGTGGTGGCGGTTCACGGGGCGTAGGCCGCACGGGTGGTGTTCATCAGAAGATCCGCCGACCCGGTGCCGAGGTCCCACGATTTTCGGAGTGCGTCCACATCATGAAGAACGTATGTAAAACGCCCAATCCGAAAGCGAGGAGCCATGGCCGCCGTCAAGGTCACCTCTTTGTGGACCGCCTTCCTCTCCCTGATCGCCACCCTGCTCGGCTTCCTCGGGTTCACCCCTTCCACCAGGGCGGCAGCCCAGTCGGCCGGCCCGCGCCAGCCGGAGGGGCCCGCGGAGCGCAAGCCCACCGTCCCCGGCGCGCGGAGCGCGGGCAGCAGCGCGGTCGCGCACGAGCCCCCCGCCGGGGTGGCCCCGGCGCCGGCGGTTGCCGCGGGGACGTACGGGAGCCTCGCCATGCAGGGCTTCTGGCACCAGGTGGTGCGTCAGCGGACCCCTCGCGACCGCGCTCTACCGCCGACGATCAAGCAGCGGATCCGCGCCGAGGCCCACGGCGCCTCCCCCGCGGTCCGCAAGGTGCCCACCCTCGACGACCTGGCCGAAGCGCGTCGGGCGTCCTCGTACGCCGAGGACGAGGAACGCGTTCCGGCGTCGGCATGAGGCGCCGGGAGCCGCTCGGCCCGCCCGGCACCCGCTGTCCGATGGCACGCGCCGCCGGCGACGGCGCCCGTCACCCGGACCGCCGCGTACGGTGGCCGCACCGGTCGCCCGGTCGGACCGGGCCGGGGAATGCCGACCGGACCGGAAACGGCGCAGCCGACGGGGCACCCGCGCGGTCGGCTCCGGCCGGGAGCGCGAGCGCGACGACCGGGGACGACGCGAGCCTGACGACGACCGGGGACGGCCCAGCGGGCCCCGCGGGACGGCCGGTGGCAATCCGTCCCGGGAACGCCGGTGACGGACATGCCGGATCGTCAGCGGCGGTCCTCGCCGTCCGACCCGGACCCGGAACCTGATCCCGACTCCGGCCCCGACTCCGACTCCGGCCCCGAGCCCGATTCGCTCTCCGCCTGCTTGGCCTGGACGTCCGGGTCGAGTTCCGATCGATCGCTCCCGTCGACCGACGACAGCGGCCGGTTCGGGACCTCGGTCGCGGCGGGAGGTTCCACCAGCCAGTCCGGGTTGGTCTGCCTGTCCCACCACTTCCACACGGCGAACAGCCCCGCGGCGACGGCGCCGGCGACCACCGCGCCCTTCGCGGCGCGACCGCACTTCGCACGCCGCTCGTTCTTCCTCGCGAGCTTCCTGATGTCCTCGGCCGTGACCGAACCGCGCAGCGCGGCAAGGGCGGCCGCCGACCGGGCGACGGCCTCCTGCCCCACGGGCTGGGCCACCGCGACGGCGTGCTCGAGGCGCGGAGCCGTGTAGCAGGCCGCCTGGCGTGCGGCACTCCGGGTCATGACGGCGGCCCGGTGCGCCGCTTCGTCCACCTGCGGCGGCACATGCGGTGCGACATGGGACCTGTACTGGACCCGGGCCTGCCTGCGCGCCCGGCGCGCGGCCTTCCTCACCTTGGGCTCGAGGACGACACGAGCCTGGTGGGCGTAGATCGCGGCCTGGTCCCTCGCTGTGCCGGCGTATGGCGCCACCACGTCCGCGGCGTGCAGCACGCTCTCCTTGGTCGTGTCCGTCGCGGCGCGCACGCTGTCCATGCGGGTCACGGGATCCTCCTCCTCGGTGGCGTTCGCGGGCGTCCGGAGCGTCTGTCTGCCGCCCCGGCGAAGGCACCGTCCGCCTTGCCGCCCGTCTCGAAATCATGCCCGCCGGCGGCCGCCTCGGCATGCGGGACGGGCATCCGGGTCATTTTCCCCCTCAGCGGTCCTGCCATGGGAGGATCTGAGGACGTCAGAGAAGACTTACGGAAGGCACATCGTGGCCGAGCAGCTCCACGCCACCCTGAAGACCAACCACGGGGACATCGACATCCGGCTTCTGCCGAACCACGCGCCGAAGACGGTGAAGAACTTCGTCGAGCTCGCCACGGGTGGGCGGGAGTGGACCAACCCGGCGACCGGGAAGAAGTCCGCGGACAGGCTGTACGACGGCACCGTCTTCCACCGCGTGATCAGCGGTTTCATGATCCAGGGCGGCGACCCGCTGGGCAACGGCACCGGCGGCCCGGGCTACGAGTTCGCCGACGAGTTCCACCCGGACCTGGCCTTCGACCGGCCCTATCTGCTCGCTATGGCGAACGCCGGCCCGGGCACCAACGGCTCGCAGTTCTTCGTCACCGTGGCCCCCACCGCCTGGCTCACCCGCAAGCACACCATCTTCGGCGAGGTCACGGACAAGGCCAGCCGCAAGGTCGTGGACGCCATCGCGGAGGTGCCGACCAACCCGCGCACCGACCGGCCGCTCAACGACGTGGTGATCGAGTCCGTCGTGATCGAGACCCGTCAGGGCTGATCCCGCGGGTGCCGTTGGGAGATCGTCAGCGGAGTCCGGGTTCCGTACGGGAACCTTTGCGCCCCGCTCGTCCGTAAGACGAGCGGGGCGAAGCATTGCGCGGGAGCCCGCGCGGAGACGAGGGGACCTCATGGATCAGGTGCCAGGAAGCCCGGACCGGCCCCGGGCGGCACACGGGCTGCCGGGCTGCTACCGGCACCCGGGCCGGGAGACCGGTATCCGCTGCACCCGGTGCGAGCGGCCGATCTGCCCCGAGTGCATGGTCAGCGCGTCCGTCGGTTTCCAGTGCCCGGAGTGCGTGCGCACGGGCTCGGGGACCGGGCACGCCCCGTCCGCGAGCCGTCCCCGTACGATCGCCGGGGCCGAGGTCACCCGGGGGGACCCCCGCCTCGTCACCAAGATCCTGCTCGCTCTCAACGCCGCGGTGTTCCTCGCGGTGCTCGCCTCCCCGGCCCTCGCGGCGCAGCTGATTCTGATCGGGCGCGCCTTCGACCCCCAGCTCCAGGAACTGGTGGGAGTGGCCTACGGCGAGTGGTACCGCCTGCTGACCTCGGTGTTCCTGCACCAGCAGATCTGGCACATCGCCTTCAACATGCTGGGGCTCTGGTGGCTCGGCGGTCCGCTCGAGGCGGCACTCGGCCGGGTGCGCTATCTCGCGCTGTATCTGCTCTCCGGCCTTGCGGGGAGCGCGCTGGTCTACCTCCTGGCGGCGCCGAACCAGGGCGTGCTCGGCGCCTCAGGGGCGGTCTGGGGGCTGCTCGGCGCCACGGCCGTGCTGCTGCGGAGGCTCGACTACGACCTGCGTCCGGTGATTGCGCTGCTGGCGCTGAATCTGCTGTTCACCTTCACCATGCCCGGCATCTCCTGGGAGTCCCACGTCGGCGGACTGGTCGGCGGCACGGTGATCGCGTTCGGCATGGTGCATGCGCCTCGCGAGCGGCGGACCCTGGTGCAGGCCGGGGTCTGCGCCCTCATCCTGCTGGTATCCGTGGTGGCCATTGTGCTGAGGACCCAGTCGTTGCCCACCTGAGCGTGAGATTTCCCCACGGTTGTCCACAGCGCAGGGCGGATGGTTGTGCAATGTGTGGGGAACAGCTGTGCCCCCTGTCCCTGACCTGGGTAGACCTGGGATTCTTCGGAAGGGGCAGGGGGTGTGCCCGGCGGGTGGTCGTCGCTGGAACGGCCTCAGTGGTCACATCGGCGTCAACGGCCGGAGAGTTATCCACAGATCGTCTGACCTTTTCCTCATCTGTGGACGATGCTGTGGATAACTTGGCTGCGGGCGACCCGGGGGCAGAACGCGGCGGCGACCCCTCCGCCGGCGCCGCAGCCGGCCGCCGCTACTTCCACTGGGTGGAGACGGCGAAGCCGCCGGCGATGAAGCCGAAGCCGACCACGATGTTCCAGTTCCCGAGCGACCTCACGGGAAGCGATCCGTCGGTGACGTAGAAGACGACGATCCACGCCAGTCCGATCAGGAACAGCGCCAGCATCACGGGTGCAACCCAGCTGCGGTTGGTCAGCTTGATACTGGTCGCCTGCTTCGAGGACGGCGGGGGCGTGAAGTCGGCCTTCTTGCGGATACGTGACTTCGGCACGAGGGACTCTCCTGTCGATGCGCTGCGTGACCGCGCAGGGGAAACTCTGGCTGGCGCCGACGGGGGACGAGGGGGGACCTGTTCCTCCCCCGGGCGTCCGTTAGCGTAGTCCTTCCGCAGCGCCTGAAGGGTAAGGGTACGTTGAGCGATTCCACCGACCCCCGCGGTGGGCCGGTTGGCCACCCGAGGTGGCGACCGGTCCGCCTGCTGACCGCTGCGGTGTTCGCGCTCGCCGGAATGATCTTCGTCACCAGTTTCCACACGGCCAAGGGCACCAACCTCCGGACCGACGACTCCCTGCTGAAGCTCTCCGACCTGATCGAGCAGCGCGGCCACGAGAACGCCGAACTCGACCGGTCCACCTCGGCGCTCCGCGAGGATGTCGAGGCACTGGCCAGACGCGACGACGGCTCCACCGCGGCCGAGGACGCCAGGCTCAGGGCCCTCGAGGTGGCCGCGGGGACCGAGAAGCTCAGCGGCCGGGCGGTCTCCGTCACTCTCCATGATGCCCCTGCGAACGCCCAGGCGGCACCCGGCTACCCGGAGCCCCAGGCCAACGACCTCGTCATCCACCAGCAGGACCTGCAGGCCGTGGTCAACGCCCTCTGGCAGGGCGGCGCCCAGGGCGTCCAGGTCATGGACCAGCGGCTGATCTCCACCAGCGCCGTGCGCTGCGTGGGCAACACGCTGATCCTGCAGGGCCGGGTCTACTCGCCGCCGTACCAGGTCACGGCCGTCGGCGACCCGGACCGGCTCCAGGCGGCGCTGACCGCCTCCCCCGCGATCCAGAACTACCAGCTGTATGTGAAGGCGTACGGGCTGGGCTGGAAAGTCGACGAGCGGGAGACGGTGACTCTGCCCGGCTACTCGGGCACAGTGGATCTGCACTACGCCAAGCCCGCGCAGTAGCCCCCGGAGGCCGGCCCGTGTCGGTGCGACTGATCGTCCGGATACTCAGCGAGATCTGCGTCACCATCGGCGCCGTGATCGTGCTGTTCGCGGCGTACACGCTGTTCTGGACCGGAGTGGTGGCCGAAGACGCCGCGGACGGCGCTGTCGTCCGGCTCAGGCAGGAGTGGGCCCGGCTGCCGGCGGCGACCCGGCCGGGAGCCCCGGCCGCGCCCTCTGTGCCGGCCGCGCCCTCTGTGCCCTCTGTGCCCTCTGTGCCCTCCGCGGTGCCTCCGCCGCCGGTGCCCTCAGTGCCGGCCGTGCCGGATCACCCGCCGCGGACCGGGAAGCCGTACGAGAGCGGCAGGCCGTTCGCGATCATGTACATCCCGCGCTTCGGAGCGGACTGGGCCTGGCCGGTGCTCGAGGGCACGGACCCCGGGACGCTGCGGAAGGGACTCGGGCACTACGCGGGCACCGCCCGGCTCGGCGCGACGGGGAACTTCTCGGTCGCCGGCCACCGCCGCACCCACGGGGATCCGTTCAGGGACTTCCCGCGGCTGCGCCCCGGGGACGCCGTCGTCCTCGGCGACGGCACGACCTGGTTCACCTACCGGATACGCAACGAGCCGTACCGGACCGTGCCCGGCGATGTGGGAGTCGTCGACGCGGTACCCGTGAAGTCGGGCTTCGGCGGACCGGGCCGCTATCTGACCCTCACCACCTGCGACCCCGAGTGGGGCAGCAGCCACCGGCTGGTCGTGTGGGCGCGCCTCGACGCCGAGCAGCCGGTGACCCGCGGCGAGCCGGCAGCTTTCCACAGCTGACCCACAGGCCCCGTCCGCCCTTTAATCTGGTCCGGTAACGATAAGGAAAGGGACGGCATGTACGGCTGGATCTGGCGGCATCTGCCGGGCAACGCTTGGGTGCGGGCGCTCATCGCGCTCGTGCTGGCCCTCGCGGTCGTGTACGGGCTGTTCCAGTATGTGTTCCCCTGGGCGGAGCCCCTGCTTCCGTTCAACGATGTGACGGTGGACGGCCAGTGAGCGCGCGGATTCTCGTCGTCGACAACTACGACAGCTTCGTCTTCAACCTCGTCCAGTACCTCTACCAGCTCGGCGCGGAATGCGAGGTCGTGCGCAACGACCGGGTGTCCACGGCTCATGCCCAGGACGGCTTCGACGGTGTGCTGCTGTCTCCCGGACCGGGCGCGCCCGAACAGGCCGGGGTGTGCATCGAGATGGTCCGCCACTGCGCGGCCACCGGCGTACCCGTCTTCGGAGTCTGCCTCGGGATGCAGGCGATGGCCGTGGCCTACGGCGGGGTGGTCGACCGGGCGCCCGAACTGCTCCACGGCAAGACCTCGCCGGTGCGGCACGAGGGCAGGGGCGTGTTCGCCGGGCTGCCGTCCCCCTTCACCGCGACCCGCTACCACTCGCTGGCGGCGGAGCCGACGACCGTTCCTGACGAGCTGGAGGTCACGGCCCGCACGGAGGACGGCATCGTCATGGGGCTGCGCCATCGGCTGAAGCGGGTGGAGGGGGTGCAGTTCCACCCCGAGTCGGTGCTCACGGAACACGGCCATCTGATGCTGGCGAACTGGCTGGCGGAATGCGGTGACACGGGTGCGGTGGGCCGAGCGGCGGGGCTTGCGCCGGTGGTGGGCAAGGCCCTGGCGTGAGCGGCGAGGGGGGACCGCCGTGGTACCGCGCTCCGGAGGATCCCGCAGGGCGCGGGCCGCAGCGGTCCGCGCACCGGGAGCGGCCCGACCCCGGCGGGGACACCGGAGCGGCGGCTTACCGGGAGGACCGGTACGGGCAGCAGGCGCACCCCCAGACCGCCGAGGCCGCCGAAGGCGCCGAGGGGCAGGTCCGGTACCGGACCGGGACCGCGCCGGACTCCGGGTACCGGGCTCGGCCGGAGCCGGGTGCGGACCATCCCAACCATCCCACCGCGGTCGTGCCCTCGCCCTTCCTGCCCTCCGGGGGGTTCTTCCCGTCCGGTGGCGCGGGCACGGGGGAGCGGGCCCCTGTCACCGCCCCGTCGGAGCCCGGGCACCCGTTCGGGCAGCCGACCGGGCAGCCGACCGGGGGCCGCGCGGAGCGCCGCAAGGCCGCGAAGGCGCAGGGACGGGGCCGCAGGCGCCGGGCACCCACCGCGCCGCCGCCGGCGCCCAAACCCTCGCAGACGGGTGCCCCGCTCTCCCGTGTGGAGGCGCGCCGGGCCGCCCGGGCGGCCAAGGACAGCCCGGCCGTGATCGCCAGCCGCGCCTTCGGTGAGTTGTTCATCACCATCGGCGTGCTGATGCTGCTGTTCGTCACGTACCAGCTGTGGTGGACCAACATTCTGGCAGGCCAGCAGGCCAGCGCAGCGGCGAACAAGATCCAGGACGAGTGGGCGAAGGGCCGGGCCCCCGGCGCGTTCGAGCCGGGCCAGGGGTTCGCCATCATGCACATCCCCAAGCTGGACGTGGTGGTGCCGATCGCCGAGGGCATCGACAAACACGGGGTACTGGACCGGGGGTTGGTCGGCCACTACGCCGAGGGCAGGCTCAAGACGGCGATGCCCGAGGACCGCCAGGGCAATTTCGCGGTCGCCGGGCACCGCAACACCCACGGCGAACCGTTCCGGTACATCAACCGGCTCACCCAGGGCGACCCGATCGTCGTCGAGACGCAGGACATGTACTACACGTACGAGATGCGGAGCATCCTGCCGCAGACACCGCCCTCGAACATCGCGGTGATCGCCCCGGTCCCGGTCGGCTCCGGCTTCACCGGGCCCGGCCGGTACATCACGCTGACCACGTGCACGCCCGAGTTCACGAGTACCTACCGCATGATCGTGTGGGGCAAGATGGTCGACGAACGTCCGCGCAGCAAGGGCAAGCCGGACGCGCTCGTCGGCTGACGGACGGGCGCGGTCCGGACGACGGAAACAGCGACTGGAACAGGGACGGGTGCAGTGGCACGTGCGCGCAGCCGGATCGCCGGCGTCACCAGTGTCATCGGCGAGCTGCTGATCACCACGGGGCTGGTGCTGGCCCTGTTCGTCGTCTACTCGCTGTGGTGGACGAACGTCCTCGCCGACCGCGACGCCGAGGAGCAGGGCGAGCGCGTCCGCGACCGCTGGGCCGGGGGCCCCGGTGCGCTGGACACCAAGGACGGCATCGGCTTCCTGCATGTACCCGCCATGGGCAGCGGCGAGATCCTGGTCACCAGGGGGACCGACGCCGCGACGCTCAACCACGGCGTGGCGGGCTACTATCTCGACCCGATCAGGTCGGCACTGCCGTCCGACAAGCAGGGCAACTTCACGCTGGCGGCGCACCGCGACGGCCACGGTGCCAAGTTCCACAACATCCACAAGATCAAGACGGGTGACTCGATCGTCTTCGAGACCGTCGACACATGGTATGTGTACAAGGTCTTCAACGATCTCAAGGAGACGTCCAAGTACAACGTGGACGTGCTCCAGCCCGTGCCGAAGGAGTCGGGCAGGACGAAGCCCGGTCGCTACATCACGCTGACGACCTGCACGCCCGTCTACACATCCGACTACCGCTACATCGTCTGGGGCGAACTCGAGCGCACCGAGAAGGTCGACCGGGACCGTACCCCTCCGGCGGAGCTGCGGCAGTCGTGAAGGAGCAGGCCGGGGGCACGAGCCGCTGAGCCCGTGTCAGGGCTGCCGGGCCAGGGAGTCCTCGCCGGCACGGCTCCAGGGGACCGCGGCTTCCGGGGCCCGGCCCGTCCTCGTCGGCCGGCGGCACGGCGGGACGTCGGTCGTCACACCCTGCCCGGCGCGATGTCCGGTGCCGCTTCGGGCACGGTGGCCCCTGCGGCACGGCGGGACGTCAGTCGCCCCGTCCGCCGATGAAGCCGCCGCCTCCGCCACCCCCGCCATTGTCGTCGCCGTCGCCGTCGCCGTTGTCACCGCGGATGGCGAGCAGCACCACCTGCGTCTGGGTGGGGTCTGTCTGGGTGCCGGGCTGGGGGTTCTGCTGGATCACCCGGGCCTTGTCGTTCTGGTCGCCCTGCACCTGGATCTTGGTGTAACCGGCCTGCTGCAGGATGGCCTTGGCCTCGCCCACGGTGCGGTTGCGCACCTCGGGCATCTGCACCTGCGGTGTCTGCGGGCCTTTGGAGACCTTCAGGGTGATCGTGACGCCCTTGGCCTCCCGGGACCCGGCGGTCGGGTCCTGCGCGATGATCTGGCCGGCCGGCTCGGCGCCGTCGACGTCCTGCCGTACCACCGTGTACCCGAGCGTCGTCAGCTGCTGGTTGGCCTGGTCGAACTGCTGGCCCACCACGTCCGGCACGGGCTCGGTGGCCTGCCTGGCGATCTTCAGGGTGACGGTCTCGCCCTTCTCCACCCGGGTACCGCCCTCGGGGTCCTGCTCGACGACCGTGCCGGCCTCCTGCTCGGACTCGACCGACTCGGTGTCGACGTCGAAGCCCTCGTCCTTGAGTTCCTTGACGGCGTCCTCCTCGGACTCCTTCGTGACATCGGGCACCTTGACCAGCGGGGCCCCCTCGGAGAGGACCACCTGGACGGTGTCGCCCTGGTTCATCTCACCGCTGTCCGGCGTCTGGCTGCAGATGCTGTCCTTGGGCTGGTCGCAGCGAGCCGTGCCGGACTGGACCACCTCGATCTTGGCGTTCGCGCCGAGCTGCTCGGCCTCCTCCAGGGTCTTGCCGACCAGCCGCGGCACACCGACCTTGACCTCGCCGTCGTTCGGGCTGAAGACCGCCTTGCCGATGAGGATCGCGCCCAGGAGCACCAGGATGCCCGCGACGACGAGCAGGATGGTGGAGGTGTTCGATTTCTTCTGGCGTCTGCGGTCACGGCGGTCGTCGTACCCCCCGAATCCGCCGTCGTCCGGGTTCATGGGCGGCAGCATCGACGTCTGGCCCGCCGGGTCGGCCTGGCGCAGCGCCGTCGCCGACTGCTCGCCGCCGTGTCCCTGCGGGGAGCCGTACGCGCTGCCGTAGCCGACGGCACCCATGGCCGCGGTCGCTGCGACCGGCTGGCCGTCGAGGCACGCCTCGATGTCCGCCCGCATCTCGTCGGCCGACTGGTAGCGGTAGTCGGGGTCCTTGACCAGTGCCTTCAGGACGATCGCGTCCATCTCGGGAGTGATCTCGGGATCGAAGACGCTCGGTGCCTGCGGCTCCTCCCTGACGTGCTGGTAGGCGACCGCCACGGGGGAGTCCCCGACAAACGGAGGGCGGACCGTCAGCAGTTCGTAGAGCAGGCAGCCGGTGGAGTACAGGTCGGACCGGGCGTCGACCTGCTCGCCCTTGGCCTGCTCCGGAGAGAGGTACTGGGCGGTGCCGATCACGGCCGCGGTCTGGGTCATGGTCATGCCCGCGTCGCCCATGGCGCGGGCGATGCCGAAGTCCATCACCTTGACCTGGCCGGTGCGCGTCAGCATGACGTTCGCCGGCTTGATGTCGCGGTGCACGATCCCGTTGCGGTGCGAGTACTCGAGGGCCTGGAGGATGCCGATGGTCATCTCGAGCGTGCGCTCGGGCAGCAGCTTGCGTCCGGAGTGCAGCAGCTCCCTGAGCGTGGAGCCGTCGACGTACTCCATCACGATGTACGGGATGGACACGCCGTCCACGTAGTCCTCGCCGGTGTCGTACACGGCGACGATCGCGGGGTGGTTCAGCGAGGCGGCGGACTGGGCCTCACGGCGGAACCGGGCCTGGAAGGACGGGTCACGGGCGAGGTCGACCCGCAGCGTCTTCACGGCAACGGTGCGACCGAGTCTGGTGTCGTGGGCGAGGTAGACCTCGGCCATGCCACCACGGCCGAGCACCGAGCCCAGCTCGTACCGGCCGCCGAGGCGACGCGGCTCTTCCATAACTGTTCCAGCCCTCTCCGTCAGTCCCGACCGCACCCATGTGTGCGCTCCGGCGGTGTGCTGTTCGCGCATACGCTACCGGCCACGGGGCTTCTCATCCGCCCATGGCCGGGACCCGATACGCGACCGGTACCGGATTGTGCGGGTACGGGGCGGGATGGGGCCAGGTCGGTGACATCCGTCACTCCTTGCCGTCGAGTACCGCCTTCATCACGTCACGCGCGATGGGAGCGGCCAGTCCGCCACCGCTGATGTCGTCGCGTGCGATGCCGTTGGAGTCCTCCACGACCACGGCGACCGCGACCGGCGAGCCGCTGTCGGTCTTGGCGTAGGAGATGAACCAGGCGTAGGGGCGCTTGCTGTTGCCGACGCCGTGCTGGGCCGTACCGGTCTTGCCGCCGACGGTGACGCCGTTGATCTGCGCCTTGGTGCCGGTGCCCTGATCCACGACGTTCTCCATCATCTGCTGGAGGAGCTGCGCGTTCTCCTGCGAGACGGGGCGGCTCATCTCCTCCGGCTCGAACGTCTGGATGACGTCCAGGTCCGGCGCCCGCAACTGGTCGACCATGTACGGCTTCATCAGCTTGCCGTCGTTGGCGATCGCCGCGGTGACCATGGCCATCTGCAGCGGCGTGGCGGCGGTGTCGAACTGGCCGATCGAGGACAGCGCGTTGCCGCCGCGGTCCATGGTCGTGTTGTAGACGGAAGCCGAGGCGCGGACCGGCGTGTCGATCTCGGGATCGTTGAAGCCGAACTTCTCGGCCGTCTCCACCATCTTGTCCCGGGACACCTTGTCGCCGAGGTTGGCGAAGACGGAGTTGCAGGACACCTCCATGGCCTCGTTGAGGCTCGCCTTCTCGCAGTCGCCGTGCGAGTTCTTCATCGGCGTCCGCGAAAGCGGGATGATGTACGGCTCGGGAGTGTCGGTCGGCGCGTCGATGTCCTCCACCACGCCGTTCTCCAGCGCGGCCGCCGCGGTGACGACCTTGAACGTGGAGCCGGGCGGGTAGGTCTCGCGCAGTGCGCGGTTCACCATCGGCTTGTCTTTGTCGTTGAGCAGCTCCTGGCGGTTCTCGGAGTCCTCGAGGGAGTTGCCCGCGAAGACCGAGGGGTCGTACGACGGCGTCGAGGCCAGCGCCAGGATCCTCCCGGTCTGCGGGTCGATCGCCGCGACGGCGCCCTTGTTGTCGCCGAGGCCCTTGAAGGCGGCCTCCTGGGCCTTGCCGTTCAGGGTGGTGACGACATCGCCGCCCTTCTTCTGCTCACCCGTGAACATCGCCAGGGTGCTGTCGAAGAACAGCCGGTCGTCGTTGCCGGTCAGTATCCCGTCCTCGAGCTTCTCGATCTGGTTGGCGTCGAAGGCCTGCGAGGCGAAGCCGGTGACCGGGGCCCACATGGGGCCGTTGGTGTAGGTGCGCTTGTACCTGAAGTCGCTGCCCTTGGTCTCGACCGACCCGGTGACGGGCTTGCCGTCGACGATGATGTTGCCGCGCTGGTGGGCGTAGCGCTCGATCTGGACCCGGCGGTTGAGCTGGTGCGTGTTGAGTTCGTCCGCCCGGACGTACTGGAGCCAGTTGTCCCGGATGAGCAGGGCGAGGACCAGGATGCCGCAGAAGAGCGCGATGCGGCGCAGAGGCTTGTTCACGGTCGGACCACCTGGGTCATCTCGGCATCGGGGGACGGGGCGGGAGCGGGCGCCGGGCGGCGCGCGGTGTCGCTGATACGGATCAGGATGCCGATCAGGGCCCAGTTGGCGATGACGGAGGAGCCACCGGCCGCGAGGAACGGCATGGTCATACCGGTCAGCGGGATGAGTCCCATCACACCGCCGGCGACGACGAAGACCTGCAGCGCGAAGGCGCCGGACAGGCCGACCGCGAACAGCTTGCCGAACGGGTCGCGGGCGGCCAGGGCCGTGCGGATGCCGCGCTCGATGATCAGGCCGTACAGCAGCAGGAACGCCATGACGCCGGTCAGACCGAGCTCCTCGCCGACGGTGGCGAAGATGAAGTCCGAGTTGGCGGCGAAGCTGATCAGGTCGGAGTTGCCCTGGCCGAGACCGGTGCCGAGGGTGCCGCCTGCGCCGAACGACATCAGGACCTGGGTCATCTGGTCGCAGGCGTTGATCATGTTGGAGTTCGGGGGGGCGGTCTCCAGGCACCCGAAGGGGTCGAGCCAGGCGGCGACGCGGGACTGCACATGGCTCGCGAACTGCGCGACGACCACGGCACCGCCCGCCGACATCAGCAGGCCCATGACGATCCAGCTCGTCCGCTCGGTGGCCACGTACAGCATGACCACGAACATGCCGAAGAACAGCAGCGAGGTGCCGAGGTCGTTCTCGAAGACCAGGATCAGCAGGCTCATCGCCCAGATCGTGAGGATCGGGCCGAGGTCGCGGCCGCGCGGCAGGTACAGGCCCATGAACCGGCGGCTCGCGAGCGCGAGCGCGTCCCTCTTCACCATCAGATAGCCGGAGAAGAAGACGGCGATCACGATCTTCGCGAACTCACCGGGCTGGATGGAGAACCCGCCCACCCGGATCCAGATCTTCGCGCCGAAGACATCGGCCCCGAGCCCCGGCACGAGCGGCAGCAGCAGCAGGACCATGGCCGCGGCCATCGAGATGTAGGTGAAGCGCTGCAGGACCCGGTGGTCCTTCAGGATCATCAGGACGCCGACGAACAGGGCGATGCCCAGTGCCGAGTACACGAGCTGGTTCGTCGCCTGCGGGGCGAAGTCGGCGCGCGCGTTCAGCCGCGGCGACTGGTCGAGCCGCCAGATCAGCACCAGCCCCAGCCCGTTGAGCAGCGTCGCCAGCGGCAGCAGCAGCGGGTCGGCGTACCGGGCGAACTTGCGCACCACGATGTGGGCGACGGACGCCATCAGCCCGAGGCCGAGCCCGTACCCGAGCATCCCGGACGGCACCTCGCCGTCGAGGGCCAGGCCCACGTTGAGGTACGCGAACACCGGGATCGCGACGGCGAACGCGAGCAGCAGAAGCTCGGTGTTGCGGCGGCTCGGGGCGTCGATCGCGCCGATGGTGGTGGTGTTGGTGACAACGCTCATGGTGGAGAAAGGCCCCCCTACGGGTGCTTACTGCTTACCGCAGTTCGAGGCCAGCTTCTGCTCCTCCTCCGAGAGGGTGGGGCCCGGAGAGGGAGACGCTGCGGTCGGCTGTGTCTGGGCGGACTGGGCGGACTGGCTGGAGGGGGCGACACCGGTCGTGCCACCGGCCTGGCCCTCGCTCGGGGGTGTGCTCGCGGCAAGGTCCGCGGCCGCTCGGCGCTCCTCGTCCTTCTTGCACACGGCGGCCTGCGCGCCGAGTTTCTCGATCTTGTCGCGGGCGTCGCCGAGGCTGCCCTCGGTGATGGTCTCCTCGACCTGCTTCTGCTGGTAGGGCGGCAGGTACTTGAGTTCGATCTCGGGGTGGTCCTTCTCCACCTCCGACAGCGAGACCCAGGCCAGGTCCTGGCTGATGCCCCGGTACAGCGCGACGTGGTCGTCGTTCGCGCCGACGTAGTACTGGGTCTGCGTCCAGCGGTAACCGCCGTAGAACCCGGCGCCGACCACGCCCAGCGCCAGAGCGAAGAAGAAGGATCTCTTCAGCCACCTCCGGCCGCGGCGCGGCTTGGCGAATTCCTCGTCCGGGTACCCGACGTAGCCGTCCTCCGGCGGCATCCCGTCGTAGCCGGCGCCGTCACCGCTCCCCGGGGGGCCGAATCCGCCTGCCGAGGGCGGCGGGGTGGCGCGCCCGAGGCCGGACGCGCGGCCTGCGGGGGTCTGCATCGCCCCTCCGTCGCCCAGCTGCGCCTGGTTCTCGGCGACCGCGCCGACGACGACCGGGGTGTCGCTGAGCGCGCCGGCGAGGGTGTCGCCGGAGTCGGTCCCCAGCACGTCGGCGACGATGCATGTGATGTTGTCGGGGCCGCCGCCGCGCAGGGCGAGCTGGATCAGCTCCTGCACGGTCTCCTGCGGGCCCTGGTAGCTGGCGAGGGCGTCCTCGAGGGTCTGGTGGGACACCACGCCGGACAGCCCGTCGGAGCAGATCAGATAGCGGTCGCCGGCCCGGACCTCGCGGATGGAGAGATCGGGCTCCACATGGTCGCCGCTGCCCAGAGCGCGCATCAGCAGGGCCCGCTGCGGATGGGTGGTGGCCTCCTCCTCGGTGATCCGGCCTTCGTCGACCAGCCGCTGCACCCAGGTGTGGTCCTGGGTGATCTGGGTTAGCGCCCCGTCGCGGAGCAGATACGCGCGGGAGTCGCCGACATGCACGAGCCCGAGCCGCTGCCCGGTCCACAGCAGCGCGGTCAGCGTGGTGCCCATGCCCTCGAGCTGGGGGTCCTCCTCCACCATCACGCGCAGCTGCTCGTTCGCCCGCTGCACGGCGGTGCCGAGCGAGGTGAGGATGTCCGAGCCGGGGATGTCGTCGTCGAGCTGGACGAGAGTGGAGATGACCTCCGAGGACGCGACCTCGCCGGCCGCCTGGCCGCCCATGCCGTCGGCGATCGCGAGGAGACGCGGGCCGGCGTAGCCGGAGTCCTCGTTGCCCTCCCGGATCATGCCCTTGTGCGATCCGGCGGCGAAGCGCAGGGACAGACTCATGTCCACCTGCCCTGTCGACGCCGCTTCGGGGTACAGCCGGTCTCGAGCCACACTGCCCACCCTCCGGTCGGGAGCCTGCCCCGGTCCCTCGCCGGGACCGCTGCGGGGTCCTCCGTGCGGACCGCCGCGGTTCGCTCGCTCCGCTCGCTCATTGTCGTACTACTTCCGCAGCTCGATGACGGTCTTGCCGATACGGATCGGCGCGCCCGGCGGAACCGGTGTCGGGGTGGTGAGGCGGGTCCGGTTGAGATACGTGCCGTTGGTGGACCCGAGGTCCTCGACGATCCACTGGCCGTCACGGTCCGGGTAGATCCTGGCATGCCGGCTGGAGGCGTAGTCGTCGTCCAGCACGATGGTGGAGTCGTGCGCCCGGCCCAGCGTGATCGTCTGCCCCTGCAGCGCGACCGTGGTGCCGTTGAGGGAGCCCTCGGTGACGACCAGCTTCGTGGGCGCCCCCCTGCGCTGGCGCTGCTGCGCGGGCGCGGCGGGCTGACGGGCGGCCTGCTGGGGCCGCGCGTCGGCGTTGCGGCGCGAGCCGCGCTGCGTGACGCGGGTACCGAACAGATCGCTGCGGATGACCTGGACGGCCACGATGACGAACAGCCACAGAACGGCCAGGAAACCCAGCCGCATGACCGTCAGGGTCAGCTCTGACATTGCCCCCGCTTCACCCTTCGGCTTGCCGGTAAACGATGGTGGTGCTGCCCACGACGATCCGCGAGCCGTCGCGGAGCGTAGCGCGGGTGGTGTGCTGCCCGTCCACCACGATGCCGTTGGTGGACCCGAGATCCTGGATCGTCGAGGGCGTTCCGGTCCGGATCTCGCAGTGCCGGCGGGAGACGCCGGGGTCGTCGATCCGCACGTCGGCGTCGGTGCTGCGGCCCAGCACCATCGTCGGGCGGGAGATCTGGTGGCGGGTGCCGTTGATCTCGATCCAGCGGCGCACCTGGGTGCCCGGCATCGGGGCGGACGCCCCGGGACGCCCCTCGGGGGCCGCTCCGTGGCCGGGCCCGCCGCCGGGCCCGGCGGCGGGCGGCGGGGCGGGCGGCATGGGGGGCGCACCGGCGGGAGGATAGCCGTAACCGCCGCGCTGGGGCCCCTGCGGGGCGGCTGTCTGACCCGCTCCCGGGCCCGTGGGCGCAGGGCCGGGCGACTGCGACGTACTCGACGCCAGGGTGCGGCTGCGCACCCGGTACAGACCGGTGTCGAGGTCGTCGGCCTTCTCCAGATGGACCTTGATCGGGCCCATGAAGGTGTAGCGCTGCTGCTTGGCGTAGTCCCGGACCAGGCCCGAGAGCTCGTCGCCGAGCTGGCCGGAGTAGGGGCTGAGCCGCTCGTAGTCGGGCGTGCTCAGTTCCACGATGAAGTCGTTGGGGACGACCGTGCGGTCCTTGTTCCAGATGGTCGCGTTGTTGTCGCACTCGCGCTGGAGGGCGCCCGCGATCTCGACCGGCTGGACCTCGGACTTGAAGACCTTGGCGAAGGTGCCGTTGACCAGGCCTTCGAGCCTCTGCTCGAAACGCTTCAGAACTCCCATGTGGCACCTCCTCCGTCGGTGTCGTCCTGGTACTGCTTACTGATCGTATCCACGCGTCGGGAAATCGGCTGGTTCCCCTTGTCTGCCCCGTCGATGAGTGTCACCTCTCACACGGATCGTAGAGGCGGCCCGCTGCCAGTGTCCCGCACCCGGGGTGCGTCCCGGGGGAGCGGGGGCCCGCCGGCACCCCGGCGAGGAGCACCCGCGGGCGCGCTGCGTCTCGGGGCCCGGCATCCGCCCGGCCTCCGCCTGGCATCCGCCCGGCATCCGCCTGGCCTCCGGCCGTCTCCTGTGCGGGGCCCCTGCCCGGTTTCCTGCCGGCCCCTGCCAGTGCCCTGGGTCCGTTCCCTTCCTGTCTCCTGGCTGTCTTCTGCCTGTCTCCTGCCTTTCCTCTGGTTGTCTCCCGCCCGGCCCCGACCGGCTCGTCACCCCTGGTGGCCCGTCCCCTCCGGTGGCCCGTGTCCCCCCGCTTCCGGCACCCCTTCGTCTTCCGGCTCCACTTCGTCCCCTCACCCCCTCCTCTCCCCTCACCTCCCCTCACCTCCTCTCCCCTCCGCCGTCCTTCGCACCGTCTCGTCCGCAGGTTCCACCCCTCTGCCGGTGCACCGGCCCGGGGCCCGTCGCCGCCTCGCCGCCCCTCCTCGACGCCGCAAGGGTGCACCCGGGCGCCGCGAGGGTGCCCGGTCCCGCGACTTCGCGAGTGAGCCTCTGCCGTGGAGATCCCGGCGAGGGCTCCGGCGGGGACCTGCGTTGAGCACCCCGCCACCAGGGACACGACCGCGACCACGTACACGGCTCGGGAACCGGACCGGAGCCGACGCGTCCCGGCTTGGCGGCTGACTGCCGTCGTGATGCCGCCGTACTGGCGCCTTCGAGCCGGGCCGGGGCCCCAGGCGTGCCCCGGCAGGCGTCCGCTCTCTTTCCTCTGTCGCCTCGGTCGTCTTCTGTCGCCTCTGCAGCCGGTAGTCCCCCGGAACAACGGATGTGAATCGACCCGCCGCAGCGTGCTAATCTTCTGCATGTCGCCAGGCGATCGCACCGAACGGGTGAGAGACACGGCGGCAGCACCCAAATGCGCGGGTGGCGGAATAGGCAGACGCGCTGGATTCAGGTTCCAGTGCCCGCAAGGGCGTGGGGGTTCAACTCCCCCCTCGCGCACTCAGGAGCATCGATGGATCGGTGTTCTCATCAGTGGCGGAACGGCCTCATCGTGATCACGATGAGGCCGTTTCCATTTGCTGCCGCGGCCGGGGTTGGCGGTGCGCAGGCGCCTGTGCCAAGGGGTCGCCATGCGACCGCACCGCGGCAGTCGTCCGCCGCGCCCGCGAGGACACCGGAGACCTGGAGGGGTGGAGACGCGGGAGGCTCAGGCGTTGTGTCCGGCGAAGACGCGGGTACCGGCCGTCGCTGACACGATCATCAGCGCGACCACCACGGCCAGACCGGTCAGGACGGCATCCGAGCCGTACTCGCCGGCGAAGCATCCGCGCATGGCGTCCACCGCGTACCGCAAGGGATTGGCGGAGCCGATGGCCTTCAGCCAACCGGGGGCGTACGAGAGCGGCAGGAGGATGCCGGACAGCAGCATGAGCGGCAGGGCAATGCCGTTGAGGACGGGCGCGAAGAGCCACTCCGATGTCAGCTTCAGGGCCAGCGAGTAGGAGAGGAAGGCCAGACTGATCCCGACGAGCATCATCATGGCGATGGCGGCCAATACGCCTCCCAGGGGAGCACGCAGCCCGAACAGCAGGGCGATGAGGACGATGGCGACCGACTGGATGAACAGAGCCAGCACGTCCCACATCACCCGGCCCAGCAGCAGCCCGAGTCGGCTCGCCGGGGTTACCCGAAGCCGCTCCAGATAGCCGGAGCGGACATCGGGGATCAGGCCGAAGCCGGCGTATCCGGTGGCGAAGAGGCCCAGTTGGACGAGCAGGCCCGGGATGTAGACCTGCCAGGCGGACGGACCGCTCTCCGGCAGCATCCTGACCAGGAGCGGGCCGAAGAGGGCCAGGTAGACGAACGGTTGGACGAGGCCGATGAGGAGGCCCGTCCTCTTCTGCGCGGCGGCCGACGCCTCGTCCCGGAAGATGATTCCCGCGTCTCGAACCGTGTGCATCATCGGGCTCCCTTCAGGCGCGGACGGCGTTCGCGCCCGGCTGCGGACGGCGGTCGGTCATGGTCATGGTCATGGTCATGGTCATGAAGACGTCGTCGAGCGAGGGCCTCGCCACGCGCAGGGAGTCCGCCCGGATGTGCGCGGACTCCAGTTCGCGCAGCAGGTCGGGGAGAAGGCGTTCGGCGCCTCGGCAGCCAATCGACAGCAGGGTGCCGTTCACCGACACGCCGTGGACCTCCGGGTGGGCGTCGATCAGTGCGGCGGCTCGTGCCGCGTCGCCGGCGATCTCGATCTCGATGGTGTCGTGGGCGATGGCGGACTTCAGGTTCTGCGGGCTGTCCTGGGCGACGATGCGGCCCTTGTCGATGATCAGGACCCGATCGCAGAGTTTGTCGGCCTCGTCCAGGTAATGGGTGCTGAGGAACACGGTGGTGCCGTGCTCGTCGCGCAGGCGGCGGATGTGTTCCCAGACGCGGTTGCGGCTCTCGGGGTCGAGGTTGGCGGTGGGCTCGTCGAGGAAGAGCACTCTCGGTTCGTGCACCAGGCCGAGTGCCAGGTCGACGCGGCGGCGCTGGCCGCCCGACAGCGTCAGGATGACGCGGTTCGCCAGCTCTTCGAGGCCGAGCTGCGCGATCACCTCGTCGGCGCGGGCCTCGGCCTCGGGGCGGGACATCCCGTAGAGGCGGGCCTGCAGGGCGATGTCCCTGCGGACCGGGGAGCCGGGCTTGGACCCGCCTGCCTGGGAGACGTAGCCGATGTGCGTCCGGACCTTCGCCGCCTCCTGCAGCAGATCGCACCCGGCGATGGCTGCCGTGCCCGCACTCGGGCCGAGCAGGGTGGTGAGCATCCGCATGGTGGTCGTCTTGCCGGCACCGTTGGGGCCGAGGAAGCCGACGGTTTCCCCCTCGTTCACGGTGAAGTCGACTCCGGCCACCGCCTCGACGCGGCCCTGCCCGGTGTGGAAAGTCTTGGCCAGCCCCTTGGCCTCGATCATGGGTAACGCCTCCTGTGACGGATCGTGTACGGCACGCCGGTGCCGCGCGGGGGGTGTGGTCACGCCTGCCGTCCTTCGTGCTCTTCGTGCTCTTCCCGGCCTCCTTGGTCGGTCCACACCTGACGGCCTTGCCTGGTGGTCAGTTCGGGCCAGGCGAGGGTGCCGTCCTGGATCTCGTCGGCGATCCGGCCGGCCCAGTCCCGCTCTGCCTCGGCCATGGTCAGGGCGTATTCGAGTTCGATCACGAACAGCCGTGGTGTCTGATGGCGCAGCACCTCGGCCTGCGTCTGACGGGCCTGGTCGATCTCCTCGTTCAGCCGTGCGGTGCGTTCCCGCAGAGCCCGGACCGCGCGTTCCGGCCCGAGGGCGCCGAGGTAGCTCACCGCGGCGAGGAAGCGGGGATACTCCCTCGCCGGTGTGCGGACGAGTTCGTCCAGCCAGCTCATGAACTCCTTGCGGCCCAGCTCGGTGTGGGCGTACACCCTGCGCTCCGGTCGGCGTCCGGCGCGCTCGGTGCTGTGTTCGGCGATCCAGCCTGCCCGGACGAGTGACTCGACGACGTCGTAGAGCGAACCGGTCTTGACCTTGAAGCTGGTGTCCTTGTTGCGCTCCCGCAAAGTCGTGGCCATCTCGTACGGATGCATCGGCCGCTCCAGCAGCAGTCCGAGGACTGCGAGCCCGAGCAGGTTGGAGACCGGCCGTTTGCGCGTCGACATGCTTCCGCCTCCTATAGTCGGTTTCGACTATACGGGTTCGACTACATGGCCTCGACCATAGGGTGTCGACTGGTGCAGTGATCGGTCGACGCATCTGCTGACGGCCACGTCGCGGCGGACTCCGATCGGACTCGGGTCTCGACTCTCACGCGGCCGCGCACCGGGGAACGGCCCGGCCGGGGCCTCGGTGTCGTGGAGGTGCCACCGGGGAGGGCGGAGCCCTCCGCCCCGACCCGCTGCCGTGCCGCCCCGCGCACCGGGCGCCGATGGCGGGGCCTCGGTGCCGACAGCCTCAAGGGGGCGATGACGTTCCCGGCGCGTATCCCTTGTCGGGGGTCCCGGAGTCGGTCGTGGCGAGATCCGCGCGGAGGCCGGTGCGGGTGGAACGGCGGGAAGCCGTTTTCCACAGGGGGAGACGGCGGCACTGTCCGGCGGTACGGTCGTGGCCACGTGATGTTGCACGACAGCGGGGGAGGCGGTCACGCCATGAGTGGGGCCGAAGTGGCGGCGTACCGGCGGGCGGTGCTGTACCCGCGGGCGGTGTCGGAGGAGGCGCGCATACCGGAGGTCGCGGGCTTCGCCCGCCGGGTGCCGGGTGGCGTGCCGGACTCTCCCAAACGGGACGGCAAGGCTCTGCGCCGTCAGTTGCCCCGTTCCTCCCATGACGCCATGGTGCTCGCAGAGGGGCGTCCCGACGCGGTCCAGGCCGTGGCGGAGTCCAGCCGGGGCCGGGTCCCCGAGCTCACCCCGATCCGCGTGGGCAGGATGGCGGCAGCCCCGTTCGCCTTTCTGCGCGGTTCCGCCGGGCTGATGGCCCATGACCTGGCGAGGACGCCGGTCACCGGCATCGCGGCGCAGATCTGCGGCGACGCGCACGCCGCCAACTTCGGTCTGTACGGCGACGCGCGCGGCAGTCTCGTGATCGACCTCAACGACTTCGACGAGACCGCAGTCGGCCCCTGGGAGTGGGACCTCAAGAGGCTCGCCACCTCCCTTGTGCTCGCCGGCCGCGAGGCGGGTGCCGACGAGGACGTGTGCCGCGAGGCCGCGTTCGACGTGGCCGGCTCATACCGGCGCACGATGCGGCTGCTGGCCAAGCTCCCGGTGCTGGACGCGTGGAACGCCATCGCGGACGAGGATCTTGTCTCCCACGCCGATGCGCGTGACCTTGTCGGCACCCTGGAGCGGGTGTCGGAGAAGGCCAGGAACAACACGAGCGCGCGTTTCGCCGCCAAGTCGACCGAGGCCTTCGACGACGGGGGTCGGCGTTTCGTGGACGCTCCGCCGGTACTGCGCCGGGTAGCCGACAGGGAGGCCGCGGCGGTCGCCGCGTCGCTCGCCGGGTATCTGGAGACCGTTTCGGAGGACCGCCTGCCGCTGCTCGCGCGGTATGCGATCCACGATGTGGCGTTCCGGGTCGTCGGTACCGGCAGTGTGGGGACGCGGTCGTATGTGGTCCTGCTGCTGGACCACCGGGGCGAGTCGCTTGTGCTCCAGGTGAAGGAGGCGCGCCCCTCCGTGCTGATGCCCCATCTGCCCGCGGTCGGCTTCGAGAGCGCCGGCGTCCCGCACGAAGGGCGTCGTGTGGTGATGGGGCAGAAGCGGATGCAGGTGGTCAGCGACAACCTGACTTCTGCTACGCAACATAGGTCACATCCGGTACGCTCGCAGTCATGCGGACAGACACACTCAGCAACGCGATTGACGTTGCGTCAGACAGGGCGGGGGCCGTGCGGCGCGCGGTCGTCTACGCCAGGCAGTCAGAGGCCCGGAAGGACAAGAGCGAAGGCAGCACGATCACGCAGGTAGCCGAGTGCACCGCGCTGATCAACAAGGCCGATGACCTCAAGCACACGGCCACGTATGAGGACATCGACCTTTCCGCGTACAGCGGAGTTGAGCGCCCCGACTTTGAGCGAATGCTCAGTGACGCGCGCTCCGGGCTGATTGACGTCATCGTCGTCAACTACATCAGCCGCTTTTCCCGGCAAGAGCCGAAGGACGCTCTTCCGGTCATCCTGGAATTGCAGCGCCTGGGCGTGCAGATTGTCAGCGTGTACGAGGGTCCCATTACGGATGACCTCGTTGGGCTGATCACGCTTCTCATGCGGCTCAACGCCGCGCACGAGGAAAGCAAGAACAAGAGCAAGGCGGTAAGCGGCACAAAGAAGACGCTCAAGGCCGCTGGGGGATTCGTTGGCGGAGTGCCGCCCTTTGGCTTCCGCACGGAAGTGCAGCGAAACGGAAAGCTCGTTATCCGTGTGCTCGTCCACGAGCCGGACGAAGTCGAGGTCATTCGGAAGATCGTCGCGCGCATCCTCGAACACAAGGACGTGCCGTACGTACCAGGGAAGCCGCACCCGGGCTCGCTCACCGGAGTTTGCGCGTGGCTCAACGAAACGGGCGTGCCGACCCGGGGCATCGAGTCGCACGCTAAGCGCGGTATTGCTGCCCCTTCGTGGAAAGTGACCACCGTTCGCCGCGTGCTGACAGACCCGCGCCTCATGGGGCACCTGACAGAGCCCGTGTATGAAACCGTTCAGAAGCAAGACGGCTCCGGCACGTGGCAGAGGCGGACTGGCTACCGCAGCGTGCGGGACGAGCACGGAAAGCCTGTGATCTCCCATGAGCCGATCATCGGCGCTGCCGAGTTCCACGAGTTGCAGAAGTGCCTTGCCGTCCACAAGGAGGGCAGCAGACCGAAGGGAACTTTTCTCACGCGTGGTGACTCCCTTCTGTCCGCGCTGGGCATTCTCCGCTGCGAAGGCGGACACACCATGTGCAAGCAAGCCGGAGACTCCCAGCGCATGACGACGTACACATGTCAGCGTAAGAAGGGAACAAAGAGCACGCACGAGGGAACCGTCTCCATTCTCCGTGACCGGCTGGACGACTACGTTGCCCGTTCGGTCATGTCTCGACTTGTGGCACTGGACTACGAAGACCCGGACGATATGGCGTTGCTTACCGAAGCGACCCGTCGTTTCGCTGCCACTGTGAGCGCCCCGGAAGCCGTGGCGGAGAAGTCGGCCATCGTGGCGGAGCGCGCGGACTACAAAGCGGCGTTGGACGAGCTGTACGACGACTATGACGCCGGGGTCTACAAGGGGGCCACGGGGCGCGAGCGATTCATTCAGAAGCGTGACCGCCTTGAGGCTTCTCTCAGCGCCGTAGACGAGCGCCTAGCGGCTCTTGAGGCGGAGGCTCCGCAAGTCCTCAGCGTGGATATCTGGACAGCTCACGAAGGCGACCCTATCGGCCCCGGATCGTGGTGGCACGGGGCGACCCTTGCCGACAAGCGCGCGTTCCTCAAGCTCTTCGTTGAGCGGGTGGAAGTGCGGAAGGCGTCGGCGTTCGGCACACAGTACGCGCCCGACCCGGTGAACGAGCGAGCCCGTATCCACTGGGCGAAGCCTGGTGGGAGCGCAAGCATCTGAGCCTGCCTGAGCGCCGTTCACGGCCCGTTGCCGGTGTCTCCCCGGTGGCGGGCCGTTCGGCGTTCCTGGGGGCGTGTGTGGCCTCTGGGGGCCGGTGTCGGTCTGTGTGCTTAGGGTCGGGGTGTAGGTGGTGGTGAATGGCGGTTGTGAAGCTGGGTCCGGGTTTACAGCGTGAGAGTAGTAGTTTGTGTTCTCTCTTTTCACCTAAATAGTGTGTGACCTGGTTATTTGCTAGTCTCTTGAGTCACCTCTTGGGCGGTTGTCGGGTCACCTTTGGTCACCTGGTTGGCCGGTGGTTGGCTATACAGCGGCGGTGAACTGTCTTCAATGTCTCTTATCAATGGGGTTTAGGTGAGTAAGTACATAGCTGATGCGGCGGCGCGCACTGCGCTGGAAGCGGCGGCATGGCACGTCGGTAGGGCGGGTGCTCCGGTGCCGTTCGTGTGGTCGGGGGCGCAGTGGACGACGCCGGGCGGGGAGTGGCGGGACTGGCCGTTGATCCGGCGTGGCATGGGTGAGTGGCTGCGCGGCCTGGCCGATGCGTTGGACTCTGGGGAGACGGACGCCTTACGGCGCAGGGTGCTGCGTGACCGCATGGACGCTATTCGGGACGCTCTGCCTGATGCGGTCACGGACGCGGAAGAGGACCGCCTCACGGAGGTTATGGGGGCGCTACGCAAGGAGCTGGACTCGATTCCCGCTCCCATCAAGGTTGCGCCTGGCACGGTCACCCGACTCCGTGACGTGGCGTCAGAGGTCGAGTCGGCATCGGACGCGCGGGCTACTCAACTTCTGTCGCTGGCTTCGCAGTTCGATGCCTTCCGCGCGCCGCTGAACGATCCGGCGTCGTGGGTGCGGAAGCTGGGCGCTGCGCCTCATGGCGTGCACGTGCGTACGTCGGCCGTGTGGATCGCGTTCGCGACGGCGGAGCCGGTGTTGGCTCGTTCGCTGGGCACGGTGACGGGCAAGCGTGCTCTGTTCGCTGCGATGGACAAGCGGTTTGGTGCGCGTCGGAAGCTGTCGGGTTACGAGGGTTGGCGGGGCGTGGCGCTGCCGGGTACGGATCACTGACTCACGTGAGTCGGTGCACCCCAGGGGGTGACCCCCTTCCCGCTGGTCGCTAGAGCGCGTGGGAGGGGACACCCTCTGATGGTTCATCAGACTGTTTCTGCGGGCCGCTCGTTGCGCTGAGTGATCGCCGGTGGGGCGTCCATCAAACGATGGTTTTTGAGACGACCCCGCCGACCACTCCAGAGCCCCGAAACTCTGCAGCAAAACCCGTCTCAGAACTTACTCAAACCCCTTGATGTTCTGAGACGAGTTGTGAGACAGTCTCGCCATGAACACGAACGCGGGACACATGATCGGGTACGCACGCGTCAGCACCGATGACCAGGAAGCGCAGATGCAACACGACGCGCTGACTGAGGCAGGCTGCGCCCGGATCTTCACTGACAAGGCGAGCGGGAAGAACACGGACCGCCCGGAGCTGACGGCTGCACTGGACTACCTGCGTCCGGGGGACACCCTGTGTGTGTGGAAGCTGGACCGGTTCGCTCGCTCGCTGATCGACCTTGTGACGATGGTGGACGCGCTGCGGGAGCGCGGTATCGGCTTCCGGGTGCTGACGGGGGCGCTGGCCAACATCGACCCCGCTACTCCCGATGGTCGGCTCATGCTTCAGGTGGTCGGCGCGATGGCTGAGTTCGAGCGGGACTTGATCAAGGACCGTACGCGGGCGGGTCTGGCTGCTGCCCGTGCTCAGGGGCGTACGGGCGGACGCCCGGCGGTGATGGACGCTGACAAGGTGGCTGCGGCCAAGGCGCGCCGCGCGAAGGGTGAGAGCGTCACGGCCGTGGCCAAGGCTCTTGGGGTGTCTCGCGCGACGCTGTACCGGGCGCTGGGCGACGCCGAGTAGTCCGTCAGCGGGCAAGGTGCGGTGGAACGGCGGTTCTTACCTTGTTTCGGATATCCCTTGAGAAAGTCACAAGGAAAACGGAAACAGGCTCCGAACCACCGTTTCACCACACCAGGGGCGGGGTGCTGCCAAAGTTCAGCGGCAACCCTCGCTGGCGACCCCGGCTCAAGCATGAGACGCGCGCGCTAGGTGTGACGCCGTTTCCAGCCCCCATCTGCCGCTGACCTGGGGAAACGCCCTTGAGGTGGGGTGAGAACGAGGGTGTTAAGGGGTGGGGAGTGCCCCCTAACGCATCGATCGGGAACCGGAACGTGATAGCAGCGCTGACCTTGGACGGGTGTCAGGGTCGCCCAACAGCCATGCTGTCCCGCGCCATTCGGGCGTACTCTCAGCCTATGGCTGCCAAGTTGGGTGACCGGCTCAGGGACGTTCGCAAGCGTCGTGGGATGACGCAGCAAGAGCTAGCCCGTAGGTCTGGTGTCTCTCTGTCGCTGATTCGAAAGCTTGAACAGGGCGAGCGGCAAGACGCGCGCCTAGAGACTGTGCGTCGGCTGGCTGCGTCGCTCAGGGTGCCGACCATGCGCCTTGTGGCTGAGTCGACGGAGGATGGGGCGAGCATCGCCACCCTTGATCAGTGGGCACCCGTTAGGCAGGCGCTGACAGCCCCGCTGAGGGACGCTGCCGAACTAGAGGAACCGCCGACCGTTGAAGGGGTGCGTGACGCGCTGGACGCCGCGCTACCCATGTTCTCTAGCGACCGTTTCACTGAGCTGGGGCTGATCCTCCCCCCTCTGCTGCGGGACGCTGACACTGTGGCTCAGCTCGACCCCGAGGGGCGCGCCGTTCGGGTACGGCTCTTGCAACTCACGGGGTGGCTACTGACTCAGACCCGACAGTTTGAAGCGGCTGAGGGGTGCCTAGACGCTGCATTGGACGGCGCTGCGGACCGTCTACAGGGTGCGGCCACGGTGAACACCATGTGTTGGCTGCTACTGCGACAGGGCAAGCTCAGCGAAGCGCGGGAGTTGGCTACCCGGTGGGCAGACGACACAGAGCCCCGCCTCTCCCGTGCGACCCCTGCTGAACTTAGCGCGTGGGGTTGGCTACTGCTGCGTGTGTCTGCTGCTGCCGTACGAGACAACCGCGCGGGGGAGGCTGAGGACGCGCTGAGGCTGGCTCACTCTGCCGCCGTAGCCATGGGACGGGAGTTCGCGCCCGGTGAGGACTTCCTACGCACCTTCGGTCCGGTCACAGTGGCTCTCAAGCGGACTGAGAATGCGATGATCATTGACCGGCCAGATGTGGTGCTCAGGCTTGCCGCGAACGTTCCGGCTGGGGGGCTACGGCCCACGTCCAACAACCGCAATCGCCACTTGCTTGACGTGGCCGACGCGCACACCAAGACACGACAGTACGCCGAGGCTGTAGCGATCATGGCGAACATCCGTGACGCTTCCCCGCAGTGGCTCCCGAATCAGCGGTACGCCCGCGACATCCTCGGGCGAGTCATCAGCAAGCGCCGGACACTGACCGATGACATGCGCTCGCTCGCGGACACCGTGGGACTGCCTCTGTGACACCTTGTGGCACTTCTCGTTGATCTTCAACAGGACTGCCATTGTGGCTGGTTGGCAGCGTCTCTAGCGTCGAGTGGCATGACCACCGAACCCACGCGATACAGCACGTCACCGCTTGATCTGCCGTTGCGCCTGGAGCCGGAACCGACACCGGTCGAGGGGTGTCCCGGTTGCGCGGAACTCGCTGCCGTACGGGACCGTGCCCGCGCTGGGGGCGACATGACGACGGTCTCTGACTGCAACGTCCACATGCGACGCCACCCGGAGGGACACCGGTGATCCCCCGTAAGGGCGGAAGCGCCCCTGGGGACGCCGGGCGGCCGTTACTGACCCTGCGGGTGTCTCGGGACAGTGGGCGGACGTTCGGCCCTGAGCGGACCGTGTGTAGCTCGGACGACCTACCTCCGCTGCTGTCCTCAGCATGGCCCCCGTGCCGGTGCTACCGGTGTGGTGCTGGCCGCGGACGCTAGAAGCCCCGGCCCGCTGAGCGACGGCGAGCAAGACGGCTCAGCGTGTCGGCCCCGTCCCGTTCGTGTGCTGCCCCTGTGGCGCAGGGGTGGGGCTTCCACGTGCCCCGACCCGGTACCGTGGCGTATAGCCCCGTCCGGCTGTCTGTCCGCAAACACGCTGCCGGGCGGGGTCTTCGTGTGCCCAGCTCACAGCGCCTTATGTGCTGTAGTCGAATGGCTGCTCGGCTGGACGGCGGTGGAGGGCAGGCCTTTCCAGGTGCGGCAGTTCCGCAACCGGAAGGGAAGCGTGGATCCGGCCGCCCTCGCATCCGACGAGGTGGATGACTACGCCCGTATGACGGGTGCGCTGCTGGCCAGGGCGCACGCGCACAGCGCCGATCCACGGCTGGTCGCCGGCTACTGCGGCAGGAGCGAGGAGCTGGACGAGGCGGTGGCCGGCTTCGCCGTGCGTTACGCGGACAGGACCGAAGCCGATCACGCCGATCTGGTGTCCGCGATCCGCAGCGGCCGGATATCCGCCGAGCCCGCGGTATGACGGACTCATTGTCCGTCCGCGGCCCTGGACGGCCGGTGCTCTGCCATACGCTGGGCGGGTGACTCAGGACGCTCCCGGGGGCCCGGCCACCCGGAACGAGGACGAGCAGGACCGCCACCCCGTGGACGAACGCGATGCGCAGAGCGCTCGCACGGTGCAGGACGAACCCGGCGAGGACGGGCCCGGCGAGGACGAAGGACTCGACGGTGCCGCCGATCAGTCCGTGCGTGCCGCGGCCCGGCTGGAGAAGGCCGTGCGCGCTGCCGAGCAGGCCCTGATCGAATTCGAGATCGCGGTCGAGTCCTTCCGGGTCGAGGTGGAGAACTTCTCCCGGCTCCACCACCAGAAACTCGGCCCGATGTACTCGCGTCTGGACGAGCTCGACGCGCTCATCGCCGAGGCCAGGGCCGCCCGCAGCGGCGACCCTGAGGACCAGCGCAAGGCCCGGGAGGCACGGGCCGCGGTGATGCCGATGCCCGGTGTCGAGGAGCTCTTCCACGACTGGATCGACTCCGAGGGCCTGTCCGCCGAGGCAGCGGCCATGCTCACGGATCGGCCGGTGCAGCCTCCCAAGCGGGTGCGGCCCACGGACGAGGCCCGCAGGCTCTACCGCGAGCTTGCTCGCAGGGCCCACCCGGATCTCGCTCAGGAGGACACCGAGCGCGCCCGCCGGGAGGCGTTCATCACCCGGGTCAACGCGGCGTATGGGCGAGGGGACGAGGAGCTGCTGCGGGAGCTCACCCGGGAGTGGGAGGCAGGCCCCGCGCCACAGGAGGCACGCCCGGGCGAGACCGAGGAGCTCTACGCCCGCCTGGACTGGCTCGCGCGGCGCAAGGAACTGCTGGCCGTGGTCGCGCAGGACCTGGAGGAAAGCGCGATCGGCGCGATGCTGCGGATGGCACCCGACGATCCCGACCGGCTGCTCGAAGAGATCGCGGAGCAGCTGCTGACCCAGGTCGCGGAGCGAGAGTCCGAGCTGGCCGCACTGGTGCAGTAGGTTTTCGGAGAGATGCCCGGTCGCCCGAGCCCGCCCGCGGCCAGCGTGAGCCGGTACGAGTCCAGGTACGAGAGAAGGCCAGAACCATGAACTTCGCCCCGCTGCCCTCGGTGGACGCCGTCTCCGTGCCCGTCGGCGGTCTGGTGCTCGATGTCCGGGAGCACGACGAGTGGGCGGCCGGCCATGTCGAGGGTGCGCTGCACGTCCCGATCAGCGACTTCGCGGCCCGCGTCGGCGAGGTCACCGAAGCCGTGGCCGATGGCCGCCGCGCCTATGTGATGTGCCGGGTCGGCGGCCGGTCCGCCCAGGTCACCCAGTATCTGGTGCAGCAGGGCATTGACGCCGTGAACGTCGAGGGCGGTATGCAGGCATGGGACGCCGCAGGGCGTCCCATGGTCACGGACAGCGGAAAGGATGCCTACGTCCTCTAGGAGCTGCGCTATTCCAAGGGGCCGGTGATCGTGCGCGGTAGCGAGCGGAGGGTGTCTTGTCCGGTGCGGCCGTTGCGCCAGATCACGGTGGTGAGTATGCGCTGAACGACGCGGGCGATGACGCCGTGGGGTGTGCGTCCTTGGTGCTGTTCGAGGTCGAGACCTCTCCTGAAGGTCTCGTTGACCGACTCGATGATCTGCCGCAGCGGCTTGAACAGGGATCCACAACGCACTGAGCCGGGGATACCCGTCCTTGAGGGCGGGGAGGATGCCGAACAGCGAGCTCGGGCACCTTCGTTCCCGTCCCTACGGGCACCCTTGAAAGGATCGCGGCTTGTCCAGCGACCGTCTCATGCGCATCCACAGCACCGAGTTCCAAGCCATGGCCGAGAGGGTCCTGCGGGTCACCGAGCTCACCTCGCGCCTGAACGCCCTGCCTTTCGAAGACGAGGCGGGCAAGGCGAAACTGTTCGGAGAGATCCTCGGCAAGCCACTGCCACCGAGAGTCACGATCTATCCGCCCTTCTACACGGACCACGGCCTGAACCTCGACCTCGCCGAGCGCGTCTTCATCAATCAGAACTGCACGTTCCTGGACTATGCCGGCATCCGGCTCGGCGAGCGCGTGATGATCGGACCGAAGGTCACGTTCATCACCAGCGGCCACCCGGTTGACCCCGGGGAGCGGCGGCTGTACCTCACCGGCGCTCCCATCGACGTCGCGGAGAACGTGTGGATCGGTGCCGGTGCCACGATCCTGCCCGGCGTCAGTATCGGCCGTGATGCCGTGGTTGCCGCCGGTGCGGTCGTGGCCGATGACGTTCCGCCGGCATGCCTGGTGACCGGTGGCAAGGCGGCCGTGCACCGGCAGTGGTGAGGGACCCGACTGAGCCGTGCCGCGGCCGCGGCTGATGGCAGTCGTGCATCACCTCGGAAGTCTCATGGGCCGGCCCTGCCGGACGCGGGCAGCAGGCGCCGCTCCGGCGCCTGCTGTCCGGGGTCGGCAGGGCGCCGCCCGGGGGCGTGTCGGTGCCGTCAGCCGAGCGGGTGCGACGCGAGCAGTTCTCCCAGCGCCTCCTCGTGAGCCGCCGCCGGCCCGAGGTGCAGCTCCAGTTGTTTGGCCCACGCGTGGTACCGGTGCAGCGCGTAGTCGGTGTCCGAGCCGAAGCCGCCGTGCAGATGCTGTGCTGTCTGGACGACCCGGCGCACTCCCTCGGATGCCCAGATCTTCGCGACCGCCACATCACCTGACACGGGAAGCGGACCGCCCACCGATTCGCTTCCGCCGGCGGGGGCGCCGAGCCGCCACGCCGCCTGCCAGAGGGTCGCCTCCATCGCGCGCAGATCGATGTACCGGTCGGCGGCCTGTACGGCCACGGCCTGGAAGGTGGCGATGGGGAAGCCGAACTGCTCACGCTTGCCGGTGTACTCGCTGGTCATGGACAGCACCTGTTCGCCAAGACCGAGGGCCAGTGCGCAGGTGCCGGTGGTGAGCAGGTCCCGGAGCCAGTCCCAGGAGCCCTCGGTGTCGATCACGTCGTCGCCGTCGATCCGCACATCGTCGAGCCGGATTTCGGCGAGGAGTTCTCCACTGGTGGAGACCTGCCCGGTGAGTGACAACCCGTCCCGGATCCGCGGGACGAGGGCGATCACGGCGCGGCCGTCCTCGGCGTGTGCCGGCACGGCGATCAGATCCGCGCACTGCCCCCACGGCACGGCGGTCTGGACCCCGTCCAGGAGCCAGGCGCCGTCGCCGGGGGCGCGGCGGGCGCTGACGGCGAGCTCGGCCGGGTCGTGGCCGGTGCGTCCGCTGGCGGCGGCCGTCAGGACGACTTCGCCCCGGCCGACCCGCGGCAGCAGTCGTGAGGCGCACTCGGGGGCGCCGAAGCGCCGAACGGCCGCTGCGACCGCGCCCGTCTCCAGCAGCGGCACCCGCGCCAGCACTCTCGCCGATTCCCGCAGCACCAGGCAGAGGGCGACCGGGTCGAGACCGGCGCCGCCGTGTTCGGGGCCGAGGACCAGGCTCAGCAGGTCGGCGGTGGCCAGCCTGGCCCAGAGTGCCCGGTCGATGTCGTCCGCCACGGTGCCGGCGGTGAGGGCAGGGCTCGGTACCGCGTCGGGCACAACGCCCGAGAAGACCGCCCTGGCCGCCTCGACGGCCGCTTGCTGCTCCTCGGTGAAGGTGAAGTCCACAGCCCAGTCCCCTCCTGTGCACCGGATCGACCCGACGGTGTGGTCGTCCGCACTCCGAGTTCCCCACCAGTTATCTGACGGGTCGTCAAGATAGGCCAGAGGGGCGGGGAAGGGAATGGTGCGTCAGCGGTCGAAGTCCAGCTCCACCTCCGATGTGACCGGATGGGACTGGCAGGCCAGCACATAGCCCGCCTTCGTTTCCTCCTCCTCCAGCGCGAAGTTCCGGTCCATCCGGACCTCACCGGAGACCAGAAACGCCCTGCATGTCCCGCACACGCCTCCCTTGCAGGCGTACGGGGCGTCGCTGCGGGCGCGCAGCACCGTCTCCAGCAGCGAATCGCCCTCCTCCACCGGCCAGGAACCGGAGCGGCCGTCCAGCCTCGCCGTCAGTCTGCTGTGCGCCGGGGCCGCGACCGGAGCGGGCGCGGGCACGTCCTCGACATGGAAGATCTCCTCATGGATGCGGCTTCGCTGGACGCCCAACCCGCGCAGTGCCCGTTCGGCGCCCTGCACCAGTCCGTACGGCCCGCAGAGGAACCAGCCGTCCGTCTCCGGCACATCGATGAGCACCGGCAGCAGAGCCGTCAGCCGCGCCTCGTCGAGCCGGCCCGAGGCCAGGCCGGTCTGCTGCTCCTCCCGGGAGAGCACTGTCACCAGCTGAAAGCGGTCCGGATAGCGGTCCTTGAGGTCGGCCACCTCGTCCAGGAACATCGTCGACGCCGCCGTACGGTCGCTGCGGACCAGACAGAACCGGGCCTCCGGCTCCCTCGTGAGCAGCGTCGACGCGATCGACAGCACCGGGGTGATGCCGCTGCCGCCGACCACGGCCGCGAAACGCCCGGCGCGCGGCTCCAGGACGAACCGGCCCGTAGGCCGCATGACGTCGAGCGTGTCACCGGCCGACAGCTCCTTGTGGGCGTAGCTCGAGAACTCACCGCCTTCGACCAGCCTGATGCCCACCCGCAGCACGCCTTCCTCCCCGGCCTGGGCGGCCGGTGAGCAGATCGAGTAGGTGCGGCGGATCTCCTCGCCGTGTGCCCCCGTGCGCCGCACGGCGATGTGCTGGCCCGGTGTGTGGCGGAAGGCCTCGCGGAGCCCGGGGGGCACCGTGAGGGTCACGGCCACGGAGTCGTCAGTCAGTTGTTCGACCTCGCTGACCCGGAGCGGATGGAACATCTACAACTCCTTGAAGTGGTCGAACGGTTCGCGGCAGGTGACGCAGCGCCGCAGGGCCTTGCACGCGGTGGAGGAGAAGCGGCTCAGCAGTTCGGTCTCGGCGGACCCGCAGTGCGGGCAGCGCACCGTGAGCGTGAGGGGCACGGGACCGCCCATGGCACCCGGCCGTGGCGGTGCTATGCCGAACTCCGCCAGTTTGCGTCTGCCCTCGGCGCTGATGTCGTCGGTCGACCAGGGAGGGGAGAGCACCGTGACGACCGACACCTCGGCCATGCCGTGCTCATGGAGGATCCGTTCGATGTCGGCGGTCATCGCTTCGATGGCGGGACAGCCGGTGTAGGTGGGGGTCAGCTCGACCTCGACCCTGCCCGGCCCGATCATCTGCACCCCGCGAAGGACGCCGAGCTCTTCCAGGGTGAGGACGGGCAGCTCGGGGTCGGGCACGGACCCTGCCAGCCGGCGCAGCTCCGCCTCGAGAGCGGTCCCGGTCACCATGACGCCCCCGGGTGGCTTCTGTGCAGATGCTGCATCTCGGCCAGCATCCGCCCGAACGCCTCCGTGTGCAGCCCCTGGCGTCCGGCGCCCGCGGACCAGGCACCGGTGTCCGGGGTGTCCGGCACGGTCAGGGTGGCCCGATGGAGCACCCCGGTGACCGACTCCAGCCAGGCCGAGCGCAGTGCCTCCCGGTCCACGTCCAGCCCCTCGACAGGGTGGAACATCTCGCCGGTGAAGCGCCACAGGGCGTCGCAGGCGCGCTGCATCCGCTCATGGCTCTCAGTGGTTCCGTCGCCCAGGCGCAGTGTCCACTGCTCCGCGTGGTCCTGGTGGTACGCGACCTCCTTGACCGCCTTGGCGGCGAGTGCCGCGAAGGCGCTGTCCCCCGATGCCAGTTGCCCGTACAGCAACAGCTGATAGGTGGAGAAGTAGAGTTGGCGGGCGATGGTGTGCGCGAAGTCGCCGTTCGGCTGTTCCACCAGCTGGAGGTTCCGGAAGGCGCGCTCCTCGCGCCGATACGCCAGCTCGTCCTCGTCGCCGACGAGGGAGAGCAGGGTCCGCGCCTGACCCAGCAGGTCCAGCGCGATATTGGCGAGGGCGACCTCTTCCTCCAGGACGGGGGCGTGCCCGGCCCACTCCCCCAGCCGGTGCGAGAGCACCAGCGCGTCGTCGCCCAGGGCGAGTGCCGCCGTCACAGGTGCTTCACTCCTTCGGGGATGTCGTAGAAGGTCGGGTGACGGTAGGGCTTGTCGGCGGAGGGCTCGAAGAACGGGTCCTTCTCGTCCGGCGAGGACGCGGTGACCGCCGTGGAGGGGACCACCCAGATCGACACGCCCTCGTTGCGCCGGGTGTAGAGATCACGGGCGTGGCGCAAGGCCATCTCGGCGTCGGGCGCGTGCAGGCTTCCCGCGTGGGTGTGGGACAGCCCGCGGCGCGAGCGCACGAAGACCTCCCACAGCGGCCAGTCCTTCGAGCTGCTCATGCCGTCGCCTCCACCCGTGCTCCGTCGGGCACCGTGCCCGACCCGTCCGGTGCTGCCGTTTCGTGCGGGGCCCCCGGGCCACCGGATGCCTTCGCGGCGTACGCCGCGGCTGCCTCGCGCACCCAGGAGCCCTCTTCGTGCGCTCTGCGGCGCTGGCGGATCCGCTGTTCGTTGCACGGACCGTTGCCCTTGAGGACCTGCCGGAACTCGTCCCAGTCGATGGCGCCGAAGTCGTGGTGACCGCGCTCCTCGTTCCAGCGCAGGTCCGGGTCCGGCAGGGTCAGGCCGAGGGCCTCCGCCTGCGGGACGCAGATGTCGACGAAGCGCTGGCGCAGCTCGTCGTTGGAATGCCGTTTGATCTTCCAGGCCATGGACTGCGCGGAGTGCGCCGATGCGTCGTCCGGGGGCCCGAACATCATCAGGGACGGCCACCACCAGCGGTCCACCGCGTCCTGGGCCATCTCGTGCTGGGCGGGCGTCCCCCGGGACAGGGCCAGCAGCAGCTCGTAGCCCTGGCGCTGGTGGAAGGACTCCTCCTTGCAGATCCGGACCATCGCACGGGCGTAGGGACCGTAGGAGCAGCGGCACAGCGGGACCTGGTTGGTGATGGCGGCACCGTCGACCAGCCAGCCGATCGCACCCACGTCGGCCCAGGACAGCGTCGGGTAGTTGAAGATCGACGAGTACTTCTGGCGGCCCGAGTGGAGTTTGTCGAGCAGCTCGTCCCGGCTCGCGCCGAGTGTCTCCGTCGCGCTGTAGAGGTAGAGGCCGTGACCGGCCTCGTCCTGGACCTTGGCCATGAGGATGGCCTTGCGGCGCAGGGAGGGCGCCCGGGTGATCCAGTTCGCCTCGGGCTGCATACCGATGATCTCGGAGTGGGCGTGCTGCGCCATTTGGCGGATCAGCGATGCGCGGTAGTCGTCGGGCATCCAGTCGCGCGGCTCGATGCGCTCGTCGGCGGCCACGGAAGCGTCGAACCGCGCCTGGTGCGTCGAAGCCGCAGCCGTCTCTGCTGTCCCTGCCGTCATCGGACCCCCTGCCGACCGATCGTTCGGTTGAATGACTTCAATGGTGAGTCGGCGGGCCGTAGGGTGTCAACCCTGTGGATGACCGCGGTGGACCAGTGGACCAGCGGACCGACGGGGATCGGGGCGGGATGGACTCCTACAAGGGCGCCGGCGACGGCGCCGCGGGCGCCGGGGCGGCTCCGCCCGCCGCCCCGGGCGGGATACTCCGAGCGGAGGGTTCGGCAGGCTCGGGTGGTCCGGATGGGCGTGGTGCGACGGCCGGGGAGGGCGTGGCCGGTGAGCCGGACGGGACCGGCCACGCGGACCACCCGTACGGCCCCGCCGGCGCCGGTCGCGCGGTGGGCGCGCCACATCGCCCGCACCCGGTCGGAGGGATCGCCGCCCTCTCCCTCCCCTACCAGGTCGTGGCGGCGGTCGCCCTCGGTCTCGTCACCGTCTTCGCCTGCTTCCACGTGGCCATGGTGTTCTTGCACGTCGCGCCGTCGAACACGGTGACCAAGCAGCACGGCAAGGCGGTCGAGGAGTGGGTCTACCCCGAGTTCGAGCAGAACTGGAAGCTGTTCGCGCCCAACCCGCTCCAGCAGAACATCGCGGTCCAGGCGCGCGCCGAGGTCTCCGGACGTGACGGCACCCGCCGGACGAGCAGCTGGATAGACCTCTCCGCCGAGGACGGCGAGGCCATCCGGGGCAACCTCTTCCCCAGCCATGTGCACCAGAACGAGCTGCGCCGGGGCTGGGACTTCTACGTCAACTCGCACACCGATGACAACACGCCCAACGGCCTGCGCGGCCGGCTCTCCGAGCGCTACGTCCGCCGCATCGTGATGATCCGCCTGGACCGCCACGACCTGGGCGGACGCGTCGAGCGCATCCAGCTCCGCTCCGCCACCCGCTCCGTCGAGGCACCGGTGTGGAGCAGTGAGAAGATCGACACCCGTCCGTACTACCGGATGCTCCCCTGGTGGACGGTGACCTCCGCCGATCTGCCGCTCGACGTGCGCAACGGAGCAGCGGGCGGTGCGGGCGGCGAGGAGGCGGACCGGTGATCCACCCTCTCGCCGGCAGGCTCGCCGTCGCCGTCCAGCGGGTGACCGCGACGGCCCTCGGCCCCTACCAGAGCGCGATCGTCCGTATCGGCTTCTCGCTGACCTGGCTGCTGTTCCTGCTGAGGGAATTCCCGCACCGCCGGGAGCTGTACGGTCCGGACGGCCCCTGGGGCTGGGACATGGCCGGGCAGCTGATCGCCGAGAACCACGCCTTCACCGTGCTGATGTGGTCCGACAGCAGCGCCTGGTTCGAGGGTGTGTACGCCGTCGCGGTGCTGGCCTGTGTGCTGCTGCTGCTCGGCTGGCGCACCCGCACCACATCGGTGCTCTTCATGGTCGGTGTGCTGTCGCTGCAGAACCGGTCCATCTTCATGGGCGACGGCGGCGACAACGTGATCCACCTGATGGCCGTCTACCTGGTGTTCACCCGCTGCGGTCAGGTCTGGTCCCTGGACGCCCGGCGAGCGCTGCGGACGGCGTCGGAGGGCCGGCGGGCGGACCGCTGGGGGCCGCCGCTCTGGGGGGTGCTCGGACTGCTCCTCCTCGCCGGGACGCTCACGCACCGGATCGGTGGGGAGTGGTGGCTGGCCGTCCTGCTCTGGACGCTGTGGGCGGGCCAGGGCGTGTGGTGGGCCGTGAACCGCTGGGCGCCGGGCAGCGAGCCCCGTACCCTGCTCGACGTCCTCGCCAACCTGGCTCACAACGCAGCCCTCGTCGTGATCATGGCCGAGGTCTGCCTGATCTACGCCACGGCGGGCTGGTACAAGATCCAGGGGTCCCGGTGGCAGGACGGCAGCGCGCTGTACTACCCGCTCAAGCTCGACTACTTCACGCCCTGGCCCGCGCTGTCCGACCTTCTCTCCAGCAGCGGGCTGATCGTGATGGCGCTGAGCTACGGCACCGTGATGGTGCAGGTCGCGTTCCCGTTCACGCTGTTCAACCGGAAGGCCAAGAACGTCCTGCTGGCGGTCATGATGCTGGAGCACGCCGGTATCGCCCTCCTGCTCGGGCTGCCCTTCTTCTCCCTCGCGATGATCGCCGCCGACGCGGTCTTCCTGCCGACTTCCTTCCTGCGCCGGCTCGGGGGCTGGGTGGCGACTGCCCGGGACCGGGTGCTGAGGCGGCCCGGACGGATCCCCGAGCAGCGGGCTGCGCCCGAACAGCAGGTCGCACGTACCCTCGTCGGGTGAGCAGTGAGACCCAGGAACCCGTCCAGTACGACGACGGCTACGCTCCGGAGGTGGGCGTGGGCCCCCATCCGGCCCCGTGGCCGGAGGGGGCGCCGTACGATCCCGAGCTGCTGGCTCACGGGGACCGGCGCAATGTGGCCGACCGCTACCGCTACTGGACACGGGAGGCGATCATCGCCGACCTGGACACCAGGCGGCACGACTTCCACGTGGCCGTGGAGAACTGGGGCCATGACTTCAACATCGGTTCCGTGGTCAGGACCGCCAACGCGTTCCTGGCCAAGGAGATCCACATCGTGGGGCGGCGGCGCTGGAACCGGCGAGGCGCGATGGTCACCGACCGCTACCAGCATGTGCGCCACCATCCCGACACCGGATCGCTGACCGCCTGGGCGGCGGCCGGGGAGCTGCCGATCATCGGTATCGACAATCTGCCGGGCGCGGTGCCCCTGGAGCGGACCGCGCTCCCGAGGCGCTGCGTGCTTCTCTTCGGCCAGGAGGGTCCCGGACTCACCGAGGAGGCGCGGGCGCGCGCGGCCGTGGTCTGCTCGATCGCCCAGTTCGGCTCCACCCGGTCGATCAACGCCGGTGCAGCCGCGGCGATCGCGATGCACGCCTGGATCCAGCGGCACGCGGACGTCCCGCCGACGCTGTGACCGCTGCCGTGCGCGGCACCGGCCATCGGCTCCGAGGCGTCCGCGCGCGAGCGGGACGCGGGGAGGGGGCCACCACGCCGCGCCCCTCGGCGAGGCCGGTCCCGCGCGAGCGGGACGCGGGACCGGCCGGGCGGCGCGACCCGCCCTCAGGCCTGGCGGCGGACCTCCACCACACGGAAGCGGTTCGAGACGAAGGCGGCGTCGCACAGGGCCGCGTTCGCCGCGGGGTTGCCCCCGGAGCCGTGGAAGTCCGAGAACGCGGCCGTCTGGTTCACATAGACCCCGCCCGTGAGGTTGAGGGAGAGCTGCGCCGACTCCTCCAGGCAGACCTCCTCGACCGCGCGTTCGATCTCCGCCGAGGTCGTGTACGCGCCGACCGTCATGGCGCCCTTGTCGCGCACCGTGCGGCGCAGCAGTTCGAGGGCGTCCCCCGCGGAGTCGACCGCGACGGCGAAGGACACCGGCCCGAAGCACTCGGACATGAAGGACGCCTCGTCGTCCGGCTTGGCGCCGTCCAGCTTCACGATCACCGGCGTGCGGACGACGGCGTCGGGGAACTCCGGATGGGTGACCTCGCGGGAGGGCAGCGCCACCTCGCCCAGCCCGGAAGCGGCCTCGAGCCGGGACTTCACGTCCGGGTTCACCAGGGCGCCCAGCAGGGCGTTCGCCCGTCCGTCGTCGCCGAGCAGAGCGCTGACCGAGGCGGCGAGGTCGGCGACCACCTCGTCGTACGACTTGGGGCCGGTGTCCGTGGCGATGCCGTCGCGCGGAATGAGCAGGTTCTGCGGGGTGGTGCACATCTGTCCGCTGTACAGGGACAGCGAGAACGCCAGGTTCGAGAGCATTCCCCGGTAGTCGTCGGTGGAGTCGATGACCACCGTGTTCACGCCGGCCTTCTCCGTGTAGACCTGGGCCTGGCGGGCATGCTGCTCCAGCCAGTCGCCGAACGCGGTCGAGCCGGTGTAGTCGATGATCTTGATTTCCGGGCGGAGCGCGAGCGTCTTGGCGATGCCCTCGCCCGGGCGCTCGGCGCAGAGGGCCACCAGGTTCGCGTCGAAGCCGGTCTCGACCAGCACCTCACGGGCGATCCGCACCGTCATCGCGAGCGGGAGGACCGCCCGCGGGTGGGGCTTGACCAGCACGGCGTTGCCGGTGGCCAGCGAGGCGAACAGGCCCGGATAGCCGTTCCACGTCGGGAAGGTGTTGCAGCCGATGAGCAGCGCGATACCGCGCGGCGCTGCCGTGAAGGACTTCCGCAGTTCCAGCGGGTCCCGCTTGCCCTGGGGCTTGGACCAGTCGGCGCTCCGCGGCGTGCGCGTCTGCTCCTGGTAGGCGTAGGCCACCGCCTCCAGCCCGCGGTCCTGGGCGTGCGGGCCGCCGGCCTGGAACGCCATCATGAACGCCTGGCCGCTCGTGTGCATGACCGCATGGGCGAACTCGTGGGTGCGGGCGCTGATCCGCGACAGGATCTCCAGGCAGACCAGGGCGCGCCTCTCGGCACCCGCGTCCCGCCAGTCCGCCATGCCCGCGCGCATCGCGGGCAGCAGGACGTCGAGGTCCGGGTGCGGATACTCGATCCCCAGCTCCGGGCCGTAGGGCGACACCTCCGGGCCGGTCCAGCCGTCGGTGCCGGGCTGGTCGAGCTCGAAGCGGTTGCCGAGCAGGGCCCGGTAGGCCGCCAGACCGTCGGCCGCGCCCGTCTCGCCGTACGCCTTGGGGTGCTCGGGGTGGGGCGACCAGTACTCCCGTGAGCGGATCGCCTCGAGCGCCCGGTCGAGCGTCGGCCGGTGGGTCTCGGTCAGCTGCATGAAAGACCAACTCCTCGGTGAGCTGGGCAGGGGAACGCGGACAGAGTTAGAGTAACCGAACGATCGGTCGGGACAAGGGGGTCCGCGCATCCTGTGGATGACTCGTAGGGGAGGATCACTGCCATGACCGTCACCGACGCCGCAGGCGGCCCGAGCGCCACCGACGCCGCAGGCGGCCCGAGCGCCACCGACGCCGTCGCGCCCGGTCGCACCGTCGCCGTCGTGGGAGCCGGCGCCATGGGCCGGGGCACCGCACAGGTCGCGCTGCTCGCCGGACATCGTGTGCGCCTCCACGACACCGCCCCCGCCCCCGCCCCCGGCCGGGCGGAGAGGGGTGCGGAGGCGAGCCCCGCGCGCCTGGCGGACGGGCGTATGCCGGTGGAGTTCCCCGACGCCGTCTACTTCGACCTGGCCCTCGACCACCGGGCGGCGGCGGGGATCGCGCTGTCCGCGTCCGAAACCACCGGCCGGGAGGCACCGCGCCAGTCGATCGGCCTGTTCCAGGCCCTCGGCAAGAAGGCCGGTGTCATCGGATACGTTCCCGGCATGATCGTCGCGAGGACGGTCGCGATGCTCGTGGACGCCGCGGCCGACGCCGCCGCCAGGGGCGTGGCGTCCCCCGAGGGCATCGGCACCGCCCTGCGGCTCGGGGCGGGCTGCCCGGTCGGTCCGGCGGAGTGGGGCCGGCGGCTGGGACGCGGCTGGGCGCACGAGCTCCCCGACGAGCTCCATGCGCGCGTGCCGGCCGGCCGGTACGCGCCCTCCCCGGGCCTCTACCGTCAGTCGTACGTCACGACGAAGGGCGACCAGGCCTCATGACGACTGCCAGACGCGACACCTACACCCCGGAGACGCTGCTGTCCGTCGCCGTCCGGGTCTTCAACGAACGCGGCTACGACGGTACGTCGATGGAGCACCTCTCCAAGGCGGCCGGCATCTCCAAGTCCTCGATATACCACCATGTGTCCGGCAAGGAGGAGCTGCTGAGGCGGGCCGTCAGCCGTGCCCTGGACGGTCTCTTCGGGATCCTCGACGAGCCGGGCGCGACGCGCGGGCGGGCGCTCGAACGGGTCGAGTACGTGACCCGGCGCACCGTCGAGGTGCTGATGGCGGAGCTGCCCTACGTCACGCTGCTGCTGCGGGTCCGGGGCAACACCAGGACCGAGCGGTGGGCCATGGAGCGGCGCCGCGATTTCGACCACCGGGTCGCCGACCTGCTCAAGGCGGCGGCGGCGGACGGTGATCTGCGCGCCGACCTGGACACCAGGCTCGCCACACGACTGCTGTTCGGCATGGTCAACTCCCTGGTGGAGTGGTACCGGCCGCAGGTCGGCACCGGCTACGACCGGCAGCAGGTCGCCGACGCGGTGGTCCGGCTGGCTTTCGACGGGCTGCGTACGGCGCCCTGAGTCACGGGAGCGCCCCGCGGTCGGAGGCGCACGCCGGGGCGGCGTCCGCCGTGCCCGTGCGCCCCGCCTCCGGTCCTCCGCTCGCCGGCCCGGGGCGCGTCCCCGTCCCGGTCGGGCGGGGCACCCGGCGTGCCGTTCCGGGCCGGGGGCGCGGACGTGCCGTTCCGGGTGGGGGACGCGGGGCTGTCAGCGGGCCGGGTCGGGATCCAGATCCGTCTCCTCGAAGACCAGCAGGGTGCGCGTGGACAGCACCTCGGGGATCGCCTGGAGCCTGGTCAGCACAAGCTCCCGCAGGGTGCGGTTGTCCGGTGTGTGGACCAGGAGCAGCACGTCGAAGTCGCCGCTGACCAGGGCGATGTGGGCCGCTCCCGGCAGCGCCTGGAGCTGTTCGCGCACCGTCCTCCACGAGTTCTGGACGATCTTGAGGGTGATGTAGGCGGAGGCGCCGTGGCCGGCCCGCTCGTGGTTCACGCGTGCGCTGAAACCCCGGATCACCCCGTCGTCGATCAGCCGGTTGATGCGGGCGTACGCGTTCGCCCGCGACACATGGACGCGTTCGGCGACGGAGCGTATCGAGGCCCGCCCGTCGGTCTGGAGGATGCGGAGTATGGCGCGGTCGATCGAGTCCAGGCTGCGCGGCGGCGGCCCCTGGGCCGCGCCGGGCACCGCCTCCCAGGCCGTGTGCTCCCCGCCGTCGGCCATTTGTTCAGCTGTCATGTCCCCCCGCCTTTCCACCGTGGACGACCTGCTCCTATCCCAGGCTGTGGAGAACCGTTTGTCCACAGGCTGGAGGCGCCTGTAGCCAAAATGCGCCCACGACCGAACAATCGGTAGGTGAGGCGCCTCACACTCCGCGCCCTTCATGGGTCCTTATGCCCGCTCCCACGAGGAGGTGCTCGCGTTGAAGAAGAGCAGCATGACGGTCCGGGAACGACCGGGTGCGGCCTACCGGCCCACCCCGCCGCCCGCCTGGAAGCCGCGCACCGACCCTGCACCGCTGCTTCCCGACCCCGAGCCGTACCGCGTCCTCGGCACCGACGCCGCGGCCGGGGCCGACCCCGAGCTGCTTCTGCGGCTGTACGCGGAGCTGGTCCGCGGCCGCAGGTACAACGCGCAGGCGACCGCCCTCACCAAGCAGGGCAGGCTCGCCGTCTACCCGTCGAGCACCGGCCAGGAGGCGTGCGAGGTCGCCGCGGCCCTCGCCCTGGAGCAGCGCGACTGGCTGTTCCCCAGCTACCGGGACACCCTCGCCGCGGTCGCCCGCGGGCTCGACCCGGTGCAGGCGCTGACGCTGCTCCGCGGTGACTGGCACACCGGCTACGACCCGTGCGAGCACCGCATCGCGCCGCTGTCCACCCCGCTCGCCACCCAGCTCCCCCATGCCGTGGGGCTGGCCCACGCCGCGCGCCTCAAGGGGGACGACGTCGTGGCGCTCGCCATGGTCGGTGACGGCGGCACCAGCGAGGGCGACTTCCACGAGGCGCTCAACTTCGCCGCCGTCTGGCGGGCCCCCGTGGTCTTCCTCGTGCAGAACAACGGGTTCGCGATCTCCGTGCCCCTCTCCAAGCAGACCGCCGCGCCGTCCCTCGCGCACAAGGCGGTGGGGTACGGCATGCCCGGCCGCCTCGTCGACGGCAACGACGCGGCGGCGGTGCACGAGGTACTGGGCGAAGCGGTCTCGCGAGCCCGCCGGGGCGGTGGCCCCACCCTCGTCGAGGCGGTCACCTACCGCATCGACGCCCACACCAACGCCGACGACGCCACCCGGTACCGGGGCGACAGCGAGGTCGAGGCCTGGCGTGAGCACGACCCGATCCGGCTGCTGGAGGCGGAGCTGACCGGCCGGGGGCTGCTCGGCGAGGACGCGGTACGGGCGGCCGCCGAGGCCGCCGAGGCGATGGCCGCGCGGCTGAGGGAGCGGATGAACGCGGAGCCCGCGCTGAACCCGATGGACCTGTTCGCGCACGTCTACGCCGAGCAGACCGGCCAGCTGCGGGAACAGGCCGCGCAGCTGCGGGCCGAACTGGAGGCGGAGAGCGCCGGGGGCGCCCCCGGCGCGGAAGGTGACGCACGATGAGCACGGCGACCGCACGGCAGGCCAAGCCCGCCACGATGGCGCAGGCCCTTCAGCGGGCGATGCGCGATGCCATGGCCGAGGACCCGGCCGTCCACGTCATGGGTGAGGACGTCGGCACCCTCGGCGGCGTCTTCCGGGTCACGGACGGTCTTGCCGAGGAATTCGGCGAGGACCGGTGCACGGACACCCCGCTGGCCGAGGCGGGCATCCTCGGTACGGCCGTCGGCATGGCGATGTACGGGCTGCGCCCCGTCGTCGAGATGCAGTTCGACGCTTTCGCCTACCCGGCGTTCGAGCAGCTGATCAGCCATGTTTCCCGGATGCGCAACAGGACGCGCGGGGCGCTGCCGCTGCCGATCACCGTGCGGGTCCCCTACGGCGGGGGAATCGGCGGGGTCGAGCACCACAGCGACTCCTCAGAGGCGTACTACATCGCCACACCGGGGCTCCATGTCGTCACCCCGGCGACGGTCGAGGACGCCTACGGACTGCTGCGGGAGGCCATCGCCTCCGACGACCCGGTGGTCTTCCTGGAACCGAAGCGGCTTTACTGGTCCAAGGCCGACTGGTCGCCGGACACCCCGGCGGCCGTGGCACCGATCGGCCGCGCGGTGGTGCGCCGCACGGGGCGCAGTGCCACGCTGATCACCTACGGCCCCTCGGTGCCGGTCTGCATGGAGGCGGCCGACGCCGCCGTGTCCGAGGGCTGGGACCTGGAGGTCGTGGATCTGCGTTCGCTCGTGCCCTTCGACGACGAGACCGTGTGCGCGTCCGTGCGCCGCACGGGCAGGGCCGTGATGGTCCATGAGTCGACGGGCTTCGGCGGACCGGGCGGAGAGATAGCGGCGAGGGTGACGGAGCGTTGTTTCCACCACCTCGAGGCCCCCGTACTGAGGGTGGCCGGTTTCGACATCCCCTATCCGCCGCCGATGCTGGAGCGTCACCATCTGCCGGGTGTGGACCGGGTGCTGGACGCCGTGGCACGGCTGCAGTGGGAGGCGGAGAGCTGATGGCCCAGGTGCTCGAATTCAGGTTGCCGGATCTCGGCGAGGGCCTGACCGAGGCGGAGATCGTCCGCTGGTTGGTGGACGTGGGCGACGCCGTCGCGGTCGACCAGCCGGTCGTGGAGGTCGAGACGGCGAAGGCGATGGTCGAGGTGCCCTGCCCTTACGCGGGCGTGGTGACGGCGCGCTTCGGCGACGAAGGGGCGGAGCTCCCCGTCGGCGCTCCCCTGCTCACCGTGGCGGTGGGCGCCACGGAGCCCGGTTCGGCCGAGGACGCTGGTTCCGCCGGAGGCGCCGGCTCCGGCACAGGCCAGGCGGAGGAGACCTCCGGCAATGTTCTCGTGGGCTACGGGACGGGTGCTCGGGCGGCACGCCGCCGGAGGATCCGCCCCGCGCCCCCGTCGCCGACGGCCCCGGACGGCGCGAGTCGCCCGGACGGCCCGGACCGCTCGGACGGCCCGGGGTACGGGTCCGGTGACTCGCGCGCCGCGAGCGGCCCTGGGCCCGCCGCCTATGCCGGCGGTCCGGGGCCCGCGCCGCTGCGCGGGGAGACCTCGGCACCACCGGCCGCGGCGCGGGAACCGGTGTGGGACAGCGCCGTGGAGAGCCCGGCGCCCGACGCGCCGCGCGGGATCCCCGCGATCGGGGAGGCCGTCCTCACGACCGCTCCGTCCGCCCACGAGGGTCCTGCCGCGGTCATCTCCCCCCTGGTGCGGCGTCTGGCCCGGGACAACGGAGTCGAGCTGCGGACGCTGCGGGGATCCGGGCCGGACGGGCTGATCCTCCGTGTGGACGTGGAGCACGCCGTACGGGTCAGGGCCGGCGCGGCCGAGGAGGATGTCGCGACGCAGCGGGCCCGGTCGGCGCAGCCGCCCCGACTGTCCGAGCCGGCTCCCGTCGCCGCTGCCGGACCCGTGCCGACCCGGGCTGGTCTTCCCCGGGCCGCCCCGGCCCCGGTCGTCGGCGAGCGGATCCCGCTGCGGGGCCTGCGCGGCGCAGTCGCGGACAAGCTCTCCCGCAGCCGCCGTGAGATCCCGGACGCGAGCTGCTGGGTCGACGCGGACGCCACCGACCTCATGGCCGCCCGACAGGCCATGAACGCGGCGGGCGGCCCGAAGATCTCACTGCTCGCCCTGCTCGCGCGTGTCTGCACGGCGGCGCTCGCCCGCTATCCCGAACTCAACTCGACGGTGGACCCGCAGGCCCGGGAGATCGTGCGGATACCCGAGGTCCGTCTCGGCTTCGCGGCCCAGACCGAGCGGGGCCTGGTCGTCCCCGTCGTCCGCGACGCGGGGAACCGCACGGCCGAGTCGCTCACCGAGGAGTTCGCGCGGCTCACCGGGAAGGCACGTCAGGGCACTCTCACCCCGGCCGACCTCACCGGCGGTACGTTCACGCTCAACAACTACGGGGTGTTCGGGGTCGACGGGTCCACGCCGATCATCAACCATCCGGAGGCGGCCATGCTCGGCGTGGGCCGTATCGTGCCCAGGCCCTGGGTGCACGAGGGGCAGCTCGCGGTCCGGCAGGTCGTGCAGCTCTCGCTGACCTTCGACCACCGGGTGTGCGACGGCGGCACGGCCGGCGGCTTCCTGAGGTATGTGGCGGACTGTGTGGAACAGCCCGCGGTTCTGCTCCGCACCCTGTGACCCCGGCGTGATCCCCCGGCAGGTGCGGCAGGCCTGACGCCGGCCGGGGGCCTGCTGGTCCGGTATCGGCGGTCACGGCCCATACTTCTGGGGTGACTGCCGATGCGGAAGCGGATTACGACGCCATCGTGCTCGCCGGAGGTGGCGCCAGGCGCCTTGGCGGGGCGGACAAGCCGGGGGTGACCGTCGGGGGCCGGACGCTGCTCGACCGGGTTCTTTCGGCAAGCCGGGGCGCCCATCGCACGGTCGTGGTCGGCGGATGCCGCCCTACCGCGCGGCCGGTGACCTGGACGCGTGAGACCCCGGAGGGCGGCGGGCCGCTCGCCGCGCTCGACGCGGGGCTCCGCCGGTGCGGAGCGTCCACCGTCGTCGTGCTCTCCGCGGACCTTCCCTTCCTCGACCGCGTGGCCGTACGGCGGCTGCTCGCGGCCCTGGATTCCGGCGGGCGGGAGGGGGTGCTCCTCGTCGATGCCGACGGACGGGACCAGCCGCTCGTCGCGGCGTACCGCGCGGAGGCGCTGCGGCGCGAACTGGCACTGGCCGCCGCCGAGCACGGCGGCCTCTCCGGGCTGCCGCTGCGGCTGCTGACCGGCGAACTCGACCTCGGCCGAGTGGCCGCCGAACCGCTCGCCGTGTACGACTGCGACACCTGGGAGGACGTGGTCACGGCCCGGGCCAGGATCAGGGAGCATGGGAACGTGCTGGATGAATGGATTGCCTCGGTGAAGGACGAACTCGGCGTCGATCTCGAGGTGGACACGGGTCTGCTGCTCGACCTCGCCCGGGACGCCGCCCACGGTGTCGCCCGACCCGCCGCTCCGCTGACCACCTTCCTTGTCGGCTACGCGGCGGCCAGGGCGAGTGGGGACGGTGTCCTGGCGGTCGCCGAGGCCGCCCGCAGGGCCGGGGCGCTGGCGGAGCGGTGGGCCGCCGAGGCCGCCGGAGGCGGCGGGGCGGCGGCCGGCCAGGGCGGCTCGGATGACGGCGAGGCCGGCCGGAACGGTCCGCCCCGGAGCGACGAGGCCGGCAGCCGATGACCGCTCAGGACCGCGACTTCGGCGCTGCCGACCAGGGGCAGGGTGCCACCGAGGAGCCGGTGGCGGGACCCGTGTCCCGCGGCGGCTCCGTCGACCGCGCCCCCACGCCGGCACCGGAGGGCGACGACGGCGTCGAGGAAGCCCTGGCGCTGGTGGGGACGCGGCCGGCGCCCGCGCACCGGAACCACGACGCATCCGCACCCGGTCAGGAGGCTCCTTCCCGCGGGCGGCATCGCGGCACGCCGTGGGAGGAGGCCCGGGCCCTGGCGTCGCGCGCGGGTCGCGCCGGCGTGCTGCGCACCCGCCGTGACCCCCTCCCCGCCTCCCTCGGCCGGGTGCTCGCCACCCCGCTCATCGCGCTCGTCGATCTGCCGTCGTTCGACACCTCAGCCATGGACGGCTGGGCGGTCGCGGGCCCGGGACCGTGGACGGCGGCGTCCGGCGGGAGCGGCATCCTCGCCGGGCGCGAAGGGGCGAAGACCCTCGCGGACGGCGCTGCCGTACGGATCGCGACCGGCGCCCGGGTCCCACCCGGTGCGACCGCGGTGATCCGCAGCGAGTACGCCCGTTCCGACCGGGCCGGCCGGCTGCACGCCCTGCGACCGGTGGTGCACGGTCAGGACATCAGGCCGCGCGGCCAGGAATGCCGCTCCGGCGATCAACTGCTGCCCGCCGGGACGCTGGTGACCCCCGCCGTGCTCGGCCTCGCCGCCGCCGCCGGCTGCGACGAGCTGCTCACGGTGGTCCGTCCGAGGGTGGAGGTACTCGTCCTCGGCGACGAGCTGCTCACCGAGGGGCTGCCCCGCGACGGCCTGATCCGTGATGCCCTCGGGCCGATGATCGGTCCCTGGCTGCGGGCCGTCGGGGCCGAAGTGACCGGTACCCGCAGGATCGGCGACGACCCCGACGCACTGCGGCGGGCCGTCACCGCGTCGGACGCCGATCTGGTGATCACCACGGGCGGTACGGCCGCCGGGCCGGTGGACCATGTCCACCCGATGCTGGACAAGGTGGGTGCCGAGTTGCTGGTCGACGGGGTCGCCGTACGGCCGGGACACCCGATGCTGCTGGCCGGGCTGGCTCCCGGCAGGTATCTGGTAGGGCTTCCCGGCAATCCGCTCGCTGCCGTCTCCGGGTTGCTCACCCTCGCCGAACCGCTGCTGAGGCAGCGGTCCGGGCAGACAACCCCCCCGCCCTATCGCGCGTCCCTGAGGGACGAGGTCCATGGTCATCCGCAGGACACCCGGCTGGTGCCGGTGGTGCACCGCGGCGACCGGGTCGTACCGCTGCACTTCAGCGGTCCCGCCATGCTGCGGGGCATCGCCGCCGCGCACGGTCTCGCCGTCGTGCCCCCCGGGGGAGGACGGCCCGGCGACGAGCTGGAGATCCTCGACCTGCCCTGGCCGCCGAGCTCCGAAGGGTGTTTCACGTGAAACTTCCCGGCCATGACGCCATGGCCCGGCAAGCGGACGAGCAAGTCGCCGTCTCGCGGGTGCACCTGCCCAGGCAGACCGTCGAAAGACCGCTGCGGCAGGTCACCAAGCGGCTGCTGCTCGCCCTGAGCGTCCTTGTGCTGACGGTCCTCATCGTCTGGCTCGACCGCGGCGGCTACTATGACAACGCGGACCAGAAGGTCGACTTCCTCGACGCCGTCTACTACTCCACGGTGACGCTCTCGACCACGGGCTACGGCGACATCGTCCCGCAGAGCGACACCGCCCGCCTGGTCAATGTGCTGCTGGTGACGCCGCTGCGCGTGCTCTTTCTGATCATTCTGGTCGGTACCACTCTCGAGGTCCTCACCGAGAGGACCCGGGAGGAGTGGCGGCTGAACCGTTGGAGGTCCACCTTGCGTGACCACACTGTCGTCATCGGCTTCGGCACCAAGGGGCGCTCCGCGCTGCTGACACTGTGTGCGACCGGCCTGGACAAGTCACAGGTCGTCATCGTCGACCCGAGTTCCAAGGTGGTCGAGGCGGCCAACGCGGACGGATTCGCCGGAGTCATCGGTGACGCGACGCGCAGCGATGTGCTGCTCCGTGCCGAGGTCCAGCGGGCTCGCCAGATCATCATCGCCACCCAGCGCGATGACACCGCGGTCCTGGTGGCGCTCACCGCACGGCAGCTCAACCGGGGCGCGAAGATCGTGGCAGCGGTCCGGGAGGAGGAGAACGCCCCGCTGCTGCGTCAGTCGGGCGCCGATGCCGTGATCACCAGCGCCAGTGCTGCCGGCCGGCTCCTCGGACTCTCGGTGCTCAGCCCGTACGCGGGCACGGTGCTCGAGGACCTGATCCAGCAGGGCACCGGACTCGATATCGTCGAGCGCCCGGTGATAAAGAGCGAGGTCGGCAAGAGTGTCAGAGAGACGGAAGACCTGGTGGTGAGCGTGTTGCGGGGGCATCGACTGCTCGGCTACGACGACCCCGAGGCCAGCCCCCTCCAGCTGACGGACCGACTCATCACCATCGTGCGGGCGGTGAACGCACCCCCCGGAGCGGTGCGGGGCAGCGTCGGCAAGCGGCCGGAGTAGCCTCGCGGCCATGCATGCGATCACGATCCCCGAACCCGGCGGTCCCGAGGCGCTGGTCTGGGCGGAGGCCCCGGACCCCGAACCCGGCCAGGGAGAGGTTCTCGTCGAGGTTGCCGCGAGCGCGGTCAATCGCGCCGACATCCTCCAGCGGCAGGGCTTCTACGACCCACCGCCCGGCGCGTCCCCTTACCCGGGGCTGGAGTGCTCGGGCCGGATCCTGTCCGTCGGCCCCGGCGTGTCCGGATGGAGCGAGGGCGACGAGGTGTGCGCGCTGCTGTCGGGCGGTGGATACGCCGAGAAGGTGGCCGTACCTGCCGGTCAGCTGCTGCCGGTACCCGGGGGCCTCGATCCGGTCACTGCGGCGGCCCTCCCCGAAGTCACCTGCACCGTCTGGTCCAAAGAGCTTGTGACGACTCCCCCAGGGGGAGCGCTCGCCGCGTGACCGGCAGACACCAACCCACCAACTCAGGGGAGAAGCCGACGCGTTTGCGCCGACTGCGTCACCGCCACTCAGGGGGAACCATGAACCACCGCCCGCCCGCCCGTCCGCTCCGCGCTTGCGGCCGTCACAACGGCCGTCGCCTTCGTCTTGCTGGCCGCGCTGAGCCTGCCTATCCACTGTCCCCAGAAGGACGCTGTGAGCGCCCCTGAGAGCCCCTTGCCGACCGGCGTAGCCTACCGGCCCGGCCAACCTCCGTACGGCCCATCAGCGGCCCCCTGAGTCCCCTTCGTTGGCCAGTCGCCTAGCCCATGATCTCCGGCGCGTGGTGCTTGTGCGCGCCCCTGCCATGTGATCACGCAAAGTAGAGCCTCGGGGCCCTCTATGTCCGTTTTACCCCCCGGGAGCTCCGCCGGCGACGACCCAAATTTTTACGCAGGGTAGCGAAGAGCCCCGCCACTCCGAAGGGGGTGAAGTGGCGGGGCTCGAACTGGGCGGCGTGCGCGTCGGCCGGTCAGCCGTGCGTCTTGGCGAAGGCCACGAGACCGGCGAAGCCTTCGGCCGTGAGGTTCAGCGTCGGGCCGTTCGGGTCCTTGCTGTCACGGACCAGGAACGTGCCCGTGGCCCGCGCGTACTCCGGGGCCCACTCGACACACTCACCGCCGTTGCTCTGGCTGTAGCTCGAACTGGTCCAGTCGGGAACGAGGTTGTGCGTCATGAGTAACAGTCCTTCGCAATGGTGTTGATCATGTCTGCCGTCTCATCCGGCGGCGCGGCCATGGCGGTCAGCAGATCATAGGCATCCTGTGCCGCCGCAACGTCCGCTTCTTCAGCGAGGATGTACCCCCTTGGGAAGCCGTCCACGTGCACCACGTCGGCCCCCTCCTTGAACCCGAGCAATCCGAAGGGACTGACCACCAGGTTGTTCGCCTTGTGCTGGGGAACAAGTTGCACCCGGTGCCGGGGGGGTCTCGGCAAGGTCCCGCAAGTGGTCAAGCTGAGCACGCATGGTGGCAGCGTCGCCAACGGGGTTGCGTAGGGCGCTCTCGTTCAGCACCAACCACAAGCGTGCGGGGCCGTCTTCGCGACCAAGGATGCGTTGCCGCTCCATCCGGGCAGTCAGCAAGTCCTCAAGGTTGGTCGGCCGACCGGTACGCAAGACCGCTTCGGCATAGGGGCGCGTCTGCACCAACCCCGGTAGAAGCGTGGGGTGGAACATCCGAACCACGGTTGCCTTCGCCTCCAGCTCCACGTACCGACGGAACCAGGGCGGGAACGCGTAGCGGAGCGCCAACGGCCAGAGTCGAACGAAGCGCCCGTTGGCGTTGGGGAACACGCGGTCGCACGCTTCCGCGAACTCCAAGGCCGGTACGCGCTCGCCAGCCTCAATCTTGGCCACCAGGGAGTACCCGCAGTGCGCTTCCGCGCCTAACTCCTTGCGAGACAAACCAAGTCGTTCACGCTCAATGCGCACTTCGCTGCCAAAGTGCACCAAAGGAGACGCTGACGGGTCGGCTAGATCATCGTTCTCGTTTTCGACACTCATACGACTGAACGCCCCTTGATCGTTGGACAGTTGGCGGTGTCCAGCGCTGCCGTCTTTCGAGCGTAGACCCAAAGTCCGACTCTGTGAGTACGTCATTACGGACAGCAGCACCCGCAGACGAAGGGGACGGCAACACCATGACCGACCGGCCGACGAACCCCGCCCGACCGCGCGGCGTAGAGGAGCTGGCGGCGGCAGTGCCCATGCCGGACCTTGAGCCCGTGGCGCATCCTGACTGCCGCGTGTGCTTCGCGGCAGACCGGGGCCGGACGGCCGCACGGACACAGGGGGCACCCCAGCGCGTTGCCGACTTCAACCGGGTGATCACTGGGCACCTGCACCGGGCCGACCAGGGCGAGGGGGCAGAGCGGTGACCGCGAACGCCCCGGAACGCTCGCCGCATCCCCGACCGGATGACCAGCCGGACGACGAAGCACCTACCGGCGACACGCTGGCCGAACGGGTGGAGGAATTGGGGGCTGCAATTGAAGAGCACTTCAAGGAACTGGGCAGGCGGTAATGGGATACCGATTCCGACGCTTTCGCGTTGAGGCAGACTGCGAACCCGACGCAGAACCCCAGGCGCACGCCATGCAGTGCGCCGTATGTGGTGAATCCGGGCCCCCGGTGGAAGTCGAGAAGCAGAACACCCCGGAGACTCAGGAAAAGGCCGACCGTGAAGCACAAGCGGCGGCAGCGACTTGGGTTGGGGAGCACCGCAGCGACAACCGCGAGCATCTGACGTACCGGCTGGTGACCAGTGTGCCGTACCGCATCGTTCCGGGGGAGTGGTTGTGACCGCGAACGTTGAAGGCTACTGGTGCGAATTCGTCGCCCGTAGTTCGGTGGACGGACGGGAATGGTTCCTTGGCGGATACCGGGCCAACTCCCCCCCCGGCTGGCCATTCGTTGGTTACGTGGTCGTGCGCACCGCCTAGCAAACGCGCTTGACCCCACTCCCGGAGTAGGGCCCCTGCCGCCCGAATGCCTGCACCTTGCCAGCGTGGAGAGCCCCAACCCCGGAAACATCTTCCGGAAATGGGCCATGGACATGCACCACCAGGGCAAGCAAATGAACGCACTGGCGAACGGCCGAAGCATCAGTATCAACGCTGGTGGGCCCGACAGAATTTTCGGGCTTGCTGACACCGACCTGTTTCTCTCTCTCACCTGCCGCCCGATGATGCTGGACTTCGTCACCGAATGGCGATTAAGCGAAGCCGATTACGCGGCAGCGTAGCCGCACCCCCAGATTCCCGCCCCTGCCGAACCTAACCGAATCTCCAACCCCCACGGCGAATCGGAAAGGGCAGGGGCGGGGCAAGCCCCGCCCGGCTACGTGAACGGACAGCCGTAGTCGGGCGGGGACCCACAACCCCGGAGGAACCCCCAATGCACCAGGTCATTGCCAGTCCGCAAGGTGACAAGTTCATCATTGCGCGCCCCGGTGCGCGTAAGGGAATGCACGTCCCGTACGCCATGCACCGGGAACTTGCCGGTGCCGTGGCCGACGGGCAGGCGGTACCGGGATGGCTGGCCGACGCTGCCCGGCAGGCATGGGGAATCGACATTGCCGGATGCCCGGCCAAGGGAACCGTTCTGGTTCGCCCGCTCACTCCGCTGAACTACAGCCGGGCAACGTGGGAGATCAATAAGGGCTGCAATTTCAACTGTGAGCACTGCTACCTTGCCGAGCGGAAATTTGAGGGTCTGCCGCGCGAAGAGAAAGACCGGCTGCTCTTCATGCTCCGTGACGCGGGGGTGTTGTGGCTCCAGTTCACCGGGGGAGAGCCCACAATTGACCGGGATTTCCCGCACGCCTACCGAACGGCCTTCGGGTTGGGAATGCTCATCGAGATTCTGACGAATGGGTCTCGACTGCACCGGCCGGAAACCATCGAGCTTCTTTCGTCCCTGCCCCCGCACAAGGTGACGGTTTCCCTGTACGGCGCGACGGCTGAGAGTTTCGATTCCCTCACGCGTAAGCCGGGTGCTTACAAGCTGCTCATGAAGGGGCTCAAGGCTGCCAAAGAGGCGGGGGTCTCACTTGAACTCGCATTGATCATCACTAAGCACAACGCGCACGAAGTTGAAGCCATGCGGGAAATCGCAGGGGAGTACGCGACCACGTACACCGAATACGCGAATATCTCGCCTACCTATGACGGAAATCCCGAACCGCTCGCCGCTCAGGCTCCGGGATTCCTGGACAAGTCCACGGTCTTTCAGGGCTGCCCGGCCGGACACACATTCTTTCACGTGGACCCCTATGGGTTCGCCACCATGTGCAAGGTCGGCCGTGAAAACCCCGTAAGCCTCATGGCTGAGGGACTAAATGGCCTTTCGCGTCTGCCCGCAATCGCAGGCGCCCAAATGCTTCGCTCCGGTGGCTGTAGCGGCTGCCAACTCTCGGCAACCTGCCGGGTATGTCGGCCACTCGCTAAGGCGTACCAGGAAGCGAAGGCACCACTGAACACCTACTGTCAACACGGAAACGGAGACCACACAGAATGAGCGCTGTAGCCGTCGAACTCACCACCCGCCCGGGGCTGAGCCTGGTACCGGCCACGGGCGACCAGCCGAAGACCCCGGAACCGGCCGGACTGGTCATCGTGGACGACGTCGAGTCGCTGACCGAAGGCACCGTACCGGGCTGCAACGACGACAACCCGTACCGGTAACCGCGCCGGTACACCCGTAGGACTCCGCACGGGCTCTGTGGCGTTCACGCGCTGCGGGGCCCGTGTGGGCCGTCGTATGAGAGTCTGGGGACCGTGGCAACTCAGCGAATGTCATTCGATGATCTACCGTCCGCCGTACTTGCTGGCGTTGAATCTCGCGCCGGGGAAATCATCAAGACCGAAACGGTACGGCAAGGCTTCAATAGCGAAATCGCGGCGCGAATCTTCACCGCTGGCGGTTCCTTCTTCGTCAAGGGCCTAAGAACCGACCACAAGCGCGTATGGACTCAGCGCCGGGAAGCCGAAGTAAACCCGTACCTCCGAGGAATCGCGCCCGCGCTTCTCTGGCAGGTGGAAGACGCCGGATGGGTGCTCCTGGGGTTTGAGGTACTGGACGGCCACCACGCCGACTACTCGGCAGGTTCGCCGGACCTCCCCAAAGTGGCCGATCTTCTTTGCCGACTGGGGGAAGTCCCCTGCCCCGAAATCGAGTTGCGGCAGGCGGAACAACGTCTTGAGAGGTACGCGGCCAAGCCGTCCGACGTTGCGCACTTCGCGGGCAACTCCCTGCTTCACACAGACCTGAACAACGAGAACGTCATGGTGGACGGCCCCGCCTTTCTCGTTGACTGGGCTTGGGCAACACGCGGTGCCGCATGGCTGGACGCTGCCCACTGGACGGTGTGGCTCATGGCGGCAGGCAAGCAAGAACCCCAGTCGGCCGAACAGTGGGCGGCACGTGTTCCCGCGTGGCAGACGGCAGCACCGGAAGCAGTGACGGCTTTCTCGCTGGCGACCGCAAATCTGTGGGAAGAAATCGCGGGTGCCGACCCGGACCCGTGGACGGCCACTGTCCTTGACGCTGCCCGACGCTGGGCGGAGTACCGAAAAGCCGTCTGAACGCCCCTCAGCGGCCCCTCAGCGGCCCCGTCCGTGCGTCGGCCCCCGTGGCACATGGGCGGGGCCTTCGTCATGGGTAGCGTGAGGTTATGAAAGCAATCACGATCACCGAACCGGGTGGGCCGGAAGTGCTCACATGGACAGAGGTACCGGACCCCGTACCGGGGCCGGGGGAAGTCCTCATTGATGTGACGGCCAGCGCCGTGAACCGGGCGGACCTACTCCAGCGCCAAGGCTTCTACGATCCTCCGCCCGGCGCTTCGCCGTATCCGGGACTTGAGTGCTCCGGGCATGTGGCAGCGCTGGGGGAGGGGGTCACCGGGTGGAAAGTCGGTCAGCCGGTGTGCGCTCTCCTGAGTGGTGGGGGGTACGCCGAGAAGGTGAGCGTGCCCGCTGGCCAGGTACTTCCTGTACCGGACGGTGTGTCTGTGGCCGACGCTGCCGCGCTGCCGGAAGCAACCGCAACGGTGTGGTCTAACATCTTCATGGGTGGGGGTACCGCCACAAGCTCCAATGTGTTCACGGTCGCCCGTCTGCGGCCCGCCGAGACCCTGCTGGTGCACGGCGGCGCCAGCGGGATCGGCACGATGGCCATCCAGCTGGCGAAGGCCGTGGGCGCACGCGTCGCCGTCACCGCCGGAGGGCCTCAGAAGCTGGCGCGCTGCGCCGAACTGGGCGCCGACATCCTGATCGACTACCGCGAGCAGGACTTCGTGGAGGAACTGCGCAAGGCGACGGACGGGGCGGGGGCCGACGTCATCCTCGACATCATCGGTGCCAAGTACCTGGACCGGAACCTGCGCGCGCTCGCCGCCAACGGACGTCTGGCCGTGATCGGACTGCAGGGCGGTGTGAAGGGCGAGCTGAACCTCGGGATGCTGCTCGGCAAGCGGGGGGCGGTGACCGCGACGTCGCTGCGCGGACGGCCGCTGCAGGAGAAGGCGGCGATCGTCGCCGCAGTGCGGGAGCATGTCTGGCCGCTCATCGAGGCAGGAACAGTGAAGCCCGTGGTGGACCGGGTGCTGCCGATGCCCGAGGCGGCAGCGGCACACCGGACCCTGGAGTCGGGTGCCCATGTGGGCAAGGTGCTGCTGGTGGCGCCTGCCGGCCGTCGTTGAACGGGGACTCCCGGGCCCCGGGGATCCGACCCCCGGGGCCCGGGAGTCCCCGTGGGCCGGACCTCCGGGGTGGACCCGGGTGCGGGCATTCGCGATCCTGCCCCGGGGCACAGGGCACAGGGCACAGGGCTGCTGTCCGATGGCGCCGGGTGGCGCCGAACCGGTCCGGTCAAGGGGCGCACCCCGGAGCCAGTACGCCTGCCTGTACACGGCACCGTGTGCACACAGCACGTGCTCCGTTGCTTCACCGGTCCGCTGCCTGCCGCCCCGCCGATCCTGCGATCGGCGGGGCGGGCTGACGGGCCCGAGCCGGCTACGGCACCCACCACGGGAGGCGCGGGACGCTGCCCACGGAAAGGCCCGGGGAAGGCCCACGGAAAGGCCCCGGCAGGGGGAGCCTCAGAGATAGGGGCCCGAGCGGGCAGGGCCGCCTTGGGCGGGCTCGTCGTCGCCGGTGGCGCCCGGGGGAAGGGCGCGTCGCATCTGCTCCAGTTGGGCGCGGGCCGCCATCTGCTGGGCGAACAGCGCCGTCTGGATGCCGTGGAACAGCCCCTCGAGCCAGCCGACCAGCTGCGCCTGGGCGATCCTCAGCTCGGCCTCCGAGGGCACCACCTCGTCGGTGAACGGAAGCGACAGCCGCTCCAGCTCCTCGACCAGCTCCGGCGCCAGCCCTTCTTCGAGTTCCTTCACCGAGCTCGCATGGATCTCCTTCAGCCGGACCCGGCTCGCCTCGTCCAGAGGCGCCGCCCGCACTTCCTCCAGCAACTGCTTGATCATGCTGCCGATCCGCATGACCTTGGCAGGCTGTTCGACCATCTCGGTCACCGGGACCTCGCGAACCTCGCCGTCACCTTCGCCACCGCCCAGCGCCATCCCGTTCTGCCCCACGATCAGGACCGGGGGGCTCTCCTGCGACCGTTCACTCCTCGGCATCTCCATGCCGCCCATTCTCTCGCACATACGGTTCACCCCACCGTGTGCCCCCGTATCGGGTTGCGTATCGAGTTGGCCCACCGCGGCGCGGGGGCACGATGCGGTCCGCCCGGTGCGCCCCGGGCTCAGTGCCGGCGCAGCCGCAGCCCCATATAACCGAGCCCCAGTCCCATGAGGGCGCAACCGGCCCCCAGCGTGAGCGACGGGGTCTGGCGCTCGAGTGGCTGGGACACGGGATACGGGTGCGACTCGCCCGCGGCGGCGGGCGAGGGATCGTCGGCGGGGGTGGACCCTGATGGGGCCGAGGGGTCGGGCAGGGGACGGAACTCACCTGCCTCCCCGTCGAAAGGCACCTCGCTCTCGCCGGACTCGCGGCCGTGGTCGCGCCGATCGTCTGCGGCCTCGTCCGGGGCCTCGTCCGGGACCTCACCGGGGTCCCCGTCGTGGAAGCCGCGGCCGTCACGGGGCCGATCGGGTGATGCCGGTGAACCGATCGAGGGGCCGGTCGTCCGGCCGGGGCGCAACCGGCCCTCACCCGCATGACGTCCGGCGAGTGAGGCGGTGGGCGACGGGAAGGGCCGTTCGGCGCCCTGCTGCGGTGGCGGAGTGTGGGGCCTTCCGGGGCGCCGGGTGGCCGCAGGAGGGCGGTCGCCCCCCGCGTCGGGGCCCGGCCGCGCTGCGGCGCTGCCGGTGATCCGCGAAGCCGCCGGTGCGCCGTACGCGGGGCTGCCGTGGCCGGGTGCCGGTCGGCCGGAGGCGGCTGCTCCAGCGTCTCCGGCCGCCCCCCGGGAGCGCCCGTGCCCCCCGGTGCCCGTGTGGTGAGGGTGCCGTCCCGCACCGTCGCCGTACCGTGCGCCCTCGCGCTGCCCGGGGCCGCCGGACCGGCTGCTCCCTTCTTCCCCACCGCCGCGCCGACGTGCTCCACCGGGCCCGGGGCTGCCTTCCCGCCGCTGTCCGTCGTATCGGCCGTCGCCCCCGTCTCCCTCGTCGCCCCCGTCTCCCCCGTCGCTGGTCTGCCGCCCCTGGCTCCCGCCGTCCCCGCGCGGTTCCCCGGCGTGGGCAGGGGGACCCTCGGTGTACGCGCTGGTCGCCACCGGCAGGGCGAGCACCAGCGCCGCGAGGGTCGTCACACAGCGTGCGCGGAGCTTCGGAGTCAAGGGTGACCCCCTCCCGAGCCGGGTCGTCGCGGTTGTCGCGGTTGTCGCGGTCGTTGAGGCCGTCGACATGGGTGGGCTTGCCGGAGAGATCGAAGGTGCCGGACTTGTTGCGCTGTGGTCGTTTCGTCGATGCGGGCGGCTGGGGAGGGTGCGGAGGGCGGGGCCGATGCTGCCGGGGCTACCGGAGGCCGGTGCTCCGGGTGTTCTGGGTGTTCTGGAGGGTTTCGGGATTTGGGTACTGAGGGCCCATTAAGGGTGTTCCGGGCTTAGCGTCACATGGTGGTGAAGTTCCGGCATCCCGGATGAGGGAGAGGGATGCGGGTCGCTTCGTGGGGAGCGGCCGGTATGAGCGCAAGCCGGGAGCGCACCGGCGAGGCTGAGGCAGCTGTACGGCGTACGGGAGCGCCCGGCCGGTGCCCGTGGCTCCGGGTGCCCGCCGGCGCCCGTGGTCTCGGATGCCGGGTCGCCGGGACCACGGCCGCGCCCCGCGCGGGGAACCGGCCGATGACCCCACCGGGCGCTGCACGAACCGGTCGCGATGTGCTCCCGCGCGGGGGTAGCGGGTCTGATGGCCGGTCCATCTCGGACCGGCGTGGTACCGGGAGCCTGTAGCGTGGCGTGTCGAACCACCGGCAGATGCCGCTCGCAGCGCGCGGCGCGGCAAGACACGACGGCGAGGACAGATGGCACCCGAATCCGAACCACATGGCGGCGGAGTGTCGGATGCTGCGGACGCCTGGGGTGTGGGAAAGGTCGTCGGCGACGGCCGCTACCGGCTGACCCACCGTCTGGGACGGGGCGGCATGGCCGAGGTGTTCGCGGCGGAGGACGTCCGGCTCGGCCGCACCGTCGCGGTGAAGCTGCTCCGGGCCGATCTGGCGGAGGACCCGGTTTCCAAGGCCCGCTTCACGCGCGAGGCGCAATCCGTCGCCGGCCTCAACCACCATGCCATCGTGGCCGTGTACGACTCCGGCGAGGACATGGTGGACGGCCAGCCCGTGCCGTACATCGTGATGGAGCTGGTCGAGGGCAGCACCATCCGCGACCTGCTGATCAACGCCGAGGCGCCACCGCCCGAACAGGCGCTCATCATCGTCTCCGGTGTCCTCGAGGCCCTCGCCTATTCGCACCAGCACGGAATCGTCCACCGAGACATCAAGCCGGCGAACGTCATCATCACCAAGGGCGGCGCGGTCAAGGTGATGGACTTCGGCATCGCCCGCGCGCTGCACGGTGCTTCGACGACGATGACCCAGACCGGCATGGTCATGGGCACTCCCCAGTACCTCTCGCCCGAGCAGGCGCTCGGCAAGGCCGTCGACCACCGCTCCGACCTGTACGCCACCGGTTGCCTGCTGTACGAACTGCTCGCGCTGCGGCCGCCGTTCACCGGTGAGACGCCGCTGTCCGTCGTGTACCAGCACGTCCAGGACATGCCGGTGCCGCCCTCCGAGGTCTCGGATGTGGCGCCGCCGGAGCTGGACGGCCTGTCGATGCGTGCGCTCGCCAAGGACCCCGACGACCGGTTCCAGAGCGCCGAGGAGATGCGGGCGCTGGTCCAGTACGGGCTGCAGATGCTCCAGCAGCAGGGCAGCCACACGGGAGCCTGGAACACGGGCCCGGTCGTGATGCACGACGGGGGTCACACACCTGCCCAGGGTATGGGCGCGACGGCGGTGATGGGTCACCCGCACCACGGGGAGACCGCGCAGGGCCCCATCCTCCCGCCGCGCAATCCGGAGGACGGCGCATACGCGGTCGGGCCCGGCGGCGGGGGTGGCCGGGGCAAGGCGTGGCTGTTCGTCGCCCTCGCCGTGATCGCGGTCGTGGCGGGTGTGGCCTTCGCGCTGAACCAGGTCAGCAGCACCGAGACGACGCCGGCGGACGACCAGAAGGTCTCCGAGTCACCTACCACGTCCGGCCCCTCGACGACCCCCTCGTCGGAGGAGCCTGATGAGGAGGAAGAGGAGCCGGAGCAGGGGACCAACGGCAACCAGGGCGGCTGGCAGCAGACCGAACGCCCCACGCCGCGGGACAGGTGGCCGTCCGCCCCGCAGAGCCCGACGTACGCTCCGACCAGCGCCCCTCCGACCACCGACGGGGCCACCGACGGGGCCACCGAGGGAACGAGCGAGGGCACCACGGAGGGCGGCACCAGCGAGGGCACCACGGAGGGCGGCACCAGCGAGGGCACGTCGACCGGTACTTCCACCGGGACGTCCACCGGTACCTCCGCCGGTTCGGACGCCGGCACGACGACCGGCACGGACGCGGGTGCGGACGCGGGTAGCACCGGCGGGGACACGGGCGACTGACCTCGGGACGCAGCCGCCGCTCCCGGGAGACGGGCGGCTGACCGCGAGGTACGGGAGGGGCCCCGCCGTCATCCGGCAAAGGCCTCGCACACCGCCTCGTACTCCTGTGTCCACCACACCGCCAGGGCCGACACCGCGGGGAACTGCGGGTCGGCCCTTCGGTCGTGCAGCTGGTAGCGCCAGCGCAGTATCCAGAAGTCGTTGAGCCGCTCCCACCACACCCGGTGCACTGCGGCGGCGAGTTCCGCCGGGTCCGCCCCCGCCGCGCGCCGGTAGGCGCGCGCATAGGCCCGCACCTTCCCCAGCTCCAGCCGGCCGGACGGCCGGACGAAGAAGATCGCCGCGGCCCGTACCGCCTCCTCGGCCCGCGGCTGGACGCCCAGCCGGTCCCAGTCGACGATCGCGGCCGGCTCCGCGCCCCTGTGGTCGCCGCGGTAGAGGAGGTTGAGCGGGTGGAAGTCCCCGTGCACCCAGCCGCCGGCGGCCGCCGCCGGCGGCCGCCGGTGTGCATGGCCCTCCAGCAGGGCCCGGCGCTCGAGCAGCCGGTACTCGGCGAGCGCGTCGAAGCTGTCCCGCGGACGGTGGGCGCGGGCCAGCACCAGCAGCGTGTCGATCAGCGCGGAGGTCTCCTCCGGGTCCGCGCTCTCGTGCGGGCGCAACGTTCCCGAGTGCTTCCGGGAACCGGACCCCTCCGTGTCGATGCCGGCCGGGCCGGGGTGCCCGCTGGTGCTCGTGTTCGCATACCCGCCCGTGCCGGTGCTCGTGCGCCTGCCCGTGCCCGTGCCCGTGCCGGCGAACCCGCCGGCGTCCGTATCCGTATTCCTGTCCGTATTCCTGTCCGCGTCCCTGTCCGCGTGCCTGTCCGCGTCCATGACCCGCTCCAGGCCGGTGTGGACCAGACCGAGCAGCCCGCCCAGGCGGCGGGACTCGACGGTGGTGAGCTGGGCACCCCGGCGGTGCCGTCCGTCCACCCAGGGATGCAGGGCGTAGCAGTGGCCGCCGATCACGGCCACTGTGTCGCCGGACCTGTCGGCCACGGGCGGGGCGACGGGTACGCCGAGCGTCTGGAGGCGCTGCACGGCCCGGTGCTGGCGGGCGATGGTGGCGCGGTCCGCGGTCGGCTCGTCGACGTGCTGTTTGAGGAAGTAGGCACCGCGCGTGGTGGCGAGCCGGTACCCGCGGTTCAGCAGGCCCTGGGTGACGGGTTCGCAGGTGAGGGGTTCGCCGGTGTCCTCGTACCGGCGCAGTAGCGCGGCGAGAGGGGGTGGGGCAGAGGGTGGGGCAATAGCAGATGAGCGCGGCACTCTTCAGATGTTAGATCACTCAGCGTGTCGCCGATGTCGCTGCCCGGGCGAGGTGCGGGTGCGTACGGTGGTGAATCGGGCTGGAACGCGCAGAGAGGCCGGCTCGGAGGGTGTGTGCGCCACAGCACCGGGCGGTGCCCTGCGTCGGAGGCCGCGCGCGGGGGTGCTCGCGCCCCCCCCGCCAGGAGTCCGGGTCCGGCACGGCCCGGCCCCCCCATGGCCCGGCCCGGAGCAGCTTGGCGTGTTCGTCCACCCGGGTCGTCCACCCGGGTCGCCCACCCGGGGCGTCCACCCGGCTGCCTGACACGGCCGCCCGACCGGGCGCCGCTCCACCCGTACGGCCCGGGCCCGACCGGGTGGAGTCCAAGCCGTCGAAGCCGGGCGGTGCGGGCGCACGGAGCCGCGGACCGGATCCCGTCCACACGGCCCCGCCGGGAAGCGCCCCCCGCGGACGGGCCGATGCTTCGCTCCGGTGCGGCGCGGTCCGGCAAGGTCCGGTGCAGCGCGCGGCCCGGTGCGGCAAGGCCGGTCCTTGCGGGCCTCGGTCCCGTACCGGCTGCCTCGGCGCGGCCCGGTTCAGTGCCGCTCGGCGTGGAGCCGCGCGACATAGGCCGCGGCCTGGGAGCGCCGTTCCATCCCCAGCTTCGACAGCAGTGCTGAGACGTAGTTCTTGATGGTCTTCTCGGCCAGGTGGAGGCGCTCGCCGATGGCCCGGTTGGTGAGCCCCTCGCCGATCAGGTCCAGGATCCTGCGCTCCTGCTCGGTGAGGCTCGCCAGCCTTTCGTCGGTCCTGGGGGTGTTCCCGTCGCGCAGGCGCTCCAGGACGCGAGAGGTGGCGGCCGGATCGAGCAGTGATCTGCCTGCCGCCACATCGCGTACCGCCGCCAGCAGCTCGGCGCCCCGGATCGTCTTGAGCGCGTACCCGGAGGCCCCGGCTGTGATCGCGTCGAACAGCGCCTCGTCGTCCGCCTGCGTGGTGAGCATCAGGCAGGCGGTGTCCTCGTTCCGCAAGCGGATCTCCCGGCAGACCTCGACCCCGCTGCCGTCGGGGAGGTGCACTTCGATGATCACCACATCCGGGTTTAGTGCAGGGGCCCTGACCAGGGCTTCTGCCGCCGTATCGGCCTCGCCGACGACCTCGATGCCGTCCTCGGTGGACAGCAGCTCGTACACGCCGCGACGGGCGATCTCATGGTCATCGACCAGGAATACGGTGATATTTCCCTTTTCGTGCACGGCCCAAGTCTCACATGCTCGCTCTTCCCATGCCGGGGTGACCGGGATAACGTGCCGGTGTTCCGGCAGTCGCAAGGCTGTGACCAGTGGTTGTTCCCGTATTCTCTCGATTTACTTGGAAATCCAAGCAAAATCGCAGGTCACATGGGGTTTCGCAGGAATGCTCCCCACTGGGTAACGTGCCTTTGGCAGGCGCTCGCCGGGGCACCTGTCACGCCTGTTCCCGGCCGAGCCGCACCCACCCCGTGCACCGTAGGGAGACAGGCGAGCCGCACTGGACCCCGGCGGACCCCGGGGGCCGGACAGACGGAGGAGCACGCACGTGACCGTGGAGAACACTGCCGCGCGCAAACCGCGCCGCAGCAGTAAGCGCGTCAGCGCCGCGAAGAAGCCAACGGGTTCCGAGCCCCAGCTCGTACAGCTGCTGACGCCCGAGGGCGAGCGGGTGACCCACCCGGACTACGACCGCCATGTCGCCGACCTCGGCCCCGAGGACCTCCGCGGCCTCTACCGGGACATGGTGCTCACCCGCCGTTTCGATGCCGAGGCCACCGCCCTGCAGCGCCAGGGCGAGCTGGGCCTGTGGGCCTCGCTGCTCGGCCAGGAGGCCGCCCAGATCGGCTCCGGCCGCGCCCTGCGTGACGACGACTACGTCTTCCCGACCTACCGCGAGCACGGGGTCGCCTGGTGCCGGGACGTCGATCCGACGAATCTGCTGGGGATGTTCCGCGGGGTGAACCACGGAGGGTGGGACCCCGGCAGCAACAACTTCCATCTGTACACGATCGTCATCGGCTCGCAGGCACTGCACGCCACCGGGTACGCGATGGGCGTCGCCAAGGACGGCGCGGACTCCGCGGTGATCGCCTACTTCGGTGACGGCGCCTCCAGCCAGGGCGATGTGGCGGAGTCGTTCACCTTCTCCGCGGTCTACAACGCCCCGGTCGTGTTCTTCTGCCAGAACAACCAGTGGGCGATCTCCGAGCCCACCGAGCGCCAGACCCGGGTACCGCTCTACCAGCGAGCCCAGGGCTACGGATTCCCCGGTGTCCGCGTCGACGGCAACGACGTGCTCGCCTGCCTGGCCGTGACCCGGTCGGCACTGGAGCGCGCCCGCCGCGGGGAGGGCCCGACGCTGGTCGAGGCATTCACGTACCGCATGGGCGCCCACACCACATCGGACGACCCGACCCGCTACCGCCACGACGAAGAGCGGGCGGCCTGGGAGGCCAAGGACCCCATTCTGAGGCTGCGGAAGTACCTGGCCGACCAGGGCCACGCCGACGAGGCCTTCTTCACCGGGCTGGAGACGGAGAGCGACGCGCTCGCCAAGCGCGTCCGGGAGGCGGTGCGCGCCATGCCCGACCCGGACGACATGGCGATGTTCGAGCACGTCTACGCCGACGGGCATGCGCTCGTCGACGAGGAGCGCGCGCAGTTCGCCGCGTATCAGGCGTCGTTCGGCACGGAGCCGGACAGCAGCTCCGCCGCCGGTGCCGAGGAGGGCAAGTAGCCATGGCCGTAGAGAAGATGTCGCTCGCCAAGGCGCTCAACGAGTCGTTGCGCACGGCTCTCGACACCGACCCCAAGGTCCTCGTCATGGGCGAGGACGTCGGCAAGCTCGGCGGGGTCTTCCGCATCACCGACGGGCTCCAGAAGGACTTCGGCGAGGAGCGGGTCATCGACACCCCGCTCGCGGAGTCCGGCATCGTCGGCACCGCGATCGGTCTGGCGCTGCGCGGCTACCGCCCCGTCGTCGAGATCCAGTTCGACGGTTTCGTCTTCCCCGCGTACGACCAGATCGTCACCCAGCTCGCGAAGATGCACGCCCGCGCGCTCGGCAAGGTGAAGCTGCCGGTGGTCGTCCGCATCCCCTACGGCGGAGGCATCGGCGCGGTCGAGCACCACTCCGAGTCGCCCGAGGCGCTGTTCGCCCACGTCGCCGGCCTCAAGGTCGTGTCGCCGTCCAACGCGTCCGACGGCTACTGGATGCTGCAGCAGGCCATCCAGAGCGACGACCCGGTGATCTTCTTCGAGCCCAAGCGGCGCTACTGGGACAAGGCCGGGGTCGACACCGAGTCCATCCCGGACCCGCTGCACGCCGCCCGGGTCGCCCGCCCCGGCACGGACATCACCCTCGCCGCCTACGGCCCGATGGTGAAGGTCTGCCTGGAGGCCGCGGCCGCCGCCGAGGAGGAGGGCAAGTCGGTCGAGGTCCTGGACCTGCGCTCGATGTCCCCGATCGACTTCGACGCCGTGCAGCACTCGGTGGAGAGGACCGGCCGGCTGGTCGTCGTCCACGAGGCGCCGGTGTTCTACGGATCGGGCGCGGAGATCGCCGCCCGGATCACGGAGCGGTGCTTCTACCACCTGGAGGCGCCGGTCCTGCGGGTCGGCGGATTCCACGCCCCCTACCCGCCGGCCCGGCTGGAGGAGGAGTACCTTCCGGGACTGGACCGGGTGCTCGACGCCGTCGACCGCTCGCTGGCGTACTGAGGAGAGGGTCGTGACGACGATGACTGACGCTTCCACGCGCTTCCGCGAGTTCAGGATGCCCGACGTGGGCGAGGGGCTCACCGAGGCCGAGATCCTCACGTGGTACGTCCAGCCCGGCGACACCGTCACCGACGGCCAGGTCGTGTGCGAGGTCGAGACCGCCAAGGCCGCGGTGGAACTGCCCATCCCCTACGACGGGGTGGTGCACGAGCTCCGTTTCGACGAGGGCGCCACCGTGGACGTCGGCACCGCGATCATCACCGTGGACGTGGCACCGGGCTCCGGCCCGGCCGAGGAGCCGACGCCGCCGACAGCCGCCGGGGCCGCGGCCGCCGGTTCCGCGGTCGCGACCGCCGAGCCGGAGGCCGGGGCGAAGGACAAGCCCACCGGTCGCCAGCCCGTGCTGGTCGGCTACGGCGTCGCCGAGTCCTCCACCAAGCGCCGCCCGCGCAAAGGCACTTCCGCAGGGGGCCAGGCCAAGTCGGCCGGGCGCACCGAGGCCGCCGCGGCAGCGCCGGCCGAGCTGAACGGCCACGGGACCGCGGCGCCCGCCGCGCCCCGCCCGCTGGCCAAACCCCCGGTCCGCAAGCTGGCCAAGGACCTCGGGGTGGACCTTGCCACGGTCGCGCCCAGCGGCCCCGACGGGATCATCACCCGCGACGACGTCCGGGCTGCCGCTGCCGCTGCCCCTGCCCCTGCCCCTGCCCCTGCCCCGGCCCCGTCACCGGTTCAGGCCCCGGTTCAGGCCCCGGTTCAGGCATCCGCGCCCGCCGCGGCGCAGGAACCGGTGGCGGCAGGTGCCCAGGCGGCGGCCTCCGGGCCCGCGGTGGCCGCAGCCCGAGAGACCCGTGTTCCGGTCAAGGGCGTCCGCAAGGCCACCGCCCAGGCGATGGTCGGCTCGGCCTTCACCGCGCCGCACGTCACCGAGTTCGTCACGGTGGACGTCACACGCACGATGAAGCTGGTCGAGGAGCTCAAGGCCGACAAGGACATGGCCGGGCTGCGGGTGAACCCCCTGCTGCTCGTCGCCAGGGCGCTGCTGGTCGCGATCAGGCGCAACCCGGAGGTCAACGCCGCCTGGGACGAGGCGAACCAGGAGATCGTGCTCAAGCACTACGTCAACCTGGGCATCGCCGCCGCCACCCCGCGTGGTCTGATCGTGCCGAACATCAAGGATGCGCACGACAAGACCCTGCCGCAGCTCGCCGAGGCCCTCGGTGAGCTGGTATCCACCGCCCGTGAGGGGAGGACCACTCCTGCCGCGATGCAGGGCGGCACGGTGACGATCACCAACGTGGGCGTCTTCGGGGTGGACACCGGCACGCCGATCCTCAACCCCGGCGAGTCGGCGATCCTCGCGGTCGGCGCGATCAAGCTCCAGCCGTGGGTCCACAAGGGCAAGGTCAAGCCCCGCCAGGTGACCACGCTGGCGCTCTCCTTCGACCACCGGCTGGTCGACGGCGAACTGGGCTCGAAGGTCCTGGCGGATGTCGCCGCCGTGCTGGAGCAGCCGAAGAGGCTCATCACCTGGGCCTGACGCTCCGGTGTTCGGCAGGCGGGACCGCGCGGGTCGCGCTCCCCGGGCCACGGCCCTGCAGCACGACGGCCCTACCGTGCAGCGGCACGACCGCGCGGCTGTGCCGTTGCGCCGCGGCACGGCAGGCACGGCAGGCACGGCAGGCACGAGAGAAGGTCCCGGGACGGCGCCCCGTCCCGGGACCCGCTGCCTCGGCCCGCGCCCAGCGGTCCCGACGGGCTTGCCGGTCAGTCCCGCTGGGTGCCGGCCGGGAGCGAGCGCAGCTCCATCGTGCGGGCGCTGCCGGAGGCGAAGCCGAAGTCGAGCAGCTTCGCCGCGTCCTTGAACCGGTTGTCGCCGGTGGACGAGGCCAGCACCACACCGGTGTAGGTCTTGCCGTTGCGGGTCGCGGCGAAGACGAGGCAGGGGCCCGCCGCCGTGCCGGTACCGGTCTTCACCCCGATGGCACCGCCGTAGGAGCCCAGCAGCTTGTTGGTGTTGTACCAGGTGTAGGTGCGGGTACCGCCGGTGCTGGTCGTGGCCGCGGCCTTGTACGACTTCGGCTTGACGACCTCGCGGAAGACGGCGCTGCCCATCGCGTGACGGGCCATCTTCGCCAGGTCCGACGGGGTCGTGTAGTTGTTCCCGGTGCGCGAGATTCCGTCGAACGAGTCGAACTTGGTGTTGACCAGTCCGAGTTGCTTGGCCTTCGCGTTCATCTTGCCGATGAAGGAGCTGGTGCGGGCGGCGGTCGTCCTGCCCGTACCGTACGTGTCGGCCAGGGCGTACGCGGCGTCGCAACCGGACGGCAGCATCAGCCCGGACAGCAGTTGGCGGACGGTCAGCCGGTCACCGGTGCGCAGGTCCGCCGTGCTCGCCCCCTCGCGGGCGACGTAGTTGCGGTACTCCGCCTTGACCGTGACCTTCTTCTTCAGATCGACGCCCGGGATGGTGAGGACCGTTATGGCGGTCACGAGCTTCGTCGTGCTGGCCATCTGGCGGCGGGTGCCGCCGGCCTTGCCGTAGACGGCCTTGCCGTCCGCCTGGTCGAGGAGGAAGCCGCCCTTGGCCGTGATGGACGGGATCGGCGCCGCCGCGTGGGCGGGGGCGGCCAGGGGCGAGGCCGTCAGCAGCAGACCGCCCGCGAGAGCGACGGTGGCGGCGTGGCGCCCGCCCTTGTGGCTGATTTTCAAAGGAAACGCTCCGATGGTCGCGTGTGCGAGGAATGCGGGGGCTCTCACCGTCGGTCGGGCCCTCGGGATACCAAGGATCCCGAGAGAAGACGTCCGAGGGGTGTGAAGGGATGCACCGGCGTGGCGCACTTCCGGCGCCCGTCCCGGCCGCATCCCGTCTTCTCCGGTCCTTCCGGCTCTTTCCTGGACCGGTCTTCCCTCCTGACCGGTCCTTTCCTCCTGACCGGTCCGTCCCCGACGACCGGTTCCTTCGTATAGGCGCCCTCCCCGGTACCCGGGTTCCGCATGGTGGCAGTCGGCTGGCGCCGAACCCGGTCTGCGTGGTGCTGCGCCGCGAGTGCCGGGTGCTGTTCCCGGATGGGACGTTCGCTGATCTGTTCGCTCACCGGTATGAGTCCGGCCTCACCCACCCGCGCCAGAGCCGTGGTCTGCGCTTGAGGACGGGCATGGCTCATGGCGGTGCGGAGACCGGGTGGAGGCTCGGCCATGCGGCGGCTTCCGCTGTCGTACCGCAGGGGTGAGAGCCCGCAGGCACTCTCGACACTCCCGTACGCCGGCGCTGCGGAGTGTGGTTGGAGGGTACCGGCTGAACCTCCACGGCCCTCGGCCGTCCCGCCGTGAGACAGGCGAGGCGGAACCCCGGGCGGTGAGGTGCGCCGTGTGGTTCCGGGAGGGCGGTCGCGCGGGACCGGGTTCAGGCACGCCGGGCCCGTCCGGAGGGTGGGGTGTGCGCGGTGCGGGCGCTCGGCCGTCCCGTCGTGGGGCATGCGACGCGGCGCCGGGCCGGATGCGGTGCGCCGTCCGCGGCGCCCGGGCGGCGGAACCGGGCCGCGGTGCCCGGAACCACCCGCTACGGCGTCACCGCGAACGACTCCAGGATCGCGGTCGCGAGCCCGGCGTCCCCTTCGATCTTGATCCGGTCGGCGACGGCGGCGGGCCGCACCCGGCCGGCGGCCAGCCGCATATAGGTCTCCCAGTCCAGGGCCAGGGTCACGGCCGGGCCAAGCGAGGGCGAGCCGTCGACGGTGCCGCGTCCGTCCGCGCCGACCCGCACCGTTCGCAGGAACTCCACCGGCCCGTGCACATCGAGGACCACCGCCGAGTGGGGTGGCGCCCCGGCGCCCTTGGCGACGACCTTCGGCAGGGCCGAGATGAACTGGTCGCGGGCGACGAGCGCGCCGGGGGAGTCGAGGTTGCCCGGCGCGTTCAGCGCGACACGCAGATCCTGCTCGTGCACCCAGACGTCGAACGCCCGGATGCGATAGGCCTGTTCCAGTGTCTGCTGTGCTCCCAGCGGGGCGCGCACCATCGTCTCCGGGGCGCGGTTCTCGTTCCGCAGCTGCCGGTTGCGCCGGATGACCGTGTACTCCAGCTCGGCGGTCATCTCCGGCGCCGTGTGGTGCCGGCGCACATCGACCTGCATCTCCATGTAGCGGGCGAACTCGCTGCGCACATGGTAGAGATCGCGCGGCAGGCTGTGGATCGGGCGGGGATCGCCGAGCATTTCGCACTCCATGCCGATGATGTGCGACACGATGTCGCGGACCGACCATGCGGGGCACGGTGTCGCGCGGTTCCACTCGCCCTCCGCGAGCGGTTTCACCAGCTCGGATATGGCTTCGATGGAGTGGGTCCAGGCGTCGGCGTAGGTCTGGAGACTGGGATGGACGGTCACGGAACCCCTCGGCGGTCGTGCGCGGTCTGGGTGCGGGCGGCTGCCGGGGGTCCTGGGGGTGACCCCCGGGACAGAACAGTACGCTGCCCTTGGGCACCCCGGCAGTGCTTTCGTGTGACGATCGTAGGCCCGTGTTGACGGCTCGAATGCCAGGACGGTGGTAGTGTGCGCGCCTCACTCATCCAGATCGCTGTAGACCGTGACGAACCGGTGGAGTCCCGCCGACTCCGCGCGGCCGCACTGGTGCGGGAACAGCGCGGCTCCACCCTTGTCGTCCTTCCGGAACTCTGGACGGTGGGGGCCTTCGCCTACGACTCCTTCGAGGCGGAGGCCGAGACGCTGGACGGTCCCACGCGCCGGGCCATGGCGGAGGCGGCGGCCGATGCGGGAGTCTGGCTGCACGCCGGCTCGATCGTCGAGCGGGCCGCCGACGGCCGCCTCTTCAACACCGCGCTGGTCCTCTCTCCCGAAGGCCGCCTCGCCGGCGTCTACCGGAAGATCCACCGCTTCGGCTTCGACCAGGGCGAGGCCGTGATGATGGCCGCCGGCGAGGACCTGGTGACGGTGCGGCTGCCCGAGGCCACCCTCGGTCTCGGCACCTGCTACGACCTGCGCTTCCCTGAGCTCTTCCGCGGCCTGGCCGACGCGGGGGCGGACGTCCTGGTCGTCTCCGCCGGCTGGCCGGAGCGGCGGCGTGCCCACTGGACCCTCCTGGCGCGGGCCCGGGCGGTCGAGAACCAGGCGTACGTCCTCGCCTGCGGCACCTCCGGCACCCACGCGGGCGTGCAGCAGGCGGGCCGCAGCGTCGTCGTCGACCCGTGGGGCGAGGTCCTGGCGGAGGCGGGCGCCGGCGAGGAGGTCCTCACGGCCGTCCTCGACCCGAAGAAGCCGGCGGCGACCCGCGAGCAGTTCCCGGCCCTCAAGGACCGCCGCCTGGGCCTGGCGCCGCCGGCGGTACGGGGGAGCTGACGCCCGTGGGACCGGGTTCCTCACGGCCGGGACCGGTACGCGCTGGATCAGGACTGCGCCGAGTGGACTTCGGGCAACCGATTCGACCCGGCGGAACGCCGGCCCTGGTGGGTCGAGCTGGTCTCCGCGTCCGTTGCCCGGGGGGTTGACGTCCGCCGGGCGCGCATCGTCTCCGAGCCGATCTCCCCGTATGTGCGCTACCGGGACTATTCGCAGTGCACCGGGCTTCAGCCCGGTGGTGAAGCGGATCTGAGAGTTGTTCTGACCTCGGCTGTGTGCATGGATCCGCACGGTCCATCTCGGTCAAGGTCGGAGCGGCCGGTTCTGCTGCTCGATGTACTCCTTCACGATGCTGGGCGGTGCGCCGTCGACGGAGCCGGCGAAGTACGAGCCGGACCAGAGTCGTTGTGCCCGCCAGTAGTGGCGGACCAGGTTGGGGAACTCCTGGCGGAGCCTGCGGGAGGACACGCCTTTGAGGGAGTTCACCAGCTTGGACACGGTGACCTTCGGCGGGAAGTTCACGAGCAGGTGGACGTGGTTGTTCTCGCCGTTGAACTCGACCAGCTCGGCCTCGAAGTCCTCACACACGGCCTGGGCAAGCGGCTGCGTGAGATCGGGAAGGACTCGGGGTCTGACCGCGCGGGAACTTGCTCCCGGGCCGGCCGGCATGAGAGCAAGTGCAGCCGCGTCGAGACCGGTCGTACTGCGCCATCCGGCGACGATCTCGGCGTCTGGGCGCTGCACTGTGATGCCCAGGACCGACTGGCCGACCTGGTCGCCACGGCACGCAACATCGACGGGGCCTACGTCGAGTGGCGGCGGATGGAGCGGTCCGGCCTGCGGCGTGCTCTGAGCCGACGGGGAACTCGGATGTCTGCACCGACATGTGCATCCAGCACACCGGCCGGACTGGTCACATGATCTTTCTCCGGGAGTTCTCGGAAGTCGCCGTGGTGGAGCGTATGCCCTGATCAGCCGCTTCGTGCGGCCGTGATCCTGCGTTCACGGGAGGATGGCAGGCTTGAAGGATGAACGATGCTGCCCCGGCGCCCACCCCCGCGCCCGCACCCCGCAAGCGTGCCCGTGTCCGTGCCCCCGAGCTGATCGGCAAGGGCGGCTGGATCAACACTGGCGGGAAGGACTTGAAGCTCGCCGACTTCCGAGGTCGCACATTGATCCTCGATTTTTGGACGTTCTGCTGCGTCAACTGCCTGCACGTCCTGGACGAGCTGCGCGAACTCGAGGAGAAGCACCGCGACACCACGGTGGTCGTCGGCGTCCACTCGCCGAAGTTCGTGCACGAGGCCGAGCACCAGGCCGTCGTCGACGCCGTCGAGCGGTACGGGGTGCACCACCCCGTCCTCGACGACCCCGAGCTCGCGACGTGGAAGCAGTACGCCGTGCGGGCCTGGCCCACGCTCGTGGTGATCGACCCCGAGGGGTACATCGTCGCCCAGCACGCGGGCGAGGGCCATGCGCACGCCATCGAGCGGCTGGTGGCGCAGCTGGAGGCCGAGCATGCGGCGAAGGGCACGCTGCGGCGGGGGGACGGGCCGTATGTGCCGCCGGAGCCGGTCGCGACGGACCTGCGCTTCCCGGGGAAGGCCCTGCGGCTGCCCTCCGGGCGCTTCCTGGTCTCGGACACGACGCGGCACCGGCTGGTCGAGCTGGCGGCGGACGGCGAGAGCGTGGTGCGGCGGATCGGCGACGGCGCCTTCCGGGAGCCGCAGGGTCTCGCGCTGCTGCCGTCGGGGAAGGTGGTCGTCGCCGACACGGTGAACCACGCGCTGTGCACGGTCGATCCCGTGACCGGCGCGGTCGAGCGGGTCGCGGGGACGGGGCGGCAGTGGTGGCAGGGGGCGCCGACGTCGGGGCCGGCCCTCGAAGTGGACCTCTCCTCGCCGTGGGACGTGGCCTGGTGGCAGGACAGGGTGTGGATCGCGATGGCGGGGGTCCACCAGCTGTGGACGTACGACCCGGACACCGGCACGGTCGAGGCGGCCGCCGGCACGACCAACGAGGGGCTGGTGGACGGACCCGCTGCCGAGGCGTGGTTCGCGCAGCCGTCCGGGCTGGCCGCGGCCGGGGACCGGTTGTGGATCGCCGACTCGGAGACGTCCGCGCTGCGGTGGATCGACACCGGCAAGATCGTGCACACCGCCGTCGGCACCGGTCTCTTCGACTTCGGGCACCGGGACGGGAACGCCGGGCAGGCCCTGCTCCAGCACCCGCTGGGCGTCACGGCGCTGCCCGACGGCTCGGTGGCCGTGTCCGACACGTACAACCACGCCCTGCGCCGCTACGACCCGGCGACCGGCGAGGTGACGACCCTCGCCACCGATCTGCGCGAGCCGTCGGGGGCGGTGCTGGACGGTGAGGAGATCGTGGTCGTGGAGTCGGCGCGACACCGGCTGACCAGGCTGCGGCTCCCGGAGGAGGCCGCACGGGTCGAGGGGGTCGCGCACCGTACGCAGCGTGCGGCCACCGAGGTGGCGCCGGGGACGCTGCGGCTGGACGTGGTCTTCCGGGCGCCCGAGGGGCAGAAGCTCGACACCCGTCACGGCCCCTCGACCAGGCTGCTGGTGTCGTCGACCCCGCCGGAGCTGCTGGCCGGGGGCGGGGGCGCGGGCGCCGGCCTCTCCCGGGAGCTGGAGCTGGACCCGGCGGTGACCGAGGGCGTGCTGCACGTCTCGGCGATGGCCGCGTCCTGCGACGACGATCCGGCGAACCCGTATCCGGCGTGTCATGTGCACCAGCAGGACTGGGGTGTTCCGCTCCGGGTGACGGGGGACGGGGTGGCCCGGCTGCCGCTGGTGCTGGCGGGGATGGACGACGATGCTTGACCGCTTGACCGCTTGACCGCTTGACCTGCCGGCCACCCGGTCGGCTCGCCGCGACGGCCGCGATAGTCGCGGCGGTGGAGGCGGCCGCGGCGGGGTTCGGCGCTTGCGGCGGCTCCCCAGGGCTTCCGGGGGGCTTCCGGGATGGGGCCCCTGGCGAGGTCAGCCCTCCAGGAACGCGACCAGCGCGTTGGCCAGCAGGTACGGGTCGTCCGAGCCGCAGAGCTCGCGGGCGCTGTGCATCGAGAGGATGGCAACGCCGATGTCGACGGTCCGGATCCCGTGGCGGGCGGCGGTGATGGGGCCGATCGTCGTGCCGCACGGCATCGCGTTGTGGGACACGAAGGTCTGCCACTCCACGCCCGCGCGCTCGCAGGCGGCGGCGAACACGGCCCGGCCGCTGCCGTCCGTCGCGTACCGCTGGTTGACGTTGACCTTCAGGATGGGGCCGCGGTTGGGGCGGGGGTGGTGCGTGGGATCGTGGCGCTCACCGTAGTTGGGGTGCACGGCGTGGCCGGTGTCGGAGGACAGGCAGACGGTGCCGGCGAAGGCCCGGGCGCGGTCCTCGTAGCTGCCGCCGCGGGCGAACACCGAGCGCTCCAGCACCGATCCGAGCAGCGGGCCGTCCGCACCGGTGTCGGCCTGGGAGCCGTTCTCCTCGTGGTCGAACGCGGCGAGAACGGGGATGTACGGCAGATCGTCCCGGCCCGAGACGGCGGCGAGGGCTGCGGTCCCCGCGTGTACGGAGAGCAGGTTGTCCATCCGCGGGCCGGCCACGAGTTCGCGGTAGCGGCCGAGGAACGCCGGGGCCTGAACGGCGTGGGTCATCAGGTCCCAGCCGGTGACCTCGCCGGGCGGCAGGCCGCTCTCCTCCTCCAGGAAGGAGATCAGATCGCCCTGCCTGACGGTGCCGCCGAGGCCCCAGACGGGCTGCATGTGCTTCTGCTTGTCCAGTTGCAGCCCCTTCTCGTGGATCGCGCGGTCCATGTGGATCGCGAGCTGGGGCACGCGCAGCAGCGGGCGGTCGATGTTCACCAGGCGGGTGGAGCCGTCCCGCAGCGTGAGCCGGCCGGCGAGGCCGAGGTCGCGGTCGAGCCAGGAGTTGAGCAGCGGTCCGCCGTAGATCTCGACGGCGATCTGGCGCCAGCCGTACGCGCCGGTGTCCGGCTCCGGCTTGACCCGGAGGTTGGGGGAGTCGGTGTGCGCGCCGACGATGCGGAAGGGGGTGTGGGCCGCTGCGCCCTCCGGCACGTACCAGGCGATGACGGCGCCGCCCCGGAGCACGTACTTGCCGCCGCCGGTCCCGTCCCAGGCGTCGGTCTCCTCGACCCGCCGGAACCCGGCCCCGTCCAGCCGCTCCGCGGCGTTCGCCACGGCGTGGTACGGCGTGGGGCTCGCCGCCAGGAAGGACATCATGTCCTCGGTGTGGCCGCGGTCGAAGGGGGTGGGCGACGGGGAGGCAGCACGGCTGTTCATGGTGCTCACCTTAACGAGGGTTCCTCGTGCGGCCGGAACACCCGTTGGGACGAAACGGGACGTAGTGGTGCCCGGTGGTATCGGCCGGCATGGTACGGGCCGCGGCGGGGCGTGCGGGTGCGGGAGGCAGCGGGGCGCGGTGGTACGGGTCAGCGGGGCGCGTCGGTACGGGGCGTACGGCGAGGGTCCGCCGATGTGCCCGGTCACGGCGCGGTGGCGGGGCGCGGTACGCGGGAAGACCCGCTCCCGGGCGGGAGCGGGTCTTCGCTTCGGCCGGTGTGTGGGCCGGGCCGGGCCGGGTCGGTCACGGCCGGACCGAAGGGGCCGGCAGGGGCCGGCCAGGGCTGGCAGGAGCCGGTAGAGGCCCTGGAAAGGACTGGCAGGGACTAGAAGGCGGCCTCGTCCAGGTCCATCAGCTCGTTGTCGACGCCCTCGGCGATCTCGCGGGCGAGCGAGACGCCCGGCAGGATGTTGGCGGCGAAGAACTTCGCCGCGGCGATCTTGCCCTGGTAGAACGCCTTGTCCTTGGCGGCGGCGGTCTCCAGCTTCTCGGCGGCGACGGCCGCGCCGCGCAGCAGCAGGTAGCCGACGACCACGTCACCGGAGGCGAGCAGCAGGCGGGTGGTGTTGAGGCCGACCTTGTAGATGTTCCTGACGTCCTCGCCCGTGGCGGTGAGGTCGGTGAGCATCCGGCCGACGATCGCCTCCAGGTCGACCGCGGCCTTGGAGAGGGCGTCGCGGGCGCCGGCCAGTTCCTCGCCGCCGGTGCCGACCGCGAGGAACTTCTTGATCTCCTCGGCGAGGGCGTTCAGCGCGGCGCCCTGGTCGCGGACGATCTTCCGGAAGAAGTAGTCCTGGCCCTGGATCGCCGTGGTGCCCTCGTAGAGGGTGTCGATCTTGGCGTCGCGGATGTACTGCTCGATCGGGTACTCCTGCAGGTACCCGGAGCCCCCGAAGATCTGCAGCGACTGGGCGAGCTGCTCGTACGCCTTCTCGGACCCGTAGCCCTTCACGATCGGCAGCAGCAGGTCGTTCAGGCCCTGCAGGGACGCGGTGTCCTCGCCCGCGGCCTCCTTGGACGCGATCTCGTCCTGCACCGACGCGGTGTAGAGGACGAGAGCGCGCATGCCCTCCGCGTACGCCTTCTGCGTCATCAGCGAGCGGCGCACGTCGGGGTGGTGGGTGATGGTGACCTTGGGTGCGGTCTTGTCCATGAAGTCGGCCAGGTCGGAACCCTGGACCCGCTCCTTGGCGTACTCCAGCGCGTTGAGGTAGCCGGTCGACAGCGTCGAGATCGCCTTGGTGCCGACCATCATGCGGGCGAACTCGATGATCATGAACATCTGGCGGATGCCGTCGTGCTTGTCGCCGATCAGCCAGCCCTTGGCGGGGTGCTTGTCGCCGAAGGTGATCTCGCACGTGTTGGACGCCTTGAGGCCCATCTTGTGCTCGACGTTGGTGGCGTAGACGCCGTTGCGCTCGCCCAGCTCACCGGTCTCCCAGTCGAAGTGGAACTTGGGCACGAGGAAGAGGGACAGGCCCTTGGTGCCGGGGCCGTGGCCCTCGGGGCGGGCGAGGACGTAGTGGAGGATGTTCTCCTCCATGTCGTGCTCGCCGGAGGTGATGAAGCGCTTCACGCCCTCGATGTGCCAGGAGCCGTCGTCCTGCGGGATCGCCTTGGCGCGGCCGGCCCCGACGTCCGAGCCCGCGTCGGGCTCGGTGAGGACCATGGTGGAGCCCCACTGCTTCTCGACCGCGATCCGGGCGATCTTCTGCTGTGCCTCGTTGCCCTCCTCGTAGAGGATGCCGGCGAACGCCGGGCCCGAGGAGTACATCCATATCGCCGGGTTCGAGCCGAGGAGCAGCTCGGCGTAGGACCAGACGAGGGAGCGCGGTGCGATGGTGCCGCCGATCGCCTCGGGGAGGCCGAGGCGCCAGTACTCGGAGTCCATGAAGGCCCGGTAGCTCTTCTTGAAGCTCTCCGGCACCGGAGCGGTGTTGGTCTCGGGGTCGAAGACCGGCGGGTTGCGGTCGGCGTCGGCGAAGGACTCGGCGAGGTCGTTCTCCGCGAGGCGGGCGATCTCGCCGAGGATGCTCTTGGCGGTCTCGACGTCCATCTCCGCGAACGGACCCGTGCCGTACAGCTTGTCGCGCCCGAGGACCTCGAAGAGGTTGAACTCGATGTCGCGGAGATTCGACTTGTAGTGCCCCATGGCGACGGCTCCGTAACGGATCGGGGAGGAGGCAGGGTCCTCGTTGCAACTACCGGCAGGTAGCTACGCATGATGCTACCCGTCGGTAATAAGAAGCAACCCCCCACCGGCATCTGTGACGCGGCCCGCATCCGGAGGCTGGGCCGGCCGGGCGGCTCGCACCAGACTGTCCCCCCGCCGGGGCCGCGGTCCACACCCGGGCGCGGACCGGCCGACCGCCCCCGGCCGACCGCCCCCGGCCGACCGCCCCCGGCAGGGCGGGGCCGGCGGCGCCGAGGCGCGACCGGTGGCCGGGCCCGCCCCCCGCGGAGCCTCGGTAGTCTTGCGCCCATGTACGGCTACGACCAGACCCCCGGCGGTCAGCAGCACTACGGCCCCCCGCCGCAGCAGCCGATGTCGGGCGTGGGCATGCCCGGAGCGGGCTACGGGGAGCAGCCGCTGTACCCCGAGCCGTCACCTCCCTCCCTCGCCGACGCGGTACGGGCCTTCACGACGGGGTCGCTGTCCGCTGAGGACTTCCAGCAGATCTTCGCGACCTCGAAGGTGTACTGCCCGCGCGGCGACAACCCGGGCTTCCTCGCCCTGCATAACACGCAGCAGCCGGTCATCCCGATGTTCAGCTCGCTCAAGGAACTGCGCCGCTACGCGGGCAAGGAGTCCAAGTACTTCGTCATCACGGGCGCCGAGGTGATCGACCTGCTGCCCACCGGGTACGGCTTCGTCCTCGACATGGAGGGCGAGCACCGGATGGTCTTCGACGCGAAGTCCGTGGAGCAGATGGTCGACTTCGCGATGCGGCGCATGTACGGCTGACCGGCCCCGGCCTCACGCATTCCGTTCCGCCTTCCCCCTTCTTCCCCCTTCCCCCTTCCCCCTCTCCTCCGGCTGCGCCGCGCTCCCGGGCGTTCTCGGCGTTCCTGCCCTTCTCCCTCTTGCCGGCGCTGTCGGCGCTGCCGGTGTTCCCGGGTGCTCTGCGGCTTTCGGCTTCTTCGGCTTCTTCGGGTCTGCTGCTCCGGTTTCCGGGTTACCCGGATACCCGGTTACCCGGATACCCGGTTACCCGGTTACCCGGTTACCCGGGCCGGCCGTTGCCCTTCGGCGCTCTCCGGTCGGTTTTCGTGCGGGGTCCTGTCGTGGCGGCGCCTGCGCTCCGGGGAGGCGCCGGTCAACGGCCGGGCCGGGCCGACGCCCGCAGCGGGGCGGGAATGCGCTCGGCGGGAACGGCGTTCCCGGTAGCAGGAAGTTCGAATTTCAACTAAACTGGACGCATGAGGAGGCCTCCATGCCCGCAGTGACTGTCCGGAACCCGCTGACCCTGCCGCGTGTCGCCCTGCCGTCCGATGCCGCTGCCCGCCCCGTGCTGACCGTGACGACCGCGCCGAGCGGCTTCGAAGGCGAGGGTTTCCCCGTGCGCCGGGCGTTCGCGGGGATGGGCTATCGGTATCTGGACCCCTTCATCATGATGGATCAGATGGGCGAGGTGGATTATCAGCCCGGGGAGCCGAAAGGGACCCCTTGGCACCCGCACCGCGGCTTCGAGACCGTCACGTACCTGATCGACGGGACCTTCGTCCACCAGGACAGCAACGGCGGCGGCGGGACCATCCGCAACGGCGACACCCAGTGGATGACCGCGGGCTCCGGGCTGCTCCACATCGAGGCCCCGCCGGAGGACCTCGTCACGAGCGGCGGTCTCTTCCACGGGCTGCAGCTCTGGGTGAACCTCCCGGCGGCGGACAAGATGATGGCCCCCCGCTACCAGGACATCCGCGGCGGCAACGTCCGGCTGCTCACCTCCCCCGACGGCGGCGCGCTGCTGCGGGTCATCGCGGGCGAGCTGGACGGCCACCAGGGCCCCGGCATCACCCACACCCCGATCACGATGATCCACGCGACCCTCGCACCGGGCGCCGAGATCACCCTGCCCTGGCGCGAGGACTTCAACGGTCTGGCGTATGTGCTGGCGGGCAGGGGGTCGGTCGGCGCCGAGCGCCGTCCGATCCACCTGGGCCAGGCGGCGGTGTTCGGCGCGGGCGGCGCGCTGACCGTGCGGGCGGACGGCACGCAGGACGCCGTCGGCACGGGTGACCTGGAGATCGTGCTGCTCGGCGGACGGCCGATCCGGGAGCCGATGGCGCACTACGGGCCGTTCGTCATGAACACCCGAGAGGAACTGCAGCAGGCGTTCGAGGACTTTCAGAAGGGGCGCCTCGGCACGGTCCCGGCCGTCCACGGCATATAGGCCCGGTCCGTCTGCGGTGTATGAGTCCCGGCCGTCCACGGCGGGTGAGCCCTGGTCCGGGGCTCGCCCCCCTCAGGTGTGCGGCCGGCGAAGCCCGGCGTGGTAGGGCGCGACGGCCTCGGCGGTCCGGCCGGCCCCGCCATCCCCTGACGGCCCGTCACCCGTTCGGATCCGGCAAACGGGACGGGCCGGGCCGGACGTGGTCGGCTGGAGCCGTGCCGCCGCCGCAGACCCTTCTCCCCCGGCCCGTGCAGCGCCTCGCCGCCTGGTGCGCCGTCGCGCTGCTCGTCGCGGGGGTCGGCGCGGTCGGCCTGTGGCTGATCGCCGAGTTCAAGACCGCCGTCACCCCCCTGCTGCTCGCGCTGCTGGGCACCGCGCTGCTCAGCCCGCTGCACCGGCGCCTGATCAGGATGAAGGTGCAGCGTTCGCTCGCCGCAGGGATCACCTGCGCCGCCGTCGTCGCGGTCGTCGGCGGGGCCGTGTACATCGTGGTCAACGCGCTGATCGGGTCCGGGGACCAGATCATCGCCTCCCTGAGGCGGGCCGCGGCCGACCTGGCCACGCACTTCGGCGCCGCCGGCACCTCGCTCGACGACCTGGCCACCAACTCCAGGGACCTGCTCAGCAGGTTCGGCGGCACCGCCGCCTCCGAGGTGATCTCCGGCATCAGCGTCGTCGGAGAGATGATCGCCATCGCCGTTCTGGCCCTGCTGCTGAGCTTCTTCTTCCTCCGCGACTCCGACCGCGCGGTCTCCACCCTGCGCTCCCTGGTCCCGCACTCCACCGGGGACATGGCGGAGGCGATGGGGCGGCGGGCCTTCGAAGCGGTCGAGGGCTTTATGCGCGGCACCACGTTCATCGCCTTCATCGACGCCGTCTGCATCACCGTGGGCTTGCTGGTGCTGCGTGTACCCGGGGCGGTCGGGCTCGGCGCGCTCGTCTTCGTCTTCGCGTACATCCCCTATCTGGGAGCGTTCATCTCCGGCTCGATGGCGGTGCTCGTGGCGCTCGCCGACCGGGGATTCGTCATCGCGCTCTGGGCGCTCGGCGTCGTCCTCGCCGTGCAGGCGCTGGAGGGCCATGTGCTCCAGCCGGTGATCCAGAGCCGTACCGTCCAGATGCATCCGGCGGTCGTGATGCTGGCGATCACTGCGGGTGCGGGCATCGCCGGGATCCTCGGGATGCTGCTGGCCGTGCCGCTGACGGCCGCCGCGTTCGGTGTCATCGGGGAACTGCGCAGCCGCTACGGCGCCGTCGGCGATCCCGCCGAGAACCCCGGCGGCACCGGCCCCGGTGAGCCGTCCGCCGACCCCGGCTCATAGAACCCGCGCCGGATCGACTCGCGCTCGCTCCCGCCACGCCCCCGCCACGCCTCAGACAGACGCCGGCGAGCGGCTCCCTCAGGCCCAGGCCCGGGCCCAGGCCGGATGATCCCGCTTCACCGGGCCGCGCAGTGGCGCGCCACCCGTGCCGCGCACCCGGTACCGGCTCCGTACCACCGGGCCCCGGCAACCGGACGCGCGCCGCCGCCACGCCGGGCCCCGGCTGCGGGGCGGCACGGTGTGGCACCCGTGTCCCCGGGCCGTGCCGGGCCGTGCTGGGCCGCGCCGGACCGCGCGGTAATCCGGACGGGTGGCCATGGGCCGGACGGTAACCTGGTTTGGTCCGCCCACATCCCCCATCGCGAAGACTGGATGAACGATGCATCGGTACAGGTCCCACACCTGCGGCGAGCTCCGCGCCTCTGACGTCGGCACCGACGTCCGGCTGAGCGGCTGGCTGCACAATCGCCGAGACCTGGGCGGCATCCTCTTCATCGACCTCCGCGACCACTACGGTCTGGTCCAGCTCGTCGCCCGCCCCGGCACCCCGGCCAACGAGGCGCTGAGCCACCTCACCAAGGAGTCCGTCGTCCGGGTGGACGGCAGGGTCTCCGCCCGCGGCGCGGAGAACGTCAACCCGGAGCTGCCGACCGGTGAGATCGAGATCGAGGTCACCGGCGTCGAGGTGCTCGGCTCCTCGGGCCAGCTGCCCTTCACGATCAACACGGACGACGGGGTCAACGAGGAGCGGCGCCTGGAATACCGCTTCCTCGACCTGCGCCGCGAGCGCATGCACCGCAACATCATGCTGCGCACCGCCGTCATCGCCGCCATCCGGCAGAAGATGACGGCCCTCGGCTTCAACGAGATGGCCACCCCCATCCTCACCGCGGCCTCCCCCGAGGGCGCCCGCGACTTCCTGGTGCCGTCCCGGCTGAACCCCGGCAAGTTCTACGCGTTGCCGCAGGCCCCGCAGCAGTTCAAGCAGCTGCTGATGATCGCGGGCTTCGACCGCTACTTCCAGATCGCGCCCTGCTTCCGCGACGAGGACGCCCGCGCCGACCGCTCGCCCGGCGAGTTCTACCAGCTCGACGTCGAGATGAGCTTCGTCGAGCAGGAGGACGTCTTCCGGCCGGTCGAGAGGCTGATGACCGAGCTGTTCGAGGAGTTCGGCGGCGGCCGCCACGTCACCTCGCCCTTCCCGCGGATCCCCTTCCGCGAGGCGATGCTGACGTACGGCTCCGACAAGCCCGACCTGCGGGCGCGGCTGGAACTCGTCGACATCAGCGACGTCTTCGAGGGCTCCGGGTTCAAGGCGTTCGCGGGCAGGCACGTCCGGGCCCTGCCGGTGCCGTCCGTCCAGGACCAGCCGCGGAAGTTCTTCGACCAGCTCGGCGAGTACGCGGTGGAGCAGGGGGCCAAGGGCCTGGCCTGGGTGCGCGTCGGTGACGACGGCGCGCTGTCCGGCCCGATCGCCAAGTTCCTCACCCAGGAGAACGTCGGGGTCCTCACCGAGCGCCTGGCCCTCAAGCCGGGTCACGCGGTGTTCTTCGGCGCCGGCGACTTCGACGAGGTCTCCAAGATCATGGGTGCGGTGCGGGTCGAGGCCGCCCGCCGCTCCGGCCACTTCGAGGAGGACGTCTTCCGGTTCTGCTGGATCGTCGACTTCCCGATGTACGAGAAGGACCCCGAGACCGGGCGGATCGACTTCTCGCACAACCCCTTCTCCATGCCGCAGGGCGGTCTGGAGGCCCTGCGCACCCAGGACCCGCTGGACATCCTCGGCTGGCAGTACGACATCGTCTGCAACGGCGTCGAGCTGTCCTCCGGCGCCATCCGGAACCACCGGCCCGACATCATGTTCAAGGCCTTCGAGATCGCCGGCTACGACCGCGAGACCGTCGAGCGGGAGTTCTCCGGCATGCTCCGCGCCTTCCAGTACGGCGCCCCGCCGCACGGCGGCATCGCCCCCGGTGTCGACCGCATCGTGATGCTGCTGGCCGACGAGCCGAACATCCGCGAGACCATCGCGTTCCCCCTGAACCAGAACGCGCAGGACCTGCTGATGGGCGCCCCGGCGGAGGTCGAGGACGCCCGGCTGAAGGAGCTGCACATCGGCCTCTACAAGGGGCCGGCGAAGCCGACTCCGTACAAGCCCACCACGTGAGGCCGAACGCGCCGAGCGGGCCCGCCCGGCAGCGGGCCGCGACGCGATGAGCCCGGAAGGGCCCGGAACCGACCGCCAAGGCATCGCCAGGATCGGGTTCCGGGCCCTTCCGCGTTGTTTTCGTGCTCCTTCCGAGTCGTTCACTGCGCCGCGCCGACGACGGGCGGTGCCGCGGCGGGAATGCACGCGGGGAGCGTCGACGGCCCACCGTGACCCGGCCGGGCCCGGTGCGCGCCGCCGCGGCCGACCGGTCCGCACCTGCCGTGCGGACCGGTCGGGGCCGGCTGTGACCGGTCTGCCGCCCGCACCGCACGAGGACCACGAGAGGACATCGCGGAGTGCTCAGCACCGTACTGACCAGAGCAGCGCTGCCCCTGCTGGCCGCCGGACTGCTGCTCGGGGGCTGCGCGAAGCCCTCGGAGCAGTCCCCGGCCGCCGGCCCCCTCCCTTCCGCGGCGCCGCACGCCGGACCGCCCGCCGGTTCGAACGCGGTGCCGCACGGCGGCCCGCCCGCCGCGGACCGGGCGGGGCCCGCCGGGCTGCCGGGCCTCGGGCCCAGAACCGGTGAACTCGTCCCCGACGGCACCCGTCAGGCCCTCCTGGTGACGGGGAGGTCCAGCAACTCCAGCGAGTCCACGGCGACGCTCTACGAGCGCGACGGGGAGGACCACTGGAAGGCCGTCGCCGGGCCCTGGCCGGCGCGCAACGCCCTGAAGGGCTGGACCGACGAGCACTGGGCCGGGGACCACCGCACGCCGATCGGCGTCTTCGGGCTCACCGATGCGGGTGGCCGACTGCCCGACCCGGGCACCGGTCTCCCCTACCACCAGTCCGAGGAGTTCGTGGCCGTCGGTACCGGCTTCCGGGGCGAGAGCCTGCGGGGCTCCTTCGACTACGTGGTGGCGATCAACTACAACAGGGAGTCCGGACTGACCCCCCTCGACGAGCGGCGGCCCATGGGCTGGGACCGGGGCGGGGGCGTCTGGATCCACGTCGACCACGACGGCCCCACCCAGGGGTGCGTCTCGCTCGGACTGGACCGGATGGCGGAGTTGCTGCGCCGGCTGGATCCGGGCAAGCGGCCGGTGGTCGTGATGGGGGACAGCGACTCGCTGGCACGCTGACCGCTGCGGGGCTGCGGGGCTGCGGGGCTGCGGGGCTGCGGGGCCGGGACTCGGACGAGGAGCCCGGGGTTTCGGGGCGGACCAGGCGGCGGGAGCACCCGGCGGTGCGGTCGCGGGACACCCGGTCCCCGGACACGCGGGTTCAGGAACATGCGGGTTCAGGAACATGCGGGCTCACCGGCCCGCGGCCCGCAACGCGGGCTTGGCACCATGCGGGCCCGGAAAACGCACGCATGCGGCCGTACGCGCATGCCGAGGGGCCCGGGACAGCGTGACCGGTCCGCTGGTCGGACAGCAGACCGGCCGGCGCTCGGGCCCCTTGCCGCTCCCCGCCGGGGCCGCAGCCCGGTGGGCATCGGTGGACATCGGTTCGTCGATGCCCACCGATGGGTGCGCCTCGGACAGAACGCATCGAACAAATCGAGCAGGGCACACGGGCCGGACGGGCCGGACGGGCCGGACGCTCAGCCCTTGCCGGGCTCCTCGAGGCGCGGGAAGAGCACCGCGCCCTTCGTCACCGTCGAGCCGGCCGGCAGCGCGCCCCATTCCGCCGCGTCCTGGACCCGCTGGTCCGCCAGGGCGCCGAGCGACGCTTCGGCGCCCAGGGAGTCCCACAGCTTCCGCGAGGTGTCCGGCATGACCGGGTTCAGCAGTACGGCCACGGCCCGCAGCGACTCCGCGGCCGTGTACAGGATGGTCGCGAGGCGGGCCCGGCCCGCCTCGGTGACCGCCGGGTCGCCGGACTGGTCGAACGCGGTCTTGGCGACCTTCCACGGCTCCTGCTCCGTGATGTAGCCGTTGACCTGCTTCACGAAGTCGAAGACCGCCAGGATTCCGCCCTGGAAGTCCAGCTCCTCCCCGATCCTGCGGTCGGCTTCGGCCACGGCCCTCGCCAGGCCCTCCTGTACCGCCTTCTCGGCCTCGCCGTTCGCCGTGGCCTCCGGCAGGGAGCCGCCGAAGTACTTGCCCACCATCGCGGCGAGCCGGGACGCCAGGTTGCCGTAGTCGTTGGCGAGTTCGCTGGTGTAGCGGGCGGAGAAGTCCTCCCAGGAGAAGGAGCCGTCCTGGCCGAACGCGATCGCGCGCAGGAAGTACCAGCGGTACGCGTCCACGCCGAAGTGCGAGGTGAGATCCTGCGGCTTGATCCCGGTCAGGTTCGACTTCGACATCTTCTCGCCGCCGACCATCAGCCAGCCGTTGGCCGCGATCCTGCCGGGGACGGGGAGTCCCTGGGCCATCAGCATCGCGGGCCAGATGATCGCGTGGAAGCGGAGGATGTCCTTGCCGACGAGATGGACGTCCGCGGGGAACGTGTCCTCGAACTTCGCCGGGTTCTCGTTGTAGCCGACCGCCGTCGCGTAGTTCAGCAGGGCGTCGACCCACACGTAGATGACGTGCTTCTCGTCCCACGGGATCGGAATGCCCCAGTCGAACGTCGATCGGGAGATCGACAGGTCCTGCAGACCCTGCTTGACGAAGTTCACGACCTCGTTGCGGGCGGACTCGGGCTGGATGAAGCCGGGATGGGCCGCGTAGAACTCCAGCAGCCTGGGGCCGTACTCGCTGAGCTTGAAGAAGTAGTTCTCCTCCTTGAGGATCTCCACCGGCTTCTTGTGCACAGGGCACAGCTTCTGGCCGGCGTACTCCCCTTCGCCGTCCAGCAGCTCGCCGGGAAGCTTGTACTCCTCGCAGCCCACGCAGTACGGGCCCTCGTATCCGCCCTTGTAGATCTCGCCCTTGTCGTGGAGGTCCTGCACGAACTCCTTGACGCGGTCGGTGTGCCGGCGCTCGGTCGTGCGGATGAAGTCGTCGTTCGCGATCTCCAGATGCTCCCAGAGGGGCTTCCAGGCCTCCTCCACGAGCTTGTCGCACCACTCCTGCGGGCTGACGCCGTTCGCCTCCGCGGTGCGCATGATCTTCTGACCGTGCTCGTCCGTGCCGGTGAGGTACCACACCTTCTCGCCCCGCTGGCGGTGCCAGCGGGTGAGCACGTCGCCTGCGACGGTCGTGTAGGCGTGGCCCAGGTGAGGAGCGTCGTTGACGTAGTAGATGGGGGTCGAGACGTAGTACGCCTTCGCCCCGTCCTTCTCGGATCCAGTGGCCGCCATGGTCGAGATCCTAACGGCCGCGTGAAGATCGACTCACCCGAGTTGTTCCCCTGCGCCGTGCCGGGCCGCCGGCCGGTTCACCGGCTGATTCACCGGCGGGTTCGTCGACCTGGTGTCGACCGTCTCGCCGCACGGAGGGAACCGTTCAGCCGGTGGCGTCCGGTCGTCACCGGGGCGAGCCGGTCGCCGGCCTCGGCGGCCGGTGCGGCGCTCTCGCCGCACCGGCCGGGGGGCGGTGCTCAGCCGCCGAGGCGGTGCAGCCACTTCGGGAAGGCGCCGAGCAGCCCCTCGTAGAGCTCCTCGTCGGTGAGCTCGCGGGGATCGGGGCCGGCGTGGAAGAACGCGGCGTTCTCCACGGAGCTGTCGGCGTCGAGCTTGCGCAGGAAGTCGAAGCCCTTGGCGTCGTGCTCGCCGAAGGCCACGAACTGCCAGAAGAGCGGCTTGCCGGCCACGTCCGCCAGCGCCTGCCTGGCCGGCTGCTTGGCGTCGGGCGGGCCGTCGGTCTGGAAGACGACGAGAGCGGGCCCGTCGGCGCCTGATTTCTCGAAGTGCGCGACGACCTCCTCGACTGCCCGGTGGTAGCTGGTCCGCCCCATGCGCCCGAGGCCCGCGTGGAGCTCGTCGACCCGGCCCTCGTGCTCGGCGAGCGTCAGCCGGCCGCTGCCGTCGATGTCCGTCGAGAAGAACACGACGTGCACGGACGCGTCCTCGTCGAGGTGCGCAGCGAGGGCGAGGGTCTGCTCGCCGAGCTGCTGTGCGCTGCCGTCCTTGTAGAAGGGCCGCATCGACCCGGAGCGGTCCAGCACGAGGTACACCTTCGCGCGTGTCCCGGCGGCTCCCGTCGAGCTCAGCGCCGTGCCGGCCGCCTTGTACGCGCCGACGAGCCCCGGGGCGTGCGCGGTGACGCGCGCGAGGGAGGGGGTCGGCTCGCCGTCGACGGGGCCGGCGGGTGACCGGGGCTCGGGGATGACGAGTGGCTCGGGACCGGGTCGGGGTTCGGTCGCGGGAGTGTCGTCGGCGGAGGCGGCGTCCGGTTCGGTGGGTGCGGGTGCGGGTGCGGGCTCGATGAGGTCCGGATCGGTGAGATCAGGCTCGACGGTGCCGGGTTCGGTGGTGGTGGTGGTGGTGGCGGCGGTGGCCGGGCCGGTCGGCTCGAGCGCGGCCGCAGCGGGGACAACCGCCGTGGTGGGCGTTTCGACGACGGCCGGATCGGTCGGCTCGGGCTGCTCCGTCCCGGTTTCGGTGTGCACGTCGGCGCCGGCCGCCGAGGCGCCGGGGGGCGCCTGGGCGGGAGCACTTCCGTCCGCTTCCGGCCGGGGGGCGGCCTTCGCTTCCTCGGTGTCGGGGCGTGTGTCCGGGAGCGTTGGGGTGGCGTTCGCGTCGGCGGTTGCTTCCGCGCTCTGTGTCGCGGTCGGTGTGGTGCCGGTCCCTGCTGCGTTCGGATGCCCGTCGTCGTCGGCGGCGGGGGCCGCGCTGTCCGCCTCCGCTTCGGCGGGCTTCGTGTCCTCGGTACCGCCTGAAACGGCTGCGCCACCTGAAACGGCTGCGCCACCTGGATCGCCCGCAACAACCTGATCGCCTGAAACACCTGAAACGCCCGCAACGGCCGGGGTGGTCTCGTGGGGAGCGTCGGCGGTTGCCCCGGCGGTGCGACTGGTCTCCGTGCCGGGTACGGGTGCCTCGGCCGCGGTGGTCGTCGGCCTGTCGGCTGGAGTGCCGGTCCCGGCCGCCCTGGCCGCCGCGGACGCGTCCGCGGCCGAGGGCGTCTCGTCCCCGGCAGCAGTCGCTTCCCCTGTCCGGGGTGCCTCTGCCGCTGCCGTGCTCGTGTCCGCAGCCTTGGCTGTTTCCGTGACGGTGGCCTTGTCGTCTGCCGGGCGTGTGTCCGGGTCTTCCGTGTTCGTTGTCGTCGCGGTGTTCGTGGCCTCGTCGTCCGGTGTTTGCGGGGTCTCCGCCGGTTCGGTGGCGCTCGTGTCCGCTGCTCTCCGGTCTGCCGTTTCTGCCGCCTGCACGGTGTTCGTGTCGGTGGCCTTGTCGTCCGCCGCCTCGGCTTCCGGCCTGGACGGTGTCCGGGCCGGCGGGATCGTCGGGCGAGTGCCCGGAGGAGCGTCGAACGCCGCCGCGACCAGGTCCGCCGCGCGGTCCTGCGGGGTGGGGGCCTCGGCCTGGGGCGGGACGGAGGCGGGGGCGGTAGGGGTCGTCGTGGAGGCCGGTGAGGACGACTCCATACGCTCGCGTCCAAACACCTTTCGCAGCAAGCTCCGAATGCCCATGGGCGAGGCCTTTCGCGTGAATTGGGTGCGATCAGTATCCGCATTTTCCGCCAATGCCCGGTCTGCCTGCGGCAACGCCGCAGCTCCGGCCAGCGCGGACACGTAAGGTTAGCGGCCGCCTCTGCCGTAGAGCAGCAAGCCCCTCCCGCGTCAAGAGCGCCTCGGCCGCTCGCGATTCGTCTCCCGGTCGATCGACCGATTCACCACCGCCCCCCTCTCGTCGCCACGGGCCTGCACCCGCGCTACCCCTGCCGTCGCGAGGCCGTATCGCAGTCATCCCCCGTACCCTCGGTCGTATGGCGGATGACACGGGGGCCCCTGGGGCCGCTGAAGGGACCGTGCGGGTCGACGTCTGGATCTGGTCGGTCCGGCTGACCAAGACCCGTTCGCAGGCGGCGGCGGCCTGCCGTGGAGGCCATGTTCGGGTCAACGGCGAGCGCGTCAAACCCGCGCACGCGCTGAAGACCGGGGACGAGGTGCGTCTCTTCCACGCTGACCGGGAGCGGATCGTGGTGGTCTCCCGCATCATCCGCAAACGCGTCGGTGCGCCCGCGGCGGTGCAGTGCTACGTGGACAACAGCCCGCCGCCCCCGCCGCGTGAACTCACCGCGCCTACAGGGGTGCGGGACCGTGGCGCGGGCCGGCCGACGAAGCGCGACCGCAGGGAGATGGAGCGCCTCCACGGCCGGACGTCCTCCCGCTGACGGGGACGGTGCTGCGGCGGTGCCGTGTTCGGTGACGCTGTTCGGTGACCGGGTTCGGAACCGTGACGCCCGTGCCGTCAGGGCTCTCCCGGCTGCCCGGGGCGGGTCATGTCCCGTACCCGCGAAGCGCTCATGCGGACCGGGGTGCCCGGGGTGGGCCGTACCGTACGCGCGGTCATGGCGCGGGGGGTGTGCCGGGTGTGTTCGTGGACGGGGAGGCGATCATGCGCGCTGCCGCCACCTCCTGGCGGAGCGGTTCGAGGACGCTCACCTCGTCTCCCTCCGGTTCCGCCCGCACCCCGGAGGGTTCCGCACGGGAGCGGATGTCCCCGGCGAGTTCGTGCAGCTGCCGTACGACATCGTCGACTTCGCCCCGCGCGGGCGGCGCCGCACCGTGGTCGACGCGGACCCTGGCCGCGGTCGTGGCGTCCGCGATCCGTTCGACGGCGACGACGAGCGGCCACCACGCCTTCGCGCGCGCGCCCGTGGGGGGCGGCTCGGTGAGGGCACGCTGGAACTCCGAGCGCACGGCCGAGAGGTCCCGGTACAGCCGGCGCCGGGACCGTGCCTTCTCCGCCTGGTCGGCGTCGGTGCGGAAGGCCAGCGACACATGGCGCGCGGCATGGTCGACCGAGTCCGCGAGCCGGTCCCCGATGCGGCTGTGCCAGCTCTCCGGCCAGAGCAGGTACCCGGCGACCAGCACGATCGCGCAGCCGATGAGGCTGTCCACCAGACGGGCCCCGACCAGTCCGATCCCCTGGCGGCTGAGCAGGTCGGACAGCAGCAGGATCACCGGTGTGATCGCCGCCGTCTGAAAGGCGTACCCCTTGGCCGAGAACGCGGGGATGAGTCCGCCGAGGACGAACAGCACGGGAACGTCCCACCAGCCGCGCGGCACCTCGGCGAGCACGGCCGCCGCGACCACCAGGCCCGCCACCGTGCCCAGTCCGCGAGCCACGGCGCGGGAGAAGACCGAGCCGAAGTCGGGCTTCAGGACGAAGGTGACGGTCAGGGGGACCCAGTACGACCGTTCCAGCTCCACGACCGAGACCAGCGTCTGGGCGAGGCCGATGCACAGTGCGAGCCGCAGTCCGTAGCGCCAGGACGCCTCGCAGAACAGCACCTCGCGTGCCGCGCGGCGGACTCGGACCCCCAGCGCGGCGGGACGGCCGAGGCGGTCGTCCGTGCCGCGGGGGTCGCGGGGGTCGGGATCGTTCCCGAGGACGACATCGGATGCGTGCCGCAGGGCCTGGTCGACCGCGCGTTCGGTGGGGGTGCCGGGCGGTGCCAGGTCCGGCCGGTACGGGCCGGTGGGGCCGCGTTCCACCGCGTCGGCGAGCCTCCGGACCTGGGTGACCGCGTCCGCGGGGAGGGGACGGCCGCGCTGGTGAGCGGCGAGGGCGGCCTCGACGACCGGGATCAGGGCGTTGAGCTGCGCCAGCAGCGTCACCAGCGTGGGGTTGCGGACGTGGTCGATGGCGCGGCGGGCGAGGATCACGTCGTAGGAGTCGTTGAGTGACTGGGTGACTGCCTGGCGGCGCTCGCCGAACCCGCTGCCGCCGGCCGCTTCCAGCAGCTCGGCGACCGCCCGGTAGGCGCGGGCGACCGCGGACCGCTCGGGTGCGCCGCCGCGCAGAGGCCAGCCGAGAAGCGCGAGGACCAGGACGAACAGGCCGCCGAGACCGAGCAGCAGTGCGGGCGCCCACCAGGGCCGGGGCAGCGGCAGCCCCGACCCGATGACCGCGTTGAGCAACAGCAGCAGTCCCGAGGCCGAGGCCACGGCGCCGATGGACGAGATCATTCCGGAGGCCAGGGCCACCAGGGTGAGGACGGCGACGGTCAGCCATCCCCTGCCGTACGCGACCGTGCCGAGCGTGACCCCGACGGCTCCGAAGACCTGGGGCACGGCGATGTTGAGAAGACGCATCCGGTAGGCGTCGGCGGTGTCGCCGATGACTCCGGCGAGGGCACCGATCGACACCAGTGCCCCGAACACCGGCCGGTCCACGGCGAAGCCCACGGCGAGGGGGGCCGAGAGCGCCACGGACGCGCGGGCGACCGCCGCCCAGTTCACGGGGGTGCGCTGCGGGCGCAGTGCGGACACCAGCCATGCCGGCGGGGCCAGCCGTCCTCGCTCCTCCACTGCCACCCCTGTCACCTGCCACCCCTGGTGCGGTTCGGTGCCGGCGGCCGGCGGGCGGCGGGCGGCGCGCCGTTCCGTCCGCCGGAGCCCGGGGAACCGTTCCGTCCGACCCGCGATCGCCGCCCACCGCACATGGCAGGTGGTCACCGGCTCCCGTGACCGCCGGCACCGGTTCGTCGACCGCCCCGGGTTGCGTGACGGCCGCCGCCGGTCCCGTCGACGGCCGCCGCCGGTCCCGTCGACGGCCGTCTTCGGTTCCGTGGCGACCGTCTTCGGTTCCGTGGCGTCCCGCCGGCCACCGCCGACGGGACCTGAGGCGACCGAATGGCCGTGACGGGCTCTCAGTGCCGGATCGCCTGCACGATCTCGGCCCGCGGCGTGCCCGAGAGGTCCCGATGGGTCTGCGCCTTCGCCGACTTCGTACCGCCGGGGGGTACCGCGTCGATCGACACGACGGTCGCGTCCAGCAGATTCCCGTCGGTGTCCTTCCAGTTGACCAGGACCGTGTAGTCGACGGTCTGGTCGGTGGGATTCGTCGCGGTGATCTCGTTGGAGAGGCGGTTGTTCTCGGCCTCTGTGGGGCCGGCCTTCACCTCGGACGTGGCGTTGAGACCGTCCTTGATCTTCGCCATCTCGGAGGCCGCGGCCGCGGTGGCCGACTGCACGGCCTCACCCGCCTCGGATGCCACCGACCTCGGGGTCTCGCCACTGTCGTTCGTACAGCCGGTCATCCCGGCCCCGAGCGCGACGGCGCTCGCGGCGGCCACGACGGCGTTCCGTATCCCATGGCTCGATCTCATACGGACCAGAGTGCGCCCCCGGCGCGGGTTCGGCCAGTCGGCCGGCCGGCCGGTCGTCCGACCGGCAGCCCGGGCCGCCGTCCGGTGCCGCCGTCCGGTGCCGCGTCAGTCCGGCGCCACCGGAGCCAGTCCGAGCAGTGCCGATATCAGCAGCTCGACGCCGAACGCGAACTCGGCCTCGTGATCGTTCACGGCACGATCCGTTCGAGTTCGAGCTGCTGATGGCGAACGGCGGCTGAGGGACGGCCCGGGGGCCGGCCGGCTCGGCCGATCCCGCGCGGGACACCCCACGGGACCGGGCGGGATCGGGCCGGGTCACGCGGGGCATATGGGGTCACCCGGGTCACCCGGGTCACCGGGGATCCGGCCGGGACGGGCCGACGCCGGGTCAGGCGGTGCGGTGGGATTCCGTGGACACCAGCGCCCAGATGACGAACACCGAGACGGCCATGGAGAAGAACGCCCAGATCGGCTGGTAGGGCAGGAACAGGAACTGGACGATGATGTTGAGCGACGCCAGGGCGACACCCAGGTAGCGCGACCATTCCATGCCCCTGAGGATTCCCCAGCCGGTGACCGCCACCAGGACGCCCAGGACCAGATGGACCCAGCCCCAGGCGGTGAGATTCCACGAGAAGACATAGCCGCCGACCCGGAAGTAGACCTCGTCCTCGACGATGCCGGCGATCCCTTCGAGGATGCTGATGATTCCGATGACCATCATCAGGACCCCGGCGAAGAGGGTGCCGCCCGCCGCCCATCCGTTGTCCGGACCGGCCCCCGACTCGCTCCGTGCAGTGTGTTGGCTCATGGGGCCATCGTGGGGCGAAGGGCCCGCCACGGCACTTCGGCGGATCCGTCCGGGTTACGGCCGGTGCCGCCCGGCGGGTTCCCCCGGACGCTGCCGGTGCCTCCGGGGCGCAATCCCGCCGGGTTCCGCGGGCTTCCGCCCGGTCCCGCCCGGTCCCGCCCGGTGCTGCCCGGTCCCGCCCGGTGCCCGCCGGGCCGCGTCCGCCGGGGCCCGGCGCCCGGGGCGGTGCATGGCCCCCGCCCTGATCCACTTGCCGCACGGGCTGCCCGGGTGTCCGCTGGGGGAGGGGACGGGAGGCGACGGGAGGGGACGGGAGGGGAGCCGGGGGACGGAGCGGAAGGAGTTCTGCCATGGCCCACACGGCGGTGCCCCAGCGGCGCCAAAGCAGCACCCTGGGCATGGTGCTGCCGGCCGTGCTCGGCGTGATCTACGGCCTCTACACGTCCTTCCTCGCCCGGATGTCCGGTGAGTCCGGGGCCGCGCAGTTCGCGATCGGACTCGTCTCCTGCGTGGTGCTCGCCGGGCTCTGCTACGCCCTGGGCCGCTACCAGCACGGTCTCCCGCGGGAGCTGCGCGCCGCTGCCTACGCGGTGCTCGTCGGCAGCGCCTTCGGCTATCTCCACAGCCTGTCCGGTGACAGCATCCTCATGTCTGTGGTGCTGTCCGCGATCATCGCGGCGGCGACGTTCTGCGTGATGCTCTACACCTTCTACGTCCACGAGGAATGACGTCGAGGCATCACGTCTCCCCCCGAGGCACCTCGCGAGGCGCGGCCGCCGGATCCGATCCGGCGGCCGCGCCTCGCGCTCTCGCGCCCTGCGGGGTGGGACCGGGGAGAGAGCGGAGAGAGCCGGTCCCCGGAGGAGCCCCCCGTACCGCCCGCTGCGGGGCGCCCCCGGCTGCCGTCCCGATGCATGTCGTATACGAGGAACACCCTCCCGTCCTCCGGGGTCCGGGAGGCCCGAGCGGTCCGGGAGCGCTTGGAGTCCCAGAGCGCCGGGAGGAGTGCGGTCACACCCCGGAAGGGGGGACCGGGCCGCGAGATCCCGTCACCTGTGAGTACGGACGCGGCTCGCGGGGACCGTACGCGGTCGAGGAGAGGCTCCGGACGGATTTCACCGTGCCCCGTGCGGTGAGTTTGTGCGACGGCATCGGTCTGCATCTCGTGGAGGACCTGTCCGAGCGAGACCGGGAGAGGTCCGCAAGCCCCCGCTCCCGCCCCCGTCCCGTCCCCCTGACCCGCCCCGCTGCCCCGACCCGCCCCGCTGCCCCGACCCGCCCCGCTGCCCGGACCACCCCGCGGACCGCGACCGCGGCCACCGCAGCGAAGGAACCGAAGGAACTCGACGATGAGTACGGATATGGCCATCGAGACGAACGCCCTGGTGAAGGTGTTCGGTGCGAACCGGGCCGTCGACGGCGTCGATCTCCGTGTGCCCGCCGGCTCCGTCTACGGCCTCCTGGGGCCGAACGGGGCCGGAAAGACGACCACGGTGAAGATGCTGGCCACCCTCCTCAGGCCGGACGGCGGCGAGGCGCTGGTCTTCGGCAGCGATGTGCTGGCGGAAGCCGACACGGTGCGCGGCAGGGTCAGCCTCACCGGGCAGTACGCCTCGGTGGACGAGGATCTGACCGGCACGGAGAACCTGCTCCTGCTCGCCAGGCTCCTCGGCCACGGAAAGCGGGCCGCACGCGTCCGGGCCGAGCAGCTGCTCGACGCGTTCGGGCTGACGGAGGCCGCCGAACGCCAGGTGAAGAACTACTCGGGGGGTATGCGGCGCCGCATCGACATCGCCGCGTCGATCCTCAACACTCCCGACCTGCTCTTCCTGGACGAGCCGACGACCGGTCTCGACCCGCGCAGCCGCAACCAGGTCTGGGACATCGTGCGGGCCGTCGTCGCTGAGGGTACGACCGTCCTGCTGACCACGCAGTACCTGGACGAAGCCGACCAGCTGGCCTCCCGCGTCGCCGTCATCGACCACGGCCGGGTGATCGCCGAGGGGACCAAGGGCGAGCTGAAGGCGTCCGTCGGAGCCGGAGCCGTCCATGTGCGGTTGCGCGACGCCGCGCGGCGCCCGGACGCCGAACGCGTCCTCACCGCCGCGCTGAACGCCGGGGTCCAGCTCGACCCGGACCCGGTGGCCCTGACGGCCCGGGTCGACGGCCACAGCACGGAACTCGGAGCCGCGGACCAGGCCGCCCGGGCACTGGCCGAACTGGCCCGCGAGGGCATCACCGTCGACACCTTCGCACTGGGCCAGCCCAGCCTGGACGAGGTCTTCCTCGCTTTGACCGACCGCACGCCCGACACGGAGAAGGAAGCCACCGCATGAGCACCGCAGTGACCCGGGAAGCCGAGGACCTCACCCGCAACGCTCCCCGGACGGAGTCCCTGGCGGCCCTGCTGGTCGCCGGGGAACGCCCGGCCCGCCCGAGCGCCCTCTCCGCGTCCATGACCTTCGGCTGGCGCGCCATGCTCAAGATCAAGCATGTGCCGGAACAGCTGTTCGACGTCACGGCGTTTCCGATCATGATGGTGCTGATGTACACCTACCTCTTCGGAGGGGCGCTGGCCGGGTCGGTCGACGCGTACATCCAGTTCCTGCTCCCCGGCATCCTGGTGATGAGCGTCGTGATGATCACGATGTATACGGGAGTCGCCATCAACACCGACATCGACAAGGGTGTCTTCGACCGCTTCCGCACTCTGCCGATCTGGCGGCCCGCGCCGATGGTGGGCTATCTCCTCGGCGATGTGGTCCGCTATGTCATCGCGTCCGCCGTGCTGCTGACGGTAGGGATGGTCATCGGCTACCGGCCGGGGGGCGGGCCGCTGGGCGTCCTGCTCGGGGTGGCCCTGCTGCTCGTCTTCTCCTTCGCCTTCTCCTGGATCTGGACGATGTTCGGGCTGCTGCTGCGCACGGAGAAATCCGTCATGGGCGTCAGCATGATGGTGATCTTCCCGCTCACCTTCCTGAGCAATGTCTTCGTCGAGCCGAAGACCATGCCCGGCTGGCTGCAGGCGTTCGTCAACAACAGCCCGGTCACCCATCTGGCGACGGCGGTACGGGAGCTGATGGCCGGCAACTGGCCCATGGCCGACATCGGTTGGACCCTGGGCTGGGCGGCGGTGTTCGTGATGGGCTTCGGCGCCGCCACCATGCGCCTGTACAACCGCCGTTGACGGCCCGACGGGGCCGGACCCGCGCGTTCGGAATGCGGACGTATGACTCCGCCCGCGCGTTCACGTGGGGGCTTCAGCCACGTACCGACCGGTCTCGCCTGCGGCGAAGACGGGCTGCCGGCGCCCAGCGCCGGCGAGGGCTTCGCCGCCGGCGCTGAGCGCCGGCACCGGGGTGATCCGATCCCGTACGGCCCACCCGACGGCGGCCCTGGCCGCCACCCCCGCGACCAGGTGTTCCACCGCTCGTCAGTAGAGTCCGGTCCGTGAACCCCGACCCCCGCCCCGCCGTCTCCGTCGTCGGGATCGGCGCCGATGGCTGGGACGGACTGCCCGAGACCTCCCGTGCCGTGCTGCGCACGGCCGAGGTGCTCGTCGGCGGCCCGCGCCAGCTCGCACTGCTGCCCGACGACGAATGCACGGGCCGGCGCGTGCCGTGGCCGTCCCCGCTGCGCCCCGCCGTACCCGTGCTGCTCGCCGAGCACGCCGGCCGCCGTCTGGCCGTCCTCGCGAGCGGTGACCCGATGTTCCACGGCATCGGCCGCACCCTCACCGAGGTCGCCGGCTCCGGGGCGGTCCACGTGCTGCCGCACCCGTCGTCCGTCTCGTACGCCTGCGCGCGCCTCGGCTGGCCGGTGGAGGAGACCGAGGTCGTGACGCTGGTCGGCAGGCCGGCCGCCGGGCTGTCCGCGGCGCTCCACCACGGGCGCCGGCTGCTGGTGCTGAGCGCGGGCGCGGCGACCCCGGCGGAGGTGGCGGCGCTGCTGACCGCCAGGGGTTTCGGCCCCAGCCGGATGCGGGTGCTGGAGCAGCTCGGGTCCGGACGGGAGCAGCGGGTATCCGGTACTGCGGAGAGCTGGAACCATCCGCCGGGCGATCCGCTCAACATCGTCGCCGTGGCCTGCGTACGCGCTCCCGGGGCGCTGCGGCTCGGCGCGGGCCCGGGGCTGCCCGACGAGGCGTATGAGAACGACGGCCAGCTGACCAAGCGCCATGTGCGCGCGGCGACGCTCGCCGCGCTCGCGCCGGCCCCCGGCGAACTGCTCTGGGACGTGGGTTCCGGCTCCGGTTCCCTCGCGATCGAGTGGATGCGTACGCACCGGTCGTGTCGTGCGGTCGCGGTCGAGCGGGACGCGGAGCGGGCGCGCCGCATCGAGCGGAACGCCGAATCGCTCGGCGTGCCCGGACTGCGGGTCGTCACCGCCGCGGCGCCGGACGGGCTGGCCCAGCTGCCCGTGCCGGACGCGGTGTTCATCGGCGGCGGGCTCACCGCGCCGGGGCTGTTCGACGCCTGCTGGGACGCGCTGCCGGAGGGCGGTCGGCTCGTCGCCAACACGGTGACGCTGGAGTCGGAGGCGCTGCTCGCCGAGCGCTATCTGCGGCACGGCGGGGAGCTGGTGCGGCTCGCGGTGGCGCACGCGGTGCCGGTGGGCGGGTTCACCGGCTGGCGGCAGGCGATGCCCGTGACTCAGTGGTCGGTGACCAAACCCCCCGCAGGAGGATCCTCATGACCGTCTACTTCATCGGCGCGGGCCCCGGTGCCGCCGATCTGATCACCCTGCGGGGCGCGCGGACGCTCGCCTCGTGCCGGGTGTGCCTCTACGCGGGCTCACTCGTCCCTGCCGACCTTCTCGCCGAGTGCCCGCCGGACGCGCGTCTGGTGGACACCGCGGACCTCGATCTGGACGCGATCACCGAGGAGTTCGTCCGCGCCCACGAGGAGGGCCGTGATGTCGCCCGGCTGCATTCGGGCGACCCGTCGGTCTTCAGCGCGGTGGCGGAGCAGATGCGGCGGCTGGACGCGGCGGGGATCGCCTACGAGGTCATCCCGGGCGTTCCGGCGTTCGCCGCCGCTGCGGCGGCGCTGAAGCGGGAGCTGACCGTGCCGACGGTCGGTCAGACCGTCATCCTGACCAGGGTCGCGCAGCAGGCCACTCCCATGCCCGAGGGCGAGGACCTGGCCACCCTCGGCCGCAGCGGGGCACTGCTCGTCCTGCACCTCGCCGCCCGCCACATCGACCGCGTGGTCGCGGAACTGCTGCCGCACTACGGCCCCGACTGCCCTGCCGCGGTGGTGGCCATGGCCAGCCGCCCGGACGAACTGGTCCTGCGGGGCACACTCGACGAGATCGCCGGGCTGACGAAGGAGGCGGGTGTCGTGAGGACGGCGGTCATCCTGGTGGGCCGCACTCTGGCGGCCGCGCGGTTCCGCGACAGCCACCTGTACGACCCGGCCCGCGACCGGCACGTCTGCTGACGGCGGGGCGTGCGCGGGCGGCCGCCGGGTGGTCGGTGCGGTCGGTTGGTCGGTTGGTCGGTGCGGTCGGTCGGTCGGTGCGGTCGGTCGGTGGGTGCGGTCGGTCGGTGGGTGCGGTCGGTCGGTGGGTGCGGTCGGTCGGTGGGTGGGGTCGGCTGCCGGCTGCCGGTACGGTCCGGCTGCCGGGCCGCACGGTCCGCCGGGTGTCCGGTGCGGTCGCCAGATGCCGCGTGTCCGGTCACGGGCCGTGGATCCGCCAACGGCCGTGCGCCGAGGGGCCGCGGAGCGTCAAGCCGCTCGCCCACCGGCCCCTGCCCCTTGCCCACCGGCCCCTGCCCCCTGCCCCCGGCACCCAGAGGCCCCGCCCCTCGGGCACCGGTCCTGCTACCGTCCGGACGCCGGCCCCGTCAGCCAGTCGAGTGCCTCCCTGGCCGTCGACGCCGTCGGGACGCCCTCGGGCACGGGCGGGCGGCGGACCACGACGACCGGAAGGCCCGCTTCGCGGGCCGCGGTGAGTTTGGGCGAGGTCGCGGCGCCGCCGCTGTCCTTGGTCACCAGGACGTCGAGGGCATGGCCGGCGAGGAGGGCTCGTTCACCGTCGAGGGTGAAGGGGCCGCGGTCGAGCAGCACCCTCATGCGCGGGGGGTGCGGCGGCTGCGGCGGGTCGACGGAACGGACCAGGAACCAGAGCCGGTCGAGGTGCGCGAAGGACGACAGGCCCATGCGGCCCGTCGTCAGGAAGACCCGGCGGCCCAGCGAGGGCAGTGTCTCGGCCGCCTGCGCCAGGGAGTCGACCGGGTGCCAGTCGTCGCCCGCCGTCGGCACCCAGCCCGGCCGGCGCAGCGCGAGCAGGGGGACGTCCGCCATGTCGGCGGCGCGCGCCGCGTGGAAACTGATCGTCCCGGCGAACGGGTGGGTGGCGTCGACCAGCGCATCCACCCGGTTCTCGGACAGCCAGGCCGCGAGGCCCTCGGGCCCGCCGAAGCCGCCGATCCGTATCCCGCCCCCGGGGAGTCTCGGTGCCGCGACGCGTCCGGCGAGCGAGGTGGTCACCCGCTCCCCGCGCGCGTGCAGTGACTCGGCGAGGGTGCGGGCCTCCGTCGTACCGCCGAGAACCAGGACGTGCACGGGACCTCCACGAGTGAACCGGCGCCTGTGAGCGGGCGCGGCGACCCACTCAAGCACATCGGCCGCCGGACCCGGCGGGACACCCGGGACCGCTGTGCGGGGGCGGACCCGGCCGGACCCCCGGGTCCGCCCGGCCTTGCGGTAGCGCCGGGCTGTACCGCCGGATCGCCGGATCGCCGGATCGCCGGGACCGGAGGGGCGGCCGGGCCGCCACGACCGGCTGACCCGGCTGGACCGGCGCGGCCTGCTGGATCGGCGGGACGCCCCGCATGCCCGGGACGCCCGGGAGCGGCCGGCCCGGTCCGGTGGGGGCGGAACCGAGGAGCCCGGCCCGCCCGGACCTGCTCCCAGGTCAGGGCGGGACCGTCAGGGCGGGTGGATCCGCGCCGACCGCCGGGCCGTGTGCGGCGTGACGCCCCGACCCCGGGCCGTGTGCGCGCCACGCCCCCGGCCGCGCGCAGCGCGCCGGCGGCCGGGTCCCGCGGACCGGGCGCCCCGCCGGGAGACGAGGGCTCAGTCCGCGGCCGGATCCCCCGCCGGATAGGTGCGCGGTGTCCAGACGACCTCCTCGCCCGTACCGCGGCGCACCGTACGGGTCTGCGACGAGCCGACCAGCAGCAGCGTCCTCATGTCCACCTCCTCCGGGTCGAGTCCGCCCAGGCGTACGATCCGCACGTTCTCCTCCGGGCCGCCGACATCGCGTGCGACGACCACCGGGGTGTCCGGGGCGCGATGGCCGAGGAGCAGCTCGCGGGCCTTGGCGACCTGCCAGGTGCGGCTGCGCGACCCGGGGTTGTAGAGGGCCAGGACGAGGTCGGCACCGGCCGCCGCCGTCAGCCGCTCCGCGATGACCTCCCAGGGTTTCAGCCGGTCGGAGAGGGAGATGACGGCGTAGTCGTGCCCCAGCGGCGCACCCGCGCGGGCCGCGGCGGCGTTTGCGGCGGTGAGGCCGGGCAGTACGCGTACGGGCACGTCCCTGTACGGTTCCCGCGCCGCGACCTCCAGTACGGCCGTCGCCATGGCGAAGATCCCCGGATCGCCGCCCGACACCACCGCCACCCGGCGGCCGCGCCGGGCGAGGTCGAGGGCGAACTCCGCCCGCTCGGCCTCCACCTTGTTGTCCGAGCCGTGGCGGCACTGCCCGGCCCGCACGGGCACCCGGTCCAGATAGGTCGTGTAGCCGACCAGGTCGTCGGCGGCGGCGAGGGCACCCCGGGTCTCCGGCGTCAGCCACAGCGGCCCGGCAGGTCCGGTGCCCACGACGGCGACCTCGCCCCGGGGGCGCGCGTCGGGCCGCACCTCGTCGATCCGGCTCGGCAGCACCGCCATCGAGAAGTACGGCACGGACTCGGGGTCGACGTCCGCGAGCCGTCCCGTGCGCTCCCCGGCCATCGTGGCCCGCTCCACATAGCGGGCGTCCGCCAGCCGGCCCGCCTGCTCCAGCGCCCGCCGCACGTCGGGGAAGGTCCGGCCGAGCTTCATCACCACCGCTGAGTCGGCGGCGGCGAGTCGGGCGGTCAGCTCCTCCTCGGACAGCGTGCCGGGGATGATCGTCAGCGTCTCCTCCGCCTCGCACAGCGGCTCCCCGAGTCGCGCGGCAGCGGCGCTCACCGAGGTCACACCGGGGATCACCTCGGTGCGGTAGCGGTGCGCGAGCCGCTTGTGCATGTGCTGGTAGGAGCCGTAGAAGAGCGGGTCTCCCTCGGCGAGCACGGCCACCGTCCGCCCGGCGTCGAGATGCGCGGCGAGCCGGGCAGCGGCGTCCTCGTAGAAGTCGTCGAGCGCCCCCCGGTAGCCGCCGGGGTGGTCGGTGGTCTCGACCGTGACCGGGTACATCAGGCGCTCCTCGATGTGGTCGGGGCGCAGGTGCGCCGCCACGATGGAGCGGGCGATGGAGCGGCCGTGCCGGGCGCAGTGGTACGCCACGACGTCCGCCTCCGCGACGGCCTGGGCCGCCCGGAGCGTCATCAGCGACGGGTCCCCCGGGCCGAGTCCGACGCCGTACAGCCTGCCTGCCTGCCGTGTGCTCACTCCGCCTCACTCGCCATCGCGTTGATCGCGGCCGCGGCCATCGCGCTGCCGCCGCGCCGGCCGCGCACCACCAGGTACTCCAGGCCGCCGCCGTGCGCGGCGAGGGCGTCCTTGGACTCGGCCGCGCCGATGAAGCCCACCGGTACGCCGATCACGGCGGCGGGGCGGGGCGCGCCCTCGCCGATCATCTCCAGCAGTCTGAAGAGCGCCGTGGGGGCGTTGCCGACGGCGACCACCGCGCCGTCGAGGCGGTCCCGCCACAGTTCGAGCGCGGCGGCGCTGCGCGTGGTGCCGAGTTCCGCGGCCAGTTCCGGCACGGACGGCTCGGACAGCGTGCACAGCACCTCGTTGCCGGCGGGCAGCCGCTTGCGGGTGACGCCGCTGGCGACCATCTGGGCGTCGCACAGGATCGGCGCCCCGGCGCGCAGCGCCTCCCGGGCGCGGGCCGCGACGCCGGGCGAGTACGCCAGATCGCCGACGAGGTCGACCATGCCGCAGGCGTGGATCATCCGCACCGCGACCCGGCCGATGTCGGCGGGCAGTGCGTCGAGCCTGGCTTCGGCGCGGATCGTGGCAAAGGACCGGCGGTAGATCTCCGCTCCGTCCTTCTCGTAGTCGAACACGGTCTGGTCGCTCATTTCGTCGCACGGATCCGGGCTGTGGCGATGGTGTCGCCGAGTTCTGCGCGGGACGGTACGGGCACGGCCGTGCCCCGCGGCGCGGTCACGCGGTATGCGCCGTCCCCGGTGGCCACGACGTCCACATGGTCCTGCTGCGGGCGGCCGCAGCGCCGCTCGCAGCCGGACCAGTACACGGGCAGCCCGCCCGGGCCGGGCGCGGTGCCGGCCCGGGCACCGGCCCGCAGGTATTCCCCTATGTCGGCCCGTACGTCGGCCCGTACGTCGGCGAGGGAGCGGGCGCATCCGGGCCGGCCGGTACACGCGCCGACCCCGTACCAGGGTGAGCCGGTGCCGGTGACGAACCCCGCCCGCCGCAGTGCGTCGAGCCGCGCCCGGGCCGCTCCGCGGTCGGCGAAGCCGGGCACGACGGCCCCCCGCCAGGGGGTCAGCCGCACCTCGTCCGCCGGGGCCGGAAGCAGTTCCCGGGCCTGCCCGGCGGTGAGCCTCCCGAGGGGGGCGAGTACGGACACGGCCCAGCCGCCCGGTCCCCCGACGAGCCCCGGCAGCGGCCCGGCGCCCGGACCCGCGGGGCCGTCCGCCGAGGGACCCACTACCACGTGCCCGTCCGCCCTGGGACTGCCCGCCGAGGGCCCTGGTCCCGGACCCGGAGCGGGGCGATCCGCTCCGGGCACGGGGTGGTGCGGCGCAGCCGCCACCCCGGCCCGCTGCAGCGCCGCGCCCACCGCGATGTCCTGTCCCTCCGGCAGCTCCCGCACACGCCAGGCACCGGTGCCCGCCTCGGCCGCCGTGGCGAGGAACGCCTCGGCTGCGGCCAGCGCCGCCCGCGCGGCGTCGTCGGCGCGCACACGGAAGGCTTGGCGGCCGATGCGCAGCTCCACCCGCCCGCCCCCCGGCTCGCCGCCCCACCCGCCGCCGGCGGCGAGCAGCGTCACATCCGCGCCGAGCCCTGCGACGTCGCACCGGCCGTCGTCCAGGGCGAACAGGAACCGCCCCGAGAGCCCCGCCGCCCACTCGCTCGCGCACAGCAGCGCGTCGAGTTCCCGGGCCCACGACCGGACGTCCGCACCGTCCTGCCCGCTCCGGCCTGCATGCCCGCCGTGGTCGCCGCGTCCGCCCTGTTCTCTGTGCCCGTCGCGTCCGTCGCGTCCGTCACCACCGTCGCGCCCGTCGAGACCGGCCAGCGGCGAGACCACGATGTTGCGCACCCGCTCATGGGTGTCGGAAGGCAGCAGTCCGGCCTCGCGGAGCAGTTCCGCCAGCGCCTGCCCGCAGCCGTCCGCCAGGCCGCGCAGCTCCACGTTCCCCCGGGAGGTGATGCTCAGCGCGCCGTCCCCCAGCCGTTCCGCGGCGAGTGACAGCGCCCACAGTTGACGCCCCGTCAGCAAGCCGGCGGGGAGCCGGAGCCTGGCCAGCCCGCCGTCGGCCGCCGGGTGCAGCCGCAGCGCACCCGGGCAGGCGTCACCCCGGTCCCGTATATGGCTTTCGCCCTGGTCCGGGGCTGTTGTCGGTGGGGGCGGCATGGCGGCGAGCATACCCAGACCCGTCCCGGTGGCCCCCCGCCGGGGCGGCTGCCTCTACTATGCGAGACGGCACAGGGTCCCAGGGCCCGAGGGAGGAAGCCCGGTGAGATTCCGGCGCGGTCCCGCCACTGTGAGCCGGATCCCCGACGGGGCCCGGTGAGTCAGGAACTCCCGCCGACCACGACCACCCGGGGCGCGGAAACCCCGAGGAAGGCCTGTGCGCGCGATGACGTACGCGACGATCCTCCTGCTGTCGACCTCCGACACGGACCTGCTCAGCGCCCGTGCCGCCGAAGGGCCGGTGCGGTACCGCTTCGCGAACCCCTCCCGTCTGCCGCTGGACCGGCTGCCCGGTCTGCTCGACGGCACCGACCTGGTCGTCGTGCGCCTGCTCGGCGGCCTCCGCGCCTGGCAGGAGGGCCTCGACGCGCTGCTCGCCCAGGGCCGCCCGGTGGTCGTCCTGACCGGCGAACAGGCCCCGGACGCCCAGCTGATGGAGGCGTCCACCGTCCCCATCGGCATCGCTGCCGAGGCCCACGCCTATCTCGCCCACGGCGGCCCGGACAACCTGGAGCAGCTCGCCAGGTTCCTGTCCGACACCGTCCTGCTCACCGGCCACGGCTTCGCGCCGCCCGCGCCCGCCCCCGCCTGGGGGGAACTGGAGCGCACCCCGCGGGACGGCACCGGCCCCCTGATCGCCGTCCTCTACTACCGCGCGCACCACATGAGCGGCAACACCGCCTTCGTCGGGGCCCTGTGCGACGCCGTCGAGGAGGCAGACGGCCGGGCGCTGCCGCTGTACGTCGCCTCGCTGCGCACCCCCGAACCCGAGCTGCTGGAGAGGCTCAGCGGCGCCGACGCCGTCGTCACCACCGTCCTCGCCGCTGGCGGCACCGCCCCGGCCGGGGCCCAGGCGGGCGGCGACGACGAGGCCTGGGACGCGGGCGCCCTCGCCTCGCTCGACGTCCCCGTCCTGCAGGCGCTGTGCCTGACCGGGTCGCGCAGCGCCTGGGAGGACAACGACGAGGGCCTGTCCCCGCTGGACGCCGCCAGCCAGGTCGCGGTACCCGAGTTCGACGGCCGCCTCATCACGGTCCCCTTCTCGTTCAAGGAGATCGACGAGGACGGCCTCCCCGCCTATGTCGCCGACCCCGAGCGGGCCGCCCGCGTCGCCGGCATCGCCGTGCGCCACGCCCGGCTGCGCCACATCCCCAACGCCCGGAAGCGGCTCGCCCTGGTGCTGTCCGCGTACCCGACGAAGCACTCCCGCATCGGCAACGCCGTCGGCCTCGACACCCCCGCCTCCGCCGTCGCCCTGCTGCGCCGGCTCCGGGCGGAGGGCTACGACTTCGGCACCGAGGAGATACCCGGCCTGGCGTCCGGCGACGGCGACGAACTGATCCGCGCCCTCATCGAGGCCGGCGGACACGACCAGGACTGGCTCACCGAGGAGCAGCTCGCCCGCAACCCGGTCCGCATCCCGGCCGCCGACTACAAGCGCTGGTACGCGACCCTGCCGCGGGAACTGCGCGAGCACGTCGAGGAGCACTGGGGCCCGGCGCCCGGCGAGATGTTCCTGGACCGCTCCCGCAACCCGGAGGGCGACATCGTCCTCGCCGCCCTGCGCCGCGGCAACCTGCTGATCGTCATCCAGCCGCCGCGCGGCTTCGGCGAGAACCCGATCGCCGTCTACCACGACCCCGACCTGCCGCCCTCGCACCACTACCTCGCCGCCTACCGCTGGATGGCCGCCCGCCAGGACGACGCCGGCTTCGGCGCCGACGCCATGATCCACCTCGGCAAGCACGGCAACCTGGAATGGCTGCCCGGCAAGAACGCGGGGCTCTCCGCGGCCTGCGCGCCCGACGCCGCGCTCGGCGACCTGCCGCTCGTCTACCCCTTCCTGGTCAACGACCCCGGCGAGGGCACCCAGGCCAAGCGCCGGGTGCACGCCACCCTCGTCGACCACCTCGTCCCGCCGATGGCGCGCGCCGACTCCTACGGCGACATCGCCCGCCTGGAGCAGCTCCTCGACGAGTACGCGCAGATCTCCGCCATGGACCCGGCGAAGCTGCCGGCGATCCGCGCCCAGATCTGGACCCTGATCCAGGCGGCGAAGCTCGACCACGACCTCGGCATGGCGGAGCGCCCCGCCGACGACGGCTTCGACGACTTCCTGCTGCACGTCGACGGCTGGCTCTGCGAGGTCAAGGACGCCCAGATCCGCGACGGGCTGCACGTCCTCGGCGGCGCGCCCACCGGCCCGGAGCGGGTCAACCTCGTCCTGTCGATCCTGCGCGCCCGGCAGATCTGGGGAGGCAGCACCGCCCTGCCCGGACTGCGCGAGGCGCTCGGCCTCGACGAGTCCGCCGCGACCCGCAGCGGCGCCGACGAGGCCGAGGACAGGGCCCGCGCCCTGGTCGAGGCGATGGAGGAGGCGGGCTGGGACCCGGCCGCAGTCGCCCCGGTGGCCGAGGGCCACGGGCAGGCCGTCGCGGACATCCTGGACTTCGCCGCCCGGGAGGTCGTCCCGCGCCTCGCCGCCACCACCGACGAACTCGACCACGCCGTCCACGCGCTGAACGGCGGCTTCGTCCCGGCCGGACCGTCCGGCTCACCGCTGCGCGGCCTGGTCAACGTGCTGCCGACGGGCCGCAACTTCTACTCGGTCGACCCCAAGGCCGTGCCCTCCCGCCTCGCCTGGGAGACCGGGCAGGCGCTCGCCGACTCCCTCCTGGAGCGCTACCGCGAGGACAACGGCCGCTGGCCGACGTCCGTCGGGCTGTCCCTCTGGGGCACCAGCGCGATGCGCACCGCGGGGGACGATGTCGCCGAGGCCCTGGCGCTGCTCGGCGTCCGCCCCGTCTGGGACGAGGCATCCCGCCGTGTCAGCGGCCTCGAACCGATCCCGCCCGCCGAACTCGGCCGCCCCCGCGTCGATGTCACCCTGCGCATCTCCGGCTTCTTCCGCGACGCGTTCCCGCACGTCATCGGCCTCCTCGACGACGCGGTCCGGCTGGCCGCCGCGCTCGACGAACCCGCCGACGCCAACTACATACGGGCCCACGCCCAGGCCGACCTCGCCGCACACGGCGACGAACGACGGGCCACCACCCGGATCTTCGGCTCCCGCCCCGGCACGTACGGCGCCGGGCTGCTCCAGCTCATCGACTCCCGCGACTGGCGCACCGACGCCGACCTCGCCGAGGTCTACACCGTGTGGGGCGGCTACGCGTACGGCCGGGGCCTGGAGGGGCGCGCGGCGCGGGAGGAGATGGAGACGGCCTACCGGCGGATCGCGGTCGCGGCGAAGAACACCGACACCCGCGAGCACGACATCGCCGACTCCGACGACTACTTCCAGTACCACGGCGGCATGGTCGCCACCGTGCGCGCGCTGCGCGGCAGCGCGCCCGAGGCGTACATCGGCGACTCCACCCGCCCGGAGTCGGTCCGCACCCGCACCCTCGTCGAGGAGACCTCCCGCGTCTTCCGCGCGCGCGTCGTCAACCCCCGGTGGATCGAGGCGATGCGCCGCCACGGCTACAAGGGGGCCTTCGAACTCGCCGCCACCGTCGACTACCTGTTCGGCTACGACGCCACGACCGGCGTGGTCGCCGACTGGATGTACGACAAGCTCGCCGAGGCGTACGTCCTGGACCCCGAGAACCGCGCGTTCCTCCAGCAGGCCAACCCCTGGGCCCTCCACGGCATCGCCGAAAGGCTGCTGGAGGCGGAGTCCCGGGGCATGTGGGAGAAGCCCGACCCGGCGGTCGTCGACGCCCTGCGCCAGGTCTTCCTCGAGACGGAGGGCGATCTGGAGGGCGACGGCTGACGCCCGGCCCCGGTGGGCGGCACGGTGCCCGCGCCCCCACCGGTGCCGGTGCCGGGCTGCTGTCCGGGGAGCCGGGGCATGCGCGGTCCGGTCCCGGCGTGGCGCCGGTCCTGGCGGCGCCGGGCCGGGACCGCCAGGTCCCCGGCAGCGGCCGGGCGGTTCCCCGAGACCCGGCGTCCGCACCCGTGCGGTCCGGTCCGCCGGGGTGCGGGGCGTTGCGCCCCGGTCCGGGCGCGCCGCGGGACGCGGGGACCGGACCGGGGAAGCGGCAGCGCCTGCCCGGGGACCGGGCCGGGACCGGGACCGGGACCGGGACCGGGAAGGAAAGGAACGGGGAAGCGGACGGCGGACGGCGGACGGCGGACGGCGGACGGCGGACGTAAGACTTCCGTCACCGGCGGAACGACCGCCATGCCGCCCCGCGCGGCTTAAATGGAGCCATGAGGACATCGTTCGTACGCAGACCCGTGGTGATCGTCGGTCTGGCGGTGGTCGCGATCGTGGCGGCTGCCGGGCTGTACTGGTTCCAGCCCTGGAAGCTCTGGGTGGACGAGACCGTGCGCGAGGAGCTGCCCGCGGCCTCGCCGGCCGCACCGGCTTCCCCGGCCGCACCGGACGGATCGCCTGCCCCGGCCGACACGGCCGCGCCGGCCGCGCCGGAGGTGCTGGCCACGGGAAGCTTCATCAGCCATGAGCACGCCACGACCGGCAGTGTGAAGATCCTCCGGCTCGAGGACGGCTCCCGCACCCTGCGGATCGAGAACCTGGACACCAGCAGCGGCCCCGACCTGCGAGTCTGGCTCACCGACGCGCCGGTGAAGGAAGGCAGGGACGGCTGGCACGTCTTCGACGACGGGGAGTACGTCAGCCTCGGCAAGCTCAAGGGCAACAAGGGCGACCAGAACTACGCGCTGCCCGCCGACGCCGATCTGAACCGCCTGACCAGCGTCAGCATCTGGTGCGACCGGTTCGACGTCTCCTTCGGCGCCGCCGAGCTCGAGAAGGCGGCCGCGTAGCCTGAGAGCACGATGAACACCTTCACCACGTCATGGGGCGACCTCGGGCTCACCCGCTTCCCCGAGGACCCCCGTGAGCGGCTCCGTGCCTGGGACGCCTCGGACGAGTACCTGCTGCGCCATCTGGAGGGCGAGACGCTCGCCGGCACCGTGGTCGTCCTCGGGGACCGCTGGGGAGCACTGGCCACCGCGCTCGCGGCGCACCGGCCCGTGCAGATCAGCGACTCCCATCTCACCCAGCGGGCGACGCGGGCCAACCTCGCCCGCAACCGCACCGCCGCCGAGACCGAGGGCGTACGGCTGCTGTCGACCCGGGACACCCCGCCGGACCGGATCGACGTCCTGCTGGTCCGCGTCCCCAAGAGCCTCGCCCTGCTGGAGGACCAGCTCCAGCGGCTCGCCCCCCGGCTGAATCGCGACACGCTCGTCGTCGGCACCGGCATGGTGACGGAGATCCACACCTCCACACTGCGGCTCTTCGAACGGATCGTCGGCCCCACCCGCACCTCGCAGGCGGTGAAGAAGGCCCGGCTCATCCACTGCACCCCCGATCCCGACCGCACCGGACCGGCGGCCGCCGGTGAGGGCTCCTGGCCGCGCACCTACACGCTGCCGGACGGCATCGGCGTGATGTCGGGCCGTCCGGTGACCAACCATGCGGGCGTCTTCTGCGCCGACCGCCTGGACATCGGCACCCGCTTCCTCCTCCAGCACCTACCCGAGCGCCGGGGCCCCCTCCGCGTCGTGGACCTGGGCTGCGGCAACGGGGTGCTGGGTACGGCGATCGCGGTCGCCAACCCGGATGCCGAGGTGCTGTTCGCGGACGAGTCGTACCAGGCCGTCGCCTCGGCCGAGGCGACGTTCCGGGCCGGCACCGGCTCGTCGGCCGGGGCCGCCTTCGTGGTCGGCGACGCACTGTCCGGTACCGAACGCGAGTCCGTCGACCTCGTACTGAACAACCCGCCCTTCCACACCCACCGCGCGCTGACCGACGGCACCGCGTGGCGTATGTTCACCGGCGCCCGCAGCGCCCTGCGCCCCGGCGGCGAGCTGTGGGTGGTCGGCAACCGGCATCTCGGCTACCACGTCAAGCTGCGTCGGCTCTTCGGCGGCTGCGAGACCGTCGCGAGCAATCCCAAGTTCGTCGTGCTGCGCGCCGTCAAGCGCCGCTGACGAACGGGCCGCCGCGGGTGGGGAGGACGGACAGGGCCGACGCGCGGGGCCCGGCCGGGCCGATCCGCGCGAAGCGGTCGGCCGGGCCGGGCCCGGACCCTCAGCCGTGCTGCGGACGCGCAGCCGGCGGATCAGTGGTTGTTGACGCCGTTGCCCGAGAGCACCGGGATGTCTTCGAGGATGTGCGACAGCGGCTCGTCGCCCTTGGCCTGGGTCGAGTTCTCGGCGCACTGCTGGTTCTGCGGGTTCGACAGGACGTTGATGTCCTGCACGGCGACCGGCACGAGACCGACGAGCGACCCGGCGTTGGCCTTGGCGGGCAGACCGATGCACAGCTTGTTCAGCGAGCCCTGGACTGCGCTGAGCTGCGGGCTCATGTCGCCGTAGGTGGCCGAGTTGCCGAAGGCCTGCATGGCGTTGTTGCCGCTCAGCGACGTGGTGCCGCTGTCGTCGCCGATGGCCAGAGCCTGCGGGGCGGCGGTCAGCGAGACTCCGGCAACGGATGCGGTCACGGCTGCTGCTGCCCACAGCTTCTTCATGGTGGTTCCCTTCAGGGAGGTTCGCGATAAACGGGGCGTCGGGATGCGCACTCCACCGGTGAGTGCCGCAGTGACCAACCCCGGCACCCGCGCTCCGGTTGCGGCCTGTAGCCCGATCGGCCGAGCGCAGAGGGCGCTGTTCGGGGCGTTCGGTTCCGCTCGCGCCGATGATCCCGGGTGTTACGGGATATTGGGGGCATGGCGGAGCACAAGGGTCATGGGCAACGGCGGGGGCTGATTCCGGCAAGCCGCGGGGAACCGGGCGGCGGCCGGGAGTCGGCGGGCCGGGCGGGCCCGCCGGCCCGGCCGGTCGCGGACCGCTCGGCGGAGCCCGTCTACGCCTCCCTCATGGCCAGTTGGTACGCCCAGGGGAGGACCGTCCCCGGGGTCCGGGACCGTGAGTGGTCGGACCTGGTCGCATGGTCCTGGCCGCGCTGGTGAGCCGGTCCCGGGGCCGCCGCTTCCAGGGGCGGGCCGCACGGGGAGCGCACGAGGGGCGCACAAGGGGCGTGCGGGCGCCGGGACCGGGCAGGCCCGGGGCGTCGAAACGAACGGGCCGGGCCGCCGCGGCGCTCCGCGGCGGCCCGGCCCGGCCGGGTGGCGTGGCAGGGTCAGCCGTTGCCCTGACCGTTGCCCGAGAGCACCGGGATGTCGCTGAGGATGTGCGACAGCGGCTCGTCGCCCTTGGCCTGGGTCGAGTTCTCGACACACTGCTGGTTCTGCGGGTTCGACAGCACGTTGACGTCCTGCACGGCCACCGGCACGAGACCGACGAGCGACCCCGCGTTCAGCTTGGCGGGCAGACCGATGCAGGGCTTGTTCAGCGAGCCCTGGACGAGCGCCATCTGCGGGCTCATGTTGCCGTAGGTGGCGGAGTTGCCGAAGACCTGGGAGGCACCGACACCACTGGCGGACGTGGTGCCCGTGTCGTTGCCGATGGCCAGGGCCTGCGGCGCCGCCGCGGCGGAGACGCCGACGACTGACGCGGTGACGGCGGCGGCCGCCATAGCCTTCTTGAACACGAGAGTCCCTTTCCTGGGTACGTGGTTCTGGGGTCTGGGGCTCCGGGGTCCGGGGTCTCTTAACGCGGGGACCGAAGTGCCCGTTCCCCGGAGCTCCCTGATCAACTCGGAGCAGCGGAGTTGGTTCTTCCGCTTCACTCCAACGGGCGGTGCGGCCGATATGCCGCGCACCGCATCCGGCCAGGCGCTTCCACCGCCCGCCGGGACCCTTCCCCACACGTTGCCGCGGTTGTCGGCCTGAGGGCCATTCGGGTGACGTGCCGCAACCAAACGCAGGAACGGCCCGTTTGAATCGGTGCGCAGACGAGCTGGAGTTTTCCTGCAGAAAGGCAGGCAAGTGATGATCAAGAAGGTTATGGCTGCGGCTGCGGTCACGGCCTCCGTAATCGGTGTCTCGGCCGCCGCCGCCCCCCAGGCCCTGGCCATCGGCGACGACACCGGTACGACGTCCGCCAGTGGTGTCGGTGCCTCCCAGGTCTTCGGCAACTCCGCCACCTATGGCAACATGAGCCCGCAGATGTCACTCGTCCAGGGCTCGCTGAACAAGCCCTGCATCGGTCTGCCCGCCAAGGCCAACGCGGGGTCGCTCGTCGGTCTCGTGCCGGTGGCCGTGCAGGACGTCAACGTGCTGTCGAACCCGCAGAACCAGCAGTGTGTCGAGAACTCGACCCAGGCCAAGGGCGACGAGCCGCTGTCGCACATCCTCAGCGACATCCCGGTGCTCTCGGGCAACGGTCTGGGCAACGGCTGACCCCCGCACGCCGGCCCGGATCTCCGGGCCGGCATGCGTCCGAGTGCATCGCCCGGAGTTTCGGGCGGCGGAGGGGTTCCCGCGGTCGGTGCGGCTCGCCGGCGAGGTGTCGCGGTAGGTGCCGCGTTCGGCACGTCACCACACGTCACCACGTGTCACTTCCTGGCACGCCATGGCATGCCAGGGCACTTCGAGCCAGTCCCCGGGCCGTCGACCGGAACGGGGGCCCGATGAAGTCCGGAAAGACCACGACGGTGCCGACGGGACCGCTGATGGCCGTAGGACGGCCTCATCCGCTGTTGCGGAATCCGGCGCGACCGGTGGCGCGGCCACCTCGCCGGGAGTGCTCTCCGGGAACACCATCCGGATTCCCGTGCATGCTCCGATGAATACCTGCGGTCATTCCGTCAATCTCATTGCCGTGCTGCACCCTGCGTTCGGCAACCTCTGTGTGAACGGCTGAACCCAGTCCTCGCACACAGTCCTGAAGGGTCGTTTTCCGCCGGTCCGGGGCGTGGCCTGCGGTACCGCTCCGGGATCGGCTCGCGAAGCGAAAGCGGGAAGAACAACAACATGCGACAGGTCATCAGCAAGGGAATTCTGACGGCCGCTGCGGCCACCGGGATTCTGTCCTTGACCAGTGTGTACGCCAGCGCCGACTCCCAGGCCGACGCCGAGGCCGCGAACTCGCCCGGCGTGCTGTCCGGCAACAACGTCCAGGCGCCCGTGCACGTACCGGTCAACGCCTGCGGCAACTCGGTGAACGTCGTCGGGGTACTCAACCCGGCGTTCGGCAACACCTGCGCCAACATCTCCGGCGGTGGCACCGGGGCATCCGGTGGCGCGTCCGCGGAGGGCACCGCGGTCGGCTCCCCGGGCGTCGCCTCCGGCAACAACGTCCAGGCGCCCGTGGACGTCCCCGTCAACGCCTGCGGTAACACCGCCGACGTCATCAGCGCCCTGAACCCGACCTTCGGCAACACCTGCGTCAACGGGCCGGGTGCGATGACGGTGACACCCGAGACCCCCGAGACGCCGGTCACCCCCGAGACGCCGGTGACGCCCGAGGTCCCCGAGGTCCCGGAGATTCCGGAGGTTCCGGAGATCCCCGAGACGCCGGAGACCCCCGTGACCGAGGTTCCCGAGGTGCCCGAGGCTCCGGAGATCCCGGTCCCGGTGGTGGACACCCCCGACGACGACCGGGTCGCCGACTCCTCGACCACGGACCAGCTGGCCGAGACCGGCGGCAACGCCGGCACGCTGGCGGCCGGTGCGGCCGCGGTCGGCCTGCTGGCCGGCGGAGCCCTGCTGTACCGCCGCGGGACCGCTGCCGCGCGTCGCTGAGCGTCCGCGCTTCCCGTGTGGGCCCCGGCCGGGAGAGTCCCCTCATCGGGCTCTCCCGGCCGGGGCGTCTCCAGGCCGTGTCCGAGCGGCGGTGCGCGCCGGGCCCGGGACGCCGCGCGTCCCGGGCCCGCCGACGGAGCCGACGGAGCCGGAAAGCGGTGGATGTCCGCTGCGGACGGGCGTCCGTCGGGGTCATGTCCTGCCGCCTCCGGCGGCACAGCCGCCCCGGGCACACCGCAAGCGGTGCGGACCCGGCCAGATCGGCGGCAAGGGGCGGAAGACCCCGCCGCGCGCCCTCGGCCGGCGGCCCGGGACCGCTCGGTGTCCGCCCCTTGGGGGAGACGACCCCCGTGCCCCGACACCGGCCGCCACCCCCTTCAGCAGCTCCGTCTCACTGACGCAGACGATGCGGGCCGCCCAGCGGGCCCGTACCGCTCCCCGTTGCGGGCCGGACCGGCGAGGAGACGGCCCACCGCCTCGAAGGACCAGAGGTGCGGACCGAAGATGACGGGCAGCCGTCGGCCGCGCAGCGCGAGCCCGGGGACCAGCCCTGCCCCACGACCGTGAGCGTGCACCACGAGGGTGCTGATGGCCGCCACGGTGCCGGCGTGCCGGCTCATCTCCCAGCCCAGCAGCGGGGTGCCGCCTTCCTCGCCCGCCGTCGGTGGGCCTCCGCGCCGAGCCCGCGGACGGCCTCCCCGGGCATCCCGCAGCCCGGGCACACCACCGCCATCGGGGTAGCAGCGCCTGACCGACGCGCCACCAGATCCGCAACGAGCCCGGCCACTCCGCAGCCGGCCCGCCGGACGATGCCGGACGATGCCGGGCACGGCGGGTCGGCCGTGGCCGGACGGTGGGCGCGCGCGACGGTGCCGGATCCCGGCCCGGCGGCCATCCGGCCCGGACGCCGGGTGGGAACCCGTGTGCATGCGGCGCCCGGAAGGCGATCCGGCCGCTGCCGGAACGCAGCATGCTGCGAGGAGGGCCGATTCCGACTCGTGTCCATGCTGTTCATATGGGCGGCCCCGGGGGAGAGAAGAGGAGGCTTGGTGCGCTCCTGGCGGAGCCGGTGTGCGCGGCAGCAGCCCCGTTTCCCTCCGGTGCCGGACCGGTCTCCCCGTGTCCGAGGAGGCGGGGTCAAAGCCCGGGTTAATCCTTTTGGTCTCCATGCGTGTCCGGACTTCGGGTGTCCTCGTTGATGCTTGCACCGCATCGGTAAATCCCTGGAAGGAAATCAATGATGAAGCGAATCGCGAAGTCGGTGGCGTTTGCGGGCACGGGTGTCGCCCTGGTCATGGGTGGTGCGGGCGCGGCCGTCGCGGACAGCGGGGCGACGGGCGCCGCCGTGGGCTCGCCCGGTGTCGCCTCCGGCAACGTGGTCCAGGTTCCGGTCCACGTTCCGGTGAACGTCTGCGGCAACACCGTCAACGTCGTCGCCCTGCTGAACCCGGCGTTCGGCAACACCTGCGCCAACCTCTGACACACCGGGGCGTCCGGCGGCATATGCCGCCGGACGCCCGCACCCCTGCGGACCGAGCGGTTGTTCACTCCTTCGGCCGCACAACCCGGCAGACCTCGCTGCCGTTGAACCATCGGACCGAGCAGTCACGCACGGCCACTGAAACACCTTGACCAAGGAGTGCTTCTCCATGTCGCGTACCGCGAAGGCTTTCGTCCTGTCCACCCTCGCCGCCGCCGCTGTCGCGGGTTCCACCGGCATCGCCGCCGCCGACAGCGGTGCGGAGGCCGTGGCGGCGAACTCGCCGGGCGTGCTCTCCGGCAACGTGGCCCAGGTGCCGATCCACGTTCCGGTGAACGTCTGCGGCAACACCGTGAACGTCATCGGCCTGCTGAACCCGGCGTTCGGCAACATCTGCGTCAACGACTGACCACTGACCGCCCGCACAGGCGTCCCGGGCCGTCCTCCCCACCGCGGTGGGGAGGACGGCCCTTTTGCGCGGTCAGTCAACACGGTCGGCTGGTCACGCCGTTCATACCGTCGTTTATGCCGTCGTTCATGCCGTCGTTCATGCCGGCCCTCGTGGTGGGCCCGGCCCGGTTCCCGGGCCGGGCCGCCTCCGGGACGGGACCGATCGAACGGTTTCCACCGGCGCTCGCGAAGCGATCCGGCAGCAGAATCCGAACGGGGACTTCATTCGGGTGGGGCCGGAGGAATCCCCGGCCTTCCGAGTTTCCGGCCGGGTGACGGATCGTTACAGAACATATAGCCGTGCGGAACAGCACGGCAGGACCGCCCGGGTCGGTACGAGAGGGCGTGCCGGGCATCCGCCATGTACCTGAGCATTCCGTCACCTGTGCACGCGACATGCGTCGCCGAAGGAGAGATTCACTGATGAAGCCCATGAAGGTCGCCGCCGTCGTCGCCGGCTCGCTGGTGGCCGCGGGTGCCTCGGCCCCGGCTTTCGCCGCTTCCGGGCTCGCTCCGACCAGCCTGAACGGCGGGCTGGGCACCGTGGCGAGCGAGACCGCGAGCGCGGTCGAGCCCATCGCGAACAAGACGCTCGACACGGAGCAGGACGGCTCGCTGCTGCACGCGGTCAAGAACACCACCGACGGGCTGAACAAGAACAAGGCAGGGGTCCCGCAGCAGCTGCTCGGCGGCCTCCCGCTGGGTTCCTGAGCGGCGTACCCGCACGCCCCCGCAGGCCCGGCGGCTGCATCCGCCGGGCCCGCGGGCTGCCGGGCCGCCTGCCGCGCCGGGCTTCCTGTTTTGATGTGTCCTGCCCGCTCCGGCTTCCCCGACTCCCCTGTATGTTCCGCCCGTTCCGCCTGCGTCAGCGCCAGCGCCTCCGGCAGTCCTGGTGGGTCACCGGCTGGGCCGGGCCCCCGCACGGATGAGCGAGAGTGCCCCCTTCGGGCTAATCGGGCGCAGGGCTCCCCCGCCCGTGTGACAAGGGCGCCCGGATGGCTCCCCGTAGTCGCTATGGTCCGGAGAGTGACCTCCACCTCCAGCGCGGTACGCGCCATCCGCCCGGCCCGACTGGGCACCCTCGTCGTCATCGCCTGGAGCGGTGAGCACCCCGACGACGAGCGCGACATGCCCTTCCTGCTGGCCTATGCGCTCGGCGACGGCGACGGCGGACCCGAGGGGACCGAGGCCGCCGCCCGGGAGCTGCTGGACACCGTGGGTCTGCCGGTCGGGGCGGAATGCGTCGATGCCGCCGAATCCGCCGGGCTTCCCGTCACGCTGCTGGTGGAGGCGGGCCAGGCCGTCCTCACGATGCCTCATCTCACCGTGCAGTGCGCGGTGCCGCCCCAGTGGCTGGCTGCCGTCCGGGAGCGAAGCCATGTGTACTTCATCTTCGCGACGCGGCCGTGGCCGGACGCCGCGCCCGGGGTCCCGGTCACGGAGGACCAGCTGCGGCGGTTCGTCGGCGACGAGGCGGTGCTCTCGACGTCGGCACACTGCCTGCTGCCGGTCCGTCAGCTGCGCGGCTGAGTGGCCGCCGGGCAGCAAGAGGCCCGGCTGACGGCGGTACGACCGCCGGCCGGGCCTGGTTCACACCTTGCTGGTCAGGGCTGCCGGATTGCGCTCGCCGGGCGGGAGGGCGCATGGTGCGCGTCCCCCCGGGCAGTCCCGGCGAGCCTGCGTCGTATTCCATCCCTCACGGTGGCGGTCGGCGCCGCCGGATGAGGAAGCGTCGGCTTCACGGTGAACTCCTCGGCAGGGGTTTTCAGGACACCGGCGACGTTAGTCCGGATCTGACGATCCGTCGTGCCGAGCGGGCGGTGGTTACTGCGTGTGCGCATCGGCCCAGGTGGCGAAGATCCGGGGAATCGGCCGGACGGAACCCGGTGGAATCCGACGAGACCGGTTGGAGCCGATGCGGCCGGACGCCGTCCGACGAAGCCGGCCGGGACCATTCGCATCCGCAGAGGAAGTCGGGACAGACATGGGGACTCGAGCCAGGACGCACGTCCCGCGCTCCGTGACGGCATCGCACGCCGCTCCACCGGCCGAGGTGGGCGGGAGCCGCGCCTTCGCCCTGACGCTCGTGCTCACCGGAGCGGCCGGACTGCTCGCCTCCTGGGTCATCACGCTCGACAAGTTCCGGTTGCTGGCGGATCCGGGCTTCACCCCGGGATGCAGCCTCAACCCCGTGGTGTCGTGCGGGAGCATCATGGAGAGCGAGCAGGCGGCCGTCTTCGGCTTCCCGAACCCGATGCTGGGGCTCGTCTCGTACGCCGTGGTGACCGCGGTCGGCGCCGGGCTGCTGGCGGGGGCCCGGTACCGGCGCTGGTTCTGGCTCGCGCTCAACGGGGGGGCTCTTTTCGGGGTCGCCTTCTGCACCTGGCTGCAGGTCCAGTCGCTGTACCGGATCGGCGCGCTGTGCCTGTGGTGCTGTCTCGCGTGGGTCGCCACGATCGTCCTGTTCTGCCGGGTGACCCGGCACACCGTCAAGCACCGGATGCTGCCGGCGCCGGCCCCGCTGAGGGCGGGGCTGAGGGAGTTCGGCTGGCTGCCGCCGGTCGTCTGGACCGGCATCATCGGCATGCTCGTGCTGACGCGATGGTGGGACTTCTGGACCGGCTGAGGCCTCCGGGTGCCGGTCCCCGCCGACCGGCAGGGGCGGGCTGGAGCCCGGCCCGCGGCCGAAGGCGGCGGCCGGCTCCGGCCGGCCGGTCAGCTCCGGTTGACCGCCCCCGGTCCGGTTGACCGCCCCCGGTGGTCCGGCTCCGGGCGGCAGGCCGTCAGCCGGACCACCGGGGCGGCCGGGCCCTCTCGGCCAGGGGCACGTCCGCGCGCCGGGGCCCTATGGCTGGTGCGGTGTCAGATGGAGCGTGAACCAGTCGCGGGCCAGGGCCGAGACCTCCTCGAGCGCTCCCGGTTCCTCGAAGAGATGCGTCGCCCCCGGGACGACGGCCAGTCTGCACGCGCAGCGCAACGCCGACTCCGCCTGGCGGTTGAGGTCGAGAACGGTCGTGTCACGGCCTCCGACGATCAACAGCGTCGGGGCGTGCACACCGGGCAGCCGGGCTCCGGCCAGGTCGGGACGGCCCCCGCGCGAGACGACGGCGGCGACCTCCGGACCGGCGCCCGCCGCCGCCCAGAGCGCCGCTGCGGCGCCGGTGGACGCACCGAAGTAGCCGACGGGTCCGGGAGTGCGGGTCCGCAGCCAGCGGGTGGCCCCCGTGAGCCGGTCCGCCAGGGCCTCGATGTCGAACACGTTGCGGCGGTCGGCGGCCTCCCGCTCGGTGAGCAGGTCGAACAGCAGGGTGCCGAGACCGGCCGCGTTCAGGGCCGTCGCCACCGCCCGGTTCCGCGGGCTGCGCCGACTGCTCCCGGACCCGTGGGCGAACATCACCACCGCGGCGGTGTCCCCCGGCAGTGCCAGTTCTCCGGTGAGCCGCACCCGGCCCGCCTCCACCTCGACGTCCTCGGACGCGCCGGCTTCCCGGGAGCCGGCGGCCGGCCGGGCCAGCAGCGCGACGACCTCCTCGTCCGGGGTCTGTGAGAAGTCCCGGTACCACTGCCCGACCGCCGAGAACAGCCGCGGCGCGGACAGGCACACCACCTCGTCCGCCAGGGTACGCAGCCGGGCGACGGCGTCCGGCGGTGCGACGGGCACGGCGAGCACGACCCTGGCGGCCCCCTGCGCCCGGACGACCTCGCAGGCCGCCGCTGCCGTGGCCCCGGTGGCGATCCCGTCGTCGACGACGACCACGGTCCGGCCCTCGACGCAGACGCGCGGCCGGCCGGCCCGGAACCGCTGCGCCCGCCTGGTGAGTTCGGCGGCCTCCGCGCGTTCCACCGCGGCGGCGTCCTGCTCGGAGACACCGCCCCGGCGGACGATGTCGTCGCTGATGACCCGCACACCGCCCTCGCCGATGGCGCCGAACCCCAGCTCCGGGTGGTACGGGACCCCCAGCTTGCGGACGACGATCACGTCGAGCGGCGCGCCCAGCGCCCTCGCGACCTGGAAGGCCACCGGTACCCCGCCCCTCGGCAGCCCGAGCACCACGGGATCGGCCTCCCGCAGATGCCCCAGGGCCCCGGCGAGGCGCTGCCCCGCGTCGGTGCGATCGGCGAACAGCACAGTGGCTCACCCCCTACAGGGGTCTCCTTCGAACCAACCCCAGTCAGGCCCCCCGCGCAAGTCGGGACCCGGGCCCGCGCCACCCGCCCCCGGGCGGGCACACGACGGGGATCCGCTGCACCGGGTCTTTGCCGAATCCGCCCCGGTTCCACGGCTGGTCGAGGGGGTGGGTGCGGCCGTCTGCGTCGGTGGCCCGGACGACGAGGACATGGCTGCCAGGGGGTGGCCGTCCACGCCGTGTGCCAGTGGCGCCGGGTCCGGACATCGCCCTCCACCGCGTCGAGCGCCGCCTCGTGCCAGGTCCCGCCCGTGGTCGGCGCTGGCCTCCGCCCGTGCGACCGGGGCGAGGCCTGACCGGGCCCGGCCCTCCGGTCCGATCCGGCCCGGTGCCTCCGCCGGCCACGGCCGGCTCACCAGCCACGGCCGGCTCACCGGCCGGGGACTGAGCAGGGCCCGTCCGCTCCCGGCGCACTCCACTGTGGCGCGGAGCGTGACGGGCGGGAACGCCCTGAGGTCCCTCAGGTCCAGCCGCAGGGGCGCGTGTCCCAGTCCGCCCACGGTGAGCCGCCGGTCGGCGGCCTCGGTTGCGGGGGTGCCGCAGTGGACGAGTACGTCGTGCAGTCCGAGGGGCGTCAGCGGGTACCGGAGTGCCTCCAGCGGCATTCCGTGGTTGCGGGCGGCGAGGGCCGGCTCCCCGAGGCTGATCCTCTCCCCGAGGCTGATCCTCTCGCCGGGGCGGGCGAGGCGCCCGGGAGCGATGGCGGCCGTGAGGTCCCGGTCCATCCCTCCATCCTGCGCCGCCCGTCGGTCGGCGGCAGCATCAGCGAGGGGCGGCCCCCGCGGACCTGCTGCGGCATCCCCAGGCGCCCCTCTCCGGCCGGCTGCGGTGCTCGCGGGTGGCCTTCTCCGGCCGGCTGCGGCTCCCGCGGCCTGCGGAAGGCACTCAGGACCAGGAGGCGCTGGAGAACAGTCCGCCCAGACCGAACGATCCGGTGTCGGAGAACTCCATCGGTCCCTCGTGCCTCCGATGCCGGCCCGAGTACTCCCTGGAGCCGGTCGCGTAGTCCCGCGAACCGTTCGCGTACTGACTCGTAGGGACCGAATGGTCCCGTGAGCCAGTCATATAGTCCCGCGGGACGACCTGGTCGGCTTTGACGAGCTGGCCCTCCGCGGCGAGGGTCTGTACGCGCTGGAGAACCGTGCGCAGTTCCAGACCGAGCTCGTTCGCGACGACCTGGAGATCCAGCCCGGAGTGCCAGCTCCACACCAGAACGGAATCCATCGAGGGAGACCAGACGGGACCCGCGGGCTGAGGGGGCGGAACCGGCTGGACCGGATCGGCCCAGGTCTGCTCCTCGGCCGCCGGAATCGTATAGGCGCCGGTCTGCTGGAGCGGTTGTCCGGTGGTATAGGGGGGTGCGGGCGGAGCCGGGACCGCCGTCGCGGCCGGCTCCGCCCGGGGAAAAGACGCGGGGGTCTCCGCGGCCGTCTGCGCGGGCTCGCCGCCCGTATCGGAGGACTGGTCGGACATTCGGGTCAGCAGATTCGCCGCGACGGTGCGCGCGCCTTCCCGGCCGACGGTCCTGCGGGCCACCCTGACCTCGCGTTCCGGTAGGCCCATCATTCCCGCGACGGTGCCGTCGTCACCGACGACCACGGCGAATGCCGCCAGCATTCTCGTACGATCGGCCTGGGCCTCGTCGAGTGCGCTCTGCGCCAGCCGCACCCGGTCGTCGCTGGTGCAGAAGGCATTCGCAAGGACTGTATTTCTTTCCCACAACTCTCGCGGTTCCACATACGCACAAACGCTTCGCCCGGGTCAGGGACTCGCGGTTTCCCGGGAATTCACACGATGAGCTCCAATGGCTCAAGTTTTCACGATTCACGGTCGTGGCCACGAGGCCGGGGAGTGCCGGGCGCGGCCCAGCGGGGCGCCGGCGGACGCGCCACCCCGCCCGGCGCGGCCGGGCGGGGTCCGGCGTCCCAGGCGGGTACCGGCACCCCGGCATCGGCAGGTGGCGGCAGGGGCTCGCGCTCGAGCCGGAGCATGCGGAGCGTGCGCCGGGTGTCCTCCTCGAAGGCGTGGGGCGAGGCGAGCCGGTCCCACTGCGGGTCGCGGGCGCCCGGCAGCATCGCGCCGCGCGCCTGCCACTCGGAGAGCAGTTGCCCGTACAGGGGTGTCAGGGCGAGTTCGCCCGGGCCTCGGTGGCGCGGGGCGGACCGCGGGGAACCGGGACGGCGCGCCCACGCCAGGACGCCGGCGTGGGGGGCCGGAGCGGCCGGCGGGCCCGAAGGTCCGGGAACCGGTGCGGTATGGGGAGAGTTCATCGACGACAGAACGATCTCCCGCGCGGTTGGACACGTCCCCGGGGCGCCTGCCGGCCGTTTCGCCACCGCCGTCAGCGCCGAAACCGGGGCGGCGCCGTCAACGTCCCCGCGGACCGTGCCGTTCGTGAAGGCGCCGGCGGCGATGCCGGCGCTGACGACGGTGCTGACGGGAATGTCAACCGCCCGGTCAACTGCGGATTTCACCTGACGCCAACGGCGGTGGAAAATAGGGAAAGCGGATCTCCGTCGCGGCCGGGCGAGAAACTGCCTCCCCACCCGTACGGGTCATGATCCGGGTGTATTTCCCGCTACTTTTACGGTAGTTGTAGAGCAGCATTCGACGGCAAATCGCGAAGGGGTACACGGCATGGGTGTCGCAGAGTCGGTCGCTGTGCATGCGGACAGCCGCGGCCCCGGACCCTGCGCCGGCTCCGGACGAGGGAACGATCCACCCGCCATCTCGTACTGCCGCACCGTCGACCGCACTCTGGTCATCGCGCTCAGAGGAGTGGTCGACCGGGACAACATCTACCCCCTGCGGCTGATGCTGACCGTCGCCGTGAAGTCCGGATACTCGCGACTCGTCGTCGACTGCGCCGAAATCACCGGATGCGACCACGAGTTGCTGGACCTCTTCCTCTCCTGGAAGCGCCACGAGCGGAACATCGCACTCGTCCACCCCTCCGGCCCGGTGCGCGATCTCATCGCCGCCGAGATCTCCCGGCGTCTCTTCCTCTGCGCCCTCTCCGTCAAGCACGCACTCGATCTGATGGGGGGATGACGGCACATTCGGCAGTGCCGAGCGTGGCCGACGCGGTCCGTGCGGAAACCGGCCTATGGTGAGGACATGCGCGGGATTCTCCTGGCCGGCGGCACCGGCTCGCGGCTCTGGCCGCTGACTCGTTCGGTTTCCAAGCAGCTCCTGCCGGTGTTCGACAAGCCGATGATCTACTACCCTCTTTCCACGCTGGTGATGGCCGGGGTGAGCGAGATCCTCGTCGTCACGGCCCCCGGGGACCGGGAGCAGTTCCGCCGGCTGCTCGGCGACGGCAGTCCACTGGGCCTCCGGATCGACTACGCCACCCAGGAGGCGCCGGACGGTATCGCCCAGGCCTTTCTGCTGGGCGCCGACTTCATCCGGGGCGAATCCGTGGCCCTGATCCTGGGCGACAACATCTTCCACGGCAGCGGTCTCGGCACCCGGCTCGCGCAGAGCGGAGCGCCGAGCGGCGGCCGGGTGTTCGCCTACCAGGTCGCCAACCCCTCGGCCTACGGCGTGGTGGAGTTCGACGGGCACGGCCGGGCCCTGTCGATCGAGGAGAAGCCCGCCCGGCCCAGGTCGCGTTACGCCGTGCCCGGCCTGTACTTCTACGACAGCCGGGTGGTGGACATCGCGCGCGGTCTGCGCCCCAGCCCCCGGGGCGAGTTGGAGATCACCGACGTCAACCGGGCGTACCTCGAGGCCGGGGAACTGCGGGTCACCGAGCTCGACCGGGGCACCGCGTGGCTGGACACGGGCACGTTCGCCGCCATGGTCCAGGCGTCCGAGTTCGTGCGGGTCATCGAGGAGCGCCAGGGCCTCAAGGTCGGCTGCGTCGAGGAAGCGGTCTGGCGGGCCGGCCTGATCGACGACGACCAGCTCCGCACCCTGGCGGAGCCACTGCTCAAGAGCGGGTACGGCCGGTATCTGCGGGGACTGCTGGAGGACCCCCGGCGCTCCGGCGTCGCTCGGCCCGGTGGTGCGCCGGGCCTGCCGGAGGCGCTGCTCCCGGAGCCCGCCGCCGTGTGACCGCCGCCGTGTGACCGCCGTACGGGGAGCCGGCCCCCGGCCCCCGGCCCCCGCGCGCCGCGTCCGAGAGGAAGGCACGACGTGAGACCACTGCGCATCGAAGGCGCCTGGGTGGACACCCCCCGGGTGTTCGAGGACCGGAGGGGCCGCTTCCACGAGTGGTTCAGGACGGACCGCTTCCGTGCGGCGACCGGACACCCGCTGCCTCTCGAACAGGCGAACTGCTCCCGTTCGGTGCGCGGCACCCTCCGGGGCGTCCACTACGCGGCGGTCCCGCCCGGCCAGGCCAAGTACGTCACCTGCGTCAGCGGGGCCGTGCTGGACGTGGTGGTCGACCTTCGCACGGGTTCGCCGACGTTCGGCAGCTGGGAATCCGTGCGGCTCGACGACCGGGACCACCGCGCCGTCTACCTCTCGGAGGGGCTGGGCCATGCCTTCATGGCGCTCGAGGAGGGCGCCACCGTGGTCTACCTCTGCTCCGCACCGTACTCACCGGAAAGGGAGTTCGGGATCCACCCCCTCGACCCGGACCTGGCCGTCGACTGGCCCGGGGGCCTCACCCCCCGGCTGTCGGACAGGGACGCGGCGGCCCCCACGCTGGCCGAGGCCCGGCGGCTGGGGCTGCTGCCCTCCTTCGAGGCCTGCGCCGCCTACCGCCGGCGCCTGTGCGGGGCGGAGCCCGGGGGCCTCGGGACGGTGCCCGCGGGGGCGCCGCCGCGGTGAGCCCCGCGCCCGGCCGGGTGCGCGGGGACCCGGGCGGTGGCCGGGTGGATCCGCCTCGCCGCTGCTCGGGTGATCTTTCAGGAGCGTCGTGGACGGCTTCGTGATCATAGGATCTCGGCGAGTGAAGGATGCTCCCTGGCGACGGGCGAGGTGACTCGTGCGCGAATCCATTCGCCCCTCGAGTCCGTGCGCTTGCCGTTCGTTCACTCCCAACACTCCGTGAGGAAGGTTCTCTGGTGAGCCGTAAAACCATCCGCAGCTCCCGCATGAAGACCGTCACGATGGTCTCCGCGGGCACCCTCGCCGTGGTGCTCAACTTCGTCCCGAGCACGGCGGCAGCGTCCGACGCGATCGAGCGGTCGGGTACCGGGCACAGCCTGGGCCTGCCGGGGCCCAACGGTGCGATGTCGGCCGATGCCGACGGGGACGGTGACCGGGGCCCGAAGGGCAAGGACGGCAAGCCGGGCCCGCAGGGTCCGCAGGGTCCGCAGGGCGAGAAGGGGGACACCGGCCCCCAGGGGCCCCAGGGCGAGCAGGGCGAGCAGGGCGACCGGGGCCCGCGCGGTCCGCAGGGTGAGCAGGGTGAGCAGGGCGACCGGGGCCCGCGCGGTCCGCAGGGCTTCCAGGGCGAGCAGGGTGAATCCGGGGTCTTCGGGGCCTATGTCAGGGTCGGCGAGCCGGGCCCGATCTCGGTGGTCGAGTGCGACCCCGGGGACATCGCCACGGGTGGCGGTTTCGAGGTCCCCGAGGGAGTGCCGGACATCCTGGACGCCCAGTCGAGCGTTCCGATCGGCGACCCGCCGTTCGGCTGGCAGGTAGTGGCACAGGACCCGGTGGGAGGCCTGTTCATCACCGCCTACGTCGTGTGCGCCGACACGGCGTGAGGGACACGCGGGGTCCGGCCGGGCGGTGCCCCGGGGCATAGGCCCCGGGGCACCGCCCGGCCGTTCCCGCACACCGTCCGTACGCAGCGGTTTCCGGGCAGACCGGAAGCCCGGCAACAGAAGGCGGCGGAGAACCATGCGCACCCTCGTCACCGGCGGCGCCGGCTTCATCGGATCGGAGTACGTCCGGCGGTCGCTGGAAGCCGACCCGGCGGCGCGGATCACGGTCCTCGACAGCCTCACCTACTCCGGCGTCGAGGCGAACCTGGCACCGGTGGCACACCACCCGGGCTACCGCTTCGTCCGCGGCGACATCTGCGCCCCGGGCACCGTCGACCAGGTGATGGCGGGCCATGACGCCGTCGTCCACTTCGCCGCCGAGTCGCATGTGGACCGGTCGATCGAGGGGGCGGGCCCGTTCGTCCGCACCAACGTCGTCGGTACCCAGGTCCTGCTGGACGCGGCGCTGCGCCACCGCGTGGGACGGTTCCTGCACGTCTCGACGGACGAGGTGTACGGCTCCATCGGCGAGGGCTCGTGGACGGAGACGTCACCACTGGCGCCCAACTCGCCCTACTCCGCCTCCAAGGGCGCCGCCGACCTCCTCGTGCTGGCCTACCACCGTACCCACGGACTGGACGCGGTCGTCACCCGGTGCACCAACAACTACGGGCCCCACCAGTTCCCCGAGAAGGTCGTCCCGCTCTTCATCACCCGCCTGATCGACGGGCTGCCGGTCCCCCTCTACGGCGACGGCCGCAACATCCGGGACTGGCTGCACGTCTCCGACCACTGCCGAGGTATCGAACTCGCCCTGCGCGGGGGCAGGGCCGGGGAGGTCTACCACATCGGCGGCGGGACCGAGGTCAGCAACCAGAAGCTCACCGGACTGCTGCTGGACGCCGTCGGCGCGGACTGGGACCGCGTCGAGTACGTGGCCGACCGCAAGGGCCACGACCTGCGCTACTCACTCGACGACACCAAGATCCGCGAGGAGCTGGGCTACGCGCCGCTCATCCCCTTCACCGAAGGGCTCGCCGCCACCGTCGCCTGGTACCGCGAGAACCGGCCCTGGTGGGAGCCCCTCAGGGCCCGGGCGGAGCAGCGGTGACCACCCGCTGGCTGGTCACCGGGGCGGGCGGGATGCTCGGCCGGGACGTGCTGGCCGAACTCGCCGCCGACCCCGGAACGAGCGCGACCGGGCTGACCAGGAGCGAGCTGGACATCGCCGACCAGGGGGCCGTGCACACCGCCGTCGCAGGACGCCATGTGGTCGTCAACTGCGCGGCGTGGACGGACGTCGACGCGGCCGAGCGGGCCGAGGAGGCCGCGACCGCGGTCAACGGCACCGGTGTGCGCCATCTCGCCCGGGCCTGCGCGGGCAGCGGATCCGTCCTGCTGCACGTCTCCACCGACTACGTCTTCTCCGGCGAGGCCGGGGCCCCGTACGCCGAGGGCGCGCCGACCGCCCCGGTCAACGCCTACGGCCGGAGCAAGCTGGCCGGGGAGCGCGCGGTGGCCGAGCTGCTGCCGGGGACCGGCTACACCGTGCGCACGGCCTGGCTGTACGGCGCCCACGGGCGCAGCTTCGTCCGGACGATGCTCGAACTCGCCTGCCGGCGCAGGACGCTGGACGTCGTCGCGGACCAGCACGGCCAGCCCACCTGGTCCCGCGCGCTCGCGGGGCAGCTGGCGGCGCTCGGCCGTGCCGCACTCACCGGCCGGGCCCCGGCGGGCGTCTACCACGGCACCGCGGCCGGCCGCACCACCTGGTACGGGCTGGCCCACGAGACCTTCCGGCTCAGCGGTCTCGATCCGGAGCGGATCCGCCCGGTGGGTGCGGCGGCCTTTCCCCGGCCCGCCGCCCGGCCGGCGTTCGGGGTGCTCGGGCACGGCCGCTGGCCCGGTGCCGGGGTACCGCCCCAGCACCGCTGGGAGCAGCAGCTGTCCGCGGCGCTGGGAACGCCCGCGTTCGCGGAGCTGGCTGCGGCGGCACGGGCCGCCGGCTGAGCGGCGCGGTCCGGCGGTGCCGGGGGCAGGGGGCAGGGGGCAGGGGGCGCGCCGCCGTCCAAGCAGGCCGAGGTGTTTTCGCCCCGCCGGGGCGCGCCGCAGGGCGGACCCGGCGGGGCTCCCGGCCGGAACCGCCGGGAGCCCCGGGCGTTCCGCGCCCCCTCTGACGGCCGGCCGGCGGCTCCGCCGCCCACCCGGCCGGGCAGGGCGGCGGCGCCGCGTTCCGCGCGGCCGGTCAGACCTTCAGCGGCCCGCCGCAGCGGGCCGCGCCCTCCTTCATGGCGATGAGGTTGGCCACGACGTAGGAGATGTCGTTCTTGGAGTGCCAGTCGGTCGGGAAGTACGTGACCAGGCGGGAGTTCTGGAACCGTGCCTCGATCTCGGGGACGAAGGCGCGGTACTGGTTGTCGGTGTAGTACCAGAACGAGTTCTCGTTGTAGAACGCGACATGGGTGGGGTCCTGGTAGGCGCCGCGGCCGTCGGAGCTGGGCGTCATGGTCAGGAGCATGCCGCCGGGCGCGAGCAGCCGGTACAGCTCGTTGATCAGCGGCACCTTGGCGGGCACATGCTCCAGGAAGTCCACCGCGCGCATCAGGCCGACGGAGTCGTCCGGCAGGTCCAGCCGCTCGGGCAGGGTCGCGACGATGTCCACGCCCTCCCCCGGGTGCTGGTCCACACCCAGGTAGCCGGGCGGCTTGCGGTGGGCCGCTCCGAGGTCCAGGGCGACCAGCCCGCGGCGCTGTGTCCAGGCGAGGGCGTTGGCCTCGATGTACTTGTCGTACAGCGCCACCGTCTCGCGCTGGATGCGGGCGTTGATCTCGGGGTCGCGCTGGGTGTTCGTGGAGTGGAGGCGCTGGAGGTACAGGCAGCGGTCGATGTGGTGGAAGTCCCCGGACTGGAACAGGCGGCACATCAGGTCCTGGTCGTCCAGGACCGCGCGGGCGGCGTCGTATCCGCCGGCCCTGTCGTAGGCGTCCTTGCGGAAGGCGCGGACGTGGTTGGGCGCGTACCAGATGTAGGAGACGTTGTGCGGCGTCGGTGCCATCGACGTGGCGGCCAGCAGCCGGCGGCCGTCCACGTCCACGTCCTGGTACTGCCAGCCGTAGACCTCGTTGAACCGGGAGTCGTCGCGTCCGCCGTCCTCGGTGATCTGGGCGGTGTTGCTGTAGACGAGCACGGCCTGGGGGTGCTCGTCGAACGCCTTCCCCAGCTCCGCCAGGCAGTCCTTCGCCAGGAGGTCGTCGTGGTCGAGTTCCACGAGGATCTCGCCGCGGGCGAGTTCGCACGCCCTGCGCTTGGCCGCACCCACTCCCTCGACCTCGTCCGCGATCTCCACCCGCACGCGGTCGTCCGGTCGTTCCGGCCGCCATCTGGCGCCGTTGTTGAGCAGGACGATCCACTCCCAGTCGGAGCGGGACTGCGCCTGCAGGGTCGCCAGGCACTCGTCCAGGAAACGGGGCCGGTGGCTGGGGGTGAAGACGGAGAACCTCGGTGTCGTGTTCGGCTTCATCTGAGGGCTACCTGCCTGGGCTCGTGGTGGGGGAGGGGCTCGGCCGCGCGGCGTCCCTGAACCGCGCCGGCACGTCGCCGTGCAGGGAGGCGTCGACGGCGACGGCACGGCGGTAGGCGTCCCGCGCCTCGCTCTCCCGGCCCTTGGCCGCCAGCGTCTCGCCGAGCTGGAAGTGGGCCGTGGAGGCCGCCGGATTGACGCTGACGGCCCGTTCGAGCAGCGTGATGGCCTGGTCGGGATCGCTCGCCTTGACCAGCACCGCCTTGTTGAACAGGGCAGAGGTGAAGGAGGGGTCGGTCTTCAGGGCGGCGTCGTAGGCCCTGAGCGCCTCGGCGGGCCTGCCGCTCTGCTGTGCGATGGCGCCCACGTTGAACCAGGCCAGCTTGTTGTCCGGGTCCACCTCCAGGGCCCGGCGGAAGGTGGCCTCGGCGCCGGGGAGGTCCTGGTGCCTGGCCTGCAGCAGGCCGGCCTGCAGCAGTGCTCCGGCGGTGAGTTCGTTGCGGGCCGCCGTGTCGGATGTGCCGCCCGCGGCGGTGGTCTCCGACGGGGTCATCACGGCCCAGGTGGCCGTTCCGGCGGCGGCCACGGCCGCCGCGCCGGCCCCCGCCCACAGTCGCCTACGTTTCACTTGGTCACATCGCATGGGGTCGCAGTGGTGATTCGGCGGCGTATACCGCTGAACCATTGGGTTTGCCGCCAAAGTTACGAGGTGACCGGTATGTCGTCATTCGTGGTGGAGGGCCGGGCCCGGCACATCACCCGAACGCATGCACAGGGCGCATGCGCGGGCCGAGGGAGCTGTCTTCACGCCCCGCCCTGCTACAGCCAGTCCCGGCGTTTGAAGACGAGATACAGGCCGACGCACACCAGCGCCATCAGTGCGAGGGCGAACGGGTAGCCGAAGCGCCAGTCGAGTTCGGCCATGTGGTCGAAGTTCATTCCGTAGACCGTGCCGATGAGCGTGGGCGCGAAGAGGATGGCGGCCCAGCCGGAGATCTTCTTGATCTCGTTGCTCTGGGCGTGGCCGGCCTCGGCGAGCATCTTCATCTCCTCGTTCTGCGCCTGCGAGACGAGGGTCGCGTTGACGGTGAGGATGTCGCCGAGCGCCTGGCGGAAACCGTTGACCCGCTCGGCCACGGTGGTGGCGTGGTCCGCGACGTCCCGGAGATAGCGCTGGAGCTCCTCGTCCGTGCCGTACTTCTGGAAGCCCGCCTGCAGCCCGTTCATGATCGTCAGCAGTGGCCGGGTGGCCCGCTGGAAGTCGACGACCTCGCGGGACAGCTCGTAGATCCGCCGGGACACCCTGGGGTCGCCGCCGAAGACCTCGGTCTCGATCTCGTCGATGTCGTGCAGCAGGCCCGCGATCACCGGGGCGTAGCCGTCCACGACCGCGTCCAGGATGGCGTACAGCACCGCCTCGGGGCCGAGGGCCAGCAGCTCCGGGTCGGCCTCCAGCCGCCGTCGGACGACCGCCAGGTCCGGGGTCTGGCTGTGCCGTACGGTCAGGACGAACTCCGGGCCGACGAAGACGTGGATCTCGCCGAAGTCGACCTCCTCGGCCTCGTCCAGATAGCGGGCCGGGCGCAGCACGACGAACAGCGTCTTGCCGTATCGCTCCAGCTTGGGGCGCTGATGGGCGACGATGGCGTCCTCGACGGCCAGTTCGTGCAGCCCGAACTGCCCGGCAGCCTCCCAGAGCTGGGCCGGAGAGGGCCGGAACAGCCCGATCCAGGCCATCGTGCCCGGCTCTCCGGGAAGCCGGTGGTAGATCTCCGCCAGCGACGCCGGCGTCTCCACCCGGCGCCCGTCGCGGTACAGGGCGGCGTCCACGAGGCTGCGTTCCAGCGGGGCGCGGTCCGGGGACCCGTGCTCCGCCCGCGGATCCATCGACTGCTCGGGAACGGGGTCGACCTGCCGGGCGGGCCCGGCCCGCAGCGGCCATCTGGCCGCCCGCGGCGCGCGCGGACGCTTGTCGGACATCGTCTGCACCTCGTCCTGCGGGATCGCTCGACCGCCGCATCCCTGGGCGATACGGCATGAACAGCCTAATTCGCGGCCGACGTGACCGCGATCACGGAGATGCGGGGCGGGGCGATCCCACCGGTTCCGGGTGCGGCCGCGGGCTCCGCGGTGGAGCGGGCGCGCGATCCCGCGGCCGGGGCGGGGCCGCCGTGGCCGCGGGGTGCGGCCGCGCTCCGGACCCGGCGGCGGTCCGGTGGGGGCGCGGTGCAGATGCGGGCCCCGCCGTCCGCCGCGGCCGGTGGCCCCCCGCCGTCCGCCGCGGCCGCCGGCGCGGCGGCACCGGCTACCTCAGCGCCAGGACGACGAACGCCCCGGCCAGCCCCAGCACCAGGGCGAACCCCGCGGGGGCCCAGCCGCCGTCCCGCCAGGGCAAGCGCGCGTCGAGCGACAGCCGCAGCGGTCCCACCGCGGCGACGGTGAGCGCGCCGGCGGCCAGGACCATCGGATAGACGAAGGCGGTGCCCGCGGCGGGCCACAGGCTGATCTCCGGGGCGAGCGCCATGGCGCCGGCCATGACCCCGATGCAGGCGGCCGCCGAGAGCGGGGTGAGCAGGCCGGCGGCAAGGCCCAGGCCGCCCAGCAGCTCGGCTGCCCCGGCCAGGCCCGCGTAGAAGACGCCGGGGTCCCAGCCGAACTGGGAGAAGCCCCGGCCCGCACCGTCCAGGCCCCGGCCGTCGAACCAGCCGAACAGCTTCCGGGCCCCGTGCCCGGCCAGGATCAGGCCGACGGCCAGCCGGAGCAGCAGCATGCCCGCGTCGGCCGCGCCCACCGCGGGGCGCGCCGGGCGCCCTCCGGGATCCTCGGGACGCCGGACACCTCCGGTCGGGAGTTTCATGGCGGTGTCACCTCCTGGGCCGATGCCGCGGCTCCCCGGGGGCCGCGGGTCGCCGGGGCCGCGGGTCGCCGGGGCAGCGGGTCGCCGGGGCGGTCGGGTGGAAAGCGGTCGTGGGCGCGCACCGGCGCATTCGCGCCTCACTGTCGATACTGCCCCTCCCCGCGGAGGTCGGCCACGTGCCGCGTGCCCGGCGTCCACCCGCGGACACCGGGCGCCGCGCACGGTCACGCTGTGCGCGGGAAGGGCACGGCACGCCGGGGACGGCGGCCATGAGCGTCCGCCGTCGGCCCGCCGGCGGGGAACCGCCGTGTATCAGCGCCGGCGGTCAGCCGAAGCGGCCCGAGATGTAGTCCTCCGTGCGATGGTCGGACGGGTTGCTGAAGAGCGTGCCCGTCTCGTCGAGCTCGATCAGCCTGCCATGGCGCACCCCGTCCCGGTCGATCTCCGAGCCGAAGAACGCGGTCCGCTCCGACACCCGCGCCGCCTGCTGCATGTTGTGGGTGACGACGACGATGGTGAACTGCTGGGCCAGGCGCTCCATGAGGTCCTCGATCTTCGCCGTGGCGATCGGGTCCAGGGAGGAGCAGGGCTCGTCCATCAGGATCACCTCCGGCTCGACGGCGATGGTGCGGGCGATGCACAGCCGCTGCTGCTGCCCGCCCGAGAGCGCAAGCGCCGAGGTCCTGAGCTTGTCCTTGACCTCGTCCCACAGCGCCGCGTGGGTCAGCGTCTCCTCGACGAGGTCGTCCAGGTTCCCCCTGAAGCCGCCGACCCGGGGACCGTAGGCGATGTTGTCGTAGACGGACTTGGGGAACGGGTTGGGTTTCTGGAAGACCATGCCGATGCGGCGGCGTACCTCGATGGGGTCGACCTCCCGGCTGTAGAGGTCCTCGTTGTGGTAGCGGACCTTGCCGACCACGCGGGCGTCCGGCAGCAGGTCGTTCATCCGGTTGAAGCAGCGCAGCACGGTGGACTTGCCGCAGCCCGAGGGCCCGATCATCGCCGTGATCTGGCGGGCCCCGATGTTCATGTTGACGTCGCGTACGGCCTCGTGGCCGCCGTAGAACACGGACAGGCCACCGACCTCGAAGACCGTCTCGGAGGGCGGTGGGGCGGCGAGGTGGGCCGGCAGCGGCGGAGGGGTGCCGCCGGGTCCGTGGCGGGAGGGTGGGTTCATGGGGCTTCCTCGTGGGGGCCGGGGTCCTTCGGTGGCGGGGCGCTCACCAGCGGTGGGTGAAGTGGTTGCGCAGCCAGATCGCCAGCGAGTTCATCAGCAGCAGGATCACCAGCAGGACGACGATGGCGGCGGAGGCGAGCGCGGTGAACTCGGCGCGGGACTGGCTGATCCAGTTGAAGATCTGGATCGGCAGCACCGTGAACTGGCTGTGCACACCGGTCGGGTTGAAGGTGATGAAGGTCAGTCCGCCGAGCAGCAGCAGCGGCGCGGCCTCCCCGATGGCGCGGGACAGCGCGAGGATGGAGCCGGTCGCCATGCCGGGCACGGCGGCCGGCAGTACCTGGCGCCGGATGGTCTGCCACCGGGTGGCGCCCAGCGAGAGCGAGGCCTGGCGGATGGACTGGGGGACCGCCCGGATCGCCTCCCTGGAGGAGATGATCACGATGGGCAGTACCAGCAGGGACAGCGTCAGCGAGGCGGTGAGCACGGTCTGGCCGAAGCCCAGTCCTCGGGAGATCACACCGAGGCCGAGGATTCCGTAGACGATGGAGGGGACGGCCGCCAGGTTCTGGATGTTGATCTCGATCGCCCGGTTCCACCACCGGTCCCGGTCGGCGTACTCCTCCAGATAGACCGCGGTGAGCACACCGGTCGGCAGGCAGTACAGGGCGGTGAGGGAGATGACCCAGACCGTGCCCGTGATCGCGGACCGGGCGCCGGCGCGGGACGGGTCGATGATGTCCGGGAAGTTGGTCCACAGCTTCGCGTCCAACCGGGGCCAGCCCTCGACCACCACATACGTGAGCAGGCCCGCCAGGAAGAGCACTCCGACGGCCAGCGAAGCCCGGAGGCCGAGCCGGAAGAACCGCTCGCGCAGCGGTGTGCCCCGCCCGGCGAGGCGGGGGACACCGGGCGGGTCGGAGGTGACCGCGGTGGGGATCATTCGTACACCTCCCGGTAGCGGCGCACCAGGCGGATGCTGATCAGGTTCATCACCAGGGTGAGGGCGAAGAGCAGCAGGCCCACGGCGAAGATCGTCTGGTAGCCGGTGGAGCCGGTGGGCAGGTCGCCGATGCCGGCCGCGGCGATGAACGCGGTCATCGTCTGCATGCCCTCGAGCGGGTTGAGGGTGAGGTTCGGCCGGCCGCCGGCCGCGATGGCCACGATCATCGTCTCCCCGATGGCGCGGGAGATCCCGAGGACGACGGCGGCGACGATGCCGGAGAGGGCCGCGGGGAACACGACCCTGGTGGAGACCTGCATACGGGAGGAGCCCAGCGCGTAGGCGCCGTCGCGCAGCGGGCGGGGCACCGCGGCCATGGAGTCCTCGGCGAGCGAGGCGATGGTCGGGATGATCATGATGCCCATGACGAAGCCGGCCGAGAGGGCGTTGAAGACCTCCGGTGGGTCGCCGCCCGGCCAGCTCCGCTGGAGGAACGGGGTGATGGCCCTGAGCGCGAAGAAGCCGTAGACCACGGTCGGGATGCCGGCGAGGACCTCCAGCACCGGCTTGAAGACCCCGCGGACCCGGTGACCGGCGTACTCGCTGAGGTACACGGCCGCCCCCAGCCCCAGCGGCACGGCCACGAGCAGGGCGATGACCGTGATCACCAGTGTGGCCGTCACCAGTGGCAGGACGCCGAACCGCGGCGGCTCGAACAGCGGGGACCAGTCGGTGCCGGTGATGAACGCCCCGAAGTCCACCTTGCCGAAGAACTCCACGGCCGGCGGGATGAGCGCGACGACGATACCGATCGTGGTCAGTACCGAGACGAGTGCGGCGGCCACGAGCAGGACCCTGACCGCGCGCTCGGACCAGCGCGACTGCGAGCGCCGCAGGAAGCCGGGGCTGCCGGGAGCGGTCCGGCGGCGCTGCGGCCGGGCGGTCACGGCGTGCGCTCCTCGCGCAGCCTCGCGAGATCCCGCCGCAGCTCTGCCTCCTGGCCGGGGCCGAGCGGGACGAACTGGGCGGCCCTGGCGATGTCGGCGCTGTCGTCGACGTAGGCCTCGACGAACGCCTCGACCTCCCTGCGGTCGAGGGCGGCGGCGCTGGGGTAGATGAGGAGGGGCCGTGACAGGGGCCGGTAGGTGCCGTTCTGGACGGTGGTCCGGGTGGGCGCGACACAGCCGTTCCCGCCGTCGATCTCCAGGAGTCGCAGTTCGTCCTTGTTCTCCTCGTAGTACGACAGGCCGAAGTAGCCCATGCCGCCCTCGGAGCCTGAGACGCCCCGCACGGTGACGTTGTCGTCCTCGCTCGGGGAGTAGTCGGTCCGGGAGCGGCCCTCCCCGCCGTTGACGGCGTGGGTGAAGTAGTCGAAGGTGCCGGAGTCGGGGCCGGGGCCGAACAGCTCCAGTGCGACATCGGGGAAGGCGGCGTCGACCTGGTTCCAGTTGTCGACCCGGGAGCCCGGCTCCCAGATCCGGTGCAGCTGCTCGACGGTGAGGCAGTCGGCGAAGTCGTTGTCCTTGCTCACCACGACGGACAGCCCGTCGTTGGCGATCCGCAGCTCCCCGTATGCCACGCCCTTCTCCGCGCAGTGGGCCTGCTCCTCGGCGGTGATCTTCCGCGAGGCGTCGGCGATGTCGGTCTCGCCGTTGCAGAGCTTCTCGAAGCCGCCTCCGGTCCCTGAGGTGCCGACGGTGATCCGCACGCCGGGGTGGTGCTGCTGGAAGAGCTGGGCGGCCGCCGTGGAGAGCGGGGCCACCGTGCTGGAGCCGTCCACCCTGACCGTGCCAGAGAGCCCGTCGCCTCCGGTGCCGGTGCCGGTGCCGGCGTCGGCACCGCCGCACGCGCCCGCTGCCGCCACGGCGGCTGCGGAGAGGAGTGCGCATGCCGCGGCTCGGCGCGGGGAACGGGGAATGTTCACGTCAGCTCTCGTCCTCGTCTGCGCACTCGCCGGTCGTCCGTGCCGTAGCCCGTCCAGTGGCCGCCAGAAGCGACAAAATACCCCATAAGGTTACGAACAGCCAGGGGTTCCCGCGACTGCCGGCAGCTGACTGCTGGTGCTGGGGCAGGTGTGGGGGCAGGTGTGGGTGTGGGGGTGGCATCAGGGGCGGCGCCGAGGCGCGTCCGGGAGGGGAGGGCGGGCGACGGCTGAGACCGGCGGATCGGCGATCGGCGATTCGGCGATCTGCGTGGTGGGCGTGGGCGGTGTGTGGCGTGCGGTGCGCGGAGCCGGGGCGTCGTGGCTCAGGTCGTCCCTCACGGGACATGGCCGGGATCCGCCGCTCCCGGGGGTGGCGTCCGTCGGTGCGGGTGCGGGTGCGGGTGCGGGTGCGGGTGCGGTGGGGCTCCGGCAGCCCTGCGGGCCCCGGCCGGTGCCGGTGGCCCCGGAGGTGGTGTCCGTGGGGCGCGGTGCCGCCGGTCCCGGTGGTCCCGCGGCCCCGACAACCCCGGTGGTGCCGGTGGTGCCGCCGGTCCCGGTGGTCCCGCGGCCCCGACAACCCCGGTGGTGCCGGTGGTCCCGGCGGGGCCGGAGGTGGCGTTCCGTTCGCGCGGTGCGGTTCCGGTGCTCCTGCCGGCCCCGGGGCGGCGTTCGGCGGCGTGGTGCCGGTGGTCCCGCTGCTCCCGGGGGCGGCGCCCTGGCGGTACCTTCCGGCTGGTCCGCGTTACTCCACGGAGCGCATCATGTTCTCCATCGAGGTGATCGAGGCCCGCGTCGTCGTCAGCTCCTCCAGGGTGCGCCGATGCAGTTCGACGTTGTCCTCAAGCAGTTCGGCGTACCTGGCCGCGAGCTGCTTGTACTGCTCCTCACGGGCCGCGAGCATCCTGGCCCGCCAGGTCGCGGCGACCTGCCACGCGACGACCATCAGGAAGAGGAAGACGCCGCCGGCGCCGATCGCTCCTGGCCAGTCCGTGTAGTTCACTTCGCCGACTCCTTCATGTGCTTCTCCTCCTGGGTGATGGTCGCGGCCGCTCGTACGACCGCTTCCGGGGTGAGGCCGATGGCGAACGGGGTGACCTCGACGTACTTCACGGCCTTGCCGTCCGCCGCCTGTTCGAGCGAGCCGGTGACGAGCCCGGCGGCCTCCAGTCGCTGCAGGTGCATATGCAGCAGGGGCCGTCCGATGCCCAGCCGGCGGGCGAGGCTGCTGACGTAGTCGCGGCCGCCCTCGGCGAGCGTCGCGACGATCCGCAGCCGGTGCGGGTTGCCGAGCGCCGCGAGGATCCGCAGCAGTTCGTCCCCGGTCGGGTGTGGGGCCGTGCCTCCGGTCATCACGTCCTCTCGCGGCTGCCTGTCAGCCAAAGCTGACACCTCAAGGGCGTGTGAGTAAAGGAGATCCGGCACATCTCAGGGGCGGAGGAGGGAGATCTCAGGGATGCCTCGGGGTGGCGGGGGTGACGAGAAGGCCCCTGGAATCCGGCGCTTCGGCGGATTCCAGGGGCCTTCCGGCCGGCGCGGGACACGGCCCGCCGGGCCGTCCCCGATCAGGACTGGTCCGCCGTGCGGTCCAGCGGCGGGTGGTCGAGGTGGGGAAGGAGGTGGCCCATGCGCTCCCGCTTGGCCCGCAGATAGACGATGTTCTCCTCGCGGGGCGGCGTCAGCAGCGGCACCCGCTCGCTCACCGCGATGCCGTGCCGCAGCAGCGCCTCCCGCTTCAGCGGGTTGTTCGACATCAGACGTACCGACCTGACGCCGAGGTCGTGCAGCATGTCCGCGGCGACGCCGTAGTCACGGGAGTCGACGGGGAGGCCGAGTGCGAGGTTCGCCTCGACGGTGTCCATACCCTCCGCCTGGAGCTGCATCGCCTGGAGCTTGGCGAGCAGGCCGATACCGCGTCCCTCGTGGCCCTGGAGGTACACCAGGACGCCGCGGCCTTCGCTCACGATCGCACGCAGCGCCGCGGACAGCTGGTCGCCGCACTCGCAATGGCGCGACCCGAAGGCGTCGCCGGTCAGGCACTCCGAATGCAGCCGGGTGAGGACGTCCTCTCCCGTGATGTCGCCGTATACCAGCGCGACCTGCTCGTCACCCCGAATGCGATCCAGGTAGCCGATGGCGCGGAAAACACCGTATGTGGTGGACAGTTGGACAGTTGCCATGCGCTCGGTGTTCTTGGCGTGAGCATCCATGTGGAGAGTGACATCGCTGTCTGTCATGGCCGGATCCTATCGGGTAGCCTCTGGCGGGAGTTGTCTTCACTGTGGAGATCTCGGCTGACGGGTTTTCGAAACCGGTTCGGATCGGCCGTATCCCAGGGAACGCGAAAAGTACAGGGAAGGAAAGGGGAGGGAACATGACCGATCCGCAGGAAAGGCCGCCGGAACAAGGACCGTTGCCGTGGGACAGCTCCGGTGACGCGGGTGCCCGGCGGGCCGGCGTCGCGGTCCTGCCAATCGGCAGCTACGAGCAGCACGGCCCGTATCTCCCGCTGGCCACCGACACGTTGATCGCCTGTGCGATCGCGCGGGAGGTCGCGGCCGCGTACCCGGTCCTCCGGTTGCCGCCGCTGACCTTCTCCTGTTCGCACGAGCACTCCGCCTGGCCGGGGACCGTCAGCATTTCCGCCATGACGCTCGGTGCCGTGGTGCGGGACATCGCCGAATCGCTCCGGCGGTCCGGCGTCCCGAATCTCGTACTGGTCAACGGGCACGGCGGAAACTATGTGCTGCGCAACGTGGTTCAGGAATCCCTCGGTACCGGTACCCGTATGGCGCTTTTCCCGGGTTCGGCCGACTGGGGTGCCGCCCGAGAAAGCGCAGGCGTGGAAACACCGTCGCACAGCGATATGCACGCGGGTGAGGTGGAGACATCGATTCTTCTGCATGACAGTCCCGAACTCGTCCGCCCCGGTCATATGACCTCCGATTTCCTCGCCGACGGCCGGGAGCATTTGCTCACCGTCGGTCTGCGCCCCTACACGGATACCGGTGTGGTCGGCCGGCCTTCCCTGGCATCGGCCGAGAAGGGCAAGGAGTTGCTCGCCTCTCTCACCGGCTCCTTCGGCGCGTACTTCTCGCTGCTGGGAGCGGAACGTTCCGCCGACCCGGACGGGGAGGGGGCCCGGTGAGCGGCCTTCCCACCGGCCGGCCGGCCGGCGCACTGGACGCGCGGAGCGCCTGGCAGCGGCTGCTGACCGTACGGACCGGGGCCCAGGCCGAGGCCGCAGGACTGCGCCCCGACGGGCACGGCCGCTACCGGTGGAGGGAGTCCGCCTCCGCCTCCGCCGAGGCGGACCTCCTCGCCGAGCGCTATCTGCCGCTCTGCCTGGCCGGCCCCCGCTTCGCCTTCGCCCAACTCGGCCAGAGCCTCGACGGGTTCATCGCGACCCGCGAGGGCGACGCCGACTACGTCACCGGCCCCGAGGACCGCGAACACCTGCACCGGCTGCGGGCGCTCTCCGACGCGGTGGTCGTCGGCGCAGGGACCGCCGTCGCCGACGACCCCCGGCTGACGGTCCGCGCCTGCGCCGGCCCGGACCCGGTACGGGTGGTCCTCGATCCGCACGGCCGGGTCCCGTCCGCACGGCGGCTGTTCACCGACGGCGCGGCCCCCACTCTCTGGGTGGTCGGCGCGGGCAGCGTCCCCGGGCGGGCCGGTGCGGACGGCACGGCGGACGCGGGTGTGGACGTGCTGGTCCTCCCCGACACCGCGGCGTTCGCCCCCCGCCGCCTGGTGCACGAACTCGCGCGCCGGGGCCTGGGCCGGGTACTCGTCGAGGGCGGCGGGGTGACCGTGTCCCGCTTCCTGCACGAGGGCGCCCTGGACCGGCTGTACATCACCGTGGCGCCGGTACTGATCGGCGACGGGGTGCCGGGCCTCGCCTTCCCCGGCCCGGACGCCATGCGGGACGCGCTCCGGCCGCCCGTGCGCCGTGCCTTCCTCGGCGACGACACCCTCTACGAACTCGACCTGCGCGCCCCGCGGTCCGGCGAGCCACTGGACGGCGAGCACGACGGCACCGGGAAGCGCGGCGGCGAAGGCCAGTAGCCCGTAGGTCACGGCAGTGCTCAGCCCCTGGGCACTGCCCAGGCCCGCGGCTCCGAAGGCCCAGGCGGTGACGCCCTCCCTGGGCCCCCAGCCGCCCACGTTCAGCGGCAGCGCCATCGCGAGCAGCGCCAGCACCATCAGCGGCAGCAGCTCGGTCGCCGCGGCTCTCGAGCCCGCGGCCCTGGCGGCGAGGAGGAACATGCCGAGATGCCCCGCAAGCACCGCGACGGACGAGATCAGCACGCCGGGACCGTGGCGCCGGCCGAGGTACGCCTCCCGCACCTCGGCCAGCGTGCCGCGGACCGCGCGGCCCCACCGGGAGGCCGCGGGACCTCCGCGGCGCCGCATGGCGACCACGGTCACCACGGTCACCAACAAGGCCGCTGCCGCGAGGGCCGCGGCAGGACCGGGCACCGCTGCGAACTCCAGGAGAGCGCCGCCCGCCCGGTCCAGCGGCCGGGACGGGTGCGCCACCAGCAGGGCGGCGCCGGCGGCCACCAGGACCGCCTGCCCGGCCACCCGTTCGAGGACGACCGCGCGCACCCCCCGGCCCATGGCCCCCGCGCTCCGCCCGTGCCGCACCGCCCGGTGCACATCGCCGGCCACTCCACCGGGCAGCGCGGCGTTCAGGAACAGGGAGCGGTAGTAGTCGGCGACGGCGGTACCGAGCGGGAGCCGGATGTCCAGCGCCCGTGCCACCAGGCACCATCGCCAGGCGCTCAGCACCGTGGTGAACAGGCCGATGCCGAGAGCGGCCAGCAGCGTGGCCGCGTCGATGCCGCGCATCCCGGCCACGAACGCGCTGGTGCCCTGCCACCACAGCGTCGCAGCGACCAGTGCGACCCCGGCGAGCATGCCCAGGCGTCCCCTGAGCGCTCTGGCAGCGAGGTGCCATGGGGCCGCGAGGGGGCGCCGGGCCGCGAGGCTCCCTGAGGTCGCGAGGCGGCGCCCGGTCGGGAGGAGGCGGCGTCGCGCCGGGAGGCGGTGCCCGGTCGTGAGCCGGTGTTCGGCCGTGTGACGGCGCCCTGCGGTGAGCCGGCTCTTGACCGCCGGGTGCTCGGTCGCCGAGGACTTGACCGCCGAGGGCCTGATCGAGGGCCTGATCGAGGGCCTGATCGAGGGAAGCCCGATCGCGGGCAGCCCGTTTGTGTGGTGTCCCGGGGCCGGCCGGTGCTGCCGCTCGGCCCCGAGCCGCGGTCCGGCCCCCGGGTGGCGTCCGGTGCCGAGGCCCCATCCGGTCATGGAGCGCCATCCGGTCATGGGGGCCGCCCCTGCCGCGGGGGGACGGCCTACCGCCGGGTGCGCCGGGTGCCGCGCGGTCACGGGGCGCCGCCGGTCCGCCCGGGCAGCGCCAGAACATCGCTGTGATGCACGGCCACGCGCAACTCCCCCGCCTCGCACGCCTCCAGCCGACGCCGCAGATAGGCGCCGGACCGGTCGGCGAGGTCCGGGCGCTGCTCGCACGCCGCGCCGACCCAGCCCCGCAGCCACTCCGCCGTCAGCCGCCGCGACAACCGTCCGTTCGGCGCGACGCCGCCACCGCCCGCGACTCCCGGGTCCGCGGCGGCCCCCGGAGTTCCGGGAGCTGCGGGAGCTGCGGGAGTTGCGGGGGTCCCGGCGGCGGGCTCGCCCGTCCAGCTGCCGAGCCGCCACGGACTGGTCTCCACCCGCACGGTCATGCCCTGGCGGGCGAAGGCGACCGAGGCCGCGGCGACCGCGTCCGGCCCGAGCAGCCGGCGGCCGTGCTCCTCCCGGCGCTGGTGCGCGTTGAAGGCGTCGGTGATCTCGTCGTCCATCGGGTCCGCCGGGGTGAGGTCCACCCGCCCCACGACCGACAGCGCGAGCAGTGCCGGGCAGCCGGCTCCGGCGCAGGCGGCGACCAGCCCGTCCAGCTCCTCCCTGGTGAGCAGGTCCAGCAGCGCGGACGCCGTGACCAGCGAGGTTCCCATGAGCCGTTCCGCCGTGAGCCGGGAGACGTCCCCGCGTTCCGTCGTGACCGTGACGGGGCTTCCGTCCGCGGCTCTGCGGGGCAGCCGGGAGGAGGCGAGTTCGAGCAGCCGGGGGTCGTGGTCGTGCAGGATCCAGTGCTGGCGGCCGCCCAGCCGGGGCGCCAGCCAGCGCCCCATCGAACCGGTGCCGCAGCCGAGATCCCGGATCACCAGCGGGGTGACCCGGTGGTGCCGTTGTGCAGAAGCGGCGCCGGGGCGCCGTTCCTGCGCCGCGCCGGGGAGATGGAGCCGCAGCGGCTCCAGGAGTTCGGGGGCGCGGGCCGCCGCATCGGCGGCCTCCCGGAGCGCCAGCCACTCCGGTGCGAAACGCGTGACATCGGTCGTACTCACACGGCCTCCAGGGGATTGTTCCGGAGCTGTTCCAGTGCTCTGGCCAGGTTCCGGGAGGTCGTTTCCCAGCCGGCCAGTGCGGTACGCCGCCGTCGCGCGGCCGTCTTGGAGCGGTGCCGCTCACCGGGCTCGGTGAGCCAGCGCCGCAGTGCCGCGGCGAGTGCCGCCGGGTCCCCCGGCGGCACCAGGGTGCCGGGCACGCTGCCGTCGGGCGCCCGCCCCACGGCTTCCGGGAGTCCGCCGGCGGCCGTTGCCACCACGGGGACCCCGCGGGCGAGCGCCTCGGTGGCGACCATTCCGTACGTCTCGGTGTGCGAGGCGAGTACGAGGAGGTCCGCGGCCGCGTAGCTCGCGTTCAGGGCGGGCCCGGACCGGGGACCGGCGAGGTGCACCCGTTCGCCGAGGCCGTGTTCGCCGATCAGCTCCCGGAGCCTGGCGGCATAGGCGGGGGCGTGGCCCGTCCCGCCGACGAGTTCGCATGTCCAGGGTAGTCCGGCGAGGGACGCCAGAGCCTCGATGAGGAGGTGCTGCCCCTTGCGCGGCGTCACGGAGGCCACGCAGAGCAGCCGGGGAGCACTACCGTCGCGGGCCGCACCGCTCCGCGCCTCACTTTTCCGCATGTCACTTTTCCGCATGTCACTTTTCCGCGTGTCACCGTTCCGGGCGGGGCCGTTCCGGGCGGCACCCGGTCCGGGGAGGGCGGGTGCCCCCGTCGCCGTCCCGGGTGCCAGCGGTGCGGGATCCGCGCCGGGAGCGGCGGCGTGCACCCGGCGCGGGTCGAGCCCGTGGTGCTCCACGAGCCGCCGCGCCGCCCACTCGCCGGGAGCCACGACCACCGCGGCGGCGCGCAGTGTCGTGCGCTCCGCTGCGTCCAGCTCCGCGGCCACGGCCGGGGCGAGGCCGGTCTCGTCCCCCAGCGGCAGGTGCACCAGCACCGCCAGCCGCAGCCGGTCGGCCTCGGGCACGACGACGTCGGGAACCCCGCACGCGACGAGCCCGTCCAGGAGGACCAGGCTGCCGTCCGCCGACTCGCGCAGGCCCCGCGCCAGTTCGGACCGCGGCCCGGCGCCGGGCCGCGGCCACGCGCCCGCGACGGCGTGCTCGTGGACCTGCCAGCCGATCCTGGGCAGCTCGCGGCACATCCGCCGGTCGTAGATGTTTCCGCCGCTCGGCGAGGTCGGGTCGTCCACGCCCCCCGGCATGACGAACCGGACGGCCCGGTCGGCCCGGACGGCCCGGACGTCCCGGTCGGGCCCATCGGCGGTGGTGCGGTGCCGGGAGCGGGCGCCCACGGCGTCCGCACTCACAGATCCCGCTCGTAACTCGCCCACGCGATGTGCGACTCGTGCAGCGTGACCGAGATCCCGGCCAGTCCGCGCGCGCCCTCGCCGAGTGCCCCCGCGTGCACCCGGTCCGCGAGCCGGTCGGCGATGACCCTGGCCAGGAACTCGGTCGAGGTGTTGGTCCCGGCGAACTCGGGCAGCTCGTCCAGATTGCGATAGGTGAACTCGCTCACCACATGACCCAGTTCGGTGGTGGCGAGGCCGATGTCGACGACGAGATTGTCGGCGTCCAGCTCGGCGCGGCGGAAGGAGGCGTCCACGAGGTAGGTCGCTCCGTGCAGACGCTGTGCGGGTCCGAAGACCTCGCCCTGGAAGCTGTGAGCGATCATCAGGTGCTCACGGACGGTGACGCTGAACAACGGCGGTGACCTCCCGGTCCTACGGCTCGGCCACCGACGGGCGGCCGTGTCCATCAGTACGGCCGGAGAGTACTGCGTGTTCAGGGGCGCAGGTCGTTCCGATGCCCGCGGGGTCCGGGGGGCGTCAGCCGCCTCCGCTACGGGGCGCCGTACACCACCCGGTGGCACAGGCCGGGGAGTTCGCCCGCGGCGATCCGGGACAGCACCGAGGGCAGTTCCTCGAAGGCGCACTCGCCGGTGATCAGCGCGTCGAACACGGGGTCGGCGAGCAGTTCGAGCGAGAGCGCCAGCCGGTCGGCGTAGCTGCGGCGGGAACGGCGGGCCTCGGCCACCCGCCCGACCTGGCTGCCGCGCAGGACCAGCCGGCCGGAGTGGAAGGCCTCGCCGAGCGGCACGCTGACCCGGCGGTCGCCGTACCAGCTCAGTTCCAGCACCGTGCCCTCCGGCGCGAGCAGTTCCAGCGAACGGGTCAGCCCGGCCTCGGTCGCGCTGGCGTGGACGGCGAGGTCGCAGCCGCCGAGAGCTTCCTCCGGGAGGGCGAAACCGACGCCCAGTGCCTCGGCCAGGGCGGCTCGCGCCGGGTTCGGGTCGACCAGCTGCACCCGCACGCCCGGATACCGGGCGAGCAGGGCGGCGACCGAGCCGCCCACCATGCCGGCGCCGACGACCGCGATCCGGTCGCCCACCAGGGGCGCGGCGTCCCACAGGGCGTTGACGGCGGTCTCCACCGTCCCCGCAAGTACCGCCCGTCCGGCGGGCACCGTGTCCGGCACCGGGGTGACCGCGTGCGCCGGAACGACGTAGCGGCTCTGGTGCGGATGGAGGCAGAACACCGTCCGGCCGAGCAGGTCGGCCGGTCCCTCCTCGACGACACCGACGCTGAGATAGCCGTACTTGACCGGCCCGGGGAACTCGCCCTCCTGGAACGGCGCCCGCATCGCCGTGTACTGGCCCTTCGGTACCCCGCCGCGGAAGACGAGGCTCTCCGTACCGCGGCTCACCCCGGAGCAGAGGCTGCGCACGACCACGTCGCCCTCGCCGGGCTCCGCCAGCCGGACTTTGCGAATCTCGCCCCGACCCGGGGAATTGAGCCAGAAAGCGCGTGCGACGCGCTCCATCCGCGACCTCCCGCTGAACACTCACGCGACGGATTACGTTCTGAAAATCATGAGAACCGCGCACACCGTACGCGGCGCTCGTCGACTCTGTCACACGTCCGGAGGGTGGTACCGCGGTGGCCCTGATCGGCACATACGAGGTTCGGCTGCTGCGTCCGGAGACGGCGGCGGGCGCGGGCGGGCTGGCCGTCCTGCTGGTCCTGCTGGACGCGGCGACCGGACTGGGCGCCGCCGGCTGGCTCGCGGGCGGGGTGTTCACGGTCGGAATGTGGGCGCTGCTGACGCGTGCCCTGCACCGGTCGTGGCCACCGGAGCCGTTCGGCCCCGCGAACACGGTCACGCTGGTCAGGACGGCGCTCGCCGGCGGGGTGGCCGCGCTGGTCGCGGAGTCCTCCGCGAGCGGGCCCCGGACCGCCGCGCTGGTCGCGCTGACCGCGGTGGCGCTGGTCCTCGACGCGGTCGACGGCCGGGTCGCCCGGCGCACCGGCACGGAGTCCGCGCTCGGCGCGCGCTTCGACATGGAGGCCGACGCCTTTCTCATCCTGGTGCTCAGCGTTCATGTGGCGCTCTCCCTGGGCGCCTGGGTGCTGGCCATCGGCGCGATGCGGTACGTGTTCGTCGCCGCGGCGCGGATGCTGCCGTGGCTGAACGGCCCGCTGCCCCCGAGCACGGCCCGCAAGACCGTGGCCGCCCTCCAGGGCGTCGTCCTGCTCGCCGCCGCCACCGGCCTTCTGCCGCCCGTCGCCGCCCTGCTGCTCGTCCTCGGCGCGCTGGGGGCCCTCGTCTGGTCCTTCGGCCGTGACATCCGGGGCCTGTGGTACGTCGGGACCCGCGAGGGCGGCCCGGTCGCGGGCACCTTCCGGCACCGCTCGGCGGTGGTCCGGGGGCGGGCGCGCGAGGGGGTCTGATCCGTCGGCCGGGTGAGGGGGTGGCGGGCGCGGGGGGCCTGCCACCCCCTCACCGTGCCGCTCGGCGAGGCCCGGCCGCCGGCGTTCCGGCTTGTCGTACCGGCCTGTCGTACCGGCCTGTCGTGCCGGCTTTTCGCGTGGGCCTTGCGCGTGGGCCTTGCGCGTCGGCCGCGGACCGGCGGATCCGACGGAAGTCTGCGGCGCGGTACCGCGTCCGGACATCAGCCCTGCGGCGTGCAGATGCGTGCCCGTGTCCGGTCTCTCGCGCACGGGCACGCGCACGCGCAGCCGACCGTCCCGGCCAGGGGCGGGCGCGGGACGGTCGGTGCGCGGAGCACGGTGAGCGGGCAGGGTCCTGGAGGTGGTGCCCCGGGCTGTGTCCGGTCCGGCAGGGACGGGCGCTCCGACCGCCCCGCTCGCCGCCGATCCACGACGGGTGCGTTCCCGGCGGGGGCCCGGCGCAGACACGGTCCCCCGGGCCCGGTGATTCCCCCGGGCACGCCTGCTCCCAGGGGGCCGGCAGGCAGCGCCCGGTCCGTGTCCCGGATGCCCGGCACGCGGGCGTGCGTGCCTGCGGGGTCACCCATCCGTGAACGCCCGAGCCCGGACGCGGTGTGCGGACGGGCCCGGGTCCGGTCGTGTCCCCTGCGTGTCCGAGCGGCGCTGCAACCGGGAACCGGCGGGGACCCGCGGGTGGGGACCCGCGAGTCTCCGCGGGTGGGATCGGCGGGGACCCGTGCCCGTACCGGCGGAGTGGCTCAGCCTCCCGCCGGTGCCACCGTCGCCGCCGCCGACCGGTCCCCGTACGCGGACAGGAACCTGTCGCGGAAGGCGTCCATGGGCCAGACCGGGGCGTCCGGACCGGGCTTGAGCCCGGGCTGCCAGCCCCAGCCGGCTATCCGGTCCAGCACGGCCGGATCGCGGGCGAGGATCGTGGCGGGCACGTCCCGGCCGAGTCTGTCCCCGGTGACCGTGGACACCGGCTGATGGTCGCCGAGGAACACGAGCACGGTGTTCTCGCCGCCGTACTCCTCCACGTACGAAAGGAGGCTCGTCAGCGAGTACTCGATGGCACGCCCGTACTCCGTGCGGACCCGCGACGGGTCCTTCCACACCTCCCCGGGGTCCTCGCCCTCCTCCTTCACCGAGTCGTACACCGACCCGTCGCCGATCTCGTCCCAGCCGAGCGTCCTCGGGAGCGGAGCCCACGGGTTGTGGCTCGAGGCGAGCATGATCTCCGCCATCATCGGGCCGCGACCCGGCTTTCCGTGCTCCAGCCGTTCGAACGCGGACAGGCTGTACTGGTCAGGCACCGGAGTCCAGCTGAACTTCGGTCCCTTGTAGCCCATGCTGCGCGAGTCGTAGACATGGTCGAGGCCGTAGAACTTCCCCTCGGGCCAGGACCGGGTCACGCCGGGCATGATGCCGACCGTGCGCCAGGCCCCCGTCTTCCGGAAGGCTTCGGTGAGCGTCATCCGGTCGCCGGAGGTGAGGGTGCGGTACCGCTGCTGGTTCTTGATCCACAGGCCCGAGTTGAAGGTGGAGTGCGCCAGCCAGCTCCCGCCACCGTACGTCGGGGAGGTGAGGAACCCGCTCCGGGAGGACCAGCCGGCGCCGCGAAGCCGGCGGTCGGTGTCCGCGAGCAGCGCGGAGACCGACGGGGCGATCTCCGGGTCCTCGAGCGCGCTGCGCCCGTAGCTCTCGATGAAAGCGAAGATCACGTCCTTCCCGCGCAGCCCGGTGAGCAGCCGGTCCGCCGGCAGGTCGGCGAAGTCGTCGTCGGCGGCCACCCGGGCGAACTCCTCCTTGTCCCGCAGCCCGGCACGCACCTGCTGCACCCGGTCCTGGAGGAACTCGGCCGAACTGTCCGCCGCGACGGGCACGGCCGTGTTCCGCACGCCCAGCGCGGCGCACACGACCCACACGGTCCCCAGCACGAGCGTGCCCCCCACAGCCGCGGCACTGTGACGTGCCAGGACACGGTTCAGCCGGACGGCCGCCCAGGTCGTGAGGCAGAGCACCAGGACGACGAGGAGGAGGGCTCCGACCACGACGCCGATCGCGCCCGCGGAGCCGACGGAGTCCTTGAGGAACGACTGGCCGTAGTCCAGGAGAACCCAGTCGAGCACGAGGTCGAAGGGCCGTTTGTAGACGCCGTCGAACCCCAGGTCGAGCAGCTTGAGCACGGCCATCAGGCCGAGACCCACGCCCGCGAGCGCCGGTATGGCGCGCCTCAGCCGGCCGGGCCCGCCCGGCCCCAGGAGCAGGAGTACGGCGACGCCGAAGATCCCTTCCACCGGTATGCGCAGGAACACGGGCGCCGTGAGATGCCCGAGCTTGGACGGCAGCAGCAGCGCGGCGGCCACGACCGCGGCTGCCAGGGCGGTGGCGCCATGGCGGAGGACACGCGCAGCGACCGGGAGCCGGCTCCGCCAGCCGCCGGGCTCGGCGACCGCGGCACGGTCGCCTTCACCGTCGGGGCGGGGGCGTCCCTCCGGCGCGCCGTGCGTCCCGCCGTCCGTCCCAGCGTCCGTACCGCGGTCCGTACCGCCGTGTGTCTCGGCATCGGCCCGTCCGTTCTCGGCATCGGCCCTGCCGTCCGTCCCTCCGTCCGTCCCGGCATGGGCCCCGACTTCGTGGCGGGGACGCCTCTCCGGTGTGCTGCCGGTGCCGGTGCCGGTGCCGTGCGTGCCGCCGTCGCTCCCGCCGTCGCGAGGGGTGCCCTGGTCGCTGTCCCGGTCGCCGTCCTGACGGGGATCGCGAGTGACGGACTGCCGGTCCCCGTCCTGGCCGCCGCCCCGGCTTTCGTCCTGACTGCCGCTCGACCGGTGCGCGGCCGTCTCCGCCGCGGGGCCGCTGTTCGGACGGCCTTCCCGGGGGCCCTCCAGCGACCCGACGGGCGCGGGCCGACCGGCGGCTTCACCGCCGCTTCCCTTGCCGCGTTCCGTGCCACAAGCTGTGCCGCCGGCAGCGCCACCATCGGTGCCGCCGCCAGGCGGGGTCTCCGCGGCCGGGGCCGCGGCCTGGGCCGGCAGCCGGCCAGAACGTGTCCAGAGCGCCACCCGAAGGTCCTTCCGCGCAGGGCCGTTGATCGGCATGACGGCAGAGGCCGCCACGCCCGCGACTACCTGTACGGATCGACGACGGCATCAGTTCAAGTGCACGGGTGACCGGGGACACAGCGCCTCGCGCCCGCCGGTTCCGCAGCGCGCTTCAGCCCGGCTCCCCGGACTGCGCGCTCACCGGGGCAGCCCGTGGTCCGGGCCTCCCCGGACCGCTCCCGCCACCTCCCCCGCCGCGCGGCTGCTCCGGGCCGTGGTCCGGGGCACGGCCCGGAGCACGGGCAAACCGCCGTCTCCACGGTGGTACGGCCACCTCCTCCGTCCCTCCGTCCCTCCGCCCCACCGTCCCTCCGTCCCTCCGTCCCTCCGCCCCTCCGCCCCACCGTCCCACCGTCCCTCCGCTCAGTGCCACTGCACCTCCTCCGCCCCTCCCCCTGTCCCCTCCATCCGTGCACCACCCCGACCGGCCACTCGGCGGGGGAGGTCCGGACATCTGCCGGATGGCCGGCCCAGGCGGCTTTGGCCGACGCTGGAGCGCATGAGGGCCGACGCACAGCAGGCCGTGCCGCCCGCCGCAGCCGCGGTGGACGGCTCCCGTACGTCCCCGCCGCCGGCGAGCCGGATTCTCGGGATCGCCCCCGTCCGGCCCCGCGTGGTCCCGGGCATGCCCGGGACCACCACGGGTGAGGTCGCGACCGCTCGCGTACCGGCTGTGCCCGTCCGGGCACCCCTGCCGGTCGGCTGACCGGCGGCAGGAGCCCGGTACACCCCGCCGGGCCCGGAAGGAGGTCCATCGCCATGACGGTCCGCCTGACATTCCTCTGCGCGGCCGCGGGGATCCGCGAGGCCGCGGGGGACAGACTCCGAGGCGCGCGGAACACTGTTCTCGGCGACGGGCTGCCGAGCGAGCGCGTCCTGCGGGAAGCGGGCGCCGCCAGAGCGGCCATGCCCCCGTACCTGCCCTCCCTGCGGGCGCCGTCGATGCGCTGCGCGGCCGTGGCTACCGCCCTCGGCCTGAAGCCCGAGGTCGAGCCCGTGCTGCGCGATCTCGACTACGGCGCCTGGCGGGGCCGCACCGTCGAGGAGGTGGCGACCGCCGATCCCGACGGCTTCTCGGCCTGGCTCCGGGACCCGGACGCCACGCCGCACGGCGGTGAGTCCGTACGCGGGCTGTGCCGCCGTACCGCCGACTGGCTGGAGAACCTCCCGGCCGATGCCGGGCACGCCCTGGTGATCGCCGAGGAGGCGGTCGTCCGGACCCTGCTCGTGCACGCGCTCTCGGCCCCGGCTCGGGCCTTCTGGCGCGTCGACGCCCCCGCACTCTGCACGATCTCGTCCCTCGCGCACGACGGCCGCCAAGCCGTCCGCTCCGGCCGCAACCCCGGCCGCAACCCCGGCCGCTTGTCCGGCCGTGCCCCCGGCCGTATGTCCGGCCGCGCTCCCGTCCCGTGCCCTCCCGGCCCGGGCGCCTGGGGCGTCTCCGGCGTGGCGGACGTCTCCGCCGTCGTCCGGTATGTCGGGGCCGCGCGGGCGACGGAGGCGAGGAGCACGGCCCGCGCCTCGCGGCGCGGGATCGTCTCCGGGGCGCGTTCCCGCACCGACCGGACGGACGTGGGCGCCGCCGGATGAGCCGGACAGCCGGGGCAACACGGTGGTTGAGGCAACACGGTGTTTGGCAACACGGCGGCCGGGCCCGAGGCCGGGGCGACACGTCAGCGGCTCCGTGCTCGGCTGCTCGGCAGCCAGGCGCAGCGGACACGGAGAGTGGCGGCTGCCGCCCTCCGCCGCGTGCCCGGCGGGCGGCCCGAGGCCGCGGTGGCGACAGCCGCGACTGCCGCCCGTACCCGCCGAACGGCACTCACGGGCGGCTGTTCACGCCTGGTGGACCTCGATCGCCTCCGCCGGGTGCAGATCGCGGTGAATCGCCCTGGCCACCCGCTCGATGGTCTCCATGCCGTAGTCGCACCCCGCTTCCGGTGAAGCACCCTCGGGCGCTCTGTTGTTCTCGGTCATCACCACGAGCCCGTAGTCGTAGGAACGTCCGGTGACCGCACTTATGCTGTGGACCTTCCAGTCCCCTCGGTCCCAGGAACTCCCGGCCCCCTTCTCGGACCGCTGCAGCCATCCGTTCTTGACCTGCACGACGGCGTCGGACGGAGCACCCGACGGCGTCCCCCAGCGCTGGTCCTCCTGCACCTCCCGCATCAGCCGCAGAACGTAGGCGCGTTCCGTCGAGCCGAGCACGGACCCGTCCGCACCCGTCAGAAGCTGAAGCACCTTCGCCTGCTCGCGTGCGGTGATCTGCGTCAGCCCCATGAAGCCGGCGTCGTTCAGGCTGGTGTCCTCCAGCCCCGCCCTGTCGAGGAACTCCTGGATCCTCTCCCTCCCCAGCAGGTCCCACAGGGCGTACGTGGCATCGTTGTCCGAGTTCACGATCATCTCCCTTGCCAGGGACCTCTCCTCCCCGGTCAGAGCGAGGCCGGTGCCCCTGGCCAGGAGCAAGGCCCCGAGGACGATGGGTTTGACCGTGCTGGCGGAGTCGTAGTGCACATCGGCGCGGTAGGTGCACGAGGTACGGGAGCTGCGGTCGTAGAGCGCGATCGAGACCCGACTCGACCGTCTCTCCAGCGACGTCACCATGTGCCGGACGAGTGTCTGGGCAAGTCCGGGCCGACCGGAGGTGCATTCGACGGTTCGGCCCTTGAGCCGCTGGGTCGCGTGCTCCGTTCTCGGGGTGTGCGGGGGGCCGGACTGCGGGGCGAGCGGGAGCACCGGGTTGAGGGCGACTGCGAGGACAACGGCGGTGAACAAGACCAGCGATGCGGTCCTGCCGCGTGTCAACTCTGCTCCTCCCCGCATCGATCGCTCCCTCTCTTCCGTGTCTCTCCGGGCCGCTCCGTGTCCGTTCCCGCCTCTCCGCGAGTGCGGACACGGCACCGCGGGCCGTCGTCCGGCTCTCCGGAGGAACCATCCGGTGCCGGCGCGGGCATCCCACTGACCACCGCCTGTGCGCCGACGCTACAAGCGGGTACCGGGCCCTGCCTGCCGGACCGGCCAATAGGTGTACGGCGCCCTCCCCGCCCGCCCGTGCGGATCCGGTGGTGGTCCCCGCCTGCCCGGAGAATCCCCGACGAGCGCGCCGCGGGAAACCGACTTACGGTCGAGCAGGGGCTGCGCGCACATGACGCGGAGTGCTGCCGCGCTTGTGACCAGCCGATCCTCGTCATGTCACGACACCGTCAGGAGACGACCTGCCATGGCCACTGCATCCGAAACCCCGGTACTGGACACCCTCGCCGCGATGACCGTCGACTCGATCGAGCGGTGCGGGCTGACGCCGGACATGCTGATGCTCACCCGCATCGCCGCTCTCGCCGCCTCGGACGCTCCGCCGATCTCCTACGTCGCTCACATCGACCCGGCCCTTCAGTCCGGTATGACCGCCGAGCAGTTGCAGGACGTTCTGGTCGCCATCGCTCCCATCGTGGGCACGGCACGGGTCATGACGGCCGCCGGGAACATCGCCAAGGCGCTCAGCATCGAGATCGCCGTCGCCGAGGCCACCGCCGCGGCCGAGGCGTAGCGGCACAGCGAGGTTCCAACGCCGGCCCCGGCCCTCTGCCCCTGGCCTGCCCGGTGCCGCTGGCCCGGCCCGGCGCCCCCGGCCCGGTGCCCGGTGCCCCCGGCTCCACCGTTCGCGCCCGGCGTCGTGTCCGGGCGCGAACGGTTGTCGTCCGATCGCCGGACAGCAGGCCCCGCTCAGCGGTTCAGCCGGCCGCGCGCAGGGGCTCCCCGCCGAGGCGATCGCGGCAGTTTCGGCAGTGTCCGGGCTCCTGGGCGCGGAAGGCCCGTTCACAGCCGTCGCAGGTCTGGAAGGGCGGGACGGCGGGGCGTTCGCCCGGAGGCGGTTGCGGTCCCTGGGGCGGCATGGGGAGCGGGGTCTCCCGGAGGCGGAAGGCGAGGACGTTCGCCGGGCGGGAGCGGAAGCGGTCGGGGAGCCGTACCGTCAGCAGTTCGGTGATCTGCCCGGGTCCGACGCCTGCCGCGAGCCACTCGGCGACGGCAGGGGCCAGGCGGGCGGCCTCCCGGACGGACAGGACGAGCCGGGGGTCGACCCGGCGCAGGGCGGTCAGTACGGCGACCGCCGCAGGGTTCGCGTCGGCGAGTGCGGGTGCGGGCGGCCCGGCGGTGCCGGTCGGTGCGGGTGCGGGTGCGGGTGCGGGTGCGGTGGCCGCGTCGGCGGGTGCGGGCGCAGGCTCCTCGGCCGTGTCGTGTCCGGGAGCGGGTGCAGACGCCCGCATCGGCGTGGCGGCAGGGGGCGGGGCGACCGGGATGGCCGCCGGGCCCCCTGGCCGAGGCGGTTCCGGTGGGCCACCGGGGTCGCCGCCTGGGTCGCTGCCTGGGTCGCCGCCGGGTACGTCGTAGAAGTACGTTCGGGTACGCACCTGCCCGGAGGGGGACCTCTCGCGGCGGCGCTCCAGATAGCCGGCGGCTTCGAGCTCCCGGAGCGCTCGCGAGATGAGGATCTCGCCCTCGCTGAAGTGGTCGCAGAGGGTGGCGATGGTCACCGAGGAACCGTCGCGGAGGGAGGCGATGTAGGCCGCGACGCCGACCGTGATGGCGCTACCGGGTCGCTGGGCCAGGGAGTTGGAGAGGACCGTGAAGCCGGCGGTCAGCCGGGTGCGGACGTGGATCACGCCGGAGGCCGGAGTTCCGGCATCGGCGCGCCGGGGCGCGTTAGACTGGGGGTCAGCCATCGGGAAGGTCCTGCTTCCTGATCGGTGAGGCCCTCGTTCGGGATGCCCGTCCCGGCCGGGGGCCGTATCTGTTTGCGGTTGTCGCGGCGAACGTAACGGCCCGTGACCCGTGCCTGCAAGCCGGTCACTCGCACGGGTGACGCCCGCCTTCCCGGTGCCGGGAGGGGTGGGTGGGCGGGTGGTTCTTTCCCCGGTTCTTTCAGGAGGCCGGTGGCCGGCCGGGCACCCGCCGACGAGGGCCCGGTGAGCCCGCGCGGCGGACGCCGGCCGGGAACCGGTCGCCTCAGCGACGGTCGTGCGCGGCCTTCAGCCCGCCTGTGGAGGAGCCCCGGGAAGGTGCGGACCGCCGATCCCCTGCGGCGTTGTCCCAGTCCAGCGTAGTTTTCTTCGCTGTGAATGATCCCCTTGTGTGTGGCTCGATGTGCCGAGCCGCCACCTCCCCCGCCGTCGGTGATCCTTGCGCATAAGATCACCCAGGCGCGGTCGTTCTGCCCGTCACCGGATTCACGCCGAGCACCGCAAGGTGCGGACGACTGCGGGGATGTGCCGACCGGGGGGCGACCGATTGTGGGGATGTTGATCCGCCTCCGCCCTCAGCGGAGTGCTCTCGTCTGGCTTGTCCCTTTCCTGTGGACCGTGGTGCTCGGTTTGTGGGGCCTGTCGAGGGAGGGCAGTGTCTGGCGTGACGAAGCCGCCACCTGGCAGGTCGCCCTCCGGCCGACGAGGGACATAGCGCGCATGCTGGAACACGTCGATGCCGTCCACGCCCTCTACTACCTGTTCATGCACGCGCTGTTCGAGGGATTCGGCCCTTCGACCACCGTGTTGCGGCTGCCCTCCGCGCTCGCGGTCGCCGCGGGAGCGGCGTGCGTGGCGGAAATCGGGCGGCGGCTCTGCGGGAATCCGGTCGGGCTGGGCGGAGGCATGGCGTTCGGGCTTGTTCCCTCCGTGCAGTTCCACCTTCAGGAGGGCCGTCCGTACGCGCTGGTGGCGGCGGGCGCAGGGCTCTCGACGCTGCTCCTCGTGTCGATACTGCAGACAGGAGCGAACCGTCGGGGTCGCTGGACCGCCTACGGCTGCACGGTCCTGGTGTGCGGCCTGCTGAACTGGCTCTCGTTGCTGACACTGCCCGCGCACCTGGCGACCCTGGTATGGGCACGGGCGGAGCGCGGGACATGGGTTCGCTGGGCCGCTGCATCCACGGCGGCAACGGCAGGGGTGACGCCACTGATCCTCTTCAGCCGTACCCAGTCCGGGCAGGTCTCCTGGATACCGCCGCTGACCTGGCACATGCTGATCGGGCCGGCGGTACTGCTGGCCCTCGCCGGCGTCGGCACCCTGCTGGACCGGCCCCGGGCGCGACGGCTGTCGGCAGCGGCCGTCGGCCTTCCCCTGCTCGCGGTCCCGCAAATCGGCCTCATCGGGCTCTCGCTGTTCAAGCCGCTCTTCGTGGACCGGTATGTGCTCTTCAGCCTGCTGGGCCTGGCCCTGATGCTCGGTGTCGTACTCGGCGCGCTGGTCGGGGCGGTGCAGCGCCGGTCGCGGAGCGCCGCGCGCTGGGTCGTTCCCGTCGCGATCGCCGTCGCCTCTGCGGCCCTGCTGCCGCAGGCGCTCGCGAAACGCTCGCCGCACAGCCGGGTGGACGACGTCCTGGCGGCCGCGCAGCGGGTGGAGCGGTGGGAGAGGCCCGGTGACGCCGTGCTGTTCGTCCCCGCGGCGCGGCGGGACACCAAGCTGGTCTCCCCGCAGGCGTTCACGGGCCTGCGGGACATCGCCCTGGAGGACACACCGGAACGCTCCGGGACGCTGAAGGGGGTGGAGTGGGATGCCGCCCGCATACGGGCCGAGATACTCGCCCGGCAGCGCGTCATCCTCGTCACCGACGCGGAAGACGTCTCCAGGCCGCCGAGTTCGGCGCGGGACAGGGCCAAGATGTCCACGCTCCGGGAGCACTTCCGGCCGGTGGACGACGAGCAGGTCCGCGGCAGGAGGGTGGTCGTGTACGAGAGGTGCACCCCCGGCCGGCCGTCATGACGTCGGGCGGCAGCGCCGTGGCGCCGTGCAATCCACGGCATCTGGCACGGATGTGGCACGGAACGCAGAGACGGGTCCAGACAACAAGCAAGGCCCAGGTCGATGACCTGGGCCTCAGCCGTGGAACGGGTGACGAGAATCGAACTCGCGCTCTGGGCTGGGGAATCAACGGCGCTTGGGCACGCGTGTGCTGCCTGGCCTGCTGGAACGTGCGCTGAAGGCTGCCTGGATGTTCCGCGGGTGCATGGAAGGCTCCGGTCGCCGAGAACGCAGGAGCCGGCCTTGTCGCCGGAGCGGAGTCAGTGGTCGGAGGACAGGCTCGCGTCCGGTGCGACGGCGGAGGGCGGGTGACTGGGGCCGTTGAGGAGCGGGGCGGCCTGCTCACGAAGCGCCCAGGCCGGGCCCACCAGCCCGGCGACAGCCAGAACCGCGAGCGCGATGCCCCCGCCTTCGGGGCGTAAGGAGAGCGGCGGGGCTTTTCGGGCGTGGCGTCGTCGAGCCCCGGTCATGGGGTGCCGCCGAGGGCACGATCGTGCGCGTCGATGAGGCGGCTGGGTCTGCACGTGCAGCCGCTCCAGTTCCACCGAGGTGAGGATGAGCGCGCCATCGAGGGTCGAGCCGTCATCGAAACGGAACTCGATGGGAACCGATCCCTGCCGGGCGCGCCGGTCGTAGATCGCGTCCCGTCCGGCCAAGAGTGTGGCGTGGGTGGCCTTCACCGGCACGGGCCCGAGCGCCCGCCCGTCGGCGGGTGCGGACCACGGGGCCCCGCCCCCGGGCGGGCGCAGGTGGTACGTCGTAGCGGAGCCCTCACCAGGGGGAGCGACCACGACCCCGACACGGCCATCACGAGCGCTGTCCGTGGCGAGGTCGCCGAGCCGTGGAACGAAGGGCGCTGCCGTACCTAACTCGGTTTCCTGCGAGGGAAGATGGGAAGAAAGTCGTCGCGTCATGCCCCGAAGTTAGGGGCAGCTCGACTTTCGACGTTCTGACTAAGCGTCAGCTTCGTTCCTCGCGCGGGTGACGTGTGGCCATCGGCGCGGCCGGGAGGCAGACGCGAAGGAAGCATCGGCGGTGCTTGTGCCGCCTGCTGTGAGGGACCCGCCGATGCTTCCGGATGCGACCGTACCCGTCTCTCTGCTCGCTGTGTTGGGCGTTTTGCGCGGCTGTTTCACCTCGCCGACGTTCTCCACGTTCGCCGCGCTGGTCACGGGGCTGGTCGCGAACACCGGCCGGGGCACGGTCACCGGGATGCTGCTGGGCGCGAACTTGACGCGTTGCTGGTCTCATGACCGGGCGCACTCCTTCTTCGCCCGCGCGAGCTGGGACCCGCAGACGCTGGGTGCGTCGCTGTCCCACCTGGTGGTGCGCTCACTGGTGCCCGACGGCAGTCCGCTGACGGTGGTGGTGGACGACACGCTGTTCAAACGGTGCGGGAAGAAGGTCTTCGGCGCCGCCCGGCAGCACGACGGCTCCGCCGCGGGCCGGGACGGGATCGGCTACGGCACCTGCTTCGTCGTCCTCGGCCTGGTCGTGGACCTGCCGTTCCTGGCCCGTCCGGTGTGCCTGCCGGTGGCCGCCCGGCTGCACCGCCCCAAAGGCGAGCGGACCAAGGTCGAACTGGCCGCATCCATGATCCGGTTCCTGGCCGCCTGCCACTTCGGCCGGCGCATCGACGTGGTCGCGGATGCCGCCTACCACGGCAAGGCACTGCGTGACCTGCCCCCATCGGTCACCTTCACCACCCGGCTGCCGGCGAACGCCGTCCTCTACGACCTCGCTCCGCCTCCCACCGGACGGCGCGGACGGCCCCGCCTGAAGGGCGACAGGCTCGGCACCCCGGCCGAGCTGGCCGCCGCCCTGACGTTCACCGCGCAGGCCGTGACCCGCTACAGCCGTACCGAGACTGTGTTCACCGCCGAGACCACCTGCCTGTGGTACGGGTCGCTGCACACCCGCACCGTGAAGGTGGTCCTGCTGCGTGAGGACGCCACCGACACCGGCTACGACCTGGCCCTGGTCAGCACCGAGCTGACCACCGAGGCCGCCGACCTGGTGATCCGGTACGCGTGGCGGTGGTCCATCGAGGTGACCTTCGCCGAGGCGCGTCAGGTGCTCGGGGTCGGCCAGGCGCGCAGCCGCACCCGACGCGCCGTCGAGCGCACCGTGCCCTTCGGCCTGTACTGCTACACCATCACCGTCATCTGGTACACGCTGCACGGCCACCACCCCCAGGACGCGGCCGAGCACCGGGCACGGGCCCCGTGGTACACCACCAAGACCCACCCGGCGTTCTCCGACATGACCGCCAAGCTCCGCCGGACGACCATCGCAGCCCGATTTATGCCCATCGACGCCGGTCAGCCCACCGATACCGAAATCCGCGCCGTCCAGGAGGCATGGGCCGCAGCCCGCACAGACCTGGGATGACGGTCGGTCAGAACGGCGAAAGTCGAGCCACGTACACCTTCTGGCCTTCTCTTGCCGGAATCGCGCCGTCTGGCAGTACCGACGCGTCCCGTCGTTGTCGGGGCTGCTTCCCACCCTCCCCGGCGTCCCCCGGATCAGGCTGCCCCCAGCTTCTATCGGACCGCTGCGACGGCCCGACGGTGGCGGTATCTCACCTCCACTCGGTCACAAAGAACTTCGTGGCGCACCCATGCATCGCTTGAAGACATCACGCTCCATCTCCAGCTCCGGATCCGCTTGTTCTGCTCCCCGATCTCCCAGCGCAGCCGCTCCAGCTCGGCCCGCTCGGCCTCCCGCACCCGACCGCCACCGCCACCGCGACACCCAGCTGTGCAGCGTGCCCGGGGTGATGCCGAGCTCCTCGGCGACCTCCTCGGCGACCTCCCCGGCCGGCCTCCCGGTCTCGACCACGATGCGCACCGCACCTTCACGGAACTCGGCGTCGTACGGCGGCTTCTTCTTGGACCCCATGAATCCCAACTTCCCCTGCAGTCATGAACTCCACGCTACGAGGGGATGGCCAAGACGGACGGGAAGCGGTGATGCCCTCACTGGGGTCCGCTCAGTAGTTCTCGCCGAACGCGGCCCGCTGCCGCTTCTCCAGCCAGCCCTTGAACAGCGCCGCCACCGGCGGGGCGGGCACCCCGCCCCGCTCGCCGGCGCCGGCCACGGAGGACAGCCAGGCCGGCATGAACTTCAGGGTCCAGCTCGGTGCCGTCTTGCGCATGTGCGTCGCGAACCCCTTCCAGACCTGCTTGCCCAGCACCGGCGCCAGCCGACCAGACAGCTCGCGCTCCTCGTCCCCGGCGTGTTTCGCCAGTTGATCGCGCACCCCCTCCGTCAGCTTCGCCAGCTCGGCCGCCACGCCGGGGTCCGTACCGAGCCGACGGCTGACGTCATGCCAGCTGTGCAGGACCTTCGACAACTCGTCGTGTTCGGTGGTCATCAGGGTGAGAGCCTCCTCGTCCGCTCCCAGCTGCCGAAGTCGCGGCCAGAGGAACTCGTCCTCCCCCTCGTGGTGGTGCTCGATCAGCTGGAACAGCTTGTCGATGTACTCCCGGAGCGCGACGACCCGTTCGGTGTCGGGCGACTGCGCCAGCCGCTCGGCGGTGCGGGCGACCCGGCCCAGGTCGCGCACCATCGCGCGGTGGGCCAGCAGCATGGTCTGGTGGGCAGGGGGCAGGGTGGCGAAGGACTGGGACATGCGGGTACTCCTTGAGGAATCAGCGTGGGCCCGGCGTGCAGGGCGCGATCGTATCCGCGCGCGCTTCACCAGGCGTCCTCCGGCGGGGACATGATGACGGTGTCCTCCCGTTCGGCGATGGAGCGTTCGGCGGTCTGCAGCGGAAGGACCTCCTGGGCGGAGAACCGGGCGTTGACTTCTCCCCCTCGTAAACGACCCCGTTGCTGATCTCTCATTTCGAGGGTCGGGCGAGGAGGTGGCATAAGTGGTTGGTGCGGGTGCGGGTGCGGGTGCGGTCGGGGCGGTGGCCTTGCTGCCAGGTGTCGATCCGGATGAGGTTGACGGCGGTGGCTGCGAGGCAGTGGCCCAGGTGGGTGGCGGGTGCGGTGCGGCTGGGGCGTGCGTCGGTGCGGTGGACGATCTGGGAGACCGTCGCCTCGATCCCGCCCCGCGGGCGGTAGCGTGCCCGCCAGGCGTCGGTGTCCTGCTCACGGCGGCGCTGCTGGAGCGCGGCTCGCTGGGCGGGTTCGCGCAACGTGAGTGCCCGTCCCCACTTGCTGTTGCCTGCTGTGGTGCGCGAGCGCAGCGGGCAGTCATGGCAGGCCGCGGCGTCGAAGCGGATCTGGACCAGGGGGACGCGGGTGCGGCGGCTGCTGCGGGTGTTCGCCCAGGAGATGCTGGTCTGCCCGGCCGGGCAGACCGCCTGACGCCGTGCGTCATCGGTCTGGAAGTCGTCATGGCCGAAGCGTTCGCGGCCGTCGCCCCCGGTGATTCGGCGGGCGGGGCCGACGAGGTCGATGCCGTGCTCCTGGCGGGCAGCGACCAGAGTGCCGGCCGTGACGTAACCGCTGTCGACGAGCTGCTCGCCGGGCAGCAGTTCCCGCCCGGCGAGGCGGGTGTGGATACCGGGCAGGGCCTGGCTGTCGTCCCCGTCGGCAGCGCTGGTGGTGGCGATGTCCGTGATCGGCCGGGGCGCGTCGTCGTCGCAGGTCTCGGTCAGGTGCAGGCAGTAGCCCGTCCAGCCGGTGGTCTTCTTGATGCCGTAGCGGGCGTCGGTGTCATAGGGGCTGGCCAGCCGCTGGTGTCCGGGCGGCAGGTCCTCGCACTCACGCACCCGCACGCCGCCCTCGTTGCGGTGGTACTGCTGCACCCAGGCCGGGCGCAGGGTCTGAAGGGCGGGGATACGGTGCAGCCAGTCGGGGGCACCCGGCCGCCAGGCGGCCGAAAGCAGGTGGAATCCGTCCTCGCCGACCTGGCGGAGCCAGCTGTCACGGTCCTGGCCGTCGGGCAGCCCGTGCCAGGAGTCCACGCACTGTCCGTACCGGCCCAGCCAGTCGGTCTCCCGTTCCGCCAGGGCCTGCTCCAGCCAGTCCGGAGCGGCAGCGGCGAGCGCCTCCAGCGCGGCCCGCAGGGTCTCGGCGACGAACTCCATCCGGTTCAGCAGACGGACGTCGGCGACCACCCGGGTCGTATCCGTGCGCTGGCGCCCACCCCGGCGCAGCAGCCCCTGGCCCGCAGCCGCCTCCAACACCGAGTCCAGGACACGCTCTTCGAGACCGTGCGCGACCAACCGGGCCCGGAACCGGGCCAGCATTGAGTGAACGAAGCCACTGTCGTCGAGGTCCAGGCCCAGCAGATACTTCCAGTCGATCGGCGCCCGCACGGCCTCGGCGGCCTGCCGGTCGGACAACCTCTCGGCGCACTGCATCACCGACACCATCGCCAGCACGCCCGGCGAAGCAGCAGGCCGCCCATCAGACGGGAACGCCTCCACGAACAGAACGTCGTCGAAGGCCTGCCCCAGACTGTCGCGCAGCCGGATGGCCAACGACCCCTTCGGGAAGGCCGCGCGAGCCACCTGCCGCGTCAGCTCCGGCACTTCTCCACCCGACCACGGCTCCAGCGACACCGGGACACCACCACCAATCCTGAGACTTCTCTCCACCCTCCCGCACACCCACCAGGCGTGAGAGGAGATTTGAGAGATCAGCAACGGGGTGGTAAACGAGGGGGGTTCCTCGCTCACTCTGTCTGGCCGTCAGCGACGGGCAGGGCTTACGAGATCGGCACTAGCCGGGTTGAGACCAGCCCGGACGAGCATGACGCGGGCGGAGTTCTTGTCCCGTGGGGACACGGTTCCGCACGCGGTGCACGTATACGTTCTTTCGGAGAGGGGGATGCGGTGCTTGGCTCTCGCCCCGCAGTGCGCGCAGTCCGTCGTGGTGTGCGCGGGGTTGACCAGGTGCACGGTGCGGCCGTGCTTGCGGGCCATCTCGACCAGTGCGGTCTTGGTGGCGCCGATGGCGGCGTCGGCGGCCTTGCGGGCCATGGTGGACTTGGCGAGGAGCTTCGGTCGGAAGTCCTCCACCGCCAGGGCATCGAAGTCACGGACAACCGATTTGGCCCATGTGCGGCCGGTGTCGGTCCGCTGCCGTGTGATCTTCTTCGACACCTTCGCCGCCGCCCGGCGCGCCTTCTTGTAGCCCTTGGTGCCGGGCCGGTTCTTCGGGGTGCGGCGCCGGGCCATCATCCGCTGACAGTGCGCGAGCTTCCGGGCGGCCGTCCTGCCATGCCGGGCGTGCGGCAGGTCGTGGGCGTCGGAGGTCGTGGCCGCGGTCTCCTTCACGCCCCAGTCGATGCCGATGACCGCGCCGGTCTCCGGCAGCGGCTCGGTCACCGCGGCCACGACGAAGCCGGCGTACCAGTCGGCGAGCTCCTCGACGGGCAGACCGGCACCGTCCAGCGGCAGGGTGACCGGGGTGCGGCCCACGGACGCGGCCGACATCGCGTACCCGGGGAAGGTCGTCTCGGTGGTGACGACGGACGCGCCGGGTTCCCGGAGAAAGGTAAGAGACGTCATCAGCACCAGCTCGTCGGTCCCGTTGCCGACCGCGACCATGTCCGGGGTGACGTCGAAGTGGGCGGCGAGGGCCTCGCGGAGCTGCCGAGGCCTCGCGGAGCTGCCGACAGTCGGCGTCCGGGTAGCGGTTGAGGTGGCGCGTCGACTCGTCGTGCACCGCGTCGACAGTGCCGGGGGCGGACGGTACGGGTTCTCGTTGAGGTGGAGCCTCAGGTGGTCCTCACCGTCCGCGATCTCGGTGTCGGCGAAGAAGCCTGGTGGCAGGGCCGGGCCCTGGGACATGATGAATCCTTTCTGTCGCGAGCCAGCCGTGCCCCTGCGTATGGCCGGTCGGCCCGCCCGGCTCAGTCGAGCCGGATGCGGGCGATGGTCTTCAGCGGGGAGTCGTCCTGGCCGAGGAGGCTCCGGCAGCGGAACCGCTGGATCTTGCCGCTGGGCGTCCGGGGCAGATGGCCGCGCTCCACGAACACGCACTCGGACAGGGCGATGCCCGACTTCCCCAGGGCCACCGTGGCGGCTCGGTTGGCGATCGCGTGGAAGTCATCACTGCGGCGGGCCGGTTCGAGGAGCATGACCAGCCGGGAGACCGGCGAGCCGGTCATCTCGACGAGCGCCGAGCAGCCCTTGCGGACCGTGCCAAGGCCCTCGACCGCCGACTCGATGTCCCCGGTGTGGACATTGCGTCCGCCGACCGAGATGAGGTCGTCGGCGCGGCCCACGACGAACACCTCACCGTCGTGGACGAACCCCAGGTCACCGGTGTGCAGTGCGCCGTCGCGGAACCGCTCGGCGGTGCGCCGCGGGTCTCCGTGGTACCGGCTGGCCAAGCTGGGGGTGGAGATCAACAGCTCCGACACCCGGCCGGTCCTGGCCTGCTGTACCCGGACGCCGGGCAGGGGAGGCCCATTGGACACGAGCCGGGTGGCGCCCGGCGTGTCCTCGGAGACCTCCACGATCCGGTTGTCGAGCAGGGCCGCGCCGTCGAAGTGACGCGCCGATGGCCGCTCGCCCAGCGGCGTGCTGGAGATGGCGAGCGTCGCCTCGGCCATGCCGTACGCGGGCATGAACGCCTCCGGGACCAGGCCGGAGGGGCGGAACGTCTCCACGGCGGCGTTCAAGGTGTCCCAGTCGACCCGCTCGGCACCCATCACGAACGCCTTCAGCCGCAGCGGCTTGGGCAGGGCCGTTCGGCCCTGCGCCCGGGTCGCCAGGTGCAGGGCGGTGTTCGTGCCGGCCGTCATCGTCGCGCCGAACTCGGACATGTCCCGGAACCAGGTACGCGGCGCCATGCCGAAGCGCTCGGGCGACGACAGGACGAAGTCGTGATCGAACGCCCAGGCGTGCAGCATCGTGCCGAAGACGCCCATGTCGTGCGAGAGCGGCAGCCAGGAAGCGATGGTCTCCTGCCCCGGCTGGCCGTCCGACAGCTCCCGCAGCATGTGCAGATGGGTGCCGACGGCGCGGACGCTCAGCTCGCAGCCCTTGGGCAGGCTCGTGCTGCCGGACGAATACTGGATGAACACGGTGTCCTCGTCACCGGGCGGCGACGGATCGATACGTCCTCCGCCGTACAACGATGTCCACGTGAGCATCGGCAGCCGGGCGGCGAGCCCGGCCGGGACCAGGCGCTTCAGGCTCTCGTCGACGAGCAGTACGGTCGGGTCGAGGCGCTCGCTGAGTACGGTCAGCTGGTTGCCGTACTCCTCCGGGGACTGCCCACGGGCCGACAGCGGGAACGAGGCGACGGCTCCCCCCGCCAGCCAGACCGCGAGCAGCCCGCGAACGGTGTGCGCCGAGTTGGTGAGGACGGTGGCGACCCGGGTGCCGGGCCGCACGCCGGCCTCGCGCAGGGTCGCCGCCATGCCGTGTGCTTGTACGACGACCTCGTGCCACGGCTGATGCGCGAAGCCGTCGCCGTCCCAGTGGTGAAGCGTGCCGTGGGACTCGCCCCGCAGGAGCAGGTCCCACAGTCCGCTGTCGGTCGCCATGTTCACTCCACGTCCACGAGGGAGATGCCCGAGCCTCCGCGGGCCCGCTCCGCCATCGGGACGATCTTCTGCTGGCTGACCAGGAGCTCCTGCCGGCTGAGCATGCTGCCTCTCACCCGGCTGATCCCGGCCTCCCGCATCGTCATGCGCTCGGGGTCGATCCGGATGATGTTCCAGGCCAGCCGGGTCTTCTCCAGGCTCCAGATGAAGATCGCGGAGAGGTCGACCTCATACCACTTCATACCGTGCCGGGCGGACCGCGGGAAGGCGTGGTGGTTGTTGTGCCAGGCCTCGCCGAACGAGGGGAGGGCCAGCCATGCGACGTTCCGGGACTCGTCTGTCGTGGAGAAGCGGCGCCTGCCGAAGTAGTGGCCGATCGAGTTGACCGCGTATGTCATGTGGTTGATCAGGAAGATCCGGACCAGGCCGCCCCACAGGATGCCGGTGAACAGCGCCTGGACGGAGCCGCCGGTCACCGTGAACGCGATCAGGCCGGGCAGCAGGATGCCGACGGCGACGACGGCCAGGAAGTTCTCGCTCAGCCGGCGGAGCGACTTCTCCCGGACCAGGTCTGGGCAGTAGCGGATCGGGTCGGAGCTGAGCTTCGAGTTGAACAGCCAGCCGAGGTGGGCATGCCACATGCCGGCGAGAGCGCCTTTGAAACCGGGCTCGAAGCCCAGGTGCGGGCTGTGCGGGTCCCCCTCCTTGTCGGCGACCCGGTGGTGCTTGCGGTGGTGGGCCGCCCAGATGATCGGCGGCCCCTGGCCCGCCATCACACCGGCCGTCGCGAGCCCCACCCGGATCGGCTTGTACGTCTCGAACGCGCGATGCGTCAGCATGCGGTGATAGCCGGTCGAGATACCGATGCCGGAGATCACGTACATGATGGCCGTCACCAGGACATCGGTCCATCCGAAGACGCTGTTCCATGCCAGCACCATGGCGACGCCGAGTGCGAGCAGTGGGACCATGGATACCGCGAGCATGTACCAGCGATGTTCCCTGCCGTCCATATCCCCTCTTCCCCTCAGTATTCAGGTGGTATTGCACCCGGCGTGACAGTCCGGGGAGTATCAGACGCCCGAGGTCCTCTCCGGGTCGAACTCCGTGCGCAGAGCAGGCAGGACCAGCGCGAGCAAGGCGGCGCAGGCACTGAGCACCGTGCCAACGAGGAACGCCGAGTGGAAACTCGCCAGCAGGGCGTCGGGCATCGCCTTGCCCGCGGCCATCTCGTCGTCCAGGCGGCTGCTGGCGAGTGCGGCCAGCACGGCGAGGCCGGTGGCGCCACCGATCTGCTGGCCCGTGTTGAGGACCCCGGAGGCCGCTCCGGAGTCCGACTTGGCCACGCCGCTCACCGCGGCCACCACCAGCGGCACCATCGCCAGCCCGTATCCGGCGGCGCACAGCAGCAGCGTGGGCAGGATGTCCGAAACGTACGAGGCCTTGGCGGGCGCGCCCATCAGCAGGCCGAGTCCGACGGTCGCCGTGGCCAGTCCGAGCAGGCACAGGACGCGGCTACCGAGCTTCGGCAGGAGTTGGATCGCGATACCCGAGAACACGGCCATGGTCACGCCGAACGGCGCCCACGAAAGCCCGGCCCGTAGGGGGGACCAACCCTGCAGGAGCTGCATGTACTGGGTCAGGAAGAAGAAGATCCCGTACAGACCGGATGCGGTGAGCAGCATCATCACGTTCGCCGCGGCAATCTGCCGGTTGGCGAAGATGCTCAGCCGAATCAAGGGCTGCGGGGTCTGCAGCTCCCTGAAGACGAAGCCGATCAGCAGCAGGACGGAGCCGATGAGGCCGGCGATGGTGGCGGTGGAGCCCCACGGGCGGTGACTGGTACTGATCACGGTGTAGACGAGCAGCAGCAGCGCGGACGTGATGAGCAAGGCGCCGGTGGTGTCGGTTGACGTCCCCTTGGCTGGAGCCACCCGGTCGGCCAAGGCGGGCCGCAGAACGAGCGCGAACAGCAGAATGCCGATCGGAATGTTGATGAAGAACACCCAGCGCCAGTCGATGGCGTCGGTGATGACACCGCCAAGAAGCACACCGGAGACTCCGGAGATGCCGGTGAGGCCGCCCCACACGCCGAGGGCCCTGCGTCGTTCCTTCGCCTCGGTAAATACGTTGATCAGGATGGACAGGGCGGCCGGACTGAGCAGTGCCGCGCCGAAGCCCTGAGCGCCTCGCGAGACGATCAGCATCTCGGACGTGGTGGCTAGACCGCAGGCCAGCGACGCCACGGTGAAGACACCGAGGCCGGTGAGGAACACCTTGCGTCGGCCGAAGAGGTCCGCGCACCGGCCACCGAGCACGAGGAAGCCACCGAACAGCAGCATGTACGCGTCGACGACCCAGGCCAGCGACGCCTGATCGAAGTCCAATGCCGTGCGGATCGTCGGCAGCGCCATCGCGACGACGGTGTCGTCGATGATGACCATGAACTGTGCGCCGCACGTCACGGCGAGCACCAGGCCTGCCGCCTTGCCCGTCGCTCCCGTCGTCCGGCCCGCAGTGGACGGGACTGCTCCCCTGCCCATGCCTACTCCTGTTCGCTGTTTCCCGTGGGGTGATCGTGCTGTGTGGCTGTGTGGCGCGCGGCCCGCAGGCAGGTCAGGAGGCGGTCCCCCGCGCCACGACTCTGTTCAGCCGGTCCATCCGCGTGGCAAGACTCATCCGGCCCTCCAGCCGGAAGGCTGACAGCCGCCGCCCGTCGACATCGGTGAAGCCGTACTCGTCGGCGAGACCGCCGACCGTGAGGACCTGGCCCGACCGTTCCCGCACCGTGGAGTCGGCCGCCAGGTGGGCGATGGCGCGGCCCACGTACTCGGGGGAGTGCGCCACTGCGGCCGGGCCGTCGCCCAGCGCGTCCCAGGCTGCCTCGACCCGCTCGGTACGGACGAAGCCGGGGTGCAGGGAGAGCGCCGCGACCCTCTTCTTGCGCAGGTCGGCCGCGAACGCCTTGCTCAACCGGTCGTTGGCGGCCTTGAAGACGTCGTACGCCGCCTGCCCGAGATAGGTGTCCCCCTCGGTGAAGCCGATGCCGACGATCAGCCCGTTCGGCCGCTCGAACATCATCGGGGTCAGCAGCCGCGTGATGTCGTACTGGGCGCGCAGCGACCCCTCGCACAGCTCGTACCGCCACATGGGCTGGTCCCAGTACGGCGCGTCGAACCGTACGTCGGCGGAGCGCTCGTACCCTGCCCAGGCGTTGTTCACCAGCAGGTCCAGGCCGCCGTGTTCGGCGCGGATCCGGTCGGCGAGGGCCTGGTTGTCCGCGTTCGAGCGGTGGTCGCAACGCACCGCGATGCCGGTGCCGCCCCGGGCGCCGACCTCGTCCGCGGTGTCGTCGACCGTGCCGGGCAGGCCCTCGGTGCGGCCCTCGCCACGGGTGCTGCGCCCGGTGACGTACACCGTGGCCCCGGCCTCACCGAGGGCCAGAGCTATGCCGCGGCCTACGCCACGGCTGGCACCAGTAACCACCGCGATGACGCTATCGAGCCTGGGGGGCTTGCACTCCTCGTTCACGTGCGTCCTCTCTAGCTGAGGTGGGCGGAGGCGTACTCAAGCGTCCGCAGGTAGGCGTCGGTGTCCTGGATGTGCGGAACGTCGTACCGCGCGCGCAGTTCGGGCATGGACGTCGGCAGAACACCACCGCTGCACCGCGTCACCTCACTGACATCCCGCAGCACCGACAGGTACGAGCGGGCCAGCGGAGGCAACCGGAGCAGCGCCTCGGGGTCGAGGGCGTCCGGGTCGGTGACCGGGATCGGGCCGAGGGTCCGCCCGAGGGCGGACGCGTGCTTGACGCACATCTCGACGGCCCGCTCCATGTCCATGGCCTCGTCGCCGTAGGTAACCCAGAACGAGCCCCCGTCGTCGCCCAGTTCGACAGCCCGCAACACGGCCTTCGCGAGCAGGTCCTGCGGCACGATATCGATCCGGTTGCCCTGGTGGACGGGGATGAACGGCGCCCGGCCACGGCAGATCCAGTCGGACATCAGCTGCACGATCTGGCCACGCGACGTCCAGCCGGTGGCCGAGTCACCGATCAGGTTGGTGGGCCGGAACACGGTGTACCGGACGCCGCTGTCGCGCAGCATCTGCTCGGAGCGCAGTTTGGAACGGACGTAGTTCATTGTCACGTTGGTGTCGCTGAGCTGGTGCGGGGCGTCCGTGAAGAGCGCGGCGACGAAAGCGGTGCTCATGAAGTGGACTGTGGCGCAGGCGTGTTCGGCGAACTCGATCACACGGCGGGTCCCGTCGACGTTGGCCGGCTTGTACCGCTCGTAGGGCAGCCCCCACTCGGTCAGCCCAGCCGAGTGGATGACGGTGTCGACGTCACGGGCCAGGGCCGCGTAGCTGTCCTCGTCAAGGCCGAAGCGGGGCCGCGTCAGGTCGGCGCCCAAGACCTCGTCATGGCCGGGCGGCAGGGCGGTGCCGCCCGGCCGGGCCATGGAGACGATCCGGACGGGCCGGCCGGGTGCCTCCCGTAGGACGGCCTGGCCGACGACGCCGGAGGCACCGGTCAACAGCACGGTGCAAGCCGGTTCGGTCATGCCCGGGACTCTTTCCACTCCATGAGCCTCGTGGTGGCGCGGGCGCCGACGTACAGCAGCGGATCCGGCGGGAAGCTGCGCTGCTTGCGGTGCTCGTCATCGACGTACAGCAGCCGTGTGTACTCGGAGTCCTTGCCCAGAACGAGGTCGCGCAGCACCTTTCCACCGGTGTGGGTGGCGGCGATACCGTTGCCGTTGAAGCCATAGCCGTAGAAGACGTCGGTGCCTGTGAGCCGCCCGAAGTGCGGGGCGTAGTCCCGGGTGACGTCGATGGTGCCGCCGTAGGCGTAGCTGAAATCCACATCGCCCCACATCGGGAAGAATCGGTGGAACTCATCGCGCAGCGCCCGGTAGGCGCGCTGGTCGTTCATCCTCCGTCGGCGCATGTCGCGTCCCATGAAGTAGAGGGCGGGGCCGCCGGCGAACATCAGCCGGTTGTCGGCCGTGAACCGGGCACAGGTCAGGAACGTCTTCGCCTCAACCATGCCCTCGCGGCCCGCCCAGGCGACCCGGTCGAGCTGCTCCTGGGTGAGCGGCTCGCTCACCATCGCGTAGCTCCAGATCGGCACCATCTTGTTCCGGAACGGCGCGAACGTGAACTGGTGCGCGTTCGCCGCGATGATCACCTTGTCAGCGGTCACCCGGCCGCCGGGCGTGACGACCGTGGGGCATGCCCCGGGCAGCACGCGCAGCACGGGTGTGTTCTCGTACACGGTGACGCCGCGCTCCTTGACGACCTTCGCCAGACCGCGGACCAGCTTGAACGGGTTCACCAGCGCTCCCCCGGTCCGCAGAGCGCCCAGCACGGCGGGGGAGCCGATGACGTCCTGTGCCTGCGCGGCCGTCAGGATCTCGGGCTGCTCCCTGCCGGCGATCCTGGATGCCAGTTCCCGATCCTGGCGCAGCCGGCGCAGCTGGGCCGTACCGGTAGCGACCATCAGGTAGTCGTTGGCCTCATATCCCGCATCGATCTCGTTACGGCGCAGGAATCGGCCGATTTCCAGAATGGACCGCCCCACGGCCTGCGACGCCTCCAGGGCGCGACGCGTGCCGAACTCCCGCACCAGTGCCTGGATGTCCTTGCCGATGGTCGGCGTGACGAATCCGTCGGCGCGGCCGGACGCCCCGTACCCGGAGTGCTGGGCCTCGACGACGCGGATGTCGAGCGCGGGCTCGGCCTCCTTGAGGAAGTAAGCGGCCCACAGGCCGGTGTATCCGCCGCCGACGATGGCGACATCGCAGTCAGTGGTGTCACGCAGCGGCGGTTCGGGGGTGACAGATTCGGTCTCGTGCCAGTAGACGACGTGCTTGCCTGTACCCACTACCGCCTCTTTTCGAGGATGATCCTCGACAACCCCAGGTGCCGGTTCTCGAAGTGCCGGACGCTCGCACCCAGGTACTTCTCGTAGTTGAGGACGTTCTGCTCGCCCGCCAGCCGTACTGCCGACTCGCGGTTCGCTGTAAGCCGACGCAGCCATTCGGCACATGTGCGGGCGTAGTGGTCCGGGTCGTTCCGCAGCGAGACGACGTCGAAGAGCTTCTCCGAGGACTCGACGATCTCGGAGAGCGCCGGGATCTCCGACTCCGGGAAGATGGTGTTGATGATGAACATGAGCTCACGCACGGTGGCCTTGTCCATCACGGTGTTGTTGCCCTTGATGTTGGTCTGGAGGGCGATCCGGCCGCGCGTCGGCAGCCATGCGGAGCACTGCTCGAAGAACTCCCGGTAGGCGGAGACCCGCTCCGCCCGGGACAGACCGGTGGTGGCGAAGTGCTCGAAGGCGCCGATGGAGATGATCGCGTCGTAGCCCTCGTCCGGCTGGTGGTCCCGCCAGTTCTCCACCCGGATCTCCGAACCCGGCAGCGCGACGTCGCGCATCAGTTTGGCCTGGCTGTCGCTGAGAGTGAGGCCGACGGCGTTCTCGACGCCGTAGATCCCGGTCAGCCGCTTCAACAGGCTTCCCCAGCCGCAGCCCACGTCCAGGACGCTCCGTGCGCCGGCCGCCTTGGCCCCCTCGATGAGGTAGTCCAGCTTGCGGGCCTGGGCGCTCTCCAGAGTCTCCTCGACACCGGACAGGCCGGTGCCGGAGTCGTCCCACAAGGCGCAGGTGTAGGTGAGGGAGCTGTCCAGCCACAGGGCGTAGAAGTCGTTGGAGACGTCGTAGTGGTGCCTGATCGCCTCCGCGGTGGCGCCCTGGTACACGGGGGCGGCGGTCATGCCGCCGCACCGGCGGACTTTGTGGCCTCCACCAGAGCGACCAGGTCACCGACGGTCTTGACGTTGGCCGCCTGGCTCGGATCGAACTCGATCTCGGCGTCGTCCTCGATGGTGTAGACGATGTCGGCGATCTGGAGGCTGGACAGACCGACGGAGTCGAAGGCCGTGGTCTCGTCCAGGGTCAGGCCCGCGGCCTTACTGCCGAGCTTCTTCTCTATGAGGGAGCAGACGGTCGCGACGGTGATCACGGTGATTTGCCTTTCGTTCGTCGATGGCCGAGAACCTACGACGCGGCGTGACGGAACACATGGCAGACCTGCATGGCAGATCCCTGCCGGTCGTCCGCCACCGCATATGGCAGATCACCGCCCCCGGGCGAGTCCCGGCTAGTGAGAACTAGCCGGTCAGTTCCTGTCCTCTGACATAACCATGTCACTTGCTCCCGGTCAGCGAGCGCCTTGTAATGGCCGAACTACCGTCTGACGAGGGGACGGCCATGAAGGATCCACCCCGCGTCGTCGACTTCATCGTGGAGTTCCTGCACCGGCAGGGAGTCGACCATGTGTTCGGAGTCGGCGGCGCCAACATCGAGGACCTCTACGACGCCCTGCACCATGCGCAGGCCGGCCCGCACGGCGTCGTGGCCAAGCACGAGTTCTCCGCGGCCACCATGGCGGACGGATACCACCGGGCCTCCCAGCGCGTACCCGTGATCGCCTCCACCTCGGGCGCCGGCGCGATGAACCTGGTACCCGGCATCGCCGAGCTCAGGGCCTCCTACGTACCGGCTCTCGTACTGATCGGGCAGCCGCAGACCGGTTTAGACGGACGCGGCTCCTTCCAGGAGACCAGTGGACTGGCCGGATCGATCGACGCCGCGCGGATGTTCGCCGAGTTGGCCGTGCACTGCGTACGCGTGGTCGATCCCGAATCAATCGTCCACGAACTGCCGCGGGCCCTCGCCGCGGCGACCGATCCTGTGACGCCCGGGCCCACGGTCCTCCTGCTGCCCAAGGACGTACAGCAGGCCGTGATCCCGCAGTGGCACTCGCCCGGGGCCGCCGAACCGGCCGCACCCCCGCTGTCGGAAGGCACCCGGCGCGCCCGTGCAGCGGACCTGCTGAGGGTGGCGTCAGGCCGCAAGGGCGGCGTCGTGGTGATCGCCGGCGAGCTGGTCGCCCGGGCCGATGCCCGTTCCCAACTGGCCCGCCTGGCACGGTCACTGGACGCCCAGGTCGCCGTCGTCCCGGATGCCAAGGACGTCTTCGACTCTCGCGACCCTCGCCACCTGGGCGTGGTCGGCGTGATCGGCCCCGCCGAGGTGCAGGAGGCAGTGGAGCGCGCGTCCGCCGTTCTCCTGGCCGGTACACGTCTGCCCCAGATGGCTGGAGCGGGCCTGCACGACCGCCTAAAGGGCGTACCGGTGGTGTGCGTCGACGCCCGCGATCCCTTCCTCGACGCACACGAGGAACTGGTGCAGCTCAAGGGGCCGATGGCCCAGGAACTGACTCTGCTGGCCCATGAGCTGGACAAGGACGGGGGTATGGCCCCGGCATCGCTGGCCCGGCGCCCCTCCACCGTGGGGACACTCCCGCCGGCCACCCCGCTGGACATGCGCCTCGCCGCACTCGTCGTCGCGTCCACCCTGCCCCACGGCGCGAACGTCGTGGCCGACGCGGGGAACACCGGGGCCGTCGCGATCCACCACATCGACGTCCCCGCGGGTGGCCGGTTCATCGCCGCGCTCGGCATGGGCGGCATGGGGCACAGCTTCGGGGCCGGGATCGGAGCCACGTTCGCGACCGGCCGCCGCACCTGCGTCATCGCCGGCGACGGGGCGTTCTTCATGCACGGCATGGAAGTGCACACCGCCATCGAACACGACCTGCCCGTCACGTTCGTCGTGCTCAACAACAACGCGCACGGCATGTGCGCCACTCGGGAGCAGCTGTTTTTCTCCGGTGACTACTCCTACAACGTTTTCCGCCCGGCCCGCATCGGCGACGGCGTCGCCGCCATGTTCCCCGGCCTGGCCACGGCGACGGTCCGTACCGCCGGAGAGCTGGGCGCGGCCCTGAACCGCGCCCACGCCACCACTTCGCCCGCGCTGATCTGTGTGGACGTCGACCCCAACGAAATACCGCCGTTCCGGCCCTTCCAGCAGCACTCGCTGGCCACCGGCCGCTAACGACCCGCCCGAGAAGGAGCAGTAACAGGATGACCACCTCCGCCAGCCAGCCGACCCCTCTCCACGGCTACGTCGCCCCCGACCCGATCCCGGCCGGCGTGAAGGACGTCCCCGACCTGCTGCGCTGGGAAACGACGCCGCGCGAACAGGCGATGGCCGTCGCCGCGCAGATGACGAAGGAGAGCTTCACCTACGACGAGGTGTACGGGCAGTTTGTCACCGTGCACCAGTACATAGACGCGCCGCCGCAGGCGGTCTACGAGTACCTCACCGACATCCGCAACCTCAACGAGTACACGTACAGCACCCGCGACTTCGCGCCCACCGACGTCCCCAGCGTCTACCAGGGCCGGGACGTCCTGCTCGACAGCGAGACCAAGATCTTCATGCGGATCGACGGCGACCCGAACGCGCTGACCGTGGACATGCGGTGCGCCTGGGACCAGGGCCAGGAACTGTGGATGAACTACCTCCACCGGATCGTCCCGGCCCAGACCGTCCTCGACAAGCCCGGCTCGGTCGTCATCTGGACCAACTGCCGCCACCCCTACTACGACAAGAACCCGCATCCGGAGCTGGCGACCACGCCCGAGCGCCCGTGGGTCGGCGACATGTGGCCCCTGTTCTACGCCGGCCACCAGGCGGAGATCGATAACCTGAAGAAGATCCTCGAACACCGCCACGGTGGCACCACCGCATGAGAGACGTCAGCCTTCTTGAACTCGCCTCCTACCTGCCGGGCGAACCGGTCGGCACCGAGTACTTCCAGCGGTACCGGGACGAGGACGCCGCACTCGCCGATCACACCATGTTCAAGGCCCCCAGCTTCCGCCACCAGGTGCCCCGCGACGAGACGCCCACCGAGATGATGGAGAAGGCCGCCCACGCCCTCGCCGAACGCATCGGGCAGGACGCGCTGCGCGGTGTCGACGCGGTCATCACCAACACGCTGCTGCCCGAGGTCCCGTTCACCGGACCCGGTGCCGAGGTCGCCCACCGGCTCAACATCAAGGCCGACTGGGTCATCGACGCGCACAACGGGGGCTGCGCCTCCTTCGTCCATCTGCTGCGGCTCGCGCGGGCCCTCATCGGCACCGGCCAGGCCACATCCGCGCTGCTGCTCAACGTGCAGAACAGCGCGGGCCCCGTGATGACCCAGTCCGAGGTGCGCCGCCTCCCCGAGGCGGTCATCCCCGGGGACGGCTGCGGGGCGGCGTTCGTGGCGGCCTCCGCCGAGTCACCGGTGCTCGGCATCAAGGCCGCCAACTACGGGGAGTTCACCCGGGACTGCGGCCTGACTCTGGACGACGGCCGCAAATACTGGGAGGCAGGAACCAGTCAGATGCACGTCGGGTTCACGCCGGGCCGAGTCAAGGAAATCGTCGAGCGGGGCAATCGGTTGGTGCCCGAGGTGGTCCTGAGGCTGTGCGAGGAGCTCGGCCTCAAGACCGACGACATCGACGTGCTGATCACCAACCAGCCCAACCGGATGTTTCTGGATCAGTGGCGGCAACGGCTGTCCATAGGCCCGGAGCGTCACCTGGACACCTTCGACCGCTTCGGGAACCTTTTCGGCGCTGCTGTCCCCATTACCCTGGATCACGGCATCCGCGAGGGCCGGATCAAGGACGACAGCCTGCTCACGCTGGCGGGCTTCGCCCACGCCGGGGACTTCGCGGGCGCCGCGGCGGTGCGCTGGCGGTCGGGAGGCGCCCGGGCGTAGAGCACGGCAACTTGCCTGGCAGGCAACCGAAGGAGGTTCCCAATGATGCTGTCAAGCCGTTGTGAGGGGCTCGTGGGAGCTTCGTCACGCCGCGGCGGCAGCTGGTCCCGGCAGGCGGGCGTCGAAGGTTCGGCCGTCGCGTATGAGGGCCCAGAGGACGTTCAGCAGACGCCTGGCGAGGGCCAGGATCGCCTGCTTGTGGGACCTTCCTTCATCGCGCTTGCGCCGGTAGAACGCCTTGGAGATAGGGCAGTGCATGGCGGCGTCCTGGGCGGAAAGGTAGAACATCCGCAGGAGTCTTCGGCTGTAGCGGCGAGGCCGGCGGAGGTTGCCGCTGACCTTGCCCGAGCCCGGGGGGACCGGGGCGAGTCCAGCGACGCCCGCGAGCCGGTCAGGACTGCCGAAGACGGCCATGTCGCCGCCCGTGGCAGCGATGAACTCGGCGCCCAGCATGTCGCCGATCCCGGGCATGCTGGTGATCACCTTGGCCTCGGGATGCTCGCGAAGCCGGCCCTCCATCAGGGTTTCAAGCGCTACCAGAGCGGGCTCGCGGTCCTCCTCGGGGACGCCGCGCACGCCATGGTGCCGACCCTCGGCCAAGGGGCCACTATGGCGACCGAGGACAGCGTGGTGCTCACCCACCACGCGGCGCCGGAAGCCGACCTGACGGCCGCGCTCGCCCGGTACGAACATCAGCGCCGCCCTCGTACGACGGCCCTCGTCCGCCGTGCGGAACGGACGTCCCGGTTGATGTCCGTGAGCTCCCCGGCCGGACTCGCCCTCCGCGACAGCGCGATCAGGGCCATGTCCAAGGTCGTCCCCGCACTGATGCTGCGCGGCTTCGACGGCGTCACGGACTGGTACCCGCCGGTCACCCCACAGGACCCCCGGTCACATGGCACCCATGTGACCGGGTAGCAGCGGTCCGCATCGGCCATTCCCTTTGCGGCCAGCTCATTAACCCTTCAACGAAAGAGAGTTGACTGTGCGTAAGTTATCGACGGTCACCGCGCTCACTGCGGCCGGAATCCTCCTGGGCGGCCTCGCCGTCGCCGCGCCGGCCACAGCGGTCGAGTCCGCGGCCTCCCAGACGGTGACGGCGACCTACGACTGCGGCCCGTACGGCACCACAGACCTGACGATCGAGGCGTCCACCGGCAATGGTGTCGTCGCGGTCCGGATCTCCACCAGCGGCGGCGTCGCCCCTGCGGACATCCCGGCCGACTCCATCAGTGCAACGCTTCGCCTTGAGCGCTCCGCGGGCGGCACCGTCGCCTTCAGCGGAACCGCCAACGACGCGGCGGCGGCCGACCAGCCTGTCACCATCGGCCCCCTGACCGGTGTGGTGTCCGCGGGCGAGAGCCTCGATTCCTACATCCCGGGAGCGGGCTCGACCGAAGCCTCGCTCGACTTGAACGTGCTCGGCACCGCCAACACCTGCGACGCCGTCACCCAGCAGAGTCCGGGCCCGATCATCGTCTGACCCCGGGACCGTCGCGTCACTCGTCGGCCCGGCCGTCCTGAGGCGGCCGGGCCTCCGGCGCGTGGTGCGTGCTGACAGGCAGGCCGCACCGGGAGGGCAGGGCGAGCGCGGCGAGGCAGGCGGGCCCCACCGCGAGGTCGAACACCTCCCACGGCTCATCACCCCGGGGCGTTCGCCGTACCACGTCAGCCCGCACGCGGCCGGGCTGCACGTCCACCAGGGCGAGGTCCGTCCCGATCCCGACACCCCACCCTTTGACCACGGCCTCCTTGCGGACCCAACACCGAGTCAGCCTGTCGTCCCGCCGGGTGCCCACGGGGGCATCGCGCACATGAGCCCGTTCGCCGGGGCTTAGACAGCGCCGTACGACGGCGGGCACCTGGTGCGGCCCCCGCGCCTCAATGTCGACGCCCACCGGCACGCCGGGCGAGAGCGCGAGCACCCACCACGAATCCGACCGTGACACGCCGATCCGCCAGTCGCTGACGGGGTGCAGCAGCCGGGGCGGGCCATGACAGTCGTCGCCACACCCGGAACAAGGGTCATTGCCGAAGACCACGTCCTGCGCCGCCACTCCCAGCCACGCGGCCACGGTCCGTCGTACGGCGGCCCGGGCACCCGCATACCGCGCGCCCGCGACCGGGTCCTGGAAGGCGGCCAGGCGCCGGGCCTCCCGCGCGTCCAACAGGGCCAGGTCGGCGCGCGAGGCGACCTCCGGCACTCGGCCGACCCACACATGGACGCCGGCCCGGCCCCCGCTCACGCCGTGTTCCCCTGCACCATCCGCACGACGTGCACCCGTGACGCGCAGTCCAGTTTCTGCATCACCACCCGCAGGTGGTTGGTCACCGTCCACTCCGAGATGCCCAGCCGGCGGGCGATCTGCCGGTTGGTCAGCCCCTCCGCGACCAGCAGAGCGACCTCGTACTGGCGTGGTGTAAGCCCGTACGGCGCCTCCCCAGCCCTCGGACGCGACCGCTCGAACGCGGAAGGCGTCGCGAACAGCGCTGCTACCAGCGCGTCGTGCGGTGAGACCCCCTCGGCGTCGAACCGAAGCTGCCGCAGCAGGGCCGCGTCGACGCTCCCCGCCAGCTGCTCCTTGAGCACCCGCATGGTGACGCCGTCATCAGCGACGGCACCGTACCGCCTCCGAATGGCCTCCGCGTACACGAGTACCCGGGCCGCGGTGTGACGCTGCTCGTCGTCGTCACTCACGCCGATGGAGGTGACGGCCACGGTCTCCAGCACATCCGCGACCTGGTGAGGGTCCGCGACCCCCACCAGTAGGCGCGCGGCTTCGCAGGCACTCTCATACGCCTCCTGGTTCCGCCCGAGCACGCGCCGCACGCGGGCGAGTGCCGTGAGAAGGGAGGCATGGAGAGCCGCGTCCTCGGCGGTGTCCTCCAAGGCGCGGAGGAGAGGCTGCTCGGCCTCCGGGTCACCGCCGTCGGCCCGGAGCAGGGCCTGGCCGCGCCGGGCCAGGGCGGCGGTGCGGCGGTCCTCGTGGGCGTCGAGCCGTTGCACGGCCGAGCAGAGCAGCACGGCAGCGGCAGCCGACTCGCCCCGACTCCGCAGCAACTCCCCGGTGAACGCCGTCACCTGTGCCTGCACCGCAGGTAGCCCCGCCGCAGCGGCGGACGCCCGGTCGAGGTCCCGCTGCGCTCGGCGGTGGTCACCGTGCCCGAGTGCCCAGCGGACCACCACGATCAGCGCCTCGACCACGACCGCGCCCTGCCCGTCGCCCCGGTCGATGCCCTGCGCCTCGGCCAGGACCCCGCCCTGCGCCCCCGTTCCGTCGGCGCCCCGCGCCTCCGCCTCGACGGCGTTCCGCGCCGCTGCGGCGGACCAGGCTTCGGCAGCCCGCTCGATCGCGTCCGCTGCCTCCGGGGCCAGCCTCTGCCAGAGCAGGGGCCCCTCCAGGGCGCTCAGGAGGCGTAGTACGGCGATGTGGTCACCCCGCTCGGCCAGGTGGCGAGTGGCTTTGAGGATGTCGGGGAGGTGGGCCGCGACGGTGTGGACAACCTGATCGACATGGCGACCGGCTCGCAGGGCCGTGGCCGTGGTGACGGCGAAGGCGGACCAGTGGGCGGCATAGCGGTCCAGGGCGCCAGCCAGATCCGCGGCGCCGGACCCCGGTCGCCCGTGGTGGCAGCGGGCCATGTGAGTGAGGCGGAATTCCGGGTCGCCGTCCTGGCCAGGGGCGCTCAGGAGCAGGCTCCTCTGGACCAGTGAGTCGATCCCTGCCGCCGCCTCGGCGTGGTCGAGCCCCGTCACGCGCTGTACCGTCGGCAGGTCGATGTACGTCTCGAACACCGACAGGTGGCGCAGCATCGACAGGTCGCTCTCGGTCAGCGTCCCGGACGCCCAGGCCAGGGCGTCGGTCATGCTCCGGTGCCGCTCCGGTATGTCGCGCGGGCGGTTTCTGTTCGGGCTCTCGCCGCGCTTGAGGCGCTCTAGCAGGGCGCGGGGGCCCTCTGTGCCGGCTGCCTCCGCAGCCATCTCGATGGCCAGCGGAATCCCGTCCAGCGTGCGGCAGATATCGGTCACCGCCAACTGCCCCGGGCCGCCGTCCAGGCCCGCCCCGTGGTACGGCCGCATCCGGTCCGCGAAGATCGCCTCCGCGGGCGACCCCGCCCCGGTGGGCAGCGGGCCGACACGGACGATTCGCTCGGCCCGGATGTCCAGCCAGACGCGGCTGGTGAGGAGGACTCGCAGCTTTGGGCAGGACCGGAGCAGCGCAGCGATGTCCAAGGCGATGTCCGCCGCCACCCGGTCGCTGTTGTCCAGGATCAGCAGCAGCTCCCTCGCCCCGACACGCTCGGCGGCCTCGCGCGCGGTACCGGCACCGACCAGTGTCCACACCGCTCTGCCATCCGCCGCGTCGGCGAGGTCCGCCCACAGCACGGCCGTCGGCCCGGCGGCCTCGCGGGCCCAGGCGGTCACGGCCACGTGTGCCAAGTGGCTCTTACCCACGCCGGCGGGGCCGGCCAGCGTGAGCTGCCGTGACTGCTCCTGCCCCTGCGCCCGGTCCAGCCACTCTCGGACCAGGACCAGTTCACGCTCCCGCCCGTAGATCTCGCCGAAGCCCAGGTCGGGCGGCGCGGCGCCGCCCTGCCGTTGTGTGGAAAGCCTGCTGGTACTCCTCACGTCGTCGCCGCGCCGGACGTCCGGTACCGTGCTACCACTTCGGCAAGCCGCCCCAGCAGCTCGTCCGCGTGCGAGCGGACGAAGAAGTGCCCGCCCGGCATGGTTCTCAGCTCGCTGCCCCGCCCGCCGTGCGCCCGCCACGCCGCCATCTTCGGCAGTGGCACGAGATAGTCGTCCACGCCGGTGAACAGGTGCAGGGGCACCCGCAGCGGCTCGATGCCTGTCGGCTCCACCCACTCTGCGCACAGCCGCAGATCGTCTCGCACCAGCGGCATGTACGCCGCACGGAACCGCGACCGACGGGCAAGCTCCCAGGGGATGCCCCCCAGGTCGGCCAGGCTCGCGGCGAGCGTCTCGTCGTCGGCGTCCGGGTCGAGGATCCGGCTCGGTCGCACGTGCGGCGCGCGGTGCGAGCTGAGTACGAGCGCCCGCTGCAGCGGTGCACCCCGCCGCTGCCGGGCGAGGGCGAGGGCATGCGCGATGAACGCGCCCATGCTGTGCCCGTATAGGACGTACGGCCGGGTGAATACCTCGTCGAGGTGTTCGTCCAAGTCCGCTACAAGCGCATCGAGTTCAGCGAACCGTGGCTCGTGGGCACGCTCCTCACGCCCGGGCAAACGGATCGGCAAGACCCGCACCCCGGAACCGTTCGCGTCGAGCCGCTCCTGCCAGCGGGCGTAGGCGGACGCCCCGCCACCGGCGCACGGCAGACAGAACAGGTCCAGCTCAGCCCCGGGCTCCAGCGGCGTCGAGCACGTCAGGTACGGCGTCATCACATACGTCCCCCGGCCGCGCATCAGATCAGCTGCCGGGCGGCGACCGTATGGTCGTAGTACAGCGTCCCGTCGACGAGGGACTTCCCATCGAACTGAGAGACCACGGTCACGGGCAGCTGCATCCGCTGGCCCCGGTTCGATATGCCCTGCCAGTCGGCGGACTGCGTGCCGTTGAACCAACCCTCCAGAATGACCACGTCGGCGGTGTGATGGATCGATAGCACCTCGTGCTCAAGCTCCGGGAACGCGGCGAGCATCCCCTCGAAGTGGCGCCAGATCTCGTCGTCCCCAACGAGCGGCTGCTCACCGAACGGCACGATGCGGCACACGCCACGGGACCTGCCCACCGAGCGCAATACCATGGCAACAACCTGCTTGATGACAACGTCTTCGCGCTGTTTCCGCAGGCCGGTACATCCCTGATGATCGCTGTTTGTGCGCATACCACTTTCCCCCCGCTGCCTGCCGTCTTGCGTTCCGACCAGCGCACCGCTTCAGGACCGCGCCCATTGCGCACCACACGATGCGATGTAGAGGGCCTTTCCCTAACACCGCTCCTTGGGCGCTGAAGACTATAGCCGCACCTTCAGCACTTGATCAGTTTTGGTCCAGCTGGCTATTTCCCTGCTCTGCATCGACTCGCGAACGAGACCACGGGCACACTGGCTTCAGAAGTTTACGCTTTGGGGAATACCTGCCGCCCGCCCTGCACCCCTGCCCCGCACACAGCCGCCGACTCAGATCTATGAATCACCGTGCGAATTCAAGAGGTCTGACCAAACATGCCAGTCGCATCCCGCCTCAAAATAGGCCCCCGCTTTCCGCTTCCGGCTATCCGCCGGAAGCGGAACAGGAAGCTCCGCTACCTCCGCACCAATGCGGCTATCCAGCCGCCATTACGCGTCTATGATTCAAAGCTACACCCCCTCATCCGCGCAACCGAGATTCCGATCTTGGCCTAAACACGTAAGCGTCCCCCTCGACTTTCAACGTTCTGACTAATCGTCAGCCTTGTCCCTCGCGCGGGTGACGTGTGGCCATCGGCGCGGCCGGGAGGCAGACGCAATGCCACGCAGCGTAAGTTGATCAAACTGTTCGGGTGGCCTGCTCTGGCAGGTTGACCAGGCGTACGGTGGGTGGCCCAGCGTGGCGGACACCGCGGTCGTCGGGTCGTTTGGCCGCGAATCGGCTGCGTCGTACGCGTTTGACCTTGCGGGGGTAACTGCGGTGGCGGCGCCGGGGGTTGAGGTGGCGTTGGCGGGTGATCTCCCGCTGGATCTCGGTGACGGCGGCAGCCAGGTCCTCAGGGGGAAACGGCCGCCGGATCGGCGATCCGGCGGCGCACGATCCGCAGCGTGCGGGTGGGGCTGAGCCGGTCGGGGTCGAGCCCGGCCTCCGAGGCCGCCCGGCACATCAGGTCTCGCCTCGGGCTTCCTCCAGACCCCACCTCACGGTGGCGCCCTTGCCTCCGGCTCGGGGTTAGCACCACCTCCTCCCCCAGGGGACTTTCACCCCCAAGCAATCGCCCATGCTGGGCGCACACGACGAAGCCCCGGGCCGCTGGCCTGGGGCTTTCTCGTGGAGCGGGTGACGAGAATCGAACTCGCGCTCTGAGCTTGGGAAGCTCATGTTCTACCATTAAACTACACCCGCGTGGCAGTTCGGTTGATCACTGCCGCAGTGTTGCTTACTGTACCTCATTGAAGACCCCCGGTGCAGTGCGCCGAGGGTCCTTGTATTTCTCGGCCCGGGTGCCGCCGCGGATGCCGGGCCGTCGATTCGCCCGCGGCCGGCCGTCGCGGCGGCGGGTTCGCGCGGCCCCTCCCGGTCTGACCCGGCCCCTCCAGGCCCCGCCCGGCGCGGGCGGAGCCCTGTCGCGCGGACGCCGGAGCGGGCCCCGGAGCGGTGGGTTCCGGAGCATCCGCGGGGTGTCCGGAGTGGCTGCGGCACGGAGGGGGCGGGGCGTACCGTTGCGGGCGGAGTGCCGCGTGGAGCGCTGTCCCGTTGATCCCCTAATGTGGCGGTCTCGTCCATGCTTGTTGGGGAAGGGACTTGATGCAGCCGATGGACTCCAAGGACTCGATGGATCAGGGCGGTTCGCTCGCCCGCACCGTCGTCCGCTGTGCCGAGGGGCACGTTTTCACCACCTCGTCGTTCCCGATGCAGCAGCTCGGTGCCCGACGGATCGGCCCCGGGCGGCTCATCCGCTGTCCCCGGTGCGCGCGGTTGCGTCAGGCCGTCCCCGTGGCGCTGCAGAGGAGCTGACCGGAGAGCGCCGGCTCTGCGCAGGTGCCCGGCGCAGGTGCCGAAACCTCGCGGCTCGGCCTCGAGGAAGCCCGATTCCGTACGGGTGTGGCGTGCCCGGCGCGGCCCCTGCCGGGCGGCGCCGGGCACCACCGGCGCGGAGCGCGGTTGCGCCGGGGCCCGCGGGACGCCCGGCCGTCCCGCGGGCCTGCGGCTCGGCCCGTCGGGCCGGGGTGGTGGCCGCGGGAGGCCGAGGCGTCCGCGCGGGCCGGCGGCGATGGCCCGTACGGACGGGCCCGGCAGGACAGCGGGGCGGCGATCGCGGCACGGCGACGCGGGTGGCGAGGGTGGCGAGGGGGCGTCCGGGGCCGCCCGATTGGGGCGGGCCCGTGCGCTCTGCGTATCCTCGGGGCGTGCTTCTCTCAGACAAGGACATCCGGGCCGAGATCGACGCGGGGCGGGTGCGTATCGACCCGTTCGACGACTCGATGGTGCAGCCCTCGAGTATCGACGTGCGCCTCGACCGCTACTTCCGGGTGTTCGAGAACCACCGCTATCCCCACATCGACCCCGCCGTCGAGCAGGCCGACCTGACACGGCTGGTCGAGCCGGAGGGCGACGAGGCGTTCATCCTGCACCCCGGCGAGTTCGTGCTGGCGTCGACGCACGAGGTCATCACGCTGCCCGACGACATCGCCTCCCGGCTGGAGGGCAAGAGCTCCCTGGGCCGGCTCGGCCTGGTCACGCACTCCACGGCCGGCTTCATCGACCCCGGGTTCTCCGGGCACGTCACGTTGGAACTGTCCAACCTCGCCACCCTGCCCATCAAGCTGTGGCCGGGCATGAAGATCGGGCAGCTGTGCATGTTCCGGCTGAGTTCGCCCGCGGAGCACTCGTACGGTTCCGAGAAGTACGGATCCCGGTACCAGGGGCAGCGGGGCCCGACGGCCTCGCGGTCGTTCACGAACTTCCACCGCACGCAGGTGTGAGGCGGGGCCCCGCCCGGGGCAATGTGCTCGCCGCACACCGCGCCCGGCCGTACGCGGCGGATGGCTCACCGTGTGCGCCCGATGGTGCGGGCGGGGCGTGCGCGGCGGACGCGCTCCGTGTGTGAGGGGTGGCGTACCGTGTACGGCGGTATGCGGGACCGTGCCCCGCGAGCCGCCCGGTCGTGGGGCATGTCTGCGGTCGTCGGTGAAGTCCCCGGCAAGGCAGACGAGTTGGTTTCCGGCCAAGAGGTCGCGCCGCCGTGCCGTCGTCTACTCTGGTGGCCAGTCAGCCGATCCCCACGCAGAGAGGGCACCCTCGTGTCCGATGACGCACAAGCGGCCAGTGCCGAGATCCGGGCGCGGATCGACACGAGCAAGCCGCACTCCGCACGCTTCTGGAACTACTTCGTCGGCGGCAAGGACCACTACGAGATCGACCGCGAGGTCGGGGAGCAGATCAGGGACATCTTCCCCGGTCTCGTCGATGTGGCGCGCACCAGCCGCCACTTCCTCGGGCGCGCGGTGCGCCATCTCGCGGGGGAGCAGGGCGTCCGGCAGTTCCTCGACATCGGCACCGGTCTGCCGACGGCCGACAACACCCACGAGGTGGCGCAGCGGGTGGCCCCTGACGCGCGGATCGTGTACGTCGACAACGACCCGCTGGTCCTCACACACGCCCGTGCCCTGCTCACGAGCACTCCTGAGGGCGCGACGGCCTACATCGACGCCGACATGTACGATCCGGACGCCGTCCTGGAGGCGGCGGCCGAATGCCTGGACTTCTCCGAGCCCGTCGCCCTGGTGATCCTCAACACCCTCGGCCATGTCTCGGACTACGGCCGGGCCCGGGCGCTCGTCTCACGGCTGATGGACGGCCTGCCGTCCGGGAGCTTCCTGGTCATCAGCGACAGCACGGCCACGAGCCAGGGGATGATCGCCGCGTCGGAGGCGTACAACGCCAGCGGCGCCATCCCCTACTACGTGCGCGCCGTCGAGGAGATCGCCGGCTTCTTCGAGGGCCTGGACCTGGTCGAGCCCGGCATCGTGCAGGTCACCCGGTGGCGTCCGGACGCTGACGGCGCACAGGGCGAACCGGCGGATGTCGACGCCTACGGCGGGGTGGGCCGCAAGGCCTGACCGCCACGGCCCGGTGGCCGGGTGACCGCCCAGGCCCCCGGGCCCCGGACCGCCCGCGTGGTCCCGGTGGTCCGCCGGGACCGACGGCCCCCGCCGTCGGCGGCCGCGGTGTCCCCCGACGGCGTCCGCTCCCGGCAGGGGCCTCTTGCCCGTCCTGCGGTCGCCCGTCCCGAGCCCTTCGCCCTGCGGTCCGGTGCCCCGCGACCGCGGGGCCGGTCAGATGGTGCCGAGCTTGATGATCGCGAGCAGTGCGATCAGCTGCAGCGCCGAGGCACCCAGGGCCTTCGGCCACGGCAGCTCGTGCGACTTGCCCACCATGATCGTGAACAGCGCCGCCGCCCCGAGCCAGGTCACCCAGCCCACCATCTGCACCAGGGAGTTCTCACCGCCCAGGAAGAGGGCGACGAGCAGTCTCGGCGCGTCCGTGAGGGACATGATCAGCATGGACAGGCCCACCGTGGGCTGCCATGCGCCGTCGCCGCCGAGCTGCCGGGCCAGGGTGTGGGTGACCGCGCCGAGGACCAGACCGCCGAGGACGAAGCCGATGCCGGTGATGACGACGGACGTGAGGACGGTCGAGAACGGTGAGCTGATCGCCTCCTCGCGCGTCTGGTCGAATCCGAAGATCGCGAGCAGTCCGTAGAGGAACGTGACGCTCAGCGCGGGGCCCCAGACCGGGTAGTCGCGCATCCGCAGGAAGGTCGGGCCTGGGCGCAGCACGATGCCGCTGAGCAGTTCCTTCCAGTGCAGTCGCGGGCCGGACGGGACGGGTGCGGCGCCGGCGTGGTACGTCGAGCCCTCGCCGTAGGGGTCCTCGCCGATGCTGAAGGCCTGGGTGTGCCCGGGGTTGTCGGCGTACGGGTCGGGCCCGTGCCCCCCGCCCCGGTGACCGCCGGGCTGCTGGTGCTGGTGCTGGTGGTACGGGTCGCCGAAGTACTCGGGCTCGCCGTGCTGCGCCTGGCGCCCGTTCCCGTGGCCCGGTCCGCCCTGCCCTGCGCCGCGCTCCCCACCGGTGTTGCGGGGCCACTGCGCCTGCGCTTGGGGCGCGTACGAGGGCGGCGCCTGGCCTCCTCCGGGGTCGTACGGCTGTCCGTACGGTGGAGGGGGCGCCTGCTGCGGTTGTTGTTGCCGTGTGCGGTCGTTGTCCCGGCCGCGTCCGATCCTGAATCCAGCCACGCATTCGAACGTACCCGGTCCTGCTGTGTCCGGTGTCCGGGGCCGGGTAACCGGGGACCTTTGCTGCCGAGCTGTGACATCCCGTAGTAGGTGCCCGGAGCCTTCCGCAGGTCCGCTCCGGGCTGTTCGGGTCTGGGGGCCGGCGGCCCCTTGCGGGAACGCGGAGAGCGTCGGCGGCCGATCCGGATCGGCCGCCGACGCTCTCCGCCGGGAACGGCAGAGGCGGCCGGCCCTGCCCCCGAGGCAGATCCGGCCGCCTGCCGCTCGCGCCCGTGCGGACGGCTACTTCACCGGCTGCGGTTCCGGGTCCGGCGAGTCCGCCGGAGCCGAGTCGTCCGCGTCACCGCCGTCGTCCGGTTCCCCCGGCGTCTTCACCGAGTCCAGCAGCAGCTGGGCCACGTCGACGACCTGGAGGGACTCCTTGGCCTTGCCCTCGCCCTTCTTGCCGTTGACCGAGTCGGAGAGCATGACGAGGCAGAACGGGCAGGCGGTGGAGACGATGTCCGGGTTGAGGGACAGGGCCTCGTCGACGCGCTCGGTGTTGATGCGCTTGCCGATCCGCTCCTCCATCCACATGCGGGCGCCGCCGGCGCCGCAGCAGAAGCCGCGTTCCTTGTGGCGGTGCATCTCCTGCTGGCGCAGGCCGGGCACCTTGTCCATGATCTCGCGCGGGGGTGTGTAGACCTTGTTGTGGCGGCCCAGGTAGCAGGGGTCGTGGTAGGTGATCAGGCCCTCGACCGGGGTCACCGGGACCAGCCTGCCCTCGTCGACGAGGTGCTGGAGGAGCTGGGTGTGGTGGATGACCTCGAACTCGCCGCCGAGCTGCGGGTACTCGTTGGCGATGGTGTTGAAGCAGTGCGGGCAGGTGGCGACGATCCTCTTCGCGGCCTTCGGCTTCCTCGAGGACGCATCCTCCTGCCCGGACTGCCCGGACTGCCCGTCCTCCTCTGGGGACTCGCCGAAGGCCATGTTCAGCATGGCCACGTTCTCCTGGCCGAGCTGCTGGAACAGGGGCTCGTTGCCGAGGCGGCGGGCGGAGTCGCCGGTGCACTTCTCGTCCCCGCCCATGATCGCGAACTTGACGCCCGCGATGTGCAGCAGCTCCGCGAAGGCCTTGGTGGTCTTCTTGGCCCGGTCCTCCAGGGCGCCGGCGCAGCCCACCCAGTAGAGGTAGTCGACCTCGGTGAGGTCCTCGACGTCCTTGCCGACGATCGGGACCTCGAAGTCGACCTCCTTGGTCCACTCGACGCGCTGCTTCTTGGCCAGACCCCAGGGGTTGCCCTTCTTCTCCAGGTTCTTGAGCATCGTGCCCGCCTCGGACGGGAACGACGACTCGATCATCACCTGGTAGCGGCGCATGTCGACGATGTGGTCGACATGCTCGATGTCGACGGGGCACTGCTCGACGCACGCACCGCAGGTGGTGCAGGACCACAGCACGTCCGGGTCGATGACGCCGTTCTCCTCGGCGGTGCCGATCAGCGGGCGCTCGGCCTCGGCCAGGGCTGCCGCCGGGACGTCCTTCAGCTGCTCCTCGGAGGCCTTCTCCTCGCCCTCCATGGTCTTGCCGCCGCCGGCCAGCAGGTACGGGGCCTTGGCGTGCGCGTGGTCGCGCAGCGACATGATCAGCAGCTTCGGGGAGAGCGGCTTGCCGGTGTTCCAGGCGGGGCACTGCGACTGGCAGCGGCCGCACTCGGTGCAGGTGGAGAAGTCGAGGATGCCCTTCCAGGAGAACTGCTCGACCTGGGAGACGCCGAAGACGTCGTCCTCGCCCGGGTCCTCGAAGTCGATCGGCCTGCCGCCCGAGGTCATCGGCTGCAGGGCGCCCAGTGCGGTGCCGCCGGTGGCCTCGCGCTTGAACCAGATGTTGGGGAAGCCCAGGAAGCGGTGCCAGGCCACGCCCATGTTGGTGTTCAGCGACACCGTGATCATCCAGATCAGCGACGTGCCGATCTTGATCATGGCGAAGAGGTAGATCAGCGTCTGCAGCGTCGGGACGCTCAGTCCGTCGAAGGCCAGCACCAGCGGGTACGAGACGAAGTAGGCGGCCTCGTAGTGGTCCACGTGGTGGATCGCGCCCTCCAGGCCGCGCAGGACGAGGATCGCCAGGCCGATGGTCAGGATGACGTACTCGACGAAGTAGGCCTGCCAGGCCTTGGAACCGGCGAAGCGGGACTTGCGGCCCGCGCGGGAGGGCAGGTTGAGCAGCCGGATCGCCATCAGCACGAGGATGCCGGCGACGGTCATCAGGCCGATGAACTCGATGTACATCTCGAACGGCAGGAAGCCGCCCAGGACCGGCAGCGTCCAGTCGGCCGCGAACAGCTGGCCGTAGGCCTGCGCGAGTGTCGGCGGCAGCGTCAGGAAGCCGATCGCGACGAACCAGTGGGCGAAGCCGACGATCCCCCAGCGGTTCATCCGGGTGTGGCCGAGGAATTCCTTGACCAGGGTGGCCGTGCGGGCCTTGGGGTTGTCGGTGCGGCTGCCTTCGGGCACGGGCTGGCCGAGCGTGACGAACCGGTAGATCTGCGCGACGGCTCGGGCGATGAGCGCAACGCCGACCACGGTCAGGACCAGCGACACGATGATCGCGGCGAGTTGCATGCGGGGGCTCCTCGGGCCGACGCGGGCGGGAATCGGCACTTACTAAGCGGTAACTTATGCAGTCCGTGCTGAGCGTACCCAGTTATTCCGTCGCACTGTAGCCAGGTGGGCGGTGATCTGCGTCGCTCAGGTCAACCTGAGTGCGGGGCGGGCGCAGGGCCAGCAGCGTGCGCGCGAGGACGGCCAGGTCCAGCCCGATCCAATGGTGCTCCACATAGTGCTGGTCGAGCAGCTCCGGCTCGTCCCAGGGGAGGGTGGAGCGCCTGCGCAGCTGGGCCGGGCCGGTGAGGCCGGGCCGGACGGCTGCCCGCCAGGGGGCGGCGGCGCGGGGGTTGTCCGGGGCCAGGGCCGCCGGGCCGACCAGCGACATCTCCCCCGAGATGACATGGGGGAGCCTGGAGAGCAGGTCCAGTCGCCAGCGGCGGGTGTGCAGTGAGCGGACGGTGAAGGGGTACCCGTGGAGCCCCGTCCGCAGCTCCCGTACGACGATCGGACCGGGAGGGCGCCGCAGGGCGAGGGCGCAGGCCGCGACGGTCAGCAGCGGCGCGGCGAGGGCCAGCAGCAGCGTGCCGAGGGCCAGGTCGAGGAGGCGCTTGGGGTCCGTGATCCCCGGCGGTCCCGTGACCGGGGGCCCGGGCGCTCTGGGGGACGCCGCCGCCGGCGGCGGGCCCGCCGGTCCCGCCGGTCCCGCCGGTCCTGCCGGTCCCGCCGGCCCGTCGGGCCCGGCCGATCCCGTCCGTGGTGGTTCCGCCGGTCCTGCTGTTCCCTCCGGTCCGGTCGACTGCACGGGGCGCAAGGCACTCACCTGACCGTTCTGTCATCTATCGGTCGATACCTGCTGGTTTCTGTCCAGTCGGACGCGTACCTGAACCTTTCGCGTACTTTGGGGAACGATGGCACGGTGGATGCGGGGGTGCCTACAGGCCGCGCCGGGCGGGCAGCGCGAGGGCAGACGCACCATAGTTGAGTCGAGGCGACTCAGCTCTGTTGACGCCCTGGTGTGGAGTGGGGCATCCTTGAGCCAGTTCCGCTCAAGTCCTCTGGAGGAATCGAAATGGCACGTGCGGTCGGCATCGACCTGGGCACGACTAACTCCGTCGTCAGCGTTCTGGAGGGCGGTGAGCCCACCGTCATCACCAACGCCGAGGGCGCCAGGACCACGCCGTCCGTCGTCGCCTTCGCCAAGAACGGCGAGGTGCTCGTCGGCGAGGTCGCGAAGCGCCAGGCAGTGACGAACGTGGACCGGACGATCCGCTCGGTGAAGCGCCACATGGGCACCGACTGGTCGATCGAGCTGGACGGGAAGAAGTTCAACCCGCAGCAGATCTCCGCGTTCATCCTGCAGAAGCTGAAGCGGGACGCGGAGTCCTACCTGGGCGAGAAGGTCACGGACGCCGTCATCACCGTCCCCGCCTACTTCAACGACTCCGAGCGCCAGGCCACCAAGGAGGCCGGTGAGATCGCGGGTCTGAACGTCCTGCGCATCGTCAACGAGCCGACCGCCGCCGCGCTGGCGTACGGCCTCGACAAGGACGACCAGACGATCCTCGTCTTCGACCTCGGCGGCGGCACCTTCGACGTGTCGCTGCTGGAGATCGGTGACGGCGTCGTCGAGGTCAAGGCCACCAACGGCGACAACCACCTCGGTGGCGACGACTGGGACCAGCGCGTCGTCGACTACCTGGTGAAGCAGTTCGCGGGCGGCCACGGCGTCGACCTGTCCAAGGACAAGATGGCTCTCCAGCGTCTCCGCGAGGCCGCGGAGAAGGCGAAGATCGAGCTGTCGTCCTCCACCGAGACGACGATCAACCTGCCCTACATCACGGCGTCCGCCGAGGGCCCGCTGCACCTGGACGAGAAGCTCACGCGCGCCCAGTTCCAGCAGCTGACCTCGGATCTGCTGGAGCGCTGCAAGACCCCGTTCCACAACGTGATCAAGGACGCGGGCATCCAGCTCTCCGAGATCGACCACGTGGTCCTCGTCGGCGGCTCGACCCGCATGCCGGCCGTCGCCGAGCTGGTCAAGGAGCTGACCGGCGGCAAGGAGGCCAACAAGGGCGTGAACCCCGACGAGGTCGTGGCGATCGGTGCCACCCTCCAGGCCGGTGTCCTCAAGGGCGAGGTCAAGGACGTCCTGCTGCTCGACGTGACCCCGCTGTCCCTCGGTATCGAGACCAAGGGCGGCATCATGACCAAGCTCATCGAGCGCAACACCACGATCCCGACGAAGCGCTCCGAGATCTTCACGACGGCCGAGGACAACCAGCCGTCCGTGCAGATCCAGGTCTACCAGGGCGAGCGCGAGATCGCGGCGTACAACAAGAAGCTGGGCATGTTCGAGCTGACCGGTCTGCCGCCCGCCCCGCGCGGCGTCCCGCAGATCGAGGTCTCCTTCGACATCGACGCCAACGGCATCATGCACGTGACCGCCAAGGACCTCGGCACGGGCAAGGAGCAGAAGATGACCGTCACCGGCGGCTCCTCGCTGCCGAAGGACGAGGTCGACCGGATGCGCCAGGAGGCGGAGCAGTACGCGGAGGAGGACCACCGCCGCCGCGAGTCCGCCGAGACCCGCAACCAGGCCGAGCAGCTCGTCTACCAGACCGAGAAGTTCCTCAAGGACAACGAGGAGAAGGTCCCCGGTGACGTCAGGACCGAGGTCGAGACGGCGGTGACCGAGCTCAAGGAGAAGCTGAAGGGCGAGGACACCGCCGAGATCCGCACCGCCACCGAGAAGGTCGCGGCCGTCTCCCAGAAGCTCGGCCAGGCCATGTACGCCGACGCCCAGGGCCAGCAGGCCGCGGGCGGCGCGGGCGGCGAGGACGCCGGGGCCTCCCAGGCGAAGGCCGACGACGACGTCGTCGACGCCGAGATCGTCGACGACGAGAAGGACCAGAAGGGCGGCGCTTCCCGATGACGGAGGAGACCCCGGGTTTCGAGGAGAAGCCCGACGTCCCCTCCGGCGCCACTCCCGATGACGCGGCGCAGGCCGCCGCCCCCTCCGCGGAGGAGGGGGCGGCCCAGGCCGGGGACGCAGCACAGACGGCCCGTGCGGCCACCGACGCGGGCCTGACGGCCCAGCTGGACCAGGTCCGGACCGCGCTGGGCGAGCGCACGGTGGACCTGCAGCGGCTGCAGGCCGAGTACCAGAACTACCGCCGCCGGGTGGAGCGGGACCGGATCACCGTCAAGGAGGTCGCGGTCGCGCAGCTCCTGACCGAGCTCCTGCCCGTGCTCGACGACATCGGCCGGGCCCGTGAGCACGGCGAACTGGTCGGCGGCTTCAAGTCGGTGGCGGAGTCGCTGGAGACCGTCGCCGCCAAGATGGGGCTCCAGCAGTTCGGCAAGGAGGGCGAGCCCTTCGACCCGACGGTCCACGAGGCCCTGATGCACAGCTATGCGCCGGACGTCACCGAGACGACCTGCGTGGCGATCCTGCAGCCGGGCTACCGGATCGGGGAGCGGACCATCCGGCCCGCGCGGGTCGCGGTGGCCGAGCCGCAGCCGGGGGCCCAGCCCAAGGAGCAGGCGGCGGAGCAGGCGGCGGACGAGGAGAGCGGTGGCCCGGACGAGGGCTGACGCGGACGGCGGGTACCGGGAGGAGGGACGTCGATGAGCACGAAGGACTTCGTCGAGAAGGACTACTACAAGATCCTCGGCGTCCCCAAGGACGCCACCGACGCGGAGATCAAGAAGGCGTACCGGAAGCTCGCGCGCGAGAACCACCCGGACGCCAACAAGGGCGACACGAAGGCCGAGGAGCGCTTCAAGGAGATCTCCGAGGCCAACGACGTACTCGGCGACCCCAAGCGGCGCAAGGAGTACGACGAGGCGCGGGCGCTCTTCGCCAACGGCGGCTTCCGGGCCGGTCCCGGCGCCGGAGGAACGTTCAACTTCGACCTGGGCGACCTCTTCGGGGGCGCCCAGGCCCCGGGCGGCGGCGCCGGTGGTGCCGGCGGTGCCGGCGGCTTCGGCGGTGGACTCGGGGACGTCTTCGGCGGTCTGTTCAACCGCGGTGCGGGCACCGGTGCCCGCACCCAGCCGCGCCGCGGCCAGGACGTCGAGTCGGAGGTGACCCTCAGCTTCACCGAGGCGGTGGACGGGGCCACGGTCCCGCTGCGGATGTCCAGCCAGCAGCCCTGCAAGGCCTGTTCGGGCACCGGCGACAAGAACGGCACGCCCCGGGTGTGCCCGACCTGCGTCGGGACCGGTCAGGTCTCACGCGGCGGCAGCGGGTCCTTCTCGCTGACCGATCCCTGCGTGGACTGCAAGGGCCGCGGGCTGATCGCCGAGAACCCCTGCGGGGTCTGCCACGGCAGCGGCCGCGCCAAGTCGTCCCGGACCATGCAGGTCCGCATCCCCGCCGGGGTGAGCGACGGCCAGCGGATCAGACTGCGCGGCAAGGGCGCACCGGGCGAGCGCGGCGGACCGGCAGGCGATCTGTACGTGGTGGTCCACGTCGGTGAGCACCCGGTCTTCGGTCGCAAGGGCGACAACCTCACCGTCACCGTGCCGGTCTCCTTCGCGGAGGCCGCGCTCGGCGGCGAAGTGAGGGTCCCGACGCTCGGCGGGCCTCCGGTCACCCTGAAGCTGCCCGCCGGCACGCCGAACGGGCGTACGATGCGGGCCCGCGGCAAGGGCGCTGTCCGCAAGGACGGCACCCGGGGCGATCTGCTGGTCACCGTGGAGGTCGCGGTGCCCTCGGTACTCGGCGACGAGGCCCGTGCGGCGCTGGAGGCCTACCGCAAGGCGACTGAGGGCCATGACCCGCGGGCAGAACTGTTCCAGGCTGCGAAGGGAGCATGACGCGATGGACGGCCGACGTCGACAGCCCGGATTCGGTGGCCGGGCCTACGAACTGACCGAGGAGACCCCGGTGTACGTCATCTCGGTGGCGGCCCAGCTCTCCGGACTGCATCCGCAGACCCTTCGGCAGTACGACCGACTCGGCCTGGTCTCCCCGGACCGCACGGCGGGGCGCGGCCGGCGTTACTCGGCCCGGGACATCGAGCTGCTCCGCCAGGTCCAGTCCCTGTCCCAGGACGAGGGCATCAACCTGGCCGGTATCAAGCGCATCATCGAGCTGGAGAACCAGGTGGCGGCACTGCAGGCCAAGGTCGCCGAGCTGTCCGCGGCGGTCGAGGGCGCGGCGCTGGCGATGCAGCAGCGCGAGGCCCAGGTGCACGCGTCGTACCGGCGCGACCTGGTGCCCTACCAGGACGTGCGGCAGACGGGCGCGCTGGTGGTGTGGCGGCCGAAGCGGGACGGCTGAGCCTCCGGTCGGCCCGCGGGTCACCGGCCTGCGGGTCCGGTGGCCGGTGACCGGGCGGGGAGGCCGGGGCTCGGGGCCGGACCCCGGGGGTACGGGCCGTGGTGCGTACGCTTCCCGACCTCTGCGCCGGTGCTGGTGAGGCGGCCCTTCAGCGGCCCTTCGGCGGCCCTTCGGCGGTCGGCCGCGTCGCCGGCGTCCGTGAGCGTGAGGGGCCGGCGGTTGTGCGTCGGGGTCCGTACGCGCCCGTCGGGGTTCAGCCCGGATCCGTACTCGTCCACCGGTGTGTGTCGAAGTCGGTGCACGTCGGTCGGGGTCCGTGGGCGTTCGTCGGCGTCGGGACGGCGTGCGCCGGTTTCCGCCGGTGTCCGGCAGGGCGGGTCCGCGACGGACCCGCGGGGCCTGGTGGCCCACCGGCTTGCCGTGGAAGGCGGACGCGGTGCGCGGGACGGCCGGGGCGGGGCCGGTGCTCTCGGTCAGTGATCGTGCTCCAGGATCCCGGACCGGGAGATGAGGTAGCCGAGCTGGGCGCGCGAGCCGCTGCCGAGGGCGGAGGCCAGCTTGGCGATGTGGGCCCGGCAGGTGCGGACGTTCATCCCGAGGCGGCGGGCTATCGCCTCGTCCACATGGCCCTCGACGAGCAATTTGGCGATGGAGCGCTGGACGCCGCTGACGCCGTCCAGTTCGGGGGCGTAGGAGACGATCTGGTCGTCCCAGGGGACGCCGTGGAGCCAGAACTGCTCGAAGACCCCGACCAGATACCGCACCAGGCCCTCATGGCGCAGCTCCAGGGCGACCCTGCGGTCGGTCCGCGCCGGGATGAAGGCCACCTTCCGGTCGACCACGATGAGCCGGTCGATGATCTCCTCGAGGGTGCGGACCTGCGAGCCGTAGGGGGCCACCCGCTCCACGTAGGCGATGGTGGCCGGGTGGTGGCGTGCGGTGTGCTGGTACAGCGTGCGCATCGAGACTCCCCGGTCCACCAGCATCGAGACGCGTCGTAACCCCTCCTGGAGGGTCGCGGGCCGGCGGCCGCTGCCGGGCTGCACCGTCAGCAGCTCCTCCTGGCACTCGGCGATGACGCGGTCCAGCGTCGCGTTGATGAGGCTCAGTCCTTCGAGGACGGTGATGGCGTCGGTCGTGGACGGATCGTGCGAGTTCAGCGCCATGAACGGCTCAAACGATTCCGCCAGTGAGACGGTCAGCCGCCTCCGGTCCTGGATCTCCCGCTCCAGGGGCTGCATCAGCTGGTGCAGGGCGACGGACGGCGGGACCGGGCGGAGCCACTCGGGGTCGTCGGGATCCGGGCGGAGCATGCCCATGTCCATGAGGCATGGGGCGTTGGCGACCTCGGACCGCGCTATGCGGCCACTGCGCAGAGCGGACGCATACAGCTTTTTCCCGGCCTCGCACAGCTCGTCGTGAGTGTGCTTATCTCCCTCATCGCCCTGTTTCATCTGCATGTGCACCCCCCTCAGGGTCCTGAATTACAGGAACATGATGCCTGGCCACGCTGGTGAAGGCGTTCGCAGTGGGCCATCGTCGTAACCGCGGGGGAGGAGGTAGTGATCACAAGAGGTGGAGATCGGCCATGACCAGGATGGTTCGTGCACTGTGCGCTATAGCCGTTGCGGCTGCTCTCGGCGGTCTCGCGGTGAGCGGTGAGCCGACGTGGGAGTGGAAGCCCACGACGGTGACCGCCACGGTGGCCGCGGCTTTGGGTGAACCCACGTGGGAGAGCGCGACGATGGACGTGGCTCCGGGTGAACCGACGTGGGACAGCGCGCCCGCGGACGTGGCTCCGGGTGAACCCACATGGGACAGCGCGCCGGCGGACGCGGACGTATGAGCATGCCCCCGGACGATCGCGTCTTCCGGCGGGAGATGGCGACCGCCTATCGATCCGGGTGGCACTTCATCGACCTCGTCACGGCAATTCCCCACCGTGGCGACTCGCTGATGGTCACTCTCTTCGGGGAGCCGATCGTCGTCGCCCGCGAGGACGACGAGGACGTCCGCGCCTACCGGTGTCTTCGCCGGCCCCGCGGGGCCCCGCGCCCCGTCCGCTGTGCGGTCCGGTACGGCATGATTTTCGTCAATCTCGACCAGCGCGACCACCAACTGGTCCAGCCCGAGACCACCACCGCCACCCCCCGCAGCGCCTGAGCGGTTCCCCCGTCGTTCAAGATCGCTCAGGTGCTTCCCCCACACAGCGGCGCCATCGTGGACCTGAAACACGATGGCGCCGCTGTGCTGCGCCCGAAAGGCGATGGCGCCGCTGGACACGCGTGCCGTCACGAGGCGCTGCGCGAGCGGTCGTGGCAGCGCCGTGGTGCCGTGCGCGGGCGCCGGCCGGGCGCCGGCCCGTCACACCCGGACACGCGCACGCGCGCGGGCTCCCGGGACCGAGGCCGACATGCCCTCCCCCTCCGGGCGGACACGCTCGCGCGCGCGGGCTCCCGCCGCCGGTCCCGTCCACGACGGTCCGCGCCTCGCGGACGCGCGCGGACGCCGGCCCGTCACACCCGGCCCATCGCCCGGGTCAGCGCGATCTCGATGACCACGCGGTCCGGGTTCGGCGACGGCGTGCGGCCGTAGCGCTCCGCGTAGCGGGCCACCGCGTCGGCGACGGTCTCCGGGTCCGTGCGGACCGTGGCGCGGCCCTCGAGCGTCGCCCAGCGCCCTTTGTCCACCTGGCAGACCGCGACCGGGGCCCCTTCGGGGCCGGCGGCCAGCACATGGGCGACCTTGCGGCTGCGCTTGTTGGTGATCACGCGGGCGATGCCCCTCCCGCCGCCCTCCGGGTCGTATGTGGCGCCCACCGCCACGACGTGCGGTGTGCCGTCGGGCCGGGGCGTGGTGAGCGTGCACAGGTGGTACTCGCGCCAGAAGCCGAGGAAGGACTCGTGCGGGTGCCTGGGGTCGATGGCCATGCCCCGGAACCTACCCGGGGGACTACATCCCGACGAATCCGGGGAGGACGCAGTTCCGGGCGCCCATACTTGAGCGGAACCGGCTCAACTTTGTGTACCTTGGGAGAGGCATAGTCATGGGGAGAGCCGAGGCGAGGAGGAGAAGCCGCACGTGGATGCTGAGCTGACCAACAGGAGCCGGGACGCGCTGAGCGCGGCGAGCACCCGGGCGGTGTCCGAGGGGCACGCCGACCTGACCCCCGCGCATCTGCTGCTGGCGCTGCTCGCCGGCCAGGACAACGAGAACATCACCGACCTGCTGGCGGCCGCCGATGCGGACCAGGCCGCCGTGCGGTCCGGTGCGGAGCGGGTCCTCGCCGACCTGCCCAGCGTGACGGGCTCGACGGTGGCGCCGCCGCAGCCCAACCGGGAGCTGCTCGCCGTCATCGCCGACGCCGGGCGGCTCGCCCGGGAGCTGGGGGACGAGTACCTCTCCACCGAGCACCTCCTCATCGGCGTCGCCGCCAAGGGCGGCCGGGCCGGCGAGGTGCTGTCCGGGCAGGGCGCCACTCCGAAGAAGCTGCGGGAGGCGTTCGAGAAGGCACGCGGGGGCCGCCGCGTGACCACGCCCGACCCCGAGGGCCGGTACAAGGCCCTGGAGAAGTTCGGCACCGACCTCACGGACTCGGCCAGGGAGGGCCGGCTCGACCCGGTCATCGGCCGCGACCAGGAGATCCGCCGCGTCATCCAGGTGCTCTCCCGCCGTACCAAGAACAACCCCGTGCTGATCGGCGAGCCCGGCGTCGGCAAGACCGCCGTCGTGGAGGGCCTCGCCCAGCGCATCGTGAAGGGCGACGTCCCGGAGTCCCTCCGCGACAAGCGGCTGGTCGCCCTGGACCTCGGCGCCATGGTCGCCGGGGCCAAGTACCGCGGCGAGTTCGAGGAGCGCCTCAAGACCGTCCTCTCCGAGATCAAGGAGAGCGAGGGCCGGATCATCACCTTCATCGACGAGCTGCACACCGTCGTGGGCGCCGGCGCCGGCGGCGACTCCGCCATGGACGCGGGCAACATGCTGAAGCCGATGCTCGCCCGCGGTGAGCTGCGCATGGTCGGTGCGACCACCCTCGACGAGTACCGCGAGCGGATCGAGAAGGACCCGGCGCTGGAGCGCCGCTTCCAGCAGGTGCTGGTCGCCGAGCCCACCGTGGAGGACACCATCGCCATCCTCCGCGGCCTCAAGGGCCGCTACGAGGCCCACCACAAGGTGCAGATCGCGGACAGCGCCCTGGTGGCCGCGGCGACGCTCTCCGACCGCTACATCACCTCCCGCTTCCTCCCCGACAAGGCCATCGACCTCGTCGACGAGTCGGCCTCCCGGCTGCGGATGGAGATCGACTCCTCCCCGGTCGAGATCGACGAACTGCAGCGCGCCGTCGACCGGCTGCGCATGGAGGAGCTCGCGCTGTCCAAGGAGACCGACGAGGCGAGCGTCCAGCGGCTGGAGAAGCTCCGCCGCGACCTCGCGGACCGGGAGGAGGAGCTGCGCGGGCTCACCGCGCGCTGGGAGAAGGAGAAGCAGTCCCTGAACCGGGTGGGCGAGCTCAAGGAGAAGCTCGACGAACTCCGCGGCCAGGCCGAGCGGGCCCAGCGCGACGGCGACTTCGACACCGCGTCGAAGCTGCTGTACGGGGAGATCCCGGCGCTGGAGCGCGAGCTGGAGGCCGCGAGCGAGGCCGAGGCCCGGCAGGAGGCCGCCAAGGACACGATGGTCAAGGAGGAGGTCGGTCCGGACGACATCGCGGATGTCGTCGCCTCCTGGACCGGCATCCCGGCCGGGCGGCTGCTGGAGGGGGAGACGCGGAAGCTCCTGCGGATGGAGGAGGAACTCGGCAGGCGGCTGATCGGCCAGAGCGAGGCCGTGGCGGCCGTGTCCGACGCCGTGCGCCGCTCGCGCGCCGGCGTCGCCGATCCCGACCGGCCCACGGGCTCGTTCCTCTTCCTCGGCCCGACCGGCGTCGGCAAGACCGAACTCGCGAAGGCCCTGGCGGACTTCCTCTTCGACGACGAGCGGGCCATGGTCCGAATCGACATGTCCGAGTACGGCGAGAAGCACAGCGTGGCGCGGCTGGTCGGGGCACCGCCCGGCTACGTCGGCTACGAGGAGGGCGGCCAGCTCACCGAGGCGGTCCGCCGCCGCCCGTACAGCGTGGTGCTGCTGGACGAGGTGGAAAAGGCCCACCCCGAGGTCTTCGACGTCCTGCTGCAGGTCCTGGACGACGGGCGGCTGACCGACGGGCAGGGCCGGACGGTGGACTTCCGCAACACCCTCCTGATCCTGACCTCCAATCTCGGCAGCCAGTACCTGGTGGAGCCGCTGACCAGTGCCGAGGAGAAGAAGCAGCAGGTCCTGGAGGCCGTACGGGCCTCGTTCAAGCCGGAGTTCCTCAACCGGCTGGACGATCTCGTCGTCTTCTCGGCCCTGGACAAGGAGCAGCTGGAGCGCATCGCCGAACTCCAGATCGCCCGGCTCGCCGAGCGGCTCGCCGATCGCCGGCTCACTCTGGACGTCACCCCCCAGGCCCTTCAGTGGCTGGCCGACGAGGGCAACGACCCCGCCTACGGGGCCCGGCCGCTCCGCCGGCTGGTCCAGACGGCGATCGGCGACCGCCTCGCCAAGGAGATCCTCGCAGGTGGGGTGAAGGACGGCGACACGGTCCGCGTCGACCGGGCCGACCACGGCCTGACCGTGGAACCGGTGCGGTGAGCCACGCCCGGGTGGGGGTTGCCAGCCCCCGCCCGGGATGGGAGAGGATGGCCGCATCCGTACGAAGGGAAAACACCCGGTGAGCATCGACCCGTCCTCGATTCCGAACTTCGGGGGACAGCCCCAGCCCCAGGCCCAGGCTGCGTCAGGACCGGCGGGCCCGGTCGTCCCCGACCAGGACCTGGTCAAGCAGCTCCTCGACCAGATGGAGCTGAAGTACGTCGTCGACGACGAGGGTGACCTCGCGGCGCCGTGGGAGGAGTTCCGCACGTACTTCATGTTCCGCGGCGAGAACGAGCAGCAGGTCTTCTCGGTGCGGACGTTCTACGACCGTCCCCACGCGCTGGACGAAAAGGCCCGGGTCCTCGACGCCGTCGACGACTGGAACCGCCGCACGCTGTGGCCGAAGGTGTACACGCACACTCATGAGGAGGACGGGCAGCCCACGACCGTCCGCCTCATCGGCGAGGCCCAGATGCTGATCGGTACCGGTGTCAGCCTCGAGCACTTCGTCTCCTCGACGGTCAGCTGGGTGCGCGCGGCCATCGAGTTCGACAAGTGGCTGGTGGAGCAGCTCGGCCTCGCCCCGGCCGGGGAGTCCGCCGACGGGAAGCCTGCCGGCGAGTAGCCGGCGGACGGCGCCTGAGGGCGCCCGGGGGCACCCGGGGCGCCTGTGGCGCTGGGGAGCGCTTGCTGCGTGGGGGTGCCTGGGGCGTCTGGGCCGCCGGGGTGCCTGCTGTCCACCGCGGCGCCTGCGGCGCCAGGGGCATCCCGGAGGCCGGTGGGCGATCAGGCCGGGGACCCGGCGCGCTTGAGCCCGGCCACGGCACCCGGGTCGCCCGGGGTGCTCCGGGTGCGCGCGATATGCGCGTGAGCGTCCGGATATGCGCGCGGCGCGGACCGCCTTCCGCCGGACCGCCTCCCGCCGGACTGCCCCCACCGGGGTTCACAGCGCCATCGGGGCGACGGTCAGATACGTCCCGTAGCAGCACGACAGCCCCGCCAGGGCGGCGACCACCGTGACCGCCGCCCTGGGGCGGGCCTTCGCCAGCGCGGCCGCCAGAGGCAGCAGCAGCGGGAACGCCGGCAGCAGAAAACGCGGCTTGGACTCGAAGAAGCCCGAGCCGCCGACCGTGATGAGCACCAGCACCCCGGTGTACACCACCAGCGCCAGCGGCGGCCGGTCCAGCAGGAACCAGCAGGAAGGGGGCGAACAGCAGGAGCCCGGCGCCCGCGATCAGCAGTGCCATCGGCAACCCGAAGAACGTCGGGGCGGTCACCATGCCCCGGATCGCCTTCAGCGACCCCAGACCCAGGTCGAACCGCGAGGTCCAGCCGCGCTGCACGGCGAAGTAGCCCCCCAGCGCATCGCCCTTGCGGACCCCGACCCACAGCACGTAGCCCAGCCAGCCGGCGGGCGCCGGCGCAGCCGCGGCCAGGACGGGCACCCGGCCGCCCTTCGCACCCCGCCGTCTCCACAGCTCGCAGCACGCCACCGCGCAGACGGCCGCGGCGACCGCGATCCCGTTGGGCCTGGTCAGACCGGCGAGACCGGCCAGCGTTCCGGCCCACAGCCAGCGGCCGGCGGCCAGCGCGTACAGCGCCCAGGCGGCGAACGCCGTCAGCAGCGGCTCGGTGTAGGCCATGGACAGGACGACCGCGTGCGGCAGCAGTCCCCACAGCAGGACGACGAGGGTCGCGAGCCTGCGGCCGTGGAGCCGCTCGACGACCGCGTAGATGCCCCAGGTCGCCGCTCCCGCGGCCGCCCTGACAGCGCGAGCCCCGCGGTGCCGCCGGTGACCGGCAGCGCGGACACGACGGCGCGGATCAGTCCCGGGTAGAGCGGGAAGAAGGCGAGGTCGGACTGGACGGCGCCGTCCGGCCAGTACACCGGGCGACCGTAGCCCTGCGTGGCGATGCCGGTGTACCACCTGGAGTCCCACGAGGTGGCGAGCAGTGCCCGGGGCGAGCGGCCGATGTACCAGGCCCACAGGGACACCACGGCCATGCCGGTCAGCCGGGCCGCCGCGGACAGCCCGAGGGCGGGCACCGCGCGGTGGAGCCCCGAGCGCGCGCGTGGTGCCGCGCGGCCGTCGGCGGACGCTGCCTTGTCGAAGGTCTCGGCGAACAGGGGGCACCTCCGTGCGCGCGCATGTGCGGTCATCCCGACCTTCGGCGGTCCGCACGGGCGGCGCGACCCCTGGGCAGCCGCCCGGGTGCATCGCCCCGCCGGCCCTCCGTCCTCGGTCCCGCCGCGATGTCCTGCCGCGATGTCCTGCCGCGACGGTCCCGTCTCGCCCCAGACGGGAACGGTCTCGGGTGGCCCCACCTGCCGGCCGGGAGATCGGGCCGTGAAGACGTCCGTGCGGAGCCGTGACTTCGGTGCCCACCTCGGGCTGTGTCTGACCACGTTGAGAGAACTGTCTGTAAGCACTTCTCTGGGCTCCACTGCATGGAACTGGAGTGGCTCCAGGCGTAAGGAGTTGATCTGGCTCCGCTTTGCGCTCATGGCGCCGCATGGATCTCGGACGTCGGGATAGGGTCCGTTGGGAGGTGTGGGGGGGAATGAGTTTCCGGCTGGCGGCGACGCAGGGGACGGCGAGTTGGAAGAGGAGCTGCTGTAGCTATGCACGTCGTGCTCCGTGCTCAAGACCGGTGCCATGTTGCTCGCCGGGGCCGGATCACTTGGTGGCCAGCAACGTCCGAGCCTCCTCGGCGCACCCCCAAGACAGCGTGACGCCGGCGCCTCCGTGCCCGTAGTTGTGCACGACCACGGTGCCATCCTCCCGCACCTCTTCCTCCACACGGACCGTGGCGCGGGTCGGTCGAGCACCGATCCGGTGCTCCAGAACACGGGCCTCGGCGAGGCGGGGCTCGACCTCGGCACAGCGGGCGAGGATGCCGGCCGCCGCCTTGTCGTCGGGGGCCAGATCGCCTTCGCCGTCGATCGCTGTGCCGCCCAGGACGACGTTGTCGCCGTGAGGATAGAAGCACAGGAGGTCCGGGGAGAGGCCGGTGTCCTCGGAGAAGAACTCGGTCAGCCCGGGGTTGGTGACGACGACGTGCTGGCCGCGGATGGGCCGGAGGTCAGGGTCCGGAACCAGGTCGCGTGCGCCAAGGCCCGCGCAGTTGACGATCGCTGAGGCTGGACCGGCGTCCGAGAGCGAGGTCAACTGTCGCCGCTCGACCACGCCCCCGGCATCGCGGAGTCGGCGCAGGAGGTAGTCGAGGTGGGTGGGCATGTCGATCAGTGGCACGGTGAACCGGTAGCCCGCCGTGAATCCGGCCGGTAGTTCGGCCCGCTCGCACTGCCGGAAACCCGGCAAAGTGGTGGCCCAGTCCGGCGCGGCTTCGGCCGTGCGGGACGCCTCGATGCCACTGGTGAGCCGGACGCCCGTCGCCGGGTCCTGGGCCAGCTCCCGGAAGATCTCCAGGGACCGTTGTCCCCACTGGTCGACCTTGTCCTTCGGTTCGACCAGGTAAAGCCCCCACATCGCCCCGGCCGCCAGCGACGTGACCCCCGGCACCTGCTCGGCGATCACGTGCACCGAAGCCCCGGCCTCGGCGAGAACGACGGCCGTGGTGAGCCCAGCCACCCCAGCCCCGACAACGACAACGCGCTCCCCTGCGGTCATGAACCTGACCCTAACGGCCGGGTTGCGTCGATGGGGCGTGTTGGGCGAGGGCGTCCTCCAGGGCTGGCAGGAAGCCGCGCACGTGAAGGTTGCGCTGTCGGCGACGGAGGTCGGCGGCAAGTTGGTGGAGCAGCGCCGCGCTGCGAGGCGGACGACATCGAGGCGGTCGGCGGCGATCTGGCCGATCTCGCAGGCTGCCTCCAGGTCTCCGTGCGCGCTGTGTCCCAGGGCCAGCCAGGCTCCTTCGAACATCGCACGGCGCTGGCTTGGGTCGCCGCGCGGCACGTCGTACGCCCCGGATCTGAGCATCTCGATCCCCTTGGCGAGGAAGCGACGGCTCTCCTTTCCGCTCTCCGCCTTCTGCTGCGCACGACCCATCTGGATGAGGCCGTAACCAGCCTGGCAGTCCAGGTGGTTGTCGGTGAGGAAGTACATCCAGCGGGGCTCTTCTTGGCGGCCGTCCCGGCTTGCGATCAGTTCGCGAGCGGCACCACGAGTGTGAGCGAAGTCGTTGTCACGGCCGGCGCCGGCGTACGCGTAGGCGAGCCGGGACAGGACGGACGCCCGGACCGCCAGCGGAGCGGCGTGGCTCGCACGGCGGGCGGCCTCACCCAGGGCGATGGCGTCCGCGGGGTGTCCGCGACTCGCCGCCTGGAAGGACAGGTCGCCCAGGATGTGGGCACACAGGGGAAGATCATTGACCTGACGGGCGGCACGAAGCGCTGTGACGAAGTAGCGCTGCGCCAGGCCGTGGTCGGCCGCGTCGAAGGCCATCCAGCCGGCCAGCTGGCCGATCTCCGCGAGCGCGCGGAGCAGACGGCTCGCGGCAGCCGGAGGGTGGCCGCGTTCGCGAATCAGCAGTCCGACAGCCCGGAACCGTGCTCCGACGTAGGGCAGATGACGTGCCCCTCCGTGCTTGTCATCGAGCAACTGGAGCATGGGGAGATGCTGCTCGACCTGGTCCACGAGCGGATCGGTGTCGAGCGACGACGTCATTCGGGGCGTGTACTGACCGCGTCCCGCGCTGCCGTCGAGGTACTGGGCGACGATCGCGAGGAGTCCCGCGCCCGAGATCGTGAGGAACCGGCGTCGGTCGACGAGCCCTCCCATCACCCAGTCCTCCACGATCGCCTCCATGCCCTGCGCGGTCCAAGGCCGCGCGAGATCCGTATCCGCGGGGACCAGCGCTGATGAGTCGCCCACACGGCCCTGCCACAGTTCGGCCACCGAGACATTCCTACCCAGCTCCTGGGAGAGCACGTAGGCGGCCATCATCGGCAATGGCGCGCGCGGCAGGGAGCCGGCGTCCCGCCAGTGGTACGGCGCCGACTCGGCCACCGTCCCCGCGCCGAAGACGCGGTTGAGCTTGCGAGCGAGCGCCTTCGGGCTCCACCCGAGTTCGTCGAGGCACCCCGCCAGTACGGCGTTGGGCTCGCCTGTCTGCGGTGCCACGTGCGACCACCCTTCGCTCCAGTGGTTCGTCCCATCACTTCGCGAGCCCCATGGTGATGCCCCTGGACGGACGATTCACCACAGCCGCATGGAAGTTGACCGAGTTGACCCACTGATCGGGTCCTGCCTGACCGTCCCCCTCCTGTGTTCTTGGATCCCGGCGGAGGCGCCCGTCTTCCGAGCCGACGGAGAAAGAGGTGGGCCTTGAGACAGCACACGAGCACCTCCCCAGGCCGACCGGGCGATGTGCTGGACCGTGACGCCGGACGACCAACCCCCGCCCCCGAACGCGGGCTCGCCGCTGGCGGCGGCACGACCACCCTGATCACGGATCTGCCGTACGGACCGGAAGCGGCCGAGGTCGCCCGGGGCGCCGTGACGCTGGCGCTGCGTGGCACTGAGACGGACGTACTCGCTGACGCCCGCCTGATCGGGTCGGAGCTCGCGACGAACGCCTTCGTCTCGGGCAGTCCTCCGTTGGTTCTGTGCGTCGACCGCAGGAGTCTGGCCGACGGCGGCCTGGAGATCGAGATCACCGTCACCGACGGCGGCTGTTCCCGCCCGGCACCCGCTTCTCCTACCGCTCCCGACGAGCAGGCCGAATCTTCCTCCCGCGGATGCGGGAGGGCTGGAGCCGCTGCGCCGCCGAGGCGTTACTCCTCGGCCTTCCCTGCCTCATCCGCCCAGGGGCCGGCCTGGGCGACCTCGCCGCACTGGCTCGCCAGCCGGCCCCGGACCTCCGTCGCCTCCCTGCACAGGTCCGGGAGCGTGCGGCGGCACGCCACACCGAGGCCAAGGCGGGGTACGAGGCCCTGGCCCGGTTCGACCTGAACTACTTCGGCGACGCCTGGGGCAACCTCCTGACGCAGGTCGCCTGACCAGCGGCTTAAGCCTGCGCGACCAGCTTCTTGCTGGCAGCTTCCAGACGGGCCAGCACGCGGTCCCGGCCGAGCAGCTCCATGGACTCGAACAGCGGGAGTCCGATCGTCCGGCCGGTGACCGCGACCCGGATGGGCGCCTGGGCCTTGCCCAGCTTCAGCCCGTGCTTCTCCCCGACGGCGAGCAGGACGGCCTTCAGGTCGTCCGCCTTCCACTCCGCGACGTCGGCCAGCTCGGCGCGGGCGTCCGACAGGATGTCGCCGGCGCCCGCCTTCATCGCCTTGTTCCACGACGCCTCGTCCTCGACCGGCTCGTCGAGGAACAGGAAGTCCACATAGCTGGTGATCTCGGAAAGCAGCGCCAGCCGGGTCTGGGCCAGGGAAGCCGCCGCCTCGAAGACGTCCTTGTCGAACGCCTCCGGCCGCCACGGCGCGTACGGGGCGACGAGCCACGGCGCGCAGGCGGCGGCGAACTGCTCCGGCGACAGGGCGCGGATGTACTCGCCGTTGAACGCCGTCAGCTTCTTCACGTCGAAGAAGGCCGGCGCGGTGTTGACGTCCTCGATCCGGAAGAGCTGCTCCAGCTCCTCGTACGGCCTGATCTCCCGGTCGTCGCCCGGGCCCCAGCCGAGCAGCATGAGGTAGTTCACCATCGCCTCGGGCAGGAACCCCTCGGCGAGGTAGTCCTCCAGCGCCACCTTGTCCCGGCGCTTCGACAGCATCTGCCGCTTCTCGTTCACGATCACCGGCAGATGCGCCCACACAGGCGCCTTGGCACCGAGCGCCTCCCACAGCAGCTGCTGCTTCGGCGTGTTCGACAGGTGCTCCTCGCCTCGGATGACCTGCGTGATTCCCTCGTCCAGGTCGTCCACGACGTTGGCGGTCAGAAAGACCGGGGACCCGTCACCACGGGCGATCACGAAGTCCTCGATCGCGCTGTTCGGGAACGCCGGCTCCCCGCGGACCAGGTCGACCACGACGGTCTCCCCCTCGTCCGGCGTCCGGAACCGCAGCGCCCGCCCCTCCTCGAAGGCCAGCCCCCGGTCCCGGCAGAACCCGTCGTACCCGAGGTGCTCCGACCCCGTGCGCTCCTTCAGCTGCTCCCGGGTGCAGTCGCAGTAGTACGCCCGGCCGGCCGCGAAGAGCTGCTGAGCTGCTTCCCGGTGCCGGTCGGCGTTGTGCGACTGGAAGTACGGCCCCTCGAAAGCCGCATCCTCGCCATGGATGCCGATCGCCGCGAGCGCGCTGATGATGCCCTCGGTCCACTCCGGCTTGTTCCGGGCCGCGTCGGTGTCCTCGATCCGCAGCACGAACCTGCCGCCGGACTGTCGCGCCACCGCCCAGTTGCAGAGAGCGGACCGTGCGCCACCGACATGGAACATGCCGGTCGGGGACGGGGCGAAACGAACGCGAACCGGGGCATTAGACATGCGCTCCAGGGTGCCGACGCTGGACCTACGCCCCGGACCACTCGGCCTACCCCCACCGACGTTTCTCGGCCGTCCTCACCTCCTATTCGTCCGTCATCTTCTTCCTCTCCCTTACGCGCTCCACGCTGCCGCGGATCGCAGGGGCGGCCCGGCGAATGCCTGCTGCTGCCGCTCGCGGTGAGGGCCGCCGAGGTCGGGCATGAGGTCGTCGGCGTCGGATGTGAGATGGTCCTCTGCGTCTTTCGTGTGAGGCGGCAGTAAGCAAGGGTCCGCAGGGTTCCAGCCACCTAGACTGGGCATTCTCACTGGCCCCGTTCGCGGTCAGCTGTACACGCCCGTCTCGGTGGACTTGCTGGCTTGTTCCTGGGATGTTCGTACGCAGAGACGGACTCGCTAGCACGTTCGAGTCCGGCCTGCCGCGAGTGCAGCCAAGCGCTCGGCGGGCGGTGCGCACGTATGGAGGATGAATGACGGATCTGCAGGCTGTCGAGATTTGCGCAGGGGCGGGCGGCCAGGCCCTCGGGTTGGAGCGCGCCGGATTCGGGCACGCCCTGGCCGTTGAGCTCGACATGCACGCCGTCGCCACACTGCGCAAGAATCGGCCAGACTGGGATGTCCGGCAAGGCGATGTGGCTGATCCGGAGGTCTGGAAGCCCGAGAAGTTCAGCGGGATGGATCTGATCGCCGGCGGAGTGCCGTGCCCGCCCTTCACCATCGCCGGTAAGCAGTTGGGGGCAACCGACGAGCGCGATCTTTTCGCCTGGGCCGTGCGCCTGGCTGAGAGGGCCAAGCCCAAGGCGCTCCTACTGGAGAACGTCCGGGGGCTCAGCGCCAATCGCTTCGCGGCCTATCGGCAGAACGTCCTCGACACCCTGCAGAGCGCTGGCTACGTCGCTCAGTGGAAGCTCCTCCACGCAGCCGACTTCGGAGTGCCGCAGCTGCGCCCCCGTTTCGTGCTCGTAGCGCTACGCCCTGAATACGCTGAGTACTTCACATGGCCTGAACCGCTGGCGGCCAAGCGGCCCACAGTGGGCGAAGCCCTTTGCGACCTGATGGCCGCTAGAGGCTGGGAGGGCGCTAGAAGCTGGGCTGAGAAGGCCAACGACATCGCCCCCACCATCGTCGGAGGGTCGAAGAAGCACGGTGGGGCCGACCTAGGACCTACGCGCGCCAAGGCTGCTTGGGCGAAGCTGGGGGTGGACGCTCTCGGTGTCAGCGATCAGGCCCCAGAGCCTGGCTGGAAGCCGGCTCAAGGCAAGCCAGGACCGAAACTGACCGTGGAGATGGTGGCCCGGATCCAGGGCTGGAAGCCCGAGGACGAGTGGGTGTTCGAGGGCCGGAAGACCAGTACGTACCGGCAGGTAGGCAACGCCTTTCCGCCGCCTGTCGCCGAGGCGGTGGGCCGGTCCATCGCACGGGCGCTGCGGCAGGAAGGGCCCCGCACCGAGCTGGTAGAGACAACAGAGGTAGTCCACGACCCCGTCTACAAGCTGCTTCGGGGGGTGGAGCGTCCCATCGGGGTCGACCAGATCATCAGCCGGTTGGAGAAGACCGGGCAGCACATGTCAGAGCCGGAAGTCGAACGGCACATTGCCCACCTCGAGCACGACTTCGTGATCCACAGGGTGAAGCGCTCCAGCGGAGCCCTCAGCTACAGGCTCGGCGAGTTCAAAGCTTTCGTCGGCCAAGAGGGCCATCAGAGGCATGAACTCTTCTCCCTGAACCAGGCGAAGATCAGCTGACAGCCGCCGCGGGCGGTCAGGGGGCCTTCCGGTCACGCTTCGTGGCTGCGGCCTCCTGCCGCCGGGCGGTCACTGCCTCGATGACGGTCCTGGCACACGCCTGTGGCTCGAGGTGCTCCCAGAAGCGGAGCACCAGCCAGCCCGCCTCCGCGAGGCGGTTGTCCGTGTCCCGGTCGCGCTTGGTATTCCGGCCGATCTTGTCTTCCCAGTACGGCCGGTTCGTCTTGGGCATCACGAAGTGCTCTGGGCAGCCGTGCCAGAAGCAGCCGTCGATGAAGACGGCCACCTTCACTGGGCGGAAGACCATGTCAGCCGTGCGGCGCATCTTCGGAAGCGGCTTGGCCGCCACCCGGTAGCGCAGTCCAGCGGCGTGGACGAGCGAGCGGAGGAGCAGCTCGGGTGCGGTGTCGCGGTTCCGGTTGCCGAGCATGCTCCGCCGGTTCGCGGCCGAGGAGGCCCAGGAACCTTCGGGCCGTGCCCACTGCCCGGCCTGTTGCTCTGGTTGCGCTTGCTCGCTCATGTCTCCGGCAGTTTGGGGACGGCTTCCTCTGGGTCATCCGGCCTCGCGACAACCCATTCCTGCCCGCCCAGTTCTACTCTCGGTGCGTCCCCGTGGCGGAGACCGGCAGCCGCAAGCCGGGCGCTCACCGACTCACCGGGACCAGGTACGGGCAGGCCGAGCGCTTCGGCAATCCGGCCGTGGCTGGAGTAATGGCCCAGGATAACGATGCCCCGGGGTTGGAGCCTTGAGCGCGATCCGCCGTTGTAGCGGACGCGTTTCATGTAGTCCTCCTGCATCGCCACTGTAGCGACGACAGTGCGGCTGATCCGGCGGCCCTGAGCTCTCACGAAGAGATCATCCACCCTGCGTTGGCCGCTCCTGTGGGAGAAGATCGCCTTGATATCAGCCTCGGAGAGCCGCAGCAGCATGTTCTCCTGGAGAGGAGCCCGGTGGAACAGCCACCGCACTGCGGCCCGCCCTGCGGCGTTCAGTGTCTTCTTGGCGTCCCGGTTGCCGCCGTTGTTCAGCCTCTCAGGCAGGGCGCGCACGAGGCCGGCGGACCATCTGGACTCTTCATCGCTGGCCCAGACGACAAGCAGCAGGTGAACGAGGGCCTCTGGCGGGACCATCCACCCGCCGAGCGTCTGCGAGTACTTGCAGTCGACGTCGGTGCCGGCGATCGAGTAGTCCATGCTGAGGCCGTCGGCGAAGCCGAACTCGCGCTGCATGTTGATCTCGATCAGCGTGCCCAAGTGGGCCTTCTCGGTCTTGTACAGCTGGTCCCACCGGAAGCGACCGGTGTGCTGGCCATCCAGCAGCATGTCGATGCTCCGCCGGATCGCCCCTGCGGTCCTCCTGCCGTGCGGGTCGGCAGCGAGAATCTGCTGCGCAACGACATCCAGTTCCGGATCGCCTGGTTCGTCAACAGGCCACAGGGCTGCCTGCGTGCTCATCGCTTCGCCGTCCACGGCAGGACTCTATCCGGGCTCCGGACGGCAGGGCAGCCCGGTCCGACGAGGACACTGGCAGACTTCAGCTGTGATACGCGAACCAGCTGAACTGCAGATCGATGACGAGGGCCGTGTGTCCCTGCCGCTTGGGCTCCTGGCGGAGGCGGGCCTGGATACGGGCGGCCGCATCCTCGCCTTCAGCGACGGGGGCGGGCGCATTGTGCTGCAGCGGGAGGCGGACGCCGTCGAGGCGCTGCTGCGAGACGGAACTCTGTGAGTCGCAGTTCTGCTGGCGCTAGACGGCTCCCGCCCCGAGATGCTCCAGGAGTGCTCGCACGTCCGCGGCGTCCATTCCTGCGGCCAGCGGGACTTCCTCTTCCGGATCGCCCAGCTGCTGCACCTCCGGGTCGTCGAGGATCCGCCCCATGAAGTCCAGTTTCTGCGCCAACCGAACGGCTACCACCTCGTCGACCGTACCTTCGGCCGTAAGGACCGTGACCCGCGTCTCCGTGTCCAGCGCGAGGCCGAGGCGGTGAATGCGGTCGAGGCTCTGCAGGAACTGGCCGGCCTGGAAATCACGGTCCACATAGACCGCGTCATGGCACACCTGGTGGAGGCTGATGCCCTCGCCGAGGGTCGCCGGATTGGAGATGAGGACGCTGCAGTCCGGATCCTTCCGGAAGCGGCGCAACTCAGCTTCCCGGTCGGGGGTCCCCCCGTGCACAGCCGCTGGCTGGAACGGCGCCAGCAGTGCTTGGAGCGAAGTGATACTGCGGACGAAGCTCGTCCAGATCAGAGTCTTGCGTCCGGCCTCAGCATTGGCGGACACGATGGATAGGGTTTCCTGGTACTTGGGCGGCAGCTCGTAGTCGGGGAGTCGGCGGAGGAGCATGGAGAGCGGATCCCCCTCGGCCACCTCCAGCGGTGGGACGCGGAAGTACAGCGGCTCGTAACGCGTTGAGCCCGCCACGAGCAGAGCCGGGCTGGTGGCGGCCATCAGCAGGCGCAGCGCTGTCTTGCCGAGCGATTCGAAGTCGGTTCGGTCGGCCGCCGCCCTGGCTGAGAGCTTCCCCACCAGAGCGTCGTAGATCTCGCGGTGAAGCGGCGGCATCGGGATTCGGCGCACCCGCGTCTCCATGGGAGGCAGTCCGAGCTCCTCTTTGGTCGTCCGCGTATACAGGGGGCGCAGTACTCGGCTGGCATGGGCGAGGTCGCCGCCGTCGACAGCTTGAGTGACCACGCGCCGCCCGTGCCCCGGCCAGACGAAGGAGAGAAGGTTCTCCAGGTCCTTGGCGCCATTGGGTGCAGGAGTGCCGCTGAGGATCATCCGGACACGGCTGAGGGGGCCCAGTGCCATGCAGGCGGCACCGTAAACCCCGGCCCCGCCGAGCTTCATTCGGTGGGCCTCATCGAGGACGAGCATCGCTGGGGCCGCCTCCAGCCACTGGGACAGCCCAGCGAGGGCCCGGTCCAGACGCTCGTAATTGACGAGGAGGATGTCTGCTGAGGCCGGGACCGTCTTGCCGAGCACCTGCACGTCGAGCCCGGTGGCGAAGCACTGCTCCGGCTCCCATTGCCATGCTTCGTAGGCGGACTTCGGGCTCACCACAAGCATGCGGGTTACGGCTCCGCGCTGGCGGAGTGCAGAGAAGACGGCGAGGGAGACGCGGGTCTTGCCGGCGCCGGGCACACTGAAGTTGGCTCCGTGGCGGACCGAGAGAAGGCGGGCTATGTCGCGGAGCTGGAAAGGGGTAAGAGGGCCGATCCAGTCGTCGCTCAGCAGGGCCGGGACCGACTCCGGCTCGACGGTGTCCTCGTCGGGCGAGCCGCTGAGGAGCCTCTCCGCCGTGTCCGCCGTGTCGAGCATCTCGGTGACAAGGAGACGGAAGTCTTCCTCCCATACAACGCTGTCCGGTCGTGCCCAGGCCCCGAGCGCGCTGATACTGGCGAGGAAGCTATCGATGGGGACAGCTGCCGAGAGCCTGTCGGTCATCCGGCCGCTGGGGAAGCTGGCGATCAACTGCCCCAGCGCACCACGGTACTCGGGCACAGTCCGCAGCGCTGCCTGCGTGCGAGTGATGTCGAAGCCGATCGTCAGACTGGGTCCGTCGGCCACTTAGCGCGCCTTCCCGAACGTCTCGAGGAGCCAGGTCACGCCGTCTCCTGGGTGCTGCACAGTGCGCCTGGTCTCGATAGCGAGCTTCTCCAGTTTCTGCCGTAGATCAGTGACGGCGTCGTCGAACGACTCCTCATCCAGGCTTCGCTGCGCGCGGGACATGACCAGGTCCGTAACGCATTGCTCGATGTCGCGGCCGGCATCGGCAAGGCGGGCAGGTGCTGCCTGCTTGCGCTTCTTGATACGCGCGTCGCGGCCGGCATCGCTGATGGCCTGATCCATCGCCACGCGCAGCCGCACGACCTCCTTCTCTGCCTCAGCCGCAGCCTCCGGCGGAGCCGCGCTGCCTGGCCGGCTGACAGCTCGCGCGTGCAGGACGGCGTCTGTCAATGCCTTGGCTGCACCAAGGGAGGCAGACGGACCCTTCACAGCCCGACCCAAACCGGGGATGGCCACCCCCGCCGAAGCTTCAGCTGGGGCTTCGCTGTCCGGCAGCGTCTTGGAGAGGTAGCGGTCGCGGAAGTCGTGGTCGATGAACCGGACATCGGTCTTGGCGAAGCCCAGGAGCATGGCCGCCAGCCGGTTCTCCAGCAGGAGCTCCGCCTTCTCCGGGTTGACCGCGTACTGCTTGGCGTATGCGCGGTGCAGTTCGCGGAACTTCTCCGCCTGGTCCTCGAAAGCGACCAAAGACAGCTGCTCGTCGGCCGTCTTGCTTCGCTCGATGAGCGACTCGATGCGGGCGAGCACCCACTGGTCCTGTCGGCAGCGCTCCGCGGTCGTGCGGAAGGTAGCGGCGATGACAGCGAGGGGCGTGCCTTGATCCACTAGCTCCTGAACCGCGAGCAACCGGTTGATGTAGGAGTAGTCCCGCCGGTGCTCCTTGCGCAGCTGGAGCGACAGTTCGATCGCAGCGATGTCCTGCCAGTCGCAGGAAGGCGGCAGTACGGCTACACGCATGGCGTGGTTGGGGCCGAAAAGCTGCATCAGAGCAGCGCGCCGGGTATTGCCGTTGACGAGGATGCCTTCGTGAGTGATCAACCCGGGATCAGTCTGGCCGTACTCCTTCAGGCTCGCCATCAGTTCGTCGAACTCAGGATCAGTCCGGGCGGGGTCTGCCGGCAGCACCTGCAGAAGTCGGTCCAAGTACGCCTGGCTGTCACTGCTCCAGGGGTCGTCCGCGAGCGCTTCCGCCTGCTTCGGGTCGTGGCCGGCCTGTGCGCGGATGCGGTGGGTTGCCGGGTTGTAGTAGAGGCTGCCCACTGGCACCTGGATGACTTCCAGATGCTCCGGCCCGCCCCGCCACTCGACAGTGAAGGTCTCGCGGGGACCGCCGCCGGCCGCGATCTCCTCCAACCGGGACCGCACAAGGGCGCGGTTCTCCTCGGCACCCGGCGGCAGACCGTAGCCTTTGGCCATGTACTTGCTCCTGCTTCCGTTCGCGTTCTTACGAGGTTGTTCTGTGCAGCAGGGCTGCTCAGCCGAGTCCCAGCTCCGCCCGGAGCTGCGCCCGCGACTCCTCAGGCAGAGAGCGGTAGTCGCTCCAGATCTGCTCCAGGAGGCTGAACTCCCGCCGGTCGGCCGCCACCCAGCCGGACAGTACGCTGCGCTCGGCTGAGTCGAGGACGGCGGCTGCCTTGAGCACCGTGCCCAGATCCACTGCGAGCTCCCTGCCTCCCACCCGGCACCGCTTGCACTCGGTGACCAATTCCGTGGCCTTGGTGCCGTCCGGCTTCACCACTTCCCTACGGGCGATGTCGAGCTGGGCTGCCTCATAGGTGCCGGCGTAGATCTCGCCAGGGGTGATGCCGCAGGAGCGGCACATGTTCCCGTCCCTAGCCAGCACCTCGCGTCGGCGCGCTGCACCGATCGCGATCGTTCCTGACTTGCGGGTCGCGCGACCTGGCTCCCAGACAGGGTCGCCGGGCTTCACGAAGCGCTGCTCGTGGGGGTCCAGCTCCTCGTCTTCCCTGTTGGTGTCGATACGCCAACCGAAATCCCGGAGGTCCCGCATGCGGCGGTCGACCTGGGACACCCCGGGGAAGGCTGCACGCAGGTCCTCCTTGGTGAAGGTATTGCCTTCGCCGACCACGGAGACCAACCACAGGGCCACGCGCTTCATCGTTCCGAGGCCGGCATCCTGCCAGGACGGCATGACATCTCCATTCGCGGGGGCCTCCCTGCGGGATGGCCCGGGTGGCTGGTGGGCAGCGGGCTGCGGACATTCATTAGTAGCACGGCCCCACATCCTCATTCCAGCGATTAGCGATCTTTACACAGGCGGGGAAAGAGAAGGCGTCCGTAAAGATCCGTTTTAGGGCTATTTGTCGGCATTGAAGGTGGCAAACCACCCCCGAAAAGTAGTCAGGAAAAAGCGCGGAACTGTGCACCGCCGAGCCGGGGAGTGGCTAGGCTTCCGGTGATCACCGGTTCCCCCTAGGCAATCTCGAGCGAGCGGAAGGGTTCGTTTGGCATGCCGTCACTTGGATCGATTAGCACCACCTGTGCGCCCGAGGCCACGCAAGAGGTTCAGGCGTTCGCCAAAACCCTCAAGCTCCTCATCCACCATGTCCGCCCCGGCGACACGATGGCGCAGAAGGCGAAGGCACTGCACGTCTCGCCGCCGCTCCTCTCCCACTGGCTCAACGGACGGCGGCTTCCGCGTACGGCAGTTATCGAAGAGATGTCCGGGTTGGCGGCCGAGGGAGTGGCAGACGGTGGAGATGCCGCCGTACTGGCCCGCGAGTTCGCAGCACTCAAGCCACTCCTCCAGGCCGCGCGGAAGTCGACCTGCCGTCGATGCGCGGGCAGGTGCACCTGCGACGAGGCGGGGGTCGAGAGGGACCGGCGCAACAGTTCCTGCAGCACCTCCGCTGACAAGGGGGACCGGCGCAACAGCGCGGCGCCGACGAACTCGAATTTACCGGCGCACCTGGCGGCGATGGCCGAGGCTGACCGCGTGGCTCATCTGCTGGGCCTGGGGGCGGCACTGAGCGAAGGGGATATCGGCGTATATGCCGACATCCTTGCGCGCGCAGGAATGAAGGCCGAAATGGAGGTTCTGATCCGTTCTGCTGAATCATCCGGGAGGGACTCAACGGAAATTGCAATCGCCCTCGGCGGACTCCGCTAGCATTTTGAATGGTCGACTCTCACTCAAATCAGGAACAGGGAAAACACGTGTCCAGCGACAGGTGCGAGGGGCCCCGCCCCCTTAACGGCTGCCGCGCACCCCCGGCAGTGCAGGGAAGGCTCGGCCTGAAGGGTCGGCAAACCGCGACCGAGACCTCCCCTGCCGAAACGCCCGTTAGATCGATGACCAACCAGGAGTTCCATCTTGAATAGTAAGGCCCTTCCGGCCCGACTGGCCAGGAAGATCAAGGCTGCCTGCCTGCGGCTCCGCGCTGCCACCGGAGGTCCGGAACGCGTTGGCCCCCTGTGGGAGAAGACGCGTCGCCGGATCCGCTTCCTCCGCTGGACGCTGGTGATCCAGATCCTCAAGGGGGCCGCCTTCGCCGGCGGCGGCATCCTCATCCAGATCGCGGCCACTCGGTACCTCAACCATTGAAGTACTCGCTGCTCACGGCCCGTCCCTGCCCCGGGGGGAGCAGGCACTGACCGACCGGCCGCGCTAACGGCGGCAAGCTGAACGATCAGGCAGTGTGCGGCACCAGCGCATGTCGGCGGGTGCCGCACACTGCTGGCTGACGGCCGGCACACCCGTACCGGCCGACCTCGCAGTGCACAGCTCAGCACCCTGACCGCCGCCTGCGCCCCCCGGGGAGCCGACCCGCTCCCCGAGCCCCCGCAGGACCATGCGACACCCGGTCACTCCAACGCCGTGACCTGCACAAACGCCATACGCACTGGTCACGATCCCGCCCGGACCTCATTCGGGACGAAGAGGGCGTGAGTTCAGGACGCCAGGTGTTGCAGCCGACTGGCAGCCTCGTCGAGAACGTCGTTCCTCTTGCAGAAGGTGAAGCGGACCTGGGTGCGGCCGGCGTCGGGGTCGTCGTAGAAGACGGAGTTGGGGATGGCGACGACGCCGCAGCGTTCGGGGAGGGTGCGACAGAAGGCGTAGGCGTCCTTCTCGCCGAAGGGGGTGATGTCGGTGGTGATGAAGTAGGTGCCCTCCGGCTGGTAGACCTCGAAGCCGACCGCCCGCAGGCCGTCGCCGAGCAGGTCGCGCTTGCGCTGCAGGTCGGCACGGAAGCCGTCGAAGTACGAGTCGGGGAGGCGGAGAGCTTCGGCGACGGCGTACTGGAAGGGGCCCGCGCTGACGTACGTCAGGTACTGCTTGGCGGTGCGGACAGCGGCGATGAGCGGGGCGTCCGCCATAGCCCAGCCGACCTTCCATCCGGTGAAGGAGAAGGTCTTGCCGGCGGAGGAGATGGAGACGGTGCGCTCGCGCATGCCGGGGAGCGTGGCGATCGGGACGTGGGCGGTGCCGTTGAAGACCAGGTGCTCGTACACCTCGTCGGTGACCACGAGCAGGTCGTGCTCGACGGCGAGTGCGGCGATGGCGCGTTGTTCGTCGGCGGTGAGGACCATTCCGGTGGGGTTGTGCGGGGTATTGAGGAGCAGGAGGCGAGTGCGCGGGGTGATCTTGGAGCGCAGCTCGTCGAGGTCCGGGCGGAAGGATGGGGCGCGCAGGGTGAGCGGGACGCGCTTCGCGCCGGCCATGGCGATGCAGGCGGCGTAGGAGTCGTAGAAGGGCTCGAAGGCGATCACCTCGTCGCCGGGCTCCAGCAGCGCGAGCATGGCCGCCGCGATCGCCTCCGTCGCGCCCGCGGTGACCAGGATCTCCGTGTCAGGGTCGAGGGTCAGGTCGTAGAAGCGGTGCTGGTGGTCGGCGATCGCCTGGCGCAGCTCCGGGACACCCGGGCCTGGCGGATACTGATTGCCGCGGCCGTCGCGCAGCGCTCGTACAGCGGCCTCACGTACGGACTCCGGGCCGTCCGTGTCCGGGAAGCCCTGCCCCAGGTTGATCGCGCCCGTCGCGGTCGCCAGGGCCGACATCTCCGCGAAGATCGTCGTCCCGAGCCCGTCCAGCCTGCGGTTCAGCAGCGGCCTGGTGTTCATCTCTCCACCGTTCTCACTCGGGTACCCGATGAGTGTGCACACCCCATCCTGACTCATCGGATCCCCATCCCGCGGGGGGCCGGCAGGCTGAGGCCCTGCTCCTCCGGCTCCCGGGGCACCCCGGTCTTCGCCGAGAGGGCGCGCGGAACCTCTGGACTCGCTCAAGTCCGCTTTGGACCGGGAAGGCGCCGGGCATACCCAGGGCAGCCGGAGACGGCCTTGCTTCGGGGGATGAAGGCAGGTGAGGTCAGTGATCAAAATTGCGATCGGGTTAGCGGTCGCCGTGGCCATCGGGATCGTGGTGGCGAGGGCCGGTGGCAGGCGCGGGGGCCGTCCGCGCCGCGGCGGAGGCGGCACCAGTTGGTGGGCCGGTGACGGGGTCGGTCCTTCGTCTGGTGGTTCGCCGTCCGGTGGTTCGCCGTCCGGTGGTTCGCGGTCTGGTGGTGCGTCGTCCGGTGCTTCCTCCCGCGGTGGCGATGGCGGTGCCAGCGCCAGCGGCAGTGCCGGCAGTGGCGGCGGCTGCGGAGGTGGCGGCGGTGGTGGCGGCGGCTGCGGTGGTGGTGGCTGCGGTGGTGGCTGATGGCCGTGCGTACGGCGGCAGTTGACGGGCCTGTGCCCGGCGGCTGAGCCCGGCGGCCGGCCGCGGAGGCCGGGGCGGCGCCCGAGCGGATCGAACATCCGCCGGGCGCAAGCCTGTTGACGCCTGATGCACTTATCCGCCGTGGTTGTGCACGTGCCCGGCAGGTTTACCTTGAACAGGTGAACCGTAGGGCCCCCCAGGGGATGTAATGCACGTCAAGTTGGGTAAAAGCGCTGTGGGCGCCGTGCACTTCATGATTCCCTCGCTGTTGAGAACATCCAGCCCTCGGACCGTCTGCGGACCCGAGTCGGCAGATCCCCCACCTCCCTGTGCTGCCCCCGGGGCGCCCCGGTCCACCCGTCACGCGTGTATTGCGGAGCCGACCCATGCTCACGACCCTGAAGACCTCCTACACCGACACCCGCGCGGCCGATCTGGCCTGGGCGCTGGATCGGGAGCCGCTGCCCGCGCTCGCCGCGCTCGATCTGGAACTGGTGGGTTCCAGACTTCAGTTGAGACTTCTGGGCGCCTCTCACCAGGTGCTGCTCGAAGGGGAGCCCGGCATCTGCTCCGAGACGGTGGCGTGCATGCCCGGCCGCAGCACGCCGCTGCCGCTGGGCGTGGCGCGGCGCCTCGGGGGCTGGGAGTACGAGTTCGCGGCGCGGGTGGAGACGCTGTCCGAGCGCTCGTTCGCGGTGCGGGCGCAGGAGCTGCTGGCGCTGGTGGCGGACCATCCGCACGGGCTGGCCGGCACGTTCCCCGGCTCGCCGCACGCCTTCACGGCGATGGTGGCGCAGCAGGTCGACGGCCAGACGTGCTGGCGGACCTGGCACGCGTACCCCCAGGAGGGCCAGTTGGTCGTGACCCGCACCCAGGTCGGCGCGCGACCGCCCCTGCCGCGCTGACCGCCGCCAGCACGGCATTTCGGGGCAGTCGCACTCGTGTGGGTGACACTTTTGGAGGGATGTGTGACGTAGCGTGATGTCGTGATGGGCCAGTCTGTGTCGGCATCGGCGCGGGGCGGGTTGCGGCCGCCGCCCGTCCGGCCGGACGCGGGCTGGCTCGTGCCGCTGTCGACGCTGCTGCGCCCGCGGTACGCCGAGTGAGCGCTGTGAGGCGTGCGGGTGTCGCGCGGAAGGGCTCCCGCCGGGCCGACGCTGAGTAGGCTCGGCTTCCATGGAGCATCAGGTGTTCGTTCCGGTACCGGCAGACAGGCTTCGGCGGACTCTGGCCGACCCCGCGCGGGTCGCCCGGTGCGTCCCGGGCCTCCAGCGGGACGCCGACGCGGCGGCGGGCCCACTCGCGGGCCGGCTGAAGGTCCGGGTGGGCGGTCACACGATCACCTACCGGGGCGCGCTTCGCGTCACCGAACGGGACGGCGGCTTCAGGGCCGAGGGGGAGGGAGCGGAGGTCCGGGGCCACGGCTCGGTCACGGTGGCGCTGACCGCCCTGCTCACCGAGGCCGAGGGCGGTACCACGCTCGCCTTCACCGGGACGGCGCATGCGGACGGCCGCCTCGCCGAGGCTGCTCCCGGCGCGGCAGAGCAGTCCGCCGCCCGCCTGCTCGACCGGTTCGCCGCTGCTCTGGCCGCCGCCGCGGCGGACGAGGAGCGCGGGGCGGACGAGGAGCGCGGGGCGGACGGCGGCGACGGCGAGGAACCGCCGGGGGGCGGGGGCGGGGAAGCCCCGGACGGCGGGGGCCGCGGGGGCGAGAGCGGCCCGAGCGATCGGGGTGCCGCTCCGGCCGGCTCCGGCGGCGCTCCCGGGCGGTCGGACGCCGCGGCCGGGCAGGAGCCGCCTTCCGCCTCGGGTACCGGCCCCCCGGCGCCGGCAGCCGGTGCGAACGGCATGCACGAGGGCCCGGCGGACGGCGACGAGGACCAGGGCGCGCCCCTGTTCGAGGTCGATGTGCCTCCGTCGGCACTGGACCCGTTGGCCGACGAGGTGTTCGGCGAGGACGGCGAACCGCCCGCCGAGGCGGCGCACGCCCGCCGGACCATGATCGGTCGCAGCGCCGAGGAGGTGGACCACGCGCCGCCGCGCGGCCGGTACGCCCCCGTCCCCGCACCCCGGTCCGCAGCGGCCGGCGGCGCCCTGCGCTGGGCCGCCCCCGCCGCCGCGCTCGCCATCGCCACCGCTGTGGTCGTCGCACGGGCACTGCGTCGCCGCCGGTAGCCGCCGGTCATCGAGCGGCCTATACGAGCGGGGCGCGCCGGGCTGCCCGACAGTAGGGTCGGGGTGTGAGTAGCGAAGAGAACATCCGGCTCATCGCCGGCGACGCCGAGTTGACGGTCACTCCGGGCAACGGCTGCCGGATCAGCAGCTTCCGTGTCGCGGGTACCGAGCTGCTGCGGCAGGGGGAGCGGTACGGCTGCTTCCCGATGGTTCCCTGGTGCGGCCGCACGGGGAACGGCCGCTTCCGCAGCGGCGGGGTGGAGCACCGGTTGCCCGTCAACGACCCGCCGCACGCCATCCACGGCACCGGCCGGGACACCGCGTGGCGCACCGCCCGCACCGGCCGCGCCGAGGCCGTCTTCACCTGCGAACTCGGCGAACCCTGGCCGTACACCGGGCTCGTCACCCAGACGTTCGCACTGAACGAGGACTCGCTGACACTCCAGCTCGGCGTCGAGACGTACGACGACTCCTTCCCCGCGCAGGCGGGCTGGCACCCGTGGTTCCTGCGCCATGCCTTTCCCGACGGCAAGGGCGCCCGGCTCGACTTCGTCCCCGACTGGCAGGAGGAGCGGGGCCCCGACTACCTGCCCACCGGACGGCGGATCGGCCCGATGCCAGGACCGTGGGACGACTGCTTCGGCATGGAGGACGGCGTCGACGTCACCCTCACCTGGCCGGAGCGCCTGGAGCTGACGGTGAAGAGCCGCACCGAGTGGGTCGTCGTCTACGACGAGCAGGAGGAGGCGATCTGCGTCGAGCCGCAGTCCGGCCCCCCGAACGGCCTGAACACCCACCCGCGCCTGGTCACTCCGATCGATCCGCTCGAGATCTCGACGACCTGGTCGTGGCGTCGCCCCGCGTAGGGGCGCCCCGCTCACCCGGCCCGGCCGGCCGGTAGCGGCGGGGCGGCTTCGGAGGCCACCCCCGTATGGCGTGATCCCGTCGGGCGTGATCCCGTCGGGCGTCCGGTCCGGGTCCGGGGCCCGGAGGGCAGCGCCTCGGGGCCGGGAGGCAGCGCGGCGGGCAGCGCCGCGCGGGCCCGCTCTGGTGCACCGGTACCGCGCGGGGCCGCTCTCGTACACCGGTTACCGCGCGGGGCCGCCTCCCGTGGTTGCCGGGGGCGGGGGCACATGCCGGACGTTCCCGGCCGGGCGGGACTCCCGTCGCACGCCCTAAGCTCGTGACCATGACTGACGTACGTGCTGAGCTGCTCCAGCAGATCAAGGACAAGGCCGTGGTGCACGGCAGGGTGACCCTCTCCTCGGGGCGTGAGGCCGACTACTACATCGACCTTCGCCGGATCACGCTGGACGGTGAGGCGGCGCCTATGGTCGGCCAGGTCATGCTGGATCTGACCAGGAACCTGGAATTCGACTGCGTCGGCGGTCTGACGCTGGGCGCCGACCCCGTCGCGTCCGCGATGCTGCACGTCATGGCCGCCCGTGGCGGGCGTCTGGACGCCTTTGTCGTGCGGAAGGCCCAGAAGACGCACGGGATGCAGCGGCGTATCGAGGGCGCGGACGTCAAGGGCCGTCGCTGCCTGGTGGTCGAGGACACCTCCACGACCGGCGGTTCGCCGCTCACCGCCGTCGAGGCCGTGCGTGAGGCCGGGGGCGAGGTCGTCGCCGTGGCGACGATCGTGGACCGGGGTGCCGCCGGGGCGATCGCCGAGGCGGGGCTGCCCTATCTGACCGGATTCGAACTGTCGGACCTCGGTCTCGCCTGATCCGGACGGCCCGATCTGACCTGCGCTTTCCGTAAGGGCGTGGGTGTTTCACGTGAAACCTCGCGCCCCTCGTCCCCGGAGCCACCATGGGCGTCTGGGAGGATAGGTGCGACGATGACGTCGCCCCCAGGTCAGGGTGCCAAGCAACGCACACCGCACATCACAAGGAGCGGACAGATGCCCATCGCAACCCCCGAGGTCTACAACGAGATGCTCGACCGGGCGAAGGCAGGCAGGTTCGCCTACCCGGCCATCAACGTCACCTCGTCCCAGACTCTGCATGCCGCGCTGCGCGGTTTCGCGGAGGCCGAGAGCGACGGCATCGTCCAGATCTCCACCGGTGGCGCGGAATACCTGGGTGGCCAGTACGACAAGGACATGGTGACCGGCGCCGTCGCCCTCGCCGAGTTCGCGCACATCGTGGCCGCCAAGTACCCGGTCAACATCGCCCTGCACACCGACCACTGCCCCAAGGACAAGCTGGACGGCTATGTCCGCCCGTTGCTGGCCGTCTCCGAGCAGCGTGTCGCCCAGGGCCGCAACCCCCTCTTCCAGTCGCATATGTGGGACGGCTCCGCCGAGACCCTCGCCGACAACCTGTCCGTCGCCCAGGAGCTGCTGGCCCGCGCGGCCGCCGCCAAGATCATCCTCGAGGTCGAGATCACCCCGACCGGCGGAGAGGAGGACGGCGTCTCGCACGAGATCAACGACGAGCTCTACACCACCGCCGAGGACGCCATCCGCACCGCCGAGGCGCTGGGTCTCGGCGACAAGGGCCGCTACCTGCTCGCCGCGTCCTTCGGCAACGTCCACGGCGTCTACAAGCCGGGCAATGTCGTGCTCCGCCCCGAGCTGCTCAAGGACCTCCAGGAGGGTGTCGCGGCCAAGTACGGCAAGTCCGAGCCGTTCGACTTCGTGTTCCACGGCGGCTCCGGCTCCACGGCCGAGGAGATCGCGGTCGCGCTGGAGAACGGCGTCGTCAAGATGAACCTCGACACCGACACCCAGTACGCCTTCACCCGCCCCGTCGCGGACCATATGCTGCGGAACTACGACGGCGTGCTGAAGGTCGACGGCGAGGTCGGCTCCAAGAAGACCTACGACCCGCGCACCTGGGGCAAGGCCGCCGAGGCCGGCATGTCCAAGCGCGTCCTCGAGGCCTGCCAGGTGCTGCGCGCCGCGGGCAGCAAGATGAAGTAGGCGGTACGGGACGGAGTCCGGTGCGAGGCCCGGCACCGGACTCCGTCCTGCCGGTAAGGACCGTCGTGCAGGAGCATCGGCAAGGGCCGTCGTGAAGTGTTGTGAAGGAGCATCGGGAAGAACTGCCGGGAAAGATTGTCGGGAGGGACCAGACGATGCCGCACCAGACCCCGTACGACTTCGACACCCCCGTCGACCGGCGTGATACTGCCAGCGTGCAGTGGGACGGCACGGCCGACCGGTTCGGCAGAGCGGGACTGCTGCCGTTCACCATCTCCGACATGGACTTCACCTCACCGCCGCCGGTGCTGGACGCGCTGCGCGAGCGCATCGCACACGGGGTGTTCGGGTACACCGACTGGCGCCTCGGACCGTTCACCGAGGCCGTGTGCGACTGGCACGCCCGGCGGTACGCCACCGCCCTCGATCCGGAGCGGATCGTCTACGCGCCCTCGGTGCTCAGCCAGATCTCGCAGCTGCTGCAGATGTGGACGCGGCCGGGGGACGGGATCGTCGTGCACGCACCCACGTATGACGGCTTCCACAGAACGGTGACGGGCCTCGGCCGGCGGCTCCGGCCCGTCGCGATGGGCGACGACGCAGGCCTGGAGCGGGAACTCGCCAGGACCGACGCGAAGGTGCTGATCCTCTGCTCGCCGCACAACCCCACCGGACGGGTGTGGACCGAGGCCGAGCTGAAGGGTTTCGCCCGGCTGGCGGCGGAGCACGGGGCCGCAGTGATCTCGGACGAGATCCATGCGGACTTCGTGCACGACGGGCACCAGCATCTGCCGTGGACCCGCTTCGCGGACGACGGGGGGAGGTGGGCCGTGGTCACCTCGGCGTCGAAGGCGTTCAACTTCCCCGCCCTGAACGGTTCGTACGGCATCATCGGCGACCCCGGGGAGCGTGCGGCGTTCATCCGGCGGATGGAGACGGGAGAGGGCCTCGGCTCCCCGGCCGTGCTCTCGCTCACCGCGCACATCGCCGCGTACCGGCACGGTGCCGCCTGGCTGGACGCCGCTCGCGGCTATGTGGCGGGGAATCTGGCGATGCTGGAGGAGCGGCTGCGGTCGGCCTTCCCGATCCTCGGCTGGACGCCGCCGCAGGCCGGCTATCTGGCGTGGATCGACCTGCGGGAGCTCGGGGTGCAGGACGAGGCGCTCCAGCGGGAGCTGGTCGAGCGGGAACGCGTCGCGATCATGCCGGGAACGGTGTACGGGGCGGAAGGCTTCGTCCGGCTCAATCTGGGCTGCCCACGTTCCAAGGCGGAGGCGGGCGCCGATGCGCTGGTGCGGGCCCTGACCAGGCTGGCCTAGAAGGCGCCCGGGCCCCGCCTCGACCGTTCCCCCTCGCCCGGCCCTGTGCGGCCCCGTGCGGCCCTGTGCGGCCCCGTGTGGTGGCCGGGCCGTGCGGGACCCTGCCGCGGTGGGCCGGGCGGGCCGGGTGGATGGGGTAGCGCGGTAGCGCGGGTGAAGGGAGACCGTGCCGGGTGGGGCGGTTGGACCGGGGCCGGTGCCGGTCCGGTCCGACGCCGGGGCGTACCCGGTGGCTACCGGGCCGAGCCGGGGCGCGGCGTCCCGGGGCCGGGAGCGCGCCCCGGGGGAGACGCCCGGGCCCTCGACGTCCGGGTGCCTCCCTCGGGCCCCCGCCTTCCGGGATCCCGGGCCCGGGATCCCGGAAGGATTCCGCGGGCGGTCCTCGCGCGGGGCTGCGGGGGGCGAGTGAGACGGGGCGGCACGGCTCCCCTGCCACGCCCCGGACGCATGGCGATGACCGCGGCCGGCTCGCCACGGGAGTGCGGGGGCGGAATGATTCGCCCCATGGACATCAGGCTCGCGTCGGCCACCGGGCGCTGGACCGTCCTGACGACCGTCCTCGGGTCCAGCATGGCCCTGCTCGACTCCACGGTCGTCAATGTCGCCCTCCCCCACATCGGTGAGGACCTCGACGCCGACCTCGCCCAGCTGCAGTGGACCGTCAACGCCTACATGGTGACCCTCGCCGGGCTGATCCTGCTGGGCGGTGCACTGGGGGACCGCTACGGGCGCCGGCGGGTCTTCGCCGCCGGTGTGCTGTGGTTCGCTGTCGCGTCGCTGGCCTGCGGACTGGCACCGAACGCCGAGGTCCTGATCGCCGCCCGCGCGCTGCAGGGCGTCGGCGGGGCACTGCTCACCCCGGGGTCGCTCGCGCTGATCCAGGCGAGCTTCCACCCGGAGGACCGGGCCAGGGCCGTCGGGCTGTGGTCCGGCTTCGGCGGGGTCGGCGCGGCGGCCGGGCCGTTCCTCGGCGGCTGGCTGGTCGACGGCCCCGGCTGGCGGTGGATCTTCCTGCTGAACGTGCCGCTGGCCGCGCTCTGCGTGCCCGTCGCGCTGCGCCATGTGCCCGAGTCGCGCGACCCCGCGGCGCACGGCCGGTTCGACGTGCTGGGCGCGGCGCTGGGGGCGCTGAGCCTCGCACTGGTCACCTACGCGCTGATCGACGGCGCGTGGTGGAGCGGCGTCGCCGGGGTTCTGACGGGTGCCGCGTTCATCCGGCTGGAGCGGCGCCGGAAGAGTCCCATGCTGCCGCTGTCGATCTTCCGGTCCCGGCTGTTCACCGCGGTCAATCTGGTGACGGTGTGCGTGTACGCGGGTTTCAGCGGCTTCTTCTTCCTCACGGCGCTGCAACTCCAGGTCGTCTCCGGCTACTCGGCCCTGGCCGCAGGAACCGCCCTGCTGCCCACCACCGTGCTGATGCTTCTGCTCTCCGCGCGGTCCGGGCAGCTGGGCGAGCGGATCGGCCCGCGCATCCCGCTCACGGTGGGACCGCTGCTGAGCGCGGCCGGGATGCTGCTGATGCTCCGGGTCGGCGCCGACGCCTCGTACGCCGCCGATGTGCTGCCCGCGCTGCTGGTGCTCGGCCTGGGCATGGTGACCTTGGTCGCTCCGCTGACCGCGACCGTGCTGGCGTCCGTGGACACCGGGCGGGCCGGGATCGCCAGTGGGGTCAACAACGCGGCGGCCCGTGCGGCGGGGCTGCTCGCGGTGGCCGCGCTGCCGATGCTCACCGGGATGGGGCCGGAGGCGTACCGGATGCCCGGGCAGTTCGCCGCGGCCTTCGCCCGGGCGATGCCGCTGTGCGCGGCGATCCTGGTGGCGGGCGCGGTACTGGCCTGGGCGATGGTCCGGCGGCCTGAGGACTGGCGGTGTCCCGCCACGTGCAGGGTGCACTGCGGCGTCGGCGCGCCGCCGCTGGAACCGCGGCGGGGACCGGGGCGGACCGGGCAGCCGGGCGCGCCCTAGTGCGGGCGCGCCCCAGGTCGGGCGTGCCCCAGGTCGGGCGCCCTGGCTGAGGGCGCGCACCACGCCACAACCCGGGGGGCGACGAAGCCCCGCCCTGGCAGGACCCCGTGGGCGAAGGCTCCGCGGATCGGGCCTGGTTGCCCCCGGCAGGGCGCCGACGGCTCCGTCGGTTGCCCGACTCTGCCAGCGCACCGGTACCGGCTCCGCGGATCCGCCGGCGACCTGTGACACTGAACCCATGGCCATCCACGAGAACCTGCTGGGGGGACCGCCCCCCACCCATCTGCCCGACGACCCCGAGCCGCGCGAGATGCTCGCGACCGGCACGGCTCCCGCCGATGTCGCCGCGAAGTACCCGACCTCCTCGCTTGCCTGGGCCCAGCTCGCCGACGACGCCTTCGAGGCCGGACGGGTCGTCGAGTCGTACGCGTACGCGCGCACGGGCTACCACCGGGGTCTGGACGCGCTGCGCCGCAGCGGATGGAAGGGGCACGGACCGGTGCCGTGGGAGCACGAGCCCAATCGCGGCTTCCTGCGTGCCCTGCATGCCCTCGCCCGCGCCGCGCAGGCGATCGGCGAGCAGGAGGAGTACGACCGCTGCAGCGCGTTCCTCCGCGACTCGTCCGGGACGGCGGCCGACACCCTCGGCTGACGACGACGCGAGCGTCCGTCCCCGCCGCCGGTCCGGATGCGATCGACCCGCTGTGACGGCCCCGCCGTCGTCGCCGGTCCGTCCCCCGCCGGTCCGGGCGCGGTGCCGCCGCGGACGCCCGGTCCGGACGCGGCAGAGCGAGGACGCCGCCGCCCGCGACCCGGTCCGCGGTGAGCCGGACCGCGGTGAGTGGACCGCGGTGAGCCGGACCGCCGCGCGGCGGACCGTCGTGCACCGGAGCCGTGCGAAGCGGAGCCGTGCGAAGCGGTACACCGCGCGCGGGGAGCGGGCGGTGCCGCACCGGACACCCCCGAGGGGCCGGGAGCCCCCGCCCCGGCACGGGGCGGGCGCCCGGACCGGGACGGGGCCGAGCGGGCGGGTGCCCCGACAGGGCTCCCGCCCCTCGCGTTACCGGCAGGGCCCGTGCTTATGATGCGCGAGGGGACCGGGGCTCCGAGACCAGCAACGGAAGGAGCGGACCGCTACCCGGACATATGTGTCAGGAGACGGCGAATGTCGCACTTTCCCGATGCCTCCGGAGCGGGTTCGGTCACCCCGAACCTCGACTTCGCGGGCACGACCCCGTACGAGGACTACGTCAAGGCCGATGTCCTCACCCATCTCCAGAAGCCCCTCTCCGAGGATCCCGGGGAGATGGTGTTCCTGGTGACCACCCAGGTGATGGAGCTGTGGTTCACCGTCATCGTCCACGAGTGGGAGACCGCCTCCCGGGCCCTGCGCCGCGATGCCGTTCCCGTCGCGATGGACGCGCTGAAGCGCTCCGTGCGGGAGCTGGACGCGCTGAACGCCTCCTGGCGGCCGCTCGCCCAGCTCACCCCCGTGCAGTTCAACTCCTACCGCGACGCCCTCGGCGAGGGCTCCGGCTTCCAGTCGGCGATGTACCGGCGGATGGAGTTCCTGCTCGGTGAGAAGTCGGCGTCCATGCTGGTCCCGCACCGCGGCGCCCCGCGTGTCCACGCCGAGCTGGAGAAGGCCCTGCACGAGCCGAGCCTCTACGACGAGGTGCTCCGCCTGCTCGCCCGCCGCGGGCTGCCGGTTCCGCCGTCCGTCGTCGACCGCGACCCGTCGCAGCGCTACGAGCCGTCGCCCGAGGTCGAACGGGTGTGGGCGGAGGTCTACGCGAACGAGGACCAGGACGCCGAGCTCGTCCGCCTCGGCGAGGCGCTGACCGATGTCGGCGAACTGGTGTGGCGCTGGCGCAACGACCACCTCGTCGCCACCCGGCGCGCCATGGGTGCCAAGGCCGGCACCGGTGGCTCCGCCGGCGTCGCCTGGCTGGAGAAGCGGGCGGCCAAGAACGTCTTCCCCGAGCTGTGGACGGCGCGCAGCCATGTCTGAGAAGAGACGCGCAGCCATGTCTGAGAAGAGACTGGGCGAGCGGGCCGCGGAACTGGACGCGGCGGACGAACTGGCCGGGCGGCGGAAGCTGTTCGCGCTCGACGACGACACGGTCTACCTGGACGGGAACTCCCTCGGCGCCCTGCCGCGGCACGTCCGGGACCGGATGGCCGACGTCATCGACAGGCAGTGGGGCGAACTGCGCATCCGCTCCTGGGACGAGAGCGGCTGGTGGACGGCGCCGGAGCGGATCGGCGAGCGGATCGCCCCGCTCGTCGGCGCCGGGCCGGGGCAGCTCGTCGTCGGCGACTCCACCAGCGTGAACGTCTTCAAGGCCCTGGTTGCGGCGGTGCGGATGGCGCCGGACGGCCGCGACGAGATCCTGGTCGACGCCACGACCTTCCCCACCGACGGCTACATCGCCGAGTCGGCGGCGCGGCTGACCGGCCACCGGCTGGTCGTGGCCGACCCCGCCGGCGTACCGGACGCGGTGGGGCCGCGCACGGCGGCGGCGCTCGTCAACCACGTCGACTACCGCACCGGCCGGCTGCACGACCTGCCGGGGATCACGGCGGCGCTGCACGCGCGGGGCGCACTCGCCGTCTGGGACCTCTGCCACAGCGCGGGCGCGCTGCCCGTCGGCCTCGACGAGCACGGGGTGGACCTCGCGGTCGGCTGTACGTACAAGTACCTCAACGGCGGGCCCGGTTCGCCCGCGTACCTGTACGTCGCCGAGCGCCACCAGGGCCGCTTCGACTCGCCGCTGCCCGGCTGGAACTCGCACGCCGACCCGTTCGGGATGACCCGCGACTACCGGCCGGCCGGGGGCGCGGCACGCGGCCGGGTCGGTACGCCCGACATCCTCTCGATGCTGGCGCTGGAGGCGGCGCTCGACGTGTGGGACGGGGTGGCGGTGGAGGCGGTACGGGCCAAGAGCCTCGCCCTCACCGACTTCTTCCTCGAATGCGTCGAGGCGTACGCGCCGGAGGGGGCACTCACCCCGCTCACCCCGGCCGCGCACGCCGAGCGGGGCAGCCAGGTGGCGCTGGCCTGCCCCGACGCACCCTCGGTCATGGAGGCGCTGATCGCCCGCGGGGTGGTCGGCGACCTGCGCCGCCCGGATGTGCTGCGGTTCGGCTTCACCCCGCTGTACGTCGGCTTCGCGGACACCGAGCGCGCGGCACGGGTCCTCGCCGACGTACTGGCCGGAGCGGACGCCCCGCCGAGCGGCTGACCGGCGGGGGCCGGCGGCCTGGTACCGTCCCGGCTGGCCAGGCCGACTCGGCCCCCTCACCGAAAGGTTGGAGCAGCATGCCGGACCCCGCCGCCGCTCGTGACGCCGCCGAGGAGGCTTCGGCCCTGTCGCATCCGGCCGTCGCCCCGGACGCCTCGGCGGTCTACGGGGAACACCCGGACCAGGTCGTCGACTTCTACGCGCCGCGGGACGGCCGGGACCCGGCGCCGCTCGTGGTGGTGCTGCACGGAGGAGCGTGGCGGGCACCGTACGACCGGCGGCACATCAGTCCGTTCGCGGACTTCCTGGCGCGGCGCGGTTTCGCCGTGGCGAACGTGGAGTACCGCAGGGGGCCGTCGCTGCCCCAGCCACGCGCCGAGGAGGGCGCCGGCGGGCCGGTCGCCGGGCGCTGGCCGGAGACGTTCGACGACATCGCCGCCGCGATGGACGCGCTGGCGGACCTGACCCGCGCGGAGCTGCCGCAGGCGGACCCGCGGCGCACGGTCCTCACCGGCCATTCCGCGGGCGGGCACCTCGCCCTGTGGGCGGCCGCCCGGCACGTGCTGCCGGTGGGCGCGGCCTGGCGGCTGCCGACCGCCCCGGAGCTGCGCGGGGTCGTCGCGCTGGCGCCGATCGCCGATCTCGGCCGGGCGGCCGAACTGGACGTCTGCGGCGGCGCGGTGCACCAGTTCCTCGGCGGGCGGGCGGAGTCCGGGGCGCGCGCCGGGTGCGCGGACCCGGCCGTGCTGCTGCCCACCGGGATCGCCACGGCCGTCGTCCAGGGGCGCGAGGACAGCGTGGTGCCGCAGGCCGTCGCCGAGTCCTTCGTCGACGCGGCCGCGAAGGCGGGCGAGACGGTCGGGCTCACCCTGCTCGGCGGCATCGGCCACTTCCCGCTCATCGATCCGTCGGCGGACGCCTGCGCGGTGGTGGCGGAGGAGATCGCACAGCTCGCCTGGTGACGGCCTCCGCCAGGCCGGGGGGCGTACAACAGGGGCGCTGGTCGTACCCGACCGGGGTCGCAGCCGCCCGGGCGGTACCCGGGCGGTATCCGGGCGGTATCCGGGCGGTACCCGGGTAGTACCTGGGACGGACGCGGGAGGATCCGCATCACAGGGGACGACCGCGTCCGCGCCCGCCCGTACCTTTGCCGACGTGACCGACACGCAGACCACCGCGACCACGTCCCACTTCCCGACCATGCCGACCACCGCCACCGCCGCGGCCGCCGCCACCACGCCCGGCTTCCCTGCCGCCGCGACCGTCCCGACCACCCGGCGCATACCGCGGACCGATGCCGGCAACCGCAGTCCCGAGTTCCGTCTGGCCCTGGGCGCGCTCGCGGGTCTGCGCCGGGACCTCTTCCACGGCGCCTTCGCGTACCGGCCGCTGGCCCCGCTGCCCGGTGACGGGGCGCTGGCCCGGCGACTGCCCGCGCGTATCCGCCGGTTCGCGGTCTGGACCCCGCACGCGATCGTCGCCGCCGGCGCCCTGCTGGCGCTGCTCGTCGGCGCCCCCGCCTACTCCGGGACGCTCGGTCCCGTCTCCCTCGTCTTCATGGCGGTGCCCGCGGCCACGGTGCTGCTGACGCTGGTGCGACCGGTGCTGGCCTTCTGGGCCTCGCTCGCCTCGACGCCCTTCCTCGCGGCCCTCGGCAACGTCTGGGGCGACGGGCTGTGGACTCCGGCCACCATCGCCGCCCATCTCGCGGTCCTCACCTTCGTGGCGGCGCGGACCCGGCCGCGGACCGCTGTCTGGATGTGGGTGCTGACGGGGGCGCACGGACTGCTCGCGGGTGCCGTCCTCGGCGTCGTGTACCCCGCGGGAAGCACGATGCTGCTGTTCGTCTCGGCCTTCGTGCTGCTGGTGGTGGCGATGGCGCAGGTGCGCCGGCAGGCGGTACGCGAAGTCGCCGCCCAGCAGAGCGTCACGGCCGTCGAACGCGACCGCCGCACCCTGCTGGAGGAGCGCAGCACGATCGCCCGCGAGTTGCACGACGTGGTCGCCCACCATATGTCGGTCGTCGCCATCCAGGCGGAGGCAGCCCCGTACCGGGTGCAGGATCCGCCGCCCGAGCTGGCACAGGCGTTCGCGACCATCAGGGAGAACGCGGTGGCCGCGCTCAACGAACTGCGCCGGGTGCTCGGTGTCGTACGGGCGGAGGACTACGAGGCCCCCGGCGCACCCCAGCCGACCCTCGCCGATCTCGACGCGCTGCTCGGCAATGTCCGGGACGCCGGCCTTGACGTCGGTCTCGTGATCACCGGAGCGGTCCGGCGACTGCCCCCGGGCGTCGAACTCTCGGCGTACCGCATCACCCAGGAGGCCCTGAGCAACGCGCTGCGCCACGCGCCGGGCGCGTCCGCGAAGGTGGAGGTGGCGTACGTCCTCGGCGGACTCGGCGTCCGCGTCGTCAACGGCCCGGCCAGGGGCCTGCGGAAGCCCGACCACCTGGCAGGCGCCGCCGGGCGGGGTTCTCGCCCGGCGGGCCCGGCGGAGCCAGCGGAGCGGGTGGGCGCGGTCGGTGCGGTCGGCGCGGTCGGTGCGATGGATGAGGCCGGCCCGGTGGAGCAGTCGGAGCAGTCGGAGCAGTGGGAGCCGGTGGACGAGGCCGATCCGGTGGGTTCGGCCGGGGCCACCGGCCTCGGCCACGGTCTCACCGGCATGCGGGAACGGGTCTCCATGCTGAACGGCGAGATGGCGACCGGCCCGACGGAGGACGGCGGCTACGAGGTCACCGTGTTCCTCCCCACCCGGCAGGACGAGACCGTATGACCATCCGCGTCCTCATCGCGGACGATCAGGCGATGGTCCGCGAGGGTTTCTCCGTCCTGCTGAACGCCATGCCCGGCATCGAGGTGGTCGGCGAGGCGGTCGACGGCCGGGAGGCGGTCGCACAGGTCGACGCGCTGCGGCCCGATGTGGTCCTCATGGACATCCGCATGCCCGAGCTCAACGGCATCGAGGCCACCCGCGAGATCGTCGCCGCCGACAGCGACGCGAAGGTGCTGGTGCTGACGACCTTCGACCTGGACGAGTACGTGTACCAGGCACTGCGCGCCGGTGCCTCCGGCTTCCTGCTGAAGGACGCCTCCGCGCGTCGGCTCGCGGACGGGGTGCGGGTGGTGGCGGCGGGCGAGGCCCTGCTCGCGCCGTCCGTCACCCGCAGGCTGATCACGGAGTTCTCCCGGATCCCTGTGGCGCCCAGGTCGTCGGCGCCGGCCCGGATCAGCGATCTGACGGAACGCGAGACGGAGGTCCTGGCTCTGATCGCGCAGGGTCTGTCGAACGCGGAGATCGCCGCGCAGCTCGTCGTCGCCGAGTCCACGATCAAGACCCATGTCAGCCGGATCCTGGTGAAACTGGGGCTGCGGGACAGGACGCAGGCGGCGGTGTTCGCCTATGAGGCGAGGCTGGTCACGCCGGGTTGAGGTCTCCGTTCCCGGTCGTCGGCGATGCCGGTTGGCGATGCCGGAGGGCTGCGGACGCCTGCGGACGCCGGCGCACGGCATCCGTAGGGCACAGGCGGAGGGCCGCGGCGGCGCCGGTGGTGGCGGCGGTGGTGCGGCGCGGTGGTGCCGTGCGGCGGTCAGCGGGGCGGTGGGGGCGGTGCCTCCGGCGGGTGGGGTGGCCGCGGTGGTGCCTCAGGTGGGGGCGGGGGTTCGGGCCTGTCCGCGGGCGGTTCCGTCGGCCGCGGTGGCGATGCGGGTGCGGGTGCCGGTCCCGGTGGTGGCGCCGGTGGTGGTGCGGTCGGGGCCGTCCCGGGTTGCTGCGGTCCGGGCTTGTGCCCCGGAGGGGCCGGCGGTGGCGGTGGCTGTCCCGCTCCGTGCGGCGGCGGGGGTTGACCCGGCGCGTGCGGCGGTGGCGGGGGTTGACCCGGCGCGTGCGGCGGCGGTTCCGGTGGCATGCCGGCGAGGTCCGGTGCCTGCTCCGGCCACACCAGCAACACGGGGCAGGGTGCGTGGTCCACGACGAACCGGGCGGCCGGGCCCAGACTGCGCGGCCCCAGGTGACCTCGGTCCCCGTCCCTTGCGACGATGAGCAGATCGGCGCCTTCGGCCGCGGTGACGACTTCCCGTTCCACCCGGCCCGAACGTTCCAGACGCGTGCACGGTCGGCCCAACCGCTCGGCTGCCAGGGCGAGCAGCCGCTCGGCGGAGTCGGCGCCGAGGTCCTCCATCCGGTCCCCCGGGTCGTCCCCCTGGCGTCCCCGCCCCAGCAGGCCGGCGAAGGCCCCGCGGGCGACGCCCGCCGAGACCGGTTCGCTGACGTGCAGCAGCGTGACCTCCTCGCTCTCGGCCGTACGGGCGCGTGCGGCGTCGACGCACGCGGGCCAGGTGCCCTCGACGATCCAGGCGATCACGGGCATGGGAATCAGCCTCCCGAACCTTGGAGCACGAGCAGTGACGCCCACAGTGCCACGACCGACAGCACGAGGGCGGCCGGCACGGTGAGCAGGCCGAGCCGGGTGAACTCCGCGAGGTCCACCTCGTGTTTGTGCTGGTGCACGATCCGGCGCCACAGCAGGGTGGCCAGCGAGCCCGCATAGGTCAGGTTGGGGCCGATGTTCACGCCCAGCAGGACGGCCAGCACCGCGCCGGGGCCGGTGGGAACGGCCAGGGGGAGCAGCACCAGCACCGCGGGCAGGTTGTTGATGAGGTTGGCGAGCAGCGCGGCCAGGGCTGCCAGCGCCAGCAGTGCGGGCAGCGAGGTGTCGGACGGGACGAGCTGCCCGAGGAGGTCCGCGAGGCCGTTGTCGACGACCGCCCGGACCACGATGCCGAGCCCGAGGACGAACGCCAGGAAGGGCAGGGAGGCGGCGCCGACGATGCCGCGCACGGTGGTGCGCCGGCGGATGCCGGCGCGGACGCCGAGGACGAGGGCACCCGCGGCGGCCGCCCAGGCCGGTTCGATGCCCAGCGCGGAGGTGACGACGAACCCGGCCAGCGTGCAGCCGAGGGTGGCCAGCGCGAACACCGGCAGCGCGACGGTCTCGCCGGACGTGCCCGTACCGGTGCCGATGCTCAGGTCGGCGGCGAAGAACCGGCGGAGGGCGACGTACTCGACGGCGATCGCGACCAGCCACGGCAGGGCCATCAGCCCGGCGAACCGGGTGAAGCTCAGGCCGCTGGCCGAGAACGCGAGCAGGTTGGTCAGGTTGGACACGGGCAGCAGCAGCGAGGCGGAGTTCGACAGATGGGTGCAGGCGTAGACGTGCGGCTTCGGCCTGACGCCCATCCGGGCGGCGGTCGCGAAGACGACGGGGGTGAGCAGCACGATCGTGGCGTCCAGACTGAGTACCGCGGTGATCACCGAGGCGAGCCCGAAGACGGACGCGAGCAGCCGCTTGGGCCGCCCTGCCGACCGCTGCGCCATCCAGGCGCCGCAGGCGCGGAACAGCCCTTCGTCGGCGCAGAGCCGGGCCAGTACCAGCACCGCTGCCAGGAAGCCGATCACCGGGCCGAGCCGTGCGACCTCCTCGGCCGCGTGTGCCGTGGAGATCGCGCCGGTGGCGATCAGCAGCGCGGCGGCGGGCACGGCGGCGGCGGCCTCCGGCACGCCGAAGGGTCTGACGATCGCGCAGAAGAGCACCAGGAGGAGCAGGAAAGCGGACAGTGCCTCCGCGAGCGGTGTGGACAGGATCGGTGCCTCCGGTACGTGGTGCGGGGCGCATGGTGCGGGGTGGTGGCGGGACACGTGGTGCGGGGCGAGGGCTGATCGGTGACGCGGCACGCGGCCGGAATGCGGACGGGCGACGGGCGACGGGTGACGGGTGACGGGATACGGATGGCGGATGACTGATGGCGGACGGGGGACGGGGGACGGGGGACGGGGGACGGAGGACGGGGGACAGCATTGACGTGGTGCGGTCGATCGGTCTGATCGGTCTGATCGGGACTATGTGGTGCGTTTCGTGACGTCTCTCATCGAACCACTCCGGTGCCCCTCCCGAATCACGCGGTGGGCGGTTAGCGTCCGGCTATGGATGCTCCTGTGTTCGCACCCTGGTCGCCCGCCTTCACCGCGGACCCGTATCCCGCGTACGCGGAACTCCGCAACCGGGGGCGGGTGCACTGGTTCGAGCCCACGCGGCAGTGGCTCGTGCCCCACTACGCCGATGTGTCCGCCCTGCTGCGGGACCGCCGTCTCGGCCGCACGTATCTGCACCGGTTCACGCACGAGGAGTTCGGGCGCACACCCCCGCCGCCCGGGCACGAGCCCTTCCACACGCTGAACGACAACGGGCTGCTCGACCTCGAGGCACCGGACCACACCCGGATCCGGCGGCTGGTGACCAAGGCGTTCACTCCGCGGACCGTGCAGTCGCTGGAGCCGACCGTGCGCCGGCTGGCCGACGAACTGGTGCGCGGGCTGGTGAAGAACGGCGGGGGTGATCTGCTCGCCGAGGTCGCCGAGCCGCTGCCGGTCGCGGTCATCGCGGAGATGCTCGGGATACCGGAGTCCGATCGCGGTCTGCTGAGGCCCTGGTCGGCGGACATCTGCGGGATGTTCGAGCTGAATCCGTCCGAGGAGGCAGCGGCGAGGGCGGTCCGGGCCTCGGTGGAGTTCTCCGCCTATCTGCGGGAGCTGATCGCCGAGCGCCGTGCCCGGCCGGGCGGGGATCTGGTGTCGGCGCTGATCTCCGCTCACGACGAGGGGGAGCGGCTCAGCGAGCAGGAGATGGTCTCCACCTGCGTGCTGCTGCTGAACGCGGGACACGAGGCCACCGTCAACACCACGGCGAACGGCTGGTGGACGCTGTTTCGCCACCCGGCCGAGCTGGCGAGGCTGCGGGCCGACCACACGCTGCTGCCGACGGCGGTGGAGGAACTGATGCGGTACGACACCCCGCTGCAGATGTTCGAGCGCTGGGTGCTCGACGACATCGAGATCGGCGGCACGGTCGTCCCACGCGGCTCCGAGCTGGCGCTGCTCTTCGGCTCGGCCAACCGGGACCCGGCCCGCTTCGAGCGCCCAGGCGACCTCGACCTCGGCCGTGCCGACAACCCGCACATCACGTTCGGCGCCGGGATCCACTACTGCCTGGGCGCTCCCCTGGCCCGGGTCGAACTGGCCGCTTCCTTCGGGGAACTGCTGCGGCAGGCCCCGGCGATGCGGCTCGCCGCGGAGCCGGAGTGGAAGCCGGGGTATGTGATCAGAGGGCTGCGGGAGCTGCGCGTGGAGGTGTGAGGCGCCCCCCGTGCGGGCGGTCTCAGCTCAGTGGACGAATTCCGGCTGCATGTACGGCGTCCACCAGCTGGTCAGGCCCCAGACGCCGAGGGCGAGCCCGGCCATCGCTGCCGCTGCGGCGAGCCAGGGGCGGCGCAGCCACCGCAGCCCGGCGGCCCAGAGGGCGAGCGGCAGCAGGGCTCCGCCCAGGGCGACCAGGGGGAGGTCGACGTAGAGCACGCTCAGGTCCCGGTGCCGCTGGCCGACGCCGCCGTCGATGCTGATCCTGGCCAGCGGTGCCCAGGCGAGCAGCGCGGTGGCCGCGCCCCCGGCCGCGAGGAGGCAGCCCGCGTAGCCCCTTGTGTCCTTCGTCATGACCACTACGGACGTGGGAGCGTTTCCGGTGGTTCCGGTGGTTCCTATGGTTCCGGTGGCCGGTGGCCCGGGGGTTCCAGTGGCCCGGTGACGGGACGGCCTCTGCGCCGTCGCCGCCGTCCGGTCCGCCGTCGTCCGGTCCGCCTTGTTCCGTGGTCGCGCCGCCGGTGCCGTCGTCCCGCGCGGCGGCCTCGGCTGTGCCTGCCCTGCCGGCCGCCGCCCCGCGGGTGTCACCGGCTCTCCGGGCGTGCGGGGCGGGGGCGCGAAGGCGTCCCGCCCCGCGGTCGGATTCCGTCAGATCCCCAGGTCCCGGCGGCGGAAGGCGGCCAGGCCCGCGGCCGTCAGGGCCGCCGCCAGCGCCGTGAGGACCAGCATCGGCGGCCAGTCCATCGGCGGTCCCGGGAGCTTCGGCAGATGGCCGAACGGCGAGAGGTTCAGGGCGGCCTGGGGCAGGTCGAGCGCCGGGCCGACCCAGCCGAGTGCGAGGCACAGCCCCGCCACGGCCCAGCCGGCCGTCGCGGCCCCGGGCACCGCGCCGTACAGCAGCAGCGCCACGCCGGCGAGCGTCCACACGGCGGGGACCTGGACCAGCGCGGCGCCGGTGAGCGAGGAGAGGTCCCCGCCGTGGCCGAGCGCCAGTCCCGCCCCGGCGAGCAGCATGATCAGTACGGCGCCGCCGAAGGCGACGGCCAGATGCCCGGCGGCCCAGGAGGTCCTGCCGACCGCGTTCGCGAGGACCGGTTCGGCGCGCTGGGAGGTCTCCTCGCCGTGCATGCGCAGCACGGACCCGACCGCGTACAGGGTGGCGATCAGCCCGAACATGCCGATCATGGCGGCGAGGAAGGCGTCGGTGAGCGCCGTCTGCCCGCCCATCCGCTCGAAGATCTCCCTGGTCCGCTCGTTGTCGCCGACCAGGTCCGCCGCGCCGTCGGCCATGCCGCCGAAGACCGTCCCGGCGAGCAGGAACCCGGCCGCCCAGCCGAACAGACCGGCGCGCTGGAGCCGCCATGCGAGCCCGGACGCGGTCGCGATCCGGCCCTCGGCGGGGCCCGGCCGGGTGGCCAGGAGGCCCCTGCCGATGTCCCTGCGCCCGGCCAGGGCGTACGCGGCGGCGCCCTGGGCGGATGCCGCGCCGAGCGTGAGCAGCAGCACCCACCAGCGTTCGCCGGCGTAGGCCCGGACGTACTCGGCCCAGCCCACCGGGGACAGCCAGGTCAGCAGCGATGATTCACCGCCGAGGCCGCCCCGGGCCGGGTCGCCCGCGGTACCCGCGTCGCCGGCGGCCCGCAGGACGAACGCGAGGCCGAGCGCGGCCGCCGTCACTCCCTTGGCGAGCCGGGCGCTCTCGGTGAGCTGGGCGACGACCGCCGCCGCGGTGGCGAACAGCATGCCCGTGCCGCCGATCGCGAGGCCGAGGGCGAGCGCGCCGGCCGTGCCCTGGCCGGCCAGCCCGGCGGTGATCAGCAGGGCGATCGCCGCGTTGGCGACGCCTGCGGTGAGCAGTGCGGCCGTCAGGGGCGCGCGCCGGCCCACCATGGCGGAGGAGAGCATTTCCTGACGGCCGCTCTCCTCCTCCTCGCGGGTGTGCCGCACCACGACGACCAGGCTCATCACCGCGGCCAGCACGGCCGCCAGCGTCCCGAACCGCCAGGCGACCAGTGCGCCGGTGCTGTCGCCGAACACCGGGCCGTAGAGGCTGCGGAGCGAACCGTTCGCGGCCATCGACTCGGCGAACCGGGTCCTGTCCTCCGGCGTGTCGTACAGCGTCCCCAACGAGCCGACGCCGCTGACCACCATGCCGGTGATCACCAGCACCCACACGGGCAGCATGATCCGGTCCCGGCGCAGGGCCAGCCGGAGCAGGGTGCCGGTGCCGGCGAGCGGGCGGCCGGCGCGGCGCGCCGCGTGCGCCGTGCGGGGTGCCATGACGGCGCTCACCGCGCCACCGCCCCTTGTGCCCGGTCGTCGCGTCCGTCGCGGTCGTCGCGGTCGTCACGTCCGGAGCTTCGGCCGCCCCCGTCACGTCCGCCGGGTCCGCTGCCTCCGCCCCGTCGGCCGGGTCCGTCGCCTCCGCCGGGTCCGTCGCGACGCCCGTCTCCGCCCCGGTCTCCGCCCCCGTCTCCGCCTCGGTCTCCGCCCCGGTCGGCGTGTCGGTCGGGTCCGCCGGGGCCCGTGCTCTCGGGTGCACCGTCCTCGTAGTGCCGCAGGAAAAGTTCCTCTAGCGTGGGCGGAGTGCTGGTCAGCGACCGCACACCGGCCGCGGTGAGCGAGCGCAGCGCCGCGTCCAGCTTGTCCGTGTCGACCTGGAAGCGGACCCGGCACCCGGTGTCCTCGGCGGCGGCCGCCGGGCCCTGGACGTCGAGGTCGTGGACACCGGGCAGTCCCGCGAGTCCGCCGGGCACGCCCGCGAGATCGGCGCTGACGCTGGTGCGGGTGAGATGGCGCAGATCGGCGAGCGAGCCGCTCTCCACCGTCCGGCCCCGGCGGATGATGCTGACCCGGTCGCACAGCGCCTCCACCTCGCTGAGCACATGGCTCGAGAGCAGGACCGTCCGGCCGCGATCGCGCTCCTCGCCGACGCAGTTCCGGAAGACCTCCTCCATCAGCGGGTCGAGCCCGCTCGTCGGCTCGTCGAGGATCAGCACGTCGGCGTCGGAGGCGAACGCGGCGACCAGGGCCACCTTCTGCCGGTTTCCCTTGGAGTACGTTCGCCCCTTCTTGGTGGGGTCGAGTTCGAACCGGTCGGTCAGCCGGTTCCGGCGCGTCCGGTCGAGTCCGCCGCGCAGCCTGCCGTAGAGGTCGATGACCTCGCCGCCGGAGAGGTTGCGCCACAGGGTCACGTCACCGGGGACGTACGCGGTCCGCCGGTGCAGTTCGACGGCGTCCTGCCACGGGTCCATGCCCAGCAGCCGGGCGGCGCCGGAGTCGGCGCGCAGCAGTCCCAGCAGGATGCGGATGGTGGTGGACTTCCCGGCCCCGTTGGGCCCGAGGAAGCCGTGGACCTCGCCGGCCTCGACCGCGAGGTCGAGGCCGGCGAGTGCGGGTGCCCGTCCGAACGCCTTGTGCAGTCCGGCAGCGCTGATGGCCTTGGTCATGATTCAGAACATACGCTAGATTCATAAATTTGTGAAGTTAAGAAACCGTATAAACTCGCATCCGGGTTGCTGAGCAGGGGAGATGATCCGGGAATGACGCCGATGACCGAGGGCGCCGAGGGTGCCGGGGGCGCCGGGGGTGCCGGGGGCGCCGGGGGTGCCGGGGGCGCCGGGGGTGCCGGGGGCGCCGGGGACGCGGAGGCCGTCTCGCGTTTCGTGGAACGCTTCGCGGCCCAGCTCGTCGAGGCCGGTATGACGCGCATGCCCGCCAGGGTCTTCGCCGCGCTGATGTCCTCCGACTCGGGCGCGATGACCTCCGCCGAGCTCGGCGAGCGGCTGCAGGTCAGCCCCGCCGCGGTGTCCGGTGCGGTGCGCTATCTGTCGCAGCAGCACCTGGTGTCGCGCGAGCGTGAGCCCGGCTCCCGGCGCGAGCGCTACCGGGTCCACAGCAACCAGTGGTACGCGGCGTTCACCAGCCGTGACGTGATGCTGAAGCGCTGGTCGGACTCGCTGCGGGAGGGAGTGGCGAGCCTCGGCGCCGACACCCCGGCGGGTCGCAGGCTGGCGGAGAACGCCGCGTTCTTCGACTTCCTCCAGGAGGAGTTCGGCGCGATCATGGAGCGTTGGCGGGAACACCGCGAGCGGGTGTTCGGCCCTTCCTGACCCGGATTCCGGGCCTCACGGCGCTCCACAGCGCACCGGTCCGGGGCTCACGCGGGGGCACTGTGCCACGCGGGCCCACCGTGCCGTCTGGGCTCCGGTGCCGGGTGCCGGCGCGAAACGCCGGATCGGATCCGCGCCCGGGCCGCTGAGGGTTCGGCCCGGCCCGCCCCGCGCCCCGCGAGTCGCCTCTGGGTAACGCCCCGCGACTCCCCTCCGGGCAACGTTCCGCGAGTCGTCGCCTCCGGGCAACGTTCCGCGCCAGTCCCCTTCCCGGCCGGAAAGCGTCCGCGCCCCGAAAGCGTCCCCGGCCGCTCACTCTCCCGCGGCCCGCGGCCCCGGCAGCGTCAGTGACCACGCCCTGGGGCGGAGGGTCCAGGTCCGGTGCCGGACCGGTCCGGCGACCAGCGCGTCGGCGCGATAGCGGAAGTCGGCGCCGGAGACGGTGACCACCTTGGCCAGGATCCGTACGGGGCCCGAGCCTGATCCGCGCCGCACGGTCACCTCGGCGGCGCCGTCGGCCGTGCGGACGCGTACGTCCTCGATCGGCTCGTCCAGATCGCTCAGCAGCACCCCGTCCGCCTCCACCCGCAGCCTGAGCCGTGCGCCAGGCGATGCCTGGGGAACGGGACCGGCCAGGGTGCGGACCAGTGAGCGGCAGACGCGCCACACCGAGCCGACCGGTCCCGCCGCCCCGCCGGTGCGCGTGCCGCCCCAACCCCCCCAACCCCCTGAACCCCCCGTGCCGCCAGGACCCCCCGTGCCGCCCCTGCCCGCGGGGATGCGCAGATCGGCCAGCACCACCCCGTCACTGTCGTCGGCCAGCAGGTCCAGCCGGTGCGCGGCTCCGTCGAGGACCGTCCGGGCGGCCGCCACCGCATCGGCCGGCACGCCCAGCGCGCGGGCCGTCTCCACCGAGCCGCGGGCGCCGACCGGGACCAGTGACAGGGTCTCGTCGGCGAGTTCCCGAGCCCGGTGCAGCAGGCCCACCGCGCGCAGCAGCGCACGGTCGTCACCGATCACCACGGGGCGCCGGGAGCCCCTGCGGGCGAGGGCGCGGGAAAACTCCTTGGGCCCGTCGGGCAGGCAGATCTTCGCCGCCGACCCGGCGCACAGCACATCTTTCGCGATACGCACGGACTCACCGTCGATACGGCGGGCGACCGGGTCGATGACCACCAGGAGCTGGTCGGGAGCCGACACCTCGGTCCTTCCTCGGGTAGCATCTTTGTGCAAGAGCCCCTTGCGCTATTGCGCCAGGGGCTTCGTCTATTCCGGGGCAACCGGTTGGCGGCTCAGGCCCCCGACCATGGACATGCCCCGCCCGGAAGGGGTGTACGCCTGTGCCCGCACTTGTGCTGCTCGGTGCTCAGTGGGGTGACGAAGGCAAGGGAAAGGCCACCGACCTCCTCGGTGGATCCGTGGACTACGTGGTGCGTTACCAGGGTGGTAACAACGCCGGCCACACCGTGGTGGTCGGTGACCAGAAGTATGCGCTCCACCTCCTCCCTTCCGGAATCCTCTCGCCGGGATGCACCCCGGTCATCGGCAACGGCGTCGTCGTCGACCCGGCGGTCCTGCTCTCCGAGCTGAGCGGGCTGAACGACCGCGGCGTCGACACATCCAAGCTTCTGATCAGCGGAAACGCCCATCTGATCACCTCGTACAACGTCACGCTCGACAAGGTGACGGAGCGCTTCCTCGGCAAGCGCAAGATCGGCACCACCGGTCGCGGTATCGGCCCGACCTACGCCGACAAGATCAACCGGGTCGGCATCCGGGTCCAGGACCTGTACGACGAGTCGATCCTGACGCAGAAGGTCGAGGCGGCGCTGGAGCAGAAGAACCAGCTCCTGGCCAAGGTCTTCAACCGCCGCGCCATCGAGTCCGGCCGGGTCGTCGAGGAGCTGCTGGGCTACGGCGACCAGATCCGGCCGTACGTCGCGGACACCACGCTGGTCCTGAACAACGCCCTGGACGAGGGCAAGGTCGTCCTCTTCGAGGGCGGCCAGGGCACCCTCCTGGACGTGGACCACGGCACGTACCCCTTCGTCACCTCCTCGAACCCGACGGCCGGTGGCGCCTGCACCGGCGCGGGCGTCGGCCCGACGAAGATCAGCCGGGTCATCGGCATCCTCAAGGCCTACACCACCCGGGTCGGCGCGGGCCCCTTCCCGACGGAGCTGTTCGACGAGGACGGCGAGGCGCTGCGCCGCATCGGCGGCGAGCGCGGCGTCACCACCGGCCGCGACCGCCGCTGCGGCTGGTTCGACGCGGTCATCGCCCGCTACGCCACCCGTGTCAACGGCCTGACCGACTTCTTCCTGACCAAGCTCGACGTGCTGACCGGCTGGGAGCAGATCCCCGTCTGTGTCGCGTACGAGATCGACGGGCAGCGCGTCGAGGAACTGCCGTACTCGCAGACCGACTTCCACCACGCGAAGCCCGTCTACGAGTTCCTGCCCGGTTGGTCCGAGGACATCACCAAGGCCAAGACCTTCGCCGACCTGCCGAAGAACGCGCAGGGCTATGTGCGGGCACTGGAGGAGATGTCCGGGGCGCCGATCTCGGCGATCGGTGTCGGACCGGGCCGGGACGAGACGATCGAGGTCCACTCGTTCCTGTAGGCCCGGGGGACCGTGC
>NZ_BLLG01000005.1 GCF_011766325.1 Streptomyces pacificus | reverse complement strand
GAGTTGACCGGTACTAATAGGCCGAGGGCTTGTCCTCAGTTGCTCGCGTCCACTGTGTTTGTTCTGAAGTAACGAACATGCCGAGACCGTATACCGCCGTTCGTGGTGGGGTGCTGGTCGGCTGGTTTGTTTTTCATAGAGTTTCGGTGGTCATAGCGTGAGGGAAACGCCCGGTTACATTCCGAACCCGGAAGCTAAGCCTTTCAGCGCCGATGGTACTGCAGGGGGGACCCTGTGGGAGAGTAGGACACTGCCGAACGATTGTTGTGGGGAAGCCCTGGATCTGCTGATCCGGGGCTTTTCCGCGTTTTAGGGGTGGTGTATCGCGAGCCGGTCGGTGGCAAAGCCGGAGCTGTGAGCGGCTGTGAGGCGCAGAAATCGCCTGGACAGCCGGTGTTGCCACGGGGAGTATCCGGGCATGGAACACAGCATTCGCGCCATACGGGCCGGCGAGGCCGATCGGGACCGGGTACCGCGGACACCGGGAGGGTGAGCTGGGTGAGCTGTCGGCGTTGCCGCGCTCGTCGAACCGGGGCGCGTGGAAGTGCCGGGGGCGTGGTCCGCATCCATGGTCTCGCTGCCTGTGACGGGACGGTACGCGAGGTCGGCCGGGCCCGAGCCCGACCGATACGGTGTCGGCCATGACCGGCCGCGCACTGCTGATGTGGGACGAATCGGTGACGATGTACGACTTCGGCCCCAGCCATCCGATGGACCCCGTGCGGCTTGTGCTGACCATGGCGTTGGTGCGGGCCTGCGGGCTGGACCGCGCCGTGGACGTGGTGGCGGGCAGGCCTGCGGGCGAGTCCACCCTGCGGTTGGTCCACCACGAGGACTACGTGGCGGCGGTTCGCGCGGCCTCGCGGGACCCTCGGGCGGCGGAACGGTCGTACGGTCTGGGCACCCCGGACGACCCGGCCTTCGCGGGCATGCACGAGGTGTCGGCGATGATCGCAGGCCAGTCCGTGGAGGCGGCCGAGGCGCTCTGGCGGGGCGAGGCCCCCCACGCGGTGAACTTCGCGGGCGGGCTGCACCACGCGATGCCCGGTTCGGCGTCGGGCTTCTGCATCTACAACGACGCGTCGCTGGCCATCGCGCGGCTGCTGGAGCTGGGCGCCGAGCGTGTCGCCTATCTGGACGTCGACGTGCATCACGGAGACGGTGTGCAGGCGGCGTTCTGGGACGACCCGAGGGTGTTGACGATCTCCCTGCACGAGCATCCCGGGACGCTCTTCCCGGGCACGGGGTGGCCTGAGGAGACGGGCGGCCCGGGGAGGGGCGAGGGCTCCGCGGTGAACGTGGCGCTGCCCGCCGGAACCGGCGACGGGGGCTGGCTGCGCGCGTTCCACGCCGTCGTGCCCGAGCTGCTGAGGGACTTCCGCCCGCAGGTCCTGGTGACGCAGCACGGAGCCGATACGCACGTCGAGGACCCGCTGGCGCACCTGGCGGTGTCCCTGGACGCCCAGCGGCTGGTGCAGGAGGCCTGCCACTCGCTCGCGCACGAGTGCGTCGAGGACGGGCGCTGGCTGGCACTCGGCGGGGGCGGTTACGCCGTCGTCGACGTGGTGCCGAGGTCCTGGACCCATCTCGTCGGCATCGCCGCCCATGCTCCGGTGGACCCTGAGTCGGTGGTTCCGTCCTCGTGGCGGGACGAGGTGTACGCGCGGACACGGCAGTTCGGGCCGGGACGGATGACGGACGGGCACACCAGGCCGGAATGGCGGTCCTGGGAGGACGGCTACGACCCGGCGGACCGGCTGGACCAGGCCGTGCTCGCGACGCGCAGGGCGCTGTTCCCGCTGCGGGGCATGCTTCCGTAGCCGGCCCGCGGCCCGCCCGCCGCCGGTACGACGCCCCGTCCCGCGGGCGGGAGGGCGATCGGCCGTCAGTACCCCGCTGGTGGGTGATGTGCCGGGGTTCCGGGAGCGCGGTGCCGGACGACGCGGGAGCATTGTCGCCGTGTTGAGCAGAGGGGCGCTGCGGGCGCATCTGCTGGCGGTGGGACTCGCCGGCCCGGTGGCGATGTCCCGGGAGGAGAGCCTGCGGACTTACCGGCTCTTCGCGGCACGCGATCCGAGGGTCACGCTCGGGCTCGACCCCGAGGGGGCCTGGGGCGAGCGCGAGCTGATCGCGCTGATGGCGGACAGATGCGGGGTCTCCGGGGACCCGGGGCGTGTTTCCGGTCAGGAGGTCATCGACCCGGAGCGCACGCTGGACGGGCTCGACGCGTTCGCGGGCCGGCTGGCCGCGGTCGCCGAACGACGCGGGACCGTGCTGTTCGGCACCGGGCATCCGCACCGGTTGCTCGGCTTCTACGCCGCGTTGGCAGACGCCCTGTCGGCGGCGGGCTGTCTTGTTCTCACACCCGCGCAGGGCCGATGTGTCGACATAACGACCCGGTTCGGGGTACGCATGTGCACCATCGACTACGTACGGGGCGTCGCGATGCTGCGGACGCCCGGCGCTCGGGTCGCGGGTTCCGAGAGCGCTGTGCACACCCATTCCCCCCTCCCCGTGCGGGCCGCGCTGGAGGGTGCGGCGGAGTCCGGTACCCCTCTGCCCGAGCTGGTGGTCGGGGGCCACGGCTGGGTCTGCGGTGCAGGTCAGCTCGGCTTTGAAGCCATCGGCCCGGCGGACGCGGATGATCCGGCGCTGTTCGTCGGCGAGGCCGAAGGGCGCGTGTCCGTCACCGTCCCGCTGGATGACGCCGTGCACTCCGCCTACTACCGGCCGCTTACTCGCTATGTACTCAATCGGGCGTGTCTGTCACGGTAAACGGCCGATGGCTGCTCCTCTTCCCCACTCGCACCATCCGCCCCTACTCTGGGGAGTGAGCGCACCGCGACGAAGAGTCACCGGAGGGGAAGCCGGTGTGCGTCGTGTGCGGAAGGTACAGGTGGGTCATGGCTGCTGGCGAAAGGCCTCTCAACGAGGTCAAGTTCCTGACCGTGGCGGAAGTCGCCTCGGTGATGCGCGTGTCGAAGATGACCGTGTACCGCTTGGTGCACAGCGGTCATCTGCCGGCGATTCGGGTGGGCAGGTCCTTCCGGGTCCCGGAGCAAGCGGTTCACGAGTACCTCCGGGAGTCCTTTGTGGGGGTCGAATCGGCCTGAGGCACCCCTCGGATTACAGGCTCGGAGCTCGGGCCGGTAGGCTGGGCCGACGTAGGTCGTGTGGGCCCAGACGCCCCGCACCGAGTGAAGAGAAGTGAGCGAGGGTAGTCGTGGGCTCTGTTATCAAGAAGCGGCGCAAGCGGATGGCCAAGAAGAAGCACCGCAAGCTGCTCAAGCGCACGCGTGTGCAGCGTCGCAACAAGAAGTAGGCGGCAGCTGTCGCGAACACCGTGGCCCCTTTCACCCGCGAGGTGGACGGGGCCGCGGTGCTTTTCCGGCCGCTGGTGTCGTGCGTTGGGAGCAAAGAGCCGGGTGGCAGGCCCTGCGGTCAACACGGCGCAACACCAACCCGCTACGGTGACGGATAGCGAGGACCGAACGGAAGGCGCTGATCTTGGGCAGGGTCGTGCTTGTCACCGGTGTGGCCCGACAGCTCGGGGGCCGCTTCGTACGCCGTATCCAGCGGGATCCCGGAGTGGAACGGGTGGTGGGCGTCGACGCGGTGACTCCCGGGCACCGTCTCGGCGCAGCCGATTTCGTACGGGCCGACATCCGGCAGCCGGCCATAGCGCGGGTGCTCGCCGAGCATGACGTGGACACCGTGGTCCATCTGGACGTGACGGGCACGCCACTCGGGTCGGGGGGCCGTACCGCGGTCAAGGAGACCAACGTCATCGGCACCATGCAACTGCTCGGTGCCTGCCAGAAGTCGCCGACCGTCCGGCGGCTGGTGGTCAAGTCCAGTACGAGCGTGTACGGCTCCGCCTCACGGGACCCGGCCGTATTCACCGAGACCACACCCCCCAAGTCGCTGCCGAGCGGCGGCTTCGCCAAGGACGCGGTGGAGGTCGAGAACTATGTCCGCGGCTTCGCGCGCCGAAGGCCCGATGTGGCGGTGTGCGTGCTGCGGTTCGCCAACATCCTGGGACCGGGCGCCGACTCCCCGCTCGCGGACTACTTCTCGCTGCCGGTCATGCCGACCGTGCTGGGCTACGACCCGCGGCTGCAGTTCGTCCACGAGGACGATGTCGTCGGCGTCTTGCGGATCGCCTGTCACGAGCCCCGCCGCGGCACGCTCAACAGCGGCACGTTCAACATCGCGGGCGACGGAGTGCTGCTGCTGTCGCAGTGCTCGCGCCGACTCGGCCGGCCCACGGTGCCGGTGCTGCTGCCCGCGGTGACCTGGGTCGGTTCGGCCCTGCGCGCGGTCGGCGTCACCGACTTCTCGCCGGAGCAGATCCGGCTCCTCACCCACGGCCGGGTGGTCAGCACCGTGCAGATGCGCGAGACACTGGGCTTCGCCCCCGCCCACACGACCCCGGAGACCTTCGCGGACTTCGCGCGGAGCCGCGGGCCGGGCCTGCTGCCGCCGGAGGCCTTGGCGCGGGCGGTCGACAAGGTCGCCGCGCTGTCGCCGACCGGCGGTGCCACCCCACCGAGCGCCGGATAAGGAGCGCGAGCAACGATGGCGGACGCCAAGGTCATTCCGTTCGACGACGACCGGTCGCGCAACGGCGCGCCGCAGCGCTCGGTGCGGCGCCGCACCGGATCGGGCCGGCGGAGACCCGTGGCCGAGTCGGCGCGTGAGATCGCGGTCGGTTCCGTGCCGGGACAGCCGGGCGGTGACCGGGTGGTGCCGAAGGAGGCAACGGGCCGCGGGGGTGCGGCCGCGGACGGACAGCCGCAGCGGGGCCCCGGACCGGGCGGCAGGGACGCCGGCTGGGACCAGCGCATCGCCGGCGGTCTGGCGTTTCTGCGCCGCCGGCTCACCGGTGACTACGACGTCGACGAGTTCGGCTACGACGGGGAACTCACCGACCAGGTGCTGATGTCGCTGCTGCGGCCGTTGTACGCCAAGTACTTCCGGGTCGAAGTGAAGGGCATCGGGAACATCCCGGCCGAAGGCGGGGCGCTGGTCGTCGCCAACCACTCCGGGACACTGCCCCTGGACGGCCTGATGATGCAGGTGGCCGTCCACGACAACCATCCGGCCGGCCGGCATCTTCGGCTGCTCGCCGCGGACCTGGTCTTCGTACTGCCGGTGATAAACGAGCTGGCCCGAAAGGCCGGGCACACGCTGGCGTGTACCGAGGACGCCGAACGGCTGCTGCGGCGGGGCGAGGTCGTCGGGGTGATGCCGGAGGGCTTCAAGGGCGTAGGGAAACCGTTCAGCGACCGCTATAAGCTCCAGCGCTTCGGGCGGGGCGGTTTCGTCTCCACGGCGTTGAGGGCGGGCGTGCCGATCGTGCCGTGCTCGATCGTCGGGGCCGAGGAGATCTACCCGATGATCGGCAACGCGAAGACGCTTGCCCGGCTCCTGGGATTCCCGTACTTCCCGATCACGCCCACCTTTCCCTGGCTCGGGCCGCTGGGAGCGGTACCGCTGCCGACGAAGTGGACGATTCAGTTCGGCGAGCCCATTCCGACCGACGGCTATCCGCAGGAGGCCGCCGAGGACCCGATGCTGATGTTCAATCTCACCGACCAGGTACGGGAGCAGATCCAGCACACGCTCTACAAACTGCTGGTGCAGCGGCGGTCGGTCTTCTTCTGATCGCTTGACCGCTCGCTGGTCTGTCTGCCCGGTGGTGGCCCTGGCGGCCTCAGGGGCCGGGGCGGGATACGCGTGGAAGCGTATCCCGCCCCGGCCCTGTGTCCTTCCCCGGCCCGACGGCTTCCGCCTCTCCCCGGCCCAGAGTGCCGGCGGGCTACGGCGTGTCCTCGCTGTCGAGGCCCAGGTCCGGCAGAAGCCCCGGCAGCAGGGGTGGGATCGTCACGTCCGGCACGGGCGCGGCCGGGTCCGGGAGCTTGGCGGACGGCGACGGGGAGGCGCTGTTCTGCGGGGGGGTGAGCAGTCCGCCCGTGTTGCCCCCGATGAGCAGCTCGTCGTCCACCTCGCCCGACCCTGACGGCTGCGGCCGGCTGTCGTCGTCCGGACCGACCGCGGGCCGCGAGGAGGACGTGGAGGGCCGCGTCTGCGAGGGGTTCGAGGCGTCGTCCTGCGGGGGCGGCCCGGTCCGGCTCGAACCCAGCCGCTCCGCCTCGGCGGGACGGGGCAGGAGCGACCGCAGCGGGCCCACCTCCTGGTCTATGGCGTCGAAGACCGAACTCACCTGGTCGCCGACGTCCGTGAGTTGTACGGGCAGCCGGTCCCGCAGTCCGTTCCAGACGTCGCGGTGGCTGCTGGAGAAGGAGGACAGGGTGGCGATGGGGCCGAGCGATCCGTCCCGCTCATACGCCTGGTGCAGCAGCCGGTGGCCCTCTGAGACGTCGTGCCGCATGCCGCTGAGGGTGTGCCTGATCTCGTTCATCGACTCGGTGTCCAGTTCGCCCGCGCGGCCGCGCTCCATGAGGCGGCGGGCCTCGTTCAGCCGGGTGGAGGCCTGGTCGAGATAGAGCCCGCCGCGGTCCGCGTCGTCGTCGGCCATGCCGAGCTTCAGGTCCTCCATGCCCCGCTTGAGCCCGTAGAGGGAGTCACCGGGGAGGGCGTCGGAGCTGGCGGCCGCCACGCCGCCGAAGGCGCCTGCGGCCACTCCCACGGTGAGTCCGCCGGCCGCGAGGCCCTTGGACCACCGGGAGCGCGGTCGGAGTTTCCGGAGCGGAGAGGACCGATGAGCGCCGCGGCGGGAACTCCGCTGCTCCGGAACGGTAGGGCCGCGGGCTGCGGAGCCCTCCGCGAGCATGGCTTCCACGGCGGCCACGAGCCGGGCTCGCTGCACCACCTTGACATCGGGATCCAACTCCGGCTTCGGCAGCTTGCCGAGGCCGTTCGCCAGGGCCAACAGCCGCCCCTGTTCGGCCGGCTCGGCTGAACTCTCGGGCTGTTCGGCCGCCGCGCCCCGGGGCGTCTCAGTCTCCAGGGCCTGGGCGAAGGCGTTCGCCCGCCGATGCGCCGAAACGTTCGCGATCACTGGCGGCACCTCCTCTCGTCATGACGGTCGACTCCCCGGGGGGTCCGGAAGGTTGCGCGCCTTGAGCGCATCCACACGAAAGAGTGAGTGGCTGCGCGCACGACGTGACCGCAGGGAGCCTGCATTGCGCACAACGAGCGGCTCGGCAGTTGGGTTACGCGCGGAGGATGATCGGACCAGTGCGTCATCGAGTGCTCACGGATGGTGAGTTGGGGGCGGATGGGCCGGGGACGGGCGCGTGGGGGGCGGATGGTGCAGGTGGGGCCTTCACGGGGGGCGGTCGGTGGGGCGGTCGGGTAGACGGGCCGCCGATGGGCTCGCGGTCGAGGGGGGAGGGGGCTGGGGCCGTGGGTGTCAGCGGGCGTCGTCGGGCAGCAGCCGTGCCAGGGTGCGCACGGCCCGGTACTGCAGGGTCTTGATCGCGCCCTCGTTCTTCCCCATCACACGGGCGGTCTCGGCGACCGAGAGGCCCTGGAGGAAACGGAGGGTGACGCACTCCTGCTGCTGTGGATTGAGTTTGCGGACGGCCTCGAGCAGCGCGGCGTTGGAGAGCGACTCCAGCACCGACTCCTCGGGGCTGCGCGCCACCTCGTTGGCGTCGAGCATCTCGCCGGTGGTCACTTCCAGGCGGAACCGGCTCGACTTGAAGTGGTCGGCGACCAGGTTCCGGGCGATCGTCACCAGCCAGGCACCGAAGTCGCGGCCCTGCCAGGTGAATGTCGAGATGCGGCGCAGCGCGCGGAGGAAGGTCTCGCTGGTGAGGTCCTCCGCGGTGGCCTTGCCGCCGACCCGGTAGTAGATGTAGCGGTAGACGGTGTCGCTGTACTGGTCGTAGAGCCGGCCGAAGGCCTCGGCCTCGCCGGATTGCGCCCGTTCGACCAACTCCATCATCCGCGCGCTGTCGCTGTCGGCGCTCGGCCGACGGGTGGTCGAGGTGGCGGCGTGCCGACCACCCCGTCTGCCCGCGTCCCGGTCGCCCGTCCGCCCGTCCGCCACGCTGCCGCGGGCCGGTGCCTTCTCGATGCGGTCGGCCAGGGCATAGCAGGGACCGGCAGGGCCGAGGGCGGCCGGGCTCGCGGCGAAGGCGGGGACGGCGTACGCGGTGGGGACGAAGCCGCGCATGTGGTCGAGGACCACGGCGCGGAGCGTAGCCAGGCCCGAGGCGTCAACCCCGACGTGTGGGTACACGGGACTCCCAGAGGCAGAGCTTCCATCACGTGCTGTGCGGGACCGGTCACTCGTCGTCGTGACGTGTGGGGGTCCGTATGCGTCTGAGGAGAATAACGCTTCGTACAGGCAGTGCTACACCCAGTTGCTCAAATCATCGAATACGTCGCTTCTGTTACAGCATGGAGGCACATTTAGTCGCAGATTGTGATCGCTTGTTGATCGGACTAGTCCGCCAACTGCCGAAGGAGGTGATGGGTTGTGTTCGTCTGGAGGCAGGGCGACTGGAGGGCGGCGTGACGGGGTAGGGCCACCGGAATGCCCGGTGCCGGACTCCCGACGCCGGATGCCCGGTGCCGGACGGTGTCCGCCGCGGGGCGTCGGGTGGCGCCGGGAGCCGGTGCTCCCTCTGAGCCGCCCAGCGCCGTTCAGCGCCGTCCAGTCGGCCCGGTGGCGGTCCGCGCCGTTCACATGGTGTGCCGTCAGCGACGGCGCCGGTGCAGGGCCACGGCCGCCGCCGTGCCGCCCGCGAGGGCGCCGACCCCGGCGGCGGCCGGGATGCCGACCCTCGCCGCCTTGCGGCCCGTCCGGTAGTCGCGCAGCCGCCAGTCCCGCTCCCGGGCGTGCTTGCGCAGCTTGGTGTCGGGGTTGATCGCGTACGGGTGCCCCACCAGGGAGAGCATCGGGATGTCGTTGTGGGAGTCGCTGTAGGCCGCGCAGCGCGACAGGTCGAGGTTCTCCGCGCTCGCCAGGGCCCGTACCGCCTCGGCCTTGGCCGGGCCGTGCAGCGGCTCGCCCACGAGCTTGCCGGTGTAGACGCCGTCGACGGACTCGGCGACCGTCCCGAGCGCGCCGGTCAGCCCGAGCCTGCGGGCGATGATCGTCGCGGTCTCCACCGGTGCGGCGGTGACCAGCCAGACCTTCTGGCCGGCGTCGAGGTGGGCCTGGGCGAGGGCGCGGGTGCCCGGCCAGATCCGGTCCGCCATGTACTCGTCGTAGATCTCCTCGCCGATCGACATCAGCTCGGCGACCCGGTGGCCCTTGACGATCGACAGCGCCGACTCGCGCACGTCCTGCATGTGCTCGGGGTCCTCGACGCCCGCGATCCGGAACCACGTCTGCTGCCAGGCGAACCTCGCCAGCTCCCGGCGCTGGAAGAACTTGCGCTTGTACAGGCCGCGGCCGAAGTGGAAGATCGCGGCGCCCTGCATGACGGTGTTGTCCAGGTCGAAGAAGGCGGCGGCGCCGACATCCCCGGCCACGGGGAAGGCGGGTTCGGCCGGTGAGGCTTCGGCGTCGGCTTCGGCGCCGGTCCGGGCCCGGGCGTCCTCCTCGAACTGCTGTGACGTCTTGCGTGCTGCCTCGGCTGCGGCCTCGCCGGCGAGAACGCTCCGGGCGGTCGAGGAGCGCCTACGGGGAGTGAGCCATCCCAGTGCGGCCATGTCGTGAGCATAGCCAGTCCGCCTGCCGGTTCCCGACTCGCCGGGATGCCGGCGGGTGAACTCCGTGCGGCAGGGTCGCCGGAGGGGCCGGCCCGGTGTGGCGCGCGTGGGCGGACAATGGGGGGCATGACCCCTCTGCTGCCGCGTAGCAAGAAGAAGGCCGGTGACCGCGTGGTGACCCTGATCGGAAAGCCCGGGTGCCATCTCTGCGACGACGCGAGGTCCGTGGTCGAGCGGGTGTGCGCCGAGACGGGGGCGTCCTTCGAGGAGAAGGACATCACCCGGGACGAGGAGCTGCACCGGGCCTACTGGGAGCAGATCCCCGTGGTGCTGGTGGACGGGGAGCAGCACACGTTCTGGCGCGTCGACGCCGGCCGGCTCCGCCGCGAACTGGGGGTATGACCGAAAGACGGCTACCATCGTGGGCGTTTTGCTGGGATCTCGGGGGCGTGGCTGTGAGGAGTGTGACCGCTTTGCCCCCTTTGGCGGCTTCGCCGGTGCCGATCGCCCCGGGTTCCGGAATGGCGCGTTCAGATCGCGTGACCCCGGTCACTTTGCCCGGACAAAGCGGACACCATCTTTGTGCACGTGTTCACAAAGACATAGCCTGCTTTCGACGGGGCGGTCCTGGGACGCATGGCCGCCTGCCTCGCTCATCCCGCAGGAGCACCGTGGCAACTGGCCGAACCCACCGACCGGCGACCCGCAGCCGAGGAATCCCCGAGGCCACCGTCGCCCGGCTTCCGCTGTATCTGCGCGCGCTGACCGCGCTGTCGGAGCGCTCCGTGCCGACAGTCTCCTCCGAGGAACTCGCGGCCGCCGCGGGCGTCAATTCCGCGAAGCTGCGCAAGGACTTCTCGTACCTCGGCTCCTACGGCACCCGCGGTGTCGGGTACGACGTCGAGTACCTCGTCTACCAGATCTCCCGCGAACTCGGCCTCACCCAGGACTGGCCGGTCGTGATCGTCGGCATCGGCAACCTCGGTGCCGCTCTCGCCAACTACGGCGGGTTCGCCTCCCGCGGCTTCCGGGTGGCCGCGCTGATCGACGCCGACCCGTCGATGGCGGGAAAGCCGGTGGCGGGCATCCCGGTCCAGCACACCGACGAGCTGGAGAAGATCATCTCAGGCAACGGCGTGTCCATCGGGGTCATCGCGACCCCCGCGGGCGCCGCCCAGCAGGTGTGCGACCGGCTCGTCGCCGCGGGCGTGACCTCCATCCTCAACTTCGCACCCACCGTGCTCTCCGTGCCGGACGGCGTGGACGTGCGCAAGGTCGACCTCTCGATCGAGCTGCAGATCCTCGCCTTCCACGAGCAGCGCAAGGCCGGTGAGGAGGCCGAGGGCGAGCCGGCCGCCGTGCCGCCCGCCGCCCGGCCCGGCGCCTCCGCCGCGGCCGACGGCCGGAAGGGACCCGACGGGGACGTGCCCGCCGTGATGCCGGCATGAGCCTCCTCGTCGTCGGCCTCAGCCACCGCAGCGCCCCCGTCAGCGTCCTGGAGCGGGCCTCGCTCTCCGCGGAGACCCAGGGCAAGCTGCTGCAGGACGCCCTCGCCGCCGAACCCACGGCTGAGGCGGCCGTACTCGCCACCTGCAACCGGATCGAGCTCTACGCCGATGTGGACAAGTTCCACGCGGGAGTCGCCGAACTGTCGACGCTGCTGTCCCAGCACAGTGGCGTCGGGCTGGAGGAACTCACTCCCTACCTCTACGTGCACTACGAGGACCGGGCCGTCCACCATCTGTTCTCGGTGGCCTGCGGGCTGGACTCGATGGTCGTCGGCGAGGGCCAGATCCTCGGCCAGATCAAGGACTCGCTCGCCCTCGGCCAGGAGCTGCACAGCGCGGGCCGGCTGCTGAACGACCTTTTCCAGCAGTCCCTGCGGGTCGGCAAGCGCGCCCACAGCGAGACCGGTATCGACCGTGCCGGGCAGTCGCTCGTCACCTTCGGCCTGGAGCAACTGGCCGATGGCACGCCCACCGGGGAGTGGGCCGCGGGCAGAAGCGCGCTCGTCATCGGGGCCGGCTCGATGTCCTCACTCGCCGCGGCCACCCTGGCCCGCGCCGGGGTCGCCGAGGTCGTCGTCGCGAACCGCACCCCGGGGCGCGCCGAGCGGCTGGTGCAGATCCTCACCGAACCCGGCGGGACGGGCGTCCGCGCCCGGACCGTCGACATGGCCTCCGTCGGCGGCGAACTGACGCGTGCCGACGTCGTGGTCTCCTGCACCGGCGCGACCGGGCTGGTACTCGGGGCCGCGGCCGTCGAGGCCGCGCTCGACGGCCGCGAGGAGCCGCTGGCGCTGCTCGACCTCGCGATGCCCCGGGACATCGACGCCGCGGTCCACCGGCTCGACGGAGTCCGGCTCGTCGACATCGAGTCGCTGGCCGGGGCGTCCGCGGACGTGCCGATGGCCGCCGACGTCGACCGGGTGCGCGCCATCGTGGCGGCCGAGGTCGCCGCCTTCGGGGCCGCCCAGCGCGCCGCGCACATCACGCCGACCGTGGTCGCGCTGCGCGCCATGGCCGCCGATGTCGTGGCCGGTGAGATCGCCAGGCTCGACGGCCGGCTGCCGGGGCTTGACGAGCGGCAGCGCACGGAGGTCGCGAGGACGGTCCGCCGGGTCGTGGACAAGCTCCTGCACGCGCCCACCGTGCGGATCAAACAGCTCGCGGCCGAGCCCGGAGGCGCCGGGTACGCGGACGCGCTGCGCACACTCTTCGACCTCGACCCGGAGACGGTCGCCTCCGTCAGCCGGGCCGACGTCACCGACGCCGACATCAAGAACCGAGGGCGAGTATGACCGAGAGGGCATCGGGGACCGAGCGGCCCCTGCGGCTCGGAACCAGGCGCAGCAAGCTCGCCATGGCCCAGTCCGGGCATGTGGCGGCGGCGGTGCGGCGGCTGACCGGCCGCTCCGTCGAGCTCGTGGAGATCACCACCTACGGCGACACCTCGCGCGAGCACCTGGCGCAGATCGGCGGCACCGGTGTGTTCGTCACGGCACTGCGCGACGCGCTGCTCGCGGGCGAGGTCGACTTCGCGGTGCACTCGCTGAAGGACCTGCCGACCACGCAGCCGGGCGACCTGGTGCTGGCCGCGATCCCGCGGCGGGAGGACCCGCGTGACGCGCTGGTCGCCCGCGACGGGCTGACCCTGGACCGGTTGCCGCGGGGCGCCCGGGTGGGCACCGGCTCGCCGCGCCGGATGGCCCAGCTCAACGCGTACGCCCGCGTCCACGGGCTGGCGATCGAGACCGTGCCGATCCGCGGGAACGTCGACACCCGCATCGGTTTCGTGCGGGACGGGGAACTGGACGCGGTGGTTCTCGCCGCGGCCGGCCTGAACCGTATCGGCCGGATCGAGGAGGCGACCGGCTTCCTGCCGGTCGACGCGGTCCTGCCCGCCCCCGGCCAGGGGGCACTGGCGGTCGAGTGCCCGGCGGCCGACGCCGCCCTCATCGCCACGCTCGCCGAACTCGACGACCCGCACACCCGGGCCGCCGTGACCGCCGAGCGGTCCCTGCTCGCCGCCTTGGAGGCCGGCTGCAGCGCGCCCGTGGGCGCACTTGCCGACCTGCCCGCCGGCGAGCGGGCTGTTCATGAGATGCGCCTGCGAGGCGTCGTCGGTACCACCGACGGTTCCACGCTGGTGCAGCTGTCCGTCACCGGTCCCGTACCCTCGTCGCACGACGAAGCCGTGGCACTCGGGCGCGAACTCGCCTCGGAGATGCTCGCCAAGGGCGCGGCCGGTCTTATGGGGGAGCGCGCACTTTGAGCCCCACCACCTCGAACGCCCACGCTGGTCCCGTACACGGGCAGGTCACCTTCCTCGGCGCCGGTCCCGGCGACCCGGGGCTGCTGACGCTGCGCGCCGTCGAGGCGCTGGCGGGTGCGGATGTGTTGATCGCAGAGCCGGAAGTCCTCGACGTCGTTCGCGGCCACGCGCGCGCCGGTGTGAGCACGCCCGAGCCGACCGTTGCTGACGATGCCTCAACAACCGCCGATGTCCCGGTGTTGAGGGACACGGCCAATCTTGTCATGGAGGCCGTGCGGGGCGGCAAGCGGGTGGTCCGTGCCGTGAGCGGGGATCCCGGGCTCGACGGCGACGCGGGCGCCGAGATGCTCGCCTGCGCGGCCGCGGGCATCCCCTTCGAGGTCGTGCCGGGTGTGGCGACCGCCGTGGGGGTACCCGCCTACGCGGGTGTGCCGCTGCGTGACGCACACGGCACGGATGTGCGGTTCATCGACGCCCGGACGGCCGACGCCCGCTGCTGGACCGAGGTCGGCGCCTCCGACGGCACCGTCGTGGTGTCCACGACGCTGGACGCCGTGGCGTCCGCGGCCGGGGACCTGGTGTCGGCGGGGCGCAAGCCCGACACCCCGCTGACGGTGACGGTGGCCGGTACGACGACGCGGCAGCGGACGTGGACGGCGACGCTCGGCACCATCGCCCAGGTCTTCAAGCAGGGCAAGGTGCTGCCGTCGCCCGAGGGCCACCGACCGGTCATAGTCGTGGTCGGTGAGCGCAGTGCCGCAGCGCAGCGCGACCGGCTCGCCTGGTTCGAGTCCAAGCCGCTGTTCGGCTGGAAGGTGCTCGTGCCGCGCACCAAGGAGCAGGCCGCTTCGCTCTCCGACCAGCTCAGGTCCTACGGGGCCGTGCCGCACGAGGTCCCGACGATCGCCGTCGAGCCGCCGCGCACCCCGCAGCAGATGGAGCGCGCGGTCAAGGGTCTGGTCACCGGCCGCTACGAGTGGATCGCCTTCACCTCGGTCAACGCGGTGAAGGCGGTACGGGAGAAGTTCGAGGAGTACGGGCTGGACGCCCGCGCCTTCGCCGGGATCAAGGTCGCGGCGGTGGGCGAGCAGACCGCGTGTGCGCTGATCGAGTTCGGGGTCAAGCCCGATCTGGTGCCGAGCGGTGAGCAGTCGGCGGCCGGCCTGCTGGAGGACTGGCCACCGTACGATCCGGTGTTCGACCCGATCGACCGGGTGTTCTTGCCGCGGGCCGATATCGCCACCGAGACCCTGGTGGCGGGCCTGATCGAGCTGGGCTGGGAGGTGGACGACGTCACGGCCTACCGGACCGTGCGGGCGTCGCCTCCGCCGGCGGAGACCCGGGAGGCGATCAAGGGCGGCGGTTTCGACGCCGTGCTCTTCACGTCCTCGTCGACCGTGCGGAACCTGGTCGGCATCGCCGGCAAGCCGCACAATGTGACGGTGATCGCCTGTATCGGTCCCGCGACCGCGAAGACGGCGGAGGAGCACGGGCTGCGGGTCGACGTGCTGTCGCCGGAGCCGTCGGTGCACAAGCTGGCCGAGGCGCTCGCGGAGTTCGGGGCGCGGCGCAGGGAAGCCGCGCTGGAGGCGGGCGACCCGGTGATGCGGCCGAGCGAGCGGCGTCCGGGAGCGCGCAGACGGCGGACGACATGACCGCGGAGGGCTGATCGCCCGCGGCGCACGGCACGGGCGGACGGTCGGCGGCGCACGCAGTGGCGTCCGGGATGTGAGGGCAAGGGGCCGCGGGGTGGGAAGGGACTGCTCCCCGCGGCCCCTTCCCATGCGCTCCGGGCCCTGCCGCCACTGTTCCTCCGGGGCCGCACCGTCGTTCCCGGCCGTATCGAGGCGGGGGCCTCGCGGCCGTATTCCGGTCTTCGCCCGGCCGTCTTCCCGCCCTCGTCCGGTCCTCGTCCGGTCCTCGTCCCTGGACACCGTGTCGGCAAGAGCGGTCGCCGGACGGGCGTAGCGTGGTGGGCATGACTGTGTACGGATCCTTCCCCGGGGCGCGGCCGCGGCGGCTGCGGACCACCCCGGCGATGCGGCGCATGGTCGCCGAGACCAGGCTGGACCCCGCCGATCTGATCCTTCCCGCGTTCGTGCGGGAAGGGGCGAGTGAGCCGGTCCCGATCGCGGCGATGCCCGGCGTGGTGCAGCACTCGGTGGACACCCTGCGCAAGGCGGCCGTCGAGGCCAGGGAGGCCGGAGTCTCCGGGATCATGCTCTTCGGTGTGCCGGAGGACGCCAGGAAGGACGCCGCCGGGACCGCGGGGACCGACCCCGGCGGGATCCTGCAGGTCGCCGTCCGCGCCGTGAAGGAGGAGGTCGGCGACGAGCTGGTCGTCATGTCCGACCTCTGCCTGGACGAGTACACCGACCACGGCCACTGCGGGGTGCTCGACGCGGACGGACGGGTGGACAACGACGCCACGCTGGAGAGGTACGCCGAGATGGCGCAGGTCCAGGCGGACGCGGGCGTCCATGTGGTCGGACCCAGCGGGATGATGGACGGCCAGGTCGGGGTGATCCGGGACGCGCTCGACACCATCGGCAAGGAGGACGTGTCGATCCTCGCGTACACCGCGAAGTACTCGTCTGCGTTCTACGGGCCGTTCCGCGAGGCCGTCGCCTCCTCGCTGCGGGGCGACCGCAAGACGTACCAGCAGGACCCGGCGAACCTGCGGGAGTCCCTGCGGGAGCTGGCGCTCGACCTTCAGGAGGGAGCGGACATGGTCATGGTCAAGCCTGCCGGGCCCTGCCTCGACGTCCTGGCGAGGGTCGCGGAGTCGGTGGACGTGCCTGTCGCGGCGTACCAGATCAGCGGCGAGTACGCGATGATCGAGGCGGCGGCGGAGAAGGGCTGGATCGAGCGGGACAAGGCGATCCTGGAGACCCTGACCGGGATCCGGCGTGCGGGCGCGCGGATGATCCTGACGTACTGGGCGACGGAGGTCGCGCAGAAGCTCGGCGGCGCTCGGCTGTAGGGCGATGGGGCGGCGGCTGAGGGAGGGGCGCGCAGAGGACCGCCGAGAGAGTCAGCCGGGAGGCCGGCAGTGTCCGGCCTCCCGTGTCCGGTGGCCGGTGGTCGGCGGCCGGGCGTGTGGGGGGTCTGGTGGGCGGCGGGGCGGGGGTGCTGTCGTTCCGCGGCCCGAACGGGGCGGGGGCCCGTCCTCCGGCGGTCGTGCGACGGGCGGCCGGGGCGGGCACGAAATGGTGATCAGCCTGCTGCCGGCGCACCCTGGGAGGGGTACCGCTGTGGAGGTGATCCGTCATGCAGACTCTCGTCGGCTGGCATGTCGATATGGAGTTTCTGGAGGAGGGCGACAAGACCAGGGCGGCCGCGATGCTCCGGCTCGCCGACGGCACGGAGGTGCGTGGTCACGGGCACGCCAGCCGTCATCCTTCCGATCCGGCCCAGCTGCGGGTCGGTGAGGAGATCGCCGGTGCTCGGGCGCTCATGGACATCGCGCAGACACTGCTCACCAAGGCTCACGACGAGATCGAGGAGACCACGGGTAGGCCGGCGCACCCGATCAACCGCTGACGAGCCGGCGCGCGGCGAACGGGGGACGGCCCCTGCGGTCGATCGCCGGGGCCGTCCGTGCCGGTGCGCCGGACCGGGGCGGTCCGGGGCCGCGCGTCAGAGGCGCGCGGGGGTGCGGATACCCAGCAGGGCCATGCCCTGCTGAAGCGTGCGGGCGGTCAGGTCGCAGAGGAAGAGCCGGTTCTCCACCCGGGCCGGGGTGTCCGCCTTGAGCACCGGGCACTCCGAGTAGAACGTCGTGTAGAGCGACGCCAGCTGGTACAGGTACGCCGCGAGCTTGTGCGGTTCGTATCCGGACGCCGCCTCGTCGACCGCCTCGCCGAAGCGGTCGATGTGCAGACCGAGTGCCCGCTCCGACGGGGCCAGGCCGACCTCCGCGTGGGCCTGCGGCCCCACGTCCCCCGCCTTGCGCAGGATCGACTGGATACGGGCGTACGCGTACTGCAGATATACCGAGGTGTCGCCGTGGAGGGACACCATCTGGTCGAGGTCGAACTTGTAGTCGCGGGCAGCCGACGTGGACAGGTCCGCGTACTTCACCGCGCCGATGCCGACCTGGGTGCCCCGCTCGGCGACCTCCTCCGCCGACAGGTCCTGGGCCTTCTCCCGGACGACGGAGGAGGCCCGCTCGATCGCCTCGTCCAGCAGGTCGACCAGCCGCACCGTCTCGCCCTCACGGGTCTTGAAGGGCTTGCCGTCCTTGCCGAGGACGGTGCCGAACGCCAGCTGGACGGCCTTGACCCGGTCGTTCAGCCAGCCTGCCCGGCGGGCGGTCTCGAAGACCATCTTGAAGTGCAGGGACTGCCGGGCGTCCACGACGTAGACCAGACGGTCGGCGCCGAGGTTCTGCACCCGGTCCCGGATGGCGGAGAGGTCCGTCGCCGCATAGCCGTAGCCGCCGTTGGACTTCCGCACGATCAGGGGGACGGGCTTGCCGTCCGGGCCCTTCACGTCGTCGAAGAACACGCACAGAGCGCCCTCGGAACGCACGGCGACGCCGGACTCCTCCAGGATGCGGCAGGTCTCGTCGAGCATGTGGTTGTAGCCCGACTCGCCCACCACGTCGGGGTCGTGGATCGCCATGTCGAGCTTGTCGAAGACGGAGTAGAAGTAGATCTTCGACTCGTCGACGAACCGCTGCCACAGGGCGAGCGTCCGCTCGTCGCCCGACTGCAGATCCACCACCCGCCGCCGGGCACGCTCCTTGAACTCCGGGTCGGAGTCGAACAGGGCGCGCGAGGTCTTGTACAGGCGGTCCAGGTTGGACATGGCCTCCTCGCCGGAGACCGTGTCCCCGTCCCTGTGGTCCAGCTCGTGCGGGTGCTCGACCAGGAACTGGATGAGCATGCCGAACTGGGTGCCCCAGTCGCCGATGTGGTGGCGCCGGACGACCTTCTCGCCGGTGTACTCGAGGATCCGCACCATGGCGTCGCCGATCACGGCCGAGCGGAGGTGGCCGACGTGCATCTCCTTGGCCACGTTGGGCTGTGCGTAGTCGATCACCGTGGTGCCGGCAGCGTCGGCGAGCGGCACGCCGAGGCGGTCGTCGGCGGCCCGCGCGGAGAGCGTCTCGGTGATCGCCCGGTCGGAGACCGTGATGTTCAGAAAGCCGGGGCCCGAGACCTCGACCTCACGCAGCACGCCGCCGGCCGGGACGGACGCGGCGACCCGGCCCGCGAGCTCGCGCGGGTTGCCCTTGAGCTTCTTGGCGAGCGCCAGGATGCCGTTGGCCTGGAAGTCGGCCCGGTCGCTGCGTCGCAGCAGCGGGTCGGCGGGGCCGGCCTCCGGCAGGGCTGCCGAGAGGGCGTCCGCGAGGCGCTGCTGCACGGTCGAGGCGAGGGAAGGGACCGGGGCCATGAGCTTCCGTTTCCTGTGAGTGGGGCGTTGTGAGGTGTCGCTGGTCGGTGCGGTGCGGTGCGGTGCGGTGCGGTGCGGTGCGGTGGGCGTGGGCGTCGGCCGGCGGTGCGGTGGGCGGTGGGCGGTGGGCGGTGACAATTGGGTGGTCAAGTGTCCCATGGGGGAGCAACCTGTTTGTTCCACGGGACCCCGTACCTGTGGATGAACCGGGAGCGGCCGGCGTCAGCCTGTGGACAACCGATGGGTGCACTGTTCCGTCTGGGACAATGGCAGACGCCGGCTTCGACAGACTCAAGCAATCAAGGACGTGCCGATCGTGGCTCAGAGCAGCACCGAGACCGACTGGGTCTCCCGTTTCGCGGACGATGTCATCGCCGAGTCGGAACGGCGTGCGCCCGGGAAACCGGTCGTGGTTGCGTCTGGCCTGTCCCCGTCCGGCCCCATCCACCTGGGCAATCTGCGTGAGGTCATGACCCCCCACCTGGTCGCGGACGAGATCCGCCGCCGCGGGCGCGAGGTCCGCCATCTGGTCTCCTGGGACGACTACGACCGCTACCGCAAGGTGCCCGCGGGCGTTCAGGGCGTGGACGGCACCTGGGCCGAGCACATCGGCAAGCCGCTGACATCGGTGCCCGCGCCCTCCGGTTCGCCGCACCCCAACTGGGCGGAGCACTTCAAGGCCGCGATGGCCGAGTCGCTCGCCGAGCTCGGCGTCGAGTACGACCCGGTCAGCCAGACCGAGCAGTACACCTCGGGCGCCTACCGCGAGCAGGTGCTGCACGCCATGAGGCACCGTGCCCGGATCGACGGCATCCTCGACCAGTACCGGACGAAGGCGAAGGCCTCTCCGAAGAAGCAGCAGAAGCCGGTCGACGAGGCCGAGCTGGAGGCCGCCGAGGGCTCCGGCGCGGCGTCCGAGGACGACGGCGGCGGCGGTTCTGCCGGCTACTTCCCGTACAAGCCGTACTGCGGCAACTGCGAGAAGGACCTGACGACCGTCACGGAGTACGTCGAAGCGACCACCGAGCTGACGTACTCCTGCGCGGCGTGCGGTTTCTCGGAGACGGTCCGGCTGAGCGAGTTCAACCGGGGCAAGCTGGTCTGGAAGGTCGACTGGCCGATGCGCTGGGCCTACGAGGGCGTGATCTTCGAGCCGAGCGGGGTCGACCACTCGTCCCCCGGGTCGTCGTTCGTCGTCGGCGGCCAGATCGTCCGCGAGGTCTTCGACGGCGTCCAGCCGATCGGTCCGATGTACGCCTTCGTGGGCATCTCCGGCATGGCCAAGATGTCGTCGTCACGCGGCGGCGTGCCGACCCCGGCCGACGCGTTGAAGATCATGGAAGCACCCCTGCTGCGCTGGCTGTACGCCCGCCGCAAGCCCAACCAGGCTTTCAAGATCGCTTTCGATCAGGAGATCCAGCGTCTCTACGACGAGTGGGACAGGCTGGAGTCCAGGGTCGCCGAGGGCGCCGCGCTCCCGGCCGACGCCGCCGCGTACGCCCGGGCGGCCCGCACCGCCGCCGGTGAGCTGCCGCGCACGCCGCGCCCGCTGCCGTACCGCACGCTCGCTTCCGTTGTCGACATCACCGCCGGCCACGACGAGCAGACGCTGCGCATCCTCAGCGAGCTGGACCCGGCGAACCCGCTCTCCTCGCTCGACGAGGCCCGGCCCAGGCTCGACCGCGCGGAGAACTGGATCACCACTCAGGTCCCGGCCGAGGCCCGCACGGTCGTGCGCTGCGAGCCGGATGCGGAACTGCTCGACTCGCTCGGCGACGACGCGCGCGAGTCGCTCCGTCTGCTGCTGGAGCGACTCGACACCCACTGGTCGCTGGACGGCCTGACGACCCTGGTCTACGGAGTGCCGAAGGTGATGGCCGGCCTGGATCCGGACGCCAAGCCGACACCGGAGCTGAAGGCGGCCCAGCGTGCGTTCTTCGCGCTGCTGTACCGGCTGCTGGTGGGCCGGGAGACCGGCCCGCGCCTGCCCACACTGCTTCTGGCGGTCGGGGCGGACCGGGTGCGCAAGCTGCTGGCTGCCTGACCGGGCCCCGGGGCGGGGCCGCCGGATCCGGTGCCCCGCCCCCGGCAGACCGTTGCCGATCCTGCGCCGACCGCCCGGTCCGACTGGATCACCGTTCGCCGCCGATCGGTATGCACGGGGGCAAGGCGCGTGCTACGGCGAGAACCCCCGGGACATTCCTAGTTGGCCTTGGCAACGGAGGCGGCGGCCTCCTTGGCCGCCGCCATCGCGCCCTTCATCAGCTGCGCCGGGTCCGGGTTCTCGGCGCCCGCGAAACCCGTGCCGTTGTAGCCGAGGGTCATCACGACGTTGCCCGTGCGGGCCACGATCGTGGCGTACTCAAAGTCCTCGCCGGACTTGGCCAGGCCGTAGGCGACCGCGGTGGCCTCCTCGCCGACGCCCGCGGCGGGTGAGGCACTGACGCTCTCGGCCTTCTCCGTCGCCTTGACCGCGGAGACTTCCTTCTCATAGGCGTCCCGGGCGCGGTCCGCACCGCTGCCGATGCCCGACTCGGACGCGAAGCGCTGGAACGACACGTCGAGCCAGCGGTAGTCGGAGCCCTTGACGCCCTTGTCCTCCAGGCCGTTCCAGGAGCAGCTGCCGCGGGCGGCCGTGTCGTTGGAGGTGCCGGCGGTGCCGGCCTCGTTCTTCACCTTCGGCACCAGCTCCTCGACCGTCTTGGTGGTCAGTGCCTTGCAGGGCTCGGGCAGCTTGGCGTACTTCGCGGGCTCCAGGGGCACCGGCGACTGCCCGCCGCCGGGGGCGGAGGCCCCGGGCGAGGGGGACGAGCCGCCGGCCGGATCGGAGCCCTTGCTGCCGGAGTCCGACGAGCAGCCGGCGACGACGAGCATCACCGGGACGGCGGCGCAGGCGAGTATGCGGGTGAGTCGCGGGGCTGAACGGTGCATGGTTCCTTCAGTCGGTTGTCGTACGGTCCTCCGGAGTACCGGATGCCGGTCCGGTTCGTCCGGGTGGACGGTCCGGTGCTCCCGGGCGGCCACGGTACGCCGACACGGTACGACGGCACGGCCGTCCGGCGGGACCGGGCGCCGGAGCGGCCGAACAGCGGCCGAGGCCCGGCCCGCGCGCTAGTCGTCGAACCGATCCGCGAGCTTTTGGGCCAGACCCCGGGCCTTTTCCTGCAGTTCCTTGCTGTCCGGGATCTCCGTCACACGGGCCGGCTGCTCGCCGTACTCGACGGTCACGATCACGTTGGATGTGCGGAACACCACGCTCACCGTGCGGTGCCGGGCGGTGGAACCGGTCCGGGTGAGGACGTCGTCGAGGAACGCGCTGTCGCCGAGGCCGTCGAGGACGCGCGGTTCAAGTCCCTCGGAGGTGCCGGGGGTACCAGCCGTGCCCGGGGTGCCCGGGGTGCCAGGGGAACCGGAGGCGGCGGAGGAGGCGGGTGCGGGGGACGGGTCGATGGTGCCGGGGGAGGTCCCGGTGCCGGGGGCGGGGGAACCCGTCGCCGGGGCACCGGTGCCGCTCTGGCCGCCGCCGCCGGCGGCGGGTACCGGCAGCTGCGCGGCGTCCTGCTTCCCGGTGTACACCTCGAGGGCGCGCTGCTCGTCGCTGACGTCCTGGTCATAGGACACCACGCGTTCCACGTCGATGCGGAGGTTGTGCGAGGCGTCGGGGGCGTCGGCCTTCCAACTGCACCCGACTCGGCGGTCCGTGTCATAGGTGACAGCGGCCGTTCCCCGGAAGACCTTCTCCTGCTGTTCTTCCGGAAGCTGGGCCGCGCCGGGGAGCAGGTCCCTGAGCATCGCGCGCTCGACGGCACCGCAGGGCTCGTAGAGCGTGCGGTACTTGCCAGGCGCAGCAGCGGGCCCGGAGGCCGCGCCGGCCTTGGCCTCGCTCGTGGCGCTGCCGTCAGCGGTTCCGCCGGTGCAGCCGGTGACGAGCGCCGCGAGAAGCGCCGCAACGCCGGGTGCGTACCCCTTTCGCCGCACGTTCCCAGGCTCCCTTCTCTGCCGTCCTGCGCTCTTCGGCCGGATCCGGCCGCCGGCCCGGTTACCGGTTCCGCCCGGCCGCTCGTGGCTGCGCCGGTTGCCCGCACCGGCACGAGGCCGCCCGTGGCCGCCCGGTCGCCCCGGTGGTGGCCCTCGGGGAAATCGTGTTGCCGCCGGATGCGCACCGATGGACACAATGTCTACCGCACGCGGAGCGGTGAACGCCGGTTCGATATCCCTTTCCTGGGTACCGGCGAGGTTTCTGCGTTATCTGATGTATGGGGGAATCGAGGAAATATGTCGTATGTGGAGGTAGCAGGCGCCAAGGTCCCGATCCGGATGTGGACGGACCCGGCCGAGGTCGAGGACGTCGCCATGCAGCAGCTGCGGAACGTCACGACGCTGCCCTGGATCGAGGGGCTCGCCGTGATGCCGGATGTGCACTACGGCAAGGGCGCGACGGTCGGTTCGGTCATCGCGATGCGCGGCGCGGTGTGCCCGGCGGCCGTCGGCGTCGACATCGGCTGCGGGATGTCGGCGGTGAAGACCTCGCTCACCGCGAACGATCTGCCCGGCGACCTCTCCCGGCTCCGCTCCAGGATCGAGCGCGCGATCCCCGTCGGGCGCTCGATGCACGATGACCCGGTGGATCCCGGGCGGGTGTTCGGACTCCCCTCGGCGGGGTTCGCCGACTTCTGGGGGCGGTTCGACGGTGTCGCGGAGCCGGTCAGGTTCCGCCGGGAGCGCGCGGCCAGGCAGATGGGAACGCTCGGCTCCGGCAACCACTTCATCGAGTTCTGCCTGGACGAGGGCGGTTCCGTCTGGCTGATGCTGCACTCCGGTTCGCGGAACATCGGCAAGGAACTCGCCGAGTACCACATCGGCGAGGCCCGGAGCCTGCCGCACAACCGGGGTCTGGTCGACCGCGATCTCGCGGTGTTCGTCTCGGACACCCCGCAGATGGCGGCCTACCGGAACGACCTCTTCTGGGCGCAGGAGTACGCCAGGCACAACCGCGCGATCATGATGGGGCTGTTCCAGGAGGTCGTCCGCAGGGAGTTCGCGAAGGCCGCGGTCACCTTCGATCCCCTTGTCTCCTTCGAGCGGGAGGACGCCGAGGGCCGGATGCGGACCGAGGAGGACCGCCCCGGAGTGATCAGCTGCCATCACAACTACGTCAGCGAGGAGCGGTACGAGGGGATGGATCTGCTGGTCACCCGGAAGGGAGCCATCAGCGCGGGCTCGGGTGAGTGGGGGATCATCCCCGGTTCCATGGGAACCGAGTCGTACATCGTCCGCGGCCTGGGCAACCCGAAGTCGTTCAACTCCGCCTCGCACGGTGCCGGCCGCAGGATGAGCCGCAACGCCGCGAAGCGGAGGTTCTCGACGCGGGACCTCGAGGAGCAGACTCGGGGTGTCGAGTGCCGCAAGGACTCGGGTGTGGTGGATGAGATCCCCGCCGCCTACAAGTCGATCAGCCGCGTGATCGACCAGCAGAAGGACCTGGTGCAGGTCGTCGCCAAGCTCAAGCAGCTCATCTGCGTCAAGGGGTGACGTCGCCACTCGCCCGGCGGCCGGCCGGACTCGCCCGGCACCGTCCGGGTCGTGCCGGCCGCGGACAGGAAGCGGCCGGCCTTCGCGGCGCCGAGCTGCTTCCCCGGAGCGCTGGCCGCTCTGCCGCCCGACTTCGTGATCATGTCGGTCGCGAGGTCGGCCCCGCCTTCGGTGAGGTGCCGGTCCTGCTTCCCTCCGCGTTCCACCGCAGCGTCGCGAGGACGGTGGCCCTGACGGTGCCGGCGGTGCCGGCGGTGCCGGCGGAGTCGCCCCGCTGGTCCGCCCGCTGGTCCGTGCGGCCCGGCGGGCGGTGGCCCGGCGGGCCGCTCAGCAGGCCGCCGGGTGGAGGGTCGCCTCTCCCGTCACCCGGATGCCCGTCCGCCCGCCGGGCCGGACCGGCACGGGGCCGGGGACGCGGATGCCGACCGGGTCCTCCACGCCGTCGACGGCGACGGTGACCATCGCGTCGTGGCCGTAGAAGTGCACATCGGTCACCGTTCCCCGGACGTGTGCCGCCGCCGGGTCGGTCAGCCTGAGCTGTTCCGGCCGGAGCAGCACCCGGCCCTCGCGGAGCCCGCCCGGTGCCCCCGGTCCGCCCGCCAGGGGGACGCGGCCCAGGGGGGTGTTCACGGTGCCGCCCTCGGCGGCACCGCCGACGAGTACCGCGTCGCCGACGAACGCGGCGACCCAGGGGTCCGCGGGACGCTGGTACAGCTCCTGCGGCGCGGCGCACTGCGCCACCCGGCCGTCCCGGACGACCGCGACCAGATCGGCGGTGGAGAGCGCCTCCTGCTGGTCGTGGGTGACCAGGACCGCCGTGGCACCGGTGGCCCTGAGCGCGGCGCGCACATCGGCCCGTACCCCGGCCCGCAGCGCGCTGTCGAGGGCGTTGAACGGCTCGTCGAGGAGCACCAGGTCCGGTTCGGGGGCCAGGGCGCGGGCGAGGGCGACACGCTGCTGCTGCCCGCCGGAGAGTTCGTGCGGCATGCGCCGGCCGTAGCCGTCGAGCCCGACGAGGCCGAGCATCTCGCCGACGCGGCGGCCGCGTGCGCTCCGGTGGAGACCGGTCAGCCCGAAGGCGACGTTGCGGGCCACGCTGAGGTGCGGGAACAGGGCGCCCTCCTGCGGCACGATGCCGATGCGGCGGCGCTCGGGCGGCAGATGGACGCCGGGTCCGCCGAGGGTGTGTCCGCCGAGGGCGACGGTGCCCGCGTCGGCGCGCAGGAAGCCGGCGACGACGCGGAGCAGGGTGGTCTTGCCGCAGCCCGAGGGGCCGAGGACGGCGGCCAGCGAGCCTCCGGGGACGGTGAGGTCGAGGCCGTCGAGGACCGCGGCGCCGGGGCCGTACCCCTTGGCCAGCCCCGTGATCTGAAGGTCGGTCATGTGCGGTGCCTTCCGAGCAGGTAGGACGGGACGGCGGCGAGGAGGATCAGCGCGGCGGCGTACGGCGCGGCGGCGGCGAACGAGCCTGCTCCGGTCTCCGTCCACAGCCGGGTGGCCAGGGTGTCCATGCCGGTGGGCCGCAGCAGCAGGGTCGCGGGAAGCTCCTTCATGCAGACCACGAAGGTCAGGACGGCTCCGGCGGCGACACCGGGTGCGGCGAGCGGCACGGTGACTTCACGCAGCACCCTCAGCGGTGAGCGGCCGAGGGAGCGGGCGACGTCCTCCAGCACCGGCGGGGCCTGGAGCACGGCCGCCCGGGTGGCGGCCACCGCGACGGGCAGGAACAGCACCGCGTAGGCGCAGACCAGCAGCGGCGGTTCCTGGTAGAGCGGGCGGGCATAGCGGACGGCGAAGAACACCAACGCCAGGGCGACGGTGATGCCGGGCAGGGCGTGCCCGGCATAGGCGGCCTGCTCCAGTAGGTGCGCGGTCCGGCCGCGGTGGCGGGCCGCGATCACACCGACCGGCAGGGCGAGCGCGGTGGTGAGTGCCGCGCCCGCCGCGGCCACGCCCAGAGTGGTGAGTGCGGTGTCGCTGAGCAGAGCGGGCTCCCAGGTGGCGGACGAGCCGACGGCCAGCCAGTAGCCGAGGACCCCCAGAGGGAAGCCCACGGCGGCGGTGACGACCGTCCCGCACCAGGCGAGCGCGGGCAGCCGGAGCCGGCCGAGCGCGAGGGGCGCCGCCGGGCGCGCGGTGCCCCGGCCGGCCCTGGAGTGCCCGGCACGGCCCCGGGTGCGGGCCTCCGCCGCCACCAGTGCCACGGTCATGACCACGAGTACGGCGCTGAGCGCGGCGGCGGGGGTGCGGTCGAAGCTGGCCCGGTAGGAGGTGTAGATGCCGCGGGTGAAGGTGTCGTACCGCATCAGCGACACCGCACCGAAGTCCGACAGCACGTAGAGCGCGACCAGCAGCCCGCCTCCTGCGGCGGCCGGCCGCAGCTGGGGCAGGACGACGCGGGCGAACGTGCGCACGGCGCCGTGCCCGAGCGAGCGGGACACCTCCTCCTGCGCGGGGTCGATCCCGCGGAGCGCGGCCGCGACGGGCAGATACACATACGGGAAGCTGACCAGCGTCATCGCGAGTGCGGCTCCGGTGAAGCCGACCAGCCAGGGCGCTGCGGACAGCCAGGTGAAGGCCGCGACATAGCTGGGCACCGCCAGGGGCAGGGTCACCAGCACCGACCAGACGCGGACGCCGGGCAGCGCCGTGCGCACGGTCAGCCAGGCCAGGGACACGCCGAGCACCAGGCAGGCCGCGACGACGACCGCGGCGAGCCCGAGGCTGCGCAGCAGGAGCGACCCGGTCCGCTCGTCCGCGATGACGTCCCAGGCGAAGGCGGGGCCGCGCTCCAGCGCCCGCACGGCCAGATAGCCGAGCGGCAGCACGGCGAGCGCCCCGGCCAGGCAGGCGGTGAGCAGTAGCGGCCGGGGGGGCCGGATAGCGGCGCGCCGGCGCCCGGCCGGCAGGGGGGCGGCGCCCGGGCGGGGGGCGCGCTTCCGGACGGGTGAATCCGGTGTGGTCACCGTCAGACCATTCCGACGTCCTGGAGCATGGCCAGGGTCGCCTTCAGCGAGTCGAGCCGGCCCAGGTCGATCCGCGGCGGCTGGAGGGAGTCAAGCGGCGGGACGCCCTCCGCCTGCTCGACGCCTGCGGCGAGCGGGTACTCCTTGGTCTCCTCGGCGAAGTAGCGCTGCGACTCGGCGGACAGCAGGAAGTCGGCGGCCTTCCGGGCGTAGGCGCTCTGCTGCTTGTCCGCGCCCTTCAGCAGACCCACTCCTGCGACGTTCACCAGGCCGCCCGGGTCGCCCTCCGGGAGGTAGTGCACCTTGGCCCGGAGCTCGTCCGCGCCTTTCTCCGCCGCCTTCTCGTACCAGTAGTAGTGGTTCAGCAGGCCGAGGGACACCTCGCCGGAGTCGACGGCGTCGAGGACGTTGAGGTTGCTCTCGTAGGCCTTCGGGCTGTTGGCCTTCAGCGCCTTGAGCCAGGTGCGGGTGGCCTCGTCGCCCTCCAGGACGCGCATGCCGGTGACGAACGCCTGGAAGGAGGCGTTGGCCGGGGCGTAGCCGACCCTGCCCTTCCACTCGGGCCGCACCAGGTCGTGCACGCTGTCCGGGGGTGTGGTGACCTTCTCCGAGTCGTAGGCGATGATCCGGACCCGCCCGCTGACGCCGACCCAGTCGCCGGCCGAGCCGCGGTAGTCCGGCGCGACCTTGTCGAGCGTCGCCGGCGGCAGCGCCGCCAGCCTGCCGTCCGCGGAGAGCGCGCCGAGGGCGCCCGCGTCCTGGGAGAGGAAGAGGCCGGCCTCGGTTTCGTCGCCTTCTTCGAGGAGCTGCGCCGAGAGTTCGGCGCTGCCGCCGTACCGGACGTCGACGGTGGTGCCGAGGTGCTCCTCGAGCTTGTCGATGAGCGGCGCCACGAGGTTCTCGTTCCTGCCGGAGTAGATGGTGAGACCGGCCGGTTCGCCGCTGCAGCCGGCGAGCGCGGGCAGGGCCAGGGCCGTCGCGGCGAGAGCGGCGAGGGTGCGGGCCGACGGACGTCGCATGAGGAGTGAGGGCCTTTCTGCCAGGACCACCGTCACGCGGGGAGCGTGTCCTGTGGAGCGGGGACCGGTGCCGAGGGGGAACAACCGAACGGAGCATTAGTAAGGTAAACCTCACCTAAGAGTCAATGGGGTCATAGGTAACGACTTGGACACGGCGAAGAGGCCGAAAATGATCGCTGGGGGCTCCGGTTCCTCTGCCGCCCCGGGCGGGGGTAGTTGGCCGACGACTCGCCTTTCGCCGCCCCGGATGGGCGGCCGCCCTCTACCGGATAAGGAAAGGCTTACCTACGATGCGCCCGTGACGCTCCACTCCGCACCCCCCGTCAGTGGCCGGATACCGCCCCTCGCCCACCGCCTCGCGACCCACGGCGACCGTACGGCTCTCATCACCGAAGACGGTGAAACCTCCTACCGCGAACTCGCCGCGCGGGTCGCGGACACGGCCCTGCGTCTCGGCACCGAGCGGCGGCTCCTCCTGCTGCCCGGAGACAACACGGCCGAGGCGCTGGTCGTGTATCTCGCCGCACGGGCGGCGGGGCATCCCGTCCTCCTGGTGCCGGGCGACCATCCGGAGGCCGTGGAGTCGCTGACCGCGGCATACGACCCCGATGTCCTCGTGCGGCCGGCGCCGGGGCGATGGGAGTTCGAGGAGCGGCGCGCGGTCTCCGCCCACGTCCTGCATGCGGACCTGGCCCTGCTGCTCAGCACGTCCGGTTCCACCGGCTCGCCGAAGCTGGTCCGGCTCTCGCACGCGAACCTCCGGGCGAACGCCGAGTCGATCGCCGCCTACCTCGACATCCGCGACACCGACCGGGCCGCGACGACCCTTCCTCTGCACTACTGCTACGGGCTCTCCGTGGTCCACAGCCATCTGCTGCGCGGGGCGGGACTCGTCCTCACCGGGCTGTCGGTGGCCGACCCGTGCTTCTGGGACCTCTTCCGCCGCGCCCGCGGTACCTCCCTTGCGGGCGTCCCCTACACCTTCGACCTGCTCGACCGGGTCGGATTCGCCGACATGGACCTGCCGCATCTGCGGTATGTCACCCAGGCAGGCGGCCGGCTGGCGCCCGAGCGCGTGGCGCACTACGCCGCGCTGGGAGCGCGCCGCGGCTGGGACCTGTTCGTGATGTACGGCCAGACCGAGGCCACCGCCCGGATGGCCTATCTGCCGCCCGCTCTGGCCGCCGCCCACCCGTCGGCGATCGGGGTGCCGATTCCCGGTGGATCGTTCCGTATCGCACCGGTCGGGGACCACCCCGGGGCCGGCACGGGGGAGCTCGTGTACTCGGGGCCGAACGTCATGCTGGGCTACGCCGGCGGCCCGGAGGACCTCGGGCTCGGACGGACGGTGGACGAACTGCGCACCGGCGACCTCGCGCGCCGCACCCCCGAGGGGCTCTACGAGATCGTCGGGCGCCGCGGCCGGTTCGTGAAGCTTCTGGGCCTGAGGATCGACCCCGAGCGGGTGGAGGCGATGCTCGCGGGGCACGGGATTTCCGCGCTGTGCACCGGCGACGACGAGGCACTCGCGGTCGTGGCGACGGCCTCCGGCGGCCCGGGCGGCTCCGATGCCGTCGACGAGCGGCGGATACGGCGCCTGATCGCGGACGAGTGCGGTCTGCCGGCGCGCGCCGTACGCGTCCGTGTGGCGGACGAGCTGCCCCGACTGGCCACCGGCAAGCCCGACTACCCGGCCGTGCTCGCACTCGTTCGCCCGGACCGCGGCGAGACACCGCCGGCGCCCTCCGGCGGCGATGCGGCGGAGGACCTGTGCGCGCTCTACGCACAGATCCTGGACCGCCCCGACGTGACGCGGGACAGCACCTTCGTGGGCCTCGGCGGCGACTCGCTGTCGTACGTGGAGGCGTCCATCCACCTCGAGGAACGGCTGGGCCGTCTGCCGGCCGACTGGCACACGACCCCGATCCGCGAGCTCGTGACGGGGCCCGGGCCCAGACCCCCCTCGGGGCGGCCGCGCTCGCGCATACGCAGACTGGAGACCGGCGTCGCCCTGCGCGCCGCGGCCGTCTTCTGCGTCGTGGGCTCGCACATCGGCGTCTTCACGATCAGAGGCGGGGCCCATCTGCTGCTCGCCGTCGCCGGGTACAACTTCGCCCGCTTCCACCTCACGGGCGCCGCACGGCGCGAACGCGTCGGCCGCGTCGGCCGCAGCATCGCCCGCATCGCCCTGCCGAGCATGGCCTGGATCGGATTCGCGCTCGTCGTCAGCGACGACTACACGCTGTCCAACCTGTTCCTGCTGCACAACGCCCTGAGACCGCAGGACATGGGACCGGGCATCCACACCTGGTTCATCGAGGCTCTCGTCTACATCCTCGTCGCGGTCGCCGCCGTCCTCTGCCTGCCCTTCGCGGACCGGGCGGAACGCCGCTTCCCGTTCGCCCTTCCCGCGGCGCTCACCGGCCTCGGCCTGCTCACCCGCTACGACCTCGCCGGCCTCCCGCACCGCTCGCAGATGACGGACGCGGTGACCGTCTTCTGGCTGTTCGCGCTCGGCTGGGCGGCGGCCAAGTCCCGGACGGTGACGCAGCGGCTGCTGGTGACCGCGGCCGCCGTCACCACCGTGCCGGGGTTCTTCCCCGGTGAGCCCTGGCGCGAGGTGGTCGTGGCCGCCGGGTTCGCGCTGCTGGTGTGGCTGCCGACGCTGCCCGGCCGGGAGCGTGTCAACCAGGTGGCCGGGCTGGTGGCGACCAGCTCGATGTACATCTACCTGACGCACTGGCAGATCTACCCGCTCGTGGACGGCTTCTCCAAGCACCTGGCGCTGCTGGTCTCGCTCGTCTTCGGCATCGCCTATGGAATCGCGGTGACGCGGCTGATGCGGGGGCTGCCGCTGGTGCCCGCCGGCACGTCGCTGTCCCGGCTGAGGTCCCTGTCCTTCCTGTCGTCGCTGGCCTTCGCGCAGGCTCCGCGCCGCCCGCCCGCAGGGCGCGGTCCGCGGGACTGCTCCGCGCCCGCCGGGGTCGGGGCGTGTGGTGAAAGCGCCTCCCGGCCCCCGACGCCCGGCACGCGCACTTCCCCGTCGCCCTTCGGGCACGGGAGGCGCCCCGGCGCTGCGCTGGCGGAGGTGTCCGGCCACGTCCAGGGCGAGGACGATCCTCCGCCTGGCGACCACGCACCGGACGCCGGGGCCCCGGCCCTGCGGGCGCACGGAGCGGCTTTGGCAACACGCCCTGCGGGCTGCGGAGGCGGCTCCGTGGGCGGGGCCGGTCAATGCTCCCGGTGGACCTTGGTGTTCGACGCCTGGGCTCGGGGGCGGACGACCAGCAGATCGATGTTGACGTGGGCGGGGCGGGTGACCGCCCAGCTCACGGTGTCGGCAACGTCCTCGGCAGTGAGCGGCTGGGCCACGCCCTCGTAGACCTTGGCGGCCTTCTCGGCGTCGCCCCGGAACCGCGTGGCAGCGAACCCTTCCGTCTTCACCATGCCGGGGGCGATCTCGATCACGCGGACCGGGGTGCCGACGATCTCCAGGCGGAGCGTCTCGGCGAGGACGTGCTCCCCGTGCTTCGCCGCGACGTACCCCGCGCCGCCCTCGTAGGTGCCGTGGCCCGCGGTGGACGAGAGGACGACCACGGTGCCGTCCCCGCTGGCGGTGAGCGCGGGGAGCAGGGCCTGCGTGACGTTCAGCGTGCCGATGACGTTGACCTCGAACATCTGACGCCAGTCCGCCGGGTCGCCGGTCGCGACCGGGTCGGCGCCCAGGGCCCCGCCCGCATTGTTGACCAGGACTTTCACCGGGCCGGAGCCGTCGAGGGAAGCGGCGAGGGCTTCCACTGCGGCGCGGTCGGTGACATCGAGGGCGTGGGCAGCGGCCCGGTGCCCGGCCTCCGTAAGCTCGGCGGCGAGGGCTTCCACCCGCTCCTTGCGCCGGGCGGTGAGGACCACGTGGTAGCCGGCTGCCGCGAGACTCCGCGCGGTGGCGGCTCCGATTCCGCTGCTCGCTCCGGTGACGACGGCGATGGGTGTGGCGGTCATGGTGGCTCCCCGGTCAACTGATCTCTATCACCCGCCAGGATAGGCAAGAGGGCCGGCGACCGCGTTGCGCATACATGACCAGGGGACACGGGGCGGGTGACGGCCGTGTGCGTGCGGGGGCGGGGGAGCGTGGCGCTGCCGTTCGCGGCCGCCGGGACGCACCTGGTCCGGGAGGCACCGCACGGGTGCGCCGCCGCGCTCGACGCTCAGCCCCGTGCCCATGCGATGTATCCGTCGGGGCGGACCAGGAGCGCCTTGCGGTTCGGCTCCCGCCAGTGGGCCCTGGTGACGGCTCCCGGCGTCGCCGGCGGGGCCGCGTCCGAGGTGTCCGCTGCCACCAGCACGAACTCGCCGGCGCGCAGCAGCTCGTAGAGCCGGCCCTCCCGGAGGGCGAGGTCGGGGGCGCGCCTGCCGGTGAGCCGGTGGGCACCGCGCGGGGTCCCGTAGGAGATGCCGATGCCCGAGATCGTGCCCATCGCCTTGTCTTTCGCGGGCCGTACCGCCTCGAGGAAGCGCGTCGCCAGGACACGGGCGAGGCGCTGGAGGGGTGTCTGTGCCATGGCGAGCCGCACGAGCGCCCCGCTGCTGCGTAACACCAGGGCGCCGACCGGGTGCCGCTCGGACTGGTAGGTGTCGAGGAGTCCCTCGGGGTCCGGCGCGGCGCCCCGCAGCACGGCGGCGAGCTTCCAGGACAGGTTGGCGGCGTCCTGCAGGCCGGTGTTCATGCCCTGGCCGCCGGCCGGGGAGTGCACATGTGCCGCGTCTCCGGCGAGGAACACCCGGCCCCGGCGGTACTCGGGGGCCTGGCGCTCGTCGCTGTGGAACCGGGAGAGCCACCGGGCGTCCCGCATGCCGTAGTCGGTGCCGAGTGTCTCGCGGGCGATCTCGCGCACCTCGTCCAGCTCGACCGGCCGGTCCGCCGGCCGGGAGCGGTCGCGCCGCCAGCCCATCACCCGGTACCAGCCGTCGCCGAAGGGGGCGATCAAGGTGAAGGTGCGGCCCGTGCTGTCGACCGTGAGCAGGCTTTCCGGCTCCTCGGTGAGCCGTACGTCCGCGAGCAGGATCGAGCGGACGGCCGAGACCCCGGGGAAGGGCAGGCCGAGCGACCGCCTGACCGCGCTGCGCATGCCGTCCGTGCCGACGAGGTAGCGGGAACGCAGGGTCCCCCCTGCGCCGTGCGCATCGCGGAGATCGGCGGTGACCGCCCCGGAGTCCTGGTGCAGCCCGTGCAGCTCGGTGCCGTACCGGAAGACGGCGCCGGCGGCCCGCGCGCGGCGCTCCAGCAGCTGCTCCACCTCGTACTGCGGGGCGATCAGCAGATAGGGGAAACGGGAGACCAGCCGGGACAGGTCGAGGGAGAGCCGGCGGAACAGGCGCAGGCCCGTGACGGGCGTGCCCCGCGCCACCATCTCGTCCGCCAGGCCGCGGGCGTCCAGGAGTTCCAGTGTGCGCGCGTGTACGCCGAAGGCCCGGGTCAGATTGCTCCTCGTGGGCGCCCGCCGCTCGACGACGGCGACGCGGATGCCGGCTGCCGCGAGGTCGCCCGCGAGCAGAAGCCCGGTGGGCCCCGCCCCCACGACCGTCACGTCGGTCTCGGTCTCGGTCTCGGCCGCTGGCTTGGTGGAGGCGGGTGTGGGCGTGGGGGTGGGGGTGGGGGAGGCGTCCGTGGCGGCGCTGTTGATGCTCCGGGCTGTGCTCTCGTCGGTCATGGCGGTGTCTCCTGTCGGTGGTCGGGCGCCGGGAAGCCGGTGTCCTGCTCCCGGACCCAGGGCGGCGCACACGAGTCAACGAACGTTTGCCAACGCTTGTGGGCAACGGTATGCCCCGACCTGCTGGCGTGTCAACAGGCGTTGGCCTACAGTTGTTGGTGTGACTTCCGAACCACCTCCCGCCCCGCGACGCTCCGACGCCACCCGTGCCGCGATCCTCGACGCCGCCCGTGAACGTTTCGCCGCGGACGGGTACGACCGCGCCACCATCCGCGCCATCGCCAGGGACGCGGGTATCGACCCGTCGATGGTGATGAGGTACTACGGCAACAAGGAAGGCCTGTTCGCTGCCGCCTCCGAGATCGACCTGCGGCTTCCCGAACTGGGGGCGATGCCAGGGCGGCATATCGGGGCCGTGCTCGTCTCCCACTTCCTCGACCGGTGGGAGCACGACGATGTGCTGACGGCCATGCTCCGGGTCGGGGTCACCAACGCCGCCGGAGCCGAGCGTGTGGTGAAGGTGTTCCGGGAACAGCTGCTGCCCGTCACCGCCGGAGTGTGCCCCCTGCCGGAGGAGGTTCCGCGCCGGGCCGCACTGGCCGCCTCCCAGATCATGGGCATGGCTCTCGCCCGCTATGTGCTGCGGATCCCGCCGGCGGTGGACATGACGCGGGACGAGGTGATCGCCTGGCTCGCCCCGACGATCCAGCGGTACCTCACGGCAGCGGCTCCGTGACCGCGGCCCGTCGCCGACCGCGGCCCCGGACGGCACGCGTCAGCCGTCAGCGGGTCGCCCGCTGTCCGCGGCCGCAGCTCGGGGGCAAAGCTGACGTGGATCCCGGGTCCGTTCACGCCGCCAGAATGCCATCGGGCGGACGGTCCCGACCAGCGGTTTCCCCCGGCTCCTGAGCATCCGGCGCCCCTGGCTCGCGTACGCGCCCGGCGGCGCCCTCCGGGATCGGGGTCCTGCTGCCGGGACCGCGCCCCGCCGCCACCGGTGGCTCCTCCGGTGTCGACGAGCTGCGGGAGCGAGCGCGGACCGTGCGCCGGCTGTGCTGCACGTGCGCGACTACCGGCACGGAAAAGGGCGAGGCCCGAAGGCCCCGCCCGACCCCTGCGAAACCCCGGCTCAGGGCCATACCAGGCAGTACGGCTGGTGCCCCGCCTCGTGCAGACGATGGCTGAAGTCCTGCCACTCGTGCAGCAGTTGGTAGACGTTGAAGGCGTCCCGCGGCCCACCGCGGTCCGGGACGGTGGACCAGATGAAGGCCGCCGCGCCCACCGACTCCTCGCCGATGTCGCGGAGCGGGTCGACGACCGTCATCGGGAGTCTCACCACGGCGTAGTCGGGGTGGAGGACCACGAGTTCGAGCGGGGGCACCTTGTTCAGGGGCATCCCCTGAATGCCCGTGAGGACCATCGCGGCTATCGTCTCGGGCTTGATCTTGGTGAACATGCCGCCTGTGCCGAGCTCGTCACCGCCCAGCTCCTCCGGGCGCATCGAGATCGGCACCCGGGCGGCCGTGGCGCCGTCGGGCGCGCCGAAGTACTTGTAGGTCACCCCCATGCCCCGGCCACCCCTGCTCTCCACGGGCCCGGGCGCACCCGCCTCGTGCCGCCGGTGCCTCCCACGCCGGGCAGGGTCGGGACCCAGGTCGTCAGTCCCCTCGCCCAGTCCGCCACCGCGATGCATATCTCCACCCGACTGCTTTTAGGACGCACGGCCCCCGCCGTGCAACCCGATCATCGTGACAGTGACCTCCCCCGCGGACGTGCGGTGAAACACCTGTCCGCAAGAACGTCCCGTGCCTCTGACACCATGGATTCCGTGAGCTTTCCCTATGACGCCCCAGTTTCGCAGACGCTTTTCGACCGTGCGTCCCTCGTGACGCCCGGCGGCGTGAACTCTCCCGTCCGGGCCTTCCGCGCCGTGGGCGGCACCCCCCGGTTCATGGTGTCCGGCAGCGGCCCCTACCTGAAGGACGCGGACGGCCGCGAGTACGTGGACCTCGTGTGCTCCTGGGGCCCGATGATCCTCGGACACGCCCACCCCGAGGTCACCGAGGCCGTGCAGCGGGCCGTCGCGCGCGGCACCTCCTTCGGTACACCCGGTGAGGGCGAGGTCGCGCTCGCCGAGGAGATCGTGGCCAGGGTCCTTCCGGTCGAGCAGGTGAGGCTGGTCTCGTCGGGCACCGAGGCGACCATGTCGGCGATCCGGCTGGCCCGCGGGTTCACCGGGCGGGCCAAGGTGATCAAGTTCGCCGGCTGCTACCACGGGCACGTGGACGCGCTGCTCGCGGCCGCGGGCTCCGGGGTGGCGACCTTCGGGCTGCCGGACACCCCGGGTGTCACGGGCGCGCAGGCGGGCGACACGATCGTCCTGCCGTACAACGATCCGGAAGCGGTCCGCGCCGCCTTCCGGGCGCACCCGGGCGAGATCGCCTGCGTGATCACGGAGGCGTCCCCGGGCAACATGGGCGTCGTCCCGCCGCTGCCCGGTTTCAACCAGGGACTCAAGGACGTCTGCGCCGAGAACGGCGCGCTCTACATCTCCGACGAGGTGATGACCGGTTTTCGTACGTCGAAGGCCGGCTGGTACGGCGTCGACGGCGTCGTTCCCGACCTGATGACCTTCGGCAAGGTCATGGGGGGCGGTTTCCCGGCGGCGGCGTTCGGCGGCCGGGCCGACGTCATGGGGCACCTCGCCCCGGCCGGGCCCGTCTACCAGGCGGGCACGCTCTCGGGGAACCCGGTCGCGACCGCCGCGGGCCTGGCCCAGCTCCGGCTCCTGGACGACGCCGCGTACGCCAGGGTCGACGAGGCCGCCACGGCGGTGCGGGGACTGGTCGCGGACGCGCTGGCCAAGGAGGGAGTCGCCCACCGGCTGCAGTCCGCGAGCACCATGTTCTCGGTGTTCTTCACCGAAGGCGAGGTGCGGGACTACGAGGACGCGAAGCGCCAGGAGGCCTTCCGCTTCAACGCCTTCTTCCACTCGATGCTCTCCCAAGGTGTCTACCTTCCGCCGTCCGCCTTCGAGTCCTGGTTCGTGTCGGCCGCCCACGACGCAGCGGCCGTCGAGCGGATCGCCGCCGCGCTGCCGTCGGCCGCCCGCGCCGCCGCGGAGGCCACGGCATGAGCGATACGGGAATCAATACGGAGAAGACCGTCGTCCATCTCATCCGGCACGGTGAAGTGGACAACCCGGACGGCGTCCTCTACGGGCGGCGCCCCGGCTACCACCTCTCCGAGCTGGGCCGCCGGATGGCCGACCGGGTCGCCGAGTACCTGGCCGACCGCGACGTCACCCATGTGGGGGCCTCCCCCCTGGAACGGGCGCAGGAGACGGCAGCGCCGATCGCCAAGTCCCACGGGCTGACCCTGGACACCGACGAGCGGCTGATCGAGGCGGCCAACGTCTTCGAGGGCAAGACCTTCGGCGTAGGCGACGGCGCGCTGCGCAGGCCGGGCAACTGGCGGCACCTCACCAATCCGTTCCGGCCGTCCTGGGGAGAGCCGTATGTGGACCAGGTGGTGCGGATGATGGGCGCCCTCGGCTCCGCCCGGGACGCCGCCCGCGGCCACGAGGCGGTCCTGGTGAGCCACCAGCTGCCGATCTGGATCGTGCGCAGCCATGTGGAGAAGCGGCGGCTCTGGCACGACCCGCGCCGTCGGCAGTGCACCCTCGCATCGCTGACGACCTTCACCTTCCAGGGCGACGGGATCGTCTCGGTCGCGTATGCGGAGCCCGCGCGCGATCTTGTGCCTCCGCATCTCCTCGCGGGTGCCAAACCGGTCAAGGGAAAGTCCAAGGCGTTCGGCGCGTAACCGTACGGCGCGTGGTGGTACGGCCGCCCCGCACATTCCGTGCTGAAGACGGGAACCTTCGCGTTCCGTATGCCCTCTCTCTTCATGCGGGCAGGTGCCAGAACGCGACAGGGAAACGGGGGCGGCCGGCATGCGCGACATCACTCGAAGGAGCCTGCTGGGGGCGGGGCTCGCTGCCGCCGCGGCCATCGGTGCCGCGGGCTGCGGCACGGGCTCGGTCGGCCCTGGCCCGAGCGGCACCGGGGATCCGGGGCGGGGCTCCGACGGCACCCCCGGTGGCGGGGGGCCCGGTGCGACGGAGCAGCCGGTGCGTCTTATCGGCGACGGCTCGACGGCCGACACGGGAAAGCAGCCCGGGCAGCCGGGAGTTCCGGCCCCACTCGAACCCGGCCAGGCTCCGCCGCAGTTCGTGATCTTCTCCTGGGACGGCGCGGGCGAGGTCGGGAACGGCCTCTTCCCGCGTTTCCTGGAACTCGCTCGAGAGCACGGCGCGTCGATGACCTTCTTCCTCTCCGGGCTCTATCTGCTGCCCGAGTCCAGGAAGGCGCTCTACCGTCCGCCCGGCAACCCGGTGGGGGCCTCCGACATCGGCTATCTCACCGACGCGCACATCAGGGACACCCTGAAGTACATACGGCAGGCCTGGCTCGAGGGGCACGAGATAGGCACCCACTTCAACGGGCATTTCTGCGGCGGGCCGGGATCGGTCGGCAACTGGACGCCCGCACAGTGGGAGAACGAGATCGACCAGGCCGTGTCCTTCGTCACGCGGTGGAAAAGCAACAGCGGCTGGACGGAACTCGATCCGCTCCCCTTCGACTACCGCAGGGAACTCGTGGGCGGCCGCACCCCCTGTCTGCTCGGCCAGGAGAACCTCCTGCCCACGGCGAGGAAAATGGGCTGGCGCTACGACGCCAGCTCACCCGGCGGCCGCCAGAAGTGGCCCGGGAAACGCGGTGGAGTATGGGATCTGCCGCTCCAGGCCGTGCCGTTCCCCGGGCACTCCTTCGAGGTGCTCTCGATGGACTACAACATCCTCGCCAATCAGTCCCGTAACTCGACCAACGGGATGCCCTCCCGGTATCCGGACTGGCGCAGACAGGCCACGGGGGCCTATCTCAGCGGATTCCGCCGGGCTTACGAGTCCAATCGCGCGCCGTTCTTCATCGGAAACCATTTCGAGCAGTGGAACGGCGGCATCTATATGGATGCCGTCGAGGAGGCTCTGAAGGTGATGGCGGGGAGGAAGGACGTGCGCCTGGTGTCGTTCCGGCAGTTCTGCGACTGGCTCGACGCGCAGAAGCCGGAGACCCTCGCCAAGCTCCGCTCCCTCGAGGTCGGGCAGTCCCCGGACGGTGGCTGGAGAACCTTTCTGAGAGCCGTGTGAGGGGGCCCTCGGCCGACGCCGTCGCTCCGCACCGGACAGGGGCGGAGCGACGGCGTGCGTCAGCCCTGCTTGGGGTGGGGGCGCCTGATGAACTCGATGACCTCGCCGTTGGGGCCGTACACAAAACCGACGTACAGCGTCATCGGCATCGTGCCGGTGGTCTCGATCTCGGTCGGGGCCATCAGCGAGCGGGCGCCGGCGTCGAGGGCCCGCCGGTAGAGGGTGTCCGGGTCGTCCGTGCGGAGGGCGAAGTGCACAAGGGCGGCGGCGCGGGCCCGGTCCTCGTCGGTCGGGAGGGGAGGCGTGTCGAAGGGCCGGTCCGAACCGCCGGGCGGGGTGGAGGCGGCGTCGAAGAGTTCGAGCAACCGGTCGTCGCCCGTGTCCAGGAAGACGCAGCGGTGGACTCCCGCCTGAGGCGCACTCCACTCGCACACGAACCGGAAGCCGAGTGCTTCGGTGTAGAAGCGGACGGTGGCGTCGAGATCGTAGGCGCGGAGGGCGACATGGTCGAGGCCCTGGTTGGGTGTGGCAGTACCCATGGCGGTGCTCTCCTTGCGATCGTCTGCGTGCTCGTCTGGGTGGTCGTCCGCTGACCGGGGTGGGGCCCCGGCGCCGAACGGGCCCGCCGTTCGCGGGCTTGCCCGGTCCGCCGGGAAGGCCGCCTACCGCGTCGCCGTCCCCGCACCGCCGCGGATGCCCGGCCGCCCCGGTGGGACGGCCGGGAAGGGCTCCCGCGGCACGGCCTGCGGACCGTCTCCGCCGTGTGTCGCGGCGGCCGGATCATGAGTGCTGTCGTCCGCTCCGCGTCTGCGCGACGAGGGGGCCAGGAGACCAGCTCCGGTGCGCCGGGTCGCCGCGTCCGGCCGGAGGACGACTGCCGGCTCCGTCCTTCCGTATGTCTCGCCGGATGTCTCCTGGTGAAGGCCGCTCCCGGGCCGGTTCGCCGGACGGGGCGCGTTCCGGTGGTCCCTGTTACCGCGATGCTAGCCGCTGTACGCGATCCGGGCATGCCCGCGCGGCTCGGGGCCGTCCCTTTCGGCGGGTACGCACCGGGGCCGGCCGGGTCGCCCGCCCCGGTCTCCGGTGACGGGCTCGCCATCGGGCCGGCGTTCATGAACGCCGGCGGGCAGTGGGCCGGCGGCATGCCGCGGCTCCGCCCGGTCCGTCCGCCCCCCCCCGGACGCACGCGGTGCGGGCGGCGAGCGCCACGGGCGGCAAGGGGGGCGGCCAAGATCCCCTGAACCCGCATGCGAAACTTTTCACATGAGTCTCGTCCGTGCCCCTCGACGCACCCTGATCACCGTCGGCGCGCTCGCCGCCGCGTTCACCCTGACGGCGTGCACCGGCGACGCCGGGGGCAAGTCCCTCGGCGGTGGTGGCACCAACTTCGTCACCGAGACCGGCGGGATCTCCACCGTCGCCCAGGGCAAGCGGACGACCGCTCCGCGGCTGTCCGGCGAGGACCTCACGGGCAAGCCGCTCGACCTGGCCGACTACCAGGGCAAGGTCGTCGTCCTGAACCTGTGGGGCTCGTGGTGCGCACCCTGCCGTGCCGAGGCGCGCTATCTCAACGAGGTCGCCGAGGAGACGAAGAGCCAGGGCGTGGAGTTCATCGGGATCAACCGGGACACGCAGACCGGCCCGGCGCTCGCCTTCGAGAAGGACTACCAGGTCGACTATCCGAGCTTCCACGACCCCATCGGCAAGCTGATCCTGAAGTTCCCTAAGGGCAGCCTCAATCCGCAGGCCATTCCGAGCACGATCGTCATCGACCGCGAGGGGAAGATCGCGGCCCGCGCCCTGATGGCGCTGGACGGCAAGCAGCTCCGTTCCATGATCGACCCCGTGGTCGCGGAGAAGTAGGGATGCAGAACGAGACGGTCATGAGCGGCGCGATGCTGCTCGCGCTCCCCGTCGCCGTCCTGGCGGGTCTGGTGTCCTTCTTCTCCCCCTGCGTACTGCCGCTGGTCCCGGGCTATCTGTCCTATGTGACCGGCGTCACCGGCACCGATCTGGCCGAGGCCCGCAAGGGGCGGATGGCCTCCGGAGCGGCTCTCTTCGTGCTCGGCTTCTCCGCCGTCTTCGTCTCCGGAGGGGCGCTCTTCGGCTTCTTCGGCTGGACCCTCCAGGAGCACCGCGAGGCGCTCACCACGGTGCTCGGCGTGCTGATGATCCTGATGGGCCTCTTCTTCATGGGCCTCATGCCCTTCCTCACCCAGCGCGAGTTCCGCTTCCACAAGCGGCCCGCGACGGGACTTGTGGGGGCACCCGTCCTCGGAGCGCTCTTCGGTATCGGCTGGACCCCCTGCATCGGCCCGACCCTCGCCTCGGTGACGGTGCTCTCCGCGCAGCAGGGCAGCGCGGGCCGCGGCGCGCTGCTGACCGCCGCGTACTGCCTCGGCCTCGGGCTGCCGTTCGTGCTCGCCGCCGTCGCCTTCCGCAGGGCCCTCGGCGCGTTCGGCTGGGTCAGGCGCCACTATGCCTGGGTGATGAGGATCGGCGGCGGCATGATGATCGCGACCGGCGCGCTGCTGCTGACCGGCGCGTGGGACGTCCTCGTGCAGGAGATGCAGAGCTGGTCCCAAGGCTTCCAGGTGGGGATCTGATCCATGAGCGAGACCGAGACGACTACCGGGAACGGGACGGCGGACGAGCCGGGAACCGAGACGACTGCCGGCAACGGGACGGCGGCGGGCAGCGGGACGGCGGACGAGCCCGGCACCGGGGCCGCCGGCGCCGAGCGGGCCGGCAAGGAGCCCGGCGACCTCGGCGGCGCGGGGGACCAGCTCTCCACCGCCCCCCGGGAGCGGGCCGTACCCGGCTCCTTCGGCGGACGGCGCGCCCCGGGCCCCGTCGGTGCGCTCGCCTGGGGAGTCCGCGAGGCGACCGGCTGGCTCCGGTGGTTCTGGCGCCAGCTGACCTCCATGCGGGTGGCGCTCATCCTGCTGTTCCTGCTCTCCCTGGGCGCGATCCCCGGTTCCCTCATCCCGCAGAACAGCGCGGACGAGGTGAAGGTCGCCACCTGGAAGACGAACAACGAGTTCTGGACGCCGGTCTTCGAGAAGCTCCAGCTCTTCGACGTCTACAGCTCGGTGTGGTTCTCCGCGATCTACATCCTGCTGTTCGTCTCGCTGATCGGCTGCATCGTCCCGAGGACCTGGCAGTTCGCCGGTCAGCTGCGCGCCCGCCCGCCGGGTGCGCCCAAGCGGCTCACCCGGCTGCCCGCGTACACGACGTGGCGCACCGAGGCCGAGCCGGAGGCGGTCACCGGGGCCGCGCTCACGCTGCTGCGGAAGCGGCGGTTCCGGGCCCGGCCCGCCGGGGACGCGGTGGCGTCCGAGAAGGGGTATCTGCGCGAGGTCGGGAACCTCCTCTTCCATGTCTCCCTGATCGTGATGCTCGTGGCCTTCGCCGTCGGGCAGCTCTTCAAGTCCGAGGGCGGCAAGCTGGTCGTCGAGGGCGACGGGTTCGCCAACACCCTGACCCAGTACGACGACTTCAGGTCCGGTTCGCTGTTCGACATCGACGACCTGGTCCCGTTCAGCTTCACCCTGGACGAGTTCACCGGCACATACGAGCCCAGCGGCCCGCAGAAGGGCACGCCCCGTACCTTCGAGGCCGCGGTCACCTATACGGAGGGCGCCGACGGCGGGGACCGGAAGGCCGTCGTCCGGGTCAACGAGCCCCTGGAGATCGACGGCTCCAAGGTCTATCTGCTCGCCCACGGTTACGCGCCGGTCGTGACCGTCCGCGACGGCAGGGGCGAGGTCGTCTACCGGGGGGCCGTCCCGCTGCTGCCCATCGACAACAACGTCAGCTCCACCGGCGTCATCAAGGTGCTGGACGGCTACCGCGACGAGGACGGCGAGAAGGAGCAGCTCGGCTTCCCCGCCTTCTTCGTGCCCACCTACGCGGGCAAGGGCCACGGCCAGATGTTCTCCCAGTTCCCGGCCCTGGTGTTCCCGGCGCTCAACCTCAGTGCGTACCGGGGCAGCCTCGGCGTCGACTCCGGCGTGCCGCAGAACGTGTACCAGCTGGACACCCGCAAGATGACGCCGTTCAAGGACGCCGAGGGCGAGGTGTTCAAGCAGACCCTGCTGCCGGGCGAGACGATGGAGCTGCCCGACGGGGCGGGCTCGGTCACCTTCGAGAAGGAGATCAAGGAGTGGGCGAGCTTCCAGATCTCCCAGCAGCCGGGCAACGGGCTCGCGCTCGCCGGTGCCGTCGCCGCGATCACCGGGCTCGTCGGCTCCCTGTTCATCCGGCGCCGCCGGGTGTGGGTGCGCGCCGTGCGCGGCGAGGACGGCGTGACGGTCGTGGAGATGGCGGCGCTGGGCCGGAGCGAGTCGGCCGGGCTGCCCGAGGAGCTGGCGGACCTCGCCGCATCGCTCCACGCCGAAGCCCCGACCGCGCCCGACCCCGAACCAGCCGCAGCTGTTCCCGCCGAAGGGGCTGAGAAGTGAATCTCGCCGCCGCAAACAACGAGAGCCTCGCCGAGTTCAGCAATGTGCTGATCTACTCGGCCATGGCCGTGTACACCCTGGCCTTCCTCGCCCATATCGCCGAATGGACGTTGGGCAGCCGCAGCAAGGTCGGCCGTACCGCCGCCGCCCTGACGGCGGACGGCCAGGCCGCCGCACCGAGGGTCCGGGTCGCCCGCAGGGACGGGGGGACCGCCGTGCTGGAGCGCCCCAGGGTCGTCACCCGCTCCGCGGCCGGCGCCCGGGACTTCCCCGACGGCCCCGGCGCGGCCGGCGGCGACCAGCAGGGCGACCTGTACGGCCGGATCGCGGTGTCGCTGACCGCCCTCGCCTTCCTGGTCGAGGCCGCGGGCGTCGTCACCCGCGCCGTCTCGGTGCAGCGTGCCCCCTGGGGCAACATGTACGAGTTCTCCACCACCTTCTCCACGGTGGCGGTCGGCGCGTACCTCGGATTCCTCCTCGCCAGGAAGAACGTGCGCTGGATCGGGCTGCCGCTCGTCACCACGGTCCTGCTGGACCTGGGCGTCGCGGTCACCTGGCTCTACACCGAAAGCGACCAGCTCGTCCCGGCCCTGGACTCGTACTGGCTGTGGATCCACGTCTCCACCGCGATCTTCTGCGGCGCGGTCTTCTACCTGGGCGCGGTCGCCACCCTGCTCTACCTCTTCCGGGACTCCTACGAGAGCAAGCTGGCCGAGGGGGGCAGCCCCGGGTCCTTCGCGCGCTCCGTGCTGCACCGGCTTCCGGCGGCCGCGTCCCTGGACAAGTTCGCCTACCGCATCAACGCCGCGGTCTTCCCGCTGTGGACGTTCACCATCATCGCGGGGGCGATCTGGGCGGGCGACGCATGGGGCCGCTACTGGGGCTGGGACGCCAAGGAGGTCTGGTCCTTCATCACCTGGGTGGCGTACGCCGCGTACCTGCACGCCCGCGCCACCGCCGGCTGGAAGGGCCGCAAGGCCGCGTACATCGCGCTGATCGCCTTCGCCTGCTTCCTCTTCAACTACTACGGCGTCAACCTCTTCGTGAACAGCCTCCACGGCTACGCGGGGGTCTGAGCCGCCCGCCGGTCCGGGAGGCCGCCGGGAAGGTCCCGGAAGGGCCCGGACGGTCCGAGGCGCGGCCCGGGAGGTCCCGGAGAAGTTCCGGGGTGGTCCGGGGTGGTCCGGGAAGCGGCGGGCAGAGGCACCGGGGGAGGTCCCGGACGGGCCCGGGCGGGTCCCGGCAGGCGTCCGAGTGGGCGCCACTCGGTAGCGGGCTCGGTCCGCAGGGGCGACGCTGGTGCCATGACGGAAGCGATCCCGTACGGCACCGGCGAGACCCGGGCCGGTGACGGCGGCCCGGTGCACGTCCTGCACTTCGTTCTCCTCCTGCCGCACCCGGTGGTGCGGGTCTGGGCGGCCGTCGCCACGCCCGAGGGCCTGCCGCAGTGGCTGGCCGCGGCGGAGCTGCTGGAACCCCGGTTGGGCGGCGGGGTGAAGCTCCGTCTGCTCGACGCGGAGGAAGGCGCCGAGGGGGCCGCGGCCACCGGACGGGTCACCGCCTGGGACCGGGAGGCCGTCGCCGAGTACACCGTCGGGACGTGCGGCCGCATCCGCTTCCACATGGAGCCGGCCCCCGCGAACTCGCTGGCTTCCGTGCTGCGCTTCACCAACGAGTTCGCCGGCCCGGACGGGCGGCGCCTCGACAAGCTGGCCCGCTGGCACCGGCACTTCGAGTACCTGTCGGACGCGCTCGACGGCCGGCCCGTCGACTGGTCCGCCCGGACGCCCGAGCGCCTCGGTCAGCTCCGCGCGGAGTACGCCGCCCGTACCTGACCGGGCGGATCGCACGGGACGGCTCCGGCGCGCGCCGGCCGGTGCGGCCCGTCCGCTCCGCCGTCACGGCGGATGCCCTCACGGCCGGTGCGCTTGCTTCCGGTGCCCCGCCCGCCTTCGCTGCGGCTGTCCTCCCGGCCGGTGTCCGTGCCGCCGGCGCCCCCGTGCCACGGCTCAGGGCGGGGTCGACGAACTCCCGCACCGGCGCCGGGCACGCGGGATCGTGCCGGACCACGGCCTTCCACGCCGATCACCGGCCGCGGGCGCCGTGTCAGGACGTGCCCGGATCCTCGTCGCGCGTCTGGTCCTTGGCCCGGTCCCCGGGCTGCTTGGGGCCGTCCTCGTCGAGGGACTTCAGGAACTCGGGGTTGTCGTCGGGAGCCACCCAGCCGCCGCGCCGCGACGGACGCCGTGTGCCGCGGTCCTTTCCGGCGATCAGCCAGGAGATCGAACCCACCAGCGGGAAGAGCAGCACGAGGATCGCCCAGAGCGGCTTGGGGATATGCCTGATCTCCTTCTCGTCCGTGGAGATGCAGTCGATGAAGGCGTAGATGCTGAGCGCCAGTGGCACCACGAACATCAGCACCCGAAGCATTGGCGGCCCCCTGCGTGCGGAGAACGGGGCCGCGGCACGGCCCCCGTGACAAGTCCAGCCTAGCGAGTGGCAGATACTGGACGGCATGGCTTACGACGACCTTCGCTCGTTGCTCCGGGCACTGGAGCGTGAGGGCGACCTCAAGCGCATCAAGGCCGAAGTCGACCCGTATCTGGAGGTCGGGGAGATCGTCGACCGGGTCCAGAAGTCCGGCGGCCCCGCGCTGCTCTTCGAGAACGTCCGCGGTTCGTCCATGCCGCTGGCGATGAACGTGTACGGCACCGACCGCAGGCTGCTGAAGTCGCTGGGGCTGAAGGCGTACGACGACATCAGCGCGAAGATCGGCGGACTGCTCAAGCCCGAGCTTCCGCACGGCTTCGTCGGGGTGCGCGAGGCGTTCGGCAAGCTGGGCGCGATGACGCACGTGCCGCCGAAGAGGGTGCGGGACGCACCGGTGCAGGAGGTGGTCCTGCGTGGTGACGAGGTCGATCTGGACCGGCTGCCCGCGCTGTTCACCTGGCCCGGGGACGGTGGCTCCTTCTTCAACCTGGGCCTCACCCACACCAAGGATCCCGACACCGGGGTGCGCAACCTCGGCCTGTACCGCCTCCAGCGCCACGACAAACGCACCATCGGCATGCACTGGCAGATCCACAAGGACAGCCGCAACCACTACCAGGTGGCCGCGCGGCGTGGCGAGAAGCTGCCGGTCGCCATCGCCTTCGGCTGCCCGCCCGCGGTGACGTACGCCTCCACGGCGCCGCTGCCCGCGGACATCGACGAGTACCTGTTCGCCGGCTTCGTGCAGGGAAAGCGCATCGAGATGGTGGACTGCACGACCGTGCCGCTCCAGGTGCCGGCGCAGGCGGAGGTGGTCCTGGAAGGCTGGCTGGAGCCGGGGAGGATGCTTCCGGAGGGTCCGTTCGGGGACCACACCGGCTTCTACACGCCGCAGGAGGACTTCCCGGCGCTGACGATCGACTGTGTGACGATGCGCAGGCGCCCGCTGCTCCAGTCGATCGTGGTGGGGCGGCCCCCGACGGAGGACGGTCCGCTCGGCCGGGCGACGGAGCGCTTCTTCCTCCCGCTGCTCAAGATCATCGTGCCGGACATCACGGACTACCACCTGCCCGAGTCGGGGGGCTTCCACAACTGCGCGATCGTCTCGATCGACAAGAAGTACCCGAAGCACGCCCAGAAGGTGATGCACGCCATCTGGGGCGCGCACATGATGTCGCTGACCAAGCTCATCGTCGTGGTGGACTCCGACTGCGACGTCCACGATCTGCACGAGGTCTCGTGGCGGGCGCTCGGCAACACCGACTACGCCCGCGATCTGACCGTCGTCGAGGGGCCGGTGGACCACCTCGACCACTCGTCCTACCAGCAGTTCTGGGGCGGCAAGGCGGGCATCGACGCCACCCGCAAGTGGCCCGAGGAGGGCTACACCCGCGAGGGGGGCTGGCCGGAGATGGTCCTGTCGGACCCGGACACGGCGGCGCTGGTCGACCGCCGGTGGAAGGAGTACGGCCTGTGAGCGCGTCGGCGGCGGCCGTGCCGCGCCCCGGCCGGACCAGGGCCTTCCTGCGGCTGGTGATGATCGAGCACTCGGTGTTCGCGCTGCCGTTCGCCTATATCGCCGCGCTCACCGCGATGTTCGAGAGCGGCGGGAGCGTGGACTGGGTGACGCTGCTGCTCGTCACCGTCGCCATGGTCGGCCTGCGGACGTTCGCGATGGCCTGCAACCGGATCATCGACCGCGAGATCGACGCCCGCAACCCGCGGACCGCCGGCCGCGAACTGGTGACCGGGGCGGTATCGGTGCGGTCCGCCTGGACCGGTGCGGGCATCGCCGTGGTGGTCTTCCTCGGTGCCGCCGCCCTGCTCAACCCGCTGTGCCTGGCGCTCGCGCCGGTCGCGGTCGTGCCGATGGTGGTCTATCCGTACGGGAAGCGCTTCACCAACTTCCCGCACGCGATCCTCGGGCTCGCCCAGGCCATGGGCCCGGTCGGCGCCTGGCTCGCGGTCACCGGGTCCTGGTCATGGGACGCGGTGGTCCTCGGGCTGGCGGTCGGTGTGTGGATCGGCGGCTTCGACCTGATCTTCGCCTGCCAGGACGTGCAGGCCGACCGCGCCCACGGCGTGATGTCGGTCCCGGCCCGCTTCGGCATCCCGGCCGCGCTGTGGGGGGCCCGGGCCTGCCACGCCGTGACGACGGGCCTCTTCGCCTGGTACGCCCTGGCCACCGGCGCCGGGGTCTTCCTCTGGCTGGGCCTGGCGTTCGTCGCGGTGGCGTTCGTCTACGAGCACTCGATCGTGACGCCGCACGACCTGTCCCGGCTGAACCGGGCGTTCTTCACCGTCAACGGTTTCATCGGCATTGCCCTGTTCGTGTGTGCGCTGACCGATCTGTCCGTTCGGGGCCTCACCCCGTAGCTACCGTGCGGCCTACCAACGAGTGCATGGACAGGGAGGCCGATGTGACCGTCGGCGTCTCGGAGATCGACCGGCTGACACGCCGGCCGCCCCGGGCCGGAGGCCCCCGGCCCGGGGCGGCCGGAGTGTCAGCCGTCTGCCCGTCCGTCAGGCGGTGGCCGCGGTCCGGCGCCGGAACACGAAGGCCGCCACCACGCCCGCCACCAGGCCGAAGAGGTGTCCCTGCCAGCTCACGCCCGTGTTCGCGGGGGAGAGGCCCAGCAGGATCGAGCCGCCCCAGATCGCACCGACCACCAGGCCGACGCCGACGTCCAGCGGCCGGCGGTCCACGAAGCCGCGGACCAGCAGATAGCCGAAGAGACCGAAGACCAGACCGGACGCGCCCGCCGTGTTGGAGCCGGACGGCGAGAACAGCCACACGCCGAGACCGCTGGCGACGATGATCAGCGCGGCCACGGCCAGGAAGCGGCGGATGCCGCCGAGCGCGGCGAGGAAGCCGAAGACCAGCAGCGGGACGGTGTTCGACGCCAGATGGGCGAAGCCGAAGTGCACGAACGACGCCGGGACGACGTCCACCAGCTCCGCGGGCTCGCGCGGGGTGATCCCGTATGTGTCGAGGCTGTGGCCGGTGACGTGGTCGAGCGCCTCCAGCACCCACAGCAGCGCCACCCATGCCAGCATCAGCTTGCCCCCGGCCTTGGCCCGGTCGGTCCGGGTCGGCTCGAGCGAGGTGGTCGGCATCCTGTCCCCCAGTGGTTTTCCGCGTCTTTCCCCGGAAACGTCCGGGACACCTGACTCGGTTCCGCCACCCGGTGGCCGGATAGGCTCACTGCCATGAACGACGCCAACCGCACCCCGTGGGTCGTCGGGGTCTCCGGCGCCTCCGGGACCCCCTACGCCGCGGCCGTACTGCGCGGGCTGCTCGACGCGGGCGAGAGCGTCGACCTGGTGGTGTCGCGGGCCTCGCGGCTCACCCTGCTCGATGAGACGGGGATCGCGTTCCGGGACGCCCACTGGCAGGACGATCTGCGCACCTGGCTGGAGCGGGGCGCGGACGGCAAGCCCGGCACCTTCCGGGTGGACGTGGGCGCGGTGCGCCACTGGGCGGCCGGCGACCTGGCCGCCGGACCGTCCTCGGGGTCGTACCCGGTCAAGGGCATGCTGATCGTGCCCGCTTCCACCGCCTGCGTCGCCGGGGTGGCGCTCGGGCTGTCCAAGGACCTGCTCCAGCGCGCCGCGAGCGTCACACTGAAGGAACGGCGCAGGCTCGTCGTCGCCGTGCGGGAGACCCCGCTGAACGGCCAGACCCTGCGGCATCTTGTGGCGCTCGACGAGGCGGGTGCGCAGGTCCTGCCCGCGTCCCCCGCCTTCTACGCGGGGGCGACGCACATCCAGGACCTGGTGGACTTCGTGGCGGGGCGGGTGCTGGACGCGGCGGGCGTCGCCCACGGGCTGTACCGCCGCTGGGAGGGAGAGCTGGGGGGCTCCAGGGGCGACTGACGACCGGCCGGCACGCGAGCGAGGGGACGGGGCGGCCCGCCGGGCCGGGGCGCCCACGTCCTCGATCGTTCCGGATACGCAGGGCAGAGCCGGGTGTACACCCGGGTACGCCTTGGATCTCATACGTAAAATTGCGGTAGCGATGAACAAGGGAAGGCTCAGGCATATGGACGCCGTGGATAGGCAGCTCATCCAGGCCCTGCGCGAGAACGGCAGGGCCTCGTACGCCGAGCTCGGCCGGCTCGTGGGACTCTCCGGTCCCTCCGTCACCGACCGCATCAACCGCCTGGAGGCCGGCGGCGTCATCACCGGCTACCGGGCGACCGTCGACGCCGCCTCGCTCGGTCTCGGCGTCACCGCACTGATCGGCATCTCCCTCTCCGACGCCACCGACCACGAGGACGTGGCGCAGCGGCTGCGCGACCTCGCGGAGATCGAGGACTGCTGGTTCATCGCGGGCGACGACTCGTACATGCTGAAGGTGCGCGCCGGCGACGTCGACGGCCTGGAGAAGACGATCCGCCGGTTGTCGGGCACGAAGGGCGTGTCGCGGACGCGCACCACCATCGTGCTGTCCACGAAGTGGGAGAACCGGGTCGGGGACCTCCCCGAAGAGGTCTAGGCGTAACGTGGGTGCGGCCTCCGGCGATCCGGGGGGCGCGCCCGGGAGAGGCCCCGGGGCAGGCGCAGTACGAGGACATCTGGGAGGCGGCCGCATGGACGCGGGGCTCAAGCGCGCGCTGGAGGAGAAGGTCCGGGCCGGCGAGCGGCTGACCCGCGAGGACGGCATCGCCCTCTACGCATCGGACGACCTGGCCTGGCTCGGGGGCCTCGCCCACGAGGTCCGCACGCGCAAGAACGGCGACGTGGTCCACTTCAACGTCAACCGCCACCTCAATATGACGAACGTCTGCACGGCGTCGTGCGCCTACTGCTCCTTCCAGCGCAAGCCGGGGGAGAAGGACGCGTACACGATGCGCATCGAGGAGGCCGTCCGCCTCGCCAAGGCGATGGAGAGCGAGAACCTCACCGAGCTGCACATCGTCAACGGGCTCCACCCGAACCTCCCCTGGCGCTACTACCCACGGTCGCTGCGCGAACTGAAGCAGGCGCTGCCGGACGTCTCCCTGAAGGCCTTCACGGCGACCGAGATCCACCACTTCGAGACCATCTCCGGGCTGACCGCTTCGGAGATCCTGGACGAGCTCATCGACGCCGGTCTGGAGTCGCTGACCGGCGGCGGCGCCGAGATCTTCGACTGGGAGGTCCGTCGGCACATCGTGGACCACCGCACCCACTGGGAGGACTGGTCCCGGATCCACCGCCTCGCGCACGAGAAGGGCCTGAAGACTCCGTGCACCATGCTGTACGGGCACATCGAGGAGCCCCGCCACCGGGTGGACCACGTCCTGAGGCTGCGTGAACTGCAGGACGAGACCGGCGGCTTCCAGGTCTTCATCCCGCTGCGCTACCAGCACGACTTCGTCGACATGAAGGACGGCAAGGTCCGCAACCGGCTCCAGGCGCGGACGACGATGGCGACCGGCGCGGAGGCGCTGAAGACCTTCGCGGTGTCCCGGCTGCTGTTCGACAACGTCCCGCACGTCAAGGTCTTCTGGGTGATGCACGGCGTGCAGACCGCGCAACTGGCGCTGCAGCACGGAGCGGACGACATGGACGGCTCGGTCGTCGAGTACAAGATCACACACGATGCGGACGACTACGGCACACCGAACAAGCTGACGCGCGAGGACCTGCTGGAGCTGATCCGCGACGCGGGCTTCCGGCCGGTGGAGCGGAACACCCGGTACGAGGTCATCCGCGAGTACCCGGGCCCGGACGGCGACCGCAGGGAGTCGCCGCAGCCCATGCGGGTCTGAGGCGCCCGGCCCCGGATGCGGCCCGCACGGGGTACGTCACCGCCGCAGCCGCAGCCGCAGCCGCAGCCGCAGCCGCAGCCGCAGCCGCAGCCGCCGGCGGCACCCACTCCTTCGAGCCGCCGGCAAGGGCCGTCCGGACGGTCCGGGCTCTGTTCCCGGCCCCCGGCGGGGCGTTGCTATCGTCTGGCCATGGCTCTGCACTTCTCGCTCGATCCGCCCGTCGGCCCCGCGCTCCGCGACGGGATACTCGGGCTCTGGACCGATGTGAGCAACGCCGACGGGGCCGTGGGGTTCGTGCCACCGGTCAGCACGGAGGACGTCCGGCCCGAACTGGTGCGGCACCTGGTCGCGATGGCCGAGGGGCGGGCGCGTCTGCTCGTCGGGCGGGACGCGGACGGCGACGTCGCCGCAGCGGCCTTCCTCACCTGCAACGCGCACCGGCTGATGCGCCACTGGGTCTGGCTCTACACCGTGATGGTGCATCCCCGGCACCAGGGGAGAGGCTACGGCCGGCAGCTGCTCGCCGCCGCCGCCGACGCCGCCCGCGGGATGAGCGGTGTTGCCGCGATACGGCTCACCTGCCGCGGCGGGGCGGGCCTGGAGCGGTTCTACGCCTCGTGCGGCTACAAGGAGGTCGGGCGGGTGCCCGACGCGATCCGCCTCTCCGACGGCGACTACCGCGACGACATCACCATGCTTCTCCCGCTGGTATGACCTGCCCGGGTGCCGTCCGGGAGACGGGGACCGGAGCCGCCTGAATGAGCAGAACCGGGACATGCTTCACTGGACGGGCGACTCAGAGAAGGAAAGGGGCCGTCGTGTCCGACAGCAAGACGAGCGCCACGCTCCGGTACAGCCTCATGCGGTTCGGCGTCTTCGTCGGCTGCTTCCTCCTCCTGTGGGGGCTGGTGTACGTGGGCGTACTGCCGCGGGGCCTCGGCGACTCCAACCTGCTGTGGGTGCTTGTGCTGTCCGTCCTGGTCTCGGCGCCGCTGAGTCTTGTGCTGCTGCGCCGCCAGCGCGAGGCGATGTCCGAGCAGATCGTCGCCAAGGTCGACCGGGCCAAGATGCGCCTGGAGGCCGACCGCACGCGCGAGGACGTCCCGTAGCGGACCCTGGAGCCCGCCGGTTCCGCCGGTTCCCTCCGCTCTACCGGTTCTGATCAGCTCCCCGGGGTTTCCCGGATTCCCGGCCCTGTCCGGCCGGACGGTGCCCGCGGATCTCAGCGGTGGAAGTGAGCTTCACCACAATCGACTTGCTCTGTCTTGCCGCCCTGGCGGGGAATGTGTGCTCCCCCGCTGGGGCAGCGCTGTTTCCGGACGTCCATGGCGCGATCGTGGCCCAAAGCCCGGCTTTGGGGATCTCAAAGTTCAAGTGTTAGCGTATGGCCCATGACGACAGCAGTGTGCCCTCGAACGGTCATGAGCCCCCCGCTCATGACGCGGCTGCACGTCGACCTGTGCCTCCCCCTCGTAGCGCACCGTGCCGGTGCCGGAGGCGCCCCCGGCCTGTCCGCGGTCCCTCCCTGCCCGGTCCCTCGCCGCTCGGCCTGACCCGGCATCGCGGGACCGCCTTCCCCGCAGGGGGCGGGTACCGCACCCGCGCCCCCTTCGTCGCCCCCGATTCCCCTGGGCCCCTGGGCCCCCTGCTCCCCGCGCTTCCCATGCGTCCCTGGGCCCTCTGCTCCCCGCCCGTTCTGCTCGTTGTCCCCTCTTGCTTCTCCCGTCTCGTCCGATGTCCCGCCACACCTCACCGGAGCGTGCCCGTGTCCGCGAACTCCGCGACGCCCACCCGCCGCGCCAGCCGTACGCCGAAGGTCCCCTTCTGGGCCCAGATCGTCGCCGGCCTGGTGGCCGGCGTCCTGCTCGGCTGGCTGGCCCGCAGCCAGGACATCAGCTGGCTGCGCAGCACACTGGAGCAGATCGGCGGCATCTTCGTCCAGCTGCTGAAGCTGGCCGTCGCCCCGCTCGTCTTCTTCGCGATCCTGGTGTCGATCACCAATCTGCGGAAGGTCAACAACGCCGCACGGCTGGCCGGCCGCACACTGCTGTGGTTCATGGTCACCTCGCTGATCGCCGTGGCCATCGGTCTCACGATCGGCCTGCTCACCAATCCCGGTGCGGGCACCGGCCTCACCCCGCAGGACGGCGAGAAGCCGGAGAAGGCCGGCTCCTGGATCGACTTCCTCACCGGCATCGTGCCCACGGACGTCATCACGCCCTTCACCGAGCTGAACGTCCTGCAGATCGTCTTCATGGCCGCCGTCGCCGGCGCCGCCGCCCTCAAGCTCGGTGACCGGGCCCAGCCGATCCTCACCTTCAGCGAGTCCGTGCTGCAGCTGCTCCAGAAGGCCCTCTGGTGGGTCATCCGGCTCGCCCCGATCGGCACCGTCGGCCTCATCGGCTACGCGATCGCCGACTACGGCTGGGACCTCATCGGCAAGTACGCCACCTTCACGGCCGATGTCTACATCGGCTGCGCCCTGGTCATGTTCGGCGTGTACCCGCTGCTGCTGGCGACCGCGGCCAGAGTCAATCCCCTGCAGTTCTTCAAGGGAGCCTGGCCTGCCATCCAGCTCGCCTTCGTCTCGCGTTCCTCGGTCGGCACCATGCCGGTCACCCAGAAGGTCACCGAACGCCTCGGGGTGCCGAAGGAGTACACCTCCTTCGCCGTGCCGTTCGGCGCGACGACCAAGATGGACGGCTGCGCCGCCGTGTATCCGGCGCTCGCCGCGATCTTCATCGCGCAGATCTTCGACGTCCCGCTCGGTGTGCAGGACTATGTGCTGATCGCCTTCGTCTCGGTCGTCGGATCCGCGGCCACCGCCGGTCTCACCGGCGCGACGGTCATGCTGACGCTGACCCTCTCCACGCTGGGCCTGCCGCTGGAGGGCGTGGGGCTGCTGATGGCGATCGACCCGGTCCTGGACATGATGAGGACCGCGACGAACGTCGCCGGCCAGGCCGTCGTGCCGGTGATCGTCGCCGCTCGTGAGCGGATCCTCGACCGCGACGCGTACGACTCGGCCTCGGCGTCCCCGGTGGACGAGGACGGGATGCCCGGGCCCGGACAGCGGGAGGCCGTCCCCGCGACCGTGTGACGTGCCACCGCAGAGCGGGCCGGCACCCGAAGCACCCCGGATTCCTCCCCCGGACCGGGGCGCTTCGGGTGCCGGCCCGTCGTGGACCGGAGCACCCGCGGCACGGCCGTACCGGCGTGCCGCGGGTGCGCGGAGCGGAAGCGCCGGCACCGCTTCGCCTAGACTGCAAAGATCGTCGTTTTCATCCGGAAGCGGGAGGTATGCACCATGTCGAAGCGCGGCAACAAGCGGCGGGGCAGGAAGAAGAAAAAGGCGAACCACGGCAAGCGCCCCAACGCCTGACCGTCCCCGCACCTGATCGCCTGCCGGCCCGTCCGCCCCCCCCCACGACGGCGTCCGCTCCGGGCCGTGACGTCAGGATCTGAGCCCGGGCTGCGGGGCCCGGCGGCGCGGCGGCCGGGCCCGGCGGTTTGCGTCGTGTCAGCCCCGCCGCAGCCGCCACTCCTCGACGACCTCGTCCACGTCATACGGCCTGCGCCCGAGCGGCGGGCCCGGGGGCGGCATCAGGAGCATCCTGGTGATCTTCTCGTTGACCTCCGTGATGATCCGGCGGACCGCGGCCTCCGAAGGCGCGCGGTAGGCCTTCTCCAGCGCGTCCTCGGCCTCCTTGCGCAGGGCGAGGGCGGGAGGCAGCACGGCGATGCCCTCCCGGTGCATCTTCCCCTTGACCCACCAGAGCTCGTCGTAGGGTGCCCGGTCGTCGGGCAGGGGCTTGCCGAGGCCCGGCAGATCCCGGAACTCGCCGCGGTCCTCCGCGTCGTGGATCTGCTTGTCGACCCACGACGCGAAACTGATACCCGGGGGCTTTCGCTCGGTCATGGCTTCCAGGCTACAGACGCGGAGCCGGTCGGTCAGGACCCCGGGGCGGGAAGCCGCGCTCCCGGGAGAGGCGAACCGGGCGGCACCGGGACCGGCCGTCTTCGGCAGCTGACCGTGCCCGCGGGCGACACCAGTGCGAGGGATTCCGGGGCCTTGGAGCGAGCCCGGGAGCGGACCCGCTCCCGGGCCGGTGTGCCGGTAGGGCCCCGGGATGGTGCGTCCCGGGGCCCGGAGAGCACGGCTGGTGGGGCTGGACGCCGTGTCACCGGGTCGTGGACGCCTCCGAGGTCGCTTTCCTTTCGGCTCCCGCGCTGTCCGCCGTCTTTTCCGCCGTGCTTCCCGTTCCCGTTCCCGTGCGTTTCCGGTCGCGTTTTCTGTTCCGGTTTTCGGCCGTTCGGGTGAGGAATGCGGCCCCCGGCCGGTTTCCGGCAGTGTTCCGGAAGGGCAGGAGCCCCGTCCCGTACACGAGGTACGGGCGGGGCTCCTTGGGTACTGCTAAGTCGTGCGCGATCGCCGACCCGGTCGCATCAGGCCGGGGTGACGTTCTCCGCCTGCGGGCCCTTCGGGCCCTGGGTGACGTCGAAGTTCACGACCTGGTTCTCCTCGAGGGAGCGGAAGCCGGTCGCGTTGATCGCGGAGTAGTGGACGAAGACATCCGGGCCGCCGCCGTCCTGGGCGATGAAGCCGAAGCCCTTTTCAGCGTTGAACCACTTCACGGTTCCGGTAGCCATAAGCCCTCCTTGGGCCAAAGGGTTGCCCTGCTCCAGAACCTGCAAACAAGTCTGAAAACTACAAAAGCCTGCGGGTCACATGCTCCGCAGGCTCTGCACTGCAAGGGAAACCAAACTGCAACTTGCGTTGAGCTTAGCACGCACGGTGTTCGGATGGGTAGAGGGAAAGATCACGTCACCCGGATGTTTGATGCAGTCTTGACATGCTGACGCTCTCGGGCGCGGTGCCCCGATCATTCGAAGGCCGCTCCCCAGGTCTAGCCTCACGATGTGGACAGTCACGCAGCACGCGCGGAACACTCCGAGAACGCCGCCGCCGATCACGGCCGTCGCAGCCGGCCGCGGGTCGGTCACATCCAGTTCCTGAACTGCCTGCCGCTGTACTGGGGCCTCGCGCGCACCGGGGCACTCCTTGATCTTGAGCTGACGAAGGACACCCCGGAGAAGCTCTCCGAGCGGCTGGTCGCCGGTGATCTCGATATCGGGCCGATCACCCTGGTGGAATATCTGCGCAACGCCGACGAACTCGTCGCTTTCCCCGATATCGCGGTGGGCTGCGACGGGCCGGTCATGTCGTGCGTGATCGTCTCGCAGCTGCCCCTGGAGCGGCTGGACGGCGCCCGGGTCGCCCTCGGATCCACTTCCCGGACCTCCGTACGCCTGGCGCAGCTGCTGCTCGCCGAGCGGTACGGGGTGGCACCCGACTACTACGGCTGCCCGCCCGACCTGGGCGTGATGATGCAGGAGGCCGAAGCGGCCGTGCTGATCGGCGACGCGGCCCTGCGCGCTTCGCTGCACGACGCGCCGAGGCTGGGCCTGCGGGTCCACGACCTGGGCCGGATGTGGAAGGACTGGACCGGTCTGCCGTTCGTCTTCGCGGTGTGGGCGGCCCGCAGGGACTACCTGCGACGGGAGCCACGGCTCGTACGTCAGGTCCATGAGGCGTTTCTGGCCTCCCGCGACCTGTCCCTCGAGGAGGTCGCGAAGGTCGCCGAGCAGGCGGCGCGCTGGGAGGCGTTCGACGCGGCGGTCCTCGAGCGGTACTTCAGCACGCTCGACTTCCGCTTCGGCCCCGAGCAGCTGGCCGGTGTCCGGGAGTTCGCCCGGAGGATCGGCCCGACGACGGGCTTCCCGGCGGATGTGGCGGTCGAACTGCTCGGGGGATGAAGCCCCCGGACCGGCCGGCCCCGGTCGTCGGCCCCGTCCCGGATGCGGGGGCGGGTGCGGCCCTCGTGGTGGGCGGGTGCGGGGGGCGGTCCGCCGTGACGCCGGGCGGGCGCGGACGCGGGCTGCTCAACGAGGCGGGTCAGGCAGACGGCGGCCGTGACGCCGGGCGGGCGCGGACGCGGGTGCGCGCGGGCCCCGCCGAAAGGGCCGGCGTGGGAGCGGGCGCGCGGCTGCGACGGGGCCCCCGCCGCCGCGGCACCGCCGAGATGCCCCCGAGGGGCGGTCAGGGGCCTGCCGTAGGCTGGCCCGGTCCGGCAACGCCCTGCTCCACCACCGAAAGGCGACACTCCGGTGACCCAGAAGGCCGACCTCCAGTCCGTCCTGGACCGCGCCGCCGAGGGCGGGCGGATCACCCCCGAGGAGGCGCTCGGCCTCTACCGCTCCGCGCCGCTGCACGCGCTGGGCGCCGCCGCGGACGCCGTGCGCCGCCGCCGTTACGCCGGCACCGAGCACATCGCGACGTACATCATCGAGCGCAACATCAACTACACCAACGTCTGCGTGACGGCCTGCAGATTCTGCGCCTTCTACGCCCCGCCCAAGGACACCGCCAAGGGCTGGACCCGCGACCTCGACGACATCCTGCGGCGCTGCGCCGAAACGGTCGAGCTCGGCGGCACGCAGATCATGTTCCAGGGCGGTCACCACCCCGACTACGGCGTCGAGTACTACGAGAGGCACTTCTCCGCGATCAAGAGGGAGTTCCCGCAGCTGGTCATCCACTCCCTCGGCGCGTCCGAGGTGGAGCACATGGCCAGGATCTCGGGTGTGTCCGTGCAGGAGGCGGTCCGGCGCATCAGCGCGGCCGGTCTGGACTCCTTCGCGGGCGCCGGCGCCGAACTGCTGCCGGAGCGGCCGCGCAAGGCGATCGCCCCGCTGAAGGAGTCCGGCGAGCGCTGGCTGGACATCATGGAGACGGCACACGGGCTCGGTGTGGAGTCGACGTCCACGATGCTCATGGGCACCGGTGAGACCAACGCCGAGCGCATCGAGCACCTGCGGATGATCCGCGACGTACAGGACCGCACGGGCGGTTTCCGGGCCTTCATCCCGTACACGTACCAGCCCGAGAACAACCACCTCAAGGGCCGGACGCAGGCGACGGTCTTCGAGTACCTGCGGATGATCGCGATCGCCCGGCTCTTCTTCGACAACGTCGCCCACATCCAGGGCTCCTGGCTGACCACGGGCAAGGAGATCGGTCAGCTGTCGCTTCACTACGGCGCGGACGACCTCGGCTCGGTCATGCTGGAGGAGAACGTGGTCTCCTCGGCGGGAGCCAGGCACCGCTCCAACCGGCAGGAGATCATCGACCTCATCCGCCGCGCGGACCGGGTCCCGGCCCAGCGGACGACGACGTACGAGCACCTCGTGGTGCACGAGGACCCGGCGGACGACCCGGCCGACGACCGCGTCGTGTCGCACATCTCGTCTACGGCGATCGAGGGCGGTACCGCCCACCCCGAGCTGAAGCTGCTCGGCGCCGGCTGACCGCACCGTGCTGACGATCCACGCCGCGGACCTGCTGCTGCCCGGCGGCCGGGGGGTTCCCGTCCCGGGCGGCGCGGTCGCCGTCCTCGGCAGCGGTATCGCGGCCGTGGGCGGTTACGGGGACGTGGCCGCCGCCTATCCCCGGGCACGGGTGCGGCGCTGGCCCGGTGTGCTGACGCCGGGCCTGTGCAACCGTTACGGACCCGAGCTGCTGGAGCGGGCCTACCACCCCGACCCGCGCGAGGCGGACGAGCTGGGCGCGGAGCCGCTCACCGGCCCCGCGCTCGCCGCACTGGACATGACGGAAGCCCGGTGGGGAGCGAGCGCGCGGCGCGGTGCCCAGCGGATGCTCGCGCACGGCACGGTGGCGGTGGCCGGCGACTTCCGGTGCCGCGCGGTCCTCGACGCGGTGGTCCGAGCCGGGCTCGTCCGCGAGGAGCGCTTCACGGAGCCGGAAGGGCGGCCGTCGCTGGATCCGTTCGCCGGCCGGCCGGCGGCCGAGGCGTTCCGTGCGCCACTGGGCCCCGGGGGCGGGGGCGCGGACTTCGCCGTGTTCGACGTGCCGCACGGCGGCGACCCGCTCGCCGCCCTGCACGAGTACGGTGCCCGCAGCTGCGTCGCCACCGTCCTGGGGGGCCGGCTGGTGTACCGGCGGCGCTGACGGCCCGGGCCGGGGTCCGCGGGCGACACACCCGGGGGAACCGCAGCGGCACCGGCGGCAACGGCGGCACCGGGTGGCCGGGGTCCGCGGGGCACGCCCTCACCCCGACCGCCGCGACGCGCCTGAGACAATGGCCGGCGTATCGTCCGCACCCGCCGAAGCGAGGCCGAACGCCAGTGACCCGCGCATCCCTGGACAAGCAGCCGCACGAAGTCGCGTCGATGTTCGACCATGTCGCGGCGAACTACGACCTCACCAACGACGTGCTCTCGCTCGGCCAGGACCGGCGCTGGCGCAGGGAGGTCGCCGAGGCCGTCGGCGCGCGGCCCGCCGAGAGGGTCCTCGACCTGGCCGCCGGGACCGGCACGTCCTCGCTGCCGTTCACCCGCACCGGCGCGTACGTCGTGCCCTGCGACTTCTCCCTCGGCATGCTCCGCGAGGGCAAGCGGCGGCACCCGTGGCTGCCGCTGACCGCAGGCGACGCGACGCGGCTGCCCTTCCGGGACGGGTCCTTCGACGCCGTGACGATCAGCTTCGGGCTGCGCAACGTCCAGGACACCGACCGGGCCCTGCGCGAGCTGCACCGCGTGACGAAGCCCGGCGGCCGCGTGGTCGTCTGCGAGTTCGCGCACCCGACCTGGGCGCCCCTGCGGACCGTGTACGAGGAGTACCTGATGCGGGCGCTGCCACCCGTCGCCCGCGCGGTGTCGTCCAACCCCGGCGCATACGTCTACCTCGCCGAGTCGATCCGGTCCTGGCCCGAGCAGGCGGACCTCGCCGCGATGCTCCAGAAGGCCGGCTGGTCGAAGGTGGCATGGCGCAATCTGAGCGGCGGGATCGTCGCGCTGCACCGCGGCAGCAGGTCCCGGTAGGTCCCGGCGGCCCGCGCACCATGGACTACCAGTCGATCCTCGAGCGGATCGCGCAGGACGTCGGACCGCTGGTCGGCAGCGGCACTCCGGCCGAGTACATCCCGGCCCTGGCCGCCGTCGACCCCGGCCGCTTCGGCATGGCCATCGCCGACCTCGACGGCAAGGTCCACGGTGTGGGCGACTGGGAGAGGCCGTTCTCCACCCAGTCGGTGACCAAGGTCTTCGCCCTGGCCCTCGCGCTCTCCCTGGGCGGCGACGACCTCTGGGAGCGCGTGGGCCGCGAGCCCTCGGGCAACCCGTTCAACTCCCTGGTGCAACTGGAGTACGAGAACGGCATCCCGCGCAATCCCTTCATCAACGCCGGTGCCCTCGTCGTCACGGACCGGCTGCTGACCCTGACCGGCGATGCCAGCAGCGAGGTGCTGGAGTTCCTGCGGCAGGAGAGCGGCAACCCGGAGCTGGGCTTCGACCCTCAGGTCGCCGAGTCCGAGCACGGGCACGGCGACCGCAATGCCGCGCTGGCCCACTTCATGGCGTCCTACGGCAACATCGCCAACCCCGTCCCCGCGCTGCTCGACCACTACTTCTGGCAGTGCTCGATCGAGATGAACTGCGCCGATCTGGCCCGCGCGGCCCGTTTCCTGGCCCGCCACGGACTGCGCGCGGACGGCGGCAGACTGCTGACCCGCAGCGAGGCGAAGCAGATCAACGCGGTGATGCTCACCTGCGGTACCTACGACGCGGCGGGCGAGTTCGCCTACCGGGTCGGGCTGCCCGGCAAGAGCGGTGTCGGCGGCGGGATCGTGGCGGTGGTGCCCGGGCGGTGCACGCTGTGCGTATGGAGCCCGGGGCTGGACGCGCGAGGCAACTCGGTGGCGGGCGTGGCGGCGCTGGACCGCTTCACCACGCTGACCGGGCTGTCGGTGTTCTGAACGTACGGAGTTCCGGGCGTTCGGAGTCCGGGGCGTTCGGAGTCCGGGGCGTTCGTGCCGCGGCGGGGCGGACGTCGCCTGACGCGGCTAGAGGGCGAGCCGGAAGCACAGCCCCGTGCGGTCGAGGCCCGGGACGGTGTACGTCTCGGCGAGTTCCATGCCCAGCCGCCGGGTCACCGCGATCGACCGCTCGTTGCGGGAGTCGACCATCGCGACCACGGACGGGACACCGGCCGCGCGCAGCCGGTCCAGTGCCGTCCGCGCGGCGGCCGTCGCATAGCCGCGGCCCCAGTACGGGCGCGCGAGTCGCCAGCCGATCTCGATCTCCCCGACCGGGCCGAACGCCTCGTGCGGCCACGGCTGCGCGCCCGTGAAGCCGCACACCGCGCCCGCCTCGTCCAGCAGCGTCCACAGGCAGAAGCCCCGCTCGGCGTCGTGCCGCCGCTGCCGCGCGGTGAGTTCCTCGTACACGGAGACCTCGGCGGACCTGCCGCCCTGGAACTCCATCACCTCGGCGTCGTCGAAGGCGCGGTGCCAGGCGAAGGCGTCCTCCTCGGTGGGCACACGGAGCCGGACGACGGGGAGAGACGCTGCGGTCATCGTGGGGAGCCCTTCGGTCGCCGGTCGGTACGCACCCATAGACTGCACACGACCTGTGCCGCACGGCACGTGAATTCGAGTCTTCGGGAGAACCAGCCGTGACCGAGGCGACCCCCTCCGAGCACACCGCAGATGTGATCGTCGTCGGGGCGGGCCCGGCCGGTTCGACGACCGCCTACCATCTGGCCAAATCGGGTCTGGACGTCCTGCTGCTGGAGAAGACGGCCTTCCCCCGCGAGAAGGTCTGCGGCGACGGGCTCACCCCCCGCGCCACCAAGCAGCTGGTCGCGATGGGCATCGACGTGTCCGAGGAGGCCGGCTGGCTGCGCAACAAGGGCCTGCGGATCATCGGCGGCGGGGTCCGGCTGCAACTGGACTGGCCGGAACTGGCCAGCTACCCGGACTACGGACTGGTGCGCAAGCGGGACGACTTCGACGAGCAGCTGGCGAGGCAGGCGCAGAAGGCCGGCGCGCGGCTGTACGAGCGCTGCAACGTCGGCGCCCCGATCATCGACGACCGCACCGGGCACGTCACGGGTGTCCACGCCAGGCTCGGCGACGAGAAGCGCGAGGCCACCTTCCGTGCGCCGCTTGTGGTGGCCGCGGACGGCAACTCCTCCCGGATCTCCCTCGCCCTGGGGCTGCACCGGCGCGAGGACCGCCCGATGGGCGTCGCCGTTCGCACCTACTTCACCAGCCCGCGGCACGACGACGACTACCTGGAGTCCTGGCTGGAGCTGTGGGACCGCCGCGGCCCCGGGGAGGACCGGCTGCTGCCCGGCTACGGGTGGATCTTCGGCATGGGCGACGGCACCTCCAACGTCGGCCTCGGCGTGCTGAACACCTCGGCGTCCTTCAAGGAGCTGGACTGGCGCGAGATCCTCAAGGCCTGGTGCGCCTCGATGCCGGAGGAATGGGGCTATGTGCCCGGCAACATGACCGGCCCGATCCGCGGCGCCGCGCTGCCCATGGCCTTCAACCGGCAGCCGCACTACACCAGGGGCCTGCTGCTCGTGGGCGACGCGGGCGGCCTGGTCAACCCGTTCAACGGCGAGGGCATCGCCTACGCCATGGAGTCCGGGCAGATCGCCGCCGACGTCATCGTCCAGGCGCACGCCCGGGCCACCGCCGCCCAGCGGGAACTGGCCCTGCGCGGCTATCCGAAGGTCCTCAAGGACACCTATGGCGGCTACTACACGCTGGGCCGGGCGTTCGTGAAGCTCATCGGCAACCCGAAGGTCATGAAGATCGCGACCCAGCGGGGCCTGACGCACCCGGTGCTGATGAAGTTCACGCTGAAGATGCTGGCCAACCTCACGGACCCGACCGGCGGCGATGCGATGGACCGGATCATCAACGGCCTCTCCAAGGCAGCCCCACGTTCATGATGATTCAACCGGCGTCGTTCCGCGCCGGGTTGTGCGTGTGTGGCCCCCAGGGACTCTCCGCACTCTGCGTGGCCGCTCACCCACCGGGAGGCGCGGGGCCGTCCCCCGTGCAAGAACCCCGGAGGCCATGACGGGAAGGCCACCGTCCCCGGGGACCGGGAGACGGCGGCCTGCTGCGGCCGGGGGCCGCTCAGAGGACGCGGACGGCGCCGCTCGCCGGGTAGCCCGACAGTTCCTGGATGACGACGCCCTTGCTCGGGTTGGCGGCGTCGAGGTACTTGCCGTCGCCGATGTACACACCGGTGTGGTACGCGGAGCCGGCGCCGCCCCAGTAGAGGATGTCGCCGACCTGGAGGTTGCCAAGCGACACCTGCGTACCCGCCACGGACTGGTCCTGGGAGACGCGCGGCAGGTCGATGCCGACCTGGCGGAACGCTGCCTGGACCAGGCTCGAGCAGTCCCACGAGTTGGGGCCGGTGGCGCCCATGACGTAGGCGTCGCCGAGCTGGGCCTTGAGGAAGGCGACCACGGTGGCGGCGGAGCCGGAGGCGTTGGAGGCGCCCTGCGAGACGTTCTGCGAGACGCCCTGGGTGACGTTCTGCGAGGCGTGGGAGAGGGTGGTGCGCTCCGAGGAGGCGGAAGAACGCGATGCGCGCTCCTCGGCCGCGGCGCGGGCGGCCTCCTCGGCCTTCCGCTCTGCCTCGGCCTTGCGCTCCGCCTCCGCCTTGGCCTGCTTCGCGGCCTTCGCCGCCTTGACGGCGGCGGCGTTCTCCTGGGCCCGCAGATCGAGGGCCAGGGCGGCCTGCTGGGTCGCCTCGGCGGAGAGGGCGACCGCTTCGGCGAGTTCCGGGCTGTCGAGGGTGAGTGCGGGCATCTCGATGGTCTCGGTCACCGGCTCGGCGCTGGCCGGCCCGGCGCTTCCGGCGACCGCGATGGTGCTGAGAACGCCACCGGCAACTCCCGCGCGCAGCGCGAGCTTCGAGGAGCTGCGGCGGGGCTTCCGGTGGCTGGGTATGTGAGCGGTGTGGGACATGGGTACAACCGCTATCAGGGCTCTACGGTTCCCTTCAAGAAACGTGCTTTCCACCACAGTTGCCCCCTGGAGCGGGCGAAGCGGCGGGCGTGTCACCTTTATTGACGCCGTAACGGGCAAAACGGGCAGTCGTGATCAAGGTTGTGATCATGGGTTTTCGGGAAAAGGTCCGTATTGCCCGCCGCTTACCACCCCTTCGCATCGGTGGCCAAGCCCCGATTTTCCGACCCTCGGTCCGAGTGGCGCAGGTCACAGAGTGGCCCCTGTCGATGACCCGGGGTGGTGCTCGTGAACCGATGCACACGTCCACTTCCGTCCGCCCGGCCCCCTCGCTCGAGTGAAAGGCGTCCTCTATCACTCGGTCCGGTCCATCGCCAATTTGCCTGGACGTCGTCCCCCCTGCTAGTGAACCCAGCTCCTGACCAGCGACGACGGCGAGAATGTTCACTTTTCGTAGCCACTTGCGCGCTTCCCGTATGAAGATCACCGCTCATCCGGCTTCATGATCCTTCGTCAGGTGGTGGAGATCACAAAGTCCTTGGCTCACCCCGTGTCGCAGATCACAGACCGACGGGCATAGGATGCGGAGCAGTCGGGCTTGTGAACTGCCTCACATGAGCATGATCTTCGCGGGGCGGCGAGACGAGTCCTGGTGCGGTCCAACGGTCAAGGACGACTGGAAGGAGCGAGGAGCGTGAATGCCTACGCGCCCATCCTCGTGCTCGGCGCCCTAGGGGCAGGCTTTGCGATCTTCTCCGTGGTCATGGCGACGCTCGTCGGCCCGAAGCGGTACAACCGCGCGAAGCTCGAGGCCTACGAGTGCGGTATCGAGCCGACGCCGACGCCGGCCGGAGGGGGCCGCTTTCCGATCAAGTACTACCTGACGGCGATGCTCTTCATCATCTTCGATATCGAGATCGTCTTCCTCTATCCCTGGGCCGTCAGCTTCGACGCCCTGGGGATCTTCGGGCTCGTGGAGATGCTGCTCTTCGTGCTCACCGTCTTCGTCGCCTATGCCTACGTCTGGCGGCGCGGCGGCCTGGAATGGGACTGAGGAGCTGAGGGGCAATGGGACTCGAAGAGAAACTGCCGAGCGGCTTTCTGCTGACCACCGTCGAGCAGGCCGCGGGCTGGGTGCGCAAGTCGTCCGTCTTTCCGGCGACCTTCGGCCTCGCCTGCTGCGCCATCGAGATGATGACCACCGGGGCCGGCCGCTACGACCTGGCGCGCTTCGGCATGGAGGTCTTCCGCGGCTCCCCCCGGCAGGCGGACCTGATGATCGTGGCCGGGCGGGTGAGCCAGAAGATGGCGCCCGTCCTGAGGCAGGTCTACGACCAGATGCCCAATCCCAAGTGGGTGATCTCCATGGGTGTGTGCGCCTCATCGGGCGGAATGTTCAACAATTACGCGATTGTGCAGGGTGTTGACCATGTCGTTCCCGTCGACATCTATCTGCCCGGCTGCCCCCCTCGGCCGGAGATGCTGATCGACGCCATCCTCAAACTCCACCAGAAGATCCAGACCTCCAAGCTCGGAGTGAACGCGGAGGAAGCCGCCCGCGAGGCGGAGGAAGCGGCGCTCAAGGCGCTCCCGACGATCGAGATGAAGGGGCTGCTCCGGTGAGCGACGCGCGCGCGGCCGCCGGGCCGCGGACGGCCACGGACCCCGCACTCCCGCGAGGTGCGGGCGCAGGGGCGAGCGAGCCGACCAGGCCGACCGCGACCAGGCCGACCGCGATCAGGCCGATCGAGCCGATCAAGCCGACCGAGGGGGTGCACCGGTGACCGACCAGCCGAACCCGGAGAGGGAGATCTCCGAGCAGAACCTGCCCGGGCAGCGCGGTGAGCACGGCGAGGAGATCCGCGTCCAACGCGGCATGTTCGGCGCCGGCGACGGCGGCGACACCTCCGGATACGGAGGGCTCGTCCGCTCCGTCCGCCTTCCCGGCGCGGCCACCCGCCCCTACGGCGGCTGGTTCGACGAGGTCGCCGACGAACTCGAGGGCGCCCTGGAAGAGCAGGACGTCGTCCCGGAGGACGCGATCGAGAAGACCGTCGTCGACCGCGGCGAACTCACCTTCCACGTCTGGCGCGAGCACCTCGTCCGCGTCGCCAGGACGCTGCGGGACGATCCGGCGCTGCGGTTCGAGCTGTGCACGGGTGTGAGCGGCGTCCACTACCCGGGCGACAAGGGACGCGAGCTGCACGCCGTCTACCACCTGCGCTCGCTCACCCACGGCCGGCTGATCCGCCTGGAGGTCAGCGCCCCGGACGCGGACCCCCATGTGCCGTCGCTCGTGGAGGTCTATCCGACCAACGACTGGCACGAGCGGGAGACCTACGACTTCTTCGGTCTGGTCTTCGACGGCCACCCCGCCCTCACCCGGATCATGATGCCGGACGACTGGCAGGGCTTCCCGCAGCGCAAGGACTACCCCCTCGGCGGCATCCCCGTCGAGTACAAGGGCGCCCAGATCCCGGCTCCGGACCAGCGGAGGTCGTACTCATGAACCCATCGGCTGCCCACCGGCCCCCCGGCGGCCAGAGCGCTCAGGACCCCTCCCGGACGCCGCTGTCGGACGCCCGCGAGACGACCGAGGGGACCGTGTACACGGTCACCGGCGGCGACTGGGATGAGGTCGCCGAGACCGCGGCCAAGGCGGACGACCAGCGCATCGTCGTCAACATGGGGCCCCAGCACCCGTCCACCCACGGGGTGCTCCGGCTGATCCTGGAGATCGAGGGCGAGACCGTCACCGAGGCCCGCTGCGGCATCGGCTATCTGCACACCGGCATCGAGAAGAACCTCGAGTACCGGACGTGGACGCAGGGGACCACCTTCGTCACGCGCATGGACTATCTGACGCCCTTCTTCAACGAGGCGGCGTACTGCCTCGCCGTGGAGAAGCTGCTCGGGATCGAGGACCAGATCCCCGACCGCGCCTCGGTCATCCGCGTGCTGCTGATGGAGCTCAACCGGCTCTCCTCGCACCTGGTGTGCATCGCCACCGGCGGCATGGAACTCGGCGCCACCACGGTCATGATCTACGGGTTCCGCGACCGCGAGCTCGTGCTCGACATCTTCGAGCTGATCACCGGACTGCGGATGAACCACGCCTACATCCGCCCCGGCGGCCTGGCCCAGGACCTGCCCCCGGGCGCCGTGGACCAGATCCGCGAGTTCGTGAAGAAGATGCGGAAGAACCTTCCCGAGTACGACAAGCTCGCCACCGGGAACCCCGTCTTCAAGGGCCGGATGCAGGAGATCGGCCATCTCGACCTGGCCGGCTGCATGGCCCTCGGCGCGACCGGCCCGATCCTCCGCTCCACCGGACTGCCGCACGACCTGCGCAAGACCGACCCGTACTGCGGCTATGAGACCTACGACTTCGACGTCCCGACCGCGGACACCTGCGACGCCTACGGCCGCTTCCTGATCCGGCTGGAGGAGATGCGGCAGTCGCTGCGGATCGTCGAGCAGTGCCTGGACCGGCTCGCCCCCGGCCGGGTGATGGTCGAGGACAAGAAGATCGCCTGGCCCGCGCAGCTCGCGCTCGGCCCGGACGGTCTCGGCAACTCCCTCGACCACATCAAGAAGATCATGGGCACCTCCATGGAGGCCCTGATCCACCATTTCAAGCTGGTGACCGAGGGCTTCCGGGTCCCCGCCGGGCAGGCGTACGCGGCCGTCGAGTCCCCCAAGGGCGAACTCGGCGTCCATGTCGTCTCCGACGGCGGCACCCGCCCCTACCGGGTCCACTTCCGCGACCCGTCGTTCACCAACCTGCAGGCCGTGGCGGCGATGTGCGAGGGCGGCCAGGTGGCCGACGTCATCGTCGCCGTCGCGTCCATCGACCCCGTGATGGGAGGCGTCGACCGGTGACAGACGTATCGCTCGGGATGCCCCAGCCACCCGCCCCCGACTATCCGGCCCAGGTGCGCGCGAGGCTGGAGGCGGATGCCCGGCAGATCATCGGCCGCTATCCGGAGAGCCGCTCCGCGCTGCTGCCGCTGCTGCACCTCGTGCAGTCGGAGGAGGGCCACGTCACCCGCACCGGTATGCGGTTCTGCGCGGAGCTGCTGGATCTGACGACGGCGGAGGTCACCGCGGTCGCCACCTTCTACACCATGTACCGCCGCAAGCCGTCCGGCGACTACCAGGTCGGCGTCTGCACCAACACCCTGTGCGCCGTGATGGGCGGCGACGCGATCTTCGACGGCCTCAAGGAACACCTCGGCGTGGGCAACGGCGAGACCACCGGGGACGGCAAGGTCACCCTCGAGCACATCGAGTGCAACGCGGCCTGCGACTTCGCCCCCGTGGTCATGGTCAACTGGGAGTTCTTCGACAACCAGACACCCGAGTCGGCCCGCCGGCTCGTCGACGACCTGAGGGCGGGGCGCCCCGTCGAACCCACCCGCGGCGCCCCGTTGTGCACGTTCCGGGAGACCGCCCGCATCCTCGCCGGCTTCCCCGACGAGCGCCCCGGGGCCGTCGCGGCCACCGGCGGGGCCGGCCCCGCCACCCTCGTCGGCCTGCAGCTGGCCAGGGGCGAGGCCCCCCAGCCGAGGGTCGTCCACCCCCGCGGCGCCGCTGCGCAGGACGAGCCGCCCGGTGAGCACCCCGGCTCCGATGCCCGCCCCTCGCCCGGCCGGCATCCCGCGACGCGTCCCCCCGGGACGCGGCACGACGCACAGGAGACGTCGGCGTCCGACCCGGCCCACCCGGCCGGACCGGTTTCCGAGGAGGGGGAGTGATGACCGTGTCCACCGAACACGGGCCGGAGGCCGGCGGCGGGACCAGCCCCGAGAAACTGCTCACGCCCGTCCTCTCCGCCTTCTGGGACCGGCCCGAGTCCTGGACCCTGGACACCTACCGCGAGCACGAGGGCTACGAGGGACTGCGCAAGGCCCTCGCGATGGCCCCCGACGAACTGATCGCCTACGTCAAGGACTCCGGACTGCGCGGCCGCGGCGGCGCGGGCTTCCCCACCGGGATGAAGTGGCAGTTCATCCCGCAGGGCGACGGCAAACCGCACTACCTCGTCGTCAACGCCGACGAGTCGGAGCCGGGCACCTGCAAGGACATCCCGCTCCTCTTCGCCAATCCCCACTCCCTCATCGAGGGCATCGTCATCGCCTGCTACGCGATCCGGTCCCGCCACGCCTTCATCTATCTGCGCGGCGAGGTCGTCCCGGTACTGCGCAGGGTGCACGAGGCCGTCCGGGAGGCGTACGACGCGGGCTTCCTCGGCCGGAACATCCTCGGCAGCGGCCTCGACGTCGAAGTCACCGTGCACGCCGGCGCCGGCGCCTACATCTGCGGCGAGGAGACCGCCCTGCTGGACTCCCTGGAAGGCCGGCGCGGTCAGCCCAGGCTGCGGCCCCCCTTCCCCGCGGTCGCCGGTCTGTACGCCTGCCCCACGGTGGTGAACAACGTCGAGTCCATCGCGTCCGTTCCCGCCATCCTCCACCGGGGCAAGGAATGGTTCCGTTCGATGGGCAGCGAGAAGTCCCCCGGCTTCACGCTGTACTCGCTGAGCGGCCATGTCGCCCGCCCCGGCCAGTACGAGGGCCCGCTCGGCATCACCCTGCGCCAACTGCTCGACATGGGCGGCGGCATGCGCCAGGGCCGCCGGCTGAAGTTCTGGACCCCCGGCGGCTCCTCCACCCCGATGTTCACACACGAGCACCTCGACGTGCCGCTGGACTACGAGGGCGTCGCCGCCGCCGGGTCGATGCTCGGCACCAAGGCACTCCAGTGCTTCGACGAGACCACCTGCGTCGTCCGGGCCGTCACCCGCTGGACCGAGTTCTACGCACACGAGTCCTGCGGCAAGTGCACACCCTGCCGCGAAGGCACCTACTGGCTGGTCCAGCTGCTGCACGACATCGAGGCCGGCAAGGGCGTCATGGAGGACCTCGGCAAGCTGAACGACATCGCCGACAACGTCAACGGCAAGTCGTTCTGCGCCCTCGGTGACGGTGCCGCCGCGCCGATCTTCTCCTCGCTGGAGTACTTCCGCGACGAGTACGAGCAGCACATCACCGGCCGGGGCTGCCCCTTCGACCCCGCGAAGTCCACGGCCTGGGCCGTGCCGAACCTGGAGGTGGACGCATGACCGTCACCACGTCCGCCGCGTCCGGAGGCGGGGGGAGCACCGCGGTCCCGCCGGAGGACCTGGTCACGCTGACCATCGACGGCATCGAGATCTCCGTGCCGAAGGGCACCCTGGTCATCCGGGCCGCCGAGCAACTCGGCATCGAGATCCCCCGGTTCTGCGACCACCCCCTCCTCGACCCGGCCGGGGCCTGCCGGCAGTGCATCGTCGAGGTCGAGGGCCAGCGCAAGCCGATGGCCTCCTGCACCATCACCTGCACCGACGGCATGGTCGTGAAGTCGCAGCTCACCTCGCCCGTCGCCGAGAAGGCGCAGCAGGGCGTGATGGAGCTGCTGCTCATCAACCACCCGCTCGACTGCCCCGTCTGCGACAAGGGCGGCGAGTGCCCGCTGCAGAACCAGGCGGTCTCGCACGGCCGCGCCGAGTCCCGCTTCGAGGGCAGGAAGCGCACCTACGAGAAGCCGGTCCACCTCTCCACCCAGGTGCTGCTCGACCGCGAGCGGTGTGTGCTCTGCGCGCGCTGCACCCGCTTCTCCGACCAGATCGCGGGCGACCCGATGATCGAACTCCTGGAGCGCGGCGCGCTGCAGCAGGTCGGCACCGGCGAGGGCGACCCCTTCGAGTCCTACTTCTCCGGGAACACCATCCAGATCTGCCCGGTCGGCGCGCTGACCTCGGCCGCCTACCGGTTCCGCTCCCGGCCCTTCGACCTGGTGTCGTCGCCGGCCGTCTGCGAGCACTGCGCGGGCGGCTGCGCGATCCGCACCGACCACCGGCGCGGCAAGGTGATGCGGCGGCTCGCCGCCGAGGACCCCGAGGTCAACGAGGAGTGGATCTGCGACAAGGGGCGGTTCGCCTTCCGCTACGCCCAGCAGCGCGACCGGCTCACCACCCCGCTCGTCCGCAACATCGAGAGCGGCGAACTGGAGCGCGCGAGCTGGCCGGAGGCGCTGGCGGCGGCCGCCACCGGACTCGCGGCGGCCCACGGCCGGGCCGCGGTGCTCACCGGCGGCCGGCTCACCGCCGAGGACGCCTACGCGTACGCCAAGTTCGCCCGGATCGCCCTCGGCACCAACGACATCGACTTCCGGGCCCGGGTCCACTCCCAGGAGGAGGCCGACTTCCTCGCCGCCCGGGTCGCCGGCCACGGCCGGGATCTCGACCGCGAGGGCGTCACCTGCACCTCCCTGGAGCAGGCCCCGGCCGTGCTGCTGGCCGGCCTCGAAGCGGAGGAGGAGGCCCCCGGCGTCTTCCTCCGGCTGCGCAAGGCCGCGCGCAAGCACGGCCAGCGGACGTTCTCCCTCGCCACGCACACCACCCGCGGTCTGGCGAAGGCCGCGGGCGTGCTGCTGCCGACCGCCCCCGGCACCGAGGCCGAGTGGCTGGACGCGCTGGCGTCCGGCACCGGGCTCGACGGGGACGGCGCCATCGCCGCCGAGGCGCTCCGGTCGGAAGGGGCCGTGATCGTCGTCGGGGAGCGACTGGCCGGGGTGCCGGGCGCGCTGAGCGCCGCGGTGCGCACGGCCGCGGCGACCGGCGCAGGGCTCGTCTGGATCCCGCGCCGGGCCGGGGAGCGCGGCGCGGTCGAGGCGGGCGCCCTGCCGTCGCTGCTGCCCGGCGGCCGCCCCGCGACCGACCCGGGGGCCCGCGAGGAGACCGCGGCGGCCTGGGGCGTACGCGAACTGCCGCACCGCCCCGGCCGGGACACCGGGCAGATCCTGGCGGCTGCCGCGAGCGGCGGACTGGCCGCCCTGGTCGTCGCCGGGGTCGAGGTCGCCGACCTGCCCGACCCCGCCCGCGCCCGCGAGGCGCTCGACGCGGTCGGCTTCCTGGTCTCGCTGGAACTGCGGCCCTCCGAGGTCACCTCACGGGCCGACGTGGTCTTCCCGGTCGCGGCCGTGGCCGAGAAGGCCGGGACGTTCCTCAACTGGGAGGGCAGGGCGCGGCTCTTCGAGGCCGCGCTGAAGCCGGACCAGCTGACCCGCCCGCCGGCCCCGGCGGACGCGCGGGTGCTGCACATGCTCGCCGACGCGCTCGACGTCCATCTCGCCCTGCCCGACCTGCGGTCCGTGCGGCGCGAGATGGACGGCCTCGGCACCTGGACCGGCCCCCGGGCGCAGCGGCCCGCCGGGTCCGCCCGTCCGCTGCCCCGCCCGGGCGAGGGCGAGGCGGTCCTGGCCGGCCACCGGCTCCTGCTCGACCAGGGCCTGCTCCAGGAGGGCGACGAGGCGCTGGCCGGTACCCGGCACGCGGCGGTCGCCCGGCTCTCCGCGGCCACCGCGGCCGAGGCCGGTGTCGAGGACGGGGATCTGCTCGCCGTGAGCGGACCCTCGGGGTCCGTGCGGCTCCCGCTGCGGGTGACCGAGATGCCCGACCGCGTGGTGTGGCTTCCGCTCAACTCGGCAGGCGGCGGTGTGCCGGGCGACACGGGCGCCACGCCCGGCGGGCTTGTCCGCGTCGGCCCCGCGGCAACGGCCGGCCGGGGGACGGCCGGCCCCGACGACGTACCGGAGGTGCGCGCGTGAACCCGGCACTCCTCGACCAGACGCTGCTCGCGGCGGAGGACCTTTCGCTGTTCGGGCGGGACCCCTGGTGGCTGGTCGTCGTCAAGGCGGTGTTCTGCTTCGCCTTCCTGATGGTGACGGTGCTGTTCTCCATCGTGTGGGAGCGCAAGGTCGTGGCCTGGATGCAGTTGCGCATCGGCCCCAACCGGCACGGCCCGTGGGGCCTCCTGCAGTCCCTCGCGGACGGCGTCAAGCTGATGCTCAAGGAGGACGTGGTCGTCAGGCGCGCGGACAAGGTGGTCTACGTCCTCGCACCGATCGTCGCGGCGATCCCGGCGTTCATGGCGATCGCCGTCATCCCGTTCGGCCCGGCGGGCAACGAGGTCTCGATCTTCGGCCAGCGGACCACGATGCAACTCACCGACCTGCCGATCGCGGTGCTCTACCTCCTCGCGGTCGCCTCGATCGGCATCTACGGCATGGTGCTCGCCGGCTGGTCGTCCGGTTCTACGTACCCGCTGCTCGGCGGACTGCGCTCGGTGGCACAGGTGATCTCGTACGAGATCGCCATGGGTGCCGCGTTCGCCTCGGTCTTCCTCTACTCCGGGTCGATGTCGACCTCGACGATCGTTGAGGCGCAGGCGGACCGCTGGTACCTGCTGCTGCTGCCGGTCTCGTTCCTCATCTACGTCGTGACGATGGTCGGCGAGACCAACCGGGCCCCGTTCGACATGCCGGAGTCCGAGGGCGATCTGGTCGGCGGCTTCAACACGGAGTACTCGTCGATCAAGTTCGCGATGTTCATGCTCGCCGAGTACGTCAACATGGTCACCGTCTCTGCGGTGGCCGTCACCCTGTTCCTGGGCGGCTGGCGGGCTCCGTGGCCCGTCAGCACCTTCTGGGAGGGCGCGAACCACGGCTGGTGGCCGATGCTCTGGTTCGTCCTCAAGGTGCAGTTGCTGCTCTTCTTCTTCATCTGGCTGCGCGGCACGCTTCCGCGCGTCCGCTACGACCAGCTGATGAAGCTCGGCTGGAAGGTGCTCATCCCGGTCTCGGTCGTCTGGCTGATGCTCGTGGCGACCGTACGGGCGCTGCGCAACGACGGCCGGGACTTCTCGCAGATCGTGCTGTACGTCGGCGGTGCGGTCCTCGCCGTGCTTCTGCTGTCCTTCGTCGCGGACCTGTTCCGGGACAGGAAGGAGCGGGCCGACGCGGAGGCGAAGGAGGCGGCCGGGGCCGGGGGGGCGGCCGGCGCGTTCGACCCGATGGCCGGCGGCTTCCCGGTGCCTCCGCTGCCCGGACAGGTGCTGCCGCAGGCTCCGCGCAGGCGGCCGCGCCGTGACCGCGAGCTGATTGTCAGTGGTGGATCCGATACTGACAGTGACGGTCCTCGTGACGGAAAGGAGGCTGACGGTGTCTGAGCGATCCGAGGATTCCGGGAGCGCGTTCCAGAATCCGCTCGCCGGCTTCGGCGTGACCTTCAAGGCCATGTTCAAGAAGCGGCTGACCGAGCAGTACCCGGAGCAGCAGAAGACCACGGCGCCGCGCTTCCACGGCCGGCACCAGCTCAACCGGCATCCGGACGGGCTGGAGAAGTGCGTCGGCTGCGAGTTGTGCGCCTGGGCGTGTCCGGCGGACGCGATCTATGTGGAGGGCGCGGACAACACCGAGGAGGAGCGCTACTCGCCGGGCGAGCGGTACGGCCGCGTCTACCAGATCAACTACGCCCGCTGCATCCTCTGCGGGCTGTGCATCGAGGCGTGCCCGACCAGGGCGCTGACGATGACCAACGAGTTCGAGCTGGCCGACAGCTCCCGAGAGAACCTGATCTACACCAAGGAGCAGCTGCTGGCGGGCCTTGAGCCCGGCATGGTCGACACCCCGCACGCGATCCACCCCGGCACGGACGAGCAGGACTACTACCGGGGCCTGGTCACCGAGGCCGCGCCGGGGACCGAGCGCCAGGTGGCCGTCTCCAAGGGAGAGAAGCCCCAAGACGCCGCTTCGGACGCGGGGTCCGCCGAACCGGCGGCGGACAAGGGGGCCGACGCATGAGCGCGCTGGCCGCCGCGGCCTCCACCGGCGAGGCCGTGCAGTTCTGGGTGCTCGGCACCGTCGCCGTCGTCGGGGCGCTGGGCACCATCTTGATGAAGAAGGCCGTGCACAGCGCGCTGTGCCTCGCCGCGACCATGATCATCTTGGCGGTGTTCTACCTCGCCAACGGCGCGTACTTCCTGGGCGTCGTCCAGATCATCGTCTACACCGGCGCGATCATGATGCTCTTCCTCTTCGTCGTGATGCTGGTCGGCGTCACGGCCGCCGACTCCCTCAAGGAGACGCTCAAGGGCCAGCGCTGGTGGGCGGCCCTGTGCGGCATCGGCTTCGGTGTGCTGATGATCGCGGGCATCGGCCAGGCCTCGCTGGGCCCCGGGGCCTTCGTCGGACTCGGCGAGGCCAACGCCGCGGGCAACGTCCAGGGGCTCGCGGCGCTGATCTTCACCAAGTACGTCTTCGCCTTCGAGGCCACCGGCGCCCTGCTCATCACGGCGGCGGTCGGCGCGATGGTGCTCACCCACCGGGAGCGCACCGAGCGCGCCAGGACCCAGCGCGAACTGGCCGAGCAGCGGGTGCGCGAGGCGAGCGCCCCGCCGTCCGCCGCCCCCCACCCCGCGTCGGCGGACTACGGCTGGAAGCTTCCGACCCCGCTGCCCGCCCCGGGCGTGTACGCCCGGCACAACGCCGTGGACATCGCCGGCCTGCTCCCCGACGGCACCCCGTCGGAACTCACCGTCAGCAAGACGCTGCGCGACCGCGGCCAGATCCGCGACGTATCCCGGGAGGCGCTGAACGACCTGAGGGCGCTGGAGCAGCGGTCCGAGGAGCGGCTCGGCCGGGACTGCGACGAACTCGACCGGGGCGGCCGGGGCGAGGGACAGGAGGCAGGCCGGTGAACCCCGTCAACTATCTCTACCTCGCAGCCCTGTTGTTCACGATCGGCGCGTCCGGCGTGCTGATCAGGCGGAACGCGATCGTGGTCTTCATGTGCATCGAGCTCATGCTCAATGCCTGCAACCTCTCGCTCGTCGCCTTCTCCCGGATGCACGGCAATCTCGACGGCCAGATCATCGCGTTCTTCACGATGGTCGTCGCCGCGGCCGAGGTCGTGGTCGGGCTCGCGATCATCGTGTCGCTGTTCCGTTCCCGCCACTCGGCCTCGGTCGACGACGCCAGCCTGATGAAGCTGTAAGGGGTCGCAGACTCGTGGACAACGCAGAGAACCTGATCGCGCTGCTCGTCGCGGCGCCCCTGCTCGGAGCGGTGGTGCTGCTTCTCGGCGGACGCCGACTCGACCGCACGGGCCACTGGGTCGGCACCGCGCTCGCCGGGGCCTCCTTCGTCGTCGCCGTCGTGCTCTTCACCGAGATGCTCGGCCGGCCCGGTGACGACCGCACGCTGTACCAGCATCTGTTCAGCTGGATCCCGGTCGGCGGCTTCCAGGCGGACGTCGCCTTCCAGCTCGACCAGCTGTCGATGACCTTCGTGCTGCTGATCACCGGCGTCGGCTCGCTCATCCATCTGTACTCCGTGGGGTACATGGAGCACGACGAGCGCCGCCGCCGCTTCTTCGGCTACCTCAACCTGTTCCTCGCGGCGATGCTCCTGCTGGTGCTCGCCGACAACTACCTGCTGCTGTACGTCGGGTGGGAGGGCGTCGGCCTGGCCTCGTACCTGCTCATCGGCTTCTGGCAGCACAAACCCAGCGCGGCGACCGCGGCGAAGAAGGCCTTCCTGGTCAACCGGGTCGGGGACATGGGCCTCTCCCTCGCCATCATGGTGATGTTCACCACCTTCGGCACCTTCGCCTTCGGCCCGGTGCTGGACTCCACGGGCAGCGCGTCCGAGGGCACGCTGACCGCCCTGGGGCTGCTCCTGCTGCTCGCCGCGTGCGGCAAGTCCGCCCAGGTGCCGCTGCAGTCCTGGCTCGGGGACGCGATGGAGGGCCCGACCCCGGTCTCCGCCCTGATCCACGCGGCGACCATGGTCACCGCCGGCGTCTACCTGATCACCCGCTCCGGGGCGATCTTCGACGCCGCCCCCGCGGCCCAGCTCGCGGTCGTCACCGTCGGCGCGGTCACGCTGCTCTTCGGTGCGATCGTCGGTTGCGCGAAGGACGACATCAAGAAGGCGCTTGCCGGGTCGACGATGTCGCAGATCGGCTACATGATCCTGGCCGCCGGCCTCGGTCCCGTCGGCTACGCCTTCGCCATCATGCATCTGGTCACCCACGGCTTCTTCAAGGCCGGGCTCTTCCTCGGCGCCGGATCGGTCATGCACGGTATGAACGACGAGGTGGACATGAGGCGGTACGGCGGTCTGCGCAGGTACATGCCGATCACCTTCGTCACCTTCGGCCTCGGCTACCTCGCCATCATCGGGTTCCCCGGCCTGTCCGGCTTCTTCTCCAAGGACAAGATCATCGAGGCGGCCTTCGCCAAGGGCGGCACCGAGGGCTGGATCCTCGGCGGCGCGGCCCTGCTGGGCGCGGCCATCACGGCCTTCTATATGACGCGTGTGATGCTGATGACCTTCTTCGGCGAGAAGCGCTGGCAGCCCGACGCCAAGGGCGAACTGCCGCACCCGCACGAGTCGCCCCGGACGATGACCGCCCCGATGATCGTCCTCGCCTTCGGCTCGGTCTTCGCCGGCGGGCTGCTCTCCTGGCACGAGTCGTTCGTGAAGTGGCTGGAGCCGGTCACCGGCTTCGACCACGGCCATGCGCCGCTCGGCGCCGCCGCGATCACGACCGCGACGGTCGCGGCGATGGTCCTCGGTGTCGCCCTGGCCTATCTCCAGTACGGCCGGCGCCCGGTACCGGCCACCCCGCCGCGGGGCTCGCTGCTCACCCGCGCCGCCCGCCGCGACCTCCTCCAGGACGACCTCAACCACGTGGTCCTGGTCCGGGGCGGCGAGCACCTGACCCGGTCGCTCGTGTACGTCGACCACAGCCTTGTCGACGGGGTCGTCAACGGCACGGCGGCGTCCTTCGGCGGCCTCTCCGGCCGGCTGCGCAAGCTGCAGAACGGCTACGCCCGCACCTACGCGGTCACGATGTTCGGAGGTGCGGCGGTGCTGATCGCTGCGACCCTGCTGATGAGGGCGGTGTAACCGACATGTCCTTCCCGCTCCTCACCGCGGCGGCGGCGCTCCCGGCACTCGGCGCGATCGCCACCGCCGCCGTCCCCGCCGGCCGGCGCACCGCGGCCAAGTGGCTGGCCCTGCTGGTCTCCCTGGGCACGCTCGCGCTGGCGGCGGTGATCGCCGTCCGGTTCGAGCCCGGAGGCGAGCGCTACCAGCTCACCGAATCCCACGCCTGGATCGCGGACTTCGGGGTCCGCTACGAACTGGGCGTGGACGGCATCGCGGTGGCGCTGATCGCGCTGACCGCCGTGCTGATCCCGTTCATCATCCTGGCCGGCTGGAACGACGCCGACCCCGCTCCTGACGCCGCCCCCGGCCTCGGGGGTGCCGCACCCGGCTCCGGCGGCACCCCCGCCGGGGCGAAGCACTACCGGTGGCGGCCGACCCAGGGCTTCTTCGCCCTGATCCTCTCGGTCGAGGCGATGGTGATCCTCTCCTTCGAGGCCACCGACGTCTTCCTCTTCTACATCCTCTTCGAGGCCATGCTCATCCCGATGTACTTCCTCATCGGCGGCTTCGGGGACCGCGCCCACGCGGGCAGCGACGAGCACGCGGCGGCCCAGCGCTCCTACGCCGCGGTGAAGTTCCTCCTGTACAACCTGGTCGGCGGCCTCATCATGCTGGCCGCGGTCATCGGGCTGTACGTGGTCGCGGGGAACTTCTCGCTGACGGAGATCGCCGCGGCCCGCGCGGACGGCACGCTGGAGATGGCGGCCACCATCGAACGGCTGCTGTTCCTCGGCTTCTTCTTCGCCTTCGCGGTGAAGGCACCGCTGTGGCCGCTGCACACCTGGCTTCCCAACGCGATGGGCGAGTCGACCGCTCCGGTCGCCGTGCTGATCACCGCGGTGGTCGACAAGGTCGGCACGTTCGCCATGCTGCGCTTCTGCCTCGGGCTGTTCCCCGAGGCCTCCGCGTGGGCGACTCCGGTGATCCTGGGCCTGGCACTGGTCAGCATCGTCTACGGTGCGCTGCTCGCCGTCGGTCAGCGCGACATCAAGCGCCTGATCGCCTATGCGTCGATCTCCCACTTCGGCTTCATCGTCATGGGCATCTTCGCGATGACCACCCAGGGCCAGTCGGGGTCCACGCTCTACATGGTCAACCACGGGATCTCGACCGCCGCGCTGATGCTGGTGGCCGGCTTCCTGATCTCGCGGCGCGGCTCCCGGCTCATCGCCGACTACGGAGGAGTGCAGAAGGTCGCGCCGGTCCTCGCCGGCACCTTCCTGATCGGCGGCCTGGCGACCCTGTCGCTTCCGGGACTCGCGCCGTTCGTCAGCGAGTTCCTGGTCCTCGTCGGGACGTTCACGCGCTACCCGGTGGTCGGGGTCATCGCGACCCTCGGCATCGTGCTCGCCGCGCTCTACACGCTGGTGCTGTACCAGCGGACCATGACCGGACCGGTGAAGGAGGAGGTGCGGACCCTGCCCGATCTGCGGCTGCGCGAACTGGTGGTGGTCACCCCGCTCATCGCACTGCTGATCTTCCTCGGCGTCTATCCGAAGCCGCTGACGGACATCGTCAACCCGGCCGTCGAGCACACCATGTCCGACGTCCGGCAGAAGGACCCCCGGCCCGAGGTGGAGGCGGCCCAGTGAGCACGACAGCTGTCCACAGCCTGTGGATCACGGCGGCCCAGCCGCTGGACAAGATCCAGGCCCCGCACATCGAGTACGCACAACTCGCGCCGATGATCATCGTGTTCGGTGCGGCGATCCTCGGTGTGCTGGTCGAAGTCCTCGTCCCGCGCAGGAGCCGCCACCACACCCAGATGTTCCTCGCCGTCGTCGCGCTGACCGCCGCGTTCGCCGCGGTCCTCGGCCTGGCCGCCGGGGGCTACGGCACGACCAGGGCGGGCATCGCGGCGATGGGCGCCATCGCGGTCGACGGACCTGCCCTGTTCCTGCAGGGCACGATCCTGCTGGCTGCGCTGGTCTCGGTCTTCACCTTCGCCGAGCGGCGGCTGGACCCCTCGGCGGACGGCAGGCGCGTCGACTCCTTCGCCGCACAGGCCGCCTCCGTACCGGGCAGCGACAGCGAGAAGGCCGCGGTCAAGGCCGGGTTCACCACCACCGAGGTGTTCCCGCTGGCCCTCTTCGCCGTGGCGGGCATGCTCGTCTTCCCCGCGGCCAACGACCTGCTGACGCTGTTCATCGCACTGGAGGTCTTCTCCCTCCCGCTCTACCTGCTGTGCGCACTGGCCCGCCGCAAACGGCTGATGTCGCAGGAGGCCGCGGTGAAGTACTTCCTCCTCGGGGCCTTCTCCTCCGCTTTCTTCCTCTTCGGCATCGCCCTGGTGTACGGCTACGCGGGCTCGGTCGCCTACGCGCGCATCGCCGACGTGGTCGACGGCACCGTGCAGACCATCGACCCGGCGCTCGCCGCCACCATGGGCAACGACGCACTGCTGCTGATCGGCGGAGCCATGCTCCTCATGGGGCTGCTCTTCAAGGTCGGCGCTGTGCCGTTCCACATGTGGACCCCGGACGTCTACCAGGGCGCGCCCACCCCGGTCACCGGGTTCATGGCGGCGGCCACCAAGGTCGCGGCGTTCGGCGCACTGCTCCGGCTGCTCTATGTGGTGCTGCCCGGGCTGAGCTGGGACTGGCGGCCGGTCATGTGGGCGATCGCCATCGTCACCATGCTGGGCGGGGCGATCGTCGCCATCACCCAGACCGACATCAAGCGCCTACTGGCGTACTCCTCGATCGCGCACGCCGGCTTCATCCTCGCCGGTGTCATCGCGGCGACTCCGGAAGGCATCTCGTCGGTGCTCTTCTATCTGCTGGCGTACTCCTTCGTCACCATCGGCGCGTTCGCCGTGGTCACGCTGGTGCGCGACGCGGGCGGGGAGGCCACCCACCTGTCCAAGTGGGCCGGTCTCGGCAGGCGGTCGCCGCTGGTGGCGGCGGTCTTCGCGGTGTTTCTGCTGGCCTTCGCCGGGATCCCGCTGACCTCGGGCTTCTCCGGAAAGTTCGCCGTGTTCCGGGCGGCGGCGGAGGGAGGCGCCGGAACGCTGGTCGTGATCGGCGTGATCTCCTCCGCGATCGCCGCGTTCTTCTATATCCGGGTGATCGTGCTGATGTTCTTCAGCGAGCCGAGGCCGGAGGGCCCGACGGTCGCCGTTCCGTCACCGCTGACGATGACGACGATCGCGGTCGGTGTCGCGGTCACCCTGGTGCTCGGAGTCGCCCCCCAGTACTTCCTGGATCTGGCGGGTCAGGCGAGCGTGTTCGTGCGGTAGGCGGCGGTGCTGCGGGGGTTCCTCTCCCACCCGGCCCGAGGGCCCGGCGCCCTCCGACAGGGATCCCGTCGCCGACGGCATCCCCCGGAGGGCACCGGGCATCCGCTCCACCGCGAGCGGCCACGCCGGTGGCCCGCGGGCGGCCGGTGGCGGGAGGTGCTCCCGCCACCGGCCCGCGCCGTCCTGGACCGGCCCCGTCGGCCCCCGTCGGTCCGCACGGCCGGGCCGCCCGGAAAGGACTACGCTCGGTGATAGGGCGAGGCCGTCGGCCGAGTCGGTCGAGGAGGAACGTCATGATCGACCAATACCAGGAGCCCGAGTACACCACGCCCTCGCAGGCCGAGGGAGAAGACCGGGAATCGACGGAGGAGCAGCACCCCGACGTCGACCGGACCACACCGTCCCAGGCCGAGGGCGAGCGCATCGGTGACGACACGAGCTGACGGACTCCGAAGCGGGGCGGGATCCGGGGACGCCGGCCCGGCCGGCCGCGCCCGGGTAGCGGGCCGCTCCGCCGGCCCGGGCAGGGCCTCGGCCGTTCACAGGGGCCCGCCGAAGCGCGCCTGCGCGGAAGGGCCCGCTGTCAGCCCACGGCGGGCGTGATCCGGCCGGTGACCTCGCCGAGGCCGACCCTGACGCCGTCCGCGCCGGGTGCCCACGCGGTGACGGTGACCTCGTCCCCGTCCTCCAGGAACGTCCGCTTCCCGTCCGGCAGCTCGAGCGGCTCACGGCCGTTCCAGGTGAGTTCGAGGAGCGAGCCGCGCTGGTGCACGTCGGGACCGCTGACCGTGCCGGAGCCGTAGAGGTCCCCGGTGCGCAGCGAGGCACCGTTGACGGTCATATGGGCCAGTTGCTGGGCCGCGGTCCAGTACATGGTGGCGAACGGCGGCTCGGACACGATCCGACCGTTGACGGCGACGGAGATGCGCAGGTCGAAGCCGCCCGGCTCCTCGTCACCCGAGTCGTCGAGGTACGGCAGCAGGCCGAAGTCCCGGGCGGGCGGGGAGACCCGGGCCGCGTCGAGGGCCTCCAGCGGGGTGACCCAGGCTGCAACGGACGTGGCGAACGACTTGCCGAGGAACGGGCCGAGCGGCACATACTCCCAGGCCTGGATGTCGCGGGCGGACCAGTCGTTGAGCAGCTGCAGGCCGAAGACGTGGTCTCGGAAACCGGAGAGCGGGACGGGCCGGCCCAGCTCGGACGGGGTGCCGACGACGAAGCCGACCTCCGCCTCGATGTCCAGTTTGACCGACGGGCCGAAGACGGGGGCCGCGTCGCCGGGGGCCTTGCGCTGCCCGGACGGGCGGATCACCTCTGTCCCGGACACGACGACGGTTCCCGAGCGTCCGTGGTAACCGATCGGCAGGTGCTTCCAGTTGGGTGTGAGCGGCTCGCCGTCCGGCCGGAAGATGCGGCCGACGTTGGTGGCGTGGTGCTCGCTGGCGTAGAAGTCCACATAGTCGGCGACCTCGTAGGGGAGGTGGAGGGCCACCGACCCCAGCGGGTGGAGCAGCGGCTCGATGTCCTGGCGGTGGGCCGGCACCGTCACCCAGGCGGTGAGCGCCCGGCGCACGTCCCGCCAGGCGGTGCGGCCGGCCGCGAGCAGCGGGCCGAGACCGGGCTGTGCGAGCAGCGCCGCGTAGGGGGAGCCGAGGGTCTGCGCCGCGGCTCCCGCGTCGAGCACATGGCCGCCGATCCGGACCCCGAGCCGGCGCCGGCCCGGCTCGTCCGCCGTGGTGAAGACGCCGTACGGGAGGTTGTGCGGGCCGAAGGGGTCGCCCTCGGCCAGATCGAGCGGGCTCTGCTCGGGCATCGGTGCTTGCCTCGCTTTCCACGGGTGTCGAGGACACGTTACGTGGAGTGTGCAGCCGGCGTCAGGGCCGCTCGGGGACCGGGGGCGGGCCGGCCCCGGTCCGCCGTACGGCAGAAGGCGCTGCCCGGGCGTCGGCCGCTCCACGGCCGCTCCACGGCCGTGCCGCCCGGGCCCTCGGCAGTCCTCCCTGCGGGGCCCGGATGCCGTCCGCGCGGGACCCGTGCGGGTCGCCGGTGCCGATCGCGATGACGGCGGTCCACGGTGGATCCGGCGCGCTGCTGCGGGGCCCGCACCGCCCGGCGGCAGGGAAGGGCGGCAGCGTTCCGCCGGCCTGTTCACGCCCGCTCCCGCGGGCACGATCGGGAGTCCGGACAAGGAGCCCAAGCCCAGTCCTATCGGCTGATCAAGAACATACCGGGGAGGCGGGAAGGCGCCCATGGTGATCGAAAGGCGACCGGATACGCTGACTTGAGTGGGAGCAGCGACACATCGACAATCCGTGTGATCGTCAGCAGACAGGAGTACCTCTCGTGACCGTCGTCGGGCCGTTCGGGCTGAGCGTGCGGGACCAGGCTCTTGAGGCCGATGTCCAGGCCGGATTGGCGGCCGTGGAGTCGGGGCTTCTCGACGCCACCAAGAGCGAGGTGCCCTTCATCACGGAGGCTGCGCAGCACCTCGTCCGGGCCGGCGGGAAGCGGTTCCGGCCGCTCCTGGTGATGCTGGCGGCCCAGTTCGGCGACCCCGATGCCTCGGGTGTGGTGCCCTCGGCCGTGGTCGTCGAGCTGACCCACCTGGCGACGCTCTACCACGACGACGTGATGGACGAGGCCGAGGTGCGGCGCGGAGTGCCCAGCGCCAACGCGCGCTGGGGGAACTCCCTCGCCGTCCTCACCGGCGACTTCCTCTTCGCCCGCGCCTCGCACATCCTGGCTGATCTCGGCCCCGAGGCCGTCCGCATCCAGGCCGAGGCGTTCGAGCGCCTGGTGACCGGCCAGATCCTGGAGACGGCGGGTCCGCGCGACGGCCGGGACCCGGTGGAGCACTACCTGGACGTGCTGCGCGGCAAGACGGGGTCGCTCGTCGCCGTCTCCTGCCGGTTCGGGGCCATGATGTCGGGCGCCGACGAGCGGATCACCGACGTCCTCACCCAGTACGGCGAGCGCCTCGGCGTCGCCTTCCAGCTCGCCGACGACGTCCTCGACATCGCGTCCGACTTCCACGAGTCCGGCAAGACCCCCGGCACCGATCTGCGCGAGGGCGTCGCCACCCTCCCCGTGCTCCGGCTTCGTGAGCAGGCGGCCGCACACGGCCGGCGGGAGGACCTGGAGCTGGTCGAGTTGCTCTCCGGTGATCTCACGGATGACGGCCGGCACGCGGAAGCGCTGGCGCGGCTGCGGGCCCATTCCGCTCTGGCGCAGGCCAGGCGGGACACGGTGCGCTCGGCGCAGGAGGCCCGCGCGAAGCTGACGGCGCTCCCCGAGTGCACCGCCAGGGCCGCGCTAGAGGAGCTGTGCGACGCGGTGGTCCACCGCGCGGGCTGACGCCCTGGCCGCGGGGCCGGCCCCGCGCCGTCGCCGGCCGGGTGTGCGGCTGCCGCCGCGCGGGGCGCCGCATCGACCTCCCGACCCCTAGTGGAATGGTGCCCGAACCGGCCCCGGGGTCATACCGCAGCAGTACGCGGAGTTGGCCCCCGGGGCTGACGCGCAGAGCGGCGTGCTGTGGTCGGATGGACGGCAACCACTCCTCACCGATGCAACCGCAGAGGGTGAGTATGGCGGCGCGGGGTGGACTCGTGCACTGGACGGACGACGCCGCCGATCACGGAGGTAGGGCACACCATGGCACCGAACGACACCGCACGAACCACCGAGGAGGCGGGGGAGGGCAGCGCCGTCCGCCGGAGGGCGGGGCGCTACGCGGTCCCGGTCGCGGTGGCGGGGGTCGCCGCGGCGACTATCGGGCTCGTTCCCGCGCTCGCCGTGTCCGGTGACCCCGAACTGCCGGAGGTCACGGCCCGGGAACTGATAGCGAAGATCGCCGCGTCGGACGCGGAGCAGCTGTCCGGGACGGTCAGAATCAGTACCGACCTCGGTCTGCCGTCGCTCGCCGGGCTGGTCGGGGACGCCGCGGACGGACTCGTGCCCGGCGCGGGCGGCTCGTCCGCCGCGCCTGACGCCAGGCTGATGGAGCTGGCGTCCGGCACCCACACGCTGCGGGTCGCGGTCGACGGCCCGGAACGCCAGAAGCTGTCGGTCCTCGACGACGCCGCGGAGTACAGCGTGCTCCGCAACGGCGACGATGTCTGGGCCTACGGCAGCGAGTCCGGCGAGGTCTACCACGGCGGGGGCGCCGGTGCGGCCGCAGAGCGCGAGCGCCCGGCCCTGCCGGAGCCGCCCACCACCCCGAAGGAGTTCGCCGACGAGGTGCTGAAGGCCGCGGGCGACACCACCTCGGTGACCGTCGACGGCACGGCCAGGATCGCCGGCCGTGACGCCTACCGGTTGCTGGTGAAGCCCGAGCAGAGCGGCTCGACCGTCGGCTCCGTCAGGATCGCGGTGGACGCCGAGAACGGGGTGCCGCTGAAGTTCACCCTGCTGCCGAGCGGCGGCGGAAAGGCCGTGGTCGACGCGGGCTTCACCAAGGTCGACTTCTCCCGGCCGGCCGCGTCGACCTTCGAGTTCACCCCGCCGGAGGGCGCGAAGGTGATCGAGGCGGATGAGCTCGACGGAGGGGAGCAGGGGGCGCCGGAGCACGGCGTGGGGCTGGGAGGGCTTGAGGGCCTGAAGGGCCTGAAAGCCATCGAGGGCCTGGGGCCCGTCGGTGAGGACGGCCAGGGGGTCGACGTCATCGGCGAGGGCTGGACGGCCATCGCCCAGATCACGGCTCCCGGCGGCGGGGGTACCGTCGCTCCGGAGCCGGGCGACGCCCCGCCGGAGGCCCGGAGCTTCCTGGAGTCCTTCGGCGACCGGGTGAAGGGCGATTTCGGTACCGGCACGGTCTACAAGACCCGCCTGGTCAACGCGCTGATAACCGACGACGGCACGCTCTATGTCGGCGCGGTCACACGGGATGCCCTCGTCGGGGCGGCGAACGCGGCGAACACGGCGAACGCGGCGAGGTAGGACGGCCGGTGCACGCACGGACAGCGCCGCGGTGTGAGGGCGCGGTGCCGGTATCGGCGGTATCAGCGGTATTGGCGGTATTGGCGGTACGGAAACGGCCGCATGCGCACGCGGTGTCGCGTGCGCATGCGGCCCGTGGGGGGTGGGTCCGGAGCTTGCGGTCCTAGAAGGTGAGCCGCCAGCTGTCGATGTAGCCGGTGTCATAGCGGGCCACGTCCTGCACCCTGAGCTGCCAGGTGCCGTTCGCCGTCTCGCCGGAGGCGTTCACGGTGTACGTCGTGATGACGTTGTCGGCGGAGTCGCTGCCGCTGGAGTCCTTCAGCCGGTACGCGGTGCCGTCCGGCGCGAGCAGATCGACCACGAGGTCGCCGCGCCAGGTGTGCTTGATGTCCACGCCCACCTCGAGATCGGCCGGCGCGTTGCCCGCGCGGCCGGACACGGTCACGGACGAGGCCACCGCGGCACCGTTGTCCGGGATGGCGACGTCCACCGTGGTCTCGTAGACATCCCCGGGGGGCACGGTCGACCCGGCGGACAGGGTCCAGACGGCGTGCGCCATGGCGTCGCTGTTGCGGTCGAGCGCCGTGTCGTCGATGTTCGAGGTGGTGTCGCAGGACGTGTGGTAGCAGCGGTCGAAGGCCTGGCCGGCCGTGCCGCCCCACTTCTGGGCCTGCGCAGTCGACTTGGTGCGGCTGGCGCCCGTGAACAGACCACCCACCGCTATCCCGACGTTCTTGAACGAGGCATGGTCCGAACGGCCGTCGCCCTCGGTCTCGATCTCGGTCGGTACACCGATTCCGGCGTAGAAGTCCTTGAAGGTCTGCTCGATCACCGGGTCGTCGTCGTAGACGAAGTAGCCGGGGTTCGGTGATCCGATCATGTCGAAGTTGAGATAGCCGGAGACCTTGGCACGGTCCGTGGAGGAGAGGTTGCCGACGTAGTACCGCGAACCGACGAGTCCCAGCTCCTCAGCGCCCCACCAGGCGAACCGCAGATGCTTCTCGGGCTGCAACTCGGCACGGGAGACGGCGAGGGCGGTCTCCAGCACACCCGCCGAGCCGGAGCCGTTGTCGTTCATGCCCGCTCCCGAGCTCACCGAGTCGAGATGGGCGCCGGCCATCAGCACCTGGTTGGGGTCGCCGCCCGGCCAGTCGGCGATCAGGTTGTAGCCGGTGGAGCCGGCGGAGGTGAACTGCTGCACGGTCGTGGTGAATCCGGCCGCGTCCAGCTTGGCCTTCACATAGTCGAGCGAGGCCTTGTAGCCGGGCCTGCCGTGGGCGCGGTTGCCGCCGTTGGCGCCGGCTATGGACTGGAGCTGGGACAGATGCGCCTTGACGTTGGCCAGCGGTATGTCCGGCGCCGCGGGCGCTGCCGGGGAAGCGGCGGCGGCTGCCCGGGAGACGGGCGCGGGTGGTCCACCGGGTGCAGCGGTGGCCGGAACCGCCGCGGTGAGCAGTCCGGCGAGGGCGAGTGCGGTGGCGGCGGCGGTACGTCTGTGCGCGGAGTGACTCATGTGGGGCTCCGGATTCCGTACGGGGACAGGACGGAACGTGCGGGACTCCGTGCGACGACGGCGTCGCAGGGTGCTGGAGCTGTGGGCGGTGCGGCTGTGTGCTGAATGTTCAGCGAGATGATGACTGACCGTCAAGGGCGGAAACCGGTCAGTCGGGTTCGATAGGCGGACGACGCGGAACCGTCGATCCCATACGGCGCCGGCAGCGGGATCCGTCTGGTGCCGCACCGGGGAGGACCCGCAGACCGCTGTCGGGAGGTTTCCGGCTCCGTTCCTTCCGTCGCTTCCGTCGCTTCCGTCGTTTCGCTCTGCCGACTCCGCCGACCGCGCCCAGGGTGCCCGCCGTTACCGTTGTGCCCGTTGTGCCCGTTGGCGGGGAGCGGTGGGAGCGGTGGGGGCGGTGGGGCAGGGCGTGCTTCCCCGGGCGCGGCCCTGTTCCCGGAGCGTCGGGACGCTGTCAGGCGGCGGGCTCGGGGTGCCGCCCGGACGCCGCCTCCGGAGCCGCCGGTGTGTCGGGTGTCGAGACCGCGGCCGCGGCGCGCGCCGCGGTGGCCAGCCGCGCCGCCTCCGCCCGGACCCGCCTGGCGTTGCGCAGCGCGTCCCAGGTGAGGATGGTCAACGCCAGCCAGACCAGCGAGAAGCCCGCCCACCGCTCGGCGGGCATGGCCTCGTGGAAGTAGAGGACGCCCAGCAGGAACTGGAACACCGGTGCGAGGTACTGCAGCAGACCCAGTGTCGACAGCGGAACCCGGATCGCGGCCGCGCCGAAGCAGATCAGCGGCACGGCGGTGACGATCCCGGTGGCGGCGAGCAGTGCGGCGTGGCCGGCTCCGTGCGCGCCGAAATCGGCCGTACCCCGGGAGCCCAGCCACAGCAGAAAGGCGAGGGCCGGCAGGAACTGCACCGCCGTCTCCGCCGCCAGCGACTCGAGGCCGCCGATGTTGGTCTTCTTCTTGATCAGTCCGTAGACGGCGAAGGTCAAGGCCAGGACCAACGAGATCCACGGCGGGCGGCCGTATCCGACCGTGAGCACCAGCACCGCGGCGAAGCCGACGCCGACGGCCGTCCACTGCGCGGGCCGTAGCCGCTCCTTCAGCAGCAGCACGCCCATCGCGATGGTGACCAGCGGGTTGATGAAGTAGCCGAGGGACGCCGCCACCACCTGGCCATTGTTGACCGCCCAGATGTAGACACCCCAGTTCACCGTGATCACTGTGGCGGCGACAGTGATCAGGCCGAGCCTGCGCCGGTCGCGGAGCAGCGGGCGCATCCATCCCCAGCGGCGCAGCACCAGCAGGGCGATCCCGACGACCGCGAGGGACCAGACCATGCGGTGGGCGAGGATCTCGACGGCGCCGGCCGGCTTCAGCAGCGGCCAGAAGAGCGGGACCAGTCCCCACATCCCGTAGGCGCCCATCCCGTACAGCAGGCCCATGCGCTGCTCGTTGTCCGCCTTCACCGAATCTCCTGCCGCACCGTGCCGCCCTGTCCCGGTCGAAGGTAGCGCCGGGCGGGGTGGGATGTCATGTTCGTATCGCCATACGGTCATGACGGGGCTGTCCGGCCCGGTCCGCCGAGGCCGTCGCGACGGTCTTCCCGGCCGCTGGTTCCCGGGTGCGCGGCTCAGGGGACCGGGGGCGGTGCACCCGGGCAGGGCTGCCTTTCCCCGTGCGGGGGTTTCCGCGAGCGGGGTGGCCGGTCTGAGGGCGGGAGGGGAGCGGCGGGGTCCGCTACGGCCGGCGCCCCCTGCCGCGGTGGAGCGGGCGGACCCCGGGCACCGCACTGGTCCGGGCCGGGCGGTGTCGCGGCCTGGAGGTGGAGACCCCGCAGCCCGGGCTTGCGGATCGCGCCGGACGTGCCGGGGCCCGGAGGGGGCGCGTCCCGACGCGCGACGGGGACGTGCCGGGGCCCGGACCTCCCGCAGCGGGGGTCCGGGCCGGTGTCCGGGAGCAGGGACGGGCGTCAGCCGACGACGGTCCAGGTGTCGTTGCCCGCGAGCAGGGCGCCCAGGTCGCCCTTGCCGTTCTGCTCGATCGCGGCGTCGAGCTGATCGGCCATCAGGGAGTCGTACACGGGGCGCTCGACGCTGCGGAACACCCCGATGGGCGTCTGGTGCAGCGTGTCCGGGTCGGCCAGCCGGGACAGCGCGAACGCGGTCGTCGGGGTGGCGCTGCGGGCATCGTGGACGAGGATCCGGGACTCGGTCTCCGCGGAGACCTCGACGACCGTGAGATCGCCGGTCGCCGGGTCCCGCACCACGCCCTTCGAGCCGCCGGGGCCGAACCGGATCGGCTGCCCGTGCTCCAGCCGGATCACCGCCTCCTCGGCCTGATCCTTGTCCTTGAGCGCCTCGAAGGCGTTGTCGTTGAAGATGTTGCAGTTCTGGTAGATCTCCACCAGGGCCGTGCCCGGGTGGTCCGCCGCCGCGCGCAGCACCTCGGTGAGGTGCCTCCGGTCGGAGTCGACCGTGCGGGCGACGAACGACGCCTCGGCGCCCAGCGCCAGCGACACCGGGTTGAAGGGCGCGTCCAGCGAGCCCATCGGCGTCGACTTGGTGATCTTGCCGAGTTCGGAGGTGGGGGAGTACTGCCCCTTCGTCAGACCGTAGATCCGGTTGTTGAACAGCAGGATCTTGAGGTTGACGTTGCGCCGCAGGGCGTGGATGAGGTGGTTGCCGCCGATGGACAGCGCGTCGCCGTCGCCCGTGACGACCCATACGCTCAGGTCGCGCCGGGAGGAGGCCAGTCCGGTCGCGATCGCCGGAGCGCGGCCGTGGATCGAGTGCATCCCGTAGGTGTTCATGTAGTACGGGAAGCGGGAGGAGCATCCGATGCCGGAGATGAAGACGATGTTCTCCCTCGCCAGGCCGAGTTCGGGCATAAAGCCCTGCACGGCGGCGAGGATGGCGTAGTCACCGCAGCCCGGGCACCAGCGGACCTCCTGGTCCGACTTGAAGTCCTTCATGGACTGCTCGGCCTCGGCCTTGGGAACCAGGGACAGCAGTGCGGACGCTGCCTCAGTCATCGATGGCCTCCTTGAGGGCCGCCGCGAGCTGCTCGGCCTTGAACGGCATTCCGTTGACCTGGTTGTACGGCTGTGCGTCGATGAGGAACCTCGCCCGGATCATGGTGGCGAGCTGGCCCAGGTTCATCTCCGGTACCACTACCTTGTCGTAACGTCCGAGAGCGTCCCCGAGATTCCTCGGGAACGGGTTGAGATGCCGCAGGTGGGCCTGGGCGACGGCGCCGCCCTCCCGGCGGATGCGGCGGACCGCCGCGGTGATCGGCCCGTAGGTGGAACCCCAGCCGAGGACCAGCGTCCTCGCGCCGTCCGGGTCGTCGACCTCCAGGTCCGGGACCTCGATGCCGTCGATCTTGGCCTGGCGGGTGCGGACCATGAAGTCGTGGTTCGCCGGGTCGTACGAGATGTTCCCGGTGCCGTCCTGCTTCTCGATGCCGCCGACCCGGTGCTCCAGACCCGGCGTGCCGGGCACGGCCCAGGGGCGGGCCAGCGTCCGCGGGTCCCGCTTGTAGGGCCAGAACACCTCGGTGCCGTCCTGGAGCGTGTGGTTCGGGCCCGTGGCGAACCGGGTCCGGAGATCCGGCAGCTCGTCGAGGTCCGGGATCCGCCACGGCTCCGAGCCGTTGGCGAGATACCCGTCGGAGAGCAGGAGCACCGGGGTGCGGTACGTCAGCGCGATGCGGGCCGCGTCCAGCGCCGCGTCGAAGCAGTCCGCCGGGGTGCGCGGGGCGACGACCGGCACCGGTGCCTCGCCGTTGCGGCCGTACATGGCCTGCAACAGGTCGGCCTGCTCGGTCTTGGTCGGCAGACCGGTCGAGGGCCCGCCCCGCTGGATGTCGATCACCAGCAGCGGCAGCTCCAGCGACACCGCCAGGCCGACGGTCTCCGACTTCAGGGCCACGCCGGGGCCGGAGGTGGTGGTCACGGCCAGCGAGCCGCCGAACGCGGCACCGAGCGCCGCGCCGATTCCGGCGATCTCGTCCTCGGCCTGAAAGGTGCGCACGCCGAAGTTCTTGTGGCGGGACAGTTCGTGCAGGATGTCCGAGGCCGGGGTGATCGGGTACGAGCCGAGGTACAGCGGCAGGTCGGCCTGCCGGGACGCGGCGATCAGCCCGTAGGACAGCGCCAGGTTGCCGGAGATGTTGCGGTACGTGCCGGCCGGGAACGCGGTGCCGGCGGGTGCGACCTCGTAGGAGACGGCGAAGTCCTCGGTTGTCTCCCCGAAGTTCCAGCCGGCCCGGAAGGCCGCCACATTCGCCTCGGCGATGTCCGGCTTCTTCGCGAACTTGGCTCTCAGGAACCTCTCGGTCCCCTCGGTCGGCCGGTGGTACATCCACGACAGCAGGCCCAGCGCGAACATGTTCTTGGAGCGCCCGGCCTCCTTGCGGGAGAGCCCGAACTCCTTGAGCGCCTCGATCGTGAGCGTGGTCAGGGGGACGGGGTGCACGCTGTAGCCGTCCAGCGAGCCGTCCTCCAGCGGCGAGGTGTCGTAGCCGACCTTGGCCATGGCGCGCTTGGCGAACTCGTCGGTGTTGACGATGATCTCGCCGCCGCGCGGCACATCGGCGATGTTGGCCTTCAGTGCGGCCGGGTTCATCGCCACCAGCACATGGGGGGCGTCGCCCGGAGTGAGGATGTCGTGGTCGGCGAAGTGCACCTGGAAGCTGGAGACGCCGGGCAGGGTGCCGGCGGGAGCCCTGATCTCGGCGGGGAAGTTGGGCAGGGTCGACAGGTCGTTCCCGTACGACGCCGTCTCCGAAGTGAAGCGGTCACCCGTCAGCTGCATACCGTCACCGGAATCACCCGCAAAGCGGATGATCACCCGATCCAGTTGGCGTACTTCCTTCTCGCCGGGAGGTTGCCGTTGCCCCCCGACGAGGGCCTCCCCGGGCCCGTCTGCCTCGTCCGCGTGCTCTGCTGGGCTGCTGACCTGGCTGGTCACTGAACTGGACCTCCCTCGAGGCGGCTGGTTCGCGGCCGGCGCACCGGTCGCTCCAAGGTCAACCCTACGTCCGTGAGTACCACCTTCCCGGGACTGCTCACATGTCGGACGTCGATTTGAGATACCGCCGTGTCCTGGTTTGCCGTGTTCTGTTCGCCCCGGGGATTCGTTCGGTGGGGCGCCGTTCCTGATCGATCGCTCTTGCCTGACAGGGTGTCAAATAATCAGGCATCCAGATAGGTGAGCACCGCCAGTACCCGCCGATGATCACCCTCGCCGGGGGGCAGCCCGAGCTTCAGGAAGATATTGCCCACGTGCTTCTCCACGGCGCCGTCGCTCACCACGAGCTGCCGTGCGATGGCCGAGTTCGTCCTGCCCTCCGCCATCAGGCCCAGCACCTCGCGCTCCCGGGGGGTCAGGCCGGCGAGTACCTCCTGCTTCCGGCTCCGCCCCAGCAGCTGCGCCACGACCTCCGGGTCCAGCGCCGTCCCACCGCCGGCCACCCGGACGACCGCGTCCACGAACTCCCTGACCTCGGCGACCCGGTCCTTCAGCAGATAGCCCACACCGCGGCTGCTCCCCGCGAGCAGCTCCGTGGCGTATCGCTCCTCCACGTACTGCGACAGCACCAGCACACCCAGGCCCGGATGGTCCCTGCGCAGTCGGACGGCCGCGCGGACGCCCTCGTCCGTGTGCGTGGGCGGCATCCGTACGTCCGCGACGACGACGTCGGGCAGGTCGTCCCGCGCGGCCAGCTCCCCGACCGCCCCGATCAGCGCCTCGGCATCCCCGACGCCCGCGACGACGTGGTGACCGCGGTCGGCGAGCAACCGGGTGAGGCCCTCGCGGAGCAGCACGGAGTCCTCGGCGATGACGACCCGCACGGCGCGCGGCCCGGACGGGGCGCTACCGGACGGTGCGGCGTGCCCGGGGAGGGCGTCTGTCTCGTGCTCCACGGCGGTGCGTCCCCCTGCGGTCGTTGTGCACGGCCCGCGGCCTGCGTCCGGCGGTCGACCCCAGCATCGCACCCTTCACACGATCGGGTGAGCGTTTCGGATCAGGGGCCGCGCGGATCGGGTGCCGGGTCCGGTCCCGCTCCCGGGCGTGGAGCGAGGCCCGGGTGGTGTGTCGGGGCCGACTGGTGTGCGGCCGGTGTCCGGGCCCGGAACGGGGAGGGGTCTGTGTGGAGGTGCCGCTTCGTGGGCCGGGGGGTGTGGCGGGGTTAGGTGCGCCAGGGGAGTTCGGCGGTGATGGTGGTGGGTCCGCCGGTGGGGGAGTCGATGAGGAGGAGTCCGTCGACTGCCTGGAGGCGTTCGGCGAGGCCGGCGAGGCCGTGTCCGGTGGGGTCGGCTCCGCCGTGTCCGTCGTCGTGGACCTGGATGAGCAGGCGGTTCTCGGTGCGCCAGATGTCGATGGAGGCGGTGTGTGCCCGGCTGTGTTTGCTGATGTTCTGCAGGAGTTCGGAGGCGGTGAGGTAGGCGATGCCTTCGGTTGCCGGGGTGGGGCGGGTGGGTAGGTCCACGTGGACTCGGACGGGGACGGTGCAGCGGGTGGCGGCGGAGGAGAGTGCGGCGTCGAGGCCGCGGTCGGTGAGGATGGCCGGGTGGATGCCGCGGGCCAGGTCGCGGAGTTCCTTGAGGGCGAGTTTCACCTCGCCGTGGGCTTCGTCGACCATGGTGGCGGCGGTGTCGGGGTCGTGGTGGAGTTTCTCCTTGGCGAGTCCGAGGTCCATGGCGAGGGCGACGAGTCTGGCTTGTGCGCCGTCGTGCAGGTCGCGTTCGATGCGGCGCAGGTCGGCGGCTGCCGTGTCCACGGCGACGCCCCGACCCGACTCCAGCTCCACCAGCCTGCCCTCCAGTCGGGAGGGGCCGAGCAGCCCGGTGACCAGCAGCCGGTCCACCGTGGCGAGTCCGCGGATGATCCAGGGCGCGGCCAGGGTGAACAGCAGGCCGATCAGGCTGGTCGCGGCGAGTTCGAGCGGGGAGTCGAGGTAGACGTCGTGCGTGTCGTCACCGTAGATCTGCAGGCCGTCGATCCCCGCGTAGAGGGGGAAGACCCACTGCCACAGCGGATAGGTCAGCAGACACCAGCCGTAACTCCAGAACACCAGGGAGACGGAGAACGCGAAGACCGCCCACGGCATGTGCACCAGCGCGTAGAGGAGGTGCCGCCAGGACGTCCCGCTCTTCAGCAAGGCGGTGACCCGGCCGAGCGCGCCGTTGCCCCCCGGCGGCAGTGGCGCGGGATCCGCCACATCGAGCCGCAGCAGCGCCCGCGCCCGGACCCGTTCCAACGCGCCGAAACCCCGGCACATCGCGAGCGCTCCGGCGAGGACCGGGATGCCGAGGAACGTGACCACCAGTCCGGCGCCGGCCGCAGTCAGCGACAGGGCCAGGGCGAAGAACACGATGCTGAGGGGCAGGCTCAGCAGGAGGTAGCCGAACTCGCGCCAGGTGCGGCCCTCGAACGGTGCCCGCAGCGCCGGGGGGAGTCCGTGGACCCGGGGCCCGGCTCGGTGTGCCGTGGTCATGGTGTCGTCCGTTCTGCTCGTCCGGTCGGCGGTGGCACGCCGCGGGTGGCGCGGTGTGCACGCCCAGCATTCGCGGTGCCGCCGGGCAGGCACCATGCGGTGCTTCTCCGTGTTCCTCCGGGGGTTTTCCCCACCCCGTCGGCCGGCGGGTGCGTCGGATCAGGGGGTGGAGCAGGGCCGGTGTGCGGCCGGTGTCCGGGCCCGGAACGGGGAGGGGTCTGTGTGGAGGTGCCGCTTCGTGGGCCGGGGGGTGTGGCGGGGTTAGGTGCGCCAGGGGAGTTCGGCGGTGATGGTGGTGGGTCCGCCGGTGGGGGAGTCGATGAGGAGGAGTCCGTCGACTGCCTGGAGGCGTTCGGCGAGGCCGGCGAGGCCGTGTCCGGTGGGGTCGGCTCCGCCGTGTCCGTCGTCGTGGACCTGGATGAGCAGGCGGTTCTCGGTGCGCCAGATGTCGATGGAGGCGGTGTGTGCCCGGCTGTGTTTGCTGATGTTCTGCAGGAGTTCGGAGGCGGTGAGGTAGGCGATGCCTTCGGTTGCCGGGGTGGGGCGGGTGGGTAGGTCCACGTGGACTCGGACGGGGACGGTGCAGCGGGTGGCGGCGGAGGAGAGTGCGGCGTCGAGGCCGCGGTCGGTGAGGATGGCCGGGTGGATGCCGCGGGCCAGGTCGCGGAGTTCCTTGAGGGCGAGTTTCACCTCGCCGTGGGCTTCGTCGACCATGGTGGCGGCGGTGTCGGGGTCGTGGTGGAGTTTCTCCTTGGCGAGTCCGAGGTCCATGGCGAGGGCGACGAGTCTGGCTTGTGCGCCGTCGTGCAGGTCGCGTTCGATGCGGCGCAGGTCGGCGGCTGCCGTGTCCACGACGACGCCCCGACCCGACTCCAGCTCCGCGATGCGCCGCTCCAACTCGTCGGACGGCGAGAGCAGTCCCCGGACCATCGCCCGGTCGACGTTCGCCAGCGCCCGGACGAGGAAGGGCAGCACCGGCCACAGCACGAAAAGCCCCGCCGATACGACGGTGAAGGACAGGACCGCCCAGGGAAGCCTGACGAACGCGTACAGCACGGTCCGCCAGCCCACCGGGTCCTTCAGCCTGTTCCACAGCCTGCCGAGGAACCCCGTCCCCGGGGTTCGGGGGAGCCGGCTCGGCTCGTCCACCCGCACGCCGAGCAGCGCCCGGGCCCGGGCCCGCTCCCCGCGACCGAACAGGCGCGCGCCGGCCAGTCCGCCCGCGAGCAGCGGCAGCCCGACGACCGTCACCGACAGTCCGGCGCCGACCGCGAGCATGGTCGACGTGTAGACGAACCCGGCGAGGGCGACCGGCAGATCCAGGAGGAGGTGGGCGATCTCCTTCCAGGTGCACCGGTCGTAGGCGAAGCGGGCCGGCGGCGGTCCGTCGGGTCCGCACCCGCGGACGTCGGGGGAACTGCTGGTCGGGGTCATGCGGGACAGCCTGCACGCCCGTGTCCGCGCACGCCATGGGGTATGGGGGTGAAGGCGGAGTGGGGATATCCCCACCGGTGCGGTGCCCGTTGTTCCGGTCCGATGACTGACACGCCCGCTTACCGTTTCTTTAACAGGGCCTAGACTCCCGTGCGTACAGATCGTCGAACGGGCAGGGAGCGAGGGGTGGACGTGCGGACACTTCCCGAATCGCCGGCCGTACTCGCGGCCGACTACTTCCAGAGCTACGCGGTGGTCGGGCTGCTCGCCCTCGTCGGGGTGCTCTTCGTTGCCGTGGCGTTCGGCGCGGGACGGCTGCTGCGGCCGGTCGTGCCGACTCCGGAGAAGCTGCTCACGTACGAGTGCGGGGTCGACCCCGTGGGCGAGGGCTGGGCGCACACCCAGGTCCGCTACTACGTGTACGCGTTCCTCTACGTGATCTTCGCCGTGGACTCGATCTTCCTGTTCCCGTGGGCCACGGTCTTCGCCGCGGCCGGATACGGGGCGACGACACTCGTGGAGATGTTCATCTTCCTCGGCTTCCTGGCCGTGGGAATTCTCTACGCATGGAAGAAGGGCGTCCTCACATGGACGTGACCCCGCGGACCCCGGGCCAGGAGCCCGCCGAACCCGCAGCTGGACCGGCAGCCGAACCCGCAGCCGAGCCGGTGCCGCTGCCGGAACCCAGGAGGCTGGGAGCCCTCTCCCGGCTCGCACCCGAGCCGATGAAGGTGATCCTGAACTGGGGCCGCCGCTACAGCCTGTGGGTCTTCAACTTCGGTCTCGCCTGCTGCGCGATCGAGTTCATCGCCGCGTCGATGGCCCGGCACGACTTCATCCGCCTCGGCGTGATCCCGTTCGCGCCCGGCCCGCGCCAGGCCGATCTGATGGTGGTGTCGGGCACGGTCACCGACAAGATGGCGCCCGCCGTCAAGCGGTTGTACGAGCAGATGCCCGAGCCCAAGTACGTCATCTCCTTCGGGGCCTGCTCGAACTGCGGTGGCCCGTACTGGGACTCCTACTCCGTGACCAAGGGCGTCGACCAGATCATCCCCGTGGACGTCTACGTCCCGGGCTGCCCCCCGCGGCCCGAGGCGCTGCTGGGGGGCGTTCTCAAACTTCAGGAGAAGATCGCTCGCGAGTCGCTGGGCGAGCGGTACGCCACCGCTTCCGGGCGGGCCTCGGTGAGCGAACTCCGCAGTGGGCTGGTGAGCCCGCCCGGGCCGGCCGGGAACGCCCCGGACTCCCCCTTCGGTGCGACGGCGCCGGGTGCGACGCCGTCGCAGGACGAGGCGCAGGACGGGCGCGGGTCCGACCGGGGAGGAGCCGCCTCGTGAGCACCTTCGAGACCGACATCGCGGAGCGCTTCGGCCCGGAAGCGACCGCCGAGGCGGCGTACGAGCTGCTGACCGTGGACGTTCCGGCCTCCGCGTGGCCGGACGCGCTTCGGATCGCCCGCGACGAACTCGGCTGCACCTACTTCGACTGGCTCAGCGCCGTCGACGAACCGGGCACCGGATTCCGCGTCTGCGCCCACGTCGTGTCGCTGGAGAAGGCGGCGGAGGGGACCTCCGTGCGCAGGCTGATGCTGCGTACGACCGTTCCGCACGACGCACCCGTGCTTCCCACGGCCGTGGAGATCTTCCCCGGCGCGGGCTGGCACGAGCGCGAGACCCACGAGATGTTCGGCGTGGACTTCACCGGCCATCCGCATCTGGTGCCGTTGCTCCTCCCCGAAACGTTCGAAGGACACCCGCTGCGCAAGGACTTCGTACTCGCGGCGCGGGTCGCCAAGGCATGGCCGGGGGCGAAGGAACCGGGAGAGTCGGAGCACGGCGGTCCGAAGCGGCGCCAGATGCTGCCGCCCGGCGTCCCGGACCCGAACGAGTGGGGCCCCCTCAGGGGCCAGCTCCCCCCTGCAGCCGCCCGCACAGCCCGCCCTCCGCGCGCCGCCGGCGAGCGCCCTCCGCGCCGCACCCGCAGCGTGGCGGAGGGGTCGGCGAGTCAGGCCGGGCCGGGCGGCCCCGCGGCTTCGGCCGGTCGGACGGACACCGCGGGCCAGGCCCGTTCGGGCGGTCCGGCCGCTGCGGCGAAGGGGCCGCGGGCAGCCGGCGGCGGGCCTCCGGCGCGGCGGTCCCGTTCCGCCGCCGAGGGGTCGGCGAGTCAGGTGCCCGAACGGCGTTCGCGCTCCGCGTCCGAAGGTCCGGCCAGCCGGCGAGGGACCGCTCAGCAGGCGGACACCCCACCGCAACGCGCCCAGGGCACGGCGGATCGCCCAACGGGCCGGCCCGGCGAGGTCGAACCCCCGTCGGGCCCGGCCTCGCGCACCCGCGCCACCGACGCTCCCTGGCACCATGCCCGCCCGGCGTTCGACGACCCGGAGCGGCCGGAGACCGACCCCGCGGATCAGGCCGGACGGGGCGAAGGCCCGACGCCGCCGCCACCCGGCGCCGCGGCCGGACCCGAGCCGGAGCGGGGGCCCGGGCCGGCGTCTGCCCCAGAGCCCGAGTCGCGCCCCGAGCCGAAGCCGGAGCCCGGGCAAGGGGCTGCCCCTGAGCCCGGGCAAGGATCTGCCCGCGAGCTTTCGACCGGGCAAGGGGCTGCCCCCGAGCCGGAACCTGGGCAAGGTCCCGGGTCAGGGCCTTCCCTTGAGCCGGGGTCCGAGCCGGGACCTGAGTCAAAGTCAGGGCCTGCCCCTGAGCCGGGGTCCGAGCCGGGGTCCGAGCCGGGGTCCGAGCCGGGGCCGCGCCCCGGGCGGGCAGCCGCCCCCGGGCCGCGCCCGGCGGCACGCCCCGACGGCCCCCCTCCCGCATCCCCGGCTCCCCGGCCGGACGGCGGGCCCGATGAAGGATCCGGTCCGCGGTCCGACGACGCCTCAGGAGGCGACCACGCGTGAACGACGCACTCGACGTCGCCCTGCGGCTCCTCGCCGTGTTCGCCGTGTTCCTGGTGCTGCCCCTCGTCGTCGGGCAGACCGAGCACAAGGTGATGGCCCATATGCAGGGCCGGGTCGGCCCCATGTACGCAGGCGGCTTCCACGGCTGGGCGCAGCTCGTCGCGGACGGGGTGAAGTTCACGCAGAAGGAGGACGTGGTCCCGGCCGCCGCCGACCGCCGCGTGTTCCAGCTCGCGCCGGCCGTCGCGCTCCTGCCGTATCTGCTCGTGCTGGTCGCGATCCCGATCGGTCCCGGCGAGGGAGCGGTCGGCGTCGTCGTCGACGCGGGCGTCTTCTTCGTGCTCGCCGTCATGGGCGTCGGTGTGCTGGGTTCGCTGATGGCGGGCTGGGCCTCGGCGAACAAGTTCTCGCTCCTCGGCGCCCTGCGCACCGCCGCGCAGCTCCTCGCCTACGAGCTGCCGATGCTGCTGGCCGCCGCGTCCGTCGCCATGGCCGCCGGTACCGTCTCCCTCCTCGGCATCCTCGACGCCTTCGAGTGGTGGTGGCTGCCCTGGCAGATCGTGGGCGCCCTGGTCTTCTTCGTGGCCGGTCTCGCCGAGTTGCAGCGCCCGCCGTTCGACATGCCGGTCGCCGACTCCGAGATCATCTTCGGCGCGTACACGGAGTACACCGGGCTGCGCTTCGCCCTGTTCCTGCTCGCCGAGTACGCGGGCATCGTCGTCCTCTGCGGTCTGACCACCGTCCTCTTCCTCGGTGGCTGGCACGGCCCGTTCGGTGCCGAGGGCCTCGGCTGGCTGTGGACCCTGCTGAAGACCGCGGTGCTCGCCTTCGTCGTGATCTGGATCCGGGTGTCCTCTCCGCGGCTGCGGGAGGACCAGCTCCAGCGGCTCGCCTGGACGGCGCTCGTCCCGCTCGCCCTCGCCCAGATCGCCCTCACCGGCGTCGTCAAGGTGGTGATCCAGCCATGACCGGCTCCCATCCGCCGTCCCGGTCCCGCATCCCGGGATCCGGCCTGGCCAAGGGGCTCGCCGTCACCCTGCGGACGATGACGAAGCGCGCGCACACCGCGCAGTACCCCGACGTGCAGCCCGAACTCCCGCCCCGCTCGAGGGGGGTGATCGGTCTGTTCGAGGAGAACTGCACGGTCTGCATGCTCTGCGCCCGTGAGTGCCCCGACTGGTGCATCTACATCGACTCCCACAAGGAGACGGTCCCGGCCGCCGCCCCAGGGGGCCGTGAGCGCTCCCGCAATGTCCTCGACCGGTTCGCCATCGACTTCTCGCTCTGCATGTACTGCGGCATCTGCATCGAGGTGTGCCCCTTCGACGCGCTGTTCTGGTCGCCGGAGTTCGAGTACGCGGAGACCGACATCCGCGAGCTGACCCATGAGCGGGACAAGCTGCGCGAGTGGATGTGGACGGTTCCTGCGCCGCCCGCGCTGGACCCGTCCGCCGAGGAGCCCAAGGAACTCGCCGCGGCCCGCAAGGCCGCGGAGAAGCTCGCCGCCGCGCGTGCCCAGGACGGCGGGGCCGGCCAGGCGACCGGGACACCGGACGCCACGGGCCCGGCCACTCCTCCGGACCGGGGGGGCCGGTCATGACCCTCGCCCACGCCGTCGCCCAGACGGGGAACGGTTTCCTGTCCCCGACGGGCGTCGAGATCGCCTTCCTGCTCGTCGGCGTCGCCACCCTCGCCGCCGCCGTCCTCACCGTGACGACCAGGCAACTGGTGCACGCCGCCCTGTGGCTGGTCGTGGCGCTTGGCGGGCTGGCGGTCGAGTACCTCCTGCTGACCGCGGAGTTCATCGCCTGGGTGCAGGTGCTGATCTACGTCGGTTCCGTGGTCGTCCTCCTGCTCTTCGGGCTGATGCTCACCAAGGCTCCCATCGGCCGCTCCCCCGACGCCGACTCCGGGAACCGTGCCGCCGCACTGACCGTGGCGGCCGCCGCGGCCGCCGCCCTGGTCTGGGTGGTCGTCGACGCGTTCCGCACGACGTGGATCGACCTCGAAGGACCGGCCCAGGGCTCCACCCGGGTCACCGGCGAGATCCTCTTCCGGCACTGGGTGCTGCCGTTCGAGGCGCTCTCCGTGCTGCTGCTGGCCGCCCTGGTCGGAGCGATCGTCCTGTCCCGCAGGAGCCCCGAGGGCCGGGAGGGGAAGAGCTGATGCATCTCGTCTATCCGGCGGTGCTCTCCGTCCTCCTCTTCTGCACGGGCCTGTACGGGGTGCTCGCGCGCCGCAACGCGATCCTGGTCCTGATGTCGGTCGAGCTCATGCTCAACGCCGTCAACCTCAACCTCGTCGCCTTCGACGTGTGGCTGCGCGACGCGCTGCACAGCGGCCAGGCCCTGACGCTGTTCACCATCGCCATCGCCGCCGCGGAGATCGGTATCGGCCTGGCGATCGTCCTGATGGTGTACCGCAACCGCGGCACCTCGGACATCGACAGGCTCCGCGACACCGCCGAGGGCCGTGAACCACCTGGCGGCCCCGCGCCGGCGGAGAAGGCCGAGGCCACCGCGTGAACACGACGACCCTCGCCGTTCTCGTCCCCCTCCTTCCCTTCCTCGGCGCCGCAGCCGGCCTGCTCCTCGGCCGCAGGTCACCCGGATTCACCCGGCCCCTGGCCGTGCTGCCCACGCTGGCCGCCGCCGCGCTCGCCGTCCTGGTCGCCGTACGCCAGGGCGGCGAACGGCCGATCAGCGCGTCCACCCGGCTGACCCCCACCGGGTCGGTGCCCGTCGACCTGGCCCTCTACCTCGACGGCTTCGCCGTCCTGGCCGCCGTCCTGGTCGGTGTCGTCGCCTCCTGCGTGCAGATCTACTCGACGGCCTATCTGCGCGACGACCCGCGCTACCCCTCCTACGCGGCCCTTGTCTCACTGTTCACCTCCGCGATGCTGCTTGTCGTCTACTCCGGCGACCTGATGGTGCTGCTGGTCGGCTGGGAGGTCATGGGCATCTGCTCGTACTTCCTGGTCGGCCACTACTGGGAGACGCCCGAGGCGCGCGCGGCCTCCCTGAAGGCGTTCCTGGTCACCAAACTCGGCGACGTCCCCTTCCTCTTCGGTCTGTTCGCACTGGCCGTGGACGCCGGAACGTTCCGCATCACCGGGATCCTCGGCGCCGTCGCCACGGGGGCGATCGAGCACCCGACCCTGGTGGCGCTGCTGCTGCTCGCGGGTGTCGCGGGGAAGTCCGCCCAGTTCCCGCTGCATACCTGGCTCCCCGACGCCATGGCCGGCCCGACACCGGTCTCCGCGCTGATCCACGCCGCGACGATGGTCGCCGCGGGTGTCTATTTCGTCGCCCGGCTCCTTCCCGTCTTCGCCGCGTCCGCCGCCGCGCTGACCGTCCTCGCCGTGCTGGCGGCGATCACCATGGCGGGTGCCGCCCTCGCCGCCCTCGCCCAGGACGACATCAAGCGGGTCCTCGCCTACTCGACGATCAGCCAGCTCGGCTATATGTCGGGCGCGCTGGCCGTGGGGGACCGCGGCGCCGCCCTCTTCCACCTCCTGTCCCACGGTGCGTTCAAGGCACTCCTCTTCCTCGCGGCCGGTGTGGTCATCCACGCCGCCGGCACCAACTCGCTCGCCGCGATGTCCCGGATGAGCGGCCTGGGCCGGCGGATCCCCGACGCCTACTGGACGATGGCCATCGCCCTGCTGGCGCTCGTCGCCATCCCCCCCTTCGCCGGCTTCTTCTCCAAGGAGGCCGTGCTCGTGGCCGCCGAGCGGACCGCGCTCGGGGAGTCCGCCGCCCCGGTCGCGGCGGGCTGGGCCGTGCTGGTCTCCGGTCTGCTCACCGCCCTCCTCACCGCCGCGTACGCCACCCGCCTGTGGCTGCTGGCCTTCCGCGGCCGGGGCCCCGGGGCCCCCGACCACGGCCGGCAGCCCGCGGTGATGAGCGCGGTCCTCTGGGCGCTGGCGGTACCGTCGCTCGCCTTCGGGCTGACCGCGGGCTTCATCGGCGACTGGTTCGACGGCCGGCCGCTGCAGCCGACCCTCACCACCGCCGTGCTCGGCACGGGAGTCGCCCTCGTCGGCGGGCTCGTCACCTATGCCACCTGGCGGCACACCACGGCTCTTGCCTCGCGCGTCCCGAACGGCGCCGCCGCCCATCCCGAGCCCCACCGCAAGGCCGAACCCCCGGTCTCCGAACCCCCGGTCTCACCCGCGGTCGCCCCGGCCCCCGAGGCGGTCACCGGCCGCGAACCCGCGTACGGGGACATCGGCGCCGCACCCGAACCGGCCGACCCCGGCCGGCTGCTGCTCGGCCCGCTGCACCGGCCCGCCGCGGCGGGCTTCCACCTCGACGCCGTCTACCGCGCCCTGTTCGTCCGCCCCGTCACGGCCGGCGCCGAACTGGTCAGGTTCCTCGACCGGGAGGTCGTCGACACCTATGTACGCGGCGCGGGTACCGGCACCAACTGGCTCGGGTGGCTCGTCCGCCGTGCGCAGACCGGAAACGTGCAGACCTATCTCAGCGCACTGCTGGCCGGCTCCGTCGTCCTGGCGATCGCCGTCGTACTCGTCGCCGCGGGAGTGTGAGCCGTGCTCGATATCAGCGAATCCGTGATGCAGTTCCTTCTCGCGTTCATCGTCGTCGGCCCGCTCATCGGCGCCGCAGCGGCCCTCCTGCCGGCCCCGCCCGGGCTGAAGGGGAAATCACCGGACCAGGCCGTGCTGCGGCACGGGGTGACCGTCACCGGCGCGGTCCTCGCCGCGGCGATCGTCCTCGCGCTGGGCTTCGACCACGACCAGCCGTCGAAGATGCAGGCCACGACGGACATCAGCTGGATCCCGGCGCTGGACGTGCGGATCCACCTCGGCACCGACGGCATTTCCCTCCCCCTCCTCGTCCTGACCGCGCTGCTGACCTTCCTCTGCGCGCTGTACAGCTACTTCGCGATGCCCGAGGGCCCGTCCCCCAAGGCGTTCGTCGCGCTGATCCTCGTGCTCGAGTCCGGCACTCTCGCCACCTTCGCCGTCCTCGACCTGCTGCTGTTCTTCCTCGCCTTCGAGACGGTCCTCATCCCGATGTACTTCCTCATCGCCCGCTGGGGCGGCGCCGGCCGGCGCCCCGCGGCCTGGAAGTTCATCCTCTTCACCCTGCTCGGTTCGGTCGTCATGCTGCTCGGCCTGCTCCTCGTGGGACTGCAGGCCGGCACCTTCGACATGCTGGCACTCGCCACTGACAACGGCCGCGGCCTCAGCCTCTCCGTGCAGGTCGCCGCCGTCCTCGCGATCGGGATCGGCCTCGCGGTGAAGACCCCGATGTGGCCGCTGCACAGCTGGCTGCCCGATGCCCACACCACCGCCCCGACGGTCGGCTCGGTCCTGCTCGCCGGGGTGCTGCTGAAGATGGGCACCTACGGGTTCGTCCGGATCCTCCTGCCGGTCGCGCCCGACGGCATGCTGGTCCTCGCCCCGTACCTCGCCGCCTTCGCCGTCGTGGGCGTCGTCTACGGCTCCCTCGCCTGCCTCGCGCTCGCCAGGCCCGGCTCCAGAGGCGACCTGAAGCGGCTGATCGCCTACTCCTCCGTCGGCCACATGGGCTTCGTGCTCCTGGGCATCGCGACCATGACCCCGACCGGCGTCAACGGCGCGCTCTTCGCCAACATCGCGCACGGCCTCATCACCGGTCTGCTCTTCTTCCTGACCGGCGCCGTCAAGGACCGCTACGGGACCGCCGACCTCGACACCCTCGCCGGCGCCACCGGCGCCGCGCTGTACGGCCGCGCCCCCCGCCTCGGCGGCCTGCTGGCCTTCGCGGCGGCGGCCTCGCTCGGCCTTCCCGGCCTGGCCGGGTTCTGGGGCGAGATGCTCGCCCTCTTCGGCGCCTTCGATCCCGCCGACGGCCTCAGCCGTCCCGCCTTCCTCACCTTCATGGCGATCGGCGGCCTCGGCACCCTCCTCACCGCGGCGTACCTGCTGGTCGTCGTCCGCCGGGTCTGCATGGGCGGCGCCCGGCCCGCCGGAGAGGCGCGGCTCGCCGACGTGCGGGGCTACGAGTTCGCCGCCTGGACGCCGCTCGTCGCCCTCACCCTCCTCGCCGGACTCTGGCCCGCGGTCCTCCTCGGCCTCACCGATCCGGCCGTGCAGAAGCTCCTCTCTGGAGGAAAGGCATGACCCTGGCCGCCGCCGCACCGCATGCGCTCTCCGCGCCTCCCGTCCAGTTCCCCGCCCAGCCGGTCGTCCAGTCCGTAGTCCAGTCCGTCGACTGGCTCGCGATCGCCCCGCCCACCATCGCCGCGGTGGCCGCCCTGCTCATCCTGGTCGCCGACCTCTTCGTCGCCGAGCGGAAGAAGACGCTGCTGGGCTACGCGGCCGTCGCGGCCCTCGCCGTCGCGCTGCTCTCGCTGGTGCCGCTGCGCACGGCCGACCGCGCCACGTTCTGCCTGACCACCGCCCCCGACGTGTGCAGCTACACGGTGGACCGGTTCACGCTCGTGATCCAGTTCCTGGTGCTGGGCGGGGCGCTCGTCACCGCGCTGCTCTCCGTGACCGAGACCCGGAAGCGGCTGCCCGCCGGCGAGTACTGGTTCCTGCTGCTGTCCTCGGCGGCCGGAGCGGCCCTGCTGCCCGCCGCGCGGGACCTGGCCACCCTCGTCGTCGCGCTCGAGGTCGCCTCGCTGCCCGCGTTCGCACTGGTCGGCATGCGCCGGGGCGACCGGATGTCCAGCGAGGCCGCGCTCAAGTTCTTCCTGTCCTCGGTCACGGCCACCGCCGTGATGCTGCTGGGCGTCAGCTTCGTCTACGCGACGACCGGCAGCCTCCACCTGACCCGGATCGCGGCCCGGATGGACGACGTCCCCGGCCGGCTGGACACGCTGGCCGCGGCCGGTGTGGCGCTCACCCTGGTCGGCTTCGCCTTCAAGACCGCCGCCGTACCGTTCCACTTCTGGGTGCCCGACACCTATGTCGGCGCGCCGCTGCCCGTCGCCGCCTATCTCTCCGTCATCGGCAAGGCCGTCGGTTTCTCCGGGCTGATCCTGGTGACGGTCATCGCCTTCCCCGCCCACGCCGGTGTGTGGGGCCCGGTCGTCGCCGTACTGGCGGCCCTGACCATGACCGCGGGCAACGTCGCCGCAGTTCGCCAGTCGCCCACTCGCGCGCACAGCGCCGTACGGCTGCTGGCCTGGTCCTCGGTGGGGCAGGCGGGCTACATCCTGGTCCCGGTCGCCGCGTCCGCCTGGTCGGGGGACGTACCGATCGGCGCCACCGTCGCGTACGCCCTGATGTACGCCGTCGTGAACCTCGGGGCCTTCGCCGTGGTCGCCCTGGTCGCCCGTACGAAGCCGCTGAACCGGATCGCGGACTACCGCGGCCTGTATGCGACGCGCCCCGCGGCCGCCCTGGCGCTTGGCTTCTTCCTGCTCTGCCTGGCCGGTCTGCCGCCCGGTGTCATCGGCCTCTTCGCCAAGGTCGCGGTGTTCTCGACCGCGGTCGACGCCGGCCTCGGCTGGCTCGCCGTCGTCATGGCGGTCAACGTCGTGATCGCGCTCTACTACTACCTGCAGTGGACCGCGCAGCTCTTCCGGGCGCCGCACGAGGCGCCCGCGCCCGCAGCCGCGCCCCTGCAGGACGGCTCTCCGGCCGGACGTCGCGGCCCCGCACTGGTCACCACCGCCATCGTGCTCACCGCCGCCGCGGGAGTCGTGCTCTCCGGCTGGCCTCAGCTCGTCCTGCGCTTCGCCGCCATCGACCTCTTCTGACCCGTCCGCGCGTTCGACCCCTCCGACCCGTCCACGACACGGGCGGGCGGGGCCGCCGGGCGGGCGGAACCGGCGGTTCGACAAGCGGCGCCCGCAACGGGCACGGTGGTGACCGCACACGGATGGCGGCAGCCCGGACGCGGTGCAGGCCCGACACGGTGCAGGCCTGGCACAGGGCCGGGCCGGCAGCGACGGCAGACGGCGACGGCAGACAGCAACGGCAGACAGCAACGGCAAACAGCGACGGCAAAGGAGTACCGCTGTGCTGAGCGGGTTCAAGGACTTCATCCTCCGCGGGAACGTGATCACCTTGGCGATCGGTCTCGCGGTCGGCTCCGCTTTCACAGCGGTCGTCACGGGATTCAGCAACGCCTTCATCACCCCGCTGATCGGCGTGGCCACGAAGGGCGCCGGCGACTTCAGCAAGGCCGTCTTCACCGTCCAGGGGGTGAAGTTCCCCTACGGCCTCTTCGTCAGCGCCGCCATCGCCTTCCTGATCACCGCGGCGGTCCTCTACTTCTTCGTCGTCGTCCCGATGCTGAAGGTCCAGAACCGCTTCACCAAGGAGAAGCCGGCCGGGATCAAGGCCGCGGTGCGCGACTGCCCGCGCTGCTACACGGAGATCCCCGCGATCGCCAGCCGCTGCGCCCACTGCACCAGCGATGTGCAGCCGCTCCCCGAGGCACTCGAGAAGGCCGGGCTGCTCCCGTCGCAGCGCTGAGCCGGCCGGGTCGCCCGAACGGCCCAGCGGTGCCGCCGTCCACGCCCCTGGCGGCGGGGGAACCCGCGGCTCCCGCCTGGCGTTGACCAGTACGGGAGGGTCCACTGGAGAGCGGACCGCGACCGCAGAGGTTCCCCTGCCGAACCACTTGGAGGGCGTACCGTGCACCGCCGGCACAACGGACTGAGGACCGCCGTTCTCCTCGGAGGGCTGTCGGCCCTCATCATCGTCATCGGCAGTCTGTTCGGCCGTACCGGCCTGGTCGTGGCCGTGGTCGTCGCCCTGGGGACGAACGCCTACGCCTACTGGAACAGCGACAAGCTCGCGCTGCGGGCCATGCGCGCCCGCCCGGTGAGCGAGTTCGAGGCACCCGCGCTGTACCGGATCGTCCGCGAGCTCTCCACCCACGCCCGCCGGCCGATGCCCCGGCTGTACATCTCACCGACCCAGGCGCCGAACGCCTTCGCCACGGGGCGCAATCCGCGCAACGCCGCGGTCTGCTGTACCGAGGGCATCCTGCGGATCCTCGACGAGCGCGAACTGCGGGCCGTGCTCGGCCACGAGCTGAGCCACGTCTACAACCGGGACATCCTCATCTCGTCGGTGGCCGGCGCCCTCGCCTCGGTGATCATGTTCCTGGTGAACTTCGCCTGGCTGATTCCCCTGGGCCGCTCGGACGACGACGACGGCCCCGGGCTGTTCGGCATGCTGCTGGTCATGATCCTCGGCCCCCTCGCGGCGTCCGTCATCCAGCTTGCCATCAGCCGCTCCCGCGAGTTCGAGGCCGACGCGGACGGCGCCAGGCTCACGGGCGACCCGCTCGCCCTCGCGAGCGCCCTGCGCAAGCTCGAGCAGGGCACGAGGCAGCTGCCCCTGCCGCCGGAGCCGAAGATCGAGACGGCAAGTCATATGATGATCGCGAATCCCTTCCGGCCGGGAGAGGCCGTCACCAGGCTCTTCAGCACCCATCCACCGATGGCCGAACGCATCGCCCGTCTCGAACAGATGGCAGGTCACCGCCCATGAAGACAGTCCTCAACGTCATCTGGCTCGTCCTGGGCGGATTCTGGCTGTTCCTCGGCTATCTGCTGGCCGGCATCCTGCTCTGCCTCACCGTCATCGGCATCCCGTTCGGCCTGGCGGCCTTCCGGATCGCCGGCTACACCCTGTGGCCCTTCGGCCGGACGGTGGTCGAGCGCCGGGACGCGGGCGCCCCGTCCTGCATCGGGAACGTGATCTGGCTGGTGCTGGCCGGCTGGTGGCTGGCCCTCGGGCACATCGCCACGGGCATCGCCCTCTGCCTCACCGTCATCGGCATCCCCCTGGCCATCGCGAACTTCAAGCTGATCCCCGTGTCACTGCTGCCGCTGGGCAAGGAGATCGTGCCGAGCGACCAGCCGTTCGCGACGCGGTAGCGGCCAGCCGTCCGTTCGCGACGCGGTAGCGGCCAGCCGTCCGGTCACCAGGCGGCCACCGGCCGTCCGCCATGAGGCGAGGCGCACGGCCGGCCTCCGCCCGGCCGGCCCGCGCCCGTACCACCGGCTCCCGGGCGAGGGGGGCTTCAGGTCCGTCCCCGGCCGGCCCGTGCCCGTACCGCGTACGCCGCCGCTCCCGCAGCCAGCACCGCCGCGCCCGCCACCACCGACGACGACGGCAAGGCGAACGCGAGCACCAGGCAACCCGCCAGCCCGGCGGCGGTCAGCACCCGCCCCCGGGAACCGAGCGTCCAGGCCGAGGCGTTGGCGAGGGCGTAGTACACGAGCACACCGAACGACGAGAAGCCGATCGCGCCCCGCAGATCCGCCGTCGCCGCCACCACGGCCACCACCGACCCCACCGCCAGCTCCGCGTGGTGCGGGACCCTGAAGCGGGGGTGGACGGCGGCGAGCGTACGCGGCAGATGACCGTCCCTGGCCATCGCCAGCGTCGTCCGGGACACACCGAGGATCAGCGCGAGCAACGAGCCGAGCGCGGCCACCGCCGCACCGGCCGTCACCGCGGGGACCAGCCCTTCCGCCCCCGCCGCCCGTACCGCTTCGGCCAGCGGGGCCGCCGCCCGGCCGAGCCCGCCGACGCCGAGCACCGAGACGACCGCGCAGGCCACGGCCAGGTACACCGCCAGGGTGATGCCCAGGGCGAGTGGGATCGCGCGTGGGATCGTCCGGGCCGGGTCGCGCACCTCCTCGCCGAGCGTGGCGATCCTCGCGTATCCGGCGAAGGCGAAGAACAGCAGTCCGGCGGCCTGCAGCACACCGCCCGTGCCGCCGCCGGGGCCACCCGACAGCAGCCGCTCCGGGTCCGCTGACGGCGAGGCGAGGGAGGCGGTGGCGACCGCCGCCAGCACCGCGAGCACGGCCGCGACGATGGCCCGGGTCAGCCAGGCGGACTTCCGGACGCCTCCGTAGTTCACGGCGGTCAGGGACACGACAGCCGCCACGGCGACGGCGTGCGCCTGTTCCGGCCACAGGTACGCCCCCGCCGTCAGCGCCATCGCCGCGCACGAGGCGGTCTTGCCGACGACGAACGCCCAGCCCGCGAGATACCCCCAGAACGGTCCGAGCCGCTCCCGCCCGTACACATACGTCCCGCCCGACGCCGGGTAGCGGGCCGCGAGCCGGGCCGACGCCGTGGCGTTGCAGTAGGCGACGGCCGCGGCGAGACCCAGCGCAAGGAGCAGCAGCGGCCCGGTGCCGGCCGCCGAGCCCGCGGGCGCCAGGGCGACGAACACCCCGGCTCCGACCATCGAGCCCAGACCGATGACCACGGCGTCGAACACGCCCAGCGACCTGCGCAGCTCATGTGTCATACGCCGCACCCTACGCACGGCCGCAACCGCACTCCGTACCACGATCGTCCTACATGGCAGCAGCGCGTTACGGGGAGGAAACCCGGGAACGCGCACAACGAAAGGCAGGTCATGGCATGGGCATCATCAGCTGGATCATCCTCGGGCTGCTCGCGGGGATCGTCGCCAAGATCCTGCTTCCCGGCCGGGACCCGGGCGGACTGATCGGCACCACTCTCATCGGGGTCGCCGGCGCCTTCGTCGGTGGCTGGATATCGTCCCGCTTCCTGGACCGGCCGATCGCCCAGGACTTCTATGACGGGGCCACCTGGGTGTCCGCCATCGGCGGTGCACTCGTCCTGCTGATCGCGTACCGGATCCTCTTCGGCCACTCCCGGTCCCGCTAGAACCTGTCCGGCGGACCCTGCGACCCTCGCGGCATCGGGTCGTCGGTGCGGTCTCGGGCGGATGGAGATCTCTCGAACGCGGCAACGGCGCCCCGGCCCGGCATCCCGCCGCGGGTAGCCGGACCACCCGGCGTGACCCGGCTGCCCCGGGGACGGGGCCCTCCGCCGGTACGCGAAGCGGGGCGCTCCGCGCCCGGCCTCCCCAAGCCGTCGATCAGGCTCGACACATACCCGCACACCTGCGGCCGGACGAGGAGGGCACAACGGGGGCCGCCGTTGAGGCAGTCCTCGGGGATATGTCCCCCGTTGTGCCCTGCCCGCTCAGCCTGACTACGCCCGTGCAGGTCAGGCCACTTGATCAGCGGTAGTTGACGAACTGCAGGGCGAAGTCGAAGTCCTTGCCCTTCAGCAGCGTGATGACGGCCTGCAGGTCGTCCCGGCTCTTCGAGCTGACCCGCAGCTCGTCGCCCTGCACCTGGGCCTTGACGCCCTTCGGGCCCTCGTCTCGGATGGTCTTGGCGACCTTCTTCGCGTTCTCCTGGGAGATACCCTCCTGGATCGAGGCGAAGAGCTTGTACTCCTTGCCGGAGAGCTGCGGTTCGCCGGTCTCCAGCGCCTTCAGCGAGATACCGCGCTTGATCAGTTTGGACTGGAAGATGTCGAGGATCGCCTTGACCCGCTCCTCGCCGCTCGCCTGCATCAGGATCTTCTCGCCCGACCACTCGATGGTCGCGCCGGTTCCCTTGAAGTCGTAGCGCTGCGAGATCTCCTTTGCGGCCTGGTTGAGGGCGTTGTCGACCTCCTGCCGCTCGACCTTCGAGACGATGTCGAAACTGGAGTCGGCCATGTCCTGTGGCTCCTTGTATCGGGTGGCTGTACGCACGGCCGGATGCCCGGACCGCCAGGGCAAAGCCTAGCCACCCGCGTCCGCCGCAGGTGCTGATCAAACCGGTGGCAGAGCACCCCTGGGCATCGGGTATCGTTTACGTCGTCGCCCCGGAGCACCACGCGCAAGCCGCTCCAGAGCGGCATCCCATGGCGGTGTGCCCGAGTGGCCAATGGGAGCGGACTGTAAATCCGTCGGCTTAGCCTACCCAGGTTCGAATCCTGGCGCCGCCACGCGAAGTGAGACCCCCGTCGACCTGCGGAAGCGCAGGACGGCGGGGGTCTTCTCGTCGGCCCGACGCGGCTTCGGCGGTGGTCCCGGTCCGACGGCGGTCGCGGCGGTGGTCCCCGACGGGCCGTCAGCGCCCCGGCCCCTGCGGGAAGCGCCGGCCCTCAGGGGGCGACGGGCAGCGCTCGCTTGTGGCCGGTGGCCCGGAAGCGGCGGACGATCGTCTCGAAGGCGCGCGCGTCCACCGGCTTGCCTTCCAGGAAGTCGTCGATGTCGTCGTAGGTGACCCCGAGCGCGTCCTCGTCCGCCTTGCCCGGGTCGAGGGTCTCCAGGTCGGCCGTCGGGGTCTTCCACACCAGTTCGGCGGGCGCACCCAGCGCGTCGGCGACGGCGCGCACCCGGCGCTTGGTCAGGCCGGTCAGCGGCACGAGGTCCGCGGCGCCGTCGCCGAACTTGGTGAAGAAGCCGGAGACCGCCTCGGCGGCGTGGTCGGTGCCGACGACCAGACCGTCGTGCGCGCCCGCTACCGCGTACTGGGCGATCATGCGCTGCCGGGCCTTGATGTTGCCGAGCACGAAGTCCCGGTGGTGGGCGTCGAGGAAGGCCACCCCCGAGGCGGGCAAGGCGGCGAGGGCGGCGTCGCTCGCCGGCCTGATGTCCACGGTCAGCACCTGGTCGGCCCGGATGAAGGCCAGCGCGAGCTGCGCGTCGTGCTCGTCCGCCTGCACCCCGTACGGCAGGCGCATCGCGTGGAACCGCGCCTCGTGCCCGGCCGCCCGGGCGCGCTCCACCGCGAGCTGGCAGAGCCTGCCGGTGGTGGTGGAGTCGACACCGCCGCTGATCCCGAGCACCAGGGAACGCAGACCGGTGGAGGTCAGGCGGTCGGCGAGGAAGGCCACCCGGCGCTCGATCTCGTGCTCGGCATCGAAGGTCTCGGCGACCTGGAGTTCCCGGGCTATCTCCTGCTGCAGGGCGATGGGCGCCGACTCGCTCACGTCTGCTCCTGGCTCCTGGGGGGGGCGGTCTGCCGTGTCGCGCCCACCCTAACGTCTGCGGGTGGGGGCTTCTCCGCAGCTCAGACGGATCCGTCAGATGCCCGTGGCGGGCGGGACGCAAGGGCGGACCCGGTAGGGAGGCCGCTGAGGGAACGGGCACCCGCAGGGTTGAGGGGACGCGTCCAGGGACGGGTACGGGTACGGGTGCGGAGACGGGCGCCGTTGCGCAAGACACGGGCGCGGGCGCCGTCAGAGCCATGGCCGTCGCACGTGCGGGCCGTGGCTCGCGGTACCCGGCACGTCATGGGGACCGCGGGCTGCCCGGCGGGTGGGGAGACGGCGCAGGGGGTGGGTGGGGGGCAGAGGTTCAGTAGGGGCCGTTGACGTTGTCGATGGACCCGTAGCGCTTGGCCGCGTAGTTGCATGCCGCAGTGATATTGGCAATGGGGTCGTAAATATCCCATGAGGTGCCTTCGACATGGTATGCCCGAAATGTCGGTTCAATTACCTGCATGAGGCCCTTGGAGGGAATGCCCTTTTTCGCGTTGGAATCCCAGAGGTTGATCGCGTAGGGATCGCCGCTCGACTCGCGCATCAGATTGCGGTGGATCCCGTGGTAGCTGCCGGGGATTCCCTTGGCCTCCATGACCGCCAGGGAGTGCGTGATCCAGCCGTCGATCCGCTGTGCGCCGACAGGGGCCGCGGAGGCCTGGGATGGAGTGACCACCCAGGTCGCACCGGTCGCGACGGTGGCCGCCGCGAGACCGGCCGCGAGGTATCGGGCGATCTTGGGTGTCGCTCTACGGGGGAGGGGGGAAAGCCGCATGACGCCGCCCTTTCGCATGAATGCTGAAGGTCTGATCCCATGTGGGGCGGTTAATCGGGAATGGGGGTTTCCGCCGCCGGGGGTTTCAGCATCCGAATGAGGGTGGGTGGCGGCAAGGGGCAATTCTGTGATTGGCGCCACAAGGCAATAAATACCGTGTCATATGGGGTGTGTTTCCCGTCACGGTGACGGGTCGGGCGGGCTGGTGCCGTCGGGTGTCGCCCCGGGATGACCGGCTCGGCCTGCATGCAGCGAGCCTGCTGCTCGAGACACCGGCGGAACGTGGGGGCGCCGGCGCGGTGTACGGAGAGGGGGAATGCCGCCGGAGCGGGTAGCGGCCGACCGGCGGGCGGTCCCTGGGGCAACTCGTGCTCCGGGCAGCGTCGATGACGATGAGTCGGCGGTTGCCCGCGCTCCGCGCCGCCGCGTCACACGTCCCGCACGCCGGTGGCCGGTCGGATCGGCCGGATGGGGGGCTGTCCCGTCCCCCCCGTTCATCCGGGCTTGGCCCCGGGCCCCAACCGTACTGGCCCTACCCGAGCCCCTAGCCGAGCCCTGACTCGGGCGGGGTTCGGGACGGGGCGCGTGTGTAGTTGCCCGGGGCCCCGTCCAGGCCCGCCCGGGGCGCCTGCCTCCTCACGGCCGGGCGCCGAAGCGGCGGGGGCTCAGTTGCCCGCGATCGCCTTCACCGCGACCGTGACGGGCACATTGCCGCTGATCACGTCCAGGACCAGCCCCGCCGTCGCCGAACCGTCCAGCAGTTCGGCCACCACAGCGGCCACATCGTCCCGGGGGATGGTCCCGCGCCCGGTGCCGGCCTCCAGCCGGACGAGCCCGTTGCCGGCGTCGTTCGTCAGCATCCCGGGGCGCAGGATCGTCCAGTCCAGGGCTTCCTTGCCCATGACGTAGGCGTCCGCCTCGCCCTTCATCCGCAGGTACGCGTCGAACACCTCGTCGCCCCGGTGGCCGGGGTCGGCGCCCATGGACGACACGACGACGTACCGCCTCACCCCGGCCCGTTCGGCCGCGTCGGCGAAGAGGACCGCGGCGTCCCGGTCCACCGTCTTCTTCCGCTCGGCACTGCTCCCCGGACCGGCGCCCGCCGCGAACACCGCCGCGTCCGCGTCCTGGAGCACCGCCGCGACCTCCTCCACCGAAGCGGACTCGAGGTCGAGCAGGCGGGGCTCCGCACCAGCCTCCCGTAGGTCGTCGCCGTGCTCCGGTTTCCGGATGATGCCCACGGGCTCGTGCCCGCCGGCGGCGAGCAGCCGCTCCAGGCGCATCGCGATCTGGCCGTGTCCTCCGGCGATGACTATCCGCATGCTCCCGACCGTACGCCCGTCCGGCTCCCCGTGCGCGCGCCGGCCGGGGACCCGGAGGGGCTGATGTCGGCCGGGCGCCGGAGCGCGCCCCGTTTTCTTGTCTTTCACCCGTTTTCTTGGCTTTCGCCCGCCGTGTCGGAGTCACGGGTCACGGCACCCGGCGGCGCAGCGGCGTATACGGGCCTGGTTCGGCCCGGGCGGCCCGGTCCGGCCCGGACGCGCCGGCTGGAGCGGCTTCGGCTCCAGCCGGTCCAACCAGCAGCCCCGACCGGGTCCGATCGCGTGCGCGTCCCCCGTCTATCGGCTCCCGTCTATCGGCTCCCGGCTCCCGGCTCCCGGCTCCTGGCTCCCGCCTCCACCCGCGCCCCGTGCCTCCCGGCCCGGCTCTTTCCGCCATGCCCCACTCCCGCCCATGTCCCCGAACCGGCTTCGCCCGCCCGCTGCCCGGTCTCCACACGCACCCCGCCCGCCCTCTGCCCGGTTTCCGGCCCGCCTCCCTCACGGCCTCGGATCGGGACGCCCCTGTCGTGGCAGCTCCAGTGCCACCGCCGCCGCCGAGTCGCAGTACTCCCGTACCGCGCTGGTCCGGGCCACCACGCGTCCCCGGTGGATGACGATCCGGCTGTATGCGAGTGAGAGGACGCCCGCAAGCCGCTCGCCCCGGACGGCGAGGAGTTCCGCCGGGAAGCCCGCCTCCAGCCGCACCTCCGGCAGGCCCATCGCCGCCCGCGCCGCCGCGCTGACGGCGTCGTACGCGTCCGGGACCCGCAGCCCGCCCTGCGAGGCGAGCAGGAAGGCAGCCTCCAGCGGGTCGCCGCGGCCCACCGGATTCGCCACGTCCCGCATCGCCCCGCTGCCCGCGGCGACGGGCACTCCTGCCGCCCGCAGCAGCCGCACGGGAGCGACCCCGCGCAGTTCGGAGCCCGCGCAGCCGCCCTGCGGAAGGCAGACGACCGTGACCCCGGCGGCGGCCAGCTGGTCCGCCGTCCGGGATGCCACATCCGCGGGCAACCGGGCAAGACCGGCGCACGGGCCGATCGACACCCCGGGACGCAGGCCCCCGGCCATGGCGGCGAGCCGGGCCAGCCGCGCGGGATCGTCGCCGTCGGTGTGCAGGTCCACCGGGCAGCCGTGCTCGGCAGCGGCCTCCAGTACCGCCTCCGTGTAGCCGGTCGGATCCGGATCGGCGTCCGGGCTGCCGCCCACCACGGAAGCGCCCGCTTTCAGCGCGTCCCGCAGCATCGCGAGGCCGTCCGCGCCCGCCACCCCGGTCAGCAGCCGGGGTACGGCGACGGTCGTCACCTCGGCGAGTCCGCGCAGCGCCCGTCGTGCCTCCAGTACGGCCTCCAACGGGCCGAGTCCCTGGACATCGCCGATCCGCACGTGCGAGCGCAGGGCCGTCGCCCCGTGCCCGAGCTGGAGCAGCGCTGCCTCGGTGGCGCGCCTCTGCACGTCCTCGGCGGTGTACGACACCGGCCCCTCCGGCGCGAGCGCGGTGAGCGCGGTGTCGGCGTGGCCGTGCGGCTCGGCGGGGGCGGGCAGCAGCAGATAGCCGCCGAGGTCCACGCGGGCCGAGCGCGCCGTCGCCGCGGAGCTCAGGCTGCCGGCGGTGCCGACGGCCTCGATGCGCGCGCCGCTCAGCCGCACGTCGACCGTGCGTCCGTCGGTGAGCCTGGCGCCGCTCAGGAGCAGTGTGGTGCTGTCCGCGGTGGCGCCGTCGGGCGGCTGCGCCTGGCTGTCGGGCATCGCGCTCCTGAGGGCGGGGGAGTGGCCTGCGGTCGGCCCGCGGGACGATCAAGATCACCCGGCGTGTGACAGACCTTAGGGGCGCCCCGACCCCGCATCGAGGAAGAGCGCAATAGTCGTACCGGTGTGGCCGCAAGTGGCGCAGGGGGGCGGGCGCGGGGGGTGGGGTGATGGGTGGAGTGAATGGGTGGGGGCGACGGGTGGGGACTGCGGGTGGGGACGGCGGTGCCCGCCGAGGGGTAGGGGCGGCGGGCGTGCCCGGACCGCTGGGCAACCGTGCCGGCCTTGTGCCGGAACCACGCCGGAACACATCACCATGCACAGGGTTGTATCGGTGTGTAGCGGTCCGCCTCGAAGGGGGTCAGCGTCGCCTGTGAACGGATTTGGGCGATCGGTGGGCGACCGTGTAATGTCTTCATCGCTCGCCCCAATAGCTCAGTCGGCAGAGCGTCTCCATGGTAAGGAGAAGGTCTACGGTTCGATTCCGTATTGGGGCTCTGGTGTTGGGTGATCCTCGCCTTCGGGCGAGGGGATCCTGCATCAAAGCGGTGTAGCTCAGTCGGTAGAGCAAGCGGCTCATAATCGCTGTGTCACCGGTTCAAGTCCGGTCACCGCTACGCACAGTAGCCGATTGCGGGGTCGGTCCTTCGATCGGCTACTCTTTTCTGCGTTCCATCCGTCCATCCGTCCAAGGAGCACTCACGTGGCTGCCACCGACGTCCGCCCGAAGATCACGCTGGCCTGCGTGGAGTGCAAGGAGCGGAACTACATCACCAAGAAGAACCGGCGCAACAACCCGGACCGTCTTGAGATGAAGAAGCACTGCCCGCGCTGCAACTCCCACACCGCGCACCGCGAGACGCGCTGAATCAGGCTCGTATGCGAGGCCGCCCCCACCGGGGGCGGCCTCGTGTCGTTTGTCCCGGGGCTACCGGCGGGTCTTCCGGTGCCATCGGCCAGTAAGGGAAAAACAGGAGGTAGCGAGTCCATGGCGCTCGACCAGTCCTTCGTCGGGCGGAGCTATCCGCCCACCGCGCCGTACGAGGTCGGCCGGGAGAAGATCCGGGAGTTCGCGGAGGCGATCGGTGACGCCAACCCCGCGTACACGGACCCCGGGGCCGCCCGCCGGCTCGGACACCCGGACGTGATCGCCCCGCCGACCTTTGTGTTCGCCATCACGTTCAAGGCGGCCGGACAGGTCGTCGAGGACCCGCAGCTGGGCCTGGACTACAGCCGCGTGGTGCACGGGGACCAGCGGTTCGCCTACGCCCGTCCGGTGCGGGCGGGGGACCGCCTGACGGTCACCTCCACGATCGAGGCGATCAAGTCGCTCGCGGGCAACGACATCCTGGACATTCGCGGTGAGGTGCGCGACGAGGCCGGAGAGCATGTCGTCACCGCGTGGACCAAGCTGGTGGCGCGCGCCGCCGAGGAGGACTGACCCCATGGCGGCGAAGATCGCATACGAGGACGTCGAGGTCGGGACCGAACTGCCGGCGCGGACCTTCCCGGTGGACCGGGCCGCGCTGGTCCGGTACGCGGGCGCATCCGGGGACTTCAACCCGATCCACTGGAACGAGAAGTTCGCCAGGGAGGTCGGCCTCCCGGACGTGATCGCACACGGCATGTTCACGATGGCCGAGGCGGCGCGGGTGGTCACCGACTGGCTGGGCGACCCGGGTGCGGTCGTCGAGTACGGGGTTCGCTTCACCAGGCCGGTGGTCGTGCCGGACGACGGCCAGGGCGCGGTGATCGAGGTCGGCGGCAAGGTCGCGGCCAAGCTGGACGGCAACCTGGTGCGCGTCGACCTGACGGCGGTCTCGGCGGGCCAGAAGGTACTGGGGATGTCCCGGGCGGTCGTCCGCCTCGCCTGAGGCCGGACACCGGGGTGCGGCCGGACACCGGGGTGCGGTGCGCCCGACCGTGGCGGTGCGCCCGGCCGCGGCGGCGCGCCTGCGGGGGCCCTGCCGGGTCGGGGTACGCCCGTTGTGTCCGGGGCCAGGCCGGGCGAACGCGGAAACGCAGAGGGCCTGCCGGGGAGTCCGGACGCTCGCGGACGATCGGGTGGGCCTTCCCCGAGCGCAGGGTCCCGCCCGCCCCAGGGTCCCGCCAGCCCCGGACGGCTGCCGACCGGACCGTACTCTTGTCCCCGTGCTGGAACTCCACGACGCGCCCCTCGCCCCGCTGACCACCTTCCGCCTGGGCGGTCCTGCCACCCGTCTCGTCACGGCCACCACCGACGACGAGGTGATCGCCACCGTGCGGGAGGCGGACGCCGCCGGGACCCCGCTGCTGCTGATCGGCGGCGGCAGCAACCTGGTGATCGGGGACAAGGGGTTCGAGGGGACCGCCCTGCGCATCGCCACCACCGGCTTCCGGCTGGAGGGCGGGGAGCTGGAACTCGCTGCGGGCGAGGTCTGGAGCGATGCCGTGGCCCGCACCGTCGAGGCCGGACTCGCCGGAGTGGAATGCCTGTCCGGCATCCCCGGCTCGGCCGGTGCCACCCCGATCCAGAACGTCGGGGCGTACGGCCAGGAGGTCTCCAGCACCATCACCGAGGTCGTCGTCTACGACCGGCGCACCGGCGGGACGGTCACCGTGCCGAACGCCGACTGCGGTTTCACCTACCGCCACAGCCGCTTCAAGGCCGCCCCCGACCGCTATGTGGTGCTGCGCGTCCGCTTCCGGCTGGAGGATGCGGGGGGCCTGTCCGCTCCCCTCAGGTACGCCGAGACCGCACGGGCCCTCGGGGTCGGGGCCGGCGACCGGGTGCCGCTGGCCGCGGCCCGAGAGACGGTCCTGAAGCTGCGTGCCGGCAAGGGCATGGTCCTCGACCCCGACGACCACGACACCTGGTCGGCCGGTTCCTTCTTCACCAACCCGATCCTGTCGGCGGGGGAGTACGAGGCCTTCCTCGGCCGGGTGCGGGACCGGCTCGGCGAGGACGCCTCCGCGCCCGCCTACCCGGCCGGCGACGGGCACACCAAGACCTCCGCCGCCTGGCTCATCGACAAGGCCGGTTTCCCCAAGGGGTACGGCGGCGGCCCCGCCCGGATCTCCACCAAGCACACCCTGGCCCTCACCAACCGCGGCGAGGCCACCACCGAGGACCTCCTCGCCCTGGCTCGCGAGGTGGTCGCCGGGGTCCGCGACGCCTTCGGGGTCACGCTCGTCAACGAACCCGTGACGGTGGGCGTCAGCATCTGAGGCCGTCCGGGGCGGCACCGCACGGCCTCGCGCGGCGTCATGCGGCGTCACGCGGGGTCCGCTGCGACGGGGCGGGCGGAAGGCCGCGCCCTCGGCTCCCGCCTCCCCTCCCCGGACGTCCGGGGACCCGGGCGCATTCCGTGCCGGACCGATTCCGCGCCGGGCGCCCTGCGCCGCACGGGGCCCGTCGCCGGCACCCGTCACCGGCGCCGACGACGGGGCCCACGAGCGGGCCCGGTCAGTCCTTCAGCCACTCGTCGATCCCGCCCAGCAGGGCTTCGCGCACCTGCCTCGGAGCCGCCGAGGCCCGGACCGACTGGCGGGCGAACTCGGCCAGCTCCTCGTCGGTGAAGCCGTGATGGCGCCGGGCGATCTCGTACTGGGCCGCCAGCCGCGACCCGAAGAGCAGCGGGTCGTCCGCACCCAGCGCCATGGGCACGCCCGCGTCCCACAGCGTCCGCAGGGGTACGTCCTCCGGCTTCTCGTACACCCCCAGGGCCACGTTCGACGCCGGGCAGACCTCGCAGGTCACCCCGCGGTCCGCGAGCCTTCGCAGCAGCCGCGGATCCTCTGCCGCGCGGACGCCGTGGCCGATCCGGGAGGCGTGGAGGTCGTCCAGGCAGTCGCGCACCGACGACGGTCCGGCCAACTCGCCGCCGTGCGGGGCCGCCAGCAGACCGCCGTCGCGGGCGATCGCGAACGCGCGGTCGAAGTCCCGGGCCATGCCCCGGCGCTCGTCGTTGGAGAGGCCGAAACCGACCACCCCGCGGCCGGTGTAGCGCACCGCAAGCCGCGCCAGCGTGCGGGCGTCCAGCGGATGCTTCATCCGGTTGGCGGCGACCACGACGCGCATCCCCAGTCCGGTCTCCCGCGCCGCCTCGTCCACGGAGTCGAGGATGGTCTCCAGCGCGGGGATCAGTCCACCCAGCATCGGGGCGTACGAGGTGGGGTCGACCTGGATCTCCAGCCAGCCCGAGCCGTCCCGGACGTCCTCCTCCGCCGCCTCCCGCACCAGCCTCCGGATGTCCTCCGGCTCCCGCAGACAGGACCGGGCGATGTCGTAGAGCCGCTGGAAGCGGAACCAGCCGCGCTCGTCCGTCGCCCGGAGCTTCGGCGGCTCTCCGCCGGTCAGTGCGTCGGGGAGGTGCACGCCGTACTTGTCGGCGAGTTCGAGCAGGGTGCCGGGCCGCATCGACCCGGTGAAGTGCAGATGCAGATGGGCCTTGGGCAGCAGGCTGAGGTCGCGTACTCGCTCCATTGAAGGATCTTGCCGCACACACCGGGCATCCGGCAGCCCCTTTCCCCGATCGGGTCCTTGCCCGAACGAAAGAACACGGTCCGCGGAGGACGGCGCCCGACCGGAACGCCCCGGGGGGAGGGGAGCGGGCCCGGTCGAGGACGGCGCCCGGGCCGTTGCACCGGGTCGCCCGGGGCCCTCGCATCGGGCCGTGGCGCCGGGCCGTGGCACCCCGGGAGGGTTTCCTGGGCTGTGCACGCCCGGGCTGTGGCGACCGGCCGCAGAGACCCGGGGCCGTGCCTCGTGCCCCGGTCCCGGCCCCGGTCCCGGCCCCGGTCCCGGCCCCGGTCCCGGCCCCGGTCCCGGTCCCAGTCCCGGTCCCGGTCCCGGCCCCGGTCCCAGTCCCGGTCCCGGTCCCGGCCCCGGTCTCGGGCCTCCGGGCCCCGGAGCCGTCCCTTCAAGACCGTCCCCGATACGGGAACGGCCCTGGCCGCGGGGCACCGGCACCCCCGGGCAGCGGAAGGGCCCCGGTCGTCCGGACCCGCCGGTACCACCGGTGGAGCCCTTCCGGCCGGGGCCCGCCCCGCCCCGACCCGCCGAGCGGAAACGGAACCTCAGTCCCGGGCCTCCGCCAGCAGCTTCTGCATACGCGAGACGCCTTCGACCAGGTCCTCGTCGCCCAGCGCGTACGACAGCCGCAGATAGCCCGGCGTGCCGAAGGCCTCACCCGGGACGACGGCGACCTCGACCTCCTCCAGGATCAGCGCCGCGAGCTCCACCGAGGTCCGCGGCCGCCGCCCACGGATCTCCTTGCCCAGCAGGGCCTTCACCGACGGGTACACATAGAAGGCGCCCTCGGGCTCCGGGCAGACCATGCCGTCGATCTCGTTGAGCATCCGCACGATGGTGCCCCGGCGGCGGTCGAACGCCTCACGCATCCTCGCGACCGCGTCGAGATCGCCGGAGACCGCCGCCAGCGCGGCGACCTGCGCCACGTTCGAGACGTTGGAGGTGGCGTGCGACTGCAGGTTGGTCGCGGCCTTGACGACGTCCTTGGGGCCGATGATCCACCCCACCCGCCAGCCGGTCATCGCGTACGTCTTCGCGACGCCGTTGACCACGATGCACCTGTCGCGCAGCTCGGGCACCAGCGCCGGGACGGAGGCGAACGATGCGTCGCCGTAGACCAGGTGCTCGTAGATCTCGTCCGTCAGCACCCACAGGCCGTGCTCGAGCGCCCAGCGGGCGATCGCCTCGGTGTCGGCCCGGCTGTAGACCGCTCCGGTCGGGTTGGAGGGGGAGACGAACAGGACGACCTTCGTCCGCTCGGTGCGGGCCGCCTCCAGTTGCTCCACGGAGACCCGGTAGTTCGTGGTCTCGTCGGTGGCCACCTCCACCGGGACACCGCCGGCCAGCCGGATCGACTCCGGGTACGTCGTCCAGTACGGCGCCGGGACGATGACCTCGTCGCCCGGATCCAGGATCGCCGCGAAGGCCTCGTAGATCGCCTGCTTGCCGCCGTTGGTCACCAGGACCTGCGCGGGGTCGACCTGGTAGCCGGAGTCGCGGAGCGTCTTCTCCGCGATCGCCTTCTTCAGCTCCGGCAGGCCGCCGGCCGGGGTGTAGCGGTGGTACTTCGGGTTCTTGCAGGCCTCGATCGCGGCCTCGACGATGTAGTCCGGGGTCGGGAAGTCCGGCTCGCCCGCGCCGAAACCGATCACCGGACGGCCGGCGGCCTTGAGGGCCTTGGCCTTGGCGTCGACGGCGAGGGTCGCGGACTCGGAGATCGCGCCGATGCGGGCGGAGACCCGGCGCTCGGCGGGAGAAGTGGCAGCGCTCATGCGGCCATGGTCCCAGAACGCCGAGCGCCCGGGCACAGGGGATTCACCGACCGGGCGGCGGCCGGACAGTTCCGGACGGGAGCCGCTCGCCCGCAGCGTGGACGGGGCGACGGACGGGACGTGGACGGGACGTGGACGGGACGCGGACGGGACGTGGAAGGGACGCGGAAGGGAACCGCCTCGAAGCTATCTGTTCGACGCACGGCTCCCGACCACGTACACTCACCTGTCGTTGGCCCTCACGGACCACCACCGCGGATGCGGTAGGTTTGGGGGGAACCACATAGGGTCGTAGCTCAATTGGTAGAGCACTGGTCTCCAAAACCAGCGGTTGGGGGTTCAAGTCCCTCCGGCCCTGCTACACACGCCTTCGCCAGGATGTGTGCGTATGTACGTACTTCGATGCACCGCCGTGCGGCTCGACCGGGCGCGGCACGGCCACGACCCGGAATCAGGTGAGAGACGTGACGGACGCCGTGGGCTCCATCGACATGCCTGATGCCGAGGACGAGGCGGCCGACTCACGCAAGAAGACCCGCAAGGGCGGCAAGCGTGGGAAGAGAGGCCCCCTGGGCCGCCTCGCGCTGTTCTATCGACAGATCGTGGCCGAGCTGCGCAAGGTCGTCTGGCCCACCCGCAACCAGCTGACGACGTACACGACCGTGGTGATCATCTTCGTCGTTATCATGATCGGTCTTGTGACCGTGATGGACTATGGCTTCCAGGCAGCCGTCAAGTACGTCTTCGGCTGATCCCGCGGAGGGCGCCCGACCGGCGCCTCTTTCGCATGTTCCACCCCATCTGTATCCAGGAAGAAGCAGCCACCGTGTCTGACCCGAACCTGAACGACGCCGTTGAGCCGCGCGAGAGCCGCGAGTCCGCTGAGGACGCGCTCGACATCGTCGAGGCGGCGGACTCCGTCGGCCCGGACCGGGCGGAAGCTGCTGACGCCGCTGCGGGCGAGCCCGCCGAGCAGGCCGCGATCCACGTGGACAGCGAGCCCGCGACCGGGGACGCCGTTGCCGGGGACGCCGGGCCCGGGGATCCCGAGGCCGTCGCCACTGCCGACGAGGAGCCCGCCGACGAGGAGCCCGCCGCCGAGGGGGCTGCCGAGGCGACCGCGCAGGAGGCTCCGGCCGATCCCGTCGCCGAACTCCGCGAGGAGCTGCGCGGGCTGCCCGGCGAGTGGTACGTGATCCACACCTACGCCGGCTACGAGAAGCGGGTGAAGGCCAATCTGGAGCAGCGTGCCGTCTCGCTGAACGTCGAGGACTTCATCTACCAGGCCGAGGTGCCCGAGGAGGAGATCGTCCAGATCAAGAACGGCGAGCGCAAGAACGTCCGGCAGAACAAGCTGCCCGGGTATGTGCTCGTCCGGATGGATCTGACGAACGAGTCCTGGGGTGTCGTCCGCAACACGCCCGGCGTCACCGGCTTCGTCGGCAACGCGTACGACCCCTACCCCCTGACCCTGGACGAGATCGTCAAGATGCTCGCCCCCGAGCTGGAGGAGAAGGCGGCCCGCGAGGCGGCCGAGGCCGAGGGCAAGCCGGCGCCCGCCCGCAAGGTCGAGGTCCAGGTGCTGGACTTCGAGGTCGGCGACTCGGTCACCGTCACCGACGGCCCCTTCGCCACCCTGCAGGCCACGATCAACGAGATCAACCCGGACTCGAAGAAGGTCAAGGGTCTTGTCGAGATCTTCGGTCGCGAGACGCCGGTCGAGCTGAGCTTCGACCAGATCCAGAAGAACTAGCCCTGATCACGAGCTAAAGGCGCCCCTCCCAGCGGTCTTCCCGCCGGCAGGGGCGTCGCCCATGCTGCCGGTGCCGTCCGAGTACGTCCGGCGGCGCGCGAACTTCCCGCCTGGCGGGACCGCGGGGGCCCGGCCGGGCCGGAGCGGTCCCGGGCTGCGCTGACCTGCGCGGTTTTTGGCCCCACGGTAGTACCCGCTATCGTGGTGCGGTATGCCTCCATCCGGATGATCGGGTGGATGCCATGCCGTTACAGCACACTCTCAACTGGACCCGGAGAGAGCAATGCCTCCCAAGAAGAAGAAGGTCACGGGGCTTATCAAGCTCCAGATCCAGGCCGGCGCCGCCAACCCGGCTCCGCCGGTCGGCCCCGCGCTGGGTCAGCACGGCGTCAACATCATGGAGTTCTGCAAGGCCTACAACGCCGCGACCGAGTCGCAGCGTGGCATGGTCGTGCCGGTGGAGATCACGGTCTACGAGGACCGTTCCTTCACCTTCATCACCAAGACCCCGCCGGCCGCCAAGCTGATCCTCAAGGCCGCGGGTGTGGACAAGGGCTCCGGCGAGCCGCACAAGACCAAGGTCGCCAAGCTGACGCGCGACCAGGTCCGCGAGATCGCCACCACCAAGATGCCCGACCTGAACGCCAACGACCTGGACGCCGCCGAGAAGATCATCGCCGGCACCGCCCGTTCCATGGGCGTCACGGTCGAGGGCTGACAGTCCCCCGAGACCTCAGTGGCAGGGCCAGGCGCTGGCCCGGACCACGAACTCCACGCCTGAGACACCACAGGAGAAGAAGTGAAGCGCAGCAAGGCTCTCCGCAACGCGGACGCCAAGGTCGACCGGGAGCGCAACTACGCCCCGCTCGAGGCCGTCCGTCTTGCGAAGGACACCGCCAGCACCAAGTTCGACGGCACCGTCGAGGTCGCCTTCCGCCTGGGCGTAGACCCGCGCAAGGCAGACCAGATGGTCCGTGGCACCGTGAACCTTCCGCACGGCACCGGCAAGACCGCCCGGGTCCTGGTCTTCGCGACCGGTGACCGTGCTGCGGCCGCGGAGGCCGCGGGCGCCGACATCGTCGGCTCCGACGAGCTGATCGACGAGGTGTCGAAGGGCCGCCTGGACTTCGACGCCGTCGTCGCCACCCCGGACCTCATGGGCAAGGTCGGCCGCCTCGGCCGGGTGCTCGGTCCCCGTGGTCTGATGCCGAACCCCAAGACCGGCACCGTGACCATGGACGTTGCCAAGGCCGTCACCGACATCAAGGGCGGCAAGATCGAGTTCCGTGTCGACAAGCACGCGAACCTGCACTTCATCATCGGCAAGGTCTCCTTCGACGAGACCAAGCTGGTGGAGAACTACGCCGCGGCGCTGGAGGAGATCCTCCGTCTGAAGCCGTCCGCGGCGAAGGGCCGCTACATCAAGAAGGCGACCCTGACCACCACCATGGGTCCGGGTATCCCGCTGGACTCCAACCGCACCCGCAACCTCCTCGTCGAGGAGGACCCGGCCGCGGTCTGAGTCTGCGGCTCGCACACGGCTGGGACCGACCCCCGCACCTCCTCTTTACGAGGGGTGCGGGGGTTCGTTTATCGTTGCAACGATGTCGGTCGGGCGCGCTACGGTTCGACCGACTTCACTGAGGCAACAGAACAGAACACGGGGTGGGGATTTCATGAGCATGTCGACGTGGAAGCGCGCGGGCGTCTCCCTGGCGGCCGTGGCCGTCGTCGCGGGTGCCGCGGGCTGCCAGAGCGGTGGCGAGGACGAGAGGAAGGCCGCCGGCTCCTCGCAGTCCGCCGGCCAGTCGCAGGGCGAGATCACCCAGGTGATCCAGGCCGCCTACAAGAAGACGTCGGACGCCAAGTCCGTCAAGGTCCGTATGACCATGGCCATGCCGGACGGCATGGAGGGCGGCACCATGGAGATGTCCGGGGTGCAGGGGTGGGACCCCGTCGTGATGGACGTCACCGCCAAGGGCTCGATGCTCAGCGCGGGCGACCCCGATGCGCCGTCCCAGATCCGCATGCTGATGGTGGACGACGCCATGTACATGGAGCTGAGCGCCAAGCAGGCCGCCGAGATGGACGGCAAGCGCTGGATGAAGCTGGACCTCGAGGCCGCCGCCGAGGCCAGCGGCGACAAGGCACTCCAGAAGCAGATGACCGGCAGCCTGGAGAACATGAACCAGGACCCGGCCCAGCAGCTCGCCCTGCTGCTCGGTTCGCCCAACATCAAGCAACTCGGCTCCGAGAAGGTCGACGGCGTCGAGGCACGGCACTACAAGGGCACGATGACCTTGGAGGAGATGCTCGACGCCAACACGGCCTTCGACGTGCTCTCGGCGGAGGAGCGCAAGGAGCTGGTCGACAGCGTCAAGAAGGCCGGCATCACGGGATACGACACCGAGGTCTGGGTCAACGAGGACGACTACCCGGTCAAGATGGTCGTCGGCATGAAGATGCCGCAGGGCACGATGGACATGACGGCGCACTACTCCGACTACGGAGCCGAGGCCGCCGTCCAGGCGCCGCCGGCGAAGGACACCTTCGACCTGTTCGAGATGCTCAAGCTGCTGGAGGAGCTCGGCGCGGAGGACGGCGCGGAGGACGGCGCCGGTCTCGGCGGCTGAGCGGTTCCCGGCTCCCGGTCGTGGCCGACCCGCGGTCGCGCCCTCCCGGTGGTGGCCGGTGGTCCCGCCGCCGGCCACCACCGCGGGAGGCCGTGACCGCGGCCGGCGGGCCCTGACGCCCGATTTGCTTGCCGGCGATCGGTTCGCGTACTCTTCCCCGGAAGCCAAAGACCGCTGGTCGTTGCCGTGCCCGTCAGGGTGTCGGCGGCCGAAGGATCCGCTCGCTGCGGACGACCCGCGCAGGTGACTGTGGATGAGGTTCCCGGATATACGTCCGGTGGAGCCACGCCCCGTGCGCCTGCGCCGGGGCGTTTCGTTTTGCCCGGTTCTCCTTCCTTCAGCCCATGCGGTCCGAATCACCCGGAAGGAGGCCGAGGCTCATGGCGAGGCCCGACAAGTCCGCCGCGGTCGCCGAGCTGACGGACAAGTTCCGCAGCTCGAACGCCGCCGTGCTGACCGAGTACCGCGGTCTCACCGTGGCGCAGCTGAAGCAGCTGCGCCGTTCGCTCGGTGAGAACGCCCAGTACGCCGTGGTGAAGAACACGCTGACCAAGATTGCGGCCAACGAGGCCGGGATCACCTCGCTCGACGACCAGTTCGCTGGTCCGACGGCGGTCGCCTTCATCACCGGTGACCCGGTGGAGTCGGCGAAGGGTCTTCGTGACTTCGCCAAGGACAACCCGAACCTCATCATCAAGGGCGGTGTCCTTGACGGCAAGGCGCTGTCCGCCGATGAGATCAAGAAGCTTGCGGACCTCGAGTCCCGCGAGGTTCTGCTCGCCAAGCTGGCGGGCGCCATGAAGGGCAAGCAGTCCCAGGCTGCCGCGCTCTTCCAGGCGCTTCCGTCGAAGCTCGTCCGCACCGTGGACGCGCTTCGCGCCAAGCAGGCCGAGCAGGGCGGTGCCGAGTAATTCGGCTCGCGCATTGATCCGCGCCGCCCGGCGCGGGTCGTAGCGGGCCGTACGCCCGCCGTTATGTACATCCCGGCACCAGCCGAATGAGTGGAAGGACCGCCATCATGGCGAAGCTGTCTCAGGAAGACCTGCTCGCGCAGTTCGAGGAGATGACCCTCATCGAGCTCTCCGAGTTCGTGAAGGCGTTCGAGGAGAAGTTCGACGTCACCGCCGCCGCCCCGGTCGCCGTGGCCGCCGCCGGCGTCCCGGGTGCCCCGGCTGCCGAGGCCGCCGAGGAGCAGGACGAGTTCGACGTCGTCCTCACCGGCGCCGGCGACAAGAAGATCCAGGTCATCAAGGTCGTCCGCGAGCTGACCTCGCTGGGTCTGAAGGAGGCCAAGGACCTCGTCGACGGCGCCCCGAAGCCGGTCCTGGAGAAGGTCACCAAGGAGGCCGCGGAGAAGGCCGCCGAGTCCCTCAAGGGCGCCGGTGCGGCCGTCGAGGTCAAGTGACCTCGGGGGTCCGCTGACTCCTGCGCTGTAACGCGCACGCACTGAAGGGCGATCATCCATTCGGGTGGTCGCCCTTCGGCGTTGCCCGCACCGTCGGGTGGGCGCCTTGCGCTGCCCGTCGCGGGGAGTAGGGTGATCTTCGCCGTGCGCCAGGTGACGATCCCCGCAGCCGGGAATGGGCTGGGGGGCCTTGACGAACCGCACGCAGCGCGCAATTCTCAGGACGCGTCGTCACAACGGTCCAAGTTCGAGGCATGGATCGGCGACCGAACGGGCAGTATCGGTGTGCGCCTCCCGGCGCGCGGCATACCGCGGAGTTGAGAACAACGAGGGTCTCGGTGAACCCGCCCTGGACATCAGTGGGCCAAGTGGCTACACTGACCCTTTGCGCTGCCTGTTAGCTGCTCCCTGCCCGTCACCAGGGGCATCCCCTCGCATGAGCATCGTTGACCAGAATAGCCCTGACCTGGGATTTCTGTCTTTGTGCCCGGCTTGGGACCGGTACGCGCGTAGTGAGTCCGAGCCCTCGGAAGGACCCCCTCTTGGCCGCCTCGCGCAACGCCTCGACCGCGAATACGAACAACGGCGCAAGCACCGCCCCGCTGCGCATCTCCTTTGCAAAGATCAAGGAGCCCCTCGAGGTTCCGAACCTCCTCGCGCTGCAGACCGAGAGCTTTGACTGGCTGCTCGGCAACGCCGCGTGGAAGGCTCGTGTCGAGGCGGCTCTGGAGTCCGGACAGGACGTCCCCACCAAGTCCGGTCTGGAGGAGATCTTCGAGGAGATCTCCCCGATCGAGGACTTCTCCGGGTCGATGTCGCTGACGTTCCGCGACCACCGCTTCGAGCCCCCGAAGAACTCGATCGACGAGTGCAAGGAGCGCGACTTCACGTACGCCGCCCCGCTCTTCGTCACCGCCGAGTTCACCAACAACGAGACCGGCGAGATCAAGTCCCAGACCGTCTTCATGGGCGACTTCCCGCTCATGACGAACAAGGGCACCTTCGTCATCAACGGCACCGAGCGTGTCGTGGTGTCGCAGCTGGTCCGCTCGCCGGGCGTCTACTTCGACTCCTCCATCGACAAGACGTCCGACAAGGACATCTTCTCCGCCAAGATCATCCCGTCCCGGGGTGCCTGGCTGGAGATGGAGATCGACAAGCGCGACATGGTCGGTGTGCGCATCGACCGCAAGCGCAAGCAGTCCGTCACCGTCCTGCTCAAGGCGCTCGGCTGGACCACCGAGCAGATCCTGGAGGAGTTCGGCGAGTACGAGTCGATGCGCGCCACCCTGGAGAAGGACCACACCCAGGGCCAGGACGACGCGCTCCTCGACATCTACCGCAAGCTGCGCCCGGGCGAGCCCCCGACGCGTGAGGCCGCGCAGACGCTGCTCGAGAACCTCTACTTCAACCCGAAGCGCTACGACCTGGCCAAGGTCGGCCGCTACAAGGTCAACAAGAAGCTCGGCGCCGACGAGCCGCTGGACGCCGGCGTGCTCACCACCGATGACGTCATCGCGACCATCAAGTACCTGGTCAAGCTGCACGCCGGGGAGACCGAGACGGTCGGCGAGAGCGGCACCCAGATCGTCGTCGAGACCGACGACATCGACCACTTCGGCAACCGCCGTCTGCGCAACGTCGGCGAGCTGATCCAGAACCAGGTCCGCACGGGTCTCGCCCGTATGGAGCGCGTCGTGCGCGAGCGCATGACCACCCAGGACGTCGAGGCGATCACGCCGCAGACCCTGATCAACATCCGGCCGGTCGTCGCCTCCATCAAGGAGTTCTTCGGCACCAGCCAGCTGTCGCAGTTCATGGACCAGAACAACCCGTTGTCGGGCCTGACCCACAAGCGCCGCCTGTCGGCGCTGGGCCCCGGCGGTCTGTCCCGTGAGCGGGCCGGCTTCGAGGTCCGCGACGTGCACCCGTCCCACTACGGACGGATGTGCCCGATCGAGACCCCCGAGGGCCCGAACATCGGTCTGATCGGTTCGCTCGCCACCTACGGCCGGGTGAACGCGTTCGGCTTCGTCGAGACCCCGTACCGCAAGGTCGAGGGCGGCCAGGTCACCGACCAGGTGGACTACCTGACCGCCGACGAGGAGGACCGCTTCGTCATCGCGCAGGCCAACGCCGCGCTCGGCGACGACCTGCGCTTCGCCGAGGCCCGCGTGCTCGTCCGCCGCCGCGGCGGCGAGGTCGACTACGTGTCGCCCGAGGACGTGGACTACATGGACGTCTCGCCGCGCCAGATGGTGTCGGTGGCGACCGCCATGATCCCGTTCCTCGAGCACGACGACGCCAACCGCGCCCTGATGGGCGCGAACATGATGCGCCAGGCCGTTCCGCTGATCAAGGCGGAGGCGCCGCTCGTCGGTACCGGTATGGAGTACCGCTGCGCCACCGACGCCGGCGACGTCATCAAGGCCGAGAAGGACGGGGTGATCCAGGAGGTCTCGGCCGACTACGTCACCGTCGCCAACGACGACGGCACGTACACCACCTACCGCGTCGCGAAGTTCTCCCGCTCCAACCAGGGCACCTCGGTGAACCAGAAGGTCATCGTCTCCGAGGGCGACCGGGTCATCGAGGGCCAGGTCCTCGCCGACGGGCCGGCCACCGAGAACGGCGAGATGGCGCTCGGCAAGAACCTGCTCGTGGCGTTCATGCCGTGGGAGGGCCACAACTACGAGGACGCGATCATCCTGTCGCAGCGCCTCGTCCAGGACGACGTCCTCTCCTCGATCCACATCGAGGAGCACGAGGTCGACGCCCGCGACACCAAGCTCGGCCCGGAGGAGATCACCCGGGACATCCCGAACGTCTCCGAGGAGGTCCTCGCCGACCTCGACGAGCGCGGCATCATCCGCATCGGTGCCGAGGTCGTCGCCGGCGACATCCTGGTCGGCAAGGTCACCCCCAAGGGCGAGACGGAGCTGACCCCGGAGGAGCGGCTGCTGCGCGCGATCTTCGGCGAGAAGGCCCGCGAGGTCCGCGACACCTCGCTGAAGGTGCCGCACGGCGAGACCGGCAAGGTCATCGGCGTCCGCGTCTTCGACCGCGAGGAGGGCGACGAGCTTCCCCCCGGTGTGAACCAGCTGGTGCGCGTGTACGTCGCGCAGAAGCGCAAGATCACCGACGGTGACAAGCTCGCCGGCCGCCACGGCAACAAGGGCGTCATCTCCAAGATCCTGCCGATCGAGGACATGCCGTTCCTGGAGGACGGCACCCCGGTCGACATCATCCTCAACCCGCTCGGCGTCCCGTCCCGGATGAACCCGGGACAGGTCCTGGAGATCCATCTCGGCTGGCTCGCCAGCCAGGGCTGGGACGTCTCCGGCCTCGCCGACGAGTGGGCCCAGCGCCTGCAGGCCATCGGCGCCGACCAGGTCGACCCCCGCACCAACGTCGCCACCCCCGTCTTCGACGGCGCCCGCGAGGACGAACTGGCGGGTCTGCTGGAGCACACGATCCCGAACCGCGACGGCGACCGCATGGTCCTCCCGTCCGGCAAGGCACGCCTGTTCGACGGCCGCTCCGGCGAGCCCTTCCCGGACCCGATCTCGGTCGGGTACATGTACATCCTCAAGCTGCACCACCTGGTCGACGACAAGCTGCACGCCCGGTCGACCGGTCCGTACTCGATGATCACCCAGCAGCCGCTGGGTGGTAAGGCTCAGTTCGGTGGCCAGCGGTTCGGTGAGATGGAGGTGTGGGCGCTCGAGGCGTACGGCGCCGCCTACGCCCTCCAGGAGCTGCTGACCATCAAGTCCGACGACGTCACCGGCCGCGTGAAGGTCTACGAGGCCATCGTCAAGGGCGAGAACATCCCCGAGCCCGGCATCCCCGAGTCCTTCAAGGTGCTCATCAAGGAGATGCAGTCCCTGTGCCTCAACGTGGAGGTGCTGTCCTCGGACGGCATGTCCATCGAGATGCGCGACACCGACGAGGACGTCTTCCGCGCCGCGGAGGAGCTCGGCATCGACCTGTCCCGGCGCGAGCCGAGCAGCGTCGAAGAGGTCTGACGGGCCTGGCCGGGGCTCCCGTCGGGAGCCCCGGCCGTCCCCGGACCCTCCCCCTACGCCCTGTGGGCGTGGAGGGACCCCCATCAGACCATTGATTGAGACACGACCCTGAGAGGGATTGACGCATAGTGCTCGACGTCAACTTCTTCGACGAGCTGCGGATCGGCCTGGCCACCGCTGACGACATCCGTCAGTGGTCCCACGGCGAGGTCAAGAAGCCGGAGACCATCAACTACCGCACGCTCAAGCCCGAGAAGGACGGACTCTTCTGCGAGAAGATCTTCGGTCCTACCCGGGACTGGGAGTGCTACTGCGGCAAGTACAAGCGCGTCCGCTTCAAGGGCATCATCTGTGAGCGCTGTGGCGTCGAGGTCACGCGCGCCAAGGTGCGCCGCGAGCGGATGGGCCATATCGAGCTGGCCGCTCCCGTCACCCACATCTGGTACTTCAAGGGCGTTCCGTCGCGGCTGGGCTATCTGCTCGACCTCGCCCCGAAGGACCTGGAGAAGGTCATCTACTTCGCCGCGTACATGATCACGTACGTGGACGAGGAGCGCCGCACCCGCGACCTGCCCTCGCTGGAGGCGCATGTCTCCGTCGAGCGCCAGCAGATCGAGAACCGCCGCGACGCCGACCTGGAGGCCCGCGCCAAGAAGCTCGAGACCGACCTGGCCGAGCTGGAGGCCGAGGGCGCCAAGGCCGATGTGCGCCGCAAGGTGCGCGAGGGCGCCGAGCGCGAGATGAAGCAGCTGCGCGACCGCGCCCAGCGCGAGATCGACCGCCTCGACGAGGTGTGGACCCGCTTCAAGAACCTCAAGGTCCAGGACCTCGAGGGCGACGAGCTGCTCTACCGCGAACTGCGCGACCGCTTCGGCACGTACTTCGACGGCTCGATGGGTGCCGCGGCGCTGCAGAAGCGCCTGGAGTCCTTCGACCTGGACGAGGAGGCCGAGCGCCTCCGCGAGATCATCCGCACCGGCAAGGGCCAGAAGAAGACCCGCGCGCTCAAGCGCCTCAAGGTCGTCTCCGCCTTCCTGCAGACCAGCAACAGCCCCAAGGGCATGGTGCTGGACTGCGTCCCGGTGATCCCGCCGGATCTGCGCCCGATGGTCCAGCTGGACGGTGGCCGCTTCGCGACCTCCGACCTGAACGACCTGTACCGCCGTGTGATCAACCGCAACAACCGCCTGAAGCGCCTGCTCGACCTCGGTGCCCCCGAGATCATCGTGAACAACGAGAAGCGGATGCTCCAGGAGGCCGTCGACGCCCTGTTCGACAACGGCCGCCGCGGCCGCCCGGTCACCGGCCCCGGCAACCGCCCGCTGAAGTCCCTCAGCGACATGCTGAAGGGCAAGCAGGGCCGGTTCCGCCAGAACCTGCTCGGCAAGCGGGTGGACTACTCGGCGCGTTCCGTCATCGTCGTCGGCCCGCAGCTGAAGCTGCACCAGTGCGGTCTGCCCAAGGCCATGGCCCTGGAGCTCTTCAAGCCGTTCGTGATGAAGCGCCTGGTGGACCTGAACCACGCGCAGAACATCAAGTCGGCCAAGCGCATGGTCGAGCGCGGCCGCACCGTCGTGTACGACGTCCTCGAAGAGGTCATCGCCGAGCACCCGGTGCTGCTGAACCGTGCGCCCACGCTGCACCGCCTCGGCATCCAGGCCTTCGAGCCGCAGCTGGTCGAGGGCAAGGCCATCCAGATCCACCCGCTCGTCTGCACCGCGTTCAACGCGGACTTCGACGGCGACCAGATGGCCGTGCACCTGCCGCTGTCCGCGGAGGCGCAGGCCGAGGCCCGCATCCTGATGCTGTCCTCGAACAACATCCTCAAGCCGGCCGACGGCCGTCCGGTCACCATGCCGACCCAGGACATGGTGCTGGGCCTCTTCTTCCTCACCACGGACGAGGAGGAGCGCGAGGTGCGCGGCGAGGGCCGCGCGTTCAACTCCACCGCCGAGGCGATCATGGCGTTCGACGCCCGGGAGCTCTCGCTCCAGGCGAAGATCGACATCCGCTTCCCGATCGGCACCGTCCCGCCGCGCGGCTGGACCCCGCCGGCGGACGAGGAGGGGCACGAGGGCATCGGCCCCTGGCAGCAGGGCGACAGCTTCCGCCTCACCACCACCCTGGGCCGCGCGCTCTTCAACGAGCTGCTGCCCGAGGACTACCCGTTCGTCGACTACACCGTCGGCAAGAAGCAGCTCTCCGAGATCGTCAACGACCTCGCCGAGCGCTACCCGAAGGTCATCGTGGCGGCGACGCTCGACAACCTGAAGGCGGCCGGCTTCTACTGGGCGACCCGCTCCGGCGTCACCGTCGCCATCTCCGACGTCGTCGTCCCCGAGGCGAAGAAGGACATCGTCGCGGGCTACGAGGCGCAGGACGAGAAGGTCCAGAAGCAGTACGAGCGCGGTCTGATCACCAAGGACGAGCGCACCCAGGAGCTCATCGCGATCTGGACCAAGGCGACCAACGAGGTCGCCGAGGCGATGAACGACAACTTCCCGAAGACCAACCCCATCTTCATGATGGTCAACTCGGGTGCGCGCGGAAACATGATGCAGATGCGCCAGATCGCCGGTATGCGCGGTCTGGTGTCGAACGCCAAGAACGAGACGATCCCCCGTCCCATCAAGGCGTCCTTCCGCGAGGGCCTGTCCGTGCTGGAGTACTTCATCTCTACCCACGGTGCCCGAAAGGGTCTCGCCGACACCGCCCTGCGTACCGCCGACTCGGGTTACCTGACCCGTCGTCTGGTCGACGTCTCGCAGGACGTCATCATCCGCGAGGAGGACTGCGGCACCGACCGCGGTCTGAAGCTGCGGATCGCCGAGCGGGGCGCCGACGGTGTCCTGCGCAAGGCGGACGACGTCGAGACGTCGGTGTACGCGCGGATGCTCGCCGAGGACGTCGTCGTGGACGGCAAGGTCATCGCGCCGGCCAACGTCGACCTCGGTGACGTGCTGATCGACGCGCTCGTGGGCGCGGGCGTCGAGGAGGTCAAGACCCGCTCGGTCCTGACCTGCGAGTCCGCCGTCGGCACCTGCGCGTTCTGCTACGGCCGTTCGCTCGCCACCGGCAAGCTGGTCGACATCGGCGAGGCGGTCGGCATCATCGCCGCCCAGTCCATCGGCGAGCCCGGCACCCAGCTGACGATGCGTACCTTCCACACCGGTGGTGTGGCCGGTGACGACATCACCCAGGGTCTGCCGCGTGTCGTCGAGCTCTTCGAGGCCCGTACCCCGAAGGGTGTCGCCCCGATCTCCGAGGTCGCCGGCATCGTCCGGGTCGAGGAGACCGAGAAGACCAAGAAGATCGTCATCACCCCGGACGACGGCAGCGACGAGGCGGCGTACCCGATCTCCAAGCGCGCCAAGCTCCTGGTGCGGGACGGCGACCACGTCGTGGTGGGGCAGAAGCTCACCTTCGGTGCCACCAACCCGCACGACGTGCTGCGGATCCTCGGCCAGCGCGCCGTCCAGGTCCACCTGGTCGGCGAGGTGCAGAAGGTCTACAACTCGCAGGGCGTGTCGATCCACGACAAGCACATCGAGATCATCATCCGGCAGATGCTGCGCCGTGTGACGATCATCGAGTCCGGTGACGCGGAGCTGCTGCCGGGCGAGCTGGTGGAGCGCTCGAAGTTCGAGCACGAGAACCGCCGCGTGGTCCAGGAAGGCGGCCACCCGGCCTCCGGCCGTCCGCAGCTGATGGGTATCACCAAGGCCTCGCTGGCGACCGAGTCGTGGCTGTCGGCGGCGTCCTTCCAGGAGACGACCAGGGTCCTCACCGACGCGGCGATCAACGCCAAGTCGGACTCCCTGATCGGCCTCAAGGAGAACGTCATCATCGGTAAGCTCATCCCGGCCGGTACGGGCCTCGCCCGCTACCGCAACATCCGGGTCGAGCCGACCGAGGAGGCCAAGGCCGCGATGTACTCGGCCGTCGGCTACGACGACATCGACTACTCGCCGTTCGGCACCGGCTCCGGCCAGGCCGTTCCGCTGGAGGACTACGACTACGGTCCGTACAACCAGTAAGGCGCACGTCTGACGCCAAGGGCGGCCACCCTCCGGGGTGGCCGCCCTTCGGCGTGCGGTGTGCGGTGTGCGGTGGGCGCGGTGGCGGTGGGGGAGGAACGAGGGGCCGAGGGAACCAGGGGACGCCTGAGGCGGCGATCGCGGACCGACGCGGGCAGTCCGGCGGAGCCGCTCCCTTGGCTGGGCTCCGGCGCCCGGGGGCCTCACGCACCCGGGACACCACCGCCGGCCCTGCTCCACGCGGACGACGACTACGCTGCCGTCACGAAGGTGCGTGTCCCCGAGCTGTTCGACGGTCAGCGCGCGGCCGGGCAGCCGGCCACCCAGCTGCCCGGGAGCGGTGGCCATGGGCCCCGTGCCCGCCGACAAGCAGGCGCAGGGCCCGTGCGGTCCGGAGGTCAGCCTCCCGAGGCGTACGTCACGAAGTCCGCCCAGGCCGACCGCGTCAGAGCGAGTCGGGGGCCGTCGAGGCACTTGGAGTCGCGCACATGGACCGTGCCGGGCACGGCGGCGACCTCGAGGCAGGAGTCACCCTCGCTGCTGCTGCTGTAGCTGCTCTTGAACCACATCAGGTCGGGGGCGTCCCCGGCCGAGGTGTTGCGGATCATCATGTATCCCCCAGCAGTTGCTCGATGAAGGCAGTCGACTCACGGGGCGTGAGGGCCTGGGCCCGGATGATGCCATAGCGGAGTTCCAGGATACGGAGCTGCCGGGCCTCGGTCACCGGTCGACCGTTGGCCATGGCCGGAGAGCGCCCGACCACCGAGCCGTCCTCGAACTTCAGCACCTCGATGCCGCCTGCCAGCCCGGCATGCTGCTCGCGGTCCATCGGCATCACCTGAAGTTCAACGTTCCTCAACTGGGCCACTTCCAGAAGGTGTTCAAGCTGGTTGCGCACCAGTGCCCTACCGCCGAGGGGACGCCGAAGCGTCCACTCCTCCAGAACGAAGCTGAGTTCAGGCGCCGGGTCGCGCTCGAACACCGACTTGCGGGCCACCCGCGCGGCGATGAACCGATCCACCTCGTCCCCGGTGTAGGCCGGGCGGCGCATCAGCAGCAGCCCACGCGCGTACTCCGGCGTCTGCAGCAGCCCATGGACGTTCAGCGGGTCGTACAACTGGAGTTCGACCGCCCGCCCCTCCATCTGCGCCAGATCCCGAACCTTCTTCGGATATCTGACCTTGCCCACGTCCTCCTTCATGGCCGCAAGCAGCCCACCCGCCCCCAGCACCTCGTCCGCCCTGTCCAGATACTCGGGGCGGGGAATCCGCTTCCCGCCCTCGATCTTGTAGACCAGGTCCTCCCCGTACCCCACCGCCTCGCCGAACTCACCGGCCCGCAGGCCCGCCGCCTCCCGCCGCAGCCTCAACTGCCGCCCCACCGTGGCGACCACGGCCACGCCCCAGTCGTCGTTCGGCTCCACCTCCCACCCCGGCTCGTCCGTCTCAGTCGTCGGCCGCCGCACCTCGTTGTCCACCGACATACCGCACTCCTCCGTCGTACCGTCGTACCGCCGTGCCGTACGGCCCGTACCGCACCCGCAACGCCCGTTCCGACAGCCCGGACAGCAGCGGACAAGCTCCGGACGGTCACCGTACGTATCGGCTGCGTCACTGTTCACGGTAAGCGCATGCCGCCACGCTCAGTGAGGTGAACCGGAAAAATTCCACCCAACTTCACCCCTGGACACGTCACTTCGGTGTGCTGCTTTCCCCCACGCCACGCGGTGCCCGGCTCGCCCGGCTTCTCGCGACCGAGTGGCTCCGCACCTGGGACCTGCCGCACTCCTCCCTCGAGGTCGCCGCGCACCTCGTCGCAGAACTCGCCTCGAACGCCGCCATCCACGGGCGCGTCACCGGGCGGGGGTTCCGCCTCGTGCTCCTCGCCGACGCCGGCACCCTCCGCATCGAGGTGACGGACACGCGCGGTGACGACCTGCCCCACCGCCGGCCGCCCGCTCCCGACGCCGAGTCCGGACGCGGGCTGGTGCTCGTCGAGGCTCTCGCCGACCGCTGGGGTGCCGAACCGGGTCCCGTCCCCCGCAAGACCGTGTGGGCCGAACTCGACCTGTCACCGAATCCCGGAAAGCCGAACTTCGGTGCGCCGGTCGCTCCCCACCAGGAACCGAGAGGAGAGAAAGAACCCGACCAAGCCCCACCCCTCCCTCCCGCGGCAGCCGCTCACTCTCACGGGTGAACCTCCCCCACTGAGCTGGATTCGGAGCCGGTCCGCTGCTCTACGCTCAGCGCGGCACCACACGCGGCACCCCACCACAACCGAAAAGCAACGGCCCTCGCCGGGACGGCAATCCCAGTGCGAGGGCCTGACCACCAAGGAAGAAGAGACCTTCCCGATGGACACCCAGAACCCTAGCGTGCGCCCGCACGCCCAGTCCCGTATCAGCGGGAAAATCCACCCCCGCCGCCCCGGCGGCTCCGCGGCACGTCCCGCCGGCGTCATCCACGACAACACCCGGCACACCAGCCACTTCACGGTGATCGGCAACCATCTCGCCCAGCACCGGGAGCTTTCGGGGCTCGCGATCGGGCTGGGTGTGCACATCCAGTCGCTCAAGGCCGGCAGCCTTGTCGACATCAGGACCCTCGCCGGGCGCTTCCCCGAGGGCCAGGCCCGTATCGCCGCCGCCCTGCGGGAACTGGAAGTCCACGGCTATCTGCGGCGCCCTCGCGAGCGCACCCCGAGCGGACGCATGGTCACCCGCACGATCTCCTGCAACCAGCCGGGCCGTTCCGGCGCCGCGACCGTGGCCAATGAGGGCACCGCCGGTGGGGAGTGCACCGCTGCTCCCGAGGCCACCCCCGATGGGGAGGCCACCGCGGCCCGAGACGCGACCGACGAGCACGGCTCGGCCGTTGTGCACCGCGTCGCCGACGAGCACGGGGCCACCGACGAGCACGGGGCCACCGATGCGCACGGCTCGGCCGTCGCACACCGCGCGGCGGACACGTACCACGTCACCGATGCGCACGGCGCCACCGACGCGCACCGGGCAGCGGACGCGCAGGAAGCGGCCGTTATGCCCGGCGCGCCCGCCGTGCCCGCCGCGCCGCCGGATGCGCGCAGGGTGACCGACGAGCGCCGGGTCCACGATGCGCAGAGCGTGCCCAAGCCGCCGGCCCGTGCGGTGCCGGCCACCGCCCCGCGCCGGCGATCCCCGCGCCGAGCGGCCCTCCCGGCCGTACCGCAGCCCGCGTACCCCGCCGTGAGCCTGCTCAGGACCGCCGCCGAGGTCCTCGCCTGCCTCCGCCACGACGATCCCCGGCTCCTGCTCTCCGCCGCCGATGCGGAACACCTCGCGCCCGGGGTCGCCGCCTGGCTGGAACGGGACCTTCCGCCCGACGCCGTACGCCACGCGCTGACCAGCCACCTGCCGCCCGAGCCCTTGCGCCGCCCGGCCGCCCTGCTGGCCCACCGCCTCGCGGACCGGATTCCTCCCCTGCCGCCGTTCCGGGCCCCCGAGGCGCCTCCGCCCGTCCGGCATCCCCTCCGCAACTGCGACGGTTGCGACCGCGCCTACCGGGGCCCGGATCCGGATGTCTGCCCGGGGTGCGCGGAGCGAGGCCGAATCCCGGAAATCCCGTCGAAGCGGCTCTCCTGATCGATGCGCGGGCCGAGCGCGGGTGCGCGGCACGCCAGTTCAACGTAGCCGACCAGTGCCTTCACGTGCCGAGACCGGGTGAGGGAGCAGTTCGGCGTCTCGCCGACCGGAGTCGGGCGCCGGCCCGCAAGCCACGCCTTCCGGCATGAGCGCATGACACCCGAGCACCGCCGGGCGCCGTCTCATGGGGCTCCGCGCTCGGTCACCTGTTGGGGTGAACATCGTCAACTGGCCCTGATCCAGGCTCTTTTGCGCAGCTACCTTCGTCGGGCGGCACATGCCTTCCGCATGTGTCGAAGGTGCCCGGCGCCTTCCCGTTCGCCCACTGCCCATCACAGGAACGCTCATGGTCAGCTCGTCCCACGAGGCGATGCACCGCATCTTCCAGGACCACCCGGGCCTCTTCTCCGGGGTGTCCGAGGTGCTCGGCGTCGACTTCGCCCCACCCACCTCGGTCACCGTCCTGCCTACAGACCTCACCGAGACGCGCCCGCTCGAACGACGCGTCGACACCCTGCTGAGGCTGGAGACGGAAGAGGACGAGCCGATTCTCCTCGCCGTCGAGGCCCAGGGCAGGAGGGACCCGGACAAGCCCGCGAGCTGGGCCTACTACGCCTCGTACCTGCTCGCGAAGTACCGGCTCCAGCCGATGCTGCTGGTGGTCTGCCAGGATCGCGCTACCGCCGAATGGGCGGCTAGGCCGGTCCGCTTCGGCCCTCCCCAGTGGCCGCTGCTCACCCTGCGGCCGCTCGTCGCGGGGCCGCACAACATGCCGGTGCTCACCGACCCCGCCGACGTGCGCAAGGATCTCGCGCTCGCCACACTGTCCGCGATCACCCAGGCCGCGAATCCGGACATCGGGGCCATACTCAAGGCAATGACCAACGTGCTGCGGGACACGCCCGCAGTCCTCGCCAACCCGATCGTCGAACTCATCGCGCAGGGTCTGGGCACGTACCCAGCCGCAGATACATGGAGGAAACTGGTGGCCGTGGACCTCTCTTTCTACAAGTCGCCCCTCTCCGAGGAACTCCGTGACGAGGGCCGTGCCGAGGGTGAGGCGCGGCGCGCGGCCGAGGACGTCCTGGACGTCCTGGCGGAGCGCGGTATCGCCGTGCCCGAGGCGGTTCGTGAGCGCGTGGTCGGCTGCGGCGACCCCGACACGCTGCGTCGCTGGCTCCGGCGGGCCGTCACCGCTCCCTCGGCTGACGCGATCTTCGCGGACGAGTAGTCCGGCCCGACCGAGCCGGGCCGTCGGGCACCGTCCGGCGGGTCTTGAGCGCACCGGGTGACGGCAGTGGAACGGGACGAAGGTCGGCTGGCTCCGGCATGTCGGTACCACCGGAGCCATCGACGATGACGGCGTCTTCGGGCCCGGACGCATCTCGTGTGCCGGGTCCCTCGCGTCAGAGTGGAGCCGCACCATGTCGTGGGTGGTGGGGACGGGCACCCTGCCGGGGCTGCTCGCGCTCGCATGGGCGATCGTCACGCTGCGGACAGGGGGGGGGTCGCGCCCATGGCACGCCGCTGCGTCGCGTGGCCCCACCTTCGCGGTCTCGCTGCCCTGCTCAAGGGCAGCCCCGCCGTGCTGCAGAGCCTCTTTCTGCTTCCGTCTCCCGCCGAGCGTCTCCTGGGATGTCCGGCGACTCCGGTCCCGGCGCCGCGGCTCCGCCCCGCCTCCACCATGTGCCCGCGGGCCCGATGGAGCGGGGCGGCACCGGCGAGGCGGTGTCGCGTCGGCCGCACTCCACGTGCGCGTACCGCCCTGGCGGGCCGCCCCGTGCCCGGTCGGCACGAGGCGCCCGGGAGGCGCCCGGGAGGCCGCCGGGACATGCGGCGGGGTATCCGGCCGGGGCGGCCGTTGTTCCGGCGTGTCGCTCCCCGTCTCATGTGTTTTGACCGGAGTCCATAGGCTAGGTACGCTCAGACCTTGTGCCTGGGGTGTGCCCTGGCCCTCGTGCGTGCCTACGACCGTGCGGGGAGCCTGTATCGGCCACCGTAATCTGCGCCTTTTCCGTCTTCGGCGGGGGTCCGCGGTATTCGACACACCCGACCGCGTGGGTCGGCGACGTTCCAGGTTAGCTTTACTACACGGCACACAGAAACCGGAGAAGTAGTGCCTACGATCCAGCAGCTGGTCCGGAAGGGCCGGCAGGACAAGGTCGAGAAGAACAAGACGCCCGCACTCGAGGGTTCCCCTCAGCGCCGCGGCGTCTGCACGCGTGTGTTCACGACCACCCCGAAGAAGCCGAACTCGGCCCTCCGCAAGGTCGCGCGTGTGCGTCTGACCTCGGGTATCGAGGTCACGGCCTACATTCCGGGTGAGGGACACAACCTGCAGGAGCACTCCATCGTGCTCGTGCGTGGTGGCCGTGTGAAGGACCTGCCGGGTGTTCGCTACAAGATCATCCGCGGTTCGCTCGACACCCAGGGTGTCAAGAACCGCAAGCAGGCCCGCAGCCGCTACGGCGCCAAGAAGGAGAAGTAAGAATGCCTCGTAAGGGCCCCGCCCCGAAGCGCCCGGTCATCATCGACCCGGTCTACGGCTCTCCTCTGGTGACCTCGCTGATCAACAAGATCCTGCTGAACGGCAAGCGCTCCACCGCCGAGCGCATCGTCTACGGCGCCATGGAAGGCCTCCGCGAGAAGACCGGTGCCGACCCGGTCATCACGCTGAAGCGCGCCCTCGAGAACGTCAAGCCGTCTCTCGAGGTCAAGTCCCGCCGTGTCGGTGGCGCCACCTACCAGGTGCCGATCGAGGTCAAGCCCGGTCGCGCCTCCACCCTCGCGCTCCGCTGGGTCGTGGGCTACTCGCGCGCCCGCCGCGAGAAGACCATGACCGAGCGCCTCATGAACGAACTGCTCGACGCCTCGAACGGCCTCGGCGCTTCGGTCAAGAAGCGCGAGGACACGCACAAGATGGCCGAGTCCAACAAGGCCTTCGCGCACTACCGCTGGTAGTCGCAGACCCCATCGAGAACCGAGAGAAGACTGAAGCCTTATGGCTACCACTTCGCTTGACCTGGCCAAGGTCCGCAACATCGGGATCATGGCCCACATCGACGCGGGCAAGACGACCACCACCGAGCGCATCCTGTTCTACACCGGTGTTTCGTACAAGATCGGCGAGGTCCACGACGGCGCCGCCACGATGGACTGGATGGAGCAGGAGCAGGAGCGCGGCATCACGATCACGTCCGCCGCGACGACCTGCCACTGGCCGCTCGAGGACGTCGACCACACCATCAACATCATCGACACCCCGGGCCACGTCGACTTCACCGTCGAGGTGGAGCGCTCCCTGCGGGTGCTCGACGGTGCCGTGACGGTGTTCGACGGCGTCGCCGGCGTCGAGCCGCAGTCCGAGACGGTGTGGCGCCAGGCCGACCGCTACGGCGTTCCGCGCATCTGCTTCGTCAACAAGCTCGACCGCACCGGTGCCGAGTTCCACCGCTGTGTCGACATGATCAGCGACCGCCTGGGCGCGCAGCCGATCGTGATGCAGCTCCCGATCGGTGCCGAGGCGGACTTCAAGGGCGTCATCGACCTGGTCCGCATGAAGGCCCTGGTGTGGTCCGCCGAGGCCGCCAAGGGCGAGATGTACGACGTCGTCGACATCCCGGACACGCACGCCGAGGCCGCCGAGGAGTACCGCGGCAAGCTGCTGGAGGCCGTGGCCGAGAACGACGAGGAGATCATGGAGCTGTACCTCGAGGGCCAGGAGCCCTCCGAGGAGCAGCTGTACGCCGCGATCCGTCGCATCACCATCGCCTCCGGCAAGGGCAAGGGCACCACGGTCACCCCGGTGTTCTGCGGCACCGCCTTCAAGAACAAGGGCGTGCAGCCCCTGCTCGACGCGGTCGTCCGCTACCTGCCGTCGCCGCTGGACGTCGAGGCCATCGAGGGCCACGACGTGAAGGACGCCGAGCGGGTCGTCACCCGCAAGCCGTCCGACGACGAGCCGCTGTCGGCGCTGGCGTTCAAGATCATGAGCGACCCGCACCTCGGCAAGCTCACCTTCGTGCGCATCTACTCCGGCCGCCTGGAGTCCGGCACCGCGGTGCTGAACTCCGTCAAGGGCAAGAAGGAGCGCATCGGCAAGATCTACCGCATGCACGCCAACAAGCGTGAGGAGATCGCCTCGGTGGGCGCCGGCGACATCGTCGCCGTCATGGGCCTGAAGCAGACCACCACCGGTGAGACGCTCGCGGACGACAAGAACCCGGTGATCCTGGAGTCCATGGACTTCCCGGCGCCGGTCATCGAGGTCGCGATCGAGCCCAAGTCCAAGGGCGACCAGGAGAAGCTGGGTGTCGCCATCCAGCGTCTCGCGGAGGAGGACCCCTCCTTCCAGGTGCACACCAACGAGGAGACCGGCCAGACCGTCATCGGCGGTATGGGCGAGCTTCACCTCGAGGTGCTCGTCGACCGGATGAAGCGCGAGTTCAAGGTCGAGGCCAACGTCGGCAAGCCGCAGGTCGCGTACCGCGAGACCATCCGCAAGTCGGTCGAGCGCGTCGACTACACCCACAAGAAGCAGACCGGTGGTACCGGTCAGTTCGCGAAGGTGCAGATCGCGGTCGAGCCGATCGAGGGCGGCGACGCGGCCTACGAGTTCGTGAACAAGGTCACCGGTGGCCGCATCCCGAAGGAGTACATCCCTTCCGTGGACGCCGGCTGCCAGGAGGCGATGTCGTTCGGCATCCTCGCCGGCTACGAGATGACGGGCGTCCGCGTCACGCTTCTCGACGGCGCCTACCACGAGGTCGACTCCTCCGAGCTCGCGTTCAAGATCGCCGGTTCGCAGGCCTTCAAGGAGGCCGCGCGCAAGGCGTCCCCGGTTCTCCTCGAGCCGATGATGGCCGTCGAGGTCACCACGCCCGAGGACTACATGGGCGACGTCATCGGTGACATCAACTCCCGCCGTGGCCAGATCCAGGCCATGGAGGAGCGTGCCGGCGCCCGCGTCGTCAAGGGCCTGGTGCCGCTGTCGGAGATGTTCGGCTACGTCGGCGACCTCCGCAGCAAGACCTCGGGTCGCGCAAGCTACTCGATGCAGTTCGACTCCTACGCCGAGGTTCCGCGGAACGTCGCCGAGGAGATCATCGCGAAGGCCAAGGGCGAGTAACTCGGCCGAGTACACGCTTTAGGCTTGACGCCGTACCGTCGGGGCGCTCCCGCGAACCCGTGAGGCCCGTCCCGGCGGTCGGCACCACCAGCAAAGATCACCCTGGCGCCGATGAGTAAGGCGTACAGAACCACTCCACAGGAGGACCCCAGTGGCGAAGGCGAAGTTCGAGCGGACTAAGCCGCACGTCAACATCGGCACCATCGGTCACATCGACCACGGTAAGACGACCCTCACGGCCGCCATTACCAAGGTGCTGCACGACGCGTACCCGGACCTGAACGAGGCCTCGGCGTTCGACCAGATCGACAAGGCTCCTGAGGAGCGCCAGCGCGGTATCACCATCTCCATCGCGCACGTCGAGTACCAGACCGAGTCGCGTCACTACGCCCACGTCGACTGCCCCGGTCACGCGGACTACATCAAGAACATGATCACCGGTGCCGCCCAGATGGACGGCGCCATCCTCGTGGTCGCCGCCACCGACGGCCCGATGCCGCAGACCAAGGAGCACGTGCTCCTGGCCCGCCAGGTCGGCGTCCCGTACATCGTCGTCGCCCTGAACAAGGCCGACATGGTGGACGACGAGGAGATCCTGGAGCTCGTCGAGCTCGAGGTGCGCGAGCTCCTCTCCGAGTACGAGTTCCCGGGCGACGACCTTCCGGTCGTCAAGGTCTCGGCGCTCAAGGCCCTCGAGGGCGACAAGGAGTGGGGCCAGTCGGTCCTGAACCTGATGGCCGCCGTCGACGAGTCGATCCCGCAGCCCGAGCGCGACGTCGACAAGCCGTTCCTGATGCCGATCGAGGACGTCTTCACGATCACCGGTCGCGGCACCGTCGTCACCGGTCGTATCGAGCGCGGCGTCCTGAAGGTCAACGAGACCGTCGACATCGTGGGCATCAAGCAGGAGAAGACCACCACCACGGTCACCGGCATCGAGATGTTCCGCAAGCTGCTCGACGAGGGCCAGGCCGGTGAGAACGTCGGTCTGCTCCTCCGCGGCATCAAGCGCGAGGACGTCGAGCGCGGCCAGGTCATCATCAAGCCGGGCTCGGTCACCCCGCACACCGAGTTCGAGGCCCAGGCCTACATCCTGTCGAAGGACGAGGGTGGCCGTCACACCCCCTTCTTCAACAACTACCGCCCGCAGTTCTACTTCCGTACCACGGACGTGACCGGCGTCGTGACCCTCCCCGAGGGCACCGAGATGGTCATGCCGGGCGACAACACCACCATGTCCGTCCAGCTGATCCAGCCGGTCGCCATGGAGGAGGGCCTGAAGTTCGCCATCCGCGAGGGTGGCCGGACCGTCGGCGCCGGCCAGGTCACCAAGATCGTCAAGTAAGTCCTTGACCGTCTGACCCGGCAGCTCCGCAGCGAGCCGCACACGAGGGGCCCCGCACCGCAAGGTGCGGGGCCCCTTGGCGTGCCCGGGCCGGCCGGCTTCGGGAGCCGACGGGCCCCGGTCGGCCGACCGGACGACTCCCCTGCGAGGTACTCAGGCGGAAGCTGAGTACCTGAGCGCTGCCACGGGCGGGACGCGGTGACTTGGATGGGCACCATGCCGCATGACCGCTCCCCCCTTCACCGGACAGCCCGGCCTCGGCCCGGGGGTTTCCCGCCGGGCCGTGCACATCGCCGAACGGCCCGGTACCGCGGCGGCGGAGGGCGGGATCGGGGTCCGGCGCCCGCCCGTACCCGTGGAGACCTGCTTGAACCCGCGCGGAGTGTTTGGCGATCATGACTGCGCGGCCGTCGAGGCTCCGAGGAGCGGGGGCGCGAGGCCGTTGACGCACAGGGAGGCGTACGGGGATGGCGTGGGACGAGTGGGAGCAGATCAAGACCGAAGCGGCCGCACGCGGCTCCGCCCGGACGGACCTGAAGCAGCTCCCGAGCGATGAGCCGGGTGGGACGCCTGCGGGCGCGGCTTCGGCGGAGCTGAGGTCGGACAAGAAGGCATGGGCGACGGCCGGTGAGGGTGTCACCGGTCTGAAGTCGGGAATCGGCAAGGCACTGACGACACTGGAGGAGGGCCAGGCGGGGCTGGGCGACCCTGCCGGGTGCCGGAGCGCGGCTGCGCAGAAGGAGCTGTACGAGTCCTGGAAGACGTACGTCGGCGAAGTGCGACGCCGCTGCGAGGCACTGGGGGGACTGCTGGAAAGAGCCGGGCACGACCTGTCCAAGAGCGATGCGGCGGTCAAGGAAGAGCTGGACGGGCTCACGGCGCACTATCGGGACACGGCCCCCGTCGGCGGCCAGACGAAGGGCAAGTGATCCGCGCTCATGGATCTCGCGACATTGAGCGCCTTCAAGCCCGCTCAGTACGAGGAAGCCGCCGACAGCTACCGAGCGACCGGTGACATGGCGCGTGCGGCCAAGGACACGGTCGACAACCAGATCTGCGCCGGGATGCGCAACCGGCTGCGGGGCGAGGCCGCCGGCGCCGCCCTGCAGCAGCTCAGAGAGCTGTCGAAGAACTTCCACTGCGTGCAGGCCGAATGCGGAATCGTGAGTACGGCGCTGAACGGATTCGCCTTCGACATGGCGCTGGCCAAGCGGAGACTGGACGCCGCCCTCGAGGATGCACGGGCGGGCGGCTGCAAAGTGAACGCGGACGGTTCGGTCAGCTATCCGACGGGCCGCAAGCTCGGTGACACCGAGCTCACCGAGGGCGGAACGGTGACCGGCAGCACCGGTGGCAGCCCGGTATCCGATGCCCTGGAGCGGCAAGCGGCGAGCATCCACCCGAACCCGCACTACGGCGCCGCGGTGGGCTATGCGAACCGGATCGCGGAGGCGCTGGAGGAAGGCGGCGACGCGGACGCCAAGTGGGCGCCCAGGCTGCGCGCGCTCACCGCGGACGACGACCCCGTGGTCTCGGCCCGGGACTGGGCCGACGCGAAGTCCGACACGGGCGGCGTGCGCCGGGCCGCCGACACGTATCTGGACACCATCGCGGCCCGGCCGGACAACGGCACCCCGGAGGAGAACGCGGAGTGGTGGAAGGGCCTCACCCAGGAGCAGCGCGCCGACCTTCTCGCCGTCGATCCCGGCGCCATCGGGGCGACCAACGGCCTTCCCTCGGACATCCGTGACGAGGCGAACCGCATGGTCCTGGCGGAGACGAGGGCGGCATATCGGCTGGAGCTCGATGCCATCCCGAAGGAGCCGGCCAAATACGCTGTCAACCCCGCCTACCCGGCGGTTCTGATCACGCCTGACTGGCAGGAATGGCGGGAGGAGCACGGGGACAGGAAGGCGAGACTGGAAGGTGCGCTGAAGGGCATGGACGCCATCCAGGCTCGTTTCGACCGGACAGGCCGAGCCGGACTTGCAGAGGCCTATCTCCTGGGGTTCGACCCCACCGGCCTCGGGGACGGCAAGGTCATCTTGGCGACGGGGAACCCCGACGCTGCCGATCACGTCGGCGTCTACGTCCCCGGGACTTTCGCCGGGCTCGAATCCATTGGTGACGGGGACGACCACGGGGACCTCGGCCGAGGGGACAGGCTCTGGGCCGAGAGCAGCCGTCTCGCCCCAGGTCAGAAGGTCTCCACCATCACCTGGCTCGACTACAACGCTCCGGACAGCATCGTGCCCCAGGCGACGCGAGGCCGGTACGCAGAGGAGGGCGGCCCCCGGCTGTACGACTTTCTCCAGGGGAGCCGGGTGGCGCAGGAGGGCGATCAGGGCGCTCGCGCGCACACGACCGTCATCGGCCACAGCTACGGCAGCACTGTGGTCGGAGTCTCGGCGCAGTCCGGTAGCTGGGATCACTCGGAGGCGGTCGACGATTTCGTCTTGGTCGGCAGCCCTGGTGTTCAGGCGGATCACGCGGCAGACCTGGGCGTCGGCGCCGACCACGTCTGGGCGATGGGTGGTCCCTGGGACGACCAGGTGGTTCGGCAGGGCGGTCGCCTCATGGGCCTCGGCGACAATGGCATCATCCCGACCGACGAGTCGTTCGGTGGACGAAGAATGACAAGTGATTCCGGTGGACATTCGGGATTTTGGGACACGGACTCTCTGAGTATGAGGAATCAGGCGGCTGTGATTGCCGGGAGATATGGTCAGGTGGAACTTGAGTAGGCGAGCCACGGGGGTGGTATCCGTTTTGGCGGCTTGTGTTCTTGTTGCGGCGTGTTCAGGTGGGGGTGAGGTCCCGGTGGAGATCCGTGACCGCGAGGCCGTCGAGGCGGATGTCGAGCAGGCATCGAGTCGAATCCTCGAAATGCTGGCACTGGGAGGGAAAGTCACCGAATCGGGCGCGATGACGGCGCGGTGCGCCGACTATGACTCCGGCCAGCACGTCTACCGGGCACGCCACCCGTGGAGTGTCTACCAAGTCCCCTTTGCGGACATGCAGAAGGCCATGGATCGCCTCCGGAGCGAGCTGCCCAAGAGCGGTTGGGAGATCCGCAAGGACGGTGTGGACGGCAGCGTGGGGAAGAGTCCGCAGATCATCGCGGAATCCGAGGGGCGCACGTTCTCGCTCGACGTGCGGCTCCACAAGGCGAGCGAGGCGGGTGGCGCCCCGGAGCTCTTGGAGGTCACCGTCGAGTCGGCCTGCTATCGCACGAAGTGATGGCGACATGCGGCCCCCTCCGCGTGGCTTCGGCGCGCGAGGCCGGTCTGGGCGGGGGCGGGGACGCCGGGTGCCGGTTCGTGCCCGGAAGCGGGGGCGGTGCTCCGCGCTTCGGCCGCCGCGGGGCGGGACGGCGCACGCCCGACGGGGGAGCGGGGCGGGCGCCGGGAGGCTGCTGCGCGCGCCGCGGTTTGACCTTCGTGATGGCCGGGGTAGTCTCTTCGGCTCGATTGGCGCCCCCAGCGGCCCGTATGGCAGACTGTCCGGGTTGCTCGGTTGCGTGCCGATGCTGCGCGCCTCCCGCCGGGAGGACCGGAAGCGAGTCCCACAGTACTCGTCACCCCTGATCAGGGGTGGACGTACGGGAATCTTCCGGGAAGCGTGAGCGGGGCGCCTGCCAGGCACCCGGCGGGTGTGTCACCCCCGGCTCCGTGGTCCCAGGGACCGCACCCCCTTGGTTGGGAAATCCTTCGGGAGATCTGCGTAGAGGGGATGCGACACGCCCGACCGCGTGGGTCGGAGGAGACGGGAAGCCGCCGGGTTCCGGAGCGTTACGAGAGACAGGACTACGAAGTAGCCATGGCGGGACAGAAGATCCGCATCCGGCTCAAGGCCTACGACCACGAGGTCATCGACTCCTCGGCGAAGAAGATCGTCGAGACGGTGACCCGCACTGGTGCGTCGGTCGCGGGCCCGGTGCCGCTGCCCACTGAGAAGAACGTGTACTGCGTCATCAAGTCGCCGCACAAGTACAAGGACTCGCGCGAGCACTTCGAGATGCGCACGCACAAGCGCCTCATCGACATCCTCGACCCCACGCCGAAGACGGTCGACTCGCTCATGCGTCTCGACCTGCCGGCCGGCGTCGACATCGAGATCAAGCTCTGAGGTGACGCGCGAGATGGCTAAGCAGATCAAGGGCATCCTGGGCGAGAAGCTCGGCATGACTCAGGTCTGGGACGAGAACAACCGTGTCGTCCCGGTCACCGTCGTCAAGGCCGGCCCCAACGTCGTCACCCAGATCCGTACGAACGACAGCGACGGCTACGAGTCGGTCCAGATCGCCTTCGGCGAGATCGACCCGCGCAAGGTGAACAAGCCCCTCAAGGGCCACTTCGCCAAGGCCGACGTCACCCCCCGCCGTCACCTCGTCGAGATCCGTACCGCCGACTCCGGCGAGTACACCCTCGGCCAGGAGATCACCGCCGAGGTCTTCGAGGCGGGCGTGAAGGTCGACGTCACCGGCAAGAGCAAGGGCAAGGGCTTCGCCGGTGTCATGAAGCGCCACAACTTCCGTGGCCTGGGCGCCGGACACGGCACCCAGCGCAAGCACCGCTCCCCCGGATCCATCGGTGGCTGCGCCACCCCGGGTCGTGTGTTCAAGGGCCTCCGTATGGCGGGCCGCATGGGCAACGAGCGGGTCACCACCCAGAACCTGACCGTCCACGCCGTTGACGCGGAGAAGGGTCTGCTGCTCATCAAGGGCGCGGTTCCCGGTCCGAACGGCGGCCTCGTCCTGGTCCGTACCGCGGCCAAGGGGGCCTGAGGTAACCGATGAGCACCATTGACATCCTTTCGCCCGCTGGCGACAAGGCCGGTAGCGTCGAGCTCCCCGCGGAGATCTTCGACGCCAAGGTCAGCGTTCCGCTGATCCACCAGGTCGTCGTCGCGCAGCTGGCCGCTGCCCGTCAGGGCACGCACAAGACCAAGACCCGCGGCGAGGTCCGTGGCGGTGGCAGGAAGCCGTACCGCCAGAAGGGCACCGGCCGCGCCCGTCAGGGCTCGACCCGCGCGCCGCAGTTCGCCGGCGGTGGCGTCGTCCACGGCCCCGTGCCGCGTGACTACTCGCAGCGCACCCCGAAGAAGATGAAGGCCGCCGCCCTGCGCGGTGCCCTCACCGACCGGGCCCGCAACGCGCGCATCCACGTCGTCTCCGGCGTGGTGGAGGGCGAGGTCTCCACCAAGGCCGCCAAGACGCTGTTCGGCAGGATCTCGGAGCGCAGGAACCTGCTCCTGGTCGCCGAGCGCTCCGACGAGGCCGCCTGGCTGTCCGCCCGCAACCTGCCCCGGGTGCACATCCTGGAGCCGGGTCAGCTGAACACGTACGACGTGCTCGTCTCCGACGACGTGGTCTTCACCCAGGCCGCCTTCGAGTCCTTCGTGTCCGGCCCCAAGGCCAACGACGATGAGGGGAGCGAGGCCTGATGGCCGAGATCACCAGCAAGACCTTCACCGACCCGCGCGACATCCTCGTCAAGCCGGTCGTCTCGGAGAAGAGCTACGCGCTGCTGGACGAGAACAAGTACACGTTCATCGTCGCGCCCAACGCCAACAAGACCCAGATCAAGCAGGCCGTCGAGGCGGTCTTCTCGGTCAAGGTCACCGGGGTGAACACGATCAACCGCCAGGGCAAGCGCAAGCGCACCCGCACCGGTTTCGGCAAGCGCGCCAACACCAAGCGCGCCATCGTGACCCTCGCCGAGGGCGACCGTATCGACATCTTCGGCCAGGTCTCCTAGCGGAGACCTCGGTCCGATATCGGACGAGGACTGAGAAATGGGTATCCGCAAGTACAAGCCGACGACTCCGGGCCGTCGTGGCTCCAGCGTCGCCGACTTCGTCGAGATCACGCGGTCCACGCCGGAGAAGTCGCTGGTCCGCCCCCTGCACAGCAAGGGCGGCCGTAACAACGCCGGTCGTGTGACCGTTCGCCACCAGGGCGGTGGCCACAAGCGCGCCTACCGCGTGATCGACTTCCGTCGTCACGACAAGGACGGCGTGCCGGCCAAGGTCGCGCACATCGAGTACGACCCCAACCGCACCGCGCGCATCGCGCTGCTGCACTACGCGGACGGCGAGAAGCGCTACATCCTCGCCCCGCGCGGCCTGTCGCAGGGCGACCGCATCGAGAACGGCCCCGGTGCCGACATCAAGCCCGGCAACAACCTGGCGCTGCGCAACATCCCGGTCGGTACGACCCTGCACGCCATCGAGCTGCGGCCCGGCGGCGGCGCGAAGTTCGCCCGCTCCGCGGGTGCCTCCGTGCAGCTGCTGGCGAAGGAGGGCTCCATGGCCCACCTGCGCATGCCGTCCGGTGAGATCCGCCTGGTCGACGTCCGCTGCCGCGCCACCGTCGGCGAGGTCGGCAACGCCGAGCAGTCGAACATCAACTGGGGCAAGGCCGGCCGTATGCGCTGGAAGGGCGTCCGCCCGACCGTCCGCGGTGTCGCCATGAACCCGGTCGACCACCCGCACGGTGGTGGTGAGGGCAAGACCTCCGGTGGCCGCCACCCGGTCTCCCCCTGGGGTCAGAAGGAGGGTCGTACGCGTTCTCCCAAGAAGGCGAGCAACAAGTACATCGTCCGCCGCCGCAAGACGAACAAGAAGCGCTAGGAGCGGGTTCAGATGCCGCGCAGTCTCAAGAAGGGGCCCTTCGTCGACGACCACCTGATCAAGAAGGTGGACGTGCAGAACGAGGCAGGCACCAAGAACGTCATCAAGACCTGGTCCCGTCGCTCGATGATCGTCCCGGCCATGCTGGGCCACACGATCGCGGTGCACAACGGCAAGACCCACGTCCCGGTGTTCGTCACCGAGTCGATGGTCGGCCACAAGCTCGGCGAGTTCGCGCCGACGCGCACCTTCCGCGGCCACGTCAAGGACGACCGGAAGTCGAAGCGCCGCTGACGCGGGGTGTGACTGACCATGACTTACACCGAAGGGACAACCATGGAAGCCAGGGCCCAGGCGCGGTACATCCGCGTCACGCCCATGAAGGCCCGCCGCGTGGTGGACCTCATCCGTGGCATGGACGCCACGGAGGCTCAGGCGGTCCTGCGTTTCGCCCCGCAGGCCGCGAGCGTGCCGGTCGGCAAGGTGCTGGACAGCGCCATCGCCAACGCCGCGCACAACTACGACCACCCGGACGCCTCCTCGCTGTTCATCAGCGAGGCGTACGTCGACGAGGGCCCGACCCTGAAGCGGTTCCGTCCGCGCGCCCAGGGCCGCGCCTACCGGATCCGCAAGCGGACCAGCCACATCACCGTGGTCGTCAGCAGCAAGGAAGGAACCCGGTAATGGGCCAGAAGGTAAACCCGCACGGGTTCCGGCTCGGTGTCACGACCGACTTCAAGTCGCGTTGGTACGCCGACAAGCTGTACAAGGACTACGTCAAGGAAGACGTCGCCATCCGCCGGATGATGACGTCCGGCATGGAGCGCGCCGGCATCTCCAAGGTCGAGATCGAGCGCACCCGTGACCGCGTGCGGGTGGACATCCACACCGCGCGTCCCGGCATCGTCATCGGCCGCCGCGGCGCCGAGGCCGACCGCATCCGCGGCGATCTCGAGAAGCTCACCGGCAAGCAGGTCCAGCTGAACATCCTCGAGGTCAAGAACCCCGAGGTCGACGCCCAGCTGGTGGCGCAGGCCGTGGCCGAGCAGCTGTCCTCCCGCGTCTCCTTCCGCCGTGCCATGCGCAAGAGCATGCAGTCGGCGATGAAGGCGGGCGCCAAGGGCATCAAGATCCAGTGCGGTGGCCGTCTCGGCGGCGCCGAGATGTCCCGCTCGGAGTTCTACCGCGAGGGCCGTGTGCCGCTGCACACGCTCCGCGCGAACGTCGAGTACGGCTTCTTCGAGGCCAAGACCACCTTCGGCCGTATCGGTGTGAAGGTCTGGATCTACAAGGGCGATGTGAAGAACATCGCCGAGGTCCGCGCCGAGAACGCCGCCGTCCGTGCCGGCAACCGCCCGGCCCGTGGCGGCTCCGACCGCCCGGCCCGCGGTGGCCGCGGTGGCGAGCGTGGCGGTCGCGGCCGCAAGCCGCAGCAGGCGGCCCAGGGCGGCCAGCAGCAGTCGGCCGAGGCTCCCAAGGCCGACGCCGCCGCTGCCGCTCCGGCTGCCGAGAGCACCGGAACGGAGGCCTGACCGACATGCTGATCCCCCGTAGGGTCAAGCACCGCAAGCAGCACCACCCGAAGCGCAGCGGTATGTCCAAGGGTGGTACGCAGGTGGCGTTCGGCGAGTACGGCATCCAGGCGCTCACACCGGCCTATGTGACGAACCGTCAGATCGAGGCCGCTCGTATCGCGATGACCCGTCACATCAAGCGTGGCGGCAAGGTCTGGATCAACATCTACCCAGACCGTCCGCTGACGAAGAAGCCCGCCGAGACCCGCATGGGTTCCGGCAAGGGCTCCCCGGAGTGGTGGGTCGCGAACGTCAAGCCCGGTCGGGTGATGTTCGAGCTGTCCTACCCGAACGAGAAGATTGCTCGTGAGGCGCTCACCCGCGCTGCTCACAAGCTTCCGATGAAGTGCCGCATCGTTCGGCGCGAGGCAGGTGAGGCGTGATGTCGGCCGGAACCAAGGCGTCCGAGCTGCGCGAGCTGGGCAACGAGGAGCTTGTCGGCAAGCTCCGCGAGGCCAAGGAAGAGCTGTTCAACCTCCGCTTCCAGGCGGCGACCGGTCAGCTCGAGAACCACGGCCGGCTGAAGGCCGTCCGCAAGGACATCGCCCGGATCTACACCCTGATGCGTGAGCGCGAGCTGGGCATCGAGACGGTGGAGAGCGCCTGATGAGCGAGAGCAACGTGACCGAGAACAAGACCGAGCGCAACGCCCGCAAGACCCGTGAGGGTCTCGTCGTCAGCGACAAGATGGACAAGACCGTCACCGTCGCCGTCGAGGACCGCGTCAAGCACGCGCTGTACGGCAAGGTCATCCGCCGTACGAACAAGCTCAAGGCCCACGACGAGCAGAACGCCGCCGGCGTCGGTGACCGCGTCCTCCTGATGGAGACCCGGAAGCTGTCCGCCACCAAGCACTGGCGCGTCGTCGAGATCCTCGAGAAGGCCAAGTAATTTTGCGGGGGCCTCCCCTGGGGGAGTCCCCGCATGCCCCCCGCTGGGGGAACTCCCGGGAGGGTGCTTCCCCAGCACTAAGTTCCGCCAGGCTCGGCGGGGCCGGTCCGCACGGACCGGCCCCGCCGGGAACCGGCAGACGATCAGGAGATAGACGTGATCCAGCAGGAGTCGCGGCTTCGCGTCGCCGACAACACTGGTGCCAAGGAGATCCTTTGCATCCGTGTTCTCGGTGGCTCGGGTCGCCGCTACGCGGGCATCGGTGACGTCATCGTCGCCACCGTCAAGGACGCGATCCCCGGTGGCAACGTGAAGAAGGGTGACGTCGTCAAGGCGGTCATCGTTCGCACCGTCAAGGAGCGCCGCCGCCAGGACGGCTCGTACATCCGCTTCGACGAGAACGCCGCCGTCATTCTGAAGAACGACGGCGACCCTCGCGGCACCCGTATCTTCGGCCCCGTGGGCCGTGAGCTGCGCGAGAAGAAGTTCATGAAGATCATCTCGCTCGCGCCGGAGGTGCTGTAAGCATGAAGATCAAGAAGGGCGACCTGGTCCAGGTCATCACCGGCAAGGACAAGGGCAAGCAGGGCAAGGTCATCGCCGCTTTCCCGCGCGACGAGCGCGTCCTGGTCGAGGGTGTCAACCGGGTCAAGAAGCACACCAAGGCCAACCAGCCGGGCCGTGCCTCCCAGGCCGGCGGCATCGTGACCACCGAGGCCCCCATCCACGTCAGCAACGTGCAGCTCGTCGTGGAGAAGGACGGCAAGAAGGTCGTCACCCGCGTCGGCTACCGGTTTGACGACGAGGGCAACAAGATCCGCGTTGCCAAGCGGACCGGTGAGGACATCTGATGGCTACCACGACTGCGCCGCGTCTCAAGACGCGCTACCGCGAGGAAATCGTCGGCAAGCTGCGTGACGAGTTCACGTACGAGAACGTCATGCAGGTCCCCGGTCTCGTCAAGATCGTGGTCAACATGGGTGTGGGCGACGCCGCCCGCGACTCCAAGCTGATCGAGGGCGCCATCCGCGACCTCACCACGATCACCGGTCAGAAGCCGGCCGTCACCAAGGCCCGCAAGTCCATCGCGCAGTTCAAGCTGCGCGAGGGCCAGCCCATCGGCGCCCATGTGACGCTCCGCGGCGACCGCATGTGGGAGTTCCTCGACCGCACCCTGTCGCTCGCGCTGCCGCGCATCCGCGACTTCCGCGGCCTGTCCCCCAAGCAGTTCGACGGCCGGGGCAACTACACCTTCGGTCTCACGGAGCAGGTCATGTTCCACGAGATCGACCAGGACAAGATCGACCGCGTCCGGGGTATGGACATCACCGTGGTCACCACGGCGACCAACGACGCTGAAGGCCGTGCCCTTCTCCGTCACCTCGGCTTCCCGTTCAAGGAGGCGTGAGCGAGATGGCGAAGAAGGCTCTGATTGCCAAGGCTGCTCGCAAGCCCAAGTTCGGTGTGCGTGCGTACACCCGCTGCCAGCGCTGCGGCCGCCCGCACTCCGTGTACCGCAAGTTCGGCCTGTGCCGCGTGTGCCTTCGCGAGATGGCGCACCGTGGCGAGCTGCCGGGCGTGACCAAGAGCTCCTGGTAGTCCCCAGTCCAGTCCGTCGGCCCGAAGGGCCGCCCCGAGGGGCGGCGGCCGGGCGGCGGCTGGACGGGATTACCGGAGGCTCTCGGTAAGCAACGGGCCGGCGGGTCCCCGACTCACATGCCGTAGGCTTGCGGGGTTGGGCGCCCGCCGCCCTGAACGACTTACTACGCCGTAGGTCCCCGTGCCGCACCCGTCCCGCCCCTGTGCGGGGAGAGGGATGGCGCATACAGGAAACCCCGGCGAGAGAGGCCGAAGGCCAATTCATGACCATGACTGATCCGATCGCGGACATGCTGACCCGTCTGCGTAACGCGAACTCGGCGTACCACGACTCCGTGACGATGCCGCACAGCAAGATCAAGTCTCACATCGCGGAGATCCTCCAGCAGGAGGGCTTCATCACGGGCTGGAAGGTCGAGGACGCCGAGGTCGGCAAGAACCTCGTCCTCGAGCTGAAGTTCGGCCCGAACCGTGAGCGCTCCATCGCGGGCATCAAGCGGATCTCCAAGCCCGGTCTCCGGGTCTACGCGAAGTCCACCAACCTGCCGAAGGTGCTCGGCGGCCTGGGCGTGGCCATCATCTCCACGTCGCACGGGCTCCTCACCGACAAGCAGGCCAGCAAGAAGGGTGTGGGCGGGGAAGTCCTCGCCTACGTCTGGTAGTCGGGAACGGAGGAGAAGAACAATGTCGCGTATCGGCAAGCTCCCCATCCCGGTTCCCGCCGGCGTGGACGTCACCATCGAGGGCCGCACGGTCACGGTGAAGGGTTCCAAGGGCACCCTGACCCACACCGTTGCCGCGCCGATCGAGATCGGGAAGGGCGAGGACGGCACCCTGCAGGTGTCCCGCCCCAACGACGAGCGTCAGAACAAGGCCCTGCACGGCCTGTCCCGCACGCTGGTGGCCAACATGATCACCGGTGTGACCCAGGGATACACCAAGGCGCTCGAGATCAGCGGTGTCGGTTACCGCGTGGCCGCGAAGGGCTCCCACCTGGAGTTCCAGCTCGGCTACAGCCACCCGATCCTGGTGGAGGCCCCCGAGGGGATCTCCTTCAAGGTCGAGTCGCCGACCAAGTTCTCGGTCGAGGGCATCGACAAGCAGAAGGTCGGCGAGGTCGCCGCGAACATCCGCAAGCTGCGCAAGCCCGACCCGTACAAGGCCAAGGGCGTGAAGTACGCGGGCGAGGTCATCCGCCGCAAGGTCGGAAAGGCTGGTAAGTAAGCCATGGCATACGGCGTGAAGATTGCCAAGGGCAAGGCCTACAAGGGCGCCGCTCTGAAGCGTCGCCACATCCGCATCCGCAAGAAGATCTCGGGTACGGCGGAGCGTCCGCGCCTGGTCGTCACCCGGTCCAACCGCGGTATCACCGCCCAGGTCATCGACGACCTCAAGGGCCACACCGTGGCGTCGGCGTCCACCCTGGACGCCTCCATCCGCGGTGGCGAGGGCGACAAGTCGGCGAAGGCGAAGCAGGTCGGCCAGCTCGTGGCCGAGCGTGCCAAGGCCGCCGGCATCGAGGCCGTCGTGTTCGACCGCGGCGGCAACCAGTACGCCGGGCGCATCGCCGCCCTGGCCGACGCCGCCCGCGAAGCCGGCCTGAAGTTCTGAGCCGTTCGTAGCTAGCGGAGAAGAGAGAGGTAAATCCAATGGCTGGACCCCAGCGCCGCGGCAGCGGTGCCGGTGGCGGCGAGCGGCGGGACCGGAAGGGCCGTGACGGCGGCGCTGCTGCCGCCGAGAAGACCGCGTACGTTGAGCGCGTCGTCGCGATCAACCGCGTCGCCAAGGTTGTGAAGGGCGGTCGTCGCTTCAGCTTCACCGCGCTGGTCGTGGTGGGCGACGGTGACGGCACCGTGGGTGTCGGTTACGGCAAGGCCAAGGAGGTGCCGGCCGCCATCGCCAAGGGTGTGGAGGAGGCCAAGAAGCACTTCTTCAAGGTCCCCCGCATCCAGGGCACCATCCCCCACCCCATCCAGGGCGAGAAGGCCGCGGGCGTCGTGCTGCTCAAGCCGGCTTCCCCCGGTACCGGTGTGATCGCCGGTGGCCCGGTGCGCGCCGTGCTGGAGTGCGCCGGCGTGCACGACATCCTGTCGAAGTCCCTGGGCTCCGACAACGCGATCAACATCGTGCACGCGACCGTGGCGGCCCTGAAGGGCCTGCAGCGTCCCGAGGAGATCGCGGCCCGCCGCGGTCTGCCGCTCGAGGACGTCGCCCCCGCGGCCCTGCTTCGTGCGCGTGCGGGAGCGGGTGCGTAATGGCCCGCCTCAAGATCACGCAGACGAAGTCGTACATCGGCAGCAAGCAGAACCACCGTGACACGCTGCGTTCGCTCGGCCTGAAGAAGGTCAACGACGTGGTCGTCAAGGAGGACCGCCCCGAGTTCCGCGGAATGGTGCACACCGTCCGCCACCTCGTGACGGTCGAGGAGGTCGACTGATCATGGCGGAGCAGAACCCGCTGAAGATCCACAACCTCCGTCCCGCCCCCGGCGCCAAGACCGCCAAGACCCGTGTGGGTCGTGGTGAGGCGTCGAAGGGTAAGACGGCCGGTCGTGGTACCAAGGGCACGAAGGCCCGCTACCAGGTTCCGGAGCGCTTCGAGGGCGGCCAGATGCCGCTGCACATGCGCCTCCCGAAGCTGAAGGGCTTCAAGAACCCGTTCAAGACCGAGTACCAGGTCGTCAACCTGGACAAGCTCGCCGCCCTCTACCCCGAGGGTGGCGAGGTCACGGTCGCCGACCTGGTCGCCAAGGGCGCGGTTCGCAAGAACCAGCTCGTCAAGGTGCTGGGCCAGGGCGAGGTCTCCGTGGCGCTGCAGGTGACGGTCGACGCCGTCTCCGGCTCCGCCAAGGAGAAGATCACCGCTGTCGGCGGCACCGTCACCGAGCTCGTCTGAGACGAGCCGATGGCCTGAACACCAACCGGGGATGCTCTCAGACGGGCATCCCCGGTTGGTCGTTCCCAGGGTTGGTCGTTCCAAGGGGGGCACACTCGCCGGTAAGGTGGCGTGCGTTGTTGCTGTCATCTCCCGGGGGGCGACCCCCGCACCGCGACGTGAGGCCGGCCGGCCTCCCGGAGCGGTACCCGTCCCCTACGAATTCGTCGAACCTCAAGACCGTCACCTCTGACGCTTTGCGCGGGGGTCGCAGGAGGCACCGTGCTCACCGCGTTCGCCCGGGCGTTCAAGACGCCCGACCTGCGCAAGAAGCTGCTCTTCACGCTCGGCATCATCGTGCTGTACCGGCTCGGTGCGCACATCCCCGTGCCGGGCGTCAGCTATGAGAACGTCCAGATCTGTGTGGACCAGGCAGCGAAGAACAACAGCAGCCTCTTCGGCCTCGTCAACATGTTCAGCGGCGGGGCGCTTCTGCAGATCACGATCTTCGCGCTCGGCATCATGCCGTACATCACGGCGAGCATCATCCTCCAATTGCTGACGGTGGTCATCCCCCGTCTGGAGGCCCTCAAGAAGGAGGGCCAGTCGGGCACCGCGAAGATCACGCAGTACACGCGCTACCTCACGGTCGCCCTGGCCGTGCTGCAGGGCACCGGCCTGGTGGCCACGGCCCGCAGCGGCGCGCTGTTCTCCGGCTGCCAGGTGGCCGGCGAGATCGTGCCCGACCAGTCGATCTTCGTCACCGTCACCATGGTGATCACCATGACGGCCGGCACCGCCCTCGTCATGTGGCTCGGCGAGCTGATCACCGACCGCGGTATCGGCAACGGCATGTCCATCCTGATGTTCATCTCCATCGCCGCCGGCTTCCCGGGCGCGCTGTGGGCCATCAAGGAGAGCGGCAGCCTCGCCAAGGGCTGGATCGAGTTCGGCACGGTCATCCTGATCGGCTTCGTCATGGTGGCGCTCGTCGTCTTCGTCGAGCAGGCCCAGCGGCGCATCCCGGTCCAGTACGCCAAGCGGATGATCGGCCGCAGGTCGTACGGCGGTACGTCCACCTACATCCCGCTCAAGGTGAACCAGGCGGGTGTGATTCCCGTCATCTTCGCCTCGTCGCTGCTCTACATCCCGGCGCTCATCGCCCAGTTCTCGAACTCGGACGCGGCGTGGAAGCGGTGGATCGAAGCCCACTTCGTCAGCGGTGACCACCCGTACTACATCGCGACGTACTTCGTGCTGATCGTGTTCTTCGCCTTCTTCTACGTGGCCATTTCCTTCAACCCCGAGGACGTGGCCGACAACATGAAGAAGTATGGTGGCTTCATCCCGGGCATCCGGGCCGGTCGACCTACCGCCGAGTATCTGAGTTATGTGCTCAACCGGATCACCTGGCCCGGCTCGCTGTATCTGGGTCTGATCGCTCTCGTGCCGACGATGGCGTTGGCGGGCTTCGGGGGTGCGAACCAGAACTTCCCGTTCGGCGGCACCAGCATCCTCATCATCGTGGGTGTCGGTCTGGAGACCGTGAAGCAGATCGAGAGCCAGCTCCAGCAGCGCAACTACGAAGGGTTCCTCCGCTGATGCGAATCGTCCTCGTCGGACCGCCCGGTGCCGGCAAGGGAACGCAGGCCGCGTTCCTCGCCGGGAACCTGTCGATCCCGCACATCTCCACGGGCGACCTGTTCCGGGCGAACATCAGCCAGGGAACGGAGCTGGGAAAGCAGGCCAAGGCGTACATCGACGCCGGCAACCTGGTGCCGGACGAGGTCACCATCGGGATGGCGCGGGAGCGGATGGCCCAGCGGGACGCCAGGAACGGCTTTCTGCTGGACGGCTTCCCGCGCAACGTCTCGCAGGCCGAGGCGCTGGACGCGGCGCTGGCGCTGGACGGGGTGAAGCTGGACGCGGTCCTTGACCTGGAGGTCCCCGAGGACGAGGTCGTCAAGAGGATCGCGGGCCGCCGCGTCTGCCGGAACGACAGCGCCCACGTCTTCCACGTCACCTACAGCGCGCCCCGGGTCGAGGGGGTCTGCGATGTGTGCGGCGGCGATCTGTACCAGCGGGGCGACGACTCCGAGGAGACCGTCCGCAAGCGGCTCGAGGTCTACCACACGCAGACCGAGCCGATCATCGACCACTACCGGGCCCAGGGCCTGCTGGTCACCATCTCCGCGCTCGGAATGGTCGACGAGGTGACCGAGCGCGCGATGCAGGCACTGGAGACGGACCGGGCCGCGTAGCCCGAGAACCCACCCACGGCGTTCCTCCCAGCGGATCGCACACGGCCGCGGTGTCCCCAGGACGCCGCGGCCGTATCGTTGACGACCCAGGGCGTTCAGCCGAACCACCCTCCCACTCTGAAAGGCGCCGGCCCCCATGGTGCAGATCAAGACCCCCGAGCAGATCGCGAAGATGCGGGCGGCGGGGCTGGTCGTCGCCGCCGTCCACGCGGCGGCCCGTGAGGCGGCGGTCCCGGGCGCCACCACGAAGGACCTGGACGAGGTCGCCCGCAAGGTGATCGCCGACCACGGGGCCACGTCCAACTTCCTCGGGTACGGCGGCTTCCCCGCCACCATCTGCACCTCGGTGAACGAGGTCGTCGTCCACGGCATCCCGGACGGCAAGACGGTCCTGAGGGACGGCGACATCATCTCCGTCGACGCCGGGGCGATCGTCGACGGCTGGCACGGTGACGCGGCGTTCACCGCGTTCGTGGGCGACGGCCACGCTCCGGAGCTGGTCGAACTCTCCCGGGTGACCGAGGAGTCCATGTGGGCCGGTATCGCCGCCATGCGCAGCGGCAACCGGCTGGTCGACGTCTCCCGGGCGATCGAGACGTACATCCGCCGCCAGCCGAAGCCCGGCGGCGGCCGGTACGGGATCATCGAGGACTACGGCGGCCACGGCATCGGCACCGAGATGCACATGGACCCCCATCTGCTGAACTACGTCAGCCGCAAGCGCGGCAGGGGCCCGAAGCTGGTGCCGGGCTTCTGCCTGGCGATCGAGCCGATGGTGTCGCTCGGCACCCCCCGCACCGAGGTCCTCGCGGACGACTGGACCGTGATCACCACGGACGGCACCTGGTCCTCGCACTGGGAGCACTCGGTGGCGCTGACGGAGGACGGTCCGCTGGTACTGACGGCGGTGGACGGCGGCCGGGCGAAGCTGGCGGAGCTGGGTGTCACGGCTGCCCCGGACCCGCTGGCCTGAGGGGGAGTTCCGGGACGAGGCGCCCGGACCGGCTCCGGGCGGGGCCGGCTCGGGGCGGGGCCGGCTCCGGGCGGGGCCGGAGGGCGGGTCCTGCGGCGAGGGCCCCAGGGCCCGGTGGGTCCGGAGCACACCGGCGAGCCGTGGGGCGGGGCGACCGGGGAGCCGCGGCCGGCCCCGCGCCCGCTTAAGGATCTCCTACCTTGGGCAAACTCCTCGGATTCGTCTTTTCCAGGGGCCTGACGTAGACTGATGCGTCGGTTCGCGTGTACCCGTATGCCCGCTTGCGGTCGAAGGGTGGCAAGAACCGATCAAGGTAGCCGATTCGAAGGGCGAAGCGTGGCCAAGAAGCAAGGTGCCATCGAGATTGAGGGCACCGTGATCGAGTCCCTGCCGAACGCCATGTTCAAGGTGGAACTCCAGAACGGTCACAAGGTCCTCGCGCACATCTCCGGCAAGATGCGGATGCACTACATCCGGATCCTTCCGGACGACCGGGTCGTCGTGGAGCTCTCTCCGTACGACCTGACGCGCGGGCGGATCGTCTACCGCTACAAGTAGATCTTGCCCTCACCCCTCCCGAGGGGTGCTGGCACTGACCCGGAGAACCTCACATCCCATGAAGGTCAAGCCGAGCGTCAAGAAGATCTGCGACAAGTGCAAGGTGATCCGCCGTCACGGCCGGGTCATGGTCATCTGCGACAACCTGCGCCACAAGCAGCGCCAGGGCTGACGCACGCCGACCTGCACCTCGCAGATCTTCGCGCGACGCGAGCAACACATGTTCACCAGCAGGGCCCGCCCAGTCACCAGAGGACCGGCGGCACCTCCGGCGGGGGCCGGGGACCGGGACGTACCACCTCTCCCAGGGAGCGGTCGGCGGCCCGGAACGGTTCTGCTGCAGACCCCCGAACACCACAGGAGCCATTGAATGGCACGCGTTTCCGGTGTCGACATCCCGCGCGACAAGCGCGTGGAGGTCGCACTCACCTACGTCTTCGGCATCGGCCGCACCCTGGCGCAGGAGACCCTCGCCGCGACCGGTGTGAACCCGGACACCCGCGTTCGCGACCTGGCCGAGGAGGACCTGGTCAAGATCCGCGAGTACGTGGACAACAACATCAAGACCGAGGGCGACCTCCGTCGCGAGATCCAGGCCGACATCCGCCGCAAGGTCGAGATCGGCTGCTACCAGGGTCTGCGCCACCGCCGCGGTCTGCCGGTCCACGGCCAGCGCACCAGCACGAACGCCCGTACCCGCAAGGGCCCGCGTCGCGCCATCGCCGGCAAGAAGAAGCCGGGCAAGAAGTAGTCCTCAGCAGGACGCTCTACCAGCGGTCTTCGCTGTAGGACCGACCACCTCCACGGGAGAAATACATGCCCCCCAAGGGACGCCAGGGCGCCGTCAAGAAGGTGCGCCGCAAGGAAAAGAAGAACGTCGCTCACGGCCACGCGCACATCAAGAGCACGTTCAACAACACGATCGTCTCGATCACGGACCCGAGTGGCAACGTGATCTCCTGGGCCTCCGCCGGCCACGTCGGCTTCAAGGGCTCGCGCAAGTCCACCCCCTTCGCCGCGCAGATGGCCGCCGAGTCGGCCGCCCGCCGCGCGCAGGAGCACGGCATGCGCAAGGTCGATGTCTTCGTCAAGGGTCCGGGCTCCGGCCGTGAGACCGCGATCCGCTCCCTCCAGGCCACCGGCCTGGAGGTGGGCTCGATCCAGGACGTCACCCCGACGCCGCACAACGGCTGCCGTCCCCCCAAGCGCCGCCGCGTCTGACGCGCCGCCGCAGCTGCGAGGCCGGCTCCGGGCGCCGGCGCCATCGGCGCCCGCCCCGCCAGGACCGGGGCTTCGGGCGGTACGGCCCCCATGGGACGTGCCGCCCGTACCCTTGCAGTACGCAGTATCGTGAGAGCCGGGTCCGTCCCGGCAGAGTCGGGCGTCAAATAGCGGGCGCCCATGACTGAAGGATCACTGACATGCTGATCGCTCAGCGCCCCTCGCTGACCGAAGAGGTCGTCGACGAGTACCGCTCCCGGTTCGTGATCGAGCCGCTGGAGCCGGGCTTCGGCTACACCCTCGGCAACTCCCTCCGCCGTACGCTCCTCTCCTCGATCCCGGGTGCGGCCGTCACGTCCATCCGGATCGACGGCGTCCTGCACGAGTTCACCACCGTGCCGGGTGTCCGGGAGGACGTCACCGACCTCATCCTGAACATCAAGCAGCTGGTCGTCTCCTCCGAGCACGACGAGCCCGTCGTGATGTACCTGCGCAAGCAGGGCCCGGGTCTGGTCACCGCCGCCGACATCGCGCCCCCGGCCGGCGTCGAGGTCCACAACCCCGACCTGGTCCTGGCCACGCTGAACGGCAAGGGCAAGCTGGAGATGGAGCTGACCGTCGAGCGCGGTCGCGGCTATGTCTCCGCCGTGCAGAACAAGCAGGTGGGCCAGGAGATCGGCCGTATCCCGGTCGACTCCATCTACTCCCCGGTGCTCAAGGTCACGTACAAGGTCGAGGCGACCCGTGTCGAGCAGCGCACCGACTTCGACAAGCTGATCGTCGACGTCGAGACCAAGCAGGCCATGCGCCCGCGCGACGCCATGGCGTCGGCGGGCAAGACCCTGGTCGAGCTGTTCGGCCTGGCCCGCGAGCTCAACATCGACGCCGAGGGCATCGACATGGGCCCGTCCCCGACGGACGCCGCCCTCGCCGCCGACCTCGCGCTGCCGATCGAGGAGCTGGAGCTCACGGTCCGCTCCTACAACTGCCTCAAGCGCGAGGGCATCCACTCCGTGGGCGAGCTCGTCGCCCGCTCGGAGGCCGACCTCCTCGACATCCGCAACTTCGGTGCCAAGTCGATCGACGAGGTCAAGGCGAAGCTGGCCGGCATGGGCCTGGCCCTCAAGGACAGCCCGCCCGGATTCGACCCGACCGCCGCCGCCGACGCCTTCGGCGCCGACGACGACGCGGACGCCGGTTTCGTCGAGACCGAGCAGTACTGAGCACCTCCCGGCGGGGTGCGGGGCCCGGCGCCCCGCACCCCGCCGGGTGGCCGCTCTCCGGGGCCCGCTGCCCCGGACACCGGGCGAGAGCCCGGCACAGACGTCCCCGGCACCGCCGGGGGGTGCGCGAGGGGTCCGAGCCCCTCGCACAGGCTGACACCGGTACCTGACACGGCCGGTGCAGATCACGAGGAGAAGAACCATGCCGAAGCCCGCCAAGGGTGCCCGTCTGGGCGGCAGCGCCGCGCACGAGAAGCTGCTTCTCGCGAACCTCGCGAAGTCGCTCTTCGAGCACGGCCGCATCACCACGACCGAGGCCAAGGCCCGCCGCCTGCGCCCGGTCGCGGAGCGCCTGATCACCAAGGCGAAGAAGGGCGACATCCACAACCGTCGCCTGGTGCTGCAGACGATCACGGACAAGGGCATCGTCCACACGCTCTTCACCGAGATCGCCCCGCGCTACGCCGAGCGTCCGGGTGGCTACACCCGGATCACCAAGATCGGCAACCGCCGTGGTGACAACGCCCCGATGGCCGTGATCGAGCTCGTCGAGGGCGAGATCGCGAAGAGGGCCACCGTCGCCGAGGCCGAGGCCGCCGCCAAGCGCGCGGTCAAGGAGGCCGACGAGGCCAAGGCCGAGGAGAGCAAGGCCGAGGACGCCAAGGCCGAAGAGGCCAAGGCCGGCGACGTCAAGGCCGACGACGCCGCCGAGGCTCCGGCCGAGGAGTCGAAGGACGCCTGAGGCGTTCCCCGACCGCTGTGCGGCCGACGGACGGGCCCGTTCCCCTTTCCCGGGGGCGGGCCCGTTCCCTTGACAGCAGGAGAGGCACACGAGACGTGAGCGACGACGTGAGGCCCGGCTTCGTACGGGTGCGGCTGGACCTGTCCTACGACGGCAGGGACTTCTCGGGCTGGGCCCGCCAGACGCGGGGGCAGCGGACGGTCCAGGCCGAGATCGAGGACGCGATCCGTACCGTGACCCGTTCGCAGGACACCTACGACCTGACCGTCGCCGGCCGCACCGACGCGGGGGTGCACGCCCGCGGCCAGGTCGCGCACGTCGATCTGCCGGGAGACCTCTGGGCGGAGCACCGGGAGAAGCTGCTGCGGCGGCTTGCCGGCCGGCTGCCCCACGACGTCCGGGTCTGGAACGCCGAGGAGGCACCGGCCGGCTTCCACGCCCGTTTCTCGGCGATCTGGCGCCGCTACGCCTACCGGGTCACCGACCACCCGTCCGGCGTCGACCCGCTGCTGCGCGGCCATGTCCTCTGGCACGACCGGCCGTTGGACGCCGGCGCCATGAACGCGGCGGCCGAACAGCTCCTCGGGGAGCACGACTTCGCCGCCTACTGCAAGAAGCGGGAGGGCGCCACCACTATCCGGACCCTCCGGGAACTGCGCTGGGAGCGGGACGCGTCGGGGATCCTCACCGCGACCGTGCGGGCCGACGCCTTCTGCCACAACATGGTCCGCTCGCTCGTCGGCGCGATGCTGTTCGTCGGCGACGGCCACCGTCCGGCGGACTGGCCGGCCCGGGTCCTGGCCGCCGGCGTGCGTGACTCGGCCGTCCATGTCGTGCGGCCGCACGGGCTCACACTGGAGGAGGTCGGCTATCCCGCCGACGGCCTGCTGGCTGCCAGGAACCTCGAGGCCCGCAACCGGCGTACGCTGCCGGAGCGCGGCGCGGGGGCGGCGGGCTGCTGCTGAGCGGTCAGGGGCCTCCCCCCGGGGCCCCCTCGCGGGGCGCCTCGGACCGGGGCCGGAGCCGGTCCCCCCGTGGGTTCCGTGTCCGGTGGGCTGCCTGCCGGCACGCCCGGCTGCCCGTACGCCCTTACGCCCGTCAGCCTGCCGGGGCCGCCGCCGCCGCGGACGCCTGGATCTCGCCGCGGCGCACGATCTGGCGGAACGTGAACTCCGCCAGATCGTCGCCCGGCCGGAACGCCTCGCTGTCGCCCTTGGTGACGGACTTCCCGCTGGCGTAGCCGGTGGTGGTGAAGTAGGCGTACCGGCCGTAGGAGTTGCCCACGAAGCGGCACACCGGACCGCCCTTGCAGAAGGCCCCGGTGCCGGAGCCGGACAGCGGGGCGATGCCGCGCGCCGACTGGTTCGCGGCCAGCCGGGCCTGCGCCTCGGTGGGGAAGACCGCGACGCCTACGGTGACCGCCACCTGGCCCCTGGTGTACGTGGCGCGGATGACCTGGTCGCAGCCGTGCGACCGGAGCGCAGCGGCCAGCGTGCCCTGGGCCGCCGAGGCGCAGTCCGCCGTGCGCGCAGTGGGGCCCTTGGCGTAGACCCGGTCTCCCATCGTCAGCTTCCCGCCCGGGAAGAGCGTGTCGGCGCTCAGCGGCGCGGTGTCCTTCTTCGCACTGGAGACGAAGTCCCTGGGGTCCGGCGGGGGAGAGGGGGCAACGGTGGAGAACGACGGCTCCGGCCCCGCGGTCCGACCGGGCAGTTCGGCGGCCGAGGGCAGCTCACCGGCGTTCTTGCCGGAGGGCGCCGCGTCGCCGGTGAAGACGACGGCCATGGCCACGATCGCGGCGACCGCGGCCGTCGCGGCACCGCCGGCGCCGATGAGCAGCCACCGCCTGCGCCGCACCCGCGCTGCGGAGGCGTCGGCCAGCGCCGCCCAGTCGGGCGTCGACGACGACACCGGCTCCCCGTACGACCGGTCGTCCGGCTGCCGCGGCTCCCGCGGCCACTGGGATCCCCCAAAGCTCATGCCGCGCATCCTAAACCTGTTGGGCGTGAGCGTGTCCTGCGGTGACAATGCTGGCCATGGGACATCTCGAGGCCGCGCATCTGGAGTACTACCTTCCGGACGGGAGGCCGCTGCTGGCGGATGTGTCGTTCCGGGTGGGGGAGGGCTGGGTGGTCGCCCTGGTCGGGGCGAACGGCGCGGGCAAGACGACCCTGCTGCGGTTGCTGTCCGGTGAGCTCAGGCCGCACGGCGGCACGGTGTCGGCAGGCGGCGGTATCGGTGTGATGCCGCAGTTCGTGGGCTCGGCGGCGGCGCCCCCCGGATCCGGCGGGCCGCGCGGCGGTGACGAGCGCACCGTCCGGGACCTGCTGGTCTCGGTGGCGCAGCCCAGGATCAGGGACGCGGCGCGCGCGGTCGACGAGGCCGAACACCTGATCATGACCGTCGACGACGAGGCCGCGCAGCTGCGGTACGCGCAGGCGCTCAGCGACTGGGCCGAGGTACAGGGGTACGAGGCCGAGACCGTCTGGGACATCTGCACCACCGCGGCGCTCGGCGTCCCCTACGAGAAGGCCCAGTGGCGCCTGGTGCGCACACTGTCCGGCGGTGAGCAGAAGCGGCTGGTGCTGGAGGCGCTGCTGCGCGGTCCGGACGAGGTGCTGCTGCTCGACGAGCCGGACAACTACCTCGACGTACCCGGCAAGCGCTGGCTGGAGGACCGGCTGCGGGAGACCCGCAAGACCGTGCTCTTCATCTCGCACGACCGGGAGCTGCTGGCCAGGACCGCGCAGAAGATCGTGGCGGTGGAGCCGGGGCCCTCGGGCAGCGACGTCTGGGTGCACGGCGGCGGCTTCGGCACCTTCCACCGGGCCCGGCGGGAGCGCTTCGCCCGCTTCGAGGAGCTGAAACGCCGCTGGGAGGAGGAGCACGCCCGGCTGAAGGCGCTGGTGCACAGGCTGCGGCAGCAGGCGGCGAGCAGCCCGGACATGGCGTCGCGGTACCGGGCGATGCAGACCCGGTTCCGGAAGTTCGAGGAGGCCGGCCCGCCGCCCGAGCCCCCGCGCGAGCAGGACATCCGGATGCGGCTGCGCGGCGGCCGGACCGGAGTGCGGGCCGTGACCTGCGAGCGCCTCGGGCTGACGGGACTGATGAAGCCGTTCTCCCTGGAGGTCTTCTACGGCGAGCGGGTGGCCGTGCTCGGTTCCAACGGCTCGGGCAAGTCCCACTTCCTGAGGCTGCTCGCGGGGGAGGAGGTGGCCCACACCGGGGAGTGGAAGCTGGGCGCCCGGGTGGTGCCCGGGCACTTCGCCCAGACCCATGCCCACCCGGAGCTGCTGGGCCGCACCCTGGTCGACATCCTGTGGACCGAGCACGCCAAGGACCGCGGAGGGGCGATGAGCGCCCTGCGCCGCTACGAGCTGGAGCGCCAGGGCGACCAGACGTTCGACCGGCTGTCGGGCGGGCAGCAGGCGCGCTTCCAGATCCTGCTGCTGGAACTCTGCGGCACCACCGCGCTGCTGCTGGACGAGCCGACCGACAACCTGGATCTGGAGTCGGCTCAGGCGCTGCAGCAGGGACTCGAGGTATACGAGGGCACGGTGCTCGCCGTCACGCACGACCGCTGGTTCGCCCGTTCCTTCGACCGCTTCCTCGTCTTCGGATCCGACGGGATGGTCAGGGAGGCACCGGAGCCGGTATGGGACGAGCGGAGGGTGGTGCGGGCCCGGTAGCGGCGGAGCCCGCACCTCCTTGTCATGCGGCACGACGGCGCCACCGGACCGCGGCGCCACCGGCACGACGGCGCCACCGCGCCGGGGCGACGACGGCCCGGCCCGGGGTCCGGCGGCGTCCTGGGGGGTGCCGGCGGGGTCCCGGCGGGCTTCGGAGCCGCCGCGGCGGGCCGTGCCGCGGGGCCGGGGGCGTTTTGACCCGTGCGGGGGAGCGCGGGTATTCTGCTGGTTCGTTATGCGTATTGGCTTGCTCTATCTCACGTGAGGGGCCCTTACGCCGGTCCACCGGGCCGATGACCAGCGGCGTGCACTCGGGTTGCGTCCCCGATGTGCCGCCAGGGCTGTCGTGATCGTCCGGGTGGCCTTGTCAGGACCCCGTCCTCCGTGCTTTCGCAAGCCGGGGGATCCCATCACTGAAGAAGCGAAGGCTACGACCGTGCGTACGTACAGCCCCAAGCCCGGCGATGTGACGCGCCAGTGGCACGTCATCGACGCCCAGGACGTCGTCCTGGGCCGTCTGGCCACCACCGCTGCCACCCTTCTCCGGGGCAAGCACAAGCCGATCTACGCACCCCACGTCGACGCTGGTGACTTCGTCATCATCATCAACGCCGACAAGGTGCACCTGTCGGGCAACAAGCGGACCCAGAAGATGGCGTACCGCCACTCCGGTTACCCGGGTGGCCTGCGCTCCGTCCGCTACGACGAGCTGCTCGACAAGAACCCGGAGAAGGCCGTCGAGAAGGCCGTCAAGGGCATGCTCCCGAAGAACTCCCTGGGCCGTCAGATGCTCTCGAAGCTGAAGGTCTACGCGGGCGAGAACCACCCGCACGCTGCCCAGCAGCCGGTCCCGTTCGAGATCACCCAGGTCGCGCAGTAAGTACGGCCACCCCCTAAGACGAAGAGAATCTGAGGAGCATCGTGGCCGAGACCACCACCGAGACCCCGCTCGAGGGCGAAGAGACCTACGCCGAGGTCACCACCTTCGAGTCCGAGGCCCCCGTCGAGGGCGAGTACACGAGCGAGTCGCTCGCGTCCCGCTTCGGCGAGCCGCAGCCGGCCGCCGGCCTGGGCCGCCGCAAGAACGCCATCGCCCGTGTCCGCATCGTTCCCGGCACCGGCAAGTGGACCATCAACGGTCGCACCCTCGAGGACTACTTCCCGAACAAGGTGCACCAGCAGGAAGTCAACGAGCCCTTCAAGGTGCTCGAACTCGACGACCGCTACGACGTCGTCGCCCGTATCGCCGGTGGCGGCGTGTCCGGCCAGGCAGGCGCCCTGCGCCTCGGTGTGGCCCGCGCGCTGAACGAGGCGGACGTGGAGAACAACCGCGGCCCGCTGAAGAAGGCCGGCTTCCTGCGCCGCGACGACCGCGCGGTCGAGCGGAAGAAGGCCGGTCTGAAGAAGGCCCGCAAGGCCCCGCAGTACAGCAAGCGCTAGATCGCCTGCTCGCCTGCACGGCGTACGTTCGCCCCGGCGGCACTCGGTGCCGCCGGGGCGTTCCGTATACCCGCCCCGGGCGCCCCCCCGGGATGTCACGGCACCGTAACCCGGCGTATAACAGCAGCCGGGACCCCGCACCTCGCGCAGGGACACCGCGGGGCCCGCGTTTTCGGAGCACAAACGGAGGACACCAGTGGGACGACTCTTCGGCACGGACGGTGTGCGCGGTGTCGCGAACGCGGATCTGACGGCGGAGCTGGCGCTCGGCCTCTCGGTCGCGGCGGCACATGTGCTCGCCGAGGCGGGCACGTTCGAGGGCCATCGGCCGACGGCGGTGGTCGGACGCGATCCCCGGGCGTCCGGGGAGTTCCTGGAGGCCGCCGTGGTGGCGGGCCTCGCGAGCGCGGGCGTGGACGTCCTGCGGGTCGGTGTGCTGCCGACCCCCGCGGTGGCATACCTCACCGGCGCGCTCGGCGCCGACCTCGGCGTGATGCTCTCCGCGAGCCACAACGCCATGCCGGACAACGGCATCAAGTTCTTCGCCCGCGGCGGCCACAAGCTCGCCGACGAGATCGAGGACCGCATCGAGACCGCGTACGAGCAGCACCGCACCGGCGCGCCGTGGGACCGCCCGACCGGCGCGGGCGTGGGCCGGGTCCGGGACTACGACGAGGGCTTCGACAAGTACGTCGCCCATCTCGTCGCCGTCCTGCCCAACCGCCTCGACGGGCTGAAGGTCGTCCTCGACGAGGCGCACGGCGCCGCGGCCCGCGTCTCGCCCGAGGCGTTCGCCAGGGCAGGCGCCGAGGTCGTCACGATCGGCGCCGAGCCGGACGGCCTCAACATCAACGACAACTGCGGCTCGACCCACCTCGGACTGCTGAAGGCCGCGGTCGTCGACCACGGCGCCGACCTCGGTATCGCCCACGACGGCGACGCCGACCGCTGCCTCGCCGTGGACGCGGCGGGCGACGAGGTCGACGGCGACCAGATCCTCGCGGTGCTGGCGCTCGCCATGCGCGAGGCGGGCACCCTGCGCGGCAGCACCGTCGTCGCCACCGTGATGTCGAACCTGGGCTTCAAGCTGGCGATGGAGCGCGAGGGCATCGAGCTGGTGCGGACCGCCGTCGGCGACCGCTATGTGCTGGAGTCGATGAAGGAGCACGGCTACGCCCTCGGCGGCGAGCAGTCCGGCCACGTCATCGTCCTCGACCACGCCACCACCGGCGACGGCACGCTCACCGGACTGCTGCTGGCGGCCCGCGTCGCCGCGACCGGCCGCTCGCTGGCGGAGCTGGCCGGAGTCATGGACCGCCTCCCTCAGGTCCTGGTCAACGTGCGTGACGTGGACAAGTCGCGGGTCGCCACGTCGGCGGAGCTGGCCGCCGCGGTCGGCGAAGCCGAGCGGGAGCTCGGCGCCACCGGGCGGGTGCTGCTGCGCCCCTCCGGTACCGAGCCGCTGGTCCGTGTGATGGTCGAGGCCGCGGACATCGAGCAGGCCCGCTCGGTGGCCGGGCGGCTGGCGGACGCGGTCAAGTCCGCGCTGGGCTGACGGGGCCGTGCCCGCGCCGGGCCGAGGCGGTCGGCTGCGTTGACGGCTCGCGTCGGGCCGACGCGGCCCCGCGACACCCGCCGTCCGGGGGAACGGCGGGTGTCGCGGGCGGCGGCCCGGGGGCACTCCTCCTACGTTCGGCGGGTATGACATACGTATCGGCCGACCGCACGCCGGGGCCCAGCCGCCGGTCGGCGCTGGCCGGCCTCGTCGGCGGGGCTGCCGCACTGGCCGGATGCACCGCGCCGGGGGCGAGTCCCGCGAGCGCGCCGACGCCCGCCGGGACCGGTTCGCCGCAGAGCGGGACCGGCGATCCGACGCCCGGGGCGATGACCCTTTTCGAGGAACCGGCCTACAACTTCAGCTGCCTGTGGGCTCTCGGCGGGGCCGGGTTCAGCGCGGCGGAGGTGGGCGAGGTCCTCACCGCGGTGAACGCAGTCGACAAGGCCGGCCTCTCGGCGCAGACGTACGTCAGGACCTTCCGCGAGCTCGGCGACAGGCTGATGGGGCCGCCCCCGGGCAGCGAGCCCGACGACGAGACCACCCGCTTCCGTGCGCTGCGGGCCGCGCAGTACTACGCCCAGGCGCTGTTCTTCGTGCTCGGCTCGGACGACCCGGGCAGCGAGGAGGACCTCTACAGGGCGGGGCGGGGCGCCTGGGACAGGTTCTGCGACCTGTCCGACCCGGCGCCGGTGAAGGCCGACGTGCCCTACGGTGCCGTCCCGCTGCCGGTGTGGTTCTTCCGGCCGGACCCGTCGGAGACCCGCCGCCCCACCGTGATCCTCACCAACGGCAGCGACGGGCAGAACGTCGACATGTGGACCTACGGCGTCGCGGCCGCACTGGACCGCGGCTGGAACGCGCTGGTCTACGACGGCCCCGGGCAGGGGCAGGTGCTCTTCGTGGACCGGGTGGTCTTCACCCCGGCCTGGGAGAGGGTCGTGGGGCCACTCGTCGACTGGCTCTCCGACCGCCCCGACGTGGACGTCTCACGGATCGGTCTCACCGGGCTCAGCATGGCCGGGAACCTCGCTCCCCGGGCCGCGGCCTTCGAGGACCGGATCGCGGCCCTGGTGGCGATGCCCGGCTGTGTGGAGCCGTGGCTGGGCTTCCCCGCGGAGGTACGGGAGATCCTCACCACGAGCAAGGCGGAGACGAACGGGATCTGGAACGAGGAGGTCGTTCCCGGACTGTCCCCCGCCGAGGCCGCCACGATGAAGAAGCGCTTCGAGCCCTTCTCCGTCCCGGCGATGCTCGCCGCCCGCAGGGGCAGCGTCTTCACCGACTTCTACACCCCCGCCACGCGCATCCGGGCGCTGAGGATCACCGACCTCGTGCCCCACATCAGGATGCCGACGCTGGTACTCGACTACGAGGGCGAGCAGTTCTACCCGGGTCAGGCCCAGCAGATGTTCGACGCGCTGACCGCGCCCAAGGACTATGTGAAGCTCACCGCGGCCGAGGGCGCGCAGCTCCACTGCTCCCCGATGGCGCCGCAACTGCACTGCGAGGTCGTGTTCGACTGGCTCCAGGAGATCCTGGGGTAGCTCCGCCGCACCGGCCCGGACGGTCCCGGACGGTCCCGGAAGGCCCGCACAGCTCCGCAGGACGCTCCGTGACGGGGCCTCAGAGTTTGCGCAGCGACAGCCGCTGGACCTTGTGGTCGGGGCCCTTGCGCAGGACCAGGGTGGCACGCCCGCGTGTGGGGGCCACGTTCTCCCGGAGGTTGACGCCGTTGATGGTCCGCCACATCGTCCGGGCGTACTCCAGCGCCTCTTCCTCGGAGACCTGGGTGTACCTGCGGAAGTACGAGGACGGGTCCTGGAAGGCGGTCTCGCGCAGCTTGCGGAAGCGGTTGAGGTACCACCGCTCGATGTCCTCGGGCCGCGCGTCCACGTACACGGAGAAGTCGAAGTAGTCGGCGAGACTGATCCGGGTGCGGCCGTCCTTGCCGGGCAGCGCGGGCTGGAGGACGTTGAGGCCCTCGACGATCAGGATGTCGGGGCGGCGCACGGTCAGCCGCTCCCCGGGGACGATGTCGTAGATGAGGTGCGAGTAGACGGGCGCGGACACCTCGTCCTTGCCGGCCTTGATGTCGGCGACGAAGCGGGTCAGGGCGCGGCGGTCGTACGACTCGGGGAAGCCCTTCCGCGACATCAGCCCCCGGTCCTCGAGCTGCTTCATCGGGTAGAGGAACCCGTCCGTGGTGACCAGTTCGACGCGCGGATGCTCGGGCCAGCGGGCGAGCAGTGCCTGCAGCAGCCGGGCCACCGTGGACTTGCCGACGGCGACGGAGCCCGCGACTCCTATGACGAACGGGGTGCCGCGCTGGGTGCCGTGGCCGTTGCCCGCCTCGCCGAGGAAGGTGTTCAGGGCGCCGCGGAGGTTGGCGGTGGCCCCGACGTACAGGTTGAGCAGCCGGGACAGCGGCAGGTAGATGTCCCGCACCTCGTCGAGGTCGATGACGTCGCCGAGGCCGCGGAGCCGTTCGACCTCGGCGGCGGTCAGCGGCAGCGGTGTCTTCTCGCGGAGGGCGCTCCACTCCTCCCGGGTCAGGTCGACGTAGGGGGACGCCTCGGTCCGGTCGGCCCTGCGACTTCGTGGCGGCGAACTGGTCACCTGCCCATTGTCGGTGCTGGGGGCGGGGCGTGGGGGGTGGGCTAGGTCACGCGGGGGCGGTGAGGGGCCTCAGGATGATCACGTGGGGATCACGGTTCGGACAGCGCTGCAGTCCGAACGATCACTCTGCCGCCGCGCAGTCATATCGTGTTCACATCAATCCCACAGAAAGTATCTCTATGCGAACCTCCCACGTCCGTCGTCACGCCGTCGCCGTCGCCGTCACCGCCGTTTCCCTGGCCCTGCTCACCGCCTGTGGCGGAGGGAACGACGAGGCCGCAGGCAAGAGCGAGGGCGGGTCCCCGGCCGCCGCCGAGCCCGCGGCCAAGGCGCTGAGCGCCGCCGAGCTGGAGAAGCTCGCCCTGGCCGAGGGGGAGGTCGACGGCAACAAGGTCACCAAGGCCGGGCCCGAGGAGGAGGTGGCCGACGGGGAGGTCGTCGCCGACAAGGCCGAGTGCAAGCCGCTGGCCGACGCCGTGGCCGGCGTGCCCCTCGGCGACGCGAAGGCGACCGTCAAGCGCAAGGTGGTCGCGGAGCCGAAGGAGCCGGAGGAGACCGATCTGGCCGACCTGGCCGACATGACGGACGAGGAAATGGAGAAGGCGCTCGGTTCGGCCCTCGACATGACCGCCACGCTGGTCTCCGTCTCCTCCTACGACGGCAAGGGCGCCGAGGAGGCCGTCGCCGGCCTGCGGACCGCCGCCGGTGCCTGCGCCGAGGGCTTCACCATGACGATGGGCACCGAGAAGTCGAAGGTCGTCAAGGTGGAGGAGACGAAGGTGTCGGGCGGGCAGGAGGCCACCGCCTGGGTGCTGGTGTCGGAGCAGGAGGGCGAGAAGGTGCCGCACAACGTGGTGCTGGTGCGCCAGGGCGCGAACCTCGCCTCGTTCTCCTCCTTCAACTTGGGCGCCGTGGCCTCGGGTGAGGACTTCCCGCTGCCCACCGCCGTCATCGACGCCCAGGCGGCGAAGCTCGGCTGACCGGTTCCCGGCGCCCGGCCGGTTCCGGGCGGCCGGTTCCGGGCGTGACGTTTCGCCACCGGCCGCACGGCCTGTTCGGCATGGGCGGTTCCGTGCGCCCGGTTCCCGGCGCCCGGTTCCGCCGCCGGCCGCACGGCCGGCCCGCGGCGGCCCGCCGCGCACACGCGCCCCGCGACTGCGGCGGGCCGGCCCCCGCAGTCGTAGGCTGCCGCCATGTGCGGAATCGTGGGTTACGTGGGAGCGCAGTCCGCGCTCGATGTCGTCATCGCCGGACTCAAGCGGCTCGAATACCGGGGCTACGACTCGGCGGGTGTGGCCGTCCTCGCCGACGGAGGGCTGGCCGCCGCCAAGAAGGCCGGGAAGCTGCTCAATCTGGAGAAGGAGCTCACCGACCGGCCGCTGCCGAGCGGCTCCACCGGTATCGGGCACACCAGGTGGGCCACGCACGGCGGCCCCACCGACGCCAACGCCCACCCGCACCTGGACAACGCGGGGCGGGTCGCCGTCGTCCACAACGGCATCATCGAGAACTTCGCCGCGCTGCGGGCCGAGCTGGCCGAACGCGGCCACGACCTCGCCTCCGAGACGGACACCGAGGTCGTGGCCCATCTGCTCGCCGAGGAGTTCTCCTCATGCGGTGAACTCCCCGAGGCCATGCGGCTGGTGTGCCGGCGGCTGCACGGTGCGTTCACGCTGGTCGCCGTCCACGCGGACGAGCCGGACGTGGTCGTCGGAGCCCGGCGCAACTCCCCCCTGGTGGTCGGGGTCGGTGACGGCGAGGCGTTCCTGGCGTCGGACGTCGCCGCGTTCATCGCCCACACCCGCTCGGCCATCGAACTCGGGCAGGACCAGGTCGTCGAACTCCGACGCGACGGCGCCACGGTGACCGACTTCGACGGTGCGCCCGCCGACGTGCGCACCTACCACGTGGACTGGGACCTCTCCGCCGCCGAGAAGGGCGGCTACGACTACTTCATGCTCAAGGAGATCGCCGAGCAGCCGAAGGCCGTCGCCGACACCCTGCTCGGCCGGATCGACGACCACGGTTCGCTCACACTCGACGAGGCGCGGATCCCCGCCGCCGTGCTGCGGGAGGCGCACAAGGTGGTCATCGTGGCGTGCGGCACGGCGTTCCACGCCGGGCTCATCGCCAAGTACGCCATCGAGCACTGGACGCGGATCCCGTGCGAGGTCGAACTGGCGAGCGAGTTCCGCTATCGCGACCCGATCCTCGACCAGCGCACCCTCGTCGTCGCCGTCTCGCAGTCCGGCGAGACCATGGACACCCTCATGGCGCTGCGCCACGCCCGCGAGCAGGGTGCGAAGGTCCTCGCCATCTGCAACACCAACGGCTCCACGATCCCGCGCGAGTCGGACGCCGTGCTCTACACGCACGCCGGGCCGGAGGTCGCGGTCGCCTCGACCAAGGCGTTCCTGACCCAGCTCGTCGCGTGCTACCTGGTGGCGCTGTATCTGGGGCAGGTACGCGGCACCAAGTGGGGTGACGAGATCCGGGCCGTCATCCGGGACCTCTCGCAGATCGCCACCCAGGTCGAGCAGGTCCTGCGGACCATGGAGCCGGTGCGCGAGCTGGCCCGCTCGCTGGCCCGCAAGAACACGGTGCTCTTCCTCGGCCGGCACGTCGGCTACCCGGTGGCCCTGGAAGGCGCGCTGAAGCTCAAGGAACTCGCGTATATGCACGCCGAGGGCTTCGCGGCCGGCGAACTCAAGCACGGGCCGATCGCCCTGATCGAGAACGATATGCCGGTGGTCGTCGTCGTGCCGTCGCCGCGCAGCCGCTCCGTGCTGCACGACAAGATCGTGTCCAATATCCAGGAGATCCGGGCCCGCGGCGCGCGCACCATCGTGATCGCCGAGGAGGGCGACACGGCGGTCGAGGCGTACGCCGACCACCTGATCCGCATTCCGCAGACCCCGGCGCTGCTCCAGCCGATGGTGGCGACCGTGCCCCTGCAGGTCTTCGCCTGCGAACTCGCCACGGCCCGGGGCAACGAGGTGGACCAGCCGCGCAACCTGGCGAAGTCGGTCACCGTCGAATGATCGTCGGGGTGGGGATCGACGTCGCGGAGATCGACCGCTTCGAGGAGGCGCTGCGCCGGACGCCGGCGATGGCGGACCGGCTCTTCCTGCCGAGCGAACTGCTCCTCCCGAGCGGCGAGCGGCGCGGGATCGCCTCCCTCGCGGCCCGCTTCGCCGCGAAGGAGGCCGTCGCGAAGGCGCTGGGCGCGCCGGCCGGGCTGCTCTGGACGGACTGCGAGGTCTGGGTCGAGGACTCGGGCCGGCCGCGTCTGCGCGTCACCGGCACGGTGGCGGCTGCGGCGCGTCAGCGGGGGGTGCGGTCGTGGCACATCTCGCTGAGCCACGACGCCGGGGTGGCGTCGGCGATGGTGGTCGCGGAGGGGTAGCGCAGGGGTGGCGGTGGGGGGGGCGGGTCAGCGGAGGGTCGGCCGTGGGGTGGCGGAGCCTCCGGCGGCGGCCTCCGGCGGCGGTCGGCGGTCGGCGGCGGCGTCGCGGAGGGGCAGCGGCGGGTCCCGTCCGCCTACCCGCGGTGTTCCGCGCGGTGTTCCGCGCGGCGTTGCGCGGACGCTCCCGCTCCCACCGCGATGCCGGGTGGGTCGGGCGGGGACCGACGGGCGGTAGCCGGGCGTGGCGGGCGCGGCAGCACCCGTAACGCCGAGCGCGGCGGACGTCCGCACGGCATGCTTCTGAGCATGCGTCATGCCTACAGCGTCGACACCGTAAGGGCCGCCGAGGCCGAACTGATGGCCGCACTGCCGGAGGGAGCGCTGATGCGGCGGGCCGCCGCGGGGCTCGCCGCGGCGGTCGCCGGCCTGCTGCCACGCGTCTCCGGAGCTCGCGTCGTGCTGCTCGTGGGCAGCGGCGACAACGGCGGCGACGCCCTGTACGCGGGCGTGCGGCTGGCCCGGCGGGGCGCCGGGGTGAGCGCCGTGCTGCTCGATCCGGACCGCGCCCACCGGGGCGGGCTTGCGGCGCTGCAAGCCGCCGGGGGCCGGGTCGCCGAGGATCCCTTCGGGGTGCTCGCCGCCGCCGACGTCGTCCTGGACGGCATCACGGGCATCGGCGGCCACGGCGGACTGCGCCCGGACGCCGTGCCGCTCGCCAGGGCCGCGCGCGGCTCCGGTGCGACGGTCGTCGCCGTCGACCTGCCGAGCGGTGTCGAGGCGGACACCGGAGAGGTGAGGGGCGAGGCGGTACGGGCCGACGCCACCGTCACCTTCGGCGCGTACAAGCCGGCCCTGCTCGTCGACCCGGCGCACCAGCACGCGGGAGCACTGCGGCTCGTCGACATCGGTCTCGGCCCCCTGCTGCCGTCCGCTCCCGACCTGGAGGCGCTGCAACACGCGGACGTGGGCGGGATGCTGCCGGTCCCCGCCCCGGAGAGCGACAAGTACCGGCGCGGTGTCGTCGGCGTCGTCGCCGGGTCGGCCCGCTACCCGGGCGCCGCGGTGCTCGCCGTGGCGGGCGCGGTGCACGGCGGCGCCGGGGCCGTGCGGTACGTCGGCCCCGTGGCGGACGCGGTGCTCGCCCGCTTCCCGGAGGTGCTGGTGCACGGCTGGCCGCCCTCCCGCGCCGGCCGGGTGCAGGCCTGGGTCGTCGGACCCGGCCTCGGCGACGCCCCGGGGGTGGCGGAGGTGCTGGAGTCCGACGTCCCGGTCCTGGTCGACGCCGACGGGCTGCGGGGTCTCGACCCGGCCGCGGTCCGGGTCCGCAGCGCCCCCACACTGCTCACTCCGCACGCGGGCGAGGCGGCGGCGCTGCTGGGTGTGGACCGGGGGGAGGTGGAGGCCGCCCGACTCGGCGCCGTGCGGTCGCTGGCCGCCACGTACGGCGCCACGGTGCTGCTGAAGGGCTCCACGACGCTCGTGGCCGACGCGGAGGGCTCCCGTCCGGTCAGGGTGAACCCGACCGGCACCTCCTGGCTCGCGACGGCCGGCAGCGGGGATGTGCTGTCGGGGCTCGCCGGTTCGCTCCTCGCCGCCGGCCTCGACCCGCTCGACGCCGGTTCCGCCGCCGCGTATCTGCACGGCCTGGCGGCGCGGCTCGTCTCGCTGGACGCCCCGGTGTCCGCCCGGGACGTCGCCGCGGCGATCCCGCGGGCCTGGCGCGACACGCGGAGGTCCTGACGTGGCGCAGGCCACAGCAGGCGGGTGACCAGCGCCACTTGTGGCCTTCGCCGTACGGGGCGGGCGGTGGGCCTCTGAGACACTGAGCGCGATGATTCACGACGCATCCTTCCGGGCCCGTGCCGAGATCGACCTCGCCGCGCTGCGCGCCAACGTCCGCGCACTGCGCGCGCGGGCGCCGCGCGCCGCCCTCATGGCCGTGGTCAAGTCGGACGCGTACGGGCACGGGATGGTGCCCTGTGCGAAGGCCGCCCTGGCCGCGGGAGCCCAGTGGCTGGGGACCGCGACGCCGGAGGAGGCGCTCGCCCTGCGGGCCGCCGGGATCGGCGGCCGGGTGTTGTGCTGGCTGTGGACGCCCGGAGGCCCCTGGCGCGAGGCGGTCGAGGCGGATCTGGACGTGTCGGTCAGCGGCATGTGGGCGCTGCGCGAGGTGACGCGGGCCGCCGCGGAGGCGGGGCGGACCGCCAGGGTCCAGCTCAAGGCGGACACCGGGCTGGGCCGCAACGGCTGCCAGCCCGCCGACTGGGCCGAACTGGTCGCGGCCGCCCGTGCCGCCGAGGAGGCGGGCACCGTCAGGATCACCGGTCTCTGGTCGCACCTCGCCTGTGCCGACGACCCCGGTCACCCGTCCGTCGCCGCGCAGCTCTCTCTCTTCCGGGAGCTGGTGGCGTACGCGGAGAGGGAGGGCGCCGCCCCGGAGGTGCGGCACATCGCCAACTCCCCGGCGGCGCTGACCCTTCCCGAGAGCCATTTCGACCTGGTCCGCACCGGTGTCGCGGTGTACGGCATCTCGCCCAGCCCGGAACTGGGCGCGCCCGCCGACTTCGGGCTGCGCCCGGTGATGACGCTCAGGGCGTCGGTCGCCCTGGTGAAGCGGGTTCCCGCCGGACACGGCGTCAGTTACGGCCACCACTACGTCACCGGTGGCGAGACCGTCCTCGGGCTGGTCCCGATGGGGTACGCCGACGGGATCCCGAGGCATGCCTCCGGCCGCGGTCCGGTGCTGGTCGGCGGCGAGTGGCGGCGGGTGGCCGGCCGGGTGGCGATGGACCAGTTCGTCGTCGATCTCGGCCCCGGGGGCGAACCGGTCGAGGAGGGCGCGGAGGCGGTGCTGTTCGGCTCGGGCGACCGGGGTGAGCCGACCGCACAGGACTGGGCGGACGCGGCGGACACGATCGCCTACGAGATCGTGACCCGGATCGGGGCGCGTGTCCCCCGCGTGCACCTCCACGAGCACGAGCACGAGCACGGGCACGGGCACGACGGCGGACACGGATACGGACACGACGGCGGGCACGGGCACGGGCACGACGGCGTCGGCGGAAACGACGCCATGGGCGCGGGCATCGGCGCGGGCATGGGCCTCGGCGCGGGCACGGACGAGGGGGTGCGCGTGGGCACGGGCGCGGTCACCGCACCCGGCGGCTGACCGGGCGACCAGCAGACGACCACCAGTAGGAGCGGCACGGTGAGCGAGAACAGCGCGGGGGACGTGGCAGCGGCGGCGACCGACGCCGCCACGGCCAACTGGCGCCGGGCGGGTGTCGCCGGCGCCGCCATAGGGGTGATCGCCGCCGGGGCGGCGGCGGGTGTCGCGATAGAGCGGATGACCGTCGGCCGAGGCATGCGCCGGAAGGCCCGGCTCGCCCTGGACGCCTCCGGGCCGTACGGGGCGCTTCGCGGCACTCCGGGCCGGGCCGTCGCCGACGACGGCACGGCCCTTTACTTCGAGACCGACGAGGTGGACCCGGAGGCGGGCGGCGCGGCGCCGCGCCGGCGCAGGCTGTTCGGCCGCAAGGCCCCCGCGCCGGTGACCGTCGTGTTCAGCCACGGCTACTGCCTCAGCCAGGACTCCTGGCACTTCCAGCGGGCCGCGCTGCGCGGGCTGGTCCGTACCGTCCACTGGGACCAGCGCAGCCACGGCCGCTCGGGCCGGGGCAGCTCCCAGACCGGGCCCGACGGGGTGCCGGTGTCCATCGACCGGCTGGGCCGCGATCTGAAGGCGGTCATCGACGAGGCGGCCCCGGAGGGGCCGCTGGTGCTGGTGGGCCATTCGATGGGCGGGATGACCCTGATGGCGCTCGCCGCCGCGCATCCGGAGCTCATCCGGGAGCGGGTCGTGGGGGCCGCGTTCGTCGGTACCTCGGCCGGCCGGCTCGGCGAGGTGAACTACGGACTGCCGGTGGCGGGCGTGAACGTCGTACGCCGGGTGCTGCCGGGAGTCCTGAAGGCGCTGGGCTCCCAGGCGGAGCTCGTGGAACGCGGCCGGAGGGCGACGGCCGACCTCTTCGCCGGGCTGATCAAGCGCTACTCGTTCAGTTCGAGGGACGTGGACCCGGCGGTGGCCAGGTTCGCCGAGCGGATGATCGAGGGCACGCCGATCGACGTGGTCGCCGAGTTCTATCCGGCGTTCGCCGAGCACGACAAGGCGGCGGCCCTGGACGTGTACCAGGAGGTCCCGGTGCTGGTGCTGGCCGGGGACCGCGACCTGGTCACCCCCAGCTCGCACAGCGAGGCGATCGCGGACCTGCTGCCGGACGCCGAGCTGGTGATCGTGCCGGACGCGGGGCACCTGGTGATGCTGGAGCACCCCGAGGTGGTCACCGACCGGCTGGCGGATCTGCTGGTGCGGGTCGGTGCGGTCCCGTCAGCGGCTAACGTGGGCACGTATGGAAGCACCGCACAGCCCGGCGGCTGAGACCGCTCACCAGCCCGCCGCCCGTCTCACCCTCACCTCGCCGGAGCAGACGCAGGAGCTGGGCCGCCGGCTCGCGAAGCTGCTGCGGCCCGGTGACCTCGTCCTGCTGACCGGGGAACTCGGCGCAGGCAAGACGACCCTGGCGCGCGGGCTCGGTGAGGGCCTCGGCGTCCGCGGCGCCGTCACCTCGCCGACCTTCGTGATCGCCCGGGTGCACCCCTCCCTGGTGGGCGGGCCGGCGCTGGTGCACGTGGACGCGTACCGGCTGGGTGGCGGGCTGGACGAGATGGAGGACCTCGATCTCGACGTGTCGCTGCCGGAGTCCGTGGTCGTCGTGGAGTGGGGGGACGGCAAGGTCGAGGACCTTTCGGAGGACCGCCTGCACGTCGTCGTCCACCGGGTCGTGGGCAACACGGACGACGACCGCCGCCGGGTCACGCTCACCGGCGTCGGTCCGCGATGGGCGGACGCCGGGCTGGCCGGCCTCTCCGTCTGAGGGCCTCCCGCCGGCCCCGGAGGGGACCCGGCGTCCGGACCGCGCGCCGGCTGATCCGCCCGGGGGAACGTTCCGACAAGGTGTCGGCAAAGTGTTGCCTCCGCTGCTCGGGGCATGGTCACATGGAGGGACGTACGCGGTGAGGTCTGCCTCACCGCGCCTGCCCCCGGACCATCAGGAGGCATCCATGCCGGCGCCCGAGCACGCGGCGCAGTCACCGCCGCACGCATCGCCCCGGCCGTCGCCGGCGGCTTTCTCCATGCGCGATCTGCTGGCGTCGTGCGCGGCGGCCAGAGCGGTCTCCACCCCGCCGCGCGACCGCGGCGAAGCCGCCGGGTCCGGGGAGCCCGTCCCCGGGGAGCGGGAACCTCACCGCGACGCGGCATAGCCCCTTCGAGTGAAGTGGGCTCGCCCCGGCCTCCCGGCCTGCCCTGCCTCTCCGCGGCAGCCGCCTTCCCCGGGGCCTTCCGTGCGGACGGAACGCGGACGGAATGCGGACGGAACTCCGTGCAGGCCCCCCGCCGGGGGTCTGCCTCTCCGGCGCCGTGCCCCGTGTCGGCCGGTGCGGGCTTGCCTCCCGGGTTTCGCCCGGTGTCCGCCGTGCGCCCGCGATCGCTGCGGAACCCTTCTCCGGCCGCCGCGCGGGGAAGGTGCGTCCGCATACGGTCCGCGTACGGTCCGCGTACGGCCCGCGTACGAGGAGCGGCCCACGGGCCCGTGCCCGAGGCGGGGTGCGGCCCCGGCGTACACATACGAGGCGAGGGATGCGGGCCCGGCGTCCCCGCGTCGGGAACGCGCCTGCACCCGGCTACGGGACGACGACGACCTTCGAGCCGATCGTCGCGAACGTCCACATCGCGTCGCCGTCGGCCCGCTTCATCCGCACGCCGCCGGTCCTGCCGTCCGGAGCCGGGCTCGACATCGACCCGTCCACGGCGGCACCGAAGCCGATCGACACGTCGTCGACCGTCGCGAACCGCACGACGTGCTCGATCTCCACGCCGTCCGAGCCCTGGATCCTGCCGCTGCGCGAGGTCACCTCGTATGTGCCGGGCTGCGGGCTGACGGTGCTGGGCATCACGGGGAACGTCTGGGTGAGCTGATCCGCGCCGACCAGCCAGACCCTGCGCTCCGCCAGCGAGTAGACGACGCGCTCGCCCGTGCCGGACCCCGTGGGCACGGCCAGCGGGTCCTGCCGAGGGGCCTCGGCCGCGGCCGCGGAGGGGAGGGCGCTGGGGGCGGCGGCCGCGGGCTTCTCCGGGCTCTCCGGCACGGTGGCCGAGGCCTGGTAGGCGAGGAAGGCCACGACGGCGAGCGCCGCGGCGGTGAGCCCGGCCACCGTTCCCGAGCTGCTCCTTGCCACGCCTGCTCCCCTCGCTCGCACACCTGCCTGAGTGACGGTAGCAGCAGGGTGGCGGGGGCACGGGACGCCGTGCCCCCGCCGCGGTGGCCGTAGGCTGTTTGCGTGCTCTTGCTCGCCGTTGATACCGCCACCCCCGCCGTCACCGTCGCCCTCCACGACGGCGACTCCGTCGTCGCCGAGTCCACCCGGGTCGACGCCCGCCGGCACGGGGAGCTGCTGCTGCCCTCCGTCGACCGGGTGCTCACCACCGCCGGGCTGGCACTCGACGCGGTCACCGGAGTCGTCGTCGGCGTGGGGCCCGGCCCGTACACCGGGCTGCGGGTGGGCCTGGTCACGGCCGCCACCTTCGGCTCGGTCCTCGGCGTCCCGGTCCACGGCGTCTGCACGCTGGACGGGCTGGCATACGCGGCCGGGCTCCAGGAACCGTTCACGGTCGCCACGGACGCGCGGCGCAAGGAGGTCTACTGGGCGCGGTACGACGGCTCGGGCACCAGGTCGGGCGAGCCCGCGGTCGACCGGCCGGCCGACATCGCCGGGCAGGTCGCCGGGCTCCCCGCGGTCGGCGCGGGTGCCCTGCTGTACCCCGAGGTCTTCCCGGACGCCCGGGGCCCGGAGCACCAGTCCGCGGCCGCCCTCGCCGCGCTGGCCGCGGGGAAGCTGGCCGCAGGCGAGGAGCTGCTGCCACCGCGGCCGCTGTACCTGCGCCGCCCGGACGCCCAGGTGCCCAGGAACTACAAGGTGGTCACGCCGCGGTGAGCACCCCCGTCCTGCGCGAGATGCGCTGGTGGGACATCGCGCCGGTGCTGGACATCGAGCGCGAGCTGTTCCCGGAGGACGCCTGGTCCCCGGGCATGTTCTGGTCCGAACTGGCGCACGCCCGCGGGCCCGGGGCGACCCGCCGCTACGTGGTCGCCCAGGACCCGGCGGACGGGCGGATCGCCGGCTACGCGGGCCTCGCGGCGGCCGGCGGGCTCGGTGACGTCCAGACCATCGCCGTCACGCGCGACCAGTGGGGCACGGGCCTCGGCGCCCGGCTCCTCACGGACCTGCTGCAGCACGCGACCGCGTGGGAGTGCGGCGAGGTCCTGCTCGAGGTGCGGGTGGACAACACCCGGGCCCAGAAGCTGTACGAGCGCTTCGGCTTCGAGCCCATCGGCTTCCGCCGCGGCTACTACCAGCCCGGCAACATCGACGCCCTCGTCATGCGGCTGCACGTACACGACGCACAAGGAACCCGGAACCATGGCTGACGAACCCCTCGTACTCGGCATCGAGACGTCCTGCGACGAGACGGGCGTGGGCATCGTCCGCGGGACGACGCTCCTCGCCGACGCCATCGCCTCCAGCGTCGACGAGCACGCGCGTTTCGGCGGCGTCGTGCCCGAGGTCGCCTCCCGCGCCCATCTCGAGGCGATGGTCCCGACCATCGAGCGCGCCCTGACGGAGGCCGGGGTCACCGCGAGGGACCTGGACGGCATCGCGGTCACCGCGGGCCCGGGCCTCGCCGGTGCGCTGCTGGTGGGTGTCTCGGCAGCCAAGGCGTACGCCTATGCGCTGGGCAAGCCGCTGTACGGCGTGAACCACCTCGCCTCCCATATCTGCGTCGACCAGCTGGAGCACGGCCCGCTGCCCGAGCCCACGATGGCCCTGCTGGTCTCCGGCGGCCACTCGTCGCTGCTGCTCGCCCCCGACATCACCGCCGACGTGCGGCCCATGGGGGCGACGATCGACGACGCGGCGGGCGAGGCGTTCGACAAGATCGCCCGGGTGCTGGACCTCGGCTTCCCCGGCGGCCCGGTCATCGACCGGCTGGCGAGGGAGGGCGACCCCGAGGCGATCGCGTTCCCGCGGGGGCTGACCGGTCCCCGCGACCCCGCGTACGACTTCTCCTTCTCCGGGCTGAAGACGGCCGTGGCGCGGTGGATCGAGGCCAGGCGCCACGCGGGCGAGGAGGTACCCGTGCGGGACGTCGCCGCGTCCTTCCAGGAGGCCGTGGCCGACGTGCTCACCCGGAAGGCCGTACGGGCCTGTCAGGACGAGGGCGTCGACCATCTGATGATCGGCGGCGGGGTCGCCGCCAACTCCCGGCTGCGCGCGATGGCCGCGGAGCGCTGCGAGCGCGCCGGGATCCGGCTGCGGGTACCGCGGCCCAAGCTGTGCACGGACAACGGGGCCATGGTCGCCGCGCTCGGCGCGGAGATGGTCGCCAGGAACCGGCCCGCATCGGACTGGGAGCTGTCCGCCGACTCCTCGCTGCCGGTGACCGACCCGCATGTGCCGGGCGGGCCCCACCCGGGCCGTGTGCACGACCACGACCATGTCCACGAGATCAGCAAGGACAACCTCTACTCATGACCGTCGTCACGCTGATGTGGGAGGCCAGGGCGGCCACCGGACGCGGCGGGGAACTGCTGGAGTGGGCCCGGGCCCAGAGGCTCGGCGCGGCTCCGCTGCGCCGGGAGACCTTCCTGGCGCCGGGGGAGCGCGTGCTGGTGCTGACCTGGTGGGAGACGGACGGCCCGGACAGCGAGCTCCCCGCACTCCCCGAACTCCCGGATCCGGACGCCGGGCTGCTCGTCCGCCCGGTGCACCGCTGGCGCTTCCAGTCGCTCGACTTCTCCGAAGCCGACTTCACCGGCGGCTGAGCCGTCGTCAGGCCCGTCGGGCGGTGGCCGCGCCCGTCGGGCGGGCGCGGCAGCCCGCAGACCCGCGGCCACCCGCAGACCCGCGGCAGCCTGGGGCGCCCCGCGGTCCGTCAGACGGGGGCCGGCGCCCCTACCAGCACGGTGGGCGCGCCGGCCACCCGGGTCAGGAAGACGGTGGCAGCGTTCGGCCCGCTCGGCTTCACCCTGCGGCGCAACTCCTCGGGCTCGACCGCCGATCCGCGCTTCTTGACGGTGAGTGTGCCGACCCCCCTGGCGCGAAGCAGGGCCTTGAGCTTCTTGAGGTTGAACGGGATTTCGTCGGTGATCTCGTACGCGGTCGCCCACGGCGTGGGGCGCAGCTCGTCGGCCGTGATGTAGGCGATCGACGCGTCGAGCAGGCCGCCGTCGAGCTCCTCGGCGACCTCCGCGACCAGATGGGCGCGGATGACCGCTCCGTCGGGCTCGTAGAGGTAGCGCCCGGTCTTCCGCACGCCCGGGTCGGGCAGCCCGCGCCCGACGAGCCGGGCTCCGGACGGCAGCAGGGTGGCGCGCCGGGTTCCCGGCGCGGTGCCGAACCAGAGCACGGCCTCCTTCACGTCCCCCCGGTCGGAGATCCACTCGGCCTCGGCGTCCCCGGGGATCGCCTCGTGCGGGATTCCTGGCGCGACCTTGAGTGCCGCGCAGCGCGCCGTGCGCGCCGCGCCCACGGCCCAGGACAGCGGCGGTGAGTACGCCTCCGGGTCGAAGATCCGGCCACTGCCGCCGTTCGGTCCGCGTCCGCGGCCGCCCCCCGTCCGGCCTGCGCGGCGGGCGGGATCGACGAAGACGGCGTCGTGGGAGGACGTCCCGACCTCGGTGACGTCGGCCCGGCGGACCTCGATCAGCGGGGCCAGGCCCAGTGCCTCCGCGTTGGCCCGGGCGGCATCGGCGGCGAACGGGTCGTGGTCCACCGCGAGTACGGAGATCCCGGCGCGGGCGAGCGCGATCGCGTCACCGCCGATCCCGCAGCACAGGTCGGCCACGCTCCGTACCCCGAGTGCCGTGAACCGGGCGGCTCGGTGGGCGGCGACGGACGCCCGGGTCGACTGCTCCACGCCGTGGGGCGTGAAGTACATCCGGTACGCGTCCCCGGCGCCGAACTTCGCCACCGCCCGCTGCCTGAGCCGGGCCTGCGCCAGCGCCGCCGAGACCAGCCCGGCCGGGTGGTCGCGGCGCAGCCTGGTGGCGACGGCCAGCTCCTGCTCCGGGTCGTAGTCCCGCAGGGCGGTGAGCAGGGCCTGCCCTTCGGCGGTGAGCAGAGGGGCGAGGGGGGAGGGCGAGCCGGCGTCGTTCACCCGGCCATTGTCGGCCAGTCGGGGGACGGCGCGTGGCCGGGCGGCGCGGCCGGACCCCGATGGGTGCACGGCGCTGACAGGATGCGACGCCATGCGACAAGTACGACAAAACGAAAAGAAGATGGTAATTCGACGTAGGCGTACCTGGATGTGCGCACTGCTCGCCATGGCCGTCGGCTCCGGCTGCGCCGCCGGGTCCGGGCAGGCACCCGTCGCGGCCGGGGCCACCGGCAACGCGGGCGCCTCCGGCTCCGCCGCCCCCGTGCACGGCCGCGAGCAGGGGGCACCGGGATCGCGGGGGTCCTCCGGTGCGCCGGAGCGGGAGGACCGGAAGGGCGAGCCGGCCGGAGAGGGCGGCGAAGCCGGGTCCCGCAAGGACGAGGGCGGCGAGGGCCGGGAGCGGGCGGGTGAGCCGGCCGCAGCGGCCGAGGCGCACGCCAAGCGCCAGAAGAAGGCCCAGGCGGCCCGGGCGGCCGCGGCCAAGCGCTGGGGGCTCCCGCAGACGCCGCTCCCCGCGCCCCCGCCGCCCGCCGAGAAGCCGCGGCTCACCACCCGCAAGGGCTTCGAGGTCGACCGGCACACGGGTCTGCCTCCCGTATTCACCACCGTGCCGACCAAGCAGAAGGTCGTCTTCCTGACGATCGACGACGGTGCGGAGAAGGACCCGGAGCTGCTGCGGATGATGAGCGAACTCCGGATCCCGTACAGCGCCTTCCTCAGCGACTACGTCGTCCGCGACGACTACGGCTACTTCGAGAAGATGCGGGACCGCGGCGTCTCCCTGCACAACCACACGCTCACCCACCCCTATCTGCCGGCGCTGCCGTACGCGAAGCAGCAGGCGGAGATCTGCGGGCAGCAGGCCAGGATGGAGCAGCGGTTCGGCAAGCGGCCGCGCCTGTTCCGGCCGCCGTACGGCAGTTACAACCGGGACACCCTGCGGGCCGCCGCGTCGTGCGGTGTGCAGGCCGTGCCGCTGTGGGCGGCGGAGGCGTTCCCCGACCACATGGAGTGGCGCGAGTGGGACCGGGACCTGCATCCCGGCGACATCATCCTCACGCACTTCCGCGGCAAGGGGGAGTGGAAGGGCAGCATGCCGGACATGATCCGCCAGGTGATGCAGGTCGTCACGGCGAAGGGCTATGCGGTGGCGCGGCTGGAGGACTACGTCTGAGACCTGCCGCCTGCCGCCTGCCGCCTGCCGCCTGCCGCCTGCCGCGCGCCGGCCTGCCGCCGGGCCGTCGTGCGACGGGCGTGCCGCCTGCCGGCGCCCAGGAGCGAGCGGTGCGGCGGGTGTGACCGGCACGGCGGGTGCGGCGGGTGTGACCGGCACGGCGGGTGCGGCGGGTGTGACCGGCACGGCGGGTGCGGCGGGTGTGACCGGCACGGCGGGTGCGGCGGGTCGGAGTGCGGGCGGGTGCCGCGCGGCGGGTCCCCCGCGTGTCGTCTGCTGCCTCCCAGCTGGGGCAGGTGTGACGGATCTGACAGTTGTGACATGTGCGTGAGGGTGCCGCCGGGCCGTCGTGCGGGTCTCGGAGGCGGGTGCGAGGGCCCGGATGTGCCGCTCGGCCCGAGCCGCCGCGCGGCCGCCGGAACGGGGCCCGCCCCCGGCGGGCTCCCCGCGGGCCGTCATGGCCTCACCGGCGCCGCCCGCGGCTTCCGCACCCGGGGAGCGGTGCGGCCGTACCGGCCGCCGGAAACCGGCCGAACACGCAGTGCATTGGCACTCCGCTTGACCGAGTGCTAATCACGGTCATAGTCTCGGCTCTGGCACTCCCCACCGGAGAGTGCCAACACAGCGACGGGCAGGTCCGGCACCCGCGACGACGGATCCACCTGGTCGCCACCTCAGACAGATGAACCCCGTGAGATCTCCGAAGGGGGAGGTCGGATCGTGACGACCACCAGCACCAAGGTTGCCATCAAGCCGCTCGAGGACCGCATTGTGGTCCAGCCGCTCGACGCCGAGCAGACCACCGCCTCTGGCCTGGTCATCCCGGACACCGCCAAGGAGAAGCCCCAGGAGGGCGTCGTCCTGGCCGTCGGCCCGGGACGCTTCGAGAACGGCGAGCGCCTTCCGCTCGACGTGAAGACCGGCGATGTCGTGCTCTACAGCAAGTACGGCGGCACCGAGGTGAAGTACAGCGGCGAGGAGTACCTCGTCCTCTCGGCCCGCGACGTGCTCGCGATCATCGAGAAGTAGTTCACCGCAGATTTGCCCAGAGCCGCGCCCCTGGCCCCCGCTGATGATGAAGCCGGGCGGCGAGGGGCGCGGTTCGCTTTGAGAGGACTTGAGAAGCTCCATGGCGAAGATCCTGAAGTTCGACGAGGACGCCCGTCGCGCCCTTGAGCGCGGCGTCAACAAGCTCGCCGACACGGTCAAGGTGACGATCGGCCCCCGGGGCCGCAACGTCGTGATCGACAAGAAGTTCGGTGCCCCCACCATCACCAACGACGGTGTCACGATCGCCCGCGAGGTCGAGATCGAGGACCCGTACGAGAACCTCGGCGCCCAGCTCGTGAAGGAGGTGGCGACCAAGACCAACGACATCGCGGGCGACGGCACCACCACCGCCACCGTGCTCGCCCAGGCCCTGGTCCGCGAAGGTCTGCGCAACGTCGCCGCCGGCGCCTCCCCGGCCGCCCTGAAGAAGGGCATCGACGCCGCGGTGAAGGCCGTCTCCGACGAGCTGATCGGCACCGCGCGTCCGATCGAGGAGAAGTCCGACATCGCCGCCGTCGCCGCGCTGTCCGCCCAGGACCAGCAGGTCGGCGAGCTCATCGCCGAGGCGATGGACAAGGTCGGCAAGGACGGTGTCATCACCGTCGAGGAGTCCAACACCTTCGGCCTTGAGCTGGACTTCACCGAGGGCATGGCCTTCGACAAGGGCTACCTCTCGCCGTACATGGTGACCGACCAGGAGCGTATGGAGGCCGTCCTCGACGACCCGTACATCCTCATCAACCAGGGCAAGATCTCCTCCATCCAGGACCTGCTGCCGCTGCTGGAGAAGGTCATCCAGGCCGGTGCCTCCAAGCCGCTGCTGATCATCGCCGAGGACGTGGAGGGCGAGGCCCTGTCCACCCTCGTCGTCAACAAGATCCGCGGCACCTTCAACGCGGTCGCGGTCAAGGCCCCCGGCTTCGGTGACCGCCGCAAGGCGATGCTGCAGGACATGGCCACCCTCACCGGTGCCACCGTCATCGCCGAGGAGGTCGGCCTCAAGCTCGACCAGGCCGGCCTTGAGGTGCTCGGCACCGCCCGCCGGGTCACCGTCACCAAGGACGACACCACGCTCGTCGACGGCGGTGGCAAGAGCGAGGACGTGGCCGGCCGTATCGCGCAGATCAAGGCCGAGATCGAGGCCACGGACTCCGACTGGGACCGCGAGAAGCTCCAGGAGCGCCTCGCGAAGCTGGCCGGCGGCGTGTGCGTGATCAAGGTCGGCGCCGCCACCGAGGTGGAGCTGAAGGAGAAGAAGCACCGTCTGGAGGACGCCATCTCCGCGACCCGCGCCGCGGTCGAGGAGGGCATCGTCTCCGGTGGTGGCTCCGCCCTGGTGCACGCCGTCAAGGTGCTGGAGGGCAACCTCGGCAAGGACGGCGACGAGGCCACCGGTGTCGCGGTCGTGCGCCGCGCCGCGGTCGAGCCGCTGCGCTGGATCGCCGAGAACGCCGGCCTCGAGGGCTACGTCATCACCGCCAAGGTCGCGGAGCTGGACAAGGGCAACGGCTTCAACGCCGCCACCGGCGAGTACGGCGACCTGGTGAAGGCCGGCGTCATCGACCCGGTCAAGGTCACCCGCTCGGCCCTGGAGAACGCCGCCTCGATCGCCTCCCTGCTGCTCACCACCGAAACCCTCGTGGTGGAGAAGAAGGAGGAGGAGCCGGCGGACGCGGGCCACGGTCACGGCCACGCGCACTGACCCGTAGGGCGCACCGTCCGTCAGAGACGCCGGAATGCCACCACTCCCCGGGAGGGGGGTGGTGGCATTCTCCTTGTGCTCCTCGCGCCCCCTGTGCGCGGTGCCCTGAACGGGGTTCGCCGCCGGCGCCAGGGGGACGGACCGAGCGGCCCTGCCCCTCGCACGGCCGGACAGCCGTTCACCCCCGGGCGGTCCCCCGGGCGGCCCCCCGGACGGTCCCCCGGGCGGCCCCTTGTCGCCGGCTGTGCCTGTGCGTGAACCCCCGGCGGCCCCGCCGGCCGGGCATCCTGCGGAGCCAGGACAGCCCGGCGGAGCGGGGCCCGGGGAACCCGGCGGAGAACTGCGGGGCTGTGCGCCGCTTACGCGGGACGCGCCGCTCACGCCGCACGCGTCGGTCAGGGCCGTGAGGGCCGGCGGCTCGCGGGCCCCGCCCGTACCCGGACGGGGCCCGCTCTCACCGCGTCCGACGCCGGCCGCCGCCGAGCAGCGAGGGCTTTCTGCGCGCTGCCAGGTCCTCCGCCCAGCCGAAGGCGCAGGCGGCGACCAGCACGGCGGCGAACTCCAGGGCGAGCAGCACCAGGGTGCCGGGTACCGGCCAGCCCGCGAAGTCGTTGGTGCGCCCCTGGACCGCCCAGACGAGGGGCAGCGCCGGATAGTGCCAGAGATAGACGGTCACGGCCCGGGCGCTCAGCCGGTCGGAGAACGTGCGCAGCCAGGACGCCCGATCCAGCAGCGCGGCCCCGGGGCGGAACTTCAGCAGCACCACGGCGAAGGCGAGGGAGAGCAGGGTGTTCAGCAGCGGGCTGTCGTAGATGCTCAGCTCGGCGAAGTCGAGTTCGCCGTGCAGATATCCGATCCACCCCAGACCCGTTGCCGCAAGGGCCAGGGCCAGTACGGCCGCGGCCCGGCCGCTCAGCCGATCGAGCAGCCCGTCGTGGTAGGCGAAACCCGCGAGCCAGCAGGCCAGGTAGACGACGAAGGCGGACAGCGGGGCCTCGGAACCGCTCAGCATGGCCGCGAGACCGCTCTCGGCGGCCTCGCCCTCCGGCATGTACCAGGACAGGGCGGCGACCCCGGCCACCGCCGCCCCCAGCAACACCCGGGGCCCGGCCCTGAAGAGGAAGAGCAGCAGGGGGGAGAGCAGGACGAACCAGAGGTAGGCCCGCAGATACCAGAGCACCGCACCGAAGGAACCGGCCACCTCGGTGTCGGTGACCGGCGGGTCCAGTACCGGGACGACCCAGCAGAGCAACTGCCAGGTGACCGGGAAGGGGGTCCCCGCCGCACGTGTCTCCCACCACATCACGGGTATCGCGATCGCCGCGAGCAGCCACAGCGGAGGCAGCAGCCGGCGGAGCCGCCCGCGGATCACCCGCACCCCGCCGCCGCGACGGTCGAGCGAGGAGGCCATCAGTGAGCCTCCCAGGACGAACATGATGCCCATCGACGGGAACGCCAGGGTCATCCAGGGGGCGCCCGCGGTGTGCAGCACGACCACCCGGACGACGGCAAGGCCGCGCAGCAGGTCGAGATAGCGGTCGCGCCCCGCGCCGCGGCGGCTCCCCGCGCTCTCGGCGGGGGGACCGTCTCCCGCTGCCGGCGGCACGGTCGGGGCCTGACTGCTCTGTGACACGGAGCTCTTCCTCCTGGGATGCCGACGCACGCGCTCGGCGGAACACGCACGGCCCCCGGGGCCGAGGGCTCCGCCACACTGCAGGAGGAAGGTAAAGGAAGTGCTGGAGTCGGGTGGGAACGGGGCAAGGACCCGGGCCGTTGGCCGCCGCCGGACGCACGGGCGCCCGCGCCCGCTACCCGGGGTTCCCGTATCCGGGGTTTCCGTCACCGCCGGGTGCGCGGCCGGCCGCGTCCACGGCCCCGTCACCGCTGGCGCGCCCGCCCTCGGGGAGCAGGGGAAGGACGAACCCGGTGACGGCGCCGGCGCCCGCGCGGTTGCGGGCGAACACCGAGCCGCCGTGTGCGTGCACGATATGCGCCACGATGGCCAGCCCGAGCCCGGAACCCGGCATGCTCCGGGCCTCGGGTGCGCGGTAGAAGCGGTCGAAGAGCCGGTCCTCCGGCACATCGGGGAGCCCGGGCCCCCGGTCCCGTACCTCGACCCTGCCCTGTGCGACACGGATGTCCACCGGGTGGCCCCCGGGGTCGAACTTCGCGGCGTTCTCCACCAGATTGGCCAGGGCGCGCTCCAGCGCCTGGGGCTGCCCGGACACGCTCGACCCGTCGGCGCGGACGGAGATGTCCCGCGCCGCCCTGACCCGGAAGCGCCTGGCCACCCGTTCGGCGAGTTCGGCCAGTGCCACCGGCTCTCTGCCCTCGGGCTGCCGGCTGTCCGTCGAGAGCCGCACCAGTTCGTTCACGAGCTGGATCAGTTCCCTCGACTCGCTGGTGAGGTCCTCCAGAACCTGGGTGCGCGAACGCGGTGGCAGCTCCTCGAAGCGGTGCAGCAGAGCGATGTTGGTGCGCAGGCTCGTCAGGGGGGTGCGCAGTTCGTGCCCTGCCTCCTGGGCCAGCCGCCGCTGGTCCTCCCTGGCACGCGCCAGCCGGTTCAGCATCGTCTCGAAGGCCGCACCGAGCTGCCCCACCTCGTCCCGGCCCGCCGAGGGCACCGGCAGGTCCAGGTGACCGGTGACGGCCACCAGACGGGTGACCCGGGCCAGGTCGGTGAGCCTGCGCGTGACCCGTCCGGCGACGAACCAGCCGCACACCCCGGCCACGGCCGCGACCCCGGCACCGACCAGCACGATCCGCGATCTGAGGCCCGAGAGCAGCGTCTCCACCTCTCCCAGCCGCTGGGCGACCTGCACGGCTCCCCGCCCGCCCCCGAGCGAGACGGCCGTGACGCGGACCCGCTCTCCGTCGATCCGCGTCTCGCCGGAGGCCGTCCGCCCCGGCTCCTCCTCGTCGGCCATCGCCCGGTCGGGGCCGGCCACGGGCAGTACCAGGGGGTGGCCCTCGTCCGCGATGCCGCCGTCCGGGCCGAGGACCTGGACGACGAGCGTGCGGGAGTCGTAGAGCGACTCGTCGAGCCCCGCGTCCTCATCCGGGTCGGCGAGGCTCTCCGGGGTCAGGCCGCCGTGGTCGGCGGTGAAGACGGCCACGGCCTCCACGGCCCCGTGGAAGTCGTCGTCGGCACGGTCCCAGGTCAGCCGGGCGGCCAGGCCGTGGCTCAGGACACCCACACCCGCGGCGACCAGCACCGCGGTCACGGCGGAGACCACCGAGAAGGTGAGCCGGAGGCTGGGCCGGGGCCGGCGGAGACGGAACACGGCTACCGGACCGTGTAGCCGACACCGCGCACGGTGTGGATCACACCCGGGCTGCCGGGGCGGGCGAGCTTGCGGCGGAGGTAGCTGACGAAGACGGTCAGGTTCTTCGACGACGGACCGAAGTCGTAGCCCCAGATGCGCTCGTGGAGGGTGGCGTGGCTCAGTACGACCCCGCGGTTGCGGAGGAGGAGTTCGAGGAGGTCGAACTCGGTACGCGAGAGGACGACCTCCTCGCCGTCGCGCCACACCCGGCGGGAGGACGGATCAAGGAGTACGCCCCATGCCTCCAGGGCGTCCGCGTCCGCGCGGTCCGGGCCGGACCCGGCGGGCACGCGTCGCAGCAGTGCCCGCAGCCGGGCCAGCAGCTCCGCGGGCTCGAAGGGCTTCACCAGGTAGTCGTCCGCCCCGGCGTCCAGCCCGGCGACACGGTCCGTGACCTCGACCCGGGCGGTGAGCATGAGGATCGGCGTCCGGACGCCCCGGGCCCGCAGGCTGCTGCAGACCGCCAGGCCGTCCAGCCGGGGCATCATCACATCGAGAACGATCGCGTCGGGCGAGCAACCGGCCACGCCTGCGACGGCGTCCAGGCCGTCGCAGGCGGTGACCACCCGGTAGCCCTCGATCAGCAGCAGGTTCTCGACCGAGGTGCGAAGAGCCCTGTCGTCCTCGGCGAGCAGCACGGTGGGTATCGGCACGCCGTCATGCTCGCACGGGCGCCGGTACGGGACAGCGGCGGTACCGGCGGCTCCCGCGGCCGCCCTGCGCGGCCGGCCCGTTCGCCTGCTGCCTCGCTCGGTACCTGACCTACCAGGCCTACCAGGCCTACCAGGCCTACCGGACCGGGTCCCCGGGCCAGGGGCCTCGGGCGCCAGGGGCCGGTGGCTGTGTCCGCCGCGGACGGCCGGGCCGGCCGTGGGTGCTCCTGCCCCGCCGTCGGTGCTCGTCCTCCCGCCGTGCCGCCACGGCGGGAGGGGGTCCGGGGCGTCTACTTCGGCGCGTACTTGCGGCCGGCCCTGGAGCCGACCCCGCCCAGCAGACCGCGCGGCGCCAGCTTCACCACGCCCATCAGCGCCTTGTAGCGCGGATCCGGTACGGACAGCGTCCTGCCGCGCGCCAGATCGGCGAGCGCAGCCGACACCACCTTGTCGGCGTCCAGCCACATCCAGCCGGGAACGTTCTCCGTTCCCATTCCCGCCCGCTGGTGGAACTCGGTGCGCACGAAACCGGGGCACAGGGCCATCAGCCGCACTCCGGTGCCCGCCAGGTCCCGGGCCGCGCCCTGGGTGAACTGCACGACCCATGCCTTCGACGCGCCGTATGTGCCCCGCGGCACGAACGCGCCGACCGACGCCACGTTCACCACCCCGCCGCGACCCCGGTCGCGCATGGGTGCGGTGCCCGCGGCCGTCAGCCTCAGCACCGCCTCGCAGTGCACCTTCAGCATCCTCAGCTCGTCGGCCATGGAGACCTCGAGGAACCGCCCCTTGTTTCCGAAACCGGCGTTGTTGACGAGCAGGTCCACCGGCCGCCTGCTGTCGCCGAGCCGCTTCTCCACCGAGGAGATGCCGTCGTCCTCGGACAGATCGGCGGTCAGTACCTCCGCCTCGATGCCGTGCCGGTCGTGGAGTTCGGTGGCCTGCTCCTGAAGGCGCGCGGTGTTCCGGGCCACCAGGACCAGATCGTGGCCGTCGGCCGCGAGCCGCCGCGCGAAAGCGGCCCCGATACCCGCGGTCGAGCCCGTGATGAGTGCTGTCGTCATAGGCGGCACGTTAGTGCGCCGCGCGTATGCGCGCCGTTCGAGCCGGGCATGGTGCCGGACGCCGCCCGGCCCGGCGGGAGGAGGAACCGGGGCGGGACCGGAGTACGGTCCGCCGCAGCCCGCAGCCCGCAGCCCGCAGCCCGCAGCCCGCAGCCCGCAGCCCGCAGCCCGCAGCCCGCAGCCCGCAGCCCGCAGCCCGCAGCCCGCAGCCCGCAGCTCCAAGGTGCTTGTCGAATACTTCGCCGTGCCCCAAGGGTCCCTTATGATCGGGGGGTGATCGAACCCCGTCACCTCCGCGTTCTGCGCGCCGTGGCCGCCACCGGCTCCTTCTCCGCCGCGGCCCGTGAACTGGGCTGTACACAGCCCGCCGTCAGCCAGCAGATGAAGGCCCTCGAGGCGTCCACGGGCACCCCGCTCCTGGTCCGGACCGGCCGGGAGATGCGCCTCACCCAGGCCGGGGAGGCGCTGGTGCGTCATGCGGCGGGCATCCTGGCCGGGCTCACCGCAGCCGAGGAGGAGGTCGCGGCGATCGCGGGGCTGCGCGCCGGGCGGGTCCGGCTGGTGTCGTTCTCCAGCGGCAGCTCCACACTGGTGCCCACCGCCCTCGCGGCGCTGCGCGCCGCCCACCCGGGTACCCGCGTCTCCCTCGTCGAGGCCGAGCCGCCGCGCTCCGAGGAGATGCTGCGGGAGGGTGACTGCGATGTGGCGCTGGCGTTCCGGTACGGCACCGGAGGCACCGAGTGGGCGGACCTCGTGGTGCGGCCCCTGCTCAGCGACGGACTGACGGTGCTGGTGCCGGAGGGGCACCGCCTCGCGGACGCGGGTTCCGTCTCCATCGGGGAGCTGGCGGGCGAGTCGTGGATCGCCGGATGCCCGCGCTGCCGGCGCCAGCTGGTGGCGGTCTGCGAGGAGTCGGGGTTCACCCCCCGGATCGACTTCGCCACGGACGACTACCCCGCGGTGGTCGGACTCGTCGGCGCCGGTCTCGGTGTCGCGGTGCTGCCGGGGCTCGCGCTGGAGTCCGTCCTGCCCAAGGGGGCTCGGACGGTGGCGGTGGAGCCCCCCGTCCTGCGCGAGATCGTGGCGCTGACGCTGCCCGACCTGGCTCAGGTACCCGCCGTCGCTGCGACTCTGGACCAGCTGGTCACGGCCGCCGCCCGCTGAGCCGCGCCATGCCGTCCCCCGCGCCTGCCGCACCGGCGGTGGACGTCCCCGGCTGCGGGGCCGCGGTTCCGGTTGGCGGCCCGGACATTGCAGGAACGTTTCTTCTCAAGGGGTGACGGCCCGGGGTCAGCCGTGCGGCGTGCCGCCGGTGCCACCGGTCGGGATCAGCCGGTGCCGGGCCCGCCCCATGAGCTCCTCGCGCTCGTCCTCGGTGAGTCCGCCCCACACCCCGTACGGCTCCCGGACCGCCAGTGCGTGCGCCGCGCACTCCGCCCGTACCGGGCACCGCATGCAGACCTCCTTCGCCGAGTTCTCGCGCGCGCTCCGTGCGGCGCCGCGTTCCCCCTCCGGGTGAAAGAAGAGCGAGCTGTCCACCCCACGGCAGGCTGCGAGCAGCTGCCAGTCCCACAGATCGGCGTTCGGTCCGGGAAGGCGGGAGAAATCTGCCATGGCGCATGTCCCCTTGTGGCCGTGCTGAGTGGTTCTGATGTCGCCGTGCTGAGTGGTCCTGGACTTCGACCGTACATCTACGGTGTAAGTAGATGTAAATATGACTCATTGCGAATCTAGCCGCAGACACCAGCAAATGTGAAAAATTGCGGCCAAATGGGGCATAGATGCCGTCTGACGTGCGGCTGAGCTGTGTCGCGCTCCTCTGCTCACGGCCCGTGACGTAGAGTCCCGAAGGTGCCCGGCCCGCCCGTAACTCTTTCGAGTGACCGTCGTTGAGAGGGCGGAGGCGGTTGAGAGAACCAGCACTCGGGCACGAGTCCGGGGGCGTCAACCGCACAGGTGACGATACGTAACCAGCCTGGAGGCTCAAGGTGACGCGCATCAGCTGCGGAGGGCGGCCATGACATCCGTCCTCGTCTGCGACGACTCCCCGCTCGCCCGAGAGGCGCTCCGCCGCGCGGTGGCAACCGTGCCCGGCGTGGAGCGTGTGACGACCGCGGCCAACGGCGAGGAAGTCCTCCGCCGCTGGGGGGCCGATCGCTCGGATCTGATTCTGATGGACGTACGCATGCCCGGACTGGGCGGCGTCGAGACGGTCCGGCGACTCCTCTCCGCCGACCCCGGAGCCCGGATCATCATGCTCACCGTCGCCGAGGACCTGGACGGCGTGGCGCTGGCCGTCGCCGCCGGTGCCCGTGGATACCTGCACAAGGACGCCTCGCGCGCCGAGCTGCGGGCCACGGTCACCCAGGCCCTCGCCGACCCGACCTGGCGGCTCGCGCCGCGCAGGCTGCGCTCGGCCGAGATGGGCGCGGCGCCGACCCTCACCGCCCGGGAGATCCAGGTGCTCGAGGGCATGAGCCACGGCAGGTCCAATGCCGAGATCGGACGGGAGCTGTTCCTCTCCGAGGACACGGTGAAGACGCACGCCAGGCGGCTGTTCAAGAAGCTGGGTGCCTCGGACCGGGCGCACGCCGTCGCGCTCGGATTCCGCTGGGGCCTGGTCCGCTGAGCGGTGCCGGGCGAAGCCGGGACCCGTCCCGGCGGGCGGCACCGGAGGGGCGCGCGGCCGTCGTGCACGGGACGCGCGCCCGGGACCCCGCGGCAGGGCCTCCCGCGGCATCGCGAGTCCCGCCCGTCATGCGGTGGGCGGGGCGGCGGTCGGCGGCGGGCACACGTTTTCCGCGCGATGCCGCATCCTTGAGGTGTGGAGTTCCTCGGGGACGATTCGGTCGAGCGCAAGGGGAGGGCGCAGGAGATGAGTTCCGGCGCACCTGCTCATAACGCTTCGGTGCACAACTGCGGACGCGGTGCAACGGAGCAGCGGCAGCCAGGGCACCATGGACCGATGCGTGACGACGAGGCGGCGGCTGCCCCGGGGGCCATCGGTGCCCTCGTCCAGCGTGCCGTCGACGGCGACGACCAGGCCACGCACGATCTGCTGGCCCGGGTGCACCCCCTGGCCCTGCGGTACTGCCGCACCCGGCTGAGCCGGCTGCCGGGTGACGCCCGCCACTTCGTCGAGGACCTCGCGCAGGAGGTCTGCGTCGCGGTCCTCATGGCGCTGCCGCGCTACCGGGACACCGGGCGCCCCTTCGAGGCGTTCGTCTTCGCCATCGCGGCGCACAAGGTCGCCGATCTCCAGCGGGCGGCCATGCGGCACCCCGGCTCCACCGCGGTGCCGTCCGACGAGATGCCGGAACGGCCCGACGACTCCCTGGGGCCCGAGGAGCGTGCGCTGCTCAGCGACGACGCGGAGTGGGCCAAGAGGCTCCTCGCCAGCCTCCCGGAGAACCAGCGCGAGCTGCTGGTGCTGCGGGTCGCGGTCGGGCTCACCGCGGAGGAGACGGGGCAGATGCTCGGTATGTCGCCGGGCGCGGTCCGGGTCGCCCAGCACCGGGCCCTCAGCAGGCTGCGGGCGCTCGCCGAGCAGTAGCGTGGAGGGCGTCGGATGAACTCCGCGGGGGCCGCGTCCGTACGTACGAACGTACGAAGCCACTCGGTGATCTTGATCGTGGAACGTGGCGCCCCGGGATCCCGCTAGCATGGACATCCGCACCGATCAAGGCCATTTGGGGAAGGTGTCATGACTGCCTACGTCGACGGAGTGCCCGAGAAGTTCGCGACACTCGGGCTGACCTACGACGACGTGCTGCTCCTGCCCGGTGCGTCCGACATGGCGCCCGATCAGATCGACACCTCCTCGCACGTCTCGAAGAACGTGCGGGTGAACATCCCCCTGCTGTCCGCGGCCATGGACAAGGTGACCGAGTCCCGTATGGCCATCGCCATGGCCCGCCAGGGCGGCGTGGGCGTGCTGCACCGCAATCTGTCGATCGCCGACCAGGCCAACCAGGTCGACCTGGTGAAGCGCTCCGAGTCCGGCATGGTCACCGACCCGATCACGGTGCACCCCGACGCGACGCTCGCCGAGGCGGACGCGATCTGCGCCAAGTTCCGGATCAGCGGCGTCCCGGTCACCGACCCGGCCGGCAAGCTGCTCGGCATCGTCACCAACCGCGACATGGCCTTCGAGACGGACCGCACCCAGCGGGTGCGCGACGTCATGACCCCGATGCCGCTGGTGACCGGCAGGGTCGGCATCTCGGGTGTGGACGCGATGGAGCTGCTGCGGCGCCACAAGATCGAGAAGCTTCCGCTGGTCGACGACGCCGGCATCCTCAAGGGCCTCATCACCGTCAAGGACTTCGTGAAGGCGGAGAAGTACCCGAACGCCGCGAAGGACCGGGAGGGCCGGCTCGTCGTCGGTGCCGCCGTGGGTGTCGCCGGCGACGCCTACGAGCGCGCCCAGGCCCTTGTCGAGGCCGGTGCCGACTTCATCGTCGTCGACACCGCCCACGGCCACTCCAAGCTGGTCGGGGACATGGTCGCCAAGATCAAGTCCAATGCCCCCGTGGACGTCGTCGGCGGCAACGTCGCGACCCGCGACGGCGCCCGGGCGCTCATCGACGCGGGCGTGGACGGCATCAAGGTCGGCGTCGGCCCCGGCTCCATCTGCACCACCCGCGTCGTCGCCGGCATCGGCGTCCCGCAGGTCACCGCGATCTACGAGGCGTCCCTCGCGGCGAAGGAGGCGGGCGTCCCGGTCATCGGCGACGGCGGCCTCCAGTACAGCGGTGACATCGCCAAGGCGCTGGTCGCGGGCGCCGACACGGTGATGCTCGGCTCGCTCCTGGCCGGCTGCGAGGAGTCGCCGGGCGAACTGCTCTTCATCAACGGCAAGCAGTTCAAGTCGTACCGCGGCATGGGCTCGCTCGGCGCCATGCAGTCCCGCGGCGACCAGCGCTCCTTCTCCAAGGACCGCTACTTCCAGGAGGGCGTCGCCTCCGACGAGAAGCTCGTCCCCGAGGGCATCGAGGGGCAGGTGCCCTACCGCGGCCCGCTCTCCGCGGTCGTCCACCAGCTCGTGGGCGGTCTGCGCCAGTCGATGTTCTACGTCGGCGGCCGCACCGTGCCGCAGCTGCAGGACCGCGGCCGGTTCGTCCGGATCACCTCGGCGGGACTCAAGGAGAGCCACCCGCACGACATCCAGATGACGGTCGAAGCCCCGAACTACAGCAGGAAGTAGCGCGGGCCACGGCAGCAGACAGGGCCGACGGCCGCCGTCGGCGCTGCTTTCCGCCGCGGTGCGTGCTTGCGGCAGGGGCGGCTCCGGGGTTTGCCGGGGCCGCCCCCGCCTATGTGTCGGGGATACTGGTAGGCGCAGACGCAGAGGGAAAGGCCACACATCGTGACTGAGATCGAGATCGGGCGCGGCAAGCGCGGCCGCAGGGCGTACGCCTTCGACGACATCGCCGTCGTACCGAGCCGGCGCACCCGGGACCCGAAGGAGGTCTCGATCGCGTGGCAGATCGACGCCTACCGGTTCGAGCTGCCGTTCCTGGCCGCCCCCATGGACTCCGTCGTGTCGCCGCGGACCGCCATCCGCATCGGTGAGCTGGGCGGACTGGGCGTGCTGAACCTCGAGGGCCTGTGGACCCGGCACGCGGACCCGCAGCCGCTGCTCGACGAGATCGCCGAACTGCCCACCGAGCGCGCGACCCGCCGTCTGCAGGAGATCTACGCCGCCCCGATCAGGGAGGAGCTGATCGGGCAGCGCCTGAAGGAGGTGCGCGACTCCGGCGTCGTCACGGCCGCCGCCCTGTCGCCGCAGCGCACCGCGCAGTTCTCCAAGACGGTCGTCGACGCGGGGGTGGACATCTTCGTCATCCGCGGTACGACGGTCTCCGCCGAGCACGTCTCCGGCGCCGCCGAGCCGCTGAACCTCAAGCAGTTCATCTACGAACTCGACGTCCCCGTCATCGTCGGCGGCTGCGCCACGTACACGGCGGCGCTGCATCTGATGCGCACCGGCGCGGCGGGCGTCCTCGTCGGCTTCGGCGGCGGCGCCGCGCACACCACCCGCAACGTGCTGGGCATCCAGGTGCCCATGGCGACGGCAGTCGCCGACGTCGCCGCCGCCCGGCGCGACTACATGGACGAGTCCGGCGGCCGGTACGTCCATGTCATCGCCGACGGCGGTGTCGGCTGGTCCGGCGACCTCCCGAAGGCCGTCGCCTGCGGCGCGGACGCCGTGATGATGGGCTCCCCGCTGGCCCGTGCGACGGACGCGCCCGGCCGCGGTCACCACTGGGGCATGGAGGCGGTCCACGAGGACGTGCCCCGGGGCAAGCTCGTCGACCTGGGCATCGTCGGGACGACGGAGGAGATCCTCACCGGCCCGTCGCACTCCCCCGACGGCTCGATGAACTTCTTCGGCGCCCTCCGCCGCGCCATGGCGACGACGGGCTACAGCGAACTCAAGGAGTTCCAGCGCGTCGAGGTGACGGTGGCGGACTCCCAGCACAGGCGCTGACGGTCCGGCGCGGCGCGCCGCACGCGAGGGCCCGGCAGCCCGCTCCTCCGGGCCTGGGGCCCGAGGGGTCGGCCTGGTGTCCTCCCGTGCGCGGCCGGGCCGTGCGGGGCACGGGTGGTCCGAGGCCCGGGCCCCCGCTGGGTCACAGGCGGTGCGCCGCGCCCGCCGGACAGGCTCCCCTGGTGTCCAGGAAGATCTGGGCCTTGACGGCCAGACCCTGCAGATCGTACGTGCGGTGGTGCTGGAGCAGCACGGTGAGGTCGGCGGTGGCCGCGGCCTCGTAGAGGGAGTCGGCGCGGGGGACGGGACGGCCGTTCACCCGCCAGGCCGCCGCATAGGGGTCGTGATAGCCGACCGAGGCGCCCAGTTCCAGCAGGCGCCGCGCGATCTCGGGGGCGGGCGAGCCCTGCTGGTCGGCGAGGTCCGGCTTGTAGGTGATGCCGAGCAGCAGGATCCGGGCCGCGCGGGCCGACTTGCCGTGCTCGTTCAGCAGGGTCGCGCAGCGCTGGACGACATAACCCGGCATGCGTTCGTTGATCTGGCCCGCGAGTTCCACGAGCCGCAGGGAGCGGTGCGGCCCGACCGTGCCGACCGGGTGGCCGTGCCCGCCCGCCCCGGGGCCGGGACGGAAGGCCTGGAACCCGAACGGCTTGGTCTCCGCGCAGCGGATGACGTCCCAGAGGTCGACGCCGAGGTCGTGGCAGAGCACCGCCATCTCGTTGACCAGGGCGATGTTGACGTGCCGGAAGTTGGTCTCCAGGAGCTTGACGGCCTCTGCCTCGCGCGTTCCGCGGGCGCGGACCACCTTGTCGCTGATCCGGCCGTAGAAGGTGGCCGCCGACTCGGTGCAGGCCGGCGTCAGGCCGCCGATCACCTGCGGGGTGCTGGACCGGCCGTGGGCGCGGTTGCCGGGGTCCAGCCGGCTGGGCGCGTAGGCGAGATGGAAGTCGGCGCCCGCGCGCAGCCCCGACCCCTCCTCCAGGATGGGCCGCAGATAGTCCTCCGTGGTGCCCGGTTCGACCGGGGACTCGAGCAGCACGGTGGTGTGCGGGCGCAGCCGCGCGGCCAGCGCCCGGGCGGCCGCGCCGACGGCTGAGAGATCGAGCCTGCGGTCCGGTCCGAGGGGGGTGGGCGCGCAGATGACCGCGGTGCGCACCCGGCCCAGCTCGGCGGCATCGGTGGTGGGCCGGAAGCCCCCCGAGAGCATCCGGCGGATCTCCGGCGCGCTCAGGGAGCCGCTCACGGGCGGACGTCCCGCGGCGAGTTCGGCGGCGGGGCGGGGGTCGGGGTCGTAGCCGACGGTCCTGATGCCCGCGGCTGCCGCGGCCTGGGCGAGGGGCAGTCCGAGGTGGCCGAGTCCGATGACGGCGAGATCTGCGGGCATGGCGGTGGGCCGTCCTTCCCATTAGCCGAAGGGCACGTGACGCGCAAGTCCTGTGGACAGAACGAGCAGGGGCAATGTCAGACTAGGAGTAAATATGACCGTTATGCGGTATTGCGCCCCGCTGGTCGTCCGAGTGTTGTCCACAGGCGGTGGCTGAAGTCCGGGCGTGCGGACAGAATCGGGGGTGTGGGCCCGACCAGCGGGGGCGACGGGAGGCACCGTGAGGACAGCGACGATGGGACCGGCGCAGCGCGCCGAGGCTCTGGCCGCGATGGCGGAGCGCGAGCTGGACGTGCTGGTGGTCGGTGGCGGGGTGGTCGGTGCGGGTACCGCGCTGGACGCGGTGACGCGCGGGCTGGCCACCGGGATCGTCGAGGCGCGCGACTGGGCGTCGGGCACCTCCAGCAGATCCAGCAAGCTGATCCACGGCGGGCTGCGCTATCTGGAGATGCTGGACTTCGCGCTGGTGCGCGAGGCGCTCAAGGAGCGGGGACTGCTGCTGGAGCGCCTCGCCCCGCATCTGGTGAAGCCCGTGCCCTTCCTCTACCCCCTCCGGCACAAGGGCTGGGAGCGGGTCTACGCCGGAGCGGGCGTCGCGCTGTACGACGCGATGTCGGTGTCCTCGGGCCACGGCCGCGGCCTGCCGGTGCACCGCCATCTCACCCGCGGGCACGCCCTGCGGGCGGCCCCGTGCCTGCGGAGGGACGCCCTGGTCGGTGCACTGCAGTACTACGACGCCCAGATGGACGACGCCCGTTTTGTGGCGGGCCTGGTGCGCACGGCCGTCGCGTACGGCGCGCTGGCGGCCGGCCGGGCGCCCGTCGTCGGCTTCCTGCGCGAGGGGGAGCGGGTCGTCGGAGCCCGGGTCGAGGACGTCGAGACCGGCGGGGAGTACGAGATCAGGGCCAGGCAGGTGGTCAACGCCACGGGTGTGTGGACCGACGACACCCAGGGCCTGATCGGCGAGCGAGGGCAGTTCCACGTCCGGGCCTCCAAGGGCATCCACCTCGTGGTGCCCAAGGACCGGATCCACTCGGCCACCGGTCTGATCCTGCGCACCGAGAAGTCCGTCCTCTTCGTCATCCCGTGGGGCCGGCACTGGATCGTCGGCACCACGGACACCGAGTGGGACCTGGACAAGGCCCACCCGGCCGCCTCGAGCGCCGACATCGACTACCTGCTGGCGCGGGTGAACTCGGTGCTCGCCGTCCCGCTCACCCGCGACGACGTCGAGGGGGTGTACGCGGGGCTGCGCCCGCTGCTCGCCGGGGAGTCGGAGGCGACCAGCAAGCTCAGCCGCGAACACACGGTGGCGCATCCGGTGCCCGGTCTGGTCGTCGTGGCCGGCGGCAAGTACACGACGTACCGGGTGATGGCGAAGGACGCGGTGGACGAGGCCGTCCACGGGCTGGACCGCCGGGTCGCGGAGTGCGTCACGGAGGATGTGCCGCTGCTGGGTGCCGAGGGATACCGCGCCCTGTGGAACGCGAGGGCGGGGATCGCCGAGCGGGCGGGACTCCATGTCGCCCGGATCGAGCACCTGCTCAACCGGTACGGGTCCATGGCCGAGGAACTGCTGGAACTCGTCGCGGCCGACCCCGGCCTCGGCCGCCCGCTGACCGGCGCGGACGACTATCTGCGGGCCGAGATCGTCTACGCCGCCTCCCACGAGGACGCACGCCACCTCGACGACGTGCTCACCCGGCGGACCCGCATATCCATCGAGACGTTCGACCGGGGCACGCGCAGCGCACGGGAGTGTGCCGAGCTGATGGCCCCGGTGCTGGGCTGGGACAAGCGGCGGATCGCGAGGGAAGTGGAGCACTACGAGAAGCGGGTGGAGGCCGAGCGGGAATCGCAGCTGCAACCCGACGACCTGACGGCGGACGCGGCGCGGTTGGGCGCGCCGGACATCGTCCCGATCTAGGATCCTGCCGAATTGCCCTCTCCCCTAACCTTCCTGACGCCCGGTGGACCCGGGACTGCCACCGGTCCCGGAGTGAGAGAGAATGGGGGCTCTTCCAGGGCGGGTTACCGCATCGCGCGGGCGCGGCGGGCGCGGGCGAGGATCAGGGATCGCAGAGGGGACGCATGTCGGAGGCGAAGCGGGACACGGCACCAGAACCCCCTCGGGACACGCGGCGGGAGGGCGGACGTTCCACCGGCGCGGACAGCACGGCGAGTTCGGCCGGGGCAGGGGCCGGCCGCCCGGATGCGGGCTCCGGGTCCGGTGACGGCGGTTCGGACGCGACCGCCGACCGGGATGCGGCACCGGACAAGGCGGCGGGCCCGGGAGCGGACAAGGCGGCGGGCCCGGAGGCGGACAAGGCGGCGGGCCCGGGGGCGGAACACCCTCGCGACGTGCCGGGCGGGGCCGCTCGGCGAGGCGGCGGCGGTGCCGGGGCGGCCGGTGACTTTGCCGCGGGTGACGTGGAGCCCGGTGCGGGGGACGTGGAGCCGGGCGCGGGAAGCGCCCCGGTCCGGTCCGGCTCCGATGGCGCGAACGGGCCCGCGGACGGCGGCGGTACGCGTGCGACGCCCCCGGCCGGGCAGGCTGACCTGACGAAGGACGGTGCGTCACAGAGCGCGGGCGGGCGTCCGGAGCCAGGTCCCGGCGCCGCGGCCGGCTCGGGATCGGGGTCGGCGGGTGAGCGCGCGGACCCGGCGAGGCGTGCGCAGCGGGCGGCGGAGGAGCCGGGCAGCCGTCCGGCGGCCGGGGAAGGCACCTCGCGCGGCGGCACCTCCCCCGGCGGCGGTAAGGGCGCCGCCGGGGACTCCGCGTCCGGTCCTGCGGGGTCCGGTCCTGCGGGACCAGGCGGCGCGCGCGGGGCCGAGCGGGGTCCCGCCGGGAAGGCGGCGGGCCAGGAGACTTCCGGGCGGGACGGGGTGAAGACGGCCGCCGAGGGTCCCGGTCCGTCCGGGGGGCCGCGTGCCGCGCAGGCCGCGGCGGACCCGGCGCACCGCGCACCGACCGCCCAGGGGCGGCTGCTGGCCGGCCGCTACCGGCTCGGCGGGGTGCTCGGGCGCGGTGGCATGGGCACCGTCTGGCGCGCCGACGACGAGACCCTCGGCCGCACGGTCGCCGTGAAGGAGCTGCGCTTCCCCAACAGCATCGACGAGGACGAGAAACGACGTCTGATCACCCGCACGCTGCGCGAGGCGAAGGCCATCGCCCGGATCCGGAACACCGGGGCCGTGACGGTCTACGACGTCGTCGACGAGGACGACCGCCCGTGGATCGTGATGGAACTCATCGAGGGCAAGTCCCTCGCGGAGGCCATTCGCGAGGACGGCGTCCTGACGCCCCGGCGGGCGGCCGAGGTCGGTCTCGCCGTCCTGGACGTCCTGCGCTCCGCGCACCGGGAAGGCATCCTGCACCGCGACGTGAAGCCGTCCAACGTGCTCATCTCGTCCGACGGCCGGGTGGTGCTCACCGACTTCGGCATCGCCCAGGTCGAGGGCGACCCGTCGATCACCTCCACCGGCATGCTCGTGGGCGCGCCCTCGTATATCTCGCCGGAGCGCGCCCGGGGACACAAACCCGGTCCGGCCGCCGACCTCTGGTCGCTGGGCGGGCTGCTGTACGCGAGCGTGGAGGGCTGCCCCCCGTACGACAAGGGTTCGGCCATCGCGACGCTGACCGCCGTGATGACCGAGCCGCTCGATCCGCCGAAGAACGCCGGGCCGCTCGAGGAGGTCGTCTACGGCCTGCTCGTGAAGGACCCGGCACAGCGGCTCGACGACGCGGGCGCCCGCGCGCTGCTGCGGAGCGTGATCGACGCCCCGGAGCAGCCGGTGGGGTCGGCGGCCCCACCGGAGGCGACCCGGGTCGTCCCCCTGCCCCCCGTCGCGCCGGAGCCGACCGCAGCCGCCGGGGAGCGGGCCGGGGAGGCCGCGGACACGGCGGCCGACCGGGTCCGCGGAGCACTGCGCTCGGTGCGGAACGCGGCGAAGACCGAGACCGGGCAGCCGGCGGACCGGGGAGGCGCCCCCGGCCCCTCGGCAACGGCCACGCCCGCGGCCGCCCGGACGTCCCCCGCGCGTGCGTCGCTCACCGATGTCGTGCCGCGGCGCGGGCTGGTGGTCGTCGCGGTGGTCGCCGTGCTCGCGGTGCTGTCGGCCGTGCTCGTCGTCGCGCTGGGCGGGGACGGAGACGGGAGCGGGCAGAGCAGCCCGAAGAACGACAGCGCCTCCGCCGGGGCCGCCGCGGGCGGCGACGCCCACCGTGAGGGCGGCGAGGGCGACAGCGAGGGGAGCGGCGCCGGCAACGGCGAGGGCCGGGCCGCGGACGAGGCCGGCGGGGACAGCGGGGACAGCGGAGGCGAAGGAGACAGCGGAGGCGAAGGAGACGGCGGGGACAGCGGAGGCGGCGCGGGCGCGAGCACGGCGCAGCCGTCGGCCGGCGCGGACTCCGGAGCACCCGCCGGCGGCGCGCTGCCCACCGGGTACGCGAGGGTGTCCAGCGACCAGTTCCACTTCACCATCGCCATGCCGGAGTCCTTCCGCCGCACGGGCACCGCGGGCGTCAACTCGGGTGCGATCTTCAGCGCGGACGGCGGTTTCCCGCGCGTCCAGGTCGACTTCACCGACAGCCCCAAGGACGACGCGGCGGCGGCCTGGAACGCCGCGCGGCCCGCGGTGAGCGGCAGCAGTGACGGCTACCGGCATCTCGGTATCAAGGCCGTCGAGTACAAGGACTATCCGACGGTCGCCGACTGGGGCTTCGAGCGCAACCAGTCCGGTGAGCGGGTCCGGGTGCTCAACCGCGGCTTCAAGGTCGACGCCGGCCGCGGTTACTCGATCATGATCAGCTGTGCGGCGGACGAGTGGGAGGACGCGGAGTGCCGCACGCTCCGGGACACGGCCTTCGCCACGTTCGCCCCCAAGGGCTGAGAGGTTCGGCCCCAAGGGCCGGGCAGGCCACGTATCGTGAGGGGTCGTGGACCGGGCACAGGCGCAAGAGGCCGGTAGCCGACCGGAATTGACGGCTTCGCGCGGTTCACGGGACCGGGGGCGCGGCTCTGGCGACCAGGGCCGCGCACACGACCGACCAGGGCACCGGTCCGGGACCCGCGGCGGGAAGGCCCCGCCGCCGGGCCACGGGGAGTACCGGGCCGGGAAAGCTGCACACTGGTGGGAGGCGCCGTGGACGACTACGCGGGAAGGGTGCTGGCCGACCGCTACCGGCTTCCCCTGCCGCCCTCCGACGCGTACGAACTCGTCGAGACACGCGCTTTCGACACCTACAGCGGGCAGGAAGTGCTGGTCCGGCAGGTCCCGTTGCCGGAGGTCGTCGACGCCGAGGTGCTGGACGAGCAGGGCGGCACCAGCCTGTCCGCACCGCGCAGGGCCGGGGGCCGCACCACGCGCCGGCCGACCGATCCGGCGGTGCGGCGGGCCGTCGAGGCCGCCCAGGCCGCCGCGCAGATCCCCGACCATCCGCGGCTCGACCAGGTCTTCGACGTCTTCGCCGAGGACGGGTCGCTGTGGATAGTGAGCGAGCTGGTCACCGCGCGGCCGCTCGCCGCACTGCTCGCGGAGAGGCCGCTGAATCCCTACCGGGCGGCGGAGATAGGCGCGGACGTGCTCACGGCGCTGCGCGTCCTCCACGCGCACGGATGGACCCACCGCAACATCACCGTCCGCACGGTCCTCGTGTGCGACGACGGCCGGGTGGTGCTGACCGGGCTCGCGTCGGGCGCCGCGGAGGAGGCCCTCTGCGGCTATGCGCCGGTCCCGGACCCCGAGTCGGGGGTGGAGGAGGCCGAGGCGGTGGATCCGCCGCACGGGACGCCTTCCGGCCCTCCCCGCGAGCCCCGTCAAGGGTCGTACGGGCCTTTCCACGGGTCGTCGGACCCGCCGTCGCACGAGCCGTCGTCCGGGCCCCCCAGCGGGCGGTCATACGGGCCGTCGCACGGCCCGTCGTACGGGCCGCGACACGAGGGGGCGTATCCGCCGCCGCGTTCGCAGGGGCAGGCTCCGGAGGGCCACGGCGGACAGGAGCGCCAGGGCCCGGCAGCCCCCGCGGCGGAGCCCCACCGGACCCCACCCCCTCACGAGCGGCGGCCCGCGCCCGCGCCCGCGTCCCCGCCGGAGCCGGCGGCCGGATCGGACCTTCCCGGCCGGGGCGCCGCGGACCGGTATGTTCCGCCCCCCTACGGCCCCGGGTTCGGCGGCGGCCAGGGCGACGCACGTGCCGCGCGGGCCGGTGCCATCGCCGCCTACCGGGCGGGGGCCCGCGCCGCCGCGCGGCTCAGCGAGGAGAACCGGCAGGGACAGGACCGAGGCGAGGGCGGGCAGGGCGGGGCCTCCACCGCGGCCGCGGAGTCCGGCGCGGGCGGCCGGGGGGCCGTCCTCCCCGGCGGCGTCTCCCCGCGCGGCCTTCCCGGCGGCGGTGGCTCCGGTCCCCCGGGTGACCGCCCCGGCGGCGGCGACCCGGGCTGCTCCGGCCAGGGTCCGGGGACCGACGACCGCACCGGTGGGTACGCCCCGGGTGGCCGCGGCGGCCGGAGTACCCAGCCGGCCGGTGGCGGGGCGGACGCCATCGGGCGCCTGCACCATCCCGGCGTGAGGGATGAGCCGGACGACCGGGATGCGCCGGAAGGCTCCCGGACGCCACCCGGAGCCTTTGTGCCCCCGTCCGGCCCGGGTTTCGCCCTGCCCGCCCCCCGCGCCGCGCTGCCCGCCCCCCGGTGGTGGTCCCGGCCCGCTGACGCCCCGGACGCCGAGGGGCCCGATGCCGCGGACGGCTGCCGCGACCAGGGAGACCACCGTGACCGGGGTGCCCCGGGCGGCGCCACCGGCCGGGACGGCGGACCGCACCGGGAGCCGCCCGGCGGTCCCCGGCAGGCCCGGCTCGCCGGTGTCTGGCGCGACGGGTCCGGCCCCGCCTCGGACGGTCCGGCCGCCGCCACGGCCGGTGGCGGCGCGGTCCCGTACGGGGGCAGTGCCCGCGATGCACTGCGCGCCGACGCCCGGCGGGGGGCGGACGCATACGCCGGTGCCCTGCCCGTCCCGCGCGGCGGCCGCTGGGACGAGGTCGTCGCGGCCGGTGTGCCCCCGGCTGCCTACCGCGGCCCCACCACGCCCCTCGCCGCCGAGCGCGCCCGGCAGGCCCGGATCGCCGTCGTCGGCGCGGTCACCGAGCGCTGGGCACCCGAGCAGGCCGGCCCGGTCCACGAGAACTGGCAACTGGCTCCGCCTATCGGGCCGGCCACCGACCTGTGGGCGCTCGGCGCCCTGCTCTACCGCGCGGTGCAGGGCCACGCCCCTTACCCGGAGGAGAATGCGGCCGAGCTGGTGCAGCTGGTCTGCGCCGAGCCGCCGGCGTTCGCGGAGGAGTGCGGTCCGCTGCGTCCGGTCGTGGAGTCGCTGCTGCGCCAGGACCCGACCGAACGACCGGACTTCGAGGAGCTGCGGGGCTGGCTGCGGTCGCTCGTCCGCTCGGCCCCGGAGCCCGAAGCGGGCACCGGGGTGGTACCGCTGCCCTCCGTCGACGGCACCCGCCTCCCCGTCGTACGGCGCAGAGGGGAACTGGTCCGCAGGCGCGGCGGCGGCTCGACCGCACTCCGCGGCCGGCACCGCCACAAGAAGGCCAGGGACTCCAGAGAGCCAAGAGAGCCGAGGGAGCCGAGGGAGCCGAGGGAGCCGAGGGAGCCAAGAGGGCCCGGAGAGCGGCCGCGGCGCAGCCCGCGCTCGCTGGGCCGGACCCTCCTCGTCCTGATCCTGCTCGCCCTGGCCGCCGCCGTCGCCTACGCGATGCTGTTCATGCCGAAGGCCGGCTCCGGCTCCGGGCCCGCGTCCTCCTCCGCGCCGGTCTCGTCCTCGTCCGCGCCGGCCTCGTCCTCGTCCCGGGTGCCCGACCGGCCGGGCGGTCCCGGCAGTGCGGCCGGCAGCGACCCGTCACCGGACGGGACACGGCCGCAGACCTCGGCGCCCGCCGTGGACCTCGCCGAGGGCTATGCCGTACGGGTGGACCCCGAGGGCTTCCGCATCGGCGTCGACAAGTCCTGGCAGCGCAGGCCCGTGAACGACAGCGGACAGGTCCGCTACCTCGGCGGGGACTTCACGCTCATCGTCGTCCCCGGCCGCGACTCCGTCGAGGAGAACGGCTCGGATCCGATGGCGTACCAGCGGGACAAGGAGCGCGAACTCCAGCCCTTCCGCGAGTCCTCCTGGTCCACCGCATCCGGACTGCGCCGGATCGACGTGGGCAGACAGGCCATGGCGGAGGGCCAGTTCACCTGGCAGGACAGCACCGGACGCGAGGTGTACGTACGCAATCTCGCCATGATCGTCGGCGGCAGGTACCACGTGCTGCAGGTGATCGGGCCCGAGGGCCAGCGCGACAAGGTCACCGAGATCTACCAGCAGGCCACGACCGCGTACCACGCTGCGGGTTGACGGGCCGTTCGCAGGAGTGCGCGGCCGTTCGGGCCACTGCCCGGGACGAGGGGGGACGGCCGTGGCCCGCCCGCGAGGCCCTTCCCGGCGCCGAGCGCGCGCGAGCCCGGATCGCCCCGGGAGGCCGCGGCCGGGAGGGAGAGCGTCTGAACCGGAAGGGCGGCCCTGGAGCGGCGCGGCCTGCCGCAAGCCCCTGATCGGTGCTGATCTGCCAGCGATCACTGGCGCGATGTGCGGGCGCGGCGAAAAGCCGTTACTCGCGGGTACCCAAAGTCTTGACTGCGGCATACCCTCGCCCCCATGACGGACTCGCAGGCTCCCGCCCTCCCGCACGCCGGTGCCCTCGGAACCAACCCCGTCGCCGCCGCCCCGGCCGGTGCGCGCACCGCCGTCGACGTGGTCACACCCGAGGTGGTCGCCCGGCTCACCCGGGGCGTCGTCGGCTCCGCCCGCACCGCCAACCACACGCCGTTCACCGGGGAGGAGCTGGCGGACCTGCCCGAGTCCACCCCGGAGGACGTGGCCGAGGCCTTCGCCCGCGCCCGGGCCGCCCAGCCGCTCTGGGCCGCGGCCTCCCCGCGCGCCCGGGCCGGGGTGCTGCTGCGTTTCCACGACCTGGTCCTGGAACGCCAGGCCGAGGTGCTCGACCTCATCCAGCTGGAGACGGGCAAGGCCAGGCTGCACGCCCACGAGGAGGTCCTGGCCGTCGCCGTCGCCGCCCGCCACTACGGCCGGAAGGCGCCCTCGTATCTGAGGCCCAGACGGCACACCGGCGTGGTCCCCGTCCTCACCAAGACCACCGAACTGCGCCAGCCGCGGGGAGTCGTGGGTCAGATAGCCCCCTGGAACTACCCGCTGGAGCTGTCGGTCGGCGACGCCCTGCCCGCCTTCGCCTCCGGCAACGCCGTCGTGATGAAACCCGACACCGAGACCGCGCTGACCGCACTCTGGGCCCGCGACCTGCTCATCGAGGCCGGGCTCCCGGCGGGCGTCTTCCAGGTGGTCCTCGGCGACGGCCCGGTCGTCGGCCCGGAGGTCGTACGGCACGCCGACTACGTCTCGTTCACGGGCTCCACCCGCACCGGCCGCGAGGTCGCCCGGGGCGCCGCGGCCCGCCTCGTCGGGGTCTCCCTCGAACTCGGCGGGAAGAACGCCATGCTGGTTCTGCACGACGCCGACGTCGACAGGGCCGCGGCCGGCGCCGTGCGGGCCTGCTTCGCCTCCGCCGGGCAGCTCTGCATCTCCATCGAGCGGCTGTATGTGCACGAGTCGATCGCCGACGCGTTCGTGGAGCGCTTCGCCGCCCGGACCAAGGCCATGCGGCTGGGCAGCGCCCTCGCCTACGGCGCCGACATGGGTTCCCTGGTGGGCGAGCGCCAGCTGGAGACGGTGCGGCGGCACGTGGACGAGGCCGTCGCCAAGGGCGCCACCCTCGTCGCGGGAGGTGTCCACCGCACCGATGTCGGCCCGCTGTTCTACGAGCCGACGATCCTGGACGGGGTGGCGGCGCCGATGTCCGTCTGCACCGAGGAGACCTTCGGACCGGTCGTCTCCCTCTACCGGTTCACGGACGAGGACGACGCCGTGGAGCAGGCCAACGCCACACCGTACGGGCTCAACTCCAGCGTCTGGACCAGGGACGGCAAGCGCGGCCACGCGGTCGCCGCCCGGCTGCGCACCGGCACCGTCAACATCAACGAGGGATATGCCCCCGCCTACGGCAGCGTGCAGTCGCCGATGGGCGGTATGAAGGACTCCGGCCTGAGCCGGCGGCACGGCGCCGAGGGCATTCTCAAGTACACCGAGGCCCAGACCGTGGCACAGCAGCGGCTGATCCCGCTCGCCCCGTCCTTCGGCATGGACGACGAGAAGTACGCGGCGGTCATGAACACGTCCCTGAAGGTGATGAAGGCCCTGCGGCTGCGCTAGGCACCCCGGTGCTCGGCACCCGGCGTCCGGCACCCCGGCGTCCGGCACTCAGCACCCCCGCACGTTCTCACGAGGAGAGCCATGTCCGAGGACTTCCCAGCCCGGAAGCCGGGTGACCGGGGCGAGAGCGCCCCGGATGCGGCGTACGGCCGAAAGCGGGAGGCCGGCGGCGAACGCGGACGCGAGGCCGCCGTCGGCCGCCGGCGTGACCGCGAGGCCCCCCGACGCGGCGACCGCGGCAGCGACCGCCCGTACGGCAGCGCCCGCAGCGACGGCGACCACGGCGGCGGCGGCGAGGACGGCGGCGGCGAGGACGGTGGCGGCGGCGACCGCGCGTACGACTACGACGTCGTCGTGGTCGGCTCGGGCTTCGGCGGCTCGGTCAGCGCACTCCGCCTCACCGAGAAGGGCTACCGCGTCGGCGTCCTGGAGGCCGGCCGCCGCTTCACCCGGGAGACTCTCCCGAAGAACTCCTGGGACCTGCGCAACTACCTCTGGGCCCCGGCACTCGGCCTCTTCGGCATCCAGCGCATCCATCTGCTGGGCAAGGTGATGGTCCTCGCCGGAGCGGGAGTCGGCGGCGGCTCCCTGAACTACGCCAACACCCTCTATGTGCCGCCCGCGCCGTTCTTCGACGACCCGCAGTGGAGGGACATCACCAACTGGCAGGAGGAACTTCGGCCCTACTACGACCAGGCCAAGCGCATGCTGGGGGTACGGCTCAACCCGACCACGACCCCCTCGGACGTCCATCTGAGGGCCACCGCGCAGGCGATGGGCGTCGGCGACACCTTCCATATGGCCCCGGTCGGCGTCTTCTTCGGCGACGGCCGGGACGCCGTCGGCGAGCACGGCACCGGTGCGGCGAGGGCCGAGCCGGGGGCCGAGGTCCCCGACCCGTACTTCGGCGGGGCCGGCCCCTCGCGCCGCGCCTGCACCGAGTGCGGGGAGTGCATGACGGGCTGCCGCCACGGTGCCAAGAACACGCTCAACGAGAACTACCTCCACCTCGCCGAGAGGGCGGGAGCCGTCATCCACCCCATGACGTCGGTGGTCTCCGTCCGCGAGGACGCCCGGGGCGGCTTCGCGGTCGGGACCGTGCCCAGCCGCAACCGGCGCGGGGGCGCCGGCCGTACGTTCACGGCCCGCCGGGTCGTCATCGCCGCCGGCACCTACGGCACCCAGACCCTGCTGCACCGGATGAAGGACGACGGGCTGCTGCCGCGGATATCCGCCCGGCTCGGCGAGCTGACCCGTACCAACTCCGAGGCCATCGTCGGCGCCCAGACCGACGACCGGCGCTACCGCAGGCGCCACGGCAAGGACAGGGTGGACTTCACCCGGGGCGTCGCGATCACGTCCTCGATCCATCCGGACGCCAGCACCCATATCGAGCCGGTCCGCTACGGCAAGGGCTCCAACGCGATGGGCGCGATGACCGTCCTCCAGGTCCCGTACAGCTCGCGGCGCGTCCCGGCCTGGCTCGCCGCATGCGCCCGCCACCCGTGGCGCACCGTCCGGGCCCTCTCCAACCGCCGCTGGTCGGAGCGGACCATCATCGGCCTGGTGATGCAGTCCCTGGACAACTCGCTGACGACCTACCGCAAGCCCGGCGGCCTCGGCAAGGGCCTGCTGACCGCGCGTCAGGGGCATGGAGCCCCCAACCCCGGCCAGATCCCCGAGGCCACCCGTGCCGCGAGGCTCCTGGCGGAGGAGATCAACGGCTTCGCCGGATCCAACATCGGCGAACTGGTCGGCACCCCGCTCACCGCCCACTTCCTCGGTGGCTGCGCCATCGGGGCCTCGGCGGAGACCGGCGTCATCGACCCGTACCACCGCCTGTACGGGCACCCGGGTATATCGGTCGTCGACGGGGCCGCGGTATCCGCCAACCTCGGCGTCAACCCGTCCCTGACGATCACCGCCCAGGCGGAGCGCGCGATGTCCTTCTGGCCCAACAAGGGCGCGCGGGACCCCCGCCCCGAACAGGGCGCGGCCTATGAACGCCTGGCCCCGGTCGCGCCCCGTGACCCGGCCGTCCCCCCCGGTGCCTTCGGGGCCCTGAACCTCCCCTTCCTCGGCGTGCCGGCAGTCCCGCCGAAGTCCCCTTGACCCGCCCCTGGACAGACGGGAGGCGCTGCACCCCCCTCCGAGTGCAGCGCCTCTCCTGCCGCCGCCGGCGCCTTGCCTCCGCGGGCGCTCCTACGGGCGCTTCAGGGGCTCGGGCGGCTTGTGCGGCGGCCTGTACGGCGGTTCGTTACGCGACCGCGTCGCCCTTGCGGCGCTTCATCGCGAAGACGACACCGGCACCGGCGACCAGGGCGATACCGCCGGCGATCCCGATGGCCGGGAGCACCGAGGAGGAGCCGGTCTCGGCGAGGTTGCCGGTGACGGGGAGCTGCTTGACGTCACCCTGCGGCTTGATGTCGGGGCCCTTGTCCTGCTTCGGGGCGCCCGGCTCGGCCTCGCCCGGGTTCTCGTTCGGGGAGCCCGGCTTCAGGACCACGAAGTCCACGAACCTGTCCGCGCTCTCGGCGATGCACTCCTGGCCCTTGACGTCACCGATGTAACCGCCCGAGCCGAGGGAGTAGCTGTCGCCGGCCGGAGCGTTCCTGTCGATGGTGAGGCGGAGGTCGATCTTCACGAAGTCCTGGGACTTCATGGTCTCGACGCCCCAGAAGTAGTCGCCGGCGTAGTCATCGTTCCCGATGCCGACCCACTCGTTGGTGCCGGGAACCTTGAACTCCAGGTCGATGTACGGGCTGAGGAACTTCTCCGGGTCGTCGAGCTCGAAGTTCTCGACCGCTGCGTAGAAGGCGACCTCCTTGAGGTCGGCCTCCGAGGTGTTCGTGATGGTGAGGTTGAACTGCTCGGGGGCGCCGCCCGCGACTATCTTGCCGGGCAGGCCGGAGAACCGGATGTCGAGAGCCTTCTCCTCGAAGTTCTCGTCGACCTCCTCGCAATAGGGCGGGAGGCCCTCGTCGTCGCCCGGCTCCTCGTCGGCGTTCCCCTCGGAGGTGTCCTCCCCGGTGGTGTCCTCCCCGGTGGTGTCTTCCCCGGTGGTGTCCTCCCCGGTCTTGCTCTCCTCCGTGGTGGCGCCGTCCTTGGAGGTCTTCTCCGTGGCGGCGTCGTCCCCCGTCGTGCCGTCTTCCTCGGCAGGGACCCCGGCGTCGTCCGTGCCGTCCTCGGCGGCGGGCGTCCCGGTCGTCGCCGCGCTGCCCTCCGGCGTGGGAGTGTCCGTGTCCTCGGTGGAGCCGGCGGTGGCGCTCGGGCTGGGAGCGGTGCCGTCGGTCGCGTACGCGGTCGGCGCTGCGAGGAAGGCGGCAGGAGCTATGACAGCGGTCGCGGCAGCGACGGCCATAGCGCGGCGAAGCTTCATGAAGACCTCAGTGAAGTCCGGCGTGCCGCGTCACACGGCACGAGTTTTGTGGGCCGTCCCGGTTGTGGGTCACGGGTGTGGCCGTTGGTTTCGTATGCATGACCTGTGACCGGTGCAATTGGTTGCACGGAAACTCACACAGAACTTATGTGACGCCCGACACATTGCTGTGGGCATATGACGTGGACGTCGGGAAGCCCCGGGAGTGGGCGCCGTGCGAAGGACTCCTCGAAGTCCGGTCGCCATGCCGGTGCCGGTGCCGGTGCCGGTGCCGGTGCCGGTGCCGCGTGCGGACGAGAGGCGAGTGGACGGGGGTGAGGCGCCGGATGCCCCGTCAGTGGCCCGGAGGCGGCAACCGGCTGCAGGGGCCGGACGGTTGGGCCGGATAGCGGCGGCTCGGCGGTTGGGGCGGGACAGCCGGGTCCGGCGCCAGGAGCCCGGCGCTAGGAGCCCGGCGCCAGGAGCCCGGCGCCAGGAGCCCGGCGCCAGGAGGGGGAGGGCTGCGGCGGAGTGCCCGGCGGTGCGCGGTGCGGCCGGGGGTGCGATCGGGGAGGGGCCGGTTCGTGGTGGGCGGGGTCCTACGGCCACGAAGCCGCTTCGGCCCGAATCCGGACGGAGTCATCAGGATCCAGCCGTATCCAGCCGTATCCAGCCGGATGCGGCCGTATCTAGCCGTATCCAGCCGTATCCAGCCGTATCCAGCTGTATCCAGCCGGATGCGGCCGGTTCCGGGCGTCCCCGGAACCGGCCGCCTTGGGGTGACCGGGCTGCTGTCCCCTGCCGACCGGTCACGCACGCCGGAGCGAGGTCCCACGACGCACCTGAGGTACGCCACACGCCCCGGCGGAGCCACGCGTGGATCTTCACCTTCGCGGCCCGCCCCTGGCTGGCACGGACATCGGTACCAACGAAGCGGTCCGGGACCGGTCACGGGCCGTACGGGTGAGAGCGCGGCCGCAGGGATGTGCGTACGGCAGGCGGGCGGGCATCGGCGGCTCCGCGACGGGCCGGAGTGCCGCACCGGCCCGGTGCGCGCGTCCCTCGCGGATGCGGCGTGGTGCGTGGCCGTGCGCCCATCAGGCCCATGCACGGGTGCACGCCCGCATCCGTGCGCCCGCACCCTTCAGACGCGGCCCCGGCACAGCTCCAGGAGTGTCATGGCCAGGGCCGTCCCGGGCTTGCCGAGTGCGTCCCGGTAGTGGCCGAGGACCTCCATCTCGCGGGAGAGGTTCACCCGGCGGCCGCCGGATGTGATCCGGGCCTCCTGGATGACGGCCGAGACGGCCGTCCGTTCCCGGATCAGTCCGATGATCCGGTCGTCCAGGGCATCGATACGCTCACGGGCGCCGGTGATCAGGTCCGCCGCGTCGTCGGTGCGGGCGCCGGTGCCGGGGCGGGCGGTGGTCTCGGCGAGGGCGGCGGTGTGGGCAGCGGTCTCGGGGTGGGCGGATGTCCGGGCGGTGGGCACGAAGGCTCCTCGGGGTGCGGGCCCCGGGACGGCCGGACCCGGAGACGGCAGGACGCCCCGGGCCTGGCCGGCCCGGGGCGTCCTGGAAGTCGCTTGTCAGTTGCTCAAGCGGCACGACCATGGCAGCCGGCGGGCCGGGTGCCATAGGTAAAGACGGAGGTCGTGTGCTTGCGCATGGGGGAAGTATGGCCCTCCGGCCGCGGCTGGGCCAGGGCGGGCCCGGATGGTGAGACGGGGAGCGCCGCCCGGCGCCGGTAGAATCGACGCGCAGAGCCCCCTTCTCCCACCGCCGGAAGGCCGCCGTAGTGTCATCAGCGTCCCCCGCTGCCGCGCCCGACGCCACCCACCCGGACACGAGTCCGGACGTGGTCCTCGTTGTCGACTTCGGTGCGCAGTACGCCCAGCTCATCGCCCGCCGTGTCCGTGAGGCGCGGGTCTACAGCGAGATCGTCCCGTCCACCATGCCGGTGCAGGAGATGCTGGCCAGGAAGCCCGCGGCGGTCATCCTCTCCGGCGGCCCGTCGTCCGTGTACGCGAAGGGTGCCCCGCGCCTGGACCGCGCGCTGTTCGAGGCCGGTGTCCCGGTGTTCGGCATGTGCTACGGGTTCCAGCTGATGGCACAGGCGCTCGGCGGCACCGTCGACAACTCCGGTGCCCGGGAGTACGGCCGCACCGACCTGCACGTCGGCAAGGCCGACTCCACCCTCTTCGAGGGCACCCCGGCCGAGCAGCAGGTCTGGATGTCGCACGGTGACGCCTGCTCCGCCGCCCCCGAGGGCTTCACCGTCACCGCCTCCACCGCCGTCGTGCCCGTGGCCGCGTTCGAGAACGACGAGAAGAAGCTCTACGGCGTGCAGTACCACCCCGAGGTGATGCACTCCACCTACGGCCAGCAGGTGCTGGAGCACTTCCTCTACCGCGGCGCCGGCATCGAGCCGGCGTGGACGACCGGCAATGTGATCGAGGAGCAGGTCGCCGCGATCCGCGAGCAGGTCGGCGACAGGCGCGCCATCTGCGGACTGTCCGGCGGCGTCGACTCCGCCGTCGCGGCCGCGCTGGTGCAGAAGGCCATCGGTTCCCAGCTGACCTGCGTCTATGTCGACCACGGCCTGATGCGCAAGGGCGAGACCGAGCAGGTCGAGAAGGACTTCGTCGCCGCGACCGGTGTCTCGCTGAAGGTCGTGGACGCCGAGCGGCGCTTCCTCGACGCGCTCGCCGGGGTCTTGGACCCCGAGGAGAAGCGGAAGATCATCGGCCGGGAGTTCATCCGGGTCTTCGAGCAGGCCCAGGCCGAGATCGTCGCCGAGGCCGGCGCACACGGCGGGCGGCCGGTGCAGTTCCTCGTCCAGGGCACCCTCTACCCGGACGTGGTGGAGTCCGGCGGCGGTACGGGCACCGCGAACATCAAGTCGCACCACAACGTCGGCGGCCTCCCCGAGGACCTCGAGTTCGAGCTGATCGAGCCGCTGCGGAAGCTGTTCAAGGACGAGGTCCGGATGGTCGGCCGGGAACTGGGCCTGCCGGAGGAGATCGTCCAGCGCCAGCCCTTCCCGGGCCCGGGGCTCGGCATCCGCATCGTCGGCGAGGTCACCAGGGAGCGGCTGGACCTGCTGCGCGAGGCCGACGCCATCGCCCGCGAGGAGCTGACCGCCGCCGGCCTCGACCGCGACATCTGGCAGTGCCCGGTGGTGCTGCTCGCCGATGTCCGCTCCGTCGGAGTGCAGGGTGACGGCCGCACCTACGGCCACCCGATCGTGCTCCGCCCGGTGTCGTCCGAGGACGCGATGACGGCGGACTGGACGCGGATGCCCCCCGACGTGCTGGCGAAGATCTCGACCCGCATCACCAACGAGGTCGCCGACGTCAACCGCGTCGTCCTCGATGTGACGTCGAAGCCGCCGGGCACCATCGAGTGGGAGTGACCTGACCGCCGTCCGGGCCTTCGCGAGCCGATCCCCCTCAAGCCGGCGCCGACGCCGTCGCTCATTCGTTTGAGCGGCGGCATCGGCGTTTTCGCTGGGCAGTGTGATCGTACGTACCAGACTCACGTCCATGGGAGCACTCATGAGCGCAGAGATCTCGCACCACTGGCGGGTGCCACCGCGAGAGGGCTGCACCGTGGAGGACCTGCTCACTCTGCCCGACCTCCCGCCGCACACCGAGTTGATCGACGGGAGCCTGGTCTTCGTGCGTCCGCAGCGCTGTTCGACATCGACCTCGCGGACATCGACCGCCTCTGAGCCCGGCCGTCACGGCGGCGCCACGCGACCGTCCCTCACCCCTCCTCAAGCGTGAAGTCCTCGAAGTGGAAGCCCGGCGACACCACGCAGCTCACCAGGACCGGTTCGTCGCCCGCCGGTTCGGCCGACTGCCAGGTGCCCGCCGGGACCAGGAGCTGGGGCCGTTCACCGGATTCGACGTCGGGGCCCAGGACCAGGGGCGTGGTGGAGCGGTCGGGCCCCTCGCCGGTGCCGGCCAGGGACAGCCGGAGCGGCCCGCCGCGGTGCCAGAGCCATAGCTCGTCGGAGCGGACCCGGTGCGGGCGGGAACGTTCGCCCGGGTGGAGCAGGAAGTAGATCCCGGTGGCGTAGGCGCGCTCGCCGGGATAGCCGGGCGGGGCGGTCGAGCCCTTCGTACGCCATGTCTCGCGGAACCATCCGCCCTCGATGTGCGGTTCCAGGCCGAGTAGTTCGACGAGCGGGGAGGCAGGGTGCGTCATGGGCGCATTGTCCCCCGCCATGTGCCGGGTGTGGGCCGCGGACGGCCGGTCGGCGCATCCCGAGATGCCGTCGGGCCCGGCACCCGTGGGGAGGGGCCGCCGCAGCCGTTCCCGACCCTGCCCTCGTACGTCAATTCGATCGTGCGTAAATCACCCTCCATGGGGCAACCGGTTCGTCCGCAGCCCCACCGGTACGGCACAATTCCTTTGAATTGCAAGGTGGTTGCCGAAGCCGCCTACCGGGGAAGGGTGCGTCGCCGTGGCGGTGCAGGAAGCGGGACAGAGCGTGCACGGCGGTGGCTGCACCTGCGGCGACTGCCCGCACGGCCGACGCGAGGGACACCGCAGGGCCGTCGCCCGGTTCCTGGCCAGGCGCGACGAACTCGCCGGGGGGCGGGGGCTGCCCGCCCAGGTCGCCTCCTCAGCCGGCGGGACCCGTCAGTGGATCTCCGACGAGCTGACGGAGTCGGCCCGGGACGTCGCCGAGCACAGCCGGGCCGCGGGCGAGTCATGGCTCACCCGGGTCTGGCGGCGCACCCTGATGGTGCTGTGGGGCGGAGTCGTGCTGCTGCTCCTTGCCCAGGCGGTGACCGCGATCGACTCCGGCTGGACGGTGGCGCGCACCGCGGGGCTCGCCACCGCGGCCTGTCTCGCCGGGCTGCTCACGGCCGCCGCCCGGCTCCACCGGGCGCACGGCGGGCTGCTCGCGCCGCTCGTCGGCGAGGACAACCGGTTGTCGACCTCCCGGGCCGTGGCCGCCGGCTGGGTGCTGTTCGCCGTGTACACCGTCCTGTTCCTGGCCGTCCGGCTCGCCGCGTCCGGGACCGCCGCGTCCGCGCCCACCGGGCTCCGCCTCGCGCAAGGCGCCGGACTGCTCACCGTCGTCGCCGCCGTCGGCCTGATCGCGGTCGTGGTCCGCCGTGTGGTCACCGTGCGCATCATCACCCAGCGGCTGCAGAAGGTGGCGGCGGACCGGCCCCGCCCCGGTGACCTGGTCTGCGACGACGCCGGTCGCGGCAGCTTCACGGATGCGCAGTATGTCCTCGTCGGCACCGCGGCCCTGGTGTGCGCGACCGTCCTGTTCGCCCGCCGGCCGGACCGGCTGCCGGAGCTGCCGTGGGGCCTGACCGCGCTGGTGCTGGTCTCCGCGGGGGTCTACCTCGCGGGGAAGTACGCGGAGGGCGGCCGGCCGGTCGTCCTGTCCGTCGTCCGTGCCCGGGAGCCCGGGGGCCTCGACGGCCCCGTCCGCATCGGGGACGACATCGAGATCAGGGGCGCCGGTTTCGTGCCCCCGGGTGCCGGGAGTCCCGACCGGCTGGCCCTGATGACCGTCCGGATCGGCGCGGTGCACGTCCATGTGCCACTGATCCCGTTCCCCGGCGGATTCACCAGCCCCAGTGATACGGGCATCACCGTCCCGGTGCCGGCCGAGGTCGAACCCGGCAGGGTCGAGGTGCAGGTCGTGACGGCGGCGGGCGCCGAGTCGAACCGGGTGAGCGTCGACATCGTGGACTGACCGGGCTGAGCCTTACGGCCGACCGGGCTGAGCCGTACGGCCGTCGCCTCCGTATGCGCGGAGACGGGACGTGGGGACAATCGTCCCAGCCGGCTGAGACACGGAGGCGACGATGACGCATGTGGACCGGACGACGGCGACCTGCCCGTCCGACGAGGTGGGCACCGACGGGAAGGAGCGGGCGGCGCGGTACGCGCTCCTGCCGCTGCGGCTGTTCCTCGGAGTGACCTTCGTCTACGCGGGTCTGGACAAACTCTTCGACAGCGCGTTCCTCTCGGCGACCGGGACCGGATCGGTCGGCGAGCTGATGGGCAGTGTGCGGAACAGCTCCGCCGTCCCCGCGCTCGTGGACATGGCCCTGAAGAGCCCCGAGGGCTTCGGCTACGCGATGGCCTTCGGCGAACTGGCCGTCGGCATCGGCACCCTGCTGGGCCTGTTCGCACGGCTGGCCGCCCTCGGCGGGGCGCTGATCTCGCTGAGCCTGTGGCTGACCGTCAGCTGGCAGACCGAGCCCTACTACTACGGAAACGATCTCCCGTACCTGTTCTGCTGGCTGCCGCTGGTGCTCGCCGGCGCCTCCGTGTTCTCCCTGGACGCGGCCATCGCGGAACGGCGCCGGCGCAGCCGGTAGTGGACGGCGGTGGCGACCGCGGCGAGGGCCAGACCGCCGGACAGCACCGGCAGGGCGGTGAACCACGGAATCCGCCAGGCCCCGGTCGCGTCCCCCAGATAGGCCGCCGCGGTCCCCAGGACCGCGGCGCCCGCGATCAGCCTGCCGGGACGGAACTCATGACGCAGCACGGGTGACCTCCACCAGTCCGAGCGCGACCGTCAGATCGAGGTCGAGCGTGCCCGCGGGCTCGGCGCCCGGGAGCGGAGCGAGCGTACGGGTGCGGCTGCTGTCGGGGGCGATGTCCACGTCGTTCGCCGGATCCCCCGGCAACCGGACGTCACCGACCCCCGTGTACGCCCGGATCCGCACCGTGGCGCCTTCCGGCAGCACCACCCGCAGCCGGCCCGCGCCGACCTCGGCGGTGGTGCCGACCGTCCGCCCCGGCGGCACGGCCACCCGGCTCAGGTCGAGCATGGCCGTGCCCGAGCCCAGCTCGTACCGCGGCGCGACGGCGGCGGCCGACCCGGGCCGCCACTGCGCCCGTACCCACCGCGTGCCGATCTCCTCGGGCAGTACCGAGACGCCCACCAGCAGCCCGGCCGTGACCAGGGACAGCAGGATCGTGCCGGCGCCGATCCGCCCGAGGGCACTGCCGGCGGCCAGACCGAGCCCGAACACGGCCAGCGCGCAGGCCAGCCCGATCTGCAGGCTGGTGCCGAGCGGCTGTGAATCCCAGGCCAGCCCGGTACCCAGACCGCCCGCGGACAGAGCCAGCAGAAAGACCGCCCCGGCGATACCGCGGGGCTCCTGGGGCCGGGGTGCCGCCTTCGCGGAACGGCGGTCGCGAGGCAGCGGTGCGGTGCGGGGCGACATATCCGGCGGACCCCATAGATAACCGGCCGCCACCGGCCCTGTGGTGCCGTCCTTGACGATCGGATCGCGCCACCAGGAAGGGCTGTCGGGGGTCGGCGGAGCCTTGGCCTCCGGCGGGGCCTCCGCCACGGTGTGCGCGCCCGCCCCGTCCGGGGTGCCGCCCTCCTCCGGGGCGGCCGTGGTCCGCCGCCGCGACCACACCGCGGCGCCCGCCACGGCGAGCGACAGCAGCGCGGAGAACGCGAGCGTGCTGTCGTTGCCCAGCATCGAGAGGAACAGTCCGCAGCCGAGCAGCGCCAGCAGCACTGCCGCGAGGGCGGCCCCGTCGACCCGGCCGGACAGGGCACGCCGGGCCTCGTTCTCCTCCTCGTCCTCCAGCGGGATCAGCAGCCAGGCGAAGCCGTAGAAGATCAGGCCGATGCCGCCGGTCACCGACAGCACGCCCATGGCGACCCGGAAGATCACCGGGTCCACGTCGCAGTACCGGCCCAGCCCGCCGCAGACGCCGCCGGCGACCTTGTGCCGCGCGGTCCGGCGCAGCAGCACGGGGGGCGACCGGTGCCCCTGCGGCGGTGCGGTCGGTGCGGTCGGCGGGGTCGGCGGGGCGGTCGGCTGTGGCATGCCTCCATGGTGACGGGCCGCCACCGGGTGCGGCAGCCGTCCCGACCCTGGCCCGTCCCTGATATCGCACCCGTCAGGGTCTCTCTCAGGGACCGCCCTGATGCCCTCGCGTCCGGGCCCGTGTGACCATCGGGGGATGCCCGTCGCCGCCGCCCGCCCGCCCGAGACCGATGAGCCCCCCGTGCGCAGGTTGTACCGCAGCGCGGAGGGCCGGTGGCTGGGCGGTGTGGCGCGCGGCCTCGCGGGACATCTGGGACTGCCGGTGATCTGGGTCCGGCTCGTCTTCCTGGGGCTCTTCATGGCGGACGGCCTCGGCGCACTGCTGTACGCGGTGTTCTGGATCGCCGTGCCGCTCGGCGTCGGGGGCAGGTCGGCCGAGCCGAGACCGGTCTTCGAGACCGCCCCGGACGGCAGACGGAGGCTGCGCAAACCCGACAGCGGGCAGCTGTTCGCCCTCGTCGCCCTGCTGATCGGCGCCGTCGTCTTCGCCGCCAACACCGACCTCGGCGGCCCGGTGAACCGCTACGTCTGGCCGGTGCTGCTCACGGGCGCCGGTGTCGTGCTGGTGTGGCGGCAGGCGGACAACGCACGCCGGGCTCGGTGGGCGGGCGACGGCACGCGCCGCAGGCTGCTGCAGCTCGCGCGCGGGCTGGCGGGCGTCGCGCTCGTCGGCACGGGCCTCATGGTCTTCATGGTGGTCCGGGGCTCCGCGGCGCAGCTCGGCAACGTCCTCACCGCGGCCCTGGCCGTGATCGTCGGCGTCGCCCTGCTGGCCGGCCCCTGGCTGGTGCGGATGACCCAGGACCTCTCGGAGGAGCGCCTGATGCGCATCCGTGCCCAGGAGCGTGCCGAGGTCGCCGCCCATGTCCATGACTCCGTGCTGCACACCCTCACCCTGATCCAGCGGAACGCGGACGCCGCCGGCGAGGTGCGCCGGCTCGCCCGTGCCCAGGAGCGGGAGCTGCGCAACTGGCTGTACCGGCCGGAGGGCACCGGCAAGGACGAGGCCGAGGAGCCCGCCACCCTGGCTGACGCGGTGAAGCGGGCCGCCGCTGAGGTGGAGGACAAGCACGGCGTCCCGCTGGAGGTGGTGGTCGTGGGGGACTGCCCGCTCGACGAGCGGCTCACGGCCCAACTGCAGGCCGCGCGCGAAGCGATGGTCAACGCCGCGAAGTACGGCGGCCGGCAAGCCCCCGTGCAGGTGTACGCCGAGGTGGACGGCCGTACGGTGTTCGTCTCGGTGCGCGACCGGGGCCCGGGGTTCGATCCCGACGCGGTACCGGAGGACCGCATGGGCGTAAGAGAATCGATCGTCGGCCGTATGCAGCGCAACGGAGGGACGGCGCGGCTGCGGTCGGTGCCCGGCGGGGGCACCGAAGTGGAGCTGGAGATGGAGATGCAGATGCAGAGGGGGAGGGCGGACGGATGACCGAGCGGACCGACGCAGCCGACGGGACGGAGCGCCGGGTGAGGGTCGTCCTCGTCGACGACCACCGGATGTTCCGGGCGGGGGTGCAGGCCGAGATCGGGCGGACGGAGGAGACGGGCGTGGAGGTCGTCGGCGAGGCCGCCGACGTCGACCAGGCCGTCACCGTCATCACGGCGACCCGGCCCGAGGTGGTGCTCCTGGATGTGCATCTGCCCGGTGGCGGGGGAGTGGAGGTGCTGCGCCGATGCGCCGGGCTCGCGGCGGCCGCCGAGCGTCCGGTCCGCTTCCTGGCGCTGTCCGTGTCGGACGCCGCCGAGGATGTCATCGGGGTGATCCGCGGCGGAGCCCGCGGCTATGTGACGAAGACGATCACCGGGGCGGATCTGGTCGACTCGGTCTTCCGGGTCCAGGAGGGGGACGCGGTGTTCTCACCGCGGCTGGCCGGATTCGTCCTCGACGCGTTCGCCTCCTCGGACGCTCCCCCGGTGGACGAGGACCTGGACCGGCTCACCCAGCGGGAGCGCGAGGTGCTGCGGCTGATCGCCCGCGGCTATGCGTACAAGGAGATCGCCAAACAGCTTTTCATCTCGGTGAAGACGGTGGAGTCGCATGTGTCCGCGGTGCTGAGGAAGCTTCAGCTGTCCAACCGCCATGAGCTGACGCGCTGGGCGACGGCACGCCGGCTGGTCTGAGCGCGGCGCGTCCTGGGGCCCCGGCGGCCCGGCGGCCCGGCTGTGGGGTGCGTATGGTGCGTGTGGTGCGTGTGGTGCGTATGGTGCGTGTGAGCCCGGTGGCCCGGTGCCCCCGGCCCGACGGCGCGGTGCGTCCTGCCCGGGCGGGCCCCCGACCAGGGAGACGAGCTCGGTCCGGCTTGCGCCGACCGCACGCCGGACGCCGCGCCCCTCCGCCCGACGGGCCCTAGACGACCCGGGTCGCTCCCGCGAACGGCATCTGATCGATGGGCGCGATCCGCACGGGCGCCCCCGGGCGGGGGGCGTGGATCATCCGGCCGTCGCCGATGTAGAGCCCGACGTGTGAGACACCGGAGTAGAAGAAGACCAGGTCCCCCGGCGCGAGTCGGGACCGGGGAACCCGCCGGCCCGCGTCGATCTGGGTGTAGGTGGTGCGGGGCAGCGCGACCCCGGCGGAGCGCCAGGCGGCCTGGGTCAGCCCCGAGCAGTCGAAGGCGGACGGCCCGGTGGCGCCCCAGACATAGGGTTTGCCGAGTGCTCCGTGGGCGTAGGCGACCGCCTGCGCGGCCCGGGGGTTGGGGGCGGCGACGGCGGGTGCGCCCCGGACGGCATCGCGGTGCGCACGGTCTGCGGGGACCTCGTCCCGGCCGGCGTAGGCGGCGCGCTCCCCGGGGCTCAGCCGCGCCAGCAGGGCCTCGGCCGCCGCCAGCTTCTTCCGCACCGCCGCGCGGTGCCGGTCCGCCCGTGCCCGCTGCTTCTCCAACTCGGCCAGCCGGGCTCCGGCCTCGGCCCGCACCTGCTCCAGCTCCCTCATCTGCCGGCGCACCGCCGCCACGGCCGCGGTCTGGCGGTCCCCGATGCGCTCGGTCAGTTCGGCGCGGGCGAGGTAACGGGAGGGGTCGGAGTCGAGCACGAGCCGGAGCGCGGGGTCGAGGCCGCCGGCCCGGTACTGCGCCGTCGCGAACGAACCGAGGGTGTTGCGGGAGGCGTTAAGGCGCTCCGTACGCCGGGCGGCCTCGTCGCGGAGTGCCTCGGCCTCCCCGTGCGCCCTCTCCGCCTTCTCCTTGGCCCCGTTGTACTCCTCGGTCGCCGCTTCCGCTTCCCGGTACAGGCGGTCGGCCCCGGCCCGCACGTCGTCCGGTGCGGGTGCGGCGTACCCGGGGCCCTCGAAGGCGGTGGCGGTGGCCGCGCCGGCGAGAGCGAGGGTGGCGGAGAAGCGTGCGGCGGTGCCGGGAAGCGTGCGCTGCCTGGGCTTGCGGTGCGCTGCCACGAGGGCCAGTCCTTCCGTCGGGGCCCGCCGGTGCGGGGTACCGGTGGCGGACCGTGCAGGGGAGCGGCCCGCCACCGGCTCTTCCGGCGGGGGCGGCCGGAGCAGCCGCCCGGTCACGGACGGCGGGGAACCGGCCACCTGAGGGAGGACGTTAAGCCTTCGGGACACGACAAAGGGGCGATATGAACGGAATTGGCGGCATAGGGACCACCGTAGATCGCTTGGGACCGTACGGCTAGGCTCCGGTGCCATGGACGTACTCATCAATGTCTTCGTCGCTCTGCACATCATCGGCATCGCGGCGCTGCTCGGCGGCTTCCTGACGCAGATGAAGGCGATGGGGGAGGGTGCGGCGCGCTTCACTCCGGCGATGCTGCACGGCGCGCTCACCATGCTGGTGACGGGCATGGTGCTGGTGGGACTGAACCAGGCGGACGGCCAGACCGTGAACAACCTCAAGGTCGGTGTCAAGCTGGCCGTGCTCGTGGTGGTACTGGCGCTGGTCTACGTCAAGCGGGACGAGGAGGCCGTGGACAAGGGGGTGTTCGGGGCGGTCGGCGGACTGACCCTGGTGAACATCCTGATCGCGACGCTGTGGACATGACGGACCGTTGAGCGGGCCGGGGCTCTCGTGCAGGCGGCCACCCGAGGGGCTCCTGCGTGCGGGAGCCCCTCGGTCCGCGCACTCCCCGGCGAGCGCACGGCGACAGCTGCGGCGCCTCGCCGCGTCGTCGCATCGCGGCGAGGCGTCCGGAATGTTCGCCGGCATCCTGTGTGCGCCCGGTGCCGAGCGCGACCCTCCGCCTCGCGAGGTACCGCATCCGGCGCCGCGCTGACCCGCCGGGGATGACGGGACGGCTCTCAGGCGGGGCGGACGCTTCCGTGGAACGGCAGGTAGTAGATCGATTCCTCGCGGACGTTCGCGCCCGGCTCGGGGGCGTGGATCATCATGCCGTCGCCGGCGTAGATGCCGGCATGGCGGACGTCGTCGTAGAAGAAGACCAGGTCGCCGGGGAGGAGATCGGCCGTGGCGACATGCTGCCCGGACCTGGCCTGGTCCCCGGTGGTGCGGGGCAGGTCGACGCCCGCCGCGCGCCAGGCCGCCTGGGTGAGCCCCGAGCAGTCGTACGAACTCGGGCCGGTCGCGCCCCAGACGTACGGTTTGCCGATCTGCGCGCGTGCGAAGGACAGCACCTTCTCGGTCTTGGCCGCGTGGATGTCGCCGGCCGCCGGGGAGTCCGCACCCGCCCTGCTGCCCGTGCCCGTGCCTGTGCCCGTGCCCGTGTCTGTGCCCGTGTCTGTGACTGTGACTGTGCCCGCGCGCGGGTCCGTGCCGCTGCCCCTGCCCGTGCAACCGCCGGTCCCGTCCCACGTCTGCCGCTCGAACCCCCCAGCCCGCCGCCCGGCATCGGCCTCCGTCCCGACCCTGGCGTCCGTCCCGGCCTCCGCTGCCCTGGCCTCCGCGTCCGCCTCTGCCCTGGCCTCCGCCTTCCGGCGGGCCTTCTGCGCCTTCTCGCGCTCGATTTCGGCGAGCCGCGTACGATCCCCGGCGGTCAGCCGCGACAGCAGCTCCCCCGCGTCGGCGAGCTTCTTCTGGGCGGCCTGCTTCCTGGCCCGCAGCGACCCCTGAGAGTCCGTGAGCGCATCCAGGCTCCCGGCGGCCCGCGTGTGCTGCTCGGCCGCTCCGGCCGCCCGGGTCCGGTGCTCGGTGGCAGTGTCGTGCTGTTGCTGTTGCTGTTGCTGTTGCTGTTGCTGTTGCTCGCTCGGCCGGGCCGCCGCGTCGCCCCGGCCGGCGTGGGGACGCGGGGCCTCGGCGAGCAGCAGTGCGGCGGCGGGGGGCACGGCGGGGGTGCCGGTGCTGTCCCGGGCCGCCGCCCGGACTCCGAGGGTGCGCCGGGACTCGCCGGGCGCCTCCGTGCGCAGGGCCGCCTCGGCGCGGGTTCGGTCCACCGCGCGGCGCTGCTGCTCGACGGGCTCCTTCGCCCTGTGGTACTCCCGGGCCGACGAGCCCGCCTGCCGGTAGAGGTCGTCGACCTTCTGCTGGACCTCTTCGACGGTGGGCTTCGGTCCGGCTGTCGCGCTCTGGGCCGGGAGGAGCGAGACTCCCGTCATGGCGGCCGTCGTGAACCCGGCGGCGGGGGTGCTGGTACCTGTGCGGCTGCGCGGCTTGCGGTGCGACGCCAAGGCCGGCATCTCCTTCCGTGGAACGCCTACCGGGTTAGCTGTCGGGTTCGGACGAAACGGAAGGCTGCCCTACGGGCCGGGTGAAGACCGGCCCGATTCACCCCGGTTGTGCCTGATGAGTGGGTCCCCGGTTCCGAAACTCCTACGCGAGGGGCGCGGATTCGGCGCGGCCGCCCGGCTGGCGTGGTTCGCCGAAGGGGGTACGGGCTGCCTGGGCGAGCACGCTAGCCAAAGTGTGGCGCTGCTGTGAAGGAGGGTGTTCGATATGCCCGATACATTTCCGTGACCTTGGCGCTGTGTGTCCGCGTCGTGACCAGAGGAGTCCGGTAGTGATTCCCGGGAAGGCGGAAGCGGACCGTCAGTGGGGCCGCCTAGACTCGGGATGCGATGAGCAGCCTCTTTGACGACAGTTTCCTGGCGGATCTCCGGCGGACCCCGGCCCCGGAGGATCCCCCACCGCCCGAGGATCACGAGCATCTTCCGGCGGAGGAGGTCCCGCACGACCTCTTCGAGGGCGGGTTCGACGAGCCCGGGCCCGGTGACGGCTACTACCGGGACGGCGCCCCGCGCCCGGTCACCGACCCGGCCGCCCTGCTCGGCGGGCTGAACGAGCAGCAGCGTGCCGCCGTCGTCCACACCGGCTCCCCGCTGCTCATCGTCGCCGGCGCCGGCTCCGGCAAGACCCGGGTGCTGACCCACCGGATCGCCCATCTGCTGGCGACCCGCGAGGTGCACCCCGGCCAGATACTGGCGATCACGTTCACCAACAAGGCCGCGGGCGAGATGAAGGAGCGCGTCGAGCAGCTCGTCGGCCCGCGCGCCCGGGCCATGTGGGTCTCCACCTTCCACAGCGCCTGTGTCCGCATACTGCGCAGGGAGAGCAAGAAGCTCGGCTTCACGTCGTCGTTCTCGATCTACGACGCCGCCGACTCCAAGCGGCTGATGGCACTGGTCTGCCGCGATCTGGACCTCGACCCGAAGCGCTACCCGCCGAAGGCGTTCAGCGCCAAGATCTCGAACCTGAAGAACGAGCTGGTCGACGAGGAGACCTTCGCCGCCGAGGCGGGCGGCACCGACCAGACCGAGGGCTCCGGGGGAGGCTTCGAGAAGACGCTGGCCGAGGCATACCGGATGTACCAGGCCAGGCTGCGCGAGGCCAACGCGCTGGACTTCGACGACATCATCATGACCACGGTCCATCTGCTGCAGGCGTTCCCTGAGGTCGCCGAGCACTACCGGCGCCGGTTCCGCCATGTCCTGGTCGACGAGTACCAGGACACCAACCACGCCCAGTACACGCTCGTGCGCGAGCTGGTCGGCACGGGGTACGACGACCTCGGCCCCGCCGAGCTGTGCGTGGTGGGCGACGCCGACCAGTCGATCTACGCCTTCCGCGGCGCCACGATTCGCAACATCCTCCAGTTCGAGGAGGACTACCCGGACGCGACCACGATCCTGCTGGAGCAGAACTACCGCTCCTCCCAGACGATCCTCTCCGCGGCCAACGCGGTGATCGAGCGCAACGAGAGCCGCCGCCCCAAGAACCTGTGGACGAACGCGGGCGCCGGCGCGCGGATCACCGGCTATGTCGCGGACACCGAGCACGACGAGGCCCAGTTCGTCGCCGACGAGATCGACCGGCTGGCGGACACGGGCGAGGCCAGGGCCGGCGACGTCGCGGTCTTCTACCGGACCAACGCGCAGTCCCGCGTCTTCGAGGAGATCTTCATCCGCGTCGGCCTGCCCTACAAGGTCGTCGGCGGCGTGCGCTTCTACGAGCGCAAGGAGGTCCGGGACGTCCTCGCGTATCTGCGGGTCCTCGCCAACCCCGAGGACAACGTGCCGCTGCGGCGCATCCTGAACGTGCCGAAGCGCGGCATCGGCGAGCGCGCCGAGGCGATGGTCGACGCCCTCGCGCTGCGCGAGAGGATCACCTTCCCGCAGGCGCTGCGCCGCGTCGACGAGGCGTACGGCATGGCCGCCCGCTCCGCCAACGCCGTGAAGCGCTTCAACACGCTCATGGAGGAGCTGCGCACCGTCGTCGACTCGGGCGCCGGTCCCGCGGTGGTGCTGGAGGCCGTGCTGGAGCGGACCGGTTATCTGGCCGAACTCCAGGCGTCCACCGACCCCCAGGACGAGACCCGTATCGAGAACCTCCAGGAACTCGCCGCGGTGGCCCTGGAGTTCGAGCAGGGGCGCGGCGACGAGGAGGGATCGGGAACGCTCGCCGAGTTCCTGGAACAGGTCGCGCTCGTCGCCGACTCCGACCAGATCCCCGACGAGGACGAGGAGGGCAGCGGTGTCATCACCCTGATGACGCTGCACACCGCGAAGGGCCTGGAGTTCCCCGTGGTGTTCCTCACCGGCATGGAGGACGGGGTCTTCCCGCATATGCGGGCGCTCGGCCAGACCAAGGAGCTGGAGGAGGAGCGCCGCCTGGCGTACGTGGGGATCACCCGCGCCCGCGAGCGCCTCTATCTGACGCGTTCCTCGATGCGCAGCGCCTGGGGCCAGCCCGCCTACAACCCGCCCTCGCGGTTCCTGGAGGAGATCCCGGACACCCACCTGGAGTGGAAGCGGACGGGGCGGTCGGCGGCGCCCGCCGGCCCGGCGCCGGGTATCGCCTCGGCCCTGTCGTCATCCCGGTCCCGCTCCGGTCCGTCGGGCTTCGCGACCCGGCGGACGACGGACAAGCCGGTGATCGCCCTGGCCGTCGGGGACCGGGTCACCCACGACCAGTTCGGGCTGGGCACCGTGACGGCGGTGACGGGATCGGGTGGCGACGCCCAGGCGACGATCGACTTCGGCGACGCCAAGCCGAAGCGGCTGCTGCTGCGGTACGCCCCGGTGGAGAAGCTCTGACGGGCTGAGGCCGCCGCCCGCGGCCGCCACGCGGGGCCCGGGCGGTGGTCGGTGTGCCCTCCGGACGGATGGGCGCGGGGCCGGAGGGGGCGACGGGGCGGCAAGGCGCCGCCCGGAGCCGCCGGAGGCGTGCGAGGAGGAGGGGCGGGCAGGCAGGTGCGCGTGGCGGACGCGCGGGGCGGGACGGGGCCGTCCGGGCCGGGCAGGGAGGCGGGGCCGCGCCGCTGCCGGGGGGTCAGGTGGGGCTGAGGGCGTGGCTGCGCAGCCACGCCAGCGGGTCGATCGCCACCCCGCCGCCGGGTCGCACCTCGAAGTGAAGGTGCGGGCCGGTGGAGTTGCCCGAGTTGCCCGAATAGGCGATCACCTCGCCCGCCTTGACCTGGCCGGAACGGATCTTGGTGCTGCTCAGATGGCAGTACCAGGTCTCCGTGCCGTCGGCGGCGGTGACGATGGCCATGTTGCCGTAGGCGCTGTTCCACTGCGTCCGCACGGTGCCGTCGGTCGCGGCCATCACCGGTGTTCCGTACGACACCGGGAAGTCGATCCCGGTGTGCATGGACATCCAGTTGACTCCTGCCTGGCCGAAGTAGGCGCTGAGGCCGTGCTGGGCGACGGGGAGGGCGAACTTCGGCCGCAGTTTCTCGCGGAGGGCGGCTTCCTCCTCGCGCTTCTTGCGTTCCGCCTCCTGGCGCGCCTTGAGGTCGATGCGCTCCTGGGTCCGGCTCGCGCGGTCGCCGAAGTCGCGGGCGTCTGCGCTGAGTGCGGCGAGCTGGGTGTCGAGCGCGTTGTTGGCGACGACGGGCTGCACGGACGGCTGGTCGGCGGCCGTGACCGCGGTGTTGCCGTCCCCCGGCCGATCGCCTTCGGTGAGCCCGCCGACCGAGGCGGCCGCGACACCGGCCACGCCCATCACGCAGACGGACGGCACGGCGACGGTCAGGAGCGCCGAACGCTTGGCGGGGGTGCGGCGGCGGCCCCGGGCGCCACCCGTCCTGCGCGCGGGGCGGGCCGGGTCGGCGGAGGCGAGGGTGACGGCCGGTGCCGAGACGGTGGCGGCGTCGGCGATCAACTCGGCCCCGGAGCCATGGCGGGGGAACCGGTCCGCGCCCTCCGCGTCTGCCGCCGGCGGTTCCGGCTCGTGCTGCTGCCCGGGGTACTGCGGGTGTTCCCCGGCGGTTCCGGTCGTGCTTGCTGTTCCGGTCCCGGTCCAGCTCTCGGACCATGTCGTGGACCAGATCGCGGTTCCGGTCTCGGTCCGGGTCCCGTCTGCTGTTCCGGTCGTGCCTGCGGTCGTGCCTGCGGTCTCGGTCCAGGTCCCGGTGCCCGGCCCGGCTTCCGCTTCCCAGGCGGTCCCGCTGCCGGGCCGCGTCTCCTGCGACGCGTCGAACCCGGTCGCGGGGGAGAACTGTCCGGGGATGAACGCCCCGGCTCGATCGTGCGCATCCTCGTACGCCGCGTACCCGGGGAGTTCGGCCCCCGGTGGCTGCCCCGCGTGGCCGCCGTACGGGAGGTCGGTGGCGGTGGCGGTGGCATCGGCGGGGTTCCACGGGGCGGCGTCGTGGGCACCGGTCTCGTACGACGTCGCCGATGCCTGTCCGGTCGCCGTCCACCGGCCGCCCGTGTCGCAGGGCTGCGCCCCCGTCTCGAACGGCTCCGCCGTGAACTGCCCCGTGCCGCTCCCGGCGTTGGCGTCCCACTGGCCGCCGGCGCCGTCCAGGGCGCTGTCGTACTGCGCGGTGGTGCGGTATTGCGCGGTGTCGAAATGCGGTGCGCCGTACTGCCGGCCGTACGCATGCCGGGGGTCGCCGTAGGCGTCGTGGCCGGCGGGGGAACCGGCGGGCCACTGCCCCGCGTCGTACCGGTCGGCGTGGGCGGGGTGACCGCCCTCGTGGCCGCCGGGCGTGGTGCCGAAGAAAGGGTCGGTGCCGAAGCTGCCGGTGGCGTACGCGTCGTACCCGGCGTGGGGGTGCTGGTCGTTCACCAACTTCTCTCTCGCCTCGACAGCAGGACCAGACGTGAGGTCACCCTGCGCGGGTTCCCCCGAGGCAATGCAGTGGCGCGACTGTACCCGGCGGTATGCGACGCCGACAATCTTCGGCAGGTTTTGCGAGAGAGGGAAACGGGCATTCGGCGGTGTTTCGGCGGACTGCAGGACGAGCCTTGGCCTTACGTTCGACTGCCGTTCGACCTCATGCCGCCGGCAGGGAACCGACGCCGCCGTCCGACTCGGCCCCCGCGCCGGGGACATCGAGTGCCTCGCGGATGCCTGCCGCGACCGCCGGGTGGACCGGGAGCGCCAAGTGCCCGATGCCGCTGACCCGGACGTTCCGCACCATCAGGTCGGGATGCTCGAGCCGGGCGGTCTCCAGGGGCACCATGATCTGGTCCAGATCGCTCCAGAAGCTGACGAACCTGGTGCGGCAGCCGGGGGCGGGCAGTGCGAGTTCCTCGATCACGGCGGAGCCCGGGCGCATCTGGCGCACGAGGGGATGCGCGCCGGCGAGCGGGGCGACGCTGGTGCCCCTGTGGGGCGTGCCGAGCATGACCAGCGTCCGTACGCGCCCGTCACCCCCCAGCCGCTGGACGTAGTACCGCGCGACCAGTCCGCCGAGGCTGTGGCCCACGATGTCGACGCGCCCCCGGCCGGTGCGGGCGCATGTCTCCTCGACATGGCGGCCCAGCAGCTCGGCTGCGGCCCGGATGTCGCAGGTCAGCGGTGAGTAGTTGAGCGACTCCACAGGGCGGCCGTCCTGGTGGGCCAGGAACCGGCGGAGCAGGACGAACACGGACCGGTTGTCCGCGAAGCCGTGGAGCAGGACGGCCGGCGGGTGTCCCGGTGATCGCGTCCGGGGTGCCGAAGGCGCCGGGGCCCCGTGCCCGGCCGGCAGGTCGCGGTCCGCCGGGTCCGGGGGCGGCGGACCGGAGGGGGCGGGTCCGCAGGCCCGGCGCTCCGGGATCAGGCCCGACGGGTACACGATCATGTGTGCGGCGAGGGCGGCCAGCTCGAGGGCGGTGGCGCGCAGCAGGGCCACCGGCACATTCATCCGCAGCGGCGGCAGGAAACCCATGGTTGACCTCCCGACCGGCGCACGGGGGGCGGCTCCGTCCCCCGTGCGCCCTCATGGGGCTGCCCGCGGTCGGGACCGCAGGGCCGCGCGGCGGGCGGCACGGTGATCACGGCGACCGAACAGCGGATTCACCGCGCGGTCCCGGCCGCTGCCCGGGGCATCTCAGCGGGTACGGCGCGTGCGTATGCGTCCCTCAGGTGATGTCCCCCTCGCCCGGCCCCGCGAAACGGCTGCTTGCGGGATGCTGTAGATCTGTGGATAACGTTCGTTCACCTTCCGGGCCGGTGCCGGCCCGGGGCGCGGTACGGGATCCGGCGCACGGCGGCGCACCGCGCGTCGACCGGCACGCCCGGGCGCCCGTGAGGGCGCAGTGCCCATGGCGGCAACTGCGGTACGTCGGTACGTCGGTACGTATGTACGTCGGTATGTGGGAGGCAGTGATGGGTGTGACCGGTCCGATCCGCGTGGTGGTGGCCAAGCCGGGTCTCGACGGCCACGATCGCGGCGCGAAGGTGATCGCACGAGCCCTGCGGGACGCCGGTATGGAGGTCGTCTACACCGGGCTGCACCAGACCCCCGAGCAGATCGTCGACACCGCGATCCAGGAGGACGCCGATGCGATCGGCCTCTCCATCCTCTCCGGCGCGCACAACACCCTCTTCGCGAAGGTGATCGAGCTGCTGAAGGAGCGCGACGCGGAGGACATCAAGGTCTTCGGCGGCGGGATCATCCCCGAGGCGGACATCCCGCCGCTGAAGGAGAGGGGTGTGGCGGAGATCTTCACCCCGGGGGCGACGACGGCGTCGATCGTCGACTGGGTCAACGCGAACGTCCGCCGGCCCGCGTAGGGCCGCCGGCCGATGTGGGGCGGCGCAGGGGGCCGGACGGTGGGCCGGGGCGGGCGCGGCCGTACGGGTGCCGCATGCCGGACGGTCGCGGATCCCGGGCGCCGCAGCGTGCCCGGTGCGGGCCGGTCTGCGGGGGCCGGTCTGCGGGGGCCGTGCCGGCGCGTGGCCGTCCGCTGACCCTGCGTTCCGCGGTGCGCGCGATCTGTGACGGGTATCACCGCCCGGTTGTGATCCGCGATTTAGGGACGCACGGCCCACGGGGATAACCTGCGAGACGGACATGCCGCGTGCCCGGACACCGTGTACGCCTCCCCAGTGACCGCGCAGTCACGCTGCCCTCCGCGGCACGCCCATGCAGACAACGAACCGCGGATCACTACTGCGACGATGAGAAGCAAAGGGACGGACGCGCGTGGACCTGTTCGAGTACCAGGCGAGGGACCTCTTCGCCAAGCACGGTGTACCGGTGCTGGCCGGTGAAGTCATCGACACGCCTGAGGCGGCGCGCGAGGCGACCGAGCGACTGGGCGGCCGGTCGGTTGTCAAGGCGCAGGTGAAGGTCGGGGGCCGGGGCAAGGCCGGCGGTGTCAAGCTGGCCGCCACGCCGGACGAGGCCGTCGCCCGCGCGACGGACATCCTCGGCATGGACATCAAGGGCCACACGGTCCACAAGGTGATGATCGCCGAGACGGCTCCCGAGATCGCCGAGGAGTACTACGTCTCCTATCTGCTCGACCGCACCAACCGCACCTTCCTGGCCATGGCCTCGGTCGCGGGCGGCATGGACATCGAGGAGGTCGCCGCGACGACCCCCGAGAAGCTCGCCAGGATCCCCGTCGACGCCAACGACGGCGTCACCGCCGCGAAGGCCCGTGAGATCGTCGAGGCCGCGCGGTTCCCGGCCGAGGTGGCCGAGCAGGTCGCCGAGATCCTGGTGACCCTGTGGAAGACGTTCGTCGCCGAGGACGCCCTCCTCGTCGAGGTCAACCCGCTCGCCAAGGTCGCCGACGGCCGCGTCATCGCGCTGGACGGCAAGGTGTCGCTGGACGCCAACGCCGAGTTCCGCCAGCCGGAGCACGAGGCGCTCGAGGACAAGGCCTCGGCCAACCCGCTCGAGGCCGCGGCCAAGGCCAAGGGCCTCAACTACGTCAAGCTCGACGGCGAGGTCGGCATCATCGGCAACGGCGCGGGCCTGGTCATGTCGACTCTCGATGTCGTCGCCTACGCCGGCGAGAAGCACAGCGGCGTCAAGCCCGCCAACTTCCTCGACATCGGCGGCGGTGCCTCCGCCGAGGTCATGGCCAACGGCCTGGAGATCATCCTCGGCGACCCGGACGTCAGGTCCGTCTTCGTGAATGTCTTCGGCGGCATCACCGCGTGCGACGCGGTCGCCAACGGCATCGTGCAGGCCCTGGAACTCCTCGAGGGCAAGGGCGAGGCCGTGACGAAGCCGCTGGTCGTGCGCCTCGACGGCAACAACGCGGAGCTGGGTCGCCAGATCCTCGCGGACCGCAACCACCCGCTCGTCGAGCGGGTGGACACCATGGACGGCGCGGCCGACAAGGCCGCCGAGCTGGCTGCGAAGTAAGGGACGAGGGACACCACACCATGGCTATCTTCCTCACCAAGGAATCCAAGGTCATCGTCCAGGGCATGACGGGCTCCGAGGGCCAGAAGCACACCAGGCGCATGCTGGCCTCGGGCACGAACGTCGTCGGCGGCGTGAACCCGCGCAAGGCCGGTACCACCGTCGACTTCGACGGCGCCGAGATCCCCGTCTTCGGTTCGGTCAAGGAGGCCGTCGAGAAGACCGGCGCCGACGTCACCGTCATCTTCGTGCCGGAGAAGTTCACCAAGGACGCGGTCATCGAGGCGATCGACGCCGAGATCGGCCTCGCCGTCGTGATCACCGAGGGCGTCGCGGTCCACGACACCGCGAAGTTCTGGGCGTACGCGGGGGCCAAGGGCAACAAGACCCGCATCATCGGCCCGAACTGCCCCGGCCTCATCACGCCCGGGCAGTCCAACGCCGGCATCATCCCGGCCGACATCACCAAGCCCGGCCGCATCGGTCTCGTGTCCAAGTCCGGCACGCTGACCTACCAGATGATGTACGAGCTCCGCGACATCGGCTTCAGCTCCTGCGTGGGCATCGGCGGCGACCCGATCATCGGCACCACCCACATCGACGCCTTGGCGGCCTTCGAGGCCGACCCGGACACCGACCTGATCGTGATGATCGGCGAGATCGGCGGCGACGCCGAGGAGCGTGCGGCCGACTTCATCAAGGCCAACGTCACCAAGCCGGTCGTCGGCTACGTCGCGGGCTTCACCGCCCCCGAGGGCAAGACCATGGGCCATGCAGGCGCCATCGTCTCCGGCTCTTCCGGCACCGCTCAGGCCAAGAAGGAGGCCCTCGAGGCCGCGGGCGTGAAGGTCGGCAAGACCCCGACCGAGACCGCCGGGCTGGCGCGGGAGATCCTGCTCGGCTGACCCCCGGGCGCGGCCGCGACGGCCGCCCCTGCGGTAAGGCATGCCGCTGGGCCTGCACCCCGGAAGTCCGGGGTGCAGGCCCAGCGGCATGCCGCGGTCCCCGGGGTCCGGGGACCGGGGACCGGGCGTCCGGAAGCTCAGGTTCAGCGGGCCGACGGGACCAGGCGCGCCGGGCCGGCGGCGGGGTGGGAGCGGAGCTGGACGCGGAGGCGGTGGTCCTCCTTGGAGTACGGCTCCGGTCCGTACTTCGGCGGCACCCCGCCGACCTGCTCACCGGGCGCCTGCGGCGGCTCGTAGTGGCCCTCGGTGACGGCCATGGTCACGGCTGCGGCGGCGAGGATCAGCACGGTGAGCCCGATCGCGGCACGTGTCCACAGCTCGGCCCGGCGCTCGCTGCCGCCGCGCACGGAGGGTGCCGGGGAGAGTCCGGGCGCTGCCAGGTTCTCCACCAGATCGCTCAGCTCGTGCTGGAGTGCCCCGGGTTCGGCCAGCTCGGGGATCTGCTCGGCCACGGCGGCGCGGGCGTTCAGCAGCCGGTTCGCCGCGGCCGGTGTGCTCGCCTCCGTCTCTGCGGCCGTCTCGGGGAGGTCGAGGCCCAGACCGTCGTACAGCAGCAGGGTGCGGCGGTAGGCGGGCGGCAGCCCGAGCAGGGCCTCGCGGAGCGTGCGCCCGCCGGGGTAGGCGACCGTGGCCGGACGGGCCGACGCGACCGGGTCCGGGTGGCGGTGGGCGCGGCGCAGCCGGTGCCAGGGCGACATGGCGTACTCGTAGGCCGCCGCGCGCGCCCAGCCCCCGGGATCCCGGTCCACGGCCACCTCGGGCCAGCGCTCCCAGGCCAGCTGGAAGGCCTGCTCCACGGCCTCCCGCGCGAGGGCCTCCCGCCCGGTGAGCAGCAGGGTCTGGCGGGCGAGGCCGGGGGCGGTGCGGGCGTACAGCTCGTCGAACGCCTGCTCCGCGCTGAGCGCGGCCCCGTCCTCGTCCCGGGCGGGTGGCCGGGAGGACTCCGAGGGGCGGGTGGTGTGTGAGGGCCGGGTGGGGCACGGAGTGCCGGGGGGCTGCGCGGTACGGGCGGTTTCGGACGTCTGCGAGGGGCGACCGGCTGCCTCCCGTCTCTCCTGGTCCGCGCGCCGAGGGTGCGCCGACTCCTCGCGCCGGTCTCCGCGCATGTCTTCGCGCATGTCTTCGCGCAGGTCTCCGCCGTGGTTTCCGCGCTGGTCTTCTCGGGGGGCCTCCTGCCGCGGCTCGACGCGGTCTCCGCGCTCCGTCTGCGGCTCAGGGCGCCGGCTCGCGTGCTGCTCGTCGGCTGCCCGGGCGAGGGCCGTCCCGGGGTACGGACGCGGAGCTTCCCCAGGGCCCGCCGGCACGGGGTCCCCGGGTCGGTGGGCGACCGCCTTCCGGTAGCCGGCCGGGGCGACCTCGGCGCTGCGTTCGGCAGGTCCCCCCGCGGTCGCGGGGTCCGCTCCGGGGCCGTGGGCGGGGGGCTTCCCTGCCGGGCTCTCGGCGGGGGGAGCGGGGGTGGTGTCAGTCTCGGCGGTGGCAGTTTCGGCGGTGGCAGTTTCGACCGTGTCAGTTGTGGCGGTGGGAGTCCCGGTGGCGGCCTTCCCGGCCCGTCCGGCCCGTCCGGCCCGGTCGGCTCGCCCGGCGGGCCGAGCGGCGCCCGGCCCGCCCTCCGGTGGGGACGCAGGGGTTCCCGTCGGCTTCCCGGCCGCGCGTGCGGTCCGGCCGGTCCGTTCGTCTGCGCGTGCGGCCCGGTCGGCTCGTCCGGCTCCGTCCGCGGTCCGGTCGGCCGGTTCGCCCCCGTCCGTGTGCCCGGGCCGGTGGGCGGGGACCCCGCCGTGGTCCTCGGCCGTGGGCTCCCGGGACGACAACTCGGCCCGGTACGTGGCGAGCAGCTTCGCGTACGCCCTGCGCTTGCGGCCGCGAGGGCCGCCGCGGCCCGTCTCCCAGGCCCTGACCGTCGCCTCGGTGACGCCCAGAACCTCCGCCAGCTGGGCCTCGGACAGCGCCCTGGCCTCGCGCAGCCTGCGGCGTTCCCTCGGCGACGGCAACGGAGGAACGGCCGCTTCGGTGCTGTCCGCGGTGCTCTTCGTCATGAAGACCTCCCCGGGAGGGCATAAGGCGCCAAAAAGTACATAAGCGTATTTTTAGCGACACAGCGAGCAATCTGCTGTTCCCCGGATACAGCGCGTGTCGTTGGCAGCATGGCCGGGTGACCCAGACGACCGATCGCGGCCCCGTCTCCGTGGCCGTGCAGGGTGGCCGTCCCGCGGCCGCGTTGGTGACGGGCCTGATCCGCGGGGCGATCGCCGCGGGTCTGGGGCTCGGTGCGCTCGCCGCGCTCATGACGGTGATGTGGATCAGCTCCCCCTACCCGGACAGCGGCCCGGAGGGAGCCCTCCACGCGGCCGCCGCCATCTGGCTCCTCGCCCACGGGACGGAGCTGATCAGAGCCGAGACCCTGTCCGAGGTGCCCGCGCCCGTGGGGGTGGTGCCACTGCTGCTCGCGGCGGTGCCGGCCTTTCTGGTGTACCGGGCGGCGCGCGATTGCGTGGAGACGGCGGAAGGCTGGCGGCAGCCCTCGGCGGGCACCGCGCTCACCGGCGTGAGCTGCGGGTATCTGCTCGTGGCTGTCGGTGCGGTGCTCTACTCCAGGGGCGGTGAACTCGCCGCGGAACCCCTCAGCGCGCTGCTGCACGTACCCCCGCTGGTGGTGCTCATGGCCCTGGCTGGGGTGTGGACGGCGCGCGGGCGCCCCTTCGGGCCGCTGCCCGTCTGGATCCCCGGCGCCGTGCGGATCGCGGTGGCCCGCTCCCGGGTGATCGTGGCGTTCCGAGCCGGGGGGCTCGCGGTCGCGGTGCTGCTCGGCGGCGGAGCGCTGATCGCCGCCGTCTCGCTGGTGGGGCACGCCGACACGGCTCAGGAGGCGTTCGCGCGGCTTGCGCACGACTGGCAGGGCAGGTGCGCACTGCTGCTGCTTCTGCTGGCCCTGGTGCCGAACGCGGCGGTCTGGGCGGCCTCGTACGGACTGGGCCCGGGGTTCGTGCTCGGTGCCGGCGCGACGGCGACCCCGCTGGGGATCGCGGGGACTCCCGTGCTGCCCCCCTTCCCGCTGCTCGCCGCGGTACCGCTCGACCGTGCGGGAGCGCCGCTGGGCCTGGCCGCGGTGGTGCTGCCGGTCGCGGCGGGGCTGACGCTCGGCTGGTGCACCGCCCCGCGGGCGGGGTCCCCGGAGCGGTGTGCACGGATTGTGGGGGCCCGTGACGCGAGTGCCCCGGAGACCGGGGCGGCAGCGACCGCCGGGATGACGACGGGGATGCCTTCGGGGCAGGCTTCGGGGACGGCTGCCGGGAGGACTGCCGGTGCGGCGCCGGTGCGGCGCCGTGCCACCGTGCTCACCGCACTGCTGGCGGCGGTCGTGTGCGGTGTGCTCATGTCCGCTCTGGCCGCTGCGTCCGGCGGGGCGCTCGGCACCGGAGCCCTGGCCGCCTTCGGTCCCGTCTGGTGGCTCACGGGGCCGGCGGCGATCCTCTGGACGGGCGCGCTGGGGGTACCGGTGGCCCTGGCCCTCCATGCCTGGCGCCTCCGCGACGCCGACCGCCCGCTGAGGGTCCCCCGCTGGGAGGCCATCAAGCAGGCGTCGGGCGGTCTGATGGCGGCGATCCCGTTTCCGCCGCCTGGGCTGCCGCCCTCTGCGGTGCCGTCCCCCGGGGGGCCCGGCCCGGTCGTGTCCTCCCCGGTCGTGCCCGCCTCGTCGGCGGACCCGGCCCGTGCGGACCGCGTCGGTCCGTCCACTTCCGAGGCATCTGGGGGAGCAGGTTCCCCGTCCGGAGCGGAGCCGGGTCTGCCGGGGGCGGGCCTCCTCCCCGGAACCGACGCCCTGCGCGATATCTCCGGTTCGGCCGGTTCGGATGGTTCGGCCCGTTCGGCCGCTGCGACGGGACGCGTCCCCATCGGCTCCAGCGCCTCGGTGCTGCCCGCCCACCCGACCGGTGCGCTCCGCCCGACCGCCCCTGCGTCGTCCGCGGGCATGACCGCGGACGACGCAGGGGCGGGAACAGGCGCAGGCACGGGCACGGGCCCCGTTCCCCGGCTCGGGATGCCCGACGGAGGCTCCGGAACCACCGGAGGTGCCTGCGGTGAGGGTCCGCCCGTCCCCACGATGCCCGGCCGGGTTCCGGCGGCGCCGGGCCTGCTGCCCGCCGGGCCGGGAGCAGAGGCGGCGCCCTACCCCGGCCGCCCGGGAATCACGCCGGAGGTCCCGGACGAAACCGCGCGCGGTGTACCCGGACCGGTATCCCCATCGGATCCCGTACCGGACCCGGATCCCGCACCAGACCCCGCACGGGACCCGGTGCGGGATCGCGGGGCGGACCCCGGTGCGGGCGGGTTGGCCGGAGCGGCACCTGTCCCCGATGGGGTCCCGGTCGCCGTCTGGTCGCCTGCGTCAGGCCCGGTCGGCCCGGTCGGCCCGGTCGGTGGGAGCGGGCTCGGCAGCTGGCCGGGCGCCTCCGGCGGGCGGAGGGGGCCCGGCCGTCTCGCACCTCCCGCGCAGTCACCTCCCGAGGGCGCGTCCGCGGAGGGCGGCGCCGCCCCGTGACAGGGGCGGCGCCGGCCGGGCGGCCGCGACGTCCGCGGACGCCGTGCGGGCGTCCGTCCCGCGCGCCGGTGCGGCTGCCGGTCGTGCGGGCACTGCTGCCGTCCCTGCGGGGGTGGTGGCCGCCCGCGCCGACGGTGCCGTTCCGTTGCGCGTGATCACGCTCGCGCCGACGAGGCTGCCGTCTTCACCGGGGTGATCGCCGCCGGCGGCTATTCCTTGACGCCGATGACCCCGCGCAGCGGCTCGGGCAGCAGGTTGTTGCAGGACACCTGGCCGGCGTTGGTCAGAGAGTCGGACACGCAGGTGTAGAAGTCGCGGTACACCAGCTGCACGGTGAACGTCATCGCCACGATGGTGAGGGCGATCACGGCCATCACCAGTCCGCTGACCGCGGCGGTCACCTGCGGCCGTCCGGCCGGCTGCCCCGGGGCCCCCGGTGCCGGAGCGGCCTTGGGCGCCGAGGTCCCCTGTTCCGGGCGGCGGGACTTGCCGCGCAGGGAGCTACCGCCCCAGTAGATCGCCAGGGCCCCGAGGAGCAGGGCGATCTCGGGGAAGTCGAACAGGGCGAAGAAGAACGCCCACATGCCGCCGAGCAGTGCGTAACGGGCGCGGCGCTGGAGCGGGTCCGTAGGGTCCCAGCGCAGGCCGGTGCCCTGGCCGGGGCCCTTGTCGGGGCCTTTCTGCCCGCTGCCGCCGCTGCCGCCGCTGCCCCCCTCGTTGCCTCCCCGGCCGCCGAAGCCGCCCGGGGAGCGACCGGGCTGGCGGCTGCTCCATCGGCCGCCCCGGGAGGTGGGCCCCCGCCCCTCCTCGCGCTCGCCGCCGTCACCCGCACCGCGCCCGTCCCGGCCCGGCGAGGAGTCGTCCCCCGCCCCGTGCCGCGGCTGCCACGGCTGGTCCGGCGAGCCCTCCGGCGGCGGTGCGAACGGGTTGCTCTCGTCCTTGGGCGATTTCGTGGGCCCCGCGGACTGGCGTTCCCGCGGCAGCAGAAAGCCCCGCTCGGCGGAGAGCGGGGGGCGGAGTGCCGTGCGGCGGCGACGGTCCGGCATGGTGGTGAACGTCTTCCCCTCTGGTACCTCGGTACGCGGGTACTCCGTCTGGGGACGGGCCCTGCCCCCAGACGCTACCTCCCGGCCAGGCCCCCGTCCCGCGGGGGCCGTGCGGTGTGCCGGTATCGTTGCCGACGGTCGACGGCTTCGTAGAGTTCCCCCATCGCCGGACTCGTTTTATTCGTACGACCATACAAACAGGAACCGCAATGCGAAAAGAGTCCCCCGTGGCTGCCGCCCGCCTCGTCGTCCTGGTCTCCGGATCCGGCACCAACCTCCAGGCGCTGCTCGACGCCATCGGCGGCGATCCCGAAGGGTTCGGTGCCCGGATCGTCGCCGTGGGTGCGGACCGGGACGGTATCGCCGGTCTCGAGCGGGCCAGGGCCGCCGGGATCCCCACCTTCGTGTGCAGGGTCAAGGACCACCCGACCCGCGAGGAGTGGGACAGCGCGCTGACCGGGGCCACGGCGGAGTACGAGCCCGACCTCGTCGTCTCGGCCGGCTTTATGAAGATCGTCGGCAAGGACTTCCTCGCCCGCTTCGGCGGCCGGTTCGTGAACACCCACCCCGCCCTGCTGCCCAGCTTTCCCGGTGCCCACGGTGTGCGCGACGCGCTCGCCTACGGGGTGAAGGTCACCGGCTGCACCGTCCACTTCGTCGACGACGGCGTCGACACGGGCCCGATCATCGCCCAGGGCGTGGTCGAGGTGCGCGGTGAGGACGGCGAATCCGCTCTGCATGAGCGCATCAAGGAAGTCGAGCGCAGGTTGCTCGTCGAGGTCGTGGGGCGTCTGGCCCGCAACGGCTACCGCATTGAGGGACGAAAGGTTCATGTCGGTGAATAAGCCCATCCGTCGCGCGTTGATCAGTGTCTACGACAAGACGGGGCTGGAGGAGCTCGCCCGCGGACTCCACGAGGCGGGCGTCGCACTCGTCTCCACTGGTTCCACCGCGGGGAGGATCGCCGCGGCCGGCGTCCCGGTGACCGGGGTCGAGGAGCTGACCGGCTTCCCCGAGTGCCTGGACGGCCGGGTCAAGACGCTGCACCCGCGGGTGCACGCCGGGATCCTCGCCGACCTCCGCCTCGACGCGCACCGCCAGCAGCTCGCCGAGCTGGGCGTGGAGCCGTTCGACCTGGTGGTCGTGAACCTGTACCCGTTCCGGGAGACCGCGGCCTCGGGGGCGAGCCCCGACGAGTGCGTCGAGCAGATCGACATCGGCGGCCCGTCGATGGTCCGCGCCGCCGCCAAGAACCACCCCTCGGTGGCCGTGGTCACCAGCCCTGCGCGCTACGCCGACGTGCTCACCGCCGTCACCTCGGGCGGCTTCGACCTCGCCGCGCGCAAGCGCCTGGCCGCGGAGGCGTTCCAGCACACGGCAGCGTACGACGTGGCCGTCGCGTCCTGGTTCGCCTCCTCGTACGCCCCGGACGACGCGGCATCCGGCAGCGGCCCGGTCACGGGCGCGTTCCCCGACTTCCTGGGAGCGGTCCACCACCGCTCGAAGGTCCTGCGCTACGGCGAGAACCCGCACCAGGACGCCGCTCTCTACGTGACCGAGCGGGGGGGCGGACTCGCCCAGGCCGAACAGCTGCACGGCAAGGAGATGTCGTTCAACAACTACACGGACACGGAGGCCGCCCGGCGTGCCGCGTACGACCACGGCGAACCGTGCGTGGCCGTCGTCAAGCACGCCAACCCGTGCGGTATCGCGGTGGGCGCCGATGTCGCCGAGGCGCACCGCAAGGCCCACGCCTGCGATCCGCTGTCGGCGTTCGGCGGGGTGATCGCGGTCAACCGCCCGGTGTCGGTGGCGATGGCGGAGCAGGTCGCCGAGATCTTCACCGAGGTCATCGTGGCCCCGGACTACGAGGACGGTGCCGTCGAGGTGCTGGCCCGCAAGAAGAACATCCGGGTGCTGCGCTGCCCCGACGCCCCGGCACAGCGGTGGGAGGTCAAGCCGATCGACGGAGGAGCGCTGCTCCAGGCCGCCGACCGCCTCCAGGCCGACGGCGACGACCCGGCCCACTGGACCCTCGCCGCCGGTGAGCCGCTCCCGGCGGACGAACTCGGCGAACTCGCCTTCGCCTGGCGGGCCTGCCGGGCCGTCAAGTCCAACGCGATCCTCCTCGCCAAGGGCGGTGCGAGTGTGGGTGTCGGCATGGGCCAGGTCAACCGGGTCGACTCCGCGAGGCTCGCCGTCGAGCGTGCGGGCGAAGACCGGGCGGCCGGGGCCTACGCGGCGTCCGACGCGTTCTTCCCGTTCCCCGACGGTCTGGAGATCCTGACCGCCGCCGGTGTCAAGGCCGTGGTCCAGCCCGGTGGTTCGGTCCGCGACGAGCAGGTCGTGGAGGCGGCGCGCACGGCCGGTGTGACGATGTACTTCACGGGCACGCGCCACTTCTTCCACTGACCGCCGACTGAGCCCCCGCCGGGCTGCCACGGAGCCGCCACCGGGCTTTCGCCGAGCTGCCACTGCGGCTCGCCGCGGGAGCGCACTGCCCCGCGGGCTGCCGTGGGCACGTCATGTCCGGGGCTGCCATGGGCACGCAGTGCCTTCGTCTGCCACCGCGTCGGCCGCAAAGCCTGCCGCAGGCATGACAGGCCGAAGGCCGCAACCCCGCCGCCGAGCGGGTGTTGCGGCCTTCGTACGTGCGGCCCGGCGTCCTGACCGGTCCTGGCCGGTCCTGCCGGCTTTCCGGTGCGGCCCTGCCGGGCGGAGGAGGTCAGTAGCGCGGGCGGTTGAACCATGCGGAGGCGCTGCTGTTGACCATCGAGGCGAGGATGACGCCCCCGATGGCCAGGCCGATCACGCCGCCGACCGCGGAACTCGCCTCGCCGTCGGCGAAGTTGACGAGGCTGCCCAGAATGGACAGCGACGCGTACACGATCGTCGCCACCCGCACGGCGTTGCCGCCCTTGCTGAACCGGAGGCCCAGGACGATCGCCCAGACGGCGAAGGCCAGCAGGAAGAGGACGATGATGAACCCGAGACCGGCGAGCAGATCGCCCTCCGCGTCCGCTGCGCCCCGCATGTCCTGGGCCACGGCGATCCCTATGGCGAACAGGATGCCCATGAGCATCTGCAGGCCGCCGACGACGAAGAGCAGCACCCGGGCGGCCTTCATCAGACCGGGCATGGAGATCGGCCCGCCGGCGTAGCCGGGCCCGTAGGGCTGCACGGGCGGGGCCTGGGGGTAGCCGTAACCGGGCTGGGGCGGCTGCTGGCCCTGGGGGTAGCCGTAGCCCGGCTGCCCCTGCTGCTGGCCGTAGGGGTTGTTCGGTTCGCCGAAGCTCATGGCGGGTTTCCTCCGTCGGGGTTCTGCGGGGACGACGCGGGCCTGACCGGAGGAACGTCACAGCCAACCAAGCAGCCTGCCCCCCCGACGCTGCCGCGACACTGCGCGCTTCATCGTGGTATCGCCGTCGGCTTCTTGTCCAGTCGATATGCGCAGGCGTTGTGCGAGTGCAACCTGGTGAACCGCTGGGCGAGCCGTGCGGTGGCGTGCTCGGGAGGCCCCCGGGACGGCCGTTGCGCACGCCGGACGGAACGGCGCCCGTGCCGTGGACGCCGGCCCGCACCGTGCCGTCGCGCCCCGGGTCACGGCGCGGCCGAGGCCGGGCCACCGCACCGACGCGGGCCGCGACCGCAGGCGGTCGGCACCCGGCCGCGTCGAGCGAACCTGATTGGAACCGGGGCGGGGTCATCCGCGAGGATGGGGGGCATGACCGCCCAGATTCTCGATGGCAGGGCCACCGCGGCCGAGATCAAGTCCGAACTGGCCGCCCGCGTGGCGGCGCTCAAGGCCGGGGGGATCAGGCCCGGCCTCGGGACCGTCCTGGTCGGCGACGACGTCGGCAGCCGGAAGTACGTGGCCGGCAAGCACCGGGACTGCGCGGAGGTGGGCATCGGCTCGCTCCAGCGCGAGCTGCCGGAGACCGCCACGCAGGAGGAGATCGAGGCGGTCGTACGCGAACTGAACGAGAACCCGGAGTGCACCGGCTACATCGTGCAGCTGCCGCTGCCGAAGGGCATCGACGAGAACCGGGTGCTGGAGCTGATCGACCCGGCGAAGGACGCGGACGGCCTGCACCCGGTGAACCTGGGCCGCCTCGTGCTGAACGAGCCCGCGCCGCTGCCGTGCACACCGAACGGGGTGATCCGGTTGCTTCGCCGGTACGAGGTGGAGCTGAACGGCGCCCATGTGGTCGTGGTGGGACGGGGCACCACCATCGGGCGCTCCCTGCCGCTGATGCTGACGCGCCGTTCGGAGAACTCCACGGTCACCCAGTGCCACACCGGCACGCGTGACCTATCCTCTCATCTGCGCCAGGCCGACATCATCGTGGCCGCGGCCGGTTCCGGGCATCTGGTCCGGCCCGAGGACGTCAGGCCGGGCGCCGCCGTGCTGGACGTCGGTGTCAGCCGCGACGGCAACGGCAAGATCGTCGGCGATGTCCACCCGGATGTCGCGCAGGTCGCCGGCTGGCTCTCGCCGAACCCGGGCGGTGTCGGCCCGATGACCCGCGCCATGCTCCTCGTCAACGTCGTCGAGGCGGCCGAGCAGGCCGCCGCGGCCTGAGACCCATGGACACCCCCTCTTCCGACAAGCGGCCCGACGCCGCGGCCGACCGCCGGGCGGCCCGGGCGGACGGCTCGCCCCACGACCCGGTGGACGCGCCGGCGGGTGACCCGGACACGGTCGGCAGCGCCCGGCCGGCGAGTGGCGCCGGTGCCCCGGTCGGCCTGGTGGACGACCGCCCGGCCGGCCGTACGGCCGGCCGGCCGATACGGGCCGGCAGCGCCCGGTCCGGGGTGCCGGGCGAAGCCGCGGCCCGCAACGGCGGGGCCCGCAACGGCGGGGCCCGCAACGGCGAGGCCCGCAACGGCGAGGCCCGTAACGGCGGGGGGACCGTTCCGGGTGACGGGGGCGGACCCGGCCGCTCCGCGCGCGCCGGGGACCGTGCCGGAGCGGGTGCCCCGGCGGACGGCGGGGATCGGACGGCCACGGCCGGCGGCGCGGCGGACGCGGGCGCCGCCGGCGCGCCGGAGCCGCCCAACGGTTCCCCGCAGGGGCCCGAGGACGACCCGGCAGGGGCGCACGAGTGGGCCGCCGGCAGGTCGCGGCGCCCGCCCACCGTCACCCGGGACACCGCGCGCCCCGAGGGCGGCGGGCGCGCGGCGCCCGGTGACGCGCCGGCTCCCGCACGCCAGTGGCCGCTGCTGACGGTGCTCGGGCTCGCGGCGCTCGGTCTGCTGGTCGTCGGTGCGGACCCGTTCGACCAGGCGTTCAGGGTCGGCACGATACTCGTCGGCGCGGCCTTGCTCACCGGGGCGGCACTGCGCAGGACGCTGCCGTCCGTCGGCATGCTGGCGGTGCGTTCCTGCTTCACCGACATGATCACCTACGGTGTGCTCGGCACCGTCATCGTGCTGCTCGCCCTGATGGTCCAACCGCGGCCGTGGTGGGAGATCCCGTTCCTCGAGGAAGCGGTGCGTTTCACCGTGCGCTAGGGGCTGGCCGCACCCGGGCCCCTCGGTGGTGGAGGGTTCCCACGTCTTCCCGTGCCTGCGGGGACGTCCCCTGCCGTGACGGCATCCCGGCATCCGGGCATTCGGGTATCAGGGCGCCCGGGGGCACCGCGACCCACGCATGAGGGGAGGGCTCCGTGCGCCGTCCGCCCGCGCGGGGCCTCTGCGCACGGCGCCTGCTCCGGCCCCTGACCGGTTCTTCCGCACCGCCCGTTCCCGCGGGTCGCCCGTCCCTGCGGGTCGCCCGTTCCTGCGGGGCGTCCGTCCCCGCGTGCCGGGCCGCTTTTCCCGGCCGGGCCGTTCGCCCCCGCCGGGCCGTTCCTCCGCGTGGGCCGCCTGGGGGCCGGGAGTGCCGGGTGCCGCGCGTCTGGGATGCCGGTGGCCCGTTGTGCGCGCGGGTGACGGCGGCCGTCCCCTCCCCCGAGGAGGACGGACACCGCTGCCTGGTTCAGGGTCATGCACGTGCCAAACAGTCACAAGAGAATTTCGGGGGCTGTGCCACGGAAGTGACGGTTCCGCCATGGTGTGATCGCCGGGCGGCGGATGCGAGACTGAGGGCCGGCTTTCGGAACGGCGGCGCACACCGGGGTACGGCATCGTCCCGAACGCTCCCGTGCGCCCCGTTGCCAGGAACTGTCATCCTGGCTTCGCGCATCCCTCCGGGTAGTCCGCAGGACGCCGGCCCGTGGGCATGGCGGCGGCACCGCGGCGCGGGGCACATCAGGCACGTATTCGGGGGACAAGGGGGAGGCAATGCCTCGTTGGAAGACGCTACCGGAAGAACTCGATCCGCAGGTCAGGGAGTTCGCGAGCCAGCTGCGCAGGCTCGTCGACCGCAGCGGGCTGAGCATCGCCGCGCTCTCGGACCGCACCGGCTACAGCAAGACGTCGTGGGAGCGCTTTCTCAACGGACGGCTGCTCGCGCCCAAGGGCGCGATCGTCGCCCTCGCCGAGGTCACCGGGACCAACCCGATCCACCTCACCACCATGTGGGAACTGGCCGAGCGTGCGTGGAGCCGCGCGGAGATGCGCCACGACATGACGATGGAGGCCATACGGATATCCCAGGCGCGGGCTGCTCTGGGCGAGCCCGGACCGAGCGGGCCTGGTGCGCCGTCCGGTCGCGGTGCCGCCGGGCTGACCACCGCCGCACCCGGCGGTGGGGGCCACCGCGACCGGCTTCGGGTGCCTGCCCAGCCGAGCAGCGGGTCGGGACGGGCCGGGCACCGGTCGGGTTCCCCGCGTACCGATGCCCCCGCGTCGTCCGGCGGCCCTGGCCGGGGCCGGGGCCGGCGCGGGCCGACGGTGTTCCTGGCGGGGCTCGTCGGTGCGCTGCTGGTGATCGCGGCCGCGGTGCTGCTGACCGATCTCGGCGGGACCGGTGACGAACCGGGGGCCGATGTGGCCAAGTCCCCCTCCGCGTCGCCCACGACCAGCGCGCCGGTGCTACCCGTGGGGGTGAAGTGCTTCGGCGCCGACTGCACGGGGCAGGACCCGGAGAGCATGGGGTGCGGTGGGCAGTTCGCCACGACCGCCTCCCGGGCGACCGTCGGCACCGCCGTCGTCGAGGTGCGATACAGCAGTACCTGCGGGGCCGCATGGGCGCGGATCACCCAGGCGGCACCGGGCGACAAGGTGCGGATCAGCGCCGGGGACGAGAACGGGGACGGGCTCGTCAACGCGGACAAGGACGCCTACACCCCGATGGTCGCGGTGGCCGCCGAGTCCGAGGCGAAGGCGTGCGCCACGCTGGCGGCGGGGGACGAAGGGTGCACGAGGGAGCAGTAACGTGCTCCAGTGAGCCGCACCACAGGGATCGGAGGGTTCCGGGGGGCCCGGGTCGGATAGCCTGACCGCTGGATATCTCTTCACGTCGAGAGATCGATCACCCCGATCGCCGCGGTCACCCCGATCGCCGCGGTCACCGCGGTCACCGCGGTCACCGCGGTCACCGCGTTCTGTGCCGGCCAACGGCTGCCACAGGTGCCGACGCCGACCCGTGCCGGCCGGTGAGCACCGGTGCCGGCCGATGGGCGTGGGCGCCGATCGCGCGCATCGCGCCGATCGCGATGGTGCCGATCACTACGGTGGAGATGTCCAGCACCAGGGGCAGGGACCCCCACCGCCAGCTGTCTTACGGAGATCGCCATGACCCGCACTCCCGTGAATGTCACCGTCACCGGCGCCGCCGGCCAGATCGGTTACGCGCTGCTCTTCCGCATCGCCTCGGGCCAACTGCTCGGCGCTGACGTGCCGGTCAGGCTGCGCCTCCTCGAGATCCCGCAGGGACTGAAGGCCGCCGAGGGCACCGCGATGGAGCTCGACGACTGCGCCTTCCCGCTGCTCCGGGGCATCGACATCACCGACGACCCGGACACCGGCTTCGACGGCGCCAACGTGGCACTGCTGGTCGGCGCCCGCCCGCGCACCAAGGGCATGGAACGCGGTGATCTGCTGGAGGCCAACGGCGGTATCTTCAAGCCGCAGGGCAAGGCCATCAACGACCACGCGGCGGACGACATCAAGGTCCTCGTCGTGGGCAACCCCGCCAACACCAACGCGCTCATCGCGCAGGCCGCCGCCCCGGACGTACCGGGTGAGCGCTTCACCGCGATGACCCGCCTCGACCACAACCGGGCGCTGTCGCAGCTGGCCGCCAGGACCGGCGTCCCGGTCTCCGAGATCAGGCGCCTCACCATCTGGGGCAACCACTCCGCGACCCAGTACCCGGACGTCTTCCATGCGGAGATCGCGGGCAAGAACGCCGCGGAGGTCGTCGACGACCGGACCTGGCTCGCCGACACCTTCATCCCGACCGTCGCCAAGCGCGGTGCCGCGATCATCGAGGCCCGGGGCGCCTCCTCGGCCGCGTCCGCCGCGAACGCGGCCATCGACCACGTGCACACCTGGGTCAACGGCACCGCCGAGGGCGACTGGACCTCCATGGGCATCCCGTCGGACGGCTCCTACGGCGTCGCGGAGGGCCTGATCTCCTCCTTCCCGGTCACCTGCAAGGACGGCGTGTACAAGATCGTCCAGGGCCTGGACATCAACGAGTTCTCCCGCACCCGCATCGACGCGTCGGTGAAGGAGCTGGAGGAGGAGCGCGAGGCGGTCCGCGCTCTCGGCCTCATCTGACGTCCGGCACCCGGTAGGCGCCTGTGGGGCGCCGCGCGCACGCGCGGCGCCCCACAGGCGCTTCCGTACGCTCGCTCGGCGGCCGGGCGGGACGGGCACGGCCGGGCAGGGGGACCGCAGTGCGCGGACGTCCCCCTCCGGTCGGCGGGCTCGGCACCGGATGCCGGCACATGACAGTCCCCGGTGATCCGGACGGTTTCCTGCGCGCCGGTCGTCGCCGGTCGCGCTGGTCCTCGCCCGTCTCGCCGGGGGCCTAGCCAGAGCCGAGGGGGTCACGCCCTTCGGCAAGACGTCTCTTCCGATGGGGTGCGGCTCTCTGCGGTTTTCTGGTGTAAAAACCAGTTTCCTCCCGATAGGGCAGAAGTCAAGGGCGGCCGGCGGTGGCCCGCGGTCCGCCGTGCGCGGTCCCGGCCCGGCGCCCCTTCGGACGGGATGTGCTCACACTCCGTGACGGGGTGCCCCGCGATCCCCGCTCTCCCCGCGGAGTGACACGCGTTACTTCCGGCCACCCGTCGCGCATGCTTTCCGATCCCCGGGGCAGGCGACCCGCTCGCCAGTCCTTACTGGTGAGAGACATAACGGGAACGGAAGGCCAAACGCGACGTGTCGGCACAACTGACCATCCACGTGGCCGGGGAGTGGCGCAAAGCCGCCTCCGGCGCCACGCGCGAGATCCTCGACCCCGCTCACGCCGCGCCCTTCGCCGTCGTGGCGGAAGGCGGGGCCGAGGACACCGACGCCGCGGTCGCCGCGGCCCGCGAGGCGTTCGACGGCGGTGACTGGCCCCGCACGCCGGTGGCCGAGCGGGCGGCGCTGCTGCGCCGCGTCGCCGGGCTGCTGGAGCGGGACCGGGAGGAGCTCGGGCGCCTGGAGAGCCGCGACGCCGGCAAGACCGTGGAGGAGGGCCGTGTCGACGTCGACTGCGTCGCCGACGCCTTCCGCTACTTCGCCGACCTCGTCGTCAACGAGACCGGCCGCGTCGTGGACGCCGGCTCGCCGGACATCCACAGCGTGGTGGTGCACGAGCCGGTGGGCGTGTGCGGCCTGATCACCCCGTGGAACTACCCGCTGCTGCAGGCGAGCTGGAAGATCGCCCCGGCCCTGGCGGCCGGGAACACCTTCGTCGTCAAGCCGAGCGAGATCACCCCGCTCAGCACCGTCGCGCTGATCCGCCTCCTGTCGGAGGCCGGGCTCCCGGACGGCGTCGCCAACCTCGTCACCGGCCCCGGAGACCCGGTCGGGGCCCGCCTGGCGGACCACCCCGACGTCGACCTGGTCTCCTTCACCGGCGGGCTCGCCAGCGGCACCAAGGTCATGCGGGCCGCCGCCGACAGCGTCAAGAAGGTCGCCCTGGAACTCGGCGGCAAGAACCCCAACGTGGTGTTCGCCGACGCCTGCACCGACGACGGGAGCTTCGACACCGCCGTCGACCAGGCCCTGAACGCCGCGTTCATCCACAGCGGCCAGGTCTGCTCCGCCGGCTCCCGCCTCATCGTCGAGGAGTCCCTGGCGGAGCGCTTCGTCGCCGAACTCGCCCGCCGGGCCGAGCTGATCCGGCTCGGCCCCGGCACGGACGACGGCGTCGAGTGCGGACCGCTGGTCTCCGCGCAGCAGCTGGCGAAGACCGAGGAGTACGTGGCCTCGGCGCTCGCCGAGGGCGCGGTGCTGCGCGCCGGCGGCAAGCGGCCCGACGGGCCGGGCTACTTCTACCGGCCGACCGTCCTCGACCGGTGCGACCGCACCATGCGCGTGGTGCGCGAGGAGGTCTTCGGGCCGGTCCTCACCGTCGAGACCTTCCGCACCGAGGACGAGGCCGTCGCCCTCGCCAACGACACCGAGTACGGGCTCGCGGGCGGCGTCTGGAGCGGCGAGCCCGGGCGGGCCCGGCGGGTCGCGGCACGGCTGCGCCACGGCACCGTCTGGATCAACGACTTCCACCCGTACCTGCCTCAGGCGGAGTGGGGCGGCTTCGGCAAGTCCGGCATCGGCCGGGAGCTCGGCCCCGCCGGGCTCGCCGAGTACCGCGAGACCAAGCACATCTACCAGAACCTCGCCCCGCGCCCCGTGCGCTGGTTCGCGGGCTGACCACGGGGAGCAGGAGCAACCACCACCATGACCGAGCATGAGCACGAGCACGAGCACGAGTACGACTACGACTACGTCATCGTCGGCGGCGGCACCGCGGGATCGGTGATCGCCTCCCGGCTGACGGAGGACCCGGATGTCACCGTGGCCGTCATCGAGGGCGGCCCGAGCGACGTGGACCGCGAGGACGTCCTCACCCTGCGCCGCTGGATGGGCCTCCTCGGCGGGGAACTCGACTACGACTACCCCACCACCGAGCAGCCGCGCGGCAACTCCCACATCCGGCACAGCCGCGCCCGGGTACTGGGCGGCTGCTCCTCGCACAACACCCTGATCGCCTTCAAGCCGCTGCCGTCCGACTGGGACGAATGGGCCGAGGCGGGCGCCGACGGCTGGGACGCCGCCGCGATGGACCCGTACTTCGGCAAGCTGCTGAACAACGTTGTCCCGGTCGACGAGGCGGACCGCAACGCCATCGCCCGGGACTTCGTGGACGCCGCCCAGGCGGCCCTCGGCGTGCCGCGGGTCGAGGGCTTCAACAGGAAGCCCTTCCACGAGGGCGCCGGCTTCTTCGACCTCGCCTACCACCCCGAGGACAACAAGCGCTCCTCGGCGTCGGTGGCCTACCTCCACCCCGTGATGGACGCACGGGCCAACCTCACCCTGCTGCTGGAGACCTGGGCGTACCGGCTGGAACTGGACGGGACCCGGGCCCGCGGGGTGCACGTGCGCACCAAGGACGGGGCGGAGCGGCTGCTCAGGGCGCGCCGCGAGGTGGTCGTCTGCGCCGGGGCCGTGGACACCCCGCGGCTGCTGATGCACTCCGGCATCGGACCCAGGGGCGATCTGGAGGCCCTCGGTATCCCCGTGGTCCACGATCTCCCGGGCGTCGGCGAGAACCTGCTCGACCACCCCGAGTCGGTGATCGTCTGGGAGACCCACGGGCCGATCCCGGAGAACTCGGCGATGGACTCGGACGCCGGTCTGTTCGTGCGCCGCGACGACACCGAGCGCGGCCCCGACCTGATGTTCCACTTCTACCAGGTCCCGTTCACGGACAATCCGGAGCGGCTCGGCTACGAACGGCCCGCGCACGGCGTGTCGATGACGCCCAACATCCCCAAGCCGCGCAGCCGCGGCCGCCTCTACCTGACCAGCGCCGACCCCGAGGTCAAGCCCGCACTGGACTTCCGCTACTTCACCGACGAGGACGACTACGACGGCCGGACCCTCGTCGACGGCATCCGGATCGCCCGGGAGATCGCGCGGTCGGAACCGCTCGCCGGATGGCTGAAGCGGGAGGTCTGCCCGGGGCCGGAGGTCACGAGCGACGAGGAGCTGAGCGAGTACGCGCGCAAGGTCGCCCACACCGTGTACCACCCGGCCGGAACCTGCCGTATGGGTTCCCCGGCCGACGAACTGGCCGTGGTCGAACCCGACCTGAGGATCAGGGGACTCGAGGGGATCCGGATCGCCGACGCCTCCGTCTTCCCGACCATGACGGCCGTCAACCCGATGATCGGGGTGCTGATGGTCGGCGAGAAGTGCGCGGACCTGCTCAGGCCGACAGGAGACGAGGCGCGATGAACGGCGATACCAGACAGACGACCGGCGCCGGTACGGCCGGCGCCGGTACGGCCGGGGCCGCCACCGAGGCCGATGCCAAGGCGGGCACCGGGGCCGATGCCAAGGCGGGCACCGGGGCCGGCACCCGAGCCGGCACCGAGGCCGCCGCCCCGGTCGGCGACGACGGCACCGGGCATCCGGAGCCGCCCGTGTTCGCGGTGCGCGGCCTGTGGAAGGTGTTCGGCCCCAAGGCCGACCGCGTGCCCGCCTCGGCCGAACTCACCGCGCTGAGCCCCGCCGAGCTGCGCGAGCGCACCGGCTGCACGGCCGCCGTGCGGGACGTCGGCTTCGACGTCCGCAAGGGCGAGGTCTTCGTCGTCATGGGCCTCTCCGGTTCCGGCAAGTCCACCCTCGTGCGCACGCTGACCCGGCTGATCGAACCCACCTCCGGCTCCATCGCCATCGACGGCGAGGACGTCCTCTCGATGGACAAGGCCCGGCTGCGGGAGCTGCGCCGGCACCGCGCCGCCATGGTCTTCCAGCACTTCGGTCTGCTGCCGCACCGCACCGTCCTCGACAACGTCGCCTACGGCCTGGAGATCCAGGGCGTGGGCAGGGCCGAGCGGCGCGCCAGGGCCGCCGAGGTCGTCGCCAAGGTGGGCCTCGCCGGTCTGGAGGAGCGCCGCCCCGGCCAGCTCTCCGGCGGTCAGCAGCAGCGCGTCGGCCTCGCCCGGGCCCTCGCCGTCGACCCCGAGGTGCTGCTCTTCGACGAGCCGTTCAGCGCGCTCGACCCCCTGATCCGCCGCGATATGCAGGAGGAGGTGATCCGGCTGCACCGCGAGGAGGGCCGCACGATGGTCTTCATCACCCACGACCTGAACGAGGCGCTGCGCCTCGGCGACCGGATCGCCCTGATGCGGGACGGGCGCATCGTCCAGCTCGGCACCCCCGAGGAGATCGTCGGCTCGCCCGCTGACGACTACGTCCGGGACTTCGTCCGCGATGTGCCGCGCGAGCAGGTCATGACCGTCCGCACGGCGATGCGCCCGGCGAACGGCGCGACCGAGGCCGAGCAGGGCCCCGCGGTCGCCCCCGGCGCGACGGTCTCCGAGGCGATCGAGGCGGTGGCCCGCTCCGGAGGCCCGGTCCGCGTCGTCGAGGGCGGACGCTGCCTGGGCGTCGTGGACGACGCGGCGCTGCTCGCGGTCGTGGCGGGCGTCCCCGCCCAGGAGGTGGCGGCATGAGACGGACCCTCACCGCGGGGGCCCGCCCCGCGCGCGAACCTGCCGCCGGCACCGGCAGGTGGGGCCGATGAGCGCGACCGCCACCACCGTCCCCAAGCCCAAGCCCAAGCCCAAGCCCAAGCCCAAGACCGCGGCCGGCGAGGCCCGGATGCGGCACTCCGGCGGCGGCCCGCGCGAGGCCCTGCGCCGCCGCCGCGGGCTGCTCGCGGGCGGCGGGGCACTCGCCGCCCTCCTCGTGCTCGGTGCCGTACTGCTCGGCGGCGGCACCTGGCCCGCCGGGCTGACCGCCGACATATCGGCGCCGCTCGACGCGGCCAACGACTGGGTCGTCGACAACCGCGACTCCCACCCCCTGTTCCTGTACTTCCTGCTCCACCTCTCCAACACCGCCACGGACGCCGTCGACTCCGTCTACCAGGTACTCGACGCCCTCGGCTGGCTCGGTGTCGTGGCCGCCGCCGTGCTCGTCGCCTGGCGCGCCGCCGGCCTGGGACGGCGCGGGCTGCGCGTCGCGCTGACCGCACTCGGCGCGTTCGCCGTCTGCGGGCTGCTCGGGATGTGGGACGCCACGCTGCTCACCATCGCGCTGATGGTGGTGTCCGTGGCGGCCGCGGCCCTGCTCGGCACGCTGATCGGTCTCGCCGCCGGCCTCTCCGACCGGGTGGACCGGGCGCTGCGCCCGGTGCTCGACACCATGCAGGTGATGCCGGCCTTCGCCTATCTGCTGCCGTTCGTGCTGGTCTTCGGCACCGGTACCCCGGCCGCGCTGTTCTGCACCGTCATCTACGCCGCCCCGCCGATGGCCCGGCTCACCGCGCTCGGGCTGCGCGGCGCGGACCCGGCGGCGCTGGAGGCCGCGGTGTCGCTCGGCGCGAACGGCCGGCAGCGCCTGTGGACCGCGCGGCTCCCGCTCGCCCGCAGGCAGATGCTCCTCGGACTCAACCAGACGATCATGATGGCGCTGTCCATGGTGGTCATCGCCGCGCTCGTCGGCGCCGGCGGCCTCGGCGAGGAGGTGTACTCCGCGCTGGCCACCACGGACGTCGGCAAGGCGTTCGCCGCCGGCCTGCCGATCGTGCTCATCGCGGTCTGGCTGGACCGTACGACGGCGGCCGCCGGCGACGCCATCGGCACGTCCGCCCCCGCCCGGAGCTGGCTGCACGGCGGCCGCGCCTGGGCGCTGGTGGCGGCCGCGGTCGCCGCCGCCGCGGCCGTGCGCACCACCGGCTGGCCCGACGCCTGGACGTACGACATCTCCGCACCGGTCAACCGGGCACAGGAGTGGATCACCACCAACCTGACCTTCACCGAGGACTGGGCGCGCGAGTTCACCCTGTGGCTCCTCAACCCGCTGCGGGACGCGCTGCTCTGGCTGCCCTGGTGGTCCGTGCTGCTGCTGGTCGCCGCCGCGGCCCGGCTCGTCGGCAACTGGCTCTCCGCGGTCACCGCGACCGCGGCGATGGCCGCGATCGGTGTACTCGGCGTGTGGACCAAGTCCCTGAACACGCTCTCCCAGGTGCTCGCCGCGCTGGTGGTCACCCTGGTCCTCGGCTTCCTCGCGGGTGTGCTGTGCGCACGCGCCGGACGCCTCGAACGATGGGTGCGGCCGCTGCTGGACGCCATGCAGACGATGCCCCAGTTCGTGTACCTCATCCCGGTCGTCGCGCTCTTCGGCGCCACCCGGACCTCGGCGATCGTCGCGGCCGTCGTCTACGCGCTGCCCGCCGTGGTCCGCATCACCACCCAGGGCCTGCGCGACGTCGACCCGGCGGCCGTGGAGGCGTCCCGCTCGCTCGGCGCCTCCTCGCGCCAGCAGCTCTTCGGCGTCCAACTGCCGCTGGCCCGCCCGGCACTGCAACTCGCCGTCAACCAGGGCGTGGTGCTGGTGCTCGCCGTGGTGGTGGTCGGCGGGCTCGTCGGCGGTGGCGCGCTCGGCTACGACGTGATCAAGGGCCTGTCCCGGGGCGAGATGGGCCTCGGCATGACCGCCGGAATCGCGATCGTCTGCCTCGGGCTCGTCCTGGACCGCGTCACCCAGCGGACCTCCCGCGCGCCCCGCTGACGCCGGCCGTACCGTCCAGCCGTTCCCGATCCGTTCCCGATCCGTTCCCGCCCCCGACCCGTCTACCGCCCCGCCGTTCCCGATCCGTCCGTACGGCCCCGCCGTGTCCGGCCGGTTCCTACCGTCCCGCCTTCCCGATCCGCCCGCACCGCCCGACAGGAGCACCATGCGCACCTCCAGAACACTCCGTACCGCCGTCGCCGTTGCCGGGGCGCTCGGCGTCCTCTCCCTCAGCGCCTGCGGAGCCGCCGACACCGGCAAGAGCAGCGCGGCCGGCGGCGACAAGACCGTCAAGCTGACCGTGCCGTCCTGGGTCGGCGCCCAGGCGAACGTCGCCGTGGCCAAGCAGATCCTCGAGGAGGAGCTCGGCTACACGGTCAAGACCCAGCAGATGGGCGAGGTCCTCGCCTGGGACGCGCTGTCCAAGGGCGACATCGACGCGATCCTCGAGGACTGGGGCCACCCCAAGGAGGAGAAGCAGTACGTCGAGACCAAGAAGACCGTCGTCAAGGGCGGCGACCTCGGCGTCACCGGCCACATCGGCTGGTTCGTCCCGAAGTACTTCGCCGACGAGCACCCCGATGTGACGGACTGGAAGAACCTCAACAAGTACGCCGAGGAGTTCCGGACCGCGGAGAGCGGCGACAAGGGCGAACTGCTCGAAGGCTCGCCCGACTACGTCACCCACGACGACGCCATCATCAGCAACCTGAAGCTGGACCTGAAGACCAAGTACGCGGGCTCCGAGGCCGCGCAGATCACGGCCATCAAGAAGTACGCGAAGGCGGAGAAGCCCTTCCTGACGTACTGGTGGACCCCGCAGTGGCTGAACGCCGAGGTCGAAATGGTCGAGGTCGAGCTGCCGGAGCACGAGGAGGGCTGCGACGCCGACCCGGAGAAGGTCGCGTGCGCCTACCCGAACACACCGCTGCAGAAGTTCCTCAACGCCGACTTCGCCGAGGAGGGCGGCGAGGCCGCCGAGTTCCTGAAGAACTTCAACTGGACGACCGAGCAGCAGAACGAGGTCGCGCTGATGATCGCCGGCGAGAAGATGGCGCCGGAGGCAGCGGCGGAGAAGTGGGTGAAGGAGAACGAGGCGACCTGGAAGGCCTGGCTCCCTCAGAAGTGACGCGCGACGGCGGGGCAGTCACGCCCGGTGGGGGCGCCCGGTGCCCGGTGCCCGGTGCCCGGTGGCGGTTCCCGGCGCACGGCGCACGGCGGCCGGGCCCGCCGTCCGCGTCCGCCGTCCGCGCACGGCGGCCGGTCGGTCACCTGGCCCGGGTCCGGGTCCGGCTCGGGCCAGAGCCGTGTGCCGGCCGCGAGGGCTCGCTTCGCGCGGTGGCCGGGGGCGGGGCGCGGCGGACTCCTCCGCCGGTCGGGGCAGCGGTCCCGTCCCGCGGCGCGGCGCTGCCGTGACGCGGGCCCTGCGCTGCCGCGACGCGGACGGCCCCGGTCGGCGTTGATCCCCGGATGCGGTGCAGCGGCCGGGCCGGGCCGGGTGCCCGGCCGCCGTCCGTGCGGCCCGTCGCGTTCCACCCGCGCGCACCGCGCACCGCGCACCGCGTTCCAGCCGCGCGCACCGCACGCCGTGCGGCGCGACGGGCCTCCTGGGAGGGCGCCCCGCCCGCAGACGGCGCGTACCGCCGGGGCGCCCGGTACTCGAGCCGGCCCGGTCCTCAGCGCTTGAACTGGCCGGGCGTGTAGTGGCCCGGCACCATCCGTGTCGTCACGGCGAAGCGGTTCCAGGTGTTGATGACGGCGATCGCCGCGATGAGGTGCGCCAGCTCCGCCTCCGCGAAGTGCTTCGCGGCCTTCTCGTACACCTCGTCAGGGACAAAACCGTCCGTCAGGACCGTCACGGCTTCGGTCAGTTCGATCGCCGCGATCTCCCTGGCCGTGTAGAAGTGCCGCGACTCCTCCCAGGCGCTCAGCTGGATGATCCTGTCCACCGACTCGCCCGCCGCGAGGGCGTCCTTGGTGTGCATGTCGAGGCAGTAGGCGCAGTGGTTCAGCTGGGACGCCCGGATCTTCACCAGCTCCAGCAGCGTGGGGTCGATCCCCTTCTGGGCGGCCGCGTCCAGCCTGACCATGGCCTTGAACACCTCGGGAGCATGCTCGGCCCACCGCATGCGCGGGTTGTGCTCGTTGTTGTCGACGTCGTTCCTGGTCTCGGTCATGCCGTCCACCGTACGCGGTTCATGGTGCCTCGCCATGGTCCACTTCCATGACGAAAGAGCGGTCCGCTTTCCCGTCCGGTGCCGGCGCCGACTTCCGCGCCGAGTTGCGCGGAACCATGCACGCCGGGCACGTCTCGCCGGCGGGCGCGTACGTCACGTACTCCCACTGACGCGCGTCGGTGTCCGTCTCGGTCTGGGTCGCCATCATCCCGCCATCCCCTCGCGTATCGGTCCGCCGATCGTCCCGCCGAACAGCGCCCCCACGTAGGGGCATTCCTAGGGGCAAGTGCCGTTCGAGCACCCGTTCTTGCCCTGTCAAGGGGCAGCGGTGGGGGCAAGATGGACCCATGGCGATCGGAGAGCTGATCAAGGATCTGCGTACGGCTCGCGGGTGGAGCCAGGGGCGGCTGGCGTCAGCGATCAATGACGCCTTTGGAACGAACCTTGATCGGGAGTACGTCAGCCGCTGGGAGCGTTCCAAGGTGACGCCGGGGCCGTTCTACCTCCGGTGCCTGTCGGCCGTCCTGGACGTGCCCCTAGCCGTTCTGGAGGGTGAAGTGAAGCGCCGCACGTTCCTGACCGACGCAGCCGGGGCAGCGATAGCGCCCGTGGTCGCCTCCGACCTCCTCAGTGTGGGATTCGCCGCCCGGCTCCGAGGCGGCCCGTCCGTGGACACGTGGGAGGCCAAGCTCGCCACGTACGGCACGGAGTACGTGAGCCTTGGCGCGGCTGACATCCAGCGGCGCGTGAGCAGTGAACTCGTGCTAGTTCAACAACAGTTGGACAACCCCAGGCTTTGGTCGGTGGCCGCACGACTCATGACCCTGTACGCCAAGACGTTTCCCGGCTCGGACGGCTCCAAGGCGGTGCAGTGGTACCGCATAGCGGCACGGGCAGCGGACCAGTCCGGCGACGACGACGCACGGGTATGGGTCCGGGGCCGGGCTGCGATCGCGCTGGGCTACGAGGGGGCATCACTCGGCGTTGCCGATGTGCTGGCCGATCAGGCAATGGCGATCAGCGGCAAGCCATCGCTAGGGCTGCTGAACGCGATCTTCGGCAAGGCTCACGCGGCAGTGATCCGGGGCGACGCCGACACGGCGCGAAAGCTCATGGACGACGGGCGGCGCATCTTCGACAAGGCCGGATCGCATGAGCAGACCAGCGACTACGCCGTGCCATGGTGGCGCATGAACGTCTTCGCCTCACTCCTCGCCGCCCGCCTCGGAGACGAGAACGTAGCGGTAGCCGCGCAGGACGCGGCACGGCGAGAGCTGCCCGATGAACTGCCCCGGTTCGCCACCCACCTGGAGATGCACCGGGGCCTGATGCTCGCCCGGTCCGGCGACGTGTCCGGCGGGGCGGCGTACGCAAAGGCTGCCCTTGACGCACTGCCCCCGGAGAAGCACTCGCTGACCCTGCGGCTCCTCATGGCCGAGGTAGAGCAGTCCTGATGCCTGCCGTAGAGCGGGACGGCTTCCCGGAACCAGGGACCTTTGCTGCCACGCCATGCCGGACTGCTCGTGACCTGCGGGAACGGCCCGCTACCGCCGTCGGCGCGACCAGCTCGTCGAGACGCTGGCGGAGCGCGCCACTGAACCCCCGCGGACAGCGCGTGGCCGGGGGCACTGGACGCGCTGTGCCGGGTACTTCCCCGAGCCCCGGCCCCTGAGCCCCGGCCCCCCGGTCCCCGGTCCCCGACCGGCCCCGTGCCGGTCCCCGTCACGGAAGCCGTCGCCTTTGCAGGCGCCTCCGACCGGGGCGGACGCGAACTCAACCCGACCGCAGGGCGACCCCGGATCGGGACGGTTCGCGGACCGGGTTACGGGCGTCCGGTGGTGGCATCTAGTCTGTCCGGCGGCCGGTGCACCGGCTGGGAACGGTCCGAACGCCAAGGGGGAGGCCCGAGGATGGTACGTCGCAGGTTGAGGTCGAGCACCGTGGTGCTCGGCGGTATGGGGGTGCTCGCGGCGACGATCACCTCGTGCGGTTCGGAGCCCGACCGGCGGTGCGTCGATCCGATCACCCGTGAAGTGCTGCCGAGCTACGAGTGCGACAACGGCAAGGGCAGCGGAAGCGGCAGCGGTAGCGGTACCTACTACTACGGTGGCAGCAAGTCGGACGGCAGGGTCTCCGGCGGCAGCTTCGACAAGGCCGCAGTGGAACGGGGCGGTTTCGGCTGCTCCGGCTCCGGTTCCGGCGGCGGCTGAGCGGCCGGCGGCATGAAGCGGCACACCATCGAACCCCGCCCCGGCTGGCAGCGGATCGTCGAGGATCAGGGCCTCGTCTACCCCCTCACCCGCTATCCGGACGGCTCACTGCGGCCCTACTGGGACGAGAGCGCCTACTACGCGTTCTCCCTGCCGGAGGTCGAGGCGCTCGAGGAGGTCGTCGAGGAGCTGCACGCCATGTGTCTCGCCGCGGCGGCGCACATCGTGGAGCGCGACCGTTTCGCGGACCTCGGCATCACCGATCCCCGGCTCGCCCGCCTCGTCGCCCAGTCCTGGCACCGGCGCACCGAACTGCCCTCCGTGTATGGGCGTTTCGACCTGCGTTACGACGGCGCCGGACCGGCCAGGATGCTGGAGTACAACGCCGACACCCCCACGTCGCTGGTCGAGGCGGCCAGCCCCCAGTGGTTCTGGATGGAGGACCGCTTCCCTGGGGCCGACCAGTGGAACTCGCTGCACGAGCGCCTGGTCGACGCCTGGCGGCGGCAGGTCCCGCTCCTGCCGCCGGGCCCGGTGCACTTCGTGCACTCCGACGGCGACGAGGCCGGTGAGGACCTGATGACGGTCGCCTATCTCCGGGAGACCGCTCAGCAGGCGGGCCTGACCACCGAGGCCCTGTCCGTGGAGCAGATCGGCTGGGACCGGCTGTCGGGCCGTTTCGTGGACGAACGGCTCCGCTTCATCCGCAGCTGCTTCAAGCTGTATCCCTGGGAGTGGCTGACCACGGACCGCTTCGGCCCGCACGTCCTGGACACCCTGGACAACGGCGGCGGCACCGGGAGCACCTGCTGGATCGAACCCGCCTGGAAGATGCTGCTCTCCAACAAGGCGCTGCTCGCGGTGCTGTGGGAGCTCTATCCGGGTCACCCCAATCTGCTGCCCGCCTATCTCGACGGACCGCGTGAACTCGCCGACTCCACCGGCTGGGTCGCCAAACCGCTCCTCGGCCGCGAGGGCTCGGGCATCACGGTCCATCAGCCGGGTGCCTCCCCCGGGCCGCGTGACGAGCCGTGCTGCTACCAGCAGTTGGCGCCGCTGCCCGACCTGTCGGCGGACGGGGGCGACGGCCCCGGGGGAGGGAACCGGGTGGTGCTCGGCGCCTGGGTCGTCGAGAACGAGGCTGCCGGGCTCGGCATCCGCGAGTCCTCGGGGCTGGTCACGGACGAGTACGCCCGCTTCCTGCCGCATGTGATCCTCTGATCGCCGGGTGCTGATCGCCGGGTGCTGGCGGCCGGGTGCTGACAGCGGCTTGCCGACGGCCCCGTGGCGACGGCCCCGTGGCGACGGCCCCGTGGCGACGGTCGCGTTCGCCGGGGGCCGGGTGTGCCGACGGCCCTCTGCTGGAGGCCGCGGCTCCCGACGGTCACCTGCTCCGGCCGTCGCGATCCGCCCGGCGGTATGCGATCCGCCCGGCGGTGTGCGATCCGCCGGGCGGTGGCCGGGTCCCCGCAGGCGCCGGCCACCGGGCGGCCTGTCCTGAGGCGGATTCCGCGCGGCCGGTAGGGGATTCTTGGGGACGGCGGGAGGGGCTCCGGCGCGGATCGGCGGTGTCGGCGCCGCTCCCCCGGCCCCGGATCACCGCGGCCCGCTCACTCGCCCGCCAGCACCGCGCGCAACTGGTCGAGCCCCCAGTCCAGGTCCTCCTTGGCGATCACGAGCGGCGGCGCGATCCGGATCGTCGAGCCGTGGGTGTCCTTGACCAGGACACCGCGGCCCATGAGCTTCTCGGAGATCTCCCGGCCGGTGCCGTGCGAGGGCGCGATGTCGACACCGGCCCACAGTCCCCGGCCGCGCACCGCTTCCACCGCGCCGCCGCCCACCAGCAGTCCGAGTTCATGGTGCAGATGGTCACCCAGCTCACTCGCCCGCTGCTGGTACTCGCCGGTGCGCAGCATCGCGACGACCTCCAGTGCCACCGTGCAGGCCAGCGGGTTGCCGCCGAACGTCGAACCGTGCTCGCCCGGTTGGTAGACACCGAGAACCTCCCGGGAGGACACCACGGCGGACACCGGGACGACACCACCGCCGAGGGCCTTGCCGAGGACGTACATGTCGGGGACGACGCCCTCGTGCTCACAGGCGAAGGTGCGTCCCGTGCGGCCCAGGCCGGACTGGATCTCGTCGGCGACGAACAGCACGTTCCGTGCGCGGGTCAGCTCCCGCACGCCGGCGAGATAGCCGGCCGGCGGCACCAGCACTCCGGCCTCGCCCTGGATCGGCTCCAGCAGCACCGCCACCGTGTTTGCGCTGCACGCGGCGTCGAGGGCGGTGAGATCGCCGTACGGGACGATCTCGAAGCCCGGTGTGTACGGACCGAAGTCGGCGCGGGCCTCCGCATCCGTGGAGAAGCTCACGATCGTCGTCGTGCGGCCGTGGAAGTTGTTCGCCGCCACGACGATCTTCGCCTGGCCGGGCGGGACGCCCTTGACCTGGTAGCCCCACTTGCGGGCGGTCTTCACCGCGGTCTCCACCGCTTCCGCCCCGGTGTTCATGGGCAGCACCATCTCCATGCCGCACAGCTCGGCGAGCTGTGCGCAGAAGTCGGCGAACCGGTCGTGGTGGAACGCCCGTGAGGTCAGCGTCACCCGCTCCAGCTGGGCTTTCGCGGCGTCGATCAGGCGCGGGTTGCCATGGCCGAAGTTGAGCGCCGAGTACCCGGCGAGCATGTCGAGGAAGCGCCGCCCCTCGACGTCCGTCATCCACGCGCCGTCCGCCGTCGCCACGACGACGGGCAGCGGGTGGTAGTTGTGGGCGCTGTGCGCCTCCGCGGAGGCGATGGCTCTCTCCGTTGCAGACACGGGGTCTCCGTTCGTCCTGCGGCGTGGGTCCGGTGCGGGGCGGGGCCGCCCGGCCGGACCAGGGCCGGGGGGCGTGACCTCTTTCTATCGTCGCTCGCCCACGGGGCGGGGAAACATCCGGATTCCTGTGCGGTTCGCCGGAGACCTCACCCGCCCCCGGTCATTCGCGTATCCGGGGCGGGGCAGGGCGGGGCGGGCCGGGGCGGGGCGGGAGCACCACCAGTGGGGTGGGCGGTACGCACGGCGACCGGCGTGGTCGAGCGGCTAGCCGTGCCCGCGCCAGGTCCCTCTTCGGTGTCGGGCACGCCCTCGTCCCGCCGGGACCCTCGGGCCGGGTGGCGCCCCGCCTCGGGTCCGGGCCGCGGGCCCGTCGCCCGGGGACGGCGGGCGCGCTGTGTTCCTCGTCTCATCGGATCGCCGTCGGCGATCCGCGCCGGCGGCTGCCGCCGGGCCTCGCCGTCCCGGGGCCGGTAGCCGGCGGGCGGTACGCACCCGGAGCGGGCCGCCTCGGCGACCGCTCCCGCCGGCCGCGCACCGCGCGTCGCCGATCGGTTCCCGACCTGTCGGCGGCACCTGAGAGAATGCTGCACATGGCCTCTGAACGTCCTCGTGTGCTCTCCGGAATCCAGCCCACCTCCGGCTCGTTCCACCTCGGCAACTATCTCGGCGCCGTCCGCCAGTGGGTCGCGCTGCAGGAGACCCACGACGCCTTCTACATGGTGGTCGACCTGCACGCGATCACGATCCCGCAGGATCCGGCCGAGCTGCGCGCCAACACCCGCCTCGCCGCCGCCCAGTTGCTCGCCGCGGGTCTCGACCCGGAGCGCTGCACGCTGTTCGTCCAGAGCCATGTGCCCGAGCATGCCCAGCTGGCCTGGGTCATGAACTGCCTCACCGGTTTCGGCGAGGCCTCCCGGATGACCCAGTTCAAGGACAAGTCCGCCAGGCAGGGCGCGGACCGGGCCACCGTCGGCCTGTTCACGTACCCGGTCCTCCAGGTCGCCGACATCCTGCTGTACCACGCCGACCAGGTGCCGGTCGGTGAGGACCAGCGGCAGCACATCGAACTCACCCGGGATCTCGCCGAGCGCTTCAACAGCCGCTTCGGCCCCACCTTCACGCTCCCCGCGCCGTACATCCTGAAGGAGACGGGGAAGATCTACGACCTTCAGGACCCGCAGATCAAGATGAGCAAGTCGGCGTCCACCCCCAAGGGCCTGGTCAATCTGCTCGACGAACCGAAGGCGACGGCGAAGAAGGTGAAGAGCGCCGTCACCGACACGGACACGGTCATCCGCTTCGATCCGGCGGCGAAGCCCGGCGTCAGCAACCTGCTCACGATCCAGTCCACCCTCACCGGGACGAGCATCGCGGAACTGGAGCAGCGGTACGAGGGCAAGGGCTACGGCGCGCTCAAGTCCGACCTCGCCGAGGTCATGGTCGACTTCGTCACCCCGTTCAGGTCCCGTACCCAGGAGCTGCTGGACGATCCGGAGACGCTGGACTCGCTGCTGGCCAAGGGCGCGGAGAAGGCACGCGCGCTCGCCGCGGAGACCCTCGCCGAGACATACGACAGGGTCGGGCTGCTGCCCGCCAAGCACTGAGACCGGGGATCCCGCCGGGTACCGGGGCGAAAAGGCCCCTGGCGGGACCACGGCGCAGGCGCCACACTGGCGGCCTGCGCACACGAGGATCCGGAGGAGGAGAACGACGTGGGGACCGTCATGCTGGGCGTTTCGATCGCGGTCCCGGAGCCCTACGGCAGCCTGCTCCAGGAGCGGCGCGCGGGCTTCGGGGATGCCGCAGCGCACGGCATCCCCACGCATGTGACGCTGCTGCCGCCCACCGAGGCCGACGAGTCGGTACTGGCCGAGGTCGAGGCACATCTGGCGAGGGTCGCGGCCGCGGGCAGGCCGTTCTCCATGCGGCTGTCCGGCACCGGCACCTTCCGCCCGCTGTCGCCCGTGGTGTTCGTCAACGTGGTCGAGGGCGGGGAGGCCTGCGCCCGGCTCCAGCAGCAGGTGCGCGACGAGCCGGGGCCGCTCGCGCGTGAGCTGCAGTGGCCCTACCACCCGCATGTGACCGTCGCGCACGGTATAGCGGAGGACGCGATGGACCGGGCGTACGAGGAGCTGGCCGACTACGAGGCCGCGTGGACCTGCTCCTCCTTCGCCCTCTACGAGCAGGGCGCGGACGGGGTGTGGCGCAAGCTGCGCGAGTACGCCTTCGCCGGAGGCCCTCCGGGCGTCCCCCCGCAGAGCACACCGCTGGGCGAGCCGGCCCCCACGCACCACTGAGGCGACCGGGGGGTGAGGAAGCCTGGCGCCGCGGCAGGCGGGGACCGCCCTGTCGTGACGCCAGGCCGGTCCGGCCCACCCGGCCCGGCCCGGCGCAGCGCAGGGCACCGGTCCGCGGAAGACCGCGATGCCCGCAGGGCCGTCCGGACCGCCGGGAAACCACACCGGTCCGCTGCGCCCCGGGAGGCGTGCGCCGGCCGCTCAGACCGGGAGGCGGCGGAACAGCGGCCGGGGGACGTGCCGTAGCGCGGACATCACCACCCGTAGCGCCCCCGGAACCCACACGGTCTCGGAGCGCCGCCGAAGCCCCTTCTCGATCGCCCGCGCGACCTGGTCGGGGGTCGTGGCGAGCGGCGCCTCCACCATCCCCGCCGTCATCCGCGACCGTACGGAACCCGGTCTGACGACCATCACGTGCACCCCCGTACCGTGCAGGGCGTCACCGAGTCCCTGGGCGAAGGTGTCGAGCCCCGCCTTGCTCGAACCGTAGATGAAGTTGGCCCGCCGGGCCCGCTCGCCCGCCACCGACGACAGCACGACGAGTGAGCCGTGCCCCTGTGCCTGCAGCGCGCCGGCGCAGATCAGCCCGGAGGACACCGCACCCGTGTAGTTGGTCTGGGCGACGCGGACCGCGGCGAGCGGCCTGGCCTCGTCGTGCGCCTGGTCTCCCAGCACGCCGAAGGCGAGCAGCACCATGTCGACGTCCCCCTCCGCGAAGACCTTGCCGAGGAGTTCCTCGTGCCCGGACGGGTCCAGGGCGTCGAAGGGCACGGTGCGCACGTCGGCGCCGAGTCCGCGCAGTCCTGCGGCGGCGGAGTCCAGTGCGGGGGAGGGGCGGCCGGCGAGCCAGACCGTGCGGGCGCGGCGGGCCACCAGCCGGCGCGCCGTGGCCAGGCCGATCTCCGATGTGCCGCCGAGGACGAGCAGGGTCTGGGGAGTGCCGAATGCGTCTTTCACGGTGCGTGCTCCTTCACGGTGCGTGCTCCTTCACGGTGCGTGCTCGTTCACGGTGCGTGCTCGTTCACGGTGGTGCGTTGGGGGTGCGTCCTGCGTCGTCCTCTGCGTGCGACTCGGGTCCTACCGGCCGCGGGCCCGGCAGCCGGTCACAGGGACAGCCGCCGGGCCAGGTCGGACACGAACACCCCGCGCGGGTCGAGTCGTGCGCGCAGTGCCCGGAACCGGTCGAGGCCGGGGTACATCACGGTCAGCAACTCCGGCCGCAGCCGGGAGTCCTTGGCCAGGTAGACCCGCCCGCCGGCGTCGGCCACCACCTCGTCGAGCCCGTCCAGGAAGGTGCCGAGGCCCGGCAGCCCGGCGGGTACGTCCAGGGCGAGCGTCCAGCCGCGCAGGGGGAACGACAGCCAGCCGGGATCGCCCTCGCCGAACCTCTTCAGCACGGCGAGGAAGGACGGGCACCCCCGCCGGGCGACGCGCCGCACGACCTCGCGCAGCGCCTCCTCCTGCCCGTGGCCGACCACGAACTGGTACTGGACGAAGCCGTCCCGGCCGTACACGCGGTTCCAGTGGGGAACGCCGTCGAGGGGGTGGAAGAAGGCCGGGATGCTCTGCAGCCGCCCCCGGCGGGCGCGCGGGGCCCGCCGGTACCAGAGTTCGTTGAAGACGGACACCGAGGGGCGGCCGAGCAGGCCTCCGGGGATGAGGCCGGGCGCCGAGGGGAGCTGCCGGGGGCGGAACTCCAGCGGCCGGCGCCGTGCGCGGGCGGGGAGCGCGTCGAGCGGCGCGTGCTCTCCGCGGCTGAGTACCGCACGGCCCGTCGCCGCCCCCCGTGCGAGGAGGTCGATCCACGCGACCGAGTAGCGGTAGCGGTCGTCGCCGGTGGTCAGACGGGCCATCAGGTCGTCGAGGTCGGCGGCGCGTTCGGTGTCCACCGCCATCAGCGACGTCTGGACCGGGTGCAGCCGGAGCGCGGCGGAGAGGACGACGCCGGTCAGTCCCATGCCGCCGGTCGTCGCGTCGAAGAGTTCGGTGCCGGGGGTTACCGTGCGCACCTCGCCGTCGGCGGTCAGCAGCGTCAGCGACAGGACGTGGCGGGAGAAGGAGCCCGACACATGGTGGTTCTTGCCGTGGATGTCGGCACAGACGGCACCGCCCACCGTGACGTAGCGGGTCCCGGGTGTGACCGGCACGAACCAGCCGAGCGGCAGCAGCACCTCCATCAGCCGATGCAGACTGACCCCGGCGTCGCAGACCACCACTCCGTCTTCTGCGTCGATGGTGCGGATACGGTCCAGACTGGTCATGTCGAGGACGGCCCCGCCGGCGTTCTGTGCGGCGTCGCCGTAGGCCCGGCCCAGCCCGCGGGCGATGGTGCCCCGTCCGCCGCAGCGGCGTACGGCCGCTACTGCCTCTTCTGGGGTACGGGGGCGGACGAGCAGTGCGGCGGAGGGCGCGGTGCGCCCCCATCCCGTCACCGGCACCGGCAGATGGTCGTCCCGGCCGGCGGGCGTCGTGGGCGCGGTCGGCGTGGTGTGCTCGGCGGGGGTGGCGGGGGCGCACTCGACAGACATGCTGGCGACGTTATCGCCCTCTATGGGTGATATGCGCTTGATGTGCCTGACTCGCCGAAACGGGTGATTAAGTGAGTGTCACATAATATGATCGCCAATTTCGGGCCCGCGTTGAGAAGAGTCGCTCCTGGCCCATCGAAAGGGGCGGCAGATGCGCGATGCCGACAGGACACCCCGGTCGAACCGGTCGAACCGGTCGAACCGGGAGGGGCGGGGAGAACGGGGGAGTTCCACGCCCCGCCAGCCCCGCCAGCCCCGCCAGGCTCGAACCCCCGGCAAGCCCCAGGTCTGCCAGGTCTGCCCGGTCCACCGGGCCCCCTGACTCCCCTGACTCCCCTGACTCCCCGGCCGCCCGGGCCCGCCCCGTCTCCCCGGCGATCCGGGACTCGTCCGTCCGTCTCCGGATCAAGAGCGCCGACCGGGGGAAGGCGTACCCCATGGACTGGCTGACCCGGCTTCCCGTCATCGGACCGCATGTGCGGCGCCTGATGCGGACGCACGCATGGCGCTCGTACGAGACCCTCGAGGAGGCGCGCTGGACCCGGCTGGCCGCGGCGATCACGTTCATCAGCTTCCTCGCGCTGTTCCCGCTGATCACCGTCGCCGCCGCGATCGGCGCGACGCTGCTCAGCCAGGAGCAGCTGCGGTCGCTCCAGGACAAGCTCACCGAGCAGGTGCCGGGCATCTCCGACCAGCTCGACCTCGGAGCGCTGGTGGACAACGCGGGCACGGTCGGCCTGATCGCCGGTGCGCTGCTGCTGCTCGCCGGCATCGGCTGGGTCGGCTCACTCCGGGAGTGCCTCCGTGTCGTCTGGGGCCTCGACGACAAGGAGGAAGGCAACCCGGTCGCCCGCAAGGGCAAGGACGCGGTGATCCTGCTCGGCCTGGGAGGCGTGGGGCTGGCCTCGGCCGCCGCGTCGGCGCTCGGCTCCAGTGCCGTCGGCTGGACCGCCGACCGGGTCGGCATCGGCGGCGGCGGGGCCGGCGGTGTCCTGCTGCAGGCCGCCGCCGTCGCCGTCTCCGTGGTAGCCGGCTTCCTGATGCTGCTGTACGTCCTGACGCTGCTGCCCGGCGTCCATCCGCCGCGCCGCCGGCTTATCGTGGCCGCGCTGATAGGGGCTGTCGGTTTCGAGACGCTGAAGTTGCTGCTCAGCGGCTATATCTCCGGTGTGGCGGCGAACTCGATGTACGGCGCCTTCGGGGTGCCCGTCGCCCTGCTGCTGTGGATCAACTTCACGGCGAGGCTGCTGCTGTACTGCGCCGCGTGGACGGCGACGGGCAGCGGTTCCGGCGCGGAGGAGCCCGTCAGCGACGCGGCCGACGGTGGGCCGGATCGGGCAGCGGCCACCGCCGGTTGATCAGGAACCCGGCCACTGCGACCAGCACCAGCGCGACGATGGCCACCGAGACCGCCACACCCGCGCCGGTGGTTCCGCCCCGGCTCGCGGCGGACGCCTCCTCGGGGCCGTACGGCTTCCCGCCCGTCTCCCCGCCCGCCCCGCCCGGCTCGCCGCCCGACCCGGACTCGTCCACGTCGTCCTTCGCGGCACCGTCGGAGTCGCCCCGCGAGCCCGTGTCCGCCGACCTGGGGGGCACCAGCTCGCCGACCGGCTCCACCTTCCCCGCCGCCGCGAAGCCCCAGTCGAGCAGGCGCGCGGTCTCCTTGTAGACCGCGTGCCCCTCCTTCGACGACGGGTTCATCACGGTGACCAGCAGCACCTTGCCGTCGCGCTCCGCCACCCCGGTGAAGGTGGAGCCGGCGAGCGTGGTGGTGCCGTTCTTCACCCCGGCCATGCCCTGGTAGGGGGCGACACCGAAGTCACCGGTGAGCAGCCGGTTGGTGTTCTGGATCTGGAACGAATCGCGCTTCTTGCCGGGCTTCTGCTCGCCGGGGAACTGCGCGCGGGCGGTCGCGCAGTACTCCCGGAAGTCCTTCTTCTGCAGACCGCTCCGGGCGATCAGGGTCAGGTCGTACGCGCTCGACACCTGGCCTTCCTCGTCGTACCCGTCCGGAGTGACGACACGGGTGTCGAGGGCCTGCAGCTCCTCCGCGTGCTCCTGCATCTCCTGCACGGTCCGCGGGAGGCCGCCGTTCATCGCGGACAGCACATGGACCGCGTCGTTCCCCGACCGCAGGAACACCCCCATCCACAGGTCGTGGACGGAGTAGGTCTGGTTCTCCTTGATGCCGACGAGGCTGCTGCCCGCACCGACGCCGGCGAGTTCGCCGCGGGTGACCGTGTGCTGCTGCTCCTTGGACAACTTGGGCAGCACCGTGTCGGCGAAGAGCATCTTCAACGTGGAGGCGGGAGGCAGCCGCCAGTGCGCGTTGTGCGCGGCCAGCACCTCACCGCTCTCGGCGTCCGCGACGATCCAGGAACGGCCCGTCACGTCCTTGGGGAGGACGGGGGCGCCCCCCGCCAGTCTGACCTGGGTGCCAGGCCTGCCGAGCTGGGAGCCGCCGACGGTCGACATCACCGCCGGGGGCTTGGGGGCCTTCTCGTCCTTGGTGCCGGCCTTGACCGCGGCGGTCGCGGGTGCGGCGGTGAGCGCGGGCAGCAGCGCGACGGCGACCACCCATGTGGTTTTCCTCAAAGCAGACACGAACGAGAACGTACAGGGACCCGGCGGCGGGTCCGACACCGGCCGGGTGACCCGCCGCGAGCTCCGCCGGTACAGCCCAGCCAGGCCTGCGACGGGCCCGCCGGTCGCTGGCCCGGCCGCTTCGGGCCCGCCGGTCGCTGGCCCGGCCGCTTCGGGCCCGCCGGTCTTGGGCCTGCCCGCTTCGGGCCCGCCGGTCTTGGGCCTGCCCGCTTCGGGCCCGCCGGTCTTGGGCCTGCCCGCGACGGGCCCGCCGGTCTTGGGGCTGCCCGCGACGGGCCCGCCGGTCTTGGGGCTGCCCGTCGCCGGCCCGGCCGCTCCGGGTGCGGCCGGTGTGCAGCCGGCGGGCTCGGTGGTGCCTGCCGGGGGCCGCCCTGCCGTCTCGGGCACGGCGGGCCGGATGCACTCCGTCTCGGTGGTGCCGGCCCGGGGCCCGGCGGCCGCGGACGCCGACTGCGGCGCCACCGGACCCCGCCGCCCCGAGGAAGGGGACTGCGGCGATACTGAGTCCATGAAGCTCAGTCGCCCGGTCTCCTGGTTCCTGCTCGCGTTCGGGGTGTGGAGCTGGGTCATCTGGGTCACTTTCGTGAGGAACCTGTGGCAGGACGCCAGCGGGCTCGCCTTCGACGACGCCGGTGACCCGACCGCGTACTTCTGGGTCCATCTGCTGCTCGCCGTCACGTCCTTGCTCCTGGGGACGGTGATCGGCGCGATCGGGTTCCGCGGCGTACGCGCACTGCGCCGCGACCACGAATAAGGGGAACGCTGCCGTGCTGGTAGTCCTGCTTGTGATCGCCGTCGTCCTCACTCTGCTGGTGGCGGTGCACTGGTACGTATGGCGGCGCCTGGTCCGCGACACCACGACCGGGCCCGGCGCGGCACGACGTGCGGGCACCGCAGCCGTGATCGTGCTGCCGCTGCTCACCGTCGGCGCCTTCACCACCGGCCGGGCCGACGTGCCCTTCTGGCTCAAGCAGACCTTCGCATGGCCGGGCTATCTCTGGCTGGCGGTGCTGCTGTACCTGACGCTCGCGCTGGCCGTGGGCGAAGCGGTCCGTCCCCTGCTGCGCCGCGCACTGGACCGCAGGGCTGCGCGCCGCCCGGCGGCTTCCGGGGGGCCTCCCGCCGCCGGGGCCGTGGCGGACGCGCCCCCGGCTGACGGGCCTTCGGCAGCCGAAGCAGCCGCCGAGGCGGCTCCGCCCGGGGACACCGCGGCGTCCTGGGACGGGCAGCCGCCCGTGAGCGCCGACTCGTCGGGGGGTGCGCTGCGGTCCGGGGGCGCGGTGCCGCCCGGGGACGCCGGCCTGGTCCCCTCCGCCGGTTCCCCGAGAGCCGCACAGCCGTCACCGTCCGGCTCCGACCAGGCGACCGCGGTCGGCACGGTCGCCGGGGAGACGCCCGGCCGTACCGTCGGCCTTACCGGCGGGAGGGCCTCCGAAGCGGCCGACGTCTCCGGCACCCCGGTGGCGGCGGACGTCTCGCCGGAGGGCGGGCGCCCCGCGGGCGCCATGTCGCGCAGGCTGTTCGTCGCGCGGGTCGTCGGCGGGGCGGCCGCAGCCGCGGCCGCGGGGACCGTGGGCTACGGGACGTACGGCGTCCTGCGCGGACCGAGCGTCAAGCGGGTCACCGTGCCGCTCGCGAGGCTCGCGCGCGCCGCGCACGGCTACCGGATCGCGGTCGTCAGCGACATCCACATCGGGCCTGTCCTCGGCCGCGCCCACACGCAGCGGATCGTCGACGCGATCAACGCCACGCAGCCCGACCTCGTCGCCGTCGTCGGCGACCTCGTCGACGGCAGCGTCGCCGACCTCGGCAGCGCCGCCGAACCCCTGGCCGGGCTCCGCGCGCGGGACGGCTCGTTCTTCGTCACCGGCAACCACGAGTACTTCTCCGGGGCCGACGCCTGGGTCGGCCATGTGCGCGAACTCGGCCTGACCCCGCTGCGCAACGACCGCGTGGAGATCGGCGGCTTCGACCTCGCCGGGGTCGACGACGTGGCGGGCGAGCGAGAGGGGCAGGGACCGGACTTCACACGGGCGCTCGGCGACCGCGACCGCGCCCGCGCCGCCGTGCTCCTCGCCCACCAGCCGGTCGTCATCCACGAGGCGGTGCGCCACGGAGTGGACCTCCAGCTGTCCGGCCACACCCACGGCGGTCAGCTCTGGCCCGCCAACTACCTCGCGGACATGGCCAATCCGACTCTCGCCGGCCTGGAGCGGTACGGCGACACCCAGCTCTATGTCTCCCGTGGCGCCGGGGCCTGGGGGCCGCCGGTGCGGGTCGGCGCCCCGTCCGACATCACCGTGGTGGAACTCGCCTCGCGCGACGCCTGAGGGCTGCCGGGAGCCGGGGGATATCGCTCCGGTCGTCCACCTCGGGCGGCGGTCCGACCGCCTTCCCTCGCGGGGTCGGGCGGGAGGGGGAATCGGTTGATGCCCCCCGCTCCGGGGCCGTGCGTCCTTGGGCCCCGGCCGGGTGCGACGCGTTCAGTCTGCCCGAGCGGTCTGTCCGAGCGATCTGTCCGAGCGGTCTGCCCGAGCGGTCTGTCCGAGCGGTCTGCCCGGGTGGTCCGGCCTGCCGGCCGGGTTCAAGCCGTGGAGCCCCGTTCCCGGCGGTCGCGGTCGCCGGCACCCGGGCCGCCGCCCCGGTCGCCGCCGCCCCGGTCGCCGTCGTCGCCGGGCCCGGCGCCCCCCGCGGCCGAGGACCCGCGGCCCGCCGCCCGCCCGGGTCTGCCCGAGGCGGCCATCCCCGCGGCCGTCGGCATGAAGTCCCTGAGCAGCTCGTGGGTCTCCTGCACGAGGGGGCGCAGGACACGGAACCGGGAGAGCGAGATCGCCCGGGCGGTGACCGGCGCGAGCCGCTCCACGAGGCGGCGGCTGTTGGCGCAGCCCTCGGAGCGGTCGTACACCCAGAACAGCACGAGTCCCATCTGCTGGAGCCAGAGCAGCCGCGGCAGCGCGTCGGAGAGTTCGGGGTCGACCTTGACGGCGGCCCCGGACAGCACCCGCCGGTGGACGTCGACGGCCGCCTCCCGCGGGCCCTGCGACTCGGGCGAGAAGGGGCTGAGCGGACTGTCCGGGTCGGCCGCGTTCTTGAAGAACTGGGACGCGAACTCGTGGTACGGCTCGGCGATGTCCAGCCAGCCGAGCAGGACCCCCCGGATGCGCTTCGCGAGGTCCTTCTCGCCGCCGTCCAGGACCTCCGAGACGGCCGCCTGGTGCTGCTCGGCGATCCGGTCGTAGAAGCCCTGGACGAGGTGTTCCTTGGAGGAGAAGTAGTAGTAGGCGTTGCCCACGGAGACCGCGGCCTCCTGGGCGATGGCCCGCATCGTCGTCCTGTCGTAGCCGCGCTCCTGGAAGAGACGGAGTGCGGTCTCGAGGATGAGGGTGCGGGTCTGCTCGCTCTTCGCGGGCTTCGCGTCGCGGCCCTGCTTCCCGTCCGTCACGTCGTTCACGGTGAGCGAGCCTAGCCGGGCGGCGCCGGCACCTCGCACCGGCCTTCGCACGGGGCGGCCGTGAGCTCGCGGTACTTGGCCGCGGCGAGGACCGTGACCCTGGCGAACGGCTGCCCGGCGGGGGTGCTCAGCCAGTGCGCCTTGGGCCGGTGCTCGGCCAGCGCCCAGAGGCAGACGATCCAGGCGGCGGTGGACCGGTACACCTGGCCGCGGTCGCCGATCACGGTGATCTCCCGCAGGGTGCTCCCGTGGTCGAGGTCCGGGAAGCGGCGCCTGGCCTCCGCAGACGCCGCCGGGACGAGGTCCAGCGGGACGAGTTGCCGCTGCCGCAGCAGCCAGCGGCGCAGATGGACGCAGAGCGGGCACTGGGCGTCGTAGAGCACCGTCAGTCCCGCTACGGGTATCCCCACGGCGGTCACGCGCCTGTGGCGGGGGCTTCCCAGGGACGCTGGCCGGCCGGCCCCGTCCAGCCCTGCGGTGGGACCGGCGGGGTCTGCTCGCGCTCCATCACACCGCGCCGGCGGATCCGGTTGAGCACATAGACGTTGGCGAGGTGCAGCACACCGAGGACGAGCAGGACGACCCCGAGTTTCACCGAGAGGGCCTCGAACAGCCTTCGGGCGTCGGCCACGGCATGGTCCTGGCCGAGGTGGAGGGTGACGAAACCGAGGTTGACGAGGTAGAAGCCCACCACCAGCAGGTGGTTGACGGCGTCCGCGAGTTTCTCGTTCCCGTGCAGGACGTCGGCGAGGAAGATCCGTCCGTTCCCGCTGAGCGTACGGGCCACCCAGACGGTGAGGCCGACGCTGATGAGCAGATAGACGATGTACGCGACAACAGTGAGGTCCATGCCCCACCCTCCCTTGAACGTGTTCAAAAGACCGTGTCCATGACTGTAGCGGCCCTCTTGAACGCGTTCAAGTCCGCAATGCCGGTGGGATATCGACGGGCGGACAGCCCCGGGGCACGGGCTCGGCCGGAGGGCAATCGCGTCCGGTTCGGCGGGGGACGGCCCGGTGGTGGTGCTCCCGCATTCCTCGGTCACCGACCGCCGGATGATGCGGGACGGACCGTGGGGCGCGCCGGATGGAGCCGGACACCGCGTCGTACGCCCCGACTTCAGGGGCTTCGGCGACATCCCGGCCGATGCGCGGGCGCCGTCACCGCGCACCCCTACCGCGACGCGGACGACGTCCTCGCCTTCCGGACGCTCCCGGGATCGGTCGGGCAGCCCTCGCCGGGGCTTCGTTCGGGGGCGGCGTCGCCGTCGGGATCGCCGCGCGGTGCCCGGAACGGGTGCCGGCGCTCACGGTGCGCTGTGCCGGCTGCCGGGCCGGGAACCGGGCCCGGATCTGCCGGTCTTCGACGGCGGGGAGCCTTCGACGGCGGGGAGGACGAACTCGTCGGCGCGGGCGACCTCGACGCGGCCGTCGAGCTGAACGCGGGAACCCGGCCGGGCCCGGGAGCCGGCGAGACCGTACACGTACACCGGCGGGTACGGGCCATGCCGCGGCAGGCCTTCGAGGGTCCGGCTCGACCTGGACGCCGGGGCGGAGCAGGCCGGTGCGGCGCCCTGGGACGGGACGGCCCCGGCGGTCGCCCCGGCCGCGATCGGCGCACCCGCCCTCGGGGGTGCCGGACGGTCAGGGCCTCGGGGACGAAGGCCTTCCGGGCCATGTCCTGGCGTCTCGCCGAGCTGGTCCCCGCGGCCCGTGCCGTGGTGCTGCCGTGGGCCGGGCACCTGCCCTCACGGGAGCGGCCGGCCGAACCGGCGGACCTGCGCTCCGGCTACTGCGAGATCCGGCCCCGCCCCGGGAGCGCACCCGGGAAGCCGCGAGCCCCGCGCGGGCCGGGCCTTCCCCTCCCCGGGGCACGGGCCGGACGCGCCCCCGGGGCGGCGGGTTCGCGCGCAGGAAGCCGTGTGCCCCGCGCGGCCGGCTCGCTGCGGACGGACCGGCCGACGAGAGGGGGTGGACCGGCGCCCCGACCGGTCTGCATGTCGTGTGAACCGGGGCCCCGGACCGGCCGGTGGGGCCGGCCGGCCGTTGGGACGAACCCGCGGCACGCCGGCCCGGACCGGCGGTGGCCCGGACGAGGCGGACCGGACGGTGGCCGGGACGAGATGGACCGGCGGTGGCTCAGACGAGGTGGACCGGCAGCTCGTACAGGTCGTTCTGGGTGACCACGGGCTTGTTGCGCAGCTCCTTGGGGTCCACGGCCAGCCTCAGCCCGGGGAACCGTGCGTAGAGCGCGGGCAGTGCCACTCCCGCCTCCAGCCGGGACAGCGCGGCGCCGGGGCAGACGTGCGGGCCGTGGCCGAAGGCGATGTGCCGGTTGGGCGAGCGGGTGATGTCGAAGACCCCGGCCGTGGGGCCGTGGGCCTGCTCGTCGCGGCCGATCGCCGCGTAGGAGACGATCAGGGCGTCCCCCGCGGGGATCATCCGGTCGCCGACGGGCACGTCCTCGGTGGCGAACCGGATGAGGACGTGCGAGGTCGGGGTGGACCAGCGGAGCGTCTCCTCGACCACCGCGTCCCAGCCCACCTCGCCGGAGCGGACGAGCGCGAGCTGCTCGGGGTGGGTGGAGAGGTTGACCACGGCGTTGACGATCAGCGAGATGGTGGTCTCGTGGCCGGCGGCGATCATCAGCTGCAGGGTGTTGACGATCTCCTCGTCGGTCAGCCGGTCGCCGTCCTCTGAGGCCTGGATCAGGGCGCTGGTGAGGTCGTCGCCGGGTTCGGTGCGGCGGGCTTCGACGATCCGGCTCATCATCCCGCCCAGCTCGCTGAGGGTGGCGACCACCTCCTCCGGGGGCGTCTGGGTGGAGAAGAAGCGGTCGAAGAGCACCTTGAGCCTGGGGTGGTCCTCCCGGGCGATGCCCATCAGCTCGCTGACGACGTTCATCGGCAGCGGGTAGGCGAACTCGGCCTTCAGGTCGACCACGTCACCGGGGGCACGGGAGGCCAGCTTGTCGAGCAGCTCTCCCGTCAGCTCGCCGACGCGGCCGCGCAGCAGCTCCACCCGGCGGGGTGTGAGGGCCTGGGCCACCAGGGTCCGCAGCCGCCGGTGGTCCGCTCCGTCCACCGTGAGCATGGAGCGGCCCGGGTTGGCGAGGCCGATCAGCGGCCAGTCCGCGGGTATCTCGCCGCGCCGCCACGCACCCCAGACCCCGATGTCCTTGACCAGCCGGGAGTCCGTGAGGAGGCGGCGCGCCTCGGCGTGGTGCGTGACCGCCCAGACGGGGACTCCGCCGGGGAGTTCCACCTCGGCGAGCGGCCCGGCGGCACGCAGCAGGGCGCTCTCCGCGTCCAGGTCGGTGACGAAGGGGTCGAGGGCGATGCGTTCGGCGCTGCTCTGGGTCATCTTCCGGCGTCTCCAAGAACGGGGGTGGGGGTGAATCGCACGGGCAGTGAGGTCAGGCCGCGCAGCCATGGGGACGGCCGGCGGGTGAGGGAGTCGGCGGGGACCGCGAGATCGATGTCGGGCAGCCGGTCGAGCACCACCTCGATCCCGGTCCTGGCGATCACCTCAGCGATCTCCTGGGCGGCGAACGGGCAGCGGTGCTCACCGTGGCCGAAGGAGAAGAAGGCGTTGTTGCCGCCGGTGAACGCCGCGCCGTCGACGCGTACCTGGGGGTCGGAGTTGGCCGCGGCGAGGCCGAGCAGCAGCAGGTCCCCGGACCTGATGTGCCGCCCGCCGAGTACGGTGTCGCGGGAGGCCCAGCGGCCGGCCACGTTCTGGGTGGGAGTGTCCTCCCACAGGACCTCGTTCATCGCCTCGGCGACGCTGTGCCGGCCGCCGAACAGCGACGCGGCGAAACGGGCGTCGGTGAGCATCAGCCGCAGCGAGTTGCCGATCCAGTCGGCGGTCGGCTGGTGGCCGGCGGCGATCATCACCATCAGGTCCTGCATGATCTCCTCGTCGGTGAAGCCGGATTCGTCCTCCAGCATCCGGGAGATCACGTCGTCGCCGGGTTCGGCGTGCTTCTCGGCCAGCAGGCGCTGCATCGACCCCGCCAGATGGCTCTGCCCCGCCAGCGCGCCCTCCCTGCCGTTGATCATGTCGTTGAGGGCGGTGACCAGGCCCGGCCCCTCCTCGTCGGGGAAGCCGTAGAGCCGCGCCAGCACCCGCAGCGGCAGCAGCGTCGCGTAGTCGCCGATGACCTCGGCCGATCCCTTGTCGCAGAAGGAGTCGACCAGCTCGTCCGCGAACCGCTCGGCGTGCCGGATGAGTTCGGTCGCCTCGACGCCTTCCAGCGCGTTGCCGACCATGGCCGCGCGCTGCCGATGACGCTCGCCGACCGTGTAGAGGATGGACGGCTGCTTGCGGCCGATCATGGGCAGCAGGGGCCAGTCGCCGGGGATGGCGTCCCACTGGCTCCACAGGTCGGAGTCGCGGCTGAAGAGCGCCGGGTCGCCGGTCACCTGGTGCAGCTCCCGGTAGCCCAGCACCAGCCACGCGGGTATGTCGCCGTCGAGCAGCACGGGGACCACCGAACCGTGGTCGCGTCGCATCTCCCGGTACAGCTGGGCGGGTTCGGACTGGAAACGGGGACCCGACAGGGGGACGGCCGTATGTCCGTCGGGGCTGGTCAAGAGGCGCTCTCCTGGGTGGCGTACAGGGACTGGACATGCTGGACGAGTGAGATGAGGACGTTCTTGCTGGAGCCCCGGGAGCGCGCGTCGCAGCTGACCAGCGGTACCGCCGGGTCGAGGTCGAGCGCCTCGCGTACCTGCTCGTAGCTGTACGCGGTGCCTCCGAAGTCGTTGCAGGCCACGATGAACGGGGTGCCGTGCGCCTCCAGCCGGTCGATGGCGTACCAGGAGTCCGCGATCCGGCGGATGTCCACCAGGACCACCGCGCCGAGCGTGCCCGAGAAGAGCCGGTCCCACAGGAACCAGAACCGCTCCTGCCCGGGTGCGCCGAAGAGGTAGAGGACGTTGTGCTGGTCCAGGGAGATGCGGCCGAAGTCGAAGGCGACGGTCGTGGAGGTCTTGGCGCTGACCTCGGTCGTGTCGTCCACGGACTCGCCGGCGAGGGTCATCGTCTCCTCGGTGTTGAGGGGACGGATCTCGCTCACGGAGCGCACCATCGTGGTCTTGCCGACGCCGAAGCCTCCGACGATCACGATCTTGACGCCGTTGTCGGATGTGGCGTGCAGTGCGGGGCGTGCTGACGGCTGGTCGAAGGCCGGCCGGTCAGAGGTTGCGGAGGCCAACGAGCACCTGCTCCAGGAGGTCGGGGGCGGGAAGGCGGTGGGTCGGGTCGGCCGGACGGGGATGGCGGGCGCTGACGTGGCCCGCGTCCAGCAGGTCCGACAGCAGCACCCGGACGATGCTCACCGGGAGGCGGAGCTCCGCGGCGATCTCGACCACGGCCGTGGGGCGTTCGCACATCCGCAGGATCGCGGCGTGCTCTGACTGCATCCCGGGAGCCGGCGCGCGGTCCGCGACCATCAGCGTCACCAGATCGAGGGCATCCGACCCGGCGCTGCTGCGGCCCCCGGTGAGCGTGTACAGCCGCTCAGGCGAATCGTCCCTGCCAGGGCGGCTCATGACCCGCCGGCCGCACGCGGGGCGGCGCGCAGATGGACGCCGATCTGCTCCACCAGTTCGCTGACGTTGTGCCCGATGAGTCCGGCGTCGGCGTCCTCGGCGGCCACCACCGCCAGATGCGCGCCCTCGCCGGCCTCCACGATGAACAGGATCCCCCCGTAGAACTCCGTCATGGCCGAGCGCACACCGCCCGATCCGTCACCGAACTCGATCGAAGCGCCGTGGGAAAGCGACTGGATCCCGGCGGCGATCGCGGCGAGCTGGTCGGCCTGGTCCACCGAAAGCTCCGGGGTGCGGCAGAGCTTCAGGCCGTCCCGGGAGAGGACGAGTGCGTGCCGGGTGCCGGGTGTGCGCTCGAGCAGGCTGCCCAGCAGCCAGTCCAGGCTCTCGTCGGTGGTGGCGGTGGGGTTGTGGGCGGTGGTGGTCATCGGGGGGTGTCGCCTTCCGGGTGCGAGGACGCGGCCGGGGCCCGGCCGGGAAGCGTGGTGGGCTCGTTGACGCCGGGGTCCGGGGGCGCGGTGGCGTCGCCTGCGGGAGTAGGCCGCACGGCCTGCCGGAAACTGCTGAACCTGGCGATTCCGGACTTCACGTCGCGGGGTGGGGAGGTCTCGGGGTCCGCGGGTGCGGGCCGGGTGCTCTCCGCCGCGGCCAGGGTCTGCCCCCGGCGGCGGCGGGGGAGCCGCCCCGGCTCCGCGGCCGGCGGCTCCGCGGGGGCCGGCGTCTGCGGCGTGGCCGGGGTCTGCGGCGTGGCCGGGGTCTGCGGTACGGCCGGGGGCGTGGACCGCCGGTCGTCCGCTGCGGGTGCCCGGGTGGGCGCTGCGGGTGCGGGCAGGGCGCGGCGCTGTGCGGGGATCGCGGCCGGGAGGGCGCCGGAGGCGGCGCGGGGCGCGCGGGCGGCGCCGGAGGGGGTGGCGGCCATGGCGGAGGAGGCGGACCTCGTGGAAGGGGCGGATGCGAGGGAGGGGGCGGACGTCACGGAGGGTGCGGCGGCCTGGCCGTCGCGCCCGGCCGCCCGGCTGAGCAACTCGTGGGGGATGAGCACCAGCACACCCGTCCCGCCGCGTGCGGAGGGCCGGAAGGAGACCGTCAGCCCGTGCTTGCGGGCGAGGCGCCCCACCACCGCGAGGCCGAGCCGGGTGCCGGAAAGCCCGCCGAGGTCGGACACGTCCCCGCTCACGGCGTGCTTCGCGCGGCGCAGTTGGACCTCTCCCATCACCAGGCCGCTGTCCTCCACGGAGACGATGGCTCCGGCCGGAACCTCCTCCACATACACATGGACCTCGGCGGTCGGGGGCGAGAAGTTCGCCGCGTTGTCCAGGAGTTCGGCGATCGCGTGCATCACTCCCTCGGCCGCGTGGCCGGCCACGGAGATCTCGCTCACCGAGTGCACCCGCACCCGCTGGTAGCCGGCGATACGGCTCATCGCGCCCCGCAGGACGGACTCCATGCTGATCGGCCTGGCCCAGCGGCGGCCCGATCGGGAGCCGGTCAGCACCGCGATGGAGTCGGCCAGTCGGCCTGCCTGCGCGGACCGGTGGTCGAGGTGGAGGAGGTCGCCGAGGACCCGCTCGTCGGTGTGGCGCTCCTCCATCTCGCGCAGATCGGCGAGCATGCTGGTGATCAGCGCCTGCATCCGGCCGGCGGACTTGGCGCAGGCGGAGAGAGCGGACGCGCGGTCGGCCACGGCGCGGCGGGACTGGGCGGCGAGCCGTTCGTTCTCCTCCGCCAGCGTCCGGCGTTCGCGGGTATGCTCCTCCAGCATCCGCTCGCGCTCGCGGGTGTGATCGTCCGTCAGCTGCTGCCGCTCGCGGGTGTGATCCTGCAGCAACCGGCCGCGCTCCAGCATGTGTTCGGCCGTGATGCGGTCTCGTTCGCGGATGTGCTCCGCGGTCAGCCGCTCGCGCTCCGACCTCAGCTCCTCGGCGAGGCGTGCGTGCTCCCGGGTCAGTTCCTCGGTACGCCAGGACAACTCGCCGGTCAGCCGCGACCGTTCCTTGGCCATCTCCGCGGCCAGGGCTTCCCGGTCACGCCGCAGCCCCTCGGAGCCCTGGGCTGCCGCCGCGAGGCTGCGCTGGAGGGTGCGGGAGGACCGGACCGCATGGACGGCCACGGCGACCGCGCAGCACAGCAGCAGCGCCCCACCGCCGGCGGCCCAACCGATCGCGGAACGCGACTCTTCCGGGGCGGCGGCAGTGACTAAGGCCACTGCCGTCAGGCTGACCAGAGCTGTTGCCAGAAAGGCCGACAGGGACGCCCTCAGGGGGCCTCGTCCGTCGTCCATGGCGGGAGGGGGAGGCGACGCCGGCATCAGTGTCCTTGGAGTGGCTCGCGGCCCCAGGCTCACTGGGGCATCGTCGAGGACGGCCGTCACAGCACGGCCATTAGGCCGCAACTATAGGTGATCTGCTGTCCGTTACGGAAAGGCCCGTGAACGTCTGAATCTGATCTCTGACCGAACCTGTGAGAGGGGCGGGCGGCCGGAGGGTCCGATCGGCGCCTCTTGACCTCACGTCAGGTTGAACTTCTACGGTCGATCTCGTCCTCGGCAACGCAGACGACGACAGGGGTTCCGGCCATGGAGTACACACACAGCGACACCGATCTGATCAAGCAGCCCATCGGTTACTGGAGTTGGGCGGCTTCCAAGGCGGTCGTCGACCGCATCCGCGCCGCCCTCGCCGGGATCGGCACCACGCAACCCCAGTGGTGGGTCCTCGCGCAGGTGGCAGGCGCCGACACCGCCAAGCCCCGCGATGAGGTGTCCCGGCTCCTGCTGAACTACCTCGACGCCGGCCGCGAGGCCATGGAGTCGGAGATCGACACGGTCATCGCCCGGGGCTGGGCCGTCGAGGACGCCGCCGGGCGCCTGAGCCTCACCGCCGACGGCAGGGAGTTCCACGGCAGGGCCGCGGCCCTCCAGGAGGAGCTCTGGGCGGAACGGCACGCCGGCATCTCCGACGAGGAGTATCTGACCACCATCAAGGTGCTGCAGCGGTTCATCCGCAACACGGGTGGGCAGGCGTGGCACCACTGACGGCCGTTCCGTCCCCCCGTCGGCCCCCGTCGGCCCCCGCCGGGGGTCTCCGAGGCTCCGCCGGGGGGGCGGTGGGCGGGGGCCCGGCGCCCGGTCGGGCAACGCCGCCGCCGGCATGGCGCCTGCGGCGGCGCCCCGGGGCGCCCCCTCAGAAGAGGCGGCGCAGGAGGCGGGACTTCAGGTCGGTGAAGGGCGGGTAGGCGAGGCGGAGGGGGTCGGCGAGCAGGGGCTTGTCGAAGACGGCCTTGGTGTGGCTGAAGGTGTCGACGGAGTACTCGCCGTGGTAGGCGCCTATGCCGCTTTCGCCGACGCCGCCGAAGGGAAGGCCGGGTACGGCGAGGTGGACGAGGGGAGCACCGAACGTCAGGGCGCCCGAGGAGGTCTCCGAGGCGAGGCGGCGCTTGGTCGCCGCGGAGGCGGTGAAGGCGTACAGGGCGAGGGGCTTGTCCCGGGCGGTGATGAAGTCGATCGCGGCGTCGAGGTCGGGGACGCGGATGATCGGCAGGATGGGGCCGAAGATCTCCTCGCTCATCACGGGCCCGTCGGCGTCGACGTCGGTGAGGACGGTCGGGGCGAGGTAGCGGGTGGCGCGGTCATGGTCTCCGCCGGTGACGATCCGGCCGTCGCCGAGCAGGGCCGTCAGCCGGTCGAAGTGGCGCTCGTTGACGATCCGGCCGTAGTCGGCGCTCCGGGCCGGATCGGTGCCGTACATCTCGCGGATCGCGGCGGTCAGGTGCCGCTCCAGCGCGGTCGAGGTGTCGCCGACGGCGAGGATGTAGTCGGGGGCGACGCAGGTCTGACCGGCGTTCATGAACTTGCCCCAGGCGATGCGGCGGGCGGCGGTCGCGAGGTCGGCGCCCGGCTCCACGACCGCGGGGCTCTTTCCGCCCAGTTCCAGGGTGACCGGGGTGAGATGACGGGCCGCTGCGGTCATGACGATCCGGCCTACCTTGCCGTTGCCGGTGTAGAAGACGTGGTCGAATCGCTGCTCCAGCAGGGCCGTCGTCTCCGGTACGGCTCCCTCGACCACGGTCACGGCCTGCGGGTCCAGCGTGCGGGGCAGCCAGTGGGCGAGCGCTGCGGATGTGGCCGGGGCGAGTTCACTGGGCTTGACCACCGCGGTGTTGCCCGCGGCGATCGCGCCGACCAGCGGAGCGAGGGCGAGCTGCAGTGGGTAGTTCCACGGGGCGATGATCAGGACGGTGCCGAGCGGCTCGCGCACGGTACGGGCGCGGGCCGGCCGCAGCCCGAGGGGAACCGAAGCGCGCCGCGGGCGCAGCCAGCGGTCGAGATGGCGCAGGGCGTGGTCGATCTCGGTGATCGTCGACCCGATCTCGGTGGTGTATGCCTCGGTGGTGCTCTTGCCCAGGTCGGCGTGGAGTGCGGCGGTGAGGGCGTCCGCCTGCTCGACGAGCAGCCGGCGCAGGGCGCGCAGCTGGGCTTTGCGCCAGGCGGGGGACTTGGTCCGGCCGGTGGCGAAGGTGGCGTTCAGACGGGCGACGGTGTCCGCCGCGTCGTTCGGGGCGATGGGCTCGACGGGTGCGGGAGTGCTCATGCCGCCGAGCATAAGCGAAACGAAATATTTTCGTTTCGCTTTCCGATATCATCGCGGCATGGCCCGCACCGCACCGCCCGTCCCCCAGCCCGAAGAAGCCCCGGCCGCGCGCAGGCGAGGACGTCCCCGCGACGCGGCGCGGGACCGGGCTCTGCTGGACGCGACCCTGGCCGTGCTGGTGGAGAGCGGCTTCGGCGGGCTGACCACGGCGGCCGTCGCCACCCGCGCGGGGGTCTCCACCGCCACCCTCTACCGGCGCTGGTCGTCCAAGGAGGATCTGGTCGTCGCGGCCGCCGCCACCTGCACCGAGCCCCACGAGCCACCGGCCACCGGCACCCTCGAAGGCGACCTGCGCACGGTGCTCCGGGACAAGGCCGCCGCCATGACCGGCGAGGGCGGACGGCTGATGCGGGCCCTGGTCGGCGAGGCGGCGCACAACACGGTCCTCGCTCAGGCGCTGACGGCCGCCTTCCTGGAACCGGCGTACCGGAGGGTCGCCGAGGTCGTGCGGAGCGCGGCCGACCGGGGCGAGATCCCCCCGGTCGAGGACTACAGCCTGCTCGGAGACGTGGTGCTCGGTCCCGTCATGAGCAGCTTCTTCTTCACCTCGCGGCTGCCGGAGCACATCGACCCGGCCACCGCGCGGGACAGGGCGGACCGCCTTCTGCCGTTCGCCCTGCGCGCCGTCGGCGGCGGGCGGCCCTCGTCCGGCGAAGCATCCACCGGGCCGGCTGCGGGCAGTACTGACGCCGCCGGGCCGGTTGCGGGGGAGAGCGCGGGGCCGGTCGCAGGGGAGAGCGCGGGGCGGCGATGAACGGTGGGAGTCCGCGGGGGAGCCGCTGCCACCGGGGGCACGGCCCGGGTGCACAGACCGCGCAGCGGGGCTCGCCTCGGCCCGGGGAGGGGGCGCACGCCTGAGGGCCGTGACCGCCCCCGACGGAGCAGGAGGGAGAGCTACGCGCTCAGCAGGCGTGCATGGGCGACCTGCCCCATCACCCAGTACAGGGTGTCCGGGCCGGTCGCCGGGATCATGGTGGTGTGGTGGCGTCCGCCGCCGGCGACGCCGACCTGGACGAAGCCGGTCGTCCGCCGCTCCTTCATCAGCAGGAAGAGCAGCCCGAGGAGGCAGAAGACGGAGAAGACCACCGCCAGCACGACGGCGTGCGTGGGGGTCTTCTCCTCGGTGCGGGACAGGTCCGTCACATTCCACACCGCCCCTTTGAGGGGCAGCGTCCCGTTCGGGGTCATGACGGAGTCCTGGACGACGGTGATGTCGCCGATCATCAGCAGCGGTGCGCCCGGAAGACCCGGCGCGCCCTGGCCGCCCAGCGGCGCGAGCGGTGCCTGGGCGAAGCCGCGGCCGTACTCGGCCGCGTCCTGCGGGTACGTCGGGCCCCACTGGTAGTCGCGGCCGTCCTGGTGGCCGCGGCCGTCCTGACAGGGGTTCGGCTGGTTCATCGGTCCCCGCTCTCGCATCACATCACCATCACACACACAGAAGCCGGCATGGCAGAAGCACGCGTGCCGGAAACAGCGGGCAAGGGCCCGCTTTCCGTACTGCGAGCGTACAGAAACGGGCCCTTGACGGAGGGTCTTACTGCGCGGTCAGAAGCGGCGGGTGATCAGCGCGCGCTTGACCTCCTGGATCGCCTTGGTGACCTCGATGCCGCGAGGGCAGGCGTCCGTGCAGTTGAACGTCGTGCGGCAGCGCCACACGCCGTCCTTGTCGTTGAGGATCTCCAGGCGCTGCTCGCCCGCCTCGTCACGCGAGTCGAAGATGAAGCGGTGCGCGTTGACGATGGCCGCGGGGCCGAAGTACTGCCCGTCGTTCCAGAACACCGGGCAGGACGACGTGCACGCGGCGCACAGGATGCACTTGGTGGTGTCGTCGAACCGCTCGCGGTCCTCGGCCGACTGCAACCGCTCGCGCGTCGGCTCGTTGCCGGTGGTGACCAGGAACGGCATGACGTCCCGGTACGCCTGGAAGAACGGCTCCATGTCCACGATCAGGTCCTTGAGGACCGTCAGGCCCTTTATGGCCTCGATCGTGATGGGCTTGTCCGGGTTGATGTCCTTGATCAGCGTCTTGCAGGCGAGCCTGTTCTTGCCGTTGATCCGCATCGCGTCGGAGCCGCAGATGCCGTGGGCGCAGGAGCGCCGGAACGTCAGCGTGCCGTCGACATCCCACTTGATCTTGTGGAGGCCGTCGAGGACGCGCTCCTTGGGGTCGATCTCGATCCGGAAGTCCTCCCACACGGCCTCGGCGGAGACCTCGGGGTCGAAGCGGCGGATCCGGAAGGTGACCGTGATGTACGGGGAGGCGGGCTGCGCCTCGGCCTCGGCCTTGTCCAGTACGGGGGTAGCCATCAGTACTTACGCTCCATCGGCTGGTAGCGGGTCTGGACGACGGGCTTGTAGTCGAGACGCACGGTCTCGGTGCCGTCGGCGCCGACCTCGCGGTACGCCATGGTGTGGCGCATGAAGTTGACGTCGTCGCGGTTCGGGAAGTCCTCGCGGTAGTGGCCGCCGCGCGACTCCTTGCGGGCCAGCGCGGAGACGGCCATGACCTCCGCCAGGTCGAGCAGGTTGCCCAGCTCGACGGCCTCCAGCAGGTCTGTGTTGAACCGCTTGCCCTTGTCCTGGACGGACACGTTCCTGTAGCGCTCGCGCAGCTCGGTGATCTTCTCGACCGCCGTCTTGATGGTCTGCTCCGTACGGAACACCATCACGTTGGCGTCCATCGTCTCCTGCAGCTCGCGGCGGAGTTCGGCGACCCGCTCGCCGCCGGTGGAGTTCCGCAGGCGCTCGATCTGCTCCTCGACGAGCGCGGCCGGGTCCTCCGGCAGGTCGACCCATTCGGCGTCCGCCGCGTAGTCGGCGGCGGCGATACCGGCGCGCTTGCCGAAGACGTTGATGTCGAGGAGGGAGTTGGTGCCGAGCCGGTTGGCGCCGTGCACGGACACGCAGGCGACCTCGCCCGCGGCGTACAGGCCCGGCACGACGGTGGTGTTGTCCGCCAGGACCTCGCCCTCGACGTTGGTCGGGATGCCGCCCATCGCGTAGTGCGCGGTCGGCTGGATCGGGATCGGGTCCGTGTAGGGCTCGATGCCGAGGTAGGTGCGCGCGAACTCGGTGATGTCGGGGAGCTTGGCGTCCAGCTGCTCCGGCGGGAGGTGCGTCAGGTCCAGGAAGACATGGTCGCCCTCGGGGCCGCAGCCGCGGCCCTCGCGGATCTCGGTGTAGATCGAGCGGGAGACGACGTCGCGGGAGGCGAGGTCCTTCATGACGGGCGCGTACTTCTCCATGAAGCGCTCGCCGTCCTTGTTGCGGAGGATGCCGCCCTCGCCGCGGGCGCCCTCGGTGAGGAGGATGCCCATGCGCCAGATGCCCGTCGGGTGGAACTGGAAGAACTCCATGTCCTCCAGCGGCAGGCCGCGCCGGTAGCAGGCCGCCTGGCCGTCGCCGGTGAGGGTGTGCGCGTTGGAGGTGACCTTGAAGAACTTGCCGGTGCCGCCGGAGGCGTAGATCACGGACTTCGCCTGGAAGACGTGGATCTCGCCGGTGGCCAGCTCGTACGCGACCACTCCGGCCGACTGCCTCACCCCGTCGACCTCGGTGATCAGCTGGTCGAGGACGTAGAACTCGTTGAAGAACTCCACGCCCTCCTTGACGCAGTTCTGGTACAGGGTCTGGAGGATCATGTGCCCGGTGCGGTCCGCCGCGTAGCAGGACCGGCGGACCGGGGCCTCGCCGTGGTTGCGGGAGTGGCCGCCGAAGCGCCGCTGGTCGATGGTGCCCTGCGGCGTCCGGTTGAACGGCAGGCCCATCTTCTCCAGGTCCAGGACGGCGTCGATGGCCTCCTTCGCCAGGATCTCGGCGGCGTCCTGGTCGACCAGGTAGTCGCCGCCCTTGACCGTGTCGAAGGTGTGCCACTCCCAGTTGTCCTCCTCCACGTTCGCCAGCGCGGCGGCCATACCGCCCTGCGCGGCGCCCGTGTGGGACCGGGTCGGGTAGAGCTTGGTGAGGACGGCGGTGCGGCTGCGCTTCGTCGCCTCGATGGCGGCGCGCATGCCGGCGCCGCCGGCGCCGACGATGACGGTGTCGTACTTGTGAATCTTCATGGTGTGGAACCTCAGCCCCGTGCCTAGCGGATGTTCGGGTCGAAGGTGAAGATCACCAGCGTGCCCAGAAGGATGGTGAACACCGTGGCGGTGTACAGCAGGCCCTTGAGCCACAGGCGCGTGTTCGGCCGCTCGGCGTAGTCGTTGATGACGGTACGCAGGCCGTTGGCGCCGTGCAGCGTCGCCAGCCACAGCATCAGCAGGTCCCAGGTCTGCCAGAACGGGGACGCCCAGCGGCCCGCGACGAACGCGAAGCCGATCTTGGAGACGCCGCCGTCCAGCACGAGCTGGATCACCAGGTGGCCGATGACCAGCACGACGAGGACCACGCCCGACAGGCGCATGAAGAGCCACGCGGCCATCTCGAAGTTGCCCCGGGTCGACCGGGGCGTCCGGCCGGTCCGCTTGCGCGGCGGCTCGATGTACGGCGCGGGGTTGTCGGGGCCGTAGGCGGCGCCATCGGCGGCGACGGGCGCGGAAGGGGTCTCAGCGGACATGTCTGGCGTCAGCTCCCGAACAGTTCACGTGCGGCGTGGCCGAGCACCGGGTAGACGGCGCCCGCCATCAGGACGACCCAGATGCCCACGACGGACCAGAGCATCTGCTTCTGGTAGCGGGGGCCCTTGGACCAGAAGTCCACGGCGATGACGCGAAGGCCGTTCAGCGCGTGGAAGAGGATGGCGGCCACGAGGCCGTACTCCAGCAGCGCGACGATCGGCGTCTTGTACGTCGCGACGACCTCGTCGTACGCCTCGGGGGAGACGCGGACGAGGGCGGTGTCCAGCACGTGTACGAACAGGAAGAAGAAGATGAGGACGCCGGTGACTCGGTGAGCCACCCAGGACCACATACCTTCCCGGCCGCGGTACAGCGTTCCAGCCGGCACGGAAAAACCCTCCGGGAGCGGGGATTGGAGCCGGCCGCCAGCGTCCTTTCAAGGTGACAGCTCTGTCGGTCTGGCCCGGCCGGGTACGGTCCACCGGCCCTCGCCATCGTAGCGACGACTTGTCGGTTCCCTCGCCCGGGGTCCGCCGGTGTGATCAAACAGGCACGGACGGGCTATCGGGCCGGCCCCCGCGGGTGGTCGCGAGGCGGGTGCGGCGCCGGGTCCCGCGGCGGGCGCGGTGGTCTCTGCCTGGGTGCCTGCCGGGGTGCCTGCCTGGGTGCCTGCCGAGGTGTCTCTCGGGGTGTCTCTCGGGGTGCCTGCCAGGGGTGGCCGGAACCGGGCTCTCCGGGCAGGCCGGCCACCATGTCCGCCAGCCTGGCCCGGGCCAGCCGGCGCAGCTCCTCGGCCGCGACGGCCCGCTCCTCGTCCGGGTCGTTGCCGAGCCGCGCGCGGATCCCGGCCAGCAGCTGGTCGGGCTGCTCGTCGGGGCGGAAGCCGTCCAGGCTGATCACGAAGGCATGGCCGAACCTCGCCGCGTAGGCGGCGTGGGCGGCCCGCAGGGCGGTGTGCGCGGCCGCCGGGGCGGTCGGGTGCAGCGCGGAGGACGACTCGGCGGCGAGCGCCTGGTGCAGATCCGTGCAGGACAGGTCGTACCCTGCCTCGTCCGCGGCGGCGAGGAGGGCGCCGAGGTCGGGATAGGGGCGGTGGGCGGCTATCCGCAGGGCCCAGCGGCGGCTTCCGCAGCAGGACAGGAGTGCGGCGGTCGCGGCGGTGGGGACCGCGGCGTTGAACCGCTCCAGTCCGGGCAGGGGCGCACCGGTGGCCGGACGCGGACGCGGAGCGGCCGCCGGGTGGGCCGGCTCGGCGGGGCTGGGTGTCGGGTGGGCCGGGCGCGGGCGCGGAGCGGATGCGGGGAAGGCCGGCTCGGCGGGGGCCGGGATCCGCACCACCGGAGGGAGCACCGGCGGTCGCTTCGGGAGGCCGGTGTGCGATTCGCGGGACAGCGTGGACTCCGGTGCGACTGGGGAGTATGGGCTCTTTGAGTCGCAACGCTATCGAGACGCGCCAGAAACTGGCCGAGGAGTGCGTGAATTTCACCCGAACGGGAGAGTTTGAGTGCGGGTGATGGACGGACTGGGGTGAAATGAACGGATGGGCCATCGTTTGTCATACTTCTCCATGAAGAGGAGGTTGATTCTGTGATGTGGCTGTCCTGGCGCATGCGGCGAGCGGCCCCCGCCGTCGCTGCCGCCGTGGCCCTGTCGGCGGCCGTCTCCTGCTCGGCCGGCGGGTCCGGCGGCGCGGAGGCCCCGGGGGCCGGCCGGGACCGGGCAGCCCCGGTCTCCTCCCCGACGGCTCCTTCGACGGCTCCTTCCCCGGCGGCTTCCTCCCCGGAGTCGTCCCCTTCCCCGGAGCCCTCCTCCCCGCTGTCCGGCGAGCCCCGGACCATTCCCTCCGTCCGCGACCACGAGTCCGCCCGCGGACCGGGCTGGCGTCCGGCCGCGGGCAGCGCCGTCGTCGTCGCCAAGGGCAGCGAGGCACTCGCCGACGAGGGGCGGCTGCTGGCGGGGGAGCTGAAGACCGGCTTCCGCAGCGACGGGCCGGTGAACGCCGGCGACGTGGAGCTGTCGCTCGACCCCGCGGGCGGCGGCGCGCCCGAGTCGTACACCCTCACCACGCGCGACGACCGCGTCCGGATCACCGGGCCGGACGAGGCGGGGGTCTTCTACGGCACCCGCACCCTGAAGCAGGCCGTGCGCGCCGGCGGCGCGATGCCCGAGGGCGTCGTCCGCGACCGGCCCGACCGGCCGCAGCGCGGCCTCAACGTCGACATCGCGCGCAAGCACTTCACCGCCGGCTGGCTCGAGGCGCGGCTGCGCGAGATGGCCGACCTCAAGCTCAACATGCTCGGACTGCACTTCTCCGACGACCAGGGATTCCGGATCGCCTCCGACACCCACCCCGAGGTCGTCTCCCAGGACCATCTGAGCAAGGCCGAGGTGCGCCGGATCCTCGCCCTCGCCCGCAGCCTGCACATCACCGTCGTCCCCGAGATCGACTCCCCCGGGCACCTCGGCGCGGTCCTGCGGGCGCACCCCGAACTCCAGCTGCGCAACGTCCAGGGCGTGCCCCGGCAGGGCGCCATCGACATCTCCAAGCCGGGGTCCGCGCGGATCGTCGACGACCTGCTGCGGGAGTACGCGCAGCTCTTCCCCGGCCGCTGGTTCCACGTCGGCGCCGACGAGTACCAGGCGCTGACCGTGCGCGACCCGCAGGCCTCCTACCCCGGGCTGGCCCGGGCGGCCGTGGCGAAGTACGGGCCCAACGCCACCGTGCGGGACCTGGCGACCGGCTGGCTCAACGACCGGGCCTCGGTGGTGCGCGCCGCGCAGAAGCAGCCGAAGGCGTGGAACGACGGCTTCTTCCGCGGCGGCGTGGTCGCCCCGGACAAGGACATCGAGGTCGAGTATTGGACGGGCAAGGAGATCGGCGCCCGGCAGCCGGGGGAGTACCTGGCGGAAGGCCGCAAGGTCGTCAACCTCAACGACGAGTACCTCTACTACGTGCTCGGCGAGCCGAACGAGTTCGCCTACCCGACGGGCCGGCGCATCTACGAGGAGTGGACACCACTGGTGCTGCGGGGCACGACCCCCGTCCCCGCGCGCTACTCGGACCAGATCCTCGGCGGCCGCCTCGCCGTCTGGGGCGACCGCGCCGAGGCGCAGACCCAGGACCAGGTGGCGGCGGGCATCCGCATGCCGCTGCGGGCGGTGGCCCAGAAGCTGTGGACCCCGGGGCCGCCGCCGCTCTCCTGGACGGACTTCAACACGCTGGCGGACAGGCTCGGCTGAGGCCGACGGGCGGGGCCGCCGGTCGGGCATCCGGGCGGGCCGCCGGTCCGGCATCCGGTCGGGCATCCGGGCGGGCCGGAACGAACCGGGACGTCGCCCCGGCCGAAACCGGGCAGCGCGGCGGCCCGCGGTCGCCGGCCGGGCGGCCGGGGCCGGCTGTTCCGCTCTTGGCGGCGGGGCTCCGGCGGGCCCGGCGGCCACTGGGCGGGTGGGGCTGTCCTCTTCCCCGGGGCGGACCGGGGGACCGGGGGCGACCGGGGATCAAGGGCGACCGCGGCTGCTCGGCGGGTCCGGGCCGAGGGGGCGACCGGGCCGAGAGGAGGGACCGGGCCGAGAGGAGCGACCGGGCCGAGAGGAGCACGGGGACGACGCGTGGGGCGACCGCGGCTACTCGGCGGGACCGGGCGTCCTCTTCCCGGAGGCGCTGAGCCCCAGCGGCCCGCCGTTCGCGATCACCTCGGGTCCGGTGAGGAGATCCGCGTAGCCGTCGCCGTCCCGGTCGGGCGCGCTGAGGGCCGGGGCGTTCGCGCCCACCGCGAGCGTGGGCGCCCCCGCTGTGCCCAGGCCGGTGGGTGAACCGTGGTAGGTGACGATCCCCCTCCCGGTGGACACGGCCAGGTCGTCGAACCCGTCGCCGTTCATGTCGCCCGAGGCGAGGGCGGATCCGCCGGCGCCCATCAGGACGGTCGGCGAGGCGGTCCCGCGTCCGCGCTCAGGACCGCTCAGTACGACGAGCGCGGTGGCGCCCTCCGGTGTGCCGAACGCGACCGCCAGATCACGGTCCCCGTCCCCGTCGAAGTCACCGCCGACGGAGTCCCGCTCCGCGGCGCCTTCCGGTACGGCCGCCGCCTCCACCCCGGGGTCCGCGGGCCAGGGCACCTCCGAGAGCGCGGGCCCACCGTCGCCCGGTCCGTCGCCCGGTCCGTTGCCGGGTGCGTCGCCCGGTCTGCCGCCGGGCTCGTCGGCGGATGCTGTCGCGGACCTGCGGATGGCGGGCAGGTCGGCGTAGAGACGGGCGCCGGGGCACTCGGTCGGGTACGCGTCGCGGTGCCCAGGGAGCCGCGGGAGGGTGACGCGCTCCCCTCGCCGGAACCGTCCGTTGTCCGTGGACGCCGTGAGCGTCGTCGTCCCGTCTACGGCCAGGCCGTAGAGGCCGAGCTTCCAGGAGGCGAGCCTCGCCACGGCGTCGCGGGCCGCGGGCGTGGCGTCCGCAGTGCTGTAGTCGCCGATCACCGACACGCTGCTGGTGTCGACGTTGAAGCCGTAGGTGTGGGCTCCCTGGACCGGCCGGTCGATGCCGCCGGCCCTGCCCTCGAAGATCCTTCCGCACTTGTCGACCAGGAAGTGGTAGCCGATGTCGTTCCAGCCCTGGCCCGCCACGTGGTACGTGAAGACGGCCCGTACGATCGCGGGCGAGTCGGCGCACTGGTAGGTGTTCGACCCGGCGGTGTGGTGGACGAACATCGCCTTGGTGGTGGAGTTGTAGGTGGGCGGCCCACCGACCTTGGACTCGTCCGCGCCCCAGCCGGCCCGCATGGTCATCGGCGGGGCGCCCGCCGGCGCCTGCGCGCGGGCGGACGGCGTTGCCGGGACGCCGTCCTGAGGGTCCACCAGCTCGACGCGCAGCCCCCCGGGCAGCGCCGTCCCCTGCGCGCGCAGCTGCACCCCGTCCGACGGTCCGGTCCACAGCGGCAGGCTGCCCGCCCGCAGTCCGGCGGAGGCGGGCCCGGGGCGGACCTCCGACGTCCGTACGTCCACCTCGAGCGCGTGCCAGGGCGACCACAGGCCGGTACGGCTGTCCCGGGTGCGGACTTCGGCGGTGCCGGCGAGCTCCGCATCCGGATCGTCCCAGGTGATGCCGACCAGGCTGAACGGCTCGGTGTTGCGCGCCGGGAGTGTTCGCCGTGTCGGGTCGCTGCCGGGGACCGGCACGCTGTGGATCTCTCCGGCACCCGGCGACGGGAACGCGCGCCCGGTCAGGGCCTCGGACCGGAAGGGAAAAAGGGGGAGCGGTGAGTGGAGCGGTGAGTGGAGCGGGGAGGGGAGCGGGGAGTCGGAAGCCGGGAGGGGCGCGGCGGCCGTGAGGCCGGTGAGACAGACGGCGGCGGTGCACACGGCGGCGAAGGCCACGGGGCGGCATCTCATGGGGCCGGAGCATAGGGAAGCGGCGGGCGCAGGGTGTGCAATGACGTTACGGCCGGGGCGGTGACGTCCCTCCCCGTGTGGCCCGAGGCCCGGCAGAGGAGCGCGGCAGGCGCAGTGGCCGGTGGCCCAAGACCGGCGACACGCCCCGCGCCTGCTCTCGCACGGGCACGGAGGATCCCCGCGGACCGGGACCCGGGCCCCGACCCTGAGCCGCGTCAGGCCGCGGCGGTGCTTCCATCGAATCCCTGATATCCGCGTGTCCCCTTGACTACTCTCGGAACACGCCTTGTCACGTCAACGGACGTGGCGCTGGCGGTCTGTCACACGTCCAGGGGGAGCAGTTCTGATGGTCGATCATGTGGATACGCAGGGCGAAGAGAACGGCACCACGTACAAGGTGACGGTGCGCAACGTCGCAGGGCACACGACCGTCGGCAACCGCAACAGGGTCTCCGGCGGCATCGGGGCGCCGACCGGACCCGACAGCGCGGTGACGAGCGAGCAGGTGCAGGAGCTCAGAGACGAGTTCGCCCGGGTAAGGGGACTCATCGAGGAGGCCGACGGCGCCGGGGAACGGGAGAAGGGCGCTGCGGCGGACCGCCTGGAAGAGCTGGAGGAGTCGATCACGGGGGACCAACCCGACGTCCGCACTATGACGAAGGTGCACGCCTGGTTCGCACAGCGGCTCCCGGCAGTGCTCGGTGCCGTCTCTTCCCTGCTGCTGCACCCCACGGCGGCGCTCCTGGCACAGGCCGCCGGGGAGGATGTGGCTGCCCGCTTCGGCGAGTTGCTGCAGAGCCTCGGCTCCGCCGCAGGTGAGAGCTGATGCCGGGGCCGAAGACGTCGATCGAGGTCAGCGGTGTACGGGGGCACGTCACGATCGGCGACAACAACGTGGTCGTCTCGGCGGAGCGGTCGTTCGTGCAAATCGTCCAGCCGGGGCAGCGCCCGGCCCCCGTCGCCCGCCAGGACATGACGCTGCTGCCACGGCGCCCGCAGGCCGCCGTCGGCCGGGAGCGGGAACTCGCGGAGCTGCGGAGCGGCCTGGACGACCACGGCGCGTGGCAGATTCACGGGCCGGCCGGCATCGGAAAGAGCACCCTGCTGCGCCAGGCCGCCCACCGGCTCGCGGACGAGCGCGGCGGCGCGGTGGTGTTCGTGGACGCGGCGGGCCGCGAGCCCGGCGACGTGCTCCAGGACGTCTTCGAAGCCTGCTACGACGCCCCCGGATACCGTCCGGCCCACACGGAGCTGCGGCGCCTCATGGCCGACGTCACGGCCGACATCGTCCTCGACGATCTGGAGGTCGAGGCGGAGGACCTGGACACGGTGCTGGACGCACTCCCGTCCTCCGCGCTGCTGTACGCGAGCGGGCAGCGCACCCTGCTCGGCAAGGGCGGGACCCTCGCCCTGGGCGGTCTCGGGCACAAGGCTGCCATGACACTGCTGTCGCAGACGCTGGGCCGACGGCTCGAGGCCGCCGAGGAGCCGGTGGCCGAGGAGCTGTGGCGGCGCACTTCGGGTGCCCCCCTGCCGCTGCTGCGCGCGGCAGCCGCGGACCGCCTCGTACCCGCGGCCAGGCTCGACGGTCTGCTCCCGGAGCTGCTGGCCGCGCTGACGGGCGTCGAGCGCGATGTCGCGGGGATCCTCGCCGTCGCCCGTGACGGCGGGGTGAGCATGCGGCTGCTGGCCTTCCTGCTCGACGGGACCACGGGGCTCTCCGCGGTATGCGATCGTCTGGAGGCCCGGGGTGTGGTCGTGGCCACGGCGCGGGGGCATCGGCTCGCGCCGGAGATCGGCGGGGTCCACCTTGCCGGACTCAGACCCGGCTCCGCGGAGTTGGCGGCGCTCGCGCGGCAGCTGACGCACTGGGTCTCCATGGCGGGCACGGAGGCCGCGGCCGTGGTTGAGGACACGGCGCTGCTCACCGCCGTCATCGACGCGGCCACCGAGGCCGGACGGTCGGCGGAGGGCGCTCGGCTGGCGCGCGCAGCCTCGCCCGTATTCGCCTGTTCCCTGCGTACGGGAGCCTGGGGCCGGGTCCTGGAACGCGGCATCGCGGCTGCCGAGAGCGCGGGTCTGCGGGACATCCTGGCCTATCTGATGCACGAGGACGGCGTTCGCAAGCTGGTCTCCGGCAAACGCCTCCTCGCGGCGGCCGCTTTCGCCTCGGCCGCCGCCTACTGGCGGGAGCTCGGCAGCGACGGCCATGCGTCGGCCGCCGACGCCGCCGCGCAGTCGTGCGGTGGAGACCCCGCCTCCGGGGCAGACCCGGCAGCACAACCCGGCATCGAGGGCTCCGGTGGTTCCGGGAGTGACATCCCGGACCTCGGCGACCACGGCTCGGTCGGTGACATCAACCAGGAGGTGGGCAACCAACTGGTGTCCTCGCTGCCGCCCGCCGACCCCGGCTCGGTGGCGATGGCCACCAAAGCCGGTGTGGCGACCAAGGCAGGCATGAGTGTGTCGGCCAAGGCGGTCATCGGCGGAGGTCTGGCGGCGTCCGTGACGGCGGGTGGGGTCGTCCTCAGCCAGCAGGCCGACGCGGAGAGTGTGCCGGTCAAGGTGACCGTGGCGACCCGTGTCCTGGAGGCGAACATGCCGGGTGACCCCGAGGGCACCTGCTTGGTAGGGGAGGGAGCGACGGACTGCACGAAGGTCGTGAAGTCCAAGAAGGGTGAGGCCGGCCCGGTGTCCGTGGATCCTGCGCAACCCCTCCCCGCGGGGGTCAGTCTCGTCTACTGGGGATGCGACGAGGGTGCACAGTCGGACTCCTGTTCGGTTACCTCCGACAAGGCCCGCCACGTATGTGTCACCACAACCAGCTTCACGGACGAGGCCGCTCGCCGCCGGTGTGCAGAACTCACGGGGTCCCCGATGCCGACCGCCATGTTCCGGCCGCTGGCGTGGACCACGAAGACGGAGGTCAAAGCGCTCCTCAAACCGGGCGGTCGCCCACAGGTCCTGGCGACCACGGGTGACGCGGCGGCACCGGGCATGGTGGTCTGGTCGGAGGATGCGGCCAAGGTGGCGTGGCTGGAGACGGGCACTGGCCCGCTGGGGCCGGACGGGGCCGGCGGCGATGTGATCAAGTTGCGTGACCTGAAGAGCGGGGTCGAGCACTCCTGGCCGTGCTTCGGCTGCACCATCGCTTTCCTGGACGGCGAGCTCATCTCCGGTGGAGGGGACATCGTCCGGTATCCCGCCAACGGTGGGGAGCCGGTGCGAGAGGACCTCGACGAGATCCCCAACCGCCTCGGCCATGACGGCCCGCCCGACACCATGCTGCTGAACGTCTGGAACGGTGACCGGCTCCAGGCGTACGCGGTGTCACGCGTCGGGGACCTCGGCCAGCAGAGCGTCTTGTTCCGGCTCGAATCCCCCACGAAGGCCCGGAAGATCAGGGACCTGCCCCGGTTCGGCTACTCGGGCCTTGTCCGGACTGTCAGCCCGGATGGCGCGCGGGCCGTCGTCGAACCGCCCAACGGACAGCCCCCCTACAACTCGTGCGGTGAGGGCAGCTACCCTGCGGCGCTCCTCGACCTGGCGACCGGCGCGCAGACTCGTCTGGACGGTCCTGGTGTCGGCTACCGGGTCGACGATACGTGGTTCGACGCCGACGGCGTGGCGCACGTGGTCTACCGGGCGGAGAAGGGCGTCGACGCCACGTCGTGCTTCGCGGACGCGGACCGCGCAGCCGTCCACTACACGCTCGCGTCCGGCGCAGGTTCCTGGGAGCGGTCGGGGAAAGCCCCCGGACGTCTGCTCGCCGTCGCCGACGGCAGGCAGATCACACACGTGGCCGACGGGGGTGCGCTCACCCTGGTGATCGGTGAGGGAGCGAAGAAGAGTGTCCTGGACACCGATGTCCAGTGGACCTATCCGTCCGCAGCACACGCCGGCGACGGTTCCTGAGCCAGCACCACAGCCACCACATCTTGACGGTGCGGGTCGTGCCACGTGGTGCGACGCGTCGTGCCGCTGGTCACGGAGGCCCGTGCGGCCTGGCATCGCCCCAGGCCCGAGGGCTTCTTGTCGAAGCAACGACCGGGGCCGCCACCCCCGGGTTGAGTAGTTTAAGGAATGGCCCCTGACCATGTACTTTGCGTCCTCTCACGGCTTGTGCCGAGTACGGCCCTCATCCCGGTGTTTCTGGCTGCTTCTGGCCGCTGTTGGTCACGCGTTGGTCACGTGTCCAACCGGCATCCGGGCGGCGCTCCGGGTCGAGACCGAGGGCGTTGAGGAGCTCTTTGCGGTCGTCCGGCGACCGCGCGTACCGCGCGACCAGGGCCGCTGCTCGATCTCGCTCTCCCCGGGACGCGCCCCGGGCTGTCGGCAGGCTGCTCTCGATGGGGCGAAGCCGGTCGTTGTGGTAGTTGCTGGTGCGAGCCACTACGCCGCCTTGGCCAGGTCCAGGGCGCCATGCCGAGTGAGGGCCTGGCAGACGGCCAGCGCTGTCCTCGTAGCGTCCTCCCCGGTCTGCCGGACATCGATAACCGTGCCGCTCGGCGAGAATGCGCGGGCCCGCACGGTGTAGGTGACGCTGTTGCCGTCGTCGTTCGTGGTGCAGTATCCGGCGAGCGGGGCGTTGCAGAACCCTCCCATCTGTCGCAGGACGAGGCGCTCGGCCTCGGCCTCGGCCTTCGTCTCCGGATGGTGGAGCTTCGAGATCCGCTTGCGGGTCTCCGCAGCGCGGTGTGGAGGGCATGCTCCGGCTGTCGCGGGTTGATCTGGAAGGCTCGCGCCCCCGAGCGGGGAGCCGCCTCCATGGTGGCCCTGTAACCCTCGTAGAGCGAGGACTCGAAGATCAGGTGCGGCATGATCGCCACGTCGCGGTGGCCTGCCGCGTCGAGGGCCTCGCGGACCGCGCGCACGGAGCCGGGAATCATCGCGGCCGGGCCGACGATGTCGGCGCCCGCATCGGCCTGCATCACCGCCTGGGCCGCAATGACCTCGGTCGTCTCCTCCAGGTCCATGGCGCCGCGCTCGTCCGCGAGCCAGCACTCGCCCGAGTCGTTGTGCGAGCACACGCAGGTCTCGGTCATCACGGCGACGCCGGGCCCGGCCTTCTTCGCAGCCTTGATGGCCCGCGCCATCAGGCTGGTGGGGGATGCGCCCTGGGAGGCGCGGGCGTCCCTCATGCGGGAGCCGGCGAAGATCTTCACCGACTTCACGCCGAAGGACTCCAGCGCCACGATCATGCCCGGCACCTCGCGAACGGTGAGCGTGGGCATCGGGCGCGGGGTGGTGTCGTCGTCCTCACGCATGAGGAACACCATGGTCAAGTCGGCGGGCGCGAGCGCGGGTCCGCCGAGATAGTTCCGCACGGCTAAGCGGTGAATGGGCACGTGCTCCTCCTGCAAGGTCAACGATTGACTGCGTGGGGGGCTGCCGACCCCGGGCGCCCGCCAGCCTGGGGAGTTGGGGGCTGAGGGTGCGGGCGCCCGGGGTGGGGCTACTACCAACTGCTCCGCCCGACGGGGACAGGGTTGGCGGGGTCGTCGAGCCACACCTTGTACGTCGGGCCGCCGCGTGTGGTCAGGCCGAACCGCTCGAAGCCCGGCCGCCCCTGCTGATGCCACCACCAGTAGGCGCCTTCGAGCTCCTGCCACAGCCTCCGCGGGCCGGCCTCGGCGATCTCGAATTCCTCGCCGCCCACTACGTAGTCCGCGCTGGCCCAGCTCGTGACTCCCGTGTCGAAGAGCCACAGGCGGTACGAACCCTCCTCACCCCAGGTGACGCGACAGAAGAGGTCCGGCACCTGCACACCGATGGCGAACATGCAGATCCAGTCCCCTACGTCGTCGGGCGACAGGGGGGTCTTCGTTCTGTTGGCACCCAGGGGCCACTTCGACTGATCGAGGAACCGACCCGAGGGCGGCAGGCTCTTCCGGCGCTGCCGGAGGCGCATGAAGGCAGACGAGCCGACGAAGTGCCCGCGCGCCACGCCGACCTCGTCGATAGCGAGGCGGGCGACCGCTTCCCCTCCGTACACCGGTCCCCAAGGGGTGACGATGATCGCCCCCGGATGCGCCTGTCCGATCCACTGGGAGGGGACGTGGCCCACGGACGCCGTCGCGATGATCCGGTCATACGGGCTGCGCTTGCCGTAGCCAACGGCGCCGTCCCCAACCACGATCTCAGGGGCGAAGTCGGCGGCGAAGAGCCGACTGCGAGCCTCGGCAGCCAGCGTCGCGTCGAGCTCCACGCTCACGACGTTCTGGTCCCCGAGCCGATGACACATGAGGGCCGCGCTCCAGCCGGTACCCGTTCCGATCTCCAGAACGCGATTCCCCGGCTCGACACTCAGCGCGTCCAGCATGGAGAACACCATGGTCGGCATCGAGGAAGAGGAACTGGGCGTCCTGCCTCTCCCCGGTCCGCCGTAGGCGCCATCGTCCCACTGCGTGGTGATAGGCGCGTCCGTGTAGACGGCCTTCCACCACAACTCGGGATGCTCCGAGCGGAGCACGCGGTCGTCTTGGCGGTTCATTCCGGCACGTCCCGGCCAGATCGCGTCCGGAACGAAGCGGTCTCGGGGCACTGTCCTGAAGGCCGGCAGCCAATCGGTCGTCAGAGCCCCCTTTGCGACCAGCTCGGCGGCCAGCGTCTCGGGGCCGACCTCCGCCATCGTTTCGGAAGCCATCTACTTACCGTCCGCGGGGCCCTGGCCGTCGCTGGTGTTGCCACCCTCGTCCGAGCCACCACCGCCGTGCTTGTTGCCGGAGCTGCTGTCGTCCTGCTGGCTGCCGCCCTGGCCGCTGCCCTGGCCTCCGCTGTGTCGTCCGCTCATTGCGTTCCCCTCTCTAACGGGAGTTGCACTGTGTCTTGTTCGTTTGCCAACCCGTCCCAGCCGCCGACCTGTCATTCTTCGGGGCTGGCGAAGCGGCTGGGGCGAGGGCTCGACCCGCCTCCACGAGGCCGCATACCTGGGCGGGGGAGCCCCGATGGTCAGAGCCATCTCGTGGAGGCGGGGGTCTGGGGGGCGTCCTTGCGGACGAAGTGTTGCCCGATCATGTGCTCCAGCTCGGCGATGCAGTTCGCGCACCCAAACATGGGAGCACTCATCCCCTCGAACTGGGCGGGGCCGATCCAGATGACGGGGATGCCGCTGCGGCGGCAATAGAGCCGGCACATTCCGTCCAGCCACTCCCCGCCGTCACCGGGGCGGGACGTAGCAGGGCGACTTGTCTCCGGATAGACCGTGGCTCCACTCACTAGGCGGGCCGCCGATGGAGCCGACACTGGCAGGGCGGGTACGACACCGGACTCGTTACCGCGCTGGTGTCCAGCGCGTCGGCCACCTCCTTACGCGGCAGGATCTCCTGGCAGTCGCCGCTCGGGCCCCTCCGGTAGACCCGCAGCCACATGCGCGGCGGCGCTGCCTCCTTGGGGGCCACCGCCTGCGCGGGCCGCATGCCAGCCGCCCACGTCACGCCCGCTCCTCGATCCATTCGGCCAGCCTGGAGATCACGTCCGCCCGAGCGCGACCGAGTTCCACCATCGGCGTACCTTGCACGGGGTACGTTCCGCCGAGGCTGGGAAGCGTGAAACCCGCGTCCCTCAGTGCCTTTGCCAGGCGGTCGGCCGCATCCTGGCCTGCGTCGAGCTCCGACTTAAACTTCGACGTTCTCTCCGAGATGGCCTGTCCCACGGAGACCTCCCTCATCGGCTCGCTGTCTGTGACTAGCCAACTACCGGAGACCAGGATCAGTTCATACCAATCTTGCACAACGGCACCCCTTCAAGGTGCACTTGACACTGTGCGTCCCTTTGACGTGGAAGAGTGAGTCCATGGAGAGCACGCCCGCCGCCGGTGAGAACATCGCGGTTTTGCGCAAGGCGCGCGGTATTGGCCAAGCCAAGCTCGCGCGCGAAATGAGGATCACGGTCTCCTACCTGAGCAAGATCGAGACCGGCCTTCGCCCGGCCACGCCGCCCGTTGTTGCGGCTGCGGCCAAGGCGCTTCGCGTCACCACCGCGCGCATCAATGGACAGCCCTTCACCGACCCGTCAGAGCAGGCAGATCTACTCAACGACTTGCGAGGGGCCGTTCGGCGGCACACGTTGCCGAAGGAGGACACTCCGCCGCGCGACGAGCTGGCGAGGGGACTCGAAAGGGCAGCCACGCTGCGGGCGGAGACGCAGTATCTGGAACTCCTCCGGAAACTGCCGAAGCTCCTAGGTCAGGCCACCGCGACAGCCTTCGACGCTGGCGGCGATTCTGTGGCGTGGAGTCAGGTCTCCGACCTGTACGGCTGTGCCTACGCGGTGGCGCATCGCCTCGCGCAGCCAGACCTCGCCGACATGATCGTGTCTCGCCAGCAGTGGGCGGCACAGCGAACTTGGAATCCGGCCGCTGAGGCTGCGGCTGCCTGGAACGAGGCGGGTACGTATCAGTCGGCCGGCGCGTACGACGATGGCCTGGCGATCGTCGAGCGTGCGATCAGCCAGTTCGAGGGCTCTCGCTCCAACGGCCCAGAGGCCGTCATCGTGCTCGGATCTCTTCACCTGCGAGGGGTAGTCCTGGCGTCGCGCCACGAGGACAAGAACGCCACCGAGGCACATCTTCGCCACGCGAAGCGACTGGCCTCTCAGCTCCCCCAAGACGGGCTCGTGCACAACCTGACGTTCGGTGAGGGCAACACAGCTCTCTACGAGCTGGCTGCGCGAATCGAACTGAGTCAGCCGGACAAGGCTGTGGAAATGGCCGACCCGATGGTAGGGCAGCCACCCGCTGGCCTGAAGCCAAACCGGGTCGGTCGCTTCTACATCGACCTGGCCCGCGCACGGCTCGCGACGAAGGACTTGCAGGGGGCGGAGGACGCGCTGAAGCTCGCATTCCAGGTTGCGCCGCAGATGGCGGAGATTCACCCGATGAGCCGCGAGGTTCTCCGAGTGCTGTTCATCATGCACCAGCGCAGTCGCCCGGAACTGCTGGCCATGGCCAAGCGCACCGGGTTAACCGCCTAGCGCACTCTTACGCTGAGAGGCCCTGCTCCGATGCCCTCGGAGCAGGGCCATGCTCATGCTGCGTGGTCGATGTCGTCGTACCCATCCACATAGGTCCGGCCGTTCAGCCAGGCAGCAAGCTTGCCAACACCGCGTTCGAGCCGGTAACGCACCGCCCGGTCGGTCACGGAGTCGCGGGCCGCGATCACGGCATCCGGCCAGTCGAGGGCGAACCGGAGGAACAAGGCCCGGCGCTCTATCAGGTCGAGCGGGCAGGCGGCCCACGCCCGACGGATGTCCGCAAGGTGGGCGAACAGTGTGTCCGCGGCCCGTGGACCCGGCCCGCGCCGCCGCGTTGACGGGGCCGGCCGAGCTGACGTTCACCCAGGCCCGCCCGCTGGGCGGTACCCACGCCCTGGACGGCCTGCCCTCTCTGTCAGCCTTGGGTGAGACGCCCCCACGGCGTGAAATCAGGCAACCCCGCAGGTCAACCCACCTATTGCCGGTCTCGACCACGATGCGCACGGCGCGCTCACGGAACTCGGCGTCGTACGGCGGCTTCTTCTTGGACCCCATGAATCCCAACTTCCCCTGCAATCACGGGCTCCACGCTACGAGGGGATGGTCACAATGGCTCAGTACGGGAAGCGTCGAGTCGAGGGGGCGCGGAAGCTCGCCTCCGCGACGGCGCAGCGCATTGGCCTGGGGAGGAGCGGGTGAACCGCTGGACGTGTTGGTCACGCCGTTGGTCACGCAGGCGCCCCACCCTCTGGAAAATGCCTGGTCAGAGGGCCAGGAGAAGGAAAGACGACCGAGGCCGCCACCCCCCACAGGAGAGGCCCCGGTCGTCGTCCGCGAGGGCCGCGGCGCGGCCCTGTACTCCACTCAGCGCCGTGGGTGCGTTTTCTGTCACACCCCGCCCTCCACCGCACAATGTTGCAAGTTGTACTAAGGCGTGGACGCGGCCCCGGGGGAGGACGTAGCGTGGCGCTGCGCGCTGGGCCGTGCGGCGGTGACGACCAGCCGCGACGACGAACGGGTAGTGGGAGTGCTGGGGGACGACGCGGAGCTGACCGCCGCGGTGCGCGCGGCGCAGGACGGGGACGAGGACGCCTTCCGGACCGTCTACCGCGCCGTTCACCCGCGGCTGCTCGGATACATCAGGACGCTGGTCGGCGAGGCGGAGGCCGAGGACGTGGCGTCCGAGACCTGGCTGCAGATCGCCCGGGACCTGGACCGGTTCAGCGGCGACGCCGACCGCTTCCGCGGCTGGGCCGCACGCATCGCGCGCAACCGGGCCCTCGACCACATCCGGATGCGCGGCAGGCGCCCGGCGGTCGGCGGGGACGAGACCGCACTGAGCGGGAGGGCCGCCGAGTCCGACACCGCGGGAGAGGCCATGGAGGCCCTGGCGACCGGCCGTGCCATGGCCCTGATCGCCCAGCTCCCCCAGGACCAGGCGGAGGCGGTGGTACTGCGCGTGGTCGTCGGCCTGGACGCGAAGAGCGCGGCGAAGACCCTGGGCAAGCGGCCCGGCGCGGTGCGCACCGCGGCCCACCGCGGTCTGAAGCGCCTCGCGGAGCTCCTGGGGGCGGAGCAGGAGGGGGCACCTGGAGCCCCCGGGGGCGGGAAGGAACTCGGTGCGATGCCGGCGCCGCACGCGGTGCGGCCCGGCGCGGCCCGCTCCACCGGTGTGACGCATCCGCGTCTGCGGACGCAGAAGGACATGTGATGGCCGACGAGCGTGACACGTGGCTCGACCAGGAGTCCGCGGAGCGGTTGCTCCGCGGGGAGCCCCTCGAACCCGTCGGCGTTGACGCGCGTCACCAGGCCCTTCTGCTGGCGGGGCTGCTCGACGAGGCAGCCGCCCGAGGTCCGGTGACCGAGCCGCTGGGAGGCGAGGAGGCCGCGCTCGCCGCGTTCCGCCAGGCGCGTGACGGCGGTGCGGCGGAACTGCTGCCGACGGTGCGGCTGACACCGCAGGCCGGGCCGGTCTCCTGGGCCCGTTCGGTGCACTGGGGACTGGCGGCCTCGCTGGCCGGACTGGCGGCGGGAGGCGTGGCCGTCGCCGCGGGGACCGGGTTGCTGCCGATCCCGTTCGGCGAAACTCAGCCGGCGCCCGCCTCGTCCGTCTCGGGTGCCGTCACCCCCGGGCCGGTCGCCACCGAGCCCCCGGTCGGTCGACTGCGCAGTCCCGAGGCGCCGTCGCCGCCCGCGGGCACTCCCTCCTCGCCGAGCGCCCCGGCGGCACCGGACGGTACCCGGACCCCGGACGGGGACGGCGCGGGCGCCCGCCAGGGCGAGCCGTCCACCACGCCGCACGACGGCCGCACGGAGGACACCGGCGACGGGGACTGGTACGGCAGGACGGTCCAGGCCTGCCGCGACCACCACAACGGCACGCTGGGCGAGGAGCGCAAGCGCACACTGGAGGCCGCGGCGCAGGGCGTGGACAGGGTGCAGCAGTTCTGCGACCGGATACTGACCGCTGCCGGCGGGGACGCCGACGGCAGCCAGGGCGGTGAGGACGGTGACGGCGACGACGGCGGCCAGGGTGGTGAGGACGGTGAGGACGGCGACGACGGCGGCCAGGGTGACGGCGACGGTGACGACGGCGACGACGGCTCCGGTTCGGGTGGCCTCCCGCGCTCCTCGTTCCTGCCCCCCGCCTCCGTACGGCCCGCTCCCGCGGAGCAGCCCTTCGCGCCGCCGACGGAGGTGTGGCGCGTCTCCAGGCCCGCGGCTCCGGGAGCGCCCCTGGCGGCCCTGTAGTTCCCGGGAGCTCCCGGTGTTCCCGGTGGCCGGTGGCCCGTGGCCGGTGGCCGGTGGTCGGCTGGTGAGCCCGGTGGCGGATCCGGCGGTCGTCGGTCGTCCCCGGTGGCCGGTGGCTGCTCTGCCGGTCGGCAGGCGGAGCGTCTGCTGTCGTCAATGTCTCGATCGCAGCGCCTTGACCTGCGGTTTTGCTCACCCGGGAGAACTTTCCGGCCAGGTGTGACGTTTTTTGGCTGGGCGGCGCAGTAGTAAGTGAGCCGACTGGTCATCGGCGGCGCCTGAGCCGGGGTTCCCCCCGTACCCGCGGCTCAGCGCACAGGCGCGGGCGGGACACGTTCCCCCGATCCCGCCCGCGCCTTCTCACCCGCCGTCTCCCACGTCATCCCGCTGAGCCGGCCGCGGCCACCCTGAGTCGTCTGCTCCCTCCGCGGTCCTCCGCTGCCGCCCGGGGGCCCGAGCCGTCCGCCCGCCCGTCCGAGCCGTCCACCGCGCCGCGCCGTGCCGCGCCGTGCGCCCCCCGGCCCTCCGCCGGGGGGCGTGCCGTCCCGTCACTCACCAGTGGACGACGACCTTGTCGCCGACCTTCACCTGGCCGAACACGGACGCGAGCTTCTTCTTGTCCCGGACGTTGACGCAGCCGTGCGAGGCCCCGTCGTAGCCGCGTGCGGCGAAGTCCGAGGAGTAGTGCACCGCCTGGCCGCCGCTGAAGAACATGGAGTACGGCATGGGCGTGTCGTACAGCGTCGACACCCAGGCCTCGGCCTTCCGGTCCACACTGAACGTTCCCTCACGGGTGGGCGTGTTCTCCGAGCCGAAGCGCACGTCCATCGCCGCCACCACCCTGCCGTCGATCATCCAGGCGAGGGTCCTGCTCTCCTTGCTGATGCAGAGCACCCGCCCCTCCAGACACCGGGGATCGGGTGCGTCGAGCTCGTTGGTCGTGGCGGGCCGCAGCTCGTCGGCGGTCGGCGTCCGGGTGAGCCCGAGCAGCCGCCGCCAGGTGGTCTCGTCCACCGAACCGGTCTCGGTGAGCCCCCGCTTGCGCTGGAACCCGCTGACCGCCCCGGCCGTCATCGAGCCGTAGAACGCGGTGGGGCTGCGGTGGAAGTGGCCGATCTGGCGCAGCCGGGCCTGCAGTTCGCGGACCTGCTCGCTCTCACTGCCCTCCGCCATCAGCACCTCGGGCTCCGGCGTCCTGGCCTCCGGTGTCCCCGGGGAGGGGTCGGGCGGCTCGGCGTCGCCGGCCGCGGGAGTGGAAGGCCGCGCGCCGTCGGTCGAGGGGGCGGGAGGCTTGGCGTCGTCGGCCGCCGGGGCGGCGGTGGCGAGGGGAGCCGCCGACGGTCCGCCGGGAGCGGCGGGGACGGCCGGGGGCTCCTCGCTCCCCCCGTCGGCCGGCCGGCCGGTGCACCCGGCGGTCAGGGTCAGGGCCAGGGTCAGAAGGACCGGGAGCGGTCCCCTGAGAACGGACGTACGGTGCATAGGTGTGCCCCCCAAGGATCGTGTCGTGAAGAGGGATGCTTCACAGCCGTGCCGGGTTGCGCCTGAAGGAGCATGCTGTGAGCAAGGTCTCAGTCGAGGGCACGCCGCTGCGCGCAGACCCGCCGCCGCGGGCCGCCGCTAGGTCGTGTACCAGCGAGTAGTCGTACCGGGAGGCACACCGCATGGCACGCCAGTCCGAGTCGGGTCTGCCCGTCGAGCCGGTCTACGGGCCGGACGCCCTCGCAGGATGGGATCCGGGCGAGAAGCTGGGTGCCCCCGGCTCGTACCCCTTCACCCGGGGCGTCCATCCGACCATGTACACGGGCCGTCTGTGGACCATGCGCCAGTACGCGGGCTTCGGCACGGCCGCCGAGTCCAACGCCCACTACAAGCAGCTCATCGCACACGGCACGACCGGCCTGTCCGTCGCCTTCGACCTGCCGACGCAGATGGGGCACGACTCCGACGCCCCGCTCGCGCACGGCGAGGTCGGCAAGGTGGGCGTGGCCGTCGACTCGATCGACGACATGCGGACGCTGCTGGACGGCATCCCGCTGGACCGGGTCTCCACGTCCATGACGATCAACGCGCCCGCCGCTCTGCTGCTCCTCCTCTACCAACTGGTCGGCGAGGAGCAGGGTGTGCCGGCGGACAGGCTGACCGGCACCGTCCAGAACGACGTGCTCAAGGAGTACATCGCCCGGGGCACCTACATCTTCCCGCCCAAGCCCTCGCTGCGGCTGGTCGCCGACCTCTTCGGCTACTGCCGGGCCGAGATCCCCCGGTGGAACACCATCTCGATCTCCGGCTACCACATGGCCGAGGCCGGGGCGACGCCCGTGCAGGAGGTGGCCTTCACCCTCGCCGACGGCATCGAGTACGTCCGTACGGCCCTGGCGGCCGGACTGGACGTGGACGACTTCGCGCCCCGGCTGTCGTTCTTCTTCGTCGCCCGGACGACCCTCCTGGAGGAGGTCGCGAAGTTCCGCGCCGCCCGCCGCATCTGGGCCCGGGTGATGCGCGACGAATTCGGCGCGCGGAACCCGAAGTCGCTGATGCTGCGCTTCCACACCCAGACCGCCGGGGTGCAGCTCACCGCCCAGCAGCCCGAGGTGAACCTGGTGCGGGTCGCCGTGCAGGGCCTGGCGGCCGTCCTCGGCGGCACCCAGTCGCTGCACACCAACTCCTTCGACGAGGCGATCGCGCTGCCGACCGCCACGTCGGCCCGGCTGGCCCTGCGCACCCAGCAGGTCCTCGCGTACGAGACCGATGTCGCCGCCACCGCCGACCCGTTCGCCGGGTCGTACGCGGTCGAGAGCATGACGGACGCCATGGAGGCGGCGGTACTGGAGCTGATGGGCAAGGTGGCGGATCTCGGCGGCGCGGTGAGCGCCATCGAACGCGGCTTCCAGAAGGGCGAGATCGAGCGCAGTGCCTACCGCATCGCCCGGGAGACGGACAGCGGCGAACGCGTCGTCGTCGGCGTCAACCGTTTCACCCTCGACGAGGAGGAGCCGTACGAGCCGCTGCGCGTCGACCCGGCGATCGAGGCACGGCAGGCCGAACGGCTGGCGCAGCTGCGGGCCGGACGCGACCGGGCCGCCGTCGACGCGGCCCTCGGCGGTCTGCGGGAGGCCGCGTCCGGGACGGGCAACGTGCTGTACCCGATGAAGGAGGCGCTGCGGGCGCGCGCCACGGTCGGCGAGGTGTGCGGCGCCCTGCGCGAGGTGTGGGGCAGCCACGTCCCGAGCGAGGTGTTCTGATCACCTTTCGGCGTTCTGGCCGGCTTTCCACCATCCGGAACGCAGAGGTGGGGAGTCGTACCCGTGTGCGACACTCCGCCTCATGCTGGGTGTCACCGATCTGCCGACGTATCTCGCGGGACTTGTCCTGATCATCCTCCTCCCGGGGCCGAACTCGCTCTATGTGCTCTCGGTCGCCGCCCGCCGGGGTGTGCGGACCGGATACCGGGCCGCCGCGGGTGTGTGGTGCGGCGACACCGTGCTGATGGTGCTGTCCGCCGCGGGAGTCGCCTCGCTGCTCCAGGCCAACGCCGTGCTGTTCTCGGCGGTGAAGTTCGCGGGCGCGGGCTATCTGACCTGGCTCGCCATCGGCATGCTGCGCGCCGCCCTGTCGATGTGGCGCTCGCGCCGGGAGCTGGCGGAACCCCTGGACGGGCAGGCGGCGGGCACGCAGGCGGCGGGTGAGCGGCCGTTTCGCAGGGCCCTGGGGATCAGCCTGGTCAACCCGAAGGCGATCCTCTTCTTCATCGCCTTCTTCGTGCAGTTCGTGGACCCCGGCTACGCCTATCCGGCGGTGTCCTTCGCCGTGCTCGGCGCTCTCGCCCAGCTGGCGAGCGTCCTCTACCTCACCCTGCTGATCTTCACCGGCACCCATCTGTCCGCCGCCTTCCGGCGCCGCCGGAGGCTGTCGGCCGGTGCGACGTCGGCGGCGGGCGTGCTGTTCCTCGGCTTCGCCGTGAAGCTGTCGCTCAGCAGCGCCTGACCCGGCGGACGGACGCGCCCACCGGGGGTGGTCCGCCGCCTGCGGGCGGGTCCATCCGCCGTGAGGTGAAGGCGGCTGCCGTGAGGCGAAGGCCGCCGACGCCCACCCGTTGGGTATCCAGCCGTGCCGTCGGCCACCCGCTCGGCGTCCGACCCGTGCCGCCGTCCACCTGCCGGGCGGCCTCCCCTCGGCCTTCAGCGGACCGTCGACGCCTCGTGAGCCGAACCGGGCGGTCGCATACCCGCAGCGCCCTCTCCGGGCAGTTCGCACCAGACGGTCTTGGTACCGGGCCCCTCGGCAACGCCCCAGCGCACGGCCACCGCATCGAGCAGGGCGAGGCCGCGGCCGGACTCGTCGTCGGCCGCAGCGGCCCGGCACCGGACGGGCGAGGCGCGCGGGGCCGGGTCGGTGACCTCCAGCCGTGTACGACCGCCCACGGCGGCGCGGGTGACGCGGATCGTGACCGGCACCCCGTCCCCGAGATGCTGGATGACGTTCGTGAGCAGCTCGCTCACACACAGCTGGAGGTCGGCGCAGGGGACGCCGCCGAGGTACTCGCGCACGGTGCGGCGCACGCCGGGTACGGCCTCTGGCGTCGCGAGGAGTTCCAGGGTCAGCCGTCGCATCGGGCAGCCCCCTTGCGGAGGGCTGCGACCAGCGCTCGGGCGGTTGCCAGGTTGCAGTTGCCCAGCGCGATGAGGGGCCGGCCGGGGCCACGGGCCTCGAAGCTCGGCAGGTCGATGCCGAGAGACGGCAGTGTGATGCCGTGGGCGGCGAGGGCGGCGCGGAGCTGTTCGGTGCACTCGTCCGCGTCCGTCGTGTCGTACATGGGGGCATGCCTTCCTGTGCGTTCTGTGATGAATCACTCACACACTGGCGTGGCGGGTCCTACCGTGAAAGAGGTTCGGGTTCCCGGCCGTGAACGGCGTGCATACCACCGGCAGGTGGGAAAGAACGGTGAACGATGGCGCGACGCAAGGACATCGACGGCTCGGAGGGGGTCCCGACCTTCTACGGCAAGGAGCTGCGCTGGCAGCGGGAGCAGGCCGGGCTCACCCTCCAGCAGCTGGTCGAGGGCAGCTTCTACGGCCCCAGCCACCTGAGCGAGATCGAGCGCGGCGAGCGGCGGATGCCGGCGGAGCTGGCGGAACACGCGGACCGGGTGCTCAAGACGGACGGCTTCTTCAAGCGGCGGTGCGAGGACGTGAGGAAGGCCAGACGGCGGGGGCACGCGCAGTACTTCGAGCGCGTGCTGGAGGCGGAGAAGCACGCGGAGACGATCGAGGAGTGGAGCCCGACGCTGATTCCGGGCCTGCTGCAGACGGAGGCGTACGCGCGGGCGGTGGTGCGCGCGACGCACCCGCTGGCGCCAGACGAGGAAGTGGAGGAGAGGGTCAACGCCCGCATGCCGAGGGCTCATCTCTTCGAGACCGACCACAAGACCCCGATGTACTGGATGGTTGTGTCCGAGGCACTGCTCCGTCAGCCGATCCTCTCGCCCGAGGAGATGGCCGAACAGCTGGATCGTGTCGCGGCGTTGGCGCGCCGTCGCCGGATCGTTCCACAGGTCCTTCCGTGGAACCGCGGCCCGCATCCCTTCATGCTCGGCACCGCCAAGATCATGACCTTTCCGGACGCACCGCCCTTGGTTTACACCGAGGCGCTGCACACCGGCGACACCATCGACGATCCGGCCCTCGTGAAGGAGTACCGCCGGTCGTACGATCTGCTCAGGGCCGCCGCACTACCGCCCGAGGCGTCCCTCGCCCTGATCGAGGAAGCGGCTGATGACTACCGAAATGGCAAGCATCCGAATCGACTTGAGCACTGTCGCGTGGCGCAAGAGCAGCTTCAGTAACGGCAGCGGAGGCAACTGCGTCGAGGTCGCGGAAGGCTTCCTCTGCGCCGCCCGCTGGCGCAAGAGCAGCTACAGCAACGGCAGCGGAGGGGACTGCGTCGAGGTCGCCGACGGCCTCGCCGGCGTCGTCCCCGTCCGTGACTCCAAGCTGCCCGACGGCCCCGTCCTCGTGGTCCCGGCCCGCGCCTGGGCGTCCTTCGTCAGGACCCTCAAGGAGGCGGTCGAGTAGGCCATGTGGAGAGCGCGGTGTGCTGTCGCATGATGTGACACCCGGGTCGAGCCGGCTGCTCGCTGTGCCGCCTGGATGATGAGGTGAGTGACCCGAGGGTGGGGCTTCTGCGCGCGGACCTCGGACGGCTCTGCGGGCCACCCGGAACCCGACTCCCCGAACACACCCGCACCCGCACCGGAACCCGCACCCGCACCGGAACCCGCACCGGCTCCGGGATCGTCTCAGCCCCGGCCGGAGCCGGGGGCCGGCCGGGTTCGGTGGCGGCGTCCGGGGAGCGGTCGATCGCCGTCGACGGCAACCCGCGGGGCGGCATCTCCACCGGCGACCACCTCGGGCAGGACCCCGCGTGAAGTGGCCCTTCAGGAAGCGGACCGCGAAACCACGAGCGCACCAGCCCGATGCGGCGGGCGTGCTGTTCCTCGGCTTCGCCGTGAAGCTGTCGCTCAGCAGCGCCTGACCCGGCGGACGGACGCGCCCACCGGGGGTGGTCTGCCGCCTGCGGGCGGGTCCATCCGCCGTGAGGGGTGGACGGTTGCCGTGGGGCGGAGACCGCCGCCGTGCACCCGCGCCGCCGTGCACCCGCGCCGCCGTGCACCCGCGCCGCCGTGCACGTCCGCCGTCGTCCACCTGCCGGGCGCCCTCCCCTCGGCCTTCAGCGGACCGTCGACGCCTCGTGAGCCGAACCGGGCGGTCGCATACCCGCAGCGCCCTCTCCGGGCAGTTCGCACCAGACGGTCTTGGTACCCGGCCCCTCGGCAACACCCGCCTGGCCGCACAGGGCCATCCGCTCCAAGCGGTCGGGCAACGACGCCGCCTGGTCCGTCGCCGTCCCGCATGGCCGGCCGGATCCCGTACCCGGGACCCGAGCGGTGCCCGCTCTCGGCGGACCGTCATGATGAGCGCATGACGAACGAGGGAGGATGGGCGCACGAGCCCACCAGCTACCGGCTCGAACCGCCCGTGACGCTTGGTCAGCAGGACACGGGAGGTAAATCGGGCCCGGAGCCCGCGGTGTCGCCGGCCCTTGGGAGGAGGACGCCGACCCAGGTGGTTCACCCGGAGTCCGACCCGCAGGACCAGGGCCGGTCGGTCGGCGGGCGCTACCGGCTCGTCTCCCGCCTGGGGCACGGCGGCATGGGCACGGTGTGGAAGGCCCACGACCGGATCGTCGGGCGGGATGTCGCGGTCAAGGAGCCCCGGCTTCCGGACCACATACCCGAGCGGGAGAAGGCGAACGTCTACACCCGCATGGAGCGTGAGGCCCGCGCCGCCGCCACGATCGACCATCCCTGCGTCGTCACCGTGCACGACGTGGTCATCGAGGACGGACGCCCCTGGCTCGTCATGGAGTTGGTGAACGGGAGTTCACTGGGTGACCGGCTCGCCGAGGGCACCCTGGACACCCGCGAGGCGGCCAGGATCGGCCTGGCCGTCCACGGCGCGCTGGCCGCCGCCCACGAGGCCGGTGTGCTGCACCGGGACGTCAAACCGGACAACGTGCTTCTCGGGCGGTACGACCGCGTGGTGCTCACGGACTTCGGCATCGCCCAGATCGAGGGCGAACAGCGCCTCACCGAAGCGGGGGGATTCGTCGGCTCCCCGGAGTTCATCGCTCCCGAACGGGTGCTCGGCCAGTTGCCGGGCCCGGAGTCGGACTGGTGGTCCCTGGGCGTGATGCTGTATCTCGCGGTGGAGGGAGTCTCGCCGTTCCGCCGGGCCAACACCCCCGCGACCCTGCAAGCAGTCCTCAGCGCGGACCCCGCCCCGCCCTCCCGGGGAGCGGGAGCTCTGGGGCATCTGATCATGCAGCTGCTCCGCAAGGACCCCGCCGCTCGCCCCGGCCCCCACGAGATCCGCCAGATCCTGGAGAACGCGGCGCGTCCGCCCCAGCCCGCCCCCACGCTCGTCGGCGCCTCGGCGGGCGGGAGCGGTGGGGGTGTCCTGCGCACCTTGCGTACCAGCCGCACGGCGCAGTGGGGCGCCGGGGGCGGTGGCCTGCTGGCAGCGGCGCTCGTTCTCGGGCTGGTCCTCGTCGACCCGTTCGCCTCCGACGGCCCGCCGGAGGGGTGGGTCGTCCGGCAGGAGGGGGAGGTGGTCAACGCCTCGCTGGCCGTGCCCAAGGACTACCGTCGCACGGTGGACGACGACAACTCCTACGTCACCTTCGCCGATCCGAGTGGCGTCTTCAAGGTGACCCTGCGGAAGTACACCGAGGACGACCAGAAGGGTGCCCCGTTCGAGGAGCTTCCCAAGCTGGCCGAAGACCGCGCCGAGTTCTACCGGAAGGGTGCCGAGTCCTCGATGGAGGAGGTGTCCAGCAAGGTGCGTGAGACCACTCACCAAGGCCGGCCCGCCGCAGAGATCGTCACCACCTATCGTGCCTACGGAAGTGACGACGACGACATCACCTTCCACCAGATCGAGCGGCTCTACGCCAACGAGGAAGAGGGCGCCTTCTGGCGGCTGAAAGTGGTGATGCCGGCCGAGGGCGACGCCCGCCCGAACGGCGAGCGCCTGTACCGGGACATCGCCCGGAGCCTCCAGATCCAGGACCTCTGACCAGCTCCGCGGCACCGGCCGGACCGGGCGGACGCTTTCGGCGGCGCGTCGTCTGCGCGGGTCCCGGTTCACGAGGTCCAGCGCGTCAATCGCGGGAGCGGGACCAACTGCCCGACCGCCGCCGGATCGCCCGGTGCCGGCTCGGAACCGGGGACGGACACTTCGCCGACCCCAGCTGCGCCCCGCCGCGCCTGACCGGCTTCGGTCCTGCGCGGGCGCCCATGAGGTGCGAGCGCGGCCTGTGATGCGCCCGGACCGGCGGCCCGCGCGGGATCCCCTGCCCCCCCATGGCGGCCCCCGTCCCTCCGCGGAAGCCCCCGCCCCTCCGCGGAAGCCCCCGTCCCTCCGCGGAAGCCCCCGCCCCTCCGGGGAGGCCCCGCGAGGGGCCGCCGTGCCGGTGGCCCCCGTACGGGTGAAGCGGACGCGACAGGAGGCCGGAGAGTCCATATTGTGGTCAGAAGCGGGTGAGCTTACCCACACCGAACGGCGGCCAAGCGTCGTCAGAGGCATTTTCTTCCCCCTATAGGGCTGAACTTTTGTTGATCTCGAGCTAGTTGGGCCTTGAAGGGGCCTACTCTTCAACGGGTGAACCAGTTGATGTCCCGCGAGCCCGACGCCGGTCCCCCCGGCGAAGCCGAGTCGCCCGGCGACCACGTTCTGCCCGGCACGCTGCCCGACGCCCTCCGTGACGAACTCGTCGCCTTCCGCCGGGACGTGCACATGCACCCGGAGCTGGGGAACCAGGAGTTCCGCACGACCGCCGCGATCAAGACGCGGCTGGAGGCCGCCGGCCTGCGCCCGAGGGTGCTTCCGACCGGCACGGGACTCGTGTGCGACGTGGGTACGGACCGGGTGCGGCCCATGCTCGCGCTGCGCGCCGACATCGACGGCCTGCCGATCCCGGACACCAAGGTGGGAGTGCCGTACCGCTCGACCGTGCCGGACCGGGCCCACGCCTGCGGCCACGACGTCCACACCACGGCGGTCCTCGGCGCCGGGCTGGTCCTCGCCGACCTCGACCGGCGGGGGCTGCTGCCCCACCCGGTGCGGCTGATCTTCCAGCCCGCGGAGGAGGTGCTGCCGGGCGGCGCGGCCGACGTCATCGAGTCCGGTGTGCTGGACGGAGTGGGCCGGATCATCGCCGTGCACTGCGATCCCCGGGTCGACGCCGGACGGATCGGACTGCGCGTCGGTCCCATCACCTCGGCGTGCGACCGGCTGGAGATCACCCTCGACGGCCCCGGCGGCCACACCGCCCGCCCGCATCTGACCACGGACCTGGTCACGGCCGCCGCCAAGATCGTCACCGAGGTCCCCGCGCTGCTGGCCCGCCGGGTCGACACCCGTTCCGGACTCGCCCTGACCTGGGGCCGTATCGAGTCCGGGCACGCCTGCAACGTGATCCCGCAGCAGGCGGAGCTCGCGGGCACCGTCCGCTGCCTGGACCTGCCCGCCTGGCGGGAGGCCCCGGACCTGGTCCATGCGGCGGTCGACGAGATCGCGACCCTGCACCGGGCGAAGTCCCAGATCAACTACATCCGCGGGGTGCCGCCCGTGGTCAACGACCCCGTGGTGGCCGAGCTGCTGCACGACGCCCACGCCGCGCGGCGCGGATCGCAGGCGATCGAGGACACCGAGCAGAGCCTCGGTGGCGAGGACTTCTCCTGGTACCTGGAACACGTCCCGGGCGCCATGGCCCGCCTGGGCGTCCGTGCCCCGGGGTCTGGCACCCGGCTCGACCTGCACCGGGGCGACTTCGATGTGGACGAGGAGGCCATCCGTGTCGGCGTCGAACTCTTCACCGCGGCGGCGCTGCTCGATCACCACCGATCGTAACCGGACAGTTCACCTGGTGTTCGCCGTACGCGACGATCCGATAACGGCTGTCGAACACGTCTTTACCTGACATCTACGCGCGTTACGATCGCCGCAAAACCAGCGCCGGAAGTGGCGCTTTCGGTCGGGTTTATAAGGAGCCTCTCAGTGCGCCGGATCACCAGGATCGCCACCGTGGGCATAGCGTCCGCGGCTCTCGCGCTGTCCGCCACCGCGTGTGGCAGCAAGACCTCGTCCGAGGTCGGCTCGGAGGACGGTGCCAAGGCGGCCATCGCCTACGACATCGGCGGCCGCGGGGACCAGTCGTTCAACGACGCCGCCTACGCGGGCCTCGCGAAGGCCGAGAAGGAGCTCGGGGTCAAGGGCACCGAGGCCGAGCCCAGCGAGGGCGAGGCGGACCCGGACAAGGTGCAGCGCCTCACGTCGCTGGCCCGCGCCGGCAACAACCCGGTGATCGGTGTCGGCTTCGCCTACGCCCCGGCCATCGCGGAGGTCGCTCCGAAGTTCCCGGACACCACGTTCGGTCTCATCGACGACACCTCCAAGACCGGCGAGAACATCGCCAACCTGGTCTTCAACGAGGAGCAGGGCTCCTATCTGGCCGGTGTCGCCGCCGCCAAGGTGACGAAGTCCGACACCGTCGGCTTCATCGGCGGCGTGGAGACCCCGCTGATCAAGAAGTTCGAGGCGGGTTACGTCCAGGGCGTCACGGACACCAACCCCGATGTCAAGGTCAAGGTCCAGTACCTGACGCAGCCGCCGGACTTCGGCGGCTTCTCGAAGCCCGACCTCGGCAAGGCCGCGGCGCAGGGCCAGCTCGACGCCGGCGCCGACGTGATCTACGCCGCCGCCGGTCTCGCGGGCTCCGGCTCGATCGAGGCGGCCGCCAAGGCCGGGAAGTGGGCCATCGGCGTCGACTCGGACCAGTACAACCAGCAGGGCCTGGCCGCCTACAAGGACCACATCCTCACCTCGGTGACCAAGGACGTCTCGGACGCCGTCTTCAACCTCATCAAGTCGGTCGAGGACGGCGAGCCGCAGTCCGGTGAGATCCGCTACGGCCTGGACAAGGACGGCGTGGGCCTGGCCACGTCCAACCCGGCCTTCACCGAGATGACGGACGTCACCGCCGCGGTCGACAAGGCCAAGGCCGACATCATCGCCGGCAAGATCGAGGTCAAGTCCGCCCCGTAGCCGGGCAGCCGGAACCCGTCGTCCCCGGGTCCGGAAGGGCAGCGCGAGCCGCCCTTCCGGACCCGGGAGCGGGTTCGGGCCACCGGTTTTCGCTCCTCGCCGCCGCTACGCGCGTAGAGCCCCTGTGGGCGCGGTAACTTCGCCCCACTCCCGCCCCCGACACCCCTCGTGGCGTCCGCCCTGCCCACTGCTTCTCGCTCCTTCCCCGCCAAGGAGAGTGCGTCATCAACGCGTCCAGTCCGTCAACGCCGCCGGCTGTAGAACTGCACGGCATCACCAAGCGCTTCCCCGGCGTCGTCGCCAACCACGACATCGACATCACCATCCACAAGGGCACGGTGCACGCCCTCGTCGGTGAGAACGGTGCCGGCAAGTCGACCCTGATGAAGATCCTCTACGGCATGCAGAAGCCGGACGAGGGCACGATCACGATCGACGGCACGCAGGTCGGCTTCCACAGCCCGGCCGATGCCATCGCGGCCGGTATCGGCATGGTCCACCAGCACTTCATGCTGGCCGACAACCTCACCGTGCTCGAGAACGTCGTGCTCGGCGGCGAGAAGCTGTACGGGATCGGGGCGAGGGCCCGCGACAAGATCAGGGAGATCTCCGACGCGTACGGGCTGAACATCCGCCCGGACGTCCTCCTCGAGCAGCTCGGCGTCGCCGACCGCCAGCGCGTCGAGATCCTCAAGGTGCTCTACCGCGGCGCCCGCACCCTCATCCTCGACGAGCCGACCGCGGTGCTGGTGCCCCAGGAGGTCGACGCGCTCTTCGACAACCTCCGCGAGCTCAAGGCCGAGGGCCTGACCGTCATCTTCATCTCCCACAAGCTGGGCGAGGTGCTCTCGGTGGCCGACGAGATCACCGTCATCCGCCGCGGCACCACCGTCGGCACCGCCGACCCGCGCACCACCACCCCGAAGCAGCTCGCCGAGCTGATGGTGGGCAGCGAGCTGCCCTCGCCGGAGACCCGCGAGTCGACCGTGACCGATGTGCCGATGCTGGACGTCGACGGGCTGCGGCTGACCGCGACCGACCCCGACGGCGTCGTCCGCGAGGTCCTCGACGGCATCACCCTCACCATCCACAAGGGCGAGGTCATGGGCATCGCCGGGGTCGAGGGCAACGGCCAGACCGAGCTGATCGAGGCGCTGATGGGCATGCGCGACCCCGACGGCGGCGTCATCACCCTCGACGGGACGGACATCTCGCACACGCCGACCCGCAAGCGCCGAGAGGACGGCATCGGGTACATCCCCGAGGACCGCCACCGCCACGGACTGCTGCTCGAGTCGCCGCTCTGGGAGAACCGCATCCTCGGCCACGTCACCGAGCGGCCCAACAGCCGCAAGGGCCTGCTCGACCTCAAGGCGGCCCGCAAGGACACCGAGCGCATCGTCCGCGAGTACGACGTCCGCACCCCCGGCATCGAGGTCACGGCCGCGTCCCTGTCCGGCGGCAACCAGCAGAAGCTGATCGTCGGCCGCGAGATGAGCCACGCCCCCAAGCTGCTGATCGCCGCCCACCCCACCCGGGGCGTGGACGTCGGCGCGCAGGCCCAGATCTGGGACCAGATCCGCGAGGCGCGGCGGGAGGGCCTGGCGGTGCTGCTGATCTCCGCCGACCTGGACGAGCTCATCGGGCTCTCCGACACCCTGCGGGTGATGTACCGCGGCCGGCTGGTCGCGGACGCCGACCCCGCCACGATCACTCCCGAGGAGCTGGGGTCGGCCATGACGGGCGCTGCGACCGGGCACCTCGAGCACAACCAGAACGGTGAGGGCCGATGAAGAAGTTCGACAAGGACCGGCTGCTCCTCGGCGTCGCCGGCCCGGGCCTCGCCCTGGTGGTGGCGTTCCTGCTCACCTCGGTGGTGCTGCTCGTCTCGGACCGGGACCCGATCGAGCCGTACCGGCTGATGCTCGAGACGGCCGAGTTCACGGACGTCCAGGTCAACATCCTCAACCAGGCCGGCACGTACTACCTCGCCGCGCTCGCCGTGGCCGTCGGCTTCCGGATGAACCTGTTCAACATCGGTGTGGACGGCCAGTACCGCCTCGCCGTGATGCTGGCCGCCGTCGTCGGCGCGAGCGTCGAACTGCCGGGCCCCCTGCACATCCTGCTGATCGTGATCGTCGCCATGCTGGTCGGGGCGCTCTGGGCCGGTGTCGCCGGAATCCTGAAGACCACCCGCGGGGTCAGCGAGGTCGTCTCCACGATCATGCTCAACGCGATCGCCACCAGCCTGATCGCCTGGATGATCCTCCCCGCCAACCTCGGCGAGCAGCTGCCCGGGTCGAACGACCTGACCACCGGCGAGATCGCCGAGTCCGGCTGGTTCCCCGGCCTGGCGATGGAGGGCGGCACCATCTACGGCTTCACCTTCGTGGCCTTCGCCCTCGGCGTCGTCTACTGGTTCGCGCTCAACCGCACCCGCTTCGGCTTCGACCTGCGCGCCACCGGAGCCAGCGAGTCCGCGGCCCAGGCGAGCGGTGTCGACTCCAAGAAGATGATCCTCACCGCCATGCTGATCTCGGGCGCGGTGGCCGGCCTCGTCGGCATGCCGCTGCTGCTGGGCCAGACCCACACCTACAGCCTGAGCTTCCCGGCCGGCGTCGGCTTCACCGGCATCACCATCGCCCTGCTGGGCCGCAACAACCCGATCGGCATCTTCTTCGCCGCGCTCCTCATCTCCTTCATCGAGAAGACCTCGGCCGACCTGGACCAGTTCGGCTACGAGAAGGAGATCGCGACGATCATGCAGGGACTCATCGTGATCTCGGTCGTCGTGTCCTACGAACTCGTCCGCCAGTACGGGCTCCGCCGTCAGCAGCAGAAGGTCGGCGAGGAACTCGCCGCCCAGGCCCGCAGGAACAAGGAAGAGGTCGCGCTGTGAGCGACGCGCGCGCGGCCGGCGGGCCGCAGACGACGACGAAGGCCGCGGCCCCGGGCCGCGGGAGCGGAGAACGGGTCACCGCCCAGGCGCCGGCGCCGGGGGAGAACGAAATGAGGACGGCATGAGCGAGTCCACGAGCACGGTCTCGATGACGAGCACCGCGCCCCGGAAGGGCGGTGGACGCCCCACGCTGTCGCTGCCCGTCATCCTGCTGGTCATCGCGGCCGGTCTCGCGCTGTTCTCGCTGGTCCGCGTGATCAGCGGAGCCAACGACCTGACCTCGGTCGGCCAGGTCTCCGGAGCCCTCCAGCTGGCCGTGCCGATCGGCCTCGCCGGACTCGGCGGCCTGTGGGCCGAACGGGCCGGCGTGGTCAACATCGGCCTCGAGGGCATGATGATCATGGGCACCTGGTTCGGTGCCTGGGCCGGGTTCCAGTGGGGCCCCTGGAGCGGTGTCCTGATGGGCGTCGTCGGCGGCGCGCTCGGCGGGCTCCTCCACGCGCTCATGACGGTGACGTTCAACGTGAACCACATCGTCTCGGGCGTGGCCATCAACATCCTGGCCGTCGGCGTCACCCGCTACCTGTCGAACTTCACCTTCGCCGAGGAGCCCGGCGGCTCCTCGAAGCAGTCCCCGCGCATCGACCAGATCCCCGAGATCACCATCCCCTGGCTCTCCGAGGCCCTGGCGGACCTCCAGGCCAGGCACTGGTTCTTCGTCTCCGACCTGGCGGGCGTGCTCGGCGGCCTGGTCACCGACCTGTCCCTGCTGACGGTGATCGCGCTGCTGCTGGTGCCCGCCACCTGGTGGATCCTGTGGCGCACCGGCTTCGGCCTGCGGCTGCGGTCCTGCGGTGAGAACCCGGTCGCCGCCGAGACCCTCGGCGTCAACGTCTACAAGTACAAGTACATCGCGGTGATCGCCTCCGGCGCGCTGGCCGGACTCGGCGGAGCCTTCCTGGTGATCGTCTCCACCGGCATCTACCAGGAGGGCCAGACCGGCGGACGCGGCTACATCGGTCTCGCCGCGATGATCTTCGGTAACTGGATGCCGGGAGGACTGGCACTCGGCGCCGGGCTCTTCGGCTTCACCGACAGCCTCAAGCTGCGCGGTGGCGCCGAGAACGTCCACGCCATGCTCCTGCTGCTGGCGATCCTGCTGGTGCTGGCCTGCGCCTGGCAGCTGTACAAGAAGAAGTACTGGCAGGGCGCGGTCTCCCTGGCCGCCTCCGGCGTGCTCTTCGTCTGGTACGGCTTCACCGACGCGCTGCCCAGCCAGTTCGTGGACGCCGCTCCCTATGTCACCACCCTTCTGGTGCTCGCGCTGTCGGCGCAGCGTCTGAGGCCGCCGAAAGCCAACGGCCTGCCGTACAAGAAGGGGCAGGGCAAGTGACGCCCCGCCCCGCCCCGGCCGGCGACGCGGGTGCCGCCGGCTCCGGTGGCTCCGGGGGTGCCGCCCGTGCCGTCGACTGGGCGGCTCTGCGCGAGGCGGCGCGCGAGGCGATGTCCCACGCGTACGTCCCGTACTCGGGCTATCCGGTCGGTGCCGCCGCCCTCGTCGACGACGGCCGCACCGTCAGCGGCTGCAACGTCGAGAACGCGTCGTACGGCCTGTCGCTGTGCGCCGAATGCGGACTCGTGTCGCAGCTGCACGCCTCGGGCGGTGGCCGGCTCACGCACTTCACCTGTGTGGACGGCGACGGCGATGTGCTGATGCCCTGCGGCCGCTGCCGCCAGCTCCTGTACGAGTTCGGCGGGCCCGCACTGCTGCTGGACACCGAGGCGGGCATCCTGCCCCTGTCCGAGATGCTGCCCCTGGCCTTCGGCCCGCAGAAGCTGGGCCCGCAGGCGCCGGGCCCGCAGGCGCCGGGCCCGGACGGCACGCCCGGCCGGCACGGGCCCGGACCGGAGACGTCCGGCTAGTGCCGCACCGGGCGATGTCCGCCCCGTCGCGCCGCCGCTGACGGGCACACCCCGCCCCGGAGCCCCTGGGCCCTCGCGCCCGTCAGGGCCCCGGGCCCCGCGGGGCCCTGACAAGGCGGCCCCTCCGCCGCTCCGGCGGAGGGGCCGCGACACTCTTCGCACCACCTCGTTCGTACCCGGAAGGACCCCCAGTACATGGACGCCATCTCCGTCATCCGCACCAAGCGCGACCGAGGCGCACTCTCTCCGGAGCAGATCGACTGGGTCATCGACGCGTACACCCGCGGCGAGGTCGCCGACGAGCAGATGTCGGCGCTGGCGATGGCGATCCTGCTCAACGGCATGGACCGCACCGAGATCGCCCGCTGGACCGCCGCGATGATCGCGTCCGGCGAGCGCATGGACTTCTCCTCGCTCTCCCGCCCGACCGCCGACAAGCACTCCACCGGCGGCGTGGGCGACAAGATCACGCTGCCGCTCGCGCCGCTGGTCGCCGCCTGCGGCGCCGCCGTGCCGCAGCTGTCCGGCCGCGGCCTCGGCCACACCGGCGGCACCCTCGACAAGCTGGAGTCCATCCCCGGCTGGCGGGCGCTGCTGTCCAACGAGGAGATGCTGCGGGTCCTCGACACCACCGGCGCGGTCATCTGCGCCGCGGGTGACGGTCTCGCTCCCGCCGACAAGAAGCTGTACGCGCTGCGCGATGTCACCGGCACGGTCGAGGCGATCCCGCTGATCGCCTCCTCGATCATGTCCAAGAAGATCGCCGAGGGCACCGGCTCGCTCGTGCTGGACGTCAAGGTGGGCTCCGGCGCCTTCATGAAGAACATCGAGGACGCCCGGGAGCTGGCGTCCACGATGGTCGGCCTCGGCACGGACCACGGCGTCAGGACCGTGGCGCTGCTCACCGACATGTCCACGCCGCTCGGTCTCACCGCCGGCAATGCCCTGGAGGTCCGCGAGTCCGTCGAGGTGCTGGCGGGCGGCGGCCCGGCCGACGTCGTGGAGCTGACCCTCGCGCTGGCCCGGGAGATGCTCGACGCGGCCGGCGTCAGGGATGCCGACCCGGCGAAGGCCCTGGCCGACGGGTCCGCGATGGATGTCTGGCGGCGCATGATCGCCGCACAGGGCGGCGACCCGGACGCCGCGCTGCCGGTCGCCCGCGAGCGGCATGTGATCACGGCACCGGCCTCGGGCGTGCTGACCCGCCTCGACGCCTACCAGGTCGGCGTCGCGGCCTGGCGCCTGGGCGCCGGCCGGGCCCGCAAGGAGGACCCGGTGCAGGCGGGCGCGGGCGTCGAACTGCATGCCAAGCCCGGCGACGAGGTCACCGCGGGCGCCCCGCTGATGACCCTGCACACGGACACCCCCGAGAAGTTCGACTACGCCCTGCGGTCCCTGGAGGGCTCCTTCGGTATCGCCGCACCGGGCGCCGCCCACGAGGCGACCCCGGTGGTGCTGGAGCGCATCGCCTGATCCGGCGGGTTCGTCATCCGTCCCCGAGATCCTCCGGGGCGCTGACGTCTCCCCGGCCGCCGACGCGTTCCCGGTCGGCGACTTCCCTCGGGTGAACGGGACCGGTGGTGGGCCGCCGGTCCCGTTCGGCGTGCTGGACCCGGTGACGCACCGGCAGAGGAAACCGCCATGGGCGCACTCGGCGTCGAGCCCGAATCCGGTCAGGGCTGGGACGAGCTGGTCCGCCTCCGGGAGGAGCCGGACGCACCCGAGGGCTGCAAGGCGGACATCATCGATGAGTCCCCGCGGCGGGCGCGGTCTCCCCTCCTATGGACAGCATCGAGCAACCCGTCGTTCTGGAACTCCCCGGCCGGATCGCCCCGGCCGATGTGCCGCTGCTGTGCGCCCGGCTGCGGAGACTCACCGCCGACGGAGGCACCGGCAGGGAGATCGTGTGCGATGCGGGCCGGCTGGCCGTCGCCGATCTGACGGCCGTGCACGCCGTCGCCCGGCTACGGCTGACCGCGCGGAGACTGGGCCGGGAGCTGCGGCTGGTGAACGCCGGTCCCGAACTGCTCGCCCTGCTCGACCTCACCGGACTGGGCGGCGACGACCAGGGCCGGGCGGCTCCGCTCATCCCCCGATGCTGAGCCGCTCCGGCACCCCCCCCCAGGCACCGGGCCGCCCCGGCACCCCCCAGGCACCGGGCCGCCCCGGCACGCTCAGCAACCGGCGGTGAGCCGCTCCGGCACTCCCTCGGCGCTGAGCCGCTCCGGCAGCCCGAACAGCGGGAACCACCGCCTGGTGTCGAGGAAGAAGTCCATCGCGCCTATCCGGCCGTCGGCGACCTCCAGGACGATCAGCGCCCACGGCGTGTAGCCCTTGCCGTCCCGGCCGCGGCGGTACTGCGCGAAGGCCGGCGAACCGTTGGCCACCGTGGGGACCAGCTTCGAGCCGCGGCACGCCTCGCCGGCACCGAGCATCCACCCCACGATGTCGTCATGGCCGCGTAGCCACAGGTCGTACGGGGGCATGGACATCGTGGCGTCCTCGCGGAGCAGCGCCGTCAGGGCCCGCATGTCGTATCCCTCGAAGGCGGCGACATAGCGCTCCAGCAGCTTCCGCTGCTCCTCGTCGAGCGGGTCCGCCGCATCGGAGCCGGAGGCTTGGTACTCGGCGAGGGAGGCGCGGGCCCGCTGGAGCGCGCTGTTGACCGAGGCGACGGACGTGCCCAGGAGTTCGGCCACCTCGGCGGCCTTCCACGCCAGCACCTCCCGCAGGATCAGCACCGCGCGCTGCTTCGCGGGCAGGCGCTGGAGCGCCGCGACGAACGCCAGCCTGATCGACTCGCGCTCCACCGCCGTGTCGGCCGGGTCGGCCACCGACGGCAGCACCCGCCCGTCCGGCACCGGCTCCAGCCAGGTGATCTCCGGACGGGCGGTGAGCCGGGCCTGCGCCACCGTGGTGGCCCCGGTCAGGTCCATCGGACGGGCCCGGCGGTTGCCCGCCTGCAGCATGTCCAGGCACACATGAGTGGCGATGCGGTACAGCCAGGATCGCAGCGAGGACCTCCCCTCGAACTTCCCGAGGTTCTTCCAGGCCCGCACCATGGTGTCCTGGACCGCGTCCTCCGCCTCGAAGGCGGAGCCGAGCATGCGGTAGCAGTATCCGGTGAGTTCCTTCCGGTGGCTCTCGAGCCTGGATTCGAGATCCCGTGCCGTCGCCTGGTCATCCATGGGTCCTGTTCCCGTCGCCGTCCGCTCCAGCCCTTCGGACGCTACAGGGCGGCACTGACAACGGGCCTCAGGTGCCCGGCTGGCTGGTACGGCCCGGTCGACGCCGTGCACGACGCCGCCCGGGCCGGTGCGGCGCCGAGCGCGAGGCCCAGCGGCACCACCAGCGCCACGGTGCCGAGGGCGACACCGCCCCGTCTCACTGCGGTCCCCCACTGCCCTGTGCGGCCCGCGGTCACCAACTCCCCTGTACGTCCGGTGTGGTTGCCCTGAGTCTTGGACGCGTACGGGCGGGCCCTGGTTGTCGGGGGAAGGGCACGGATTCGGCGGGACCGGCGGAAGTGCGCCCCTGCCGCCCCTGCCGTCACGGCTGCCTCAGTGGCGCGCCGCCGCCGCGGAGAGCAGGTGACGGTTCTCCCGCACCGGCACCGGCACCGGTACCCGAGCCCGCGCCGCGTACGACCCGTACAGCGTGATCGACACGACCCCGAGCACCGCGAGCAGGCCCAGCAGGACCGTGCCCGCCCAGCCGCCGGAGTGGAAGGCCACGGCACCGAGCGTGCCGCCCGCGCTGCTGCCCAGGTAGTAGGCGGACTGGTACAGGGCCGAGGCCTGCGCGCGGCCCGTCGTCGCGGTACGGCTGACCGCGGCGGAGGCCACCGCGTGCCCCGCGAAGAAGCCCGCCGTGATCAGCACCAGGCCCGCCAGCACCGCGGCCAGCGAGTCGGCGAGCGACAGCAGCAGACCCGCCGCCGTCGTGCCGACCGCCAGGTACAGCGCACCGCGCCGGCCGAGCTTCCCCACCAGGCGGCCCGCCGCGGCCGAGGAGGCGGTACCGACCAGATAGACCAGGAAGACGGAGCCGACGACGCCCTGGGGCAGGCCGAACGGGTCGCCGACGAGGCGGTAGCCGATCACGGTGTACACCGCGCCGAAGACCGTCATGAACAGCGCGCCGATCCCGTAAAGCCGCATCAGAAGCGGGTCCGACAGATGACCGCGGACGGTGCGCGCCAGCGCTCCCGGGTCCAGCGAACCGGGCGTGAAGTGCCGCGCCTTCGGCAGCAGCAGCCGGAACGCCACGGTGCAGACCACCGCCATCAGCCCAACCGCGGCGAGTGCCGCCCGCCAGCCCCACAGCTGGGCGACCCAGCCGGTCACGATCCGGCCGCTCATCCCGCCGACGCTGTTTCCCGCGACGAACAGCCCGATCGTCGCGATCAGCGCCTTCGGGCGCACCTCCTCCGCCAGATACGCCATCGCCGACGCGGGGATGCCCGCGAGCGCCGCACCCTGCACCGCACGCAGCGCCACCAGCCACTCGGGGCCGGGCGCGAACGGCACCAGCAGCCCGAGGGCCGTGGCCGCCACCAGGGACACCGTCATCAGCCGCACCCGGCCGAACCGCTCGGACAGCGCGCTGAGCGGCAGTACGCACAGGGCGAGCGCCCCGGTGGCCGCGGAGACGGTCCAGCTGGCCGTGCCCGCGGTCACGCCGAACTCGTGGGAGACCGCAGGCAGCAGGGCCTGCGTGGAGTAGAGGAGGGCGAAGGCGGCGATGCCCGCGGCGAAGAGCGCGAGGCTCATCCTCCGGTAGCCGGGCACCCCGGGCGCGAGCCTCGGCGGGGTGGTGGCGTCGGTGCCGGGTTCGGTGCCGGGCTCGGTGGCGGGTTCGGTGGCGGGCTCGGGGCACGGCGAGGAGTGGGCACCCACGGTGGTGGGCGCCCCGGTACTGGCGGAAGGCATGCCTCGAAAGTAGGCGCGCACTTTTGATGCGTCCAATGCATAGAACGGCTTTAATCGTTCCCATGGTGCATGACCGCAGTTCACAGACTCGACTGTCACCGAGTAGTTACGAAGAAGCCATCCGGCTGCTGCTCGCGCCGCGCCTCGCGTACTTCGCCGGGGTCGCCCGCCACGAGCACGTCACCCGGGCCGCACAGGAGCTCGGTGTGCCCCAGTCGACGCTCTCGCGCTCCATGGTCCGTCTCGAACAGGACCTGGGCGTGATGCTGTTCACGCGCAGGGGCCGCACCGTGTCGCTGACGGCCGCGGGCCGCGACTTCCTCGCCTCGGTGGAGCGCGCGCTCGGCGAGGTCGAGCGGGCGGCCGAGTCGGTACGCGCGGACGCCGACCCGTCCGGGGGCAAGGTCGCCTTCGGCTTCCTGCACACCATGGGCTCCGAGACCGTGCCGGAACTGATCCGGGCCTTCCGCGTCGACCATCCCCGGGTCCGCTTCACACTGGTCCAGAACTACGGCGAGGCCATGCTCGAACGGCTACGGGCCGGCGAGCTCGACCTCTGCCTCACCTCGCCCGTCCCCGACGCGCCCGACCTGGTCGCCCGGCGCCTCGACGACCAGCGGCTGAGGCTCGTCGTGCCCGACGACCACCGGCTCGCCACCCGCAAGCGCATCAGGCTCGCCGAGGCCGCGGACGAGACCTTCGTGACCCTCGAACCCGGCTACGGGCTGCGCCGGATCACCGACGCGCTCTGCACCGAGGCGGGCTTCTCGCCGCGCGTCGCCTTCGAGGGTGAGGAGGCGGAGACGCTCCGCGGCCTGGTCGCCGCCGGCCTCGGCGTGGCCCTGCTGCCCCCGCCGGCGGTGCCGCGCCCCGGAGTGGCCGAGCTGACGGTGACGGCGCCGCGGGCGATCCGGGAGGTGGGGGTGGCGTGGCTGGACGGGCACCCGGACACTCCGCCGGTGGCGGCGTTCAAGAAGTTCCTGCTGTCCCGCCGGGGGAACCTGCTCCCGGACTGAGGCACGGACCCGTCCGGCGGGGCGGGTCCGGCGCGGTGGGTCCGGCGACGTGGATGCCGGTGCTCGCCTCAGCGCGTTCGGCGCCCGCGCATCCCCGCGCATCCACGCGCGCCCCCGTGCGCCCTGGTGTACCCGCGCACCCGTGCGCGCAGGCCGGCCCCGGCCCCCGATGCCGCGCGTCCCCACGCCCGGCGCGGCGCCCCCGTGCCGCCGCCGCAAGCGCCCGGCGCGTCCGGCCCGTCCGCCGCCACCCGGGGCCGTCAGTGCCGCACCGCCCGCCCGAAGCCGGCGGCCAGGGGCATCCGGAGCCCCAGCGGCGGGGGAGCGGCGAGCGCGTCGGCGACGGGACGGGCATAGGCGCGCGCGAACAGCGAGCCGAGGACGAAGTCCGCCGCCAGCGACTGGACTTCGTCCTGGTAGTGCCGCAGTGCGTGCCCGTCGGTGTGGACCTCGAACCGGCAGGTGTCGCGGTTCGTCTTCTTCGCCCGTTCCGCGAGCCGGTACGACAGCTCCGGAGCGCTCCTCGCGTCGTTGGTGCCGTGCACGATCAGCACCCGTCGTCCCACGAGCTGCCGCACCGGTTCGGGGTCCGCGGCCAGGTCGTCCTCCGGCAGCCAGGGGGCGATCGCCAGGACCGAGTTGACGGCGGCGTGGCCGGCCGCGTGCAGGGCGGCGCGGCCTCCCATGCCGTGGCCGGCCAGGCACAGGGGGACGTCGCCGTAGCGCCGTACCGCCTCGTCCGCCGCCCGGGACGTGTCCGCCGCCAGCCGGGCTTCCGTGCCGTTCCAGCCGCGGCCGCGGTAGCGCACCACGTGTACGGCGAGACCGTCCGCGCGGCCGGCCCTGGCGAGCGCGCGGGCCAGCGGCAGCGCGGAGGCGTGGGAGAGCGCCGACCGGCCGCGCGCCGACTCGGGGTCGCCGTCCGGTAGTACCAGCACCACTCCGGTGACGACCCCGTGCGCCGGTTCTCCGAACGGCCGGACCGCCCGGCCCAGCCCGTCCCGGGACCCGCCACCGCCTCCCCGCTCCTCCCGCGCCGCGTTCCCCTGGAACCGTGCACGGGCCGACCCCGCCACGCCCGCCATACGCCCCCACCACCGGGGCAGTGCCTGGTGTGCCATGCCAGAACAGTCTCAGAAGGACAGGTGTACGCGACCCGTCCGCACGGTCACCGTTGTGTATCGGCAGGTGGTTCGCGCGGCTGCCCGCTACGCGCGTAGGGAATAGAGTGCGGAGATGACGAGCCAGACACCGCACGCGCCCTCGGGGGAAAGCGCCCCCGGGCCCCAGGGGCCCACCGCGGACCAGGTCCGCCGCGCTCCGAAGGTCCTTCTGCACGACCACCTCGACGGTGGGCTGCGCCCCGGGACGGTCATCGACCTCGCCCGCGACGTCGGCTACGACGCCCTGCCCGAGACCGAGCCGGACAAGCTCGGCATGTGGTTCCACGAGGCCGCGGACTCCGGATCACTGGAGCGCTATCTGGAGACGTTCGCGCACACCTGTGCCGTCATGCAGACCCGGGAGGCCCTCGCACGGGTCGCCGCCGAGTGCGCCGAGGACCTGGCAGCGGACGGCGTCGTCTACGCGGAGGTGCGTTACGCGCCGGAGCAGCACCTCGAAGCGGGGCTGACCCTGGAAGAGGTCGTCGAGGCCGTCAACGAGGGGTTCCGGGAGGGGGAGCGCCGGGCCAGGGCCGACGGCCACCGCATCCGGGTGGGCGCCCTGCTGACCGCCATGCGGCACGCCGCCCGGGCCCTGGAGATCGCCGAGGTCGCCAACCGCTACCGCGACGCGGGGGTCGTGGGCTTCGACATCGCGGGTGCCGAGGCCGGCTACCCGCCCACCCGCCATCTCGACGCCTTCGAGTACCTCAAGCGGGAGAACAACCACTTCACGATCCACGCCGGGGAGGGGTTCGGACTGCCGTCCATCTGGCAGGCCCTCCAGTGGTGCGGCGCCGACCGGCTCGGGCACGGGGTCCGCATCATCGACGACATCGACGTCGCAGCGGACGGCGGTGTGCAGCTGGGACGGCTCGCGGCGTACGTCCGGGACAAGCGCATCCCGCTGGAGCTGTGCCCGACGTCCAATCTGCAGACCGGCGCGGCGTCCTCGTACGCGCAGCACCCCATCGGGCTGCTGCGCCGGCTGCATTTCCGGGCCACCGTCAACACGGACAACCGGCTGATGAGCAACACCAGCATGAGCCGTGAATTCGAGCTGTTGATCGAGACGTTCGGCTACACGCTCGACGACATGCAGTGGTTCACCGTCAATGCGATGAAATCGGCGTTCATTCCTTTTGATGAGCGACTCGCGATGATCAATGAGGTCATCAAGCCGGGATATGCCGAACTGAAGTCCGAGTGGCTCTTCCGGCAGACGGTCACGACCAGCGGTTTCGACTCTGAACAGGGCTGAGTGAGGGTGATGTGAAAGTGGCCGGGAGTGTCAACTCCCGGTCCTTTTCGTTTCCCGGGTGTTTGCGGGGCCCGGGGCATGCTGGCTAGCTTGCAATGCCGTGCAATTCCCCTCCGCAAGGAAACCCACCTGATGAAGCACACTGCTGCCAAGACCCTCGGCGCCGCCGCTCTCGGTGCCGCCTTCGCTGCTGCCGCCGCCGGTTCCGCCTCGGCCGCGACGGCCCTCCCCGACGTCGGCACACCGGTCGACGCCCTCTCCGCCGTCCAGCCGGTCGCACTGCCCGCCGTCGACGACCTCACCGGGCAGTCCGGCGCCCGGACTCTCCCCGCGGCCGCCCCGGCCGGCGGCCTCCTGGGCGGTCTGCCGGTCGGTGCGACGCCGCTGAGCGGGCTTCCGCTGAGCGGTCTCCCGCTCAACGGCCTTCCGCTGCCCCTCTGATCCGGACGGACGGCCTCATGTGACCCCGTGCGGACCCCGAACGGAGAGCGTGCGGGCCATCCGCACGGAGCACGAGCGGACTTCGTGCGGACCGGGTGCGGACTTCGTGCGGCGCCCGGCCGGGGTCACGGGGGACGCCGTCCGCATCCAGGTGCTGCCGGCCGCTGCCCCAGCCGTCGGTATCGGCTGCCGGCATCGGCCGTCCGTATCCGTGCGCCGTCCGTGCGCTGTCCGTGCGCTGTCCGTGCGCCGTCCGTGCGCTGCCCGTCCGCCAGGGTGCGCAGGACGGCGCCCCGGCGCCGATGGGCCGGGGCGCGCGCCGGGCCGGCCGCGGGACCGCAGCCGCCGCGCGGCCGCGGCCGCCGTCACCAGGCGGTGGCGGCGGGCTTCTCCGCCGGCAGCAGCACCCACAGCGCCAGATAGACCAGGAACTGCGGTCCGGGCAGCAGACAGGACACCAGGAAGATCACGCGCATGGTGTTCGCCGAGGTGCCGAAACGCCCTGCCAGCGCCGCGCACACTCCGCCGATCATCCTCCCGCCACTCCTCCGGAGCGGGCGGTGCCCCCAGCTGCGGGGGCGGGTGAGTGCGGCCATGGTGGGCTCCTTCACAAGTCCTTCGGGGGAGCCGCTCCGCCGGGCTCCCGATGACTCCATCGTTCCCCGGACAAGCGGAACAAGCATCGCTCTAGGGGGCGATCCCGACCCTGGGAATCGTCGGGGTAGGACCCCGGGGGACGTCGTCCCGGAGCACGGTCCCCCGCCCCCTCCCGCGGTCCGCCGGAGGGCGTCCGGAGCTCCCGCGCCGCAGCCGGGCCCGCCCGGCCGGGACGACGAGGAGATGGGCCAGCGCCACGCCCACGGTGTTGAGCAGCAGCGAGTCCACGTCGACGACCCGGCCCGGCACCGCGGTCTGGAGCAGTTCGATGCCCAGGGACAGCAGTGCTCCCGCAGCGACCGTGCGCGACAGTGAGGCCCACGGGGAGACGGCGATCCTGCCGCCCGCCATCGGGAGCAGTATCCCGAGGGGGGCCAGGAGCAGCAGTCCCTCGCCTATCCTGCGGGCCCCCTGGACGGGCCCCGCCGCGAGGTCGGCCTTGATGCCCGCCAGCGGCTCCAGGTTCGCCGCCGTCACCCACGGCACGTCCAGCGGGCGGAGCGTCAGCCACGCGACGACGGCGAGGTGTGCGAGGAGGAGGACGCCTCCCGCCACGCGGAAGCGGATGGCGGCACTGCCGCCCGAACCTTGACGCTGCACGCACCCCAAGACGCGATGGCCGGTGGGATCGGTTCCGCACGGACACGCCCGCGTCGCGAGCCCGGCCGCAGCCGCCGCGCGGAGCCGCCCCGGGCCCGCAGCCGCCGCGCGGAGCCGCCCCGGGCCCGCAGCCGCCGCGCGGAGCCGCCCCGGGCCCGCTCCGGCGGTCGCGCGTCGCATCCCGGCTTGGGCGTGGCCGGGTTCCGGGAGCCCTGCCCGGTGCCCCGCAGCCCGGCTCAGGAGGTCGGTGCCGGCGTCGGGGGGCCCGCGGTCGGCGGGGCGGCGTCGGGCCGTTGCTTGACCGAGTCCGTACAGCGGTAGCCGCGGGGCGCGTGGTCGCCGGGTCCGGCCAGGACCACCGTGCCACTCCCGGCCGCCGCCGGGCTCTCCGCCAGTGTGCACACGACCTGCGCCAGCGCCGCCGCCGGCAGGTCCTCGGGACGGCGGCTCAGCCGCAGCGTGCCCGCGGGATCGCCGTCGCGGGGCGGGGATACGGCCAGCGGCCCCCGTACCAGGCTGGAGAACCCGGCTTCCCGCTCGGTCGCCGAGGGCTGCTCCATCAGCTCGCCGAGGAGCGTCCGGGCGGTGCGCAGCCGGACGCCGGTCCGTACCTCGGAGACCGTGAGGGTACGGTCCACCGCCTCGAGCGCCGATGCGCACACCAGGTACACGCGCACATGCATCTGCGGCTGCGCCGGGGTGGGGGTCGGCTTGCCGGAGAGCGTGCACGGTACCCGGGAGGGCGCCGGGCCCGCGTCGACCGGAACCGCGGTCGTCCTGATGCCGCACCCGGCGGCGGTCACGAGGGCGGCGACGGCCGCCAGGGCCGCGGCCGCCTTGCGCACCCCGGTCCGGGGGGCGCCTCGCCCAGGGGCGGAGGGTCCGCCGGCCGCCGGTGCGTCCGGTGCGTCCGGTGCGGAGGCCCGGTGCTGCCTGCGTACTCGGCTCACCGCGCGTCGCCCGCCTCTCCCCGTCGTGCGTCGCGTTCGGTGCCGTGTCCGGTGCCGTGTCCGGTGCCGCGTTCGCCGCCGTGCCCGCCGTCGGCCCGTCCGTTGCCCTCCGGGGGCAGGACGGAGGCGTCGCGGGGCAGCCGCAGGACGAAGACCGCACCGCCGTCGCCGTCCGCCGAGTTGGCCGCCGTGATGCCTCCGCCGTGGACCAGGGCGTTCTCCATCGCGATGGACAGCCCCAGTCCACTGCCCTCGGACCGCGGCCGCGAGGCGCTGGCCTTGTAGAACCGGTCGAAGACGTGCGGCAGGACCTCCTCCGGGATGCCCGGCCCGTGGTCCCGCACCTCGATGAGCAGCTCCTCGCCCTCCGTGCGCACCGCCACCCGCACCGGCGATCCGCCGTGCTTCAGGGCGTTGCCGATCAGATTGGCGAGTATGACGTCGAGGCGGCGCGGGTCGAGGCGGGCCATGATGCCGCGCTCCGCGTCCAGTTCGACGGCGTCCAGCCAGGCCCGGGCGTCGATGCAGGCGGTGACCTGGTCGGCGACGTCGACGTCGTCGAGGACCAGCCGGGCCGTGCCCGCGTCGAAGCGGGTCACCTCCATCAGATTCTCCACCAGGTCGTTCAGCCGCCGTGTCTCGCTCACCACCAGCTCAACCGCCGGGGCGATCATCGGGTCGAGGGTGTCCTGCTCGCCCTCCAGGATCTCCGTCACCGCGGTCAGCGCGGTGAGCGGGGTACGCAGCTCGTGGGACATATCGGCGACGAAGCGACGGCTGGACTCCTCCCGCGCGCTCATGTCCGCCATCTTCTTCTCCAGCGACTCCGCCGCGTTGTTGAAGGTCCGCGAAAGATCTGCCAGTTCGTCCGTGCCGGACACCTGCAGCCGGGTGTCCAGTTTGCCCTCCCCGAGCTGCCTGGCCGCCTGCCCGAGCCGCTGGACCGGCTTGAGCACGGTCGTCGCCGCGGCCTGCGCCAGCAGCGCCGAGCCGGCCAGGGCCAGGGCCGTGGCGATGCCCAGCGACCAGGCCAGCGAGTTGAGGTCCTGGCGCTCCTGGTCGAGGGACGTGAGCAGATAGCCGGTGGGGCCTCCGCCGACGACCCGGGTGCCGGCCACCAGATAGGGAGTGTCGCCCCGCTGGGTGCGCACCCAGAATAGGTTCGGCTGCTCGGCGACCGCCTTCCGGAGTTCCGCCGGCACGTCGCCGAGGGTGAAGACGTCCGGGTCGGAGGCGCCGACGAGCGCCTTGCCGGCCGTCTGATCCCCGAGTAGCAGCACGCTGTAGCCGGCGTCACCGCCCGCCATCTGCTCGGCGGTCGTGCGGAGTTCCGCCTCGGTGGGACGCGCGGGCAGCGACGCGGCACGGTTCTGCATCTGCTGCCGGAAGTCGCCGAGCGCCGCGTCCTGCGTACGGGTCAGCACGGCCTCGCGGTTCAGCCAGTACGCGATGCCGGACGCGGACACGGCGGCGGTCAGGGCGACCAGGCCGAAGACGACGACCAGGCGCAGCCGGAGACTGGTCCAGCCGAGCCCCGCGAGTATGGCCCTCTTCGCCGCACCGCTCACTGCGGTGTGTCCAGCCGGTAGCCCACGCCTCTGACCGTGCGGATCAGGGTCGGCGAGGACGGTACGTCCTCCACCTTCGCCCGCAGCCGCTGGACGCAGGCGTCCACCAGGCGGGAGTCGCCCAGGTAGTCGTGCTCCCACACGAGGCGCAGCAGCTGCTGGCGCGACAGGGCCTGGCCGGGGCGGCGGCTCAGCTCCAGCAGCAGCCGCAGTTCGGTCGGTGTGAGCTGCAGATCCGCACCGTTCTTGGTGACCGTCATCGCGGAGCGGTCGATCACCAGTGAGCCGAAGGTCGCCGAGTCCGTGGACTCGCGCTCACCGCGCCGCAGCACGGCGCGGATCCGTGCGTCGAGGACCCGTCCCTGCACCGGTTTGACGACGTAGTCGTCGGCGCCCGACTCCAGGCCGACGACGACGTCGATGTCGTCGCTGCGCGCGGTCAGCAGGATGATCGGCAACTGGTCCGTGCGCCTGATCCGCCGGCACACCTCGAAACCGTCGATGCCGGGCAGCATCACGTCCAGCACGATCAGGTCCGGCCGCTGCTCGCGCAGCAGCTTCAGGCCGTCCTCGCCCGTCGCCGCGGTGGCCACACGGTGGCCCTGGCGTGACAGCGAGAGTTCGAGGGCCGTGCGGATGGCGTCGTCGTCCTCGATCAGCAACAGGAAAGGCACGCCGGTCATTCTGGCGCATGCGGCCGCGGCAGGACGACCTCCGGACGGCCGTGACCCGTCCCACCGGGGGCGAGGGGCCTGTGACAGGTCTGTGACAGTCGGCGGACAACGGTGTGAAGTCCCCCCGGCAGAGTCGTCACCACGAGAGGGAAACGGACTCCTGCCGACGGGGGGCGCGAGATGAAGGCACTGCACAGCACCGCTTCGAGCGCGGTTGTCACACGTCTCCACGACGTCGTGCGGAACACCGAGAAGTCCGGCGCCGTGAACGTGCGGGGGTGCGCTCGCGGCGCCGGGCGTCAGCACAAGCCGTCGTCCGCTGAGCAGGTGCGGACACCGTGGATGGCGGTCGTTGACGCGAAGGCCGAGGGGGGCCACGGGGGAAGCGGGTACGGGGAGGGCACGGGGGAGCGGAGCGGCCCGGAGGAGCGGGCGGACGCCGAAGCGGCGTTCACCGCCTACGTCCGGGAGCGCCGCGCCTCCCTGTACGCGGCGGCGTACCACCTGACCGGTGACCGCTACGAGGCGGAGGACCTGCTGCAGAGCGCGCTGTTCTCCACCTACCGGGCGTGGGACCGGATCAGCGACAAGGCGGCGCTCGGCGGCTACCTGCGCAGGACGATGACGAACCTGCACATCAGCGCCTGGCGCCGGCGCAAGATCGACGAATACCCGACCGAGGAGCTTCCGGAGACGGCGGGCGACACGGACGCGATGCGCGGCACGGAGCTGCGCGCGGTCCTGTGGCAGGCCCTGGCCCGGCTTCCCGAGCTGCAGCGCACGATGCTGGTGCTGCGCTACTACGAGGGACGCACGGACCCGGAGATCGCGGACATCCTCGGCATCAGCGTCGGCACGGTGAAGTCGAGCATCTGGCGCTCCCTGCGCCGGATGCGCGAGGACGGGGCGCTGAGCTTCGGCCGTGACGAGGAGGAGTCCTTCGGCGAGCTGGTGGCCTGAAGGCGGTACGGGGGAGCAACGGGGGCCACGGGGGCTCCGCGGTCCGCTGGGGAAGCGACGGGGGACGAGGCGGGGAACCGCGGGGGAGGGTGAAGCGGGGCCGCGCGGCCTGAGGTGCCGCACGGCCCCGCTTCGCGTGCCCGTGCGGGGGCCCCGCACGGGCACGCTTCGTGCGTGTGCGTGTGCGTGTGCGTGTGCGTGTGCGTGGCGGCCGCGCCGGCCTGCGTGACGGCCCGCGTCACGCCCGTGTGCCCGCGTGTGCTGCCGGGCGGGTCTGCCGGGACGGGCGCCGCGCCGGATGCCGCGGGCCCGGCAGGGCGATGGGGGCGGCGGCGATCGCGGGCCGCACGTGACGGCTTCCCGTGCCGGGAGTGCTGCCGGGCGTCCACCGGCGCTGCCTCGGGGGCTGCGGCGGCGCCGGCGACCGTTCCCCACCGCCCGATGCACCGACCGCTTCGCGTGAGGGGCCGGCGACGGCCGGGAGTTCCCGGGAACCACGCGGCACCGGCGCGGACGGGGCCGGTTCAGTCGGGCAGGAGGAGGTTGACGTCTCCGAACTCGCCCCACCGGTAGTGTTCGACCCGTGCCTCCGCGTAACAGGCGGTGAGCAGCTCCGTTCCCGCCAGGGCCTCCAGGAGCCTCAGATGGGATGCCTCGGCCTCGTGCAGCCCGGTGAGGAGACCGGAGACCGTCTGGATCGTGCGCTGCGGGCCGATGACGAGATCGGTCCAGCCGCGGGCTGCTCGGACCGTACCGCCCTGGTCGGCGGCGGACTCGAGCGCGCGGACCGCGGTCGTGCCGACGGCGACGACCCTCCCGCCGCAGGCACGCGCGTTGTTGATCAACTGTGCCGTCGCCGGGGGGACCGCGAACAGTTCCGGGCCGGGCGGTTGACTCGGCGCACCGGGGGAGGGCCGGGTGTGGAGTTCGATCGGCGCGATCACCACGCCCCGCGTCACCACGGCGGTCACCAGGTGGTCGGTGAAGGGCCGTGCCGCGCTGGGCAGCTCCGCGGACTGGTGGGCGGGTGCTCCCGACGCCACTTCCGTCGCGTCGGCGAACACCGTCTGCTGCGCCGTCAGCGGATGGCAGGTCCCGACATCCCCGTGGAACGGCCGTCCCCGGTGTCGGAGTCGGTCCGTCGAGGGGCCCGACGCCAGGAAGTGGGCCAGCCACAGCCGGTTCGATCCGGGCTCCAGTCTGTGGTCGAGCACCAGCCGGACCCGTGTGTCGTCGTCCACGGCGACCACGGTCCCGGGCGCACAGGTGTCCACCGGTGTGCCGCCGTCCGCGGAGGACAGTTCCACCACCCAGCGGCCGTCGTCCAACCGGGTGGAGAACCGGATCGTCACCGCCTCTGATCCGGCCCGGCCGTCGACCTTCGGAGGCGCGGTCGCGGAGGTGTTCACCACCAGGACGTCCAGCGGGCGCAGCAGGCGCGGCAGTTCGGAGAAATGATGGTGAGTCACCTCGCCCGACGCCTTTCTCCCCACCAGCAGCCGCACGTCGCCGCGGTCGACACCGTGCTCCTCCGGCGGCACGTTCGCCTTCAGGGCCCCGGGGAGTGAGAACTTCGCGCGGGAGAGACCGGCACTGCCGCGGGCTCGTGCCTTCCGCGCGCCGCGGTCCGCACCCGGGACGGAGGCGGAGGTGCCGTCGGTCAGGCCTGCGGGCGAGGCGGTGTCGGCCCTGCCGGCTTGGGCGCTCCGGAGGACCTCGGCCGTGTCGTAGTGGCCGGACGGGGCTCCGTGCTCCAGCAGTTCCAGCAGGGCGGGTGCCTGTGCGCGGCCGTCGGAGTCGACGGTCCAGACGCGCACGAGCGGTTCCTCGATCGCGATCTCGGCCGCCAGCCGGTCCAGTGCCGCCTTGACCGCGCTGTATCCGTCGAGGGGGCCGCCGGGCTCCGCCGCGCTGTGGGGGCTGACGGCGGCCACGGCGCCTCGCGACTCCCGGAGGAGCGGCAGAGCCGTACGGAGCAGACCGAGTGGCGCGAGTACGGTCACGTCCAGCATGCGGCGGAACGCGTCGGGTGGCGGGTCGCACAGTGCGACCGGCGGCCGAATGCCGGCGCTGCTCACCAGGAGGTCCAGTCCTCCCAGGTCGCGGGCCGCCTCGACCAGCGCCATCTGGTGGCTACCGTCGCGGATGTCTCCGGCGAGCGCGGTCACCGGAGCCCCGACCGGGGTTCCGAGGACGCCGGCGGTGTCGGTGTCGGCGGCAGCGTCGGCATCGGCGGTGTCCAGCACCAGTGACCAGCCCCGGCCGTGCAGTCGACGGGCCAGCTCGAGGGCGTGCTCGTCGAGGGAGCCCGCGATGACCGCAGTGCGCATGTCTCTCTCCAGACTTCGCGCCCCGCTTCCCATCGTATGCCGCTCGGGGGCGCCTGGGCCCGGCGCGCTCCGCCCCTGCGGCGCCCGGTCGGCCCCTCCACGGCCCCGTTCCCGGCGGCCCCGTTCCCGATGGTGGTCCCCTCGGCAAGGCGTTTCCTCGGCTGTCGGACGAGCCGTCGTTCACCTTGATCCGTCGCGCAACCCCGGGCGTTCAGTCTCAGGCCCGCGAGGAAGAGCTTCCCTGGGCACTCCCCTGGTGTGCGGCATCCATGCCCGCCGGGGTGCGCTGCGAGCCGCCGGGTCCTTCTGCTCGCGGCAGGCGGCGCCCCCGGGCCCCCTGCCGTCCGCCGTCCGCTCTGATCCTGCGGACCGGCAGGGGGCCGCCGGTCCGGCCTCGCTACGCCGTCTCCCCGGCGAGGACGGCGCGGCAGTCGTCCGCCGTGGCGGCGGCGAGGCGGACGAGGGCCTCGTCCGCGGCGCAGGGGTGGGCGCCGAGTGCCGCCTGGCGGGCGACGATGCCGCGCTCCGCGCGCATCAGCCGCCAGCCGCGCCGGAGCAGGAAGGGCACGGACTTGCGGCCTTCTCGGAGATCCCGCACCAGCCGGCGGCGGAAGGTCGTCGAGGGCCGTCCGCGCAGGCACAGGGCGTCCGCGAGGAGGCCGAGCTCCCGGCAGCGGTCCACGATGTCCGCGGCGAAGATGCCCTCCGCGACGAAGAGCGGGGTGCGGGAGATGTCGACGTTCTCACGGCCGGTGCGGGAGCTGGTGGCGATGTCGTACACCGGGACCGTCGTCCGCCCCGTGCGGCACAGCTCGGCGACCGCGCGGACCGCGGCGTCGGCGTCCCAGGAGGCGGGGGAGTCCCAGTCGACGGCCGTGGTGCCCGCCATCAGCGGGAGGCTCGGGTCGTCCCCCTCCTTGTAGAAGTCGTCGAGGCGCAGCACCGGGAGGCCGGAGCGGGCGGCGAGGGACGATTTTCCGGAACCGGAGGGCCCGGACAGCAGGACGACACGCGTCGGCGGGGGTTGGGAACTCACGGGACACCAGTGTGAGGCATTGACCCGTGCGTGGGACCCCCCGGAGGTCCGGTTGGTATCGAGCGTCACATCGCAACTACGCTGCGTCGTCGACCGGTTACTTCTGGAGGCAGGATTCCCATGGCAGGCACGAAGTTGCTCAGGGCGGCCGGGCTGACCGTGACCGCGCTGGGCGCGGCGCTCGGCGCCGGGGCCGCACCGGCTCAGGCGGCGCCCGCGGACGGCCACGGCCCGGCGGCCGTGAACGCCCTCGCGGACACCGTCGGGTACATCGGCGCACCCGTCGAGAGCGTTCCGCTGAACCCGCTCGCACACACCGGTGTGGACCCGCTCGACAACGGGATCGGTACGCAGATCGCCGACTTCCCGGCGCTCGACACCCGGTATGTGACCGGCTCGCTGGGCAGCCCGCGGGAGATCCCGCTCGTCGGTCCGCTGCTCGGCGGGCTGATCCCCGGCGGCGCCGGGCCGGTCTCGGGCTGATCCCCGGCGCCCCCGGGCCGGTCCCGTGTCGGCCCCGGCGGGTCTCCGGCCGGCCAGGGGCGGGCCGGAGCAGGGCCCGGACCGGCGTGCGGACGCGCGGTCGCTGCTCCCCCGGGTCCGCCCCACGGGGCTGGCGGGGGAGCAGCGCGGCGGACCCGTGGGGGATCGCCCCCACGGGTCCGCCGGCGTGCGGCGGGACGTGCGGCAGGTGCGCCGCGCGTCCCGCCGACGGGCACGTGTCAGTACGCCGAGCCGGAGGCCCCCAGTGAACCCGTCGGGTGCCAGACCGTCTTGGTCTCCAGAAAGGCCGTCAGCCGGTCCGTGCCGGGATCGGCCGTCCAGTCCTCGGCGCGAGGGCGCAGCACCCGCTTGAGGTTGTCCGCCGCGGCGACCTCCAGTTCCGCGGCGAGCTGCGCCGCGGCCCCGGTGAGGTCGATCGCGTTGACGTCCTGGTGCGCGGCCAGCGGGGCGGCGATCTCCGCCGTGCGGCCGGACAGGATGTTGACCACTCCGCCGGGAACGTCGGACGTGGCCAGCACCTCGCCGAGCGACAGCGCCGGCAGCGGCGCCCGCTCCGATGCGACGGCCACGACCGTGTTGCCCGTCGCGATCGCGGGGGCGATCACCGAGACCAGGCCGAGGAAGGACGACTCCTGCGGGGCGAGCACGGTGACGACACCGGTCGGTTCGGGTGTCGACAGGTTGAGGTACGGGCCCGCGACCGGGTTCGCCCCGCCGGCGATCTGGCCGATCTTGTCCGTCCAGCCCGCGTACCACACCCAGCGGTCGATCGCGGCGTCCACGACCGCGCCCGCCCCGGACCTCGACAGGCCCTCGGCGTCGGCCACCTCGCGCACGAACTGCTCCCTGCGGCCCTGAAGCATCTCGGCGACGCGGTAGAGGACCTGGCCCCGGTTGTAGGCCGTCGCACCCGACCAGCCGCCGAACGCCTTGCGCGCGGCGACGACCGCGTCCCGGGCGTCCTTGCGGGAGGAGAGGGGCGCGTTGGCCAGCCACTCGCCCCCGCCTTCGCCCTTGCTCCTGCTCTTGCCCTTGGCCGCCGCGCCGGCGGCTGATGTCGCCCTGGTCACCTCGTACACCCGGCCGCTCTCGCTGCGGGGGAACCTGCCCCCGACGTACAGCTTGTAGGTCTTGAAGACGGACAGACGCGTCGGCTCAGACATCGAGGTAGGCCTCCAGACCGTGGCGGCCGCCCTCGCGGCCGAAGCCCGACTCCTTGTATCCGCCGAAGGGCGAGGCCGGGTCGAACTTGTTGAAGGTGTTGGCCCACACGACTCCGGCCCGGAGCTTGCCCGCCACCGCGAGGATGCGGGAGCCCTTCTCCGTCCAGATGCCTGCGGACAGGCCGTACTGGCTGTTGTTGGCCTTGGCGACGGCCTCGTCCGGGGTCCGGAACGTCAGCACCGAGAGCACCGGGCCGAAGATCTCTTCCCGGGCGATGGTGTGGGCCTGGGTGACATGGGTGAACAGCGTCGGGGCGAACCAGTAGCCGGCCGACGGCAGTGCGCACGGCGCCGTCCAGCGCTCGGCGCCCTCCGCCTCGCCGGTCTCGGCGAGGGCCGTGATCCTGGCCAGCTGCTCGGCCGAGTTGATGGCGCCGATGTCGGTGTTCTTGTCCAGCGGGTCGCCGAGGCGCAGGGTCGACAGCCGCCGCTTGAGGGCGTCCAGCAGCTCGTCGTGGACCGACTCCTGGACGAGGAGGCGGGAGCCCGCGCAGCAGACCTGGCCCTGGTTGAAGAAGATGCCGCCGACGATGCCCTCGACGGCCTGGTCGAGGGGGGCGTCGTCGAAGACGATGTTGGCGCCCTTGCCGCCCAGCTCCAGCGTGAGTTTCTTGTCCGTGCCGGCGACCTCGCGGGCGATGGCCTTGCCGACCGCGGTGGAACCGGTGAAGGCCACCTTGTTCACATCCGGGTGGGCGACGAGCGCCGCGCCCGCGTCGCCGTAGCCGGGGACGATGTTGACGACGCCCTTGGGCAGTCCGGCCCGGCGGCAGACGTCGGCGAAGAAGAGCGCGGACAGCGGGGTGGTCTCGGCGGGCTTGAGCACCACCGTGTTGCCGGTGGCGAGCGCCGGGGCGATCTTCCACGCCAGCATCAGCAGCGGGAAGTTCCAGGGGATGACCTGGCCCGCGACGCCGAGCGGCCGCGGGTCGGGCCCGTATCCGGCGTGGCCGAGCTTGTCCGCCCAGCCCGCGTAGTAGAAGAAGTGCGCCGCGACCAGCGGGAGGTCGGCGTCGCGGGTCTCCCTGATCGGCTTGCCGTTGTCCAGCGTCTCCAGGACGGCGAACTCGCGCGAGCGCTCCTGGATGATCCGGGCGATGCGGAAGAGGTACTTGGCGCGCTCGGAACCCGGCAGCGCGGACCACGTCGCGAACGCCCTGCGCGCCGCGCCCACCGCGCGGTCGATGTCCTCGGCGCCCGCCCGGGCGACCTCGGACAGGACCTCCTCGGTGGAGGGGGAGACGGTCTTGAAGACCCTGCCGTCGGCGGCGTCGGTGAACTCGCCGTCGATGAAGAGGCCGTACGACGGGGCGATGTCGACGACCGACCGCGACTCGGGCGCGGGTGCGTACTCGAACGCCGAAAGCTTGTCCATGGTCATGGGTCTCAGTCCACCGTCACGTAGTCGGGGCCGGAGTAGCGGCCGGTCGCCAGCTTCTGGCGCTGCATCAGCAGGTCGTTGAGCAGGCTGGAGGCGCCGAACCGGAACCAGTGGTTGTCCAGCCAGTCCCGGCCCGCGGTCTCGTTGACGAGCACCAGGAACTTGACGGCGTCCTTGCTGGTGCGGATGCCGCCGGCGGGCTTCACGCCGACCTGGACGCCGGTCTGCGCCCGGAAGTCGCGGACGGCCTCCAGCATGAGCAGGGTGCTGGCCGGGGTCGCGTTGACGGCGACCTTTCCGGTCGACGTCTTGATGAAGTCGGCTCCGGCCATCATGCCGAGCCAGGAGGCGCGGCGGATGTTGTCGTACGTGGAGAGCTCACCGGTCTCGAAGATGACCTTCAGCCGGGCCGGCCCTGAGGCCTCCTTCACGGCGCGGATCTCCTCGAAGACCTTCAGGTAGCCGCCCGCGAGGAAGGCGCCGCGGTCGATCACCATGTCGATCTCGTCGGCCCCGGCCTCGACGGCGTCGCGGGTGTCCGCGAGCTTGACGTCCAGTGCGGCGCGGCCGGCGGGGAAGGCGGTGGCGACGGAGGCGACCTTCACATCCGTCCCGGCCAGCGCGGCCCTGGCGGTGGCTGCCATGTCGGGGTAGACGCAGACGGCGGCGGTCGCCGGCGTGGTGCGGTCGGTCGGATCGGGATGGACGGCCTTGGCGGCGAGCGCCCGGACCTTGCCCGGGGTGTCCGCGCCTTCCAGCGTCGTCAGGTCGATCATCGAAATGGCCAGGTCGATGGCGTACGCCTTGGCCGTCGCCTTGATCGAGCGGGTGCCGAGGGACGCGGCGCGCGCTTCCAGGCCGACAGGATCGACCCCGGGCAGCCCGTGCAGGAAGCGGCGCAGTGCACTGTCGGACGAGGTCGCGTCAGCGAATGCGGGTGCAGTGGTGGGCATGGTCACCAGACCAGCATATCTACGCGCGTAGCAACCTGTACAGGGGGCGCCGGGGACTCATCACCGGGCACCCCCGGCCCATGCGGCAGAATCGTGGGCATGGACAGCCCCCAGCAGCCGACCGCCGAGCCGGCGCACGCCGACCGCGTCTACCGTTCGCCCTCCGGCATCGCCGCCGGTGTGCTGCTGCTCGCACTCACCGGCTGGATCGGCGGTGACGCGCTCGTCCGCGGCGAGGGGCTGACGCCATGGGTCGCGCTCGCGGGGCTGCTGGTGCTGGTGCCCCTCATCGTCGCCTTCACCCTGCGGCCCGCGGTCTTCGCCGACGACGACCGGCTCCGCGTCAGGAACCCCTTCCGTACCATCGTCCTGCCCTGGCAGACGGTCGCGGACGTGCGCGCCGGGTACTCGAGCGAGGTCTTCACCGAGGACGGCGCCACGTACCAGCTGTGGGCCGTGCCGGTGTCCCTGCGGCAGCGCAAGGCGGCCGCCCGCAGGCGGTCGAGGGCCATCGCCGCGGGCGACCCCGCCGCCACCCGGCCGGGCGGCGGCGGGATCGCCCGCGGCACACCGCACCTGGCGTCGGGCGACCGGACGATCGCCGAACTCAGGGGACTTTCCGAGCAGTCCGGGCACCGGCCGACCGCCGCAGGCGAACCGCGGGTGCGCTGGGCGTACGAGATCGCCGGGCCGGTCCTGGTGGGAGCGGTCGCCCTGGTGGTCCTGCTCGCCGTCGGCTGAGTCTCCGACCGCCGGTGCCCCGCCGGTACGGCCGGGGGCCGGATCCCGGACACGGGGGCTGCTCCGGTGTCCGGCGGGCGCCACCGCCACCCTCGCCCCGGGGGTGCGGCGGGGCAGCCGGTAGGTCGGTTGCCGTAGGGAAATCACCCCCGGGAAGCCCCCGGTCCCGCCACCGCGCTCCCGGTCCCGCCTACCGCTCCCGGCATCGCCCACCGCTCCCGGTCTTGCTGCCCCGGTCCCGGGCTCGCCGTCGCCCCGCCCGGCCCCGCCCCCGGCACGCGGGCGCCGGACAGGCCCGATGAGCCGTCAGATCCCGGCGGCCTCCGCCAGATCCCGCTTGACGGCGGCCAGGACCTCGGCGGCACGGGCCCGGGCGGCGGGCAGCCCGCTCGCCCCGGAGACCGGCACCACGACCTCCAGATAGCACTTGAGCTTGGGCTCGGTGCCGCTGGGACGGACGACGACGCGGGCGTCGTACTCGCCCTCCAGGCAGTACCTGAGGCCGTCCGTGGGCGGGAGCGCCCCGGAGCCCTCCGAGAGGTCCTCCGCCGATGCCACACGCAGGCCCGCCAGTGCCGCGGGCGGCTTGTCCCGCAGGCGTCGCATGGCGTCCGCGATGACGCCCAGGTCCTCCACCCGGACCGACAGCTGGTCCGTGGCGTGCAGGCCGTGGGCGACGGCGAGGTCGTCCAGCAGGTCGGTGAGGGTGCGGCCGTCGGCCTTGAGTTCCGAGGCCAGTTCGGCGACCAGCAGCGCGGCGGTGATGCCGTCCTTGTCGCGTACGCCGTCCGGGTCGACGCAGTAGCCGAGGGCCTCCTCGTAGCCGTACCGCAGGCCCTCCGCCCGGGAGATCCACTTGAAGCCGGTCAGGGTCTCCTCGTAGCCGAGCCCCGCCGCCTCGGCGATCCGGCCGAGCAGCGACGAGGACACGATCGACGTGGCGAACGTGCCGCTCGCCCCCCTCGCCGGCGCGTCCGTCGGCACACTCCCGGAGGCGCTGCCCGACGCGTCCGCCGACACGCCCTTGCGGACGAGGTGGGCGCCGAGCAGTGCGCCGACCTCGTCACCGCGGAGCATGCGCCAGCCGCCGTCCGCGCTCTCGTCGGGGACCGCCACCGCGCAGCGGTCGGCGTCGGGGTCGTTGGCGATGACCAGGTCCGGACCTGTCTCGCGCGCCTTCGCGAACGCGAGGTCCATCGCGCCCGGCTCCTCCGGGTTGGGGAAGGCGACCGTGGGGAAGTCGGGGTCGGGCTCGGCCTGCTCGCCGACGAGCACGGGGGCGGGGAAGCCGGCCCGCTCCCAGGCCGCAAGCACCACGTCCGTGCCGACGCCGTGCAGGGCCGTGTGGACCACGCGGGCCGTCCGCGGCGAGTGCGGGCTGAGGACCGCGTCGGTGCGCTCCAGGTAGGACCGCAGCACCTCGTCTCCGAGCGTGTCCCAGCCGCTCTCGGGACGCGGCAGGTCGTGGATGCTGCCGACCGCCTCGATCTCCGCGGCGATCCCGGTGTCGGCCGGGGGCACGATCTGCGCGCCGTCGCCGAGGTAGACCTTGTAGCCGTTGTCACGCGGCGGGTTGTGGCTCGCGGTGACCTCGACACCGGCGACGGCACCCAGGTGCCGGATCGCGAACGCGAGCACGGGCGTGGGCAGCGGGCGCGGCAGCAGTGCGGCCCGCAGCCCGGCACCGGTCATCACGGCGGCGGTGTCACGGGCGAAGTCCGCCGACTTGCGGCGGGCGTCGTAGCCGATCACGACCAGACCGCCGGCGTGGCCCCGGGCCTTCAGATACGCGGCCAGACCGGCCGCCGCGCGGATCACGACGACGCGGTTCATCCGCATCGGCCCGGCCCCGAGTTCGCCGCGCAGTCCGGCCGTGCCGAACTGCAGCGTCCCGGCGAACCGGGCGCCCAGCTCCGCCGTGTCCCCCGCGTCGATGATCCGGGCCAGCTCGTCCCGGGTCCCGGCGTCGGGGTCCTCGGCCAGCCAGGCCCGGGCCTGCGCGATCAGGTCCTTCGCCACGGTGATGTCCCTCTCTCCAGTCGTGGTGGGCGGGGGCGGCGCCGGCGGTGTGTCCCGTGGCGCCCGCGCCCGCGTCTGCCCGTCCAGGGCGGCGGTGGCTTCTTCCGCTCCCTGCCCGCCACCTGGCCGGGGGCGCGGGGCCCGTGCCCCGCGCAGCTCCGGCGCCGGGGGCGACCCGTCAGATCCTGGCCAGTACCCGGGTCAGCAGCTCGCCCATCCGGGCCGCGGAGTCGCGTCCGGCCTGCAGGACCTCTTCGTGGTTGAGCGGCTCTCCCGAGAGTCCGGCCGCGAGGTTGGTGACCAGGGAGATCCCGAGCACCTCGGCACCGGCCTCGCGGGCCGCGATGGCCTCCAGCACGGTGGACATGCCCACGAGGTCGCCGCCCATGACACGGACCATGTTGATCTCGGCGGGAGTCTCGTAGTGCGGGCCGGGGAACTGGACGTAGACGCCCTCCTCCAGCGTCGGGTCCACCTCCTTGCACAGCGCCCGCAGCCTCGGCGAGTACAGGTCGGTCAGGTCCACGAAGTTGGCGCCGGCGATCGGCGAGGCGGCGGTGAGGTTGATGTGGTCGCCGATGAGGACCGGCTGACCCGGCCGCATGCCCTCGCGCAGACCGCCGCATCCGTTGGTCAGGACGACGGTCTTGCAGCCGGAGGCGACGGCGGTGCGCACACCGTGCGCCACGGCGGCGACGCCGCGGCCCTCGTAGTAGTGCGTACGGCCGAGGAAGACGAGCGTGCGCTTGTCGCCGATCCGGTACGAGCGGACCTTGCCGCCGTGGCCCTCGACCGCCGGGGGAGGGAAGCCGGGCAGCTCCGTGACCGGGAACTCCGCGTCTGGGGCACCGAGGGCGTCGACCGCGGGCGCCCAGCCCGAGCCCATCACCAGGGCGACGTCATGGGTCTCGGCGCCGGTCAGCTCTCGCAGGCGCGCGGCCGCGGCGTCGGCGGCGGCATGGGGGTCCGGGGTAAGGGAAACGTTCACGGGAAAAGCCTAGCCTGAGAACCCCTACGCGCGTAGATGAAGATGCTCACGACTCCGCAACCCTTTCCTCGTGGGAACACACAAGGGCTGCGCAGGGGCGCGCCGGGACGGCGGGACCGCCCGGAGTGGTCGGGAGTGCCCAGGGGGCGGGCGGTGGTCCGCGGGGAGTGCCCAGGGGGCGGGCGGTGGTCCGCGCCGCGCCGTCCGCCCGGCACGGGAGGCCTGCTCCGCGCCCGGAGCAGGCGACCCGGGCCCCGCGACCCGGCGGCCCGGCGGCCCGCTCGGGCGCGGGTCAGCACGGACGCTTGCGCAGCTCCATCACATAGTCGTGGGGGGCGCCCGCCGATTCGGCCGCGTCGGCGATCTCGCCGAGGTAGCGAGCGGAGGGCAGGCCGCCCTCGTACCCGTTCAGCACGTACACCCAGGCCGGCTCCTCGCCGTCCAGCGTGTGCACCCGCACGCGCATGCGCCGGTAGATGTCGAGTCCGACGCCCTCCCAGCGGTCCATCGAGTCCTCGTCGAGGGGGGCGATGTCGTACAGCGCGACGAAGACCTGCGAGCGCGGGGCCTCCACGATCGTGGGCAGCGCTCCCTCCCATCCCAGCTGCTCGCCACCGAAGGTCAGCCGCCAGCCGTTGAGCCAGCCGGTGCCGCGCAGCGGGGAATGCGGTGCGCGGCGGGTCATCAGCCGCGCGTCGAGGTTGCCGGCGTACGCGGCGTAGAGCGACATGGGATCGAGGGTACGGGAGGGGCAGCGGTGGCCGCCCGCCCTGATCGCCACCCTGATCCCCGTGGTGGTCCCCACCGTGCTTCCCGGGGACCGGGCAGCCGGCGGGTTGGGTCCGCGGGTGCGCAGGGGCCGGGGCGCGGGCGGGTCCGGGGCCGCGGCGGGTTCGCGGCGGGTTCGCGCCCGGGCCGGCCGCCGGGAGGGCGACCGGGGCGGCGCGCCGGGGGCGGGGCGTGATGGCCGGCGGGGGCGCAGGCGGGGGCGCAGGCCGCGGGGACGTCCCGGCCGGTGTGCGCGGGGCCCTCCGGCCGTTCCGGGTCCCGCCGCCGGGCCGCCCGGTGCGATCCCCGCCCCGGAGAGCCCCCGGTGTGCTCCGCCCCGGAGAGCCCCCGGGGCGAGGCGGGTTCCGGCGTGCGGGAGAATGGGTGGGACCGACACCCGGCAGAGCGAGAGCGCGAGGCGTAACCCCAGTGACCCGGATCGTGATCATCGGTGGCGGACCCGGCGGATACGAGGCGGCTCTGGTGGCCGCCCAGCTCGGTGCGGAGGTGATCGTCGTCGACTGCGACGGCCTCGGCGGAGCGTCCGTCCTCACCGACTGCGTGCCCTCCAAGACCCTGATCGCCACCGCCGAGGTGATGACCAACTTCGACTCCTCCCACGAGGAACTCGGCATCATCGTCGCGGACGACACCCCGCACATGGACCAGCCCGCCCGGATCGTGGGCGTCGACCTCGGCAAGGTCAACCGCCGGGTGAAGCGGCTGGCGCTCGCCCAGTCCCACGACATCACCGCCGCCGTGACCCGCGCGGGCGCGCGGGTCATGCGCGGCCGCGGCCGGCTGGAGGGCGGGCAGTCCCTCGACGGCTCCCGCAAGGTGGTCGTCACCGCGGCCGACGGCAGCGAGGAGACGCTCACCGCCGACGCCGTGCTGATCGCGACCGGCGGCCACCCGCGCGAGATCCCCGACGCCAGGCCCGACGGCGAGCGGATCCTCAACTGGACCCAGGTGTACGACCTGGACGAGCTGCCCGAAGAGCTGATCGTGGTCGGCTCGGGCGTGACGGGTGCCGAGTTCGCCGGCGCCTACCAGGCGCTCGGTTCCCGTGTCACGCTGGTCTCCTCACGCGACCGCGTGCTGCCGGGCGAGGACCCGGACGCCGCCGCGGTGCTCGAGGACGTCTTCCGGCGCCGCGGTATGAACGTCATGGCCCGCTCCCGCGCCCAGTCCGCCAAGCGGGTCGGCGACCGGGTCGAGGTGACGCTGGCCGACGGCCGGGTGATCACCGGCACCCACTGCCTGATGGCCGTCGGCGCCGTCCCCAACTCCGCGGGCATGGGCCTGGAGGAGGCCGGGGTCAGGCTCACCGAGTCCGGGCACATCTGGACCGACAAGGTCTCGCGGACGACCGCGCCCGGCGTGTACGCGGCGGGCGACGTCACCGGTGTCTTCGCGCTGGCGTCGGTGGCGGCGATGCAGGGCCGCATCGCCGTCTACCACTTCCTCGGCGACGCGGTGACCCCGCTCAACCTGAAGACGGTGTCGTCGAACGTGTTCACCGACCCGGAGATCGCCACCGTCGGCTACACCCAGGCGGACGTGGACGGCGGCGTCATCGACGCCAGGGCCGTCAAGCTGCCGCTGCTGCGTAACCCCCGCGCCAAGATGCAGGGCATCAGGGACGGCTTTGTGAAGATCTTCTGCCGGCCGGGCACCGGCATCGTGGTCGGCGGAGTGATCGTGGCCCCGAGAGCCTCGGAACTGATCCATCCCGTCTCGATCGCGGTCGACAACAACCTGACGGTGGAACAGATCGCAAACGCCTTCACCGTGTACCCGTCGCTGTCGGGCTCGATCGCGGAAGTCGCCCGGCAACTGCACACCCGGAAGGCGGCGGGCGAGGCGTAGGGCGCGGAACCCCGGGATCAACCCTGGGATCAACCCCGGCAAGCCGGGACGTTAGGGCGTGACGTCCATACCACTTCCGGTGCCCCGGTGACGGCAAATTCTCGTATTCGGAGCAAAGTGCTGAAAAGCATCGACGACTGGGGTTACTGTCAGTTTCGTGTTCGCTGCAGAACGTCGTCAATTGATCCTCGAAATGGTGCGCGCCAACGGAGCCGTTTCGCTCCGTGAGCTCGCCCGCGTCGTCCAGACCTCCGAAGTGACCGTACGGCGGGACGTGCGGGCCCTGGAGGCAGAAGGACTGCTCGACCGCCGGCACGGCGGTGCGGTGTTGCCGGGCGGATTCACGCGAGAATCCGGCTTCCCGCAGAAATCCCATCTCGCGACCGCGGAGAAGACGGCCATCGCCGATCTCGCCGCGGGCCTGGTCGAAGAAGGCGAGGCCATCGTGGTCGGCGCCGGCACGACCACACAGGAGCTGGCCCGCCGGCTCGCCCGGATTCCCGGGCTCACCGTGGTGACCAACTCCCTGCTGGTCGCGCAGGCGCTGGCGCATGCCAACCGGGTCGAGGTCGTGATGACCGGCGGCACGTTGCGCGGGTCGAACTACGCGCTGGTCGGCAGCGGAGCGGAGCAGTCCCTGCAGGGGCTGCGGGTCTCCCGTGCCTTCCTGTCGGGCAGCGGCCTGACAGCCGAGCGCGGGCTGTCGACCTCCAACATGCTCTCGGCGAGCGTGGACCGGGCACTGGTACAGGCGGCGTCGGAGGTCGTGGTGCTGGCCGATCACACCAAACTGGGCGCCGACACGATGTTCCAGACGGTGCCGACCGACGTGATCACCCGTCTGGTGACGGACGAGCCGCCCCCGCACGACGACCGGGCGGCCACGGAACTGCAGGCGCTCGCGGACCAGGGTGTCGAGGTCACCGTGGCGGGCGCGGCCGCCGAAGCAGCACCTCCGCGCCGTGAGGTGCCGCTGCCGGGCCAGCGCCGTACCACCCACCCGACGACCTCCCTCCGTTCGGCCGGGGCCCTCGCGGCGGAGCCCCCGGACCGGCGGGTGGCCGACCTGCGCCGCCGCTAGGCCGTGTGGCGAAGGCGGCTCCGTCCGCCCGCAGGGCGGGGCCCCGGCGTCCGGCGCCTCGCGATCCGCCGCACCGGACGCCGCTTCGCGCCGCTGCCGGCGGGCGGACCCTGCCCGACGCAACACGCCCCGGCCGCCGCCGGGCGCCGCCGGGCGCGGCGGGTCGGGCGGTCCCGGCGGTTCGGGGCCGGGTCACGGCTCCTCCGGTCCTTCCGGCCCCTCCCGCACGTCCGGCCCGCTGTGCCCGGCGGCACGCACCGGGCCCGTGACCCGGCCCGTGCGCGGTGAGCCCACCTGCACTTCTGCGGGGTGCGCGGTGCCGGGGATACCGTGGTTTCCGGGGGCTCACGGGGCGCGGAGTGGTTTCCTCCACCGGGGGAGCACACACGGCGGTCGCCGCCACCCGCTCTACGAGGCCCGCGCCTTCAGACCGCGCAGCGTCAGTGCCAGCAGACGGTCCGCGAGTTCCGGGTCGCAGGGGGCCTGTTCGGCTGCCAGGGCGATCGCGTTGGTGAGCTGGAGAAGGTCGCTGATGGACACGTCCTCCCGGACCGCACCGGCCGCCTGGGCGCGGGAGAGCAGCCGGGAGCCCGCCTCCCGGAGGGGCACGCTGCACTGGGAGAGCGCGGAACCGGTGTCGTGTGAGGCCGCCATGAGCGCCCTGGCCACCCCGCGATATTCACCCGCATGAGTGATGAGGGCGCGTAGCCACTCCACCAGGGCCCGGCACGGCCGATCCGCCGAGGCGAGTTCCGCGGACCGGGTGAGCAGTGACGCAAGCGCGTCCTGGAAGACCGCGTTCATCAGCGCGTGCCGGTTGGGGAAGTGGCGGTACAGCGTGCCGATGCCCACGCCGGCCCGCCTGGCGACGTCCTCCAGCGACGCGTCCGTGCCGTGCTCGGCGAACGCCCTGCGCGCCTCGGCAAGCAACCGCTCGTGGTTGCGGCGTGCGTCGGCCCGCATCGGGCGTACCGCGTCCGCCGCGTCGCCGGCCGCCGTACTTGTCGTCATGGCACCCAGCATGCCATCGGTGCGCGGGGGTGAAGCGCGCTCCGTCCGGTCTCTCCGGTCTCTCTGATCCCTCTGATCCCTCTGATCCCTCCGGTCATGGGACGCGGACAGGATGCCGACAAGACGCCGACAAGACGCCGACAAGACGCCGACAAGACGCCGACGGGACGCCGACGGGACGAGGACGGGACGAGGACGGGACGCCGATGGGACAAGGACGGGGCCCACCGGGTGGAATCCGGTGGGCCCCGTCCTCGGGCGGCTGGGCGGCCTGGTTCAGTCCTTGATCTCGCAGATCACCGCGCCGGACGTGATCGACGCGCCGACCTCGGCGCTGAGACCCTTCACGGTGCCGGAGCGGTGCGCGTTCAGCGGCTGCTCCATCTTCATCGCCTCGAGGACGACGACGAGGTCGCCCTCGTCGACCTGCTGGCCCTCCTCAACGGCGATCTTGACGATGGTGCCCTGCATCGGCGAGGCGAGGGTGTCGCCGGAGGCGGCCGGGCCTGACTTCCTGGCCGTGCGGCGCTTGGGGCGGGCACCGCCGGCCGCGGCGGTCCTGGCCAGCGTCATGCCGAGCGAGGACGGCAGCGAGACCTCGAGGCGCTTGCCGCCGACCTCGACGACGACGGTGTCGCGGCCCGGCTCCTCCTCGGCCTCCGTGTCGGCGGGGGCGGCGAAGGGCTTGATCTCATTGACGAACTCGGTCTCGATCCAGCGGGTGTGGACCGTGAACGGGGTGCCGTCCGCCGGGGCGAACGCCGGGTCGGTGACGACGGCGCGGTGGAACGGGATCGCGGTGGCCATGCCCTCGACCTGGAACTCGGCCAGGGCCCGTGCGGCGCGCTGCAGCGCCTGCTCACGGGTGGCGCCGGTGACGACGAGCTTTGCCAGCAGCGAGTCCCACGCGGGGCCGATCACGCTGCCGGACTCCACCCCGGCGTCCAGCCGGACACCCGGACCGGAGGGCGGGACGAAGGAGGTGACCGTGCCGGGCGCGGGAAGGAAGTTGCGGCCCGGGTCCTCTCCGTTGATGCGGAACTCGAAGGAGTGGCCCCGCCGCGGCGGGTCGTCGTAGCCCAGCTTCTCCCCGTCGGCGATGCGGAACATCTCCCGCACCAGGTCGATGCCGGTGACCTCCTCGGTGACCGGGTGCTCGACCTGGAGCCGGGTGTTGACCTCGAGGAAGGAGATCGTGCCGTCGTTGCCGACGAGGAACTCCACGGTGCCGGCGCCGACGTAGCCGGCCTCCTTGAGGATGGCCTTGGACGCGCGGTACAGCTGGGCGTTCTGCTCGTCGTCGAGGAACGGCGCGGGGGCCTCCTCCACCAGCTTCTGGTGCCGGCGCTGCAGCGAGCAGTCACGGGTCGAGACGACCACCACGTTGCCGTGCTGGTCGGCCAGGCACTGGGTCTCGACATGGCGCGGCTTGTCCAGATAGCGCTCGACGAAGCACTCGCCGCGCCCGAACGCGGCGACGGCCTCGCGGACCGCCGAGTCGTACAGCTCTGGGACCTCCTCCAGCGTGCGGGCGACCTTGAGGCCGCGCCCGCCGCCGCCGAAGGCGGCCTTGATCGCGATCGGGAGGCCGTGCTCCTCGGCGAAGGCGACGACCTCCTCCGCGCCGGACACCGGGTCCGAGGTGCCGGCCACCAGCGGGGCGCCGGCGCGCTGGGCGATATGACGGGCCGCCACCTTGTCGCCGAGGTCGCGGATCGCGGCGGGCGGGGGGCCGATCCAGGTCAGCCCGGCGTCGATGACCGCCTGGGCGAAGTCGGCGTTCTCGGAAAGGAAGCCGTATCCCGGGTGGACGGCATCCGCGCCCGAGTCCGCTGCGGCCCGGAGGACCTTGCCCATGTCCAGGTAGCTGGCGGCCGGGGTGTCACCGCCCAGGGCGAACGCTTCGTCGGCCGCGCGGACGTGCAGAGCGTCACGGTCCGGATCGGCGTAGACGGCTACGCTCGCGATCCCGGCGTCCCGGCATGCACGGGCAACGCGGACAGCGATCTCGCCTCGGTTGGCGATGAGCACCTTGCGCACGATGGCTCCCTCCTTGCTGTTGTCCGGGTGTAGACGTCCCGGTTTGCGGCTACGCCGCGGGCCGGTCCCCGCCCGGGCGTGCCGGTCGGAGCACTCGGCGGGTCACCGCGCCGAAGACCTCGCTGAAACACGCTGAGTTTAGGGACTGCCGACACGGCCTTTCGACCCGTTCCCGGTCGTGAGCTTCCCCACACGGAGGGTCATCCGGGGTGTGGTCGTGCCGTGTCTGCCCTTGTCGCACCACGGTACGTCGGATTTCTCCAGTGCAGAGTAGCCGTCACGTGTGGTCAAGGTCTCTGCCCCGGCGGCCAGCGGCTCTGCGCGTTTCTTTGTGGAGTCCCTACGAATGGCGGAACGGTTCTTTGCCTGGGCCCGGGCCCTTGTCCGCGGGTTTACCCGTTAGTAGCGTTCGCCGTGTCGTTCGTACCTGCAGGTAACCGAGGCTGGGAAGCCCAAGGGGGTGGGGGTGCCGTGGTGCTGCGCAGAACGGTGGCCGTGGTCGCCGCGATCGTGCTCTGCCTGGAAGCCGTCGGCACCGTGGTCCTCAGCGGCATCATGGCCACCTTCGTGAGCAGCCAGAACATGTCCCTGGACGGCCTCGATCCCGGTGCCATGGCCGCCGGTACCTGGGCGATGGGCGGGGTCTCCGGGCTCTTCCTCGCCGTCTGCGGCACCCTCTTCCTCGTCGCCGCGGTGCGTGACCGCGGCCCCGGCCGCTGGGGACGGGTGCTCCTGGTCGCCTGCGCGGTGGTGCACGGGGTGCTGGGCGCGCTGGCCGTGGGGCCGGCCGGCTGGTACGCGTTCGCGTTCCTGATGGCGGTGCTGGGGCTGGTCGTACTCGCCCTGCTGCAGTACGGCGGGACGGAGCCCGAGGTCCGCGGGGAAGGCACCCCGCCCGTCGGTGAGGGCCCTCCGGCCTCCCTGGACGAGGGGCCCGTCGTCGGCGACGGGCCGGCCCGAGCCTGACGGGGGGCTCGGCACGGGTGTACCGGGGCGCGTCCCGTGCCGCGCCCATCGCACGGCGGCCCCCCGCGGGCCGGTTGCTCGGGCAGGGCGGTTGCAGCGTCCCCGCTCGGCGGGTGCACCCGGCTCGGCGGTTGCACCCGGCTCGGCGGTTGCACCTTCCGTGCACGGGGACCGAACCGCGTGCGGAGACCGCGCCCGCATCACGCCCAGAGGTCGGTGATGCCCACTCCGAGATCCGCAAGCAGCCTGCGCAGCAGCGGCAACGACAGTCCGATCACATTGCCGTGGCTGCCCTCGATCGAGTCGACGAACGGGGCGGATCTGCCGTCCAGGGTGAACGCGCCCGCCACGTGCAGCGGTTCGCCGCTTGCGACGTACGCGGCGATCTCCGCGTCCGTGGGGTCGCCGAAGCGCACGGTGGTGGAGTCCGTGGCGGACACCCGGCGGCCGCTGGCGGTGTCGATGACGCAGTGGCCCGTCCGCAGCACGCCCGCACGGCCGCGCATGGACTTCCACCGGGCGGTGGCCTCCTCCTCGTCGGCCGGCTTGCCGAGGGCCTCGCCGTCGAGTTCGAGTACGGAGTCGCAGCCGATGACGAGCGCTCCGGCCGACTCGGGGCGGGCGGCGACCGCGTCCGCCTTGGCCTCGGCGAGGACGAGTGCCAGCGTGCCGGGGTCGGGGGCGGTCAGCGCCTCCTCGTCGACACCGCTGACGACGACCTCGGGAACGAGGCCGGCATCGCGCAGCAGCCCCAGGCGGGCGGGCGAAGCGGAGGCGAGGACGACGCGGCGGCGCTGATCGGTCATGCGGGCCATCGTAGGCGGCCGGGCGGCGCCCCCGGAGTCCGCTGCGGCAGCCGCCGGTCAGACAGACCGGACCGAGTCTCCGGCTCGGCGGCCATACAGCCGCCTGCACGGGGACGGCCGCCGGTGCGGCTGCGTCCGCCCGGACCCCGGCCTGCCCCGGCCGTCCCGCCAACCGCCCCCGTCGTTTGCCCGGTCCGCCGCCGCGTCCGTGGCCCGGGCCCCGGTGTCTGTGCCTGCCTGGGCCCCGTCGTCACGGTGTCTGTGCCTGCCCGGGCCCCGTCACGGTGTCTGTGCCTGCCCGGGCCCCGTCGTCACGGTGTCTGTGCCTGCCCGGGCCCCGTCGTCACGGTGTCTGTGCCTGCCCGGGCCCCGTCGTCACGGTGTCTGTGCCTGCCTGGGCCCCGTCACGGTGTCTGTGCCTGCCTGGGCCCCGTCCCGATGTCCGCGTTCGTCCGGGCCCCGTCACAGTGTCTGCGTCCGACCCGGCCGTCAGCGCAGCCCCACGGCGATCATCGCGACGACCATGGCGAGCGCCAGCAGGACGCCCGCGCGATGCATCATCGCCTGCATCTCGCGCATCTCCTGCGGAGGTTCGTTCTCCGGGTCGGACCACAGCATGGTTCCGATCGTGGTGGCGGGAGGCCCCGGGGCGCCTGAGTACGGATACTCAGGCGCCCCGGAGCCCATGGGCCGGTCACGGGTCGGCGGGGGCCGCCGCGCGCCCCCGTCCGAGTGCTCAGCCCGGCCAGAAGGTGCGCGTCCACGCCCGCGGCCCGGGCCGCAGCGCGCGGGCCCGGGCGATACGGGCGGGGTCCGACCACTCCTCGGGCGGCAGCGGCGCGCCGGACACGGCGGAGGCCGTCGCCGCGGCGCGGGCCTGGACCACCGCCAGGGCCGCGGCCAGCTCCTCCGGGGTGGGGTTTCCCCTCACGACCTTGATCATCTGTACTCCTCGGGGCCCTCGGGGTCTACAGGGGGATGTTGCCGTGCTTCTTCGGGGGCAGGTTCTCCCGCTTCGTCCGCAACTGGCGCAGGCCCTTCACGATCTGGGCGCGGGTGTCGGAGGGCATGATCACGGCGTCGATATAGCCGCGTTCGGCCGCGATGTACGGGTTGAGGAGGGTGTCCTCGTACGCCGTGACCAGCTCGGCCCGCAGCTCCTCCCGGGCCTCGGCGTCCTCGGCGGCGGCGAGGGTGCGGCGGTGCAGGATGTTCACCGCGCCCTGCGCGCCCATCACCGCGATCTGCGCGGTCGGCCAGGCCAGGTTCAGATCGGCGCCCAGGTGCTTGGAGCCCATGACGTCGTACGCGCCGCCGAAGGCCTTGCGCGTGATGACGGTGATGAGCGGGACGGTCGCCTCGGCGTAGGCGTAGATCAGCTTGGCGCCGCGCCGGATGATGCCGCCGTACTCCTGGTCGACGCCCGGCAGGAAGCCGGGCACGTCGACAAAGGTGATCACCGGGATGTTGAACGCGTCGCAGGTCCGGACGAAGCGCGCGGCCTTCTCGCTCGCGTCGATGTCGAGGCAGCCCGCGAACTGCATCGGCTGGTTGGCGACGATGCCGACCGGGAAGCCCTCCACCCGTCCGAAGCCGGTGATGATGTTCGGCGCGAACATCGCCTGGGTCTCCAGGAACTCCCCGTCGTCCAGTGCGTGCTCGATGATCGTGTGCATGTCGTACGGCTGGTTGGCGCTGTCCGGCATCAGCGTGTCCAGCTCCCGGTCCTCGGCGGTGAGGTCCGGGGAGGCGTCCTCGGGGTAGGACGGCGGCTCGGACAGGTTGTTCGACGGCAGGTACGACAGCAGCGACTTGACGTACTCGATCGCGTCCTTCTCGTCGCCGGCCATGTGGTGGGCGACACCGGACGTGGTGTTGTGGGTGCGGGCGCCGCCCAGCTCCTCGAAGCCCACGTCCTCGCCGGTGACCGTCTTGATGACGTCGGGGCCTGTGATGAACATGTGCGAGGTCTGGTCGACCATCACCGTGAAGTCGGTGATCGCGGGCGAGTACACCGCGCCGCCCGCGCAGGGCCCCACCACGAGGGAGATCTGCGGGATCACCCCGGACGCGTGGGTGTTGCGGCGGAAGATCTCGCCGTACATCCCCAGCGCGCTGACGCCCTCCTGGATACGCGCGCCACCGGAGTCGTTGATCCCGACGACCGGGCAGCCGGTCTTCAGCGCGAAGTCCATCACCTTGATGATCTTCTGGCCGAACACCTCGCCCAGTGCCCCGCCGAAGACCGTGAAGTCCTGCGAGAAGACGGCCACCGGCCGGCCGTCCACCGTGCCGTACCCGGTGACCACGCCGTCGCCGTAGGGGCGGGTCCTCTCCAGGCCGAAAGCGGTGGAGCGGTGCCGGGCGAGTTCGTCCAGTTCGACGAACGACCCCTCGTCGAGGAGCATGTCGATCCGCTCGCGGGCGGTCAGCTTGCCCTTGGCGTGCTGCTTCTCCACCGCGCGCTCGGAGCCCGCGTGCGTCGCCTCCTGGACACGACGCCGGTAATCCGCGAGCTTGCCAGCGGTGGTGTGGATGTCGATCTCTTGCTGCTCTGCCGACTCGGACATCGGGATGCGGCTCCCTGCCTGGTCACGGGGGTGTTGGCGGTGTAAAGAGCGGTCTGGCTACTGATTCGTAGCGTATCGGCGCGGATACCGTTCGGCAGTGCGGCGTTGGCCACACCCCGCAGTCCTTGCGCACCCGGCACGACACGGTCTCCCCGCGGTTCGCCCGGTGCGGACGGGACGGGTAAAGCTGTGCGGCATGAGGCCTCACGACACCCCAGACAGTCCCCTCGGCGATCACGGCAGTGCCGGCAGTGCTTCCGGCGATCGGGCCACTCCCGGTACTCCCGGTACTCCCGGTACTCCCGGCACTCCCCGTGGTCCCCGCAGCCCTCGGGGTCCCCTCGGCGATCACGCGAACCCGGGCGGTCCCTCCGGCGGGCGCTGGTCCGATCTCGACCGCCCGCCGCTGAACGCCGCCGCCCTGCGCCGCGCCTTGATCCGCCCCGGCGGGCTGTGGACCTCGCTCGACGTCGTCGACCGAGTCGGCTCCACCAACTCCGAGCTGGTGGAGCGGGCTCCGGGACTCGGCGAGGGGGCCGTGCTCGTCGCCGAGGAGCAGACGTCCGGCCGCGGCCGCCTCGACCGCAGCTGGACCGCCCCCCCGCGCTCCGGGCTCTTCCTCTCCGTCCTGCTGAAGCCCGGCGTACCCGTGGCCCGCTGGGGATGGCTGCCGCTGCTGACCGGTGTCGCAGCGGCGACCGGTCTGGCCAGGGCGGCCGGCGCCGACTTCGCGCTGAAGTGGCCGAACGACCTGATGGTGAAGGTCGGCGGGGAGGAGCGGAAGGCCGGGGGGATCCTCGCCGAGCGGGTGGGCAACGACGGCGTCGTCATCGGCGTCGGGGTCAACGTGACCCTGCGCGAGGACGAGCTCCCCGTCCCGCAGGCGGGCTCCCTGGCCCTCGCGAACGCCGTCTCCACCGACCGCGACCCCCTGCTGCGGGCGCTGCTGCGCTCCCTGGAGGACTGGTACGGCGTCTGGCGGGCGGCGAACGGCGACGCCCACGCCTCGCGGCTGCAGGAGACCTACGCGGCCGGCTGCTCGACCCTGGGCCTCACGGTCCGCGCCGAGCTCCCCGGCGACCGGAGCCTGGTCGGCGAGGCGGTCGCGATCGACGGCGACGGGCGGCTTGTGGTGACCACCCCCGACGGAAAGGACCACCCCATCGGGGCCGGGGACATCGTCCACCTGCGGCCGAACGGCCGGTGACCGGGGGTGCGGCCGCCCTGCGTGATCCACCGGACACCCCGGAGCAGCCGCGCCACCAGGACGTGAGCCAGGGCACACCTGCCGTATCGTTGAGGCCGCGCCGGGGTTCCCGCGGGTGCACGCGGACCGGCAGGCACGACAGATCGGCAGGGCAGTGCGCAGGGATCGGGCAGGAGGCGGCCGGTGACCGTCGACGACAGCGCCTCCGGCGCGGACGCCCCCGGCGGGGACTTCCCGGGCGGGAGCGCACGGGGGACGGAGCCCTCCGGCGGGGGCTCGCCCGACCGGGCTGACTTCCCCGCCCGGGCCGACTCCTCGGGCGGGGGCTCGTCCGCCCGGGCCGATTCCTCGGGCGGCGCCGACCCCTCGGGGGCTGACGCCTCCCCCTCCCCTTCCTCTGCTTCCTCTGCTTCCTCTGCTTCCACGCCCTCCTCTGGCGGCGGACCGGGCCGGAGGCAGACGTCCGACACCTACCCGACGCCGCACCACGAGGTGGACCACACAGCCGAACCGACCAAGGACCCGCTGGCCATCCGGCTGGAACAGCTGATTCTCGGCGCGGAGCGCCGCTACACCCCCTTCCAGGCGGCCCGCACCGCCGGGGTTTCGATGGACCTCGCGTCCCGCTTCTGGCGGGCCATGGGTTTCGCCGACATCGGCCAGACCAAGGCCCTGACCGAGGCCGATGTGCTGGCGCTGCGCCGTCTGGCCGGCCTGGTCGAGGCCGGGCTGCTGAGCGAGCCGATGGCGGTCCAGGTGGCGCGGTCCACCGGTCAGACCACCGCGCGGCTCGCCGAGTGGCAGATCGACTCCTTCCTGGAAGGCCTCACCGAGCCGCCCGAACCGGGCATGACCCGGACGGAGGTCACCTATCCCCTGGTCGAGCTGCTGCTGCCGGAGCTGGAGGAGTTCCTCGTCTATGTATGGCGCCGCCAGCTCGCGGCCGCCACCGGCAGGGTCGTGCAGGCCGCGGACGACGAGGAGATGGTCGACCGGCGGCTCGCGGTCGGCTTCGCCGATCTGGTCGGCTTCACCCGGCTGACCAGGCGCCTGGAGGAGGAGGAGCTGGGTGAGCTGGTGGAGGCGTTCGAGACCACCTGCGCCGACCTGGTCGCCGCGCACGGCGGACGGCTGATCAAGACCCTGGGCGACGAGGTGCTGTTCGCGGCGGACGACGCGGGAACGGCCGCGGAGATCGCGATGCGGCTGATCGAGACACTTGCGAACGACGAGACGATGCCCGCGCTGCGGGTCGGCATCTCCTTCGGGACGGTCACGACCCGGATGGGAGACGTGTTCGGTACGACGGTGAACCTGGCGAGCAGGCTGACCTCGATAGCACCGAAGGACGCCGTCCTGGTGGACGGGGCGTTCGCGAAGGAGCTGGCGCGCACCGGAGACGCGCCCGTGTCGGAGGCCGAGGCCGCGGAGGCGGCGGCCGCCGCCGAGAAGGAGGGCGAGGAGCCTCTGTCGTACCGCTTCGCACTGCAGCCCATGTGGCAGCGGCCGGTACGCGGGCTCGGCGTGGTGGAGCCCTGGCTGCTGACGCGCCGCCCGGCTTAGGATTCCCGCCGGTGAACCATCGTTGCCCGGGAGGTCGTCGGTCATGTCCGAGGTCAGGTCGCAGGTCGGGTCCGAGCACGTACCGGAGGCCGGTTCGCAGGCCGGTTCGCAGGCCGGGTCAGGCACGGCGTCGGAGGCCGGGTCCGGCACGGCGTCGGAGGCCGGCTCCGAGAGGGTGCGGGAAGCCGGGTCCGAGAGGGTGCAGGGGAGCCCGGCCGAGCAGCGCTTCGGGGAGTTCGTCGCGGTACGCCGCCATGAGACCGGGTACGTCGCCGAGCTGGTGCTCGACCGGCCCAAGGCCATGAACGCGGTCTCCACGGAGATGGCCCGCTCCCTCGCCGCCGCCTGCGCCACCCTGGCGGCGGACCGCTCGGTCAGGGTGACCGTGGTGACCTCGTCGAACGACCGGGCCTTCTGCGTCGGCGCCGACCTCAAGGAGCGCAACTCCTTCACGGACGCGGAACTGGTCCGGCAGCGGCCGACCGCCCGCGCCGCGTACACCGGGGTGCTGGAACTGCCGATGCCGACGATCGCCGCGGTGCACGGCTTCGCCCTCGGTGGCGGGTTCGAACTGGCGCTGTCCTGCGATGTGATCGTGGCCGATGCGACGGCCGTGGTCGGGTTGCCCGAGGTGTCCGTCGGCGTGATCCCGGGCGGCGGGGGTACGCAGCTGCTGCCGCGGCGCGTGGGGGCCGCACGGGCGGCCGAGCTGGTCTTCACGGCCCGGCGTGTGGCGGCCTCCGAGGCAAGGGAGTTGGGCCTGGTGGACGAACTCGCCGACGACGCGCGTCCCGCGGCCCTCGCCCTGGCCGCCCGGATGGCCGCGAACTCCCCGGTCGGCCTGCGGGCCGCGAAGCGGGCGCTGCGGCTCGGCCAGGGCCTGGACCTGCGGGCCGGGCTCGAGGTCGAGGACGCCGCCTGGCGCTCGGTGGCGTTCTCCGGGGACCGGGCGGAGGGCGTCGCGGCCTTCAACGAGAAGCGGAAGCCGGAGTGGCCCGGCGAGTGAAACGCCCGCGGAAATCCCTAAGCTGGGGTGATGGGTGAGGATGTCCGGCTGCGGGCCGTTGTGTCGCTCGCGCAGGCCATAGCGGCCGCACGTACACCGCGGGAGCTGTGGCGGGGCGCGGCGGAGGCCGCGTGCGACGCGCTGAGCGGGAGCTTCGGCGCGCTGTCCGTCTGGGAGCGGGACCGGGGCCGGCTGAAGGTGCTCGTGAACGCCGGGGCTCGCGCACCGGACGAAGAGGAGTTCCCCGACGGCGAGACGTATCCGGTGCACCGCTTCCCCGAGATCACCGAGTTCCTGCACGAGCAGTGGGCCGGGGGCGGGGCACCGCGCGCCTGGGTGGAGACGGCCGACGGCCCGGCGGAGGGCGAGCACGGCTACAGCCACCAGCGGGTCGACGCGCTACGGCGGCGCGGACGCGGCTGCTGCGTCGTCGCGCCGATCGTGCTGCACGGCCGGGCCTGGGGCGAGCTGTACGTGGCCCGGCCCGCGGATGAGCCCGTGTTCGACCGGGACGACGCCGACTTCGCGACCGTACTGGCCCAGGTCGTGGCAGCCGGAATCGCCCAGCAGGAGCGGCTCGAGGAGGTCCGCAGGCTCGCGTTCACCGATCCGCTGACCGGGCTCGCCAACCGGCGGGCCGTGGACGTCCGCCTCGACGAGGTGCTGGAGCGGCACCGGGCGGACGGCTCGGTGGTGTCCCTGGTGGTGTGCGACCTCAACGGCCTCAAGCGGGTCAACGACACCCACGGCCATGCGGCGGGGGACCGGCTGCTGGAGCGCTTCGGCTCGGTGCTGTCGCTGTGCGGCGCGATGCTGCCGGGGGCGCTGGCCGCCCGGCTCGGGGGCGACGAGTTCTGCCTGCTCACCGCGGGGCCGTCGGCCGACGACGTCGTCAAGGTCGCCGAGGAGCTCTGCGAGCGGGCGGGCGGGCTGAAGCTGGGGGAGGGGGTGGCCTGCGGTGTCGCTTCGACGGGCGATCCGATCGGCGCGGTGCGCTCCGCCCGCAGGCTGTTCCGGCTCGCGGATGCCGCGCAGTACCGCGCGAAGGCCGCCCGGGCGACGGGGCCGGTGGTCGCGGGACGGGACGACGCGGTCCTCCCGCTCGCGGACACCCCTCCGCCGTCACCGCAGGACCGCCGCCGCTTCCGCGACGCCCGCGGCTGAGCCGGTGCGGCGATCGTGCGGTGTGGCGATCGAGTGGTGCCGCGGCCTCCGCGCAGGTTCGCGGCGCTGTGGGTGCATCCCGGTGCAGGTGCAGGTGCAGGTGCAGGTGCAGGTGCCTGGGCCGGTCCTGGCCGCGTCGGCGTCGTCCCGCCGTCCGCTGTCCGCCGTGTGCCGTCTGCCGTCCGTCGCCTCCGTCCCTCGCGCCGCCCTCCCCTCCGTCCCCCGCCATCGCCTCGGGCATCGCCGTCGCCGTCGTCCGTCCGGCACTCCGCCGATCGCAGCCGTCCACCCCGTGACAGAGAGAGATTCAATCCGTAGGGTGCTGAATATGGATATGCACACTGTCGTGGTGGGGACGTCCGGGACCACCGCCGAAGACGTCATCGCCGTGGCCCGCGGCAACGCCCGGATCGAGCTCTCCGGTGAAGCGGTCTCCGCGCTCGCCGCAGCGCGCGCGATCGTGGACGCCCTCGCAGCGAAGCCCGAGCCGGTGTACGGGGTCTCGACCGGGTTCGGTGCCCTGGCGAGCCGGCACATCGGCCACGACCTGCGCACCCAGCTCCAGCGCAACATCGTCCGCTCGCACGCTGCCGGCATGGGCCCCCGGGTCGAGCGGGAGGTCGTCCGCGCGCTGATGTTCCTCCGGCTGAAGACGGTGGCCTCCGGACACACCGGCGTACGCCCCGAGGTCGCGCAGACCATGGCGGACGTCCTCAACGCCGGAATCACACCCGTCGTGCACGAATACGGCTCCCTCGGCTGCTCCGGAGACCTCGCGCCGCTGTCGCACTGCGCCCTGACGCTGATGGGGGAGGGCGACGCCGAAGGCCCCGACGGCACCCTCCGCCCCGCCGGCGAACTCCTCGCAGCCCACGGCATCAAGCCGGTCGAACTGCACGAGAAGGAGGGCCTCGCCCTCCTCAACGGCACCGACGGCATGCTCGGCATGCTGATCATGGCTCTCGACGACCTGCGCAGGCTCTACACCTCCGCCGACATCACCGCCGCCCTCACCCTGGAAGGGCTGCTCGGCACCGACACCGTGCTCGCACCCGACCTGCACGCCATCCGCCCCCACCCGGGACAGGCCGCCTCCGCCGCCAACATGCGCGCCGTCCTGCACGGCTCCGAGCTGACCGGCCACTACCAGGAGGAGGAGGCTCCCCGAGTCCAGGACGCGTACTCGGTGCGCTGCGCACCGCAGGTCGCCGGTGCCGGCCGGGACACCCTCGCCCACGCCGCACTCGTCGCCGAACGCGAACTCGCCGCCGCCATCGACAATCCGGTGGTGCTGCCCGGAGGCACCTCCGAGGCCGCAGGTTCCGAAGGGGGCAGGGTCGAGTCCAACGGCAACTTCCACGGCGCACCCGTCGCATACGTGCTCGACTTCCTCGCCATCGCCGCCGCCGACCTCGGCTCCATCGCCGAGCGCCGCACCGACCGGCTGCTTGACAAGAACCGCTCCCACGGCCTGCCGCCCTTCCTCGCCGACGACGCGGGCGTGGACTCCGGCCTGATGATCGCCCAGTACACGCAGGCGGCGCTCGTCAGCGAGATGAAGCGGCTCGCCGTACCGGCCTCCGCCGACTCCATCCCTTCCTCCGCCATGCAGGAAGACCATGTCTCCATGGGCTGGTCGGCTGCGCGCAAACTGCGTACCGCCGTCGACAACCTGGCCCGGATCATCGGCGTCGAGCTGTACGCGGCGACCCGCGCGATCGGCCTGCGCCGGGGGCTCACTCCCGCCCCCGCCTCCCGGGCGGCCATAGCGGCCCTGCGCGCGGCGGGCGCGGACGGCCCCGGACCGGACCGTTTCCTCGCTCCGGAACTGGCGGCCGCCGAGGCGTTCGTCCGGGACGGGCGGCTGATCGAGGCCGTACAGCCGGTGACCGGTCCGCTGGCGTAGGGCGAAACGCGCCACGGGATGTCCCCCGACCGGTCGCGCCCGTGTCGCCTCGCCGAGCCATGGTGTTCTGCCGCGTCCATGTCGCGCCGCTCGGCCGCGCCATGCGTGCCGTCCGGCCGTGCCGTCCGGCCCTGGGCCAGACCTCTCCGCCCGTCCATGCCGCCCGGCCGCGTTTCCGCGCTGATGATCCACCGCTGATCCGCTGGTGATCCACCGACGGACGGGGCCCGGCCGGCCGCGCGGGCGGGTGCGGGCGGTCTCACTCGGAGGGGCGCTCAGACCGGATGCGGGTGCCCACTGCCCTCTCGGCCCCCTCGGCCACCCGCCTGAGTGGGCGGGTGCCGCGGGCCTGTCCGTCCCGGGTGCTCAGCGCCGAGGCGAACCGGTGTCCCTGAGCCGTGTCGTGCGTGGGGCGGGCGGCCGCCGTGCGCACCGGAACCGGCCCGGGAGCGCCGGCCGGCGGTCGGCACCGGGCCGGCGAGACGCCGGGCACCGCACCGGAGCGGGGCGCGGCAGGCGCCCCGCCGGGTCCGGCGGTCGGTGGCCCGTGGTGTGCCGGGTCCGTCTCCACCGGCCTGTGCTCCGGCGGGTCCGTCTCCACCGGCCCGTACTCCGGCAGGCTCACTTCCACCGGCCTGTGCTCCGGCGGGTTCGTCTCCACCGGCCCGTACTCCGGCAGGCTCACCTCCACCCGCCCGGTGCCGGTCCTGCGGCGCTGCCCGACCCAGTCCTCCACCTGGCTGCGGCAGGCGAGGTCGAGGTGGGAGGCACCGCTGAGGTCCACATGGACACGGGGCTCGGCGGCCACCGACTCCAGGGCGTCGATCAGGCGGGGCAGCCGCAGGAAGGTCGCGTTGCCGCTCAGCGCCAGGCGGGTGACGCCGTCCGCGGAGGAGATCCGGATCGTCATCCGGGACATCCGTACGGCCGCCAGGACGATGGCGGCGGCCAGGCCCGCGAGCACGCCCTCCAGGAGGTTGGAGACGACGATCGCCACCGTGGTGATCACCATGACGACTCCCTCGCCGCGGTCGGTCCGCCACATCCGGGGGAAGGCCCCGGGGTCGAAGAGCTTCCAGCCGGCGTGGACGAGCACCCCGGCGAGCACCGCCACGGGGATGAGGCCCAGCAACCCGGGGAGCAGCAGCCCGAACGCCAGCAGCCAGCCGCCGTGCACCACCCGCGAGACCTTGGTCCTCGCGCCGGCCTGCACATTGGCCGAACTCCGGGCGATCACCGCGGTGATGGGCAGCGAGCCCAGCAGCCCGCACAGGGAGTTTCCGATGCCCTGCGAGACCAGCTCGGCGTTGTACCGGGTACGGGGACCGCTGTGCATCCGGTCGACGGCCGCCGCGCTGAACAGCGTCTCCGCCGAGGCGATGACGGCGAAGGTGACGGCGGTGGCGAGCACCCCGATGTCGAGGAGCCCGGCGAAGTCCCCCGGACCCGGAACCGTGACCGCGTCGCGCAGATCGCCGAAGGAGACGCGTTGGACGTCGAATCCCGGGAAGGCCGCCACGACCGTGCCGATCACCACCACGGCCAGCGGCGCGGGCACCTTGCCGACCGGGCCGGGGACCTTCCGCCAGGCGAAGCACAGGGCGACCGCGAGGACCCCGAGCAGGAGCGCGGCGCTGCGGTGCGGCTCGGCGAGCGTGCGGCCGAGGAGGTCGGGGAGGCCCGCGAGGTTCCCCAGGGCCGATCCGGTCTGCGCGGAGTCCGCCAGGGCGTATGTCTGACTCAGTATCAGCGGAAGGCCGATTCCGGCGAGCATGCCCTGGACGACGGCGAGCGAGATGGACTGGAAGGCACGTCCCATCCGCAGTGCCCCGAGCAGCACCTGGAGCAGGCCCGCGGCCAGGACGACCGGCCCCAGCAGGGCGATCCCGTGCTCGCCGACGAACTCCAGTACGAGGGCCGCGAGTCCGGCCGCCGGACCGCTGACCTGGATGCTGCTGCCGGGCAGGAGTCCGACGACCAGTCCGCCGACGATCCCGGAGACGATGCCCAGGGCCACGGGCACCCCTGAGGCCACCGCGATGCCGATGCACAGGGGCACGGCGACCAGGAAGACCACGAGCGAGGCGAGGAGGTCGGTACCGAGCGAGGACATGCCGCCGCCGGCCGGTGCGGAGGGCCGCGGGGCCCGGTACGCGTGGCGCGGCGGCTGTTTCCGTGAGAGGGAGAGCGTTGACACGATGGTCCTTTCGCGCGCACCGCTGGCCGGTGCGCGCCGGGAAGGGCGTGGGGGCGCGGTTTCAGCGGCGGCGGGGGTCGCCGAACACCGCGGTGATCTCCTTCACCTCGCCGGTGTCGACGCGGTAGTACCAGGCATGCAGTCCGAGGCGGCCCGCGGCGACCGCGCGCTCGATCTGCGGGTAGCCGCGCAGCGCCTCGACCTGGGCCGCGACATGGCACTGGACGTGGGCCTCCAGCTCGGCGTCGTCGGGTGCGGCGCCGCGCAGGGACGACAGCGCGGGGCGGGAGGATTCGAGCCAGGTGGCGACGCTGGGCAGTGTGCTCAGGTCCTCGCCCCTGGCCAGGGCGGCCACCGCGCCGCAGTGCGAGTGGCCGCAGACGATGACGTCGCGCACCCGCAGCACGTCGACCGCGTACTCGATGGTGGCGGCCTCCGCGCACCTCGCCTCGGCCGTGTAGGAGGGGACGACGTGGCCGGCGGTGCGCAGCTCGAAGAGTTCGCCCGGATGCGCGTCGGTGATGAGGCACGGCACCACGCGGGAGTCGGAGCAGGTGATGAACAGCGCGGCGGGAGCCTGGCCGGCGGCGAGACTGCGGTAGTAGCCCCGGTCGCGGACGATCCGCTGGCGGAAGGACCGGGCGCGTTCGAGCAGGTCGTTCACTGGTGGTTCTCCTGTGCGACGGGCGCCCCGGGCGGGCGCCGTTGGCGAGAAGCCTGCAAGGGAGGTATGAGCCGGGTGTGAGCCGGCGATGAGAGAGGCCTCACGGACGGCGTGGGAGCCGTCCCGGCGGAGTGCCAGCGGAGTGCGGCGGGCGTTGCCGGGCCGGAACCGGGCGCGGGTCGCCGGCGCGCCGGGCGTGGTGACCGGCGTCGTCACAGCCGTTTCCCGGGGGGCATTCCGTTCCGGATCATGGTCGCCGCGCAGCATCACCCGGTCCATCAGCACGGGGCCGCGGGCGGTGTCTCCCGTGGCCTCTCGTGTGCCCGCCGGGCCGGTGCCCGGGGGGTGGGCTCCCGTGCGCTTGGAGACCCCACGGGAGCCCACGGCGCCCTATGCGGGGTGCAGCGGCGTACGAGCAGGATGCCGCTGCCGTGCGGCAGAGGCACGTCGTTGGTCTGTCGGCACGGGCGGTGCAGGTCCTTGTTGAAGTTCCCCCGTGCTGGTGCTCCGGTGGCTCCGGGGCGAAGCACTGCGCATAGCCGACCGACTCGACCCCGACCCGCAGCGTTCGGCATGGGTACAACCGACCATGCGAGCGGCAACCGTGCCCGCCCCGGACTGCCCCACGGAACGCCGCGAGTGGGCTGCCGACCCGGACGAGCAACGGGAGGCGCGCGAGCACCCGCGAGTTCCTCCAGCGTCATCCAGGTGGCGTGGCCGTGGGGGTCGGCTCCGCAGGCGAGCTTGTAGCCGACCTGGTAGTAGCGCTGAGCCGCGCCTTCCTGGCCGAGGTCGTGGTGATTCCATCCTGTTGTCGCCGCAGAGACCGTGTCCCATGCAGGCCCTGTCGCTTTGGGAGGTGGCGGCCGCTCCGGCCCGCGTCTCGTAGAGACGGTCCATCGTGTCGCTTTCCATGGCAACGATCACCGTGTCAAGTGACGAAGGTCACTCTTGGCGGCCTGTCGCTGGGCGGGCTGGGAGGCCGCCCCCGAGCGCGTCGGGGGTCGCAGGCGCAGGGGCGACCGGTCTTGGGGTCAACGCAGTGCCTGGGCGACGCGCTGACGCAACCTCTCGCCGTGGAGGGCGCCGACCGTTCGCCAGGCAGCGTCGGAGACTTCTTCGGCCTGGAGTTCGCCAATGTCGGCGGTGGTGCGGAAGAGGAAGCGGAAGTCGAAGTGCTGGTGGGCGGGCTCACCCTTGGCGGGGTTGGCGTCGATGGGGTGGATGTCGACGTGAAGCGGAGTCTCACCGTGCGGGGTGACGACGTGGGGCGGGATGCCGGTCTCCTCTGCGAGTTCGCGCTCGGCGGCCTGCAGGAGCGTCTCGTCCGAGGGCTCCAGATGACCGCCGGGCAAAAGCCACTTCTGGGTCACGTTGTGGAGAATATGCAGGATGCGGCCGTCGGGGCCGACGAGGATCGCCCCTGCGGTGACGTGGCCGGGCAGGGTCTTGCGGTTGGTGAGGTCGTCGCCGTCGTCCAGGAGGCCGAGGAAGACGCCGAGTTCGCGCTTGTCCTCGGGGTGTTCGTCAAGGTAGGCGGCGATGGTGGTGCGGATGTGGTTGGCCGTGATGGTCATGGTGATCACCTGTTGAAGTAGGAGAGCCAGGTCGCCGCGATGGCTTCGCGGTCGGGTGCGGGGACCTCATGGATGCCGGGGGCGAGGTCGCCGCGGGTGAGCATCCTGATCGCGGCGAGGATCTCGGCCTGGACCAGGAAGATGAACGGCCCAACGCTGGCGCCGTGGATGAAGTTGACGGCGTTGCCGCCGTTCGCCAGATAGAAGTAGTGGCCGGTGGTCTGGTAGCGGGTGACGTGGTCGCCGACCTGGGTGCGGGTGTAGACGTCGGGGAGTCCGGCGATGTCGAGTTCGTCCTCGCTGCTGGTGACGGTGGCGACGTAGGCGCCATTACGAAGGTGGGAGAAGTCCTCGCCGCGCAGGGAGACGGCGCCGGTCGCGCAGAGGACCAGGCCGGCGCCGGTCAGGGCGGCTTCGCGGTCGCGGGCGACGGTGAAGCCCTGGGAGAGTGCCTGGGTGCGGCGGACGGGGTCGATGTCGAAGACGGTGACCTGGACGCCCTTGCCGTGCAGGAGGCGGGCGATCGAGGAGCCGAGTTTGCCGAAGCCGATCACCAGGGCGGGGCGGCCGTGGAGGATGTCGCCGCGATCGCGCATGACGGCCTCGGTGGAGAAGACGACGGATTGGCCGACGAGGAAGTCCTCGGGGTCCTTCAGTGGTGAGCGGGCGACGGAGACAACGGGGCAGGGCAGTTTGTCGAGGTCCTGGTAGCGGCGGTGCCCGTTCTCGGTGTCCTCGATCACCCCGGCGAGCTGGCCGGTGAAGCGGTTGTGGACGTCGGCGAGGCTGGGGGCGAAGTAGCCGCCGACGTCCAGCAGAGTGACCGTCTGGTCGGCGGCACGGGATTCGAGGTAGTCCAGAGCGTCGTCGGCCTGGGCGAACATTTCGCGGGTGAGGGTGTCGACCATGTGCGTCTGCTCGACCTCGCGCTTCGCGGCCGGGTGGACGGACTTCGGCTTGGGCAGCACCGCGGTGAGCCGGGTCATCGCGGCGACCGCGCGGACGAACGCGGGACGCTCGGCCAGCAGATGCGTGATGAGGAACGACACCGTCTGCTCACCCGGCGCGAACTGGGCGGCGATCCGAGCAAAGTAGGCGTCCAGCCGGGCGCGTTCGAAGGTTTCCATGGCATTTCCCTCTCATCGTTCCGTCCGGGGGCCGTGCGAGAAGATGCGGGTTCAGCGGTTGCGGGAGCGTCCGAACAGCAGCTGGTCGGCTGCCAGCGCTGCGTCCAGGTAGGCGTCGACCTTGGCGGCGTCAGCGGACTGCGGCAGGGGGTCCAGCCCGAGTAGGAGGCCCCCAGCCGCCGACGAGCGCGTTCACCGGGGTCAGCCCGCGTCCGGAGGTGTCCGTGCCGGCGGCCTGCCGGGCTTCCGGGTGCTGGCGGCGGCTGTCGTGCACTTCCAGGCGTACGACAGCCTCGTCGGCGTCGAGCTTGACCAGGAAGCCGTGTCCGGGGGCAGTCCCGTGGACCAGGGCGTTGGTGGCGAGTTCGGAGACGCAGAGCCGGACGTCCTCGGCGCGGTCCGGCAGACCCCAGTCGGCCAGGGCCTCAGAGGTTAAGGACCGTGCCTGGCCAACTGCAGTTCGTGGCTGCGACAGTACTCGGCGAGCGAGGCGACGAGCGCGTCCTTCCGCGCTTGGGAGACCCGCACCAGCCGCAGGAAGCCGTAGACGACCGGGCCGCTGACCGGGCGATGCTCCGTGAGGGGTTCCATGCTCAGGACCGTCCAAAAGACTCGACAAGTGATGACGCTCTGATCGTGGCGTCCGGCCAACTCCCGGACAATCACCGGTTGTTCTACTTCCGTTCTACTTCCGTCCCGCCGGCTGCACGGATCTGCTTCGATGACCGATGGAAGGGAGCGACGCGTGGCGACCGTGCACCACTGGACCGGCCTGGAGGCCAAGGCCCTGCGGCTCGCCCTGCGACTGAGCGTGCGGGCCTTCGCCCAGCAACTCGGCCTGGCCGTCGCGACCGTGTCCAAGTGGGAGAGCAAGCTCGCCGAAACCGAGCCCAGACCTGACACCCAGGCCATCCTCGACACCGCCCTCGGCCGCGCGGACGCCGCTGTCCACCTGCGATTCGAAACGCTCCTGTCCGAGATGACCAGCCCGGTGCAGAACGCCGGCCGACGCCGCGTCACCGCCTGCGGCCCCCGGACCTGGGAGTACGAGTCCTGGGCCGACGACCTGGACCGCGTCGTGGTCGCCCTGTCCCGGCAGAACTTCGCCTTCGCCGACAGCCTCCTCACCCGGTGGCTGAGCCGGTTCAAGGTCCCCGAGCTGGACGAGAAGGGCCTGTATCTCTTCGCCCGCTCCACCGCCCTGCTCGGCGACCTCAAGCGAAACCAGGGCGTTGTCCTGGGCCCAATGTCCGCCCAGCACTCCTATGCCGGCGCCCGCGCGGTCTTCACCCAGCTCGACATCCCCCGCCGCGTCGCCCAGCTCGACCTGTCCCTCGCCGTCATCACCGAGATGTCCGGGAAGCTGGAGATCGCCGCCCGCCACTACGAGACCCTCGCCGTCGATGACCGGCTCTCCCGCCGCGACCGGGCCCGCGCGAGGCTGTGGGTGGGGACCGCGCTGAGCAAGGACGGCCAGCACGACTATGCGACCCGCGTCATGCAGGCGGCGACCCGCGACTTCGAGGACCTCACCGAACCGGATGACTGGTCGGTGGCCCACCAGAAGCTCGCCCTCGCCCGCCGCGGCGCCGGCGACCTACGCAAGGCCCTGCACTTCATCGACATCGCCCGCAGCAGCGTGACGACCGACTCACCGATGCAGCGTGTGCGACGGGACACCGCTCATGGCCACATCCTGCTCTCCGATGCGGCGACTCGGGATGATGGACTCCTCGTCCTCGACCAGGCCGCCCAGGTGGCCGCGCAGTACGGACTTGTGCACCAACTGCGCAGTATCGAGGGCATCAAGGCCATGAGCGAGGGGCCGGTCGGCCCCCGGCAACGGTGACCAGGGAGAAACGCGTGAGCAACGACCAGCAGGGCATCACCGAGGACCAGTGGCGCCAGGCCAAGCTGATCTGGGACTACCACCAGATGCAGCACGAGTTGCGGCCCGTCGACGTGGCGATCGGGCTCGGCAGCCACGACCTCGGCGTCGCGGCCCACTCCGCCGAGCTGTACCGCTCCGGGCTCTTCCCGACCCTGGTGTTCACCGGCGGCAACAGTCCCACCACCGCCAAGGTCTTCCCGCGCGGGGAGGCCGTCCACTTCCGCGAGCACGCCATCGACCTCGGCGTCCCCGCCGAGGCGATCCTGCTGGAACCGAACGCGGGCAACACCGGACAGAACATCAACCTCTCGCGTGAGGTCCTCGTCGCCGCAGGCATCACCCCGGCGTCGGTGCTGCTGGTCTCCAAGCCCTATATGGAAAGGCGGTCGTTCGCGACCGCCCGGAAGCTGTGGCCCGACGTCGAGATCCTGTGTGCGTCGGAGCCGCTGGAGTTTGACGACTATCTGAAGTCCATCGGCGACGAGAAACTCGTCCTGGACATGCTCGTCGGCGACCTCCAGCGGGTCATCGAGTATCCGAAGCTCGGATTCGCCATCGAGCAACAGGTCCCGGAGGACGTGCATGCCGCGTACGGATCCCTCTTCCACGACGGCTTCACCAGCCGCCTCATCAACCCCTGACCTACCCGAGCCGGGCGGGTTGTGTGCCATCCACCAGCCGAATTTCCTGCCCCGGCTGACCACGCTGGCCAAGCTGTTCGCGGCGGACTACTGGATCGTCCTGGACGACGTGCAGTTCACCCGCCGCGACTACCAGCACCGAGCCCGCCTTGCGAACCTCAATGACCCCGCCGGTCAGCAGTGGCTTACCATCCCCACCCGCCTGCCGAGTGGACGGCCCACCCCCATCCGCGACGCCGTGATCGACGACCCGCACCTGGCCCGCCGCAGGACCGCAGGGATGCTGCGGCAGCGCTATGGGGCCAGCCCTCACTGGCCCGCCCTCGCCGAGACCCTGGATCCGGTGCTGGATGCATTCGACACCGGCGAGACCGCGACGGTTGCCGAGACCTCCACCCGCGTCCTGCTGGACCTGCTGGGCTGGAAGGGCCAAGTCCTCACCAGCAGCCGTCTGCCGGCCCGGCGGGGCCGCTCCGTCCGGCTCGCAGACCTTTCCGCGGCGACCGGCGCCCGCGCGTATCTGTGCGGGACCGGTGGCATGACCTATCTCGACCCCGCCCCGTTCAAGGTTCAGAACATCGCCGTGGCCTCGTTCCGGCCGCCGACCACCGGCATCTGGTCCTCCGGCCGCCGCCTCAGTGCCCTTTGGGCCTTGGCCACCCTGGGACCGGACGCCGTGACAGCCCGCCTCCAGGCTCTCGCCGCCCACCGTGGCCGGCTCCAGATCGCAGCCGCCCCCTCCTCGTGGGGGACGTACCACCGAACGTGGCCCTGGCAAGATTCCCGTGAAGCCGGGATGTGCCACCGTGCGCCGGTAACACTCCGCCACGGGTAGCGGCAGTGCCGGCGAGCGCCCTGGTAGCGGTCCCGCTCAGTGATCCTCGACGATGAAGCAGGCCCGCTCGCAGAACCGCCTCCGCCCCGCGTGTCGTTATCAGGCTCTCCTCCTGCTGGAAGTAGTCCGAATCGGTCAGTAGTCGCTCGAACCTCTGGAGCTGTTCCTTCCGGTTGCTGATCAGCCGGATGTCCTCCTCTGTGAGCCCGCCGCCGATGGCTGTCCTGACCGCACCGAGAACCGTCGTCCGGTCCTGGCCGGTCAGGAGCTGGGCCGGTTGGGAATCGTCGCCGGCCACGAGTTGGAAGGAACTGCCGGGTGTGCTCAGGCCGGTGCAGCCCTGGAGGAAGTTGATGACTTTCCAGAAGTTCTCGTGGACATCCCCTGTGTCGACGAGCGACGGGTTTCGTGACGGGGTTTGGTGACGGGGCGAGCCGTCGTCTGACGCGGACTAGACCACTTTGCGGGGCACGACCGCACGCAGCCGGTAGCCGACGCCGCGGACGGTCTCCAGCCGGTCGGCGCCCAGCTTGCGGCGCAGGTAGCGCACATACACATCCACGATGTTCGAGCCCGGGTCGTAGTCGAACCCCCACACCCGGGACAGCAGTTGCTCGCGGGTCAGCACATGGTCGGGGTTGCGCAGGAACACCTCGGCCAGGCCGAACTCCCGGGAGGACAGCTCCACGGCACGGCCGTCCACATGGGCCCGGCGGGTGCGCAGATCGAGGGCGAGGTCCCCGGCCTTCAGCAGGGACGCCTCGGGGGCGCTCTCCCTGCGCAGCCTCAACCGCACCCGCGCCAGGAGCTCCTCGAACACGAAGGGCTTGGACATGTAGTCGTCGGCCCCGCCCTCCAGACCCGCGACCACGTCGGACGCGCTGTCGCGGGCGGTCAGGATGATCACTGGGAGCGCCACCCTGCTCTCCCGGAGCTTGCGCAGCACGGTGAAGCCGTCGCAGGCCGGCAGGCCCAGGTCCAGGATCACCAGGTCGCAGGCGCCCGACCGCGCGTGTTCGTAGGCGTCGAGGCCGTCAGCGACGACCGTGGTCACGAAGCCGTTGCAGCGCAGGCCTTTTTCGACGAAGGCGGCGATCCTCGGCTCGTCCTCCGCGATGAGTATCCGGTTCATGGTCACCTTCCGCATACGGGGTCCGCAGGGGCAGGTCCATGACGAAGCGCGCGCCCCCGGTCCGCACGTCCTCGACCCTCGCCGTGCCTCCGTGCGCCTGGGCGATCTCGAGCACGATCGCCAGTCCGAGGCCGATACCGGTGCGGGTGGCGTCACGGCCACCCGAGCGGACCGCCTGGGCGAAGCGGTCGAAGATCCGTTCCCGGTCGTGGGGCCCCACGCCGGGGCCGGTGTCGCGTACCCACAGCAGGAGCCGGTCACCGCGCACGAGGGAGCCCATCTCGATCACGTCGCCGTCCTCGGTATGGCGTACCGCGTTGGACGCGAGCTGCATCAGCGCCTGGGTCACGCGCTGGCCGTCGAGCAGTACCGTCGCCTCCGACACATGGGCGACTCTCCAGTTCCGGTTCCCGAGGGCGCGGGCCTTCGCCACGGCGTCCACCACGAGGTCGGTGAGATGGGTGCTCCCCACGGTGAGGAAGTCGGGCCTCTCCGACTTGGCCAGAAGCAGCAGGTCCTGCACGATGCGGCCCATGCGGTCGAGTTCGTCCACCACCAGGGCGCGGGTGGCGCCCTGCTCGGCCGTTCCGCCGTCCATCAGTTCCAGGTGGCCGCGGATCACGGTGATCGGTGTGCGGAGTTCGTGTGCGACCTCGTCGAGGAACCGGCGCTGGGCGGTGAAGGCGTTCTCCAGCCGGTCCAGCATGTGGTTGAACGTGTGCGCGAGTGCGGCCACGTCGTCGGAGCCCGGCACTTCCAGACGCTGTCGCAGATCGTCCTCACCGATGCGTTCCGCGGTCCTCCGGACCAGCCGGATCGGGGCCAGGATCCGGCCGGCGACGAGCCAACTGGCCATACCCGCCAGCACCAGGGCCGCGGCCCCCGCGCCGAGCAGCATCCGGGCCACGCGGTGCTCCTGGTGCTGCTGGCGATCCCTGAACTCCACCACCACCAGCCGCACATCGCGGAGGTCGCCCGTCACACGCACGGGAACCACCCCGTACCGCACCCGTCCGGCCGGGGAGTCGAGCCAGCCGATCGCGGTCCCGCGGACCGCGGCGAGCCGGGCCACCACGGCGGGATCCCTGTCGAGCCTGGTCGGCGGCTCGGCCGGACTGCGCCGGTCGGCGCGGCCGTCGACGATGCTGAACAGCGTGGCGTCACGGCGCGGCAGGCTGACGGACATGTACGCGGTGAGCAACGCGGCGCCGTCCGAGAACGGCCGCCCCGTGTCCGGATCCCGGGCGGCCCCGGCGAACCTCCTCAGATTGTCGGCCTCCCGCCGCAGCTGCTCGTCCACCTGGGCGTCCAACTGCCGCTGCCACACGGCGGTGATGCCGACGGCCGGTACGGCCAGGGCGGTGGCCACGAGGAGCATCATCCAGCCGACGATGCGCGACCGTGCGCTGGGCGCGTAGCGCAACCACTCCCGGATCCTCCCCACCGTCACCGCGCTCGCCGTCCCGGCTGCCGCTGCTGCTCCCGGAGTACCCCTTGCCCCTGTCGTACCTTTCGTATCTGTCGCCGCCGTCGCTGCCGTCGTCGCTGCTGTCGCCGTCGTCGCCCTCGTCGCCCTCGTCGCTGTGTCCGTCGCCTGCACCGTCCGCGCCGGCCCTGCCGTTCCCGCTGTCTCCGTCAAGCCTGCCGTTCCCCTCCTCCTCTCCGCTCCCGCCCGTCCCGTCCTCCTCGTCCTCTCCGTCCTCCTCGTCCTCTCTGCCGTTGCTCTCGTTCTCCCCTTCGTCCTCCTGGTCGTCCTCCTGGTCGTCCCGGCCTTCGCCGTCCAGCCCGTCCTGCGGGATGTCCGAGTCGTCGCTGCGCGGAGGAACCGGTGGTGGCACGGCTCGTCCGCCCGGGATCCGGGCGCACGGGCCGGAACGGGGCGGCGAGGGTGAGGGCCGGGGCGCGGAATCCGGCGGGATCTGCGAGGGAGACGGCCGAACCGCGGACGAGCCGCCGACGGCGCTGCCGGCGCCGTGGGCAGGGACGAACACCTCCGGTCCCAGGGTCGGAGACTCCTCCATCTCCGTCCACACCCGACCGACCGTCATACCGGCAACTACGCAGAAGCACATGACGACGTTCAGCGCACCGATTCTTCGTATACCCATCCGGCCAGTCTGGGGGCCCACTCCTGGGGTCCACCTGAAGAGGAGAAGACTCTCATCCGGCCGGCCGGAGAGCGGTCGGAGAGCCGGCCGGGAGACCGCAGCCCGTATGGCCCCGGCCCGGTGACAGGCCCGTGGTCAGGCTCAGACCGTCCGGCTGCCGCTCCTGCGTGCGGCATGGCTCACGAACCCGGCACCGACCACGAGGAACAGCGTGCCGCCGACCAGATACGGCGTCGTGTCCACGCTGCCCGTGTCGGCCAGCCTCAGGCCCTGCGCTTCGCCCCGGGGGCTCACCCCGAAACCGTCACCGGTCCTGATGTCCTCCGGGTCGCCGGAGTGGGACGCGGCCGGGGCGTCACCCGCCGCGCCCGCGTCGCGGACGGCGCCGTCCTCACCGGAGTCCGCCATGGAGGTGGGAGCGGACAGGGGCACGGAGGCGGGGAGGGATGCGGGGGTGGAGGCGGAGCTGATCGTCGAGGAGGCGGAAGCGGAAGCTCCGGAACGGGGTCGGTCCGGCGGTACGGAGTCGCGGTCCGCCGTCGCGTTCGCCGAGGGCACGAACCACAGCGCGCAGAGCAGGGAACCGGCGGCGGCAGCGGTCAGCAGCGGGCGGCGGGCGACAGACACGGGAAATGATCCCCCTTGTGGCGGCGGCGAGTTGGCCGCGTGAGGTGATGCTGCGGCGATGCTAGTGAAGGCAGCGGGTCACAGGAAAGTCGGGAGGTCCCCGGGCTCCGGGCTCCGCCGTACGACCCTCTCTGAAGACATCACGCTCTGTGCGGCTGCGCATCGAATCGGTCCTGGAGGTGGCCGAACCGGAGGCGCTGACCGGGGTGGCCCTGGACCGTGTCGAAGGGGTCCGCACTCCTGCCCGAGGAGGAGCGCGTGCACGCCTCGTCGTCGGTGCGCGATGACTCCGCGGAGGCATTCGCGTACCTCGTCGACCCCTTTCGAGCTGATCGGCGACGTTCCCGGTGGGGAACTCGCCCAGGCCTCGTGGAACTGCGAGCGGATCTACCCCGGCCCCGGCCCCGGCCCCGACTCCGACTCGACCCCGGCCCGGAGCGACTGGGATGTCCACGGGGAGGATGGGGGAGGATGGGGGCCGGACGGCGTGGACGGCGTGGACGGCGTGGACGAGGATGGTCGGGGCTACGGGACGGAGCCCGCACGGCACCCGTGTGAGGCGGCGGGGGGGCGGACGGATCGGACGGGCCGCACCGGTGGAACGAATCGAACGGGCTGGGCGAACCGGACGGCCGGTCGAGCCCGACGGCCGGTCGAGCCCGACGGGCCGAACTGGCCGGTCAGGCCAGCCGGTCCTGTCCCACGAAGCAGAGGGGGGACGGGGGCAGCGGGGGCAGGAGAGGCGGGAGGCCGGAACGCAGGGTGCAACCGCAACCGGCGCACCTCCGGCTGCGTCGATGAAGTGGTGTTGCCCACAAAAACCGCCAGGACTGGAACCGGGTGGGGCGGTTTGGGTCTTCTTGATAGAGATCGCAGGTCAATCGGTGACGATGGAGAAGCGTGTGATGACGGACAGCAAGCGGCGCGGACGTCTGGCCGTGTCCGCCCTGCTCGGTGGGGTACTGGTACTCGCGGGCTGCAGCAGCACCGATACCGACGGCGCTGCCGCCGGGAGCTCCACGAAGTCGCAGGACCAGGTGGACGCGGCGGCCGCCAAGGACACCTCTGACGCCCGAATAGCCATCTCGCCCAAGAACGGTGCGACCAACGCCAGTATCAACAACGACGCCAAGGTCACCGTCAGTGAGGGCAAGCTCACCAAGGTGACCATGACCACCGCCGACGGCGCCGCCGTCGAGGGCACGCTCGCCGGCGACGGCACGAGCTGGAAGCCGAACGGCCAGCTGGAGCGCGCGACCGTCTACAAGATCTCGGCCATCGCCGAGGACGCGAAGGGCCGCCAGGCGCACGAGAACTCCTCGTTCACCACGGTCTCACCCGACAACAGCTTCATCGGCAACTTCACACCCGAGGACGGTTCCACCGTCGGCGTCGGCATGCCCGTCTCGATCAACTTCAACAAGGCGATCACCGACCGCAAGGCCGTGCAGTCCGGGATCACCGTCTCCTCCAGCAGCGGCCAGGAGGTCGTCGGCCACTGGTTCAACTCCCAGCGGCTGGACTTCCGCCCGGACGACTACTGGAAGGAGGGGTCCACCGTCACGCTGAAGCTGGACCTGGACGGTGTCGAGGGCGCCGACGGCGTCTTCGGCGTCCAGCAGAAGTCGGTGGCCTTCACCATAGGCCGCAACCAGGTCTCCACCGTCGACGCCGCCGCCAAGACCATGACGGTCACCCAGGACGGCAAGACGGTCAAGACCATCCCGATCTCGGCCGGCTCGCCCGAGACGCCGACCTACAACGGTCAGATGGTCATATCGGAGAAGTTCAAGGAGACCCGGATGAACGGGGCGACCGTGGGCTTCACGGACGACGACGGCAAGGGCGAGTACGACATCAAGGACGTCCCGCACGCCATGCGGCTGTCCACCTCCGGCACGTTCATCCACGGCAACTACTGGGGCGCCGACTCGATCTTCGGCAGCGCCAACACCAGCCACGGCTGCGTGGGCCTGAACGACGTCAAGGGCGCCGATGACCCGAACCAGCCCGGTGCCTGGTTCTACGACAACTCGATGATCGGCGACGTCGTCATCGTCAAGAACTCCAACGACACGACGATCAAGCCCGACAACGGCCTCAACGGCTGGAACATGAGCTGGGCGGACTGGAAGGCCGGCTCCGCGGTCTGACGGGCCCCGCCGCCCGGCGGCTCACCCGCACCGCGGGCCCCGCCCGTATCGGCGGTGCCGACGTGACCCGGTCGTCCGGGCCGGGTTGCGTCCCTCCCGGGCCGGGTTGCGTCCCTCCCGGGCCGGGTTGCGTCCCTCCCGGGCCGGGTTGCGTCCCTCCCCGTCGGTCTGCGTCCCTTCAGGGCCGCACCCGCACCTCTCCCGGGTCAGGTCACGTCCGCGTCCCGTGCCCGGCGGTCGCCCACCGGGTACGTCTTCTCGTCGACGCCCCACTTCGCCAGCAGCCCCAGTGACTCCTCGGACGCCGAGCCCGGCTCCGCGTGGTAGGTCACCAGCGACAGATCGTGGTCGTCGGGCACCCGCAGCGTCTCGTAGGACAGCGTCATCCCGCCCACCAGCCGGTGGTGCAGCCGCTTCGTCCCGTGCCCCTTCTCCTGCACCGTGTGGGCCGCCCACAGGGTACGGAAATCCTCGCTCTTCACCGACAACTCACCCACCAGCGCAGAGAGTTCGCGATCGTCCGGGTGGCAGCCCGCGCACAGCCGCAGCGAGCTCACCACCTCAACCGCCTTGCACTCCCAGTCGACGTGCAGATCCCGCGTCTCCGGCTCGAGGAACACCATCCGCGCCATGTTCCGCTGCTCGGGAGGCCGGGTCGCGAAGTCCCCGAACAGGGCGGACGCCATCCGGTTCCAGCCCAGGACCTCCATCCGGCGCCCGATGTACAGGGCCGGTATCGCGTCCATCGCGTCGATCAGCACCTGGAGCTGCGGCCGCAGCGCATGGGTCGGTCGCGAGGACCTTTTCTTCTTCTTCTGGTTCGGCTTCGCCAGATGGGTCAGATGGTCGCGCTCGGTGTCCGAGAGCCGCAGGGCGCGGGCGATCGAGTCGAGCACCTCGAAGGACACGTTCTGCCCGTGGCCCTGCTCGAGCCGGGTGTAGTACGCCACGGACACCCCGGCCAGCTGCGCCAGCTCCTCCCGGCGTAGCCCGGGCACCCGGCGGTGCCGGCCGAAGTCGGGCAGGCCGACGTCCTCCGGCTTCAGCCGGGCCCGGCGCGAGCGCAGGAATTCACTGAGTTCGGCACGCTGGTCCATACGTCAAGTATTCCGGTTCCGGATGGCTGCAGGGGTGCGGAGCCTGACCCTGCCAGTGGTAGGCACGGCGGACGTACGCAGAACAGGGGGCTGGGTGATCCCCGGGAAAGAGGTCAGCCTCGATGCATGACCACACAAGCGACCACTGTTCCCGCCTATGCGGCGCCTGCCGCGAAGGCCCCGCTGGAGCGCACCACCATCCCGCGGCGGGCGGTCGGCGAGCACGATGTCCTGATCGAGATCAAGTACGCCGGCGTCTGCCACTCGGACATCCACCAGGCCCGCGACGGCTGGGGCGAGGGCATCTTCCCGATGGTCCCCGGCCACGAGATCGCCGGCATCGTCACCGAGACCGGCCCCGGCGTCACCTCGTTCGCCGTCGGCGACCGCGTCGGCGTCGGCTGCATGGTCGACTCCTGCCGGGTGTGCGACAACTGCCGGGCCGGATTCCAGCAGCACTGCGCCAACGGCAGCGTCATGACGTACAACGCCCTCGACAAGAACGGGGAGCCCACGTACGGCGGCTACGCCACGCATATCGTCGTGGACGAGGCGTTCACCGTGCGGATCCCCGACGGGCTCTCCCTCGACGTGGCCGCGCCGCTGCTCTGCGCCGGGATCACGGTCTACTCCCCGCTGCGGCACTGGAACGCCGGCCCCGGCCGGAAGATCGCCGTCGTCGGACTCGGCGGCCTCGGCCACATGGCCGTCAAGATCGCCAACGCGCTCGGGGCGGAGGTGACCGTACTGTCCCAGTCGCTGCGCAAGAAGGACGACGGGCTGTCGCTCGGCGCCAGGCACTACTACGCCACCAGCGACGACGCCACCTTCGAGACCCTCGCCGGCAGCTTCGACCTGATCATCAGCACCGTCTCGGCGCCGCTGCCCCTCGACAAATTCCTGGGCCTGCTGAAGACGGACGGCACGATGGTGAACGTCGGCGCCCCCGAGGAGCCCGTATCGCTCAATCTCTTCTCCCTGATCGGGGGCCGCAAGGCCCTCGCCGGCTCCACGATCGGCGGCATCCCGGAAACCCAGGAGATGCTCGACTTCTGCGCCGAGCACGGCCTGGGCGCCGAGATCGAGGTGATCCGCGCGGACCAGATCAACGAGGCGTACGAGCGGGTGCTGCGCAGCGATGTGCGCTACCGGTTCGTGATCGACACCACCACGATCTGACCCCGCAGTCCCCGACCGGGGCCGCGGAGCCGGACGACCGGCTGCGCGGCCCCGTGCCATGCGGGTCCCACCGCCGTGCCGCGCCGGGCGGGGATGCCACCGCCGTGCCGGGCCCTCCTGCGGGGCTCGGCATCGGCGCACCCACCCCACGGGCCGGGCCGCATAACCGCCGGCGGCGCACCTCCCTGCCCCTCCCTGCGCCTCCCTGCCTTTCTCTCCCTCCCTCTTTCCCTCCCGAGCACCCCGCCGCTTGACCTCCGAGGTAATCGACCAGGCGGCCAGGCTGCGCCACGATCGGGGTATGAGCGCATACGCGATCGGAAACCTCTTCCCCCCGGCGCGCCTCGATGACGAGGTGCTGACCTACATGGAGCGCATCCAGTCCACACTCGACCCCTACGGCGGCCGTTTCCTGGTGCACGGCGCTGCGGAACGACACGTCGTCGAGGGCGAGTGGCCCGGCTCGCTCGTCGTCATCGCCTTCCCGACGATGCGCGCCGCCCGCGACTGGTACGCCTCGGCCGACTACCAGGCCCTGCTTCCGCTGCGCACCCGGCACATGTCCGGCGACGCCCTCCTCGTCGACGGCGTACCGGAGGGTTACGACGCGGCGGCCACGGCGGCGCAGCTGCGCGGCGCGCAAGCGGCGGGGTGACACGGGCGGCGCCGTGCGCGCCGGAGCGCTGCGCCCCGTCCGCCGTCGTGCTCGCGGCGCCGCACGGCCGTGCGCCGCCGAGCCGCCGTGCGCCGCCGAGCCGCCGTGCGCCGCCGAGCCGGCTGCCGCGCTGTGCCCCGTCCGCTCCTGCGGTCCCTGCCGCTTGTCCTCCCGGCCACCCGTCCTCCCGGCCACCCGTCGTCCCGGCCACCCGGTGGCCCCCTGGCCCCCGGCCCGGTCGGCCCCACGGAGGGCCGTGCCCGCCCCGTCCGCTCACCCGCGCGGCCCACCGTCCGGCATGGTACGAATCGGACAGTGGTCTCACGGGGCACGGCGAGTGGAGCACGCGTGATCCGGGTAATGGTGGTCGACGACGAAGCCCTGATCCGCACGGGCTTCCAGCACATCCTCGACGCGGCCGGCGATATCGAGGTCGTGGCCGCGGTCCCCGGCGCCGAGGCGGTCCAGACCGCCGAGGGGACCCGCCCCGACGTGGTGCTGCTGGACATCCGGATGCCGGACGTCGACGGGCTCACCGTCCTCGACGCCCTGCGCGGCCTGCCGCACCCTCCCGTCGTCGCCATGCTCACGACGTTCGACATGGACGAGTACGTGGCGACGGCGCTGCGTGCGGGGGCCGCCGGCTTCCTGCTCAAGGACACCGACCCCGAGGCCCTGCCGTTCCTGGTGCGGACCCTCGCCGACGGCGGCTCCGTCCTGTCCTCCAAGGTCACCAGGACCGTTGTGGACCGCTACCTCGACGCGGGCCCCGAGGAGACCGCCGTACGCGGCATCGCCCGGCTGACCGACCGGGAGCGCGCCGTGCTGGTGCTGATCGGTGAGGGGCTCTCCAACGCCGACATCGCCGCCCGTATGCACCTGGGCACCGGTACGGTGAAGGACCACGTCAGCGCCATCCTCACCAAGCTCGAAGTGGCGGGCCGCGTCCAGGCCGCCCTGCTCGCCGAGCGGGCGGGCCTGCTCAGGCAGCAGCCCCGCGACCGGGATGCGCCATGACCTCCCGTCGCGTGCCGCCTCCACTGATGGACGCCGTGCTGGTCGTCGTGGCGCTGCTCGACGTCTGGGTCAACGTCACCCCGGCCGAGCCGTTCCGCCTGGGCTTCGCCCTGGCCGGCGCGTCCGCGCTGGCGCTGCGCCGCCGGATGCCGCTGCTCGTCTTCCTGATCACGCTACCCGCCGTCGCCCTGAACGACGCGATCTTCGCCGGGCTGGCCGCGCTCTACACCCTGGCCTCGCTGTCCCGCCGCCGGATCCTGCTTGTGCTCTGCGCGCTGGCGTTCACGCTCTGCGACATGATCTCGCTGCCGTCCCCGGTGTTCGACCTGACGAAGCCCGCCACCCTCATCACCCTCGGCTACACCGCCGCCACGGCGGCGGCCCCCGTCTTCCTCGGCCAGCTGGTGCAGACCCGGCGCGACCTCTCGCTGCGGCTGGCGGAGATCTCCGAGGCCCGGGACCACGAGCGGCTGCTGACCACCCAGACCGTCCTGGCCAAGGAACGGGCCCAGCTCGCCCGCGAGATGCACGACGTGGTCTCCCACCAGGTCAGCCTGATCGCCGTACGGGCCGGAGCGCTCCAGGTCGGCACCCGCGATCCGGAGGTCAGGGACGCCGCGAGCACCATCCGCAGGCTGAGCGTGCAGACCCTGGACGAACTGCGCCACATGGTCAGCGTGCTGCGGGCCTCCGGCGGGCGGCCCGCCGAACTCACCCCCCAGCCGTCCCTGGCGGACCTCCGGCGGCTCGTCGACGGCAGCGGTATCGAGGCCGAACTGCACACGGACCTGCCGTCCGACGAGAACCCGCCGCAGCCCGGCACGGAACCGCCCGGCAACGGCACCTGCCCGGAGCCGACCGGCGGCACCCGAGAACCGGACGGGCTGCCGCCGACCGTCCAGCGCGCCATCTACCGCACCGTCCAGGAGGCCCTGACCAATGTCCGCAAACACGCGCCCGGCGCCACCGCCACGGTGCGGGTGCGACGCGACGGGGGCGCGGTCCGCGTCACGGTCACCAACACCGCCCCCACCCGGCCCGCCCTGCCGCTTCCCAGCGCCCACTACGGTCTGGTCGGCCTGCGTCAGCGTGCCGAACTCCTGGGCGGCACGTTCGACTCCGGCCCGACCGAGGACGGCGGCTACGCACTGCGACTGGAACTCCCGGACCAGGACCTCCGCTGACGCGGGCCCGCTCCGGGGCCCTGGCCCGCTGCCGCGTCCTCCCCCGCCCTGCCCTGCCTCCTCGCCCTGCCCCGCCCCCGCGCCGCCCCGCCCCCGCGCCGCCCCCGCCCCTGCCCCCGCGCCGACGCCGACCGCGACCGCATCGGCGACGTGCGGTACGCGTCCCCCGCCCGCCCTCGACGAACGGTGACGACATGGACCGGGTAGACCGCTTCGGCCACGTGGCCGAGGTGTACGACGCGGCCCGCCCCGGCTACCCCGACAGCCTCTTCGACACGATCGAGGAGACCGTCGGCATCCCCTGGGCGCACTCCCTGGTGATCGACGTGGGTGCCGGTACGGGTATCGCCACCCGTCCCATGCACGCCCGCGGAGCGCGGCTGATCGCCGTGGAACCCGATCCGGGCATGGCCGCCACGTTCTCCGACAAGACCCCCGATGTCCCGCTGGTGCGCGGCGACGGCCACCATCTGCCCTTCGCCGACTCCGGCGCGGATCTGGTGACCTATGCCCAGGCGTTCCACTGGACCGACCCGGCCAGGTCCGTGCCCGAGGCGTTCCGCGTCCTGCGGCCCGGTGGTGCCCTCGCCCTGTGGTGGAACACCACGGACCGGTCGGTGGCCTGGGTCGATCAGCAGGAGAGGCGATTGCACCGGACCTGCCCCGAGTACGCGCTTCGGGACGACGCACTGCGCACCTGCATTTCGCAGAACGCCGGTCGTACGACGCAGACGCTGCACTGGGAGCGGCGGGTGCCGGTGGAGACGGCGCTGCTGGACATCAGCTCCAGGTCCCCGGTGGCTCACCTGCCGGCCGGTGACCGTACGGTGCTCCTGGAGAACGAGCGGTGCGCGTTCCACGCCCACTTCCCCGACGGGGAGGTCACGATTCCGTACACCCTCGTTCTGACCATTGCCCGCCCCGATTGAGTGCGGTTCCCACAGGAAAGCAATGACCAAGAAAGCGCCAGTATCCTTTGACCTCGGTGCTCATGTGACAGGCGGCTGTTAAAATGGTAAGCGAGGGCGCGGGCGGGGATAGTTGGAGAAATATCGAAGGAAGCGTGAAACGCAGTCCTTCTCCTCGCCGGACAGTGCGCCCACAACACCGGGGAATCCGTGCGGGCCGGTCAATCCGGCATCGATTTTCGGGTGGCCCTCGTGTGACCGATCCATAAGAGTTCTCTATGGAGTGGCTATGAAGAAGAACTTCGAGACGACCGAGAGCGCACGGTCCAGGCCCGAGGACACCAGCGGCGAGGCCGAGCGCATGTCCGAGGTCGAGGACCTCACCCAGGGTGAGGCCGAGAAGGTGTCGAAGGACCTGGAAGACGGGCAGCAGACCTACTGACAGGCTCCCTGGAGGCGGCGAGCGGCCGCACTCGGGTATCCCCGCCCGGCCGCTCACCGCCCTCCTTCGTTCCGGAGGGGAGGGCGGCAGTGGAAGCGCTCCTGGTGGGTGCGGGAGCCGGGGCAGCCGTGGCGGCGGGTCTGCTGGCCAAGCGGCAGTGGTTCTTCGCCTGGCCCATGTATCTCGCCTCCTCGCTGATGCTGGTCTGGGCACGGGATGCCGGCACCGGCGCCGTGGTCCCGCTGCGGGTGACCGATGTGGGTCTCGCCCCGGATTCCCATGATCTGCTCCCCGCCGATATCAGAGAACTGACATGGGACCCGCGCCACCAACCGGAAGGCGCCGTCTTCCTCACGTCCGGTGGCTCCTTCACCGCCCGGTTCGCCGGTTCGCGGGTGCGGTTGGAAAAGGCAACCCGCGAGGAAGCGCTGGCGATCGTCGCGGCGGTCCTCGCCGGTATCGGCGATGGGCGCTGACACCCAGCTGCTCGCGGGACTGGTCGCCCTCCCTGTCGCCGGGGCCTGGTGGTTCACGGTCGTTCTGCTCGACTGCCGGAACGCACAGCGCGCGGGCCACCGGATATTCGTTCCCGACAAAGGCGTGCTCACCGGGAGAGCCGCGAGTCGGCGCAGCCGCAACGCACGGGCGGGTGCCGGTTTCGCCGCGGCGTGCGGCGTGCTCGCCCTCTACCGCCTCCTCGCGGCGGCCCCGGGCACGTGGTCGGCCGCTCTTCTCGCACTGTGTGCCGGCTGCCTGGGCGCGGCGCTCATGGCGGAGCAGTACCTGCACCGGAAACGGTCGACGCTGCTCTGCACGGCCGTCCTCGCCGTGGTCGTCACGGCCGGGGAGACGATCGTGGCGCTCGGCGGACAGCCGGGGACGGCCGTCCGCGTCCTGGCCGCGATCGGCGTGGCGCAGATGTATCTCGTCTCGGCGATCCGCAAGGCATGGTCGGTGCCCTTCCGGTCCGGCCAGGTGCTGCTGGACGAAGTCGTCCTGTCCTGTTTCCAGGCGGCGGCGGGCAACACCGACTTCATCCGGCTCATCTCGCCGCGCCGGCTCTCACGGGCCCTCTCCACGGGGCTGGCGCAGAGGTCCTGTGCCTGGCTCGCCAAGCTGACGATCGCCATCGAGATGCTGCTGGGCCTAGGGGTGCTGGGACTGCTGCCGGCGACGGCCGTGTTCGCGCTCGCCGTGCTCACCCACGCTTCGTTCGCGGTGCTGAGCCCCCGGCGCATCACCCCGTTCAGCGTCAGCGCGGTGGCATTGGTGGCACTCGCCATCGGCTGGTGACACGGACGCGCCGCGGTTGCGGAACGGGCTGGGCCGGGGGGATGCCGGGCAGCGGCGGCACCGTGGGCCGGGGGGCCGGGGGGCCGGGGGAACGCCGGCGCGGGCGCCCATGCGCGCCGTTCGGGCGGCCGATCGTCCTCTGCCGCATGTGAGCCGGAGGCGCCGAACGGCACGCGGGTCGGCGGCATGCGGGCCCGCGGCATGCGGGCCGGCTATGTCTCGGTCGGTGCCGGAGCGATCCCCGTCGGGCACGAGGTTCCCCGGTTCGTCTCGAACGGCTCGCCCAGCTCGACCCCCGTCCCGCCGATGCCGCAGTAGCCTCCCGGGTTCTTGTCGAGGTACTGCTGGTGGTATCCCTCGGCCGGATGGAACGTGCGGCCCTGCGCGGGCAGGATCTCGGTCGTGATCGTGCCGTGGCCCGCGCCTGTCAGCACCTTCTGGTAGGCGTTGCGAGAGGCCTCCGCGGCGTCGGCCTGTGCCGGGGTGTGGGTGTAGATCGCCGAGCGGTACTGCGTGCCCACGTCGTTGCCCTGGCGGAAGCCCTGGGTCGGGTCGTGGGCCTCCCAGAAGACCTTCAGCAGCTGTGCGTAGGAGACGGTGGACGGGTCGTACACGACGCGCACGGCCTCGGTGTGACCGGTCAGGCCGGAGCAGACCTCCTCGTACGTCGGGTTGGGGGTGTGGCCGCCCTGGTAGCCCACGAGCGTGGTCCATACCCCCTCGGTCTGCCAGAACGTGCGCTCGGCGCCCCAGAAACAGCCCAGTCCGAAGTCGGCGACCTCAAGGCCGTCGGGGTAGGGGCCCAGGAGGGGGTTGCCGAGGACGGTGTGCCGGGCGGGGACCTCGAACCCGGGGGTTTCGCGACCGCGCAGGGCCTCTGCGGGGGTCGGCAGCTCGGGCTTACGGCGGTTCAGGAACATGCCAATCTCCTCCGGGAGCGGTTGCACACGGCACAACGCACACCGGGCCCGCGGGATTCCCCCGTGGACTTGGTACGGCCGGCCGCAGCGTCGCCGGTGCGGCAGCACCGCGCGGTCATCAACCGGCGGTCGACGTCGTGTGGCCGGTAACCCGCGGTCGATGTCGCATGGTCGGCAACCCGCTGCCGCCGGCCACCGGTTGTGCGGCCACCGGTCGTGCGGTGGCGGGTCGTGCGGTGGCGGGTCGCGCGGTGGCGCCCTGCCCTCAGCGCGGCAGCGTCGCGGGGCTGCCGCCGTTCGCCTCGTAGCCCGCGACCGCCAGTGCCCGGAAGACCGCGTACTCCCCGGCCGGGTCGCCCCCGTGGGTCCAGGGCAGCGCGCCCACATGGCCGTCGACCCGGACGAGCTGCTGCATGGCCTCGGCCCACCGCTCGGACCTGACCAGGAAGAAGATCAGCAGATGGCGCACGTGGGGGAGGACGGGGTGGTCGTCGGGCGCGTGGTGCGCGGCGTGCAGCGCGCCCTCCACCGCCTTGCCGACGACGGCACTCTGATAGAAACCGGACACCAGGTTGACCTCGGGCAGGTGCTCGAAGACGGCGAACAGCGGCAGTGCGGAGAGCAGCGAGCCCCGGGGCGCGCGGGCCGCCGAGGTGGTGGCGAAGTGGTCGGCCTCCTCACGCGAGCCGTGCCACTTCTCGCACCAGTAGTGCAGGGCGGCCAGATGGGCGCCCATGTGCGCGGGGGCGCGGTCGATCACCTTCGCCCAGAGCTGGTCGAACTGCTCCGGCGAGTAGCCCAGCCCACGGGCCACGGCCAGTTCGACGATGTACGGGACGGGGTCCCCCGGTGCCAGCAGGGCGGCTTGCCCGCAGACCGAGCGGGCCTCCTCCAGGATGATCCGGAAGTCGTCGCTCCCGACCCCACCGGACGACCGCCAGGCCTGCTGCACCAGGAACTCCGCCTGGACGGCGGCGCCCCCCGCGTCCTTCGGCGACTCCGTGCGCCAGGCGCGCAGCCACGACCCCCCGGTCCCGGGCTGCTGCTGGAGTTCCAGCGACGCGGCGCCCGCGAACGCCTGCACCCGCTGCCAGCGCCGCTCGCTCTCCTTGCCGGTGCCCGCGAGCAGCTGGGACGCGGCCCGCCAGTCCTGGGTGCGCTGCACCAGGTCGAGTACGTCGAGGAGGTCCTGGTCGGGCCCGGGCAGCCGCAGGTCGAGTTCCTCCTGGCGGACGAATCCGTAGGTCGCGGGGTCGGCGGCGTCCGGCGAGCCGGGCATGACCTGCCGTACGGCGTTGCGGCGGCGCATCACGAACGGGCCGATCGCCGCGGCAAGCAGCCCGAGCGCGATCAGGAACCACAGAATCTCCATGGGGCCATTGTCCCGGACGGCGACGCGGGGGAACCGGCAGGGGAGTGCGCGAGGCAACGGGCCGGTGGGGGACGGCGGATGCCGCGGGGCGCCGGCGGCATCGCGGGCGGAGAGCGGCGGACCCGGTGGGGGGACTACCCTCGGTCGCATGACTGACCAGCACGGTTTCGAGACCCTCGCCATCCATGCCGGCAACACCGCCGACCCGCTGACCGGCGCGGTCGTCCCACCCATCTACCAGGTGTCCACCTACAAGCAGGACGGTGTGGGCGGGCTGCGCGGCGGTTACGAGTACAGCCGCAGCGCCAACCCGACCCGTACGGCGCTGGAGGAGAACCTCGCGGCGCTGGAAGGCGGCCGCCGCGGCCTCGCCTTCGCGTCCGGTCTCGCCGCCGAGGACTGCCTGCTGCGCACGCTTCTGGTGCCCGGGGACCATGTGGTGATCCCGAACGACGCCTACGGCGGGACGTTCCGGTTGTTCGCCAAGGTGGTGCAGCGCTGGGGCGTCGGGTACTCGGTGGCGGACACCTCCGACGCCGCCTCGGTGCGCGCCGCGCTCACCGACCGTACGAAGGTGATCTGGGTCGAGACGCCGTCCAACCCGCTGCTCGGTATCACCGACATCGGCGCCGTCGCGGATATCGCCCGCACGGCCGGGGCGAAGCTCGTCGTGGACAACACCTTCGCCAGCCCCTATCTCCAGCAGCCGCTGGCGCTCGGCGCGGACGTGGTCGTGCACTCGCTCACCAAGTACATGGGCGGGCACTCGGACGTGGTCGGCGGGGCGCTGGTCGCCGCAGACGCCGGCCTCGGCGAGGAACTGGCGTACCACCAGAACGCGATGGGTGCGGTGGCCGGGCCGTTCGACTCGTGGATCGTGCTGCGCGGCATCAAGACGCTCGCGGTCCGCATGGACCGCCACTGCGAGAACGCGGCGCGGGTCGCGGAGATGCTCGCCGGTCACCCGAAGGTGACGCGGGTGCTGTACCCGGGACTGGCGGAGCACCCGGGGCACGAGATCGCGGCCAAGCAGATGAAGGGCTTCGGCGGCATGATCTCGTTCCGGGTCCAGGGTGGCGAGGAGGCGGCCGTGGAGGTCTGCAACCGCGCCGGGCTGTTCACCCTCGGTGAGTCCCTGGGCGGTGTCGAGTCCCTGATCGAGCACCCGGGCAGGATGACGCACGCCAGCGTCGCCGGCTCCGCGCTGGAGGTCCCGGCGGACCTGGTGCGGCTGTCGGTGGGCATCGAGTCGGCGGACGACCTGCTGGCCGACCTGCGGCAGGCGCTCGGCGGTTGACCGGCGGGGCCGGGTGCCCGCACGGCGTGCCGGGGACTCCGGCTCCCCGCGCTCCCCGGCGCCCGGCCCTCCGCGCCCCGAGGGTGGACGGCCCCGGTACGCGCGCCCGGCGCGCGTACCGGCCGGCTGAGCGGTTCCCGCGGTCCTGGCGGTCCCGGCGGTCCTGGCGGTTCTGGCGGTTCTGGCGGTCCTGGCGGTCCCGGGAGCTCCGGGGGCCCCGGCGCGGCCGGCCCTCACCAGCCGTCGATCTCCGGGGTGGTCGGCGAGGGCGGCACGGCCCACGGCTCGACGGCCGCCGCCCACACCGCGAAGCCCACCGCCGCCGCCACCAGCAGCGCGCACCCCAGGTGGCGCAGCGCGCGGCGCCGGCGGCGCAGCCGCGCACCGCGGCGGGCCGCCCGGACGTGCAGGTCGGCCGGTACCTGCGGGTGGGGGAGATCCAGCATGCGCCGGACCTCCTCCTCCCTGCTCCCCGGCCGGTTCATCGGGCGTTCGCCCGGTCACCGGTCCAGCCCGGTGTGCGCCGCCGGGGCGGCCGGGGCGGGCGGGTACCGCGCAGCAGGGAGACGGCGCGGGCGCCGAGCGCACGGACCCGCTCCTTCGTAAGCCCCAGCAGCGCGGCCGTCTGCTCCTCGGGCAGGTCCTCGTGGAGCGCCAGCACCACGACGAGGCGTTCCCGTGGGCCGAGCCCGGCCAGCACCCCGTGCCCGGCGGCACCGGTGGCACCGGCGGTCCGGGTGCGGTGGCGCCGGTGCGGGCGCCAGGCGCCGCGTGCGAAGCGGATGACCAGGTCCTGGCGGGCGCGGTCGTAGGGGTCCTCGTCCCGCAGCCGGTCCCACTGCGCGTAGAGCCGGGCCAGCGCGCCGACCAGCAGCCGCTGCGCCCGGGGGCACCGGCCGGAGGGTTCCGCGGTCAGCAGGGCCGCGATGTGTAGCAGCCGGCCACCGGCCCCCGCGACGAACGCCTCGAACTCGCGGGCGCGGCGACCGGCGAGTCTGGGTTGCCGAGTCTCGCGCACACCCTCATATCAGGGCAGGCAGGGGTCCCGGTCAAGAGGCCGGGGGCGCCTCGGCCGCCTCCGGGGGCGGTCCCGCCTGCCGCGCGGAGAGCGCCGAGTTGAAGCGGGTGAGCAGGGTGCAGAACGACTCCCGCTCCTCGGGCGTCCAGTCGTCCGTCACCCAGGCCATCAGCGCGCGCCTGGAGGAGCGGACCTCCTCCAGGCGGGCCTGGCCGCGCGGGGACAGCTGCAGCACGACGGCGCGGCCGTCCTCCGGGTGGGACGTGCGCTTCACCAGGCCGGTGTCGACGAGCGGCGCGACCTGGCGGGTGACGGTGGAGGAGTCGATGCCCATGCCGCCCGCGAGGGCCTTCACGCCCATCGGGCCTTCCTGGTCGAGCCGGTTGAGCAGCAGATAGGCGGCTCGGTCCATCGAATTGCGGACCTGGCCGACACCGCCCAGTCTCGTCTGCTCGGCTCTGCGCGCGAAGACGGCCACCTGGTGCTGGAGGGCATCGAGGAGGCCGGCGTCAAGATCAGTCGTCATGTCCTGAGATGTGGGCATGGCTGCGGGGGCTCTCTCGTGCGGCGGTCGGTTGGTGGGGGAAAGAGTACGCGGAGGCGGGCTGGTGCGTACCGGCCCTTCGGAAACCTGTGGAGGCCGTTTCCCCGGGGCCGCCCGGGGGCCGCTGAGCTGCGAGACTGCTGTCATGAGCTTCCGTACCACCGGCCCCTTCCACCCCGTCATCCTCGATGACGTGCGAGGGGCGCAGAAGATGCTCTCCGGGGTCGCGCGGCTGACGCCCATGGAGGGCAGCCGCCACCTGTCGGGCCTGGTCGGTTCCCCGGTGCACCTGAAGTGCGAGAACCTCCAGCGGACGGGTTCGTTCAAGCTGCGCGGCGCCTATGTGCGGATTTCCGGACTGCGGCCCGAGGAGCGGGCCGCCGGTGTCGTGGCGGCGTCCGCGGGCAACCACGCGCAGGGCGTCGCGCTCGCCTCCTCGCTGCTCGGTGTGCGCTCCACGGTCTTCATGCCGAGGGGTGCCCCGCTGCCCAAGGTCGCCGCGACCCGCGACTACGGCGCCGATGTGAGGCTGCACGGGCATGTCGTCGACGAGACCCTGGCCGCGGCGCAGGAGTACGCGCACGAAACGGGTGCCGTCTTCATCCACCCCTTCGACCATCCGGACATCATCGCCGGGCAGGGCACGGTGGGGCTGGAGATCCTCGAGCAGTGCCCGGAGGTGCGGACGGTCGTCGTCGGGCTGGGCGGTGGCGGTCTCGCCGCGGGTATCGCGGTCGCGGTCAAGGCGCTGCGGCCCGACGTGAGGCTGATCGGGGTCCAGGCGGAGGGGGCGGCCGCCTATCCTCCGTCGCTCGCGGCGGGGCGGCCGGTGTCGATCGAGTCCCCGGCGACGATGGCGGACGGCATCAGGGTGGGGCGGCCGGGGGACGTCCCGTACACGCTGGTCGAGGAGCTGATCGACGAGGTGCGCACGGTCTCCGAGGACGCGCTCTCCTCGGCGCTGCTGCTGTGTCTTGAGCGGGCCAAGCTGGTGGTCGAACCGGCGGGGGCGAGCCCCGTCGCTGCGCTGCTGGACGCCCCTGAGGCATACCAGGGGCCGGTCGTGGCGGTGCTGTCGGGCGGCAATGTGGACCCGCTGCTGATGCAGCGCGTCCTGCGGCACGGTATGGCCGCCGGGGGCCGCTACCTGTCCCTGCGGCTTCCCCTCCCGGACCGGCCCGGCGCGCTGGCGACCCTGCTGGGGGTGCTGTCGGTGGCGGATGCGAACGTACTGGACGTGGGGCATGTGCGGACCGATCCCCGGCTCGGCCTGACGGAGGTCGAGGTGGAGCTCCACCTCGAGACGAAGGGCCCGGAGCACTGCGCGGAGGTGGCGGCGGCGCTCCGGGAGTCGGGCTACCAGGTCACCGGCTGACAGAGGGGTGCTGCCGGGGCGCCGGCCGGGGCGCGGCTGCCCAGCCCCGGGGGCGGGGAGAGGGAGTGCGGGGGTGGCGGGGTGCGGGGGCGGCCGGCTGGCCCCGCTGGCGGTGGGGACGGGCTTCTCGGGGGATGTGTGCGGATGCACAGCACTCGTACCGGGGTGTCCGGGCGGTCCGCGGGCGCGTCGCGGCGCACGGCTCCTCAGTACGCCCTGCCACATCGCGATGCAGCGCGTCACGGCGTGTCCCGATCGTAAATTCACCTGCGCCGACGTTCGGTGAAACCTAGGCTTGCGCAGCGATCGTCTGAAGTAAGCAGGCGGTAAGCGCTACCGCCACCCATTCCACCACCTGACGGGGGAGTACCCACATGCCAGGCGCCATTTATGCCGAGGGTCTGGTCAAGACCTTCGGCGAGGTACGGGCTCTGGACGGAGTTGATCTCGACGTTCCCGAGGGCACCGTCCTCGGCCTCCTCGGCCCGAACGGCGCGGGCAAGACCACCGCCGTGCGCGTGCTGACCACCCTGCTCCGCCCCGACAGCGGCAGGGCCGTCGTGGCGGGCGTCGACGTCCTCCGGCACCCCAACGAAGTCCGGCGTTCGATCGGGCTCTCCGGCCAGTTCGCCGCGGTCGACGAATACCTCACCGGCCGCGAGAACCTGCAGATGGTCGGCCGACTCTACCAGATGACCGGGAAGGCCGCGAAGGCCAGGGCGGGGGAACTGCTGGAGCGGTTCAACCTCGCCGACGCGGCGGACCGGCCGGCCAAGACCTACTCCGGCGGTATGCGCCGCCGTCTCGACCTGGCCGCAGCGCTGGTCGTCTCCCCGCCCGTGATGTTCATGGACGAGCCCACGACCGGCCTCGACCCGCGCAACCGCCAGGCCCTGTGGGAGGTCATCAAGGAGCTTGTCGGCGGCGGTACGACCCTGCTGCTGACCACCCAGTACCTGGAGGAGGCGGACCACCTCGCCGACGACATCTGCGTCGTCGACCACGGCAAGGTCATCGCCCGGGGCACCGCGGACCAGCTCAAGGCCCGGACCGGCGGGGAGCGCGTCGAGGTCGTCGTCCACCGCCCCGACGAGATCGACCCGGCCCGCCGTATCCTCCGGCGCTTCGGCGCGGAGGGGCCGGCCGAGGGCGCCGGCCAGGGGAGCGGCCGGGGCGGCGGCATCGCGGGAGACACTCCGGGAGACACCCCGGGGGGCATCGCGGTGGAGGAGCACACCCGCAGGCTCACGGTGCCGGTGACCGGCGGGGCCAAGCTGCTCGCCGAGGTGATCCGCGAACTGGACGCCGCCGGCATCGAGATCGACGACATCGGCCTGCGCCGCCCGACCCTCGACGACGTCTTCATCTCCCTGACCGGCCGCCATGTCGAGGGGGCCGAGGAAGGCGCCGAGAAGGGCCCGGACGACGGCGGCGAGGTGCCGGCCGCCCGGCGGGGCAGGGACCGCAAGGCCGGAAAGGAGGCCGTGAAGTGACCACCATCCAGGAATCGGCGGAGCGGGTGGCAGCGCCCCGCCCGCGCGGCGGCATCGTGCAGTCGGTGAACGACTCGCTCGTCGTCGCCAAGCGCAATCTGATCCGGATGACCCGGATCCCGGAGATGATCGTCTTCGGGATGGTCCAGCCGATCATGTTCGTGGTGCTGTTCAGCTACGTGTTCGGCGGATCCATGCAGATCGGCGAGTCGACGGCACCGTCCGTCTACCGGGAGTTCCTGATGGCGGGCATCTTCGCCCAGACCGTCACGTTCGCGACCGCGGGCGCCGGGGCGGGCATCGCCGACGATATGCACAAGGGGCTCGTCGACCGCTTCCGCTCGCTGCCCATGACACGCGGCGCCGTCCTGACCGGCCGGACGCTCGCCGACCTGGTGCAGACCGCGCTCACGGTCGTGGTCCTCGCCGTCGTCGCCCTGCTCGTCGGCTGGCGGACCCACGAGGGTGTGCCGAAGGCGCTCGCGGCCTTCGCCCTGCTGCTGCTGCTCGGTTACGCCTTCTCGTGGATCGGCGCGCTGATCGGCCTGTCGGTCCGCACCCCCGAGGCGGCCACCTCCGGCGGGCTGGTCTGGCTCTTCCCGGTGACGTTCCTCTCGAACGCGTTCGTGGACTCCGGCAAGATGACGCCGTGGCTGCGGACCATCGCGGAGTGGAACCCCTTCAGCGCCACCGTCCAGGCCTGCCGCGAACTCTTCGGCAACCCGGGCGTCTCGGCGTCCGACGCCTGGCCCATGCAGCACCCGGTGCTCGCGTCGATCATCTACTCCATTGTGATCATCGCGGTGTTCCGGACCCTCGCGGTGCGCAAGTACCGCTCGGCGGTCTGACCGCCGAGCGGTCCCGTACCCGTAGCGGAAGGCCCCGGCAGCGTCGATCGCTGCCGGGGCCCTCCGGTGTCCGCGGGGCCGGCGGGACGCGGTGCGTCAGCTCTGGTACGGCTTGGCCTCGAGGATCCTCACCATGGCCGTCCTGCCGTTGGGAAGCTCGTACTCGGCGTCCTCGCCGATCTTCTTGCCGTTCACGCCGGCGCCGAGCGGGGACTGCGGCGAGTACGTCGAGATATCGCCCGAGGCGTACTCGCGGGAAGCGAGCAGGAAGGTCTCGGTGTCGCTTTCGTCACCGTCGAAGGCGACCGTCACCACCATGCCGGGGGCCACCGTGCCGTTGTCCGCCGGGGCCTCGCCGACCTTCGCCTTCTCCAGCAGCTGGGTCAGCTGGCGCACCCGGAGTTCCTGCTTGCCCTGCTCCTCCTTGGCCGCGTGGTACCCGCCGTTCTCCCGCAGGTCGCCCTCCTCGCGGGCCGCCTCGATCTTCTTCGCGATCTCGACGCGCGCGGGACCAGACAGGTGCTCCAGCTCGGCCTTGAGCTGGTTGTACGCCTCCTGGGTGAGCCAGGTGACGTTCTCGCTGGTCTGGGTCACAGGTGCTCCTCGTAGGTACTGGGATACAAAGCATCGCCCTACCCAGAAGGATGTACCTCCACGAGTGGGCGAAACCACGAGCCTAACAATTGGCGGCGGCGAGGGGGAGGACCGAAAGCCCCCGAATCGCGTCGTCGCGGTCCTCGGCGCGGGGCGCGGTGGACCGGGGCGGTTCAGGGCGGTTCGGGTGGTCCGGGCGGTGGCGGTTCCTGGTGGTCCTGGTGGTCCGGATGGTCTGGGTGGTCCTGGTGGGGCCGGTCGGCGCGGGGTGCCGGCCGGGGCGGCACGGCGCAGGCGGGGCCGGGGGGGCGAGGCCGGGGGCCGGGAGGAGGCGTCAGCCCTTGGGCCCGTCGTCCGCCGTGCACCCCACAAGCTCGGCACTCGTCGCCTTCGCCGTCGTCCGCACGGTGACGACCTGGTCCACCCGCGCCTCGGGCATGTCGAAGCGGACGTCGCGCCGGCCGACCTCGGAGCCGTCCTCGGCCCGCGAGCGCAGGGTGCAGTAGCCCTGGGCTTCGGCGTCCTTCCGGACCTCGAGGTGCACCTGGACGCGGTCCTCCCTCGTGACGTCGAACTTGATGATCTCGGCACTGATCCGCTGGCCGCTGACGTAGTCGTAGCCGAACCAGGCGATCATGGCGACGAAACCGGCGCCGAGCACCGTGCCGATGATCTTGAGCCTGCGGTCGGCACGCTCGTCCGCCGAGCGGCCGTAACGGCCCTCGGGAAGCCCCTCGCGTGCCGCGCCCATGATCGTCCTCACCTTTCCGAAGAACGCCGGAATTTTCGCCCCCCGGTTTTCGTCACTATAGAAGCCGTCCGATGCGACACATCACCGAGGATCGAGTCTTGACTGAGCAGCTGCGACTGATGGCCGTCCACGCCCACCCCGACGACGAGTCGAGCAAGGGCGCGGCCACGATGGCCAAGTACGTGTCCGAGGGGGTGGACGTGCTGGTCGTGACCTGCACGGGAGGAGAGCGCGGCTCCGTCCTCAACCCCAAGCTCCAGGGTGACAGGTACATCCAGGAGAACATCCACGAGGTACGCCGCAAGGAGATGGACGAGGCCCGCGCGATCCTGGGCGTGAAGCAGGAGTGGCTCGGCTTCGTCGACTCGGGCCTGCCGGAGGGCGACCCGCTGCCCCCGCTGCCCGAGGGCTGCTTCGCCCTGGAGGACGTCGACAAGGCGGCGGGCGAACTGGTGCGGAGGATCCGGTCCTTCCGCCCGCAGGTCATCACCACGTACGACGAGAACGGCGGTTATCCGCACCCCGACCACATCATGACCCACAAGATCACGATGGAGGCCTTCGAGGGCGCGGCGGACACCGAGAAGTACCCGGAGTCGGCGTACGGAGCGGCCTGGCAGCCCCAGAAGCTCTACTACAACCAGGGCTTCAACCGTCCGCGCACCGTCGCCCTCCACGAAGCGCTGCTGGCGCGCGGTCTGGAGTCGCCGTACGGCGAGTGGCTGGAGCGCTGGAAGGAGTTCCAGCGGGCCGAGCGGACCCTGACCACCTATGTGCCGTGCGGTGACTTCTTCGAGACCCGCGACCGGGCGCTGATCGCCCACGCCACCCAGATCGACCCGGACGGCGGCTGGTTCCACGTTCCGATGGAGATCCAGCGGGAGGTGTGGCCGACCGAGGAGTACGAGCTCGTCACGTCCCTCGTCGACACCTCACTGCCCGAGGACGATCTGTTCGCCGGAGTCCGCGAGAGCGTCTGAACCGGTCCTTCTTCCGGTTCCGCCCCCGCCCCCGCCCCGCCCCGCTCCTTCCCGCCCCCTGCCGCCCGGGGGCGCCCCCTCGCGCTCCTTTCCGCCTCCTCCCGGCGCCCGGGTGGGGTGAGGGAGGGAAGAGGAGGGGAGGGGGAGGGGAGGGGGCGGAAAGGCTCGGACGCCCGGGTATGGTCGGTACCACCACCCAAGGAGCGACCGATGAGCAGCACAGGCCTGGCGATGACCCACCTCGTCCCTCTCGCCAAGGAGCTCGACGAGAACAAGGTGACGCCCGGCGTCCTCGGGTTCATCGTCTTCGCGGTGATGGCGGCCGGCGTCTGGCTGCTGATGAAGTCGATGAACCGCCATATGAACCGGGTGGACTTCGAGGAGGCCCCGGCGCCGGCCCCGACTGCCCGCTCCGCGTCCCGGACCGGCGCCGAGCCGGCGAAGGGCGAGTAGGCCCAGCCTCAGGCCCAGGCCCCCGGCACCGAGCCGGCGGCCGGACTCAGTCCACGGGCACGCCCGTCACCTCCCGGGCCCGCCGGCCGGGAGCGGAGCACGGACGCACCGCTCTGGGCTGTTCGCGCCCTCGGCTTCGATCGGTGCGATTCTTGGCTGCGACGATGTCGGAGAGGTGGGACCCGGCAGGGATTTCCTGGCGCACGGGCAGGACCGCGGTCGTCTTGATGTGCCAGAGCAGGTCCGCGCCGCGGGCCGAGGCGAACCGCCACTGCTCCCGCAATCCTGAGTGCACGGTAGGTCCGGTGCTGTCGCGCCCTGGCCTGCTGTTCCGCGACGTCGTTCCGTCCGACCGAGCGGCCGTCCGGTTCGTGCCGTTCTCCCCGTGGTTCAGCGTACGAGGATCAGCCCGCAGCTGTACGCGCGCGCGTGGCCGATGCCCTGAGCGAGGGCCGCGACGAAGGTCTTGGGGTCGGTGACCGTGAGGGCGCCTTTGATTTCCGCACGGGCGATGCGTAGGCCCTTGTGCGGTGCGGGACTCGAGGTGTTCGGGAGCATGCGTACGGCGATCCGATCGGTGTCGGCGTCCGCTCCGATGCGGGTGACGCCGTCCGGCGCGACGGCGGGTTCGCCGGGCGGTTGGAGGCGGCGCACGAACCATCCCTTCACGTGTTCGGGGCGTGTGTGGGGGACGCGGGTGCCCCGGGTCTTCGGCGGAGCGCCCGGTGGAGGCGGAACGCTGCGGACGGGATTGACGACCGTGCGGAAGGTGACCCTGTCGCCGAAGCGGAAGGTCCGGTCGACGGTGAGGGGCTCTGGCCTCTCGGCCAGAGCTGCACGGGGAACGCCGCTCCAGTCGGCGGGGAGCGACGACTGGACCACCAGGTTGAGCTGCGCCTGCCGGAGGTCGACCGTCCAGGTCGACAGGATGCCCATCTGGGCACGGGGGTCCGGGCTGCCGTCGTTCACCCAGCCAGGGAAGCCGCTCATGACGGTTCGGTGCATGTCCTGTGCGTCGACGAGCGATTTGCCGACGAAAGGATGTCGGGCGTCCAAGGACAACAGAGTCTGCGCGGCGACGAACCTAGCGGCCCGGCCCGCGCTGGACGAAACGTCCGATGCGGTGGTGTTCGTATTCACAGGATGATGTCCCATCCACGGGCGTGTTCGGCGATGGTGATGCGGTGGCGGGTCTCCCAGCGGAGGCTGTGGGTCCCTCCGTCCCCCCCGAATTGCACGGGCTGGTCGGACAGGGGGCCGACGCCGGGGAGTGGCCGTCTGCTTTCGATCCAGGCCCATGGGCGTATGCGCTGCGCGGTTGCCGAGGGCTCCGCTTCGGGACCGACGGCATCGGGAAGTAGGGAATGTGTCTCGAAGACCTCCTTGAGCGAGCCCGAGGCGATGCCGACGGCGAGGTCACCCGACGGCGGACAGGCTTTGCGGCCGAGCCAGAGCAGCCTCTTCGGGTGCTCCAGGGCGTGAGCCACACTCTCCAGGAGGGTCCTGCCCTGGTGCTCCAGCCCGACGAGGAAGGCGGCGTCGGTGAGATACCAGCGCTCTGTGATCAGGCTGTGGCGGCGGACCTCTCCGGAGACGAGCACCCCTGACCCCGGGTCGGCGACAACGTACTTCGGCGAGCCGTACCACGCATGGAACTCGGCACGTCCGAACGGGCCGGGCTCCAGAGCGTCGTCCTGCGGAGGCGTCGGCAACGAGTCCTTGGTCGCCTTGGCGGCTCGCCGGTGGTCGGTGATCAGGTCACGCGGACGCAGCGGATACTTTCCGCCGCCGACCGTGTGGTAATCGCGAAGCGGGGTGCCGGGCCGGTCGGCTCGCACTCCGAAGCGCACCTCGGCGAGTCCCCCGAGGGGTTCTTCCCGGGGCAGCCCGAGGGCCGCGGCGCACAGACCGATCACGCCCGACTTCGTCGGACGGCTGTGTGTGTCGCGACGGGCGAACCTGCCGTCGATGCCCCAGGACTGCAGGGGGCCGGCCAACCGGATGAGGAGGACGTGCGAGTCGTTCGTGCCGTTCACGGTGTGAGGTCCTCGGCCCGCTCCACCACGGACAGCGACTCCGGCAGTTCCAGCTCTCCCAGGAGCAGATCGATCTCGGGGTCGTACGTGAGCAACCGCGTGGTGCGCAGATCTCCGCGACGGCAGCTGACGAAGCTGTGGTGGCGCAGCAGTCTGCGTACGGCGGCGGATCCTGCCGGACCTTCCCCGCCGGTCGACAAGGGCCCCTCGTCGACCGGCCTCTGAAAGGCGGAAGCGTAGTTGTAGGGACGTTCCCCTTCGAAGGCGAGGACGAGCGCAGGCAGTGATCCGGTGGACGCGGTGGAGTTCTTCTTGGCTTCCGGAAATGCCTCCACGAAGGAGTTCACGAACTCCTTCTCAGCCTCGGATGCCACCTGTTCGGCCTCGGCCTCGTCCATTCCGGCAACCCTCAGATTGACACGAAGCTGCGTACGGTCGAGGACTGCGTGTCGGTAGAAGGTGCCGGAGATCAGGGACTGGTACCCGGTCATACCCGCGCCAGCGTCGTCCGCGGCGTCGAGGAAATCGAGAGCATTGCGTTTGCGATCGAGTTTTGCGTCATCGGCGGCTGCATAGAAATCTTCGATTTGTTCTGCTTCGTGCACCGTGAAGGCATGTCCCGTCTGGACGGCACCGTCGACATTGGGTGAGTCGGGGATCTCGGCGAGGAACCGACCGTAGAGAGCGATGTCCACGGCGTCCCGGGGGGCGAGGGCCAACAGAACGGCGTCGCGGGTGGCCTTGGGCAGCGGCGGCAGGGCGACGGCCCTGGCGGCTTCCGCCGGGGTCTCCTCCACCTCCGGTTCTGCCTTGTTCTTGTTCCTCGCTCCGCGACGTGTCTTCTTCGTCGCCTCGATACGAGCTTGGGCTTCGAGATAGGCGTCGCGCCACTCTTCGACCTCTACCGACCGGTCGACGATGTGGCGCGCGATCTTCGCTCCCGCGTCGGACGGCGCGAAGATGAGCACCTTTGTCAGATTGGCCACGGTCTTCTTCTTCGGATCGCCGAATTTGAGACCGCTGGCTTCCATCACCGCGCGGGCCGTGACCAGCGCCCTCTCCCGGTCCCAGCCATGGGCGGACTCGAGTTCACGGCCGGCCACAAGGGCCCATTCCCGGGTACGGACGCCCATGCTTCGTCCCTTGAGCTCCCCTGAACCGGCGTTGGCCCGGTTGCGGGCGTGGACCCGCTCGGCGCGCCTGCGGGCCTGGCTCGTGATCATGTGGCGTTCCACACCGCCGAAGACCAGAGACTTGGGCTGCCCGTTCTCGTCGCGTACCGGAAGGACGGCGGCAAGTGTCTCGATGAGGTGCAGGGAGAGGAACTGGCTCCGGGGTGGCTCGGTCACGAGGTGGTGTCCCTTCGAGTCGTCGGTGGAATCGCTGGTGGAGGAGTCGCTCATGTCACGGGTTCGTTCCGCGCTTCCCGGCTGTTCCCGGAGGGGTGTGGAAATGGACCGACCACTCGTAGGCGATGCGAGCCTTGCGGTCGTTCCACCGGATGAGGTCGTCGGTCAGGATGGTCCAGGACGGTGGGGGCTGTTCGCAGGAACGGAGCCGAGTGATCGCGTGCTGGAGGTGCCGCCAGGGAACGTGTCGGCTCGCGACGACACGGTCCAGAAGCCTCTGGGCGCCGGGATTGTCCGGCCCGCGCCCGGTCCCGTCCCCGATTCTGCGGGCTGCGGCACCGAGACTGCCGTGGCCGTAGGAGGGTGTGGGGCGCCCTTGGTGGTAGATCGCGAAGAGGAAGGCCACCCGCTCGAAGAGGTCGCGGTGGTCGTCGCCTCCATACCAGCCCGCGCGGATGTGCGCGTTGGTGCGAACCCGGGACCGGCGGAGTTCGGCGAGCGTCCCGTACTCGCGGTTGCGGACCAGGGCGGTGAGCCAAGTGGTGATTGCCGCGCTGTCGTGCGGGAAGCCGGGCGCCCCCGTACCGGCCGACGGATCCTGTTCAGTCAAGTGCTGTCTCCCCTCGGAGTTCGGCCGGGGCCCGGTCGCCGGACACAGCCTCCTCGAAAAGCCGTACGGCCCGGGCCCGCGCTCGGTTGTAGCGGTCGCCGGGTGGCAGGGTGTCGAGGAGCTGAAGCAACCGGGTGCGAGCCGTGATGATCAACTGCAGCGCGTAGGCCACCAAGGGAGCGGACACCGGGTCGTCGTCCTCGAACCCCTGGTCGACCACCTCGTCCAGCAGTTCGAGGAAGGGGTCCTCGGCTGCGGGCCAGAAGCCGTACCTGGCATCGAGACGTGTCACTTGACCGACCTCGTCCGCGGCCCTCATGGCGGGGAACGCGGTCTCCGCGGCCACGATCGCCGCGTTCTTGAGGGTCTGGGCCAGGTATTCGGCGATGTCGGAGCCGCATCGGGACGCGCGGTAGAGGTGCGCGGCCATGCCCGGGGCATAGGGGTAGGCGCCGTGGGTCCAGATGACGGGGAGCGTCTTGTTGGCCAGGAGGCCGACAGCCCAGAGATGGTACGGGGCACCCTGCTGCGTTTCCGCGGCCGGCCCCTCCGGCACCGGTCGCCGGTACGGGAGAAGGGACCGCAGCCGCGCGTACATCCCGCCCCGGCCGTCGTTGACGGCGCCGTACAGAGCATGGGCCTGTTGCCAGAGGGCCCGGCTGGGCGAGGGCCACAGGGGCTTGGACACGCCGTTCGTCGTCGTGCTGTACACGGCGTCCTGAAGATGACGCGCCGGGTCGAGATCCAGCACCTCACCGGCGCCGATGAGGACCCGGTCGACCGTGATCTGCCCGTGTGGGCCGCGTGCTGGACGCAGCAGCACGGAACGCCCCAGGGCGCTGTGCAGGTCCGCAGAGCTCCGCGGTGCCCGGGGCTTCCGTTTCTCTTCGAACCTGCGCTGCTCGAGGACGGACGTGGTCCAGGAGGTGTTGAGCGGCTGCCCCGGTCCGTCGGGCGGATAGAGGTTCAGGCGCAGCGTCTCACCGAGCGTCTTCCCCAGGGCGACGACCCGGATCCTGCCCGTCAGACGGCCCGCCGCGAGATTGGTGACCCTGGCGCCGAGCTCGCCCCCGGACATGCGTGCCCGTCCGTAAGGGCCGTAGACGTGCTGTGTAAGGGTGGCGCGGAACGCGTCCGCCGCCGGGAGAGGGTTGTCGCGTTCGAGATGATGGTGGTCGAAGTGCTGATTGTAGTCACCGGAGTGCTCGATGATCAGCTGAGCGGTTCCGGTGCCGCTCTTGCGGAGATCCTTCGACAGGTCGGAATTCTGGACCAGGGGATGCGTGGGATGGAACAGGTCCCAGGAGTCCGCTGGTTGCTTCAGCAGCCACTCGGCGGCCGGTGCGACGGGCCTTTCACCAAGGATCCAGGCATTCCAGTCCTCGTCGGAGGATGGACAGGTACCGGAGGCGAAGCAGATGGCCAACAAATACTCGATGACGGCGACTGTCTCGCCCGGCGAGGCGCAGTCGAGGGCGGTCAGCTCGTCGGCCCGGTTGAAGACCGCGCTCAGGGAGTGGTGCGCGGTCGCCCCGTCGAGGCCGACGGCGGGGATGCACGGCTGCAAGCGAGGGTCCCAGCTGGCGCGCTGTCCAGCGGGAACCGGTGGTCGGGTCTCGGGCAAGTCCGTGCCACCTCCTTCTGTTCAATAGCCGGGAAACCGACAGGTGGCGGCTCGGACGAGGTCTGTGTCCCCGCATCGAGGCGCACTCCGGGCTGGTCAGTGGAGACCGGAAGTGCAGGACGCCCCCGCCCACGCGGGGAAAGCCCATTCCAGGGCTCTGCAGGCTCCCGACGGGCCACCCCCGCGACGAGCGGGAAACGCTTCGCCGGCCTTGACGGTCCTCGCTGGTTCAAACACTTGATTACCTGGCCGGGCGGCGTCTGCGCAGAGGGATCAACTCAGGAACTTCCGATCTCTAAGCGCCCTGACAGTGCCTCATCGGGAGACCGGTGAGATGCGAGTGGTTCCCATCCCGTGCGCGCGGGACGGGACCAGTCACTGCTGGGCCCGGCCGTTCCCGACGCCTACTCTGCGGCGAGAACGGTCATCTGCCTCGGCCGTGACCGCGCTGACCACTCCGGCCACCATGATGAGGTAGAGCCCCTCCTTCCGGCGCCCCAGCCACTTGCGTGCTGCCTCTCCCATGCCGCTCCTTCCGTCTTGGTGCCTGCAGCTCTGCGACCGCCGAGCTGCAGGCTTCGACGTGGCTTGAGCGGGGGCAGCAGACAGGATTCTCTCAGGCAACTTCCGTTCCTGATAGATGATTTCAGGTCATCCATGCTGGTGAAGCAGTGCTCCAATGAAGTGCACTTCAAACACCCGAGTTCCCGCTCAAAGCCACGCGCTCGTTTTCATGTGATCAGGGCGTGTCGCAAGCGCCGGCGCGCGGCATCGGATGCCTTCCCTGCCCTCAACGCGGTCGCCGACGCACCAGGATGCCGAGCGTCGTCCGCGCGTCCTTGCGGCGATCCTGTGCGGAGGCGAGGACGGAGACGAGGGTCACGGCGAGCAGGGCGACCCCATAGAGTAGACCGGCTGTTCCGCTCAAGAGCAGCGTGTAGAAAAGGAGTTCGGGGAAGTGTGACACGGTACGTCCTTCTGTCGGGAGCCGGTTACGGCTGCTGGCGTGAGGCTCCAGACTGACGACGGCGGCCTTGTGCCGAGAAGTTGCGCCGACCATCGCACCACGGTTTCCGCAGGTCGAATGCCTGAAATCGTACGGCGGCAGCCGCCTTTTCCGCGCAGCGAACACCGACGGGAGCGGGCCGGTGGAGGGTTCAGCCAGACGCGCGAGGAACGAGCTGCGCAGAATGCTGCAGGAGGTGTGGTCCTCTGAGCGGCTCACCTATGGTGGCGTGGCCCAGGAGTTGGGTGTCTCTCGCTCGACGCTGCAATGCTGGATCGAGGGGAAGACGGTGCCCTCGCCGGATCGATTGGGTGCCTTCCTGGCCGCAATGGCCAGGTTGCGGAGCGGGCACATCACTCCGACGTACTCGGACGCAGAGTGGGAAGCCGCCGTGCGGGCGGCGAAGGAGGAGGCAAGGAGCGCGCAGCGCGGGCAGATCTCCGTGAACCGGCGGCGGGCAGACCACGGCCTCCGCTTCATCGGGCTGCATGGTTCGGCCCCCGATGTTTCCGCGGCCGAGGTCCGCATGCGCGCGAACGAGCGAACGGAGATGAAGGCGTTTGCCCAGGACTCCCGTCCCGGGGCACCGTCCTACCTGTGCTGGCACGCCGATGGACCCGTGGGCAAGACGACACTGCTCGCCGGTTACGTCCGTCAGAGGCCCTCGATCCGTTGTGACATCCTGACCTTCTTCGTCTCCGCGGCCCATGGCGCCGATACACGAGACGAGTTCGAGAACGAGATCGCCGGCCAGATCGATTGTCTTCTCGGCGGGCCCGGGACCCCGGTGCCCAAGGGCACCCGGGCGTGGAACGCACTTTTTGCCAAAGCCGCCGAGAAGAGCGCGAAGCACGGACGGAACCTCCTGCTCGTGGTCGACGGACTCGACGACGACGTGGCCTGGTCGGGCGACTTAGCCGGGCTGAGCCGGGCAGACAAGAGCGGGGTTCCGAAGCCCAGGGCCCGCTCCGGTGACGAACTCGAAGGCCCGGGCAGAGTCGTACGGAGATCCGCTCACGAGAGCATCGCCGCGCTTCTGCCCTCCCTCCCACCACCCAACATGCGCATCATCGTCTCTCTCCGCCGCTGCGCCCCCCTTCCCCGCGACGTTCCCGAGAAGCGGCATCCACTGCGTCAGAGCCGTCATCTGCGAACGCTCCTGCCCATCGCTGGGGTACCGAGGCTCCGGCAGCCGCAGCCCGACGCCACCGCGCTGGGCGAACCGGTCGCGGGGCTACTGGCCGTGGCGGACGGTGGCCTGCGGATCTCGGACCTGGCGGAGCTCACCGGGCTCTCCGCGGACCACCTCGACCACCTGGTACAGGGCCCGACGGGGCGCGCCCTCGTGACCGAGGATCCGGTGCTCGGCACGTACGCCTTGGCGGACTCACGTCTCGTTCAGGCAGTGCGCGAGGACGTGGGAGGGGCAGCGGTCCTGCAGTACACCGAGGAACTGCTGCTCTGGTCGCGGAGGTGGTGCGCGGCCGGCTGGCCGGACGACACTCCCCCATATCCCCTGGCACATCAGCTCCGCCTGCTGACCGGTACCGCAGAACGCGCCTCGTACGTCCTCGACTTGCTCCGCTTGCATCGGCTCGCCCGCACGGCGGGTCCGGACATCCCGCTCGCCCAACTGGACGACTTCGAGAAGGAGATCGGCGCGGCGGTGGATGCCACGTCCGCCGACCGTCTGGCGACACTCATCTCCCTCTACGGTGCGCGGTCCCTGCTGCGCCAGGCGCACGACACGTATGTGCCCGACGGAGCCCCGGCTCTTTACGCCAGGCTCGGGGACGGGGAGCGCGCACGCGGCCTGGCCCGCTCCGCGCCCACGGCCGTCGACAGGGCCGTACATCTGGCGGATGCGGCGGTGGAACTGGCGTACGCGGGGCAGCCCTCCGCGGGACGGACCCACCCGAATGTCGACGCCCTCGTGCGGGAGGCGGCGGAGTGGCTGGCCCGGGACCGTGCGCATCAGGGCTTTCCCGGTCCCTTTCGAGAACCAGAGCCGTACGTACGACTCCTCTGCGCCGCCGGGACGCTCGCCAGGCTGAGCGGTCCCGGCGCCGCCCGGCCCGTATTCCGCGCGGTGCTTCAGGACCCGGCGGCCGGGACGGCGGCGATCACCGAGGCGGCAGGAAAGCTGGATGCCGTCGTGACGCTGCACTCCCGGGCGGAGAAGCTCAGCGCAGGAGACCTGCGCGCCCGGACTGCGGCAGTGGAACTCTACGGAGCGTTGGCGCAGGTGGCGCCCGACCTTGGCCCGTACGCCGGTGATCGCGTCGAGGCCGTCTGCGAGGAACTCGGCGACACGGAAGGACTGGGAGCGGTCGACGTCCTGGCCACTGCGGCGTCGGTGCTCGTCGCTCTTCCTGCGAAGCGACACCGCCGAGCGGCTGACCAGTTGCGCAGGGCCCTAGCCTGGACGCATCGGGCGATCCAGACACTGAGCGACTCCGAATCCCCGTCCGATGCCTTGACCGAAGCCGACAGCGCCCACCTGCGTCGCGAACTCGCCGGGACACTGGAGCGCCTGGCCGAGGCCACCGTGGCCATGAAGGCGATGGGCGACCAAGACGGCGTCAGACGCCAGATGGAGGCAGTACCGGAAGACCAGCGCGTTGGGATTCTCGGAGACCTCCTGCTGGAGCGGGCGCAATCGATGCTTGACGCAGCTGGGAACGAGAGGGCGCGACGGGCCCGCGAGGCAGCGCAGGAGGCTGCCGAGAAGAGTGTGACGGAGCGCAGGGCGAAGCGCAGGAAAGCCGACGCAGAGCGGGCGGCGCTCAACGAAGCGCGGATGTCCCGCGGCGCACAAGCCACCAGGGCACCACAGCCCACACAAACAGAACACGAGGACACGCGTGCTTCCTCCCCGTCCCGCCTCCCCGACCCGCACCGGCGATCGGCCGGTCTTCTGCGCCCCGGCGATGGCCTGTACCCCGACCGTCCGGAGCAGCCTCTTCTCCCCCTGCTTCTGGAAGTGGACGACGAGGTGGGTCAGGGACGTCTCCTCCGCGGCCGGGAACTTCTGGAGGCGGCCCTGCGGAGCCGACCTGCGGCACAGCCCGCGAGCACCCCGTATCTCCCTGAAGGCTGGACTGCGGAACTCTGCCACGCCATGGGCATGGCAGGCGCATCGGACGAGGCCGAAGCGCTCGTGCGGCACCTGCCCGGAACACATGCCCGTGTGTGGCACCTGGCGGCCCTCTCGCTCGGCTGCTCCCTCGCCGGACACGACGACCCGGGCATCCGTCACGCCCGGGCGGCGGTCCGGCTGCTGCCCACCGCAGCCACCCCCGATCTGACCAACGTCGTGGCCCAAGCCCTCGCCCACGCCGGGGACGAGGCCGCGGCCACGGCGATGGTGACGGGAGACACCGCGCAACGGCTGCAGGCACTGACGGCCGTCGCCGCCGGTCTCGTACGACACTGCTCGGAGGCAGCGGAACGCGTTGCCGAGCCGCTGGTGGAGGTACTCGCCCGGCGGATGGAGACCGGCACCCCACGCGTCCCGCTGCCCGAGCTGGCGGCGCTGCTCCTTGCCTTTCCTGACGTCCGGAACCCGGCCCCCCGGCTGAGAGCCACGCTCGGCCGGGCCGTGCTGCGTGTGGCCGCCCCCTCCATGGCTGCGCCGGAACGATCGATGGCCGTCCTCGCCCTGCTGGAACGACTCCGTTGTCTTCCGGACGAAGCCGTGAACGCCGCCGAAAGTGCGGTCGGCAGATGGCGGCGTGCCCGTCAGCCGGGACCACGGCCCGCTACGGAACTGGCGCTCCTGGCAGCGGTGAACGGCGACACCGCTGCCGTGTGGCGGCACGCCGACGCAGCGCCGACGCCGGACGACCGGGCGACGGCGCTCGGTACCGCCGCCGCGCACCTGGCGGGCGCCCAAGTGGCGCCGGCCGCGGACAGCGGTGCCCACGACCGGGTGATCCGGACCTGCATGGCACTCGCCCGATCCGTCGACCAAGACAGTCCCCCCGCCGAGGAGACGGCCCGAGACATCGCGCTGGGGCTCCTGCAATCCGACGCATGGACTCGCACGATCCCGCTGCTCCCTTCACTCGCCCCTGGGGCGTTGGGGAACCTGACCGCCATGGCGAGAGTCATGACCCTCCTGCGGACGGATTGCGATGGAGGCCCGTCGACTTGAGGGGGAAGCGTTGGGGCCTTGTCGTCTCGGGACGCCCGTTCCGACGGAGCCTGTGCGGGCTTCCCCGGACGGATCGGGCGCTGCGGAGTCCTGGGTGCATGAGTCGGTCAGTGTGACCTCGCCGTGCCCTTCAGCATGCCGGCGACCGGGTCGGCAGATGGCTTCCGCGGAGCCTCGACCGGTCGTCGCGGCCGGAGTTCAGGCCGGCCCCACGGGGCCGGAACGCGGGCCGTCGGGGCCTCCTGGCCGACCGATTGCACCCGTACGGCGGTCCGTGGCGGCCGTGCTTTCGTGCCCGCGTGACCACGCCTGCCCGGTCCTCGTCGTGCAAGGATGGAGCCATGAATCGACTGGCGAGCTCCCAGTCGCCCTATCTCCTCCAGCACGCCTCCAATCCGGTGGACTGGTGGCCCTGGCGGCAGGAGGCGTTCGAAGAGGCCCGGCGGCGCGATGTCCCCGTGTTCCTGAGCGTCGGCTACAGCGCCTGCCACTGGTGTCATGTCATGGCGCACGAGTCCTTCGAGGACGACGGCACCGCCGCCTACCTGAACGAGCACTTCGTGTCCGTCAAGGTGGACCGCGAGGAGCGGCCCGACGTGGACGCCGTCTATATGGAGGCCGTGCAGGCCGCCACCGGGCAGGGCGGCTGGCCGATGTCCGTCTTCATGACGCCGGACGGGGAGCCGTTCTACTTCGGCACCTACTTCCCGCCGGAGCCCCGCCACGGGATGCCGTCCTTCCGGCAGGTGCTCGAAGGCGTCCGCAGCGCGTGGACGAGCCGGCGCGACGAGGTGGGCGAAGTCGCGGGGAGGATCACTCGGGACCTCGCCGGGCGGGAGCTGAGCACCGGGGACGCCGGGAGCGGGACGCCGACCGAGGAGACCCAGGCCCTGGCCCTCCTCCAGCTGACCCGGGACATCGACCCCGCGAGCGGCTGGTTCAAGGGAGACACCAAGTTCCCGCCGTCGATGGTGATCGAGTTCCTGCTGCGCCACCATGCGCGGACCGGTTCCGTGGCGGCGCGGGAGATGGCGGAGGGGCTGTGCGGGGCGATGGCCCGTTCGAGCCTGTACGACCAGGTGGGCGGGGGGTTCCACCGCTACGTACTCACGCCGGCGCCCGGTGCGCCCCTGGTGCCCCACTTCGAGAAGATGCTCTACGACAACGCCCTGCTCTGCCGGGTGTACGCCCATCTGTGGCGGCTCACCGGCAGTGACCTTGCCCGCCGGGTCGCCCTGGAGACCGCCGACTTCATGGTCCGGGAGCTGAGGACCCCGGAGGGCGGTTTCGCCTCCGCACTCGACGCCGACAGCCCGCTGCCCGGCGGTTCAGGGGGGCACGCCGAGGGCGCGTACTACGTCTGGACGCCCGGCGGGCTGAGGGAGGTGCTGGGCGAGGACGACGCGGAGTTCGCCATGCGGTACTTCGGCGTGACCGAGGAGGGCACGTTCGAGCACGGGTCCTCCGTGCTCCGATTGCTGCAGGCCGCCGGGGACGCCGGGGACGCCGGGGGTGCCGGGGGTGCCGGGGGTGCGAGCTCCGCGGACGCCGGGGACGCCGGGGGTGCCGGGGGTGCGAGCTCCGCGGACGCCGGGGACGCCGGGGACGCCGGGGACGCCGGGGACGCCGGGAGGGTCGCGTCCGTGCGCGGGCGTCTGCTGGCCGCGCGGGAGGGGCGCCCGCGTCCGGGCCGCGACGACAAGATCGTCGCAGCGTGGAACGGTCTGGCGATCGCCGCCCTGGCTGAGGTGGGCGGGTACTTCGACCGGCCGGACCTGCTCGAGCGCGCCACGGAGGCCGCCGATCTGCTCGTCCGGCTCCACATGGACGACGGCGCCCGGCTGGCCCGTACCTCCAGGGACGGCCGCGCCGGCGCGCACGCCGGAGTGCTGGAGGACTACGCCGATGTCGCCGAGGGCTTCCTCGCCCTGGCCTCCGTCAGCGGCGAGGGCGCATGGCTGGATTTCGCCGGTCTTCTGCTGGATGGCGTCCTGGAGCGGTTCACCGGTTCCGAGGGGCAGTTGTACGACACGGCCCAGGACGCCGAGCCCCTGATCCGGCGGCCGCAGGACCCTACGGACAACGCCGCTCCCGCCGGTTGGACGGCCGCCGCGGGGGCGCTGCTCTCGTATGCCGCGCAGACCGGCTCCCAGGTGCACCGCGTCGCGGCGGAGCGGGCGTTGGGCGTGGTGCGGGCGCTCGGTCCGCGTGCCCCCCGGTTCATGGGCTGGGGGCTCGCCGTCGCCGAGGCGCTGCTCGACGGGCCGCGGGAGGTGGCGGTCGTCGGTGCGCCCGGGGAGGCCGGGATGCGGAGGCTGCACAGGGCCGCGCTGCTGGGGACCGCGCCGGGCGCGGTGGTCGCCGCCGGAGGTCCGGACGGCGGTGAGTTTCCGCTGCTCGGTGACCGCCCGCTCGTCGACGGGAAGCCGGCGGCCTATGTCTGCCGGCGTTTTGCCTGTGCCGCCCCCGTCACCGAAGTGGACGCGCTGCGTGAGGAGCTGACTCCCCGGGCGTGACTGCCAGGGGAGGGTTTTCGGCGACCTGCCCGAAACGCGCCATTCATCGAAAGAGGCCTACGTCGGTCACATAATCCTCCTATTCTCTTCAGCGCTGACACGGCAGCTGTGCGTGCGGCGGGTCCGTACCGCGGTTCCGCCTGCCCGCACAGGGGGGTTCCAGGGGGGAGCAGCGCGGTGGGCAAGGGGGCCCGCCGCGGCGGTCGCCCCTGTCGTTGGGGGGCACATTGCTCATGTCCTTGCTCATCGGCGCCATCTCCTTGGCGCTCTTCTGGATGGCGGCGTTCACGCTCTGGTGGCAGATGCACGCGTGGCGCACGCCGGAGACGCTCGCGTCGACCCGCTTCGAGAGCCCGGCGGGCGGGGAGCGGCTGTCGTTCTCCCTGCTGCTTCCCGCCCGGCACGAACAGCTGGTGCTCGAGCACACGATCGACAGGCTGCTGGAGTCCGGCCACCGGGACTTCGAGATCATCGTCATCGTCGGGCACGACGACCCGGAGACCGCGGACGTCGCGTCCCGGGCCGCGTCCCGCGCTCCGGGCGGCCGGGTGCGGGTCGTCGTCGACACCCATGAGACCAAGAACAAGCCGAAGGCGCTCAACACGGCCCTCCCGCACTGCCGCGGGGACGTCGTCGGGGTCTTCGACGCCGAGGACCAGGTGCACCCGGAACTCCTGGCCCATGTCGACCACGCCTTCACCGCCACCGGCGCCGACGTCGTCCAGGGCGGCGTCCAGCTGATCAACTTCCACTCCTCCTGGTACGCGCTGCGCAACTGCCTGGAGTACTTCTTCTGGTTCCGCTCGCGCCTCCACCTCCACGCCGCCAAGGGCTTCATCCCCCTCGGCGGCAACACCGTCTTCGTCCGCACCGCCGTGCTGCGCGAGGCGGGCGGCTGGGACCAGGACTGCCTGGCCGAGGACTGCGATCTCGGGGTCCGCCTGTCGAGCCGGGGCCGGAAGGTCGTCGTCGCCTACGACGCCGACATGGTCACCCGCGAGGAGACCCCCGGCACGCTGATGTCGCTGCTGAAGCAGCGCACCCGCTGGAACCAGGGCTTCCTGCAGGTGTACCGGAAGCGGGACTGGCGGGAACTGCCCACGTTCGGGCAGCGGATGCTCGCCCGCTACACGCTGATGACCCCGTTCATGCAGGCGTTCACCGGCGTGGTCATCCCCGTCAACGCCGCAGCCGCGCTGCTGCTCGACGTACCCGTCGGCGTCGCCTTCCTCAGCTTCCTGCCGCTGGTCACGGCCATCATGACCTTCGTCTTCGAGATCGTCGGACTGCACGACTTCGGGACCCAGTACGGGCTGCGGGTCCGCCTCCCGCACTACCTCAAGCTCATCGCCGGCGGCCCCTTCTACCAGGTGCTCCTCGCGGGCGCGGCCGTCCGGGCCGTCTGGCGCGAGCAGCGCGGCCGCAACGAGTGGGAGCTGACCAGCCATGTCGGCGCGCACCTCACCCGAGAGGACGTCCCCGCGTGACCTCGACCCTCACGGCGGCGCCGGTCCCGGCGGCCGCCCGCTCCGCCGACCCCCGAAGGGGGCCGGCCGCCCGGCCCGACGTCCGCTTCCGGTCCTCCCGGCCCGATCTGCTGCTGTGCGGCGCGCTGCTGACCGCCATCCTGGTGGTGCAGGGCTGGAACATCGGGCAGTTCCCCACCCTCAGCGACGACGAGGGCACCTACCTCGCCCAGGCATGGGCCGTCCAGCAGGGCCACGGCCTCGCCCACTACACCTACTGGTACGACCACCCCCCGCTCGGCTGGATCCAGCTCGCCGGCCTGACCTGGATCCCCTCGCTGATCGCGCCCGACGCGATGACGGTGGCCACGATGCGCACGGCGATGCTGCTGGTCAGCGCGGTGAGCGCGGTGCTCCTCTACGTCCTGGCGCGCCGGCTGTGGCTGCCGCGCTGGGCCGCCGGGCTCGCCATGGCCCTCTTCGGACTGTCACCGCTGTCCGTGGTCCTGCAGCGGGAGATCTTCCTCGACAACCTCGCCGTGATGTGGATCCTGCTGGCGTTCTGCCTCGCGGCCTCGCCCAGGCGCCATCTCTGGCACCATTTCGGAGCCGGGATCGCCGCCGCCACCGCGGTGCTCACCAAGGAGACCATGCTGGTCGTCCTGCCCGCACTGCTGGTGACGATGTGGCGCTTCAGCCACCGGGACACCCGCAAGTTCGCGGTCACCGGCGCCGTCGCCGCCTGCGCGCTGATCGGCTTCTCGTACCCGCTGTTCGCGCTCCTCAAGGGCGAACTGCTGCCGGGCGAGGGGCATGTGTCGCTGTGGGAGGGCATCACGTACCAGATGAGCCGGCCCGGCTCCGGGTTCGTCCTCGGGGAGGGCACCGGCTCGAACGGTGTGCTGCGGTCCTGGCTCTACTACGACCGGGTGCTGCCGGTCGGCGGACTCGCCTGCGCCGCGCTGCTGCTGCTGACACCGCGCTGGTCGGTGACCGCGCGGGCGCTCGCCGGGCCCGCCCTCGCCGTGGCCGTCCTCGCGGTCGTGGCCCTGCGCCCGTCCGGCTATCTGCCGGCGATGTACGTCATCCAGGCGCTGCCGTTCCTGGCCCTGGTGCTGGCCGGCGGGGCCGCGAGCGCCGGGCACGCGGTGCTGAACCGGCTGCGCCGCCCCGGCGAGGCGCGTCCGCTCGTCCTCGCCCGGCGGTCGGCTGCCGTCGTGCTCGCGCTCGCCGCGGCCGGGTACGTCCTGCCTCGCTGGTACGAGGGGGACCGCACCGCGATGACGGCCGACGCCAACGCCCCGTACCGGGCCGCCGCCGCATGGCTGAGCACCGAGGTGCCCGAACCCGCCCGCACCCGGGTGCTCGTCGACGACGCCCTCTGGCTCGACCTGGTGCACGCCGGGTACCGGCCTGGGCTCGGGGCCATCTGGTTCTACAAGGCCGACCTCGACCCCGCGGTGGCGAAGACCATGCCGCGCGGCTGGCGGGACCTTCACTATGTGGTCGCCTCGCCGACGGTCCGCCGCGACGCCCGCGACCTGCCCACGGTCCGCGCCGCGCTGGAGAACTCCGCGCCGGTCGCCGTGTTCGGCGCGGGCGAGGACCGTATCGAGATCCGCGAAATCGGGGGAGCTGAGCGCACATGACGAGCCATCACAGGCCCTCGGCCGACGGGCCGGGGCTCAGCCCCGGAGCGCTGGAGGACACGCTCGGCGAGACGGCGGGCGTCGCCGAACCGGCGGCCGTCACCGTCGTGATCCCGACCTTCGACGAGGCCGCGAACATACCCGAACTGCTGCGCCGGCTCACCGACGCGGTGCCGAAGCGGCTGCCCTGCGAGGTGGTGTTCGTCGACGACTCCTTGGACGACACCCCGGCCGTGATCGCCGAGAGCGCGAAGGACTGCCCCTTCCCCGTCACCGTCATCCACCGGGACACCCCCGACGGCGGGCTCGGCGGCGCGGTCGTGGAGGGGATGAAGGCCGCCGGGTCAGGATGGATCGTGGTCATGGACGCCGACCTGCAGCATCCGCCGTCCCTCATCCCCGAACTCGTCGCCACCGGCGAGGAGGAGTCCGCCGACCTCGTCGTCGCCAGCCGCTATCTGCCGGGCGGAAGCCGCGCGGGGCTCGCGGGCGGCTACCGGGTGGCCGTCTCCCGCGGGGCGACCTGGCTCGCCAAGGGGCTCTTCCCCCGCACCCTGCGCGGCATCAGCGACCCCATGAGCGGCTTCTTCGCCATCCGCCGCTCGGCCGTGGCCGCGGAGGCGCTGGAGCCGCTCGGCTACAAGATCCTGCTGGAGCTGGCCGTACGCTGCCGCCCCGAGGAGGCCGCCGAAGTACCGTTCGTCTTCCAGGACCGGTTCGCCGGCGAGTCCAAGTCGACGGCCAGGGAGGGCCTGCGCTTCCTGCAGCACCTGGTCGCGCTGCGGACCGCCTCCCCCTTCGCGCGGATGGCCGCCTTCGGGCTGATCGGGCTCACCGGCTTCGTCCCCAACCTGCTCGCGCTGCACGCGCTGGTGACCGCCGGGCTGCACTACCTGCCGGCCGAGATCATCGCCAACCAGGCCGGTGTGCTGTGGAACTTCGTCCTCATCGAGCTGCTGCTGTTCCGCGACCGCCGCCACCACCGCCACTGGGCGGACCGGGTGGGCCGCTTCGCCCTGCTCGCCAACGCGGACCTGGGCCTGCGGATCCCGCTGATAGCCCTGCTCGTCGGGCATTTCCAGCTGGCCGTGCTGCCCGCCACCACACTCGCGCTGCTGACGACGTTCGTGCTGCGTTTCGCCGGTACGGAGGCGCTCGTCTACCTGCCGCGCCGAGGCCGTGCCGCGGGGAGCGCCGGCAGGACGGGCGGTGACGCGAAGAGCCCTGCCGCGCGGGGTGGTGACAGGAAGAGCCGTACCGAAGGGAGCCGCGGCGCGAAGGGCCGTACCGAAGGGAGCCGTGACACGAAGGGCCGTACCGAAGGGACACGTAACACGACGAGCCGAAGCACGAGGAGCAGTACAGGTACAGCAAGGAGCACCAGATGACACCACCAGGACGTACCAGCAGACCCAGCCGGCTTGCCCGGCGCATCCCTCTCATCCGTCTCATCCCCCTCATCCGACGCCCGCGTTTCCTGCCGCTCATCCGACCCGCCCGACCCGCCCGACTCGCCCGACCCGCCCGACTCGCCCGACCCGCCCGACTCGCCCGACCCGCCCGACTCGCCCGGCCTGCTCGACGCGCCCGATCCACCCGGCAGGCCCGGCAGGCCCGGCAGGCCCGGCAGACCCGCAGGACGACCGCGCTGCTCGCCGTCGCCGCCATGACCGCGGGCCTGCTGCTCGCCGCCCAGCAGCCGGCCGCCGCGGGACCCAACCTCGTCAAGAACCCCGGCTTCGAGACCCCCGGCAGCGGCGACATGCCGCTCTGCTGGGCGAAGTCGGGCTGGGGCGACAACGACTTCACCTTCACCACCACCGCGGACGCGCACACCGGCTCCGCCGCGATGAGGGTGGAACTCACCCGCCGAGTGGACGGCGACCGCAAGGCGCTCATCACGGAGTCCACCGCCTGCGCCCCGTACGTCGCCCCGGAGCGGCAGTACGACCTGTCCTTCTGGTACAAGTCGACGACCCCGGACACCGCCCTCACCCTCTTCCGCCACGACACCACGACGGGCTGGCAGTACTGGACCGACCTGCGGACCCTCCCCATGGAGGACGACTGGACCCGCAGCGAGGTGCGCACCCCGGCCATCCCGCCGGACACGGACCGGATCACCTGGGGCGTCTCCGTCTTCGGCACCGGCAGCGTCACCACCGACGACTACGCGATGGAGGAGGTCGCCCCGCCTCCGCCGGACCCGGTGTGCACGGCCACCGCGGAGGAGTGCGCCAAGGGGCGCTGGGAGGTGCTGCCCACCAAGAACCCGGTGCGCTCGGTCCACTCGGTGGTGCTGCACGGGGGCACCCCCACCCAGGCGGGAGGCTCCGGGGGAGGCAAGGTACTGCTGATCGCCGGTTCCGGGAACGACCCCGGGTTGTTCGAGGCGGGGACGTTCACCACCGCCCTGTACGACCCGGTGGCCGGGACGTACAAGGACATCCCGACGCCCGCGGACATGTTCTGCGCCGGGCACGTCCAGCTCGCCGACGGCCGGGTGCTGGTGATGGGCGGCAACAAGGGCTATCCGTCGGCCGACGGCTCGATCGGCTACCAGGGCCTGCGGGACTCGTACATCTTCGACCCGGAGACCGAGTCGTACACCAGGACCAACGACATGAACGGGGGCCACTGGTACCCGTCGGCGACGCTCCTCGGCGACGGTGACGTCATCTCCTTCGGCGGGCTGAAGGAGGACTCCACGGGCAGTGTGACGGCGGAGAAGTTCTCGGCCGCGGAGAACCGGTGGCTGCCGGTCCACCAGGTCAACCAGACCTGGTCGTTCTGGGGCCTGTACCCGTCGATGATCCTGATGCAGGACGGCCGCCTCTTCTACTCGGGCAGCCATGTCTTCGGCAACGGCACCCCCGGTACCGGCGCCTCGATCTACGACTACGACGCCAACACCATCACGGACGTGCCGGGCCTGCGCAACAAGGACCAGCGCGACGAGAGCGCCAGCGTCCTGCTGCCCCCGGCGCAGGACCAGCGGGTCCTCACCATCGGCGGCGGCAACAACGAGACCAACCCGGCGGCCAACCGGACCACCGACATCATCGACCTGAAGCAGCCCGACCCGCGGTACACGGCGGGTCCGCCACTGCCGCAGGGCCTGGTCGACCAGGGCCACGGCAAGCGCCCGCAGACCGGTGACGAGGGCAAGATGTACGTCTCGGCGGTGCTGCTGCCCGACGGCAAGGTGCTGGAGACCGGAGGCGGGCTGCACGACCGGGCCGATCCGGTCTACGAGGCGTCCTTCTTCGACCCGGTGACCGACACCTACGAGGAGGGCCTCGCGGCCGACCCGATCCCGCGCACCTACCACTCGTCGGCGTTCCTGCTGCCCGACGGCCGGGTCATGGCAGTGGGCGACAACCCCGGCAACGGCACCTACAACCACAACGTGTCCATCTACACCCCGCCGTACCTGCTCAAGGGCCCCCGTCCGCGGATCACCTCGGTGGCCGAGGGCGAGTGGCGGTACGGCGACACCCAGCGGATCACGGTGGACCGGCCGATCGTCAGGGCCGAACTGATCCGGCCTGCCGCGGTCACCCACTCCTCGGACCCCAACCAGCGCTTCGTGGACCTTCCGATGAGCGTGGTGGACGACCAGACGATCGACCTCAACGTCACGAGCAACCCCAACCTCGCCCCGCCCGGCTGGTACATGCTCTTCGCCGTGGACGCGGCCGGAATCCCGTCCGTGGCCGAATGGGTGCACCTGGGGGCCCCGGCCGCCGCGGCGGCGGCCGGGCACGGCACACCGGCCGCGCATGACGCCCCGGCCGCGCATGACGCCCCGTCCGCACATGTCCACGACTTCGCCGGGGACCTCGGCAAGTCCCCCAAGAAGAACCCCGGGAAGCGGTCCTCGGCTCCGGTCAGCCCGAAGGTCGCGGGCTGCGACCGGAACTACGGCACGGCCGGCGTCTGCGTGCCCCTCGCCTTCCCGGCTCCGGTGAAGGCCACGACCAAGTCCCGCTGCGACTGGCTCGCGGCGCACGGATACGGCCGGCTGAAGGTCAACGGCAAGCACGACCCGCTCCGGCTCGACCCGGACCGGGACGGCCGCGCCTGCGGGAAGGGCGACCTGAGGAGGCATCGGGGCCGGTAGCCCGGCGCGGCGGGGTCCACCGGGTCTGGCGGGTACCGGATCTGGCGGGTCGGGGAGATGCCGAGGCCGGGGAGCAGGCGGGGCGGGCGGCAGGCGCCGGTGCCCGCGCTGCCCGGTGCCCGCGCTGCCGGGCGCGGGGGCCCGCCCCCGCGCCCGTGCCTTCCGGAGCGCCTGCGGCCCTGCGTGCACAGGCCGCTACGGCCCGCCGGCGGTACGGCCCGGCGGGCCCAGGGACCGGTGCACGCAGGGACCGGCGCACGCAGGGACGACGGTCCGCGCCCGGTGGTTCTCCCCCGCGGGCCGCCGCCCCTCCGTGCCCTTCAGGAGTGCCGGTAGGCGACCAGGGAGATCCCCACGTAGTGGACGGCGAAGGCGGCCAGGGTGAGGGAGTGGAAGACCTCGTGGAAGCCGAACCAGCGCGGCGACGGGTTCGGCCGCTTCATCCCGTAGATCACGCCCCCCGCGCTGTACAGCAGCCCGCCGACGATCACCAGCACCAGGACGGCGATGCCCCCCGTGCGCAGGAAGTCGGGCAGGAAGAAGACCGCGGCCCAGCCCATCGCGATGTAGCAGGGCGTGTAGAGCCACCGGGGCGCGCCCACCCAGAACACCCGGAAGGCGATTCCGGCAACCGCTGCCGCCCAGACCGCCCACAACAGCACCCGCGCGGTGGAGTCCGGCAGGAGGAGCAGGGTCAGCGGGGTATACGTACCGGCGATGATCAGGAAGATGTTCGCGTGGTCCAGCCGGCGGAGGACGGCCGTCGCACGGGGGCCCCAGGTGCCCCGGTGGTAGAGCGCGCTCACGCCGAAGAGCAGACAGGCGGTGAGTACGTATATGCCGCAGGCGATCCTCCCGCGGGCCGAGTCGGCGAGGGCGGTCAGCACGATCCCCGCGACCAGCACGGCGGGGAACATGCCCGCGTGCAGCCACCCCCGCAACCGCGGCTTCACCGGAGGTGGATCGATCTCGGTCGCATCGGTCACGTCGGGCGGCGCTGCAGTCATGGCGGCATGCTATCGACGGGGCCGCAGGGGGCCGACCCCGAGTGGCCATGCTCACGTGAGGGGTCCTCTGGACAGATGGGCGCCGGACACGGATGATCAGATGAGTGCGGTCGGCACCGGATGAGCGGCTACGAAGCGTCCGGGTCGCAGCCCCCACGGGGCGACAACCTCAAACCCCTCATTTAGGAGCAATCGTGGCGCGCGACATCGCGGCTCCCGGCAACGCCCCCACCCACCACCGGGAACTGATCGCCTGGGTCGACGAGATCGCGGAACTGACGCAGCCGGACCGGGTGGTCTGGTGCGACGGTTCCGAGGCCGAGTACGACCGCCTGGCCGAGGAACTGGTCGCCAAGGGCACGTTCCGCAAGCTGGACCCGATCAAGCGCCCGAACTCCTACTACGCGGCCTCCGACCCCACGGACGTGGCGCGCGTCGAGGACCGCACCTTCATCTGCTCCGAGAAGGAGGAGGACGCCGGCCCGACGAACCACTGGAAGGCCCCCGCGGAGATGCGGGAGATCTTCTGCGGCGGGAACGGGGGCACCTCCGGGGCCGAAGGCTCTGGGGGACTCTTCCGCGGTTCGATGAAGGGCCGGACGATGTACGTCGTCCCCTTCTGCATGGGCCCCCTCGGCTCCCCGCTGTCCGCGCTGGGCGTGGAGATCACCGACTCCGCCTATGTCGCCCTCTCCATGCGCACCATGACCCGGATGGGCCAGGCCGTCCTGGACGAGCTCGGCTCCGACGGCTTCTTCGTGAAGGCCGTGCACACCCTGGGCGCACCGCTGGAGCCGGGCCAGGAGGACGTTCCGTGGCCGTGCAACTCCACCAAGTACATCTCGCACTTCCCCGAGTCCCGTGAGATCTGGTCCTACGGCTCCGGCTACGGCGGCAACGCCCTCCTCGGCAAGAAGTGCTACGCCCTGCGCATCGCCTCCGTGATGGCCCGCGACGAGGGCTGGCTCGCCGAGCACATGCTGATCCTCAAGCTGACCCCGCCGCAGGGCGAGCCGAAGTACGTGGCCGCGGCCTTCCCCTCGGCCTGCGGCAAGACCAATCTGGCCATGCTGGAGCCCACGATCTCCGGCTGGACGGTGGAGACCATCGGCGACGACATCGCCTGGATGCGCTTCGGCGAGGACGGCCGGCTCCACGCGATCAACCCCGAGGCCGGCTTCTTCGGCGTCGCACCCGGTACCGGCGAGCACACCAACGCCAACGCCATGAAGACCCTGTGGGGCAACGCGGTCTTCACCAACGTCGCCCTCACCGACGACGACGACGTCTGGTGGGAGGGGATGACGCAGGACCCCCCGGCCCATCTGACCGACTGGAAGGGCAACGACTGGACGCCGGAGTCCGGCACCCCGGCCGCCCACCCGAACGCCCGCTTCACCGTCCCCGCCGCGCAGTGCCCGATCATCGCGCCGGAGTGGGAGGACCCGAAGGGCGTGCCGATCTCGGCGATCCTCTTCGGCGGCCGCCGCGCCTCCGCCGTCCCGCTGGTGACGGAGTCCTTCGACTGGCAGCACGGTGTCTTCCTGGGCGCGAACGTGGCCTCCGAGAAGACCGCCGCCGCCGAGGGCAGGGTCGGCGAGCTGCGCCGCGACCCGTTCGCGATGCTGCCCTTCTGCGGCTACAACATGGGCGACTACATGGCCCACTGGATCAAGGTCGGCAAGGACGCCGACCAGTCCAGGCTCCCGAAGATCTACTACGTGAACTGGTTCCGCAAGAACGACGCCGGCGAGTTCGTCTGGCCGGGCTTCGGCGAGAACGGCCGCGTGCTGAAGTGGATCGTGGAGCGTCTGGAGGGCAGGGCCGAGGGCGTCGAGACGCCGATCGGGATCCTGCCGACCCGGAAGTCCCTGGACACCGACGGCCTGGAGCTGGCCGACGAGGACCTGGACTTCCTGCTCAAGGTCGACGCGGACGTATGGCGCGAGGAGGCCGCGCTGGTCCCCGAGCACCTCAACACCTTCGGTGACCACACCCCGAAGGAGCTGTGGGACGAGTACCGCGCACTGGTCGCCCGACTGGGCTGAACCCCCACTCGGAGCCGAGGCCGGGGCCCGCACCGTACAACGGCGTACGGTGCGGGCCCCGGCCCTTTCCCGGGTGCGGGGCCGCCGGTATGCCCGGGCGCGGGGTCGTCCGCTCCCGGGCCGCCGATCAGCCCGCTTCCCGCGTCGCCAGGCGGGGACCGGGGGCCGGCGACCCGTCGGGCGGGGGTGGCTCAGCCGCTGCCGGGGGCGTTCTGCACGGCTTCGCCGTCCTGCAAGGCCGACAGCATGGCCGGCTGGTTGACGACCAGTGTCCAGGGCTCGCCCCAGAAGAAGTCGCCGTCGCCGACCTGACCGCGGGTCTCCCACACCTCCCCGTTGGTGGTCAGCACCTTGGCGTAGGCCGTGTCGCCGCGGGCGGTGAGCGACACCGCGCACGGGTTCCTGGGGAAGTCGCCGTTCTCCGTGATGTCCTGCCACTCGTAGTCGCCGACGGGGACACCTCCCTCGAGCGGACGGCGGCCGACCCAGTAGGTGTTGTTGCGCAGCAGCGCCGCGCTGAACTCCTCCGTGTTGTTGGGTGCGTAGGAGTCGATGTCGACGCACCTGCCGCCGACACCGGCAGGTCCTCTGGGCCCGGTGGGTCCGGTGGGTCCGGTGGGTCCGGTGGCTCCGTCGGCTCCGCCGGGTCCGGTGGGTCCGGTGGGTCCGGTCGGTCCGGTCGGTCCGTCGGCTCCGCCGGGTCCGGTGGGTCCGGTGGGTCCGTCGGGTCCAGTCGGTCCGGTCGGTCCGGTCGGTCCGGTCGGTCCGGTGGGTCCGGTGGGTCCGGTCTTGCCGCGGCACTTGTCCCCGCCGCTCTCCGTGACGAAGCCGGTCACGTCATCCGCGAAGGAGAGGTACGGGTCGCATCTGTCCTCGTCGGCCGCCTGGACAGCAGCGCGCTGGGAGGTGAGGGGGGACGCCAGCGCCGGGTCGGCGAATCCCAGCGTCATCAGGGCCAGTGAGGCCGCCGCACTGCCGGCGAGCATCCGGCTCCGTCTCGTGAGGGGCGAGAGGCCGCGTCGGGTCCTGCTCTCAGGACTCATGAACTGCCTACTTTCTTGGCTTCTGGTACGGGTTCTTCGGGGTGCGGCGGGATACCCGGGGCGGACGGCCCGCCGCGCTCCGCGGACATCATTGGGCCGCGGGCGCGACCGCGGGCCCAGGCGCGCTCGGGTGCACCCGGTGATTGACGTATCGGCGGATCGGAGCCGTCCGAAGGGGCTATCCCCGGTGTGCCGCCGGGCCGGCCGGCGGCACGGCGCCTAGGGTCCCGCTCACGTACCCGCGTGGAGTGGTGACCCGTGACGCAGTCCGTCTGCCTCTGCATGATCGTGAAGAACGAGAGCGGCGTCATCGAGCGCTGCCTCAGGTCGGTCCGTCACCTGGTCTCCTACTGGGTGATCTCGGACACCGGGTCCACGGACGGAACGCAGGAACTGGTCCGCAGGGCGCTCGAGGGCATCCCCGGTGAGCTGCACGAGGAGCCCTGGGTGAACTTCGGGCACAACCGCAGCCGGAACATCGCGCACGCGCACCGGAAGGCCGACTACCTGCTCCTGCTCGACGCGGACCTGGTGATCAGGCAGGACGGCCCGCTGCCGCCGCTCACCCATGCCTCCTACATGCTCCGGCACGAAGGGGACACGGAGTACCGCATCAAGCGACTGGTGCGGGGCGACATCCCCTGGCGCTACGAGGGGGTCACGCACGAGTACCTCACCACCGACGAGCCGGCGGACCAGCAGAACCTCGACGCCCTGGTCGTCGTCGATCACGCCGACGGCGGATCACGCCACGACAAGTTCGCACGCGACGCGAGGTTGCTGAGCGCCGAGCTGAAGCGGGACCCCGGCAACAGCCGGACCGTCTTCTACCTGGCGCAGACCATGCGCGACCTGGGCCGGGTGGAAGAGGCGGCCGCCCTCTACGAGCGTCGTGCGGGCATGGGCGGCTGGCCGGAGGAGGTCTACTACGCGCTGCTCCAGGTGGGCGTGCTCAAGGCGGACAACGGGGACTGGCCGGGCGGCATGGACGCCCTGGTGCGGGCCTGGGAGGCGCGTCCGCAGCGTCTCGAGGCCGCGTACGAACTCGCCTCACGGCTGCGCTGCATGGGCTGCCACCATGCGGCGTACGCCTTCGCGCGCGGCGGTGTGGGCCGGACCGCTCCGGACGACCTGCTCTTCGTACAGCCCTGGGTGTACCGGTGGGGACTGCTGTTCGAGTACTCGATCTGCGCCTACTGGGTGGGGGACTGGGCGGCCTCGCTGGAGGCATGCGACCGGCTTCTCGCCGTCTCCGGTCTCCCCGAGGCCCACCGCCTCCGGACCCTGGCCAACCGGGAGTTCGCCGCCGACCGCCTCGCCGCCGCCCTGGGGAGGCCCCGGGCCGCTCCGGGCACACGCCGGCGCGCCGGGTCCGGTGGCGGGAAGGGGCGGGGCCGGCGGCGGTGAGGGAGCGGGGCCGGCGGCGGTGAGCCCAGGGCGGCGCGGCGAGGCAGCGGGCGCGAGGCGCCCGGTCCGCGCGTCTCCTGGCACGCGGACCGGGGCCGTCAGGGGGCGGCGCCGACGAGCCGCGTGTCGCGAAGGGCGGCGGTGTGCGCGTCGATCCGCTCGGCGGACAGGATCGCGACGGCGGTGTCGGCGCGCGAGGCGGCCACCACCAGGGCGCGCCCGGCCAGTGCCAGGGCGCGGTTGTGGAGGGCGGCCGGGTCGGCGCCGCTGAGTCCGGCGTGGCGGGCGGGCGGGGCGCCGCGCAGCCGGGCGACCTGCTCGGCGATGCGCTCCGCCGCTGCGGTGAGTCCGAGCTCGTCGGTCACGGCGAGGAGTGCCGCGAGATGCCCGGCGAGCTGGATGTCCAGCTCCTCCTCACGGCTGCGGTGGGGGAAGTCGCACTCGCCGGCCATCGAGTGCACCGACTTGGAGCGGATCGGTTCGTACATGGGACGGCCTCCTGCAGTAGCTCTGGAGCCATCCTAGCTTAGATCGCGTCTAAAGTTGAGGGATGTCCGGAGGGAGTGGCCGGACCGGCCCGCGCACACTCCGCGTCCCCGCCGCTCCGCCGGGTCAGCGCTGGCTGTAGCCGTCCAGGAAGCTGCCGATCCGGGTGATCGCGTCCGACAGGTCCGTCGCGTTCGGCAGCGTGACGATCCGGAAGTGGTCGGGCTCGTGCCAGTTGAAGCCCGTCCCGTGGACGACCATGATCTTCTCGGTGCGCAGCAGGTCCAGCACCAGCTGACGGTCGTCCTTGATCTTGTAGACCCCCGGGTCGAGCCGCGGGAACAGGTAGAGCGCGCCCTTGGGCTTCACACACGTCACGCCCGGGATCTGCGTCAGCAGCTCGTACGCCGCGTCGCGCTGCTCGAGCAGCCGTCCGCCCGGCAGGACCAGGTCCTCGATCGACTGCCGCCCCTGGAGCGCGGCGGCCACCGCGTGCTGCGCCGGCATGTTGGCGCAGAGCCGCATGTTCGCCAGGATCGTCAGGCCCTCGATGTACGAGGTCGCGTGCGCCTTGGGTCCGCAGACCGCGAGCCAGCCGCTGCGGAAGCCGGCGACCCGGTAGTTCTTCGACATGCCGTTGAAGGTGAGGACCAGCAGGTCCGGCGCGATCGCGGCGGTGGGGGTGTGCGTGGCCCCGTCGTAGAGGATCTTGTCGTAGATCTCGTCCGAGCACACCACCAGCCCGTGCCGGCGGGCGACGTCCGTGAGCTGCCGCAGCATCTCGTCGTCGTAGACAGCGCCGGTCGGGTTGTTCGGATTGATGATCACGATGGCCTTGGTGCGATCGGTGATCTTCCGCTCGATGTCCGCGACATCCGGCATCCAGTCGGACGCCTCGTCGCAGCGGTAGTGCACGGCCGTCCCGCCGGACAGCGACACGGCGGCCGTCCAGAGCGGGTAGTCCGGTGCCGGGACCAGCACCTCGTCGCCGTCGTCGAGCAGCGCCTGCATGGACATCTGGATGAGCTCGGACACCCCGTTGCCGAGATAGACGTCGTCCACCGAGAGCGCGACGCCCTTCGTCTCGTAGTGGCTCATGACCGCCCGGCGCGCGCTCAGCAGGCCCTTCGCGTCGCCGTAGCCGTGGGCGTCCCCCACGTTCCGCAGGACGTCCTCGAGGATCGCCGGGGGGCACTCGAAGCCGAAGGCGGCCGGGTTCCCGGTGTTCAGCTTGAGGATGCGGTGGCCTGCGGCCTCCAGCCGCATCGCCTCCTCGAGCACCGGGCCGCGGATCTCGTAACAGACGTTGGCGAGCTTCGTCGACTGGATCACCTGCATGACGCGAGCTTACGGGCCCCCGGCGGGCCGCGCTCCGTGTTTTGGGCCACCCCGCCCCGGGCGGGGCCGGTGGCGCCGGAGGGCGGGAAGGAGGTTCCGGCCCTGTCACCGAATAGCTCACTTGTTCGGTTTTCTGGTTACCCTGGAGGCATGCAGCCAGTCCACCTCCAGGGTTCGCTCTTCGACCAGACCGACGAGATACGGCTCGGCCCGCTGACCGGCGTCCGCCGCACGGTACTCGGGCAGGGGGCCTGGCTCGATGTGCTGCCGGGCTGGCTCAGCGGAGCCGACGCGCTGTTCCGGGAGCTGGCGGAGGGCGTCCCCTGGCGGGCGGAACGGCGGCGGATGTACGAACGCGAGGTCGACGTGCCCCGGCTGCTCGCGCACTACCGCCAGGGCGAGGCACTGCCGCACCCCGTGCTGGCCGCGGCCCGCGACGCCCTGAGCGCGCACTACGCCGCCGAACTCGGCGAGCCCTTCGTGACGGCCGGGCTCTGCTACTACCGCGACGGCCACGACAGCGTCGCCTGGCACGGCGACCGCACCGGCCGGGGTTCCCGGGAGGACACGATGGTCGCCATCCTCTCCGTCGGCGCCCCGCGCGATCTGGCGCTCCGGCCCAGGAACGGCCACGGCGCTCCACTGCGCAAGGCGCTCGGCCACGGCGACCTCGTCGTCATGGGCGGCTCCTGCCAGCGGACCTGGGAGCACGCCGTGCCCAAGACCGGCCGGGCGGTGGGGGCACGGGTCAGCGTCCAGTTCCGGCCGCGCGGGGTGAGCTGAGGAGCCCGGGGGTGGGCTGAGGGGCGCGGGGGGTGGGTTGAGGGGCGCGGGACCCGCCCGATGGCCGGCCCCCCCACCCCGTATCCGTACGCGGCGTGCCGTGGTGCGTCAGCGCGCCCTCCGGGGGCGGCCGCCGGGCGGGGGAAGCGCCGTGGGGCGGTCGCCGGGCCGGGCAAGCGTCAGGGCCGGTCGCCCGTTCGAGCGACCGGCCCCTGACGTGACCTCTCCCGGTGCGGCCCGTGCCGGAACCGGGATCAGGTCAGTGTCATACGGGCGTGCCCGGAACGTGCGTGAACCCGGGTGCGCACGCGGTCGCGATGTTCGCCTCGGTCAGCGCCACTCCTGTCGGAGCGACGCACCGGGCCTGGTAGACCTTCCCGCTGCCGGCCAGCAGCGTGACGAGGAAGTCGCGAGAGGCCGCGCCGGCAAGGCCGTCGGCGGTGACGTCGACGTCCTCGGTGCACTCCGGGGCTCCCGGGACATGCCGGAGGGGGATCCAGACGCCGGGGTTGGCGCTGTCGTAAAGGTAGGCGTGGCCCTTGCGGTCGGTCGTGGCCTTCACCTCCCTGTCCGGCACACCGGTCGAACGGCCGCCGACGACGGCCGCGCTGACGTCGCGCTCCGCGATCCGGCACCGCTTGTCGTCCCCGAACGCGAGACCGGTCATCTCCTGGGCGGCGGTGACGGCTTCGGGCATGGCGACGGTCATGGCGCCCAGCGCGGCCTCGGACATGGCGGCGGGCATCGAGTCTGCGGCCGCTGACGGGGCGATCACCGCGCCGGCGAGTACGGCCCCCGTGACCGCCGCAAGGCCCTTGGTGGCCCAAGCGAGCTTCTTCATGCGTGCGTTCCCTTTCGACGAGTGCGAGGTCCGCCGAATACGCGGGGGAGTGCAAGCCCGGCCGACTCCGCCGCTGCATTCCGCGTGCGGAGCCTTCCGAAGTACCCGTGCAGGGCGCGCCGGTTCCGGCGTTGCGCCCTTCCCCTCATGGCTGTGTGGCGGACCTTCCCGCACTCGAATATCTCCGCGGGCCGGAGGGCACCCGTGTGCCGCGCCGGGCCGTCACCCGGCCGGACACCCCGTGCGCCGAACGGCCCTGAGCGGTCTCCGCCGCCGCTGTCCCGCACGCTGTCCCCACCCGGGAGCGCACGATCGGGCCCCTGCCGTGCCGGACTGTACGAGGGGGCCGCTGCCGCGCAGCGACCGCACGCGCGGACCCCTGCCGCACAGGCCCCGGGGCGAGCGGGCCCCTGGGCCGGCCGGTGCGGCCGACCGGGGCCCCGCCGTGCCGTGCCGGGACCGTACGCGCGGGCCCCTGCCGTGCCGGGACGTACCCGCGGGGCCCCGCCCTGCCGGGCGGGGACGACCGACCGGGGGCACGTCCGCCCCACCGGGAGCGGTCCCCGGTGAGGCGGACGCCCGGCCGCCGCGGTGCGTCAGCGCCGCTCCGCGGGGCGCAGTCGGCAGCGCGCCGGCCCCTTCGGACGCAGGGTGATGCCCGCGTCGACCGGTACCCGCCGGTCCACCGCCTCCAGTTCGTACGCGCTCAGTACCATGGCGAGTGCGAGTACCGACTCCAGCATCGAGAAGTGCTGGCCGATGCAGGCGCGCGGCCCGCCGCCGAACGGGAACCAGGCGTAGCGCGGGCGGTCCTTCTCCGCGCCGGGGGCGAAACGTTCCGGGTCGAAGCGGTCCGGGTCCGCCCAGTAGCGGGGGTGCCGGTGCGTCACCCACGGCGCCACGACCACGTCCGCCCCCGCCGGGATCGTCTGCCCGTCGACGACCGCGTCGGCGACCGCGCGGCGCCCGATGACCGGAGCGGCCGGATAGAGCCGCATCGCCTCCTTCAGCACCTGGGTGAGGTACGGCAGGGCGTCGAGGTCGTACGCCTCGGGAGTACGGCCGCCCAGGACGCGCACGGCCTCCGCGCGCGCCCGGGACTGCTGCTCCGGGTGCCGGGCGAGCAGATGGAGCGCGAACGCCAGCGAGGTGGCCGTCGTCTCGTGCCCCGCGAGCAGGAAGATCAGCACCTGGTCCCGGATCTCGGACGCGTCCAGGGCCCCGTCCGCGGAGCTCTCCTCGGAGTTCTTCGCGGATCTCTCCGCCCGGGCGAGCAGGGTCAGGAGGTCGTCGCCCCTTGCCGCGTCCCCCTCCGCGCGCCGCTCCTCGATGATCCGGTCGCAGACCCCGTACAGCTCCTCCATCGCGGACGAGGCCCGGCGGTTGCCCGGAGTGGGCCAGTCGCGCGGCGGGTTGGCGGGGGAGTACCCGCGCCGCAGGGTGTATTCGCCGATGACCGGGAAGCAGCGCTCGACGACGGGCACGGCCGCCTCGACGTCCGTGCCGAACAGGATGCGCGCCACCGCCCGCAGCGCCAGCCGGGTCATCTCGTCGACGACGTCCACCGTGCCGTCGGGGGCGGCCGACCACCGGTCGAGGAGACCGGCGGTCTCGCCGGTGACGGCGGCGGCGTAGCCGTCCACCCGCTTGCGGGTGAACAGCGGCTGTAAGAGGCGCCGCTGCCGGAGGTAGTCCCCGTCCTGGCTGGTGAGCAGCCCGTTGCCGAAGGACTCCCGGATCTCCTGGTAGAAGGCGTTGTCCTTGCGGAACTCGGCCGAGTCGGTCGCCAGGATCTGCTGGGCGCCCTCCGCGGAGAACACCGCGTACAGCTCCATCCGCAGTCCGGGAGGACCCGCGGTGAAGCGGACGACGTCGCCGTGCTCCCGGCGGGCGGCGAGATAGGTGCCAAGGGAGTCCCGCTTGAGGTCGAGCATCGACCCCAGCAGGGGCAGACCGGCCGGACCGGGTACGCGCGTGCTCGTCGTCATGCCCCGACACCGCCCAGGAACCGCGTCCACGCGGCACCGGCGACGGCGAAGCGCGGGCCGTCCTCGCCCAGCTTGGAGTCGCGGATGTGGACGGTGTGGGGGCAGGCGGCCATCTCGACGCAGTCGCCGCCCTGGCTGTCGCTGTAGCTGGACTTGCGCCATTCGAGGGCGACTTCGACGCAGGCGCCGCCCTCGCTGTCGCTGTAGCTGGACTTGCGCCATTCGAGGGCGACTTCGACGCAGGCGCCGCCCTGGCTGTCGCTGTAGCTGGATTTGAACCACGTGAGTATGTCGCTCATAGCTCCTCCGCCACTTGCCTGATGAAGTCCGCCGACTCCCCGCTGCCGAGGGCCTGCATGCGGATCATGCCATGGGCCTCCGTCAGCGCACTGACGGTGCCGGGATCCGAGTGGAGCGCGCTGGTCTTCGGTGCCTCGACATAGGCGTAGCGGTCGTGTTCGGCGGTCTCCAGCAGGATCAACGAGCCGTTGAGCGCCAGACCGTTGCACCTGCCGCGGGGCAGGATCTGCACCGACACGTTGCGCAGTTGGCCCGCCTCCAGGATGTGCTCCAGCTGCCCCTTCATCGCCTTGTCACCTCCGACCATCGTCCGCAGGCTCGCCTCGTTGAGCACGAAACCGAAGACCGTGCCGGACCTGCGGGTCAGCGCCTCCTGCCGCAGCAGCCGGGCACGCACCCGCTCCTCGACCGTCTCGTCGTCCAGCGGCGGATGGCTCTCGCCGATCAGCACCCGGGCGTACTCCTCGGTCTGGAGCAGTCCCGGGATCAGGAGGGCGTCGTACGAGTGCTGCGCGATGGCCTCCGCCTCGATGGCCATGAACTCCTTGGCCCGCGCCGGAAACGGCTCCGGCTTCAGGAACTCCAGCGCCGCCAGCAGCTTCCCCTGCGCCCCGCACATCTGGTCCGCCACCTGGAGCAGCCTGGCGCTCGGCTTGCGGCGCCCCTGCTCCATCGACTTCACCGTCTCGTACTCGTAGTTGGCCTCCTTGCCGAGTTCCTCGCGACTGACGCCCGCCTCCGTGCGCCACAGTTTGATCTGGTTGCCGCAGTACCGCCAGGTCTCCGTCATGGTGCGTCGCCCTCCCCGTCCCGGATGTACGCGTCGGGTACAACCACCTTGCGTACTCATGTCGTTACTTCATCAGGCCGGGGCAGCGCCAGCAGCGTATGAGCGATGATTCAGCACATCGAGTGGCGGTTGCCCCGCAGCCCGCGCAGCGCGGGCCGGGCCCGCGCGTTCCTGACCGAGCAGTCGGTGGAGTGGAAGCTCCCCGACCAGCTGACCGAGACGGCCGTGCTGCTGCTCAGCGAACTGGTGGCGAACGCCTGCCGGCACGCCCGCGTACCACCGGGCCGCGAGGTGCGGGCGCGGTGCGCGCTCGGGAGCGACGGTGTGCTGAGGGTCGAGGTGTCGGACGCGAGCGAGGTGCTGCCGTGCCCGCGTACCGCAGGGCCGGACGACGAGTCGGGGCGCGGACTCGCTCTGGTCGCGGCCCTCGCGGACGCGTGGGGCGCCCACCCGAGGGCGTGCGGCATCGGGAAGACGGTCTGGTTCGAGATCGGCGGCGGCGTGCGGGGGCGTCCCGGGCGTGCTGATCCGGAGGGACTGGAGGGAGCGGACGACGCGCGTCACGACCCGGGTCCGCCGGAAGGACGGGCCCCGGCTTCCCGGCCCGGTCCCGAGCACGGCGCCTGAGCGGCCGGTGGGCGGTCCCTGAGCCGCGGGCCCCTGAGTGGCCGGTGGGCGACGCCTGAGCGGTCGGCGGGCCTGTGCGAACGGTCCCGTGTGCGGCGCGCCGGCCCCGCGGTCAAGGGCGCTGTAGGCTCGGCAGTCCTGGTGACCGGGCCGGGTGCCCGGCCTGCGATCCGGCGCCGGCCGGCCGATCTGGTGGGGACGGACCTGCTGCTCATGTGGATGCGGAGTGCGGCCGGCGTGCGCCGGCTGGGTACGGCCGGGGCGCTGGCCGTCGCGGCCGGGGGCACCGTCGCCGGGGCCCTGCCGGTGCGCGAGCCCTGGGGACTGTGGGGCGCCCAGGGGCCCGCGGCGACCACGGCGGGCGCCTTCCTCGCGTACGCGGGGCTGACGCTGCTGGTGCTCGCCTGGTGGACGTACGGCCGGCTGCTCGCCGGCGGCCGGGGCCCGGGCGTCCGGTACACCCTCGGCACCCTCGGCTGGTGGGCCGCGCCGCTCCTCCTCGCACCACCGCTGCACAGCGCCGACGTCTACAGCTACATCGCCCAGGGCGCGATGGTCCTCGAAGGCCACGACGTGTACGCGCAGGGGCCGTCGGTGCTCGGCCCGGACTCGTCCGGCGCCGACGCGGCGGCGAGCGTCGGCGGGCACTGGACGGACACCCCGGCGCCGTACGGACCGGTGTTCCTGCTGCTGGCGAAGGCCGTGGTGTGGGGCACGGGAGGCACTCTCGTGCCCGCCGTGCTCGGGATGCGGCTGCTCGCCGTCGCCGCGCTCGTCCTCGTCGCCTGGGCGGTACGCGGGCTCGCCGCCGAGTGCGGGGCGGATCCGTCCCGGGCGCTGTGGCTGGCCGCCCTCAACCCGCTCCTGCTGCTGCACGTCGTCGGCGGCATGCACAACGACGGCCTGATGATCGGTCTCATGCTGACCGGGGTGCTGCTGGCGCTGCGCGGACGGCCGCTGACGGGCAGCGCGGTCGTCGCCCTCGCCGTGATGGTCAAGTCCCCGGCGGTGCTCGCCCTGCTCTTCATCGGGCTGATCGCGGTACGCCGGGGTGAAGGACCCCTGGCACGGCGCCTGGTGAAGGGCCTGACCGGACCCGCGCTGGTGGCCGCCGCGGTCGTGGCCGCGGCATCGCTGCTCGGCGGCACGGGCTTCGGCTGGCTGCGGACGCAGGGCGTCGCCGGGACCATACACACGCCCCTGTCGATCACCAGTGACCTGGGGCAGGGCGTGGGACTCGCGGCGCGGGCCCTCGCGGGTGCCGAACTCGACGCTGTGAAGGGCGCGGTGCAGACGACCGGCCTCGCCGCCGCGCTCGCGGTGATCGCCTTCCTCGTCTTCCGGACGCTGTACCCGTGGCGCGGCCGCCGGGCCCTCGACCCCGTGTACGGGCTGGGGCTGGCGCTCCTCGCGCTGGTCGCGCTGTCGCCGATGGTGCAGCCGTGGTACCTGCTGTGGGGGACGGCAGCCGTCGCGGCGACGGTACCCGTTCGGGAGTCCCCGGTCGTCCGGGTGCTGATGGTGCTCTCCGCCGGGCTGGTCTACGAGACGGCCCCCTCGGGCCACACCCCGCCGTACGGCTTCGTGCTGGGGGCGCTCGCCTGCGCGGTGGCGGTGGCCGCCCTGCGGCGAGACGCCGCGAGTCCGGTGCTCACCGGCCCCGGCGGACCCGGGGGACGGGGAGGTGTCCAGCCGGGTGGCTTCGGCCTGGGCGTCACCGCGGACGGAAGCCCTGCCTCACCGGCGTCGGCAGCCCCGCCTGCCCCGGGGCGTCCGCGGGCTTCCCGACTCCGCTGACGGACGTGCCTGGGGTAGCCTCCGGCTCTCGGGTCAGGAGGCGCCGCCGCTCTGCCGGTGCTTCCTGCCGACGTACCCGACGGCTCCCCATAGGCCCAACAGGACGGCGGATCCGATGAGGCTCACGGGAGGGTGGGCGAGTGTAACGGCGAGAATCAGGACGATCATCGCCATGGTTCCCCAGTGTGAATGGAGCGGCCTGTCCACCCTCAGCAGGAGACGAGTGATGGCATGCTGCCGTACGGGTTCTTCCAACACGTTCACCCCTCTTGGATGTAAAACCCCAGTAGCCCATGGCACCTACAGCGGCTCCGGCCGTCAGTCCGCAGACGATGGACACGCCGCATCCCAGAGCCGCAGGCTTTGCAGACCCCCGACGGGCGGGCGCGAGACGTGCGGAGGCCCCGGGCAGTCGGGCTGCCCTGGGCCTCCGGTCTCGCTACTGCTCTCGCAACTGCTCTCGGCCTTCGCCGTCCTCCGGGTTCTCCTCAGGGTCCCAGTCGGTCTCCTCGATCTCCGTGAGGAGTGCGGAGCGCTCCTCGTTGATCAGGGAGTCCCCGTTGACGCTGTGCATGCCCCAGATGGTCTGCTCGGCCCTGGTGTCACCGTGCACGGTGGGGTCGCACCTGGATGCCGGTGGTGGTCAGGGTGATCTGGTCCTCGACGTCGGCACTGCCGTCGGTGGGACGGCCCTCGTCATACTCTTTGACCATCCAGGCACGGCCCGTCACGGACGGTGCCCGCTGCCACCAGAACGGTGGTTCCGGACGTGAGTCGGAGGTCGGTCCAGCGGACGGAGCGGACCGAACTCCTGGAGTCCCCGGGTTCCCGTGGCGTCGTAGACCCGGGTGGTGGACAGCAACCGGGCCCGCTCCGCGCTGCCAAGCTGCCCGATTCCGAACCATCACCTGAGCGTCGCTCGGCGCTCCTCGATGTGCCGGGTGTACGCCGGATACCAGTCCTGCTCGGCGGCCAGCGCGATGACCTGCCGGGCGTGCACGCGCTCGCTGCGTGCGCGGTAGAGGTCGAGGACGAACCACAGGCACAGCAGTGGCAGCGCCGTGCGCAGCCACGCCAGCGGCACCAGCAGTGTGATGGCGGCAAGGACGATCGACGCCACGACGATGGTGATCGCGATCATGCGTTCCACCCAACGCTGGGCGGTGGCTTCCACCTTCCTGGAGTCGGCGTCGTCGGCGTCGTCCTCGGTGCCGTAGAGGGTGAGGGCTTCGGTCAGTGCCCTGATACGCAGCACTATGTGGAGGCCCGGGACGCACGCGCACGCCACGGCGACGGCCCTGGCCGTGCCTTCGTGCGGTAGCCAGACACCTGCGGCGCAGACGATGCTGAGGAGGAAGTAGATCCAGGGAGGCATGATGCCCCGCAGGGCACGGGTCCTCTCGGCGTCCAGGAGTTCTGACAAGGAGTCCGGGTCCGGGAGCCGGTCGGCCGCGTCGCTCATGGTGGTCCTTCGTGGAAATCGTGCGGGAGGGGGCCGGCGTTGCTGGGATCAGGAGCGCTCGTCGTAGTCCAGCGCTGTCGGAGCCGTTGCGGCGTCCAGGTGGAGCTGGAGGGCTTCACGCTGCACCGGCTACGGCATTCCGCGCTGACGCACGCGGAACGTTTCCGACGTATTCCGGCTGCCCTCCCCCTACTGACGCCGGCGAACTTCACCCTTGGCGAGCCGAAGTCAGGACGTGTCGGGCCGGCTGTCCCTCGACAGCCAGCCCGACCGCTCTCACCGGTCCTGCGACGGCTGCTCGCCTGGCTGCCGCCTTCTGCGACCGTCTCTGATCTCCTTGGCTGCACCGATGGAGATGGCCAGTCCCAGAAGTATCTCAAGCGCACCCCAGACCGGCGGCCAGCCTGCCTCCTGGAGCCTATCGATCCCACTCGTCATCATGAACGGGACGAAGAAGAGAAGTGACGTCAGCTTGTACCTGTACATAGTGCCTTCCGTGCTTGGCCCACATGGGGAAGGAGCCACCGGCGGGGAGCCCGTGTGGGTGGACCCACCGAGCCCCCCGTCAGCTGAACGATGGTCACCAGCAGCTGTACTTGCCCGTGTACTTTCTGCAGACCGAGCGTCGGCCGCTGTTGGTCAGCGAGTTGTTCCAGGCGTTGCGGAACCGGCGATTGTTGTTCCAGTTCCTGAAATCAGAGACCGCCGTCTGGGCACCCCATCCAGCTCCGGCACAGTGAACGAACCTGCCTGCTGACCTGCCGCATCGCTTGATCGTCTTGCGAGGGCTCTTGGCGGCCCTCCAGACGTTCCTGGCCGTCCTCGCACGACCGAACGGCGAGACCAGTGCGGCACTGCTGATGGCGAATTTCCCGGACCAGTAGATCGAGCGCCAGTTGGGATTGCGTCCGACTCGGTGCCTCTTGTTGTTGAAGCGATTCCACTGCTTCTTCGCCCAGCTCCACTTGCCGTTGAGGTCGAAGCGATTGATCGGGTCCGCGTGTGCGTACTCGTAGGCGTTCAGGTTACCGCCGTAGACCGGGTCCATGGAGAGGAAGCGCCCGGTTGCGGGGTTGTAGAGGCGGACGCCCATGAGGGTGAGGCCGGTGAGGGTCTCGCTGGAGCGTTGCTTGGCGCCGAGCCAGTTGTAGCGGGTGGCCGCCTGTCCGGTGCGTGGGTTGCCGTACTCATCACTGTCCAGGGCGACGGGGGCCTTGCTGGTGTCCAGTGGGAGCTGGAGAGCGACATCGCCGTGGATGGTGGTGAGTTGGAGGACGGTGTCACCGGTCTTGCTGGTGATGGCGCCGAGGTCGCCGGAGGCGGAGTCGACGTTGCGGGTCAGCGCGCCGGTGGCGGTGTCCTCGATGATCCAGCGCGGATTGTCGCCGTCGCTGTCGTAGTGGTTGAGCTTGGACTGCTCCTGTGTCCAGTTGCTGCCGCTGCCGGCTTCGACCTTCCAGGAGCGGAAGCGCAGGGCGGCGTCGAGCTGCCAGGTCTGGCGTTTGCCGTTCGCGGTCTGCTGATGGGCGAGGTCGTTGGCGTAGTAGCCGATGGTGCCGTTGCCGGGGACTGCTGTGGTGCGGCCGAACGCGTCGTAGGTGTAGCCGCTGTCAACGATGCGGTCGGCGCTGTCGTAGGTGTGGCCGGTGGTGGTGCCTCCCGTGGTGGGGCAGTCGGCGCCGGGCGTTCCGGTCGCGGAGGTGGAGGACTTGCGGTTGGTGCGCGCGTCGAAGGCGTAGCTCCGGCGGGTGCAGAGGGTTTCGGTGGTGTCTTCGACGGTGGTGAGCCGGCCCGTGGCGTCGTAGCGGTAGGTCTGGTCGGACCAGCCGGCGTGGCTGGTGACCTGGCCGTGGACGGACTCGGTCACGGTGTCGGAGTAGACGATCGTGCCGTCGCTGTCACGCGTGTACGTGCGCTCGACGGCGCTGCCAGTGCTGTCCTCGGTCTGCTGGAGGGTGTAGCCGCCGGGCAGCTTCTCGCTGGTGACGGAGCCGTCTGCGTCGTAGATGGCCTGGAAGACGCCTGCGATGGAGTCGGTGGTCTTGGTGGCCAGGCCGCGAGGCTCGACAGTGTGGTCGTAGGTGTGAGTGACCGTCGAGGGGACGGTGTCGCTGACCTTGACCGGGCGGTTGAGCAGGTCGTATTCGGTGGTCGTTACTCCGCCGTCGGCGTCCGTGTAGGAGACCTGGCGGCCGAGCTTGTCGTACGCCTTGGTGATGGTGCCGCCGGTCGGCGAAGTCGTCTTCACCGAGTGGCCGGTGGCCTGGTCGTACTCTGTCGTCACCTCCGGCACTGCCTGGCCCAGACCGCCGGTGATGGTGGTCTTGGTCTGTCGGCCGGCGTTGTCGTAGGTGGTCGTGGTGGTCTGGGTGGCACCCTGGGCGGTCTCGGTGACCTTGGCCGGGTTGCCCCACCAGTTGTACTCGGTGGTGCTGCTCGGCAGTTGCGTCGGGTGGGAGCCGCCACCGGTGATGGCGCCGGCCGGGCCGGTGGAGCAGATGAGGTCGGCCCACTCCGGGCGGCCCTGGCAGTCGCCGGTGCCGGCAGCGGACCAGTAGGTGGTCACCCGGGTGCCTGCGTCGGTGCCAGTGGCTCCGGGCAACAACTGCTTGGTGACGCGGCCCTCGGCGTCGTACTCGGTCTTCTCCGTGATCGCGAGACCACCCGGGTCCTTGATCGTCTGGGTGGGAAAGCCCTTGGCCCAGTCATAGACGGTCTGCACCACTCGGGTCTCGCCCTGGACACTCGGGTGCTCACGCACCTGGGCACCCGTGGTGACCTTCGTGACCTGGTCCTTCACCTTCGCCGTACCGTCAGTCGGACGGCCCGCGTCGTACTCGTTGACCGTCCAGGACCGACTGACCACCGACGTAGCAGAGGACACAAGCGTGGTGGAGCCGGACTTCAGGTCGGCGGTCAGGTCGATCCGCCGCAGCGGGCCGAACTCCTCCAACTCCCTGGTGCCAGTCTCGTTGTAGACCGAGATGGTGCCCAGCAGGCCTGCGCGCTCGGCGCTGGACAGCTCGGTGATTCCGAGGTCAGCCTGCGCGGCCCGGTCGGCGGCGCTGATACCGAGGGCGACAGCCCGATTGGCGGCGGACAGCTCTCGCACCGTGTTGCCGAAGCGGTCGTACTCGGTGGTGGAGATGTGGCCGCCGGGACTTGCGGAGTTGACCTCGCGGCCGGACGCACCGAGGTAGTGCACGTCGGCACGCTTGTAGTCTGCCGCGCCCAGGGCGTCGCCGGAGTGAGAGGCTGGAAGGGCGTCGGCGGGGAAGACGCCAGTGGCGTCGGTGGGCGCGTCCGTCTGGCTCCACGTGTTCACATCGGCGGCGCCCAGCTTATAGGGCGCGCTGGTGCCGGTCAGCGGCACGTCGTAGACGACCGAGGTGGACGCGGTGCCTTCTTCGACGTCCGAGGTGCCCTGCTTCAGCCCGGGACGGGATGCCTTGAGCAGCATGCCGTCGCCAGCGGTAGCAGCGTTGCCCGCCTTGCCGTAGGTGAACGTCCAGGGAAGCTCGCCGGGCGGGGCGAGCTTGGTGACACGGCCCGCCGTGTCGTACCAGTAGTCGGTGAACAGAGACGGGGTGATCTGCGGGTTCCAGGTGCGACGCAGTCGACCGTTGTCGTCGTACTGGTACATCTGCGCCGACTTTGAGGTCGCCGAGGCGGCACCCGGTTCGGTGGACCACAGGCGGATCTCCTTCACCTGGCCGGTGACGTCACCGAAGGTGGAGCCGGTGGCGGTGGTGGAGGTTGCGTAGACGAACTCCAGCGCCCGACAGCCCTTCGTCGCCGGCGTCGCGGTGCAGGTGGCGGCGCTGACGGCGGAGGTCGGGGCGATGATGCGCTTGGGGCGGGCCAGCTTCTTGCCGTCCACCGTGACGGTCTCGGAGACCACGGTGGTGGTGGAGTTGGCCAGGCCGTCCAGCAGGGTGCTGGAGACCTGCCAGGTCGCCACAGCCGGGTCGGGCCTGGTGAACTCGGTGACCGTTCCCTCGGTGTCTGACAGGGTGAAGGAGCCTGTGACGCTTCCGGTGAGGGTCAGGTCCTCCGAGCCGGGCTCGGGGATCCAGCCGTTCTTGCCCGCGTTGGCGGTGAAGTGGATGGCATCGCCCTCGATCATCACGACATCGACTGCAGTGTCGGACACCTTCTGGATGTAGCTGTAGTCCGACTCGGTCGCCTCGGCAACAGTGCCGGACACCCACTCCTTGCCGAAGATCGCAGCCTGGCCCTCCTGGCCGGCGCCCTTGTCCGGAGTGCGCGAGGATGCTGTCCGGGAGACCGCCAGAGCGAACGCTGCAGCATCGGTCGCCGACAGAGTGTAGTCACCGGTGAGCAGGTTCACCGAGCCGGGGCCAATCTCGTCGGCTGCCGCGCCACTGGCGTTGCGGTCGACGACCACGGTCAGCGGCTGGGTGGCTCCGGTAGCAGAGTTCGGGCCGCTGAAGTCGGCCTTGATCTGGACGGTGCCGTCCGGGTCGACGGTGTCGGTGGTATTCCAGACCAGGGGGGCGTTCTTGCCGCCGGTCATCGGCACCGGCCAGGCGGTCAGCGGGGTGCCGCCGGAGGTGACGTCACCGGCTGGGATCTGCACCCAGGGGTCGGCTTCGGAGCGGCGCCAGGAGAACGACACGTTGTCGTACTTGGTGCCGTCGGCTTCGGCGACCAGCGGCAGGCGGCGCGCGGTCCGCTCGCCCTCAGCGGGCTGGATGAAGCCGCCGGGTCCGGCGTGGAAGGTGTAGTCGACGGCCTCGGACTTGTTGTCGGCCTTGTCGACCTGCCGCAGCTGGAGGGTGTGCGTGCCGTCCTTCGGCGGGGTGATGCCGATGTTCTTGGCGGCGGTGGAGCCGCCCGTGGCGACCTTGGTCCAGGTGACGCCGTCCAGCGACCATTCGAGCCAGTTGTGGTCCGTGCCGTTGGGCGTGGCGGTGAATGTGCCGGTCTGCCCTGCGCCCTTGACCCATGCGGTGGACGGGTAGTCCGTCGACGTGATCGAGGCGGGGGCGGAGGGCGCGGTGGTGTCGACGCGGAAGGTCTTCCACGCCGACCAGCCGAGGTTGTAGTGCGCACCGTCGTACGGGCTGGTGCGGAACTTGTAGGTCTTGCCGTTGGTCAGCACCCCGGCCGGGACGGTCACCGAGGCGACCTGGCCGGAGGGGACGTACGGGGAGACGATGACGTTGCCGACCTGGGTGTCGGTGGCGCTGTCGTGGATCTGGAAGGTGCCGTTGACCTGGTCGCCGTCGGCGTCGACGAAGGTGTCGCGCAGCGTCGGCGTCAGCGTGTTGACCACGTAGTCGCCGCCGTAGGAGAAGTACGGCGGGCCGGCCTCCTGCTTGGTGCCGGTGCGGGGCCGGTAGTTGTAGGTCACCGTCAGCTTCGGCGGGTTGGACGCGGCGTTGGCGGAGTTGACCCGCTTCCACTGCGCCGTCACGGTCTCGCTGGAGGCGCGCAGGCCCATGTGACCGCGGGTGGCCTTCGCGGAGGCCCATTCCTGGGTCAGCGCGGTGACATCGGCATTGATCCAGCCGTCCGGCGCCGAGGTGCAGGCGGGGTTGCCCTTGGTCTCGGTTGAGGTGGCCTTCTTCGCCGTCCACGCGGGCTGCGCGGTCCACCGCGAGGAGGTGGAGGCCGCTCCCGCGGACCAGACCTCCCACGGGTACGCCTTGCAGTCGGTGTTGCCCGAGTGGAAGTTCCACAGGGACAGCTTGGCGTCCGTGACCAGTGCGTCCCGGATCGGCTCGGTGTTCCAGGAGATGAAGGACCGCGCGGTGCGCGGGGTGCCGTTGCCGTTGGTGGTGCCGGGGTTGCCGAGGTCCAGCTCGGTGTCGGTGGACCAGTCGACGGTCTCGCCCTGCTGGACGTAGGTGTCGAAGACGCTGCCCAGTGAGGAGGCGGAGGGGTCCACGGTCACCGGGTACTTCGTGGCCGGGTCGGCGAGGAACGCCGCGTCCGGGGTGATGACCAGGTCCACGCCGCCCTTGGTCTCGACGACCTCCATGGCGACCCTGGCCCGGTGGGTGTGCTCACCGGAGACCTTGTCGACGGTGGCGTCCCACATCACCGGCGCCGGCATCACGGCGCTCTTCCTGGACTTCTTGTCCGTGAAGAGCACGCTGCCGTCGGCCTGCTGCTTGACCTTCAGGCCCTTGGCCTTCAGCGGCAGGGTGTAGGTGTAGCCCTCGGCGGCGGGCTTCTGCTTGATCTCGACGAACTGCTCGAAACCGGTACGGGTCGCCTCGACGACGACATCCGCGCCGGGCACGGCGTTCACGTACTCGGCGCGTGTGCCGTCCAGCTTCGGGGCGGGCAGCCCGCCCTTCCACTGCAGCGTGATCTGCTCCTCGCCCTCGCCGAGGGTCACCAGATCGACGGCCTTGGACGCCTGGGCCGCCTTCAGGGACGCCGCCGGGGCGCCCGTCCTGCCCGCCAGCTTCAGCCCCCGGGGGTGCGCCTTGGGCTCCACGCCGTCGGAGTGGCTGACCAGGTCCAGGTCCACATCACGCCAGCCCCCGGCCGTCGTGCCGTCCTGGAACCGGACCGGGCCGGCGGTCAGCTCGGTCGTCAGCGAACCGTCCTTGTTCGCCCAGGTCGTGGAGGTCTCGGTGCGCTCCGAGAGCGCCTCGACCCGCTTGCCCGACAGGCGGGCCGCGACACGGGCCGACGGGATGTCCGCTGCCTGGGTGGCGGCCGGTTTCTTCGGTGCGGCCGGCGCCTGGGGTCGCGGCGCGGCTGCGGCACCGGCGCCGTCGAGCAGGGTGACGGTCAGGGCCAGGGTGAGGCTGCCCGCTATGAAGCGCAGATTTCCCCCGGACCAGAGCCGTCCCCGCTCCTCCGGCGTGGGTCGGTGAATCGTCATGATTCCTCGGTCTCTTGGTCATATAAGCACTGCCTGTGCAGTGCGTGTGTGACCGTACAGAGATCAAAAAGAGGGACTGATCGTGCCAACTGGCCATGAATCACGGGGTTTTGGCCGATGAAACCATGAGATCGACATCGATTTGTGACCGGAGTCCGCAGACTGCTGCCCGGATTTGCCTCGTTGATGCCTCATCGAGGCCATCCGGAGGACGGCGCAGATGTTCGACGGTGTACGTTCTCGCTCTGCGGGGGAGGGTGGGGCGGTCGCGGTCGCTCCCACATCGCCCATGACCGGGTGTTTGCGGATGATGGGGTGGGCTGAATGAAGCGGCGTCGACTCTGGGGCACGGCGGCCACGGCGGCCACGGCGGTCGTGGGGCTGACCGGAGTGCTGGTGTTCCAGCAGGCGAGCGGCGGTTCGGGAGGCGAGGCCGGGCCGGACGCCGGTCCCGGTCCCGGTCCCGTCAGGGCGGAGTCCCGGACCGAGCGGCTGACGGCGAGCGACGACGGCCGCTCCGCTGCCCTTGCGCAGCGCGGCACCGAGCGGTTCAGCATGCTGGGTGTGACATGGACCGATCCCGCGGCGCGCTTCGCCGGGACGGCCGAGGTCCGCACCCGGTCGGTGGAATCCGGCCGGTGGTCGCACTGGCTCCGGCTCGACGGCGACAGCGGGCAGGGCGAGCGCGGCGCCGTGCGCGGTGGCACCGAGCCCGCCTGGGTCGGCGCGTCGAACGGTGTGGAAGTGCGCGTACGCGCCGGGGCGTCGACGACGTCCGGCCTTCCCGCTGGGCTGCGGCTGGACATGGTCGACCCCGGCAGCGGCAAGGTCACGGCGATGGAGCCGGCGGCGTTCGCCGCCGAGGAGACCGAGCAGCCCGCGCCCGGTGGCACGCCGCCGGACGGGCCCGAGACCTCGGGGGCGCCCCTGCCGGAGGCTACGCCCGGCGGCGAGGCACCGACCACTCCTCCCGCGGGCGAGCCCCCGGTGAGTGAGCCGCCGGCCCCGTCAGACCCCTTCGACCCTTCCGACCCCTCCGGCTCCCCCGACCCGTCCGAGACGCCGAGCAGCTCCCCGCCGCCGTCGTCGCCGTCCGCGTCCGGGACGCCGAGTCCCACCGCCACGGTGAGCATGCCGCCGGCACCCCCGTCGAACGCGCCGCGGCCGCCGATCACCTCGCGCGCCGGCTGGGGCGCGGACGAGTCCATCAGCCCGGAGGAGCCCGGCTATCTGCCCGGGGAGAAGATCAAGGCCGTGGTGGTGCACCACACCGCCGAGTCGAACTCCTACACCTGCGACCAGGCCCCGGCCGTCGTGCGCGGCATCTACGCCTACCACGTCAGGCAGCTCGGCTGGAAGGACCTCGGCTACAACTTCCTCGTCGACAAGTGCGGCACCGTCTACGAGGGCCGCAAGGGCGGCGTGGACCGGCCCGTGATGGGCGCGCACGCCTACGGCTTCAACTCCGAGACCACCGGCATCTCCGTCCTCGGCACCCACACCGACACCGCACCCTCGCAGGCCGCGATGGTCTCCGTCGCACGGATCGCCGCGTGGAAGCTGGGCCAGTACGGCGTGGACCCGGCCGGTACCACCACGCTCACCGCGGGTGCGGCCGGCAGCAACTACACGCGCAAGGCCTGGGCGAACGGCGCGAAGCTGTCCTTCCCGGTCATCCACGGCCACCGCGACGGCTACAACACCCAGTGCCCCGGCAACGCCCTCTACGCCCAGCTCGCCACGCTCCGCTCCTGGGCCGGGGGCCCCGTCACCGGCCTGGCGGTCAAGTCGGTCACCGGCGCCGGGGTGTCGGGGACGACGTACTACACCAAGGCGTCCGTCACCGTGAACTGGTCTGCCACCACACCGTCCTCGCTGATCTCGAAGTACGAGCTGCTCGTCGACGGCAAGGTCGCCGCGACCACCGCGGGCACCGCGACCTCCGCCAAGGCGACCCTCGCCGCCGGCACCCGCAAGGTCAGCGTCCGGGCGGTCCACCAGTCCGGCAGGACCACCACCTCCGCCGCGGCGACCGTCGTCGCGGAAACCACGGCACCCGCCTTCCCCACCAAGCCCTCCCTCGCCCTGCGCACCGGCACCGTCAACACCACAGCCGTCCCCCTCACCCTCAGCTGGAAGGCGACCGACAGCGCATCGCTGAAGGAGGTACGCCTGACCGCGCCGGTGGCCAAGACGTACGGCCCCACCACCTACAGCGCCGCCCACACCGCGAAGTCCGCCGTGGCCACGGCCTGGAAGATGACGGCCTACGACCGGGCCGGGAACACGGCCGCCGCCTCGGTCACCGGCACCCCGGTGATCCTGCAGGAGACCTCCGCCGCCAAGTCCGGCACCTGGACCACCAAGTCCTCCACCAGCTATCTGGGCGGCAAGTCCTCCTCAAGCTCTTCCAAGAACGCGAGCCTGACCTGGACCTTCACCGGCAAGTCCGCGGCCTGGGTGGTCTCCCGCGCCACCGGCTCCGGACAGGCGTACGTCTACGTCGACGGCGTCAAGGCCGCCACGGTCGACCTGAAATCGTCCACCACCAAGTACCGTGACGCGATCTGGACGAAGACCTGGTCCAGCAGCGCCAAGCACACCGTCAAGATCGTTGTCGTCGGCACCAGCGGCCGCCCCACCGTCACCACCGACGGCCTGGTCTACCTCAAGTAGCCGCAACGACCGGCAAGGCCGCCCCGGCGCCGGCCCCGGCACCGCCCCGCGCCCGCCCCGGTGGGCGGGGGGCGGGGCGGGTGCGGCCACCGTGCCCTCGTGCTGTTCGTGCTGTTCTTGCTGTTCGTACGGCTTCGTGCTGTTCGTACGGCTCGTACTGGTCGTATGGCTTCGTGCTGCTCGTACTGGTCGTGCTGCTCGCACCGCTGGTGCCGTTCACTCGTACCGCCGGCTCGTGCCGTTCGCCGGGGCGCTGGTGCCCTGCGCCGCCGGCTGCGGCCGGCCGGGGACTCCTCGCGGGTCAGAAGAAGGTGCGGATGTAGTCCGTGACGCTCCCGTCGTGCTCCACCACCGGGATCAGCTGCCACTTGTCGAAGGACGTGCAGGGATGGGACAGGCCCATCCCGACCCAGTCCCCGACCTCCAGGTCCGCGTTCGCGTCCGTGCTCAGCCAGGCGTGCTGGTCCGACAGCCGGGTGACGGCGATGCCGGCGGCCGGGCGCACCGAGCCGTCCCGGGCGTCCCGGACGACCTGGGCCTCGGGCAGGTGGAGGTCGTGCGCCGCGTCGCGCTTGCCCGCGTTGACGAACGCCTGCCGCCCGTTCGGCCGCGACACGACCTGGGCCCAGAGCCGGAACGCGGGCTCCAGCGCACCCTCGTCGGGCACCCGGTTGAACGGCGTCAGACGCCGGTACTGGCCGTCGTCGTGGGAGACGTACGCGCCGGAGCGCAGCAGCTTCAGCGCCGGGCGCGACAGCGGGGGCAGCTTCGCGAACACCTCGGCGACGGTGTCGAACCACGCGCTGCCCCCGGCGCTGACCACGATCTCGTCCGTGTCCGCGAAGCGGCCGTCCCGGTCGAAGGAGACGGCGATCGAGACGAGCCGGTGCAGCCAGTCGCGTACCCGCTCCGGGGTCGCGTCGGGTACCTCCCCCTCGTAACCCGCGACACCGACCAGCCGCAGCGCCGTCGTCGCGGCGACGGCGTCGGCGACGGCCGCGCAGTCCGCCGCTCCGCGGGCACCGGTGCGCGCGTCCTCGCCGGCGCCGAGTTCGACCACGACGTCCACGGGCCGGGCCGCACCGCGCAGTGCCTCGTCCATCAGCTCGACGCCGCGTACGGAGTCGACGTAGCAGATGAACCGGAAGTCCGGGTCCCGATCCAGCTCGGCGGCGAGCCAACGCAGCGCCACCGGGTCGACGAGTTCGTTGGCGAGGAAGACGCGCCGGACCCCGTGGGCGCGGTACACGCGGAGCTGGTGCGGGACGGCGGCGGTGATGCCCCAGGCCCCCCGCTCCAGCTGCCTGGCGAACAGCTGCGGCGACATGGAGGTCTTGCCGTGCGGGGCGAACGCCAGGCCGTGGCGCTCGGCGTAGCTCTCCAGCAGGGCGAGGTTGTGCTCAAGGGACGCCGCGGAGAGGGCGAGCACGGGAGTGGTGAAGCCACCGGTGAAGAGGTTGCGCCGCTGCGCGGCGAGCTCGCCGACGGTGAGGCCGTCGGCGTCCGGGGGGAGTGCCTTGAAGCGGTGGTCGACGGTCTCGCGGCTGAGGAGGTCGGGCTGGTGGATCCGGCCGGGACGGTTGACTCGGTCGGGTTGCTCGGGTTGCTCGGGTTGCTCGGGTTGCTCGGGTTGGTCGAGCCTGTCGGGTTGGCTGATCCGGTCGGGCCGGTCGAGCTGGTCGAGCTGGTCGGGCCGGTCGAGCTGGTCGGGGCCTTCGACGGTGCTTTCGGCGGTCATGGTGTGCCTCCTCCACGGACGGTCGCGTACTGCTGGTCGCTGGTAGCCAGGCGGGCGTCGCTGGTCGCTCGTCGCTCCTGGGCCGTGGACCGTCGCGTGGCACGCTCGTACTGGCCGGGCCGGCGTCCCGGACGGGTGCCGGGGCAGTGGACCTATCAGACCAGGCCGCACCCGCCGGAGGCACATCAGGGGGACGCAGGCCGCCGCAGGGGCGGTGGTCCCGTGCGCGGGGGTCCCGCCGGTAGACCCCGGCAGGTCCTTCCGCTCTCGCGCTCCCGCCCTCGCGGATGGGGCGCGCGCCCGGTCCGCCGCTGGTCCGCCGCCGGTCACCAGCCGGTCTGCCCTGGCGCTGGTCCTGCCCGCCGTTGGTCCGCGTTCGGTCCGCTGGCCGTCAGCCCTCGGCCTGCTTCCGGTCCAGCGCCGATCCGCTTCCGGTCCAGCGCCGATCCGCCCCCCGGTTCGCGTTCTGCCGGCCGTCGGCTGGGGCGCGGTCCCGGACCGGTCCCCACGCGGACCGCCCCGGCGGTGGCGCCGGAGAGCGGGAACGGGCCCGGGCCCGGCGGAACACCCACCGGACCCGGGCCGTCACCACCCGCTCGGGTGGCTCGTACGCTTCAGGAGCAGTACTGCTGTTCCTTGCCGATCGAGCGGTACATGCAGTCCGCGTTCTCCAGCAGCTGCAGCACCGCGTCGCGGTTGCGGCTGGTCTCCCGCTCGATCACCTCGTCGGGCGGGTAGAAGCCGCCGCCGATGAAGCTCCTCGGGTACAGCTCGAAGGTGTAGCCGAAGATCCGCTGTTCGCCCCACAGCCAGTCGTCGATCGACCCGTCCGTGATGTACAGGTCGCTGGACTGCTCGGGGGTGTACCCGTTGCTCGCGGCCATCTTCCGGCCCACGGTGGCGAAGGCGTCGCGGTCGTCCTGGGACATGCCCGGGGCGGTGTCGGCCGTGGTGTAGCCGTACGGCCACAGGATCAGCTCGCTGTAGGTGTGGAAGTCGATGCCCGCCGTGATCTGCTGTTCGCCCCCGACGATGCGGGAGCGCACGAAGTCGGCGACGACCTTCACCTCGGGGGCGGACTCGGCGGACGTGCCGCGGTAGGTGTTCGAGCCGGGGGAGCCGGAGGAGCCGCCGCAGCAGCCGAACTTGTAGTCCCAGTTGCGGTTCAGGTCCGTCCCGACGGCCGACGAACCGGAGTTGGGCTGGCGGTTCTTGCGCCAGCTCCGGTAGGAACCGGTGGCGATGTCGTACTCGCCGCCGTCCGGGTTGAGGTCCGGCACGATCCAGATCTCCCGGCTGTCGACCGCGTTGGTGATCCGCGGGTCGGAGCCGTAGTCGTCGCCGAGCTCGCGCAGCAGGTAGAGGGCCATCTCCACGGTGAGGTGCTCACGCGCGTGCTGGTGGTGGGTGAAGAGGACCTCGGGCTCGTCCTCGTCCGTGCCGACGTTGTCGCTGATCTTGATGGCGACGATGTCGCGGCCCTGGTACGACGTGCCGATCACCCGCTTGCTCATGATGTCCGGGTGGGCGGCGACGCGCTGGTCGATCTCCGCGCTCATCTCGGCGTAGTTGTGGTAACCGGAGTCCGCGGGCGGGAAGTCGAACGGCTGCACCGCGACGCCCGCCGTCTTGCGGGACGGCGGTGCGGGCAGTGGTTCGAGGTCGTGGCCGAGGGCGCGGAGCCGCTCGGCCTGGGCGGCGTCCGCGCTGACCACGACCGTGTGGTCGTGGACCTCGTCGAGGGAGGCGCCGGTGGCCGCGAGGGCGGTGCGCTCGGCGACGGTCGACGGCCCGTGGATCTCGTACTGGCGGATCCGCTCGTCGGCGGCGGTCGTGGAGGCCGACGGTTCGGGGGCCGGTGAGGCGGCCGCGGTGAAGGGCGCGGCGACGGCGAGTGCCAGCAGACCGGCGAGGGCGGCGGACCGGGTGGCGGACCGGGCGGTGGATCTCCGGCCGCGGCGGCCGCCGGTGCGGCCGGGGGTGCCGGGGGTGCCGGAGCCGCGTGTGCGAAGTCGCATGCTGTCTCCTGGGTGGGGAGTGTGGGGGTGTCTGGATGCGACGTACGGATGTGCTGACGGTTGTTCGGGTGTGTCGGGCACATGGTCGGGGTATGGCATGCCCCGGTCAATAGCACAGGCCGGCCACTGTCTGGTCGACCGGCGGGACGCACGGCACGAACGGGAAGGCAGGACCACACGCATGGCAGACACGGTGGAGGAGCCGGCGGGCCGGACGGCGGGCCCGGTGACGCGCAAGGCCGGCTGGCGGCACATCGGCCCCGGCATCGTCGTCGCCGCGACCGGCGTCGGCGCGGGTGACCTGGTCGCGACTCTGATCGCGGGCGGCAGATACGGCTACACGCTGCTGTGGGCGGCGGTCATCGGCTGCCTGGTGAAGATCTCACTGGCCGAAGCGGCGGGACGCTGGCACCTCGCCACCGGCCGCACCCTCTTCGACGGCTGGCGCAGCCTCGGCCGGTGGACCACGTTCTACTTCATCGGGTACGTGACCGTCTGGGGCTTCGTCTACGGGGCGGCGGCGATGTCCTCCAGCGCGCTGCCGCTCGACGCGCTGTTCCCGGGCGTGATGGACCTCAAGTGGTGGGGCGTCCTCTGCGGGCTGGCCGGGCTCGCCTTCGTCTGGCTCAACCGGTACGCCGTGTTCGAGAAGGTCATGACGGTCATGGTCGGCGTGATGTTCGCGATCACCGTCTATCTGGCCGTGCGCGTCGCACCGAACCTCGGCGACGCGCTCGCCGGCCTCGTGCCGGTCCTCCCGGAAGGCTCCCTCCTCTACACGCTCGGCCTGATCGGCGGCGTGGGCGGCACCATCACGCTCGCCGCGTACGGGTACTGGGTCAACGCCAAGGGCTGGAAGGACGTCGGCTGGATGAAGGTCATGCGGCTCGACAACCGCGTCGCCTACCTCACCACCGGCGTCTTCGTGGTCGCGATGCTCTTCGTCGGCGCAGAGCTGCTGCACGCCTCCGGGGTCGCGATCGCCAAGGGCGACAAGGGCCTGCTCGACCTCGGCGCGATCCTGGCGGACCGCTACGGCGCCGTCACGGCGAAACTCTTCCTCGTCGGCTTCCTCGCCACCTCCTTCACCTCGCTGATCGGCGTCTGGCACGGCGTCAGCCTGCTGTTCGCCGACTTCGTCGCCCGCTACCGCCCGTCACTGGCGCCGGCGGGGACCCCGCGGGAAAGGTCCCGGGCGTTCCGCGGCTACCTGCTGTGGCTCACCTTCCCGCCGATCTCGCTGCTCTTCCTCGACCGGCCCTTCGGCCTGATCATCGCCTACGGAGTGATCGGCGCCTTCTTCATGCCGTTCCTGGCGCTGACCCTGGTCTGGTTGCTCAACTCGGAGCGCGTCCCCAGGGAGTGGCGCAACGGGCCGCTGAGCAACGGCATGCTGGGCGTGGCGGGGCTGCTGTTCATCGTGCTGTGCGCGCAGCAGGTACGTGAACTCCCCTGGTGAGCGCCTGTCACGACGGCCGGAGCGGGGCGCCGGCATGCCGCGTTCAGTCTGGACGGAATCAGTCTGGACGCAATCAGTCTGGACGGAATCGGCCCCGCTCGAGCGGGGCCGAGGGAATCCGCCGGGCGGCATCGGCGGAACCGGGCCGACGGGGCAGGCGGAGCAGCGGAACCGGGCCGGCGGGGTAGGCGGAGCAGCGGAACCGGGCCGGTGGGACCGGCGGGCCGGCGGGGTAGACCCGATCGCACCGGCCGGCGGGATTGCCCGATGGAACCGTCCCCCCGGCCCGACTGATCAAATAAATTCTCTGATACGGGAGTTAACCTCTGGCGGCTTCGTCCGCTTTGGCCGGTGCATATTCCGCGACGGCCGGGTTACCGGCTTCCGAAAGCTGTTCCCCCAACCTGCCGGACGGATAAAGTGCTGACGCAGGGGGAGCACGAAGAGCAGGGGATCTGCGGCCGCCGCCGCTGCGGCGGCCGGAGCCGAACGGGGAATCAGCGTGCCGACCGCGATTGCTGTGACCAGCGCCGACCTGGTGCTGCCGCCGACGGACAGCCACACGCCCACCGCGGCGCTGCTGCACGCGCCGGACGCCCAGCCCCTGGAGGCCGCGCTCGCCGACATGCAGTTACTCGTCGAGCGGAACGGCTATGTGGTCGCCCTCTACCCCGCCTCCATCCCCCTCGCCCACGAACGCAGACTGCACACGGTCCGCTCCGTCCTGGAGAGCGACCGGATCGCTCTGCTGAAGCTCGACCTGCCGCCCCTCGGGGTGTCCGTGCTGGCCAGGCAGTTGCGCCAGCTGTCCGTCTGCGACTTCAGCGCCGGAGTGGTCGCCTCCGCGGCTCGGCTGCTGGCCCACTACGTCTGGGCCGGTGCCCTGCTCAACTCGGTCACCCGACTCGACCGGGTCCCGGTCGGCCTCAGGTCCCACGCCAAGTCCTGGGTCCCCGGGTCGCAGTTCGGTGTCGTGGCCCACCCCGGCCCCCAACTGGTCAGAATCGGCCAAGGCGAACTCGCCGGCCCCCGGTTCGCCACCCGGCTCATGGTGGCCCGAGGGCAGTTGCAGTCGGATTGGGTGCATACGGACCTCGCCCCCGGCTGGCGGGTCCACGGAGTCGAGGAGACCGCGCTGCCGGCCGACTCCCCGCGGTGGTGGGGCACGTCGCGGCTGGTCGAGTTCGCCGCCTTTCTCGCCGACATCTCCGTGGTCTACCAGCTGGTCTCCTCGGTGCGGCGGGAGGTGTGCACCTGGTGCGGCATCGAACTCATCGGTGACCGCTGCGGTTTCTGCTCGGCGCCCCTCGCCCCGCTCACACCGGTCCCTCCCGTCTCCCCGGGCTCCCCGGGCTCCCCCGTCTCCCCGGGCTCTTCCGCCTCCTGGACGTCCCCGGGTTCCTGGACGTCCCCGGCCTCCCACGCCGGAAACCGGCCGCACTCCCCGGGTGCCCACGGCGGGGGAGCGCCGATGCACCAGGGGCCCTGATGCACGCCGCCGGGGCGGTGGGCACGGACCGACGGCGGCCCGGCCGCGCCGGCGGTACCGGCCGTATGCGCACCCCACCGCAGGAACCAGTCCGCCCGTCAGCCCACGTCTTCCATCGAGGTCGCCCCGCTCATGAATGCACGCCAACGCCGTGGCGTCGTCCTGCTGCTCCTCTCGGTCCTGTGTGCCCTCGGCGCGTTCGCCGGCGTGCTCTCGGTGATCAGTGACGTGAATGCGAAGGTCGGACCGGAGGTCACCGCATACCGGGTGAAGTCCGATGTCGCTCCCTACCAGGCGCTGCGGCCGGACCAGTTCGAGAAGATCACCATGCCCGAGCGCTGGCTCTCCGACAACGCGGTCACCGATGCCTCGGTCGTCGACGGGAAGGTGGCCGTCACCCGGCTCAAGAGGGGTTCACTGCTCCAGGACGACATGTTCGTCGAGCGCCCGGCGCTCGACCCCGGCGAGCAGGAGATAGCCATCATGATCGACGCCGCCACGGGCGTGGCGGGCAAGATCAGGGCCGGCGACTCCGTCAACATCTACGCCACCTTCGCCGCGGACGACCAAGGCCGGACGAAGGCGCAGTCCCGCGTCATCGTCCCCAACGCCCGGGTGATCGACGTCGGCCGGCTCACCGCCCTCGAGCCAGGGGACAACGACCGACGGCGCGCCCCGCACGAGGCCGTCCCGATCACCTTCGCACTCACCACCGAGGACGCCCAGCGCGTCGCCTACGCAGAGTCGTTCGCGGTGAACGTACGGCTCGCGCTGATCGCCGACGGCGGTTCGACCACGCTGCGCCCCGGGGAGGGTACCTACACCCTCGAAGGCGACAAGTGAGAGACGGATGACGACGAGAATCCTCCCGGCCGTCGGCGACGCCGACGCCGCCCGGTCCGTCACCACCCTGCTCAGCCAGCTCCCGGAAGCGGAGACGGCAGGGCCGGTCGGTGACTCGACAGCGCTCATCGACACCCTGGCACGGCTGGCCGCGGAATCCGTCGACGAACTCCCCGAGGTCGTCGTGGTCCACGAGCGGATCGGCCCGGTGCCCGCCCTCGAACTGATCCGGGAGGTGGCGCTGCGCTTCCCCGCGGTGGGGGTCGTCCTGGTCACCGCGGACGCGAGCCCCGTCCTGTACTCGGCAGCGATGGGCTCCGGGGCCCGGGGGCTGGTCGGTCTGCCCCTGTCCTACGAGGAGCTGGCCCAGCGGGTACAGGCCGCGGCAGCGTGGTCCGCCGGTGTACGGCGCCATCTGGGCTCCGGCGGAGAGGTGTTCACCGGACCCGGTGGCACCGTCGTCACGGTCAGCGGGGCCAAGGGCGGCGTCGGTACCACGCTCACCGCCGTCCAGCTCGCCCTCGCCGCCCGAGCGGGCGGGACGACCGTCGCCCTCTGCGACCTCGATCTGCAGTCGGGCGACGTGGCCTCCTACCTGGACGTCCAGTTCCGGCGCTCGATCGTCGACCTGGCCGGCATCCAGGACATCTCCCCGCGGGTCCTGCAGGACGCGGTCTACGCCCACGAGACCGGGATCGGTTTGCTGCTCGCCCCCGGGGAGGGTGAACGGGGCGAGGAGGTCACCGAGCGCTCGGTGCGCCAGATCGTCAGCGCCCTGCGCAACCGGTACGAGGTCGTGGTCCTCGACTGCGGCAGCTGCATGAACGGCGCGAACGCGGCGGCGATCGAGATGGCCGACACGACGCTGCTCGTCACCACACCGGACGTGGTCGCCGTACGCGCGGCCAAGCGGATGGTGAGGCTCTGGGACCGGCTCCAGATCCGCAAGGCGGAGGAGACCGTCACCGTCCTCAACCGGTACACGCGCAACACGGAGATACAGCCCCCGCTCGTCGAGCGGATCACCGCGACCAGGGTTTCCCGGACGGTGGTTCCCGCCAACTTCAGGGAACTGCAGGCGCTCGTGGACGCCGGCCGGATGCAGGACCTGGAGGCCAAGTCCACCATCAAGCAGGCGCTGTGGGGACTGGCGGGAGAGCTGGGCCTGGTGAAGCAGGGCGAAGCGCCGCGGAAGCAGGGCAGGTTGAGGAGCGACCGGGGTGCCCTGGGCATCCGGAGAAGGCCGTGAGGGCCCGGAGACCGAGGGGGCGAGTTGCGGCGATGCGAGTGGCGGCGATGCGAGTGGCGAGGGACGGCGGCCGGAGGGCCGGCGCCCGGCCTCACGTCGGCCTGGGGGCCGCCGGGAGCCGGGTGACCGTCGGAAGGCGGACGGCCGGCGGGTGGAGCGCGGGGGGCGGGCCGGCTGTCCGGCGCCGGGCTGTGCCGAGCCGTGGTGGGCCGAGCCGTGGTGGGCCGAGCAGGGCTGTGCCGAGCCGTGGTGGGTCGAGCAGGGGCCTCAGGCGCCGTGCTGTCCAGGTTGTCGCCGGGCTCGGGCGCGCCGTCCGGACCCGGACCCCGGTGCGGGACGATCGCGGGCAGACCGCGGTGGAGTTCACCGGAATGCTGCCGATCATCCTGGCGACGCTGGTGCTGCTCTGGCAGGCGGCCCTCGTCGGGTACGCGTTCGCGCTCGCGGGGAACTCGGCGGACGAGGGCGCGCGGGCGGGCGCGGCGGCCGGGCAGGGCGGCGGGGCCCAGGCGTGCGAGGCGGCGGCGCGGAGGAACCTGCCGGACTCCTGGGAGGCCGAGGTCGACTGCTCCGTCGGCGGAGACCTGTACGACGCGGAGGTGCGCGTGGTCGTCCCGGTCCTGTATCCGGGGCTCGTCGACTTCTCGTTCACCGCACCCGGGCGGGCCTCCGCCGTGTGGGAGGACTGAACCATGCGGAAGATCACGTTCCGGAGGAGGGGTGCCGACCGGGCCCGGTGCGGCGGACCGGGCGTCCCCGAACGTCGTGACCGGGGGCAGACCGCGATCGAGTACCTCGGCTGGATCCCGGTCCTGCTGCTCGTCGCGCTCGCCGCGATCCAGCTGGGCATCGCCGTGTACGCGGTGCAGCAGGCCGGGACCGCGGCGCGGGCGGCGGCCCGTACGTATTCGATGCAGAACGGCGACGCTGTGGGAGCGGGAAAGGCGGCGATAAGCGACTGGCTGGCCAAGGGCACCGAGATCTCGCCGGGTGGCGGGGGATTCGAGGAGATCACCATGACCGCTCGTGTCTCGATCCCGTCCGTCGTGCCGGGCATCCAGGACTTCGGCAGGGCCACCCGATCCGCGACCATGCCCGTCACCGACCGCTGAGGGCCCCGACCGTGGAGCTTGGACCGATGGATTTCCCCGCTGCCCCCCGCCGCCCCCCGCTGGCCCCCGCGCGCCCGCTGCCCCCCCCCGCCGCCCCCCGCGCGCCCGCTGCCGCCCCCGCCGCCGCCCGCCGAACCGCGACGGCTGCCGCCGCCCGCCGCACCCCGTTCGCCGAACACACCTGCCGCACCCCGTCCGCTGTTCCCGTCCGCTGTTGCCGTCCGCTGATCACCGGCTGCTGAACCCGGCCGCCGCCTTCCGGACCCGCCGGGTCCGGTCGACCTCGTGAAGGAGTCGAGCACATGAGCCTCCGGGCGCGTATGAGCAGTCCCGACCCGAGCCCCGGCCACGGTTCGGACGCCCGGCTCGTCGGGACGTACCGCGCCAAGCTCCTGGAGGAGATCGACCTCGCGGAGATGTCCACGCTGCAGGCCGCCGAGCGGCGGGCGCGGCTGGAGCGGGTGCTCGGCCACATCATCAGCCGCGAGGGACCGGTGCTCTCCTCGGTCGAGCGTTCGCAGCTCATCCGCCGGGTCGTGGACGAGGCCCTGGGCCTCGGGATCCTGGAGCCGTTGCTCGAAGACGCCTCCATCAGCGAGATCATGGTGAACGGGCCCGAGCAGGTCTTCGTCGAGCGCCGCGGCCGGCTGGAACTGCTGCCCATGCGGTTCAGCTCGACCGAGCAGCTGATGCAGACCATCGAGCGGATCGTCTCGACCGTCAACCGCCGCGTCGACGAGGCGAACCCGATGGTGGACGCCCGGCTGCCCAGTGGCGAACGCGTCAACGTGATCATCCCGCCGCTCTCGCTCAGCGGCCCCGTCCTGACCATCCGGCGCTTTCCGCGCGCCTTCTCGCTCCGCGAGATGATCGAACTCGGCTCCCTCGACGAGCAGATGACGATGCTGCTCTCCGGCCTCGTCCGGGCGAAGTTCAACGTGATCGTCTCCGGCGCCACGGGCACGGGCAAGACCACCCTGCTCAACGCCCTGTCGGGGCTCGTCCCCGACGGGGAGCGGATCGTCACCATCGAGGACTCCGCCGAACTGCAGCTCCAGCAGAACCATGTGATCACCCTGGAGAGCCGACCACCGAACGTCGAGGGCAAGGGCCGCATCACCATTCGCGATCTGGTCCGCAACTCGCTGCGCATGCGCCCCGACCGCATCATCGTCGGCGAGGTCCGTGGCGGCGAGACCCTCGATATGCTCCAGGCGATGTCGACCGGTCACGACGGCTCCCTCGCCACCGTCCACGCCAACAGCGCCGAGGACGCGCTGATGCGCCTGCAGACCCTGGCCTCGATGTCCGAGGTGGAGATCCCGTTCGTGGCGATCAGGGACCAGATCAACAGCGCCGTCGACGTGATCGTCCAGCTCACCCGGCACGCCGACGGATCGCGCAGGATCACCGAGATCGCCGTCCTGGACTCGCACGGCCGGGAGGACTACCGCATCGTCACGGTGTGCCGGTTCGACGCCCGGCCGATGTCCGCCGACGGGCAGGTCCACGGCGCCTTCGAGTACCTTCCGCTGCCGCGACGGGTCGCCGAACGGCTGTATCTGAAGAACGAGCCGATCCCGCCCGCCTACGGCGTGGCCGAATCGGAGGACCAGCTCATGCTCCGCAGGGCCGTGGCATGAGCCCGATGTGCCCCCCGGCCTCCGGGGGCGGCCGGGTTCGAGGCGGGTGTCGTACAGGGCCTCGGTGCCGTACGGGATGTCGTCACGGCCCGGGGTGCCGTGCCGGACTTCGGCGCAGTGCCGGCCCCGAGCGGCTTCGACGTCCCAGGGGGCTCCACCGGGTCCCGGGCCGGTCGGCGCGGTTGCGTCGGGCCGGGCCCAGGGCCTGGGCCGGGGCCGGGTCCCGCGCCGGGGCTCCCGGGCGGGTCCACCCGGGAGCCCCGGCGCGGCTCCGCCGCGTCCCGCAGACCGCGAAACCCGCCCGGCGCGTGCCGCGACGGACTGCCGTCGCGACGACACGCGTACCGTCCACGACCGCTACGGAAGGTTGAGCCCGTGGCCGATCTCACCCTCCTGACCATCGGCGTCACCCTGCTCGCAGGACTGCTCGGCGTCATCGGGGTGCATGCCTACGCCTCGGGCAAGGCCCAGCGGCAGGCGCTTGTCGACCGGATGTCCCAGACCGGGCAGGCCGCCCTCCCCGCGGGCCGGCGACGCCGCTTCCGAGGAGTCGACCGTCGGCTGCGCGGTACCGCCCTCGGCAGACGGATCGAGCGCAAGATAGCCACGACCGGGCTGGACCTCACCCCCGGTGAGTACGTCGTGTACGTGATCGGCGCGCTGCTCGCCGTCTACTTCAGCGTCGGGGCCGTCTTCGCACCGTTCTTCGGCATCCTGGCGGCCGTCATCGGCCTGTGGGGCGGCGACGCCTATCTCGACTGGCAGCGGGCGAAGCGGACCGAGGCGTTCATCAACCAGCTCCCCGAGCTCACCCGCGTCCTGGCCAACGCCACCCAGGCAGGACTCGCCATGCGCACCGCGCTCGCCATGGCCGCCGAGGAACTCGACAACCCGGCCGGAGAGGAACTCATGCGCGTCGCCGACCAGCTCACCCTGGGCCACAGCCTGGACGACGCGCTGGGCGCGCTGGCCGAGCGCCTGCCCTCTCGCGAACTGGTCGTCCTCGTCACGACACTCGTCCTCTCCAATCGGGCGGGCGGCGAGGTCGTCAGCTCGCTGCGCAACCTGACCGAGACACTGGAGGAGCGCAAGGAGACCCGGCGAGAGGTCACGACCCTGCTCTCGCAGGTGAAGGTGACCGCGCTCGCCGTTCCGCTCCTCGGTCTCAGCTTCCTGCTGATGATCAACGCCATGAGCCCGGGTGCCCTGGACACGATGACCGCCTCGGTAGCCGGCCAGTTCGCGGTCGTCGTCGCCTTCGGCATGTACGCCGTCGGCTTCTTCCTCATCCGCCGGATGTCACGGATCCGGGTGTGAGAGAGAACCAGGAGGGCGGCCGCCGAGGCGCACGGGAATCCGGGCACTCGGGACCCGGGGCAGGCGCCGGGATCGGAGAAGCCGGGATGGGAGAAGCCGGGGTCAGAGCGACCGGGATCGGAGAAGCCGGGGTCAGAGCGACGGCGATCAGGGGAACCGCGATCGGAGCGACTCTGACCAGGGGAGACGCGATCGGAGCGACCGGGATCCGAGCGACCGCGATCACGGCAACCGGGATCGCGGGAACCGGGATCAGGTGATCAGGGAAACAGGGGACATCTCATGGGACTTCTACTGGCTGCCGTTCTCGGACTGGCGGTGTACGGGGCCTTCCACGGCATCCGGATGTACCGGGCCGACGCCAAGCTGCCGGGCGACCTCGCGGTGGCACTCGAGGTCGGTGCGACCCGCACCAGCGCGGTCGGCTCCGGTATCGACCGCATCGGCATGCGCTTCGCACCGGCCGTGCTGTCCATGATGGGACCCAAGCGCGTCGACGACCTGCGTCACAGGCTCGACATGGCGGGCAATCCCGGCGGCATGACCGTCGACCGCTACGCCGCCCGCCGCGCCGTCTACGGAATGCTCGGCGTGGTCGCCGCCTTCTCCCTCCTCCTCCGCGGGCAGGCGATCGTCGGACTGCTCGCGCTGGCGTACGGGCTCGCCTGGACCGATGTCCTTCTGCGCATAGCCATCCGCCGCCGCCGCAACGACATCGAACGCACCCTGCCCGACTTCCTCGACGTGCTCGCCGTCGTCGTCTCCGCGGGGCTCAACTTCCGGCAGGCGCTGGAGCGCGTCGCCGAGCGGTACCAGGGCCCCTGGGCCGACGAACTCCGCATCACCCTGCGCCAGATGGACATGGGTGTCAGTCGCCGTGAGGCGTTCGAGCAGCTGCGCAAGCGGAACTCCTCCGAGCAGGTGTCGATGTTCGTGACCGCCCTCCAGCAGGGGGAGGAACTCGGCGCGCCGATCATCGACACGCTCATCCAGATCGCGACGGACATGCGGCGGACGGACGCGCAGAACGCCAGGCGCTCCGCGTCCAAGGCCATTCCCAAGACGACGCTCGTGGTCACGATGGTCATGCTCCCCGCGACCATGATCCTGATCGTGATGAGCTTCTACTACGGCTCCGGGGTCGATTTCGCCGACATCCTGAGCGGGGGCTGACCGGCCCGCCGTTACCGCTCCGGCGCGACCGTACCGGCGACACGACCACGACGGAGCGCGACCGCCCCGGCGGCCTGTTTCGCGCCGGAGCGGGACCGCGCAGAGGGTCGGCACCATGCCGGCGCGAGCGACTGGAACAGGAGGTGACCCACATGGGCCCGAGGCCCCCCGCCCGTGGAAGCGGCGGCAGCGGACCCGGCGACCAGGCCGGTGGCGAGGCCGGTCACACAGCCGGTGGTGGACTCCGCGGCGGCGCGGACGCGGTGATGCCGGGTGCGGACGCGGTGATGCCGGGTGCCGACACGGAGACCGCGGGTGCCGACACGGAGAACCCGGGCGCAGACGAAGGGGATTCCTCGCGGACCGCCGCTGCCGCCGGTCCTGAGCCCGTGCCGCCGCTGCCCATCCAGGTCAACGCCCTCCAGGCGCTCTGCCGGCAGGTCTTCGGCTTCCGGCTGGCCGTGATCGCACTGGCCACGCCGTTCGCGCTGGGCAACACCCGGCCGGGACCGGGCACCTGGCTCGTCGGCTCCGCCGTGATCGTCACCTTCATGGTCTCCTATATCCCGCTGCGGGACTGGGAGCGCTTCGGGCCGTTCCTGCTCCGGCACCCCGCTCTTCTCGCGGCGGACTCGCTCTTCGGCGCGCTGCTCCTGGCCACCGCCTCGCCCGAGTCGATCCTCGCCTATGTCACCCTCTGCACGCCGCTGCTGGCCGGACTGGTCTACGGCTGGCGCGGGGCGGCGGTCTTCGCCGTACTCCAGTCGCTCATCATCGGCGGCGCGTTCGCGGTCAACCCGGACGTGAACGCCGGACTCGGAGACCTGCTGCTGCCCGGGCTGTGTGTGATCGCGGGCGCGGGCGGCAGCACCCTGCGCAACCTCATGCTCGGCTTCGGCGCCGCAGCCCAGGCCCTCACCGAGGCCCGTGCCCGGCTCGCCGTCAACGAGGCAGTGGAGAAGGAACGCGCCCGTCTCGCCCGGGAGATGCACGACTCACTGGCCAAGACGCTGCACGGGCTCGCACTGGCGGCGGAGGGCCTGGCCGGCTCCGCGGACCGGCTGGATCCGCTGGCCGTCACGTACCAGGCGGAGCTCGTCGCCCGATCGGCACGCCGGGCCGCCGCCGAGTCCCGGGAGCTGCTGTCCGATCTCCGCTGCCGGTCCGGCCTCGACGGCGGGGTCGACGGCGGGGTCGACGGCGGGGTCGACGGCGGGGTCGACGTGCTCTCCGAACTTGCCTCACGCACAGCGGACTTCGCGCACCGCCTCGATGTGCGGGCCTGCTTCCACCGACTGGGCCCGAGGCCGGTGCCCACGGTGCCCCAGGCCATCGCGCGCCAACTGCTCACCATCGCGTCCGAGGCCATGGAGAACGCCCACCGCCACGGGCAGCCCACATACCTCGACGTCTCGGCGGGCGTCGTCGGCGACGTGCTCCGCATCAGCGTCTACGACGACGGCAGGGGACTGCCCCTGGGCACCACACTCGACGGCCTCCGCCGAGGTGGTCACTTCGGCCTCGTCGGCATGGTGGAGCGCGCCGCGTCCATCGGGTCCCGCATCCGTGTCGGGCGGGGGTGCCATCCGCGGGGGACGGAGGTACGGCTCGAGCTGCCGCTGACGGCCATCCGCTCGGACCCGCCGAACGCGCCGCCGGGGCGGCCGCGGGCGACCCCGCTCCTCAACGGACCGCGCGGTCCTGGACGGGTACCGTCCGTTCCCTGACCGGATGACGTCCGCAGGTTCCCGCTCCGGACCTCCCGGGCCCGCCGTCACCATCCGAACCCAGCCTGAGTCCAGCGGAGTACCGCTCCGTACCGACCTCTCCGCCACCCGTCTACCCGCCCACCCGCATCCATCCGTGCGCACTGTGCGCACGCGGGCTACGTCCATCAGGATTCACCAGGACCCCTCACGTATCGACTCCGAACCGACCCCGAACCGACCCCGAACCGACTCCGAATCCACTCGGAGAGGAGGCCGCAACCATGCCGGACGGCATCTCCCGAACGACGGGAAGGCAACTCACCGACCACCCCGACGGATCGCGGCGTACGCCCTCGCGTACCGCACCGTTCGCCTCCGGCCCTTCCTCAGGGCCGTCTGCCTTCCCCGCTCCCCGAGAACCGGCGGACGCGACGCCCGATGACCGCCCCGGCCTGCCCGCTCCCGCGGCGTCCGGGAGCACGCTCCGGATCGTCGTCGCCGACGACAACCCGGTGGTACGAGCGGGCCTGGCGGTGCTGCTCCAGGGCCGCCAGGGCATCCATGTCGTCGCTCAGGTAGCCGACGGACGCCAGGCGTACGAGGCGGCCGTCCGCCTCCGGCCGGACGTCGTCCTGCTCGATGTGCGGATGCCCGGGGTCGACGGCATCTCCGCCCTTCCGTATCTGGTGCGTCTCGCGCCGGTGCTGATGACGACGTACAGCCGCGAGAGCGCGGTCGTCCACGAGGCGCTGCGCCGTGGCGCGGGCGGCTATCTGGTCCACGGCGAGTTCACCGTGGACCAACTCGTCGCTGCCGTCCGTGACGTCAGGAAGGGCCGGGCCTCCTTCACCCCCTCGGCCTCCGGTGCCCTGCTCGCGGCGGTGTGCGCCACCACCGGCCCGCCGGGACGGCCGCCGTCACCACTGCCGGACGGTCGGAGTGCGGACGTGGGCGAAGGGCCCGGGCAGCCCCACCCGGAAGCGTCTGCAACCGCACACTGTGGCACCCCCTCGCCCACCGGCGCATCATCAGCAGAACAGCAGAGCGGCTTAGTTGACTGGGGCGCCACGGTCCAGCAGTTCACCCTCGACTCTTCGCTTTCGCAAGCGAATGTGGCACATTCTTCTCCAGGGATGGTCTCCTGGGCGACCGTCCCGGGGGCAGGTCCCGGGGGACTGCCGACGGAGCTGAGCCGGCGGGAGGCGGAAGTGATGGAGCTGATCGCATCGGGTATGACGAATCAGCAGATCGCTGCCACCTGCTTCATCAGCCAGAAGACCGTCAAGAACCACATCAACCGCATCTTCGCCAAGCTCAACGCCGCGAGCCGGGGCGAGGCCATCGCCATCTGGTACCGACTGGCCCGAAGGGAGGGCGGCGAGTCATGACCGACCCGACCGGTAACGCGGGGCCCCTCGACACGCCACCCGTGGAACGGGACCCCGGTTGGGCCCAGGGGCCCATGCCAAGAGGTGTTCTCCGCCCGTACCCTTCGCGTGCCGCCGATGAGGCCGGCCGGGAGGAAGCCGGAGCCACGAGCGGCACCGAGGACCCGTACGAGTCGGTCGGCGAGCGGCCGGCCGGACCAGGAGGGGAACACCATGTCGAACACCACCATCAGGGCCGCGATCAACGCCCGTGTCCATCTGGGCAACTGGGCGAGGACGACAGCCGAGGCGATCCGGCACCGCGGCGACCGAGGCCAGGGGGCCGTGGAGTACGTGGGGGTGATCGTGCTGGTGGCGCTGATCATCGCGGCGCTGGTGGGCTCGGGCGTGGCGGAGACGATCGCAGGCGGGCTCTCGGACACGGTCAACGAGATTCTTGGCGGTTGATACTTCGAGTCTCACGCGAGAAAGGGCAGGTCGCTCCCGCCTATGTCGTGGTGGTAGCGAGCCTGCTCTTTCTCGCGCTCGCGTTCTTCGCGGTCGGCCAGGCCGGCGCCACACGCAACGCCGCACAGACGGGCGCCGACGCAGCCGCGCTCGCGGCAGCCAAGTTGTCCCGCGACCAGTTCGAGCTGGAGCTGCCGGACAATCCCAACCCGCCCTTTCTGACAGCGGTCTTCAATCTGGCGGAGTTCGGGAGCTTCCGAGGCTGTGAGGCGGCCTACCCCATGGCCGAGCGGAACGACACCGTCGTGACACCGGGTGGCTGCAGCGCAGACGACAACGGCGGTTGGGCCTTCACGGTCGAGGTCGAGACAAGAAGACCGGTGGGGGACACCGTCCTGCCGGGCACCGCGACGAAGAAGGCCACGGCCGACGCCACGGCCGCACTCACATCCCGATGCCGCTACACGCCTCTCCCCGAGCCGCTGGGGACGCTGGCGTGCGAGGGGACGGAGCCCTGGCTGGTGGGCGAAGGCCCTCCGCCGGAGGGGCCGGACCTCTTCGACATCCGGCTGGCCGAGAACTGACCGCGAACGAACGCAGAAGGAATGACACGCATGAGTCATCGACACAGAGTGACCACGCGGAAGGCTTTCGCTGCCGCCCTCCTGGCGACAGTGCTGCCCCTCTCGCTCACCGCCTGCGGCGGGGGCGACGGAGTGTCGGCGAAGGGCGAGGACAGCAACTCGGCACCCGCCACCACGGAGAGCGCCAACTCAGAGAACGAAAGCGCCAACACCGTTCCGGACAACAGTAAGACACTGGCCACGATCAATGGTGCCAACGGCTTTCAACTCGTCGTCCATACCGCCGCCCGTGAGGACGGGGGTTTTCTGACCGTTACTGGCTCCATTAGGAACACTAGCGGCAAGCGGGCGGTTGCACCGATCGAGTGGAACGGCCAGGAAAGTCAGGTGCGGCGCACGGGCCGTTCTTTGGGCGGCATCACGCTGGTCGACCGAGTAGGAAAGAAGCGCTACTACGTTCTTCGAGACACAGAGGGCTACCCGTTGACGACCACAGGAATCTTCAATGTTGACGCGGGCGCCACCGTGGATTTCTTCGCTCAGTTCCCGTCACCGCCTGACTCGACAACGAAGGTCGATATTCAAGTTCCGGCAATGCCCACCGCCACGATTGAGATCTCCTGATGCCCGCCCCCAAGCCCCGCACGCGAAGGGGCGCGACCTCGGCCATCGCCGCGGTCGCGCTGGTCGTCAGTATGCAGTTCGCGGCCGCCAGTGGTGCCCGGGCGGACGAGACCCCTTCACCGGGCACGCCTCCGGGTACGGAGTCGACCTCGCCGCCGCCCGAGATCGACGGCGACTCGCCGGGGCTCAAACTCCGCGACGGTGCGACCCTCGCGTCCGCCCGGGTACTCGACATCGTTTCCGTCGTCGAGTCCGAGGGCGGCGAGGAGCGCCGTGAGGAGACCAGCTCCCACCTCAAGTTCGCACTCCAGGCAGAGGTGCTCTTCGGCAAGGACAGCGCCAAGCTCTCCGGTGCCGCCAACGCCCGTATCGCCGATATCGCGGCGGAGATCCGCAACCAGGGTGCCAAGAGGGTCCGTGTCTTCGGCTTCACCGACAACCTGGGTTCGGCCGCGCATGGTGATGTGCTGTCCAAGGAGCGGGCGGACGCCGTGCACAAGGTCCTGTCGCAGCAGCTCGGCGGCTCTGGCATCAGTTACGAGATCCGCGGCTATGGCGAGGACTACCCGATCGCCGACAACGGCACCGAGGACGGCCGTAAGAAGAACCGCCGGGTGGAGGTCTCGTTCCCGCGTGGCGGGGAGAGCGCCTCACAGGGCTGAGCCCATGTCCGGACGCGGGCAGGGCTTTTCGGCCGTGTCCCGAAGTCCGGTGGCGGACGCCCTTCGGCGTCCGCCCCGGTACCCCCCTGCATCGGGCGGACGTGCGCACTTCGGAGACGAAGGCGTGTCAGCCCGCGCGGGCGAGAAGGACCGAGCCCGGCATGCCACGGAACCCGTCGGTTGCCGTCGGCAGCAGGGTTCCACCGAAACCCGGGACCCCCGTTCCCCCGTTCCTTGTTTCCTGTTTCCCGTTTCCGGCAGACGGTCTCTCGGTCTTCCTCGCCCTCCCCCGTGCAACCAGATCCTTTCAGGCCTGCGGTCCTGTTCGCATTGCCGACCACCGGCAATCTCTACGTATCCTTGATGCCTGACGCCGGTCGCCGGCAGGGGGCCACCTCCGTTGCCCCGGCGTCGTGACGTCGTCGGCGTGCCGGGGGAAGGAACGGGGGAGCGAGACGTGACGGTGCTTGATACCGAGTCGTATCTGGAGGGGTACGCCGAGGTGCTGGCCGGTGCCTGTGCCACCAGCCGGAGGCTCACGCGCGACGAACTCGCCTCACTCCGCACCCAGGGGGAGCGCGCCGCGGAGGCGGGTGTCGGACTGCGCACCATGGTTCGGGCACACCTGGCCGCCGCGCGCGCGATACGGCCCGGACTGAAGGCGGCGGCGGCCGACCACCTTCTCGCCGCGACAGAGCAGGCCGTGGACGCCTTCGCCGAGGGCCATGAGCGGGCGCAGCGCCTCGCGGTGCGCCAGGAGGAGGCGGCCCGCCGGGAGTTCGTCGACGATCTGCTGTACGGGCGCAGCGACCTCGGCAGGCTCGCCGAGCGGGCCGTACGCTTCGGGCTGCTGCTCTCCCACGCCCATGCGGTGGCTGTTGCCCGGGGCCCGGAGTCGTATGACGACGGCCATCCTCTCACCCGCCGGCTCGGCGCCGCGCTCGTCGCCCGCTTCGGGGACCGCCACATCCTCCTCACCACCAAGGACGGCCGGCTGATCTGTATCGCGCCGGGTGACCAGTCCGACGTCCTCCGCTACTTCGCCAAGCAGGCGTACGGGGCCACGGACGGCGGCCGAGTGGCTGTGGGGCGCGCCCACCCGGGTGCGGGCGGGGTGGTCCACTCCTATGAGGAGGCGCTGAACGCCCTGGACCTGGCCGATCGGATGGGACTTGACGATCCGGTGCTGCAGGCATCGGACCTGCTGGTGTACCCGGTGCTGACGCGCGACCGGCAGGCCATGGCCGACCTCGTACTCAGCGCCCTCGGCCCGCTCAGGCAGGCCCGCGGGGGAGCCCGGCCGCTGCTGGACACCCTCGAGGCCTATTTCGACACGGGTTGCGTGGCGGCCGAGGCGGCCCGGCGGCTCAACCTCAGCGTGCGGGCCCTGACGTACCGGCTCGACCGGATCCACCGGCTCACCGGCGCCGACCCGGGCGATCCGGTGCACCGATACACCCTTCAGACGGCGGTCATCGGGGCCAGACTGCTCGACTGGCCGCAGCAGGAGATCTGACGGCGGTCAGGTTGGCCGGAGGACGGCCGCTCCCGACCCGCGGCGATAATCGGGCGCATGTCCGACCAGTCCGTATCGGCGCGACGGAGCGACCGCCCCCGCACTGCGCCCCCTCCGTCCGGGATCGCCCGTGCTGCTCCCGCGCTCCTGGGGTACGCGGCGGTCCGGGCGCTGGGAACGGCGATCCTCCTGGCGGCCGCCGCGGTGCAGGGGGAGGACGCCCTGCACCGGCTCAACGGGCGCTGGGACTCCGTCTGGTATGTCCGGATCGCCGAGTACGGCTACGGGTACGAGGTGATGCTGCCCGATGGCAGCGTCCACTCGGATCTGGCCTTCTTCCCTCTGCTGCCCGCGTTGGAGCGGGCGGTCTCCGAGATGCTGCCGGTCGGCGCCGCCACGGCGGGACTGGCGATCGGCTGGCTCGCTGCGCTCGCCGCCGCCTGGGGCATCCACGCCGTCGGTGCCCATGTGGCCGGTCAACGGACGGGGGTGCTGCTCGCCGTGCTGTGGGGTGTCTGCCCGACCGCTTTCGTGCAGTCGATGGCGTACACCGAGACGCTGTTCACCGCGCTGGCCGCCTGGTCGCTGTACGCCGTGCTGAACGACCGCTGGATCGCCGCGGGGACGCTCTGCGCGCTGGCCGGGCTCACCCGGCCCTCGGCTGTCGCGCTCGTCGCCGCCCTCGGTGTGACCGTCCTCGTGCGGCTGCTCCGGAGGGACCTGACGCGGCGGACGGCCGTCGGCGCGGTCGTCGGCGCGGTCGTCGCGCCGCTCGGCTGGCTGGGGTATGCCGCCTTCGTCGCGGTGCGCCGGGGCAGCCCCACGGCGTACTTCGAGGTCCAGGCCGCCTGGGGCAACGAGATCGACGGCGGGGTCGCCCTCGCCCGTTTCGTCGTCGGGCATCTGACGGGGCCCGACCCGCTCGCCGGAGTCGGGCTGATCGCCGCACTCGGGTTGCTGCTCTGGGTGCTGTGGCTCTGCGTGAAGCAGGGCCTGCCGCTGCCGCTGCTGGTGTACACGGCCGGGATCGTCGTCGTTTCGCTGGTCGGGGCCGCGTATTTCGGCTCCCGTCCTCGGCTGATGATGCCCGCGTTCCCGCTGCTGCTGCCCGCTGCCGCCGCCCTCGCGCGGCCCGCCCGCCGGAGCGTCGTCATCGTGGTGACGGTGGTGCTGCTCGCGCTCGCGTCGGGGGTGTACGGGGCGTTCACCCTGCTGGGTACGGGGCCGCCCTGATATACGGGGTGCCGGACGCAGCGGACCACGGCGGACCACGGCGGGGAGGCCATCTCGTGGAGCGCCGTGAAGATGGTCCGCCCCTCAGCCCCTCCGCTGGTCCGTGCCTCCGCTGGTCCGCGCCTCCGCTGGTCCGTGCCTCCGCCCGTGCGGCTGTCCGCCCCACCGGCCGTCCGACGGTCCGGTGCTCCGACGGTCCGGCCGCCTGCTGTTCCCTGCGACTGAGGGTCTGCCGGTCTGCCGGTCTGCCGGTGTGAGGGTCTGCCGGTCTGCCGGTCTGCCGGTGTGAGGGTCTGCCGGTCTGACGGCCCGACCGGTCAGGCTGCCGGGCGCCGCCCCGCCCCGATCGTGAGCCGGATCCCCGGTCGTACGCCCCATCGCGCCATCGCGCCCGCCTCCGCCTCCAGGACATGGCGGCTGCGAGGTCTCGGTATCCCGAGTCGGCCGGGGCGCATCGTGCGGACATCCAGGACGCGCAACTCCTTGTCGAGATAGGCCACGTCGATGGCGAAGCGCATCCGGAAGGTGTGCACGCTCGCGCAGGGTGTCAGCATGAGCGCGCCGTGCAGGCCGTCTCGGCCGAGGAGACCGCGGTAGCGCGCACCATACGACGCGGCGATCAGGAGATCGACCGGATCAGCCCGGCCGGGGACCGTCAGCGTGCCATTGCCGTCCTGCCATGCGCCCATGGGGCAGGACCGTAGCGGGAGTCGGGCCGGGATGGGTCCCGAACTGCCGGGCCGGGCCCAGGGCTGCCGAGAGCGGGCCCGGGGTGCCGAGAGCGGATCCGGACTGCCGGGAGTGGGCCCGTGGGCCCATGACCCTCCGTCTCCCCGACCCTAGGGTCGGACCGTGGAGTACGCGTACGTGACGCTGATCGCCGCCGCCGTGTGGGGGACCGCGGTGGGGGTGCTCGTGCCGCGCCCCGCCTATCGGATGTCCGTCGAGCCGGGGGCGGCGTGGCGGAGCGCGTGTCCTGCCGGGCATCCTCTCACCGGTCCCGCGCGCGGCTGGCTGGGGCCCGCGCGCTGCCCGCGCTGCGTGCCTGCCGTGCCCGCGCGGCCCGCGGTCGCGTCCGCCGGGGCGGCAGGGTCCGACTCGCGGGAAGGGTCCGACTCGCGGGCGAGGGATGGTGCGGCCGGGTCCGCGGTTGCGGACGTGTCGGGTGCTGTGGCGGGGCCGCGCGGTGTGGCGGGGCCGTGCGGTGCGGACGTGCCGGGTGGTCGAGCCGGGGCTGAGGTGCCGGATGGTGCGGCCGGGTCGGCGGTTGCGGACGTGTCGGGTGCTGTGGCGGGGCCGTGCGGTGTGGACCGGCCCGAGGACGCCGATGTCCGCTGTGCCGCCGCCTACCGCTGCTCGTCGCTCGTACCTGCGGCCACCGCGGTCTCCTGTGCGGCACTCGCCGCGGCCGTCGGGCCCAGGCCGGAACTGGCGGTATGGCTGCTGCTCGTGCCCTTCGCCGTCCTGCTCGCCCTGGTCGACCGCAACGTCCACCGGCTTCCGGACCAGCTGACTCTGCCGCTCGCCGCCGCGGCGGCCGTACTGCTGGGCGGCGCGGCAGTGCTCCCCGGCGCCGGCGGGTCATGGACGACGGCGCTGCTCGGCGGGCCCGTGCTGGGTGCCGGGTACCTCGTGCTCTTCCTCGTCAATCCGAACGGCATGGGCTTCGGCGATGTGAAGCTGGCCCTGTCGCTCGGCGTGGCGCTCGGCTGGTACGGCTGGCAGGTCCTCTTCGTGGGGGCCTTCGCGGGGTTCCTGCTCGGCGCGGTGTACGGGCTCGGGCTCGTCCTCCTCCGCGGGGCGGGGCGCCGTACGGCCATCCCGTTCGGGCCGTTCATGGTCTCGGGCGCGCTGCTCGGGCTGCTGCTCGGAGGGCTCACCTCCGGCTGAGCGGTGTGCGGCGAGTGCCTGCCCGCTTACCGGGACCCTTGCAGAAAGCCCCGGCGTTCGCGGGCCCTCAGTGGGCACGGACCGCAGTCGGCGAGGGCGAAGTGGACGCGGACGAGGGAGTGCCGCTGACCCTGCGCTGCGGGGACCGGCTGATGCCGGTCGCGCCCTGGGGGCAGGCGGCCTTCTCGGCGTCCCCGTCCGTGGTGAAGGCGGCCCGGGTCAGGTCCGGAGCCCCCGGGTCGCGCCGTGGTCAGGGGCCAGACTGGGGACCATGAACCCCACACCCGTCAACCTGACCGAGGCACTCGCCTCTTTCGGCGATGTGTACAGCCCCCGCATCGTGGCCCGGATGAACGACTACGACGTACGCGTGGCGCACGTCGCCGGGGACCACGTCTGGCACGTGCACGAGGACACCGACGAGTTCTTCCTGGTCCTCGACGGCCGCTTCGCGATAGCGATGCGTGACGCTGAGGGCGTCGAGAGGACGGTCGAACTCCGCAAGGGCGACACGTTCGTGGTCCCGAGGGGCACCGAGCACAAGCCGTCGTCGCCGGGCGGCTCGATCCTGATGTTCGAGCCGGCCGGCACGAAGTCCACGGGCGACCGCCACGAGGGGGAGATCCCGGCCCATGTGGACAGCACCACAGGTCACGCCCTCTAGCATGCGGGCATATGCGGACATTCTTTGACAATTTCATGGTCTCGCGTGTGCAGTCGAAGCCGGCACCGGCTTCGACTGCACACGCGAGACCGACGGAAGGTCCCTCCGCCGCCCTCCTCCCCTGGGGTTGGGCGGCGGTCCTGTCCCTGCTCTACGCGACCGTCGCCTTACGCCGCCACCAGCTCCTGCGCACCACGGGCTACGACCTCGGCATCTTCGAGCAGGCGGTACGCATTTACGCCCGCCTACGCCCGCCTACGCCCGGCTCCAGGCTCCCGTCGTCCCGTTGCGCGGCGACGGCTTCCATCTGCTCGGCGACCACTTCCATCCGCTGGTCGCCGTCCTCGCCCCGCTCTACGGCCTCTGGCCGTCCCCGCTCTGTCTGCTCGTGGCCCAGTCCGCCCTCCTCGCCGTCGCCGTGGTGCCGCTGGCGCGCTGGGCCGTCCGGGCGCTCGGCCGCCGCGCCGCGCATGTCGTCGCCTTCGGCTACGGCGTGAGCTGGGGCATCGCATCGGCCGCCGCCTTCGACTTCCGCGAGGTGGCCCTGGCCGTGCCGCTGCTGGCCTTCGCCCTTGCGGCGCTCGGCCGGCGGCGCTGGGGGCGGGCCGTCGCCTGGGCCGCCCCCTGCTGCTGGTCAAGGAGGACCTGGGGCTCACCCTGGCCGCCGTGGGTGCCTATGTGGCCTGGCAGGGGCCGCGGAAGCTGGGGCTCGCCACGGCCGCGGCCGGAATCGTCGGCAGCGCCGTCGAGATCACGCTGCTGCTGCCGGCCTTCAACCCCGGCGGCGGGTACGCCCACGGAGGCAACCTCACCGACGGGCGCGGTTCGCTCCTCGCCACGCTGGCCTTCGCACCGCTCGACGCGCTGCGTCCGGACGTCCAGGCCATGACCCTTGTGCTGGTGTTCGTTCGCCCCCAGTGCGCTCCTCGCCCTGCGGTCGCCCCTGTCGCTGGTCGCCGTGCCGACGCTCGCCTGGCGGATGCTGTCGGAGAACGCGTTCCACGGGGGAACCGCCTTCCACTACAGCGCGGTGCTGATGCCCGTCGTCTTCGCCGGTCTGATCGACGCCCTCGGCCGCTACCACCGGGCCGGCGATCCGCTCGCGACCCGGCATGTGCGCGCCTCCCTGGTCACGGTCCTCGCCGTGGCGGTGGTGCTGCTGCCCTCCTTTCCGCTCGCCCAGCTGGCGCAGCGGGCCACCTGGCGCACCACCCCGCACATCGAGGCCGCCCGGGCGCTGCTCCAGCGGATCCCGGACGGGGCGACGGTGGCCGCCTCCAACCGACTCGTGCCCCAGCTCACGTCCCGCTGCCACGTCGTGCTCTTCCCGACCTGGCCGGTCGAGGGGCGTCTGTACGAGTACGGCCGGAAGCGAACGCCCCGGCCCACCGCGGAATGGATCATCCACGACAGCAGGGCCCCGGAGGCGTGGCCGTACCGGACGGGCCACTGGCCCTATCCGCCCGAGCAGCAGGAGGCCGAACTGGAGGCGGCGCAGCGGGTGTACGGGTACGACCGTGTCGCAGCCCTCGACGGCATCACGCTGCTGAGGCGTCCCCGGTGATCCCCGCGCTGCCGCGCTGCCGCGGTGTCCGGTGATCCTTGCGGACGGGACGGGACGGGACGGGACGGGGCGGGACGGGGCGGGACGGGGCGGGGCGGGCCGCCGTCGGGCCCGCCCTCGGCGCGGCGGTGCGTCCGGCCCGCTCAGGGCGGGTCCCGGCAGCGGTCCGACAGGCCCCTTACGGGCGCAAGCGGGCCGCGCCGCCGGATGCGGTCGTCCCGCACGGGCCGCGTCAACCGGATGCACGGTGGGCCGTTACCTCTTAGGGAGTACGGCCCGCATCCCGCGCGGAGGCTCGACCCGGCCCCTGCCCAGGGTCTTTCCCCTTTCCGCAACGCAGTCGTATGACTCCGGAGAGTAGTTGGCGCCTGCCGTGGTGCGCGCTCGCCTGCGCAAAGGGTTATGGTGGAACTCCCCCCCCTCGGGCCGGTCCGTATCCCCCCCACGGACCGGCCCGATTTCTCTTCCCCCGAGCGCCCCCCGGTGCGCCCCCGATTGCTCCCGGGTTCCAGCGAAGTGCACCCAATGCCCCGAGTGGCCCCCGGGTGCCGAATGCCCTGTGCCGTTCCGTGCGGGCCGGTAGAGCCGCGCATAAACCCGCACGAACCCGCACGAACCCGCACGAACCCGTACGACTCCGTATGGCCCGTACGACCCCTTATGGCCCCAGGCGGCCCCGGGTGCTGTTGAAGGGGCCCGGGCAGGGTCAGCCGCGGTCGGCCCAGATGTTCGTCCCCGCGGTGTCCACCGCGAAGACGTCGATCTCCCTCAGTTCCTCCTCGGTGAGCGGCGCCGCGCGCAGTGCGGCCACGTTCTCCTCCAGCTGGCCGGCACTGCTCGCGCCGATCAGGGCCGAGGTCATCCGGTCGTCGCGCAGCACCCAGCTCAGCGCCAGCTGCGCGAGCGTCTGGCCGCGCCGCCGCGCTATCCCGTCCAGGCCCCGCAGCCGGCGCAGCATCTCCTCGGAGAGCAGGTCCGGGTCGAGGGACTTGCCCTGGGTCGCCCGCGAGCCCTCCGGTACGCCGGTGAGGTACTTGCCGGTGAGGAGTCCCTGGGCGAGCGGCGCGAAGGAGATGCAGCCCATGCCGGCCGCCTCCAGGGTGTCGAGGATCCCGTCGTGCTCGATCCAGCGGTTGACCATCGAGTAGGACGGCTGGTGGATGAGTGCCGGGACCCCCATCGCCTGCAGCAGCCGGGCCGCCTCGGCGGTCTGCTCGGAGTTGTACGAGGAGACGCCCGCGTAGAGGGCCTTGCCCTGCCGGACGGCGGACGCCAGTGCGCCCATCGTCTCCTCCAGCGGGGTGTGCGGGTCGAAGCGATGGGAGTAGAAGATGTCGACGTAGTCAAGGCCCATCCGCTTCAGCGAAGCGTCCAGCGAGGACATCAGGTACTTGCGGGAGCCCCACTCGCCGTAGGGCCCGGGGTGCATCAGATAGCCGGCCTTGGTGGAGACGACCAGCTCGTCCCGGTACGGCGCGAAGTCCTGGGCGAAGATCTTGCCGAAGTTCAGCTCGGCCGAGCCGGGGGGCGGCCCGTAGTTGTTCGCCAGGTCGAAATGGGTGACGCCGAGGTCGAAGGCACGGCGCAGGATCGCCCGCTGCGAGGCGAGCGCGCGGTCGTCGCCGAAGTTGTGCCACAGGCCCAAAGAGATCGCGGGCAGCTTGAGCCCGCTGCGGCCGGTCCTGCGGTACTCCATCGAGGTGTACCGGTCCTCGGCTGCACGGTAATAGGGGGAGTCGTTCACGCTTCCCTGCCTATCACGGACTTGTGACAGACCGGGTTGGGTGCGCCCGGCCGCTCCGCAGTAGTGTGACGGGCGTCGGGGGCCAGCCACAGCACGGAGGGGTTAAGGACTGTGAACCTGCGCGACCTGGTGTACGGGCTCTACGCACGCCGGGTGGAGGGCCGCCTCGACCACGCCCAGGTGCCCAAGCACATCGGTGTCATCCTCGACGGCAACCGGCGCTGGGCGAAGGCGTCGGGTGGCACGGCCGCGGAGGGGCACCGGGCGGGGGCGGAGAAGATCTCCGAGCTGCTGGGCTGGTGCGCCGAGACCGATGTCGAGGTGGTCACGCTCTGGATGCTGTCCACGGACAACTTCGACCGTCCGGAGGAGGAGCTGCGCCCGCTTCTCGGCATCATCGAGAACACCGTGCGCAAGCTCGCCTCCGACGGCCGGTGGCGGGTGCACCACGTGGGAACCGCGGACCTGCTTCCCGCCGGGACCCAGTCGGTGCTCAAGGAGGCCCAGCGGTCGACCGCCGGTAACGACGGGATACTGGTGAACGTCGCGGTCGGCTACGGCGGCCGCCAGGAGATCGCGGACGCGGTGCGCTCCCTGCTGAACGAGCATGCCGCGAGGGGGACGACCTTCGAGGAGCTCGCGGAGATCGTCGATACCGACATGATCGCCTCCCACCTCTACACACGTGGGCAGCCCGACCCCGATCTGGTGATCCGTACGAGTGGCGAGCAGCGTCTGTCGGGCTTCATGCTCTGGCAGAGCGCGCACTCCGAGTACTACTTCTGCGAGGTGTTCTGGCCGGCCTTCCGCAAGGTCGACTTCCTCCGCGCCCTCCGCGACTACGCGGCCCGCCACCGCCGCTACGGGGCCTGACGGCAGGCCGCGCCGCTGCGGGCCCTTCGAGCCGGCCCGCGCCGGCGGTGTCCGCGCCGGTGCTGCCCGGGCGGGCGGATGCCCTGAGCACGCGCCCGGAGCCACCCGCGCGGGCCCCGTCGGCGGGGGCCGCCCGAGGCGCCCGAGGCGACGGTGCCCGCCGCCGGGTGCGGAACACCGGGGCGGTGGCCGGCAGGGGGGCCGACGGGGAGGCGGCCGGTGGGATCTTGACGGCCGGTACCCCGTTCGGCGCTGGCGCGGTGGGCCGAACGGGCGGAAGCCCGCCACTCCTGGGGGTGGTCCGGGGCATGGCCACCGCATGTTCGTCGACACATCGTCATATGCCATGGCATGGCTGCGCTTGTTCGAGGGAATATCCCTGACAGGTCGACATCCGGACACCCGCTCCGGATGCCGTTCTACAGCGCGCGGCACCGAGCCGCTCGCCCGGGAGGCCCTTTGCGCCAGGACGACCGTGCGGCCAGCACGGAAGGAACGGGGGGCCGGTGCCCGGCCCGTGCATCGTGGCCGGAGACCGGTCCGGTCCCCTGCCGTCCGGTGGGGAGACCCCCAGCCCGCGACGCCGTCGCACACCCCGATCTCAGCCGAGGGGGTACGTCCTTCCGTGGTGAACAGCACAAAGCGCCGCATGTCCGACAGGCGCACCTATGTCATCGACACCAGCGTCCTGCTGGCCGACCCCAGTGCCGTCTCGCGCTTCGACGAGCACGAGGTCGTGCTCCCGATCGTCGTCGTGACGGAGCTGGAGGCCAAGAGGCACCACCCGGAGCTCGGTTACTTCGCCAGGCAGGCGCTGCGCCTGCTCGACGACTACCGGGTCCGGTACGGCCGCCTGGACGCACCCATCCCGATGGGCGACCTCGGCGGCACGCTGCGCGTCGAGCTCAACCACTCGGACCCCGGGGTGCTCCCCGCCGGCTACCGGCTGGGTGACAACGACTCACGGATCCTCGCGGTGGCACGGAACCTCCAGGCAGAGGGGTACGACGTCACCGTCGTGTCCAAGGACCTGCCGTTGCGCATCAAGGCGTCCTCCGTCGGCCTCCTCGCCGAGGAGTACCGTGCGGAGCTCGCCGCCACGGACTCCGGTTGGACCGGGATGTCCGAACTCGCCCTGTCCGCCCAGCAGGTGGACATCCTCTTCGAGGACGAGCACCTGGACGTCCCCGAGGCCTCCGGCCTGCCCGTCCACACCGGACTCGTCCTCCAGTCGGAGCGGGGCAAGGCCCTCGGCAGGGTCTCGACCGGCGGCGGCGTCCGGCTGGTCCGGGGCGACCGCGAGGCCTTCGGTATCCGCGGCCGCAGTGCCGAGCAGCGCATCGCCCTCGATCTGCTGCTCGACCCGGATGTCGGCATCGTCTCGCTGGGCGGCCGGGCGGGTACCGGCAAGTCCGCGCTCGCGCTCTGTGCCGGTCTGGAGGCCGTGCTGGAGCGCAGGCAGCACCGGAAGGTGATGGTCTTCCGGCCGCTGTACGCGGTCGGCGGTCAGGAGCTGGGCTATCTGCCGGGCACCGAGGCCGAGAAGATGAGCCCCTGGGCGCAGGCGGTCTTCGACACCCTCTCCGCGGTGGCCGGACGCGAGGTCATCGAGGAGGTCCTGGGCCGGGGGATGCTCGAGGTGCTGCCGCTGACCCACATCCGCGGACGCTCGCTGCACGACGCGTTCGTCATCGTCGACGAGGCCCAGTCCCTGGAGCGGAACGTCCTGCTCACCGTGCTGTCCCGCATCGGCCCCAACTCGCGGGTCGTCCTGACCCATGACGTGGCGCAGCGGGACAATCTTCGCGTGGGTCGCTACGACGGGGTCGTCGCCGTCGTGGAGAAGCTGAAGGGGCATCCGCTCTTCGCGCATGTCACGCTCACCCGGTCCGAACGCTCGCAGATCGCCGCGCTGGTGACCGAGATGCTGGAGGACGGGCCGATCTGACGGGACCTGCCCGGCACGGAAAGGGGCGCCGCCCGGCGAGCGAAGGAGCTTAGCCGGGCGGCGCCGTGCTGCGCCGCTCTTTCCACAAATCTCCTGGGGCAAACGGGGTGTGAGCTTTCCCACGCGGCCATGAATTGCCCTGCGGCATCCGCGTCCGGCAGAGTCTGGGTTCCGTCAGGCCCCGCATACGGCACACCCGCACCCTCAGGGGCGCGGCACCACACAACTCCACAGACATCGCCGTATGCCGCCCGAGTACCACGCGGCACTCCCGCAGGGGAGCGCCCACCGGGCCCGTGCCTCCCGTGACCTAGCAACAGGGAGTGCCAGTGCCAGGGGCACGATTGCGCCCGCGAGGTCACCTGTGCGGGCGGTGCTGGAAGGAAACCGTGTGAGCCGGATCTCGGTCCGGGGATTCGCGGTGGCGTCCGCCACCGCGGTCACCACTGTCGGCGCTGTCGTGGGTGTTGCCTCGGGCAACTCCCTTCCCGCGAACGGCGACAACCTGGAGACGACCGCGGCGGACGCGACGCTGCTCGCGGACATCCCCGTCGGTGAGCAGGCCCAGGTTCAGGTCGCGTCCCTGACACAGCAGGCCGACGCGCAGGCGGCTGCCGCCGACACGGCCGCGAGGAAGTCCGCGGAGGAGGCGGCTCGCCTCCAGGCGGCCAAGGACGCCGAGGCGAAGAAGCAGGCCGCCGAGGAGCAGGCCCAGCGCGAGGCCGAGGCCCGGAAGGCCAAGGAGGCCGAGGAAGCCAGGGAGGCCGAGGAGCGCGCCAGCCGCTCCGCCGTCCGCGACGCCGGCAGCTTCTCGGCGCAGTCCTCGTACACCATCTCCGAGGTCCAGGCGATCGCCCGCCAGATGGTCCCCGGCGACCAGTTCCAGTGCTTCAGCAACATCGTGGACCACGAGTCCAGTTGGAACTACCGGGCCCAGAACCCGTCCTCCGGTGCCTACGGCCTCGTCCAGGCGCTCCCCGGCACCAAGATGGCGTCTGCCGGCGCCGACTGGCAGACGAACCCCGCCACCCAGATCAAGTGGGGTCTGAGCTATATGAACGACCGCTACGGCAGCCCCTGCGGCGCCTGGTCGTTCTGGCAGGCCAACCGCTGGTACTGAGGCGTGTCGCGCCAGTAGCTCCGGCCGCCCGAAGGGCGGGCCCTGGGGCGTCCGGTGCCTGCGGGCGCGGGACCGCGGGCCGGCGCGGGCACCCCGAGTGCCCGGAGTGTCCGCGGGTGTCTGGAGGCCCGCGCCGGCCGGACCCCGAACCCCGGATGGCCGTCCCGGCCGACCGACTCCGCTGAGCCCCTCACCGTCCGACGGTGGGGGGCTCGGTCCGTGTACGGTCGGGACGGACCTTGGGGGGAGAGGGAAGCACGAGATGTCGAAGACACCAGCGTGGCTGGGTCGGCTGGGGGCCGGGCTGTCCCGGCTCGGGGAGCGGTTCGAGGAACGGCGGGCCGCCGCCGTGGCCGCGGCGGAGCCCGGCGGTGACCCCGGTGACGGGCGTCCGGATGCGGCGGACCCGTCCGACCGGGTCCCACCGCCGCCGGCCTACGCCCCGGCCGTTCCCGCGCGACCCCATCCGGTCGAGGCCCTCCCCTGGGGGATGAGGGTCGCGGCAGAGGCGGGCTGGCGGCTGCTGGTCCTGGCCGGCACGCTCTGGGTGCTGATGCGCGTCATCAGCTCGGTTCGGCTCGTCGTGCTCGCCTTCGTCGCCGCCCTGCTGGTCACCGCGCTGCTCCAGCCGACCGTGGCCCGTCTGAAGGGGGCCGGGCTGCCGCGTGGGCTCGCCACGGCCGTCACGGCGATCCTGGGCTTCGTCGTCATCGGCCTCGTCGGCTGGTTCGTCGTCTGGCAGGTGACGGAGAACCTCGGCGACCTCGCCGACCGGGTGAAGGACGGTATCGAGGAACTCAAACGCTGGCTGCTCAACAGCCCGTTCCATGTGACCGAGCGCCAGATCAACGACATCGCGAACAATCTCCAGGACACCATCGGCACCAACACGCAGGAGATCACCTCCGCCGGGCTCCAGGGCGTGACCGTGATGGTGGAGATCCTCACCGGAATACTGCTGGCGCTGTTCTCCACCCTCTTCCTGCTCTACGACGGGCGGCGGATCTGGCAGTGGTCCCTGAAGCTGGTGCCCGCCGCCGCCCGCCCCGGTGTCGCCGGCGCCGGGCCGCGGGCCTGGCGGACCCTCACGGCGTATGTGCGGGGCACGGTGGTGGTCGCACTCATCGACGCGATCTTCATCGGTCTCGGCATCTATTTCCTGGACGTGCCGCTCGCCGTGCCGCTCGCCGTCTTCATCTTCCTGTTCTCCTTCATCCCCCTGGTGGGCGCGGTCGTCTCGGGTGCCCTGGCGGTCGTCGTCGCCCTGGTCACCCAGGGGGTGTTCACCGCCTTCATGGTGCTGCTCGTGGTGCTCGCCGTGCAGCAGATCGAAGGGCATGTACTGCAGCCGTTCATCCTCGGCCGCGCGGTCCGGGTCCATCCGCTGGCCGTCGTCCTCGCGGTCGCCACGGGCGGTCTGACGGCGGGGATCGGCGGTGCGGTGGTCGCGGTGCCGCTGGTGGCGGTGACGAACACGGTGGTCACCTACCTCTACGCGTACGGCCAGGGCCAGGTGAGCCGGATCGGCCCCGCTCCGCACGGGGCGACGGTGACGGACCTGGCGCCGACCCCGACTCCGGCCACGCCCCCGACTCCGCCTCTGCCGCCCGCCGCACCGAAGTCCGAACCCCCGCCCCCGGAGGGCGAGGAGCGCACCTGACGCGCCGCACCGCACCGGATGCCGCGCCGACCACGCCGCACCAAAAGCCGCGCCGCGCCGCTTCCCCGCGGGCGAACCCCGCCCGGCGCGGCACGAGGCGCGGGCTGGGCGCCGGACCCCCCGCGGCGGCGGGGAGGTCCCGCCCGGCGGGGGAAGAGCGGCGCCCCGCCCGGCTGCGTGCCGTGCGGGGCGCTCTGTGCGGGGTCCGGCCGAACGGCCGGGACATCGCTACCCGGCGAGCACGGCCTCCGCGTCCAGCGTCGTCCCGACGGCCTGGATCACCGAGGCGATCTTGAAGGCCTCCTGGATGACATCGCGCTCGACGCCGGCCTTGCGAAGCACCTGCTCGTGCGAGTCGAGGCACTGGCCGCAGCCGTTGATCGCGGAGACGGCCAGCGACCACAGCTCGAAGTCGGTCTTCTCGACGCCCGGGTTGCCGATGACGTTCATCCGCAGACCGGCGCGCAGCGTCCCGTACTCGGGGTCCGACAGCAGGTGCCGGGTCCGGTAGAAGACGTTGTTCATCGCCATGACCGCGGCGGCCGACTTGGCGGCGGTGTAGGCATCGGCGGACAGGTTGGCCCTGGCCTCGGGCTCCAGCTCGCGCAGCACGATCGGCGAGCGGGAGGCGATCGCGCAGGCGAGGACGGTGCCCCACAGCTGCTGCTGCGGGAGGTCGCTGTTGCCGATCACCGAACCGAGGTTCAGCTTGAGGTCCTTGGCGTAGTCCGGGAGTGCGGACTTCAGCTCATCGAGGGCCATGCTCACTCACCGGCCAGCAGCTTGCCCGCGTCGAGGGTGTCCTCGCCCTTGGACCAGTTGCAGGGGCAGAGCTCGTCGGTCTGCAGGGCGTCGAGGACCCGCAGGACCTCCTTGGGGTTACGGCCGACGGAGCCGGCGGTCACCATGGTGAACTGGATCTCGTTGTTCGGGTCGACGATGAAGACGGCCCGCTGGGCGAAGCCGTCCTCGCCCTCGATGCCGAGGGCGCGCATCAGCTCGTGCTTGGAGTCGGCCATCATCGGGAAGGGCAGGTCACGCAGGTCGGCGTGGTCCCTGCGCCAGGCGTGGTGAACGAACTCGGAGTCGCCGGAGAAGCCGAGGACCCGGGCGTCGCGGTCGGCGAACTCGTCGTTCAGCCTGCCGAACGCCGCGATCTCGGTGGGGCAGACGAAGGTGAAGTCCTTGGGCCAGAAGAAGACCACTGACCAACCGTTCTTGAAGTCCTCCGAAGAGTACTCCTTGATCTCCAGCTTGTCGTCAGAGGGGCCCTCCACGCCCATGAGCTTCCAAGCGGGGAACTTGTCGCCGACAGTCAGCACTGTGCTTCTCCAGAGTTACGAGGGGCTGGACGTCCCGTAGACTCCCACGCCGGATATCGGAGAGGGAAATCGATCAATCGAACCAAAGCGATCGGCGGGGGCTATCAATCAAACGACCGGCGGTCCCTGAAAACCGCCGGTCGCCGAGGCTGTGTACCTAGTCGGATGTTGCCCGGAGGAGCTCCCGCGGGTGCGCGACCGAACTCGTGCCGGGAATGGGGGCCACATGATCGCCGAGGCCGAGTAGCCGTCGAAGGGCCTTGCGGAGGTCTTCTGCCTGCGTGAGGAGACCAGAACCCAGCGGCGCGTAGGGGACGTACGGGATGCCGCGCACTCGGCAGTGCTCCACGGTGGCGGTGTCGTCGGGCACGGCCGCGCTCAGCTTGTTCTGCACCGCCGCCACCTTGACGACGCTGGACGCGGTGTCGATCTGCTCTGGTGCCACCTTGGACAGCCCGACGTGGGCGATCTTCCCTTCCTGCTGGAGCTCGGCGAGCGTGCCGACCTGCTCCGGTAGTGGGACGGCCGGGTCGACGCGGTGGAGGTAGCACAGGTCGAGGCGGTCCACGCCCAGCCGGCGGAGGCACTGCTCGACTGTGGCGCGCAGGAACTCGGGCCGTCCGAGCGGCTTCCAAACGTTGCGCGCGGGTCTGACCATGCCCACCTTGGTGGCGATCAGTAGTTCTTCTGGGTACGGCCACAGGGCGCGGCGGATGAGGTGTTCGGCGGTGTGGGGGCCGTAGGCGTCGGCAGTGTCGAGGTGGGTGATGCCCTCGTCCACGACGGTATGGAGGAGACGTAGGGCGCGGTCGGTGTCGGGCGGGTCGCCCCAGGTGCCGGGGCCAGTCAGGCGCATGGTGCCGAAACCCAGCCGAGACACGGTCTTTCCGGCGATGGCGAGGGTTCCGGCCGGTCGAGTGCCGCCGGTCACCGGCCTGCCTCCGCCAGGGCTAGGGCAGCCTTTATGGTGGCGGACTGGTCGTCCGGGGTGTTGCCCATCCGTTGGTGCGGGATGCGCAGTTCGGTCAGAAGTCGGTGAAGACGGCGGTCGACGGCGGCCCGGTAGCCAAGGTCACGGTCTCGATGGTCACCGAGGGGAACGGCGGGGTCGAGGACGGTGGCGATGAGGAGCCCGTAGCCGCTGGCGTGGGCGGTGGCGAGAGCGGAGAGCCGCGCCACGGCGGCGGGGTCCGGTTCGCGGCGGGCCCGGTCGACGGCGGCGAGGTAGTAGGCCACCGGGTCGAGGGCGGAGCGGTCCACCGGGACCACGTCAGCGTTCAACGTGGCTTCGGCGGTGGCGGCGGCCGACGCGGCGATGAGCCACTCCGTGCATTCGGGCGTCTGCTGCTGCAACTTGGGGAACCCGCGCTCGGCGACACCGCCCGCCGACGCCTGGGGGCGATCGAGGCCCGTGCGTGCGGCTATCTCGGTGATGCCACCTCCGCTGGCCGGGCACTGGACGCAACGGAGAGCCATGGGCAGGGTCTCACCGACGAGTTGCACGACGAGGTGGCCGGGGAATTCGCCTTCTCTGGGGAGCGGCAGGCCATGTCCAACGCCTCGACCTGCCTCCTTCTCGGGGATGGCGAGCGAGCCGAAGTCGAAGCCAGTCGTGCCCTGGAGCTGGCGGGAAGTCGCCCGGCTGCTCGGCGGTCGCCGCGAGTGGTCGGCGGCGCCTCGGCCGACATGGCTGCCGCACGCTTGCTGCGCGGTGACCTGGATGGCGCGCACGCTGCCCTCGAACCCCTGTGGGAGGTACCGCAGGCCCAGAGGACGACAGGTCTTCTCGTGCGCACGGCCAGGGTGCGCCGCGCCCTGACGATGCAGCGCTACCAGGGAGCGGCACTGGCCAACGAGCTCGGAGAACGGATCGAGGACTTCACCCGTCTGTCCGCTGGCCACCAGCTCGGAACCGGGTCCGGACCCCTGGCAGCGCTGGAAGCCTGACTTCAGTTCAGGCCGTCGGCCCCGGGAGGGAAGCGAGGATCTTGGCCTCCTTCTCGGGGCTGACTCCGTGGTCCGCCCAGCGCGGATGATCCACAGGGCGGCCCGCCGACTGCCACCAGGCCCACGTGTCCGCGATCGTGTCCCGAAGCGGGCGGCAGTGGAGGCCAGATGCCACCGCCCGATCCGAATTGACCAGCCAGACACCCGCATGGGTACGCCAGAGGGGCATCTCGGTCCACTGCTTGACCCCGCACTCCGCCAGCACCTCTGGCTGTGTCCACACAGGGCGTCCCGCCCCACCGGTCACCTCCAGACAGGCCTGAACGAAGTCCGCGAAGGTGATCCCGGTCGGATGCGCGATGTTGAAGGCACCGCCGCCTGTCGATGCCGCTTGATCCACTGCGAAGGCTGCCACGTCACGCACGTCCACTGGCTGGATCAGGCGGTCAGCCGGAGCGGGAACGACGATGGGACCGCCCCGGTGAGCACGAGTGAGCCACCAGGGAAGTCTGCCCACATACTCAGCAGGCCCTAGGATCACCCCCGGCCGCAGAAACACCGCACGATCTCCGAGGGCCTCGACCACGGCCTTCTCCCCGCCGGCCTTCTGGAAGCCATATTTGGTCGGGGAGCCGTCCTGCCCGGTGAACCCGTACGATTCGTCGGCGTCGGCCGGGCATTCCAGAAGCGGTGACTCCTCGGTCAACGCACTGTGTGGCCAGTCTGCGTAGACGGACACGGTGGAGAGGTGCACCCAGCGCGCCGTCTGCGCACTCAGAGCGCTGGCGGAGAGTTGAACGACGCGCGGGGGCAGTTCGGAGCTGGACGTGTCGATCACCGCGTCCCATGGGCCGTGGGCGGCCAGCAGGCGCAGGTCCGCGGGGACGGTCCGGTCACCGTGAACCCTCTCCACCCCCGGCACCGGCTCGCCCGACAACCCCCTTGTGAAGGTCGTCACCCGCCACCCCCGGCGCAGTGACTCGGCGACAACTTCCCTGCCCAGGAACCATGTACCACCCATGACCAAGATGCGCATGGGGGTGATCCTGCCGCCTCACACCGCGTGGGCAAAGGAGCTGCTCCAGCACGGAATGCACTCCGGCTGTGGCTGCTCGATATCCCCTTGAGGATGCAGATCGTCGTACCCATCCACGTAGTCGCGCCCGTTCAGCCAGGACGCGAGCTTGCCGACTCCGCGTTCGAGCCGGTAACGCACTGCCCGGTCGGTCACGGAGTCGCGGGCCGCGATCAGAGCGTCCGGCCAGTCGAGGGCGAATCGAAGGAACAGGGCTCGGCGCTCGCCGAGTTCGAGAGGACAGCCCGCCCAGGCTCGGCGGATGTCGGCGAGGTGTGCGAACAGTGTGTCCGCGGCCCGCTTGTCGACGCTTCCCTTGGGCATGTCCGCGTCCGGGGCGGCCGGGTTCCGCAAGCCGTACGCGGCCTCTGGGGACCACACGGCCGGAAGGAGGTGCTCGACAATTCGGCGATCGTACGCACTCACAGGAGTCCCCTCGCCGCCCCGTTCAGGGCGACCTCGTAGGACAGGTGCCGTGACTGGTGGCGGAGGTCCGTGAGCCACGCGTTCCGGATCTGCTGACACAGCCAGCGGTGCAGGAGGCCGGGACCGGCCGCGAGCATCTCGCGCGCTTCGCCGGCCTTCTCGGCGACGATGAGGGCCGCTTCCTGCCGGGCGTCGTCCCGCTCCAGGGCGAGCCCGTACTCCGTGCCGAACTTGCGGGCCACCACGTGGATCACGCGCTGAACCTGCGGGTCGTCGAGGAGAGCCCAGTCGTGGGAGCCGCTCACCGGACCACTTCCTTCACGGGGGTGTGGCCGTCCTTCGTCACGGCGACGACCAGGCCCGGCGCTCCGGTCGTGCCCTTCGCGTGCCGCCACCACGTCGATTCGCTCTCCATGGCTGGGGGCTGGATGAACGTGCGCGGTCCGTCCGTGTCCACGAACTCGTGGTGGAGGTGACCGGCAAGGAGAGGGTCGGCCTGGTGCATCGCGGACGCCTTGTTGAAGGCTTGCCCCTTCCACCAGTCGAAGTGCCGGCCGGGCCTCCACTGGTGCCCGTGGGCGTGAGCCGCGGTCGTGCCCGAGCAGTCGACAACCACGGTCAGTTCGTCGGTGTCCGGCACGTAGAACTCGATGTGGCCGAAACGCTCGGCATCGAGCGCCAGAGCGTCGCGTACGGAGATCAGGGACTCGGTGTCGTGGGAGTCGTCGTAGCGCGTCACCCCTTGGCCTGCGATCCTGACCGCCCTCGCCGTGGTTGCCGGGCACGGCGGCCATCGACACTCGGGAGGCGAGCGGCGCCATCGTCAGGGCACCGTGCAACATGACGCGCCGGGTAAGGCGGATCTGCTCCGTGAGCGTCAGCGAGGTCCGCCAGGTGTTCGAGCCGTTCTGCGACACGAAGCCCTCGACGTGATCGCCGAGCCACCCCATGTGGACGTGCCCGATGTCGAAGCGCTGCCGGTATATGTCCAGGAGCTCGGCCGCACGGTCGATGCACTCGATCGTGCGCTTCAGGGTGCCCGCCGGGCCGTCGCCGTCCGCCTTGCCGAACTGAACCGCCCCGACCCGGAGTGAGGATGAAACGGGGCAGGCCCTATATCACGGTGCTGGGCCCGGCGTGACACTTCGCCGCGCTTGGCGATCATGAACGGCAGTTTCTCGGGACGCATGATCGCGATCCACGGATAGCTAGCTTGCCGTGCATGAATCTTGCTGTGTAAGGTACTGCCCATGGAGGAGACGTCGGTTCCACGTGCCCAGTGGCTTCGCGGTGTGCTGGACATGTGCCTGTTGGCCCTGATGGCGCAGGCCCCGGTTTATGGATACGAGATGACCGTCCGGCTCGGTGAGGCAGGTCTGGACGTCGCCGACGGGTCGATCTATCCGGCACTGGCGCGGTTGCGCAAACGCGGCCTGGTCGAGGTGGAGCGTCGCGCGGGGGACAGCGGTCCCGCGCGGACCTACTACAGGCCGAGCGAAGCCGGTTCGCAGCTGCTTCGATCCTGGAGTCATGACTGGAGCGGTTTCACCGCGAGTGTCGGCTCCATAGTCACGCCCGTCACACACAAGGAATCAGAACATTGAGTGCTCAAGTCATCCAGGACATCACCTCCCAGGCCCGGAAGACCTGGCGTCGGCTCGGGGTCGACGAACGGACAGCCTCGGAGATGGCCGAGGAACTGACTGCCGATCTGACCGCTGCAGCGCTCGACGGCCAAGATGTCAGGTCGTATATCGCGGGTGATGTGGAAGTACTGGCCGCCTCCTGGGCCGTCGAACGGGGGCTGGTGGCCTCGCGCCGGCGTCTGAAGGAAACGGCACTCGCCGCGGCCACCGGAGCTGTCTTGCCGGCCCTGGCCGCCATGGCCTTCTGGTGGGTGGGCTGGTCCCGGATACTCGACTGCGGTTTCGAATCTGTGGCGACCAGGTCTGACGGGAGCCTGCAGCAGGCGCAACAAGTCTGCTCCAATGCCGGGGTTCCCCTGATGTGGGCGGGATGGGGTGTGTGCCTCTTCGCCGCCTTCTTCACGATTCGACTCAGCGTGGCCAGGGCGCTGCGACGCCATCTCGACCCGGCGCGAGAAGCAACGGTACGGAGCCTCACCAGGTCTCTGCCCGCGATCCTGGCGACGGCGGCCTCGCTCGGCTGGGCGGTCGGCGTCCCCTGGGTGGCGTACCTGGATGCCCACGACTACGGGTTCGGGTACTACAAGCTCATGTACCTCCTCCCCGTGGTGCCGATCGTGATGGTGGGCGCCGTGGTCTCCGGCGCCTGCTGGACACGACACCGGACCTGCCGACCCGTCAAGGCGACGAGCTGACAGGGCCTTCGATCCGGCGCTCTGCCTGTGAGCCCACGCTCGGCCAGGCCAGGCCAGGCCGGACCGCGGGACGAGGACAGGACCTCCTGTGGTGATGGGGCTGTCTGAATCTCCCCACCCTGGCGGGCGAATCCGGACCTCGTTGACCACGGCGACCGTCTGGGGAGCAAAGAGCACACCTGGCCTGCGTTCCGCGTATTGAGGCGGGACTGTTGAGTTGCCCGGTTCGTTGATGGGGTGTGGCTGAGGCCGGGGATCCCCGGCGGGTGGCGCCGGCGGGGTGGGAAGTGGTGCGGTTGCGGGTTGTGGCCGTGTTGGAGTCGGGGCAGGTGAAGGGTTACCGGCAGGCGGCTGCGGTGTTGCAGGTCGCGGAACGGTCCGTGGGCACCTGGTGGCGGGCCTACGTCCACGCCCGCCATGTCCGCTACACCATCGGGTAGGCGACTGAATAGTTCCGCCTCACTGGCTGCGTCGAGGTGGCCGACAACGACCCGGAGCGGGTCATGGTTCGAGACAGTTCGAGACACGAAGCGCCGCGGCGGTGGAACCTTGGCGCTCCCGCCGTCGTCCTGGGCATCGTTCGTGAAGTTCGCGGCAGGGGGCAGGCTGCCGGGGTGAGAGCGGCGAGGAGAGGGCCTGCGGTTCTCGTAGGCGCTCGTCCCCTTCGTGTACGGGTTCGACCACATCGGCGACGAGCGCCTTCCGCACCGCACGATGCCTGAGCAGAAGTGAACGGCCGTGGTGTCGTGCTTCCCGCTCTTGAGGCGCTCAGGGGGCCTCCGGGGGGTGGGACCCCACCCTGGCGCAGAGTGCATTGATCGCGGAAATGGCTAGACTGACCCGCTGTGATCGGAGGTGGTTATCAGTGAGGGCGGTGAATCCGGTGAAACGGGGCAAACAGCCCAGTCTGGCTCAACTTCGCGCCTTCGCCGCCGTCGCCGAGCATCTGCACTTCCGGGATGCGGCCGCCGCGATCGGGATGAGCCAGCCCGCCCTGTCCGGAGCCGTGTCGGCGCTGGAGGAGGCGCTGGGCGTCCAGCTGCTGGAGCGTACGACGCGGAAGGTCCTGCTGTCGCCTGCCGGCGAGCGGCTCGCGACCCGCGCCAAGGCGGTCCTCGACGCCGTCGGTGCACTGCTGGAGGAGGCCGAGGCGGTGCGCGCGCCCTTCACCGGCGTACTGCGGCTCGGGGTGATACCGACCGTCGCCCCCTATCTGCTGCCGAGCGTGCTGAGGCTGGTCCACGAGCGCTACCCGGAACTGGACCTCCAGGTCCACGAGGAGCAGACGTCGTCGCTGCTGGAGGGGCTTGCGGCGGGCCGGCTCGACCTGCTGCTCCTCGCCGTACCGCTCGGGGTGCCCGGGGTGGACGAACTGCCGCTCTTCGACGAGGACTTCGTGCTGGTCACGTACGGCGGCCACTGGCTCGGCGGCCGCGAGGGCATTCCGCGCGACGCGCTCAGGGAGCTTCCGCTGCTGCTGCTCGACGAGGGGCACTGCCTGCGCGACCAGGCCCTCGACATCTGCCGGGAGGCGGGCCGCACGGACGGGGCGCCGGTCACCACTACCGCCGCCGGACTGTCCACCCTGGTCCAGCTGGTGGCGGGCGGACTGGGGGTCACCCTCCTGCCGCACACCGCCGTCCAGGTCGAGGCCGGCCGTAATCCGGCCCTGGCCACCGGCTACTTCGCGGACCCGGCCCCATCGCGCCGGGTCGCCCTGGCGATGCGCTCGGGGGCCGCCCGCCAGGGGGAGTTCGAGCAGTTCGCGGGCGCGCTCCGGGAGGTACTCCAGGACCTTCCGGTGCGCGTGCTCCACGACGGCGGACGCTCCGCGGCGGGACCCCTTCGGGGGGAACCGGGCCTACCGGCGGTGGTACCGGTCGTACCGGTCGTACCGGCGGTGAAACCGGGCGGCGTCCCGGCGGCCGAACCGGGGTCGCCGGCCGGGGCGGCGGTGGAGTGAGGGCCGTCGCCGGAGCGCGACGCCGTCACCCGCCGGTCCTGTGCTGACCTGCTGACCCCCGGCGGTACCGCCCGCTCGGCGGGCGTGGGCCTTCCGGTGGCGCCGCCCCCTCGGCAGCGCCGACGCCCCGGGTTCCGGCCCGCACCGCCCGGCCGCGCCGCCCCGCGTTCCCGTCGGACCGGCCGGCCGGACCTTCCGCCGCTCGGATCTTCCGCCGCTCGGCGTCCGGCCGGTCTGCCCGGGGAGGTCTCCCGGGGAGGCGTCCGGCTACTCCCCGGACGGATCCTCCGATGCCGGCGGCCGCCCCCGGCGGGGGATCGGTCTGACGCCGCCGGGGAGCCGGTTCGCGTCCGACAGGGCCCGGCGCAGCAGGAACTCGATCTGGGCGTTGGCGCTGCGCAGCTCGTCCGAGGCCCAGCGCGCCAGCGCGTCGTAGACCGCCGGGTCGAGCCGCAGCAGCACCTGCTTCCGTTCGGAGGGAGTCACTGGTAGAGCGTGCCCGTGTTCAGGACGGGCTGCGCCGCGCGGTCCCCGCAGAGCACCACCATCAGGTTCGAGACCATCGCCGCCTTGCGTTCGTCGTCCAGTTCCACCAGGCCGTCCTCGGTGATCCGCGCCAGCGCGGCCTCCACCATGCCGACCGCGCCGTCCACGATCTGCCGGCGGGCCGCGACGACGGCCCCGGCCTGCTGCCGCTGGAGCATCGCCGAGGCGATCTCCGGAGCGTACGCGAGGTGCGTGAAGCGCGACTCGACGATGTGGACGCCTGCGGCCTCCACCCGGGCGCGCAGTTCCAGGGCCAGCTTCTCGGTGATCTCCTCGGCGTTGCCGCGCAGCGACAGCCCGTCCTCGTCATGGGCGTCGTACGGGTACTCGATCGCGATGTGCCGCACCGCCGCCTCGGTCTGGGTGGAGACGAACTCCCTGAAGTCGTCCACCTCGAACATCGCCTGCGCGGTGTCCTCGACCCTCCACACGACCACCGCCGCGAGTTCGATCGGGTTGCCGTAGGCGTCGTTGACCTTGAGCACCGCGGTCTCGTGGTTGCGGATCCGGGTCGAGATCTTCGCCCGGGTGGTCAGCGGGTTGACCCAGCGCAGCCCGTCCGTGCGGACCGTGCCCCGGTAGCGGCCGAAGAGCTGCACCACCCGGGCCTCGCCCGGGGCGATCATGTTGAGCCCGCTCATCGCGAGTGCGGACGCGACCACCACCAGTGCCCCGCACAGGAACAGCAGGGCCTTCGCGGCCGTCGCCGCCACCGAGGCGCCCGTCGTCATCAGCAGCACACCGGCCGCGAGTCCGGCCAGGCCGAGCAGCAGTGCCAGGCCGCCGCCGATGCTGTACGCGGCGAACTCCCCGACTCGGGGCCGGGGCATCTCGGGCGCTTCGCGGTGGTGTGGGAGAGATGTGCTGGTAGCAGGCATGTGCGCCCCCGTCCCCGGGGCCGAGAGCACGGCCCCGCTTGCTAGCAATGTGCTAACACATTAATTCACCTCGCAACCCTGCGCACCCCTCGTGAGTCGGTTCCTTTGAGGCGGGTGCTGATTCTCACGTCCGGAAAAGACCGGATCGATAGCCCTTTGTCTGTACGACCGGTGTTAGTTTTCAGAGCTGATCTGGCGACGACCGCCGGCGTACTGCACGACGGCGGCCGGTGGTCGGCGACCGGAGACGAGCGCGGAGACGAGCGCGGAACAGAGAGCGGAGCAACGGAGCGATGGGCCGAGCGGAAGCGCGGAGGGCCCGGCAGCGCGACACGCGCCGGGTGGGCAAGGGCGGGGGCATACGGCGCTTCCTCACCTGGAGAAGGCTGCTGGGTGCCTTCTTCACGGTCTGCCTGCTGGGCATGGGCGCGCTGTTCATCGTCTATCTGCTGGTGCCGGTCCCCACGGCCAACGCGCAGGCCGAGAAGGAGAGCAACGTCTACAAGTACGCCGACGGCTCCCTCCTCGCCCGCACCGGAACGGTCAACCGCGAGATCGTCGGCCTGGACAAGATCCCGGACGATGTCGAGAAGGCCTTCGTCGCCGCCGAGAACAAGAGCTTCTACCGGGACTCCGGCATCGACCTGATGGGCACCGCCCGCGGTGTGTTCAACACCCTGACCGGCGGAGGCAAGCAGGGCGGCTCGACGATCACCCAGCAGTACGTCAAGAACTACTACCTCAACCAGGACCAAACGGTCACCCGCAAGCTCAAGGAGCTGGTGATCTCGCTGAAGGTGGACCAGCAGAAGGGCAAGGAGGAGATCCTCGCCGGCTATCTGAACACCAGCTACTACGGGCGCGGCGCCTACGGCATCCAGGCCGCGGCCCAGGCGTACTACCGCAAGGACGCGAGCGAGCTCACCGTCTCCGAGGGCGCCTACCTCGCCGCCCTGCTCCAGGCCCCCAGCCAGTACGACTGGGCGGTCGCCTCGCCGACCGGCAAGAAGCTGGTGAGCGAGCGCTGGAACTACGTCCTGAACAACATGGTCGAGCAGAAGTGGCTGGACGCGTCCACCCGTTCGGGCCTGGAGTTCCCCGTGCCGGAGGAGCCCAAGGCCGCCCCGGGCATGGAGGGGCAGACCGGCTACCTGGTCAAGGCGGCCAACGCCGAACTCGCCGGACGCGGCGTCAGCGAGGACCAGATCGAGGCCGGCGGCTGGACCATCACGCTCAGCATCGAGAAGAAGCGGCAGGACGCCCTCGTCGAGGCCGTCGACGAGCAGCTGGAGCAGAAGCTCGACCGCGACGCCGACGAGCGCGACGCGACCGTCCAGGCCGGCGCGACCTCCGTCGACCCGGAGAGCGGCAAGGTCGTCGCCCTGTACGGCGGGATCGGTGCGACCGAGCACTGGATCTCCAACGCCACCCGCCGGGACTACCAGCCCGCCTCCACCTTCAAGCCCATCGTGCTCGCCACCGCCCTGGAGGCCGGGGCGCAGACCCAGGACGGCCGGCCGATCGGACTGGAGACGATCTACGACGGCACCAGCAAACGCCCGGTGGAGGGCAGCGACACGCCGTTCGCGCCGGAGAACGAGGACGACCGCAGCTATGGGCCCGTCACCGTCCAGAAGGCCACCGACAGCTCCATCAACTCGGTGTACGCCCAGATGATCGTGGACGTCGGTCCCGGCAAGGTGAAGGAGACCGCGCTCGGCCTCGGCATGCGGGACGGGGACGGCTGGCCGGAGCGGCCCGCGATGTCGCTGGGCACGATGGGCGCCTCGACCTGGGACATGGCCGCGGTCTACGCCACCCTCGACAACCACGGCGAGAGGGTCACGCCGTCGATCGTGGAGGACGCCACGCACCGGACCCGCGAGGTGGGGCCCGCGACCGAGGGCGGCGGCCGCGTCATCAGCCGGGAGGCGGCCGACACCGTGACCCAGGCCATGACCGGCGTGGTGCGCGACGGCTCCGGCCGCAACGCCCAGGGCGACTACCAGGCGGCCGGCAAGACCGGTACCTCGGAGAACAACCGCTCGGCCTGGTTCGTGGGCTACACGCCCGAACTCGTCACCGCCGTCGGCCTGTTCGGTGAGAACCCCGAGGGCGGACAGGTCACGCTGACCGACACCGTCAACGAGGGCCGGGCCAACGGCGGTGGCGTACCGGCCCTGATCTGGCAGCACTACACCACGGGCGCCCTCGGCGGCGGCTCGGACCGGCGGTTCGACCTGGAACTGCGGCAACCGGTGCCGGAGGCGCCCCCGGCGAGCCCGAGCACGGCGCCGTCCGAGAGCGAGGAGTCCGAGGAGCCCTCCGAAGAACCGTCGGAGTCGGAGGAGCCGGACGACACCCCGAGCGAGGCGCCCGAGCCGTCGCCGTCGGACGACGGGCCCACCCTGCCGGATGACACGGCCGGCACCACGGAGGGCACCGACAGCGGTACCACCGAGGGCGGCGGGGCCGACTCGGGCACCACGGAGGGCGGCGAGAGCGACGGCGGTGCCACCGACGGAGGCACCGCGGAGGGCACGACCGACGGGGCGACGGGCGGCATACCGCCCTGGTCGAGGAGCGGCTGACGCGCGACGGCCCCGGGCGGCCGGGCCATGCACCTCGGTGCACGGCCCTGGCCGCCCGGCCGTGGTCCTCGCGGCGGGGAGGGCGGGGCCGTCGACCGCGCGCGGCCGGTCCCCGGGCCCGGACGTGCGGGCGGCCCGAGTCCCGGCCCGAGAGTCCCGGCCTGAGAGTCCCGGCCCGGGTCCCGGCCCGAGTCCCCGGTCAGCCTCCGTTGACCTCCTGGGAGATCCGGTCGCCGATCTCCTTGTCGACGTTGCGCCAGTACTGCACGGCGCGGTCCAGCACCGGCCGGGAGACGCCCTGCTTCAGATGGCCGCTGACGTTCGACACCAGCCGCGAACGGGCGGCGTCGTCGAGGACGTGGCGGACCATCGTGCCCGCCTGCCCCCAGTCGTCGTCCTCACGGTGCAGCCGGTACGCCTCGCGTACCATCTCGCCGGCCGTCGCCCACCCCGCGGGGTCGCCGAAGCGGCCGAAGTCGGCGTCCGGACCGCCGTAGGAGTTGGGGGCGTACGGCCGCGCCGGGTACGACGGCGCGTACCGCATCGGGCCGTCCTTGGCGTACGAGTTCACCGGCGCGTGCGGCCGGTTCGGCGGCAGCTGGGCGTAGTTGGGGCCGATCCGGTACCGGTGGGTGTCCGGGTACGAGAACAGCCGGCCGAGCAGCATCTTGTCCGGTGAGGGACCGATGCCCGGAACCATGTTCGACGGCTCGAAGGCGGCCTGCTCGATGTGGACGAAGTAGTCCTCCGGATTCCGGTTCAGCGTCATCCGGCCGACGTCGATCAGCGGGTAGTCCCCGTGCGGCCACACCTTCGTCAGGTCGAAGGGGTTGAAGCGGTAGTCCGCTGCGTCCTCGAACGGCATGATCTGGACCTTCAGGGACCACGAGGGCGCGTCCCCGGCCTCGATCGACTCGTACAGGTCGCGCCGGTGCCGGTCGGCGTCGGAACCGGCGAGGCCGTCGGCCTCCTCCTGGGTGAGGAAGTCGATGCCCTGATCGGTCTTGAAGTGGTACTTCACCCAGAACCGCTCGCCGGCGCCGTTGATCCACATATAGGTGTGGGAGCCGTAGCCGTTCATGTGCCGGTAGGTCTTCGGGATACCCCGGTCGCCCATCAGCCAGGTGACCTGGTGCGCCGACTCGGGGGAGAGGGTCCAGAAGTCCCACTGCATGTCGTTGTCGCGCAGCCCGGTGACCGGATGGCGCTTCTGCGACCTGATGAAGTCCTGGAACTTGATCGTGTCGCGTACGAAGAAGACCGGCGTGTTGTTGCCGACCAGGTCGTAGTTGCCGTGCTCGGTATAGAACTTCAGGGCGAATCCGCGGGGGTCGCGCCAGGTGTCCGGGGAGCCCTGCTCACCGGCGACCGTCGAGAAGCGGGCCAGCATCTCGGTGCGCCGGCCCGGCTGGAACAGGTCCGCCTTGGTGAACTGGCTCACGTCTTCGGTGACTTCGAAGAAGCCGTACGCGCCGGAGCCCTTGGCGTGCACCACCCGTTCCGGCACGCGCTCCCGGTTGAACTGGGCCATCTTCTCGATCAGATAGTGGTCCTGGAGAAGGATCGGGCCGTCCGGCCCCACGGTCAGCGAGTGCTCGTCGCTCTCCACGGGGATGCCGTGGCTGCTGGTCGTGTACGGCGCTTTGGGGGGTGACTCGGTCACGAGCGTCCTCCCGTTCATCGAGGGAATGTGGTCGCATCGGCCGTGTGCCCCAGTCAACTCCTCGCATGCGAAGACGGCAACTTTGGACTCGATCCGGCTTTCGCCCCGGTCGGGATGGCTGGCGGCCCCGGACCGGCCTTCAGGCGGCCGGGCCTCCGGACGGCCGGGCCTTCAGGCGGCCGGGCCTTCAGACGGCCGGGCCTTCAGACGGCCGGGCCTCCGGACGGCCCCCGGAGGGCCGCGCCACCGGTCGTCTGCCGGGCGGCCGGGCCGCCGGGCGGCTCTCAGATGACCAGCTCGAACCAGACGACCTTGCCGGTGGACAGCCGGGTCGCCCCCCACCGTCTGGCCAGCCGGTTCACCAGGAACAGCCCGCGGCCGCCCTCGTCCGTGTCCCTGGCCCGCCGCTGGCGCGGCAGCTGCGGCGAGTCGTCGCCGACCTCGCAGCGCAGCATGTCGGTGCGCAGCAGCCGCAGCGTCACCGGTCGCTCGGCGTACCGCACCGCATTGGTCACCACCTCGCTGACCAGCAGCTCCACCGAGTCGGACAGCTCCTCCATGCCCCAGCGCGCCAGTGCCCTGCGGGCCAGCCGGCGGGCCCGACCCGGGGCGGAGTCCTCCGGCTCCAGGAACCAGTAGGCGACGTCACTCGGTGCGATCCCGTCGAAACGGGCCGCGAGCAGGGCGATGTCGTCGTCCCGGTCACCCGGGCCCAGCATGTCCAGCACGTCGTCGCAGAGCGCCTCCAGCGGCGGCGAGTGGTCGGAGCCGGTGAGCTGCGCCGTCGCGGCCAGCCGCTCCCTCAGCTGCTCGATGCCGGTCCACACGTCCCGCAGCCGCGACTCCACCAGCCCGTCGGTGTAGAGGAGCAGGGTGGCCCCGGCGGGCGCGTCCAGCTCCACGGCCTCGAAGTCCACCCCGCCCACGCCGATGGGAGCGCCCGGCGGCACCCGCAGGACCTCCGCCCGACCGCCGAGGTGCAGCAGCACCGGTGGCGGATGGCCGGCGTTGGCGATGGTGATGCGGTGCGCGACCGGGTCGTAGACCGCGTACAGGCAGGTCGCCATGCGGTCGGTGCCGAGCCGCTGGGCCTGTTCGTCGAGATGGTGCAGCACCTCCTGCGGCGGCAGGTCGAGACCGGCCAGGGTCTGGGCCGTCGTCCGCAGCTGGCCCATGATCGCGGCCGATGTCATGGAGTGGCCCATGACGTCGCCGACGACCAGCGCGACCCGGCTGCCGGGCAGCGGGATGGCGTCGTACCAGTCGCCGCCGACCCGCGCGGTCTCCGCGGCCGGGAGATAGCGGGAGGCCAGCCGTACACCGGTCGGCTGCGGCAGCCCCTCGGGCAGCATCGTGCGCTGCAGCTCGTCCGCGATGTAGGCCTCGCGGCCGTACAGGACCGCCTTGTCGATGCCCAGCGCGGTGTGCGTCGCCAGCTGGGCGGCCACCAGCAGGTCGTCCGGCTCGAAGGCGGGCCGGTCGGGACGGCGCAGGAAGATCGCGGCGCCGGTGACCCGGCGACGGCCCCGCAGCGGTGCCAGGACCGACCGGTGCCCCGCGGGCAGGGTCCTGCCGTCGCCCAGCAGCTCGGGCAGCGCCGCACGGGCGGCGGCCGAGTCGCCGAAGACGGGACGCACGCCGCGCAGGACCTCGGCCAGCGCGCCGCCCGCGATCACCTCGCACAGCTCGGCGGCCGGCGCGACCTCGGCCGGCGCGCCGAGCACCGGCACCGGGAAACCGCCCAGCAGGGCGCTCTCGGTGTCCTCGTCCGCTAAACGGAGCCGGTCGGTCCGCCGCAGTCGCAGCACGAACGGCTCGACGGGCCGCTCGTCGCCCACCGGCAGCGGGTCCCGCAGATACACGAGGATGGCGTCGGAGAACGTGGGGACGGTGGCCCGGCACAGCCCGAGCACGATCTCGTCCAGGTCTATTCCGCGGGCGATCCTCCGGGTGGCCGCACCGACGAACCGCAGCCGGTCGCCGTCGCGGCGGGCCGGCCCCGCTGCGTCCCCCGGCGGGGACGGGGGTGCGGGCGGCTGCGGCGGGACCGCGGCGGCCGCTGCCGGCCGGGAGGCATGGGCGGCGGCCTCCTGCCGCGGCCGGGTGCGCTCCTGCGACCGGGCGGCGACAGGCTGCCGGCCTTCGTGGGAGGTGGGATGCTCCGTCACGCCTGGGATTCCGTCCGTCCGGGCCGGTGGTACGAGGCTGGGAACCGTCCTGCCGAGCCCGCCGGGCACGGCACGACCGCGGCGCCCCGGTTCCCGGGTGCCGCCTGGTGCCTCCGGGGGCGTTGACGATCGTGGCTGCGCCGCGGTTCCCCGGGCCGCCGGGCGAACGAGCCCGCGGCCCGGGACGGCAACGCCCCCGGAAGGTCGATATACCCCATACCCAATCCGGGCGAGGCATCGACAGATCGGGGGATGTCCGGGCGCACATTCGGCACGGTTCGGTCCCCCTTGTGATGACTTACGGTCAGTTTCTGTGCTGCGCTCAGTCTCTGATGCGACGTGGTCTTGCGGAGGACGATCCTACGTTTGAACCCCGGGGGCGCATCAAGGGTCTCACGCCGCCGTCATGCGGACGTGGCCGCCGGGGTTCGATTCCAGTCGCCCGGCAGCTCCGTGACCCGCCGGCGGGGGTCGGGCCGCCAGTCCTCCCAGCCGTCGGAGTACGGCGCACCCCAGCCCCCGATCGGCGCGACCGCGTCCGGACCCGCCGCACGCACCCGCCGCGCCCGGTCCTCGGCGATCAGCCCGGCCGACCGGGCCCGGTCGAACCCGTCCTCGCCCCCTCGCGACGGGGCGCAGGCCGTCTGACGTGCCACCAGGGCATGGGGCGGGACGGGCTCCGTCAGCGCGCGGGGCGGAGCGGCTCCGGCGGCACGCTCCGGTGCGCGTCTGGCGGGCCTCGACACTGCGGCGCCGCGTGCGACGAGAGGGTGTCGCCTCCGGCGGTGCCGCGGTCGGCCTCAGGGGCGTGTCATCCGCAGGACGTCCAGCGCCTCGTCCAGCTGCTCGACCGTCAGCGCCCCGCGTTCCACGTAGCCGCCCTCCAGCACCACCTCGCGGATCGTCTTCCGCTCCGCCAGGGACCTCTTGACGACCCTTGCGGCCTCCTCGTACCCGATGTACCTGTTGAGCGGGGTGACGACGGAAGGCGACGACTCGGCGTACTCACGGGCCCGTTCCTCGTCGGCGGTGATTCCGTCCACCGTGCGGTCGGCGAGCAGCCGGGCCGCGTTCGCGAGAAGGCGCACCGACTCCAGCAGGTTCTTGGCCATCACCGGGAGCATCACGTTCAGCTCGAAGTTCCCCGCGGCGCCCGCCACCGCGACCGTCGTGTCATTGCCCATGACCTGCGCGGCCACCATGAGGACGGCTTCGGGGACGACCGGGTTGACCTTGCCCGGCATGATCGACGAACCGGGCTGGAGGTCGGGCAGCCGGATCTCGGCGAGGCCGGTGCGCGGACCGCTCGCCATCCAGCGCAGATCGTTCGAGATCTTGGTGAGCGAGACGGCGACCGTCCGCAGCTGGCCGCTGGCCTCCACGAGTCCGTCCCTGGCACCCTGCGCCTCGAAGTGGTCGCGCGCCTCGGTCAGCGGCAGCCCGGTCGCGCGCGCCACCTCGGCGATGACCGCCGCCGGGAACCCGGGCGGCGTGTTGACGCCGGTTCCCACCGCCGTACCGCCGAGCGGGAGTTCGGCGAGCCGCGGCAGCGAGGCGTCGAGGCGTTCCATCCCGTACCGGATCTGCGCCGCGTAGCCGCCGAACTCCTGGCCGAGAGTGACCGGTGTCGCGTCCATCAGATGGGTGCGGCCGGCCTTCACCACACCGGCGAACTCCGCGGCCTTGCGCTCCAGCGCCTGCGCCAGGTGCTCCAGCGCGGGGACCAGGTCCCGCGTCACGGCGGCCGTCGCGGCGATGTGGATCGACGAGGGGAAGACGTCGTTGGACGACTGCGAGGCGTTGACGTGGTCGTTGGGGTGGACTTCGCGGCCGAGGCGCTCGCCGGCGAGGGTGGCCAGCACCTCGTTCATGTTCATGTTGGACGACGTCCCCGAGCCGGTCTGGAAGACGTCGACGGGGAAGTGCTCGTCCCAGAGGCCCTCGGCGACCTCGGCGGCCGCCTCCTGGATGGCCCCCGCGACGTCATGGTCGAGGACGCCGAGCTCCGCGTTGACCTTGGCGGCGCTCTGCTTGATCCGGGCCAGTGCCTCCACATGGGCGCGTTCCAGCCGCAGCCCGGAGAGGGGGAAGTTCTCCACCGCCCGCTGGGTCTGGGCACGCCACTTCGCGTGCTCCGGCACGCGGACCGCTCCCATGGAGTCGTGTTCGATCCGGTGGCGGCCTGCGTTCTCGCTCGTGTCGGACATCGTCGAACCTCCTGGTCAGGGTCAGCATGCCAGTGGTGGCGGCTATTCCCAGATGCGCGCCCCGGCCGTGCCGGACGGTCCGCACAGCCCGGACGGCCCAGGGGGCCCGGACGGCCGTGCGCCGCACACGAGCTGCCGCTCCGGCCGCTCGGGCGAGCGTCGCCGGCGGCGGCCCGGTGAGCGGGCGGCGGCATGGTGGGCGGCGGCGCGCGGTGCCGACGCGACCCGGTGCCGTCGGCACACGGGGGCGGAAGCCGGTGGACCACCGGGCGCGGGCGGTCCGGATGCGGGGCCGGTCCCCGGGCCGTCCGGGTCCGGGTGGTCGGGGCGCGGGCGGCCGCTCTCCTCCGGGCCCGGCGGGCGGCTGGCCGTCCCCGAGCTCCTCGGGTCCCGGCAGCGGGGTCTCTCGGGGACAGCGGGCCGTGCAGGGCCGGCGCAGGGCCCGGAGGAGTCCACGGCCGGGAGGAGTCCCCGGCCGGGGAGAGCGCCCGGCCGGGGAGAGCGCCGGGTTCCTGGCTCAGGACCGACCGGGGCCGCGGACCGGGATGGAGGTGAAGGTCGGCGCGGGCGCGGGGTCCTGGAAGAAGTCGCTGCCCTTGTCGTCGACGACGATGAACGCCGGGAAGTCCTCGACCTCGATCTTCCAGACGGCCTCCATGCCGAGTTCCTCGTACTCGACGACCTCCACCTTCTTGATGCAGTCCTGGGCGAGGCGCGCCGCGGGGCCGCCGATCGAGCCGAGGTAGAAGCCGCCGTGCTCCTTGCAGGCGTCCGTGACCTGCCGGCTGCGGTTGCCCTTGGCCAGCATGACCTTGGAACCACCCGCTGCCTGGAACTGCTCGACGTAGGAGTCCATCCGCCCGGCCGTCGTCGGGCCGAAGGACCCGGACGCGTAGCCCTCCGGGGTCTTCGCGGGGCCTGCGTAGTAGACCGGGTGGTCCCTGAGGTACTGCGGCATCTCCTCGCCTGCGTCCAGTCGCTCCTTGATCTTGGCGTGCGCGATGTCGCGGGCCACGACGAGCGGGCCGGTGAGCGAGAGCCGCGTCTTGACCGGGTACTTGGTCAGCTCGGCCAGGATCTCGTCCATCGGCCGGTTGAGGTCGATCCTGACCACGTCGCCGCTCTCGTCGAGCTGCTCGTCGGTGGTCTCCGGCAGGAAGCGCGCCGGGTCCGTCTCCAGCTGCTCCAGGAATACGCCCTCGGCGGTGATCTTCGCGACCGCCTGGCGGTCGGCGGAGCAGGACACGGCGATCGCCACGGGGCAGGACGCGCCGTGCCTCGGGAGGCGCACCACCCGCACGTCGTGGCAGAAGTACTTGCCGCCGAACTGCGCGCCGATGCCGATCCGCTGCGTCAGCTCGAAGACCTTCTGCTCCAGCTCCCTGTCCCGGAAGCCGTGCCCGAGGCCCGAGCCCTCTTCCGGCAGTTCGTCCAGGTAGTGCGCGGAGGCGTACTTCGCGGTCTTCAGCGCGTACTCGGCCGATGTCCCGCCGACGACGACGGCCAGGTGGTACGGCGGGCACGCGGCCGTGCCCAGGGAGCGGATCTTCTCCTCCAGGAACCTCATCATGGAGGCCTCGTTCAGGACCGCCTTGGTCTCCTGGTAGAGGAAGGACTTGTTGGCTGAGCCGCCGCCCTTGGCCATGAAGAGGAACTTGTACGCGCCGCCGTCCGTCGCGTACAGCTCGATCTGGGCGGGCAGGTTCGTGCCGGTGTTCCTCTCCTCCCACATGGTGAGCGGGGCCATCTGGGAGTAGCGCAGGTTGAGCCTGGTGTACGCGTCGAAGACGCCGCGGCTCAGCGCCTCCTCGTCGCCGCCCTCGGTGAGGACGTTCTGCCCGCGCTTGCCCATGACGATCGCCGTACCGGTGTCCTGGCACATGGGGAGCACGCCCGCCGCCGCGATGTTCGCGTTCTTGAGCAGGTCAAGCGCGACGAACTTGTCGTTCGCCGACGCCTCGGGGTCGTCGATGATCGTGCGCAGCTGGGCGAGGTGCGTCGGGCGGAGGTAGTGCTGGATGTCGTGAACGGCCTCCTCCGCGAGACGGCGCAGCGCCTCGGGCTCGACCTTGAGGAAGGTGCGCCCGTCGGCCTCGAAGGTGGCGACGCCCTCGGTGGTGACCAGGCGGTAGGACGTGGTGTCCTCTCCCAGGGGGAGCAGACCGGTGTAGGCGAACGCAGGGGAGGTCGGGCGGGAATCGGCAGTGCGGGTGGGGCGGGGGACAGGGGGCATTGCGGCCATTCCTCACTCGGCAGACGGCGGCTGGCATCCTTGGGCAGCGCGCCCACAAGCGTAAGACGCCCGCTGCCGTCCGGGCTTGTGAGGTAAGGCTCAGTCGGAGCCCGGAGCCCGGAGCCCGGAGCCCGGAGCCCGGAGCCCGGAGCCCGGAGCCCGGAGCCCGGAGCCCGGAGCCCGGAGCCCCTCCCCGGACTCAGGTCCCCAAGGGTGGCCGTATGTCTCCGTTTCGGGAGTGCCTTTTGGTCTTGCGATCACGCGCGCCGAAGGCGGCGGACCCCACCCTGTTGCCGCTCGGGCCGAGCTGCTCTCGCAACACGCCCTAGTCGCGATCTATCGCGTATCGCTAGGGTGTGGGTGTGGACCTCGACAAGCACGACTCAGCGGACCCCGGGCGCCGACAGGCCCAGAACCCCATCGCGCCTGCCGCGCCCTCCGGGCCTGCCGCGCCCTCCGCACCGCAGGCTCCTGCCCCGCCCGCCGCGCCTGCCGCACCCCCCGCACCCCCCGCGCCCGCGGACCCCGCCAGGGCCGTCCGCGCTTCCGACGCCGACCGCGACAGGACGGCGGACATCCTCCGGGAGGCTCTCGCCGAGGGGCGGCTCGATGCCGAGGAGCACGCCGAGCGCATCGACGCGGTCTACCGTGCCAAGACCGTGGGTGAACTGGAGCCGATCGTCCATGACCTGCCCGCGGGCCCCTCGCCCCGCCGGGACCCGGCCCCGTATGCCTATGGCCCCGAGGCCGCCGAAGGCCCGGCCGAGAACCTCGTGGCCGTCTTCTCCAGCTCCATCCGCAAGGGGCGTTGGCGCGTCGGTGCCCGGACCCAGGCGTTCTCGCTCTTCGGGAACATCGAGATCGACCTGACCGAGGCCATGTTCGGCCAGCGGCTCAGCGTCATCAACGCCACCTCGATCTTCGGCAATGTGGAGGTCCGCGTCCCCGAGAACATCTCGCTGCGCGGCAGCGGCACGGGGGTCTTCGGCAACTTCGAGGTCGTCACGCTGGAGGCCGCCGACCCGGAGGCCCCGGTCGTGGTCGTCAACGGGTATTCCGTTTTCGGCAATGTGGAGGCGAAGCCGAAGCGCGGGAAGCTCATCGCGGACCTCCACGACCGGCTGCGCAAGCGTCTGGGGCCCTGACACCGGGGGCGGTTGGGGTGGCCCGCGGTTCCGGTGCGCTGAACGCGATGCCACTCAGTGCATAGGCGCGCGTACAGCGGGTAGGCCTTGCTGCATCGTCTCTCGCTCGCGAAGCCGTCGTCAGGAGTAGACCGTGCTGCAACTGCCGCATCAGCCCCTGCAGGTAGCCGTTCCTCCCCAGCGTTCAGCCGCTCGGGAAGACCAGGACGCGCCCTGGCACACGGAGGCGGTGTGCCGCCGGGACGAAGCCGGACTGTTCTTCGCGCCCTCCAAGGAACCGACGGCGGCGCGGCTCTCGCGCGAGGACGCGGCCAAGCGGGTCTGCGCCCGCTGCCCCGTCATGGTCGAGTGCCGCGAGCACGCGCTGCTCCAGCCCGAGCCCTACGGCGTGTGGGGCGGGCTCACCGCGGCCGAGCGCCGCGTGGTGCTGGCCCGTCGCCGCCGGCGCGAGACGGAGATCAAAAAGGCGCCCTCGGCGGCCTGACGGAGACCGCGGCATCCCGGCACACGGACGGGGGCGCCCCACCGCACATGGGGCGCCCCCGTCCGTGTGTGCCCGGATGCCGGTGACCGGGCACCCCGGTGCCGCGGTCGCGGCCCGCGCCCTACTTGGCGCGGTCGAAGTCGATGGCGCTGTAGGCGCGCAGCTTCGACAGGCGATGGGTCGAGTCGATCTGACGGATCGTGCCCGACTTGGAACGCATGACGAGTGACTGGGTGGTCGCGGTCGCGGAGCGGTAGCGCACCCCGCGCAGCAGTTCGCCGTCCGTGATGCCGGTGGCGACGAAGAACACGTTGTCGCCGCTGACCAGGTCGTCCATGAGGAGGACGCGGTCCAGGTCGTGTCCGGCGTCGACGGCGCGCTGCCGCTCCTCCTCGTCCTTCGGCCACAGCTTGCCCTGGATGGTGCCGCCGAGGCACTTGATCGCGCACGCGGCGATGATGCCCTCGGGTGTGCCGCCGATGCCCATCAGCAGGTCGACGCCGGTGCCCTCGCGTACCGCCATGATCGCGCCCGCGACGTCGCCGTCGGAGATGAACCTGATGCGCGCGCCCGTCTCGCGGATCTCCTTGACGATGCCTTCGTGGCGGGGGCGGTCCAGGACGACCACGGTGACGTCCTCGGGGGAGGAGTTCTTCGCCTTGGCGACCCGGCGGATGTTCACCGAGACCGGGGCGTTGATGTCGACGAAGTCGGCGGCCTCGGGGCCGGTGACCAGCTTGTCCATGTAGAACACCGCGGACGGGTCGAACATGGTGCCCCGGTCGGCCGCCGCGAGTACCGCGATCGCGTTGGGCATGCCCTTGGCGGTGAGTGTGGTGCCGTCGATCGGGTCCACGGCGATGTCGCACTCCGCGCCGGTCCCGTCGCCGATCCGCTCCCCGTTGAACAGCATCGGGGCCTCGTCCTTCTCGCCCTCGCCGATGACGACGACACCGTTCATCGACACGGTGCTCACGAGGGTGCGCATGGCCTTGACGGCCGCGCCGTCGGCGCCGTTCTTCTCACCGCGGCCGACCCAGCGTCCGGCGGCCATGGCGGCGGCCTCGGTGACGCGTACGAGCTCCAGGGCGAGGTTGCGGTCCGGGGCCTCGGGCGAGACCTCGAGCGGGGACGGAAGATGATGATCGGTCATCGGAGCGCACCTTTCTGTACGACGACGGCCGGGATGAAGAGGGTGCTGCGACTCTATCGGTACGTCGACAAAATGAGCAGAGGGGCCCACGTCTGAGCGAACGGCCTTGATGCGACGATAGTGCGGTGGCAGGCAAGCGTGGCAACCAGACAGTGCGCGGAATGATCCAGTCGATGGCGGTCATCTGCGCTTTCGCAGGAGTCATCTACCTCTTCATCCCGCACGACGACTCCCTGGACCCGATCCGGCCCGTCGACTACCGGGTGGAACTGGTGACGGCCCGCCGGGCGGCGCCCTACCCGGTGGCGGCCCCGGCGGGGCTGTCCGCCGACTGGAAGCCGACCTCGGTGACCTTCCGGCGCGAGGACGGCTACGCCTGGCACCTCGGCTTCCTGGACCCGGACGGGCAGTACGCGGCGGTCGAGCAGTCCACGCAGGCGCCCGGGACGTACGTCCCCAAGGTCACTCAGCAGGCGGCCCCGACCGACGCCACCCAGCCGGTCGGCGCAGAGACGTGGCAGCGCTGGGAGGGTGAGAAGTACGACGCTCTGGTCCGCACCGGCCAGGGCTCGACGACAGTGGTGACGGGGACGGCCTCGTACGAGCGGCTCGCGCAGCTGGCCGCGGCGCTGGAGTCGGAGTCCGGCACCACGCCGTCGCCGGTTCCGTCCGCCTCCTGACCCGGCCCTCGGGCCGGGAGGCCACGCCTCGGCGCGGTCGTGACGGCAAGGGGGATTTGAGCGGCGCCGTCTCCCGGCGGTGGGCATCTCAGCGGCCCGGCCCCGGCCCCGGGTCCGGGTCCGCTCGTCCGGCGTCGGGCGCGGCCGCGGCGTGGGTGCCGTGTCCGTCGTCCGGCCTCGGCGTGCCGGCGCGGCCCGCCCCGGCCTCACTCGCCCGGCGGTCCGGCGGCCGATGGGGGGGCGCCCCTGCGGACTGCCGGCTCAGACCTCGTCCCTGCCGATGTCCGTACGCGCACCACCGTCGCCGTCGTCCGCGGCAGGCCCGGCCGCGGACGACGCCTCCCGGGCCCCGGGCTTGTCCCGCTCCGCCAGAGCGGCGTCGAGCCGGGCGCGGGCGCCGTCGAGCCAGCGGCGGCACACCCTGGCCAGCTCCTCGCCGCGCTCCCACAGCGCCAGGGACTCCTCCAGCGTCGTGCCGCCCGCCTCCAGCCGGCGCACAACATCGATCAGCTCGTCCCTCGCCTGCTCGTAGCCGAGTGTGTCCTCGTCGGTCCTGGCCGTCATGTCTCCACCCTAGTTCGCCACCCGGCAAGCACTGCCCTGTCGACGGTTCGCGACCCGGCAAGCACTGCCGCGTCGATCCGGCCCGGCAGGCACCCTCGCCGGACCGGCCGGAAAGCCCGTGCCGCTCGGTCACCCGACACCCGGATCCGACACCCGGACCCGGAACTCGCCCTCCGAGACCCGCGCCCTCAGCTCCTCGTCCGCCGATACCGCACCGGCCGCCCGCACCACCGTGCCGTCCTCGCGCTGCAGCACGGCGTATCCCCGCTGCAGCGTCGCCGCAGGCGACAGCGCGACGACACGAGCGCGGGTGTGGGACAGCTCGGAGTCCGCGCGGTCCAGCAGATGCCCCAGCACCCGGCGGCCCCTGTCGGCCAGGGCGTCCGTCTCCTGATCGCGCTCCTCCACCATCCGGTGCGGACGCTCCATGACACGGCGGTGCAGGCAGTGCTGCAGCCCCCGCTCCTCGCGCTCCAGCAGGCCGCGGACCGTCCACAGCGCGCGGTCCCGCAGCGTCCGCACCCGGTCCAGCTCCTCGCCGACGTCGGGCACGACCTTCTTCGCGGCGTCCGTAGGCGTCGAGGCCCGCAGATCGGCCACCAGATCGAGCAGCGGGGAGTCGGGTTCGTGCCCGATCGCGGACACCAGGGGAGTGCGGCAGTCGGCGACCGCGCGTACCAGTTGCTCGTCCGAGAAGGGCAGCAGGTCCTCCACGCTGCCGCCGCCGCGCGCCACGACGATCACGTCCACGCCCGTGTGCTCGTCCAGCTCCTTCACCGCCTGGATCACCTGCGGTACCGCACGCACGCCCTGGACGGCGACATTGCGCACCTCGAAGCGGACGGCCGGCCACCGTCTCCGCGCGTTCTCCAGTACGTCGCGCTCGGCAGCGGACGCCCGGCCGCATACCAGGCCGACGAGTTGCGGCAGAAACGGCAGGGGCTTCTTGCGGTCCGGTGCGAACAGGCCCTCGGCGCCGAGCGACCGCTTCAGGCGCTCCAGCCGTGCCAGCAGCTCGCCGATGCCGACGGGTCGTATCTCGGCGGCCCGGAGGGAGAGCTGGCCGCGCGGGGCGTACCACTCGGGCTTGGCGTGGACGACCACACGCGCGCCCTCGGCCACGGCATCCGCGACGGTGTCGAACACCTGCCGGTAGCAGGTGACGCTCACCGAGATGTCGTATGCGGGGTCGCGCAGGGTCAGGAAGACCAGCCCGGCGCCGGGGCGGCGGGACAGCTGGGTGATCTGCCCCTCGACCCAGACCGCGCCCAGCCGGTCGATCCACCCTCCGATGAGCCGTGACACCTCGCCCACGGGCAGGGGGGCTTCGGCTGACGTAGTGAGACCCATGTCCGCGAGCGTAACGGCCGCCTCTGACACGACCGGTCCGGCGCGGCACCGAACCTGCCCCGTGCTGCGCCGCGTCAGACTGTGATGCCGGGCTGCGCCGGGCTGCGCCGCGTCAGGCCGTGATGCCGGGCTGCGCCGGGCCTACCCTGAGGTGCTGCCCCTTTCCGCCTCCCCTCAGCCGGCGGGCTTCCCTGAGCGGTGCGGCCCCTCCCCTGCACCTCCCGCCTCCCCTGCGCCGCCTGCCGCGGCCCAGGCTCCGCTGCGGGCGGCGGTCCGCACCGGGCCCCGGGATTCCGGGCAGGTCGCGCCCCGCGGGCCCGTACGAGGCTCAGCCCTGTGGGCGATCGTTCGCCCGTACCGAGCGCCCTTACGATGGGGGACATGACTGCTACGAACGCCCGCCGCGTCCTCCTCGCCGCACCCCGTGGCTACTGCGCGGGCGTGGACCGTGCCGTGATCGCCGTGGAGAAGGCCCTCGAGCAGTACGGCGCGCCGATCTACGTCCGCCACGAGATCGTCCACAACAAGTACGTGGTGCAGACCCTCGAGAAGAAGGGCGCGATCTTCGTGGGGACGACGGCCGAGGTCCCCGAGGGGTCCATCGTGATGTTCTCGGCCCACGGCGTGGCACCGGTCGTCCACGAGGAGGCCGCCGAGCGGAAGCTGGCCACCATCGACGCGACCTGCCCCCTGGTGACGAAGGTCCACAAGGAGGCCGTGCGGTACGCGAAGGACGACTTCGACATCCTCCTCATCGGGCACGAGGGCCATGAGGAGGTCATCGGCACCACCGGCGAGGCGCCGGAGCACATCACCCTGGTCGACGGCCCCGAGGACGTGGACCGGGTCGAGGTCCGCGACCCGTCCAAGGTCGTCTGGCTGTCGCAGACCACGCTCTCCGTTGACGAGACGATGGAGACCGTCGACCGGCTGAAGACCAAGTTCCCGCTGCTGGTCTCCCCGCCGAGCGACGACATCTGCTATGCGACGCAGAACCGCCAGATCGCGGTGAAGCAGATGGGCGCGGAGGCGGACCTGGTCATCGTCGTCGGCTCGCAGAACTCCTCCAACTCCAAGCGCCTCGTCGAGGTCGCCCTGGGAGCGGGAGCCCGCGACGCCCACCTTGTGGACTACGCGGACGAGATCGACGAGGCCTGGCTGGCAGGCGTCTCCACCGTGGGCGTCACGTCCGGCGCGTCGGTGCCGGAGGTGCTGGTCGAAGGGGTCCTGGAGTGGCTGTCGCAGCGCGGGTTCGAGGATGTCGAGATCGTCAAGTCGGCCGAGGAGTCGATCACGTTCTCGCTGCCCAAGGAACTCCGCCGCGACCTGCGGGCCGAGGCGTCGTCGCTCGTCGAGGACTGAGCCGCCCGCCCGGGCCGGGGTGCGCCACGGGCCGGACGGCGGTCGAGCGGCCGGAGCGCCGCCCGCGATCAGGGACACGGGCACCGGGGCGGCAACCGGGGGTAGGCGGCGCGGCGAAGGACCCGCCGCCGGGGAGTGACGGTCCGCCCTTCCTCGTAACGTTGTGTCCATGAACGTCTTCGGAGTGGACATCGGCGGATCGGGGATCAAGGGCGCCCCCGTGGACCTCGACCGCGGCGAGCTCGTCGAACCCCGTCACAAGGTACTCACCCCGCATCCGGCCGCGCCCGAGCCCGTGGCCGACGGCGTCGCGGAGGTGGTGCGGCACTTCGGCTGGTCGGGCCCCGTCGGGGTCACCTTCCCCGGAGTGGTCACCGGCTCGGTCATCCGTACGGCCGCCAACGTCGACAAGAGCTGGATCGACGTCGACGCCGCCGAACTGCTGCACAGGCGGCTCGGTGCGCCGGCCACCGTGCTGAACGACGCCGACGCCGCGGGAGTGGCCGAGATGGCCTTCGGGGCCGGGAGGGGCCGCAAGGGCACGGTGATGCTGCTGACCCTGGGCACGGGCATCGGCAGTGCGCTCTTCATGGACGGCAGGCTGGTGCCGAACACGGAGCTCGGTCATCTGGAGCTGCACGGCCACGAGGCCGAGAAGCGGGCGTCGACCAAGGTCAAGGAGGACGAGGGGCTGAGCTGGGAGCACTGGGCCCGCCGGGTCCAGAAGTACCTGGCGCACCTGGAGATGCTGTTCTCGCCGGAGTTGTTCATCCTCGGCGGTGGGGTCAGCCGCAAGGCGGACAGGTTCATTCCGCTGCTCCACCACATCCGGGCGGAGGTCGTCCCGGCCCAGTTGCGGAACAACGCGGGAATCGTCGGAGCGGCCATGACGGCGGCGGCCGGGCACGGCTGAGCCACCGCGCCGGGCCCGCGGGCCCGGCGGGACGGCGCCGCACGGCTGACGGGCGGTCTCCCGTCAGGCGCGGCGCGGCGGCGCCCCGGATTCCCGACGGGCACGGCGCCGGGCCGTCATCAGCCGGATCTTCCGCACCGTCGCGATCAGCCCCGCGACGAGCGTGCCCCCGTAGAGCCAGCCCGCCTGCACGGCCAGCGCGGTGACGACGGCCATGACCTCGACACCGATGCCCCCGGATCCGCCGGTCCCCGCCGAACCGCCCGTGATCGGGACCAGGCCCACGGTGAACGCGATCGGCACGCTGATCGGTGCGGTGACCAGGTCGGCGCCGCGCACCCAGAACCCGGTCAGCGCGCTGACCGGCAGGAACAGCACCCCGTAGACGAGGGCGGAGCCGTCGAACAGCAGCTGGTCGAGTGAGCCGATCACCAGCATCAGGGTGCAGGCGAACAGTCCGGCGCCCAGCCCTGTCAGCCGCGGGTTGGGCAGTCTGCGCACGATGGCCACCAGCGGAGGGACCTGGCGCGCGGGCCGCTTCCCGGTTCGGTGAGGGGCGTCGGTCTGCCCGGGTCCACCGGGCCCGGCCGCGACCCGGTGGACCGAGGTGCCCTCGATGAGAGTGCCCTTGGAGAGGGGGGCCTGCTGCGAGAGAGGGGCCTGCGGCCGCGGCTGCCTCGAGGGGGTACCAGTCCTTTGCTGCTCCACGTGACCAACGTAGGTCGCGATGTGCGATCGGCACGTCACAGGACACGCACTTTGGGGGAGCTTGGTCAGGAGTTCGAGGCGTCGCACGCGTGACGTACTCCGCCGGCGCGCCCGTAAACTGGGGGATCGGCCCACGCCCCCCGGGGCCCGGCCACCAGCCAGTCCGCACTCCAGGAAGTCGCCAACGTGTCGCTCACGATCGGAATCGTCGGTCTGCCCAATGTCGGCAAGTCGACCCTGTTCAACGCCCTGACCAAGAACGACGTGCTGGCGGCCAACTACCCGTTCGCCACCATCGAGCCCAACGTGGGTGTCGTCGGCGTCCCCGACGACCGGCTCGGCAGGCTGGCCGAGATCTTCGGCTCCCAGCGGATCCTGCCCGCGACGGTGGACTTCGTCGACATCGCCGGCATCGTCCGCGGCGCCAGCGAGGGCGAGGGCCTGGGTAACAAGTTCCTGGCGAACATCCGCGAGTCAGACGCGATCTGCCAGGTCATCCGGGCCTTCCAGGACGAGAACGTCGTCCACGTCGACGGCAGGGTCTCCCCCGGGGACGACATCGAGACGATCAACACCGAGCTGATCCTGGCCGACCTCCAGACCATCGAGAAGGTCCTGCCACGGCTCCAGAAGGAGTCCCGGATCAAGAAGGACGTGGCTCCGAAGGCCGCGGCGGTCGAAGCGGCCAGGGACATCCTCGAGAAGGGCGACACCCTCTTCTCGCAGGGCATCGTCCAGGGCTCGGAGAACGCCGAGCTGCTGCACGACCTGCATCTGCTGACCACCAAGCCGTTCCTCTACGTCTTCAACGTCGACGAGGACGAGCTGACCGACGACGCCTTCAAGGACGAGCAGCGCGCGCTGGTCGCCCCGGCCGAGGCGATCTTCCTCAACGCCAAGCTGGAGGCGGACCTCGCCGAACTCGACGCGGAGGACGCCCTGGAACTCCTCCAGTCCGTCGGCGCGGAGGAGCCCGGCCTGGCGACCCTCGCCCGCGTCGGCTTCGACACCCTCGGCCTGCAGACCTACCTCACGGCGGGCCCCAAGGAGTCGCGCGCCTGGACCATCAGGAAGGGTGCGACGGCCCCCGAGGCGGCCGGGGTGATCCACACCGACTTCCAGAAGGGCTTCATCAAGGCCGAGGTGATCTCCTTCGCCGACCTCGTCGACACCGGCTCGGTCGCCGAGGCCCGCGCCAAGGGCAAGGCGCGCATGGAAGGCAAGGACTACGTGATGCAGGACGGGGACGTGGTGGAGTTCCGGCACGGAGGAACGTCTGGGAGTGGCAAGAAGTAGCTGCCGAACCGGCGCCGCAGGCCGGCACCACGATTCATGGTTCGCGAATCAGAAAACAGCTGTCAACCACCCGGTTGATTGCGTGCACGTGGGGAGCGCTCGGATCACATCCACCGGTGGAGTCCGCCCCAACCCGGGCGGATCGCTCAGGGAGTGAGGTCGAGCACCCGGACGTCGGCCCCGTCCCAGGCCTTGGGCTGGACGGTGGCGACGCGTGCCCCATCCAGGCGCTCGGGGCCGGGCATGGCCACATGGTGGGTGTGGCACCAGCCCAGAGACCGCCCGTGGCCCGAGGCGGCCAGGACTCCGGCGAGATCGAGCGGATGAAGAACCACCTGGTCGAGCATGCCGAGGTGGCTGGCGAGTCCGGTGCGTATCCGGTCCGCTTCAGCGAGTGCGGCCAGCGCGACGTGGACGCGCCAGGCCCCGGTCCCAGCGGCCTGGTACAGAAGGCGGGAGGCCAGGACGTTGCCTGAGCCCAGAGCGAGCAGCGCGCTGTCGTCGAGGACTACGTCGACGGGGGCGACAGGGTTCACGCGGCGCTGCCGAGCCGACGCATGAGCTCATCGTCCGCTGTGCGATCCTGCTCGGGGTCCGGGGCGTAGCCGGAGAGCGCGTGCAGGACTTCGAGGGTCTTCGCGACCTGCTCGTCCCGCTCGCTCTGTGTGAGGGTGTGGGTGGCGAATTCGCCGACGAGCCCCGCGATCGTGGTGTTCTTCTCGGCGGCCAGGATCGCCAGCCGGTCCCGGATGCTGCTCTCGACCTTGATCGTTGTGTGTGCCACGCCTGACAGAATACATCGGGTATACCCGCCTGGGGGGCGATGTGGCGCCGCTGCTTGCGCCTCCTCGGTCAGGGGGCCGAGGGGTGCGCTGTGTGCTTCGTCGAGCAGGCGCTTCAGAAGGGGTTGAGCTCGGGCGAGCCCGGCCCCTTCTGTGTTCCCGTGCGGACTTGGTGCTGACTTCTAGCTGTCCCGTGCCGGGGTGAGCTTGTCGAGATCCAGGCTGATCTCGAAAGGCACAGGGCGCTTCAGGGTGCCCCGGAAGATGCCGGCAGGCGCGTAGACGCCGGTCGGTCCGTCGAGTTCGTAGACGTGGACGACGGGGAGGCCGCCCTCGTCCTCGATGCACCAGTAGTGCGGGATGCCGGCCTCTGCGTACTTGCGAAGCTTCACCGTGCGGTCCCGGTGGGCGGACTCGGGGGACACGACCTCGATGACAAGTCGTACCTCGTCCGGTGTGAACCAGGTGCGATCGCCGTCGTAGTCGGCCGTCGTCACCAGCAGATCCGGCTCGGGTCGGTTGCGCTGGTCGAGCTTTATGGTCATCGCACCGCCGACCCTGACATCGGCGGGCGTTTGCTCCATGAGGGCGACGGTGAGCATCGTGACGAGGTGGCCGTGCCACCACCGCTGGGGCGACATCACGAAGACGAGGGCTCCGTCGATCAGCTCGGTGTGGCGGGGCGCCTCGGAGAGGCGGTCCAGGTCCTCCGCGAACCAGCCTTCCGCGCGCGGCGGGCGCATCCGGTCGGGCAGTGCGGTCATGGCATCACCGCAGCGATTCGGGAAGGTCAGGGCCATGAGATCACCGGGACGGAGCACCCTCCCATTCGTCCTTGTCCGCATTCCCTGTCCGTGAATCCCCCGTGCGGGTTCGGTGCTGACGTGGATCACGCAGCAGCACGTCTCCGCAGGCGAGAGCGGTGTGGTGGACGTTCCGCTGCAACGTGTGACGGGCTGACGCCGTGATCGGCCGAGATGCTGCCGCAGGCGGGCTTCTGGGAGGAGCCCGCACGGGCGGCTGCGGAGCCGGGGCTCGAACGGAGCCGGGAGTGGTGCCGGTGCGGCTCTTGCCTCTGACCCCGGCGCGGTGGAGGCACCTTGCCCCGGGCGACCGGATCACGCTCCACGACACCGCGGTGGCCGGCTGAACGGCGACGATCATGGAGGTGGCGGCGCCGTCGGAAGTTTCCCCGTGCTCTCGGATATTTGGTTTTGCCGCGAGGGCGTGTTGATGCCGCTGTCTGGTCTCGGTCGGGGTGAGGTAGCCGAAGGTGTTGTGTTTGCGCAGGCGGCGGCGGTTGTGGAAGGTCTCGATGAAGGTGAGGACCTCGGCGCGGGCGGCGGCCCGGTCGGGCCAGCTCCGGGTGCCGATCTCCTCCTTGAGCAGGGCCCAGAAGCTCTCCGCGGCGGCGTTGGCGTGATCCGTCGACTGCTCAGGTTCCGGACTCTGGAGATGCAGGCGGGGTGCGGGTGACGCACCCGTTCCACCCGCTGTTTGGACGGGAGTTGGAGTTCATCGAGCGCCGTCAGTGCTGGCGG
>NZ_BLLG01000004.1 GCF_011766325.1 Streptomyces pacificus | reverse complement strand
GGCTGCCCGCGCCGACGTCTTCCGCTTCATCGAGGTCGAGTACAACCGCACCAGGCTCCGCAAACACCCCGAGTTCGGGTACCTCACCCCACTCGAAACCCGAGCCAGGCTGCAGCAAGACTTCACCTCCGCAGCGTAAGCAACCGCTGTCCATGATCCGGGGGGAACTTCACTTGTGCCAGCGAATCAGCACCGGACTCCCGCCGTGCTCCAGGTCACGGGGCCGCGTCACGGCCCGTTCCTTCACCCGGGTGGCGAAGGTCCCGCACGACGGACAGGCCCGTGCCGCCGGGTCCGTGGTCACCAGATGGACTGTGCGCGTCCCGGCCTCGCCCCGGACCACCTCCACCACCGCGACCCCTTCCAGATCGAACAGCGCCGTCGCGCCGGTATCGTGCTCCACGCCGCCCGTGTCGCTCGTAGATCCACTGCTTCAGCAACAGTGATCATCCACAAGCGCTGCGGGCGGTTCGCGTTCAGGCCCGGCTTCCCCGGCGGCAGTCACGCTCCGCAGTCAGCGGCACGGCCAGCGAGCGCCCCTCCCCGGCTAAATTCGAAGACCCGTCAAAGTGATCAGTCAGCGAAGGGACAGAATGCGGTGAGCAAGAGCCTGGCCGAAATCGAAATCGGGCGCTTGGATTGGACTGCGTTCCGCACTCTGGGTGATCGGACCGAGAAGGTCCCCGGAGCCCTGCTGCGGCTGTTTGCCGCCGGCACTGAGGACGAGGCGATGGCTGCCTACTGGGAGCTGGAGAACGTCGTCGTCGTGCAGGGGCAGCTCTACAGTGCAGCATTGCCGACTGTGCATGTTCTGCTTGCGGCGTTGCTCGACGAGCTCTCGGCCGACGCCCGTGACCTTGTGCTCGCACTGCTCTTCCAGATCGTGTCAGGTGAGGCGGACGAGGAGGAGAGGGGCATGGGAAACTCGGCTCTGGGCGATCTGTGTCGAGATGCGGCTCGTGAGGGCCTCTGGCTCGTCTACCGGGAGCTTGGAACCCGGCGCCGGGAGACAGCCGAGTCGATTCTGGAGCGCATCGAAGGCGACGATGCCAGGCTCACGGCCTTCCTCGCGACCCTGCGAGGAAAGTAGGCTCTGTCTGTTGCTGAAGGGCCCTGCGCAACCATCTCGGTGGTGGCGTGGGGCCCTTCGAGCGATCCGGGGCGTTTGAGTTCAGTCCGGACGTCGGCACTGCTCTCTTTGTGTTCGGCATGGTGTGAGCACCGAAACTATTCGATGCGAGGCCGAAGGCGCCGACTGATATGTCCCGAGTGAACATGCAGGGCAGCGAGAGTATCGCTCAAGTTGTCGCTGCGGCGCCGATGAGGAAGAGGACGCGCTCACCTACGCGTACTGGCAGGAGTGGCGGGACGCGAATCCCGGGGTGGAACCCGTCGAGTTCGACCACGTGGTGGGATACAAGGTGCCGCTGAGCCTCGGTGTGGCGGACGATGTGGCGAACCTGGAGCTCACCGGGCGCCGGGGGTACGTCGAGCTGTGGGCACGGCATGCCCTCGTCTCCGCCACACCGCGCCCGTTCGTACCATGAAGTGCAGATCCCGGCAGACAGGAGCACACCCATGTTCGGCGGCGCGTTGAACGAGCTGTTCGCTCCTGGGCGGCGGCACACCGAGGAGGAGCGGCGGCGTCAGGAGCTCACGCTCGAGGAGGCCCGTGACGCCGATCCCGGGCGGGGGCCGATAGACCTCGGGAGCGGGGTCGTGCTCATCCGGGTGCCCGCGGCACGGGACGAGGCGCGGGCACCCGAGGGGGAGCCGGAGGACGGCGACAAGAACGCCGAGGGCGCTGAGGACACCGAGGCTGCCGAGGACGGCAAGAACGCCGAGGGCGCTGAGGACACCGAGGCTGCCGAGGACGGCAAGAACGCCGAGGGCGCTGAGGACACCGAGGCTGCCGAGGACGGCAAGAACGCCCAGGACGGCAAGAACGTCGAAGCGGCCCGGGCCGCCGAGGGCGCTGGGTAGACAGAACTGCTCGCGGCGGGCGTACTCGCCCCCAGCGGCCCGTCGCCCACACGCCGGAGGGCCCGGTACCCCCCTCGGGTGCCGGGCCCTCCGTCTCGTGCGTACCGCCTCGGCGGCCTCAGGCCTCGAAGACCTCGTTGACCAGCTGCTGCTGCTCCGCCTGGTGCCGCTTCGCCGAGCCCACCGCCGGGGACGACGAATGGGGGCGGGAGATGCGGCGCAGGCGCTCGCCGTGCGGGATGTCCGCACCGACCGCCAGGTCCAGGTGGTCGATCAGGTTGAGCGCGATGAACGGCCAGGCACCCTGGTTCGCCGGCTCCTCCTGGGCCCAGAGGTACTTCTCGGCGTTCGGGAACTTCGCGATCTCGGCCTGCAGTTCGGCACCCGGCAGCGGGTACAGGCGCTCCAGGCGGATGATGGCCGTGTCGGTGGCACCGCGCTTCTGCCGCTCCGCCTCGAGGTCGTAGTAGACCTTGCCGGAGCAGAAGACGACCTTGCGGATGTCGGCGGCGTTCACCGCTCCCGAATCGACCCCGGTGTCGCCGATGACCGGGCGGAAGCCGCCGGTGGTGAACTCCTCCGCCTTGGACGCCGCGGCCTTCAGCCGCAGCATCGACTTCGGGGTGAAGACGATCAGCGGCTTGTGGTGCGGGTTGTGGACCTGCCAGCGCAGCAGGTGGAAGTAGTTCGACGGCAGGGTCGGCATGGCGACCGTCATGTTGTTCTGCGCGCACAGCTGGAGGAAGCGCTCCGGGCGGGCGGAGCTGTGGTCCGGGCCCTGGCCCTCGTAGCCGTGCGGCAGCAGCAGGGTGACGCCGGAGGTCTGGCCCCACTTCTGCTCGGCCGAGGAGATGAACTCGTCGACGACGGTCTGGGCGCCGTTGACGAAGTCGCCGAACTGGGCCTCCCACATGACCAGCGACTCGGGGCGGGCCAGCGAGTAGCCGTACTCGAAGCCCATCGCCGCGTACTCGCTGAGGAGCGAGTCGTAGACGTTGTAGCGGGCCTGCTCCTCGGACAGGTAGAGCAGCGGGGTGTGGTCCTCGTTGGTCTCCTGGTCCACCAGCACCGCATGGCGCTGGCCGAAGGTGCCCCGGCGGGTGTCCTGGCCGGCGAGCCGGACCGGGGTGCCCTCCATCAGCAGCGAGCCGATGGCGAGGGTCTCGCCCATGCCCCAGTCGATCGTGCCGTCCTCGACGGAGGCCGCGCGGCGCTGCAGCTGGGGCAGCAGCCGCGGGTGGACGGTGATGCTCTCGGGGACGTTGACCTGGGACTCGGCGATCCGCTTGACGATCTCCTGGGAGATCGCCGTGGTGACGGACACGGGGAACTCGGCCTGGGCGTCGGGGACCTGGGCCGGGGCCGGGTGGCTGGTGGCCTCGCGGACCTCCGCGAAGACCTTCTCCAACTGGCCCTGGAAGTCCTGGAGCGCCTGCTCGGCCTCTTCCAGCGTGATGTCGCCGCGGCCGATGAGCGACTCGGTGTAGAGCTTGCGCACCGAGCGCTTCTTGTCGATCAGGTTCACCATCTGCGGGTTGGTGAACTGCGGGTTGTCGCCCTCGTTGTGACCGCGGCGGCGGTAGCAGATCAGGTCGATCACGACGTCCTTGTTGAACGTCTGGCGGAACTCGAAGGCGAGCCGCGCCACCCGGACGCACGCCTCCGGGTCGTCGCCGTTCACATGGAAGATCGGCGCCTCGATCATGCGGGCCACGTCGGTCGCGTACATCGACGAGCGCGACGACTCCGGGGCGGCGGTGAAGCCGACCTGGTTGTTGATGACGACGTGGACCGTGCCGCCGGTGCGGTAGCCGCGCAGCTGCGACATGTTCAGCGTCTCGGCGACGACGCCCTGGCCGGCGAAGGCCGCGTCGCCGTGCAGGGCGACCGGCAGGACGGTGAAGTCCGTGCCGCCCTTGTTGATGATGTCCTGCTTGGCGCGGACGACGCCCTCCAGGACCGGGTCGACGGCCTCCAGGTGCGACGGGTTGGCGACCAGCGACACGGTGATCTGCTCGCCGTCCAGGCCGGTGAAGGTGCCCTCGGCGCCGAGGTGGTACTTCACGTCGCCGGAGCCGTGCATCGACTTGGGGTCGAGGTTGCCCTCGAACTCGCGGAAGATCTGCGCGTACGACTTGCCGACGATGTTCGCCAGCACGTTCAGCCGGCCGCGGTGGGCCATGCCGATGACGACCTCGTCGAGGCGGGACTCGGCGGCCGAGTCGATGACCGCGTCGAGCAGCGGGATGACGGACTCCCCGCCCTCCAGCGAGAAGCGCTTCTGGCCGACGTACTTCGTCTGCAGGAAGGTCTCGAAGGCCTCGGCCGCGTTCAGCCGGCGCAGGATGCGCAGCTGCTCCTCGCGCTCCGGCTTGGCGTGCGGGCGCTCCACCCGGTCCTGGATCCACTTGCGCTGCTTGGGGTCCTGGATGTGCATGAACTCGATGCCGGTGGTGCGGCAGTACGAGTCGCGCAGCACGCCGAGGATGTCGCGGAGCTTCATCATCGACTTGCCGCCGAAGCCGCCGACGGCGAACTCGCGCTCCAGGTCCCACAGGGTGAGCCCGTGCTCGGTGATGTCCAGGTCGGGGTGCTTGCGCTGGCGGTACTCCAGCGGGTCGGTGTCGGCCATCACATGGCCGCGGACCCGGTAGGAGTGGATCAGCTCGAAGACCCGGGCGGCCTTGGTGACGTCGTCGTCGTGCGAGGCGTCGATGTCCTTGAGCCAGCGGACCGGCTCGTAGGGGATGCGCAGCGCCTCGAAGATGTCGTCGTAGAAGCCGTCCTCGCCGAGGAGGAGGTTGGCGACGATCCGCAGGAACTCGCCGGACGCGGCGCCCTGGATCACCCGGTGGTCGTAGGTCGAGGTCAGCGTCATGACCTTGGAGACGCCCAGCTTGTTCAGGGTGTCCTGGGAGGTGCCCTGGAACTCGGCCGGGTAGTCCATGGAGCCGACACCCATGATCACCGACTGTCCGGGCATCAGCCGCGGCACGGAGTGCACGGTGCCGAGGCCGCCGGGGTTGGTCAGCGAGACGGTGACGCCGCTGAAGTCGTCCATGGTCAGCTTGTTGCTGCGGGCGCGGCGGACGATGTCCTCGTAGGCCTGCCAGAACTCGAAGAAGTTCATGGTCTCGGCCTTCTTGATGGCCGCGACGACGAGCTGCCGGTCGCCGTTGGGCTTCACCAGGTCGATGGCGAGGCCGAGGTTCACGTGCGGGGGCTTGACCAGGACCGGCTTGCCGTCCCTGTCGCCGTACGACCAGTTCATCGACGGCATGGCCTTGATCGCCTGCACCATCGCGTACCCGATGATGTGGGTGAAGGAGATCTTCCCGCCCCGGGCGCGCTTCAGGTGGTTGTTGATCACGATGCGGTTGTCGAAGAGCAGCTTCACCGGGACGGCGCGGACGGACGTGGCCGTCGGCAGTTCCAGCGAGGCGTTCATGTTCTTCGCCACCGCGGCGGAGGGGCCGCGCAGCGGCAGCATCTCCGGGCCGTCGGCCGCCTGGGCGGCGGGCCTGGCCGGAGCGGCTGCGGGCTTCGCGGAAGCGGCGGGCTTCGCCGGGGCGGCTTGTGCCGGTGCCGGTGCCGGTGCCGGTGCCTGGGCCGGTGTCTGGGCCTGGGCCGCGGGCCGCGCCGGGGCTGCCGGTGCGGGCGCGGCGGCGGCCTGCGCGGCGGGCGCCGGAGCCCCCGCGGTGCCCTGGGCCTGCGTGGCGCCCGGCGTCTGCGCGGTCGTCGCGGCCGGCCTGCCCGTGGCCGCCGTCTGGGTCGGCGTCTGGGTCGGCGTCTTGGTCGGCGGCTGGGCGGCCTCGCCGGTGGCCCCGCCGCCCGGCTTGTAGTCGGCGAAGAAGTCCCACCAGGCGCGGTCGACGGAGTTCGGATCCTGGAGGTACTGCTGGTAGATCTCGTCGACGAGCCACTCATTGGCCCCGAACGCGGCAGCGGGATTCTTCCCCTGCCCGTCGGGGTCGGTCGACGTACTCGAGTTACTGGGGGACTGAGACGACACGGCGGCAACCGCCCTCTTCCGCTTCACAAGGTGATGGACAGCGGAAATAAAGGCTACGCCTACGCGGTGGTGAGGTGCAGGCCGGGCGCGGTCTTCGTCGCCTAAGTCACACCTGGCAACCGGTTTCGGCGCAGGAAATGGCGGGAAACAAGCGCGGTTCCCCTGCTGACCGGGTACGGCGGAGCGCGGCCACGGCCCGCCGGGCCGCGCCCGTACCCCGCTCCCCGGGCACCTGGGTGCGGGGAGGCGGGGACGCGCCCGTCCGGTTCGCCGGGGGCTTCGCTCCTTTTCGCACCCTACGTCAACCGTGTGACGAGGGGATTCCCGGGAGGGTGACCCTGATGCGGCAGCCGCGCGTCGATTCGGCCACCCCGATGCGGCCGCCGTGCAGTTCCACCGCCCAGCGCGCGATGGCCAGGCCCAGGCCGGTGCCCCCGTCGCTGCCCGGGCCGTGCGGCGAGGGGGCGGTGCCCCGGTTGAACCGCTCGAAGACCCGGTGCCACTCCGACTCGGGGATCCCCGGGCCCTCGTCCCTCACCTCCAGCTCCAGGGAGTCGGCCTGTGCGCCCCGGCGGGCACGGACGGTGACCCTGCCGTGCGGCGGCGAGTGCTTGACCGCATTGTCGATCAGGTTCGCCACGACCTGGTGGAGCCGCTCGGCGTCCGCGTGCGCGGTCAGCTCGGGCGGTGAGACGTCCAGGTGGAGATGGACGTCCTTGCGGGTGTGGTTGCCCGAACCCGAGGGCAGCCCGCGCCGCCCGGCGGCGAGGTTCGCCTCCTTGAGCACGCCCGACAGATAGGGCCAGACCTCGAAGCGCCGGGCCCGGAGCGCGACGACCCCGTTGTCCAGCCGGGAGAGGTCCAGCAGCGTCTCGACCAGCCGGGACAGCCGCTCCGTCTGCTGCAGGGCGGTACGCATCGTCTCGGCGTCGGCCGCCGAGACGCCGTCCACGACGTTCTCCAGCACCGCCCGCAGGGCCGCGATCGGGGTGCGCAGCTCGTGGGAGACGTTGGCGACCAGCCCCTTGCGGTGCCGGTCCACGGCCTCCAGATCGTCCGCCATCCGGTTGATCGTGGAGGCGAGGTCGCCGAGCTCGTCGCGGCGGCCGTCACCGCGCACCCGGCGGCTGAAGTCGCCGTGGGAGATCGACTTCGCGACGGTGTTCATCTCGTCCAGTGGAGCGGTCAGCCCGTGCGCCACGAACTGCGTGATCAGCAGCGTGGTGATCATGGCGAAGACCGTGATGTAGCGCAGCTCCGCCCCGGTGCGGAAGGCGACCAGCGCCAGCCCGGTCGTGATCAGCACCGCGGTGACGACCAGCGCGCCGAGCTTGGTCTTGACCGAGATCTCCACCGCCCCCAGCCGGGAGCTGAGCGGGCTCCGCCGGGTCATGGAGCCGGGCTCTCCAGGGCGTACCCGACGCCGTGGACCGTGCGGATCCGCTCGGCGCCGATCTTGCGGCGCAGCGCCTTGACATGGCTGTCGACCGTACGGGTGCCGGAGGCGTCCGCCCAGTCCCACACCTGGGCCAGCAGCTGCTCCCGGGAGAGGACCGCGCGCGGCGTGCCGGCCAGGCAGACCAGCAGGTCGAACTCGGTCGGTGTGAGGTGCACGTCCTCGTTCCGGACGCGTACGCGGCGCTGGGCGTGGTCGATCTCCAGTTCACCCAGGCGCAGGATCCCGCTGCGCGGCGTCACGGCGGCCAGCGCGGCGCGCTCCACCCGCCGCAGCAGCACATGCACCCGGGCGGCGAGCTCGCGCATCGAGAACGGCTTCGTCATGTAGTCGTCGGCGCCCACGCCGAGCCCGACCAGCATGTCGGTCTCGTCGTCACGCGCGGTGAGCATCAGCACCGGGACGGGGCGCCGCGCCTGGACCCGGCGGCACACCTCGAGGCCGTCGAAGCCGGGCAGCATCACGTCGAGGACCATCAGATCCGGCTGCCAGGCCTCCGCGGCCTCCACGGCCGCAGGGCCGTCGGCCGCGGTCTGGACCAGGAACCCCTCGGCGCGCAGACGGGCCGAGACGGCGTCGACGAGGGTGGTGTCGTCCTCGACGACCAGCACCCGGCGCTGGGCACTTCCGGTCGGGTGTGCCACCGCGCCGTTGCCGCCGGTATGTGTCTGCTCCATCGCCCCGCCCCTGTCGCGCACTGCGAGCTGCGTATAGATCGGTATGTCAGGTAGGCAGCGTAAGGGCACCGCCCAGGTCCCGGCTACGCAGGCCGAACTGCCAGGTGGACCACGTCGGGAACGCCTCGTGCAACCGCGATCTCTTCGGTTCTTACCCCGCTGAATCCGGCATTCCGCAACGTCCGCTCGAAATTCTCGGAGGGCTGTGCCGACCAGACGGCGAGGACCCCTCCGGGGTTCAGCCGCCGTGCGCACGCCCTCAGCCCGTCCGGTGCGTAGAGGCTGCCGTTGTCCTCGGTGACGGTCCAGTCGGGGCCGTTGTCGATGTCGAGGCAGAGCGCGTCGTAGCTGTCCGTGGTGTGGAGGAGGTACGCCACCAGGTCCGTGTGCAGGACGGTGGTGCGCGGATCGGCCAGCGCCGCGGCGGAGATGCGCCTCAGCGGACCCGCGGTGTGCCAGTCGATGATCGCCGGCTCCCGTTCGGCGACGGTGATCCGGGACCAGCCGGGCTCGGCTGCCGCGCGGGCCAGGGAGAAGCCGACGCCAAGCCCGCCGATCAGCACGGACGGGTCGCGGCGGCCGGCGAGGGCCCGGTGGGCGGCGTCCATGAGCAGCCGCTCCGAGCGGCCGTCCGAGGTGTCCATCAGGAAGCAGCCGTTGGCGATGATCTCGTGGATCTCCCCGTCGGGACCCCGGCGTTCACGCAGGACGACCTCGCCGTACGGCCCTTCGCGCCGGTCGAGGGTCCGGGGGGCGGTGGCGTGGCCGAAGGGGTCCATGGGGTCCATGGGCCCTCAGGCTAAGGCCTGTTCCGGGATCCGGGCGGGTGGACGGGGGCGGCCCCGATGATCCGGGCGGGCGGACGGGGCGGCCCCGGTCGCGGCCCCCGGGCGCTCCGCCCGGTGCTCGGGTCGGTTCGCGCTCGGGGCGAGCCCGGGTTCGCGTGCGCGCTCGGGGGCGGGTTCCGCTCGGGTCCCGGGGCGGATTCCGAACGGGCCGAGTGGAATCGCTCACAGCGAACATCCGCCCGGGAACATCGGTGGCCCCCTTCGCATTGAGTCGATGTAACTCAACTTGACTGCCGAAGGGGAGATCATGGCTTCGACGCCCGCACCGCTCACCTTGCCTGTGCTTCCGCTCGACGACGAGGTCGTGCTGCCCGGGATGGTGGTACCCCTCGACCTGTCCGACAACGAGGTACGGGCCGCCGTGGAAGCCGCCCAGGCGGCGGCACGGGCGGAGCCGCGAAAGCCGCGGGTGCTGCTCGTCCCCCGGATCGACGGCACCTACGCCGCCACCGGTGTGCTCGGTACCGTGGAGCAGGTCGGGCGGCTCTCCGACGGCGACCCCGGCGCCCTGATCCGCGGCCGCAGCCGGGTCCGCGTCGGCGCCGGTACGACCGGTCCCGGCGGCGCCCTGTGGATCCACGGCACCCTCATCGACGAGACCCTGCCCGACCCGCTGCCCGGTTCGGTCACGGAGCTCGTGAAGGAGTACAAGGCCCTCGCCACCAGCTGGCTGCGCAAGCGCGGGGCGTGGCAGGTCGTGGACCGCGTCCAGCAGATCGACGACGTGCCCGCCCTCGCCGACAACGCCGGCTACTCGCCCTTCCTGTCGACCGCCCAGAAGGTCGAGCTGCTGGAGACCAGCGATCCGGTCGCCCGGCTCAGGCTCGCCACCGAGCAGCTCCGCGAGCACCTCGCCGAGCAGGACGTGGCCGAGTCGATCGCCAAGGACGTCCAGGAGGGCGTCGACAAGCAGCAGCGCGAGTTCCTGCTGCGCCGCCAGCTCGACGCGGTCCGCAGGGAACTGCGCGAACTGGGCGGCGAGTCCGACGGCGAGGAGTCCGACGACTACCGATCCCGGGTCGAGGCGGCCGACCTCCCGGAGAGGGTCCGCGAGGCCGCTCTGAAGGAGGTCGACAAGCTCGAGCGAGCCGGCGACCAGGGCCCCGAGGGCTCCTGGATCCGCACCTGGCTCGACACCGTGCTCGAACTGCCCTGGAAGGAACGCACCGAGGACGCCTACGACATCCGGGGAGCCAGGGCCGTCCTGGACGCCGAGCACGCCGGCCTGGACGACGTGAAGGAACGCATCACCGAGTACCTCGCGGTCCGCAAGCGGCGCTCCGACCGCGGACTCGGCGTGGTCGGCGGCCGGCGCGGCGGCGCGGTCCTCGCCCTCGTCGGCCCGCCCGGCGTGGGCAAGACCTCGCTCGGCGAGTCCGTCGCCCACGCGATGGGACGCACGTTCGTCCGCGTCGCGCTCGGCGGCGTCCGGGACGAGGCGGAGATCCGCGGCCACCGGCGCACCTACGTCGGCGCGCTGCCCGGCCGGATCGTCCGCGCCGTCAAGGAGGCCGGCTCCATGAACCCGGTGGTCCTCCTCGACGAGATCGACAAGGTGGGCTCCGACTTCCGGGGCGATCCCGCGGCGGCGCTGCTCGAAGTCCTCGACCCGGCGCAGAACCACACGTTCCGCGACCACTACCTGGAGGTCGAACTCGACCTGTCGGACGTGGTCTTCCTGGCCACGGCGAACGTCCTGGAGGCCATTCCGCAGGCGCTGCTCGACCGGATGGAACTGGTCAGGCTCGACGGCTACACCGAGGACGAGAAGGTCGTCATCGCCCGGGACCACCTGCTCCCGCGCCAGCTGGAGCGAGCCGGCCTGGAGCCGGGCGAGGTGGCCCTGGAGGAGTCGGCGCTGCGCAGGATGGCGGGCGAGTACACCCGTGAGGCGGGCGTGCGGAACCTGGAGCGTGCGATCGCCAGGCTGCTCCGCAAGGTCGCGGCCCAGCACGAACTGGGCGGGCGGGAGCTGCCGTTCACCGTGGGCGACGGCGACCTGCGCGCCCTGATCGGCAGGCCGCACCATGTGCCCGAGTCCGCGCAGGACCCGGCGGAGCGCCGCACCGCGGTGCCGGGTGTGGCCACGGGGCTCGCGGTCACCGGTGCCGGGGGCGACGTCCTCTACGTCGAGGCGTCGCTCGCCGACCCGGAGACCGGCGCCTCCGGACTGAGTCTCACCGGTCAGCTCGGCGACGTCATGAAGGAGTCCGCACAGATCGCACTGAGCTTCCTCCGCTCGCACGGTGCGGAACTGGAGCTGCCCGTCGGCGATCTGAAGGACCGCGGCGTGCACATCCACTTCCCGGCGGGAGCGGTCCCCAAGGACGGGCCGAGCGCCGGCATCACCATGACGACGGCGCTGGCGTCGCTGCTCTCCGGGCGGCCGGCCCGCACGGACGTGGCGATGACCGGTGAGGTGTCGCTGACCGGGCGGGTGCTGCCGATCGGCGGCGTGAAGCAGAAGCTGCTGGCCGCGCACCGCGCCGGGATCACCACGGTCGTGATCCCCAAGCGCAACGAGGCCGATCTGGACGACGTCCCCGCCGAGGTCCTGGAGAAGCTGGAGGTGCACCCCGTGGCGGACGTCCGCCAGGTCCTCCGGATCGCGCTGTCCCCGGCCGAGGTGCCGGTACGGGCCGCGGCGTGAGCCGCGGGGCATCGCCCCGCCGCACGGTCGCCGTGCGCCGCCCCGCCCCCCGGGGGCCGGCGCACGGCGGCTGCCGTGGTCGGGTCCGTGCGGCGGCGGCGGCGGTGGCGGTGGCGGAGGTCGAGGCGCGGTGGGTGCGAGCCCGGGCCCGGGAGCGGAGCAGAGGATCGGGTCGAGCGGACAGGTGCCCGTGGAGAGGGGGTGAGCGCGGAGTCGGTGCCGGTGCCCGCTGCCGGCCGGTGCCTGCGAAATACTGGGTGAGCTGCGGCGACGGCCGCCGCCTGAGGGAACTCTCGATCGCCGGGAGAGCGAGCGAAGGGTGCTGACGTGCACGGAAGCGGTACGGGGAACGACTCCAGGCCGAAGGGAGGCGGTGGCGCGGACCGGGAGTTCACGGAGTTCTTGGCCCTGGAGCGGGAGTTGGCCGTCTTTCTGCGCCGGGCCCGGGCGAGTTCCGGCGAGATGGCCCGCGAGGTCCATCCCGGACTCGAACCCTCCGCGTACGGACTGCTCGTACGCCTCGAGGATTCCGGCGCCCAGCGTGCCACCGATCTCGCGGGGTACTTCGGCGTCGGCAAGGCGACGATGAGCCGGCAGTTGCGCGCGCTGGACGAGCTCGGCCTGGTCACCCGCGAGCCCGACCCGGCCGACGGCCGCGCCTCGCTCGTCCGGCTGACCGACGAGGGACTCACCCGCTTCCGGGCCGTACGGAAGGCCCGGCGCGACCGGTACGTGCGAAAGCTGGCCGGATGGGACCGCGGCGAGGTCGCCGAACTGGCCCGCCTGCTGCACCAGCTCAACGCCCGGTCCGAGGAGGGCTGAGGGCTCCCTCTCCCTCCCGCCGGCCCCTGCCCCTGCCCCTCCGCCTTCCCGGCTCCCGGCCCCGTCCTCCGCCCTCGGCCCCCCGGCCGTCCGGCGGGTCAGGCCCGTGGGAGCGGCCGGCCCGAGGGGGGCTGGAGTTCCGCGTACACCGCGGTCGCGTCGTCGTGGGTCTTCCCGCGCGCCCGCCCGCCCCGGCGGGTGTCCGCCGCCTCCCGTGCCCGCACCCGGCCGACCAGCCCGTGCGGCCCCTCCGCGCGCAGCAGCCCCATGAGGTCCGCCCAGCTCCCCTCCGCGAACAGGTCGGTCCAGCGGGATGCCCCGTCGGACAGGGCGGCCACCGCCCGGACGTCCGCACGCGGCGTCGTGCCCGTCACCGCACGCGCCGCCACCTCCGGGTCCGCGGCGGCCGTGAAGAAGCCGCCGTCCCGGTTGCGCAGGGCGTCCGTCGCGGTGACCGAGCGGAGGACCTCCTTCGGGATGTGGTCCAGCCGGTCGTCCAGCACGGCGCGCACGACTCCGTTCGGCGCCTCCAGCAGGAGCGTGGCGTCGGAGAGGACCAGATGCTCGACCGAGTCCCCGTCCCAGCGAACCGCGACGACCGTTGCCTGAGGCGTGCGTACGTGAGAAAGGTCACAGCTTCCGCGGTGAGTATCGGCGGTGCGCCGGATGGACAGGGCCAGTGCCTCGGCCAGCGGCATATCCCGGTGCGAACCCGACAGGTGGAGGAGGGTTCCGCCCAGGTGCGAGGTGAACCAGGGGACGCCGTGTACGCAACCGTCATCGCCTCGGGGCGGTGTCACCCCGTCGAGAACCACCAGCGATCCGCCCTGGCCTGAGGCCGGGAGCGCGAGTGACGCCCAGTCCTCGTTCGGACGTTCCGCGGTGCCGGGAACGGTGGCGAGCTCGAATCGCATGGCCGCCATTCTGCCCGAGCCGGCAGGCCTTTCCCGCGTGTCCCGCAGTGCCGTGGAATTGGTCTCCACCAGCGGCTCGACCTGGCCCTTCGCGGGGGAAGCGACGGTGCGGCTGAGCTGCGGGCGGGCATCCTGCCAAAGCATGGGCCGAAGGTCCAACCGGTCCTCTCCGCGCAGGAATGTGCGACGGCGAACGGGTTGTTAGCCAACTCCGCAGTGCGGTTCACTCGTTCGTGTGGCGGAGCGGCCGATGCGCGCCCCCTTCTCGAAGCCGCTGGGATGGTCGTGGATCGTGCCAGTGGTGGAGGACTCGTGTGATGACCGGCCGTCACCTCTGCTTCATGGGCGGACGAGTCAGGAATGCGAGCACCGGTGCAGAAGAAGCGGCCTCGGGGCAAGGGCAGCATGGACGGTACGGGCTCTTCGGGGCCCGCGGCACCGCGGACGCCTTCGTCGCCCGCGATCCCCCCGGCGACGCCGGACGGCCGTGCGGGTGCCGTGCCCCCGGCGTACCCGGAACCCTCGGCCGAGGCCCGGGCGGCCTCCGACCCCACGCTCCTCCCCGGCGGGCGCCCCGTGCGGGTGCGCCGCCGACTGGTCGCGGGCGTCGCCGCCCTCACCCTCACGGTCGCGGCCGCGGGCGCCCCGGCGATCCTGCTCGCCTCGGACGACCTGACCGAGTCCCAGCGGCTCGTCACCCTCGCCGGGCTCAACCGCCAGGCCGTCACCCTGGCCCACTCCCTCGCCGACGAGCGCGACGAGGTCACCGCGTACGTCGCGGCCGGCCGGGAGGACCAGCAGGGCGACGAAGCGGACCGCCGGGAGATCTCCGCCAACCGCAGCGCCCGCGTCGACCGGCAGATAGACGAGATCCGGGGCGACATCTCGGCCGACCACGCCGACCTGCGCCGCGGTCTCGGCTCCGTGAACTCCGTCCGGCGTGCCGCGCTCACCGGCGAGGGCACCGCGATCGAGGCGTACAAGGCGTACACCGACATCATCGAAGGGCTGCACGCTCTCGCCGGGGAACTCGCCGAGACGACGCCGGCCCGTGCCGCCGAGGCCACCCGCGCACCGGCGGCCCTCGGCCTCGCGGTCGAGCAGGCGTCCGCCACCCGCGGCCTGCTGCTCGCCGCGCTGTCCGTGCCCGGCCAGGTGAACGAAGGCCCCTCCTTCGACCCGATCACGGGCCTGCCCGTCGAGAACGAGGAGGACGCCCGAAGCGAGGCCGCCCGCGACGCACTCAGCGCAGCCGCCCAGCAGGCCCGCGTCCGCGAGCTCGCCGCGCTCGCCGACTTCGACCAGGTCGCGGGCAGCGAGGCCCGTGCCCAGCTCACCGGCACCGTCACCGGCCCCGACGTCAAGACGGCCGAGGCCTACCTCAACCGCCTCACGGACCAGCCCGAACTCTCCGAGCGGGACCGCGCGTCCAACCGGGGGAAGCTCGAGGCCTCGCTGTCCGCCAGGATCGAGCAGATGCGCGGTGTGGAGTCCGCGCTCGCCGCGGCCCGGGTCGAGCGCCTGGAGCGGCTCCGCGACGACGATGTCACCGCCCTTGAGCTGCGTATCGCCCTGCTCGGCGGCTGCCTGCTCGTCGCCGTGGGTGTCTCCGCGGCCGTCGCCCGCACCCTCACGCGCCCGCTGGCCGTGCTCCGTATCGGCGCGGCCCGCCTCGCCGGGGCGCCCGAGGGCGAGGAGCCGATCCGCTTCACCGGCCGCAACGACGAGTTCGCCCAGGTCGTACGGTCGCTCAACATCCTGCACGGCAAGCTGGTGGACCTCGCCGCGCACAGCCGGCGCCTTGACGGCGGGCAGGGTGAAATCGGCTCCGACATGGCTGAGTTCACCGCCCAGCGGGCCGAACTGCAGGAGCGCACGGCCGAACTGCAGGAGCGCACGGCCGAGGTCACGGAGCAGCTGGCCAGGCTGCGCCGCACGGTGGGCCACACCTTCGTCAACCTCGCCCTGCGCACCCTCGGTCTCGTCGAGCGCCAGCTGGGCGTCATCGAGGGCCTGGAGGAGCGCGAGCAGGACCCGGACCGCCTCGCCACCCTCTTCAAGCTCGACCACATGGCCACGGTGATGCGGCGCCACAGCGAGAACCTGCTGGTCCTCGCCGGAGCCGAGCACGGTCACAGCCACCACGGCCCGGTGCCGCTGGTCGACGTCATGCGCGCCGCGGTCAGCGAGATCGAGCGGTACGAGCGCGTCACCATCCAGTCGCTGCCGCCGAACGCCCACGTCGCCGGGTTCGCCGCCGACGACCTCAGCCACCTCGTGGCGGAGCTGCTGGAGAACGCCACGTCCTTCTCGCCTCCGGACGCCCAGGTCCAGCTCTCCGGATGGCTGCTGGAGAGCGGCGAGATCATGCTCTCCGTCCAGGACGAGGGCATAGGGATGGCGCCTGACCGGCTCGAGGAGCTCAACACGCGCCTGGCGTCCGCCGAGCGGGCGGACGACGTCGACCCCGCCGACGGCGGTGAGGGACTGGGGCTGAAGGTGGCAGGTCTGCTGGCCCGTCGCCACGGCGTGCGCGTCCAGCTGCGCGAGCAGAAGGGCAGCGGCATCGCCGCTGTCGTGGTCCTCCCGCAGGGCCTGCTGCCCGAAGACGCGGCGGCCGCTGCGCGGCAGACGGCTCCCGCGGCCGGCTCCCCTCCGGCGACGAGCCTTCCCGGCTCGGTCGCGGAGGCCAACTCCAACGCCCTGCCCGGCCGGCGGGTCCCCGCCGGCGATCCGCTGGTCGCCGCCGCGGAGAAGGCCGTCCAGGACGCCGGGGTGGACGGGCCGGGGGCCGCGTCCGCCGTGCCGGGGCCCCGGCAGTCCCCCGAGACGCCGAACGGGGCGTCCGCCGGGGCGCCGAGTGGGATGCCGGCCGGCGCGGGCACGGAACACACGGCCATGGCATCCGGGTCCGGGGCCGGGTCCGGGTCCGGGTCTCTCGCACCGGAGTCCGCCGAGCGGCAGGCGGGTGGCGGCGCCGGGGCGGCCTTGGGGCTTTCGTCCCGCGAACCGGAGGCGGCTCCCGGGCTTTCCCCCTCCACGCCGCAGAGCGCTCCCCGTCCCGAGGGCCCGGCCCCCGGCTCCGGTGCGGAGGGTGCAGGACCCGCAGCCTCCACCCCGGAGACCACCCTCCAGGTGCGTCTGCCGCACCCGCCGCCCGAGCCCGACGCCCATGAACGCGGCGGGGAGACGGGGGCGGTACCCGGCAGAAGGCACACGGCGGGCGACCCCGGGCCGGGCGGTGCGCAGGCGACCGGTCAGGGCACCCCGGCACCCGAGGCGCCCCCGGCACCCGGGGCCGCCGTGGAGCCCGGTGACCCCGACGAGATCGTCACCGGCAAGGGCCTGCCCAAGCGGACGCCCAAGATCGTCGCACCGCTCGGGGCGCCCAAGGAGCGCCGCAGATCCGTCGACGCCGAGGAACTCCGCCGCCGCCTCGGCGGCTTCCACCAGGGGGCCAAGGAGGGCCGCCGCGACGTGGAGGCGGAGTTCGCCGACCCTGCCCCGGCGCAGGGCACGCGACAGTCGCCGCAGAGCGAGGAATCGGGGGACACCGTCGAGGAGGCAAGCAGTTGACCGCGACAGGAACCTTCGGGCTGAGCAGCGAAGCCCGTAACCTTCACTGGCTGTTGGGCAACTTCGTCGAGGAGGTGCCGGGGGTCCGCTCGGTCGCCGTCGTCTCGTCCGACGGACTGCTGCTGCTCTCCTCCGACCCGGCGCACAACGCCGCGTCCGGCGCGGCAGCCCGCCAGGACGGCCCGCGCGGTTCCAGCGCCGACCTCGCGACCATCGTCTCCGGCATCGGCAGCCTGACCATCGGAGCGGCCAAGCTGATGGACGGCGGTGGCGTCAAGCAGACCGTGGTCGCGATGGAGGAGGGCAGCCTCTTCGTGATGTCGATCAGTGACGGCTCGCTGCTTGGCGTGCACGCCACCGCGGACTGCGATATGAGCGTCGTCGCCTACCACATGGCGCTCTTCGTGGGGCGCGCCGGACACGTACTCACCCCCGAAGTCCGCAGTGAGCTGCGCAAATCGTTGGAGAGCGCCAAGTGACCCCCGCCCAGCCCGCCCCCCGGCTCCCGGTACGGGGGGACGGAAAACGCCCCGCCCGCGTCCGCCCCTACTCGCTCACCGGGGGCCGCACCCGCTTCGGCCACGTCCTCCTGGTCGAGACGCTCGTCGCGTCCCTGGACACCGGCGACGAACTGGGCCTCCCCGCCGGAGGCAGGGGAACCAGGGAGCTGACGAACGGCAACCTCACGTCCCGTGTGATGCCGGAGATGCGGGCCATCGTCGAACTCTGCCGCCGGATGCGGACGGTCGCGGAGATCTCCGCACTGCTGAAGATGCCCCTGGGTGTGGTCCGGGTGCTGCTCAGCGACCTCGCGGACCAAGGAATGATACGTGTGTACGGCACCGGGCACGGCGACGGCCGCCCCGACCGCGCGCTGCTCGAAAGGGTGCTGAGTGGACTTCGCCGTCTCTGACCTCGCCGCCGCGGCGGAGGACGAGAACATACAGCCCTGGCAGAACGACCACACCCGCGCGCCGATCGCCACCAAGATCGTCATCGCGGGCGGCTTCGGCGTGGGCAAGACGACCCTCGTCGGGTCGGTCTCCGAGATCACGCCCCTGCAGACCGAGGCGCTGATGACGCAGGCGAGCGAGGAGACCGACGATCTCACCGCCACGCCGGAGAAGCAGACCACGACCGTCGCGATGGACTTCGGACGGATCACCCTCGACGACGATCTCGTGCTGTACCTCTTCGGCACCCCGGGGCAGCAGCGGTTCTGGTTCATGTGGGACGACCTGGTGCGGGGCGCGATCGGCGCGATCGTGATGGCCGACACCAGGCGGCTGAGGGACTGCTTCCCGGCGCTGGACTACTTCGAGAGCTGCCAGATCCCCTACGTCGTCGCCGTCAACCACTTCGAGGGGACCCCGTCCTACGAGGTCGACGACGTACGGGAGGCCCTGACCGTACCTCCGCACGTCCCGGTTGTGATCATGGACGCACGCGAGCGGACCCCGGTGGTCGAGTCGCTGCTCGCCCTCGTGGGCCACGCGCTCGACGTCACCCCCGAATAACCTCCCGCCGCCCCCCACATCCCGTACGTCTCCACCCCCGTACGTCCAGAAAGAGACGAGTCATGCGGAAGATCCTGATAGTCGGCGCCGGTCAGTCCGGACTCCAGCTCGCCCTCGGCCTCCAGGCGCAGGGCTACGCGGTCACTCTGATGTCCAATCGCACGGCGGAGGAGATCCGGTCCGGCCGGGTCATGTCCACCCAGTGCATGTTCCACACCGCGCTCCAGCACGAGCGCGATCTCCGGATCAACTTCTGGGAGCCGCAGGCCCCGAAGATCCAGGGCCTCGGCGTCTCCGTGGCCGGTCCCGAGTCCCAGCGGGCCGTCGACTGGCTCGGAAGGCTCGACGGCTACGCCCAGTCGATCGACCAGCGGCTGAAGATGGCCGGCTGGATGGAGGCCTTCGCCCAGCGCGGCGGCCAGCTCGTCATCCACGGCGCGGCCGTATCCGACCTCGACTACTTCGCCCGCGCCTACGATCTGGTGCTGGTGTCGGCGGGCAAGGGCGAGCTCGTGTCGATGTTCGGCCGGGACGCCTCCCGCTCCCCGTACAGCGAGCCCCAGCGCGCCCTCGCGGTGGCCTACGTCCACGGCCTCGGCCCGCGTCCCGAGCACCCCGATCTGGACGCCGTCCGCTGCAACCTGGTCCCGGGGGTCGGCGAGCTGTTCGTCATGCCCACGCTGACTCTTTCCGGCCGTGCGGACATCCTGTTCTGGGAGGGCGTTCCGGGTGGCCCGCTCGATGTCTTCCGGGGGGTGAAGGATCCCGCCGAGCACCTCTCCCTCACGCTGGAGCTGATGAAGAAGTTCACCCCGTGGGAGCACGCCCGCGCGGTGAAGGCCGAACTGACCGACGCGGGCGCCACCCTGTCCGGCCGTTACGCCCCGACCGTGCGCAACCCGGTCGGCCGGCTGCCCGGCGGCGGCCTGGTGCTCGGCGTCGGGGACGTCGTCGTCGCGAACGACCCGGTCACCGGGCAGGGCTCCAACTTCGCCTCGAAGTGCGCCGCCACCTACCTGGCCTCGATCGTGGAGCACGGCGACCGGCCCTTCGACGAGCAGTGGATGCGGGCGACGTTCGACCGCTACTGGGAGATGGCGCAGCACGTCACCAAGTGGACCAACGCGATGCTGGGCGCCCCGCCCGAGCATGTGCTCGACCTGATCGGTGCGGCGGGCCGGCTCCAGCCGGTCGCCGACCGCTTCGCGAACGGCTTCAACGACCCTTCGGACTTCGAGAACTTCTTCTTCGACCCGGAGAAGACCTCGGCGTATCTGGCCTCGGCCGGCGGAGCCTGAGGGCTTCCCGACCCGTGCGTCCAGGGCGTGATGGGCCGTCTGCGGGCATCGGGAGGCGCCGGGGGCCCTCGCTGGGCGCCGCCGGTCGCCGCCGGTCGTCGGGGGGACGCCATCCGTCGTGAAAGATCGTGACCGCCGGTGGTCATCGGTGGTCAGGGGCGTCACCGGCGCCACCCCTGGGCGGTCGGGGGCCGTCGCCGGACGGCCCCGGACGGCCCTGGGGACGTTCCCGGGTCGGCCCTTCTTCCGGCTCTCCTGTCGCTTCCGTGGGTGGGGTCATGCGGTTTGACTGCCTGGTAGGTGGGGTCGGTGGCCGCCGAGGCTGAGCGTGGCGAGGGCGATCAGGCCGGTGGCGTCCTTGAAGCCGAAGGCATCCCGGAGCTGATCGAGGCACTGCCCGGCCGCTTCCGTGAGCATCACGGGTTCCTCGCCCGCCTGCACCTGGACCAGTACGACCAGTTCACCCAGGCCATCGGGCAGCTGAACGAGCGAATCGAAGAGGTGATGTCGCCCTTTCGTCCCGTCCTGGACCTCCTCGACACCATCCCCGGAATCAACCAGGCGGTCGCCGAAGTGATCGTCGCGGAGACCGGCGGCGGCATGAGCCGCTTCGCCAGCGATAGCACCTCGCCTCCTGGGCCGGAGTCTGCCCCGGCCACCGCTCCTCGGCCGGCCGGACCAAGAGCACCAAGGTCCGCCCCGGCAACCCTTGTCTCAAAGGTGCCCTGGGCATCGCCGCCCTCGGCGCCGTACGCACCAAGGACACCTACCTCCAGGCCCGCTACAAACGGCTCACCGCGCGGCGCGGCATGATGAAGGCCCTGGTCGCCGTCGAGCACTCGGTCATCACCGCGATCTGGCACATGCTCACCGACGGCAAGCCCTACCACGAGCTCGGCGGGAGCTACTTCGCCCAGCGCGACCCCGAACGTTCCGCCCGCCGCGCGATCACGCAGCTCAACCAGCTCGGCTACCGGGTGACCCTCGATCCACTCGACACCGCAGCCTGAACCGGACGCCCCGCACTCGACGGCCGACACGTGGCCGCCGAGCGTACGGAGCTGCCCGAAACCCTCCTGGCGTACATGTATTTACGCGTCAGCGGGCACCTCTTCTTATTTCTCCGTCAACAGGCCGATCATCACGCGGTGGATCGAGGCTGAGGCGGTAGTACCAGGCAACTCAACAGTCCCGCCTCAAGAGAACCGCCGCACTCGACGCCGGCCAGTCACCAACAACAGTCCCGCTGCACATACTTGGCACGGCCAAGGACCCGTTGAAGGTGATCGGAAAGATACCGCCACATGACCCGGTCCGATTCCCCCGAACGGGGATCTGAGCAAAATCTGAGATTACCAAGCGGTCGCTTATTCCCTAGGTCATTCCAGGAAGCAGGGTCCGCCGACACCCACCCGGCGACCACCCGCCGGTCGATGGAAGCCAAACCTGCTGCGCAGGCCATCCGCCGCCTATGACCGGGGGCAACTCGATCGGATCTCCAGAAACAGCCCGGTCAAACCGAACCCAAGCTTTTCGGACACCAGGCACTACGAAAAAGAGACATCCTCGCAAGGGGTCCCCGGCCAGCTTGACCTGCGTCAAGGGGTTGCTGTTGTCTTTGGTGACGGCGACGTTTCGGCGAACGGGAGAAAATTCGGGAACCGCGTGCTCCCGGCGGGCTTCGCTTGCACGATGACGCAAGCGGGACGCGCGTCGGACACTCGCCCGAGACTCGCCGCGGCGGATAGAGAACCGCAGGAGCAGCGAGCAAGGCTCAATGGAATATCTGCACTTCTTTGCTGCACGAGGCGGCAAAGACCAGATGAAGGGAAACAAAGATGCCGATCGTAATCGAAGGATCGGAACTGACGAGTGCCAACATCGCACAGGTGGCCGACGATGTGAAATTGGCCGTGCTTGGTATGGAGTCGGAAAGGGGGTGGACTAAGGAGAAGGCGATTGAGCAGGGCAAAAACGCAAAAATAAAGGTGGGCAAGTACTTCGGGACACACGGGAGTGAGGATGTAACATTCAGCACGGTGCGGGAGTTCGCCGAAAGGCTGCTGGATGAACTGAGCAGTGGCGCGAAGGCTGCAGGTTCCGGTGCGGACCGGGAACAAGATGCCGCCGATGCTATCAAGGGAGTCGTTGCAAGCGGCCGTAATCTGCCGTCCTGGGTCACCAAGGAGTTCAGCAAGACCTTCGAGGACCTGGATCCCGATATCTACGCCAAGAACACCAGCGGAAAGAAGGACGAAAGTTGCACGGTCAAGGCCGATGTACTGTCCGAACACGGCATCGGAGTGGTCGGCCCCCCAAGCAAATTCGACAAGAAGGGCCACACCAGGGGCATCTTCAAGATGCTTGGGGAGGTGGCACGCTCCCACGAAAAGGAAGCACATTCCTTCATCTATCGAGGCCAGAAGTATAATCCCAGTACCGACGTCGAAAAGATCGTAAGCCTCACGGAATGGGCTAGGGAGTTCAATGTCACGCCGTGGGTCGAGGTCTCCAGCGGTGACTTCGTCAAGGCCGAAAGCGATGGTCCGAAGTTGAGGGCGCAGCTCAAGTAGGCGGATCCCGGTCGGCTGGGTTCTCCTCTGTTCTGGCAATCGGTAGAAAATGATCAGATGAGTCCGAGGGTCGGCGGCCCGGGTCATGTCCCGACCGCGACACCGCCGACCCTCGGTGATCCTGGCCCGTCGCGCGCCTGAGTTCCGCAGCTGTGGTGGTGCTCCAGTACACGAGAATATGGGTTGACCTGTGCATATGTGTGAGCGCACGCCGGATCGGCTAGGCGGTGGTGGTCGCCCACGTGCCCTGGGCCCGGCCACGGCGCCGGGCACACCCTCGCCTTCGACGACACCGTCGCGTGGCTGGCCACGCACTGCTCGAAGACCACCGTGGCAAGGCTGCTGCGGATCGGCCGGCGCACCGTCGGCGCGATCTGCGCCCGTCGTGTGTGGGTGGACGTCGAGCAGCGCGTGGACCTGCTCGCGGGCCTGACCCGTATCGGCATCGCTGGGCGCTGTGGAAGAACCCCGAGGGCCTCACCGAACATCAACGCGCGCAACTGGAGTTCATCGCGAAGGCCCACCCCGGTCCTGCACCGCGCCTACCTGCTCAAGTGAAGGACTGCGGCTCGCGCTGAAGTCCGGCCCCAACACCGCCGAGGCGCTGCGGGACCGGGTATCGTGGGCCCGCCGCTGTCGCCTGGAGCCCTTCGTCAAGCTGCAACGCTCGATCACCGAGCACTGGGACGCCATCCTCGCGGCCGCCGACCACGGACTGAGCAACGGCCTGGTCGCCGCGGCCGTCGGCCCGACTACGCGGTGCGCTTCGGCTTCGACCAGGGCCAGTTGAGCCTGCGGCGCTGCCGCCCCTCCGGGGCGTACTCGTACTTCCAGCCGCGCGGCAGCCCGAGCCGCCTGGTCTGCCCGGCGATGACCCGGCGGTAGGCGTGCACGGTGTGCGGGCCGCCGCCCTCGGCCGGCACCGGCACCTCGTACCAGAGGGGAGGGTTGCCGGTGGGGCCGACCAGGACGGGCAGCACCCGTCCGTCGAGCGGGCCTCCGACGAAGGGGGTGTTCTCGCTTCTCACCTTTCCAGTCTCGCTCAGCGCCCCCGTCCCGTCCCGCCCGGGGCGGTGATGCTGCGGGCGGAAGCGGTAGCTGCCGTGCGGTGCCGTGCCTGACCGGGCGGAACCGGTGCACCCGTGCGCTTTTGGGGCGCACTACCCGGCGAACCCGTCCCGGAGCAGATGGCCCGCGTAGCCCGTCAGGGGCAGCACCCGCCGGGCGAGCGTGCCCACCGGACCGGCCGGGGTCTCCAGGGCGAGCAGCTCCCGGACGACGTGCGCGGTCTCCTCGTCGGTGGCCGCCGTCGCGGTGAGCAGGGCGACCAGATGGCCGATCAGCCAGCCGCGGAGTTCTCCGGCGGACGGGTGCTTGTCCTCGTCCAGCCAGATCAGCGAGGCCGCCTCCACCGCGGCGATCCAGGTGCGGACCATCAGGCGCAGGCGCGGGCCGGACCCCGGGACGCCGAGGTGCACCAGGATCTGCTCGGCGGCCGCCCGGCGCACCTCGTCCACGATCGCACTGGTACGGGACGTCTCGGCGACGCTGCCGCCGCGCAGCAGCGCGCTGAACCCGGCGTCGTGCTTGCCGACGAAGTCGAGGTAGCGGTCCAGCACCCGGCCCAGCCGTTCGCTCGGCGGACCGGTGGGCGGCTCGGCGAAGCACAGCACCAGCGCGTCGGCGGAGCTGCGCAGCGCGGCCTCGTACAACTGCTGTTTGCCGCCGGGGAAGTACCGGTAGACGAGCGGGCGGGACACCCCGGCGGTCTCGGCCACGTCGTCCAGTGACACGTCCTCCGGCGCCCGGTGTGCGAACAGCGTGAGTGCGGCCCGGAGGAGCTGGCCGCGCCGCTCCTCCACGCTCAGACGCCGGTACGCGCGCTGCGTCTCGGGGGCGCTGGAGGTCATACCGGCAGCCTAACCGCCGCCTTCCGGCGCGGGGACCCGCGGCGCCCGGGGTCTCCCGTCTCCCGGGGGCTCGCCTCGCCCGCCATCCCGGTGTGCTCAGGCGAGGAGCCCCGAGCTCTTCCACAGCAGGCGGCCCGGGCCCCTGAGGACGCCGATGTCGTCCAGGAAGTCGGTCAGGCGCCGGGCTCCGGACCGCATCACCTCGCGGCGGTGCCCGCTCGCCCTGACCTGGGCGACGGCCTCGCGCCGGTCCAGGCCGACCTGGGTGTAGACGCCGGGGTTGATGAAGCAGGCGGAGAACACCCTGGCCGCCTCGCCGCAGCCGAGCCGGGTGAGTTCCCGCTCCCAGCGCGGTGCCGTGGCCATCTGGCGGCGCAGTTCCTCGCGTGCGTAGCGGACGTGCCGGGCCTCCTCCACCACGTGGATCCGGGTCACCCCGCGGATCAGGGTCTGGACGCGCTCGTCGGGGAAGACCAGGCGCTGCATCCAGTCGAGGATCTCCTCGCCGAGCAGCGTGGCGGCGAAGGAGCCCGGGGTCGTGGAGACGGTCTTCAGCACGCGGGCGAGGTTGTGGTACAGCCGCGGTACCGGGTAGGCGGGGGTGCCGCCCTTCCGGATCAGCCTGGCGAACATCATCGAGTGCCGGCACTCGTCCGCGATCTCGGTGAGGGCATAGCGCACATGATCGCTCGTGACGGACTTGTCGTAGACGTGCCGTACCAGCAGCTGCATCAGGATGATCTCGAACCAGATGCCGAGGGAGGCGAGGGAGGCGGCCTCGTGCCGGGCCAGGTCCATCCGCTGCTCCTCGGGCATCCGCCGCCACAGCGGGGTGCCGTAGAGGGAAACCAGCTCCGGCGGCCAGAACCACTTGCCCTCCTCGGGCGGGGCGTCCCAGTCGAGTTCCCGGTCGGGGTCGAAGGAGTGCCTGGCCGAGGAGTCGAGCAGGCGCGCGGCGACCTGTTCGCGGTCCCTCAGGGGCCCGAGTGCGTCGCGCAGGAGGGTGAGATCGCGTTCGGTCACGGTCTTCATGCGACGTATGAGACTGGTTGTCAGCAAGGTCGTCAATCCCCTGTGCCAGACTTGTTGACTACGTGTCTACCAACGTGTGAGCCTGCCAACAGAACGTCAGTTCGTCAGTGCGAGGCGAGGGAGCCTTTCGTGTCGACGTATGACCACTACGCCAACCCGCCCCGGGAACCCGTCTGGTCCATCCCGGCGACCGGTCACGCCCGCTTCAGCTGGGAGTACGACGGCGGTCGCGACCACCTGCTCGCCCTCTACCAGAAGGGCAAGGACAAGCAGTGGGACGGTGCCAAGCGCATCGACTGGGATCTCGAAGTCGACCCGTACGACCCCCTCGGCACCCCCGACGAGACCCTCAGCCTCTACGGCACCCCCTACTGGGCGAAGATGACCGAGAAGGACAAGGCGGAGCTGCGCCGGCACTACGCCTCCTGGCAGTTCAGCCAGTTCCTGCACGGGGAGCAGGGCGCCATGGTCTGCGCGGCGCGGATCGTCGAGTCCGCCCCCGACCTCGACGCGAAGTTCTACTCCGCCACCCAGACCATGGACGAGGCCCGCCACGCGGAGATCTACGGCCGCTTCCTGCACGAGAAGATCGGGATGCTCTACCCGATCGGCGACAACCTCCAGGCCCTGCTCGGCGACACCCTCCGCGACTCGCGCTGGGACATGCCGTACCTCGGCATGCAGGTGCTCATCGAGGGCCTGGCCCTCGCCGCGTTCGGCATGATCCGCGACACCACCGAAAAGCCGCTGCCGAAGCAGATCCTCGCCTACGTCATGCAGGACGAGGCCCGGCACGTCGCCTTCGGTCGCATGGCGCTGCGCGACTACTACCGGCAGCTCACGGACGCCGAACTGCGCGAGCGCGAGGAGTTCGTCATCGAGGGCTGCTACCTCATGCGGGACCGGATCCGCGGTGTCGAAGTGCTGGAGGACTTCGGCATCCCGCGCAAGGAGGCCGAGGAGTACACCGAGCAGTCCGAGTTCCTGCGCCTCTTCCGCAAGCTGCTCTTCAGCCGGGTCGTGCCCTGCGTCAAGGACATCGGGCTCTGGGGCGAGCGGCTCCAGAGGGCCTACGTCGACATGGGCGTCTTCGAGCTCGGCGACTCCAACCTCGACCTGCTGATGACCCAGGACGAGGAACTCGCCGAGCATCTGGACCAGGAGCGCTTCGCGGCCGAGGAGGCCGCGCGGGTGGCCGAGGTGGCGGAGGCGATCGCGGACGGCGGCGAGCGCGAGGCGGGTGCGTAGCAGGGGATCGGGACGGCGCGGTACCGGGAGGGGCGCAGCAGGGGATCGCGCCGGGGCGGTACCGGGACGGGGGAGGGGTGCGGCGGGATCGGCCCGACCGCGGCCGACCGGCCCGGGCCCGGCGTGTGCCCGGCGTGTGCCCGGTGTACGAGCGGCCCGCTCGGGTCGGGCACCGCTGCCCTCCCGGTCGGCTTGACCGGCCCGTCGGCGCGCGCCCGTCCGGGGTGCCCGGCGCGTGGCGCGCGCCCGGCGCCCGCCGCTCAGGGCGCCGCCGGTCTCAGCGCCTCGACCATCACCGCCCGTGCGATCGGCGCCGCGTCGCCGCCGCCGCTGATGTCACCGCCCGCCGCCGCCGGGTCCTCGACGACCACCGCGACCGCCACGGCGGGCCGGGGCGCGCCGCGCTCCTGGGCCCAGGCGATGAACCAGGCGTACGGCGTACCGGCGTTGCCGACGCCGTGCTGGGCGGTGCCGGTCTTTCCGCCCACGGTCACCCCGTCGATCAGCGCCCGCGTGCCCGTGCCCCGCTCCGCCGCCTCGACCATCATCCGTCGCAGCTCGTTCGCGGTCGCCGGGAACATCGCGCGGCGATAGGACCGGCGCGGTGTCCGGCGGACCGTGTCCCCGTCCCGGGTGGTCGTGCGGTCGACCAGATAGGGGCGGGCCAGCTCGCCCCCGTTGGCGACCGCCGCGGCCACCATGGCCATCTGCAGGGGCGTGGCCGTGGTGTCGAACTGGCCGATGGACGACAGCGCCAGCTGGTCCGCGCTCATGCGCCGGTCGAAGTTGGACACCGCCACACCGGACGGGATCCGCAGCGAGTCGTCGTTGAAGCCGAAGCGGCCGGCGGTCGCGAGCATGCCCTCCAGACCCACCTTCACGCCGAGGTCCGCCATCACCGTGTTGCACGACCACGTGATCGCGTACACCAGGGACGCCCGCCGGCAGCCCGGCACGGGGTTGGGCAGGGTCGTCCTGGTGCCGGGGATGACGAACGGGTCCGCCGTGTCACTGGGGGCGTCGGGATCCGTCACCACCCGGGACTCCAGCGCCGCGGCGGCCGTGACGATCTTGAAGGTGGAGCCGGGCGGATAGGTCTGCCGGATCGCCCGGTTGAGCATCGGGCGGCTCTCCGCCCGGTTGAGCCGCCGCCATGCCTCGGTGACCGCCGGGCTGTTGCCGGACAGCAGTCCGGGATCGTACGAGGGACTGCTGACCAGCGCCAGGATCCTTCCCGTCGCCGGCTCGATCGCCGCGACCGCGCCGCGCCTGCCGTTCAGGCCCCGGTACGCGGCCTCCTGCGCGGACCGCCTGATCGTGGTCAGGACCCGGCCGCCGGGCTGCCTGGAGCGGGTGAAGTCGTTCCAGAACGGCAGCGGGGCGAGCGCCGGGTCGGTACCCGAGAGCACGCCGTCCGCCGCGTGCTCGAGCAGGGCCGTGCCGTACGTCTGCGAGGAGTAGCCGGTGACCGGAGCGTACAGGGGGCCGTCCCGGTAGATCCGCTCGTACCGCAGTTGCTCGCCGGTGTCCTTCGAGCCCGTGACCGGTCTGCCGCCGACGAGGATGTCCCCGCGCGGTTCACCGTAGCGCGCGATGGCCGGACGCCGGTTCGCCGGACTGCCGTCGAGGCTCTCGGCCTGCAGTACCTGGACGCGTACGGCGTTCACGAACAGCGCGGCGAGCAGGAACAGGCTCAGTGCCGCCGCGCGCCGGATGTACCGCGTCATCGCGCCTCCCCCGCAGCCGCGGGCCCCGCGGGGCCGGTTCGGCTCCGCTGTCCCGCGGGGCCCGGCCCTCGCTTCTGCCCGGCGGGGCCGGCCCGCTCCTGCCGTCCCGCCTGAGCGGGCCGTCCCTCCGGTTCCGCCGGGTCCGGGGCGCATGCGATCACCCCGGTCTCGACCGGCTCCGGGTGCGGCGCACGGGCCGAGCCGCTGAGCCGGATCAGCAGTGCCACGATGATCCAGTTGGTGACGACGGACGAACCGCCCTGCGCCAGGAACGGCATCGCCATTCCGGTCAGCGGGATGAGGCCCGTGACCCCGCCCGCGACGACGAAGACCTGGACGGCCAGGATCGCGGCGAGGCCCACGGCGAGCAGCCGGCCGAAGGGGTCGCGCAGGTCGAGTCCGGCGCGGTAGCCCAGCGCCACCAGCAGGCCGTACAGCAGGAAGAGCGCCGTCAGCCCGGCCAGCCCCAGCTCCTCGCCGGCGGTCGCCAGGATGAAGTCGGACTTCGCGGCGAAGCCGATCAGGATGGAGTGCCCCGCGCCGAGACCGGTGCCGAGGACCCCTCCCGAGGCGAAGGAGAACATCGACTGGGCGAGCTGGCTCGGCCCGTCACCCGCCGCGATGGACGCGTAGGGATCGATCCAGGACTCGACCCGGCCGCGCACATGCGGTTCCAGGGTGCCCGCGGCGAACGCCCCGGACCCCGCGAGCAGCAGCCCGACCACGATCCAGCCGGTTCTGCCCGTGGCGACGTAGAGCATCACCACGAAGAGCCCGAAGAACAGCAGCGAGGTGCCGAGGTCCCGCTCCAGCACCAGCACGGCCACGCTGATCAGCCACACGGCCACCACCGGTCCCAGCACCCGGCCGGCGGGCAGGTGCACGGGGCCGATCCTGCGGCCGGTGTGGGCGAGGGCGTGCCGGTTCGCGGCCAGGTACGCGGCGAAGAACACCGCGAGCAGGATCTTGGCGAACTCGCCGGGCTGGAAGGAGAGGCCGCCTGCCCGGATCCAGATCCGGGCGCCGTTCACCGCGGGGAAGAGAATCGGCACGATCATCAGGACGAGCGCGCTGACGACCGACAGGTACGCGTAGCGCTGCAGCACGCGGTGGTCCCGCAGCAGCACGACCGCCGCGATGAACAGCGCGACACCCAGGGTGGACCAGACCAGCTGGGCCGGGGCGGCGCGGTCGGCCGGGGTCTCCAGGTCGAGGCGGTAGATGAGGACGAGGCCCATCCCGTTGAGGAGGACCGCGATCGGCAGCAGCAGCGGGTCCGCGTACGGCGCTCTCAGCCGCACGGCGAGATGCGCGAGCAGGGCGAGCAGACCGAGCCCCGCACCGTAGGCGAGCGCGTCGGGCGGGACGGCTCCGCTCCTGGCCAGGCCGACGTGGGTGTAGCCGTAGACGGAGATGAGGACGGCGCAGACGAGGAGCGAGAACTCGACGCCCCGCCGTCGCGCCGGGCGGGTCCGCTCGGGTGGGGGAGCCTCCGCTGCCGTTGCGGTCATGCGACGCAACGTAGCAAGCAGGGATCTTATGTCCGCCTATCCGGGGACATGGTGTGCGGCATGTCGGTGCTCTGGTCGCCGCCCGTGGCGGGAGCGGTCGGAGTGCCGGGGCCTGAGGCCGGCGCGGTGCCGTCCGGGCGGCCGGCGAGCGGTGCGTACTCGGGGAGCGTCAGCCGGGCGAGCGCACCGCCGTCGGGGGCGTCCGCGAACTCCAGCTCCGCCCCCAGCACCGCCGCCTGCCCCACCGCGATCGTCAGCCCGAGACCATGGCCCCTGCCCCCCGACTCGGTGCGGAACCGCTGCGGGCCGTGCTCCAGCAGATACCTCGGATACCCGGCCCCGTGGTCACGGACGGACACCACCGGCCCGTCCACGGAGACCACCACCGGCTGCGCGCCGTGCCTGTGCGCGTTGCCGATCAGATTGCCGAGCACCCGCTCCAGCCGCCGCTTGTCCGTCTCCACGCACGCGCCCCGCACGACCGTCAGCTCCGTCTCCGAGCCGCCGGCGCCCGCCATCCGCACCACCCGTTCGGCCAGCGGCGCCAGGTCGTGGACGTCGAGGTCGACCGTCTCCCGTCCGGCGTCCAGCCGCGATATCTCCAGCAGATCCTCCGTCAGTGCCCGCATCCTGCGGACCCGGTCCCGCACCAGCTCGGCGGGGCGGCCCGGGGGCAGCAGCTCGGCCGCCGCGGACAGGCCGGTCAACGGGGTGCGCAGCTCGTGCGCCACATCGGCGGTGAACCGCTGCTCGCTCAGCAGCTTGTCCTGAAGGGTGGCGGCCATGGTGTCCAGCGCGCCGGAGACCGTGGCCACCTCGTCCTGGCCGCGCGACGGGTCCCTGGTACGGGGGTCGTTGACGCGCGCGTCCAGATCACCCGCACCGATCCGCCGCGCCACCTGGGCGGTCAGATGGAGCCGGCGCGTCACCCGGGTCACCGAGAACGCCCCCGCCAGCAGTGTCGCGCCGATGGCCAGCGCCGAGGAGCCGACGATGGCCCGGTCCAGGCCCACGATGGTCTGCGCGCTCAGCGTGTAGTCGATCCGTACCGCCAGCACACGGCCGTCCGCGGGCCCCGCGGCCCACATCGTCGGCCGCCCCTCGACATCCGAGACCATCGTGCCGCGCTGCCCGCCGAGCGCCAGCTCCCGCAGCCCCGCCGGCAGCCCCGGCGGGTCCACCGCCGGTGAGCCGTCCGCCGACTCGCCCGCCTCGTACGCATCGGTCACGGCCGCCAGCTTCGACAGCGCCTTCTCGCGGGCCTGGTCCACCGTCTGGCGGGTCACCGAGACATGCACCAGCGCGCCGAGCAGCGCCGCGAGCGCGCAGCACATCACGGTGATGAACACCGCGGCCTTCCAGGTGAGCGTGGCGGTCCAGGCCGGCCCGCGCAGCCGCGGAAGGCGCAGCGACCGCCGGTCGGAGCCTGCCGGGGCGGGGCGGGTCATCGGGCGTCCGCCGACGGCCCGGGTGCGGGCCCGGACGGCCTGACATGGATGATCTCGTCCCGCTCGGGCAGCATCGCCCGCTGCTGCCCGTCCCAGGACCAGACCGTGCGGTACTCGTAGCCGGGGATGCCCGCGGACACGGCGCGCAGGATCAGGTCGCGGCCGGCGAGTTCCACACCGACGATCGCCTCCGTGTCCGCCATGATGCGGGTCAGCCCGCCCCGCTCCGGTGCGTACACCCGGACCGACGTCTGCTGCCCGGGCATGCTGACGCCGACGATCAGCTCGTCCCTCCCGTCGCCGGTGAGGTCCCGGTAGTACGGCTTCATCACCGGGCACTGCTGCGGCTTGGCGCCGCACTCCCGGATCCGCCGGGCCGTCCGCTCGTCCAGCCCGTCGGGCGCCGGAGCCCGGCCGGGGCGGGCGGCCGCATCCGCCTGCACGACGGCGACCGGGTCCACGGCGTGGACGTCGCCGCCGGGGAGCGCGATGCCCTCGACGCGTTCCGTGCGGTTCTCGCCGTAGTCGACCGGGGGCGTGGAAATCTCGGGGAGTTCCGGCCACAGCTGCACCGGCCCGACGGCGGTCGGTGTGGGCCCCGCGCTCTCCAGTCCGCCGGCGTGGCCGCAGCCGGCGAGCAGCAGCGCGGCGACGGCGACGGCGACGACGGCGGCTGGCGCGGAGCGGGGCGCGCGGGGCGCGCGGTGACGGGGCACGAGGGGTCCTGGGGCGGGTCGAATCGAGAGCGGGACGCCCTCCAGGGTACGGAAGTCGTGTTTGCGCCCTGCGGGCGATCTGCGGGTGGTTCGCGGGGGCGCGTGCGAGGTGCGGCGCTCGGTGCGGTCCGCACGGTATGTGCGCGGGGGTCCGGCGCTCCTGCGGCCGCGGCGGGGGTGTGTGCCCGGTTCGGCGCTCGGCGCCGTGCGGGGCACGGCCCGGCGGCGCATGGTGCGGCACGCGGTGGCAGCGCCCGGCCGCTCGCCCGGCAGCGCCGGCGCGCACGCCGGGTGGGCCGCCACCGCGGGACCCCGGTGCCCCCGGTGCCCCCGGTGCCCCCGGTGCCCCGCGGTGCTCAGGGCCCGGGCGGCCGCGGCGCCGACCGCGGCCGGGGCGTCATCCCCGACCGCGGAGGGCCGCCCGGCAGAGCGCGAGCAGACGCTCGTCCTGCTCGATGTCGTGGCTCCCGGAACCCCCGTCGAGCACGTTGTGCCGCCGTGGCCGGGAGAGTTCCGCGCGCAGCAGCGGCACCGCCGGTTCCGCAGAGGGGCCCATCTCGGCGAGGCACTCGGCGATCTCGACACGTCCGTAACGGTTCTCCTCCCACGCGGTCCGCAGCACCGGCAGCGACTCCCCTGGCGCACCCGTGACCCGCCACAGCGCCACCGCCGCGTCCATCCGGAGCCAGCGCTCCGGCGAGCCGAGCAGCTCGCGCAGAGCGGGCGCCGCGCCCCGGGCCGCGCGGCCCACCGAGCCCAGCGCGGCCGCTGCCGCGCGCCGCTCGTCGGGACCGTCCGCCGCGAGCAGCTCGTGGAGCACCGGAAGCACCGCGGCGGCGTCCCCGGTCGCCGCCCACAGCGCCCGTGCCGCGGCCGCGACGACCGACGAGGACGGACCCGCGGACGCACCGCCGAGCAGCGCGCGCAGTTCCGGCGCCGCCGGAAGGGCGGCCGCCCCGAACGACGTGAGTGCGCGCAGCGCCGCCTCGGTCACCCACTCGCCGCTCCGCGCAGGCGCTCCGCGCAGCACGCTCAGCACCTCGGGCAGCGCCTCGGCGGCACGCACTCCGGCGAGTCCGGCGAGCAGGGGCACCGCCCGGTCGTAGAGCCGTTCGTCCAGAGCCACCTCGGCGAGCCGCCCCCGCAGCACCGGCACCAGGGGTACCGCCAGGTCGCCGAGGTACGGCACCGCGAACGCCACATCGTGCGGCAGCTCCGGCTGCCCCAGCGCGCGGGCGAGCGCCGGGACGGCGCGGGGGTCGCCGAGCCTGGCGAGCGCGATCAGCGCGCGGCGGTCGGCCGGACGGTTGCCCCCTGCGGCCCCTGCGGCCCCCGCGCGTTCCGCGAGAGCGTCGGCCGCGGGCAGCGCCAGCCCGAACAGGCTCTCCAGGAGGCTGGACGCGGCGCCGTGGAGCAGCGGATCGGGGTCGCCGAGCTGGGCCCCGACGAGTCGTACCACATCGTCGTACGGTCCGCGCCAAGCCCGGATCAGACCGTGGCACATCCACACCGCGTCCGTGCGCTGCGCCGGGTCGGCGCTGCTCAGCTGGCCGGTCAGCAGCGCGACCCGATCGTCGACGCGGTCACCGAGCGCGGAGTGGAGTGTCCGCAGCAGGTCGTCCGCCCACGGCGTGCCCGGTCCGGCGCCGTGGCCCTGCGCCGTCCCGGCTCCGCCGGCCCTTGTATCGGCGGCCGTTGCCCCGGGGCCGGTGGTTTTCGCCCCGGCTCCGGCAGCCGTCGTTCCGGCCCCTGCACCAGGCCCGGTGGTACTCGTTCCGGCCCCGTCCGCGGAGCCGTCCCCGTACCCGTACCCGTCCCCGTTTCCGTACCCGTACCCGTCCGCGGAGCCGTCCCCGTCCGCGGCCCGCAGCAGCGCGGTCGCCGTGGACGCGACGTCGTCCGGCAGCAGGCCGGGAGCGCAGCGCGCCAGCTGGGTCAGGGCCGACAGCCGCACCCCGGGCGGCCGGTCCCCGGCGAGCAGTGTGGTCAGCCAGGTGACCGACTCGGCGCGCAGGGCCTCGTGGCGCAGGGCGATCCGCCCCACCGCCTCGACGAGCGCGAGCCTCACCTCCGTGTCCCGTTCCCCTTCCAGCCGTGCCCGCAGAAGGGCCAGCACCCGGGCCGGGTCGCCGTGCAGCATCGCCAGGGCGCACGGCGCGGCGAGTCGGACCCCGGCGTCCTGGTCGTCCAGCAGCCCGACGAAGACGTCGGCCCCCGAGGCCACCGCGGCTGCGGCCATCGCGTAGTTTGCGGCGTCCTCGAACTCCTCGTCCTCCGGATCGAGTTCGTCGTCGTCGAGGTCGATGCCGCCGATGCTGGTCAGCAACTCCACGATGGCGCCCCGGTCCTGCACCTCGGGGCTGGCGGCGAGTTCCAGGAGGAAGGGAATGCAGGCCAGCGTGGAGTCGTACACGTCGCCCTGGTGGTGGACCGCGGTGTAGATCCCGTCGAGTGCGGTCTCCCGCTCGGCGGGATCCGTGGAGGCGAGCCCCCTGAGTAGTGCCGGCACATCGTCAGCCGGGCCGTACGCATGTCCCATCGAGGCCCAGTCGACCTCGTCCATCCCCGTGAACACGCCGTTCCCTTCAGTGAGCCGGATGCCTGGGGAGAGTGTGCACCAGGACTGAGGGAACCCACCCCGCGCAAGTGAGCCGGATGAACGGCCTTTCCCGGGCATGCCGCAGAGTACGCCACCCTTCCGGGACACGCCCGCCGGCGGGTGACGGCTGCTGTGGCAGGGGCTGTGGCAGGGACAGGGACAGGGGGAGAGGCGGGGCAGGGTGGGATGCCTCGGCATTTTTCGGACACCGGCCCTCCGGGCACGGGGTCTTGACGCCTTCGGGCACCGGCCCTCCGCACCTGCTGCGCACCGCACCCCGCGGCTCCGCTGCGGGCGCCTGCGGGCACGGGTACGGCCCCGTCCGCAGCCGTACGACACGGCTGCGGACGGGGCCGAAGGGACGCGGGAGGCGCCGGCTCAGCGCAGGTTGTCGCCCCAGCCGCCCTGCAGCATGGTCTGGAACGCCCATCGCCCGTCCCGTTTGATCAGGATGTCGGCGTACCGCAGCTGCTGGGTGGTGCCGCCCGCCGTCATGGTGGAGTCGCTGAAGACGACCACCATCGCGGGACCGAGGAAGACGGGTGTGCGCACCGACTCGAAGGCGATGCCGTCGCCGACGTCTCCCATGACCTTGGTCATGGTCCGGACGAACCGGTCGCGGTCCCACTGGGCGGAGGCGCCGTCGCCCGCCGGGTCGTCGCTGACGAGGTTGAGGGGGAAGACGGCCAGGTCCGCCATCCGCTCGATGTCGCGCCGTGCGGCGGCGGCATCGTACTCGGCGAACCACGCGTCGATCGAGGCGAGTTCGTCGGCGGTCGGGCGGTATCCGGTGTCGGGCAGCTGGGGCACGCAGTCTCCTCGAAGCAGGGTAGTCAAATTTGACCAGTTGCTCCGGAGGATACTCCCGCCCCGGGGTGTGGTCAAATTTGATTAATGAGGTCGTCCCGGAGCCGGCGGACCCGGACGGCGGCGTGCCGGGTGGTGCCGCGCTCGACCTCGGCCAGCAGCCCCGGTGCCACCGCGCGGTAGGGCACCTCCCCGATCCCGACGGCCGTCGCCGTCCGGGGCGCCCCCTCCGGTTGCTCCGGTTGCTCTGGTTGCTCCGGTTGCTCCGCGGCGCGGCCCGAGAGCAGTCGTCCCGCGCGTGCGCGCAGGGCAGGCGGCAGCGGGCTGGACACCACCGGGCTGTCGTCGTCGGGAAGCACCAGGACCAGGGCGGCCGGGCGGGCCGGCGGCCCGGTGAAGCCGGTCACCGCCGCGTCGCGCACCTCCGTGTGGCGGAGCTTGAGCCAGTCGCGCGCACCGGGCCGGTACGGCCGCGCCAGACGCTTCACCACCAGCCCCTCGATCCCCGCGGCGGGAAGTGTCTCGTACCAGGTCGCGGCCAGTCGGGGGTCCGTGGTCATCGGGACCGGCTGGAGCGGCGGCCCGAGGGGGCCGAGCAGTGCGGTCAGCCGCTGCCTGCGCCGCTCGTAGGGAGCGGGGCGCAGATCCTCGCCGCGCTCCCAGAGCAGGTCGAAGGCGGCATAGGAGGCGGGCAGCCGGCGGGCGAGGAGCCCGGCCCGCGCCGCGGTGGCGGCGGCCCGGCGCTGTACGGCGGCGAAGTCGGTCCGGCCCCCGGTCCAGACGACGGCCTCGCCGTCCACCACGGTGCCGTCCGGCAGGGCGAGCGCGGCCTCCGCGAGGTCCGGGAAGGCGGTGGTGACGAGGCGTCCCGAGCGGGCCTGGAGCACGGCGCGGCCGTCGATCTTGAAGAGCAGTATCCGGTGACCGTCGAACTTGGGTTCGTACGCCAGTCCCTCGCCGCGCGGCAGGGCGGCGACGGAGGCGGCGAGCGCCGGCTGCACCGGCGGTCTCGGTCGGCCTTCGGTACGGGGGGTCACGGGAGTACGCCCGCCGCCGCCGGGTCGGCCAGGGGTGCGAGCAGATCCCCGTGGCGTTCGAGCCTCCCCGGGATGTCGCCGAGTCGCAGGACCAGGTCCCCGGGCGACCCGCACCCCTCGACCTCCTCCCAGGTGACGGGCGCGGACACGGTCGGCTCGGCGCGGGCGCGGAGGGTGTACGGCGTGGCGGTGGTCTTGGCGGCGGCGTTCTGGCTGTGGTCGACGAAGACCTTCCCCGGGCGCAGGGCGCGGGCCATCCGGTGCACCACCAGCCCTCCGAGTTCCGCCTCGGCCTCCACGGCCAGGCCCTTGGCGTAGGACGAGACCTCCGCGGAGGGGGCCGGGTCCAGCGGCACCAGCAGATGCAGGCCCTTCGAGCCCGAGGTCTTCACATATGCGCCGAGGCCGTCGGCGGCCAGCCGTTCCCGCAGCCACCGTGCCACCCGGCAGCACTCCACGACGGTCGCGGGGTCCCCGGGGTCGAGGTCCAGGACCATCCGGTCGGCCCGGGCGGGCCGGTCCGTCCGCCACTGCGGGGTGTGGAACTCCACCACCAGGTTCGCCGCCCACATCAGCGAGGGCAGGTTCTGCACGACGACCTGCGCGCCGGTCTCCCGGGACGAGCGCGGCACCTCGGCGACCTCCACCCACTCCGGGGTGCCGGGGGGCGGGTTCTTGGTGAAGAACAGCGGGCCGTCGGGGCCGTCGGGATAGCGGAGGAAGGACAGCGGCCGGTCCCGCAGATGCGTGAGGATCACGTCCGCGATGCCGGCGTAGTAGTGCAGCACCTCGCCCTTGGTGGTCCCGGTGACCGGATAGAGGACCTTCTCCAGGTTGCTGAGGGCCAGGCGCCGCCCCTCCACCTCCGTGATGGGCGTCATACGATGAGAATCCCATGAATCCCTCCATAGTGAATGAAGGGGGATATAAGGTGCGATCCATTTGGAACGGTGCGATCTCCTTCGGGTTGGTCAGTATTCCGATCAAGCTCGTGAACGCCACGGAGAGCCGCTCGGTCTCCTTCCGCCAGATCCACACGCAGGACGGCGGGCGCATCCGGTACCGCAAGGTCTGCGAGCTGGACGACCAGGAGGTGCCGCAGGCGGAGATCGGGAAGGCGTACGAGGACGCGGACGGGACGATGATCCCGATCACCGACGAGGACCTCGCCTCGCTGCCGCTGCCGACCACGAAGACCATCGACATCGTCGCCTTCGTCCCGGCCTCGGAGATCGACCCGCTCCAGATCGACGGCGCGTACTACCTCGCGGCGAACGGCGTGCCCGCGGCCAAGCCGTACACCCTGCTGCGCGAAGCACTCAAACGGAGCAAGAAGGTCGGACTCGCCAAGTTCGCCCTGCGGGGGCGGGAGCGGCTCGGCATGCTCCGCGTCGTCGACGACGTCATCGCGATGCACGGACTGCTCTGGCCGGACGAGGTCCGCAGGCCGGAGGGGGTCGCGCCGGACGCGGACGTCGCGATCCGGGACGCCGAGCTCGACCTGGCCGACGCGCTGATGGACACGCTCGGCGACGTGGACGTCGACTCGCTGCACGACGACTACCGGCAGGCGGTGGAGGAGCTGATCGCGGCGAAGGCGGAGGGTGTCGCACTGGAGCCGCAGCCGGCTCCTGCGGGCGGCGGCAGGGTCATCGACCTGATGGCCGCTCTGGAGAGCAGTGTGCGGGCGGCGAAGGAGGCGCGCGGCGACGAGGCGGCGGAGGCCTCGGCGCCGGTGGCGGAGCTGAAGCCCCGCGGGAAGGCGGCGGCGGGGAGGAAGGCGTCGAAGCGGGCCGGGGCGGCCGCCGCCGAGCCGGCGCCGGGCAGGACGGCTGCCGGGAGGGCGCCCGCGGGGAAGGCCTCGGGGGGCAGGGCCCCCGCCGAGCGGGTGACGGCCAGGGGCGCGACGGCCAAAGGTGCGACGGCCAAAGGTGCGAACACCGGGAAGCCTGCGCCCGAGTCGGCCACGTCCTCGAGGCAGGCCCCCTCGGAGGCCGCGGCGGGGAAGACGGCCGGGAAGACGGCCGGGAGGGCGGCCGGGAAGACGGCCGCGGGGAAGAGCGCCGGCCGCAGGCGCGCGTCCTGAGGCCTTGCGCCGCGAGTCCCGAGCGGCGGCACTACGCCTTTCGGTCGATGCCGTAACACCCGCGCGCGGAGGGGGTGCTGAGGGTGCGTTGACACCCCTGAACTGCGCGGTTACTTTCGGCCCAGGCCGAAATTGCCGGACTTTGCTCGTTTCCCAGGTCCCCCAGGGCTTCCGGAGGCCCCCATGAAGACAGGGTTCAAGCGCTCCGCCGTTGTCCTCGCACTGCTCGCCCTCAGCACGCTCGCGGCCGCCGGCTGCGGGGACGGCGGCGCCGGGTCCGGGAAGGTCACCGTGTGGATGTATCCGGTGATCATGGATTCCAAGGCCAACGCCGCCTACTGGGAGGGGATCGAGAAGGGGTTCGAGGCGAAGGAGCAGGGCGTCGACCTCCGCGTCGAACATCTGCCCTGGGAGAACCGGGACCAGAAGCTCGCCACCGCCTTCGGCAGCGGCAAGGGCCCGGACGTGGTCCTGCTGGGACCCGACCAGATCCCGCAGTACCAGGCCACCGGGGCGCTCCGCCCGGTCGACCGGGCCATCGAGGAGGCCCGGAGCGCCTTCCGCCCGAACGCCCTGGAGGCCATGAGCCAGGACGGCAGGGTATACGCGGCGCCGATCTACCACACCGTCACCAGCACCCTCTACAACCGGAAGCTGCTGGCGAAGGCGGGAATCACCGAGCCGCCCGCGACCTGGGACGCCGTCAGGGCCGCCGCCCCCAGGCTGAAGCAGGCCGGGGCGTCCACACTCGACTACTCCGCGAGCAACGAGGCCTCGCTCAACATGAGCTTCTACCCGCTGCTCTGGCAGGCGGGCGGCAGGGTCTTCGCCGACGGCGGAGGGAAGTCGGCGTTCAACAGCCCTGAGGGCGTCGAGGCGCTCACCTTCCTCGTCGATCTCTACCGGAGCGGGGCCGTGCCGAGGTCCGCCATGAACAACGCCAACCTCTTCACCGACCAGGCACTCGGCAGGCAGCAGGTCGCCATGGGCTACACCAACACCCCGGCCGACGCCGCGCTGGCCGAGAGGGCCTGGGGCAAGGGCAACGTGATCGTCGGCCCCGCCCTCACCGGCCCCGGCGGGCAGGTCTGCTTCGGCATGCCCGGCGGGCTCGGCATCAACGCCAGGTCCGCCAACGTGCAGGGTGCCGAGAAGTTCATCGCCTACATGGTCCAGCCCGCCCAGATCGAGTCCATGGGCAGGGCGGGCGGCTTCTTCTCCCCGCGGACCGATGTGACCGTGCCGCACGACAGCGCCTACGCGAAGGAGTACGAGCAGGCCCTGGACCACGCGTATCCGGGTGAGCCGAACCCGGCGGCCCGCCAGCTGATGGCGCTTCTCAGCCCGGAGATCCAGGCGGCCCTGACCGGGAAGAAGAGCCCCGAGGCCGCCCTTGAGTCCGCCGCGTCCGCGGCCGACGAACTGCTGGCGCGTCAGCGTTGAGGAAGGCCGCCACCGACGAGATCGCCCCGGACGAGGGCGACGGGCCGCCGGGAGCGGGCGGCCCTTGCGCCGATGCGAAGGGCGCGGGCCCCCGCGGCCGCGGGCCCCGGCCCGCCCCCGCCCACGCCGCCGTCGGGGCGCGGAGCGGCATCCCGCGGCGGCGCGAGGCGCTGACCGGCCTCGCGTTCGTCGCGCCGATGCTCCTGCTGTTCATCGTGTTCCGCTTCGGGCCGACGCTCGGGGCGGCGTTCCTCTCCGTCACCGACTACCGGCTCAGCGGGGAGTGGACGTTCATCGGCGCGGGCAACTACACCCGGCTCCTGGGCGACGACCTGTTCTGGGAGAGCCTCGGCGTCACCGCCGTCTACACGGCCCTGTATGTGCCGATGACCGTCGCCCTCGCCCTCGGCACCGCCGTCCTGCTCCACCGCACGCTCTGGATGCGCGGCTTCTTCCGCGGCCTGTTCTTCCTCCCGTATGTGACCAGCATCGTGCTGGCCGCCGTCATCTGGAAATGGATCTACGAGGTCCAGGACGGGCTGCTCAACGCCTCCCTCCGCCTCCTCGGCGCGGGCCCGGTCGACTTCCTCGGCAGCGAGTCCCTCGTCCTGCCGTCGATCGCCGCCGCCTCCGCGTGGAAGGGCTTCGGCTACTCGATGCTCATCCTGCTGGCCGGACTGCAGTCCATCCCCCGCGAGGTCACCGAGGCCGCCAGGATCGACGGCGCGAGCGGCCGGCAGCGCTTCTGCTGGGTGACGCTGCCCCTGCTGCGGCCGGTGCTGTTCTTCGTCCTCGTCATCGAGGCGATCCTCGGCTTCCAGGTCTTCGACGCGATGTACGTGATGACGGCGGGCGGCCCGGTCCGCGCCAGCTACTCGCTCGTGTACTTCCTCTACGACTCCGGCTTCACGTTCTTCGACTTCGGCTACGCCAGTGCCGTCGGACTGGTCCTGTTCGCGATCGTCCTCGTGTTCTCGCTGATCCAGCGGAGACTCATCGGAAGGGACGCGGACTGATGGCGCCCCCGTCCACATCGGCGGAACGGGCCGCGGCCCCCGCCCCCGCCCCCGGACCCGTCTCCCAGCACCCGGCCGCGACCGCGCGGCCCCCGCGGCGGGCGGTGGCCCGGCTCGGCCTTCCCGTGCTGCTGGCGCTGGTCGCCGTCGTGACCGTCACGCCGTTCGCCGTCATGGTGCTGGTGGCGTTCGCACCCGCGGGCGGCCAGACCCTCCCGGGAGCCTTCGACGTCGGCCGCGCCACCCTGGACAACTTCGCCGACGTCCTGGCCGGCGCCGACATCACCCGCTGGGCCGTCAACTCGCTCGTCTACTCGCTGGTGTCGGTGCTGCTCATCCTGCTGTTCTCCTCCATGGCCGGCTACGCGTTCGCCAAGAAGCGCTTCCCCGGCCGGGAGATCCTCTTCTGGTCGTTCCTGGCGACGCTGATGGTGCCGTTCCAGGCCACCCTCATCCCGTACTACATCCTCGTCTCGGAACTGGGCGGCGTGGACACGTACTGGGGCCTGATCGTGCCGACGCTCGCGAACTCGCAGGCCGTGTTCCTGATGCGCCAGTTCATCGTGCAGCTGCCCGACGAGCTGTTCGAGGCGGCGAAGATCGACGGGGCCTCCGAGTGGCGGATCTACACGGCGGTCGTGCTGCCGCTGATCCGGCCCGTGCTCGCCACGCTGGGCGTGTTCGTCTTCCTCTGGCACTGGAACGACTTCCTCTGGCCGCTGGTCATCGGCCAGTCGGCGGAGATGCGCACGCTCACCGTCGGACTCGCCACCCTGGAGGGGGAGAACGTGGCGATCAACCAGGTCATGGCAGGGGCGACCATCACCGTCATCCCCTGTCTGCTCGTCTTCGGGCTGCTCCAGCGCTACCTCACCGACTCGATCGCCACCTCCGGGCTCAAGTCGTGACCCGGCCCTCTGGTCAGCGGCCGAGTTCTCCGAACGCCTCGATGGCCCGCAGCGCGTCCGCCTGCGGCATCCCCGGCGGCTGCACCCGCAGGACGAGCCCGTCCGCGCCCATCTCCGCGTACCCGCCGATCCGTTCCCGGCATTCGTCCGGTGAGCCGATCACCGAGCGGGCCGTGATGTCGTCCCACTGCTGGGCGTAGCGCGCCGCGTCCGCCGAGGTGCGCTTCCAGTCGCCGTACGCGTCGTACAGCCCCCGCAGCGGCCGCTCCAGCGCATCCCGCGCCCGCTGGGTGGTGGCGGCGGCGTACCCCTCGCGGCAGACGATGACCTCCGCGCCGAGCGAGCCGGGACCCCGCGGGTACGAACGGTACGCGCGGATCTTCTCCGGCAGCTCCTCGTCCGTCTCGTTGAAGGAGGTGGTCCAGCCGTCGCACATCCGGGCCGTGCGCGCCAACGCGGCGGGCACCCGGCCGCCGTTCCAGATCACGGGCCGCGGGGCCTGTACCGGACGCGGCGACAGATACGCGCCCTCGACCCGGGTCCAGCGGCCCTCGAACGTCACCTCCTCCTCGGTCCACAGCCGGCTGAGCAGCTCCAGGCACTCCTCGAAGCGCGGCACGCGCTCCTCGGGCCTGGCGCCGAACAGCGCGAACTCCTCGGGCCGGTAGCCGAGGACGAATCCGGCGGTGAGCCGGCCGCCCGACAGGACGTCGATGTGCGCCAGCGCCTCGGCGAGCCACACCGGCTGGTGGACCGGCGCGATGAGCCCCGCCGTCGCCAGCCCGATCCGCTCGGTGTGCGCGGCGAGGTAGGCCAGGGAGGTGAGCGCCTCGTGGTAACCGGGCCGGTGCAGATGGCGCTCGCCCAGCACCACCCAGGAGAACCCGGCCTGCTCGGCGAGCCGGACCTGCTCCACCGCGTCGGCCAGCCGTGGCCGGTCGGCCTTGTCCGCATAGAGGTTGACGTAGAGGCCGAGGCGCATCGGGGGGTACATCCCTTCCTTTACGGTCCGGACCGTAAAGGCTAGCGTAGCCGCGATGGCCGCGATGGCCGCGATGGCCGCGATGGCCGCGATGGCCGCGATGGCCGCGATGGCCGCGGCAGACGGGAGAGGACGCCCATGTCCGCGACGGATCTGCTGGTGCGCCGGCTCCGCGGCACGGTGCTGCCCGCGGTCGCGACGCCCATGGACGCGCGCGGAGTCGTCGACTTCGCGGCGCTGCGCCGCTACGCCGGGTACGTCGCCGGGCAACCGGTCGGCGGAGTCGCCGTCTGGGCGCACACGGGCCGCGGGCTGCACCTCTCCGACGAGGACCGCGGCCGGGTGCTCGCGGTGTGGCGGTCCGCGGTGGACGGGCCGGTGGTGGCGGGCGTCGGCGTGCCGCGGTCCGTACGGGCCGAGCGGCCCCGCGACCTGGTGGACGCCACGGTCGCGATGGCGGTGCGGGCGGCCGAGGGCGGAGCGGACGCCGTGATGGTCTATCCGCCGGCCCTGCTGGCCGATGACGAGGACGCGGCCGTCGCCCTGCACCAGGAGGCGGCCGCCGCGAGCGGGCTGCCCGTGCTCGGCTTCCTGCTGCACGGCGGGGCGGGCGGATATCCCTACCCGCCGCGGCTGGTCGGCAGGCTGCTCGCCCTGCCGTCCGCGGCCGGCCTCAAACTCGCCACCCTGGACCGGGCGATGGCCTGCCAGGACGCGATCCGGGCGGCGCTGCCCAGCGGGAAGCTCGTGGTGACAGGAGAGGACCGGATGTTCGGCCCCTCGCTGATGTGGGGTGCCGACGCGGCCCTCGTCGGCGTCGCGGCGGCCCGCGTTCCGCTGACGACCGCGGTACTGGACGCCTGGCGCACGGGCGACCACGGGGCGTTCGTCCGGGCCTCGGCACGGCTCGACGCCTTCGCCCGGGCCACGTTCCTCGACCCGATCGAGGGCTATGTGCAGCGCATGCTGTGGGCGGCGGTCTGGGAGGGGGTCCTGCCCGAGGAGGCGGCCCACGATCCGTACGGTCCGCGCCTGCCCGACGCGGAACGCCGGGTGGTGGTCGAGTGCCTGGACCACCTCGCGAAGGAGCCGGACGCTCCACGCTGACGCTGCCGGGAGCCGGGGCGGGGACGGGAGCCGGGTGGGGCCGCCGGCTGCCGGGTCCCGGTGAGTGATCGGGTCCCGGTGAGTGATCGGGTCGCGGGTGGCGGTCGTGCCCGTGTGAGGTGGCCGCCGGTCCCGGCGAGGGGTCGCGGCCCGGTGGGCGTGGGGAGGGCCCGTGCGTGAGCGTGCTCCGGGCGGCGGTCGCGGGTCCGGCGAGCGGTCGCGGCCCGGTGGGCTCAGCCGGGGACCTCGAGCCCGAACAGGTCCGCCGCGTTCCGCCACAGCACCCGGTCGAGTTCCGCGGGGGTGAACCCGGCGTCCCGGAGCACGCCCAGCGACCAGCAGGGGTCGATCAGCGTGGCGTCCGTCCCGAACAGCAGCCGCTCCACCGGCACCCCGGCCTCCCGCGCGTACGCGATCCTGCCCGCGTCGGCGGCGGTACGGCAGTGCTCCAGGTACAGCCCCTCGCACGAGGCTGCCGCGTGCGCCGCCTCGCGCCAGGCGTCGCCGCCCGCGTGGCCCATGATCACGCGCAGTCCCGGGCGGGAGGCCACCATGTCGGGCAGTTGGAGGACCTCCCGCCCCCAGGTGTGCAGCAGCAGCGGTACGCCGGCCTCGGCGACCGCGTCGAACGCCTCGCCCATCTCCCGCGAGCCGGGCAGCCGGCCCGGATAGTGCGTGTGGATCTTCGCTCCGACGAACCGGCCGGAGTCCAGGCAGCGGCGCAGATCCGCGGCGCTCTCCTCGATCCGGTTCGGGTTCACCACGGCGTACCCGCAGAGGCGCGGCCGGGACGCCAGCTCCTTCGTCAGCGCCGCGTTCCCGGCGACCGCGTCGTAGACCACCGCCTCCGACGCCGAGACCAGCTGGAGGTCGATGCCGTAGCGGTCCATCAGGCGCAGGTTGTCGTCGGCGTCGCCGCAGCTGAGGGGGAACTGCCAGCGCCCCACATGGGCGTGCACGTCGATGATCGGCATCAGCCGAGCAACTCCTCGATGTTCCCGGTGGCGACCGCGTGGCGCTCGTCGTCGGAGATGTCCGCGTACCGCAGCCGCAGGGCCGGCGGCGAGATGTCCATGAACGGGGCGCGGGAGCCGAACACGAGATGGCGGGCGCCCACCGAGTGCACCACCCGTTCGACGGAGTCGGGCCCCGACAGCATCCGTGTGGTGACCCGGAACCCCGGCTCCTCGCGGGCCATCAGCAGGAAGTCCGCCAGCAGATAGGCGTGCAGGTCCAGGAAGACCACATCGGCGCCCCGGCCCGTCAGGGGAGGGCCGTAGCGCCGCGGATCACCGTCGTGGAGCAGCACCATCCCGCGTGCCAGGGCCAGGTCGACCACCCGCCGGTAGCCGGGGAAGCCCGGGTCGGCGGCCTGCTCGACGGTGAACAGCCGGAGGAAGCGCACCCCCGCCGCCGCCAGCTCGTCCAGCCGGTCCTCGGCGGTCAGCGCGTCCCGGACGTCGACGGTGCCCACCGGCCGCAGCTCCGGGCAGCCGGCGAGGTCGCGCAGCGTCTCCTCGTTGCCCGCCCGGTCGTCGAACAGCGGCCCGCGCGTGGACAGGGCCAGCGCGCCGCCCACGGGGGAGCGTTCGAGGCTCCGGCGCACCTCCGCGAGGCTGACGTCCCGGTGGTGGCGGGGCCACGGCCCGTACAGCACGTCCACGTCCCAGCCGATCCGCTCCGCCGGGGACGGGGTCAGCCAGTCGTACGCGGGCGGCCGGTCGTACGCGGGCGGCCGGTCGTACGCGGGCGGCCGGTCGTGGTCACCCGCCGTGCTCGTGCTCATCGCGCTCCCACCTCGCCCAGCGTCCGGGCGATCCGGTCGACGTCGTCCTCGGTGTACCCCTCGTTCCACTGGAGCACCAGCAGCGTACGGCCGATCAGCGTCTCCGCCCGGGGACACGGGCCCTGATGATGCCCCGAGAGTGCCGGATTGGCGTACAGCGGACGCTCCAGATAGCCGCGCAGCGCCGGCACACCCGCGGCCTGAAGGTCCTTCGCCCAGCGGGAGTTGTCGTCCACCCGCAGCGGCATCACCCACCAGGCGTGCCCGGCCCGCCGGGACGGGAGGCGGACCCCGGGGGACGGACCGAGCCGCTCCACGGCGGCCGCGAACCGGGCGGCCCGCTCCCGCCGCACCCGCACGACTTCGGGGACCCTGGCGAGCTGGGCCCGCGCCACCGCCGCGACGAGCTCCGTCATCCGGTAGTTGAGCCCCATCGTGCGGTGGATGCGGCCCTCCGCGCGGTCCCAGCCCTTGTCCATGAACAGCCTCATCCCGCGCGCCAGTTCCGGGTCGTCCGTGACGCACAGACCGCCGTCGCCCGCCGTGATGTGCTTGTACTGCTGGAGGCTGAAGCAGCCGATGTCGCCGACGGTGCCGAGCAGCCTGCCGTCCTCGTCCTCACCCAGCCACGCCTGCGCGCAGTCCTCGACCAGAAGGAGCCCGTGCCGGTCGCAGACCTCCCGCAGCCGGGTCACGTCCGCTGCGCCGCCGAAGAGATGGACCGCGACGACAGCCCGGGTGCGGGGGGTGATCGCGGCCTCCACCGCGGCCGGGTCGAGGTTGCCGTCGTCGGCCCGCACGTCCGCGAACACCACCCGGGCGCCCTGGGCGAGGACCGGCGCCACCGTCCCGAAGTCCGAGAGGGGCGTGGTGACCACCTCGTCACCGGGGCCCACCTCGGCGGCCGCGAGCGCGAGGTGCAGGGCGGCCGTGCCGGAACTGGACGACACGGCCCGGGCGCGCCCGTACAGCGCAGCCATCTCCGCCTCAAGCGCCCGGGTCTCCCGGCCGAACGCGCCGCACAGGACCGCCGAGTCGAGGACCCGCAGCACGGCGGCCCGCTCCTCCTCGCCGAAGGTCCTGCCGCGTGGTTCGAGAACCGTGGGCAGGGGCATTTCCCGTTGCGGCATCGGGGGACTATCCTCTCGACAGCACACGATTACGGACTGGGCCGAAACTAGGACCCCGTGGGTCGGCCGTCAATCACGCGGTGACCTTCCGCGCAACGCGTCCCCGGCCGTCCCGCCGGTGCGTGCGCCATCCTCCCCCGCAGGTCGTCCCGGCGGCCTCAGCAGAACGGAGACCCCGCCATGCCGCTCACGGTCGGCGTGATAGGCCCCGAAGACCTGGTCCGCAAGGTGGTCGCGGTCGGCGGTGATGCGGGGCGCAGCGGCTTCGGGCGGCTGCTGCCTCTCCCGTACCGCCACGAGGAGGAGACCGCGGGCATCGCCGCCGGCGCCGGCTCGACCGCGGACGCCCTGCTGTTCACCGGTGTCGTCCCGTACGGCCTCGCCGCCGCGGCCGGCGCCCTGGACCGCCCCGCGACGTACGTCCCCTACAGCGGCGCCACCCTGCTGCGGGCCCTGGTCGAACTGCTCCGCCTCGGCCACGACGTCTCCCGCGTGTCCATCGACACCCTCCGCCGCGACGAGGTGCTGGAGACGCTCACCGAGGCGAAGCTGCCCACCGAGCACATACGGGTGCTGCCCCACCGGCCCGGCCTCACCTCCCAGGACCTCGTCGACTTCCACCTCGACGCACGCGACACCCGGGGGGCCAGGGTCGCGATCACCTGTCTCGGCTCGGCGTTCCACGTCCTGGAGCACAGGACCCACACGGTACGGCTCGCCCCCTCGCGGCACTCGGTCCTCGGGGCCCTCCGGGCCCTCGCCCTTGACGCGGCGGGCCGGCAGAGCGGAGACGCCCAGGTCGCTCTCGGCGTCATCGAGCTGCCGACGGACGGCGGCGGGCCGTCCGGCGGCCTGCCGGGGGGACATCGGCCGGCGGACGGGCGGTCGACGGCTGAACGGCGCGTCGACGAGCGGTCGCTGGGCGAGCGGTCGAGGAGTGAAGGGCCGGCCGGCGAACGGCCGGCGGGGGAGCGGCCGGCGGGGGAGCGGTCGGCGGACGGCCGGTTGGCGGGGGAACGGCTCGTGGACGAACGGCCGGCGGGGCAAGGGCCGGCGGGGGAGCGGTCGGCGGACGAGCGGCTGGCCGACGATGTGCGCGTTCTCGGCGCAAGCCTCGCCGCTCTGCCCGACGGCCGTCGGCTCGTGGTCACCACCCGGGGGGTGCTGGAGAAGGCGACCGACCGGTTCACCCGCATCCCCTTCCTCGACGGCCTCGCCGCCCGGCACGGCACGGCACATATCGGTTTCGGCGTCGGACGCACCGCGGCCGAGGCGGAGGCCCTGGCCCGCCGCGCGGTGAAGCGGGCCAGATCCGTGGGGCCTGCCGCGGGCGTCGTGTCGATGACGGACGACGTCGACATCGTCATCGACGGTGCCGCCGCCGACAGCGCCGGGGAGGCGGTCGGCGGGTCCGCCCCGCCCGGGGGAGCGGCCCTGCTCGCGCGGCGGGTGGGCATCAGCCCGCAGACCCTCGACCGGCTGCGGGAACTCGCCTCCGGGGAGAGGGGCGAGGAGCTGACGGCCCATGCGGTGGCCGGGTACCTGTCCGTGCAGCAGCGCACGGCGCGCCGGATACTCAAGCGGCTCGAGCGGGCGGGCGTGGCCGTGCCCACCGGCATCCGCCAGGAGGGGCAGACGGGCCGGCCGCCGACCGTGTACCGGGTGCGGCTGTAGTCCCGCGCGCGGCCGCGGCTTCCATCGCCGCCGCCGGCGGGCGTGCGGCCTTCACCGGCGCCCTTCTGCGCCCGGCCTCCCGCGGCTCGGTTGGCATGCCTCTCACCGGCCTCCGGCGCCGCGGGTTTGCGTACGGTCCGCACGGCACCCACCCGTTTGGGTACGGCTGCCGTGCGGGAGGTTACGGTCCGGACCGAAACCACAGCTGCGAAGGAGCTGAGCCGGCTTGAAGATCGCCTCGTTCCACACCCGAGTGGTCCGCGCCCCCTACCGCCGTCCGTTCGCGATCAGCAGCGGAACCAGCCCCGAACTCGTCAGCCTGCTGGTGGAGGTACGCACCGCCGACGGGGCGTCGGGCTTCGGCGAGGCCTCGCCGATGACCCCCTATACGGGGGAGACCCTGGCCGGGCTGCGGGCCGCCCTCACCGAGCACGCCGCGCCCGCCCTCATCGGCCGCGATCCGCGCGACCTGGCAGGGGCGCACGCCGCCATGGACGCCGCGATCCGCGGCCAGCACCTGGCCAAGGCCGCGCTCGACCTCGCCCTGCACGACCTGGCCGCCCGCGCGGCGGGCTGGCCCGCGCATGTCCTCCTGGGCGGGGCCGTGACGCGCCGCGTGCCCACCACCTGGGTGGTCGGACTCGGCGGTGTCGAGGAGAGCGCCGAGGAGGCCGCCCGGTACGCCGCGCGCGGCTTCCCCCACATCAAGCTCAAAGGCGGTGAGGACCCCGAGCGGGACGTGGAACTCGTCTCTGCCGTACGCAAGTCCGTCCCCGACTCGGTGGCGCTCTCCCTCGACGCCAACGAGGGGTACGCGCCCGGCAGTGCGCTCCGTACGGTCGCGCGCCTCTCCGACGCCGGTCTCGACCTCGTGGAACAGCCCCTGCCCCGCTGGGACCTCCCCGGGCTCGCCGCGCTGCGCGCCCAGGGCGGTGCCCGGGTGATGGCCGACGAGTCGCTGCAGTCCCTGCACGACGCTCTGGAGATCGTCCGCCGCGGGGCCGCCGATGTGCTCAACATCAAGATCCTGAAGGTCGGCGGCCTGCACCGGGCGCGCCAGATCGCCGCGGTGGCGGAGGCCGCGGGGCTCGCCGTGAAGATCGGCACCATGCCGGAGCTGGGTGTCGCCACCCTGGCGGCGGCCCATCTCGCCGCGGCCCTTCCGCACGCCACGGTGCCGCCCGATCTGGTCGGCCCGCTGCTCGTCGAACAGGAGCCGCTGGCCCCCGAGACCTTCGCGGCGACGGACGGCACGGGCCATGTCCAGCTCCCGGACCTGCCCGGCCTGGGCCACCGGCTGGCGCCGCTCTGAGCAGGGCGGTCCCACGCCCTCCGGGTCTCGTGCCCGGTGCCTCGCCCTCCGGGTCTCGTGCTCGGAGGCCCCGGGAGGTTGCGCGTGCCCCCGGGAGGTTGCGCGTGCCCCGGGAGGTTGCGCGTGCCCCGGGAGGTTGCGCGTGCCCCGGGAGGTTGCGCGTGCCCCCGGAGGTCGCGCGTGCCCCCGGAGGTCGCGCGGGGGCACGGGAGGTCCCGGGAGTCACGGGACGCCAGGGGGCCTGGTGCCGGGCGTCCCGGGGCGGCCCCGTCTCCTCCGCGCCCTCAGGACTCCCCGCCGCTCTTGCGCCGGTGGCGCCGACTGCCCGCGCGGCCGCCCGTCCCCAGGTGCGGACGCCGGCCGCCCGGCGAGGGTGCCGGCGGGGGCGAGGCGGGCAGGATCCAGGACTCGGTCTCCGTCAGCTCCGGGTCGAGGACGTCGTCACCGTAGAGCCCCTGCAGCCAGTTGGTCTGGTAGACGGTGTCGAGGTAGCGCTCGCCCAGGTCGGGCGCGATGGCCACGGCCGTCCGCCCGTCGCCGCCGTGTTCGGCGAGCCAGCCCATGGCGCCGCTGACGACGGTGCCGGTGGAGCCGCCGAACAGGAAACCGCGGCGGGCCAGCCGGTGGCAGGTCCGAATGGTGTCCCGTTCCTCGACGCGGATCACCTCGTCCACATAGGACTCGTCGAGCAGCGGGGGGCGGATGCTCATCCCCAGCCCGGGGATCATTCTGCGCCCCGACTCACCCCCGAAGGTCACGGACCCGACGCTGTCCACCGCGACGATCCGCACCGGCCGGTGCCAGTCGCGGAAGAAGCGGGCGCAGCCCATGAGCGTGCCGGTGGTCCCGGCGCCGACGAACAGCGTGTCCAGTTCGGGGAAGCGGCTCGCGATCTCCGGCGCCGTCCTGCGGTAGTGCGCCTTCCAGTTGCCCGGGTTCGTGTACTGGCTGAGCCACACGTACCGGCTGTCGGAGGCGCACAGGGCGCGGAGGTAGTCGATCCGCGCGCCCAGGAAGCTGCCGCTCGCCTCCTGGCTGGCGATGACGTGCACCTGGCTGCCCAGCGCCTCCATCATCAGCCTGGTCGTCAGATTGCAGCGGGAGTCGGTGACGCACAGGAACCGGTAGCCCTTGCTTGCCGCGATCATGCTCAGCGCCACACCCAGGTTGCCCGAGGAGGACTCCACGAGGATCGAATCCCGGGTCAGGACTCCGTCCCGCTCGGCGGCCTCCACCATCTCGATCGCGGCCTTGAGCTTGATCGAGCCGGCGAAGTTGAAGCCCTCGCACTTCAGGAAGAGCGAGTGTCCGAAGATCGACGCGAGGTCGATGTAGAGATCGTCTTCGTTGAAGTCCTGGGGAACGGATATGACAGGCACGATGGCCTCCTCATCTGCAGCGGGTCCGTGGGGCCCCTGCGTCAGCGGCCGTGGTGTCGTCCGTAACTGCTACGGAGACCTGACCCTTGATCTCTCCTGGGACCAGTCCGGCAAAGAGCCTCCTCATCCGCGTCCGGGCCGCTCATCCGTACGGCCCTGGCCGTGCATCCGGTACGCGGCCTCGACGAGTTCCACGATCAGCCTCTCGTGGGCGGGTTCCGCGGCGGACTCCGTCCCGCTGGACCGGACGGCGTTCATGTGGCTCTCACCTCCACGGTCGGCGAGCAGCCGGACAGCGGCACCGGGTCGGCCAGCCCGACGAGGATCTCGCGGGGGCCGTCGTAGGGTTCGCGGCTGTGGGCGGTGCGGATGTTGTCGACGAGCAGAAGGTCGCCGGGCTGCCAGGGCTCGCGGGCCGTATGGGCCTCGTAGACCTCGTTGAGGGTCTGGACGACGTCCTCGCCGACGGGGTCGCCGTTGCCGTAGCGGGTGTTGAACGGCAGACCGTCCTCGCCGTAGACGTCGATGAGGTACTCGCGGACCTCTGGGGCGAGGGTCCACTCGTTGAGGAAGGCGATCTGGTTGAACCAGCAGCGGGCCCCGGTCGCCGGGTGGCGCACGACCGCGCTGCGGCGCTGGCGGGTGCGCAGTCCGCCGTCGCTCTGCCAGGCGAAGTCGATGGCGTTGGCACGGCAGTACTCCTCGACGGCGCCGCGGTCGCCGGTCCCGAAGGCCTCGGCCCAGGAGGCGCCGATCTCGTCGTTGTAGCTGCGGGTGAGGAGCCAGCCCTCCCGCTCGAACCGCTCCACCATCGCCGCGGGCAGTGCCTCCAGCACGGCCGAGGCGTCCGAGACCCCGGTCACCCCGCCGGACGCGGGAGCGGTCAGGCACGCGAACATCATCATCCCGGGGAACGTCAGCGCGTAGCTGAGTTCATGGTGCATACACATCGGCTGGTTCGGCGGCCATGTGGTGGAGGAGTACACCCCGTCCCGGTACGACTCCCGGGCGGCGAAGGCCTCCCGCTCGCTCATCAGCGGCCCGCCCGCCAGCTGCTGGAACACCGCCCCGACCTGGTCCGCCCCGCGCAGCCCCAGACCGCGCACCAGCACCGCGCCGCGCCCGGCGACGAGGGAGCGCAGCGCGTCCCGCTGCCCGGCGGCCCAACTCGACGCGTCCCCGGGGGACTCGACGTGCAGAACCGGGGGCCTGCCCGGCTGGGACTCCACGTCGAGCACGGACACCTGGGATGAGGAGGACATCGCTTTTCCTTTCGGTGGAAGTCGGTGGAAGCTCAGGAGGGAGCCGGCAGGACGGTGGCGCGGAGCACGGCGCGTGCCGCCTCTGCCGGACGGGTGCGCAGGAACCAGTGGCCGCCGTCGGGCAGCTCGCACACGTCGACGCGGTCCGCAAGCAGCCGCCAGTCGAGACGCCGTCCGGGAGGCGCGGTGACGGGGTCGTCGGCGGCCACGACGACGGTGACCGGCGCGGACAGCTTCACGGCGGGCGGGGTCTGCAGGAGACCGGCGAAGTAGCCGTGGGCGGCCACGCAGTCGTGCCGGTAGGCGGCGCCGATGCGCTCGGCGCGCCGGGCGTCCAGTTCGCCGAGTGCGGTGTGGCCGAGATCGGCGCCCAGCCCGGCGGCGATCTCGGCGTCGCTGCTGCGGGAGAGCCGCTCGGCCGCGCCGCGCCGCTCCGCCGCCTCGCCGAGCAGCTGGGCTGCGAGGAAGACCCGCTCCACTCCGACACCGCGTGCCTGGAGTCTGCGCGCCGTCTCGACGGCCGGAGCGGTACCGGACGAGTGGCCCCACAGCAGCACCCGGGGCAGGCCGAGCCCGGTGATCTCGTCGACGACCCGGTCGACCAACTGCTCCAGCGGGGCGAAGGGCTCGCGGGCGGCCGCCACGTCGTGGCCCGGCGGCTCGACCGCGTACACGGCGGGGCCGCGGCTGCCCAGGGCCCGGGCCAGCGGGTGGAAGTTCACCGCGTTGCCGCCCGCGTACGGGAAGCAGACCAGCGCGCCGGCCCGCGCGTCACCGGACTCCGACAGGCGCTCCAGCAGGCGGTCCGCGGCGTTGCGGCGGGTGCCCTTCGGGGTGCTGCCGCCCTGCGCGGTGCCCGGTGCCGTGCCCTGAGCCGTGCCAGGTGCCGTGCCCGGTGCCGTGCCCTGCGGGCTCATGGCCTGTGGTGCCTGCTGTGGGTGGGGGCCGGGCCGTTGGTCCGTGGCGGGTTGGTGGCTGCCGGTGGCGGGCCGCTGGCCGGCGGTGGAGCGGTCGGTGACCTCGGCACGGTCGGCGGTGGGATCGGCGGCGGGATCGGCTGCGTGGCCGGTGGCGTGGTCAGGGCCGGGTGCGGTTTCGGGGTCGGGGTCGGTTTCGGGGTCGAGGAGTGCGGCGAGGTCGGTGAGGACGGGGTGGCGGGTGACGTCCTTGAGAGTGATGGCACGGTCGAGGGCGATGGCGAGTTTGACCGCGGAGAGTGAGCTGCCGCCGCGGTCGAAGAAGTGGTCGTTCCGCCCGATCTGCTCCGGCGGGACGCCGAGCACGGCCGACCAGGCAGCAGCCAGCCGCCGCTCCGCCGCCGTTGCCGGCGCCTGACGCCCACCCTCTCCGCCGCCGGTCGGGCCGGTGGTCTCCAGCGAGCCGGCGAGCGCGGTCAGTGCCTTCTTGTCGACCTTGCCGTTGGCGGTCAGCGGCAGCCGCTGCCGCCAGTGGAACACCGAGGGCACCATGTACGACGGCAGCACCCGCCCCAGGCCCTCGGCGAGCACCCCGCCCTCCAGCGCCGCCGACGCGGTGTAGAACGCCACCAGCCGCTTGCCCGACGGACCCGCGACGGCCACCACCGCACCATCACGCACCCCCGCCACACCCAGCAACGCGTTCTCCACCTCACCGATCTCGATCCGGAACCCGCGGATCTTCACCTGGGCATCCCGCCGCCCCAGGAACTCCAACCGCCCCGACGCGTCCCAGCGCCCACGGTCGCCACTGCGGTACAACCGCTCACCCGGCCGCAGCGGATCCGGCACGAACACCGCCGCCGTCCGCTCCGGGTCGTTGACATAACCCCGCCCCACGCACACCCCGGAGAACACGATCTCCCCCGGCGCGCCCAACGGCACCGGCCGCAACTCCTCGTCCACCACATACACACGCACATTCGCCACCGGCCGCCCCACCAGCACCCGATCCACCACCCCGGTGATCACCTCGTGGTTGGTGTCATCGCAGGTCTCCGTCAGACCGTAGGCGTTCACCAGAGGGATCCCCGGCTGGACCGCGAACCACCGCTCCACCAGCTCCCGCTTCAGCGCCTCACCGGTCACCGACACACACCGCACCCCACCCAGTCCCCGCGGTGTGTGCTCCAACGCGCTCACCACCGCCTCCAGATACGACGGCACCACCTGCACCACGTTCACCCCGGTACCGACCACCGTGTCCACGAACCGCGACACATCCAGCACAGCGTCCTGCTCCACCAGCACCGTCCGCCCGCCCACCAGCGGACCCGCCAGCAACTGCCACAACGAGATGTCGAAGCACTGCGGCGCGACCTGCGCCACCGCACTGCCCTCCACGATCCCCAGATCGTCGATCTTCGCCAGCAGATGGTTCACCAGGCCCGCGTGCTCACACATCGCCCCCTTCGGCTCACCCGTGGAACCCGAAGTGAAATAGATGTACGCCAACTGCTCGGGCCCCACCGCCAGCCCCAGATCATCCGAGGCATGCCCCTCCCCGTATGCCTCCTCCACGAGCACCCGCTGCACCCCACTCACCCCAACCACCCTGCCCACCCCACGGGCAGAATCCGCCGAGCCGGCCCCACCGGCCACACCGCCGGTCCCGCCCGCTGCCCCACCGCCGGCCCGGCGACCGGTCCTGCGGCCGCCCCTTCCCGCCGCCCCACCGTCATCCGCACCGGCGGAGGCCAGCGCCTGATCCAGCGAACCGGTGCTCCCCGACTCGCTCAGCACCACCCGGCACCCCGCCCGCGACAACACCGCCGCGATCCGCCCCGCCGGGAAACCCGGCTCGATCGGCAGATACACCCCACCCGCCTTGAACACCGCCAGCACCGAGGCCAACCAGTCCGCGTTCCGCCCCAGTACCACCCCCACCACACTCTCCCGCTCCACCCCGCGCACCCGCAGCGCCCGTGCCAGCCGGTTCGCCCGTCCGTTCAACTCCCCGTACGTCCATGCCCGACCCCCGTCCACCACCGCCACCGCGTCCGGGTGCGCCCGCACCCGCTCCTCGAACAACTCGTGCACCCGCAACGCCGGCAACTCCCGCTGCGGTCCCGCCATCCCCTCCACCTGGAAGGCCACCTCCCCCTCCGGCACCACCGAACCCAAAGCCCCGTCCGGACCCGCCACCAATCGCTCCAGCGCGGCCAGGTGATAGCCCACGAACCGACCCGCGGCCTCCCGGTCCAGCACGTCCATCCGATACCGCAACCCCAACACCACCCCGCCGGTACCCCCGTCACCGCCGGCACGACCGGTACCAGCGGCACGACCGGTACCAGCGGGACCGCGGGCACCGTCACCCCCGCCCCGTACCGACAGCCGCAACACCGTCCCGCCGCTCACACCACCGGCACCCTCAGCCACACCCGCATGCCCATCCACACCCGCAGGCCCGTTCCCGCCCCAGGCGTCGAACTCCACCTCGAACAGCGGCTCGGCCGATCCCAGCTCCCGCGCCAGCTCGTCCACCGGGAAGCCCCGATACTCCAGCACTCCCGAGGCCGCCTGATCCGCGTCCACCACCAGCCCCCGCCATGTCTCCCCGCCGCCGGCCGCAACCCGACACGGCAACGCCCGCCCACCGGGGACCGGAACCCAACCCGTGACCACGTCGTCCTCACCCGACAGCACCCCCAGCACCCGTGCATGAGCCGCCAGAAACAGCGACGACACCGGCACGCCCAGCTCCCCCGCGACCCGCCCCAACCCCCGCAGCAACGCGTCGGGGACGGTCACCTCGTACGTCGCCCTCTCGCCGGTGACCGGCGCCGGAGCGGCCGCCACCCACCGCGGTACGACGGTGCAGCCACCCGGCGCCAGTACCCCGCGCCAGAACTCCCGGTCGGCTTCGCCTCGTTCCGACCGTTCCGACCGTTCCGACCGCTCCGACCGCTCCGTCCGTTCCGACCGCTCCGTCAGATCCAGCGGATCCATCCGGTCTGCACCTTCCATTCGTTCCGTCCGCTCCGGCTGTCCGCTCTGTTCCGCTCGTGTCGTCTGCGTCGTCCGTGCTGCCGTCCGTGCCGCCTGCGTGTCCATCGGTACGCTCCCTCAGCCTCGTCCGGGCACCGGTTGCCCGTGGTGCGCCTGCGGACTGCCGTTCAGCGCTGCGGGCCGGTGGGCGTTTCCGCGTGCCTCGGCGGCAGGGTTCCCGATCCACCGTGCGTGTGCGGGCACTTCCTCGCCCTTCATGAGGAAGGCGTCGGCGGCGAGCTGCGCGTGGTCGCCCATCGTCACGCCGTAGTGGACGAGGGCGTTGACGCCGAGAGTGCACCCGGTGCCGAGGACGGAGTGGTCGGACTTGAAGGTGCCGTCCTCCTGGGAGTGGCACTGGATCGTGCTTCCCTGGTTGAGCGTGCAGAAGTCGCCGATCGCGGTCAGCGTCCGCTCCGTGAGTCCCGCGCCGTCGTCGAAGACCCGCTTGCCGATGCGTACGCCCAGCATCCGCCACAGCAGCGTCTTGTAGGGCGTACCGCTGAAGATCTTGAGGTACTGCTCGGGCACCTTCCAGAGTCGCTCGTGCCACCAGAAGTACGGGTCGTAGATGGAGCAGATCCTGGGCTGGAGGGGGCGGAAGCGCGCGAGGAGCCGTTCCGACAGGGCGAAGTAGCAGCCCGTGAACGCCAGCGCGGTCGCGAGGTACAGAGCGATCACGAGCGGCCCGAACGCGGCGAACACATCGAGGGTCGCCAGTGCGCAGACCATCAGCACGAACACGTGCACCCAGCGCAGGAACAGCCAGAGGGCCATGGTGCGGAGGTTGTAGCGGTTCTTCGCCGCCAGGTTGCGGCGGAACTCCTCGCCGGTCCGCAGATGGTCGAAGCGGGTGTCCCGCTCGACGGTCCGCGGAACCTCGAAGCACGGTGCGCCCAGCAGTCCCGTGCCCTCCCGGACCTCGCCCTCGAGCGGGATCATCACCTTGGTCGCGAGCAGGGTGTTCCCGCCGGTCCTGCCGCCGGCCGGATAGGCGATGTTGTTGCCGAGGAAGCTGCGGGGGCCGATGACGGTCCGGCAGACGCGGAACGAGCTCCCCGAGAACTCCGCGTTGATGACGGACAGCCCGTCGGCGACCATGGTGCCGCTGCCGACGGTGGTGAGGTACGGGGACTCGTGCTGCACATGGGTGCCGAAGTTGGAGCCCGTCTGCTCCACCTTGGACAGGTCGTAGCCCAGGAAGCGCAGGTAGTGGACGATGTACGAGCTGTCTCCGAAGAGCCAGCCGAAGAACTTGACGTTGGTCATCCGCGCGATCATCCGGTGCAGCGAGTACTGGAGGCCGTACAGCGGATAGACCCGGTCGGGCCTGATGGCCAGATTGAGCAGCCGTGGCACGGTGAACAGCCAGGCCAGACCGAGGACGAGGGAGCCGGCGAAGAGGACGGCGGACAGGATCAGGGCGTCGATGTACAGACTCGCCGATGTGAGCTGTGCGCCGGGGGCCAGCAGCCGGTTCAGCACCGGGATCTCCGTGACCACGATGTAGGCGCCGCCGACGAACAGCGGGACCGAGAACGCGAACAGCTGGAGTACGCTGCCGAGTCCGAACAGGGTCCGGCGGAGGCTGCCGCAGCGTGCCGCAGGGACGCGTACATAGTCGACGTCGGTGCGCTGGGCCGGGGAGCCGTGCCAGCGCTCGCCGTCCGGGACCGCATCACCGGTCTGCAGCGCGGAGGCGTGACCCAGCTGGCTGCGGTCGCCCATCGAGGTGTCGATGTCCAGCACCGTCTTCTCGCCGACGAACGCGTCCCGGCCGATCGTGACCCGGCCCGTCTGGATGCGTCCGGCGTGGGCGCGGTAGCCGGCGAAGTGGGACTCCTTGCGGATGACCGTGCCGGCGCCGATCGTCACGAGGTCGGTGCACACCGGGACGCTCTGGGAGAGAATGGTGACGCCCTTTCCGATACGGGCGCCGAGGGCACGCAGATAGAGCACATACAGCGGATTCCCGACGTAGAACCTCATCGGGTTCGCGTTGACCAGCGCCTTGACGGTCCAGAACCGCAGATAGGCCAGGCCCCAGACCGGGAACTCCTGCGGCTTCCACCGGCCGACGAGAATCCATTTGGCGGCGATGGGGAAGAGGCAGAGAGCCAGTATCGCCGCGCTGCCGAAGACCATCGACCGCAGATAGAGGTGCAGCAGGCCGGAGCCGCGGGAAACCCACTCGTAGCCGCGGATGGTGACGGTACCCGCGGCGAAGCAGTAGACGAGGAAGATCACGGTCTGTGCCGTGCCGCACAGCACGTGTGCGCTTCTGCTCACGGGGGTGACGGTCTCGGCGGGCTCGGACGTCTGCGCCGCCTCGGCCGCGGGCGCCTCGGCCGCGAGCGCCGTCACCAGACTGCGGATCGTCGGGTACTGGTAGATGTCCTTCATGGACACCTGGGGGAGGCCGTCGCATTTCCTGACCCGGGCGCAGAACTGTGCCATGACGAGAGAGTTGGCGCACAGGTCCTCGAAGAAGTGGCTGTCGACCGATATCTGCTCGGCCTTCACCAGGCCGGCCAGCAGTTCGGTGAAGTCCCTCTCGGCACCTGTCGTTCCCGTTCCCGCCGCCGTGCCGTTGATCCGGCGCTGTGTGAGCGCCGAGTCATCCGGCTCGGGCGTCAGGACCTCGACAGACTTTTCCACCATGCGAGCTCCTTGAGGAAATGCCGGTCGCGATCGTCCCTGCGCGCGGCACTGGTTGTCCTCACGCTCCGGTGGATGGCCGGAGCGAGCAATCCGGAAGTCACGCGGTCGTGAGCTCTTCTCCGGTCACAATCACGATCACAGTCTCCGCCGTGTATCGAGGGGTTGCCACTTGGACTGTGCCCCGACGGACCGCCCCTGACATGAGGGAGAGGCCGATGACTCCAGACCACGGAACCGCCGGTGACCGGCGGTCCGGTCACCGCATCAAAGCTGTTGTCATCGTCGGCACGAGGCCATGATCCCCGTGCGGGCCGCTGGTCACGGCCGTCTCGGAAGCGCTTGAATCGCACCCGTCTGGTATTCGGCACCAGTGCCCGGGCGGATGGGAAATTTTTCAATCAAATGTTGCGGAAGGGCCGGGGGAGGAATGCGGCCGCACGGGTGAGAGGCGCGTGGAAGGCCGGCGGAAGATCGGGCAGGTGGCAGGTGGCAGGTGGCAGGTGGCAGGTGGCAGGTGGCAGGTGGCGGTGGCGGTGGCGGGTGGCGACGGGCGCCGGCCTGGGCCGGGCGTCGCTCCCGGGCCGGGCGTCGGCCCTGAGCCGGGCCGGGCTGACCAGGGGCGCCGAGGAGAGCCCGGCCTGTCGGCTCCGGGTGGTCGGCCGCGCCCTGTGCGGAGCGGTCCCGGGACCGCGCGGGCTGTGGGATCGTCCGGCTGTGGCGGTGTCTGCTCCGGGCGGGGCGGACGACCGCGCGAGGAGGAGGGCGGCTGCCGCGCGGCCGCATGGGTGGTGTGGGCCCCAGGAGGCGGTGACGCCGGTCGGGGAAAGGAGAGCATGAGGAGAGAACCCTGACGGCCGTCACACGGACGGTGCACCGAGGGGCCGTGGGGCCGTGGGGCCGTGGGGCTGAGGGGCCGTGGGGCCGAGGGGCGCGAAGCGGCGGCCCTGCCGCGGGCTGCGGGAATGCTTCCACCGGGTGGGAGAGGAATGGCCGGAACGCGGTGGACGGGCAGTTCAGACTGCCGCCGAGTCGGCTGAGTGGGCCGGGGCGGCCGGGAGAGCGCGGCGGCGAGGTGTGAGCAGGGGGCTGGCCGGATCCGGGGTCAGTGGGGGGCCGGGGACCGGGTGCGGGGGGGGCAGGCGGAGACACCCGCCGGAACGGCCTGACCGCTCACCGTCGTGGACGATCCGGAACGCGACCCGGAACGCATGGACGACCGGATCGCGCTCCGGACCGGCGGGAGCGAGTGTGGTCGCCTCCCCTGCCGGAGCCGGTCGCCGCTCCGGTGCGGCGTGGAGCCGCAGGGGCTGGGGCGCTGATCGGCAGGCCGGGTCGGCCCCCGGCCGGTCAGTGCCCTCTGCCGGGTGCCCATCGGCCGGCCAGGGCCTCGTCGACGGATTCGGTCAAGCGGGTGAGCCGGTGGCGTTCTGCCGCGTCCCGGTCTTCGCTGCCGATGGCGGAGCGCAGCCGGGCGAGTGCCGCGGTGATCGGCGGGTGCTGTGCGGGGGCGCCGCACCAGGCGAGTTCCCGCAGCAGCTGGGCGACCCGGGCCAGCACGGCGGGCTCGCCGGCTCCGTAGCGCATCGGCTGGTCCACCGCCAGACCCAGCAGTTCGCTCAGGTCCGGGCGTCGCAGCACCACTCTCACCCGCTGGTCGTCGTCCCGCAGCAGCCGGGGGCCGAGGTCGCGGCGCACCATCTCGCACAGCAGGGCGGAGGAGTGGGACAGGGCGTGTACGGCGGTGGTGGGGTCGTTGATCCCGGGAGAGAGCGCCTTCGCGGCGATGTCGGTGAGCTGCCGGAGCCCGAAGGCGATGTCCTGGAGGTCGGTGCGCTCGGTACCGGTCCGTACCGCTCGGGAGACCTCTTCGGCCAGGCGGGTACGGGTGCCCGCGGAGAACGGTTCTCCGGAGTCCGGCCAGGCGGCTCCCATGGGTGTCCCGGCGATCAGGGAGCTGCCGGGATGGCGGTCGATGAGCACCACGGCGTCGGTCTCGATCGCCGTGTTCAGCAGGGCCGCCTCGTCCACATGGGTGAGGAAGCCGGAGGTGCCGGCGGGCAGGACGAGCGCATTCGCGGGCGGTTCCGGTGGTGCGGCCGGTGCCGGTGGGGGCGGTGGCGCCGCCGGGGCGGTCCCTCCGGCGGGACCGCCGGAGTGGGGCTGCCGGTTCTCCGGCGCCTGCGGCTTCCCCGAGGACTTCCGCCCCTCCGGGAGGAGCCGCTGCGGGTTCTCCGGGAGGAGCCGCTGAAGGGTGCGGTCGGCGTCGGAGTGGACGCTGTTCATCATCGTCTCGATCCGGATCTCGCGCGCCAGATGGGACAGGAACAGCACCAGGGCGAGCAGGCTCGCCAGGGTGAGCACCAGGGCCGCGGTCACCGACACCTGGGGGACGAACTCGGTCCGCCCGTCCTCGCCGGTGCGGACGCTGCGGAGCACGGTCAGGGCGAAGGTGAAGGTCGCGAGGAAGAGCGCCAGGGTCGCCTGGACGTACCGATCGGAGGTGAAGGTGCGGAGCAGGCGCGGCGAGAACTGGCTGCTCGCCAGTTGCAGCGTCAGCACGGTGAGCGAGAAGGTCAGCGCCGTGACCGTGACCAGCGAGCCGGCGATCGCCTCCAGTACCGAACGCGCGGCGTCCGAGGTGCCGCTGTACAGGTAGGTCCTCAGCCACGAGGGCATGTCGCTCTGGAACCGCTCGTCCAGCAGCGGCAGCCCCACCCCGGCGATGACGGCGAGTGCGATGCCCAGCGTGGGCAGCGGCCACAGCTGGACCCGGAGGGTGTCACGCATCGGTGCGTGACCCGGGGGCCGTCGTACCGGCCGTGGCGCCGGCCGGTGAACCAGCCAGTCCGAGGACCGGGGAGCGAGCCGGGGAGCGGGCCGGGGCCGATGTGTTTCCCGAGGTGTGGAGACGGGGGTACCGCTTCCGTGTCAGCACGGCATCAGGCTACCGAACACGGCAGAAGGGGCACATCTTCTGCGGTGCGGGCACCCCGCTCGTCACCCCGGCCGGGGCGCGATGCCGGCCCCCGACCACCAGGACCCCGGCCCGTACCGCTCGTCGTGTGGAGCGCTTCGTACGGGCCGGGGCTCGCGGCGGCGGGGACGGCCGGCCCGGTGGGTGGCGGGCCGGCCGGCCGCGGGCGGGTGGTGGGGTCAGCCGGTGGGTGCGCAGACGGCGAGGGCGATGACCCTGCCGCTGTCGTGGAGCATATGGGCGCGCCAGGACGTGGCGCCCGGGGTGGGGCCGTTGACGACGGGGTAGTCGTAGATCTCGCCGCCGTTGGCGCGGACGAACCGCTGCACGCCGTATCCGCCGCCCGCGACGCGGGTGCCGGCCGGGCATGCGGCCTGGGAGTCGCGTGCGGAGGGGCCGGTGGCGATCCGGTAGCCGAGGCTCTCGGGCGCGCAGACGGCGAGGGCGATGACCCTGCCGCTGTCGTGGAGCATGCGGGCGCGCCAGGAGTTGTCGGTGGCGACGGGGCCGTTGGCGGTGAGGGAGTCGTAGAGCGTGCCGCCGCGGGCGTGCACGAAGGTCTGGATGCCGTATCCGCCGCCGATCACGCGGGTGCCGGTGGGGCAGGTGGCGTCCGACTGGCCTGCGGAGGGGCCGGTGGCGATCCGGTGGCCCATGCTCTCGGGTGCGCAGACGGCGGTGGCGGTGATCCTGCTGCTGCCCTGGTGCATGCGGGCGCGCCAGGAGTTGTCGGTGGCGACGGGGCCGTTGGCGGTGGCGTAGTCGTAGATGGTGCCGCCGTTGGCCCGGGCGAAGCTCTGGATGCCGTAGCCGCCGCCGACGACGCGGGTGCCGGTGGGGCAGGTGGCGTCCGACTGGTGCGCCGAGTTCCCCGTGGCGATGCGGTACCCCTGCTCGTCCGGGGCGCACAGGGCGTAGGCCACGACGGTGCTGGTGTCCCTGAGCACGCCCGCGCGCCAGGAGTTGTCGGCGGCGACGGGGCCGTTGGCGGTCACGTAGTCGTAGACGCTGCCGCCGTTGGCCCGGGCGAAGCGGGTGGCCTGGTAGCCGCCGCCCATCACCGTGGTGCCCGCCGGGCACCTGGCGATCGACTGGCGGCCCTCGGAACCGGTGACGAGGGTGGGTGCGGTGGCGCGGGGTGCCGCGGCCGACGGTGCGGGGAGGGCGCCGGCGGGGGAGAGCGGCAGGGCGGCGAGGATGCCGATGCCGGTCAGCAGCCCGAACCGGCGGAGCAGGGTCCTGGGGTTCACACGATTCCTCTCGTGGTCGTCGGTGGACCGGATCTCCCCGGCGCACCGGCGGGAGTCTGCCAGTACCTCTGCGGCATAGCGGTCCTTTCCGGACATATGCGATAGGCATACTTCTTTCCTGTTGAGGGGTGACCGTCGACCGCCCGCATCCGTGCGGGTACGCCCGCGAGGCCCGTACCGGAAGGAGGAGCACCCCGAGCGCCCGGAGGGCTGCACCGTGCCCCTCTGCAAGGCAGACCGCGAGGCGGAGATGCGTGCGGCGCACGCGTACTTCTCCACGCGTCTCCAGCAGGCTGTCGGCGCGGGCAAGTGGACGCCTCACGCGACGTGAACGGCAGTGCCCCGCGCCGGACAGGTCCGGAGCGGGGCACCTGGCGTGCGGGTCAGTTCTGTGCTGTGTGGGTGATGAAGTCGTGCCATGCGGTGGGGGAGAGGGTGAGTTGGGGGCTGCGCTGGTCCTTGGAGTCCCGGACGTGGACTGCCCGTGTGCCCGTTGCCACCTCGACGCAGTCGTCCCCCTGCGAGCCGCTGTAGCTGCTCTTGAACCAGGCCAGGTCGGACGTGCTCATAGCGCTCCTCGCAATCGCTTCAGCAGGCGCCTGCCGGTCAGTTCTGTGCTGTGTGGGTGATGAAGTCGTGCCATGCGGTGGGGGAGAGGGTGAGTTGGGGGCTGCGCTGGTCCTTGGAGTCCCGGACGTGGACTGCCCGTGTGCCCGTTGCCACCTCGACGCAGTCGTCGCCGTCGGAACCGCTGTAGCTGCTCTTGAACCAGGTCCGTTCGTCGATGCTGCTCATAGCGCTCCTCGAAGTTGCTTCAGCAGGCGCCTGGAGTCATCGGAGGTGAGGGCCTGCGAACGCAGTCTGGCATACCGCTGGAGCATGATGCTGACCTCCTTCCGGTGCGAGACCAGCAGGCCGCCCCGCTGGCCCTCCGCGTAGCCGGACCACTTGTTGTCCGGGGACTCCAGGAGCCTCAACGGTCCGTCGAACCCGGCGTGGTCGGGCTGGTGTCGCGGCATGATCTGCAACTCGACGTTGAACTGCGCCGACATCTCCAGCAGCTTGTCCAGCAGCTCGCGCATCACGTCCGGTCCTCCCGTGCCACGCTCCAAGAGGGACTGCTCGACGATGAAGCTGAACGCGATCGGCGGCCTGCGGTCGAGCAGCTGCTGGCGTTCCAGCCGGGCCGTGACCTGTTTCGCGACCTGCTGCTCGTCCTTGACCGGCGGCACGCTCTCGGTCACCGCCCGCGCGTACGCCTCCGTCTGCAACAGGCCGGGCACCACACGGCACTCGTAGGTCCACAGGGTCAGGGCCTGCGCCTCCAGTCTTGCCCACTGCCGGAACCAACTCGCCAGCCCCGCCTGACGCGACAGGTGCGGCGCCGCCTTCCGCAGCGCGCCGGTGTTGCCGAGCAGTGGTTCCGCCCGCTCCACGAAGTCGCGGTCGGCCATCCGCCGGCCCTGCTCGACCGAGGCCACGGTGTGCTTGGAGTAGCCGACCCGGGTGCCGAACTCCTCGCGGCTCAGGCCGGCGTGTTCGCGCAGTGCCTGGACGACCGCGCCGAAGGTGCGGAGACTGTCCGAGATCTGCGGCTGGTTTCCGTGGCTGGTTCTGGTTCCGGTCGCCGCTCCCGCTGCACCGTCCGCGTCCGTGTCCGCGTCCGCGTCCGCGTCCGCGTCCGCGATACCATCCGCGTCGGCGTTGTCGTGCCCGTCCGCGTTGTCGTCCGCGTCCGTGTCGTCGTAGGCCATGTGCGGGCCGCCTTCCGTGCGCGTGCTGCCGAACCGCCCCCTGCCCGGTCCATCGTCACGTGACGGGATACGTACGGTCCATCGAACAACGCGTACGCCGGCTCAGCGTACGCGCCGCACCGCCGATGCGAGCGCCGATCCGCCTGCCACGCAGCCATGTGACGTTCCGTCACTCCGTGTACGGGACGTCCGCCGGTCCGGGGTTCCCTCGGCGGCCTTCCCCCGGGTTCAACGTGATGGCGGGCGACGACCTGTTCGCCCCTCCCATGCTGGCGATGGGGGCCTCCGGGGCATCCTGGCCTCCGCGCACCTGGCGACGCGCCGGTTCGCCGACCTCGTGGACGCCTGGCGCGACGGAGACGTGGCGGAGGCCCGCTGCCTGGGGCACGCGCTGGCCCGGCTGCCGGCCGCCTTGTTCTGTGAGCCCGGCCCCACCGTGATCAAGGGCGTCCAGCGGGGCCTGATTCCCCCACCGGACGTGCGGCTGCCGCTACTGTCCGTCGGCAAGGCCACCGTGGCGGACGCGCTGGAGCGGCTCAGCCGGCTTGAAGAGTGACGGCCGGCCCGCGGGGCCGGACCGTCAGGACGTCTCCCGCACCGCGAGAGCCAGGATCTCGAGACCTTCGTCGACTTCCTCGGCGCTGACGGTGAGCGGCGGCAGCAGCTTCACCACCTCGCTCTCCGGGCCGGAGGTCTCCAGCAGCAGGCCCCGCTCGAAGGCGCGCGCGCAGACCGCCGACGCACGGCTCTTGTCGGCGAACTCCAGGCCCCAGACCAGACCGCGGCCGCGGTAGTGGGCGCCGAGGGCGGAGTTCTCGTCGCAGATGCCCAGGAGGGCGCGTTCGACCTGCTCGCCGCGGGCCAGGGTCTGCTTCTCCATCTGCCCGTCGGCCCAGTAGGCGTCCAGCGCGGCGGCCGCCGTGACGAAGGCGGGGTTGTTGCCGCGGAAGGTGCCGTTGTGCTCGCCCGGCTCCCAGACGTCCAGCTCCGGGTTGAACAGGCAGAGGGACATGGGCAGGCCGTAGCCGCTGATGGACTTCGACAGGGTGACGATGTCCGGGGCGATGCCCGCCTCCTCGAAGGAGAAGAAGGCGCCGGTGCGGCCGCAGCCCATCTGGATGTCGTCGACGATGAGCAGCATGTCCTGACGCCGGCACAGGTCGGCCAGGGCCCGGAGCCACTCGGGGCGGGCGACGTTGATGCCGCCCTCGCCCTGCACGGTCTCGACGATGACCGCGGCGGGCTTGTTCAGCCCGGACCCCTGGTCCTCGAGCAGGCGCTCGAACCAGAGGAAGTCCTGGACCTGGCCGTCCAGGTAGTTGTCGTACGGCATCGGGGTGCCGTGGACCAGCGGGATGCCGGCACCGGCGCGTTTGAAGGCGTTGCCGGTCACCGCGAGGGAGCCGAGCGACATCCCGTGGAAGGCGTTGGTGAAGGAGACGATCGACTCGCGGCCCTTCACCTTGCGGGCCAGCTTCAGCGCGGCCTCGACGGCGTTGGTGCCGGTCGGGCCGGGGAACATGACCTTGTAGGGCAGGTCACGCGGCCGCAGTACGGCGTTCTGGAAGCTCTCCAGGAAGGCGCGCTTGGCGGTCGTCGCCATGTCCAGGCCGTGCGTGATGCCGTCACGCAGGAGGTAATCCATCAACGGCCTTTTCAGCACGGGGTTGTTGTGCCCGTAATTGAGGGCGCCGGCACCGGCGAAGAAGTCGAGGTAGGCGCGGCCTGTCTCGTCGTACATGCGGGCGCCCTGCGCGCGGTCGAACACGGCGGGCCAACCGCGGCAGTAGCTGCGCACCTCCGACTCCAGGCTGTCGAAGACGCTCAGAGGGGACGGGGCGGTGGTCATCTGATCTCCCGAGGGGGTGGTCTGAGGCTGTGGGGGCGAGAGCCGCGGACGCGGGGAGCGGTGCGGCTCCCGGACGGGCGGGCAGCGCTGTTCCCCCAGCGGGGGAGCGGTGCCCGGCCCGGTGTACCCGGCTGCTGTCAGCTGCGCGCCCGGACGAAGTCCGCGAGCCGCCGCACGCCTTCTTCGAGTTCCTGCCGGTCACCGGTGAGCGTCACCCGGACGTGGCCCTCGCCCTGCTGCCCGAAGGAGTCGCCCGGGCACACGCAGACGTGCCTCTCCCGCAGCAGTTCGTAGGCGAAGGCCCGCGAGTCGAGACCCGTGCAGGAGATGTTCAGGAACACGAAGAACGTCGCACTGGGCCGGATGTAGCTGAGCCCGTCCACGTCCCCGAGGATCTTCTCCACGAGGGCGACGCGCGACGACGTCTCCGTGCGGATCTCGTGCGCGAAGGCGAGCGCGTCGGGACGCGACAGGTACGTGGCGGCCACCTGCTGCATGAGGCCCGGGCCGCACGAGAAGAACAGCGAGCTGTAGTCGACGAGCTTGGCTATCAGTCCGGTGTCCTGGCTGACGGCGCAGCCGACCCGCAGGCCCGGTGCGGCGGCGTCCTTGGAGAGCGAGTAGAGGTACGTGGTGGACGGGCGGTGGGGCAGCGGCTCCAGGTCCCCTGCGAAGACGAGGTTCTTGTAGGTCTCGTCGAACAGGCAGTGCAGCCCGTTCCGCTCCGCGATGTCGAGGAGGGCGTCGAGCCGCTCCGGGTCCATGACCGTGCCCAAGGGGTTGGACGGTGAGTTGACGATCATGGCCCGGATCCCCGGCTCCTGGGCGATGAGCCGCTCCACCTGGGCGGGGTCCGGGTTCCAGCCCGTCTCCGGGTCCAGCGGGTAGGTGACTATCCGCAAGCCGTTGTACCGCGCGGCCAGGAAGTAGGTCGGGAAGCCGGGGTCCGGCAGCAGCACCGCGTCGCCCGGGTCGCACGCCACGCCGAGGTACTCGCTGATCAGCGCGTTGGCCGGGGCCACGACGACGTTGTCAGCGCCGAACGTGACGCCCTTCTCCTGCGTGTACTGCCGCGCGAAGGCACCCCGGATCTCTGGCATGCCACCGGAGGCGATATAGCCCAGCGAGGGGTTCTGCGACAGCTCCTGCAGCGTGCTGACGATGTGGGGATTGGTGAACCCCTTGGTGTCGCCGATCTCCAGGTGGAGGACCGGATGCCCCTGGGCTTCGAGGTCCTGTGCGGCGGCGAGGATCTCGAACATGGGCTGGGGCTGGAACGCCTGGGACCGCTGGGAGAGCACGGGCATTACTGGGCCTTCCTGGTGTGGATGTACGTGTAGCTGTCGTCGCCCGCCTGCTTCTCCAGATGAGCGGCGATCGAGGACGCGATCTCCTTGGCCCGCAGGGCGAGCAGGCTGAAGGAACCGGCGTCGCCCATGCCGTGGGAGGACTCGCACAGGCCGTTGAGGTAGACCTGCGGTACGTCGCCGGCTTCCGGCGCCATGGCGAGGCGGTAGTCGCGGGTGACGGCGGCCCGGCCGGACTGGGTGACCCTCGCGCAGCCCTCGAATGAGTGGAGCAGTGGCGGCAGGAACTCCTGTCCCTCGGCGCGGGATCCGAGGTCGCGGAAGCCCGTGGCCAGGATGACGAGATCCGCCGCCAGCTCCGAGGTGTCACCGGTGTGGCGTTCCGTGAGCGACAGCCTTACGGCGTCGGGCCCGGGCCGGCACGCGTCGATCAGCGTGTTGCCGATGACCCTGGTGTGTTCGCGGTTGTCGAGCCGGTCCTCGTGGAGGCGCAGATACAGCTCGTGCACGACATCGATGTCGGCGGCGGAGTAGTTGGTGTACCTCAGATCGGCGTTGAGGTCGCGCTTCGACGACTCGGAGGCCGCGTAGTAGTAGTCGACGAACTCGGGGAAGTAGACGTGGTCCATGAAAGGACTCGTGTCCTTCTGCCGGAACCCGAAGGAACGCAGGATCCCGTGCACCCGGGCCTGCGGGAGGCGGCTGCGGAGGTCCAGCAGCAGTTCCACGGCGCTCTGGCTGCCGCCGACGACGGCGATCTGCGGTTGCTCCGCGCCTTCCAGCTGTTCGAGGGCCTGGTTGTAGTGGGTGAAGTGGACCACCCGGGGGTCGTCGGCGTCGGCGAAGGGGGCCGGAATGTGGGGCGTCCGGCCGGGCGCCGCGACGATGACGGGCGCGCGCAGTTCGGTGCCGTCCGCCAGCTCGACCACGCCGGTGCCCCCGTGTGAGGAGTCCCGGCGGACGCCGGTCACCTCGGTGTCGTAGCGCACGTCGGCGTCGAGGGTACGCGCCACCCACTCGACGTAGGCGGCGTACTCCTTGCGGAGCGGATAGTGCAGTCCGAGGTTCAGGTAGGTGAAGAAACGCCCGGTCTCGTGGAGGTAGTTGATGAAGCTGAAGCGGCTGCGGGGGTTGGCGGGGGTCACCAGGTCGCGGACCGGGTTGTTCTGGATGTCGGAGCCGTCGATCAGCATGCCGGACTGCCAGGTGGGTCCGGGCCGGCTTTCCAGGAAGATCGCGCGGAGGTGGGGGTATCGCTCCTGAAGGGCGACGGCCAGGGAGATGTTCCCGGGGCCGAATCCCACACCGATGATGTCGGCATCGTGTCGGGACATGTCAGACTCCTCGTCTGTCGGTTCGGAGTGCTCGGCTCATTCGTGCGGAGTCAGCTGGGCGGCGAACGCCTGCAGCAACTGCCCGGCGGAGTCCGGTGCCATCAAGGCCGACCGGTAGTGGAGTTCCAGCACCAGGCTCTGGGATTCCGTGCGCACGACGCCCATGAGGTCGTACCGCACGTCGTAGGGCAGGGGCCCGGCCGCTTCGGCTGCCTCTGGGGGCAGCAGGGGGCTTGCGCCGGGGATCGCGTTGAACAGCACGCTGCTGAGCGGATAGGGGTCGTCGGCGGGGTGCATTCCGAGCCGCTCCACGAGGTGGTCCAGTTGCATCCACTGGTGGTCGAGCGAGCGCGCAAGTGCGGCCTGGGCGCCGCACAGGGTGCCGGCCAGGTCGTCGGCACGGCGGACGCGGACGGGAAGGATGTTGTGGAAGTTGCCCACCACGGTCGCGGTCGCCGGTTCCCGGCCGGTCGTGGGGACCAGGAGTACCGCGTCGTCCCGTTCCAGCCGTGCGGTGAGCGCCCGGGTGAACAGCCCCATCAGGACGCCGAAGGACGTGCACTGGTGCCGGGCGGCGAGGGCGGCGAGCCGCTCGGGGCCGGCGTCGAGGCGGAGGGCCGTGAAGGCTCCCCTGGTCAGCTCCGTGTCCTGGCCCGGCCGGGGTGCGGCGATGCCTTCGCGCGGCAGGCACGTGGGCCGGGCACCGGCCAGTTCGTCGCGCCAGAAGTCCCACAGCCGCCCGGACTCCGTCCGCTCGGCCGCGCTCCGGTGCCGCGCGTACTCGGCGTAGGCGGGCGCGGGCGGGACGGCGGGGAGCGGCGCTCCGTCCCGCAGGTGGCAGGTGATGTGCGCGAAGTCGGTGCGCAGGATCTCCTGCGAGGTGCCGTCGGTGACCATGTGGTTCAGGACGAGGATGAGCTCGTCGCCCGACGGATGCCGGACCAGGTGGGTCACGTAGGGGAGGCCGCCGGTGAAGGGCACGGGAACGGCGATGAGTTCGCGCGCCGCCGATGCGGGCTCTGCGTGGCGTTCCACGAGGTCCGCACGTACGTCGGCGGGCGCCGCGACCGTCTGCCGGATCTCCCCGCCGTCGTGGGTGAACCGGGTCCGCAGGCTCGGGTGCCGCGCGACAAGGAGACGGAGCACCGCACGGACGAGCTCTGTGTCCGCTGCCGCCGGCAGGGCCAGTCGCAGAGAGACGTTGGCCCAGCTGCGCGAGGCGTCGGCCAGGTAGAAGGCGGCGAACCGGCGCTGCTGTGGGGAGAGCGGATAGGGCTGTCCGACCACGGGCACCCGGGGCAGTTCGGGTGTGCCGCCGCTCTGCCGGTCGCGGCGCATGTCGCCGTCGCGAAGGGCGTCGGCGAGCGCCTGGGGGGTCGGCGCGGACAGCAGCGTCGTGTGGCCGAGGGGTGCGATCCCTTCCTTCTCCTCGAGGATCGCGGACAGTTCCGCGGCGGCGAGGGAGTCTCCGCCGAGGGTGAAGAAGTTGTCGCCGGGCTGCACTGTGCCGACGCCGAGGGCCGTCGCCATTGCCCAGCGCACCGTGCTCAGGAGGGGATCGGGGTCCTTGTGGTGAGCCCGTGCCCCGGCGGCCCGGGTCCTGCCGCGTTCCGCAAGGAGCGAGAGGGCCTGCTGCCGCAGGCTCGCGCGGTCCACTTTGCCGTTGGAGGTGAGCGGCAGCTCCTCGACGGAGTGGAGGAGGGCCGGGACCATGGGCAGGGGCAGGGAGCGTCGCAGCTCGTCGACGACGTGCTCGACCGCTTCGGCACCCAGTCCGCCTTCCACGACAGCGACCAGGGTCTTCACCCCTGGGGCACCGGGAGCGCCCGGCGCGCCGGAAGCCTCGGAGCCGCCGGCGGCTTCCACGGCCAGGGCGAAGGCATCGCCTCCGCCGAGCGGTCGCGCTGCCGTGCGGACGGCGGCGGCCACTTCGGAGGGCTCGATCCGGACGCCCTGGATCTTCACTTGGTCGTCCATGCGCCCGCGAACGATGTAACGGCCGTCCGGGAGTCGGGCCGCCAGGTCACCGGTGTGGTACAGCCAGTCGTCAGGCTCCCCTTCCGGGTCCTGCCGGAATCCCCCCGTGGGTTCCCCGCGCCCGTCGAGGTAGCCCAGACTGCGGTGCGGGGTACGGAGCACCACCTCGCCCGGGACTCCGTCAGCCACCGGGGAGCCGGCCGCGTCCAGGAGCCGTACCTCGCACTCCGGCAGCGGACTGCCGACCGGCAGGACGCCGGGCTCCTCGTCGCCGCGCACACGGTAGGCGAACTTCGCGAGGGTGGTCTCGGTGGGCCCGTAGAGGTTCCAGATGTCGCCCCCGCCGGTCCGCTCCTGCCAGCGCGAGGCCAGTTCGCCGGTGAGGGGTTCCCCGGCGAAGCAGGTCGCGCGCAGGGCCGGGGAGGTTCCGGGGTCCGTGGGGGTCCTCAGCCAACTGCGCACCAGGGAGGGGACGGTGTGCAGGACGGTGATGCCCGCGTTCCGCAGCCACGGCAGGACGGTCCGGCCGTTGAGCCGGCCCGGCTCCTCCGGGAGGACGAGCGTCGCGCCGGAGCACAGCGGCAGGAACAGGTCCCGCAGGACCACATCGAAGGACAGGCTGGTGAGCTGGCCGACGCGATCCCCGGGACCGGCCCCCAGGGCGTCGATCTCCCAGGCGATGAAGTGGGCCAGACCGCGGTGGCTGCCGAGGATGCCCTTGGGTGTGCCGGTGGAACCCGACGTGAAGAAGACATACGCGGCCTCGGTGCGTTCCGGCGCCCTCCCCGAGGTGACCGGAGCAGCGGCCTCAGGCGTGGACGGCTCAAGGGCGGTGACCGTGAGTTCGCCGGTCCCCGGCTCCGGCAGGCCGGTCGTCAGCCTGATCGCCGGCTGCGCCCGGTCCAGCAGCAGAGCGCGTCGCGGTTCGGGCAGATTCTCGTCGACCAGCAGCAGGACACCGCCCGTCCACAGGACCCCAAGCGCCGCCGCGACCAGATCGGTTGAGCTTCTGCCGCGTACGGCCACCACCTCTCCCGGGGCCAGGCCGCGGCGCACCAGTCCGGACGCGATCATGTGCATACGCGAACGGAGTTGGCCGTAGGTGAGGGCCGTGCCGCCCGGCCCTTCCACGGCCCGGGCGGCGGGATCACGCAGAGCGGCAGCCTCGAAGAGGCTGACGACCGAGCCGGACGGATCGCCGCCACCTGCCGACGGTTTCCTGGACGCATGGGCGCCGGTACGCATTGTGGCGACATCTTTCTTGTATGGAATGAATGACCGTGGGAAGGCAGCCGAAAGGAGTCGGGTGCGTGGGTGGGGGGGAAACGCGAAAGGTATCGGTCAGTGGAGACCGTGAAGTCCGTGAGGCCCCGTCTGCGTCGTGCCCCGCATGCCGACCGCTCTTCGGCGGATGACGCACTCCCGGCCGCCCGGCGCGACCACCGCTACGGGTGCCGCGAACGGCGTGCCATGAGGGACTTTGCCATGTCCACCAGCTGAGATGACACCGTATTATGCGTGATCATGATCACATAGGCCGCCGCTCGCGCATCGCGTTGACGTCGTCAGACTACGTGAAGTACTACTGAGTAACCGCATCTCGCCGTGACGGCTCTGTGAACCGGCCTCTACACGCGGCTCATTGGACGTCTAGGAGTCTTCAACGTGGATCAGTCAGCGCGTTTGGCCGACCCGTACGAGCAGGCGCGGGTGACCCTGATGGGCGTTCCCCGGGACGGCGAGAACCTTTTCCGGGCGCTCAAGGGAATCATCGGGGCCGGTCCTGCCGTGGAAATGGTCTGGGCCGAGGAAACCGGGGATGCCGCCAGGGATTCCGGACGTGTCGACGTGCATTTCCTGCTGCCCGCGGCCGATCTCCACCAGGCACTCGGATCGATTCGCCACCCTGCCGGGGGCGCCGCATGCTCCCGCATCCGTGTCGACCGGCAGGTGACCCGGATCGATTTGCGCCTGCCGGGCCGCGGAGCAAGGAGAAGCCTCCTCGCACGCCTGCGCTCGACCGGTTGCGATCTGGAACGTGTGAGCCTCGTTTCCCGACCGGACGGCAACACCGTCCTCCTCGTGCCGAGAGAGGGGTTCGAGGAAGTCGAGCACGCGGCCATCGTGGAACAAGGGCGGTACGCCCGGTATGGAAACTCCGCATCCGACCCCGAGGAGTGGGTGTGAAAGAGAACAGCGCAATGGCGGATGCGCGGACAGCACACGACTGGCACGTGTCAGTATGCGACGACCTGCGGTCCGTCGGAGAGGCGGAGTGGGATGCGCTGCTCGGGCCCGGAGATTTCTACAGCAGCCACAAATGGCTCCGAGTCGCCGAAGTGCACGACACCTTCCGTGCCCGGTACGTCGTCGTACGCGGCAAAGACGGACGGCTGCTGGCCGGGCTTCCCTTCTACACCACGGACGAGGCCCCGCCCGACAAGCCGTACGACCCCTACCTCGCGCTGGAAATCGAAAGCCTGCGTCCGGACGTTCCACGCGACGGCCTCTATCCCGCGGTGCTCCTCGGCGGGCGCGCCGGCTACACCACCCGGATCCCGGTCGCACCGGACCTCGACGAGGCGACCCGCGCGGATGCCGTGCGATGCCTCGTCGATGCCTGCCGGGAGGCGGTGCCGGACACGGTGCGGAGCTTCTCGCTCCTGTACGCGGACGCCTCCACCGCCGGGGCGCTCTCCTCGGCCGCCGCCCCCGCCACGACACCTCAGTTGGCAGCGGGCGACACGGTACTTCCTGTCACCTGGGACAACTTCGACGGCTACCTGGACATGCTGAGCAGCAGCCGCCGCCGGGCGGCCCGCAAGGACCTCGCGGCGTTCGAGGCGTCCGGGCTGGCCGTCGAGAACGGCAGCCTGAGCAGGGACCACTCGCGGATGGCGACCCTCCTCGCCAATCTGAACCGGCGGTACGGGGCCAACAGCTCGGAGCGCAGGCTGCGCGCCCATATAGGCCGGCAGGCCGAGGTGTTCGGCGACGAGCCCCTGTGCCTCACGATCAGCCAGGACTCGAAGATCACCGGCTTTTCCCTGCTCTATCCCTGGAAGGACGAACTCTACTTCCGGATCGTCGGTTTCGACTACGAAAGGATCCCCGAAGAAGCCGGCGCGTATTTCACCCTCGCCTTCTACGAGCCCATTCGCCACGCGATCAGGAACGGCGTGAAGGCGATCCGGTTCAGCCTGGAGACGAGTGACGCCAAGGTGCGGCGCGGCGCGATCCTGGAACCCCGATTCTCGATGATGTCCTTCCCCGACGGCCTGGTGCGGAGCGTGGATGCCCGGCGGCGCAACAGCGAGCAGCTCACCGAGCTGGAAAGACGTTTCGGCGGGGTCCTGGGAGCTCTGCCTCCCGCTTACTGGGAACGCACCTCCTGGCAGGACGCCGGCCTGCTCTGAACCGGCCACCGATGTGAAGCCCGGGGCCGACACGGCTCACCACCCGTATGGAATCGGCACGAAAGAAGCCATGCCTAAGACCTCTCATGTCGCCGTACTCGCCACGAGACGCCGCGCGCTTCCCCTGCGCTTGTTGCAGAAGTCGGACGACCTGCGCATAACGGTGATCGCCGACCAGGGGCACACTCATGTATTCGGCCCCTCGGTCACGGTCCGGGAGATAGCCACAGTGCGCGATCCGGGACTGGTCCTGGAAACCGTATCGGAGCTGTCCAGGAAAGACCCCGTCGACCGCATCGTCTCTCCCGTGGAACTCGCCGTACCGTCAGCCGGCTATGTGCGCTCCACCCTGGGTATTCCGGGCGACAGCTACGACATGTCCCTGGCCTTCTCCAACAAGTTCATCATGAAACAGCGCCTGGCGGCTGCCGGACTTCCCACCGCGGCCTTCCGGCAGGTGATGAAGGTGGACGACGTACCGGAGGCGGCCGCGCACACGGGCTGGCCCTGTGTGACCAAGCCCGTTTTCGGCGGCGGCTGCATGGGTGTGACCGTACTTGACTCTCCGGAGGACCATGAGCGGCTCCTGTCCGGACCCGCCGGGGAAGAAATCCGGAACAGTACGACCCCTCTGATCGTGGAACAGTTCATCGAAATGGACCACGAGTATCACTGCGACGCTGTCGTCCGTGACGGAAAGGTGGTCTTCGCCGCTCCGTCCCGCTATTTCTCGCCCATTCTCGGGCAAGTCGACACGTTCAGCGGTTCTTACCTCCTTCCGCAGGGGCACGAGGATTTCACGGCCGTCACTGAACTCAATGCCGAGGTCGTCCGGGCTCTCGGGCTGACCGACGGGGTGACTCATCTGGAACTGTTCAAGACAGGCTCCGGATTCGTCGTGGGCGAGATCGCCTGCCGCCCGGGCGGGGGAGGCATCACGGCAGCGGTGCAGCGGCACCACGGCGTCGATCTGTGGGACGTGTTCTGGGAGGTATCGCTCGGCCGGACCCCCGACATCGCCCCCCGCAGCCCCGAGGGGATCCTTGCGACGGTGATGCTCCCGACCCGGCCCGGCCGGATCACGGGGCTCAGCACCGAGGCGGAGCTCGCCGCGTGTCCGGGCGTCGTCGCAGTGAACATGTCCCTGTCCGTCGGCGACGTGGTGCCACCGGATCTGACGTCCGCGACCACGACCGGACTGGTCTTCTTCACCGCCCGCGACGAAGCGGAGATGGCCCAGCACCTGCACGAGCTGTCTGACGCCTACGTCCTCGAAGTCGGCGTCTGACGATGCGGGAGACTCTCGCTCTGGTCAGAAACACGCCGGGGTGCACGCTGCTCCTCATCGGGAACTTCTTCATCACGCTCGGCAGCAGCATCGTCGTCCCCTACCTGGCGGTCTACATGACCGGGCATCAGGGTCTCGCACCGTGGGTCGCCGGCGTCGCCCTGACGGTGAAACTCTGGTCCCAGTTCGGTCTGATGATGGTCGGCGGCGCGCTGGCGGACCGGATCGGCGCGATCGCGGCGATCTGCCTGGGGCTCTGCGTCCGCGTGGCGTCGTTCCTCCTGCTGGCCCATGCCACCTCCGCCCCCGGCGTCATCGTCGCGTGCGGGCTCCTCGGCCTGGGCAGCGCCCTGTACATTCCCGCGGGCAAGGCCGCGATCGTCGCCCTCCTGCGGGACTCCTCGGCGTCGGCACCGGTCTTCTCCCTGCGCAGCGCCGCCAACAACGCCGGTCTCGCAGTGGGCCCGCTGGTCGGCAGTGTGCTGCTGCTGGGCCGGCCCGAACTCGGCCTGGTGGCGACGGCTGCGGTGTTCGCCCTTCTCGTGCCGGCCTTCTGGCGCCTGCGCCGCCTTGCGTCACACGTTCCGGTGCCACCGAGGGAAGGGCAGCGCTCCCGCGGACACATCCGCAGATTCCTCTCCCTGCTGCGCCACAACAGGCGCCTCCTGTGGATCGCCGGCGTGGCCACGGCCTTCGGCTTCTGCTACGTCCACATCGAGTACGCCATGCCGGTGCTGGCCGCTGACCACTACGGGCCCGCGTACGCCGGCGTCCTCTTCACGGTCAACGCCGTATCGGTCGTCGTGCTCCAGGTCCTGGTCAGCGCCCCCATGGGCAAGGTGCCGCACACGCCAGTCGTGGTCGCCGGCGGCCTGCTGGTGATGGGGATCGGCTTCGCACTGCTCGGGTTCGGCTCTCTGGTGCTGCTGATCACCGGCGTGGTGCTGTTCTCGCTGGGTGAAGTGATCATCGATCCCCGTCTCGACAGCGAAGTCGCCGCCACCGTGGACGCCTCATTGCGTGGCACGGCCTTCGGGCTGATCGGCGTGTGCATCGCCCTCGGCGGCTCGGCGGCCAACCTCGGTTCGTCCGCCCTCGCACAAGAGGGCAGACTCGGGGATGTCTACTGGTTCGCACTCCTGGCCGTTGCCGCGGTGCTCGCGATACTGGCGCTCGCGCTCTTCCCGCGGCAGCAGACCCAGGCGCGAAGGGCACGACTGCGCGCCAGCGTGACGAAGAGCCCCGCTGGAGACCGCCTCCAGAGTGCAGCGGGTGGTGAGATGGCAGAGTAGTGTACGGCTGTCAACACCTGCTTGACGAGGCGCAGTTGCTGCGCGGAGCGCGCTGTGGGGGGAGGCGGCCCCCCCCCCGCACTCTCGTGCCGCGCGCCGACGGGACACCGTACGGCGTGTCCCAGGTGTCGGGCTCGTCTGCCCCGGGAGCCCCCGAGGCTGTCCGCCCCACCGTTCGCGGAGGGGTTCCTAGGCCGGGTCCCCGGGTTCGAGCAGTTCTGCCTGGAGTACCGGGGCCAGGGGGTCGAAGTTGTTGCCGAAGACGGTCCCCGAGACGGCGTCGTTGTCCGTGTTCTGGAGCGCCATCAGCGAGATCACGTCGCCTTCCTCCAGTTCGAGGACGGTGGTGACCGCCTGGGTGGCGAACGCGGCCGTTGCCACCTGCTCGTTGAACGCGATGTTGCTGCCGTTGACCTGAAGGAAGATCGAGTAGAAGTCGTTGACGCCGGGTACGAGCTTCCCCCAGGAGATGTTCGCGTTGAGGAGGTAGCGGCCGGGTGTGTTGACGACGAGAGTCGAGTTCACCGGGTCGAACATCGCGTCCGTGTCGTACAGGGCCTGGTCGAACAGGATCTGCGTCGGGGTGCCGGACGGGATGAGCTGAGCCTGTGCGTTGCGGAAGACGCTCGCGCCGACGTCGACCTGCTGTTTGCAGCCGCGCTTCGGATCCTTTCCGCAGTCTTCGCTGCCGGGATCCGGGCTGCTCGACACCGTGGCGCGCTCGGTGGTCGCCTGAGTCGCTGTCGCAGGGGTGGCCATGCCGAGCGACAGGGCCAGTGTGAACGAGGCGAGCGCGGTCAGTCGGGCGCGGCGGGATCGCATCCCGATTCCGTGAGCGGCGTTCTTCATTATGAGGACTCTCCATCTTGTCTTTCTGCCGCCTTGTTGCGGCGGGGGAAAGACTGGTCCGCCGGTGTTTCTCCGGCAACACACATGGTCCATATATGCGACAAATTGGGCCGGGCGGGTGTCCGGGGGTGCTTGTTCGGGTGACGGGTCGCGGCACCGCGCTGGTGCGTCCTCGCGGGGCACGACCCGCCCCGGTGGAGGAAGCGCGTCCGCGGGCGCGGCTTTCGCTCAGATCTGTCCCCCTTTACATCCTTCGCTTCCCGGCAGTGCGCCGATCCGAGGGATTGGCTGCCTTGTCCGAGACCGGGGCGCCTTCCCATAGTTGCTGTCAGAGGTTGTGACGACAGTTTCCGGCCCGCGGGCACCCTTGCGCGGTGTCCCCCGAGGGACCGTGACGGCAGATCTTCCACTGGGGGAAACCGATGGCGCTCCGGGAGTCCGGCCGCACTCTGCGAGATACCGCAGCAGCGGCCGACGCCGCCACGCTGAGGGCTTCGGCACGCGGTGCGGAGGAGTGCTCCGTCCGCGCGGACGTGATCCAGAGCCTCATCCCCAGCCCGCTCCGCTAAGTCCGGGATCCGGCGCGGACCGGAGGGCTTCGGCGCCCGCCCTGTCAGGGGCGGGGCGGCACCGGCCCCGTCCGCCTCAGCGGCGGGGCGGGCAGGCGCGTCCGCGCAGCGGCGCGTTCCCGTGCCCGGCGTCCTCGGCGGCAGCGGCCCTGCGGGGGCTCGCGGGCGCAGGCCGTGCCGGCTGCGGCTCCGCCTCCGGCGCCGCGCCTCTGCTGACGTCGGGGCGCGGCGCGCCGCGGTGCCCAAAGGTTCCGCCTTGCCTCCGCCCTCCCGGAGTCCTTCCTGCGGACCGCCGCTACCACGCGTCGCCGACGCCCGGCCGGTGCGGCGGTGGAGGGGGTGGGTGTGGTGTCCCCGTGCGTCCTCCCCCGGATCCGGCCGTGCGACCGGTCTCCTTCCCTTCCGTCCTCTCCCCTCCCCTCCCGTCCCCTCCCCCTTTTTCGCTACTACCTCCCTCTTCCCTCTTCCCTCTTCCCCTGCACCGTCGAGCGGAGAACGCCCGTGAAGAGCAGTACGACAGCCAGCACGTCAAGCAGCACGTCAAGCAGCACGTCAACCGGCCCGCCTGCCGTCGCCGTTGTCGGGGCCGGCCCCCGTGGCCTGTCGGTCCTGGAGCGCCTGATCGCCCAGGAGCGGAAGTCCCCGTCCACGAGCCGCCTCACGGTCCACGTCGTCGATCCGTACCCGCCGGGCCCCGGCCGGGTGTGGCGTACCGACCAGTCCGGGGAACTGCTGATGAACACCGTGGCCTCCCAGGTCACCGTGTTCGCCGACGCCACCGTGAACCTGGTCGGACCGGTGGAGGACGGGCCCAGCCTCCACGAGTGGGCCCGGGACGTGGCGGCCGGTACGGTCCCCGTCCCCGGGGAGGGGGGCGCCGCCGCCGTCGAGGAGGCCCGCCGGCTCGGCCCGGACGACTATCCCCGCCGCGCGTTCTACGGGCACTACCTGGAGTGGGTGTTCCGGACGCTGGTCGCCGACGCGCCGGGGCATCTGGAGATCGCGGTCCACCGGGAGGCCGCTGTCGCGCTGGACGACGAGTCCGGTGTGTACGGCGCGCACCAGACGCTGCTGCTGGCCGACGGCACCCGGCTGTCCGGCCTGGACGCGGTGGTGCTGACGCAGGGCCATGTGCCGGTCCTGGCCGGCGCCGAGGAGCAGCGGCTCGGTGCCTTCGCCGCCGAGCACGGTCTGGTGTACCTCGGGCCGGCCAACCCGGCCGACACGGACCACTCCCGGATCGGGCCGGGCCAGAGTGTCGTGCTGCGCGGCCTCGGTCTCAACTTCTTCGACCACATGGCGCTGCTGACCACCGGGCGGGGCGGGTCGTTCACGCGGGTGGACGACCGGCTCGTCTACCACCCGTCCGGGCGGGAGCCGCGGATCCTCGCCGGATCCCGGCGCGGCGTCCCGTACCACGCCCGGGGCGAGAACGAGAAGGGCGCCTACGGGCGGTATCTGCCGAGGCTGCTGACGGCGGAGAAGGCGGACGAACTGCGGGCGCTCGCGGCCGACGGCGAGTGGATCCGGTTCGGCACCCACCTGTGGCCGCTGATCACCGCGGAGGTGGAGAGCGTCTACTACGCCGCCCTGCTGGCCGACCGGGGGGTGGACGCGGACGAGGTGACCGCCTTCACCGACCGCTTCCTGCTGGCCGGGGACGCGGCGGAGCGGGACCGGCTGCTCGGCGCCGCGGGGGTCGACTCCGCCGAACGCTGGGACTGGGACCGGATCGCCCGGCCGTACGGGGACCGGGAGTTCGCCACCGCGGGGGACTTCCGCGGCTGGCTGCTGGCGTACCTCCGCCGGGATGTCGCCGCGGCCAGGGAGGGCAACGTCAGCGGTCCGCTCAAGGCGGCCCTCGACGTGCTGCGCGACCTGCGCAACGAGATCCGTCTCGCGGTCGACCACGGCGGGCTGGCGGGTGACTCCCACCGGGACGAGCTGGAGCGCTGGTACACCCCGCTCAACGCCTTCCTGTCGATCGGCCCGCCCACCTCCAGGATCGAGGAGCTCATCGCCCTCGTCGAGGCCGGCACGGTCGAGGTCATCGGCCCCGGCGTGGTCGTCGAGGCGGTCGCGGACGGCGGCGGCGCCGCCTTCGAGGTGAGCTCCCGCCGGATACCGGGGCAGCGGCACCGGGCCGGGGCGCTGGTCGAGTCGCGGTTGCCCGAGCCGGACCTGCGCCGTACCGGCGACCGGCTGATGCGCCATCTGCTGGCGACGGGGCAGTACGTGCCCTACCGGATCCCGGGCGAGTGCGGCAGCACGTACGAGACCGGTGCCGTGGCCGTCTCGGGCCGGCCGCACCACCCCCTGGACGCCGAGGGCCGCGCCCATCCGCGCCGGTTCGTGCACGGGGTGCCGACCGAGTCGGTGCACTGGGTCACCGCGGCCGGCATCCGGCCCGGCGTCGGCTCGGTCACCGTCGAGGACTCCGACGCGATCGCCGCCGCCGTGCTGACCCTGGCGGCGGACGACGTCCCTGCCCATGCCCATGCCCCTGCCCACGCCGACGTCCTCGCCGCCGCCGCCGACGCCCACCCCGCCGCCGACGACACCCTCGCCGCCGCCGACGCCCACGCCGCCGCCCACGCCGGGGAGGCCGTGGCGTGAACGAGCACGACATCGACGCGGGACTGCTCTCCCCGGTGCGGGCCGGCACCCCCGTGGAGGCGGCCACCGGGGATCCGGCGTGGCTCCAGGCGATGCTCGACGCCGAAGCGGCCCTGGCCAGGGCCCAGGCCCGGCTGGGTACGCTGCCCGCGTCCGCGGCCGACGCGATCGGCTCCGCCGCACGAGCCGGGCGGCTGGACACCCGGGCCCTGGCGCTGGCCGCCCGGGAGACCGCCAACCCGGTCGTCGGACTGGTCCGGGCCCTCACCGCCGCCGTCGCCGCCGAGGACCCGGCCGCCGCCGAGTATGTGCACCGCGGCTCCACGAGCCAGGACATCCTCGACACGGGGAGCATGCTGGTCGCCGCCAGGACGCTCCGGCTGGTCCTCGCCGACCTGCACCGCACGGCCGGCGCCCTGGCCCGCCTCGCCCGGGAGCACCGCGACACCCCGATGGCCGGCCGTACCCTCACCCTGCACGCCGTGCCCACCACCTTCGGCCTCAAGGCGGCGGGCTGGCGCCAGCTGGTACTCCAGTCCGCCGAGCGGCTCGAGCGGGTCCTGGACCACGGGCTGCCGGTGGCGCTCGGCGGCGCCGCCGGCACGCTGGCCGGATACCTGGAGTACGCGAAGGTCGACGGCGGCGTCCCCGGCCACGCACTCGGCGACTACCTCGACCGGCTCACCGCGGCCTTCGCCGAGGAGACGGGGCTGGCCAGGCCCCCGCTGCCGTGGCACGCGCTGCGCACCCCGGTCGCCGACCTGGCCGCGGCGCTGGCGCACACCGCAGCCGCCCTGGGGAAGTTCGCCGTGGACGTGCAGGTACTGGCCCGTACCGAGGTGGCCGAGGCCTGCGAACCCGCTCCCGCGGGCCGCGGGGCGTCCTCCGCCATGCCGCACAAGCGCAACCCGGTGCTCGCGACGCTGATCCGCTCCGCCGCGCTCCAGGTGCCCGTGCTCGCGGCCGGCCTGACCCAGTGCCTGACCACCGAGGACGAGCGCTCCGGGGGCGCCTGGCACGCCGAGTGGCTGCTGCTGCGCGAGTGCCTCCGGCTGACGGGCGGCGCCGCCCACACCGCGGTGGAGCTGGCGGAGGGCCTGACCGTCCGGCCGGAGCGGATGCGCGCCAATCTCGACCTGACCGGAAGCCAGGTCGTCACGGAGCGGATCGCTGCCGTCCTCGCGCCCCGGATCGGCAGGGCGGAAGCCCGCCGGTGCCTGACCCGGGCCTCCGCCCTGGCCGACCGCGAGGGCCGTCCGCTCGCCGGGATCCTCGGCGGGCTGCCCGAGCTGCGGGGCGTCTTCGCCGAGGGGGAACTGGCCTCCCTGCTGGACCCCGAGCAGTACACCGGGGCGGCGGGGCCGCTCGTCGACCGCGCCCTCGACGGGCGGCCGGACGGTGGCGACGTCCCCGGTGCCGGGCGGTGGGCACCGGGGTGAGCGTCCGCCGGTCTCGCGTACCCGCCCACCTGTGAGAAAGGCGTACAACTTGTGATTGACCGTCAGCAAGGGCCCCGGCCGCGGCCCCATCTGGACACCCTCCCCGCCCATCGCCCGGGAAGGCCGGACTACGCCGGCTCCTTCGTCCTGTCCGCCAACGAGAACCCCTACCCGCCGCTGCCCGGGGTGCTGGAGACCGCCCTCGCCGCGGCGGGCGGCGCCAACCGCTACCCCGACATGGCCACCGGCGGCCTCACCGCGGAGCTGGCACGGCACTTCGGGGTCCCCGGCGGGCACGTCGTCACCGGACCCGGTTCGGTCGGCGTCGCCCAGTCCCTGGTGCTCGCCATGGCCGGGGAGGGCGACGAGGTCGTGTTCGCCTGGCGCTCCTTCGAGGCGTACCCGGTCCTCACCCGGATCGGCGGCGCCGTCCCCGTGCCCGTCCCCCTCACCGCCGACGGGGCGCACGACCTCGACGCGATGCTCGCCGCGGTCACCGACCGCACCCGGGTGGTCTTCGTCTGCAATCCGAACAACCCGACCGGTGCCGCACTGCGCCGCGACGAGCTGGTCCGCTTCCTCGACGCCGTCCCCGCCCAGGTCCTGGTCGTCCTGGACGAGGCGTATCTCGAGTTCGCCCGCGACGCCGAGGTGCCCGACGGCATCGACCTGTACCGCGACCGCCCCCAGGTCTGCGTGCTGCGCACCTTCTCCAAGGCGTACGGTCTGGCCGGTCTGCGGGTCGGCTTCGCGATCGCCCACGAGCCCGTGGCCACCGCGCTGCGCAAGACGGCCGTGCCGTTCGGCGTCAGCCAGCTCGCCCAGGACGCCGCCGTCGCCTCGCTGTGCGCCGAGGACGCGCTGCTGGAACGGGTGGAGTCGCTGGTCGGGGAGCGGGCCCGGGTGACCGCGGCGCTGCGCGCCCAGGGCTGGACGGTCGCCGGCTCCCAGGCCAACTTCGTCTGGCTGCCGCTCGGCGGTCCGAGCGTGGACTTCGCCGCGGCCTGCGCCGAGGCCGGCGTGCTGGTCCGCGCCTTCGCGGGCGAGGGCGTACGGGTCTCGATCGGCGAGGCGCGGGGCAACGACGCCTTCCTGGCGGCCGCCGAGGTGTTCCGCAAGCAGATCTGACCGCCCGGGAAGCGGCCCCGCGCCGCCGGAGCACTGGCTCCGGTGGTGCGGGGCCGCTCGGCGTGGCGTCCGCGGGGTCCCTTGCCTTCGGTCTATCAGCTCAGGACACGGGAGGATGCTTTTCGGACTTTCCCGCTGCAACTCCGGGCACATGCCGTGGCGCGGCCCCGACGGTCATATGCTTCAACGAGATTGCGGAGAGGCGGTGTTGCCGCCAGCGGTTCTTCCCCTGGCGGCCGCCTCTCACCTGCTCTCACGAGGAAAGAGGACACATGGCTTCGGTAGACCTGAACAAGGTGCTCGACAAGGCGTGGGCCGACAAGAGTCTGTCCGAGATCTTGACAGCACCCGTAGACGCACTCAAAGGCGTCTCCGAGCGCGACGGAGAGCTGTTGCAGGAAGCGTTCGGGGTCAAGACCGTCGCCGACCTGGCCGAACTGAAGTACGCCCGCTGGGCGCAGGCGCTGGCCGCCCTCGCTGCCGCGAAGTAGCCCGCCGGGGGCCCGGGCGGGGGCCCGGGACCGGCGGGTGCACATGGCGGATGCGGACGCCTCCTCGGTGCGCTTCAGTAGTTCGGGAGTTTGTGCAGCAGTGCGCGCCGCTCCACCACCTCGGGGCGGTAGACGCGCTCGTTCCACTCGGACGGTTCGACGGGCTCCAGGGCGATGGACACGGCGTCCTCGGTGCAGCCGAGGTTCTCCGTCAGCGCCGCGGTGATCGCGGCGACCAGGCGGGCGGACTGCTCGTCGCCGACCGGGGTGGGAAAGTGCTTGATGTTGACGTGAGGCACGGTGGTCTCCTTCGGAGGCTGTGAGCTGATCCGGCTGTGGGCGTGGGTGTGGGTGTGGGTGTGCGTGTGGGTACCGGTACGGGCCCGCCGCCCGCGCCCGGCCCGCCGGCCCCCCGCGGTGCGCAGGGGGCCGGTTCCCGGGAGGGCGGTGGAGTCGGTCCCTGCGGGGGAGGACTCCCTCAGTCCGTGCCGGCGAGGAAGGGGCCGACCAGGTCGGCCAGTTCCGCCACACCGGGCTCCCGCAGGATGTCGTAGTGGCCGGCGTCGAGCCGGTGGATCGCCGGCGCGGCGGCCGACCAGCCGGTGCTGTCGTCGAGGAACGCGTAGTCGTCCCCCGCCGCCTTCACGACGGTGACCGGGGCCTGGACGCGCCGGGAGCGCAGTTCGGCGAAGGTGTAGCGGAAGTCGTAGGTCTGCCGGACCACCGCGGTGATCCGGCGCACCAGCTCCCCGTCCAGACCGTCGAACTGCCCGGTCAGATGGGAGACGAAGCTCTCCTCGTCCGTGGTGGCCCGGAGGCAGGCATCCAGGCCGGGTCCGGTGACGGTCCCCGCGAAGACCGAGTACAGGATGGTCAGATAGGCGGGGTCGGTGTACGAGGCGCGTCCGCTGCCCGCCGTACGGAGCTTCGGTGAGCCCGGGGCCAGCAGGAGCAGCCGGTCGACCCGACGGCCTTCGCGCTCCAGCAGATGGGCGGTCTCGAAGGCCACCCGAGCGCCGAAGGAGTAGCCGCACAAGGTGTACGGTCCCTCCGGCTGGGCTTCCGTGATGGCCCGCACGTCCCGCCCCGCCATCTCGGCGATGGTGGCGTACGGCTGCTCACCCGCGTTGACGCCGTGGGCCTGCACGCCGAGGAACGGCCGGCCGGCGTCGAGCCGGCGAGCGAGGGCACGCAGGTTCATCGGGTAGCCGCCGAGGCCGGGCCAGCAGTACACCGGCCGGCCGGAGCGGGCGGCGGCGAGCGGCACCAGCCTGGAGGAGGAGGCGCCCCGCTGCCCGTCGACCCGGCGGGCCAGCTCCTCGATGGTCGGGGACGCGAACAGCACCTGCAGCGGCAGCGCACAGCCGAACCGGCGGTTGATGCGGTTCACCAGCCCGACCGCGATCAGGGAGTTGCCGCCGCACTCGAAGAAGTCGTCCCGGACGGAGGCGGCCTGCTGCCCCGTACCGGCCTGCCACAGGTCGCGGATGATCCGCTCGGTGGTGGTCCCCGGCGCGGCGAAGGGGCGGCCCGCCGTCGTGAAGTCCGTCTCCGGCGAGGACTCCAGCGCGCGGTAGTCGACCTTGCCGCCTGCGGTCAGCGGTAGCCGGTCCATGACCACCAGGCGGTGGGGCACCATGTAGTCGGGCAGGATCTCCACCAGATCGGCCCTGATCATCTCGGTGGGCCCCTGCATGTGCACGCTGTCCTCGCGCATGCCCCGGTGGGCGAGCTGCTCGGCGCTGACCCGGCCGCCGACGAAGAAGTACGAGGGGCCCGTGGGCCGTCCGGCCGCCCGCAGCACGGCGTCCATGCGCTTGGCGGCCGGCAGGTCGTGGCCGGTCCTGGAGCTGTAACCGGACGGCATGAACCCGAAGCCGGCGCCGTTCATCTGCAGCCGCTGGAGCCGGCGTCCCAGGTCGAGGTAGGAGCGCGGGTGCTCGGGGCCGGGGCTGACCAGTGTGATCCCGAACGCGGCGCGCTCGTAGACCTGCTGGTTGATGGCGATGACGTGCCGCTTGAGCACCAGCTCGTCCGCGATCCGCTCCAGCGCACCGCCGGTGTGGTGGTACTGGCCGGCCGCCATGCCGGGCACCCGGCCGGGGTGGACCTGCAGATACACGTCCACGGGGACGTCGGGGCGGTCGTCGCGGTACGGGACCAGGTCGAAGGCCCCCAGGTAGTGGTCCTCGTCGGCGCAGTGCAGACGGCGCATCGAGCCTGGCGTGCAGGGGGCCTCGGCGATGTCCAGACCGTAGGCGGGGAGCACCTCCTCGAGCAGGCCCGCCATGTGTCCCGCCTCGATCTCCAGGACCTCCTGGACGTTGTTGCGGTACACCGGCTCGATCGCCCCCCGCCGGCCGGCGAAGTGGAAGCGGATACCGGGCCCGCGGTCCCCGCCGCGTCCGCCCCCGTGGTCTCCGCCGCCCCCGTGGCCCCCGTGGCCGTCGGACGCCCCGCGGCCCCTGTCCCCGCCGTCGCCGCTGCCATCGCTGCCGTCGCCGCCGTCCGCGTCGGCCCTGCCCCCGTCGTCGCCGCTCCCCGCGTCGACCAGGTACAGCCGGTGCTCCACCGGGTGGTAGTACCAGTGGCCCGGGGCCAGGCCCGCGCAGCCGTCCGGGCCGGTGACCTCCAGATACAGCTGGGCGGCGTACAGCGAGCCGGGGGAGGCGTAGCCGTATTTCGGCAGCAGCCGCTCGTCGCTGGTGTACTGGCCGAAGTAGCGCAGGACGGCGCCGAGTTCGGCTGCCCGCAGCCGTTCGGGCCGCCGGGGGGCGGCACCGGGGGTGCGGGCGGCGAGCAGGGCGAGCAGCTCCTCGGGACGGGTCTCGCCGCCCTCGTAGAAGCGGTAGGTCTTGCGGGCGAACACCCGGCGGCACTGCTCGGCGGTGGGAGTGCGGCCGGGGAGGTCGACCCGGTGCCGGCCGGCGAGGTCGGCGGCGTCCCGGCAGCCGCCGTCGGAGAGCTGGGCGCGCACCTGGAACCGGCCGGCCTTGGAGACGTGGTGCCGGTCGTGGTCGCCCTGGTCCATCAGGGCCGCCTCGCGCGGGCTGAGTTCGACGCAGGCCACGAGGTTCCGGTGTCCGCTCGCGGGGTCGTCCTTGACCAGTACGGCGGCGTTCCTGACCCAGTCGTGGGCCTCGATGGCGAGTCGTATCTCGTCCGGTTCGACGCGGTAGCCGCGCAGTTTGACCTGCCGGTCCACGCGGCCGTCGAAGCGGTAGGTGCCGCCCTCCCGGTGGACCAGGTCGCCGGTGCGGTACAGCACGGTGTGCGCGGGGTCGGCGGAGAACGGGTTGTCCAGGAAGCGCTCGGCGGTCAGGTCGGGGCGGTGCCGGTAGCCGCGGGCGACCTGCACACCGCTGATGTACAGCTCGCCGACCGCGCCGGGAGCGACCGGCCGCATCCGCTCGTCGAGCACGTGGAAGGCCAGACCGTCCACGGGGGTGCCGATCGGGACACCGGCCGGGCCGTCGCCGACCGACGAGGGGTCGACGGTCTGGGCGGAGGCGTTGACGGTGCACTCGGTGGGCCCGTAGAGGTTGACCAGTTCGCACTTGTGCAGGGTCTCCGTGAAGCGCTGCGCGAGCCGCCGGGACAGCGCCTCGCCGCCGCAGAACACCTGGGTCAGCGAGTCGCAGGCGGGCAGCCGCTCGCTGTCGAGCAGCGCCTGGAGCAGGGTGGGCACGCACTGCAGGACGGTCACGCCGTGCCGGACGACGGTGTCGAGCAGGGCCTCGGGGTCGCGGTACGCACCGGGTGCGGCCGGCACGATCCGGCTGCCGAGGCACGGCGCCAGGATCTCCCACTGGGCGGCGTCGAAACTCATCGGCGTCTTCTGCAGCACGGTGCTGGACGGGCCGAGGCCGTAGGTCCGGGCCAGCCAGTGCATCTGGTGCGCGATGCCGCGGTGCTCGACCATCACGCCCTTGGGCCGGCCGGTGCTGCCCGAGGTGTAGATGACGTAGGCGAGGTCGCCGGGCGCGGGGGAGGCGGGTCCGTGGGCGCCGGGAGCGGGGTCGCGGGGCGCGGCGGAGCCGGCCGGGCCGTCCGCGGCGGCGCCGGGGCCGGTGGCGAGCCCGGCCGGGGTGAGGAGGGTGGCTCCGGGCGGTGCGAGGGCGGCGAGCCGGTCCCTGAGCGGCGCCTCGGTGAGCAGTACCGGGGCGCGGGAGTCCTCGGCCATCGCGCGGATCCGCTCGTCCGGGTAGTCCGGTGACAGGGGGAGGTAGGCGGCGCCGGCGAACAGGACGCCCCAGACGGCGACCGGCAGGGCGGCGGAGGGTTCGAGGAAGATCCCGACGCAGTCGTCGCGGCCCAGTCCGCGGCTGTTCAGGCCGGCCGCCACCTCCCCCGCCCGACCGGCGAGTTCCGCGAATGTGAGGGTCTCCTCGCCGTACTCCACCGCAATGTCGTCGGGGCGCGTCCTGGCCTGTGCGCACAGCAGGTCGACAAGGCCGGGTGCTTCGTCCGTTCCTCGCACCGGAGCCACCGCTCCGCCCGCGGTAGGGATTTCCACAACGCCCCCCGTTCGAATGGATTTCCATGCGCTGAATAGACCGAAACTATGGGTTGATCCCTGCCCTTTTGGCAAGCGGCTTGGGCGGCGGGTGTCCGATTGCCCGCCCGGGCATAAGCGGACGGAGTTCTGCAAACGGGGTGGGAAGCCGTCCGGGCAGCCCGGCGGCGGCGGTGGTTCTCGGCCGGTTTGCTGCTTCGGTGTCCCCCATCATGCACCTTTCGCCGCCCACTGCGGTGGCGGTATGTTCCGTTTTGCTGGCATGTGAACCCCGGAGTTTCCCGCACTGCGTGGATCCGAACCATCGCGACCGTGGCACCGGGCATTGGCGGGCGGCAGAGTCGAGACCGTCAACGGGGCGCCCAGGGAACTCTTTTCCGGCGCCTTCGGCAAGAGGCGCAAGAACGGAGGGGGAGTTCGTGCTGGATAGTCCGTCCGATGAGGGACTCGAAATTCTCCGGGCGAAGCTCGACAGCATAGACGTGCGTTTCCTCGAGGAGCTGCGCGCCCGTATAGAGACCTGCGTGGAAATAGCGCACTACAAGCGCAGGAACGACGTCCGGATGATGCAGCCGCATCGGATCAGGCTCGTCCAGGAGCGCGCGGCCCGGTACGGCGAGGAGCACGGGATCAGCCAGGACTTCCTGCGCAGGCTCTACGACCTGATCATCGAGGAGACCTGCCGGGTCGAGGACGTGGTCATCGGGGGCGCATCATGAGGACTCTGCTGATCGACAACTACGACTCCTTCACCTACAACCTGTACCAGCTGCTGGGCGAGACCAACGGCCGCCCGCCGGTGGTGGTGAGGAACGGCACCGACTTCTCCGAGCTGCGCTTCGAGGACTTCGACGCGATCGTCGTCTCTCCCGGACCCGGCCGCCCGGACCGGGAGCGGGACTTCGGCGTCAGCCGGCGCGCGATCCTGGAGAGCGGCCTGCCGGTGCTCGGCGTCTGCCTCGGCCACCAGGGCATCTGCCATCTGTTCGGCGGCGAGGTCGTCCACGCGCCGGAGCCCATGCACGGCCGGGTCTGCCCGGTGCGCCACGACGGCACCGACATCTTCGCCGGCCTGCCCAGCCCCTACGACGTGGTCCGCTACCACTCCCTCGCGGCCGGCCCGCTCCCCGACGAACTGGAGGCCCTCGCCTGGACCGGGGACGGCGTGGTGATGGGCGTGCGGCACCGGACGCGGCCGATCTGGGGCGTCCAGTTCCACCCGGAGTCCATCAGCAGCCAGTACGGCCGCGAGCTGCTCGCCAACTTCCGCGACCTGGCCATGGCCCACCATGCAGCCCAGCGGCGCGAGCCGCGCTACACGGTGCATGTGCGCCGGGTGGACGCCGAGCCCGACGCCGAGGCCGCCTACCGGGAGCTGTTCACCGACCACGGCACCGCGTTCTGGCTGGACAGCAGCAGCGTCGTCGACGGGCTGTCCCGGTTCAGCTTCCTCGGCGACGGATCCGGCCCGCTGGCCGAGTACATGACCTACCGCGTCCAGGACGGCACCGTCCGGATCACCCGGCCCGGCCGCGGCGACGGCGGGGACGAGCTCGTCCAGCAGGGCTTCTTCGACTATCTGGCGGAGCAGCTGCGCCTGCGCGCCGTCCCCCGGCCGGAGGGGCTGCCGTTCGACTTCAACCTCGGCTACGTCGGCTACCTCGGCTACGAGCTGAAGGCCGAGGCGGGTGCCCGCGCGGCGCACAAGGCGGAGACCCCGGACGCCGCGATGCTGTTCGCCGACCGGATGCTCGCGCTCGACCACGCCGAGGGCGCCGCCTATCTGCTGGCCCTGTCCGAGGGCGAGGAGCATGCCGCGGCCGTCGCCTGGCTCGACCGCACCGAGGCCGCCGTGCTGGCGCTGCCCGGCCGGGGCGAAGGCCGGGGCGAAGGCGAAGGCCGCGGCGACGGTGCGGGTGACGGCGACGGCGGTCCGCGCGGTGAGGCGGCCGGCTTCCGCGGTGCCGGCATGACCGACCCCGAGGCCGAGCCGATCGTCGCACCGCGGCACGGCAAGCGGGCCTATCTGGACCGGATCGCCGAGAGCCTGGAGGAGATCCGCGACGGCGAGACCTACGAGGTCTGCCTCACCAACACGGTCGACCTCAGGGCCGTGGTCGACCCGCTGCGCACCTACGCGTATCTGCGGAGGATCTCGCCCGTGCCGTACGGGGCGCTGCTCGACTTCCCCGGGGCGGCGGTGCTCAGCGCCTCGCCGGAGCGGTTCCTCACCATCGGCACCGACCGGGTCGCCGAGTCCAAGCCGATCAAGGGCACCCGCCCGAGGGGGGCCACCCCGGCGGAGGACGCGGCGCTGCGCGAGGACCTGCTCTCCCAGGAGAAGGACCGCGCCGAGAACCTGATGATCGTCGATCTGATCCGCAACGACCTGAACGTGGTCTGCGAGGTCGGCTCGGTGCATGTGCCCGCCCTGTTCCACGTAGAGACCTACGCGCCGGTCCACCAGCTGGTCTCCACCATCCGCGGCACCCTGCGGCCGGAGGAGTCGGCGGTGTCCTGTGTGCGGGCGGCCTTCCCCGGCGGATCGATGACGGGCGCCCCCAAGCTGCGCACCATGGAGATCATCGACCGGCTGGAGGAGGGCGCCCGCGGTGTCTACTCCGGCTCGATCGGCTGGTTCTCGCTGAGCGGCGCGGCCGACCTGAACATCGTCATCCGCACCCTGGTGGCGACCGCGGACCGGCTCAGCTTCGGCGTCGGCGGGGCGATCATCGCCCTGTCGGACCCGGAGGAGGAGTACGCGGAGACGGCCGTGAAGTCCCGTGCCGTGGTCTCCGCCGTCCTCGCCACCGCGCTCGAGCCCGCGGGGAGCCGGCCGTGATCCGGCGCTGTGTGGTGGTCGGCGGCGCCGGCGCGGTGGGCCGGCTGTTCGCCGAGCGGCTGCTGGCCGGCGGCGCCCGGGTGGCGGTGGCCGACACCGTGGAACCGGGCGCGGAGCCCGGTGGCACCCACTACGTACGCGGCGACGTCACCGCTCCCGGCGCCCGCCTGGAGGCCGACCTCGGCCATGCCGACCTGGTGGTCCTCGCGGTGCCGGACGCCGTCGCGCTGGCGGCCGTCCCCGGCCTGGCCGGGGTGCTGCGGCCGGACGCGCTGCTGGTGGACACCCTGTCCGTCAAGCAGCCCGTCACCGCCGCCCTGCGGGCCCATGCCCCGGCCGTGCAGGCGGTCGGCCTGAACCCGATGTTCGCCCCGGCCCTCGGGTTCGAGGGCCGCCCGGTGGCCGCCGTCGTGGTCAACGACGGGCCCCGGGTCGGTCCCCTCCTGGAGCTGGTCGGCAGCTGGGGCGCCCGGGTGGTGCCGATGGACGCGGCCGAGCACGACCGGCTGGCCGGCGCCTCCCAGGTACTCACCCACGCCGCCGTACTCGGCTTCGGACTGGCCCTCGACCGGCTCGGCCCCGACATGGGGAGGATCCGCGAGATCGCCCCGCCCCCGCACAACGCGCTGCTCGCCCTCCTGGCCCGGATCAGCTCCGGCGCACCTGCCGTCTACCGGGACGTCCAGGCAGCCAACCCGGAGGCGGCGGCGGTGCGCAGGGAACTCGCCGAGGGGGTGCGCGTCCTGGCCGATCTGGTGGAGCACGGCTCCGAGGAGGATTTCGCCGCCCTCCTCGGGCGCCTCCGGGGCCGACTGGGCGAGCACGCCCCGCACTACCGCGACCTGTGCGCGCGGATGTTCACGTCCCTCTGACAAGGAAGATGCACCCCATGGCAACGTTCGCCGCGACCGTCCTGACGCCGAAGCAGCGCGAGCAGCTGGCCGCCGACCCCACGGTGGGCGGTGGCAACCTGCTGCGGTCGGCCATCGCCGCCAACCCCCGCCCCGATCTGCCGTTCGTCCACTCCTACCGGGCGATCACCACCACCTCGGGCGAGCAGACCCACGACCTCAGCCTGAACGACATCGACGACCTGGCGCAGAGCTGGTCGGCGTACTACCTGGCCCAGGGCGTGCGCCGGGGCGACCGGGTCGCGGTCTGGTTCGAGGACTCCTTCGCGTACTCGGTGCACTACTACGCGATAGCCCAGATCGGCGCGGTCGCCGTACTGATCAACAGCAACGCCACCGGGCCGATCGCCCGGTCGCTGCTGGAGCAGACCGCTCCCGTGGGCCTGTACGCGGACCGGGAGCGGCTCGCGCTGCTCGACATGTCCCTGCTGCCCGGCATCGCCTGGACCCGCACGGCCGAGGAGCTGCCCGCGCCGCCGGCCGCGCGGCTCGCCGACGGCGACTACGGGAACCACCACGCCGACGACCCGGTGGTGATCCTGCACTCCTCCGGGACCACCGGCCGCCCCAAGCCGACCATCCACACCCACAGCACCATCGTGGCGGGCCCCAGGTTCCGCCTGGTGGACCACACCGAGACGCCCGGCGCGCTGATGATGACCGCGCTGCCCCAGTCCCACCTCGGGTGCGTCGCCTACACCACCTACGCGGTGCTCGGCGGTACGCCGATCGTGGCGCTGAGCGACCGCAAGGGCGACGAACTGGCCGCCGCGGTGGAGAAGTACCGGCCGACCTCGGTGATGTCCTTCGCGCACGGCTACGCCGAGCTGGCCTCCGCAGACCTGGCGCCCGGTCAGCTCGACTCGGTGCAGGTGTGGGTGTCGATCGGCGACGCGGTGCACCGCGCGCACATCGACAAGGTGCTGCAGAGCCGCAGCGCCGAGCTGCCCCCGTCGGCGTTCTTCGACCGCCTGGGCACCACCGAACTGGGCTGGGGCTGCCTGCTCCAGGTCCACACGCTGGACGACAAGCCGAACAACCGGTGCGCGGGCAAGCCGGTCGGCGTCGCCGAGGTGGCGATCCTGCGCCCCGACGGCTCGATCGCCGACACCGGCGAGGTCGGCCACCTGGCCGCCCGCGGCCCCGCGGTGACGCCCGGCTACTGGGGCGACTCCGCCACCACCTACTCCTTCAAGATGTCCGGCTACTGGATGCCCGGCGACATGGCGTACCGGGACGAGAACGGCGACTTCTACCTGGTGGACCGGGCCGCGGACGCCATCCGCACCGCCCACGGGACCGGCTACTCGGTCTTCATGGAGGAGGTCGTGCTGCTCCGGGTGCCCGAGGTCGAGGACGTCGCGGTGGTGGCCGGCCGGGACGGCGAGGCCGTGGTGCCCGTCGCCGTGGTCACCGCCGACGGGTCCGCGGAGCCGGAGAAGCTGCTGCTCCTCGCCAATGAGGCGCTGCGCGCCGCCGGCCACCCGGAGCTGGGCTTCCTGGAGATCGCCGCTTCACCGGAGGACTTCCCGGTGGGGGTCACCGGAAAAGTGCTGAAGCGCCAACTCCGGGAGAAGTACGCTGCCTTGTCCGAGTACCGTCAGTCGGTGCAGGGCAAGTCCTTCGCCGCAGCCAACCCCGGAGACGCCGCGTGACCAGCAGCACCGCCCCGACCACGAAGGTCGACTTCTACTTCGACGCCGCGTGCCCCTTCGCGTGGATCACCTCCCGATGGATGCTGGAGGTCGAGCGCGAGCGCGACATCGAGCTGCGCTTCCACGCGATGAGCCTCTACTTCCACAACGAGGGCAACGAGCTCCCGGACTGGTACCGCACGCTCGTCGACAAGTCGATCGGCCCGGCCCGGGTCGCCGCGGTGGTCGCCGCCCGGCACGGCCAGCAGGCGCTGCGGGACCTCTACACCGCGTACGGGACCCGGATCCACGAGAAGAAGGCGGCGGACTTCGACGAGGTCGTCACCGAATCCCTCGCGGAGGCGGGCCTGCCCGCCGAACTGGCAGCCGCGGCCCACGACCCCGCCCACGACGAGACCCTCCGGGCCAGCCACGACGCCGGCCGGGACCCCGAAGCGGGCGGATACGTCGGCACCCCCACGATCCACGTGGACGGCACCGCCTGGTTCGGCCCCGTCCTCCGCGCCATCCCGCGCGGCGAGCACGCGGCCGAGCTCTTCGACAGCTTCCGGGTGCTGGCCGGCCACCCCGACCTGTTCGAGCTGAAGCGCACCCGCACCGGCGGTCTCGACTACAGCTGACCCCGCCCCACGCGGACCCCCACGTGCGAACCGCTCCTGTCCGGGGGGCGGTTCGCACCCATGCGAACGGACGGACACGAGGACTCATGGACACACAGACGGCCCCCGGGCCGAGGCCGGACGCCTTCATACTCACCGGATCCTTCCTGGTGGTCTGCCGGGCGCCGCTCTACCTGGCGGAACTGGCCCGCCGCGGCCTGAGGATCCTGCTGATCACCCCCTCCTCCTGGCGCGAGGAGGCGCTGGCCGCCGCCGAGGACCCCGGCCACCCCGCCCATGCGATCGACGAGATCGCCTTCGTCGACGGGGACGTCAGCCGCGACAACTCCTACCTGCCCGGGGTGCTCTCGGCCGCCCGGCGCTGGCGCGACCACTACCGCATCGCCGGCGCCTACGCCGTCGGCGAGACCCAGGTCGAGCCGACCGGTCTGCTCGCCGACGCGCTCGGACTGCGCACCCCGGGCCTGAGGGCCACCCGGGCGTGCCGCAGCAAGTACCTCCAGCGCTGGTACCTCCCGGAGTTCAGCCCGGTGTCGCTGACCGTGCCGCCCGAGGCCCGGGGATCCCTCGACCCGGCCGCCGTCCGCTACCCGGTGGTGGTCAAGCCCGCCGGCCGGCACTCCAGCTCCGGCGTCGAGACGGTGACCGGCCCGGACGCCCTGCCGGCCCTGCTCCGCTCCTACCCCGGCCACGAGACGGTCCTCGTCGAGGAGAAGGTCGACGGCCAGGAGTACTCCGTGGAGAGCCTGGTGCAGGACGGCCGGATCGTCTTCTCCTCCGCCACCCGCAAGACCACCACCGACTCCCACGCCCACACCTTCGTCGAGCTCGCGCACACCGTGCCCAGCGACCGGCCCGATGCCGACCCGCTCCTGCTGGACGCCAACCGGCGGATGCTGGAGGCCCTCGGCTTCCAGGACGGCATCGCCCACGCCGAGTGGCGGATCGGCGCCGACGGCCGGGCCTATCTGATGGAGGTCGCCGCCCGCACCCCCGGCGACGGACTGTGCACCCTCTACGAACTCGCCACCGGCGCGCCGCTGGAGCCGGAGATCGTGCGCATCGCGCTCGGCGAGCCGGCCGCGTACCCGAAGCCGGCCCGGGTCGCCCGCCAGGTCTATCTGGAGCATGTGCCCGGTGTGCTCGCCGACGTCCGGGTCCGGGGCTTCGGCGTGGAGCCCGTGTGGGTCGGCGAGGGCGGCCTGTGGCCCGCCGTCGGACCGGCCGCGCCCGCCGACCCGCCGACCCTGCGCGCGGTCCTGGTGCACCGCGACCGCGGCACCGCACTGGGGCCGCTGCGCAGCTCCGAGGACCGGGCCGTGTCCTTCTTCGTCGACGCGCCCACCGCCGCCGAACTGGACCTGCTGGAGAGCCGGGTGCGGCGCGCCGTCACCGTCCACACCGAACCGGACGTCCCGGACACCGTGACGCACGTCCTGGTCGGCTACAGCCCCGTCATGCTGGCCAAACTGGACGAGCAGCTGCCGGCCGGCTCGGTGCTTGTCCTGGAGGAGCCGGCCGTCATCGACGCCCGGGGCATCACGGCGCTCGCCGAACGGCACCCCTGCGTGGCGGCCCTGTTCCCGGCGCCCAGCCAGGACGAGGCCGACCCCCACCGGGTGGTCCTGGCCGTGCCCCGCCCCCCCGGCGTCCGCGCCGTGGTCCCCGTGGTGGAGTACGGCGTGGTCACCGCCGCCGCGCTCGCCGAGGCCTGGGGCCTGCCGGGCGCGGGCCCTCAAGCGGCCCGCGTGCTGCGCGACAAGGGCCTGCTGCGCGCCGCCCTGGCCGGCAGCGGCATCGCCCAGCCCGACTGGGCCGTGGCCGAGAGCGCAGGACAGGTCGCCGCCTTCCGCGCCGCGCACGGCGGACGGTGCGTGCTCAAGCCCGCCAACCGCCAGGCCAGCCTGGGCGTACGGCTGCTCGGACCCGCCGACGACATCGACGAGGCCTGGGCGGGGACCACCGCCGCCGACGAGCCGGCCCTGCGCGCCCCCTACGAGGAGACCACCCGGTTCCTGGTGGAGCAGCGGCTGTCCGGGCCCGAGGTGAGCGTCGAGGCCGTGGTCCACGACGGCGAGGTCGGCTTCACCAACATCACCGCCAAGCTGGTGCAGGACAACGGCCACCCGGTCGAGACCGGCCACACCGTCCCCGCCGCACTGCCGCCGTCCCTCGCGGACGCGCTGCGCGAGGCCGTGGCCCGGCTGGTGGACACGACCGGCTTCCGCTCGGGCGTGCTGCACTCCGAGTGGATCCTCGCCGACGGCACCCCGCACCTCGTCGAATGCGCCGGCCGGCTGCCGGGCGGCGGCATCACCGTGCTGATCGACCTCGCCTACGGCACCGACATCCTGCGCAGCCTGCTGCACGTGCTCACCGGCGCCGGCCCGGTCGGCCCCCTGCCCGTCCACCGCGCCGCCGCCGCCCGGTTCCTCATCGCGCCCCCCGGCGTGGTGGAGACCGTCACCGGAGCCGACGAGGCGCGGGCCGCGCCGGGCGTCGCCGAACTGCACCTCTCGGCCGCCCCCGGCTCCACCGTCCACTCCGCCACCAGCTCCTGGGAGCGGGCCGGACTGGTCATCGCCACCGGCGAGGACGCCGCCGAGGCGGGCCGCCGGGCGGAGCACGCCCTGTCCCTGGTCGACATACGCACCGGCACGCCTGCCGGCACGGACGCCGGTACGGACGCCGACGTATCTGCCGGTGCACGGGTCGAGGAACGCGCCGTCATCACTGCCGGCACGCCTGCCGGCACGGACGCCGACGTATCTGCCGGCACACACGCCGGCACACGCGCCGACGGGGGTGCGCGATGAGGCTGCCCTCCCCGAGGGAGTACATACCCGCCACGGCGGCCGGCCGGTCCTTCGCCATCACCTCGCTGATCAACGCCATCGGCACCGGCCTGTATCTGGCCGGGTCCGCGGTGTTCTTCGTCCGCTCCGTCGGCCTGACCACCTCCCAGGTCGGCTTCGGCCTGGCGCTGTCCGGGGTGGTCGGCTTCCTCACCACGGTGCCCATCGGCGCGCTCGCCGACCGGCTCGGCGCCAAGCCGACCCTGGTGGGGCTGCAACTGTGGCGGGCCGGCGGGTTCGTGGCGCTGGCCTTCGCCCAGGGCATGGTGAGCTTCACGGTGATCTCCTGCTGCCTGGCGGCGGCGGAGGCCGCCACCCAGCCGATGACCCAGGCGGTCGCCTCGGCCACCACCGAGGGGACCGACCGCACCCGCACCATGGCCATCGTCCGCACCGTGCGCAATGTGGGGTTCTCGCTGGGCGCCCTGCTCGCCGCACCCCTGCTGGCCGCCGACCGGGTCTGGACGTACCGGGGGATCGTGCTCGGCACCGCTGCGGCGTTCGTGCTGTCCGCCGCGATGCTGTCGCGGGTGCGCACCGCCACCGCGGCCACCGTCCAGAAGAAGGTGAACCCGCTTGCCGCGCTGCGCGACTTCCGCGACTGGCGGTACCTGCTGCTGACCGCCCTCAACGGGGTGCTCAACCTGCACACCACCATCCTGGCGGTCGGCCTCTCGCTGTGGGCGATCCAGGCCACCGACGTGCCGGCCGCGTTCCTGCCGGTGCTGATCCTGCTCAACACCGTGATGTCGATCCTGCTCCAGGTCCCGGTCTCCCGGATGGTGGAGCGCCGGGGCGGGGCCGAACGGGCGCTGCGGATGGGCGGGTTCGCCCTGACGGCGTGCTGCCTGGCGCTCGCCCTGTCCAAGGCCCCGTCCTCCGCGGCGGCGGCCGCCGCGGTGCTGCTGGCGGCCTGCGTACTGCTCACCTTCGGCGAGATGTGGCAGGCGGTCGGCGGCTGGGAGCTGAGCTACGACTTCGCGCCCGAGGACCGCAAGGGCGTCTATCTGTCGGTGTTCAGCCTCGGCAACACCGGCCAGCGGATCGTGGGACCGGCGCTGATCACGTCCGTGGTGATCGCGGCCGGTCCCGTCGGCTGGATCGGCCTGGCGGTGCTCTTCGGCCTCGCCGCGCTGCTGGTCCGGCCCGTCACCCGCACGCTGTCCGCGGCGCGGCCGTCGGTGGAGGGGGAGGTGGCGCGGTGAGTGTGCCGGGTCGTCCGTCGTTTGATGTGTTCGTCGGTGCCGTGGGGCCGGTGGCCGGGCGCGTGCCGCGCACGCCGTCCGCGGCGCGGCTGCCCGTGGAGAAGGAGGTGGCGCCGTGAGCGCGCCAGGGGATCTGCTGCTCGTCGGCGTCGGCACGATGGGCCGGCCCTATCTGGAGGCGGCCGCCCGGCTCGGCCTGCGGGTACGCGCCGTGGAGGCGGCGGCCGGCTGGGAAGCCCGGCCGCTCGGACTCGCCGAGGACTTCTACCGGGTCGACGGCCACGAGGAGGAGCACTGGACGGCCGCGGTCGCCCGGGCCGTCGCCGACCGGGAGCCGGACGGCGTGGTGTCCTTCGCCGAACCGCATGTGCTCGCCGGTGCCCTGGTGCAGGAACGGCTCGGCCTGCCCGGCCCCTCGCTGCACGCCGCTGTGGTCTCCCGCAACAAGGCGCTGCAGCGCGCCCTCTTCGCCGCCCACGGCGTCCGGCAGCCCGAGCACCTGCTGGTCGCGGACGTGGCCGACGCCCGTACCTGGATGCTGGAGCGGCTGCCCGTGGTGGTCAAGCCGCTCACCAGGGCGGGCAGTGAGGGCGTCGAACTGGTCCGCACCCCCGAGGAGGCCGCCGAGGTCGTCGCCCGCCGCTCGGGCGAGGGCAAGGTCCTGGTCGAGGAGGCCGTCGAAGGACCGGAGTACAGCTGGGAGGCGCTGGTCCGCGACGGCGAGGTGCTGTTCGAGAACGTCACGGCCAAGGAGACCACCCCGCCGCCGTACTTCGTGGAGCTCACCCACCGCTGCGCCCACCGCTTCGAGGACGGGGAGCCGGCCGCCCGGGTCCACGAGCTGACCCGGCGCGTGCTGAGCGCCGTCGGCATGCGGACCGGCCTGGTCCACCTGGAGTTCAAGGTCGGGGAGCACGGCCCGGCGCTGATGGAGATCGCGGTGCGCACCCCGGGCGACTACCTGCCCGACGCGGTCGGCCTCGCCTACGGCTTCGACCTGTACGAGGCCGTGCTCAGGCTGGCCCTCGGGCTCCCCGTCGACGAGCTGATCCGCACCGAGCCGGTCTCCTGGCCCGCCACCCACTTCCCGACCGCGGCCCCCGGGACGATCACCGCGATCACGGGTGCCGAGGAGACCGCGGCCCACCCGTCGGTGGTCCGGGTGCGGCTGCGCAAGCGGCCCGGCGACACCGTCCTGCCCCTGACGTCCTCCTCCCGGCGGATGGGCCATGTGCTCGTCGACGCACCCTCCCCGGCCGAGCGCGAGGACGCCCTGAAGCGCGTACGGGGGACCCTGAAGATCACCACCGAGAAGATCACCACCGAGCAGCACTGAGCCCCGAGGTAACCGATGACCAACCCACCGGCCGCGGGAGCGACCGCCTCGTTCGAGGACCTGGTCGGCAACACCCCCCTGCTGCACCTGCCCATGGACGGCGTCCCGCGGGACGTGACCGTCCTGGCCAAACTGGAGGCGGCGAACCCGCTCTCCAGCATCAAGGACCGGCCCGCCCTGTACATGATCCGCGCCGCGAAGGCCTCCGGCGAACTGGCGCCCGGGGCCACCGTCATCGAGTCCACCTCCGGCAACACCGGCATCGCGCTCGCGGCCCTGGCCGCCGCCCACCGCCACCCGTGTGTCATCGTGCTCCCGCAGAGCGCCTCGGCTGAGCGGGTCATGACGCTGCGGATGCTCGGCGCCGAAGTGGAGTTCACCGACCCGGAGCTGGGCCTCGCCGGCTGTGTCGAGCGCGCCGAGAAACTCCACGCCGAGATCCCCGGCTCCTGGTACGCCCGGCAGCACGAGAACCCGGCCAACGTCCGGGCCCACTACGAGACCACCGGGCCGGAGATCTGGCGCGGCACCGGCGGGCGGGTGGACGTCCTGGTCTGCGGCGTCGGCACCGGAGGCACCCTCACCGGGATCGCCCACTACCTGCGCGAGCGCAACCCCGCGCTGCGCGTCGTCGCGGTCGAGCCGGAGGGCTCCGCGCTGCTGTCCGGCGGTTCCCCCGGCCCGCACCGGATACCCGGCCTGAACGGCGGCTTCACCAGCCCCGTCACCGATGTCGCCTGCATCGACGAGGTGGTCGTGGTCTCCGACGAGGACGCCGCGGCCACGACCCGGGCGCTGGCCGCCGGCAGCGGCCTGCTGGTCGGTGTCTCCTCCGGCGCCGCCGCCCACGCCTGCCGTGAGCTGACGCGCCGTCACGACCTGTCCGGGGCGACCGTCGTCACCGTCTTCCCCGACAGCGGGGAGCGCTACCTCAGCTGGTGGCCGCCGGAGGAGGAGCGGTGAGATTCGGCGAACTGCACCGCAACCTCAAGCTGCGGATCGGCGTCGGCTTCTTCCAGCGGTTCTTCGACATCATGCTGGTCCCGCTGATGGTCATCCACTTCGCGCGCCTGTACGGTGCGGCCACCGCCGGCCTGATGACGCTGGCCGTGGCGGTGGCCACGGTGGGCTGCAACCTGGTCGGCGGGCACCTGTCCGACGTGTACGGCCGCCGTAAGGTGCTGATGGCCGGCGAGATCGGCGTCTTCCTCTCCTACGCGGGCCTCGCCCTGGTCAACTCGCCGCTGCTGCAGTCCGGTCCCGCGACCTACGTGCTCTATCTGAGCGCCGCCTGCATGGCGGCCCTCGCGCTGCCCGCCAACGAGGCGATGATCGTGGACGTCTCCACCCCGGAGAGCCGCACCGCCGTCTACACGATCAACTACTGGGTGATCAACGTCGCCTTCATGCTCGGCTCGCTGGTCGGCGGCTTCTTCTACGGCGGGTACTTCTTCCATCTGCTGACCGCGGCAGCGATCGCCACCGGCGGGATCTTCGTGGTGACGTTCCTGGCGCTGACCGAGACCGCGCCGCCCGAGGCCGCGCGCAATCCCCGCGGGGTGCGCCCCGCCCTGCGCGGCTATCTCGCGGTGACCCGCGACAAGGTGTTCCTGCGGCTCGTCCTCGCGGCCCTGCTGGTCTGGTCCGTGGAGGTCCAGATCTCCTCCTATCTCGCCGTCCGGCTCGGCTCCGACTTCCCCGAGCAGCAACTGCTGTCGCTGGGCTCCTGGCAGGTGACCGTCGACGGGGTGAACGTGCTGGGCATCCTGCGGGCCACCAACACCCTGCTCGTCGTGGCCTGCGGCCTGTGGGCCGGCCGGCTGCTGGGGCGCCTCGACGACCGGCTGCGCCTGGTGGCCGGGGTGGTGATCTTCACCGCCGGCTATATCGCGTGGGCGCTCGGCGACAACGCCTGGCTGATGATCGCGGCGGCCGTCGTGGTCACCCTGGGGGAGCTGATGAACCAGCCCGTCAACCAGAGCCTGGTGGCCGCCCTGGTGCCCGCGGGCTCCCGTACCAAGTACATGGCCGCCTACGGACTGCACGTCCGGCTCGGCTACATGGTCGGCTCGCTGTCGGTGATCCTCGGCTCGGTCGTCGAGCCCTGGGTGATGGCCCTGCTGTACGCGGCCTTCTGCGCGGCCGCGATCCTGCTGTACCGGCAGCTCTTCCGGATCCAGGACGCCCGCGCGGCCGCCGAGGAGCCGAAGGCCGAGGCCGGCGCATGACCCCGAGCACCCCACCGGTGCCCGCAGAAGAGGGGGCCACCGGTGACCCCCGCACCCGCCGTGGATGGGATGGCACTCCGTGACCGAGCACGCAGCACCCGCGAAGACCGAGCACGCGGCACCCGCGGAGGGTGAGCACGCGGCGAAGACCGAGCACGCGGCACCCGCCAACAACCGGCTGCTGATGGTGCAGCCGTACACCCAGTTCGTCGAGAAGGCCGTCGCCCTCGGCTTCGAGGTCTGGTCGATCTGGGACCCGACGCTCCAGCCCGCCTCCTATCTCGCGGGGGTCGAGAAGGCCTCCAGGGAGATGCTGTGGGTGGACTTCTCCGACGAGGCCGCGCTGCGCCGCCTGGTCCGCCGGACCGCGCTCGCCCACGACGTCGGCTGCCTGCTGCACCTGGGTGAGGAGGCCACCATGGTCGCCGTCGCCGAGGAGGCCCAAGCCCTCGGGCTGGCCCTCAACCCGCCGGAGGCGCTCCGGCGGCTCAACGACAAGGCGGCGCTGCGCGAGCTGCTCGCCGGGCACGGCCTGTCCCCGGTGCGCACCGCGGTCGCCGGCACCCCCGACGAGGTCGCGTCACTGCTGGCCGGCTTCGGGCTGCCCGCGGTGGTGAAGCCGACCCGGCTGCAGGGCAGCGCCGCCGTACGCCTGGTGAGAGGCCCCGCAGACCTCGACGCCTGGCGGCGGGAGCTGGCCGGGCACGGGTACCGGGGGCCGGTGCTGGTCGAGGAGTATCTGCGCGGGCCGGAGTTCAGCGTCGAGACGCTCACCCGCGGGGGCCGCCATCTGGTGGTCGGCATCACCGCCAAGCGCAAGACGCCCGCCCCGGCGTTCGTGGAGACCGGGCACGTCTTCCCCGCGCCGCTGGCGGACACCGACGCCGACGCGATCGGCGCACTGGTCACCGCGGTGCTGGACGCGGCCGGATACCGGTTCGGCCCGGCCCACACCGAGGTCATCCTCACCGGAGCCGGCCCCCGGGTGGTGGAGTCGCAGGCCCGGTTCGGCGGCGACCGGATCCCCGCCCTCATCCGGCTCGCCACCGGCTTCGACATCGAGGGGGCCGTCTTCGACCTGCTGGTCGGCGGCACCGCCGAGCCGGCCCCCGCCGAACGGACGGCGGCCATCTCGTTCTTCGCCTTCCCGCCGGGCAGGATCACCCGCTTGGAGGGCATGGCGGAACTCGACGCCCTCCCCCATGTGCACGGCGTCCGGTTCCCGTTCGCCGAGGGCGACGTGCTGCCGCCGACCCGGCACTCCGGCTCCCGGCACGGCCATGTGATCGTGACGGGCGGCACCGCCGAGGAGGCCGAACGCCTGGCCGCCGAGACGAAGGCGCTGCCGAGGGTGGAGACGGGCTCCGCCGTGCTGAACGCCGTGACGGCCGCGCCCGCCGCCCCGATGCGGCCCGACCGCACCCTGCTCCTGATCGGCCATCTCACCGAACCGGTGCGGATCGCCAAGGAGCTGGGGCTGAACGTGATCCTGGTCCAGCACAAGGAGAAGTTCCAGCCCGAGCAGGCCGAGCTGGCCGACGTCACCCTGATCGCGGACTACACCGACTGGTCGGTGCTCGAGCCGCTCGCCAGGGCCGCCCACACGATCTGGAACTTCTCCGCCGCGCTGTCGCTCACCGAACCCGGTCTCGAGCCCGCGGGCCGGGTGAACGACCTGTTCGGCCTCGGCGGCACCGGCTTCGAACCGGCCCGGCTGCTCCGTGACAAGCTCGCCATGCGCCGCCACCTCGCCGCGGCCGGTGCCCCCACGGTCGCCGCCGAGCCGCTCACCGGCCGGGACTCCCTGGCCGATTTCGGCGCGGCCCACGGCTACCCCTTCGTGGTCAAGCCGGTGGACCTGACCGCCGGCTACGCCCTGTTCCGGGTCGCCGGCCCCCAGGACGTGGACGGGGTGTGGGAGCGGATCGGCGAGGCCCGCCGCACCGGCATGGACCGCGGCTCCACGATGTACGCGGTCACCGAGTTCCTGATGGAGCAGTACATCGACGGCCCCGAGTACAGCGTCGAGGCCTTCAGCTTCCACGGGCGGCACACCGTGGTCGCCGTCACCGAGAAGCTCACCGGCGGCGGGCACTTCGTGGAGCTCGGGCACGCCCAGCCGGCCCGGCTGGACCCGGCGGACGAGCAGCGCCTCGTCGAGGCCGCCGGCGAGTTCCTCGACGCGATCGGCATCACCGACGGCCCCAGCCACACCGAACTGCGGCTCAGCTCGCGCGGGCCGCTGATCATCGAGGGCCACAACCGGCTGGGCGGCGACCGCATCCCGGAACTGGTCCAGGCCGCGTACGGCGTCGATCTGACCCGCTACGCCATCGCCTGGCCGTTCGGCCTGGTGGAGCCGATGGCCAAGCGCCCGGAGCCGGTCGCGGCCGGCTGTGTGCGCGGCATCGTCGGCCGTCCCGGCCGGGTCGCCGCGATCACCGGCGCCGACGAGCTGCGCGCCCACCCGTCGGTGCTCGCCCTCGACCTGGCGGCCCGGCCCGGTTCGGTGATCCGGCCGATCCAGGACAACTGGGACCGGCTCGGCCTGCTGGCCGTCACCGCCGCCGGCACGGACGAGGCGGTCGTGCTCTGCGAGAAGCTGCTCGCCACCGTGCTGACCGTGTCGATCGAGGACGCGACCGAGGAGGCGACCGCGACCGAGACCGAGGCCGCGACCGAGGCCGCGACCGAGACCGCGACCGAGGCCGAGGACGAGGACCGATGACCCTGGTCGTGCTGGACCCCGACGGCCGGTACGCGGCCGGCTGCCCCCGCTGGCTCGCCGACGCCGGCGAGGAGCTGCACCTGGTCACCGGCCGGGCGGGCGCCCACCCTGGCTTCGCCGAGGTGTCGGTGGTGGAGCGGTACGAGCAAGGCGCCGGGGCCGAGCTGGCCGTCCTCGCCTCCGCCGCCCGCAGGCCGGTCCGGGCGGTGGTGGCGATCGCGCCGGGGGACCAGCTGCGGGCGGCGTGCCTGCGCGAGCGGTTCGGCCTCCCCGGCCGGACCCGGGAGGCCGCGCTGGCCCTCGCCGACTCGATGGCGGCGCACGCGCTGCTGGCGCGGGCCCGGATCGCCACGACCCCCCGGGCCGAGGTGCGGCGGGTCGCCGATCTGTACTGGTGGGCGCATCAGTGGGGCTACCCGCTGGTGATCCGGCGCCGCAGGGGCCCGGACCGGCCGGTGGTCGCCGAGCCCGCCGACGAGGCCGCGCTGGGCGCCGCGGTGGCGGGCGGGCTGCTGCCCGCGGATCCGGCGGCGGTACCGAGCCTGACCGTGGAACCCGCCCTCATGGTTGAGCCGCGGCGCGATGTCGACCTGCCGCTGCCCGGGGCGCTGCCCGTCGACCCGGGGCACCCGTACGTGGTGGAGACCGTCCGGGGCCCGGACGGGGACCGGCGGGTGCACGCGGTGCGCTACGCCCCCGAATCCCGGCCGGCCCGCGCACTGGTGCGGGCCCAGGCCGGGATCGACCCGCTGTCCTCGGAGGTGCTCTGAGATGTCCGTACTGATCCTGCACCACCGGGGTTCGCTGACGGGAACCCCGTACCACGCATGGCTGGCGGACTACGAGGGCGATCTGCTGCTGATCGCCTCCCGCGAGCATCTGGCCCTGGTGTCGGAGGAGTTGCCGCCCGAGGGCGGCTCCTACCGGCGGACCGCCGCCGTGGACGCGTACGAGACCGGGGGCGATCTGGAGCGGCTCGCCCTGGCCTGGGCGCGCGAGCACGGCGTCAGGCACCTCGTCGCCTGCCAGGAGCGCGACCTCGAGCGGGCCGCCGAGCTGCGCGACATGCTCGGGCTCCCCGGGCAGCGGATGGAGACCGTGCTGCCCTACCGCGACAAGGCGCTGATGAAGCGCAGAGCCGAGGCCGCGGGACTGGCCGTGGCCCCGTACCTCGAGGTGGAGAGCGCCACCGAACTCATCGGCTTCGCCGAGCGGCACGGCTACCCGCTGGTGCTCAAGCCGGTGGACAGCGCCGGATCGGTCGGCCTGCGGATCCTCGGCTCCCGCGACGAGCTGGACGCGCATCTGGCCGACGGCCTCGACCTGTACGGGCCGCATCTGCCGAACCTGCTCGCCGAGGCGTTCGTGCCGGGCCGGATGTGCCATGTGGACGGGCTGGTCGTGGGCGGCCGTACGGTGTTCGCCTGGGCCTCGCAGTACCAGTACGCGCTGGCCTCGTACGCGACCGACACCGGGGCCCGGCTGGACCTGACCCTCGACGTGGACGATCCGCTGGCCCATCGGCTGCTGGAGTTCACCGAGCGGACCTTGGAGGCGCTCGGCGGCCCGGAGGACTTCGCCTTCCACGCGGAGGTCTTCCACACGCCCGAGGACGAGCTGGTGCTGTGCGAGATCGCCTGCCGCAACGGCGGTGCCGCGATCCGCGACATCGTCCGCCTGATGTTCGGCGTCGATCCGGGCGAGGCATGGGTCCGGGCACAGCTCGGCCTTCCGCTGCCCGGGTGGCTCGGCGCGGAGAAGCGCACGCCGCAGCGGATGGTGGGACAGCTGGTGCTGATGAAGCGTCCCGGCCGGGTGGTGCGGATTCCGCAGCAACCGCCTGACCTCCCCTGGGTCGAGAAGTACCAGGTGTTCGTCGGGCCGGGACAGACCATGCGGGAGGCCGCGTACTCCTCCGACTTCCTGCTCACCGCGCTGGTCTCGGGCGCCGACCGGGCGCAGTGCGAGGCCCGGCTGCGGGCCCTGGAGGAGTGGTTCCTGGGCGAGCTGCTCCTTGAGCCGGTCGACGGTGCGCCTGCCGGCGGGGCGGCCCTCGGCGAAACGGAACTCGGCGAAACGGACCTCGGCGGTGCGCCGGCCGGTGGTGCGGCGCCTGGAACCGGCGCCGGCGCCGGCGCCGGCGCGGCCTCCGGCGGTGCGGCCTCCGGCGGTGCGGCCTCCGGCGGCGCGCCGGCCGGCGAAACGGACCTCGGCGACATGGTCTGAGCCGTCCCTCGAGCGCCCGGGGCATGGCCCGGCCGGCACGGGACGTCGGCCGGGCCACCGCTGCACCCGCCGGGTCAGGGACCGTCGGCTTCGCGTTCCCGGTCGGCCGCCGCGACGCTCCGCAGACCCATCAGATAGCCCAGTTGGAGCCGGTGTTCTGCGCCGTGCTCCTCCTTGAGGCGGGCGACGTGCGCCTGCAGGGAGCGCAGGCTGAGGCCGAGCCGCCGGGCGATCTCCTTGTCCGATCTGCCCTCGATGAGCAGCCTCCGGATAGACCCGCGGATCGCCGGAATGACCTCGGGCGCCGCGTCCGCCGCCCGCACCGGCAGGAAGGGGTACGACTCGGCACGGTCCCAGGCGCGCTCGAAGATGTCGGCGAGGAAGTGCACCACGGCCGGGAGGGTGATCACCACGGCCGAGGTGCGCGCCGCGTTCGCGGGGATCAGCGCGGCGCGCCGGTCGACGATGATCATCCGGTCGAAGAACTCCGCCAGGGTGCGCACTTGGGCGCCGTACGACGTGACCGCCCGGACGTACTCCTTGGTGGGCTCGTCGAACCGCGTGCTGTGCTGGTACAGGGTCCGCATCGAGACGCCTGCCGCGATCCGGTCGCGCACCGAGGTCAGCGCCTCGTCCAGCACCGCGATCGGGCGCGGCCCGTCGGGCTGGGCGGTGAGGATCTCGAAGGTGACGCCGTCGAGCAGGTCCTGGATCGCGGCGTTGATCCGGGGCAGTCCCTCGATGCTCTCGAAGCCCACCGCCGGAGAGTCCTGCCCGGGCAGTGGCACGGTCGCGGAAGGAGGCCGCCCCGCTCTGCTGGAGACGGCGCGGGACAGGTCTCCCAGCGCTTCGCCCACGCGGGTCAGTGCCTCGCGGCAGGCTGGGTCGTCGGGTGGCAGGGTGATGGCCAGGGTGCCGTCCTGAGTCTCGGCGCCGGTCACTGTTAAGCCCATACTGTCTGATTTATTCCAGTGTATTTCCATTTGCATCCTTCGCTTCACCGAAGTGCGCCTACCCGAAGTATCGGTCATCCTTTTCAGACAGTCGAGGGGGATACATAGTTGCCTCTGAGGCGGCAAGGGGGCAGGTCAGGGCGGTGGAATTCGGTTATTCGCAACCGGTATGCCGCATCAATCACCGGAAGCCTTCCGGCCGTTGAGCCACGGTGAAACAATCAGGGTGAAAAAAATGACGAACCGTGAAATACCCGCCACCACACGCACACGCACACGCAGGACCCCGGCTCCGGCCGGAACCGGACGAGCCGGCCTCGAGTGCTCCGGTGGCACCAGGGACGTGGGCTGGAACGCCGTGCCCGGCCCTGCCCGCGTGAGCTGATCCGCCTTCGGCCCGACCCGCCCCCCACACCTCTCCACTCGCACCACTGCCGCACGGCAACTGGCCCGACACTAGGAAGAGTTCGGTACCGGGGTACACCCTTCGGCCCCGGGAACCCGCCGGCCGCCCCGGTGCCGGACCAACCCGCCGAGGCAGCGCGAGAGCCGCGCCCCTCGGCGGACGAAGGGGCGATACCTGATGAACCCGAACCACTCCTCCGCCATGACCGGCCCGCCCGCCGCCCAGCAACCCGACTGGCCCGACACCGCCGCGCTGCGCCGGGCCGCGGACGACCTCGCAGCCCTCCCCGCGCTCGTCGCGGCCGAGGACTGCGACCGCCTGCGGGAACGGCTGGCCGCGGTCGCCCGAGGCGAGGCGCTCCTGCTCCAGGGGGGCGACTGCGCCGAGAGCCTCGCCGAAGCCGGCCCGGACACCACAGCGGCCAAGTACCGCACCCTGAACCTCATGGCCGCGGTCGTCTCCGAGGCCTCCGGCCTTCCGGTGATCAGGCTGGGCCGCATCGCGGGACAGTTCGCCAAACCGCGGTCGAGCCCGACCGAACTGCGCGGAGACGTCGAACTCCCCGCCTACCGAGGGGACATGGTCAACGGCCCGGCCTTCACCGCCGCCGCGCGGACCCCGGACCCGGACCGGTTGCGGCGCGTCTACCACGCCTCCCTGGGGACCCTGAACGACCTGGAACGGCTCACAGCCGCCGACGGCGGCGAGTTCTGGACCAGCCACGAGGCCCTGATCCTGGAGTACGAGCGCGCACTCAGCCGTCTCACCCCGGCCGGCCGCTACGCCCTCTCCGGGCACCTGCTGTGGATCGGCGAGCGCACCCGCCGGCCGGACGGCGCGCACGTCGCCTTCGCCGCCCGGGTGCGCAACCCGGTCGCCGTCAAACTCGGCCCGTCCAGCACCCCGGACGACGCACTGCGCCTCATCGACCTGCTCGACCCGGACCGTGAACCGGGCCGGCTGACCTTCATCAGCCGGATGGGCGCGGGCGCGGTGCGCGACGCGCTGCCCGACCTGGTGGCGAAGGTCGCGGCGTCCGGCGCCGAGGTGGTCTGGGTCTGCGATCCGGTGCACGGCAACACCGTGTCCTCCCCGACGGGGCACAAGACCCGCAGGCTGGACGATGTGCTCGACGAGATCAGGGGCTTCCTCGAGGTCCACCGCTCGCTCGGGACCCATCCCGGCGGTTTCCACCTGGAGCTGACCGGTGATCATGTCACCGAGTGCGTGGGCGGCACCTACGAGATCCGTTTCGAGGACCTGCCCACCCGCTACGAGACCGTCTGCGACCCTCGGCTGAACCTCGGTCAGTCACTGGACGTCGCCTTCGAGCTCGCTGCCATGTACACGGCTTCTCCGGTCACCGACCGCGGGACCACCTGGGCGACGGTGTGACGCTGCCACCCCGTCGCCCGACGACGACGAGTGAGGAGACCGCCTGATGGTGGCCACCCGTGCCGGGGAGTTCCTGGCACTTCACCAGCGGACCGAACCAGGAGACCCGCTGGTCATCCCCAATGTCTGGGACGCGGTCAGCGCACACGCGTTCGCCGAGGCCGGCTTCCCCGCGCTGGCGACCTCCAGCGCGGCGGTCGCCGCCGTACTCGGGTACGACGACGGTGAGCACACCCCGGCCGACGAGATGTTCGCCGCGATCAAGCGGATCGTCCGCTCCGCCGGAGTGCCGGTGACGGCGGACATCGAGGCCGGCTACGGCCTCGCCCCCGCCGAGATCGTCGAGCGGCTGCTCGACGCGGGCGTGGCCGGCTGCAACCTGGAGGACTCCGCGGCGGGGCGGCTCAAGGACGCCGGGCAGCACGCGGAGTGGCTCTCCGAGGTCGGCGTCGCCGCCGGCGACCGCCTGGTGCTGAACGCCCGGATCGACACCTTCCTCTACGGCGACCGCTCGGCGGAGTCGGCCGTCAAGCGCGCCCGCCTGTACGTCGACGCCGGCGCGGACGTCGTCTACCCGATCCTCGCCCCCGAGGAAGTGCTCCCCGACCTGGCCAACGGTGTCGGCAAGCCGCTGAACGCCCTGTACCGCCCCGGCGGCGCGTCGCCCAGCAGGCTCGGCTCCCTCGGTGCCGCCCGGGTCACCTTCGGCGGCGGCCTGTACCAGCAGGCCGCTGCCGACGTCACCGACCTGGCGCGGAAGATCGGACGGGCATACGGGGCCCGGTAGCCTCACGCGCCCCCCATGCGCCCGCCCCCGGCGCCCGCCCCCGGGCCGGTCACCGACCGGCCCGGGGGCGGGCGCCGACCCCTACTTGACGGCCGTCAGCAGGTATTCGTGCGACCGGTTGGTGCGCATCGGGTCGTCACCGCCCGCCGGGCGGTCGTACAGATGCACCCGCTCGTCGCCCAGTGTGAGATGGCGGCCAAGCACCCGCGCCGCGTCCCAGGCCAGCGGAACGAACCGGTCGGCGATGCGCCGGTTCTGGACCGCGACGACGGCCCGGGCGCCCGGGCGCATGGTCCCCGCGATCGCGCCGAACGCCTCGTCCAGCGCGCCCAGGTAGTCCTCGTAGTCGCGCAGCGCGTAGAACTGCGCCCCGTCGGTGGCGTCGGTGTTCAGATCGGTGCCGAAGTACGGCAGGTCGCACAGGACCAGATCGACCGAGCCCGGCTCCAGCGGGGGCTTGCGGGCGTCACCGGGGACCAACTCCTGCCCCGGGTAGCCCTCCAGGCGCCTGCGCGCCTTCTCGGCGCGCTCGGCGTCCACCTCGATGCCGAACCCGCGCCGCCCCTCCACCGAGGCCGCGACCAGCGTCGTCCCCCACCCGGCGAACGGGTCGAGAACCAGCTCCCCGGGCGCGCTGAACTCCCGGATCAACGGCCGCAACTGGCTGACCAGACCGGCCTGCCCCGCCGCCTCGGGAAGCGCATGCTCCGGGTCCTCTCCTCCGAGCACGAGCCAACTGGCCACCCCCACCGGAAACCACCATCCCTTCGCCCTCCCGGCCGCGGTCAGGGCACCGCGCGGCACCGGGACCGCCATGCTAGGGCCTGCCCGGAGTCGGGATCTGGTCGGGGAGCGGCGTCCGGCGCGCTGCTCGCACGGCGCCGGGCGAGCCCCGCCGCATGCGCCCCGGCCGGGGCCGGAACCGGCTGGGAGGGGCCGGGAGGGGCTGAGTCGTGGTGGGGCCGGACGCCGTCAGCTGCCGGGCTCGCCACCGGACGGGAGCGGGTCGACGACGAACGTCCCCAGTCCCACCTCGCCTCGAGTCCAACCTTGTTCGCGTACCTCCCGCATGGCCTTGGCCGCCGTCGCGTTCACCACGCCGAACTCCTGGGCGATCTCCAGGGTGGACGGCACGCGGCTTCCCGGCGGGTAGGTCCCGCACTCGATGCGCCGGATGATCTCCGCTGCGATCTGTCTCCAGAGTGGGCGAGTGCGATCAAGGTCCATGTCGCCAGCGTGGATGACCGCAGGTCTCTGCGCATCCGTAGATAACCGCGGATAACTACGGATACAGTGTGGCCCCACACACAAGCGCCCCCGGGCGGCCAGGCTAGGGCCGTACCCAGGGGCTGACCGAAGAAAGGAGCTTCGGCTATGCGGAACCCTATCGCTGCGCTGCTCGCGCTGCTCGCGTGGCTGACGGGCGCGCTGGCACCTGGATCCGGGAGGCGCCGGTCCTGCGCTCCGCCCGCCGCACGGGCTTCCGTCCGGCGCGCGGAGGGAGCCTGGTCGGCGGAGGAGGCCCGGCGGCCGGAGGGAGCCCGGTCGGCGCCGTACGAGCGGTTCCGGCCGGCCGGGGGAGGGGGCGCGCGGCCCAGGTCCCCGTACGGGCTGATCGAAACGCTCGACGGTGAGGCCACCGCCCTGGTCCGCCCCTATCTGGCCGCGTACGAGCGCCAGGAGGAGCGGGCCGCCCGCCGTCGGTGGCGGGGCCTCGGCCCCGGGATGGCGGCGGACGTCGGCGTGGACCTGGCCGCCCGGCACGTGTGCCTGACGGGGGCGGCCCGGTGAACGAGTCCGCCCCCAGGCCGCCCACGCGGAAGCCGGTCCGCATGTGCGTGCGCTGCCAGCGCGTCACGGATGAGCCCGTGGTCGTCGCCGAGGTGCACCAGGGCTCCGGGCCCGGATGGAACGTGTACGCCTGCCCGGAGTGCGCCCCGCGCTTCCCGCCGGTACCCGACGCGCTCGACCTCCTGGGGGACGGGCGACGACGGCACGAGGGCCGCGCCGACTGACCGCGCCGCTGGTCGAGGCGCCCCGCAGCGGTGTCGACGGCGGTCTGCCGCCCGCGGCCCACCGGGGGTACGGAGGACTGGTCCGCGTCTGGCGGGAGCGGCGGGAGGCCCGGCTAGGGGCTTCGCGGCTCGGGATGCCCGGAGCCGACGGGTCTTCCGTACGGGCCCAGCCCTCAGCCCCGGGCTGTCGCGGGCTCCGACGTACCTGCGGCCGCCCGCCGGCGCCCCCATCGCCGACTCCCGGCTGCCGCCGCCCTCCCCGCCGCCCGCCAGGCGGCGGAGCCGGCCACCGCCGGGGCGGCCCCGTGCCGCTCCCCGGCAGGCACTCGTCCCCACGTCACACCGCGTGACCGTGTCACGTTCGGCTGACGGAATCCCCGCTTTCCGGCCCGACTCGGTTCACCGGGCCGGTCCCGGCGTTGCGGGGCGTGCCGCCTGCCGTCACTCGCCGCACATGTGCCCGGCGGCGCAGGACGTCAGCACGAGGCCGGGGCGATCCGTCGCCGGCTCGGGAGCAATCCGCTGCCGCCTGGTTCTCACAACTGACCGGTTGCGGTGGTTCCGCAAGAGCCCGGTGCCGATCACGTTCCCGCAGCGCCGCTCGCAGCAGCCCACTCCAAACCCGTGCATGAGCCCGTATATGAGGTGGGGCACTTCCGAGCGGTCGCCGCGGTCGAACACCGGACACGCGTCGATGAGGGCAGTGGGCGCCCGAGCGCCGGCACGGGGACGGGCGCGCCCGACGTGACACCTGCACGCCGTAGAGGTCCACGACCACCTGCTCGTCGGTGTGTGAGACCCGGGCCCGGCTACCGTCCCCGCTCAGAGGCAGTCCTCGCTCATCCGGCCACTCCTGGGACCGCCCCCTAGTGAAAGACCGTGATCAGACGTACCAGTTGCTGGTGCCGTTGACACTCAGCCGCACATTCACGGTTCCACCGCCCGACGAGGGGACGGTGACCGTCGGTGCGTAGCAGCCGCGGGTGAACCCCGGGTTGAGGGTCGAGCTGTTGCACAGCGTGTTGCTGCCGAAGCTCGATACGACCTCACCAGCGATCACGGCAGCGGCAGTCCCTGAGTGCTGGACGACGAGAACGACCTGCGTGTCGTGGTTGGCGTTGGTGACGACACACGGCTTGAACTTGATGTTCGTGGATATGGTGTGTGTCTTGTAAGGGAGACATTCCCAGTTGCTGTTCGTCTTCACTTCCTGCCAGTTCGCCGCAGCGCTGGCAGGGGAAGCGGCGAGCGCGAGGGCTCCCGCAGCGGCGACGGCAACCGTCAGAGCTTTGAAGCGCATGGGAATTCCATCTCCTCGGTCTATTTCCCGCTGCGTAATGGCGGAGCGGGGTCCGTTTCTGGACTCATTCCATTGCCCTGGAGTGAGCGAGTTGATCTTATGGACACCAACTCGGTCCGAGAAGAAACAAATGAGCCATGAAGTGTTCACACATGGCCGATAATTGATCATCTACGAAACTTGAGTGACGGTCCGTCGGAATCGCTGTCGGGCCCTTCCGGCCGTCCGGACTGATCACGGCGGATCGCGGGTTTGGCTGTCGCGTCGAGTGGGCGCCGGGTCCCACGGCTCCGGTGGGGTGGTGCTGCTCGTGCTCGTAGCAGCGGCAAGTTGCCCGTCAGTCGGGGTCCGGCAGGGCCGTGGGCAACTGCAGGGCGCCGGTGACCTCGCCGGTCCGGGACCGGTGCTTCGCGAGGCGGAGGATGCGGCACCGCCCGTCGGCGACCGGCGGGGCAGCGGCGGAGAACAGTCGCCGCAGTCGCAGGCGGCGGGCCGCCACCGCGCGGCGGTGCCGACGAGGGCGAGCATCGACATCCATGCCGGCAGGTCAGGAGCGATCCGCGTGATCTCCGTCCGGACCCGGTTCCGGGTACTGGTGTGAAGGGAGGCGAAGGGCGGTGGCGCGGGCGGGCGGACGCGGGCCGTCAGGTTGAGGATCGCCCGGTCGGACAGTCGATGCTGTACGCCCCCGGTGGGCACGCCTGCGGTGTCCTCGCCGAAGGAACGCGTGTCAGGGCGTCACGGACGGGCACCCCCGCTCCGCAAACGGGACGGTCTCCATCCCGTAACCGAGCCGGCAGCCAGGGCCCTTCCGGCTCATCCCGGCCCGCCGCGGCCCCACCCTGCCGGGGGTGGGGTCGCTGCTGGGTGGGGGCCGTCTGGTCGGCCCGGTTCACTGTCAGCCGAGGAGGCCGCCGAGGCCGAGGAACCCGCCGCCGAGTCCGCCGCCGAGCCCGCCGTCACCCTGGCCGTGGCTCATACCGCCGTCGGCGACGCTGTGGGTGCTGGAGCTCATCGCCCCGCCGGGGCCTGCCATGGTGGTGCGCTCGATGTAGTAGGTGCCTCCGTCGGCGGTGGTGCCGCTCGCGACGTGGCTGGAGACGGCCCCGTTGGGGCCGGCCGACGAGTTGTGCTGCCCGTAGCTGTCCGCGCTGGCCGCTCCCGCGGTGGCGATCGCGGCGGGAACGAGTACGGCGGTGACGACAGCGGCACGCAGAAGACTACGCATCACGGATACTCACTTTCTCTGGTGTTCAGGCCCGTCAAGGGCATTCCGTGAGTCATTCGCACCGTGTGATGGCCCGGATTGCCGCCGACGCTGTCCGTGGCAGCCTGTTCGATTCGTCCTCGCAGGTGAGAGACATGGCCACGCGAAGACGAGTCCACCTTCCGGAGTAGGTGCAGCTGCTTCGGCAGTGGCCACGGACTCGGCACCGACGCACCGGCCGGTGATCGGCCCGCGCAGGGGGAAAGAGGAAGAAGTACCCGCTGACCCGCGATCACGGGAGTTCCCGCGCTGCGATCGGCCGCGCCCGGCAAGGTGTCCCCGAAGTGATGGTCCCCCGGGCCCCCGGGCCCCCGATCCCCGGGCCCCCGATCCCCCGATCCCCGGTCCCCCGGGACTGACAGGACAGCCCGCCGCCCTTCCGCGGCCGCGGAAGGGGAGAAGGCCCGCGAGGCCGCGCACGCCCGGGCCGGGGTGCCGCCGTCTGGCCGCCTCGCGGTTGCTCGGCACGGAGGCGGCTGTTGTCGTCGTGGGGGTGGTGCCCGGCAGCACGGGTGCCTCGATTCCATCGGAGATTCTCATGCGCAAGGCAGTTCTCGCAGTGGTGCTTGCCACTGCCTGGTCCGTGTCCGTTCCGGCTGTGGCCGCCGCCCCCGACATGGGAGATGGCCGCAGAGCTCTGGAGGTCATCGGACTGACCGACGACCTGCGGCTGGTGCAGTTCCGCGCGGACCGGCCGAACAGGGTCGACCCGATCGGCACCGTCACGGGCCTGCAAGGCGACACGGATCTGGTCGGCATCGACTACCGCGTCCGCAACGGCCTGCTGTACGGCGTGGGCAACGCCGGCGGCGTATACATCATCGGCACCGGCAGTGCTGCGGCGACGAAGGTGTCCCAGCTGAGCATCGTTCTTCAGGGCAGGTTCTTCGGCGTGGACTTCAACCCGGCCGCGGACCGGCTGCGGATCATCAGCGACGCCGGCCAGAACCTGCGGCACAACGTCGACGTCGCCGTCGGCGGAACCGTCGCCGATACCCCGCTCACCAACCCGCCGGCCCCAGGCGCCGCCCTCGGGGTGACCGGTGCTGCCTACACCAACAACGACCTGGACACGGACACCGCCACCAGTCTGTTCGACATCGACACCCGCAACGACCGTGTGGTCCTGCAGTCCCCCGCCAATTCCGGCACGCTCGCCCCCACCGGCAACCTGGGCGTGGACGCGGGTCCCGGTGCGGGCTTCGACATCTACTTCTCCGCCAAGGACCAGAGCCACCGCGGTTTCGCAGCCCTCACCGTCAACGCCGCCCAGCGCTTCTACGAAGTCAGCCTCATCACCGGCAGGGCCGAGAGGGTCGGCTCCTTCCCCTCCGGCCGGCAGGTCTTCGACATCGCCATTCCGCTGAACCAGAAGTAGCCCAGAAACGGCCGGACCATCGCGGAACACCCCGGGCACTCTCAGCCCGGCCGCATTCGGACGTTCTTGTCCGGGGTGCGTGGAGCGCGGCGGTCCTGGAGGCGGCGGGGCGTGAGCGGATCGTGGCCCGGCCTCGGTGATCCGGAAGGGGTCCTGGTCGTCGCCGGCACCCAGTCTCGGGGCCGGGATCCCCGACGGTGTGGGCTTTGCGACCTGAGCCTGCGGGTGACGATCTCGGGCACACGGTTGACGCACTGGTGGCCGTCACCCGAGAAATGGCCCCGGGGAACAGAAGATCGGGCATCACGGCGGTCACCAGCGCGGCGAGAGTGGCGCCGGGGGCGTGGTGGCACAGGAAGCAGGCCACCTCGCGGTCGAGTTCACCGTTCTCGTTCTTCTTGTTCGGCACGGTGGAGCGGCGGATCAGCAGGGCCGGTGCCAGGCCATGAGGGGGGGAAGGCGTCCCCTGCAGGAGAGAGCCACCGCCACCCCTGCTCGGGCACCTCGCGAGGGTGACTGACGCATTCACGTGGTGCAGAGCGATCTGCGCGAGTGCACGGCATAGGTGATGGCCAGCACCACTGCCGTGCCGACGGTCAGGAGCGCGGCGGCGGCGAGCTCTGATACCGGTGCGGGGGCAGGGGGAATGAATCCGCCGACGAACTCCAGGTGTGGGTAGGCGATCGCCATCAGGAGGTTGCGGGGGTCGAACCGGCCCAGGATGGGCACGAGGAAGAAACCGACCAGGAACACCGGCAGCACGTACAGTGGGCGCCGAACGATGAGCGCCGCGCTCATGCCCAGGAGAGCGAAGACCACACCGGTTGTGAGCGTCATCGCCAGGGTCGGCAGGGTGTCGGCCGGGGAGAGGTCGCCAGGCACTTCGAGCAGCCGGGTGTCGACGCGTCCGTTCACCGCCAGGTGCAGAGCCGTGCTGGTGAGCAGTGTTGCGACGAAGGCTGCCGCGGTCAGAGCGGTGACCGCCGCCGTCAGGGTGACGGCCTGGGACAGGAACAGCCTCCGCGGTCCTTCGCGGACCGCGCGGAACTTCAGGGTCTTGTAGTGCGTGTCGCGTGTCGGTGCGATCGCGCCGTAGGTGAAGAAGACGAGCGGGCCGATGACGAAGCACAGGACCTGGAGCAGGTTGACGGTGCCCTGGAAGGGATGGAGGTTGGCCACGGCCTGCCCGGCGCTCTCCCAGGTCTCCTTCAGAGGGTCGTCGGTGGGGTCGCTGCCGCGCCCGATGGCCCGCTCGAAGGTGTAGCCGCCGTCTTGGTGCAGGAATGCCCACTCCTGCCGCAGGCTGTTCACCGCGCTGTGCGCAGTGGCGTACGCGCCCACAGCGAAAGCCGACGCGACCGCCATAAAGCAGACGAGCGTGTACAGGAAGTACCGCGACGCCCACTGGTAGCGCAGATCAGCGCGGACCGTGCGCGTGATGGGCCAGGTACGCGTCTTCGAGACGGTCACCGGCGGCGTGGTTGAAGTCAAGCTTGCTCAGCCCGTTCTCGGATACGGCGAACACATCGTCCGCCACACGGTCGTAGAAGTCGAATTGGTGGCCGGAGGCGACCACGACGCTGTCCTGCTTGAGCTGCGCCAGCGAGGCGCGCAGCCACTGCAGGCTGTCGTAGTCCAGGCCGTTCGCCAGCTCGTCGAGGACGACGTACGAGGGCCGGGCCAGCAGCAGGCCCACCGTGTACAGCTTCTTGCGCTGCCCGTAGGACAGCGCCCGGGCCGGCTTGCGCAGCGTCGCGCGGTCCAGCACACCGTCCGCGACCGTGCGGACATCTTCCCAGAGGGTCTTCCGGCCAAGGAGGAAGTGCAGGTTCTCGAAGCCGGACAAGTGCGGGTACAGGGCACAGTCGTCGAACACTGGGAAGACATGCTCACGCACGTCCGCCAGTGGACGGCCGTCGAACTCGACGGTTCCGGTGTGTGTTTCCAGGCCGGCCAGGCACTTGAAAAGGGTAGTCTTCCCGGCTCCGTTCGGGCCCAAGAGGTAGCTCACCCTGCCTGCGCGGAATTCGGCAGACACTCTGTTCAGAACCGTGTGCCCACCATAGCTCTTCGTAAGGTTCCTGATACTGATCATCGGTGACATCCCGTGTACGGCGCGACAAGCGGGCGGCCGGAGTATCCACAGGCGCCCCGGCCGCTCACCGCGCTCGTACGCGAAACCTCAGCCCTTCCAGTTCCAGGCCCCGGACTTGCTACCCGAGAAGTAGTGCGTGTAGTCCTTCGAGTACGCCTTCACATCGCCCCAAGGCGTGGGGACACCGGCACCGATGGTGTCCTTCGCACGCCACTTGTGAGTCGACGAGGTGGTGTGGTATCGCGTGATCCCGTTGTTCTTCGCGATATTCGGGAAGACGTGCCCGCTCTCCTGCCAGCCCTTCGAGGACGTGACCTTGCTCCCGTTGTAGCCGAAGTACACGGTGTCACGGGTCCACATCAGCGAACCGCCCCGCTTGAACTGGGCCTTCCGGTACTTGGTCGCGGCGGCAGCAGCCTGCACCGACCCGGCCCCGGCTCCCTCTCCCGAGACGTCGACCCCCTCCGCAACCGGCTCGTTGGTGAAGGCCGCCAGTTGCTCCGGGCTCAGCTGCTCCGCCTGGACCGCCTGCCCGTCCTCACTGACGGCGATCGGGTCGTCGGCGGCAACCGCGAGGGCAGTAGCGGCGGGCGCCACGACCGCCAGCGCGAGTCCGCAGGACGCAGCGATGGTCATAAAGCGCTTGCGCACTTGATCTCCATTCAGTTGTCACGGCCATCCCTCCCCCGACATCTGCCGCAAGTGCGGGTGTTGTAGCCGTCTGGTCACGAATGATCACATCAGGCCCAACCGTCCCATGCAGTGACGGGCGTCACATTCCTTGCTCAGGCCTTCCTCAGATTTAGGGATTGATCGGTGTCTGTCATGATTTAGCTGTTTCCAGGCTCTCTCGTCTTTCGTGGTTGTACGGCGAGGCGGAACAAGTCCCACGCCTCGTCCACGGGCGCCCTCCTGCGCTTGGCGCTGATGAGCGGTCTCGGCGCAGTCCGGCGGTCAGACGACCTGGCCCCTTGCGTCAGCGTGTCCCGGACTGTCGGAAGTCTCCTCGCTCCCCTGGGATCCTCTGGCGCGTTTCCCGGCCTGCCGCTCGGCCGGGACCGGCGCCCCAGCGCCGCAGCCCGAAGGGACGGCAGGCGGAGGTGAGATCAGCTGGGAGCTACCAATCGATTTCGACGGCTGCCCATCGGGCCCGGAACGCCGTGGTCAGCGCTTCAACGCCGACCCGCCATCCACCCGTTTCACTGTCGGCCAGTACCAAGAACTGCGCCTGGCGGCTGTCTACCATTCGGGTGCCGGCGCCGCGGGTGCGGTGGCAGGCCCCCGCCCGGCCGAAGCCCGCCGCACCGCGCGTGCGCAAAGCCCCGCCGACCGCGCAGGTCCCGCAGATGCGCCAGCTCTGCCGCAAGGCCGCCGGGGTCACCTCCGACGACCTCGCCAGGCTCTGCACCAGCACCTACGGCCGCTGACCGGGGCTTTCGTCTGCCCGCACCCCGTTTGCGTGCTCAGCGGGAGGCCGTAACCTTGACGACGCGATCTTCGTTGTTGCGGCAGTGCGGGCTCGTAGGGCACCACGGGACGCGCGCCGGAGGCCGGGTACCGGCCCTCACACACCCGGATTCCGCTCCCTCCAGGAACCGACCGTGGTCCTCGTCCCCCCCGGGCCTCGATGGTAAGACGCCCGACGGCGCCCCCGGAGGGCTGTGCCGCTCTCTTGGTTGTCATCCCTGGGGACAAGGAACAGAGACGAACCTCTACCTGAGAATGACGTGAGGGTGAGATTCCGGTCCGTACCGTATCCGGGTCGCTGACATGCCCGAAGCGATGCTCACCGTTCGGACTCCGGAGCAGACACCCTTGTTCATCCATGTCAAGTGCCATCACCGCGCCGTCGTCCTGGCAGTGGCAGCGGCCCTCGCCGCCACTTCGCTGAGCGGCTGTACGCAGAACGCTCCAGAGACGTCCGCCGACGATCCCGCCGCCCGCGCCGACCTGCGCGCTTTCTACCACCAAAAGCCCCAGTGGAAGCCCTGCGGCCAGGAGGAGTGCGCCACGCTGAAGGTCCCCATGGACTACACAGCGCCCAACAATGGCAAGACCTTCACTCTCCCCCTCATACGGGCCGCCGCAACGGATACGGCCCGCCGCAGCGGGTCGCTGGTCGTCAATCCCGGCGGCCCCGGAGAGTCCGGGGTCGCCCTGCTCCAGGACGGCGGAGTTCAGTCATTCAGCAAGCGAATACGGGCCCGCTTCGACATCGTGGGATTCGACCCGCGCGGTGTGGCGGGCAGCAAGCCCGCCGTGGACTGCGGCCCTGAGGAAGAGGCGGAGGTTGACGACGCCGTGCCGCAGCCGCTGTACCCCACAACGGCCGAGCAGCGCCGGGCTGCTCTGGCTGATGCCGAGAGCGCGGTCGCGGCCTGCAGAAGGCACAGCGGCCCGATCCTGCCGTATGTGGGAACGGCCGACGCCGCCCGCGACATGGACGTGCTGCGCGCCGCGCTCGGCGATAGCAAGCTGAGCTATCTCGGCTGGTCCTACGGGACTCTTCTCGGCACCGTGTACGGCGAGCTGTTCCCCCGGCGGGTACGAGCGATGGTGCTGGACGGGGCCATCGACCCCTCGCTCAACTGGGTGGAGCGGGCCCGCAGCCAGGCCGTCGGCTTCCGCACAGCGGTCGATGACTACGCTGAGTACTGCGCCGACGTGGTGGGGGACGCCTGCCCCGCCGACACCCCTGAGGGCATTCATGAGCTGCTCGACGGTCTGTACGCGCAAACCGAACAGGAGCCGCTGCCGGTCGACGACGGCGAATCGGACCTGGACACGGCGGCCCTGCACAGTGCCATCGTCACCTCGATGTACACCCCCGAGGAGCAGTGGGAAGACCTGTCCCGCGCTCTGAGCGAGGCGGCCGGGGGTGATGGAACGCGGCTCGACAGGATTGCCGCCGGGGAGGAGGGCGCCGGCGAGGGCGAGGCACAGGAGGATGAGCGGGAGGAGAGCCACCCCGACAACTCCGATGTGGCCATCACCGCCGTCGACTGCCTTGACATCCCCCACCCCAAAGACCCCCAGGCATACTGGAAGGCCCTCGACCAGGCCCATCAGGCCGAGGGCGACTTCGGGGCCGAGAGCGTGATCGCCGAGCTTGGTTGCAAGGGCTGGCCGCACCGCGGTCCAGGCCCGCACCGTGTGAGTGCCGACGGTCTCCCCTCGGTCCTGGTGGTGGGCACTACCGGCGACCCCTCCACGCCCTATCACGAGGCACAGAGCCTGGCCCGCCAGCTACCCAAGGGCATGCTGCTGACCTTTGAGGCAATGGGCCACACCGCCTACGGGCGGGGCAGTAGCTGCGTGGACAAAGCTGTGGACAGCTACCTCATCCATCTCAAGCCGGTCAAGGCAGGCGCGACCTGCTGACGCCCGGCTCGTCACCACCACACCTCACCTCCCCCGGGGCGCGCACGCCCCCACGCCCCGAACGGTGGTGACAGCCGTGCGCGCTGCCGGTGATGTCGATGCGGGCGAAGTTGTCGTTCGAGACGATGATGCCGTCGAGTTCCCCGACGCCAGTGAAAGCGCTGTCAAACATGAATTTCCGTTGGGGTGATGGGGTAGGCTGTGAGCTGTCCCCGTCGAGGAGAGGTGCCGCCAGGCCATGCCCGAGACCGCAGCCCATGTGACAGCCGCGGAGATCTCCCGCATCGCCGGCGTCACCCGGGCCACCGTCAGCAACTGGCGCAGGCGCCACGCCGACTTCCCCGCACCGACCGCCGGCACCGACACCAGCCCGCTCTACGACCTCGGGGCCGTCCGGGCATGGCTCGGCTCCCGCGGTCACACGCGGGTGGCCGACCCCCGGGAGGAACTGCGCACCGCGGTCCGCCTCCACGCCTCCGACCCGGACGGCACGACCGGTCGCATGGCCTTCGTCCTCACGCTCGCCCGCCGCCCCGCGGACCAGACGGCGGCGCTCGCCGGCCTCAAGAACGCCGAACTCGCCGGCCTCACGGATGCCGAACTCGCCGCCCGCGCCTCCGGGGAGGTGGCCGGGCTCCTGGCCTCGCTCCCCGGCCCGGCGCCCGCGAGCCCCCTCTTCTCCGCCTCCGACGGCACCGCACTGCGCGCCCTCCTCCGCTGCGTGCGCGAGGCCGGCGCCCCGGCCGCCCTCACGGTGCTCGCGGAGAGGGAACTCGACGACAGCGCCGCGACCGGCGTCTACGGGACCCCGGAGCCCCTGGCGCGGCTCGTCGCCGCACTGCTCCCGGCCGGGGCCGCCCGCGTCCTGGACCCGGCCTGCGGCAGCGGCGCGCTCCTGGCGGCCGCCGCCGGGCGCGGCGCCGGCGAACTCCTCGGCCAGGACTCCGTACCCGTGCAGGCCCGGCGCGCCGCGGTCGGCCTGAGCCTCGCCGCGCCGCGCGCCGAGGTCACCGTGCGCATCGGCGACAGCCTGCGCGCGGACGCCTTCGACGGCCTGACGGCGGACGCGGTGGTGTGCAACCCGCCGTACGGGGACCGCGACTGGGGCCACGACCGCCTCGCCTACGACCCGCGCTGGGCGTACGGCGTACCGGGCCGTTCCGAATCCGAACTCGCCTGGGTGCAGCACTGCCTCGCCCACCTCGTACCCGGCGGCCGGGCCGTGCTGATCCTGCCGCCCGCCACCGCCTCCCGCGTCTCCGGGCGCCGGATCCGGGCGGAGCTGGTGCGCAGCGGTGTCGTGCGGGCCGTGCTGGCCCTCCCGCCCGGCGCCGCGCCTCCGCTGCATGTGGGCCTGCACCTGTGGGTCCTGTCCCGGCCCGAACCGGGCGGCCCGGAGCGGAAGTCGGTGCTGTTCGCCGACCCGGCCGGCGCACCCCCCACGGACGGCGGCGCACCCCCTTCGGGCACCGGCGCACGGGCGGCCGGCATACCGCGTACGGGTACGGGTCCCTCCCGCGCCCCGATCGACTGGGCGGGCCTGACGGCCCGGACGCTCGCCCACTGGGAGGCGTTCACCGCCGACCCGGACCGGTTCGCCGCCGAACCCGGCACCGCACGCACGGTGCCGGTCGTCGACCTCCTCGACGACCTCGTCGACCTCACCCCCGCCCGCCGGGTCCGCACCTCGCACCGGGACGTCGACCCCGCGGAGCTGTCCGCGCGTACGGAGACCGGCCGCCGCGAGCTGGCCGAGTCCGCCCGCGCCCTCCTCGACACGGCCGGTCTCACCGGCTGGACGGCACCCGGCGGCTCGGTCCGGGAGTGGCGTACGGCCAACGCCTCCGACCTCGCCCGGGGCGGCGCGCTGACCCTGCTCCGCACCGTGCCGGACACCAAAGCCCCCGTGCCGGACACCAAAGCTCTCGTGTCGGACACCCAAGCCCCCGTGCCGGACGGTTCAGCCGCGGCGGCGCCGGTCCTCACCGGCGCCGACATCGCCCGGGGTACGGGCCCGACCGGTGATCCGGCGGAGCTGGGCCCGGCGGCCACGACCGCACCCGTGATCGCCGCCGGGGACGTCCTCGTACGGGCGATCGCGGGCGGTGGCGGCCCGATGGCCCGGGTCGCCGACGACGGCGACACCGGCGCGCTCCTCGGCCCGCAGGTCCACCTCCTGCGACCGGACCCGGCGCGCCTGGACTCCTGGTTCCTGGCCGGATTCGTCGGCTCGGCGGAGAACGTCGCCGGGGCCTCCACCGGCAGCACCGTCCTGCACGTCGCCCCGGGCCGGCTCCGGGTCCCGCTGCTCCCGGTGGACGAGCAGCGCCGCTACGGCGAGGCCTTCCGGCACGTCCATCGACTGCGCGCCGGGGCACGGCGGGCCGCGCGGCTCGCGGAGGAGACGGCGGCCCTGCTGGCCGACGGCCTCACGGGCGGCGCGCTGCTCCCGGCCGAGGGCCCGCCTTCGGCCGCGGCCGGGCCGCCGGCCGGCACCGAACCGGCCTGAACCGCACCCGAACTTCGCACCCATCCACCACACTTGTCCGCACCCGCTCCGGTTGGGCGGGACGGTCCGGAAGGAAACCGGGGAACCCCTTGAACAGCAGTAAGCACACGGAACTGGCGAACCACGCCTGGTCCGTCGCCGACCTCCTGCGCGGCGACTACAAGCAGTCCGACTACGGCAAGGTCATCCTGCCGTTCACGGTGCTGCGCCGGCTCGAGTGCGTCCTGGAACCGACCCGGGAGAAGGTCGCCGAGACCGTCGCCCGATTCCAGGGCCAGGACATCGACACCGCGTACTTCCTGCGCAAGGCCTCCGGCCACTCCTTCTACAACAGGAGCGACCTGACCCTGAAGAAGATCGCCGCGGACCCGCGGAACGCGGCGAAGAACCTCCAGATCTACGTCGGCGCCTTCTCGGACAACGCCCGCGAGGTCCTCGACAAGTACGAGTTCGCCCAGCAGATCAAGCGCCTCGACGGCGCCGACCTCCTCTACCAGGTCATCGGCAGGTTCACCGACCTGGACCTGCATCCGGAGACCGTGCCCAACCACAACATGGGCTACATCTTCGAGGAACTGATCCGCCGCTTCGCGGAGCAGTCCAACGAGACGGCGGGTGAGCACTTCACCCCCCGCGAGGTCATCAAGCTCATGGTCAACCTGCTGATCGCACCCGACGGGGACGCGTTGCAGGTGCCGGGCGTCGTGCGCACGGTCATGGACCCGGCGTGCGGCACCGGCGGCATGCTGTCGGCGGCCGAGGACCACATCCTGTCCCTCAACCCGGACGCCACCGTCGCGGTCTACGGTCAGGAGCTCAACCCCGAGTCCTGGGCCATCTGCCGGTCCGACCTGATGATCAAGGGGCAGGACCCGGAGCACATCGCGTTCGGCAACTCCTTCAGCGACCCCGCCCACCGCCGCGACAGGTTCGACTACATCCTGGCCAACCCGCCGTTCGGCGTGGAGTGGAAGAAGGTCAAGGACGAGGTCGAGTACGAGCACAAGCACATGGGCGAGGCCGGCCGCTTCGCCGCGGGCCTGCCGCGCATCAACGACGGCTCGCTCCTCTTCCTCCAGCACATGATCTCGATGATGAAGCCGGTGGACGCCAAGGGCGGCGGCGGCTCCCGCATCGCCATCGTCTTCAACGGCTCCCCGCTCTTCACCGGCGCGGCCGGGTCGGGCGAGTCCGAGATCCGCCGCTGGATCCTGGAGAACGACTGGCTGGAGGCGATCGTCGCCCTCCCGGACCAGCTCTTCTACAACACCGGCATCTCCACCTACTTCTGGATCCTCACCAACCGCAAGTCCCCCGACCACAAGGGCAGGGTCGTCCTGCTGGACGCGCGCGACCAGTTCCAGAAGATGCGCAAGTCGCTCGGCGACAAGCGCAAGGAACTGGGCAAGCGGCACATCGCGGACGTGACCCGCCTGTACAGGGAGGCTGTCGAGGCCGCGGCCGACCCGGACCACGAACTCCACGCCAAGGTCAAGGTCTTCGACAACAGCGCCTTCGGCTACCAGCGCATCACCGTCGAACGCCCGCTCAAGCTCCGCTTCGAGGTCACCGAGGAGACGCTGACGGCCCTGGCGGCGGCGAAGCCGGTCCAGAAGCTGGCGGACGCGGAGGCGTTCGTGGCCGCCGTGCGTACGCTGCTGGGCTCGACGTGGGCGACCAAGTCGGAGTGTCTGGTGTCCCTCAAGGACGCCGTCGTGGCGGCCGGCCTGCTGTGGCCGACCGGCGCGCCGTTCGCGAAGGCGCTGCGGGAGGCGGTGGGCGTCCGCGACCCCGAGGGCGAGGTGCAGAAGGTCAAGGGCGAGCCGGAACCGGACACGGAACTCCGGGACTACGAGAACGTCCCGCTGGGCGAGGACGTCGAGGAGTACCTGAAGCGCGAGGTCCACCCGCACGTACCGGACGCGTGGATCGACCACACGAAGACGAAGATCGGCTACGAGATCCCGTTCACGCGGCACTTCTACGTGTACGAGCCGCCGAGGCCGCTGGCGGAGATCGACGCGGAGCTGAAGGCTCTGGAGGCGGAGATTCAGGCGCTGTTGGGGGAGGTGACGGAGTGACCGCCGCAGTCCACTGGATTCAGCAAGCACCAGATCGTTGGACGCGAGGACGTCTCAAGAACCTCATTGCCAAGGCTGCTAACGGAACTTGGGGAAGTGATCCTGCTGAAGACGGCAGTGACGTTCGCTGCGTCCGCGCCGCAGATTTCGACCGCCCAAGGCGCCGAGTGCGTATCGATAACGCCCCGTTGAGGCGTGTCGATGCGTCATCGCTCAGGCAATACCTCTTGCGGCCCGGCGACCTTATCCTTGAGAAGTCGGGTGGAGGTGAGAAACAGCCTGTGGGGATGGCTGTCTTGTTCGAGGGCCCAGAAAAGTCCGTATGTTCCAACTTCTGTGCACGCCTCTCTCCGGCGGCCGGTGTCGACCCCCGCTTCCTGACATATGTTCTTGCCGCGGCATACGGGCAGGGGTTGACGCAGAGCGCGATTAAGCAGACCACAGGTATCCAGAATCTGGACACCGGAACCTTTTTCTCTTCGCTGTGGGCGTATCCGCGGCAGGAGGAACAATGTCGCATCGCCGACTTCCTCGACGCCGAGACCGCCCGTATCGACGGCCTCGTCACCAGGCGTCGTGAGATGACTGATCTGCTCGCTCTGAAGAGAGAACGAGTGGTTGAGCTTGCTCTCGGCCTTGAACACGACAGCCACGCCCACGATATGGCTCCGCTCAAGTACCTGGTGGAAGGAATCACCGTTGGCATCGTCATCACTCCAGCCAAGTGGTACGTGGAGTCGGGGGGGACGCCTGCCTTGCGGGGACTGAACGTCCGACCTGGTGTCATCGAAGACAGCGATCTCGTGCGGATTAGCGACGAAGGGGATGCGGAGAATGTGAAGTCCCGGCTGCGGGCAGGAGACGTGGTCGTGGTGCGCACCGGTCAGGCTGGCGCGGCGGCAGTCGTTCCGCCGCACTTGGCCGGCGCGAACTGTATTGATCTCATTGTTGTGCGTCCAGGTAGGAGCATGGCGCCGAGGTACCTTGAGTACGTATTGAACTCTCAGTACGCCCAAGCGCACGTCTCGGAGCATGCGGTCGGCAGCATCCAGGCGCATTTCAATATTGGGTCGATGAAGAAGATCCCTGTCCCGTCGTTGCCGCTCGCCCGGCAGGAGAGGATCGTCAAAGCACTCGACGAACGAGTCGCTGGGCTTGACGCGTTGAAGGACAAGTTCCAGCAACAGGGACAGATGCTCGCCGAGCGCCGCCAAGCCCTCATCACCGCCGCCGTCACCGGCCAGTTCGACGTCTCCACCGCCAGCGGACGCAACAACACGGAGGGAATCAGCGCATGAGCCCCGGCCCGGTCCACAGTGAGTCCGCGTTCGGCGACGCGATAGTCGCCGCCATGACCGAGCGCGGCTGGCGCGAGGCGAGCCCCGCCGGCTATCAGCCCGATCTCGGCCTGGACACGGGCGAACTCTTCGAGTTCCTCCGCAGGACCCAGGCCGAGGAGTGGCACGAACTCCGCACCGTCTACGGCGACCCCGCCGAGGCCGAGCGCGGCTTCGTCCGCCGTCTGGACCAGGCCATCGCCAACGACGGCCTGCTCCACGTCCTCCGCAACGGCGTCAAGGACCGCGGCGTACGCCTCCGCGTCGCCTACTTCAGGCCGAACCTGGTCCCCGACGCCTCCGTCCTCGACGGTTACCGCGCCAACCGCCTCACCGTCGTCCGCGAGCTGCCCTACGCCACCAAGCAGCTCGACTGGAACAACCGGCTCGACCTCGCCCTCTTCCTGAACGGCATCCCCGTCGCCACCGCCGAGCTGAAGAACCCGCTCACCGGACAGGGCGTCGAGCATGCCAAGGAGCAGTACCGGACCGACCGCGACCCCACCGAGCCGATCTTCACCCGCCGGGTCGTCGCGAACTTCGCCGTCGATCCCGACCTGGTCTTCGTCGCGACCACCCTCAAGGGCAGGAACACGCGCTTTCTGCCCTTCAACACCGGCTCCGAGGGCCCCGGCCGCCCCGGCGGCGCCGGAAACCCCGCTCCCACCGCCTTCGGCCGGTACGCGACCTCCTACCTCTGGGAGCAGGTCTGGGAGCGGGAGAACTGGCTCGATCTGCTCCAGCGGTTCGCGCACCAGCAGAAGACCAGGACGCCCGGTGGCGGTACCACCCGCACCACGGTCTTCCCCCGCTACCACCAGTGGGACGCGGTCAGGAAGCTCACCGCCCACGCGGCCACCCACGGCGCCGGACAGAACTACCTGATCATGGCCTCGGCCGGGTCCGGCAAGTCCAACACCATCGGGTGGCTCGTCCACCGCCTCTCCGACCTGCACGCGGACAACGACCCCCGCATGCTGAACACCGAGGCCCTGGCCGCGGGGTTCATCAAGCCCGGGGCGCCCGTCTTCGACAAGGTCATCGTCATCACCGACCGCCGGAACCTCGACGCCCAGCTTCGCGAGACGGTCGGCAGCTTCTCCCAGACCGACGGCCTGGTCGTCAAGATCGACGAGCGGCAGGGCGCCAAGAGCGAGCAGCTCGCCCGCGCGCTCTCCCGCGACACCGGGAAGATCGTCACCGTCACCCTGCACTCGTTCCCCGCGCTCCTGGACTACCTCAAGCGCAACCCGACCGAGATCAGGGGCACCACCTTCGCGATCGTCATCGACGAGGCCCATTCCTCCCAGTCCGGCGACGCGGCGACCTCCGTCCGTGCCGCACTGCGCGAACTCGGCCTTGACTCGGACTCCGAGGACGCCGGCGCGACCACCGTCACCGTCACCGACACCGTCACGGACAAGCTGAAGAAGAAGGCGCTGGAGCGGTCCCGGGCGGCGAACCTCTCCTACTTCGCGTTCACCGCCACGCCCAAGTCCAAGACCCTCGAACTCTTCGGGACCCCGGAACAGGTCGACGGCAAGGCGGCGTACCGCCCCTTCCACACGTACTCCATGCGCCAGGCCATCGAGGAAGGGTTCATCCTCGACCCGCTGCGCAACTACGTCACGTACAACACGTACTGGAAGCTGGTGAACCACAACCAGGACGAGCGCGAAGTGGACCCCGCGAAGGCGAACTCGCTGCTCGCCCGGTACGTCCTCACCCACGACTCGACCGTCTCCCAGCACGCACAGGTGATCGTCGAGCACTTCGTCACCCACACCAGGGGCCGGCTCGGCGGACGGGCCAAGTCCATGGTCGTGACCGGCTCCCGGCACTCCGCCGTCCAGATGGCCCGCGCCATCAGGAGCTACATCAGGGACCGCGACTACCACACCAGGTATCCGGACCTGGGCGTCCTGGTCGCCTTCTCCGGCTCCCTCACCATCGACGGCGAGGAGACCACCGAGCCGAAGGAGAACGGCGGGCTGTCCGAGACCGCCCTACCCAAGGCCTTCGGCTACACGCGCGCCGACGACAAGGCGGTGAAGGCCGGGGCGAAGGGGCAGCAGGAGTACCGGATCCTGGTCGTGGCGGAGAAGTACCAGACCGGCTTCGACCAGCCCCTGTTGACCACCATGTACGTCAACAAGAAGCTCACCGGTATCGCCGCCGTCCAGACCCTCTCCCGGCTGAACCGCACCGCCGAACGCAAGGCGCAGGCCGACCTCGCCGTCCTGGACTTCAGCAACGAGGCCGAGGACATCAAGGAGGCGTTCCGCCCGTACTTCGAGGAGGCGAACACCCTCCCCTCGGATCCCAACCTTCTCTACACCGCCCAGAGCCGGGTCATGTCCGCGCCGATCATCTCCGAGACCGAGATGGACGAGTTCGCCGCCGCCTGGTTCGAGGCGAAGGAGAAGGCAGCCGGATCACCGGCGAAGTGGGAGAAGCTGCACGCCGAGCTGTACCGCCTGCTGTCCCCGGCCGTCACCCGCTACGAGGCCCTGCGCGACAACGACGAGGACGAGGACGACGTCAGGACGGCCGAGGACTTCCGCGCCGACCTCCACGACTACGTACGCAAGTACGGCTTCCTCGCCCAGATCGTGCCCTACCGCGACCCCGACCTCGAACGACTCCACCTCTACGGCCGCTACCTCCTCACCCGGCTGCGGGGACGCACGGACGGCGGCGTGGACATCGGCGAGGTCGACCTCAGCCACCTGCGCGTGCAGAGGACCGGCGAGCACGACGTCTCCCTCAGCCCCGAGGGGCCCGCGATGATGCCCGGCTTCGGCGAGGGGCCGGGCGGCGCCAAGGAGCCCGAGAAGTCCCTCCTGTCGGAGCTGATCGAGAAGTTCAACGCCAAGTTCGGCACGGACTTCACCGAACAGGACGTCATCCGGCCCTTCGAGGAGGCCAAGGCCGACGCCAAGGTCCGGGCCGCGGCGGTCGTCAACGACGAGGACAACTTCGGCAGGGTCTTCGACAAGGTCTTCGCGGACAAGATGGCCGACCACGTCGACTCCATCGCCGGCCTCGGCCGCCAGTACTTCGGCGCGGACCGCAACTTCAAGTCCAGCCTCGACCGCAGTGCACGCCGTGCCGCCTGGCGGATGATCCGCCGCGAGGAGGGCGTGGACGACGCGGCGTAGCCGCCCTCGGCATGAGCAGGGGCCCCGTACACCGCGAGGTGTACGGGGCCCCTCCCGTGTCAGGCCGAGTGGTCGGCCGCCAACTCCACGAGCCCGGCCCACGCCCGGGGGCTCACGCTGAGCACGGGCCCGCCCAGCTGCTTGGAGTCCCGGACGTGCACGGTGCCGGGGGTGGCGGCCACCTCGACGCACTGGCCGCCCTCGGCACCGCTGTAGCTGCTCGTGCGCCAGGCGACCTCGACGCACTCGCCGCCTTCGGCACCGCTGTAGCTGCTCTTGCGCCAGGCGACCTCGACGCACTGGCCACCCTCGCCGCTGCTGTAGCTGCTCTTGAACCACGCCAGGGCCGACAGAGGAGGCTCGGGCAACTTCTCGTTCATCTCTCTCCCAGCAGTTTCTCGAAGAAGGTCAGGGACTCGCGCGGCGTCAGGGCCTGCGCCCGCAGAATGCCGTACTGGGCTTCCATCTCCCTGACCGTCTCGCGATCGGTGTAGAGGCGGCTGTCCTTCTGCACCTCTACGTAGGCGATCCTGCGCCCCTTCGCCGTCTCCATCAAGGTGAAAGGGCCCGCCAATCCACTGTGCTCCTCACGCTCGTTGGGCATGACCTGGATCTCCACATTCCTCCGCTGGCCGTGTAGCAGAAGTTGTTCCAGCTGGCCCCGCATGCCCTCTCGACCTCCGATGGGCCGTGTCAGTACCGACTCCTCGATGACGAAGCTGAGTGTTGGCAGCCTTCGGCGCGAGAAGATCGCTTGGCGTCCCAACCGCGCCGACACCCGATGCTCGATGGTGTCCTCGTCCAGCAACGGACGCCGCATCCGGAACACCGCTCGCGCGTACTCCTCTGTCTGTAGCAAGCCATTGATCACGTGAGTGTCGTAGACGTGCAACTCCACCGCCTCCGCCTCCAACCGCGCCATGTCCCGGAAGAAGGCCGGATACTGCGCCCGCGCCACCTCATCCTTCAGCGCCTTGAGCACACCACCCGCGTCCAGTACCTCGTCGGCCCGGTCGATGAACCTCGGCGGCGGGATGCGCCGCCCCTGCTCGAACGAGGCGATCGACTGAGCCGCGTATCCCACCAGCTTCCCGAACTCCGGCCGCCCCAACCCGGCCCGGGTCCGGAAGAGCTTCAACTGCCGCCCGAACGCCGTGACCACACCCTGCCCGGGCTCGTCCTCCGGTCGCTTTCCCGCCGGTTCCGCCGCCCCGGGCGGTTCCATCGCCGGCACTCGTTCCACCGGTTCCACCACGTCCACCGGCTCCCGTCCGCCCGCCGCGTCATCTTGCCGCACCGCCGCCACCCTTCCGCGCACGTACACCGCACCGCCCGGCCGCGTACAAGCGGAACGCGACGGCGCGTCACCCATGGTCACGCTACGCCACCACGACCCACCGTGGAGCCATGACGAACAACCCCGCCCACCCCACGACCCCCACCCACCTCATGCAGCCCACTCCCCCCACCCAACCCACCGTGCCCGCACACCACTTCGAGATGCGTTTCACCTCCACACCCCGGGGCGCCCGGCTCGCCCGCCGGTTGTGTGCGGAGCGGCTGCACGCCTGGGGGATCCCGTACGGCACCGAGGAGCATGACGCCGTGGTGCTCCTGGTGGCCGAACTCAGCGCGAACGCCGCGCACCACGGCCGGGTGCCGGGCCGGGACTTCCTCGTACGGCTCACCGTGTCCGCAGGGCCGCTCTCCACCGTGCGGATCGAGGTGGCCGACACCCGGGGCGAGCGGCTCCCGGAACCCGCGCGGCGGCTTCCCGGGGCCGACCGTACCGACGGGCGCGGTCTGCTCCTCGTCGCCGCCCTCGCCGACCGGTGGGGGTGGGGTCCACGGCCCGGCGAGGCGCCGGGAAAGGTCGTGTGGGCCGAGTACGACAGGCGGAACCACGCCGCACAGACGGTTCTCGGCCAGATGTGACGTACCTCGTACGCCTCCCTGGACGGAAGATCGTGACCCCACCACACTGGTCCGACACGTGGGGCCGGCCGACACCAGCCCGGGTGCCACGTCGGCGACAGCAACACCACGGGGCAGGGGCACGGTGCCGCAGCGGATCATCGACGGACGTTACGAACTCCTGGAGGAGCTGAGTCACGGCGGCATGGGCGACGTCTGGCGCGGCTACGACTCCGTGCTGGACCGGCCCGTGGCGGTGAAGCTCATCCGGTCGCAGGCCGTCACCTCGCCGCAGATGGCGGACGAGCTCGCCAGGCGGTTCCGGCGCGAGGCCCGGATCACGGCCCGCATCCGGCACCCCGGGGTGCCGCAGGTCTACGACGCCGTCCTCGACGACGCCCATGAGCACCTGTTCCTCGTCATGGAGCTGGTCGACGGCGTCCGGCTGTCCGCCTACGTGGACCCGGTCCGGCCGCTGCCGGTCGGCTGGGCCGTGTCGGTGGCCGCGCAGGTGGCCACCGTGCTGTCGCACGCCCACGAGGTGCCCGTGATCCACCGGGACCTCAAGCCGGGGAACGTCCTCGTCGCCCGCGACGGGACCGTGAAGGTGCTGGACTTCGGCATCGCGGCCATCCTGCGCGCCGACGCCACCAAGCTGACCGCGACCGGGAGCCCGGTCGGCACCTCCCAGTACATGGCGCCCGAGCAGGTCCGCGGCGGGCGCGTCACCCCGCGGACGGACCTGTACGCGCTGGGCTGCGTCCTGCACGAACTGCTCGCCGGGCGCGCCCTGTTCCAGGCGGACAGCGAACTCGCCCTCATGTACCGGCACGTCAACGAGGCCCCCACCCCGCTGCGGCGGCTGCGCCCCGAGGTCCCGGCCGCGCTGGAGGAACTCGTCCTGCACCTGCTCGCCAAGGCCCCCGAGGCGCGGCCCGCCGACGTCCAGGAGGTGTACGAGCGGCTGCGGCCCCTCCTCCCGCGGGCCGGTGAGGAACCGCCGCCCGGCGAGACGGGCCCGGCCGGCGCCCCGGACCCGACCGGGCTGTTCCGCCACCCGTACGCACCCCGCTCCCGGCCCCGGCCGGCGGCCGCCCCGGCGCCCCCGGGGGAGCGGGCCCCCGGGCCCGTGCCCGTACCGGACGAGATCCGGGCGGACATCAAGGACGCCTACGCCCACTCCGACGCCCTCCTCGAAGAGGAGCGGTTCACCCAGGCCGCGGAGGTGCTCAGCGCGGCCATCGAGCCCGCCGCCCGCGCGCTGGGCACCGAGAACCGGCAGGTGCTGGAACTGCGCACGCAGCGGGCGGCGATCCGGCTGCTCGGCGGCGACTACCGCGCCGCCCTGCCCGAGTTCACGGCGCTCGCCGACGCATACGCACGGGTCTCGGGGCCCACGGGCGAGCAGGCCCGCGCCTGCCGTGCCCAGGCCGCCCGCTGCCGCGCCGAACTCGGCCAGGTGACGGAGGCGCTCACGGCGCTCGAAGCGGTACTGGCCGTCGTCCGGTCCGTGGACGGCGACGTCAGCGAGGAAGCCGTCGAACTCCGCCGTGACATCGGCATGCTGCTGCTCGCCCAGGGCCGGGCCGCCGACGCCGCGGTCGTCCTCGAACCGCTGCACGCCGACCTCGACGTCGTCTACGGCCCCGCGGACGAGCTGACCGCCGAGGTCGCCGAGGCCCTGGCGCTGATACGGCTGGATCCCGACGGCCGGGGCGCCTGAACGGGCCGGACTCGTGAGCCGGTCACCGCCTCGCGTCCGCAGCGGACGGTGGCTCGCGGCCGCCGCGGCTCCCACCGTGCGTCAGTTCTTCGCGGGCGCACCGCAGCACTTCTTGTACTTGCGGCCCGAGTCGCACCAGCACGGGCCGTTGCGCGCCGGCGGCCACAACAGGACACGCTCAGGGTGTCCCGTCAGGGCATACCACTCGCCGAAGGAACGCCGGGTCTCCGCCGCGTCCTTGTCACGGCCCTGCCGGTCCGTGTACGCCTCGAACTCGGTGAGGGTGGCGCTGACCATCCGGACACGGGCAGCGCCGGCCTCGCTGTAGGCGCGGGCCTCACGCTGCAGCCGCTCGGCGTAGGTGTCGTAGTCGTCGCCGTAGTGGGCGGTCGACTCCAGCCAGCGGGCGCGGACGGCGGCGAAGTCCTCGCGGACCCAGCGCAGCACGATTCCGTCGAACGCCTCCCCGTCCTCGGGCACGTCCACCGACGGTCCCTGCGACAGCGCACCCCGCAGTCCCTCCCGGAACTCCGCGAAGGAGGCGTTCGCCTCCGCCTCTGCGGCGAGGTCGTCCTCGTCAAGCTCGATCCCCAACTCGCCGCGCAGGAAGCCGCGGTCGATGAGCAGCATATGCCGGTACTCGGCGGCCTGAAGGCCGTCGTCGTTTGCGGTGATACGGTCCAGGCCCGCCTGGCACCACTCAAGTGCCCGCTCGTACCGCCCTGCCTCGGTCAGCGCCTCGACCATGTCGTCGATGACCCGCAGCCGCGCCTCCCCGGTGTGTTCGGCGTCGAGGTGAGCCCGTAGGTCCTCCTGGGTGTGCTCGGCCTCCGTCGCGCGGCCCAGCGCGTACAACTGGTCGACGATGCCGACGTGGGCGTCGAGGCGGTACTCGCCATCGCAGGCGGCGGCGCGCCGGAACAGAGACAGAGCCCCCTCGGCCTCGCCGTTTCGGACCGTGAGCCATCCGGCGTCCACCAGTGCCCGTGGTTCCTCCGGATCACCGGCGTGCTCATCCGCCCAGCGCTCGCACATGGCGGCGGACGGCTCTCCGCGCTGGGTGCCAAGAAAGGTCCCGTAGGCGGTTGTTGGGGCATCAGAGGCAGCGAGTTCGGTCACGGGAAAACCCTACCGATAAGCAATGCGTCCCGGTGCGTGCGGAGCCCTCGCGAGGCATCACCCGTGGAACGCGCGCCCGCATTGTCCGGGGCCCGCCCCGTCACAGACGGCTGCACGGCGGCCCCCGCCGGTATCAGGGGTGGGGGGCGACGGGGAGGGTTCGGTGAGCATGAGCATGCGCGGGTGTTCCGTGACACGCTCCGGAAGGCGCCTGCCGATCAGTTGGCCCGGCTGACCGAACCCGGCGCGGCTTCGGTGGCCGCCGCCGACAACGCGGCTCTGCGGGACGCCCTGCCGCTGTTGGACGTGGACCCGTCCCGTCTGCCGGAGGACTTGCAGCGTCGGCCTCGCGGGGGAAGTGACCCTGCGGGTGACGATCCCGGGGCACATGGTTGACGCACGGTGGCCGTCACCCGAGAGAGGGACCTGGGGAACAGGAAATCGGGCATCACCACCGAAGTGCTGATGCCCGACCGCGGCACTCGCGGGGAACGAAACGTCGAAACCGGCAGCACCGTTCCCGTCCTCCGGGTGCCCCCGACAGGCTTCGAACCTGCGCACACGACTCCGGATTGATTGTCTGGTTGTCCCCCTCTATGGCCTCTGACCTGCGGTGGAGCCACGCAAGGGATAGTCGGCAACGCAGAGTGTGTCGGAGGCGTGTCGCGCGCACTGGAGCGCGAAAGCTCGCTGGCGCCCGGAGACGCCCGTGCCCTGGCCGGACCGGCCAGGGCACGGGCGTCAGAAGGGTGTCTAGGTCAAGGCTCGCAGTGCCGCTACCGACGCCACCAGGCCTTCTCGCTCCAGTGAATCGATCACGTCCGCGACCACTGCGTTCGGCGGGCTTTCCCAGGAGTCCGCTATCTGCGTAAGCACTCCGTACACCAGCCGGGGGGAGAGGTCGACCTGAGCCTCGATGAAGGCGTCTGGATGGACGGCCTGTACATCCCACACGGACAGCTTGTCGGTGGGGAAGTCCTTCAGGTTGGATGTGACGATCACCTGCGCTTTCGCCTTGATGGCAGCGGCCAGGACGTGCCGGTCGTCGGGATCCGGCAGTTCGAGTATGTCGATCAGCGGTTCGTGCCCCTTGACCAGCACATCCCGGATCGCCCCTGACATCAGCTCCCGCGTACGATCTAATTTCTTCGGATCAAGGTCAGGCCGATTCTTCCTCAGATTGCGGAAGGTCTCATCGAGGATCTGGTCCGTCCACTTCGCCTGTACAAGCCCTGCCTGCGCTACGCGGATGAGTACGTCACGCAAGGTGCTCGGATACAGGACGTTGGCGTCGTAGACGGCGACGAAAGCCATGGCCTAGATCATTCCCATCTCCTGGCCGAGCTGGGTGAGCTCATCAGCCACGCCTCGGCGACGGTGGTCGTCCCTGCGCTGGTACTCCATCAGAGACGACGCGGTGATTCTGCGGTGCGAGCCAACGGTCCGGAACTCGATCTCTCCGGCATCCAAGAGGCCGATGAGGAAAGGTCGGGACACGTTGAGTATGTCGGCTGCTTGCTGAGTGGTGAGCTCGGCGTCTGACGGAACGATGGACACGGCCCGGCCGGCGCCAAGATGCGCCAGGAGCGACGCGAGGAGCTCTACAGCCTCGCGAGGGAGAGCCAAGGGCTCACGATCGCCTTCATCTTGAACGATGACAGTGATCTGGGAAGCCTCCTGGTGCTCTGCCAGGTAGGCCCGGACCCGGGTGAGGGCTTGGTGTGCAGTCTTCTGCTTGTCGTCCGGGAGTTTCACCGGACGAATATCGATCTTGGTCATCCGTGCGCCCCTGGTAGCCGTGGGTGGGCGCCAATAGCCCGCCGTCGTCGGCGCGAGGGTGGGCTGGCGTGACGGTTGCAGGCCCCGTCGTTTGTCGTCGGCGCGACGCACGGGGCCTACGGCCGTCATGGTGGCGGTGGTGGTGGTTCTGGTCTTGGTGGTCAGTGCTGCCTACCTATCGAAGTATCCGCAATATTCGAAACATTCGCAACAGATCCTAGGGGTGATTTGCGGCGGTCGGCGCTGTCTATCCCTCTGACCTGCGGCGAAGCCAGACCGGGGGTGTGCGGCGACACAGAGTGCGGCGGAGGCGTGTCGCGAGGGCCGCTGGTGTAGGCGGGGAGATCGGAAGTCGCCTCCGGCTCCTACACCCATTGCGAGGTCGGCTACGCCGACGGGCTGCAACACCCCGAGCGTGGGGTGTTACAGCCCGTCCTTGACCGGACACCCCTCACACCCCGGACAGCTTCTGTCGGGGCTGTCCGGGGTTTTTGTGCAGGTGAGAGTCTTATCCGGACGGTCGGACAGGTGGGACACGTCCCGCGAGGCGCCGACGGGCCTCGGGCGTACCGTGCAACAAGTTCAGTGCGAGGCGCAGGCTGGCGTCTGATGCGGAACGCCTGATTGGTGGTGCACTCCGCGAGAGGGCGTACCCCGCGGACTTCGAGCGGCTCCGGGCCTCCCTCGGCCTCGGGGAGGATGCAAGTTGCCCGATCTCGTGACGCAGGCCCCGAAGGTCGCGCAGGGTGCCGACGGTGAACGACCGACCCCTCTCTGACAGCCTCGGGTGAGACGACGTGCAGAGGGTGAACAGGCGCGGCATGGAATGGCTGTCCGCGGCGGCGGAAGACCCGGCGCTGTGCCGACAGGCTTGGGCGGACGATCCTCGGATGCCGTGCCTGCTCGCGACGGGCTGCTCCTTCGACGTGGTGAGCGTCGAACAGCGCCTCGGCTTGGAGATGTTCGACCGGCTCACCCGCAGTAGCCTCCCGTTCGGTCCGTCGCTCGTCGACCGCAAGGCGCAACGCGTCGGCTTCTTCCTCGGCTCGCAGAGCCGCGACGCCTTCACGCACTACCTCGAACGCGAAACCCCTTCACCTCCGCCGTACCGGTACCTCGGCCACGGCTCCGCGGTCGTAGTGCCCGGCCCCATCCCGCTCTCCGGCGACCGCTACCAGTGGCTTCGCACGCCGATTCGCCGGCCGGAGGCCAACCCGCTGCGGCCGGTCGCCCTGGCGACCGCACTGGTGGCATCTGCGGAGCTCCTCGCGAGGATCGACCGCTTCGGCGAGCAGTACCCGACGCCGTACGCGGCGGTCGCTGCACTTCCCGAGGAGACGACCACGGATGCAGGGTGAGCCGACGAGCGGGCACGACTCCGCCACGTGGTCGCCCCTGGACAGCGACGGGTGGTACGCGGCTCGAAGCGCGACCACCGCACTACGTGACGCCCTCGTGCGCGCGGGGCTGGAGAAGGACTTCCCCTATCTACGCGCAGATCTGAACGCCTTTGGATACGGCCTCGTCGAGCTGGGCCGAGTGTCCCCCGATACGGCCGAACGCCTCGCATCCCTCCTGCGCTTGGCGCTGATGAGACGAATGAGAGAGGGCGGGAGTCAGTGAGACTGACTCCCGCCCTCTTCTGTCGGCATCCGCACTGGTCAGAGCATGATTCTTGCTGGCTGACTGGCGAGTGCCCCCGGCAGGATTCGAACCTGCGCACACGGCTCCGGAGGCCGTTGCTCTATCCCCTGAGCTACGGGGGCGTCCGCCGCTCTCGGCGGCGACGGGTAGAACCCTACCAGCTCCGATGGGGTGCCCGTGAACAGGTATTTCCAGCCCGTGACCAAGGAGCCGCCCGGGCGGTTCGGGCCGGCCACCCGGTCCTTCCCGCTCCGGCGGAGCGGCTGCCCGGCCCCGCACCCGTGCGGCCGTTTCCCACCGGAGGTCCGGCCGCGTGTGCCATGTGTGCCGGTCTGCCCGGTCCCCCGTCCCGGCCGCCGCGCGCCGTCTTCTGGCGCCCTCTCGCGGACTGGCCCCGCGGCCCGTGCCCTTGTCGTGCCGCGGCCCCTCTCCGGGCCACTTGCGCCGGCTGCCACCGAGTCGCACTCCCGCCGTCCGCGTCTCACTTCAGGTCCGGGCCCCGCGCCTCCTCGCACGACCGGGACCCGGAACGCCCCGGAACGCCCCGGAACACCCGGAACGCCCGGAACACTCGCGGCACTCCCAGCCCCTCCGGCACTCCCAGCCCCTCCGGCACTTCCGGCGCCGAACGTGGCGGAGCCAGTGCTGCCGCCGCCCGTTCCGCGGCCGCCGTTTCACCCTCATGCCCGCCCGCGCCGCGTCTTCTCGCGCCCCTCGCGCACCCCGGACGGGTCAGAAGTGGAGAAAAGCCGGACGCGGGCGCGTTCGCGGACCTACTCTCGAGTTGTGTCAGGTGTGTCCGGCCGGGTGCTCGTCGTCGACGACAACAGGGTCATTCGGCAGCTGATCAGGGTCAACCTCGAGCTGGAGGGCTTCGAGGTCGTGACCGCGGCCGATGGTGCCGAGTGCCTGAAGGTCGTCCACGAGGTGCGCCCGGACGTGATCACGCTCGATGTCGTGATGCCCCGGCTCGACGGCCTGCGGACCGCCGCACGGCTTCGGTCGGACGCGAGGACGGGGCGCGTGCCCATAGCGATCATCAGCGCCTGCACCCGGCACGAGGTCGACACGGGCGTCGCCGCGGGCGTCGACGCCTTTCTCGCCAAGCCCTTCGAGCCCGCCGAACTGGTGAGGCTCGTCCGGCGGCTCGTATACGGGGAGGACCCGCCGTCCATGGACGGCAGGCACGGCGCCGGGAGGGCGGAGAGCACCCGGGGCTGACCGCATGGCGAAACCGGTTCGCGATCACACCCCCCACCTCCCCTACGCTTGTCCCGTGACCCCCGCAGACCTCTCCCGTACCGTGCTGGGCGCCGTGCGCCGCGCGGTCGAGGAGGGCGCCCTGCAGGCACCCGTGCCCGAGCGGATCACGGTCGAGCGCCCCCGCCCCGGAGGCCGCGGGGACTACGCCACCAATGTCGCGCTGCGGCTCGCCGGGCCCGCCGGACGGCGGCCGCGTGACGTCGCCGAGGCGATCAGGGCCCGCATCACGGGCAGTCCCGGCATCGCCCGTGTGGAGATCACCGGTCCCGGATTCCTGAACTTCACCCTCGGCGCGGACCCGGCCGCCGGGCTCGTCCGCGCGATCGGCGAGGAGGGACGGCAGTACGGCCACGGTGGCGCCCTCCGCGGTGTCCGCGTCCGCTTCGCGCCCGCCGGCGAGCTGCGTGCCCGGGTGATCACCGACACCGTCGTGCGGCTGCTGGAGGCCCAGGGCGCCACGGCCGCCGTCGAGCCCGACGGGGGGGAGCGGATCACCGCCCTGCCGGCACCTGACGAGGCGGTGTTCGAGCGCGCCGGCCGTGACGCCGCACTCTGGGCGCTGCTCAGGCCCGCCGCCCACGACCAGCCCCTGCCGGTCGGCGCCCTCCTTGTGCAGAAGGAGCCGAACGCGCTCTTCCGGGTCCGGTACGCGCACTCCCGCAGCCGGGCCCTGCTGCGTGCGGCCGACCGGCTCGGGATCGCCGCCTCGTACCAGGGGGCCGCCGGGGCCCTGTGCGGTGCTGACGGGGGTTCCCTCGCCGCGCTCCTCGCCGCGCTCGCCGACCACCCCGCCGTCCTGGAGTCCGCCGCCCGGCTGCGCGCCCCCGACCGCCTCGCCCGCCACCTCGAAGCGACCGCCGACGCCCTGCTCGGCTTCCAGCACACCGCGCTGCCCGTCGGTGACGAGAAACCCTCGGCCGCCCACCGCTCCCGGCTGGCCCTCGCCGAAGCCGCCGGGACGGTGCTGGCCGGCGGCCTGGCCCTGCTCGGCATCAGCGCACCCGAACACCTGTAGATGTGAGAGAAGAATGAGCCGTTCCGCACACCCCGCCGGGCCCCGCTACGCCGATGTCCTCCCCGAGGGCCGCTCCTCGACGGGTACCGCCCCGCCCGCCGACCTCAACGCGCTCGACGGGAAGGTCTGGTCGCGCACCGTGCACCGCGCCCCCGGCGGCGCCGTCACCGTCGGCGGTATCGAGGTCACCCGGCTCGCGGAGGAGTTCGGCACCCCCGCCTACTTCCTCGACGAGGCGGACTTCCGCGCCCGCTGCCGCGCCTGGGCCGACGCCTTCGGCAGGGACGCCGACGTGTTCTACGCGGGCAAGGCGTTCCTCTCCCGCGCACTCGTGCGCTGGCTCGACGAGGAGGGGCTCAACCTCGACGTCTGCTCCGGCGGCGAGCTGGCCACGGCGCTGGACGCCGGGATGCCCGCCGAGCGCATCGCGTTCCACGGCAACAACAAGTCCGTCGAGGAGATCGAGCGGGCCGTCGCCGCCGGGGTCGGGCGCATCGTCCTCGACTCGTTCCAGGAGATCGTCCGCGTCGCGCACATCGCGCAGTCGCTCGGCAGGCGCCAGCGCGTTCTGATCCGCGTCACGGTCGGGGTCGAGGCGCACACCCACGAGTTCATCGCCACCGCCCACGAGGACCAGAAGTTCGGCCTCGCGCTCGCCGGCGGCCAGGCGGCGGAGGCGGTCCGGCGCGCCCTGCGGCTCGACGGGCTCGAACTCGCCGGCATCCACTCGCACATCGGCTCCCAGATCTTCGACACCTCCGGGTTCGAGGTGGCCGCCCATCGGGTGGTGGGGCTGCTGAAGGAGGTCAGGGACGAGCACGGCGTCGAGCTCTCCGAGATCGACCTGGGCGGCGGCCTCGGTATCGCCTACACCTCCGCCGACGACCCCCGGGAACCGCACGAGATCGCCAAGGCGCTCAGCGAGATCGTCGGCCGCGAGTGCGAGGCGGCCGGCCTGCGCACGCCCCGCATCTCCGTCGAGCCCGGCCGCGCGATCGTCGGACCGACCGCCTTCACCTTGTACGAGGTGGGCACGATCAAGCCGCTCGACGGGCTGCGGACGTACGTCAGCGTCGACGGCGGCATGTCCGACAACATCCGCACCGCGCTGTACGACGCCGAGTACAGCGTGGCGCTCGTCTCGCGCGCCAGCGACGCCGAGCCGATGCTGGTCCGCGTCGTCGGCAAGCACTGCGAGAGCGGCGACATCGTCGTACGGGACGCCTTCCTGCCCGCCGACCTGGCGCCGGGAGACCTGGTCGCGGTGCCGGCGACCGGTGCGTACTGCCGCTCCATGGCCAGCAACTACAACCACGCGCTGCGCCCGCCCGTCGTCGCCGTGCGCGACGGCGGGGCCAAGGTGATCGTCCGGCGTGAGACGGAGGATGACCTCCTGCGTCTGGATGTCGGCTAATGAAATATATGTCTCAGAATCCGGACGGGGCGCGGAAAGCCCCGTGCGGTGGGTGAGACTGGTTCGCACCCTGCTTGATGTAAGGAATCGAGGTCGGATGATGCGTACGCGTCCGCTGAAGGTGGCGCTGCTGGGCTGTGGAGTGGTCGGCTCAGAGGTGGCGCGCATCATGACGACGCACGCCGGCGACCTCGCCGCACGGATCGGCGCCCCGGTGGAACTCGCCGGTGTCGCCGTCCGCCGCCCTTCCAAGGTCCGCGAGGGGGTCCCGCGGGAGCTCGTCACCACCGACGCCAAGGCGCTCGTCTCGCGCGGCGACGTCGATGTGGTCGTCGAGGTCATCGGCGGTATCGAACCCGCCCGCACGCTGATCACCACCGCGTTCGAGCACGGGGCATCGGTCGTCTCGGCGAACAAGGCGCTGCTCGCCGAGGACGGCGCCACGCTGTACGCCGCCGCCGGGAAACACGGCCGCGACCTCTACTTCGAGGCCGCAGTGGCCGGTGCGATCCCGCTGATCAGGCCGCTGCGGGAGTCCCTGGCCGGCGACAAGGTCAACCGGGTCCTCGGCATCGTCAACGGCACGACCAACTTCATCCTCGACAAGATGGACACCTCCGGCGCGGGCTACTCCGAGGCGCTGGACGAGGCCACCGCGCTCGGGTACGCCGAGGCGGACCCGACCGCCGACGTGGAGGCCTTCGACGCCGCGGCCAAGGCGGCGATCCTCGCCGGCATCGCCTTCCACACCCGGGTGCGCCTCGACGACGTGTACCGCGAGGGCATGACCGAGGTCACCGCCGCCGACTTCGCCTCCGCCAAGCAGATGGGCTGCACCATCAAGCTGCTCGCGATCTGCGAGCGGGCGGCCGACGGCAGGTCGGTCACGGCCCGGGTGCACCCGGCGATGATTCCGCTCAGCCACCCGCTGGCGTCCGTGCGCGAGGCGTACAACGCGGTGTTCGTCGAGGCGGAGGCGGCCGGCCGGCTGATGTTCTACGGTCCCGGTGCCGGTGGTGCGCCGACCGCATCCGCCGTCCTGGGCGACCTGGTCGCGGTCTGCCGGAACAAACTCGCCGAGGCGACGGGGCCCGGCGAGTCCGTCTACACGCGGCTGCCCGTGAGCCCCATGGGCGAGGTCGTGACGCGCTACCACATCAGCCTCGACGTGGCCGACAAACCGGGCGTGCTCGCCCAGGTGGCGACGGTCTTCGCCGAGCACGGCGTCTCGATCGACACGGTGCGCCAGACGGGCAAGGACGGCGAGGCATCGCTCGTCGTCGTCACCCACCGCGCGCCCGACGCCGCCCTCTCGGGGACCGTCGAGGCGCTGCGCACGATGGACACCGTGCGCGGTGTCGCCAGCATCATGCGGGTTGAAGGAGAGTAGGGACCCATGAGCACTCGCACCCACCAGTGGCGCGGCATCATCGAGGAGTACCGCGACCGGCTCCCGGTGACCGACACCACGCCGGTCGTCACACTCGGCGAGGGCGGTACGCCGCTCGTCGCCGCGCAGTCCCTCTCCGAGGCCACGGGGTGTGACGTGTATCTCAAGGTCGAGGGTGCCAACCCGACCGGGTCGTTCAAGGACCGCGGGATGACCATGGCGATAACCCGTGCCAGGGAGGAGGGCGCGAAGGCCGTCATCTGCGCCTCCACCGGCAACACCTCCGCCTCCGCCGCGGCCTACGCCGGCCGCGCGGGGATGGTGTCCGCAGTGCTGATCCCGCAGGGCAAGATCGCGATGGGCAAACTGGGTCAGGCGCTGGTGCACGGGGCGAAGATCCTTCAGGTGGACGGGAACTTCGACGACTGCCTGGTGCTGGCCCGCGGCCTGTCCGAGAACTACCCCGTGGCACTGGTCAATTCGGTGAACCCGGTCCGGATCGAGGGCCAGAAGACCGCAGCCTTCGAGGTCGTCGACGCCCTCGGCGACGCGCCGGACGTCCATGTGCTGCCCGTGGGCAACGCCGGCAACATCACGGCGTACTGGAAGGGTTACCGGGAGTACGCGGCGGACGGAGTGTCCACCCGCACCCCGCGTATGTGGGGCTTCCAGGCGTCCGGCTCGGCGCCCATCGTGCGCGGTGAGGTGGTCAAGGACCCGTCGACAATCGCGACCGCCATCCGGATCGGCAACCCGGCGTCCTGGGAGCTCGCGGTGGCGGCCAAGGACGAGTCGGGCGGCTCCATCGACGAAGTGACCGACCGTCAGATTCTGCGTGCCTACAAACTGCTGGCCTCGCGCGAGGGTGTCTTCGTGGAGCCGGCCTCGGCCGCATCGGTGGCCGGCCTGCTCAAGGCCGCCGAGGCGGGCAGGGTCGACCCCGGCCAGCGGATCGTCTGCACGGTCACGGGCAACGGCCTCAAGGACCCCGACTGGGCGGTCGCCGGAGCACCGCAGCCGCTCACGGTCCCGGTGGACGCGGCAGCGGCGGCGGAGCAACTCGGACTCGGCTGAGACGTTGCGGCTGGGGTGTCCCCGCCGTGCGGTGCGCCGGTTGCGCCGACTGCGCCCGGCGGGCCGTGAGCCGTGCGGTGCGCCGGTTGCGCCTGACGGGCCTCACTCGGCACGGGCGCCGGTCGTGCGGGGCCGGCGATATCACGCCGCGCCGCGTGTGCGCCCACCCGTCCGCCGATGCCGTGCGCCTGCGCGGGCCGACCGTACGGGCCGCGCAAGTCGCGGCTGGGGCGTCCGTTGCCGGCCCGGCCGGGCCTCTCCGCGCGGGCGTGGCGCGCGGAGGCCAGGCGGCTCCGGGGGTGCCGTGGCGCCGGGCCTCTCCGTGCGGGCATGGCGCGCGGAGCGCGGACCGCTGTCCCGGGCGTGCCGCGGGGGCCCCCGGGGCGGGACTGCGTGCCGGACGCGCCGCGGGGGCACGCAGAGGGTGCGACACGCATCGTGCGCCTCCCGTGCGCCCTGTGTCGCGGGACAGCCTTCCTTGGATAGGCTGTACGCAACCCCGCCGCCGCGTTTGCCGCGGTCGTCGCCGTCTTCGGCCCCTGGGTCTTTCCGTGTTCCGTGTTCCCGTCTTCCTTCCCGTGTTCCTGTGTTCCTGTATTCCGCTTCGCATCATCAGCACGTCTATCAGAGCCGATCAGAGCCGACTAGAGTCGATCAAACCCGATCGCAGAGGTCTTCGGGACCCTAGGGATCGCCGAGATCGCCCGAATCAACGAGATCGCCCGAATCGTCGAGGTCATGGAGATCACGAGATCGGCGCCGATCGCCAGTGGTCGGAAGCGATCGAGAACCGAACTGAACTGAACTGAACCAATGAGGAGAGTCGTCGACCGATGGCAGGTCCCGCGTTCCGCGCCGCCGCCGTCCGAGTGCGCGTGCCCGCCACCAGCGCCAACCTCGGACCGGGCTTCGACGCCTTCGGCCTGTCGTTGGGCCTGTACGACGACGTCGTGGTCCGCGTCGCGGACTCCGGGCTGCACATCGACATCGCCGGTGAGGGCGCCGAGACGCTGCCGCGCGACGAGAGCCATCTGCTCCTGCGCTCGCTGCGCACGGCCTTCGACCTGCTCGGCGGGCAGCCCCGAGGCCTCGAGGTCGTCTGCGCGAACCGTATCCCGCACGGCCGGGGGCTCGGCTCCTCGTCGGCCGCCATCTGCGCCGGCATCGTGGCGGCCACCGCGGTGACCATAGGGGGCGACGTCCGGCTCGACGACGCGGCACTGCTGGAACTCGCCACCGAGATCGAGGGCCACCCGGACAACGTGGCAGCCTGCCTCCTCGGCGGCTTCACCCTCGCGTGGACCGACGCGGGAGCGGCCCGTGCGATCAGGATGGACCCGTCCGAATCCATCGTTCCGGTGGTTTTCGTACCGAGCAGGCCGGTTCTCACCGAGACCGCCCGCGGGCTGCTCCCGCGGACCGTTCCCCATGTGGACGCCGCCGTCAACGCGGGACGTGCGGCGCTGCTCGTCGAGGCCCTCGCCAGGCGCCCCGAGCTGCTGCTTCCCGCCACCGAGGACCGTCTCCACCAGGAGTACCGGGCACCGGCGATGCCGCAGAGCGTCGACCTGGTGAGCCGGCTGCGCGCCGACGGGGTCCCCGCGGTCATCTCCGGTGCGGGCCCCACCGTGCTCGCACTGGCCGAGGACGCTACGGCCGACAAGGTCGCCCGGCTCGCGGGCGAGGGCTGGGCGGCCAACAGGCTCGCGCTCGACGCCGCGGGAGCGTGTGTCCTCCCGCTGGCTCCGTAGCCCGACACGGGATTGCCGGTGACAGAGAGGGGGAATGTTTGTTGGAGCCGGTAGTGTTAACCTCAAGTACGCAGCCCCACAATCTTGTGGCGCGGTGCTTTGTGTCCCTTTCCGGGACCACCACTCTTCCGGGAGCCTCCCCAACTGCCTGAGCAGCCTGCCTGAGCAGTTTCGAGCACGCTCCGGAACCGGCACGACACCCCTCGCTTCTCCCGAAGAGAGGGTTGAGCAGGGGGAACTCGAGCCGGACCCTGCACGTACATCTTTCCGCCGTACCCCGGCGGACCACCGCCCCGGCTCCGGTCCGCGATCAGAGAGATCGAAGACCGCGCCGGACAGCACAACCGGTCGCCGAGCCAGAAGGCCGACGTCCGCTCCAGGGAAGGACCCTTCGTGAGCGACACCACCGATCTGATGGGCGTGACTGCCGACAGCAGTGTCGACACCGCCGCGCCCGCCGCAGGTGCTGCCACTGGCACCACCTCCCGGCGCCGCCGTTCCGGCACCGGCCTCGAGGGCATGGTCCTGGCCGAGCTCCAGCAGGTCGCTTCGGGCCTCGGGATCAGGGGCACCGCGCGGATGCGCAAGAGCCAGCTGATCGAGGTCATCAAGGAGGCGCAGGCCGCCGGAGGAGCCCCGGCCAAGGGCGCCGAGACGGGCGGCGGCGCAGCCGCGGCGAAGCCGAAGCGCCGCGCCACCTCCAAGGCCCGTACGGGTGAGGAGGGCGCCGCCGCAGAGCCGAAGGCCGAGTCCCCCGCCGCCCAGCAGCAGATCGACATCCCGGGCCAGCCGGCCAGCGACGACGCCCCGGCGGGCGAGCGTCGCCGCCGCCGGGCCACCGCCCCCGCGGGCAGCCCGGAGGCCGACGCGGCCAAGGCCGAGCCGAGGGGGGACGTGAAGACCGAGGTCCGGGCCGAGACCAGGACCGAGGGGCAGCCGGAGGCCAAGGCCGAGGCCGCCACCGAGACCGCCGAGGGCCGCCGTGGGGACGGTCGGCGTGACCGGGGAGACCGCGGTGAGCGCGGTGAGCGCGGCGACGGCCGGCGCGAGGGCCGCCGCGACCGCCGCGGCGGCAAGGGCGACGACCAGCAGGGCGGCGGCCAGCGCCAACAGCAGCAGGGCGGCCAGCAGCGGCAGGGCGGCGGCCCGCAGGACGACTTCGACGACGAGCAGGGCGGCCGGCGCGGGCGCCGAGGCCGCTACCGCGACCGCCGAGGCCGCCGCGGCCGCGAGGAGTTCGGCGGCGAGCCGCAGCTCGCCGAGGACGATGTGCTGATCCCCGTCGCGGGCATCCTCGACATCCTGGACAACTACGCGTTCATCCGGACCTCCGGCTACCTGCCCGGCCCCAACGACGTGTACGTGTCCCTCGCCCAGGTCCGCAAGAACGGCCTGCGCAAGGGCGACCACGTCACCGGCGCGGTCCGGCAGCCCAAGGAGGGCGAGCGCCGCGAGAAGTTCAACGCGCTGGTCCGCCTGGACTCCGTCAACGGCATGGCGCCCGAATCCGGTCGCGGGCGCCCGGAGTTCAACAAGCTGACCCCGCTCTATCCGCAGGACCGGCTCCGCCTGGAGACCGACCCGGGCGTGCTGACCACGCGGATCATCGACCTCGTGTCGCCGATCGGCAAGGGCCAGCGCGGTCTGATCGTGGCCCCGCCGAAGACCGGCAAGACCATGATCATGCAGGCGGTCGCCAACGCGATCACCCACAACAACCCCGAGTGCCACCTGATGGTCGTCCTCGTCGACGAGCGGCCGGAAGAAGTCACCGACATGCAGCGGTCGGTCAAGGGCGAGGTCATCTCCTCGACCTTCGACCGCCCCGCCGAGGACCACACCACGGTCGCCGAACTGGCCATCGAGCGGGCCAAGCGCCTGGTCGAGCTGGGTCACGACGTGGTCGTCCTGCTGGACTCCATCACCCGGCTGGGCCGTGCGTACAACCTGGCGGCCCCGGCCTCCGGCCGCATCCTGTCCGGCGGTGTCGACTCGACCGCGCTCTACCCGCCGAAGCGCTTCTTCGGCGCCGCGCGCAACATCGAGGACGGCGGCTCGCTGACCATCCTGGCCACCGCGCTGGTCGACACCGGCTCGCGCATGGACGAGGTGATCTTCGAGGAGTTCAAGGGCACCGGCAACATGGAGCTCAAGCTCGACCGGAAGCTCGCCGACAAGCGCATCTTCCCCGCGGTGGACGTCGACGCGTCCGGCACCCGCAAGGAGGAGATCCTGCTCAGCGGCGAGGAACTCGCCATCGTCTGGAAGTTGCGCCGGGTGCTGCACGCGCTCGACCAGCAGCAGGCGATCGAGCTGCTGCTCGACAAGATGAAGCAGACCAAGTCGAACGCCGAGTTCCTGCTGCAGATCCAGAAGAATACGCCCGCACCGGGCAACGGCGACTGACGCCGCGTCAGTGGCACACCGGGCCGCTCCGCCACCTCCGAGGTGGCGGAGCGGTTTCCGTCTGTCCCGGGAGGCTCCCCGGAGGGCCCGTGCGCACCGCATCCCACCCCGTGCGCACGGCCCCTTTCTCATCCGCTTCTCACCGTCCTCACAGCTGCCCGTGCAACCCTTCTCGCTCCCCGCCGGTCGCACAGACGGCGTAACAAAGCTTGACAGCTTGGACAAACCGCGCCTGAAGAGCGCGGCCGGGGGTATCGGGACCTACGAGGACTTGGGGGAGCCGGATGGCGGAACAGGGCAAGGGCCGAATACGCGGAACGGGCCGGCGCCGCCGGCCGGCCACCCCGCGGCGCCGGGCCGCGACGCTCGCCTCGTGGGCCACGGCGGCACTGGTGCTCCTCGGAGGGTCGGGCCTCGGCTGGGTCTACCTCAAGCTCGACGGCAACATCCAGGGCGTCGACATCAGCGGCCAGCTCGGCAGCGACCGCCCGGACGACGTGGACAACGGCTCCATGGACATCCTCGTCCTGGGCTCCGACTCCCGGGCCGGCGCCAACGGCGAGTACGGCGCGGACGAGGGCGGCGCCCGCTCCGACACGGCGATGATCGTGCACCTATACGAGGGGCGCCGAGAGGCCGCCGTCGTCTCCGTGCCCCGCGACACCCTCGTCGACCGGCCCCCGTGCACCGACAGCCGAGGCGACAGCGTCCCCGGCGAGCAACGCGCCATGTTCAACACGGCCTACGAGGTCGGCGGACCGGCCTGCGCGGTGAAGACCGTCGAGCAGATCTCCGGTATCCGGATGGACCACTACCTGGAGGTCGACTTCACCGGCTTCAAGCAGCTCGTGGACGAACTCGGCGGCGTGGAGATCACCACGACCGAGGCGATCAGCGACTCCGACAGCCACCTGGAGCTCCCGCCGGGCACGCACACGCTCAGCGGCGAGCAGGCCCTCGGCCTGGTGCGCACCCGCAAGGCCGTCGGCAACGGCAGCGACCTCGGCCGGATCCAGCTCCAGCAGGCCTTCGTCAAGGCACTGATACAGCAGGTCAAGGACGTGGGAGTGCTCAGCGACCCGAAGAAGCTGTACGACCTCGCCGACACCGCCACCAGCGCGATCACACCCGACTCCGACCTCGGCTCGGTCCAGGACCTCATCGGCTTCGCGAACGGCCTCAAGGGCCTCGACGCGGACGACGTCCGGATGATCACCCTGCCGGTGGAGTACGACGAACAGGACCCCAACCGCGTCGTACCCCTGGAGCAGCAGAGCGGGCAGGTGTGGGCGGCGCTGCGCGCCGACCTGCCCATACCCGCCTCCGCGACCGAGGGCACCGCCGACGGGGAGGCCGCGGGCATCGTGGAGTAGGCCCTGCCGCCCTGCCGCTCTCCCGAGGCCGCCCCGCGCCGCCGTACTGCCGCGTCCGCGCGGTCGCCGCTCACCGCCCCCGTCCCGGCCCCCGCCCCGGGGAATACCTGGCGGTGACCCCCGGTTTTGGGAGATACGGCCGGTCCTGGCAGACTGGTACGTCGGCCCCGGTTCACGTGCGCGCACCCCGCGTGTGCGACCCGGCGCCCTCCCGGAACTAGGAGAATCCCTTGAAGCGCGACATCCACCCCGAGTACGTCGAGACCCAGGTGAGCTGCACCTGCGGCGCGTCGTTCACCACCCGCAGCACCCTCCAGGGCGGCACGATCCGCGCCGAGGTCTGCTCGGCGTGCCACCCGTTCTACACGGGCAAGCAGAAGATCCTCGACACCGGTGGCCGTGTGGCCCGCTTCGAGGCCCGCTTCGGCAAGGCTGCCGGCTCCGCCAAGAAGTAGCGAGCCACTGCGCCGGTCCACGGCCGCCCCCGCACGGGCGGCCGTGACCGGCGCTTTGCCGTCTCTCCCGCAGCCATCCAGCGTCACCCACCAGGAGCATCCGATGTTCGAAGCGGTCGATGAACTGGTCGGCGAGCACGCCGACCTCGAGAAGCAGCTCGCCGACCCTTCGGTCCACGCCGACCAGGGACACGCGCGTCGGCTCAACAAGCGGTACGCCGAGCTGACCCCGATCATCGGCACCTACCGCGCCTGGAAGCGGACCGGGGACGACATCGACACGGCCCGCGAACTCGCCGCCGACGACCCCGACTTCGCCGCCGAGGTCAAGGACCTGGAGAAGCAGCGCGAGGAACTCACCGAGAAGCTGCGGCTGCTCCTCGTACCCCGCGACCCCAGCGACGACAAGGACGTCATCCTGGAGATCAAGGCGGGGGCGGGCGGCGATGAGTCGGCGCTGTTCGCCGGCGACCTGCTGCGGATGTACCTCCGCTACGCCGAGCGCGTCGGCTGGAAGACCGAGATCATCGACGCCACCGAGTCGGAGCTCGGCGGCTACAAGGACGTCCAGGTCGCGGTGAAGCTCAAGGGCAACGCGACCCCCGAGCCGGGCCAGGGCGTCTGGGCACGGCTGAAGTACGAGGGCGGGGTGCACCGCGTGCAGCGCGTCCCCGCCACCGAGTCCCAGGGGCGCATCCACACCTCCGCCGCCGGCGTCCTCGTGACCCCGGAGGCCGAGGAGATCGACGTGGAGATCAGCCCCGCCGATCTGCGGATCGACGTCTACCGCTCCTCGGGCCCCGGCGGCCAGTCCGTCAACACCACGGACTCCGCGGTGCGCATCACCCACGTCCCCACCGGGGTCGTCGCCTCCTGCCAGAACGAGAAGAGCCAGCTCCAGAACAAGGAGCAGGCGATGCGCATCCTGCGCTCCAGGCTCCTCGCGGCGGCGACGGAGGCGGCCGAGCAGGAGGCCGCCGACGCCCGCCGCAGCCAGGTCCGTACGGTCGACCGCTCCGAGAAGATCCGTACGTACAACTTCCCGGAAAACCGGATCTCGGACCACCGCGTCGGCTTCAAGGCGTACAACTTGGACCAGGTGCTCGACGGTGAGCTGGACGCGGTGATCCAGGCCTGCGTCGACGCCGACTCCGCCGCGAAGCTCGCCGCGGCGTGAGCCGCGCAACCACGAACGACCCCGCCCAGCCCGGAGGACCAGCGTGCAGTCGCTCCCCGGGGGACGATCCCGGTCCCCCCGCTCCCTGCTGCTAGCCGAGGTGGCCCAGGCCACCCGGCGGCTGGCCGACGCAGGGGTGCCCTCACCGCGCTTCGACGCGGAGGAACTGGCCGCCTTCGTCCACGGCGTCAAGCGCGGCGAACTCCACCTGGTCGAGGACGCGGACTTCGACGCCCGCTACTGGGAGGCCGTCGCCCGCCGCGAGGCCCGGGAACCGCTGCAGCACATCACCGGACGCGCGTTCTTCCGCTACCTGGAGCTCCGGGTGGGCCCCGGGGTCTTCGTACCGCGCCCCGAGACCGAGTCGGTCGTCGGCTGGGCCATAGACGCGGTGCGCGCCATGGACGTCGTCGAGCCGCTCGTCGTCGACCTGTGCTCCGGCTCGGGCGCCATCGCGCTGGCGATCGCCCAGGAGGTGCCGCGGTCCCGGGTGCACGCCGTCGAGCTGTCCGACGACGCGATCGGCTGGACGCGGAGGAACGCCGCGGGATCCCGGGTCACCGTCCACCAGGGGGACGCCCTCTCGGCCGTCCCCGAACTCGACGGGCAGGTCGACCTGGTCATCTCCAACCCGCCGTACATCCCGCTCACCGAGTGGGAGTACGTGGCCCCGGAGGCACGTGACCACGACCCGCAGATGGCGCTGTTCTCCGGTGAGGACGGCCTCGACACCATCCGCGGCATCGAGCGCACGGCGCACCGGCTGCTGCGCCCGGGCGGTCTCGTCGTCGTCGAGCACGCCGACACCCAGGGCGGTCAGGTGCCCTGGATCTTCAGCGAGGAGGCGGGCTGGGCCGACGCGGCCGACCACCCCGACCTCAACAACCGCCCGCGCTTCGCGACGGCCCGCAAGGCCATGCCGTGAGGGCCCCCGGCGCGAGGAGGTCCCGGCCGCACCGGGGCCGCGCACCGGGGACCGCTGGCGCACACCCGGCCGCCGGGGCGGGGGCCACCCCGGCCGGGAGCCGGGCGGAGAACAGAGTGACCGACAACGAGGAGGCCCGCTGATGGCTCGGCGATACGACTGCAACGACGCGACGGACCGCGCCACCGGCCTGCGGGAAGCCGCCTCGGCCGTCCGCCGCGGCGAACTCGTCGTGCTGCCCACCGACACCGTCTACGGCATCGGCGCGGACGCGTTCGGCTCCGGGGCCGTCGCCGATCTCCTGACGGCGAAGGGACGCGGGCGCAACATGCCCACCCCCGTCCTCATCGGCTCGCCGAACACACTCCACGGACTGGTCACCGACTTCTCCGAGCAGGCGTGGGAACTCGTCGACGCGTTCTGGCCCGGGGCGCTGACGCTCGTCGCCCGGCACCAGCCGTCGCTGCAGTGGGACCTCGGGGACACCCGCGGCACCGTCGCCATCCGGATGCCGCTGCACCCGGTCGCCATCGAACTCCTCACCGAGGTCGGCCCGATGGCCGTGTCGTCGGCGAACCTCACCGGCCACCCGGCGCCCGAGACCTGCGACGCCGCTCGGGACATGCTCGGCGATTCGGTGTCCGTGTACCTCGACGGCGGTCCGACGCCCGGCAACGTGCCGTCCTCGATCGTCGACGTCACCGGCGAGGTCCCGGTCCTGCTGCGGGCCGGCGCCCTGGAGGCGGACGAGCTGCGCAAGGTCGTACCCGACCTCGAGGTGGCGCCGTGACCGGAGCGAACAGCCGGGGGCCGGCACAGTGACCGTCCCTGAGGGACGTGGCATAGAAGGTACGGCCGCCGCCGGCGGCACATTCCGGATCCTCCACGTCAGCACCGGCAACGTCTGCCGCTCGCCGATCACCGAGCGGCTGACGCGTCATGCCCTCAGCCGCCGGCTCGGCGACCCCCTGGCCGGCGGGCTGCTCGTGGAGAGCGCCGGCACCTGGGGCCACGAGGGCGCTCCGATGGAGGCGAACGCCGCGACGGTCCTCACGGACTTCGGCGCCGACCCCGGCGGCTTCCTGGGGCGCGAGCTGCTCGACGAGCACGTCATCCGGGCGGATCTCGTGCTCACGGCCACCCGCGACCACCGGGCCCAGGTCATCTCCATGGGGCACTCGGCGGGCCTGCGCACCTTCACCCTGAAGGAGTTCACCCGGCTCGTGCGGGCCATAGACCCCGCGACCCTGCCCGACCCCGACCAGGACGGCGTCGTCGAGCGCGCCAGAGCCCTGGTGCGGGCGGCCGCGGCACTGCGCGGCTGGCTGCTGGCGCCGAGCGCGGAGGCGGACGAGGTCCACGACCCGTACGGGGGGCCCGTCACCTTCTTCCGGTCCATCGGCGACGAGATCCACCAGGCGCTGGACCCGGTGCTGACGGCGCTGACGGGCGTGCCCCCGAGCCGCTGAGGTGCACCCGAGGGGCCGCTGACCCGGGCCCCGCGCGGTGCCGCTGACCTGTGGGGCCTGGGCGCACCGCTGACGGCTGACGGTGGGGGCGCGCGGGCGGACCCCCGGGGCCCCCTGTCCGGGACCGGTCCTCCGCCGTTGTCCGGCCGCTCTGCCGCTGTCCGGCCTCTCCGCCGTCGTCCGGCGCCTCGCCGTCGTCCGGCCCCTCCGCCGTTGCCCGGCCCCTCGCCGTTCTCCGGCCTCTCCGCCGTGGTCCCGCCCGACGGCGTGGCAGCCGGCCGCTGCGCCCGATGGGCCGGTCCGGCCGCGGACCACCGGGCGGCCTGGTCGCGGCGTGGCCCGGACGGCCGAACGGGGCCGATCCGGGCCGCGGGACGGCGGGCGGCCGGGCGCCCCCGGACCTACATTGGAGGGGCCGTACACCCCCCACATGAGGCCGGGAGACCACGATGCCGGTCAGTACCCCCGCACCCGCCCGCATCCCGGACGCGCTCGCCGGTCTCGACGTCCTGCGCCGCCAGGACCCCGAGATCGCCGAGGTCGTGCTCGGCGAGACGGCCCGGCAGGCCGACTGCCTCCAGCTGATCGCGGCGGAGAACTTCACCTCGCCGGCCGTCCTCGCGGCGCTCGGCTCCCCGCTCGCCAACAAGTACGCCGAGGGCTACCCGGGCGCGCGCCACCACGGCGGCTGCGAACTCGTCGACGCCGCCGAGCGGATCGCGATCGACCGGGCCACCGCCCTCTTCGGCGCCGACCACGCCAATGTGCAGCCCCATTCGGGCTCCTCGGCGGTCCTCGCGGCGTACGCGGCGCTGCTGCGGCCGGGGGACACCGTCCTCGCGATGGGCCTGGCCTTCGGCGGGCACCTCACACACGGCTCACCGGCCAACTTCTCCGGACGGTGGTTCACCTTCGTCCCGTACGGTGTCGACGCCGAGTCGGGGCTGCTCGACTACGAGCACATCCTCAGGCTCGCGCGCGAGCACCGGCCGAAGGCCGTCGTGTGCGGATCGATCTCCTATCCGCGGCACCCCGACTACGCCGTGTTCCGGGAGATCGCCGACGAGGTCGGGGCCTATCTGATCGCCGACGCCGCCCATCCGATGGGCCTGATCGCCGGGGGAGCGGCCCCCAGCCCGGTCCCGCACGCGGACGTCGTGTGCGCCACGACGCACAAGGTGCTGCGCGGACCGCGGGGCGGCATGATCCTCTGCGGCAGCCATCTGGCCGAGCGGATCGACCGCGCGGTGTTCCCCTTCACCCAGGGCGGCGCCCAGATGCACACGATCGCCGCCAAGGCCGTCGCGTTCGGCGAGGCGGCGACGGCGAGGTTCGCCGGCTACGCCCACCAGGTCGTCGCCAACGCCAGGGTCCTCGCGGAGGGGCTGGAGGCCGAGGGCTTCGCGGTCACCACCGGCGGCACGGACACCCATCTGATCACCGCGGACCCGGCGCCGCTCGGCGTGGACGGCCGCACGGCCCGCGGGCGGCTCGCCGCCGCCGGAATGGTGCTCGACACCTGCGCGCTGCCGTACGGCGACGGCCGGGGCATCCGCCTGGGCACCGCTGCCGTCACCACCCAGGGCATGGGGCCGGCCGAGATGGCGAGGATCGCCGTGCTCTTCGGCACGGCACTCGGCACGGGCTCCGATGACATCCACCGCGTGCGCGAGGAAGTACGGGATCTGGCCAGGAGGTTTCCGCCCTACTGAGACCGGACTGCGGCCGGATCGTGGGCGGACTGCGGGGGATCGCGGGAGGATGGAAGGTGCTTTGCGGCGGGACCGGTGCCGGAGGGGGCGCGTGGCAGGCGATCGGGAGCGAGGCGGGAACCCCCTGGGGAACAGGTCGGGAACCTCTCCGGAGCCGGTCCGGAATCTGCCGCACGGGGCCGGATCCTCGGCCGACGCGGGGACCTGCAACCGTCCGGGCCGCTGGTATGTCCTCAGGCATGTGGTCAACAAAGCTAGTGTGTGGGGCTGAGATGGCCAGCGATTCCTCTGGGGCAGCCCGTGCGTGATTACCTGCTGACGCTCTGCGTCACGGCTGCGGTGACCTACCTTCTGACCGGACCGGTGCGGAAGTTCGCCATCGCGACCGGGGCGATGCCGGATATCCGGGCCCGTGACGTCCACCGTGAACCGACGCCGCGGCTCGGCGGCATCGCCATGTTCTTCGGCCTGTGCGCCGGCCTGCTCGTCGCCGACCATCTGCAGAACCTCAACAGTGTGTTCGAGCTCTCCAACGAGCCCCGCGCCCTGCTCTCCGGCGCCGCGCTGATCTGGCTGATCGGCGTGCTGGACGACAAGTTCGAGATCGACGCCCTGATCAAGCTCGGCGGCCAGATGATCGCCGCGGGTGTGATGGTGATGCAGGGCCTGACGATCCTGTGGCTGCCGATCCCGGGCGTCGGGACGGTCTCCCTCACCCAGTGGCAGGGCACGCTGCTGACGGTCGCGCTGGTCCTGGTCACGATCAACGCGGTGAACTTCGTGGACGGCCTGGACGGCCTGGCCGCGGGCATGGTGTGCATCGCGTCCGCGGCGTTCTTCCTGTACGCGTACCGGATGTGGTTCGGCTACGGCGTCGAGGCCGCGGCTCCGGCGACCCTGTTCGCCTCCGTGCTGATGGGTATGTGCCTGGGCTTCCTGCCGCACAACATGCATCCGGCGCGGATCTTCATGGGCGACTCGGGATCGATGCTGATCGGCCTGGTGCTGGCCGCGTCCGCGATCTCGGTGACGGGCCAGGTGGACCCGGACGCGCTGAAGCTGTTCGAGGGCGGCACCCGGCAGGCCACCCACGCCGCGCTGCCGGTCTTCATTCCGCTGCTGCTCCCGCTGACCATCATCGCCATTCCGGTCGCCGACCTGCTGCTGGCGATCGTCCGGCGGACCTGGAAGGGCAAGTCGCCGTTCGCCGCCGACCGCGGCCACCTCCACCACCGACTGCTGGAGATCGGGCACTCGCACAGCCGCGCGGTGCTGATCATGTACTTCTGGTCGGCCCTGATCGCGTTCGGGGTCGTCCTCTACTCGGTCCACAGCGCCTCGATGTGGATCGTGTTCGTCATCGTGGTGCTCAGCTTCGTGGGCCTGGTGCTGTTGCTGCTGCCGCGTTTCACTCCGCGGGCGCCGCGCTGGGCGGAGTCCTTCGTCCCGCCGCGCTACCGCCGCCGGCGGCGTGCCGCGGCGCCTGTGCCGGCCCCGGCGCGGGGCGTCCCGGCCGGCCGGGCGGCGGACCGCACGGATCCGGTCGATGCGGTCGATGCGGTCGATCCTGTCGATGCGGTCGGCGTCGCGGATCCCGCCGATCCGGCTGCGGTGAGCCCCGAGGACGGGCGTATCCCGGTGCCCGCGGGAATCAACGGGGCGACGGCGATCGGGTCGCGTTCGCGGTTCACGGCGGCGCGGAAGTAGTGTCAACCGGGGCCACGCCGATCGGCCACACAATGTGATGAAAAGATGGCCGGGCGGGGGCGGCCCGCGTCCCCGGGGTCGTGATGCCGGCGGTCCGGTCGCCACGGCAGTGCCGTCTCAGGGCTGCCCGGCGGTCACGGCGGTCCGGCCTCCCGGGAACCGGTGGTCCGGCAGTGCCCGGCGGTTCGGGCGCCCCGGGAACCGGCGGTCCGGCAGTGCCCGGCATGTGCCGTCCGGGGATCCCGGACGAGTGCCGAGAGGGCACTCACGCCCAATACCAGACAAAGCGGTAATGTGTCCTGCACACACGCGCGACCTCACTCTCATGTGTGAGAGTTGGCACACCAACGGGTAAAGACCTCTTCAAATAGATTGTGATACGGTTCACGAGAACCGGAGACAGAGCCGAAGGACCGCAGTGCGACGGTCTCTTCGGTGCCCGAGACCCACCTCGGACCGGATCCACGCTCGTCCTCGACGACACCCCTGCCCCACCACCCAGCGGAGTTGACGCCATGCCGTCCAATGACGTCCGGACTCTCCTTCAGACCGTCGTGCCCACCGCCGCCGTCGGCGTGCTCGCCGCGATCGTCAGCGGTGTGGTCGCCGGCGGCAAGGGGGCCCTCGGCGCGGTCGTCGGCACTCTGGTGGTCATCCTCTTCATGGGTATCGGGATCGTGGTGCTGCAGCGGACCGCGAAGAGCTTCCCGCAGCTGTTCCAGGCGATGGGCCTGATGCTCTACACAACGCAGCTGCTCGTGCTGTTCCTCTTCGTCGCCGCCTTCAAGGACACCACCCTGTTCAACCCCAGGACCTTCGCGGCCTCGATCGTCGCGTCGACGCTCGTCTGGGTGGCCGCACAGGCCCGTGCCCATATGAAGGCCAAGATCCTCTACGTCGAACCGGAGCCGTCGGAAGCCCGCAGGGGCGAGAAGACGGGGCCGTCGGCGTGACGGGTAGGGCCGGGATAAGTGCGCGTTCGAGGAACTGCTATCGTCCGGTGCCAACTGCGGCACTGCGGGCGCGGGCATCTGAGCTGACGCCTGCTCGATCGCGAGGCCTCGATGCCTGACCGCCGCCCCCACATCCGAAACACCAGTCCGGTGCCGACTCGCGGCTGCGCGCCGCGCCGACACAACGAGGTTGCCGAACCCATGCGTCACGCCGAAGGAGCCCGCGGTGAGTGCTGAACAGACCACGCTCGCCTTTGACTGGAGCTGCCGCATCCTGGCCGACAACGGCTGTGGCTTTCCGGCGCCGGGCCTGCACTCCTTCCTCTTCCAGCCGATCGCCACCGTAGGCGGCTTCGAGTTCAACAAGGTGATGCTGCTCGCGCTGATCACCACGCTCGTCGTCGTCAGCTTCTTCTACGCGGCGTTCGGCAGGGCGAAGGTCGTCCCGGGCAAGCTGCAGATGATCGGCGAGGCGGGCTACGACTTCGTGCGCCGCGGGATCGTCTACGAGACCATCGGCAAGCGGGAGGGCGAGAAGTTCGTCCCGCTGATGGTCTCCATCTTCTTCTTCGTCTGGATCATGAACATCTGGTCCGTGGTCCCGCTGGCCCAGTTCCCGGTGGCGTCGATCATCGCGTACCCGATGGTCCTGGCCCTGATCGTCTACGTGATCTGGGTCTCGCTGACCTTCAAGCGCCATGGCTTCGTCGGTGGCTGGAAGAACATCACCGGTTACGACTCGTCGCTCGGCCCGATCAAGTGGCTGGTCTCGTTCATCGAGTTCTTCTCCAACCTGCTGGTCCGCCCCTTCACCCACGCGGTCCGGCTCTTCGCCAACATGTTCGCCGGACACCTGATGCTGGTGATGTTCACCGTCGCCTCCTGGTACCTGCTGAACAGCTGGCTCATCCCGGCCGCCGGCGTCTCCTTCGTGATGACGATGGCCATGATCGTCTTCGAGCTCTTCGTCCAGGCCGTCCAGGCGTACGTCTTCGTCCTGCTGGCCTGCTCCTACATTCAGGGCGCTCTCGCCGAGCACCACTGAGCCCCGCCTCGCCCGCACCCCTCCCCAGAACCGTCCGGTGGCCAACCCCCACCGGTCCGTAAATGAAAAGGAAGAATCAGCATGGCTGCCACTGAGACCCTCGCCGCTGTCTCCGGTTCGCTCGGCTCCATCGGCTACGGCCTCGCCGCCATCGGCCCCGGCATCGGCGTCGGCATCGTCTTCGGTAACGGCACCCAGGCCCTGGCCCGTCAGCCCGAGGCCGCCGGCCTGATCCGCGCCAACCAGATCCTCGGCTTCGCCTTCTGTGAGGCGCTCGCCCTCATCGGCATCGTTATGCCGTTCGTTTACGGTCAGTGAACTAACACTTCACCGACCACTTATCGACGAAAGGCACTGATGTGATCGCCAACCTCGTTCAGCTGGCGGCCGGGGAGGAGCAGAACCCGCTCGTTCCCCCAGGCCCCGAGCTGCTCGTCGGCACGATCGCCTTCGCCATCGTCTTCTTCTTCCTCGCCAAGAAGCTCCTCCCGAACATCAACAGGGTTCTGGAGGAGCGCCGCGAGGCCATCGAAGGCGGCATGGAGAAGGCCGAGGCGGCCCAGGTCGAGGCCCAGAGCGTGCTCGAGCAGTACCGCGCTCAGCTCGCCGAGGCCCGTCACGAGGCCGCGCGTCTGCGCCAGGAGGCCACGGAGCAGGGCGCCGCGATCATCGCCGAGATGCGTGCGGAAGGCCAGCGGCAGCGCGAGGAGATCGTCGCCGCCGGCCACGCCCAGATCGAGGCCGACCGCAAGGCAGCGGCGTCCGCGCTGCGCCAGGACGTGGGCCAGCTGGCCACCGACCTGGCCGGCAAGCTGGTCGGCGAGTCCCTCGAGGACCACGCCCGCCAGAGCCGCGTCATCGACCGCTTCCTCGACGAGCTCGAGGAGAAGGCCGAGGCTGCCCGATGAACGGAGCGAGCCGCGAGGCACTGGCCGCCGCACGCGAGCGTCTCGACGCGCTGACCGACAGCACGTCGGCCGACGCGGCGAAGCTCGCCGAGGAGCTGGTCGCCGTCACCGCGCTGCTCGACCGCGAGGTGTCGCTGCGTCGGGTCCTGACCGACCCGGCGCAGCCCGGTGAGGGCAAGGCCGAGCTGGCCGCCCGGCTGCTGAGCGGTCAGGTGGGCGGCGAGTCCGCCGACCTGGTCTCCGGGATGGTCCGCTCCCGCTGGTCGCAGTCCCGCGACCTGGTGGACGCGCTGGAGAAGCTGGCGGCCACCGCCGAGCTCACGGCCGCGCAGCGGGCCGGCGCCCTGGACGGGGTGGAGGACGAGCTGTTCCGGTTCGGCCGGATCGTCGCGTCCAACCCGGACCTGCGCGCCGCGCTGACCGACCGCACCGCCACGGCGGCCGCCAAGTCCCAGCTGGTCCGCGGCCTCCTCGGCGGCAGGGTCGACCCCGTCACCGAGCGGCTCGTGGTCCGTCTCGTCACGGCACCGCGTGGACGTAGCCTGGAAGCGGGACTGGAGTCCCTCTCCAAGCTGGCCGCCGAGCGCCGGAACCGGCTGGTCGCCGTGGTCACCTCCGCGGTACCGCTGTCCGACCGGCAGAAGCAGCGCCTCGCAGCCGTACTGGCGAACGTGTACGGCCGTGAGATGCACCTGAACCTGGACGTGGACCCCGGGGTCCTCGGCGGGATCTCGGTGCGGGTCGGCGACGAGCTGATCGACGGGACGGTCCTGGACCGCATCGCCGGGGCGCAGCGCCGCCTCGCGGGCTGACCGGCCACCACGTCACAGAAGAATTGCTAGAGCGGCCCGGTTGGGCCGCAGAGGATTCCTGGGGGTCCCGCGGCGCGAGCCGTCATGGACACAGCCCCAGACCCCCAAAGAAACTTCGGGCCCAACAAGGAGAGCAGGGAACCCAGATGGCGGAGCTCACGATCCGGCCGGAGGAGATCCGGGACGCGCTGGAGAACTTTGTCCAGTCGTACAAGCCGGACGCGGCCTCGCGCGAGGAGGTCGGTACGGTCAGCCTTGCCGGCGACGGCATCGCGAAGGTCGAGGGTCTTCCCTCGACGATGGCCAACGAACTGCTGAAGTTCGAGGACGGCACCCTCGGCCTCGCCCTCAACCTCGAGGAGCGCGAGATCGGTGCCATCGTCCTCGGTGAGTTCAGCGGTGTCGAGGAGGGCCAGCCGGTCCAGCGCACCGGCGAGGTCCTGTCCGTCGCCGTCGGCGAGGGCTACCTCGGCCGCGTTGTCGACCCGCTCGGCAACCCGATCGACGGCCTCGGCGAGATCGAGACCTCGGGCCGCCGCGCCCTCGAACTGCAGGCCCCCACGGTCATGCAGCGCAAGTCGGTCCACGAGCCCATGGAGACGGGCTACAAGGCCGTCGACGCGATGACCCCGGTCGGCCGCGGCCAGCGTCAGCTGATCATCGGCGACCGCCAGACCGGCAAGACCGCCCTGGCCGTCGACACGATCATCAACCAGCGCGACAACTGGCGCTCCGGCGACCCGTCGAAGCAGGTCCGCTGCATCTACGTCGCCGTCGGACAGAAGGGCTCCACCATCGCGTCCGTGCGCGGCGCGCTGGAGGAGGCCGGCGCCCTCGAGTACACGACGATCGTCGCCGCCCCGGCGTCCGACCCGGCCGGCTTCAAGTACCTGGCGCCGTACACCGGCTCGGCCATCGGCCAGCACTGGATGTACGAGGGCAAGCACGTCCTCATCGTCTTCGACGACCTGTCGAAGCAGGCCGACGCCTACCGCGCCGTGTCGCTGCTGCTGCGCCGCCCGCCGGGCCGTGAGGCCTACCCGGGTGACGTCTTCTACCTGCACTCCCGTCTGCTGGAGCGCTGCGCCAAGCTGTCCGACGACATGGGCGCCGGCTCGATGACCGGTCTGCCGATCGTCGAGACCAAGGCCAACGACGTCTCGGCGTTCATCCCGACCAACGTCATCTCCATCACCGACGGCCAGTGCTTCCTGGAGTCCGACCTGTTCAACGCCGGTCAGCGCCCGGCCCTGAACGTCGGTATCTCGGTCTCCCGCGTCGGTGGCTCCGCCCAGCACAAGGCCATGAAGCAGGTCTCCGGCCGGCTCCGCGTCGACCTGGCCCAGTACCGCGAGCTGGAGGCGTTCGCCGCCTTCGGTTCCGACCTGGACGCCGCTTCGAAGTCCGCCCTGGAGCGCGGCAAGCGCATGGTCGAGCTGCTGAAGCAGCCGCAGTACGCCCCGTACTCGACGGAGAACCAGGTCGTCTCCATCTGGGCCGGTACCACCGGCAAGATGGACGACGTCCCGGTCGAGGACATCCGCCGCTTCGAGTCCGAGCTGCTCGAGTTCCTGCACCGCGAGCACAAGACGCTGATGACCTCCATCCGCGAGGGCGGCAAGATGTCCGACGATCTGCTGGAGAAGCTCGCCGAGGCGATCGCCGACTTCAAGAAGCAGTTCGAGACCTCCGACGGCAGGCTGCTCGGCGAGGACGCTCCGGCGGCCGTCAACGCCTCGAAGTGACGACGGAAGGGACCTGACTCATGGGAGCCCAGCTCCGGGTCTACAAGCGTCGTATCAAGTCGGTCACCGCGACGAAGAAGATCACCAAGGCGATGGAGATGATCTCCGCCTCGCGCATCGTCAAGGCGCAGCGCAAGGTGGCGGCCTCCACTCCCTACGCGACCGAGCTGACCCGCGCGGTCACGGCGGTGGCGACCGGTTCGAACACGAAGCACCCGCTGACCACGGAGGCGGAGTCCCCGGCCCGTGCCGCGGTCCTGCTCCTCACGAGCGACCGCGGTCTGGCCGGCGGCTACTCGTCGAACGCCATCAAGACGGCCGCCCGGCTGACCGAGCGGCTGCGTGGCGAGGGCAAGGAGGTCGACACCTATGTCGTCGGCCGCAAGGGCGTGGCCTACTACGGCTTCCGCGAACTGACGCTCGCGGACTCGTGGACGGGCTTCACCGACAACCCGTCGTACGCCGACGCCAAGGAGATCGCGGCGCCCCTGATCGAGGCGATCGGGAAGGACACGGCCGAGGGCGGCGTGGACGAGCTCCACATCGTCTTCACCGAGTTCGTCTCGATGCTGACGCAGACGCCGGTCGACGGCCGGCTCCTGCCGCTCAGCCTCGGTGCGGCGGGGGCCGGGGGCGGCGGGAAGGGCGAGCTGCTTCCGCTGTTCGACTTCGAGCCGTCGGCGGAGGACGTCCTCGACGCCCTGCTGCCGCGGTACGTCGAGAGCCGGATCTACAACGCCCTGCTGCAGGCCGCGGCTTCCGAGCACGCGTCCCGCCGCAAGGCGATGAAGTCGGCGACCGACAACGCGGGTGAGCTGATCAACACCTACACCCGACTTGCCAACGCGGCCCGCCAGGCCGACATCACCCAGGAAATCAGCGAGATCGTCGGTGGCGCGAGCGCCCTGGCCGACGCGACCGCGGGGAGTGACTACTAATGACCACCACTGTTGAGCCGACCGTTCCGGCCGGCGTGGCCACCGGCCGCGTCGCGCGGGTCATCGGCCCGGTCGTCGACGTGGAGTTCCCCGTCGACGCGATGCCGGAGATCTACAACGCGCTGACCGTCGAGGTGCCGGACCCGGCGACCCCGGGCGCCACCAAGACCCTCACCCTCGAGGTCGCACAGCACCTCGGCGAGGGCGTCGTGCGCACCATCTCGATGCAGCCCACCGACGGCCTGGTCCGCCAGGCCCCGGTGACCGACACGGGCAAGGGCATCACCGTCCCGGTCGGCGACTTCACCAAGGGCAAGGTGTTCAACACCCTCGGCGAGGTGCTGAACGAGCCGGAGGCGAACGGCCAGGAGTCCGAGCGCTGGGAGATCCACCGCAAGGCCCCGAAGTTCGAGGACCTCGAGTCCAAGACCGAGATGTTCGAGACCGGCCTGAAGGTCGTCGACCTTCTCACCCCGTACGTCAAGGGTGGAAAGATCGGCCTGTTCGGTGGCGCCGGTGTCGGCAAGACCGTCCTCATCCAGGAAATGATCATGCGTGTGGCGAAGCTGCACGAGGGCGTTTCCGTGTTCGCCGGTGTCGGCGAGCGCACCCGTGAGGGCAACGACCTCATCGCCGAGATGGAGGAGTCCGGCGTTCTGGACAAGACCGCTCTGGTCTTCGGCCAGATGGACGAGCCCCCGGGCACCCGTCTGCGGGTCGCCCTGGCCGGTCTGACCATGGCGGAGTACTTCCGCGATGTGCAGAAGCAGGACGTGCTGTTCTTCATCGACAACATCTTCCGCTTCACCCAGGCCGGTTCCGAGGTGTCCACCCTCCTCGGCCGCATGCCGTCCGCGGTGGGCTACCAGCCGAACCTGGCGGACGAGATGGGCCTCCTGCAGGAGCGCATCACCTCGACCCGCGGTCACTCGATCACCTCGATGCAGGCGATCTACGTCCCCGCCGACGACCTGACCGACCCGGCGCCGGCCACCACCTTCGCCCACCTCGACGCGACGACGGTGCTCTCCCGTCCGATCTCCGAGAAGGGCATCTACCCCGCGGTGGACCCGCTGGACTCCACGTCCCGCATCCTGGACCCCCGCTACATCTCGCAGGACCACTACACGACCGCCATGCGCGTCAAGGGGATCCTGCAGAAGTACAAGGACCTCCAGGACATCATCGCGATCCTCGGTATCGACGAGCTGGGCGAGGAGGACAAGCTCGTCGTCCACCGCGCCCGTCGGGTCGAGCGCTTCCTGTCCCAGAACACCCACGCGGCGAAGCAGTTCACCGGCGTGGACGGTTCCGACGTTCCGCTGGACGAGTCGATCGCCGCGTTCAACGCGATCTGCGACGGCGACTTCGACCACTTCCCGGAGCAGGCCTTCTTCATGTGCGGTGGTCTCGAGGACCTCAAGAAGAACGCCAAGGAGCTCGGCGTCTCCTGAGTCCCGCGACTCACGACGGGGGGCGGGTCCCGCCCCCGCCCCCCGTGCCGCGCCTTCCCGGAGCCCTGAACCAGCCGCCCGCGCGGCGGGCCCCGGACGGCCCCGGGCGTTTCGGCGCCCGGGCCCCTATTAGACTTACGACCCAACACCCGGCATGACCGCCGGGTGGTGACCCGAGGAGCCACCCTTGGCTGCTGAGCTGCACGTCGAGCTGGTCGCCGCCGACCGCCAGGTCTGGTCTGGCCAGGCCGACCTGGTCGTCGCGCGCACCACGTCCGGCGACATCGGCGTCATGCCCGGTCACCAGCCGCTGCTCGGTGTGCTGGAATCGGGCCCCGTGACCATCCGTACGAGCGAGGCGACGGTCGTCGCCGCCGTGCACGGCGGTTTCCTCTCGTTCGCCGACAACAAGCTGTCGCTGCTGGCGGAAATCGCCGAGCTGGCGGACGAGATCGACACCCGGCGCGCCGAGCGTGCGCTGGAGCGTGCGAAGACCGAGGACGACGCCGCCGCCGGGCGGCGCGCCGAGGTTCGGCTGCGCGCGGTGGCGGTGCGCTGAGCGCATACCCGCCGATGAACCACCCTCAGCCGCGGCCCGGACTGGACTTCTCCAGACCAGGTCGCGGCTGAGGCAATGCAGGTGCACACGCAGGAAGACGCAGAAAGACGCAGGAAGACGCAGACGCGGGAAGACGCGGACGCGGGAAGATGCAGAGGCGAGCGCGAGCGCAAGCGCGGACGCAGGTCGTATTCCGCTACGGGACGAAGCGAGGAGGTCGGTGGAGATGTTCCTCGCTCTGCTGGTGAGCGGACTGGTCGTCGCACTGGTGGTGATCGGGCTCTTCGTCTTCGGCCTGCGCCGCAGACTCATCCAGCGCTCGGGGGGCACCTTCGACTGCAGCCTGCGCTGGAACGCACCGGACGATGACGACCACTCCGGCAAGGGCTGGGTGTATGGCGTGGCCCGCTACAACGGCGACCGGGTCGAGTGGTTCCGGGTCTTCTCCTACGCACCGAGGCCGCGCCGCGCCCTGGAGCGTTCGGCCATCGAGGTGGTCGCCCGGCGCCTGCCCGAGGGCGAGGAGGAACTGGCGCTGCTGTCGGACGCGGTCGTCCTCGGCTGCCTGCACGAGGGGAACCGTCTCGAACTGGCCATGAGCGAGGACGCCCTGACCGGCTTCCTCGCCTGGCTCGAGGCCGCCCCTCCCGGCCAGCGAGTCAATGTGGCCTGAGATGGGGGTGTCTCGGTGGGTGGGGGTGCCCCCGGACGGAGTCTGGGGGAGGGTCGATGTGGCCTGAGATGGGGGTGTCTCGGTGGGTGGGGGTGCCCCTGGACGGCCCCGATCGCGGTGCCGTCGGTCACCGCGGCCCCCCGGCAGCCGGGCCGCGGTGACCGACGGCAAGGGGCCCGGTCGCCGGTCCGCTCGTAAGCCCTTACGGAATCCGGGTGATGCTGGGCTCGGCGCCCCCCGCTTGGGCGAGGGCGGGCCGGTTCGCGCCACTGTCCGCGCCTGCGCGCGCATAGGCTCGCGCCATGAGTGCAGCGGACGGGAATGCCGGGGAGGGCACGGACGGCGGGGGACCGGATCGGGGAACTGACGGGCCGAAAGGCCCCGACGGCCCCGACGGCCCCGACGGCCCCGACGGCCCCGACGGTCCTGGCAGGCAAGGCGGCCCCGACGGCCACGGCGGTGACGAGCCGGCGGAGAAGGGGCGCGGAAGGGAACGGATCGAACTCTTCCTGACGGTCATCCTCGCGCTGGCCGCGGTCGGTACCGCCTGGGCCGGTTTCCAGAGCGCCAAGTGGAGCGGTGTACAGGCGAACTCCTACGCGCAGGCGTCCGCGGCACGCACCGAGTCCTCGCGGCGTTCGGCGGAGGCGGGCCAGCTGCTGACCATCGACGTGATCACCTTCACCCAGTGGCTCACCGCGCTCAATGACGAGATCGTCGCCGATCCGTCGAAGCGGCCGGACGGGGAGGGGACGTACACACCGGATCCAGACAGCGTCTCCGGCTTTCTCTTCAACCGTTTCCGCGACGAGTTCGGGCCGGCCGTGTCCTCCTGGCTCAGGATGCGCCCGCTGACCGACCCGAAGGCGCCGCCGACGCCGTTCGACATGCCGGAGTACCGACTCGCCGCGGAGGAGCAGGCCGAGCGCCTGGTGCGGGAGGCCGAGAGCAAGTCGGCGACGGCGCGCCAGGCGAACCAGCGGTCGGACAACTACGTGCTGACCGCGGTGCTGTTCGCCCTTGTCCTGTTCTTCGCCGCGGTGGCGGGCCGGGCCCGGGCGGGGCGCGCCCAGTGGGTGCTGCTCGGGCTCACCGTGGCCGCTCTGCTGACTGCCGTGAGTCTCCTGCTGTCCTACCCGGTGACGGTCTGACCAGAGGAATGCCGCGGGTACGGAAGCGGCGTCCGGCGCGTCGCCGCTGGGGAGCCGTGCCGCTGCCGCAGGAGCCGCCGCCCCGGCGGCCGGATGGGGAGGCGGGGCCCGCACCGTCGCGTCGGACCGCCCCCGGGCGCTCAGATCCCCAAATCCTGCGCCAGCACGGCCGCTTGCAGGCGGCTGCGCAGGTCGAGCTTGCCCAGGAGCCTGCTGACATGGGTCTTCGCGGTGGCCTCGGCCATCCGGAGCCGCACGGCGATCTCGGCGTTCGACAGGCCCTTGCCCAGGCAGCACAGCACCTCGCGCTCACGTGGCGTCAGCGTGTCGAGCACGGCCGGGTCCCGCGACGGCACCGGCGTGGGAGAGGCGAACTCCGCGAGCAGCCGCCGGGTCACGGCCGGGGCGATCAGGCCCTCGCCGCGGGCGACCGTGCGCACCGCATCGACCATGTCCCGTGCCTCGGTGTCCTTCAGCAGGAAGCCGACGGCCCCCGCGCGCAGGGCGCCGAACACATACGCGTCGAGGTCGAACGTCGTCAGCACCAGCACGTCCGCCAGGCCCTCCCCGACAATACGGCGGGTCGCCGAGACCCCGTCCAGACGCGGCATCTGCACGTCCATCAGCACGAGATCGGGCCGCAGCGCCCGGGCCAGCCGCACCGCCTCCTCGCCGTCTCCGGCCTCGCCCACCACCTCGATGCCGGGGGCACTGCCCAGGATCAGCACCAGACCGGCCCTGACGGACTTCTGGTCCTCCGCGACCACGACCCGGATCATGACGAGGGCTCCTTGTCGTCGACCATGGGCAGTACCGCCCGCACCCGCCAGATTCTCTCCGGGCCGCCGACCGGGCCGGGCTCAGCGCCCGCCTCGAACTCACCGCCCAGCAGCGCGATCCGCTCCCGCATCCCGACGAGTCCCGCGCCCGAGCCGGGCGCGCGAGGCCCCGCCCCGCTGCCGCAGGGGCTGGTGACGGTCACCGTCAGCGTACGGCCCGCCGCACCGGTGAGGCGTACGGCGACCTCGCCCGCGTCCGCGTGCTTCAGCGCGTTCGTGAGCGACTCCTGCACGATCCGGTAGGCGGCCAGCGCCACCGGTGCCGGCGGGGCCGCGTCCGCGTCGATGGCGGCGTCCAGGGTGCACTTCAGCCCGCTCGCGGCGCCGCTGGTGGCGGCCTGTTCCACGAGCGCGCCCAGTCCGGCCAGGGTGGGGGCGACGGCGGGCCTGGTACGGTCGCCGCTGTCCCGCAGCAGCCCGATCAGCCGGCGCATCTCCGCAAGGCCCGCGACGCTGTTCTCCCGGATGACGGTGAGTGCCTGACGGGTGGTCGCCGGCTCGTCCAGGGACAGCGCGGCGGTGGAGTGGATGGCGATGGCGGAGAGGTGGTTGGCGACCAGGTCGTGCAGTTCCCGGGCCATTCTGGCGCGCTCGGCGGTGATCGCCTCCCGGCGGTCCAGCTCGGCGAGCAGCGCGGTCTGGTTCGCGCGCAGCCGTGCCGCCTCCGCGGCCTCGCGGTGGTTGCGCACGAGGGCGCCTGATGTGGCCGGGCCCGCGGACACCAGCCCCACGACCAGGCCGAGGAGCAGCGCGGACGGATCCCGGAACCAGGCGAGGGAGCAGAGCGTGGCCCCGACCGTGATCAGCCCGGCCGCGTAGGGGATGCGCCGGGCCGAGGCCGGCGGGCCGTACACGACGGCCGCGTACACGAGGTCCGTGAACATCAGGACCGTCGCGATGCTCCCCGGTGTGAACCGGTCGGCCACCAACACGGCCGTACCCGCGAGGAGTGCGGCCGTCGGCAGGGTCCGCCGCAGCAGCTCCAGGCCCGACATGGCGAGGAGCGGTACGAGGACCGTCCACGGCCCGGACAGCGGACGGCCGCCCTCGGTGGAGTGCAGTCCCAGCCCCCACAGCAGCAGACCGCCGGCGAGGCCGCTGACGGCGATGAGGGCGTCGTCGCGATGGGGACGGGGAAGGACCATCAGCCCATGAAACACGCCGGGTGCGGCGGCCGGCCTCCCCGGCCGGAATGAGCGGCGGTACATCGAAGGGTGCAGCCGTGGTTCGTCATCGGTGACGACGCGTCCATGACCGGCGCCCGGCAGCCTGAACTCGGTACGAAGGAGGGGGACAACCGTGATCGTCACGCTGATCGTTCTCTGCGAGGTCGGCTTCTGGGTGCTGCTGGCCGCCGGTCTCGCCACGCGCTATCTGCTGCGGATGCGGAGGACCGGGCTGGTCCTCCTGCTCGTTGAGCCGCTGCTCGAGCTGGTCCTGCTGACGGTAACGGTGCTCGACCTCCGGAACGGCGCCGAACCGAGCTGGCGGCACGGTCTGGCCGCGCTCTACATCGGCTACACGGCAGGCCACGGCCACCGAACCGTCAGATGGCTCGACGGCCATGCCGCGCACCGCCTGGGCGGTGGCCCGCCACCCGCGAAGCCCCCGCGCCACGGCACCGGGCGCGCGAGGCACGAGGGCCGGGTGTGGCTGGGCACGGTGGTGGGCACGGCCGTCGCCACCGTTCTGCTCCAGGCGGCCGTCTGGTACGTCGGGGACCCGGCCCGGACGGGCCCGCTGGAGGACTGGATGCACCTCTCCTGGCGGGTCGCGGCCTTCCACGGACTGTTCGCACTGATCTACGCGATCTTTCCGAAGAGGACCACGAAGAGGACCACGAAGAGGTCCCCGAGGAAGGCCGCCGAAGGGCTTCCGGAGCCGGAGCCGGAGCCGGAGCCCGTGCCAGGGCCGGATCTGCTGCCGGAGGCGGTGCCGGAGCGGGAGTCCGAGGGGGAACGCGGGCCGGCCTGGGACGGGCCCGAGCCGTTGCGACCGGCCCTGCGGTGTCCGGAGGGGCAGCGGCCTCCGGAAGCGCCTTCCGCCAGGACCGGCCGCGCACCGGCCAGGAGCGCGGAGGACGCGTTACGCTGATGGGTTACCCGCGGGCGCGGTGTCGCTCACCGCCCGGAACGGCCCGGAACGGCCTGCAGTAGACCAGGACGGTCCAGGCGGCCGTCTCAGGGCAGCGGGGGCAGCGGGGGGACGGCTCAGTACGGTTCGGGACCGCACGGCCGCACGGGACAGCCCTCAGCGCTCTCCGCCCGGCACCCAGAGGACGTCCCCGACTTCCTTGTTCGCCGTCCTGGCGAGGATGAAGAGGAGGTCGGAGAGCCGGTTGAGGTAGGTGGCCGCCAGCGGGTTCATCGTCTCGCCGTGCACCTCGACGGCGGCCCAGGTGGAGCGCTCGGCCCGCCGCACCACCGTGCAGGCCTGGTGCAGCAGCGCGGCACCCGGCGTGCCGCCCGGCAGGATGAACGAGCGCAGCTTGTCCAGATCCGCGAGGAAGCGGTCGCAGTCCGCCTCCAGCTTGTCGATGTACTCCTGCTCCACCCGCAGCGGCGGGTGCCCGGGGTTCTCCACGACGGGTGTGCACAGGTCCGCGCCCACGTCGAACAGGTCGTTCTGGACCCGGACGAGGACCCCCACGACCGCCTGCGGGAGCCCGCCGAGCGCGATGGCCGTACCGATGGCCGCGTTGGCCTCGTTGGCGTCCGCGTAGGCGGCGATGCGCACATCGGTCTTGCTCGTGCGGCTCATGTCCCCGAGCGCCGTGGTGCCCTTGTCGCCGGTACGCGTGTAGATGCGCGTCAGATTGACCATACGGTCAGCCTACGGTGTGTCCCGCGATCCCCGGGCGCACGACGGCGGCTGCGGCTGCGGTGCGGCATCCCGCGGTGTTGCCGAATCGCCCGAATGCCCCTGGTACGGGGGCGTCTCTCCGGCCTGCGGTGCACCGCATCCGGCGCCGCGCCCCGATCCGCTGGGGGCGACGGGACAGCCCTGGGAACGGCCCCGGTTCGGCCCTCCGAGCCGTCGCCGGTGTGATGTCCGTCATCCGAGACGTGACGCGCATCTCTTCGCCGCCACACGACGGCCCGCGGCCGATAGCCTCCGCAGGGATCCGGTAGGCAATCATGCGTTAAGAGGGGTGCAGCAGTGGCCAGGAAGCTCGCCGTCATCGGGGCCGGACTCATGGGGTCCGGCATCGCGCAGGTCTCCGCCCAGGCGGGCTGGGACGTGGTGCTGCGCGATGTCACCGACGCGGCGCTGACCCGAGGCACCGACGGCATCAGGGCCTCGTACGACAGGTTCGTCGCCAAGGGCAGGCTCGAAGCGGCCGACGCCGAGGCCGCGTTGGCGCGCATCACCACGACCACGGACCTCGAGGCGGTCGCCGACGCCGACGTCGTGGTCGAGGCGGTCTTCGAGAAGCTCGAGGTGAAGCACGAGATCTTCCGGGCGCTCGACAAGCTCGTAGGGGACGAGGCGGTGCTCGCCTCCAACACGTCCGCGATCCCCATCACCAAGATCGCGGCCGTGACCGGGCGGCCGGAGCGCGTCGTGGGCACCCACTTCTTCTCGCCCGTGCCGATGATGCAGCTGTGCGAACTCGTCCGCGGCTACAAGACCAGTGACGAGACGCTCGCCACCGCACGCGAGTTCGCCGAGTCCGTCGGCAAGACCTGCATCGTCGTCAACCGCGATGTCGCCGGTTTTGTGACCACCCGTCTGATCTCGGCGCTCGTCGTCGAGGCGGCCAAGCTCTACGAGTCGGGAGTGGCGAGCGCCGAGGACATCGACATCGCGTGCAAGCTCGGCTTCGGGCACGCGATGGGGCCGTTGGCCACCGCCGACCTGACCGGTGTCGACATCCTGCTCCACGCCACCGGCAACATCTACACCGAGTCGCAGGACGAGAAGTTCGCACCGCCGGAACTGATGCGCCGGATGGTGGACGCCGGTGACATCGGACGCAAGAGCGGGCAGGGCTTCTACAAGCACTGAACGCCGATCCCGGGTGCGCGGGACCTTACACCCCTGCCCACCTTCACCCCTTCGGGTGAATTCGGTATCGGTTCGCTTACAGGCGGCAACTTCTCTGCACATACGGCAGTCAGTTGGTGCAAACACGGAGACAGTCGAGCCTCACGGTCGAACGCGACAGTCGAAGGCCGGTCCGCCCCCGGCGGACCGGCCGCCCCGCGGTCGGTCGATCGGCGTGGGTGCCGGCTCCGACGGACAAGCACTCTCGGGGAGCGCATATGCACATCAGGGGCGACCACGCCGAGCTGGTCGTCGGGGGCCGCCTCGACGTCCGGAGCGCGGCGGACGCCCGAACGGTCCTGCATGCGGCCGTCGACGACGGAGTGGGCGACCTCGTGCTCGACCTGAGCACACTGGACTCCTGGGACGCCACCGGTCTGGGGGTCATCATGGGCGCGCACCGACGGGCCGGCCGCTGCGGGCGGCGCCTCGTGCTGCGCGGGGTCCCGCCGCAGATGCAGCGGCTTCTGGTGGCCACCAGGCTGCACCGCATTCTGGCCATCGAGGGCGGAATCGCCGCAGAGTCCCTGCCCCGGGTCTGAGCGGGCGACCCCCGCCGGGACGTGCGATCGTCACGAGAGCGTGACGTCCTCGCCGCCGGGCACCCCGGCTGTTCCCCGACACCCGCCGAACGTCTAGGCTCCGGTCGCCCGCCTCTTCACCAACCCACATGGCGGGCACCGGACCAGAAGCGGCAGCGGAGCGTGCAGCCGGCCGGAGGGGCTTCCGCACGAGACGCCATCTGGGGGGCTTTGACCATGGACCCGAAGAATCCGGACCCGAAGAATCCGGACCCGAAGAATCCGGACCCGAAGAATCCGGACCCGACGGATCCCGACCCGAAGAGGACGGAACCGGACGAGTACGGCCGCGACGGGTACCGCGGCGGTGCCGAAGACGGCACTGCCCAGCGCCCGGCGCGCGGCACGGTGCCGCCGGAGTACGCCCACCAGAAGGCCGCGCCCGCACGCACGGTACGCGTGGTGGCCGGCGAACTCGTCCTCACCGTCAACCCGGTCGACGGCAGCGAGATCGAGCCCTGCCGCCCCGGTGGGCACCCCGCGGCGCCCGTACGGCGCACCCCCCGGGAGCGCGAGGAACTGCGGCGCGCCCTCCGCCCCCCGGTCCCCTCCGGGCCGGCCGCCCCGGTGCTGCCGCTGCTGGAGCGTCAGGAGGAGCGTCGGCGGCTGGTGCGCCTCCTGGGACGCGGCCGCACGGTCCGGCTGACCGGGCCCGCCGGATCGGGCCGTACCGCCCTCCTCGACGCCGTCGCCGCCGACTGCGCGGACCTGGCCCCGGACGGCGTCGTACGGCTCTCCGGGCACCGCCGCACGCCCGCCGAGCTGCTCCGCGAACTGTTCGCGGCGGTCCACCACGCCCCGCTGCACCGGCCCGGCCGGGCGGAACTGCTCGGATACGTCGGCGAGATCGGTGCCGTCGTCCTCGTCGACGACCTGGAGTTCGGCGGCGGCGCCCTGGACGAACTCCTCGACGCCACCCCGGAATGCGCCTTTCTGTTCGCCGCGACACCCGAGGTGGCGGCGCCCTCGGCCGGGTCCGGGGTCGAGGAGGTGTTCCTCGCCGGGCTCGATCGCGGCACCGCCCTCGAACTCCTGGAGCGAGCCGGTGAGCGGCCGCTCACCGACGAGGAGGCGAACTGGGCAGGCGACCTCTGGTTCGAGTCGGAGGGGCTGCCCCTGCGCTTCGTCCAGGCCGGCGCGCTGCTGAGGCAGCGCGACATGCTGCGCAACGGCTCCGCGGGGCGGGACGGCGGTGACGGCGCCACCGCCGTCACCGACGCCACCGCCGTCACCGGCGCGGACACCGGCGCCACCGCCACCGATCGCAGCGATGACGACGACGAGGGCAGTGTCCTCGGCGACGGCGTCGACACCCCGCTGCCGACGCTCGGCGAAGGAGCCGCCCCCGCCGCGCTGCTCGCCTCCCGCCTCAGCGGGTCCGCCCGCGAAACGCTCCGGTTCGCCCTCGCCCTCGGCGGCGAGGTCCCGCACCAGGCACATCTGCCGGCGCTCGTCGGCGACACCCACGCCGACACCGCACTCGGCGAACTGACCGGCTGCGCACTGCTCACTCCCGTCGGCAGCCGCTATCGGCTGGCGGCCGGAGTCGCCGCCCAGCTGGAGGCCGCGGGCTACGGCGAGGGCGCCGTCGAGCGAGCCCACACGGCCGCCCGCCACTACGCCTGGTGGACCGCGCACCCCTCCGTGACCCCCGCACGGGCGTGCGGCGAGGCGGACGCGATCCTCGCCGCGCTGGGCTCCCTGGTGCCGGCGCGGCAGGTCGAGCACGCCCGTACCGCGGTGCTCCTGGCCCGCAGTGCCGCGCCCGCGTTCGCGGCCGGACTCAACTGGCAGGCATGGGAGCGCACGTTGCGGACCGGGCAGGAGGCGGCCCGGACGGCGGGCGAGGTGGCCGAGGAGGCCTACTTCCTCCACGAACTGGGCGTGCTGGCCCTCTGCTCGGGCAGCCTCGACCGGGCGCGTGCCGAACTCGAGGCGTCCATCGCCATGCGCGGAGCACTCGCGGACAAGCGTGGCACGGTCGTCGGCCGCAGGGCGCTGGCCCTCGTCGCCGACCGGGAGGCCGCGAGCCCGGCCGGTGCGGGCGGCGCAGAGGCCGGGACCGGCCCGGCCGTCGGCGCCGATGAGCCTGCGTTCCCGGCCCCCGACGCCACGGTCGCCTTCGCGCCGGCCGAGACGGTGGAGATCCGCCGGGCGTCTCCGGCGCGGCCAGCCGGACTGCTCGTGCAGGCGCGCCGGCACGTCGTCTCCGGCCCGCGGCGCCATCTGGTCGCGGCCGGAGCGGGCGCATTGCTGGCCGTGGTCCTCGCCGCCATGGTGACCCTCGGCGCGGCCTCCGACGAGGAGACCCCGGCGGACCGGGTGACCAACGAACAGTCGGCGAACGAAGCGGAGGGGAGCGAGGGCCTCGACGCGGACGAGCCCGCCGACACCCCCACGGGCGGCCCCGGGGACGGCGCCCTCGGCGGAACGGGAGGCGCCCCCGCGGCACCGGGCACCGCGCGGCCGGGCGAGAGCGGCTCGGCGGGCGACCCCGCGGTACCGGGCGGCGGTTCCTCGGCGGACGGTTCGGACACGAGCGGTCCGGTGACCGGCGGCTCGCCCTCGGTGACGGGCGGTACGACCGGGAGTTCGCCGTCCGCAGGCGGTTCGTCGGCGACCGGCGGCCCCTCGGCGGGCACGACGGGCTCCACGGGCACGACGGGCGGTTCGCCGTCGGACGGGGGCGCTTCCACGGGCCCTGGAGGCGGTGGCCCCGGCGGCGGTGCGGACGGCGGTGCGGATGCGGGTGCGGACGGGGGCGGCACCGGCGGCGGGGCCACGACGGGCGGTTCGCCGTCGGACGGGGGCGCTTCCACGGGCCCTGGAGGCGGTGGCCCCGGCGGCGGTGCGGACGGCGGTGCGGACGGGGGTGCGGACGGGGGCGGCACCGGCGGCGGCGCATCCTCCACGGGTGACCCGGGGGCCACGACGGGCAGCCCTGGCGACAGCGAGGCGGGGCCGAGCGGTTCGACGTTCTGACCGGGAGCCGGCGCGCGCCCCGCGCCCGGCGGTCGCGTCGGACGTTGTGCCTACGGCGCCTCCTGCCGCACGCACACGCAGCGGCGCCGCGGGGCCCGTGACCGTGCACCGCACCGGGACCAGCGCTTCCAGCGCTTCCAGAGGGGGCCGGTATCGGGAGGAGTCGGTGATCGGGTGGCCGGTGTTCCCGCAGCGGACGGCCCCGAGGCCACCGAGTGCGGTCGCCTGGGGCGTACTTCTTCCAGGTGCCCCGGCTCGGACGGCGACGGCCTCGGTGCGGACGGCGTGGTAGCCGGGGGTTCCCGCGACGACCGACGGCGGTCACTGTTCGACGTGGGACGGCTCCCGCACGCCGTGCGGGTCCGGACGGAGCGGAAGCCGACCGCCCGCGCCCGCACACGAGCGCGGGCGGCCCGCGCCGGCGCCGGCCGCCCGCGCTCCCACGGTCCCCGTCAGAACAGGCGCAGCTTGTCGTCCTCGATGCCGCGCAGGGCGTCGTAGTCCAGCACCACGCAGCCGATACCCCGGTCCGTCGCCAGCACCCGGGCCTGGGGTTTGATCTCCTGTGCCGCGAACACGCCGCGTACCGGGGCGAGATGGGGGTCTCGGTTCAGCAGCTCCAGATAGCGGGTGAGCTGCTCCACCCCGTCGATCTCGCCGCGGCGCTTGATCTCCACCGCCACCGTCGCGCCGTCGGAGTCCCGGCAGAGGATGTCGACGGGGCCGATCGCCGTCGGGTATTCGCGGCGGATCAGGCTGTAGCCCTCGCCCAGTGTCTCGATACGGTCTGCGAGCAGCTCCTGCAGGTGCGCTTCCACGCCGTCCTTGATGAGTCCGGGGTCCACACCCAGCTCGTGTGAGGAGTCGTGGAGGACTTCCTCCATGGTGATGATCAGTTTCTCGCCCGTTTTGCCGGTGACCGTCCAGACGCTGTCCTCTCCCTCCTTGAGGGTGCAGGGAGGCGACATCCAGTTCAGCGGTTTGTACGCCCTGTCGTCGGCGTGGATGGAGACGCTGCCGTCGGCCTTCACCAGGATCAGGCGGGGAGCGGAGGGCAGATGGGCGGTGAGTCGGCCGGCGTAGTCCACGGAACAGCGGGCGATGACGAGGCGCATGGGGCGCAACGCTACTCGACCGACCTCCCCGCGCGCGATTCCTCCCCCGGCCGCTTCCCGCCCCTGTCCGAGTACCTACGGGTCGCCCCTCTTGTGCCCTTACGCAGGTGGCCGGTTGTGTTCCCGTTCTCCTGGTGCGGGCCAGACAGCGCGCATAACGTGGGCGCAGGAGGTCGCCACCCGTGCACGCTGCGTCGCCCTCAGCGGCGTGGCCGGTTTCACGCCGCCGCCTCCCTTTCTGCCCGTAAGGCCCCGCCCGGCGGGGTCGCGAGAGGAGAACCCATGTCGCTCGACGTCTCACCGGCGCTGTTGGAACAGGCCGAGCGAGGCGAGGTCGACGAAGCTGCATTCGTCGACTGCGTCCGGACCTCCCTGCCCTTCGCATGGGAGATGATCAGTTCCCTGGTGGCCCGGCTGGAGGTGGACGGCGGAGACTTCGCCGACAACCAGACGCCGCCGCCGGACGAGCAGGCGCGCGGCCAGCTGTTGCGTGCACTCGCGAGCGACGCCATCAGGGGTGCGCTGCAGCGGCACTTCGGGGTGCGGCTCGCTTTCCAGAACTGCCACCGCGTCGCCGTGTTCCCCCTGGACGCCTCGGTGGACGGGCGGCTGGCCCGCTTCACCTCCGTCCGGGCCCAGCTGCTCAACCAGTCGCCCGAACTGCGCGACTGCTGATGTCCTCCGCTGCCGCTCCGCGTCGCGCGAGGAGTCATGGGTGCCGGGGCGGCAGCCTCCGCCGGGACGACGGGCCGGGGGAGGCGTGCGGGCCGTACGGTCGTGCGGCCCGCACGCGCGCCGGCCCGCTCAGCGAAGTAGCGGAAGCACCTCGGCGCCCAGCCGCCGGACGTTGTCCTCCGTGGCCGCCAGATCGCCCGAGCCCTCGGCGAGGAGCGCGAACCGGGTGATGCCGGTGCGCTCCGCGGTCGCGGCGAGCCGGTCCGCGGCCAGGCTCGGCGGTCCCACGGGGTGCAGCCGGCACAGCAGCTCCGTGTAGCGGACGGGGTCCCGCATCGCGCGCTGTCGCCCGTCGACCGTCACATGGGCCGCCAGGCCCTGCTTCAGCCAGCCCGGCATCGCCTTGGCAAGGGCTTCCTCAGCCGCCGTCCGGCGGTCGGCGATCTGCACCAGGCCGGCCGACACATGGCCGGCGGCCGCCACCGTCTCCATGTCGTGGCCCGACGCGAGAGCGTGGCTCCGCCACAGGGCGACCATGTCCGCCTTCTCCTCGTCGCCGCAGTGCATACCGAGGAGCATCGGCAGCCCGCGCTCGGCCGCCAGCCGCACCGTCGCGGGGGAGGTGCACGCCACGACCACCTCCGGGCCCGCGGGGCCGGGGCCGTGGCCGCCTGCCGGATGCCCGGCTATCGGATGCCTGTCTATCGGACACCCTCCGACCGGATGTCCTCCGACGGGATGTCCTCCGACGGGATGTCCTCCGAGGGGGTACCCGTCGATCAGATCCCCGGGCCGCGGGACGACGGGGACCTCGCGGAAGGCGAATCGCTCTCCCTCGCTCCCCACCCGGGACTCCCGCAGCCAGCGCAGCAGCAGGTCCAGTGACTCGGGGAAGTGCTTCTCGTACGCGGCGAGACCGGCGCCGAAGACCTCCAGGTCGACCCAGGGGCCGCCGCGGCCCACGCCGAGGGAGAACCGGCCCCCCGACGTGAGGTGCAGCAGTGCCGCCTGCTCGCCCAGCGCCACGGGATGGACGGTCGGCAGCACGCTCACCGCCGTGCCCACCCGCATCCGCTGCGTGCGGCCGAGCAGCAGCGCGGCCAGGGTCACCGCCGACGGGCAGACCCCGTACGGTACGAAGTGGTGCTCGGCCAGCCAGACCGAGTCCAGTCCGGCGGCCTCGGCCGCCTCGGCGGACCGAACGGCCCGGTGCAGTGCCTCCCCATGCCCCTGGCCCGGGAACTGGGCCGCCAGTACGAAAACTCCAACGCGCATCGCCTGATGCCTCCTTGCGGCCGACGCGGCATTCCCCCCACACAGGCAATAACGTCTGACACGTGCCAAAGGCACGGCCGCGAGCGAAGTTGTTGCGATTTTCCGGTAACTGGGCCCGACGGGTGGAGTGATCGGCTCCGCACGGGGCGCCGGTCCGCTGCCCGGGACCGTAGGCTTGGGAGTGAACTGTCCGCATCTGCTCCCGAGGTGTCACGTGTCCCCGCGCAGAAACCGCCCCCGCGGAGGGGAGAAGCAGACCGACCGCGCCGGTGACATGGCCGACCGCTACGGAGGGGTGGAGCGGACGGAGAGCTGGCAGGGGGAGGAGTGGCGGGTCCGCCATGTCGCGGGGGCGAGCGCCGCGGGCAAGCGCTACCGCTGCCCCGGCTGCGACCAGGAGATCCCGTCCGGCACCCCGCACGTGGTGGCCTGGCCCGACTACGGCGGGGTGGACGACCGGCGCCATTGGCACAGGGCGTGCTGGAACGCCAAGGACCGCCGCACCTCCCGGGTGCAGCGGTCCCGCAACGCGCCTCGGTACTGAACGCCGCGGCACGCCTCCGTACCGAGGCGTTCAGTACCGAGGCGCATCTCCGTATCGAGCGCCCCTGTGCGCCTCGGTACCGGGCGTCCCGGCCCAGTCCGCCGGGGCGCGGCGCGGCGGCGCGGTCAGACGTCGCGCCGGTCGAGCGCGAGGTACGCGGCGGCCAGGGCCGCGCCCGCCAGACCCGCCATGATCCACAGCGGCTCCCAGCCGCTCGGGCCCTGGCCCGTGACGGGCGTGTCGTAGAGCACGCCCAGCTGGCTGGGGATCGAGTACTCCAGCAGGAACTCCTGCACCTCCCGCAGCGACTCCGAGAACATGAACAGGGCCAGCACCAGCGGCAGCAGGACCACACCGATCATGATGGTGATCGCCCCCGCCGAGTGCCGGATCAGGGCGCCGACGCCGAGCGACAGCAGTCCGAGCAGGGCGACGAAGAGACCGGCGCCGACCGTTGCCCGGAACCAGTCCTCACCGGAGCTGACGCCCGCGTCCGCGATCGCCGTCTGCAGGGCACCGACGATCGCGGCGGTCACCGTCGTGATCACGAACACCAGCAGGAAGAAGACCAGGGCCTTCGCCGTCAGCACCCGGGCGCGGCTGGGGCAGGCGGTCAGGGTGGTGCGGATCATGCCGGTTCCGTACTCGGAGGCGACGGTCATCACGCCCAGTGTGATCACGCAGATCGAGCCGAGCAGAACGCCGAAGAAGCCGAGGCTGAGCACGGACTCCTCGGGCGGTTCGGGACTCGCCGCGGACACGGCCACCGCCGAGAGCAGGCCGATGCCGAACATCAGCACGATCATCACGCCGAGGGTCCACAGGGTGGAGCGCACCGAACGGATCTTGGTCCACTCGGAGGCGAGCGCGTCGCCGAGGTGGGCCGCCCGGACGGGGATCGGGGAGTCGTAGGCGCCCTGCGGGTGCGGGCCCTGCTGCGGGTACGGGGTCGTCATCGGGCGTCCTCGGTGCTGCTCTCGGTCGGGTCCGCGGGGGCGGCGGCAGGGGCCGGAGGGCCGGCGGGGGCAGGCGCGGCTGGGGCCGGCGCGGCGGCCGGCGGCGTGTCCGGGTGCGGGTCGCGGCCGGTCGGCGCACCGCCCGGCGGCGTGCTCGCGTACGGGTTGCGGCCGGGGGGCGGCGGAGCGTACCAGCCCTGCTGCGGCACCTCGGAGGCCGTCACCGCCGCCGACGGGTCGTACCCCGGCGCCGGCTGCTGCATCAGACCGGCCTTGCGGTCGTCCGTCGAGCGGAAGTCCACGGCCGCCTGGGTCATCCGCATATAGGCCTCCTCCAGGGAGGCCTGGTGCGGCGAGAGCTCCCACAACCGCACGTCGGCGCCGTGCGCCAGGTCGCTGATGGCGGGCAGCGCGAGCCCGGTGACCCGGAGCGCCCCGTCCGGCTCCGGCATGACCCGGCCGCCGGCTTCGGTGAGGACGGCGCTCAGCTTCTCCCGCTGCTGCGGCTCGGTCTGCGGGGTCCGCACCCGTGCGAAGCCCGCCGAGTTGTGCGCGATGAAGTCCTTCACGCTCATGTCCGCGAGCAGTTGACCCCGCCCGATGACGATCAGGTGGTCGGCGGTGAGGGCCATCTCGCTCATCAGATGGGAGGAGACGAACACGGTACGGCCCTCGGCGGCCAGCTGCTTCATCAGATTGCGCACCCAGAGGATGCCTTCGGGGTCGAGACCGTTGACCGGCTCGTCGAACAGCAGCACCTGGGGGTCGCCCAGCAGGGCCGCCGCGATGCCGAGCCGCTGCCCCATACCGAGGGAGAAGCCCTTGGACCGCCGCCTGGCGACGTCCTGGAGGCCCACCACCCCGAGGACCTCGTCGACCCGGCGGGCCGGGATGCCGGACAGCTGGGCGAGCGAGAGCAGATGGTTGCGGGCGCTCCGGCCGCCGTGCACCGCCTTGGCGTCCAGCAGGGCCCCGACCTGGCGCGGTGCGTTGGGCAGCTTCCGGAACGGGTGGCCGCCGATCGTGACGTGGCCGGAGGTCGGCTGGTCGAGGCCGAGGACCATGCGCATCGTCGTCGACTTGCCCGAGCCGTTCGGCCCGAGGAACCCGGTGACGGCTCCGGGGCGCACCTGGAAGGAAAGGTCGTACACGGCCGTCTTGGCGCCGTAGCGCTTCGTCAGACCGATTGCCTCGATCATTGCTCCAGCCCCATCGACAGGTCAGATCGTCGGGGTGCGGCCGTATGCGGCCGCACCCCCCGTATGAGTGAGGAGGATATCCGGGGGCTGACGGTTCTGGCCAAGGCGGACGACCGCCCGGACCGGGCGCGATACCGGTCAGGCGTCCCGTTTCCCCAGGACCGCGAAGCCGCCGAGCAGCGAGGCCGCCACCCAGAGCAGCATGATCCCGAGGCCGCCCCACGGCCCGTACGGGACCTCGTCGCCGTTCCACGTCTGCGGCAGGACCTGCATGATCTTCGAGCCTGCCTGGTCCGGGAAGTAGCGGGCCACGTCCTTCGCGTAAGGGACGGCGGCCAGGATCTGCGACACCAGGAAGAAGAACGGCATCAGGATGCCGAGCGAGAGCATCGAGCTGCGCAGCATCGCGGCGACGCCCATGGAGAACAGGGCGATCAGCCCCATGTAGAGCCCTCCGCCGATCACCGCGCGCAGCACGTTCTCCTCGCCGATGGAGGTGGCGCGCTCGCCCAGCAGCGCCTGGCCGAGGAAGAAACTGAGGAAGCTGGTCGCCGTCCCCACCACCAGCGCCAGCACCCCGGCCACCACGATCTTGCTGAACAGGAAGGTGGCGCGCTGCGGTACGGCGGCGAGCGAGGTGCGGATCATGCCGGAGCTGTACTCGGTGCCGACGACCAGCACACCGAAGACGACCATCGCGAGCTGGCCCAGCGCCATCCCGGAGAAGCTGAACAGCGTCGGGTCGAAGGTGGCCTGCTCGGTCGGCGGCAGGTCGTCGAAGGTCGAGGCGAGCAGTGCGCACAGCAGAGCGCCGACGGCGACCGTCACCACGAAGGCGCTGACGAGGGTCCAGCTGGTGGAGGCGACCGTGCGGATCTTGGTCCACTCGGACTGCAGAACGGCGGGTACCGAGGCCATGGGTCAGGCTCCCTTGTCGCGCGGGGCCCACTGGGGGCCGTGACCGGGGGCGGAATGCGCGTGGTATTCCACGGCGCTCGCCGTCATCTGCATGAACGCCTCCTCCAGCGAGGCGCGCTGGGAGCTGAGTTCATGGAGCACGATCCGGTGCTCGGCGGCGAGCTCGCCCACCTGCTCGGTGGTGGCGCCGTCGATCTCCAGCGTGCCGTTGCCGGCCTCGACGGGGGTGAGGCCCGACTGGTGGAGCACGTCCCGCAGCCGTTCCTGTTGCGGCGAGCGGAGCCGCACATAGCTGCGCGAGTTCTGGTGGATGAAGTCGGCCATCGACGTGTCGGCCAGCAGCCGCCCCTGTCCGATGACGATCAGGTGGTCGGCGGTGAGGGCCATCTCGCTCATCAGATGGGAGGAGACGAAGATCGTTCTGCCTTCGGCGGCGAGCTGTTTCATCAGATTGCGGATCCAGTGGATGCCCTCGGGGTCGAGACCGTTGACCGGCTCGTCGAACATCAGGATCTCCGGGTCGCCGAGCAGCGCGGAGGCGATGCCCAGCCGCTGCCCCATGCCGAGGGAGAAGCCCTTGGTCTTCTTCTTCGCCACCGCGGTCAGGCCCACCGTGTCGAGTACCTCGGCCACCCGGCTCGCCGGGATCCGGTTCGCCTGGGCCAGGCAGAGCAGGTTGTGGTAGGCGGTCCGCCCGCCGTGCATCGCCTTGGCGTCGAGCAGGGCTCCGATGTACTTCAGCGGCTCCTGCAGTTCCCTGTAGTGCTTGCCGTCGATCCGTACCGACCCGCTGGTGGGGTTGTCCAGATCCAGCATCATCCGCATCGTGGTCGACTTGCCCGCGCCGTTCGGGCCGAGGAACCCCGTCACGACACCCGGCCGCACCGTGAAGGAGAGATCGTCGACCGCGACCTTGGAGCCGAAACGCTTGGTGAGACCCTCGAGCTCGATCATGCGTTCACGCTACGGGGGCATACCGGGAAAACGCCACCCGATATGGCCGGCGGACGGTTTCATTTCACCATCCGGACACCGGCATGCGGGCCAGACGAGCCGCAGGGGGCACACAGGGGAACGCGGGGGAGGCAGGGGAACGCGGGGGAGACAGGGAAACACGGGGGGAGGCAAGGCGGGCGGGAGGCGCTGTGCCCGGTGCCTTCCGCCAGGCACCGGGCACAACGAGGAGGGCACCGCCGTGCGTCGGCGGGACCGCCGTGCGTCAGCGGGACTGCTGGGCCGGGACGCTGCGGGACACCGTCTCGTCGTCGGCCGGCACACCCGTGGCGGCGACCGCCGCACCGGTCAGCGTGGCCAGCATCTCGCGGACGTTGGTCAGCTGGGCGTTGATGGAGTCGCGACGGTTGGTGAGCGCCGCCAGCTCGCGCTCCGACTCGCTGCGGATGCGGTCCGCCTTCGCGTTCGCGTCGGCCACGATGTCCTCGGCCTGGCGCTGCGCGGTCTCGACGGTCTGCCGGGCGCGGCGCTCCGCGTCCGTGCGCAGCTTCTCCGCCTCCAGACGCAGCTGCTCCGCGCGGTGCTCGATCTCCGCGAGGCGCTTCTCCGCCTTCGCCTGACGCGACGCCAGGTCGCGCTCGGACTGGTCCCGGCGCTTCGCCAGGTTCGTCTCGAAGTCGGCGGCGGCCTGGGCGGCCTTGGCGCGGGTCTCCTCGAAGAGGGCGTCCGCCTCCTCGCGCTTGGACTGCGCGTCCTTCTGCGCCTCGGCGCGCAGGGAGTTGGCCTCGCCCTGCGCCTTCTCGACGATCCTGACGCCCTCGTCCTCCGCCTTCTGCTTGCGGTCGGCGGCGAACGCCTCGGCGTCGTTGCGGACCTGCTGGGCGGCTCCGTCGGCGAGTTCGCGGTGCTGCTCGGCCGCGCGCCGGGCCTCCTCGCGCAGGTCCTTCGCCTCCTCCTCGGCGAGGCGGAGGATCTTCTCGACACGCGCACCGAGCCCCGCGTAGGACGGCTCGGCCTCGCTGACCTGAGCCTGGGCGTTCTGCGTCTCGAGGTGGAGCTCCTCGATGCGCTTCTCCAGCGAGGTGATACGCGCGAGTGCGCTGTCACGATCGGCGACGAGTTTGGTAATGCGGTCATCCACCTGACCGCGGTCGTACCCGCGCCGCACGAGCTCGAAGCCGAAGGGGGAGGAAGTGTCGCTCATGGGGATCCTGTCGAATGAGACCGGCTGAGGTGTTAGAGGGAATCCTAGGCGCCCGAGCGGCGTGTCATCGAGCAGATGCCCGTTTGATATGGAGAATGTCCAGCCTTTCGGGTGGCTGGTGCCGTATCAGGCGACGCCCGCCCCGTGCCGATGCCCGGCACGGCCGACTCGGCGCATCGCCGCGTTGCCGAATCGACCGGGTGGGCCCCCTGCGAGGCCGGTCCGGCGCCCTGCGATGCACCGCGCCGGACGCTGCCCGGCGCCGCGCCGCTCCTCGACGGGCAGGCCCTGCCCGACGCGGCCCTAGCTCTCGGCGGACTTGCCGCCCGAACGGGTAACTCCCGCCGTGGCCCCCGCTTTGACGCCGCTGTCCTTGCCGCCCGGGGCCTCGAACGACTCCAGCGCCTCCAGTACGTCCTGCACCCGGGAGATCTCCGTCTGGATGTCCTCGCGCCGGCGCACCAGCACGTCCAGCTCCCGCTTGCCCTCCTCGATCATGCGCTCGGCCTCGCGCTCCGCGTCCGCCTTGACCTTCTCGGCCGCGCGGACCAGCTCGGCCTTCTTCTGCTCGGCCTCCTTGAGCAGCGCCTCCGCCTTCCGCACCGCGGCGATCCGCACCTTGCCGGCCTCCGAACCGGCCTCCGACACCAGCTCCTTGGCCTTCGCCTCGGCCTCGGCCTGCTGCTCCTGAGCAGCCTTCACCAGCTGGTCGCAGCGCTCACCAGCGGCCTTCATCTGCTCGGCGGACTCCCGGCGGGCCCGCTCGTGCAGCTCCTCGACATCGCCCTCCACCCGCCTGCGCAGCTCCTCCGCGCGCTCCCGGATGGCGGTCGCGTCGCCCCGCGCCCCCACCAGCAGGTCGTCGGCGTCCGTACGGGCCTTCTCCACCAGGGAGTTGCCCTCGACGGTCGCCTCGGCGACCAGCCGGTCGGCCTCCTTCCTGGCCGCGCCGACCATGGTGTCCGCCTGCGACTCGGCCTCGGTCGTGGCGCGCAGCGCCTCCTCCTGCGCCTTGGCCATCAGCCGGTCGACCTGCTCGGCCGCGTCCGCGCGGCGCTTCGCCACGTCCTTGCGGGCGGTGTCGAGCAGCCGGTCGGCCTCCTCGCGCGCCTCCGAACGCATCCGCTCGGCGGCCCGCTCCGCGTCCCCGCGGAGGCGCTCCGCCTCCGCCCCGACCCGCTCCGCCCGCTGCTGCGCGCCGCTCAGGGTGTCGGCCGCCTCGGCGCGCAGCCGCTCGGCCTCCGCCCCCGCCTCGGCGATGAGCTGGTCGGCCTGCTCGGCCGCGCCGGCACGGCGCTTGTCCGCCGCCTTCCTTGCCTCGTCCAGGACCTTCTCGCCGTCCGAGCGGGCGGCCGCGCGCAGCTCCTCGGCCTGGCGCTCGCCCTCCTCCCTGACGTGCCGGGCCTCGGTGCGCAGCCGCTCCGCGTCATGCTCGGCGAGCGACAGCAGTTCGGACGCCTCGGTCGTGACGCGATCGGACTCCCTCGTGGCCTCGGCGACCAGCTGCTCGGCCCGGGCCGCGGCCTCGGAACGCATCCGGTTGGCGTCCTCGCGGGCCTCGGCCCGGCTCCGTGCCGCGTCCTGCTCGGCGGAGGCCAGGGCGTCGGCCGCCTCCGTGCGCATCCGCTGGCCGTACTCCGAGGCCTCGGCGCGCAGCCGGTCCGACTCGCCGATCGCCTCGTTGACGGTCCGCTCGGCGAGCGTCCTGGCGGCCTCCGCCTCCTCGCCGGCGCGCGCCCGGACCCGGTTGGCGTCCTCGGTGGCGCGCTCGCGCTCCGCGTAGGCGTCGCCGCGTACCCGGTCGGCCTCCTCCTGGGCCTCCATCCTGGTGCGCTCCGCCGCGTGCTCGGCGGCGCTGCGCAGCCCGGCGGCCTCCTGCTCGGCCTGCTCCTGCAGACCGGACACGGAGTCCCGCACCTGCTGGGCGGTCTGCTCGGCGGCCGACACCGTCTCGCCGGCGCGCCGGTCCGCCTCCTCGACCAGCCGCTGCGCCTCGGTCTGGGCGTCCTCGACGCGCCTGCGGGCGGCGGCGAGCAGCTCCTCGCTCTGCTCGCGGGCCAGCTCCCGCTCCTGGTCGGCCTCCGACCGGGCCGCGCCCAGGGTCTCCTCGGCCTCCCGGCGGCGGCGGTTCGCCTCCTCCCGGGCCGCGGCGAGCGCCTCGTTGGCCTCCTGCCCGACCCGCTCGGCAGCCGCGGCGGCCTCGCCGCGGATCCGGTCGGCGGTCTCCTTCGCCTCGGACCTCAGCCGCTCGGCCTCCGCGGCGGCCTCGGAGCGCAGCCGCACGGCGACCGCCTCGCCCTCGGCGCGGGAGGCCGAGGCGTCGGCCGCGGCCTCCGCGCGCAGCCGCTCGGCCTCCTGCTCGGCCTGCTCCACCAGCGCACGGGCCCGCTCGGCCGTCTCGGTCCGCAGCCGCCCGGCCTCCTCCGCGGCCTCCCGGCGGATCTGCTCCGCCTCCGACCGCGCCCCGGCCAGCACCTCCTCGGCGGACGCGAGACGGGCCTCCGCCTCCGCGTGCAGCCGGGCCAGTCCCTCCGCCGCCTCGGCCCGGCGGGCGGCGACGGCGCGCTCGCTCTCCTCGCGGAGCCCGGCCGCTGTCCGCTCGGCCGCGGCCTTCATCTCGTCGGCCTGCTCCTCGGCGTCGGCGCGCAGCCGGTCCGCCTCGGTGCGGGTGCGCTCCAGCGTCTCCTCGGCCTGCCGGCGCAGGGTCGCGGCCCGCTCGATGGCCTCGGTGCGGACGCGCTCGCTGTCCGATGTGGCCTTGGACCGCACGTCGTCGGCGTCGGCCTTCGCCTTCGTCAGGAGGTCCTCGGCGGTCTTCGCCGCCTCCTCGATCTGCTGGAGGGCCTCCCGCCGCGCCTCGCCGCGGATCCGCTCGCCCTCCGCGACCGCCTCGGACCTCAGCTGCTCGGCCTCGCCGCGCAGCCGCCGGGCCTCCTCCTGGAGCTCGACGGTCCTGGCGCGGTACTCCTCGGTGTCGTCCTTCGCCGCGCCCTTGAGCTCCTCGGCCGTGTCGTGCGCCTCGGCGCGCAGCCGGTCCGCCTCCGCCTCGGCCTCCCGGCGGATCCGCTCGGCCTCCTCGGCGGCCTTGCGGGTGGTGTCCTTGGCGTCCTCGGACGCCTTGTCCAGGACCTCCTCGGCGGTCCGCGCGGCCTTGGCGAGCTGGGCGGCGGAGTCCTCCGCGGCGACCGTACGGGCCTTCTCCGCCGCCTCCGCGACCAGCTTCTCCGCCTCGGCCCTGGCGTCGGCCAGGGCCTGCTCGGCCTCGCTCTTGAGGTTCTCGGTGTCCTTGGTGGCCTCGGCGACGAGCCGGGCGATCTCCGACTTGGCGGTCCTGGCCCGCTGCTCGTTCGCCGACTCGGCGTTGGTGAGCAGCCTGCCCGCGGACTCCTTGGCCTCCGCGACGGTCTTGTCGGCCTCCGCGCGGGCCTCGCGGAGCCGGTCCTCCGCCTCCTGCATCCGCTGCCCGGCGCTCCGGCCGAGTTCGGCGGCCTGCTGGCGGGCCTGTTCGGACTCGGCGGTCGTCGCGGAGCGGAGCTGCTCGGCGTGGCTGGTGGCCTCCCGGGCCTGGGCGGAGGCGGCGTTGAGCAGCCGCTCGGCGTCCCTGCGGGCGCGCAGCAGGACCGCCTCGGCCTCGGCGCGGGCGGTCTCCGCCTCGGAGCTGAGCCGCTGCCGGGCCTCCTCGGCGACCCGGGCGGCCTCGGCGCGGGCGGCGGCGAGGGCCTGCTCGGCCTCGGCGCGCGACTCGTCCAGCAGCCGGCGGGCCTGGGCCTCGCTGCGGGCGCGCAGCTGCTCCGCCCACGCCACGTTCTCGTTGACGTGCGCCTCGACGGTCTGCCGGCGCTCCGCCAGCTCCTGGTCGAGGCGCTGGCGGCGCTGGTTCGCCTCGGCGTGCAACTCGGCCTGCAGACGGGCCTGGTGCTCGGCGTGCTCCTGGAGGATGCGCTGGGTCTGGGCCCGGACCTCGCGCAGTTCCCGCTCGGCGTCCGAGCGCAACTGCTCCGCCTGGATCTGGGCGTTCCTGAGCAACTGCTCGGCCTGGTAGCCGAGGTCGGCGCTGTCGTAGGCGGGACGGGACGCGAGGGTGCGGCGCGCCTCGTGGAGCTTGGCGCGCAACACCTCGACCTGGTATCCGAGGTCCTCTGCGTGCTGGACGGCCTTCTCCCGCTCGGTCTTCAGCCGGTCCATCTCGGCTTCGAACCGCGAGAGGTGGTCGTCGTCAGCTCGGTGGCTCTCCTGGCGTTCGTAGCCCCGCACTGCGCGGTCCCATCCGTCCCCTGGTCGCAACTCTCTACAGACGAGTGCCGTTCGCCTGAACGGCCCCCCGGGGAAATGGTGTCAGATCAGCAACGAGGACGCGGCGCGGCCCCGACCCGGCCCCGGCCCGGAGCGCTCCACTCTACCGGGCCGGGAATCCCGGCGGTCAGTGCTCCGCTGATGAGGGGGAGGCGGAAGTGACCAGTTCGGTGAGGACGCCATGGCAGTCCTTGGGGTGCAGGAACGTGATCCTGGAGCCCATCGAACCGGTGCGGGGCCGGTCGTAGAGGACGCGTACGCCCTTGCCCCGGATGCCGTCGGCGGCACCGTCCACGTCCGGTGTGCCGAAGGCGATGTGGTGGACCCCCTCGCCGTTCTTGGCCAGCCACTTCCCGACGGCGGAGTCCTCGCGGGTGGGCTCGAGCAGCTGGAGGTAGGAGGCGCCGCCGTCCGAGGTCTCGTTGATCTTGAGCATGGCCTCGCGGACGCCCTGCTCCTCGTTGACCTCGGTGTGGAACACCTCGAAGCCGTAGGTGGCCCGGTAGAACTCGACGGTCCGCTCGAGGTCGAAGCAGGCGATCCCGATGTGGTCGATTCGCGTCAGCATCTCTCCAGTGCAGCGCTCCCGCGGTGGTTACGCAACGTGCGCGCGATCACACGCGCTGCCCGGTGACCCGGACGGGGACCGCTCAGTACAGTTCGAGTAAACCCTCGTTCACTCCTCAGCCGCCGTGCTGGAAGGGGATCGCCTCTCATGACCGGAACGAACAGCACCACATCCGTCATCGTCGCCGGGGCCCGCACCCCCATGGGACGGCTGCTCGGCTCTCTGAAGTCCTTCTCCGGGGCCGATCTGGGCGGCTTCGCCATCAAGGCGGCGCTGGACCGGGCCGGTATCGGCGGCGACCAGGTGCAGTACGTGATCATGGGCCAGGTGCTGCAGGCCGGGGCCGGGCAGATCCCGGCCCGGCAGGCGGCCGTCAAGGCGGGCATCCCGATGAGCGTCCCCGCGCTCACGGTCAACAAGGTCTGCCTGTCCGGGCTCGACGCGATCGCCCTCGCCGACCAGCTGATCCGGGCGGGTGAATTCGACATCGTCGTCGCCGGCGGCCAGGAGTCCATGACCAACGCGCCGCACCTGCTGCCGAAGTCCCGCGAGGGCTTCAAGTACGGCGCGATCGGGATGCTCGACGCCATGGCGCACGACGGCCTCACCGACTCGTTCGAGGGCATCGCCATGGGCGAGTCCACCGAGCGGCACAACACCCGCCTCGGCATCGCCCGCCCCGAACAGGACGAGGTCGCCGCGCTGTCGCACCAGCGCGCCGCCGCCGCGCAGAAGAACGGCCTGTTCGAGGCGGAGATCACGCCCGTCGAGATCCCGCAGCGCAAGGGCGAGCCGGTCGTCTTCAGCAAGGACGAGGGCATCCGCGCCGAGACCACGGCGGAGTCGCTCGCCAAGCTCCGGCCCGCGTTCGCCAAGGACGGCACGATCACGGCCGGCACCTCCTCGCAGATCTCCGACGGCGCGGCCGCCGTGGTGGTGATGAGCAAGGCGAAGGCCGAGGAGCTGGGGCTGGACTGGATCGCGGAGATCGGCGCCCACGGAAACGTCGCGGGCCCGGACAACTCGCTGCAGTCCCAGCCGTCCCACGCGATCGCGCACGCCCTGGGGAAGGACGGCCTCGAGGTCTCCGACCTCGACCTCATCGAGATCAACGAGGCGTTCGCCGCGGTCGCCGTGCAGTCGATGAAGGACCTCGGGGTATCGCCGGAAAAGGTGAACGTCAACGGCGGCGCGATCGCCCTGGGCCACCCGATCGGCATGTCCGGCGCCCGCATCGTGCTGCACCTGGCGCTGGAGCTGAGGCGGCGCGGCGGCGGGATCGGGGCGGCGGCGCTGTGCGGCGGCGGCGGCCAGGGCGACGCGCTGATCGTGCGCGTGCCGGCGAAGTAGGCCTCTCGGAGATCGGAGCGCGCATGATGGTGGACGTCCCCCAGCTGGTCGCCCAGGCGAGGGAGGGCAGGCCGCGGGCCGTGGCCCGGCTGATCTCCCTCGTCGAGGGGGCGTCCCCGCAGCTCCGCGAGGTCATGGCGGCACTCGCGCCGCTGACCGGCGGTGCATACGTGGTGGGTCTGACCGGTTCGCCGGGCGTCGGCAAGTCCACGTCCACCTCGGCGCTGGTGACGGCGTACCGGAAGGCCGGCAGGCGGGTCGGCGTGCTCGCCGTCGACCCGTCCTCCCCGTTCAGCGGCGGTGCGCTGCTCGGGGACCGGGTGCGGATGTCGGAGCACGCCTCCGACCCCGGGGTCTACATCCGCTCGATGGCCACCCGCGGGCACCTCGGCGGCCTCGCCTGGGCGGCGCCACAGGCGATCCGCGTCCTGGACGCGGCCGGCTGCGACGTGGTGCTCGTGGAGACGGTCGGGGTCGGTCAGTCGGAGGTGGAGATCGCCTCCCAGGCCGACACGTCCGTGGTGCTGCTGGCGCCCGGGATGGGCGACGGCATCCAGGCCGCGAAGGCGGGGATCCTCGAGATCGGCGACGTGTACGTGGTCAACAAGGCGGACCGCGACGGCGCCGACGCCACCGCCCGCGAGCTCAACCACATGCTCGGGCTCGGCGAGTCCCGGGCGCCGGGCGACTGGCGCCCGCCGATCGTGAAGACGGTCGCCGCGCGGGCGCAGGGCGTCGACGAGGTCGTGGCGGCCCTGGAGAAGCACCGTGCCTGGATGGAGGAGCGCGGTGTGCTCGCCGAGCGCCGGGCCCGCCGCGCCGCGCACGAGGTGGAGACCATCGCCGTCACCGCGCTGCGCGAGCGCATCGGCGACCTCGGCGGGGACCGCCGCCTGGACGCCCTCGCCGAGCGGATCGTCGCGGGTGAGCTGGACCCCTATGCGGCGGCCGACGAACTGGTGGCGGGCCTGACCGGCGACTGAGCCCCGCCGGCCGCCGCCTCGGCCGAGACCCGTGGGCGGCGCTGCACAAGGCCGCGCGCCGACGTAGCTGCCGCACCCCGTTGTCGGCCGGGTGCGGCATGGCGCGTGCGACGTCCCCGCTCCGGGACCGACCCGCGAGGGTCCCCGCACCGCGCCGGTCTCCCGGCCACGCGCCCATTCCCCCAAGGCACGTGGCCGGATGGCGCGGCGCGGACGGCGGGCCCGTACACCGGTGCCGGCGGCCGGGGCCGGGGCGGTGGCCGGCGGTGTCCACCGGCACCGTCAGGCTCTGCCCCTAAGGCCGCGCAGGTGCGCCGCCACCGGCTTCAGCGACTCGTGCAGGTTGGCGAGCGCCTCCGGGGACAGCAGGTCGATGAAGTGCTGCCGTACCGACTCGACGTGGTGCGGCGCCACCTTCTGCATGGTCTCCATGCCCTGGTCGGTGAGCACCGCGTACAGCCCGCGGCGGTCCGACTCGCAGTTCTCGCGGCGTACCAGGCCCGTGTTCTCCATACGGGTGATCTGGTGGGACAGCCGGCTCTTGGACTGGAGCGTGGCCGCTGCCAGATCGCTCATCCTCATACGCCGCTCGGGGGACTCCGAGAGGTTGACGAGGATCTCGTAGTCGTTGATGGTCAGGCCGAACGGTTGCAGATCCTTCTCCATCTGGTACGTCAGCAGCCTGTTGACGTCCAGATAGGTGCGCCAGGCGCACTGCTCCGCATCGCTCAGCCAGCGCGTGGCCGTCTCGGTTTCCATATATGGATGCTACCCTAAGAAGTTGAAATCGGGACGAAACGGGGGACGGTCGCATCCGGCACCCCGAGTCCCCCGTGAAGGGTGCAGACGTTCGACGTCACACTCCGCAGCCTACCGCTCACAACCCGAAGCGGTGCTGGAGGTCCCCCAACTGACCGGGCAGACGCGGGGTAGTGCCGGGCCGGCCAGGGCCATGCCCCCCGCCGGGCACGCCGTCCGCGTGCGGCACCGCACCCGTCGCCACCTCCGGCATGAGCGCCTCGGTCGACTGCAGCAGCACCGTGCCCGCACCCACGAACTCGAACTGGTGCTCCTCGCCGGACGCCCCGCCGATACCGGACAGCTGCCGCAGACCGCCCATCACCCCGCTCATGTACCCGTGGTCGTAGTGGTGGCACGGGGAGGGGCAGTCCGCCCAGCCCACCAGCGCCTGCGGGTCCACCCGGATCGGCGGCTCCATGAAGACCACCGGCCCGTTCGACGCCGCGACGAACTTCCCCGTGCCGATCAGCGTGAGGAAGCCCGGCACGATCGACTGCTTCAGCGCCAGCGAGGGCTGGTACGCCAGCAGGTTCCCGGCGCGGATCGTCAGATTGCCGTCGTCGAGGTCGAATGAGTTGACGTCGAAGGCCCGGTCGGCGAGCAGCATCTTGCCGCTGCCCTCGGCGACCACCCAGTCGCTCGCGTGCAGCGGCGAGTGGAAACTGGTGCGCATCAGCCGGTCGAGGCTGCCGTGGCCGACCCCGTTGAAGTCGATCCGCCCGTAGTAGGCGATCATCTTCCCCTTCTGCAGGAACCACTGGGAGCCCTTGAGCTCCACGCAGAAGGTGTACGAGTCGACGTTGTCGTCGCCCGGCAGCGACATCGGGTCATGGATCACCGGCGTGTTCACAGCTTCTCCTCGGACGCCTGGACGTACACCGCACCACTGCCGCTCAGTTCCAGCTGGAACGCCTCGCCCGAGCCGCGCCCCACCATGTCGCGCCAGCCCAGCGCCGTGGAGAGCTTGTTCCGTACGTCGCCGTGGTGCGCGACATACGCCTGGGGGTCGACATGGACCGGCCGGCCGGGCGTGATCGGCAGTTCGATCACCCCGCCGTGCGCCATGACCGCGACCGCGCCGTGCCCCCTCAGGGTGGTGGTGAACAGGCCCTGGCCGGTGACCTGGCCGCGCACCATCCCCATCACCCCGCCCTGGGAGCCCATGAACATGGTGCCCTGCTCCAGCGTGCCGTCGAAGGCGAGCAGCCGGTCGGCCTCGACGTAGAGGGTGTCGCCTTCGAGGCCGACGACCTGGATGTGGTGGCCGCCGTGGCCGAACATGACGGTGCCGGAGCCCTCGACCGTCATCAGCGGGGTCGCCTCGTCGGCGACCCGCCGGCCGATCATCGACATCAGCCCGCCCTGGCCGCCGGCGATGTTCGGGGTGAAGGAGACGTCGCCCCGGTAGGCGAGCATCGCGCCGCGCTGGCTGTACATCCGCTGGCCGGGGACCACCGTCGCCTCGACCATCTTCGAGTTGACCTCGCGGAACGGCATCAGACATCCCCTCCCACGGTGTTGCGCTCACTGGGCTGCACATACACGAGCCCGTCGCCCTCGAACCGGATCTGGAAGGCCTCGCCGCCGCCCTCGCCCACGAGCGTCCGGAAGGTGACCCCCGACTGGAACTGCTGCCGCAGATCGCCCTGGTGGGCGATATAGGCCCCCGGGTCCACGGAGAGCGGGTACGGGGGCGTCACCCGCAGCACCACGGCCGGGCCGTCCGACATGATCGCGGCCTGGCCGGTGCCCTCCACGGTCGTGGTGAACAGGCCGTTGCCCGTAGCGCCGCCGCGCAGCCCGGTGAAGCTGGTGCCGGTGCGCAGCCCGCCGTCCGTGCAGAGGAGGTTGCTGGACTCGACGTACAGCTTGTCCCCGTGCAGGGAGACGAGGTTGATCTCGGAGGCCCGGTCGGCGAAGTAGCAGGTGCCCTGGCCCTTCACCTCCATCAGGGCCATCTGCTCGCCGGTGAGGCGGCGGGTCACCATCCCGCGCAGGCCCTCGCCGCCGCCGGTCAGTTTCTTGAAGTCCATCCGGCCGTCGTACGCGACCATGGACCCGTTCTTCGCCTTGACGGAGTCCCCGGTCATGTCGACGGCGAGCACTTTGCTGCCTTGGAGTCGGAACATTGCCACGGGGTGACGGTACTGGGCGGGGTGCGTATGCGGACAGGCCCCCCCGGAATGAACCCGTTCCCGGTCCGACCCCGACATGTGCCCGGTCCGTCCCCGGCCGGCCGCCGGCCCGTCCGCTACCCGGCCCGATCCCGGCCCGATCTCGGCCCGGCCCCGGTCCGGCCCGGGGCACCCGGGCGCGGGGTGGGAGCGGCGCGATGCCAGAATGGCTACGCTTGTGCTTCCGTTCACAAGAACATCCCTCCCCCCGAAGCCTCTGAAGGTGCCTTCCGTGGACATCAAGACCGCCTCCGCCCTCCACCGCCTCCGGCTCGTCTCCGCACCGGAGGCCGTGTCCTTCCTGCTGCTGCTCGTCTGCTCGGTGCTCAAGCGCACCACGGAGTTCAACGCGGTCCCGGTGATGGGTGCGATCCACGGCGCTCTCTTCGTCCTGTATGTGGTCTTCTGGCTGGACGCCTGGAACCGCGCCAAGTGGGACATCGGGACCGCCGCCGTCTACTTCGTCCTGTCGGTGCTGCCGTTCGGCGGCTTCTACGCCGACCGCAAGCTCAAGCGCGCCGCCGAGGACGCGGTCATCGCCTCCCGGGCCCGCCGCGAGGGCACGGTGAACGCGTGATCGTCGCTCTCTCCGTCTCCCCGCCGGGGACGGGCGAGGACGCCGGCGCTTACGCCGCCCACCCGGTCCGCGCCGCCCACCCGGTCCGCGCCGCCCACCCGGTCCGCGCGGTTCGCGGGTCCGGAATCCCGAACCGCGCGGATGCGGTGTCCGCCTCGGTCGAAGGGGAGCGGGCTCGACCCTGAGGGTATGTCCGAGCCCGCCCGGACGACTTGCCCACCGCCGCCGGACGGGCCCGTTCCGCGGCCGCTCAGCGCACTCGCCGCCCTTCGGGCACCCGGGGAGCGGCCACGCGGAGGACGGCGGCGGAAGTCAGGTCCTCGGCGCTGCTCACGACCCGCTGAGCGCCCCGGGCGCGCCCGGAGCCGGGGCTGCCCGCGGGTTCCCGGCCCGGTGGCCCGGGAACCCGCGCCGGGCCCGCGCACCCGAAGTGTGAGACAGGGCTGACCAGCATATGACCAGTGGGTAAGGTCGGTGCCGTGCCGAAGCCGCTCAGCCTCCCCTTCGACCCCATCGCCCGAGCCGACGAGCTCTGGCAGCAGCGCTGGGGCCCCGTGCCCTCGATGGCCGCCATCACCTCCATCATGCGGGCGCACCAGATCCTGCTCGCCGAGGTGGACGCCGTCGTCAAGCCGTACGGGCTCACCTTCGCGCGGTACGAGGCGCTGGTGCTGCTCACCTTCTCCAAGGCCGGAGAGCTGCCGATGTCCAAGATCGGCGAACGGCTGATGGTCCACCCCACCTCCGTCACCAACACCGTGGACCGCCTGGTGCGCTCCGGTCTGGTCGCCAAGCGGCCCAACCCCCACGACGGGCGCGGGACGCTGGCCTCGATCACGGACCAGGGGCGCGAGGTCGTCGAGGCGGCCACCCGTGACCTGATGGAGATGGACTTCGGCCTCGGCGCCTATGACGCGGAGGAGTGCGCGGAGATCTTCGCGCTGCTGCGGCCGCTCAGGGTCGCCGCGCACGACTTCGACGAAGGCTGACCGGCTCGGGTGCGCCCTGAGCGCCCGGCCGCTCCGATGCGCTGCCCCGGGGGGCCGGCCGCTTCGGCGTGCGCCGGACCCGCCCGAAGATCGCCCGAAGCCGGCCGTTACGCTCGGCGCCATGAAGAAGAGCGTCCTGACCCGCTACCGGGTGATGGCCTATGTCACCGCCGTGATGCTGCTCGTGCTGTCCACCTGCATGGTGTTCAAGTACGGGTTCGGCATGGGCGAGGACATCACCTTCGCCGTCTCCCAGGCGCACGGCGTCCTCTACATCGTCTACCTGGTCTTCGCCTTCGACCTCGGCTCCAAGGCGAAGTGGCCGTTCGGCCGGCTGCTGTGGGTGCTGCTGTCCGGGACGATCCCCTTCGTCGCCTTCTTCGTCGAGCGCGGTGTCACCCGTTCGGTAGCGCCGCTGGTCGGCGAGCCGGGGCCGGCGGTCGCCTAGGAGCGGCCCGGCTGCTCGGTTCCTCGTCCCGCGCCGGCAGCGGGGAGCGTCCGCACCGCCGCACGTACGCGTACGGCGGTCTGCCATCGACATGTACTAGGACGTCCTAGTAAATTCGACGGTATGGACGCTGACGCCATCGAGGAGGGCCGCCGCCGCTGGCAGGCCCGCTATGACTCCGCGAAGAAGCGGAACGCCGACTTCACCACGCTTTCCGGTGATCCGGTCGAGCCGGTCTACGGGCCCCGGCCCGGCGACACCTATGACGGCTTCGAGCGGATCGGATGGCCGGGCGAGTACCCGTTCACCCGCGGGCTGTACCCGACCGGCTACCGCGGCCGCACCTGGACCATCCGCCAGTTCGCCGGGTTCGGAAACGCCGAGCAGACCAACGAGCGGTACAAGATGATCCTGGCCGCCGGCGGCGGCGGGCTCAGCGTGGCGTTCGACATGCCGACCCTGATGGGCCGCGACTCCGACGACCCCCGCTCCCTCGGCGAGGTCGGCCACTGCGGGGTCGCCGTCGACTCCGCAGCCGACATGGACGTCCTCTTCGGGGACATCCCGCTCGGCGACGTCACCACGTCGATGACGATCAGCGGCCCCGCCGTCCCCCTCTTCTGCATGTACCTGGTCGCCGCCGAGCGGCAGGGCGTCGACCCGGGCGTCCTCAACGGCACGCTCCAGACCGACATCTTCAAGGAGTACATCGCCCAGAAGGAGTGGCTGTTCGAGCCCGAGCCCCATCTGCGGCTCATCGGCGACCTCATGGAGTACTGCGCCCGGGACATCCCGGCGTACAAACCGCTGTCCGTCTCCGGCTACCACATCCGCGAGGCGGGCGCGACGGCCGCGCAGGAGCTCGCGTACACACTGGCCGACGGGTTCGGGTACGTCGAGCTCGGCATCAGCCGGGGACTGGACGTGGACGTGTTCGCGCCCGGCCTCTCCTTCTTCTTCGACGCGCACCTCGACTTCTTCGAGGAGATCGCCAAGTTCCGCGCGGCCCGCCGGATCTGGGCCCGCTGGATGAAGGAGGTCTACGGGGCGAGGACCGACAAGGCGCAGTGGCTGAGGTTCCACACCCAGACCGCCGGTGTCTCGCTGACCGCGCAGCAGCCGTACAACAACGTGGTGCGGACGGCCGTCGAGGCCCTGGCGGCCGTCCTCGGCGGCACCAACTCGCTGCACACCAACGCCCTGGACGAGACGCTGGCGCTGCCCTCGGAGCAGGCCGCCGAGATCGCCCTGCGCACGCAGCAGGTGCTGATGGAGGAGACCGGCGTCGGCAACGTGGCGGACCCGCTCGGCGGCGCCTGGTACGTGGAGCAGCTCACCGACCGCATCGAGGCCGACGCAGAGAAGATCTTCGACCGGATCAAGGAGCGGGGACTGCGCGCCCACCCGGACGGCAGGCACCCCATCGGACCCGTCACCTCCGGCATCCTGCGCGGTATCGAGGACGGCTGGTTCACCGGCGAGATCGCCGAGTCGGCCTTCCGCTACCAGCAGTCGCTCGAGAAGGGCGACAAGCGGGTCGTCGGCGTCAACGTCCACCACGGGTCGGTCACCGGCGACCTGGAGATCCTCCGCGTCAGCCACGAGGTCGAGCGGGAGCAGGTGCGCATTCTCGGCGACCGCAAGGACCGCCGCGACGACGCCCGCGTCAAGGCGTCACTGGAGAGGATGCTGGTCGCCGCCCGGGACGGCTCGAACATGATCGGACCGATGCTGGACGCGGTCCGCGCCGAGGCCACGCTCGGCGAGATCTGCGGAGCGCTGCGGGACGAGTGGGGCACCTACACCGAGCCCGCCGGCTTCTGAGCCGGGGCCGCCGGTTTCCCGGCCGGGGCCGCCGGTTTCCGGGCCGGGCCCGCGGTCCGGTGCCGGACGGCCGGTGCCGACATATCCCTACTGACGGGTAGCCCGTCGGCCGGGGCCCCCGCTAGAGTCCGGTTAAGCGTTCGCTCAGCCGCCGGCGGGGTCTGTTCGCCGCAGCGGCCCGGAGGAGGGGCCTGAGCCGTGCCGGTCATCGATGTGTGGATGCAGCATCCGACGTTGCGCCACTCACGTCATGAGATGTTCGAGTCCCTGCGGAGATGGACCGGCCTCGGGCTCCTGGAGGAGGCGCTGCCGGTGGAGCTGACGGTGGCCGCGCTGGAGTCGGCGGACGTGGAGATCGGCCTGTCCGCTGCCTGGTACGGGCCGCAGGGTGCGTTGATCAGCAACGACGAGGTGGCCGGCTTCGTCGCCGCGTCGGGCGGTCGGCTGCGCGGGGTGGCGGGCGCCGACCTCGCCCGGCCCATGGAGGCGGTGCGGGAACTGCGCCGGGCGGTGCGGGAGCTGGGGTTCGTGGCCCTGCGCGTGGTGCCGTGGCTGTGGCAGCTGCCGCCCACCGACCGGCTGTACTACCCGCTGTACGCGGAATGCGTCGAACTCGGCATCCCCTTCTGCACCCAGGTCGGGCACACCGGCCCGCTCAGGCCGTCGGAGACCGGGCGGCCGATCCCCTACATCGACCAGGTGGCGCTGGACTTCCCGGAACTGGCCATCGTCTGCGGGCACATCGGCTACCCGTGGACGACGGAGATGATCGCGGTCGCCGACAAGCACGAGAACGTCTACATCGACACCAGCGCCTACACCGCCCGCCGCTACCCCCCCGAACTCGTGGACTATCTGCGCGGCCGGGGACGCCGCAAGGTCCTCTTCGGCACGAACTACCCGATGATCACCCCCGCCCGTGCCCTGGAGCATCTGGACCGGCTGGAACTCGACGAGGAGGCGGAGGCGTTGTTCCTGTCCGGCAACGCGCGCCGTGTCTTCGCCCTGTAGACAGGGGCTCGGCGCCTGCCGTCCGGGGCGTGAGCCGGGTGCCGGGCCCGGCGAGACTCGGGGGCCGGACCACCGTACGGGCCGAGGGCGGCAAGCGGGAGTGCCCGGAGGGTGTGGAGGCCGACTGGATCGATCTGAGGCCCAGGTCGCTGATTCAGGCGAGGGGCGCCTGAGGCCGCACGAGACAGCGGAGCGGCTGCCACGGGGCTGTCGGCCCGTGGCAGCCGCTCTGCTGTGTCCCGCAAGGACCCGCTGCAGCACCAGCCGGTCCGCCGCCCTCCACCCCGTCGGGATCGCCTGCCGACCGGGGTGAGAGAGGAGAGGTTCACTGCGCGTGGAGTGCCCACCTGCTGCCGTCGACGGACGCTGTTCCGGGCAGTGCGATGAGTTCGGGCTTGAACAGCGGTTGTGCGTTCATCGCGGGCTCCCAGGTCGCCATCTTCTCGTCCTGCGGGACCTCGATCCGCCTGCCCCCGGCGAGGTCGGCGACCACCTTCAGCAGCAACCGCACGCCGAGCGGGGCCAGATGCTCGCGCCACAGGCTCTGCGCGGTCGAACCCGGGGGAACGAACAGGTGCTCCTGTGCGGCGAGCGGACCGGCGTCGGTGCGCTCGGTGAGGTGGTAGACGCTCCCGCCCGTCACTTTGTCGCCGTCCCGGATCGTCCACCGGATTGCGTCCCTGCCGCGGTGGAGCGGCAGCAGGCTGGGGTGGTAGCCGATGGTGGCGACGGAGGCCCTGGCCCGCGTATAGCGGCCGAGGAAGGCGTGCGAGTGCGCGGCGACGATGATGTCCACCCCGTCGGGGATATGCATCGCGCGCAGTTCGGCCGAGTCCGTCCACGGGATGTCCCGGGGGAACGCCCAGGAGCGCAGGCGGTCCCAGGACATCGCGTTGCTCTCGTCGGACCACCCCTTGCGCAGCCGGGGCGCGGCCGCACCGGCGATCTTGTGCCCTTCATCGAGGAGAGCTTCCGCGACCTGCACCGCGAAGGCCCCCTGTCCTGAGATGTAGATGTTCATGCGCACTCCTGCGGTCGGGTGTCTGTCAGCGTCAGGCCGCCTGCGTTCCCACCGCCGCGGTGAAGTGCCGTCCGGCGTGGTTGCGGGCGCCGTCGCGGTCGGGGCAGGAGTGGACGATTCGCCGGCCCTTCGGCACGTCCGGGCGCGGGCGCCGCAGCGTGTACCGCCCGGCGGCGCCCGTCACCACCGGCCCGCCGTCTTCGCTGCCGTCGTCGAAGGGGTTGCCGCTCATTGGAGGACCTCCTTCAGTCCGGAGTGATCGGGCAGGAACCGCACCGGGAGCGTCGAGAACCCGGTGAGGAAGTTGGACCGGATGGGCAGCGCCTCGTCGGTCTGCTCGAAGCCTGTGGTGAAGTCCCGCAGTGCCTGCAGCAGTTCGGAGATCTCCACCTTGGCCAGGTAGGAGCCGAGGCAGAAGTGCGGTCCGTACCCGAAGGCCAGGTGTTTGTTGGGGGTGCGGCCGAGGTCGAAATCCCCGGGCCGCTCGAAGACCCGCTCGTCCCGGTTGCCCGAGGCGTGCCACAGCGTGACGATCTCGCCGGGACGCAGCGTCACACCGTGCAGCTCGGTCTCGCGGACGACGCTGCGCCCGAAGTGCATCGTGGGCGAGGCCCAGCGCAGCACCTCGTCCACCGCGGTGTCGACCGCGACCTCCCCGTGCTTGAGCCGCCGCCACTGGCCGGTCTCGACCGCGAGTGTGCGGACGCAGTCGATCATCGTGAGCCGGCTGGTCTCGTCGCCCCCGATGATCAGGCTGTAGCAGTTGAGCACGACGTCCTCGTCGGACAGCGGGGCACCGTCGATGGAACTGCCGACCAGCATGCTGATCACGTCGTCGCCCGGGGAGTCGCGACGCTCCTCGACGACTTCCATGAAGTACATCAGGATCTCGTTGCGGGCCATCTCGGAGTCGACCTCGTCGACGTCCTCGTCGTCGGTCGACAGCGCGGTCTTGGTGAGCGAGAGCAGGAACTCCCTGTCCTGCTCGGGCACGCCGAGCAGGTTCGAGATCGTGGTCATCGGGATCCGGCTGGCGATCTGCTCGGCGAAGTCGCAGCCGCCCGACTCGACCGCCTCGCGGATCCACTGCCGGGTGTTGGCCCGCACCGTCTGCGCCACCTCGTTGAGCACCCTCGGCGAGAGCACCCGCTGAAGGATCTTGCGCAGCTCGTGGTGGCGGTGCCCATCGGTGACGGCCAGCATTCGGCCGGCCCCGGCGTCACCGCCCTCCAGCAGCGTGACCAGCACGTTGCCGCGCTCGGACGTGAAGTTGGCGTTGTCCCGGTAGGTGGCCACGATGTCGTCGTAGCGGGAGAGCACCCAGAATCCGCGGCGGCCGTCGGCCGGGGGGTTCCAGTGCATGGGTGCGGTGTCCCGCAGGCGGCGCCAGAACGCGTCGAGGTCGTGGTCCGCGAAGGTGTCCGGGTCGCCCAGGTCCAGGGTGTCCAGTGCCGGTGAACTCATGGTCACCAGTCCGTACGCCAGAACCGGCGCGGCTGGAACGGATACGTGGGCAGCGGCACCCGGCGGCTGGTCTCCCCCTGGTGCAGGGAGCCGAAGTCGACCTGCTGGCCGGTCACCCAGGCGGCGGCCAGCTCGGACAGCTCTTGCGCGTCCTTCCCGGTCCCCACGATTCCCTCCTCGCTGCGCTGGAACGCGTCGATGTCCACCCGCGGCGCTGCGGCGGTCTCGGTGGCCGGGCCGTGGGCGGAGTCGCCGGACAGCGCGGCGACCAGTTCCCCCCGGCTGCGGACCACCGCCGCCCAGCGGCGCGCCATCACCTTGCGGCCCAGGTTGAGGCTGAAGCAGATGTCGTCCAGACGCAGGTCGGGGCGGGCGGCCAGCCAGTCCTTCAGCCGTGCGCGCTGCCGGGCGAGCGCCTCGTCGTCCAGGGCGGACAGCGTGGCCAGGCGCGGCCTGCCCTCGGCCTCGGGAGCACGCCCGGTCAGGGACGGTGGCTCTTCGAGGACCAGGTGCGCGTTGTAGCCGCCACCGCCGATCGAGGTGATGCCCGCGCGGCGGATGCCGGACTCCGTCTCCCAGTCCGCCGTCTCCAGCTGCGGCACGAACGGGGTGCTGGGGAGGTCGAGGTCCTCGTTGACCTCGGTCAGGTTGATCGTCATCGGCAGTGTCCTGTGGTACAGGGACATCGCGGCCTTGACGGCGCCGAAACCGCCCGACACCACGCCGCCGTGGCCCACGTTGCCCTTGACACCGCCGAGCGAGGTGGTGGCGGTCTGCTTGCCGAAGGCCATGCTCGCGGCGTGCACTTCGAGCTCGTCGGTCATCGGCATGCCGAGACCGTTGGCCTCGTACATGGAGACGGTGTCCGGGGTGACGCCGCCGACCTCCATGGCGTTGGCGATGCAGGCGCTCATCCGCTCGGGCTGGGCCAGGCCGTAGGCCATCACGCTGACGCCGTTGTTGTTCACGGCCGAGCCCTTGACCACGGCGTAGATGTGGTCGCGGTCGGCGACCGCCTGCCCCAGCGGCTTGAGCAGCACCGTGACGACGCCGCTGGACAGTGCGGTGCCGGTGCCGCGCGCGTCGAACGGGCGGCAGTGGCCGTCCTTCGACAGGATGCGGTTCTCCTCCCACAGGTGACCGCGGGGGTGCGGCAGACGGACCATCGAGCCGCCGGCGATCGCCATGTCGGTCTGGCCGAGCAGCAGCGACTGGCAGGCCAGATGCACCGAGTAGTGGAAGCCCGCGCAGACCGCGGCGACGGTGACGGCTTCACCGGTGAGACCCATGTAGTACAGGGCGTTGGACGTCATGGTGTCCGGCGACCAGGCCAGGCTCGCCTCGATCGCCTCGGGACCGACCGACACGCGGTCCGGCGGGGAGCTGTAGAGAGCGGCGGTCTGCGGGTTGTTGGCGCCGTACATGCCTATCTCGGCGTTGAGCCGGTCCGGGTCGTAGCCGCCGTCCTCGAGTGTCTCCCATGCGCTCTCCAGGAACAGCCGGTTCTCCGGTGTCATCGCGGCCGCCATCCGGTCGCTGATGCCGAACACCGACGGGTCGAACGTGTCGTATGTGTCGAGCACACCGCAGGCCCGCACGTAGAACGGGCTGTGGATCAGGGTCTCGTCGACGTGGATGTCGTCCTTGGCCAGGAACGACACGGACTCCCTGCCGTGGACGAGGTTGTCCCAGAACTGCTCCTTGGTGCGGGCACCGGGCGCGCGCAGGGACATGCCGATGACGGCCACATCGCCCGGGTCGTGGTCCTGCTCGGGGCTTTTGGTCATGGAAGGGCTCCTGCCTCAGGTCGAGGTGATGATTCAGTTGCTGCCGGGGGCGGCGCGGCCGCGCAGCGCGGCACGGCGGGCGCCCGCACGGCGGCGGGCCGTGCGGACCACCTCCGGGGTGGCGCCGCTCTCCTCGTCGAGCCAGCGGGCGAGGGAGGAGATGTCACGGAAGCTGAACAGGTCGGGCACGCGGACCCGGCGGTCGAACCGCCGGGTCATCAGCCGGGCGAGGCGGATGAGCAGCAGCGAGTCGCCGCCCAGGTCGTAGAAGGCGGCCCGGACGTCGATGCTCGCCGGTTCGAGGTCGAGCAGCTGGCCCCAGATCTCCGAGACCGCCACCTCGGTCGGCGTACTGGCGGCCGTCATGGGACCGTCGGAGCCGGCGGCCGGCGGCTCGGGAAGCGCGGCCCGGTCGAGCTTGCCGCCCGGTGCCAACGGCAGCGCGGTCAGGGACACGATCGTCCCCGGCACCATGTAGTCGGGCAGCTCGGCGGCGAGCCTGCCGTTGACGGCGGTCTGGAGCGCGGCGTCCACCCAGACGCCGTCCCGGGCCTTCCCCTCGGGCACGACGTAGCCGATGAGCCGGTTGCCCCGTACGGCGGCGGCGGCTTCCCGTACCTCGGGGCAGCCGGTGAGGCGGGCCTCGACCTCCTCCAGCTCGATGCGGTAGCCGCGCAGCTTGACCTGGTGGTCCGTGCGGCCGACGAACTGGAGTTCGCCGTCGGTGGTGAATGTGACGACATCGCCGGTGCGGTACATGCGCTCGCCGTCCACGAACGGGTCCTGCACGAACCGCTCGGCCGTGGTGCGGGGCCGGTTGACGTAGCCGTGGGCCAGGCCGACACCGCCGATGTACAACTCGCCGGGCACGCCGACCGGCTGCCGGTTCAGGTTCTCGTCGAGCACATAGGCACGGGCGTGGGCCGACGGCGGGCCGATCGTCGGCTCGTCCGTCGCGTGCCGCGGCACAAGTCCGAACGAGCAGAAGACGGTTCCCTCGGTGGGGCCGTAGGCGTTGAAGACCCGGTCGGCGTTGGTCTCGCGGTAGGCGCGGTCCACCAGCTTGCGCCGCAAGGGCTCGCCGCCGAACACGACGGTGCGTACGTTCGGCGGCAGATACCCGGCGTCCAGCAGGCTGTTCATCACCGACGGGATGACGTTGAGGTGGGTGACCTTGTCGACGTACCGGCTCTCCGGCAGGTGGACGGCGCTCTCCACGAGCACGACGGCGCCACCGCGGCACAGCGCGGCGAAGATCTCCATCACGGACATGTCGAAGCAGACCGAACTCGCGGCCGAGACACCGCTCAGGTCGCAGCCCTCGAAGAGCCGGTCCATCTCGGACAGCATGGCGACACAGCCGCTGTGGTGGATGGCCACGCCCTTGGGCCGGCCGGTGGACCCCGACGTGTAGATGATGTAGGCGGTGTCGCCGGGCACGACCGGCACGGGCTCCTCGCCGGGCTCGGTCGTCACCGTCTCGTCGAGCACGACCACGGTCGGCCCCGCCGGGCAGCTGGCCCGGGACGCGGGCGTGGTCAGCAGCAGACGGGTGCCGCTGTCCCGGACCATGAACGTCAGCCGCTCGGCCGGGTAGCCGGGGTCCAGGGGTACATAGCAGGAGCCGGCCCGCAGCACCGCCAGGATGCCGACGAGCAGGTCGGGAGTGCGCTCGATGCAGATGCCGACCGGGACACCCGGCCCCGCGCCGTCGGCGACGAGCCGCTCGGCCAACAGGCCTGAGCGCTCGTCCAGTTCGCCGTAGGTCAGGACGCCGGCGTCGGAGTAGACCGCCGTCGCGTCGGGGTTCTTGACCGCTTGCTCGATGAACTCGGAGTGCAGGGTCACGGTCACCGGTCCGCCTCCTCGGGGAGCCCGCCGGACGCGATGTCCTCGAGGGCCAGGTCAGGTCGGGCGATCGAGTCGAAGAGCACAGTGCGGTAGAGCGCGATCAGTGCCGTCACGGTCTGCCTTTCCAGGTAGCTCGGTTTGTACTGGACGTGTCCCGCGACCTCGCCGTCGATGTCGGCCATCGAGATCTCCAGGTCGAACTTGGCGAGGTGCCTGCGGACCTGGAGCGGCTCGAGCGGCAGGGTCCCGCCCGGCGAGACGGTGTCGCCGACGCCGTGGAAGAGCTTGACGGAGCGCGGAAAGGCGTCCGAGGACAGCCAGTTGACCACCACGTCGAACCACGGGGACCGGCCCTCGGCCCGCGGCGGCTTCAGCTGGGACGCCAGCAGGTCGAGGGGGTAGTCCATGTGCTCCAGGAGGCCGAGCGAGAAGGTGTGCACCTCGCGCAGCAGGTCGCGGAAGCTGCGGTCACCGGCGGGCTTCGCCCGCACGAGCACCGTGTTGAGGTAGTACCCGACGGCGGATTCCCAGCCGGGCTGGCCGCGTTGGGCGATGGCGGTGGCCACAACGGCGTCGTCGGTCTTCGCCGCGCGGTTGAGCGTGGCGAAGAAACCGGCAAGCACGACCGTGCTGATCGACACACCCTCGCGCACCGCGAACTCCCGGAGCAGGCGCGACTCTTCGGCGCTCCAGCGGAACGCGATGTCGCGTCCTTCGTACGTGACGCCCGGGGGCCGCTCCTTGGCGGACAGGTCGAGGTGCGCGGGCGGGTCGGCCAGCTTCTGCGACCACCAGTCCAGCGCCGCCTCGGCCGCGGGGCCGGCAAGCCACTGCCGCTCCCACTCGACGAACTCCGTGTACGGGGCGGCCGGCGCGCCCTCGGCGGCGTCCGCAGCCGCGTAGTACTCCTGGAGTTCGCGGATCATCACGTCCGCCGATGCCGCGTCCGAGGCGATGTGATGGACGAGCACCAGCAGGTAGTGGTCCGCGGGCCCACGCGCCATGAGGACGACCCGCACGAGCGGTCCGTTGTCCATGTCGAGCGGCAGATGCCCGAGGCGCGCCAGCTCCTCGCGGGCCTCTTCGTCGTCCAGGTCCGTGCTGTCGACCACCTGGAACTCGTACAGCGGCTCGTCCAGGACGACCTGGTACGGACGGCCCCCGGCCTCCACGAAGATCGTGCGCAGCGCGGGGTGCCGCTCGACCACGGCCCGTACGGCGCGGTCGAGCGCCCTCTCGTCGACCTCGGTCCTGATCCGGGCGGCGACCATGAAGTTGTAGGGCACGGCGTCCGGCGAGACCATCTGCATGAACCACAGCGAGGCCTGGCCGTGCGAGGCCGGTGCCAGTTCGAGACCGAGTCCTTCGGCGCGCAGCTGGTCCAGGGCCGGTGCGTCGGCGGGGTCGAGGAGGCCGCGCGCCTCCAGCTCCTCCACGAGTTCCTCGGCGTCCAGCTCGGAGAGGCCGTCGAGGAAGGCCGGCTGGGTGGGCCCGGCCCCGGGTGCGGGCTCGGCCGCCGCCTCGGGCTCCGGCTTCGCCACCGCGACGGGCTTCGGCAGGGCGGCCGGAGGAGTGGCCGGGGGAGTGGCCGGCCCGCCGGTGATCTCGACGAAGTGGTCGACGACCTCGGATATCGTCCGCCCGTCCAGGAAGACGACCGGCGACACCCGCTGTCCGAACAGTGCCTGCATCCTGTTGACCAGGCGGATCGCCAGCATCGAGTCCAGACCGAACTCGCGCAGACCTGCCTTGACGTCGAACCTGCTCACCGGGACGCCCAGCGCGTCGGCGAGTTCACCGAGGACGATCTCCTCAACCGGTCTGCCCTCCTTCCCCGCGGCCCCGTCCTCCACCGGGGCGACCGCGGCTTCGGTCACGGTCACCGCCGCGGCGGGGGCAGGCCCGGGGATCTGCGCGACGTCACGGCGAGGCGTCGGCGTGGTGTCCAGCCAGTAGCGGTCCTTCTGCCACTGCACGAGCGGGGTCTCCACGACCTCGACGTCGTCGGCGAACAACGAGGCGAAGGTCAGCGGAAGGCCCCTGACGTACAGGGAAGCGGCGGCCCCCAGCAGACAGCGGACGTCGCTCTCGCCGCGCCGCAGGGAGTTGACCGCGTGCACCTGGGCACCACGGCTCAGCGCGATCTCCTCGACCGCGCCGCGCAGCGTCTCGTGCGGCCCGATCTCGATGAAGGTGGAGACGCCTTCGTCGACCAGCGTGCCGATCGTCTCGGCGAACCGGACCTGGTTGCGCAGGTTGTGCACCCAGTAGTCGGCGTCGGCGACCGGGTTCACCGCGCCGGCCAGTGCCGTGGAACGGAACTCGGCGGTGTTCGGCAGCGGCGTGATGCCGTCGATGGCCTCGCGCAGTGGTTCGAGCAGCGGGTCCATGCCGGGGCTGTGCACCGGCCGCTCCACGCGGATCCGCCGGGTGGGGATCCCCTCCCGCTCCAGGTCGGCCTCCAGGGCGCCGACGGCTTCGGGCGAGCCCGAGACCGCCGCGCTGGTGGGGCTGTTGACCACGGCGATCGCCGCGTGCCCGGCATACGGCGCGAGTCTCGGCCCAAGCTCGTCCTCCGGCAGGTCGACCGAGATCATGGCGCCGGGCGCCGCCTTGCGTTCGAGCAGGTGGGAGCGGGCGACCACGACGCGGGCGGCGTCCTCCAGCGACAGCGATCCCGCGACGCAGGCAGCCGCGGCCTCGCCCAGGCTGTGACCGACCACGGCGGCCGGCCGGACGCCGAGTCCGAGCCAGACCTTCGCCAGCGAGACCTGCAGGGCGAACAGTACCGGCTGCTGGACGTCCATCTCCTCAAACCTGGCCTCGTCGGCAGGGGCCGCGAGTTGGTCGAGCACCGGGCCGCCGCCCGCCGCGCGCACGGCGGCGTCGCAGGCGTTCATCCACGTACGGAATCCGGTGTGCGAGCGCAGGAGCTCCCGGCCCATGCCGACCCACTGCGTTCCGCCGCCGGAGAACACCAGCGCAACGCGTCGGTCGACGCTGCCGGAGACTGTGCCCGTGAGCACGTCGGGGTGGGGCTGCCCTGCGGCGACGCGGGCGAGTCCGTCCAGGACGTCCTGGCGGTTGCGGGCGAACAGCGCTATGCGGTGGCTGTGGTGGGTGCGCCGTGCCGCGAGCGTGTAGGAGAGGTCGGAGACCCGCAGGCCCGCGTCACGTTCGACGTGGTTGGACAGCTCACGGCAGGTGTCGGTCAGCGCGTCGGCCGTACGCGCCGTGACGGGGACCAGATGCACCTGCTCGTCGGCCGCGATGTCGCCCCCGCTCGGCCTGGCGTGCCGCCCCCGGTCGCCCAGGAGGAACGGGCTCTGGGTGACGGTGAGTCCGGCGGTGTACAGCGCGCCGAGCGAGCCCAGCAGGGTCGAGGCCGCGTCGGCGCCGCGGGTGAGCGAGGGCAGGGTGGCAGCCGGCAGGATCTCCGACACGGACTTGAGCAGGACGGGGTGCGGGCTGAGCTCGACCACCGCGTCGATGTCGTGGTCGCGCAGGTTCGTCAGGGCGTCGACCACCCGGATCTCCTGGCGCAGGTTCTTCGCCCAGTAGTCGGGGCCGAGCTCCGCGCCGTCGACGAGTTCGCCGGTGACCGTCGAGATCATCGGGATGCGTGCGGTGCGCGGCGTGATGCCGTCGAGTTCGATCTTCAGCGGGGCCAGGACGTGGTCGACCAGCGGCGAGTGCGGGGCGTGGCCCATCCGCACCCGGTGGTTCGTGACGCCCGCGTCGGTCAGCCGCTGGACGAGGCCGTCGATCTCCTGCGGGGTGCCGGTGACCAGGGTGGAGCCGAGGCCGTTGTATCCGGACACGGTGAGTTGGCCGCTCAGATGCCGCTTGACCTCGTCCGCGGCGGTCATCACCACGATGCCCTCGCCGCGTCCCACGGCCAGTTGCTGGAGGAGCCTGCCGTGGTGGGCGGCCAGGCGGGAGGCGTCCTCGAAGTCGAGCGCACCGGCGATGTGCGACGCGGCGAACTCGCCGACGCTCTGCCCCAGGACGACGTCCGGCTCCACGCCCAGCGAGCGCCAGGCCTCGGCCAGCGCGACCTGGAGGGAGAACAGCAGGGGCTGGAAGACGTCCATGTCGTCGATGCGGCCCTCGGGGTCGAGCATCTGCTCGACGATGGAGAAGCCGAGCAACTCCCGCATCCGCTTGTCGGACCTCATCATGGACCGTCGGAACACCGGCATGCCGGCGAGCAGTTGCCTGCCCATGCCCACCCACTGCGAGCCGTTGCCGGAGAACAGGAACGCCACCCGCGGCGTGCGTCCGGTCGTCTCCCCGACGCTCAGTCCGGCGGCCGTCTCACCGGTGCCGAAGGCGTCCAGCTGCGTCCTGAGTTCGGCCATGTCGCGGGCGGCGGCCGCGAGCCGGAACGCGCCGTCGCCGGGCGCCCGGCGGCAGGCCGCGCGCAGGTCGCTCTCGTCCCGCAGCGCCCGGGCCCGCTCGGCGAGCGCCTCCCGGGAGTCGGCGGCCAGGAGGAGCAGCGAGGCCTCGGGGCGGGGCAGTTCCTCGACGGCGACATGGCAGATCGCGCCGCCGAAGCCGAACGAGCTGACCCCGCCGCGGCGCGCGTCGGACCGTCGGGGCCACGGCGTCAGCCGGTCCTGGACGGTGAGGTGGTACTCGTCGAACATGATCTGCGGGTTCGGCGCGGTGTAGTGCAGGCTCGGCGGCAGCACGCCGTTGCGCATCGACATCGCGAGCTTGACCAGGCCGACGATGCCGGCGGCCGCCTCCAGGTGCCCGACGTTGGACTTGACGGACCCGAGCCGCAGCGGCTCCGCCCGGTCGCCGCCCAGGACCGCGCCGATGGCGTTGGCCTCGATCGGGTCGCCCAGCGGCGTCGCGGAGCCGTGGCACTCGATGTAGTCCACCAAGTGCGGGGCGATGCCCGCCCGTTGGTAGGCGGTGCGGAGCATCTTCTCCTGCGCCTGGGGGTTCGGCGCGGTCATGCCGTTGCTCAGACCGTCGTTGTGGGAGGAGCTGCCCTTGATCAGGCAGTACACCGGCAGGTCCTGCTCCAGTGCTGCGCTCAGCGGGGCGAGCGCGACGACGCCGGCGCCCTCACCGCGTACGTAGCCGTTGGCGCGGGCGTCGAACGACTTGCAGCGGCCGTCCGGGGCGAGCGCGCCCATCGCGTCCATCGCGGTGTAGTAGTCGGAGACGAAGCTCAGGTTCACGCCGCCGGCGAGCACCAGATCGCTCTCGCCCAGCCAGATCGACTGGCATCCCACGTGTACGGAGACCAGCGACCCGGCGCAGGCGGCGTCGATGGCCATGCTCGGGCCCTGCAGTCCGAGGGTGTAGGAGACGCGGTTGGCGATGATGCCGTCGTGCATGCCCGTCGCGGTGTGCGGGGTGATCTGGCTGTCGGGCCCGCGGTAGTGCGCGAGGGCCGCGTAGTCGCCCCAGCAGGAGGCCATGAAGACGCCGGTGTCGCTGCCGACGAGGCTGTCGGGCGCGACCCCCGCGTCCTCCAGCGCCTCCCAGCACAGCTCCAGGACGAGGCGCTGCTGCGGGTCCATCTGCACGGCTTCGCGGGGGGAGATGCCGAAGAACAGCGGGTCGAACCGGTCGATGCCGTCGATGAAACCGCCCCACCGCACCCTGTCGTTCAGGAGCTCGCGTCGCCCGGCCGGCACCGGGCCGACCGCGTCGCCGCCCTCGACCATCAGTTGCCAGAACGAGGAGGGATCCGGTCCTCCGGGGAACCGGCAGCCGATGCCCACGATCGCGATGGGCTCATGCGATGCCGTACGGCGGGCATTGCCCGGGGCGGCGGTCTCCGCGGCACGAGGACCTTCGGCAAGCGCACGGGACAGCTGGTCGATGGTCGGATACTGCCACATCCAGGTGACCGGAACTTTCCAGCAGAGGAATTCGGACAACGAGGCGGCAAGGGCCGACAGCTTCAACGAGTCCAAACCGTACTGGTGCATCGGTGTCCGGCGGTCCACCGCATGCTCGGATAAGTCCATCAGCTCAGCAACACGCGCAATCAGAAACTTGGTTACGGCATGCGAATCTCGTGCTGCGCGCTCTTGGGGCATTTCGGCTCCTCGTCAGGGCGGACGGAATGAACTGACAGAGCTTGCGACCAGCTGATGAAGGGCTCAGGAATTGAGCCGGCCATGTGATGAGGAAGCTGCGGCACGTATGATGCCGATCCGATGGAAACGACCAGGGTCGATGACTCCCAACCTGGCGGGTCAGCGCTCAGGCGGCTGGTCGTGAGAATGGTTGATGACAGGGAGGTTTCTCTTCGCCGTGGCGAGTGCCGCGGGGGCGCCGAACGCGACAAGGCCCGTTCAGGTCAAAAGGGTGCCCTCGTCTTGCCGGGCAGGCTGTCCCCTCCCGAACAGAAAGGCATGGCGGTAGAAGAACCGGTACTCGCACCCCTGACCCCCGTCAATGCATCGTGGCTGAAACAGATCGCGCTCTGCTGGAGAATCGCTGCCCGGTAGTCCGGCCGCCGGCGTGCATCATGCCTCCTGATCGCACTGGTTCGCGACTGCACTGCCGGCGGGGACGTACACTCGCAACTCTCCGTCTGCACAACCACTGCACCGCCCCGATGCCCAAGGCACTGGCGGCATCATGAGGCCCTTGCTCGACAACTTCAGGCTGCCACCTTGTTCAGGGTGATACAAGTGTGAGCAGTGGGTCATGAGGTGTACTGGCGTGATTTGCCGCCCGAAGTGACTGGTTCACTCGCTCCTTGGGCGACGACGGCGAGCGATTCGGGCGTAGTGGGTTATAGAGGGCGTTCTCCTTCGCGAGCCGACTTCGACGTGCCACCGGCCTGTATCGGCAACCCAGTGCAGTCGCAGCAGCGGAAGCCGGCGGCGGCCGTCCCCGGGGGAGCCTTGAGCGGAGTGGGAAACCACGGAGTTCTCTTGATGCTCAGCGGATGTGCGGGACATGCTCCGGCGGCGTACACGTAGGGGGCAGGGCCGGCCTGGACAGCGGGCGAGCGGCACTGCAAGCTGCTCGGCATGAGAATCATGAACGACGAGTCGACGTCGGCTGGCGCAGACGTCCTGGTAATGGGCACCGGACGGATAGAATTCGCCACAACACGGCAGCAGCGCACAGGCGGTGCCGACGATGCCTTATCCGGCCATTCCGCACATCGCTTTGCGGCCGCGCAACCCCGCACGCCTGCAGCAGTTGCGGGCGGAGCGTTCGCCCGATCACGGCTCAGCCACCCCTTCCTTCGGGCGGTTGCCGCCGACCGGATACGCGACGGCGGGTCGGCCACCGGGCTGTCCGGCTCCGGCAGTGTCATCCGGGTGCACCCCGGCAACCGCCGGTCGGCCGGCGGCGAGTTCCCCGGGATGCCCGCATGACCGGTACAGAGGTGAGGGCAAGGCACCGGCCGGGACTGGCACTCGGGGTGCTGGCCGGGGCGCTCGCACTGGATGTGAGTGGTCTCGGGGTGCTCAACGCCGCCCTGCCGTCCGTCGGAGCCCGTTTCGACCTGGACGACAGCACGCTCCAGTGGGTCATGATTGCCTACGCCGTGACGTTCGCCGGCTTCCTGCTGGTAGGCGGCCGCCTGGCCGATGTGTTCGGCCGACGGCGGGTGTTCGAACTCGGTGTCGCACTGTTCACGGTGGCCGCGTTGGTCGGGGCTGCGGCGCCGAGCACCTGGGTGCTGCTCGGTGCGCGTGCGGTCCAGGGCATCGGCGCGGCCCTGTCGGGTCCGGCGGCACTGGCCCTGCTGACCGAGGTGTTTCCGGCCGGCCCGGCCCGCAACCGGGCCTTGAGCGTGTACGCGGCGGTCGGCGCGGCGAGCTTCAGCGGCGGGGTGCTGCTGGGCGGTGTGCTGACCCAGTTCCTCGGCTGGCGGTCGGTGCTGTGGTTCTCGGTGGTGGTGGGGGTGGCCGTGCTGGCCGCGACGCGCGCTGGGCTGCCCGGTGGTGCAGGGCGCGGCGGCCAGTTGGACCTGCCCGGTGCGATCTCGGGCACAATCGGCCTCACCCTGCTGGTCGTAGGCGCGAGCAGCAGCGGCGCGTTGGCATGGGGCTCCTTCTGCGTCGCAGTGGTGTTCCTGCTGCTCTTCGTCGTGTGCGAGCACCGCAATGCCGACCCGGTGCTTCCTCTCGGCCTCTTCCGGGTGGCATCGGTGCGGGCAGCGAGCCTGGCGGCGTTCCTCCAGTACATGGGCTCGGTCGGGATGCTGTTCTTCGCGCCGCTCTATCTGCAGGGGATGCTGGAGTACTCTCCGTTCGAGTCCGGTCTCGCGCTGGTACCGATGTCGGCGGGCGTTTTCCTCACCGCCAACTTCGTCACCGGACGCCTGCTTGCCAAGTACACGCCGCGCACGCTGATGGCCGTCGGGCTCGTCCTGATCGGCGGAGGGACAGCGCTGTGGACGAGCACACCCCACCAGGGCAGCTATCTGCTGTATGTGCTGCCCGGCCTGGTGATCAGCGGCATCGGCCAAGGACTGAACTTCCCCTCGATGACGTCCGCCGCGCTCACCGGTGTCGACCCGGAACGACATGCGGTCGCCGGGGCGGTGAATGTCGTGGCACAGCAGATCGGCGCCAGCGTCGGAGTGGCGTTCCTGGTCCTGGTCGCAGCGACCAGCGATGACCGGCTCACCGGCTACCACCTCGCCTATCTCGCAGCCGGCATCGGCTGTGCGCTCGGAGCGGCGATCATCACTCTGTCGGGGCGCCGGGCAAGCGCGTCCTGAAGAACCCTCATGCGCCGCACGGTCCACCGGGGCGGGGGCGCGGTCAGGACTCCGCCGCGCCCAGTCCGCCCAGCAGGACCGCGGTGAAGCGGCCTACCCAGTGCCGGTCGACGGGTTCGCAGCTCACCAGCGCGCGGTGGACGACCGCGCCCGCGATCATGTCGAAGATCAGATCGGCCGCCCGGGCGGCCGTGACCGGGTCGGTCTCCACCGGCAGCTCCCCGCGTGCCCGGGCTCGGGCGCGGCCCTCCAGGACCAGCCGCTTCTGCCGGTCCACGATCGACACCCTGATCCGCTCGCGCAGCGGGACGTCGGTCGTCGACTCCGCGACCACCGCCATCAGCGCGGTCCTGGCCTCGGGGCGTTCCAGCAGCGCTGCGAACTGAAGGACCACGCCCTCGATGTCCGCGGCCAGGCTGCCCCGGTCGGGCAGCTCCAGCTCGTCGAAGAGCTCCGCGACCGCGTCCACGACCAACTCGCTCTTGCCCGACCAGCGCCGGTAGACCGTCGTCTTCGCCACCCCCGCCCGGGTCGCCACATCGCCGAGCGTCAGCCTGGACCAGCCCAGCTCCACCAGTGCCGCCCTGGTGGCCCCGAGGATGGCAGCGTCCGCCTCGGCGCTGCGGGGGCGGCCGGTACGGGCCGGGGCCCGGCGGGGGTGACTGCGCATGGAGGCGACCATACCGGCCAGTAGGAAGATCGCTGTGAGCCACTTCACCGGAGCGGGAGCCCCGGCGCCGTATCGGACCAGTTACGCTACGACTCGTAGCGAAAGCGACAACCACTGACGCCGGGTGGGGACCCGGCGCAGGCGTGCGGGGCCGTACGCACGACCGCTGTACCGGCCCGGCGCTCCGAATTTTTCGCTCGTGCGCGTGGAGGGGGGAGGATGTACTCATGCAGCCTAGGAACATGTCCATGAGCGGCGTCGTCGACCTCGCCGCGGTGAAGGCGGCCGGTGAGGCCAAGGCCAAGGCCGAGCAGACGCGCGCGGAGACCGCCCGGCAGGGCGGCGGCGGTGCGGTGCCCCCGTCCGCCCTGGTGATCGATGTCGACGAGGCGGGCTTCGAGGACGACGTCCTCCAGCGCTCCGCCGAGGTGCCGGTCGTCCTCGACTTCTGGGCCGAGTGGTGCGAGCCCTGCAAGCAGCTGAGCCCGGTGCTGGAGCGGCTGGCCCAGGAGTACAACGGCCGCTTCGTGCTCGCCAAGATCGACGTCGAAGCCAACCAGATGCTGATGCAGCAGTTCGGGATCCAGGGAATCCCCGCCGTGTTCGCGGTGGTCGCCGGCCAGGCGCTGCCGCTCTTCCAGGGGATGGCGCCGGAGCCCCAGATCCGCGAGACCCTCGACCAGCTGATCCAGGTCGGTGAGCAGCGCTTCGGTCTGACCGGTCTGACCGTCGACGCGGACGCCGGTGAGCAGGCCCCCGCCCCCGCCCCTGTTGCCGGCCCGTATGACGCCGCGCTTCAGGCGGCGGTCGACGCCCTCGACGCGGGCGACCTCGGCGGCGCCGTCCGGGCGTACCGGAACGTCCTCTCCGACGACCCGGGCAACTCCGAGGCCAAGCTCGGCCTCGCACAGGCGGAACTGCTGTCCCGGGTGCGGGAGATGGACCCGCAGAAGGTGCGGCAGGACGCCGCCGACCACCCCGGCGACGTTCGGTCGCAGATCGCCGCCGCGGATCTGGACCTTGCCGGCGGCCATGTGCAGGACGCGTTCGGCCGGCTGGTCGAGGCCGTGCGCAGGACGGCCGGTGAGGACCGCGACGCCGCGCGGGTGCGGCTGCTGGAGCTGTTCGAGGTGATCGGCCCGGACGACCCGAGGGTCACGGCGGCGCGCACGGCGCTCGCCAGAGTCCTGTTCTGACCGTGCCCGTGCCGGGGCCCCGCGCATCGGCGTGGCGGGCGGCCCGGACGGAGCGGTGCCCGTGCCCGGGGCCCCGGCGTCCGGGTTCCCGGCCCGGGCGGCGCGCCCGTGCCGCCGCCCGCCGGGCCCCCGGGCGGGCGGCGGCACGGGGAGGCGGGGGTGTGGACCGGGTTGGCCGGGCAGTGGCGGATGGCGGCCCCGCTTTACCGAAAATTGGTAAAGCGGGGCCGCTGTTACTCGCAGTTACCCGCAGGGGATCGGCCGCATTGTTCTGTCCTCTTATCTGGGTGAAACTCCCTTTCCCCCGCGCTCTTTCGTGGCACCCTGGGTGTCCGGGCGGCGCCGTCTCGCCGCCGGGTGGTTATCAGTCCGTTACTAGCGAGTAACGAACCCTCTTGTGCCCCGGCTCGTCATGCACCACGATCGGCCACGCTCGGTCCATCACCGCATCCCGCCCGGCAGCCAGCCGCGTACCGCGGTCCTGGGTCCCCACCGAGCCGGTCGGCGGCAGAGGCGCCGGCCGCGGACAGGGGGGTTCCTGCCACGTCGGCAGGGCCTGTCCGACGAGGCCTCGCGAAGGCGTGGCCAGTGGTTGTCGCTCGGGGGTGATCGCCGGTGAGCCGGACGCTGCTCGCGCCAGACGCACAGGCGCTCTCCTTCCCGAGGACGTAGCACTTCTCCCATCCCAGGCCGGACTCGACGGTCCGCGCCGGAGATGTACGTCCGAGAAGGAGGAAACTTATGTCCCAGGTTCGTGGTGGGACCAGATGGAAGCGGTTCGCCGTCGTCATGGTGCCGTCCGTGGCCGCGACGGCCGCGATCGGCGTGGGCCTGGCCCAGGGCGCGCTGGCGGCTTCGTTCGCGGTGTCGGGCCAGGAGTTCAAGGTCTCGACCGACTCGCTGACGGGCAAGGGCTTCGCCCAGTACGGCGGCGTCGACATGGGCTACAAGAACGTGGCCGAGGGGGACGACCAGGTCCTCCACCCGGTGGCCATCTCGGCGTTCAAGACGGCGTCGATCCGGGGCATGTGCCAGTCGGTGGTCACCGACGTGCCGCTGCTCGGCAAGATCACCCTCAAGCTCAAGGCGGGCGGGGGCAGTGAGCCCGTCCGGGCCACCAACCTGTACCTCGATGTCACCGAGCTCGACGCGGACGCCGAGTTCAAGAACATCGACATCGGCGTCGCGGCCAAGAACACGGACGACCCCGGCATCGGCAAGGGCCCGGCGGTCAAGGACAAGACCATCATGCAGAACGGGTTCGCCCAGCAGGCCGAGGAGGTCACGCTGACGGGCGTCAAGCAGAAGGCGTGGGCCACCACGGCGGGCACCTTCAAGCTGAGCGGTCTGAGCATGCGCCTGCACAAGGGCGCCGGCTCCGGCGTCGAGTGCTACTGACCCCTGGTCCGTGCGGGCGGGCGGGGTTGCCCGAGGCGGCCCCGCCCGCACGTCTCCCTCTCTCTCCAGCAAGCCAGTTCCAGGGAGCTTTTCATGAGCGCCGAGTCACCGGGGCAGAATGAGCACTATGTCCGCGTCCTGAAGCGGCGGTTCCGCGACTGGCGGGGACAGCGGCCCTTCTGGGCGGGGCTGTTCACGCTGCTGGGCGGCATTCCGATCGCCTACTTTCCGTACGCGAGCCTCAACCTCGGTCAGATGACGGTCTCCATGGCGACGACCGGGGGCGCCGGCGCGTTGATCATCGGAGTGCTGCTGGTCACGCTCGGGCTGACGATGTGGTTCCACCACATCGTCAGGGTCTTCGCGGGTGTTGCGGCGATTCTGCTGGCGTTGATCTCGATTCCCGTGGCCAACTTCGGCGGTTTCGTGTTCGGTTTCCTGTTCGCCCTGGTCGGTGGTGCGCTCTCCATCTCCTGGGCGCCGGGCGAGCCCGCCGAACCGGAATCGGATGCGGCGCAGCCGCCCGCCCGGGCGGCGGGCGGCCACTCCGAGGCTCCGCCGGTGCCCGGCCGGCCGTACCCGGACACCGTGAGCACGACGAAGAAGCCCATCCACTCCGAAGGCGGGGGTAGCAGTGCCGGGTGACGAGACATCACTGACCGCGGCCGACGTCGAGCCCGGCCGGCCGAGGGGGCCGCGACACGCGGCCCCGAGGAAGTCCCTGCTGACCAAACTGCAGATACCCGCGGGCAAGGCGATGGCTCTCGCGGCGATGCCCACGGCGGTCTTCGTCGGTATGGGGCTCACCCCCAGGCTGGCGCTCGCCGACGACAAGCAGGACATACCCTTCGCCCCCGGCCCGTGCGTGACGCGTTCGGACGAGCCGGGGGAACCGGGGGGGCCGGAGGAGTCGCCGTCCGCGTCGGAGGCGGAGCAGCCATCCGACGAGGAGGCGGAGGCGGACAGACCCGAGCCGTCCCCGAGCGGTTCAGCCGGCTTGCGGGCCGACGGGCCGGAGCCCGGCGAGCGCCCGTCGGCCTCCGCGCCCGCCCAGCCGGACGAGGACCCGGACGAGGACCCGGCCCCGGCCCCGGACGAGTGGGCCGACCCGTCCCCGGAGCCCGCCCTGAGCACGCCCGACATCCGCGAACCGCTCGACCCGCTGGGTGTCGGCGACGCCGTCGAGGACCTCTTCGGCGGGTTCGGCCTCGACCGCCCCGGCAGGGAGCCGGAACCCGCCCAGGCGACCGGCGAGTCGGCAACCGGGTCCGCCGGGTCCGCCGGGTCCGCCGAGGAGCGGTCGGAGGAGGCCGGAGAACCGTCGAGGCCGTCGACGCCGGTCGAGGGCACTCTCTCGAAGCCCCTGGACAGGCTCTCCGGGAAGCCCGCCCTGCCCGCCGAAGACGCCACGGACGCGGCCGAGGCCACGGACGCGGCCGTGGGGCAGACCGAGGACGCCATCAGGGACGCCGCCGAGAAGGCGGGCGTCGAGGTGGCGGAGCTGGACGACGAGATCAAGGGTCTCGACCCGGTCAAGGACGGGGACATCCCCGAGGGCGCAGACGGCAAGCCGCGCTTCCCGTGCCCGACCGCCGACCCGGAGGCACTCGCCAACGCCGAGGCGGAGCCCGGCATCCCGGCGCTCCCCGACGAGCCGTGGGTGCTGGAGAGTTCCCGGCTCACCCTGAAGGGACTCGACTACCAGGGCATCGTCGAGGTGCGTACCGGCAGCGGCAGCATCAAGAAGGTCCTGAAGTTCACCGCGTCGGGCGTGGACATCAAGGACCTCCACCAGCTGGTGGAGGGGCCCGACGGCACCACGATCCATGTCAAGGCGCGGCGCGGTTCCACTTCCACCATCCGCGACGGCACGGTGACCATGTACACGGAGGAGCTGAAGGGCAACCTCTTCGGCATCATCCCCGTCACGTTCAGCCCGAAGACCCCACCGCCGCTGAACGTCCCGTTCGCCATGTTCACCGATGTCAAGGTGACCCAGGCCGCCCAGTTCGGCGGCACCTTGACCGTGCCCGGACTGCACAACTACTTCACCGGATAACCGGCCGGCGCTGCGGCGCTGCTTCCACCGCGGCGTCTTCGCGTCTTCGCGTCTTCGCGTTTGAGGGCGGCAGGGCCGCAGGGCCTCCAGAGCCGCGGTAGGAGGGCGCGGGCCGCGGTCCCGCCACGGGGCCGGGCCGCCCGGGACCGCCCGCACGAACGCGGAACCACGCGCCCGATGCGGCGCCGGTCCGCCCCCGGCAACCCGCCTCCGCACGCATGGGGGCCGCACCCGCGAGGATCCGCAGGGTGCGGCCCGCACACGCGGAAGGCCGAGCGGGGTCAGGCGGACCTGTGGCCGTCACCCAGGTGGTGCACCCGCACCATGTTGGTGGTGCCGGGGACGCCCGGAGGCGAGCCCGCGGTGATGATCATGGTGTCGCCCCGGTTGTAGCGCTGGAGCTTCAGCAGGGCGGCGTCCACGAGGTCGACCATCGCGTCCGTGGTCTCCACGAACGGGGCGATGAAGGGTTCGACGCCCCAGCTCAGGGTGAGCTGGTTGCGGGTGGTCTCGTCCGTGGTGAAGGCCAGGATCGGCTGCTCGGCGCGGTAGCGGGAGAGGCGGCGGGCGGTGTCGCCGGACTTGGTGAAGGCGACCAGGGCCTTGCCGCCGAGGAAGTCGGCGATCTCGGCGGCGGCGCGGGCCACCGAACCGCCCTGGGTGCGCGGCTTCTTGCCGGGGACCAGGGGCTGGAGGCCCTTGGAGAGCAGTTCCTCCTCCGCCGCGGTGACGATCTTGGACATCGTCTTGACGGTCTCGATCGGGTACGCGCCCACGGACGACTCGGCCGAGAGCATGACCGCGTCGGCGCCGTCCAGGATCGCGTTCGCGACGTCGGACGCCTCGGCGCGGGTCGGGCGGGAGTTGGTGATCATCGACTCCATCATCTGGGTCGCGACGATCACCGGCTTGGCGTTCCGCCGGCACAGCTCGATCAGCCGCTTCTGCACCATCGGGACCCGCTCCAGGGGGTACTCGACGGCCAGGTCGCCGCGCGCCACCATCACCCCGTCGAAGGCCATGACGACGTCCGCCATGTTCTCCACGGCCTGCGGCTTCTCCACCTTGGCGATGACGGGGACCCGGCGGCCCTCCTCGTCCATCACCTTGTGGACGTCCTTGACGTCGTCGGCGTCCCGCACGAAGGAGAGCGCGACCAGGTCGCAGCCCATGCGCAGGGCGAAGCGCAGGTCCTCGACGTCCTTCTCCGACAGGGCCGGGACGTTCACGGCCGCACCGGGCAGGTTGATTCCCTTGTGGTCGGAGATGACGCCGCCCTCGATGACGACCGCCTTCACCCGCGGTCCCTCGACCTCGACCGCGCGCAGCTCGACGTTGCCGTCGTTGATCAGGATCTGGTCGCCCTTGGAGATGTCGCCGGGCAGCCCCTTGTAGGTGGTGCCGCAGGTCGACTTGTCGCCCGGTACGTCCTCGGTGGTGATCGTGAACTCGTCGCCGCGGACCAGCTCGACCGGCCCCTCGGCGAAGGTCTCCAGACGGATCTTCGGGCCCTGGAGGTCGGCGAGTACGCCTACGGCGCGGCCGGTCTCCGCCGCCGCGCGGCGGAGGCGGTCGTACCGCTCCTGGTGCTCTGCCCGGGTCCCGTGGCTCATGTTGAAACGGGCCACGTTCATGCCGGCCTCGATGAGCGCTTTCAGCTGCTCATAGGAGTCGACGGCGGGGCCCAGCGTGCAGACGATTTTGGAACGGCGCATAGGGCGGATCCTATCGGTTTGTTTCTACGCGGAATATTCCGTCTGGTGGAATGTACAAATGGGCGCCTGGCCGCTCAGCCGTTGCTGTCGCACGCCTCTTCCGCGCCCCTTTCGCATGTCTCTCAGGCATCTTTCAGGACTCCCGGCCGCCGCCCCGGCGACCCGCGGCGACCAGCGCGAACGTCTGCTCGGCGATCTCCAGTTCCTCGTCGGTCGGCACCACGGCGACCGCCACCCGCGCACGGGCGGGCGAGACCAGCCGCGGCGCGTCCGACCGTACGGCGTTGAGGCCCGCGTCCACCGCGAGTCCCAGCTCCTCCAGACCGGCGACGGCAGCCTCCCGCACCGGAGCGGAGTTCTCACCGACCCCTGCCGTGAACACCACCGCGTCCACCCGTCCGAGCACCGCGTAGTACGCGCCGATGTACTTCTTCAGCCGGTGGACGTAGATGTCGAAGGCGAGCCGGGCGCGCTCGTCCCCCTCCTCGATCCGCCGCCCGATCTCCCGCATGTCGTTGTCGCCGCAGAGGCCGACCAGCCCACTCCTCTTGTTGAGCAGCACGTCGACATCGTCCACGGACATCCCGGCCACCCGCCTGAGATGGAACGTGACCGCCGGGTCGACGTCACCGGAGCGGGTACCCATGACGAGCCCCTCCAAGGGGGTCAGCCCCATCGACGTGTCCACGCAGCGCCCGGCCCGGACCGCGGACGCCGACGCGCCGTTGCCCAGGTGCAGCACGATCAGGTTCACCTCCTCCGGGGCCTTGCCCAGGAGCTCGGCGGCCCGGCGCGACACGAAGGCGTGCGAGGTGCCGTGGAAGCCGTAGCGCCTGATCCGGTGCGCGTCGGCGGTCTCGACGTCGATCGCGTAGCGCGCCGCGTACTCCGGCATGGTGGTGTGGAACGCGGTGTCGAACACCGCGACCTGGGTCAGGTCGGGGCGGAGCGCCCGGGCCGTGCGGATGCCGGTGATGTTGGCCGGGTTGTGCAGCGGCGCGACCGGCACCAGGCGCTCGATCTCGGCCAGCACCTCGTCGGTGATCACGGTGGGGGCGGAGAACCGCATCCCGCCGTGCACCACCCGGTGGCCGATCGCCGCCAGCGCGGGGGAGTCAAGGCCCAGCCCGTCGTGGGCGAGCTCCTCGGCGACGGCCTTCAGCGCGGCGGCGTGGTCCGGGACCGGGCCGCCGCGCTCCCGCCTTCCGGCCTCGCCGGCGTGCGGGGTGTGCACCATCCGGGCGGTCCCCTCCCCGGCCCCCTCCCCGATCCGCTCGACGAGTCCGGAGGCGAGCCGGGTGCCGTCCGCCATGTCGAGGAGCTGGTACTTCACCGACGAGGAGCCGGAGTTGAGGACCAGGACACGGGTGGCGGTGGCGGGGGCGGTGGCGGGGGCGGTCGTGCGGTGGGATCCGGTCATGCGGTGGGCTCCTGCCCCTGGGACTGGATCGCGGTGATCGCGACCGTGTTGACGATGTCGCTGACGAGCGCGCCCCGCGAGAGGTCGTTGACCGGCTTGCGCAGCCCCTGGAGCACCGGCCCCACGGCGACCGCGCCGGCCGAACGCTGCACGGCCTTGTAGGTGTTGTTGCCGGTGTTGAGGTCGGGGAAGACCAGGACGGTGGCGCGGCCCGCGACCTCGGAGTCCGGCAGCTTGGTCGCGGCGACCGACGGCTCGACCGCCGCGTCGTACTGGATCGGCCCCTCGATCCGGAGTTCGGGACGGCGCTCGCGCACCAGCTTGGTCGCCTCGCGCACCTTGTCCACGTCCGCACCGGAGCCGGACGTGCCGGTGGAGTAGGACAGCATCGCGATCCGCGGCTCGACGCCGAACCGGGAGGCGGTCGCCGCCGACTGCACCGCGATGTCCGCGAGCTGCTCGGCGTCCGGGTCGGGGTTGACCGCGCAGTCGCCGTACACGAGCACCCGGTCGGCCAGGCACATGAAGAACACGGAGGAGACGACCGACGCACCCGGCCTGGTCCTGATGATCTCGAAGGAGGGGCGGATCGTGGCGGCCGTGGAGTGCACCGAGCCCGACACCATGCCGTCCGCCAGACCCTCCTGCACCATCAGCGTGCCGAAGTAGTTGACGTCCGAGACGACGTCGTAGGCCAGCTCCACCGTGACGCCCTTGTGGGCGCGCAGCTGCGCGTACAGTTCGGCGAAGCGCTGCCGCAGCTCCGAGGACGCGGGGTCGATCAGCTGGACGCCGGTGAGGTCGATGCCGAGGTCGGCGGTCTTCCTGCGGATCACGTCGGGGTCCCCGAGCAGCGTCAGATCGCAGACGTCGCGCCGCACCAGCACGTCCGCGGCACGCAGCACCCGCTCCTCGGCACCCTCCGGCAGCACCACCCGGCGGCGGTCGGCCCGCGCCTGCTCCAGCAGGTCGTGCTCGAACATCATGGGGGTGACCCGTCCGGTGCGGGCGACCTCCACCCGCGCCAGCAGGCCCGCGGTGTCGACATGGCGCTCGAAGAGGCCGAGGGCGGTCTCGGCCTTGCGCGGGGTGGCCGCGTTCAACCTGCCTTCCAGCGAGAACAGTTCGGCCGCGGTGGGCCAGGAGCCGCCCGGTACGGAGATGACCGGGGTCCCCGGGGCGAGCCGGGAGGCCAGGGTGAGGACCGAGTCGTCCGGGCGTTCGTCGAGGGTCAGCAGCAGACCGGCGATGGGCGGGGTGCCCGCGGAGTGGGCGGCCAGCGCGCCGATGACCAGATCGGCACGGTCCCCCGGGGTGACCAGCATGCACCCCGGCTTCAGGGCGCTGAGCACGTTCGGCAGCATCGCGCCGCCGAAGACGAAGTCGAGCACGTCACGGGCCAGCCCGGAGTCGTCCCCGAGCAGCACCGCGGCCCCCAGGGTCTGGGAGACCTGGGTGACCGTGGGCGCGGCCAGCGCCGGCTCGTCGGGGAGGACGTAGCAGGGGACGGGGAGCCGGGCCGTGAGGCGCCCGGCGATCTCGTCGCGGTCCTCGGCCGCCGCCCGGTTCACGATCACCGCGAGGATGTCGCAGCCCAGCACCTCGTAGGCGCGGTGGGCGTTGCCGGCCTCGGCCCGTACGGCCTCGGCAGGCTGGTCCTTGCCGCCCACGACGGCGATCAGCGAAGCGCCGAACTCGTTGGCGAGCCGGGCGTTGAGGGCCAGCTCGTCGGGGAGCTGGGTGGCGCGGAAGTCGGTCCCGAGCACCAGGACGACCTCGTAGTCGCGGGCCACCTCGTGGAAGCGGTCGACCAGCCGGGACACCAGCTCGTCCGTGCCCTTCTCGGCCTGGAGCGCCGCCGCCTCGTGATACTCCATGCCGTACGCGGTCGCCGGGTCCTGGGAGAGCCGGTAGCGCACCCGCAGCAGGTCGAACAGGCGATCGGGGTCGTCGTGGACGAGGGGCCGGAACACCCCCACCCGGTCCACCTGGCGGGTCAGGAGCTCCATGACTCCCAGGTCCACCACCTGGCGGCCGTCCCCGCGGTCGATCCCGGTCACGTACACGCTGCGTGTCACGCGTGCTCTCCTGTCCTGCTGGGGTGCTGCTGGGTTCCTGCCGGGTTGCGGCCCGGTTTCTGCCGGGTTCCCGCCGGGTTCCCGCCGGGCTTCCGGTGAGCCCCCGCCGGGGCGCCGGTGGGGCCCGGCGGGCCGCGGTCGGGCACGAGGCGACGACTGCGTTCGAGTGCTCAAGAAAACCCGATAGGCTGGCAATATCTTCTTGACGATACCTCTAAGGCCAGGTAAAGAGCCCGCCGGGTCGCGGGGGCGTCGGGGACCCGTCTGACCGGCGTGGACCCGGCCCCGCGTGTGAGAATCGGGACGAGGCCCACCGGCCCCACCAGCGAGCAGGAGACACGGCACCATGCGCATCGGCATTCTGACCGCGGGGGGCGACTGCCCCGGCCTCAACGCGGTGATCCGGTCGGTCGTGCACCGCGCGCTGACCGGTTACGGAGACGAAGTCATCGGCTTCGAGGACGGGTTCAAGGGCCTGCTCGAGGGCCACTACCGCACCCTGGACCTCAACGCCGTCAGCGGCGTCCTCGCTCGCGGCGGCACGATCCTCGGCTCGGCCCGGCTGGAGCGCTCCCGGCTGTGCGAAGCCGCCGAGAGCAGCCTCGAGTTGGCGCGGACGTACGGACTCGACGCACTCGTCCCGGTGGGCGGCGAGGGCACCCTGACCGCGGCGCGGATGCTGTCGGACGCCGGGATGCCCGTGGTCGGCGTACCGAAGACCATCGACAACGACATCTCGTCCACCGACCGCACCTTCGGCTTCGACACCGCCGTGACGGTGGCCACCGAGGCGATCGACCGGCTCAAGACCACCGCGGAGTCCCACCAGCGGGTCATGGTCGTGGAGGTCATGGGGCGGCACGCCGGCTGGATCGCGCTCGAGTCCGGCATGGCCGGCGGCGCGCACGGCATCTGCCTGCCCGAGCGGCCCTTCCAGGTCGAGGACCTGGTGAAGATGGTCGAGGAGCGTTTCGCCCGGGGCAAGAAGTTCGCCGTCATCTGCGTCGCCGAGGGCGCACACCCGGCCGAGGGCTCCATGGAGTACCGGAAGGGCGAGATCGACCAGTACGGGCACGAGCGCTTCACCGGCATCGGCACCCGGCTGGCGGCCGAGCTGGAGCGGCGGATGGGCAAGGAGGCCCGCCCGGTCATCCTGGGTCATGTGCAGCGCGGCGGCACGCCGACCGCCTACGACCGGGTGCTCGCCAACCGCTTCGGCTGGCACGCGGTGGAGGCCGTGCACCGCGGCGAGTTCGGGAGGATGACCGCGCTGCGCGGCACCGAGGTGGTCACGGTGCCGCTCGCGGAGGCGGTGACCCGGCTGAAGACCGTGCCGGAAAGCCGGATGCACGAGGCCGAGTCGGTCTTCTGAACCGGCGGCGGGCAATACCGGCTCCTGTCCGAGGCGGCCGGTGGACGCTGTCCTCGGGCGTGGCGGGGCTCCGGTCAGGACAGCTTGCCGCCGTAGTCGGGCAGTTTGAACGTCCGCTCGGCGTGGCCGCCCGCCAGGTCGCTGGACCGGTTGCCGACATTGGCGATGATCGTGTAGCCCTTGCCCTCGATCTCCTTGCGCTTGCCGGTCTTGTACGCACTGACCTCGTCGAACAGGTCCGGCAGGCGGCGCACGTGCAGACCGTCGACGGGGAAGCCGGCCTTCTTGAGGTTGTACGAGGTCATCGCCTCGACGATGCCGGGGCGGGCGGTGACGAAGAAGATGTCCACCCCGCGGGAGTCCGCGTAGCGGACGAGGTCCAGGACCTGCCCGACCGCCGGCGTCGGGTACTCCCAGAAGTAGTGGAAGTCCGTCTCCAGCGAGGTGTTGTCGATGTCCAGCACCATCGCCAGCCGCTGGCCGGAGGCTCCCGCCGTGCGCTGCTCGACATAGGGGCGGGCGGTGGCGAGCGCCGCCGTGACGTCCCGCTGCCAGGTGGCGTAGTCGACGCCCGCCAGGCCGGCTGCGGTGAGTCCGCCGGTCCTCGGTGTGCGGCTGGTTTCCGCGGCCAGGGCCGCGACCGGGGTCGTCGCCGAGGCAGCAGAAGCAGCAGAAGCAGCAGAAGCCGCGGAAGCCGCGGAGGCTCCGGCAGCCGGGGGAACCCCGGAACCCTGGGAGGAAGCCGCGGACGAGGTCCTCGGCGCGGCGTTCACCGTGCCGGCCGAGGCCGTGGCGGCCATGGCGGTGGTGAGGGCCAGCGCACCCGCCGTGACCGCGGCGCGGGTGGTCCACTTGCGTACATGCATGGGGGGTCGCTCCTGAGGGAGGTCCGATGGACGCCCGTCGGCCGGGGAGCCGGGGGCCTTGGCATGTTCGCGTTTAACGATGGACGGAACGGAGCGTTCTCTCCACCCCTTGGTAACCATGCGATGGCGAAAGGCGCAATCGGATCCGGGCAGCCGGTGCCGCGCGCCGGCCGCGCTACCCGGAGACGAGCGCCCAGAAGTGCTCCTCGATCCGGTCGAGGAAGTCCCGGCCCGACTGGCCGGATCCCGCCGAAGCACCCCAGCTGGAGGTGGCGGCCATCCGCGCATGGTAGTCCGAGTGCAGCCGCTGCAGTACGTCCTCGAGCCGCCGCCGCGGCAGGGGCAGCATCTTCGCCAGCGGACGCACATACGCCCGCCAGCGGGTCGTCGCCGCGCTCCGCAGCAGCTCCGTCAGCTCCTGCCCGCGCCCGGTGGCGGTCAGCAGCTCGCGCGGGGTCAGGGACAGCGCCTCGGCGAGCGCGGCGGTCTGCCGCTCGTTCCCGCGCCAGCGGCCGGCGTCCTCCATGCGCCGGTACGTCGAGCTGTCCATGCCCACGCGGCGGGCCAGTTCGTCGGCGCCCATGGCGCGGGCGATCCGGTGCTCGCGCAGGCTGTGGGGGATGCCGAGCAGTTCGCCGGGCGAGCACCACAGCACTCCCGCGAGCGCGGTCAGTTCACGGGACTCGGGCGCCCTGAGCCCCCGTTCCCAGGCGACCACGGTCTCCGGGCCGATCCGGAGGCCGTACTGGGCTTGGAGCCCGTAGGCGACATGGCCCGGTGCCATACCCAGCGCCTCGCGCAGTCGGCGGGCGGCGGGAGCGTTGAAAGGCGGGGTGGAGTGCACGCGCACACCGTAGGAGCGGAGAGTCACCGCCGCCTACGGTGCGTTCGCACAAGGTGTGATCTCGTAGGAAGGTCCAGTGGGAGGCCGTGGCGGCGGTCTGCCGTTCCGAAGGGGTGGTCCAGGTGCTGCGGGCGGTGCGGGTGCGGCACCGGGAGCGTCAGGACGTGCGGCAGCCTACCAACGGGTAGTCAGCCGTGTCGATCACCGCCGTGGAAGGCCCCGTCGACCCGGGATTCGCTCCCGAGGTGCGACGGTCCGCGCCGACGGCCCGAGCGTCCCCGTGTAGGTCTCCGAGATGGTGCGGCCCTTCCGCGCCTGGTCGATGTGACCGAGACAGACCTGTCCTAACCGTCCGGGTTCGGGATGGGTCCACCGCCTGCCGTCCGGCGCCATGATCACCACGAAGTCGACCCCGCGTCCTTCCGCAGCCGCTCGGCGTACGGCTGCAGAAGCGCCGTCGGGTCGGCGGACCGGACGGCGGTCGCCACCGACGGGTGGTCCGCCGCTGTGGCCGTCGTCTGCCGGCGCGCGGTCTCCTCGGCCCCTGTGCGGTCCATGGCGTACGAGAAGAGCGCGAAGCCGCCGACGGCCGCGGCGACCAGCACGAGCTGCATCGCGAAGAGCCGGCCGGCGAGGCTCCGGGGGCGGGGAATGCGCATCGCCCGAGTCTGCCCGGTCGGTTTCGCGTGAACGAAACGTACGCAACGGTGACCGGGCTCACAGGGTGCTGCATAGTCACGTGCGTCCACCAGGACGTGGACGTACATCAGACCGAGGAGGAATCCCCGTGGCAACCCCAGCAGCCGCACAGCGGGACCGCACCCACCATCTGTATCTCGCCGTCATCGGTGCCGTCGTGCTCGGTGTGGTGGTGGGCTTCGCCGCCCCCGGCGCGGCCGTCGAACTCAAACCGGTCGGCACGGGGTTCGTGAACCTGATCAAGATGATGATCTCCCCGATCATCTTCTGCACGATCGTGCTCGGCGTAGGCTCGGTCCGCAAGGCCGCCAAGGTCGGTGCCGTCGGCGGTCTGGCCCTCGGGTACTTCCTGGTCATGTCGACGGTCGCGCTGGCCATCGGCCTGGTCGTGGGCAACCTCCTCGAACCGGGCCACGGGCTGCAGTTGACGGACGCGGCAAGGGCGGCGGGCGGCAAGCAGGCCGAGGGCGCGAGCGCGGGCACCGTGGACTTCCTGCTCGGGATCATCCCGACCACCCTGGTTTCCGCGTTCACCGAGGGCGAGGTGCTCCAGACCCTGCTGGTGGCGCTGCTCGCGGGGTTCGCGCTGCAGGCCATGGGTCCCGCGGGGGAGCCGATCCTGCGTGGTGTGGGGCACCTCCAGAAGCTGGTGTTCCGCATCCTCGCGATGATCATGTGGGCGGCTCCGGTGGGCGCCTTCGGCGCGATCGCCGCCGTGGTCGGCGAGACGGGCGTCGACGCCCTGAAGTCGCTCGCGGTCATCATGATCGGCTTCTATGCCACCTGTGCGCTGTTCGTCGTCCTCGTCCTCGGCGCGCTCCTGCGCGTCGTCGCCGGGGTGAACCTCTTCTCGCTGCTGCGCTATCTGGGCCGCGAGTTCCTGCTGATCCTCTCCACCTCCTCCTCCGAGTCCGCGCTGCCGCGCCTCATCGCGAAGATGGAGCACCTGGGCGTCTCGAAGCCGGTCGTCGGCATCACGGTCCCGACCGGCTACTCCTTCAACCTGGACGGCACCGCGATCTATCTGACGATGGGTTCGCTGTTCGTCGCCGAGGCGATGGGCGCCCCGCTCTCGGTCGGCGAGCAGATCTCCCTGCTGGTCTTCATGATCATCGCCTCGAAGGGTGCCGCCGGTGTCACCGGCGCCGGCCTCGCGACCCTCGCGGGCGGCCTCCAGTCGCACAAGCCCGCCCTGGTCGACGGCGTGGGCCTGATCGTCGGTATCGACCGCTTCATGAGCGAGGCGCGCGCCCTCACCAACTTCGCGGGCAACGCCGTCGCCACGGTCCTGGTCGGCACCTGGACGAAGGAGATCGACAAGGAGCGCGCAGCCGAGGTGCTCGCCGGCCGCCTCCCCTTCGACGAGGAGACCTTCGTCGACGACCACGCCCCGGCCGCGTCCTCCGCCGAGGCACCGGAGCGGCGGGACGGGGACCGCAGGGAGCCGGCCGTCACGGCCTGAGGCTGCTGCCGCGGGTGCGGGGTGGTCGGCGGCGGGGTGGCCGGCGCCCCGATTCCGGGCGAGGCCCCGGGGAGCCGGCCGCCCCGGCGGCCTGGCCGCGGCCCCGCGGAAGCCGGTCGCCCTCCGCCCCCCCCGGAGCCCGCGGCGCCGGAACCGCCCTGCGCACTCCGGCACTCCGGCACTCCGTACTCGGCACTCGGCACTCCGGTACCCGGCGGGCAGTGCACGGCAGCGGGCAGTGCGCGCGCCCTGATCCCGAACGCGTGCACGGGACCGACCGCACCGAATCCGGCCAGGTCCGATGGCTTTGTGCCATTCGCCGGCAACCCGCCTCCGGCCCCCTCGACGCGCCGCTACACAGGAAAGCTGGGGCGGCGTGCCGCCGTTCCCCGGTGCTCGGCCGGTCGTCGGGGGAGGTTCGGGGGAGGTCTGGACGGTTGCTGACCATCAACGTGGCCGTGCTGCTCGCAGTCGTCGTCTTCTTCCGGCTGCGGCGGCGTACGCAGGCCCGCAGCCGGAACGAGGAGAGGACCACGGCCGTCATCATCCTGGCGCTGGGCGTTCTTCTCGCCCCCACCGCGGTCGGCCAGGGAATCCAGGACATCCTGGGGCAGTTGGCGAGCGGTGTCACGCGGGCCGCCCGATGAGCCGGCGTATCCGCGTGGGCCGGGCAGCGCCCGTCGGCGCGGACTGCGGACCAGGGACCCGCGGGACGGGGGAGTGATGGCGGCACGTCGACGGCGCCGGCGCCTGAAGAAGCGGACCCGCAGGCAGTTGCAGGCCTGGGGTGCGATGGTGGCGGCGATCGCCGTCGCCTGGGTCGCCGGGAGCTGGTCGCATGTCTGGCCCGTCCTGGTGGCCGTACTCGCCGCCGCCGTGCTGGGCGGGGCGGGCTGGGCGCTGCTGCGGGCGCACCGCCGGGCGGTCGGGCGGGACCTCGCGTGGCGGGCTCAGGAGGAGGCCCGGGCGCGCGAGTTGTCCATGGCCCAGGTCGACGCCCTGACGTGGCAGGAGTTCGAGGCCTACGTCGCCGAGCTGTGCCGGCGGGACGGCTGCAGGGATGTCGTCGTCAGCGGCAGGAGCGGCGACCTGGGGGCGGACGTCGTCGGCTACCTGGCCGACGGCCGCAAGCTCGTCATTCAGTGCAAGAAGTACGCGCCGCATCGAAGCGTGCCCTCGCAGGACATGCAGAAGTTCGTCGGCACCGCCCGCCTCGAGCACGGCGCGGACGTCGCCCTGTTCGTCACCACCTGCCGCGCGTTCACGAGGGACGCACTCGGCCTGGCGGTGCGCCAGGACATCGTGGCCCTCCACCGCGACCTGCTGGGCTCCTGGGTCAAGGGTGCTCGCCTGGAGAGCCTGATCCCGCTGAGCGGCAGCGGCAGCGGTGGCGGCACCGGACGGCGCCGCTGACGGGCCGCCCCGGGCACCGGGGACCGCCGACGCGCCCCGCCCGCTTTCGCCGTGCCGCCCATGGCCCCGCCCACGCCCGCCGGCGCCCCGGCACCGGTGGTCCCCGAGGCACAAAAAAACCCGGTCCGGGCTCACGGAGCGGGTATTCCTTCGCATATACTGGAAAATTCCGCATGCAAGCGGAATGAAAACAAAGAAGAGCCTTAACAGGTGCAGCGTAGTGCGTCAGGAGCTGAATTGTCAACTGAGGAAATGCGGCAGGAACAGCAATTCGTCTTCCTCGCCCATGAGCGGCTCGATCGGCTGCGCGGGGAGGCCGAGGCTGCCGTGCGTGGCACGATGGCCCAGGTCAGCACCGGTCGGCAGGCACGTATGGAGCGTGATATCGAGGTGGCGGAGCGCTCCGCCTCGCTCGCCGCGCTGAATGCCGCCGACACGGGTCTCTGTTTCGGGCGGGTCGACCGGCGGGACGGAGTGACCCATCACATCGGGCGACTCGGGCTGCGCGCCGACGACGCCGAGCGCACACCGCTGCTGATCGACTGGCGGGCGCCGGTGGCGCGCCCCTTCTATCTCGCGACCGGATACGAACCGATGGGGCTGCGCCGGCGCAGGCACCTCACCACCGAGGGCCGCACCGTCACCGCGCTGCACGACGAGATCATGGATCTCGGCGACCCGACCCGCACCGGACACGAGTCGCACGATGCCGACGAGGTGCTCCTCGCCGCCCTCGAAGGCGCCCGCACCGGGCGGATGGCGGACATCGTCTCCACCATCCAGGCCGAGCAGGACCACATCATCCGCGCCCCGCAACACGGGGTGCTCGTCGTCGAGGGCGGCCCCGGCACCGGCAAGACGGCCGTCGCGCTGCACCGCGCCGCATACCTGCTGTACGCACACCGGGAGCAGCTCGCCAAGCGGGCGGTGCTGGTCGTGGGGCCCAATCCGGCTTTCCTCGGCTACATCGGGGAGGTGCTGCCCTCCCTGGGCGAGACCGGTGTCCTGCTGTCGACCGTCGGGGAGCTCTACCCCGGAGTCCACGCCACCGGCACGGACAGCCCCGCGGCAGCGGCGGTCAAGGGCCGCCCGGAGATGGCGGACGTGCTCGCCGAGGCCGTACGGGACCGGCAGCGGGTGCCCGCGAAGGGGGAGCCGGTCGTCATCGCACACGACGACGGCGAGCTGGTCCTCGACTGGGCCATCGCCGTGGAGGCGCGGCACAAGGCCCGTGAGACCGGGCTGCCGCACAACCTCGCCCGGCCCTACTTCGCCTTCCATGTGATCGACGACCTCACCGCGCAGCTCGCCGACCGCATCGGCGAGGACCCCTACGGCGGCCCCAACTTCCTCGGTCCCGACGACATCGCCCAGCTCGGCAAGGCCGTCGCCGCCAGTGCCGAGGTGCACTCCGCCCTCGCCTCGCTGTGGCCGCCGCTCGACCCGGAGGAATTCCTCGCCGGCTACCTCGCCGAGCCCACGCACCTCGGCGACGCCGAAGCGGACCTGGTCAGGCGTTCCGAGGGGCCGTGGACGCCTGCCGATGTGCCGCTCCTCGACGAGGCTGCGGAACTCATCGGCGCTGACGACTCCGCCGCCCGGGCCGCCGCCGAGGCCGAGCGCTCTCTCCGGATCGCCTATGCCCAGGGCGTGCTGGACGTCTCCTACGCCTCCCGCACCTACGAGTTCGAGGACAAGGAGGACGTCGACGCCGACGCGTCCGAGGTGCTGGCCGCCCATGACGTCATCGACGCCGAGCGCATGGCCGAGCGCCAGGAGGAGGCGGACCACCGCAGCGCCGCCGAGCGGGCCGCCGCCGACCGGACCTGGGCGTTCGGGCACATCATCGTCGACGAGGCGCAGGAGCTGTCGGCCATGGCCTGGCGGCTGCTGATGCGCCGCTGCCCGACCCGCTCGATGACGCTCGTCGGCGATCCCGCGCAGACCGCCGACCCCGCGCAGAGCGGCGATCCCGCGCAGAGCGGTGGCCCCGCGCAGAGCGGTGGCCCCGCGCAGAGCGGGGACCCGGTGGCGCCCGCCGCGCCGGCGGCCGGTGGGGAGGGCGGGGGCTTCTGGCAGCGGATCCTCGCACCCTATGTGGCGGACCGCTGGCGGCTGGCGCGGCTCGGGGTCAACTACCGCACGCCCGCGGAGATCATGGACTACGCGGCCGCGCGGCGCCGGCGCACCGAACCGGACTTCACCCCGCCCCGCTCCATCCGGTCCACCGGGACCGCTCCCTTCGAGCGCATCGCGGACCTCGCCGACGTGGCGGACCTCGCCGCCGCCGAGGCCCCGGAGGAGGGCCGGCTCGCCGTCATCGCCCCCGGCGAGCTGCACGGCGCGCTCACCGGCCTCGGCGGCGAGGGGCCGCTCGACCTCTCCCGGCCCGTCGTTCTGCTCGACCCGCGCCAGGCCAAGGGCCTGGAGTTCGACACGGTGCTGGTGGTCGCGCCCGAGCGGATGCCGCCCAACGACCTCTATGTGGCGCTGACCAGGGCCACCCAGCGGCTCGGCGTGGTCACACCGGCTTGAGCCACACCGTCGCCAGCGGCGGCAGGGTGAGCCGCACGCTGGTGCGGTGGCCGTGGGCGGCGACGGACTCGGGCTTGACCGGGCCGTCGTTGCGGACGTCCCCGCCGCCGTAGCGTGCGGCGTCGGTGTTCATCGCCTCGGACCAGGCGGGCACCGACGGCGGTACGCCGAGCCGGTACTCGTGCCGCACCACGGGTGAGAAGTGGGAGACCGCGAGCAGCGGGGTGCCGTCGGCGTCGAAGCGCAGGAACGCGAAGACGTTGTCGTCGGCGGCCCCGCCGTCCACCCAGGCGAAGCCCCCGGGGTCGGTGTCCCGCTGCCACAGCGCCGGGGTGGCGGCGTAGACCCGGTTGAGGTCGCGCACCAGGTCCCGCACGCCCCGGTGGTCGGCCTCGGCCGAGTAGGAGGGGTCGAGCAGCCACCAGTCCGGTCCGTGGCCCTCGGACCACTCCGCTCCCTGGGCGAACTCCTGCCCCATGAAGAGCAGTTGCTTGCCCGGGTGGGCCCACATGAAGCCGAGGTACGCCCGGTGGTTGGCGCGCTGCTGCCACCAGTCGCCGGGCATCTTCGACACCAGGGCGCGCTTGCCGTGGACGACCTCGTCGTGCGAGATGGGCAGCACGTAGTTCTCGCTGTACGCGTAGACCATCGAGAAGGTCATCTCGTTGTGGTGGAACCTGCGGTGCACCGGCTCGTGCTCGACGTAGCCGAGCGAGTCGTGCATCCAGCCCATGTTCCACTTCAGGCCGAAGCCGAGCCCGCCGAAGCCTCCCGGCCCCACATGGTGGGTCGCCCGGGTCACGCCGTCCCAGGCGGTGGACTCCTCCGCGATGGTCACCACACCGGGGCAGCGCCGGTAGACGGTGGCGTTCATCTCCTGGAGGAAGGAGACGGCGTCGAGGTTCTCCCGGCCGCCGTGTTCGTTGGGGCTCCATTCGCCGTGCTCGCGGGAGTAGTCGAGGTACAGCATCGAGGCGACCGCGTCGACCCGCAGCCCGTCGATGTGGAACTCCTCGCACCAGTAGACGGCGTTGGCGACCAGGAAGTTGCGGACCTCCTTGCGTCCGTAGTCGAACTCCAGGGTGCCCCAGTCGGGGTGGGCGGCGCGGGCCGGGTCGGAGTGCTCGTACAGCGGGCGTCCGTCGAACTCGGCCAGCGCCCAGTCGTCCCGGGGGAAGTGCGCCGGGACCCAGTCCATGATCACCCCGATTCCGGCGCGGTGCAGCGCGTCGACCAGGTGGCGGAAGTCGTCCGGCGTGCCCATCCTGGCGGTGGGTGCGTAGAAGCCGGTGACCTGGTAGCCCCACGAGCCGCCGAAGGGGTGCTCGGCCACCGGCATCAGCTCGACATGGGTGAAGCCGAGGTCCCTGACGTAGGCGGGGAGCTGCTCGGCCAGCCGGCGGTAGGTCAGACCCGGTCTCCAGGAAGGCAGATGCACCTCGTACACGGAGAACGGCGCCTCGTGGACCGGGCGGGCGCCGCGGTGCGCCATCCACGCCTCGTCGTTCCAGACGTGGTGGGACGCGCTGACGACGGACGCCGTCGCGGGCGGCACCTCGGTGCGGCGGGCCATCGGGTCGGCCCGGAGTGTGCGGGAGCCGTCGGGGCGGGTGATCTCGAACTTGTAGAGGGCGCCCTCGCCGATGCCGGGCAGAAACAGCTCCCACACCCCCGAGGAGCCCAGCGAGCGCATGGCGCAGGCCGTGCCGTCCCAGTGGTTGAAGTCGCCGACGACCCTGACGCCGCGGGCGTTCGGCGCCCAGAGGGTGAAGCGGGTGCCCGTGATGCCCTGGTGCGTCATCGGCCGGGCCCCGAGGGCGTGCCACAGCTCCTCGTGGCGCCCCTCGCCGATCAGATGCAGATCGAGCTCGCCGATGGCGGGGAGGAGGCGGTAGGGGTCCGCGAACTCCAGGGTGGCGTCCTCGTACGCGACCTGGAGCGTGTACTCGGGGATGCGGCGTAGCGGGAGCAGTGCCGAGAAGAGGCCGTCGCCGTCGTCGTGCAGTTCGGCGCGCAGGCCCTTGGCCAGGACCGTCACCGTCTCGGCGTACGGCCGCAGGGCCCGGAAGGCCACCCCGCCGCGCCCCGGGTGCGCCCCCAGGAGGGAGTGCGGGTCGTGGTGCGTGCCGCCGAGCAGCCGTTCCCGGTCGGATGCGTCGAGCGGTGCGGCGGGGCGTACGCCGTTGCGGGGAGTCACGGGGACGGCCTCCTGGGAACTCGGGGGAAGAGAGGGAAGGAAGGAAAGGGGAGGGAAGGGAAGGGGAGGGAAGGGGAGGGGAAGGGCGGAAGGTCGGGGCAGGGGCGGGAGCGGTGCGGCGGGGTGTCAGCCCGCGGGGCCGGCCAGCCGCTGGATGGCGGACATGGGCACCGGCAGCCAGTCCGGCCGGTGGCGGGCCTCGTAGACGACCTCGTACACGGCCTTGTCGGTCTCGTAGGCGCGCAGCAGTTCCGCCTCGGCCCGCGGGTCGGAGCCCGAGGCGTCGGCGTAGCCCTCGCAGTACGCGGCCCGGCAGCGGGCCGCCCAGGCCGGGTTCCAGGGGCGGTACGAGCGGGCCGCGTAGTCGAAGGAGCGCAGTATCCCGGCGATGTCGCGCACCGGGGGCTGCACCCGGCGGCGTTCGTCGAGCGGGCGGGCGGGCTCGCCCTCGAAGTCGATGACCGACCAGCCCCCGTCGGGTGTGTGCAGGGTCTGGCCGAGGTGCAGGTCGCCGTGGATGCGCTGGGCCCTGCCGTCGCCGTCGAAGGTGGCGCCGGCGATGGCGTCGAAGGCGGCGCGCAGCCCGCGGACGTACGGCAGCAGTGCGGGTACCGCCCGCAGCGCCGCGTCCAGCCGTTCGTTCATCGCCGTCGCCAGGTGCCGGGTCTGGGACCCGCTCAGCGAGACGGTGGGCAGCGCCGCGGCGAGTGCGGTGTGCACCTCGGCTGTGGCCCGGCCCAGGGCCTGCGCCTCGCCGATGAAGTCGTCGCCGTCGGCGAGCGCCTTGAGCGCGAGCCGCCAGCCGTCCTGGGAGCCGCGGAGGAACGGCTGGAGCACGCCGAGGGTGCAGGGCTCGGGGGTGTCCGACTCGAACCAGGCGATGGGCGCCGGCACCCGGCCGCAGCCGGCGCGGGCGAGCGCGAGGGGGAGTTCCAGATCGGGGTTGATGCCCGGGTACACCCGTCGGAAGATCTTGAGGATCAGCGAGTTCCCGTACACCAGGGAGGAGTTGGACTGCTCGGCGTCGAGCACCCGTGCGCGCAGCCCGCCCGGGACGGGGGCGGCCCTCTCGAAGCGCAGCGGGCCGAACCGGCCGGGGGTGCGCAGCCGCTCCAGCAGCAGCCCGGCGAGCCGGGGGTCGTGCAGTCCCTCGTAGACGGTCCGTCCGGCGAGTGGCCCCTCGGCCACGCGGCCGATCAGCGCCGGGGCGAGATACGGGGGCACGGCGCCGCGCACGCCCAGCAGCAGCTGGTAGCAGTCGCCGCCCGCCGCCGCTTCGCAGAGCGCGGACGGTGGGTGCCCCGCGGTGGTCCGCAGGCCCAGGGCCTGGCCGGGCTGCCTGACGCGCAGCAGCAGATGCAGCAGTCCCGGGCCGACCGAGTCGACCGGCAGCAGCTCGACGGCCGCCACCAGCGCGAAGCCGGTGACCGGGTGCCCCTTTCCCGCGAACCACCGCTGCCTGGGCAGCCACTCGCGCAGCAGGGGCGAGAGCGAAGGCAGCAGGGCGACGGGGGTCCGGGTGGATGCAGCCTCCGACATGGCATCGCGTCCTTTCCCCGGGCACACCACAGTTTGCGAAGAGTGTCCCGGATTGCGGCAAATAATAGCTGTCCGGGCTGTGCGTGGGGGTCCCCCCGCCGCAGGCAGGGGGAGTGTCGGCGGAGGATGGTCCGTACGGACTCGGACCGGGTTGCGATATGGGAGGGAGCGTGCCCCGTGCGGGGCGGTCCAACCGCCCCGCACCCGACATGGCAAGTGCCGCGATCAGCCGCCCTCGGGCGTCCGGGCCCCGCGCGCGGACCGGTGTGCGGGGCTCTCCGCGGCCACCGGCTCCTTGTGCAGCCGGAACCAGTAGAAACCGTGTCCGGCCAGCGTCAGCAGATAGGGCCACTCCCCGATCGCGGGGAAGCGGACCCCGCCGATCAGCTCCACCGGATGGCGGCCGTTGTACCGGCGCAGGTCCAGCTCGGTGGGCTGGGCGAAGCGCGAGAAGTTGTTCACGCACAGCACCAGGTCGTCGGAGCCGTCCCCGGTCGCCGGCGCCTCGCGCAGGTAGGCCAGTACGGCCGGGTTGGACGACGGGAGTTCGGTGAAGGTGCCCAGGCCGAAGGCGCGGTTCTGCTTTCTGATCTCGATCATCCGGCGGGTCCAGTGCAGCAGCGAGGAGGGGGACGCCATGGCGGCCTCGACGTTGGCGACCTGGTAGCCGTAGACCGGGTCCATGATGGTCGGCAGATACAGTCGGCCGGGATCGCAGGACGAGAAGCCCGCGTTGCGGTCCGGGGTCCACTGCATCGGTGTGCGCACCGCGTCCCGGTCGCCCAGCCAGATGTTGTCGCCCATCCCGATCTCGTCGCCGTAGTAGAGGATCGGCGAGCCGGGCAGGGACAGCAGCAGGGCGGTGAACAGCTCGATCTGGTTGCGGTCGTTGTCCAGCAGCGGTGCCAGTCGGCGCCTGATGCCGATGTTGGCGCGCATCCGCGGGTCCTTGGCGTACTCCGCGTACATGTAGTCGCGCTCCTCGTCGGTGACCATCTCCAGGGTCAGCTCGTCGTGGTTGCGCAGGAAGATGCCCCACTGGCAGTTCTTGGGGATCCGCGGCGTCTTGGCCAGGATCTCGGACACCGGGTAGCGGGACTCCCGCCGCACGGCCATGAAGATGCGCGGCATCACCGGGAAGTGGAAGGCCATATGGCACTCGTCGCCGCCCGACGGGTAGTCGCCGAAGTAGTCGACCACGTCCTCCGGCCACTGGTTCGCCTCGGCCAGCAGCACGGTGTCCGGGTAGTGGGCGTCGATCTCCTTGCGGACCCGCTTGAGGAAGGAGTGGGTGGCCGGGAGGTTCTCGCAGTTGGTGCCCTCCTCCTGGTACAGGTACGGCACGGCGTCCAGCCGGAAGCCGTCGATGCCGAGGTCCAGCCAGAACCGCAGGGCGGAGATGATCTCTTCCTGCACTGCCGGGTTCTCGTAGTTGAGGTCCGGCTGGTGGGAGAAGAAGCGGTGCCAGTAGTACTGCTTGCGGACCGGGTCGAAGGTCCAGTTGGAGCTCTCCGTGTCGACGAAGATGATCCGGGCGTCCTGGAACTGCTTGTCGTCGTCTGCCCAGATGTAGTAGTCGCCGTACGCGCCGCCCGGGTTCCTCCGGGACTCCTGGAACCACGGGTGCTGGTCGCTCGTGTGGTTCATGACGAAGTCGATGATGACCCGCATCCCGCGCTGGTGCGCGGCGTCCACGAACTCGACGAAGTCGGCGAGGTCGCCGAACTCCGGCAGCACCGACGTGTAGTCGGAGACGTCGTAACCACCGTCGCGGAGAGGGGACTTGAAGAAGGGCGGCAGCCACAGGCAGTCCACACCCAGCCACTGCAGATAGTCCAGTTTGGCGGTGAGGCCCCTGAGGTCGCCGATGCCGTCGCCGTTGCTGTCCTGGAAGGTGCGGACCAGCACCTCGTAGAACACGGCGCGTTTGAACCAGTCGGGGTCCCGGTCCTGGGCGGGGGTGTCCTCGAAGGTGTCGGGGACGGGCTCGTTGACGGTCATGATGAGGGTGACCCTCCGATCGGCGGGGACGGCCGCAGGACGGCGATATGCGCAGGCGTGACGCCCGGCTCGAGGCGCACATAGCTGGTCCTGCCCCAGTGGTAGGTCTCGCCGGTGAGCTCGTCGCGCACCGGTACGGTCTCGTGCCAGTCGAGGCCGAGTTCCGGCATGTCAAACGAGACCGTCGCCTCCTGGGTGTGGTGGGGGTCGAGATTGACGGCCACCACCACGGTGTTCGAATCCGTTCGCTTGCTGTAGGCGATCACGGCGTCGTTGTCGGTGTGGTGGAAGCGCAGGTTCCGGAGCTGCTGGAGCGCCGGATGGCGCCGTCGGATCCGGTTCAGCGCGGTGATCAGCGGGACGATGCCCCGCCCCTCGCGCTCCGCCGACTCCCAGTCACGCGGCCGCAGTTGGTACTTCTCCGAGTCGAGGTACTCCTCGCTGCCGGGCCGCAGCGGGGTGTTCTCGCACAGCTCGTACCCCGCGTACATCCCCCAGGACGGGGAGAGGGTCGCGGCGAGCACGGCGCGGACCTCGAACGCCGGCCGGCCGCCCTCCTGGAGGTAGGCGTGCAGGATGTCCGGGGTGTTCACGAAGAAGTTGGGCCGCATCCAGGCGGCCGCCTCGCCCGACAGCTCCGTCAGGTACTCGGTCAGCTCCTGCTTGGTGGTGCGCCAGGTGAAGTACGTGTACGACTGCTGGAAGCCGACCGCGGCGAGGGTGTGCATCATCGCCGGGCGGGTGAACGCCTCCGCGAGGAAGACGACGTCCGGGTCGGTGCGGTTGACCGCGCCGATGACCTTCTCCCAGAAGGCGACCGGCTTGGTGTGGGGGTTGTCGACGCGGAAGATCCGCACCCCGTGCGCCATCCAGTGGCGCAGCACCCGCAGGGTCTCGGCGACGATCCCCTGCATGTCGCGGTCGAACGCGATCGGGTAGATGTCCTGGTACTTCTTCGGCGGGTTCTCCGCGTAGGCGATACTGCCGTCCGCCCGGTGGTGGAACCACTCGGGGTGCCCGGTCACCCACGGGTGGTCGGGGGAGCACTGCAGGGCGAAGTCGAGGGCGACCTCCATCCGCAGGTCCCGGGCACGGCCCACGAACGCGTCGAAGTCCTCGAGGGAGCCGAGGTCCGGGTGGACCGCGTCGTGGCCGCCCTCCGCCGAGCCGATCGCCCAGGGCACTCCGACGTCGTCGCAACCGGCGCCGAGCGCGTTGTTCGGGCCCTTCCGGAAGGTGCTGCCGATGGGGTGGACCGGCGGGAGGTACACCACGTCGAAGCCCATCGCGGCGATGGCGGGCAGCCGCTGCGCCGCCGTGCGGAAGGTGCCGGAGACGAGCCTTCCCCGCTCGGTCCTGGCGCCCTCGGAGCGCGGGAAGAACTCGTACCAGGAGCCGTACAGCGCGCGGGTCCGCTCCACCTGCAGCGGCAACGGGGGCGAGCAGGTGACCAGTTCCCGCAGCGGATGGCGCTCCAGCGCGGCCAGCGCGTCGGGGGCGAGAGCCGCCGCCAGCCGCTCGCCCTCCGGCCTGCCCTTGTCGCGCAGGGCGTCGGCCGCGGCGAGCACGGCCTCCCGGCCCGCCCGCTTGGGGACGCCCGCGGCGGCCCGCTCGTAGAGCGCCGCCCCCTCCTCGAGGACCAGGGCGGTGTCGATCCCGGCGGGGATCTTGATGCCGGCGTGGTGCCGCCAGGTGGCGAGCGGATCGCTCCACGCCTCGACGCTGTAGGTCCACCGGCCCTCGGCGTCCGCGGCGACCTCCGCCCCCCAGCGGTCGGTGCCGGGCGCGAGTTCCCGCATCGGGGTCCAGGGGCCCTGGCGGCCCCGGGGGTCCCGCAGGACGACGTTGGCGGCCACCGCGTCGTGTCCTTCGCGGAACACGGTGGCGCTGATCCGGAACGTTTCACCGACCACCGATTTAGCGGGCCTTCGGCCGCAGTCGACGAGGGGGCGTACGTCCAGCACGGGAATGCGGCCAATCAGGGTTTTCACGGCATCACCTGGGGGCTGTGCGGGCTCGGCGGGTCGAACGGACGCTCCCACTTCACGGGGGGCGGGTGTTCTTTGTAGCTGCTCCGTTGACGGCTGGCGGGCTGCGGGCATGGCCGCTCCTGTCCGCGTTCACTCGAATGGAAGGGTCGCGAGTGCACTCCGGGCGTACCGGGGGAGCCTTCCCACGCGCTTCGGGTCGACAATCCGGTGGTGCGTTACCTACTAGGGCGTAGGCGGGCGACACAAGGCCGACGCCGTCCGGAGGCCGGTTTCGGGCGCTTCCGGAACCGATCCCGCTGCGCGGGAGAGGACCGTCCTGAACATGTGAAGTCAACTTCGGTCCTCTTATTGCCGGGTTGAGTTCAGTAATTCCTGATCGGTCAGGCACATCCGATCGCCAGGGTCCTTTCCGGCCAATCGCCCCGGTCCGCCGGAATGATCGCGTGTTCTGCCGGAAGGGCCCCGCGGTGCGCCGGAAACATCGCGCGGTGCGCGGAAACGATCGCGGGCTGCGCCGGCCCCTCGCGTACCGTGCGCCGTCGCAGCACTGTGACCGCCGTGACCGCCGTGACCGCCGTGACCGCCGTGACCGCCGGTCCCGCCGGGCGGGCCGGTGCGCCCCGTGCGCCGACCGTGACGGGGCACCGTGCGGCGGCGGCTCGGCCGCCGGCGTCCCGGCCCGGCGCCCGGTACCGCACGCGGTACCGCGGACGCGCCCCGCCCGCCCCGGGCCGCACGAACCCCACCCCCGGGAAAGGGACACGGCACGGCCGGGATCGGCCGATGGTGGCACGGCTCGATGCGCCCTCCTCGCGCCGTGGTTGAGCCGAGCGGCGCGCCACTACGGTCGAGGAGTCGGACGGGCGCACAGCGTGGTGCGCCCCCGGAGGAACCTCAGCCCCCGAAGGTGGGACCCGTGAAGGCCATTCGTCGATTCACCGTCCGCCCCGTCCTCCCCGAGCCCCTCGCCCCGCTCAGTGAGCTGGCCCGCAACCTTCGCTGGTCATGGCATGAGCCGACGCGGGAGCTGTTCCGCCGCGCGGACCCCGACGGCTGGCGGGCGGCCGGCGGCGACCCGGTGCGGCTGCTCGGATCGGTGACCGCCGGCCGGCTCGCCGCACTCGCCACCGACCCGGAATTCCTCTTCCGTGTCTCGGAGTCAGCCCGCGAACTGGACGCCTATCTGTGCGGGCGGCGCTGGTACCAGGAGCAGTCCGCAGACGGGGTGCCGCTGCCCGCCGCCGTCGCCTACTTCTCGCCCGAGTTCGGCGTCACCGCCGCGCTGCCGCAGTACTCGGGCGGCCTGGGCATACTCGCAGGCGACCATCTGAAGGCCGCCAGCGACCTGGGGGTCCCGCTGATCGGCGTCGGGCTGCTGTACCGGCACGGCTACTTCCGGCAGTCGCTGTCCCGCGACGGCTGGCAGCAGGAGCACTACCCCGTCCTCGACCCCGACGAGCTCCCGCTCACCCTGCTCCGGGAACCCGACGGCAACCCCGCCCGGGTGTCGCTGGGCCTGCCGGGCGGCCGTACGCTGCGGGCCCGGATCTGGCAGGCGCGGGTCGGCCGGGTGCCGCTGCTGCTGCTGGACTCGGACGTGGAGGAGAACGCCCCCCGGGAGCGCGACGTCACCGACCGGCTGTACGGCGGCGGCAGCGAGCACCGGCTGCTCCAGGAGGCCCTGCTCGGCATCGGGGGGGTCCGCGCGGTCCGCGCGTACTGCCGGCTCACCGGGCATCCGGAGCCCGAGGTCTTCCACACCAACGAGGGCCACGCCGGCTTCCAGGGGCTGGAGCGCATCCGTGAGCTACTGCCGTACGGCCTCGACTTCGACGCCGCCCTGGAGGCGGTCCGGGCCGGAACGGTGTTCACCACCCACACCCCCGTACCGGCCGGTATCGACCGCTTCGACCGCGAGCTGGTGGCCCGTCACTTCGGTGCGGACGGCGAACTGCCCGGCATCGACACCGAACGGGTGCTGAGACTCGGCACGGAGAGCTACCCCGGCGGCGAGCCCGGGGTGTTCAACATGGCCGTCATGGGGCTGCGCCTCGCCCAGCGCGCCAACGGGGTCTCCACGCTGCACGGCGCGGTGAGCCGTGAGATGTTCCGCGGACTGTGGCCGGGCTTCGACCCCCACGAGGTGCCCATCACCTCGGTCACCAACGGGGTGCACGCCCCGACCTGGGTGGCCCCCGAGGTGCTCGCCCTCGGGGACGACATCGCGGCCACACCGGCCGCCGAGCTCTGGGAACTGCGCCGGGTCCTGCGGGAACGGCTGGTGCGGGAGGTCCGCGAACGGCTGTACGCCTCCTGGCGGCAGCGCGGCGCCGGGGCGACGGAACTGGGCTGGATCGAAGGGGTGCTGGACCCGGACGTGCTCACCGTCGGTTTCGCCCGCCGGGTCCCCGCGTACAAGCGGCTCACCCTGATGCTGCGCGACCGGGAACGGCTGGCGGAGCTGCTGCTCCATCCGCGGCGCCCGGTGCAGATCGTCGTCGCGGGCAAGGCGCATCCCGCCGACGACGGCGGGAAGCGGCTGATCCAGGAACTGGTGCGGTTCGCGGACCAGGAGCGGGTACGGCACCGGATCGTCTTCCTGCCCGACTACGGCATGGCGATGGCGCGGAAGCTGCTGCCGGGCTGCGACGTGTGGCTGAACAACCCGCTCCGTCCACTCGAGGCGTGCGGCACCAGCGGGATGAAGGCCGCGCTCAACGGCGGCCTCAACCTGTCCGTCCTCGACGGCTGGTGGGACGAGTGGTACGAGCCGGACTTCGGCTGGGCCGTGCCCACGGCCGACGGCACCGACGCCGGCGAACAGGACCGTCGCGACGACCTGGAGGCCGCCGCGCTGTACGGGCTGGTCGGGGAGCGCATCGCGCCGCTGTTCTACGAACGGGGCGCGGACGGGGTTCCCGCCCGCTGGACCGAGATGGTGCGGCGCACCCTGACCGGTCTCGCGCCGAAGGTGCCGGCCGACCGGATGGTCCGCGAGTACGTGAACCGGCTGTACGCCCCGGCCGCCCGGGCCCACCGGGTGCTCGCGCTGGACACCGGCGCGGCCGGCGACCTGGCCGTGTGGAAGGCCCGGGTGCGCGCGGCCTGGCGGGGCGTCTCGGTCGACCACATCGAGGTGGGTGCGGAGCCGGGCGCGGTCCGGGGTGCGGACGTGCGTGCGGGCACGGGCCCGGATGCGGAGCCGGGCGCGGTCCCGCACATCGGTGCGGGGGTGGTCCGGGACGCCGGTGTGGGTGGTGGCGCGGGCACGGGTGCGGGCGCGGACATGGGCGCGGACATGGGCGCGGTGCAGCTGGGGTCGACGCTGGTCCTGCGGGTCTGCGTCACGCTCGGCCTGCTCCGGCCCGAGGACGTGGAGGTGCAGGCCGTCGCGGGCCGGGTCGACGCGGACGACTCGATCACCGATCCCGGGACCTTCCCGCTGAAGCCTGCCGCCGGCGGACCCGACACCGGCGGCAGGCTGGTCTACGAGGGTCCGCTGGCCCTGGATCGCACCGGCCCGTTCGGCTACACGGTCCGGGTGCTGCCCGCGCACCCGCTGCTGCCGCACTGGGCGGACCTGGGTCTGGTGGCGTGGCCGACCGGGGCGACGGACGACGGCTCGGGGGTGCTGATGCGCTGAGCCCGGCCGTCACACCGGTCCGGTGGACGGGGCCGGTCCGCTGACCGGAAGGGACCCTGTGACGGGGCCGGTCCGCTGACCGGAAGGGACCCTGTGGCGCGGCCGGTCCGCTGACCGGAGGCGGCCTTGTGACGGGGCCCGGTGGACCGCGGCCCACGCGGGACCGCCCGGGGGAGCGGATGCTCCCCCGGGCGGCCGGGGCGGTGCCGAGGGCGGGTGAACCGCCCGGTGCGCCTACGGGAACGTCAGCTTGACGTTGCTGATGTAACCGGTGTCGTAGCGGGCGATGTCCTGGACCCGCAGGTTCCAGGTGCCGTTGGCCACCTCGCTCGAGGCGTCCACGGTGTACCTCTCGATCACGTCGTCGGCCGAGTCGCTGCCGCTGGAGTTCTTCAGGCGGTAGGCCGTGCCGTCCGGGGCCAGCAGGTCGATGACCAGGTCACCCCGCCAGGTGTGCCGGATGTCGACGTCGACCGCGAGGTTCGACGGGGCGTTGCCGGCGATGCCGGTGACCGCGATCGGGGAGCTGACCGTGCCGAGGTCCGGGATGCTGATGTCGCCGGTGTTCTCGAAGACCTTGCCGGGTCCGGGCTCGCCGCCGGGCCGGGAGCCGACGTTGATGGCCGCCCAGGCGTCGGTCACGGCCTTGACCTCGGCGCTGCTCGCCCCGTACAGCTCCGTGGCGACCGCGAGGGTGCCGGTGCGGGCGCCCGCGTAGTTGGTCGTCGAACTGAACTTCGTGGTGAGCGCCTTGAACCAGATCAGCGAGGCCTTGTCGCGCCCGATGCCGGTGACCGGCAGGCCGTCCGAGGTCGGCGAGTCGTAGTTCACGCCGTTGATGGTCTTCGCCCCGCTGCCCTCGGAGAGCAGGTAGTACCAGTGGTTCGCCGGGCCGGAGGAGTAGTGCACGTCGATGTTGCCGATGCCCGAGTACCAGGAGTCCTTGGACCTGCCGTCCTTGCTCGGCTTGTCCATGTAGCGCAGCGGGGTGCCGTTGCCGTTGATGTCGATCTTCTCGCCGACGAGGTAGTCGCCCTTGTCCTGGTCGTTGGCCGCGTGGAACTCGACGGCGGCCGCGAAGATGTCGGACGTCGCCTCGTTGAGTCCGCCGGACTCGCCGCTGTAGATCAGCCGGGCGGTGTTGGAGGTGATGCCGTGCGTCATCTCGTGCGCGGCGACGTCGATCGACGTCAGCGGCTTGGCATTGCCCGAGCCGTCGCCGTAGGTCATGCAGAAGCAGCTGTCCGACCAGAAGGCGTTGACGTAGTTGTTGCCGTAGTGGACCCGGGAGTACGCGCCGACGCCGTCGCCCCTGATGCCGGAACGGCCGTGCACGTCCTTGAAGTAGTCCCAGGTCAGCGCGGCGCCGTAGTGCGCGTCGGCGCCGGCGGTCTCGGCGTTCTGCGGGGTTCCGTCGCCCCAGACGTCGTCGGTCCCGGAGAACAGGGTGCCGGAGCCGGACGTGCCGCGGTTGAGGTTGTTGGTCTTGTGGCTGCCGCGGGCGGTGTCGGTCAGGGTGTACGACGGCGCGGTGCCCAGAGTCACCTGGCCGCTGTACATCGTGTTGCCCGTGCCCTGCTGGACCGCCTGCCACTCGTACAGCTTGGCGCCGGTCGTGGCGTCGGTGACGACGTGCAGCTCGTTGGGTGTGCCGTCGTGCTGCAGACCGCCCACGACGGTCTCGTACGCCAGTTTCGGCTCGCCCTGCGCCATCCAGACCACCTTGCGCGGCGCGCGCTCGGCGTCGGTGTCCTTCGAGCCCTCCGCGCGTGCGGCGGCCACGGCCTGCTGCTCGGCGGCGGCCGGGGCGAGGTCGGCGCCGGTGTCGATGTTCCGCAGCGCAGAGGCCGACGCCTTGCTGACGGCCTTGGTGCTTCCGGCCTTCGTCGCGGCGACGACCAGGTCGCCGCCGAGCACGGGCAGGCCGGCGTAGGTGCGCTCGTAGCGGGTGTGCGTGGTGCCGTCCCTGTCCTGGACGACATCGCGTACGACCAGCTTCTCCTGGGCGCCGAGGCCGAGTCGGGCCGCGGTCGCGGCCTTGGTGGCGTTGGCCTCGCGGAGCAGCTCGGCCCGTTGGGCGGGGGAGAGCGCCACGGGTAGCGCGCCGGGGTCGGCTCCGGAGGCGGTCTGCTGCTTCGGGGCGGTCGGCGCGGGGGCCGCGGCGGCGGAGCCGGACTGGACTCCGGCGGCCAGGAGGGCTGCGACTGCCAGCAGAGCGCCGGTCGCGGACGCGCGACGGCTGGGCATGGGTCTCACGCGGACTCCTTCTGCGAGGGGGGTCACGGGCGGCTGGGTGGGCCGCCCGGCAGATCTGAGGAGCATGTCGTGCGTGGCTCGGTGGAAGCGTCGCAGGAGTGAACTGTTCCTGTCAGGGCCGCGTCAAGAGATTGGCCGGATCGGGTTCGTTGTGTGAGAGGTCGTGTTCGTTAAGAGGACGTTTCGCCCGGCGCCCCGCGGTTGCCGTCCCGAGGCCGCGGTGGGCCGAGTTGGGCGGCGCCGGCGGGAAGCGGACTGAAGACATCCGCTACGGGATCTCGGAGGGCAGATGCTACGCGCCGCCCGCCCGGCCGACGCCCCGGCATGGCGCGTTCCGGCCGTGCGGCCGCCGCGCGGGGCCCTGCTGTCCGCCGGTAGCCGTCGAACCGTACGGCTGCCCCCGGTCGTGCCGGGTGCGGCGAACGGCTCTGCCGGGGCCCTGGGGAATGACTGAAAAGGCGTCAGCCTTGTGGCGGCGGAACAGCTCTCGGACGGGAGCCCAGCCTGTCGGAGGCAACCCGGTACAAGCCGCGTGGCCCCGTTTTCGGACCGGCCCGTGCAGGCGGCGGCCGCCAGCGGTGGTGGGCGGGTACGTGAGGCCGAGCGGGCCGGGCTGGAGCGGCTGCGTTGGGAGATCGGGGAGAAGAACAAGCGGATCCGGGAGCTGGAGATGGTGCGCGATGTCTTCGAGCGACGCATTGCCCTCCGGGTGAAGTGACCGAGAACGCTCCGGAGGCGGTAGTCGCCCTTCATCGGTAGCCAGAGGGCCGAGCCGGGCGTCCCGTACCGGGCAGCACAGCTCCCCCGCCGTCAGACCAGGCTCTCCCGCCATGCCCGGTGCAGCCCCGCGAAGCGGCCCGCGCCGTCCACGAGGGCGGCCGGGCTGCCGTCCTCGACGATGCGGCCGCCTTCCATCACCAGCACCCGGTCGGCGATCTCCACCGTGGACAGCCGGTGCGCGATGACGATCGCCGTACGCCCCCGCAGCACCGTGTCCATGGCCCGCTGCACCGCGCGCTCGCCGGGGATGTCCAGCGAGCTGGTGGCCTCGTCCAGGATCAGCACCGCCGGGTCCGCCAGCAGCGCCCGGGCGAACGCGACGAGCTGGCGCTGCCCCGCCGAGATCCTCCCCCCGCGCTTGCGCACGTCGGTGTCGTAGCCCTCCGGCAGGCCGCAGACGAAGTCGTGCGCCCCGATGGCCTTCGCGGCCTGCTCGATCTCGGCGCGCGTCGCCTCCGGCCGGCCGATGGCGATGTTCTCGGCGACCGTGCCGGAGAACAGGAAGGCCTCCTGGGTCACCATCACCACCCCGCGCCGCAGTTCGGGCACCGGCAGATCGCGCAGATCGGTCCCGTCGAGCAGCACCCGCCCGTCCGTGGGGTCGTAGAACCGGGCCAGCAGCTTGGCCAGCGTGGACTTGCCCGCCCCGGTAGAGCCGACGACGGCGACGGTCTGTCCGGCGGGGATCGTCAGACGGAAGCGCGGCAGCACCTCTCCGCCGGTGCGGTAGGCGAAGCGCACGTCCTCGAACACGACCTCCCGGCCCGGACCGGTGGCTCCGGCGCGCTCCGGCAGTGCAGCGGGGCGGTCCGGCTCCGGCACGGACGGCGTCTGGGCGAGCAGCCCCGCGATCTTGTGCAGTGACGCGGCCGCCGACTCGTACGAGTTGAGGAACATGCCGAGCCGGTCGATCGGGTCGTACAGCCGCCGCAGATAGAGCACCGACGCCGCGAGCACACCCAGCGCGAGCGTCCCCTCGACCACCCGGTACGCGCCCCACAGCACGATTCCCGCGACCGCGGTGTTGCCCACCAGCCGGGATCCCACGACATAGCGGGCCATCTCCAGCATCGCGTCGCCGTTGCTGCGGGCGTGTGTGTCGTTGAGCGCGCGGAAGTGCTCGTCGTTCGCGCGCTCGCGGCGGAAGGCGCGCACCGGCCGGATGCCGTTCATCGTCTCCGCGAACTTCACGATCACGGATGCGATGGCGGTGGACCGCGTGGAGAACACCGTCGCGGCGCGCCGCCGGTACAACTGCACCAGCAGGTACAGCGGGACGAAGCTGAGTGCGGCGAGAGAGCCGATTCCGAGGTCGAGCCAGAGCAGCATCGCGGAGATGTAGACGAACGACATGGCCACGGCGAGGAGTTCCTGCAGTCCCTCGCTGAGGAGTTCGCGCAGCGACTCGACGTCGGTGGTGGAGCGGGAGATGAGCCGGCCCGAGGTGTAGCGCTCGTGGAAGTCCAGACTCAGCGCCTGGGCGTGCCGGAAGATCCGGCCCCGCAGATCCAGCAGGGCGTCCTGGTTCACCCGGGCCGACGCACGGATGAAGGCGTACTGGAACGCTCCCGAACCGAGCGCGCACACCGCGTACCCGGCACCGATCACGACCAGGGGGCCGTGGTCGCCGTCGCGCAGCGCGGGCACCCCGCGGTCGATGGCGAACGCGACGAGCAGCGGACCGGCCTGCGCCGCGGCCTGCTGGAGCAGCAGCAGGACCGCGGCGAGGACCACCCGGCCGCGGAGGGGGGACAGCAGCGAACGCAGCAGGGCGCCGGTGGCGCCGTCGGGAGCGGGCAGGGCGTCCCGGTCGAAGGCGTCGCCCCCCGTCCCCGGGCGGGTCGCGTCCGGGCCCGCTCCGTCCGTCCCGGCGGCGTCCGGGCCCGCTTCCCCGGGCCCCGTCGCGGCGCGTGGCGTTCCGCCGGGACCCGTAACGTCCGGGTCGGTCGCCCCGGGTTCGCTGTGCTTCCCGGGTTCAGTGTGCTCCCTGGTTTCGTTGGACTCCTTGAGTTCGTTGGGTTCCTTGGGGTCGCTGAGTTCGCTGAGTTCACTGAGTTCGGTACCGGCCGAGGTCTCCCCGCCGTCCGGCTGCGGCGTCGTGGCCGTCGATGACGTCATCGGTCTCGCTCCTCGGCGTGGGCGCCGGACATCAGCCAGGCGTACTCGGCGTTGTCCCGCAGCAGTTCGTGGTGGGTACCGACGGCCGCGATCCGGCCCCCAGACAGCAGCGCCACCCGGTCGGCGAGCAGCACGGTGGACGGCCGGTGCGCCACGACCAGGGCGGTGGTGTCCTGGAGGACCCGGCGCAGCGCGGCCTCCACCAGCGCCTCCGTGTGCACGTCGAGCGCCGAGAGCGGGTCGTCGAGCACGAGGAAGCGCGGCTTCCCGACGACGGCGCGGGCGAGGGCGAGCCGCTGCCGCTGACCTCCCGAGAGGCTGAGGCCCTGCTCGCCCACCTGGGTGGCGCGCCCGTGCGGGAGTGTGTCGACGAACTGCGCCTGGGCCACGTCGAGCGCCCGCCGCACCTCCTCGTCGCCGGCGCCTTCGGCGCCCATCCGCACGTTCTCGCCGACACTCGCCGAGAAGAGCGTCGGCTCCTCGAACGCCATCGACACCAGGGTTCGCAGTTCCTCGCGGGGCATGGCGGCGATGTCCCGACCGTCCATCGTGATGCGCCCCGAAGTCACCTCGTACAGCCGCGGTACGAGCGCGGTCAGCGTCGTCTTTCCGCTGCCCGTGCCGCCGACGAGAGCCATGGTCTCCCCGGACCGGATGTGCAGGTCGATGACCTTCAGCACCGGTTCTGCGTGCTCGGGCGCGTCGGGGTAGCGGAAGCGGACGCCGTCGAAGCGGAGCCCGCGCCCCGCTCCGGCGGCCGGCCTGGTCCCCTTCCCGGGTGCGGCGGGTGCGGCGGGTGCGGCGGATGGGGTCGGCGTTCGTACGGGTGAGGCGGAGTGCTCCCCGTGTCCCTCGCCGCCCCCGGGTGCCTTCTCCTCCCCGGGCTCCTCCCCGTCCCCGTGTCCGCCCCCGGGTGCCTTCTCCTCCCCGGGACCGTGCTTCCCCTCCCGCTCCACCTCCGCGTCCAGGACGTCGAAGTAGCGGTCCGTGGCCGTCGCCGCCTCCTGGCTCATGGCGAGCAGAAAGCCCATCGCGTCCACCGGCCAGCGCAGCGCGAGCGCCGTGGAGAGGAAGGCGACGAGCGTGCCGGCCGACAGGGTGCCGTCCGCCACCTGGATCGTGCCGAGCACCAGCGCGGCGCCGATGGCCAACTCGGGGACGGTCATGATGACGCCGAAGATCCCGGCGAGGAGCCGGGCCTTGACGAGTTCGGTCCCCCGGAGCCGCTCGGACAGCGCACGGAAGGCGGCGGCCTGGCTGCGGTGGCGTCCGAAACCCTTGATGACCCGGATGCCGAGGACGCTCTCCTCCACGACGGTGGTCAGGTCGCCCACCTGGTCCTGCGCCGCCCGCGCCTGGGACGAGTAGCGCACCTCGAACCGGGCGACGGCGAACACCAGGGGGGCGACCGGCGCCAGCAGGACCAGACCGAGCGTCCACTGCTGGGCCAGCAGGATTCCCGCGCCGACGATGATCGTCACCCCGTTGACGAGCAGGAACGTCAGCGGGAACGCCAGGAAGAGCCGTACCAGCATCAGATCCGTCGTCCCGCGCGACAGCAGCTGCCCCGACGCCCACCGGTCGTGGAAGGCCACGGGCAGCCGCTGGAGGTGCCGGAAGAGATCCGCCCGCATCGCCGCCTCTACACCGGCCAGCGGGCGCGCCACCAGCCAGCGCCGGAAGCCGAACAGCGCCGCCTCCACGACACCGAGCAGCAGCAGGTACAGGGCCCCCAGCCACACCCCGCCCACGTCCCGGTCGGCGACCGGACCGTCCACCATCCACTTCAGGACCAGGGGGATGACCAGGCTCAGGCAGGAGGCGACGGTCGCGACGGCCGCCGCCGTGAACAGCCGGGCCCTGACCGGGCGTACATACGGCCAGAGCCGCAGCAGGGAGCGTACGGCGGATCGTTCGGGCCCGGTGGCGTCAGCTGTGGTGGACATCAGGAGCGAGCCTACGGTTCACCACTGACAGGGCCCACCGAGTTTTTCCCGCCGCCGTCCGGTCCGCGGCCCCGGACCGGGCGGAAGGGCCCTGGGACGGGCTGGTCGTGAGGGGGCGGGCGGGGCGGGTTGCGCGGTGGGCCGGCTGTGAGGCGGGCTTGTCGTAGCCGGGTAGCCGGGTAGCCGGGTAGCCGGGTAGCCGGGTAGCCGGGCAGCCGGGTAGCCGGGTAGCCGGGCAGCCGGGTGGCCTGGTGGCCTGGTGGCCGGGCGGTACGGGTCGCGGAGGATACGGCGGGCGTCGGGACGGTACGGCTGATCGGCGGACGGCACGCGAGCGGCGGACGGCACGCGAGCGGCCGGGAGACGGGCCGACCACCGCCCCGGACAGGCCCGGCCGGCACGGGCGGGGGCGTCCGACGGCCGGCCCGCGACCGGAACTCAGCACCCGTCACGCACGCGCAGCAGCAGCACCGAACGCGCGGGCACCGTCACCCGCTCCCCGCCCCGGTACACCGTCCCCGGCGCGACCGACTGCTCCTCCAGCGAGGTGTCCACGACCAGTTCGTACTCCTCCGCCCACGGCGGCCCCGGCAGCCGGAAGGCCGTCGGCAGGCCCGCGGCGTGCAGGATCGTCAGAAAGCTGTCGTCGGTGACCTGCGCGCCCCGGGCGTCCCGGCCGGGGATGTCCCGGCCCGACAGGAACAGCGCCAGCGTGGCGGAGGGGGCGTACCAGTCCTGCTCGGTCATCTCCGACCCGTGTGCGGTGAACCAGGCCAGATCGCGCAGGCCGTCGGATGCCTGGGGCCGGCCGGAGAAGAACGCCCGGCGCCGCAGCACCGGGTGCGCGCCGCGCAGCGCCAGCAGCCGGGAGGTGAGGGCCAGCAGCCCGCCCGGCCCCGGCTGCCCCGGCAGCGACCAGTCGAGCCAGCCGGTCTCGTTGTCCTGGCAGTAGGCGTTGTTGTTGCCGCCCTGGGTACGGCCCATCTCGTCGCCGGCCACCAGCATCGGCACGCCGGTGGACAGCAGCAGGGTGGTGAGCAGATTGCGGACCTGCCGCCGGCGAAGGGCGTTGACCTCGGGGTCGTCGGTCTCGCCCTCAGCGCCGCAGTTCCAGGCGCGGTTGTCGTCGGTGCCGTCCCGGTTGCCCTCGCCGTTCGCCTCGTTGTGCTTGCGTTCGTAGCTGACCAGGTCGCGCAGGGTGAAGCCGTCGTGGGCGGTGACGAAGTTGACGGAAGCGTACGGGCGCCGGCCGCCCCAGGCGTAGAGGTCGCTGGAGCCGGACACCCGGTAGCCCAGGTCCCGCAGATCGGGCAGCGCACCGCGCCAGAAGTCCCGCACGGCGTTCCGGTAGCGGTCGTTCCACTCCGTCCACAGCGGGGGGAAGGCGCCCACCTGGTAGCCGCCGTTGCCGATGTCCCACGGTTCGGCGATCAGCTTCACCCGGCGCAGCACCGGGTCCTGGGCGATCACGGCGAGGAACGGGGACAGCATGTCGACGTCGTGCATCGAGCGGGCGAGCGCCGCCGCCAGGTCGAAGCGGAAGCCGTCGACGCCCATCTCCGTGACCCAGTAGCGCAGCGAGTCGGTGATGAGCCGCAGCACCTGGGGCTGGACCACGTGCAGCGTGTTGCCGCAGCCGGTGTAGTCGGCGTAGCGGCGCGCGTCGCCGGGCCGCAGGCGGTAGTAGCCGCGGTTGTCGACGCCCTTCAGGCTCAGCGTCGGCCCCAGCTCTCCCGCTTCCGCGGTGTGGTTGTAGACCACGTCGAGGACGACCTCGATGCCCGCCTCGTGCAGGGCCCGCACCATCCGCTTGAACTCGCCGACCTGCTGCCCCGCGGTCCCGGAGGCGCTGTAGCCGGCGTGCGGCGCGAAATAGCCGATCGAGTTGTAGCCCCAGTAGTTCCTGAGGCCCCGCCGCAGCAGGTGGTCCTCGTGCGCGAACTGGTGGACCGGGAGCAGTTCGACCGCCGTCACCCCGAGCCGTACGAGATGGCCGATCGCGGCCGGGTGGGCGAGGCCCGCATAGGTGCCGCGCAGCTCCGGGGGGACGTCGGGGTGCAGCCGGGTGAAGCCGCGCACATGCAGTTCGTAGATGACGGAGTCCGCCCAGGGGGTCTTGGGCCGCCGGTCGTCCGCCCACTCGTCGTCCGGGGCGTCGTCGTGCACGACCACGCCCTTGGGGACGTACGGGGCCGAGTCCCGGTCGTCGCGCACGGTGTCCGCGACGTGCTGATCCGGCCAGTCGCGGACGTGCCCGTACACCTCCGGCGGCAGCGCGTACTCACCGTCCACCGCCCGGGCGTACGGGTCGAGCAGCAGCTTCGCCGGGTTCCAGCGGGCACCGGTCCACGGGTCCCAGCGGCCGTGCACCCGGAATCCGTAGCGCTGCCCGGGCCGGACGCCCGGCACGAAGCCGTGCCAGATCTCGTGGGTGAGCTCGGTCAGCGGCAGCCGGGCCTCCGTGCCCGACTCGTCGAAGAGGCAGAGCTCCACGGCCTCGGCGCCGCCCGCCCACAGGGCGAAGTTGGTGCCCGCGACCCCGTCGGGACCGACCCGGTACCGGGCGCCCAGCGGTGTCGGGGCCCCCGGCCAGGCCGGCGGCCCGGAGCCGTCCGCCCTGCCCGGCCGTCCGTGCGGGACCGGATGCGGTCCCCTGACGGGAAGAGGCCGCTCTTCTTCTTCCCGTTCTTGCCGTTCTTGCCGTTCTTCCCGTACCGCCTCCTGCTCGGCTGCGCTCGACACCTGTCGGCCTCCCGCGGCTCATCGGGCCCGCGCGGCTCCCGCCCACGGCGTCCCGGCCGCGGCTTCCCGCGTGTGGTCCTCCCACCATCTCTGCCCTACGCCGTGCCGCTCCCAACATGACCCGTGCCCGACGCGACCCATCGCGTACGCGACCCGTGCCCGACGCGACGCGACCCGCCCCGCCCCGCGACGTGACCCGCGCCCCGCGACGCGACCTGTGCCCGACGCGCCCCGCCCGCGACGCCACCTGCGCCCGACATGCCCCGCCCCGCGACGTGACCCGCCCCGCGACCTGCGCCCGACATGACCCGCCCCGCGACGTGACCCGCCCGTGAGGCGAGCCGCTGCTCCTCATCTGACGGGTCTGCGAGGCGAGCCGCTCCCCACCCGCCCCGCCCGTGGCTCGACTGCGCCCGGCGCTGCCGTTCCCCGCGTGCCCCGCGCCGACGTTTCCCCACGAGGGTGGCCGTCGTTGGGGGGACGTGCTGTGTCTCTGCGACCCCACGAGGTGGACTCTGTGAGCAACGCGGTGAGGCGGACGAGGGCCACGCTGGCCGTCGCCGCGCTGTGGACGGTACTGCTCGCCGGTGTGGCCGGCTGCACCGGCGGAGCGGCAGGTGCCGGTGGCCCGGCCGTCGAGGGCGACAAACCCCGGGAGCCCGGCGACACCATCCGGATCACTCCGGCGGACGGGGCCAAGGCCGTGCCGGCGGACGGCAGGCTCGAAGTAGCCCTGGCGAGCGGGCGGCTGGAGCGCGTCAAAGTCACCCGGATCGAGGACGCGCAGCCGGCCGAGGTGCCGGGTGATCTCTCCCCGAACGGCCTGACCTGGCGTCCGAAGCCGGACACCCGGCTCGCGCTGGCGGCCAAGTACAGCGTCGACGCGGTGGCGCTGGACGCCGCAGGCCGCCGGTCCGCCCGGCACACGACCTTCACCACCGTCGTCCCCGACCACCGGTTCATCGGCTACTTCACCCCCGAGAACCGCTCCACGGTGGGCGTCGGAATGATCGTCTCGTTCGACTTCAGCCGAGGCATCAGGAACCGTGCCGCCGTCGAGCGGGCCATCCGCGTCACTTCCGTGCCGCCGGTGGAGGTCGTGGGCCACTGGTTCGACGCGGAGCGGCTCGACTTCCGCCCGCGCGAGTACTGGAAGCCGGGCACCGAGGTCACCGTCGACATGGCGCTGCGCGACGTCGAGGGGGCGGCCGGGGTGTACGGCGTGCAGCGCAAGACCGTCCGGTTCACCGTCGGACGGTCCCAGATCTCCGTGGTCGACGCCCGTGAGCGGACCATGGAGGTGCGCCGCGACGGCAGGGTGCTGACGACGCTGCCGGTCACCACGGGCGGAAAGAAGACCCGGACGTACAACGGCAGGATGGTCGTCAGCGAGATGCACGACGTCACCCGCATGAACGGTGCCACGGTCGGCTTCACCGACGACGACGGCAAGAGCGAGTACGACATCAAGGACGTGCCGCACGCGATGCGGCTCACCACGTCGGGCACCTTCCTGCACGGCAACTACTGGGCCGACCCGGCGGTCTTCGGCATGCGCAACGTCAGCCACGGCTGTATCGGGCTGCGCGACGACAAGGGCGGCAGCCAGGACTCCCCGGCGGGCTGGTTCTTCGACCGGACGCTCGTCGGCGACGTGGTGGAAGTGGTCAACTCCCCGGACCGGGTGGTCGACCCGTGGAACGGGCTGAGCGGCTGGAACATGGGCTGGGAGGCGTGGAAGGCCGGTTCCGCGCTGCGGTGAGCCGCCCTCCCGCCCTCCCGCCCTCCCGCATGGGAGGCGCCCCCGCCGGGCAGATGTGCTACCGAACAGTGCCATCGGGGAGCAGCCGCGGCGCCCCCCGGTGTGATTGTCTGTCGCCATGCGTGCGTTCGAGCGCGCGGGGGCGTGGGCCACGGCGGGGCCGGGCCGTGCGAGGGGAGACAGCTCATCGTGAACGGGCATCCGATATCGGGGACATCGGCCGGGACGGGCCGGCGGCGCGGGCGCGCCGCGCTGCCGGCCCTCGCCGCGGGAGTGCTGCTGCTGGTGTCCGCCTGCGGCGGCGGCCCGGACCGCCCGGCCGACGGCGACAAAGGAGCCCGGGACTCCGGCAGGGTCGCCTCCGCGGTGTCCCGTGCGGTCGTGACCGTCGCGCCCGAGGACGGGGCGAAGGCCGTCGACACCAGCGGCGCGCTGAAGGTGACGGCCGACCGGGGCAGGCTGACCGAGGTCACCGTCAAGGACGACAAGGGCAACGCGGTCGAGGGCAGGATCGCGCCCGGGGGCGCCAGCTGGGAGCCGCTGCGGCACCTCGCGTCCGCCACCGGGTACCGGGTGCGCGCCGTGGCCGAGGACGACGAGGGGCGCGCGTCGGTGAAGGACACCTCCTTCAGCACGCTCGTCCCCGAGCACACCTTCATCGGCCGCTACACCCCCGAGAACGGCTCCACGGTCGGCGTCGGCATGCCCGTCTCCCTCAACTTCAGCCGCGGCATCACCGACCCCGAGGCCGTCGAGAAGGCCATCGAGGTCACCGCCGAGCCGTCGGTGCCGATCGAGGGGCACTGGTTCGGCAACGACCGCCTGGACTTCCGCCCCGAGAAGTACTGGGCCGCCGGCACCGAGGTGACGGTCCGGCTCGACCTGGACGGCGTCGAGGGCCGCCCCGGTGTGTACGGCAAGCAGGCCAAGACGGTCTCCTTCACCATCGGCCGCCGCCAGGTCTCCACGGTCGACGCCGAGGCCCACACCATGAAGGTGGTGCGCGACGGCGAACTCCTCAAGACCATACCGATCACCGCGGGCGCCCCGTCGACCACGACGTACAACGGCCAGATGGTGATCAGTGAGAAGTACGAGGTGACGCGGATGAACGGCGCCACCGTGGGCTTCAGCGGCGAGTACGACATCAAGGACGTACCGCACGCGATGCGCCTGTCGACGTCCGGCACCTTCATCCACGGCAACTACTGGGCCTCCCGCGGTACCTTCGGCTCGGCGAACGTCAGCCACGGCTGCGTCGGTCTGCGCGATGTGCGCGGCGCCTACGACGGCGGTACACCGGCCGCGTGGATGTACGACAACTCGATCATCGGCGACGTGGTGGTCGTGAAGAACTCCAAGGACAAGCAGATCGCCCCCGACAACGGCCTGAACGGCTGGAACATGTCCTGGGCGGAGTGGACCGGGTAGCCGTGGGTGGTCCCGGTGGTCCCGGTGGTCCCGCGTGGTCCCGGTAGCCGCGGGTGGTCCCGGGGGTCCCGGGACGGCACGGACGAGGGGCCCGGTGCCCCGGCGGCTCTTGTCCCTCGACGCCGGACCACACCGTGCCCCTCGGAGTGAACGGGCGCTAACCTCCCCGTATGACAGTCACTCTCGAAGTCTCCGAAGGCGTCGGCACCATCCGCCTGGACCGCCCCCCGATGAACGCCCTGGACATCGCGACCCAGGACCGGTTGCGCGAGCTGGCCGTCGAGGCGGCCGACCGGGACGACGTGCGCGCCGTCGTCCTCTACGGCGGGGAGAAGGTGTTCGCGGCCGGAGCGGACATCAAGGAGATGCAGGTGATGGACCATACGGCGATGGTGAAGCGGTCGAAGGCCCTGCAGGACTCCTTCACCGCCGTCGCCCGCATCCCCAAGCCCGTCGTCGCCGCCGTGACCGGCTACGCCCTGGGCGGCGGCTGCGAACTGGCGCTGTGCGCCGACTACCGGATCGCGGCGGACAACGCCAGGCTCGGCCAGCCGGAGATCCTGCTGGGGCTGATCCCGGGCGCCGGCGGCACCCAGCGGCTGGCCCGGCTGGTGGGCCCGTCGAGGGCCAAGGACCTGATCTTCACCGGCCGCCATGTGAAGGCGGACGAGGCTCTGGCCATCGGGCTGGTCGACCGTGTCGTACCGGCCGCCGAGGTGCACGGGCAGGCGCACGCCTGGGCCGCGAGGCTGGCCCAGGGGCCGGCGCTGGCGCTGCGCGCGGCCAAGGAGTCCGTCGACGCCGGTCTCGAGACGGACATCGACACCGGACTCGCGATCGAACGGAACTGGTTCGCCGGCCTGTTCGCGACGGAGGACCGCGAGCGGGGCATGCGGAGCTTCGTCGAGGAGGGTCCGGGGAAGGCCCGGTTCCTGTGAACCGGGGTGAGAGCGGCGGGAATTGGACACGTATCGCTGCTTCGTCAACATGACGCCCCACGTGGTCGAAATAATCGAAGCTTGAAGAAACCTCGGGCGGCCTCGTCCGGCGCTCCTGGCGATCGTGTGTGCGCACTGCGTCATCGCAGGTCGATCAGGGTGTGAGCGCCCCGGATGCCAGGGGCATATGCCGAATCGGCGCCCCCGGGCACGGCTCAGGGGGGTGCCGATTCCTCCGGAACGGTCACGGGAGGGCATCTGGGCGGCCATGATGGGGGCATGGCGGGGCTGGAAGGTATGGAGCAACCGCGGGCGCGGAGCAGCGCGACCGCCGCGCGGTGGGCGCCGGCCGTCGATGACGGGCGGGCCCTCGAGGCGGTCGAGCTGTTCGGTGACCCGTCCGACGGAGAGGTCGAACTCCCGTCGCGTCCCCCATCCGCCGCCGTCGCGCGCCGGCTGACCCAGTGTGTGGTGCTCCGTCACTGGGCGCTCTCGCCGCAGACCGCCGAGCACGCGGTCCTGCTGGTCTCCGAGCTGGTGGGCAACGCCGTCCGGCACACCGGGGCGCGGGTGTTCGGGCTCCGGATGCTCCGCAGGCGCGGCTGGATCCGCGTCGAGGTGCGCGACCCGTCGCGGGGGCTGCCCTGCCTGATGCCGGTCCGCGAACTCGACACCAGCGGCCGGGGTCTCTTCCTGGTCGAGACGCTGTCCGACCGGTGGGGCGTCGATCTGCTGCCGCGCGGGAAGACCACCTGGTTCGAGATGCGGACGGACGACCGCTGACAGGGGGGCGCGCCCCCCTGAGACGGGCGCGCGGGCTCGTCGGCCGGAGAGCGTGCGAGGCGCGGGCCCGGGGTGCGCACGGCGCGGGCCGGGGGTGCGCGAAAACCCCCTCCGGCGCCTGGGTTCAGGGACCCGCGCGGCGCCGAGGGGGCTTCGTGTGGGCGGGCGCGGACGGGGTGGGGTGTATCCGCGCTGCCGCTCTTCTGGACGACCTGGCCCGGGTCGATGGGGGTCGCTCAAGCGAGACTATGGCAGACATTCGGCCACGCGTAAATGGCACATTTCGCCCATAAGTGAATACAACCTGACAATGTGAAACTGGATCAAAGGTAGATCTAGTCGGTTGTCTACCAAACAACGAGTAAAGGCTGGATCGACTCGGTCAATCCTCGCCCCGAGGGCCCCCTGGGTACCGTGCGACGGCCGAAGGCCCTGCATCTCGATGCTCTCCGGCTCTCTCCGGCGCCCTCGGGTGGCATCACCCCCGCCGCGCGCACCTCGACCCCGCGGCACCGACGGCTGCCCGTCCGCCGGTAGGGCCCGGCCGGCGGCCCACGTACCCCGGCGCAGGCCGACCGCGGAGCCTGCCGGTCCCGACCCGGCTAACCGGCTACGAGCAGGGCTTCCGAGCCGACCGGTCGGTACCCCGCCCGCTGGAACGTCCGTACGCTGCGGGCGTTGCCGGGCGACTGCTGGGACCAGATGTGGGTGCCGGGCACCAGATGGCGCGCCGCGACGGCGAGCCGCACCCCCAGCCCGGCGCCCCGCGCCTCCGGGTCCACCTCGATCGCGGCCTCCCACCGGCCGGCCACGCCCCGGCCCAGCACCAGGACACCGCCGTCCGCGGCCCACACCCGTACCTCGTCCCGGAACTTCAGCGCCCGCGCGACCCGGGGATGGTCCGGGTCGGTGATCTCCCTCAGCTCCAGGCCTGGGTCCCCGGTCCGGGCCGCGGCGACCGTGAGCAGGTCGACGGTGTTCACCGAACGGCCGGTCCTCGCCGTCAGCGCGCTCAGGAAACCGGGCGTCATGCTCGCGGAGAGCGGATCGCTCCCCGCCGCGGCCAGGGCCTTCCGCACCCACACCGGATCCTCATCCGTGAACACCACCGAGTGGGCGGTGAAGGCGAGTACCCCCGCGTCCCGCGGGCTGGGCTGCGGCACCACCGTCGTACCCCCGTCCGGCGGCGGGAACTCGTCCCGTGCCGCCGCCTCCAGTATCCGTGCCACCGCGTCGCTCATCCCTCCATCCTCCCCGACGGCCCCGTGCTCCCCGAAGGCACCCCGCCCTCGCAGTCCGGCCCGGAGCAGGGAGCATCCCCGCGGGTGCGGGGAGCAGTCAGGTCCGGGGCAGATGAACGGCCACGCCGGGGGACCATCCCCGCGGGTGCGGGGAGCAGCGGCCTCATCACCACCGATACTCGGGCCACCCGGGGACCATCCCCGCGGGTGCGGGGAGCAGTCCAGGAGTGTGCCGACGGATCCGCGGCGTGCGGGACCATCCCCGCGGGTGCGGGGAGCAGGTAGTTCGACGTGGTGATCGAGTCGGCGGGTTCGGGACCATCCCCGCGGGTGCGGGGAGCAGAGACCCGCTGAGCTCAGGGAGCCCTGCATGGCGGGACCATCCCCGCGGGTGCGGGGAGCAGCACGGGGCGGGGCGGCCGTAGAGCGCCGGTAAGGGACCATCCCCGCGGGTGCGGGGAGCAGCCCCTCCGGGGCCCGCACCGCCGGGCTCCGGTGGGACCATCCCCGCGGGTGCGGGGAGCAGGTTCCGGCTGACCACCCTCGCGCGCAAGGCACGGGGACCATCCCCGTGGGTGCGGGGAGCAGCCCGAGATGACCCCGGCGGAGGTCGACGAGCTGGGACCATCCCCGCGGGTGCGGGGAGCAGATCCGGACCTTCACGATGTCCCCCACGCTGCCGGGACCATCCCCGCGGGTGCGGGGAGCAGGGACTGCCGTCCGGGGCCTTCGTCGATTCGTGGGGACCATCCCCGCGGGTGCGGGGAGCAGGTGTGCTGGGCTCGGGCCGGCCGCGGCCTGCCGGGACCATCCCCGCGGGTGCGGGGAGCAGACTGCGGCCCGTCCCCCTGATCGACCTCGACAGGGACCATCCCCGCGGGTGCGGGGAGCAGAGCGCCAGGCCGAGCAGGATCGGCACCAGGGCGGGACCATCCCCGCGGGTGCGGGGAGCAGGAGCCGAGCTTGGCCTCGGGGCCGCCGTCGGCGGGACCATCCCCGCGGGTGCGGGGAGCAGCGGACCCCGTGCAGATCTACTACAACAATGATGGGACCATCCCCGCGGGTGCGGGGAGCAGAGCGCCAGGCCGAGCAGGATCGGCACCAGGGCGGGACCATCCCCGCGGGTGCGGGGAGCAGGCCATCATGCAGGACGGGCTGCTCGACGGCATGGGACCATCCCCGCGGGTGCGGGGAGCAGTACTCCAGCGTCAATGAGCTGACTCGGGCCTCTGGACCATCCCCGCGGGTGCGGGGAGCAGTTCCGGGGGTTCGACGTCCCTTATGGGGACCGGGACCATCCCCGCGGGTGCGGGGAGCAGCCGAGCCCGGTCCACACCGAGCCGTATCCGACGGGACCATCCCCGCGGGTGCGGGGAGCAGAGCACCGGCTCGAACGTGGGCTTGAGCTGGGTGGGACCATCCCCGCGGGTGCGGGGAGCAGTCCTCGTCGGGGTTGCCGCTGTAGTCGACGCCGGGACCATCCCCGCGGGTGCGGGGAGCAGGAGGACGCGTGGCGGATGTAGTCGCTCAGCGGGGGACCATCCCCGCGGGTGCGGGGAGCAGTGCCAGCCCACGCCGACGGCATACCCGCAGTCGGGACCATCCCCGCGGGTGCGGGGAGCAGACTGGGAATCGCACCGTCCCCTCGGGCACTTATGGACCATCCCCGCGGGTGCGGGGAGCAGACGCGGTCCACCCGAGACCCGATTCAATCGCCAGGACCATCCCCGCGGGTGCGGGGAGCAGCCGCACGACTTGGCCCGCAGCTGCCTCGGGTTGGGACCATCCCCGCGGGTGCGGGGAGCAGTCAAGCTCGCAGCCGCCACCAGGTCGGCAGACGGGACCATCCCCGCGGGTGCGGGGAGCAGCCGGGGCTGTCGGCGTACACCTTGCTGCCGGTGGGACCATCCCCGCGGGTGCGGGGAGCAGTCGCCGTGTCCCGCGCACGTCCCGCACACGTAGGGACCATCCCCGCGGGTGCGGGGAGCAGCCGGCCCCGGTCGAAACGCAGCCCTACGAGATGGGATCATCCCCGCGGGTGCGGGGAGCAGTCCAGGTGTTCCGCCACCCAGGCGACTCGGCCGGGACCATCCCCGCGGGTGCGGGGAGCAGTTCCTCGGGCACCGGGTCCGGTGGGGGCTGGGGGGACCATCCCCGCGGGTGCGGGGAGCAGCCAACGAGATCCCAGCCCACGCCGAACGCGGTGGGACCATCCCCGCGGGTGCGGGGAGCAGTCGCCGTGGCGGCGCCCGGCGTTCTGCACGCCGGGACCATCCCCGCGGGTGCGGGGAGCAGTAGGTCTGCGAGTCCGCCCGACCGCGGTACAGGGGACCATCCCCGCGGGTGCGGGGAGCAGCCTCGTTGACCTGGTAGTTCACCGCGGCGCAGGCCTCGTTCCACCTACTTCTGCAGAGTCGGGCATATTGGTCATTCTGTGCATTCCCCTGTCTCGGCTGATTCGGTGGACCGGGCGTCAGGGGATCGGTCTACCAGCTGATATCACCTGGATGGATGCGATTCTCCATTTCCGTGCGCGGAGCCCGGCCGCGCGTGTATCAATCTCTCCATGAGCAACGGGGAGGGTACCCGTCTCGGCATGCTGCCCCGGCTCGGGGGCCCGGCGCGGTCGGTGTGGGCCAAGCATGACCGCGACACCGACGGTTGGTTGCCGCTGTGGCGGCACATGGAGGACAGCGCCGAGGTGGCTCGCCTGTTGTGGGACCGGTGGCTGCCCGCGGGCGTGAGGGGGTTGATCGCCGAGGCGTTGCCGCGCGGTGATTCGGACGCGCGCGCCCTCGCGGGCTGGCTCGCCGGTGTGCACGACATCGGCAAGGCCACCCCGGCGTTCGCCTGTCAGGTCGACACGCTCGCCGACGCCATGCGTGGCCGGGGACTTGAGATGCGCTCGGCGAAGGCGATGGGGCCGGACCGTCGGATCGCGCCGCATGGTCTGGCCGGGCAGGTGCTGCTGGGCGAGTGGCTTGCGGAGCGGCATGGGTGGGTGCCCGCGCGGACCGGGCAGCTCACGGTCGTTGTCGGCGGGCACCACGGTGTGCCGCCCGAGTACGGGCAGATCAAAGCGCTGTACGACCGTGAGGAGTTGTTACGCACCCCCGGTGCGAGCGGACCCGTCTGGCGGCAGGTGCAGACCGAGTTGCTCGACGCGTGCGCCGAGTGCTTCGGTGTGAGCGGTCGGCTGGGGGACTGGCGGACGGTGAGGCTTCCGCAGCCGGTGCAGGTGCTGCTGACGGCGCTGGTCATCCTCGCCGACTGGATCGCCAGTTCGCCGGACCTTTTCCCGTACTTCCCCGATGGGGCGTCCCGCAGTGGTCGGGAACGCCTCGACGCGGCCTGGCGTGGACTGGACCTGCCGGAGCCCTGGCGAGCGGAAGAGCCGGTCGAGAGCGTGCAGGAGTTGTTCGCCTCCCGGTTCGCCCTGCCGGCGGGGGCGAAGGTGCGCCCGGTCCAGGAGGCGGCCGTGGAGCTGGCCCGTGAGATGGAGAAGCCGGGCCTGATGATCGTCGAGGCCCCGATGGGGGAGGGCAAGACGGAGGCGGCGCTCGCCGTGGCCGAGGTCTTCGCGGCGCGCTCGGGTGCGGGAGGGGTGTTCCTCGCGTTGCCCACCATGGCGACAGGCAACGCGATGTTCCCTCGTCTGCTCGACTGGCTTGAGCGGGTGCCGGGGGTGTCGGGGACGCGTCGCTCGGTGCACCTGGCCCATTCCAAGGCCGCCCTCAACGAGGACTTCGCCGACCTGATGGCACGCGCCGGACCGGTCGCGGCCATCGGCGTCGACGAGGCGGTGGCGATGCCGCCCCGGAGGCAGGCGGAGGGCCGGCGTCGCGCGAGCGGTGAACTGGTGGCGCACGCCTGGCTGCGGGGGCGCAAGAAGGCCATGCTCGCCTCGTTCGTCGCGGGCACCGTCGACCAGTTGCTGTTCGCCGGGCTGAAGAGCCGTCACCTGATGCTGCGTCATTTCGCGGTGGCAGGCAAGGTCGTCGTGATCGACGAGGCGCACGCTTATGACACGTACATGAGTGTGTACCTGGACCGGGTGCTGTCGTGGCTGGGTGCGTACCGGGTGCCCGTGGTGGTGCTGTCCGCGACGCTGCCGGCCGCGCGCAGGAGGGCGCTCCTCGACGCGTACGCCGGCCGGAACGGCGCGACCGAAGTGGAGGCGGCCTCCAGCGCGTCGCAGGCCACCGCGTCGCAGGCCAGCGCTTCGCAGGCCGTGTACCCGCTGCTGACCGCTGTCGCCCCGGGCGGACTGCCGCAGGTCCGCTGTCCACGCGCATCGGCCCGGACGGCCAAGGTGCGGGTGGAGCGCCTTGCCGAAGGCCTGGACGTCCTCGCGGGGCGGCTGGAGGACGAACTCGTCGACGGCGGCTGCGTCCTGGTGATCCGGAACACGGTCAGCCGGGTCCTGGAGACGGCCGCGGCGCTGCGTGCCAGGTTCGGCGCGGAGAACGTCACGGTCGCCCACTCGTGCTTCGTCGACCTCGATCGGGCCGACAAGGACCGCACGCTGCTGCGGCTGTTCGGCCCTCCGGAGAAGACGGGCGACCGGCCGGCGGGCCGGCATATCGTGGTGGCGAGCCAGGTGGCCGAGCAGTCGCTGGACGTCGACTTCGATCTGCTGGTCAGCGATCTCTGTCCGGCCGACCTGCTCCTGCAGCGCATGGGACGTCTCCACCGCCACCGGCGCGGGCCTGACCAGCAGGATCGGCCCAGCCGCCTGCGTACCGCGCGCTGCCTGGTGACCGGGACCGACTGGGCGGCGGAGGTACCCGTTCCGGTGCGGGGGTCGGTCGCCGTGTACGGGCGGTACGCGCTGCTGAGGTCGGCCGCGGTCTTCCTCCCCCACCTCGACGACCCGGCCCGGCGGCCGGTCGAACTCCCCACGGACATCGACCCGCTGGTGCAGGGCGCTTACGGGGAGGGACCGGTCGGTCCCGACCACTGGCAGGGCGCCTTGGCGGAGGCGTGTGAGCAGTTGGGGCGGCACCGCGTCGACCAGGCCGAGCGGGCGGCCGTGTTCCGTCTGGGGGACGTCGGAAAGCCGGGGCGGCCCTTGTTCGGGTGGGTCGCCGCCGGTGTGGGGGACACGGACGACACGGCCGCCGGTCGCGCCCAGGTGCGTGACAGCCGGGACGGCCTGGACGTCGTCGTCGTGCAGCGGCGCGGTGACGGAAGCCTTGCCACCCTGCCGTGGTTGAAGCCGGACGCGAAGCGGGAGCGTCGCGCCGGTATGGAGCTGCCCCAGGGCGCGACCCCCTCACGGTTCGCTGCCCGCACCGCGGCGAGTTGCGGTCTTCGGCTTCCCCCGCGGTTCTCCGGCGAGACGCTGGACCGGGCCATCGAGGAGCTGGAGCGGCTGTATCTCCCTCACTGGCAGGGCAAGGACAGCCCCTGGCTCTCCGACCAGTTGATTCTCGCTCTCGACGAGGACTGTCAGACCCGGCTGGCAGGCTTCGTACTCCGGTACAGCCCGAGTGACGGCCTTGAGGTGACCCGTGACGCAGACGACCGATGACCCGGAGGCCCGTGAGGTGCCGTCCTTCGATCTGACCAGCAGCTCCTGGATCGGCGTGGTGCGGAGCGACGGCTCACCCGACGAACTGTCGCTCCGTCAGGTGTTTGCGCAGGCCGACGACCTGCGCTGCGTCGTCGACGGTCTGGCCACCCAGGAGTTCGCCCTGATCCGGCTGCTCCTGGCCGTCGCGCACGACGCCCTGGACGGTCCGCGCGACATCGAGGAGTGGGCGGAGCTGTGGGAGGACCGGGAGAGCCTCGCGCCCGTCCAGGAGTATCTGACGCGGCACGCCCACCGGTTCGACCTGCTCCATCCGCAGACGCCCTTCCTGCAGTCGGCCGGACTGCGCACGCTGAAGGACGAGGTGTTCTCCCTCAACCGGATCGTGGCGGACGTGCCCGCCGGCGAGCCCTTCTTCAGCGCACGGCTGCCGGAAGTGGAGCGGCTGTCGTTCGCCGAGGCCGCCCGGTGGGTCGTCCACGTCCACGCCTACGACACCTCCGGCATCAAGACCGGCATGGCCGGCGATGACCGGGTCAAGGGCGGCAGGGTCTATCCGCTCGGCACCGGCTGGTGCGGCGGACTCGGCGGCGTCTTCGTCGAGGGCGACACCCTCCGCGAGACCCTGCTGCTCAACCTGGTGGCGGCGGACACCGCCGAGCTGGAGTTCCCGGCCGACGACCGGCCGGCGTGGCGGCGCGACTCCAGTGGACCGGGCTCCACCGGCCGTCCCGCGACCGGTCTTCGCGACCTGTACAGCTGGCAGTCGCGGCGCCTGCGACTGCACTACGACGCCGACGGCGTCCACGGTGTCGTCCTCGGCTACGGAGACCAGCACACCCCCCGGAACATGCACCGGCGCGAGCCGATGACCGCCTGGCGCCGCAGCAAGGCGCAGGAGAAGAAGCTGGGGCAGTCGCCGGTGTATCTGCCGCTCGAACACGATCCGGCCCGCTCGGCCTGGCGGGGCATCGCCGCGCTCGTCGCCGACCGGCCGGACGACGGTGGTGGCGGTGGCGGTGGCGGTGGCGGTGGCGGGGAGCCTGCCGCACGTCTGCGGCCGAGGATCCTTGAGTGGATCGCCCGACTGGTGAGCGAGGGGCATCTGCGTCCCCGATACCTCGTCCGCGCCCGGCTGGTGGGCGTCAGCTACGGGACCCAGCAGTCGGTCGTCGAGGAGGCCGTCGACGACCGACTGCAGATGCCGGTCGTCCTGCTGCACCGGCAGGACCCCACGTACGCGGTGCAGGCCGTCGCCGCGTCGGACGACGCCGACCGCGCGGTACGGGCCCTGGGGGACCTCGCGGCCGACCTGGCCCGAGCGGCCGGAGTCGGCCAGGAGCGGCCGAGGGCCGCGAGCCTCGCCGAGGGGTTCGACGCGCTGGAGCAGCCGTACCGGGACTGGCTGTCAGCCCTGGCGGAGGCTCCCGACCCCTTCGCCCACCGGGACGCATGGCGGCGTCGGCTGCGGAAGGACGTCGGCCGTCTCGGAGACCGCCTCATCGCCGCCGCGGGCGACGCGGCATGGGAGGGGCGCATCTGCACCGGCACCCGCACCAGCAGCACCGGCACTGGCACCGGCGCCAGCACCAGTACGGGCACCAAGGGCAGCTCCTACTGGCTGAACGCGGGCCTCGCCGACGTGTGGTTCCGCGGGCGGCTGGCCAGGGCGCTGGGAGCCCCCGGCGATCCCGAATCCCCGAGCCCGGCTGGAGGCGGCGCACACGCCAGCGCCGAGGACGGCGGTGGGCCGCCAGCCCCCGACAGTGGTAGGCCACCACCCGCCCCGGACGGCGGTGGGCCGAGCGCTCCGGAACCGGCCGGCACACCCGGCTCCTACCACGCCGCGACCACCCCGGAGGTGCCCGTATGACCACCGCTTCATCCCCTCCCGCTTCACCCCCTCCCGCCTCACCCCCGTCCGCCGCATACCCTCCTGCCTCGCCCCCCTCCACCGCAGCCCCGGTCCACCAGAGGCTCGCCGAACTGACCGCGGCGACGATCGGCCCCCTCCAGCAGGGCTATCTCTCGGACCGGTCCCCGGCCGTCGCCGCCCTCGCCCGGCTGCGCCGCGGCGCGGGCCGCGAAGCGGGCGAGCTGCCCGACCTGTGGAACCTGGTCGACACCGGCCCGCTCCACACCCGTACGGACGGGTCACGGGAGCTGAGCGAGCGCGAACTGACCCGCGCCGAGAACGCCCTGCACGCGGCCCTCACGCTGTGGGCGTTCCATCAGCAGTCCCGCGGCACCCCCATGCACTGCCGGCACACCCGTGACCGGCCGCGCGGTCTGGGTGCGGCGGTCCGGCACCTGATGCCGGCCGACGGCGTGGACGAACCCGTCCGCAAGCGCCTGGTCCGCGCGGGGACCGCTCCCGACCTCGTCACCCTCACCCAGCGGCTGCGCGACCTCGTCGCCCTGCTGCGCCGTGACGACATCCCGCTCGACTACGCACTCCTCGCCGGCCAGCTCTACACCTGGCAGTGGCCCGACGGGCCCGCCGCCGTCCGCCGCAGCTGGGGCCGCTCCTTCCACGAGCGGGCGCGGGCCGCTGCGGCCTCGGACGAGAACACCAGCAAGGACAGCCACACCGACAAGGACGCCTCGTGAACCGCATCTTCCTCGACGTGCACGCCCTCCAGACCGTTCCGCCCAGCAACCTCAACCGCGACGACACCGGCGCGCCCAAGACCGGCGTCTACGGGGGAGTCCCGCGCGCCCGCGTCTCCAGCCAGGCGTGGAAGCGGGCCATCCGCACCTCCTTCAAGGACGAGCAGCTGCTCGACCCCGCCGAGCTCGGTGTACGGACGAAGAAGATCGTGGAACTCCTCGCCGACCGGATCGCGGCGCTCGACCCGTCCGCCGAGCGCGAGACGGCGCTGAAGCTGGCCGACGAGACCGTCAGGGCGGCGGGCTTCAAGACCGAGGTGCCCAAGCGCAAGGCCGACCAGGCGAAGAAGGACGGCGGCCGCACCCCCGCACCCGAGAGCAAGTACCTGGTCTTCCTCAGCTCCCGGCAGCTCGACGGCCTGGCGCGCCTCGCTCTCGACGGCGCCTCCGACATCACGGCCTTCCTGAAGACCAAGGAGAACAAGGCACGCGCCAGGGAGCTCGCGGACACCCGGCACTCCGTCGACATCGCACTCTTCGGCCGTATGGTCGCCGATGTCGCCGACATCAACGTCGACGCCGCCGTGCAGGTCGCACACGCACTCAGCGTCCACCGGGTCGACAACGAGTCGGACTACTACACCGCCGTCGACGACGAGAACACCGACGAGGAGACCGGCGCCGGAATGATCGGCACCGTCGACTTCAACTCCGCCACGCTCTACCGGTACGCCTCACTCGGAGTGCACCAGCTCGCCGCCAACCTCGGCGCGGGCCTGCGCGACGACGAACACCACAGCGAGCCCGTCCGGCGTGCGATCGAGGCGTTCGTGCACGCCTTCACCTCGTCCCTGCCCACCGGGAAGGTCAACACCTTCGGTCACCACACGCAGCCCGACGCCGTCGTCGTCAGGCTCCGCACCAGCCGGCCCATCAGCTACGTCGCCGCGTTCGAGGACCCGGTCCGCAGCGACGGCGGCGGCCACCTCCGCGAGGCGTCCGACCGGCTCGCCGCCTACGCCGCCGATGTCGAGCGCGCATACGGCGACCCGGACGGTACCCGTACCTGGGTGCTGCGCGTCGGCCCCGCCACGCAGAAGCTGGCCGGGCTCGGCACGGAGACCGATACGCTGCGGGAGCTCGCCGCCGCCGTCGCCGGGGCCGTCGCCGAGCGTCTGGAGAAGCCCGCATGAGCGTGCTCGTCCTCCGCCTGGCGGGCCCCCTGCAGTCCTGGGGGGCCTCCTCCCGGTTCACCCGCCGCACCACCGAATCGGCCCCGACCAAGAGCGGCGTGGTCGGTCTGCTCGCCGCGGCGGCCGGCATCGAGCGCGGCGACGACGGGCGCCTCGCTCCGCTGGCGGCACTCCGGTTCGGGGTGCGCATCGACCAGCCGGGCACCCGTATCCGGGACTTCCACACCGCCCACCACGGCGTCACCGACGCGTCCATGCCGCTGTCGGAGCGGTTCTACCTCGCGGATGCCGTCTTCGTCGCCGCCGTCGCGGGCGACGACACCCTGCTCCGCGCGCTGCACGCCGCGCTGCACGCGCCGGTGTACCCGCCCTACCTCGGCCGCCGCTCGTGTCCGCCCGCCGAGCCGCTCGTCCTGCAACTGCACGAGCACGCAGACGGTATCGAGGACGTGCTCAGGACCACGCCGTGGCAGGCCGCGGACTGGTACCGCAGGCGCCACCGGCCACCGGACCGCCTGACCGTGCTGCGCGAGGCATCCGGCGGCGAGCCCCCCGGGACGGCAGACCTGCTGCGCGACCAGCCGGTCAGCTTCGACCCCGGCCACCGGCGGCACGCGCCGCGCACCGTCGTCACCGAACCCGTGCCCGTCCCGATCCCCGCGGCCGGCGATCAGCGGTACGCGCACGACCCGTTCACCGCCCTCGACGCCCTTGAGGAGGAGTGCGCCTGATGTTCATCTCCCGCTTCCGCGTCAACACGGCGCGCTCCGGCGCCCGCCGCCTCCTGTCCTCGCCCCAGACCCTCCACGCGGCCGTCATGTCGTCGTTCCCTGGCATCCTGCCCTCCGACCGCGCGGCGCCCGACGCGCCCCGCGTGCTGTGGCGCCTGGACCACCGGAGCCGCGCCGAGGTACTGCTCTACATTGTCGGTCCCGACCGTCCCGACCTGACGCACCTGGTCGAACAGGCCGGCTGGCCCGCCGCCGCCGGCCCCGCGAACCCCGGCTGGCAGACCCGGCCCTATGCGCCCTTCCTCGACCGGCTGGCGGCGGGCGACCGCTGGGCGTTCCGCCTGACCGCGAACCCCGTGCACACCGTCCGCCGCAAGGAGGGCGAACCCCGCAAGATCACCGCCCATCTGACACCCACGCACCAGATGGGCTGGCTGCTCGACGAGCGACGCCAGCAGCGACTCGGCTTCCGCGTCTGCGAGAAGCCCGCCGAGCGCAGGCTCCTGCCCGAGGGCACCACGCACCGCAAGCACCCCCATCCGGGCGACCGGTACGAGCTGACCGTGGGGGACACGCGTTCGCTCTCCTTCACCAAGTCCCGCGGTCCCGAGAACCGTCAGAGCGGGCCGGTCACCGTCGCCACCGCCACCTTCGAGGGACGACTGGAGATCACCGACCCGGACGCCCTGCGCCGCGCCCTCACCCAGGGCATCGGGCGGGCCCGAGCGTACGGCTGCGGTCTGCTCACCCTGGCCCCCCTCGCCCGCCCCACCCCACGGACGCCATGAGCCCGGTCTCCGGACGTCCGGCACTCACCCCGAGACATCTCACCCGCACCGGTGAACGCCTCTCCTTCGTCTACCTGGAACGCTGCACGGTCCACCGCGACGCGAACGCCATCACGGCCCAGGACGCGGAGGGCACCACCCACATCCCCTCCGCGACCATCGGCACCCTGCTCCTCGGCCCCGGCACCCGGATCACCCACCAGGCCATGAGTGTTCTGGGCGAGACCGGCGCGTCGGTCTGCTGGGTCGGTGAACACGGCGTGCGCTACTACGCGTCAGGCCGGGCCCTCAGCCGCACCTCCGCCCTCGCCGAGGCGCAGGCCCGGCAATGGGCCAATCCCCGAAGCCGCCTCGCCGTCGCACGGGAGATGTACCGGCTGAAACCAGGCCGTCACCGCCGCCGCCCAGTGCATGTACGGGATAGCCCACGCCGTCGTCACCTCGCTCGGCTGCAGCCCTGCTCTCGGCTTCGTCCACTCCGGCCACGAACTGTCCTTCGTCATGGACATCGCCGATCTCTACAAGACGGAGATCGGCATCCCCCTCGCCTTCGACGTGGCCGCACAGGACGAGGAGGACGTCGGTTCGCGCACCCGCCGAGCCCTGCGGGACCGCATCAACGAGACATCGCTGCTGAACCGGTGCGTCGACGACATCAAGCGTCTGCTGCTCCCGGAACCGGCCGGACCCGCCGCCGGCGACCACCAGGACACGACCCCGGGCGAGACATCCGACGTGGTCACACTCCACAGCGACGGCGGCCGTCAGGTCCCCTCCGGCGTCAACTACGGCGGAGGGGACGACTACGGGGACTCCCTCTGGTGACCGTCATCGTCCTCACCAACTGCCCCGCCGGTCTCCGCGGCTTCCTGACCCGCTGGCTCCTGGAGATCTCCGCGGGCGTCTTCGTGGGCAACCCCTCGGCCAGAATCCGCGACCTGCTCTGGGAAGAGGTCCGGCAGTACGCGGGCCAGGGCCGGGCCCTGCTGGCCCACACCACGAACAACGAGCAGGGCTTCGCCTTCCGCACACACGACCATGCCTGGCATCCGACCGATCTCGAAGGCGTCACACTGATCCGCCGCCCCGACCCGACCACACCGCCCCCGGCGGCGACTCCCCGCAGCGAACCGCCATCGGGCTGGAGCAGGGCCGCCAAACGCCGCCGCTTCGGCAGGAGCTGACGCCGCATTATGGCCCACATGTCGGATTCGCCGGAAACTGTGAAAGTCCCCGGAAACCGCCCCCGTCGCCGCTAAACCCCCAGCTCAACCAGTCTGCTCCCCGCACCCGCGGGGATGGTCCCACCGCCCGGGGCAAGGGCCGCAAGGCCACTCCCTGCTCCCCGCACCCGCGGGGATGGTCCCGAGTCGCGGGCCCTGCGGGGCCGCTTGAAGCGCTGCTCCCCGCACCCGCGGGGATGGTCCCTCCGCCACTTCGTCGTACTCGGCCCAGCTCAGCTGCTCCCCGCACCCGCGGGGATGGTCCCATCTGCCGCATCAAGGACCTCCCCGACCTGTACTGCTCCCCGCACCCGCGGGGATGGTCCTCAGGTCAGGCTGTGACTCGCCGCTGAGGAGTCCTGCTCCCCGCACCCGCGGGGATGGTCCCGAACCGTGCCGCCCGCGACAGGTCGGCGTCGGCTGCTCCCCGCACCCGCGGGGATGGTCCCTCCGCCACTTCGTCGTACTCGGCCCAGCTCAGCTGCTTCCCGCACCCGCGGGGATGGTCCCATCTGCCGCATCAAGGACCTCCCCGACCTGTACTGCTCCCCGCACCCGCGGGGATGGTCCTCAGGTCAGGCTGTGACTCGCCGCTGAGGAGTCCTGCTCCCCGCACCCGCGGGGATGGTCCCACCGCAGGGGGCGCGGCCGGGCGGAGCGTCGGCTGCTCCCCGCACCCGCGGGGATGGTCCTTCTGCATCTCCTCCGGGGAGGGGCGCAGAGACCTGCTCCCCGCACCCGCGGGGATGGTCCCTCGATGCCCTCCTTGCCCAGCTCGCGCTCCAGCTGCTCCCCGCACCCGTGGGGATGGTCCCCCGCGCCTGCCCCCGTGGCCGCCCCTGGCTCCCTGCTCCCCGCACCCGCGGGGATGGTCCCGAAGAGAAGGTCACCGAAGAGGACGAGCGGCGCTGCTCCCCGCACCCGCGGGGATGGTCCCAACACGCCCGAGAAGGGGGCCCGGAAGGGGTTCTGCTCCCCGCACCCGCGGGGATGGTCCCTCCCCGGCGTCCCGCCCGTGTTCTGGGCAGTACTGCTCCCCGCACCCGCGGGGATGGTCCCACCAGCCCGACTACGCAGAGTGAAAAAGCTGTCTGCTCCCCGCACCCGCGGGGATGGTCCCCACCTCCTGCGCGACGACCGGCTGAGCTACTGCTGCTCCCCGCACCCGCGGGGATGGTCTGCTCCCCGCACCCGCGGGGATGGTCCCGTGATCAGGCGGGGTTCCCGGGTGGCCGGGGGCTGCTCCCCGCACCCGCGGGGATGGTCCCGAACGAGGCGGCCTCGGGCGTGAGGGCCGCTTCTGCTCCCCGCACCCGCGGGGATGGTCCCGGCGCCGCCGAGCTGATCCCCCTGGGTGTGTTCTGCTCCCCGCACCCGCGGGGATGGTCCCCCGCTGAGCGACTACATCCGCCACGCGTCCTCCTGCTCCCCGCACCCGCGGGGATGGTCCCCGCTGACCGACGACCAGTAGGAGCAGCAGATGCTGCTCCCCGCACCCGCGGGGATGGTCCCACCCCCTCCGCGGAGGGAGACCGGTCGGGGGACTGCTCCCCGCACCCGCGGGGATGGTCCTCCGGCGACCACCTCGCCGCGCAGCCGCTCGAGCTGCTCCCCGCACCCGCGGGGATGGTCCTGACAATGACGACACGGAGCGTTACGTCAGGTGCTGCTCCCCGCACCCGCGGGGATGGTCCCGGGTACCAGCCGTGGGACAACCTGGGCCTACCCTGCTCCCCGCACCCGCGGGGATGGTCCGGAGGGGGCCGACGCGACGATGGGCCAGGCGACCTGCTCCCCGCACCCGCGGGGATGGTCCCTTGTTCGACCCTGATGCTGTTGAAAGCGTGAACTGCTCCCCGCACCCGCGGGGATGGTCCTCACCCTGCGCACGGGAGCCATTCGAGTCCCGGCTGCTCCCCGCACCCGCGGGGATGGTCCGGAGGGGGCCGACGCGACGATGGGCCAGGCGACCTGCTCCCCGCACCCGCGGGGATGGTCCTCACTGCGCTGCGTGAAGCAGCATCCGCGAAGGCTGCTCCCCGCACCCGCGGGGATGGTCCCATCGGGATCAACACCGATGAGCTGACCCACGGCTGCTCCCCGCACCCGCGGGGATGGTCCCGGCCGGGCGCCGGCGCCGGCGAGGAGGTGGCGCTGCTCCCCGCACCCGCGGGGATGGTCCCCGCACCAGCAATGCGGCCGCGCTGGTCGACTGCTGCTCCCCGCACCCGCGGGGATGGTCCCCACACGTCCGTAATCGAGCGACACGGACGGATCTGCTCCCCGCACCCGCGGGGATGGTCCCCGGCACCGCGTCATGGAGATCAAGGCCAAGTCCTGCTCCCCGCACCCGCGGGGATGGTCCCATGTCACCGTGCTCGCCCCGTCCGGGGGCGGTCTGCTCCCCGCACCCGCGGGGATGGTCCCGCCGTGAGTTCTTGGATGAGGTGTGGGACTACCTGCTCCCCGCACCCGCGGGGATGGTCCTTCCGTACAGCGGACCCGAGTTGGGGAGATCACCTGCTCCCCGCACCCGCGGGGATGGTCCCGGCCGGGCGGGCGGGCATCGGCAGGCCGGTCGCTGCTCCCCGCACCCGCGGGGATGGTCCCCACCACGACACCCAAGGAGACCCCCATGGCCACTGCTCCCCGCACCCGCGGGGATGGTCCCAAGTACCGGTGGCAGCGGATCGAGCGCGATGACTGCTCCCCGCACCCGCGGGGATGGTCCCGTCGACCACCTCCTGATCTCGCCGTCCGGGGTCTGCTCCCCGCACCCGCGGGGATGGTCCCACGGCCCACCTGGAACACCGCCACCCCCGAAGCTGCTCCCCGCACCCGCGGGGATGGTCCCGGCGACGAGCCGAGCAGGCCGAGGCCACCGTGCTGTTCCCCGCACCCGCGGGGATGGTCCTCACCGAGCCCGCCGAGCTGACCCACGCCCGGACTGCTCCCCGCACCCGCGGGGATGGTCCCCTCGGGCGCCCGGTCCGGGCCGGGTACGCGATCTGCTCCCCGCACCCGCGGGGATGGTCCCCCGAACGAGGACCGCATCGTCACCGCCGCGCTCTGCTCCCCGCACCCGCGGGGGATGGTCCCCAAAAAGACGAGCCGCGGTAAACCTTATTCGGCTGCTCCCCGCACCCGCGGGGATGGTCCCTCCTCGGCCAGGTCCCGCACGTTGGGCATGCGCTGCTCCCCGCACCCGCGGGGATGGTCCCGCGCCACCCGAACTCGCGTTGGTGCCCATGCGCTGCTCCCCGCACCCGCGGGGATGGTCCCCCGCAAACTCTCTGCAGTTCCTTCCGTGCTCTCTGCTCCCAGCACCCGCGGGGATGGTCCTCATGCCGGCCGCGGCGACCGGGACTCCTTCAACTGCTCCCCGCACCCGCGGGGATGGTCCGTCGTCGTGACCGGTCTGCGCCTCGAAGGCGACCTGCTCCCCGCGCCCGCGGGGATGATCTCAGCCCTGCCGGCTCCGTGCCTGCCCCGCTCCCGGGCTCCCCGGCTCCCGTGCCCGGAGGGCCCGTGTCAGCACTCGATGATGTTCACCGCCAGCCCGCCCCGCGCCGTCTCCTTGTACTTGACGGACATGTCCGCGCCGGTGTCCCTCATGGTCTTGATGACCTTGTCGAGGGAGACCTTGTGGCTGCCGTCGCCGCGCAGCGCCATCCGCGCGGCGGTGACCGCCTTCACCGCGGCCATGCCGTTGCGCTCGATGCACGGGATCTGGACGAGTCCGCCGACCGGGTCGCAGGTGAGGCCGAGGTTGTGCTCCATGCCGATCTCCGCGGCGTTCTCGACCTGTTCCGGGGAGCCGCCCATCACCTCGGCGAGCGCGCCCGCGGCCATCGAGCAGGCCGAGCCGACCTCGCCCTGGCAGCCGACCTCGGCGCCGGAGATCGAGGCGTTCTCCTTGAAGAGCATGCCGATCGCGCCGGCTGCGAGCAGGAAGCGGATCACTCCGTCCTCGTCGGCTCCCGGCACGAAGTTCGTGTAGTAGTGGAGGACTGCCGGGATGATGCCCGCCGCGCCGTTCGTGGGGGCGGTCACGACACGGCCGCCCGCCGCGTTCTCCTCGTTCACGGCCATCGCGTAGAGCGTGATCCACTCCATCGCCAGTGCCTTCGGGTCGCCCTCGGAGCGCAGCTTGCGCGCGGTGTTGGCGGCGCGGCGGCGGACCTTGAGCCCGCCGGGGAGGATGCCCTCGCGGGACATGCCGCGCGAGACGCAGGCCTGCATCACCCGCCAGATGTCCAGCAGCCCCGCGCGGATCTCGTCCTCGGTCCGCCAGGCCTTCTCGTTCTCCAGCATCAGCGAGGAGATCGACAGTCCCGTCTCGCGGGACAGCCGCAGCAGTTCGTCACCGGTGCGGAAGGGGTGCCTCAGTACGGTGTCGTCCGGCACGATGGGGTTCTGGCCGGCCACCGCGTCCTCGTCGACGACGAAGCCGCCGCCCACCGAGTAGTACGTCTTCTTCAGCAGCGCCCCGCCCCGGGCGTCGTACGCCTGGAGGGTCATGCCGTTCGCGTGGTACGGGAGTGCCTTGCGGCGGTGCAGCACGAGGTCCCGGTCGAGGTCGAAGGCGATCTCGTGTGCTCCGAGGAGCCGGATCCGCCCGCTGTGCCTGATCCGCTCGACCTCGTCGTCGGCGGTCTCGACGTCGACCGTCCGGGGCGAGTTGCCCTCCAGGCCCAGCAGGACGGCCTTGGGGGTGCCGTGGCCGTGTCCCGTCGCGCCGAGGGAGCCGTACAGCTCCGCGCGTATCGCCGCGGTGTGGGCCAGCACGCCCTCGTTCTTGAGCCGGCGGGCGAAGATGGCCGCCGCCCTCATCGGGCCGACGGTGTGGGAGCTGGACGGCCCGATGCCGATCGAGAACAGGTCGAAGACCGAGATGGCCACGGGTGGTACTCCTTGTGGATGGCTGTGCTTCTCCGGGGGACGCGGTGTCCCGGTGCGGCGGGGCCGCGGGCCGGATCCCCGGCGGTGGGGCCGGGGCGGGAGGGCGCGGGCTGTGCGCCCGGTGCACGGTGCGGGGCACCGCACCCACCGTCCGCGGTGTGCGCGGTGCCCCGCCGGTCGTGCTCGGGTCCGGTTACAGACCAGGGTAGAGGGGGTGCTTCGCGGCGAGAGCCGAGACGCGTCCCTTCAGGGCCTGGGCATCGTACGCGGGCTTGAGCACCTCGGCGATGACGTCGGCGACCTCGCGGAAGTCCTCGGCACGGAAGCCGCGGGTGGCGAGTGCCGGGGTGCCGATCCGCAGGCCGGAGGTGACCATCGGGGGGCGCGGGTCGTTCGGGACGGCGTTGCGGTTGACGGTGATGCCGACCTCGTGGAGGCGGTCCTCGGCCTGCTGGCCGTCCAGCTCCGAGTGCCGCAGGTCCACCAGCACCAGGTGCACGTCCGTGCCGCCGGACAGGACGGAGACCCCGGCCCCGCTGACGTCGTCCTGCACCAGGCGCTCGGCGATGATCTTCGCGCCCTCCAGGGTGCGCTGCTGGCGCTCCCTGAACTCCTCCGAGGCCGCGACCTTGAAGGACACCGCCTTGGCGGCGATCACATGCTCCAGCGGGCCGCCCTGCTGGCCGGGGAAGACCGCGGAGTTGATCTTCTTGGCGAGTTCGGCCGTGCAGAGGATCACCCCGCCGCGCGGGCCGCCCAGCGTCTTGTGGGTGGTCGTGGTCACGACATGGGCGTGCGGCACCGGGTTCGGGTGCAGGCCTGCGGCCACCAGGCCCGCGAAGTGGGCCATGTCGACCATCAGGTACGCGCCGACCTCGTCCGCGATCCGGCGGAACGCGGCGAAGTCCAGCTGGCGCGGATACGCCGACCAGCCGGCGACGATCAGCTTCGGCCTGGACTCCTTGGCCAGCCGCTCCACCTCGGCCATGTCGACCTGGCCGGTGGCGTCGTCGACGTGGTAGGCGACCACGTTGTAGAGCTTCCCGGAGAAGTTGATCTTCATGCCGTGGGTCAGGTGCCCGCCGTGCGCGAGGTTCAGGCCCATGATGGTGTCGCCCGGCTTCAGCAGGGCGAACATCGCCGCCGCGTTGGCCTGGGCGCCCGAGTGCGGCTGGACGTTCGCGTGCTCGGCGCCGAACAGCTCCTTGATGCGGTCGATCGCGATCTGCTCGACGACGTCGACGTGCTCGCAGCCGCCGTAGTAGCGGCGGCCGGGGTAGCCCTCGGCGTACTTGTTGGTCAGGACGGAGCCCTGCGCCTCCATGACCGCGACCGGGGCGAAGTTCTCCGAGGCGATCATTTCCAGGGTGGACTGCTGGCGGTGGAGCTCGGCGTCGACGGCGGCGGCGACATCCGGGTCGAGCTCGTGGAGCGGGGTGTGGAGAAGCGACATCATGCGTTCCCTAGGGTCGGGTCCTGCTCAGCTGGCGAAATCGGTGTACTCGGCGGCGGAGAGCAGGTCCTCCGGCTCCTGCGCGACCCGCACCTTGAACAGCCAGCCGCCCTCGAAGGGGGCGGAGTTCACCAGCGACGGGTCGTCCACGACGTCCTGGTTGGCCTCGACGATCTCGCCCGTCACCGGGGAGTACAGATCGCTGACCGACTTGGTCGACTCCAGTTCGCCGCAGGTCTCGCCCGCGGTCACCGTGTCGCCGACCTCCGGGAGCTGGACGTACACGACGTCGCCCAGGGCGTTCGCCGCGTGCTCCGTGATACCGACCGTCGAGACGCCGTCCTCGGCGGCCGACAGCCACTCGTGCTCCTTGCTGTACCGCAGCTGCTGGGGGTTGCTCATGACCTGAATTCTCCTGTACGCGGGGACGTGCTGCTGATGGGGGGATGCCGGAGTGGGTGCTCCCGGCGCCGGAGGGACCCGGGGGACTACTTCCGGCGCCTGTAGAAGGGGAGCGCCACGACCTCGTACGGCTCATGGGTACCGCGGATGTCCACGCCGACGCCCTCGGTGCCGGGCTCGGCGTGCGCGGTGTCCACATAGGCCATGGCGAGCGGCTTGCCGAGGGTCGGCGAAGGAGCGCCGGAGGTGACCTCGCCGACGGCCTCGCCACCGGCGACCACGGTCATCCCGGCCCGGGGCACCCGGCGGCCCCGGGCGACGAGGCCGACCAGCCTGCGCGGCGGGTTCGCGCCGGCGCGCTCGGCGGCGGCCTCCAGCGCCTTGCGGCCGACGAAGTCGCCCTCCTTCTCGAACTTCACGACCCGGCCGAGACCGGCGTCGAAGGGGGTGAGCGACGTGGTGAGCTCGTGCCCGTACAGCGGCATGCCCGCCTCCAGGCGCAGCGTGTCGCGGCAGGACAGGCCGCAGGGCACCAGGCCGGCCGGGGCGCCCGCCTCGGTGAGCGCCCGCCACAGCGCCTGTGCGTGCCGCGGCTCGACGAACAGCTCGAAGCCGTCCTCGCCGGTGTAGCCGGTGCGGGCGATCAGCGCGGGCACGCCGGCGACGGTGCCGGGAAGGCCGGCGTAGTACTTCAGTCCCTCCAGGTCGGCGTCGGTGAGCGAGCCGAGGATGCCCGGCGACTCGGGGCCCTGTACGGCGATGAGCGCATAGGCGTCGCGGTCGTCGCGTACGGCGGCGTCGAAGTCCGCCGCACGGTCGGTGAGGGCGTCGAGGACGGTCTGCGCGTTGGAGGCGTTGGCGACGACCATGTACTCCGTGTCGGCGAGGCGGTAGACGATCAGGTCGTCGAGGATGCCGCCGTCCTCCCGGCAGATCATCGTGTAGCGGGCGCGGCCGGTGGCGACGCCGCCGATGTTGCCCACCAGCGCGTAGTCCAGCAGTGCCGCGGCCTGCGGCCCGGTGACGGTGATCTCGCCCATGTGGGAGAGGTCGAAGAGGCCGGCCCTGGTCCGGACGGCGTGGTGCTCGTCGCGCTCGCTCGTATACCGCAGCGGCATGTCCCAGCCCGCGAAATCGGTCATGGTGGCGCCCAGCGAGCGGTGCAGGGCGTCGAGTGCGGTGAGACGGGGGGCGTTGCTCATGGAGGGGGCTCCCAGGGCATGACGGGCGAGGACGATTCCTCCCCATCTGTCATCAAAACCTGAGAGGTTCGTCACGACCACACGTACCAGACGTACCAGACGTACGCGGAGGGCGTGACTTGCACCTTGGGTGGAACCGCAGCAGCTGCGGTCCGCTTTTCAGATCTGCCTCGTCGCGCGCGGTACGGGGCCTGAGAGATTCAAGGGAGGGACTTGCTCCTTCGGCGCCCGGCCCACACAGTGGCCGGGACTCTCCCGCGCGGATTCAAACGGCCGGTATGCAGTTTGCGCCGACATCATTGCACGCGCGCTCCCGTCGGCAAATCACTTGGTGGCCATTACCTTTTCTTTAAGCTTTACGGGCAGGGTCCCGAGACCCGACAGGGGGAGAGTGAGCTGATGACGTTGCAGCAGTCCGGTGCGTATCCGGTGACCGCAGGGGTGCCCGCCCGGCCCCGATTCCCGGCGCGAGCCGCCGGGGCCGCCGGGGCCGCCGGGCGCGGCCTGCCGGCAGGCCGCACCGCGCCCCAGCCCCTCGTACGCGACCTGCGGGAACGGCAGGGGCACGGCGCACGCACCCTGGTCTTCCGCGGCGGCGACCTGGTGGTGATCTCCGGGCTGCCGGGCAGCGGCAAGTCCACGCTCATCCGGCGGGCCGCCGAGGGCGGCGGAATCGACTCCCAGGACAGCCGGGACCGCTGGGACGGACGGATGCCCCGCGCCGTGCCGTACGCCGTCTACCGCCCGCTCGTCCGCCTCGCCCACTACGCGGGGCTGAGGCGGGCGTTGCGCTCCGGGGAGAGCGTGATCGTGCACGACTGCGGCACCCAGTCGTGGGTCCGGCGCTGGCTGGCCCGCGAGGCCCGCAGGCGGGGCGCCGGCCTCCATCTGCTGCTGCTGGACGTCACTCCCGAGACCGCCCGTGCGGGGCAGCGGGAGCGCGGCCGCGGTGTCTCGGGCTACGCCTTCGCACGGCACCGCCGAGCGGTCTCCCGCATCCTGCGGGCCGTCGAACGCGGCCGCCTCCCGGCGGGCTGCGCCTCCGCGACCCTCCTCGACCGCGCCGCGGCTTCCGCGCTGACCCGGATCGGCTTCGCCGAGCAGGTCTGAGCCGGGGGAGGGCAGGAGGAGGGCCGGGGGAGGGCCGGGGGAGGGCCAGGGCGGGGCGGTCCGGGCACGGCAGGGGGCCGCCCGGGCGGCCCCCTGCCCCTGCGGCGTCGCATGCCGCCCGCCCGGGGGGCTTCACGCCGTTGCCGCTCCGCCGGGCTCGCGCCGTACCGCCCTGCGCCCCCGGCCCTCCCCCGGGTCCCGCTGAGTCCCCGCTGAGTCCCCGCCGGGCACCCATGGGGCCCCGCCGGGGCTTCGCGCCGGGGCGTCCCGCCGCTCCCGCAGGCTTCCGACGGGACCCCGGGACCCCGGGACCACGGGACCCCGGGACCACGGGACCCCGGGACCACGGGACGGGCGGCTCCCGGCGGTCCGGACGGGTCCGGGCGGGGGTCCCGGCGGTACGGGGCCGTTCCCGGGCCCGCGTCACCCCCGCGCCGGCCGCTACCCTGCTTCGCAGGACGTCGCGGCCGGCCTGTCCGGGTCGGCGGGGGAAGCAGGGATCGCAGTGGACACGACATGGCCCGCCAATGAGCTCGAAGAGGTGCTGGCCGCATCGGTCGGGAACCCCTCCGCCGGGGGGCGGCTCGTGGAGGTGCTGGGACGCAGCGCCGTATGGGTACCGCTGCCCAACGGCGGCGGACCCGACAGCGCCGGCCTCGACCTCCCGACGGTCGAGATCGACGGCGCCCCCTACGTCCCGGTCTTCAGCTCCCAGGAGCAGTTCCGCCTCGGTGCGGGTGATCACATGTCCGGCACGGTCGCTCCCGCCGTCGAGTTCGCCCGCGGGCTGCCCCCGCAGCTCGGCATCGCGGTGAACCCCGGCGGCGCGGTCGGCGTGCCGCTGCCGCCGCCCGCCGTGGCCGAGCTGTGCCGGACGGATCCCTCGCCGCCGGGCGGCACCTCCGCCGCCGGGGGTCCCCGGCACGGCGGGGCGAGCGGCGGCCGGGTCCGGCTCTTCGAACCCGACTGGCAGGAGGAGCCGGTCGACTTCCTCGCCGCCGCGGCGGGCGAGTTCGAGTCGACCCGGGTCGTGCAGACCGCCCGCAGGATCCTGGCCAGTGTCGAGGGCGACCCGCCGGTCCTGTTCGTCGGCGTCCAGCTCTCCGCCTTCGACGACGCCGACCGCGCCGCCCCGATGGACGCCCTCGGTCGCGCGCTGGGCCGGGTCGCGGTGAAGTGGCCGGTCAACCTGGTGCTGCTCGATATCGCCCAGGACCCCGTCGGCGACTGGATGCTGAACAGGGTCCGGCCGTTCTACACCCGGCAGTACGCGTAGAGGTCGCGTTGGTGCCGGTACGGCCGCTTAAGCTGGTTTGATGACGTGGCCGCCGCACTCGCGTGCCCAGGGCGGCCCGAGGGAACGGCGGATCGAAGAGGGGCGGGACCCAGAGTGAGCGCGTCAGGCACCGCGGCGGCCGGGCAGGTCGAGCACATGCTGCGCCAGGTGACGCCCGGGCGCTACGACGCCTACGAGGCGCTGCTCCAGGCCCTCACCGACGGCCGGGTGTGGATGCTCCTCTGGCACGGTCAGCCCGGATCCCCCGATGCCCAGTACGGCAACATGGAGGTGGACGGCCTCGGGTACGCCCCGTGCGTCACCTCTGCCGAGGAGCTCTCGGCGTCCGGCTGGACCAGGGCCCACGAGGTGGTCGCCGGCACCGACGTCGCCCGTGCCCTCTTCCCCGACCGCTGGGGCATCTGGCTCAACCCGCACGTGCCGGGTGGGGGCGTCGGCATCCCCTGGCCCGATCTCCGCCGGATCGCCACCGGCCTTCACCGGATGCCCGCCGGGCCCCTGCGGCTGTCCGAACCGGCCGTGGAGATCCCCCAGTTCTACGCCCTGCTCACGCAGAACGCGCACCGCACCCCGGTCGTCCGGTCACTGCGCAGGGCCTGGGTGCAGCCGTCGCTCGGCGCTCCGTACCTGGCCATCGGCCTCGATCTCTACGACACGGGCCGGCAGTCCGTCGAGTCCGTGCGCGCCATGATGCAGCAGTCGATCGCCGCCGTCCCGGACGGTCTTCCGGTGTCCACCGTCTCGATGTCCGACGACTACGACCCTGTGGGCATGTGGCTGAGGGCCAGCACCCGGCCGTTCTACGACCGGGAGGCCCACGCCGGCCCTCCCCGGCAGCCCGGCTACGGATACCCGCCCATCCCGTCCGGCTGACACGGGCCTTCGTGGTCGCCCGGCTCCGTGCAGCCGGCTCCGCTCCGTGCGGTTGCCCCCGGGTCGTGCGGTTGGCCCCTGGCCGTGCGGTTGACCGGGCCTTCGTGGTCGCCCGACTCCGTGCGGCCGGCTCCGCTCCGTGCGGTTGCCCCCGGGTCGTGCGGTTGGCCCCTGGCCGTGCGGTTGACCGGGCCTTCGTGGTCGCCCGGCTCCGTGCGGCCGGCTCCGCTCCGTGCGGTGGGCACCCGCGCGGATGAGCCACCCGTCCGGCGGGGTCCCGCGAAGTCCCGCCTGGGCCGGCGCGGTTGCGCTCCTCCCGCTGAATACCGCACCCGGTGCACGGCCCCGGTCCTGCGAGGGGGGACCGCCGTGCGAGGTCTGATGTCCCGGATCGGTCCGTTTTGGCTGCTGTCCGGGTCTCGACTGTGCATCACCGCTATGCGGACTGTTCTCCCGTTCGGGACTCGTCTGTAGTGTTCGGCCGTCAAGACCTCCTCCACAGGCGGATTCCAGGGGTGGACCATGCCAATATCGAAGTCCAGAGCCGTGAGGGTGATCACGGCGGCCGTCGCGGTCGGCCTCGTCGCCACCGGCTGTGCGAGTGAGCGCGACAAGGACGGGGACAAGGGCGGCGACAAGGACACCTTCGTCTTCGGTGCACCGGGCGACCCGGGCTCCCTGGACCCGGCCCTCGCGAATGACGGCGAGACCTTCCGCATCACCCGCCAGGCGTTCGAGGCGCTGCTCGAGCACGAGTCAGGCGGCAGCGAACTCGTCGGGGGGCTTGCGGAGAAGTGGTCCAGCAACCCCGAGGGCACGGTCTGGACGTTCAACCTGCGCCAGGGCGTGAAGTTCCACGACGGTGAGGCGTTCAACGCCGCCGCGGTGTGCGCCAACTACGACCACTGGTTCAACTGGACGGGCACGTACCAGACGTACGCGGTCTCCTACTACTGGCAGACCATCATGGGCGGCTTCAAGGCGAACGAGGACGAGGAGACGCCGAAGGCGAACTACAAGTCCTGCACCGCCAAGGACGAGAACACCGCGGTCATCGAGGTCAACGAGCCTTCCGCCAACCTGCCCGGCGGCTTCTCGCTGCAGGCCCTGGCCATCCACTCGCCGAAGTCGCTCGAGGCGTACGCGAAGCAGGACGCGACCGCCAAGGGCGACGCCATCACCTACCCCGAGTACAGCCAGAAGGCCGGCACGGTCGCCGGCACCGGCCCGTACCGGATCACGAAGTGGAACAAGGGCAACAAGGAAGTCTCCCTGGAGCGCTTCGACGACTACTGGGGCGACAAGGCCAAGGTGAAGAACCTGGTCTTCCGCACCATCGACACCGAGGAGGGCCGCCGCCAGGCGCTTCAGGCCGGCGACATCGACGGCTACGACCTGGTCGCGCCCGCCGACATCAAGACCCTGGAGAGCGCCGGCTTCACGGTGCCGACCCGTGATGTCTTCAACCTCTTCTACCTCGGTATGAGCCAGGAGGCGAACCCGGCGCTGAAGAAGTCCGAGGTGCGCCAGGCGATCGCGCACGCCGTCGACCGGGAGAACATCGTCAAGACCCAGCTGCCCGAGGGCGGCAAGGTCGCGACCCAGTTCATGCCCGAGACGGTCGACGGCTTCTCGGAGGACGTGCGGCAGTACCCCTTCGACACGGCCAAGGCCAAGTCGCTGCTGGCCGGTGCCGAGGAAGAGGGCCTCTCCCTCGACTTCTGCTACCCGACCGAGGTCACCCGCCCGTACATGCCCGCCCCGCAGGACATCTTCGAGCTGATGAAGGCCGACCTGGAGAAGGCCGGTATCCAGGTCACCCCGAAGCCGATGAAGTGGGCCCCGGACTACCTGGACGCCACCGAGGCGGGCTCCTGCTCCCTGCACATGCTGGGCTGGACCGGTGACTTCAACGACGGCTACAACTTCATCGGCACCTGGTTCGCCGGGTACGACAAGCAGTGGGGCTTCAAGGACCCGAAGGTCTTCGCCGCGGTGAAGGCCGGTTCCGTCGAGGCCGACCCGGCCAAGCGCACGGAGTTCTACAAGAAGGCCAACGAGGCCATCATGGAGTACCTGCCGGGGCTGCCGATCTCGTCCTCGCCGCCGGCCATCGCCTTCGGCAAGAACGTCAACCCGCCGAACGTCTCCCCGCTGACACAGGAGAACTTCGCCGAGGTCTCCTTCAAGTAGCACACCGCACCAGGTCCGCCCGGTCACGGAGCACCCGTGGCCGGGCGGACCCGCATCCGAATCCCGTACCACCCGTACCACCCGTACTCGTACAACACACGCAAGAAAGGGGCACGCGGGGTGTTGCGACTCGTCGTACGACGACTGCTACAGCTGATACCCACCCTGCTCGGCCTGTCGGTTCTGCTGTTCCTCTGGCTGAACCGGCTGCCCGGCGGACCCGCCTCGGCGATCCTGGGCGAGCGGGCGACCGAAGCCGAAGTGGCGCGCATCAACCGGGCGCTCGGACTCGACCAGCCGCTGCACGTCCAGTACGGACGCTTCCTCAAGCGCATCGTCGAACTCGACCTCGGCACCTCCACCCAGACGGGACAGCCGGTGTGGGACGAGTTCGTCCTCCGGTTCCCCGCCACGGTCGAGCTGAGCCTCGCCGCCATTCTGATCGCCGTGGCGGTGGGCATTCCGCTCGGCTATCTCGCCGCCCGCAGGCGCGGCGGCTGGCTGGACGTGGCCGCGGTCTCCGGATCGCTCGTCGGGATCTGCATCCCGGTCTTCTTCCTCGCCCTGATCCTCAAGGGCGTCTTCGCCGTCAACCTCGGCCTCTTCCCGACCTTCGGCCGTCTCACCACCGGGGTCGACGCCACCAGCGTCACCGGTTTCGCCGTCCTCGACGGCGTCCTCACCGGCGAGTTCGACGCCTCCTGGGACGCGGTCATGCATCTGGTGCTGCCCGCGCTCGCGCTCTCCTCCATCCCGCTCGCCGTGATCGTGCGCATGACCCGCGCCAGCGTGCTGGAGGTCCTCGGCGAGGACTACGTCCGCACCGCCGAGTCCAAGGGCCTGGAGCGGAGGACCGTCCGGGGCCGCCACATCCTGCGCAACGCGCTGCTGCCCGTGGTCACCGCGGTCGGCCTGCTCACCGGCAGCCTGCTGTCGGGGGCGGTGCTGACCGAGTCGGTCTTCTCCTTCGGCGGCATCGGCTCCTTCATCCGGACGGCGATCGACGCCCGCGACTACCCGGTGCTGGTGGGCTTCATCATGTTCATCGCGATGGTGTACGTCCTGATCAACCTGCTGGTGGATCTCGCGTACAGCGTCATCGATCCGAGGGTGCGGGTGCACTGATGAGCCTGGCCACCACCAAGACATCGAAGATCGACCGGCTCGCGGAGCTCACCGCGAAGAAGGAGACGTCTAGCGGCGCCAGCCTCTGGCGGGAGGCCTTCCGCCGGCTGCGCGGCAGCAAGATGGCGATCATCGGCGCGGTCGTCATCGCCGCGTTCGTCGTGGTCGCGATCGTGGGCCCCTGGCTGGCCCCCTACTCCCCTACGGCGCAGACGTGGCGCGGCGAGGTCCTCGCCAACCAGGGCGAGTTCGTCGGCGCCCGCGGCGAGAACTGGTTCGGTCTGGACCATCTGGGCCGCGACATGTTCTCCCGCATGCTCGTGGGAGCCCGGCAGACGCTGCTGGTCGGCGTGGTGTCGATGCTCATCGGCCTGGTCCTCGGGGCGCTGGTGGGCGCGGTCTCCGGCGCGGCGGCCACCCTCGGCGGACGCGCGGGACAGCGCCTGGACGACGTCGTCATGCGGGTCACCGACATCATGCTGGCGCTGCCGTCGCTGCTGCTCGCCGTCTCCATCGCCGCGGTGCTGGGGCAGTCGCTGACCACGGTCATGATCGCCGTGGGCGTGGTGCAGATCCCCATCTTCGCCCGGCTGCTGCGCGGTTCGATGCTCGCCCAGGGAGGCAAGGACTATGTGCTGGCCGCCCGCTCCCTCGGCATCCGCAAACGGCGCATCGTCCTCACCCAGATCATGCCCAACTCGCTGAGCCCGGTGATCGTCCAGGCCACCCTCAGCCTCGCCACCGCGATCATCGAGGCCGCGGCACTGTCCTACCTCGGTCTCGGCAACCCCGACCCGGCCATCCCGGAGTGGGGCGTCATGCTCTCGCAGGCGCAGCGCTTCTTCGACAACGCGCCGATGATGTCGATGTACCCGGCGGTCGCCATCATCATCACAGCCCTGGGCTTCACCCTGCTCGGCGAGGCCATGCGGGAAGCTCTCGATCCGAAGCTGCGAGGTTGACGTCATGCCACTGCTCGATGTGGACGAACTCACCGTCACCTTCGGCGGTCGCGGTCGCAGGGCCGACCGAGGCCGCGACCGCGACCGCAAGCCGACCGAGGCCGCAGGGCCGACCGAGGCCGCAGGGCCCGCCGAGGACACGTCCGTCAGGGCCGCCGGACCCGCAGGGCCCGCCGAGGACACGTCCGTCAGGGCCGCCGGACCCGCCGGGCCCGCCGGGGGCAACGCCGTCAGGGCCGTCAACGGAGTCTCCTTCTCCGTGGACGAGGGCCAGGTCGTCGGACTCGTCGGCGAGTCGGGCTGCGGAAAGTCCGTCACCTCACTCGCCCTGATGGGACTGCTCCCGCGCAAGGGCGCGACCCTCGGCGGACGGGCGGACTTCGAGGGCGCCGACCTGCTGGCGATGGGTCCCCGCCGGATCAGGGACCTACGCGGCAGCAAGCTGGCGATGATCTTCCAGGATCCGCTGTCCTCCCTGAACCCGGTCGTTCCGATCGGCGTCCAGGTGACCGAGATCCTGAAGCGCCACCGCGGTATGAAGGGCGAGGCCGCCCGCAAGGAGGCCGCGCAGCTGCTGGACCGGGTCGGCATCCCCGACCCGGACCGGCGGCTCAGGGAGTACCCGCACCAGCTCTCCGGCGGAATGCGGCAGCGCGCGCTGATAGCCATGGCCGTGGCCTGCGCGCCCCGCCTGCTCATCGCCGACGAGCCGACCACCGCGCTGGACGTCACCATCCAGGCCCAGATCCTCGAACTGCTCAAGGAACTCGTGGACCAGGAGGGCACCGCCCTGCTGATGATCACCCATGACCTGGGGGTCGTCGCCGGGCTCTGCGACCAGGTCAATGTGCTGTATGCGGGCAAGGTCGTGGAGTCCTCCGGACGGCGGGAGCTGTTCGCGCACCCGACCCACCCGTACACCCACGGGCTGCTCGGTTCCATCCCGAGGCTCGACGCGCCGCGCGGTGAGCCGCTCAACCCCATTCGCGGGTCCATCAACGACCAGATCGCCTGGGCCGACGGCTGCGCCTTCGCGCCCCGCTGCGACCGCTACGAGATGGGCTGCCTGACCGGTACGCCCGAACTGACCGAACCCCGCGAGGCCGGGCACCAGGCCCGCTGCGTCAACCCGGTCCTGGCCACGACGGAGGTCCCGGCATGAGCCTGCTCGAACTCGACGGAGTGAAGGTCCACTTCCCCGTCAAGAAGGGCATCCTCTTCGACCGCACGGTGGGACACGTCTACGCCGTCGACGGTATCTCGCTGTCCGTCGAGGCCGGCCAGACGTACGGGCTCGTCGGGGAGTCCGGCTGCGGCAAGACCACGCTCGGACGGGCGGTGCTGCGGCTGGTCGACGTGACGGACGGCCGGGTCGTCCTCGACGGCACGGACGTGGCGCAGCTCCCCGAGAAGGAGATGCGGTCGTTCCGGCGGCGGCTCCAGATGGTCTTCCAGGACCCCCTGGGCAGCCTCAACCCCCGGCAGAACATCGAGTCGATCCTGTCCGAGGGCATGGCGGCACACGGCATCGGCGGGAACCGGGAGGAGCGCCGGGAGAAGATCAAGGAGATCCTGGCGAAGGTGGGCCTTCCCGGGAACGCCCTTTCCCGCTACCCCCACGAGTTCTCCGGCGGCCAGCGCCAGCGCATCGGCATCGCGCGGGCGCTGGTGCTCGAACCGGACCTGATCATCTGCGACGAGCCGGTCTCGGCGCTGGACGTCTCCATCCAGGCGCAGGTCGTCAACCTGCTGGAGGAGCTCCAGAAGTCCATGGGGCTGACGTATCTCGTCATCGCCCACGACCTCGCCGTCGTCCGGCACATCTCCGATGTGATCGGGGTCATGTACCTCGGCTCCCTGGTGGAGGAGGCGCCGAGCGACGCGCTGTACGAGGAGCCCAGGCACCCGTACACCAGGGCCCTGATGTCGGCGGTGCCGGTGCCGGACCCGGAGGTGGAGGACCGCCGGGAGCGCATTCTGCTGCTGGGTGACCTGCCGTCGCCCGCGAACCCGCCGGCGGGCTGCCGCTTCCATACGCGCTGCCCGTGGAAGCAGGACACCCGGTGCGCCACGGAGCGCCCCGAGCTGCGGGACCTGGGGGGCGGCCACCGGGTGGCCTGCCACTTCGCCGCGGAGATCGCGTCGGGCGAGATCACCCGCACCTCGGGCGAAGTCGTTCCGGCCGCCCACGAGGGCTCTGGGGGCTCTGGGGGCTCTGAGGCTTCCGGGGCTCCGCGGGCTTCGGGGGCTTCGGGCGGCGGGGCGGCGAAGGGCTCGAGCTCGGGGGAGAGGGCCTCGGAGGCTCCCGCGGGGACTTAGCGGTTACGCGCACCGGGACACGGGCACGGGCCCACCGGGTCCGCGTCCCGGCTCCTCCCTGCCCCCGAGCGGAACGTCCGGTGCCTTCAACCACGGCCCGTGCCCATGCCCGCGTCCGTGTCCGTGTCCGTGTCCGCGTCAGTGTCAGTGCTGGTGCGTACCCGCCGTCCCGTTCCGCTCGGGGCGGGCGGGTCCCCGGTGGGCAGGCGGCACAATTGTCCGGTGCTCCAGGAACTGTTCACCCCCTCCGTCCAGCACGCTCTGGACCTCGCCGGTATCTTCGTCTTCGCCATCTCCGGCGCTCTGCTCGCCGTGCGGAAGAACTTCGACGTCTTCGGTATCGCGGTGCTGGCCGAGGTCACCGGGCTGGGCGGCGGGCTGTTCCGCGATCTGGTCATCGGCGCCGTCCCGCCCGCCGCGTTCACCGACCTCGGCTACTTCGTGATGCCGCTGGTCGCGGCGGCGCTGGTCTTCTTCCTCCATCCCGAGGTCGAGCGGATCCAGGGCTCGGTCAACGTGTTCGATGCGGCCGGTCTGGGGCTGTTCGCGGTCACCGGCACGACCAAGGCGTATGAGTACGGCCTCGGTCTGACCGCCTCCGCGACGCTCGGGCTCGCGACGGCGGTCGGCGGGGGTGTGCTGCGTGACGTCCTCGCGAACGAGGTGCCCTCGCTGCTGCGCTGGGACCGCGACCTGTACGCCGTTCCCGCGATCGTCGGCGCCACCATGGTGGCGCTGTTCCTCCGCTTCGACGCGCTCAACGGGCTGACCAGCGGCATCGCCGCACTGACCGCCTTCTCCGTGCGCCTGCTCGCGATGCGGTTCCACTGGCGGGCTCCGCGTGCCTGGAACCGCCGGTCCACCGCGACCGAACCGGGTAACAAGGGCTTCGGCAAAGCTACCGCTTAGTATTTTGCTATTGTACGATTCGGCCATGGCACAGGTGGCACAGGTAACCAATGGCAGCAGCGAGTTCGACCGCGACACCGCTGTCACCCTCCGGGATCCCGGCGTACCCGGCGTCTACGACGCGGAGCTCTCCGCGGGCTGGACGATCCTCAACGCCGTCAACGGCGGCTATCTGCTGGCGCTGCTCGGGCGCGCCCTCGGGGACGCCCTCCCGCACCCCGACCCGATCACGGTCTCGGCGTACTACCTCACCCCCTCCGCGCCCGGCCCTGCGGTGATCCGCACCGAGACGATCCGTACCGGCGGCACCCTCTCCACCGGCCAGGCCTCGCTTCTGCAGTACGCGGAGGACGGCACCGAGGTGGAGCGCATCCGCGTCCTCGCCGCCTACGGCGACCTGGACGCACTGCCCGGCGACGTCCAGACGACCGCCCTGCCGCCTGCCATCCCGGCCCCCCAGGACTGCCTCGGCCCGTCCGACGGCCCGGCGCCCGCGATCCCCGGCTCGTCCGACATCACCGACCGGCTGGACATCAAACTCGATCCCGCGACCGTCGGCTGGGCCGTCGGGGCCCCCTCCGGCAAGGGCGAGGTGCGGGGCTGGTTCGGACTCGCCGACGGCCGCGACGCCGACCCGCTCTCCCTGCTGCTCACCGTCGACGCACTCCCGCCGACCGCGTTCGAACTGGGACTGAAGGGCTGGACGCCGACCGTCGAGCTCACCGTCCACATCCGCTGCCGGCCGGCGCCGGGTCTGCTGCGCGTCTCCATCACCACCCGGAATCTCGCGGGCGGCTTCCTGGAGGAGGACGCCGAGGTCTGGGACAGCGCGGGCCGCCTCGTCGCCCAGTCACGCCAGCTGGCCAAGGCGCCGCTCACGCGCGGCTGATCGGTCGGGTCGCGGGCTGATCCGTCGGCTCGCGGGCTTCACGTGCCGGGCGCCGGCCGGACTGCCCGGCCGGGCGCCGGCCGGGCAGGGTCCGCCCGGGACTCCCGCCGGGAAGGCCGGGGCGGAGACAGGGGAGCGCCGGGCCGGCTGGAGGGGGTTGCCGGGCCGGTGGCAGAAGAGCGTCCGGCCGACCGGGAGGGGCGCGGGGTGCGTGCCGTGCGGGCGACCCGCTCCTCGCCGGGCGCCCCGGGGGTGCCGGGCTCGCGGGCCCCGGGTATCGGGATCGGTGCCGTCAGCGCCCGGGTCCTCAACCTCCGTGCCTGGCGGACGCCGGCGCTGTGACTCATGACATGCGGTAGACATCCGCCCGCTCGTATGCGGAACCCTCGACCGGGTAGCCGGCCAACAGTCGTGCTCTGAAGTCTCCGGGGTCCGGCAGCCGGCCGGCTCCCGCAGTTCCCCGCGAAAGGAAGGCCGAGGAAGATGATCGCCCTCGTCGCCGCCGTCGCCTTGCTGGGCATCCTCCTGGGTGCCGTGGCCCATGTCCCGCCGCCGCTGTCCGCCGCAGCCGCCGCCGCCATCGCCGGCTGGCTGCTCGTGTTCGCCGTGCGGGAGCGCCGCGCACGGCGGTCCGTTCGCTGATCCGAGGAGGAATTCCCGTGCAACTCGCCGCACCCGCACACCGGTTCACCGGAACGCGCGACGCCGACGGCATGGCGGTCGCCTCGTTCGTCCTCGGACTCGTCGGGCTGCTCGTGATGAACATCGTGCTCGGACCCGTCGCCGTGGTCCTCGCCGGTCTCGCGCTCTGGCGCGGCACCGCCCGGCGCGGGCGGGCCCTTCTCGGTCTGCTGCTCGGCGTCGCGGACCTCGCCGTACTCGCCGCGCTCGTCGTGGGCGACGGCATGGTCGTCTGGAGTCCCCTCGGCTGACCGGTCCCGCCCCCCCCGGGGCGGGTACCGGACTCCGGGCGGCTCGTAGAATCGTGTCCACCATGGCCTACCTCGACCACGCCGCGACCACTCCGATGCTCCCGGAGGCGATCGAGGCGATGACCGCCCAGCTCGCCGCCACCGGCAACGCCTCCTCGTTGCACGCAGCGGGCCGCAGGGCCCGCCGTACCGTCGAGGAGGCCCGCGAGGCCCTCGCCGAGGCGCTCGGGGCGCGCCCCAGCGAGGTCGTCCTCACCTCCGGCGGCACCGAGGCGGACAATCTCGCCGTCAAGGGGCTCTACTGGGCCCGGCGAGCCGCCGACCCGCGCCGCACCCGCGTACTCGCCAGCCCCGTCGAGCACCATGCCGTCCTCGACGCCGTGCACTGGCTCGCCGGGCACGAGGGCGCGAACGTCGAGTACCTGCCCGTCGACGCCCTCGGCCGGGTGCACCCGGAGACGTTGCGGGAGGCCCTCGAGAGGGACCCCTCCGATGTGGCGCTGGCCACTGTCATGTGGGCCAACAACGAGATCGGCACCGTCATGCCCGTCCGTGAACTCGCCGATGTCGCGGCCGAGTTCGCTGTTCCGCTGCACTCCGACGCGGTCCAGGCCTTCGGGCAGCTCGACGTCGGCTTCGCTGCGTCCGGGCTGGCCGCCATGACCGTCAGCAGCCATAAGATCGGCGGCCCGTACGGCGTCGGCGCGCTGCTGCTGGGCCGCGAGCACAGCCCCGTGCCCGTGCTGCACGGCGGCGGTCAGGAACGCCATGTGCGCTCCGGGACGCTGGACGTGCCGGCCGTCGCGGCCTTCGCCGTCGCCGCCCGGACCGCCGCCGAGCGCCGCGAGGACTTCGCCCGCGATATCGGCGCCCTGCGCGACCGGCTCGTCGCCGCCGTCCTCGACGCCGTGCCCGACGCGATCCTCGGCGGAGACCCGGAGGACCGGCTCCCGGCCAATGCCCACTTCACGTTCCCCGGCTGCGAGGGCGACTCGCTGCTGCTGCTCCTGGACGCCCGGGGCATCGAGTGCTCCACCGGCTCGGCCTGCACGGCGGGTGTCGCCCAGCCCAGCCATGTCCTCCTCGCCACCGGCACCGCCCCGGACCTGGCCCGCGGCACGCTCCGCTTCAGCCTCGGCCACACGTCCACCGCGGAGGACGTCGAGGCCGTCGCCGGGGCGATCGGGCCCGCCGTGGAGCGGGCTCGCGCCGCGGGCCTCAGCTAGCACCGTGTCAGGCGGTGTTCGCTCGTCGTGACGCCCGGCCTGCCCGGCCTGCCCGGCCTGCCCGGCCCAGCCGGACCCGCCGTGCCGGCACGGAACGGCTAGAGCCGCGTCGCGGTGGGCGACGGCGGGGCCGCCGCCCGCCGCACCATCGGTATGTACCGGTCCCAGTCCCAGTGCGGGCCCGGGTCGGTGTGGTCGGTCCCGGGCACCTCGACATGGCCGATGATGTGCTCCCGGTCGACCGGGATCCCGTAGCGCGCGCAGATGCCGGCGGTCAGGCGGGCCGACGAGGCGTACATCGCGTCGGTGAAGTCCTCGGGACGGTCGACGAAGCCCTCGTGCTCGATGCCGATGCTCCGCTCGTTGACCTCCCGGTTCCCCGCGTGGAAGGCGACGTCGAGCTCGCGGATCATCTGGGCGATCCGCCCGTCACCGCCCACCACGTAGTGCGTGGCGGCGCCGTGGGCCGGGTCCTTGAACACCTTCAGCGCCGTGCGGTAGCTGCCCTGGACGACATGGATCACCACCCGGTCGATCGTGTAGTCGTCGGGCCGGTCGGCCCGGCGCCAGTTCGCCGAGGAGGCCGCCGTCCACACCGCGCCCGCGTGGTCCAGCTCACCCCCCACGCGCGGCTTCTCCATGCCCGGCAGCTTCCACCACAGCCGCCTCAGCTCGTCCTGGGCCACCACGCCCGCACCCACGAGCGCCGCGCCACCGCCGATGAGCACGGCCCGCCTGCCGACGCCGCGCTGTGCCTTCCCGTCGCCCATGCCACCCCTCTTCGCACCCCGTCACCTCCCGAACGACCACACGTGGGCATCCGGTTCCCGGCGCCCCGTACCCTGGTAGGGCTATGACTGACACACGCCAGCGCCCGCTCCGCGTCCTCGCCGCCATGTCCGGCGGGGTGGACTCCGCCGTCGCCGCCGCCCGGGCCGCCGAAGCGGGACACGACGTGACCGGGGTGCATCTGGCGCTCTCGGCGAACCCGCAGTCGTTCCGCACCGGCGCGCGCGGCTGCTGCACCGTGGAGGACTCCCGCGACGCCCGCCGCGCCGCGGACGTCATCGGCATCCCCTTCTACGTCTGGGACCTCGCCGAGCGGTTCCGCGAGGACGTGGTCGAGGACTTCGTCGCGGAGTACGAGGCGGGCCGCACCCCCAATCCCTGCCTGCGCTGCAACGAGAAGATCAAGTTCGCGGCGCTGCTCGACAAGGCGCTGGCCCTGGGGTTCGACGCCGTGTGCACCGGCCACTACGCCACCGTGGTCGTGCGCGAGGACGGCCGGCGCGAGCTGCACCGCGCGAGCGACGAGGCCAAGGACCAGTCCTATGTACTCGGCGTGCTCGATGCGCGGCAGCTCGCCCACGCCCTGTTCCCGCTCGGCGACACCCTCACCACCAAGGACGAGATCCGTGCGGAGGCCGAGCGGCGCGGACTGGCCGTGGCGAAGAAGCCCGACAGCCACGACATCTGCTTCATCGCCGACGGCGACACCCAGGGGTTCCTCGCGAAGCGCCTCGGCAGGGCGGAGGGCGACATCGTCGACGAGTCCGGCGCGAGGCTGGGCACCCACGACGGTGCGTACGGCTTCACCATCGGCCAGCGCAAGGGACTGCGCATCGGCCACCCCGCGCCCGACGGCAAGCCGCGCTACGTCCTGGACATCTCACCGGTGGACAACACCGTCACCGTCGGACCGGCCGAGGCCCTGGAGGTCTCCGCGCTCACCGCGGTGAGGCCCCGCTGGTGCGGCACGGCCCCCTCCGGCCCGGGCACGTACACGGCGCAGCTGCGCGCCCACGGCGGCGAGACGGAGGTCTCGGCCGAGCTGGTGGGCGGCGAACTGCGGGTGGCGTTCACCGAGCCCGTCCGCGGGGTCGCCCCCGGCCAGGCGATCGTGCTGTACGACGGCACCCGGGTGGTCGGCTCGGCGACGATCGCGGCGACGACGCGCCGGCCGGGTACGGTCACGGCCTGAGACCGTGTCCGCGCGCCGGGTCGAGGCTGTCGTCCGGCTCGTCCGGGACCGCGAATCCGCGACGGCGAATCCCCTCCGCGAACGGCGCGGCTCGTCTTCACGCCACGGGACGCGGTGCCGCCCGGGACCTCCGCCGTGCGAACGGTCGCCCGACCGTGGCCAGGCGAAGACCGGGGGCGGTTCCGGCGCACCGGACGCCGGGGGCCTCCTGTCTGCGCCCCTCACCGGCCTGGTCTTCTTCGCCGGGGACCCGGTGGGACCGCCCTCGTCCCCCTCGTGGTGAGCGCGGGGCTGCGGTGATGCGAGCATGGCCGGTATGGCTACACATCTGATCACCGGAGCGGGCTCCGGCATCGGCGCGGCCGTCGCGCGCCGGCTGCACGCGCGCGGCGACGCCCTCGTGCTGCTGGCCAGGGACGCCGGCCGCGCCCGGGAGCTGGCCCGGGCCTACCCGGGCTCGCGCACCCTCGTCGGCGACCTCGGCACGCCGGACCGGCTGTCCTGGGCGTTCTCGCACCAGACGCTGCCCGAGCGGGTCGACTCGCTGCTGCACATCGCGGGCGTCGTGGACCTCGGCCGGGTCGCCGACCTCACGCCGAAGACCTGGCAGGCGCAGCTCAACGTGAACCTGGTGAGCCCGGCGGAGCTCACCCGGCTGCTGCTGCCCCAGCTGCGGGTGTCCCGGGGCGCGGTGGTGTTCGTCAACTCCGGTTCGGGGCTCAACGCCCATGCCGAGTGGGGCGCCTACGCCGCCTCCAAGCACGGCCTCAAGGCACTGGCCGACGTCCTTCGGCAGGAGGAGCGGGAGCACGGTGTACGGGTCACCTCGGTGTACCCCGGCCGCACCGCGAGTCCGATGCAGGAGAAGGTGCACCGGCAGGAGGGCAGGGAGTACGACCCGTCGCGGTGGATCGACCCCGAGTCGGTGGCGACGGCCATCCTCACGGCCCTCGACCTGCCGCGCGACGCCGACATCCACGACCTCACCGTCCGGCCGGGGCGGTGAGCGGCGCCGTGTGGGGCGCAGCGACCGGAGTCGGCTCGCTGCCCGGCGGGGACGCGCGTGAGGCCGCGAAGACCGTCACCGGGTCCTTCGAGGACTTCCCCCACCTGCCCGAGCTGCCCGCCCGTGGCCCCGGCGCCGACATGGTCGGCCGGACCGCGGGGCTGCTGGCGGAGTTGTACGCGCGCGTCGAGCCGAGTGGCTGGCGGATCGGTGACCGGCCGGGCCGGGACACCCGGCGGGCCAGGTCCTGGCTCGGTGAGGACCTGGACGCGCTGGAGGAGTTCGCCCAGGGCTACGAGGGCCCGCTCAAGGTCCAGGCGGTCGGGCCGTGGACGCTCGCGGCGGCCCTGGAACTCAGGAACGGCGAGGCGGCCCTCGCCGACCCCGGCGCCTGCCGGGACCTCGCGGGATCGCTGGCCGAAGGACTGCGCGGCCACCTCGCCGAGGTGCGGCGCCGGGTGCCGGGTGCGCGGCCCGTGCTGCAACTGGACGAGCCCTCCCTGGCGGAGGTGCTGGGCGGCCGGGTGCGGACCGCCAGCGGGTACCGGACGCACCGCGCCGTGGACCGGCAGCTCGCCGAGAGCGCGCTGCGGGAGGTCGTCTCCGCCGCCGGTGTGCCGGTGGCCGTGCACTCCTGTGCTCCTCAGGTGCCGTTCGCCCTGTTGCGCCGGGCGGGCGTCGCCGGGATCTCGTTCGATTTCGCACTGCTCACCGAGCGTGACGAAGAGTCGGTCGGTGAGGCGGTCGAGGGCGGTACGAGGCTTCTTGCGGGGGTCGTGTCCGCCACCGACGGCCCGTTGTCCGACCCTGCTAGTAGCGTCATGGGTGTCAGGACGCTGTGGCGCAGGCTGGGGCTGGATCCGGGGACTCTCGCGGAGTCGGTCGTGATCACCCCGTCATGCGGGCTCGCGGGCGCTTCGCCCGGCTACGCCCGTGCGGCACTCGCGCACTGCGTCCGGGCGGCGCGATCGCTTGTGGACAACCCTGAGTGATGGACCGAGGGCCGAGGTAGCGGGAGGACGTGACGGTGGCTGTCGAACAGCGGGGGCCGGTGCCGGCGGAGGTGCGGGACGAGCATGCCCGGGTGGCCGAGCAGGTCGAGGAGCACCGCTTCCGGTACTACGTGAAGGACCAGCCGGTCGTCAGCGACGCCGAGTTCGACCGGCTGATGCGGTCCCTGGAGGCGCTCGAGGAGGAGTACCCGGAGCTGCGCACGCCCGAGTCGCCGACCCAGCGGGTCTCGGCCGCCTACGAGACGGAGTTCACGGCGGTCGAGCACCGCGAGCGGATGCTCTCCCTCGACAACGCCTTCGACGAGGCGGAGCTCGCCGCCTGGGTGGACCGGGTCGCCAAGGAGGTCGGCAGCTCCGCGCACCGCTTCCTGTGCGAGCTGAAGGTCGACGGCCTTGCGGTCAACCTCACCTATGAGAAGGGCCGGCTCACCCGGGCCGCGACCAGGGGCGACGGCCGTACCGGCGAGGACATCACCCCCAACGTGCGGACGATCGCGGACATCCCGGTCCGCCTGCGGGGCGACCGGGTACCCGATCTGGTGGAGATCCGGGGCGAGGTCTACTTCCCCATGGAGGCCTTCGAGGAGCTCAACGCCCGCCGGGTCGCGGCCGGCGAGCAGCCCTACGCCAACCCCCGGAACTCGGCGTCGGGCTCGCTGCGGCAGAAGGACCCCAGGGTCACCGCCACCCTGCCGCTGCACATGGTGGTGCACGGAATCGGCGCGCGCGACGGCCTGGAGATCGCCCGGCTCTCGGAGGCGTACGAGCTCCTCCACGAGTGGGGCCTGCCGACCGCCCGGCACTGCAAGGTGGTGGACTCCCTGGAGGAGGTGCGGGCGTTCATCGCGTACTACGGCGAGCACCGGCACTCCGTGGAGCACGAGATCGACGGGGTGGTCGTCAAGCTGGACGAGATCCCGCTCCAGGGCCGGCTGGGTTCGACATCGCGGGCGCCGCGCTGGGCGATCGCCTGGAAGTACCCGCCGGAGGAGGTCAACACCAAGCTGGTGGACATCCGCGTCGGGGTGGGCCGTACCGGCCGGGTCACGCCCTATGCGCAGGTGGAGCCGGTGACGGTGGCGGGTTCCGAGGTCGAGTTCGCGACCCTGCACAACCAGGACGTGGTGAGGGCCAAGGGCGTCCTGATCGGCGACACCGTGGTGCTGCGCAAGGCGGGCGACGTCATCCCGGAGATCCTCGGCCCGGTGGCCGACCTGCGGGACGGCGGCGAGCGGGAGTTCGTCATGCCGGCCGAGTGCCCCGAGTGCGGTACGGCCCTGCGGCCGATGAAGGAGGGCGATGTCGATCTGCGCTGCCCCAACGCCCGCAGCTGCCCGGCCCAGTTGCGGGAGCGGCTGTTCTACCTGGTGGGTCGCAAATCCCTGGATGTGGAGGCGTTCGGCTATGTGGCCGCTGCGGCTCTGACGAAGCCGCTGGAGCCCGCCGAGCCGCCGCTGGCCGACGAGGGCGACCTCTTCGATCTGACGGTCGATCAGCTGTTGCCGATCAAGGCGTATGTGCTCGACCAGGACAGCGGACTGCCCAAGCGCGATCCCAGGACCGGCGAGGAGAAGATCGTCACCGTCTTCGCCAACCAGCAGGGCGAGCCCAAGAAGAACACGCTGGCGATGCTGGAGAACCTCGCGGCCGCCAGGGAGCGGCCACTGGCCCGCATCCTCACCGGTCTGTCCATCCGCCATGTGGGGCCCGTGGCCGCCGAGGAGCTGGCCCGCGAGTTCCGGTCGATCGAGCGCATCGAACAGGCGTCCCAGGAGGAGCTCGCGGCGGTCGAGGGTGTCGGGCCGACGATCGCCGCCTCGTTGAAGCAGTGGTTCGAGGAGGACTGGCACCGCGAGATCCTCCGCAAGTGGCGTGCCGCGGGTGTCCGGATGGAGGAGGAGGGCTCCGGCGAGGACGAGGGGCCGCGCCCGCTCGAGGGTCTCACGGTCGTCGTCACCGGCACGCTGGAGAGGTACACCAGGGATGGCGCCAAGGACGCGCTCCAGAGTCGCGGAGCGAAAGTGACGGGTTCTGTTTCGAAGAAGACCTCATTCGTTGTTGTGGGTGACAGTCCTGGGTCGAAATACGACAAGGCCCTTCAGCTGAAGGTGCCCGTACTGGACGAGGGCGGCTTCGCGGTGCTGCTCGAACAAGGCCCCGACGCGGCCCGAGAGGTGGCCGCACCGATCGGGGAGTAGGACGACCGTACGAACCGACCCCCCGTCAGGATCACTCGTTCGGCGCATATCAGAGGGATAAGGGTGGCCGGGGCGCATTCGGGCAAGAGCTGTAGAGCGCTGCCCGTCGAAGCCCACCGCGGCCTACTGTTGAGGCATGCGCCTGTTGTGCACGGCCGCGTGGTGAGGTTTCGGCCGTGGCCGCATGACACGGAAGCCACCATGTGGCATCGGCACCGCCGGCTGTGAGAGGGACGGGAATGGAACCGACCGAGAGCGCCGCCCCGGTCTCACGGCCGCGTGGTCTCGCGGGACTCGCGTTCGTCGCGGGCATCGCGCCCAGGCTGCCGCTCGTCGTCGCGGGCATCGCCGCACTCGCCCTGGCCACCGGGCTCTTCGGCGCCCTGCGCGAGGGGCGGGCGCTCTTCCCCACGGGCGCCGAGGGCTGGTCCCTCGCCGCGCTGACCGCCGTCATCGTCGGCCATCTGGTCGCCCTCGGGCGGGACCGCTGGTGGGGCGGCACCGGCTCCGGCGCCGCCCTGACCCTCGCGGTGCTGCTGCTGTACGGCTGGGTCCCGGCCGCCCTGGTCAGCCTCGCCGTGGTGGTGCCGGTCGGCGCCGCCCGGCGGCACCGCTGGCGGCAGGGCGCCCTGCACGGCGCGGTGGACGTGCTGGGCATCGGCGCGGCCGCACTCGTCCTCGCCGCCTTCGGCGAGGCACCGACCGTCGAGGAACCCTGGCAGCCCCTGCACTGGGGACCGGAAGCGATCCCCGAGGTGGTGCTGGCCGCCGCCGCGTACATCGCCGTCACCCGGATGCTGCTCTGGTACGCCCTGGTGCCGCAGGGCAGCGGACTGCCCACCGTCGCCCGCACCGCGCTGCTGCGGCAGGGGCTCGTGGCCGTCGCCCTGCTCGGCATCGCCCCGCTGATCTGCGTCGTCGCGACCACCCTGCCGGCGGTGCTCCCGCTGTTCGCGGTGCCGCTGATCGCCCTCGACTCCACCCTGTGGATCGCCCGCGTCCGGGCCGAGGAGCAGCTGCGCGACCCGCTCACCAAACTCCCCAACCGCCAGTGCCTGCTGGAGCGCACCTGGACGGCGCTGGAGGAGGCCGAGGGGACCGGAGTGCGCTCCGCCCTCGTCCTGATCGACCTCGACCGGTTCCGCTCGGTCAACGACACGCTCGGTCATCTCGCTGGGGACCGGCTGCTGCTCCAGATCGCCGAGCGGCTGAAGCTCGCGCTGCCGCGCGGAGCGGAGGCGGCGCGGCTGGGCGGCGACGAGTTCGCCGTGCTGCTCCCCACGACCGACTCCACCACCAGCGCCCAGCGGGTCGCCCGGCACCTGGTGGGCCAGCTCTCCTCACCCCTCGACCTCGACGGGCTCACCCTGGTCCTGGAGGCCAGCGCCGGCCTCGCCGTCTTCCCCGACCACGCCCTGGACGCCGAAGGGCTGCTCAGGCGGGCGGATGTGGCGATGTACCAGGCGAAGCGCGACCGCACGGGCGTCGAGGTGTACGAGTCCAAGCGCGACTCGAACACCCCGGACCGGCTCGGACTGCTCGGCGATCTGCGCCGGGCACTGGACGCGGGCGAGGTGGAGCTCCACTACCAGCCGAAGGTCCGCTTCGACGGCCATGTCGCGGGGCTCGAGGCACTGGTGCGCTGGGTGCACCCGGACCGCGGCCGGGTTCCCCCCGACGAGTTCATCGCCATCGCGGAGTCCTCGGGGCTGATGCCCCATCTGACCGAGTACGTGCTGGAGTCCGCGCTGGGCCAGGTCGCCGAGTGGCGCTCCCAGGGCCTCGAGGTGCCCGTCGCCGTCAATGTGTCGCCGCGTGACGTCCACTCCCCGGGCTTCGCCGGCTCCGTCGCGGCACGGCTCGCCCGGCACGGCGTCCCGGCGGGCGCGCTGCAGCTGGAGATCACCGAGCATGTGCTGCTCGAGGACCCGCAGCGGGCCGGGGACACCCTCGCGGCCCTCACCGGCCACGGAGTGAAGATGTCGCTGGACGACTTCGGCACGGGCTACTCCTCCCTGGTCCATCTGCGTCGGCTCCCGGTCAGCGAACTCAAGATCGACAGATCGTTCGTCGCCCGGCTGGCGGTCGACACCGAGGACGCCGAGATCGTTCGCTGCACCGTCGACCTCGCCCACTCCCTCGGACTGCTGGTGGTCGCCGAGGGCGTGGAGGACGACGAGACCTGGGAGCGACTGCGCGACCTGGGATGCGACGCGGTGCAGGGCTGGCTGGTCGCGGCGGCGATGCCGCCCCAGGAGACCACGGCATGGCTGCGGGCCCGGGGCGAGCACGGCTCGCACCGCCCGGTGGGCGACCTCCCCGCCGCCCCGTCCGAGGTGGACCGCCCGTCGGGCCTGGTGAACTGAGCGGTCGCGCCGAGGCCGGCTGCTGATCCTCCGACCTGGCGGTGTGGCGCTCCGGCGGTCCTATGGTCCGGCGGTGCGGGCGCTGGGTGCCGCCGGTGGCTTGGCGGTCTTGCCGGGCCTGGCGGTCTGACGGTCCGATGGCCGGCGGTCTGACGCTCTGACGGTCCGGCGGCCTCGCGGCTTCGCGGCTTCGCGGTCCGGCGGTCCCGTGACGCCGTCCTCCCGGGGCGCCTCCCGCCCGGGCAGGGGGCTCCGCCCTGCGGCCCGAGGCGCCCGCCGCCGAGGGTACCGGCCGGGTCCCGCGGCAAAGGGTTTCGCGGGCACCCCGACCTGGCCCATAGGATTGGGCCACAACCATCACACTCACCCCTGAGGATCGCTGCATGCCTGGCATCACGCGCGAGGAGGTCGCCCACCTCGCCCGGCTGGCACGTCTGGAGCTGAAGGCCGAAGAGCTCGACCACTTCGCCGGACAGCTCGACGACATCATCGGCGCGGTCGCCCGCGTCGCCGAGGTCGCCGACCGAGACGTACCGCCGACCTCCCATCCGCTGCCGCTGACCAACGTCATGCGCGCGGACGAGGTCCGTCCGTCGCTCACCCCCGAGCAGGCGCTCTCCTGCGCCCCGGCACAGGAGCAGCAGCGTTTCAAGGTGCCGCAGATCCTGGGGGAGGACTGACCAGCGATGACGGACAGCCCCATCATCAAGCTCACCGCGGCGGAGATCGCCGCGAAGGTCGCCTCCGGCGCGCTGACCGCCGTCGAGGTCACCGAGGCGCACCTCGCCCGGATCGAGGCCGTGGACGAGAAGGTCCACGCGTTTCTGCACATCGACCGTGACGGCGCCCTCGCCCGGGCCCGCGCCGTCGACGAGAAGCGCGAGCGCGGCGAGAAGCTCGGCCCACTGGCGGGTGTGCCGCTGGCGCTGAAGGACATCTTCACCACCGCGGGCATCCCGACCACGGTCGGCTCGAAGATCCTCGAAGGCTGGATCCCGCCGTACGACGCCACCCTGACGCGCAGGCTGAAGGAGGCCGATGTCGTCATCCTCGGCAAGACCAACATGGACGAGTTCGCCATGGGGTCCTCCACCGAGAACAGCGCCTACGGCCCGACCGGCAACCCCTGGGACCTGACCCGCATCCCCGGCGGCTCCGGGGGCGGCTCGTCCGCCGCACTGGCCTCGTACGAGGCTCCGCTCGCCATCGGCACGGACACCGGCGGCTCCATCCGCCAGCCCGCCGCCGTCACCGGCACGGTCGGTGTGAAGCCCACCTACGGCGCCGTCTCCCGCTACGGCATGGTCGCCTTCTCCTCGTCCCTCGACCAGGGCGGGCCCTGTGCCCGCACGGTCCTGGACGCGGCACTGCTGCACGAGGTGATCGCCGGCCACGACCCGCTCGACTCGACCTCCATCGACGCCCCGGTCCCGCCGGTCGTCGAGGCCGCGCGCAACGGCTCGGTCGAGGGCATGCGGGTCGGTGTCGTCAGGCAGTTCCGCGGCGAGGGCTACCAGGCCGGTGTGGTGCAGCGGTTCGACGAGTCCGTGCAGCTGCTGAAGGAGCTGGGCGCGGAGATCGTCGAGCTCGACTGCCCCTCGTTCGACCTGGCTCTCTCCGCCTACTACCTGATCGCGCCGTCCGAGTGCTCCTCGAATCTCGCCCGGTTCGACGGTCTGCGCTACGGCCTGCGCGCCGGCGACGACGGCACCCGCTCGGCCGAGGAGGTCACCTCGCTGACCCGCGAGGAGGGCTTCGGCGACGAGGTCAAGCGCCGGATCATGCTCGGCACATACGCCCTGTCCTCGGGCTACTACGACGCGTACTACGGCAGTGCCCAGAAGGTGCGCACCCTGATCAAGGAGGACTTCGAGAAGGCCTTCGAGCAGGTCGACGTGATCGTCTCCCCGACGACCCCGACCACCGCCTTCCCGATCGGCGAGCGCGCCGACGACCCGATGGCGATGTACCTGGCCGACCTGTGCACCATCCCGACCAACCTGGCCGGCAACGCCGCCATGTCGCTGCCCTGCGGACTGGCGCCGGAGGACGGCCTCCCGGTCGGTCTGCAGATCATCGCCCCCGCCATGAAGGACGAGCGGCTCTACCAGGTGGGTGCGGCCGTCGAGGCGGCCTTCGTGGCACGCTGGGGCCACCCGCTGCTGGAGGAGGCACCGTCACTGTGAGTAGCTTGCAGAAGGCCAAGGGCTTCACGAAGTCCCGTACCGGCACATATGTGTCCATGGCCGCCACCGCGTTCGGAGCCATCGGCGTCGCCAAGCAGGCCAGGAAGGCCCGCCTGGAGCACGACACGCTCCGGCTGGTCGACGCCGCCGTGTCCGCCGCCGCCATCGTCACCGGACTCGCGATCCTCTACCGGGAGCTGAAGCGCCTGGGCGACGACGACGTCCTGCTGGGCTGAGAGGGAAAGTTTCATCGTGACCGTCACGACTGACCTGGTGTCGTACGAGGACGCACTCGCGTCGTACGACCCCGTCATGGGCCTGGAGGTCCATGTCGAACTCGGCACCAGGACCAAGATGTTCTGCGGCTGCTCGACCGGGCTGGGCGCCGAGCCCAACTCGCAGACCTGTCCCACCTGCCTGGGCCTGCCCGGCTCGCTGCCGGTGGTCAACGCGGTCGGCGTCGAGTCCGCCGTGAGGATCGGTCTCGCGCTGCACTGCGAGATCGCCGAATGGTGCCGCTTCGCCCGGAAGAACTACTTCTATCCGGATATGCCGAAGAACTTCCAGACCTCGCAGTACGACGAGCCGATCGCCTTCAACGGCTATCTGGACGTCCAGCTCGAGGACGGCGAGGTCTTCCGCGTGGAGATCGAGCGCGCCCACATGGAGGAGGACACGGGCAAGTCGACGCATGTCGGCGGCGCCACCGGCCGTATCCACGGTGCGTCGCACTCCCTGCTCGACTACAACAGGGCCGGTATCCCGCTGATCGAGATCGTCACCAAGCCCGTCGTGGGCGCCGGTGACCGCGCCCCGGAGATCGCCAAGGCGTACGTCGCCGAACTGCGCGAGCTGATCCGCGCCCTCGGCGTGTCCGAGGCCCGGATGGAGATGGGCCAGATGCGCTGCGACGTCAACCTCTCGCTGATGCCGAAGGGCTCGGAGACGTTCGGCACCCGCAGCGAGACCAAGAACGTCAACTCGCTGCGCAGCGTGGAGCGCGCGGTCCGCTTCGAGGTCCGCCGCCACGCCGCGGTGCTGGGCGGCGGCGGCACGATCGTGCAGGAGACGCGCCACTTCCACGAGGACGACGGCAGCACGACGTCCGGCCGGGTCAAGGAGGAGGCGGAAGACTACCGCTACTTCCCGGAGCCCGACCTCGTCCCGGTCGCCCCGTCCCGCGAGTGGGTCGAGGAACTGCGCGCGGGGCTGCCCGAGCTGCCGCGGGTGCGCCGCAACCGCCTCCGCGAGGAGTGGGGCGTCTCCGGGCACGACATGCAGTCGATCCTGAACGCGGGCGCGATCGACCCGATCGTCGCCACCATCGAGGCCGGCGCCGACCCCCTCTCCGCCCGGAAGTGGTGGATGGGGGAGCTCGCCCGCAGCGCCAACGAGTCCGGACGCTCGCTCGAGGGGCTGCCGATCACACCGGAACAGGTGGCCAGGGTGGCGGCCCTGGTCGCGGACGGTTCGCTCAACGACAAGCTGGCACGCCAGGTCATCGAGGGCGTGCTGGCCGGCGAGGGCGACCCGGACGCGGTCGTCGAGAAGCGGGGCCTGAAGGTCGTCTCCGACGAGGGCGCGCTGGGCGCGGCGGTCGACGAGGCGATCGCCGGCAACGCCGCCATCGCCGACAAGATCCGGGGCGGCAAGGTCGCCGCGGTCGGCGCGCTGGTCGGCGCCGTCATGAAGGCCACCCGCGGTCAGGCCGACGCGGCCCGGGTCAAGGAGCTGATCCTGCGGAAGCTCGGCGTGACCGAGGGCTGATCCCCGGCACGGCACTTCGGCGCGAGGGGTGGGACACCGGCACGGTGCCCCACCCCTCGTCTGTTCCCGCAGGCTGTGTCCGCAGTCTGCTACGTCCCGGTCCGCCGGCCCGGACCGGGGCGTAGACCTCAGCGGGTCCGTATCCCGAGGCCCGGCAGCCACAGCTCGCCGCGGCCGTCGACCACGGCCTCCCGGGCGGACAGCTCCTGCGGGCCGACCGCGCCGCGCGAGCGCAGTTCCGCCACGGCCAGCCGCGCCGCCGCGGTCGGGGAGTTCTCCGCGGCCTCCGGAAACGCCGAATGCCACCAGCCCCGGTCGTGGCCGTGCCAGCCGCATTCCCGCATCAGCCAGTCCCGTTCCGGGCACTGCTGCGCGTCCCGGTCGTCGATCGCGACCCCCAGTCCCTCGCCCGGGCTGTACGACACGACGAGATCGCGGCCGGGATCCTGATCGGCCACCACCGTGAACCCGGCCCAGTCGCCCGGCACCTGCACGGGAAGCTGCTCCGCCCAAGCGGCGAGCAGGAGTTCCAGGGCGCTCTCCAACTGCCCCCAGTCACCCGCGAGCCGGTGGTCGGGGCGCTGCCCCGGCGATTCCCCCGGCCCGCCGCGGTACAGCTGCCAGCTGTAGGGCAGCAGGTCGAAGTCATGCGGTTCGCCGGTCGACCGGGCGCCGCCCCAGGTGAAGCAGCGGTACTCGCCGTGCTCCAGTTCCTCTGGCCGGTGGACCGACAGCGTGACGTGGAACCGGTCCCCCGACAGCAGCACCAGTCGGTCCGCGTCCCGCCAGCGGACACTGGGCCCCCAAGCGGAGCCGCCGTACAGCGTCGGCTCCCCGATCGCGGCGACGATCGGCCCGTAGACCTCCCGGAACGCCTCGCGCCGCTCCATCCGCGTCGCCCCGGGTGGGTGGCGCACGATCGCGACGGGCGGCCCACCGAGATGATCCCGGGGCCACCGGTGCAGGTGCTGAGCGATCTCAGCGGCCGTGTTGGCCGTGGTGGTGGTGATGATGGTCGGTGATTCCCCCCTCATGGTCATGAGCCCATGGTGACAGTCCGCTCCGGCATCGCCACCGAATCGGTACCCGCGGCCCGTCGGCCACTGGCGGGATCGCGCCCGGCGGACCCGGGTCAGGGTCTTTCCGGACCTTCTCTCCGGGGCCCTGCGGGGGCACCCGGGGCAGCCGAGGCCGTGGGGGTCGGCGGAGCCCGTTGGAGCCCGCACGGTCCGCCGCCGTGCCAACCCGACGCCTGGCACGGCACGGCACGGCAGGGCAGGGGAGGGACTGCCCGCGCCCGCCTCGCCTCGCCCCTGTGAGGATGACCACGAAACGGGCGAAGGGGGCCTAACGATCACCCTCTCCTGCGAGAGTGTGCAGCTGTAGCTCATGTGTTCTTTACGGGCAGTTCCCGGTGAAGATCCACGAACCACCAGGGAGCTCGTCCGTGTCCGCCGTCGCCCGGTGGTGCATCAGGCACCGACTCGTCGCCGTTCTGCTCTGGCTGTCGGCCCTCTGCGGCGCGTCGGCGGCCGCGGCGTTCGCGGGTACGGCGTACTCGAACGACTACGACGTACCCGCCACCGAGTCGGGGCGGGCCGCCGACCTCCTCCGGGAGGGCTTCCGGGGCGGCTTCGACGGCGGGGACACCATCGTCTGGCACAGTGCCCGGGGGAGTGTCCTGGCGGCCGCCGTCGAGCAGCGGATGACCGCGGTGCTGGAGGAGGTCGAGCGGCTGGACGGCGTCGCCTCGGTCACCGGCCCGTACGGCGCGTCCCCGGAACCCCGGTCCGGGACCTGGCCGGGCGGGTCCTCCGGCAGCACACCGGGCGGTGGCGCGGAGCCCAGCGCGGAGCCCAGTGCGCAGCCCAGCGCGGAGACCAGCGCGGGGAGCACGCAGATCAGCGACGACGGCCGCACGGCCTATGCGACCGTCGTCTTCGAGGGAGGGACCGGCAACGTCCCCGAGGCCCATGCGCGAGCCGTCGTCGACACGGCCAAGGCTGCCGCCGGCGACGGTCTCCAGGTCGAACTCGGCGGCCCCGCCACCGCGCTCACCGAGACGCCCACCTCCCACCTCGCGGAGATCGTCGGAGTGGCCGTGGCTGCTGTGGTGCTCTTTCTCGCCTTCGGGTCACCGGCCGCCAGCCTGCTGCCCGTCGCCACCGCGCTCATCAGCGTCGGCACCGCCTACGCGGGCATCGTGCTCCTCGGCCATGCCATGGACGTGGCGGACTTCGCGCCCGTGCTGGGGCTGCTGATCGGGCTCGGCGTCGGGATCGACTACGCCTTGTTCATCGTCACCCGGCACCGGGGGGGCCTGCGGCGCGGGCTCCCGGTGGCCGAGGCCGCCGAGAAGGCCGTGGCGACGACCGGCCGCACGGTCGTCTTCGCCGGCCTCACCGTCTGCATCGCACTGCTGGGGATGCTGGTGCTGCGGCTCTCCTTCCTCAACGGAGTGGCGATCGCCGCCTGTCTGACCGTACTGCTGACCGTCGCCGCCTCCGTGACCCTGCTGCCGGCGCTGCTGTCCCTGATCGGTATGCGCGCGCTGAGCCGCTCGGAACGTGTGCGGCTGGCCCGGCAGGGACCCGGGCCTGAGCTTCCGACCGGCTTCGCCGCCCGCTGGTCCGCCTTCGTCGAGCGCCGCCCGAAACTGCTCGGGCTGGTCGCCACCGTGGTGATGGCCGTTCTCGCGCTGCCCGCGTTCTCACTCCACCTCGGCACCTCCGACCAGGGCAACGCCCCCGCCTCCAGCACCACCCGCAAGGCGTACGACCTGATCGCCGAGGGCTTCGGGCCGGGCACCAACGGGCCGCTCACGCTCGTCGCCGCCCTCGACGATGCGGACGACCGGCTGGCGATGCAGCAGTTGCCCGCGACCCTGCGGGACACCGAGGGCGTCGCCTCCGTCAGCCCCGTGACGTTCAACGGCCGCTCCGACACGGCCCTGGTCGTCGTCGTCCCGGAGTCGGCGCCGCAGTCGGAGCGGACCAGCGAACTCGTCGAACTGCTGCGTGCCGATGTGCTGCCCGACGCCGGTAACGGAACATCCCCCGAGGTCCTCGTCGGCGGAGTGACCGCCGGCTACGACGACTTCGCGGACGTGATCGTCGGGAAGCTGCCGCTGTTCGTCGGTGTCGTCGTCACGCTGGGCTGCGTGCTGCTGCTCCTCGCGTTCCGCTCGGTCGGCATACCGCTCAAGGCCGCGCTGATGAACGTCGCCGCGGTCGCCTCCGCGTTCGGCGTCGTCGTCGCGGTCTTCCAGTGGGGCTGGGGCGCCGAACCGCTGGGGCTCGGCGGCGCGGGGCCGATCGAGCCCTTCCTCCCCGTGATCATGGTCTCGGTGCTCTTCGGGCTCTCGATGGACTACCAGGTGTTCCTGGTGAGCCGGATGTACGAGGAGTGGCTGGAGACGCGGGACAACCGGCGCGCCGTGCGGGTGGGCCTGGCCGAGACCAGCAGAGTGATCAACTCGGCGGCCGTCATCATGATCTCCGTCTTCCTCGCGTTCGTCCTCGGCGGTGACCGGGTCATCGCGATGTTCGGCATCGGCCTCGCCACCGCGGTCGCCCTGGATGCCTTCGTCCTGCGCACCCTGCTGGTCCCGGCGCTCATGCACATGCTGGGCACCGCCAACTGGTGGCTGCCGCACTGGCTGGACCGCCGGCTTCCGCGCATCAGCATCGAAAGTCCCGACCGTCCGCCGCCCCCGCATGCAAGGATCACCGGAGTGCGGGTGGGCGAGGACGGCCCGCTCGTGCGGTAGCCCGGCACGAGGACGACCGGCAGGCCGGTACGGGAACCGCCGGCATGCGGGTACGGACCGGCAGGCCGGTACGGGAACCGGCGGCCCGGCACCACGACCACAGAGCGGCCCCGTCACGCATGGCGCGCCACGGGGCGTGAGGAGCGGGATGTTCGCGATACCTCTTGGCGACGGCGCCGAACTGCGGCCCGTCGAACCCTGGCAGGCAACGGAGTTCCTGGAACACGTCGAACGCGCCCGGGAGTACGCCGGCCCCTGGGTGCCGCTGATGCTGAGGGTGAGGGACGTCGAGTCGGCCCGGGCCCTGCTCCAGGACTTCGCCGACAGGCAGGCCGCGGACACCGGCCGCCTCTGGGCCGTCCGGTTGAACGGCACACTCGTCGGCGGGGTGCTCTTCCGCGTCTTCGACACCGTGAACGAGACCTGCGAGGTCGGTGTCTGGCTTGAGCCCTCCGCCGCCGGACGGGGACTCATCGGCAAGGCCGTCGAGGTGCTCATCGACTGGGCCGTCGACGAGCGCGGGATGCACCGCGTCGAATGGCTCGCCTCCTCCGCCAACCACCGGTCCATCGCCGTGGCGAAGCGACTCGGGATGAGCCGGGACGGAGTGCTGCGCGAGAGCTTCCCGTGGCAGGGTGTCCGCCACGACATGGAGGTCTGGTCGGTGCTGGCACCGCAATGGCGGGCGCGCCGCGAGGCCGGCCGCCGCTGAGGCACGGCCGGGCGTGCGGCGCCGCCGGGGCAGGCCGGTCCACCGGTGCAGTGCGCGGGTTCGGGCGCGCATCTGAGAGATCGGCGACGGGGTCCTTCAGGGTGGGGAGGGTTCAGTCCACCGTCAGCCGCAGGATCCTGTCGTCCCCCGCCTCCGGTGCGCCCCTGCCGTCCGTCTCGCTGGTGACCAGCCAGACGTCCCGTCCGTCCGCTGTCCCGGTGACCGGCAGGACCGTGCGGAGCCGGCCGTACTCCTCCTCGAGGAACGCCTGGGGGGCCGCGGACGGTTCGGTCCCCGCGAGCGGGATCCGCCACAGGCGCTCGCCCCGGAGCCCCGCCATCCAGATGGACCCCGCGGCGTAGGCGATCCCGCTCGGTGACGCCTCGTCCGTGCGCCACTGCGCCACGGGGTCCACCAGCCCGGCCTTCCCCGCCCTGCCCTCGGCGTCGGGCCAGCCGTAGTTCCCGCCCGGCTCGATGAGGTTCAGCTCGTCCCAGGTGTTCTGCCCGAACTCCGAGGCCCACAGGCGCTTCTGCGCGTCCCAGGCGAGGCCCTGCACATTGCGGTGCCCATACGAGTAGACCACGGAGCCGGCCGACGGATTGCCGTGGACGGGTTGCCCGTCGGGGGTCATCCGGAGGATCTTGCCGCCGAGGGACGCCATGTCCTGGGCCAGCCCCGGCTCACCGGCCTCGCCGGTGCCCGCGTACAGCATCCCGTCCGGGCCGAACGCGATCCGGCCGCCGTTGTGGATGCGGCCCTTGGGGATGCCGCGCAGGATGGTGTCGGGCGCGCCGAGCTGCTGTCCGGCCGGCTTGCGCTCGTCGTACAGCATGCGGGCGATGCGGTTGTCCGACGCTGTGGTGAAGTACGCGTACACCAGACCGTCCGAGGCGAAGTCGGGGGAGACGGCGAGGCCCATCAGCCCGCCCTCGCCGGCCGGGGCCACGCCCGGCACCGAGCCGACCACCGTCTGCTTGCCGGTCTCGGCGTCGACGCGGGTGATCGTGCCCTGGTCCCGCGACGACACCAGCAGGTCGCCGCCGGGGAGGGCCGCGAGGCCCCAGGGCGACTCCAGATCCCGGGTCAGCGTGGCTGCCACCCTCACCGACCCCTTCGCCGGGGGCGCCGTCTCGGAGGGGCCGCCGGCCGCGGCCGACGGCTGCGCCGTCTCGGAGGCGTCGCCCTCGCGGCCGGCCGCGGCCCCCGTGTCCCCGTCGGACGAGCATCCCGCGGAGAGCATCAGCGCGGCAGCTGCCAGCAGAGCCGTCACCACTGAACGTTGCACTGTCCTGGTTCCCTTCGCAGGCGAGTGGTGGGGAGAGCGAACCGGGGGAGCCGCCCGCCGGCAGGTGCGCCGCAGCGCATCGCACCGCGCCCCGGCGAGTGGTTCCCGTGGTTCCGGTGGTTCCGGTGGTTCCGGTGGTTCCGGAACCTACTGGTCCCAGGATTCCAGAGCGGGCGGCAGCGCGGCGATCTCGGCCGCGTCCCGCGGCGTCAGCGCCAGCCGGGCCGCGGCCGCGTTCTCCACGGCCCACCGCTCCCGTTTGGTGCCCGGCACCGGTACGACATGACGACCCTGCCCCAGGACCCAGGCCAGCGCCACCTGGGCGGGGGTCGTACCGGGGCCGTGCCGTTCGGCGACCCTGCGCAGCCCCGCCACCAGCGGCTGGTTCGCCGCCATCATCTCCGCGGTGAACCGCGGGTGCCGGGCCCGCAGGTCGTCGGGTTCGAAGCCCTCCCCGGGCGTCAGCGTGCCGCTGAGGAAGCCGCTGCCCAGCGGCATCGCGGCCATCAGGCCCACACCCCGGGCCGTGCACCAGGGCAGCAGCGAGTCGAGTGCCTCGGGCGACCACACCGACAGCTCCGCCTGGACCGCGCTCACCGGGAAGACCTGCTGTATCCGATCCAGTTGCCGGATCGTTTCGTCGTGGCGCCCGGCGCCGGACCTGCGCGCAGCGCGCGCGCCCACCGCGCAGAGCCCCAGCGCCCGGACCTTTCCGGCCGAGACCAGCTCCGCCATGGCCCCCCAGGTCTCCTCCACGGGGATCTCCGGGTCCGCCCGGTGAAGCTGGTACAGGTCGATGACGTCGGTTCCGAGCCGCCGCAGCGACGCGTCACAGGCCCGCCGCACGTATCCGGGCCGGCCGTTGGCGACGATGTGCTGGTCGCCGGCGAGCAGCCCGACCTTCGTCGAGAGGAAGACGTCGGCCCGCCGCTCCTTCAGCACCCTGCCCAGCAGCAGTTCGTTGGTGAAGGGGCCGTACATGTCGGCCGTGTCGAGCAGCGTCACCCCGGCGTCCAGGGCCGCGTGCACGGTGCGCAGCGACCGGTCGCCGCGCTGCTGCGAGCCGGTGTACCCCCAGCTCATCGGCATGCATCCGAGGCCGATCGCGCCCACCTCGAGCGCCGCCGCACCGATTGTCCTGCGGTCCACCTGCGCGTACCCCTCCTCGTGCCGCTCCCAAACTAACGTCAGGTTCCCGCCCCGGCGCGCCCAGCCTCCCGGCGGTTAGCCTCCTGACCATGACTGCTGACGTGTGGCTGCCGATTCCGGCCGACGAGATCGAAGGGCTTCCCGACGCCGTGGAGACGGGGCTGAACTACCGCTTCTGGGACGGCGGGCAGGATTTTCCCGCGGACCCCGGTGACTGCGGCTTCTACGCCGTGCCGTACATGAAGGGAACGGAGGTCGCCGTGCGGCCGCTCGCCGCGATGACGCGTCTGCGGGTCGTGCAGACCCTCACGGCGGGCGTCGACTACATCGAGCCCGGCCTCGGCTCGCTGCCGCCCGGAGTGCGGCTGTGCAACGCCAGGGGAGTCCACGAGGCGAGCACGGCGGAACTGGCCCTCGCCCTGGTGCTCGCCTCCCTGCGCGGCATCCCCCGCTTCGTGGAGGCCCAGCGGCGGGAGGAGTGGCACGCGGGGTTCTACCCGGCCCTCGCCGGCAGGTCGGTGCTGATCGTCGGCTACGGCTCGATCGGCGCGGCCATCGAGGACCGGCTCGTTCCGTTTGAGTGCGCGCGGGTGGCGCGCGTCGCGCGCTCCGCCCGTACCACCGAGCGCGGCGCAGTGCATGCACTCACCGATCTTCCGGAGTTGCTCCCGGAAGCCGACGTGGTGATCCTCTCCACACCGCTCACACCGGCGACCCACCACCTCGCGGGCGCCGGATTCCTCTCCCGGATGAAGGACGGCGCACTGCTGGTGAACGTGGCGCGCGGACCGGTCGTCGACACCGGGGCACTGCTCAAGGAGGTGGAGAGCGGCCGGATCACCGCGGCGCTCGACGTCACCGACCCGGAGCCGCTGCCCGCCGGCCATCCGCTCTGGCACGCCCCCGGTGTCCTGATCAGTCCCCATGTCGGCGGCTCCACGTCGGCGTTCATGCCGCGCGCCAGGCGGCTGCTGGCCGGACAGCTGACCCGTTACACGGCGGGTGAGCCGCTGCGAAACGTGGTCCTCACGACCGGGTAGGGGCCACACTGGTACGCCCGGACACCCTGCGGAGTCGTCCGGCTGCGTGCAGTGCCGAAAGTGTCGACAAACTGCCTTGCCGTCACGGAGCGTAGACGACCTATGTCCCTGAGTGACGACTCTGGTGTATCGTCCCGACTTGGGGGCTGCGTCGGGTTCGAGAACGGCGCTGCGGAGCGACCAGACTTCAAGGGGGGTCGACGGGCGATGCACGGCCAGTGGACGAACCATCCGACGCGGCGGGAGCGCCGCCGACCACCCTCGCCAGTGCCAGTGCCAGTGCCAGTGCCAGTGCTGGTGCCAGTGCTGGTGCCGGTGTGGGTGCCGGTGTCGGCGCAGGCACCGGCACCGATGCCGGTTCCCGCGGCCGGGTCCGCATGGCCGGACGTACCCCGCGGGCCCCACCGGGGTGAGTCCTTGCGGGATGAGTCCTTCCGAGGTGAGTCCCTCCGGGCCGGACCGTGCGGGCGGCCCCCCGCGCGCAGCCGGACGAAAACGCTGTCAGGGGCAGTGCGGTGATCGCCCCCACGGCGCTTCTCGCCCGCCGCCGGGTGCGGGAAGGCGGCGGGACGGGGCTGCTGCCCCAGATCCTGCTGGTCCTCGCGAGCGGTGGCTACGCCGTCGGCGCGGCGTTCGGCTGGGGCTCCGGGAAACTCGCGCTGATCATGGGCGACTTCGGGCTGAGCTGCGCGGCCGGACTGGCCGCGGTCTCCTGTTTCCTCTACGCGCGTGCGCGCGGCAGCCGCTTCCGGCCCGCCTGGATGCTGTTCTCCGTCTCCTCCGCCATGGCCGCCTGCGGAAACGCGGTCTGGGGCTGGTACGAGGTGGTCCTCGAGCGGCCGGTCCCCAGCCCGTCCCCGGCCGATCTGTTCTTCCTCTGCTTCGCCCCGCCCGCCATCGTCGGACTGCTCGTCCTCGCCAAGCGGCCCGTCACCCGGGCCGGCTGGGTGTGCCTGGGCCTGGACGCCTGGCTCATCGGCGGCTCGCTGCTCACGCTCTCCTGGAGCCTCGCTCTCGCGCACACCGCCCGCTTCGAGGGCGAGAGCGTGCCCGAGGCGGCGCTGTCGCTCGCCTATCCGCTGCTCGACATCGTCCTCGTCAGCATGGTGCTGGCCCTGCACTTCCGGCGGTCGCACGGCAACAGGTCCGGCATCAACACCGCGATCGCCGCTCTCGCCCTGACCGTGCTGTGCGACGCGCTGTTCACTTCACCCCTGCTGCGTGAGAGCTACCGCTCGGGCCAGTTGCTGGACGCCGGCTGGTTCGCCGCCTCGCTCCTCCTCGCCTACGCACCCTGGGGAGTGCGCCGGCCGGAGCCGCCCCTCGCGCCGGTCCGCGGCCCGCGGCCGGCGGTCCGGCCGATCACGGGCTCGCTCGCCGCGCTCACCCCCTATCTGGCCGCCGCCGTCTGCACGCTCGGCATCCTGTACAACGTGATCGAGGGCCGCCGTGTGGACCGGGTGGTGGTCTTCACCGGCTGCACGGTCGTCCTCGCCCTGGTCGTCCGGCAGGGCATCATGCTGCTCGACAACATCGCCCTCACCCATGAACTCGCCCAGAAGGAGAACCACTTCCGCTCCCTGGTGCAGGGCTCCAGCGATGTGATCATGATCGCCGCCCCGACCGGCGTACTCCGCTACGTCAGCCCGGCCGCCGCCGGTGTCTACGGGCGGGACGCGGAGGAGCTCATCGGCTCGGAGCTGGCCTCGCTGATCCATCCGGAGGACCTCGGACGCGTCGTCCACGAGGTGCGCAGATTCCTCGCGGCCCCGCCCGCCGACGAGCCCACGACCCGGATCGAGTGCCGCTTCCGGTCGGGTACCGGCCAGTGGCTCAACGTCGAGTCCACGGTCAAGCGCCACCAGGGCGGCCTGATCTTCAACAGCAGGGACGTCACCGAACGAGTGCGCCTCCAGGCCCAGCTGCAGCACAACGCCGAGCACGACCCGCTCACCGACCTGCCCAACCGGGCCCTGTTCACCGAACGGGTGCGGCAGGCCCTCTCCGGGCGGCGCGCCGGGGACGCCGGCACGGCCGTGCTCTTCATCGACCTGGACGGCTTCAAGGGAGTGAACGACCGCCACGGCCACCAGGCGGGCGACGAACTGCTGATCCAGGCCGCCCGCCGCCTCCAGGACTCCGTGCGGGCCGGTGACACCGCGGCCCGGCTCGGCGGTGACGAGTTCGCCGCGCTCATCCTCGGCGACGGCTCGCGCGACCAGGCCGCCCGGGAGCGCCAGGTGCGGGAGATCGCCGACCGGCTGAGGCTGATGCTGTCGCAGCCGTACCGGGTGGAGGGCCGTGAGCTGCGGGTCGCCGCGTCCATCGGAGTCGCCTTCGCCGAGTCCGGCATCACCGCCGGCGATCTGCTGCGCAACGCCGACCTGGCCATGTACCGGGCCAAGGCCGGCGGCAAGGACCGGGTCGAGCTGTACGCGCCCCAGATGCAGACCGGGGCCCCCATGGTGATGGACCGGTCCGCCCGCTCCCGGCCGGTGCTTCGGGACGGCGAGTTCACCCTGCTCCACCAGCCCGTGGTAGGCCTCGTCGACGGCCGGATCGCGGCCGTGGCGGCTCAGGCGCGCTGGAGATCGCCCCAGGGCATCCTGTTCACTCCCGACGAACTGCGCCGGGTCGCCGAGGACGGCGCCCCGACCGCCCGCTTCGGCCGCCGGATGCTGGAGGAGGCCGTCGAGCAGGCGGCGGAGCGCGTCCGCCTCGGTCACCGCGTCCCCGTCTCGGTGCGGATCCCCGCCCGGGGGCTGCTGGACCGGTCCACGCCGCTCGGCTCCATCGAGAGCCTGCTCACCCTCCACGGGCTGCCGTCGGGCTCCCTGGTGATCGAACTGGCCGACAGCGACCCGAGGGTCTCCTTCGACGAACTGGAGCACCGTCTGGTGGCGCTGCGCAGACTCGGCGTGCGGATCGCCCTCGACGGCTTCGGCAGCGGCTATGCGGCGATCATCGCCCTGCGCCGGCTGCCGATCGACGTGCTCAAGCTCGACCGCGGGCTGGTCGAGGGTGTGGTGGAGTCGGCCAGACTGCACAAGATCACTGCGGGTCTGCTGCGGATCGCCCGCGACCTGGGCATGCAGTCCGTGGCGGACGGCGTGGACGTTCCGGAACAGCTGCTGGCCCTGCGCGCCATGGGGTGCACCCACGGCCAGGGGAAGGCGTTCTCCGGACCCCTCGACGAGCAGCGGCTGCGCCTCGCGCTGGCGCGCGGCGAGTTCCCGGTGCCCGGCGGTTCCGCCCTGCCGGTCCTGTCCGGCCGGGCGCTGCCCGCCCGGCGTTCCCCGGTCATCCCCGAGATCGTCGGCAGACCCCCGATCTGCTCGAATAGTGAGACGCCCGTCCCACCCACTTGACAGCCATGGTGCGCCGGGGAGAAGGTCAGTGCCATGCGCACCCGAATTCTCGTACGTGGACAGCGCGTCGGATGAAGCACGGCCCCGCACGGGCTCTGCAGACCGCACCGACGCGCTCCCCTCGCTTGCCTCCCGGCACGAGGGGTTTTTTGTTGCACTGGTACTACCAAATCCCCGCAAAATCCTCCGCCGCACCATCCTCAGCTTCGAGAACCGCGACAACCCTCAGCTTCGAGAAGAGAATGCCGATGACCGAGCAGGCCACCGGGGCCCACCCTCCGCAGCCGCGGGCCCGCACCGCCGGACACGCCCCCGCCACCGTTGAGCACGTCACGGGCGCGATGTCCCTCATCCGCTCACTCGAGGAGGTCGGGGCCGAGACGGTGTTCGGCATTCCCGGCGGCTCTATCCTCCCCGCGTACGACCCGCTGATGGACTCGTCCCGGGTGCGCCACATCCTGGTCCGGCACGAGCAGGGCGCGGGCCACGCGGCGACGGGCTATGCGCAGGCCACCGGGAAGGTCGGGGTCTGCATGGCCACCTCCGGCCCGGGGGCCACGAACCTGGTCACACCGATCGCCGACGCGCATATGGACTCCGTCCCGCTGGTCGCGATCACCGGCCAGGTGGCGAGCAAGTCCATCGGCACGGACGCCTTCCAGGAGGCGGACATCGTCGGCATCACCATGCCGATCACCAAGCACAACTTCCTGGTCACCAAGGCCGAGGACATCCCGCGGACGATCGCGGAGGCCTTCCACATCGCCTCCACCGGCCGCCCCGGCCCGGTCCTGGTCGACATCGCCAAGGACGCCCTGCAGGCGCGGACCACGTTCAGCTGGCCGCCCCAGGCCGACCTGCCGGGCTATCGGCCGGTCACCAAGCCGCACGCCAAGCAGATCCGGGAGGCCGCCAAGCTGATCACCCAGGCGAGGCGCCCCGTCCTGTACGTCGGCGGAGGCGTTCTCAAGGCCCGCGCCACCGCCGAGCTGAAGGTCCTCGCGGAGCTCACCAACGCGCCCGTCACCACCACTCTGATGGCGCTGGGAGCCTTCCCCGACAGCCACCCGCTGCACGTGGGAATGCCGGGCATGCACGGTTCGGTCACCGCCGTCACCGCGCTGCAGAAGGCCGATCTGATCGTCGCCCTCGGTGCCCGCTTCGACGACCGGGTCACCGGAAAGCTGGACAGCTTCGCCCCCTTCGCCAGGGTCGTCCACGCCGACATCGACCCGGCCGAGATCGGCAAGAACCGGGCCGCCGACGTCCCGATCGTCGGAGACGCCCGCGAGGTCATCGCCGACCTCGTCCAGGCCGTCCAGGCCGAGTACAGCGAGGGCAACACGGGCGACTACACCGCCTGGTGGCAGGACCTCGACCGCTGGCGCGAGACCTACCCGCTCGGCTACGACCTGCCGGAGGACGGCAGCCTCTCGCCGCAGCAGGTGATCCAGCGGATCGGCGAACTCACGCCCGATGACGCGATCTTCGCTGCCGGTGTCGGCCAGCACCAGATGTGGGCCGCGCACTTCATCGGCTACGAGAGGCCGGCCACCTGGCTGAACTCCGGCGGTGCCGGGACCATGGGCTATGCCGTCCCGGCCGCCATGGGGGCCAAGGCCGGGATGCCGGACCGCGCCGTGTGGGCGATCGACGGCGACGGCTGCTTCCAGATGACCAACCAGGAGCTGGTCACCTGCGCCCTGAACGGCATCCCGATCAAGGTCGCGATCATCAACAACGGCGCGCTGGGCATGGTCCGCCAGTGGCAGACCCTGTTCTACAACGAGCGCTACTCCAGCACCGTCCTGCACTCCGACGAGACCGGCCATCACACGATCGGCTCGCAGGTCGGCGCCAGTCGGGCCCCCCGCAAGGGCACCCGCATCCCGGACTTCGTGAAGCTGTCCGAGGCCATGGGCTGCGTCGCCCTGCGCTGCGAGGACCCGGCCGAGCTGGACAAGGTCATCGCCGAGGCCAACGCGATCAACGACCGCCCCGTCGTGATCGACTTCATCGTCCACGAGGACGCCATGGTGTGGCCGATGGTCGCCGCCGGCACCTCCAACGACGAGGTGATGGCCGCGCGCGGGGTCCGCCCCGACTTCGGCGACAACGAAGACGACTGAGCGAAGAGAGAGACACGACGACCATGTCCAAGCACACGCTCTCCGTCCTGGTGGAGAACACCCCCGGCATCCTCGCCAGGATCGCCGCGCTCTTCTCCCGCCGCGGCTTCAACATCGACTCGCTCGCCGTCGGAGTCACCGAGCACCCCGACATCTCCCGGATCACCATCGTGGTCAGCGTCGCCGATCTGCCGCTTGAGCAGGTGACCAAGCAGCTCAACAAGCTGGTCAACGTGCTGAAGATCGTCGAGCTGGAGCCCGGCGCCGCGATCCAGCGCGAACTCGTGCTGGTGAAGGTCCGCGCCGACAACGAGACCCGGTCCCAGATCGTGGAGATCGTCCAGTTGTTCCGCGCCAAGACCGTGGACGTCTCACCCGAGGCCGTCACGATCGAGGCCACCGGTTCGAGTGACAAGCTGGAGGCCATGCTGAAGATGCTGGAGCAGTTCGGCATCAAGGAACTCGTCCAGTCCGGCACGATCGCCATAGGGCGCGGCGCCCGGTCCATCACGGACCGCAGCCTGCGCGCCCTGGAGCGCACCGCCTGAGCAGGGCGGCCCGACCAGGGCCGCCCGGATGGCGAGACCCCCGGACCCCCTCACCCCCTCCCGCCGTACGGTGGGGACGCAACACCGGAACACCCCAAGGAGAATCCCAGTGGCCGAGCTGTTCTACGACGACGACGCCGACCTGTCCATCATCCAGGGCCGCAAGGTCGCGGTCATCGGCTACGGCAGCCAGGGCCACGCCCACGCGCTGTCGCTCCGTGACTCCGGTGTGGACGTCCGCGTCGGTCTGCACGAGGGCTCCAAGTCCAGGGCCAGGGCCGAGGAGCAGGGCCTGCGCGTGGTGACGCCGTCGGAGGCCGCCGCCGAGGCCGACGTCATCATGATCCTGGTCCCGGACCCGATCCAGGCCCAGGTCTACGAGGAGTCCGTCAAGGACCACCTCAGGGACGGCGACGCCCTCTTCTTCGGCCACGGCCTCAACATCCGGTACGGCTTCATCAAGCCCCCGGCCGGTGTGGACGTCGCGCTCGTCGCCCCCAAGGGCCCCGGCCACCTGGTCCGCCGCCAGTACGAGGAGGGCCGCGGCGTCCCGTGCATCGCCGGTGTCGAGCAGGACGCGACCGGCAACGCCTTCGCGCTGGCGCTCTCGTACGCCAAGGGCATCGGCGGCACCCGCGCCGGCGTCATCAAGACCACCTTCACCGAGGAGACCGAGACCGACCTGTTCGGCGAGCAGGCGGTGCTCTGCGGCGGCACCGCCGCACTGGTCAAGGCGGGCTTCGAGACCCTGGTCGAGGCCGGCTACCAGCCGGAGATCGCCTACTTCGAGTGCCTCCACGAGCTGAAGCTGATCGTGGACCTCATGTACGAGGGCGGCCTGGAGAAGATGCGCTGGTCCGTCTCCGAGACCGCCGAGTGGGGCGACTACGTGACCGGCCCGCGCATCATCACCGACCAGACCAAGGCCGAGATGAAGAAGGTCCTCAGCGAGATCCAGGACGGCACCTTCGCCAAGAACTGGATGGACGAGTACCACGGCGGCCTGAAGAAGTACCACGAGTACAAGACCCAGGACGAGAACCACCTGCTCGAGACCACGGGCAAGGAGCTCCGCAAGCTCATGAGCTGGGTGGACCCCGAGGAGGCGTGAGCCCCGCGGTACGGCGGGCACCCGAGGGGCCCGCCGTACCGCGTCGGGGGACCTCGCCGTGCCGTGCCGTTTCCCGGGGCCCCGCGGGGCCCCGGCGACCCGGGCCTCACGCCGTGCCCCGGGGCCGCCACCGGACGGCGGGTCCACCCCGGACGGGTGATCCTTCCGCCAAGGCGGAAAACACCCCCGCCACCCCACTAGAGTGGTGGGCACATACGCGTCAGGTCAGGCCCACAGCGTCGTGCGTCTTCCACGCGGCTAGCCCCTTCACCGCCAGCGGCCGTCGGGACGGCCGTCCGCATTGGACCAGTGAGGACTCACGTGAGCACTGCGCCCCGTAAACCCGTCGTACTCATCGCCGAAGAGCTGTCGCCCGCCACCGTGGACGCGCTCGGTCCGGACTTCGAGATCCGGCGCTGCAACGGCGCGGACCGCGCCGAGCTGATCCCCGCCATCGCCGACGTCGACGCCGTCCTGGTGCGCTCCGCGACCAAGATCGACGCCGAGGCCGTCGCCGCCGCCGGCAAGCTCAGGGTGGTCGCCCGCGCCGGTGTCGGACTGGACAACGTCGACGTCCCCGCGGCCACCAAGGCCGGCGTCATGGTCGTCAACGCGCCGACGTCCAACATCGTGACCGCCGCCGAACTCGCCTGCGGTCTGATCGTCGCCACCGCGCGCAACATCCCGCAGGCCGACACCGCGCTGAAGAACGGCGAGTGGAAGCGTTCGAAGTACACCGGTGTCGAGCTGAGCGAGAAGACCCTCGGAGTCGTCGGCCTCGGCCGTATCGGCGTCCTGGTGGCCCAGCGGATGTCCGCCTTCGGGATGCGGATCGTCGCGTTCGACCCCTATGTGCAGCCCGCCCGTGCCGCGCAGATGGGCGTCAGGCTGCTCTCGCTGGACGAACTGCTCGAGGTCTCGGACTTCATCACCGTCCACCTGCCCAAGACCCCCGAGACCATCGGCCTCATCGGCGACGAGGCACTGCACCGGGTGAAGCCGACCGTCCGCATCGTCAACGCCGCGCGCGGCGGGATCGTCGACGAGGAGGCGCTCGCCAGTGCCCTCAAGGAGGGCCGGGTCGCCGGCGCGGGCCTGGACGTGTACGCGAAGGAGCCGTGCACGGACTCCCCGCTGTTCCAGTTCGAGCAGGTCGTCTGCACCCCGCACCTCGGCGCGTCCACGGACGAGGCCCAGGAGAAGGCCGGCATCGCGGTCGCCAGGTCCGTCCGCCTCGCACTCGCCGGCGAACTGGTGCCGGACGCGGTCAACGTGCAGGGCGGGGTCATCGCGGAGGACGTCCGCCCCGGTCTGCCGCTCGCCGAGAAGCTCGGCCGGATCTTCACCGCCCTGGCGGGCGAGGTCGCGGTCCGGCTCGATGTCGAGGTGTACGGCGAGATCACCCAGCACGATGTGAAGGTGCTCGAACTCTCGGCACTGAAGGGCGTGTTCGAGGACATCGTCGACGAGACCGTGTCGTATGTGAACGCCCCGCTGTTCGCGCAGGAGCGCGGTGTCGAGGTCCGGCTGACCACCAGCTCGGACTCCCCGGACCACCGCAATGTGGTGACGGTGCGCGGCACGCTCGCCGACGGCGAGGAGGTCGCCGTCTCCGGCACCCTGGCCGGCCCCAAGCACCTGCAGAAGGTCGTGGCCATCGGCGACTACGACATCGACGTGGCGCTGGCCGACCATATGGTCGTCGCGCGCTACGAGGACCGTCCCGGTGTGGTCGGCACCGTCGGCCGCATCCTCGGTGAGGCCGGGCTCAACATCGCCGGCATGCAGGTCTCGCGCCAGGAGGAGGGCGGAGAGGCGCTGGTCGTCCTCACCGTCGACGACACCGTGCCGCCGAACGTGCTCGGCGAGATCGCCGAAGAGATCGGTGCCACATCGGCCCGCTCGGTGAACCTCGACACCTGAGGTCCGGCCCCCAAGCGTCCCGCACCCGCACCCGCAGGGCCCGTTCCGCTCGGGCGTGCGGGTGCGCGACCATCCGCGGGACGGGCGAGCCACGTCGTCGAGGGCACTTCCCCGCAGGGCGCCGACGGCGGCGCCCGGGACCGCAGGGGAGGAACGCCGCCCGCTGCGGCGCTGAGGAAGCCGTCGGGCCGGCCCCGGCCCGGTGTGCCGCCGACGGGAGGAACAGGTGCGAAGGCGGAGCCCCGGCAGCACTCTCCACCCGCCCACTCCCCAGCGCCGGCCGCGCAGCGCTGCCCGCCTACTCCCCGCCGCCGGCCGCGCCATCGGGACCCGGTCCCGGCCCCGGCCGGCCGCCCGGCGAACCGGACCGGTCCGGCGCGGTGCCGGTCTTCGAGTCCGCGGCCCGGGTCACAGCCGGGCGGCCTTCAGCGCCATGTGCAGCAGCAGCCGGTCCTCCCCCTCGTCCAGATCGAGTCCGGTGAGCCGCTCCACCCGGGACAGCCGGTAGTAGAGGGTCTGGCGGTGGATGCCCAGGGCGGCGGCCGCACGGCCCACCTGACCGGCGCAGTCGAGGAACACCTCCGCGGTCCTGGCGAGTTCGGTGTGCGCCGGTGCGAGCAGGGCCGCGGCCGCGGGGTCGGGGGAGAGACCGGGAGGCAGCCCGGTCAGCAGTCGGTACGGTCCGATCGAGGCCCAGTCGGCCACCGGACCGCGCCGGGGCTCGGCCAGGACGGCCCGCGCGGCCGAGACGGCCTCGCGCCAGGAGGCGTCGAGGTCGGCCGTACCCCGGCGGGGGAGGGCGATGCCCGCGGCGCCGGGTCCGGCGGCCTCCGCGAGCCGGCCGGCCGCGCCGAGTGCGGGTGCGAGCACGTCGGCGGCGCGCAGACGCACCAGCACGGCGAGGGCGTGTCCGTCCGCGCCGTGCCCGCCGGCAGTCTCCGCGGCGGTGGGAGGGCCGTCCTCCTGCCCCTGCCCGCCGCGAGCGCTCCGCGCGGGCCGCCGCGTCGGGGCAGCGGCGCCCCGGCCTTGACTGCCGTGGTCGCCGTGGTCGCCGGGGCCGTCAGAGCCGGAGCGAGTCGCGCCGGTGACCGCCCGGCGCCCGGGAGCCGCGGACGGGCGCGGCGCGGCGGGACCTCGCGGCCGGTGCCAGGGCACCGTGCACAGCGCTGACGCCCCCGCCACGGCGCGGGCCGACGGGGCCTCGCCGGAGGGCCAGGGGGCCACACACACCACGGTGTGCAGCCCCTCGGCCGCCGGGCCGAGCGCCGTGCGGAGGGCCGCCAGGGCCATGTCGTACCGCCAGCCGCGCTCGGCGGTGAGCACGGCTCGCAGTTCCCGGGAGAGGGCGGCGCCCGCCCGTTCCTCGTCGGCGAGCAGGGCCCCGATCCGGACGGTCACCTCCATGGCGGAAGCCAGCTGCGCGGCCGTCGGCCCGGGCCGGGAGTCGAGCAGCCACACATAGCCGAGGACGACCCCGCGATGGCGGACGGGCAGGCAGAGCCGGTCCCGGAGGACGCCGGCCTCGGGGGCCGCCGGGATCCGCACCGGGCCGGCCGCCCGGGCGATGCCGAAGCCCTCGAACCAGGACCGCACCGCGGCGGTGGACTTCCTGGTGAGGATCGAACGGGTGCGGACGGGGTCCATGGCGCTGTCGTCGTCGCTGTCGTGCGCGCCGAAGGCGATCAGTTCGAAGTCCCGGTTCTCCAGCGTCGCCGGGACGCCCAGCAGGCCCGATATCTCGTCCACCAGCTCCTGGTAATCGCCCTTCACCCGGTCATTCTCCCATCGGGTGGCGCGCCTCTTCAGACATATGTCCGAAGAGGCGCGGCCGGACGCGTGACAGCTGTCGATGGCCCGGCACCGGAGCGGTATCTAGGTTTCACGGTGGTTGTCCGTGCCGTACACCGAGCGGCCGGTTTCCGTCCCCCGCTCCCGTGTCTCGTGGAGGTGCCCGTGCTGGGTCCCCTGATCCTCGCCGCCTCGCGCAGCGACAGGATGCGCCGTCTGGTCTCGGCCGCGCCGATGACGAAGCCGGTCGTCGGCCGCTTCATCCCCGGGGAGACGGTCGACCAGGTCATCCCGGTGGTGGCCGGGCTCACCGACCGGGGGCTCGAGGTCACCCTGGACGTGGTGGGCGAGGACATCACCACCCGTGCGCAGGCGACCGCGGCGCGCGACGCCTATCTGCGGCTGATCGAGCGGCTCGGGCCCCTCGGCCTGGGCACCAGGGCCGAGATGTCGGTCAAGCTGTCGATGTTCGGCCAGTCCCTGGAGGGCGGCCATGAGCTGGCGCTGGCGAACGTCCGGCCGGTCGTCGAGGCCGCCGCCGCGATCGGCACCTCGGTCACGCTGGACGCCGAGGACCACACCACCCTTGACTCGATGTTCGCCGTGCACGGGGAGCTGCGGAAGGACTTCCCGGGGACCGGATGCGTGATCCAGGCCTATCTGTTCCGCACCGAGGAGGACGCTCGCCGGCTCGCCGCCGGCGGCAGCCGCGTCCGTCTGGTGAAGGGCGCCTACAAGGAGCCGGCCTCCGTCGCCCACCAGGACAGGGCCGGGATCGACAAGTCGTACGTCCGGATCCTGAGGACCCTGATGGAGGGTGCGGGCTATCCGATGATCGGGTCGCACGACCCGCGGCTGATCTCCGTCGGCCAGGAGCTTGCACGCCGTGCCGGGCGCAAACTGGACGAGTACGAGTTCCAGATGCTGTACGGGATCCGGAGCGAGGAGCACCTGCGGCTGGCGGCCCAGGGCCACCGGATGCGGGTGTACACGGCGTACGGGACCGACTGGTACGGCTACTTCATGCGCCGTCTCGCCGAGAAGCCGGCCAACCTGTTGTTCTTCGTCCGCTCGATGATCACCAAGAACTGACGGGGAGGGATCGGTGACGGCCCTCACCCGGACCCGTGCCGGGCGGCGGCACCCGCCGCCCTTCGGCCCCCCGGGGCCCACCGGGAGGGACCCGGCCCTGTGCACGGCGCTCCCGGAGCCGGGGGAACCGTGACCGTGCCCCGAGGGGCCCGTGCCCCCGCCGCGGCGGGCGCGTCATCCTCGGGCCCCGACCGCGACGCACCACATGCCACCGCTTCAGCTCCCCCCGGCTGGAGCCGGCAATCCACTTGGACATTCACTCGGAAGAGGTAGCCATGGACGCTGTGACCCAGGTCCCCACCCCCGTCAACGAGCCGGTGCGCGGTTACGCTCCCGGTTCGGCCGAGCGCGCGCGCCTCGAGGCCAAGCTCAAGGAGCTGGCCGAGAACCCCATCGACCTGCCGATGACCATCGGCGGCGAGAAGCGCATGGGAGGCGGCGAGGAGTTCAAGGTCGTCCAGCCGCACAACCACCGGGCCGTCATCGGCACGTTCCGCGGCGCCACCCGGCAGGACGCCCAGGACGCGGTCGACGCGGCACTGGCCGCAGCCCCGGCCTGGCGGGCGATGTCGTTCGACGACCGTGCCGCCATCATCCTGCGTGCCGCGGAGCTGCTGTCCGGCCCCTGGCGCGAGACCATGGCCGCCTCCACGATGCTGGGGCAGTCGAAGACCGCGCAGCAGGCCGAGATCGACACGCCGTGCGAACTCGTCGACTTCTGGCGGTTCAACGTCGCCTACGCCCGCCGGATCCTGGCCGAGCAGCCGCCGGCCAACTCCCCGGGCGTGTGGAACCGGCTGGACCACCGCCCGCTGGAGGGCTTCGTCTACGCCATCACACCGTTCAACTTCACGGCCATCGCGGGCAACCTGCCCACCGCCCCGGCCCTGATGGGCAACGTGGTGGTCTGGAAGCCGTCCCCGACCCAGACCCACGCGGCCGTGCTCCTCATGGAACTGCTCGAGGAGGCCGGGCTGCCCCGGGGCGTCATCAATCTGGTCACGGGCGACGGCATCGCCGTCTCCGAGGTCGCGCTGCACCACCCCGAACTGGCCGGTATCCACTTCACCGGTTCCACCGGGACCTTCCAGCACCTGTGGAAGACGGTCGGCAACAACATCGAGAAGTACCGCTCCTACCCGCGGATCGTCGGTGAGACGGGCGGCAAGGACTTCGTCGTCGCCCACCCGAGCGCGGACCGGGCGATCCTGAAGACCGCGCTGACCCGCGGCGCCTTCGAGTTCCAGGGCCAGAAGTGCTCCGCGACCTCGCGCGCGTACATCCCGGCCTCCCTCTGGAACTCCGGCTTCAAGGAGGAGTTCGCCGCCGAGGTCGACGGCATCAGGATGGGCGACGTCACCGACCTGGCGAACTTCATGGGCGCCGTCATCGACGAGCGCGCGTTCGCCAAGAACAAGGCCGCGATCGACCGGGCGAAGGAGGACCCGACCTGCACCATCGTCGCCGGCGGCGGCTACGACGACTCCGAGGGCTGGTTCGTCCGCCCCACCGTCGTGGAGTGCACGGACCCCGCCAACGAGGTCTTCACCACCGAGTACTTCGGCCCGTTCCTCGCGGTGCACGTCTACGAGGACGACACCTACGAGCAGATGCTGGAGCAGATGGAGTCGGTGTCCGCGTACGCGCTGACCGGCTCGGTCGTCTCCGGTGACCGTGCGGCGACCGCGTACACCATGGACAAGCTCCGCTACGCGGCGGGCAACTTCTACATCAACGACAAGTCGACCGGTGCCGTCGTCGGCCAGCAGCCCTTCGGCGGCGGCCGCGCCTCCGGCACCAACGACAAGGCCGGCGCCCACCAGAACCTGATGCGCTGGACCCTGACCCGCGCGATCAAGGAGACCCTGGTGCCGCCGACCGAGTACGGCTACCCGCACATGGGCTGACAGCCGGGCCGGGCGGCCGTGCCCGGTCCCGTCAGCACCGGCCCCGCCGGTCCTCCCCGGGCCGGCGAGGGCCGGTGGGGTGCCTCTCGGGCAGGTGCCCGGCTCACGAGGCCCCCGCACCGGGCCGTGGGTGCCCGGCTGCTCCGACCGGGGCCCCTGTCCGCATCGGCGCGCCCGCCGGTCCACTCCCGCACCGTCCGCCGTGTTCCCCGCGCACCGACAGGGCGGACGCACCGGCCCGCCGAGCAGCCGGCCCGGCTCCCGGTCCCGTTTCCGTTCCCGGGCCGTCCGCCCGAAAGGGGACCGGGAACGGGACCGCGCGGTGAAGTGCTCTCGCGGCCGAGCGGTTCCCCGGAGGCATGGAGCCGCGGACGCAGGTGTGGCCAACGCGTCCCGGGGGTGGCGCATTAGCGCCGCCCCGACGGTCTGCGGCGGGGCGGGAGAGCCCGTGCCTGAGAGAGTTGCCCTTATGACGGACCACACCACGGGGTCACTGCGCACGGCCCACACCTACCAGCTGTCCGAAGCTGCCCTCGGTGAGATCCGCGCGCTGCTCGACGCGGCCTTCGACGGCGACTTCGACGATGACGACTGGTCCCACGGGCTCGGCGGCGTCCATGCCTTCATCCGCGACCGGGACGGACTGGCCGCCCATGGCAGCGTGATCATGCGCCGGGTGGTGCACGGCGGGCGCTCCTATCGCGTCGGCTACCTCGAGGCGGTGGCCGTGCGGGCCGACCGCCGGCGCCAAGGGCTGGGCGGGCGGGTGACGGGCGCTCTGGAGCGGGTGATCGACGGCGCGTACGAGCTCGGAGCCCTCTCGGCGTCCGACGACGGCGCGGAGCTGTACCGCTCCCGCGGCTGGCGGCCCTGGCGCGGCAGGGTCGAGGTCCTCAGCCCCGGCGGTGTCGTCCGCCTCCCGGGCGAGGAGGACTCCACCTTCCTCCGCCAGCCGCCGGGGCGCCCCCTGCCGGATCCCGCGGCCGCCGCCCTCCTCTTCGACTGGCGCGACGGCGACGTGCTCTGACGGGTGTGCTCCGACGGGTGTGCTCCGACGGCGGCGGCGCCTGTGCGGACGCCCCTGAAGACTCAGCGGAGCGTCCGGACCGGGGACGGGCGGGAGATCCGCTCGGGAGTCCGTCCGCTCGGGAGTCCGGTCTCGCCGACCGTGGACAGAGAGCGCGCCCCGCCTCTCCGGGGAGTACCGCTCCGAGCGGCGGTTCTTCATGATCGCGTCTCAGATTGTAGGAAGTCCGACTAGTTGTAGAGACAGTGAGGCCGCGGTCCCTTAGCTTTGTAGAAGCCGAACGTCTCGCTCGATCCAGCGAATGGCGGTCCGAGCCGGCGCCCCGAAGCAGGCAACCCCTGCGGCCCGCTCCCCGCCCCTTCCGGCGCCTTCGATCGTTCCCGATCTCAAGGAGTCGACGACCATGCCCGAGCGGACCCTCCTCCGTCGCCGCGTCCGTCACGCACCTCGCGTCAGCGACACCGACCGAAGGAGCACCGCAGCGAACGCCGCCGCGGCGCTGCAGCGTGCCCTGGACCGCAGGGACAACGGCGGCGAGACCGGCCACTGACCGGCGGGACCGGCCGGTGGCGCCCGGGGGTCACCGGCCGGTCCCGCCGGTCCCGCCGGTCGCACCGGCCCCACCGTTCTCCGGCCGTGCCGGCGTCTCGGATCAGCCCGCCGCGGTCGGTGAAGTGCCGACCGCGCCGCGGTCGTCGCCGTCCGTCCCCGCCCCTGTTCTTCCCGCTCGGTTCTCCGGCTCCGTTCTCTCGCGCCGCGGTCCTGCGGTCGGTAGCCGCCGTAGCGGGGACGTGCGCGCTCCGGCTTGCGTGCCACTCCGGCTTGCGTGCCGCTGCGGCGGGCCGGAGCGCGGGCCGCCGCGATGGCGGGCCCGAGCGGGGGCCTGTCCCGGGTGCCGGGGTGGGGCGCTGCCGGGAGGCCGGCTGGCTCCCGGAAGGCGTGAAGGGCCGGTGCCGGGGCCCGTGCGCCGCGTGCCGGCAGGCGTCGGCCGCGAGCCCGCGTCCGCATGGTGGACGTCCAGTGTCATGCGATGGGACGCGGAGTACGGTGCGGTTATGTCTCGCAGCCTCAATCTCGCAGTGATCCCCGGCGACGGCATCGGCCAGGAGGTGGTGGCCCAGGGCCTCAAGGTCCTGTCGGCCGTACTTCCTCAGGATGTGAAGCTGGAGACCCGGGAGTACGACCTCGGCGCCAGGCGCTGGCACCGCACCGGCGAGACCCTCCCGGAGGCGGAACTCGACTCCCTCAGGCAGCATGACGCGATTCTCCTCGGAGCGATCGGCGATCCGTCCGTACCGGCCGGTGTCCTGGAGCGAGGGCTGCTGCTCAAGCTGCGGTTCGCCTTCGACCACTACGTCAACCTGCGCCCCTCGAAGCTCTTTCCGAACACCGCGACCCCGCTGGCGGGCCGCCCGGAGATCGACTTCGTGGTCGTCCGCGAGGGCACCGAGGGCCCGTACACCGGCAACGGCGGTGCCCTGCGCACCGGTACGCCCGCGGAGGTCGCCACCGAGGTGAGCGTCAACACGGCGTACGGCGTCGAGCGGGTCGTCAGGGACGCGTTCGCGCGGGCGGACACCCGCCCCCGCAAGAAGCTGACGCTGGTTCACAAGAACAACGTCCTCGTCCACGCGGGCCATATGTGGAAGAGGATCTTCGACAAGGTCGCCGAGGAGTACCCGGCGGTCACCACCGACTATCTCCACGTCGACGCCGCGACGATCTTCTTCGTCACCCAGCCCGAGCGCTTCGACGTCATCGTCACCGACAACCTCTTCGGTGACATCCTCACCGATCTCGCCGCGGCCGTCACCGGCGGTATCGGCCTGGCCGCCTCCGGCAACATCAATCCGACGGGTGAATTCCCGTCGATGTTCGAGCCCGTCCACGGCTCCGCTCCCGACATCGCGGGCACCGGCAAGGCCGACCCCACGGCCACGGTGCTGTCCGTCGCCCTGCTCCTGCGCCACCTCGGTCACGAGGCCGAGGCCGCACGTGTCGAGGACGCCGTCGCCGCCGATCTGGCGGACCGGGGGGAGTCCCGCTCCGACGCCGAAGGTGCGGCGGGGGGCCGCCAGCGCACCACCGACGAGATCGGCGACGCGCTCGCGGCGCGAGTAGCGGGCTGACCCGCCGGATCCCGAATCCTCGGAGCCGCCGGGTCGCGCACGCACCCGGCGGCTTCTCCTCTGCGGCCCCCGGGTGCCACCATCGACCCTTGGGCCGCAGCCCACGCTGTTCCGTTCCCGCCGCCACGCACTGCGATAATCGAACGTGGGGCCGCATCATGCGGGGAAGCTCGGACGTCCTGGTACCGATGTACACGGGGCGAGCAGACGTACAGACGTGAGCGCGGTCCGTCACACACACACGGTGAAGGACACGCAGACATGACGACGCCCTCGATCGAGCTCAAGCCCTCCTCGACCCCCCGGTCCGACGCGGAGCGCGAGGCGATCCTGGCCAGCCCGGGATTCGGCCGCCACTTCACCGATCACATGGTGACGATCAAGTGGACCGAGGGCCGGGGCTGGCACGATGCCGAGCTGACCCCCTATGCGCAGCTGTCGATCGACCCGGCCAACATGACCCTGCACTACGCGCAGGAGATCTTCGAGGGGCTGAAGGCCTACCGCAGGCCCGACGGCTCGGTCGCCACCTTCCGGCCCGACGCGAACGCCCGCCGCTTCCAGCTCTCCGCCCGCCGCCTGGCCATGCCGGAGCTGCCGGTCGAGACCTTCATCGCGGCGTGCGACGCACTGGTCCAGCAGGACAAGGCCTGGGTCCCGGAGCACGGCGGCGAGTCCTCCCTCTACCTGCGTCCTTTCATGTTCGCCAACGAGGTCGGACTGGGCGTCCGGCCGGCCAACGAGTACCTCTTCATCGTCATCGCCTCGCCCGCCGGCGCGTACTTCCCGGGCGGTGTCAAGCCCGTCTCCGTCTGGCTGTCGGAGAACTACGTCCGCGCCGTCCCCGGCGGCATGGGCTTCGCCAAGACCGGCGGCAACTACGCCGCCTCCCTCCTGGCCCAGGCCGAGGCCGCGGCCGAGGGGTGCGACCAGGTCGTCTGGCTCGACGCCCTGGAGCACAGGACCGTGGAGGAGATGGGCGGCATGAACCTGTACTTCGTGTACGGGGACAGGATCGTCACACCCGAGCTCACCGGCTCGCTGCTGGCCGGCATCACCCGGGACTCGCTGCTCACCCTGGCCCGTGACCTCGGCTACGGGTCCGAGGAAGGCACGATCACCACCGACCAGTGGAAGCGCGACACCGAGAACGGCACCCTCACCGAGGTCTTCGCCTGCGGCACCGCCGCGGCCATCACACCCGTGGGTACCGTCAAGTCCACCGGCGGCGAGTGGACCCAGTCGAACGGCGAGCCGGGCAAGGTCACGATGGAGCTGCGCAGGGCCCTCCTGGCCATCCAGACCGGTACGGCCGAGGACCGGCACGGCTGGATGCGCGAACTGGGCTGACCGCCGCCGGGCCCGGTCCGCCGCCCCACCCGGCGCGGTGCGGCGGCGGACCGGGCCCGGCCCCGCTGCCCGCATACTGAGACCGCTGTCCATGCCGGTGCGCCGATATGGCACACTGCCGCCGTGCTCGCATTCGCCATGATTATCGGCAGCAGCGCGCCGGTCCGCAGTGACCGCTGACCGTGGACGGCAACCCCCCGCGGCGGCGGCACCGTGCCCCAGACCCGCGCGCAGACCTCTCGCACCCGCGAGGGGTTTTTTCGTTGTGCGGCCCCACCCCCGGCCGGAGACCGAGGCGCGCGAAGATGGGGGCAAGTGGAGCCAGAGCTTCCGGAGCCACTCATCCGACAGGAGTCACCAGAGCCATGACCACAGCGGCCCCCGACGACAACGATAGGTACACGGTCCTCGACGACGGCTTCCATGTCTTCGACACCACGCTGCGTGACGGAGCGCAGCGCGAGGGCATCAACCTCACCGTCGCGGACAAGCTGGCCATCGCCCGGCACCTCGACGAGTTCGGCGTGGGCTTCATCGAGGGCGGCTGGCCGGGCGCCAACCCCCGGGACACGGAGTTCTTCGCCCGGGCCCGCCAGGAGATCGACTTCCGGCACGCCCGGCTCGTCGCCTTCGGCGCCACCCGCCGCCCGAACGCCGTCGCCGCCGAGGACCCGCAGGTCAAGGCGCTGCTGGAGTCCGGGGCACCGGTGGTGACGCTGGTGGCCAAGTCCCACGACCGCCATGTAGAGCTGGCGCTGCGCACGACCCTCGACGAGAACCTGGCGATGGTCCGCGACACCGTCTCCCATCTGCGCTCGCACGGTCGGCGGGTGTTCGTGGACTGCGAGCACTTCTTCGACGGCTACCGGGCCGACCCCGCCTATGCGAAGGCGGTCGTCCGCACCGCCCACGAGGCGGGCGCCGACGTGGTCATCCTCTGCGACACCAACGGCGGCATGCTGCCCGCCCAGGTCCAGGCGGTCGTCGCCACCGTCCTCGCCGACACCGGCGCGCGCCTCGGCATCCACGCCCAGGACGACACCGGCTGCGCCGTGGCGAACACGCTCGCCGCCGTCGACGCGGGCGCGACGCACGTCCAGTGCACCGCCAACGGCTACGGGGAGCGCGTCGGCAACGCCAACCTCTTCCCGGTGGTGGCGGCACTGGAGCTGAAGTACGGCAAGCAGGTGCTGCCCGCGGGTGCGCTGCGGGAGATGACCCGGATCTCGCACGCCGTCGCCGAGGTCGTCAACCTCACACCGTCCACGCATCAGCCCTACGTGGGTCTCTCCGCCTTCGCCCACAAGGCCGGACTGCACGCCTCCGCGATCAAGGTCGATCCCGACCTGTACCAGCACATCGACCCCGAGCAGGTCGGAAACACCATGCGGATGCTGGTCTCCGACATGGCGGGCCGCGCCTCCGTCGAGCTCAAGGGCAGGGAGCTCGGTGTCGACCTCGGCGGCGACCGGGAACTCGTCGGCCGGGTCGTCGAGCGGGTCAAGGAGCGGGAGCTGCGCGGCTACACGTACGAGGCGGCCGACGCCTCCTTCGAACTGCTGCTGCGTGCGGAGGCGGAAGGGCGTGCGCTCGGCTACTTCCGCACCGAGTCCTGGCGGGTCATCGTCGAGGACCGCCCGGACGGCAGCCATGCCAACGAGGCGACGGTGAAGCTGTGGGCCAAGGGCGAGCGCATCGTCGCGACCGCCGAGGGCAACGGTCCCGTCAACGCGCTGGACCGGGCGATGCGGGTGGGGCTGGAGCGGATCTACCCCCAACTCGCCAAGTTGGAGCTGATCGACTACCGCGTCCGCATCCTCGAGGGCCGGCACGGCACGGGCTCGACCACCCGGGTGCTGACCACCACCGGCGACGGGACCGGCGAGTGGTCCACGGTCGGAGTCGGCGACAACATCATCGCCGCCTCCTGGCAGGCCCTGGAGGACGCGTACACCTACGGGCTGCTGCGCGCGGGCGTCGAGCCCGCCGAGTGACCCGGTGGCCCGGCCCGCGGGGAGGCTCCCGGTGCGGTGCCGGCCCGGTTGGTACCACCGGGGGCTGTGTCCTCTTCAGCAGTGTTCGGGTAGGTTCGATGGTATGAGGACCAGGCCGTTTGCCCTGCTTTCCGCCCTTGCCGGGTTGGTGCTTCTGCTGCTCGCGCTCGCGCCGGGCGCGAGCGCCCGGGACACGGGCGTCTCCGACGCGGCCGCCGCACTGAAGCAGGGCCCGGTCTATGTGGACCCCGCGGCCCGTGCCCAGCTGTCCCAGGCCGACGAGGAGGCCCTCGAGGAGCGGATCGTGAGCGCGGACAAGCCCGTGTTCGTCGCCGTCCTGCCCGAGAGTGCGCAGTTCCCCGCGGACAGTGTGCTGCGCGATCTCCGTACCGCCACCGGAATCACGGGGCTGTACGCCATCCGCCTCGGCGACCGGTTCGACGCGGGCGCCGACGGCACCGTGATGCCCCGGGACGCGGTGCGCACCATCGTCTCCGGGGTGAACACCCCGGGCGGGGACGCCGCCACACAGCTCGGCAACTTCGTCGACCAGGCACTTCCGACCGTCCGCGGCAGCGCACCGGCGTCCTGGAGCGAAGGGGCCGGCCCCACGGGCGCCGGCACGGCTTCGCTGATCGCCGTCGGCACCGTGCTCGTCGCGGGTGGGGCGGGCGCCTACGCCGTGGTCCGCCGCAACCGCCGCCGCAGGGCCGAGGAGGAGCGGGCCGCGCTGGAGAAGCTGAGGGTCGTCGTCGACGAGGACATCACCGCCTACGGCGAGGAACTGGACAGGCTGGACTTCCACCCGTCCGAGCCGGGCGCCGACGACGCGATGCGCACCGACTACGAACGCGCCCTGGACTCCTACGAGGAGGCCAAGTCCGCGATGGCCGCCGCGGAGCACCCCCATGACGTGCGCGCCGTCACCGGAGCGCTGGAGGAGGGCCGCTTCGCGCTGGCGGTGCTGGCAGCGCGCAGGGCGGGCGCCCCGCTGCCGGAGCGCCGCGCTCCGTGCTTCTTCGACCCGCGCCACGGCCCGTCCACGACCGATATGAACTGGACCCCGGCGGCCGGCGCCCCCCGCGAGGTGCCCGTGTGCGCCGCCGACGCGGCCCGTCTCCAGGACGGCCGGGACCCCATGACCAGGACCGTGGAGACCGAGTCCGGCCGCCGCCCCTACTGGGAGGCCGGACCCGCCTACGGCCCCTGGGCGGGCGGCTACTTCGGCGGCGCGCTGCTGCCCGGACTGCTCGCCGGCACGCTGCTGGGCAGTGCCCTGTCCACCCCTGCGTACGGCGCCGAGTACGGTGGCGGCGACTTCTCCGGCGGCGACTTCTCCGGAGCCGACTTCAGCTCCTCCGACTTCGGCGGCGACTTCGGCGACTGGGGCTCCGGCGGCGGCTTCGACGCGGGCGGCGGTTTCTGAAGCGCACCGGGAAGCGGAACGTCGAGAGCGTCATCACCGAGAGCAGCCGCACCACCCGGGCCGAGGCGCGGCTGCGGGGCAGCAGCATCGGGGGAGGCTCCCGCCGCAGAGGGTCAGGCGGCTTGCTTGATCGCGGAGATGTCGAAGCTGAGCTTCACCTTGTCGCCGACCATGACACCACCGGTCTCCAGAGCCGCGTTCCAGGTCAGTCCCCAGTCGGAGCGCAGGATCCTCGGCGCTGCCCTCGAAGCCGACGCGCTCGTTGCCGTATGTCCGGTCGGGACCGCCGCCGCCCCGCCGCAGGTATCCCCTCGCGAGGTGCCGGCCGGGGCGGGATCCGGGTCCGCCGTCCGCGCCCCCGCGGGCGACGGACCGCTGCGGCCGGGGCCGGGGCCTTCCGCACCGCAGGCGCCCCACTGCTGCCGCCCCCGACACGCACCCCGACACGCACCCCGACACGCACCCCGCCACGCACCCCGCGCCCCCAGGCCCCGGGCCTCCGGGTCCGCGCACCCGAACCCGCCCCCTCCCTGACCCGGTGGCCCGCCCAGGGGACCGATCCGGTGAACTCGTCGTACGGATGCTTCCCGGGCTCCCGGGCTTCCCGGCCGGCGGCAGCCGCTCACGCACGCGGCCGGGCCCGGCTGGAGATCCCCGACAACGCGGAGGCCCTCCGGCCGTCCGCGCCCCAGCCGCCCGAACCGGCCGCGGCGAACCTCCGGCGGTGCGCCACGGCCGGTGTACTGGCCGTCATGTCCGCCGCGCCCGTGCCGCCGGGGGCCCTGACCAGGGCCCCCGGGCTTCGCGGCGGCGAAACCTGTTGGCTCGTGGCCCCGTTGGCGCGCCTGAGCGACCGTCCGGCCGCTTGTCCGGCGTACCGGCCCCCGGCCCCCGGCGCCGCGGCCCGGGGAGGCGTGGGCCCCTCCCCGCTCCGGGCCGCACGCGGCTCAGGGGGCATCGGCTGCCGTGCATGGCCCTGGGGTCGCCATCGAAGGACGTCATTGTGGGACTGCCACAAATCCCCGGAGCGTTCAACTAGTAGTTCACCTGTGGTGCGAAATGGTTCTGTGTGGGGCTGACAGCAGAACGGGCGTGAGACTGTACGGAGTCAACGGCGTGATTTTCCCGGTCGGCTCCGTAGGGTTCGTACATGACCGTTTTGGACGAGACCGCGGGAGAGCCGACCGACGCGCGGGGGCGTGTGGCCGAGCTGCACGACCTTCGTGAGCAGGCGCGGCGCGGCCCCAGCGACCGGGCCACCGAGGCGCAGCACGCCAAGGGCAAGCTGACCGCGAGGGAGCGCATCGAGCTGCTGCTGGACGCGGGATCGTTCCGAGAGGTCGAGCAGCTCCGGCGGCACCGTGCCTCGGGCTTCGGGCTGGAGTCGAAGAAGCCCTACACCGACGGTGTGATCACCGGCTGGGGCACCGTCGAGGGCCGCACGGTCTTCGTCTACGCGCACGACTTCCGGATCTTCGGCGGTGCGCTGGGCGAGGCGCACGCCACGAAGATCCACAAGATCATGGACATGGCGATCGCGGCCGGTGCGCCACTGGTCTCGCTGAACGACGGCGCAGGCGCCCGTATCCAGGAGGGCGTCTCCGCCCTCGCCGGCTACGGCGGCATCTTCCAGCGCAACACCAGGGCCTCGGGCGTCATCCCGCAGATCAGCGTCATGCTCGGCCCGTGCGCGGGCGGCGCGGCCTATTCGCCCGCGCTGACCGACTTCGTGTTCATGGTCCGTGAGACCTCGCAGATGTTCATCACCGGCCCGGACGTGGTCAAGGCGGTCACCGGCGAGGACATCACCCAGAACGGCCTCGGCGGTGCCGATGTGCATGCCGAGACCAGCGGCGTGGCGCACTTCGCGTACGACGACGAGGAGACCTGCATCGCGGAGGTGCGCTACCTGCTGTCGATGCTCCCGCAGAACAACCGGGAGAACCCGCCGCAGGTGCCGAGCGAGGACCCGGCGGACCGCCGCTCCGACGTCCTGCTGGACCTGGTGCCGGCCGACGGCAACCGCCCCTACGACATGCACAAGGTCATCGAGGAGGTCGTCGACGACGGCGACTACCTGGAGATCCACGAGCGCTGGGCGCGCAACATCATCTGCGCCCTCGGCCGACTGGACGGCCAGGTCGTCGGGATCGTCGCCAACCAGCCGCAGTCGCTGGCCGGTGTGCTCGACATCGAGGCGAGCGAGAAGGCCGCGCGCTTCGTCCAGATGTGCGACGCCTTCAACATCCCGATCGTCACACTGCTGGATGTTCCGGGCTTCCTGCCCGGAGTCGACCAGGAGCACGGCGGCATCATCCGCCACGGTGCGAAGCTCCTCTACGCCTACTGCAACGCGACCGTGCCCCGGATCTCGCTGATCCTGCGCAAGGCCTACGGCGGCGCGTACATCGTCATGGACTCCCAGTCCATCGGCGCCGACCTCACCTACGCATGGCCCACCAACGAGATCGCCGTGATGGGCGCGGAGGGCGCGGCCAACGTGATCTTCCGGCGCCAGATCGCCGGCGCCGAGGACCCCGACGCGATGCGCGCCCGCATGGTCAAGGAGTACAAGGCCGAGCTGATGCATCCCTACTACGCGGCGGAGCGCGGACTGGTCGACGACGTCATCGACCCGGCCGAGACCCGCGAGGTGCTGATCCGCTCCCTCGCGATGCTCCGCACGAAGCACGCCGACCTGCCGTCCCGCAAGCACGGCAATCCCCCGCAGTAACCCACGAGGAGAGTGCTGCAGATGACCACTCCTGCCGAATCCCTGCTCCGCGTCGAGAGGGGACACGCCGGCCCCGAGGAACTCGCCGCCCTCACGGCCGTTCTCCTCGCCCGCGCCGCGTCCCGGTCGCAGACCGCGCCGGCCACCCGAGGCCGCAGCACTGCGGGATGGCGCCGCCTGGAGCGCCAGTCCGGCTTCCGCGCGCCGCACTCCTGGCAGGGCTGACGCCCGCTTCTTCCGGGCGCCGCCCGGCGCGCCGGAAGAAGCGGACGGCATGCGGCGACGGCCCCTGCGGTGATGCCCTCGCGACGACGGCCCCTGCGACGACGGCCTGCACGACCCGTTCGGGGTCGCGCAGGCCGTCGCCGTGTTCGGTGCCTGCCGCCATCGGCCCGCCCGCCAGCCGTGCGCACGGGCGCACTGCTCGTGTGCGCCCGGCGTCCGGCCGCTCACAGCAGTCCACCCCGCCGGACGGGGGCCCAGCGGAGCGGATCGACCGACGGCATCGGGAGGGACCGACAGGGCCCCCGCCCCGCTGGGCCTTGCTCCGTCCGCGCCCTGCGCGCCCGTGGCGGACCGCGCGACGGCCTACCGAAGGCGGGCCATGAGTGCGTGTTCGACGAGGGTGATGAGGGCGCTTTTGGCGTCGGCGCGGTGGCGGGCGTCGGTGGTGATGATGGGTGCGTCGGGTCCGATCTGGAGGGCTTCGCGGACTTCGTCGGGGGTGTAGGGCTGGTGTCCGTCGAAGCCGTTGAGGGCGATGACGAAGGGGAGGCCGCTGTTCTCGAAGTAGTCGACGGCGGGGAAGCAGTCGGCGAGTCTGCGGGTGTCGACGAGGACGACGGCGCCGATGGCGCCGCGGACGAGGTCGTCCCACATGAACCAGAAGCGGTCCTGTCCGGGGGTGCCGAACAGGTAGAGGATGAGGTCCTGGTCGAGTGTGATGCGGCCGAAGTCCATGGCCACGGTGGTGGTGGTCTTGTCGCCGGTGTGGGTGAGGTCGTCGATGCCGGCCGATGCGGATGTCATGACGGCCTCGGTGCGCAGCGGGTTGATCTCCGAGACGGCGCCGACGAACGTGGTCTTGCCCACGCCGAAGCCACCCGCCACCACGATCTTCGCACTGGTGGTTGAGCGGGCAGCACCGCCGCTAGAGCTTGCGAAGTCCACTGAGCACCCTTTCGAGCAGTGTCACGTCTGGCTGGCCGCCGGCGGTCTCGTCGCCGCCGGGCTGGTGGATGGCGACGAGTCCGGCCTCGGCCAGGTCGGCTACGAGGATCCGGGCGACGCCGAGGGGGAGGGAAAGCAGTGCCGAGATCTCGGCCACGGACTTGATCTCGAAACACAGTCGGCAGATCCGCTGGTGCTCGGGCAACTGCCCGTGCAGCCGGGCGGGATCGGCCGTGGTGCTGACCAGTGCCTCGAGGGCGAGCTGGTAGCGCGGCCGGGTCCGGCCGCCGGTCATCGCGTACGGGCGCACCAGCGGGTTGCTGCCGCCTGATGCGGCGGCGGGCTCCGGCGCCCGGTGGGGGGCCGCCGGACGGCTCCGGGGCTCCTTCGGCTGGTGGTAGGACGGGTCGTACGGCTGCTGCGGCCGCCGGTAGGGCTGGGGACCACCGCCCCTGCTCGGCGAAGAGGGGAAGTTGAAGCGGTTCTGAGCGTGCTCACCCGGAGACTGCCGGGCCCCGTCGTATGAGTGTCCGCCTGGGGGTGTTGCCACGATTCCTCCTCCGAGTGCCGTGAGCCGGTCCATGTCCCTGTGGAGCCGCGCCACCGCACCCTATGGCGCGGTGGCGGCGTACGCACCGCCCTTCGGCTAGTTGAGAAGACTTCCCTGGAGTTCGGCGCGCAGGTCCGGGGTGAGGACGGTGCCGGCGCGGTCGACCAGGAGGGCCATCTCGTAGCCCACGAGGCCGATGTCCGCGTCCGGGTGGGCGAGTACGGCCAGTGAGGAGCCGTCGGAGATGGACATGATGAAGAGGAAGCCGCGCTCCATCTCCACGACGGTCTGGTTGACCGCGCCGCCTTCGAAGATCCGGGACGCTCCCGCGGTCAGCGAGGTCAGTCCGGACGCCACCGCCGCCAGCTGGTCGGCGCGGTCGCGCGGAAACCCCTCGGACATCGCCAGCAGGAGTCCGTCGGCGGAGACCACCACGGTGTGGGACACCCCGGGGGTGTGGTCCACGAAATTGGTGATCAACCAGTTCAGATTCTGCGCCGCCTGGCTCATCGGGCTCACACTAACGCTCCTGGTGGTAGGTACTGCCCGGGCCGAAGCCCGATCCGTTCGTGTCCGTTCCCGCGCTGCGTCCCTGCTGGACACCGCGCCGCAGGTTGCTCAACCTGCCGCGTACGTCCTCAGGGGCGCGGGACACCTGAGGGCCGCTCTGCGGCGTCTGCTCCGCCGTGCCCTCGATCAGATTGGCCTGGGGAACCCGGCGGGGAAGCCCTGACGAGGTGACTCCGCCGGCCGCCGGCCTGCGGAGCTTCTCGGCCCGCTGCCAGCGCTCGTCGTTCTTCGCCCGCCCCTCGTCGTCGGAGCCGTCGGCCGCCGTGCCTCCGGCCCGGGTCGGCTGGGGCGTCTGCCCCGCCTGTCCCCCCGTCCCGCCCCCGCCGGCGGGGGCGGACTGCCACTGCGCTTCCTGCTGCGCCTCGTGCTGCGCCGACTGGCCTGGCCGGCCGCTGCCGCGGCGCGGCAGACCGGCGTCGGTCAGCTGGTGGCCGGAACCGCTGGCAGGACCCGGACGTTCGAAGCCTACGCGCTCCGCGCCGTTCACGGGAGCGGGGGGAGCAGATTCCGCATCCGCCCGGTACTCCGGGTCGTACGCACCCTGGTACGTGTTCCGGGCCGCCCACTCCTCCTGGCCGGACCGGGAGGCGTAGCCGTCGCCGTAGCCCGGTGCGGAGCCCTGCGGGCCATCGTGGGAGGCTTCCGGGTAGGTCTGCTCCCGGTGCTCCGGGTAGCCGCCGGAAACCTGGAACTCGCCGGTGCTCTGGTAGCCGTTGGCGTCCTGGGCGTCGCTGCCGTGGCCGTTCCGGTCGTAGCCGCCGGGCTCGTAGCCGACGGAGCCGTACCCGTCCCGGTCGTACCCGTCCCTGTCGTACCCGTTCTGGTCGTACGCGGGCTGCTGCTCCGGTGCGTAGCCCTGCTCGTACCGCTCCTCGGTGCGGCTCGGCTGATCGGCGTAGCCCTGCTCGTGCTCGTGCTCGCCGTGGAACGGCGGGTGGTCGCCCTCTGCCTCCCCCGCCAGTGCCGCACGCCGTTCCCCGCGCGTCAGCGAGCGGTTGCCCGGGTCCAGCGGACGGGGGCCGGCCGGCTGCTCCTCGTAGCGGGAGTCGTCGAATCCGAGCTCGGCGGCGGTGAGCACCGGAGCGGCGTCGAAGGACGCCTGCGCCGGGATCATCTGGGAGACCGTGAAGTCGTCCCCCGGGACCTCCTCGTCGCCGTCGCCGCCACCGCGGGTGATCGCCTCCGGGAGCATCACCAGCGACGTCGTACCGGCCTGCTCGCCCGAGGGGCGCAGCTGTACGCGGATGCCGTGGCGGTCGGACAGCCGGCCCACCACGAAGAGGCCCATGCGCTGCGAGACGGCGGCGTCCACCGTCGGCGGGTTGGCCAGCCGGTGGTTGATGTCGGCGAAGTCCTCGGCGGTCAGGCCGATGCCCTTGTCATGGATCTCGACCATGACCCGGCCGTCGGGCAGCCGGGTCGCGGTGACGCGGACCTTCGTCTGCGGGGAGGAGAACGTCGTGGCGTTCTCCAGCAGCTCGGCGAGGAGGTGCACGAGGTCGCTCACGGCCCGGCCGTGGATCTCGGTCTCCGGGACGCCGGCGAGTTCGATGCGCTCATAGGACTCCACCTCGGAGGAGGCGGCCCGGAGCACGTCCACCAGCGGCACCGGCTGGTTCCAGCGGCGGCCGGGCTCCTCGCCGGCGAGGACCAGGAGGTTCTCGCCGTTGCGGCGCATCCGGGTCGCCAGATGGTCCAGTTTGAAGAGGTTCTCCAGCTGGTCCGGGTCGGCCTCGTTGTTCTCCAGATCGGTGATCAGGGCCAGCTGCCCCTCGATCAGGGACTGGTTGCGGCGCGACAGGTTGGTGAAGATGGCGTTGACGTTCCCGCGGAGCATGGCCTGCTCGGCGGCGAGCCGCACGGCCTCCCGGTGGACCTGGTCGAAGGCGCGGGCGACCTCGCCGATCTCGTCCTGGCTGTCGATCGGGATCGGCTGCACACGGGTGTCCACCCGGCCCGGCTCGTTGCGCGAGAGCTGGTCGACGAGCATCGGCAGGCGCTGCTCGGCGATGCCGAAGGCCGCCGTGCGCAACCGGTGCATCGAGCGGCTCATCTGACGGGCCACCATGCCGGCCAGGACGAACGCGGTGAGCAGCGCGATGACGACGATCAGACCGTTGACAAAGGCGTCGGTCCTGGCCTCGCCGGAGATCCGTGCGGCCTCGGCCACGGCCCTGTCGACGAGTTCCTTCTCGACCTCGCTGTAGCCCTCGAACTTGGCCGTGGCGGCGGGCATCCAGACATCCGTGGTGACGCCGATCTCCGCGAGCTCGTCCGGGCCGGCGCCGGTGCTGATCGCACCGACCATGCCGCCGAGGACGGAACCGTCCTCGTCCTTGGGCGGGGACGGGATGTCCCGTCCCGAGGCGGCCGCGGCGGTGGCCGCGGCCGCGAGCGCCTTCCGGCCCTCCTCCGCCTTCTCGGCCAGGACCTCCTGCAGCCTGTCCACGTCGGCCTGGGTTCCCGCGGACTGGTACTCGCCGAGAGCGATGGCCTCGAGGTAGGCATAGGAGCTGAAGGCGATGGTCTGACCGGCCCTGATGTCCTGCTTCTCGCTCGGGCGGACGAGCAGCTCCATGCCGATGGAGCGCTGGAGCGACTCGGCGGCCTTGGCCAGCTGGATCGCGTACACCATCCGGCCGTAGCTGGTGACGTTGCCGGTGCCGAGGCCGAGTTCGTTGGCGAACTCCATCAGGTAGTGCTGGACGCCGACGTAGCTCTCCTGGGTGGCGACCGGGCCCCGCAGATCGTCCGACGGGTCGTCGGGGTCGTCGCCCTCGGACTTAGACGCCGTCTCGAACTGGGACGTGTAGGCGACCTCGCGCAGCTCCTGGAGGCCGGGTTCCGCGGCACGGAAGAGGTTCAGGCGCCGCTGGAGGCCCTCCTTCTGCGGCATGTCCTGGACGGCCTCGTCGAACTTCCGCTTGGCGGCGTCCGTGGCGGCTCGCGCCTCACTGACGACCCTGCTGTCCCTGTCCCCCTTCAGCAGGGGCTCCGCGGTGAGGTCGCGCTCGTTGAGGAGGGCCTGGCCGTACTCCGACGCGGCGCGGACGATGAGCGCCGTTCGCTCGGCGTCCTGGGCCTCGGTCCAGGTGTCGATCGACCCCTTCACCTGGAAGCCGCCCATGACGAGGCCGACGAGTACGGGTATGAGGAGGATCGCGTTCAGCCGGGTCGGCACACGCCAGTTGCGCGGCGACAGCCTGCTGGAGCTGCCGCCGGTGGCGGTGGGCTCCGCGGGCCGGGCATCCGCGGGCGGCGCCGCTGCGCGCAGGGGCGGGGTGAAGTTGCCCCGCGACTGCTGCTCCGCGGAGCTCGTCTTGCTTCGCCTCACTCGACCAACAACCTCTCGGCGTCGGCACCTACGTTGTGCCGATTATTGTTCAGGGCCGTACTACTCATGAGTTCGTTGATTTCAGCACGCCCGGGGGGTCGGCTCCAAACAGCGGGAGCCGGCCGGACCGAGTTCGTGGGACCGGAGATAAAAGGGGCATAAACAGCGAGCCCCGGCAAAAATCGGGGCTTGTATGAGCACAGCGGTACCAGCCGGATGCGTCGGGTGTCCAAGTCCTCCGAATTCTCTGTCGAAACGTTATGAACATGGAGGCGGGCCGTGTCGAAAGACACGGCCCGCCCCGCAAGGTCCCCGGCAACTGCCTTGCGGACGCCTCTACTTGAGGCGGGCCATGAGTGCGTGTTCGACGAGGGTGATGAGGGCGCTTTTGGCGTCGGCGCGGTGGCGGGCGTCGGTGGTGATGATGGGTGCGTCGGGTCCGATCTGGAGGGCTTCGCGGACTTCGTCGGGGGTGTAGGGCTGGTGTCCGTCGAAGCCGTTGAGGGCGATGACGAAGGGGAGGCCGCTGTTCTCGAAGTAGTCGACGGCGGGGAAGCAGTCGGCGAGTCTGCGGGTGTCGACGAGGACGACGGCGCCGATGGCGCCGCGGACGAGGTCGTCCCACATGAACCAGAAGCGGTCCTGTCCGGGGGTGCCGAACAGGTAGAGGATGAGGTCCTGGTCGAGTGTGATGCGGCCGAAGTCCATGGCCACGGTGGTGGTGGTCTTGTCGCCGGTGTGGGTGAGGTCGTCGATGCCGGCCGATGCGGATGTCATGACGGCCTCGGTGCGCAGCGGGTTGATCTCCGAGACGGCGCCGACGAACGTGGTCTTGCCCACGCCGAAGCCACCCGCCACCACGATCTTCGCACTGGTGGTTGAGCGGGCAGCACCGCCGCTAGAGCTTGCGAAGTCCACTGAGCACCCTTTCGAGCAGTGTCACGTCCGGCGTGCCGCCGGCCTCTCCGTTACCCGGCTGGTGGATCGCCACCATGCCGGCCTCCGCCAGGTCCGCCACCAGGATCCGCGCCACACCCAGAGGCATCGACAGCAGCGCCGACACCTCGGCCACGGACTTGACCTCCCGGCAGAGATGGCAGATCCGCTGATGCTCGGGCAGCAGCGTCGACAGGTGCGCCGGGTCGGCCGTGGTGCTGACCAGTGCCTCGATGGCGAGCTGGTAGCGCGGCCGGGTCCGGCCGCCGGTCATCGCGTACGGGCGCACCAGCGGCTGGTCGCCTTCATGGCCGTAGTCGGTGTCCATGGGGACACCGTACGGATCGTGAGAGGCGGGGGGCGGGGTCATGAGTCCTCCGGGCGTGACAGCAAGTGGTCGGCTGCCGTCTGACTGGGCCGGTGGGGGGCAGGGCGGGGCGGCCGGACGGTGAGTGGTCGGATGAGGGGGTGCCTGGGCTGTCCCCCGCGGACGGCGGGCTCGCCGTGGTTCCTAGTGGAGAAGGCTCCCCTGGAGTTCGGCGCGCAGGTCCGGGGTGAGGACGGTGCCGGCGCGGTCGACCAGGAGGGCCATCTCGTAGCCCACGAGGCCGATGTCCGCGTCCGGGTGGGCGAGTACGGCCAGTGAGGAGCCGTCGGAGATGGACATGATGAAGAGGAAGCCGCGCTCCATCTCCACGACGGTCTGGTTGACCGCGCCGCCTTCGAAGATCCGGGACGCTCCCGCGGTCAGCGAGGTCAGTCCGGACGCCACCGCCGCCAGCTGGTCGGCGCGGTCGCGCGGAAACCCCTCGGACATCGCCAGCAGGAGTCCGTCGGCGGAGACCACCACGGTGTGGGACACCCCGGGGGTGTGGTCCACGAAATTGGTGATCAACCAGTTCAGATTCTGCGCCGCCTGGCTCATCGGGCTCAACTAACGCTCCTGCTGGTGAGTGGGGCCGACGTTGAAGCTGCCGGTGTTTCCGGAACCGCCCGCCTGACGGCCCTGCTGGATGCCCCGACGGAGATTGGTCAGGCGGCCCCGCACGTCGTCCGGCGCGCGGGACACCTGCGGTCCGCTCTGGCGGGGCTGCTCCTGCGCGGTTCCCGGCACGAGGTTGGCGCGCGGTACCCGCCGGGGCAGACCCGAGGTGGTGACTCCGCCGGCCGCGGGCTTGCGGACCCGTTCGGCCTGGCGCACCAGCTCGTCGTTGGACGAGGTCCGCCAGGAGGCGGCGCCCGCGTCGGTCCGGTCGTCCTGGCCCGACGGGCCCCGGTCGGCCGGCGGGCCCAGCGGGTCCGGGAGCCCGGCCGGCGGTGACTGCTCGGGCGCGGCCGGGGTCCCGGCGGTCCCGTTCGCCCCGCCGCCCTGGTTCTGGTGGAACCAGTTCGTCTCCAGCGTGTCGTACAGCGGCGTACGGCCGTCGCCGGGGCCGGACGCGGGCGGCAGCGCCTCCGGTTGCGGCTGTGCGGGCAGGCTTCCCACGGTCGGACGCGGTGCGCCGAAATCCGCACCGCCCCGGCGTGGACGCGGGTCTTCGGGCCGGCTCCCGCCCGCCGCGGGCGGACGCGGGGCGCTGAAGTCGGGACGGGCGAACTGCTCGGTGGCCGCCGGGTCCTGGGCAGGGGAGCGGCCCTGGTGACCGTCGCCGCCGGTGGCACCGAGCGCGGGGAACCGGCCGGTGGACTCGGGGTCGTCGTGGCCCCGCGGCGCGTCCTGGGCGGAACGCGACTGCTCCCCGCCCCATCCGGCGGACTGCGGGCGCTGCTGCCGGCTGTCGCTTCCGGGCAGTTCGGCCACCGGAACGCCGCCGGGCGCCGGGCGAGAGTCGCGGCCCCGATCGCCCGGGCCCGGGTCCCGCGGGCCCGGTCCGGCCGTCCGGCCGCGGCCGGAGTCCGAGCCGAACGCCGAGAACGCGCCCGTGGAGGCGTTCGAGGAAGAGCCGCCCTGCCGTGCGAAGTCCTGTCCGGCGAAGTCCTGCGGCGCGCGGCCCTGGGCGGGACCGCCCTGCTGCGGGCCGCCGTCCCGACCGGGAAGCGCCGCACGGGGACCCGACCCGGCGCCGACCTGTCCGCGCTCTCCGCCCGGGGCGGGCGGGCCCCCCTGGTTGGTCTGGCCGGCCTGGGAACCGCTGCCGAGGCCGGGGCGCCCACCGTCGTCGAGGGCCTGCGACATGCCGTTCGGCCCGCCCGCACCGGGCGTGCCCGGCGGCCTCTTGCCGCCGTGGGCGACATCGACGGGGAGCATGACCAGCGCGGTCGTGCCTCCGGAGTCGGAGGGACGGAGCTGGATGCGGATGCCGTGCCGCAGGGACAGACGGCCGACCACGAACAGACCCATGCGGCGGGAGACCGAGACGTCCACGGTCGGCGGCGAAGCCAGCCGCTCGTTGATCGCGGCGAGGTCCTCCGGGGAGAGGCCGATACCGGTGTCGTGGATCTCGACCAGCACCCGGCCGTCGGGCAGCGCGTGACCGGTCACGCGCACCTTGGTCTGCGGCGAGGAGAACGACGTCGCGTTCTCCAGCAGTTCGGCGAGGAGGTGCACGAGGTCGTTGACGACACGGCCCGCGACGTCGGTCGCAGGTACGTTGGCCAGCTCGATGCGCTCGTACTGCTCCACCTCGGAGGCGGCGGCCCGGAGCACGTCGACCAGGGGGACGGGTCTGGTCCAGCGGCGGCCCGGCTCCTCGCCCGCGAGGACGAGGAGGTTCTCGCCGTTGCGGCGCATACGGGTCGCCAGGTGGTCCAGCTTGAAGAGGGAGGAGAGCTGGTCCGGGTCGGCCTCGCGGGACTCCAGCTCGGAGATCAGCGACAGCTGACGCTGGATGAGACCCTGCGAACGGCGCGACAGGTTGGTGAACATCGCGTTGACGTTGCCGCGCAGGAGGGCCTGCTCGGCGGCGAGGCGCACCGCCTCGCGGTGCACGTCGTCGAAGGCCGCGGCCACCTTTCCGATCTCGTCCCGGGAGTGCACGCCCACGGACTCGACCGTGGTGTCCACGTCCTGCGGGTCGGCCTCGGAGAGCTGCTTGACCAGTTCGGGCAGGCGCTCCTGGGCGACTCTGGTGGCGGTGTCCTGCAGCCGCCGCAGCGAGCGGATCATGGACCGGGCGACGACGAACGCGCCGACCAGCGACACCCCGAGCACCAGCAGGATGAGCGCGCCGTTGATGATGGCGTCCTGCTGCGACTCCTGCTTGAGCTCGCGGGCCTTGCTCTCCATCTCACCGAGAAGCGTCTTCTCGATGGTGTTCATCGCGTCGATCTTGGTGTCGGCCTGGTCCGTCCAGTCCTTGTAGCCGCGGCGCTCGGCGCCGGCGAGACCGCTGGGGCGGCTGAGGACGCGGTCGGCGTACGCGTTCGCCTCCTCGATCTCGGAGTTGCCCTCCACCAGAGGGGCGGTCAGCTCCTCGGCGTCGCCGCCGAGGGAGGCGTAGATGCGCTTGAACGCGGCGAGGGCCTGCTTCTCGTTCTCGGCGGCGTCGTCGCCGGTGAGGCGGTCGTTCTCGCTCATCTCGCCGGCGGTCTTGGCGTTGGCCGGGAGCGCGGCCGCGATGATCGCGCGCTGGATCGACGCGTACTCCTTGGCGGCGGAGAAGGCCGCCAGGGCACGGGTGCGCTTGATCATCTCAGGGTTGTTGGTGGCCTGGGCCATGTCCTGGGACAGCGTGAGCAGCGAGGTGATCAGCCGGTTGTACCGGTTGACCGTCTGCGTGGTCGAATCCTCGCCGTCGTAGGCGGTGCTGCGGATCTTGACGATCGTCGTCACCTGCTGGGCGATCTGGCCGACGTTGGCCTGGATGCTCTCCAGCGTGTCGTCGCCCGAGGTGTCGCCGATGGAGACGGCAGCGGCGAGGAAGGTCTCCCTGCGGCGGTCCGTCTCCCGGCGGGGCTGGGAGACTTCGAAGGCGTCGGCGCTGCCGTCGTTCGCCAGCGGACCGGCCGCGTGGTCGCGCTCCTCCTGGAGCGCCTCGGCGAGGGCCGTCGCCTCCCTGGTCAGCTTGGTGAGCAGCTGCATGTGGTCCAGCTGCTCCATGTCGTTCATCGACTCGTTGATCCGCAGACCGCCGAGGGTGGTCGCCGCGACGACGGGGAGCGCGAGCAGGGCGACCAGCCGGGTGCTGATGCGCCAGTTGCGCAGGGCGACCCGGGAGCCCGTGTCGGACGCGCCCTTGGCCGTGGGCCGGTCCGCGGATTCCGCGGTGGCCGGGGCCGCGCCGTGGCGCCCCCCGCGGTCGCCGCCGTCGCCGGCCGACCCCTGGCTCTGGGTGTGCTGGGGCGAGGGGCCGCGGTCACCCGCGCCGCGCGGCTCCTTCTCCGTGGCAGCTTCCCCCTGGCCCTTGCGGGCCTGGGGACGCCCCATGCCATCCCTCTTGAAACGTCCCTGCACTAGCGTCGCAACCTCTGGACCAGGCGTCCCCCGCGGTACGGCAGGACGGTGTCGGCGTCATAGGGGCGGTGGAGGCGCCCCCAAGGTGGTCGTGGACCGGCGCTTCCCCCCCCCCTTCTCCGCCGCCACTCGGCGCTGCGTTGCGCCCCCTGCGCGCCGGTCGTAACCCGCGGCGGTGCGTGGAATTCCAGCACAGTGCCGGATCTCCAACAAGGGCCGCGCACCGGCCCGCGACCCGGGTGACGGACGGTGAGCGCAATGTCACGAATCGTGGAAATCGATCGCGGAGGAATCGGTTGTTTGTTCACGAGTCACTTACGGGCGGGGGGTGTCCCAGTCGCGATGATCGGGAGCGGAATGACGTATTCGAGTCTGCGATGTCCGTTTCCGAATGAGCGTTCGGTTGCCCGGAATGACGGAATTACCCGCGACGTCGTGAGCAAACTCACACGTAGATCATTGGCTCTTCCGTGCTTTCGCAGGGAAATCGCTGCCTAGCCTGACGCTTTACAAGCACCGGCACACCGACTAGGCGAGTGATGAAGACGACGATCCGCAACATAGCCAACCCCCGCCGCACCACCCTGGCGCACCTCGACGACGCCGGAGAGCTGCAGCCCGAGGCACGGCCGGAACCGTCCCCCGCCCTCCCCGTCCGGACGGCCAACCCCCGCCGGACCACCCTGGTGGACGCCCCCGCGGCGTTCTGACCCGGCAGGACGGTCCCCTCCCGCGCGTTAGCCTGGAGCGTCAGACTCCGGCCAGCAGAAACAGAGGGGCGCGAGGCACCCGTGCGGATCGCCAGATTCTCCATCGACGGCAATGTCGCCTTCGGCGCGGTCGAGGGCGAGGGGACCGGCGATCCGGCCGGCCTCGTCCTCGACGTCATCAAGGGCATCCCCTACGGCGACTTCGAGCTCTCGGGCACGAAGATCCCGCTGGACAAGGTCAGGCTGCTGCCGCCCGTCCTCCCGAACAAGGTGGTGGCCATCGGCCGCAACTACGCGGAGCACGCAGCGGAACTCGGCAACGAGGTCCCCGAGGTGCCGGTCGCCTTCCTCAAGCCCACCACCTCGGTGATCGGCACCGGTGACGCGATCGAGTACCCGTCGTTCTCCGGCGAGGTCCACCACGAGGCCGAACTCGCCGTCGTGATCGGCCGGCTGTGCCGCGACGTCCCCCGCGACCGGGTCAAGGACGTCGTCCTCGGTTACACCTGCGCCAACGACGTCACCGCCCGCGACGCCCAGCGGCGCGAGCAGCAGTGGGCCCGGGCCAAGGGCTTCGACACGTCCTGCCCGCTCGGCCCCTGGGTGGAGACCGGCATCGACCTGGCCCGCGCCGGCGACCTCGCCATCCAGTGCACGGTCAACGGCGAGCAGCGCCAGCTGGGGCGCACCAGCGACATGGTCCGCTCCGTCGAGGACCTGGTCGTCCACATCACCGAGGCCATGACGCTGCTGCCCGGAGACGTCATCCTCACCGGTACCCCGGCCGGGGTCGGCCCCCTCAACGTCGGCGACGAGGTCGCCGTCACCATCGAAGGCATCGGCACTCTCACCAACAAGGTGATCAAGCGTGGCTAACGGACCCTCCCCCCTGCTCTCGGCTCCGCTCGGGCAGGGGGCACCCCCCCGCGTACGGTTCTGTCCCTCGCCGACCGGCAACCCCCATGTGGGTCTGGTCCGCACCGCCCTGTTCAACTGGGCCTTCGCCCGGCACAACCAGGGCACCATGGTCTTCCGTATCGAGGACACGGACGCGGCACGCGACTCCGAGGAGTCGTACGACCAGCTCCTCGACTCACTGCGCTGGCTGGGGCTCGACTGGGACGAGGGCCCCGGGGTCGGCGGGCCGCACGGGCCCTACCGCCAGTCGCAGCGCATGGACCTCTACCGGGACATCGCGGGGAAGCTGCTGGCCGGCGGCTACGCCTACCCCTGCTACTGCACCGTCACCGAGCTCGACGAGCGCCGCGAGGCCGCCCGCGCCGCCGGCCGGCCCTCCGGCTACGACGGCCACTGCCGCGACCTGCCCGGCGAGCGCAAGGCCGCCTACGAGCGCGAGGGCCGGGAGCCGGTCATCAGGTTCCGGATGCCCGACGAGCCGATCACCTTCACCGACCTGGTCCGCGGCGAACTCACCTTCACCCCGGACAACGTGCCGGACTACGGCATCGTCCGGGCCAACGGGGCGCCCCTCTACACCCTGGTCAACCCGGTCGACGACGCGCTGATGGACATCACCCACGTACTGCGCGGCGAGGACCTGCTCTCCTCCACCCCGCGCCAGATCGCGCTCTACGGGGCGCTGATCGAACTCGGCGTCGCCCACCGGATCCCCGCCTTCGGGCACCTGCCGTACGTCATGGGCGAGGGCAACAAGAAGCTCTCCAAGCGCGACCCGCAGTCGTCCCTCAACCTCTACCGGGAGCGCGGCTTCCTGCCGGAGGGCCTGCTCAACTACCTCTCCCTGCTCGGCTGGTCCTTCTCCGCGGACCAGGACGTGTTCTCCGTCGCCGAGATGGTCGGGAGGTTCGACATCGCGGACGTCAACGCCAACCCGGCCCGCTTCGACCTCAAAAAGGCCGAGGCCATCAACGCCGACCACATCCGCCGGCTGGACGTGAAGGCCTTCGCCGAGGCCTGCGAGCCATGGCTGCGGGCCCCGCACGCGAACTGGGAGCCCGAGGACTTCGACCGGTCGGCGTGGGAGGCCGTCGCCCCCTACGCGCAGACCCGGCTCACGGTCCTCTCCGACATCACCGCCAACGTCGACTTCCTCTTCCGCAAGGAGCCTGCCGAGGACGAGGCATCCTGGCAGAAGGCGATGAAGGAGGGGTCCGGCGCCCTGCTGCGCACGGCCCGCGGCACGCTCGCGGCCGCCGACTGGGCAAGCCCGGAGGCACTGAAGGAGGCGGTCCTGGCCGCGGGCGAGGAGCACGGCCTCAAGCTCGGCAAGGCCCAGGCCCCCGTAAGGGTCGCGGTCACCGGCCGCACCGTGGGCCTGCCGCTCTTCGAGTCGCTGCAGATCCTGGGCCGGGAGAAGTCGCTGGCGCGGATCGACGCGGCGCTGGAGAAGCTCGGGGCGTAGCCCGTCACCGCGCATACCCGGCGGCGGTCACCCGGCGCGGCCACCCGCCGCCGCCCTCCCGGCGGCAGCCCGGAGCGGGCGCCCCGGCTCCGGCCTGCCGCCGCGCTCCCGCCCGACGGCGACGCGGGCGTGCCTCCGGCCGGGGAACCGGATCCCCGCTCCGCCCGCCGGGCTCTGCGCCTGCTCTCCGGTGCAGCCCGCCCGGCCGTGAAGCCCCGCCGTGCGCCGGCGGGCCGATGCCCGGTGGGAAGCGCCCCGCCCGCCGGGCTCTGCGCCTGCTCTCCGGTGCAGCCCGCCCGGCCGTGAAGCCTCCCCGGCCGTGAAGCCTCTGCGTCGGCGTAGCCTCGGAGCATGCGAATCCGGGCAGTCCTGTGGGACATCGACGACACGATCTTCGACTACACCGGAGCCGACCGCGCGGGCATGGCACGGCACCTCAGGGACGAAGGCCTGGCCGACGCCTACGCGTCCGTCGACCAGGCCCTGGTGCGCTGGAAGGAGCTCACCCGAGTCCACTGGCTGCGCTTCGAGGCCGGCGGGGTGGACTTCGAGGCCCAGCGGCGCGACCGGATCCGGGACTTCCTCGGGATGCCGGCCATGGGCGACGCCCGTGCGGACGAGTGGTTCGCCCGCTACGTCACCCACTACGAGGCCGCCTGGCGGCTGTTCCCCGACGCCGTGCCTGCGCTGGACCGGCTGGCGGACGGCTTCCGGCACGCGGTGCTGTCGAACTCCTCCCTCCGCAACCAGCACCGCAAGCTGACCGTGCTGGGTGTGCGCGACCGCTTCGAGGCGGTCGTCTGCGCCGAGGACCTGGGCGTCGCCAAACCCCGGGCCGCCGCCTTCCACGCCGCGTGCGACGCACTGGGGCTGCCGCCGGAGCAGGTGGCATACGTCGGCGACCACCCGGACATCGATGCCCGGGGAGCCGCGGACGCCGGTCTGACCGGCATCTGGCTGGACCGCGCCGGGGTGGCCGGCCGGCCGGAGCTGACCAGGATCACCGGTCTCGGCGAGCTGCCCGCCCTGGTGCGGGGGGATACCCGTTTTGGAGCGCCGTCCTCCTTCGGGTAATGTTCTTCCTGCGCCGAGGGGATCAGGCCGAAAGGCCGGAACCGGAAGCGCACAACCTGAGCGAAACCCCTTCAGGGGGGTTGAGTTTTGGTGGCCTATGGTGTAATTGGCAGCACGACTGATTCTGGTTCAGTTAGTCTTGGTTCGAGTCCAGGTAGGCCAGCTCGCAGAGCTTATCTGCAAAGCCCCCGTTGTGTAGCGGCCTAGCACGCCGCCCTCTCAAGGCGGTAGCGCCGGTTCGAATCCGGTCGGGGGTACAGATCCTTTCCGCGTGGTCACCAGGGTCGCTCCCAGTGGTCCCGCAGTGAGAAAACATCCGGTTCCGGCCGGATGGGGATCGTCCAGGCCCCCGTTGTGTAGCGGCCTAGCACGCCGCCCTCTCAAGGCGGTAGCGCCGGTTCGAATCCGGTCGGGGGTACCAACTGGTCTCAACCACCAGTGGCCTATGGTGTAATTGGCAGCACGACTGATTCTGGTTCAGTTAGTCTTGGTTCGAGTCCAGGTAGGCCAGCTGATCCCACCTGATGGATCAAGATCTCGCCCCCGTTGTGTAGCGGCCTAGCACGCCGCCCTCTCAAGGCGGTAGCGCCGGTTCGAATCCGGTCGGGGGTACATTGCAGAAGAGGCCCTCCCCGCCGGGAGGGCCTCTTCCGCGATCCGCTCGGCGGGGCCTTCCCCGCTCAGCCGAAGCGCCGGTTCGACTCCTCGGCCTGGGCCAGTCTGCGCAGCCCGAGCAGCACCGGCTCGTAGAGCACCGTCAGGGCCACCGCCGCCTCCACCTGCCCCTCCCCGGGCTCGTACCGTTCCACCAAGTCCAGGTCCGTGACGGCCAGTTCGGCCGCGCTCCGGCCGTACGGCAGCAGCTGTCCGACGTCGCAGGGGTATCCGAGGCGCACCATCGTGGCGATCCCGGAGACCATCATCCGGTAGGCGGGTGACCGGGCGCCCGCCTCCCGCCCGAAGGTCCAGCCCAGCTGCTCCAGCAGATCGTCCGCCGCACGGCGTGCCGTTTCCGCCGCCGGGTCGTCCTCGCCGGACTCCGGGCCGTCCGGGATGGCCCAGACGGCCGCGCCGAGTCGGCTGTGGGGACCGAGGTCGCCGTCGGCGACGGCCGCCAGCACCTCGCGCGCCGTCGCCACCGGCATCCGGCCGACCTGGATCAGCGCACGCACCAGGCGGAGCCGGCGCAGATGCCCCTCGTCGTACTCGGACTGCCTGGCGTTGATCCGCCGGCCCGGTGGCAGCAGCCGCTCACGCAGGTAGTACTTGATCGTCGGTATCGGCACCCCGCTGCGTTCGCTGAGTTCGGCGAGTCTCATACACTTGCGCCCCTTCTTGGATAGTCCTAGTATCCAATCATGGATAGCAGGACTATCCAAGGCGACTTCAAGGGGAAACAGCGATGGGCAGCACTCCGATCAACGGCCGTATGACCGCCGATGCGCAGGGCGACGTGACCGTCTTCCTCATCGGGATGCGTATCAACAGCTACTGTGCGGTGCGGAGTTGGTGGCCGGTGTTCCGGGCCATGTCGCGGATGCTCAAGGAGTTGTCGCGGGACGAGGGCGTCGGGCTGCTCGGTTACCGGCTGCTGCTGGGCGGTCCGCGCCTCCTCGTCGTCGTCCAGTACTGGGACAGCGCGGAGAAGCTCTTCGCCTACGCGGAGGACCCGGGCAAGGGGCACCGCCCGGCCTGGGCGGCGTTCAACAGGCGGATGCGCGAGGGCAGGGGCCGGGTCGGCTTCTGGCACGAGACCTACATCGTGCCGGCGGGCTCGTACGAGAACGTCTACGTGAACATGCCCGCGTACGGCCTGGCGGCGGCGACCGGGGTCGTTCCCGTCGCCCGCCGCGGCGACCGGGCCGCGGACCGGCTGCGTTCCGCGTGATCGCGCGTCTCCCGGACGCGTGCCCGGCGGCGCTGCGGGGTGCGGTCCCTTCGCGTACGGAGGGCGACTCCGCCTGTGCCCGCCGCCTGTGCCCGCCGCCTGTGCCCGCCGACTGGGCTCACCGCCTGCGCGCCCGCCGTGCCCCCGGCGGATGGCGGACGCGCCCGCCGTGGCAGGGGGGCGCCGCCGGGGCGGTGTCCCGGCCGGCGGAGGCGTCAGCCGGAGCGGCGCAGGGCGTCGGAGAGGCGCGCCGCCGCGTCGATCACGGCCTGCGCGTGCATCCGGCCGGGGTGACGGGTGAGGCGCTCGATCGGTCCGGAGACCGAGACGGCGGCGACGACGCGGTGGGAGGGGCCGCGCACCGGCGCCGAGACGGAGGCGACGCCCGGCTCGCGCTCGCCGATCGACTGCGCCCAGCCCCGGCGCCGTACGCCGGACAGCGCCGTCGCCGTGAAGCGGGCCCCCTGCAGGCCCCGGTGCAGCCGCTCCGGCTCCTCCCACGCCATCAGGATCTGGGCCGAGGAGCCCGCCTTCATCGTGAGCGTGGAACCGACGGGTACCGTGTCCCGCAGTCCGGACAGCCGCTCGGCGGCCGCCACGCAGATGCGCATGTCTCCCTGCCGCCGGTAGAGCTGCGCGCTCTCGCCGGTCATGTCGCGCAGATGCGTCAGCACCGGGCCCGCCGTGGCCAGCAGCCGGTCCTCGCCCGCCGCTGCGGCGAGCTCCGCCAGCCGCGGGCCGAGGATGAACCTGCCCTGTATGTCCCTCGCCACCAGCCGGTGGTGCTCCAGAGCCACGGCGAGGCGATGTGCCGTGGGTCGTGCGAGCCCGGTCGCCGCGACCAGCCCGGCGAGGGTGGCCGGACCGGACTCCAGGGCGCTCAGTACCAGAGCTGCCTTGTCGAGAACGCCGACACCGCTAGAGTTGTCCATGCAACGATATTCGCGTCTCACTCTGTGAAACGCAAGTTCACATTCTCCGAGAAGTTGCCACTCTGGAGGTGTGCCCGCACAAGGGCCCGCGCTCTCCGCCCGGCCCGGCGTGCGGACGGAGGTGCAATGGATCTCTAGTTGGTGCCCGGCGACGCTGCCGGGCCGGAGGGAAAGCGATGGGCAGGACACTGGCGGAGAAGGTCTGGGACGACCATGTCGTCCGGCGCGCCGAGGGAGAGCCGGACCTTCTCTTCATCGATCTCCACCTCCTGCACGAGGTGACGAGCCCGCAGGCGTTCGACGGCCTCCGCGAGAACGGCCGACGGGTGCGCAGGCTCGACCTCACCATCGCGACCGAGGACCACAACACCCCGACGCTGGACATCGACAAGCCCATCGCGGACCCGGTGTCCCGGGCCCAGCTGGAGACCCTGCGCAAGAACTGCGCGGAGTTCGGGGTGCGGCTGCACCCGCTGGGCGACGTCGAGCAGGGGGTGGTGCACGTGGTGGGGCCGCAGCTGGGGCTGACCCAGCCGGGTGCCACCGTGGTCTGCGGCGACTCCCACACCTCCACCCACGGAGCCTTCGGCGCGTTGGCGTTCGGTATCGGAACCTCGCAGGTCGAGCATGTCCTGGCCACCCAGACCCTGCCCATGACGCGCCCGAGGACGATGGCGATCACCGTCGAGGGGGAGCTGCCCGACGGAGTCACCGCCAAGGACCTGATCCTGGCCATCATCGCCAGGATCGGCACCGGCGGCGGCCAGGGCTACGTCCTGGAGTACCGCGGCTCCGCCATCGAGAAGCTCTCGATGGAGGCCCGCATGACCATCTGCAACATGTCGATCGAGGCCGGCGCCCGCGCGGGCATGATCGCCCCCGACCAGACCACGTTCGACTACCTGGAGGGGCGCGACCACGCACCCGAGGGCGAGGAGTGGGACGCCGCGGTCGCCTACTGGAGGACCCTGCGCTCCGACGACGACGCCGTCTTCGACGCCGAGGTGTTCATCGACGCCGCCGCCCTGTCCCCCTTCGTCACCTGGGGCACCAACCCCGGCCAGGGCGCACCGCTGTCCGCGAGCGTCCCCGATCCGGCATCGTACGAGGACGCATCGGAGCGCCACGCCGCCGAAAGGGCCCTGGAGTACATGGGGTTGACCGCCGGGCAGCCGCTGCGCGACATCCGGGTCGACACCGTCTTCGTAGGCTCCTGCACCAACGGCCGCATCGAGGACCTGCGTGCCGCGGCGGACGTCCTCGGCGGCCGCAAAGTCGCGGGCGGCGTACGGATGCTGGTCGTCCCCGGCTCGGTGCGCGTCGCGCTGCAGGCCGTCGAGGAAGGCCTGGACAAGGTCTTCAAGCAGGCCGGCGCCGAGTGGCGGCACGCGGGCTGCTCGATGTGCCTGGGCATGAACCCCGACCAGCTCGCCCCCGGGGAGCGCTCGGCCTCCACATCCAACCGCAACTTCGAGGGGCGCCAGGGCAAGGGCGGCCGCACCCACCTGGTCTCGCCGCAGGTCGCCGCCGCCACCGCGGTCCTCGGCCGCCTCGCCTCTCCCGCCGATCTGACCGACGCGTCCGCCACGCCCGCACCAGCCGGAGTCTGACCACCATGGAAGCCTTCACCACCCACAGCGGCCGGGCCGTCCCGCTGCGCCGCAGCAACGTCGACACCGACCAGATCATCCCCGCGCACTGGCTGAAGAAGGTCACCCGCCACGGGTTCGAGGACGGACTGTTCGAGGCCTGGCGCAGGGACGACGACTTCGTCCTCAACCATCGCGAACGGCAGGGCGCGACCGTCCTGGTCGCCGGCCCCGACTTCGGCACCGGCTCCTCCCGGGAGCACGCCGTGTGGGCCCTGCAGAACTACGGCTTCAAGGCCGTGATCTCCTCCCGCTTCGCCGATATCTTCCGCGGCAACTCCCTCAAGAACGGCCTGCTGACCGTGGTCCTCCCGCAGGAGACGGTGGAGCTGCTGTGGGAGCTGACCGAGGCCGACCCCGGCGCCGGCATCACCGTGGACCTGCCCGCCCGGGAGGTCCGGGCCGAGGGTGTCGTCGCCGCCTTCGAGCTCGACGAGCATGCCCGGTGGAGGCTGCTCAACGGACTCGACGACATCAGCCTCACCCTTCAGAACGAAGCGGACATCACCGCGTACGAAACCTCCAGGCACTCCTTCAAGCCCCGCACGATCGAGGTCTGAGCAGCGGTTTCCCGGTACTGCGCCCCTCACCGCCCGGTGGGGGGCGCAGTCGTATGTTGAGGCCCCCCGGGGCGACAACTCGCCCCAGATGGCACAATCGGTGCATGGAACGCGACAGTCAACTCGAGCTCTACGAGGCGGTCGCGGCCCGACTGAAGGAAGCCCACACCAGGGTGCGCGAACTGCATGTTCCACAAGGCGTGCGGATGGCGCTGTCCCGGAAGCTGCTGGCGGTGACGGCCGTGGCGAAGCACGATCTCGCAGACGCTGCAAGGCGCCTGGACCGGTTGATGAAGGACCTCGATGAAGGTCGATTCCCCCGAGGCGACTGACCGCCCGGCGGCCGGGCCGATATGCGGCGCGGTCGCGTGCCGCGACGGTCGACTTCGTTGCGGCACTAGGGTGATTAGCCCGTTTCGTGTTTGATTTGCGGTATATATCTGCCTAACGTGCGAAATAGCTTGAACAGTTTCGTTCCGGCGATGTCTCCGAAGGGGAAGACGTGAACAAGGCGCAGCTCGTAGAAGCGATTGCCGACAAGATGGGCGGTCGACAGCAGGCCGCCGACGCTGTCGACGCGGTCCTCGACGCGATCGTCCGCGCGGTTGTCGGCGGCGACCGGGTTTCGGTCACCGGCTTCGGCTCGTTCGAGAAGGTCGACCGTCCGGCCCGCTACGCCCGCAACCCGCAGACGGGCGAGCGCGTACGGGTCAAGAAGACCTCGGTGCCGCGATTCCGCGCGGGCCAGGGCTTCAAGGACCTGGTGAGCGGCACGAAGAAGCTCCCCAGGGGAGGCGAAGTGTCCGTCAAGAAGGCCCCCAAGGGCAGTCTTCAGATGGGTGCGGCCGCCAAGAAGGCCGCCGCGAAGAAGGCGACGGCCAAGAAGGCGGCCGGCAAGAAGGCCGCGGCGAAGAAGACCACGGCGAAGAAGACCACCGCGGCGGCGAAGAAGACCACCGCCAAGAAGACCACCACGGCGAAGAAGACCACCGCCAAGAAGACCACCACGGCGAAGAAGACCGCCCCCGCCAAGAAGACCACGGCCAAGAAGGCGCCGGCGAAGAAGGCCGGCGCGCGCAAGACCTCCGCCAAGAAGGCCGCCACCCGCAAGAAGTAGGCGGCGCGGCAGTTCGGGGCCACTCATGCGACGGGCCGGACTCCCCCCGGGGGAGCCCGGCCCGCGGCATGTCCTGGATCGCCCGGACCGGCCGGACCGTGTGGGCCCGGCGGTTCACAGCGTCTGCAGGGTCACCAGGGTGATGCGGAGGGCGTCGCCCTCGCCCTCGGTCTCGATACGCACCCGCTGGCCGGGGCGCAGCAGCCGGAGCTCCCCGGCGTCGAACGCCGCGGTGCCGAAGTCCACCGGGGTCCCGTCGTCGAGCAGCACACTCCCGCTGCGGGTCGCCGGGTCGTATGTGTACGCGGTCGCCTGCATGCCTCCGAGCCTATCCGTCGCCGGCGGCGGGCGTGCCGCGGTGTTCCCGGCGCGGTCCTGGCGCGGTCCGCGCAGCCGGGCCCTCCCGGGGGCCGGCGGCCCCCGGTCAGCGGCACCAGGCGGCCGGTGCCGACGCGCACCGGGCGGCGGTGTGCGGACCCACTCCCAGTGCGAGGGCGGCCCGCAGGTCCTCCCCGGTGTCCACGTCGCGGCGCACCGACTCCACCCCGTCCAATTCGATTTCCACGGCCCCCGAGGCCAAATGCCGCTGCCGCGACGGCCCGCCGAATGCGGGACGCAATTCGGTGCCGGGCGCCGCCGAGAGGAATGTCGTGCCAATTCCGGCGGCGTCCGCCAGGAAAGCCCTGGGGAATTGCAGGGCCGAGGCGAGGACCCGCTCCAATTCCTCCGGGCGCAGGGCCGGCAGGTCCGCGTTGAGCGCCCCCACCGCGGCGGCCGGCCGGCGCGCACGCGCCTCGGCGGCCCCGTGGGCCAGTGCCGCGTTGAGTCCCGCGCCCGGCGGGTCCGGGACGGTATGCGCGCCCAGCTCGGCCAGCTCGGCCGCCGCCAGCGGATCGTCGGTGACCACCACCACGTCCCCCACCGCACGGCAGGACAGCGCCCGGGAGACCGTGTCCTGTGCGAAGGCCAGTGCCAACCGCGGACGCAGCGCGCCGCCCGCGGCCTGCGACAGGCGGCTCTTGGCCAGTGCCAGCGGTTTCAGGGGGACGACCAGTGACCAGTGCACGGCCACATTGTCACCCGCCGTCGCGGCGGCCCGGCGGCCCGGTGTCACAGGCGGGGCGTACGGTGTCCTCGACAGACCAGGGGCCTGGGGCGACACTTGGCCCCCAGCAGCCGGGCATCAGCCGGGCGGCAGTCAGGTCCGAAGAGGAAGGTGTCCGAGTGTCCCGCCGCAGAATCGGCTTCTGGTACCGCCTGGCAGCGGTCATCGCGAAACCGCCGCTGGTGGTTCTGTTCAAGCGGGACTGGCGGGGAATGGAGCACATTCCGGCCGACGGCGGATTCATCACCGCGGTCAATCACAACTCCTACCTCGACCCGCTTTCCTACGCGCACTACCAGTACAACACCGGACGCGTCCCGCGCTTCCTGGCGAAGGCCGGACTCTTCGAGAGCTCCTTCGTCGGCATGATGCTCCGCCGGACAGGCCAGATCCCCGTCCTTCGGGAGTCGACGAACGCCCTCGACGCCTTCCGGGCCGCCGTCGAGGCCATCGAGAGCGGCGAATGCGTCGCGTTCTACCCGGAGGGCACGTTGACCCGGGATCCCGGGATGTGGCCGATGGCGGGCAAGACCGGCGCCGCCCGCGTCGCGCTCCTCACCAAGGCCCCGGTCGTTCCCGTCGCCCAGTGGGGCGCCAACCTGGCGATGCCGCCGTACGCCAGGGAGAACAAGCTGCGGCTGTTCCCCCGCAAGACCCTGGTCGTGCAGGCGGGGCCGCCCGTGGACCTGTCCCGCTTCCACGGGATGGAGCCCACCCCCGACGTCCTGCGCGAGGCCACCGAGGCCATCATGGCCGCGATCACGGCGCAGCTGGAGGAGATCCGCGGTGAGCGGGCCCCGGCCATGCCGCACGACCACCGCAGGGCGCGGGCCGATCAGCGGCGCGACGCCGCCGGGGAGGGGACACCGTGACTCGTTCCGCCAAAGCCGCCGTCTTCGGCACGGGCTCCTGGGGCACGGCCTTCTCGATGGTCCTGGCCGACGCCGGCTGCGAGGTGACCCTGTGGGGCCGCCGGGCCGGGCTCGTCGATGCCGTCAACAGCACCCGGACCAACCCCGACTACCTGCCGGGGGTCCGGCTCCCCGAGGCGATCCGGGCCACGACCGACCCCGCCGAGGCGGCCCGGGACGCCGACTTCACCGTCCTCGTCGTCCCCTCCCAGACCCTGCGCGCCAACCTCACGGAGTGGGCGCCGCTGATGGCCCCCGGCACCGTGCTGGTCTCGCTGATGAAAGGGGTCGAACTCGGCACAGCCAAGCGGATGAGCGAGGTCGTCGAGGAGGTGGTCGGCAAGGCATCCGCCGGGGGCACCCCGGACGACGTCAGACGGAGGGTGGCCGTCCTCACCGGGCCCAATCTGGCCAAGGAGATCGCCGCCCGCCAGCCCGCCGCCGCGGTGGTGGCCTGCGCCGACGAGGATGTCGCCCGGCGCCTCCAGTCCGCCTGCATGACCCCGTACTTCCGCGCCTACACCAACACCGACGTCGTCGGCTGCGAACTCGGCGGCGCGGTCAAGAACGTGATCGGCCTGGCCGTCGGCATCGCGGACGGCATGGGTCTCGGCGACAACTCCAAGGCCACCCTCATCACCCGGGGACTGGCCGAGACGACCCGGCTCGGACTCGCCATGGGAGCCGACCCGATGACGTTCTCGGGCCTGGCCGGCCTCGGCGATCTCGTGGCCACCTGCTCATCGCCGCTCTCCAGGAACCACACCTTCGGCACCAACCTCGGCCGCGGGATGACGCTCCAGGAGACCGTCGCCGCGACCAGGCAGACGGCCGAGGGCGTGAAGTCCTGCGAGTCCGTCCTGGACCTGGCCCGCCGGCACGGTGTCGACATGCCGATCACCGAGACGGTCGTCTCGATCGTCCACGAGGGCAAACCGCCGGTCGTGGCGCTCGAGGAGCTGATGTCCCGCAGCGCCAAGCCCGAGCGCCACTGAGCGCCGGATGCCGGCGCCGCCGGTGCCGCGCCGGGCCGGGCCGGGCCGGCCAGGGCGTCGCGACGGCGGCGGGTGTCGCCTGGAGCGGCACGAGGGCGGGCGGCGAAAGCGGCTCCGTGCGCCCGCAGGGCGGGGCCCCGGCATCCGGTGCGTGCGGTCGCCGGGCGGAGGACCGCCCTCGCGGGGACGCGCCCGGATGGCTCCGAGCGCGCAGCACGAGGGCACCTGCCGTGCCCGAAGGGCGACGGGGGAAGTGCGCGCCGGGCGTCGCGGTACGGGGGGACCCGTGTGACACGCCCTGGCGCCAACCCCCCTGCAGCGCCGGGGAAGGCGGCCGGATCACGCTCTTCCGTTCGCCTGCCGCGCGCCCCTTCGACCCGACGGGGGCGCAGGGTACGCTCATCGCGATATGAGCGAGAACCAGTCCCAGAGCACCCGCCCTGCTCCCACCGGCGGTGAGGCGCTCCGCAAGCCGCGCGTCGCGGTCGTCTTCGGCGGCCGAAGCTCCGAGCACGCGATCTCCGTCGTGACGGCCGGCGCCGTGATGCGTGCCATCGACCGCACCAAGTACGAGGTCCTGCCCATCGGCATCACCGCGGACGGCCGCTGGGCGCTCACCGCCGACGAACCCGACCGGATGACCATCGACGACCGGCGGCTGCCGTCCGTCGCCGACCTCGCCGAGTCGGCCGAGGGCGGCGTGGTCCTCTCCGTCGACCCCGCCAACCGCGAGGTCTTCTACAGCGAGCCGGGCTGCGTCCCCAAGGCCCTCGGCGAGGTCGACGTCGTCTTCCCCGTGCTGCACGGCCCGTACGGCGAGGACGGCACGCTCCAGGGCCTGCTCGAACTCGCCGGCGTCCCGTACGTGGGGTCCGGTGTCCTCGCCTCGGCCGTCGGCCAGGACAAGGAGTACATGAAGCGCGTCTTCGCCTCGTTCGGGCTGCCGATCGGCCCCTACACGGTGATCAGGCCCCGTGAGTGGGAGCGGGATCCGGCCGCCGCCCGCAAGAAGGTCGTGGACTTCGCCGGCGAGCACGGCTGGCCGCTGTTCGTGAAGCCCGCCCGCGCCGGTTCCTCGATCGGCATCACCAAGGTCGACGGCCTCGCCGGGCTGGACGAGGCCGTGCAGGAGGCCCGGCGGCACGACCCCAAGGTCATCGTCGAGGCGCAGCTGCGCGGCCGCGAGATCGAGTGCGGGGTGCTGGAGTTCGAGGACGGCCCCCGCGCCAGTGTGCCGGCCGAGATCCCGCCCGTCTCCTCGCACGACTTCTACGACTTCGAGGCCAAGTACATCGACTCGGCCACCGGGCTGGTGCCCGCGCCGCTCACCGAGGAGCAGACCGGCGAGGTACGGCGCCTGGCAGTCGAGGCGTTCGAGGCCGCGTCCTGCGAGGGGCTGGTCCGCGCGGACTTCTTCCTCACCGAGGCAGGCGATTTCGTGATCAACGAGATCAACACCATGCCGGGCTTCACTCCCATCTCCATGTACCCGCGGATGTGGCAGGAGTCCGGGGTCGACTACGCGGAACTCGTCGACCGCCTGGTCCAGGCGTCGCTCCGGCGCTCCACCGGACTGCGCTGAGCCTGCCCTCCTGCTCCCGCCGACCGGGCGCGGCCCGGTGCCGGGGGAGACCCCGTCCGGGGCCCCTGGCCGGGGACCGGCCCGCACCGGGGGTGAAGGCAGCCGTGCCTTCCGGGGCTCCGGAGGGGGAGGGGCGGCCCGTGACGAGGCTGATCCCGCGCCCGGCGACCCACCGCGCCGGACGCCGCTCAGCGCCGCGCGGCTCTGCCGACTGACGGGCAGACCCTGCCCGGGGCGCCACTAGTCAGTGGAGGCGAAGCGGGACGGGACGGTCCTGGCGACCGGTTCCGCCAGTTCCGTCAGCGGTCCCATGTCCGTGAACCGGTCCGAGAGCGTCACCTCGACATACGTCCTGCGGTACGTGGTGGTGAACCTGACACCGTCCTCCAGTTCCTCGGAGAACCAGCCGACGCCGTTCACCTCCACCCCGTCCGCCTGTGTGCTCCCCAGCCCCGCGGGGCGGGGAACGCCGCAGCGCAGTACGATCGCGGCGTCTCCCCACCCGGCGGTCAGCTCGGAGCGCGGCGCGGGATCCCGGCGGCTCTCGCCGGCCACCGCCTGCGGCAACGCCCTGTGCAGCGCCAGGCACAGGGTCTTCTCCTCGGCGGGGGGAGCGGGAACGGCGACCGGTCCGGCGGCGTCCGGGGACGAACAGCCCGCCGCGGCCAGCAGCACGGCGGCGAGGGGCAGGAACGGAAGCCGGCGGTGAGTCATCACCGGCCAAGCGTAGACGGGGGCTAGAGGTGCACGACGGGGCAGGTGAGCGTACGGGTGATGCCGTCCACTTGCTGAACCTTGGCGACCACCATCCGGCCCAGTTCGTCTACGGTGTCGGCCTGCGCGCGCACGATCACGTCGTAGGGGCCCGTCACGTCCTCGGCCTGGATCACTCCCGCGATCTTGGAGATGGTGTCGGCGACCGTCGACGCCTTGCCCACCTCGGTCTGGATGAGGATGTACGCCTGTACCACGGAACCTCCAGGGCGGCCACGAGGATCATGCGGGAAAAAGGGACGCCACGGTATCGCGTCGCCGCGGGTCGCGGGGAGACCCGCGCGGCCCATGGCGCGCGCAGCGTGGTGTACCGGGCACGGAAGTTGACGGCCGACGTGGCCTACTCGACGGTACCCACAGCGGTGACGGCTCGCGACCGCACGGACAGCAGGTGGGCCGGGCCGTCCGGCGGCACCGCGGCGACGAAGGGCATGACGAGATGAAGGGCACTGTGGGCGAGCTGGGGGAGTTCGGGCTCATCAGGGAGCTCACCTCCAGGCTCACCTCCACCCCCGCGGTACGGCTGGGGCCCGGCGACGACGCCGCGGTCGTCTCCGCACCCGACCGCCGGGTCGTGGCCAGCACCGACCTGCTGCTGGAGGGCCGGCACTTCCGGCGCGACTGGTCCACCGCCTACGACGTGGGCCGCAAGGCGGCGGCGCAGAACCTCGCCGACATCGCCGCCATGGGCGCCGTGCCGACCGCACTGCTGCTCGGCCTGGTGGTCCCCGCCGACCTGCCGGTCACCTGGGCCACCGAGCTGATGGACGGCATCCGGGACGAGTGCCAGGTCGCGGGCGCGGCCGTCGTCGGCGGAGACGTCGTCCGCGGTGACACGATCACCCTGGCCGTCACCGCTCTCGGCGACCTCCGCAACCACGACCCGGTGACCAGGTCCGGGGCCCAGCCCGGCGATGTCGTCGCGTACACCGGGTGGTTGGGCTGGTCCGCCGCCGGTCACGCGGTGCTGTCGCGAGGGTTCCGCTCGCCGCGCGCGTTCGTCGAGGCACACCGGCGCCCCGAACCGCCGTACCACGCGGGCCCCGCCGCCGCCGGACTGGGCGCCACGGCCATGACCGACGTCAGCGACGGGCTGGTCGCCGACCTCGGCCACATCGCCGAGGCCAGCAAGGTCCGCATCGACCTGCGCTCCGGACTGATCGACGTCCCCACGCAGATGGACGACATCGGCCAGGCCGTCGGCGTCGACCCCCTCCAATGGGTGCTCAGCGGCGGCGAGGACCATGCGATCGTCGCCACCTTCCCGCCCGACGCGAAGCTCCCCGCCCGGTGGAAGGTGATCGGCGAGGTGCTCAACCCGTCGGCGCTGCCGCAGGTGACCGTCGACGGCGCACCCTGGACCAGCACGGGCTGGGACCACTTCGGGGCGCAGACGTGAGGCGGGGTGCACCGCCGCGGGTGCTCGCCGTCGCCGGATCCGACTCCGGCGGCGGCGCCGGCATCCAGGCGGACCTCAAAACCATGCTCGCTCTCGGCGTGCACGGGATGAGCGTCGTCACGGCCGTCACCGCGCAGAACTCGCTCGGGGTGCAGGGAGCCTGGGAGCTGCCGGCCGAGGCGGTACGGGCCCAGTACCGGAGCGTCGTGGACGACATCGGCGTCCAGGCGGTGAAGACCGGGATGCTCGCCTCCGCGGGACTCGTCGAGGCCGTGGCGGACCTGCTGGCCGGCACGGACGCCCCCGTGGTGGTCGACCCGGTCGGCGTCTCCAAGCACGGCGACTCCCTGCTGGCCGCGTCCGCCCTCGAGGCCGTCCGGCGGGAGCTGCTGCCGGCGGCCACGGTCGCGACCCCCAACCTCGACGAGGTCACCAGGCTCACCGGCGTGTGCGTGCAGAGTGAGGACGACCTGCCCCGCGCGGCGGACGCGGTACTCGCGTTCGGGCCGCGCTGGGCGCTGATCAAGGGAGGCCACCTCGCCGGGGACGCGGTGGACCTCCTCACCGACGGCACCGAGACGCACTGGCTGCGCGCCCCGCGGCACGACAACCGGCACACGCACGGCACGGGCTGCACCCTCGCCTCGGCCGTCGCGGCGGAACTCGCCAGGGGGCGGGACGTCCCTCAGGCCGCCGCCGCGGCCAAGGCGTATGTGACGGGCGCGATCGCCGCGGGCTTCCCGCTCGGCGGCGGGATCGGGCCCGTCGACCACGCCTGGCAGCGGCGCCGGGCGGGCTGCTGACGGCGTATGTGACGGGCGCGATCGCCGCGGGCTTCCCGCTCGGCGGCGGGATCGGGCCCGTCGACCACGCCTGGCAGCGGCGCCGGGCGGGCTGCTGACGCCGGGCGGGCGGCGAGCGGATACGGGGCCGCCCCGCGGGCGCAGGGCGGCAACGGGGCCGCCGCACCGATCCGACCCGGCCGGGCCGCGCCGCGAAGGTGAAAAGCCGGCCCACCGAGAGGTGGACCGGCTTTCAAGGCAACCGGAGGGCTGCGCTACGACGGAGCGTCGGCGGGATCATCCCCGCACCAACGCGGGGAGCATCACTTAGCGCGAGACCTTGCCGGCCTTGATGCACGAGGTGCAGACGTTGAGCCGCTTCGGCGTCCGACCGACCACGGCACGCACACGCTGGATGTTCGGGTTCCAGCGACGAGACGTACGGCGGTGCGAGTGGGAGATGCTGTTGCCGAAGCCCGGCCCCTTGCCGCAGACGTCGCAGTTGGCAGCCACGGGTCACTCCAAAGACTTCAGATGCACTTACGGTGAAATCCGGCGTGCCGGAATCAGTGGTCTGAAGTGGCTTGCCGGGGAACGGCCCGACTCTCGCCGGGCAACCGGAGCAGCATACAACGGCTGCGTCCGTGGAACGAAACTACCACGGTCGTCCACGCCCCCACCCCGGCTCCGGGCGCCGTCCCGGTCTACCCTGCGGTGCAGCCCAGCCTCCCCGCCCACGTCCGCCCCGCGGTGTGGAGGGACCGCCGAAGGAGGACCTCGTTGCCCCAGCCCCTCGATGCCCTGGCGGTCCGCACCTGGTGCTCGCTCGCGCTGGACGCACTGGGCCGGGAGCGCGAGGAGATCGACGCGATCAACGTCTACCCGGTCGCGGACGGTGACACCGGCACCAACCTCTATCTGACCGTCGAGTCGGCGGCCACCGCCGTGGAGGCGGTCTTCGCGGCGTATGAGACGGGCTCGGACGCGCCCGCGCTCGCCGACACCGTGCGGGCCATGGCGCACGGCGCGCTGATCGGGGCGCGCGGCAACTCCGGAACGATCCTGGCGCAGTTGCTGCGCGGTACGGCCGAGGTCCTCGGGGAGGGCGGCGGGGCGGCCGGCGCTCTCCTGCGGGCTGCGGAGTCCGCCCACCGGGCGGTGGCGCACCCGGTGGAGGGCACGATCCTGAGCGTCGCCTCCGCCGCCGCCCGGGCAGCGGGCGGCTCGCCGCCCGGCGACGACGCGGCGGCGGTCGCGGCGGCCTACGCGGCGGCGCGCCGGGCCCTGGAGGAGACTCCGGGACAGCTCGGCGTCCTGGGGCGGGCCGGTGTCGTGGACGCGGGCGGCCAGGGGCTGGTGGCGGTGCTCGGCGCTCTGGCCGAGGCGGTCACCGGAGAGGCCCCGGTACGGCCCGCCGCACGGGCCCGCCCGAACGTGGCGACGGCCGCAGCCGCCCAGGGGTGCGCCGGTGGAGGGCCCGCCTTCGAAGTGATCTATCTGCTGGAGGCAGGAGACGACGCCGTGGCCCGGCTGAGGGCGCGGCTCGACACGCTCGGCGACTCACTGGTCGTGGTCGGCGGAGACGGTCTGTGGAACGTCCATGTACACGTCGACGACGCGGGCGCGGCGGTGGAGGCCGCAGTGGAGGCGGGTCGGCCGTACCGGATCCGGATCACCCACTTCGCGACGGCCCGGCATCCGCAGGCGCGGGAGCGCGTCCAGCGGGCCGTCGTCGCCGTGGTGCCGGGGGAGGGGCTGGCCGGGCTCTGTGCCGAGTCCGGTGCGACCACCGTGCTCGCACGCCCCGGCGAGCCGCCCGCAAGCGGCGAACTCGTCGAGGCCATCCGGCGTGCGCACGCCCGCGAGGTCGTTCTCCTCCCGAACGACACCGCGCTGCGGCACACCGCGGCCGCGGCGGCGGAACAGGCCAGGAACGAGGGCGTCCGGGTCGCCCTCATCCCCACCCGCTCGGCCGTCCAGGGCATCGCCGCGCTCGCCGTCCACGAACCCGGGCGCCGCTTCGACGAGGACGTCGTCGCCATGACCTCGGCTGCGGGGGCGACGCGCTACGGCGAGCTGGCCGTGGCCGAACGGCAGTCCTTCACCTCCGCCGGCGTCTGCCAGGCGGGCGACGTGCTGGGGCTCATCGAGGGCGATGTGGCGGTGATCGGCGCGGACCTCGCGGCCACCGCCGCAACGGTTCTGGACCGGATGCTCTCGGCCGGCGGCGAACTCGTCACCCTGGTCCTCCCCGAGGACGCCCCGCCTGAGCTGGGCGAACGGCTGGAGGCGCATGTGCGCGCGGGCCACCTTGCGGTGGACACGGTGATCTACCACGGGGGTGCCGGCGCCCCGCTGCTCGTCGGCGTGGAGTGACCCCTCGCGCACCGGCCGGTGGTGCCGCGCCCGTTCCGGGCGGCGGGCGGGACGGCCCGGCCCGGCGGGCCGCGGCGCCCCGCCCGCGCTGCCGGGGATGCCGCCCGCCCGGCGAACCACGCCGGCCCGCCCGGTTCCGTATCCCGCGGGCGCGCGACGATTGTCGGTGCCGTGGTGTGCAATGGACGGCGTGCTGGACGAACCGCTGACCAAGACGCTCGGCCCCGCGACCGCCAAGGTCATGGCCGAGAACCTCGACCTGCGCACCGTCGGTGACCTGCTGCACCACTATCCGCGCCGGTACGAGGAGCGCGGACAGCTGACCCGGCTCGCCGAACTGCCGCTCGACGAGCATGTGACCGTCGTCGCCCAGGTCGCCGACGCCCGCGTGCTCACGTTCAACGGCGGGCGCGGCCGGCGGCTCGAGGTCACCATCACCGACGGCAGCGGACGGCTCCAGCTGGTGTTCTTCGGGCGCGGCGTCCACCGGCCCCAGCAGGACCTGCTGCCCGGCAGCCGCGCGATGTTCGCCGGCAGGGTCTCCGTGTTCAACCGCAGGCTGCAGCTCGCCCATCCCGCGTACGAACGGCTCGACGCCGACAGCGGCGAGGGAGCGGTCAGCGCCTTCGCCGGCAGGCTCATCCCGATCTACCCGGCCTGCAAGGGCCTGGAGTCCTGGAAGATCGCCAAGGCGGTGGACGCCGTCCTGCCGCATGCGGACGAGGCCGTCGACCCGCTGCCCGCCACGCTGCGCGACGGCCGCGGCCTCGTCCCCCTGCCGCAGGCGCTGCTGAAGATCCACCGCCCGGGGACCAGGGCCGACGTGGCGGCGGCGAGGCAGCGGCTGAAGTGGGACGAGGCGTTCGTCCTCCAGACCGCCCTCGCCCGCCGCAGGCACGCGGACGCGCAGCTCCCCGCCGCCGCCCGCCGGCCCGTGCCCGGTGGGCTGCTCGACGCCTTCGACGCACGGCTGCCGTTCACCCTCACCGAGGGCCAGCGGAAGGTCTCCGCCGAGGTCTTCGGCGATCTCGCCACCGAGCATCCGATGCACCGGCTGCTCCAGGGCGAGGTCGGCAGCGGAAAGACCCTGGTCGCCCTGCGTGCCATGCTCGCCGTGGTGGACGCGGGAGGCCAGGCGGCCATGCTGGCGCCCACCGAGGTCCTCGCCCAGCAGCACCACCGGTCCGTCGTCGAGATGATGGGCGACCTCGCCGAGGGCGGGATGCTCGGCGGGGCCGAGCGTGCCACCAAGGTCGTGCTGCTCACCGGATCGATGGGGGCGGCCCCCCGCCGCCGTGCCCTGCTCGACCTCGCCACCGGCGAGGCGGGGATCGTCATCGGCACGCACGCCCTCATCGAGGACAAGGTGCAGTTCCACGACCTGGGCCTGGTCGTCGTGGACGAGCAGCACCGCTTCGGCGTCGAGCAGCGGGACGCCCTGCGCGGCAAGGGCAGGCAGCCGCCGCACCTGCTGGTCATGACCGCCACCCCGATCCCCCGCACGGTCGCGATGACCGTCTTCGGCGACCTGGAGACGTCCGTGCTGGACCAGTTGCCCGCCGGGCGCTCCCCGATCGCCTCGCACGTGGTCCCCGCCGCTGACAAGCCGCACTTCCTGGCGCGGGCCTGGGAGCGGGTGCGCGAGGAGGTGGAGACCGGTCACCAGGCGTACGTCGTCTGCCCGCGCATCGGCGACGACCTCGACACCTCCGCCGAGGCCCGGCGCACATCGCCGGAGGACGAGGCCGAGAAGCGGCCGCCGCTCGCCGTGCTCGACGTGGCCGGGCAGTTGACTGCCGGACCGCTGAAGGGGCTGCGCGTGGAGGTGCTGCACGGCCGCATGCCGCCGGACGACAAGGACGCGGTGATGCGCCGGTTCGCCGCAGGCGAGGCGGATGTGCTCGTCGCCACGACCGTCGTCGAGGTCGGGGTGAACGTCCCCAACGCCACCGCGATGGTGATCATGGACGCCGACCGCTTCGGCGTGTCCCAGCTCCACCAGCTGCGCGGCCGGGTCGGCCGCGGCTCGGCCCCGGGGCTCTGCCTGCTCGTCACGGAGATGCCCGAGGCGAGTCCCGCACGCGCCCGGCTCGGCGCCGTCGCCGCCACCCTGGACGGCTTCGAGCTCTCCCGCATCGACCTCGAACAGCGGCGGGAGGGCGATGTGCTGGGCCAGGCCCAGTCGGGAGTGCGCTCCTCGCTGCGGGTCCTCGCGGTCATCGAGGACGAGGAGGTCATCGCCGCGGCCCGCGAGGAGGCCGTGGCCGTGGTCGCCGCCGACCCGGAGCTGGCGGGACTGCCCGAACTGCGCACCGCCCTGGACGCCCTGCTGGACAAGGACCGCGAGCAGTACCTGGACAAGGGCTGAGCCGAGGCAGGGGGCACGGGCGCCCGCTCCGGTCCTGTTCCGGTCCCGCTCAGGTCCCGCTCAGGTCCCGCTCAGGTCCTGTTCCGGGTCCGGGAGGCCCGCGGCCGCGCGCAGCCCATATCGTGGAGAGGACCGGATCGGTCCGACCGCCGCGACCAGGCCGTCGAGCCGATCGAGCCCCGTCTCGCGAAGGACCCAGATGACCCGCGTGATCGCCGGCGCGGCCGGCGGACGCCGCCTGGCCGTGCCACCGGGCAACGGCACCCGCCCCACCTCCGACCGGGCCCGTGAAGGACTGTTCTCCACCTGGGAGTCGCTGCTCGGCTCCCTCGGGGGACTGCGCGTCGCGGACCTCTACGCGGGCTCGGGCGCCGTCGGCCTGGAGGCGCTGTCCCGCGGCGCCTCCCACGCCCTGCTCGTCGAGGCCGACGCCCGCGCCGCCCGGACGGTCGGGGAGAACGCCAGGACCCTGGCCCTGCCCGGCGCCGAGGTGCGGTCCGGCCGGGCCGAGCAGGTCGTCCAGGGGCCGGCCCCTGCCGAGCCGTACGACGTGGTGTTCCTCGACCCGCCGTACGCCGTCACCGACGACGATCTTCGCGAGATTCTCCTCACACTCCGCTCGGGGGGCTGGCTCGCGGCGGACGCCGTCGTCACCGTGGAGCGCAGCACCAGGGGCGGGGAGTTCGTCTGGCCGGACGGGATCGAGCCGTTGCGGGCCCGTCGTTACGGCGAGGGGACGCTTTGGTACGGTCGCGCCGCCGCCTGTGAAGACGCACCATGACCGGACCGGAGAGCGAGGGACTTCAGTTGCGCCGCGCCGTCTGTCCGGGGTCGTTCGACCCCGTCACCAATGGACACCTCGACATCATCGCCCGCGCCTCCAAGCTGTACGACGTGGTGCACGTGGTGGTGATGATCAACCAGTCCAAGCAGGGGCTGTTCACCGTCGACGAGCGGATCGAGCTGATCCGCGAGGTCACCGCCGAGTACGGCAATGTCGAGGTCGAGGCGTACCACGGTCTGCTGGTCGACTACTGCAAGGAGCGGGACATCCCCGCCATCGTCAAGGGCCTGCGAGCGGTCAGCGACTTCGACTACGAGCTGCAGATGGCCCAGATGAACAACGGCCTGTCGGGTGTCGAGACGCTCTTCGTGCCGACCAGCCCGACCTACAGCTTCCTGTCGTCATCGCTGGTCAAGGAAGTCGCGGCGTGGGGCGGGGACGTCTCGCACCTGGTGCCGCCGGCCGTCCTCGCGGCGCTGACCGAACGGCTCCCGGGGAAGCGGCCCGGGTGACGGGCCCGACGCCGCATCCGGCCTGCCGCTGACATTCCGTCACCCGGTGTCGAAGGGGCACCGGCTGCCCGTACAGTCGTTGCGTCCGGCTCCAAAACGGCTGTAGCGACTGTAGAGAGTGGCGAGCACACGGTGGACGTGCAGAAGAAACTCGACGACATCGTCGAGGCGGTCGGGAACGCCCGGTCCATGCCCATGTCGGCCTCCTGCGTGGTCAACCGCGCCGAACTGCTCGCGCTGCTCCACGAGGTCCGCCAGGCGCTGCCGGACTCGCTGGCCCAGGCCCGGGAGCTGATCGGCGACCGCGAGCAGATGGTCGAGGAGGCCCGCCGGGAGGCCGAGCGGATCATCCAGGCCGCCCACTCGGAGCGGGGCACCCTGCTCTCCGGCACTCAGCTCGCGCGGCAGTCCCAGGAGGAGGCCGACCGGATCCTCGCCGAAGCCCGCCGGGAGGCCGAGGAGATCCGTGCCGAAGCCGACGACTACGTCGACTCCAAACTCGCCAACTTCGAGGTCGTCCTCAACAAGACCATCGGCTCCGTCGACCGGGGCCGCGAGAAGCTGCTCGGCCGGGGCCCCGGAGCGGCCGGCCAGGACGGCGCCGATGACGACGCACCCGAGTACAGCGCGGATCCGCAGACGCTGGTCCGCAGTGCGGACGACTACGTGGACGCCAAGCTCGGCGCCTTCGAGGCGGTGCTCTCCCAGACGCTGGAGGCCGTCGGCCGGGGCAGGCAGAAGCTGCACGGCCGCATCGCCACGGACGACCTCGGCGCGCACATGGCCGCACAGGAGTCCGCCGGCACCGTGCAGCACACCAGCGACGCCGACTACCTCGCCGGGCTCGCGGCGGCGGATCCCGGGCCGCAGCAGGGGGGCCGCACTCCCCGGATCCCGGCCCAGGCCGAGCCGTACCCCTACGAGCCCGCGGCGGCCCGGGACCGGGACGCGTATGCGTACCCGCAGGACCCCTACGCCGGGGGCTACGGGCAGCAGCAGGACCACGACCGGGCGTACGCCCGGGAATCCCGGGGCTACGGCCAGGGGTACGTCGAGGACTCCCGAAGCCACGGCGGGGAGTACGGGCAGGACTCCGGGGGCTACAGCGGGGGGTACGGGCAGGACTCCGGGGGCTACGGCGGGGGGTACGGCCAGGACGCCCAGCGGTACGACGGGGGGTACGGGACCAGGCAGCAGGCCGGCGAGGGCGCTGTCCGGCCCGCCTCGCTGGACGAGACCAGCTTCTTCGACACCAGCGTGATCGACACGGAGCAGCTGCGGCACCACGAGCAGGGCCGCTGATCCGCCACGGGCCGGATTGGGCCTGGAGCCAGCGGTCAAGTATCCTGGCTCTTCGGTCGCGGGAGCGTGGATTGACGCTGCGCTGGACATCGCGGCCTCCCACCTCGATCCGAAAGCAGGAAGAGCCCTGAACGCCCGCCTCGACCACCGCAACCCCCTCGTGTTCGACACGCACGAGCTGGGCCGGAGGCCCGGTGCGCTTCAGCGGCTCTCCCGTTCCGTGCCGGCGCCCGCCGCGCCCGCGGTTCTCGGTGTCGAAGGGGTCATCGGCGTGCCCGGGGGCGCGCCCGTGGAGCTTGAGCTCCGCCTCGAGTCCGTCATGGAAGGGGTGCTCGTCACGGGCACCGCGGGTGCCGTGGCCGAGGGGGAGTGCGTAAGGTGTCTGGAGCCGGTGCGCCAAGAGGTCGTGGCGGACTTCCAGGAGATGTTCTCGTACCCCGATGCCGACGACCGGGGCCGTGCCAAGGAGCCGGCGCCCGGCGACGACGCCGAGGACGAGGACGTGATCGTCCTCGAGGACGGCATGTTCGACCTCGAGCCCGTGCTGCGCGACGCGGTGGTGCTCGCACTGCCGATGCAGCCGGTGTGCCGGGAGGACTGTGCAGGGCTGTGCTCCGACTGCGGAGCCGACCTGAACGCCGAACCGGACCACCACCATGACGCCGTCGACATTCGTTGGGCGGCACTGCAGGGACTCGCCGATTCACTCGGAACCGGTGAGAAGGACAAGAAGAGCGGCGACGCGCCTCGATCAGCACGCGTCGACGAGAAGCAGGAGAAGTAGCCGTGGCTGTTCCGAAGCGGAAGATGTCGCGCAGCAACACGCGCCACCGCCGGTCGCAGTGGAAGGCTGCGGTCCCCACCCTGGTTTCGTGTGAGAGCTGCCAGGAGCCGAAGCTGCAGCACATCGCGTGCCCGAGCTGCGGCACCTACAACAAGCGCCAGGTCCTCGGGGTCTGAGCGGCCGGTGAGAGGTGCGATGTCCGACAGCATCAGTTCGGCCTCGTCCCACACGCTTCTGGAAGGGCGGCTCGGGTATCGACTCGAGTCCGCCCTTCTGGTCCGTGCGCTGACCCATCGCTCGTACGCGTACGAGAACGGCGGTCTGCCCACCAACGAGCGACTGGAGTTCCTCGGGGACTCGGTGCTCGGCCTGGTGGTCACGGACACGCTGTACCGCACCCACCCCGACCTGCCCGAGGGCCAGCTGGCCAAACTGCGGGCCGCGGTGGTCAACTCGCGTGCGCTGGCGGAGGTCGGCCGGAGTCTCGACCTCGGGTCCTTCATCCGCCTCGGCCGGGGCGAAGAGGGCACGGGCGGGCGGGACAAGGCGTCCATCCTCGCCGACACCCTGGAAGCGGTGATCGGCGCGGTCTATCTCGACCAGGGCCTCGACGCGGCGTCCGAGCTGGTGCACCGGCTCTTCGATCCGCTGATCGAGAAGTCCTCGAACCTCGGTGCCGGCCTGGACTGGAAGACCAGTCTCCAGGAGCTGACGGCCGCCGAGGCGCTCGGAGTGCCCGAGTACCTGGTCTCCGAGACGGGTCCGGACCACGAGAAGACCTTCACTGCTGCCGCCCGCGTCGGTGGTGTCTCGTACGGCACCGGCACCGGCCGCAGCAAGAAGGAAGCGGAACAGCAGGCGGCGGAGTCCGCGTGGCGGGCGATCCGGTCCGCGGCGGACGAGCGCGCCGCGGCGGCTGAGGCCGCCGCAGTCGCGGGGGCGGCGGAGGCCTCAGCCGCCGCCGCTCCTTCGCCCCGCGCCACCGCCTGACGGGCCGGCTTCCGGGCCCCGCCGTGCCCCGCATGGCGGGGCTCTTTGCACCCCGAGGGCCTTCCCTTGCCGGCCCGCGTCTGCGGTCGCGGGTCCCCTTGGTGTCCCGGTGCGGTTGCCGTCTGGTGCACTGGCTTCTGTCCGTGCGGGTGCGGGTGCGGGTGCGGGTGCGGGTGCCGGTGCCGGTGCCGGTGCCGGTGTCTGCGGCTGCGGCTTCGTCTTCGTCCGCGGTCAGGGAGTCTCCGGCTTCGCGCCCCTGGGCGGGTTGCCGCCCGGTGAACCGCCCGCGGCACGCCGGCAGGCGGCGCGGAGGTACGCTGCGGGCGTCTGGCTGGTCTGACGAGATCCGGAGGAGACACGTGCCCGAGCTGCCCGAGGTGGAAGTCGTGCGCCGGGGACTCGAGAGATGGGTCTGCGGGCGGACCGTGGGCGGTGTGGACGTACTGCACCCGAGGGCCGTGCGCCGGCACCTCGGCGGCGGAGGCGACTTCGCGGCCAGGCTCCTCGGCCGGCGGATCGGGACCGCCCGGCGGCGCGGGAAGTACCTCTGGCTGCCGCTGGACGACGGCGGCAGCGCCGTCCTGGGACACCTCGGGATGAGCGGGCAGCTGCTGGTCCAGCCGGAGGCGGCCGTGGACGAGAGGCACCTGAGGGTCCGGATCCGCTTCGGCGACGGCCTCGGGACCGAGCTCCGGTTCGTCGACCAGCGGACCTTCGGCGGTCTTTCGCTCCACGACACCACCCGGGACGGGCTGCCGGACGCCATCGCCCACATCGCCCGGGACCCCCTCGACCCCGAGTTCGACGACGCGGCCTTCCACACGGCGCTCCGGTTGCGCCGGACCACGATCAAGCGCGCCCTGCTCGACCAGTCCCTGGTCAGCGGCGTCGGCAACATCTACGCCGACGAGGCCCTGTGGCGGGCCGGACTCCACTACGACCGGCCCACCGCCGGCCTCACCCGTGCCGGGTCAGCCGAACTCCTCGGCCACGCACGGGACGTGATGAACGAGGCCCTCGCCGCCGGTGGTACCAGCTTCGACAGCCTCTACGTCAACGTGAACGGCGAGTCGGGCTACTTCAGCAGGGAACTGAGCGTATACGGGCGCTCTGAGCAGCCGTGCAACCGGTGTGGAACGAGGATCAGAAGAGCCCCGTTCATGAACCGATCCTCCTATTTCTGCCCGAAGTGCCAGCCCATCCCACAGAGCAGCAAAGCACGTTTTCCCAGGTGAGACGCTGCTCGGGGCTTGCCCGGCCCCTGTGGAGCCGACGGCCTGGGCCGGGGCGGTGATCCGTGGACGAACCGGGGCTGCGGATCCCTACTCCTGCGGCCGGTCGTATCCGCTGAGGAGTTCGACGCCGTGCAGCAGGGCGGAGTGGTCGATCTCCGCGTCCCCACGTGCCATGGCGGACGCCATGAGCTGTGCGGCGATGCCCCCGAGGGGGATGACGGCGCCGATGGCACGGGCGGTGTCGGTGACGATGCCCATGTCTTTGTGGTGAAGGCCCATCCTGAAGCTGGGCGTGTAGTCGCGATTCAGGAAGTTGGTCTTCTTGCGGGTGAGGACGTTGGAGCCGGCGAGGCCACCGCTCAGTACGTCGAGGGCGGCTTCGAGGTCCACGCCTGACTTTTCGAGGAAGACCACGGCTTCCGCGCACGCCTGGATGTTGATCGCGAGAACCAACTGGTTGGCGGCTTTCACCGTCTGGCCCAGACCATGGGTGCCGCAGCGTGTGATGGTCTTGCCGAGGGCTTCGAAGACGGGCCGTGCTTCCTCGAGGTCGTCGGCTTCACCGCCGACCATGATCGACAGGATGCCTTCGACGGCACCGGCCTCACCGCCGGCGACCGGAGCGTCAAGGACACGGATTCCGTGTGCGGCGGCGTTGCGGGCAAGTTCGACCGAACTCTGCGGGGCGATGGTGGACATGTCGATCAGCAGCGCCCCCGGTCGGGTGTTGGCCAGAATTCCCTCAGGGCCGTAGGCGACTTCCTCGACCTGGGGTGCGTCCGGAAGCATGGTGATCACCACATCGGCGCCGCGGACCGCTGCGCGTATCGACGCAGCGGCTCGTCCGCCTGCTGCAAGCAGAGGCCCGGTCTTGCCGTCGCTGCGGTTCCAGCCGTACACGGTGTATCCGGCTTTGCACAGGTTGACAGCCATCGGGCTGCCCATGGTGCCGAGGCCGAGGAAACCGATCCTCTTCAACGCGAAGTTCCTTTGTGTTGGTGAGGGAAGGGGGGATTCAGGGCAGGAGCAGCTGCTCCAGGTCTGCCGGTGGCCGGCGGCCGACCACTGAGCGCACTGCTCGTGAACGACCGCCAGCCCTGCTGAGCACCGCTGTCCCCGCGGAGGGAGATGCACCGCGTCTCAGACCGAGGACATCGCCGCGGAGAGGGATTCGCACGCGGCTTGTGGCGCCATGGGGCTCAGAAGCCGAGGTCCAGCGCCTTGACCCTGTCCCGTTCGCGGTCCGGGTGGCTGTCGGGGAAGACGAAGCAGCGGGTGTTCTTCAGCTTGTTGTTCTCGACCTTCGCCGTGGAGAAGATCACCACAGGGACCCGCTCTCCCTTGTTGAGGAAGTCGGCGCGGAAGTCGATGATCGGCGCGTCCTCGCCCCAGCGGCCCAGGAAGTCCTCGACGACGTCCTGGTCGGCGTAGATGCGCCGGATGTGGTGCCCGACATAGGTTTCCGGCTGCTCGCTCGCCCCGACGATCGCGACGTCCTTCCAGTTGGCGTGGGCGACCGTGCCGTCCTCCTCGATGAGATGGATCGCGACCGGGCAGTTGTCGTAGTACGCCTCGAGGAACCCGACCGCGTCCTCGCCGACCGGCGTGTAGGCCTCGTTGACCTGTTCCACCCGGCTGATCCACGCCTGGGCGGTGGAGGGGCCCGCGCCGGATGCGGGGGAGGGAGTCGGGTGGGTGGTGACCGGGCGCAGGGCCCAGAAGCCGTAGGTCTTGCCGTCGACGTCACCGAAGCCGACGTTGGCGTAGCCGGACGCGAAGTCGGGGTTCGCGAAGGTCGCCTCCCGGTTCTCCACCGGTGTCCCGGCCGCGAGCAGGGCGTCGTAGTCCTCGATGCCCAGCACACCGGCGAGCTGGGTGCCGGCTGCGGCGTTGTCCCCCAGCAGCTCCGTGGCGGCCTTGTTGGCCAGCACCACGGCGCCGTCGGCACCGGTGACCAGCATGCCCGGAGAGGCCCAGTTGAACAGGTCGAGAAGCTGCTCGGAAGTAGGGTGCATCGACATGGGTGCCTGTCTGCCTTTCTCTGGATTACAGAACCTTGCGGCTGTAGTTGAAGACCTGACCGGTGGGTCCGTTCGACGGGAACTCGGCGATGGCGACGATCCACTCCGCCACGGTGCGCGGCGACTTGAGCCAGTCCGTGCCGAATCCCGCGTTGATGGCGCGGATGATCTGGTCGTTCACCTCACCGTCCAGACCCGCCATCGTCATGGCGGTCGCGACGGGGCCGGGACGTACCTCGTTCGCCACGACGCCGTCGTCGGCGAACTCGACTGAGCACGCTCGCATCAGGGTGGTCATCGCGGCCTTGCTGGCCGCGTACGACCAGCGTTCGGGCTTGTAGCCGTTGGCCAGGCTCGCTCCGACGAACGTCAAGGAGCCGCCGCCGCTCTGCCGGAGCAGCGGAGCCGTCGCCTGGACGAGGTGCAGCGCTGTGCGGACGTTGGTCTCGTAGGCTTCCGCCGCCACCTGCCACTCGACCTTCAGGAGGTCGGCCGGATCCGGTGAGGCGCCGGCGTTGAGCACCACGGCCTCGACCCCGTCCGCCGTGGCATCGGCTGCCGAGGTGAGGGCGGCCCGCACGCTGTCACCGTCGCGCAGGTCGGCGACGCAGTCGACGTACCCGGCTTCCTGTGCGAGTTCCGGATTGCCGCGCCGGGACAGGCCGATGACGGTGTAATCCCGGCGCAGGAACTCCGCTGCCACGGCCGCCCCGATCCCGGACGAGGTCCCGGAGACCACCGCCGTCCGGGGGGCGTCCCCGCCCATCAGGTGGCCTGGAAGACGGCCGCGTCGATAGCCTTGAGCGTGCGCATCGACTCGATGTTGATCACACCCGGGTCCAGCTTCTCACCGTGCAGACGCTCGATCTCGATGACCATCTGGACGAACTGGAGGCTGGTCACCACGCCCGACTGGATCAGGTCGGTGTCGTCCTGGATGTCGAGCGGCTCCTCGTGTAGGCGGTCGATCCACTTGCGCAACGACGCTATCTTGCTTTCCACTGTGCCCTTTTCCCCTTACCTTGTCCTGAACTCGACGGAAAAGTCGGCGGGATGGGAGAACGACTGGCTCTCCATGCCGAGCCGGTCACGGGTGACGACCACCTCCGAGCAGCGCTGGATGATCTCCTCGATGAGCAGCGAGAACTCCGTTTTGGCGAGCATGGCTCCTGGGCAGGCGTGCGCGCCGACCGCGAAGGGAATCGAGCCCTTCAGGCTCCTGCCGGTCTGAAAGCGTTCAGGGTGGTCGAAGACCCGTGGGTCACGATTGGCTCCGGCGATCGAGGCCAGCACCGCCGAGTGCCGTGGCACTGCCACGCCCTGAACGGTCAGGTCCTCGCCGGCGAACCGAACGATCGTCTGTACGGGCGGGTACAGCCTCAGAACCTCTTCGATGTAGTCGTCCCGTACCTGCTCGTCGCGCAGTTCGTCCAGGCTGAATATGCCGCGTCCCATGCAGTACACGAGCGAGGTGATGAACGCGCTGCTGGTCTCGGTGCCGGCCAGGAAGAACAGCAGTGCCGTCGAGCGCACTTCGCTGTCCGTCAGCGAGATGCCCCTGCGGTCCCGGGTCCGCTCGATGGTCTCCAGCAGAGACCGCTCGTCGGCGGTCTTGGCGGCCCGCTGTTCTTCGATCAGCCGCAGTAGCTCGGCGACGTTGGCGTGCGTCTCGTCGGTCTCCCGGGTCGGGTAGTCCAGAAGCCGCGCCAGAGGGCGGGTCAGCCCGTGGAACCGGTCCTCAAGCGAGGCGTCGATGCCGAGGATCGTGCACACGATTCCATAGGGCACCTTGTGCGCGAAGGAGTTGTAGAAGTCGTCGGTCTCGACGCCCGCGATGCCGTCGACCAGGCCACGGATGAGCCCGGGCATCAGCGCCTGCTTGTACTCCGTGATGCGCCCCGCGGACAGGATCGGCGCCAGCAGGGCACGGAATGCCCTGTGGCTCGGTCCGTCGGCATCGAGCACGTTGGGGCCGAAGGCGCGCGCACTGGCCTTGAGCGGGTGCTCGGCCACGATCGAGGGATGAGCGAGCGCTTCCTGCACGGCCGCGTTTCCGGTTACGGCGAACAGTCCCTCGTCCAGCTGGTGCACGTCGGCCGTCGGCGGCAGGTGCCGGTACCAGTACGGCTGCGAGAGGAGGTTCGCCGGGGACTCCCTGGTCGCTACTGCGGGCATGTCACATGCCCCCCGACACCCAGTCCGCTGATGCCGGCCAGCAGCCGCATGGCCGCCAGCCATTCGGCGTCGGTCAGTCCCATGGTGCCGGGTTCCGTGTAGAACGCGGTGAGGGATCCGCTCCTTCGGTCGGCTCCGATTATTTTGCAGTGGAAAACTGTCTCGCCTCGGCGCTCGCCAGGAGGTACGGCTTCGGTTCCGGCAATGCCGACCGGGCTGTCGGTGCCGAGTGCCATATTTCCGAAGACGATGGCTACCTCTGGTGTGAAGTTCCGTCGAAGGAGTTCGAACGTGATCTTGAGGCGCTCTTCGGGGTCGGGCTGTGCTGCATACCGGTCGAGGAGGGCGTTCGCAGCCTCCAGGACTCGTTCGATCCGGCGTTTGCTCTGTATGGATTCGAGCGCAATGGAGAATTTTTCTTCCGTGCGGTGCTGTGTACTCAATTCGATTCCTTGCCTGTGCACGGGGGCTGGCACCTGTGGTTCGGGAATCCGGGCGGGCGCTCAGGAAGCGTAGCCGAAGCGCGCCGAGAGCTCCCTCTTGTTGATTTTGGTGTTTTCCAGGAGTGGCATCGAGGAGACGAAGTGCACCTTGGCGGGCACCATGTACATGGGCAGCGTTTCCCTGAGGCGGCCCTGCATTTCCAGTTCGGTCATGTCCGTGTGGGGCATCTCTGCGAACAGGATGATGCGCGGTGTGCCACTGCGGTCAGGGATCGGCATGATGACCGATCGTGTGCTGCCCAGACCGCGCACAGCCGACTCGATCTCTGCCGGTTCGATTCGGTGTCCGGCGATTTTGATTTGAGCGTCCCTGCGGCCGGCGAAATGCAGGGCGCCGGAGTCGTCAAGCCGGCCCTGGTCGCCGGTCAGATAGACCGGGATCTTGTCCCCGTCGACCATGACATGCCGGAAGACGGCGGCGGTCTGGTCGGGTGCGTCCAGATAGCCGAGGGCGAGCCCCGTCCCTCCGATGGCGACCTCGCCTGTCTCGCCCCGCCGGACCGGGGCATCGTCGCGAACGACGTACAGCTGCGTGCCGGGCACGGGAAGGCCGGCCGGGATGCCGGTCGCGGTGCCCGTGTCGGCGCCGGTGACGCGGTGGACCGTGGCGAACACACAGGACTCGACGGGGCCGTAACCGTTGTACAACTCGATGTCCGGGTAGGCGTCGAGGAGCCTCCCGCAGTTCGCCGGGGGTGGTCTGTCCCCACCCAGCAGTACGGCGCGCAGACCGCCCAGGCAGTGGATGTCGCCTCCCGCGATCACGTCGAAGAGCGACGGGGTGAGGAAGAGGTGGGTGGCACCCAGGTCACGGGTGTAGGCGCGGATCGCCGGCGGCAGAAGGAGATCGTCCTCGTGCACGACGGCGGTTCCGCCGCTGAGCAGCATGCCCCACAGCTCCAGGGTGAAGGCGTCCCAGGCCACCGCCGCCGCGTGGATCATCACCGGGCGTTCGCCGAAGTCCATGAATCCGTTCGGGGTGAACAGTCTCGTCGTGGCCCGGTGCGGAGACATGACCGCCTTGGGGCTGCCGGTGCTGCCCGATGTCCAGAAGAGGGTGGCGCAGGCGTCGGCCGGGACGTGCGGCAGGCCGGCCGGTACCTCGGGGAGCGAGGCAGTCCGCTGCAGCTCCCCGAAAGTGGTGTGGCCGACCCGGGCCTCACCGAGGCGGGAGGAACCCGCGGCGTCCGCCAGGACGACCGGGCAGTGCATGGTGTGCAGCAGCCGGGTGATGCGGGGGATCGGCCATCGCACGTCCAGGATGCCGTAGGCCCCGCCGGCCATGAGGACGCCGAGAATGACGGCGGCCAGGTCCGGTGACCGGCGGGCCACGACCGGGACGATGCTGCCGGGCCGCACGCCGTGGCCGACCAGGCGGTGAGCGATCCGGCGGGATGTGGCCGCGAGTTCCGCGTAGGTCACCGCTCTTTCCGCGGTGACGATGGCATTCCGGTCCGGGAATTTCTGTACGACCCGGCCGAATGCCTCATGTATTGTTGTCTCTGAATGTTGCCTGCCGTACATGATGCTACGCACGATCGATCCCCATCGGCGTGGTCGCTGACAATGTGGCGGGTCTTTGGGCAGACTAGTCGAACTTCATGGACGACGGGAGGATCGAACCGGGGGCGAGGTCGAGCCGCGGGGGAGCGGAGAACTCCATGAGAACGGCCCCTTCCTTTCCGACGAAGGTGGCCGTGTGCCGCTGGCGCGACGGTATGTAGGCCACGTCGCCGGCGTTGAGCTCGTACTCGGTTCCCTCGCAGATGAAGCGAATGGACCCTTCCGTGACCACGACCCACTGCTCGTTCTCGTGCCAGTGCGGCGGGAGGTTCAGGTCTCCGGACTGGTCCGCCACCACCTTGAGGCAGGACATCTCCTGGCCGAATGCGAAGCGCCGCGAGAGTGCAATCCCTTCAGCCTTCAGTTCCTCGTGGTCATCCCAGTTGATCTTCATCGGATTTCTCCTTGCTGACACACTGGTTCGACGGCGCAGGACCTTTGGGGTCTGCATGGGCATTGCTCTGGTGGAACTTTTCCGGGCCACATCAGACGGTACGTAACGGCGAAGTTGCTTTCAATGGCCATCTCATATTTCGGGCACTTTCCTGAGGGGTGGGAAGTGATTCCCTGTGGGGAAGTGGCTGAGATAGCTATTGCGTGCTGCTGGCATTCTTTGCCTCGACCGGATCCGGTGATTGCGGGTCGGGTGAGTCCAGGACGCGGTCGGGCAGGCGAATCGCCATGACGACAGGGGCGACGAATACGAGGAGCAGTGCGTAGAACGTGGCCCGCAGGCCGCTCGAATCGGCCAACCATCCGAAGGCGGGGGAGCACAGGCCGCCCGCCGCCATGGCCAGCCCCAGGGCCAGCCCGCTGGCCGTGCCGGGACGATGGGGCAAGTAGTCCTGGGCGAGGGTGACCTGAGCGGCGAACGGAACGAACATGGCGGCGCCGAACAGAGTGGCGCTCACCACGAGGAGCGGGAACGCCGGGGCCCAGGCGATGCCCAGCAGGGCCGGGAGTGCCGCCAGGTAGCCGACCCGTACCGAGGTCATCCGGCCGTACCGGTCGCCGACCCAGCCGCCCAGCAGTGTTCCCACGGCGCCGGCCGCGGTGTAGGCGGTGAGTACGGTCGCGCCTGCCGCCGCGGACCGGCCCAGTTCGCGCTGTGCCAGCAGAGACACCAGTGAGGTGACGGTGACGAAGGGGATGGACCACCCGATGATGACGGCCACCAGGCGGCCGAAGGCACGCCAGTCGTCCGTCTGCAGGGCGGTGTCCGCCGCCGGCCCTGTTGATCTGCCGGTGACCGGCGGAGCCGCCTCCGGGTAGCCCCGCCATCGCATCCACGGGCCCTTGAGGACCCACAGGGCGGCCATGACCAGGGCGGGGGCTGACAGCAGGTAGCTCCCGTCGAATCCCGCCGAACCGATCACGAGGGTGACCAGCGTGGGCGCGAGGGCGCCGCCGACCGTCCCGCCCACGGAGAACACGCTCATGGCTTTCTGTGATGAGCCGCCGGCGGCGCGGGCCTGGCTCGTCGCGGGCGGGTGGTAGGCCGCGATGCCGATCCCCGCCAGCGCCACACAGAGCCAGGTGACCGGGTAGTTCCCGGACAGCCCGGCCGCGACGACGCCCAGGGCGGCGGTGAGGAACCCGGCCGGAACGAGCCAGGCCCGCGGCTTGCGGTCGGAGAGAACGCCGAACAACGGCTGGAACAGGCTGGAAATGCCGCTGGCCGCGAACGCCAGGCCGGAGACCGCGGCATAGCTGTAGTGACGCTCGGACATCAGGAACGGCAGCATCGCGGGGATCGCGCCTTGGTACAGGTCGTTGACCGCGTGTGTGCCGGTCAGGAAGCCGAGTTGCCCCTTTTTCATCGAAACGTCTCTCCCGTTCACCGGCTGTAGAGTCAGAACAACTCAGCTACTCAGGTCGTCTGAGGTGTTACCTTAGCGAGCGCCGTGGAGCGCGGAAAGACTCTTCCGTCGAGAGGTGTTGACCTCCGCGCACGCTCCGCGCGCTGCGTGCTCCCGCTGCCCCGCACGATCGACCGCGGCCCGCCAGCCGGCCGGTCTGGCCGGTCGGCCGACGTGCCTTCCCGCCGCTGCCGACGGGGCTTCCCCTGCCCGTTGAGGCAATCACGCCAAGGAGCTTCTGATGAGCATCACGACCGGTGTCCGGGTGTCAGAGGGACTCGTTGCCCTGGAGGAGGGGCCGACGCTGCTCGCCGAGACGCTGGACCGCATCTGCACACGGTGGGCCAGGACGTCGGGTGCTGTCGCACTGACCGTGCCGCCGCTGCTGCCGGTCACCGACCTCGCCGTGCTCGACGTCTACCGGAACTTCCCGCAACTCGCCCTCGTCTCCTCGGCTCTGGACGTCGCCGCGGCGGGGGCCGGGCAGATCGAACAGGAGGCAGCCTCGGGGCGTTTCGGTCCCGCTTCCCTGCGTACGGCGCGTCTCGCTCTGCCCTCCAGCGCCTGCTACGGCGTGTACCTGCACTACCGGAACCGGCAGGTCTCCCAAGGAGGAGAGCGAGTCACCCTGTTGGGGCAGTGCTTCCGCAACGAGGACCACTTCGACCAACTCCGCCGCCTCAAGGCGTTCCGGATGCGCGAGGTCGTGGCGCTGGGAACACCGGAACAGGTCACGGCCCACCTCGATGACTCGGCGCGCTTCCTGGACGCCCTGTCCGGCGAGATCGGTCTGCCGCTGGAGCGCCGTGCGGCCTCCGACCCCTTCTACGACCAGTCCGGAGAGCGCGCCACGTTCCAGCAGATCGTCCCGGTCAAGCACGAGTACGTCCACAAGGGCCTCGCCATCGCCTCCGTGAACACCCATCACACCTTCTTCGGCGAGCGGTGCTCCATCTCGCTGTCCGGTGGTGGCCAGGCCTCCACCGGCTGCGTCGGCTTCGGCATCGAACGGTGGCTGCACGCTCTGGCGGATCACTTCGACCGGGACTGGGACCAGGCCCAGGCCGCCGTCGGGAAGGCCGAGCAGTCGCTGGTGTGAAGACCGGTCGCGGCGGCGTGCGCCGGTGGGCGCGCACCACCGCGACCACCACCTCAGCCGACTCGTGGTCCGACCGGGCGACTTGCCCTCACGCTCCAGCGTCCGTCGACGCGGGTGAGGCGGATGGGGTGGTCGAAGCACTTGCTGACCTGGTCGCTGGTCAGGACCCCGGCAGCGGGACCGGAGGCCAGACAGCGACCGCCACGCAGCAGCATCACGTGGGTCGTCCCAGGGGGAAGTTCCTCCAGGTGGTGGGTGACCAGGACGGACGCGAGTTCCGCATAGGCGTGCTGCAGGGCGTCGATCCGCTCGATGAGCTGCTCCCGTCCGGCGACGTCCAGACCGGTGGCGGGCTCGTCGAGCAGGAGCAGCCGCGGACTCGGCATGAGCGCCCGGGCGATCAGCGCACGGCCCCGTTCCCCCTGTGACAGGGTCGGCCACCGTGCCTCGAGCCGATCGTCGAGGCCGAGCAGGCCGATGAGACGGTGGGCCACGGCGACCTGCTCGGCTGTGGGCTTCCAGCGGGGAACGCGCTCGACGGTGTTGGTCAGCCCGGTCAGGACGACATCCCGGACCTTGAGAGGTGAGCGCAGGTCGTGCCGCTGGTTGACGTGACCGACCAAGGAGCGCAACTGCCGCATGTCGACCCGTCCCAGCCGGTGGCCCAGCACCTCGACGGTGCCCCGGGTGGGGTGTGCGAGCGCCCCGAGAAGACTGAGCAGCGTGCTCTTGCCCGCCCCGTTGGCGCCGAGCAGCGCCCAGTGCTCGCCGGCGCGTACGGTCAGCGACACCTCGCGCAGGATCGGGTTTCCGCCGCGGACGACATCCGCGTCTGTCACACGGAGTACCGGGGTGGTGTTCACGAGGAGGTCCGCCCGGAGCGGTTGACGGCGGCCATGACCGCGTGGACCGAGGCGGTCAGGACGGAGGTGTCCCAGCCCGCGCCCCAGCAGGCGACGCCGCCGACGCGGCACTCGGCGTAGGCGACGGCCGGGCTGCCGGGCCCAGTCGTGGTGGAGTGCTCGGTGTAGCCGAGGATGTCGACGGTGACGCCGATGGCCCGCAGGGCGTCGGCGAGGGCGGACAGCGGTCCGTTGCCGGTGCCCTGGCAGGAGCGCTCCTGTCCGTCGGTGCGCAGCGTGCAGGTGAACCGGTGTTCGCCGGGGGCGGGTTCCGTGGTGTTCCAGGAGACCAGGGCGACCGGGCCGTCCAGCGCGGGGGTGATGTAGGTGGTGCGGAACAGCTCCCACAGCTCCTTGTGGGACAGCTCACGACCGGTGGTGTCGGTGACCTGCTGCACCGTACGGGAGAAGTCGGGGCGCATGGCCTGCGGCAGGTCCAGGCCGTGGTGGGTGTGGAGGAGGTGGGCGATGCCTCCCTTGCCGGACTGGGAGTTGATGCGGATGACTTCCTCGTACGTACGGCCGATGTCGCCCGGGTCGAGGGGCAGATACGGCACCGCCCACGGGGAGTCCTCGGCGCAGACGCCCGTCTCGGCGGCCTGCTTGGCGTGGTGGGCCATGCCCTTGGCGATGGCGTCCTGGTGGGTGCCGGAGAAGGCCGTGTGCACGAGGTCGCCGCCGTAAGGGTGGCGGGGGTGGACCGGCAGCCGGTTGCAGTACTCCACCACCTCGCGCACCGCGTCGATGTCGGAGAAGTCGATCATCGGGTTCACGCCCTGCGCGTACAGGTTCAGGGCGAGGGTCACCAGGTCGACGTTGCCGGTGCGCTCCCCGTTGCCGAACAGGCAGCCCTCCACGCGCTGCGCCCCCGCCAGGACGGCGAGTTCGGCGCAGGCGACGCCGGTGCCGCGGTCGTTGTGCGGGTGGACCGACAGGATCACGGAGTCACGGCGTGCCAGGTGGCGGTCCATGTACTCGATCTGGTCGGCGTACACGTTGGGCGTGGCGATCTCCACCGTGGCCGGCAGATTGTGGACGACCGGCCGGTCGGGGCTCGCCTCCCACAGCTCGGTCAGACCGTTGCACACCTCCAGGACGAAGTCCGGCTCCGTCAGGTTGAAGACCTCCGGGGAGAACTCGAACCGGATGTCGGCACCCGGCCGGTCTTCGGCACGGCGCATCAGATACGTGGCGGCGTCCCGGATCAGCTCGTGGACCTCGGCACGGGAGCGGCCCAGGACCACGTCCCGCCACGTGGGCGCGGTCGCGGTGTAGAGGTGTACGAGGGTTCGTGGAAGCCCTTCGACGGAGGCGATGGTCCGGTCGATCAGGTCCCGTCGCGCGGCGGTGAACACGGAGATGGTCACGTCGCCGGGGACGGCGCCGCTCTCGGCCAGGTGGCGTACGAAGTCGAAGTCGGTCTGGCTGGCGGAGGGGTAACCTACCTCGATCTCCTTGAAGCCCATGGCGACCTGGAGGTCGAACATCCGGCGCTTGCGCTCGGTGTCCATCGGCTCGGCCAGCGCCTGGTTGCCGTCGCGCAGGTCGACCGGCACCCACAGGGGGGCCTGCTCGATCCGGCGCGAGGGCCAGGTGCGGTCGGTCAGGGGAAGGGGGACCCGCTCGTGCGCGGGCCGGTAGCGGTGATGCGGCATCGCGCTCGGGCGCTGGGGGTTCCAGCGCGGCGCATCCGCCGGGATGTCACCGGAGGGGGTGCGCAGGGTGGGAAACACCGTGCTGTGGAAGGAGGAAGCCATCGTGCGGAACTTCTTTCAGTCGGCCGTCCGGTGACCGGCGCAGCCCGGCACCCCGCTGCGGGGTGCCGGTCGTGTCAGGCCCCGCAGCGGCAGCCGAGGAGAAGAAGCTCGTGCAGCAGCATGCGGGGTACAGTAACGACAACTCAGCTCCTCAGACAACCCGAGAGGTGTGGGAAGGTGAACGCCACATGTCACTAGGTGCCTTGCGGCCGTCCCCCTTGGTCGAGCAGGCCACCGTGCGCCTGCGCGAGCAGATCACCGGCGGTGAGTGGGCCGTGGGGACGAAGCTCCCCGGCGAGACCGCTCTGGCCAAGTCCCTCGGTGTGGGGCGCTCGACCGTCCGTGAGGCCCTGCGCGCGCTGGCCGGCGCCGGGCTCGTGCAGGCACGCCAAGGGGCCGGTGTCTTCGTCATCGCGACCAGACCCAAGGAGGACTGGTCCACCCGGCTCCGCCAGGCGGCCATCACCGACGTCTACGAGGTCCGCATGCTCGTCGAGGTCGAGGCCGCGCAGTTGGCCGCGCAGCGCCGAACCGACGACGACATCGCCGCCCTCCACGGGGCCCTGGCCAGACGCCGGGACGCCGTGGACGCCGGCCACGCAGAGTTCGTCGAGGCCGACATCGCTCTGCACGAGGCTGTGGTCGCCGCGGCGCACAACCCGGTCCTCAACGGCTTGTTCACCGAGTTCGTACCGGTGCTGAAACAGCGGCTGCTCGATCTGGTCGAGCTGCTCAACCTGCCCTCCGACAACCCGAACCACGGCGACGAGGGGCACGCCGCACTGGTGAACGCCGTCGTTCGGTCAGACGCCGAGGCGGCCGGGCGCGCGCTGCGGGACGAACTCACGCAGACGCTCGCCCTGCTCCACTCCCTCTGAACCCTCTGAACCCTCTGAACTCGTCATCTCCTCAGAGAGCGGTGGCCACGCCCGATGCCGACCCGTGGACAAGGCGCTTGCGCGTCGCTGCAACGCCCGCGACGTACTGGACGGTCCTCTTCTTCCCGTACTCCGGCGGTTCTGCGGGCTCCTACCGGCACCTCGCGGCGCAGGTGGCCGATATGGCCGGGGCGGCCTGCGTCCAGTAGCAGGGACGCGGGGAACGCGGGCGGGAGCCGCTCTTCACCGATGCCCACGTCCTTCCTGACTGACGCGGCACGGGAAGGCGCTAGAAGCCGAAGTCCTGGGTCCACCAGGGGCCGCCCTGGGCGAAGGAGACGCCCACACCCAGTGTCCGGTAGTCGCAGTTGAGGATGTTCGCACGGTGGCCGTCGCTGCTCATCCAGGCGTTCATGACGGTAGGGGCGTCCGCCTGGCCGCGGGCGATGTTCTCGGCCCCCAACCCGCTGACGCCCGCCAGGGCGGCGCGGTCCCAGGGGCCGCGGCCCTCCGGGTCGGTGTGGTCGAAGAAGTTCCGCGCGGCCATGTCGGCGCTGAATCCGCCGGCGAGGCGGGCCAGCGAGGCGTCCGGGTGCACCGGGGCGCACCCCGCCTTGGCGCGCTCCTCGTTGACCAGGGCCAGCACCTCGGCCGCCGCCGCGGTCTCGTCGGAGTGCGGCTCGGGCCGGGACGCGGTCGGAGCGGGGGCGGCCCGCCGTTCCGGGGCGCTGTTCTCGGGATTCGCCGTGGCGGCGGGATTCCCGGTGTTCCCGGGCGTGGCGGCGGGCTCCGACCCGGGCGCCTTGCTCGCCGGTGCCCCATCTGCCGCCGGTGTCTTCGTGGGCGGCCGCTGTGCCGGTGGGCTCGCGCTCGGCCCGCCGGCCGAGGGGGAGTCCTTCCCGGAGGTCGAGGACATGTCCCTCGACGGACGGGGAGCGGGCTCGGCTGGGGAAGGGGAAGGGGACGAAGAGGGTGACGAGGAGGAGGCGCCGCCCAGGGTCTCGTGGTCGCCGGTGGCCACCTCGCTCACCTGCCGGGCGGTGGCCTTCCCGTCTTCCGCGGTGAACACGCCGCCACCCGGCACCAGCCCGGCCGCGACGGCGACGGCTCCCACCGCGGCGGCGGCCGCGATCCCGAGCAGGCCGTTGCGCACGGGCCCGGGAACCCGCTTCTTCCGGCGGTGGCGTCCCATCCGCTCGCCCTTCCGGTCTCGACTTCGTTCGGAGCAGTTTCGTCTGGATCAGTGGAAGGACTCGCCCGAACGGGCGAAGTCCGTTGCGCGGCGACTGTACGCGATGTCTGGAGTGGGTGATGTGACCCGAGTGGTGTCCACCGGTGTGCGTCCGGGTAGGTTGCGCGTATGCAGGAGGACGCACGGATGACCGCATGGGTGCGCGGCCGCGTACAGGGAGTGGGCTTCCGTTGGTTCACCAGGGAGAACGCGCTGGAGATCGGTGGCCTTCGCGGGTTTGCGCTGAACCTCGACGACGGCAGGGTGCAGATCGTGGCGGAGGGGCCGCGTGAGAATTGCCACCGTCTCCTGGAGTGGCTGCGGTCGTCCGACACGCCCGGCGCTGTTGCCGGCGTCACCGAGATCTGGGGCCGTGCGCGCGGCGGCTACGACGGATTCGCCATCCGCTGATCCGTTGGTCCGCGGATCTGGCTAACGGGTGTGGGATGTGTTCATCCGACTGCTCATAGCATGCGTGTTCGAAAGAAAGACGCTGGTGGTTGCCAACAGCGGGTCGGTCGTGCCAGGCTGCGGAAGTAACGATGATCTCCGAGCCCCGGGGCCCGCAGGAGAGCGGCCGCCGTGAGCGCCACGGCCGCGAGCCCGCGACCTGTCGCCGATACGGGGTGTGATCGTGTTGACCGTCAAACTTTTTGGTGAGACGCTGGAAGCCCCGCGCACCCTGGCTGTTCGGTGGCATGAATCGCAGTGGTACCAGCGCTGCCGAGCACTGCGGGTGCGGAAATCCCTCACGACCCACACCGCATCGGTCGGTCACTCAGTGTGGAGGACCATCCATCATGGCAAAGGCGCTTCTCGGTTACGTCGGCGGTTCCGACCCGCGACTCCTCGCCGAGATGCGACGGCTTCAGCAGCGCGTCCAGGACCTGGAGTCCGAGCTCGTACGGATCCAGTCCGAGAACGACGCGCTGAGCGCTGCCGCCGCACGGCACCATGGCGAGTCGTTGCTGGAAGGCATCGACATCGACGTACCCAAGGGCGAGCCGGCGCTCACCTGATTTCCGGCATCGTCGGGATCCGGTGAGGAACTCTCTCGCACGGCTGGTATGTATGCAAGGGACGCTTCGGCGTCCCTTCTTCTTGTTTCCCCGCCGTAGTGCACTGCTTACCGTCTGATGTGCCCTGCATATTCAGCGATGAAACCGCGGTGCCCCAAGCCGGTGGGGCCGCGGCGCGCGTCCCCCATCGCCCCGCGCCCCGGGGGGACTGCGCCACCCGCGATCTCCGGGCACCGGGCGGTAGAGTCCGGGGGCGTGCACCTCAAGGCCATGACCCTCCGCGGGTTCAAGTCCTTCGCCTCGGCGACGACGCTCCGCTTCGAGCCCGGGATCACCTGCGTCGTGGGGCCGAACGGCTCCGGCAAGTCCAATGTCGTGGACGCCTTGTCGTGGGTCATGGGCGAGCAGGGCGCGAAGTCCCTGCGCGGCGGAAAGATGGAGGACGTCATCTTCGCCGGGACGACCGGCCGTCCGCCGCTCGGCCGTGCGGAGGTGTCCCTCACGATCGACAATTCCGACGGGGCGCTCCCGATCGAGTACGCCGAAGTCACGATCACGCGGATCATGTTCCGCAACGGCGGCAGCGAATACCAGATCAACGGGGACACCTGCCGGCTGCTGGATATCCAGGAACTGCTCTCCGACTCGGGCATCGGGCGCGAGATGCACGTCATCGTCGGGCAGGGGCGGCTCGACTCGGTTCTCCACGCGGACCCGCTGGGACGCCGGGCCTTCATCGAGGAGGCCGCAGGCGTCCTCAAGCACCGCAAGCGCAAGGAGAAGGCCCTGCGGAAGCTGGACGCGATGCAGGCGAACCTCGCCCGCGTCCAGGACCTCACGGACGAACTCCGGCGGCAGCTCAAACCACTGGGCCGGCAGGCCGCCGTGGCGCGCCGGGCCGCGGTGATCCAGGCCGACCTGCGCGACGCACGCCTGCGGCTCCTCGCCGACGACCTCGTGCGTATGCGCGAGGCGCTCAGCAGCGAAGTCGCCGACGAGGCCGCGCTCAAGGAGCGCAAGGACGCCGCGGAGGCGGAGCTGAAGAGGGCCCAGGCCCGTGAGGTGGACCTGGAGGACGAGGTGCGCCGGCTGGCGCCCCGGCTGCGGCAGACCCAGCAGACCTGGTACGAGCTCTCCCAGCTGACCGAACGGGTCCGCGGCACGGTGTCCCTGGCCGAGGCCCGGGTGAAGAGCGTCGCCTCGGTGCCCGCGGAGGAGCGGCGCGGCCGCGATCCGCAGGACATGGAACGGGAGGCCGCGCGGATCCGCGACCAGGAGGCCGAGCTCGGGGCCGCGCTGGAGGCGGCCGAGCGCGCGCTGGAGGACACCGTCGCCCACCGCGCCGATCTGGAGCGCGAACTGGCGGCCGAGGAGCGCCGGCTGAAGGACGCGGCCCGGGCGATCGCCGACCGCCGCGAGGGACTGGCCCGGCTCAGCGGGCAGGTCAACGCCGCCCGTTCACGCGCGTCGTCGGCCCAGGCGGAGATCGACCGGCTGGCGGCCGCCCGGGACGAGGCGCGCGACCGGGCCACCTCGGCCCGGGAGGAGTACGAGCAGCTCAGATCCGAGGTCGAGGGGCCGGCCGCGGACGACGCCGTGCTGGCGGAACGGCACGAAGCGGCCAGGCGTGCCCTGTCCGAATCCGAGGAGGTCCTGTCGGCCGCCCGGGAAGCGGCCTCGGCAGCCGAACGCGAGCGGGCCGCGGTCGCCGCGCGCCATGACGCCCTCGCGCAGGGCCTGCGACGCAAGGACGGCACCGGCGCGCTGCTGTCCGCCCGGGACCGGCTCGCCGGACTCCTGGGTCCCGCCGCCGAGCTGCTGACGGTCGCCCCCGGCTACGAACTCCCGGTCGCGGCGGCCCTCGGCGCGGCCGCCGACGCCGTGGCCGTCGCGGGTCCCGCCACGGCGGCCGACGCCCTCAGGCTGCTTCGCGAGCAGGACGCGGGCCGTGCGTCCCTGCTGCTGTCCGCGCCGGTTGAGGGCGGTCCTCGCCGCGGGCACCCCGCCCCCGGCGGGGGCGCGGTGCCGGCGACCGGGATCCCGGCTCCCGCCAGGCCGCCCGCCGTCGGCGCTGCGGCATCCGAGGGCTCAGCGCACCCCCTCGTGCAGTCCGCGGTTCCGGCGGGTGAGCCGGGCGGGGGCGCCGGCTCACCCGCGCCTGCGCACCCCGGGGACGCCTCCGCGGCGACCGCCCCGGCCGCCGGCGGTGAGGGAGCGGTGCTGGCACCCCGGGTCGTCGACCTGGTGCGTGCGCCGGAGGAGCTGATGCCCGCCGTGGCCAGGCTGCTCCGGGACATCGTGGCGGTCGGGACCCTGCAGGACGCGGAGGACCTGGTCCTTGCGCGGCCCGGCGTCGTGGCGGTCACCTCCGATGGGGATCTCCTCGGGGCCCACTTCGCCCACGGGGGCTCCGCGGGAGCACCCAGCCTCCTGGAGGTCCGGGCGTCGGTCGACGAGGCCGCCGCAGCGCTGGAGGAACTGGCCGTACGGTGCGGCGCACTCGCGGCGGGGCAGCGTGCGGCGGCCGAGCAGCGCACGGCGTGCGCCTTGCTGGTGGAGGAGCTGGGCGAGCGGAGACGGGCGGCCGAGAAGGAGAAGGCCGGCGCCGCCCAGCAGCTGGGGCGGCTGTCCGGGCAGGCCCGCGCCGCCGCCGGGGAGGCCGAACGCACGGCCGCGGCGGCCGAACGCGCCCAGGCCGCCCTGGAGAAGGCGCTGTACGAGGCGGAGGAGCTGGCCGGGAGGCTCGCCGCCGCCGAGGAGGCTCCCGTCGAGGAGGAGCCGGACACCTCGGCGCGGGACCGGCTCGCCGCCGACGGCGCCAACGCGCGGCAGACCGAGATGGAGGCCCGGCTCCAGGTCCGTACCCACGAGGAGCGGGTGAAAGGGCTCGCGGGGCGGGCCGACGCGCTGGACCGCGGAGCACGCGCGGAGCGCGAGGCGCGGGCGCGTGCCGAGCGGCGCCGGGCCAGGCTCCGCCACGAGGCCGCCGTCGCCGAGGCGGTGGCGAGCGGCGCCCGTCAGTTGCTGGCCCACGCCGAGGTGTCCGTCGTCCGGGCGGAGCGGGAGCGTGCCGTCGCGGAAGGGGCCAAGGCGGAGCATGAGCGCGAGCTGACCGCGGCCCGTGCGGAGGGCCGGGACCTCAAGGGCGAGCTGGACAAGCTCACCGACTCCGTGCACCGCGGCGAGGTGCTCGGCGCCGAGAAGCGTCTGCGTATCGAGCAGCTGGAGACGAGGGCGCTGGAGGAGCTGGGCGTCGAACCGGCCGGGCTGGTCGCCGAGTACGGCCCCGGCCAGCCGGTGCCGCCGTCACCGCCGGCCGAGGGGGAGGAACTCCCCGAGGATCCCGGGGACCCGCGCAACCAGCCGCGGCCGTTCGTCCGCGCCGAGCAGGAGAAGCGGCTCAGGTCCGCCGAGCGGGCCCACCAGCAGCTCGGGAAGGTGAATCCGCTGGCGCTGGAGGAGTTCGCCGCCCTCGAGGAGCGCCACAAGTTCCTGTCCGAGCAGCTCGAGGACCTGAAGAAGACCCGGGCCGACCTGCTCCAGGTGGTGAAGGAGGTCGACGAGCGCGTCGAGCAGGTCTTCACGGAGGCGTACCGGGACACCGCCGTTGAGTTCGAGGGCGTGTTCTCGCGCCTCTTCCCGGGAGGCGAGGGCCGGCTCGTCCTCACCGACCCGGACGACATGCTCACCACGGGCGTGGACGTGGAGGCCAGGCCCCCGGGCAAGAAGGTCAAGCGGCTGTCGCTGCTCTCCGGCGGCGAGCGCTCGCTGACCGCCGTGGCGATGCTGGTGTCGATCTTCAAGGCCCGGCCGAGCCCGTTCTATGTGATGGACGAGGTCGAGGCGGCGCTCGACGACACCAACCTCCAGCGGCTGATCCGCATCATGCAGGAGCTCCAGGAGAGCTCCCAGCTGATCGTGATCACCCATCAGAAGCGGACGATGGAGGTCGCCGACGCGCTCTACGGCGTCTCCATGCAGGGTGACGGTGTGTCCAAGGTCATCAGCCAGCGGCTCCGCTGACGGCCCGCCCCCGGGGGCATCGGGTCCGGTCCGGGCGGTCCGGTCCGGGCCGGAGCGTCACCCGGGACGGCAGCTCCCTCTTCCTCTTCAAGACTTCTACGCGATTGTGGAGAAGTGAGGTTTCTGAGCCGATGACCCCGCCTCTTGACTTCGAAACTTGAAGGCATACCCTCGACAGGTTGCTTTTTCCCTTCAAGTGGTGGGCGTCATCGTCGTGTGCGCCATTGGAAGGGCTCGCCCCCACCCCCGGCGCCGCCGCCGGGTGGCCCCTGGAGTACACCGTGACCAGCACACCGCAGGCGCAGGCGCCCGAAGGCCGCAAGGCCAGGCCGGAGCACCTCAGCCATGTCGTCTTCATCGCTGCGTCGGCCGCGATGGGAGGATTCCTCTTCGGCTATGACAGCGCGGTGATCAACGGAGCCGTCGTGGCCATCCGCGACCGCTTCCAGGTGGGCTCCGAAGCGCTCGCGCAGGTCATCGCGGCCGCCCTCATCGGCTGTGCGATCGGTGCGGCCACCGCCGGACGGATCGCCGACCGCATCGGCCGCATCCGGGTCATGCAGATCGCCGCCGTGCTCTTCGCCGCCAGTGCGATCGGCTCCGCGGTGCCGTTCGCCCTCTGGGATCTGGCCTTCTGGCGCATCGTCGGCGGTATCGCCATCGGCATGGCCTCCGTCATCGCCCCCGCCTACATCGCCGAGGTGTCCCCGTCCGCCTACCGCGGCCGGCTCGCCTCCTTCCAGCAGGCCGCCATCGTCACCGGCATCGCCCTGTCCCAGCTGGTCAACTGGACCGTTCTCACCATCGCGGACGGGGACCAGCGCGGCCGGATCGGCGGGCTGGAGGCCTGGCAGTGGATGCTCGGCATCGAACTCGTCCCGGCCGTGCTCTACGGGCTGCTGTCCCTGCTCATTCCCGAGTCGCCCCGCTACCTGATCTCGGTGGGCCGCCACGCCGAGGCGCGCAAGGTCCTCCGCGATGTCGAGGGCCGGGCCGTGGACCTGGGCAAGCGGGTCGTCGAGATCGAGGAGAACATGCGCCACGAGCGCAAGCCCTCCTTCCGGGATCTGCTCGGCGGCAGATTCCTCTTCCTGCCGATCGTCTGGATCGGCATCGGCCTGTCCGTCTTCCAGCAACTCGTCGGCATCAACGTGATCTTTTACTACAGCTCGGCGCTGTGGCAGTCGGTCGGCGTCAACCCCGCGAGCTCGTTCCTCTACTCATTCGAGACGTCGATCGTGAACATCGTCGGTACGGTGATCGCGATGGTCCTGGTGGACCGGATCGGCAGGAAGCCACTGGCCCTCATCGGCTCGGGAGGCATGGCGATCTCGCTGGGACTGGCCGCCTGGGCCTTCTCGTACAAGACGGAGGCCGGCGGTGAGGTCTCGCTGCCCGGCCTCCAGGGCACCGTCGCCCTCTTCGCCGCCAACTTCTTCGTGCTCTTCTTCGCGCTCTCATGGGGCGTGGTGGTGTGGGTGCTGCTCGGCGAGATGTTCCCCGGAAAGATCCGCGCCGCCGCGCTGGGCGTCGCCGCCTCGGCGCAATGGATCGCCAACTGGCTGATCACCGTGACGTTCCCCACCCTCTCGGACTGGAACCTCTCCGGTGCCTACGTCATCTACACGGTCTTCGCCGCACTCTCGATCCCGTTCATCCTCAAGTGGGTGCCCGAGACGAAGGGCAAGGCCTTGGAGGAGATGGGCTGAGCCCCGGCTGCCCCGGCTGCCCCGCTGCCCGCTCCTCGGCCCATCGGCCACGGCGCCCCGGCCCGCCCCGCCCCGGCTCCGAGCCGGGGCGGGGCCGCTCCCCGGAATGCCCCGACGCTCTCGCGCCGCGCCGCGGAACGCGCCCGGTGCGGGCCGCCGTGGCCGAGGCGGACATCCCCGGTCCGCCGCGCCGTACCGCGGTGCGGGCCGACGTGCGGCGCCGCCCACGCGGTCATGCTGGGACGCCACCGGTTCGCAGGAGGCGGTGCGGGGTGGTCCGGCGATAGGTCCAAAAGGCCGCAACTCCTCGCGCGGTCCTCCCAGGGGGCCGGTGCCCGGTGGTCGTGGCCGATACTGGGTGGCGTTATGGAAATCGTCATCCTTGCTGTAGTCATCGCCCTGGTCGCGGTCGGCGCGATCAGCGGGCTCGTGGTCAGCAGCCGCAGGAAGAAGCAGCTGCCGCCCTCGACTCCGTCGAGTACGCCGACCATCACCGCTCCGCCAGCCGAGCCGCACGTCGGCGAGGAGGCCGAGGCCCCGCGGGAGGAGCCCCGCCGCACCATCGAGGAGGTCGGCCTCCCGTCCGCCGGGGAGGCCGTCGCCGAGCCCGCCGCGGTCGAGGATCCCGTGGTCGCCGAGCCCGGGGTTCCCGCGATCGAGATCCCGGAACCTGCCGCGGGCCGTCTCGTACGGCTGCGCGCCCGCCTGGCCCGCTCCCAGAACACCCTGGGCAAGGGGCTGCTCACCCTGCTGTCCCGCGAGCACCTCGACGAGGAGACCTGGGAGGAGATCGAGGACGTCCTCCTCACCGCCGACGTCGGCGTCGCGGCCACCCAGGAGCTGGTCGACCACCTCCGGGAGCGCGTGCGGGTCCTCGGCACCCGAACCCCGGACGAGCTGCGGGGGCTCCTCCGAGAGGAACTGCTGCGGCTCATCGGCACGGAAACGGACCGGTCGGTGCGGACCGAAAGCGGCCTGGACACCCCCGGCGTCGTCCTGGTCGTCGGTGTCAACGGCACGGGCAAGACCACCACCACCGGCAAGCTGGCCCGGGTGCTCGTCGCGGACGGGCGGAGCGTCGTCCTCGGCGCGGCGGACACCTTCCGTGCAGCCGCCGCCGATCAGTTGCAGACCTGGGGCGAGCGGGTCGGTGCACGCACCGTCCGCGGACCCGAGGGCGGCGACCCGGCCTCGATCGCTTACGACGCGGTCAAGGAGGGCATCGCCGAGGGTGCCGACGTCGTCCTCGTCGACACGGCGGGCCGGCTGCACACCAAGACCGGTCTCATGGACGAACTGGGCAAGGTCAAGCGCGTGGTCGAGAAGCACGGACCGCTGGACGAGGTGCTGCTCGTCCTCGACGCCACGACGGGCCAGAACGGCCTGGTCCAGGCCCGCGTCTTCGCGGAGGTCGTCGACATCACCGGCATCGTCCTCACCAAGCTCGACGGCACCGCCAAGGGCGGCATCGTCATCTCGGTGCAGCGCGAACTCGGTGTCCCGGTCAAGCTGGTCGGCCTCGGTGAAGGCCCGGACGACCTGGCACCCTTCGAGCCGGAGGCCTTCGTCGACGCCCTGATGGGGGACTAGTCCGCAGGAGTCGGCATGAGTGCGCACCGGTGCGCACTCATGCCGGGCGGGCAGGGGTCTGCCCGTCAAGGGGCTGAGCTGCACGGCGCGGTGTCCAGCACGCCGCGGTGTCCGGTGCGGTGCGTCGCCAGGCACAGGAGCGGCCTCGTCGTGGGCCGGCTCGGCTGATGCGGCAGCCGGGCCGGGGAGGGACGGCGGCCGGAGGCGGGCGTTTCTCTGGCCGGCCGGCCGGTGCTCAGGGGGCGGTGGAGCGGTGGCAGATATACGCGAGCGTCCCCAGCAGCAGCCGGGCATGCGGCGGCGCCCCGCCGGAGCCGAGCGCCGGCGGCCGCAGCCACCGGGACGGGCCGAGGCCGGCGTGGTCGCAGGGCGGGGCCGTCACATAGTGGCCCGCGCCGAGGCAGTGGAGGTCCAGGCCGGCGTCGTCCCAGCCCATCCGGTAGAGCAGGTGCGGCAGTTCCCCGGCCGCGCCGGGGGCCACGAAGAACTGTGCGCGGCCCGCCGGCGTCGCGGACACGGGCCCCAGCGGCACGCCCATCCGCTCCAGCCGCACCAGGGCGCGGCGCCCGGCGCCCTCGGAGATCTCCAGGACGTCGAAGGTGCGGCCCGCGGGAAGCAGGGCCGGGGCGCCGGGCACCTCGGCCCACGCCTTCGCCACCTCGTCCAGGGTCGCGCCGGCCGGCACCTCGGGTGCGGACTCCAGGGGGTGCGCTCCGGGAACCGGGCAGCCGGCGTCCCCGCAGGAGCAGCGGCCCGCGACGGCCCGTGCGCCCGGGGCCACGTCCCAGCCCCACAGCCCCGTGCACTCGGCGACCGCCGTGCACGCCGTCGTGCGGCCGCGGCGCCGTGAGCCGGGCCGGATCTCCCGGACCCGGGAGCCGCCGATCGTGAAGCCCATGCCCCCTCCAACGGGTCGAACGCACCGATGGTGACGTAAAGGAGTCTGCCGGTGACGCTCCGTCGCCGTCGCCCCCGGCTCGCGGGTGTGAGGTGTCGCTCGGGGTGGTGTGATTGGTGCCGCGCGCCCCATCGCGCAACACTCCGCCGACTCCTGGCCATCGTGCGCACCAGTGAATCGCGCCTGGCTGCAGGGGAGTTCATCCGAAGGGGTGGCGAATGGTGGCGTTTCCGCGATCGCCATGGCGGGACCGGTGATCGTAGGATTACTTTCGGTGCGCGAGTGCGGGGCCCGCTCTTGACTCACGGGTATGCCGGAGGCGCGTCGGTTTCCCGTTCGAAGGGGGGCGATCGCCGGACGGACGGCCGCGACCCACGGCATTCTGCTAGGGGTTCGGACGCCGTTTCGCGGGGCAGGGCATCCCGGCGGGACCTCGCGGCGCGACAGGCAAGGACAACGAGCGGATGGGGGCGTTCCTGTGAGCGGCAGCGACGCGGACGGCAGGGGCGAGGGCAAGCGCCCGAACGGGCGGCTCGGCTCGTGGTTCGTACGCAGCGGCTGGTCGAAGGGCGAGCTGGCCCGGCAGGTCAACCGCCGGGCGCGGCAGATCGGCGCCCACCACATCAGCACCGACACCTCGCGTGTCCGCCGGTGGCTGGACGGCGAGCAGCCGCGCGAGCCCATCCCGCGCATCCTCAGCGAACTGTTCTCCGAGCGGTTCGGGACCGTCGTCGCCATCGAGGACCTGGGGCTCCGGACCGCGCACCAGTCACCCTCGGTGTCCGGAGTCGACCTCCCCTGGGCGGGCCACCAGACCGTGGAGCTCCTCAGCGACTTCTCGCGCAGTGATCTGATGCTGGCCCGCCGGGGGTTCCTGGGGACGTCGCTCGCGCTCTCCGCAGGGCCGGCCCTCGTCGAGCCGATGCAGCGCTGGCTGGTGCCCACCCCGCCGTCCCGCCCGGGGCCGGCCGACTCGGGGGGTGTCCGGCGCCCCTGCCGGCTCTCCAAGCCGGAACTCGACCTCCTCGAGTCCACGACCGCCATGTTCCGCCAGTGGGACGCCCAGTGCGGCGGCGGGCTCCGTCGCAAGGCCGTCGTCGGCCAGCTCCACGAAGTGACCGACCTGCTCCAGGAGCCGCAGCCGGCGGCCGTCTCCGGAAGGCTGTTCACCTGCGCCGCGGAACTGGCCGAGCTGGCCGGCTGGATGAGTTACGACGTGGGACTGCAGCCCACCGCGCAGAAGTACTTCGTGCTCGCCCTGCACGCCGCCAAGGAGGCCGGGGACAAGCCCCTGGGCTCGTACATCCTCTCGTCCATGAGCCGGCAGATGATCCACCTGGGCAGGCCCGACGACGCGCTGGAACTCATCCACCTCGCGCAGTACGGCAGCCGCGAGTGCGCGACCCCGCGCACACAGGCGATGCTGTATGCGATGGAGGCCCGCGCCTACGCCAACATGGGCCAGCCCAGCAAGACCAAGCGGGCCGTGCGGATGGCCGAGGACGCCTTCGCCGACGCGTTGGAGTCGCCTGAGCCCGAACCCGACTGGATCCGCTTCTTCTCCGAGGCCGAGCTCAACGGCGAGAACGCCCACTCGTACCGGGACCTCGCCTATGTCGCCGGCCGCAGCCCCATGTACGCCTCGCTCGCCGCGCCCGTCATGGAGCGCGCCGTCGAGCTCTTCGGCGAGGACGCCGAGCACCAGCGGTCGTATGCGCTCAACCTCGTGGGCATGGCGACGGTGCACCTGCTGAAGCGGGAACCCGAGCAGTCCACCCGGCTCGCCGAGCAGGCCCTGCACATCGCCAGGCGGGTGCGCTCGGAGCGGGTCAACACCCGGCTGCGCAAGACGGTCGACACGGCGGCCAGGGACTTCGGTGACGTACCCGAGGTCGTGTACCTCACGGATCTCATCACCGCACAGCTGCCGGAGACCGCGGAAGCGGTCTGAGCAGCCCGCCGCAGAACTCCGGCGCGACGGCCGCCCCTACCGCCCGACTCGGCTCCCCACGCCAGGTCAACCGGGTGGCCGTCGCGCCGGTCGGGTACCAGCGGAGGGTACGCGAGTGGCCCTCCCCCGACCCCTCGCTTCACGGGCGTGTAACACGCCCGCCCTCATCGTCACCGCGGTGAAACACCGTGCGGCATCGGCGGAAACCCCGGCGGGCCAACCTCGTGCCCCAGGGCGGGGCCGGCTCCCCGGGCTGCTGCTGCCGGGTCGCCGGGTCAAGCCGGGTCAAGCCGGCTCCGGAGACACCCGGCCGGGACCGGCCCGCCGGCAGCCAGGGCTCCCGCCCCGCACAGGCCGCACGACGACGAGGAGACGCCGATGCCCCCAGGCATCACGCTTGCCGCAGAAGCCCCCGGGCTGTCTGCCGCCAACACCGGTTTCATGCTCATCTGCTCTGCGCTGGTGATGCTGATGACGCCCGGCCTGGCCTTCTTCTACGGAGGCATGGTCCGCGTCAAGAGCACCCTGAACATGCTGATGATGTGCTTCATCAGTCTCGGGATCGTCACCGTCCTGTGGGTGCTCTACGGCTTCAGCCTCGCCTTCGGCACCGACTCCGGCTCCCTCGTCGGCTGGTCCTCCGACTACGTCGGCCTGAGCGGTATCGGGGTCGACCAGCTCTGGGACGGCTCCACCATCCCGGTGTACGTCTTCGCCGTCTTCCAGCTGATGTTCGCGATCATCACGCCCGCGCTGATCAGCGGCGCCCTCGCCGACCGGGTCAGGTTCACCGCCTGGGCCCTGTTCGTCGCCCTGTGGGCCACCGTCGTCTACTTCCCGGTCGCCCACTGGGTCTGGGGCTCGGGCGGCTGGCTGTTCGAGATGGGCGTCATCGACTTCGCCGGCGGTACCGCGGTCCACATCAACGCGGGAGCCGCGGCCCTCGGGGTGATCCTCGTGATCGGCAAGCGCGTCGGCTTCAGGAGGGACCCGATGCGGCCGCACAGCCTGCCCCTGGTGATGCTGGGCGCCGGCCTGCTGTGGTTCGGCTGGTTCGGCTTCAACGCCGGCTCATGGCTCGGCAACGACGACGGCGTGGGCGCGGTCATGTTCGTCAACACGCAGGTCGCCACGGCCGCCGCGATGCTCGCCTGGCTCGCCTACGAGAAGATCCGCCACGGCTCCTTCACCACGCTCGGCGCCGCCTCCGGCGCGGTCGCGGGACTCGTCGCCATCACCCCCTCCGGCGGCTCCTCCTCCCCGCTCGGCGCCATCGCCGTCGGTGCCGCGGCCGGCCTGCTCTGCGCCATGGCCGTGGGCCTCAAGTACCGCTTCGGCTACGACGACTCCCTCGACGTCGTCGGCGTCCACCTCGTCGGCGGAGTCGTCGGCTCGCTGCTCGTCGGCCTCTTCGCCACCGGCGGCGTCCAGTCGGACGCCAAGGGCCTCCTCTACGGCGGCGGATTCGAGCAACTCGGCAAGCAGGCCGTCGGCGTCTTCGCCGTGCTGGCCTACTCTCTGGTCGTCTCCGCGATCCTCGCCCTCGCCCTCGACAGGACGATCGGCATGAGGGTCGCCGAGGACGACGAGATCTCCGGCATCGACCAGGTCGAGCACGCCGAGACCGCGTACGACTTCAGCGGGGCGGGCGGCGGCGCCGACTCCCGCAGGACCGCCCCCGCACCCGCCGGAACCGGGGCAGCCGCACCGCAGACCAGGAAGGTGGACGCATGAAGCTCATCACCGCAGTCGTGAAGCCGCACCGGCTGGACGAGATCAAGGAGGCCCTGCAGGCCTTCGGCGTCCAGGGGCTCACGGTCACCGAGGCCAGCGGCTACGGGCGCCAGCGCGGCCACACCGAGGTCTACCGGGGCGCCGAGTACACCGTCGACCTCGTCCCCAAGATCCGGATCGAGGTCCTGGTCGAGGACGACGACGCCGACCAGCTCATCGAGGTGGTGGTGAAGGCCGCCCGCACCGGAAAGATCGGCGACGGCAAGGTGTGGAGCGTGCCGGTCGACACCGCCGTCCGCGTCCGGACCGGTGAACGCGGCCCGGACGCACTGTAGAAGGGAGTTCCGGGTGACGAGCGTCGACCCGACCACGGACACCGGGCGCCCGGGACCCGGCGGCTATGCGGCGGCCCGCCTGCGCCTCCTCCAGGAGGAGGGGCGGCCCGGCCCGCAGCGCCGCGCCGCGCTGGCCCGGCTCACCGACGACTGGCTCGCTGCGCTCTTCACCGCGGCCGTCAAGGACACCGGGGTACACGGCGCCGCCCTCGTCGCCGTCGGCGGCTACGGGCGCGGCGAACTGTCGCCCCGCAGCGACCTCGACCTCCTCCTGCTGCACGACGGCAACGCCGGACCCGGCGCGCTCGCCTCGCTCGCCGACCGGATCTGGTACCCGGTGTGGGATCTCGGGCTCGCCCTCGACCACTCGGTCCGGACCCCGGCCGAGGCCCGCCGGACGGCCGGCGAGGACATCAAGGTGCAACTGGGGCTGCTCGACGCCCGCGCCGTCGCCGGAGACCCCGGCACAGCCGCCGGACTGCGCACGGCCGTCCTCGCCGACTGGCGCAACCAGGCGCCGGGACGGCTCCCCGAACTCGGCGAGCTGTGCCGTGACCGCGCCGCACGCGAGGGCGAACTCCGGTTCCTGCTGGAGCCCGACCTCAAGGAGTCCCGGGGCGGCCTCCGGGACGCCACCGCCCTGCGCGCCGTCGCCGCGTCCTGGCTCGCCGACGCCCCCCGCGAGGGCCTGGCCGAGGCCCGCCGCGTCCTCCTCGACACCCGCGACGCCCTCCACCTCACCACCGGGCGGGCCACCGACCGGCTCGCCCTCCAGGAGCAGGACCAGGTGGCCCGGGCCCTCGGCCTGCTGGACGCCGACACACTGCTGCGCCAGGTGTACGAGGCCGCGCGGACCACCTCCTACGCCGCCGACATCACCTGGCGCGAGGTGAACCGGGTGCTCAGGGCCCGGTCCGCGCGGCGCCGGCTGCGCGGTCTCCGGGGCGGCCGCCGCCCGGACCCCGAGCGCACCCCGCTCGCCGAGGGCGTCGTCGAGATGGACGGCGAGGCCGTCCTGGCCCGCTCGGCCAGACCGGAGCGCGACCCGGTGCTGCCACTGCGCGCGGCCGCCGCGGCCGCCCAGGCCGGTGTGCCGCTCTCCCCGCACGCCGTACGCCACCTGGCCGCCGCAACCAAGCCCCTCCCCGTCCCCTGGCCCGCCGAGGCGCGGGAGGAACTCGTCACCCTGCTGGGAGCGGGCGAACCGACCGTGGCGGTGTGGGAGGCGCTGGAGGCCGAGGGACTGGTCACCCGGCTGCTGCCCGACTGGGAGCGGGTCCGCTGCCGGCCTCAGCGAAACCCCGTGCACACCTGGACGGTCGACCGCCACCTCGTCGAGGCCGCCGTCCGCGCCGCCGCGCTGGCCCGCCGCGTGGGCCGCCCCGACCTGCTCCTGGTCGCGGCCCTGCTCCACGACATCGGCAAGGGCTGGCCGGGCGACCACTCGGTGGCCGGCGAGACCATCGCGCGCGACGTCGCCGCCCGCGTCGGCTTCGACCGGCAGGACACGGCGGTGATCGCCACCCTGGTGCGCCACCACCTGCTGCTCGTCGAGACCGCCACCCGGCGCGATCTGGCGGACCCGGCGACCGTGCGGGCGGTCGCGGACGTCGTCGGCACACCCGGCACACTGGAGCTGCTGCACGCACTCACCGAGGCCGACGCCCTGGCGACCGGGCCGGCGGCGTGGTCGGCCTGGCGCGGATCGCTCGTCGCGGACCTGGTCAAACGGGTCGCAGGAGTCCTCTCGGGGCAGGGCCCCGAGGAACCGGAGCCCGCCGTGACCAGCGCCGAGCAGGAGCGCCTGGCCATCGAGGCGCTGCGCACCCGCGGACCGGTCCTCGCCCTGCGCACCGCCCCGGGCGGGACCCCGCGCACGGACGGCGAACGCGAGCCCGTGGGGGTCGAACTCCTCGTCGCCGTGCCCGATCAGCGGTCGGTGCTGCCGGCCGTGGCCGGCGTGCTCGCCCTGCACCGGCTCACCGTCCGCGCCGCCGACCTGTGCGCGGTCCGGCTCCCCCCCGAGGCGGGGCCGGGGAGCGTCCTCCTGCTGAACTGGCGGGTCGCCGCCGCCTACGGCTCGCTCCCGCAGGCCGCCCGGCTGCGCTCCGACCTGGTGCGGGCCCTCGACGGCTCGCTGGACGTGACGGCCCGCCTCGCCGAGCGGGATGCCGCGCACCCGCGCAGGCGGGGGGTCAAGGCGCCGCCGCCGAGGGTCACCGTGGCCCCGGCGGCGTCCCGGCTGGCCACGGTCATCGAGGTCCGCGCCCAGGACGCTCCCGGGTTGCTGCACCGGATCGGCCACGCCCTGGAGTCCGCGGCGGTCTGCGTGCGCAGCGCCCGGGTCTCGACCCTCGGAGCGAACGCCGTGGACGCGTTCTACGTCACGGGCCCCGGGGGAGCCCCGCTGCCGCCCGAGGAGGCCGTGGCCGTGGCACGCGCCGTGGAGGCCGCGCTGCGGACCGGCTGAACGCCCCGGACCCGGGCGGGGCCCCGCCGCACCCGCCCGGATGTCCCCTCACCGGCCGGTGGACCCACCGGCGGACGACTGCACCGGCGGACGTGACCCCGCCGGCGTCCTGTCGCGTGCCGGGGGGCAGACCCCATCCCAGGCGGCCGGATACCCTTGGGTGGCATCCGTCCGCCCGCCCCCGAGACCCGAGGATCCGCGACCACCGTGTTCGACACCCTCTCCGACCGCCTTGCCGCGACATTCAAGAACCTCCGGGGCAAGGGCCGCCTGTCCGAGGCCGACATCGACGCCACGGCACGGGAGATCCGTATCGCGCTGCTCGAGGCCGATGTGGCGCTGCCCGTCGTGCGCGCCTTCATCAAGCAGGTCAAGGAGCGCGCCCTCGGCGCCGAGGTGTCCCAGGCGCTGAACCCGGCCCAGCAGGTCATCAAGATCGTCAACGAGGAGCTCGTCGGCATCCTGGGCGGCGAGACCCGCCGCCTGCGCTTCGCCAAGCAGCCGCCCACGGTGATCATGCTCGCGGGCCTCCAGGGCGCCGGCAAGACCACGCTGGCCGGCAAGCTCGGCCGCTGGCTCAAGGGCCAGGGCCACTCCCCGCTGCTCGTCGCCTGCGACCTGCAGCGCCCCAACGCGGTGAACCAGCTGGCCGTCGTCGCCGAACGCGCGGGCGTCGCGGTCTTCGCGCCCCAGCCCGGCAACGGTGTGGGCGACCCGGTGCAGGTCGCCAAGGAGTCGATCGAGTACGCCAGGTCGAAGGTCCACGACGTCGTCGTCGTCGACACCGCGGGCCGGCTCGGCATCGACCAGGAGATGATGCGGCAGGCCGCGGACATCCGTGACGCGGTCGGCCCCGACGAGGTCCTCTTCGTCGTCGACGCGATGATCGGCCAGGACGCGGTCAACACCGCGGAGGCGTTCCGCGACGGCGTCGGCTTCGACGGAGTGGTGCTGTCCAAGCTGGACGGCGACGCCCGCGGCGGTGCCGCGCTCTCCATCGCGCACGTCACCGGCAAGCAGATCATGTTCGCTTCGAACGGCGAGAAGCTGGACGAGTTCGACGCGTTCCACCCGGACCGCATGGCGTCCCGCATCCTCGGCATGGGCGACATGCTGTCGCTGATCGAGAAGGCCGAGCAGACCTTCAGCCAGGCCGAGGCCGAGAAGATGGCGGCCAAGCTGGCGAAGGGGCCCAAGGAGTTCACGCTCGACGACTTCCTGGCCCAGATGGAGCAGGTCAGGAAGATGGGATCCATCTCCAAGCTGCTCGGAATGCTGCCGGGCATGGGGCAGATCAAGGATCAGATCAACAACATCGACGAGCGGGACGTCGACCGGACGGCGGCGATCATCAAGTCGATGACGCCCGCTGAGCGCACCGACCCGACGATCATCAACGGCTCGCGCCGGGCCCGCATCGCCCGCGGCTCCGGTGTCGACGTCAGCGCGGTGAAGAACCTGGTGGAGAGGTTCTTCGAGGCCCGCAAGATGATGTCGCGGATGGCCCAGGGCGGCGGTATGCCGGGCATGCCGGGCATCCCGGGCATGGGCGGCGGCCCGGGGCGCCAGAAGAAGAAGCAGAAGCAGGCCAAGGGCAAGCAGCGCTCCGGCAACCCGATGAAGCGCAAGGCCGAGGAGCAGGCCGCCGAGGCGCGGCGCCGGCAGGCCGGCCAGGGGAGCCCGTTCGGCCTCCCGGCGGGCGGGCAGGGCGCTGAGGACTTCGAGCTCCCGGAGGAGTTCAGGAAGTTCATGGGCTGACATGGGCTGACCGGCCCGGCCGCCGACCGGCCGCCGGCCGGGCGCCGTCGGCGGAATCCGCGGCGCCCGGACGCCGAGGGCGACCTGCGGCGTGCACCCGACCCGGCGGCCGGGTTCGGGGCGGACCCGTTCCGAGGGGCCTGGCGCATCGGGCGACGGTATCGCCGGCACCCGGGGCCCCGTGATCACCCGGTCGCGGGGCCCCGGCCGCGCCGCACCCCGGCCGGCGGGAAGACCCGTCCCACCGCGTCCCGCTCCGGGTGGCAGCGGGTCCTGTTCTGTGCGCTCATGGGCAGAGATCGGGAGCAGCCGAGGGACCGGAGGGCAGGCCGTGGCCAATTCCGTACCTCCGCGCGACCGCACCGACCAGCCCTGGCGCTCGGAGGGGGCACCGCCGTCCGCACCGCCGCGCAGAAGGCCGCCCGGCGGCTGGATCGGGCTCGCCGCCTCCGCCGCGGCCCTCTTCCTCGTCGCCTACGGGATTCTGTCGTACTTCGCCGGGGGTGGCGAGCAGACGATCTCGTACACCGAGTTCGGCAAGCAGGTCGAGGCGGGCAACGTCACCAGGATCTACGCCAAGGGCGACACGATCGAGGGGGAGCTGAGGGCCGGGCAGCCGATCCCCGACGGCGAGGGCGACTACACCACCTTCCGCACCCAGCGGCCGGAGTTCGCGGAGGACGACCTCTGGCAGCAGCTGAGCCGGAAGGGTGTGACCGTCACGGCCGAACCGGTCGTCGTCCAGCGCAGCCTGCCGGCCAACCTGCTGCTCTCCCTCGCGCCGATCGCGATCCTCGTGCTGCTCTGGGTGGTTCTGGCGAGACGTCTGGGGCCACGGCTGGGCGGCGGCCCACTGGGCCGCAAGGCGCCTCCGCGCCCCGTGGAGCTGGAACCCCACCGGCGCACCACCTTCGCCGACGTGGCGGGGATCGACGAGGTCCAGGGCGAGCTGGACGATGTCGTCGACTTCCTCAAGAACCCCGATGTCTACCGGGCCATGGGTGCGCGCATGCCCGGCGGCGTCCTGCTCGCCGGTCCGCCGGGCACCGGCAAGACGCTGCTCGCACGGGCCGTGGCGGGCGAGGCGGGGGTGCCGTTCTTCTCCGCGTCCGCGTCGGAGTTCATCGAGATGATCGTGGGCGTCGGGGCATCCCGCGTCCGCGAGCTGTTCGCCGAGGCCCGCAAGGTCGCTCCGGCCATCGTCTTCATCGACGAGATCGACACCATCGGACGGGTGCGCGGAGGGGGCGCGACCGTCGGCGGGCACGACGAGCGGGAGCAGACGCTCAACCAGATCCTGACCGAGATGGACGGCTTCACCGGATCGGAGGGCGTCGTCGTCATCGCCGCGACCAACCGCGCGGACGTCCTCGACCCCGCGCTCACCCGGCCCGGGCGCTTCGACCGGATCGTGCACGTCAGCCCGCCCGACCGGGCGGGCCGCGAGGCGATCCTCAGGATCCACACCCGGGACATCCCGCTCGCCTCCGGCGTCGACCTGGCGCAGGTGGCCCGGACGACACCGGGCATGACGGGTGCCGAACTGGCCAACCTCGCCAACGAGGCCGCGCTGCTCGCCGTCAAGCGGCGCCAGGGCCGGGTGACCCAGCGGGATCTCTCCGACGCACTGGAGAAGGTGCAGCTCGGCGCGGAGCGCGCGCTGGTGATGCCCGAGGGGGAGCGCCGCAGGACCGCCTACCACGAGAGCGGTCACGCCCTGCTCGGCATGCTCCAGCCGGGCGCCGACCCCGTCCGCAAGGTCACGATCGTCCCGCGCGGCCGGGCCCTGGGCGTCACCCTCTCCACCCCCGACGCCGACAAGTACGCGTACACGGAGGAGTACCTGCGCGGCAGGGTCATCGGCGCGCTCGGCGGCATGGCGGCGGAGCACGTCGTCTTCGGGATCGTCACCACCGGTTCGGAGAACGACCTGGAGCAGGTGACCCGGCTGGTCAGGGGCATGGTCGGACGCTGGGGGATGAGCGAACGGGTCGGCCGCTTCACCGCGGTGCCCGGGGACGGCCAGGAGCCGTACGGGCTCGCCGCGGCCCCGGCGACGCTGGACGCGGTGGACCATGAGATGCGCAGGATCGCGGAGGAGTGCTACGAGAGCGCCTGCCGGCAGCTCCGCGACAACCGCGACCGGCTGGACGCGCTGGCCGAGGCACTCCTGGCCGCCGAGACGCTGGACGAGGAGGAGGCGTACCGGGCCGCGGGCATCCCCCGGCTCAAGAAGGAAGCGAACGGCCACTGAGCGCCGTCGCGGATCCGCTGCCGCAGGGAAGGCGCTCTCATGCGCCCGCCGTCAGGGGCCGCCGTCGTCACCGCGTGCATCGACTCCTCAGGGCGTACGGGCTATCAGATACCGGAAGACGTTCGGCATCCACACCGTCCCGTCGGCCCGCACATGGGGATGGAGCGCCTCCTCGACCTCCTTCGCCACCTGCGCCGGGTCCGTCGCCCGTACCGCAGCGTCGAAGAGGCCGGTCGACAGCAGACCGCGAAGCGCGCTGTCCGGATCCGCGTAGCCGAAGGGGCACGACACCCGGCCTGAACCGTCCGGGCGTATGCCCGCCCTGGACGCCACGTCCTCCAGGTCGTCCCTGAGCGTCGGCCGCCAGCCGCCGTCCGAGCGCAGCCGCTCGGTCAGCCTGCTCGCCACCCGCAGCACGGCCGAGGTGGCGCATCGCTCGGGCGGACCCCAGCCCGCGAGCACCACGGGGCTGCCGCGTTCGGCAAGCGGAACCGCTGCCTCCAGTGCGGGCACCAACCCCTCGGAGTCGCCGGCCGTGCACCCGATCGGCTGAAAAACCGTGATCATGTTGAACCGCGGGCTGCGAGGACCGGCGGCCTCCTCCGGCCCGCCCTCGACCACCCGGACGCAGGGCGGGGCCCCCGACCCGGGGTGCTCCGGCCCGGAGTCGAGCCGCTCGCGCGCCAGCGCCGTCCTCGCCCGGTCCGTGTCGACGCCGGTGACGCTCGCGCCGCGTCCCGCGGCCATCAGCAGGGCCAGGCCGGAGCCGCAGCCGAGGCCGAGTACACGGGTGCCGGGGCCGACCTCCAGATGCTCGTACACCGCCTCGTACAGCGGCGCCAGCATCCGTTCCTGGATCTCGGCCCAGTCGCGGGCGCGTCTCCCGGTGTCCGCCGGGGGCGCCGAGGAGGTGCGAGGGTGGTGCGGGACGAGCGTAGGTGTCATCGAAAGCGCCCCAATCCGCCGAGAGGTCAGTCTTGCCCTGCTGGACAGCCCCCGTGTCGTATCGCTCGCGCCCCCCGTATGCCAGGGAACTGCGCTTCGCCCGGTACGTCCAGAGGCCGCACCGCAATGGCTCGGATGCCCCGGTCGTGCCTCCCGCGCGCCCGGAGTCTTTCCGCATCCAGAGTGCCGCTCCCCCGTGATTCCCGCCATGCAGAACCGCGGGTCCCCGCGCGGCGGGCGCCTTCCGCCGGCCCCCGGGCCCCGCCGCGACGCCGGGTCAGGGCCCGAGCCCACCGGGCCCCCGAGCCGCCGGCCCCCGGGTCCAGAGCCCGAAGGCGGGTGGCGCGGCGCCAGGGACTCCGGCCGGGGGCCCTCACCGATGCCCGCACCAGCGGGGCAGCCTTCGGCGGATGTCCGGGGCGGCGGGGGTGCCGGAAGTCTGCCGCCCCCGGCGGCGGGTGCGGTTTTGGCCCGGGGCCCGGCCGCGGTGCGGCGGGCATCCGGCGGACAGGGGCGGGTGCCCGGGTCCTGCTGCCCTCCCGGTACGCTCGCGAACGTGCCGCGACTCCGGACGGACGCGGCACCCCGAACCCGCCGGGCGCGGCGCGGAAGGCGGGGCGGCAGGCGCGGCGCCGGCGGCGGCATGCCCCTGCCGGGGGCGTCCGCACCGGCGAGCGGCTCCCGGAGCCGTGCATGGGTCCCGGCCGGTGCCGGGTTGCCGCGTGGACGCGGACTACGTACCACCTTGTGGTGAGCTGCGAGGCTCCTCCGCAGATCAGCGCAGCCGCCCGCGTGTGGATGCATCGAGGGCAACTGACGGGTACGTGCAAATTATTTGAGATGCCCCGGAATGGAACCCGGGGAGCGTCCGGCTCGTTGTCACGACGTGAGCACGACACCACCTGTTCTCGCCGCAGAGCTGGCACAGGCGTGGGCCGACATTCAGCGGCACCACCCCGAGCTGCCCGATCTTGCCGCGCCAGAGTCACTGATCGGAGAGTCCTCGTCGGCCTGCGGGCACGAACTCTCCTTCGAGCGACTGCTCCACGAGGCAGTCCACGGCATCGCCGCCGCCCGAGGGGTCCGCGACACCTCGCGCGCCGGCCGCTACCACAACCGCCGGTTCCTGGCGATCGCCGAGGAGATGGGCCTTGACCACCCGGAGGAGCCGCACCCCAGCAGCGGCTTCTCGCTGGTTACGCTCACCCCCGAGGCGAAGCGGAGGTACCGGCCGACCATCGAGCGGCTGCAGCGCGCTCTCGCCGCGCACACGGTCGCCACCGCATCCGACACCAAACGGACCTTCCGCGGCCCGGCGGCCCGCCACGGCTCCTCCGGCGGCGGGGTCCGGGTCAAGGCGGTCTGCGACTGCGGCAGAAACGTCCGGGTGGTCCCCTCGGTCCTCGCCCAGGCCCCGATCGTCTGCGGTGGCTGCGGCAAGCCGTTCCGGATCCCGGAACCGGTGGCGGCGGCGAGCTGAGCGGGGTGCCGCACCCGGCCGCACCCTGCCGCACCCCGAGTGCCGGCCGGGCCGGCCCGAGGCCGCCCGGCCTCGGGTCAGCCGGGCGGTCGTCCGTGTGGCACAATGTCCAGCTGTACTCGACAGTCGCACAGGACCCCTCTCTCCTCCGGCTGACGCGTCCATCGGGCCATCGGGTACCGCAACCCCACGCGGCATCGCGTTGTGCCCCACCACGTCAAACCAGGAGATCCCACTCCCGTGGCAGTCAAGATCAAGCTGAAGCGTCTGGGCAAGATCCGTTCGCCTCACTACCGCATCGTCGTCGCCGACTCCCGTACCCGCCGTGACGGCCGGGCCATCGAGGAGATCGGTCTGTACCACCCCACGTACAACCCGTCGCGCATCGAGGTCGACTCGGAGCGCGCCCAGTACTGGCTCTCCGTCGGCGCCCAGCCGACCGAGCCGGTCCTCGCGATCCTGAAGCTCACCGGCGACTGGCAGAAGCACAAGGGTCTGCCCGCCCCGGAGAAGCCGCTCCTCGCCCCGGCCACGAAGGAAGAGAAGCGCCGCTCCTTCGACGAGTTCGCCAAGGCTCTCGAGGGCGAAGAGGGCAAGGGTGAGGCCATCACCCAGAAGTCGAAGAAGACCGAGAAGAAGGCGGACGCGGCCGAGGCCCCCGCCGAGTCCACCGAGGCCTGAGCATGCTCGAGGAGGCTCTCGAGCACCTCGTGAAGGGCATCGTCGACAATCCCGAGGACGTGCAGGTCGCCTCGCGCAATCTGCGTCGCGGCCGGGTGCTGGAGGTCCGGGTGCACCCCGACGATCTCGGTAAGGTGATCGGCCGCAACGGCCGCACCGCGCGCGCCCTGCGCACCGTCGTGGGCGCCATCGGCGGCCGCGGTATCCGTGTCGACCTCGTCGACGTGGACCAGGTCCGCTGAACAGTTGATCACCGGCGCGGGCCGGGGAGGGCCGGTCGGCCCTCCCCGGCCCGTCGTCGTACGACAGGAGCTTTGAGCGTGCAGTTGGTAGTCGCACGGATCGGCCGCGCCCACGGAGTCAAGGGCGAGGTCACCGTCGAGGTGCGTACCGACGAGCCGGAACTGCGGCTCGCCCCCGGAGCCGTGCTGGGCACCGAACCGGCCTCCGCGGGCCCGCTGACCATCGAGACGGGCCGGGTGCACAGCGGCCGGCTGCTGCTGCGCTTCGAAGGCGTCCGGAACCGCGACGGCGCCGAGGCGCTGCGCAACACCCTGCTGATCGCGGAGATCGACCCGGAGGTGCTGCCGGAGGAGCCCGACGAGTACTACGACCACCAGCTCATGGACCTGGACGTGGTGCTCGCGGACGGCACGGAGATCGGCCGGATCACGGAGATCTCCCATCTGCCGTCGCAGGACCTCTTCATCGTCGAACGGCCCGACGGGAGCGAGGTCATGATCCCGTTCGTCGAGCAGATCGTCACCGAGATCGACCTGGCCGAGCAGAGGGCGGTGGTCGACCCGCCCCCCGGCCTCGTCGACGACCGTGCGGAGACCGCCTCGCGGCAGGACGCGGAGGGCGCCCCCCGGCGTGACGCGGACACCGAGGACGGGCACTGATGCGTCTCGACATCGTCACCATCTTCCCCGAGTACCTGGAGCCGCTGAACGTCTCGCTCGTCGGCAAGGCCCGGGCACGCGGGCAGCTCGACGTCCACCTCCACGACCTTCGGGACTGGACGCACGACCGGCACAGCACCGTCGACGACACCCCGTACGGCGGCGGACCGGGCATGGTCATGAAAACCGGCCCCTGGGGCGAGGCGCTGGACGAGGTCCTCGCCTCCGGCTACGAGTCGGGCGCCTGCGCACCCGCGCTGGTGGTGCCGACCCCGAGCGGCCGCCCGTTCACCCAGGAACTCGCCGCCGAACTGGCCGGGCAACCCTGGCTGATCTTCACCCCGGCACGTTACGAGGGCATCGACCGCCGCGTCGTCGACGAGTACGCGACCCGCATACCCGTACATGAGCTCTCCATCGGCGACTACGTGCTGGCCGGGGGCGAGGCCGCCGTCCTCGTCATGACGGAGGCCGTCGCCCGGCTGCTGCCCGGCGTCCTCGGCAACGCCGAATCCCACCGCGACGACTCCTTCGCGCCCGGCGCCATGGCGGACCTCCTGGAGGGGCCCGTCTACACCAAGCCGCCGCTCTGGCGCGGCCGCGGCGTACCGGACGTGCTGCTCAGCGGCCACCACGGCAGGATCGCCCGATGGCGCAGAGACGAGGCCTTGCGCCGGACCGCCCGGCACCGGCCGGACCTGATCGAGCGCTGCGACCCGTCCGCGTTCGACAGGAAGGACCGGGAGACCCTCTCCGTACTGGGCTGGGCGCCGTCCCCCGACGGCCGATTTTGGCGCAGGCCGCAGGCCGTGGAAGAATGAGCCGCTGCCGTTCGTCCGGCGTGCGCCCCTGCCACGGGGGGACACGACGCCCGCCCCGACGCCGCGGCTCCTCCTTCCTCGTCCCTCATCCCGGATACCGTCGATGACCTGTGGCATCGGCGAAGAAAGCAGACGAACATGTCGCATGTGCTCGACGCCGTCAACGCCGCCTCGCTGCGGACCGACCTCCCCGCCTTCCGCCCCGGTGACACCGTGAACGTCCACGTCCGCGTCATCGAGGGCAACCGCTCCCGCATCCAGCAGTTCAAGGGCGTCGTCATCCGCCGCCAGGGTTCGGGCGTCAGCGAGACCTTCACGGTCCGCAAGGTCTCCTTCTCCGTCGGCGTCGAGCGCACCTTCCCGGTGCACAGCCCGATCTTCGAGAAGATCGAGCTGGTCACCCGCGGCGACGTCCGCAGGGCCAAGCTGTACTACCTCCGTGAGCTGCGCGGCAAGGCCGCGAAGATCAAGGAGAAGCGCGACAACTGAGCCACGGCTCACACCCGCGCCCTGCTGAGGCCTCATACGGTTCTTACGGCGGCCGGATAGCATCTGGCCCCGATGGACACCGAAGCACTGCACACGGAGCGCGACCCCTCTTCCGCCCCCGGGACCGACGGACCCGGCGCCGGAGAGGGGTCGCGCTCCGCGCATGTCTCCCGGTGGCCCGGCCGGCGCCGGGTCGCTGTCCTCGGAGCCGCCTGCGCTGTGTTCCTGCTGCTGCTCAGCCAGTTCGTGATGCAGCCGTTCCTGATCCCCAGCACCTCGATGCAGCCCACCCTCGAGGTCGGCGACCGGGTGCTGGTGAACAAGCTGGCGTACCGGTTCGGTTCCGACCCGGGGCGCGGTGACGTGGTCGTGTTCGACGGCCGGGGGTCCTTCCTGCCGGAGGACACGGGAGAGAACCCGGTCAGCGCGGCCGCCCGGGAAGGGCTCTCCGCGCTGGGGCTCACGGAACCGCCCGACACCGATTTCGTCAAACGGGTGGTGGGCGTGGGCGGCGACCGCGTGGTCTGCTGCGACAAGAGGGGAAGGCTCGAGGTGAACGGCGTAACCGTCGACGAGAGCTACCTGTACGCCGGTGAGGCCGCGTCGCATGTGCCCTTCGACATCGTCGTACCGCGGGGCACCCTGTGGGTGATGGGCGACCACCGCAGCAGGTCGCGCGACTCCCGCGACCATCTGGGCGAGCCCGGCGGGGGCACGGTGCCCCTCGAGAGGGTGATCGGACGCGCGGACTGGATCGGCTGGCCGGCCGGCCGCTGGTCCACGCTGCCGGCGACCGGCGCCTTCGACCGGGTGGCCGCGCCGGACGGCGCCCATGGGTAGCCGAGGCCGGCGCGCGAGCCACCGGGCCGACACCAGGCTGCCCACCGGCACCCGGCCCACCGACGGCGGCCGGATGCTGCCCGGGCGGGCCGAGCGGCGCAGGCTCGCCAGGAGGGTGAGGAGGCGGCGGCAGCGCTCGGCGGTCAAGGAGATCCCGCTGCTGATCACGGTGGCTCTGGTGATCGCCCTGGTGCTCAAGACGTTCCTGGTGCAGGCGTTCGTCATCCCCTCCGGCTCGATGGAGCAGACGATCCGCATCGACGACCGCGTGCTGGTCGACAAGCTGACGCCGTGGTTCGGCTCCAAGCCCGAGCGCGGCGACGTCGTCGTCTTCAAGGACCCCGGCGGCTGGCTCCAGGACGAGCAGACGCCGCGGCGGGACGACCCGATCGTCGTCAAGCAGGTCAAGGACGTGCTGGCCTTCATCGGCCTGCTGCCGAGCGACGACGAGCAGGACCTGATCAAGCGGGTCGTCGCCGTCGGCGGCGACTCGGTGAAGTGCTGCGACCAGGACGGCAGGGTCACGGTCAACGGCGTGCCGCTGGACGAGCCGTATCTGAACCCGGGAAACGCTCCCTCGAAGCTGCCGTTCGACGTGCAGGTCCCCGAGGGCCGGCTCTTCGTGATGGGCGACCACCGGTCGAACTCGGCCGACTCACGGTTCCACCTCGACGAGGAGTACAGCGGCACCGTCTCGGAGGAGGGGGTCGTCGGGCGGGCCGTCGTCATCGCCTGGCCGTTCGACCACTGGCGCAAACTGGAGGAGAGGGGGACGTACGTCTCGGTCCCCGATGCGCGCGCCGGGACGGCCGCCGCGGCCGATCCGTCGCATAGTCTGTCCTTTCGGGATCGCGAAGGAGTGGTCCTGCTCCCGAGCCCTGCGGAACTCCCGCTCGTTATGGGAGTGGTGGGCCTGCGCCGTCTCGGGCGCGGGCGGTCGCACGGAGTGAGGAGTGGATGTGGGGGATGTGGCGGTAGGCGCGCGGTCCGGACACGGGGAGCCCGAGGAGCGGCCGGAGCAGTATCCGAGGCCCTCCCCCGGTTCCGGTGGCTCCGGCGGCCTTCCCCCGCAGGGCGGCGGCGGTTCCGGAGGCGGTCAGGCGGCGGGCGGCGGCGGTTCCGGAGGCGGTGAGGCGGTGGGCGACGGCGGTTCGGGGAACGAGGCGGCGGGCGACGGCGGTTCGTCCGGTACCGGCGGGAGCAAGCAGCGGTCCTTCTGGAAGGAACTGCCGCTGCTGGTCGGCATCGCGCTGGTGCTCGCGCTGCTGATCAAGACCTTCCTGGTGCAGGCGTTCTCGATTCCGTCCGACTCGATGATGGACACGCTGCAGCGCGGCGACCGGGTGCTCGTCGACAAGCTGACCCCCTGGTTCGGTTCCGAGCCCGAGCGCGGCGAGGTCGTGGTCTTCCACGACCCGGGCGGCTGGCTGGACGACACCGTCACCCCCGAGCCCAACGCGGTGCAGTGGTTCCTGAGCTTCATCGGCCTGATGCCGTCGTCGGAGCAGAAGGACCTGATCAAGAGGGTCATCGCCGTCGGCGGTGACACCGTCTCCTGCAAGAAGGGGGGCAAGGTCATGGTCAACGGCAAGGCCCTGGACGAGACGTCGTACATCCGCCCGGGCAGCACCCCGTGCGACGACGAGCCGTTCGGACCGATCCAGGTGCCCGAGGGCCGGATCTGGGTGATGGGCGACAACCGGGACAACTCCCTGGACTCCCGCTACCACCAGGAGCTGCCCTACGAAGGAACGGTCAGCAACGAGGACGTCGTGGGGCGGGCCGTGGTGGTGGCCTGGCCGTTCGGCCGCTGGTCCACCCTGCCCGTTCCGGACACCTTCGACCAGTCGGGGCTGAACGCGGCGGCGCTGACCGGGGGGACCGCGGCGTCCGGTGCGCTTGCCGCGGCGGGTGCGCTGCCGGTCGTGCTCGTCCGGCGCAGGAGACTGACCCGCGGGCGAACCGGCGGGTAGGGTGCCGCTCGGATCAGCGATCGCCGGTCCCGGGACACAGGGGGCGCTGCGATGAGCGGAACAGGGCGTACGGACGGCGGCCGCGGCCGCCTCGGCAGCGTGTTGTCGGGGCTGGCCTCGGCCGTCGGCTGCGTGCTCTTCATCGGCGGCTTCGTCTGGGGGGCGCTGCTCTACCGGCCGTACACGGTGCCGACGCACTCGATGTCCCCGACCATCGCGCCCGGGGACCGGGTGCTCGCGCAGCGGATCGACGGCTCCGAGGTCCGGCGCGGGGACGTCGTCGTCTTCGCCGACCCCGTGTGGGGGGACGCCCCGATGGTCAAGCGCGTGGTCGGGGTCGGCGGGGACGAGGTCGCCTGCTGCGACGGCGCCGGCCGGATGACCGTCCGCGGCAGGGCCGTGGAGGAACCGTATCTGCGCGGCGACGGGCCGGCCTCACCGATAGGCTTCACCGTCTCGGTGCCCGAGGGGAAGCTCTTCCTCCTGGGCGACGAGCGCTGGACCTCCGTGGACTCCCGTTCGCACCTCCAGGAGGCCGGCCAGGGCACGGTGCCCGCGGGAGCGGTCAGCGCCCGGCTGGACGCCGTCGCCTGGCCGCTCGGCGGAGTCCTGGAACGGCCGCGGGGCTTCGCCGCGCTGCCGGGGGGGATCTCCGACCCGGGGCCCATCCGGCCGATTCTGGCGGCGGTGACGCTCGGTGCCGTGCTGGTCCTCGGCGGGGCGGCGTGGGGACCGGTGGCCGGGCTGGCCGCCCGGTGGCGGGCCGCCGGGGGGACCGGGGCGACCGGGGGGACCGGGGCGACCGGCGCGACCGGGGGGAGGACGGGGGATGGCTGAGCGGCCGGGGCGCGGTGAGGGATCCGGGAGCGCCGCGGACGGACCCGTGGCGCGCCGGGTCTCCCGGGTGGTCCTGCTCGATCCAGACGACCGCGTGCTGCTCCTGCACGGCTTCGCGCCGGACGACCCGGGAGATCACTGGTGGTTCACGCCCGGTGGCGGGGTCGAGGGCATGGAGTCCCGGGAACAGGCCGCGCTGCGTGAACTGGCCGAGGAGACGGGGATCACCGCGGTCGAGCTGGGGCCGGTGGTCTGGCAGCGGGAGTGCTCCTTCCCGTTCGACGGGCGCCGCTGGAACCAGGACGAGTGGTACTACCTGGCGCGCACCCGGCAGACGGCGACCAGTCTGGCGGGGCTGACCCGGCTGGAGCGGCGCAGCGTGGCCGGGTTGAGGTGGTGGACCTGCGCCGAACTGTCCGCGGCCCGTGAGACGGTGTACCCGACCAGGCTCGCCGAGCTGCTGGGCACGCTGCTCGACGAGGGGCCTCCGAGTGCGCCCGTGGTCCTGGCCCGGGAAGTCGCCTAGGGGCGCGGGGACTGGCGCACAATAGGGGGACGCACGGCTGAAGGGGAACATGCCATGAGCGCCGAGGACCTCGAGAAGTACGAGACCGAGATGGAGCTGAAGCTCTACCGGGAGTACCGCGACGTCGTCGGGCTGTTCAAGTACGTCATCGAGACCGAGCGTCGCTTCTACCTCACCAACGACTACGAGATGCAGGTGCACTCGGTGCAGGGCGAGGTCTTCTTCGAGGTCTCCATGGCGGACGCCTGGGTGTGGGACATGTACCGGCCGGCCAGGTTCGTGAAACAGGTCCGGGTGCTCACCTTCAAGGACGTGAACATCGAGGAGCTGAACAAGAGCGATCTGGAGCTTCCCCAGGGGTGACCCTCACCCGGACGGGTGGCGCGGTTTTCCACAGCGAGGCGGTTGTCCACCAAGATCCACCCGTCGGGGCCGTTCGCGTCAGAGTCGGTGCCGGAGGTGGTGCCGAGATGAACGCGACGGGAGCACTGGGGCGGTACGGCGAGGAGCTGGCGGCCCGGCGGCTGGCGGCGAGCGGGATGGCCGTGCTCGCCCGCAACTGGCGGTGCGGACGGGCAGGCGAGATCGACATCGTCGCCCGGGACGGCGACACGGTGGTCGTGTGCGAGGTGAAGACGCGCAGGGGCGGTCCTGGAGGGCGGGCGCCCTTCGAGCATCCGATGGCCGCGATCACCACGGCCAAGGCGGACCGCCTCAGACGCCTGGCCGGATACTGGCTGGAGCTGCGCGGGGGACCACCGCCCCGCGGCGGGGTACGGATCGATCTCGTGGCGGTGCTGCTTCCCCGGCGGGGCGCTCCCCAGGTCGAGCATGTGACGGGGGTGGCCTGATGGGATTCGCCCGCACCTGCTCCGTGGCGCTGGTGGGCGTCGAGGGCGTGGTCGTGGAGGTCCAGGCGGACCTCGAACCGGGGGTCGCGGCCTTCGCCCTGGTCGGGCTGCCGGACAAGAGCCTCGTGGAGAGCCGCGACCGGGTCCGGGCGGCCGTGGTGAACTCCGGCGCCGAGTGGCCGCAGAAGAAGCTCACGGTCGGGCTCAGCCCGGCGTCCGTGCCCAAGGGCGGCAGCGGGTTCGACCTGGCCGTCGCCTGCGCGGTCCTGGCCGCCGCCGAGCGCGTCGATCCCGGGGCGATCGCGGATCTCGTACTCCTCGGCGAGCTGGGCCTGGATGGCCGGGTGCGGCCGGTGCGGGGAGTCCTGCCCGCGGTCCTCGCCGCGGCCGAGGCGGGATACCAGCAGGTCGTCGTGCCCGAGCGGACCGCCGGGGAGGCCTCGCTCGTACCCGGCGTCTCGGTCCTCGGCGTGCGCAGCCTCCGCCAGCTGATCGCGGTGCTGAACGACGAGCCGGTGCCGGTGGAGGAGGCCGACGGCGACAGCCGGCCCGGTGCGCTGCTGGCCGGCCTGGTGGTGCCCGGCGCCGGGCTGGGCACGGGACTCGTCGCCGAACCGGGCCGGGCCGGGGGCTCCGCTCCCGATCTGGCGGACGTCGCCGGTCAGCACGGGGCGCGGACCGCGATCGAGGTCGCCGCGGCCGGTCGGCACCACCTGCTGCTCCAGGGCCCTCCCGGAGCGGGCAAGACGATGCTGGCGGAGCGGCTTCCGTCGGTGCTCCCGCCGCTCAGCCGCAAGGAGTCTCTCGAGGTCACCACCGTCCACTCGGTCGCGGGCATCCTGCCGCCCGGCGAACCCCTGGTACGCACGCCGCCCTACTGCGCCCCGCACCACTCGGCGACGATGCAGTCCCTCGTAGGCGGCGGACAGGGCATGCCGAGGCCCGGAGCGGTCTCCCTGGCGCACCGGGGCGTCCTGTTCCTGGACGAGGCCCCGGAGTTCTCCGGCAAGGTGCTCGACGCCCTCCGCCAGCCACTCGAGTCGGGCCATGTGGTCGTGGCCCGGAGTGCGGGGGTGGTCCGGCTGCCCGCCCGCTTCCTTCTGGTACTGGCCGCCAACCCCTGCCCCTGCGGGCGCCACACCCTGCACGGCGCGGGATGCGACTGCCCGGCCTCGCTCATCCGGCGGTACCAGGCGCGGCTCTCCGGCCCGCTGCTCGACCGGGTCGACCTGCGGGTCGAGGTGGAGCCCGTGGGCCGGGCCGAGCTGCTGGGCCGAGGCGCCCGGGGCGAGCCGTCCGCCGCCGTCGCCGCGCGGGTCGGGGAGGCGCGCGACCGGGCGGCCGCACGGCTGTCCGGCACCCCGTGGCGCGCCAACAGCGAGGTGCCCGGCCATGAGCTGCGCACCCGCTGGCACACCGTTCCCGGCGCGCTCGCCGCGGCGGAGCGGGACATGGAGCGGGGGCTGCTCACGGCCAGGGGCATGGACCGTGTCCTCCGGGTCGCCTGGACGGTCGCCGACCTCGCGGGCCGCGATCGGCCCCGTGCCTGCGATGTGGACCTGGCGCTGCAACTGCGGACGGGTATCTCCCGCGGTGTCCCGGCCGGCTTCGGAGCCGACCGGTGAGCGCGGTGCGGCCGCCCGGGCCGTCGGGTCGCCCGGCCGTGGCGAGGGGGGTGCGGCCATGACCGGGGGAGCGGGTGAGGAGGAGCGGAGGGCGCGTGCGGCGTTGACGAGGGTCGTCGAACCGGGTGATGAACGTGTGGGCGGGTGGCTGCGCCGGTACGGCCCGGTGGAACTGCTGACCCGTCTCACCGCGCGCGCCGGGACAGCGGGCCCTCTCCCCGGCGCCGGGGAGCAGCGGATACGGGGGTACCGGACCCGGGCGGCGGCGGCCCGTCCGGAGCGCGATCTGGAGCGGGCGGCCGAGCTGGGCGGTCGCTTCCTGTGCCCGGGAGATCCGGAGTGGCCGGGCCAGCTGGACGACCTCGGGGACGCGAGACCGGTCGGGCTCTGGGTGCGAGGCCGCGCCGACCTGCGGATATGGGCTCTGCGCTCGGTTGCGGTGGTGGGTGCCCGGGCCTGCACCCCGTATGGGGCGCATATGTCCGGGTACCTCGCCTCGGGCCTCGCCGAGCGCGGCTGGGTCGTCGTCTCCGGTGCCGCGTACGGGATCGACGCCGCTGCCCACAGGGGCGCCCTGGCCGCGGGCGGCGCGACGGCCGCCGTGCTGGCCTGCGGGGTGGACACCGTCTACCCCCGGGGGCACGCCGAGTTGGTCCGCCGTGTGGCCGAACAGGGACTGGTCGTCGCGGAGTTGCCGCCCGGCAGCCACCCCACACGCAGCAGGTTCGTGCTGCGGAACCGGGTCATCGCGGCCCTGTCCCGGGGCACCGTCGTCGTGGAGGCCGAGTACCGGAGCGGTTCCCTGGCCACCGCTCGTGCCGCGGATCGCCTCGGCCGCTTCACCATGGGCGTTCCCACACCTCTTGCCGGGGGTGCCACTCTGGCTCCGATCCGCTTCAGGCTGGCCATCGCCGCCTGAGCCCACGGAGGCCCCTCCCGCCGCACAGAAGACCGCCCCGGGCACCGAGCACCCGGGGCGGTCTTCTGTGTCCAGGGAGAGCCAGGAAGACCCCACGACGCCCTATGCGGGGGTGTAGCGGTGGTGCGGGCAGGTGCAGCGGCGTACGAGCAGGATGCCGCTGCTGTGCGGCAGAGGCACGTCCTTGGTCTGTCGGCACTGGCGGTGCAGGTCCTTGTACTCCGGTCGCTGGGCGAGCGCGCATTCAGCGGACATACCCGAGGTGTCCGGCGTGGCCATCAGAGGATGCCGCCCCTGCTCGCTGCGTTCAGAGCGCGGGTGCGCTCCTGCATCGCCTTCAGCCGCTCCTCGTCATCGGCCCGACGTACACGGTCCGGGTTGGCGTCCCACTCGCGCCCACCCGTCACCGGCCTGAGCTGAAGGTAAGGGCCCTCGTGTCCCATGACGTAACCCGGCTTGTTCCGCTGGGTGTCGACGACCAGGGTGCCGGGTGGCAGTTCTTCGTGACTCATGATCGGTTCCATCCGTCCGCTTGCTGGCGTACCCGCCAGCGAATCGCTCGGATGTCCCTTTGGTAGAGATCCTTCCTGTAGTCCTCGCTGTAATCCACAATGGAGTTATGGCAGGTGGGGAGCCGATCGGGGCTTTGATTCGCAGGCTGCGCCAGGAGCGGGGTTGGTCGCAGTCCGACCTAGCGCGCAAGCTCAACGATGCCGCCGGGGGCACGCCGACCTTGGACCGCCAGCACGTCTACCGGTGGGAGACCGGCCGACGCACGCCGCGCGACTGGTTACCGTTCCTGGCCGCCGTGTTCCGCGTAGACGTTGAAGTCCTGGAGCGGGCCACCGCTGCGGGCAAGGTGGCCACCCCCGCGCCGACGCCGACCGTTGCCGACTTCCTGCCCGAAGGTGACCCGCTCGCACCGCTGGCGGTCCGTGAAGGCCGTCGCATCGGTGCGAGCACCGTTGCCGACCTGAACAGCCGTGTTCACGGGCTGCGTCTCGCCGACGATGTGGTCTATGGGCGCGACCTCATCGGCCGGGCAGTGCGTGAGCTGCGGTCGGCTGTGACCCTGTACCGGGAATCGACCTTCACCGACGACACCGGGCGTCAGCTTCTCCAGGCCATAGGCGAGCTGGCCCAGATCGCGGGTTGGATCGCGTCGGACGCCGGACAGCACGAGGACGCCGAGCGCATCTACCGACTCGGCCTGTCGGCAGCGCATCAGGCGGGGGACATCACCCTTGCGGGCAACTTGCTCGGGTCGCTGGCCTACCAAGTGTCGAACGTCGGCGATCCGCTCGAAGCCGTAGCGATGGCGAGGGCCGCAGCCGACGAGGCGACCGACGCGCCACCTCGGGCCCGTGCCCTGTACCTCGATCGGGTGGCGTGGGCGCACACCCAGGCCGGGCAGCAGCAACCCGCGATGCGTGCCCTCGGCGAGGCTGGCGAGGCGATCACCGCGCACACGCCCGGCACCGAGGAGCCCGGTTACCTGTACTGGGTCAGCCCGGAGGAGCTGCACGTCATGGAGGCTCGTGTGTACACCGAGCTTCACCGACCCCTCAGGGCCGTGCCGCTCCTCAACGACGTGTTGGACCGCTACGACGCCAGCCACGCCCGTGAACTCGCCCTCTACCTCTCGTGGTTGGCAATGGCGCTGGCCGACGCGAACGAGCCCGAGGGCGCAGCGGCCACCGCCGACCGCATGATCCGCATGAGCGCCGACGTGGCCAGCGACCGGACCGACGGCCGGGCGCAGGTGGTCTTGAAGCGGCTGACCGACTTCCGCGACGTTCCCGAGGTGGCCACCCTGCTTGCTGAGTTCCCGGCGACCGGTTAGCGGGTCGCCTGGGCCGAGCCCCGCGACGGTATCTCCCGTGCTCTCGTGCTGGCGGGTACGGCCGGACGCCCGGGCGGGGGCTCCAGGCCGCCGGAGACCCCACGGGAGGCCGCCGCTGGGCATGCCCGCACCCGCTGGCCGGAGCGCCGGACGGCCGGGCGTCATGTTGAGACCCCAGGGGCTCGCCGGCCTTACCCGTCGTATTGAGATCGATCACGACTCGTGAGTGCCGGGGGAGGGGTTTCTGACCCTCCAGGTACTTGCGCCAACCGCAAATTGCGGGGGGCGTAAATCCCGTGCTCTCCTGGTACCAGCCGGGCGGCACAGCCCCCGGCCAGGGTCCCGCTTCGGCGGTGCGACCCGAAGTTCCCCGCCGTGTACGGCACTCCACGCAATGCCGACGACGGGAACCCCAATGCCTGCCCTGATCTTCGACCCTGACGCGCTGCGCCGGATTCGGCGTGAGCGGGGACTCAGCCAGTCCGACCTCGGCGAGATGGTCGGCCGTAGCGTCGCGGCCATCTGCCGCTACGAGGCACGAGTGAACGCGCCGACCCTCGGCATCATCGACGCGCTGGCTTCGGCCCTCGGCGTGGACTTCATGGAGCTGACCACCCGCGACGACCGCGAGTTGGTGTCGGCCTGATGGACCTCAAGGACGCGCGCCCCATGACGGAGTCCGAGCGTAAGCGGCTCCTCCGTCTCCTCTTCGGCAAGCAGCAGCCGAAGTAACCCACCCCCGAGCACACCTCGACCCCTCGGCAGTGGCAGCGAACCGAACCGAGGGGCCGTGAAAGGCGTTATCACGATGAGCTACACCTCTACGGAAGCACGGGATTTGGCCCCGGCGCAATCTGCGCTTGAGGTGCCCCGACACGACACCGAGCGAGCGGCCTTCTTCGCCAAGCTCGGCTTCGGCGTCGTGCCCATGCCGAGCAACCGCAAGATGCCCGTCTACAAGGGGTGGCCCGACCTCGCGATGACCTCGGCCGAAGAGGTCGAGGAGATGTGGCGGAGCTTCACCCCGTCCGGCTGGCAGAACATCGCGCTGACCCTGGACGGCTGGGCCGTCGTGGACGTGGACCCGAAGAACGGCGGCACGGCGTCGCTGGAGAAGCTGACCGCCGACTACGAGCTTCCGGCCACCCGTACGCATCACACGGCGTCGGGTCCGGACAGCCTCCACTTCATCTACCGGGCCGACCCGGACCGGCCGCTCAAGAGCGCACCGCTCGACCCGAGCCGGTACCCGGGTATCGACATCAAGACCGGTCGGGGCTCGCTGATCGTCGCGCCCGGCTCGGTGATCGACGGACGCCGGTACGAGGTGGTCAGCACGGCTGAGCCCGCCGTGGCCCCTCCGTGGCTCTCGGAGATCCAGGGGGCCGCCCAGTACCCGGCCACCTCCTCCGTGCGCTCCCGTACCCCGTCCCGGGCCTCCGCTGGCCACCCGGGCGCCGCTGGCACCCTGGCCGCCCTGCGCGCCCTCCCGCCGGACCACCCCGGGCGGGACAACGCATGGCTTTGCAAGGTCGCCGGATACCTGGCCCGCAAGCACACCGACTATGACGCCTACCTTGCCGAGCTGCGCGAGATCGACAGCGAATCCGAGGTGCCGCACGAGGAGGACCGTTTCATGAAGACCGCTGACTCGATTTGGGACCGCGAGCAGGACAAGCCCGCGCCGACCGCTGGCCGGTACGAGCCGACCCACCTCGGCGAGGCCCGGCGGCTGCGCGACTGGTTCGGCGAGGACCTTCGTTTCGTCACCGGCCGGGGCTGGCTCGGGTGGGACGGTCGGCGGTGGATTCAGAGCGAGTCGCGGGCGATCCAGGCCATCCACGAGATGACCGACCGCATGATGATCGAGGCGCGCAGCCTGCCGGACGACGACGAGAACCGCTCGAAGCGCATTGAGTACGTGCGCGGTCAGCAGGGCACGGCCAACATCCGGGGCATCAGGGAGCAGGCCCGCCACCTGGCCGACATCCAGGTCTCCGGCAAGGTCTTCGACGCCGACCCGTACAAGCTGCTCGTCGGCAACGGCGTGGTGGACCTCAAGACGGGCGAGCTGCTGGCGAACCGGCGCGAGTTCCTGATCACCAAGGGCACCACGATGGACTACGACCCCAAGCGCGAGTGCCCGAAGTGGGAGGCGTTCTTGAAGTGGGCATTCAAGGGTGACGCCGACCTGATCGACTACGTACAGCGCATGGTCGGCGAGATCCTGATCGGCCACAACGACGGCCAGCGCGCCTACTTCCTGTACGGACCCGGCGGCAACGGCAAATCGCAGCTCATCGACGTGATCGGCGGTGTGGTCGGCGACTACTACACCCAGGCCCTCCCCGACCTGCTGACCGCGCAGGCAGCGGCCACCCACACCGAGGCGGAAGCCAACTTGGCGGGGTCGCGCATGGTGTCGATCTCGGAGACCCGCAAGGGTCAGGTCCTGGACGAGTCGAGGTTCAACCGCCTGTCGGGCGACAAGATCCAGCGCGCGTCACACAAGGGCGAGAAGTCGTTCGAGTTCCCGACCACCTTCACGATGGTCCTGTACGGCAACATCCGGCCGACCATCCCCTTCACCGAAGGTGTGCGGCGACGGGTCAAGGTGATCCACATGGACGCCAAGGTCAACCCGGCTGAGCGCGTCGAGAACCTGTCCGGCCTGCTGCTGGCCGAGGAGGGCCCGGCCATCCTGGCTTGGGCGGTCCGGGGCGCGGTCCGGGTGGCATCCGGCGAGCGGTGCGACGACCCGCCGACCGTGGCGAACGCGGTCAAGGACTGGCAGCGCGACAACAACCCGTTCGGGCTGTTCGCTGACGAGTACCTGGCCGTGGAGGAGGGCGCGAAGCTCTCGAACCCCGACCTGTGGTCGGCCTATGAGGTCTGGAAGGCCCACGGAGGCCGGGACTTCGCCAGCAACGTGACCCAGCTCGGTGACCGGCTGATCGAGTGGGCCAACGTGGAGCAGGTCGAGGGGATCGAGCGTCCGGCCAACGCCATGAAGTTCGGCGGCAAGCGCCAGCGCGGGTTCCGGGGGATCAGGACCACCCTGCACACAACCTGACCCGGCGGCAGGGGGGGTACACAGTACACAGTGGGTACACACCCTCTCCCGGTGGATCTCTACGGGAGCTCTCCGGAGATCTACCCCCGGAGGGGTGTGTACCAGGTGTGTACTGTGTACCCCCCTCGTGATCTTGTAACGAGAAGTATTGAGGCCGATCACTGGAAGTAAGGCCGGCGAGCGGGTTACCCCAAACATGAAGCGACCCCGACCGGGAGAGTGAGACCGGTTCGGGGTCGCTGGTTTTTTGGGAGGGGCCCAACGCGCCCCGACCGCTTCCGCTTCGGTCGGGGCGCTCCCCTTCGGGCGGTCGTCCGATAGGTGGCCTGCACCTTCCTGGACTAGCACTTCCCAGAAAAGCAGCCCCACCAATGGCCTGTCCATCTTGCGTTGAAAGCAAGCCCTTATGGGTATTACAGAGGCCCATATGTGGGGATTTTAATTGGGGTATGGACAGGGCGACGAAAAGCCCGGTGTTCTCAGGTCAGAAGCTTCGCCAAGTTCGCCACTCCAGGGGTTTGAGTCAGGCAGAGGTGGCCGCCCGGATGGGCACCATCAGTGGCCTTTACATCAGCTACTGGGAGAACGATCGACACGCGCCGAACGGCGTGAACATGGTGCTTCTGCTGAGGGCGCTCGGATGCGAATTGGAGGAGGTGACCGAATGAACCAGTTGGTCACCGCCGAGGAGTGGCGCAAGATCCCGGGTTTCCCGCCGACGTACGAGGTCAGCTCGTGGGGGCAGGTCCGAAGCCTTGGACCGATGGCCCGAGGGCGCACGCTGAAGACCCACATCCACAAATTCACGGGCTTCCCTCAAGTGCGCATCTACAAGGACCGTCAGCGGCAGTGGTGGCCGGTTCACGAGTTGGTGTCGGCTGCTTTCCCGGAGGAGGAATCGTGACAGCGGTACCGGTGGACGAGCGGACGTGGCTGATCGGCCGAATCGGGAGTGAAGAAGTCGCCAGCGAGGTGGCGGCGTGGTGGCTCGACGAAGAGGGCGTCAACCCGCTGACGGCCGGTGAATGGACCGGTTGCCGAGAGGGCGAAATCTTCAAGGGGACGCGACTGGACGCAGCCAAGGTGGCGATGCTGCGGAAGCTGGCGGAGGTGGCCGAGCGGTGCAAGACGCCGGAAGCGCTGGCGGACCTGGACCGGATCGCCGAGTGGGTCACCAATTGGAAGCCGGGAGACCCGGGGCTGAGCCTGGGGGGTGTCGGCAATGGCGGCTGAGCTGATCCCGATTCAACCCGAGCCCGAGAAAGATCCGGCCGAGCAACTGGTTGGCCTCACGTACGAAGAGAGCCAAATTCTCGAATTTTGTCGTGAGGGCAAGGGGCGAAATGAAATCGCCAAACTGACGGGCTTGTCCACCTGGAAAGTCAGCACGGTTGCCGCAAAGCACGGTCATTACTTCGGCAAGTCCGAGTGGCTGAACGTCGCCAACAAGGTTCGTGAGGCCCAGCTCAGGGAGCGAAAGCAACGCCTGGCCGCTCAGCTTCTCAACAACGCCGAGCTTTACGCTGACGCGCTTTCGGGGGTCGGCACACCCAAGGACGGCCAGCTCGTAGCCAAGGCGTTGCGGGACATCCTCGAATCGCACGAGCTGCTGAGCAGCGGGGTGGCTCAGGGCGAATCCGTCGAAGAGGCCAAGAACTTCCTTACGGACCTGCGCGAGCAGATGGTCAGGGTCCGCGACGGATTCGAGGCGCAATACGGCGTTCCATTCGACAGCACAGAGGCACGCCAAATCATCGAACAGCAAGCACAGGAGGAAAACACCGATGGGTGACGAGACGTTGACCGTGGATCAGATCCGCGAACTCCGCCGACAGGACGGCGTCATGGGGCGTGGCTACGTCCGCCAGAAGGCCCGCCCCGAGGGCCACGAGATGACCGACGAGGAATTCCGGGCGATCCGGGACGGCAAGAAGTCCCAGCCGACCAGCGACACCACCGAGGAGCAGCAGTGACCGACGACCTGATGACCCGAGCCCGGCAGGCGATCGAGGCGGAGGAGTCCGCCCGGCTGGATTCCAAGGCGGAGGAGATCGCCAGCGCCGACGAGCGCGCCCGGCTCCAGGCCGAGAAGGAGGCCAAGCGCCAGCACGCCCGGGACACCGCGACCCAGGCCCTGAACGCTCCGGCCGTCGCTCTGGGCGGGGTGGCCAAGCGGTTCGACGCCGCCGTGTCCGCCCTGGTGGCGCTCGCCGAGGCCGCCGAGCTGCGCAACCGCACGATCCAGCAGCAGGCCGCCTTGGTGCAGGCCGCCGACGTTCCGGAGAACCAGGGGCGCGGCAGCAACTCGGTCGAGCTGGGCGGCCGGGTCCACTCGGTCCGCGACGCCCGTCCGGCCGAGCTGCTGGCCCGAGCGCTGGCGGTGGCCGCGAGCGAGGCCGCCACCCCGGACAACGGCGTGAAGTCCCTGGCCAGCGACCTCCTGCCGCACTCCGGGCCCCTACACCGGCTCACCCCGGTGGAGCGCGCCCAGCGGTGACCAGAGCGGCACCCGGCATGGGCGTCAGTCCGCCTCTGCCGGGTGCCGATCGGGAGACATAAGCGAAGGCCGCCCCACGCGCCAGCAAGCAACCGGGACGGCCCCCACACAGACAAGGACACCACACCATGGACGCCATGGAGAAGGCCCGCCGAACCCGGCAGGCGATCATCGAGAAGCGCCAGGCCGAGGGCCAGGCCAAGGACAGCAAGCGCGCCGACCAGCGCGCCCGCACCCTCAACGGCGCGATCCTCGGCGTCGTGTTCATCGTCAGTGCCCTGATGTTCGCCGCTGCGGCGTGGTCGGCTGGCCACCTGGTGGCGTCGATCCCGGGCGTGCCGACCGCCTACGCCTGGGGCGCGTTCAGCGCCGTTGAGGGCGCGTGGCTGGCGTGCGTGCTCCTGATTGTCCGCTGGCAGAACGACGTCAACCGCATGTACCAGATCGGCAAGGCCGAGGCGCTGGCGCGCAAGGCGTACTGGGGCTCGCTGCTCCTCAACTTCGCCCACGGGTTCGTCCTGGTCGGCAACGTGCTGGGCGGTGCGCTGGCCGGACTCGCCCTGTGCATCTTCCCGTACGCCTTCAAGGAGCTGTTCAGCGTTGCGGTCACCAACCGCGTTGAGGAGCTGCGGCACGTGGGTCTGGGCGAGGTGCTGACCGAGCGGTACCAGCTCAACGCGCTGGCCCGGTTCCACGAGGCGGACACGGCGTCCGGACAGCCGGACACCCGGCCGGACGCACGTCCGGACACGGACGGACACCGGACGGACGCCCCGGACACCCGGGACGGACAGGCGGACACCGAGCGTCCGGCACCGGCCCTCACCGGCCAGGACGCCCGGACGGACGCCCCGGACGAGCTGTCCACGGTGGCCGCCACGGCGTCCGGCCCGGCCGACCTCGTGCGGACGCTGTCCGGACACGGCGTTCGGCTGTCCGACCTGGTGTCCGAGGCCGTCCGGCTGCGCCCGGACATGAACGCCGACAGCATCCGGCGCACGGTCAAGCGGATGCAGGACCGGACCGAGACCGGCCAGTACCTGTGATCCGCGCAGGCCAGGGGCGGGGCGCAGCCCACGAGATACCCCGTCCCGGCCTCCCGTGGTATCTCCCGTGGCCTCTGGGGGCCGCTCCGGTACTCGGTGCCCGCCCGGGGGTCTCAGGCCCTCGGAGATACCACGGGAGCCCTCGGCCGGCGAAAGGTTAACGACCCGCACACAGAAGGGCCCGGAAGCTCCCCCCGTCAAGGTTCGCTTCCGGGCCCCTCCTCCAGTCCGACCCGCGCAGGCAAGGGCCGTCCCAAATCCAGGAAAGCACGGGATTTGGGGTGCCCGGAAGGGACCACCAATGAGCACCACCAAGGCATTCCGGCCGGAATTCCGGACCCGTGACGGAAAGCGCGTCAGCTTTGGCGCGAGCTACACCCACAACACCGCCGCGAAGCGTCGCGCCGGACTCACCAAAGCAGGACGCCCCAGGGTGGCCACGGTGGGCGCTGGCACGGTCGTCCGGCGTCCTCGGCGCTGGATTCCGTGGGCGGTTTTCGGCGTGAATTCCGCAGCCCTCGGCGGGGCGTACGCCGTGTACGAGCTGGGCCCGGTGCCCGGCGGCCTCGTCGTCGGCGGGGGGCTCTGGGTGGGTTACAAGGTCATCCGCTGGACGGCGGGGGAGGTGGCCTACTTCGCCACCAAGGCCCGGCAGATCAGGGGCGGTTCGCGCCCGGCCGAGGCGGACGACCTGAGCGCGTTCGGCCTGCCGCCCGGGGTCAAGGTCCCGAGCGACAAGGTCAACCGCCCCGCCGACCGCGAATAACGGCCGGTAATTGTGACTGTGACTGTGGCAGCCACGGCCGGGACCCCCTCCCATGGGGGGCGTGCCCAGGCATGGGGGGTGTGCCGGGGGTCGTTGTGGCTGCCACAGTCACAGTCCGAGTCACAGTCGTCCATTACGAGTGGTGACAAAAGGCCCGGTTACTTGCCGTGAATGGCGGTGCGGAAAGAGGCCCTGCCGAGCCCATGCCGGGTGCCTTTTTAGATTCGGCCAAATTTCAGAAATTGTGCGGCGCGTAAATCCCATGATTTTATTTTCTCAGCAATTCCGGACAGGCCGGAATTCGGGAATTCAGGGAGACGAAATGGCCGCCAACACCACCGCCGCGAAGACCGCCCAGGCCGAGGCCACCGCCTGCACCTGCTCGCAGTTCGCGACCGCCGATGGCCGCACCACCGGCTGCAAGGCGGAGACCAAGCGGCTGTTCGCTCCCGGCCACGACGCCAAGCTCAAGTCCTTCCTGATCAAGGCCGGTGCCGAGGGCGCCGAGGTCATCCGGACCGTGGACGGCATCGCCAGCCCGGCCGACGCGGCCACCCACGCGGCCAAGTTCGCGTTCGGCCACATGGTCACCGCCGGGATCACCCGCGCCGAGACCAAGGCCGCCGAGAAGGCCGAGCGCGCCGCAGCCCGCGCCGCGAAGAAGGCCGCCCCCAAGGCGAAGACCCCCGCCAAGGTCACGGCCAAGGTCGGCCGGGCCACCTTCACCGGCCGGATGGACGGCGACCACTTCGTCTACGAGGTGAAGGGCAAGGAGCGCCGCACCCTCAAGTTCCAGGCCGCCTGACCGACCCGCACCGCCGGGCGGTCGGCTCAGGCCGCCCGGCTCCGAGAGGAGCCCCAGTGTTCAAGATCCAGTTCCGCAACCCGCAGGGCCGCTTGGTCACGGCCCAGTTCCACGACCCGGCCGAGATTCGCAAGCTCGCCGACAAGGCCCGGCGCGAGGTGCCCGACGCGAGCGTCTGTCAGCTCCGCATCCGCCAGGTGGCCGTGGACGAGGCCAGCGGCGATTTCGTCTGGGCCGACTGCACGGCCGACTTCACCCGCTGACGGACGAGCCCGGTCGGGGTGGCACCCCCGACCGGGCCGAAGTGCTGAGAGATTGAGGAACCCAGCGTGAACCAGCAAACCATGCGAGCCGCCATCCTGGAGCGGGTCAGCACCGAGGAGCAGACGCGCGGCTACGGCCTCGACGTCCAAGACGACGCCTGCCGGGCGTACGTCGAGCGCAAGGGCTGGCGGCTGCACGACGTCTATAAGGACGAGGGCGTCAGCGGCTCCCTGACCAAGCGACCCGGCTTCGACCGGCTGATGGCCGACGTGAAGGCCGGACTCGTTGACGTGGTCGTGGTGCACAAGTTCGATCGGGTCGGCCGGACCGGGCGCGCGTTCTGGCGGTGGATCTGGCAGCTCGAAGACCTCGAAACCGCGATCGTCTCGGTCACTCAGGAGATCGACACGACGACCACCCACGGCAAGTTCATGTTGCAGCAGTACGCGGCCATCGCGGAGATGGAATACAACCTGATCCGCGAGCGCACCCAGGGCGGCCTACAGATGAAGGCCGAGGCTGGGGGGTGGCCCGGGGGTGCACCCCCGTACGGCTACCGCATCGAGGGCAAGGGCAAGCGCGGTTCCTTCCTGGTCATCGACGAGCACGAGGCCGCCATCTTGAAGGCCGCCCGCAAGATGGTCGTAGAGGAGGGGATGAACACGCGCGAGATGGCCCAGCGGCTCAACGCGCTGGAGCAGTTCACCCGGTCGGGTAAGCCCTGGTCGCACTCCAACCTTCGGGCGAAGCTCATCAGCGAATCGACCCTGCGCGCGGTGGTGACCTTCCGGAACCCGAACCGGGCGCACGCTGGCCACGGCGCGACCCTCAATAAGGACGGCACGGCCAAGCACGGCAAGACCGTCACGATCCAGCTTGACCCGATCTTCACGCCCGAGGAGGTGGCCGACCTCAGCCAGGCCATGGGGCGACTCGGCAACGGCAAGCCCAAGCCGAAGCCGCACGGCTATCCCCTCTCAAAGCGGATCTTTGGCCACTGCGACGCGCACTACGTCGGCATGAAGCGCTCGGGGCGGTCGGGTCGCTGGTACCGCTGTTCCGGCAAGGCCGCGAAGTACCCGGGTGACCCCGTCTGCTCGTGCGACATGGTGGACGCCGACGCTGTCGAGGCCGCCGTGTGGTCGGACGTGGTCAAGCTGCTGGGCGACCCGGAGCGGCTCAAGGCGATGGCGGCTGAGTGGGTCGGCATGGCGGCTGGCCAGGAGTCCAACCATGCCGACCGCATCGCCGACCTGGACCGCAAGATTGCCGAGCGCGAGCAGGCCGTGACCAAGGTCGTGACCGACTACGCCAAGGCGGGGCTTCCGGCGGTCGCCGTGGAAGCGGCCACCCGTGCCCTGTCCGATGAGGTCGAGCAGCTCCGGGCGATGCGCGACGAGGCCGCCGCGTGGCTGGAGGAGACCGAGGCCGCCGAGCGTCGGGCCAAGGACCTTGCCGCCCTGGCCACCGTGGCGCGTGAGCGGCTGGCCGACATGGACCCGACCGACCAGGCCGAGGTGCTGGCCCTGCTTGATGTGCGGGTCACCATCACGGGCACGATCCCGAAGCCGCGTCTCGGTCTCGCGTGCTCGATGCGCGATTGGTTCACCGCCGCGCAGCGCCTGGTGCCGGACGAGCTGACCGACGAGGCATGGGCCCGGGTCGAGCCGATCGTGAAGGCGTGGCAGCCCCCGAACCACCGGTGCCGACCCGGCCGGGTGATGCTCGATGCGATGTTCTACAAGGCGCGCACCGGGTGCCTGTGGGAGGAGCTGCCCGAGCGGTTCGGCCTGTGGAAGGGCATCCACTCTCGTTACAAGACCTGGCGCAACTGCGGGGTCTGGGACGAGATCATGGCCGCCCTGCCTGACACGGGTCAGCCGGTGTGGACCCCGCCCCAGGTCCCGCCCCTGCGCGTGGAGGGCCGCGTAGACCCCCGCGTCCTGACCGGCGCCGACATCCAGGAAGAAGCGGTACCCGCCGGAACAGGTCTCCCCGGGCCGGTGACCAGCGGGCTCTCCTCGGGCGTGCATGAACTCCTGCGCAGCGGGGCGGTGCTGGTGACGGACTCCGATGAAGTGGTGGAGTTGGTGGGGGACATCGGTGAACTCGCTCCCGCGCGCAGGGGGCCGGTGCTCCCGAGAGACCTCCTCGCACCGGGCTGTGCACGGGTTCTGGACGTCCTCCCGGCCCGCGGCGCACTCGACGGCCGTGAGGTCGCCGGTCGGGCCGGCAGCACCACCGACGAGACTCTCGCGAGGCTGTACGAACTGCACTCCCTGGGCTTTGTGGAACGCCGTGGTGACCGCTGGAAGTTGGCCGCAGGCGCCACAACGGGCTCGAACACCCGGCGAGGCGATGCTTGACCCGGGGCATTCGGGTGACAGGGTGAGCCCGATGGCCCCGGCCGCGCCTCCGCGACAGCCCGGGGGCCGGTGCCCGCTGCCCCGGCCCCCGCTCGAAGACCTGGCCGACGGTACACACGCACCGGTGCGCGATCCCCTGCCGTTCGCGCACCGCAATCGTCCAGTCACGCTACGCTCGCCAGGTTCACCACCCAGCAACCGGCCCACACCACCCGTCCCCCTCGCACCCCACGGCAGAACGGCTCAAAGGCAACGCATGCCCCAGCACACCTCCGGGCCCGACCATGCGGCAGTTCACCCCGCTGCCCGTGGTTCCGGGCGGCTGCCCGCGCCCTCGTCGCTGGAAGAGCTGTGGCGGTCGTACAAGGCCTCCGGTGACGAGCGGTTGCGAGAGCAGCTGATCCTCCACTACTCACCGCTGGTGAAGTACGTCGCGGGCCGGGTGAGCGTCGGGCTGCCGTCCAACGTCGAGCAGGCGGACTTCGTCTCCTCCGGGGTCTTCGGACTCATCGACGCGATCGAGAAGTTCGACATCGAACGTTCGATCAAGTTCGAGACGTATGCGATCACCCGCATCCGGGGCGCCATGATCGACGAGTTGCGGGCACTGGACTGGATCCCGCGCTCCGTGCGCCAGAAGGCCCGGAACGTCGAGCGCGCGTACGCCACGCTGGAGGCCCAACTGCGGCGCACCCCCTCCGAGAGCGAGGTGGCTTCGGAGATGGGCATCTCGCTCGAGGAACTGCACTCCGTCTTCAGCCAGTTGTCCCTGGCGAACGTCGTCGCCCTGGAGGAACTGCTCCATGCCGGGGGTGAGGGCGGTGACCGGCTCAGCCTCATGGACACCCTGGAGGACACCGCAGCGGACAACCCGGTGGAAGTGGCCGAGGACCGCGAACTCCGGCGCCTGCTCGCCCGCGCCATCAACACGCTCCCCGACCGGGAGAAGACCGTCGTCACCCTGTACTACTACGAAGGCCTGACCCTGGCCGAGATCGGCAATGTCCTGGGCGTCACCGAGAGCCGGGTCAGCCAGATCCACACCAAGTCCGTGCTGCAGCTCAGAGCGAAGCTGGCCGACGTCGACCGGTGAGGCCGGCGGCCACCGCGGGCGGCGCCGCTCCCACCGGGGACCTCCCGGCGGTGCCGGGCCGATCCTGCACTGTCCCACCCGTGCGGGCCGCGTTCGCCTTAAGGTGGTTCCGTGCCAAGGATTCGAGCGGCCTCCGTGGCCGAGCACCGGACCATGCAGCGCGCAGCTCTGCTGGACGCCGCGCGCTCCCTGCTGTCCGAAAGAGGGACGGATGCGCTCACCTTCCCGGCCCTGGCCGAGCGCACGGGCCTGGCCAGATCCTCCGTCTACGAGTACTTCCGCTCCCGTGCCGCAGTGGTCGAAGAGCTGTGCGCCGTCGACTTCCCGGTCTGGGCTGCGGAGGTGGAGGCCGCCATGGCGGCTGCGGAGACCGCCGAGGACAAGGTCGAGGCCTATGTGCGCCGCCAGCTGGAGCTTGTCGGTGACCGCCGCCACCGGGCCGTCGTCGCGATCTCGGTGAGCGAGCTGGACGATGGAGCCAGGGAGAAGATCCGCGCCGCACACGGCGGGCTGATCGCCATGATCGTGGAAGCGCTTGGGGAACTGGGGCATCGGCAGCCGCGCCTCGCGGCCATGCTCCTCCAGGGAATCGTGGACGCCGCTGTGCGCCGCATCGAGCTGGGCGCCGCCGAGGACCCGCCTGCCATCGCGGAGGCCGCGGTCTCCATGGCGCTCCGCGGGGTCCTGGGCGCCTGACCCCGGCTGCTGTTCCCGTCGGCTCCCCGCGCCGAACTCGCGCCCCCACCCGTGCCGTCCCCCTTCCCCTTCCCCTTCCCTTCTCCTTCCCTTCCCTTCCCCTGCCCGTCCCCCTTCCCCCTTCCCCGTTCCCTTCCCTCTGCCCCCAGCCCCTCTCCCGGGCCCTCCTGCGGGCTTCTTCCCCCGGCTTGCCTCCCCTGGTGCTCCTTCCCCGGCCAGGGCTCCGCCGGTGGTGCGTGACGCCCTGCGGGAGACGACCGCCGCCGCCGCGAGCAGCAGGGCCAGGACCGCGTCCGCGCCCGCCCGGGACGGAGCCGATGCCTCGGCGAGCCCCGCCGGGGCCCCCTCCGGTGCCGTCGGAGGCCAGGGCGCGCCGAAGACCGGTAGCAGCCGGGACGGGCCGCGGCGCAGGGCCGATGCGGACAGCAGGGCGAGTGGGTCGAGGTATTCCTCCCCACGCCGGAGGCCCCAGTGGAGACAGCCCTGTGCACAGTGCGAGGAACCCTCCGCCACCACTGCCACGACCTGCCCCTCGTCCACCAGGGCGCCCGGACGGACGAGCGGGCGCACCGGCTCGTAGGTCGTCCGCATCGGCGGCCGGCCCGTCCCCGTCAACTCGACCGACAGCACGCCGCGCCCCGCCACCGGTCCGGCAAAGGACACCCGGCCCGGCGCCGCAGCGCGCACCTCGGTGCCCGGGGGCGCCGCCAGGTCCACCCCGCGGTGGCCCCGTCCGTAGGGGGACGGTGGCGGTTCCCAGCCCCGCACCACCGAGGGCCGGGGCGGGCCCACCGGCCAGATGGCCGCCCGGGCGGCCACCGGGGAGGCCAGCACCAGCAGTGCCGCCGCCAGTGCCGCCGTCACGACTCGTCGTCCGCGCTTCATGACGCAGACGGTCCACCAACCGGCCATCGCCGTGCTGATCATGGTCTGGATCTGTGGACTACCGACCGGTTGTGGACATCGCCGTCACCCGGCACCCCGGCGGTCCCGTACACTTCTTCTGGCGATCCGGGTCACCCGGGTCGACTTCGCACGCCCCGCCACCACCCAGATCCTCGGTCGGTGGCCGCGCCTCTCGGTCCCTCGCGGCACGGCGCGCCGGGGCGTCAGGACACAACCGGGAAAACTCAAGGAGATACGGCCATGGCCGTCGTCACGATGCGGGAGCTGCTGGAGAGCGGCGTCCACTTCGGTCACCAGACCCGCCGCTGGAACCCGAAGATGAAGCGCTTCATCTTCACCGAGCGCAACGGCATCTACATCATCGACCTGCTCCAGTCGCTGTCGTACATCGACCGCGCCTACGAGTTCGTCAAGGAGACCGTCGCGCACGGCGGCTCCATCATGTTCGTCGGCACGAAGAAGCAGGCGCAGGAGGCCATCGCCGAGCAGGCGACCCGCGTCGGCATGCCCTACGTCAACCAGCGTTGGCTCGGCGGCATGCTCACCAACTTCTCCACCGTCTACAAGCGCCTTCAGCGTCTGAAGGAGCTCGAGGCGATCGACTTCGAGGACGTGGCCGCCTCCGGTCTCACCAAGAAGGAGCTCCTGGTCCTCTCGCGCGAGAAGGCCAAGCTGGAGAAGACCCTCGGTGGCATCCGCGAGATGCAGAAGGTGCCGAGCGCCGTCTGGATCGTCGACACCAAGAAGGAGCACATCGCCGTCGGTGAGGCGCGCAAGCTCCACATCCCGGTCGTCGCGATCCTCGACACCAACTGCGACCCGGACGAGGTCGACTACAAGATCCCGGGCAACGACGACGCGATCCGCTCCGTCACGCTGCTCACCCGCGTGATCGCCGACGCCGTCGCCGAGGGCCTCATCGCCCGCTCCGGCGTCGCCACCGGTGACTCGAAGCCGGGCGAGAAGGCCGCCGGCGAGCCGCTGGCCGAGTGGGAGCGCGATCTGCTCGAGGGCGAGAAGAAGGCCGACGAGGCCCCGGCCGCCGAAGCCGGGCAGTCGGCCGAGAAGCCGGCGGAGGAGTCGGCGGAGAAGCCGGCCGAGGCCGCTGCCGAGGCTCCGGCCGCGGACGCCGACAAGGCCTGACACCCAGGTTCCGGTAGTCGGCGGCGGGGGCCCATGAAGCCCCCGCCGCCGTCCCGTGGATCGTTCGACCTCAGCTCTTCGACTTCAGAGAGATTGACAGACATGGCGAACTACACCGCCGCTGACGTAAAGAAGCTCCGCGAACTCACCGGTGCGGGCATGATGGACTGCAAGAAGGCGCTCGACGAGGCCGACGGCAGTGTCGACAAGGCCGTCGAGGCCCTGCGTATCAGGGGCCAGAAGGGCGTCGCCAAGCGTGAGGGCCGTTCCGCCGAGAACGGTGCCGTGGTCTCCCTCATCGCCGACGACAACACCTCCGGTGTCATCGTCGAGCTGAAGTGCGAGACGGACTTCGTCGCGAAGGGCGAGAAGTTCCAGGCCGTCGCGGGCGCTCTCGCCGCCCACGTGGCCGCCACCTCCCCGGCCGACATCGAGGCCCTGCTCGCCTCCGAGATCGAGCCCGGCAAGACCGTGCAGGCCTATGTCGACGAGGCCAACGCCAACCTGGGTGAGAAGATCGTCCTGGACCGCTTCGCGCAGTTCTCCGGCGCCTATGTGACCGCGTACATGCACCGCACGATGCCCGACCTGCCCCCGCAGATCGGTGTCCTCGTCGAGCTCGACAAGCCGAACGCCGAGGTCGCCAAGGGCGTCGCCCAGCACATCGCCGCCTTCGCGCCGAAGTACCTGTCCCGTGAGGACGTGCCGGCCGAGGTCGTCGAGTCCGAGCGCCGCGTCGCCGAGGAGACCACCCGCGCCGAGGGCAAGCCCGAGGCCGCGCTGCCGAAGATCGTCGAGGGTCGCCTCAACGGATTCTTCAAGGACGCGACCCTCCTGGGCCAGCCGTACGCGCTGGACAGCAAGAAGTCCGTCCAGCAGATCCTGGACGAGGCCGGTGTCGCCCTGACGCGCTTCTCGCGCATCAAGGTCGGCATCTGAGCCGGCAAGCGATCGACACGGGAGCCCGATAGGGTTCTCCCGCAGTCGTCGGCCGCGTGACACCGGACGACCGCAGATCTGACGAGGAGGCCATTGCCGCAGGGACACCAGCACCCACCGGCGATGGCCTTCTTCGTATGTGCACGAGGAGATCTCCATGAACAAGGGCGCGGACGCCAATCCGGCCGCCGACGACAAGAGCGACCGCACCGGCACGAAGGCCGGCCGCTTCATGCTGAAGCTGTCAGGAGAGGCCTTCTCCGGCGGCACCGGCCTGGGCGTCGATCCCGACGTCGTCCATGCCATCGCGAGGGAGATCGCCGCGGTCGTCCGTGACGGCGCTCAGATCGCGGTGGTCATCGGCGGCGGCAACTTCTTCCGCGGAGCCGAGCTGCAGGTGCGGGGCATGGACCGGGCGCGTTCCGATTACATGGGCATGCTCGGCACGGTCATGAACTGCCTCGCGCTCCAGGACTTCCTGGAAAAGGAGGGGATCGACTCCCGCGTGCAGACCGCGATCACCATGGGCCAGGTCGCGGAGCCCTATATCCCGCTGCGGGCGGTGCGCCACCTCGAGAAGGGGCGCGTCGTCATCTTCGGCGCCGGTATGGGCATGCCGTACTTCTCCACCGACACCACCGCCGCCCAGCGCGCCCTGGAGATCGACGCCGAAGCGCTGCTGATGGGCAAGAACGGGGTCGACGGGGTCTATGACTCCGACCCCAAGGCCAACCCGGACGCGGTGAAGTTCGACGCGCTGGAGTACGGGGAGGTGCTCGCCCGGGACCTCAAGGTCGCCGACGCCACCGCCATCACCCTCTGCCGCGACAACGCCCTGCCGATCCTCGTCTTCGAACTGCTCACCGCGGGCAATATCGCTCGAGCCGTCCGAGGTGAGAAGATCGGCACGCTCGTGAGCGACCAGGGCACCCGGGCCTGACCCCGGGGCAGCGCCCCGGGATGGACAAAGCCCTGCCGGTCGGACACCGTGCAGGGGAGACGCGCCGCCAACTGTCGCAGGCGTCGTACGCGTGGCACGGACCGGACCGCGGACCCGCACCAGGGGGCGGTCCGGGGCGTGGGCCACCCGTAGGCGCCGGGGACGACCAAGACACGCAGGAGCAAGTGGTGATCGAAGAGACCCTCCTCGAGGCCGAGGAGAAGATGGAGAAGGCCGTCGTGGTCGCCAAGGAGGACTTCGCCGCGATCCGCACCGGGCGTGCGCACCCGGCGATGTTCAACAAGATCGTGGCCGACTACTACGGTGCGCTGACGCCGATCAACCAGTTGGCCTCCTTCTCGGTGCCGGAACCGCGCATGGCCGTGGTGACCCCGTTCGACAAGAGCGCCCTGCGCAACATCGAGCAGGCGATCCGCGACTCCGACCTCGGCGTCAACCCCAGCAACGACGGGAACATCATCCGGGTGGTGTTCCCCGAACTCACCGAGGAGCGTCGCCGCGAGTTCATCAAGGTCGCCAAGGGCAAGGCCGAGGACTCCCGCATCTCGATCCGCTCCGTGCGCCGCAAGGCCAAGGAAGCCATCGACAAGCTGATCAAGGACGGCGAGGTCGGCGAGGACGAGGGCCGCCGTGCGGAGAAGGAGCTCGACGACACCACTGCGAAGTACGTCGCGCAGGTGGACGAGCTGCTCAAGCACAAGGAAGCCGAGCTGCTCGAGGTCTGATGAACGACTCTTCCCGGGGGGCCCCCACGCGCACCGGCTACTGGGGTCCGCCCGACCAGCGGGCTGCCCCGGCGGGTCCGGCATACGATGAGCCTGTCGCCCAGCGGACTCGGCCCATGCCCATCGTGCCGGGTGACCCCGATGCGGGGAGAGACGCCGCGCACTGCGAAGACCGTGACCGGGGGGCCGCTCGGCTGAGCGGCCCCCCGGTCCGCGACGAGATGCCCCAGGAGCCCATGCCCAGCCCTCCGCCGCCCGCGGCCCCCCAGCCGTCGGAGCCGCAGCCGCCGCAGAAGAAGCGCGCAGGCCGTGATCTCCGTGCTGCCATAGGGGTCGGCGTCGGGCTCGGTGCGGTGATCGTCGCGGCGCTGTTCGTCGTCAAGTCCGTGTTCGTCGGCGTGATCGCCGTCGCCGTGGTCGTCGGACTGTGGGAACTCACCTCCCGCCTCCAGGAGCGCAAGGGCATCAGGGCGCCCCTGGTGCCGCTCGCGGTGGGCGGTGCGGCGATGGTCGTGGCCGGATACGTCCGCGGCGCCGAGGGCGCGTGGGTCGCCACCGCCCTCACCGCCCTGGCGGTGCTGGTCTGGAGGATGACCGAACCACCCGAGGGCTACCTCAAGGACGTCACGGCCGGGCTCTTCGCGACGTTCTATGTGCCGTTCCTCGCCACATTCGTGGCGATGATGCTCACGGCGGAGGACGGCCCGCAGCGGGTCTTCACATTCCTCCTGCTCACGGTCGTGAGCGATACCGGCGCTTACGCGGTGGGCTGGCGTTTCGGCAGGCACAAGCTCGCGCCGCGGATCAGCCCCGGGAAGACCCGTGAGGGCCTGCTCGGATCCGTGGCGTTCGGCATGGGGGCGGGCGCCGTCTGCATGCCGCTCCTGATCGACGGCGGCACCTGGTGGCAGGGCCTGCTCCTCGGCCTCGCGGTCGCGGTCAGCGCGACCCTGGGCGACCTCGGTGAGTCGATGATCAAGCGGGACCTGGGCATCAAGGACATGGGCACCCTGCTGCCCGGCCACGGGGGCATCATGGACCGGCTTGACTCCCTGCTGCCCACGGCGCCGGTGGTGTGGCTCCTGTTCGTGGTGTTCGTCGGCGCCGGCTGATCCGCGTCGGTGCCGGCCCGCACGTCTGGTGCGCCCAGTACCCGCCCGGATGCGACGCGAGCGCCGCCGGGCCAAAGACGGGTGAGGACCGGTTCGGCGCCGGGCAGGGCCGGCGGTGCGGACCGGCACCCCGGCAGCCGACCGGGTCGACCGCGGTACCGGCTCCGCTTCCCGGCGGAGCCGGCCCTGCCCGCCGACGGGGCAGGGCCAGCTCCGCCGGACGAGGGTCTGCCGATTTCCCTCTGAGTGGTATCGCCGGTCAGGCCGGCCCCATGCCCAGGACACGGCCCGAGTCGCGTCCGCCGGCGGGCCTGTCGAGGCTTCCCCGGGCCGGACCGGCGGTGAACGCACGACGGCCGGCAGCGGCATGTACCGGATGGCTGCCGCTCGAGAGTGGATGGGGGAGCCCACCGGGAGCGCGGGTCGGCGGGAACGTCCCCGGCTCCCGCGGACGGGCGCTCCGCGGGCCCTCCCCGGGCCGCGATCCCCGCCGCGAGGCCGGGATGACCCCCGCCGCCGGAGCCCGCCCCAGGCCGCCGCACCCGATCTGCGACACTGGTACGACCATGCCCAAGCCCGGAGAACTCACCTTCGTCGCCCCCGGGGGAGCCAAGAAGCCCCCGCGGCACCTCGCCGACCTCACGCCCGCCGAGCGGAAGGACGCCGTCGCCGCGATCGGCGAGAAGCCGTTCCGGGCGAAGCAGCTGTCGCAGCACTACTTCGCGCGCTACGCACTCGACCCGGAGCAGTGGACCGACATCCCCGCCGCCGCGCGCGAGCGGCTCGCGTCGGAACTGCTGCCCGAGCTGATGTCCGTGGTCCGGCACGTCTCCTGCGACGACGACACCACCCGCAAGACGCTGTGGCGGCTCCACGACGGCACGCTCGTGGAGTCGGTGCTGATGCGCTACCCGGACCGGGTGACGATGTGCATCTCCTCACAGGCCGGCTGCGGGATGAACTGCCCGTTCTGCGCCACGGGCCAGGCCGGTCTCGACCGGAACCTGTCCACCGCCGAGATCGTGCACCAGATCGTGGACGGTATGCGGGCCCTGCGCGACGGCGAGGTTCCCGGAGGCCCCGCCCGGCTGTCCAACATCGTGTTCATGGGCATGGGCGAGCCGCTGGCCAACTACAACCGGGTGGCCGGGGCCATCCGCCGGCTCACCGATCCCGAGCCCGACGGCCTCGGCCTGTCGCAGCGGGGTATCACCGTGTCCACCGTGGGCCTCGTCCCGGCGATGCTGCGGTTCGCAGGGGAGGGCTTCACGTGCCGTCTCGCCGTCTCCCTGCACGCACCGGACGACGAGCTGCGCGACACCCTCGTACCCGTCAACACGCGCTGGAAGGTGCGGGAGGTCCTGGACGCCGCCTGGGAGTACGGGGAGAGGTCCGGTCGCCGGATCTCGGTCGAGTACGCCCTGATCCGCGACATCAACGACCAGGCCTGGCGCGGTGACCTGCTCGGGCGCCTCCTCAAGGGCAAGCGGGTGCATGTCAATCTGATCCCGCTGAACCCGACTCCGGGTTCCAAGTGGACGGCATCCCGGCCCGAGGACGAGAAGGCGTTCATCGAGGCCGTCGCCGCCCACGGTGTGCCGGTCACCGTCCGGGACACCCGCGGCCAGGAGATCGACGGAGCCTGCGGACAGCTCGCCGCCGCCGAGCGGTAGGCAGGCCGCAGACGAGTGCCGGGCGAGCGCCGGATGAGCGCCGGCCGGGTGAACGGCCGACCGCCCCCCCGGGGACCCCGGCCCCGGGGAGCGCTCGGTGCGCCGCTGTACGCTGGCCCGGACATCTGCATATTCCGACAGGGGAGCGCCACAGCGCTGAGAGTGCGGTGACCGTCAGACCGCAGACCCTCTGAACCTCGCCCGGGTCATTCCGGGTAGGAAGTTCGGACGAGACTCAAGCTGTTGCGCCCTGCCCGGTCGCCGGATCCCCGAGGTCCCGCGGCCGGGCAGGGCCGCGTCTCTTCCTGGTCGCGCCCAGGAGGAATCAGTGAGCACCACCAAGAAGATCGCCGTCACCGCGCTGGCCGCGGTGCTCGGCGCGAGTACCCTCGCCGCCTGCGCAGGCGGCTCGGGGGACGGCTCCACGGGGGCGGACGGCAGCGGCTCCAGGACCGTGACGCTGGTCAGCCACGACTCCTTCAACGCCTCGCCGGACGTGCTCGAGGAGTTCACCGAGGAGACCGGCTACACGGTCAAGGTGCTGAAGAGCGGAGACGCCGTCGAGGCGCTCAACAAGGAGATCCTCACCAAGGGCTCCCCGCAGGGCGACGTGTTCTTCGGCGTCGACAACACCACGCTCTCCCGGGCCCTCGGCAACGACCTCTTCATTCCGTACGAGGCCGCGGGACTGGAGCGGGTCCCCGAGGCCGTCCGGCTCGACCCCGGCAAGCACCGGGTCACGCCGGTCGACAGCGGCGACATCTGCGTCAACTACGACAGGACGTACTTCGACGACCGCGGGCTCGCCCCGCCGCAGACCCTCGACGACCTCGCCGAGCCCGCGTACCGGGACCTTCTGGTCGTCGAGAACCCCGAGCGCTCCTCGCCGGGCCTCGGCTTCCTCCTCGGCACCGCCGCCGCCTACGGGGACGACGGCTGGCAGGACTACTGGAAGAAGCTGCGGGCGAACGGTGTGAAGGTCGTCGACAGCTGGGAGATCGCCTACAACCAGGAGTTCTCCGGTTCCGCGGGCGGCCGGGCGGCCAAGGGCGACCGGCCGCTGGTCGTCTCGTACGCCTCCAGCCCCCCGGTCGAGGTGCTGTACGCCGAGCCCCGGCCGAAGACGGCGCCGACCGGTGTCTCCACCGGCACCTGCTTCCGCCAGGTCGAGGCAGCGGGCCTGCTCGCGGGAGCCGGGAACGAGGCCGGCGGCAAGGCCCTGCTGGACTTCCTGATCAGCAAGAGGTTCCAGGAGGACGTGCCGCTCACCATGTTCGTGAACCCGGTGGCCGAGGACGCGGAGCTGCCCCCGCTGTTCACCGAGTTCGGCGAGGTGATCGCCGAGCCGCGGACGATGGCTCCGGAGAAGATCGCCGAGAACCGCGACCAGTGGATCCAGTCGTGGTCCTCGCTCGTCCTGAGGTAGCCGAGGCGCCCGCCGGGGACGCCGGCCCGCGCGGGAGGAACCCCTGGCGCGGGAAGGCGTCCCCGCGCGGGGCCGCGGTACGGGCAGCCCTGCTGGCCCTGCCGGTCGCGTTCTTCACCCTGTTCTTCGCCTATCCCGTGCTCTCGATCGTCGGCCGCGGGCTGCGGGTGGGGGACTCCTGGCACCTCGGCCGGATCGCCGAGGTCGCCGGCCGTTCCGACATCCTCGGGGTGCTCTGGTTCACCCTCTGGCAGGCTCTCGCCTCCACCTTGCTGACCCTGCTGATCGCGCTGCCCGGCGCCTACGTCCTGGCCCGCCTCGACTTCCCCGGGAAGCAACTCCTGCGGGCGGTCGTCACCGTGCCGTTCGTGCTGCCCACCGTCGTCGCCGGTACCGCCTTCCTGGCCCTCCTGGGCCGCGGCGGGCTCCTCGACGCCCTGTGGGGCGTACGGCTCGACACCACGGTCTGGGCGATCCTCCTCGCTCATGTGTTCTTCAACTACGCCGTGGTGGTGCGGACCGTCGGCGGGCTGTGGGCCCAGCTCGACCCCCGCCAGGAGGAGGCCGCCCGGGTGCTCGGCGCGGGCCGCCTCACGGCCTGGCGGCGCGTCACACTGCCCGCGCTGGCCCCGGCCGTGGCCGCCGCGGCACTGATGGTGTTCCTCTTCACCTTCACCTCGTTCGGGGTGGTGCAGATCCTCGGCGGCCCGGCGTACAGCACGCTCGAGGTGGAGATCTACCGGCAGACCGCCCAGGTGCTGGACCTGTCCACGGCCGCGGTGCTGACCCTGGTGCAGTTCGCCGCCGTGGGCGCGATCCTCGCCGTGCACGCCCGGACCGTGCGGCGCCGGGAGACCGCGCTGCGGCTCGTCGACCCGTCGCACACCGCGCACCGCCCGAGGGGCGCCGCTCAGCGGGCGCTGCTCGGCTCCGTGCTGGCCACCGTGGGGCTGCTGATCGCGGCACCGCTCGCGGTGCTGGTGCAGCGGTCGTTCGACGGCCCCGGCGGGTACGGCCTCGTCTACTACCGCGCCCTGCAGTCGGCCGAGGCGAGCGGCGGCACCTTCCTCGTCCCCCCGCTCCAGGCCGTGTGGAACTCCCTCCAGTACGCGCTCGCCGCCACCGCCATCGCGCTCCTCGTCGGCTCTCTCGCGGCCGCGGCGCTCGCCCTCCCCCGGACCGCCTCCGGGAAGGCCTCCGCGGCGGGCCGGGTCGTCCGCGGCTTCGACGCGCTGCTGATGCTGCCGCTCGGAGTCTCCGCCGTCACCGTGGGCTTCGGGTTCCTCATCACTCTCGACGAACCACCCCTCGACCTGCGCACTTCCTGGATCCTGGTGCCGCTGGCCCAGGCGCTCGTGGGGGTGCCGTTCGTCGTACGCACGATGCTGCCCGTGCTGCGGGCCGTCGACGCACGGCTGCGGGAGGCCGCGGCCGTGCTGGGTGCCTCACCGCTGCGCGCATGGCGCGAGGTCGACCTGCCGCTGGTGCGCCGCGCGCTGCTCGTCGCCGCCGGCTTCGCCTTCGCCGTCTCGCTCGGCGAGTTCGGCGCCACCGTCTTCATCGCCCGGCCGGACAACCCGACGCTCCCCGTCGCCGTGGCCCGGCTCCTCGGCCGACCCGGCGAACTCAACTACGGTCAGGCGATGGCGCTTTCGACGATCCTCATGCTGGTCTGCGCGGCGGCCCTGCTGCTGCTCGACCGGCTCCGCCCCGACCGTTCCGCAGGGGAGTTCTGATGCTGGTGCTCGAGGGCGCGACCGTACGCTTCGGGCGGCGGGCCGCGCTGGACGCGGTGGATCTGGAGGTGGCCGACCACGAACTCGTGTGCGTCCTCGGGCCGAGCGGCAGCGGCAAGTCGACCCTGCTGCGGGCCGTCGCGGGACTGCAGCCGCTGGACGGCGGCCGGGTCCTGCTCGGCGGCGCCGACCAGGCCGGAGTGCCGGTGCACCGGCGCGGAGTGGGCCTGATGTTCCAGGACCACCAGCTCTTCCCGCAGCGCGACGTCGGCGGCAACGTCGCCTTCGGCCTGCGGATGCACGGCGTACCGAAGGGGGAGCGGAGGCTGCGGGTGGAGGAGTTGCTGGAGCTGGTCGGCCTCCCCGGCGCCGCGAGGCGGGCCGTGGGCGAGTTGTCCGGGGGCGAGCAGCAGCGCGTCGCCCTCGCCCGTGCACTGGCGCCCCGTCCCCGGCTGCTGATGCTCGACGAGCCGCTTGGCCAGCTCGATCGCACCCTCAGGGAACGGCTCGTCGTCGAACTGCGCGCGGTGTTCCGCCGGCTGGGCACGACGGTGCTCGCCGTCACCCATGACCAGGGGGAGGCGTTCGCGCTCGCCGACCGGGTCGTGGTCATGCGGGACGGGCGCGTCGCCCAGTCGGGCACCCCCCGGGACGTGTGGCAGCGGCCCGCCTCCGAGTTCGTCGCCCGGTTCCTGGGCTTCGCCAACGTGGTGCCGGCGACGGTGACCGGTGGCACCGCCGCCACCCCCTGGGGCGGCGTCCCCGTTCCCGCAGGCTCCCCGCAGGGGGCGTGCCGGCTGCTGGTGCGGCCGTCCGCGGTACGCATCGGGCCGAGCTGCGCGGGACTGCCGTGCGTGGTGGAGTCGCTGACCTTCCGGGGCCACCACGTCGCGGTGCGGCTGCGGCCGCACGGTGCGCCGCCGCTGGAGGCCGAGTGCGGGGTCGGCGACGCGCCGGAGCCGGGGGCGGAGGTCGGGGCCGTGTTCGCCGCCGGGGACGTGGTGGTCCTGCGGCCCGGCGACGGCGGCTGATCGGCCCGGCTGCCGTCCCGGGCCTCTGCCCGGCCAGCCCGCGGCGGGAGCCTGTTCGGCACGGCTGCCGCGATATGTCCCGGGCGGTCCGCCCCACCCCGGGTGTCAGCGGCGCAGCGGCAGGGCCGCCAGTTCCGCCACCGCCCAGGTGAGCGGAGCGAAGACCGCGAGCAGGACCACGGCCCGGAGCAGCGCGGTGGCCTGCAGCAGGACCGGGGAGGCGCCCAGTTCCCGCAGGCCCTTCCGGGTGTCCGCCCTGGCCCCCCGCGCCTCCACGGCCGACATGAGCAGAGCGGCCACGGTGCAGGCCGCGACGAGCGTCGCCCCGAGAGCGGTCAGCGGGCCGAGGGGCTGCGCTCGTTCGCCGCCGAGCGCGGACGCCGCGATCAGTGCGGACACCACGGCGCAGACGACTCCGAGCGGGCGGCCGATCCGGTGTGAGTCGTCCATGAGCGCCCGCCCCGCGAGCAGGCGCATCGCTCCGGGCCGTACGGACTGCAGGAGCCGCCCGCACAGATGGACGATGCCGGGGCCGGCCATCGCGAGCCCCACCGCGGTCAGTGCCCAGCCCGCGAGCACCCCGCCGGGGGCACCGCCCGCCCCCTCCGCGCCCCGGACCGTGGATGCCTGGACCGCGACGCCGACGGCCGCCAGCGCCACCCCCCAGGGGAGGCCGGTGGGAGGCTCCTCGGCGTGCCCGGTCCCGTCGCCGGGGAGTTCGCCGGTCCTTCTGCGGGGCCGGTGGAGTGCGAGCGCGGCCGCGCCGGCCCCGAGGACCGGGACGAGCGCGAGGAGCAGGAACGCCGCCCCCAGCGGCAGCGGCACGCCGGCCGCGAGCAGTTCCGCCGCGTCGCCGTCGAACGGTGTTCCGCTCAGGTCGCCGCGCAGGTGCAGGAAGCAGAGCAGCGCCACCGCGCTGCCGAGGACACCGGACACGGCGGTGGACGCGGCGGCCAGCGCGCTCATCCGCACCGGCCCCAGCCCGACGGCGGACAGGCCCTGACGCGGCCGCGTGCCCGGATCGGTACGCGCCACCGCGACGGCGAACTGGACGGTGGCCGCCAGGGGGGCGAGGCACCAGGCCAGCCGCCGCGCCGCCGGGTCGGCGGGGTGCGGGCCGGACACGGCGTAGGACAGCGTGCACAGGAGGAGGAAGCCGACGCCCGCCGAGGCCGCCGCCACCAGGAGGCGGCGCAGCAGGGCCAGTGGGTGTGAGCCGCGGCTCAGACGGAGAGCGAGCACTCGGCCCGGCCTTCCGTGCCGGCGTCCTGCACCGGGGTGACCCGTCGGCCGTCCATGAGCGTCACAGCGCGGTCGGCGAGGGTGGCGACCTCTGGGTCATGGCTCGCGAGCACGAGGGCGATGCGGTGGGACCGGGCTGCCGTGGTGAGGGTGCGCAGGACCTGGGCCCGGTCGGCGCTGTGCAGCGTCGCGGTCGGCTCGTCGGCGAACAGCACGGCGGGGGTGGTGAGCAGGGCGCGGGCGAGAGCGACCCGCTGCCGTTGCGACTGCAGCAGGGCCCGGGGGCGCTTGCGGGCGCAGCGGCCGATGTCGAGCCGTTCCATCCACTCCAGGGCGGCGGTCCTGGCCTTGCGGTGGGAGGAGCCGCGCAGCAGCAGCGGCAGTGCCGTGTTCTCCCAGGCGGTCAGTTCGGGCACCAGCCGGGGCTCCGGGCCGATCCAGCCGAAGTGCTCGCGCCGCAGCCGCTCGCGGTTCAGTGCCCCCATGGTGTGGACGGGTGTGCTGTGGAACCACACCTCGCCCTGCTGTGGCACGATCTGGCCGGAGAGGCAGCGCAGCAGGGTCGTCTTGCCGCTGCCGCGCGGGCCGTTGACGGCCAGGATCTCGCCCTCGCGCACTCCGAGGGAGACTCCGCGGAGGGCGGGAGAGCCGCCGAAGTCGTGGTTCAGGGACCTCGCCCACAGCACATCGTTGTCCGGCGGGACCACCATGGCGTGCACCTCGGTTCAGATCCGTGGGTTTCCGTTCCGCCGTACGGGCGAACGGCCCCGATGCCGATCGGTCACAGCACCGTAGGGACTCGGGGCCGGGTACGGGCACGGCACGCGGCCCGGACGTCCCCCTTCTCACCCGAAGAGAGGTGTCCGGGCCGCGAGCGCCGGTTGCCGGGCGTCGGGGCGCGCCACCCGGCGGCCGGTGTGGTGGTCGGGGGCCCGGTCCTGCGGCTTCTCCGGCCTCTGCGGTCTCTGCGGCCTCTACAGCTTCGACCAGGCCTCGGCGAGGACACCGCGCAGGATCTGCTCCATCTCGTCGAAGGTCTGCTGGGTGGAGACCAGCGGCGGGGCGAGCTGGACGACCGGGTCGCCGCGGTCGTCGGCGCGGCAGTAGAGGCCGGCGTCGAACAGCGCCTTGGAGAGGAAGCCGTAGAGGACCCGTTCGGTCTCCTCCTCGTTGAAGGACTCCTTGGTGTTCTTGTCCTTCACGAGTTCGATGCCGTAGAAGAAGCCGTTGCCGCGGACGTCGCCGACGATCGGCAGGTCGTGGAGCTTCCGGAGCGTCGAGAGGAACGCGCCCTCGTTGTCCAGGACGTGCCGGTTGAGCTTCTCGCGCTCGAACAGGTCGAGGTTGGCGAGGCCGACGGCCGCGGAGACCGGGTGGCCGCCGAAGGTGTAGCCGTGCAGGAAGGTGTTGTCGCCCTGGTAGAACGGCTCGGCGAGCCGGTCGGAGACGATGCAGGCGCCGATCGGGGAGTAGCCCGAGGTCATGCCCTTGGCGCAGGTGATCATGTCCGGCACATAGCCGAACTTGTCGCAGGCGAAGGTCTTGCCCAGGCGGCCGAAGGCGCAGATGACCTCGTCGGAGACCAGCAGCACGTCGTACCGGTCGCATATCTCGCGGACCCGCTGGAAGTAGCCGGGGGGCGGGGGGAAGCAGCCGCCGGCGTTCTGCACGGGCTCCAGGAAGACCGCGGCGACGGTGTCGGGGCCCTCGAAGAGGATCTGCTGCTCGATCTGGTCTGCGGCCCAGCGGCCGAAGGCCTCGGGGTCGTCGCCGTGCAGCGGCGCGCGGTAGATGTTGGTGTTCGGGACCTTGTGGGCACCCGGCACCAGCGGCTCGAACGGGGCCTTGAGCCCCGGCAGGCCGGTGAGGGACAGGGCGCCCTGCGGGGTGCCGTGGTAGGCGACCGCGCGGGAGACCACCTTGTACTTGGTGGGCTTGCCGATGAGCTTGAAGTACTGCTTGGCGAGCTTCCAGGCGGTCTCGACCGCCTCGCCGCCGCCGGTGGTGAAGAAGACCTTGCTGAGGTCGCCGGGGGCCTCGCCGGCGAGCCGCTCGGCCAGTTCGATCGCCTTCGGGTGGGCGTAGGACCACACGGGGAAGAAGGCGAGTTCCTCGGCCTGCCGGGCGGCCACCTCCGCCAGCTCCCGGCGGCCGTGGCCCGCCTGGACCACGAACAGGCCGGCGAGGCCGTCGAGGTAGCGCTTGCCCCGGTCGTCGTAGATGTAGGTGCCCTCACCGCGCACGATGGTGGGCACGGGAGAGCTCTCGTACGACGACATGCGGGTGAAGTGCATCCACAGGTGGTCGTAGGCGGACTGGGAGAGGGCGCTGCGGTCCTTGCTCACGGCTATCGGATTCCCCACATATAGGTCTGCTTCTTGAGCTTGAGGTAGACGAAGCTCTCGGTGGAGCGCACACCGGGGAGGGTGCGGATGCGCCGGTTGATCACGTCAAGCAGGTGGTCGTCGTCCTCGCAGACGATCTCCACCATCAGGTCGAAAGAGCCCGCAGTCATGACGACGTACTCGCACTCGGGCATGGCGGTGAGGGCGTCCGCCACCGGGTCCAGGTCGCCCTCGACGTTGATTCCGACCATCGCCTGGCGCCGCAGACCCACGGTGAGCGGGTCTGTGACGGCGACGATCTGCATCACGCCCTGGTCGAGCAGCTTCTGGACGCGCTGCCGGACGGCCGCCTCGGACAGGCCGACCGCCTTGCCGATGGCGGCGTAGGGACGGCGGCCGTCCTCCTGCAGCTGTTCGATGATCGCCAGGGAGACGGCGTCGATCGTGGGGGAGGTGCCGCCCCCGGTCCTGGAGTCCGCGCTTCGACTTGCCACGAGCACACTGTGCACGGGAGTCGTGGATTCTGCAACCTTCGAGCGATGAAATCCGTTGTTTGGTGAGGGGAAAATCACCGATTCCGAAGTCGAGTGGTGTCGGGCCTGTCGAAAGCGTCGCTCGTCGGGCTAGTCTGTGCCGCGTAGTGTGGGGGTGTCTCACCCATCGGACAACTGAGGAGGGGTGGCTGTGACCACCGAACTGCGTCGTCTGCGCAACTACATCGACGGAGAGTTCCGGGACGCCGCTGACGGGCGGACCATCGAGGTGGTCAACCCGGCCACGGGCGAGGCGTACGCGACCTCCCCCCTGTCCGGCCGGGCGGACGTGGACGCCGCCATGGCCGCCGCCGCCGCGGCGTTCCCCGGCTGGCGCGACACCACGCCCGCGGAGCGCCAGAGGGCCCTGCTGAAGATCGCGGACGCCGTCGAGGAGCGGGCCGAGGAACTGATCGCGGCCGAGTCGGAGAACACCGGCAAGCCGCTCGGGCTCACCCGCAGCGAAGAGATCCCTCCCATGGTCGACCAGATCCGCTTCTTCGCGGGCGCTGCCCGGATGCTGGAGGGCCGCTCGGCGGGCGAGTACATGGAGGGGTTCACCTCCATCGTGCGCCGTGAGCCGGTCGGCGTCTGCGCCCAGGTCGCCCCGTGGAACTACCCGATGATGATGGCGGTCTGGAAGTTCGCGCCGGCCCTTGCCGCGGGCAACACCGTGGTGCTCAAGCCGTCGGACACCACCCCGGCGTCCACCGTACTGATCGCCGAGATCATCGGCTCGATCGTGCCGAAGGGCGTCTTCAACGTCATCTGCGGCGACCGCGACACCGGCCGGACGATGGTCGAGCACCCGGTCCCGGCGATGGCCTCCATCACCGGTTCGGTACGGGCCGGCATGCAGGTCGCGGAGTCGGCGTCGAAGGACCTCAAGCGGGTGCACCTGGAACTGGGCGGCAAGGCGCCGGTCGTCGTGTTCGAGGACACCGACATCGCGAAGGCCGTCGAGGACATCTCCGTCGCCGGCTTCTTCAACGCCGGGCAGGACTGCACGGCCGCGACCCGCGTACTGGTGCAGGAGTCCATCCACGACGAGTTCGTGAGCGCGCTGGCCAAGGCCGCGCAGGAGACGAAGACCGGCATGCCCGACGACGAGGACGTGCTGTTCGGCCCGCTCAACAACGAGAACCAGCTGCGCCAGGTCTCCGGCTTCGTCGACCGGCTCCCGGCCCATGCGAAGGTCGAGGCCGGCGGCCGGCGCGTCGGCGACAAGGGCTACTTCTACGCTCCGACGGTCGTCTCCGGTCTCAAGCAGGACGACGAGATCGTCCAGCAGGAGGTCTTCGGCCCGGTCATCACGGTCCAGTCGTTCACCGACGAGACCCAGGCCGTCGCGTACGCGAACGGCGTGGAGTACGCCCTCGCTTCGTCGGTCTGGACCAGGGACCACGCCCGCGCGATGCGCATGTCCAGGGCGCTGGACTTCGGCTGCGTGTGGATCAACACCCACATCCCGCTGGTCGCGGAGATGCCGCACGGCGGCTTCAAGAAGTCCGGCTACGGCAAGGACCTGTCGGCGTACGGCTTCGACGACTACACGCGCATCAAGCACGTGATGACGTCCCTCGACGCGTAGCCGGACCCCCGGGCGGGCGCCCCTCCCGCGGGATCCGTACCCGGCCGCCGGGGAGCCGCCCCGGTGGCCGCGGCCCGAGTCCCCTCGCCGCTCCTGCGACGGGGGACCCGGTACGCCGCCCGGGGACTCGCCGCTCTCCTGCGACGCCCGGAGGTGCGGGCGGCGGGCGCCCGCCCGCACCTCTTCGTGGAGCGGCGGGCTCCACGAAGCGAGGGAACGGGCCCATGGCGCCGTGACCCGCGGTCCGGCGCGGTCCGGGGTCCCGTTGCGGCCGCCGGTCTGGGCGAGGCCCGCTCGGGTGCGCATCGCCGTCGCGGCCGTGCACAGCCGTCCCGCCGGTACCGCCGGCGGGACCTGTCACCGCGAGGTCGCGGAACCCCGTTCCGCGCGGGCGGGGCGACCGGCGCTCAGGGCCCTCGCTCCGGCCCTGCTCAGCGCGCCTGCCCCTGCCGGGCTCTGCCGGTCCGGGGGCCGCGGAGGACGCGGGTCAGCGCGTCCACCCGGTTGGTGGTGATCGAGTCGACCCCGCGGTCCACCAGCCGGCGCATCGCCGCACGGGTGTCAGCCGTCCACACCGACAGCAGATAGCCCTGCGCATGGACCTCGTCGGCCAGGTCCCGGCTCACCAGGCCGAAGCGGTAGTTGAGCCAGCGCGGCCGCAGCGACGCGAGCAGCACGGGACGCGGTGGTGCGCATGTGGTCCAGGTCAGCGCGATCTCCGCGTCCGGGTCGGCGTCCCGCACGGCCAGCATGCCGGCCGGACCGCCCGTGTAGTAGACCCGGTCGGCGGCGCCCCCCTCGCGGACCGCGCCGACGACTCTTCGCGCCGACGACGCGTCCGCGCCCGGCAGGTCCAGCATGAGGCGATGGCCGCTCGCCGCGGCCAGGGCCGCGGCGAGCGTGGGCACTCCGCCGCCGGTCAGCTCCGTGAGCCGCGCCTCGGAGAGCCCGGACAGCGGCCGGTCGTGGCCCCAGAGGCGCTTGAGGCTGCCGTCGTGGAGCAGTACGGGCACACCGTCACCGGTCAGCCGGACGTCGACCTCCACGGCATCCGCGCCCCGCTCGATCGCCGCGCGCAGCGAGGGCAGGGTGTTCTCGCGTGCGACATACGGGTCGCCGCGATGCCCTACGGCCGTGACGGCGCGCATCGGCCGTGCCTCACTTCGCGAGCCACTGCTCGGTGTACGCGTCGATCTCGCCCGTGATCCGCGCCTTCCCCGCCGGGTCGAGGAACGACGCCTCCACGGCGTTCCCGGCGAGGGCGGCCACGCCCCGTTCGTCGAGGTCCAGCAGCCGGGCGGCCACCGCGTACTCGTTGTTGAGGTCGGTCCCGAACATCGGCGGATCGTCGCTGTTGACGGTGACGAGCACGCCCGCGGCGACCATCTCCCTGAGGGGGTGCTCGTCGAGTGCGGCGACGGCCCGGGTGGCGACGTTGGAGGTCGGGCAGACCTCCAGCGGGATCCGCCGCTCGGCCAGGTGCGCCAGCAGTTCCGGGTCCTGAGGGGCGCTGGTGCCGTGTCCGATGCGCTCGGCCCGCAGGTCGTTCAGCGCGTCCCAGATGGTCCCCGGGCCCGTCGTCTCGCCGGCGTGCGGAACGGACCGCAGCCCGGCGGCGATGGCGCGGTCGAAGTACGGCTTGAACTGCGGCCGGGGCACGCCGACCTCCGGCCCGCCGAGGCCGAACGACACCAGCCCCTCGGGGCGCAGGTCGACGGCGAGCCGGGCGGTCTCCTCCGCGGCGTCGAGGCCCGCCTCGCCGGGTATGTCGAAGCACCAGCGCAAGATGACGCCCAGTTCGGCCTCGGCCGCCTTGCGGGCGTCCTCGATCGCCTCCATGAACCCCTGCTCGGGGATGCCGCGGCGGGTCGAGCTGAACGGGGTCACGGTGAGCTCCGCGTACCGGATGTTCTGCCGGGCCATGTCCCGGGCGACCTCGAACGTCAGCAGCCGGACGTCGTCGGGGGTGCGGACCAGGTCCACGACCGACAGATAGATCTCGATGAAGTGCGCGAAGTCGGTGAAGGAGAAGAACTCGGCGAGCTCTCCCGGGTCGACGGGGACCCGGGAGTCAGGATGCCGGGCCGCCAGCTCGGACACGATGCGCGGTGACGCCGAGCCCACGTGGTGGACGTGGAGCTCGGCCTTGGGCAGGCCCTCGATGAAGGGAAGCAGGTCGGTCACCGGGTCCTCCGAGTGTGCTGTCCGTGCCGGTCAGGGATCATCGTATGCGGGGCGGGCCCGCGCGAAGCGGGCCCGTAGCATGACAGGACCACGATGGGGGAGGCTCATGCCAGACGAGAGCGGCCGGCGGCCGGACGGGAACGGCCACGAGAATCCCTGGGCTCCTTCCGAGCACCGCACCCCGCAGGACGGGGTGGACTGGAGCAAACGGGGTGGGCCGGGCAGCGGCGGCACGCCGGGGGGCGGCGCTCCCGGTGCCCACGACCGGCCGACCGTGACCTCGGTGCCGGGCGGTGACCCGTTCGCGGCTCCCGGTGCCGGGGCGGGCGCCGGAGGTGACGGGGGAGCCCTCCCCCCGCCGCCGATCGCCCCGGGCGGACCCGGGCAGGCCGCGCCGGGGACGTACGGCCATCCCGCCGGCGCGCCGTACGGGGCGCCCGGCACTCCGGCGGGATGGCCGTACGGCGGGTACGCCGGATTCCCGGGCCACCCCGGCTTCGGAACCGGCGGCTGGGCACCGGCCCCGGCGAACGGCATGGGGATCACCGCGCTGGTGCTCGGCATCGTCGCCGTCGCCGGTTTCTGCCTGTACGGGCTCGGGATCGCCCTCGGTGTCCTGGCACTGGTCTTCGGCTTCATCGGGCGCGCCCGTGCCCGGCGGGGGGAGGCGAACAACGGCGGGATGGCCCTCGCCGGGATCATTCTCGGCGCTGTCGGCATCGTGGTCGGCGCGGCGTTCCTCGGCCTGCTGATCTGGGTGATCGCCAACGACCGGGAGTTCGGCGACGGGTCCGGAGATCCCGCGGCGACGGTGCTCACCGGCGCCGCGGCGATGCGCTGAACCGGGCGGCGACCCCCGCGCCGCCCGCTCCTCCTCTCTCTCCACGCCGTCCGCTCCTCCGCTCTCCCCGCGTCGCCCGACCCGGAGACGACCGGGCGGGGCGCCTCACTTCGTCCGGCGGTACCGGCGGGGAGGCGGGCGAGCACCTGGTCGGCCACCCCGACGTGGCCATGGCCTCGTTCACCGGCTCGACGCCCGTCGGCAAGCGGGTCGCCGAGGTCGCCGCGGCCACCGTCAAGCGGCTCCGTCGGGAACTCGGCGGCAGGCCCCGTTCGCGGTGTTCGACGACGCGGACCTCGGCGCCGCCGTCCACGGGGCTGTCGCCGGCGCGCTGATCAACAGCGGCCGGCACTGCACCGCGGCCACCCGCGCCTGAGGACCGGCACCGCACGGTCTTCGGAGACCGGTAGCAGCCTCGGCCGCACGACCGGCGGCGGCCCCTCCCGGAAGGCAGCACAGCGCATGAAGCAGTACCAGCCCGAACACCTCTCGGAGGTCCAGCTGGCCGCGGTGCGGCGGAGCCTGAGCAGTGGCCGGGGCGCGCTGTCCCGCCGCTCCCTGCTGCGTGCGACGGGCACAGGCGCGCTCGCCATGGGCGGCATCGGCGCGCTGAACGCGTGCGGAATCCCGCCCGCCTCTCGCGCGGGCGGGGGGGCCGCGGCCTCCGACGACCGCTCGGCCGAGGAGAAGCGGATCGCCTTCTCCAACTGGACGCAGTACATCGACATCAGCGAGGACGAGAAGGGCCACCCCACCCTCGACGCCTTCACCCGGCGCACCGGGATCAGCGTCACGTACACCGAGGACATCAACGACAACGTCGAGTTCTTCGGCAAGATCCGGCCGCAGCTCGCCGCCGGCCAGGACACCGGGCGCGACCTGATCAACGTCACCGACTGGCTCGCGGCCCGCATGATCCGCCTCGGCTGGGCGCAGAAGCTCGACCCCGCCCACCTGCCGAACGCCTACGCCCATCTGTCGCCGCAGTTCCGCAGCCCCGACTGGGACCCCGGGCGGGCCTACTCCTACCCCTGGGCCGGTATCTCCACCGTCATCGCCTACAACTCCGGGGCGACCGGGGGCCGGAGGATCGAGAGCGTCTCCCAACTGCTGGAGGACAGGGCGCTGCGCGGCCGGGTCGCCTGCCTCTCCGAGATGCGCGACACCGTCGGGATGACCCTGCTCGACATGGGCAAGGACCCCGGGAAGGTCACCGGCGACGACTACGACGCGGCGATAGCCAAGATCCAGCAGGCCGTCGACACCCGGCAGATCCGCCGCTTCACCGGCAACGACTACACCTCCGACCTGGACAAGGGCGACATCGCCGCCTGTCTGGCCTGGGCCGGGGACCTCGTCCAGCTCCGGGTGGACAACCCCGACATCCAGTTCGTCGTCCCCGACGCCGGCTACCTGACCTCCAGCGACAACCTGCTGGTCCCGGCGAAGGCCCGGCACAAGGCCAACGCCGAGAAGCTCATCGACTACTACTACGAGCCCCCGGTGGCGGCCCGGCTCGCCGCCTACATCAACTACGTCTGCCCGGTCGAGGGCGTCGGCCCCGAACTCGCCAGGATCGACCCGGCACTCGCCGAGAACACGCTGATCCTCCCGGACAAGGCCATGGCCGCGAAGGCCCATGCCTTCCGCTCGCTCAGCAGCGAGGAAGAGACGGCCTACGAAGAGAAGTTCGCCAAGCTCATCGGCGCCTGACCCTTCCTGCTTCCCCGCTCCCCTCTCGACACCTGGGACCGCGCTCCATGACTGACAACACAGCGGGCGGAGACGTCCGCCTCACCGGGATCAGCAAGACCTACGGCTCGTTCACCGCCGTGCACCCGCTGGACCTGACCGTGCCCGAGGGCTCGTTCTTCGCCCTGCTCGGTGCCTCCGGCTGCGGCAAGACCACCACCCTGCGGATGATCGCCGGACTGGAGGACCCGACCACCGGCTCCGTCTTCCTCGGCGGCCGGGACGTCACCGGCCTCCCGCCGTACAAACGGCCGGTCAACACCGTCTTCCAGAGCTACGCCCTCTTCCCGCACCTGACCATCCAGGAGAACGTCGCCTTCGGTCTCCGCCGCCGCGGCATCAAGTCCGTGCAGAAGCAGGTCGACGAGATGCTGGAACTCGTCCAGCTCGGCGACAAGGCCGGACACAGGCCCCACCGGCTCTCCGGCGGCCAGCAGCAGCGCGTCGCCGTCGCCCGGGCGCTCATCAACCACCCCCAGGTACTGCTGCTGGACGAGCCGCTCGGCGCCCTCGACCTGAAACTGCGCCGCCAGATGCAACGGGAACTCAAGCGCATCCAGACCGAGGTCGGCATCACCTTCGTCCATGTCACCCACGACCAGGAGGAGGCCATGACCATGGCCGACGAGGTCGCGGTGATGAACGGCGGCCGGGTCGAGCAGCTGGGGGCGCCCGCCGACCTCTACGAGAACCCGCGGACGACGTTCGTCGCCAACTTCCTCGGCACCTCCAACCTCATCGAGGCCGAGGTCGCCGGGGCCGCGGACGGCGAGGTGGTGGTGATCGCGGCCGACGCCGTACTGCGGCTGCCCACGGCCCGCTGCGCGACGCTGCCCCGCACCGGCGGCAAACTCCTCGTCGGTGTCCGCCCCGAGAAGATCTCCCTGGCGCACGCCGACGACGCCGGCGGCATGGCCGAGGGGCGCAACCGGTGCACCGGGAAGATCGCCGACTCCGGTTTCATCGGCGCCTCCACCCAGTTCGTCGTCGACAGCCCGGTCTGCCCGGAGCTGGAGGTGTACGTGCAGAACGTCGAGCGGGACCCGCGCCTCGTCCCCGGCGCCGAGGTCGTCCTGCACTGGAACCCCGAGCACACGTTCGGCCTCGACGCCGCCATGGACATCGACGCGGGCACGGAGACGGTGGAGGAGACGGCATGACCGTCACCGAGGCCCCACCCGGCTCGCCCGCCCCCGCCGGCCCGCTGCCGCGCAAGCAGCCGGTGCGCCGCAAGCTCGTGCCGTACTGGCTGCTGCTGCCGGGCATCCTGTGGCTGCTGGTCTTCTTCGCGCTGCCGCTCGTCTACCAGGCGTCGACCTCCGTGCAGACCGGCTCGCTGGAAGAGGGCTTCGAGGTCACCTGGCACTTCCGGACCTACCGGGACGCGCTCGGCGAGTACTACCCGCAGTTCCTGCGGTCGGTGCTGTACGCGGGCACGGCCACGACCCTGTGCCTGCTGCTCGGCTATCCGCTGGCGTACCTCATCGCGTTCAAGGCGGGGCGCTGGCGCAATCTGCTGCTGGTGCTGGTCATCGCGCCGTTCTTCACCAGCTTCCTGATCCGGACGCTCGCATGGAAGACGATCCTCGCGGACGGCGGACCGGTGGTGGACGTCCTCAGCACCATCGGCTTCCTCGACATCACCGGCCGGCTCGGGATGACCGAGGGGAACCGGGTGCTGGCCACCCCGCTCGCCGTGGTCACCGGTCTGACGTACAACTTCCTGCCGTTCATGATCCTCCCGCTCTACACCTCGCTGGAGCGGATCGACCCGCGGCTCCACGAGGCGGCCGGGGACCTCTACGCCAAGCCGTCGACCGTCTTCCGCAAGGTGACGTTCCCACTGTCGATGCCGGGTGTCGTCTCCGGGACGCTGCTGACCTTCATCCCGGCCAGCGGCGACTACGTCAACGCCGAACTGCTCGGCTCCACCGGCACCCGGATGGTCGGCAACGTCATCCAGTCGCAGTTCCTGCGGGTGCTCGACTACCCGACCGCGGCCGCGCTGTCGTTCATCCTCATGGCCGTCGTGCTGATCGTGGTGACGGTCTACATCCGCCGGGCCGGTACGGAGGACCTCGTCTGATGCTGCGACTGTCGACCACGTGGATACGCCGCAACCTGGTGGTGATCACCGGCCTGCTCACACTGGCGTACCTGGTCCTGCCGAACATCATCGTGATGGTGTTCTCCTTCAACAAGCCGGCCGGGCGGTTCAACTACTCCTGGCGGGAGTTCTCCACCCACGCGTGGCAGGACCCGTGCGGCGTCTCCGGCATGTGCGACGCGCTCGGCCTCTCGCTGTGGATCGCGCTCTGGGCGACGACCGGCGCCACGGCCCTCGGCTCGATGATCGCCTTCGCGCTCGTCCGCTACCGGTTCCGGGCCCGCGGGGCGGTCAACTCCCTGATCTTCCTGCCGATGGCGATGCCCGAGGTTGTCATGGCGGCCTCGCTGCTCACCCTCTTCCTCAACCTGGGGGCGGAACTCGGCCCGACGACGATCCTGATCGCGCACACCGTGTTCTGCCTCAGTTTCGTCGTGGTGGCGGTCAAGGCACGGGTGATGTCGATGGACCCCCGGCTGGAGGAGGCCGCCAAGGACCTCTACGCGGGACCCGTGCAGACCTTCCTGCGGGTCACACTGCCGATCGCGGCGCCCGGCATCGCCGCGGGCGCGATGCTCGCCTTCGCGCTCTCGTTCGACGACTTCATCATCACCAACTTCAACTCGGGCAACACGGTCACCTTCCCGATGTTCGTCTGGGGCTCGGCCCAGCGCGGCACGCCCGTTCAGGTCAACGTCATCGGTACGGCCGTGTTCGCCCTCGCCGTCATCGTCGTCGTCGCGGGACAGATCATCAGCGGCCGGCGGCGGAAGAGCGCACGGTCCACGGAGCGGCACGCGCACCGCGCGGCGGCACGCAGCGCGGTGCGCAGCACCGAGGGGCGACCGGCAGGCCCGGTGCCGGGTGGCACCCGGTAAGGCCCTGCACCCAGTAGCGCCCGGCAGGGCCCTGTACCGAACGGCGCCGAGCTGCGCCGCGAAGGAGTGGAAACCATGGCCCCGGCTGCCGTCATCTTCGCCTCATCACTCTCCGACGCCCACCCCGCACCAACCGGGTGGGCCCGCTGCACGGACGCGCCGGCGCTGTGCGAAGCACCCGCACCAGGCGCCGCGCTGCGACCGGTCCGGCTGCCCGGGGCCGCGGCGGGACATCGGCTCCCGCCCTGGAGCCCGCCAGGACCGCACCGGCCAGCAGCATCCCGGCGAGTGACCAGCTCGCGAGGACGTCCAGCGGCCAGTGGTAGCCGCGCAGCACCAGACCGATGCCCGTCCCCACGGTGAGCAGCACGGCGACGGGCACCAGCCGTCTGCCGGCGAGGAGGGCGGCCCCGGTATACGCCACCATCGCGGTCGCGGCGTGCCCCGAAGGGAAGTACCCCGTCTCCAAAGTCAGCGGCCCGGCCCGGTCCGTCAGCACCTTGAGGGGGGCCACCAGCGCGGGTACCAGGGCCATGGCGGTGACGACCGCCGCCGCTGGGACCCAGTGGCGGCGGTGCAGTGCCAGGACCGCGGCTGCGGCCAGGACCGGCAGTGCGACCCCCGGGCTGCCCAGGTCGGCGAGGAACTCGGTGAGGTGGGGAGGGCCGCCGCCCACGACCGTGCGCCCGAGGTGCTCGTCCAGCGCCCGCAGCGGACCGCGGGTAGTGACCTGCCAGGTGATCAGAGCGAAGAGGGCGGAGCACACCGCTGTGACGATGGCGGTGGCGCGCAGGGCCCCGGGGGGCCGGGGGAGCGGGGGAACTCCGGGGGCCGGGTGAACGCCGGCATCCCGGCATTCCGGGGCTCCGGGGGTGGCCCCGCCGATTCCGGGGAGTCCGGGCAAGGAGGACGGCCGCCCCGGAACAGGGGGGGTGGTTCCGGGGCGGCCGTGAGGATCGGTGTGCCGCGCGCCCCGGGGGGTTTGGGGCGGGCGGCCGTCCGATCGGAGAGAAGAACCGGAGCACGAGGCCCCGGCGGTGTGCGCGAAGGCACGCCCGGAGCGGGGCCGGGGAGGCCGCGCCCTGGAGTCGCGCGCAGTCTCCTGCGCGCGGGGTGTCTCTCTCATCTGCTGAAACCGTACGGCAGCGGGAGAGGGGCCGACAGCGGGAATGCCATCCCGCCATCGCCCTCCCACACCTTCTTCACAGAGAGCACGCGGTGACGTGGGCCCCCTCGCGCGTCCCCCTCAGACGGCCGCGAGCGCCGCCTCGATGACGTCAAGACCTTCGTTCAGCAGGTCCTCGCCGATCACCAGTGGGGGCAGGAAGCGGAGCACATTGCCGTAGGTGCCGCAGGTGAGCACGAGGACACCCGCGGCGTGGCAGGCCCTGGCGAGCGCGCCCGCAGCCTCGGCGTCGGGCTCCTTGGTGGTGCGGTCCTTGACCAGCTCCATCGCGATCATGCCGCCTCTGCCGCGGATGTCGCCGATGACGTCGAACTTCTCCGCCATCGCGGAGAGGCGCCCCTTCATGACCTCCTCGATGCGCTTGGCCTTGCCGTTGAGGTCCTGCTCCCGCATCGTCTCGATGGCGCCGAGCGCGCCCGCGCAGGCGACCGGGTTGCCGCCGTAGGTGCCGCCGAGGCCGCCGGCGTGCGCGGCGTCCATGATCTCGGCGCGGCCGGTGACCGCGGACAGCGGGAGGCCGCCGGCGATGCCCTTGGCGGTGGTGATCAGATCCGGGACGATGCCCTCGTCCTCGCAGGCGAACCACTGGCCGGTGCGGCAGAAGCCGGACTGGATCTCGTCCGCGACGAAGACGATGCCGTTGTCCTCGGCGAACCGTGCGATCGCCGGGAGGAAGCCCTTCGCCGGCTCGATGAAGCCGCCCTCGCCGAGGACCGGCTCGATGACGATGGCGGCGACGCCGTCCGGGCCGATCTGCTTGGTGATCTGGTCGATGGCCTGGGCGGCGGCCTCGGGACCGCAGTTGTCCGGGCCGGTGTGCCAGCGGTAGCCGTAGGCGACCGGGACGCGGTAGACCTCGGGGGCGAACGGGCCGAAGCCCTTCTTGTACGGCATGTTCTTCGCGGTCAGCGCCATGGTGAGGTTGGTGCGGCCGTGGTAGCCGTGGTCGAAGACGACGACGGCCTGGCGCCCGGTGTACGCACGCGCGATCTTGACGGCGTTCTCGACCGCCTCGGCGCCGGAGTTGAACAGCGCCGACTTCTTGGCGTGGTCGCCCGGGGTGAGTTCGGCGAGGGCCTCGCAGACCTCGACGTAGCCCTCGTACGGCGTGACCATGAAGCAGGTGTGGGTGAACTCCGCGAGCTGCGCGGAAGCACGGCGCACGACGGCCTCGGCGGAGGCGCCCACGGTGGTCACGGCGATACCGGACCCGAAGTCGATCAGGCGGTTGCCGTCGACGTCCTCGATGATGCCGCCGTCGGCGCGCGCGGTGAACACCGGCAGCACGGAGCCCACGCCGCCCGCGACCGCGGAGAGGCGGCGGGCCTGCAGCTCCTGCGACTTGGGGCCGGGGATGGCGGTGACGACGCGGCGCTCCTGCGGAATTGCGCTCATGAGGGCTCCTGGGGGTGTTTCCGGACGCACTTCTTCCTTCTTCGCAGGCTAGGGCCGGTCCGCGAGGTCCGGCATGCTCCGTTCGGTAGTGATGGGGGCGTGTCCTTGTCCGCGGCGGACATAGAGCGCTCAGGGCGTGCGGCGGCTGCCCGCAAGAACCCGGCAGGACGGCGGGTGCGGCTGACGGCCCATGCCGGCCACCCGCCGTACGCGCGGTGCGGGATCGCTGAACTCCCTGTCGCCGGGCACTAGATTGACCGTGGCACAGACGCGCGGGCCTGGCTGGTCAGGGGGCAGGGGTTCATGGAGATGGAAGGCACGTACGACGCACGCGGAGCCCGGCCGGGAGGCACCGGCAGCGCCCGGCCCGTCCCGCGGCCCGCGGGCCCACCGCCGATGCCGCCCGTCGTCCCGCCGGTACCGGCCCACGCCCCGGCGGCGGCCGGTACCTCGGTCGCCGACTGGCTGCGCACCCCGCGGCCCGAAGCCGAACCGGGCGTCTGGCGGCTGGGACACCGGCCGCGTCCGGAGGAGGAGCCGGAGCCCGTCCCGGCGAGGAGGCTCTTCGCGGGGGCGCTGATCTCCGGGCTCTGCGCGCTGCTGCTCTGGTCGCTGTACGACAACTACTACATCCCGTACTGGCTGGATCCGCACTACTGGGCCGGGGCACTGGTCAAGCTCTCCGACAACGCGGTGGTCAAGGCCGTGATCGTCGGGGCCGTGGACGCGCTGCTCATCGCGGGCATGGTGGTGTTCTTCGGCCGGCTCGGCAACTGGCCGGAGATCGGACGCCGCTATCTCCTGCCCCTGGTCCGCGCCCGTCGTCCGCGGCACGCCCCGCCCGGCCTCGCGCCCGTCACGGCGGGAGGACCCGACGACCCGGCCGAGTGGCCCCAGCTGCGCCGGGCAGGGCAGCACACCGCGGCCGAGCGGCTGTCGGAGGAGGTGCGTGCCGGGAGGATGAACGACGTCGACTACGCCCGGATCCGGCGCGCCTGGTACTCCGTCCAGGTGGACCCGCAGCGGCTCGGCGCGTTTGTGGACAGCGTGGTGCGGCAGGGAGCCGGCGCGTTCACCCACCCGTCCGGCGGACGCGACCTCCCGGGGCGCCGCGCGCGGAACGACCTCGCCACGAACCAGGTCAGGATCGGTACCGCCGCCGACCACCCCCGCAACCCCTACGCCCGCCGCACCACCGGGGTCGCCCTCGAACCCGCGCTGCTCGGAACCTCACTGCTCGCCGTCGGGCCGTCCGGGTCGGGTAAGACGGTACGGCTCGTGCGGCCCGTCGTGGAGTCCCTGTGCCTGCAGGCCCTCGCAAACCGCGCCGCGGTCGTGGCCGTCACCGCGCACGGTACGGCGCTCGCCTCCGACGACGCCTTCGACCTGGTCATCGCCCCGGGCCGGCCGGAGTCCGCCCACGACCTGGACCTGTACGGCGGGGGCGACGACCCCGACGAGGCCGCGCGGGTCCTCGCCGAGGCCCTCGTCGGGGACCTGACGGCCGACGGCCGGCGCGCCGCCACCGCCCTCGCGCAGCTCATCGGGCCGTACCGCGGTGTCCACGGCCACTTCCCGGCCGTACCCGAACTGCGCGACCTCCTCGGCGGCGCGCCCGGCGCGCTGGACGGGCTGCGTACCGCCCTGGAGGCCGCGGGCGATACATCGCACCTGCGGGAACTCGACGCGCGGGCACGGCAGTCCCAGCGCGCCGACGACGTCGGGGCGCTGCTCGCGGACCGGATCGCCTTCCTCGACCGGCCCGCGTTCGCCGGGTTCTTCCGCACCACCGAGCCCGGCCGGCAGTTCTCGCTGCGGGCCGTCGAGCATCCGCTGCGGGTCCGGATCGACCTCCCGGAACGCGGCCACGCCGAGGCGTCACGGATCATCGCCCGGCTGGTCCTGGCCCAGTTCACCGAGGCCGTACTCAGCCGCTCGGACCGTTCGCTGTTCGCCTGCCTAGTGCTGGACGACGCCACCCACACGGTCACGCCCGACTCGATCCGGGCCGTGCAGCGGCTGCGCTCCGCGCACGCGGGGGTGGTGCTTGCGCTGCGCACCCTGGAGGACGTGCCGGAGCCGCTGCGCGGGCCGCTGCTGGGCGCGGTCGGCTGCCGGGTGGCCTTCGCCGGGATCGGGCCCTGGGACGGCGGCCGGTTCGCCGAGTCCTGGGGCAAGGAATGGGTGCAGACCAGGGACGTGACCAACCGGCAGATCGTCTCCGACGAGCCGCTGACCAAGGCGTTGCACTTCCTGCGCCGGGTCGTGACGGGGCGGACCGCGACGGCCGAGGCGGTGACCGTCCGCGAGGTCGAGCGGGAGCGCTGGTCGGGTTCCGAGCTGGCGCATTCCGTGCCGGCCGGGCACGCGGTGCTCTCCCTGGCGTCGGTGCGCGGCGAGCACACCCCTCCGCTCCTGGTGGACCTCGGGAACTGAGCAGGCCACCCATACGCGGTGGCAGAATCGAAGTACGCCGTTCATACGGGACGGCAAAATAGACCGAGAAGCCCCCGTCCTCTGCCGAAAGCCCGCGGTCCCATGCCGGTCACCCTCGCGTCCCTCGTCCAGCACACCGCGCTCAAGCTGACCGTCCGCGCCGGGGAGGACCGCCTGGACACCCCCGTGCGCTGGGTGCACGCCAGCGAACTGGCCGACCCCGTGCCCTATATGGAGGGCGGCGAGCTGCTGCTCGTCACTGCGATGACGCTCGACGCCGCCGACCGGGAGGCGATGGGGCGCTATGTGCGGCGGCTCTCCGGCGCGGGCGTCGCGGGGCTCGGTTTCGCCGTCGGGGTGAACTACGACGACATCCCCGACGCCCTCCTGCACGCGGCCGATGCCGAGGACTTCCCCCTGCTCGAGGTGCCCCGGCGCACGCCGTTCCTGGCCATCAGCAAGGCGGTCTCGGCGGCCGTCGCGGCCGACCAGTACCGCGCCGTCACCGCGGGCTTCGAGGCCCAGCGGGAGCTGACCCGGGCGGCGCTCGCGGAGGGCCCCGCCGCCCTGCTCGCCAGGCTCGCCGCGCACATCGACGGCTGGGCCGCGCTCTACGACGCCTCCGGAGCCGTCGTCGCCGCCGCCCCCGACTGGGCTGCCCGGCGCGCCACCCGGCTCAGGGGAGACGTGGAGCGCCTGCGCGAGCGCCCCGCGCCCGCCAGTGCCGTCGTCGGCGCCGGCGCGTTCGCCGGCGGGACGGAGGACCGCGTCGAACTGCAGTCCCTGGGCACAGGGCGGCGGGTCAGGGGCGCCCTGGCGGTCGGCACGGACGCACCGCTCGGCACCGCCGAGCGCTACGCCGTGCACTCCGCGGTGGCCCTGCTGACCCTCACGACGGAGCGGTCGCGCTCGCTGCAGGCCGCGGAGCAGCGGCTGGGCGCTGCCGTGCTGAGGATGATGCTCTCCGGGCAGCCGGACCCGGCGAGGACGGTCGCAGGGGACCTCTACGGCGGACTCCTGGACGCTCCGTTCCGGCTGCTCATCGCCGAACCGGCCGGTGAACCCGACCGGGCGGCCGAACACCCCGCGCACACCCTCGCCGAGGCGCTGGAATCCGCCGCCTCGCGGGCGGGCGAGTCCGTGCTGACCGCATGGGAGAGCGACGACCGGCTCGTGGTCCTGGCCGCAGACGGGGGAGCGGTCGTGCTCGCCTGCGAGCCGTACACCCGGCGTGAGACGGAGGAGGCGAGGATCGTCGTCGGCATGTCGGCGCCGGCCGGGCCGGTGGCGGCGGCCACCGCCTACAAGCAGGCCGAGCAGGCGCTCTCCGTCGCCCGCAGACGGGGCCGGGCGCTCGTCGAGCACGAGGCGCTCGCGGCGGGCTCCGTGCTGCCGCTGCTCGCGGACGACGCGGTGCGCGCCTTCGCCGACGGGATGCTGCGAGCCCTGCGGGAGCACGATGCGACCGGCCGCGGCGACCTCGTGGCCTCCCTGCGCGCCTGGCTTTCCCGCCATGGCCAGTGGGACGCGGCCGCGGCCGATCTGGGCGTCCACCGCCACACGCTTCGCTACCGCATGCGGCGCGTCGAGGAGATCCTCGGCCGCTCCCTGGACGATCCGGACGTGCGGATGGAGCTCTGGCTGGCGCTGAAGGCGTCCGAGACCCCGCTGCCTGCTCCTGCGGACCCGGTCCCGGTCCCGGCGCCGGTTGCGCCTCCGAACCCGGCTTCGGAGCAGGGTCCTGTGCCGTGACGGGGGGCGGGGACGGACCCGAACCCGCGGCCGCGGCGGGGTCCGTCCCGCGCTCGGCCCCCGGCACCTCCCGGCCCCGGCACCTCCCGGCCGCCTGTGCCCGCGCCCACCCCGTCGCCGCCGCACTCCCCGGCTCGCCGTACCCGCCAAAGCGGCAGGGCGGGCCGGCCGACCACTCCACGCCGGACAACCCGGGATCCGGGCCGGCCGCCCTACCGTGTGAGCAGAGGCACCCCACTACTTCGGAAGGGTCGGGACCCCCAACATGACTTCCACCCACGCCTTCTGGCTCGCCGGCCGCCAGGCCACCGGCGAGGCGGCCTTCGACGTGACCTCCCCCTGGGACGGCCGTCTCGTCGGCACGGTCTCCGTCCCGACCGGGGCCCAGGTCGAGGAAGCCGTTGCCGCGGCCCATGCCGTTCTCGACGAGTTCGCCGCGACCCCGGCCCATGTGCGCGCCGCGGCCCTCGACCATGTGTCGAAGCGCCTCGCCGAGCGCACCGAGGAGATCGCCGGGCTGATCTCCGCGGAGAACGGCAAGCCCGTCAAGTGGGCCCGCGGCGAGGTCGGCCGTGCGGTCTCCGTCTTCCGGTTCGCCGCCGAGGAGGCGCGCCGTTTCAACAGCGGCGACGCCCAGCGCCTCGACACGGACCTCGGCGGCCAGGGGCGCCTCGCCCTCACCCGCCGCTTCCCCAAGGGCGTCGTCCTCGGCATCGCGCCGTTCAACTTCCCGCTGAACCTGTGCGCCCACAAGATCGCACCGGCCATCGCCGTCGGGGCGCCGATCATCCTGAAGCCCGCACCGGCCACTCCGCTGTCCGGTCTGATCCTCGGCGAGCTGCTCGCCGAGACCGAACTGCCCGCCGGCGCCTGGTCGGTGCTCCCGGTCCCGAACGACAGGATGCCCGCCCTGGTGCAGGACGAGCGTCTCCCGGTGATCTCCTTCACGGGCTCCGACAAGGTCGGCTACGCGATCATGGATTCGGTGCCGCGCAAGCACTGCACCCTGGAGCTCGGCGGCAACGGCGCGGCCGTCGTCCTCGCCGACTTCGCCTCCGAGGAGGACCTGGACTGGGCGGCGGGCAGGATCGCCACCTTCTCCAACTACCAGGGCGGCCAGTCCTGCATCTCCGTGCAGCGGGTGATCGCCGACGCCTCGGTGTACGACCGGCTCCTGCCGAAGATCGTCGCCGCGGTCGAGGCGCAGAACACCGGTGACCCCTCCGACCCGTCCACCGACGTCGGCCCGCTGGTCAGCGAGGACGCGGCCAAGCGGGTCGAGTCCTGGGTCGAGGAGGCCGTCGGGGCGGGTGCCCGCCTGCACACCGGCGGCAAGCGCGACGGCGCCTCCTACGCGCCGACCGTGCTCACCGGAGTGCCTGCGCACACGACGCTCGCCTGCGAGGAGGTGTTCGGCCCGGTCCTCACCGTGCGGAGCGTCGAGGGCGAGGCCGAGGCCTTCGAGGCGGTGAACGACTCCAAGTACGGTCTGCAGGCGGGTGTGTTCACACACGACCTGCAGACGGCCTTCCGCGCCCACCGGGCGCTGGAGGTCGGAGGCGTGGTCGTCGGCGACGTCCCGTCCTACCGCGCCGACCAGATGCCCTACGGCGGCGCCAAGCAGTCCGGCGTGGGCCGCGAGGGCGTGAAGTTCGCGATGGACGACTACACCTACGAGCGGGTGCTGGTCCTCACCGGACTCGCCCTGTAGTACGGCCGGGACCGGCCCCGCCGTGTCCGGGACAGTGACGGCCGGAGCCCACTGCGCGGGGGCTCCGGCCGCCCCTTCGTGGTAGGGGGCCGGGGACCCACCCGGCTGCCCCGCAGGACTGGTGGGGCGGGCGGTATTCGGGTAGATACGGACGAGTAGCACCCGAGCAGCACCGGACGGTAGTTCCCGGTCCGGCCGCCCTCCGACAGCGGTGAGGTGAGTCCTCATGTCCGCACCATCCACTCCTCAGGACACCCCGAAGGCCACCGTGTCCCCAGAGGCCACAGGGGCACCCAAGGTCACCGAGCGTGAGGCACGACAGGTCGCCGAGGCCGCGCGCGAGCAGGGCTGGCGCAAGCCCAGCTTCGCCAAGGAGCTGTTCCTCGGCCGTTTCCGGCTCGACCTGATCCACCCCCACCCGCTGCCCGCCTCCGAGGACGTGCAGCGCGGCGAGGAGTTCCTCGCCAAACTGCGCGACTTCTGCGAGACGAAGGTCGACGGTGCGCTCATCGAACGCGAGGCCCGGATACCGGATGAGGTGGTCGAGGGCCTCAAGGAACTCGGCGCCCTCGGCATGAAGATCGACATCAAGTACGGCGGCCTCGGCCTCACCCAGGTGTACTACAACAAGGCCCTGGCCCTGGTCGGCTCGGTGAGCCCCGCGATCGGTGCGCTGCTGTCCGCGCATCAGTCGATCGGCGTACCGCAGCCGCTGAAGATCTTCGGCACCCAGGAGCAGAAGGAGACGTTCCTGCCGCGCCTGGCCCGCACCGACATCTCGGCGTTCCTGCTCACCGAGCCCGACGTGGGCTCCGACCCGGCACGCCTGGCCACCACGGCCGTGCCCGACGGCGACGACTACGTCCTGGACGGCGTGAAGCTGTGGACGACCAACGGCGTCGTCGCCGACCTCCTCGTTGTCATGGCCCGCGTCCCCAGGTCCGAGGAGCACCGGGGAGGCATCACCGCGTTCGTCGTCGAGGCGGGCGCCGAGGGCATCACGGTCGAGAACCGCAACGCCTTCATGGGCCTGCGCGGCATCGAGAACGGCGTGACCCGCTTCCACCGGGTCCGGGTGCCCGCGGCGAACCGCATCGGCCCCGAGGGGGCCGGGCTGAAGATCGCCCTGACCACACTCAACACCGGCCGGCTGTCGCTGCCCGCGATGTGCGTCGGCGCCGGCAAGTGGTGCCTGAAGATCGCCCGCGAGTGGTCCGCCGTCCGCGAGCAGTGGGGCAGGCCGGTCGCCGGCCACGAGGCCGTCGGCGCGAAGATCTCCTTCATCGCGGCGACCACCTTCGCCATGGAGGCCGTCGTCGACCTGGCGTCCCAGATGGCCGACGAGGACCGCAACGACATCCGCATCGAGGCGGCCCTGGCCAAGCTCTACGGCTCCGAGATGTCCTGTCTCATCGCCGACGAACTGGTCCAGATCCGCGGCGGCCGCGGCTTCGAGACCGCGGAGTCACTGGCGGCCCGCGGCGAACGGGCCGTCCCCGCCGAGCAGTTGCTGCGCGACCTGCGCATCAACCGCATCTTCGAGGGCTCCACCGAGATCATGCACCTGCTGATCGCGCGCGAGGCGGTGGACGCCCACCTCTCCGTGGCCGGCGACATCATCGACCCCGACAAGTCCTTCGGCGACAAGGCCAGGGCCGGTGCGGCCGCCACCGCGTTCTACGCCCGCTGGCTGCCCCGGCTGGTCGCGGGCCCCGGTCAGCTGCCCCGCTCCTATGCGGAGTTCCACCCGCGCGGGTACACCGACCTCTCCACCCATCTGCGGTACGTGGAGCGCACCTCGCGCCGGCTGGCCCGCTCCACCTTCTACGCCATGTCCCGCTGGCAGGGCCGGATGGAGACCAAGCAGGGCTTCCTCGGCCGCGTCGTCGACATCGGAGCCGAGCTGTTCGCGATGAGCGCCGCCTGCGTGCGGGCCGAACTCCTGCGCAGGACCGGGGAGCACGGCCGGGAGGCCTACCGGCTGGCGGACGCCTTCTGCCGGCAGTCCCGCATCCGCGTCGAGGAGCTCTTCGGGCGGCTGTGGACCAACACCGACGACCTCGACCGGTCGGTGGTCAAGGACGTCCTCGCCGGTTCCCACACCTGGCTCGAGGAGGGCGTCCTCGACCCGAGCGGCGACGGCCCCTGGATCGCGGACGCCTCCCCGGGCCCCTCGACGCGGGAGAACGTCCACCGCCCGTTCCGCTGACCGGCCCGCCGGTGCGGGCCGCCGCCCCGGGTGGCGCCCGCACCCGCGCCCCGCGGGGACGCGCTGTCGGGACCCGCGGGAACTGCGGCCACAATGGGGGGCATGAGCGACAGCCCAGCCCCCCTCGCCGATCCGCACATCGCCTTCGATCCGTCCGAAGGCCGCCGGGACATCGTCGTCCTCGGCTCCACCGGGTCCATCGGCACGCAGGCCATCGACCTGGTCCTGCGCCATCCCGACCGCTTCCGCGTCACCGCGCTCGCCGCCTCCGGAGGGCGGGCCGCCCTGCTCGCCGGGCAGGCCCACCGGCTGCGGGTCCGCTCGGTCGCCGTCGCCCGCGAGGACGCCGTCCCCGCGCTCCGGGAGGCCCTGGACGCACGGTACGGAACGGGCGAGCCGCTCCCCGAGATCCTCGCCGGGCCCGACGCGGCGACCCGCCTCGCCGCCTCCGAGTGCCACACCGTCCTCAACGGCATCACCGGATCCATCGGCCTCGCCCCCACCCTCGCCGCGCTCGAGGCGGGACGCACCCTCGCGCTCGCCAACAAGGAGTCGCTGATCGTCGGCGGCCCGCTGGTCAGGGCGCTTGCAAAGCCCGGCCAGATCATCCCCGTCGACTCCGAGCACGCGGCGCTGTTCCAGGCCCTGGCCGCCGGCACCCGCGCCGATGTGCGCAAGCTCGTCGTCACCGCGTCCGGCGGACCGTTCCGCGGCCGCTCCCGGGCCGAGCTCTCCCGGGTCACCCCCGAGGACGCCCTCGCCCACCCCACCTGGGCGATGGGGCCGGTGATCACGGTCAACAGCGCCACCCTGGTCAACAAGGGCCTGGAGGTGATCGAGGCGCACCTGCTGTACGACATCCCGTTCGACCGCATCGAGGTCGTGGTCCACCCCCAGTCCTACGTTCACTCGATGGTGGAGTTCACCGACGGCTCCACGCTCGCCCAGGCCACCCCGCCGGACATGCGCGGCCCCATCGCCCTCGGCATCGGCTGGCCCCAGCGGGTGCCCGACGCCTCACCCGCCTTCGACTGGTCGACCGCCTCCACCTGGGAGTTCTTCCCCCTCGACGACGCGGCCTTCCCGTCCGTGGCCCTGGCCCGGCACGTGGGGGAGCTGGGAGGCACCGCCCCGGCGGTGTTCAACGCCGCGAACGAGGAAAGCGTCGACGCGTTCCTCGCAGGACGGCTGCCGTTCAACGGAATCATGGATACGGTCACTGCAGTCGTCGGCGAACACGGCACACCCCGCGGGGGAACCTCGCTGACGGTCCAGGACGTCCTGGAGGCGGAGACCTGGGCGCGTGCCCGCGCCCGGGAACTGGCCGCACCGGCGAAGAAGGCGACAGCGGAGGCTCGCGCATGACGGTTCTGTTGACGGTCCTCGGCATAGCGCTCTTCGCCGTCGGGCTGCTCTTCTCCATCGCGTGGCACGAGCTCGGGCACCTGTCCACCGCCAAGCTCTTCGGCATCCGCGTGCCCCAGTACATGGTCGGCTTCGGCCCCACGATCTGGTCGCGCCACAAGGGCGAGACCGAGTACGGGATCAAGGCCATCCCGATGGGCGGCTACATCCGCATGATCGGGATGTTCCCCCCCGGCCCGGACGGGCGGATCGAGGCCCGCTCCACCTCGCCCTGGCGGGGCATGATCGAGGACGCCCGCACTGCGGCCTTCGAGGAGCTCAGGCCGGGCGACGAGACCCGGCTCTTCTACACGCGCAAGCCGTGGAAACGCGTCATCGTGATGTTCGCGGGCCCCTTCATGAACCTGGTGCTCGCCGTCGCGATCTTCCTCGGCGTCTCGATGTCGTTCGGCTTCGCCACCCAGACCACCCAGGTCGCCGGCGTGCAGCAGTGCGTCATCCCGCAGAGCGAGGAACGCAGCACCTGCACATCCACGGACCCCGTGTCCCCGGCGGCGGCCGCGGGACTGCTCGAAGGCGACCGGATCGTCGCCTTCGACGGGGTGCCGGTCAGCGACTGGGGCGACCTGTCCCACCGCATCCGCGAGACCATCGGCCCCGCCACCATCACGGTCGAACGCGGCGGCGAGGAGAAGGTCCTGCAGGCCACCCTGCTGAAGAACATGGTGGCCGAGAAGGACGCGGACGGCCAGGTCGTCCCCGGCGAGTTCGTGCCGGCCGGCTACCTCGGCTTCGCGGCGCGGACGGAGATCGTCCCCCAGTCCTTCGGGCAGTCCATGGAGCGCATGGGCGACATGTTCGGGAACGGCGTCCAGGCGATCGTCTCCCTTCCCGCCAAGGTGCCCGACCTGTGGGCGGCGGCCTTCAGCGACGGCGACCGCAAGGACGACTCCCCGGTCGGGGTCGTCGGGGCGGCCCGGATCAGCGGCGAGGTGCTGAACCTCGACGCCCCCACCCAGAACATCGTCGCGACGTTCCTGATGCTGCTCGCCGGCTTCAACCTCTCGCTCTTCCTGTTCAACATGCTGCCGCTGCTGCCCCTGGACGGCGGGCATATCGCGGGTGCGCTCTGGGAGTCCTTGCGGCGCAACCTCGCCCGGCTCTTCCGCCGGCCCGATCCGGGTCCCTTCGACGTGGCGAAGCTGATGCCGGTGGCCTATGTGGTCGCGGGGATCTTCATCTGCTTCACCCTGCTCGTGCTGGTGGCGGACATCGTGAACCCGGTGAAGATCACATAGGGACTGCCGGTGGCTCCCCGGTGGCTCCCCGGTGGCTCTCCCGCGGTTTCGCGGGCCGGGCCGGGGGCCGGGCCGAATGAGGCGTTCCCCGGGTGACACGGCGCGGCCCCGCCGGGCCCGCGCCGGACCCCGCCGGGCCCGGCCCGGCCCGCATGGGGTATCGGCGTTACGCCCGGTCCGGGCCTGGGTCCGGACCGGTGCGCGGGCGTCCGGCCGGCTCGTGGTCCCTGTCCGGAACCCGCTCGGAACCGCTGCGCCTCAGCTGGTCTCGCCGGGAACCGGCCCCGCCGCGCGGGGCTCCGGCGTGGGCCCGAGGCCGGCCCCCGGTCCGGAACCGGTCCGGACGCGTCCGCCCCTGTCCGGCCCCCGTCCGAACCGGGCGAAACGCGGCCGGGCCCCGTGTGGCGTCCGGCCGCGTCCCTTCGGGTGGTTCGCCGCCGCGGTGTGCCGGGCCCCGGTCCCTTGGCGTAATCTCGAAGGCTGGAGCCCGCCCTGTCAGGGCCTCGATCCACACCTTGGGGTTGCACAGCAGATGACCGCGATTTCTCTCGGCATGCCGTCCGTTCCGACCAAGCTCGCCGACCGAAGGGCCAGCCGCAAGATCCAGGTCGGCTCGGTCGCCGTCGGCGGTGACGCACCCGTCTCGGTGCAGTCGATGACGACGACGCGGACCTCCGACGTCGGTGCCACGCTGCAGCAGATCGCCGAGCTGACCGCCTCCGGCTGCCAGATCGTCCGCGTCGCGTGCCCCACGCAGGACGACGCCGACGCGCTCCCCACCATCGCCCGGAAGTCGCAGATCCCGGTGATCGCGGACATCCACTTCCAGCCGAAGTACGTCTTCGCGGCCATCGAAGCGGGCTGCGCCGCGGTCCGCGTCAACCCCGGCAACATCAAGCAGTTCGACGACAAGGTCAAGGAGATCGCCAAGGCGGCCGGGGACGCCGGCACCCCCATCCGGATCGGTGTGAACGCGGGCTCGCTCGACCGCCGGCTGCTGCAGAAGTACGGCAAGGCCACCCCCGAGGCGCTCGTCGAGTCCGCGCTGTGGGAGGCCTCGCTCTTCGAGGAGCACGGCTTCCGCGACATCAAGATCTCGGTCAAGCACAACGACCCGGTCGTCATGGTCAACGCCTACCGCCAGCTGGCCGCCCGGTGCGACTACCCGCTGCACCTCGGCGTGACCGAGGCCGGCCCGGCCTTCCAGGGAACCATCAAGTCCGCCGTCGCCTTCGGCGCACTGCTCAGCGAGGGCATCGGCGACACCATCCGGGTGTCGCTGTCCGCTCCCCCCGCCGAGGAGGTCAAGGTCGGCATCCAGATCCTGGAGTCGCTCAACCTGCGCCAGCGCCGGCTGGAGATCGTCTCCTGCCCGTCCTGCGGCCGCGCCCAGGTCGATGTCTACAAGCTGGCCGACCAGGTCACCGCCGGTCTCGAGGGCATGGAGGTGCCCCTGCGCGTGGCCGTCATGGGCTGCGTGGTCAACGGCCCGGGTGAGGCCCGAGAGGCCGACCTCGGCGTCGCCTCGGGCAACGGCAAGGGCCAGATCTTCGTCAAGGGCGAGGTCATCAAGACGGTACCCGAGTCGAAGATCGTCGAGACCCTGATCGAGGAGGCGCTGAAGATCGCCGAGCAGATGGAGAAGGACGGCGCGGCCTCCGGCGAGCCCGAGGTCTCCGTCGGCTGACAACCCGCCCGAGGGCCGGTCCGCGCGGGCGGCCCGGCCCTTTCGCGTGAGGCGACCGGACCAGGGTAGGCAGGTAGGGTGCACAGACCGGCAGGCCGTACACCATGGCGGGTACGTGCAGGGCCGGGCCGACCGAGCGGCACCTGTCGTTGCCCTCAAGGAGTGATGGAGGGCCCTTTTGTGTTGACGCAGACGACCACCCGGGTCCTCGGCCCCGACGATGTCGGGGCCGCCCTTGCGGTCCTGGAGAGCGACCCCGTCGCCAACGCGTTCGTCACCGCCCGCGTCCATGTCGCCGGACTCGACCCCTGGCGTCTCGGCGGCGAGATGTGGGGCTGGTACGACGACGGCCGGCTGCGCTCGCTGTGCTATTCGGGCGCCAACCTGGTCCCGATCTGCGCCACCCCCGAGGCCGTCCGCGCCTTCGCCGACCGCGCCCGCAGGGCCGGCCGCCGCTGCTCGTCCGTGGTCGGGCCGGCGGAGGCCACCGCCCTGCTCTGGAAACTGCTGGAGCCGAGCTGGGGCCCGGCCCGCGAAGTCCGCGCCCACCAGCCGCTCATGGTCACCGAGTCCGTGCCCCCGGACATCGAGCCCGACCCGCATGTGCGGCGCATCCGCAAGGACGAGATGGAAGTGATCATGCCCGCCTGCGTGGCCATGTTCACCGAGGAGGTCGGCGTCTCCCCGACGGCAGGCGACGGCGGACTGCTCTACCAGGCCCGGATCGCCGAACTCGTCGGCACGGGCCGCTCCTTCGCCCGTATCGACGACGGCAGGGTCGTCTTCAAGGCCGAGATCGGCGCCGCCACCCCGCTGGCCTGCCAGGTGCAGGGAGTCTGGGTCGCCCCCGAGTACCGGGGACGGGGTCTGTCCGAGACCGGGATGGCGGCCGTGATCCGCTACGCCCTCGCCGATGTCGCACCGGTCGTCAGCCTGTATGTGAACGACTACAACACCGCGGCCCGCGCGGCCTACCGCAGGGTGGGATTCCGTGAGGTCGGTGCGTTCATGAGCGTGCTGTTCTGAGCGGTCGGCGGAGAAGTAGGGTTCCCGCATGGAACACGATGTCGAGGTGGCGCCGGTCAACCTCGCCGCGCGCGTGGACGAAGCCCTCTCCGTGCAGGCCCTCGCCTTCGGCCTGACCGGGGAGGAGGTCGGGATCCGCCGCCACATCGTGCTCCGGCACCTGCTCTGCCCCGGTGCCCGCGCCCTCGGCGCCACGACCGCCGAAGGCCGCCTGGTCGGCTTCGTGTACGGGATGCCCAACGACCGCACCCACTGGTGGTCCACGGTCGTGGAGCCGTATCTGCGCGGCAACGGCGCCGACGACTGGCTGGACGACTCTTTCGTGATCACCGAACTCCATGTCCACCCCGCCTACCAGGGACGCGGCATCGGCCGGCGGCTGATCACCACCATCACCGACGGCGCCGCCCAGTCCCGCTCCATCCTCTCCGCGATCGACACCGAGAGCCCGGCCCGCGGGCTGTACCGCGCCCTCGGCTACCGCGACCTCGCCCGCCGGGTCCTCTTCCCCAGTGCCCCGAAGCCCTACGCGGTGATGGGGGCCCCGCTGCCGCTGCTGCGCGGCGCTTGAGGGCCCGGCCGTACGCACGGGGCCGCTCGGGCAGCGGAACTGATTTCCGCCCGCCGGTACCGCCCGGCTAACCTCCTTCAGCACCACCCTTTCTTGTACGCACGTGTACGCAGGAGACAATCCATGGCAGCCCAGGTCCAGCGCATGTCCCGTCTGATGGTCAAGACACTGCGCGACGACCCGGCGGACGCCGAGACGCTCAGCCACAAGCTGCTGGTGCGCGCCGGCTACGTCCGGCGGAACGCTGCGGGCATCTGGAGCTGGCTGCCCCTCGGTATGCGCGTCCTGGAGAACGTCGCCCGGGTCGTCCGCGAGGAGATGGACGCCATCGGCGCCCAGGAGGTGCTGCTGCCCGCGCTGCTGCCCAAGGAGCCGTACGAGGCGAGCGGCCGCTGGGACGAGTACGGTGCCGAGCTGTTCCGCCTGAAGGACCGCAAGGGCGCGGACTACCTGCTCGGGCCCACGCACGAGGAGATCTTCACCCTGCTGGTGAAGGACCAGTGCACCTCCTACAAGGACCTGCCGGTCATCCTCTACCAGATCCAGACGAAGTACCGCGACGAGGCCCGTCCGCGCTCGGGCATCCTGCGCGGCCGCGAGTTCCACATGAAGGACTCCTACTCCTTCGACACCACCGACGAGGGGCTGGCGGAGTCGTACCGGCTGCACCGGGAGGCCTACATCAGGATCTTCCGCCGCCTCGGTCTGGAGCACCGCATCGTCTCCGCCGTCTCCGGTGCGATGGGCGGCTCGGCTTCCGAGGAGTTCCTCGCCCCGGCCCCCGCGGGCGAGGACACCTTCGTCCACTGCCCCTCGTGCGGCTACGCGGCGAACACCGAGGCCGTCGCCTTCGCGGTCGTGCCGGGCTCCGGCGGGCACGGTCCCGTCGAGGAGCTGGACACCCCGGACACCCCGACCATCGAGACGCTCGCCGACCACCTGGGGGTGCCGGCGTCCGCCACGCTCAAGAACCTGCTGGTGAAGGTCGACGGAGAGATCGTCGCCGTCGGCGTGCCCGGTGACCGCGAGGTCGACCTCGGCAAGCTCACCGACCAGCTGGCCCCGGCGGCCGTCGAACTGGTCACCGCCGAGGACTTCACCGGCCGCCCCGACCTGGTGCGCGGGTACGTCGGCCCCCAGGGCCTGGACAAGGTCCGCTACCTCGCCGACCCGCGGGTCGCCCCGGGCACGGCCTGGATCACCGGTGCCAACAAGCAGGACAAGCACGCCCGGAACGTCGTCGCCGGCCGGGATTTCGAGGTCGACGACTACCTGGACGTGGTCGTCGTCGAGGACGGTGACCCGTGCCCCGCCTGCGGCGCCGGACTGAAGCTGGACCGCGCGATCGAGATCGGCCACATCTTCCAGCTGGGCCGCAAGTACACGGACGCCTTCCAGCTCGACGTCCTGGGCCAGAACGGCAAGCCGGTCCGCGTGACCATGGGCTCGTACGGCATCGGCGTCTCCCGCGCGGTGGCCGCCCTCGCCGAGCAGCACGCCGACGAGCAGGGCCTGTGCTGGCCCGCCGAGATCGCCCCGGCCGACGTCCACCTCGTCGCCGCGGGCAAGGCACTGCAGACCGAACTCGCGCTCGACGTGGCGGAGAAGCTCGGCGCGGCGGGTGTGCGGGTGCTCGTGGACGACCGGGCCGGAGTCTCCCCCGGCGTGAAGTTCACCGACGCCGAGCTGATCGGTGTACCGAGGATCCTCGTGGCGGGCCGCCGCTCCGGCGAGGGCGTCCTGGAGCTGAAGGACCGCCGCACGGGCGAGCGCGAGGAACTGACGGTCGAGGAGGCCGTCGCACGCCTCACCGCCTGAGCGAGGCGCGGGCCCGCGTCAGGCCCCGGGGCCGGGAAGGCAGTACGCCTCCCCGGCCTCCCGGCCGGGGAGGCGGCGCGGGTTCCGGGCCGGTGGACCGCGGTGCAGGCACCGGCCGTTGGAGCGGTGGGTCGCGCACCGGCCTGCCCGGGGCCCGGCGAGGGCGGTGGGACGCAATCTGCTCCCCTGTTCCCGCGGGCCCGGATCGCGGGGCGGCCCCGCTGACCACCGGCCCCCTCCCGCCACCCGCCGTGCCCGCGTCCTTCGGCCCTCCCGCCCGCGCGGGTCCTGCTCTTGCGGGTCCTGCTCTTGCGCGGGATGCCGCGGAGCCGGCGGCGGCAGTGAGGTACGGATCCTGCGGGTCCTGCCCCGCGGGGGACGCCGTTCACGCCGGGTGGGAGCCGCCGGGTGAGAGCCGCCCGCTGTGCGGCCGCCGGTGCCCCGGGCGGCCGTTCACAGCCAGCCGGCGAACTCCAGCGACAGCTCGCCCTCGGCGCGCCGCCCCTCGGCGATCGCCCGGGTACCCGACTCCACCGCGCGGAACAGCGTCCAGCCGCGCAGCCGGTCGCGGTCGACGTCCAGCGAGTCCGCGAGCCGGTTCACCCGGCGGCGGGCCGCGGAGGCGCCCGAGGCGGCGGCGACCAGGTCCTCCACCCGGTCCCGGGCCAGTCGCGCCAGATCGTACGCCCGCTCGCCCACCAGCGGCTCCGGCCCCACGGCCAGCCACGGAGCACGGTCGCCGGCGAGGACCTTGCCCTGCCGGAAGTTCCCGTGCAGCAGCAGTGACTCGGCGGAGTCCGCGAGCAGCTCCCCGCGGGTGGTGAGTGCCGCCTCCAGCAGCGCCCGCGGCGCCGCCCCCGCACGGTCGGACAGCGCGGACAGCTGGCGCCCCGTGCGCTCGGCCACGGTCTCGAAGACATGACCGGGGGGCGGTTCCACCCACAGTCGCCGCACGGTGCCCGCCGCCTCCAGCAGCGCCCTGGCTTCGGGCAGCGAGCGTACGGACTGCTCGGGGTGCAGCCGCTCCAGCAGCAGCGCGCCACCGGAGCCGCCCAGCAACCGCACCGCGCCGAACCCGTCCCAGTGGGCGAGGGCCGCCCGCTCCAGCTCCGGCGCCGCGAGGGGCGGCACCAGCTTGAGCGCCGCAGGCGAGCCGTCCTGCCGCCGCCGCACGAGGACGACCAGGCTGCTCCGGCCGCCGGGCGCCATCACCCGCTCGACCTCCAGGCCGTCGCGGGCGGCCGTCTCCTCCACCAGCTCCGGAAGCTGCCCGGTCCACTCGCTGTCGCCCAGCGCCCGCACCAGACGCCGGGGCGGTTCGAAACCCATGCGTGCGTCGTTTCCCTTCAGTGAGTCGCGGCCCGCTCGGCCAGGCCGGGAAAGGCCACGCCGGTACCGCGCCATCGTGCGGCCCGCACCGCCGCCTCGCGCAGCGCGGCCGCGGCGTCCTGCCGCAGCGGGCCCCGCGCCGCCCGCACCAGGTCTGAGTAGACGGCCGCGACCCGGTCCTCCAGTACCGCGGCGAGCCGCGCCGCGGCCGCCGGGTCGGGCACCGCGAACGGCAGAGTGTAGGCGGCCCGCGCCGCGGTGGGCCTTCCGCCGAGATCCCGGACCGCGCGCTCCAGGGCGTCCCGGCGGGCCCGGTGCGCCGCATGGGCCGCCAGGGCGTCGGGGCGGCGGGCCGCGCCGGCCCGGCCTCCGACCACGCCGTAGCCGTACACGGCGGCGTGCTCGGCCGCGAGCGCGGCCTGCGCCGCGACCAGTGCCTCGCTCATCAGCGGGACCCTTCCGTCAGCAGATAGGCGTGGACCGCCCCGGCCGCGGCGACCGACGCCAGCAGCCGGGCGTACTCCGGTGGGGCGGCGCTCAGCGCGGCGGTGTGCCCGTCGGCGGTCCTGCGCTCGGCGGCGGCGAGTTCACGCACGGCCGCCGCGGAGTCGGCGGGCACCGGCGGTGCCGCGGCGGCCGCCGGGGACGATGCGGCGGGACGCTCCGGGCCGGACCCGGCCGCCGCGGGGGAGGCGGGGGAGGCAGGGGGCGGCGACGAGGACGGCGAGGGGGCCGGCCGGGCCGGGGTCGGGAGCCGCGATCCGGCCGGTGCGAGCGCCTCGACGTGCCGTACGACCGCGGCGCGCAGCGGCGACAGGCGCGCCGCGAGGGCCGGATGCACCGCCAGTACCGCGTCGTACCGCAGCAGCAGGGCGCCGCTCAGCCCGGCACCGTGCTCGCGCAAGGCGGTCTCCGCCGACCCGCTCCGGAGCGCCGCGCGCCGCGGGCCCGGCTCGTTCGGTGAACACCCGGTCAGCGCCGTGGCAGCTGCCGCTCCGGCGGCCAGGAGGGATCGTCTGGCTGTCGTACCGGTGCGGTCCACCTGGTCCCTCCTCGGGCCGTGGGGCGCGGTCACCCGATCGGGTGGACGGCGCCTTGATGTGATCACCGCAGGCGAGCGTACCTGCGGGTCATCGGCGGATGGACGGCAACACCCCTCGCGACCGGTTACCCTTTGTGCTGACCCACGACGAAACCCACAACAGCACACGCGGCCGAGGAGTCACCCGGATGAGCACCACCCAGAGCGAGAGGCTGCGCGGACTGCTCGAACCGCTCGTCAGCGCCGCGGATCTGGATCTGGAAGAGATCGAACTGTCCCGGGCCGGCCGCCGCCGTGTGCTCCGCGTCGTCGTGGATTCCGACCGGGGGGTCGATCTGGACGCCTGCGCCGAACTCAGCCGCGTCATCTCCGACCGGCTGGACGAGAGCGACGTCATGGGCGAGGGCGAGTACCAGCTGGAAGTGACCTCCCCCGGGGCCGAGCGCCCGCTCAGGGAGCACCGCCACTACGCGCGTGCCAAGGGCCGGCTCGCCCGGTTCCGGCTGACCGCCCCGGAGGGCGGCACCGGTGGCGAACTGGTCGCCCGGATCCTCGGCGTCGACGACGAGGGCCTCGACCTCGAGGTGCCGGGCGTGAAGGGGCGCAGGCCCACACCCCGCAGACTCGCCTTCGGCGAGATCGCCGGGGCGCGTGTGGAGCTGGAGTTCAACCGCAAGGACACCGACGGCGTTCAGAAGGAAGAGGAGGCGTAGCCATGGACATCGACGTGAAGCTCCTGAGGGGCTTGGCGCAGGAGAAGGAGATCGCCTTCGACCTGCTGGTCGACGCCATCGAGTCGGCCCTCCTCATCGCCTACCACCGCACCGAGGGAAGCCGCCGGCACGCCCGGGTCGAGCTGAACCGCCAGAGCGGGCACGTGACGGTGTGGGCGAAGGAGGACCCCGCGGAACTCGAGGAGGGCCAGGAGCCGCGCGAGTTCGACGACACCCCGCACGACTTCGGCCGGATCGCCGCCTCCACCGCCCGCCAGGTCATCCAGCAGCGACTGCGCGACGCCGAGAACGACGTCACCTTCGGCGAGTACGCCCGCCGTGAGGGCGACATCGTGGCGGGCCAGGTCCAGCAGGGCAAGGACCCCAAGAACGTGCTGGTCAAGCTGGACGACAGGCTGGAGGCCATCCTGCCGGCGCAGGAGCAGGTGCCGGGTGAGGAGTACTCCCACGGTCTGCGGCTGCGCACCTACGTCGTGCGGGTGGCCAAGGGGGTGCGGGGTCCCTCCGTCACCCTGTCGAGGACCCACCCCAATCTGGTGAAGAAGCTCTTCGCGCTCGAGGTGCCGGAGATCGCCGACGGTTCGGTCGAGATCGCGGCCATCGCCCGCGAGGCCGGGCACCGGACCAAGATCGCTGTGCGGTCCACCCGCAGTGGCCTGAACGCCAAGGGCGCGTGCATCGGCCCGATGGGCGGCCGGGTGCGCAATGTCATGGCCGAGCTGCACGGTGAGAAGATCGACATCGTGGACTGGTCGGACGACCCGGCGGAGATGGTCGCCAACGCGCTGTCCCCGGCCCGGGTCTCCAAGGTGGAGGTCGTCGACCTCGGCGCCAGGTCCGCCCGGGTGACGGTCCCCGACTACCAGCTGTCACTGGCCATCGGCAAGGAGGGGCAGAACGCCCGGCTCGCCGCGCGGTTGACCGGCTGGCGGATCGACATCCGGCCGGACACCGAGCAGCCCGCCGGGCAGCCTGCCGGGCAGAGCTGAACCCGGGGCCCCGGGCGGGCCTCGGCGAGGCCCTGGAAGCCGCCCCGGACAAGTCGCGGACAAGTCCCGGACAAGTCCCTGAAGAAGTTCCGGGAGAAGCCCTGACGGTGTGCGGGCGGCTGCGCCCCGGACCACCGTGCCGAGGGAACGTGTCCCGGTGCGGACCCGGGGGTAGCCGGGGGATCGCCGAGAGTTTTGAGCCATCAGCTGTTCGACCACCGCCCCGAAGGGGTGGGGTCGGTACGGGGAGGTAGACTTGTACGTGTCTGGTCGGACGCATGCCCGCGCATGCCCTGAGCGAACCTGCGTGGGGTGTCGGGAGCGAGCGGCCAAGCGCGATCTCCTGCGCATCGTGGCGGTCGAGGGCGTGTGCGTCCCCGATCATCGCGGTACGCTGCCCGGCCGGGGTGCTTATGTGCACCCCGCCTCGGTCTGTCTCGACCTGGCGGTTCGCCGTCGTGCGTTTCCGAGGGCCCTCAAGGCCCCCGGGCCGCTCGACACCGCGGACGTACGCCGTGCCGTCGAGGCGGCGGCCCAGGCCGCACCGTAAGAAGAAGCAAGCAGCACCGCGCGGATCCCCGTGCGGTCAGGTACCTCGCGAGTCGGAAGTAGGTCGAGATTGCGATGAGCACTCGATGAGTACGCGATGAGTACGCCCATGAAGTAGCGACGGTCCGGCGGTAACCCGGACCTAAAAGGAGCGAAGTGGCTAAGGTCCGGGTATACGAACTCGCCAAGGAGTTCGGTGTAGAGAGCAAGGTCGTCATGGCCAAGCTCCAGGAACTCGGTGAATTCGTCCGTTCGGCGTCCTCGACGATCGAGGCGCCGGTTGTACGCAAACTGACCGACGCTTTCCAGCAGGGTTCCGGGGGCTCCCCCGCGAAGCGCTCTGCCGGCAAGCCGGCGGCGCCGCGCAGGTCGGCACCCGCGAAGCCGGCCCCGGCGGCGGAAGGCCGCGCGGGCGGCGCGCCCGTGCCCTCTCCGGCGCAGGCGGCGCGTCCCGCCGCCCCCAAGCCCGGCGCACCGGCCCCCAAGCCGGCGGCGGCCGAGGCCCCCAGAAGTGTTCCCGCGGCGCCGGCCCCCGGCCCGCGGCCGACCCCGGGCCCCAAGCCCGCGGCGGCCCCGAAGCCGGCTCCGGCCGCCCCGGCCGCCCCGGAGTTCACCGCGCCCCCGGCCGCCCCGGCTGCCGGTCCCCGGCCCGGTGCCACTCCGGGCCCGCGCCCGGCCGCACGTCCCGGCCAGGGCCAGGGCGGCGGTGCCCGTCCCGGCGCCCCGCGTCCCGGGGGCGAGCGCCAGGCTCCGCGTCCCGGTGCCCGGCCCTCGGGCCCGCGTCCGGGCAACAACCCCTTCACCTCCGGCGGCTCGACCGGTATGGCGCGCCCGCAGGCGCCCCGTCCGGGCGGAGCCCCGCGTCCCGGTGGTGCGGGTGCCCCGGGCGGCCCCCGCCCGGGGGGCGCCGGCCAGGGCGGTCCCCGTCCGCAGGCTCCCGGTGGCTCCCGTCCCACCCCCGGCGGCATGCCGCGTCCGCAGGCTCCGCGTGGCGCCGGCGGCCCCGGTGGTAACCGTCCGAACCCGGGCATGATGCCGCAGCGCCCCGCTGCCGGCCCGCGTCCCGGTCCCGGCGGTCGCGGTCCCGGCGGCCCCGGCGGCCGTCCCGGTGGTGGCGGCGGCGGTGCCGGCCGTCCCGGCTTCGCCGGCCGTCCCGGTGGCGGCGGCGGTGGCGGCGGCCGTCCCGGTGGCGGCGGTGGCGGCTTCGGCGGCCCGCGTCCGGGTGGCGGCGGCTTCGGCGGTGGCGGCGGTGGCCGTCCCGGCTTCGGCGGCCGTCCCGGTGGCCCCGGGGGCCGCGGCGGCACACAGGGCGCGTTCGGCCGTCCCGGCGGTCCGGCGCGCCGCGGCCGCAAGTCGAAGCGGCAGAGGCGCCAGGAGTACGAGGCCATGCAGGCCCCGTCGGTCGGCGGCGTGATGCTGCCCCGCGGCAACGGCGAGACCGTCCGTCTGTCGCGCGGCGCCTCCCTGACCGACTTCGCGGAGAAGATCAACGCGAACCCGGCGTCGCTCGTCGCCGTGATGATGAACCTCGGCGAGATGGTCACCGCCACGCAGTCCGTCTCCGACGAGACGCTGCAGCTTCTGGCCGGCGAGATGAACTACACGGTTCAGATCGTCAGCCCGGAGGAGGAGGACCGCGAGCTGCTCGAGTCGTTCGACATCGAGTTCGGCGAGGACGAGGGCGGCGAGGAGCTCCTGGTCGCGCGTCCGCCGGTGGTGACCGTCATGGGCCACGTCGACCACGGCAAGACCCGGCTGCTGGACGCGATCCGCAAGACGAACGTCGTCGCGGGCGAGGCCGGCGGTATCACCCAGCACATCGGTGCCTACCAGGTCTCGACCGAGGTCAACAGCGAAGAGCGCCGCATCACCTTCATCGACACCCCGGGTCACGAGGCGTTCACCGCCATGCGTGCCCGCGGTGCCAAGTCGACCGACATCGCGATCCTCGTGGTGGCGGCCAACGACGGTGTGATGCCCCAGACGATCGAGGCGTTGAACCACGCCAAGGCGGCCGACGTGCCGATCGTGGTCGCGGTCAACAAGATCGACGTCGAGGGCGCCGACCCGACGAAGGTGCGCGGTCAGCTGACCGAGTACGGCCTGGTGGCCGAGGAGTACGGCGGCGACACCATGTTCGTCGACATCTCCGCCAAGCAGGGCCTCAACATCGAGAACCTGCTGGAGGCCGTGGTCCTGACCGCGGACGCCGCCCTGGACCTGCGGGCCAACCCGGAGCAGGACGCGCAGGGCATCGCGATCGAGTCCCACCTCGACCGCGGCCGCGGTGCCGTCTCGACCGTCCTGGTCCAGCGGGGCACCCTGCGCATCGGCGACACCATGGTCGTCGGCGACGCGTACGGCAGGGTCCGCGCGATGCTCGACGACAAGGGCAACAACGTCGACGAGGCGACCCCGTCGACTCCGGTGCTGGTCCTGGGCCTCACCAACGTCCCGGGCGCCGGAGACAACTTCCTGGTCGTCGACGAGGACCGCACGGCCCGCCAGATCGCCGAGAAGCGTGCCGCCCGGGAGCGCAACGCCGCCTTCGCCAAGCGCACCCGCCGGGTGTCCCTCGAGGACCTCGACAAGGTGCTCAAGGCGGGTGAGGTCCAGCAGCTCAACCTCATCATCAAGGGCGACGCGTCCGGTTCCGTCGAGGCCCTGGAGTCCTCGCTGCTCCAGCTGGACGTCGGCGAGGAGGTCGACATCCGGGTGCTGCACCGCGGTGTCGGTGCGGTCACCGAGTCGGACATCGACCTGGCGACCGGCTCCGACGCCATCGTGATCGGCTTCAACGTGCGCGCCGCCGGGCGTGCCACGCAGATGGCCGAGCGCGAGGGGGTGGACGTCCGCTACTACTCGGTCATCTACCAGGCGATCGAGGAGATCGAGGCGGCCCTCAAGGGCATGCTCAAGCCGGAGTTCGAAGAGGTCGAGCTCGGCACGGCGGAGATCCGCGAGGTCTTCCGCTCGTCCAAGCTGGGCAACATCGCCGGTGTGCTCATCCGCTCCGGCGAGGTCCGGCGCAACACCAAGGCGCGCCTCATCCGCGACGGCAAGGTCGTCGCGGAGAACCTCACCATCGAGGGGCTGCGTCGCTTCAAGGACGACGTCACCGAGATCCGCGAAGGCTTCGAGGGCGGTATCAACCTCGGGAACTTCAACGACATCAAGGTCGACGACGTCATCGCGACGTACGAGATGCGCGAGAAGCCCCGCGGCTGACGCGGCTCGGCTGGCCACGCACACCGCGCTCGGGGCCGGTCGGCGGGAGGTAATCCCGTCGATCGGCCCCGGCCGTGCGTGTACGGTTCCTTGATGTACCTGCCAAGAGCGGGCAGGGCGCCTACCGAACCCGTACCGGCGGGACATCCGGACACACATGTTTGTGGGGACGCTGTCCTTCGACCTGCTTCTCGGCGACGTCCACTCGCTGAAGGAGAAACGCTCCGTCGTCCGCCCGATCGTGGCCGAACTCCAGCGCAGATACGCGGTGGCGGTGGCCGAGGTGGGCGGGCAGAACCTGCACCGCAGGGCCGAGATCGGCCTCGCGGCGGTGTCCGGGGACCCGGGACACCTCACAGACGTACTGGACCGGTGCGAGCGCCTCGTCGCCGCCCGGCCCGAGGTGGAGCTGCTGTCGGTACGACGGCGGCTGCACGGAGACGATGACTGAGTGCGTTGCCGCAACGCACGGAGACTGCACCGTCCGGGGGGTCATCCCCCGGACCACCGCACGAAAGAGGAGAAGGACCGGTGGCCGACAACGCGCGGGCCCGCAAGCTGGCCGATCGCATCCAGGTCGTGGTCGCGGAGACCCTGGACCGGCGAATCAAGGATCCGCGGCTGGGTTTCGTCACGATCACGGACGCCCGGGTCACCGGAGACCTGCGGGAGGCCACGGTCTTCTACACGGTGTACGGGGACGACGAGGAGCGCGCCGCGTCCGCCGCCGCGCTGGAGTCCGCCAAGGGCGTCCTGCGGTCCGAGGTGGGCCGCCAGACGGGGGTCCGCTTCACGCCGAGCCTTGCGTTCGTCCCGGACGCGCTCCCGGACAACGCCCGGACCATCGACGACCTGCTCGACAAGGCGCGGGCCAAGGACGCCGAGGTGCGCCAGGCATCCACGGGCAAGACGTACGCGGGCGGGGCCGACCCCTACCGCAAGCCGGAGGACGGGGACGACGAAGCGGGCCCCGACGAAGGCAGGGACGAGGGCAGGGACGAAGGCAGGGACGAGGGCGGGGACCGGAACCGAGACGAGGGCGGGGACAAGGGCACGGCCTCCGCATGAGCCAGCGCAGCAACGCCGCCCCGGCCGCCGGCGGGGGCGGCACCCCGGACGGCCTGATCATCGTCGACAAGCCGGCCGGCTTCACCTCGCACGACGTCGTCGCCAAGATGCGCGGCATCGCGCGCACCCGCCGCGTCGGCCACGCGGGCACACTGGACCCGATGGCGACCGGAGTGCTCGTCCTGGGCGTCCAGCGGGCCACCAAGCTCCTCGGCCATCTGGCACTGACCGAGAAGGAGTACCTCGGCACGGTCCGGCTCGGCCAGACCACCGTCACCGACGACGCGGAGGGCGAGATCACCTCGTCCGCCGACGCCTCCGGCATCCCCCGGGACGCCGTCGACGCCGGGGTCGCCCAACTCACCGGCGACCTCATGCAGGTGCCGTCGAAGGTCAGCGCCATCAAGATCGACGGCAGGCGGTCCTACGCACGGGTCCGCGGCGGCGAGGAGTTCGACATCCCCGCCCGCCCGGTGACCGTGTCGCGGTTCACCGTCCACGACGTCCGCGAGGCCGTCGCCGAGGACGGCACCGCCGTCACCGATCTCGTCGTCTCGGTGGTCTGCTCCTCCGGCACCTATGTCCGCGCCCTCGCCCGGGACCTCGGCGCCGGGCTGGGGGTCGGCGGCCATCTGACCGCACTGCGCCGCACCCGCGTCGGGCCGTACCGGCTCAACGCGGCCAGGACCCTCGACCAGCTCCAGGAGGAGCTGACGGTCATGCCGGTCGGCGAGGCCGCCGCGGCGGCGTTCCCCCGCTGGGACGTCGACGAGCGACGCGCCCGGCTGCTGCTCAACGGGGTGCGCCTGGACATCCCGGAGTACGGCGGGCGGGGCCCGGTGGCCGTCTTCGGGCCCCAGGAGCGGTTTCTGGCGCTGGTCGAGGAGCACCGGGGCAAGGCGAGGAGCCTCGCGGTCTTCGGCTGACGCCCGCGGGTGCAGGCCGCACCGGCCCAGTGACCACCGGCCCCGTCCCCCTCGGGGAGTGCGCCGGGCCGTGCCGGGACTTCCCTCGTGGAGCGGGCAGGGCCGCTGCCCGCTCCACGATCCCCCTCGGATGGTGTCTGTCCGTCCCGCCCCGCGGATTCACCCCAATGGGCAGGCGCTCGGAGTGCACCGGGGGTGCACTCGGGGCGCGTTCGTCCCGTGGCCTTCTCCCCGTGATCAACTCCGGCATACCGTCGGAGCCATGGGACGCGAGGACCTGGCGACGCTGGTGCGCATCTGTGATCCGGCGGGCCGGCCGCGCGGGACCGGCTTCGCCGTCGACGACCGGGGCACGGTCGTCACCAGCCATGAAGCGGTCGCCGGGCTCGACAGGATCCTGCTGGGCGTGCCGGGCGGCGCCCCCCGCGTCGCCGAAGGAGTCACCCTCCTGCCGGAGGCCGGCCTCGCGCTCGTCAGGACCGGCGGGCTCGGCCTGACACCCCTGCCGCTGGCCCTCCGCGACCGGCCCGGAAAGGGCGCGTACGTGCGTATCCCGGCCGGGGGCTGGCGCGAGGCCCGCGTCCTGGGGGAGATCCCGGCCGGCTACACCGCGGACGGCCGCGCACACCACCTCCACGGGGCCCTCGAACTGGCCGTCGGCACCGGGGGAAGCGACGCCCTGGGGCCCGGCGGTACGGCAGGCGGCGGGCCGGTGGTGGACACCGCAACCGGATCGGTGGTGGCGGTCCTCGCGGGCACCGCCCCGGACACCGCGCACCCCGTGGCGGGCCTCGCCGTGCCCCTGCGCACGGCGGCCGCGCGCGACCCCGGCGGACCCCTCGGGGCGCTGCTGCGGCGCAACGCCCGCACCGTCCCCGGTTTCGGCGCCGACCTCAACCACGCCGGAGCGCGGCGGCTGGCCGCGGTGTCCCTCGGGCCCGCCGGGCCGGCCGGCGGCGCCGGCACCCGTGCCGATCCCGTCGAACGCCCGCACGCCGTCCGGGGGTTCGCTGAGTTCGAGGCATCCCCGGCGCATGTCCTCGCCCTCACCGGAGCTCTCGGGAGCGGCCGTACCACCGCACTCGCCGCACTCGCCGCCCGCCGGGCCCACGGCGCCGACGCGGGCGTCTCCATCTGGCTGCGCGGCGCCGACCTCGCGGCGGACGACCGCGACCTGGCGGACGCCGTCGCCCGCGTACTGGTGCGCTCCGGCCGGGTCGTCGCCGGGAGCACGGCCCACCGAGGCGGGCCCTGGGCCGTCCCCGCAGCCGGTGCGGAAGCCGCACCGGAGCATGTGGCGCGCGTCGCCCGCGAGGCCGGACGGCCGCTGTTCGTCCTCCTCGACGGCCCCGAGGAGATGCCCGCCGCCCTGGCCGCCCGGCTCCCCGACTGGACGGCGGAGACGGCGCGCTGGCTGCGCGACCACGGCGTACGGCTCGTGGTCGGCTGCCGGCCCGAGTACTGGGAGCGGGCCGCGGCGCTGTACCCCGAGGCCGATGTGCACAGGCCGGCGCTGCGCCTCGGCCCGCTGACCGCGCGGGAGGCAGAGCAGGCCATGGCGCGCCTCGGCCTCCCGGCCGGTGCGACGGCCGCGGCGGACGCCCGCCACCCCCTGGCCCTCGGCCTCCTCGCGGAGGTGCGGGACGCGATGCCCGCAGAGGTGCCCGGGCAGCCGTCGCGCGAGGAGATCCTCACGGCGCACACGGACCTGATGTGCCTGCGCGCCGCGACGCGGATCGCCGAGACCTGGGGGCAAGGGTGCGACGGGGCCGCGGTGCGCCTGCTGGCGGCCCGGGTGGCCGGACGGGTCCACGAGGCGGCGCGGCGCTGCCTCGGGCCGGGCGGGGGAGGTCTCGACCGTCAGGCCTTCGGGGAGATCTTCCCCTGGCGGACCGGGTGGGCGTCCGCGGTGCTCGCCACGGGGCTGCTGGTACCGGCGGGCGCGGGCTACCGCTTCGCCCACGAAGAGGTCGCCGAATGGCTCCAGGCCGCGCATCTCGACGTCGACACCGTCCTGCATCCGCTGCTGAACCGCCAGGGCCCCGCGGCGGCGGACGCGGAGGGGCCGGGACTGCCCCTGCACCGGAGGGGCACGGTCGTCCACGCGCTGCTGCTGCTTGACCGCCGCTCCGGGGAGTCCGCGCTGGCACCCCGGCTCAGGGCGCTGGTCGATGCTCTCGACGGACTCGACGGACTCGACGGACTCGACAGACCCGCTGTCGCCGGTGGCGTGAACGGCCCGAGCGGTCTCGACGTGCCCGACGGAGTCGTTGTTCTCCGCGGCTGCGAGGCGACCCGCGGCTCCCGGGGCGCCTGCGGTTGCGGCGGCTGCCGCACCACCGGCGCGTCCGGCACGGGGGAGGCAGCCGGCGTGGACATCCGCTGGTGGGCCGCCGGACTCCTGCGGGAGACGCTGCTGCGCGTGCCGCACGCCCGCAGATACCTCGGCGTACTGCGTACCCTCGCCGACCGCGTCACCCGGAGCGCACTGCGGCCGGGCGGGCCACCCCGGGCATCGGGTCCCGAGGAGTTCGGCCCCGCCTTCTGGCAGGCGCTGCACATCGGCGAAGCGGAGCGACTGGACCTGCTGCGCCGCCTCGTCCCGGCGGACGGGCCGCCGGAGCGTACCGGGGGCGGCGGGACCGGCGCGGGCGGCGCGCGGGGTGCCAACGGCCCCTCGACGTCCCACCAGCGCCCGGAGGACTTCGGCGCACCCCGACCGCCCCGCTATCTGGACGCGGTCGCCGAACGGCTGGCCCGGTCGCCGCGGGCCGTCCAGCCGCTGCTCTGCCGGTGGTTCACCGACGGCAGGCCGCTGCCCGCGGCACCCGGCGCGGCCATCCGGCCCACCGTCGCGGCGGCGGCCCAGGCACTGCTCCACACCCACCGCGGACGGGCCGTCGACGATCTCTGCGAGGCACTCGTCAGCACCGCCCACCCCCGTGCCCGGGAGCTGCTGACCGCGCTCACCGAGGACGAGCCGTCAGCCCTCTGCCGGGCCGTCGACCGCTGGGCCCACGACGACACCCGCCCGGCGCGTCGCCTCGCCGCGGCGGCGTACGCGCCTGCCGTGGCGGCCCGTGTCACCGACCGGGCCGACCGCGACCTGCTGAGATACGCGGCGCTTGCGCTGCTGGCCCGGCCCGCCGACACCGCCCTGCACGGTGCCGCGCTCGCCGTTCTCGTCCGCGACCCGCGGACCCGGCCGAGTTATCTCGCGCGCGCCGTCGACGCGTATCGTGCGCACGATCCGGGAGTGCCCGCCGGCGTCCTCGCCGCTGCGGCGCCGACCCACCCCGAGCCGGTGTTCGCGGCGTTCCGCGCCGCACTGCGCAGCCCGGGCGGCGGGGCGGACGACGTGCTGCGGGCGCTTGCGGGACTCGAGGGGCCGGATCCGGCCCGCCGCGCGGCCGCGCTGGTGAGCGAGTACGTGAGGCTGCGGCCGTCCGGGGCCGTGCACGCGGCGGCCTTCGTCGCGCTGCGGCTGCGGCAGGGAGTGCCGGCGCGGGCTGCGCTGCTGCCGCTCGTGGTGGACCTGCTGCGCGGCAGCCCGGCATCGGTGCGGTGCGCGCTGGCCGCAGTGCTGGGTGCACCGGGGAGTCCGGCGCGGGAGCCGCTGCGCGCCGAACTGCTGGACGTCCTCCTGGAACACGAGAGGCGCGAGGGCGGCGATCCCGAGGTCCTGGACACGGTGCTCCAGGCCGCCGTGCGCGCCCCGGCGGTGCGGCCATCGGACCCCCGGGTCCGCGAGCTGGTCCGTCGCGTCGGCCTGCTCCTCGTACGCACCCCGGGGGGCGCGAACCGCTTCGACCGCAGTCTGGTCGAGCTGGCCCGTCAGGTGCCCGGATTCGCGGCCGAGGCGGTGTCGTGGCAGGCGGGGGAGCCGGGGGAGTGGGCGGTGGTGGTCGGTCCCCGCGCACGCCGGACGCTGGAGGCGCTGGGCAGCCGGGTGCCGATGCCCACGGCGCTGCGCGGGCATGGCAGTCTTAGACCTGCGTAAGGAGTCATCGTTGCGCACGCAGGTTCGATGTTTCGGGTTCGGGCGAGGAGCGGTCACTGTGCAGCGCTGGCGTGGCTTGGAGGACATCCCCCAGGACTGGGGGCGCAGCGTCGTCACCATCGGTTCCTACGACGGGGTGCACCGCGGTCACCAGCTGATCATCGGGAGGGCCGTGGCGCGGGCGCGGGAGCTCGGCGTGCCGTCGGCCGTGGTCACGTTCGATCCGCACCCGAGCGAGGTCGTCCGCCCCGGAAGCCACCCGCCGCTTCTCGCCCCGCACCACCGGCGCGCCGAGCTGATGGCGGAACTCGGCGTGGACGCGCTGCTGATCCTGCCGTTCACCTCCGAGTTCTCCAAGCTGTCGCCGGCCGACTTCATCGTGAAGGTACTGGTCGACAAGCTCCATGCCCGCGCGGTGATCGAGGGCCCCAACTTCCGTTTCGGGCACCGGGCGGCCGGCGATGTCGGCTTTCTGACCGAACTCGGCCGCACCTACGACTACGAGGTCGAGGTCGTCGACCTCTTCATGCGCGGCGCGGCGGGCGGCGGTGAGCCCTTCTCGTCCACGCTGACCCGGCGGCTGATCGCCGAGGGCGATGTCGAGGGTGCGGCGGAGATCCTCGGCCGGCCCCACCGGGTCGAGGGCGTGGTCGTCCGCGGTGCCCAGCGGGGCCGCGAGCTCGGCTATCCGACGGCCAACGTGGAGACCCTGCCGCACACCGCCATCCCCGCGGACGGCGTCTACGCGGGCTGGCTCACCGCCGACGGGGAGCGTATGCCCGCCGCGATCTCCGTCGGTACCAATCCCCAGTTCGACGGCACCGAGCGAACCGTCGAGGCGTACGCCATCGACCGCGTGGGCCTCGATCTGTACGGGCTGCACGTGGCCGTCGACTTCCTCGCCTATGTGCGCGGCATGGCGAGGTTCGAGTCCGTCGAGGCCCTTCTCGACGCCATCGCCACCGATGTGAAGCGGGCGCGTGAACTGACGGCGGAGTACGACGCATAGGCCGCGGCGCCACCGGGCCCGGCCGGCAGGCGCTCCGGGCACGGCCCCGCGCACCCATCCGCGAACGACCGCGCGCGGGGCGCCCCGAGGAGGTCTCCCCGCCCCTACGGGCCTGCCGCGCTCTCCGTGGCGTCGCGGTGGCCGTCGGCGGGAGCCGCGGTCCCGCCGCGGTCGCCTGCGGGGGCCGCGCCCTCGCACCGGCCGCCCGCGGGAGCCGGGCCGGTCGGCGCCGCCCAGTGGCAGGCCACCGCACCCGCGGAGCCCCCGGCGAGGACGGGAGGGTCCTGCGTACGGCAGCGGCTCGCGACATCGTCGGCGGCGCCCGAGACGAGCACCTGGCAGCGGGGGTGGAACCGGCAGCCGGGCGGTACGCGCGAGGGGTCCGGCGGCTCGCCCGCGAGGACCACCGGCGGCACCGCCGACTCCGGCAGCACCGACAGCATCGCCTGTGTGTAGGGGTGCCGGGGGCGTGTCAGCACCTCCTCCACCGTTCCCGTCTCCACGATGCGGCCCAGGTACATCACGGCCACCCGGTCCGCGATGTTCCACGCCAGCCCCAGATCATGGGTCACCACCAGCGCGGAGAGGCCCAGTTCGTCGCGCAGCCGCAGCAGCAGGGCCAGGATCTCGCCGCGCACCGAGGCGTCCAGGGACGCCACCGGCTCGTCGGCCACGATGAGTTCGGGCCCCAGCACCAGCGCCCCCGCGATCACCACGCGCTGCCGCTGGCCACCGGACAGTTCGTGCGGGTAGCGCAGGAAGAACCGTTCCGGCGGGCGCAGACCCGCACGCGCGAGCGCCTCCGCGACGGCCGCCTCCTCGTCGCCGCGGTAGCCGTGGATCCGCAGCCCCTCGGACACCGCGTCGTACACGGTGTGCCGGGGGTTGAGCGAACCGCTCGGGTCCTGCAGCACCAACTGCACCCGTCTGCGGTATTCCTTCAGCGCCCGAGAGCCGTATCCGAGCGGCACGCCCCCGAACGACACCTGCCCCGCCTCCGGCCGCACCAGGCCGAGCAGCGCCCGGGCCAGGGATGTCTTCCCGCAGCCGGACTCGCCGACCAGCGCGACGATCTCCCCGGTGCCGACGTCCAGATCCACACCGTCGACGGCGCGGGCCGGCGCGGCTCCGCGCCGGCCCGGGAAGGACACCCGCACTCCGGTGGCCGACAGCAGGGGGGCGGCGGCTGCGCCAGGGGGGACCTCGCTCCGGTCCCTGCCGGTCCCGTCGGCAGCGCTCACGCTTCCTCCCTTGCGTCCACCCGCACACAGGCGGCGAGTCGGTCCGGCCCTGCCTCGCGCAGTTCCTGTTCGTCCCGGCCGCACACCTCCAGCGCCACGGGGCAGCGCGGACGGAACGTACATCCGCCCGGCAGCGCCGAGGGGTCCGGAGGATCACCGGGCAGCCCGCGCGGCTCCCGCCGCGATGCCGGGTCCCCGACCCGCGGGAACGCCGCCGACAGCGCCCGGCCGTACGGGTGCTGCGCCGCGTCGTACACGGCCCGCCCGGGCCCCTCCTCCACCACCCGGCCCGCGTACATCACGGCGAGGCGGTCGCAGGTGTCGGCGAGTACCGCCAGGTCGTGGCTGATCATCAGCAGCGCGATGCCGTGCCCGGACACCAGCTGCCCGATCAGCCGCAGGATCTGCGCCTGGATCATCACGTCCAGCGCCGTCGTCGGCTCGTCGGCGACCAGCAGCCGCGGTTCGCAGGCCAGCGCCATCGCGATCATCACGCGCTGGCGCTGACCGCCGGACAGCTCGTGCGGGTAGGCCGCCGCGCGCGACGCCGGCAGCCCCACCTGCTCCAGCAGCTCACCGGTCCGCCGTCGCGCGGCGGCGGGCGTCGCCCGGCCGTGCACGAGCACCGGCTCCGCGATCTGGTCGCCGATGCGGTGCACCGCGTTCAGCGCGTGCATGGCCCCCTGGAAGACGACGGACGCACCCGCCCACCGCACCGCGCGCAGCCGGCCCCACTTCATGGCGAGCACGTCCTCGCCGTCCAGCAGGATCTCGCCCGACAGCCTGGCCGACGCGGGCAGCAGCCGCAGCAGTGCCAGCGCCAGGGTCGACTTCCCGCAGCCCGACTCGCCCGCCACCCCGAGCTTCCGCCCGGCGCCGAGGGTGAGGTCGACTCCGCGTACGGCCGGGACGGCGGACGCCCCGGACCCGTATGTCACCCGCAGTCCCCTGAGCTCCAGCAGACTCAACGGGACACCCCCAGACGGGGGTTGAGGACGGACTCCACGGCCCGTCCGCACAGGGTGAACGCCAGCGCCACCAGTGCGACGGCGATGCCGGGCGGCGCGAGGTACCACCAGTGGCCCGACGACACCGCGCCCGCCTCCCGGGCGTCCTGGAGCATGCCGCCCCAGGACACCACCGTCGGGTCGCCGAGCCCGAGGAAGGCCAGCGTCGCCTCGGTGAGGATGGCGGCGGAGATGCCGAGTGTCGTCTGGGCCAGTACCAGCGGCATCACCTGGGGCAGCACATGCCGGGTCATGAGGTGCCGGTGACCGCCGCCGAGGGCCTTCGCGCGCTCGATGTACGGCCGCGACTCGACCGCGATCGTCTGCGCGCGCACCAGTCGCGCCGTCGTCGGCCAGGTCGTGACCCCGATGGCCAGGATCACCGTCCACACGCTCCGCGACAGCACCGTGGCCAGCACGATCGCCAGGACCAGGGTCGGCATCACGAGGAACCAGTCGGTGATCCGCATGACGGCCGTGGAGATCCAGCCGCGGTAGTGCCCCGCGACGACACCCACGAGCGTACCGATGGCCACCGACAGCGCTGCCGCCAGCAGCCCCACGGTGAGTGAGATCCTGGAGCCCCAGACCAGCAGCCCGAGCAGCGAGCGGCCGAACTGGTCCGTGCCGAGGGGGAAGGCGCCGCTCGGCGGCTCCAGCGCCCGGCCGGGCGCACGGGTGACGCTCTGGACGTCGTCACCGACCAGCCACGGCGCGGCCAGGGCGAGCACGGCGAGCAGGGTGAGGCCGGCGAGCCCCGCGACCCCGGCGCGATGGGTGCGGTAGCGCCGCCAGAAGCGGGCGACCGAGGCGCGTCGGCGTGCCCGCTGCAGTGATCTCGTCGACTTCCTCGGCCCCGGCGAGTCCGTCTGCCACGTCGCTTTCGGCGGGTTCGGCGGGTTCGGCGGGTTCATCGGCCTCGTCATCGGCCCACCCTCGGGTCGAGCAGCGGATAGAGCAGGTCGGCCAGCAGGTTCATCAGGATCATCGCCCCCGCGAACACCACGAACAGCCCCTGCACCAACGGCAGATCGGGAACGCTCAGGGCCTGGTAGAACAGCCCGCCGAGCCCGGGCCAGGAGAACACCGTCTCGACCAGGATCGATCCGGCCGCGACATGGCCGAGGTTGATGAAGACCATCGTCACCGTCGGCAGCAGGGCATTGGGGACGGCGTGCCGGCGTCGTACGTCGTCGTCCCGCAGCCCCTTCGCCCGAGCCGTCGTCAGATAGTCGCCGCCCATCTCGTCCAGCAGCGAGGAGCGCATCACCAGCAGCGTCTGCGCATAACCGACGGCCACCAGGGTCAGCACCGGCAGCACCATGTGGTGCGCGACGTCCAGGACGTACGCCAAGCCGGCCGTGCCCCCCGACTCCATTCCGCCGGTCGGGAACATACCGGGCATCGGCCCGATCCCCACCGAGAAGGTGATGATCAGCAGCAGGCCCAGCCAGAACGACGGCACCGACCACAGAGTCAGCGCCACCCCCGTGTTCAGCCGGTCGCCGAGTCGGCCGTGGCGCCATGCGGAACGGGTGCCGAGCCAGAGCCCGAGCGCCGAGTAGAGCACCACGGCCACACCGGTGAGGAGCAGGGTCGCAGGGAGCTTCTGGGCGATCAGCTCCCCGACGGGTGCCCGGAACTGGTACGACATACCGAGATCGCCGGTCAGCGCTCCGGCGCAGTAGTCGGCGAACTGCCGCCACAGGGGCAGGTCCAGACCGAACTGGCGCCGTAGCGCAGCCAGTTGCTCGGCACTCGTCGGCATGCCGTGCGTCATCGCCTTGACCGGGTCACCGGGGATGATCCGGAAGAGGAAGAAACTGGTCACCAGGACGGCGAAGAGCGACACCAGGGCGCCGCCGAGCCTGCCGGCCAGATAGGCGGGATAGGCGAGACAGGCCGGGCGCGCCGGGAGAGCCGTCTTCGCGCTGGGCGGCCGGCCCGGCCGGGCTCCGGGGGAGCCGGGTGACGGGGCGGCGGCCTTCATCTCGACCCCGGAAGTCCCCGGCGGGCAGGTGCCCACCGGGGCGTCGGGCACATCGGGCACATCGGGTACGCCGGGTACATCGGGGGAGGAGCCCGAGGGGCTCGTGGCGCTGCTCACGGGCTACTCGCGGTCGTCGGCGGTGGCACGGCGGCGCCGACTGGTGAGAATGCCGACCGCTATGACCAGGACGACCGAGATCCCGATGCCGATGGCCACGGCGGGGGAGGAGCCGCCGCCGTCCGAGGCCGCCCCGCCCGCGGCCGCGGGCTCGGCGGACCACCAGCTCCAGTAGCCGTCCTGGCCGTAGAGATTGCCGGCGGCCTCGGGCATCGTCGTGATGGACCCGATCTGGTCGGTGCGGTAGGCCTCGAGCGCGTTCGGGTACACCATCACGTTCATGAAGCCGGTGTCGTACAGCCGGGACTGCATCTGCCTGACCAGGTCCCCGCGCCTGGCCGCGTCGTACTCCACCGCCTGCTGCGCGTACAGCCGGTCGAAACGCTCGTCGCAGATGAAGTTGTCGGTCGCACCGGTGTCCGCGGGTGTGGCGGGCAGAGCGGAGCAGGTGTGGATGGACAGGACGAAGTCCGGGTCGGGATTGACCGACCATCCGTCGAACGCCAGGTCGTAGTCACCCTTGAGCCAGGGGTCGGACACATTGTCCAGGCAGACGACCCTCAACCCGATCCCGAGTTCGCCCCACCACTCGCGGAGGTACTTGCCGACCGCCTTGTCGTGGGGGTCGGTGGCGTGGCACAGGACGCGGAAGTCCAGCGGCCGGCCGTCCTTGCCCAGCCGCCTGCCGCTCCCGTCCCTCCGGTACCCGGCCTCGTCGAGCAGCGCGGCGGCCTTCGCCGGATCGTGCGCGATCCGCTGGGAGGCGGCCGGCTTCCAGAAGTACGCGGAGAAGCGGGGAGGGAGGTAGCCCTCGCCCTCGACCGCGTGCCCCTGGAACACCTTCTCGACGATGGTCTGCCGGTCGACCGCGTGGAACAGCGCCCTGCGCACGACCGGGTCGAGCAGCGCGGGGTGACCGCTGCCGAACCTGCCGCCGTTCTTCGCCCGCGCGCCCGGGTTGGTGGCGAGCGCGAGGAAGCGGCGGCCCGGGGCATCGTTGACCTGGATGTTCTCCGCGTTCTTCAGCGAAGCGGCCTGAGCCGGGGTGAGATGGGGTACGAAGGAGACCTCGCCCTTGCGCAGCGCGGCGACCGCCGCGTCACCGTCCTTGTAGTACCGGAACACCAACTCGTCGAACTTCGGTGCGCCGCGCCAGAAGTTCTTGTTGGCCCTCAGCCGGATGTACCGGTCGACCTTGTAGTCCGTCAGCACGAAGGGCCCGTTGCCCACGACCGGGAACCGTGTGTCGTTGTTGAACGTGGAGAAGTCGCCGACCTTCTCCCAGATGTGCTTCGGCACGATCGGCACGTCCAGTGCCGTCATGGTGGCCTGCGGCTTCTTCAGCCGGATGACGAGCGTCTCCGGGTCCGGGGCCGTGACCTCGGCGAAGTTGGCGGTGAAACTCCCGTTGGCGGTCGCTGCACCGGGGTCCTTCATCATCCTGCCGAAGGTCCAGGCCGCGTCCTCGGCGGTGGCAGGTCTGCCGTCGGACCAGGTGGAGTCCTTGCGGATGGTGTAGGTCCACGTCAGCTTGTCGGCTGACGGACTCCAGGCGGTCGCGAGCCCCGGCACCGGCCGTGCGTCTCTGGGGTCGTAGTTCGTCAGGTACTCGTAGATCAGCCGGTGGACGCTGGTGGAGACCAGCCGCTGGGCGAGGAACGGGCTGAGGGAGTCGACACTCTGTGACACGGCCACCGTCAGGACGTTCCCGGCCCCGGTCTTGCCGTCGCCGTTGCTCTTGTCGTCCTTGCCGTCGGTCTTGCCGTCGCTGTTGCCTTCGTCCGCGCGCACGCGGGTGCCGACCGCACTCGCCGGCGAGTCCATGAGCTGTCCGGTGCCGGGCACGGCTGCGGGTGCCTGAGCCTGCGCCCGAGGCCAGGCCTGCGCCTCGGCCCGTGTCTGCGCCTGCGCCTGCGGCGGGCCGGCAATCAGCGTGGGGGCGGCGATGCCGACGGCGAGCAGCAGCCGCAGCAGGGGGTGCGGGCGGCGTCCTGCCCGCGAGCGGAGGAAGAGGGCCGGGCCGGGGGAGCGGTGGTGAGCCGTTGTGATCATAGGACGTTGACCTCGCGTCGTAGCTCGCGTGGAGGAGGCACGTGGATCGTCTGGGCGCCCACTGGTGATGCGAAGGTCTATCAGCGTGGTCCAGACGAGTCAACGACGCAGTGACGCCGCGTCAGAACCCCTGTGGACTGCGTGAAGTGGCAGGGGCTCGCACCGTGGAGCACGGTGCGAGCCCTCATTGGTCCGAAGCGTTGACGCCCTACTGCTGAGAGGCCGGCGGTGCCGTCGGCGGCTGCGGTCGGGGATGGCCGTGGCCGCCACCGGCAGGGGGCACCCGTTCCTGGGTTTCACCCTGGCCGGGCTGACCGGGCGCCCCGCCCTGCGCCGGTGGCCGACCCGGCTGCGCCGGCCTCTCCGGGTACGCGCCCGGCTGCGCCGGCTGTTCCGGCCGTACCGGGAGGGCGGTGCCGCCCGGTTGCCCGGCCGGCGGACCGGCCGGGTGCGGGGCCGACGGCCCCTGCGAGGGTGGTGCCTGCCGCCACTGCTGCTGTGCACCAGGCACGGGTCCGCCGTACGGGTGCCGACCGACGTGGCCCGCCTGTCCCTCGAACGGAGGCTGACCACCCGGCTGATGGGCCTGACCGGGGTACTGCGGGGGGTGGCCGGGGGGTTGCGGAGGCAGGGCTCCCTGCTGCGGCGGGCCGCCCGGCCGACCGGGGTACTGGGGAGGATGGCCGGGGTGCTGCGGTCGCCCGGGGTTCGGCGCGTACATCGGTCCGGCCTGCGGAGGCCCTCCGTACGGCTGGCCGGGCCGCGGCGGGTTGCCCGGCTGACCGGGGTGCTGCGGAGGCCCTCCGTGCGGCTGGCCGGGCATCGGCGGTGCCACGTGCGGTGGCTGGTGACCCTGGCCTGCGGAGGTCCATAGCCCCTGGGCCTGCTGAGCCCGTGTGAAGTCCTCGGCGACCATCGCCGACAGGTTGAAGTAGGCCTCGCGCGTCTTCGGGCGCATCATGTCCAGGTCGACCTCCGCGCCCGCGGACAGATGCTCGTCGAACGGTACGACCACGACACCGCGGCAGCGGGTCTCGAAGTGCTGGACGATGTCCTCGACCTTGATCATCTTGCCGGTCTCCCGGACACCCGAGATCACGGTGATCGACCGCTGAACCAGTTCCGCGTAGCCGTGCGCCGAAAGCCAGTCGAGCGTCGTGCTCGCGCTGCTCGCGCCGTCCACGGAGGGTGTGGAGATGATGATCAGCTGGTCGGCGAGGTCCAGTACGCCGCGCATCGCGCTGTAGAGCAGACCCGTACCCGAGTCGGTGAGGATGACCGGGTACTGCCTGCCCAGCACGTCGATCGCCCGGCGGTAGTCCTCGTCGTTGAACGTGGTCGACACGGCGGGGTCCACGTCATTGGCGATGATCTCCAGACCGGAGGGCGCCTGCGAGGTGAACCGGCGGATGTCCATGTAGGAGTTGAGGTACGGGATCGCCTGGACCAGGTCGCGGATGGTCGCGCCGGTCTCGCGCCGCACCCGGCGCCCGAGCGTGCCCGCGTCCGGGTTGGCGTCGATGGCCAGGATCTTGTCCTGGCGCTCGGTGGCCAGGGTGGCGCCGAGCGCGGTGGTGGTCGTCGTCTTGCCGACGCCGCCCTTGAGGCTGATGACCGCGATCCGGTAGCAGGAGAGCACCGGGGTGCGGATCAGTTCGAGCTTGCGCTGACGCTCGGCCTCCTCCTTCTTGCCGCCGATCCTGAACCGGCTCGAGCCGGAGGGGTTGCGGCTGGACCTGGCCTTGGGCTTGGCGTTCCGCAGCAGACGGTCGGAGGACAGCTCCACCGCCGCCGTGTACCCGAGCGGTGCGCCCGGCACCGAGCGCTGGCGTTGGTCGTGTGCGACCGGCTGGGGCCAGCCCCCACCCGTGCGGGGGTCGACCGGGGCGGCCGGGGGCTGCTGAGCCTGCCCGTGAGGGTGCGGCTGTCCCTGTGCTCGGCCCTGCCGGGCCGGCGGTTGATGACGGGTTGGGCCGGGGGCGTGCGGTGGCGGCCCGCTCTGGGGGGCCTGGGGCGGTATCGGCCCCGGGCCGCCGGGCCGCAGGGGCGGCGGGGGGTAGCCGTAACCGTCGTGCGGGAATCCGCTGCCGCCCTGGGGAGGCCGGGTCCCGGGAGCAGGGGCGGCCGGTGGCAGCGGAGCGCCGGGCTGCCGCGCAGGGGACGGGTCCGGGCCGTGCGCCGGGGGAGGGAAGCCGTAACCGGCCTGCGGTGCGGCCGGGTCGAAGTGCGGCGCGGCCTGTTGCGGTTGCTGCGGTTGCTGCGGTTGCTGCGGTTGCTGGGCGTGCTGGGCGTGCTGGGCGTGCTGGGCGTGCCGGGGGTGCTGCGTGTGCGGGGGCTCGGGGAACCCGTGACCGCCCCCCGGGCCCCCGGGCTGCCGGTGTGGGCTGCCCGGTGGGGGAAAGCCCTGGCCCCCGGGCTGATCGGGTGCCCCCGAGGGGGACGACGGCTGCCGGGTGCCCCCCGCCGACAGCTGATCCGCAGGCCGATCCATGGGTCGGTTCTGCACGGGCCACTGGGGTGCCGCGGTCGGATCGGCGGGTGGGTAGGCGGACGGCAGCGGTGGCACGCTGCTGCGGTCCTGCGGGATGCCGGTGCCCGGTACCCAGGGCGGTGCGGTGGCCGGAAGCGGGCGGCTGCCTTGCGGCGCGGTCGGGAAAGTGCCGTCCCGCGGTACCCCTGCCTGGGCGGCGTCGGCGGGTCCCGGCTCGGCCGAAGCGAGCTCGGTCGCAGTCGCACCGGACGGCGCGGTGCCCGGCGCGGTCCCGGCCGGTGCGGCATCCGGCGCGATGCCGTACCGCTCGCCGGCCCCGGTCGCGTCCCGGGCGGCGTCCGCCGACTCTCGCTCGCCGTGGGCGGCGCCCCGGTACTCGTCCGCGGCCTCCGCGCCGTCCTGGGCGCCGCCCCCGTCGCCGTGCCGTTGCCCGGCAGCGGAGGCTTCCCGAACGGTGCCGGCCGCGTTGTCGTCGTGGCCCTCGACACCGGGCCCGTCCGGGTCCTGGGGCCCACCGGGCGCCTCGGGTGCGTTCACGGGCGCCGGTTCGTCCGGGCGATCGGCCCCGGCTGCCGGGGGCGGAGTCCCCTCGGCCCCACCTGTCTCCCCTCGCGCGGCCGGGCCGGTACCCGAGGCGGCGGCCGCGGCGTCGCGCTCCGCGATCTCACGCTGGAGAGCGGCGGGGGAGAACCGCATGGTCGCCCCGCTCTCGAAGCCGCTGTCGAACGGCTGCGCCGCCGGGCTGCCGGAAACCGCGTGAGCCTCCTCGGCCGGGGCCTCCTCGACCGGATGAGCAGGATCGTGGCCCCCACCCCCTGCCGCGATCCGCCCGGAGGCGTGGTCGGGCGCCGGATCGCCGGACGGAGCCTCCTCCCTGGGGTGCGCCGGGGTGGAGGGTGCGTTCGCCCCCTGCTGCGCCGGGTCGGGCTCCGCCGGAGGCCGGCCCGGCCCGGATCCGCTGCCCGGAGGAAGACCGGGCAGCACCACCGGCGGCCCGGACGGCGGCCCTGGCGGTGGGGAGGGCGCCGTCCCCTGCAGGGCAGAGCCCCCCGATGCGCCCCCCGATGCGTTCTGCGTGTACCAGGCGGGCGGGGTGTAGTCGATGGTGAACTCGCCCGTCATCTCCGCGGGCTCCGCGTCGGACTGATCGTCGACGGGCGGGTCCCAGCCACCGCGGATCTCGTCCCGATCGCCGTTCACTGTGCCTCCTGTGGTCGAGCGCCCTCGTGCCGTGGTGGGTGGGGGCGACCGTGTCCGACACCGGCCCGGCCGGCTCTCCCCCGTACGGCGCCGCGCACCTGTCCGCCCTGTCCGCGAGACTTCGCTGCGCCCCGGCCCACCCTAATCGCCGACACCGACGGTACGGCAGGCCGGAGCGCGCCTTGCGACCGTCCACCGCGTCAACGATCACCCCTCCGCTGTGCCATGTCCCCGGCGGACGACAGAATGTGACGGGCCGACGGGATCACCACCGGCGACCGCGGGATGCGGCTGCACAGGATCGGCACGGGCCGTGGTCCCCCGCCACCCGTACTGCCGCCACCCGTACTGCCGTCGACCGTACTGCCGTCGACCGCGAGCCTTCGACGCGAGCCGTCGGTCGTCGTGCCGAGCGCACTTCGTCCGCATCGGCCCCGGCCGGCCCGCCCCCGGCACGTACGACACACCCGCTGCGGCGCCGGTCCCGCGGGCAGCCTCGGCCGGGGCGCACGGCGCGGTCGAGGCTGCCCGGCCCGTCCGTCCGGTCCGTGGGCCGCTCCCGCCCGGGAGACCTCAGCGCAGGTCGAACTCCCCGTCCCGGGCGCCGAGTACAAAGGCCCGCCACTCGGCCTCCGTATAACGCAGCACGGTCTCCGGCTCAAGCGACGACCTCATCGCCACCGCGCCGCCGGGCAGATGCGCGATCTCGACCCGCTCCTCGTCCGGGCTGGTGCCGGGCGCACCGTGCCACTCGACGCCGGAGATATCGAGGGCGTACAGCTCTTCCTTCTCCTGGGCGCTCCCCATGCGTCATGCTTCCTCTCGCTGGTGCCGAGTCGAAGTGACCCGAAAGGGCCAGCTCCTGGCCCCGTCCTCCCCCGCGGGATCCCCGGCGAGGGTCGCCTGCCGCGATGCTGCCCGGGTCACACGGGCATCCTATCGAGGCTTGTTCAGGTCCACATCCGCCTGTGGACCGAGCCCACGACCACCGCCGGAGGAGGCCGGGCCCCGTGAGACACCGGAAGGGGCGAGCGCCGGTCGGGTCCCGACGTCAGTCGACCCTGCGGGCCACACCGAGCAGCCCCGTCTCGGCGTCCGTCCCGCCCGTCATCACCCAATGGCGCTCGCGCCCCGAGACCCACAGCGTCACCCCGTCGGCGAGCGTGGGAAGGGCGTCGCTCTCCGCCCGGCGGAGCCCGAGGATCCGCCCGATCTGCTCGGCCTCCTGCGGCGACACCCGCTGCACTCCCACCAGCGTCGCGTCCCGCAGCAGGCGGGGCGCCACCGGGCTCAGATAGGGGAGCAGCGTCAGCACCGACTGCCACGGCGACGACACCACACGGCCGCGCGGAGGGCGCATTCCGCAGTCCCGGACGACCACCACCGGACTGCCCACCGTGGCACCCATCGGCGGCACGCGCCCCACGTCGTGGAGCGTGATGCACTCCAGGCCCGCCCCCGCCGCCTGCGCCAGTGCCGTCCACGCCTGCGCCCGGCCGGTCTCCACCGCCACCCGGGCGCCCGTACCGGCCGCGCGCAGCGCCAGCACCTGCGCCGTCCAGAGGCCGCCGATCAGCAGCACCTCGTACGGAGTCGAACGGTGGAAGCCCACCATCCGGGGCCGGCCCTCGGCGTCCTCCCCGATCACCACGCCGTCGTCGCCTACCGGCAGGGCCAGGGCGCCCAGGTCCTCCACCGCCATGGTGTGCCCCGGATGCCGGGGGCCGAACAGCCCCCTGAGCATGCGTGCGGAGCCCGCAGCCGCACCCGCAGCCGTACCCGCACCCGAATCTGAGCCCGTGCCCGTCATCGCGTACCCCCCAGCGGTATCGTCGCCAGCGCCCCCGGCAGTTGCTCGCGGTCCAGCCGCAGCAGACCGACCCCGGCGGACCGCGCGGCCTGCTCCAGCTCCCGTCGCACCCCGACCAGTTCGGTGTCCGAGGCGCCCGTGATCCGTAGATGTCCGCTCATCACCAGCGCTCCCTGCCGCGTACCGCGCCGCAGACCGAGGCTGAAGGTGGTCGCGTAGGCCGGGGCCGAGGTCAGCGCCGACACGAGTGCGGGCAGCGGCTGCGCACCGTACCCCAACTCCGGCCAGCGGCCGACGGCGTACGTCGTGTGCCAGCGGTCGTCGCAGCGCCAGACCCGCGAGGTCTCTGCGGTGCGGCGCTGGACCGCCGCACCCGGCCGGCCCGCGCGGGCCGCGGCCCGGGGGCTGGCGCAGACGGCCGTCGCGATGGCGGAGTTGAGCTCCTCCTGGTCCAGGACCAGCGACCGGAAACCGGCCCCGGTGAGCCGGCTCGCCAGATGGTCGGCCACCCGCACCAGACAGCGCTGCGCACCCTCCACGCCACCGCCCCGGGCCTCGACGGCCTCCCGGCAGAGTTCCGGGTCCAGCCGCACGGCCACCCAGGTCATCCTCAGCGCGGGAGCACCCGTGCGCTCCTGCAGCGGGCCGTAGGACAGCCGTGCGACCGACCGCTGAGGCAGATGCGGCGCGGGCGCGGAACGCACCTGCTGGACCAGCTGCACCGACTCCACGGTGATGTCGTCGACCCGCAGCGCGCCGCCCAGCAGCGCCATCGGCAGGGCCCGGGCCCCGAACGCCGGCCGCAGCCCGGAACCACTCGCCTCGACGCGTACGACGGCGGTGAGGAACGAGCCGTCCCCGAGCATGCCGACCGTCCGGCGGTCGCGGTCCACATAGGTGAACGGGCGTACACCGGGCGCGGCTTCCGCCAGGGGCGCAAGCGAGGGATCCGCGTCCGCGCCGGCGGGCCCGGCGGCCCGGCGGCGTGCCCGCAGCCCGAGGGCGGTGGAAAGCCAGTCCGGCAGCGCCTGACCGCGCCGCCGCAGCACCGCGAGCAGCAGCAGGGCCGCGGCGACGGAGCAGACGGGGACCAGCCACAGACCGCCCGCCATGACACCCGCCAGGACCAGCGCGAGGGCCAGCTCCACGAGCACCAACTGCCGCAACGAGAACGGGCCGGTACGGCCGGAACCGGCCAGGGGCCGCGGAGTGACCGCTGCCCGAGGGGCCGGGGGGGTCTCGTGCGAGGGGGCGTTGCCGCGTTGCCGCCGGGAAGTCCCGCGGTTCCCCCGGGAAGTACGCCCCCGTCGCGAGCGAGTCGCCGTCCCCATCGCCGCGTTGCCCCCTCGTGTCCGCATGTGCCGATCCCCCCGCGGGCGTTGACCGGGCGATCACCCTACCTGAGGGTAGGGGCGCGGGCGCCGGCAGGCATAGTAGGGGGCTGTGCGGCGGCGGGCCCCGGCACGGGGGTGGATTCCCGGTCGCCCGACGGGGAGAGGGACAGCGGACAGATGGCATCACGTCGGGACGAACTCAACGCGTACACCTTCGCGAAGCGGAGACTGGTCGCGCAGTTCGTGCAGCCGAACACGACGGGGTCGGAGGAGGGCGCGCCCCGCCCCCTGCGCGCGGTGGTTCCGGGGGCCGTCGTGGCGGTGGTGATCCTGGCCGTCTTCGGCGCATGGGGCATGTTCAAACCGGTGGCCCCGCGGAACTGGGACACCCCCAACGAGAACGTCATCATCGCCAGCAAGTCGACCACCCGCTACGTCGTGTTGAGGACCGACGGGAAGCGGCAGCTCCACCCGGTGCTCAACATGTCGTCCGCGAGACTGCTCCTCGACCCCGACAAGGGCAAGGTCGTCAACGTCGACGAGTCCGTGCTGGACAACGGCAAGATCCCGCACGGCGCCACCCTCGGCATCCCCTACGCCCCCGACCGGCTGCCCGACGCCAAGGAGGCCGGGTCCGCCAAGCGCTGGGCGGTCTGCGAGCGGCCGGGCGAGGGCGGCCGCGCCCTCCAGAAGGCCGCGTTCGTCCTCGCCGAGCGCGAGGAGAGGAAGACCGAGGGCGCGGACCGGCTGCGCGGTGGGGAACTGCTCTACGTCGAGGGCCCCGACGCGACCCGCTACATCGTCGACGCCAAGGGCACGGCCTACCCCGTTGACGAGGACGAACTGCTCCTGCGGGTGCTCGTCGGCCACGAACGGGCTCCCCAGCGTGTCTCCGGCGCCTGGCTGGACACTCTCCACAAGGGCGACAGGATCGCGTTCCCGACGGTGCCGGGCGCCGGGGGGCCCGCCGGCGTCCCCGGCGGCCTTCCGGACGCCGTGAACAGGGTCGGCATGGTCCTGAAGGCCACCGACGGGACCCGTGCCCGGCAGTATGTCGTGCTCAGCGGCCGGGTGGCGCCCGTGACCGACTTCACGGCCAAACTGCTGCTCGCCAGCCGCGAGTTGATAGACCTCGACCAGGACGGCCACGCCGAGTCGGTCAGCCCCGCCGCCATCCGGCCGGGCCCGGCCTTCGGCAAGGACGAGAAGTGGCCCGAGCACGCGCCCGAACCCGTCAACTCGGCCGACACGGACGAGGGAAGCCGCAACACCGTGTGCAACGTCCTGCGCGAGGTGGACGACGACGGCTCGACCACTCTCAGCACCTGGGCCGGCACCGGGTTTCCCGCCACCCTTCCCACCGGTTCCAGCAGCGCGTACGTCACCCCCGGCTCCGGGCAGCTCTTCCGCCAGTTCAAGGGCTCCCGGACGGACTCCGGCTTCCTCTTCCTGGTCACCGACACCGGACTGCGCTATGCCATGCAGTCCAACGGCGACAGCGCGACGGACGACTCCGGGATCGGGGCCCCCGGCTCCCCCGAGGAGCGGGAGGCCCGCCGGCAGGAGGCGCAGCAGGCCCAGAACCGCCTCGGCTACAAGGATGTCGAGCCCGTGCCGGTACCGGCGGCCTGGTCCGCCTTCCTGCCGACCGGGCCCCGGCTGTCCACGGGCGCCGCGCGCCAGCCGCAGGGCTCCTGAGGCGGGGAGTTGACCTGAGATGACGCACCTGTACCGGCGCATCCCCGCAGTCCCGGCCGCCGCAGCGCCCACCCTCCTGGCCTTCCCGACCTTCATCGCCTTCGTCTTCGTCTTCGTCCTCGCATTCGCCTTCGCCTTCGTCTTCGTCGTCGTCGTCCCGGCCGCACCCGCCGCCGCGGACGGTGCCGACCGGTGCACCTACCCGGGCAAGACGTACGAGGGCCGCCCCTGGGCGCTGCAGCGCGTCCTGCTGGACGAGCTGTGGAAGCAGTCCACCGGAAAGGGCGTCCGGGTCGCCGTCATCGACACCGGTGTCGACGTCAGGCACCCGCAGCTCAGTCCCGCGGTCGACATCGCGAGCGGCAGGAACCTCCTCGACCGCGACCTGAAGGACGCCGGCGGCTTCGAGGTCGAGCGCGGCAGCGAGGACGGCACCACCGACACCGTCGGCCACGGGACCAGGGTCGCCGGCATCATCGCCGCCCGCCCTGCCCAGGGCACCGGCTTCGTCGGACTCGCCCCCGAGGCCACGATCATCCCCATCCAGCAGAACGACGCCGAGGGGCACGGAACCGCAGAGACGCTCGCACGGGCCGTCGACCACGCGGTGGCCGAGGGAGCCGGGGTCATCAACATCTCCCAGGACACCGCCGGGGCGGTGGAACCCACCCCCCTGCTGAAGCAGGCCATCGACAGGGCACTGGAAAAGGAGATCGTGGTCGTCGCCTCGGCGGGCAACGACGGAATGGGCGGCAACGTCAAGAAGACCTACCCGGCCTCCTACGAGGGCGTCCTCGCCGTCGCCTCGTCGGACCGCAACAACGAACGGGCGGCGTTCTCCCAGTCCGGCGACTTCGTCGGCGTCGCGGCACCCGGCGTGGACATCGTCTCCACGGTCCCCGGGGGCGGCCACTGCGCCGACAGCGGGACGAGTTTCTCCGCGCCCTATGCGGCCGCCGTCGCGGCCCTCATCAGGAGCAAGCACGAGGACTGGACGCAGGAGCAGATCGTCGCCCAGATCCAGCAGACCGCGGAACGCTCCGTCGCGGGCCACGACCGCTTGGTGGGCTGGGGTGTCGTCGACCCGGTCCGGGCCCTCACCGAGGACGACGAGCCGCTCTCGGAGCCCGTCGCCCGGGAGGGCCTGTCCGGCGCCGAGGCTCCGACCCCGGCCGAACTCCACCTGGGCGAGACCGCGGACGAACGCAACGCGCGGCTCGCGACGTACGTCGTGGTGGGAGGCGCGGTCCTGGTCGCCGCGATCGCCGGCGGTGCCGTGACGGTCCGCGACGCCCGGCGGCGGGCCGGCGGCCCGGAACGGGGAGCGGGGGCGCGGGATCCGGCGGGCGGAGAGCCCGGCCGCGTCTGAGTACTTCTACGGATGCGGTACCCCGGTGCGGCCGCATAGGGTCCTGATGCGTACGGCGCCCCCGTGGTTGCGGGTGAAGTGGGCCGATGGGTAAGTCACTTGGGCCTGTCGGAGGCAGTGACTACAGTGACCCGTACGTATGAGCGAATGCCGAGTCGGGTGGCGAGTCGAACAACGGGTGGGACGACGGGTGGGACGACGCGTCACCACGACCCACGACCGCGCGGTGTGAGTTTCTTGTGATGACGGCAAACGGGGAGGATCGGTCGTAATGCTGCCAGCGGACGGTGGCGGGGGCGGCGGTGCGAGGGGCTCGGGCGACCTCGAACGCGGCGCCGGCGCACTGAGGCGATTCCAGGAGCGTGTGAACGCGCTCCTCGCTGAACTCGAGGAGGGCCATGCCGGCAGGTCCAGGCTGGCCACCCAGACGGTCCCCCGCAACTCCTTCAGCGCACCCGGAGGGGGCTTCCTCGAGGCCGACGGGCTCTACGCGCAGTACAACCGGGTCCATGCGGAAATCGTCAAGCTCTCCAGGTCGCTCGGTGATCAGATCGAGATGCTGAGCATCGCCGTCCGGGGAGCGGAGGTCGGGTTCGACAACCTGGAGGACGACCTGCGGCAGCGATTCCACGCGATCCAGGCACGTGTTCAGCGGGAACAGCAGGCACAGGAGCGCCGTACCGCACAGCACAGGCAGGACGACGCGGCCGGCCAGACCGGCAGGCCGCGAAACGACAGCACGCAGTCCGGTGACGGGGACCTGGGGTGATCGCCGATGAGTGAGAACGAGCAGCCGCTGACCCCGCAACAGCAGCAGTCGGCAGACGCCGCGCAGATCCGTACGCGGTTCGGCGCGACGGACGCCGTCGAGCGCTTCGCCGCGACGATGGACGACATCGGTTTCGGCAGTGTCCCGGGCGGGTTCTTCGGCAGGACGGACTTCGAGTCCAGGCAGCTCAACGAGATGCTCGACCTCGTCGAGAACTCCAATCCCGCCGATCTGGAGCGCGCCGGTGAGGCCCTCGTCCGAGCGAAGAGCGCGCTCAACGAGGCCGCGGGCGAGCTCTCGGACTACGTCGGCAGGGTCGAGTGGAAGGGCGAGGCGGCCACCGAGTTCCGGCGCTTCGGAGACGCCCTGGCCAAACACGCCTATGCACTGGCGACCTTCGCCAACGCCGCAGGCACCCAGATGACGGTCGCGGGCACGGGCCTGGCCTCGGTCAGGAACTCCATGCCGCGGGAGCGCGACAACCGCCCGGTGGCGAAGACGGTCGAGGACTTCGCGCTGACGCCGGACAAGGAGAACGACCCGGAGTACCAGGAGGCCCTCAGGGTCGAGCGGAACCGCCAGGAGGCCATCAACCAGATGAACCGCCTCGCGTCCTTCTACGCGGTGTCGGAGGAGTCCCTGGCCGCTCAGCAGCCGCCGGCGTTTCCGGGGGCGTTGGGCACGGACGTGCCGCGGCCGAAAGGGGGACACCGGGGGGAAAGCCCTTCCGCCGGGGGCGATGCCGGCGATGGCTCCCTCGGTGGCAAGGGGCAGCAGCAGGCTGCTCGGAGTGACACGGGTGAGGGTGAGGGGGCGTGGCCCGGGGCGCGCGGAGCTTCGCCGCAGGCGGTGGAGCGCAGCCCGGTGATGGAGCGAAGTACGTCGTTGAATCCCGGCACGTCGATGGCGATCGACAGTGTCGCCACGCCTCCTGCACCTGCCGCGGCGTCGGGCGGAACGCCACTCACGGTCGCCTCGGGGGCGGGAAACCCCGGCGGATCACTCCCGCCGGTTCCGCCCGCCTTCGGCGGTAATGCCGTTCGGGGAGTGTCCTCCCGAGCCAGTACGCCCGGTGTCCCACCGCCAGGGGGTGGTTCGGGCGCCAACGCGGTCGGCCGCCCCGGTGTGAGTGGCGGCGGTGTCCCGGCAGCGGGACGCGCCGGAGCAGGCGGCGGCGCGGGCGGCTTCGGAAGCCCTGCCGCTCCGGGCACGCAGGGTATGCCCGGTCGCCCTTCGGGCTCGTTCGGAGCGGGCGGTGCCGCCGGGCAGGCAGCTGCCGGCGCGTCCGGGCAGGGCCCTGTCGTCGGCCGGCCGGGTGCCGCAGGACAGTCCGCCTTCGGCCCTGCGGGCCAGTCGCCGTCGGCAGGCGGGCGCACCGGCCACTCGAGCGGCATCGTCGGAGGAACTCCGCAACGACCGGTCTCGGGCAGTGCCGGTTCGCGTATGCCGAAGGGCACCGTCGTCGGTACCGAAACTCCCGCCCAGGGGCGCAGTGCCGTCCCGAAGCCGAACCAGTCCGGCGTCATCGGCGCACATGCGGACAGGACCGCCCAACGGGTCGGCGCGAAGGGCGCGGCGAGTGCCAATGGACTCGCTGGTGGTACGCCACGCGGTGGTCGCCAAGGCGCGCAGTCGGCCGCCGGGAGTGTTTCGGGGGCCGGACAGGGTCGACAGCAGTCCGGCAACCAGAAACGGAGACGTGGAGGAACCCCGCGTCCTGACTATCTGACTGAGGACGAAGAGACCTGGAAAACGCAGCGACGCGGTGCCGTGCCGCCGGTGATCGACCAGGCATAGGGAAGGTCAGGAAGTCGGGATGACAGCAGGAACGAGCCGAATGTGGGACCGCGTCTCCGGGCGGGCGGTCGCGTTCACGATGGCATTGACCGGAACGTGTGCCGCCGCCCTGGTCGGTACCGCCCCGGCCGCTGCCGCGTCGGACGTGCGCTCCAGGCAGTGGTACCTGAATGCGATGCACGCCGAGGAGATCTGGAGGAAGACCACCGGCGAGGGCATCACCGTTGCTGTCATCGACACCGGGGTGAACCCTGCGACTCCTGCCCTGAAGGGCAAGGTTCTGAAGGGCCTTGACGCGGCGGAAGCGAAAGGTGAGTCCACGGACGACTACACCGGCCACGGCACGACGATGGCCGAACTCATCGCCGGTTCGGGTGAGGGCGGTAGCGTGAAGGGCCTCGCTCCCGGAGCGAAGATCCTGACTCTGCGGGTTTCCGACACCGACATGCAGAACCGTGAGCCGGTGAACGCCCATGACGAGGCCGACGCCATTCGAGCCGCGGCGGACAGCGATGCGCAGATCATCAACATGTCGGTAGGCAGCGAGTTCCCGGCCCAGAAATCCATTGAAGCGGTGAAATACGCCGAGAGCAAGGGCAAGCTGATGTTCGCCGCCGTCGGCAACGACGCCAAGAGGGGAAACAAACCGACCTACCCCGCCAGCTACCCCGAGGTGGTGGGCGTGGCCGCAACGGACAGGAACGGCCGGGTAGGCGACTACTCCCAGCACGGCGAACTAGTCGACATCGCCGCTCCCGGCAACGACATTCCCGGCTGGTGCGACGCCACCTTGACGCGCTACTGCGACGCACACGGCACCAGCTCGTCGTCCGCGATCGCCTCCGCCTCCGCCGCCCTGATCTGGTCCCTTCACCCCGACTGGACCGCGAACCAGGTCCTCCGGGTCATGTTCGAGAGTGCGTCCCGGCCCGACGGCACCGAGGAGGGCACTCTCAGCAACTACCTCGGCCGCGGCATCGTCCGCCCCAACGCGCACATCAACCGTGGCCTCGGGGAGCCGGGAGATCCCGGTATCAGCCCCTTGACCAACCAGAGGACGGACGGCGAACCCGCGGAGTCGGCGGCCCCTTCCTCCCCGGCCGCGTCACAGGCACCGAAGGAGAAGCCCGTCTCCGACGCGGTGGCCGCAGGCTCGACCGGGAACACCGGGGACGACAGCCGGACGGGGCTCATCCTCGGCGGTGCCGCGGCCGTCGTGGTGTTCGCGGGTGCGGCCTTCGCCGTAGCCCGACGGCGGCGTACCACCTGACCGAGCGGGCCGGGCCACGGGCCGTCCAGTAGACCTCACCTTGAGGTTCGCCTTGCTGCTGCCTGGTGAGGCGCGAACCAGCCAGTCATACGAATAGTTGAGAAGGGAAACGACTGTGTCACAGGGCCAGCGGCTTTCAGACCAGCAAGTCATCCAGCTCGAGAGGCAGCTCTCCGAGAAGTTCGACTCGATCAGGGGCCAGTTGCAGCAGATCCAGGGCACGATCGACAGCCTCGAGGGCCAGTGGAAGGGCATCGGCGCCGGGGCGTTCAACTCGAAGCAGCAGGAGATCAACGCGTCGATGGCGCGTCTCGGCAACATCCTCGCGAAGTTCATCGAGGCCATGAGCACCTCGCGGAGGATCAAGGACAGCACCGAGGACGACGTCCGCGCCGCTGTGCAGGCGGTCAGCGTCGACCTCGGTGGCGGCGCAGGCCCGAGGTCGGGGCTCGCGGGTCTCTAGTGCCGCGTCAGGCGGCGCTCGCCCCGTCGCCACGGCCGGTACGCCGGCGCGCGGCGTTGGCGAATCGACCGAGTGGACCGCGGCGAGCAGGACCACGACGCGGTCGGCCCGGTGCCCCGCGATGCACCGCATCGCACGCCGCTCCCTCCGTGACGGGCCGGCTCCGCCCGGCGCGGCACGAGGACGCTGGACGCAAGTGACTCCGGTGCCAAGGCCGAGTCACCACCACACACGAGCACACACGAGATGAGGAACCATGGGCATGTACTCGGGAGACGAACTCGTCGTCAAATACGGCGGGCTTGACCTGGCGGCGACCACGCTCGGCAACCAGGCCAAGAAGCTCGAGGAGGACCTGCGGGAGATCAAGGCGGCCATGGCCACCGTGGCCGCGGGCTGGGAGGGCGAGGCCCACAACGCCTACGTCCAGGAGCAGGTGAAGTGGGACAAGGAGGCCGCGGACATCCAGCGTGCACTCATGCAGATCGGCCAGGTCGTGGCCAACGCGGGCGGTGACTACCTGGGCGGCGACAAGAAGGCCGCCGGCTACTTCGCCTGACAGGCCCGGCCGAGGCCGGTGACTTCAGCACACGGATCAGGGGTGGGCACGCGCGAGGGGCGCCCACCCCTGATCCGGTGTTTCGGGGAAAGGGACCCGCTCGAAGCGCGATCACCGGTCAGACCGGGAACGTGATCATTGTCAACCCCCGACGTCCGGGCATCCGTACTCAGCTCATGGACGACCACGATTGCCGGTCTGCTGTGCATCCATCCGGTACCGCATCGAGTACCAGCAGCGCCGGGGTGCCCGTCCCGAAGTCGAGGCTGCCCGGTCCGAGGTCAACCAGACCCCGTGACGGGGGACCATACGCCGAACCACTGCTCGGCGCCCCATTCCTCGAACCGTCGCACCTCGGTGAACCCCAGCTTCGCCGCAAGGCGCATCGAACGGTCGTTGGCGGTCTGGGTGCAAAGCACCACCGGCTCGCCGGGAAGCCCGTCTGCGAACCAGCCGAGCGCCGCCGCACACGCCTCGGCGGCATACCCGCGTCCCCACGCCTCCGGCAGGAACATATAGCCGAGCTCGGTCTCCCCGGCGTCGGGACGGACGTGCCCCGGGCGCTCCGCGTCGCGCCGATCGAGCGTGATCGTGCCGATCATCGCTCCGTCGAGATCGACCACGAAAAGGCCGGGGCGTCGGCCCGGCAGTTCGGGCACCGCGCGTTCGAGCTCGTCACGGGGTCGCGGGCCACCGAGATAGGTGCGTACCTCCGGCAGGGCGAACAGTTCGATGAACGCCGCGCGGTCCCGGGCCTCGGACTGACGGAGTACAAGCCGTTCGGTCCGTATTGGGGCAGGTGGCCAGACGACGGTTCCGAGCTCGGTCATGGCGGCAACCTATCGCATGCCCATAAGGGCAATCCGAGAGAGCAGGCCACGGCCAGGGCCTTTGTTCGAGGCCCGGCGGTCAACAGTCGCGGCAGGCCAGCCCCCGGGTAGCGACCGAACTTACCGCCAAGGGGTGGCAGGTAGAGCTCCAAGCCTACGGCCGCGAAGGAGGTGTGCAGGGTCGGCGGTGGGTGATGGTGGGAAGCGGATCTGCGGGTCTGCGGGTTCACCCGCTTGAGCACGCCTCGGATTGCCTTACCGAGTCGGTGTACTCCGTGATCAGCTGTTTCATCGCGGCTGTGCTGCCAAGGCCGGGCGAACGCACCTCGATGATTGCGAACATGTCCCCTGTGAACGTGGGGTTACGGCACGGGTCGACCCTTGCCACCGCGCCTCCGGCTTCGTAGAGATAGCTGCCGGTCGTCTCGTACTCGGCCATGTCGATGTGTTTGGTGTCGAGTGCCACTGCGGTGATCCGCGCGTTCTTCTCCCGCCAATCCTGACTGGCCGTCAGAGCAGGCTTCCCGTCGACGCGGACCTCACACCGCTCGGTCCCCTTCACTGGGGATGCCTCGGCTGTGGAAAGAGAGGAGCCGCCTGGAAGGAACGGGGCCAAGGAGCTGGGCTGCACTGCGATGCCGCACAGCGAAGCAGGGACTGAGTACTTCCGCGCCTGCTGAGGCTCCTCGGAGCATCCGGTCAGCGCGGCAAGCGCCGCAACGGCCAAGGCGGCACAGGCGCGCCCGGAGCCAGCCATGCGTGGGGCGGGGTACTTCTTCAACGCGAACCTCGTTGTATGTCCTTGAAGGGATCCGATGCCGGCGACGAATTGTGCTGCCGCCGCAGCGAATGGGGTCTAGATGTCGGTCTGCAGATCCTTGGCCACGCTCTCCGTGAAGCCGCCCCCCAGGTCGTAGCCGTTCCGTGAACCGGTGCGGGCGCTCTCCACAAGATCCGAGCTATGTGGAAGCCCATGAGCACTTGCCGCAGAGTCGGCGGCGGTCACCGCGTACTTGATGCTGTCTTCCAGCCCGTTTTCCCACTTCTCGCCCATTTTGGGGCCGGCTTCGTCCTTGGCTTTTCCCTCGGCATCCTGAAATACATGTTCGAGGACGACGCCACTGACAGTGGTTGCTCCGCCGCCCACCACGGCGCCTACCACCGGCGTGGCGATGAATGAAACGCCCACGCCGATTCCGGTGCCAATGCCCCCGGAGATGCCGCTCTTCCACTTGGCAACTGATTGCTCGTACTTCTTGTCGGCATCTTCCGCCGCGCCGGCCAGTGCTTCCTGTCGGCCTACGTTCAAGGCGGCTGACACCTCGCCGCTGGAGTGCGCAATCTCATGGACAAGGAGTTTCTGGTCGCCGCTGTAGCGCTGGACCTCCGGGAGATCCGGATTCAGGTGGTAGTCCATGAGGTTGGTCATATAGGCTTGTTGGCCCACTTGTACGGCGGCGTAGCCGTCCGGATCCTGTCCGATGGTGAGCAGGAAGCGCGACACATCCCGGTGGTCGAGAATCGCTGCCGAACCGGCGAGAGGGAAGAGCCTCGCCACGTTGTCTCTCGCCGTCTTTTCGCCCTGGGTTGCTTGCGGGTCCGCGTTCGTGTCCGTGGTGGCACGATTGATGTCCGGCAGGTATTCCGAAGCGATCTGCCCCATGCTGTCGGACATATGGCCGTGCTTCGTCAGTCGCGTGTCGTCCTCCGCGATCGAGGCGACGAGCGACTCCATCAGTTGAGCCTGAGCGGCCGAGTGCGGCGGGAGGTCGGCGGTCGGCATCTCACCTGCCGGATGGCCGGTCGTCGCGGCCTCCAGCGCCATCGCCAGGTTGTTCCGCCCCGCGATGCTCTCTTCGCGGTCCTTGTCGTAGTCGTGGGGCCAGTCGCGCTCCTCGAAGAAGTACTCGAAGTTGCTCAGCGAGCGCCGGTCGTCCTTGCCCTCCACCGTGAAGTCGTGGTCCTCGTCCTTGGTGAGGAAGGTGTCACCGAAGAACTCGGTTGCCGCGTGCGGGTTGTTGGCGAGGGCCTTGAAGTAGCCGGTCATCGGGTCCCACCCGGTGTCGGTACCCGTGTGGTTGAGCTGTGGATCAATGCCGAGGGGCTGCCAGGCGACATGGGCACCGTTGTGCGTGAGCTTCTTCTCCGCGGCGACGAGCTTGGTGCCGTACTCGTTCAGGAACGTGTCGTCGTAGTCGCCCCATCGCATCAGGTTGCTCATGACCTGTCCGCCGAAGGGCATTCCGCCGTTCTTCTCCAGCGGCCTGTCGGCGAAGGCTACGACATCGCGCTTCCAAGTCTCCATGGCGGCCGTGTCACTCCGGCTGGCCGTGGCCAGTGTGAGGCCGAGGTTCTTCTGGAGGTCGGCCATCTGCTCGCGCCGCTCGTGCATGAGCTCCGGATTGACCATGGGCCTGTTCAGATCGGCCCAGAACTCCAGGGTGCCCTTGCCGCCGAGCGTCTTCGCGAAGTGCTCGGCGAAGAGGCCGTCGCCGGCGAATCTCTTGAGGCCGGCGTTCAACCGGTCGAACTCCTCGACCGTGAGATCCTCGGGGTTCGTCTTCGCCAGCTTCGCCAGGGAATCGGCTTCCCGGAGCGCGTCGGCCGCGGTGTCCCGATCGGCGTAGCCGTTATCGGAGAAGCCGAGCTTGCTCTGGTCGACGAGTGCCGTGAGGACCCTGGTCGCGGAGCTGTCGCTCTGGGTCGCGCTGTCGAGGATCTTCTGCACCTCGTCCCGCAGGGCCGTCACATCCGCGTCGGTGTGGCGGGGGAGGCTCGTCCCCTTCGCGGCCCGGTCGGGATGGATGTTCATGCTCACCGTGAAGCCGCCGCCCACTGTGGAGACGACGGTGAGGTTCTTCATGAGCCCGCGCTCGATCGCCTCGTTCAGCTTGGCCTGGTAGCCCTTCAGCTCGCTGCCGGTGTCCCTCAGGATGTTGCGGATCGACGTGGCCTGGGTGTGGGCGTCGGCGAACTCGCCGGCTGTTCTGCCGATGAACTGCTTGGAGATCTTCTCGTTCTCGCCTGTCCAGTTCGACTTGTTCGACTGCACGCGGAGGCCGTCGTCGGCGTCCTCCTTCAGGCCGGCGAGCTTGCCGATGAGAGTCGTCCAGTCGGTGACGGCTTCGTCGAGCAGACCGAACTTGGCGAAACGGAGGGTCTCAAGATCCATGACTAGTCCTTGTCTTTCTCGTCCTTCTCGTTCTTCTCGTCCTTTTCGTTGTCGCCGTAGATCTTGTTCTTCGCGCCCGGCTCCCCGACCCGTTCGTCGAATCCGCTGTCCAGCGTGGCGATGCTGCTCAGCTGCCCGGTGATGTAGTGCTCGTCGTCCTTGTGGATCTTCTTCGTCACCCGCATGTGGTTGGAGATATGGGAGCAGGCGTCCCGGAGGGAGCCGAGCTGTTCGTCCCAGCGTTTGGCCACGTGGGCGAGCCCGGCCCCGAGCTCGAAGCCCTGGCGCTTGAGGTCCTCAGCGGCTTTGGAACTGCTGGGGCCGGCCACGCGCGCCTCGTCCCATAGCCGGTTGAACAGCGTGGACGCGTTGCTGCCGATCTTCGCGAGATCGGTCTCGGAAGCCCTGAGGCCGCCGTAGCTCCCTCCGCCTCCGCCCCCGCCCTCATCGGGCACCCGGTTCAGCCGCATCTGGTCCGACTGACGCCCGGCCGCCTGAGTCTTGAGCTGTTCCCACTCGTCCCACGCCATCTGGCCCACCTTTCCGGCTGTCTACCTTGCACATCAAGAGGAAGCGTTCGCGGTTCCTGTGCTCACTTCGTGCAGGAGCCCTCCGAGGCGTCGGCGCGCACGTCGAAGTAGCTCGGCGACATGCCCTCCGGACCTGGCTGCTCGGGTGACGGCTCGGCCGTCACCTTCAGGCACGCGGTGCCGTCCTCACTGCTCACTTCGTAGTGCTCCACGTTGCCCTCTGGATCCAGAGAGCCCGAACGCCACACCAGAACGGCCGTCGGATCGTCCCTCTCCGGTCCTCGGAACTCCGGGTCCACCCGCTCGACCCAGGAGCCGTCGTCAGAGGCCAGCACCGGGAACATCGTCGATCCGTCCAGCCAGTCGGCCACGGCGACGGTTCGCTCGAACACCTCGGCCTGACCGGCCCGGTCGGGTTGGTCCAGCGCGTCGAGCTGAAAGCTTGACCAGGAGCCCCAGAACGCCAGGCCGGCGGCCGCGAAACAGAGCAGCCGCTGGACGAGGAACCCGGCGTCGGACGGCTCGGTAGACGCCGGGTCGGTGTGACGGCAGGCCTGGGACCGCCACCAGATCGCCCGGTGGTCGGCGAACCCGAGCATGACGAACGCCACGCCGAAGAGCACCATGAAGACCGCGAGCCCTGCCATGCCTCTGATCCCTTTCTCCGGGCCCCGCCATGACCGGGGGCCGGTGGCGTTCCGCTGCCATTGCGGGCGTAGGCCCGCGCTCGTGGAAGTTCGGCCGTCGCGCGGCGCGGTGCCGTGTCCCTCATGGACGCGCACCAACAGCCGGCGCCCGGGCGCGCAAGCTGCCCGCTAGCACTCCACGGCCGTACCCGGGCCTGAGGGCAGCGCGGTGGACGGTACGGCGCGGCACGTGCCCGCCGTCACTCGGGATCCCCCAACCACCCCGTCTGCACCAGCGGCTTCCCACGCTGGCGGGACACGAAGATGCCCCGCCCCGCGGGCATGGGCCGCATGCGGACGCCGAGCACCTCGCCCTCCGCCGGGTCGCCGGACAGCAGAAGTCCCTGTGCGCCGAGTTCCGTCATACGCTGCAGGAAGGGCTCGTACGCCGCGCGGCTCGCTCCCGCCGAGTTGCGCGCGATGATGAAGCGGACACCGACGTCCCGCGCGAAGGGCAGCTGCTCGGTGAGCTTGGCCAGCGGGTTGCCGCTCGATGTGGACACGAGGTCGTAGTCGTCGACGACCACGAACACGTCAGGACCCTGCCACCAGCTCCGGTCGCGCAGTTGCTGTGCCGTGACCTCGGCGGACGGTGCACGGCGCTGCATCAGGTCCGCCAGTGCGTCGACGTGGTGGCCCATGGCGTTGGACATCGGCACGTACTCGGCCAGGTGCGTGGCGGGGGTGGCGTCCAGCAGGGCACGGCGGTTGTCGATCACGAAGAACTTGGCCGCGTCGCCGTCGTACCGTTCCGTCAGCTGCTTGATGAGCAGGCGCAGCAGGTTCGACTTGCCGGACTCGCTCTCGCCGAAAACCAGGAAGAACGGGTCCCGGCCGAAGTCGGCGAACACCGGCTCCAGGTTGTTCTCGTCGATCGCGAACGACACACCGCGCCGTGGTTCGGCCAATCCCGCGGGGAGCCGTCCGGCGGGGAGCTCCCGCGGAAGCAGACGTACCTTCGGGGCGGAGGCGCCTGCCCAGTGGCGGCCGACCTCCCGCACCATCGCGGTGGTCGCCTCCGCCAGGTCGCTGTCGGAGGTGATGCCGTCGATCCGCGGCACCGCGGCCATGAAGTGCAGCTTCTCCGGGGTCAGCCCGCGCCCCGGCACCCCGGTGGGCACGTTCACCGCCGCCTTGCGGTCCAGTTCGGAGTCCATGGTGTCGCCGAGCCGCAGCTCCAGCCGGTTCATCAGCTGGTCCTTGATGTTGGACCGCACATCCATCGACCGGGAGGCGGTCAGGATCACATGGATCCCGTAGCCCAGCCCGCGCACCGCCATGTCGACGACCGCCGACTCCAGCCCCTCGTAGTCGGAGCGGAAGTTGCCCCAGCCGTCGACGACCAGGAACACGTCCCCCCACGGCTGCTCGGCCACGGAGATCTCCCCGCGCGCCCGGAGCCTGCGGTAGGTGGCGATGGAGTCGACACCCGTGCTGCGGAAGTACTCCTCCCGGCGCGTCATGATGCCGTACACCTCGGCCACCGTACGGCGGACCTTCTCGGGGTCGAGGCGTGAGGCGACACCGCCCACGTGGGGCAGGCCCGCGACCGACGACAGACCGCCGCCGCCGAAGTCGAGGCCGTAGAACTGCACCTCGTGCGGGGTGTGGGTGAGCGCGAAGCCCGAGATGATCGTCCGCAGCAGTGTCGACTTGCCCGATTGGGGGCCGCCGACGATCTGCATATGGCCGGCGGCGCCGGAGAAGTCCCGGTAGAGGGTGTCCCGGCGCTGCTCGTAGGGCTTGTCGACGACGCCGAGCGGAACGACGAGCCGCCCCGCGCCCTCGAATCCGGGCTGCGTCAGTCCCCGGCCCTGAACCGGAGACAGACCCGGCAGGAGCTCGTCCAGCGGCGGGGGGTTGTCCAGCGGCGGCAGCCACACCCGGTGGGCCTGGGCGCCCCGGCCCTCCAGTCGCCGCACGATCACGTCGAGCACCGAGTCGGCGAGCGCGTCGTCCTCGCTCCCGCGCGTGTCGGGCGCCGGTGCCCGTACCGCCGACTCGATGTAGTGGACCGGCACCGGTGCGGCCGTGAACGGCACCGGCCTGCGGTCCACCGGCAGCGGGCCGCCGGGTGCGGCCGCCTGCTGCCCGTTCGCCCGGTAGACACCGGAGACGTAGGCGGCCTTGAACCGCACCATCTCGTCGGTGCCGAACTTCAGATAGCCGGAACCGGGGACGTTGGGCAGATGGTATGCGTCCGGTACGCCGATCGCCGCCCGCGACTCGGCCGCCGAGAACGTGCGCAGCCCGACCCGGTACGACAGATACGTCTCCAGTCCGCGCAGCCGCCCCTCCTCCAGGCGCTGCGACGCCAGCAGCAGATGGACGCCGAGGGACCGGCCGATGCGGCCGATCTGCACGAACATCTCGATGAAGTCCGGCTTCGCGGTGAGCAGTTCGCTGAACTCGTCGATGACCAGCACCAGGGACGGTACGGGCTGCAGCGGGGCGCCGGCCGCCCGGGCCTTCTCGTAGTCGTGGATGTTGGCGTAGTTGCCGGCGTCCCGGAGCAGTTCCTGACGGCGATTCAGCTCGCCGCGGATCGAGTCGCCCATCCGGTCGACCAGGGTGAGGTCGTCCGCCAGGTTGGTGATCACGGCGGCGACGTGCGGCATCCGCGACATTCCGGCGAAGGTCGCGCCGCCCTTGAAGTCCGCGAGGACGAAGTTGAGCGTTTCCGATGAGTGGGTCACCGCGAGTCCGAGCACCAGGGTGCGCAGCAGCTCGGACTTGCCGGAACCGGTCGCGCCGACGCACAGACCGTGCGGGCCCATGCCCTCCTGCGCGGCCTCCTTCAGGTCGAGCATGACCGGCGAGCCGTCCTCGCCGACACCGATCGGCACCCGGAGCCGCTCGGCCTGCGAGCGCGGCCGCCAGCTGCGGCCGACGTCCACCGATGCGGCGTCGCCGAGGCCGAGCAGATCGGTGAACTCGAGGTTGGCCAGCAGCGGTTCGTCGTCGTCCCCGCCCGCGGCCACGCGCAGCGGCGCCAGCTGCCGGGCGAGGGCTTCGGCCGCCTCGATGCCCAGCCGGTCCGGCGCGCCGTCGTACACCAGGCCGTGCCCCGACTCCAGGCGCAGGGAGTCCGGATGCACCACCACCGACAGTCCGCCGCGCGCGTCGCCCATCTCGCCGGGGACGACCTCGACCAGCGTCACGCCCTGCAGGCCTTCGGCGGCGGCGAGCGGCGACATCGGCGGCACGGACCGGCCGTCGAGTACGACGACGAGGTGCGGCCGGTCGAGGAGCGGGTTCTGGGGGCCCTGGAAACGCGGGCGTCCCTCCAGCCGGCTCGCCAACATGTCCTGCAGGTCGCGGGCCTCGGTGGTGATCAGACGCCGGCTTCCCGCGCCGTCGCCCGGGCCCTGCGCCTGGACGTGCGGCAGCCACTTCGCCCACTCCCAGTGCCCCGCGGCGGCGGGCTCGGCGGCGATCGCGACGACCAGGTCCTCGGGGGAGTGCAGCGCGGCGAGCGAGCCGATCACCGCCCGCGCGGCGGACCGGACCGACTCCGGATCGCCGCTCACCGTCAGGTGGTAGAAGGCCCGCAGGGACAGCGCCATCGGCAGGCCGTCGAGAGTGCCGTGGGCCGTGATGAACTTCTGCATCGCGCCCGCGGTCAGCGGCTCCAACTCGTCGACGGGCGCCGTGTCGGGCGCCACCAGAGGGGTCGCCAGCTGCTGGCTGCCCAGTCCGATGCGCACCTGCCCGAAGTCCTCGTCACCGATCCGGCGCTCCCACACCCGGCTCCCCTCGGCCACCAGCGCCCACAGCTGCTCGGGCGACGGGTGCAGATAGAACTGGGCGTCGCGCTGCACGCGCGCGGTCCCGACGACCGTACGCCGGGTCTGCGTCAGGTACTTGAGGTAGTCCCGCCGCAGCCCGGCCAGCTCTCCCTGGGTGCCCCGCCGGTAGCGCACCAGCATGGCGATCGCCATCGCGACGGTGGACGCGATCATCACCATGCCCATGATCCGCATGATGGGGTTCGGCGTCATGAAGAAGAAGACGACGGACCCTCCCATGCCGAGCATCGGCAGCAACTGCATGAGCGCGCCCTCCTGCTGCCCTCTCGGCAGCTCGGGCGGTGGTTGCAGCTGCACCGGCTCGCCGGGCACCTCGGACGGCAGGACCCGTGGTGGGCGCTTGACGACGATCTGGCTCACAGCTCACCAATTCCCTTGCCGGACGGAAACGTTCCTATCGGCGCCCCCGTGGCGACGGGTTCCGTCCGCGGGGAGGGATCCTACTTGCGCGGGGGCGGCGAGGCGGGGGGTAGGGTGTCCCGACGCGTTTGCACACGCGTGAACTACCGCAGGAGCAGGGGCATGCAGGGGCATGGGGGCTATGCGGAACGGGGTTCCGGCCCGATGGCCCAGACGGCTCACGAGGGGGATGCAGCAGGTGAGTGTGACGGTCCAGGCGGCGGCCACCGGGGCGGGCCGGCCGGCTCCATCGACTCCGTCCGGCGGTGGAACCGGCTTCTGCCGGATCACGGTCGTCGCCCCCGACGGCCGCGTCGACGTGGCGCTGCCCGAAGACGTCCCCCTCGCCGACCTCCACCCCGAGATCCTGAGGCTGTCGGGGCAGAGCCCGGCGGAGGGCGCCCCGGTCGGCTACCACCTGGTACGCCGGGACGGCACCGTACTCGACGGCGCGCGTTCCCTCCTCTCCCAGCGCATCCTCGACGGCGAACTGCTGTCGCTGCGGCCCTTCGCCGAGTCGCTGCCCCCGGCGGTCTTCGACGACGTGTCCGACGCCGTGGCGTCCGCGGTCGCCCGCGACCGCACGCTGTGGACCGACGGTCTGATGCGCGCCGCCGGACTCGCCGGCGGCGCGGTGCTGCTCGTGCTGCTCGCCTTCGTGCTGTGGTCCGCCGACCCCGGCCGCGACACCCACGGCGTGCCGGGCGTCCTCGCCGGCGTCGCCGGGGTCCTGCTGCTCGCCCTCGCGTGCGTGCGCGCCCGGGTGTACACCGACCGGGGGGCGGCCGTCGCCCTCGGTGTCGGGGCGATGGCGAACGCCGCCGTCGCGGGGGCGGGGCTGCTGCCCGCGGCGCCGGGCCAGGGCGTCGGCCGGTTGCAGTTCCTGCTCGCCTGCGCCGCCGTGCTGGTGGTCTCGGTCATCCTGATGATGGTCGCGCCGGGCGGGGATGGGCCCTTCGTGGCGTTCGCCTTCGCCGCGGCCGTCGGCATGGCCGTGACCTTCGTCGCGATCATGACCGGGATGGAGCCGTCCGAGACCGCGGCGGTGTGCTCCCCGCTCGCCGTCGGGGCCCTCGCCTTCCTGCCGGGGCTGTCCACCCGCTTCGCCCGCCTCCCGGTCGGCTTCGAGCCCCCGCGCACCGCGGTCGGCGGCTACGGCGCCGACCAGCCGCCCGCGGGCCCGATCGACGCCGAGCGCATCGCCGCCCAGGCCCGCCGGGGCCATGAACTGCTCGTCGGCCTCGTCGGCGGCTGCGCTCTGCTGGCCGCCGGCTCGGCCGCCGTGCTCGGGTTCTCCGACGACGTCTGGGGCCGGCTGCTCGCGCTGGCGACCGGCGTCGCCATGCTGATGCGCGCCCATCTCTTCCGCTACACGGCCCAGGTCGGCTGCGCCCTCGCGGCCGGTCTGGGCTCGCTCGTCCTGCTGGTGCTCGGACTGAGCCTGAACCCCCCCGCCGGCCTCGTCGCCGCGGCCCTCAAGGGCGACGGCACGGGCCTGGACATCCGGACGGTGTGGCTGTCCGCCGCCGTCGCGGCCGGCGGCGCGGTGGTCTTCGCCATCGGGCTGATCGTCCCGCGCAAGGGCGTCACCCCCTTCTGGGGGCGCTTCCTGGAGGTCGCGGAGACGTTTGTGCTGCTCACGCTCGTGCCGCTGTGCCTGGCGGTCTTCGGCGTGTACCACTCCGTCCGGGCGCTGACGTCCTGACCCGCCGGTACCCCAGGCCTGTCCCGCGATCCTCGGCGGGCACACGAGACAGCCACCTCGCCGCGTCGCCGGATCACCCCGTGCACCCCGTACGAGGACGCCCCTCCGCCCGCGGCGCACCGCATCCGACGGCGCGCGCCGGTCCACCGGGTCGACGGGACGACGGGATTTCCCTCAGGCCCTGCCGGCGGACCGGACCCGCGGGGGGCTCCCCTCCGGGTCCGCGACCGGGCGCGGTGACCAGCTGCGGGGAGCTGGTACTCTGTGTGACGGCCGTCTGTGTACGCGCATCCGGGGCCCCGCGGGTCCTGGGAGCAGCGCCCATCGAGCCTTCGCCTCCGAGTCACGGAAGCTCCCCTGAGACCAAGACCAGGGGCACTCGCAGGCGCATCGAAACACCCATGAGGAGTACCGAGTGTCTCTCGACGCCGCCACGAAGAAGCAGATCATGTCCGAGTTCGGCACCAAGGAGGGCGACACCGGCTCCCCCGAGGTCCAGGTCGCGCTGCTCTCCCGCCGTATCTCGGACCTGACCGAGCACCTCAAGACCCACAAGCACGACCACCACTCCCGCCGTGGTCTGCTGATCCTGGTCGGCCAGCGCCGCCGGCTGCTGCAGTACCTGGCCAAGAAGGACATCCAGCGCTTCCGTACGCTGGTCGAGCGCCTCGGCATCCGCCGCGGTGCCGCGGGCGCCAGGTAGGACGCCGTGAGGGGAGCGGTTCCCACTTCCAGGGGGCCGCTCCCTTCGCCGTACGTGCGGAGTGTCACCGGCGCTTTGTAGTCTGGTCGCACAACGCCGTACCGAAAACGGAACACAGAACGAGGAGGAGCGCCCCTCCGCCGCCGGTCCTCGGTAGTGGCCCCCGGAAGCCAGACGACCGGGTGCTTCGATCGAAGACCGGTCCGCACGCAAGGCGCGCTTCTCCGCAACCGTCCTCCCGCCACACGGGCCGGAGGACGCAGACGAGGAGATATCGCTGGTGGAGAACGAGACCCACTACGCCGAAGCCGTCATCGACAACGGCTCCTTCGGCACCCGCACCATCCGCTTCGAGACGGGCCGCCTGGCCAAGCAGGCCGCCGGCTCCGCCGTCGCGTACCTGGACGACGACACCATGGTGCTGTCGGCCACCACCGCGTCCAAGAACCCCAAGGACCAGCTGGACTTCTTCCCCCTGACGGTCGACGTCGAGGAGCGGATGTACGCAGCGGGCAAGATCCCGGGCTCCTTCTTCCGCCGCGAGGGCCGGCCGTCCGAGGACGCGATCCTGACCTGCCGCCTGATCGACCGGCCACTGCGCCCCTCCTTCAGGAAGGGCCTGCGCAACGAGATCCAGATCGTCGAGACGATCATGGCGCTCAACCCCGACCACCTGTACGACGTGGTCGCCATCAACGCCGCCTCCTGCTCCACGCAGCTGGCCGGCCTGCCCTTCTCCGGCCCGATCGGCGGCACCCGCGTCGCACTGATCGACGGCCGGTGGGTCGCCTTCCCGACCCACTCGGAGCTGGAGAACGCCGTGTTCGACATGGTGGTCGCCGGTCGCGTCCTGGAGGACGGCGACGTCGCGATCATGATGGTCGAGGCCGAGGCCACCGAGAAGACGGTGGAGCTGGTCAAGGGCGGCGCCGAGGCGCCGACCGAGGAGGTCGTCGCCGTCGGCCTCGAGGCCGCGAAGCCCTTCATCAAGGTCCTGTGCAAGGCCCAGGCGGACCTGGCGGCGAAGGCCGCCAAGCCGACGGGTGAGTTCCCGGTCTTCCTCGAGTACCAGGACGACGTCCTGGAAGCCCTCACCGCAGCGGTCAGGAGCGAGCTCACCCAGGCGCTCACCATCGCGGGCAAGCAGGAGCGCGAGGCCGAGCTGGACCGGGTCAAGGCGCTCGCCGCCGAGAAGCTCCTGCCGGAGTTCGAGGGCCGCGAGAAGGAGATCTCCGCCGCGTACCGCTCGCTGACCAAGTCGCTGGTCCGGGCGCGCGTCATCAAGGAGAAGAAGCGCATCGACGGCCGCGGTGTCACGGACATCCGCACGCTCGCCGCCGAGGTCGAGGCCATCCCGCGGGTGCACGGCTCGGCCCTGTTCGAGCGCGGTGAGACCCAGATCCTGGGCGTCACCACCCTCAACATGCTCCGCATGGAGCAGCAGCTGGACACCCTTTCCCCGGTGACCCGCAAGCGCTATATGCACAACTACAACTTCCCGCCGTACTCCGTCGGCGAGACGGGCCGCGTCGGCTCCCCGAAGCGCCGCGAGATCGGCCACGGCGCCCTCGCCGAGCGCGCCATCGTGCCGGTGCTCCCGAGCCGCGAGGAGTTCCCGTACGCGATCCGCCAGGTGTCCGAGGCCCTCGGCTCCAACGGCTCGACGTCCATGGGCTCCGTCTGCGCCTCCACCATGTCGCTGCTGAACGCCGGTGTGCCGCTGAAGGCCCCGGTCGCCGGCATCGCCATGGGCCTGATCTCCCAGGAGATCGACGGCCAGACGCACTACGTCGCCCTCACCGACATCCTCGGTGCGGAGGACGCCTTCGGCGACATGGACTTCAAGGTCGCCGGCACCAAGGAGTTCGTCACCGCCCTCCAGCTCGACACCAAGCTGGACGGCATCCCCGCCTCCGTCCTGGCCGCGGCCCTCAAGCAGGCCCGCGACGCGCGCCTGCACATCCTCGACGTGATGATGGAGGCGATCGACACCCCGGACGAGATGTCCCCGAACGCCCCCCGGATCATCACCGTCAAGATCCCCGTGGACAAGATCGGCGAGGTCATCGGCCCCAAGGGCAAGATGATCAACCAGATCCAGGAGGACACCGGCGCCGAGATCACCATCGAGGACGACGGCACCATCTACATCGGTGCCGCCGACGGCCCGGCCGCCGAGGCCGCCCGCGCCACGATCAACGGCATCGCCAACCCGACCATGCCGGAGGTCGGCGAGCGCTACCTGGGCACGGTCGTCAAGACCACCACCTTCGGCGCGTTCGTCTCCCTGCTCCCGGGCAAGGACGGCCTGCTGCACATCTCGCAGATCCGCAAGCTCGCCGGCGGCAAGCGCGTGGAGAACGTCGAGGACGTGCTCGCGGTCGGCGCCAAGGTCCAGGTCGAGATCGCCGAGATCGACCAGCGCGGCAAGCTGTCCCTCATCCCCGTGGTCGCGGACGAGGACGGCGCCGACGACGGCGAGAAGAAGGACGACGCCGACAAGTGACGTTCCGTAGTGCCAGGGCGACGGCCCGCACCTCCTCGGAGGCGCGGGCCGTCGCCCGTACCCAAACACTCCTCAAGGGCGAGCACGGCATCGGCACGGTGCGCAAGACCACCCTCCCTGGCGGACTGCGCGTCGTCACCGAGACCCTGCCGTCCGTCCGCTCCGCCACCTTCGGCATCTGGGCACTGGTCGGCTCGCGCGACGAGACCCCCTCGCTGAACGGCGCCACCCACTATCTGGAGCACCTGCTCTTCAAGGGCACGCAGAGGCGCTCCGCCCTCGACATCTCCGCCGCCGTCGACGCGGTCGGCGGGGAGATGAACGCCTTCACGGCGAAGGAGTACACCTGCTACTACGCGCGGGTGCTCGACACCGATCTGCCGCTGGCGATCGACGTCGTCTGCGACATGCTCACCGGCTCGCTGATCCTCGACGAGGACGTGGACGCCGAGCGCGGCGTCATCCTCGAGGAGATCGCGATGACCGAGGACGACCCCGGCGACGTGGTGCACGACCTGTTCGCGCGCACCATGTTCGGCGACACCCCCCTGGGCCGCCCGGTCCTCGGCACCGTCGACACGATCAACGCGCTCAACCGCTCGCAGATCGCCCGCTTCTACCGCAAGCACTACGACCCGACCCACCTGGTGGTCGCCGCCGCAGGCAACGTCGACCACGCGACGGTGGTGCGGCAGGTCCGCAGGGCCTTCGACCGGGCGGGCGCCCTGACCCGGACGGAGGCCCGCCCGGTCGCCCCGCGCGACGGGCACCGCAAGCTGCGCGCCGCGGGCCGGGTGGATGTCCTCGACCGCAGGACCGAGCAGGCACACGTCGTCCTCGGCATGCCCGGCCTCGCCCGGGCGGACGACCGGCGATGGGCGCTCGGCGTGCTGAACGCCGCCCTCGGCGGCGGCATGTCCTCGCGGCTGTTCCAGGAGGTCCGGGAGAAGCGCGGTCTCGCCTACAGCGTGTACTCCTACACCTCGGGGTTCGCCGACTGCGGGCTCTTCGGCGTCTACGCCGGCTGCCGCCCCAGCCAGGTCCACGACGTCCTGAAGATCTGCCGCGACGAGCTCGACCGGGTCGCCCGCGAGGGGCTGGCCGACGACGAGATCGACCGTGCCATCGGCCAGCTCTCCGGCTCGACCGTCCTGGGGCTGGAGGACACGGGCGCGCTCATGAACCGCATCGGCAAGGGCGAGCTGTGCTGGGGCATGCAGATGTCCGTCGACGACATGCTGGCGAACATAGCCGCGGTGACGCCCGACGACGTGCGCTCCGTCGCGCGGGAGGTCCTGGGGCAGCGGCCCTCGCTGTCGGTGATCGGCCCGCTGAAGGACAAGCAGGCGAACCGTCTGCACGAGGCCGTCTCGTAGTCCCGCAGTCCCGGTACTTCCCGCCCCGCCGACCCGCGGTCCCCCGCTGACCCGGGCCCCCAGACCCGTACTTCGCAGAGAGAGCAGAGCAATGAGCAAGCTGCGTGTGGCCGTCCTCGGCGCCAAGGGCCGCATCGGCTCCGAGGCGGTGCGAGCCGTCGGAGCCGCCGCCGACATGGAGCTGGTCGCGGCACTGGGACGGGGCGACAGGCTGGAGACCCTCGTCGAGAGCGGCGCCCAGGTGGCCGTGGAGCTGACCACCCCCGCCTCGGTCGTGGGCAACCTCGACTTCTGCGTGCGGCACGGCATCCACGCGGTCGTCGGCACCACCGGCTGGACCGACGAGCGCCTCGCGCACCTGCGTACCACGCTCGAGGCGTCGCCGGAGACCGGTGTGCTGATCGCGCCCAACTTCTCCATCGGCGCCGTCCTCACCATGACGTTCGCCGCCAAGGCCGCCCGCTGGTTCGAGTCGGTCGAGGTTGTGGAGCTGCACCACCCGAACAAGGCGGATGCCCCCTCCGGCACGGCGACCCGCACGGCCCAGCTGATCGCCGCGGCCAGGGCCGAGGCCGGCTGCGCCCCCCAGCCCGACGCCACCGTCACCGCCCTGGAGGGAGCGCGCGGCGCCGACGTCGACGGGGTACCAGTGCACGCCGTACGGCTGCGGGGCCTGCTCGCCCACCAGGAAGTCCTGCTCGGCGGGGAGGGCGAGACCCTCACCCTCCGCCACGACTCCCTGCACCACAGCAGCTTTATGCCGGGCATCCTGCTGGGCGTCCGCCGAGTGGTGGACACACCCGGGCTGACCTTCGGCCTCGAGAACTACCTCGACCTCGGCTGAGGACCCCCGGTGCGCGCCAAGATCTCCTACTTCGTCACCGCCGCCGTCCTGGTCGTGTACATCGTCCTGGTCGGCAGCCGGGGGGTGCTGCTCATCGAGCAGGGCACCCTGCTCACGGTGGCCTTCGGAGCGTCGGTCCTGGTCCTTCCGGTGATCGGTCTGTGGTTCCTGTGGAAGAACACCCGCTTCGTCCGGCAGGCGAACGCCCTGGCGGCGGAGCTGGACGCCGAGGGGGGACTGCCCGCGGACGAACTGGTCCGTACGCCGGGCGGTCGCATCGACCGCGACTCCGCGGACGCCGTCTTCGCCGAGCGCCGGGCGGAGACCGAGGCCTCGCCTGAGGACTGGCGATGCTGGTTCCGGCTCGCGGTCGCCTACCACGACGCCCGGGACACCCCGCGCGCCCGCAAGGCGATGCAGCGTGCGATCGCACTCCACGGCGGAAGGCCGCCCTCGGCCTGACGCGCCTTCCCGGCGCGGCCATGCGCCGTCTCCTGCCGTCCCATGCCGGGGGCCGTCGTGTGGGGGCGGCTTCCGGGGGTCGGCCCCTTCTCCCGGGGCGTCCGGCGCGCCGCAGGGCCCTGCGGGGTGTGTTCTCCGGCCCCTGGCGACGGCCCCGGTGCGGTACCCGTCCGGGCCGCGCGGATCCGGGCGCCGTCGTACCCCGCGGGTCGTCGTGGCCGCGCCCCCGGGCCTGCCGTGCCCGTCGTCCGGGCGGGATACGAAGGGGCCGGGGTCGGGTGCCCGGGGCCGGGCACCCGAGCCCGGCCGAACTCCGGCCGAGTCGGGCTCAGCGCTGTGTGCCGTACTCCGCGCCCCATGCCTCGATGGCGTCCGCCGCGCGGTCGAACGCCTCGACACGTGACAGGAAGTCCCCGTTGTGGTCGGTGAGCAGGGTGAGGGGTTGCCCACCGTCGCGAACGAGGACCAGCGCCTGCCCCTGGACCGTCCGCGGCAGCCCGAGCCACCGCACCGGCTGCTGCGCGGTCCGCAGGGCGTTCACCTTCGCCCACGGCAGGGTGGTGGTCGACAGCAGCGCCACATGCCGCAGCCCGTGCCGGCTCACCCAGGTGCCCATGCGCAGGATCCGCAGCGCCCCGCAGAGGAGCAGCGCGGCGACGCCGAGGCAGCCGGCCGCGCCGGCCGGGGCCCCGGCGAAGGCGATGACCATGGCCGCGATCAGGACGAACGAGGCCAGCAGCAGAAGCAGTGCCGCCCCACCTACCCGCCAGGGGCCCGGCCGGTACGGGCGCCGCCACAGATCACGGTCGTCGAACGGCAGAGCGGCATCGTCGTCCGCGGCGTCAAAGGCGCGGTCCGCCGTCAGAAAGGGCAGGGGCACGGCTGGTCCTCACTCGTCACCACGTCGGGGGTTGTGACCGGTGAGGCTACCGAGGCGACCGCCGGCCAGCCACACCAGGGGGCCGTGGGGGCGCCCGCGTGTCCACCGGCCGGGGGCGGAGTCAGGTCAGCGCTCCTCGGACTCCTGCGCCTGACTCGGAGCCTTGGGCGAGACCGGGGCCTCCAGCGCCGGCAGCCCGAGGAGCAGTGACCCCACCAGACCGGCCGTCACGGTCAGGCCGATCAGCGTACGGCCGGCCAGCTGGGATGCACTGGGCCGCTGCCGGGGCGGGGGCCCGACATTGCTGCGGAACCGGTCGGCCTCGGCGACGAACGCGAACGGAACGGCTTCTCGCCGGCGGAACATGGTGCGGGCCTCCTCGGGGCGTGTGAGATGAAACGCTGCTACCGGTAGAGACGCGCATCACCGGGATTCGGTGCCCGAATCCAGCGAATCCGGAGAGGGAAACCGGGACGGTGTGCCCCGCCGGTCGTTGAAGCGGGCGAGCGTTGGAGAATGGACCCCGCCCGAGCGACGCAGACTGGAAGGACCCCCGCCGGTGACCCGGAACCCCGACGACATCAAGCCCAGCCTCCGCAGCGATGTCACCGTCGAACTCGTGAAGCACACCGCCGGCGACTCCGACGTGCTGTGGGCGGCCCGGGTCTCCACCGCGGGCGAGCAGTCGCTGGACGAACTCGCCAAGGACCCGGAGCGGTCGAAAGGACTGATCAACTACCTGATGCGGGACCGCCACGGCAGTCCCTTCGAGCACAACTCGATGACCTTCTTCATCAACGCCCCGATCTTCGTCTTCCGCGAGTTCATGCGCCACCGGGTCGGCTGGTCCTACAACGAGGAGTCCGGCCGGTACCGGGAGCTCCAGCCGGTCTTCTACGTCCCGGACGAGTCTCGCAGGCTCGTGCAGGAGGGCCGCCCGGGCAAGTACGTGTTCACGGAGGGTACCCAGGCCCAGCAGGAGCTGACCGGACGGGTGATGGAGGACTCCTACCGCCACGCCTACGAGGCCTACCAGGAGATGCTCGACGCCGGGGTGGCCCGCGAGGTCGCCCGCTCGGTCCTGCCCGTCGGCCTGTACTCGTCGATGTACGCGACCTGCAACGCCCGCTCGCTGATGCACTTCCTGGGCCTGCGCACCCAGCACGAACTGGCCAGGGTCCCGTCCTTCCCGCAGCGGGAGATCGAGATGGTCGGCGAGAAGATGGAGGAGCACTGGGCCGGGCTGATGCCGCTGACCCACCAGGCCTTCAATGCCAACGGCCGGGTGGCCCCGTAGGGCGCGGAGGTGCGGCCGGCCGTACCCGGTGTCCGTATTGCGGTGTTTCGAGAAGTTCATCTAGGCTGATCAAACGAGCCCGGCACTGCGTGAACCCCCGAGCAGGCAGTGCCGGGCTCCCATGGACAGGGATAGGTCACGTCCCCCGAAGGGGCCCTCCGCACAGAGCAGCGAGTAGCGTGTTACCCATGGCACCGATCTCGACTCCGCAGACCCCCTTCGGGCGGGTCCTCACCGCCATGGTCACGCCGTTCACGGCGGACGGCGCGCTCGACCTCGAAGGCGCGCAGCGGCTCGCCACCCATCTGGTGGAGGCAGGCAACGACGGCCTCGTCGTCAACGGCACCACCGGTGAGTCCCCGACCACCGGCAACGAGGAGAAGGACCAGCTCCTCCGTGCCGTCCTGGAGGCCGTGGGCGACCGGGCGCACGTGGTCGCGGGGATCGGGACCAACGACACCCGCCACAGCGTCGAGCTGGCACGTGCCGCCGAGCGCGCAGGCGCGCACGGCCTGCTGGCCGTCACCCCGTACTACAACAAGCCCCCGCAGGAGGGCCTGCACCGCCACTTCACGGCCATCGCCGACAGCACCGGACTGCCGGTGATGCTGTACGACATCCCCGGTCGCAGCGGCGTCCCGATCGACACCGAGACCATCGTGCGCCTCGCGGCCCACCCGCGGATCGTCGCCAACAAGGACGCCAAGGGCGACTTCGGCCGTGCGAGCTGGGCGATCGCCCGCAGCGGGCTCGCCTGGTACTCGGGCGACGACATGCTCAACCTGCCGCTGCTGTCCGTGGGTGCCGTCGGCTTCGTCTCGGTGGTCGGCCATGTCGTCACCCCGGAGCTCCGTGCCCTGGTCGACGCCCACACCGCGGGCGACGTGCAGAAGGCCACCGAGATCCACCAGAAGCTGCTCCCGGTCTTCACCGGCATGTTCCGCACCCAGGGCGTCATCACCAGCAAGGCCGCGCTCGCCCTCCAGGGACTGCCCGCGGGCCCGCTCCGGCTCCCGCTCGTCGAGCTCAGCGAGGCCGAGACCGCCCAGCTGAAGACCGATCTCGCGGCCGGCGGCGTACAGCTGTGACCACGGACTTCACAACTGAATACGTTCGGCTGAACACGTTCAACTGAAGACGAACGACCGGACGACAACAGCAAGTGCACGAATGTCATGCGCGCCACGTGCCCAGGCGGTACGTGGCGCGTGGAGTGAGGAGAGTCTTTTGAGTCATCCGCATCCCGAACTCGGCGCTCCGCCGAAGCTCCCCAAGGGCGGCCTGCGCGTCACACCGCTCGGCGGCCTCGGTGAGATCGGCCGCAACATGACCGTCTTCGAGTACGGGGGCCGGCTCCTGATCGTCGACTGCGGCGTGCTCTTCCCCGAGGAGGAGCAGCCGGGTGTCGACCTGATCCTGCCGGACTTCACCACCCTGGTGGACCGGCTCGACGACGTCGAGGCGATCGTTCTCACGCACGGCCACGAAGACCACATCGGCGGGGTGCCCTATCTGCTCCGCCTCAAGCCCGACATCCCGCTGATCGGCTCCAAGCTGACCCTCGCCCTGATCGAGGCCAAGCTCCAGGAGCACCGCATCCGCCCGTACACACTGGAGGTGGCGGAGGGGCGGCGTGAGAACGTCGGCCCCTTCGACTGCGAGTTCATCGCGGTCAACCACTCCATTCCGGACGCGCTCGCGGTCGCCATCCGCACCCCCGCGGGCCTGGCCGTGCACACGGGCGACTTCAAGATGGACCAGCTCCCGATGGACGGCCGCCTGACGGACCTGCACGCGTTCGCGCGCCTGAGCGAGGAGGGTATCGACCTCCTGCTGTCCGACTCCACGAATGCCGAGGTCCCCGGCTTCGTACCGGCGGAGCGGGACATCTCGAACGTGCTGCGCGGGGTGTTCGCCAACGCCCGCAAGCGCATCATCGTGGCCAGCTTCGCCAGCCACATCCACCGGGTGCAGCAGATCCTGGACGCAGCCCACGAGTACGGCCGCAAGGTCGCCTTCGTGGGCCGGTCCATGGTCCGCAACATGGGCATCGCCCGCGATCTCGGGTACCTCAGGGTGCCGTCCGGCCTCGTCGTGGACGTCAAGGCCCTCGACGACCTGCCCGACGACAAGGTCGTACTGATCTGTACCGGATCCCAGGGCGAGCCGATGGCGGCGCTGTCCCGCATGGCCAACCGGGACCACCAGATCCGGATCGTGCAGGGTGACACGGTGATCCTCGCGTCGTCGCTGATCCCGGGTAACGAGAACGCGGTCTACCGCGTGATCAACGGGCTGAGCCGCTGGGGGGCGAACGTCGTCCACAAGGGCAACGCCAAGGTCCATGTCTCGGGCCACGCCTCGGCCGGCGAACTGCTGTACTTCTACAACATCTGCAAGCCGAGGAACCTGATGCCGGTCCACGGCGAGTGGCGCCATCTGCGGGCCAACGCCGAACTCGGAGCCCTGACCGGCATTCCCAAGGACCACATCGTGATCGCCGAGGACGGGGTCGTCGTCGACCTGGTCGAGGGCCGGGCCAGGATCAGCGGCAAGGTACAGGCGGGCTACGTCTACGTGGACGGCCTCTCGGTCGGGGACGTCACCGAGGCCTCGCTGAAGGACCGCCGCATCCTCGGGGAGGAAGGCATCATCTCGGTCTTCGTCGTGGTCGACTCCACGAGCGGCAAGATCGTCGGCGGGCCGCACATCCACTCCCGCGGCTCCGGTATCGAGGACGCCGCCTTCGACGCGGTGATCCCCAGGATCGAGGAAGCCGTCCAGAAGTCCGCCGCCGACGGAGTCGCCGAGCCCCACCAGCTTCAGCAGCTGATCCGCCGCGCGATGGGCAAGTGGATCTCCGACACCTACCGCCGCCGGCCGATGATCCTCCCGGTGGTCGTGGAGGTCTGACGGTTCGTCGGCCCCACCGGAGCGGGGTGGCCCCCGATTTGCATCGGATCACCCCGCTCCAGTACCTTGGCGTCTCCGCCCGAGGGATCCCCGATACGCCGGTGTGCGTGTGAATGGCTTCCCCAGCGGCGCGGAAATCCGACTCGGAATCTCTGATAAAGTCGGGACCGCCGAAAGGTTGCCGCGAGGCGATCGAAAGGTGAAAGGCCCTCCAACGGCCATCGGAAATGGATTTCGGACCGGGAACGGTACGGAAATCGGATCTGGTAGGGTTGGAAACACCGAAGGGAAGCGC
>NZ_BLLG01000003.1:0-547500 GCF_011766325.1 Streptomyces pacificus | reverse complement strand
CGTATTACCGCGGCTGCTGGCACGTAGTTAGCCGGCGCTTCTTCTGCAGGTACCGTCACTCACGCTTCTTCCCTGCTGAAAGAGGTTTACAACCCGAAGGCCGTCATCCCTCACGCGGCGTCGCTGCATCAGGCTTCCGCCCATTGTGCAATATTCCCCACTGCTGCCTCCCGTAGGAGTCTGGGCCGTGTCTCAGTCCCAGTGTGGCCGGTCGCCCTCTCAGGCCGGCTACCCGTCGTCGCCTTGGTAGGCCATCACCCCACCAACAAGCTGATAGGCCGCGGGCTCATCCTGCACCGCCGGAGCTTTCCACCACCAGGGATGCCCCCGATGGTCATATCCGGTATTAGACCCCGTTTCCAGGGCTTGTCCCAGAGTGCAGGGCAGATTGCCCACGTGTTACTCACCCGTTCGCCACTAATCCCCTCCCGAAAGAGGTTCATCGTTCGACTTGCATGTGTTAAGCACGCCGCCAGCGTTCGTCCTGAGCCAGGATCAAACTCTCCGTGAATGCTTCCCCGTACTCGGGGCAACACACCACGAGAGCCGGACCAGGAGAAGGAATAGTCCCCCCGGTCCACAGCGTCCTCGCTGTATGTGTTTCTTCAAAGGAACCACGACCAACCGAACCGGAACGATCCGGATGGACGGGGTATCAACATATCTGGCGTTGACTTTTGGCACGCTGTTGAGTTCTCAAGGAACGGACGCTTCCTTCGTACTCACCCACGGAACACTCTCCGAGGCTTTCCTCCGGGCGCTTCCCTTCGGTGTTTCCAACCCTACCAGATCCGATTTCCGTACCGTTCCCGGTCCGAAATCCATTTCCGATGGCCGTTGGAGGGCCTTTCACCTTTCGATCGCCTCGCGGCAACCTTTCGGCGTGTTCACTACGTTAGCCGATTATCCCGGCGACTCATAATCGAGGCGAGGGAGCTGAATTCCGGCATGCCGAATTCGCACCCGCTGGGGTCGGTCGTAGGTAGTGGATGGCCGCTTCGGGGGTGCAGAACAGCAGTCCCGCTCACGCGGCTCGGGCCACGTTAGGCGTCCGGCGAGCCCGAGTCAAATCGCCCTACGACGTGCCGGGCGGGCCCGGTCAGGGCTCTTCGCTCGCGGGCTCAGCCGGTACGCCGAGACCGTCGGATCGCCGGCGAGGGAGAAGCGGTGCTGCCAGTCGTGGGCCCTGCTCACCCCTACCCGAGGGCCCACCCGGATGTGCCCGGCGGGGACCGGTTCGCCCCCGGACAACGCGAGCGCGGCGCCCGTCAGCAGGTCCGTGCCGTTGTGCTCCGCCGTGATGCCGAGGGCCTGGCAGAAGTTCCCCGGACCACGGGCGAGGCGCGGGTCCTCGACCCTCGGCCCTCGCCGCCTGCGGGCCAGCCCCTCCCCCTCGACGACCCGGCCCGCGCGGACGAGGACGGCCGAGGCGATGCCGTCTGCCCCGGTGACGATGTTGGCGCACCAGTGGAGGCCGTGGGACCGGTAGACATACAGATGTCCCGCCGGTCCGAACATGACGGCGTTTCGGGGTGTCCTGCCCCGGTAGGCGTGGGAGGCAGGGTCGGCGGACCCGGAGTAGGCCTCGGTCTCCGTGATGACGGCGCTCACGGTTCCCTCGGCGGTCTCGTGAGTGAGCACGGCACCGAGGAGCGCGGGAGCGACCTCTTCGGCGGGGCGGGCGAGAAAGTCGGCGTTCATGCCGTCCGCCCCGGCATCGCGCGGCTGAAGGGGGCATACGGGTGCCCGGGTGGCCCGCACGCCCCTCCGCTGCGGGCGGTGCGCCCCAGGACGGCGGCGTACGGGCCGGGGGCGGCCTCGTCCGCGTGGGCGTCCGCCTTGTCGAGCCGCCGTTCGACGTGGACGTTCGCGGCGCGGCGAGGCGCGGTGGGGCGGGTGGGGCCGGTGGGGCAGGGCGCGTCCTGCCGGACGGACCGCGGTACGGACCGCTCGGCACGAGCCCGAGGGCAGACCCGGAGGAGGGGCGGGAGGAAAGGCCGCGGGAAAGCCTGGGACGGCGGCGTGTTGGCGGGGCTGCGGATCATGCCGCACGAGGGTACTCGTCCCGCCCGGGGAACCGGCTACCGTCGTCGCGCGTAGATAGAGGTCAGTGGAGAGGAAGGATGGAACATGGGCTTCAAGAAGCTGCTCGCGAGCCTCGGGGCCGGCGGCGCCTCGGTCGAGACGGTTCTGGCCGAGGACAACGTCGTACCCGGCGGGGTCGTCCAGGGCGAGGTGCGCGTCCAGGGCGGTTCGGTGAACCAGCAGATCGAGGGGCTGTCCGTCGGGCTGCAGGCACGGGTCGAGGTCGAGGGCGGCGACCATGAGGTCAAGCAGGACATCGAGTTCGTCAAGCAGCGCCTCGGAGGTGCCTTCGAGGTGCAGGCGGGCGCGGTGCACGTGGTGCCGTTCGGGCTGGAGATCCCCTGGGAGACGCCGATCACGTCGATCGCCGGGCAGCGGCTGCGCGGAATGGACATCGGTGTGACGACCGAACTGGAGATCGCACGCGCCGTGGACTCGGGCGACCTGGACCCGATCCACGTGCATCCGCTGCCCGCGCAGCAGGCCGTTCTCGACGCGTTCATCCAGCTGGGCTTCCGCTTCAAGAGCGCGGACATGGAGCGCGGCCACATCCGCGGGACGCGCCAGCGGCTTCCCTTCTACCAGGAGATCGAGTTCTTCGCGCCCCAGCAGTACCGGGGGCTCAACCAGGTCGAGGTCACCTTCATCGCCGACGACCGCGAGATGGACGTCGTGCTGGAGATGGACAAGAAGCCGGGGCTGTTCAGCGAAGGCAGCGACTCGTACCGGGCCTTCACGGTGGGTCTGCACGACTTCCAGGGGACGGACCACGCCGCCTACCTCAACCACTGGCTCGCCGAGGTCGGCGGCCGCCGTAACTGGCTGTAGGGCTCTAGTCTCGAAACCGCAAGCGCGCGTTCGCAAGCGCAGGACTGCCGAGTACGGAGGTTCAGACGTGTCCGAGGCGAAGAGGGCTCCGCTGCCTCATGACTTCCATCCGCAGGTGCCGTCGTTCACCGTGACGAGTACCGACGTCGAGGACGGCGGTGTCCTGCGGGACGCCCAGCTCCACTCGGCGGGCAACACGTCCCCGCAGCTGCGGTGGGAGGGCTTCCCGGCGGAGACGAAGAGCTTCGCCGTGACGTGCTTCGACCCCGACGCCCCGACGGGCAGCGGATTCTGGCACTGGGTGCTGTTCGACATTCCCGCGTCGGTGACCGAGCTGCCGGCGGGTGCGGGGAGCGGGAAGCTCGAGGGGCTGCCCGAGGGCGCCGTGCATGTCCGCAACGACTACGGGACGAGGGACTTCGGCGGCGCGGCCCCGCCTCCCGGTGACGGACCGCACCGCTACGTGTTCACGGTGTACGCGGTGGACTCCGGGAAGCTGGGTCCCGGTGAGGACGCGTCGCCCGCGCTTGTGGGCTTCCACCTGCGGTTCCACACGCTGGCCCGTGCCCAGCTGATCGGCGAGTGCGAGAACCGCGGTTAGCTCCCCCGGCGTGCGCCCGTAGTTCGCCCGCTCCTGGTCTCAAAGAGATCGGGAGCGGGCATCTTCCGTGGTGCGCGGATATTGCGTTGTCCATGGCGGCGTGCCCGGCCAGAGTTGGTCCGGGCCCGAAGAGCCGGTCCGAGGAGTCCGGCTCCGGGCAGGCACCCGGTCCGGCACGGGGCCGGCCGGCACACGGGAGGTGGGGCACCATGCGGGACACACTGGTACTCAATGCGAGCTTCGAGCCGCTGTCGACGGTGACGCTCAACCGCGCGGTGGTGCTGGTACTGCAGGACAAGGCCGTCGTCGAGCACTCCCACCCCGCGCTCCGGGTGCGCGCGGCCGCGGTGGAGCTACCGGTGCCGCGGGTGATCAGGCTCTGCCGGTACGTACGGGTGCCGTTCCGAAGACAAGCGCCGTGGTCGAGACGGGGTGTGCTGGTACGGGACCAGCACCGGTGCGCCTACTGCGGAAGGCGGGCGACGACCGTGGACCATGTGGTGCCGCGGTCCCGGGGCGGTGCGGACGACTGGCTCAACACGGTGGCGTCCTGCGCCGAGGACAACCACCGCAAGGCGGACCGCACCCCGGAGCAGGCCGGGATGCCCCTGCTGCACCAGCCGTTCGTGCCGACCCCGGCGGACGCGATGCTGCTCGCGCTCCGGGCGGGTGAGCGGTCGTCGCTGCCGGAATGGCTCGGGCGGCACGGCGGGCACCGGGCGGAGCGGCATCCGCTGGCACCGGCGGCCTGAGCGCAGCGGGAGCGGCGCGCAGACGGCAGCGGGCCGGCGGGGAGCACACCGGGCCGAAGCAGGGGCCCGCCGGAGCGGCCCCGGGCCCACCGGAGCGGCGCGGACGGCGGGAGGGGCTGGGAGGCCACCAGGCCGCGGGTGCACCGCGGATGGGCACGGCGGCCCGTCCCCTCGCGGGGGCGGGGTTCCGTGTGCCGTCAGCGGAGGACGAGCTGGACGACGGCCGCCGTGCCCACGAGCACGATGAAGGTCCGCAGTACCACGGGCGAGAGCCGAAGGCCGATCCTCGCGCCGATCTGGCCGCCGATGGCGGAACCGACCGCGATGAGCAGGACGGCGGTCCAGTCGAAGTGTGCGACGAAGAGGAAGAAGAGCGCGGCCACGGAGTTGACGATGGCCGCGAGGACGTTCTTGGCGGCGTTGATCCGCTGCAGGCTGTCGTCGATCAGGATGCCCATCAGGGAGAGGTAGACGATCCCCTGGGCGGCGGTGAAGTAGCCGCCGTAGACGCTGGCGGCCAGCAGGGTGGTGAGGAGGAGGGGGCCGCCGTCGGAGCGGGGGGCACCGGTTCCGCGGCGTTCGCGGCGGCGCTGGACCGCGGCGGAGATCCGGGGCTGGAGGACGACGAGCACCAGGGCGAGTGTCACGAGGACCGGGACGATGGTCTCGAAGGCCGTCGGCGGCAGCAGGGTCAGCAGCATCGCGCCGCCGAGACCGCCGACCAGGGCGGCGAGGCCCAGACGGAGGATGCGGCGCCGCTGGCCGGCGAGTTCGGCGCGGTAGGCGATGGCTCCGCTGATCGATCCCGGTATCAGGCCGAGCGCGTTGGAGACGGTGGCGGTGACGGGCGGGAGCCCGGTGGCCAGCAGTACCGGGAACGTGATGAGGGTTCCGGAGCCGACGATCGTGTTGATCGTGCCCGCCGCCGTACCCGCCACGAAGATCGCGACCGCTTCCCAGATGGACAAGGCCGTCTCCTCATATGCTCGGTGCGCCGCCTCCCCGCCATCGAGGTCGAGGGGCCGCACCGATCATGCACGACCGGCCGGGCGGTCAGTCGATCGGGGGCTGCTCGCGTCGCTCCGTGCCGCCGTTCTGGCGGGGGACGCCGCTGCCGCCGGAACCTGCCGCGCCGTTCCCGCCGCCGTTGCCGGACAGGGGTCCGCCGAAGCTGCCGATGGCGCCGGAGAGGCCCTTGAGCGCGTCGCCGATCTCGCTCGGCACGATCCAGAGCTTGTTGGCGTCGCCCTCCGCGATCTTCGGGAGCATCTGGAGGTACTGGTACGAGAGCAGCTTCTGGTCCGGGTCGCCCGCGTGGATGGACTCGAAGACCGTGCGGATCGCCTGGGCCTCGCCCTCGGCGCGCAGGGCCGCGGCCTTGGCCTCGCCCTCGGCGCGCAGGATGGCGGACTGCTTCTCGCCCTCGGCGGTGAGGATCTGCGACTGGCGGATGCCCTCGGCGGTGAGGATGGCGGCGCGCTTGTCGCGGTCCGCGCGCATCTGCTTCTCCATCGAGTCCTGGATGGAGGTCGGGGGTTCGATGGCCTTGAGTTCCACGCGGTTGACGCGGATGCCCCACTTGCCGGTGGCCTCGTCGAGGACGCCGCGGAGGGCGGCGTTGATCTCCTCGCGGGAGGTGAGGGTGCGCTCGAGGTCCATGCCGCCGATGATGTTGCGGAGGGTGGTGACGGTCAGCTGCTCGATCGCCTGGATGTAGCTGGCCACCTCGTAGGTCGCCGCGCGGGCGTCGGTCACCTGGTAGTAGATGACGGTATCGATGTTGACGACGAGGTTGTCCTGGGTGATCACCGGCTGGGGCGGGAACGGGACGACCTGTTCCCGAAGGTCGATCCGGTTGCGGATCGAGTCGATGAACGGCACGACGATGTTCAGCCCGGCGTTGAGGGTGCGCGTGTAGCGGCCGAACCGCTCGACGATGGCGGCACTGGCCTGCGGGATGACCTGGATCGTCTTGATCAGGGCGATGAAGACCAGCACCACCAGAATGACCAGAACGATGATGATCGATGGCATCGTGCTTCCCGTGCCCTTCGCTGCCGGATGAGTCTCTGATGATCGAGTTTTCCAGACCGCTGGCGGTCATGGGTGAGGTTACGTCACATGATCATGACGAAACGTCACCCGGGTGTCACATCACCACGGCCGTCGCACCGTCGATCTCGACCACGTCCACCTGCTCTCCCGGCTCGTAGACCCGGGAGGCGTCGAGGGCCTTCGCCGACCAGACCTCGCCGGCGAGCTTGATCCGGCCGCCGCCTCCGTCGACCCGCTCCAGCACGACCGCCTGACGGCCTCTCAGCGCGTCGACTCCGCTCGCGACCTGGGGGCGCTGCCTGCCGTGGCGTGCGGCGATGGGCCGCACGACGGCGATGAGCGCGACCGAGACCGCGGCGAACACCACCACCTGCGCCACCACGCCGAAGCCGAGGCCGGCGGTGACCGCTCCCGCGACCGCGCCGACGGAGAGCATCCCGAGTTCCGGCATGGCGGTGATCACGAGGGGGATACCGAGCCCGACCGCCGCGACGAGCCACCACACCCATGCGTCGATGTCCACGGGGCCATGGTAGGCGGGCGGACGCGTCGCCGACAGGGCGCTGTCAGGGCTTCTGTCGGGGTCCTGGGCTCTGTCGGGGTCCTGGGCCCTGTCGGCGCTCCGTCAGGAGAGCGGCAGGCCCTGGGCGGTCCAGCGGTTGCCGTTGCGCTCGACGAGGAGCGGGAGCCCGAAGCAGAGGGAGAGGTTCCGGGAGGTGAGTTCGGTCTCCACCGGTCCCGCGGTGAGCACCCTTCCCTGACGGATCATCAGGACATGGGTGAAGCCCGGCGGGATCTCCTCGACGTGGTGGGTCACCATGATCATGGAGGGGGCGTACGGATCGCGGGCGAGCCTGCCGAGGCGGCGGACCAGGTCCTCGCGGCCGCCGAGGTCGAGGCCGGCGGCGGGCTCGTCGAGCAGCAGCAGTTCGGGATCGGTCATCATCGCGCGAGCGATGAGGGTGCGCTTGCGTTCGCCCTCGGAGAGGGTGCCGAAGGCGCGGTCCAGGTAGTCGGACATGCCGAGGCGGTCGAGGAAGGCGCGGGCGCGCAGCTCGTCGACGGCTTCGTAGTCCTCGTGCCAGGTGGCGGTCATGCCGTAGGCGGCGGTGAGGACGGTCTGCAGGACGGTCTGCCGCTTGGGCAGCTTGTCGGCCATGGCGATGCCGGCCATGCCGATGCGGGGGCGCAGTTCGAAGACATCGACGCCGCCGAGCCGGTCGCCGAGGACGGTGGCGGTGCCGGTGGTGGGGAAGAGGTAGCTGGAGGCGAGGTTGAGGAGAGTGGTCTTGCCGGCGCCGTTCGGGCCGAGGATCACCCAGCGCTCGCCCTCCTTGACCGACCAGGAGACGTCGTCCACCAGAGCACGTCCTCCGCGGACCACGGATACGTCCACCAGCTCCAGTACATCGCTCATGAGCGCGTTGTCTCCCCATTCGGTCGTCGGGTCTCGGGCTCTGCCCGCCTGTGGGCGCGGCTCCCCGGACAAAGCTACGCCACCCGCCCTGTACTCCTGCCCCGGGTCCGGTACCTAGGCTGGGTCCATGCTCTCGGAACCACGATCAGGACGACTGGCCGCCTGGGGGAACGCCCTCTCGGCCGGATGGGTATCGCCGGACGACGCGGTGGCCGCGATCGCCGGGGAGGACGCAGTGCACCGTGTGACGGGACTCCCCGGCGAGAACGGGCCGGTGGGGCTCACGATGGCGCTGGGGCGGCTGCGCACAGCCGGGGTGCGGGGCTTCCGGGTGGCCCTGCCCGCGCCGGGGCATCCGCTGGGGCTGAGCGGGCCGCCGGAGTTCAACGCGCGGGCGCTGGAGGCGCGGGAGGCGGTGGTCTGCCACGGGGCGGCGTACGGCCTGGTGCCCGAAGTGCGCGAGGCGGGTCCGGACGGCGATGTGCACGCCGATGTCGTCTGGCGCTGCCTGGCGGTGCGGGACGCCCCACCGGCCGACGTCCCCTCCCTCGGCGAGGCGGAACGGGAGCTCGCGGAGGGGCTGCGGGAGGCGACGGAGGTGCTGTCGCGGCTGGACGTGGCGGCTTCCGGGCCGGTGGCCGAGGCGGCGCTGGACGCGTACCGGGCGCGGGCGGAGTCGAGGACGGCCCGTGACGTGCTCGCTCCCGGGTACCCGTCCCGAGCGGCACGTGTCCTGGAGATGGCCCAGCGGATCGGTCTCCTGCTGTCGCTGGCGTACGAGAACGGGCACGGCGGGGCGATGAGCGCGTCGGAGATGGCTGCCAGGGGGGCGGCTCTGCGCCCGGTGGAGCGCGTGGCGCGGCGCGCGCAGGTGGCGGCGTACAACGCCTATGTGGAGGACCTGGAGCGCCGGGCCGGCCGCTGACGGGTGCGGCGGACGCGGGGGGGCGCACCCGGGGTCCACCGCGGCGGCCGCCCCTCGGGCCCGACGGCACCGCGAAGGAGACCGGACACCCCGGGGACCGGGAGACAGCAGCCCCGGGCACCCCGGGGGACCCGTCCGGCAGACCCGGGCACCCCGGTAGTCCCCGAGCACGGTCCGGAGTCCGCCGGGTGACGTGGAAGGCCGCGGGGGGCCGCGGGTCCGCCGGAGCGGGCCGGGCGGCTCACTCAGCCGTTGACGCCCGTGTTGCCGAAGGCCGGGTTGAGGGCGCCGATGACGTCGACCGTGTTGCCGACGGCGTTGACCGGGACGTGGATCGGCGCCTGGATCAGGTTGCCGGAGCCGACGCCCGGGGAGTTCGTGGCGTGGCCGTCCGCGTGCGCACTGGTGGCGGACGCGACACCGGCGCCCGCGGCGACGATGCCGCCGGCGACCATGGAGACGGCGAGGGCCTTCTTCAGGTTGTTCACTTCGGGATCCTCCTAGGCGTCACCGCGGCGGGACCGCCGCAGCTCGCCCTGGAGAACGCCCGGGACACAGTCCGGATACGCCATGTGGGCGATATACACACGACGGTATGAATCTCACACCGGAGGGAACCGGTCCGCTTTCCCGTGGAAGGCCCTCCGAGCGCACCGGCAGCCGAGCCGGCGAGTGACCTGCCGAAACGTTCCGATTCAGACCGGAACTCAGCCCGCGAGGCCGTGCCGGACGGCCCAGAGCGCCGCCTGGGTGCGGTCCGCGAGATCGAGCTTCATCAGGATGTTCGACACATGGGTCTTCACCGTCTTCTCCGACAGGACCAGGGACCGGGCGATCTCCCGGTTGGAACGGCCGTCGGCGATGAGCCCGAGCACCTCGCGCTCGCGCTCGGTGAGCGAGGTGCCCCTCCCCTGCCCGCCGCCCGGCACGTCCTGGGCCAGGAGCGCTCCCGCCACCTCCGGCTGCAGGAGAACGTGCCCCGCGTGCACGGAGCGGATCGCCGCGGCGAGCGCGTCGGGGTCGACGTCCTTGTACAGATAGCCCGAGGCGCCGGCGCGCAGCGCGGGGACGACCGTGCGCCGCTCGGTGAAGCTCGTGACGACCAGCACCTTCGCGGTGCTGTCGAGGGCGGTCAGCTTGCGCAGCGCCTCGATCCCGTCGGTGCCGGGCATCCGCACGTCCATCAGCACCACGTCGGGCAGCAGTTCCCCGGCGCGGGCCACTGCCGCGTCACCGTCCCCCGCCTCACCGACGACCTCGATGTCGTCCTGCACCTCGAGGAAGGTGCGCAGCCCCCTGCGCACCACCTGGTGGTCGTCCGCCAGCAGCACGCGGATCGTCCGTCCGCCTCCCGGCAGCGCCACGCCACCGGGACGCACCGCTTCCGCGCCGTCTCCGCTCTCCCGCTCAGCCACCGGGGACCTCCATCTCGACCGTGGTGCCCTTGCCGGGCGCCGATTGCACCGTGAGTCTTCCGCCGACGCCGCTCGCCCGGTCGCGCATGGAGACCAGGCCGAGGTGGCGTCCGGCCGTGCGGACCGCATCGGGCTCGAAACCGCTGCCGTCGTCGGTGACGCTGAGGACCGCGCCCTGGCCGCGGCGGGCGAGGCTGACCGCGACCCGGGGCGCGTCCGAGTGCCGCAGCGCGTTGTGCAGGGCCTCCTGGGCGACCCGGAGCAGGGCCTCCTCCTGGGCGGCCGGCAGGGCGCGGACCCCGTGGCTGTCAAAGGTCACCTGCGCGGTGTGGGCGCGGTCGAGGACCTGGACCTGGGTGCGGAGGGTCTCGGCGAGGCCGTCCTCGTCCAGGGCGGCGGGGCGCAGTTCGACGACCGCGGCACGCAGTTCGTCGGCGGCCTCGGCGGCGAGCGCGGCCACCTGCTGCAGCTCGCACTTGGCCCGGTGCGGGTCGCGGTCCACCAGGCGGGCCGCGGCCTGTGCGGTCAGCCGGAGGGAGAACAGCTTCTGGCTGACGGCGTCGTGGAGTTCGTGCGCGAGGCGGGAGCGCTCCTCGACGATGGTGAGTTCGCGGCTGCGCTCGTACAGACGGGCGTTGGTGAGGGCGATGGCCGCGTGCTGCGCGAGGATCGACAGCAGTTCCTCGTCCTCCTCGGTGAATCCGCAGACCCCCTCGGGCTTGGGGCACCGCTTGTTGGCGAGGTACAGCGCGCCGATCGTCTCATCGCCGTCCCTGATGGGCAGGCCCAGGAAGTCGGCCATCTCCGGGTGGGCCGCGGGCCAGCCCCCGAAACGGGGGTCCTTGCGCACGTCCGCGAGCCGCTCGGCCCCGGCGCCGCCCAGCATCGCGGCGAGGATGCCGTGCTGGCGCGGGAGCGGTCCGATCGCCCGCCACTGCTCCTCGCTGACGCCGTCGACGACGAACTGGGCGAAGCCACCGTGGTCGTCCGGGACGCCGAGCGCCGCGTACTCCGCGCCGAGCAGCTCCCGGGCCGACACGACGATCGTCTTGAGGGCGTCGCGGACCTCGAGGTGCCTGCTCATCGCGAGCAGGGCGGTGCTCACGGCGGCCAGTCCGGAGCTCGGTCGATGGCTCATGGGGATCACCGTACCGGGGTCGGTGACGGTGCGTATCGGCCTGTGGACGGCGGGCGGAACCGGTCCCCGGCCCTAGGTCGCAGGGCCCTGGACGGCAGGGGCGCCGGAGCGGGCAGCCGTCTCCTCCCACCGGGCGAGGGCGCTCACCCAGCGCGTTGCATACGCAACTCAAAGTGAGAGTGCCAGGGATGGGATGTGACCCCGCACATAGGACCCACATCACTTACGAAGCGCGCTAGTGGCTACATAAAGGACAAGTAGGCAGGCCAGGGCGTACCGAGTGCGCAGGATGTCCGATTTTGGGGCTTCCGGCTCCTCTACTCGCCTTCGTAGGTCACCTCATTGCCAGGAGATTTTGCTGCCGCTAAGAATTGCGTCCGTCGCCGCCGAGCAGGCGCTGTGCCGCCCCCGGCCGAAGCGACTCCCGCTATTCGAAGAGGTACGTCTCGCATGTCCGCGTCCCGCACCCCCGGCTTCCGCCGTATGTCCAAGACCTACAAGTTCTCGATCGCCGGTATCGCCGCCGCAGGCGTCTCCGCCCTCGCGTTCTCGCTCGTCCCGGGCAGCGCAGTCGCCGGTACCGGGACGCAGGCCGCACCCGCCTCCGGGACGGCCCTGTCCGCGACCGTCGACACGGCGCAGGCCACCGCGCTGCAGACCAGCCTCGCCGAGCAGAACCCCTTCGCCGCGGCCCAGCTCAAGGCCGCCGCCCAGGCCAAGGCCCAGGCCGCCGCGAACGCCAAGACCGCCCAAGTCAAGGCCGCCGCCCAGGCCGAGGCGGCCGCCGCCCAGGCCGCCGCCCAGGCCGCCGCCGTCAAGGGGCGTGCACTGGAGCAGGCCGCCAGCCGCACCGCCGCGCGCACGCCGGTCTACGCCGACAACCTGGACGGCTGGATCCGCGAGGCCCTGGACATCATGAAGAAGCACAACATCCCGGGCACCTACCACGGCATCTACAAGAACGTGATGCGCGAGTCGAGCGGCAACCCCCGCGCGATCAACAACTGGGACATCAACGCCGCCAACGGTGTCCCCTCGAAGGGCCTGCTGCAGGTCATCAAGCCGACCTTCGACGCCTACCACGTTCCCGGCACCGTCAAGGACCAGTACGACCCGGTCGCCAACATCGTCGCCGCCTGCAACTACGCGGCCGACCGCTACGGCTCGATCGACAACGTCAACAGCGCCTACTGACGGACGCGGGCCGCACCCGCGCCGCCGACACGCCGGAGGGCGGCACCCGCTGGGGGTGCCGCCCTCCGGTACAACCGGTACAACCGGTACAACCGGTACAGCCCGCGCCGCCGTCGGCCGGCACAACCGGCACAGCCCGCGCCGCCGGTGCCGCGCGTACCGCACACACCGCCGATGGCCCGTGCGGCCGCCGGTACCGCCTGAGCGCTTCGGGCGGCGGGAGCCCGCTACCCGCGCATGACCTCCGGCTCATGGCGGCGCAGGAAGCGGGCCACGAGGAAGCCGCACAGCGCGCCGAGCGCCAGCAGAGCCGCCATGTCCAGGCCCCAGGCGCCGGCCTCGTGGTCCCAGAGCGGGTCGGTGCTGCCGGGGTCGTCCTGGTCCGGTCTGATCCTGTTGAGGTCCAGGGTGGCGCCGGCAGCGGCGACCGCCCAGCGGGACGGCATCAGATACGAGAACTCGTTGACGCCGATGGTGCCGTTGAGGGTGAACAGGCAGCCGGTGAAGACGATCTGGACGATCGCGAACATCACCAGCAGCGGCATGGCCTTCTCGGCCGTCTTCACCGCCGCCGAGATGACCAGGCCGAACATCATCGAGGCGAAGCCGAGGGCCATGATCGGCAGTGAGAGTTCCAGGAGCGTGGCAGAGCCGAGGACCAGCCCCTCCCCGGGGATCTCCCGGGCCGCGAATCCGATGGCGCCGACCAGGGCGCCCTGGAGCACGGCGATCGTACCGAGGACGATCACCTTGGACATCAGATAGGCGGAGCGCGACAGGCCGGTCGCCCGCTCCCGCTCGTAGATCACCCGCTCCTTGATCAGCTCGCGTACCGAGTTGGCGGCACCGGAGAAGCAGGCGCCGGCCGCCAGGATCAGCAGCACCGTGGTGGCCGTGCCGTTCGGGACGATCCTGCCGTTCTGCGGGTTGACGCCATTGGGCAGCAGGCCCTTGTCCAGATCGATGAGCAGGCTCACCGCGCCGATAACCGAGGGCACGAGCACCGTCAGCGCGAGGAAGCCCCGGTCGGCGGAGATCACCGAGACATAGCGCCGCATCAGGGTGCCGAGCTGGGAGAACCACCCCTGGGGCTTCGGCGGCCGGACGGCCTGGGGCGGCGGCAGGTGCGCCGACTGCGCGGCGACGGCGTCGATGTCGGCGGCGTACACCTGGAAGTGCTGCGAGCCCTTCCAGCGGCCCGCCCAGTCGTAGTCGCGGTAGTTCTCGAAGGCGGAGAACACATCGGCCCAGGTCTCGTAGCCGAAGAAGTTCAGCGCCTCCTCCGGCGGCCCGAAGTACGCCACCGAGCCGCCGGGCGCCATCACCAGCAGCTTGTCGCACAGTGCGAGCTCGGCCACCGAGTGCGTGACCACGAGGACCGTGCGGCCGTCGTCGGCGAGGCCGCGCAGCAACTGCATGACGTCGCGGTCCATGCCCGGGTCGAGACCGGAGGTGGGCTCGTCCAGGAAGATCAGCGACGGCTTGGTCAGCAGTTCCAGGGCGACGGAGACGCGCTTGCGCTGGCCCCCGGAGAGGGAGGTGACCTTCTTGCCCTTGTGGAGGTCGAGCTTCAGCTCGCGCAGCACCTCGTCGACGCGGGCCTCGCGCTCGGCCGCCGTGGTGTCCGCCGGGAAGCGCAGCTTGGCCGCGTAGGTGAGCGCCTTCCTGACGGTCAGCTCCTTGTGCAGGATGTCGTCCTGCGGGACCAGGCCGATGCGCTGGCGCAGCTCGGCGAACTGCTTGTACAGGTTCCGGTTGTCGTAGAGCACATCGCCCCGGTCGGCGGGGCGGTAGCCGGTGAGGGCCTTGAGCAGGGTCGACTTCCCGGACCCGGAGGGGCCGATGACCGCGATGAGCGACTTCTCCGGGACGCCGAAGGAGACGTCCCGGAGGATCTCCTTGCCGCCGTCGACCGTGACCGTGAGATGACGGGCGGAGAAGGTCACCTCGCCGGTGTCGACGAACTCCTCCAGACGGTCGCCGACGAGGCGGAACGTGGAGTGGCCGACGCCTACGGTGTCGTTCGGGCCGATGAGCGCGGTGCCCGACTTGGCGAGCGGCTGGCCGTTGACGTAGGTGCCGTTGTGCGAGCCGAGGTCGCGGATCTCGAAACGGCCGTCGGGCGCCGCGTGGAACTCGGCGTGGTGGCGGGAGACCTGGAGGTCGGACACCACCAGGTCGTTCTCCAGTGCACGGCCGATGCGCACCACCCGGCCCAGGGACAGCCGGTGGAACGCGGTGGGACTGCGGTCGCCCGGCGGCTGCGGGGCCCCCGCGGGACCGTCGGGTGTCTCCGGGGCCTGCCGGTCCCGCGGCCCCTGCTGGTGCGGCACCCGGGCGACGGGCTGCTGCCACTGCTCCTGGGCCTCCTGCCGCCGGGCCCGGCCCTGCTGGTCGGGGCCGGGCTGCCCCTGCGGGGCGGTGCCGGCCTGCTGGGGAACGGCTTCCGGTGCGCTGTACGCGCCGGCCTCGGCGCCGGACAGGCTCAGCCGCGGACCGTCAGCGGCGTTGCCGAGGTGCACCGCGGAGCCGGGGCCGAGCTCCAGCAGGTGGACCCGCCTGCCCTGCACATACGTGCCATTGGTGCTGCCGTGGTCCTCCAGGACCCAACTACGGCCGCTCCAGCTGATCGTGGCGTGCCGCCACGACACCCGGGCGTCGTCGATCACCACGTCACCCCGGGGATCCCGCCCCACGGTGTACGACCTGGACGGATCGAGGGTCCAGGTCCTTCCGTTCAGTTCCAGTACGAGTTCCGGCACTCCCTGCCCCACCTAGTCGTCCCCGAGCTGCCCCCGTCGACGGGCATCCGGGGATGGCGAACGTCGTGGGGAACTATTCCAGGGACGGTCGCGTATCGGAAAGCCGGGCCCGGCGGGCCCGGCGACACCTGCCCGCTCCCGCTCCTGCACCTGCACCAGCACCAGCACGGGCACCCGTCACCTGCACCGGCACCCGCGCCGGCTCAGGCCCTGGCACAGGCCCTGGCACGAACGCCGGGTCCGCGCCGCTCAGGGTCCCGGGGTCTTGCCGCGCCCGGCATTCGAAAGGACGGATCCGCCCCTTCCCCGGCCGCGCCCCACGGCAGCGGCCGGCCTCTCGGCAGCGCCCCGGCTCCACCTCTGCGCGACCCGCACATCACCTCGCCCGGGAGGGCCGCCGCACCGTGAGGCGCCAGGCGGCCGAGGAGCGCTCGCACATCGCCTCGCCCGGGAGGGCCGCCGGCTGTCCGGTACGCGGGACGGGGCGGCGGATGGCACGGAGTGCCCGATACCGTGGGCAGTACCATGAGCGCATCGCAGCCCCCGCAGACGTCCGAGGTCCCCACCCTGCTGGTGAAGATCTTCGGGAAGGACCGTCCCGGCATCACCGCCGGGCTCTTCGACACCCTCGCCGCCTTCTCCGTCGACGTGGTCGACATCGAGCAGGTCGTCACACGGGGGCGCATCACCCTGTGCGCCCTCGTCACCGAGCCGCCCGCCGGCACCGAGGGCGAGCTGCGGGCCACCGTCCACGGCTGGGCCGAGGCGCTGAAGCTGCAGGCCGAGATCATCTCGGGTCTCGGCGACAACCGGCCCCGGGGCAGTGGCCGCTCGCATGTGACCGTGCTCGGACATCCGCTGACCGCGGAGTGCACGGCCGCCATAGCCGCCAGGATCACCGGCACGGGCGGCAACATCGACCGTATCCACCGGCTCGCCAAGTACCCGGTGACCGCCGTGGAGTTCGCGGTGTCGGGCTGCGAGACCGAGCCGCTGCGGACCGCGCTGGCGACCGAGGCGGCGGAGATCGGGGTGGATGTCGCGGTCGTCTCGGCCGGACTGCACCGCCGGGCGCAGCGCCTGGTGGTGATGGACGTCGACTCCACACTGATCACCGATGAGGTCATCGAGCTGTTCGCCGCTCACGCGGGCTGTGAGGCCGAGGTCGCCGAGGTCACGGCCGCCGCGATGCGGGGGGAACTCGACTTCGAGCAGTCGCTGCACGCGCGGGTCGCGCTGCTGGCGGGCCTGGACGCGTCGGTGGTGGACAAGGTGCGCACGGAGGTGCGGCTCACCCCCGGCGCCCGCACCCTGATCCGTACGCTGAAGCGCCTGGGCTTCCAGGTCGGCGTGGTGTCGGGCGGGTTCACCCAGGTCACCGACGACCTGAAGGAGCGTCTGGGGCTGGACTTCGCCTCGGCCAACACCCTGGAGATCGTGGACGGCAGGCTCACCGGCCGCGTCACCGGGGAGATCGTGGACCGGGCGGGGAAGGCCCGGCTGCTGCGGCGTTTCGCGGCGGAGGCCGGGGTGCCGCTCGCACAGACCGTGGCGATCGGCGACGGCGCCAACGACCTGGACATGCTGAACGCGGCCGGGCTGGGCGTGGCCTTCAACGCCAAGCCCGTGGTGCGCAAGGCCGCCGACACCGCCGTCAACGTGCCCTTCCTGGACGCGGTGCTGTATCTGCTCGGGATCACCCGCGAAGAGGTCGAGACCGCGGACGCCCACGAGGGCTGATCCGGCGGGCGGCGGCTGCCGCGGGGGCGTGCTGCCGGCGCGGGTCCGGCGGGCCGGGCTACCCGGTTCGGGGAGGCGGCCCGTCGCACACCCGGGGCACCGGGCCGCCTCCCGGCAGCGGACGCCGCTCAGTCGTGCGGGGCCCAGTAGTCCAGGAGCGTGCCCACGCCGTGCTCGACGGACTTCCACGAACCGGAGAAGCCGACCACGGCGAACGCCGCGGTCGGGAAGCCGCCGCCACTCATCCGCCGCAGGGTGTCGCCCTCCGCCCTGCCCGCCAGGGCGTCGGCGAGGGCGTGCATCCCGGGGTTGTGACCGATGATCAGCAGATCGCCGACCTCGTCCGGGGTCTCGTTGAGCAGCGCGAGAAGGTCTCCGAGGGAGGCCTCGTAGAGCCGCTCCTCATACACGGTCCTGGGCCGCTCCGGCAGCTCCTGGACCGCGAGCTTCCAGGTCTCGCGGGTCCTCGTGGCGGTCGAGCACAGGGCGAGGTCGAAGGGGATGCCGGTGTCGGCGAGCTTGCGGCCGGCGGCGGGGGCGTCCATGCGGCCCCGGTCGGCGAGCGGCCGCTCGTGGTCGGGCACCTGAGGCCAGTCGGCCTTCGCATGGCGGAGTAGGGCGATCCTTCGCGGTGTATCGGCGCTCATGTTCCCCAGCTTCGCATGAAATCAGCCAGCGGGCGCAGGGTGTTGAGGGGTGACGGCGGGAGGCGGAGCGGACCGCCGCGGCCCGGCGGGGCGGGTGCCGCGAACGGTTCAGAAAGCGCTCAGGGCCAGCTGGATCCAGCCGAGGAAGACCAGTGGTGAAGGGAGAGCGGTCGCCTGCGCCTGCCCCGCCCCGGTCATGAGCAGGAACAGTGCGGAGAAGCCGATCACCGGCGGGACCAGGCCCCACCACCGCAGTCCGAGGCCGCCCGCCCTCAGCCCGGCGGCCGCGCCCCGCGGGGGACGTGCGGCACCCCGCGGCACGGCGGCGACGGCCCTCGGTGCGGTGGCGGCGCCGTGCGCAACGGCAGCGGAGCCGTGCGCAACGGCAGCCGCCGCCCTCGGTCCGCCACTGCCGCTCCTCGCCCCGGCGACGTCGCAGCCGACGGCGTCCGAAACGTGGTGCCGGGGGTGTGTACGGGCCGACATGGCCGCCTCCGTGAGGTCCGAAGCTGGGCTCCCGTTGAGCTGCTTCCAACGTACGGATCACGGATGCGGCCGGGCATCCGGTGAGCCACCCACTTCCCCCTGACGCCCACCCCCTAGGGGTCCCCGGGGCCGGTAGGGGACGGGTGGCGGCGGGTCCGCCCTGGCGGTCAGGGGGAGGCGATCGAGGCGATGATTCCGATGACCACCGTGATGCCGATCATCGCGCCGAAGACGAGCAGGAGCTTCTTCTGGCCGTTCGGGGGGTTCGGGTCGAGCACAGGCATGGGGTCAGTGTCGCATCCCGGCCTCGCCGCGCGTCGCGCGGTCCCGGCCCGCGAGGGCGCCCCCGCCGTACCGCGGTCCCGCCGCCCGCGGCCCCGCCGCCCGCGGCCCGCGGCCCGCGGCCCGCGGCCCGCGCCCGGCTGCCGGCGCGAGGGGCAGGCCCCCGGCCGCCGGGCCGGGGTCGGTACGGGCCCGCAGCAGCCGGGCCGCGGCGTGGATGCGGGAAAGCCGGGATGCCGCGGAAGCCGGGCACAGAGCGGGAAGCCGGGAAGCAACGGAACCGGGGAGAGCGCCGGAAACAGCGACGGTCCGTTCCCGCGCCTTCCGCGGCGGGCCGCCGCAGCAGCACGTCCCCGCGGCGGTCGGAAGCGGGACGCGCCTCCGGCGGCGGGGCCGACGCCCCCCGCGGAGCCGGGCGCACGTGCCACGGCGCAGGCCCAGCGGAGGGGTCACTCGTCCCGCGGGGCCGGGCGGAGGCGTCAGCGCCGCAGATGGCTCACCCACACGCTGCCGATCTCCTTCCAGCAGCGCTCGGTGAGCGTGGCGCGGCCGGTCGGGCCGATGTTGACGGGGGCGCTGTCCGCGTCCACGTCCCACCAGCGTGCGCACTCGACGTGGAGCTGCACCCGGTCGGTGTCCAGATACGGGTTGTGGCAGTGGGCCGTGGCCCTGGAGCCCTCGACGTAGACGCTGCAGGCCGCCCCGAAGGGCCGGGGCTCGGGCCTGTACGGCTCGGAGACCGCCGCCGTGGGCGCGGCGGGCCACACCAGCGTCCCGAGCGCCAGGAGCGCCCCGGGCACCCCGAGCACGGTCGCGGATCGCCACGGCATGCGCACAACCAGGACCTCCTCGGCCGTACTGCGGCATGCGCCGCTGCTGCACCACAAGGGAGGGATCGCCTCTCCAGGGTCACCCGGCCGGGTGCCGGCCCGCCCGCTGTGTTGGCCCGAACGGGCGACGCCCCGGCCGCCCGCACACAGCGGGTGACCGGGGCGTCGAAAGCGGCCGGGTGACGGCCGTCCGGGATGACGCTGCGTTATGCGCCCATCATGTGCACGCCACCGTCGACATGGATGATCTCGCCCGTGGTCTTCGGGAACCAGTCGGACAGCAGCGCGACGATGCCGCGGCCGGCCGGCTCCGGGTCGGCCATGTCCCACTCCAGCGGGGAGCGGTGGTTCCAGACGTCGGCCAGTTCGGTGAAGCCCGGGATGGACTTGGCGGCCATGGAGCCGATCGGTCCTGCGGAGACCAGGTTGCAGCGGATGTTCTGCTTGCCGAGGTCGCGCGCCATGTAGCGGCTGGTGGCCTCCAGCGCCGCCTTGGCGGGGCCCATCCAGTCGTACTGCGGCCAGGCGAACTGGGCGTCGAAGGTCAGACCGACCACCGAGCCGCCCTCGTGCGGGAACAGCGGCAGGCAGGCCATGGTGAGCGACTTCAGCGAGAACGCCGAGACGTGCATCGCGGTCGAGACGGACTCGAACGGCGTGTTCAGGAAGTTGCCGCCGAGGGCGTCCTGCGGGGCGAAGCCGATGGAGTGGACGACGCCGTCCAGCCCGCCGAGCTCTGCCCTGACGATCTCCTCCAGCCGCCCCAGGTGCTCGTCGTCGGTGACGTCGAGCTCGACGACCTTGGTCGGCTCGGGAAGCTTCCTGGCGATACGCTCGGTCAGCGTGGGCCGGGGGAACGCGGTCAGGATGATCTCCGCACCCTGCTCCTGGGCCAGCTTCGCGGCGTGGAAGGCGATGGAGGACTCCATCAGCACACCGGTGATGAGGATGCGCTTGCCGGCGAGGATTCCACTCATGTGATCAGTGACCCATGCCCAATCCGCCGTCAACCGGGATGACGGCTCCAGTGATGTACGAGGCGTCGTCGGAGGCGAGGAACCGCACGGCGGCGGCGATCTCCTCCGGCTGCGCGTAACGGCCGAGCGGGACCTGCGAGACGATGCCCGCACGCTGCTCGTCGCTGAGCACCTTGGTCATGTCGGTGTCGACGAAGCCGGGCGCGACGACGTTGAAGGTGATGTTCCGCGAGCCGAGCTCCCGGGCGAGGGACCGGGCGAAGCCCACCAGTCCGGCCTTGGAGGCGGCGTAGTTGGCCTGGCCGGCCGAGCCGAGCAGCCCGACCACGGAGGAGATCAGGACGACGCGGCCCTTCTTGGCCCGCAGCATGCCGCGGTTGGCGCGCTTCACGACACGGAACGCGCCGGTGAGGTTGGTGTCGAGGACGGAGACGAAGTCCTCCTCGGACATCCGCATCAGCAGCTGGTCCCGGGTGACGCCGGCGTTCGCGACGAGCACCTCCACGGGACCGTGCTTCTCCTCGATCTCCTTGTAGGCCTGCTCCACCTGTTCGGCGTCGGTGATGTCGCAGCGGACGGGCAGGAAGCCCCGCTCGGCGAGCTCCGCCGGCGGCTCACCGGAACGGTACGTGATCGCGACCTTGTCTCCGGCCTCGGCGAAAGCGCGGGCGATGGCGAGGCCGATGCCCCGGTTTCCTCCGGTGACGAGAACCGAGCGGCTCAACGGATCACCCTTTCGATAGCGGTCTGATACTGCGAGAACCTATCGGTACGGGCCCCCGTACCGAGGGATCGACCCCTGACAGTGGCGTCGCGGCTGCACTGTCGGGTCCCTACAGTCGCCCTGGTTCTCCGGTGTCCGTGCGACCGGCGCCCCGCGGGGCAGCGGAAGACGATCTTCGACTAGGCCCGGACCGGGCATGCCTGACGCGGATCACCCGGGACGGGGACCGCGCACTCCGCCCACACCGTCTTGCCCGGCCCCAGCCGGTCGTCGACGCCCCAGCGCGCGGCGACGGCCGCGACCACGAGCAGTCCCCGGCCGCCTTCCGCATCCGCGGGTCCCGGAGCCGCCGTCCCGCAGAGCCCGGGCCGCCCGGGGTGGGTGTCGGACACCTCGACGCGGACGACGCCGGCCGAGCGGTCGAAGCCGAGCCGCAGTTCGAAGTCGCGCCCGGGGACGCGGCCGTGCAGGGCCGCGTTGGCCGCGAGTTCGGCGACGACGAGGGCGACGGTGTCGGACGCGGTACCGCCGTACGGCAGGTGCCACAGGTCCAGGTGGTGCGTGGCGAGCCGGCGGGCGAGACGGGCCCCACGGCGCGTGGCGGAGAAGCGCTGCACGAACACACTTACGGTAACGGCCTCTTGGGCGGGTGACGCTGGCATGCGCCCAGCGTTCCCGGCCCGCCACCCGCCCCAACAGGTACGACACCCATACACGTGTCGCTGTACCAGTGCACACTCTGGACCGGGCGGGTCACCGTGCGTGACCCTGGACGGGTTGGGCGGGGTCGGGCGGGGCGCGAAAGCATGGGCACGGGAGGCGCGGCGGCGATGAGGACAGACCACGGCGGAGGCGGCGGCGGTGCGAACGGCGGTGAGGCGGAGCTCTCCGACAGCCTGAGGACCTTCGGTGTCGTCCTGAAGGCACTGCGGGAGGAGTCCGGCCTGACACAGGAGGAGTTCGCGCGACGGGTGCGGTACTCAGCCGCGTATGTCGCCAAGATCGAGCAGGGCAAGCGGTTCCCCCCGGCGGACCTGCCCGCACGGGCGGAGGAGGTACTGGGACCGGTCGCGCTCAAGGTCCTCACCGCGGCGGCGAAGAGCCTGACGCGGAGGGCGGGGCTGGCATCGTGGTTCCGGCAGTGGGCGGGGGTCGAGGAGGAGGCGATCTCCCTGTACGCGTACGAGTGCCGGGCGGTACCGGGGTTGCTGCAGCCCGAGGGGTACATCCGGGCGATCTTCGACCGTCAGATTCCTCCACTGTCTGAGCAGCAGTTCGAACGGCAAGTGGCTGCTCGGCAAGAACGGCAGCGGCTCTTGGACGAGCGCCCGAACACGGCGTTCTCATTTCTCATCGAACAGGCCGTTCTCGAACGGCGTCTCGGGGGTGGGCAAGTGACACGGGAGGTCATCTGCAACCTCCTGGAACAGGGAAGCCGGCGGAACGTCGAGATCCTCGTGATGCCCCTCCGCCAGGAGGATCACTCTGGTGTCGATGGCCAGATGTACCTCGCTGAACGCGACAACCATCAATGGGTCGGCTATGTCGAGGGACACGACAGCAGCACCCTGCTGGCCGAGCCGAAACTGGTGAGTTCCATGCTCCAGCGCTATGGAAAGATGCGGTCACAGGCCCTGAGTCACATGGCCACTGTGGACCTGCTGAGGAAGATGCAAGGAGCGCTATGAGCACCGAACTGGCCTGGTTCAAGAGCAGCTACAGCGGCAGTGGCGGCGGCAACTGCGTCGAGGTCGCCGTGCGTCCCCAGGCAGTCCACATCCGCGACTCCAAGGACACGCGCATCCGCCCCCTCGTCGTCACGCCGACGGCATGGACGGCGTTCACCGCACACACGGCGGGCGCCTACCCGGCCCGCTGAGCCGGCTGGGCAGACGCCGAGCCGATCGATCGCGCGGGCGGGCACGGAAGTTGGTTCCGTGCCCGCCCGTTTCGTGCTGCCGCTCGCGGATTTTCCGGCGATCAGGTCCCCGGGTCCGTGATTCACTTCCGCTGACAGTGACAGCCCATCGCCGCTGAGCTTCCCGAAGGGACCCCGGTCGTGCCCCATGAGATCGATCAGTCATTCCTGGCGCTGCCGCTGCGGGCGCTCGCCGACGCCGCGCTGGCGCGGGCGCGTTCCCTCGGCGCCCAGCACGCCGACTTCCGGCTGGAGCGGGTGCGCAGCGGCTCGTGGCGGTTGCGGGACGCGAAGCCGGCCGGCTCGTCCGACACCACCGATCTGGGGTACGCGGTGCGGGTGGTGCACGGCGGGGCCTGGGGGTTCGCGTCCGGTGTCGATCTGACGCCGGACGGCGCCGCCAGGGTGGCGGGGCAGGCCGTGGCGATGGCCAGGCTGTCGGCGAAGGTGATCGCGGCGGCCGGCTCGGACGAGAGGGTCGAGCTGGCCGACGAGCCGGTGCACGCGGACCGCACCTGGGTCTCCTCGTACGAGACCGACCCGTTCGACGTCCCGGACGGAGAGAAGTCCGCGCTGCTCGCGGACTGGAGCGCGCGGCTGCTGCGGGCGGACGGCGTGGCCCACGTGGACGCCTCGCTGCTGACCGTGCACGAGAACAAGTTCTACGCCGACACCGCGGGCACGGCCACCACTCAGCAGCGGGTGCGGCTGCATCCGCAGCTCACGGCGGTCGCGGTGGACCAGACGACCGGCGAGTTCGACTCCATGCGCACCATCGCGCCGCCGGTGGGCCGCGGCTGGGAGTACCTGACCGGCACCGGCTGGAACTGGGACGCGGAGCTGGAGGAGATCCCGGAGCTGCTGGCCGCCAAGATGCGCGCGCCGAGTGTCGAGGCGGGGACGTACGACCTGGTCGTGGACCCGTCGAACCTGTGGCTGACGATCCATGAGTCGATCGGGCACGCCACCGAGCTGGACCGGGCGCTGGGCTACGAGGCGGCGTACGCGGGCACCTCCTTCGCCACCTTCGACCAGCTCGGGAAGCTGCGCTACGGCTCGGCGGTGCTGAACGTGACCGGGGACCGGACCGCGGAGCACGGGCTGGCGACGGTCGGGTACGACGACGAGGGCGTGCAGGCGCAGAGCTGGGACCTGGTGCGCGACGGCACGCTGGTCGGCTACCAGCTCGACCGGCGGATCGCGCGGCTGACGGGCCTCGGCCGCTCCAACGGCTGCGCCTTCGCCGACTCGCCGTCGCACGTCCCGGTGCAGCGGATGGCGAACGTGTCGCTCCGGCCGGAACCGGGCGGGTTGTCGACGGAGGACCTGATCGGCGGGGTGGAGCGGGGCGTCTACGTCGTCGGGGACCGGTCCTGGTCGATCGACATGCAGCGGTACAACTTCCAGTTCACCGGCCAGCGCTTCTACCGCATCGAGAACGGCCGGCTGGCCGGGCAGCTGCGCGATGTCGCCTACCAGGCGACGACGACCGATTTCTGGGGGTCGCTGGAGAAGGTAGGGGGCCCGCAGACGTATGTCCTGGGAGGCGCGTTCAACTGCGGCAAGGCCCAGCCGGGCCAGGTCGCGGCCGTCTCGCACGGCTGCCCGTCCGCGCTGTTCCGCGGCGTCACCATCTTGAACACCACCCAGGAGGCCGGCCGATGAGCCCCGTCAGCAAGCCGCACGAGATCGTCGAGCGTGCACTCGAACTGTCCGCAGCGGACGGCTGTGTCGTCATCGCCGACGAGCACTCCTCGGCCAATCTCCGCTGGGCCGGGAACACCCTCACCACGAACGGCGTCACCCGGGGCCGCACCCTCACCGTGATCGCGACCGTGGACGGGACGCGGGGCGCCGCCACCGGTGTGGTGTCCCGGTCGGCGGTGACGGCCGCGGACCTGGAGCCGCTGGTGCGGGCGGCCGAGGCCGCCGCACGGGCCGCCGGTCCCGCCGAGGACGCGCAGCCGCTGGTGAGCGGCGTGCCGGTGGCCGGTGACTTCACCGACGCCCCGGCGGAGACCTCCTCGGCCGTGTTCGCCGACTTCGCGCCCGCGCTGGGCGAGTCCTTCGCCCGGGCCCGCTCCGGCGGCCGTGAGCTGTACGGCTTCGCCCACCACGAGCTGACCTCCAGCTACCTCGGCACGTCCACCGGGGTGCGGCTGCGCCACGACCAGCCCAACGGGACGCTGGAGCTCAACGCGAAGTCACCGGACCGCAGCCGTTCGGCCTGGACGGGGCGCGCGACCCGGGACTTCAAGGACGTCGACCCGGCGGCCCTGGACGACGAGCTCGCGACCCGGCTGGGCTGGGCGCGGCGCCGCATCGACCTGCCGGCGGGCCGGTACGAGACGCTGCTGCCGCCGACCGCCGTCGCGGACCTGCTGATCTACCAGCTGTGGTCGTCCTCCGGCCGGGACGCGGCCGAGGGCCGCACGGTCTTCTCCAGGCCGGGGGGCGGTACCCGCATCGGGGAGCGGCTGTCGGAGCTGCCGCTCACCCTCCGCAGCGACCCGGACGAACCGGGTCTGGAGTGCGCGCCGTTCGTGATGGCGCACTCCTCCGGCGGTGACGCCTCGGTGTTCGACAACGGGCTGGCGGTGCCCGCGACCGAGTGGGTGCGCGACGGCACGCTGGAGCGGCTCGTCACCACCCGGCACAGCGCCGGGCTGACCGGGCTGCCGGTCTCGCCCGCCGCGGACAACCTGATCATGGACGCGGGTGCCGGGCGCTCGCTGGAGGAGATGGTGGCGTCGACCGGGCGCGGCCTGCTGCTGACCTGCCTGTGGTACATCCGGGAGGTCGACCCGGCCACACTGCTGCTGACCGGGCTGACCAGGGACGGCGTCTATCTCGTGGAGAACGGCGAGGTCACCGGGGAGGTCAACAACTTCCGCTTCAACGAGTCGCCCGTCGACCTGCTGGCGCGGGCCCAGGAGGCCGGGCGGACGGAGAAGACGCTGCCGAGGGAGTGGGGCGACTGGTTCACCAGGGCGGCCATGCCGGCGCTGCGCATCCCGGACTTCCATATGAGCTCGGTCAGCCGGGGCGTCTGAGACCGGCCGGGACGCCGCACGCACGGACGCCGCACGCACGGACGCCGCACGCACGGACGCCGCACGCACGGACGCCGCACGCAGGGGCGTCCGGGGCTCCGGGGCTCCGGGGCTCCGGGGCTCCGGGGCTCCGGGCGGAACCCATAGACTGCTGGGTGCCGCCCCGGGGCGGCCATCGCCTTCTTTCCCCTGTTCGAGGAGTACCGGAACCGTGACGGACATCGTCGACGAGCTGAAGTGGCGCGGGCTGTTCGCCCTGTCCACCGACGAGGACGCCTTGCGCAAGGCGCTCGCGGACGGCCCCGTCACGTTCTATTGCGGTTTCGACCCGACCGCGCCCAGCCTGCACGTCGGCCATCTGGTGCAGGCGCTCACCATGCGCCGGCTCCAGCAGGCGGGGCACCGCCCGCTGGCGCTGGTGGGCGGGGCCACCGGCCAGATCGGCGACCCCAAGCCGACGGCCGAGCGCACCCTGAACGACCCGGAGACCGTCGCGGCCTGGGTGGACCGGGTCCGCGCCCAGATCGAGCCGTTCCTGTCCTTCGAGGGCGACAACGCCGCGGTCATGGTCAACAACCTGGACTGGACGGCGGGCATGTCCGCCATCGAGTTCCTCCGGGACGTCGGCAAGCACTTCCGCGTCAACAAGATGCTGACGAAGGACTCGGTCGCCCGCCGCCTCGAGTCCGACCAGGGCATCAGCTACACGGAGTTCAGCTACCAGCTGCTGCAGGGCATGGACTTCCTGGAGCTGTACCGGCGCCACGGCTGCACCCTGCAGCAGGGCGGCAGCGACCAGTGGGGCAATCTGACCGCCGGGCTGGACCTGATCCACCGCCTGGAGCCGCACGCGCATGTGCACGCGCTCGCCACGCCGCTGATGACCAAGGCGGACGGCAGCAAGTTCGGCAAGACCGAGGGCGGCGCGGTCTGGCTGGACCCGGAGATGACGACGCCTTACGCGTTCTACCAGTTCTGGCTGAACGTGGACGACCGCGATGTCTCCCGCTACATGCGGATCCTCAGCTTCCGCAGCCGTGCGGAGCTGGCGGAGCTGGAGCGGCTCACCGAGGAGCGGCCGCAGGCCCGCGCAGCCCAGCGGGCGCTGGCCGAGGAGCTGACGACGCTGGTGCACGGCGCCGCGCAGTGCGCCGCCGTCATCGCCGCGTCGAAGGCGCTGTTCGGCCAGGGTGACCTGGGGGAGCTGGACGAGGCGACCCTCGCGGCGGCACTCTCCGAGCTGCCGCACGCGCGGGTGGCGGAGCCGGTGGCGGTGGCGGACCTCTTCGCGGAGGTGGGGCTGGCGGCGAGCAAGTCGGCCGCCCGCCGCACCATCAAGGAGGGCGGCGCCTATGTGAACAATGTGAAGGTGGCCGCCGAGGACGCGGTCCCGGCAGCGGGCGAACTGCTGCACGGGCGCTGGCTGGTGCTGCGCCGCGGCAAGAGGAACCTGGCCGCGATCGAGGTCTCGGGCGGCTGAGGCCCGCCCGGGGGCCGGCGGCGCCACACGGCGCGGCGGCCGGGCGGGAGCGCGTCCGGCCCGGCCGCCGCTTCTCGGTCGCTCACCACGGGGGGCGCGGCGCGCACGGCGTGTCCGTCAGGCCACTTTCTTCCTGCCCCGGACGGCGATGTACAGCATGTCGCCGACGCCGACGACGACCAGGGCGGCGATGATCTGCAGAATATGGCGGCCCCAGTCGATTCCGGGCGTCGCCGCGATCCCGAAGGCTCCCGCGAGGGCGTTTCCGATGATGCCGCCGATGATGCCGAAGACCGTGATGAGCCAGAGCGGACTGTGCTGCTTTCCCGGCAGGATCGCCTTGGCGATCAACCCCAGCACGAATCCGACGATGATCGCCCACAACCAGCCCATGGCTGCCTCCCGCTTTCGGATCGACGTGAGCAGTTACGGACAGTTTCGACGCATCCGCCACCCGGCGCATGTCGGGCCGCGGGTGGGCGGCGTGCCGGATGCCGTCGCGGGCCGGACACGGGATCCCGGCCTCGAACCCGGCGGATCCGCGGCGTACCGTGGAGGAAGGTGCGCGCCGGGGAGGGCCGGCGCGCCGGCTGAGCGGCGGATCGACATGCGCGACAACAAGGAGACCGAGGTCTTCCGGATCACCGGTGCCCGGCAGGGGCTGGCCGACGATGTGCGCGGCCGCCAGCGCCGGTACGTGATCTCCATGTCGGTCCGCACCCTCGCGGTGATCCTGGCCGCGGTCCTGTGGAACGTCGAACGCCATGTGGCGATCGTGGCGCTCGTCCTGGGGGCCGCCCTGCCCTATATCGCCGTGGTGATCGCCAACGCGGGCCGGGAGAGCGCCCCGAAGCCCCTTGCCACGTTCGTGCCGGCGTCCACCCGGCCGGTGCTCGAGAGCGGCTCGCCCGAACCGCGGCGGGCGCCGGCGGATGAGGCGGAGAATTCTGCGGCGGAGAAAGCCGCAACAGAGGAAGCTGCGGCGGAGGAAGCGGGGAGGGCCGCGCCGGGTGCCCGGGGTGCGGCGCCGTACCCCGGACACCCGGTGCGATCGCCCGCCGAGGGCGATGCGGACCGCCGGGCGAAGGCCGCACCGGAGCCGGAGTACCGCCGCGGGTGAGCGGCGCGGCAGTCGGCACGCGCGCCGAGGGGCCCGGGAAAAGCTCAGATCAATCATGAAGTTCCGGTGCACCGCGGGCCGTTCCGCGTGACATACTGCCTGTGCGCTCCGCATCCCCCGTCGGAGCGACGGACCGACGCCGGGCAGCTCCCCCCGTGGCTGCTCGGCGTCGTGGCGTTGTGGACAATGATCCGGTGACTACCGACCCGGTGAGCGCCGAGACCCCCGTCTGCTCCGCGAAGGGCTGCCGAGCCGCCGCCGTGTGGGTGCTGGCCTGGAACAACCCCAAGCTCCATCCGCCCGAGCGCCGCAAGACGTGGCTGGCCTGCGAGGAGCACCGCGAGCATCTGTCCGCGTTCCTCGGGGTCCGCGGCTTCCTCAAGGACGTGGTGACGCTCGGCGACTGGGAGAGCCCGCGGCCCGGAGAGGGGCGCGGTTCAGCCGCCGATGGCTGACATCGGGCGCTGGGGCTGGAGGAACTCCGGGTCGTCCAGCCCCGAACCCGCCTTCTTGCCCCACATCGCGGCCTTCCAGATCCGCGCGATCTCCGCGTCCGGTGCGCCGGAGCGCAGCGCGCCGCGCAGGTCGGTCTCCTCGCGTGCGAACAGACAGGTGCGGACCTGTCCGTCGGCGGTGAGGCGGGTGCGGTCGCAGGCGCTGCAGAAGGGGCGGGTGACGGATGCGATAACGCCGACCGTGTGCGGGCCGCCGTCCACCAGCCAGCGCTCCGCGGGCGCGGAGCCACGGGCCTGGCCGCCCTCGGGCGCGAGGTCGAAGCGGGTGCGCAGCGACTCCAGGATGCCGTCCGCGGTGATCATCCCGTCGCGCTTCCAGCCGTGCTGGGCGTCCAGCGGCATCTGCTCGATGAAGCGCAGTTCGTAGGCGTGCGCCACGGCCCAGGCCAGCAGCTCGGGGGCCTCGTCCTCGTTGAGTCCCGGCATCAGCACCGTGTTGACCTTGACGGGGGTGAGTCCCGCGTCGCGGGCGGCCCGCAGGCCCTCGATCACGTCCTGGTGGCGGTCGCGCCGGGTGAGCGCCGTGAAGACGTCGGGGCGCAGTGTGTCCAGGGAGACGTTGACCCGGTCCAGCCCCGCGGACCTCAGGGCCTGCGCGGTGCGCCGCAAGCCGATGCCGTTGGTGGTGAGCGACAGCCTGGGGCGGGGCCGCAGCGCGGCGCAGCGCTCCACTATGCCGATGAGGCCCGGGCGCAGCAGCGGCTCGCCGCCGGTGAAGCGGATCTCGGTGATCCCGAGCATGGTCACCGCGACATGGACGAGGCGCACGATCTCGTCGTCCGTCAGCAGGCTGGACTTCGAGAGCCACTGGAGGCCCTCTTCTGGCATGCAGTACGTGCAGCGGAGATTGCAGCGGTCGGTGAGCGAGACCCGCAGGTCGGTGGCCGCTCGGCCGTAGGTGTCGATGAGCACTGCGGGCCCCCTCCCCCGTGTCCGGACGTCGTACCGGCACTGGTCCGGCGCGTGATGACGCGTATGTGGGGCGAGCCTACGCGACGCCTCCGACAACGGCAGGGGCCGTTTGCCACGAGGTGGTGCGCTGCCGTGTCGTAGGAGCCTACGACACGGCAGCGCGCGGGGGCCGCGCACGGGGGTGTGGCGGTTTCGTCCTCAGTGGGCGCCGATACCGGTGAGGGACTTGACCTCCAGCTCCGCGTACTTGCCCGGGTCCGGCTTGTCCTTCGACAGCAGGGAGCCGGCCCAGCCGAGCAGGAAGCCCAGCGGGATGGAGACGAGTCCGGGGTTCTCCAGCGGGAACCAGGCGAAGTCCGCCGAGGGGAACATGGACGTGGGTTTGCCCGAGACGACCGGGGAGAACAGCACGAGCACCACCGAGGCGGCCAGGCCGCCGTAGATCGACCACAGGGCGCCGGAGGTGGTGAACCTCCGCCAGAACAGGCTGTAGAGGATCGTCGGCAGGTTCGCCGAGGCGGCGACGGCGAAGGCGAGCGCCACCAGGCCGGCCACGTTCAGGTCGCGGGCCATGGCCCCCAGGGCGATGGAGACGACGCCGATGAGGACGGTCGCCCAGCGGGCCGCGCGGACCTCCTCCTTCTCGGTGGCCTGGCCCTTGCGGATGACGTTGGCGTAGATGTCGTGCGCGAACGACGAGGAAGAGGCCAGGGTGAGCCCGGCGACGACGGCGAGGATGGTGGCGAACGCGACCGCCGAGATCACGGCGAGCAGGATCGCGCCCCCGGCGGTGTCGGCGCCGCCGATGTGCAGGGCGAGCAGCGGTGCCGCCGTGTTCCCGGCCTTGTTGGAGGCCGTGATCTCCTCAGGACCGACCAGGGCGGCCGCGCCGAAGCCCAGCGCGATCGTCATCAGGTAGAAGGCGCCGATGATGCCGATGGCCCAGATGACCGACTTACGGGCCGCCTTGGCGGTGGGCACGGTGTAGAAGCGGATCAGGATGTGCGGCAGGCCGGCGGTGCCGAGCACCAGGGCGATGCCGAGCGAGAGGAAGTCCAGTTTGGAGGTGCCGGTGGCGCCGTACTTGAGGCCGGGTTCCAGGAACGCCGCGCCCTTGCCGCTCTGCTCGGCGGCGGCGCCGAGGAGGGCGGACACGTCGAAGCCGAACTTCCACAGCACCAGGAAGGTGATGAGCAGGGTGCCCGCGATCAGCAGAACGGCCTTGACCATCTGCACCCAGGTGGTGCCCTTCATCCCACCGACGGTGACGTAGAGGACCATCAGCACGCCGACGAGGCCGACGATGGCGATCTTCCCGGCGTCGCTGGTGATGCCGAGCAGCAGGGACACCAGCACGCCGGCGCCCGCCATCTGGGCGAGCAGGTAGAAGATCGAGACGACGATCGTGGAGGTGCCGGCCGCGGTGCGGACGGGCCGCTGCCGCATCCGGTAGGCCAGGACGTCGCCCATGGTGAACCGGCCGGAGTTGCGCAGGGGTTCGGCCACCAGCAGCAGGGCGACCAGCCAGGCCACCAGGAAGCCGATGGAGTACAGGAAGCCGTCGTATCCGAAGAGGGCGATGGCGCCGGCGATGCCGAGGAAGGACGCGGCGGACATGTAGTCGCCGGAGATGGCGAGCCCGTTCTGGAAGCCGGTGAACTGGCGCCCGCCGGCGTAGAAGTCGGCGGCGTCCTTGGTCTGCCGTCCGGCCCAGACCGTGATGAACAGCGTCGCGACGACGAAGGCCGCGAACAGGGTGATGATCAGCGGGCGGTGCGCGCCGGCGTCGCCCGCCGCGGCGAGCCCGGCGGCCTGGAGTGCCGTACTCATGCGCCGGCCTCCGTTCGGGACTTGATCGCGTCCGCCCTGGGGTCGAGCTTCCCGGCCGCGTGCCGGGCGTAGCACCAGGCGATCAGGAAGGTGGTGGCGAACTGGGCGAGGCCGAGTGCGAGGGCCACATTGACGTTGCCGTAGAGCCGGGTGCCCATGAACCCGCCGGCGTAGTTGGACAGCAGGACGTACAGCAGGTACCAGAGGACGAAGGCGGCGGTGAGCGGGAAGGTGAAGGACCGGTGCGCGCGGCGCAGTTCGGCGAACTCCGCGCTCCGGTGGATCTCGGCGAACCGTTCGGTCGTGAGCGGGGCGGGAGCGTGGTCCCTGCTCCCGGCGGGCGGCGGTGCGTCAGTGGTCACGGACTCTCCTCGCGCCGCGGGTGCGGCGATCATCGACGGGACGGGACGGGACGGCACGGAGCGGGGCGGGACGGGGCGGGACGGGACGGGACGGGACGGCACGGAGCGGGGCGGGACGGGGCGGGACGGGGCGGGACAGGACGGAACGGAACAAGGCGGGACGGTACGGGACCAGGCGGGGTGGAACGGGACGGGGCGGGATGCGGTGGCACGGGACGGGCTGAGCGGAAGTGAAACGGAACGAGAGTAAGGGGAACGGGAGGGAGCGGGACGAAGCGGAGCGGGATCGTGTCTGGAGCGGGTCGGCTCTCGCCCCTCTCCTGCACCAGGGGCACGGCGCGCACCGTGGAGCGGTTCACCTCCTGGCACATCTCGCGCTCCCCGTTTCCGCCCGGTTTCCGGAACCGGGTTCCCGAAATCGTTGATAGGCCCGTGTGATCGGCGATAGCTTCACTCGTCATGTACCCGCCCATCGGCGCCGGCCGCGGCTGCCTGGGCGGCCGACCGGATGATGTGGAGATCCCATGGCTCATCTGCGATCCAGGCGAACGCGCGCGATAGCACTGCCCGCGGGCCTGGCGCTCACGGCCTCGCTCGGATTCCTGCCCGCGGGCGCGGCGACCGCCGCCCCCTCCGACGACACGCCCCCCGCGGTCTCGGCCGACGGCCCGACACTGTCGTACGTCGTCAACGTGGACGGCGGCCGATCGGCCGTCGCCAAGGTGAAGCGGGCGGTGGCGAAGGCCGGCGGAACGGTGGTGATCGCCTACGACAGGATCGGCGTCATCGTCGTCCATGCGCAGAACCCCGACTTCGCCGGGCAGATGAGGACGGTGAAGGGCGTCGCCTCGGCGGGCGCCACCCGCACCAACCCGCTGGTCCCCCAGCGCGACGACTCCGTCGAGGCCGAGCAGCCGCTGACGGCCGAGCAGGCGAAGGCCGCCGCTGCCAGGGCGACCGACGAGCAGGACCCGCTGGAGCCCCTGCAGTGGGACCTGCCCGCCATCAAGGCCGACAAGGCCCACCAGCGCTCACTGGGCAGCAGCAAGGTCACGGTCGCCGTCCTGGACTCGGGGATCGACGACACCCACCCGGACATCGCGGCCAACTTCGACCGCCGGGCATCCGCGAACTGCGTCAGCGGCGTCCCGGTCACCGACAACGACGCATGGCGTCCGGCGGCGGGCGAGAGCGACCACGGCATGCACGTGGCGGGCACCATCGCCGCCGCGAAGAACGGCTTCGGCGTCACCGGCGTGGCCCCCGGTGTGAAGGTGTCCAGCCTCAAGGTGGCGAACCCGGACGGGTTCTTCTACACCGAGGCCGTCCTCTGCGGCTTCATGTGGGCCGCGGACCACGGCGCCGACGTGACCAACAACAGCTACTACGTCGACCCCTGGCTGTACAACTGCAAGGCCGACGAGGACCAGAAGGCCCTCGTCGAGACCCTCGCCCGGGCCACCCGGTACGCCGAGCGCAAGGGCGTGGTGAACGTCGCATCGGCCGGCAACTCGCGGACCGACCTCACCTCCGACGACGTCACCGACGCGACGAGCCCGAACGACACCACACCGGTCACACGGGTCGTCAGCCCGCGCGAGTGCCCGGACATCCCGGGCATGCTGCCGGGGGTGGTGACGGTGTCCGCGACCGGGGCGAAGGGCCTGAAGTCCTCGTACTCGAACTACGGTCTCGGGGTCGTCGACATCGCGGCGCCGGGCGGCGACTCCACCTCCCTCCAGCCGCCGGACGCGCCCGCCACCAGCGGGCTCATCCTTTCGACCACGTTCAGGGGCGGCCACACCTGGAGCTACAAGGCGGGCACGTCCATGGCGGCCCCGCACGTGGCGGGCGTCGCCGCGCTGATCAAGTCCAAGCGCCCGTACCTGCCGGCGGCCGGAGTGAAGGCGCTCCTTTACGCAGGGGCCGACGACCGCGCCTGCGACGACCCGTACGACATCGACGGCGACGGCACGGTCGACGCGGTGTGCGAGGGCGGCAAGGGCAAGAACGGCTTCTACGGGGCCGGCATGGTCGACGCACTGGACGCGGTGCGCTGGTGACCGTCCGCCTCGCCCGGCGGCAGGCGGGCCGCCGGGCGAGGCGGGCACACCGGCGAGGGGCCCGGGTGTGCGGCCGGGGTACGAGACCGGGGGCGGCCCGGGTATGCGCCCCGGGTGTGCGCCCCGGGTGTGCGGGGTCACGCCGGGGCCCGGTGCGTGCGCCGGCAGCGCGGGGCAGACTCCGGCCATGACCGACGACCCCTCAGCAGCGGTACCGGGCCCGGCCTGCGGGACCGGGCGCCCCGGCGGCACGGAAGCACTGTGGACGGCCCTCGGCGGGGACCCCGCGCTCACGGCGGGCGTCGCCCACGGCGGCCCGCCGGGCGTGCTCCCGGCGCGGCTGCCGGTCAGGGAACTCGCCCGCGCCGCGGTCGCGGTGTGCTCGCTCGCGGCGGCGGAGCGGGCCGCGCGCGGGACCGGCGGCCCGATGCCGGGGGTCCGGGTCGACGACGGCGCCGTGGCCACCGCGTTCGCCAGCGAACGGCATCTGCGGGTGGACGGCCGGGCGCCCGTGGGGTTCGCCCCGCTGTCGGGGTTCTGGCGCGCGGCCGACGGCTGGGTGCGTACCCACGCCAACTACCCGCACCACCGCGCCGCCCTGCTGGCCGCGCTGGGCACGGACGGCGACCGGATGGCGGCCGCGCTCGCCGAGCGGCCCGCGAGGGCCGTGGAGGAGGAGGTGCACGCGGCCGGGGGCCTGGCCGTCGCGGTGCGGACCCCCGGGGAATGGGCGGCGCATCCGCAGGGGGCCGCCCAAGGGGCACTCCCGCCGGTGGTACGGGAGCGGCTCGACGACGCCCCTCCCCCGGACCGCTCGGGCCGCCCGCTGCGCGTCCTGGACCTGACGCGGGTCATCGCCGGGCCGGTCGCCACCCGGATCCTGGCCCTGTTCGGCGCCGACGTGCTGCGCGTCGATCCGCCGCACCTGCCCGAACTGCCGGACCAGCACGCCGACACCGGCTTCGGCAAGCGGTCGGCCGCGCTGGACCTGGACCGCGCCGGGGACCGGCGGGTGTTCGGCGAACTCCTCGACCGCGCCGACGTCCTGGTCACCGGCTACCGGCCCGGCGCGCTGGAGCGCTTCGGGCTGGTCCGGCCCGGACTGGTGGTCGCCCGCCTCTCCGCGTGGGGGGACGAGGGGCCCTGGGGCGCCCGGCGCGGGTTCGACAGCCTCGTCCAGGCGGCGAGCGGGATCGCCGTGCTGGAGGGCGCCCCGGAGCGTCCGGGTGCCCTGCCCGCACAGGCGCTGGACCACGCCACGGGCTATCTGCTCGCGGCCGCGGTGCTCCGCGCGGTCACCGACCAGGACGACGGGGGCGGCACCCGTCTCGTCCGGCTGGCGCTGGCCCGTACCGCGCACTTCCTGATGCACCGGCTGTCGCGCGCACCCGAGGGGGACGAGGGCGGGTACGAGCCGGGCCGGTGGCTGGCGGAGCGGGACGGGGCACTCGGCCGGCTCCGCTACGCGCTGCCCCCGGCCGGGTATGCCGGGAGCCCGGTGGACTGGGTGCGGACACCGGGGGTGTGGGGCACGGACGCCCCCGTCTGGCGGGCGGACTGACGACACCGGGGATACCGGGGATGCCAGAGGCGCCGGGGAAGCCAGAGGCGCCGGGGCGCGTACCGGCGCGGTACGAGCCGGGCCGGTGGCTGGCGGAGCGGGACGGGGCACTCGGCCGGCTCCGCTACGCGCTGCCCCCGGCCGGGTATGCCCCGCCGGGGTGCGCGTACCGGCGCGCGAGGGCGTATACGCGGCCGGACCGCCGGCCGGACCGCCGACGGCCTCCTCGGATGCCCGGTCTCCTGCCGCGGTGCCCCGGCGGCCATGACGGCCGCCCCTCCCCCGTCAGGCGCCGGGCCGGGAGACGAAGACCCGTTCCAGCAGGGTGCGGAGACGGTCCCGGTCCTCGTCGCCGAGCCTGTCCAGGCCGTCCCGCGTGGTGCGCATCTTCGCGCGGATCGCGTCGGTCACGCGCTCCCCCTCGGCCGTGAGGACGACGTTCTTGACGCGCCGGTCGGCCGTGCCGGCCTCGCGGCGCACCAGGCCGCGCTTCTCCAGCCGGTCGACGATCCCGGTCACATTGGAGGCGTCGCAGGCCATGGTCTCGGCCAGGGCGCGCATCGCGGCGGGCCCCTGGCGCAGCACGGTCAGCGCCTTGCCCTGGCTCGCCGTGAGGTTCTCACTCGCCACCGCGGCGGTGAAGTCGCCGTAGAAGACGCCGAGTGACACCGAAAGCAGCTCCATCAGCTGGGCCGTGTCGACGCGGGGGGCTTCTGCCATGCGGAGAGCCTACCCGGAGAAGCTTGACTATTTCAAATATTCACCCCTACCGTCTCCCATTACCTGAAGTACTCAAGCATCAAGGTTGTCAAGCAACTACGAGGAGTGTTCCCGTGACCACAGCGCTCTCAGCGTCTTCAGCGTCTTCAGCGTCTTCAGCGCCCTCCGCGCCCTCCGCATCCCGTGCGGCCGGCATCCTGTCCCGCCCCGTCGCGCTGAACGGCCTGACCGTCCCCAACCGCATCGTGATGGCGCCGATGACGCGCCAGTTCTCCCCCGGCGGCGTTCCCGGCGAGGACGTGAGGTCGTACTACGCCCGCCGCGCCGCGGCCGGCGTGGGCCTGATCGTCACCGAGGGGACCTACGTCGGCCACGAGTCGGCCGGGCAGAGCGATCGGGTGCCGCGCTTCCACGGCGAGGAGCAGCTCGCGGGATGGGCGAAGGTCGCCGAGGCCGTGCACGAGGCGGGCGGCACGATCGTGCCGCAGCTGTGGCACATCGGCATGGTACGCAAGCAGGGTGACGCGCCCTATGCCGACGCCCCCGCCATCGGCCCCTCCGGGATCCGCGTCGACGGCACCGAGGGCACCGGCAAAGCGATGACCGGCGGCGACCTGGACGACGTGATCGGCGCCTTCGCCGAGGCCGCCGCCGCGGCCGAGCGCATCGGCTTCGACGGGGTCGAACTCCACGGGGCCCACGGCTACCTGCTGGACCAGTTCCTGTGGGCGCGGACGAACCGCCGTACCGACGCATACGGCGGCGACCCCGTGGCCCGTGCGAGGTTCGCCGCCGAGGTCGTCGCAGCGGTCCGTGCCGCCGTCTCGCCGGACTTCCCGGTGATCTTCCGCTACTCGCAGTGGAAGCAGGAGGCCTACGACGCGCGACTCGCCGAGACCCCGCAGGAGCTGGAGGCGATCCTCGCCCCGCTCGCAGCGGCCGGCGTCGACGCCTTCCACGCCTCCACCCGCCGCTACTGGCTCCCGGAGTTCGCGGGCTCGGACCTGAACCTGGCCGGCTGGACCAGGAAGCTCACCGGCAGGCCCGCCATCACCGTCGGTTCGGTCGGCCTCGACGGCGACTTCATCCACGCGTTCATGGGCGAGGGCGCCGAACTCGGCAGCCTCGACAACCTCCTCGACCGCCTGGAACGCGACGAGTTCGACCTGGTCGCCGTCGGCCGTGCCCTGCTCCAGGACCCGGACTGGGCCGCCAAGGTCCTGGGGGGCCGCACCGGCGAGCTGAAGCCGTGGGACGCGGCGGCGCTGAGGACGCTCAGCTGAGGGCCCGGCGGGCGGGGCACTGAGGACGCTCAGCCGAGGACCCGGCGGGCGGGGCACTGAGGACGCTCAGCCGAGGACCCGGCGGGCGGGGCACTGAGGACGCTCAGCCGAGGACCCGGCGGGCGGGGCACTGAGGACGCTCAGCCGAGGACCCGGCGGGCGGGGCGCTGAGGACGCTCAGCCGAGGACCCGGCGGGCGGGGCGCAGCGATCGCCCGCAAGCACCCGGGGCGCCGGCCGGTCACCCGCCGGCGGCCGGCGGCGCCGGTCGGCGCACCGGGCCGCCCCTCCGGTGCGGACAGGGCGTCAGACACCCGCTGCTCCCAGCAGCGAGCCGGCCCCGTACGTCACCCCCATCGCCAGCGCACCCCCGCACACATTGCGCACCATCGCCCGACCGACCGGTGCCGTGCCGAGGCGGGCGCTCCACCAGCCGGTGAAGGCGAGGGCGACCAGCACGGACGCGACGGTCACCGGCAGCCGGGCCGTGGGCGGCGGCAGGACGATGGCCAGCAGCGGCAGCAGCGCGCCCACGGTAAAGGCCAGGAAGCTGGCACCGGCCGCGTGCCAGGGGTTGGCGAGTTCATCGGGATCGATACCGAGTTCGACCCGGGCGTGGGCGCGGAGCGCGTCGCGTGCGGTGAACTGCTCCGCCGCCGCTCGGGCGACCTCGCGGGAGAGTCCGCCGGCGGCCAGCAGGGAGGTCAGTTCCTCGAGTTCGGCCGCCGGTTCGTCCCTGAGCTCCCGTTTCTCCACCGCCAGCGCCGCCTTCTCCGAGTCGCGCTGGGTCGAGACCGAGACGTACTCGCCCGCGGCCATCGACATCGATCCGGCCAGCAGTCCGGCGAGGCCGGCCGTGAGCAGCGTTCCGCTGTCGCTGGTCGCACCCGCCACACCCACGACGATGCCCGCGGTCGACACGATGCCGTCGTTGGCCCCGAGGACCGCGGCACGGAGCCAGTTGAGCCGGCTGCCCATGGATGCGCCGTGCGGCTCGTGGTGGGGCGTCGGTTGCGTCACACGGGGAGCGTGCCACTGGCGGAGCCTCCGGCACAGCCGCCACACGGGCACCGGGCGGAGGCCGGCCCGGGTGGGCGGTCCGGCATCTCCTGTAACGCAGTTACACTGCTGACCGAGGGAAGTCCAAGACCAGCTCTCAGCAGGGGAGTTGATCGGAGATGGGGGTTTCATGTCCCGGACTGTGCTGACCCGCGAGCAGGTGCTTCAGGCCGCGGACGACCTCGTGCGGCAGCACGGCCCCGACGCGCTCACCATGCGGGGACTCGCCGCCCGGCTCGGTACGGCCGTGACCTCCATCTACTGGCATGTCGGCAACCGCGAGTCACTGCTCGACGCACTCGTGGAACGGGCCGTGGAGGAGATAGGGGCGATACAGCCGGCCGGGCGCACCCCGGCCACCCGGATCGTCTCGGTCGCGCGCCGGCTCCGCGGCGAGCTGCGCGCACGGCCGCACCTGATCGCCATGGTCCATGAACGCGGACTCACCGAGCGGGTGTTCCTGCCCGCGCAGCGCGCGCTGGTCCGGGAGGCCCACACCGCCGGGCTGCGGGGAGCGCGTGCTGCCGAGGCGGTGCGCGCGGTGCAGTTCCAGGTGGTGGGCTTCGTCCTGGTCGAGTGCGCACGCGAGCTCGCCCCGGCGGAGCCGCGGGAGCGGCCGAGGAAGACCGCGAGCGCGCGGAAGGACCCGGCCCTGGCCCGTGCGCTGGCGCGCCCCGCCGACCCCGAGCGGTTGTTCACCGCCTCCATGCGGGCGCTGGTGAAGTCCCTGCTGGCGCAGGGGAACGCCTGACGCGGGGCGAGCGGCCGCTCCCCTCTCACCAGGGGACTCCGGACGCGTTCCGGACGCACCCCGGACACCTCAGGCAGGATGCGCCCGGTCGGCCGGGGTGAATCCCGGTGTCTTCGTTCCGGGCTGACGAGGCCCCAGCCACGCACTCCGCCGCCAGGCCCCGCCCCCGGTGGCGCCCGGGTCCCCGGCAGCCGTGTCGGCGGCGGCCCGTAAGCTCTGTGACCATGCTCGACGACCGTACGACAACGCCCGTGTGGCCGGCCGCGTACCCGCAGGGTTACGCGGTCGTCGACGTGGAGACCACCGGCCTCGCCCGTGACGACCGGATAGTCTCGGCTGCCGTCTACCGCCTGGACGCGCAGGGGAACGTCGAGGACCACTGGTACTCCCTGGTCAACCCCGAGCGGGACCCCGGCCCGGTGTGGATCCACGGACTGACCAGCGACACGCTGGAGGGCGCGCCGCTGTTCGGCGACATCGCCCGTGAGTTCGCGCACCGGCTGGACGGCCGGGTGCTCGTCGCGCACAACGCCGTCTTCGACTGGTCCATGATCGCCAGGGAGTACGCACGGGCCGAGCACCCGGCGCCCGTGCGCCAGCGGCTGTGCACCATCGCGCTGTCCAAGGAGTTGTCACTGCCCCTGCCCAACCACAAGCTGGAGTCGCTCGCGGCGCACTTCGGCGTGGTGCAGCGCCATGCGCACAACGCGCTGGACGACGCCAGGGTGCTGGCCGAGGTGTTCCGGCCCAGCCTGCACACCGCGGCCGAACGGGGAGTGCGGCTGCCACTGCTGGAGTGCCGCCCGCTCACCGAGTGGTCGGCGCCCTCGGCCCCCCGGATCGGCCGGCAGGCACCGGCTTCGCCGTACCGGTCGCACGGCTGGCGCCCGTCGCGCAAGCGGCCCCCGTGCCCGCACCCGAACCCGGGACGCTATGAATCGGATAAACCACTCAAACAGGGAATGCGGGTAGCCATTTCGGGCGACACCTCGATCGAGCGGGAACTGCTGGAAGACCGCGCCGTCGAGGCCGGTCTCCATGTCGCGACCAGCGTCTCCCGGCTGACCAGCCTCCTTGTCACCAACGATCCGGACGCGCCCACCTCGAAGACGGTCAGGGCCAGGTCGTACGGGACGCCGATCATCGACGAGGCCGCGTTCACCCAGTTGCTCAGGGACGTGGCACCCGCCGGGGACTGAGGACCGGGGAGCGGGGAGCGGGGACCGGGGACTGGGGAGCGGGGAGCGGCGGGGCTGCCGGGCGGCTCCGCCGGGACCGGCGCCGGGTCGCCCGTTCGCGCGCCGGCCGGGGCCCGCCCGGACACGCTTCCGGCCTCCCGGCCGGGACCCTGCCGCCGGGCGGCCCCCGACCGAGTTGTACCGTCGTGGGGTGTACCGCTTCCTGTTGTCCCGGCAGTGGGTGATCCTCACCCTCGTCAGCCTCGTCCTCATCCCCGTGATGGCCGAGCTGGGCTTCTGGCAGCTGCACCGGCACGAGCGCCGCGTCGCGCAGAACGAACTGATAGAGGACAACCTCGCCGCACCGCCCGTGCCCGTCACCGAGCTGACCTCCCCGGGGCACACGGTTCCCCGCGCCGACTACTGGCGGCACGTCACGGCCACGGGCACCTACGACCCCGCCCACGAGGTCGTCGTGCGCCGCCGTACCGACAACGACGAGCGGGTGGGCGTGCATGTCCTCACCCCGCTGGTCCTCGCCGACGGCCGCGCCGTCCTGGTCAACCGCGGCTGGGTGCCCGCAGCGGCCGACCAGTCCGCTTACCCCGCCGTACCGCCGCCGCCCGGGGGCGAGGTCACCGTCACCGGCCGGCTCATGGCCGACGAGACGACCAGAGCGAGCGGGATCAAGGACCTCAGCGGGCTGCCGCCGCGTCAGATCATGCTGATCGACAGCGAGCAGCAGGCCGCCCGGCTGGGCCGGCCCGTGCTGGGCGGCTACCTCCAGCAGAGCGCCCCCGAGCCGGCCGGCGGCGCACCCGAGCTGATCGCGGAACCCGACCATGAGACCATCGGCGCGCATATGGCGTACGCGGTGCAGTGGTGGCTGTTCGCGGCCGGTGTTCCGGTGGGCTGGGTCGTCCTGGTGCGCCGCGAGAAGCGCGACCGGGCCGAGCGGGCGGCCACGCCCGCCACTCCCGCCGCCGACGGGACACCCGCCGCGGCCGGTGCGCCGGCCGGCTGAGCCGCCGACCGCCCGGGGGACGGGCGGTTGCTCCTCGGTGGAAGGGGACGTTCCGGCAGGAGCGGGTACTCCGCGACGGCAGCGGCTGCCCACGGAGCGGCGGCTCCGCGGCGAGGAGCGGCGGAAGGCCGGGAAGCGCCCACGGCGCCGCAGGGACCGCAAGCCCCCGGCAGGAGCGGGCACCACCGGCAGGGCGCAAGCGACAAGGGCGAAGGGGCCGCCGCGGCTCTCACGGCGCGCCCGGAGCGCCGCCACCGCCCGACGCACGTCGCCTGCGTCTGCCAACCGACCGCATAGGGTGCCTGCCGGGAGGGAAAACGGCATGTCGTGACCCAACGCATCGAGGACTACGCGCTGATCGGAGATCTGCAGACCGCGGGTCTGGTGGGCAGGGACGGCTCGGTCGACTGGCTGTGCCTGCCGCGCTTCGACTCCGGCGCCTGCTTCGCGGCACTGCTCGGCGACGAGGACAACGGACACTGGCGGCTCGCGCCCAGGGGGGCGGGTAACTGCACCCGCCGCCGCTACCTCCCGGGCACGCTCGTCCTCGAGTCGTTCTGGGAGACCCGCACGGGCACCGTCAAGGTGACCGACTTCATGCCGCAGCGCGACCGGGCCCCCGACGTCGTGAGGATCGTGGAGGGCCTCAGCGGCAGCGTCGAGATGGCGGCCTCCCTCCGGCTGCGCTTCGACTACGGCTCGGTCGTCCCGTGGATGCGGCGGACGAACGGCCACCGGGTCGCGGTCGCCGGCCCCGACTCGGTGTGGCTGCGGCTGGAGAACCCGGACTCCGTGCCGGTGAAGACCTGGGGGCAGCAGTTCAGCACGCTCTCGTCGTTCACCGTCAACGCGGGCCAGACCGTCGCGTTCGTCCTCACCTGGCACCCCTCCCATGAGCCGGCCCCCCGGCTCGTCGACCCCTTCGAGGCGCTGGCGGCGAGCGTGGACGGCTGGCGGGAGTGGTCGGGGCGATGCACCTACGAGGGCCCGTACCGGGACGACGTGGTCCGCTCCCTGATCACCCTGAAGGCACTGACGTACGCCCCGACGGGCGGCATCGTCGCCGCTCCCACCACCTCCCTCCCCGAGGACCCGGGCGGCGTACGGAACTGGGACTACCGCTACTGCTGGCTGCGCGACTCCACACTGGCCCTCGGCGCGCTCCTGTCCACCGGCTATCTCGAGGAGGCGGCCGCCTGGCGTGACTGGCTGGTGCGCGCGGTGGCCGGCGACCCCTCCGACCTGCAGATCATGTACGGGGTTGCCGGGGAGCGCAGGCTGCCCGAGGCGGAACTGCCGTGGCTGCGCGGCTACGAGAACTCCGCCCCGGTGCGGATCGGGAACGGCGCCGTCGACCAGCTCCAGCTCGATGTCTACGGCGGGGTGATGGACTCGCTGCGGCTGGGCCGGGAGGCCGGTCTGGAGTCCGCACCGCACGCCTGGAACCTCCAGCTGAGTCTGCTGGGCTTCCTGGAGTCCACCTGGCGGGAGCCCGACGAGGGCCTGTGGGAAGTGCGGGGGCCGCGGCGCCACTTCGTGCACTCCAAGGTGATGGCCTGGGTCGCGGCCGACCGGGCCGTACAGACCCTGGAGGACGACCCGTCCCTGCCGGGCGACGTGACCCGGTGGCGGGCGATGCGGGACGCCGTGCACCGGGAGGTGTGCGAGAAGGGCTTCGACGCGGAGCGCAACACCTTCACCCAGTACTACGGTTCGGACGAGCTGGACGCCGCGGCGCTGCTCATTCCCCGGGTGGGCTTCCTCCCGCCCGGCGACCCCCGGGTCGTGGGCACGGTCGACGCGGTGCGGGCGGAGCTGAGCCGCGACGGGCTGGTCAACCGCTACAGCACCAAGGGGCCGTCCGTGGACGGACTGCCCGGCCGTGAAGGAACGTTCCTCGTCTGCTCGTTCTGGATGGTCGACGCCCTCCGCGCGACCGGCCGGGTGGAGGAGGCCAAGGAGCTGTTCGAGCGGCTGCTGGAGCTGCGCAGCGACGTGGGGCTGCTGGCTGAGGAGTACGACCCGGTGGCACGGCGGCAGCTCGGCAACTTCCCCCAGGCGTTCAGCCATGTGGGGCTGGTGGGCTCCGCCCTGGCCCTGGCCGCACGCGGAGCGGCAGGATAGCCCCATGGATCTCGGACTGAAGGACCATGTCTACGTCGTGACCGGCGCGACCCGCGGGCTGGGCAACGCCGCCGCCCGGGCGCTCGCCGCCGAGGGCGCGAAGCTGATCATCACCGGGCGGGACGCGAAGGCGGTGGCCGACGCCGCGGCGGAGATCGGCCCGGACGCCGTCGGTGTCGCGGCCGACAACGCCGCCCCCGAGACCGCCGAGCGGCTGATCGGGGCGGCCAGGGCTCACTTCGGCCGCTTCGACGGCGTGCTGGTCAGCGTCGGCGGCCCTCCTCCGGGGTTCGTCGCCGACAACACGGACGAGCAGTGGCAGACGGCGTTCGATTCGGTGTTCCTGGGCGCGGTCAGGCTGGCCCGGGGCGCTGCGGCGGCGCTGGGTGAGGGAGGGGTCGTCGGTTTCGTGCTGTCCGGCTCGGTCCACGAGCCGATTCCCGGCCTGACCATCTCGAACGGTCTGCGCCCCGGCCTGGCCGGTTTCGCCAAGTCGCTCTCCGACGAGCTGGGCCCGCGCGGGATCCGCGTGGTGGGGCTGCTGCCCGCGCGTATCGATACCGACCGGGTGCGCGAACTCGACGCGCTGTCGGGGGACGCGGACGCCGCCCGGGCCGCCAACGAGTCCCGGATTCCGCTGCGGCGCTACGGCACCCCGGAGGAGTTCGGGCGCGCGGCGGCGTTCCTGCTCTCGCCCGCGGCGTCGTACCTCACGGGGGTGATGCTGCCGGTGGACGGCGGGGCCAGGTCAGGCTTCTGACCCGAGCGCTCCCCCACCTCCATCCCCTCCCGCTCGGGCCGCGCTGCCGTCCGGCCACCCGGGGTGCGCGCACCCCTCCTCATTGGCGCTTCGCACACATATGGACAAGTGTGAAGAAGAAGGAGGAAGAAGCAGCAGGAGGAGGTGCGCATGGTGATCACTGGTGGTGCCGTACGGCCGGCCGCCCGGCGAGCCGGCATGACGGGCCGGACAGGGCCCGGCAGCACCTCCCGCGGCAGACGCGAGCCGTGGTGGCCATCGCCGCGGCGGGAGCCGTGCCGGCGGACGGGGGGCCTGCTGTGAGCGGATCTGCCGTGCGCCTTCCGATCGTGGTCGGCGTGGACGGCTCGCCTTCGAGTCTGGACGCGGTCTCGGCAGCGGCCCGGGAAGCACGGCTGCGCGGCTGCGGGCTGAGGGTGGTACACGCGTTCGTCTGGCCTGCGAAGCATGTGCCGCTCGGGCCGTCGCCGCTCGGGCCCGCCGATGGCGGAGTGCGGAACATGGTCGGACGGCTGGTGGCGCAGGCCGTGGAGCGCGCCCATTCCGTGGCGCCCGAGGTGGAGGTCGCCAATGCGGTGGTGACGGGTGAGGCGCTGTCGGCGCTGGAGGCCGAGTCGCGCACGGCGTCGCTGGTGGTGGTCGGCAGCCGGGGGCTGGGCGGGTTCGGCGCACTGCTGCTGGGCTCGACGGCGGTGCATCTGGCCGCGCACGGCCGCTGCCCGGTCATGGTGGTGAGGGGGCGGGTCGACGACACCCGCCCGCTCCTGCTGGGAGCGGACGGCTCACCCTCCGGTCAGGGGGCGGTCGAGTTCGCCTTCGAGGAAGCCTCCCTTCGCGGCACCGGCGTGGTCGCCCTGCACGCGTGGACGCCGTGGAGCGTGGCCGTCACCCCGCCGGGGGATCCGTCGATGACCCATGCGCTGGAGCCGGACGCCCTCGCGGCCGGTGAGGAGCGTGTACTGGCCGAGTCCCTCGCCGGCCGGCGGGAGCGGTACCCGGGGGTCGCCGTCGAGTACTCCGTCACCCGGGGTGGTGCGCGCGAGGCGCTGATCGAGGCGAGCCGGGACGCCGGACTGACCGTTGTCGGCGCCCGGGGCCGCGGGGGGTTCGCCGGTCTGCTCCTCGGATCGGTCAGCCAAGCCCTCCTCCAGCACGCGCACTGCCCGGTCGTCGTCGTCCGGGCAGCCGATGTCCGGCCGTGAGGCTCCCGGTGCGCGGCCCCCGGCGAGCCGGCGGCCCCGCGGACGGCGGGGGGGCGCGGACCGCCCGCCCATCACCGCCCCGCCCCCCGGCACCGGGTGGTACCGGACCACCCGCCCCGCACCGCGGCGGCAGTCGTCGCGCCAGTCCCGGCATGCCGCCCCGTCACCGTCTGGAATGCCATGAGTGATCTCGTTTTCGTCCTCGTCGTCGTGGGAGCCTGGATCGCCATCGGCCTCGTGACCGCCTGGTGGATGGCCCGGCGCGGCTACCACCACTGGGGGTGGCTGCTCATGGGGGCCGTTTTCGGGCCGATCCTGACCCTCGTCGCCAGTGAGCGCATCCAACCGCGCCGGGTGGGTCCGCTCGCGCGGATGGAAGTCGGCGCGCCCGGGCCGGGCGGCCTGCGGGTGCTGGTGGGCGTGGACGGCTCCGGAGCCTCAGGGGCCGCGCTGGACCGGGCCGTCGAACTGCTGGGGCCGTACGCGAAAGCGCTCGCCGTGGTCGAGGTGGTGGGGTACGACGCGGCCGACGACGCGGGGGATCCGAGCATCGCCGCGGCCAGGAGCCGTCTGAGGACCGCCGCCGAGCGGAGCGGAGGGCGGGTGACCGAATGCGACATCATCTCGGGCCCCCCGGCGCAGGCCCTGGTGGACTATGCGGCACAACAGGACTTCGACCTGATCGTGGTGGGCCCGCACGGAAGGGGCCTGTCCCGGCGCCTGCTCGGCAATGTCGCCCGGGAGCTGGTGCGTCAGCACACCGTTCCCGTCCTCGTGATCGGCGAGCGCCGAGGTGAGTCCGCCGCGGAGGCCACCGGGTGATGCGCTGAGACACATCCCCGAGGCCACCGCGCAGGGTCCGGGGTGCCGGGCACGAACCGCGCGGGTCCGTGCACGCGCCGGCCGGTGACGTCCGCCGTCACCGGCCGGCGCACACACCGGCACGGAGGGTCACTCCATGGGGTACACGTCCCCGGACCCCATCGCGCTCTCCTGCTCGCTCTGCTCCTGGAGCCTGCGCGCCTTCTCCTTGAGCCGCCGGCTCTCCTCGGGATCGTTCACACGTTCTGCGGCCTGCTTCAGCTCCTCGGCCTTCTGCCGCATCTGCCGGACCCGGCCGCCGACCTCGTCTGACATGCCCATGACCTCCTCGACATCGCTTTCAGCGGACCACTCTCAGCGAACCAGTGCCCCGGGAAACGCGCATCCCGAACGCCGCTCCCCCGCGGTGCGCAGGGCGGCCCGGGCGCACGCGGAAGGTGACCCGTCCCCCGTGTGCGCCCGGTGGCGCAGGGGGACGTGACCACCGCACGGAACGCGCGGAGCGCGCTGACCCGCCCCCGCGACACTCGCGGAACCAGAACCAGAACCAGAACCAGAACCAGAACCAGAGCCGGAACCAGAACCGGAAGCGACACTCGCGGAACCAGAACCAGAACCAGAACCAGAACCGGAGCCGGAGCCGGAGCCGGAACCAGAACCGGAGCGGGGGCCGAAGCCGAAGCGGGGGAGCCGGAGCCGCAACGGCGGCGGGGTGCGCGGGCGCATGCTCCGGGAGGGGCCTGCCCGGGGCTGCCCGCCCAGCGGCCGCGGGCCCCGGCTCAGGTCACCCGCCTCGCCCGGTGCTTCCGGGCCCGCAGCCGTACCTCCGCCGGAAGCGACACCAGCCCCGCCGAGTCGCGTGCATGAGCCAGGGGTTCGGCCGAGAAGCGGTGCAGCGTCCGGCCGGGTGAAGCGAAGGGCTCGAGCAGGAGACGCACACGGGCCGCAGGGGCGGAGCGGCGGCCGTACAGCACCACCTGGGCCCGGGCTACCCCGTCCAGGTCCTCGGTTTCCCCCACGAGGACGGCCTCCACGGCCCGGCCCCGCAGCAGCGCCCCCTCCCCGTCGCCGCTGTCCACCAGCACCTCGCCGAGCCGCGGGCGGCGGAACTGCGCCAGCAGCCACCAGAGGGCGAGGAGGGCGACGGCCGCGAGCGAGGCGATCACCAGGGGCCACCACCAGCCCTGGCCCTCCCACCGCTGCCGGCGCGCCTCGCCGAGCAGCACGGCTTCGGGTCCCCGCCAGGGCCACCAGGACGGCACCGGCAGCCCGAGCCCTGCCGCCGGCACCGCTCCCCCCAGCAGCAGCAGGAGCAGCCCGGCCAGCCCGAGCAGTACCCGGTTGACGACCCGGAGCATTGACCTCACCCCTTCCTCGCCGGGCGCCGCACCCGAACGGACAGGGCCGGCCTCCGCGCCAGCCCGAGCTCGCGGATGCCGTCACCCAGCGCGGTGTGCAGATCGGACCGGACCTCTTCGAGCTCGCGGAAGTGGGACTCCGCCCGCACCGCGACCCGGGACCGCCTCACCCGCACCCGAACGGACTGGACCCCGGAGACCGCCACCGCCCGGTCGCGCAGCACCAGTTCCGCCGCGTCGCGGTCGAGCCCGGCCCGTACGCCGGTGGCGTCCGCCCGGCGTCGCATGGGCAGCAGATTCCGGAGCCCCGGTGTCACCGCGAGCACCACCAGCCACGCTCCGACCAGGACGGCGGCGGCGGCGCCTGCCGACACCCACACGTCGTCCAACGGCCTGCTCGCCAACTCGTCGGCGAGCGACCGCCGCCAGCGCATCGCGGGCCGGCCGGCGCGTACCGAGGCGATGTCGAACAGCAGCAGGCCCGCACCGGCCGCCACCACCAGGGCCAGCAGCCCGGCGGGGACCCGCCGCCGTGACCAGAAGCGTCCGGCGGCGCCCTCCTCCTCGGCGGTCCCGGGCGGCGGCCGGTCCGCGGCGTCGGAGGCCGACCCGTCCGGTTCCGCCCCGGGCGGGCCGGCCGGCTCGCCCCCCGGTGCGGATTCCTTCACCGGTTCGCTCATCGGAGTCTCCCCTGGGCAGCCCGGCGGGTGTGGACGGAGTGCAGCCGCTCGACGTGTACGGCCACCTCCGGCACCGTCATGCCCGCCAGCGCCTCCACCCGCTCGGCGACCCGGCGGCGCACGGCCCGGCACTGGCCGCCGATGTCGCACGGGTAGTCGAGCTCCAGGCCGACCCTCACCCGGGCGCGGCCGTGGTGCACATCGACCGCCGCATGCGGGGCGGAACCGCCCTCCGGCACCCGGACCAGTGCCTCACGGGCCGCCTGGGCGGCGATCTTCGCGACCACGCGGTCGGCGATGGTGGTCGCTCCGCGCTCCGAGGGAGGAGTGCCCGCCGCTGCCGGGCGGGCGACCGCTCCGGGAGCGGGGGGCGCCGCCCCGGGCGGTACCGCCGGCGGGGGCGCGGGCGGGGGCGTCTGGGCGGCCACGCCGGGTCAGCCCCGCCGGTCGCCGCGGTCGCGGCGCCGGAGGAAGTCGCCCGGTTCGAGGTCGCCGTCAAGGATGCGCCCGACGATGAACCCGACCGCCCCCAACGCCGCCACCAGCAGGAACGCCGCGAACCCGCCGAAGTACCCGGCGAATCCGAGAACCATTCCGGCCAGCAGACCGGCAACCGCCATGCTCATCCCGGGCTCCTCTCCTGAACTCCGCTACTGGATCCGCGGTTCGGTCTCTTCGTCTTCCTCGTCCGGCAGCTTCACATCGCCGACGGCGATGTTGACCTCGACGACCTGGAGACCGGCCATCCGCTCCACCGCGGCGACGACGTTCTCCCGAACGGCGCGGGCCACGTCCGCGATCGCGACGCCGTAGTCGACGACGATCTCCAGGTCGAGCGCGGTCTGCTTCTCACCCACCTCGGCCTTCACCCCCCGGGTGACGGGCGGTTTGCCCCCGGGCACCCGGTCGCGTACCGCGCCGAAGGTACGGGAGAGGCCGCTGCCCATCGCATGGACACCCACCACGTCGCGGGCCGCGAGTGCGGCGATCTTCTCGACGACGCCGTCCGCGATGGTGGTACGGCCCCGGGTGCCCGGGTCGCCGCCGCCCCGCCGTACCGCTGCGGCTGATTCCTTGGTCACACTGACATCGGTGTCGGTCATCGCCATGCGTACCTTTCCGAGCGGTGGGGAATTCCGACTACGCTGACCACACTAAGTCCCCTTGCCCACTCCCGCGCCGGAGAATGCGGCAGGCTTGAGCAATGACAAGGCGACGCGGATGACGGCGGCCGAGGGTTGGGCCGATGCGGTACGGGCCCGGCTGCGACCGGGCAGACTGCTCCCGCTCGGCGCTCCGGAGGACGGCGCATGGCTGACGGAGCAGGCCGCCGAGAAGGTGCTGCGGCGGGCCGCCAAGAGGGTGCCGGGCGTGCTGCCGGGCCTCCTCCGGGTGGGGCTCGCGGACCCCGGGTCGGCCGGGACGCCGACCGTACCGGCGCCGCCTGCCGCGCTGCCGCCGGGGCTTCTGCGGATCGAGGCGGAGTTCGCGGCGATCGGCGCGGTACCCCTGGCCGAGCCGGCCGGGCTGCTGCGCGAGGCGCTGTTCACTGCCGCCGAGGAGCGCCTCGGTCTGCGGATCTCGGCCGTGGATCTCCGGATCACGGCCCTGCTGGAGGTGCCTCCGGCACCGGCTGGACCTCAGGAGACGGAGGCGGCCGGGGCGGAAGCGGAGCGGACCGTGTCTGATGGAGCACAGCAGGCCGGGGCGCAGAAAGCCGGCGCGGAGGCGGCCGGGACCGGCACGGACCGGACGGAGGCGGCCGGGGCGCGGGCCGCGGATCGCGCGGGGGAGCCGGGGCGCCCGGCCGGCGCAGAGCCGAAGGGCGGGCGGGGCCGCGGGGATACGGCTGCCGGGGCCTGTCCGGGAGCGGGTTCCGCGGGGCGGCCGGGCGCCGTCGCGGCCGCCACCGCCGCCGCGGCCGCCGTTCCGGGCGTCGCCCGGCTCACCGGACTGCTCGGTGCGGCCGTACGGGCCGACGACTCGTCCGTACGGGTCGAATGCGCGACGGAGCCGGGCCACCGCCCCCTGGAGGTGGCCCGCGCGGTCCGCGCCGCGGTCATCACGGTGCTGCCGACGCCGCTTCCCGTGGCGGTGCTCGTCACGGAGGTCGGTCTCGGCGACTGAGCGCCGCCCGGCCGCCGAGGTGAGTCTCATGCCAGAGGCGGGCGCAGCAGGGGCGGCCCGAGCACCAGACCGAGCACGGGGACCGGAGAACGAGCGAGGGGCGGCGAGCGCCCCTTGGCGTCGCCGTGCGCCGCTGCCCCCTGCCCCGGTTCCGGACCTCAGCCGGGCCGCACTGGCGGGCCCCCCACCCCCAGGCCCCGCCCGCGGGCCCCACCAGCGGGTCCGGCCGCAGGCCGCTGCCCCGGCCGGTCAGTCCGCGAGGCCCGCCAGGTCACGCAGGCGGCGTGCCTGCGCGGCCCGCTCGGCGGTGCGCTGCTCCTCGTACGCGCGAGACGTCGCGCCGCGCAGCAGTGCCTTGGTCTCGATCACCGCGTCACGCGGTGCGGCGAGCAGCGCGGCGGTCAGGTCCCGAACCGACGCCTCGAGCTCCTCCGCGGGAACGACGAGGTTCGCGAGTCCGGTTCGCTCCGCCTCGTCGGCCTGGACATAGCGGCCCGTGGCGCAGATCTCCAGCGCACGGGCGTAGCCGACGAGCGAGACGAGCGGGTGCGTTCCCGTGAGGTCGGGGACGAGGCCCAGGCTGGTCTCGCGCATGGCGAACTGCACGTCCTGCGCGACGACCCGCAGGTCGCAGGCGAGGGCGAGCTGGAACCCGGCACCGATGGCATGCCCCTGGACCGCCGCGATGGACACGATGTCGTTGCGGCGCCACCAGGTGAACGCCTCCTGGTATGCGGCGATGACGGCGTCGAGCTCGGCGTCCGAGCCGCGTGCGAGATCGATGAACGACGGCTCGCCGTCGAATCCCTCCGGCGTGAAGGCCTGCCGGTCGAGCCCGGCGGAGAAGGACTTGCCCTCGCCGCGCAGCACGACCACCCGCACGGTACCCGGCAGGGACCGCCCGGCCTCGGCCAACGCCCGCCAGAGAGCGGGAGACTGGGCGTTGCGCTTGGTCGGGTTGGTGAGGGTCACCGTGGCCACCGCGTCTTCGACGGTGAGCCGTACGCCGTTCTTGTCGAGCACAGAGTCCAGCGAAGTCATGAGGCGCCTCCGGTTCCGGTGCGGTCAGTGCAGTGAGCGTCAAGTGACTGCACAGTAACCACCCGGTCGACCGCGAGATCAGCCGGGTGGCCGACACCGGAGACCGGTCGGCCTCAGACCACGCTCGGATACGGGGACGTCAGGTCGAAGCGGCCTTCTTGCCCCGCGTCGCCCCGCCGCGTCCACGCAGCGTGACTCCGGACTCGCTGAGCATCCGGTGGACGAATCCGTAGGAGCGGCCGGTCTCCTCGGCCAACGCCCGGATGCTCGCACCGGAGTCGTACTTCTTCTTCAGGTCTGCCGCGAGCTTGTCGCGCGCGGCGCCGGTTACCCGGCTGCCCTTCTTCAGAGTCTCGGCCACCCGTGCCTCCTCATGGGAAGTGCGCTCTGGACTCTCATGATCACCCCTACCGGGCTTCATGGCCACCCATTCGACAAGGTCCATACGACGAGCTTCGGCGGCGATGCGCGCTCCAGCACTGCCGGAAGGGAGTATTCCGATGGTCGCCGACTGGATGTTCCCCCGGTCCGGAGGCTGAAATTCCAGGTCAGGGACGTCCAGGCCGGCATTGCCGGCCAGTGGGGGTGGCGCCGCGCCGCGGCGGATCGCCACGCCGGGGTACGAGACGCGCTCACCCAGATGAAGGACCGGGGCTGAGCCGAATGATCCATAGGGAGTGGAGCATTCGGGGCGAATCATCCCGGCTCCCCCGATTCCCGGCAGGGTATGTGCCCGTGCCGGAGCGCATCCTGGGGATCCCGCCCCGGCAGCCCCGCACGGCGGTCCCGGGAAGCGGGTCCCGCGCTGCGCCCCCTCACCTGTGCGGCGTCCCGCCGGGTGGTGCAGGCGCAGCAGAGCGCCGGAATCGGCGATTCCACCGGGGCGTGTGCTGCGAAAGCAGTTCCGTTCCGCCCGCAGGCGGGGGCCGGGGCGCCCGGTGGGGGCGGGCCGGGAAGCGCACGGCCCGGGGAATCGCCACGGTGCCGAACCGACCGGGCAGGGCCACGACGAGGCCGATCCGGCGCCTCGCGATCCACCACACGGGACGCCGGTGCCGCGCCGGACGCCGGCGCCGCACCGGACGCCTCGCCGCTCCCTGACGGGCACGCCCCGGCCGACGCCGTGCTGAGCCGGCACCGAGTCGGCACCGAGTCGGCACTAGGCCAGCGCGACGAGATCCGCGTAGTCCTTGCCCCAGAGGTCCTCGACCCCGTCCGGCAGCAGAATGATCCGCTCCGGCTGCAGGGCCTCGACCGCGCCCTCGTCGTGGGTCACCAGGACGACCGCTCCCTTGTACGTGCGCAGTGCGCCGAGGATCTCCTCGCGGCTGGCCGGGTCGAGGTTGTTGGTCGGCTCGTCGAGCAGCAGGACGTTGGCCGAGGAGACCACCAGAGTGGCCAGCGCCAGCCGCGTCTTCTCCCCGCCCGAGAGCACCCCGGCCGGCTTGTCGACGTCGTCGCCCGAGAACAGGAAGGACCCCAGCACCTTGCGGACCTCGACGAGGTCGAGGTCGGGCGCGGCGGAGCGCATGTTCTCCAGGACCGTACGGTCCGGGTCGAGTGTCTCGTGCTCCTGGGCGTAGTAGCCGAGTTTCAGCCCGTGACCCTCCAAGACCTCGCCGGTGTCGGGCTTCTCCACCCCGCCGAGCAACCGGAGCAGGGTGGTCTTGCCCGCGCCGTTGAGGCCGAGGACGACCACCCGGGAGCCCTTGTCGATGGCCAGGTCGACATCGGTGAAGATCTCGAGCGAGCCGTAGGACTTGGACAGGCCCTCCGCCGTCAGCGGGGTCCTCCCGCAGGGCGCGGGCTCGGGGAAGCGCAGCTTGGCGACCTTGTCGGCGAGGCGTACCTCCTCCAGGCCCGCGAGCAGCCGCTCGGCGCGGCGGGCCATGTTCTGCGCTGCGACGGTCTTGGTGGCCTTGGCCCGCATCTTGTCGGCCTGCGCGTTGAGCGCCGCGGCCTTCTTCTCCGCGTTCTGGCGCTCGCGCCTGCGGCGCTTCTCGTCGGCCTCGCGCTGCTGCTGGTACAGCTTCCAGCCCATGTTGTAGATGTCGATCACGGAGCGGTTCGCGTCCAGGTAGAAGACCTTGTTGACGACGGTTTCCACGAGCTCGACGTCGTGGGAGATGACCACGAAGCCGCCGCGATAGGTCTTGAGGTAGTCGCGCAGCCAGATGACCGAGTCGGCGTCGAGGTGGTTGGTGGGCTCGTCGAGCAGGAGCGTGTCGGCGTCCGAGAACAGGATCCGGGCGAGTTCGACACGGCGCCGCTGGCCGCCGGAGAGGGTGCCCAGCGGCTGTCCGAGTACCCGGTCGGGCAGGTTGAGCGCGGCGGCGATGGTGGCCGCCTCGGACTCGGCCGCGTACCCGCCCTTGGTCAGGAACTCGGTCTCCTGGCGCTCGTACTGCCTGAGCGCCTTCTCCCGGGTGGCGCCCTTGCCGGTGGCGATGCGGTGCTCGTTCTCGCGCATCTTGCGGATGAGGACGTCGAGGCCTCGGGCGGAGAGGATGCGGTCCCTGGCGAGCACGTCGAGGTCGCCGGTGCGCGGGTCCTGCGGCAGATAGCCCACCTGGCCCGATCGGGCGATCTGGCCCCCGGCGGGGATGCCCTCGCCTGCGAGGCACTTGGTGAGGGTCGTCTTGCCCGCCCCGTTGCGGCCCACCAGGCCGATGCGGTCGCCCTTGGCGATACGGAAGGTGGCGGACTCGACGAGGATGCGGGCGCCGGCACGAAGCTCGATGCCGGAAGCGGTGATCACGGAAAGACTCCAGGACGGATGGGACGGCGGAAGGACGACGGGCGCGCGGATGCTTCGACGCCGTCTAATCCATGAGGAGAATTGCCATGCGGCCAGTCTACCGGGGCCGGGCAACCGGTTTTCGTGGTCCTGACCGGGGGGCTCCGGCCCGCCCGCGGGCGGGCCGGAGCCCCCCGGTCAGGAACCGCCGGTGTGCACCTGGAACGCCGCCCGCCTGACGGCCTTCGCCAGGGCCGGGTCGGGGTGCGCGGCCGCGAGGGCGACCAGGACCTGCACGGTGCGCGGATGGCCGACGGCGCGCACCTCGTCGAGCAGGGCGGGGACGGTGCCCTGCACCGCGGCGTCCAGATGGCGCACCAGCAGGGTGCTCTCGCCGTGGTCGGCGACGGCGGCTGCGGTGTCCACCCAGAGCCAGGTCGCCTCTTCCCGGGTGAGCGCCTCGGCGGCGTCGTCGGGATCGGCTCCCTCGTACTCGGCCAGCCACAGCAGGGCGTAGGGGCGCAGCGACGGCTCATTGGCGGCGGCGCGGACATCGGCCTCGGCGGCCGCACCCACGACGCGGAGTGCCTCGAACGCCAGTCCTCGCAGCAGGGCGTCCTCACCGCGGGCGGCCGCCACGAGCTCGGTGACCGCGCTGGAGACCGCGCGGGCGGCGAGCCAGGCCCGGTATTCGGCGCGGGCGGGGCCGGGGCTGAGCCGGGCGCAGCCCCGCAGCATCTCCTCGGCGGACTGCTCGATGTGGCCCGCGGGGCTCTGGGCGGCGACGCAGATCTGCTCGAGCTTGACCCACACGGCCCAGTTGCCGAGCGGCGTGAGGGTGGCGTGGTCCTCGCCGAGGGTCAGCGCGCCGACGGCGGCGAGGCCTTCCAGGGCCCAGTCGAGCAGGGCGGGGAGTACGCCCTCGGGCGGGCCGGCCGCGTCGGCCGCGTCGGTGGCAGCCCCTGCGGGGGCCCCCGCAGGGGCTGCTGCAGCGGTGGGGGCCCCGGTGGGTGCGTCGGCCTGCCCGGGCCCGTAGGGCACCTCGCAGCGCTCCTCGCGCAGTTCCGCCACCCGCTGCCGGAGGAGATCGAGCAGGGCCGGCAGGAGCACGGGCCCGGCGGACAGTTGGAGGAGCGAGAGCACTTGGGGGACGGCCTCCACCGCCTCGGCCACGGCGCCGGGCGGCACACCGGCGGGTGCGGAGCGCACCAGGGGCCAGGCGTCGAAGAGGGCGACCCAGCCGCGCAGTACGGCGGTGTCGTCCCGGTCCCAGGCGTTCAGCCGCCAGCCGGGGCGTGCCGTGCCCCCGTGGAGTTCCACGAGCCCGGCGAGCCGGGCCCGGTCCCATCCCGTGTGGACCTGTCCCGGTGTCAGGCGCAGGTCCCCTGCGGCCCGGTCCCGGTCCGCGGCGCTGCCCTCGGCCTGACGGGCGGCCGCCCAGCGGGCGACACGCACCGCGTCGGCGAGGACCTCGCGTGCCTCGGCGGCCAGCTCCGCGGTGGGCGGGGTTCCCTCGGGCGGGCGCGGAGCGGGGCGCGTGCGCCTGTTCGTCGCGGTGCGGGGGGCCGTGGCGGTGGGCCGGGGGCGGACAAGACGGAGCCTGGAGTCGCGCAGGTTACGGGACGTCACGGGGAGCAGTCTCCCCGCTGTCGGCCCGAAAGCCCAATCGGAACGGGGGAACCCGGGCCGAGGGGCCGTCGGAGAACCTGCCGAGCGGCCGTCGAGCGGGTACCGAACAGCTATCGAACAGGTACCGAACGGCTACCGAGGACCGGCGGCGGGCACCGGGACGGGCGGTGTGTGCCGGCGGCGATCGGCGCGGCCGGCGGCGGAACGGCTGCGGGTGGCCCCGGACGGCTCCGGACGGCTCCGGACGGCTCCGGGCGAACGGCACGTGCCGGCGGCGGAAACGGCTCCGGCGGCAAGCCGGCTGCCCCCGACGGCCGTCAGACCAGGGGGGTGAGGAAGCGCCGGAGCGCCTCCTCGTAGCGGGCCGGGTCGGCGTTCCACATCGAAGCGTGCGGGGCATGCGCCACGGTCTGCAGGCTGACCAGGTCGGGCCTGCGGGTCGCCAGTTCCCGGGACGGGCCCCACGGGGCGATGGTGTCGTCCGGGCCGTGGAAGACCAGGGTGGGTACCCGCAGGGCATCCGGGTCGGCGGCCGCCCTCAGCCGGTCGCCGTGGAGTCCGGTGCGCCCCTGTGCGGCCCGTACGGCGAGCGGGAGCAGGACGGCGGGCATGCGGCGGGCCGCGGCGAGGGAGCGCAGGGTGGTCTCCCACTCCAGGATCGGGGAGTCCAGGACGAGTCCGGCGATCCGCTCGCGCAGCGCGGAGCCGGCGGCGGCGTGCAGGGCCATGGACGCACCGGTGGACCAGCCGTGCAGGACCACGCGGTCCGCGCCGCCGCGGACCGCGAAGCGCACGGCGGCGTCGAGGTCGCGCCATTCGGAGTCGCCGAGGTGCCCGAGGCCGTCGGGGGGCGCCGGGGCACCGGGGTCGCCCCGGTAGGCGGGCGCCAGCACGGGGAGGCGCTGCTCGGCGAGGAACGGCATCAGGTTCATCGTGAACTCGCGCGTGGTGCCCAGGCCGTGCGCCACGATGACCCAGGTCGAGCGGGGGCCGGGGACGAGCCAGGCGGGCAGGGAACCGAGTTCGCCCGGAATCTCGACGTCCTCGTGGTCGATGCCGAGTGCGCTGCCCGGGTCGCCGACGTGCAGCTGGGGGGTGAGCCGCACCTTGGCGCCGGGTTCGAGGCTGCCGCGTTCGACCCGCTCCAACCGGCGGACCACCGTGTCGGCGGCGTGCGGCACCTGGTCCAGCACGGGACCGGCGACCGCGTGCACACCGTGCCCGCGGAGCCCGTAGGAGCCGGGGCGCCGGGAGACGAGGCTGCGGGTGAGGGTGACCCGGCCGGGTCCGGTGGCGTGCACGGTGAGCCGCCCCTCGCCGGGCAGCGGGTGTCCGAAGGGGGCCTTCAGCGCGGCGTCGCCGGCGTACCGGCCGGCGGCGAGTGCGGCCGCGCCGAGGCCGATGAGGGTGGTGACGGCCGCTGCCGCCGCTGTTGCCGGGCGCACCGTTCCAGTGTGGTGAGGTCCGCGCCGGGGTGCCAGCGGACCGGGCGGCGGGAGTGACGTCAGCGGTGCCGGCCGTAGCCGCGGAGCTTGTCGGCGGCCTCGCGGAGCTGCGGTTCGGAGAGGAGGGCGGGGGTGTGCCCGGGGACGGAGCGAGCGGCGAGCCACAGACGGCACATCCACTCCAACTGGGCCGTGCGGTCGAATGCCTGCTCGAGCGAGGCTCCGCAGGTGACCGTTCCGTGGTTGCGCAGCAGGGCACCGGTGCGGCCCTCCAGGGCACGCAGCAGGCCGGCGGCCAGCTCGTCGGTCCCGTACAGGGCGTAGGGGGCGACGCGTACGGGGCCGCCGAGGGCCGCCGCCATGTAGTGGATCGGCGGCAGTTCGTCGACGAGGGTCGAGACGGCGGTGGCGTGCACGGCGTGGGTGTGGACGACGGCCACCGCGTCGGTGGTGCGGTGGATCGCCAGGTGCATCGGGAGTTCGCTGGTGGGCGTGAGCTCGCCGAGGACCTGCCGGCCGTCGAGCCGGACACCGACGGCGTCCGCGGCGGTGAGCCGGTCGTAGTGCACCCCGGTGGGGGTGGCCAGCACGATGTCGCCGGTGCCGGTGGGGACGCGCAGGGACACATTGCCCGAGGTCCCGACGACAAGGCCGTCGGAGACCGTTCTGCGGGCGATGGCCACGAGGTCCGACCAGGCCCTGGATATCGCTTCCTGCTCCGCTTCGGTCATACGGGCGATCCTGTCAGCCCGGGCCGGCGGGGGCAGCGGCGGGGAGGCGGCGAACTGCCGCGGGCAAAGGCACGGGCACCCGCACCGGCACCGGCACCGGCACCGGCACCGGCACCGGCACCCAGAGCGTCGGCGCGGGCGTGACGAGGCCGGCGCGACGGGATAGGCGCCGAGGGCACGGCGGATACGGGCGCCCCGAGCACCGGGGGCCCGGTCAGCACGCCCGGGGCACCGCGAGCGCGGACACCGGGACCGCCTCGGCGCGGCAGGCACGGCCGTCCTCGGGAACCGGGCACGAGGGCACGGCGGGCGCGCGCAGCCCGAACACCGCCTCGTGCACCGCCCCGAGCACCGCCGGCGTGAACACCAAGGGCCATGGCACGTACGGTGAGCACGGCGAGCACGGCAGGGACGCCCAGCGCGGCGGCCGATCCGCACCGCCCGCGCGCACCGCGGAGCGGCCGACCGGCCGGAATTCGCCGCGGGGAGTTGGGAAGTGACCAGAATCTCTTCCGCCGTTCCCCCGCGCGACGCCGCCGGATCCCTCTACGGCCGCCGGACGGCCGCCGGGGGCCGCTACAGGCCCCCAGTTCGGGGTGATCGCGGGCGGCGCGCACCCGACCCGGCGGCGCGGGGGTGCCGCCGCGGACACAAGCGGAGGGTTCTCCACCCAGTTGGAGACACTCCGCCGCCCCTCCGAGTTCACCTTCCGTTCACTCGATAACCCTACGTTCACCCGCGCCACTACCATCCGAACGATTGCCTGGGTACCCGGTTCATGGAGCACATCACCCTGCTGCTCGCGATTGTCGTCGTGACAGCACTCGTGTTCGATTTCACGAACGGCTTCCACGACACCGCCAACGCCATGGCGACGACCATCTCGACGGGTGCGATGAGACCGAAGGCGGCAGTGGCGATGTCCGCCGTGCTGAACCTGGTCGGCGCGTTCCTCTCGGTCGAGGTCGCCAAGACGATCTCGGGCGGCATCATCAACGAGGCGGGCATCCGCCCAGAAGTGATCTTCGCCGCGCTGGTCGGCGCGATCCTCTGGAACCTGCTGACCTGGCTGTTGGGCCTGCCGTCCAGTTCCTCCCACGCCCTCTTCGGCGGCCTCATCGGCGCGGCCGTGATGTCCGCCGGGTTCTCGGCCGTCAACGGCGGCACGATCGTCACCAAGGTCCTGATCCCGGCCGTCGCGGCTCCCCTCGTCGCCGGCCTGGCGGCCCTCGTCGCCACGAGGCTGACGTACCGGATCGGCGGCACCACCGAGAACAGGTCCACCTCCAAGGGCTACCGCGCCGGGCAGATCGCCTCGGCCGGCCTGGTGTCCCTGGCCCACGGCACCAACGACGCGCAGAAGACCATGGGCGTCATCACCCTGGCGCTGGTCACCGGGGGCGTCCTGGCGCCCGGCTCGAACCCCCCGATGTGGGTCATCGTCTCCGCCGGCGTCGCGATCGCCCTCGGCACCTACCTCGGCGGCTGGCGCATCATCCGCACCATGGGCAAGGGGCTGACCGACCTCCAGCCGCAGCAGGGCTTCGCCGCGCAGACCAGCGCGGCGACCGTCATCCTGGCGTCCTCGCACCTCGGCTTCTCGCTCTCCACCACCCAGTCCTGCTCGGGGGCCGTGATGGGCGCCGGCCTCGGCCGCAAGGGCGGTGCGGTCCGCTGGTCCACCGCGACCCGGATGTTCGTCGCCTGGGGCCTGACCCTGCCCGCCGCCGCCCTCGTCGCCGCCGCAGCGGAGTTCCTGACCAAGCAGGGCACCTGGGGCATCGCCGCCGTGGCCGTGCTGCTCGTCGCGGGCTCCGGAGCCATCTGGGCGATCTCGCGCCGCCAGCCGGTCGACCACACCAACGTCACCGACGACGAGATCCAGCCCGCGGGCGTCGTCACCACCGCCATCGCGGCCGTCTCCCCGCCCCCGGCCGGCGTCGCCGCGGCCCCGGTGACCGGGCCCGGGTCCGAGCCGCCGGCCGCCGCCGGGACCGCCCCGGCCGCCCCGGGGGCGCTGACGGCCACCGTCGCGGCCCCGTCCTCCGAGTCAGCTCCGGCGCCCGCCGCCACGGTGTAAGGAAAGAACGACATGAAGATCGACTGGGCAGCTCTGGGCTCCGTCTTCGGCGTGAGCCTCATCGTGACCGTCGCCCTCGTGGGCCTGTTCACCGTGGGCATCGCGGGCCTCTCCAAGCAGGAGGCCGCAGCCGCGCAGGGCGGCTCGGCCGGACTCGCCCGCGCGGGCGCGTACGCCTGCTTCGCACTCTGCGCCGCGGCGGTGGCCTTCGGGATCTACCTGATCGTCGCCTGACGCCGCGGCACGGCCTCGTACCGGGGCCGGACCCGCCTGCCGGGCGGGCCCGGCCCCGCTCGTGTACACCGCCCGCCACCGCGTCCCGCACCGGCGCCGCGAGTGGCGGGGCCCCGTCCTGTCGCAGGTCAACGGCGAGTTGACGGGCGTTCGGGGCCCGTGGTGGACTTCCGGGGCCATTCACGGCAGCAGAAGAGGAAGCCGGTGCGAATCCGGCGCGGTCCCGCCACTGTCACGGGTGCGCTCCCTCGCGGAGCACCAGGGAGCACCCCGGAGCCAGGAACTCTTCGCCGCCGGTCACGTCGAGCCAGGGCGCGGACCCTGAGTGAGGACGCACATGCCTGCCGAAGCAGGGGGGCCGGCTCCGCCGCGCCCTGACATCACATTCGCTTGCGGCGCCGCCGCCGGGCTGGCCGGCGACCTGCTCCTCGGCGATCCGCGCCGCGGGCACCCGGTCGCGGTCTTCGGCCGGGCGGCCGCCACCGTCGAGCGGGGGCTCTGGCACGACCACCGAGGCTGGGGCGCCCTGCACACCGCCGTGTGCGCCGGAGCCGCGGTCGCCTCGGGAGCGCTCGCCACGACCTGGGCGCGCCGGTCGCGCGGCGCCGCCTTCGCCCTGACCGCAGCCGCCACCTGGGCCGTGGTCGGCGGCACCACGCTGGGCCGGGAGGCACGCGCGGTCGGCGCGGCGCTGTCGGCCGGGGACCTCGGCGCCGCACGGGAGCGGCTGCCGCATCTGTGCGGGCGCGACCCCCGGGAGCTGGACGGCCCCGCCATCGCCCGCGCCGTCGTCGAGTCCGTCGCCGAGAACACCTCGGACGCCGTCGTGGGCGCTCTCGTCTGGGGCGCGATCGGCGGGGTTCCTGGCCTGCTCGGGTTCCGCGCCGTCAACACCCTGGACGCGATGGTGGGCCACCGGTCCCCCCGCTACCGGCGGTACGGCTGGGCGTCGGCCCGGCTGGACGACCTGGCGGGGTGGCCCGGGGCCAGGCTCACCGCGGCGCTGGCGACCGTGGCGGGGGGCAACCCGCGCGGTGCGGTCCGGGCCTGGCGCCGGGACGCAGCGAAGCACCCGAGCCCCAACGCCGGCCCCGTGGAGGCCGCGTTCGCCGGGGCCCTCGGCGTACGGCTCGGCGGGACGCTGTCCTACGGCGGACGGGTCGAGCACCGGCCCGTGCTCAACGGCGACGACGGACGGGCCGTCGAGACCGCCGACATCGAGCGGGCGGTGCGGCTCTCGGCGCGCGTGGGGGGGCTGGCGCTCGCGGTGTGCGCGGGCGGGCGCCTGGCGGCCGGGGCGCTGCGGCGGAGGCGCACATGAGCGGGGGCGGGCTGCTGGTCGCCGGGACCACGTCGGACGCCGGCAAGAGCGTGGTGACGGCGGGGATCTGCCGCTGGCTGGTGCGCCGGGGTGTGAAGGTCGCCCCCTTCAAGGGGCAGAACATGTCCCTCAACTCCTTCGTCACCCGTGAGGGTGCCGAGATCGGCCGGGCGCAGGCCATGCAGGCGCAGGCCGCCCGGGTGGAGCCGACGGCCCTGATGAACCCGGTGCTGCTGAAGCCGGGCGGTGACCGCACCAGTCAGGTCGTGCTGCTCGGCCGGCCGGTGGGCGAGCTGAGCGCCCGCGGGTTCTTCGGGGGGCCGGAGCACCCGGCGGGGCCGGAGCAGGACGCCCGGCCCCCCGGAGGCATGCCGGACGGGGCCGGGGACATCTCCGCAGGAGTACTGCGCGGAGGGCGCCGGGAGGCGCTGCTCGAAACGGTGACGGCCTGCCTCGAGGAGCTCCGCGCCACCCATGACGTGGTGATCTGCGAGGGCGCCGGCAGTCCCGCGGAGATCAATCTGCGGCGCACCGACCTCGTCAACATGGGCATCGCCCGCGCCGCGCGGCTTCCCGTGCTGGTCGTGGGAGACATCGACCGGGGCGGGGTCTTCGCCCAGTTCTTCGGTACGACGGCGCTGCTGGCCCCCGAGGACCAGGAGCTGGTCGCCGGCTACCTCGTCAACAAGTTCCGCGGCGACGTCTCGCTGCTGGAGCCGGGGCTGGAGATGCTGCGCGGGCTCACCGGGCGGCGGACGTACGGCGTGCTGCCGTACGCGCACGGGCTCGGCATCGACGAGGAGGACGGGCTGCGCATCTCGCTGCGCGGCGCCGTGCGGGAGCCGGCGGTGGCGCCGCCGGTCGGCGAGGAGGTACTGCGCGTGGCCGTCTGCGCGGTGCCGCTGATGTCCAACTTCACCGACGTGGACGCGCTGGCGGCCGAGCCGGGCGTGGTCGTGCGCTTCGCCGACCGCCCCGAGGAACTCGCCGACGCCGACCTGGTGATCGTGCCGGGCACCCGGGGCACGGTGCGCGCCCTGGAGTGGCTGCGCGAGCGGGGTCTCGCGGGCGCCCTCGCCCGGCGGGCCGCCGAGGGCAGGCCCGTACTCGGCATCTGCGGCGGCTTCCAGGTGCTCGGGGAGCACATCGACGACGGCGTCGAGTCGCGGGCCGGAGCCGTGCCGGGGCTCGGGCTGCTCCCGGTCCGGGTGCGGTTCGCCGCGGAGAAGACCCTCGCCCGCCCGTCGGGCGAGGCGCTGGGGCAGCCCGTCGAGGGGTACGAGATCCACCACGGTGTCGCCGAGGTGCTCGGTGGCGAGGCCTTCCTCGACGGCTGCCGGGTCGGCCAGGTGTGGGGCACCCACTGGCACGGGTCGCTGGAGGGCGACGGGTTCCGCCGGGCGTTCCTGCGGGCCGTCGCCGCGGCGGCGGGCCGCCGCTTCGTCCCCGCCCCCGGCACCTCCTTCGCCGCGCTGCGCGAGGCCCAGCTCGACCGCCTCGGCGACCTCGTCGAGGAGCACGCGGACACCGACGCGCTGCTCCGCCTGATCGAGGGCGGCGCGCCCCCGGGCCTGCCGTTCGTCCCGCCGGGCGCACCCGGCCTCCCCGCTGCGACCACCGCCGGAACCCCTGGAGCCGCACCGTGAGCAACGCACCCCACTATCCGTTCACCGCCGTCGTCGGCATGGACGACCTGCGGCTCGCCCTGCTGCTGAACGCGGTCAGCCCGGCCGTCGGCGGTGTGCTGGTGCGCGGGGAGAAGGGCACCGCCAAGTCGACGGCGGTGCGCGCCCTCGCCGCCCTGATGCCCGAGGTCGACGTGGTCGCGGGCTGCCGGTTCTCCTGCGCGCCCGCGGCGCCCGACCCGCTGTGCCCGGACGGGCCCCACGAGGGCGCCCCGGGCGCGGCGCGCCCGGCCCGGATCGTCGAACTGCCCGTCGGCGCCTCGGAGGACCGGCTCGTCGGCGCGCTGGACATCGAACGCGCCCTGGCGGACGGGGTGAAGGCGTTCGAGCCGGGCCTGCTCGCCGACGCCCACCGGGGTGTGCTCTACGTCGACGAGGTCAACCTGCTCCACGACCACCTGGTCGACCTGCTGCTGGACGCGGCCGCGATGGGCGCCTCCCATGTGGAGCGCGAGGGCGTGTCCGTACGGCATGCCGCCCGTTTCCTGCTGGTCGGCACGATGAATCCCGAAGAGGGCGAGCTGCGGCCGCAGTTGCTGGACCGCTTCGGGCTGACGGTGGAGGTCGCCGCCTCCCGGGAGCCGGAGCAGCGGGTGGAGGTGGTACGGCGCAGACTCGCCTACGACGACGACCCCTCGGCGTTCGCCGCCCGCTGGGCGGCCGAGGAGGCCGTGCTGCGCGAGCGCATCACGGCCGCGCGGGCGGCGCTGCCCCGGGTGCGGCTCGGGGACGCGGCGCTCCGGCAGATCGCGGCCACCTGCGCGGCGTTCGAGGTGGACGGTATGCGCGCCGACATCGTGATGGCCCGCACCGCGGCGGCGCTGGCCGCCTGGGCCGGGCGCACGGAGGTAGGCGTGGAGGATGTGCGGCAGGCCGCGCTCCTCGCCCTCCCCCACCGGCGGCGGCGCAATCCCTTCGACGCACCCGGCCTCGACGAGGACATGCTCGACGAGACGCTGGAGCGGTTCGGCGGGGACGACCGGCCGGACCCCGATCCCGACAGCGATCCCGATCCAGGCCCCGGCGCGGACCCGTCCGGCCCGGACAGCGGCCCGGACGGCCCCGGCGGCGGCGCCCCACCGCAGAGCCGGGGGCCGGACTCGGCCGCCTCCGCCGCACAGTCCGAGCCGTCACATCAGTCCGAGCCGTCACATCCGTCCGGGGCGTCCCACCCGTCCGGCCCGTCCGACCCGTCCGACCCGTCCGCCGGGCAGCCGGAGCCCTCCGGGGCGCCCTCCCCGGGCGCCGGCGGCGAGCGGGCTGCCGAGCGGGCCGGGGAACCGTTCCGCACCAGGGCGCTCAGCGTGCCCGGCCTCGGCGAGGGCGCCGCCGGACGCCGCTCCCGGGCCCGCACCGAGCACGGCAGGACCACCGGAGCACAGCGGCCGCAGGGGACGCTGACCGCGTTGCACCTGTCGGCGACCGTGCGGGCGGCGGCTCCGCACCAGCACGCCCGCGGCCGCCGCGGACCGGGCCTCGTGGTACGCAGAGACGATCTGCGGCAGGCCACCCGGGAGGGCCGCGAGGGCAATCTCGTGCTCTTCGTCGTCGACGCCTCCGGCTCCATGGCGGCGCGCCGGCGCATGGGGTCGGTGAAGGGCGCGGTGCTGTCGCTGCTGCTGGACGCCTACCAGCGCCGGGACAAGGTCGGCCTGATCACCTTCCGGGGCACCGCGGCGGACGTGGCACTACCGCCGACCTCGTCCGTGGACACCGCCGCGGCCCGGCTCGGGGAGCTGCCGACCGGTGGCCGGACCCCGCTGGCCGCCGGCCTGCTGAGGGCCCACGACGTACTGCGGGTGGAACGGCTGCGCGACCCTTCGCGGCGGCCGCTCCTGGTGGTCGTGACCGACGGCCGCGCGACCGGGGCGGGCGGCGACGCCCTCGCGCTCGCCCGGCGCGCCGCCCGGCTGCACGCCGCCGGGGGCACGGCCGCGGTGGTCGTGGACTGCGAGACGGGCCCGGTGCGGCTCGGCCTCGCCGGGGATCTCGCCCGTGACCTCGGCGGCACCGCCGTCACCCTGGACGAGCTGCGCGCCGACAGCATCGCGGGGCTGGTCCGGGACGTACGGGCAGCGGCGGGCACGAGAACGGCGGCAGCGACCGGACCCGCATCGACGACCGGAACGGGAACGGCGACCGTAACGGCAACGGGCAGCATGGTCCGCGACAGGAGGGCAGCGTAGTGCCGCAGGGAAAGCCGGACGTGGTTCCGGACGACGGTCTCACCACCCGCCAGCGCCGCAACCGGCCGCTGGTGATGGTGCACACGGGCATCGGCAAGGGGAAGTCCACCGCCGCCTTCGGGATGGCGCTCCGCGCCTGGAACCAGGGCTGGCCGGTCGGGGTGTTCCAGTTCGTCAAGTCGGCGAAGTGGCGGGTCGGCGAGGAGAACGCACTCAGGGTCCTCGGCGCGAGCGGCGAGGGCGGCACCGTCCGCTGGCACAAGATGGGCGAGGGCTGGTCCTGGATCCAGCGCCCTCCGGCCGAGGGCGAGCAGTCCCACGAGGACAGGGCGCGCGAGGGCTGGGAGCAGGTCAAGCGGGATCTGGCCGCCGAGACGTACCGGTTCTACGTACTCGACGAGTTCGCCTATCTGCTCCACTGGGGCTGGATCGACACGGCCGAGGTCGTCCAGGTGCTGCGCGACCGGCCCGGAACCCAGCACATCGTCATCACCGGCCGCAACGCCCCGCCGGAACTCGTCGGGTTCGCCGACCTCGTGACCGACATGTCCAAGGTCAGGCATCCGATGGACGCGGGCCAGAAGGGCCAGCGGGGCATCGAGTGGTGACGCGGTCGGCAGGCAGAACGTGGTAGCGCGACTCGTCATCGCCGCGCCCGCTTCGGGCAGCGGCAAGACCACCGTCGCGACGGGGCTGATGGCGGCCTTCACGGCCGCCGGCCTCGCCGTGTCGCCGCACAAGGTGGGGCCCGACTACATCGATCCCGGGTACCACGCGCTCGCCACCGGGCGGCCGGGACGCAACCTCGACGCGTACATGTGCGGCACGGAGCTGATCGCCCCGCTGCTCGCACACGGCGCGCGCGGGTGCGACCTGGCGGTGGTCGAGGGCGTGATGGGGCTGTACGACGGGGCGGCCGGAGCCGGTGAGCTGGCCTCCACGGCCCAGGTCGCCAAGCTGCTGCGGGCACCGGTGGTCCTGGTCGTGGACGCCTCGTCGCAGTCCCGTTCGGTGGCGGCCCTGGTGCACGGATTCGCGTCCTGGGACCCGGAGGTGCGGCTCGGCGGGGTGATCCTCAACAAGGTCGCCACCGACCGCCACGAAACCCTGCTCCGGGATGCCCTGGAGGAGTCCGGGGTGCCGGTGCTGGGGGTGCTGCGCCGCGCTCCTGCGGTGGCGACGCCGTCGCGGCACCTGGGCCTGGTTCCGGTCGCCGAGCGGCGGGCGGAGGCCGTCGGCGCGGTCGGCGCGCAGGCCGAGCAGGTGCGGGCGGGCTGCGACCTCCCGGCACTGCTGGCCCTGGCGCGCAGCGCCCCGCCGCTCCCCGGGGACCCCTGGGACCCCGGCACGGCACTGGAGCCCCCCGCTGCCGGAGCCCCGAGTCGCCGGCCCGCCCGAGGAGGCGGCCTGAGGCCACCCGAAGCCGCCGGCCGGTGGTCCGCGCAAGCCCCGGACCCGGAGCCCCCGGGGGCCGGGGACCGGCGGACCGTCCGAGCCGGCGGCCCGAGACCGCTCGGGGCCGGCGGCCGGCGGACCGTGATCGCCGTGGCGGGGGGCGCCGCGTTCACGTTCTCGTACGCCGAGCACGCGGAGCTGCTGAGGGCGGCCGGTGCCGACGTCGTCACCTTCGACCCGCTGCGCGACGAGGAACTGCCCGCCGGCACGGCCGGCCTGGTCATCGGCGGCGGCTTCCCCGAGGTGTACGCCCCGGAGCTGTCCGCCAACTCCCGTCTCCGCAAGACGGTCGCCGAACTCGCCCGTGCGGGGGCGCCCGTCGCCGCCGAGTGCGCCGGGCTGCTGTATCTCGCGCGCTCCCTCGACGGCAGGCCCATGTGCGGGGTGCTGGACGCCGGCGCCCGGATGACGGAGCGGCTGACGCTGGGCTACCGGGACGCCGTGGCCGTGGGCGACAGCGCGCTGGCCCCGGCCGGGGCCCGGATGCGCGGCCACGAGTTCCACCGCACCGTGATCGAGCCGGGCGCGGGAGCGGCCCCGGCCTGGGGGCTCCGGCAGCCGGAGCCCCGGGTCGAGGGCTTCGTACAGGGCGGTGTGCACGCGAGCTATGTGCACACGCACTGGGCGGGCGCTCCGGGCGCGGCCCGCCGCTTCGCCGAGGGATGCGCGGCGTGGGAAGCGCGGGGATAGGCGCCGGTGGCCCCGGCACGTCACACCGCCCGGCCGGTCACCGGCCGGCGGAAGGCCCCGCCCCGGGCCGTGCACGGCGGCGTCCACCCGGCCGGGCGGGCCGGGCGGGCCCGGGGGACCTCCGGCAGGGCCTCCACGGCGGCGGGACGGAGCGGCGCAGCGCCGAAGAAGCCGGGGCAGCCGCCCAGCAGATGAGGCGGCATCGTGCACAGCGGTGTGGGGGCACCGCAGGCGGCCGGGCGGGGGGCAGCGGCGAACGGCATGGCGACGGCCCCGCGGCGCCCGGCCCCGTAGGGGCCGGTCACGGTGCCCGGGTGGAGGCCGTCAGCGGCGTCGTGGGGAACGGCCTCGGGCGCGACCGCCGGCCCCGTACCGCCGCCCGCCGGGAAGGCCGCGCCGAGCGCGGCGGGCACCGCCGTGGGTACCTGCCGTCCGATCCCGCCCCCGGCACACCGGGAGCCACGCCATGACAGGACGCACGGACCGGTTCGTCGTGGGGGTCGGGGCGCGCCGCGGTGCGCCCGCGGGCGAGGTGCTCGGTCTGGTCCGGGACGCACTGCGGGAGGCCGGTGCGGCGGCGGATTCGGTCGTGGCCTTCGCGACGGTGGCCGCCAAGGCACGGGAACCGGGTGTCGCAGCCGCGGCCGCCGCGCTCGGCGTCCCGGTGCGGGCCTACCCGGCCGCGGAGCTCGCCCGGGTACCGGTGCCGAACCCTTCCGCGGCGGCCGTCGTGGTGGGTACCGGGTCGGTGGCGGAGGCGGCCGCTCTCGCCGAGGGCGGGGAACTCGTCGTGGCGAAGAGGAAATCCGGCGGTCAGGGGCGCCCCGGCGCGGTGACCTGCGCCATCGTACGGCGTGCGGATCCTTCGGCTCCGCAGGCGGCCCCGGCGCCCGGGGAGCCCCGGGCTCCCGCACCGGTCCCGCCGCCCGGGGAGCCGGTGGCGCCGGAATGATCCCGGATCCGAACGACGGCGGGCCGGCCGGACAGCACCGGCGGCGTCGCCACCACCGCCGCCGCCGCCACCACCGCCACTACCGCAAGGAGAACAGTTGACTCCCCCGCCCGCACCGCTCATCGCCGCGGACGGCCTCCCCGACGAGTCGGCCGGTCCGGTCGCCGACCGCCATCGGCGGGCCGCCGCCCCACCGGTTCCGGCCCTGGCGGGACGACCGTGAGCGACGCCGGCTTCCACGATCTGCGGCACCACGGCGACGCGGAGGTCCGCGAGGGCGGACTGACCGATCTCGCGGTCAACGTCCGCACCGGCACCCCTCCGGTGTGGCTGCGGGAGCGCATCGCGGCGTCCCTGGCGTCGCTCGCCGCCTATCCGGACGGCCGTGCGGCACGGGCGGCGGTCGCGGCGCGGCACGGGGTACCCGTGCGGCGGGTGCTGCTGACCGCGGGCGCTGCGGAGGCCTTCGTACTGATCGCGCGGGCCCTGCGGGTGAGCCGTCCGGTGGTGGTGCACCCCCAGTTCACGGAGCCCGAGGCGGCGCTGCGGGACGCGGGGTACGAGGTGGGGCGGGTCGTGCTGCGCGCGGAGGAGGGATTCCGGCTGGATGCGGCCGCCGTGCCCGAGTCCGCGGACCTGGTCGTCGTCGGCAATCCCACCAACCCGACATCGGTCCTCCACCCGGCCGCCGAACTGGCCCGGCTCGCCCGGCCCGGGCGCATCCTGGTCGTCGACGAGGCGTTCATGGACGCGGTTCCCGGCGAACCGGAGACCCTCGCCCCGCGCACCGATGTGCCCGGGCTCGTCGTGGTCCGCAGCCTCACCAAGACCTGGGGCCTCGCGGGGCTGCGCATCGGCTACGTCCTGGCCGAGCCCGGCACGGTCGCCCGGCTCGAACGGGCCCAGCCGCTCTGGCCGGTGGGGACCCCCGCGCTCGCCGCGGCCGAGGCGTGCATGTCGCCGCGGGCGCTCGCGGAGGCCGCCCGGGCGGCCGACCTGATCGCGGCGGACCGGGCGCATCTGCTCGCCGGCCTGGCGGAGTTCGACGAGGTACGGGCGGTGCCGGCGGCGGGCCCGTTCGTCCTCGTCCGCATCGGCCGCGCGGACGAGGTGCGCGAACGGCTGCGGGCACTCGGCTTCGCGGCCCGGCGCGGGGACACCTTCCCGGGGCTGGACCGCGACTGGCTGCGGCTCGCGGTGCGCGACCGCGCCACGACGAACCGCTTCCTCCAGGCACTCGACCAGGCACTCGCCCTCGTCGGGGCGTAGCCGCCGCGCGGCGGTGCGGCGGACGTGAAGGCGCGGGGCGGTCGCCTGCGGAGCGTGCCCCCGAGCGGGATGCGGCGTCGCCGCCGGGTGGCGCGGACCGTGACGCCCGCGGTGACACCCGCGGTGGCACCCGTCGTGCCGCCGGCGCCGACCGCGGCGCGGGCCTCCCGGGGCCCGCACGCCCGGCCCCCGGTCCGCGGCACGGCCCGTCAGCCGACGACACGCCCCCGCAGGACCACCGCACTCGGCGCCGCCAGCACCCGTACGTCCGCCCTCGGGTCGCTCTCGTACACGACCAGATCCGCGGGGGCGCCTTCCTCCAGGCCCGGCCGCCCCAGCCAGGCCCGTGCGCCCCAGGTCGTCGCGGCGAGCGCGTCGGCCACCGGGAGCCCGGCCTTGACCAGTTCGGCGACCTCGGCGGCCACCAGCCCGTGCGGCAGGGAACCGCCGGCGTCGGTGCCGACATAGACCGGGATGCCCGCGTCCCAGGCCGAGCGGACGGTGTCGTAACGGCGCTCGTGGAGCCGTCGCATATGGTCCGACCAGCGCGGGAACCTGCTCTCGCCACCGGCCGCGAGCTGCGGGAAGGTGGCGATGTTGACCAGCGTCGGGACGATGGCCACGCCGCGCTCGGCGAACAGCGGGATCAGGTCCTCGGTCAGTCCGGTGGCGTGCTCGATGCAGTCGATGCCCGCCTCGACGAGGTCGCGCAGCGAGTCCTCGGCGAAGCAGTGCGCGGTGACCCTCGCGCCCAGGCGGTGCGCCTCGGCGATGGCGGCCTCGACCGCGCCGCGCGGCCAGCAGGCGGTGAGGTCGCCCACCTCCCGGTCGATCCAGTCGCCGACGAGTTTGACCCAGCCGTCGCCGCACCGGGCCTCGCGCCCCACATAGGCGACGAGGTCCTCCGGCTCGATCTCGTGGGCGTAGTTGCGGATATAGCGGCGGGTGCGCGCGATGTGGCGCCCGGCGCGGATGATCCTCGGCAGGTCCTCGCGGTCGTCGATCCAGCGGGTGTCGGCGGCGGATCCGGCGTCGCGGATGAGCAGGGTGCCCGCGTCGCGGTCGGTCAGCGCCTGCTTCTCGCTGGTCGCCTCGTCCACCGCGCCGTGCCGGTCGAGCCCGACGTGGCAGTGCGCGTCGACCAGACCGGGCAGCACCCAGCCCCGGACGGTGCGGACGTCCCCGGCGGCCGGGCGCCGGTAGGCGACGCGCCCGCCGACCACCCACAGTTCGTCCCGCACGTCGTCCGGCCCGACGAGTACCCGCCCCTTCACATGCAGCACCGCGTGATCGCTCATGGGGGGCACTCTACGAGCCCCTCTCCGGGGCCCGTCCCGCGACCGGTGGCACCCGGCACGGCCGGGGGCGCGGGGGCCGGACACCCAGTTCGCAGGGTGCGCAGGGTACGCAGGAGACACCCGGGCCCGCCCGCTCGCGGCGGCCCGGCGAGGGCCTCGGGAGCCCGGGGCCCGAGGCGGCCGGAGGGCGGCGGAACCCCGTGAACCCCGGGGCCCCCGTGAACCCCGAAGACCCTGGGGGCGCAGCAGGGCCCGGGGCCGCGGAGAGGTCCGAGAGCCGCAAGACCCCGGGGCCCCCTGGAACGCGTGGGCCACCGCGGCTCCCGCGGTGCCGTTCTCCACCGCGGATGCCGGCGGGGCTGTGTGGGCGCGCTTTGCCGCACTCCCCGAATCCCGACAGAACCCATTCTCCCAGCCACACCGAAAAACAAACAGAGCATTAATAAGAGAATTCCGTGAGCACCTTTTCCAAGAGCTGCTCCCTGTGTTCGTCTGCCCGCTTTCCCGGGCCCTAAACGCATCGATTCCCGCGAGGCCCGAGAGTCATTCCACGAGCCTCTCGCCAGTGTGACGGACACCACACAAACGGCGTTCTGTCCGATAAATCCCGGCCAAAAGGGATAATTCACCCCAGGCTCACGCCAGGGTGCGCGCTCGCGCGATAACACATCGGGCAAGACTCGCCAACCCCTCCCCACGATGCATTTTATGAATTTGCTCGGTAAATTGAATCCGCATGACCACCGCACTGAGCATCGACAGCCCGAGCGTGGAGGACGGAGCCGCCATCTGGCGTATAGCCCGCGACTCCGAGGTCCTGGACCTCAACTCCTCGTACAGCTATCTGCTGTGGTGCCGCGATTTCGCCGCGACCTCCGTGGTGGCCCGCGGCCCGGACGGCGAGCCGATCGCCTTCGTCACCGGTTACGTCCGGCCCGAGCGCCCGGACGTGCTGGTCGTCTGGCAGGTCGCCGTCGACGGCGGGCACCGCGGCCGCGGACTGGCCGGCACGCTCCTCGACGCACTCACCCACCGGGTCGCCCCGCGCGGCATCCGCGCGATCGAGACGACCGTCACCCCGGACAACACCGCCTCCGACCGCCTGTTCACCTCGTATGCGGCCCGGCACGGCGCGTCGCTGGACCGCGAGGTCCTGTTCGACGGAGGGCTCTTCCCCGACGGGGGACACCAGCCCGAGGTGCTGTACCGCATCGGACCCATCGGACCACCCATCGGACCCGGCGCCTCCGGCGGAACCGCCGCCCCCGGCGGCGACTGAGGCCGGTGGACCAGCCGGTCCCGTGTCCCGTGCCCCGGACCCGGACCTGTTGTTCCGGCGCCGGGCCGCCCCGGCACGCCCGCACACCCCCGCACGACCCGCATCCCAGCTCCGTCCGACCCCACATCAGGAGTGACACGCTGTGACCATCACCCCGCCCGCCCTGAGTGTCTTCGAGACCCTGGAGTCGGAGGTGCGCAGCTACTGCCGCGGTTGGCCCGCCGTGTTCGACCGCGCGCAGGGCGCCCGCCTCACCGACGAGGACGGCCACACCTATCTCGACTTCTTCGCCGGCGCAGGATCGCTCAACTACGGCCACAACAACCCCGTACTCAAACGCGCGCTGCTCGACTACCTGGAACGCGACGGCATCACCCACGGCCTGGACATGGCGACGACCGCCAAGCGCGCCTTCCTGGAGAGCTTCCAGAACGCCGTACTGCGGCCGCGTGACCTGCCCTACAAGGTCATGTTCCCCGGCCCGACCGGCACCAACGCCGTCGAGGCCGCGCTGAAGCTGGCCCGCAAGGTGAAGGGCCGCGAGTCGATCGTCTCCTTCACCAACGCCTTCCACGGGATGTCGCTCGGCTCCCTCGCGGTGACCGGCAACGCCTTCAAACGCGCCGGTGCCGGCATCCCGCTGGTCCACGGCACCCCGATGCCGTTCGACAACTACCTGGACGGCCAGGTCCAGGACTTCCTCTGGTTCGAGCGCCTGCTCGAGGACCAGGGGTCCGGGCTGAACAAGCCCGCCGCGGTCATCGTCGAGACCGTGCAGGGCGAGGGCGGCATCAACGTCGCCCGCCCCGAGTGGCTGCGGGCGCTGGCCGACCTGTGCCGGCGTCAGGACATGCTGCTCATCGTCGACGACATCCAGATGGGCTGCGGCCGCACCGGCGCCTTCTTCTCCTTCGAGGAGGCGGGCATCGCCCCGGACATCGTCACCCTGTCGAAGTCCATCAGCGGCTACGGCCTGCCCATGTCCCTCTGCCTGTTCAACCCGGAGCTGGACGTCTGGGAGCCGGGCGAGCACAACGGCACCTTCCGCGGCAACAACCCCGCCTTCGTCACGGCGGCCGCCGCGCTGGACGCCTACTGGGCCGACGGGCAGATGGAGAAGCAGACCCTGGCCCGCGGCGAGCAGGTCGAGCAGGCCCTCCTGGGCATCTGCGACGAGAACTCCGCCCTCGGCGCCCACTACCGCGGCCGCGGTCTGGTCTGGGGCCTGGAGTTCGCCGACAAGAGCCGTGCGTCGGCGGTCTGCGCGCGCGCCTTCGAGCTGGGCCTGCTGCTGGAGACCTCCGGCCCGGAGAGCGAGGTGGTGAAGCTGCTGCCGCCGCTCACCGTGACGCCCGACGAACTGGACGAGGGCCTGCGCACTCTGGCCCGCGCCGTCCGCGAGACCGCCTGACGCCCCCCGCGGCACCCCGACCCACCCCCCGTACGGCGAGAAAAGAAAGGTTCTGAGAACACCGTGATCGTCCGATCGCTCAAGGACATCGAGAACACCGACCGGCACGTCCGTTCGAAGTCCGGCACCTGGGAGAGCAAGCGGATCGTGCTCGCCAAGGAGCGGGCGGGCTTCTCCCTCCACGAGACCGTGCTGTACGCGGGCACGGAGACGTCGATGTGGTACGCGAACCACATCGAGGCCGTGCTCTGCGTGGAGGGCGAGGCCGAGCTGACGAACGACGAGACCGGTGAGGCGCACTGGATCAGGCCCGGCACGATGTACCTGCTGGACGGCCACGAGCGCCACACGCTGCGTCCCAAGACGGACTTCCGCTGCGTCTGCGTCTTCAACCCGCCCGTCACCGGACGGGAGGACCACGACGAGAACGGCACCTACCCCGCCCCGGAACCCGAGGCCGGGGGGAACCACCAGCACACCGAGGAGGGCTGACCATGACCACCGCGATCACCGACCTCTACCCGACCCGCGGCGCCACCGAGACCGCCGTCCCCCGCCAGGACCCGGTGGTGTGGTCGGCGCCCGCAACGCCGGGCCCGATCTCCGCGGCCGACCTCCAGGGATACGAGCACGACGGCTTCCTCGCCATGCCCGAGCTGCTCACCCCGGCCGAGGTGGAGATCTACCGCGCGGAGCTGGACCGGCTGGTCGACGACCCGCTGATCCGCGCCGACGAGCGCTCGATCGTCGAGCCGAAGTCGCAGTCGGTCCGCTCGGTGTTCGAGGTCCACAAGATCAGTGAGGTCTTCGGGGCCCTGGTACGGGACGAGCGCGTCGTGGGCCGGGCGCGGCAGATCCTCGGCTCGGACGTCTACGTCCACCAGTCGCGGATCAACGTCAAGCCCGGGTTCGGGGCCTCGGGCTTCTACTGGCACTCGGACTTCGAGACGTGGCACGCCGAGGACGGGCTGCCGCACATGCGGACCGTGTCGGTGTCGATCGCCCTCACCGAGAACTACGACACCAACGGCGGGCTGATGATCATGCCCGGCTCGCACAAGACGTTCCTCGGCTGCGCCGGCGAGACTCCCGAGGACAACTACAAGAAGTCGCTGCAGATGCAGGACGCCGGCACCCCGTCGGACGGAGCGCTGACCGCGTTCGCGGACCGGCACGGCATCCGGCTGTTCACCGGCAGGGCCGGCTCGGCGACCTGGTTCGACTGCAACGCGATGCACGGTTCCGGGGACAACATCACCCCGTACGCGCGCAGCAATGTCTTCATCGTGTTCAACAGCGTGGAGAACGCCGCGCGGGAGCCGTTCGCAGCGCCGGTGCCGCGTCCGACGTTCATCGGCGCGCGGGACTTCACGCCGGTGAGGTGAGCTCGGGGCCGGTTCCGGGGGACGCCCCGGAACACGGCGTCGGAGCGCGGTGACCGCACCTCCCGGTGGGGCCGCCGCGAGATGCGGGCAGGGGGCCGGCCGCACCATCGGCCGGCCCCTTCCCCATGCCCGGAGGCCGGAGCCCGGCCGGCCGGCAGCCGGCGGACGCGCCCGGTCAGCCCGAGAGCACGTCGAGCGCCCGGTCGACATCGGCGGCCGAGTTGTAGAGGTGGAACGAGGCCCGCAGAACGCCGGCCCTGGCCGACGTGACGACTCCCGCGCGGGCGAGCCGGGGCCCGCGCTCGCCGAGTCCGGGTACCCCGACGATCGCCGAGTCGCCGCGCACCGGCTCATGCCCGAGCCCCACCAGTCCGGCCCGGAACCGGGCCGCGAGCGCGGTGCCGTGGGCGTGCACCGCCGCGACACCCGTCTCCTCGAGCAGCGGCAGGGACTGCGCCGCCGCGTGGTAGGAGAGGTACGAGGGCGGCTCGTCGTAGCGTCTGGCCGAGCGGGCGAAGTCCTCGACCGGCCCGTAGGTGCTCCCACCCGGGTCGTTCGCCGCGTACCGGCCCGCGTGCACCGGGACCAGCGACTCCTGCGCCTCCTCGGTGACGGTGAGGAAGGACGCGCCGCGCGGGCACAGCAGGTACTTGAACCCGGCGGTGACCGTGTAGTCGTACCGTCCCGCGTCCAGCGGAAGCCAGCCGGCGGCCTGGCTCGCGTCCAGCAGGACGCGCGCGCCGTGCACGGCCGCGGCGGCCCGCACCGCCGGCAGATCGGCGATCCGGCCGTCGGCGGACTGCACCGCGGACAGCGCCACCAGCGCGGTGCCGGGCCCCACCGCCTCGGCCAGCGAGTCGAGCGGGGCGTACCGCACCTTCAGGTCCCGGGTGGTGAAGGGGGTGACCACGGAGGTGAACTCCCCCTCGGGGACGACGACTTCCGCCCCGGCCGGCAGGGAGGCCGCGATCAGCCCCACGTGGACGGCGACCGAGCCGCCGAGCGCGACCCGGTCCGCGGACACCCCCATCAGCCGGGCGAAGGACGCTCTGGCGGCCTCGACGGCCCCGGTGCTGCCCGAGCCCTCCGGGCGACCGTCGGCGATCTCCTGGGCGAGCCGTCCGACGGCCTCCACCGAGCGCCTCGGCAGCAGGCCGCAGAAGGCGGTGTTCAGATACGTCGACGTGGGCGCGAACTCGGCGCCCCCCAGGGTGTCCATACGCCCCCACCCTAACGGGGCGTCCACCCGTCCCGGCTGTCGCGTCGGCCTCGGCCGTCGCCCCCGACCCGCGTACGCGGCCTCCCGGTTCGGGGGGCTGCCCGCGAGACCGGTGCCGCACCCGCCGCGGCCTCCTCCCCCGGGTGGCTCGGCAGCCCAACCCGACCGCGAGCAGACGGTCAAGGGCGCGCCGTGCGGCGCCCGGAACCGGCCGGGGCGCGGTGTGGCGACCTCGGCCCCCCGGGCGCTGCTGCTGCTGGTACCGGAACGGCCGCTGCACGCCCTGGCGGCCCCGACAAACGGGCCCGGTGGGCGAGTCCGGGTGGGCGAGTCGGGATAGGTCGGTCCCGATCGGCCGCTCACCGCCGCAGAACGTGCCCGGCCCGACCCGTCCGGGGCATCCCGTCCGGGGCATCCCGTCCGGGGACGCCCCCGAGGCATCCCGCTCGGGGCGCTCCCCGGCCTGATGAGGGTTCGGTGAGAAAACCGACCCCTCCGGAACGGGACTCCCCGTGCGACTCGTCCTACTGTGAGATGAACAAGACGATCAGGCGCACCGCGGTCTTCAGCCTGCTCCTGGTGTTCGCCCTGCTGCTGCGGGCGACCTGGGTGCAGGCCTATGAGGCCAAGGCGCTCGCGGACGACAAGCACAACCGGCGGAACACCATCGCGCAGTACGCGCAGCCGCTCGGCGACATCGTCGTGGCCGGCTCCCCGGTCACCGGCTCGCAGCGGACGGAGGGAGGCGACCTCGCCTACCAGCGCACGTACACGGACGGCGCCCTCTACGCGCCCGTCACCGGCTACAGCTCACAGGCGTACGGATCCACTCAGCTCGAGGGCATCTACGGCGATGTGCTCGACGGCACGGACAGCCGGCTGAAGAACCCGCTCGACGTCCTCGTCGGCAAGCAGGCCCAGCCGGGGGACGTGCTCACCACCATCGACCCGGCGGTCCAGCGGGCGGGCTTCGAGGCGCTCGGCGACACCAAAGGCGCCGCGGTCGCCATCGATCCGGCCACCGGGCGGGTCCTGGCCGTGGTGAGCACTCCGTCGTACGACCCGTCGCAGATCAGCGGGACCACGGACGGCGAGGCATGGCAGCAGCTCACCGAGGACGAGGACCAGCCGATGGTCAACCGGGCCCTCCGGCAGCCGCTGCCGCCCGGCTCGACCTTCAAACTGGTGGTCGCCGCGGCGGCGCTGGAGGACGGGCTGTACTCGTCCGTCGACGAGCCGACCGACAGCCCCCAGCCCTACACCCTGCCGAACACCCGGACGGTGCTGGTCAACGAGAACGCTTCCGCCCCCTGCGAGGACGCCACGATCCGCACCGCCCTGCGGTACTCCTGCAACAACGTCTTCGGCAGGATGGCGGAGCAGCTCGGCAAGGACAAGCTCCGGGCGATGGCGGAGAAGTTCGGTTTCAACGACTCCGAGCAGGACGTCCCCGTGCGCGCCGCCACGAGTGTGTACCCGGCGGACATGGACGAAGCGCAGACGGCACTGACCGGCATCGGGCAGTTCGAGGTCACGGCCACCCCGCTGCAGATGGCCATGGTGTCGGCCGCCCTGGCCGACGACGGGCTGCTGGCGTCGCCGCATATGGTGTCCAGGGTCGTGGACGCGGACGGGTCCACCCTGCGGGAGTACCCGGACTCCGACACCGAGCGAATCGTTTCCTCACGGACCGCGGAGCAACTGCGCAGCGCGATGGTCACGGTCGTGGAGGACGGTACGGGCAGCAACGCCCGGATCGACGGCGCCGAGGTCGGCGGCAAGACGGGAACCGCCCAGCACGGCGAGAACAACAGCGCGACGCCGTACGCCTGGTTCACCTCGTACGCCGAGGACGCCGGGTCCGGGGCCATGGTGGCGGTCGCCGTGGTCGTCGAGGACTCGGGGGCGGCGCGCTCCGAGGTCAGCGGCAACGGACTCGCGGCGCCGATCGCGCAGCAGATGATGCGGGCGGCACTCGCCTAGCGCGCACCGGAACCGGAAAGACTGATTCCGGCTGGTGGGCGGGGCGCGGTATGCAGGACCCGTCAACGTCCCGTCCCGTCCCGGCCCGGCCCAAGGTAAGGGAACGGCAAAGCGATCTCGCTCGTTACCCCAGTCATGACAGCTATGACCCCCGGCTCGAACATCCCCCTGGCCGCCACCCGTGTGGCGGTGGACGTCGCCGCTCCGGTGCGGCTCGACGTATCGGGCCTGCTGCTCACCTCCGACGGCAAGGTGCGCTCCGACGACGACTTCATCTTCTACAACCAGCCCTCGGGCCCCGGGGTGACCTACCGCGCAGGCGGCGGCTCCGCGCCGGACGCGATCATCGTCGACACCGCGGCCGTTCCGCCCGGCATCGAGAAGATCGTCGTCACCGCCAGCCCGGACGCCGCCGGGCAGACCTTCCAGGGCGTGGAGCCCACCGCCACGATCAGGGACGCCGACGCCGGCTCGGCGCTGGCGACCTTCACGCCGCCGCGCCTGGGTGCGGAGACGGCCCTGGTCGTCGTGGAGATCTACCTGCGGAACGGGGCGTGGAAGGCGCGCGCCGTCGGTCAGGGGTACGCGAACGGGCTGGCCGGCATCGCCACCGACTTCGGGGTCTCGGTCGACGAGGAACCGGCCGCGGCGCCCCCGCCCGCGGTAGCGGTGGGCGCGTCCTCGGCTCCGGCCGCACCGGCAGCCGCCCCCTCGCCCGCGCCTTCGCCCGCCTCCGCGGTCCCACCCGGCTCCGGCAAGATCAACCTGGACAAGGGGCGGGTCAGCCTCCGGAAGAACCAGACCGTGTCCCTGGTCAAGGGCGGCCGTCCGCTGCTCTCCCAGGTCAAGATGGGGCTGGGCTGGGAGCCCGCCCACCGCGGCCGGGACATCGACCTGGACGCCTCCGTGATCGCCTACGGACCGCAGCGCAACCACCTCGACAGCTGCTACTTCGGCAAGCTCTCCATCCTGAACGGCGCGATCAAGCACTCCGGCGACAACCTCACCGGCGAGGGCGCGGGCGACGACGAGGTGATCGTCGTGGATCTCGGCAGGCTCCCGGCCGAGGCGACGGGACTCGTCTTCACCGTGAACTCCTTCTCGGGCCAGAAGTTCACCGAGGTCGCGAAGGCGTACTGCCGGCTGATCGACGCCGCGACGGGCGAGGAGCTGGTGCGCTTCGACCTCACCGGCGCCGAGCCGCAGACCGGGGTGATGATGGCGAAGCTCATCCGCCAGTTCTCGGGCGAGTGGGAGATGACCGCCATGGGCGAGTTCGTGAAGTCCCGGACGGTCCGGGGCATGGTCAAGCCGGCCGCCCGGGCGCTGTGAGCCGGGGCGCGCACCCCGGGCTTCCGGGCCGCCGCCGGTCAGCGGCGGCCCGGAGGTGTGAGGTCAGAGCTTGACCAGTTTGGTGAACGGGCTCAGGATCCTCCCTTGCCGCCCCGAGAAGTCGACGAGGACGGCGTCGGCGCCCTCGACTCCGGTGACTCTTCCGAGTCCGAACTGGTCATGCGAGACCCGGTCTCCGACCTCGAACTGCTCGATCGGTGGGGCGGCCGGGTCAGGGCGGTGGAAGGGGCTGGTGGGCAGCAGGCGCCTCCGGGAGGCGAAGGATTCAGTCATCGTCTGCAGTATGTGCCCTCCACCCTCCCCCGGCTCAATCCCCACGGCCGATCGCATCGGCCCGTGTTCAGCGCCTCGCGGGCGACGGACCGAGGCCTTCTCCGTATCCCGTCCCCCCGCGGGACGGCGAGCCCGCGTCCCGGCACTCCTGCATGGCGCGCCCCGAGGGCCGGCGGACGCCGCGCCGGGCCTGTGCGCAACCGGCCCCGAGCCGGCGGCGCCCCCCGCTCCCCCACCGCAGCACGCACGGCAGCATCTGAGGGCCCGGGACGGTATGGCACCGGCACCGGCCTGCGGCCGTGCCCGGGCACCCGTCGCACGCCCGCCCGCGACGCATGCCGCGAGGCTTGTTCCACGGGACCGCCCGCGCGGGGGCCCGCCGGGGTTCGAGACGGCGTCAGCCCCGCGAGCGGGCCTTGAACGCCGCCTTGCGGGCGTCCTTGGCCGTCTTCTTGTCGGGGTGGAGGCGGCCCATCGCCTCGAGGACATCGACCGCGGCAGGGTGGTCGACGCGCCAGACCGCGTCGAAGAAGCCGCCGTGCCGGCCCACGAGGCCCACGATGAGGTCCTGGAGTTCGGCCAGGTCGCCCTCGGCGTCGAGCTGGGCCGCGATGGTGTCGACGGCGAGCCAGAAGACCATGGCCTCCGGCGGCGGCGGTACGTCCGGTGAGCCGCGCTCGGCGAGCCAGACCCGTGCCAGGCCCCCGAGTTCGCGGTCGTCCAGGACGTCCCGGACCGCCGGTTCCGCCTCGGGGCCGGCCAGCGCGAGCGCCTGCTGGCAGCGCAGCCGCCGCAGCGGCGCGCCCGGGTCGGCGCCCCGGGCGGCGGTGAGCAGCTCGCGCGCCGCCTGCAGCGGGGCGCGCCCTTCGAGCCACTGCGCGGTCTCCGCAAGCGCGGCGCCGTCGGGGTAGTGCGCGACCCCGTCGAGCAGCGCGTCCGCGCCCTTGTCCGCGAGGTCGCCGAGGGTCGGCACCGGCTCCCCGCCCTCGATCAGGCGGTTGCGGACCCCGTACAGTCCGAGGGGGGTGAGCTTCACCAGCCCGTAGCGGGAGAAGTCCTCCTCCTCGGCCGGGAGGGCGGACTCGGCTCCCTCCTCGGCCATCAGCGCCTCGTCGACGGGCCGGTACTCCACCAGCCCGATCGGCTCCAGCACCCGGAACTGGTCGTCCAGGCGCATCATCGCCTCGGAGACCTGCTCCAGCACCGCGTCCGTGGGCTCCCGCATATCGTCGGGGACGATCAGCGACGCGGCGAGCGCGGGCAGCGGGACCGGCCCCTCCGACCCGCCCGTCTCGCCGACGGTCAGCGCGTACAGATTGCCGAGCACGGCGTCGAGGAACTCGGTCTCCGCCTCGGGGTCCCAGCCGAGGGCGTCGAAGTCGATCCCGCCGTCCGGGCCGATGATCGCGCCGGGGTCCTCGAGCACGGGGGCGATGGCGTCGGCGAAGACCGCGTCGAAGGCGTCCTGCCAGAGTGCGAGGATGTCCTGCGGTCCGCCGCCCGTGACCAGCGGCAGCGCCTCGCCGTGGGTGACCGTGCCGTACTCGGCCGCGTCGTCCTCCGGGTCCCTGGCCTCGACGAGCCCGGTGTCCACGGCGATCCGCCAGGCCTCGCTCGCGTAGGCGAGTCCGTCGTCGTCCGGGTGCAGCCCCAACGCCTCCGCCGCCGCCGGGAGTTGCTCGTCGACGAGCTCACCGCCCGCGCCGACCCTGGTCCCGGGCCCGGCCCAGCGCGCCAGCCGGACGGCCCGGGCGAGCAGGGGCGCCCCGAGCGCGTCCCGCGCCAGTTCCGCCTCCGAGGGCAGCCGCACGGGCGGCAGGACACTGCGTCCGGCGGGGCGGTCTTCTGGCATGGGGGGCTCTCCTCGGCTCTGGTCGTCTCCGGCTCGTAGCGGCCCCCAGCGTAGACGCAATCCGCCCGTTGCCTTCCGATTCACGGACCCGTCAATCCCCCTGCACCCGGCACCTCTTGACAAGCCGCACGTCCACACAAGACATTGACGCGCGTAGAACCATCGGTGGCCGCACAGGGCCACCCCTCGATCCTCACTCCGGAGTTCCCTGATGCCTTCCATACCGAGATCTGCCGCTGTCGCGGCCGTCGCGGCCGCAGCACTGGCCGCGGGTCTGCTCGCCGGTTCCCCCTCGGCCGCCGCCGACGCCGAGAGCGCCGGCCCGACCGTCCGCATTCACGACATCCAGGGCACGACCCGTACCTCCCCGCTCGTCGGGCAGCAGGTCGTGGACGTCGGGGGCATCGTCATCGGTGTCCGCACCTACGGCTCCTCGCGCGGCTTCTGGATGCAGGACCCGCGGCCCGACACCGACCCCGCCACCAGCGAGGGCCTCTTCGTCTACACCGGCTCCACACCGACGGTCGCCGCCGGCGACGCGGTCGAGGTCTCCGGCACGGTCGGCGAGTACGTCCCGGGCGGTCTCGGCTCCGGCAACCAATCGATCACCCAGATCTCCAAGCCCGCCGTCACCGTGGTCTCCTCGGGCAACGCGCTGCCCGCACCCGTGACCATCACCGGCCGGTCCGTGCCGTCGGCGTACGCGCCCGAAGGCGACCCCGCCGCCGGGAACAGCATCAACGCGCTGCCGCTGCGGCCCCGCAGCTACGCCCTCGACTACTACGAGTCCCTGGAAGGCAGCAACGTCCGCATCGGGTCCTCGCGGATCGTCGGCGCCACCGACCCGTACGCGGAGCTGTGGGTCACGGTGAAGCCGTGGGAGAACCCCACCCTGCGCGGGGGCACCCGCTACGGCTCGTACGCCTCCCAGAACTCCGGCCGGCTGCAGATCCAGTCGCTGGTGCCGACGGCCGAGCAGCCGTTCCCGAAGGCCAACGTCGGTGACGTGCTGTCGGGCACCACCGAGGGCCCGCTGGACTTCAGCCAGTACGGCGGCTACACCCTCACGGCCCGCACCCTCGGCACCGTGCAGGACCGCGGCCTTGAGCGCGAGCGCACCCGCCAGGAGCGCCGCGGCGAACTGTCCGTGGCCACGTACAACGTCGAGAACCTGGACCCGTCCGACCCGCAGGAGAAGTTCGACGCCCTGGCCGCCGCCGTCGTGGAGAACCTCGCGACGCCGGACATCGTCGCCCTGGAGGAGATCCAGGACAACACGGGGACGAAGAACGACGGTGTGGTCGCGGCGGACGAGACCGTCCGCAGGTTCACGGACGCGATCGCGGCCGCCGGGGGCCCGGCGTACGACTTCCGCTCGGTGGACCCGGAGGACAACAAGGACGGCGGCCAGCCCGGCGGCAACATCCGCCAGGTGTTCCTCTTCAACCCCGAGCGGGTCTCCTTCACCGACCGCCCGGGCGGCAGCGCGACCGCGGCGACCGGTGTCGTCCGCGCGTACGGCCGCGCCGCCCTCACCCACTCCCCCGGCCGGATCGACCCGGCGAACGCCGCCTGGGACAACAGCCGCAAGCCGCTCGCGGGGGAGTTCGTCTTCCGCGGCCGCACGGTGTTCGTCATCGCCAACCACTTCGGCTCGAAGGGCGGCGACGAGAGCCTGACCTCGCACCACCAGCCGCCGACCCGCTCCTCCGAGGCCAAGCGCCTCCAGCAGGCGCAGACCGTGAACACCTTCGTGAAGGACATCCTGAAGGCCCAGCGCAACGCGAACGTGGTGGTGCTCGGGGACATCAACGACTTCGAGTTCTCCGAGACCACGAAGGCGCTCACGGACGGCGGCGCGCTGTACCCGGCGATCATGTCGCTGCCGCGCGCGGACCGCTACTCGTACGTGTACCAGGGCAACAGCCAGGTGCTCGACCAGATTCTGATCAGCCCGTCGATCGACGACTTCAGCTACGACAGCGTCCACATCAACGCGGAGTTCGCGGAGCAGAACAGCGACCACGACCCGCAGGTGCTCCGCTTCCGCCCGTAGCCCGGGAAGCCGCCGTCGGGGGAGGGAACCGGCCGAGCCGAACGCCGCGGCCGGCGCTGTGCGCGGCCGGCGCGGCGGCACCGCCGGTCCGGCCGCGGAGGCCCGGACGCCCGCGACCGGACAGAGCGCGGGCGTCCCGGCCCGGTCGCCCGGCCGCTCCGCAGGGCCCCGGGCGGGTCCCGGCTCCGGTCCGAGACCACTGCCGGGAGCCCGCGCTCCCCGGGGTGCGCGCGCTCACCCTCCGCTCCCCCCTCCGCCCCACGCGGCCGAGCGCGCGGGCCCCGCGGCCTGGGGCCCCTGGGGCGGGACGGCGTGCGTCAGTTGTGGCTGTGGAGCACCTCGTTGAGGCCGCCCCAGACCGCGTTGTTCGGGCGGGCCTCGACGGCGCCGGTCACCGAGTTGCGGCGGAAGAGGATGTTCGAGGCGCCGGAGAGCTCACGCGCCTTGACGATCTGGCCGTCCGGCAGGGTGACGCGGGTGCCCGCCGTGACGTAGAGGCCGGCCTCGACGACGCACTCGTCGCCGAGCGCGATCCCGACACCCGCCTCGGCACCGACGAGGCAGCGCTCGCCGACGGAGATGACCACATTGCCGCCGCCGGAGAGGGTGCCCATGGTGGAGGCGCCGCCGCCGATGTCCGAGCCGTCGCCGATCACCACGCCCGCGGAGATGCGGCCCTCCACCATGGAGGTGCCGAGGGTGCCCGCGTTGAAGTTGACGAAGCCCTCGTGCATGACGGTGGTGCCCTCCGCGAGGTGCGCCCCCAGCCGGACCCGGTCGGCGTCGGCGATACGGACGCCCCTGGGCGCGACGTAGTCCGTCATCCTCGGGAACTTGTCGATCGAGGTCACCTGGAGGTGAAGGCCGTCGGCACGGGCGTTGAGCCGGACCCGCTCGACGTTGTCGACGGCGACCGGGCCGAGGGAGGTCCAGGCGACGTTGGCGAGCAGGCCGAAGACTCCGTCGAGGCTCTGGCCGTGCGGCCGCACAAGCCGGTGCGAGAGCAGGTGGAGGCGCAGGTAGGCGTCGTGCGCGTCGATCGGCTTCTCGTCGAGCGAGGCGATGACCGTACGGACGGCGACGACCTCGACCTCGCGCCGGGCGTCCACGCCGACGGCCTTGGCGGCGCCCTCACCGAGCAGGTTGGCCGCCTGGCCGGGCGTGAGCCGCTCGGTCCCGGCAGGGCCGGGCCCGGCGGACAGCTCGGGGGCGGGGAACCAGGTGTCGAGCACGGTGCCGTCGCCGGCGACGGTGGCGAGGCCGGCGGCGACGGCGCCGCTGGGGCGAGGGGCGGTGGTGCTGTCGGGCGAGTCAGTCATGAGGAGAACCTAACCGGCGGGGGCGGGCGGGAGCGAACCGGTCTCAGGTGCCGGTCGCGGCCGCCACCGCGCACCCCGGTCGTCCACCGGGTCTCTGCCTGCCGTTGCCGTTGCCGTTCCGGAAGCCAGGATCCGGGTCAGCATGACGCGTGTGTACTCCTCGTCGTAGGCGGTGTCCGTGAGCAGGACCTGGAGACAGACTCCGTCCATCAGAGCCACCAGCGCCCGCGCCGTCGCCGGGTCGCTGCGGCGGGCGAGGACCTGGGTGACGCCCTCGGTCCACTCGGCGACGACCGGGCGGAGCGCGGGACGGCGCAGGGCGGCGAGATAGAGCTCGTACTCCAGTTCCACGCCGTTCCGTTCGCCTCCGAGCCACTCCCCCAGCAGCCGGGCCAGCTCCCCGGCCGGATCACAGCGTGGGTCGGCGAGGGCCCCGCTGTCCCGGACGGCGGCGGCGAAGCCCTCGTTCGCCTGGCGCAGTGCGGCGACCAGCAGTTCGTCCAGCGAGGCGAAGTGGTAGGTCGTCGAACCGAGCGGGACCTGCGCCTCGGCGGCGACCGTGCGGTGGCTCAGCCCCGCGATGCCCCGGCGCCCGACGACCCGGATCGCGGCGTCGATGATGCGCCGGCGCCGGTCGGGGTCGTACCGACGCCCCATCAGTGCGCACCGCCGAGGTTCAGCACGACGACCCCCGCGACGACCAGGGCGATTCCGGCGATCTTCACCGGACTGGTGGACTCGTGCAGGAACAGCATGCCGATCGCCGCGACGGCCGCCGTCCCGACCCCGGCCCAGATCGCGTACGCCGTGCCGACGGAGAGCGTCTTCAGCGCCTGCGCGAGCAGCGCAAAAGCGATCACATACCCGATGACGGTGGCCAGCGACGGCCAGAGCCGGGTGAAACCCTCGCTGTACTTCATCGCCGTGGTGCCGGCGACCTCGGCCGCGATCGCCGCGGCCAGCAGTCCGTAAGCCATGTGTACGACCGTACACATGGAGGGGTGCGGCCGTACATACGGGTGCGGCCGTGCACACGCAGCGGGGGACAGGGCCTCGCCGACCCCGGCCAGGACCGGTCGCCGCGCCCCGGTGGCATCGGGGACCCGGCGGGGAGGGGGCGAGGCCTGCCGGCCGGCACGGGCAGACGGTGGCAGGAGCGGACGGCACGGGGGCGGGATTGGTGGAGTACGTACGGGTTCGTTCGCGGCCGCACGACGCGTCGAAGACGCATTTCAGCTGGTAGAGCGGCGTACTGGATCCGTTCACTCGATGGTGTGAGATCTCCGCGGTAACTCGCAGATTCTGCGAGTGATCGCCGTAATCTGCGGCGTTGTATCGGATTTCGAAAGTCGCACGCTGTCGCTCGTACGCACCGTGCCGGAGCCGGGCTCGCCGGTGGATCCGGCCGCGGTGTCGGTCGAGGCCGGGCTCGCGGACGTCGTGACGCTTCAGCGGCGCCGGCAGGCGAGGATCTCGGCGCACGATGAAGAGAGCTTCTTCCTGGACACGCTGTCGGAGTACCAGTGGGCTCGGGATGCGGCCGGGCTGGCGCAGGAGACGCTGGACGGGCTGATCAAGCCGGTGATCGAGGTCTGTGAGTTCTACGGCACAGTGCCCTGGCAGCTCACTTCTCGTGAGGTCGACCGGTACTTCGCCGGACCGGGGAAGCGTGCCCAGTCGACGATACGAGCCAAGATCGGCAAGATCGACCGGTACTTCGCGTTCCTGGAGCAGCGGTAAGCGGGCGAGATCATGAGCCGCTTTGGGGCTGTGGTCGAGTCGCCGATCGATCCGTTCAACAGGCCCCGGCACCGAGGAGACTTCGGGCTGAGGATCCCGCCGTCGCAGGCGGCGATGAAGGACTTCTTCGGCCGCTGGCGCGAGGACCTGCCACGGACGCGGAAGTACCTGGTCGCCTGCCGCGACTACGTGATGACGAAGATCGCCTACCTGTCGGGCGTCCGCGCGGCGGAATTGTGCGGGGTCTGCATGGGGGACGTGCACTGGGAGCACGGCCAGTGGGGCCGGTTCGTCGTCCTGGGCAAGGGCGCGAGCGGCTCGGGCCCGCGGCCGCGCGAGGCGTACCTGTTCCAGGAGGGCCGGGCTCTGCTGTGGTGGTACATCGAGCAGATCCGGGGCGAGTTCGGCGACGATGCCGAGCACCCCCGGGCGCCGCTGTGGCCGTCGGAGCGCAAGCCCACGGCGGTCGCGGCTCTGAACCTGCCGATCGCGCCGGCGATCGTGCCCTCGACGTTCCGTCGCGCCCTGCACAGCGCGGCGGCGAGCTACCTGAGCGGGCCGGTCACCGACCTGTTCCCGCACCTTCTCCGGCACGCGTGCGCGACCCACAACTACGAGCGCGGGATGACGTTGTGGGAGGTACAGAAGGTCCTCGGACATGCTTGGGCAACCACGACTCTTCGGTACATGGCGACCGCGCAGGCCGATCCTGAGCACGCGAACCTGGAGGCCAGCTCCCGGGCGGCCCAACGACTGGTGATGGACAGGGGGAACCTGAGGTGAAGTGGAATCTGCGGATGGTAGCCGCGCAGCGGGATCTGTGGCGGCCGACCGAGGTACTGGCCGCGTTCCGGCAGGTCGGATTCAACCCGTCGCTGAGCAAGGTCGCCGCGCTGTGGGGCGGGACTCCGGTCACGGTGCGGCTGGAGGACCTGGACATGATGTGCGCCGCACTGGGCTGCACCGTCGCGGACCTACTGCAGGCCGAGCCCCTCGCTGGGACCCAGGCGGTGCTGGAGGAAGGGGAGCGGACGGCCGACGGCGTGGAGTTGCCGTCGGGGCCGGTGCGGCCGGTGCCGGGAAGCCGCCGGGGGAGCGGGCCGCGCTCGCTCCCGCCGAGCTGAGCGCCGGTGGCCGCGGACCGGGCAACGGCCCGGAGCTGTGTGGACTGTCTGGGCTGGGTCGTCCTCAACCAGAGGGGGGCCTGCGCCGGGTGCAGGCGCTGGCGACAGCACTACCGTGAGCGGGGAACGTGTCCGCGGTGCCGGCACGAGCGGCTGCTGAACTCCGACGGTCTGTGCCGCTCGTGCCTGCAGGCGATCCGGCTGCTGGACGACGCCGAGTGGGCCCTGGGGATCGATGGGGCACCGCCACGTGATCTCCAGTTGACGGTCGGCGTCTATCATGACCGCGCGGACTCCGCCCGCCAGCTGAGCCGGGCCGACGGCGCTGGCCCGCGGACCAGCGAGGTGTGGAACCTCAGACTCAAGCAGCAGCGCGCGGGCGCCGAGCAGCCGCCTGCGGTGCTGGAGCCGGGCGTGTGGGGGCAGATCCCGCTGTTCACGATCCCCAGGACTCTGACCGCGGACACGGTCCGGGCAGTCGCGGGCCGACCGGTTCCCGGGTGGGAGAAGGCCCAGACGGTCCTGGAGGAGATCGCCGCCGAACAGGGGCTGAGTCGCGGGAACCGCTACCGCAAGGCCGCGCTGCTGCGACTCGCGCTGGCGGTCCGCGCGGCCGAAGGCACCCGGCTCATGCCCGAGGTGCTCCTGCGGGACCTGCCCGCCTGCCGCAACACCACCCGCCTCGTTCTCCAGCGGGCCGGGCTGCTGGCCTTCGAGCCGGAAGCCCTGCGACTGCTCCCAGCAAGCCGGCGCCCACCCCGGACCGTGGTCGGCCGGGTGCCCCGGTGCCGGTCGCCGCGGTCGTGTGCGGACTGCCAGGCGTGGATGACCTCTGGCCAGTACGGCTCCCGCTGCACTCCCTGTCGGCACTGGCGCGAGAAGCTGGCGAGGGGCACCTGCGCACGCTGCCACCGGCAGGAACTCCCGCTGCGGAAGGGCCGCTGCCGCGGCTGCCGCCCGTACCGTCTCCTTGACGGCGCCCAGCCCGCCACCATCCGGTACACGCAGCTGCTGATCGACGTGGCCGTCGGCGGATCCGGGCCGTCCCCGACGATCCCGCTCGACGAACCGTCCCGCGCGGACCTGCCACCCGCACCGGCGCACACCGCTGCCGGGCAGGAGCAGCTGTTTGCCATCCGGCGCGACTGGACGCGGCTGCTGCCGCGCCTCCAGGGCCGGAACACGGCCGAGCTGGTGCTGAGCGGGACGGCCGCACGGCTGGTCGAGGACTTCAGCCGGGTTCTGCACGAGCGGCAGTCACCCAGCCACAACAGCAACATCCGCACCCTGAGCATCCTCCTCTACTGGTGCGGCGCCCAAGCGGCCATCTCCGAGCGGGATATCCACGACCTGGCTCGGACCGGCCCAGACCTCAAGGCCAAGACCGTCTGCCAGTTCCTGCGAGACCGGGGCATCCTCCTCCAGGACCCCGACCTTCACCGCGACGTCGATCTGACGTGGATCGACACCGCCCTCGCCGCGCTGCCGGAGAACCTCGCCGACGAGGTAGGGCAGTGGGTGAAGGTGTTGCGAAGCCGGGGGCGCCACGAAGGCGAGGTCCGCAGCTACGACGCGATCCGCCCGTACCTGGCCTCCCTCCAGCCCGTGCTCACCACCTGGACGGAGGCAGGTGTGCTCTCGCTTCGAGAGGTCACCCGGCAGCACGTCGAGGCGGCTGTGGACGGCTATGCCGGACGTGCCCGCAGGCAGCTCGCTCTCGCCCTGGGCAGCTTGTTCAGAACACTGAAGCGGGAACGGGTGGTCTTCCGAGACCCCGCCCAGCACCTTCGCGTGGGGAACCCGACAGGCATCCCGAAGCCCGTTCCCAGCGACCTGCTGGCCAGCGCCTTGCAGCAGACGAAGACCCCGCTCGGGCGTCTGGTCCTTGTCCTGGCCGCAGTCCACGCCGTGCCCGTCCACGAACTCCGCACGATCCTGACCTGCGACCTGGACCTCGCACGCGGCACCCTCGTCATCCACCGTGGCCTTCGACGGCACACCCTCTACCTGGAGGAACTCACCCACCAGATCGCCGCCGACTGGCTTGACTACAGACACCGCCGCTGGCCCGCCTCGACCAACCCCCGCCTGCTCGTCAGCTAGAGATCGGCGCTCGACCCCGACCACCCCGCCGTCGGTAAGACCCTGCTCCGTGTCGACGTGCCGCCAGGCCTCACCCTGGTACGCCTGCGCCAGGACCGCATTCTCAACGAAGCAGCAGAAACAGCGGACCCCCTCCGGCTGATGAGGCTCTTCGGGATCACGGAGAAGACCGCCATGCACTATGTCACCGCGGCCCATCCCGAGCGCACGGCGAAGCTGCCCAGGTGACCGAGCCCAGCTCAGGCGTCCTGGGAGCTCTCGGTACCGTCCTTGGACTCAGCCATCACTCTGCCGCCGACGAAAGCCACACCGAGGGCGACTGCGGCGGTAGCGCCGACCAGCACCTTTTTGAGCGCCCCATCCAGGAATTGCTTGTTCTCGCTGTCCTTTTGAGATTGCATCCTGGCAGTTTCCTGGATTTGCTCGATCAGAAACTTCTTCTCTTCCCGACTCAGGTCGTCTTTGCCGAGTTCGCCCTTGAGGATGTCCCTGACCTCCTGCCAGGCCCGGTGGACATGCTCCTGACTGTGGTTGTTGGCCGAGAGCGTAGACTCGTGTGCTCTCTCGACGGCACTCACAGCATCCTTGGCGAAGTCCTTGAACGCGGGGAACTGCTCGACGATCTTGAGAGCCACCTCGGTGTCCATGTTGGGCATCATGGCTGCGAACCTGACCATCTTGTCCTTTGAGAGGTTCCTCCAGGACTCGATCCCAAGCGCCTTCATGATCTGAGCTTCGCTCTTGTACTTCATGCCACGGATCCCCCCTTGACTTCAGCCGGGCAGCCACGGGAACAAAAGCCCACAGAAGCCGCCAGTCGCACCAGATCCCCCTGAGGTGATCTCCCTGTAATCTAACGCGAGTTGGCCCCAACCCATACGACTCCTGGCGCGAGGCGCCGGTCGCTCGGTCCGGTTCGAGCCCTGCCGAGTCGTAGATTCTGTGAACTGGCGCGCTTGACGTGCGGGCCGCTGTAGTGGCCGCCAACGATGTGCGGCTGGCGCTGGCGCCTGTGAGAGAAGCGGCGCGTATCGGCGACTAGTTCGACCTGGTCGCGGGTCTATCGGACTGGTGGGCGGCAGCCACCAGGACGGAGGGCCGAACGGGGCGGTCTGCGAGCTGGACTAAAAATCGCTCTCATCCCGTCGCCCAAGCATTCAAGATGTTCCTCGTGACCCATCGTGCCGTATTCTCCCGGTCGTGCCCGAGTCCTTGGACAGAGAACTACGCGGTCCTTGGCGGGCGGCCTGCTGTCTCGTCCTCTGGGGCCGCTGCGCCGGAGCTGGAGACCGATGCGGAGCTTGCGTTCGCGTTCCGTACGGCTGCCGACCTTCTGGCCGAACGCTGGTACGCCAACCGTATGGACGATTCGTTGGTGCTGGTCGTGTTGTACAACTACCGGCACGCTCTCGAACTTGGGCTCAAAGTAGTGTTGCGCGCCTTGGTCGACAGCATCAAGTTCGAGGTTGCGCCGGGCGATGAGGCACCCGAGGTTGTGGAAAAAGTCGGCAAGAAGCTCGCTCAGACTCATCAGCTCAGCGTCTTGACCGGCTATCTCGTCCAGCTCGCGCCGATGTTCCGGATGCGCCTGCGGGACGACGTCACATCGCTCTGCGACGAGGTCCATGCCCTGGATCCGAGCGGCCAGGCGCTGCGGTACAGCATGGTCAAGGGTCAGGGCGGGGCGACGGTGCCGGCCCGCCCTGACCCTCTCTACGTCGATGTCCCCGAGTTCGCACGCCGGGCGGGTGAGGCGTGCACCACGCTGGACCTGCTTTTCGATCAGATCACCAACGTGCAGGACTGGCAGGTCAACCTGGGCCCGGATTACCTGAGGCAGCGGCGCTAGTCACCTGCGTGGGCGGCGCAGGTTCTCCTGTGAGGACAGCAGCCCGAGGACCGCGTGCTCCTGGTGGTACTTGCGCCACCGCTCAGCGAGCGAGCGGTCGGTGAACTGCCCCCGACCTGGGTCGCTCGACGTGGTCAGCTCGATCGCGTCCCATCCGCCGACTTCCTCAGTTAACGCCGCGGCGAGTTCCGCGAACGACGGGCCTCGGTAGTAGCTGACGTGGGTGTCGGTGATGTCCAGCTCCCTCCCGGATTCGTCCGAGACCAGGGTGTTCGCTGCCACCCGGGAAGTGAAGTAGGCGCTCACGTCGTCCTTGACTTCAACGCGCATCGCGGCAGAGACCTGCTGGCGATAGCTCGGCGGCTTCAGGCAGGCCAGGTAGGAGAAGTCGATCTGGGTACCGTCGGTGCGGATTACTTCGAACCCCGGGTACGGCCCTTGCAGCGGTGGTGCGATTACGAAGGCCTCCACGCCCACACCGATCTTGATGTCAGCCTCTGCGTGCAGGTCGAGCAGGTCCAGCAGGAGCAGGTGATCCGCCTCTTGGTCCACGATGCTGCCCACGCTGTATCCGTACAGCACGTCGCGGACGGCTTCCTGCGCGGCTTTCTTCGATGGGTACTCCCGCGGTCCGATCCAGAACTTGGGCAACGTGCCCCCTCCTCTTCCTGTGTGCGGCAGTGCTGCCCACCTGGGCTCTGGTCTATTCGGATCTTACGAGCTGTTCCGAGAGGCTATTCCTGCACTTGGATCTTCATCTGGCTGACCCCAGTGGTCAACGGCTAGTGGAACCTGCTCGCCGAGCCGCCTTTAACGGTGGGCAGGCGGCCGGGTTCGTCGTCACACCGGTCCCGGAATCCGCGAACCCGCGCGTTTCCCGCGGTCCGGGCCGGAACCTCCACGCCGCGGAACCTCCGGGCCCTGCGGCAGACCGCCGGCCAGTCCGCCGCGCGGCCGTTCCCCAAGCCGGCCCGGGCCGGGCCGCACCGGCACCCGTCAGGGCCGTGGCAGCCCGCGCGACGGGCGGCCACGACCGCGCAAGGCCGCGATCGCCGGGCGGAAGCGGCAGGACGGCCAGGCGGCCGGGCAACCGGCCGGGAGTCCGGCGCAACGCGCACGGCCGTGCCCTCCGATCTGCCTGGCGGGCAGATCGGAGGGCACGGCCGTGCGGTGTCCTGGGCCGCCGGTGGCCGCCGATGGGCCGCTCGGGGCCGGCTGGGGCGCTCCGCGCACCGCAACGGTGCGGACGGGTTCTCCCCGTCCGGCGAACGGGCCCCACCGCGGCGTAGCACCGCGAGACCTGCCCGCCCCGGGGGCGCCGGAGCCGTCAGCCGTCAGCCGTCAGCCGTCAGCCGTCAGCCGTCAGACATTGAAGCCGAGCGCTCTCAGCTGCTCGCGGCCGTCGTCCGTGATCTTGTCCGGTCCCCACGGCGGCATCCAGACCCAGTTGATCTTCAGTTCGTTGACGATGCCGTCCGTCGCGGCCTTCGCCTGGTCCTCGATCACATCCGTCAGCGGGCAGGCCGCGGAGGTCAGTGTCATGTCCAGGGTGGCGATGTTGGCGTCGTCGACGTGGATGCCGTAGATCAGCCCGAGGTTGACCACGTCGATGCCCAGCTCGGGGTCGACGACATCGTAGAGGGCCTCCCGGACCTCCTCCTCGGACGCCTTGGTGCTCGTCGGCGCCGCGGCCTCGGAGGAGAAGGTCTCCTCGTCCGGCCAGTCCTTCTCCGCCGCGGTCTCGGGGTTCTCGGTCATGCGGTCTTCCCTTCGGACAGCGCCTGCGCCGTCGCGTCCTTCCATGCCATCCAGCTCAGCAGGGCGCACTTCACGCGCGCCGGGTACTTGGAGACGCCGGCGAACGCCACCGCGTCCTCCAGCACCTCCTCCATCGCGTCGTCCGGCTCGATCCGGCCCTTGGACTGCATCAGCTCCAGAAACGCGGCCTGGATCTTCTGCGCCTCGGCGAGTTCCTTGCCGACGAGCAGTTCGTTCAGCACGGAGGCGGACGCCTGGCTGATGGAGCAGCCATGGCCGTCGTAGGAGACGTCCTCGATACGGGTGCCGTCGTACTTCACCCGCATCGTGATCTCGTCGCCGCAGGTGGGGTTGACGTGGTGCACCTCGGCGTCACCGTCCCGCAGGCCCCGCCCGTGCGGGTGCTTGTAGTGGTCCAGAATGACGTCCTGGTACATCGAATCAAGCTTCACGTCAGGCCCCTCAGCCGAAGAAGTTGCGGACGTGCTCCAGGCCGTCGACCAGCGCGTCCACCTCGCCCGGCGTGGAGTACAGATAGAACGACGCCCTCGTGGTCGCGGGAATTCCGTACCGGAGGCACACCGGCCGTGCGCAGTGGTGGCCGACCCGGACGGCGATGCCCTGCTCGTCCAGCACCTGCCCCACGTCATGCGGGTGGATGTCGCCGAGTACGAAGGAGATCGCCGCGCCGCGGTCCTCGGCCGTGACCGGGCCGATGATCCGCAGATCGGGGACCTCCTGGAGCCGCCGGACCGCGTACTCGGTGATGGCGTGCTCATGCTGGGCGATTTTGTCCATGCCGATCGCGGTGAGGTAGTCCACGGCCGCGCCGAGGCCGACGGCCTGGGCGACCGGGGGCGTACCCGCCTCGAACTTGTGCGGCGCGGGGGCGTAGGTCGAGGAGTGCATCGAGACGGTCTCGATCATCTCGCCGCCGCCGAGGAACGGCGGGAGGTCCTCCAGCAGCTCCTGGCGGCCCCAGAGCACGCCGATACCGGTCGGGCCGCACATCTTGTGGCCGGTGAAGGCCACGAAGTCGGCGCCGAGGGCCTGGACGTCCAGCGGCATGTGCGGGGCGGCCTGCGAGGCGTCGACCAGGACGAGCGCGCCGACCTCCTGGGCCCGGCGGACGATCCGCTCGACCGGGTTGACCGTGCCCAGGATGTTGGAGACCAGCGTGAAGGAGACGATCTTCGTCTTCTCGGTGATGACCTCCTCGATGCCGGAGAGGTCGAGGCGGCCGTCGTCGGTGAGGCCGAACCACCTCAGCTTCGCGCCGGTGCGCTGCGCCAGCAGCTGCCACGGGACGATGTTGGAGTGGTGCTCCATCTCCGTGATGACTATCTCGGTCTCGCGGTCCACGCGGTACGGCTCGTCGGCCCAGCCCAGCATGTTCGCCACGAGGTTCAGCGACTCCGAGGCGTTCTTGGTGAAGATCACCTCGTTGCGGCTCGGCGCGTTGACGAAGGAGGCGACCTTGTCGCGCGCGCCCTCGTACAGTGCCGTGGCCTCCTCGGCGAGCACGTGCACACCGCGGTGGACATTGGCGTTGTAGCGCTCGTAGTACTCGGCGAGGGCGTCGAGCACCTGGCGGGGCTTCTGCGAGGTCGCCGCGTTGTCCAGGTAGACGAGCCTGTGGCCGTCGTGCAGCACGCGGTCGAGGATCGGGAAGTCCTTGCGGATCGCCTCGGTGTCGAGGAGGCCCGGCATCTGTGTCACGCGGATACGCCGCCCTTCGTGTAGGCCTCGTAGCCCTCCGCCTCGAGCTTGTCGGCGAGTTCGGCACCGCCGGACTCGGCGATACGGCCCTTCGCGAACACATGGACGAAGTCGGGCTTGATGTAGCGCAGGATGCGCGTGTAATGCGTGATCAGCAGGGTGCCGACCTCACCGGTCTCCCGGACGCGGTTGACGCCCTCGGAGACGGTGCGCAGTGCGTCGACGTCGAGGCCGGAGTCGGTCTCGTCGAGGATCGCGATCTTCGGCTTGAGGAGCTCCAGCTGCAGGATCTCGTGGCGCTTCTTCTCACCGCCGGAGAAGCCCTCGTTGACGTTCCGCTCGGCGAAGGAGGGGTCCATCTGGAGCCGCTCCATGGTCTCCCTGACCTCCTTCACCCAGGTGCGCAGCTTGGGGGCCTCCCCGCGGAGGGCGGTGGCGGAGGTGCGCAGGAAGTTGGAGACCGAGACACCGGGGACCTCGACCGGGTACTGCATGGCGAGGAAGACGCCGGCGCGGGCGCGCTCGTCGACGGACATCTCCAGGACGTCCTCGCCGTCCAGGGTCACGGTGCCACCGGTGACCGTGTACTTGGGGTGGCCCGCGAGGGAGTAGGCGAGGGTCGACTTGCCGGAGCCGTTGGGGCCCATGATGGCGTGGGTCTCGCCCTGCTTCACGGTCAGGTCGACGCCCTTGAGGATCTCCCGGGGGCCGTTCTCGGCCTCGACGGAGACGTGCAGGTCGCGGATTTCAAGCGTTGCCATGGGTGACTCAGGACTCCTGGGTGACGGAGACGAGCACATCGTCCCCTTCGATCTTTACGGGGTACACGGGGACGGGGCGCGTCGCGGGAAGACCGGACGGTTTGCCGGTGCGGAGGTCGAAGCTGGAACCGTGCAGCCAGCACTCGATCTGGCAGTCCTCCACCTCGCCCTCGGACAGGGAGACGTTGGCGTGCGAGCAGATGTCGTGGATCGCGAACACCTCGCCCTCCGTGCGGACGACGGAGACCGGCGTGCCGTCGAGTTCCACCCGCTTCGGGGTGTCCTCCTCCAGCTCGCTCAGCCCACAGGCGCGGACGAAGGCCATCAGACGGACGCCTCCAGCTCCGCCTCGATCGTGGCGATGAGGCGCTCCTCCACGTCCGGCAGGCCGATCTGCTGGACCAGCTCGGCGAAGAAGCCGCGGACGACCAGGCGGCGGGCCTCGGCCTCCGGGATGCCCCGGGCCATCAGGTAGAAGAGCTGCTCGTCGTCGAAGCGGCCGGTGGCGGAGGCGTGTCCGGCGCCGACGATCTCGCCGGTCTCGATCTCCAGATTGGGCACGGAGTCGACCCTGGCACCGTCGGTCAGGACCAGGTTGCGGTTCATCTCGTAGGTGTCGGTGCCCTCGGCCGCGGCCTCGATGAGGACGTCCCCGATCCAGACGGCGTGCGCGTCGTCGCCCTGCAGCGCGCCCTTGTAGACGACGTTGGACCTGCAGTGCGGCGTGTTGTGGGTGACCAGCAGGCGGTGCTCCTGGTGCTGGCCGGCGTCGGTGAAGTACAGCCCGAAGAGCTCGGCCTCGCCGCCGGTGCCCGCGTACGCGACGCGGGGGTGCAGGCGCACGACGTCGCCGCCGAAGGTGATGACCACCGACTTGAAGCCGGCGTCGCGGCCGACGAGCACATTGTGCTGGGAGCAGTGCACGGCGGTGTCGTCCCAGTCCTGGACGGAGACGAAGGTGACCCTGGCTCCGTCGCCGATCAGGAAGTCCACGTTGGCGGCGCGCACGGCGTCGCCGGTGTGGTCGATGACGATGACGGCCTCGGCGAAGGCGCCGACCTCGAAGACCGTGTGCCCGAAGGTGGTGCCCCCCTCGCCGTGCAGGGTCACCCGCACCGGCTCGGTCAGCACCGTCTCCTTGGGGACCGAGACGACGGTGGCCTTCTCGAACGAGGAGAACGCCTGCGCGGCGACCCGGTCGACGGGCGCGCCCGCCCGGCCGACGCGCGCGTCGTCACGCCCGACGGACTCGACGGTGACGCCGTCGGGGGCGCTCACCTCGACCCTGATCGAACCGTCCGCCGTGGCGGTGCCGTCGTGGAGGCCCTTCAGGCGCTCCAGCGGCGTGAACCGCCACTCCTCCTCGCGGCCGTGCGGTACCGGGAAGTCCGCGACGTCGAACGACGGGGGTGCGCTCATCCGGGTGGCGACGGTCGACTCCGCCGCCACCGCGAGGGAGCCGGCGGTGGTGGAGCCCGCCGGTGGGGGGCCCCCCGCCCGGGCGGAGTGGGGGGTCGGGGAGTTCTGAGCCTCAGCCATGGCTGTCGTGTTGCTCGCTTCCTACGTGAGAGATCTGCGTCGCTGCGGGCGGTGCGGCGGCGTCAGCCGACCGCGCCCTCCATCTGCAGCTCGATCAGCCGGTTCAGCTCCAGTGCGTACTCCATCGGCAGCTCCTTGGCGATCGGCTCGACGAAGCCGCGCACGATCATCGCCATCGCCTCGTCCTCGGACAGGCCCCGGCTCATCAGATAGAAGAGCTGGTCCTCGGAGACCTTGGAGACGGTGGCCTCGTGCCCCATGGAGACGTCGTCCTCGCGGACGTCGACGTACGGGTAGGTGTCGGACCGGGAGATCGTGTCCACGAGCAGCGCGTCGCAGAGCACGTTGGACTTGGCGCCGGGGGCGCCCTCGCCGATCTCGATCAGGCCGCGGTAGGACGTGCGGCCGCCGCCCCGCGCCACCGACTTGGAGACGATGTTCGACGAGGTGTTCGGCGCCATGTGGACCATCTTGGCGCCGGCGTCCTGGTGCTGGCCCTCGCCCGCGAAGGCGATGGACAGGGTCTCGCCCTTGGCGTGCTCGCCCATCAGGTACACGGCGGGGTACTTCATCGTGACCTTCGAGCCGATGTTGCCGTCGACCCACTCCATGGTCGCGCCCTCGTACGCCACGGCACGCTTGGTGACCAGGTTGTAGACGTTGTTCGACCAGTTCTGGATGGTCGTGTAGCGGCAGCGGGCGCCCTTCTTGACGATGATCTCGACCACGGCGCTGTGCAGCGAGTCCGAGGAGTAGATCGGGGCGGTGCAGCCCTCGACGTAGTGGACGTAGGCGTCCTCGTCGACGATGATCAGCGTCCGCTCGAACTGGCCCATGTTCTCGGTGTTGATCCGGAAGTAGGCCTGGAGCGGGATCTCGACGTGCACGCCCTTCGGCACGTAGATGAAGGAGCCGCCGGACCACACCGCGGTGTTCAGCGAGGCGAACTTGTTGTCGCCGGCCGGGATGACCGTGCCGAAGTACTCCTTGAAGAGCTCCGGGTGCTCCTTCAGCGCGGTGTCGGTGTCCAGGAAGAGCACGCCCTGCTCCTCCAGGTCCTCGCGGATCTGGTGGTAGACGACCTCGGACTCGTACTGCGCGGCGACACCGGCCACCAGGCGCTGCTTCTCGGCCTCGGGGATGCCGAGCTTGTCGTAGGTGTTCTTGATGTCCTCGGGCAGGTCCTCCCAGGACTGCGCCTGCTTCTCCGTGGAGCGCACGAAGTACTTGATGTTGTCGAAGTCGATGCCGGAGAGGTCCGAGCCCCAGTTCGGCATGGGCTTCTTCTCGAAGAGCTTCAGGCCCTTCAGACGCATCTTGAGCATCCACTCGGGCTCGGACTTCTTCGCGGAGATGTCCCGGACCACCTCCTGCGAGAGGCCGCGCTTCGCAGCGGCACCAGCGGCGTCGGAGTCGGCCCAGCCGTATTCGTACTTGCCCAGGCCCTCGAGCTCGGGGTGGGCAGTCTCCGTGGGGAGAGTCATGCGGGGTTCCTCCCGGACGTGCTTGCAGATGCTTGCGAACTGATCTTGGCAGTCCTGGCCGCCTTCGCGGTCCTGGCTGCCCCGGCGGCCGGGGCGGTCCTCTCGGCCGCCTCGGCGGTCCCGGCGGGGCCGCCGGCCGTGCCGGACCCGCCGGCCGAGCGTTCGTCGGGCCGGTGGGCGGCCTTCGGGATGAAGGTCGTGCACACGCCGTCGCCGTGGGCGATGGTGGCCAGACGCTGTACGTGGGTGCCGAGCAGACGGGAGAAGACCTCCGTCTCCGCCTCGCACAGCTGCGGATACCGCTCCGCCACATGGGCGACGGGGCAGTGGTGCTGGCACAGCTGCTCGCCGACCGGGGCGTGACGCGCCGTGGCAGCGTACCCGTCCGCGGTCAGCGCCCTGGCCAGCGCCTCGGTGCGCGCCGCGGGATCGGCGGTCTCCACGGCCCGGCGGTACGCCTCGGCCTGGGCCTCCATACGGTCCCGGGCGAAGGCGGCGACGGCCGCCTCGCCTCCCGCGTTCTCCTCGATCCAGCGCAGGGCGTCCACGGCGAGGACGTCATAGGACTGGTCGAAGGCGTCCCGGCCGCAGTCGGTGAGGGCGAAGACCTTGGCGGGCCTGCCGCGGGTGCGCGTACCGTACACACGCTGCTGGCGGGCCTCGACGACGCCGTCGGAGACGAGCGCGTCGAGATGGCGGCGCACGGCGGCCTGGGTGAGCCCGAGGCGCCCCGCGAGATCGGCGACGGTGGACGGGCCGTGGTCCAGGATCGACCGCGCGACCCGGTTGCGGGTGGACCGCTCCCCGGTCGCGAGCTCCTCCTGGGGGGACTCCCCCACGGCTCCGACGTTTTTCACAACGCCATTGTTGCGTAATTCCCGAGAGACTGACAAGCCGCGTCCCACCGGGCGGGCGGTGCCGTCCATCACTTAGGGAAACCTAACCTGACCTGCGGAAACGATCAGTCGCCCGATCGGCGCCGAGGAGTCGGGAGGGGCCCGGAGGGCACACGCGGCGCCGGTCCACCCCCGCTGACCGGCGGTCCGTCCCCGTGGGAGAGCCCCTGTGCGCCCCCGTCCCCACCGGGCAGCCACCGCTCACCCGGGCTTCCCGGGGTGGCCGGATCCGCGCCGGGGCCCGGGGCGGGATCCCGCCCCGGGCCCCGGCGGCCGCGCGCCCCTCCCTAGACTGCCCGGCATGAACAACGAGTCCGCCGTCCGGGTACGGGGCCTGGTCAAGCGGTACGGAGCCAAGGCCGCCGTGGACGGGCTCGACCTCGACGTCCGCAGCGGCACCGTCACCGCGGTCCTCGGCCCGAACGGAGCCGGGAAGACGACCACCGTCGAGACCTGCGAGGGCTACCGCCGCGCCGACACCGGCACGGTCCGCGTCCTCGGCCTCGACCCGGCCGCAGACGCGGCGCGGCTGCGCCCGCGGATCGGCGTGATGCTGCAGTCCGGCGGCGTGTACCCGGGCGCCCGCGCCGACGAGATGCTGCGCCATATGGCGAAACTGCACGCCCACCCCCTCGACGTGGACACCCTGGCCGAACGGCTCGGCCTCGGCTCCTGCGGCAGGACGCCGTACCGGCGGCTCTCGGGCGGGCAGCGGCAGCGCCTGGCGCTGGCCATGGCCGTCGTGGGCCGACCCGAACTGGTCTTCCTGGACGAGCCGACCGCCGGACTCGACCCCCAGGCCCGCCGCGCCACCTGGAACCTCGTGCGCGAACTGCGCGCCGACGGGGTGACGGTCGTGCTGACCACGCACTTCATGGACGAGGCCGAGGCGCTCGCCGACGATGTCGCGATCCTCGACGGGGGCCGGGTCGCCGCCCAGGGCAGCCCCGAGCAGCTGTGCCGCGGCGGCGCCGAGAACACGCTCCGGTTCACCGGCCGCCCCGGCCTCGACCTCGGCTCCCTGCTGAAGGCGCTGCCGGACGGCACCGCCGCGGCCGAGCTGACGCCGGGCGGGTACCGGATCAGCGGCACCGTGGGCCCGCAGCTGCTCGCCACCGTCACCTCCTGGTGCGCGCAGCACGGGGTGATGCCGGACGGCATCACCGTGGAGCGCCGCACCCTGGAGGACGTCTTCCTGGAGCTCACGGGGAAGGAGCTGCGGTCGTGACCGCTGAGGTGACCACGGACCGGACACCCGGCCCACCGGGCCCCTCCGGCTGCGGGGGCGCGTACGCCCCGAGGCCGGGCGGGGCCCCGGTCGTCCGGATGATCACGGCGCAGGCGGCGCTGGAGACGCGGATGCTGCTCCGCAACGGCGAGCAGCTGCTGCTGACGGTGGTCATCCCGTCACTGCTGCTGGTGCTCTTCTCGACCGTCGACATCGTCGACACCGGCGCGGGCCGGGCCGTCGACTTCCTCGCCCCCGGCGTCCTGGCCCTGGCCGTGATGTCCACCGCCTTCACGGGGCAGGCGATCGCCACCGGTTTCGAGCGCCGCTACGGCGTGCTGAAGCGGCTGGGCGCCTCCCCGCTCCCCCGCTGGGGGCTGATGGCGGCCAAGACCCTCGCCGTCCTGGTCACGGAGGTCCTTCAGATCGCGCTGCTGACGCTGATCGCCCTCGGGCTCGGCTGGTCGCCGCGGGGCAACCCTGTTTCCGTGGCGCTGCTGCTGGTCGCGGGCACCGCGGCCTTCTCGGGTCTGGGCCTGCTGATGGCCGGCACCCTCCGGGCCGAGGCGACGCTCGCCGCGGCCAATCTGGTCTTCCTGCTGCTGCTGGTCGGCGGCGGGGTGATCGTGCCGCTGGAGAGGTTCCCTGACGCGGCGCAGACGGTCCTGGCGCTGCTGCCGATCTCCGCGCTGTCCGACGGGCTGCGCGACGTGCTCCGGGACGGCGCGGCGCTGCCGTGGGGCGAGCTGGGGATCCTGGCGGGCTGGGCGGTGCCGGGGCTCGCCGCGGCGGCGAGGTTCTTCCGCTGGGAGTGAGCCCTCCCCTGGCCGGGGCGCGGCCCCGGGAGGGGCGGGCGGCCCCGGCCCGGGGGCCCCTCGTGAAAACGCGCACAAGCCCCCCTCTACGATGGTCGCCGTGCAGACCCCCCTCGCCTCCATCGCCCGGCGCTGGACGCCGTCGCCCAAGACCCTCCGGCGTGCCGCGCTCGCACCCGTCGTGATGAGCGTGGTCATCATCGTCACCGGCGGCGCGGTCCGGCTGACCGGCTCCGGTCTCGGCTGCGACACCTGGCCCAAGTGCACCGACGACAGCCTGTTCGCGACGCCCGAGCAGGGTATCCACGGCGCCATCGAGTTCGGCAACCGGATGCTGACGTACGTCCTGTGCGCGGCGGTGGGCTGGGCCATCGTCGCGGCGCGCTCCACCAAGCCGTGGCGGCGGGGGCTCACCCGGCTCGGCTGGGCGCAGTTCTGGGTGGTGATGAGCAACGCGGTCCTCGGCGGCATCACCGTGTGGGCGGGACTCAACCCGTGGTCGGTGGCCGGGCACTTCCTGGCGGCCAACGCCCTGCTGACGGTCGCCACCGTCACCTGGGTCCGGGCGGGTGAGGGCGACACCGCCCCCCGGCCCCGGGTCCCCCGCCCGGTACGGCGGCTGTCCTGGGCGCTGGCCGCCGCCGCGGGGCTGCTGATCGCGGCGGGCACCGCGGTGACCGGTTCCGGCAGGCATGCGGGCGACAGCAGCGATGTGCCGAGGATGCCGTTCGACTGGGTGGACGCGGCCCATGTGCACGCCGCGCTGGCCTGGCTGGTGTGCCTGCTCGGCGTGGCGATGTGGCTGGCGCTGCGGATCGTGGACGCGCCCGACGACACCCGGGCGCGGGTACGGGAGCTGATCGGCGTGCTGGTCGCGCAGGCCGCCATCGGCTATGTGCAGTTCTTCACCGATGTACCGGAGGTACTGGTGGGCGTGCACATGCTCGGCTCCTCGCTGATGTGGATCGCCGTGCTGCGGCTGGCGCTGAGCCTGCGGGAGCGTCCGGTCGCCGCCCCCGGGGCCCCGGCCGCTGCGGACACCGCGCTCACGGCGGCCTGACCCGGTCGGGCCGGCCAGGCCCTGCCCGGCCTCTTGGGCCGCAGCCGGGGCGGGTCCCGTCCGGCCCGGGTCAGCCGTCAGCCGGGTCAGCCGGGCCGGTCGCAGCCGGTCCCACCGGTTCCGCCGGTCCCACCGGTTCCGCCGGTTCCGGAGGTGGCGCCGGCGCAGGCGGCCCGCCCGTACCGCCGAGCTGGGCCTCGAAGGTCCCCAAGCCCAGGCTCTGTTCGGAGGACGCCGCGGCAGTACCGGTCCACCGGGGACGGGGTGTCGATCAGCCGGGCTCCCGGCGCGGCACGTCGTCGCACCCGTCCTCACGGGTGAGGTGAGCCGCCCGCGAGGTGCTGCCCCGGGACGCGACGGCCGTGCCCCGGTGCCGTCACCGGGGCGCGGAGCGGTCAGCCGTTCGACGGGCCGCCGATCTGGATACCGGCCATCCGGGTCCACTCGTAGGGACCGGTGCGGACCTTCAGGGCGAGGTCGCCGTCGAAGGCCTCGTGCAGGGTGATGCCGGACTTCCCGGCGGCCTTGACGGCGATCTCGTGGGTCGGTGCGACCAGGTCTCCCCAGCCGCCGTCCTCGCCGACGAGGATGATCCGGGTGCCGCTCTGCCCGATGTAGGCGAGCTGGCCCTCGGCCCCGCCGTGGGCCTTGGCGAAGGCGCCGATCTGCCGGGCGAGTCTCGCCGCCTTGCGCTCGGCCTTCGCGGACCGCTTCAGGTCAACCTCGGTGTCTGCCATGACCAGGATGCTACTCCCGGGTAGATCACCGGGCGACCGCCCTGCCGCGTGGCCTGCGCCACCCGCGGCCTCGGGGGCGCCCCGGGGCGGCCGGTCAGCGCAGGAAGGGGTCGACGGCGACGGCGACGAACAGCAGCGAGACATAGGTGATGGACCAGTGGAACAGCCGCATCTCCTTCAGCCTCCCGCCCGTCAGGCCCGCCTTGGCGCGGCTCTGCAGGGCGTGCGCCTCCCAGAGCCACCAGCCGCCGGTCGCCAGCGCGACGGCCGTGTAGAACCAGCCGGTGTAGCCGAGCGGGGTCAGCAGCAGCGAGACCGCCACCATCACCCAGCTGTAGACGACGATCTGCCGGGCGACGACCTTGTTCGAGGCGATGACGGGGAGCATCGGCACGCCCGCGCGCGCGTAGTCCTCCTTCACCTTCATCGACAGCGGCCAGTAGTGCGGCGGGGTCCAGAAGAAGATGACCAGGAAGAGGACGACGGCGGCCCAGGACATGGAGCCGGTGACGGCCGACCAGCCGATCAGCACCGGCATGCAGCCGGCGATACCGCCCCAGACGATGTTCTGCGCGGTGCGGCGTTTGAGCAGCATCGTGTAGACGACGACGTAGAAGAGGAGCGCGCCGAGCGCCAGGGCCGCCGACAGCCAGTTGACGAGCAGTCCGAACCAGAGCGTGGAGACCGCGGCCAGGGCGATGCCGAAGACCAGGCCCTCGCGCGGCGAGACCATGCCGGTGACCAGGGGGCGCTGCGCGGTGCGGTCCATCAGGGCGTCGATGTCGCGGTCGATGTACATGTTGAGCGCGTTGGCGCCCCCCGCGGAGAGGTATCCGCCGGCACAGGTGGCGACGACGAGCCAGAGGTCCGGCACGCCCTGCGCGGCCAGGAACATCACCGGTACGGTGGTGATGAGGAGCAGTTCGATGATCCGCGGCTTGGTCAGCGCCACGAAGGCCTTGACGCGGGCCCCGAACGGCCGGCGGGCCCCCGGGCTGGGAGTCAAGACGACCCCGGCGGGTCGGGACTCGACGGCCGTCACGCACACCCCTGACAGAGAATTCCCAGCAAGCTTCGCGGGGGCATCGCCGGTACCCGGGAGGGGTTCGCGGAGGCGTGGATGCCCGGTGAAGGCTTGCGCGTACCACGCCACTCTAGACGTTGGCCCCATGCCGTCCTTCGCGGGGGTCGGTCGTGTTGAGCGCTACCGCCGCCCGGTCCGTAATCACCGGAGTGAGCCGCCGACAACAGGCGAAGTCGGGCCGGTACCCGCAGGCTGGTTGATGTGTCCGAAGGGAGAGACGTGCACCCGAAAGGGCGCGCGCCGCTGCGAGGGTAGGCTCGACACCTCCCGGTACCTCCCGTCACCGGGACCCGAACATGTGGAGAGGAGCCCTGACCCAGGGTGAGCACCAAGCCGACCACCACAGACCTCGAGTGGACCGCATGGGACCAGCGGGCCGTGGACACCGTCCGCGTCCTCGCCGCTGACGCCGTACAGAAGGTCGGCAACGGCCATCCCGGTACGGCGATGAGCCTGGCCCCCGCGGCGTACGTCCTCTTCCAGAAGCTGATGCGGCACGACCCGGCCGACGCGGACTGGACCGGCCGGGACCGGTTCGTGCTCTCCGCCGGCCACTCCAGCCTGACCCTCTACATCCAGCTCTACCTGGCCGGCTACGGCCTGGAGCTCGACGACCTCAAGTCCTTCCGCACCTGGGACTCCAAGACCCCGGGCCACCCCGAGTACGGGCACACCACGGGCGTGGAGACGACGACGGGACCGCTGGGCCAGGGGGTCGCCAACGCCGTCGGCATGGCGATGGCCGCCCGCTACGAGCGCGGTCTGTTCGACCCCGACGCGGCGCCCGGCACCTCGCCGTTCGACCACACCGTCTGGGCCGTCGCCGGCGACGGCTGCCTCCAGGAGGGCATCTCCCACGAGGCGTCCTCGCTCGCCGGGCACCAGAAGCTCGGCAACCTGGTGCTGCTGTGGGACGACAACCACATCTCCATCGAGGGCGACACCGAGACCGCGGTCTCCGAGGACACCCTGAAGCGGTACGAGGCGTACGGCTGGCACGTCCGGCGCGTGGCGCCGCTGCCGAACGGCGACCTGGACCCGGCCGGGCTGTACGAGGCGCTGAAGGCGGCCAAGGAGGAGACCGGGCGTCCGTCCTTCATCGCCGTCCGCTCGATCATCGCGTGGCCCGCGCCGAACGCGCAGAACACCGAGGCCGCGCACGGTGCCGCGCTGGGCGACGACGAGGTCGCGGCCACCAAGCGCGTCCTCGGTTTCGATCCTGAGCGGTCCTTCGAGGTCTCCGACGAGGTCCTCCGGCACACCCGCCGGGCCCTGGACCGCGGGCGCGCCGACCGCGAGGAGTGGGAGAAGGCGTTCGCCGAGTGGCGCGCCGCCAACCCGGAGCGCGCCGCCGAGTTCGACCGGATCCGCGCGGGCGAACTGCCGGCCGGCTGGGAGGGGAAGCTCCCGGTGTTCGAGACCGGCAAGGCGGTCGCCACCCGTGCCGCTTCCGGCAAGGTGCTGCAGGCGCTCGGCGCCGTCGTACCGGAGCTGTGGGGCGGTTCCGCCGACCTCGCGGGCTCGAACAACACCACGATCGACAAGACCTCGTCGTTCCTGCCGAAGGGCAACCCGCTGCCGGAGGCGGACCCCTACGGCCGCACCATCCACTTCGGCATCCGCGAGCACGCGATGGCCGCGATCATGAACGGCATCACGCTGCACGGCAACACCCGTGTCTACGGCGGCACGTTCCTCGTCTTCTCCGACTACATGCGCAACGCGGTCCGGCTGTCGGCACTGATGCACCTGCCGGTGACCTACGTCTGGACCCATGACTCGATCGGTCTCGGCGAGGACGGGCCGACCCACCAGCCGGTGGAGCACCTCGCCTCGCTGCGCGCCATCCCGGGGCTGAGCGTGGTGCGCCCGGCGGACGCCAACGAGACGGCGATCGCATGGCGCGAGATCCTCCGCCGCTGGACGAAGGAGTTCCGGGTGGGCACCCCGCACGGTCTGGCGCTGACCCGCCAGGGCGTGCCGACGTACGAGCCCAACGAGGACGCGGCCAGGGGCGGTTACGTCCTGTTCGAGGCCGAGGGTCCGGGCGGCGGGAGCGCCGAGCCCCGGGTCGTGCTGATCGCCACCGGTTCCGAGGTGCACCTGGCCGTGGAGGCCCGCGAGCGGCTGCAGGCCGAGGGCGTCGCGACGCGGGTCGTCTCGATGCCGTGCGTCGAGTGGTTCGACGAGCAGGACCAGGGGTACCGGGACGCGGTACTGCCCCCCTCGGTGAAGGCACGGGTGGCCGTGGAGGCCGGTGTCGGGCTGACCTGGTACCGCTTCGTGGGCGACGCCGGGCGGATCGTGTCGCTGGAGCACTTCGGCGCCTCGGCCGACGGCAAGGTGCTGTTCCGCGAGTTCGGCTTCACCCCCGAGGCGGTGGCCGCCGCCGCGCGGGCCGTCCTCGGTTCGACGACCGGGAACTCCGCGACCGCGGGCTGACGCCGGCCATACGACTAACAGGAGATGCAACTCTCATGACAGACGCACTCAAGCGCCTCTCCGACGAAGGCGTCGCGATCTGGCTCGACGACCTGTCGCGCAAGCGCATCACGTCCGGCAACCTGGCCGAGCTCATCGACCAGCAGCACGTCGTGGGCGTCACCACCAACCCGTCCATCTTCCAGAAGGCCATCTCGTCAGGCGACGGATACCAGCCGCAGGTCTCCGACCTCGCCACCCGCCGGGTGACCGTGGAGGAGGCCCTCCGCATGATCACCACCGCGGACGTACGCGACGCCGCGGACGTGCTGCGCCCGGTGTTCGACGCGACGGGAGGCCAGGACGGCCGGGTGTCGATCGAGGTCGACCCGCGGCTGGCGCACCACACGGCGGCGACCGTCGCCGAGGCCAGGCAGCTGGCCTGGCTGGTGGACCGGCCGAACACGTTCATCAAGATCCCGGCGACCCGGGCCGGCCTTCCGGCGATCACCGAGGTCATCGGCCTCGGCATCAGCGTCAACGTCACGCTGATCTTCTCACTGGAGCGCTACCGCGAGGTGATGGACGCCTATCTGGCCGGTCTGGAGAAGGCGAAGGCCGCGGGCCTGGACCTCTCCAAGATCCGTTCGGTGGCCTCGTTCTTCGTGTCCCGGGTGGACACCGAGATCGACAAGCGGCTGGACGCGCTGGGCACGGACGAGGCGAAGCAACTCCGCGGCAAGGCGGCCCTCGCCAACGCCCGGCTCGCCTACCAGGCCTACGAGGAGGTGTTCGGCTCGGCCGACACATCGGTGCCGCCGTCGGAGCGCTGGGCCGCGCTGGACAGGGCGCGGGCCAACGCGCAGCGCCCGCTGTGGGCCTCGACCGGCGTCAAGGACCCGGCGTACCCGGACACCATGTATGTGGACCAGCTGGTCGCCCCGGGCACCGTCAACACCATGCCGGAGGCCACGCTGGAGGCGACCGCCGGCCACGGGCGGATCACGGGCGACACGGTCCGCGGGACGTACGAGCAGGCCCGCGCGGAGATCGACGCCGTCGAGGCGCTCGGGATCTCCTACGACGACGTCGTCCGGCTGCTCGAGGACGAGGGCGTCGAGAAGTTCGAGGCGTCCTGGAACGACCTGCTCAAGTCGACCGAGGCCGAGCTGCAGCGCCTCGCTCCCTCGGAGGGCTGAGCACCGTGACTTCCGCACACGGAGCGAATCCGCTCCGTGACGCCGCGGACCGACGGCTCCCGCGCATCGCGGGACCGTCGGGTCTGGTGATCTTCGGCGTCACGGGCGATTTGTCACGGAAGAAGCTGATGCCGGCCGTGTACGACCTCGCCAACCGCGGGCTCCTGCCTCCGGGCTTCTCCCTGGTGGGCTTCGCCCGCCGGGAGTGGGACGACCAGGACTTCGCGCACGAGGTCCACGAGGCGGTGAAGGAGCATTCCCGCACTCCCTTCCGGGAGGAGGTCTGGCACCAGCTCATCCAGGGCATGCGTTTCGTCCCCGGCGAGTTCGACGACGACGACGCGTTCGAGACCCTGAAGAAGACGATCACAGAACTCGACCAGGCGCAGGGGACGGGCGGCAACTTCGCCTTCTACCTCTCGGTGCCGCCGAAGTTCTTCCCCAAGGTCGTCAGGCAGCTGAAGAAGCACGGGCTCGCGGAGCAGAAGGACGGCTCGTGGCGGCGCGCCGTCATCGAGAAGCCGTTCGGCCACGACCTGGCGTCCGCGATGGAGCTCAACTCGCTCGTCCACGACGTGTTCGAGCCGGACCAGGTCTTCCGCATCGACCACTACCTGGGCAAGGAGACCGTCCAGAACATCCTGGCGCTCCGCTTCGCCAACACCCTCTTCGAGCCGCTCTGGAACCGCTCGTACGTCGACCACGTCCAGATCACCATGGCCGAGGACATCGGCATCGGCGGCCGGGCCGGCTACTACGACGGTATCGGCGCGGCGCGCGACGTCATCCAGAACCACCTGCTCCAGCTGCTGGCGCTGACCGCGATGGAGGAGCCGGCGTCCTTCGAGGCGGACGCGCTGGCCGCCGAGAAGACCAAGGTGCTGGGGGCGGTGAAGCTGCCCCGCGACCTGGCCGCCGGCACCGTGCGCGCCCAGTACGCGGCCGGCTGGCAGGGCGGCGCCAAGGTCGCCGGCTACCTCGAGGAGGACGGCATCGACCGCCGCTCCAAGACCGACACCTACGCGGCGATAAAACTCGAGATCGACAACCGGCGCTGGGCCGGAGTGCCGTTCTATCTGCGCACCGGCAAGCGGCTCGGCCGCCGGGTCACCGAGATCGCGGTCGTCTTCCAGCGCGCGCCGCACTCCCCCTTCGACCGCACGGCCACCCAGGAACTGGGGCAGAACGCCCTGGTCATCCGGGTACAGCCGGACGAGGGCGTGACACTGCGCTTCGGCTCGAAGGTGCCCGGCACCTCCCTGGAGGTCCGCGACGTCTCCATGGACTTCGCCTACGGCGAGTCCTTCACGGAGTCCAGCCCTGAGGCGTACGAGCGGCTGATCCTCGATGTGCTGCTCGGCGACTCGAACCTCTTCCCCAGGGTGGAGGAGGTCGAGCTGTCCTGGAAGATCCTCGACCCGATCGAGGAGTTCTGGGAGAAGCACGGCAGGCCCGCGCAGTACCCGGCCGGGACCTGGGGTCCGGTCGAGGCGGACGACATGCTCGCACGAGACGGACGGAGCTGGCGCCGACCATGAAGATCGACCTTACGGACACCACCTCCGGAAAGATCAACAAGGCGCTGGTGCAGGGCCGGCGGGCGATCGGCACCCCCGCCGTCGGCATGGTCCTCACCCTTGTCATCGTCACCGACGAGGAGAACGCCTACGACGCGCTGAAGGCGGCCAACGAGGCCGCCCGCGAGCACCCCTCGCGCAAGCTCGTCGTGATCAAGCGGGTCTCCCGCTCGCCGCGCGACCGGGCCAAGGCCCGCCTGGACGCCGAGGTCCGGGTCGGCGCGGACGCCGGCACCGGCGAGACCGTCGTCCTGCGGCTGTACGGCGAGGTCGCCGACCACGCCCAGTCCGTGGTGCTGCCGCTGCTGCTGCCGGACGCGCCCGTCGTGGTGTGGTGGCCGGTGAACGCGCCGGTGGACCCGGCAGGCGACCCGCTGGGCGCACTGGCCCAGCGGCGGGTCACCGACACCTACGCCTGCGAGCAGCCGGTCGCCGAGCTGACCGCCCGCGCCGACGCCTACACCCCGGGCGACACGGACCTGTCCTGGACCCGCATCACCCCCTGGCGTTCGATGCTCGCGGCCGCGCTGGACCAGGTGGACTGGCGGATCACCGGAGCGGAGGTCGAGGGCGAGGGGTTCAACCCGAGCTGCGAGCTGCTGGGGATGTGGCTCGGCGACCGGCTGGACGTACCGGTGACGCGCACGGCCTCCGGCGGTCCCGGCCTCACGGCCGTGCGGCTGACCACGGACAGCGGCACCATCGTGCTGGACCGCGCGGACGGCTCGCTGGCGACGCTGTCCATCGAGGGCCAGCCCGACCGCGCGGTGGCGCTGAAGCGGCGTGACACCGCCGAGCTGCTGGCCGAGGAGCTGCGGCGGCTGGACCCGGACGACATATACGCCACGACGCTGCGGTTCGGGGTCGGCCGGCTGAACGAGCGGGCCGATGCGGCCGGCGGCGGCTCCGCCGCGAGGCGGAGCACGGCGAGGCGCCCGGACCCGACCGCGGAGCCGGTCCCTGGGAAGGACACGGACGAAGCCGCGGACAAGGCCGCAGCGAGGGGCGGGGAAGGAAGCGGCGGCAAGGCCTCCGCGAAGGCACCGGCGAGGAGGGCGGCGTCGAAATGAGCACCCCGCAACTCGTCGTCCACCGCGACAAGGAGCTGATGGCCCGGGCCGCGGCGGCACGGCTGATCACGAAGATCGTGGACGCCCAGGCCGCCCGGGGCTCGGCGTCGGTCGTCCTCACCGGCGGGCGCAACGGCAACGGCCTGCTGGCCGCGCTCGCCGCGGCGCCCGCGCGGGACGCCGTCGACTGGAATCGGCTGGACCTCTGGTGGGGCGATGAGCGCTTCCTTCCCGAGGGGGATCCGGAGCGCAACGTCACCCAGGCCCGCGAGGCGCTGCTGGACTCGGTGCCGCTCGACCCGGCCCGGGTGCATCCGATGCCCGCGTCGGACGGGCCGCACGGCGGCGACCCGGACGCCGCGGCAGCGGCGTACGCAGCGGAGCTGGCCGCCGCCGCGGAGCCCGAGCACTACCGGTCGGCGGCCGCGGCCGCGGGCGGCGACGTGCCGGCGTTCGACGTGCTGATGCTGGGTGTCGGCCCGGACACCCACGTCGCGTCGCTGTTCCCCGAGCTTCCCGCGGTGCGGGAGACCGAGCGCACGGTCGTCGGCGTCCACGGGGCGCCGAAGCCCCCGCCGACGCGCGTCACCCTGACGCTCCCGGCGATCCGGTCGGCGCGCGAGGTGTGGCTGCTCGCGGCCGGCGAGGACAAGGCGGGCGCCGCGCGCATCGCCCTGTCGGGCGCGGGCGAGATCCAGGCCCCGGCGGCCGGCGCATACGGCAGGTCGCGGACGCTGTGGCTGCTGGACGCGGCGGCCGCCTCCCAGCTGCCGCGCGACCTCTACCCGCCCGCCTTGGCCTGACACGGCCTCGCTCCGTGCGAGTGCGTCAGACAGCGGCGCGGCATCCGGTCCGGTGCAGCGCAAGGCGCCGGACCGGCCTCGTCATGGGCCCCATCGGCTGAGCCGGCTGCGCGGCGATGCGCCGGACCTGCAGTGCCGGGCGTCGCGACGGGGAGTACGCCATCCCGGCGCGCGCCGGCCGTCACAGCAGGATCTGGCCCGGCTGGGCTTCCAGACGAGCCACCGCCGCCCGCGCGGCGGCCGTGAAGCGCCAGAACACCTCGGTGGTGCTCCCGGGGCGTCCCGCGTTGGTGTAGACCCCGAACATCGCGACGCGCAGTTCCGCGGTGAGTTCCAGCTGGGCGCCCTCGCCGAGCAGGGTGCGGTTGCAGGGGTTGCCGGGCTTGACGCCCGCGAGATCCGGCACTTCGGAGCCGTCGATCGTGGTGAACCCGGCCTTCCCCAGCTCCAGGTGCAGGGCATCCTTGAAGTCGCCGCTGCCGCCACCGACCACGACCGCCTCCGGAGCGGAGGCCGGGGCGCCGGCCTGGGCGGCCGTACAGCCGTGCAGGCTCAACACGTTGAGACTGCCCTCGGCCAAGGCGAGGGCGATCCGGTCGTCGCAGTTCGTGGACGTGACGTGGAGTTCCCGGTTGCCGGAGGAGCGCAGCCCCTCGAACATCCAGTAGTCATGCACGGGACGGCCGTCCTGCACGGTTTCGAGGGTGGCGGGGTGGTAGCCGGCGATCCCCAGGCAGAGTTCGGAGGTGCCGCCCTCGATGCCGCCCCCGTGCAGCGCCATGACCGTCGTCCGGTTGAACGGCGCTGTTCCCGTCCGGCTCTCGTCGGCGTGCTGATGGCGTTTCCAGCGACGGCCGAAGTCGGTGCCCTCCCTGCCCGCGAGCGTGGTGTAGAGGTCGGTGTTGGACGCGTAGACGTCGTTCTCACCGGTGGCGTACGCGGGCGGGGCCCCGAATCCGCCGAGGACGGAGCCGCCGACGGCGGCTCCGACGAGCGCGGTGAGCACCGAACGGCGATCTGCTGAGATGTTCATGAGAGTCATGATCATGGATCCGACGGGTGGAATCGCCCGCTCCGGACGTGGCGCCGCTCACGTCCCGTACGCGCCGTCCCCGCGACGCCTGTCGCCTCCGCCGTGGCCTTCTTGCGCTCCGTCCCCGCCGCGCCTCTCTCCTCCGGCGGGGCCTTCGCCCCCGCCACCGCCCCCGGGGCCTTCGCCCCCGCCCGGCCGCTCGAGGAACGGTTCCAGCAGCCCGGGTACCGCGCGGGCGGCGAAGTCGAGGATCTCGTGCGCGTCGGCGTCGTACACCGGGTACGCGCCGTCACCCGCAGCCGTGGTGGCGGTCAGGGTGAGCACCCCGGCGCGGCGCTGGAACCACGACTGCTTCAGCGTCCAGCCGATGACGCCGCCGCGCCGCAGCGCCACCGTGGCCCGCCGGACGGTCCCCGAGCGGGCGACCAGGTAGTCGCCGTCGAGGGCGTGGCCCAGAGCGCGGTACGCGTCCAGCGCCAGCAGCACCGAGAGCGGTACGAAGAGCGCACCGCACACCGCGGCGGCGTACAGCGGCAGGACGTCCGCCAGGAACAGCCCCAGCGCGACGAGCAGCAGGACGGGTGCCAGGGCGGCGGTCAGGGCCCAGCGCAGTCGGCGGGTGCGCGCCGCGCGGGGATGGGGGATGAGCGGCGTACCGGTCGGCGGGACCGGCTCCCGCAGCACCCGTGCCACCACGGCGCCGGCGACCGGACCGGGCGCGGGCGGCAGCAGGGTCCGGTGCGCCGAGTTCCTGCCCTCGTCGTCCTTGACCAGGCCGGTCGCCACGGCGTCCACCCGTGCGGCGCCGCAGAGCCGCACACCGAGGGGCTCGACCAGTTCCACTCCGCGCAGCCGGCGTTCCTCGATCGACAGCGAGCGGGAGGTGAGCAGCCCCCGGCGCAGCCGCAGGGTGCCGCCCCGCTCGCGTTCCAGCCGGTAGCCGAACCACATCTCCAGCCAGAGGCCGAGCGCTCCGACGGCCCCGGCGGCCAGCGCCAGCCCGGCCAGCACCACGGCCGCCCAGAGCAGCGGGGTGTCCAGCAACCGCTCGCCGACCCAGCCGACCACCTCGGCCTGCACCCCGAACCACTGGCTCAGCTGCATGACCGCGCCGACCGCCGCGCCGCCGAGGAGCGGCGCGACGAAGGACACCGGCGCATAGCGGATCCAGCGGGGGTCGAGGGCCGCGAGCAGCCCTTCCCGGGCGGCCTGCGCTACCCGGGCGGACCGCCCAGCCAGCAGTTCCCGGCGCAGGCGCTCCCCCTCGGCCCGGGAGACCGGGTCGAGTTCCAGCGTGGACTCCCCGCCGCCGGTGTGCTCCCCGGTGCCGATTCGCACCTTGACCAGGCCGAGTATCCGCAGCAGCACAGAGGCCGTCAGATCGACGGTGCGGATGCGCTCGCGCGCCAGGGAGCGCCGCTTGACCAGCAGCAGTCCGGTGCGGAGTTCGGCACGCTCGGCTCCGATGCGGTACCGCGTGCGCCGCCAGCGGAGCCAGTCCGCGCCCGCCGCCCCGGCGACGAGCACCAGGGCCCCGGCCAGCACCCAGCCCAGCGCCTGCCACCACGGCATGCTCCCGGCGAGCCCCAGCAGCACGGGCAGCCCGGCGCCGCCCGCCACTCCGCCCATCACGGCGGCCGTGACGAGCACGGTGCGCGGGTCGAGCCGCTGCCAGCCCCCGTCCGGGGCGCCCGCCGCTTTCATGTGGCGTCCCCGGGGGTGGCCTGGGTGATCCGGGTGAGCCGCTCGGCCAGTGCCGCCGCGGCCTCGTGGTCCAGGCCCTCGATCCTGAGCGCGCCCTTGGCGGAGGCGGTGGTCACGGTGACCGAGGCCAGCCGGAAGAGCTGCTCCAGCGGGCCGCGCAGGGTGTCGACGGTCTGGATCCGGGACATCGGCGCGATCCGCCACTCCTGCCAGAGGGCACCGGTGCGGAGGTAGACGGCCTCGTCCGTGACCTCCCAGCGGTGCACCCGGTACCACCAGGCCGGGAGGAGGGCCGTGCCCGCCAGACCGAGGACCGCGACGGCCGCGGCCGCGTACCGCAGCCAGGTCCCGGCGGGCCCGGCGAACGCGCCCAGGGCGGCGAGCACCGCCACCGGCGCGGCCGTCGTCAGCAGGCAGCGGGCCCGCCACCACGGGACAGCCCGTGCGTTCAGCCTGTTCCTCGGCGGCCGCAGCCGGACGGCGCCCTCCTCCGGTCCCTCCACGGGCAGGTCCCCCGTCATCGGGTCCGCCGCCCCTACGCCCCGCCGCCGAGCGGGCTTCGGCCCCGCAGCGTGCGGTAGGCGGACACCAGCGCGGCGGTGGAGCTGTCGAGGTCGCCGCCGCCGCGGCCCTCGGTGAGCACCGGCTCCAGGCGCTTGGCCAGGACCTTGCCGAGCTCGACGCCCCATTGGTCGAAGGAGTCGATGTTCCAGACGGCGCCCTGGACGAACACCTTGTGCTCGTAGAGCGCCACGAGCTGGCCGAGGACGGAGGGCGTCAGCTTGCCGGCGAGGATCGTGGTGGTGGGGTGGTTGCCGCGGAAGGTCTTGTGCGGCACCAGTTCCTCGGGCACGTCCTCCGCCCGCACCTCCTCGGGGGTCTTGCCGAAGGCCAGCGCCTGGGTCTGGGCGAAGAAGTTGGCCATCAGCAGGTCGTGGTGGCCCGCCGGGCCCGGCGGCAGCTCGTCGACGGGCTCGGCGAAGCCGATGAAGTCGGCCGGGACGAGCTTGGTGCCCTGGTGGATCAGCTGGTAATAGGCGTGCTGGCCGTTGGTACCCGGGGTGCCCCAGACGACGGGGCCCGTCTGCCAGTCCACGGGCTCGCCCTCGCGGTCGACGGACTTGCCGTTCGACTCCATGTCCAGCTGCTGCAGATACGCGGTGAACCTGCTCAGATAGTGCGAGTACGGGAGGACCGCGTGCGACTGGGCGCCGAGGAAGTCGCCGTACCAGATGCCGAGGAGGCCCATCAGCATCGGCGCGTTCCGCTCCGGCGGGGCCGTGCGGAAGTGCTCGTCGACGAGGTGGAAGCCGTCCAGCATCTCGCGGAAGCGGTCCGGGCCGATGGCGATCATCAGCGACAGGCCGATGGCCGAGTCGTAGGAGTAGCGGCCGCCGACCCAGTCCCAGAACTCGAACATGTTCGCGACGTCGATGCCGAAGTCGGCGACCCGGTCCGCGTTGCTGGACAGCGCGACGAAGTGCCTGGCCACGGCCTCCCGGTCGGCTCCGAGCCCGGTGAGGAGCCACTCGCGGGCGGTGGTGGCGTTGGTGATGGTCTCCACGGTGGTGAACGTCTTGGAGGCGATGACGAACAGCGTCTCGCCGGGGTCGAGGCCGGTGACCGCCTCGTGGAGATCGGCGCCGTCCACGTTCGAGACGAAGCGGAACACCAGGTCCCGTGCGGTGTAGGCGCGCAGCGCCTCGTAGGCCATCGCGGGGCCGAGGTCGGAGCCGCCGATCCCGATGTTGACGATGTTCCTGATGGGCCTGCCGGTGTGTCCGGTCCAGCGGCCCGAGCGGACCTGCTCGGCGAAGGCGCTCATCTTGTCGAGTACGGCGTGCACGGCCGGCACGACGTTCTCGCCGTCGACCTCGATGACCGCGTCGCGGGGCGCGCGCAGCGCGAGGTGCAGCACCGCCCGGTCCTCCGTGATGTTGATCTTCTCGCCGCGGAACATGGCGTCCCGCAGACCGGCGACCCCGGTGGCGGCGGCGAGGTCCCTCAGCAGCGCCAGCGTCTCGTCGGTCACCCGGTGCTTGGAGTAGTCGAGGTGCAGATCGCCGGCCCTCAGGGTGTACCGGCTGCCGCGCCCGGGATCCGCGGCGAAGAGCTCCCGCAGATGCGTGTCCGCCATCTGCTCGCGGTGCTTGGTCAGAGCGGCCCATTCGGGCCTCCGGTTGAGCCGGATTGCGTTCATCTTCAGCCCACTTCTTCTCGTACCTGACTGAGTGCCCCGCTGCCCCATCAACCTAGTTGATCGGCGGGGCGGCCGACGCGGCGCAACGGCGTGCGGGCGGCAACGCATCGGGCCCGGCCGGCGGCGGGATCTGAGGATCCCGCCGCCGGCCGGGCCCGGCGTCAGCTGATCAGATCTCGCCCCGGAGCTTTGCGAGCGCCTCGGCGAGGATGGCCTCGCCGTCCGCGTCGCTGCGGCGCTCGCGCACATACGCGAGGTGCGTCTTGTACGGCTCGGTGCGCGGTGGGGCCGGGGGGTTGTCCCGGTCCTGGCCGGCCGGGAACCCGCAGCGCGGGCAGTCCCAGCTGTCCGGAACCTGTGCGTCACTGGCGAAGCTCGGCTGAGTCTCGTGCCCGTTCGAGCACCAGAAGGAGATGCGCAGGCGCGGTGCGGACTCGCCCCGCTCAGCCTCCCCCATCGGCCCCGCGCCGACCCGGCTTCCCCGGATCGCGTTGCCACTTGCCACGGTCGTAACTCCCTGCGTGATGGTGCTCGAGGATGCCCCAGTCTACGCAAGGCCCAACGCTCGTCCAGTGATTGGAGTTACACCCCACGCCCGGGAACCCGCCCCGGGGACCCGCATCCGGGACCCGCGCCCGGCGCCCGCATCCGCACCCCGCGGCCGCCCCGGGGACGCTCCCGGTGGGTCAGCCCCCCAGCTTCATCAGCAGTGCGAGCACGACGATGCAGGCGAACCACATCAGACCGACCACGACCGTGATGCGGTCCAGGTTGCGCTCGGCGACCGAGGAGCCGCCGACGGACGACTGCATGCCGCCGCCGAACATGTCGGAGAGGCCGCCGCCCTTCCCCTTGTGCATCAGCACCAGCAGCATCAGCAGCAGGCTGAAGACGATCAGGGCGATCGAGAACCCCATAACCACGGCTGGACCAACTTCCTCGGACGAACGAATCAGACTGAACAACTGATCAGAAGGACGGGGGCCGGGCCCGCAGGCCCCGGCCCCCGCAAGCCTACGACGAGGTGACCCGTTTCCACGACCCTCGCCGCGGACCGGCCCCCTCACCGAAGGCGGCGGGAGGGCGGCCGGGCGCTACCTTCCGCTCACTGGTCCCGGAAGCGCACGATCCTGACGAACTCGTCCACGTCGAGGGACGCGCCGCCGACCAGGGCGCCGTCGACGTCGGGCTGCGCCATGATCGCCGCGACGTTGCCCGACTTCACCGAGCCGCCGTACTGGATCCGGACCTTGTCGGCCACCTCCTGCCCGTACAGCTCGGCGAGCCGGCCGCGGATCGCCCCGCAGACCTCCTGGGCGTCCTCAGGGGTGGCGACCTCCCCGGTGCCGATGGCCCAGACGGGCTCGTAGGCGACCACCAGGGTTTCCGCCTGCTCGGCGGTGACGTCCTGCAGACCGCCGTCGAGCTGGTCGAGCGTGTGCTGGACCTGACGGCCGGCCCTGCGGACGTCGAGGCCCTCGCCGACACAGAGGATCGGGGTCAGACCGTGCCGGAACGCGGCCTTCACCTTGGCGTTGCACAGCTCGTCGGACTCGGCGTGGTACTGGCGTCGCTCCGAGTGGCCGACGACCGCGTAGGTGCACTTCAGCTTCGCGAGCATGGCGCCGGAGATCTCACCGGTGTACGCGCCGGAGTCGTGCGCCGAGAGGTCCTGGGCGCCGTAGGCGATCTTCAGCTTGTCGCCGTCCACCAGGGTCTGCACGGAGCGCAGATCGGTGAAGGGGGGCAGGACCGCGACGTCCACGCCGTCGTAGTCCTTGTCGGTCAGCGCGAAGGCGAGCTTCTGGACGTGGGCGATGGCCTCGAGGTGGTTGAGGTTCATCTTCCAGTTGCCCGCCATCAGCGGGGTACGGGTGCTCATAGGGGGTTCAGTCCTCCAGTGCGGCGAGGCCGGGAAGGGTCTTGCCCTCGAGGTACTCGAGGCTCGCCCCGCCACCGGTCGAGATATGGCCGAATGCGTTTTCGTCGAAGCCCAGGGTGCGGACCGCGGCGGCCGAGTCGCCGCCGCCGACGACGGTGAAGGCCGTGCTGTCCAGCAGCGCCCGGGCGATGGAGCGGGTGCCGCCGGCGAAGTCGGGGTGCTCGAAGACGCCCAGCGGGCCGTTCCAGAACACCGTGGCGGCATCGGCGATCTTGGACGCGTACAGCTCGCACGTCTTCGGGCCGATGTCCAGCCCCTGCCTGTCGGCGGGGATGGCGCCGGCGTCCACCGTGCCGTGCTCGGTGGGCGCCTTGGCCGTGAGGTCCGGGAACTCGGCCGCGGCCACCACGTCGACCGGCAGCACCAGCTCGACGCCCCTCGCCTCGGCCCGCTCCAGATACTCCTTCACCACCGGGACCTGGTCCTCCTGGAGCAGGGAGGCACCGACCTCGTGGCCCTGGGCCTTGAGGAAGGTGTACGCCATGCCGCCGCCGATCAGCAGGCGGTCGGCCTTGCCGAGCAGCGAGTCGATCACGGCGAGCTTGTCGGAGACCTTGGCGCCGCCGAGGACGACCGCGTACGGCCGCTGGACGTCCTCGGTGAGCCTCCGCAGCACGGCCACCTCGGCGGCGATCAGATAGCCGGCGGCGTGCGGCAGCCGGGCCGGGAGGTCGTACACCGAGGCGTGCTTGCGGTGGACGGCCCCGAAGCCGTCGCCGACGTACAGGTCGGCGAGGGAGGCGAGCTCGTCGGCGAAGGCGCCGCGCTCGGCGTCGTCCTCGGCCGTCTCCCCGGCGTTGAAGCGCAGGTTCTCCAGGACGGCGACATCGCCGTCGCCGAGGACCGCGACGGTGGCGCGGGCGGACTCGCCGACCGTGTCGGTGGCGAACGCCACGCCCGCGCCGAGCAGTTCACCGAGCCGGGCGGCGGCCGGGGCGAGGGAGAAGGCCGGGTCGGGAGCACCTTTCGGGCGGCCGAGGTGCGAGGCGACGACGACCCGCGCGCCCGCGCCGGCCAGGGCCCGCACGGTCGGCAGCACCGCGCGGATACGGCCGTCGTCGGTGATCGCGGTGCCGTCGAGGGGCACGTTCAGGTCGGCACGGACGAAGACCCGCTTGCCGGTGACGCCTTCGGCGAGGAGTTCGTCGATCGTCTTCATGCTTGATGGCTCCTAGAGGGTGGTCGGGGACAAGCGACAGGGCCCGCGCAGCGCACCGTCGCGCTGCCCGGGCCCTGCTCCGCTCACATCGGGGTGCCTACCGGCCGGTGATCAGAGCCGGCCGCCGACGAAGACCGTGAGGTCGACGAGGCGGTTGGCGTAGCCCCACTCGTTGTCGTACCAGCCGATGACCTTGACCTGCTTGCCCTGGGCCATGGTCAGCTTCGAGTCGAAGGTGCAGGAAGCCGGCCAGTTCACGATGTCCGAGGAGACGATCGGGTCCTCGGTGTACTCCAGGATGCCCTTCAGCGCGCCCTCGGAGGCCTTCTGGAAGGCGGCGTTGATCTCGTCCCTGGTGACCTCGCGGTCGAGCTCGAGGACGAGGTCGGTGACGGAGCCGGTCGGGACCGGGACGCGCATGGCCATGCCGTCCAGCTTGCCCTTGAGCTGCGGGAGGACCAGGGCGGTGGCCTTCGCGGCACCCGTCGAGGTCGGGATGATGTTCTCCGCGGCGGCGCGGGCGCGGCGCAGGTCCTTGTGCGGGAAGTCGAGGATGCGCTGGTCGTTGGTGTAGGCGTGGACCGTCGTCATCAGGCCCTTGACGATGCCGAAGTTCTCGTCGAGGACCTTGGCCATCGGGGCCACGCAGTTGGTGGTGCAGGACGCGTTGGAGATGACGTGGTGCTTCGCCGGGTCGTATGCGTCCTGGTTCACGCCCATCACGAGGGTGATGTCCTCGTCGGTGGCCGGAGCCGAGATGAGGACCTTCTTGGCGCCCCCCGCGAGGTGCTTCCCGGCGTCCGCCTTCTTCGTGAAGATGCCGGTGGACTCGACGACGATGTCGACGCCCAGCTCGCCCCACGGGATGTCGGCCGGGTTGCGCTCGGAGAGCACCTTGATGGTGCGGCCGCCGACGGTGATGGTGTCTGCGGTGTGGCTGACCTCGGCCTTCAGGCGGCCGAGGATGGTGTCGTACTTCAGCAGGTGAGCGGTGGTCGCGGTGTCACCCAGGTCGTTGACAGCCACGATCTCGATGTCTGCACCCTGCTCCAGCAGCGCGCGGAAGTAATTACGACCGATGCGGCCAAAGCCGTTGATGCCTACGCGGATCGTCACGAACCGATCTCCTCAGTGGTACGCCGGTTTCGACACCGGCGAGCTGATATGGGATGTCCCCGACCGCTTACGACCCTACCTCCCCCGGGCGGCCGGAGCGGCATCGAGCGCGCCCCCGGATCGGGCCGAAAAGCGGGGGGCCCGCGCCTACCGGCAGGTACGGGCCACCGGCGCCTTTCGGCGGCTGCCAGGGGGTCAGCGCCGGATCGCGGCGAGCGCCCTGCCGAGCAGGCGCACGCGGTCGGCGGGCGCGGTGACGTGCTCCAGGCCGAAGCCCAGCAGGACCGTGTCGGCGGTGGTGACGGCCGCGTACGAGACGAACAGCTCACCTGTGCGCGCCCAGTCACCTCCGAGCACGGGACTGCCCTCGGGCGCCCCCGGGGTGGTCCAGGGGCCGAGCGAGGTCTCGAAGCCCTCGACGTCCCTCTCCGAGCCGCCGGCGACCAGGGCCGCGTCGTCGGCGAACACCCCGCGTCCACCGCTGCCCGGGTCGGTGACATAGGAGAGCGAGAGCTCCACTTCCCCGCCCGCGTAGGCGCTCAGGTCGAAGGAGACCTGCTGCCAGCCGGCGGAGGAGCCGGTGAAGCTGTGCCATGACCCGCTGGAGCCGGTCGCGGTGCAGCCGCCGGACTCCCGCGTGAGGTAGTGGCGCAGGAAGGGATGCCCGTCGAGGAAGTACCCGGCCTCGCAGTCCTCGGGCACCGCCGTGCCGCTGCGGCCGCCCTCGTCCGGGAGGGTCGTCCAGTCCCCGGCGCCCGCGGTGCGGGCTTCCAGCAGCACGTGGTCGTAGCCCGGCTCGGTGTTCCAGTTGAGTGCGAGCCTCAGCCGGGGCCCGTCGGCCGCGGTGACCCCGGTGAGGTCGACGGTGCGGGTGAGCCGCTTCCAGTCGTTGTCGTCGTGGGTCGCGGAGGCCATCGACGAGCCCGCGTACGGGGCGTAGGGGTTGGTCACGCCGCCGTAGCGGCCCGTCTGGGCGCTCGTGAACTGCGGAAACTGCGCGGGGGGAAGGGTGTCGGAGGTGACGGTGTACGCGCCGGGTGCGTTCAGCGGGTTGCCGTCCGCGTTGGACAGCGGCCCGCCGGCCCCGGCCAGGGCCCCCGTCCCGGAGAACCCGGTGGCCCCGGGCGCGGAGACGCGGCCGTGGGCGCCCAGCCAGTACTGGCTGAAGTCGTTGGTCAGCGCCCTGCCGACCTGGGCACTGCCGCCGGCCAGCTCACCGGCCTCGATCAGCTTGCCGCCCTCGTTGAGGTAGTCGCGCAGGGCGAGCTGGGTGGGGCCGCCGGGCGCCTGCGCGCCGGTGTGGTGGACGGCCGTGGAGAAGTGGCCGAGGACGCCGAGCGGGTGCGGCGCGCCCTGGGTGGCGACGTCCCAGACCACGGCCTTGCGGCCGTTGGCCTTCAGGGCGTCGACGTACACCTGGGCGTGCCGGGCCGGCGCGCCCTCCTCCGCCACCACCACGGTGTCGGCCGTGGGCCGGGCCGCGACGGTGTAGGTGAAGCGCTCGCTGGAGGTGCGCTTGCCGCTGCTGGTCTCGCCGGTGAACCAGACCTCGACCCGGTCGCCGGCGTCCCCGTCCCCGACCTCGGCGCGGTACTCGTCGAAGCGGATGTTGTCCTCGCCGCCGTAGGTCTCGCCGCCCTTCCACGGCCTGAGCGCCCTGTCATGGGTACGGCCGCCGTTGACGCGGTACTTGAGTTCCTTGTCCCGCAGGGACCTGCGGGCGACGACGGAGACCTCCTGGTGGCCACCGCGGGCGTAGGAGGTGGTGAACGGGTCGACGGTGAAGTCGGGGGCCGCCAGGCCGACCGGTGACGACGGCTGGTCGGGGTGGGCCGCGGTCTCGGCGACGGAGAGCGCGAACTCGACGTTCTTGGCGAACTCCGCCTGGATCAGCTTCTCGTCGTCGGGGAAGTTGAAGCCGGAGCGGCAGTCCTCGGGCCGCCACCGGTCGTCCGGGTCCGCGGCCGAGACGGTCTGGCAGGTCGTCATCTCCGGGGTGAACATCATCGTCCCGTTGACGTTGGCCGCGTGGCCGTTGGCCTCGCCGTTGGTGATGTAGAGCTCGGACGAGACCTGGGGGTGGTAGCCGGGGACGGCCGGGTTGTCCGGGGTGCCCGCCAGCGCCTTGTAGAGCACGTCGTCCGGGGTGGGGGTGGCGACCTGCCAGCCCACGCCGTACAGCAGCAGTTCGGCGGCGGAGTGGTAGTTGATGCCGTACTCGAAGCCGATGCGCTTCTGGAAGCGGTCCAGGGCGACGGTCTCGGGCTCGGAGGAGGGGCCGGGCCCGCGGTAGGTCTCGCCGGCGGGGTTGGGCGACGAACCCTCGTTGTCGTAGGCCCACTTGTAGGCGAAGTTGCGGTTCAGGTCGACGCCGTCGCCGGTGGTGATCGTGCCGTCGCCGTTGTTGTCGCGCAGGTTCTTGCGCCAGAGGCGGTTGCTGTCGGAGGCGTGGGTGAAGTCGTAGCCGTCCGGGTTGGCCGAGAGCAGGAACCACAGCTCGGTGCGGTCCACGATCCGGGTGATGCGGCGGTCCTTGCCGTAGCCGTCCACGTAGTGGTGCAGGAGCCGCCGGGTCATCTCGGGGGTGATCCACTCGCGGGCGTGCTGGTTGGACAGGTAGAGGGTGGCCGGCTTGGCGCCGTCCCGGTGCTTCCTGGCGCCCCTGGTCAGCTTGAGGGCGAGGATGTCCTTGCCCTGCACGGTCCTGCCGATGCTGACCACTTTGGCGATCGACGGGTTGGCGGCGGCGACGGCGAGGATCTCCTCGCGCAGGCCGCCCTCCCCGCTGTACGGCCGGAAGACGCCGTCCCCGGCGGCGGCGACGCGCTTCTGCGCCGCGCCGGACACGGTGTGCTCGGTGAGGCTCACGCCCTGGTCGCGGAGCGCGCCCGCCTGGTCGTCGGTGAGGAACACCTCGACCGTGGCGGTGCCCCTGGCCGGCACCTGCTCGGTCAGTTCATGACCGTCGGCGCCGGCCTGGAGGAGGAGTGGTACCTGTTCCCTGGCGACCTCGGCCTGCCATACGGAGAGTCCGGCACCGGAGGCGCCGGAGGCGCCGTCGGCCGCCCGGGCGAGCGGCGCGGCTGCCAGGCCGGCCATCAGCAGCGAGGTTGCGGCGAGGATCGATCTCGCTCGTCGTCTCATGGGCCCCCTTGCCTTTCGTCTGCCGTGAAAGAGAGCAGATGCCAGGCTCATGACACTTCATGATCATGTCAAGAAGCGCCCGACGGCCACCCTGGGGTCGGGCCGGGGCGGGACACGGTGGGGCGCTGCAGGAAGCCGGCGTACCCGCTCACCGGGCTCGAGGCTGAGGCGCATCAGGAGACCTGACCGGCGATCGCCGTCGCGTCGGCGCCCTCGGGGACGGCCGGCCTTGCGGCGGCAGGCGGCGTGCGGTAGGTGCGAAGGGGCGTGTTGACCGCGGCCACCGCGGCGATCGCCAAGGCAGCCGACAGCCCGCCGAAGACCAGGGAGAAGGGGGCGGAGGTGAGCGACGCCAGCAGGCCGCCACGGAGGTTGCCGAGTTCAGGGCCCGCGACACCGATGACGTGCTCCACCGAGGAGACCCGGCCTCGGTACGCGTCCGGGGTCTCCCATTGGACCAGGGCACTGCGGGTGACGACGGACACGGTGTCGGCGGCGCCCGCCACGGCCAGGCAGCCGAGCGCCAGCCACAGCGGCCCCGCCAGACCGAAACAGGCCAGTGCCAGTGCCCAGACCCCGGCCGCGGACAGCTGGACCAGGCCGCTGCGGCGCCAGCGTGTCACCGTGCCCAGGAGCAGGCCGGCCGCGATCCCCCCGACCGCGACGGCGGAGAGGAACAGTCCCAGGGTCTGCGGGTTCCCCCCGAAGCGGATCTCGTTGACCAGCGGGAAGAGCGCGATGGGCATGGCGAGCAGGGTTGCGGACAGGTCGGTGGCCATCGAGCCCCACAGCGTCGGGCGGCGCAGGGCGATCCGCCAACCGCCACGCTCCGGCCCGCGTCCGCCGCCCGCCGCGCCGGCGCCTTCGGGCCGGATGGCGGGCAGCCGGATCGACGCGAGCATCGAGACGATCATGGCCGCGGCCTGGGTCGCGTATGCGGCGGGGAGGTCCCAGCGGGCGATGACCAGTCCGGCCGTTGCGGGCCCGGCCAGCATCGCCGCCTGGAAGGAGACGTTGGTCAGCGCAAGACCGGCCGCGACCTGGTCGCCCGGCAGCAACCGGACCGGGAGGGTGCGCCGGGCGGGAGCGCCGAGGGCGCTGCAGCTCGTCCCCGCGGCCACCAGGGCGAGCAGCAGCAGCACGCTGCGGTTGTCCGCCAGGGCCTGGGCGCACAGCCCCGCGGCGGCCAGCAGCTGGCCCGCGGTGGCGGCCCGTACCACCGTACGGCGGTCGAAGGCGTCGGCCAACGTGCCGCCGAGCAGACCGAACAGCACCATCGGCAGGCCGGTGGCAAGCCCGATGGCGCCGGTACCCACTGGGCTGCCGGTCAGGTCCCAGACCTGGGCCAGCACCGCCACGCCGGCTATCTGCCCGCCGAGTTGGGAGACCGAGGTGCCGATCCACAGATCGCGAAACGGCTGACTGCCGCGCAGCGGGCGGATGTCGAGGAACCGGACACGGACGCGCCTGCTCATCGCGGCGGCTCGGCGAGGTGGTGGAGGATCCGCTGCCGCATCGACCGGCGCGCCAGCGCCCTCCGCACCTCCTGGACGACGGCGGTCATCGCGTAAGGGACCTCGCCGTCCAGCTCGGCGACCGTCGCATGGGTAGCGCGCCACTCCGCCTCCAGGAACGGCACAAGCGACCGGCCGCGCTCGGTCAGGTCGATCCGCCGGGTGCGGGAATCAGGCCCGGGCTCGGAGCTGACTAGACCCTCCTTGCGCATGGCGGCGACGGTCTGGCTGGTCGCGGAGTGCGAGCGGTCCAGCGACTTCGCGAGCTCGCCGATGGTCAGTGGTCCGGTGTGGGCGAGCCGGATGAGCGGATAGGCGAACCGCGGCCGCACACCCTCGAGGCCACGCTCGGCGTAGACCTGCGCGATCTCGGCGTCCATGGCCGCCAGAAGCTCGTGCAGGGAATGCCAGGGATCGGGTGACTCTGTGGGATCGGAAGATGTCACAGCGCTAATGTAACAGCGCTGCGATAATTCGCTTCGGGATCGGACCGGAGCCTGCGGCGGTATGTACCGCCGGTTCCCGCCGCCCAGGCGCGGGGACGTGCGGACCGCGCTCGGCCGGTCGCCGGGGATCCTTGGGCGGTGGCGCGAGGAGGTGCTTCCGCTGTTTCCCGCCGACGGCTCCGGAGCACTGTCGCCCCCGGAGCACTCGGCCGGGGTCGGCTCCTGCCGGCCGGCTCTCGGACACCGGGAGGCCGCTCGCCCCCGGGGCCGGCTCAGCCCACGAGGCCGTCGGCCATCTCCTCCGTCAGATTGGACTCCGTACCCGGGATGCCCAGATCCTGGGCGCGCTTGTCCGCCATCGCCAGCAGCCGGCGGATACGGCCCGCGACCGCGTCCTTCGTCAGCGGCGGGTCCGCAAGAGCGCCCAGTTCCTCCAGGGACGCCTGCTTGTGCTCCATGCGCAGCCGGCCCGCCGCGGCGAGGTGCTCGGGCACTTCCTCGCCGAGGATCTCCAGCGCACGCTGCACCCGCGCGCCCGCCGCGACCGCGGCCCGGGCCGAGCGGCGCAGATTGGCGTCGTCGAAGTTGGCCAGCCGGTTGGCGGTGGCGCGGACCTCGCGGCGCATCCGCCGCTCCTCCCAGGCCAGGACCGACTCATGCGCCCCGAGCCGAGTCAGCAGCGCCCCGATCGCGTCGCCGTCGCGCACCACGACCCGGTCCACCCCCCGCACCTCGCGGGCCTTCGCGCCGATGGAGAGCCGGCGCGCCGCGCCGACCAGGGCCAGCGCGGCCTCCGGGCCCGGGCAGGTGACCTCCAGGGAGGAGGAGCGACCGGGCTCGGTCAGCGAGCCGTGCGCGAGGAACGCGCCGCGCCAGGCGGCCTCCGCATCGCATGTGGCGCCCGAGACGACCTGGGGCGGCAGCCCCCGGATGGGGCGGCCCCGGCCGTCGACCAGCCCGGTCTGCCGGGCCAGCTGATCACCGCCGGCCACGACGCGTACGACGTAGCGCGAACCGCGCCGCAGCCCGCCGGGAGCCATCACCACGAGGTCCGAGGAGTGCCCGAAGATCTCCAGGATGTCCTTGCGGAGCCTGCGCGCCGCGATGCCCGTGTCCAGCTCCGCCTCGATCACGATGCGCCCGCTGACCAGGTGCAGCCCGCCGGCGAACCGCAGGATCGACGAGACCTCCGCCTTTCTGCAGCAGGTCCGGGTGACGGGAAGCCGGGAGATCTCGTCCTTCACCGCTGCCGTCATCGCCATGGGCCGATCCTTCCATGCATCCGAAAAATACGGTCGTACGCGGCGGCCAACAGCTCCGGATCATGCCTCGGAGCCCCGTCGGGTCTGGCCACGGGCGCCAGCTCGACCGCGGCACCGAGCCGCTTCGCCGCGTCGGCGAGGGACTCGCGGTCGGGCACGGCGGCCTCGTCGGCCAGCACCACGTCCAGGGCGAGTTTAGGGGCGTGTCGCCCCAAAACCTCCACATGACGCTGCGGAGAGAAGCCCTCCGTTTCCCCGGGCTGCGGCGCCAGGTTGAGCGAGAGGACACGCCGGGCCCTGGTCTCGACGAGCGCGTCCAGCAGCTCGGGCACGAGGAGGTGCGGGATCACCGAGGAGAACCAGGAGCCGGGCCCGAGGACCACCCAGTCCGCGTCGAGTACGGCGTCGACGGCGTCCGGGACGGCCGGCGGGTCGTTCGGCACCAGGTGCACGGACTGCACCTCGCCCGGTGTCAGCGCAACGGTCGCCTGCCCGCGGACCGTGCCCACCTCGTCGGGGCGGGCCGGGTCGTGTCCCCTGACCAGTGCCTGGAGCTCCAGCGGCACGGCGGACATCGGCAGCACCCGGCCATGGGCGCCGAGCAGCCTGCCGACCAGGTCCAGGGCCTGGACATGGTCGCCGAGCTGCTCCCACAGCGCCACGATCAGCAGATTGCCGACCGCGTGCTCGTGCAGCTCGCCCTGGGACTGGAAGCGGTGCTGGATGACCCGGGACCAGGTCTGGCCCCACTCGTCGTCCCCGCACAGCGCCGCCAGCGCCTTGCGGAGGTCGCCGGGCGGCAGTACCCCCAGCTCCTTGCGGAGCCGGCCGCTGGAGCCCCCGTCGTCGGCGACGGTGACGACGGCGGTGAGGTCGCCCGTGATGCGGCGCAGCGCGGCGAGGGACGCCGAGAGGCCCATGCCGCCGCCGAGCGCGACGACCTTGGGCTGGGCTCCGCGTCTGCGGCCGGTGCGGGGCGTGTCACCTCCCCTCAGCCGGCGCAGGCGGGGGTTGCGTCCGGTCACTCGCGCCCCATGTCCCGGTGGACGACGACGGTCTCGATCCCCTCGGAGCCGAGCCGGGCGGCGAGCTTCTCGGACATCGCCACCGAGCGGTGCTTGCCGCCCGTGCAGCCGACGGCGATCGTCACATACCGCTTGCCCTCACGGCGGTAGCCACCGGCGATCAGCTGCAGCAGCTCGGTGTACCGGTCGAGGAACTCCTTGGCGCCGGGCTGGTGGAAGACATAGCCCGACACCTCGTCGTTCAGGCCGGTGAAGGGGCGCAGCTCCGGAACCCAGTGCGGGTTCGGCAGGAAGCGGCAGTCCACCACCAGGTCGGCGTCGACGGGGAGGCCGTACTTGTACCCGAACGACATCACGGTGGCCCGCAGCTCCGGCTGCTCGTCGCCCGCGAACCTGGCGTCCATCTTGGCGCGCAGTTCGTGGACGTTGAGGCTGGAGGTGTCGATCACGAGGTCGGCGTCACCGCGCAGCTCCCGGAGGAGGTCCCGCTCGGCGGCGATGCCGTCGACGATCCGGCCGTCGCCCTGGAGCGGGTGCGGGCGGCGGACGGACTCGAACCGCCGTACCAGGGCCTCGTCGGACGACTCCAGGAAGACGATCCGGCGGGTGACCTCCTTGGCGTCGAGGTCCGCGAGGGACTCGCGGAGGTTGTCGAAGAACCGCCGGCCGCGGACATCCACGACGACGGCGATACGTGCGACGTTGCCCTGGGAGCGTGCGCCGAGTTCCACCATGGTGGGGATCAGCGCGGGCGGCAGGTTGTCCACGACGAACCAGCCGAGGTCCTCCAGGCACTTCGCCGCCGTGCTGCGGCCGGCGCCCGACATTCCGGAGATGATCACCAGCTCGGGGATGGCCGTCTCAGCGGCCTGCCCGGCCTCGGTGGTGCCCGTATCCACGTCTCCTGCTCCGTGTTCTGGTCTGTGCTGCCCGGTCATGTCGTGATTCCCCCGTTCCCTTCCGTCACTGCTGCCCCGTCATCCTCTTCGATGATCTCTCCTGTCGCCATGTTCACCGCCGGAGCCGCCGGAGCGACCTGCGCCAGGGCGGCGGCCACGGACTCGGCGGTCTTCCTGCCGAAGCCCGGGACCTCGCAGATCTGCTCGATCGTGGCCTGGCGCAGCCGCTTCACCGAGCCGAAGTGCTTGATCAGCGCCTGCTTGCGGGCGGCGCCCAGGCCCGGCACGGCGTCCAGCGGGCCGGTCCGCAGCCGCTGGGTGCGCTTGGAGCGCTGGTAGCGGACGGCGAAGTCATGAGCGGTGTCCCGCACCCGCTGGATGAGGTAGAGCCCCTCGCTGGACCGGGGCAGCACGACCGGGTCGTCCTCCCCCGGCAGCCACACCTCCTCCATGCGCTTGGCGATCCCGGCGACGGCGACGTCGTCGATGCCCAGCTCGTCCAGGGCCCGCCGGGCCGCAGCCACCTGCGGCTGACCACCGTCGACGAGCACCAGCTGCGGCGGGTAGGCGAACCGCCTGGGCCTGCCGTCGCCCGACGGGGAGTCCACGGCGGACGGGGCTTCGGGGGCCGACGGGGACCCTGCGGCCGGCGGGACCGACGGGGACCCGGCGGCATCGCCGCCCGCCCCCGCCCGGCCGGCCCCACCGGCCTCCGGGACGGCCCACTCGCCGGTCCTCTCCCGCTCCGCGAGGTACCGCCGGAAGCGCCGGCTGATCACCTCGTGCATCGAGCGGACATCGTCCTGGCCCTCGCCGTGCCAGAGCTGCGTGTCTCCCGCACGGCCCTTGATCTGGAAGCGCCGGTACTCGCTCTTGCGGGGCAGCCCGTCCTCGAACACCACCATGGACGCGACCACGTCCTGGCCCTGGAGATGGGAGATGTCGAAGCACTCGATCCGCAGCGGCGCCGAGTCCAGACCGAGCGCCTCGGCGATCTCCTCCAGGGCCCGGGAGCGGGTGGTCAGATCGCTCGCGCGCCTGGTCTTGTGCAGGACCAGGGCCTGCTGGGCATTGCGCCCGACCGTCGCCATCAGGTCCTTCTTGTCGCCGCGCTGCGGGACGCGCAGCGACACGGCGGAGCCCCGCCGGCCGCCGAGCCACTGGGCGACCGCGGCGAGGTCGTCGGGCAGGGCCGGGACGAGCACCTCCTTGGGTACGGCGTCGCCGCTCTCCTCCCCGTACAACTGCTGCAGCGCGTGCTCGACGAGGCCCGCGGTGTCGACGGCCTCGACCTTGTCGGTGACCCAGCCGCGCTGACCGCGCACCCGCCCGCCGCGGACGTGGAAGATCTGGACGGCGGCCTCCAGCTCGTCCTCGGCGACCGCGATCAGATCCGCGTCGGTCGCGTCGGCCAGCACCACCGCGTTCTTCTCCATGGCGCGTCGGAGGGCCTCCACATCGTCCCGCAGCCGGGCGGCCCGCTCGTACTCCATGTCCTCGGCCGCCACCGCCATCTCCTGCTCCAGGCGGCGGAGGTAGGTGCCGGTGCGGCCGGCCATGAAGTCGCAGAACTCCTCGGCGAGTCCACGGTGCTCCCCGGCACCGATCCGGCCGACGCAGGGCGCGGAGCACTTGCCGATGTAGCCCAGCAGACAGGGCCTGCCGGTCCGCTCCGCGTTCCTGAACACCCCGGCGGAGCAGGTGCGCACCGGGAACACCCGCAGCATCAGGTCGACCGTCTCGCGGATCGCCCACGCGTGTGCGTAGGGGCCGAAGTACCGCACGCCCTTCTTCTTGGCGCCGCGCATCACCTGGACCCTCGGGAACGTCTCGTTCATCGTCACCGCGAGGTACGGATAGCTCTTGTCGTCCCGGTACTTGACGTTGAACCGGGGGTCGAACTCCTTGATCCAGGAGTACTCCAGCTGCAGCGCCTCCACCTCGGTGGAGACGACGGTCCACTCGACCGAGGCCGCGGTCGTGACCATCGTGCGGGTGCGCGGGTGCAGACCCGCCAGGTCCTGGAAGTAGCTTGCCAGCCGCTGCCGCAGGCTCTTCGCCTTGCCGACGTAGATCACCCGGCGGTGCGCGTCCCGGAACTTGTAGACCCCCGGCGAGTCGGGGATCTGCCCCGGCTTGGGGCGGTAGCTGGAGGGGTCTGCCATGGCGTCCACCCTACTGGCGGGCACGGACAGGAGGGTCGGCCGAGGGGCGCGGACACCCGTCATCGCGCCGGGGTGCCGGGGCGCAGGAGGTGGAGGGCCTGAGCCCCCGCACGGCCGGACGGGAGCAGACGAGCGACGGAAGAGCGGCAGACGACGGCCGGGGACGGCCGGGGACGCGGAGAAGAGCGGGCAGAGAGCGGGACAGCAGCGGGAGAGAACCGAGGGGGCCGCGGGGCCGCGGGGGCCGCGGGGAACCGAGGAGAGCGGGGCGGGGACGGGAAGGGAAGGGGAAGGGGAAGGGAAGGGGAAGGGCGGCCGCGGGGAGGCCGGGACGAAGGCACGCGGTGGGGGCCGCTGCCGCTCCCGGTGTGTCCGGACCCGCACGCCCGGCGGCACCTTCCGGACGCCTGCGCCGGGCTCCAGCCCCTTTCGGATGCCTTGGGGATGCCTTTCGGACCGGGACCCGGACAGCCATTGTCCGGAGGGATCCGACACGCTTCAATGCGGGGTGACACGCGGCCGGGCCGGTCGCGTGCGGAAGGGCCCGGAGGCCGTTGCCGGTCGCGTCCGCACACGCTGCCCTCGGTGCGAGGGCCCACCGGGCTGCCGCGCACCCCCATCGAGGAGTCCCATGGGACACGCCGTGCACCCCGCGCACACGCGCGCCGAGCTGGACCGGGTACTGCTCACGGGCCCCTTCCACCTCGCTCTGCGCGCCGCGCTCGCGGTGCGGGGGCTGCCCCTTCAGCGGGTGCAGCACCATCTCGCCCACCGGGGGATCAAGGTCGGTGTGACCAGCCTGAGTTACTGGCAGCAGGGGGCCCGCCGGCCCCGGCGCCCGGAGTCGCTGCGCGCCGTTCAAGCGCTCGAGGACGTGCTGGGGCTGCCGGAGAACTCGCTGTTGCGGCTGCTTCCCGGAGACGGCGGGCCCGGTGCCCGGCGGGCCGCCTGCCCCTCACCACGCACGCCCGCCGCGGTGTCCGGGGCGGTGGAGCGGCTGCTGAACGGGCTCGGCCGGCCCGCGGACGGCGGGCTGCACACCGTGGGACACCATGAGCGGGTACGCATCGGGCCGGAGCGCGAACTGCTGGGGCGGAGCTCCCAGAAGATCGTGCGCGCCCACCGCGACGGCGTCGACCGCCTGCTGGCCGTCCACCGCGGGGGCGCCGGATGGGATCCGGCGCGGGTGACGGTACACGCGACGGAGAACTGCCGGCCGGGGCGCGTGCGCTACGACCGGGATGCGGGGGTGCTGGTCGCGGAACTCCTCCTCGACGCCCGGCTGCGGTCCGGTGAGACGTACCTCCTCTGCTACGGCTTCGAGGACGGTACGGCGGGCCCGAGCGGCGAGTACCTGCGCGGCTTCCCCGGCACCGGCGGGCAGTACATGCTGCAGGTCCGCTTCGATCCGGCGGCGCTGCCGGTGCGGTGCCGGCACTTCGCCCAGGACTCCCCCGGCGCGGCGCGGATCTGCCGGGCCGAACTGACGCCGAGCGGCCGGCGCCCTTCGGTGCACCTCGTCGACCAGGGCGTGCGGCCGGGGATCCAGGGGATCGACTGGGAGTGGCAGCACTGACGCGGCCCTCAGCGTGCGGCACCGCGGGGCGGGGAGCGCCGGGACGGGGCGCTCGGCGAATGGGGGCGCTACGAGCGGGTCACCACCGGCGAACCAGCGCACAAGCAGGCTGGCCTGCGCAGGGGCGGTATGGGCGGGCTCAGGCCTCCGGGCCGGCCACCAGCTTCCCGTTCCGCACCCGCACCTCGACCTCCGGCAGCGGCACGGTGGCCGGTCCCTTGAGGGCCGTGCCGGTCGTCACGTCGAAGCGGCTGCCGTGGCAGGGACAGTTGCCCTCCGTGCCTTCCACCTTGTCGAGGACACAACCCGCGTGGGTGCACTGGGCACTGAACGCCCGGTACCGGCCCTCGGACGGGCAGTGGACGACGAGCCGCTGCTCACGGTAGAGCCGGGCGCCTCCCACCGGGACCTCCCCCGCGGCGCCCAGGTCGACCGGCCCGGTCGGCGTCGGTACCTGGGCGTGGCCCAGCTTGGAATCGGTGGAGCAGGCGGCGGCCCCCAGCCCGGCCGCTCCGGCGAGAGCGGCGCCTTTGAGCACGGTACGGCGGGCGGCGGGACGGCCGGACATGAGGGTCTCCTCGGAACTGAGGGGCCGGGGGTTGGCCGAACCGACGATACCGGCGCAGATCGCGGCCCCTCCGGGCGGGTCGGCCGGGCCGTGGGGGAACTGTCGCACCCCGGGACGATGGACTACGTTCTCAGCCGTGATCGTCGTCGCCGGTGAATCCCTGATCGACCTGGTCCCGCTGCCGGCGGCCGCCGGGAGCGCACTGCTGCCGCCCCTGCTGCCGCGGCCCGGCGGCGGCCCCTACAACACAGCGGTGGCCCTGGGCCGCCTGGGGTCACCCGTGGCCTTCTGCTCCCGGCTCTCGTCGGACGGCTTCGGCGAGGCCCTGCTGGGCGGACTGCGCACGGCGGGGGTGCACACGGCGCTGGTGCAGCGGGGCCCGGAGCCGACCAGTCTCGCGGTCGCCGAGCTCGGCGCGGACGGTTCCGCCGGTTACCGCTTCTATGTGACGGGCACCGCCGACCGGCTGTTCGCGTTGCCGGCCGAACTGCCGGACGGGGTGCGGGCGCTGGCCCTCGGCACCTGCTCGCTGGTACTGGAGCCGGGGGCGAGCGCATACGAGACCCTGCTGCGGCGCGAGGCGGGGCGCGGGGTGTTCACCCTGCTCGATCCCAACATCCGCCCGGGGCTGATCCCGGACGCCGCTGCGCACCGGACGCGGTTCCGGGGCTGGCTCCCTTCGGTGTCGCTGCTGAAGCTCTCGGAGGAGGACGCCGCATGGCTCGGCGGCGCCCCGGACCGCTGGCTCTCCGAGGGACCGGCCGCCGTGGTGACGACGCATGGTGCCCGCGGTCTCACGGTACGCACCCGGGCGGGTGTGGAGGCCGCCGTCCCGGCCGTGGACGTGGCGGTGGCCGACACGATCGGTGCGGGCGACACCGCGAACGCGGCACTGCTGCACGGCCTGGACCGGCGCGGCGCCCTCTCCCGCCGCGGGCTGCTGGCCCTGGACACCGCAGGCTGGACCGAGGTACTCGAATTCGCCGCCCGGGCCGCGGCCGTCACCTGCTCCCGCGCAGGCGCGGAGCCCCCGTACGCGGCCGAACTGGGCTGACCGCGGCCCCGCGAAACGGTCCGTGACCCCGCGCAGCCGCCCTGGCGGAGCGGGGCGGCTCCCCGGCGCGGCGCCGGGACCTCGGAAGCCGGGGGCCGCAGAACAGCGCGGCCCCCGGCACGAGAACAGCGCCGTGGCTCCCCCGCCCGCACCGTTCATCGCCGCGGACGGCCTCCCCGACGAGTCGGCCGGTCCGGTCGCCGACCGCCATCGGCGGGCCGCCGCCCCACCGGTCCCGGCCCTGGCGGGACGACCGTGAGCGACGCCGGCTTCCACGATCTGCGGCACCACGGCGACGCGGAGGTCCGCGGAGGGCGGACTGACCGATCTCGCGGTCGACGTCCGCACGGGAACACCACCGCGCCCTCGGCGCAGAGCGGCCACCCTGGCCCGGGAGCCGGGGAAGCGCCCTGGCACGGGTCCGGGCGGCAGGGCCTGGACAACGGCCGATGCCACGTCGCGATGCCGACGCGCGCCACAGGCCCCCGGGCCGCCGCGCCGAGGGGCCGCCGCGCCACGGCCCCGGTCCCGGTCCCGGCCGCAGCAGGCAGCAGGCGGGGCCGGTCCGGAGCCGGCGTCAGGCCTTGCGGCTGCGGCCGCGCGACGCGGCCGCCTTCTTCCTGGCCGGTGCCGTGTCGGCCTTCACCGTCTTCTTCACCGCGGTGGAGTTGGCGGAGACGACCGGTTTCCCGGACGCGGCCTTCTTCGCCGCCGTCTTGCGCCGCGACTGCGGCGGAACGGAGTCGCTGACGCGCTCCGGGCCGAGGATGTCCCGGAGGAACTTGCCCGTGTGGCTCGCCGGCACCCCGGCGACCTGCTCGGGCGTGCCCTCGGCGATGACGAGGCCGCCCCCGCTGCCGCCCTCGGGCCCCATGTCGACGACCCAGTCGGCGGTCTTGATCACATCGAGGTTGTGCTCGATCACGATCACGGTGTTGCCCTTGTCGACCAGCCCGGACAGCACGTTGATCAGCTTCGCGATGTCCTCGAAGTGCAGCCCGGTCGTCGGCTCGTCCAGGACGTAGACGGTCCGGCCGGTCGACCGCTTCTGCAGCTCGCTCGCCAGCTTCACCCGCTGCGCCTCACCGCCGGAGAGCGTGGGCGCGGGCTGGCCCAGCCTGACGTACCCGAGGCCCACCTCGTTCAGGGTCCTCAGATGACGGGAGATCGTCGGCACGGCCTCGAAGAAGTGCAGCGCCTCCTCGATCGGCATGTCCAGCACCTCGGCGATGGACTTGCCCTTGTAGTGGACCTCCAGGGTCTCCCGGTTGTAGCGGGCGCCGTGGCAGACCTCGCAGGGGACGTACACGTCCGGCAGGAAGTTCATCTCGATCTTGATGGTGCCGTCGCCGGAGCAGTTCTCGCAGCGCCCGCCCTTCACGTTGAAGGAGAAGCGGCCCGGCAGGTAGCCGCGCACCTTCGCCTCCATGGTCTCCGCGAAGAGTTTGCGGACATGGTCGAAGACACCGGTGTACGTCGCCGGGTTGGACCGCGGGGTGCGGCCGATGGGCGACTGGTCGACGTGGACGACCTTGTCGACGAGATCGTCGCCGTCCACCCGCGTGTGCCGGCCCGGCACCGACTTGGCGCCATTCAGCTCACGGGCCAGGTGGGTGTACAGAATGTCGTTGACCAGCGTCGACTTGCCCGAGCCTGAGACACCGGTGACGGCCGTGAGCACGCCGAGCGGGAACGACACGTCGATGTCCCGGAGGTTGTTCTCCCGGGCGCCGTGCACCGTGAGCTGCCGGTCGTGGTCGGCCGGCCGCCGGATCCCCGGCGTCGCGATGGACCTCTTCCCGGACAGATAGAGCCCGGTCATCGAGTCCTTGTTGGCCAGCAGCTGCTTGAGCGGCCCGGAGTGGACGACCTTGCCGCCGTGCTCGCCGGCGCCCGGGCCGATGTCCACGACCCAGTCGGCGACCTTGATCGTGTCCTCGTCGTGCTCGACGACGATCAGGGTGTTGCCCATGTCCCTCAGCCGCACCAGGGTCTCGATCAGCCGGTGGTTGTCGCGCTGGTGCAGTCCGATGGACGGCTCGTCCAGCACATACAGCACGCCGACGAGTCCCGAGCCGATCTGGGTGGCCAGCCGGATGCGCTGCGCCTCACCGCCGGACAGGGTGCCCGCGGCCCGGTTGAGGGAGAGGTAGTCCAGGCCGACGTCCACCAGGAACCGCAGCCGCTCGTTGACCTCCTTGAGCACCCGCTCGGCGATCTTCTTGTCGCGGTCGTTCAGCGTCAGCCGGCCCAGGAAGTCGGCGCATTCGCTGATCGACATGGCCGAGACGTCGGCGATGGACCGGTCCATGACGGTCACCGCCAGGACGATCGGCTTCAGCCGGGTGCCGTCGCAGGTGGGGCAGGGCACCTCCCGCATATAGCCCTCGAAGCGCTCGCGGCTGGAGTCGCTCTCCGCTTCACTGTGGCGCCGCTTCACGAAGGACACCGCGCCCTCGAACGCCGGGGTGGTGTAGGCGCGCTCCCGCCCGTAGCGGTTCCGGTAGCGGACCTCGACCTGGGTCTTGTGGCCGTACAGCAGGGCCTTCCTGGCGCGCTGCGGCAGCCCGGCCCACGGGATGTCCGTGCGGAAGCCGAGCGCGTCGGAGAGCCCGCCGATGAGCCGCCCGAAGTACTCCTTGGTGTGGCCGTGCGACCAGGGGTGGATGGCGCCGTCGTCGAGGGAGCGGTCCTCGTCCGGGACGATCAGGTCGGGGTCGACCTCCATCCGGGTGCCGATACCGGTGCAGTCGGGGCAGGCGCCGAACGGCGAGTTGAAGGAGAAGGAGCGGGGCTCCAGCTCCTCGAAGGAGAGGTCGTCGTACGGGCAGTACAGGTGTTCCGAGTACATCCGCTCGCGCTCGGGGTCGTCCTCGGGGAGGTCGACGAAGTCCAGCACCACCATGCCGCCGGACAGGCCCAGCGCGGTCTCCACGGAGTCCGTGAGCCGCCGCTTGGCGCTCTCCTTGACGGTCAGGCGGTCGACGACCACCTCGACGGTGTGCTTCTCCTGCTTCTTGAGCTTCGGCGGCTCGGTGAGCTGGACGGTCCGCCCGTCGACCCGGGCCCGGGAGTACCCCTTGGTCTGGAGGTCGGCGAAGAGGTCGGCGAACTCGCCCTTGCGCTCCCGCACCAGCGGCGACAGCACCTGGAAGCGGCTCCCCTCGGGCAGCTCCAGCACCTTGTCGACGATGGCCTGCGGCGACTGCCGGGAGATGGGGCGGGCGCACTCGGGGCAGTGCGGCTTCCCGATCCGGGCGAAGAGCAGCCGGAGGTAGTCGTAGACCTCGGTGATCGTGCCCACCGTGGAGCGGGGGTTGCGGGACGTGGACTTCTGGTCGATCGAGACGGCCGGGGAGAGGCCCTCGATGAAGTCCACGTCCGGCTTGTCCATCTGGCCCAGGAACTGCCGGGCGTAGGAGGAGAGCGACTCGACGTAGCGGCGCTGCCCCTCCGCGAAGATCGTGTCGAACGCGAGCGACGACTTGCCCGACCCCGAGAGCCCGGTGAAGACGATGAGTGAGTCGCGGGGGAGGTCGAGCGAGACGTTCTTGAGGTTGTGCTCGCGAGCGCCACGGACGATGAGACGGTCGGCCACGCCGGGTCCGCACCTTTCTTGAGACAGGTCGTGAGGAGCATCGGGGACACAGCCTCCGGCCCGGACTGCTCCAGGCCGGGCCGACCACGGGTCGACGGCTGCCGGACGGATGAACTTCCGGCTCTCCGGAATGCCTCCCCCGAGCCTATAGCACGCGCATTCGATTAACGCCGGTCTTCACCCACCTTCACTCGAACGTGTGGCAGGGCTATCGTCTTCCCCATGATCGACCCTGTGGATGACCTGGCCTCCGTGCATGCGGCGACCGAGCGGCTGCTCGATGCCGCCGGCACCCTGGACAACGCGGCGGCCGCCCGGCCGTCACGGCTCCCCGGCTGGAGCCGCGGCCATGTCCTCGCCCATCTCGCCCGCAACGCCGACGCCCTGGTCAACGTACTCGAGGGCCGCCCCATGTACCCGGACGCCGAGGCACGCGAGGCCGACATCGAACGCGACGCGCCGCGACCGCTGCGAGCCCAGCTCGAGGACCTGCGCCGGTCCGCCGAGCGCTTCCGGGCAGCCGCGGCGGCGAACCGGGACTGGTCCCGGACCGTGCGACTGCGCAACGGCGTCACGGACGCCGCGGCGCGCGTCCCCTTCCGGCGGCTGATCGAGGTCGAGCTGCATCACGTGGACCTCGGCATCGGCTACGAGCTGGAGGGCCTTCCGGCCGGCTTCACCGAGCGAGAGACCGGATTCCTCGCGGAGCGGTTCGACGGGCACGGGGACGTCCCGGCCACGACCGTCGTCGCCGACGGCGGACGGACGTGGACCACGGGAGGCGGGGCCGCGGGCGGTCCGGTCACGGTCCGGGGCACCGCCGCGGACCTGCTCGGCTGGCTCGCCGGCCGACGCGGCGGAGAGGCCCTCCGGGTCGCCGGCGGCCCGCTGCCGGTGCTGCCGCCGCTGTAGTCGGCTGAGTACGCTGGCCCCATGACTTACAGCGGAGCGGTGAAGGTCGGCGGCCCTGCGGACGTCCACGAGCTGGCGGCCCTGATGATCTCCAAGGCCGCCGTCGGCCCCATGGACAACAACGCCTATCTGCTGCGCTGCCGGGCCACCGACGAGCAGCTGCTGATCGACGCGGCCGCCGAGCCCGAGACCCTGTTCCGGCTGATCGGCGGCGACGGGATCGCGTCGGTCGTCACCACGCACCGGCACGGCGACCACTGGGGGGCGCTGGCCGATGTGGTGGGGGCGACGGGGGCGCGCACCTACGCGGGCCGGCACGACGCCGGCGGCATCCCGGTGCCGACCGACGTGCTCGTCGACGACGGCGACACGATCCGGGTGGGCCGGGTCGAGCTCACCGCCCGCCATCTGGTCGGCCACACGCCCGGCTCGATCGCGCTCGTCTACGACGACCCGCACGGCCACCCGCACGTCTTCAGCGGAGACTGCCTCTTCCCGGGCGGCGTGGGCAACACCCGGAAGGACCCTCAGGCGTTCGCCTCGCTGCTCCGCGACGTGGAGACGAAGCTCTTCGACGTACTGCCGGACGAGACCTGGGTCTACCCGGGCCACGGCGACGACACCACCCTCGGCGCCGAGCGGCCCCACCTCGGGCAATGGCGCGCGCGAGGCTGGTAGCCACGGCACGCCTGCACCGCCGAGCCGCACCCGCACGCGTCGGCGCCCTCGAGAGCGCCGGCGCAGTCGGCGGTCCCCCTCGCCTGCCGTTCGGCGCTCCGCGATTCCGGCACGGGGGCCGCGTACCGTGACCGCCCCGCCCGCGCCGCCGATCCTTTCGACCGGCGGCTCCCCCAAGGCCGGCCGCAGCTTTCCGGCACGGCGAAGGGCAAGCGCCACCGGACAGGTCGGGGGACCATCGGCCGGCACTGCGATATGCGGCTATGTCCGCACCCTCCCGCTGTGCCCGGTAATTCCAGACTATGAGAGGAGAAATCCAGCCAACCGTTGAACTCCCCGTGACGGAGCCAGCGCCGTCCGTATAGATTCAGCCACGGTTGCGGGGTTCCGCAAGGGCCCGAACCGAAGGCACAGTTACCGGATCCGGAGGGGGAAGTCGCATGGCTGACATCGATCTCGGAGTGGCGACGGACTGGGACGAGGGCGACACCCACGGCCGCGTCAGGCTGCGGCAGAACCAGGTCTACCCGACCTCGCCCAAGAAGGACGTCCTCATCAGCTCCCCGGTGAGCATCGAGCTGTCCGTGAACACGAACTACTCCACCTCGCAGGAGGCGGACAAGATCTACTTCACGACCCACCACGGCTCGACAAAGAAGATCATCGCGGTGCTCGACTCCGAGGGGAACCTACACATCGCCGGCCGCCTGATCACCGAGCAGCGGGACCTCCGCTACTAGGGTGGCCTTCCCTGGGTGACCCACGTGGCGGGTGACGAGGCGGCGTCATCATGTGGCCCTTTCCGCCTCACGCCCGCACGACGCAACGGCCCGCACGACCCCACCGGCCGCGCGGGCCCTTCAGGAGACGCACCGCGGGACTCAGGCTTCCACGCTGTCCTTCTCGGCGTCGGCCGTGGGCTCCGGATCCGGCTTGCCCTGACCGGTCTGGCTCTCCTGCCGCCTGGAGACGATCAGGCTGGTGACCGTGGTGACGATCAGGACACCGCAGATGAAGGTCAGTGAGAACGGGGTGGAGATCTCGGGGACGTGGACCCCCGACTCATGCAGTGCGTGCAGCACCAGTTTGACACCGATGAAGCCGAGGATCACCGACAGGCCGTAGCTGAGGTGGACCAGCTTGGTGAGCAGTCCGCCGATCAGGAAGTACAGCTGCCGCAGACCCATCAACGCGAAGGCGTTCGCGGTGAAGACGATATACGGATCCTGGGTGAGTCCGAAGATCGCGGGGATCGAGTCGAGCGCGAACAGCACATCGGTGGTGCCGATGGCGAGCATGACGACCATCAGCGGCGTCAGGATCCGCTTGCCGTTGGCGCGGACGAAGAGCTTGGTGCCGTGGTACCTGTCGGCGACGCCGAACTTCCGCTCGATGGACTTCAGGAGCCGGTTCTCCTCGAAGTCGTCCTCGTCCTCGTCGGAGCGCGCCTCCTGGACGAGCTTCCAGGCCGTGTAGATCAGGAACGCGCCGAAGATATAGAAGACCCAGGAGAAGTTGGCGATGATCGCGGCGCCCGCGGCGATGAAGACGGCCCGCAGCACCAGTGCGATCAGCACACCGAACATCAGCACCCGCTGCTGAAGCTGCGACGGGACCGCGAACTTCGCCATGATCAGCACGAAGACGAAGAGGTTGTCCACGCTGAGCGACTTCTCGGTGATGTACCCCGCGAAGAACTCGCCGGAGGCCTGGCTCTCACCGGCAGCCAGCAGTCCGACGCCGAAGACCGCGGCGAGGACGATCCAGACGATCGTCCAGGTTCCCGCTTCCTTGATCGAGACATCGTGGGGCTTGCGCCCGATGAAGAAGTCGACCGAGATCAGGGCGAGGAGACCGAGAATGGTCACCAGCCACATGGTCAACGAAACGTCCATTGTGCCTCCGGCGTCGTACGGCTATTCACCAGCGTCGTCGTTGCCGGAGGTCTCCTCCACCCGCGGTGGCTGGTCGCCTCACCACGGGCCGGCGCCCCGGGACCGCTCTGGTCTTTCGGTCCGTACTGACGGGCACGCCGCAGGTGGGAGTACTCCCCTCCGCTGGAGGAACCCTACCCGAAAGACCAAAGAAAGGTAAAGCCGAAGGTAAACAAGAGTTAAAACCACAGATCAACGCCCCCCTGGGCAACCTCGCTGCCCATCGCGGGGCGGGACGGGACGGGACGGGACGGGACGGGGCGGGGCGGAGCCGGACAGGGCTGAGGGGGCTGCAGGGGGGCGGTCAAGTCGAAGACATCCGGGGCTTGATGGCCTCGGAACGCTTCCCCCCGCCCGTCAGTGCGCGAAGGTCCGGTTTCCCGGCCCACCCCCGGGTACGGACACCGCGCAGGGGTGCACAGGACGCACGGGCGGGCAGGAACCGTCAGACACCATCACGGCACCGGCACGGCACGAACCGACGGGGACCCACGGGACCGACGGGGGCCCACGGGCACCGGCGCCGAAGCAGACGACTCGCACGGAACCACGGGAACCGCACTGCCCGTACGACGGAACCGGGTGGCGGCTCACGTGGCGGCCCGCGCGTCCGGAGTTCAGCGCCGCCGGGCCCGCCGGGCCTCCGCGGCCTTCGCGAGCACGGGACCGAGCACATCGCGGTACTCGGGGAGCGCGGGCGGCAGGTACGTCCAGACGTGCCGGACCCAGGGATCGGCCAGGTGGTCGTCCGGAACCGGGGTGATCCGCAGCAGCGAGTGCCAGAACGGATCGAGGACCGGCCCGTACCCGGAGGCGTCCTCCCGGTCGGCGACCATCAGCAGATGGACGCCGACCTCGGGCCCCTCGTCGGCGAGATAGCGGAGCCGGGTCACGGCCCGGTCGTCGAAGCCGCGCGGGAAGTCGCTGACGATCAGCAGCTCCCGGGCGGTGTCCAGGTCCGGCGGCAGTGCGTCGGCGGCGCCCCCGCGCACGGCCATCTGCACCAGGTCCACGCGCCGTACGAGCTTCGCGAGCACCGCGGAGACGCCCGCGGCCCCTGCCGCAGGCGGCTCGTCCAGCATCCCCGACCGCAGAAGCGGGTTGAGCGAGCGCGCCGCCGTGCCCGCGGCGTCGATCACCCGCACGGTGAACTCACCCGCCGGATGGACCGCGATCAGCCGGGCCGCATGGGCGACCGCGGTGTCCATGGCGAGCGTGCGCGGCGGTACCTCCTCCGGTAGCACGCCGGACTGCGACGGGCCCAGTCCGCTGTCCACCCACAGGCCGCGCTCGAGTGGCAGTCGCATGAGCATCGGGATCCGGAGACCGGGTCGCTCGGGAAGGTGCAGGTCTCCGAGGCGGAGGGCCATCGGGGCCTTGGCGGGAACGCGGTAGCGCCCCCAGACCGGGCTGTCCCAGCGCGCGAACGCCGGCGGCAGTGCGGGCTCGACGGCCCGGGATTCGGCGGTCAGCTGGTCGAGGTCGCGGTCGAGGGCCTCGCGGGCACGTCCCGTCAGCTCGTCGTGCCTGGTGCGGGCCGCCTCACGAGCGCCGTCCCCCGGGCCGGCCACGCGGCCGTGCGGATCGGACAGGACGCGGTCGTGCTCCCGGCCGAGCCGTGACGCGGCGAAGTCCACCGCGCTGCGGTAGGCGGCCGTCGTCCGGGCGAGGTCCTCGAACATGCCCCACACCTGGTTGTACAGCCGCTCCTCCACGGACCAGCCGGTGGCATCGCCCGCGACGGGCACCGGCGGCCTTCCCGGCGGGGCGACCGGGGGCGGCTGCTGCACCGCGGGCCGCCTGCGCGGGTGTGTGTAGTCGACGGGTCCGCCGTGGGTCCGGGCCGGCGGCGGAGCAGCGGGGTCAGCCGTCCGCGGGTTCGTGCCCGGGGTGGGGGACGCGGCCGGGCCGGGGTCGGCAGCGGGACCCGGACCCTCGGCGGTGGCGGCGCGCAGCGCCTCCGCCGTCCGGGCCGGGTCTGCGCCGGCCGGGCGGGCGAGGCCGTGCGCGACGGCTTCGCCCACGGCGGCTGCGAGTTCGCCGGCGCGGTCGAGCCCCTGGTCGGCGAGGCAGGCGGCGAGACCGCCCGCGTACCCCTGGCCGACGGCGCGGACCTTCCAGGCCCCCTGCCTGCGGTAGAACTCCAGGGCCACGACGGCGGCTTCGGAGTCCAGGCCGGTGACCGTGTAGCTGACGGTCCCTGGGGCGTCCGGAGCACCGAGGGAGACGAACGGCGCGGCGAGCGCCCCGAAGCGGCCGGGGCACCCGGGACCCGTCGGCAGCGCCAGCAGCACCGCCGCCCGGTGCGCCGAGGAGGGCACGGCGGTCAGGTCGACGGCCAGCAGATGGCCGGCGGTGGCCTGGCGGGAGACCTCGACACCGGGCAGGGCCGGCCGGGCCGGGTGGGCGACCCACTCGGCACCGGGCACCCGCCCGTGCTCGTCGCTCAACGCGACCGCCACCACGACCGGTTCACCGGCCGACACCCGGATATCGAGCCGGGTGTGGGGCACGGGGTGGTTCTGCCCCCTGACCAGCTCGGCCGTCATCGCTGCTGTCCCCCTCAGTGGTCTGCGGATCGGGCCCGGCGGCGCTCCGCCCCTGGCAGCCGGGGCGCGGCGGAGAGCGCAGCGGTGCCCCTCCCCCGTGCCGGTGACCGCGCGCGGTCCTACAGGTGCGGCAGGATCGCGGGCATCAGGTCCTGGAACGTCCGGCCGTTGGCCGGGTTGCCCAGGGCGGTCATCTGCCAGCCGGAGCCGGCGCGGTGGACCTTGGCCATGATCTGGGCGGTGTACTGGCCACCGCCGTCCAGCGTGTAGCGGGCGAGTTCCTGCCCGTTGGTCTCGTCCACGATGCGGCAGAACGCGTTCTGCACCTCCTGGAAGGTCTGGCCGGTGAAGGAGTTGACGGTGAACACGATCTGATCGATGTGCACCGGAACCCGCTGCAGATCGACCAGGATCGCCTCGTCGTCGCCGCCCCCTCCGGCGCCGCCGACCAGATTGTCGCCGGTGTGCCGGACCGAGCCGTCGTCGCTCACGAGATGGCGGAAGAAGACCACGTCCACGGGCTGGTCCCCGGCGAAGAGCACCGCCGAGGCGTCCAGGTCGATCTCCCTGGTGCGCGTCCCGAACAACCCCCGCCGGGGCGCCGCCTGCCAGCCGAGGCCCATCCGCACCGCGGTGAGGGAGCCACCGCCCTTCTTCTCCAGGCTGATGGCCTGTCCCTTGGTCAGATTGACGCCGGGAGCACTGCCCTTGGATACGTCCGCCACGCCCTGTCCCCTCCTCGTGGTTCCCCCGCGACCGCCTGTGGGTGCGGTTGCCTGGCACCCTACGCAGTCGTCCGGCGGCGCGGGGGACTCGGTGTGTTTTGTGTCGGTCCTGAGACACGGGCGCGGTTCAGCCGATACCGGCCTCCTTCATCTGCCGCAGCTCCTTCTTGAGCTCGCCGACCTCGTCACGCAGCCGTGCGGCCACCTCGAACTGGAGCTCCGCCGCCGCCGCGCGCATCCGGTCGGTCATCTCCTCGATGATCCCGGCCAGTTCGGCGGCGGGCCGATCGCTCGTGATCGCGCCGCGGCCCGCCTTCGCACCCTTGCCCGCCTTGGCACCGCTGCCGTCGGCGCCCCTGCCGGAACGTCCGGCCACCGAAGGGACGGGCGCCTTGGCACCCCTGCCGTCCTTGCCCTGCCGATAGCCGGAGCCGAGCAGCTGCTCGGTGTCGACCTCCTCGCGGGCGATGGTGGCCACGATGTCGTTGATCTTCTTGCGCAGCGGCTGCGGGTCGATGCCGTTCGCCTCGTTGTACGCGATCTGCTTGGCCCGGCGGCGGTTGGTCTCCTCGATGGCCTTCTCCATCGCCGGAGTGATCTTGTCTGCGTACATATGGACCTGCCCGGAGACATTGCGCGCCGCACGGCCGATGGTCTGGATCAGCGAGGTGCCGGACCGCAGGAAGCCCTCCTTGTCGGCGTCGAGGATGGCCACCAGCGACACCTCGGGGAGGTCGAGGCCCTCGCGGAGCAGGTTGATGCCGACCAGCACGTCGTACTCGCCGGCGCGCAGTTCGCGCAGCAGCTCGATCCGGCGGAGCGTGTCGACATCGCTGTGCAGATAGCGGACCCGGATGCCGAGTTCGAGGAAGTAGTCCGTCAGGTCCTCGGCCATCTTCTTGGTGAGCGTGGTGACCAGGACACGCTCGTCCTTCTCGGTGCGCGTGCGGATCTCGTGCACGAGGTCGTCGATCTGGCCCTCGGTCGGCTTGACGACGACCTCCGGGTCGACCAGGCCGGTGGGGCGGATGATCTGCTCGACGGAGCCGTCGGCGCGGGAGAGTTCGTAGGCGCCCGGGGTCGCCGAGAGATAGACGGTCTGCCCGACGCGCTTCTGGAACTCCTCCCACTTCAGCGGCCGGTTGTCGAGCGCGGAGGGCAGCCGGAAGCCGTGCTCCACCAGGGTGCGCTTGCGGGAGGCGTCGCCCTCGTACATGGCGCCGATCTGGGGGACGGTGACATGGGACTCGTCGATGACGAGGAGGAAGTCTTCAGGGAAGTAGTCGAGGAGTGTGTTCGGCGCACTGCCGGGAGGGCGGTCGTCGAAGTGCATCGAGTAGTTCTCGACACCGGCGCAGGTGCCGATCTGGCGCAGCATCTCGATGTCGTACGTGGTGCGCATGCGCAGCCGCTGGGCCTCCAGGAGCTTGCCCCGCTTCTCGAGCTCGGCGAGGCGCTCCTCGAGCTCCCGCTCGATTCCGGTGATCGCCTTCTCCATGCGTTCCGGACCGGCGACGTAGTGGCTCGCCGGGAAGACGTACAGCTCGTCGTCGTCGCTGATGACCTCGCCGGTGAGGGGGTGGAGCGTGGAGAGCGCCTCGATCTCGTCGCCGAACATCTCGATCCGCACGGCGAGCTCCTCGTACACCGGGAAGATCTCGATGGTGTCGCCGCGGACCCGGAAGGTGCCGCGGGTGAAGGCGAGGTCGTTGCGCGCGTACTGGATGTCCACGAAGCGGCGCAGCAGCCGGTCGCGGTCGATCTCGTCGCCGACCCGCAGCGGCACCATGCGGTCCACGTACTCCTGCGGGGTGCCGAGGCCGTAGATGCACGAGACGGAGGCGACCACCACGACGTCCCGGCGGGTGAGCAGGGAGTTCGTCGCGGAGTGGCGCAGCCGCTCCACCTCCTCGTTGATGGAGGAGTCCTTCTCGATGTAGGTGTCCGACTGCGGGACGTACGCCTCGGGCTGGTAGTAGTCGTAGTACGAGACGAAGTACTCGACCGCGTTGTTCGGCAGCAGCTCGCGGAACTCGTTCGCCAGCTGGGCGGCCAGCGTCTTGTTCGGCGCCATCACCAGGGTCGGCCGCTGAAGCCTTTCGATCATCCAGGCCGTGGTGGCCGACTTGCCGGTCCCGGTCGCGCCCAGCAGGACGACGTCCCGCTCGCCCGCCCGGACCCGACGGTCGAGCTCGGCGATGGCCGCGGGCTGGTCACCGCTGGGCCGGTAGGGACTGACGACCTCGAAGGGCGCCATGGTGCGTTCGATCTCGGTAACGGGCCGCATGCCATCAACGGTACGGCCCCCCACTGACAACGGGGCCGGTCCCGGTCGTGCACCGGCCGGCTGCGCGACCGCCGTCACCGCGCCCGAGCCGGGGATGCCGCACCGGGAGGGTCACTGGCACACTGCCGCAGTGACCCCTACCGCCCGTGAAGTGACCGCAGCCGCTGACCCTGCCGACCCTGCCGACCCTGCCGGCCCCGCCGACCTGGCCGGCCTGCGCCGCCGGATCACCCCCGTGCTGGTCGTGAGCCAGATCCTCGGCGGACTCGGGGTCGCGACCGGCATCGCCCTGGCCACCGTGCTGGCCCCGCAGGTCGGCGGGTCGGACGCCCTGTCCGGCCTCGCCCCCACCGCGACGGTCGCCGGGACGGCACTGCTCTCTGTCCCGCTCGCCGCGCTGATGAGCGCCCGCGGCCGGCGCCCCGGGCTGGTCCTGGCGTACCTCATCGGATCCGCGGGCGCGGCCGTGGTGGTGCTGGCGTCCGCACTCGGCAGCTTCCCGCTGCTCCTGCTGGGCATGGCCGGCTTCGGGGCCGCGTCCTCCGCGAACCTCCAGGCGCGCTTCGCCGCCGCGGACCTCGCGGAGCCGGCGAGACGCGCCCGCGCCATCTCCCTGGTGGTGTGGGCGACCACGGTCGGCGCGGTCCTGGGCCCGAACATCGCGGCACCGGCGGGCCGAAGCGTCTCCGGGTCCGGGATACCGGAAGCCGCGGGTCCGTTCGTCTGGGCCTCGGGGGTCTTCCTGCTCGCGGCGGTGGTCGTCGCCGTGCTGCTGCGGCCGGATCCGCTGCTGACGGCCCGGGCGCTCGCGCCGCGGGAGGAGGGGGAACGGCGGGAGCGGTCGCTGCGGTCCGCCGTCCGGGCCGTACGGGAGTCCCCCGGCGCCCGGCTTGCGCTCGTCACGGTCGCCGCGTCGCACACCACGATGGTGTCGATCATGTCCATGACACCACTGGCGCTCAGCCACCACGGCGCCGGAGTGCAGCTGATCGGCCTGGTCATCAGCGGCCATATCGCGGGTATGTACGCGTTCTCACCGGTGATGGGCATACTCTCCGACCGCCTCGGCAGGCTCGCGGTGATCGGCCTTGCCGTGGGCCTGCTGGCGTTCGCCGCGCTGCTCGCAGGTACCGCCGGGGCGAGCCACGGACGGGTCGCGGCGGGCCTGTTCCTGCTCGGCCTCGGCTGGTCCGCGGGCCTGGTCTCCGGTTCCGCCCTGCTGACCGACTCCGTGGAGGGGCCCGCCCGCACGGAGGTCCAGGGCCTGTCGGACCTGGCCATGAACGCCGCGGCGGGCATCGGCGGAGCGGCGGCCGGGCTGATCGTGGCGCAGGGCGGCTACGGTCTGCTCAACCTCCTCGGTGCGGGTCTGCTGCTTCCGCTCGCGGCCCTCGCCGTCCGCCGCGCCGTCACCGGGACGGGCGCTGCACAGGACCGGCCGCCCGCCGCCACCGGCACCGGCACCGGCACCGGCACCGGCACCGGCTGACGTGGTAGGCCTTGCGCAGCGTCTCGTGCACCGTCCACGTCGTCCGGTCGCCCTCCCTCCGCGCACAGGCGTCCCCCGGCCCGATCTCCACCGTCGCGCCGCCCGGGGTCCCCCACTGGTGAGCTCTCGTATCCAACTGTCGCCAGTACCTCGGGGAACCCCGCCTCCGGCCTCGGCCGGGGCGCGCCCGCTGAACGCGACGAACAGCTCATCGGCCTTCGTCTCGGTGGTGACCCCGGGGTGAGCTGCCAGAGGCCCCGCACCTGCCGCCCGTCCTCGGACCGCCGCAGCTCCCGGCCTGTCACCACCGGATCACCCGAGACGACCTGCGCGGGGTCCAGGGGTTCGGGTTCAAGCTCCGCGTCCGGGATACGCACGGCGAACGAAGGAGAAGCGGGCCCGGCAGCGGAGTGATCAGAGGCCGTCGTGGCGGCTCACCTTAGCGGGCGAAAGATCCGCGGCACGCGGCGAGCCGCCTCGGGCCGCACTCGGGCAGGGGGCACGGTCGTGGTTCGCCCACGGCTGCCACGCGCGACGGCGTGCGACACCCACGGCAGCGCTTGCCCGAGTCCCCTCTCGTACAGGAGCGACCACCGATGTCAGCAGTGCGCACAGGGCGTCGCATCGCCCTTATGACGGCCGTCTGCCTCCTCTCGGCCCTCACGGCGGCCGGCCCGGCTGCCGGGGAGCCGGCCGGGGAGAGGGCCGAGACCCTCTCCCCGGCCGGGCAGGGCACCGACCCGTTCCCCGGCTCCCAGCCCGGACCCGAATCCCGGCGGGCGCCCGGTGCCCTCTACAAGCAGGTCCTCGACACCCTGGGCCCGCAGCGGCTCACCGCCGAGCAGCGCCGCATCACCGCCCGGAAGGAGGCGGCTGCCGCCGCGTGGTCCCGGCGCCCCGCCGTCCGCGCCCAGCGCGCCGGCTACGTCGTCTCGGGCGGGCTGCACCAGTCACAGCAGACGTCGTACTGGTGCGGTCCGGCGGCCCTGGTCATCACCCAGTCCGCACACGACGAGGTCCGCGGGCGCTCCCAGCGGGCGGCTGCGGACCTCCTGGAGACGGACTCCAGGGGCACGGCCTGGTACGGCGTCGGGATCGACGTCGCGAAACCGACCGGCTACCCGATGGCCGACGCGCTCAACCACCGTCTCCCGGGGGCCAACTACGTGCCCAGGCCGCTGCCGTACAGCCCGACATCGGCCGATGTGGCGAACTTCCGGAGGCACATCGTCCACAACACCGACTACGACTACGCGATCGCCGGCAACGCCTGGGAAGTGCCGGGCGGGCCGCATCTGGCCGGGCACCCCAACATCGAGATCTTCCACTGGGTCGCCATCGACGGCTACAACAGCGACACCGACGCGCGACAGGTCCGCTACCTGGACCCCGTCGGCGGGGTGAGCACCAGCATGATCTCGTGGGCCGGCGGAGTCCCCAAGTCCGCCAAGATCTCCGCGGACGCCATCACGACGATCATGGGCGGCCGTGGCTACGTGTGGTAAGCCGGGACGGAAGCCTCTGACCGGCGGGGGGCGTCCACAGGGCGGAACGACGCCGGGCCGGGCACTCCCGGCACTCCCGGCACTCCCGGCACTCCCGCGAGACGGAACGCCGCTCCCAGCGGTCCGGGCACGTCGAGCACGTCGTGTGATCCGAACGGTCCGGGCGGTCCGGGCGGTCCGGGCGGTCCGGGCTCTTCCGGCGGACGGAACACCGAGCCGCCCGGTCCGGGCGGGCTCGCCGGTGGTAGCGACCCTGCTGGGTACGGCCCTGCTGGTGCTCGCGGGGCCGGGCTGTTCACCGGCCGACCGATCCGGCCATACGCAGCCCACGGCCGGCCCCGCCTCCTCGGCATCCGCCCCCTCCCGTCCCCTGCAGATCCGGGCGGCGTGCGAGGCGCCGCTGCCCGAGAGCTGGCGGGCCGCCCTCGCGGCGGGCGAGTTCCGCGTGCCGAGCGGCCAGCGGGCGGTCCTCACCGATGTCGGCCCTCGGGCCCGCTGGACCGTGGTGCAGCTCTCCGACGGGCAGAGCCGCCGGGCTGCCGTGGTCGAGGATGCCGAGGCGCCGCGCACCCTGCTGACATTCACCGACCCCGTGGAGCACCAGCTCCTCGCCGCCGATGTGTCGGCTGACGGGAGGTGGACGGCGTTCGCGGTGCTGGAGGGCCGCACGCTCGACAGTCCGTGGTCGCTCTATGTCCAGGACGCCGAGGGCGGTATGCGCCGGCTGGCGCGGTCCACCCTCCCCGGGCCGCTCCCCCAGCCCGTCGTCCGCGGCGGTGCGGTCTTCTGGGCGCAGGGCACGGGCCGGGGCCGGGCCACGATCTACACCAGCCCGGTCCGCCCGCCCGGTTCCGGTGGCACGGTGCCTGCGCCGCGCGCCCTGCACTCCGGTGTGATCGAGGCCCCGTTCGCGGCGGGCGGGCTGCTGGCCTGGCGGGAGGCGAGTGCGGACGGCCGGTCGACGAGGCTGTCGGCGCTGTCCTTCGCCACCCTGCGCCCGGCCGCGCTGCCGGGCCCGGTGGCCGCGCTGCGGGATCTGCGGTCACCCGCCTCCGACGGCACCACGTGGGCTTGGGTCGAGGACGGCGGGAACGCCGGGAACGGCGGGAACGGCGGGGAGGGGGAGGACGGCGGGGAGGGGGAGGATCCGAGGCTGGTGGTCTGGCGGCGGGGGCAGCCCGCACCGGTGACACGGCTCTCCGGGGCCCCCGCAGCCGAGGGGCTCGACCAGCTCCGGATCAGCGGTGAACTGATCACCTGGCGCACCCCGGAAGCCGCCTACGCGCTGGACCTGCGGTCCTCCGCCTATACGCGGATCACCCCGCAGTACGGATACGCCCAGGCCAGAGCGGGGGCGCTCGCGGTCGCCTACCACCAGGACAGGGCAAAGGGGCCGGACGCACGGACCGTGATCCAGGTCGTACGAGCGGACCGGCTGCCCCGGCTGCCGGCACCGCGCGACTGCGGCTGACGGCCCGGTGCACCGCTCGGGTCCGCCCGCGGTGCACCGGGCCACCGGTGCCAGGCGTCCCGAGCCAGGCCATCCCCTGCGGGCCAACGGTGCCAGGCGTCCCGAGCCGGACACCGTGCCCGGCCGCCGGAGCCGGGCCCTTTGTGCCGGACCGGCAGTCGGTCCGCCCGGTGTCCGGGGTCCCCGGGACCCGCGAGGTGTCCGGGGTCCCGGTACGCCCGGCGGTGCGGGCCCCACCGGGCAACCGGCCGCGGTGGGGCCGGAACGGTCCTACGGCGCGGGCCTGTTCAGCGAGGCGGCAACCCACATGCGGGCGCAACGAGGGGCCATACGGGGGCCGTGGCGGTTCGGCAGCCGAAGCGTTTGCGCACACCTCTCCCGTGCCAGGGATGTGGACATGCCCGAGACCACACTGTTGCTGTCCGAAGAAGTGCGGGAGGCGCTTGACGCGCGCCGCCCCGTCGTCGCACTGGAGTCCACCATCATCGCCCACGGACTGCCGCGGCCACGCAGTCTGGCCGTCGCCGAGGAGCTGGAGTCCCTGGTCACAGACGCCGGTGCGGTGCCGGCGACGGTCGCCGTACTGGACGGCCGGGCCCGTGTCGGCCTGGACAAGCACGGCATGGAACGCATCGCGACCGACCCGGCGGTACGCAAGTTCGGGCACCGCGATCTGGCCCCCGCCCTTGCCGCAGGGGCCTCGGGGGCGACGACCGTGTCCGCCACGGCCTTCCTCGCGGCACGCGCCGGAATCCGGGTCTTCGCCACGGGCGGGCTCGGCGGAGTCCACCGGGAGTGGACCACCGCCCAGGACGAGTCGGCGGATCTGCGGCTGCTCGCCCGGACGGGGATCACCGTCGTCTGCGCCGGGGTGAAGTCCATCCTCGACGTCCCCGCCACACTGCAGCGCCTGGAGACCCTCGGAGTCACCGTCCTCGGCTACGGCACCACGCACTTCCCCGGGTTCTACCTGTCCTCCTCCGGGCTGCCGGTCGACTGGACGGTCCGTACCCCGCAGGAGGTGGCGGACGTGATGCGGGCGCAGCGCGCACTCGGCGGGCCGGAGACCGCGCTGATCGTGGCCCAGCCGGTGCCGGAGGACGAGCAGTTGGACCCGTCGCTGCACGACCGGGTGCTCGCGGAAGCCCTGGGCGAGTGCCGGGAAAGGGGCATCGACGGCCAGGCGGTCACCCCGTTCCTGCTGGACCTGCTGGTGACACGGACGGGGGGCGCCTCGCTCGAGGCCAATCTGGCGGCGGTCCGCGCCAATGTGCGGCTGGCGGCGCGGATCGCGGCGGCGCGGTGAGGACGCCCTCGGGGCGGGATGGGACCGCGGTGCCGGGCCGGACCGGGGCTCTGCTGGTGGTCGGCGATGTGGCCACGGACGTGATCGCACGGCACCCCGGGGCGCTCGCCCGCGGGACGGACACCGCGGCGGAGGTACGGACGCTGCCCGGCGGGGCCGGCGCCAACGCGGCCTGCTGGGCGGCGTACTCGGGTTGTCCTGACGTACGGTTGCTCGGCCGGGTAGGGGCCGGCACCGCGGACCGGCACGAGGCGCTGCTGCGGGGCTCGGGAGTCCACCCCGTACTGGTCCGCGACCAGGAGGTACCGACGGCCACGATCGTCGCGCTGGTCGACGCGGAGGCGGAGCGGACCTTCCTCACCGACGGCGGAGCGGCGCTGCGGCTGTGCCCCGGCGACTGGTCGGCTCGGCTTCTCGACGGGGTGGCCAGGCTCCATCTGTCCGGGTACCTGTTCTTCTCCGAGCCCAGTCGCGAGCTGGCATGCCTGGCGCTCGCGGACGCGCTGGGACGGGGTGTTCCGGTGAGCGTCGACCCGGCGTCGGCAGGGTTCATCGCCGACTTCGGCGTCGACCGCTTCCTCGGTGCGACGGCGGGTACCGGTGTCCTGCTCCCCAACGCGGACGAGGCCCGGCTCCTCACCGGCCTCCCCGATGCGGCAGATGCCGCGGCCAGGCTGAGCCGCCGTGTCCCGCTCGTCGCCGTCACCCTCGGCGCGGGCGGCGCGCTCGTGGCGCAGTCGGGCGCGGTGACCGACAGGATCGCCGCCGTCCCCGCGGCACCGGTCGACTCCACGGGCGCGGGCGACGCCTTCACCGGCGCCTTTCTGGCGGCCCTGCTGGCGGACGCGACCCCGGCCGCCGCGGCATCGGCGGGGTGCCGGGCGGGTGCCCGTGCGGTCGCCGTCCGCGGGGGCCGCCCGCCCGACAGCACCACGGCACCGCCGTAGCCGACGATCCGCGGCACGGCAGGGGGTCCGGCGAACCCGCACACGCCGCCGGGCGGGGAGCGGCCCGCTCGCGCCCGGCGAGCGCGGCGACCGGTTCGTCCCTCCGGGGCAGGACGACCGGGGTCCTCCTCCTGCGGCGGACCGGCCGGGCCCTCCTCCCGGGGCGGGCCGACCGGACCGACCTGACCGGTTCGCACCGAGCCGGCAGCCCGGGGTCGGCCTCCCCCGGGCCGGCCCGGGGCAGCGCCGTCCGGGCCTCGATGTCGACCGCGACCCACCGGACCGCAACCCACCACCGCCGGAAGGGACCCGCCTGCCACGGCGCACCGGTCGCCGGTCGCCGGTCGCCGGTCGCCGGTCGCCGGTCGCCGGTCGCCGGTCCAGCATGGGGCCGAGCCGCCCGAACGGCCTCGGTCAGCCGTCTCCCGGTGAGCGGCGACCCGTCGCACCGCTGCGTCGACGCCCCTGGCCGCTCCCCTGTTCCACCGCGGCCCGCGGCGGGGAGCCGGGGGCCCCGACGGGCGCGCCCACGTCGCACCCGGCGCCGGGCCGCTGCTGGGTCAGGGCGGCCGCAAGGGCCCCGCCGCCGGAGACCCGGATATGCCCGTCCCGTATGCCCTCCTCGATGCCGAGCTCCCCCCGGCTGACAGCGAGGCAGGTCCCGCCGTCCAACTCGATCCGGGTCACCACGCCTCCGGCAGGCGCGGGGCCGTCTCCGTAGCCGCCGGCCCCGCCGCCCTGCGCGGGACGCACGTGGAACTCCCCCTCCGGCAGGCCCACTTCGACGGTGTCGGTCACGCCCGCCGTCTCCAGACGGCGCAGCAGCGGTACGGCGAACCAGTGGGCCCGCACCGCGTCGGTCGGCCGGGGCACGTCGAGCGCGGCTGCGCCCCATTCGGCCAGTGCCCCGACCAGGGGCAGCAACGCCTCTCCGCGCGGGGTGAGTTCGTAGACGTACGCCGACGCCGGGGCGGGCAGCCTGCGCCGGGTGGCCAGCCCGTCGCGCTCCATGTCCTTGAGCCGGGAGGCGAGGACGTCCGTGCTGACTCCGGGCAGGTCGGCGTGGAGGTCGGTGTACCGGCGCGGGCCGGAGAGCAGTTCCCGCACGATCAGCAGCGTCCAGCGGTCGCCGACGGAGTCGAGGGCGCGCGCGACGGCGCAGAACTGGTCGTAGCTTCGGCGGCGTGGGGGACGGGGCATGCGAGGCAGTCTAGACCCGTCGTTGGACTTTCCAAGCTTCCACTTGGTAAAACCAAGTGCCACCGAGTACCACCGTCCCGCCAGCCCTGGGGAGGCCTCCGCATGGAGTTCCGGCAGTCGAGCAAGCTCAGCGAGGTCTGCTACGAGATCCGCGGCCCGGTGATCGAGCACGCCGACGCACTGGAGGAGGCGGGTCACAGCGTGCTGCGGCTGAACACCGGCAACCCCGCGCTCTTCGGCTTCGAGGCCCCCGAGGAGATCGTCCAGGACATGATCCGGATGCTCCCGAGGGCCCACGGCTACACGGACTCGCGCGGGATCCTCTCCGCGCGGCGCGCCGTTGCCCAGCGCTACCAGGCCCTCGGGCTCACGGACGTCTCCGTCGACGACGTGTTCCTCGGCAACGGCGTCTCCGAGCTCGTGTCGATGGCGGTGCAGGCGCTGCTGGAGGACGGCGACGAAGTGCTCGTTCCCGCACCCGACTTCCCGCTGTGGACCGCCGTCACGACCCTCTCCGGCGGAAAGGCCGTCCACTACCTCTGCGACGAGTCGGCGGACTGGTACCCCGACCTCGACGACATGGCATCGAAGATCACCGACCGCACCAGGGCCGTCGTGATCATCAATCCCAACAACCCCACCGGAGCGGTGTATCCGCGGGAGATCGTCGAGGGGATCCTGGACCTCGCCCGCCGCCACCAGCTGATGGTCCTCGCCGACGAGATCTACGACCAGATCGTCTACGACGAGGCCGTCCACCACACCGCGGCCGCCCTCGCCCCGGACCTGGTCGTCCTCACCTTCAGCGGCCTGTCCAAGACCTACCGGGTCGCGGGCTTCCGCTCCGGCTGGCTGGTCGTCACGGGCCCCAAACAGCACGCGCGCAGCTACCTGGAGGGGCTCACCATGCTCGCTTCGATGCGGCTGTGCCCCAACGCGCCCGCCCAGTACGCCATCCAGGCCGCGCTCGGCGGTCGCCAGTCGATCCATGAACTGACCGCACCGGGCGGACGGCTGCGCGAGCAGCGCGACCGGGCCTGGGAGCGGCTGAACGAGATCCCGGGCGTCTCGTGTGTGAAACCCCAGGGTGCGCTGTACGCCTTCCCGCGCCTGGACCCCAAGGTGCACCGCGTGCACGACGACGAGAAGTTCGTACTGGACCTGCTGCTGCGGGAGAAGATCCAGGTGGTACAGGGCACCGGTTTCAACTGGCCCCGGCCCGACCACTTCCGCATCCTGACCCTGCCGTACGCGGACGACCTCGATGCCGCGATCAGCCGGATCGGGCGCTTCCTGGGTGGCTACCGCCAGTAGACGGGGCGGGGAGCCCGGCCCGGCGGGCGGTCCAAGGGACCAGAGGATGCCGGGGAGGACGGGCAGAGGCGGTGGCTGCGGCCCCGGAACGTATCCGCCGTCACGCCACGGCGCGGGCCCGGCGGTACAGCAGAGCACCGCCGAGGAGGAGGGCCGCGCCGACCGGGATGGTGAGACCGAGCGCGGACGGCGTGCCGGTCTCGGCCAGACGGGCCGGGCCCTGCTGGGGCTCCGGGTCACGCGTGGCGGGGCGGGCCTCGGACGGCGGGGCCACCGGTCGGGTCCGGGTCGGCGGGTTGGCGGAGTTCGAGGAGGAGTTGCCGACCGCCGCGTTGCCGATACCGACAACGTTCACGGAGTTGCCGGTGACGTTCACCGGGACGTCGACGGGCAACTGGACCGCGTTCCCGGAGATCAGGCCGGGGGAGTCCTCCGCCTGTGCCGCGGCGACCGCACCGCTGTCAGCGGCAGTGGCGCCGTCGGTGGCGTTCCCTTCGTTTGCGCAGTTGTTGCCGGCCGCGGGGTTCAGCAGACCCACCACGTTCACCGTGTTGCCGCACACGTTCACCGGCGTGTGGACCGGGACCTGCACCGTGTTGCCGGAGATCAGGCCGGGTGAGCCGGCCGCCCTGCCCTGCGCGTCGGAGCCGGCGTGTGCGGCCCCGGCCGCGGCCAGCGCACCGCCCGTGACCATCGCTGCGACCAGACCTGTACGGCGCATCTGCCTCATGGTTTCCTGCCTCCCGGTGGATGGACCCGGGTGGTCACCCACACCGGAGATAACGGCACGGAGCCGAACGGGTTATGGCCAGACGCCGTTTCACCCCTTCGGGTGGAGAAAGGGACAACTGTCGCGCGCCGTCCGCGCGTTCGGCTGCCGGAGCCCGAAGCGCGATGCGCGAACACGGCGCACGTGTGCGTGGCTGGGCGGCTGGGCGGCTCCTCGCCCACAGGGCGAGTGCTTTACCGGTCCCCACCCGGTTCACGCCCCGCTCCGCCTCCCCTTCCGCCAACGTCCGTAGGCGTCGGGCGTCACCGGGCGGTCCTGCGGGCACCGCTCGTGGCCCGTGGCCCGTGGCCCGTGGCTTCGGGAGGATACGCCGCCGGTCCCCGGCCGTGTTCTTCGCGGTCCTGAAGGAGCGCTGCTGGTCCCGGACCGGGCATGGCCGTGTCGTTCTTGGCGGAGGACCGACAACCGGGTCCCCCGGCGGCGGGTGTCAGCGGCCCAGAAGGGTCATGAGCGCGCCGACCGGGTCTTCGTCCGGTATGCCCCGCGGCCACCAGTCCTCCCGGCCGGCGTCGGACTCGTATCCGTACCACAGTCCGTCACGGCCCAGGCGGAGTTGGAGGGACGGAGTGGAGAGGCGGTTGCGCCGCGGGCGGAAGAGCGGGAAGTCCGCGGCGGCCAGGGCGGGCCGCGCCCGGTCGAACGGGCCCGCGGGCGGATCCCACTCCTCCTCCAGGGCGGCCAGTCCCGCCGGCCCGCCCTGGCGCCACGCCGCCACGGCGCGCGCCAGTTCGGTGGGGGTGCGGCCGCCCGCGCGGGCCAGCGCGGTGTAGAGCGCCCGGGTGGAAGCGGTCAGTCCCGATCCGGGGTGGGCGGCGGCGAGCCGGACGGCGTCCTGCCAGAGGCCGAGCCCACCGACCGGGTCTCTGCCCGTGTGCAGGATGGCGTGTGCACGGGCCGCTGCCTCGGTGGCGAGGAGATCGAGGGCGAGCGGGTCGGGCGCGCCCTCGGCCTGCGGGTACACCGGAGGCCGCCCGGGCTGCGGCGGCAGGGGCGGCGGGGGCGGGAGCGGGGAGCGGGTCCGCCGGGTGACGGCGTCGCGTGCGCGGACCGTGGCGAGGTCGGGGGCGGCGCCGCTCCCGCCCCCGCCGGACCGCTCCGCGGAGGTGCGTGCCCCACCCGGGGCCGGGCCGCTTTCGGCTGCCGCGAGGACGGCGTTGCGCCGGGTGAGTTCGGCCAGCACCTCTTGTTCGCCGCGGCCGCGCATCAGGAACAGCACGAACGGGTCCTCGTCGAGGATCCTGGCGGTCTGGTAGCAGAGCGCGGCCGCGTGCTTGCAGGGGAGTCCGTCGTCGGGGCACGAGCAGTCGGGGATCAGGTCCCCGGGCGCGGGCAGCAGGTCGGCGACGGCCGCGAGGGCGTGCGGGACGTCCCTGTCGAGCAGGGCCGCGATGTGGTCCGGACGGGCGGCCGCGGCCTCCAGCAGCCGCTCCCAGTCGTCCTCGCCGAGGGTGCGCAGCCGGATCTCCGCGCGGTAGGGCCGGGGGCGGGAGCCGTGGACGTACGCGACGACGCGGCCCGGCGTCACCGTGATCGCGTCGACGCGGCCGCGTCCGGCATAGGCCAGGCCGCGGGCGAGACGGGCCGGGTCGAGGGCGGTGTCCTCCAGGGCGTCCACCCAGGCGTTGCCCCACCAGGACGCGGCAAGGCGGCCGTCCCCCGGCCGGGGAGCGGGGGCGGGGAACGTCCGGCGCCGGTCGTCCGGACGGCGCGGGGCCTCCCCTCCCATCCCGTCGGTGCGGCGGGGCCCGGCCGGTCCGGTGCGGCGGGGCCGGGCGGCGCTCACGAAGGCCTCCTCAGGGAGACGAGATCGGCCAGTTCCCGGTCGGTGAGTTCGCTCAGGGCGGCCTCGCCGGAGCCGAGGACCGCGTCGGCCAGCGCTCGCTTCGACAGCAGCAGTTCGGCGATGCGGTCCTCGACCGTGCCCTCCGCGATCAGCCGGTGGACCTGGACGGGCCGGGTCTGCCCCATGCGGTGGGCGCGGTCGGTGGCCTGGTCCTCCACCGCCGGGTTCCACCAGCGGTCGTAGTGGACGACGTGGCCCGCGCGGGTCAGGTTGAGTCCGGTGCCCGCCGCTTTGAGGGAGAGGACGAAGACGGGGATGCCGCCCGACTGGAAGCGGTCCACCATCCTGTCCCGATCCGGCACGGGGGTGGAGCCGTGCAGCAGCTGGGAGGGGATCGCGCGGGAGGACAGATGGCCCACGATGAGCCGCGCCATCGCCACGTACTGGGTGAAGACGAGCACGGATCCGCCTTCGGCCAGGATCGTGTCGAGGAGTTCGTCCAGCAGTGCGAGCTTGCCGGAGCGCGCCGCGAGGCGGGGGCGGTCCTCTTTCAGGAACTGCGCCGGGTGGTTGCAGATCTGTTTGAGCGAGGTGAGCAGCTTCATGATCAGACCGCGGCGGGCGATGCCCTCGGCGGTCTCGATCCGGGCCATCGTCTCCCGGACCACGGCTTCGTAGAGCGAGGCCTGCTCCCGGGTGAGCGGGACGGGGTGGTCGGACTCGGTCTTGGGTGGGAGCTCGGGCAGGATGCCGGGGTCGCTCTTCCTCCGCCGCAGCAGGAACGGCCGGACGAGCCGGGCGAGGCGCTCCACCGCCTCCTCATCGCCCAGGTGCTCGTGGTTCTCGGCGGCGCGGGCGTGGCGGGAGCGGAAGGACGTCAGCGGGCCGAGCAGTCCCGGGGTGGTCCAGTCCAGGAGGGACCACAGCTCCGAGACGTTGTTCTCGACGGGAGTGCCGGTCAGGGCGACCCGGGCTGGCGCGGGGATCGTGCGCAGGGCCCTGGCGGTGGCGGAGAAGGGGTTCTTGACGTGCTGGGCCTCGTCGGCGACGACCATGCCCCACTCGCGGGCGGCGAGCTCCCCGGCGCTGGTGCGCATCGTGCCGTAGGTGGTCAGGACGAATCCCCCGGGACCGGTGCCGAGGCCCCGCTGCGGCCCGTGGAAGCGCTGGACGGGCACTCCGGGTGCGAAGCGCGTGATCTCGCGCTGCCAGTTGCCCAGCAGGGACGCAGGGCAGACGACGAGCGTGCGGGCGGTGACGGCCCGCCGCTCGGCCCGGTGCAGATGGAGTGCGATGACCGTCACGGTCTTGCCGAGGCCCATGTCGTCGGCGAGGCAGCCGCCGAGCCCGAGTGAGGTCATCTGGTCCAGCCAGGCGAGTCCGCGGAGCTGGTAGTCGCGCAGGGTGGCGGCGAGTGCCGCGGGCTGGGGGAGGGCGGCGGGGCCGCGGCCGAGCCGGTCCCGCAGGGCGGCCAGTGCGCCCTCGGGGACGGCCTCGACGGTCTCCCCCTCGACCTCGGCGGTGCCGCTGAGTGCCACGGCCAGGGCGTCCACCGGCTCCAGCAGGCCGAGTTCCCGCTTGCGGGCCTTGCGCACGAGGTCCGGATCGACCACCACCCACTGGTCGCGCAGCCGCACGACGGGCCGGTGGGACTCGGCGAGCGCGTCCATCTCCCGCTCGGTGAGCGGGTCCCCGTCCAGCGCGATCCGCCAGTCGAAGCGCAGGAGCCGCCCGCCGTCGAAGAAGGGCGTGCCGTCCGTGGCCGAACCGGGCGCGGACGGCCGGACGACCGCCGTCGCGGTCAGACTCCTGGCGAGCTCCCTGGGCCAGTGCACGGCGATCCCTGCGTCGGCCAGGCGGGTGGCGGCCGGGCCGAGCAGCTCGTACAGCTCGTCCTCGGTGACCGGCAGGACGTCGGGCACCTCGCGGTCGAGGAGCCGGCCGAGCGGCGGCCAGACGCGGGCGGCACGGCGCAGGGCCAGCAGCGTGTCGACGCGGGCACGGGGGCCGAAGTGCACGTCGCCCTCCCCCGCCCACAGCCCCGCGGCGTCGACCACGAGCGTCGGGTCGGCCAGGCTGTGCACCTGGAGCAGGGCAGCCGCGGCCTGCCCGTCGCCACCGCCCTCCCGGGACGCGTCGAACAGGTCACGGGCGGACAGGTCGAGCCGCAGGGAGATCCGCACGCCGGCGTCCATACCGGCCGCGGCCTCCGCCGCCCATGCGCGGGCCCCGGGCAGATGCTGCGGCGCCGTCGCGGCGAACGGCCCGCCGGCGGCGTAGCGGGCCGCGGGGGTGCGCGGCAGGCTGTCAGCGACGGCGTCGAGGAAGGCCCTGATCAGCGCCTCGGGCTCGGGCAGCCGCAGCGGCCGCGAACCGGGGAGCGGTGTGGCATGCGCCTCGTAGGGCATGGCGGCGGCGATGGCGCGGAGCCGGGCGATGTCGTCGGCGTCCAGCGGTCCGGCCCGCCAGGCGTCGTGGCCGGACGGCGTCAGACCGGGCAGCAGCCTGCCGCGTGCGACGAGCTGGAGGGCGTGCAGGGCTGCGGCGCCCCAGCACGCCGCGGCGGGATGGGCGGCCGCGGGCTGGATGGCCGTGCCGGGCCGGGCGGTGGCGAGCAGCGGCACGGCTGCGGCGACGGGCATCACCAGCGCGGGGACGGTACGGCAGCGGACCCCGGCGCCGTGCCCGCGGACGACGGTGATCCGGGCACGGGCGCCGGGGGCCGCCTCCCCCGGCGCCGCGCCGGTGGGCAGGGGCAGCCCGTCGGGGCTCCAGAAGGCGACTCTGCCGGCGCGGGGCAGTTCGGCCGGGAGGAACACGGCGGCGCAAGTGTGCAGCATGCCGGGTCGCCGCCTCCCTTCGCCTCGGTCGTACGAGCGGCGTGCCGTGGACGCCGTGGAGGAACGACCATACGGGGAGGGTCTGACATCGACATGCGCAGCCGGTTCCGGTCGCCGCGGCTCAGGCCCGCGTCCCGGCCGGGCAGCGAGGGCCCGCTGCCGGCCGCCGGATTCTCACGTCCTCTCGTCGTCCCGCGCCTCATGGCCGCCGTGCGCCGGATCGCTCAGGGCCGCGGGGCCTTCCGGTACCACCGGCATCGGGAGGTCCGGCATGGCGGGCAGAGCCGTTGCGTTGGTCACCGGCGTGTTCAGCGGCGGCTTCACCGCGGGTGGCTCGTGGCGGGGCTCCTCCTCCGGGACGGGGCCCGAACCGCGTTCGAGGAAGCGCAGGAGCTCCACCGGGATCGGCAGGACCAGGGTGGAGTTCTTCTCAGCGGCGACCGCCATGACGGTCTGCAGCAGGCGCAGTTGCAGGGCCGCCGGCGTCTCCGACATCTGGTGCGCCGCCTCGGCCAGCTTCTTCGACGCCTGGAGTTCCGCGTCCGCGTTGATCACGCGTGCCCGGCGCTCCCGGTCGGCCTCCGCCTGGCGCGCCATGGAACGCTTCATCGTCTCCGGCAGCGACACGTCCTTGATCTCGACCCGGTCGACGCTCACCCCCCAGCCGAGCGCCGGACTGTCGATCATGAGTTCCAGGCCCTGGTTGAGCTTCTCCCGGTTGGACAGAAGGTCGTCAAGCTCGCTCTTGCCGATGATCGAGCGCAGCGATGTCTGGGCCATCTGGGAGACGGCGAAGCGGTAGTCCTCGACCCTCACGATGGCGTCGGCCGCGTCGACCACCTTGAAATAGACGACGGCGTCCACCCTGACCGTGACGTTGTCCCTGGTGATTCCCTCCTGTGCCGGCACGGGCATCGTCACGATCTGGAGGTTGACCTTGTGCAGCCGGTCCACAACCGGAACGATCATGGTGAATCCGGGCTGGCGGACCCGGTCACGCAGTCGGCCGAGGCGGAAGACCACACCCCGCTCGTACTGCTTGACGACCTTGGCAGCGGCCATGACATAGGCCAGGCACGCGGCACCCGCCGCGACACCGAGCGCCACGAAATCCACATCCATCACGACACCCCCTGCTGTCCCGCGCGTCCGGGAGGCTCGGTCGGTGATTCAACGGTATTCCCCTCCGGTGCGGCGGTCGAGCGCCGTACGGGAGCGGGCCGTCCCCTGAGCGGGCGCACCCGGCGTGCGCACCCCCGAGGTGGTCCGGCAGGGTCTGATCAGGAGTCCGCACCGCAGACACAGACGGGGACCAGTCATGGCCGATCACCGCCGCCTCGCCATCGCCGCCGGGGCAGTGCTTCTGACCGCCGCTCTCGGCGGCTGTTCCGGCCTGGGCCGGACCGCCGTGGGCACAGTGAACTACGAGGCCGGCTCCCTCCGCTCCGTCACGGTGTCCAACCCCGTGGTGACCGGTTGCCACCGGCTGCTGCCGGACGGTGCCGTGCGCATCGAGAACGCGACACTGATCGACCTCATCGCCTACCGGACATCGGACTGCACCGGCGACGACACGACCTACATCGCGACGACGCTGTTCGACAACATCGCTCCCGGCACCCAGCCCTGGCTCAGCTACCGCTGGGTCCACTGAGAGGCCGCCCGGCTTCTGCGGCACCCGGCCCCCGCCGGGACACCCCCCGCCCCGGCCGGGCCGCCGCCCTTCCGGGGCGTTTCGTGCCGGCCCCGGCTCCCCGGGCCTTCCCCAGGGTCACCCCGCGACCGGCCCCGCCCGCGCTACCGGTCCCCGCGATCCGGGTGGATGCTGGAAGGGAAGGGGACGAGGCCCATGCGTACGGGTAACGAACCGGCCACGGCGCGCACCCCGCTGCGGATGCGGTTCTGGCTGAGTGTCTGGGGACTGCTGTGGGCGGTCTCGGGGACGGCGGTCTTCGCGCTCGCCGAACGTCCCGGGTGGGCGATCGCCTGCGCGGTACTGAGCGTGGCCGTCATGGCCCATCTGCTGGTCGTGGTGCACCGGCTCTACGAGGCACCGCACGACCGGCCCGGTCGCGGAGTCCCGCCCCACGAGCCGGACCGCGGGGACGGCCGGCGGCACCGCTAGCCTCGCGGGGACGCCCTGCGGCACCACACGGCTCGCGGGGACGGCCTGCGGCGCCGCTAGCCTCGCGGGGCCGTCCCGCGGCACCACACGGCTCGCGGGGACGGCCTGCGGCGCCGCTAGCCTCGCGGGGCCGTCCCGCGGCACCACACGGCTCGCGGGGACGGCCTGCGGCGCCCTCAGCCTCGCGCGCGCTGCCTCAACTCCGCCCAGATCTCGCGGACCCGGGGCTCCAGCGCCTCCAGCGGCCCGTCGTTGTCGACGATCAGATCGGCCACGGCCCTGCGCTGCTCGGGTTCCGCCTGTGCGGCCATCCGGGCGCGCGCCTCCGACTCGGTCATGCCGCGCAGCCGCACGAGCCGGTCCAGCCGGGTCCCGGGGGCCGCGTCCACGACGACGACCAGGTCGTACAGGGGGGCGAGGCCGTTCTCCGCGAGCAGCGGTACGTCGTGGACGACCACCGCGTCCGGGTCGGCCGCGGCCTCCAGCTCGGCCGACCGCGCCCCGACCAGCGGGTGCACGATGGCGTTGAGCCGGGCCAGCCGTTCGGCGTCGGAGAACACGATGGCACCGAGCCGGGGCCGGTCCAGAGTGCCCTCCGGGGTGAGGACTTCGGGGCCGAACGCCTCGACGACGGCTGCCAGGCCCGGTGTGCCGGGCTCGACGACCTCTCGGGCGATCTCGTCCGCGTCGATCAGCACCGCTCCGTACGACGCCAGAAGCCGTGACACTTCGCTCTTGCCGGCGCCGATACCACCGGTCAGGCCCACCTTCAGCATGGGCGGAAGCATAGGCCTGCGAGGGGGACCGCTCTCCGCCGGGCCCCGCCTAGGAGTCGCCCTCGCGTTCGGCGAGGAAGCGCTCGAACTGCCTGCCGATCTCGTCCGCCGACGGGAGTTCCGCCGGCTCGGCGACCAGGCTGCCCCGGCTGTCGGCGCCGGCGATGGCGTCGTACTGGTGCTCGAGACCTCTCACCAGGGACGTCAGCTCCTCGTCACCCTCGCCGATCTGGCGTTCGATCTCGGTCTGGGTGCGCTGGGCCCTGGCGCGCAGGGTGTGGGCGATGCCGGGCAGCACCAGGCCCGTCGCGGCGGTGATCGCCTCGAGGGCGGTCAGCGCGGCGTCCGGGTACGCGGAGCGGGCGATGTAGTGCGGGACATGGGTGGCGACGCCGAGCACGTCATGGCCCCACTGCGCCAGCCGGTACTCGACCAGGGACTCCGCGCTGCCGGGAACCTGGGCCTCGTCGAACGGGCTGCGGTGACCGGGCATCAGATCCGTCCGGGTGCCGTGCGGGGTGATGCCGACGGGGCGGGTGTGCGGCACGCCCATGGGAATGCCGTGGAAGTTCACCGAGAGGCGCACCCCGAGCCGCTCGACGATCTGCCGTACGGCCGCGGCGAACAGCTCCCACTCGATGTCCGGTTCGGGACCGGACAGCAGCAGGAACGGGGCGCCGGTGGCGTCCTGGACCAGCCGGACCTCCAGGGACGGGGTCTCGAAACCGGTCCAGCGGTCCCGGCGGAAGGTGAGCAGCGGGCGGCGGGCCCGGTAGTCGACGAGCCGGTCGTGGTCGAAGCGGGCGACCACCTGGTGGGGCAGGGATCCGAGCAGGGCGGTGACGAGTTGCTCACCCGTCTCACCCGCGTCGATGTACCCGTCGAAGTGGTACAGCATCACCAGTCCGGCCGACTCCTGTGCCAGCGCCACGTCGACGACCGCCAGGCCCTTGGACTCCCACTCGTACAGACTCTGCGGATCTCGCACCGTTACCGCCCCTTCTCCGTGTCTGAGGGTCAACCCCGCGCCTGGTGCGATCATTCCCGACGGCGGCCGGGCGGCTCCGGGGAACCGGTCGGACGGGAGGCCGCCGCGCGCCCGGGGACATCGCGTACCCGGCAACGGCAGGCACGGCGAACGGGGCCCCTCGCATGCTCGGAGACATCGCGCACCGGGGAGCGGCGCCTGCCCGGGCAACAGGCGGAGGCCCGCCCCCCTGAAGGGGACGGGCCTCCGTACCGGTTGCCCGGTGGCCGGCGGGAGCCTCAGCTCTGGCCGCCTGCCAGCTTCTCGCGGAGCGCGGCGAGGGCCTCGTCCGACGCCAGGGCGCCGGAGTTGTCGTCCGACTCCGAGGAGTACGAACCGCCCTGCGGCGCGGCGGCCGGAGCGGTCTGCCCGCCCTCGGCAGCGGCCTGCTCGTCGGCCTCGCGGGACTTGATGACCTGGGCCTGGTGCTGCTCGAAGCGCTGCTGCGCCTCGGCGTACTGCCCCTCCCACTCCTCGCGCTGCTTCTCGTAGCCCTCGAGCCAGTCGTTGGTCTCGGGGTCGAAGCCCTCGGGGTAGATGTAGTTGCCCTGGTCGTCGTAGGACGCGGCCATGCCGTACAGGGTCGGGTCGAACTCGACCGACGCCGGGTCGGCACCGAAGGACTCGTTGGCCTGCTTGAGGGACAGCGAGATCCGGCGACGCTCGAGGTCGATGTCGATGACCTTGACGAAGATCTCGTCGTTGACCTGGACGACCTGCTCCGGGATCTCCACGTGGCGCTCGGCCAGCTCGGAGATGTGGACCAGGCCCTCGATGCCCTCGTCCACGCGGACGAACGCGCCGAACGGCACCAGCTTGGTGACCTTGCCCGGGACGACCTGGCCGATCTGGTGGGTGCGGGCGAACTGCTGCCACGGGTCCTCCTGCGTCGCCTTCAGCGACAGGGAGACCCGCTCGCGGTCCATGTCGACGTCGAGGACCTCGACGGTGACCTCCTGGCCGACCTCGACGACCTCGGACGGGTGGTCGATGTGCTTCCAGGACAGCTCGGAGACGTGCACCAGACCGTCGACGCCGCCCAGGTCCACGAAGGCACCGAAGTTGACGATCGAGGAGACGACGCCGGACCGGACCTGGCCCTTCTGCAGGGTGGTGAGGAACGTCTGGCGGACCTCGGACTGGGTCTGCTCCAGCCAGGCACGGCGGGACAGGACCACGTTGTTGCGGTTCTTGTCCAACTCGATGATCTTGGCCTCGAGCTCCTTGCCGACATACGGCTGGAGGTCGCGCACACGGCGCATCTCGACCAGGGAGGCGGGGAGGAAGCCACGGAGGCCGATGTCGAGGATGAGACCACCCTTGACGACCTCGATGACGGTACCGGTGACGATGCCGTCCTCTTCCTTGATCTTCTCGATGGTGCCCCAAGCGCGCTCGTACTGGGCGCGCTTCTTCGAGAGGATCAGACGGCCTTCCTTGTCCTCCTTCTGGAGGACGAGGGCCTCGATCTCGTCACCGACGGCGACGACCTCGTTGGGGTCGACGTCGTGCTTGATCGAGAGCTCGCGGCTCGGGATGACACCTTCGGTCTTGTAACCGATGTCGAGCAGGACCTCGTCCCGGTCGACCTTCACGATGACGCCGTCGACGATGTCGCCGTCGTTGAAGTACTTGATCGTCTCGTCGATCGCGGCGAGGAAGGCTTCCTCGTTACCGATGTCGTTGACCGCAACCTGCGGGGTGGTGGCGGTGGTCTCGGTGCTGCTCGTCATGTGGGAAAGGGCTCCGGTACGGACATTGAAGTCGTAGGTACTGCTACGCCGTGAGCCCGTATCGCAGCTGCAGAAGCCGGACAGCCAAGGAAGCGCCAGCCCCGGAGGGGGAATGGCGCCTCGACAACCGAGGGGACATACAGCAGATGCGAGCGCGGCCTGCTCGGTCTGAGGCGCGCAAGCCCGCAGCGCAACCTTTAGCATACGGGGGCGGCAGGGCACGGTCAATGCGCGAAGGCCCCCACCCGGGGCGGAACTCCGCATACCCGGCACAACTAGGGTTTGCCGAGGCCATGATGGCCGCCCCTCGCTCCCCGCGACACGGCCGCAGGCCCCTCGCGGCCCTTCCGGGCGAGGCACCAGCAACGTACAACGACGGGCGAGATGATCCAAGAGTACGGACCGGAGGCGACCCGGCGTCACACCGCCGGCGCGGAGAGCAGCCGCGCCAGCCGCGGCTGGTGGGACCGCAACGCCGACGAGTACCAGAGCGAGCACGGCACCTTCCTCGGCGACGACCGGTTCGTCTGGTGCCCCGAGGGGCTGGACGAGGCCGAGGCCCGGCTGCTCGGCCCCGCGGAGTCCCTGCGGAACGCCGACGTGCTGGAGATCGGCGCCGGCGCGGCCCAGTGCTCCCGCTGGCTGCTGACCCAGGGCGCCCGGCCGGTGGCCCTTGACCTCTCGCACCGCCAGCTCCAGCACGCCCTGCGGATCGGCGCGGACTTCCCCCTGGTGGAGGCGGACGCCGGCGCGCTGCCCTTCGCCGACGGCTCCTTCGACCTGGCGTGCTCCGCATACGGAGCCGTGCCGTTCGTCGCCGACCCGGTGCGCGTGTTCCGGGAGGTGCGGCGGGTCCTGCGGCCCGGCGGGCGGTGGGTCTTCTCGGTCACGCACCCCGTCCGCTGGGCGTTCCCCGACGAGCCGGGCCCCGAGGGGCTGTCCGTCGCCGCCTCCTACTTCGACCGCACCCCGTACGTGGAGCAGGACGAGGCGGGCCGGGCCGTCTATGTGGAGCACCACAGGACGATCGGGGACCGCGTCCGCGACGTGGTGGCGGCCGGCTTCCGGCTGGCCGACCTGGTGGAGCCGGAGTGGCCGGCCTGGAACAGCCGGGAGTGGGGCGGCTGGTCCCCGTTGCGCGGGAACCTGATCCCGGGGACGGCGATCTTCGTCTGCGAGCGGAGCGGGACCGCTCCCCTGGACGGGGGGACCTGACGTGGTCCGCGACGACGCCCCCGCCCTGCTTCCCGTGCGCACGGCCCTCCCGGCGCCGGCCCGGGCCCGTCACTCCCGCGGCGCCGCCGTGCTGTGCGCGCCGCCCGGCACGGGCAAGACGACGCTGGTGCCGATCTCGCTCGCCGGCCTGCCGGACCGCGGCGGAGATCCAGGTGTGGCGGACCTGACGGCGTTCGCCCTGCAGGCGGGCGGGCTGGGGCGGTCCTGAAGCCACCGGGTACCGGGCGTGCCGGGCGTGCCGGGTGTGCCGGGTGTGCCGGGCGTCGTGTCGGGCGGACATCGCCTGCCGCGGCACCAGCGCACCCTCCGTCCGGGCCCGCCTCCTCACGCGGGCCCGGGTTCACGATCCGCCGCGCCGCCCGCGCCACCCGCGCCGGGTGCCGGCGCGCCGTCGCCGCCGGGGCGGCGTGAGCGCGCTTCGAGGAGGAGGGACAGTGCGAGGAGGCCCGTGCCGAGGCCCAGGAAGGTCCACGGCAGGTGGGAGGCCAGCAGGAGCACCAGCCCGCGCTGGGACGACACCTGGGCGACCGTGCGGTCCACGTAGTCCTCGCGCATCCTGACGTGGCCGGAGAACGCGGTCACCCGGTCGCGGCCGCCGAGCAGCGAACCGCCGCGCAGTTCCTCGGTGTGGATCTCCTCGCCGTTGACGGGCGCCCCGGTGGCCGGCTCGACCCAGAACATGCGTGTGGTGGTGTACCAGCGGGTGGTACCGGTTCGCTCCTCCAGTGTCCCGGCATCGATGCCGGGTATCGGCATCTTCTCGGGGTAGGGCACCTTGGTCCACGGGACCGTCTGCTCGAAGTAGTAGACCTCCAGTCCGCGGAAGGTCCGAGTCCCCTTGTAGTGGATGGGGGCGGAGGTCCTGGTCTGGGCGTCGAAGTACACGTAGTCCCGCTTCTCGGTGAGGAAGGGCCACTTGAACTCGATGCCCTCGCGCCGCACCGGGTCCCCGTCGACCGTCTCCCCCGGGGCGTGCACGGGCTCCTGGGTGTGGCCGTCGAAGATGTACCGCCCGGGGATCTGGGAGACGGTCTCGCCGTCCGGTCCCTGGACATGGGAGAGCGAGTCCCAGACCACCACGTCCCGGCCCGTGCTGCGCTCGATCCGCTCGGACTCCTCCACGTTGCCCTTGAGGGTCTGGACGATGGTGACCTTCTCCACCTGCTCGGCCCGCATGGTGTCGTAGCGCAGCAGGGTCGCGGGGCGCGCCTCGAGCACCGTCTCCTGGTACTGGCCCGGCGGGATCCTGACCAGCCGGGGAAAGGCGTACCAGCGCAGCACCGGCGCCAGTGCAGCGAAGAAGACGGCGAGCGACAGAAGCACGAGACTGGCTCTGCGGCGCATGGCGGCTGCTCCCCCGCTACTTCACGGGTCCGGGAACGGTGGTGAGGAGCGGTCTGGGCGAGGTCTCCCCCGGCGGTACGTCGAGTACGGCGAGGAGCAGCACGACGAGCAGCACGGGGACCAGCCCGGATGCGACGGCGACGAGGGCGCGCATGGTCGGCCTCCCGGGTACACGATCTGATGGGGCGTCAGAGCAACGGGCTCGGGCACCGTAGCAACGGGGTGCCCAGAAGAGAACACGTCCCGCCGCACACACCGCAGCGCCCCTGCGCACGGAACCGGGCGGAGGGGCGCTGCGGTGTGTGCCGCCGGGCGGGCGGTCAGACGGTCGGGGCCGCCGGGGCGGCGACCCGGAGTTCGAGGGTCAGCACGGCACCGCCCTCGGCCGTCAGGCGCAGCAGGAACGTGCCGGGCCGGTCGTCCGAGAAGATCTCCGGCAGCACCAGCGTGCCGTCGGCGCCGGTCCTCAGCTCGGAGAGCGTGCGGACCGGATCGCCCCCGGCGTCCTTGAAGTACGGGCCCTCGGTGGACTCGGCCGGGGCGTCGCCCGCGGTGACCATCGCGGCCGTGACGGCCACACCCCCGGCCGCCACGCCCTCGAACGTGGCCTTGACCGCGACGGGGTGGGCGAACGCTGAGGAGGGCGAGGCGGTCAGCTCGTCGTCTCCGGTCCGCGCGAGGGCGTCCGCCTGGCGGGGGGTGACGGTCGCGGCGTAGTCGAGGCGGGGCAGGGTCCGCCCGGCGACGGTCACCCGGATGGTGAAGTCACCGGTCTTCTCACCGGCCTTCAGCGGCGGGGCGGCGGCCACGCCCCCCTCCCCGGTACGCACGACCGCACTCCTGAGGTCACCGGAGAAGCGGGCGTCGGTCTCGCCGACGAGCTCGAAGACCAGGTCGGCGCCTGCCACCGGCTGACCGGAGCGGTCCTTCGCCCGGACCTTCGGCAGCTCGGTGAACTCCTGGCCGGCGACGGCGGTGGGACGTCCGCCGCCCGCGTTCTCGATGCCGAACACCGTTGCGGACGCCGGAGGGGCCGGAGGCGTCGGGGGGGCCGGAGGCGTCGGGGGGGCCGGAGGCGTCGGCTTCGCCGGACTGGTGTCCGGGGAGGGCGTGCCGGTCCCCGGCTTCGCCGGGGCAGGCTTGGGGCCTCCGGTCGAGCCGCCGGGTACCGAGGGGGACGGCGACCGGTCGGGCGCGGTGGCCGGCGTCGTGGGCATGGCGGGATCGTCCGGGGCAGCGGACTCGGCCGGCGTCGTCGGCATGGCGGGATCGTCCGGAGCAGCGGACTCGGCCGGCGTCTTTCGGAGCGTGTCCGGGGCAGCGGGCTCGGCCGGTGTGGCCGTGAGGCCGCTGCCGCTGCTCTCGACCGGCAGGACTCCCGAGCCGTCGGGGACCTCGTGGGTGCCCTTCTTGTAGTACTCGAACCAGGACAGGACCGTCCGCAGGTACTCGCGCGAGCGGTTGTAGCTCAGGATCGCCCTGTCGAGGTCCTCCTTGACGGACAGGTCGCGGCCGTCGGCACACAGGTACTTCGCGGCGGCGAGCGCAGCGTCGTGGATGTTGTTCGGGTCCTTGCGCCCGTCGCCGTTGGCGTCCTGGCCCCAGGTGGCCCAGGTCGACGGGATGAACTGCATCGGGCCGACCGCGCGGTCGTGGGTGCGGTCGCCGTCGTAGGCGCCGTCGTCGGTGTCGGAGATGTTGGCGAACCCCACCCCGTTCAGCACCGGTCCGAGAATCGGGGAGAACGTCGTCCCGTCGGCGTCGACCCGCCCGCCGCGCGCCTGGCCGGACTCGACCTTGCCGATGGCGGCGAGCAGCTGCCAGGGGAGGCGGCAGCCGGGGTCGCTCGCGGCGACGGTCTGCTCGGCCTGCTTGTACGCGCCGAGCACCGTGGCCGGAATCCCGGCCTCCGCTTCGGCTGCCGCGGGCAGGGGGGTCGGGGCACCGGGCTTGTTGGGGCTGTTCAGCGGCGGCAGGTCCGTGTAGTAGGAGGAGTCGCCGGTCGCCGACGGGTCCGTCGGCGGGGTCGCTTCCAGAGCCTGGGCTTCGCCGCCGGCGGCCGGCGCGACACCCGGCGCCTGCGATGCGGACAGCGCGGCCACGGCGACCGCCGCCACCGCTGTCGTGGTAGCCCCCTTGCGCAGCCGGCGGCCGAATTGCGCTGCCATACCCCTGGTCCCCTCCCCGTAGGCCGCTGCTCGCGCGCTCACGCGCGATGTACCGTGCGACACTACGGCAACCGCCCGCACCGCGGCACAGGAACTCCGGCCACTCTCGCCGCCTGTTCGCCCCTCCGCCACGGCCGGCACGCGGGCGTCCGGGTCCGGTCCACACGGCACACGGCACATCGCCGGGTTCGCCCATACTGGGCGGCATCGCTCGGCAACGGTCTCACGGGGGCGGCTCACCATGCCTTTCACGCTCAGTCACGCGGCAGCGGTCCTGCCCTGCATCCGCAGAAGCGGCACGGCGCGGGGGCCACTGGTCGCCTCGGCACTCGTGGCGGGGTCGTTCGCACCCGACATCACCTACTTCACGGCGAGTGTGCTGCCCGGTGCGATGCGGTTCGGCGACGTCACACACGGCCCGCTGGGGGTGCTGACGGTCGACGTCGGGATCGCGGCGGGGCTGGTGGGACTCTGGCTGATGGTGCGTGAGCCGCTGCTGGCCCTGCTCCCGCCGCGCCTTCAGGCGCGCGCCCACGCCGTTGTGCGAGGCGGCGCCCGGCCCGGCCGGACGCGGGCCGCTCTGGTCCTGTGGTTCTGCGTCTCGGCGGTGATCGGTGCGGCGACGCATGTCGTCTGGGACGCGTTCACCCACTTCGACCGCTGGGGTACCCGGGCGCTGCCGGCGCTCGCACAATCCGTCGCCGGATTCCCCCTCTACACGTATATGCAGTACGGGAGTTCGATCCTGGCGTTGGTGGCGCTGGGCTGGTTCACCCGGTCCGTGTGGGAGCGCACCCCGCCGAACGCCGGGCCGGCGCCCGTACCGTCGATCGGCCGGCGGGGGCGGTGGGCCGCCGCGGTCCTGCTCACCCTGTGCGTCCTGGCGGGAACGGCGCATCGCTGTGTGCGCTTCTCCCAGCACGGGGGCCGGGTCGACACGCCCCTCGACATCGTTCCGACCGTGTGCTTCGGCGCGGGGGCCGGTCTCGCGGTGGGCCTGGTGCTGTACGGCGCGGCGGTCCGGACGCGGTCGCGGCGGGGCCCCGGCCCGGACGCGGCGCCCCCGCGGGAACGGACGGGCGTGTCCTGACCGCCCGCCCCCGGCCGGCCAGGCGTCCGGCCGGGCGGGCACCCGCCCACCGGATGCCGCGGCGGGCACAAGCCCCGGCCCCGCACGACGGCGCCCGCGCGGCGACGGGAGAGGGGCCGGATCGCGCCCGGCGCGCAGTCGCCCGGCGAAGGGGCGGGCCCCGCACACACGCGGCCCGGCCCGCCGCAGCGCGCGATCACGCGGCGCCGCCCCGGCGGCGTCAGTGGGCTGCGGACTCCCAGTCCGGGCCCACGCCGACCGAGACGTCCAGCGGTGCACGCAGTTCCGCCGCGGCGGACATCTCGCGGCGGACGAGCCCTTCGACCCGCTCGCGCTCGCCGGGGGCGATCTCCAGCACGATCTCGTCATGGACCTGGAGCAGCATCCGGGAGGTGAGTCCCTCCGCCCGCAGCCCCGCGTCGACCCGCAGCATCGCCTTCTTGACGATGTCCGCCGCCGTGCCCTGGATCGGCGCGTTCAGTGCCATCCGCTCGGCCGCCTCGCGACGCTGGCGGTTGTCGCTGTTGAGGTCCGGGAGGTAGCGCCGGCGGCCGAACATCGTCGCCGTGTAGCCCGTGGCCCGCGCCTCGTCCACGACACGGCGCAGATAGTCGCGGACCCCGCCGAACCGCTCGAAGTAGGTGTCCATCAGGGTCCGCGCCTCGGCCGCCTCGATGTTCAGCTGCTGGCTGAGGCCGAACGCGGAGAGGCCGTAGGCCAGTCCGTACGACATCGCCTTGATCTTGCGGCGCATCTCGGCGTCGACCGCGGACCGGTCCACGCCGAAGACCTGGGAGGCCACCGTCGTGTGCAGGTCCTCGCCCGAGGTGAACGCCTCGATCAGGTCCTCGTCCCCGGAGAGATGGGCCATGACGCGCAGCTCGATCTGGCTGTAGTCGGCGGTCATCAGCGACTCGAAGCCCTGGCCGACGACGAAGCCGCGGCGGATCGCCCGGCCCTCGTCCGTGCGCACCGGCACGTTCTGCAGATTCGGGTCGGTGGAGGAGAGCCGGCCGGTCGCGGCGACCGTCTGGCTGAAGGTGGTGTGGATCCGGCCGTCCGCGGCGATGGTCTTGATCAGGCCCTCGACGGTGGAGCGCAGCCGGGCCTGCTCGCGGTGGCGCAGCATGATGACCGGCAGCTCGTGGTCGGTCTGGCCGGCGAGCCAGGCCAGCGCGTCGGCGTCGGTCGTGTACCCGGTCTTGGTCTTCTTGGTCTTGGGGAGGTTCAGCTCCCCGAAGAACACCTCCTGGAGCTGCTTGGGCGAGCCGAGGTTGAACTCGTGGCCCACCGAGGCGTGGGCCTCCTTGACGGCCTGCTGCACCGCCCCGGCGAACTGCTGCTCCATGGCCTCCAGATGGGCCCGGTCGGCGCGGATGCCGTGCCGCTCCATCCTGGCCAGCAGCAGCGACGTGGGCAGTTCCATGCCGTGCAGCAGTTCGCCGGCCCCCACCTCCTCGAGCCTTCCGCCGAAGGCCTCGCCCAAATCGAGGACCGCGCGGGCCTGCGCCATCAGGGCGTCGGCCTCGGCGTGCTCGTCCTCGGCGCCGAAGGCCAGCTGGCCGTCGGCGGCGGCCGGGGCCAGCTCGCGGTGGAGGTACTCCACGGAGAGGGCGTCCAGGGCGAAGGACCGGCGGCCGGGCTTGACCAGGTAGGCGGCGAGGGCGGTGTCCATGGTGACGCCCCGCAGGTCCCATCCGTGCTCGGGGAGGACCCGCAGCGCCTCCTTCGCGCTGTGCACGACCTTCGGCCGGTCCGGGTCGGACAGCCAGGCGGCGAGCGCCCGCTCGTCCGCCTCGTCGAGCCCGGTGGTGTCGAACCAGGCCGCCTCCCCCCCGGCGGCCGCGAGCGCGATCTCGCTGACGCTGCCGACGCCCAGCGCCCAGGCGGCGACCGAGGCGACGCCGAGCGGCCCGCCCCCGTGCCACTCCAGCCAGGGCGCCAGCTCGCCGGGGCCGAGCACACTGCCGTCCAGCTCCACGCCGGCGGCCGGGGCCGCGGCGTCGTCCTCGGCTGCGCCCGGGTCGACGGCGAGCAGCCGCTCGCGCAGGCTCGGGTTGCGGATCTCCAGGACCTCCAGGAAGCCCTTCAGCGCGGTCCGGTCGTACGGTGCGCGCCCGAGGTCGGCGACGGACTTCGGCAGCTCCACGTCACGGACCAGCTCCGTCAGGTGACGGTTGAGCCTGACGGCCTCCAGATGGTCGCGGAGCGCCTGGCCGACCTTGCCCTTGACCTCGTCCGCGCGCTCGACCAGCTCCGCGAACGAGCCGAACTGGCTGATCCACTTGGTGGCGGTCTTCTCGCCGACGCCGGGGATGCCCGGGAGGTTGTCGGACGGGTCGCCGCGCAGGGCGGCGAAGTCCGGGTACTGGGAGGGGGTCAGCCCGTATTTCTCGAGGACCTTGTCCGGGGTGAAGCGGGTCAGCTCGCTGACGCCCTTGGTCGGGTAGAGCACGGTGACGTGGTCGGAGACCAGCTGGAAGGAGTCCCGGTCGCCGGTGACGATGAGCACGTCGAAGCCCGCGGCCTCGGCCTGGGTGGCGAGCGTCGCGATGATGTCGTCGGCCTCGAAGCCGTCCACCGCGAACCGCACCGCGTTCATCGTGTCGAGGAGCTCGCCGATCAGCTCGACCTGGCCCTTGAACTCGTCCGGGGTCGAGGAGCGGTTGGCCTTGTACTCGGGGAAGTCCCGGGACCGCCAGGTCTTCCGGGAGACGTCGAAGGCCACCGCGAAGTGCGTGGGCGCCTCGTCGCGGAGCGTGTTCGCCAGCATCGACGCGAAGCCGTAGACCGCGTTGGTCGTCTGACCGCTCGCGGTGGTGAAGTTCTCCGCGGGCAGGGCGAAGAACGCCCGGTACGCCAGCGAGTGCCCGTCCATGAGGAGCAGGCGCGGACGGGTTTCCTCATGGGTCTTCTTCGATGCTGTCTCAGCCACACCCCCGATCCTGCCACGGCCCACCGACAGTGCCGCCCGTGCCCGGCCGGAACGGCCCGTGCCCGCCCCCGCCCGCCCGTGCCGCCGGCCGCCGCCGCGTGACAGGATCGGAGGTGACGGCACATCCGCCCCGATGTCCGCGCCCGAAGGAGTACACGATGGCCACCAAGCCGCCCGAAGGCGACCCGGTGCAGGACGCACCCCGGGTCGGCGCACCCCGGCACAGCGCGGCCGGCCTTCCCGCGATCGGGCACACGCTCAGGGTCGCGCGGCAGCAGATGGGGGTGGCGCGCACCGCCCGCACCCTGCTCAAGGTCAACCAGAAGGACGGTTTCGACTGCCCCGGCTGCGCCTGGCCCGAGGGCGAGCGCCGCCATGTGGCGGAGTTCTGCGAGAACGGCGCGAAGGCGGTGGCGGAGGAGGCGACGCTGCGGCGGGTCACGCCGGACTTCTTCGCCGCGCACCCGGTGTCCGACCTGGCCTCCCGCAGCGGGTACTGGCTGGGCCAGCAGGGCCGGATCACCCGGCCCGTGTACCTCGCGGAGGGCGCGGACCACTACGAGCCGGTGTCCTGGGAGCGGGCCTTCGAGATCGTCGCCGGGGAGCTGCGCGCACTGGGCTCCCCCGACGAGGCCGTCTTCTACACCTCCGGCCGCACCAGCAACGAGGCCGCCTTCCTGCTGCAGCTCTTCGCCCGCGAGTTCGGCACCAACAACCTGCCCGACTGCTCCAACATGTGCCATGAGTCCTCCGGCTCGGCGCTGTCCGAGACGCTGGGCACCGGCAAGGGCACCGTCCTGCTGGAGGACCTGCACCGGGCCGATCTGATCATCATCGCCGGGCAGAACCCGGGCACGAACCATCCGCGGATGCTGTCCGCGCTGGAGGAGGCCAAACGGTCCGGAGCGAAGATCATCTCGGTGAACCCGCTGCCCGAGGCCGGACTGGGGCGGTTCAGGAACCCGCAGACCGCACGCGGCCTGATCAGGGGCGTCCCGCTGACCGACCTCTTCCTGCAGGTCCGCATCGGCGGCGACCAGGCCCTGTTCCGGCTCCTGGGCAAGCTGGTCCTCCAGGCGCCGGGCGGGGTCGACGAGGAGTTCGTGCGGCAGTACACCCACGGCTACGAGGAGTTCGCCGCCGCCGCGCGCGCCGCGGACTGGGACGGGACGCTCGCCGCGACCGGCCTGGACCGCGAGGACGTCGAACGCGCCGCGCGCATGGTGCTCGCCTCCGAGCGGACGATCGTGTGCTGGGCGATGGGGCTGACCCAGCACAAGCACGCCGTCGCCACCATCCGCGAGGTCGTCAACCTGCTGCTGCTGCGCGGCTGCGTCGGCCGTCCCGGCGCCGGGATGTGCCCGGTGCGCGGCCACTCCAACGTCCAGGGCGACCGCACGATGGGGATCTTCGAACGCCCCTCGGCGGACTTCCTGGACGCTCTTGAGCAGGAGTTCGGCTTCGCCCCGCCGCGGCACCACGGCCTCGACACCGTACGGGCCATCCGGGCGCTGCGGGACGGCGAGGCGAAGGTGTTCTTCGCCATGGGCGGCAACTTCGTCAGCGCCACGCCCGACACCGCGGTCACGGAGGCGGCGATGCGCCGAGCCCGGCTCACCGTCCACGTGTCGACGAAGCTCAACCGCTCGCACGCGGTGACCGGGAAGCGGGCGCTGATCCTGCCCACGCTCGGCCGCAGCGACCGGGACGAGCAGCAGGGCGGCCGGCAGTTCGTGACGGTCGAGGACTCCATGGGCATGGTGCACGCGTCCCGCGGCAACCTGCCCCCGGCGAGCGGGCACCTGCTGTCCGAGCCCGCGATCGTGGCCCGGCTGGCCCGCGCGGTGCTCGGCCCGGCCTCGACGACGCCCTGGGAGGAGTTCGAGAGGGACTACGCCGCCATCCGGGACCGGATCTCCCGGGTCGTGCCCGGGTTCGAGGACTTCAACACGAGAATCGCCCGCCCCGGCGGTTTCACCCTCCCCAACGCCCCGCGCGACGAGCGCCGCTTCCCCACGGCGACGGGCCGGGCGAACTTCACCGCGGCGCCGGTGGAGTACCCGGAGGTCCCCGAGGGCCGGCTGCTGCTGCAGACGCTGCGCTCCCACGACCAGTACAACACCACGATCTACGGACTCGACGACCGCTACCGGGGCGTCCGGGGCGGCCGCCGCGTCGTCCTGGTCAACCCGGAGGACGCGGCGGAGCTGGGCTTCCCGGACGGCGCATACGCCGATCTCGTCAGCGAGTGGACGGACGGTGTGGAGCGGCGGGCGCCCGGCTTCCTCGTGGTGCACTACCCGACCGCGCGGGGCTGCGCCGCCGCGTACTACCCGGAGACCAATGTGCTGGTGCCGCTGGACGCCACCGCGGACACCAGCAACACCCCCGCCAGCAAGTCCGTGATCGTACGTCTGGAACAATCACCGACCGGCTGAGCGCCCGCTCAGCCGTGAGGATGTCCCCGCACACCGCAGACGCACGACGATCGGAGCCGGCCCATGGGTGAGCAGACGACGGTGAAGTTCCCGCAGGAGGTCGTCGACGAGTACGCCGCACTCGGCGTCGACCTGCCCGCGCTGTTCTCGGCGGGGTCGCTGGGCAACCGGATGGGCGTGCGGATCGTCGAGGCCTGCGCGGAGCGCGTGGTGGGCACGATGCCGGTCGAGGGCAACACCCAGCCGTACGGACTGCTGCACGGCGGGGCGTCGGCGGTACTGGCCGAGACCCTCGGGTCGGTCGGCGCCATGCTGCACGGCGGCAGTTCGAGGATCGCCGTCGGGGTGGACCTCAACTGCACACACCACCGGGGGGTGCGCTCCGGCCGGGTCACGGGCGTGGCCACCCCCGTGCACCGGGGCCGCTCCACCGCCACCTACGAGATCGTGATCTCCGACGAGCAGGACCGGCGGGTCTGCACGGCCCGGCTGACCTGCCTGCTGAGGGACGCTCCCCGGGACGCCGGCGGCGTCCCGGGGACGGCGGGCTGATCCGCCCCGCCGCAGCGCTACCCCGCGACCGGCAGGGTGACGCTGCTGACCCCCGCCCGGACGGCCAGTTCCGTGCCGGCCGGGTGGCGCAGGGTGTGGCCGTGGTCGGTGGAGATCAGGACCACGCCCAGCCGGTGGCCCTTCTCGAAGACGTAGTCCTGGGGCTGCATGGCCCACCGCAGCCGGTACTCGCGCCCCTCGACGACCCTGCTCTCCCGCTCGATCGAGTGCCGGTTGCGGATGTCCAGCCAGCCGCGCGAGACGATCTTGAAGTCGGCGGTCTCGGTGCGGTGCCGGGTGCGGTAGGCGCATCCGGTGTCCCCGGGGACGCCCTCGCCGTAGCAGACCTGCCGGCTGGTGTCCGTGACCGTGCCGCCCGTCGCCCGGGTGCCGGTCCCGTAGTCGACCAGCAGCGCGGTCACATACGGTGAGGAACCGTCGAGCGAGGCCCGTACCGACAGCTCCGGCACTCCGTTGACCCGGAGTTCGGCAGGCAGCGGTCCTGTGGTGTACACGAGCCGGTCGGGCCGGGTGGCGCCCGGGTCCGCGACGAGTTCCTCGGCGGGCACGGTGCGGCCCCGGTCGGTCGCCGTCTGCCGCACGGGCTTCCCGGGCAGCGCGGCGAGCCCGCCCTCGTTCAGCCACAGCCGGACGTCGCGCGTGCCGCGGGCGGGCCAGTCGGACTGCCGCCGCCAGCTGAAGTCCGACTGCTCGACCTCGACGGGCGGTTCGGCGAGCACGCCGTTGTCCAACCCGTACAGCCAGTGGTCGAACCAGAGGTGCAGCCGGTCGAGCCACTCCTCCATGCGCAGCGGCATCGGGTTGACGTGGCCCGCCTGATGGAGCCACAGCTTCCGCGGGACGCCGTGCCTCTTCAGCGCCTCCCACAGCTGCCCGAAGTGCCCCGTCCGCACATTCCCGTCGTTGCCGCCGTGGACCAGGAACACCCCCGCCGTGATCCGGCCGGCGTCGCGCAGGTAGTCCCGCTCCTGCCAGAATCGGGTGAAGTCCCCCGTCACCCGGTCCTGTTCGCGGGTGAGCCGGTCGATGACGGGCCGGCAGACCTCCCGGTCGGCCCGGGTGTGCACGTACTCGGCCAGGACGTCGGCGTCCTCGCCCTGGTAGCCGCCGGGCGCCACGACACCGCCGCCCGCGCGGTAGTAGTCGTACCAGGACGAGATCCCGGAGATCGGCACGATCGCCTTGAGCCCCTCGACGCCCGTCGTGGCCACGGCCGTCGGCAGGGTGCCGTTGTACGAGATGCCCATCATCGCCGTGTCACCCGTCGACCAGGCCGCGCCCACCGGCCTGCCCTGCGGGTCCCAGCCGCGGGCGCGGCCGTTCAGCCAGTCCACCGCGGCCTTCGCGCCGAGGGTCTCGTTGCGGCCGCCGGAGGTCGGGCAGCCCGTCGAGCCGCCGGTGCCGAGACTGTCGACCTGGGCGACCGCGTAGCCGCGCGGGAGGAAGTAGTTGTCCGTGTAGCCGGGCCAGGGCAGCGAAGCCGCGGTGAGCCCCGCGGCCGGCTGCCTCCCGTGCGCGGCCGGCTGGCTCTCGTACGGGGTCACCAGCCCGGGGACCCGCGCGCCGCGCGGCGGCCGGCCACCCGGCGGCAGCCCGTCCACCTCCACGTCCACGTCGTGGTACCGGACGTCGTTGCCGCCGGCCCAGTAGGGGCTGGCCTCGACGATGGTGGCGACCCGCAGCCCCGCGTCGGTCTCCCGGGGGCGCAGAATCCGCATCCGCACCGTGTCGCGCCGGCCGTCGCCGTCGCTGTCCACCTCGGTCTCGACGTCCACCTGCTGGTGCACCGCGTCCGCGCGGGAGAAGACGGGCTGGGTCCGGTTGCCGACGATACTCAGCGCGGGGGCGTCCGCCCGCGCCTGAGGTGCGGGCAGCGCCGACAGCAGCGACACGGCCAGCAGGGCGGCGCCCCATCCGTACGCCGTGCCCGCACGCCTGGTGCGGGCCTGTCCGCTGCGGGCACGCGCCGTGCGGGCGCCGCCTGTTCGGGGGGATCTCGTCATACGTGCCCTCCAGGGCCGGGGTCGGTGACGATCTGGGGACGGTTCCGCGGTGGCGCGGACACATTCCACCCTGTGCGCCCCCGCGGCACCAGACTCAACGCCGCTGCCACCCGGCTCCGTTGCCTCCCGGCCGGCCGTTTCACGCCACCCGTAACGCCGTTCGGGTGACGGCGGGCCGGCGGGCCGGGACGGACGCGCCGTCACCCGCCGCCCGCAGGGCGGGCGGTGCCGCGGGCCGGTGGGCGCGGCGGTGGGCGCGGGCGTCCGGACGGGGGCGCGCGGCGGTGCGAAGCGGAGGGAATCCGGACGGGTCACCGCGGACGCGGGCCGTGCGAACCCGACCCGCGCCGGCCGCAGGGCACCGGAAGCGGCGGGCATTGCCGGACCATCCCGATTACGGCCGGAAAAGGCGGGTTGTTCACACGTACTCTCCGCCGCCCTGCACGACCGTGGAAAAGGTTCACGAAATGCCGGATTCCCATTCCCGGGAGTAGCACTCCGTAATGAGCATCCAAAACCAGACAGGAGGCGCACCCGCAGGGCACCACACGGCGGACCCGGCCCGGCCGGGAACGACTACGGGGAGCAACCACCACCACTGTCATGACCAAAAGGCCTTACAGTCATGCACTCCGCGCCGCAAATCAGCTCGGGATAACAAGAGCGTCACAGCCTCAGTCAGACCAGTGCTTTGTTTCCATTTAGGCCCTTAGAGTCACCGCCAGTCACCGCGCCACCGGATTCCTTGCCAGTAAGGCTCCAGCGCTCGACTCGGCGCTCCACGGAGGAGCAGCCGTGCCAGCTGAAAGGACCAGATTCGTGCGTCAACGCTCGCTCATAGCCATGACCGCTGCCCTTGCCGCGGGGGCACTCACCCTCAGCGCCTGTGGCTCGCGCGACGACAAGGGCGGAGACTCGGCGGCCGGTGGCGACACCACCGTGGTCATCGGTGTCGACGCGCCGCTGACCGGCGACCTCTCCGCGCTGGGTCTCGGCATCAAGAACTCCGTGGACCTCGCCGCCAAGCAGGCCAACGAGAAGGAGCACGTCAAGGGCGTCACCTTCAAGATCGAGGCCCTCGACGACCAGGCGCAGCCCTCTTCGGGCCAGCAGAACGCCACCAAGCTCGTCGCCGACAAGGACGTCCTCGGCGTGGTCGGCCCGCTCAACTCCTCCGTCGCGGAGTCGATGCAGAAGGTCTTCGACGACGCCAAGCTGGTCCAGGTCTCCCCTGCCAACACCAACCCGGCCCTCACCCAGGGTCCGGACTGGAACACCGGGGACAAGAACCGCCCCTACCAGGCGTACTTCCGCACCGCCACCACGGACGCCATCCAGGGCCCGTTCGCAGCGCAGTACATCGTCAACAAGGCCGAGAAGACCAAGGCCTTCATCATCGACGACAAGAAGACCTACGGCGCGGGCCTCGCCGCGACCTTCAAGGCCGAGTTCGAGAAGCTCGGCGGCAAGGTCGTCGGAACCGACCACGTCAACCCCGAAGCGAAGGACTTCAGCGCCGTCGCCACCAAGGTCAAGAACTCCGGCGCCGACGTCGTCTACTACGGCGGCGAGTACCCGGCCGGCGGCCCGCTCAGCAAGCAGATCAAGGACGCGGGCGCCAAGGTCGTCGTCGCGGGCGGCGACGCCCTCTACAGCGCCGAGTACATCAAGCTCGCCGGCGCCGGCTCCGCAGGCGACATCGCCACCTCCGTCGGCGCGCCCATCGAGGAGCTCGACTCCGCCAAGGAGTTTCTGGCCAACTACAAGAACGCCAACTACAAGGAGGCGTACGAGGCCTACGGCGGCTACGCCTACGACTCCACCTGGGCGATCATCGAGGCGGTCAAGAAGGTCGTCGAGGACAACGACGGCACACTCCCCGAGGACGCCCGCGCCAAGGTCGTCGAGGCCATGCAGAGCGTCTCCTTCGACGGTGTGACCGGCAAGGTCTCGTTCGACGAGTTCGGCGACACGACCAACAAGCAGCTGACCGTCTACACGGTCGAGGGCGGCGAGCACAAGCCCGTCGAGTCCGGCACGTTCACCGGCTGACCCCGCAAGTCCCACTCCGCACACCCCTGGCCGCGCGGGGCGCTGCACCCAGCGCCCCGCGCGGCCTCACAACCGTCCACAGTCTCGGAGGACAATGCGGTGAACGAACTGCCGCAGCAGCTGGTCAACGGCCTGCTCCTGGGATCCATGTACGGGCTGGTCGCCATTGGCTACACGATGGTCTACGGCATCGTCCAGCTCATCAACTTCGCCCACGGCGAGATCTTCATGACCGGGGGCTTCGGCGCCCTCAGCGTCTGGCTGATCCTGCCCGGTGGCACCACCATGTGGGTGGCCCTGCCACTCATGATCATCGGCGCCGTCCTGGTCGCCACCACCGTCGCCATCGGCGCGGAGCGCTTCGCCTACCGGCCCCTGCGCGGCGGCCCCCGGCTGGCCCCCCTGATCACCGCGATCGGGCTCTCCCTGGCCCTTCAGCAGGCGGTCTGGGCCTGGTACCCGGAAGCCAAGTCCGCGCGTACCTTCCCGCAGCTGTCCGGCGGCCCCTTCCACATCGGCAACGTCACCATCCAGACCGGCGACGTCTTCCTGCTGATCGCCGCCCCCGTCTGCATGGCCGTCCTGGCCTACTTCGTGAACCGCACCCGCACCGGGCGCGGTATGCAGGCCACCGCCCAGGACCCCGACACCGCCAAGCTCATGGGCGTCAACACGGACCGCATCATCGTGATCGCGTTCGCCCTCGGCGCCGTGTTCGCCGCGGTCGGAGCGGTCGCCTACGGCCTCAAGTACGGCATCGTCGACTACAAGATGGGCTTCCTCCTCGGACTCAAGGCCTTCACCGCCGCCGTCCTCGGCGGCATCGGCAACATCTACGGCGCCATGATCGGCGGCCTGGTGCTCGGCACCGCCGAGACCATGGCCACCGCCTACATCAACCACATCCCCGGCATGCAGCAGCTCGGCGGCCAGTCCTGGGCCGACGTCTGGGCCTTCGTACTCCTCATCCTCGTGCTCCTCTTCCGGCCCCAGGGCCTTCTGGGCGAGCGCGTCGCGGACAGGGCGTGAGCACCATGACCACACAGACCAGCACCACGGCCCCCGCCGACACCCGCCGGCCGGCCGGGCGCACCGCCCTCATCCCGCTGCCCGAACGCACCGCACGCGCACTCGCCACCGCCGGCGGCGGACTGACGGTGCTCAGCTCCTTCCTCGCCTGGACCTGGACGGCCGCCTTCCCCGGAAACCTCACGATCCCCGGCTACCCCGGCGGGCTCCAGTGGCAGGTCCTCGTGGCCGGTGCCCTCACCACGCTGTTCGCCCTGGCCTCGTACGGGGTCAAGGGCACCCGCTGGCTCGCACCGGCCGGTACCGACGCCGCCCTCAGGCTCTCCGCCCTCGCCGCCTTCGGCACCGCCTGGTACACCATCGCCGCCATCAGCATCCAGCTCGGCGGCCCGATCAACCTCGAACCCGGCGGCGCCGTCGCCGGCGCGGCCACCCTCACCGCGCTGGTGGGCGCGTTCGCCCTGCCCTTCGACCGGCCCGAACTGCACCCCGCCGACCCCGAGGACACCGGCTGGGACCGGTTCACCCACCAGCTGGCCAACGGATGGAGCGTGTTCAGGGCGACCCTCTCCACCGGGACGCCGAGCCCGCTGCGCAACCTGCCGTCGTACCTCGAGATCCTGATCATCACCGGCGTCCTCGCGCTCGCCCTCGGCGTCTTCACCTACGGCATCGGCACCGAGTACGACGAACTCTTCATCGGGTTCCTCATCACCTCCGGCTTCGGGTTCGCCGCCCTCAGCAAGGCGGGGCTGATCGCGCGCGCCACCCAGCTCACCGGCAAGCACCAGAACCTCACCATCGCCGGGGCGTTCATCGCCGCCGCCCTCTTCCCCTTCACCCAGAGCGACGACCAGTTCGCGACCATCGGCGTCTACATCCTGATCTTCGCCACCGTCGCCCTGGGGCTGAACATCGTGGTCGGCCTCGCCGGGCTCCTCGACCTCGGCTACGTCGCATTCCTCGGCGTCGGCGCCTACGCCGCCGCCCTCGTGTCCGGCGCCCCGACATCACCGTTCGGCGTCCACTTCCCGTTCTGGGCCGCCATCCTCGTCGGGGCCGGCGCCTCCCTCGTCTTCGGCGTCCTCATCGGCGCCCCGACACTGCGGCTCCGCGGCGACTACCTCGCCATCGTCACCCTCGGCTTCGGCGAGATCTTCCGCATCACCGTGATGAACACCGACGGCACCTCCGGGCCCGACATCACCAACGGCTCCAACGGCATCGCGTCCATCCCGAACCTCGACATCCTCGGGTTCGACTTCGGCGCCGAGCACACCATCGCCGGATTCACCATCGGGCGCTTCGCCAACTACTTCTTCCTGATGCTCCTGATCATGGCCGTGGTCGTCCTCGTCTTCCGGCGCAGCGGCGACTCCCGCATCGGCCGGGCCTGGGTCGCCATCCGCGAGGACGAGACCGCGGCACTCGCCATGGGCATCAACGGCTTCCGCGTCAAACTGATCGCCTTCGCCCTCGGCGCCTCGCTCGCCGGCCTCGCCGGCACCGTCCAGGCCCACGTCACCTACACCGTGACCCCGGAGCAGTACCTCTTCGCCTGGCCCGTCCCACCGAACTCGGCGTTCCTGCTGGCCGCCGTCGTCCTCGGTGGCATGGGCACCATGGCCGGCCCGCTCGTGGGCGCCGCCCTGCTCTACCTCATCCCCAACAAGCTCCAGTTCCTCGGCGACTACCAGCTGCTCGCCTTCGGAGTCGCGCTCGTGCTGCTGATGCGCTTCCGCCCCGAGGGCCTCATCCCCAACCGCCGCCGTCAGCTCGAGTTCCACGAGAACGAGGAAGCGCCCGCCACCCTCACCAAGGCAGGTGCCTGAACATGACCACCGACACGACCACCAAGGCACCCGCGCCCGCGCCCGAGGGGGAGACGGTCCTCGACGCCCGGGGCGTCACGATGCGCTTCGGCGGCCTCACGGCCGTGCGCTCCGTCGACCTCACCGTCAGAAGCGGCGAGATCGTCGGTCTCATCGGCCCCAACGGCGCCGGGAAGACCACGTTCTTCAACTGCCTCACCGGGCTCTACATCCCCACCGAGGGCGAGGTCCGGTACAAGGGCACCGTCCTGCCGCCGAAGTCCTTCAAGGTCACCGCGGCCGGCATCGCCCGCACCTTCCAGAACATCCGTCTCTTCAACAACATGACGGTGCTGGAGAACGTCCTGGTCGGCCGGCACACCCGGACCAGGGAAGGGCTCTGGTCGGCCCTGCTGCGCGGCCCCCGATTCCACAAGGCCGAAGCCGCCTCCCGGAAGAGGGCCATGGAACTCCTCGAGTTCGTCGGCCTCGCCGGCAAGGCCGAGCACCTCGCCCACAACCTGCCCTACGGTGAGCAGCGCAAGCTGGAGATCGCCCGGGCACTCGCGAGCGAGCCAGGACTGCTCCTCCTCGACGAGCCCACCGCCGGCATGAACCCCCAGGAGACCCGGGCCACCGAGCAACTGGTCTTCGCCATCCGCGACATGGGCATCGCCGTCCTCGTCATCGAGCACGACATGCGCTTCATCATGAACCTCTGCGACCGGGTCGCCGTACTCGTCCAGGGCGAAAAGCTCGTCGAGGGCGACAGCCAGAGCGTGCAGAACGACGAACGTGTCATCGCCGCCTACCTGGGCGAGCCCTTCGAGGGCGCGCCGGGCGCCGAGGAGGCCGAGGAGGTCGCCCGGGCCGAGTCCGCCGCCGGAGCCACCACGGCGGAAGCGGCGGCCGAACGGACCGGAACGGAACCCGACCGGGCCGGGCCGGAGCCGGAATCGGGTTCGGAGTCGGAGCAGGAGTCGGAGCAGGAGCAGGAGCAGGCGGCCGAACGGACCCACCTGTCCGCGGACGGCGCCCCGAACGGCCCGGCCGACGGCACCCCGGAAGGAGATCCGGAAGGAGCTTCGAGCAGCAGTCCACACAGGGCCACCGGCGCACCCGCCGCCCGGCCCGAAACCGCCGACCGGCCCGAAACCGCCGACCGGGGCGAAGCCCCCGACGGCCCCGAGGGTGACAGGCCCGATGACGGCAGGGGGGACGGCGGCAGCGACGGCGGGGCCGCCCGGCCCGACGACACCGCGGCCGCGCCGCGGGCCGGCGCGCCGGAAGCGACCGGCGGCACCGGCACCGGCACCGCCCAAGGCTCCGGCACCCGCAAGGAGAACGACTGATGACCGCACTTCTCGAAGTCGAGGACCTGCGCATCGCCTACGGCAAGATCGAGGCCGTCAAGGGCATCTCGTTCAAGGTCGAAGCGGGCGAGGTCGTCACCCTCATCGGCACCAACGGAGCCGGCAAGACCACGACCCTGCGCACGATCTCCGGGCTCCTCAAGCCCGTCGGCGGACAGATCAAGTTCAACGGCAGGTCACTGCGCAAGGTCCCCGCGCACCAGATCGTCTCGCTCGGGCTCGCCCACTCCCCCGAGGGCCGGCACATCTTCCCGCGCATGACGATCGAGGACAACCTCCTCCTCGGTGCCTTCCTGCGCAACGACAGGGAGGGCATCGCCAAGGACGTCCAGCGGGCCTACGACCTCTTCCCCATCCTGGGGGAGCGCAGAAGGCAGGCGGCCGGTACGCTCTCCGGCGGCGAGCAGCAGATGCTCGCCATGGGCCGGGCCCTGATGTCCCAGCCGAAGCTGCTCATGCTCGACGAGCCCTCCATGGGCCTCTCACCGATCATGATGCAGAAGATCATGGCCACCATCGCGGAACTCAAGGCCCAGGGCACCACCATCCTGCTCGTCGAGCAGAACGCCCAGGCCGCGCTCTCCCTGGCCGACCACGGCCATGTCATGGAGATCGGCAAGGTCGTCCTCTCCGGCAGCGGACAGGACCTGCTGCACGACGAGTCCGTCCGCAAGGCCTACCTCGGCGAGGACTGACCCGCACCGGGAACACCGGAGGCCCGCACCCGGCGAACCGCGGGGTGCGGGCCTCCTCGGTCCACCACCCCGGCCGCGAGTGACCGGAGGCCGCGGATGCGCGCCCCGACAGCCCCGACGACTACTGCCCGTCCTGGCCCCTGGCCGCCTTCTTCTCCTCGGCGTCCTCGATGACCGCCTCCGCGACCTGCTGCATCGACAGCCGGCGGTCCATCGACGTCTTCTGGATCCACCGGAACGCGGCCGGCTCGGTCAGCCCGTACTGCGTCTGCAGCACGCTCTTCGCCCGGTCCACCAGCTTCCGCGTCTCCAGCCGCTGGGCGAGATCCGCGACCTCCTTCTCCAGCGCACGCAGCTCGGCGAACCGCGACACCGCCATCTCGATGGCCGGCACCACGTCGCTCTTGCTGAACGGCTTCACCAGGTACGCCATCGCCCCGGCGTCCCGCGCGCGCTCGACGAGATCGCGCTGGGAGAACGCGGTCAGCATCAGGACCGGCGCGATGGACTCCTCCGCGATCTTCTCGGCCGCGGAAATCCCGTCGAGCACCGGCATCTTCACATCGAGGATCACCAGATCCGGCCGCTGCTCGCGGGCCAGCTCGACGGCCCGCTGCCCGTCCCCGGCCTCGCCGACGACCGTGTACCCCTCTTCCTCGAGCATCTCTTTCAGGTCGAGGCGGATCAGGGCCTCGTCCTCTGCGATGACGACACGGGTCGTCATGGGCGGGACGTGCGACGCGTTGCCGTCGTCGGCGACGGGCTGGGGCGACTCGGGGGCGGTCACGGAAGCTCCTCGGTGCGGGGCCGGTGCTGCTGCCCATGAGCCTACCTAGCTGCGGTATGGTGGACGCGCAGAGGGTCAGGGGAGACCTTCGATTCTGCTAGCCCCGGTAGCCCAACTGGCATGAGGCAATGGATTCAAAACCCATACAGTGTCGGTTCGAATCCGACCCGGGGCACTTTTCCTTCATTTCCAAGGTCACTATACGATCTGGAAGAAATCACCCAACCTCGTGAAGCGCACGCCGAGGCCCCTCGCGGCCCGCCCCGCTGAGCCAATCTCGTGCACATGTACGACATCGGTGTGCGCAAGCAGGCGCTGGCGCTGATTGCCACGGGGCGCAGCCTGAACTCCGTCAGCAAGGAGACGGGGATATCCCGTGCCGCCATCCGCGCCTGGCAGGTGCGGATCGAGCCACTCCCCCGGGCGGCTCCCTGCCCGCGATGCCGGACCCAGCCCACGGAACCCGTGGATACCGCCGCCTACGCCTACCTACTCGGGCTGTACCTCGGCGACGGATGCATCAGTGCCCACCCGCGCGGCGGCCACCATCTGCGGATCGCCTGCGCCGACGCCTGGCCAGGACTGATCGACGCCTGCCGCACGGCGATCACATCGGTGCGGCCGGAGGACAAGGTGTACATCTTGCAGAAGCAGGGGTGCGTCATGGTCACGAGCTACGGACGGCATTGGACGTGCCTCTTTCCGCAGCACGGTCCCGGCAGGAAGCACCGACGCACGATCGCCCTCGAGGACTGGCAGCAGCGCATCGTCGATACTCGTCCATGGGAACTCGTGCGAGGGCTAGTCCACTCCGACGGCTGCCGTGTCACCAACTGGACCACCCGCGTCGTCGGGGGAGAACGCAAGCGCTACGAGTACCCGCGCTACTTCTTCACCAACACGTCCACCGACATCGTGCAGCTCTACACCGACACTCTCGACGGGCTCGGCGTGGCGTGGCGGACACTCCGTCAGAGCAGGGCTGCCGTAACGGTCTCCGTCGCCCGGCGGGAGTCCGTCGCGCTCATGGATGCGCATATCGGCCCCAAGTACTGAGCGGTCCCGAAACGCGATCGGCCCCGAAGCACGCGAACGGCGGCGACGGGCACCGGGAAACCTGTTCGGCGAAGACGCTGTGGCGCCGCAGGACGACGTGAAGCCGCTCCCTGCCGCCGCCGACCGGAGCGCGTTCCGCGTCCGGCGGGGCGCCGCGTCGCACACCGGGTCGCGGCGGAGCGGCCGCCGTCAGGTGCGCGGGATGTCGTCCTCGCCGATGTGGTGGACGCGTACGAGGTTGGTGGAGCCGGCGACTCCGGGCGGGGACCCTGCGGTGATGACGACGGTGTCGCCGGGCCGGCAGCGGCCGATGCGGAGGAGTTCCCCGTCGACATGGGCGACCATCGCGTCGGTCGATTCGACGCGGGGGCCGAGGAAGGCCTCGACACCCCAGGTGAGGCTGAGCTGGGAGCGGGTGGCGGGGTCGGGGGTGAAGGCCAGCAGGGGGATGGGTGAGCGGTAGCGGGAGAGGCGTCGTACGGTGTCGCCCGACTGGGTCAGGGCGACGAGGAACCGGGCACCGAGGAAGTCGCCGATCTCGGCGGCGGCGCGGGCGACGGAACCGCCCTGGGTGCGGGGTTTGCCGCGCTCCGTCAGCGGGGGGAGGCCCTTGGCGAGGATCTCCTGCTCGGCGGCTTCGACGATGCGGCCCATCGTGCGGACGGTCTCGACGGGGTATGCCCCGATGCTGGTCTCGCCGGAGAGCATCACGGCGTCGGTGCCGTCGATGACGGCGTTGGCGACATCGGAGGCCTCGGCGCGGGTGGGACGGGAGTTGTCGATCATCGACTCGAGCATCTGGGTGGCGACGATGACGGGCTTGGCATTGCGCCGGGCCAGGGTGATGGCGTGTTTCTGGACCAGGGGGACCCGCTCCAGGGGCATCTCGACGCCGAGGTCGCCGCGGGCGACCATGATCCCGTCGAAGGCGGCGACGATGCCGTCGATGCCTTCGACGGCCTGAGGCTTCTCGATCTTCGCGATGACGGGGAGGCGGCGCCCCTCCTCGTCCATGACGCGGTGGACGTCCTCGATGTCGCGTCCGCTGCGGACGAAGGAGAGCGCGATGACGTCGGCACCGGTTCTGACCGCCCAGCGGAGGTCGTCGATGTCCTTGCCGGAGAGCGCGGGGACGGAGACGGCGGCTCCGGGGAGGTTGAGGCCCTTGTGGTCGGAGATCACCCCGCCCTCGACGACGGTGGTGCGGACGCGAGCGCCGTCGACCGCGGTGACCTCCAGCGAGACGCGTCCGTCGTCGACGAGGATGCGCTCTCCCGCGGCGACGTCCTCGGCGAGGCCGGCATGGCTGGTGCCGCAGATCTCGCGGTCGCCTTCCACGGGTTCGGTGGTGAGGGTGAATCGGTCGCCGTGTTCAAGGAGTACAGGGCCTTCGGCGAATCGTCCGAGACGGATCTTCGGGCCCTGAAGATCTGCCAGGACGCCGACGCTGCGGCCGGTTTCGTCCGCGGCCTTGCGGACATGCCGATAGCGCTGCTCGTGATCGGCGTGGGTGCCGTGGCTGAGGTTCAGGCGGGCGACGTCCATTCCGGCGTCCACGAGTGCCTTGATCTGCTCGTATGAGTCGGTGGCGGGCCCCAGTGTGCAGACGATCTTTGCTCGGCGCATGACTCGAGCCTATGTCTTACCCACCGGTAGAGAATCGGTTGGACATGACCGCCCAACGACCATTCAGTGAAACCCTATTGACAGGTATTGAATCGTGCGGGTGGCTGCTCTTCTGAGCACGCGGACCCGTCCCGGCAGGCCGCGCGCGCCGTTTCCCGTCGCGCCGCACGTCGGCCGGCCTCCGGCACTTTCGCCCCCGGGCTGCGTACGGCAGACTCTACGCGCGTCGTTCCACGCGCGTAGCACCATCAGGACGAGGGAGTTCGCATGCCGCTCAACCGCAGGACGTTCCTGGGCCGCTCGGCCGCGACGGGGGCCGGGGCAGCGATGGCGGGCGGCCTTGCCGCCCCCGCCGTGGCCCGTGACCGCCCGGATCGGCGCAAGCGGTACTCGTTCACCGTGATGGGGACCACCGATCTGCACGGGAACGTCTTCAACTGGGACTACTTCACCGATCGGGAGTTCGACGACAAGGCCCACAACGACGTCGGCCTGGCCAAGATCTCCACCCTGGTGAACCAGGTGCGCGAGGAGAAGGGGCGCCGCAACACCCTGCTGATCGACGCCGGTGACACCATCCAGGGCACACAACTGTCCTACTACTACGCCAAGATCGACCCCATCACCGCACACCGCGGGCCCGTGCACCCCATGGCGCAGGCGATGAACGCCATCGGCTACGACGCGGCCGCACTCGGCAACCACGAGTTCAACTACGGCATCCCGGTGCTGCGCAGGTTCCAGGAGCAGTGCGACTTCCCGCTGCTGGGCGCCAACGCCCTGGACGCGAGGACACTGCAGCCGGCGTTCCCGCCGTACAGCATGCACCGGCTGCGCACCCCGCACGGCCGCGATGTCCGGGTGGCGGTGCTGGGGCTGACGAACCCGGGCATCGCGATCTGGGACAAGGCCCACGTCACGGGGCAGATGGTCTTCCCCGGACTGGAGGAGCAGGCGGCGAAGTGGGTGCCCAGGCTCCGTTCGATGGGCGCGGACGTGGTGATCGTCTCGGCGCACTCGGGTTCGAGCGGCACCTCCTCGTACGGTGACCAGCTCCCGTACATCGAGAACGCCGCAGCCCTGGTGGCCGAGCAGGTCCCGGGGATCGATGCGATCCTGGTGGGGCACGCGCACACGGAGATCGCCGAGTACCGGGTCGCCAACCGGCAGACCGGCGCGCCGGTGGTGCTGTCCGAGCCGCTGAAGTGGGGCCAGCGACTCACCCTGTTCGACTTCGACCTGGTGTGGGAGCGGGGCCGGTGGACGGTGGCTGAGGTGGGGGCGAAGGTCCTCAACTCCCACACGGTCGGGGAGGACCCGAGGATCACCGGGCTGCTGGGGGACGAGCACGAGAAGGTCGTCGCCTACGTCAACCAGGTGATCGGCACGTCCACGGCCGCGATGACGACGGTCCAGGCGCCGTGGCAGGACGAGCCGATCATCGACCTGATCAACCAGGTGCAGACGGAGACGGTACGGGAGGCGCTGGCGGGCGGGCAGTGGGCGGCGCTGCCGGTGCTGTCGCAGGCTTCGTGCTTCTCACGCTCGGCGGCGATCCCGGCGGGAGAGGTGACGATCCGGGACGCGGCCGGGCTCTATCCGTTCGAGAACACGCTGGAGGCGCGGCTGATGACCGGCGCCCAGCTGAAGGACTATCTGGAGTACTCGGCGCGGTACTACGTGCAGACACCGGCCGGGTCGCCGGTGGACACGGCGAAGCTGACGAACGCCGACGGCATACCGGACTACAACTACGACGCGGTGTCGGGCCTGACGTACGAGATCGACATCGCGAGGCCGGCCGGGTCGCGGATCACGCACCTGTCCTTCCAGGGCGAGCCGATCGACTCGGAGGCGCGGTTCGTGCTCGCGGTGAACAACTACCGGGCCGCCGGCGGCGGTGCCTTCCCGCATGTCGCCCACGCCGAGCAGCTGTGGTCGAACTCGGACGAGATCCGCAACACGATCATCCAGTGGGTGCGGGCGAAGGGCACCGTGGACCCGGCGTCGTTCGCGTCGGTGAGCTGGAGGCTGACCCGGGACGGTACTCCGGTCTTCTAGGGCGTGCCCCGAAACCGGGTCCGGTGCCGTGTGGGGCCTGTCCGGGCGGACCGGCGGCGTCACGGCCGGGCCGGGAGGGATCTGCGGGACGCGCCTCAGCAGCGTTCCTCGAGCGGGGTCAGTCGGGGCACCTGGCCGGGGATGCCGGGCGCCGCGCACCGTTGGAGTCCGAAGCTGGTGAAGGCGGAGCGGCGGGGCAGCGGGTAGGGCTCCTTGCCGGTCAGGGAGTTGAGGATGGTCGCGCTGCGCCAGGCGGCCAGTCCGAGGTCGGGTGCGCCCACCCCGTGGGTGTGCCGGTCCGCGTTCTGCACATACACGGATCCGGTGACCGCGGGGTCCATCACGAGCCGGAAGTGCGCGTCGATGCGGGGCCTTCCGGCGGCGTCGCGTCGCAGGTACGGGTCGAGGCCGACGAGGACCCGGTCGAGGGGGCGTTCGCGGTAGCCGGTGGCGAGGACGACGGCGTCGGTGATGAGCTGCGAGCGGACGCCCTGCCGGAAGTGCTCCAGGTGCAGTTCGACCCTGGTGGTGGCGACCCGGCCGGCGGTGCGGACCCGCACGCCGGGGGCGAGGACGGCGTCGGGCCAGCCGCCGTGCAGGCTGCGCCGGTACAGCTCGTCGTGGATGGCGGCGATGGTGCCGGCGCCGATGCCCTTGTGGAGTTGCCACTGCCGCGCGAGGAGGTCGTCCCGCGCCGGTTCCGGCAGGGCGTGGAAGTAGTGGACGTAGTCGGGGGTGAAATGCTCCAGCCCGAGCTTGGAGTACTCCATGGGTGCGAACGCCTCGGTGCGGGCCAGCCAGTGGACCTGTTCGGCTCCGGCAGGCCGGGAGCGCAGTACGTCGAGGAAGACCTCGGCGCCCGACTGGCCGGAGCCGATGACGGTGATGTGCCCGGCGGCGAGGAGCTGTTCGCGGTGCTGCAGGTAGTCGGCGGAGTGGATCACGAGCACTCCGGGGGCGTCGACCAGGGGCTGCAGCGGTTCGGGCACATGGGGCTCGGTGCCGATGCCGACGGCGATGTGCCGGGTGCGGGCGAGGCCCGGTGAGCGGGCTCCTCCCTCCGGGTCGAGCCGGGTGAAGTCGACCTCGAACAGGGAGTGTTCCGGGTTCCAGCGGACGGCGTCGACCTGGTGCCCGAAGTGGAGTCCTGGCAGGCGTTCGCTGACCCAGCGGCAGTAGGCGTCGTACTCGGCTCGTTCGATGTGGAACCGCTCGGCGAAGTAGAAGGGGAAGAGCCGGTCGTGGTCCTTGAGATAGCCGAGGAAGGACCAGGGGCTGGTGGGGTCGGCGAGGGTGACGAGGTCGGCGAGGAAGGGGACCTGGAGGGTGGTGCCGTCGATGAGCAGTCCGGCGTGCCAGTGGAACGCGGGGCGCTGCTCGTAGAAGGCGGTGGCGAGAGCGTCGGCGGTGCTCCCGGTCCGCAGTCCGTGGGCGAGGGCGGCGAGGGAGAGGTTGAAGGGCCCGATGCCGATGCCGACGAGGTCGTGGGGCTGGTCGGTCCGGGGGGCGGGGGTACCGGTCATCGGGTGCTGCTGCCTTCCACGAGTGCGATGAGGGTGTCGAGGTCGTCCGCGGTGGTGTGGGGGTTGAGCAGGGTGGCCTTGAGCCAGAGCCTGCCGTCCGCGTGGGCGCGGCCGAGGACGGCGCGGCCGTCGTACAGGAGCCGGCGGCGCAGGCCTGCGACGGCGGTGTCGCTCGCGCCGCGGGGCCGGAAGAGGACCGTGGACAGTACGGGTCTGCGGTGGAGTTCCAGGCCGGGGCGCCCCCCGATCAGGTCGGCGCAGTCCCGGGCGGCGGCCAGGGTGCGGTCGACGAGGTCCCCCAGGCCGTCGCGGCCGAGGGCCCGGAGGGTCACGGCGACCTTGAGGATGTCGGGTCGGCGGGTCGTCCTCGGTGAGCGGCCGAGGAGGTCGGGCAGCCCGGCCTCGGTGTCGTCGTCGGGGTTCAGATAGTCCGCGGTGTGGGCGAGCGGTGCGAGCCGGGCGCTGCCGGGGACGGCGAGGATGCCGGCGGCGACCGGTTGCCAGCCCAGTTTGTGCAGGTCGAGGGTGACGGAGTGGGCGCGGTCCAGACCGCGGAGCAGGTTCCGGTGGCAGTGGCTGAACAGCAGCGGCCCGCCGTAGGCGGCGTCGATGTGCAGTGCGGCGCCGTGGCGTTCGCAGAGGTCCGCGATGCCGTCGAGGGGGTCGATGAGCCCGGCGTCGGTCGTGCCAGCGGTGGCCGTGACGAGCACGGGGCCGTCGTGCAGGGCGGTGAGGGCGCCGTCGAGGGCGGCGAGGTCGGTGGTGCCGTCCGGGGCGGGTACGGTGACGGGCTCGGGGAGCCCGAGGAGCCAGGCGGAGCGGCGCACGGAGTGGTGGATGTTGGCGCCGCACACGATCCGGACCGGTCCGTGCTGCTCGCGGGCGAGGAGGACGGCGAGTTGGTTGGCCTCGGTGCCTCCGGTGGTGACCAGGGCGTCGGGGCGGGCGGCTCGCGGAAACACCTCGGCGGCCAGGGCACGGCTCACCTCCGCCTCCAGCGCGGAGGCGGCGGGTGCCTGGTCCCAGGAGTCCAGGGACGGGTTGAGCGCGGACGCGGCGAGGTCGGCGGCGACGGCGAGCGCCAGGGGCGGAGTGTGGAGGTGCCCGGCGCAGCGCGGGTGGGCGGGGTCCGCCGCGCCGTACGCGAAGGCCTCGACGAGGCTGCGGAGCGCTTCCCGGGCGCCGCGGCCGCGGTCGGGGATCACGGGGGCGACGGTCTCCGCGACGGAGCGGTCGAGGTGTCGGGGGCCGCCGGGCGGCAGCGGCCCGCCGCGCGCGAGGGCCCCCGTGCGGAGTGCGTCCAGGACGACGTCGAGGAGGGGCCGCAGCGCGTCGGGCCCTCCGCTTCCTCCGGCGAGCGGGGGGAGGTCGCCTCCGGTCGTGGGGCTCGACGTCGTACGCGGCGGCGTGGTCATGAGGGGACCTCCGGGGACGTCGGCGTCGGCCCTGGGGGCGCTGAGGCTCCTCCCGCCAGGGTGTACGGGGTCGGGGTGGACTGTCCGCAGAGTTCAACGATCCGGACCCGAAAGCGGTGCGCGCCCCCTGCCGCGAGGGGGCGTGGCGCCGGACGGGCTCACACCGGATGGACGCCGCCGCAGGGGCCCGGATGACATGGGCCCGGATGACATGGGCCCGGGTCAGATGGGCCCGGATGACATGGGTGCTGGCCGACTGGTCCCTGCCCCGCAGGCACTGGCCGCATGAGCACTGGCCACCTGGGCACACGCCAGGCGGCCCCGCACCGGATGGACCCCGACCGCACCGGACACCCCGACCGCACCGGACACGGGCCCCGGCCGGGCGGCACCGGAGCGGGACCGGAGCCCCCCGGCCGGACAGGCACCGCACGGGCCGCAGGGTCCCCGGCACCGCCGCGCGGGGGGCGGCGGCGGGGCCGCCGCCCTACGCGCCGCGCACCCGCAGTGCCCTGCGCAGGTCGTCCAGTTGATCGACCAGTTTGCGCCGCATGAGGGGGGTCATCTCGGTGTCGCGCAGGCATTCCTCGCCGAGGCGGAGGGTTTCCGCGTCCACGGCGTGGAGCGGGAAGGCGTGGCGTCCGGCCGCCTCCGCGATCGCGGGACCGCGCCGGTTCGCGAGGGCGACGGCCGCCGGGTAGAAGAGCGGCACGTACCCGCCGACCAGTTCGGCCTGTTCGGGCTGCCAGAAGCCCTGCGCCGTGGCGGCGAAGAGGTAGTTGGACAGGTCGTCCGCCTCGAAGAGCCGGGACCACGCAGCGGCCTTGGCCTCCGGGGTGGGCAGCGCGGCCCGGCAGCGGGCCGCGCCCTCCTGCCCGGTGGCGCTGGGGTCGCGGTCGAGTTCGGCCGCGATCCCGGCGTCGTCGGTGGCGCCGAGGACCGCGAGCCGGCCGAGGACGCGCCAGCGCAGCTCGGCGTCGAGGGCGGGCCCGCCGGGCACGCTGCCGTCGGCGAGCCAGTCGTGCAGCCCGTTGGGGTGGGCGGCGGCGTCGACGAGGTGGCGTACGGCGGTGAGGCGCAGGCCGGGGTGGCTGCCGTCCTCGGTGCGGCGGATGAGGTCGCGGCTGAGGTCGGTGAGCAGGGCGAGCGCGGCGGGGCGGTCCCCGGGGGGGAGGTAGCGGTCGGCGATCTGGGTGCGGGCGAAGGCCAGGACGCCCTGGACGATGGCGAGGTCGTGCTCGTGCGGGAGGTGTGCGCGGGCGGTCTCGAGATAGGCGGCGGGTTCGAGACCGCCGTCGCGGACCGTGTCGCGGAGGCTGTTCCAGACGACGGCGCGGGTGAGCGGGTCGGGGATGCCGGAGAGGCTGCGCAACGCCCGTTCGGCGGACCGCGCGTCGAGCCTGATCTTGGCGTAGCCGAGGTCGCCGTCGTTGAGGACGACGAGGTCGGGGCGGCGGCCGGTGCGCACGATGCCGTCCGGGCCTTGGGGGACATCGGCCTCGAAGCGTTCGCGCAGGACGAGCGCGCGGCCGTCGACGGGGTCGCGGTCGTAGCTGCCGACCGCTATGCGGTGCGGGCGGCCGCCGTCGCGGTCGATGTCGAGGCGCCAGGCGCCGGACTGGGCGGTGATCCGCGGGGTGAGGGTGTCGACGCCGGTGGTACGGAGCCAGGCGGCGGCCCAGGTGTGCACATCGCGGTCGGTGGCCTCGGCGAGGGAGTCGATGAAGTCGGCGAGGGTGGCGTTGCCGAAGCGGTGGCGCGCGAAGTGGACGTTGATGCCGGCGAGGAAGTCCTTCTCGCCGAGCCAGGCGACGAGTTGGCGGAGCGCGGAGGCGCCCTTGGCGTAGGAGATCCCGTCGAAGTTGAGCAGTGCGGAGGCGGTGTCGGGGACCTTGTCCTGGTCGGGGGCCACGGGGTGGGTGGAGGGGCGCTGGTCGGCGTCGTAGCCCCAGGACTTGCGGCCGATACCGAAGTCGGTCCAGGTGTCGGTGAAGCGGGTGGCCTCGGTCAGGGTCTGGTAGCCCATGTACTCGGCGAAGGACTCGTTCAGCCAGATGTCGTCCCACCAGCGGAGGGTGACGAGGTCGCCGAACCACATGTGGGCCATCTCGTGGGCGATGACTATGGCGCGGGTCTGGCGTTCGGTGTCGGTGACCGCGGAGCGGTAGACGAACTCGTCGCGGAAGGTGACGAGACCGGGGTTCTCCATGGCGCTGGCGTTGAACTCGGGTACGAAGGCCTGGTCGTAGGAGTCGAAGGGGTAGGGCTCTTCGAACTTCTCGTGGTAGCGGTCGAAGCACTGCCGGGTGATGTCGAGGATTTCGTCGGCGTCCTCGTCGAGGTGGCGGGCGAGGGACCGGCGGCAGTGGATGCCGAAGGGCAGGCCGCGGTGCTCGGTGCGGACGGAGTGCCAGGATCCGGCGGCGACGGCGACGAGGTAGGTGGGGATGCGGGGGGTGGGGGCGGCGCTCCAGCGGCCGTCGCCGTGGTGGGTGGTGACGCCGTTGGCGAGGACGGTCCAGCCCTCGGGCGCGGTCACCGACAGTGCGAAGACCGCCTTGAGGTCGGGCTGGTCGAAGGCGGCGAACACGCGCTGCACGTCGTCCAGGAAGAGCTGGGTGTAGACGTAGGTCTCGCCGTCCGCCGGGTCGGTGAAGCGGTGCATGCCCTCGCCGGTGCGGGAGTAGTGCATGGCGGCCTCGATGCGCAGCTCGTGCTCGCCCTCGGCAAGGCCGGTGAGTGGAAGCCGGTTGCCGTCGAGCCGCTCGGGGTCGAGGCGCCGCCCGTCGAGGGTGGCGGAGCGCAGGACGGCCGGTTTGAGCTCCACGAAGGTGTCGCCGGCGGCGCGGGCCGTGAACCCGATCACGGTGCTCGACTGGAAGGTCCCGTCGGTGGTGAGGTCGAGTTCGACCGAGTATCGGCGGACGTCCAGCAGCTGGGCTCGGGTCTGCGCTTCGTCGTGCGTGAGTACGGGCATGGGGGCCATGCTGCCCGATGGCCCCGGTCCCGTACACGGGGGTATCCGGATTGGTCAGCCCCTGCCGGTGGTGCCGGGTGCGTCGGCGATCCGCTCGTGGTGGCGGATGACCTCGGCGATGATGAAGTTCAGCAGCTTCTCGGCGAAGCCGGGGTCGAGTCTGGCGTTCTCGGCGAGCTGCCTGAGCCGGGCGATCTGGCGGGCTTCGCGGGCCGGGTCGGCGGGCGGGAGGTGGTGTTCGGCCTTGAGGTGGCCGACCTGCTGGGTGCATTTGAAGCGCTCGGCGAGCATATGGACGACGGCCGCGTCGATGTTGTCGATGCTCTCGCGGAGCCTGGTGAGTTCGGCCAGGACGGAGTCGTCGGTGCCGCTCGTCTCGCTGGTGGTCATGGAGTGGGAGCTTACGTCGACCGGAGGGGGCGGTCAGACGCGATCAGGCGCGGTCAGGGGCGGCCGGCGGCTCCCGGGATCCGCCGGGCGGCCGCTCCGGCCGCCCGGGGCGCCGCGGTCCCGCGGGGGCGCATGCAGGGCGGATGCCGGGGCGGATGCCGGGGCGGATGCGCTCCATGGGGCGCACACCGGGTCGCGCGGGAGGCCGGAGCGCGCTCACATCGGCGCACCGGGTGGTACGGGAGGCCGGCGCCCCGCACATAACGGTGGCAGCGCGTGTGCGCGGCACGGCCCGCGCCATGGGTAGCGGCATGGGCCTGTCAACTCTGCGGTGGGCAGCGCCCCTCGCGCCCGCAAGGAGCACACGTCAGCCGGATACGGCCCCGCCGCAGCGCTGCGGACGACCGTCGGGACACCTCCGCACACCGTAGAGTCGGCAGGGTCCGGCCCGTCCCCCGACCCGCGGCGGACCGGCCGGGAGAAGCACCCACAGGGGGTTCCGGCATGGCGAACGGAAGCGAGGTCGTGCACGGCTTCCCGCATCTCGACACGGTGCGGACCGCGATCACGGCGCTGCACAGACGACTCCCGTACGACGGTCTGCGCGCCTACGGGAGCAGCGTCCCGCCCGCCGACGTCGCCTTCGCCGAGGGCGAGGACCTCCATCTGGGGGCGCAGCGGGTGGCCCGTGCGCTGGTGCGTCAGCTGCGGCTGCCGGACGCCCGGATGATCGTGGGCTTCCGCGAGATGCGCCACGCCGCGAGCGTCGAGCTCACCGCGGGACCGGAGTACTTCATCGAACTCAACGAGCGGTTCCGCCGCCATCGCCGCGACATCGGAGCGGCCCTCGCGCACGAGATCACGCATGTGCTGCTGCACCGTCTGGGGTTGGAGTTCCACGGGCTGCGGGACAACGAGATCCTCACCGACACGGTGGCGACGTATCTCGGGGCGGGCTGGCTGCTGCTCGACGCCTACCGCGAGGACGAGGTTTCGAGCCAGAAACTGGGCTATCTCACCCCGGAGGAATTCGGCTACGTCCTGGCCGGACGCGCACTGGTCTTCGGCGAGGACCCGTCGGTCTGGTTCACCAGCCCGCAGGGCTACGACGCGTACACCGAGGGCAGGGCCCGGGCGCTGCGGGACCGCCGGCGGCCCCCGCTGTCGGCGGCGGGGTGGAACGGGCGGCGGCGCTACGCCAAGGACCGGCGGTACGCGGTGGACCATCCGGACCCGGTACGGCCGGGGCACGAATCCTCGTACGCCTTCGAGCACGCGCCGGGCGGCGGGCTGCGGGTGTCGTTCCCCTGCCCCACCTGCCACCAGCGGATCCGGGTGCCGGTGCGGGGCCGGGTACGGGCGCGGTGCGGGCTGTGCCGGACCGTTCTCGAATGCGACACCTGAGGGGTCTTCTGCAGGGCTTGGCCGGTGGTGCAGGGCGACGCCACCGAGGTCGCGGTCATGCAGGCCGGCGGACCGCAGGGGCCCCGGTCACCCCGCCCCGTACACCGGGAGCGGCCCCGCCGCCTCCGCCAGGAGCCGCCGGGCCGTCTCCCCCGCCTCCGCGGCGGTGAAGCGGGCGCCGCGGTCGGCCGTGGGGCCCCGGCGCCAGCCCTCCATCACCGTGATGCGGCCCGCCTCCACCTCGAACACCCGGCCGGTCACGCCCTGGGACGCCGCCGAGCCCAGCCACACCACCAGGGGTGACACGTTCTCCGGCGCCATCGCGTCGAAGGCTCCCGGGTCCTGAGGCGCCGCCATCGCCGCGGCGAAGGTCCGCTCCGTCATGCGCGTCCGGGCGGCCGGGGCGATCGCGTTGACCTGGACGCCGTAGCGGGAGAGTTCCGCCGATGCGACCAGGGTCAGGCCGACCACACCGGCCTTGGCCGCGCTGTAGTTGCCCTGCCCGACCGAGCCCAGCAGGCCGGCGCCGCTGGAGGTGGTGACGACGCGGGCCGCCGGGCGGCGCCCCGCGCGCGCCTCGGCCCGCCAGTGCGCCGCCGCGTGCTTCAACGGCAGGAAGTGCCCCTTCAGATGGACCCGCACCACGGCGTCCCAGTCGTCCTCATCGAGGTTGACCAGCATCCGGTCACGCAGGAACCCCGCGTTGTTGACGAGCGTGTCGAGCCGCCCGAAGGAGCCGAGTGCCGTCGCCACCAGCGAGGCGGCACCCCCGGACGAGGCCACGTCGTCCGCGTGGGCCACCGCCTCGCCGCCCCGGGCGCGGATCTCCCCGACGACCCGGTCGGCCGGGCCGGGCCCGCCGGGCGAACCGTCCGGCCCGACGCCCAGATCGTTGACGACGACCCGTGCGCCCTCCGCCGCGAACGCCAGCGCATGGGCACGCCCCAGTCCCCGGCCCGCGCCCGTCACGGCCACCACCCGGCCCCGGCAGATCCCGCCGTGTGCGTTCATCTCAGCCCTCCTCGTGGTCGGTGGTGCCCGTGGGGGTGCCGGCCGGCGCACCGGGGGGAGCCTCGACCGCGCCGGCGGTCGCATCCCGGTCCGCCGCCGCACCCCGGTCCGCCGCCGCCGCATCCCGGTCCGCCGCCGCGGCGCCGAGGTACGCGGGTCGCTCCCCGCCCCCGTGCACCAGCAGGGACGCCCCGCTGATGTAGGCGGCCCGCCCGGACGCGAGGAACACCGCCGCGTCGCCGATCTCGTCCGGCTCCGCGATGCGGCCCAGCGGCACGGTGCGGCCCACCGCCGCGACGCCGTGTTCGTCGCCGTAGTGGAGGTGCGACAGCTCCGTGCGGACCATGCCGGGCACGATCGTGTTGACCCGCACCTCGGGCGCCCACTCCACCGCCATGGTCCGGGCCAGGCTCTCCAGCCCCGCCTTGGCCGCCGCGTAGGCGGCCGTCCCGGGTGACGGCCGGGTCCCGCTCACACTGCCGACCATCACGACGCATCCGCGGGACGCGTGCAGCAGGTCGTGGGCGGCGAGCGAGGCGGTCAGCGGCGCCGTCAGGTTCAGTTCCAGGACCCGCGCGTGGCGCGCCGGGCCGCCGTCGCGCAGCAGCCGGTGCGGCGTTCCTCCCGCGTTGTTGACCAGGACGTCGAGCCGGCCGTGGCGGTGGGCGACCCGGGCGAAGAGGTCCTCGGCCGCCGCCGGGTCCCGCAGGTCGACGGGCAGGAACCGGGCCGTGCGCCCGGCCGACCCGACGGGCGCGTCCGGTGGTCTGCGGGCGCAGACGACGACGTCCGCCCCGGCCGCCAGGAACGCCCGCGCGATGCCCGCGCCGACACCCCGGGTTCCTCCGGTGACGACGGCGACCCTCCCGTCCAGCTCCATCGGCTGCTACCTTCCTGACGAACAGTCACCTAACAAACGTTTGGTGGAAAGGTAGCTGATCCGGTGATGGGTGTCTCCACCGCGACCCCGGAGCGGGGCGTGTCCGTCGTGACGGCGGACTTCCCGCCCGTCAACGCCCTGCCCGTCCACGGCTGGTACCAACTCGCCGGCGCCGTGCGCCGCGCGGGCCGGGACCCGGACGTCCGCTGTGTCGTCCTGGCCGCCGAAGGCCGGGGCTTCAACGCGGGCGTCGACCTCAAGGAACTGCAGCGCGACCCCGGGCACGAGGCCCTGATCGGCGCCAACCGGGCCTGCCACGAGGCCTTCGGGGCCGTCTACGACTGCGAGGTCCCCGTCGTCGCCGCCGTGCACGGCTTCTGCCTGGGCGGCGGGATCGGCCTCGCGGGGAACGCCGACGCCGTCGTGGCCTCCGACGACGCCGTCTTCGGGCTGCCGGAACTGGACCGGGGGGCCCTCGGGGCCGCCACCCACCTCGCCCGTCTCGTCCCCCGGCATCTGATGCGCACCCTCTACTACACCTCCCGCACGGTGACCGCCGCCGAACTGCACGCCCACGGCTCGGTGTGGCGGGTCGTCCCGCGCGACGGGCTCCGTGCCGCGGCCCTCGGGCTGGCGCGCGAGATCGCCGCCAAGGACGGCCGTCTCGTCCGGCTGGCCAAGGCCGCCATCAACGGCATCGACCCCGTGGACGTGCACCGCAGCTACCGCTACGAGCAGGGCTTCACCTTCGAGGCGGCCCTCGCCGGGACCGCCGGCCGCGTCCGGGACACCTTCGGCAAGGAGGCATGACCCGTGGTGGACAAGACGATGACCGCCGACGACGTCGCGGGACGCCTGCGCAGCGGCATGACCCTCGGCATCGGCGGCTGGGGCTCGCGGCGCAAGCCGATGGCCCTGGTGAGGGCGCTGCTGCGCAGTGGGGTCACCGATCTGACCGTGGTCTCCTACGGCGGCCCGGACGTGGGGATGCTGTGCGCGGCGGGGCGGGTCCGCAGGCTCGTCGCACCGTTCGCCACGCTGGACTCGGTGCCGCTGGAGCCCCACTTCCGGGCGGCGCGCGAGGCGGGGGCGATCGCGATGACGGAGCTGGACGAGGCGATGTTCATGTGGGGGCTGCACGCCGCCGCCAGCCGGCTCCCCTTCATGCCCGTGCGGGCCGGACTCGGTTCGGACGTCATGCGGGTCAACCCGGAGCTGCGCACGGTCCGTTCGCCGTACGACGACGGCGAGGAGTTCGTCGCCGCCCCCGCGCTGCGCCTGGACGCCGCCCTCGTCCACCTCAACCGCGCCGACCGCCTCGGCAACGGCCAGTACCTGGGGCCCGACCCCTACTTCGACGACCTCTTCTGCGAGGCGGCCGACGAGGCGTATCTGTCGTGCGAGCGGCTGGTGGACACGGACGGGCTGACCGCGGACGCCGCCCCGCAGACCCTGCTCGTCCCACGGCACAGCGTCTCGGGCGTCGTCGAGGCCCCGGCCGGGGCGCACTTCACCGCCTGCGCGCCCGACCACGCCCGCGACGAGGCCTTCCAGCGGATGTACGCGACCACGCCCTGGGACGAGTTCGCCGGGCGCTTCCTGTCCGGGCCCGACGAGCACGCCTACACCCGCGCGGTGCGGGCCTGGCACGAGGAGCAGCGGTGACCGCCGCCCGGCCCCCGGTCCCGGCGCCGACCCGGTCCGAGTACTGCGTGATCGCCTGCGCCGAGGCGTGGCGCGACGCGGGGGAGGTGCTGGCGAGCCCCATGGGGCTGATCCCCTCGCTCGGAGCCCGGCTCGCCCGGCGCACCTTCTCCCCCGACCTCCTGCTCACCGACGGCGAGGCGCTGCTCGTCGGACCCGGCGGCGAGGTGGAGGGCTGGCTCCCGTACCGCCGCCATCTCACCATGGTCACCGGCGGCAGGCGGCACGTCATGATGGGCGCGAGCCAGCTCGACCGCCACGGCAACCAGAACATCTCCTGCATCGGCGACTGGGCCCGGCCGGCGCGCCAGCTCCTCGGTGTGCGCGGCGCACCGGTCAACACGCTCAACCATCCGGTGAGTTACTGGGTGCCCCGGCACTCGGCCCGGGTCTTCGTCGAGAAGGTCGACATGGTCAGCGGCGTCGGATACGACCGTGCACGGGGGTCGCGCTTCCACCGCGTCCCGCGCGTCGTCACGGACCTGGGCGTCTTCGACTTCGAAACGCCGGACCGTTCGATGCGGCTGGCCTCGCTGCACCCCGGAGTCACCGTGGAGCAGGTCGGGGAGGCCACCGGCTTCCCGCTCGCCGTACCCGGTGGCGGGCCCGTCCCGTACACCCGCGAACCCACGGCGGAGGAGCTGCGGATCATCCGCGAGGTGCTCGATCCGGACGGCCGGCGCGAGGGGGAGGTCGGGGACCGATGAGGACGGCGCTCACCGAGCTCACCGGGGTGCGGCACCCCATCGTCCAGACCGGTATGGGCTGGGTGGCCGGCCCCCGGCTGGTCTCGGCCGCCGCGAACGCCGGGGCCCTCGGCATCCTGGCGTCCGCCACGATGACCCCGGCCCGGCTGCGGCAGGCGGTGCGCGAAGTGAAGGGCCGTACGGACGCCCCGTTCGGGGTCAATCTGCGGGCGGACGCCGGGGACGCCGGAGAGCGCGTGCGGATCATCGTGGACGGGGGCGTACGGGTGGCGTCCTTCGCCCTGGCCCCCTCCCGGGAGCTGATCGCACGGCTCAAGGACGCGGGCGTGGTGGTGATCCCCTCCGTCGGTGCCCGCCGCCACGCCGAGAAGGTCGCCGCCTGGGGCGCGGACGCCGTGATCGTGCAGGGCGGCGAGGGCGGCGGGCACACGGGGGACGTCGCGACGACCGTGCTGCTGCCGCAGGTCGTGGACGCCGTGGACATCCCCGTGGTCGCGGCGGGCGGTTTCCACGACGGGCGCGGCCTGGTGGCGGCGCTCGCGTACGGGGCCGCGGGCATCGCCATGGGCACCCGCTTCCTGCTCACCTCCGACTCGACCGTGCCGGACGCGGTGAAGGCCCGCTATCTGGCGGCGTCCGTCGGGGACGTCACCGTCACCGCCGCCGTCGACGGCCTGCCCCACCGGATGCTGCGGTCCGACCTGGTGGCGTCCCTGGAGCGGGCGGGCCGCACCCGTGCCCTGCTGCACGCGCTGCGCAGGGCCGCGGGCTTCCGCAGGCTCTCCGGGCAGTCCTGGCGGGAGATGGTGCGCGACGGCCGCGCGCTGCGGCACGGCAGGGACCTCTCCTGGAGCCAGGTGCTGCTCGCCGCCAACACCCCGATGCTGCTGAGGGCGGCGATGGTCGAGGGCCGCACCGACCTCGGTGTGATGGCGTCCGGCCAGGTCGCGGGCGTGATCGCGGACCTGCCGAGCTGCGCGGAACTGGTGGGCCGGGTGATGGCGGAGGCGGAGGGCACACTGCGGGGGCTGGGCCGGGGGACCACGGGCTGAGCCACCCGGGCCGGGCGGCATGCGCCATGGCCCCGCCTGCCGCCGGGGGCCCTCCGCGGGCCCCCGGACCGGCCGGCCCCGCGCGGGGCCGGCCGGCTTCCCCGTCCGGGCCGGGACGGCCCTCGCACCACGGCCCCGGGGCGGAAGTCCGGCCTCGGTCATGCCCCGGAAGGGCGCTCGGCCGGCGGACCCGGCACGGTCCCCGGCGGCTCGCCGCCGCTCGAACGGCCGCACGGAGCCATGGCCGCGCGGGCCCCGTACCGCAGCTAACGCGCCGCGGCCCTGCCGCCCCTCGCCCCGCCCTGCGGCCGGTCCCCGGCGCGTCCGTGCTTCTGCCGTGCGCCGTCCCCGGCATGTCCGGTGTCGCCGCGTCCGGCGCCGCCGCGGGCCGTACGCCCGGTTCCGGCGCGCCCGGAGTCGGCTGATCCGCCGCCCTGCCTGCGGCCGTCCCGTCCGGTGTCGGCGGCGCCCCGCCGCCGGCCACCGGCCTCGGCGCGCCCGCCGTCACCGCGGCCGCCCCCGGCACGCCCGCCGGTGTCCTCGCGGGCTGCGCCGGCACGGCCGCCGCCGCCCCGCGGACGCCTGCGCTTCGACCGGGACTTCGCGGCGGGCGGCTGCGCAGCGGGCGGCGCCTCGACCGTCACCGCCACGCCCGACGGTTCCCTGGCGCCGGTCAGCCGGGCCAGCTCCTCGTCGCCCGACCTGACGGCGACGGTGCGCGGGGAGATTCCGGCGTCCGACATCAGCCGGGTCATCTCGCGCTTCTGGTCCGGCAGGACCAGGGTCACCACGCTGCCCGACTCGCCCGCCCTCGCGGTCCGGCCGCCTCGGTGCAGATAGTCCTTGTGGTCCATCGGAGGATCGACGTTCACCACCAGGTCCAGATCGTCCACATGGATGCCACGAGCCGCGACGTTGGTGGCCACCAGTGCGCTGACCTGGCCGTTCTTGAACTGGTCGAGGGTGCGGTTGCGCTGCGGCTGGGACCGGCCGCCGTGCAGGCCCGCCGCTCGTACGCCGCTGGCCAGCAGCCGCTTGACCAGGCGGTCCACGGAGCGCTTGGTGTCGAGGAAGAGGATGACCCGGCCGTCCCTGGCCGCTATCCGCACGGTGACGGCCTTCTTGTCCGTCTCGTCGGCGACATGCAGCACATGGTGTTCCATGGTGGTGACGGCGCCCGCGGACGGGTCGACCGAGTGCACCACGGGATCGCTGAGGAAGCCCCGTACCAGCCGGTCGACGTTCCGGTCGAGGGTGGCCGAGAACAGCATCCGCTGGCCCCCGGGCTCCACCTGCTTCAGCAGGGCGGTGACCTGCGGGAGGAAGCCCATGTCGGCCATCTGGTCGGCCTCGTCGAGCACCGTGACCGCCACCTCGCCCAGGCGGCAGTCGCCGCGGTCGAGGAGGTCCTGCAGCCGTCCCGGGGTCGCCACGAGCACTTCGGCCCCGCGCCGCAGGGCACCGGCCTGCTTGCTGATCGACAGTCCTCCGACGACGGTCGCCAGACGCAGGCCCACCGCGGTCGCATAGGGGGTGAGGGCGTCCGTCACCTGCTGCGCCAGCTCCCGGGTGGGAACGAGCACCAGGGCGAGCGGAGCCGCCGGCTGCGCCCGTCGCCCGGCGGTGCGGGCGAGCAGTGCCAGCCCGAAGGCGAGGGTCTTGCCGGAACCGGTACGCCCGCGCCCGAGGAGGTCGCGGCCCGCGAGGGAGTTCGGCAGCGTCGCCGCCTGGATCGGGAACGGTGCCGTCACGCCCTGCGCGGCGAGGGCCTTCAGCAGCGCCGCCGGCAGACCGGTCAGCTCCTCGAAGGCCCGGACGGCGGGCAGGGCCGGCTCACGGGGATCCGGAACGGTGAAGTCCTGCGGGGCCGCCGCGGGGCGGGCGGCGCCGGCCCTCTTCGGGGCGCGCCTGGAGGGGCGCTCGGCCGGCCGCTTGCGGGCGGGGCGTGCGGAACGGGTCATGGATTGCCTTCCTGGTGCTGGGCACAGCACAGGCCGGGGCCCGCACCGCGAGGGTGCGGACCCCGGCCGCGTGATACGCGTCCCGAGGGTCAGGCGGGGACGATGTTCTCCGCCTGCGGGCCCTTCGGGCCCTGCGTGACGTCGAAGGTGACCTTCTGGCCCTCCTGGAGCTCACGGAAGCCCTGGGTGGCGATGTTGGAGTAGTGGGCGAAGACGTCGGCGCCGCCGCCGTCCTGCGCGATGAAGCCGAAGCCCTTTTCCGAGTTGAACCACTTGACGGTGCCGGTGGCCATAGTCATTCTCCTGAACAGGTAGGAGGCCCCATCCGGAGATGCCGGTAAAAACAATAAAACGCCTGCGGATCATTCCCGTCAGGCGCGCATAAAGTTCATGGGTACCAAACTGCAACCCCCACAACGTAGCATGCTTCGGCGCGCACCCCCGGCTCCCGCGCACGGTGTGTCCCGCCGGGGGTGGCCGATCGCGGGCCGGGACAGGCCCGCGATCGGCCCCGCGCCGGAGCCGGGGCGCGATCCGGTCCTACACCCGCTCGATGATCGTCACATTGGCCTGTCCGCCGCCCTCGCACATCGTCTGGAGCCCGAACCGGCCTCCCGTGCGCTCCAGTTCGTGCAGCAGCGTCGTCATCAGCCGGACACCGGTGGCGCCCAGGGGGTGACCCAGCGCGATGGCGCCGCCGTTGACGTTCACCCGGGCCGGGTCGGCGCCCGTCTCCTTCAGCCAGGCGAGCACCACCGGGGCGAACGCCTCGTTGATCTCGACGAGGTCGATGTCGCCGATGGCGAGGCCGGTCTTCTCCAGTGCGTGCGCGGTCGCCGGGATCGGCGCGGAGAGCATCCGCACGGGGTCCTCGCCCCGCACCGAGAGGTGGTGCACTCGGGCGCGCGGCGTCAGCCCGTGCTCCCGTACGGCCCGTTCGCCCGCGAGCAGCATCGCCGCCGCGCCGTCGGACACCTGGGAGGAGCAGGCGGCGGTGATCGTGCCGCCCTCGATCACGGCCGGGAGGGCGGCCATCCGCTCCAGGGTGGTGTCGCGGCGGGGGCCCTCGTCCGCGGTGACGCCGCCGTAGGCGACGGTCTCCCGGACGAAGCGGCCCTCGTCGGCTGCGCGCACGGCCCGCCGGTGGGAGGCGAGTGCGTACTCCTCCATCTCCCGCCGGGAGATGCCCCACTCGCGCGCGATGAGCTCGGCCCCGTGGAACTGGTCGACGGGCGCCCCGCCGTACCGGGCCCGCCAGCCCTCACTGCCCGCGAAGGGGCCCTCGGCCAGCCCCAGCGGCTCGGCCGCCTGCCGGGAGGCGAAGCCGATGGGGACCTGCGACATGTTCTGCACACCCCCGGCGACGACCAGGTCCTGGGTGCCGGACATCACGCCCTGCGCGGCGAAGTGCACCGCCTGCTGCGACGAGCCGCACTGGCGGTCCACGGTCACGCCGGGCACCTCCTCGGGCAGCCCGGCGGCCAGCCAGCTCGTCCGCGCGATGTCGCCCGCCTGCGGGCCGACCGTGTCGAGGCAGCCGAACACCACGTCGTCCACGGCCGCCGGGTCGACCCCGGAGCGGTCGAGCAGGGTTCTCAGGACGCGGGCGCCCAGATCGGCGGGGTGCGCGGCCGCGAGACCGCCTCCGCGCCGGCCGACCGGGGTGCGGACGGCTTCGATGATGAACGCCTCGGTCATGGCTGCTCCGTAAGTTGTCGGATGGCCCGCCGGCCCGGGTGTGCTCCCCAGCCGGGCGGCCCCGCGGGTCAGTCCCTGACGGCGATGCCGTCCAGGACCATCGACAGGTACTGCCGGGCGATCTCCTCCGGCCCGTGGTGCCCGCCCGGCCGGTACCAGGACGCCGCGACCCATACCGTGTCGCGGATGAAGCGGTAGGTGAGCCGGACGTCCAGGTCGTCGCGGAAGGCGCCCGACGCGGCTCCGCGCTCCAGCGTCCCGAGCCAGGCCCTCTCGAACCGCTGCCGGGAGTCGGCGAGGTAGCGGAAGCGGGGGCGGACGGAGAGGTGCCGGGACTCGTTCTGGTAGATGGCGACGGCCGGACGGTGCCGGTCGATCTCCCGGAAGGACTCGGTGACGAGCGCCTCGAGGGTCTCCCTGGGCCCGAGGCCGGCGGCGAGCACGGCGTCGTACCCCGCCCACAGCTCGTCGAGGAAGGCGGAGAGGATCTCGTCGAGGATCGACTCCTTGGAGTCGAAGTGGTAGTAGAGGCTGCCTGCGAGCATGCCCGCCTCGTCGGCGATCCTGCGGACGGTGGTGGCGTTGTAGCCGTGGGCGGCGAACACCTCGGCGGCCGTGCCGAGCAGTTCGCGGCGCCGTTCGGGCGAAGCGCTCACCTGGGTCTTCTTCTTGGTCGTGGCCACCTGTCCATTCTGGTCCCGCCCGGTGCGTCCCGCGGACGCCCCGCCCCCGCCTGGTCCCTGCGCCACCGGGGGCGCACCGGGCCTCCGCGGCGTCCGGCCCGCCCCCGCCGGCCGCGCGCACGCCCCGGCCGGACCCGATCCCGCCGGCGACCGGTCCGCTCCGCGCCCCGCGGGTGCCGAGGCCGCCTCCGGCCTCCCGGACGGGCGGGCCGGCTCATGCGGCTCGGACCCGTCAGCCGCCTCGGGCACCCCGGGCACCCCGGGCACGGAGCGTGCCTCGGGCACGGCGAACACCCCGGGCACGGCGAACGTCCCGGACACCCCGCCCCCTAGGGATGCTGGGAGCTGACGGACACGGTCTCACCGGTCAGGTACGAGGAGTACCCGCTGGCGAGAAAGACGATCACGTTGGCGACCTCCCAGGGCTCTGCGTACCGGCCGAACGCCTCGCGGGCGGTGAGGTCCCGCAGCAGTTCGGGGGACGTGGTCTTCACCAGGTGCGGATGCATCGCCAGGCTGGGGGCCACGGCGTTGACGCGGACGCCGAACTCCGCGGCTTCGACGGCCGCGCACCGGGTGAGGGCCATCACCCCGGCCTTGGCGGCCGCGTAGTGCGCCTGCCCGGCCTGGGCCCGCCAGCCGAGGACGGAGGCGTTGTTGACGACGACGCCGCCGCGGTCGCGGTCGCGGAAGGCGCGCAGCGCGGCCCGGGTGCAGCGGAAGGTGCCGTTCAGGGTGACGTCGAGGACGCGGGACCACTGGTCGTCGGACATGTCGACCAGCGCCGCGGTCCCGCCGAGCCCCGCGTTGTTGACGACGATGTCGGGGCCTCCGTGCAGCCGTGCCACTTCCCCGAAGAGGGCCCGGACCTGGGCCTCGTCGGTGACGTCGCAGACCAGCGAGGCGACGGCGTCGGCGCCGAACTCGTCCGCGAGCGCCTGCCGGGTCTGCCTCAGCCGGCGGGCGTGCGCGTCGCCGATGAGGACCCGCGCGCCCTCCTCCAGGAGGCGCCGGGCGGTGGCTCCGCCGATCCCGGCCCCGGCCGCTGCGGTGACGACGGCGGTCCGGCCGGCGAGGAGCGCGTGCCCCGGTACGTACTGAGCCTTGTTGTCCGTCACATCGGCACGTTAACCTACCAAACACTTGTTAGGGAACCGAGGTGCGCTGATGGACCTGACGCACACGGCGGACGAGGACGCGTTCCGCGCCGAGGCCCGCGCATGGCTGCGGGCACACGTCCCGCACCCCCCGCCGCCCTCGCTGGAGACCGCGGAGGGCTTCGCCGCCCACCGCGCGTGGGAGGCGGAGCTGCATTCCGGCCGCTGGTCGGTGGTGGCATGGCCGGAGCAGTACGGCGGCCGCGGCGCGGACGTCTTCCACTGGCTGGTGTTCGAGGAGGAGTACTACGCGGCGGGCGCCCCCGGCCGGGTGTCCCAGAACGGCATCGGCCTGCTGGCCCCGACCCTGTTCGACCACGGCACGCAGGAGCAGCGAGCCCGGATCCTGCCGCCCATGGCGAGCGGTGAGGTGGTCTGGGCCCAGGCCTGGTCCGAGCCGGAGGCCGGCTCGGACCTCGCTTCGCTGCGCTCCCGCGGGGTCCGCACGGCGGGCGGCTGGCTGCTGTCCGGGCAGAAGACGTGGTCGTCGCGGGCGGCGTTCGCGGACCGGGCGTTCGGCCTCTTCCGCACCGCGCCGGACGAGGACCGGCCCCATCGGGGCCTGACGTATCTGATGTTCGACCTGAAGGCTCCCGGCGTGACGGTCCGGCCGATCCGCCGGCTGGACGGGAAGCCCGCGTTCGCCGAGCTGTTCCTGGACGAGGTGTTCGTCCCCGACGAGGACGTGATCGGCGAACCGGGGCAGGGCTGGCGGATCGCGATGTCGACGACGGGCAACGAGCGCGGCCTGATGCTCCGCTCCCCCGGCCGCTATCTGGCCGCGGCTCGGCGCCTGGTGGGGCTGTGGCGCGCGACCGCCGACCCGTCCGACACGGCGCTGCGCGACCGTGTCGCGGACGCGGTGATCGGGGCGCGGGCGTACCAGCTCTTCACGTGCGCCGGGGCCTCCCGCGTCGCCGCGGGCTCGGCGATCGGCGCGGAGTCGAGCCTGAACAAGGTGTTCTGGTCCGAGTACGACATCGCCCTGCACGAGACGGCGCTCGATCTGCTGGGCGCGGAGGGCGAACCCGCGGACGGACGGGACGGCTGGTCCGAGGGGTACGTCTTCTCCCTCGCGGGACCGATCTACGCGGGTACGAACGAGATCCAGCGCGACATCATCGCCGAGCGGTTGCTCGGCCTGCCGAAGGGGCGCCGCTGAACGCGTCCCGCGCGGCCGCGGTGGTGCGGCCCACCGCACCGTGCGACCGGCAGGACCGTGTGACCGGCCGGGGAGAGGGAGGCGCACCGTGAGGTTCCTGCCGACGGACGAACAGCGCGCGTTCACCCGGTCGTTGCACACGATGCTGAGGGCGGCCCGCCCACCGGCGGCCGCCCGCGCCTGGGCGGCCGGGGACCCCGCACCGGGGCGCGCCGCCTGGACCGGCCTCGCGGAAGCGGGAGTGTTCGCGCTGGCCGTACCGGAGAACCACGGCGGCCTCGGCCCGCTCCCGGCCGAACTGGCCCTCGCGTTCGTGGAGCTGGGGCGCCACGCGGTTCCGGGTCCGGTGGTCGAGACGGTCGCGGTGGCGGCGCTGCTGACGGCCCTGGGGGACCCGGCACCGGCGGAACGGCTGCTGCCGGGCATCGCGGCGGGCGAGGTCATGGCCACCCTGCGGCTGCCCGGCACCGGACCGTACGCCCTGGACGCCGACGCGGCGACGAGCGTCCTGGTGGTGGACGCCGCCCCCGCCGTCCCCGGGCCCGGTTCGCCCGGCGACGGCGGCAGCGGCAGCGGCAGCGGCAGCGGCAGCGGCAGCGACGTGAAAGGACACGCAGACGCGAGCGAAGGCGCGCACGGCGGCGACCACGCCCGCGACAGGAACGGGACCGGGACCGGGACCGGGAAGGGAACCGGGGACGCGTCCCGCCCCGGACCGAAAGCCGCCCGCCCGCCGACCCTGCGGATCGCGCCCGGCCACGGCCCGGTCCGGGCGTCGGCGGACCCGGTGCGCCGGCTGTCCGTGCCGCAGGGGGGCGGTGAGGTGCTGGCCGCCGGCCCCGGCGTGGCGGCCGCGGCGGCCACGGCCGTGGACTGGGCCAGGCTCGCCACCGCCGCCCAGGCCCTCGGCACGGGGCTTGCGCTGCTGGACCGGACCGTAGAGCACGTCGGGCGGCGCGCCCAGTTCGGTGTGCCGATCGGCTCCTTCCAGGCGGTCAAGCACCGGCTGGCGGACACGCTGATCGCCCTCGAGTTCGCCCGGCCCCTGGTCCTCGGCGCCGCCGTGTCCATGACCCGCACCGACATCGCCGCGGCGAAGGTCGCGGCCGGGGAAGCCGCGTACGGTGCCGCCCGTGCGGCCCTCCAACTGCACGGCGCGATCGGCTACACCGAGGAGCTGGACCTCGCCCTCTGGCTGCGCAAGGCACGGCCGCTGCGGGACGCCTGGGGGACCCCCGCGCAGTGCCGGGCGGCCGTCCTGCGGCCGTAAGGTCCTACCGCGGCGAGTCCCGCCTGGCCGGGAGCAACCAGAACACCGGCAAGGCCGGGAACACCGGGAGCATCCGGCACGCACTCCCCGCGGTGTTCGGGCAGGAGTGGCAACCGCTCGGCGCCCCCGGACATCGACGCAGCCCGCCGCGCTCTCCTGCCACTGCCGCGCATTCGCTCACATCGGCCGCCCGGCCAGCGGACTGCGGGCGGAAGACGCACGGTGCAGGACGCTACCTCGCCCTACCGCGGGCGGGCAGTGCGGGGTGCGCCGCGGCTCGTGCCACCCGCCTCAGAACGACCGCCCCGGTTGGTGGCACCGACTGAACGGAGTGAACCGGCCGAACCGGCTGCAACGGCCTCAACCGCCGAACCGGCAGCAGTCACGATCCGCCCGCACCGGCAAGCGGGTGATGCGTGCGGAGGAAGTCGATGATCGCGTCGGCGAACTCCCGCGGCATGTGCTCCGGGGCCGGAACCCCGGCACCCACGATCACCGCGATCCGCCCGTCCGGCAGGACCTGCCGCCATCGGTCCAGATCGGGGTAGCTGACCGGATCGGCGTCGGCACCCAGCAACAGCGTGGGAACGGCGAGCCGGTCGATGCGGTCTTCCATCCGGTAGGACCCCACCGCCGTGTGGCCGGCCTGCGGCCGCCAGGCCCGCAGGGCGTCGCGGAGGAACCGGTCGAGCAGTTCCGGCCGATCCGGCGGATAGAAGGCCGCACGCTGCCGCCACAGGTCGAGCAGGTGACCGGCGTCGATGCGTGGCGGCTGGTCTTCCGTCGGGGTCTGGGCCCTGAGTGCGGCGCGGCCCTTCTCGTCGAGGTAGGGCGTGCACGACAGCACCAGGCTCGCGACCCGGTGCGGAGCCGCGACCGCCGCCTCGAAAGCGATGACCCCTCCGGTGTGGTGTCCGCCCACGACGGCCGCGGGCAGTTCGAGTACGTCGAGCAGGGCGAGCAGGGCGGTGGCGTATGTCTCGATGGTGGGCGCGCCCCGCGGAGGTTCCGACTCTCCGTAGCCGAGCGTGTCCGGCGCGATCGCCGTGAAGCCTCCGGCTGCCAGAAGCGGCAGCACGTCGGCGTACTCGTCGGCGGATCGGGGCGTCTGGTGCGTCAGCACCACCGGTGGCCCCTCCCCATCCCGGGCGTAGTGCAGACGGCCCTGAGGAGTGTCGGCGTATTCCTTGCGCATTCCGACCGCCTCCACACACCTGCGGCATGCGTGCCGATATTCCGATACGAACACCTTAACCTCGGTCAACCCGGCACCGCTCTTCACGGTCCCGTCCGGACGCCGCCGACGGGTGCACGCACCGCGTGACCGCGAACGCGTACCGTCACGGCGGGAGATGCCGCGACGCCCGCCCATCATCCGGTCGGGGACGGGGGCAGGCGCCGCGTCTGTTCCGTACGCCTTTGTACGGGACGTCTATGGGGGACCGTCAGCGCGGTCCGCGGTGTTCGCCGGGTCAGACCGTCAGGGCGCGGTCCGTCGGGCGGATGGGGGCGGGCAGTTCGCTCGCCCCCGTCAGATAGCGGTCCACCCCGCGTGCCGCGGAGCGGCCCTCGGCGATGGCCCAGACGATCAGGGACTGGCCGCGGCCCGCGTCGCCGGCGGCGTAGACGCCGTCGACGTTGGTGGCGAAGTCGGCGTCGCGAGCGATGTTACCCCGTTCGTCCAGTGCCAGGCCGAACTGTGTGACCAGGCCGTTCTCGACGTCGGTGCCGGTGAAGCCCATGGCGAGGGTGACCAGCTGGGCCGGGATGACCCGCTCCGTTCCGGGCTTGGGGGTGGGCCTGCCGTCGGCGAACTCGACCTCGACGAGGTGCAGGGACTGGACGTTGCCGTCCGCGTCGCCCTCGAAGTGGGTGGTGGCGACGGAGTAGACCCGCTCGCCGCCCTCCTCGTGCGCGGACGTCACCTTGTAGAGCATCGGGAACGTCGGCCAGGGCTGGCCGGCGCCGCGCTCCTCGCCCGGCCGGGGCATGATCTCCAGCTGGGTGACGGAGGCGGCGCCCTGGCGGTGGGCAGTGCCGACGCAGTCGGCGCCGGTGTCGCCGCCGCCGATGACGACGACGTGCTTGCCCTCGGCGGTGATCGGCGGGGTCACGAAGTCGCCCTCGACGACCTTGTTGGAGAGCGGCAGGTACTCCATCGCCTGGTGGATGCCGTTCAGTTCGCGGCCCTGCACCGGGAGGTCCCGCGCGGTCGTGGCACCGGCGGCGATGACGACCGCGTCGAAGCGCTTGCGCAGGTCCGTCGCCGTGAGGTCGCGGCCGATCTCGATCCCGGTGCGGAACTTGGTGCCCTCCGCGCGCATCTGCTCGATACGCCGGTTGACGTGCCGCTTCTCCATCTTGAACTCGGGAATCCCGTAGCGCAGCAGGCCGCCGACGCGGTCGGCGCGCTCGTAGACGACGACGGTGTGGCCGGCGCGGGTCAGCTGCTGGGCGGCGGCGAGGCCCGCCGGGCCGGAGCCGATGACCGCGACGGTCCTGCCGGACAGCCGCTCCGGCGGCTGCGGCCTGACGTCGCCCGTGTCCCACGCCTTGTCGATGATCGAGACCTCGACGTTCTTGATGGTGACGGCGGGCTGGCTGATGCCGAGGACGCACGCCGCCTCGCAGGGGGCGGGGCAGAGCCGTCCGGTGAACTCCGGGAAGTTGTTGGTGGCGTGCAGCCGCTCGCTCGCCGCCTGCCAGTTCCCGCGGTAGGCGTAGTCGTTCCACTCGGGGATGAGGTTCCCGAGCGGGCAGCCGTTGTGGCAGAACGGGATGCCGCAGTCCATGCAGCGCCCGGCCTGCTTGCTGATGATCGGCAGCAGGGAGCCGGGGACGTAGACCTCGTTCCAGTCCTTGACGCGCTCGGCGACGGGCCGGGTCTCGGCGACCTCGCGGCCGGTGGTCAGGAAGCCCTTGGGGTCAGCCATGGGTCGCGGCCTCCATCATCTTCTCGGTGGTCTCCCGCTCGGAGAGACCGGCGAGCTCAGCGGCGTCCTTGGCGGCGAGCACGGCCTTGTAGGCAATCGGGATGATCTTGCTGAACCGGTCGGCGGCGGCGGGCCAGTCGGCGAGGAGCTTCTCGGCCACGGTGGAGCCCGTCTCCTCGTGGTGGCGGCGCACGACATCGTGCAGCCACTCCCTGTCCGCCTCGCTCGGGGCCTCGACGGCGTCCGCGTTGCCCGCGTTGACGTGGTCCCTGTCGAGGTCGACGACGTAGGCGACGCCGCCGGACATGCCGGCCGCGAAGTTGCGTCCCGTCTCGCCGAGGACGACGGCATGGCCGCCGGTCATGTACTCGCAGCCGTGGTCGCCCACGCCCTCGGAGACCACCAGCGCACCGGAGTTGCGGACGCAGAAGCGCTCGCCGGTGCGGCCGCGCAGGAACAGCTCGCCTCCGGTGGCCCCGTAGGCGATGGTGTTGCCCGCGATGGTCGAGTACTCGGCCAGGTGGTCGGCCCCGCGGTCGGGGCGGACGATGATCCGGCCGCCGGAGAGGCCCTTGCCGACGTAGTCGTTGGCGTCGCCCTCCAGGCGCAGGGTGACGCCGCGCGGCAGGAAGGCGCCGAAGGACTGGCCTGCGGAGCCGGTGAAGGTGATGTCGACGGTGTCGTCGGGCAGGCCTGCGCCGCCGTACCTCCTGGTCACCTCGTGGCCGAGCATGGTGCCGACGGTCCGGTTGATGTTGCGGATCGCGACCTGGGCGCGGACCGGCTGGGCCTCCTGAGCGGTGGCGGCGGCCAGCGCGTCCGCGGAAAGCTTGATCAGCTCGTTGTCCAGGGCCTTCTCCAGCCCGTGGTCCTGCTCGACGAGCTGGTGGCGGACGGCGCCCTCGGGCAGCTCCGGCACGTGGAACAGCGGTGCCAGGTCCAGGCCCTGGGCCTTCCAGTGGTTCACGGCGCGGGTGGTGTCCAGCAGTTCGGCGTGGCCGACGGCCTCGGCGAGGGTGCGGAAGCCCAGCTCGGCGAGCAGTTCGCGGACCTCCTCGGCGATGAACTCGAAGAAGTTGACGACGAACTCGGCCTTGCCGGTGAAGCGCTCGCGCAGGACGGGGTTCTGCGTGGCGATGCCGACCGGGCAGGTGTCCAGGTGGCAGACCCGCATCATGATGCAGCCGGAGACGACGAGCGGCGCGGTGGCGAAACCGAACTCCTCGGCGCCGAGCAGCGCGGCGATGACGACGTCGCGGCCGGTCTTGAGCTGGCCGTCGGTCTGCACGACGATGCGGTCGCGGAGGCCGTTGAGCAGCAGCGTCTGCTGGGTCTCGGCGAGGCCGAGCTCCCAGGGGCCGCCCGCGTGCTTCAGCGAGGTGAGCGGCGAGGCGCCGGTGCCGCCGTCGTGGCCGGAGATGAGCACGACGTCCGCGTGGGCCTTGGAGACGCCCGCGGCGACCGTGCCGACGCCGACCTCGGACACCAGCTTCACATGGATGCGCGCGGCCGGGTTGGCGTTCTTGAGGTCGTGGATCAGCTGCGCAAGGTCCTCGATGGAGTAGATGTCGTGGTGCGGCGGCGGGGAGATCAGGCCGACGCCCGGGGTGGAGTGCCGGGTCCTGGCCACCCACGGGTAGACCTTGGGTCCCGGCAGCTGGCCGCCCTCGCCGGGCTTGGCGCCCTGGGCCATCTTGATCTGGATGTCGTCCGCGTTGACCAGGTACTCGGAGGTCACACCGAAGCGGCCGGAGGCGACCTGCTTGATGCTGGAGCGGCGCGCCGGGTCGTACAGGCGCTCCGGGTCCTCGCCGCCCTCACCGGTGTTGGACTTGCCGCCCAGCTGGTTCATGGCGATGGCGAGGGTCTCGTGCGCCTCCTTGGAGATGGAGCCGTACGACATGGCGCCGGTGGAGAAGCGCTTGACGATCTCAGCCGCCGGCTCGACCTCGTCGAGCGGGACGGGCGTGCGGCCGGACGTGAAGCCGAACAGGCCGCGCAGCGTCATCAGGCGCTCGGACTGCTCGTTCACCCGGTCCGTGTACTTCTTGAAGATGTCGTACCGCCTGGTGCGCGTGGCGTGCTGCAGGCGGAAGACGGTCTCCGGGTCGAACAGGTGCGGCTCGCCCTCGCGGCGCCACTGGTACTCGCCGCCGATCTCCAGCGCGCGGTGCGCCGGGGCGATCCCGCTGGCCGGGTAGGCCTTGGCGTGCCGGGCGGCGACCTCCGCGGCGATCACGTCCAGGCCGGCGCCGCCGATCTTGGTGGCGGTGCCGTCGAAGTACTGGGCGACGAAGGCGTCGTCGAGGCCGACGGCCTCGAAGACCTGGGCGCCGCGGTAGGAGGCGACGGTCGAGATGCCCATCTTGGACATGACCTTCAGGACGCCCTTGCCGAGGGCCTTGATCAGGTTGCGGATCGCCCGCTCGGGCTCCAGGCCGTCGATGAAGGTCCCGGCGCGCAGCAGGTCCTCCACGGACTCCATCGCCAGATACGGGTTGACCGCGGCGGCGCCGTAGCCGATGAGCAGCGCGACATGGTGCACCTCGCGGACGTCGCCGGCCTCGACCAGCAGGCCCACCTGGGTCCGCTGCTTGGTGCGGATCAGGTGGTGGTGGACGGCGGAGGTGAGCAGCAGCGACGGAATCGGCGCGTGCTCGGCGTCGGAGTGCCGGTCGGAGAGCACGATCAGCCGGGCGCCGCCGTCGATGGCGGCGTCGGCCTCGGCGCAGACCTCGTCCAGCCGGGCGGCGAGGGCTTCGCCGCCGCCGGTGACCCGGAAGAGACCGGACAGGGTGACGGCCTTCATACCGGGCATGTCGCCGTCGGCGTTGATGTGGATGAGCTTGGCCAGCTCATCGTTGTCGATCACGGGGAACGGCAGGGTGACCGAGCGGCAGGACGCCGCGGTCGGCTCCAGCAGGTTGCCCTGCGGGCCGAGCGAGGAGATCAGCGAGGTGACGAGTTCCTCGCGGATGGCGTCCAGCGGCGGGTTGGTGACCTGCGCGAACAGCTGGGTGAAGTAGTCGAAGAGCAGTCGCGGGCGCTCGGAGAGGGCCGCGATCGGCGAGTCGGTGCCCATGGAGCCGATCGGCTCGGCGCCGGTGCGGGCCATCGGCGCGAGCAGGACGCGGAGCTCCTCCTCGGTGTAGCCGAAGGTCTGCTGGCGGCGGGTGACCGAGGCGTGGGTGTGGACGATGTGCTCGCGCTCGGGCAGGTCGCCCAGCTCGATGATCCCGGCGTCGAGCCACTCCTCGTAAGGGTTCTCGGCGGCCAGTGCGGCCTTGATCTCGTCGTCCTCGATGATGCGGTGCTCGGCGGTGTCGACGAGGAACATCCGGCCGGGCTGGAGGCGGCCCTTGCGGACGACTCTGGCGGGGTCGATCTCCAGGACGCCGACCTCGGAGGAGAGGACGACCAGGCCGTCGTCGGTGACCCAGTAGCGGCCGGGGCGCAGGCCGTTGCGGTCGAGGACCGCGCCGACCTGGGTGCCGTCGGTGAAGGTGACGCAGGCCGGGCCGTCCCAGGGCTCCATCATCGTGGAGTGGTACCGGTAGAAGGCGCGCCGGGCGGGGTGCATGGAGTCGTGGTTCTCCCAGGCCTCGGGGACCATCATCAGCACGCTGTGGGGCAGCGAGCGGCCGCCGAGGTGCAGCAGCTCCAGGACCTCGTCGAAGGAGGCGGAGTCGGAGGCGTCCGGGGTGCAGACCGGGAAGATCCGCTCCAGGTCCCGGTCCCCGAACAGCTCGCTGACCAGCTGCGACTCCCGGGCCCGCATCCAGTTGCGGTTGCCCCTGACCGTGTTGATCTCACCGTTGTGCGCCACGAAGCGGTACGGGTGGGCGAGCGGCCAGCTCGGGAAGGTGTTGGTGGAGAACCGGGAGTGGACCAGGGCCACGGCGGTGGCGAAGCGGCGGTCCGAGAGGTCGGGGAAGAAGGGCTCCAGCTGCCCGGTGGTGAGCATGCCCTTGTAGACGAGGGTGCGGGCGGAGAGCGAGGGGAAGTACACGCCCGCCTCGCGCTCGGCGCGCTTGCGCAGCACGAACGCCCTGCGGTCGAGGGCGATACCGCTGATCCGGCCCTCCCCGGAGCCTTCGGCCCGGGAGGCGCCCCCGCTCACGAAGAGCTGGCGGAAGACGGGCATCGTGGCGCGGGCGGTGGCGCCCAGCAGCTCGGGGGCGACGGGGACGTCGCGCCAGCCCAGGACGTCCAGGCCCTCCTCGGCGGCGATCGTCTCGATCCGCGAGACGGCCTGGTCCTCGGTGCCCTGGGGGACGAAGGCGATGCCGACGGCGTAGGAACCGGCCTCGGGGAGGGCGAACCCGGCGACCTCGCGCAGGAAGGCGTCGGGGACCTGGAGCAGGATGCCCGCGCCGTCGCCCGAGTCGGGCTCGGAGCCGGTGGCGCCGCGGTGCTCGAGGTTGCGCAGAACGGTCAGCGCCTGCTCGACCAGCCGGTGGTCGGCAACACCGGTGAGGGTGGCCACGAACCCGACACCGCAGGCGTCGTGTTCGTTACGGGGGTCGTACAGCCCCTGCGGGGCGGGGCGACCGTCCATGGGCGACCAGGCGTCGGAACGCATCGGCTCTCCCGTCGTCGTCGTGGCATATGGCGGTGCCGAGGGACGACGTTGGCCCTCCGCGGAAATTTCGTGCAGGTTACACGATGGAGTGGTTCCCGGGAAGCGGATAACCCATTCCAACATGCGGACACCGCGCAAGGGGATCTGATAGCGGCGCAGATGGGGCGGGTACGGACGGGTCGGCTTGGTGCCGGTGTCCGGTGACCCGCATGCAGAGCAGGCTTCGTTGCCCGCAGCGCTTGTGGCTCATGCCCGGCGGTCAGTCATTCGAAACCGCCCGGTAACAGCCCATGGTGGGGGCCAAGGTCAAGTGTCGCACCTCGCGGCCCGATAGGGCAGCAGCGCAGCGTAGGGGAATATCACAGCCCCCGAAACGGCCTCCCTGAGGCCCCGGGCACACGGGCGGGGCGCGAGCGGCGCGGCGCGGCCGGAGCACGGCGGCGCGCTGCCGGGCGGCGCGGCCGGGGCGACACCGCCGGCTGCCGGGCGGCGCGCCGCGCCCCGGTGGCCCCCGGGCAACGGCACCCGGCTATACAGCCGCCCCGACCAGGCTGCCGATCCCGTACGTCAAGGCCGCCGCGGCACCGCCCAGGGCCAGCTGCCGGAGCCCGCTGGACCACCAGCCGCGCGCGGTCACCCTGGAGACCAGCGCTCCGCACGCGAACAGCCCCAGGAGGGCGAGCAGCACCGCGGGCCACAGCGAGGTGGCGCCCAGGAGATACGGCAGGACCGGCAGCAGCGCCCCCAGGGCGAACGACCCGAAAGACGAGACGGCGGCGACCGCCGGCGAGGGCAGGTCGTCCGGGTCGATGCCCAGTTCCTCGCGGGCGTGGATCTCCAGCGCCCGCTCCGGGTCCCTGGACAGCTGCACGGCCACCTCGCGGGCGAGCCGGGGCTCGACCCCGCGCGCCACATACAGCGCGGCCAGCTCCTCCATCTCGTCGACCGGATGTCTGCGCAGCTCGCGGCGCTCCACCTCGAGTTCCGCCTGGACCAGTTCGCGCTGCGAGGCGACCGAGGTGTACTCGCCTGCGGCCATGGAGAAGGCGCCCGCCGCCAGGCCGGCGAGCCCGGTGATCACTATGGTCTGCGTGGCCACGGAGCCGCCCGCCACACCGCTCATCAGCGCGAGGTTGGACACCAGCCCGTCCATCGCTCCGAACACCGCGGGCCGCAGCCAGCCGCCGTTGACGTCCCGGTGCGTGTGGTTGTCGCGGTGCGCCTCGTGAAGCGTCGCCCCGTTCTCGATGATGGACACAGCTCTCCCCTCGCTTGCGGAGCGGCCCGCGTCCGCACCCCGCCCCTTTTCCGCTCTCGAAAGTACGCGTGATGTAAGGGTCACGCCAGCAAGGCAGGCTTTACTTACCTGGTCAGTGCGGGGCACTCCGCCCTGAGGCGGAGAGACGAACCGGCCATTCCCGCGCCCGCACCCGCCGCCCCGTTGCGGACAGACCGGGGAACGGGCCCGCAAGGAACGCGGTGGAGGAACGCGGTGGAGGAACGCGGTGGAGGAACGCGGTGGAGGGGGCCGCAGGAGACCGGGCCCGCGGCGCGCTGTGGGGGGCTGGCCGTGCGGGTGGGGGACGGGCCCGGCGCACCGGCGGAGGACATGCGGCGCTCCGGGACACCCGGCCGACGGTCGCCTCAGCGGCCGCGGCCACCGTCGCCGCGGCCCACCGCACACTCTCCCTCACCGGCCGTGACGGCGGTGGCGGCACGTGCGGCGCAGCGGTCGGGTACACCGCTCCGGCCGCCGCCGCCATCACGGGCGGGCCGCCCGTGATGGTGGTGGCGGCGGGCGCCCCGGACGGCCGGTGAGCGGGACGTGCGCGATGCGCACGCGGACCCGGGTGCCCGGTCAGCTCCTGTTCGGGGACCCGGAGCCGGCGGGGTCGTCCTCGGCATCCCGGCCCGGTGACGTCGCCTCGGAGCCGGGCATCCCACCGGACGACACAGAGCCGGAACCGGACGCCGGGCCGGCGGCGGAGGCGGCCTGGTCGCCCGCCGAGCCCTCGCTGCCCTCTCCGCTCTCCTCGCCGCCCCCGTCCTTCCTGTCGTCCGCGTCCTTCTCACCGTCCGCGCCGCTCGTGCCCTGCCCCGCGGCCGCCGGCTCGACGATCTCCTCGCGGCCCGGGCGGAGCCGGGCGGAGACCGCGATGTAGACCACGGCGAGGGTGAAGACCAGCATCGCGGTCCAGACGTTCAGCCGGAGGCCGAGGATGTGGTGCGCCTCGTCGACGCGCATGTACTCGATCCAGGCCCGGCCTGCGCAGTACGCGGCCACATACAGCGCGAACGCCCTGCCGTGGCCGAGCCGGAAGCGGCGGTCCGCCCAGATCACCAGCAGCGCCGTACCGACGCACCACAGCGACTCGTAGAGGAACGTCGGGTGGTAGAGCCCGGCCTCCCGGTTCACGCCCTCGCTGATCTCCAGAGCCCAGGGGAGGTCCGTCGGCCTGCCGTACAGCTCCTGGTTGAACCAGTTGCCCCAGCGGCCGATCGCCTGTGCGAAGGCGATGGCGGGCGCGATGGCGTCGGCGTAGGCGGGCAGCGGGATGCCCCGGCGGCGGCAGCCGATCCACGCGCCGACCGCGCCGAGCGCGACCGCGCCCCAGATACCGAGGCCGCCCTCCCAGATCTTGAACGCGTCGACCCAGTCCCGGCCCTCGCCGAAGTACAGCTGGTAGTCGGTGATCACGTGGTACAGACGGCCGCCGACCAGCCCGAAGGGGACGGCCCAGACGGCGATGTCCGCCACCGTGCCGGCTTTGCCGCCGCGGGCGATCCAGCGCTTGTTGCCGTACCAGACGGCGACGAAGACGCCGATGATGATGCAGAAGGCATAGCCGCGCAGCGGAAGCGGTCCGAGATGGACGACACCGGTGGACGGGCTGGGAATGTAGGCAAGGTCCATGGCAGGTCCGACGCTACCCTGCCCGGCCCGGGGCACGGCAACCGACCGCGCAACGTCTGGATAACGAGCCCCGTGGCCCGCCCGGCCGCCGTCCGGCGGGCCCGCGCGGCCCGGCGGGCCCTCCCCGGATGCGTCCCGGTCAGGAGGCCGCCGGGCTCGGCTGTCCCGTGCGTGACTCCCCGCCCCGGTTGGCCTCGGCGACCCACTTCCGCAGGTTCTCGGGGCTCATCTGCTCGCCGTCCTTCTGCGGGAACACGGACTCGCCGTTGAGGAGCACCGTCGGGGTGCCCCGGAAGTCCTTCTCCCCGAAGGCCTCATCGGACTCGGCCACCCAGGCGTCGTACCTGCCGGACTCCACGCACTCGCTGAACGCGGGAGTGACCAGGCCCGGCACCTTGCCCGCCAGTTCGATCAGCCGCGCGTCGTCGCCGAAGGCGTCCTCGGTCTCCGGGGGCTGGTTCTGGTACAGCACGTCGTGGTACTCCACGAACTTCCCGGCGTCCTGGGCGCACGCGGCGGCGTTCGCCGCCCGGAGCGAGCCGCTGCCGCCCATGCCGCCGTCGATGATCGTCGCGAGGTGGTACCTGACCTTGAGCTGACCCGAGTCGGTCAGCTCGTGGATCGTGTCCCTCATCACGTTCTCGAACTGGGCGCAGGCGGGGCAGCGGAAATCCTCCCAGACCGTGAGCGTGGACGGCGCGCCGTCGGCACCCGCCGGAAGCGCGAGCGCGTCCTCGCCCTGGGCCCCGCTCGGCGCGACCACCGGGCCCCCCGCGGCGGAGCCCTGGTCCTTCCCGCCGCCGCCCGCCGCGATGACGCCGACCACCGCGGCCAGGCCCAGCACACCGACCACCGCGGCGGACACGATCAGCAGGCGCCGTCGCTTCTCGCGGGTCTTCTGCAGCTCGCGTTCGCGCTTGAGCCGCTCGCGCGCGGCCCGCATTCCGTCTTGGTTGTTCTCGCTCACGACCACAGCAACGAACCGGGGAGGCGCGTATGCACCTCCCCGGTCCCATGTCCACCCGTTCGGGTGAGCCGGCCGATCAGATCGCCCGGCGCACCGGCGGGCGGCCCGCGCCGGTCACCGCTTGCGGACGCCCGCCGCGAGCTCGCCTGCCAGCGCCCGTACCGCCGCGACTCCGGCCTCCTGGCCGCCCGAGTCGAGCAGCCGCTTGACGAAGGCCGAGCCGACGATCACGCCGTCGGCGAAGCCCGCGACCTCGGCGGCCTGCTCGGCGTCGGAGACGCCGAGCCCGACGCACACGGGAAGTCCGCGCCCGGCGGCGGTGGCCCGGGTGCGCCGCACCAGGTCCCGGGCCTGGGTCCCGACGGACTCACGGGTGCCGGTGACGCCCATCAGCGAGGCGGCGTAGACGAAGCCCGAGCCCGCGGCGGTGATCTCGGCGAGTCGCGCGTCCCGGCTGCTGGGGGCCACGACGAACACCGTGGCGAGTCCGTGCTTCCTCGCGTGCTCGCGCCATGTCGCGGACTCCTGGACCGGCAGGTCCGGCAGGATGCAGCCCGCGCCGCCCGCCTCGGCGAGCTCGGCGGTGAAGCGCGCGACACCGTACCGGTCGATCGGGTTCCAGTAGGTCATCACCAGCACCGGCTTGCCGGTGGCCGCGTGGGCCTCCCGGACGGTGCGCATCACGTCCGCGATCCTGACGCCGCCGCGCAGGGCGATGTCGTCGGCGGTCTGGATGACCGGCCCGTCCAGCACCGGGTCGCTGTGCGGCAGACCCACCTCCACGATGTCGGCGCCGCCGTCGAGGACGGCTTTGATCGCCTCGATGCCGCCGTCCACGGTCGGGAAACCGGCCGGGAGGTAGGCGATCAGGGCGGCCCGGTCCTCGGACTTCGCCCGCGCGAGGGTGTCGCTCAGCAGCCTGATGTTCCCGCTCGTGTTCCCGCTCGTGTCCCCGCTTGTGTTCCCGCTCACGTGGCGTCTCCCTCGATCTCCGCGGTCCCGCCCGCGGCGTCCGCCTCCACCGAGCCGTCGGTCGCGGCGCCGCCGCCGGCGTCGTACAGCCCGAAGTAGCGGGCGGCGGTGTCCATGTCCTTGTCACCACGGCCGGACAGGCTGACCAGGATCAGCCCCTCCTCGCCGAGTTCACGGCCGAGTTCGAGCGCACCGGCCAGGGCGTGCGCGGACTCGATGGCCGGGATGATGCCCTCCGTACGGGACAGCAGCCGCAGCGCCCGCATGGCCGCGTCGTCGGTCACGGCCCGGTACTCGCCGCGTCCGGAGTCCTTGAGGTACGCGTGCTCGGGGCCGATGCCCGGGTAGTCCAGACCGGCCGAGATCGAGTACGGCTCGGTGATCTGGCCCTCGTCGTCCTGCAGGACGTAGCTGCGCGAGCCGTGCAGGACGCCCGGCTCGCCCGCGGTCAGGGTGGCCGCATGCTCGCCGGTCTCGAGGCCGTGGCCCGCGGGCTCGCAGCCCACCAGGCGCACGCCCCCGTCCGGGACGAACGCGTGGAACAGGCCGATGGCGTTGGAGCCCCCGCCGACGCAGGCGACGGCGGCATCCGGCAGCCGGCCCGTGCGCTCCAGGATCTGGCGCCTGGCCTCGACGCCGATGACCCGGTGGAAGTCGCGGACCATCGCCGGGAAGGGATGCGGGCCGGCGACCGTACCGAAGAGGTAGTGGGTGCGGTCGACGTTGGCGACCCAGTCGCGGAACGCCTCGTTGATGGCGTCCTTCAGGGTGCGGCTGCCGGACTTCACCGGCACGACCTCGGCGCCGAGCATCCGCATCCGGGCGACGTTCAGCGCCTGGCGCTCGGTGTCGATCTCGCCCATGTAGATGGTGCAGTCGAGGCCGAAGAGGGCGCAGGCGGTGGCGGTGGCCACACCGTGCTGACCGGCGCCGGTCTCGGCGATGACACGGGTCTTGCCCATGCGCCGGGTGAGCAGCGCCTGCCCCAGCACATTGTTGATCTTGTGTGAGCCGGTGTGGTTGAGGTCCTCGCGCTTGAGGAAGACCCGCGCACCGCCGGCGTGCCCGGCGAAGCGGGGCACCTCGGTCAGGGCGCTGGGCCGGCCCGTGTAGTGGACGAGCAGGTCGTCGAGTTCGGCGGCGAAGGCCGGGTCGGACTTGGCCTTGTCGTACTCGACGACCACCTCGTCGACGGCGGCGACGAGCGCCTCGGGGATGAACGTGCCGCCGAAGTCGCCGAAGTAGCCGGCGGCGTCCGGCACCCGGCCCTCGGGGTCGGGAACGAAGTATTGGCTGGGCATGCCAGAACTCCTCGTGTGCGGGTGAGCCGAAGAGATGAAGGGGGATGACGTGTGGTGCCGAGCGGTTGCTCAGCGGCGCCATCGCATGCCGTTGACCTGGCCGGGCTCGTCCCCGATGACGTATCTGACCCGCCGCCCGTGCACCCGCCGGGCCGGGGCGCGGCAGCCGCGCGGACGGCAGCCGCGCGCCAGCGGGGTGTGCGGCTCACGGGCGCCGGCCGCCGCCCGGCCCCGCCGGTGGCGGCCGGGGGCGGTGGCGGTGCGAGCGCGGCGGACGACGGCGGTCATGGAGCGGGTCAGTCCCTGCCCTGCCGCAGCGCCGGGTGGGCGCCGGCGGCGACCAGATCGGCCACCGCGGCCTTCGGGTCACGGCCGGTGACCAGGGACTCCCCCACCAGCACCGCGTCGGCGCCGGCGTTGGCGTAGGCGATCAGGTCGTGTGGACCGCGGATGCCGGACTCGGCGATCGTGACGATGCCCGCGGGGATCTCGGGGGCGACCCGTTCGAAGGTGGACCGGTCGACCTCGAGAGTCCTGAGATTACGCGCGTTGACACCGATGATCCTCGCTCCGGCGTCCACGGCGCGCTCGACCTCGTCCTCGTCGTGGACCTCGACGAGCGGGGCGAGCCCGATGGACTCGGCGCGCTCGATCAGGGAGACGAGGGCCTGCTGGTCGAGTGCGGCGACGATCAGCAGGACCAGGTCGGCGCCGTACGCACGGGCCTCCCACAACTGGTACGACGTGACGACGAAGTCCTTGCGGAGCACCGGGATGTCCACCCGGGCCCGCACGGCCTCCAGGTCCTGGAGCGAGCCGCCGAAACGGCGCTGCTCGGTGAGGACGGAGATGACCGCCGCCCCGCCCGCCTCGTAGTCGGCGGCCAGTCCGGCGGGGTCGGCGATCGCGGCGAGCGCACCCTTGGACGGACTGGAGCGCTTCACCTCGCAGATGACCTTCACGCCTTCGCCGCGCAGCGCGGCGAAGGCGTCCTTGGCCTGGGGCCCCTTGGCCACACGCTCCTTGAGTTCGTCGAGGCTGACGCGCGCTTGCCGCTCCGCGAGGTCGGCGCGCACGCCGTCGATGATCTCGTCGAGCACACTCACGCGAGCGGCCCCCTTCCGGGAGGTTGGTCATGGATCACTGTCGGCAATCCCGATGGTATCCGGATACGGGCGATGGCTCCGCATCCGGTTGACGCCGATCCCACTAGCTGGGACCACCTGGGGCCTCCGGGGACTGCGATCACGGTCCCACCTGGGATTCTCCTGGGGGACCCGTCCGGGAGCCCGCTCGGGACTCAGGGGGCGAGCCCCGAGCCGAACGGCAGGTTCCGGACAACCGTGAAGCCGGCGAGGACCGCGCCGAGGCCCCACCACCAGGCGGGTCCGAGCGTGATCCGCACCGGTTTCGCCCGGACGGCGCGGACGAGCCAGACGACCCAGAACACGGCGAAGAGCAGATATCCGGCGACGGCGAGTGCGTTGGCGCCGAAGGCGGTGCCCGGCTCGCCGTGGACGAACGCATGGGCACTGCGCAGCCCACCGCAGCCGGGGCAGTAGATGCCGGTGAGCTGGAGCAGCGGGCAGACGGGGTAGTGGCCGGGCTCGTTGGGGTCGACGGCGCCGACATACGCGAAGGCCCCCGCGACGGCGGCCAGCACGGCCGACGGCGCGGCGAGCCTGCGGTGCCGGGGCGGAGGGCGGTCCGGGTGCGCGCCGACCGCGGGCGGCGGGAACGGCCGGTGGTGACCTGCCGGGTTTCCTCCGGGCGGGTCCGTCGGCCCGGTCCAGGGCCCCGGCTCGTCGGGAGGCGGCCCCGCCGCGGCGTGGGCGGACGCGGGCACCGGGGCCGGAGCGGGCGCGGCAGGGGGCGGTTCCGCCGCGGTGGAGGCGGCGGGCCCGGGGGCACCGGACGGTCCCGGCGCCGGGGTGGCGGCAGGCGACCCGGCCCCGCGGTTCATGGCTTCCACCCCGCGATTGTCCACGGTGGCCGTCCGCGGCGCAGCCCGGGCTCGCCGGGCCGCGCCGCGGAGAGGGGAGCTTTCGGTCAGGAGGCCGCAGCCTCGGCCGCCACCGGCTGCCCGGCCGGGGTGCGGGCCGGAACGGCCACGGACGTCTCCTGCTGCCCGAGACCGGCGGCCTTCATCGCGGCACCGACGACCCCGCCGGCGAGGACCACGGCCATGCCGGCCCAGAACCCGAGCGGGTTTGCGGCCACCATGAAGACTCCCGCGATGCAGAAGCCGATGAAGGAGATGGTGACGCCGGTCCAGGCGGCCGGGGTGTGTCCGTGGCTGCTGCCCGCCATGAAGTGCTCCTCGTGGGTGTAGCGCTGGGGGTGGTGGGCCGGTTGGTCCCGCTCCATTGTCACGTACCCGTGGGGCTGTCGGGACGTGGGGGTCGTCACTGATCGCGAGGGGACCGCCCACCGGCCGCCCGTCCTCTGCTCGGCGCCTCACCGGGTCGCCTGCGGGACTCCTCCCCCGGACGCCGGCCGGGGTCCCGTCGGGGGCGGGCGCCGAGGGGGCGGACGACGGGGGCCAGGCGGGGGCCAGGCGGGGACCACGCGGGGGAGGGCTGCGTCTGGGCAGCCCCGGCTCTCCTCAGGGGCCGGCGGCGAGGGGCCTCCGGTCGCCGCCGGCGGGACCCGCCGAGCGCCTCTCACCGACGTCACTCACGTCACCGACGTCACCGACGTCACCGACACGGGACTCCCCTCAACGGCCGCCTGTAGGGTCCTCACCGCGATCGAGGGCCTTCCACAGCTCCTCGGGCCGGTCGGTATCGACGGTGTCGACGGCGGCCGGGCGGCGGCCCCCGCGGGCCGCACCGCCCTCGCGCTCGTAGCGCCCGGACATGGCGGGCCACGAGGTGCCGTACCGCAGGGCGAGCAGCCCGGCGGCCAGGATCAGCAGTCCCGCGAGACCGGTGACATACGGCCAGGCGGTGTGGGTGAGGCCGGCGGCGGCGGCCGCCGTGTCGCCCGTGGTCTGGCGGGCCCGCTCGTCCAGCGCCGCACCGTCGGAGGCGCCGAGGAAGGCGGCGGCCGCCGCCCCGGCCCCGCTCAGCGCCAGCAGAGCGGAGACGATCACACGCCCCGCCCGGCGGACCGCGAAGAGGGCGACGAGGGCGGCGAGCCCGACGACCGCGAGCGCCGCCGGGAGCCCGGTGACATCACGGCCGTCCGCTTCCAGCGGCACGCTGCCGCCCCCGACGGCGGCCGTGCCCTCGGCCCAGGTCTGCCCGGAGGCGAGCAGCACCGCGGCGGCGCCGGCCGCGCCGAGGAGCAGGGCCGCCGCGAGGCTGCGCCGGCCGCGCGCGGCCGCCCGGGACGCCGGTTGGGTCTCGGCGCCGGAGTGGGTTGCGGGTACGGCAGTCACGCCCCCACTATCCCTCACGCGTCCCGCCGCCGCGGAGCCGGTTCGCGGTGTGCACCGCGCGCAGCACCGCCGCCGCCTTGTTGCGGCACTCGATGTCCTCGGCGGCCGGGTCCGAGTCGGCGACGACCCCGGCTCCGGCCTGCACATGGGCGGTGCCGTCGCGGAGCAGCGCGGTGCGGATGGCGATCGCGGTGTCGGAGTCGCCTGCGAAGTCGAGATAGCCGACGGCGCCGCCGTACAGCCCGCGCCGCGAGGGCTCGAGCTCCTCGATGATCTGCATCGCCCGGGGTTTGGGGGCGCCGGAGAGCGTGCCGGCGGGGAAGCAGGCGGTGAGCACGTCGAAGGCCGTGCGGCCCTCGGCGACCCGGCCCGTCACGGTGGAGACGATGTGCATCACATGCGAGTACCGCTCGACCGACATGAAGTCGACGACCTCGACGGAGCCGGGCTCGCAGACCCGGCCCAGGTCGTTGCGGCCGAGGTCGACGAGCATCAGGTGCTCAGCGCGCTCCTTGGGGTCGGCGAGCAGTTCCTCGGCGAGCGCCTGGTCCTCGCGCGGGGTGGCGCCGCGCGGGCGGGTACCGGCGATGGGGTGCAGCATGGCGCGCCCGTCCTCGACCTTGACCAGGGCCTCCGGGCTGGAGCCGACGACATCGAAACCGCCGTCCTCGTGGGGGAAGCGCAGCAGGTACATGTACGGGCTGGGGTTGGTGGCCCGGAGCACCCGGTAGACGTCGAGGGCGCTGGCCTCGCACGGGGTCTCGAACCGCTGCGACGGCACGACCTGGAAGGCCTCGCCCGCGCGGATGCGCTCCTTGACGTCCTCGACGGCCGCCCGGAACTCCTCGCCGCTCCACATCGGCCCGGTGTACGGGGGCAGCTCGGAGGGCGGCAGCGCGTGCGGCCGGCTCTCGACGGGCCGGGCCAGGTCGGCCTCCATGGCGTCGAGGCGGGCGACGGCGTCCGCGTACGCCTCGTCGACTCCGGTGTCGAGGTCGTTGTGGTTGATCGCGTTGGCGATCAAGAGCACGGATCCGTCCCAGTGGTCGAGGACGGCGAGGTCGGAGGTGAGCAGCATGGTCAGCTCGGGGAGCCGCAGATCGTCCCGGCCGTGCTCGCCGATCCGCTCCAGCCGGCGGACGATGTCGTACCCGAGGTAGCCGACCATGCCCCCGGTGAACGGCGGCATGCCCTCGTCGAGGTCCTGCCGGGGGGTGTGGAGGGCCTGGAGGGTCGCCCGCAGGGCCCCCAGCGGGTCGCCTTCCGCGGGGACGCCCACGGGAGGCGTACCCAGCCAGTGCGCCTGCCCGTCGCGGACGGTGAGGGTGGCGGCGGACCGTACGCCGACGAAGGAGTAGCGGGACCAGGAGCCCCCGCCCCCGCCGCCCACGGTGTGGGAGGCGCCGCCGTCGGCGGACTCGAGGAGGAAGGTGCCGGGGCGCTCGCCGGCGAGCTTGCGGTAGAGGCCGACCGGGGTGTCGCCGTCCGCGAGGAGGCGCCTGCTGACGGGGATGACGCGGCGGTCGGCCGCCAGCTTGCGGAAGGTCTCGAGATCCATGGCGTACGACCCTACCGGCCCAGGGGAAGGACGTCGTGGTCGAAGCAGGTGCGGTCGCCGGTGTGGCAGGCGGCCCCGACCTGGTCGACCTTCACCAGGACGGTGTCCGCGTCGCAGTCGAGGGCGACGGCCTTCACGTGCTGGACGTGACCGGAGGTGTCGCCCTTGACCCAGTACTCCCGGCGGCTGCGGGACCAGTAGGTGGCGCGTCCTGTGGTGAGGGTGCGGTGCAGTGCCTCGTCGTCCATCCAGCCGAGCATCAGCACCTCTCCGGTGTCGTACTGCTGGGCGATGGCCGGGACCAGGCCGTCGGCGCTGCGCTTGAGCCGGGCGGCGATGGCGGGGTCGAGTGCGCTGGAGGTGCTGGACATGCCGCCATTGTGCCGCCCGGCCCGGCCGTGGCCGAAACGCCTCCACTGGGCGGAGGCGGCGCGCCGGTCGTAGGCTGGCCGCCATGTCGACCCATGCGAAGCGCGAACGGCTACTGCTCGCCGACCTGCTGGAGGCGGCGGGCCCGGACGCCCCGACGCTGTGCGGGGGATGGAACACCCGGGATCTCGCGGCGCACATCGTGGTGCGCGAACGGCGCCCGGAGGCCGCGGGGATCGTGCTGGGTCCCCTGAGGAGCCGGCTGGACCGGGTGCAGGCCGAGTTCGCCGCCAAGCCCTACGAGGAGCTGATCCGGCTGATCCGCACGGGCCCGCCGAAGATGTCACCGTTCGCGATCAAGCAGGTGGACGAGGCCTCGAACACGGTCGAGTTCTATGTGCACGCCGAGGACGTGCGGCGGGCGCAGCCCGGCTGGACGCCGCGGGAGCTGGACCCGGTCTTCGCGGACGCGCTGTGGTCCAGGCTGGAGAGGTCCGCCCGGCTGCTGGGCCGCAAGGCGCCGGTGGGACTGGTGCTGCGGCGCCCCGACGGCCAGACGGCGGTGGCGCACCGCGGTGCCCCGGTGGTGACGGTGACCGGTGAGCCCGGCGAGCTGACCATGTACGCCTTCGGCCGGCAGGACGCGGCGCAGGTGGAGGTGGAGGGCGACAAGGAGGCGGTCGACCGGGTGGGCAGGACCCAGCTCGGGATGGGCTGAGCCGGGTCGGACGCGGCCGCCGTCGGCGCTGCCGCCGGGACGCGCCTTCCGGATCGCGCCGGGCCCCTGCAACCACCGCGGCCCACGCCTGCGCCACCCCGGCGGGGTCCCGCGGTAGCGGGCCGCCGCCCCGCCGTACCGGGCCGCCGCCCCGCCGTACCGGGCCGCCGCCCCGCCGTACCGGGCCGTCGCCCCGCGCGGTGGCACGGGTACCCGGTCACCGCGACCGGGTGCCCGGCCGGTGGCGGCCGCCGCGCCCTTCTCGGATCGGCACCGCGCGCCCGGACCGGGGCTGCCCTCGGCGGCCGCCGCGCCGCCGCCGGGTGACGCCGCGCCCGTGGCAGCGGCCGGCGGCCGCGCCCCGCCGGCTCCCGGGGACGCCGGCTCCCGGGGACGCCGGCTCACGCGCCCCGGGGCGCGGGGTGCCCGGGACGAGGGGTCTCGGCGGCCCCGTCTCCGCGGTGTCCGGGCGGGACCGCCCTCCGGGGCGTCCTCGCCCCGGGCCGTCGCGGCGGCGGCCGCGAGCCGCTCGGCGGCGGAGTCCGCCCGGCCGGCGGCCGCGTACCCGCAGGGGCGAGGCGGCGGCGACGGGGCTCAGCGGACGGGGTGACCCGCCTCCCGCAGCGACTGCTTGACCTGCGAGATGCGCAGATCGCCGAAGTGGAAGACGGACGCGGCGAGCACCGCGTCCGCTCCGGCCGCGACGGCGGGGGCGAAGTCGCCCAGCCTGCCCGCCCCGCCGGAGGCGATCACCGGGACCGTGACATGCCCGCGGACGGCCTCGATCATCCCGGTGTCGTAGCCGTCCTTGGTGCCGTCCGCGTCCATCGAGTTGAGCAGGATCTCGCCCGCGCCCAGCTCGGCGGCGCGGTGGGCCCATTCGACGGCGTCGATGCCGGTGCCCCGGCGGCCGCCGTGGGTGGTGACCTCGTAGCCGGACGGCGTGGAGGTGCCCTCAGGGGTGCGGCGGGCGTCGACGGACAGCACCAGCACCTGGCGGCCGAAGCGCTCGGCGATCTCGCGGATCAGCTCGGGCCGCGCGATGGCCGCCGTGTTGACGCCGACCTTGTCGGCGCCGGCCCGCAGCAGCTTGTCGACATCGTCCGCGGAGCGGACCCCGCCGCCGACGGTGAGCGGGATGAAGACCTGCTCGGCGGTGCGGCGCACCACGTCGTAGGTGGTCTCCCGGTCGCCCGAGGAGGCCGTGATGTCGAGGAACGTCAGCTCGTCGGCGCCTTCCGCGTCGTACAGCCTCGCCATCTCGACGGGGTCGCCGGCATCGCGCAGGTTCCGGAAGTTGACGCCCTTGACGACCCGGCCCGCGTCCACGTCCAGGCAGGGGATGACTCGGACGGCGAGGGTCATGCGGCCCCTCCCCGGTACGCCTCGACCTCGACCTCGACGACCAGCCGGGGGTCGACGAAGCCCGAGACGATGAGCATCGACGCGGCCGGGCGCACGGCGCCGAACAGTTCCTTGTGGGCCCGGCCCACCTCGTCGACATCCCGGGCATGTGTGAGGTACATACGGGTGCGCACGACATGTTCGCCGCCCAGACCGAGTCGCTTCAGCGCGCCCAGTGCCACGTGGAAGGAGTTGACGGCCTGGTCGTAGGGGCCGCCGTCGACGACCGCGCCGTCGACGACCGATGTGCAGCCGGAGACCAGCACCAGGCCGTTCGGCAGCTCGACCGCCCGGGAGTACCCGAAGGCGTCCTCCCAGGGGCCCGCGGAGCCGACGCGCCGGATCTCGCCGCTCACCGGGACACCGCCTCCAGTGCCTCCTCCAGGGTGAACGCCTCGGCGTAGAGCGCCTTGCCGACGATCGCGCCCTCGACGCCCAGCGGGACGAGTCCGGCGAGCGCCCGCAGGTCGTCGAGGCTGGAGACGCCGCCGGAGGCGACGACCGGCCTGTCGGTGGCGGCGCAGACGTCGCGCAGCAGGCCCAGGTTGGGTCCCTGCAGCGTGCCGTCCTTGGCGATGTCGGTCACGACGTACCGGGCGCAGCCCTCGGAGTCGAGCCGGGCCAGGGTCTCGTAGAGGTCGCCCCCGTCGCGGGTCCAGCCGCGGCCGCGCAGGGTGGTGCCCCGTACGTCAAGACCCACCGCGATCTTCTCGCCGTGCTCGGCGATGACCTCGGCGACCCACTCCGGTGTCTCCAGGGCGGCGGTGCCGAGGTTGACCCGGGTGCAGCCGGTGGCGAGGGCGGCGGCGAGCGAGGCGTCGTCGCGGATGCCGCCGGACAGCTCGACCTTGAGGTCCATGGCCCCGGCCACCTCGGCGACCAGCTCCCGGTTGTCGCCGGTGCCGAAGGCGGCGTCCAGATCGACCAGATGCAGCCACTCGGCGCCCGCGCGCTGCCAGGTGAGGGCGGCCTCCAGCGGTGATCCGTAGGAGGTCTCCGTGCCGGACTCGCCGTGGACGAGGCGGACGGCGCGGCCGCCGCGGACATCGACGGCGGGGAGGAGTTCAAGCTTCTGAGCCATGATCAGAGGTTCTCGATCCAGTTGGTGAGCAGCTGGGCTCCGGCGTCGCCGGACTTCTCGGGGTGGAACTGGGTCGCCCACAGCGCGCCGTTCTCGACGGCCGCGACGAAGGGCTCGCCGTGGGTGGCCCAGGTGACCTTCGGGGCGGCCATCGCCGCGCTCGTCACTTCGAAGTCCCACTCGCGCACCGCGTAGGAGTGCACGAAGTAGAAGCGGGCCCCGGAGTCGAGCCCGGCGAACATCTCCGAGTCCCCAGGGGCCTTGACGGTGTTCCAGCCCATGTGCGGCACGACCGGGGCGTCCAGCGGGCCGACGACGCCGGGCCACTCGTCGAGTCCCTCCGTCTCGACTCCGTGCTCGATACCGCGCTCGAAGAGGATCTGCATGCCGACGCAGATGCCCAGGACGGGGCGGCCGCCGGAGAGCCTGCGGCCGACGACCCAGTCGCCGCGGGCCTGCCGCAGCCCGGCCATACAGGCGGAGAAGGCGCCGACGCCGGGCACCAGCAGCCCGTCGGCGTTCATGGCCGCGTCGAAGTCGCGGGTGATCTCGACGTCCGCGCCGACCCGGGCGAGGGCCCGCTCGGCGGAGCGGACGTTGCCGAAACCGTAGTCGAAGACGACGACGCTCTTCCGTCCGCTCATGACCACACGTCCAGTCGCAGGGCGCCGGCGGCCAGGCACATCGCGGCCGCGGCGGACAGCAGCACGATGACGCCCTTGGGCATCTGCTGCCTGGCGAAGGAGATGATGCCGCCGACCAGGAAGAGCCCGACGACGATCAGCACCGTGGAGACACCGTTCACGGCTACAGGGCACCCTTCGTGGACGGCAGGATCCCGGCAGCGCGCGGGTCGCGCTCCGAGGCATGGCGCAGCGCCCGCGCCAGCGCCTTGAACTGGCACTCCACGATGTGGTGGGCGTTGCGTCCGTACGGGACGTGCACGTGCAGCGCGATCTGCGCCTGGGCCACGAAGGACTCCAGGATGTGCCGGGTCATGGTGGTGTCGTATGCGCCGATCATCGGCGCCATGTTGTCCGGCTCGGTGTGCACCAGGTAGGGGCGGCCGGAGAGGTCGACCGTCACCTGGGCGAGCGACTCGTCCAGCGGCACGGTGCAGTTGCCGAAGCGGTGGATCCCGACCTTGTCGCCGAGGGCCTGCTTGAAGGCGGCACCCAGCGCGAGCGCGGTGTCCTCGATGGTGTGGTGGCTGTCGATGTGCAGATCGCCGTCGGTCTTGACGGTGAGGTCGAACAGACCGTGGCGGCCGAGCTGGTCCAGCATGTGGTCGAAGAAGCCGACCCCGGTCGACACGTCGACCTTCCCGGTGCCGTCGAGATCGATCTCGACGACGACGGACGTCTCCTTGGTGGTCCGCTCGACGCGTCCTACGCGGCTCATCGCTTCTGCTCCTTCGGGGGTGTGGGGGTGTCCCCCACGGAACTCTTCAGTGCGCGCACCGCATCGAGGAACGCGTCGTTCTCTTCGGGGGTGCCCGCGGTCACCCGCAGCCGGCCCGGTACGCCGTTGTCACGGACCAGCACGCCCCGGTCGAGGATCTGCCGCCAGGCGGCGTGGGCGCCCCCCTCGCCGTCGAACCGCCCGAACTGGACGAAGTTGGCGTCGGAGTCGGTCACCTCGTAGCCCAGTCCACGCAGCCCGGCGACCAGCCGGTCCCGCTCCGCCTTGAGCTGCTCCACGTACGTCAGCAGCGTGTCGGTGTGCTCCAGGGCGGCCAGCGCGGTGGCCTGGGTGACGGCCGAGAGGTGGTACGGGAGCCTCACCAGCTGCAGGGCGTCGACCACGGCGCGGTGCGCGGCCAGATAGCCCAGGCGCAGTCCCGCGGCGCCGAAGGCCTTGGACATGGTGCGCGAGACCACGAGGTTCGGCCGGCCCTCCAGCAGCGGGAGCAGGGAGGGGCGGTGGCTGAACTCGACATACGCCTCGTCCACGACGACGAGCGCACCCGCCGTGTCCGCCCTCGCCCGCTGGGCGGCGTCGTACAGCGCGATGACCGTCTCCGGGGCGACGGCGGTGCCGGTGGGGTTGTTGGGCGAGGTGACGAAGACGACATCGGGCCGGTGCCCGGCGATCGCCTCGACCGCCGCCTGCTCGTCGATGGTGAAGTCGTCGCGGCGCGGGCCGGAGACCCAGCCGGTGCCGGTGCCGCGTGCGATCAGCGGGTGCATCGAATACGACGGCTCGAAGCCGATGGCGGTACGCCCGGGCCCGCCGAAGGTCTGCAGCAGCTGCTGGATGACCTCGTTGGAGCCGTTGGCCGCCCACACGTTCTCCGGGCCGACCGGGTGCTTCCCGGTGCGGGTGAGGTACCGCGCCAGCTCGGTGCGCAGCTCGACCGCGTCCCGGTCCGGGTAGCGGTTGAGGCCGCGCGCGGCGTCGCGCACCCGTTCGGTGATCCGCTCGACGAGCGCCTCGGGCAGCGGGTACGGGTTCTCGTTGGTGTTCAGCTGCACGGGCACGTCCAGCTGCGGCGCTCCGTACGGCGACGTGCCGCGAAGCTCCTCGCGGATGGGCAGATCGTCGATGCCGATGTCGGTCGTGCTCACTTGCTCGGGGGCACCTTCCAGTCGCTGTGCTTGTCCGGTTCGCCGGCACCGGGCCCGTACGGTCCGCCTCCGGTACCCCGCCCGTCCTGTCCGGCTCCGCCGAAACGCGCCTTCACCGCGGCGCCGTGCGCCGGGAGGTCCTCCGCTTCGGCGAGGGTCACCACGTGGTGGGCGACGTCGGCGAGCGCCTCGCGGGTGTAGTCGACGATGTGGATGCCGCGCAGGAAGGACTGGACGGACAACCCGGAGGAGTGGCAGGCGCAGCCGCCGGTCGGCAGCACGTGGTTGGAGCCCGCGCAGTAGTCGCCGAGGGAGACCGGCGCCCAGGGACCGACGAAGATCGCGCCCGCGTTGCGGACCCGGCCGGCCACCGCGGCCGCGTCGGCGGTCTGGATCTCCAGGTGCTCGGCACCGTACGCGTCGACGACGCGCAGGCCCTCGTCGATGCCGTCGACCAGGACGATCGCGGACTGCCGCCCGGAGAGGGCCGGGACGATCCGGTCCGCGACGTGCTTGGTGGCGGCGATCTGCGGCGCCAGCTCACCCTCGACCGCGTCCGCGAGCTCGGGGGAGTCGGTGACCAGCACGGCGGCGGCCAGCGGGTCGTGCTCGGCCTGGCTGATGAGGTCGGCGGCGACATGGGCGGGGTCGGCTGTGGCGTCGGCGAGTACCGCGATCTCCGTCGGGCCCGCCTCGGTGTCGATGCCGATGCGGCCGGTGAAGTAGCGCTTGGCGGCGGCCACCCAGACGTTGCCGGGACCGGTCACCATGTTCGCGGGCGCGCACCCGTCGGGCCCCGACGTGCCGTAGGCGAACATCGCGACGGCCTGGGCACCGCCCACGGCGTACACCTCCTCGACACCGAGCAGCGCGCAGGCGGCGAGGATGGTCGGGTGGGGCAGTCCGCCGAACTCCTTCTGCGGCGGTGAGGCGAGCGCCACGGACGCGACACCGGCCTCCTGCGCCGGCACGGCGTTCATGATCACGGACGAGGGGTAGACCGACCGGCCGCCCGGCGCGTACAGCCCGACGCGTCCGACCGGAACCCACTTCTCGGTCACCGTGCCACCCGGCACGACCTGGGTGATGCGGGTCTCGCGGCGCTGGGCGCGGTGCACGGTCCGCGCCCGGCGGACGGACTCCTCCAGGGCCTCCCGGACAGCGGGGTCGAGCTGCTCCAGCGCCTCCACCAGGGCCTTCTCCGGCACCCGCACCCGGTCCAGCGTGACGCCGTCGAACCGCTCCGCGTACTCGATCAGCGCCGCCGTCCCGCGATGATGCACGTCCTCGCAGATGGGCCGCACCTTCTCCAGGGCGGCCGCCACGTCGAACTCGGCACGGGGCAGCAGGTCGCGCAGCGCGGCGCCCTCGGGGAGGGCGTCGCCGCGGAGGTCGATACGAGAGATCACGACTCAATTCTCTCAGACCCGATCCGCGGACCCGCCGTCCGTATCACCGACTGATACGCGCCCACCCGTCGGGCGGTCACCGGCCACCCCGCCGGACGGTCACCGGCGGTGAGCGCACCCGCCTCCCCGCCCGCCCCCGAAGTCCCGGGCGGCAGCTGCGCCCCGCACGACGCGGGCGACGGCCGTGACCACGCGTGTTCAGCAGGTTACCCAGCGGGAAGAACGGCAGTACGGGACCGGGTGGACGGACCGGGCGAAAGCGAGGGAGCGGCATTGACCGAGCCCCAGGGCGTCGACATGCCCAACGATCTCAGCACCGCGGAACGCACGATGTGGACCTCGTTCGAGTACGGGATGGCCTGCGACCTTCGCGACGGCGATCCGCTGCTGAACGATCCCTTCTCGGAACTGGAGTGGGGCCCCGGGCGCAGCGTGCGCGCGGACGTGATCGCGCGGCTGCTGCTCAGCGGCCCGCCCGCGCGCCCGGGGCGGGTTTGCGCGCTGAAGCTGCTGGGTGCGTACGTGACGGGAAACCTCACCCTCGCGGGCGGCACGATCGGCCCGTACGTCGAGCTGACCGGGTGCCGTTTCGAACGCGAGCTGACGCTGCCGGAGTCGCGGTTCTCCACGCTGCGGCTGGTGGCCTGCGCGATACCGCGGCTGGAGGCCGCCCGGCTGCACACCGAGGGCGATCTCCATCTGCCGCGCTGCCGCGTCGAGCACGGGATACGGCTCACGGACGCCCAGATAGGCACGGATCTGCTGATCAACCAGATCCGGGTGCGGCCGGACCGGCTCGGCCGGGCCATCACCGCGGACGGCCTGTCCGTGGCGCAGGATCTCCAGGCCGAGCTGATCGAGACGTACGGGGAGGTCAGTCTGCGGGGCGCGAAGGTCGGCGTGTCGCTGAGCCTGCGCGGCAGCCGGCTGCGGGCGGTCGAGGGCCGGCGCGCCCTCAACGCCCCCCAGTTGACGGTGGAGCGCTCGCTGTATCTCACCAGGGCCTGGGTGGACTCCGCCGGCGACCAGGGCGCCACTCCCCCGTTCGGCCTCCCCTTCGACACGCCGGGGCAGGGGGCCGACAGTCGGGAGCAGCGCTTCGAGTGCCACGGCGCGGTGCGGCTGGACGACGGCCGCTTCGGCGACGCCGTCGACCTCCACCACGCCCGGTTCGTGCTGTCGGGGGCGCGCCGGGAGGAGCTGTCACTGCGCCGGATCGTCACCCCCGAGCTCCGCTTCACCGCGGAACGGCCGGAGCAGGGCCGTGTGGTGCTGAGCGGCGCGAGGGTCGTCACGCTCATCGACCTGTCCACGAGCTGGCCGGGGCCGGGCGGGCTGGCGATGGGCGGCTTCGCCTACGAGAACCTCGTGCCCTACAGCCGCTTCCCGCTGTCGCGGCGGCTGGAGTGGGTCGCGGCCGCCACCCCCGAGTACCAGCCCGAGCCCTACGAACGGCTGGCGACCGTGCTGCGCGCCAGCGGTGAGGACGCCGACGCCCGGGAGGTGCTCCTCGCCAAGCAGCGCCGCCGCCGGGAGACGCTGCCGCTCGCCGCGAAGCTCTGGGGCTACGTCCAGGACTGGACGGTGGCGTACGGCTACCGCCCCGGCCGTGCCGCCCTGTGGATGGCGGTGCTCTGGGCGGCCGGTGCACTGGCCTTCTCCCGCTCCGCACCCGAGGCGCTGAAGCCGGGCGAGCAGCCCGAGTGGAACCCCTCGCTCTACGCCCTCGATCTCCTTCTGCCGGTGATCCACCTCGGGCAGGACGGCCACTGGCGGCTGGAGAGCCACTGGCAGTGGCTCGCCGCGGCGCTGGTACTGCTGGGGTGGATACTCGCCACGACGGTGGCCGCGGGCGCGTCCCGGCTGCTCAGGCGGAGCTAGGGCTGGCCGGCGGCGCGTCAGGCGGCGCGCCCCGGCGCCACGCCCGGGCCGGACGGGCAGGCGTGTCCTCGGCGATGCCGAACCGGCCGGGCAGGCCCACTGCGCCGGGGCCGGGGCAGCGCTTCGAGCGCCATGGCCCCGGGCGGTGCACCCACGGGGCCGGAGGGCGAGGACAGGGCGCGCAGGGGCGTTCGCCATGGGCCGCCGCGCGCCCCCTCGGGGTGCAAGCGCCCCTCTCTTTGCGTTTTCTTTACCCGAGCGAGGACAACCATCCCGCCTGCCACCAAAACTTCACAGATGCCCTCTGGCGCGGCCCGGACCTGCGGTTTTCAATGGTCCGCACCATGTCTCTGCTACGCGCCCTGATCGGCACCGCCCGTATCGTCCGGGGCACCCCGAGGCTCGCCGACGGTCTGCCCCCGGACGACACGGTCCTGCTCGACGCCCCGGACGGGGAGCTCGGCCCGGCCCTCGTGGCCGCCGCGCTCGGCGACCACGAGCCGGCCGCCGAGCTCCTCGCCACCACGCGGGGCGCGGCCGAGTGGGAGAACCGCGACCGCTACGTCATACGGCTGGCGGCGTTCGCGTACCACCGGGACGGCTGGCTCGCCGGCTGGCTCGCCGCCTCCCCGCACGATCCCGACGCCCTGCTGGTACGGGCCGAACTCGAGGTGCGAAGGGCCTGGGGGACACCCGCGAGGGCCGAGCGGCTGCGCGCGGCCGGACCGCTGGTCTCCGCCGCGGCCGAGGCCGATCCGCTCGATCCGGTGCCCTGGCGGCTGGCCCTGGACCACGCGCGCGGCGCGCGCACCGGGCACACGGCCTTCGAGGCGCTGTGGGAACAGGCGGTCCGCCGCTCCTCGCTCCACTACGGCTGCCATCTGGCCGCGCTCCGGTACCTGTCGGCGCTCTGGCGCGGCTCGCACCGGGAGGGCCTCGACTTCGCCGAGCGCGCGGCGGAGGACTCCCCGCCCGGCTCACTGGTGCGGGCCCTGCCGGCGCAGGCGGCACTGACGCCGCTGCTCGAGGGGGCCGTCACGGCCGCCGGACCGGACCGGATCGACGCGGCGGCCGACCGGGCGGCAGAGCTGTCGGCCCGCTTCCGGGACGGCGATCCGTGGGCCGCCGAGATCCGCAACCTCCTGGTGTACCTGCTGATCGCCCGGGGCCGCTGGCACGAGGCCCTGGAGCAGTTCCGCGTGATCGGCCCGCATGCCACCTCGTTCCCGTGGGAGCGGGTGACGGATGATCCGCTGGGCCGGTTCCTGGATGCGCGCGACGGTGTCCGGATCGAGGTGGCGTCATCGACGCCGCTCCGCCGCGCCCGCCGCGCCCGCCGCGCCCGTGCCGCGGTCGCGGGCGCGCGCCGCGGGCGGGTGGCCGGACACGCCGTGCCGGGCGACCATTACGCTTGACCGCTGTGACCACCGCTCGCCTGCCGCTGTTTCCGCTCAACACGGTGCTTTTCCCCGGCCTCGTACTGCCCCTCAACGTCTTCGAGGAGCGTTATCGCGCCATGATGCGGGAGCTGTTGAAGACCGACGAGTCCGAGCCCCGCCGTTTCGCCGTGGTCGCCATCCGCGACGGCCGCGAGGTGGCGCCGACCGCGCCGGGGATGCCCGACCAGACCTCCCGGCCCGAGAAGGGCCCGGCCGCCGGGTTCGGCCCGGACCCGATCCAGGCGTTCCACCACGTCGGCTGCATCGCCGACGCCGCGACCATCCGGGAACGCGCCGACGGCAGCTTCGAGGTGCTGGCCACCGGCACGACCCGGGTCGCACTGCGCTCGGTCGACGCCGGCGGCCCGTTCCTGACCGCCGAAGTCGAGGAGATCCCGGAGGAGCCGGGCGAGGGCGCCGGCACACTCGCCGAGGGCGTGCTGCGGGCCTTCCGCAACTACCAGAAGCGGCTGGCGGGAGCGCGGGAGCGGTCGCTCTCCACCGCCTCGGAGCTGCCCGACGAGCCGTCGGTGGTCTCGTATCTGGTGGCCGCGGCCGCCGTACTCGACACGCCGTCGAAGCAGCGGCTGCTGCAGGCTCCGGACACGGCGACCCGGCTGCGCGAGGAACTGAAGCTGCTGCGCTCCGAGACCGCGGTGATACGGCATCTGCCGTCGCTGCCGGCGACCGATCTGACACGGTCGCCGATGAGCCCGAACTGAACCGGACTACCGAACCGGACCCAACCGTACCGAACGGGGCCGAACAGGGCCGAACGGGACTGCCGAACCGGACCGAACAGGCCGGACCGAACGGGAGAGGGAGAAGGACCTTGGCGAGGAAGGCCGCAGGACGACAGGCCGGCAGGCAGCAGGGCGGGACACCGGCGACGGTGGCCCTGACGGCAGCGGGCACGGCCTTCACCGTGCACGCGTACGAGCACGACCCTGCCTCCGCCTCCTACGGGGAGGAGGCGGTGCGGGCCATGGGCGTGGTGCCGGAGCGGGTGTTCAAGACGCTCGTCGCCGACGTGGACGGCGAGCTGACGGTCGCCGTCGTGCCCGTCGCGGGACAACTGGACCTCAAGGCGCTGGCCGCGGCCGTCGGCGGCAAGCGCGCGGCGATGGCCGATCCGGCGGCGGCGGAGCGCACCACCGGCTATGTCCGGGGCGGCATCTCACCGCTGGGGCAGCGCAGGCGCCTGCGTACCGTACTGGACTCCTCGGCCTCCGCACACCCGACGATCTGCGTCTCGGCGGGCCGGCGCGGGCTCGAGGTGGAGCTGGCGCCCGCGGACCTGGCCTCGCTCACGAAGGCGGTCCTGGCACCGATCGGACGCTCCTAGGTCTCTGCGGTCGACTCGCCCTTGCCCGCGTCGTGCTGGGCGAGCCGGTAGCGGACCTTCTCGTGCGACAGGCCCACCCGATCAAGTAGCGCCGTTTGGGTCTGATCGGCGTGGCCGCTGATCGGACGAGAGCCTGGGCCTGGTCCAGGTTGATGACGGCCTCTGTCCAAGGGCACATCCGCAGCCGCGGCACCATGTACGCCGGGAACCGGTGGAGCATCACACCCTCCATGAGGAGTAGCGTCGCGGTCTCCTCGTGTTCCCTTCGGCGGTGGAGCCTCGGTTACTGGCGGAGAGGGTCCCGCATCATCGTGGCGAAGACGGGCGAGTCATCGAAGGGTTGCTGACTGCCGATCTGCTTGTACCCCCAGGACTCGTAAACGGCCTTGAGGCGTCCGTCTGAGAGAGCCGGATTGACCAGCAGTGTGACGCGCTGTTCCCGGCGCTGAGACAGCAGCTCCTCATGGAGGGCTCGGGCCGCGCCCTGGCCGTGGGCTCCCCGCCACGGCCGACGCACAAGGATCTCGTTGAGGGCGAGGGTCCGCCTGCCGTCTTCCTTCACGTACTCCTCGGGGAGCGGTTCCTTCTCCGCCGCCCACCAGCCGGTGTTCTCGCCGAGGGGCACGGCGAACACATACCCGACCGGCTCCTCGTCGTGGTACCCGATGACGGCCTCCCACCCGGGGCGGGACGAGTACGCCTTCAGCCGCTCGTCGAACCGCTCGCGCTGGTAGAACGGCCGATCCATCAGCCCGAACTCTCCGCGCACTTCCACATGGATGTCGAGGATGAGCTGACGTACCTCCGCCACGTCTATGGTGCGCCGGTAGGCGATGGTGCCGTTCATGCGGCTGCCCTCCGATGTTCGAGCCACGCGCTCGTTTCCGAGCTGCGCGGCGCCACGGCTGTGAGTCGGGTGGTGAAGTCGTTCAGGAGCATGTTCACGCGGCCGTGCCCAGCCATCGGCGCAGGTACCGTCCGGGCCGTGGCGACGGCTGGCTCGATGTCGCCCTGGCCGAGCTGAGCTAGGGCCAGGTTGGCGTACGTCAGGGCGCGGTTTCGCTCAAGGCCGGGCCGCAGGCCGGCGAGGCATCGGTGCGCGTAACGCTCGGCCTCCTCCCACTTCCCGAGCCGTAGGTAGGCGAAGGTGGCGAGACTGTCGAGCTCGGCCTGATCGAAGAAGCCCATCCACGGGGGGCGGTGCTTGCCCATGTCGGCCCGCTCAAAGCTGGTCTGTGCCATACCGATGGCCCGCTCAGCGCCGCGTTCGTCGCCCCTGTCGGCGTGGAAGCTCGCGATGCGCGCCAGGGCCAGGGAGGCGTACAGCGGATCGGTGCGCGTGATGGACTGGGACCGTGCCGCCTCGGCCGCGGCGATGGCGTCGGCGGGGCGGCCGAGGTGCCGGTACATGATCCCGGCGTGGCCCCACACGCGGTAGAGCACGTGGCGGTTGTTGGCCAGGCCCGCGAGGGTGACCGCCCGGTTGAGGTACGGCTCTGCCTCGGTGAGGCGTCGGCCGTCGATAGCGGCCCACATGGCGCTCGCCGTGAACGCTGCCGCGACGCCGTACAGCTCGGACCGGATACGGCTGGACGCGATGTGGTCGTTCTGGAGGTCTACCGTCTCCTTGGCGAGCGCGGCCGCATGCCGTTGCAGCTCCTCGGTTCCCCCGTACTTGTTGTCCATGCTGACGACGGCCGCCAGCTTGGCGTTCATCCGGTCCACGTCGGCTGATCCGAGCCGGCGCTGCTTGGCTGATGGCGCGGTCAGCGAAGCTCCGGCGGCGGCGGCCGCGGCCATGAAAGTGCGGCGATACAAGGGGTCGTCCTCGGGTGCTGGGGAGAGGCGGGTTGAGTTCTTACTCCCCCGGGGAACGAAGCCTAACTCTGCGGCTGGGAGGCCTGTCACATTCTCCAGCACCGTCCTCAAAAGGGCGTTGGGTGACCGGTGTTCGCCGTTGAGCAGCTTGTAGATGTGCCTCTCGTGGACTGTCCCGTAATGGCCCGTCAGGTCGTCGATGGCCTCGTTGACCAGGGATGTCATCTCCTTGACGGGCAGCTTGTGCCTCTTCATCCACGATGCGAGTGCATCGTTCCGTGTCCCCGGCATAACAGAAAGTTAGGGGCCCCGGCCGCAGCGAAGAGTAAAGGGACGGTCAAAACGGCAGGAGGCTTGCACGCAGCTCCCGGCTATACGGCAGCGACACCAGGCCCACTACGGCGGTTATCTGACTACACGTGAGCCAGCAGGCGGCGCGGCAAGCCCATTCCGCTCGCTCCCTCCTGCCCCCAGAGGACGTGATGACGACGACAGCCGTACGGACACCTCGCTCGGCCCTCCTCCGCCGCGGCGGGGACGTGATGAGCGAGCGCTTCAAGGTCTCCCCCGCGCAGGACGGATTACCACCCCGGCGAGAGGATGCATGCCGGGTCGGGGTCATGCGCCGGATCGCAGCCGCACGGCTCCGATACTGCGGCCTCGAGTCGATGGCGGACGACGTGATGCTGATCGTCTCGGAGCTGTTGACCAACGCCCTCCAGCACAGCAGCACCACGGAGATCAGCCTGAGCATCACCGTGGAAGACGGGGCCCTGAGCGTCCGGGTCCGAGACGGCATGCCCGGCACGTGCACCGCGCAGCACCCCAAGGACACGGCCGAGTGGGGCCGGGGCCTGCTGCTCGTCGACGCCCTCACGAAAGGCAGCGGCGGCGACTGGGGAACCGAAGACGCCGGCGCGGAGACCTGGTGCAGTCTCCCGGTCCCCGAGGAGGGACAGCCGTGACCGCCTTAGCCGCGGCCCCGCCGTGGACGCCTCCGCTGGACTCGGCGGATCTGGCCGACGCCTTAGCCAAGATCCGGCAGTGGGGCCCGTACGACGGGGACGCCTGGCTGGACGACGTGGCGGACGCCCTCGACTCCGTCCCCCCAGCCGAGGAAGAGATCGAGGAACTGGGGCAGCGGCTCCGTGGCCACCTCATGCAGCTCGTGAGCATCGCCCTCAACGGCGAGGCCGAGCGGCGGGACGAACGCGCCTCCTCGCGCATCCACAGGGCCCGCGCGGTGCGCGAGGGCCGCCGTACGCGGCGAGAAGGGGCGGGGTCTATGGCAGGTCGCCTTCCTCGGCGCCCAGGTCACCCGGTTCGTGCCGCACGAAGGTACCGGCAAGACCGTGCGCGCCGTACTCGCCCCAGGACCGGTGGACCTGTGAGACAGCACTTCTGGAGAGGCAAGCGCGTCCCCTACATCACGGCGTGGACCAGCGAGTCCGTCTCCCAGCCGCCCGTCATCCGCATCACGGGCCGGGGCGGCGAAGGCATCGGTTTCCCGGATGAAGTGCCCGTAACAGACCGCCGCTACGAGGCGCTGTGGGTGCGTTCCGGACTCGCCCGGGGCAGGGGCGAGCCGGACTTCCGCCGGATCAACACACACCGGCAGAAGCGCGCGATGCGGTATGACCTGTGTGCGGTGTGCGGCGAAACGGTGCTCAGCTACGGAGCCGACGATCGCACTCTCTACCTGCTTGGCGCCGAGACCCCAATCGCCGAAGGCGAGACCACGACGGCGCCTCCGCTGCATTCACCCTGCGCGGTTGAGGCGATCGACACCTGCCCGCCCCTCCGGCGAAGCCATGTTGTCGCGCTCGTTGAGTACAGCCCGCTGTGGGGCGTCGCTGGTGTGGTCTTCGACCCGGTGACTCTCGCCCCCCTGCCCAACCCTGGCCCTCGGCCGGACGATCTCCAGCACGTCCATGTCGGCGACAAGGAGATCAGGTGGACCCTGGCCAGCTTCACCGTGCACAGCCTCCACGGCGTCACCCCCGTGTCCACGGACGAGCTGCGCGAGATGGCGGAGCGCCAGCGCGTGATCGGAGGCCGCCAGGAAAGGGCCGACTAGGGTGCCTGGGGCGTGCCGCGAAGATCCTTTCCGGGCCGCGGCGTCCGGCACTCCCGCCGCGACCCGGGATCGCCTTTCCGGCCGGCGCCCCGGCCCGCGCACCCTCTCGACGGCGCGCCCGTCCTCGGCTACGACGGAAGGACGTCCCGAGTCGAAGGGGAAGCCGTGTCCAAGCGCACACGCAAGCGGAAGTGGCGGGTGAGGAAACGCCGGGCGAACCACGGCCGGCGGCCGGCCTGACGGACGAAGGGCCGCCGTCCCCCGGGCCTCGCTCCCGGGCGCCGGGGGGGCGGCCTGCAGCCAGGAGTACGCCGGCTCCGGGCGGTCCCTCTCCCGGGCCCCGGGGGGCCGGGCGGCCAGCCCGGGGCCCGGGATCCGGCCTCAGCCCCGGTGGTCCGGACCCGGCGGGGGCCACTCCGGCTCGGGGTCGCGCGGCGCGAAGACCGCCGTGAGGCCGAGGTGCACGATCATCGCCGCGATGGGCCAGGCCAGCAGGGCGCCCTTCGCGCGGAGGCCGAGCGGCGCGGACGCCGGCTCCGGGCGGTCCCTCTCCCGGGCCCCGGGGGGCCGGGCGGCCAGCCCGGGGCCCGGGATCCGGCCTCAGCCCCGGTGGTCCGGACCCGGCGGGGGCCACTCCGGCTCGGGGTCGCGCGGCGCGAAGACCGCCGTGAGGCCGAGGTGCACGATCATCGCCGCGATGGGCCAGGCCAGCAGGGCGCCCTTCGCGCGGAGGCCGAGCGGCGCGTCGAAGACGACACCCCGGCCGACCTCCCGGGCCTGGGCGACGACGTCCTGCTCGGGGCCGAGCAGATGGCCGGTGCCCCAGGCCAGCAGGGACCCGAGGATGCCTCCCAGGGCGAGCGCGACGACGGTCGCGACGCCCCCGCGGCGGTTGAGCCAGAAGACGACCGCGGCGCTGAGGACGCCGAAACCGAGCGCCAGCAGGACGAACGTACCGTCCACGCCCGCCGCCTCCTCGCCCTCGGTGTCGGCGGAGAAGACCGCCTTGCCGTTCGAGACCAGCGGCACCCTCGGAGCCAGCCACAGCCACAGCAGGCCGAGCACGATCCCGGCGAGGGCCACGCCCACCAGGACGACCGCCGCCCTGCGCAGTTCACTCCTCATCTCCAGCCCTTCTCCGTCCGGGTGCGACGCGGGACGCGGGTGGTTCCGGGGGGTGTCGTGCGAAGCGGGCCGGTGGGGCGGCGTCAAGGGTGCTGTCACCCTGACATCGTGCCAAACGTCACCGTGGCCCGCCTCACCGGCAGCGGTGTCAGCGGACCGCGGCCCGCCGGTACGCCAGGGTCGCGACGACCAGCGACACGACGCCCACCACCGCGCAGACGGCGAGGTCCAGCGCGACGGAAGGCCAGTGCGGATGCGCGTCGAACGTGCGGGCGAAGGCCTCCACCCCGTAGGTGGACGGCAGCAGATCCCGCGCGAAGGCGATCGGCTCGGGCAGCCGCCCCGGCGGGAGCACCCCCAGCAGCAGGGCCGCCGACATTCCCAACTGGCCCAGCAGCGTCGCCAGCTCCTGTCTCGGCGCGAGCAGCCCGAGCGCCGCGCCGAGCCCGGCCAGCGCGGCGCCCGCCAGCGGGATCACCGCCGCGAGCACCCACAGATGGGTGAGCGGCAGCCCGAAGAGCACCGAGCCGGCGACCGCGGTCACGACCGTCCCCGGCACGGTGAAGGAGGCGTACGCCCCCGCGGCCCCGAGCACCACTGCGGCCGGGGGTACCGGCAGCGTCGCATAGTGGTCCAGACCACCGGAAGCGCGGAGCTGGCCGAAGTACTGGGCCAGCAGATTGAGCGCGACGAACGCGACGACCAGGACGGACGACCCGGCGACCACGGCCCGCGCCTCGGCTCCGCCGTCCACCACCCCGCGCATCAGCACCATGATCCCGACGGACTGGAACGTGGCGACGAAGAGCAGCGGTATCCGGGCGACGCGGGCCCGGGACAGCTGGGCCCGGTACACCGCGGCGAGGGCCGGCAGCAGCCGGGCTCGCGGGGCGAGCGGCGCGATGCCCCCGTCGCCCCCGACCCGGGCGTCCTGCGCCCTTCGCACACGCGCGGATACGGCCTCCGCAGGCACGATGCTCACCTGGCGCTGCTCCCCTTCGGTGCGGACGACGGTACGGACGACGACGATACCGACGGCGCGGCAGACGGCCGCACCGACGGCACCCGTACAAGCGGCGCGGCTGCGAACGGCGCCGGCACGAGCGGCGGGGATACCGGCGGCTCCTCACGGCTCACGCCTTCACCAGCCCCTTCGTCGCGTGCCCGCCGAGCGCGAGGTACACGTCCTCCAGGCTCGGCGTGGCCAGGGTGAAGTCGTCCAGGGCCGAGAACGCCTCCCCTCCGGTCACGGCGGCGACGGCCGCCCGGGCCTCGTCGGGGGCGAGCCGGAGGACCCAGCGGCGCCCGGAATCCTGCGCCGACGCCCGCAGCGCGGCGACCTCGGGCACGTCGAGCGGGGCCCGCTCGCGCCACACCAGTTCCACCCGGACCTCGCCTGCGACGCGCTCCTTGAGCCCGGCGGGCGTGTCGCAGGCGATGACCTTGCCCCGCTCCAGCACGGCGACCCGGTCGAGGACCGTCTCCGCCTCGATGACGTTGTGGGTGACGAGGAGGACGGTCGCCTCGTGCTCGGCACGCCGCCGGTCGACCGCAGCCCAGACCGCGCGCCGGGCCACCGGGTCCATGCCGGTGGTGGGTTCGTCCAGCACGAGCACCGGCCGCTCCCCCACCAGGGTGGCCGCGAAGCAGGCGAGCCGCCGCTGGCCGCCGGAGAGCTTCTTCAGCGGGCGCCCCGCGAGGCCGGTCAGACCGAGCTCCTCCAGGACCGTGTCGCGTTCGGCGCGCGCCCGCCGCGCCCCGAGCCCGCGCAGCCGGCCCGTGGTCTCGGCGGCGAGCGCGACGGTCAGCTCATCGAGGGCGGTCGACTCCTGGCCCAGATAGCCGATGAGCCGCGACGCCCGCTCGGGATGGCGTACGAGATCGTGGCCGAGCACGTCGACGGTGCCGGAGTCGGGACGCATCAGACCGGTGAGCTGGCGGACGAGGGTGGACTTCCCGGCACCGTTGGGGCCGAGCAGCCCGAAGATCTCCCCACGCCCCACGTGGAGGCCGACCCCGTCGTTGGCACGCACCTCGGGGGTTTCGGGAAGCCCCCGGCGGGCGCGCGCGGCGGGATACGTCTTGACCAGGTCCCGCACCACGCACACCGTACTCACGAGGGACGAGCCTAAGGGGTCGCCCGGCCTAGTCCCCGGCCGGGGCGCGTTCCATGGCCGCCCGGACATCGATCTCCCGCCAGAATCCGGCCCTGATGGCGTAGCGGTCGTGCTCGTCGATCTGGTCGTCCTTGTGCGCGAGCAGCCCGAAGCGCGCCGCGTACCGGAGCAGTTCGCCGTCGATGCGGTGCGGGACGCGCGGGTACATGCCCGACAGCTTCTCCACGTGCGCCGTGTCCGGCAGCCGCTCCATCCAGCGCCGGGCGAAGACCTGCCCGACCTCGAACGGGTCGCCGCTCACGGTGGTGATGTCCTCCTCGCGGTCAGCCCAGCGCTGCTCTGCGCTGGTGAGCTGGGCGAGGGTCGGGAGGGACACCGCCTCCGGGGGCTCGGCGGGCACCCCGCCCGACCGCTCGATCCAGCCCCTGTCGGAGGACCAGCGCAGCGTCGCTCCGGCGGCCGGCTGGCGCTCGGCCTGGCCGGAGGGGCCGCGCAACCCCGCCAGGTCCTTGGGGGTGGGGACGCCTTTGGCGGACTGCTGGGTGACGGGAGATCCCTCGCCGCCGGTGCCGCCCGCTGCGGGCGGAGCGGGGTGCGCCGTGCCGTTGCCGCCGGGCGCCGGGGTGTCCGACTCCCGGGAGCGCTCCGTCGAGGAGCCCGCCGGCTCGGGCAGCGGGGCGGACAGGATGGCCGCGATCTCCGGCCGGGGCGCCGGCGGCGGGGCGCAGACGCCGCTGAACTCCTTGGCGCGCACGGCCTGGGTGATCCACGCGCGGTCGAGGACGCGGCGCTCGTCGGCCTCGGCGACCAGGTCCTCGGACTGGTTGTAGTCGCCGTCGGCGGCCTGGACGGCCCAGAGATGGACGGCGACGCCGTGCTCCTTCGCGGACACCAGCCCCGGGAGCAGATCGCCGTCCCCCGTCACCAGCACCACGTCCGAGCAGGCCCGGTTCCTGGCGAGTTCGGTGAGTTCTGCGTGCATGGCGGCGTCGACGCCCTTCTGGGCCCAGCGGCCGTCGCTGCGGGTGAGCGCGCCGAGCCGTACGGTGACCCGGGGCATCACCCGAAGGCGCCGGTGCTCCGGCTGCGGCACCCGGTCGGGGGCTCCGTCGAACCAGTAGATACGAAGCAGCGGGCGATCGGTGTCGGCCTGGGCGCGGTCGCGCAGGGCCTGGATGAGGGCGGCGTGGTCGACGGTGATGCGGGAACGGGCGGGTTCCCCGGCGAGGAGGCTCGCGGCGGCTCCCAGCAGATAGCCGGCGTCCACCAGGACGACGCAGCGGTCCACGCGTTCCACCCTCTTTCGGGAACCTCTGGATCGGAGTTGCTTCGGGCTTCCTTCGAGTCTGCCCGAACGCCGGAGGGTTGACCGCCGGAACTCGATCATCGGCGTGGCGGGGAGTGAAGCCGCACCGTAACAGCAGCCGGTTACGCACTGCAATGATCCGACATGCGCAGAGTATTCGGCTGTGTGACGCTGAGGACGGCCCTGGCCCCTACATCCCACGGGAGGCATCACCATGGCCAAGAACAAGAACCGAGAACGCAAGACCCCGAGCGGCTCCACCGCCGAGCGCGGCAGCCAGGAGGCCCGTACCCCGGAGGTCCCCCGGGAGGCGCCGATCGCGACGGACACCCCTCCCAAGGGGCGGCAGAAGCGCTTCGGCCACAACTGACGCGCCGGGACCGGCCGGCGGACCCTGAAGTGACATATGTGCTCTTGTGCGGGGCGCGCCCGATGGCCACGGGCGCGCCCCGCACGGACGCCGGGCCCCACGGGCGCGCCCGGCGCTGACGCCGGGCGTCCGCCGCGACGACCGTGCGGGCACGCCCGTCACGGACCCCGGGCCTCGCAGACACTCGCGCGCACGGTCACCGGACGTCGCCGGCGGCCCCCCTCAGCGCAGCGCGCGCGGCCCGTCCGGCCGGGCCGCCGAGGCCGGGCGCCCGCGGCACCGGGTATCAGCCGGCCAGGCAGGACGGGCCGAGCAGCACCTTGAGATCGCCGAACAGGGCCGGATCGGGCTGGACCCGGTGCCGGTCGAGACGGAGCACGGTGGTCTTGCGGGAGCCCTGGAGCTTGATGCGCACCTCCGTGTTGCCCTTGTGGTGGCCCAGGATCTCTCCGAGCCGGCTGACCATGGGCGGGGTGACCCTCACCGCCGGAATCGTGATCACCACGGGCGCGTTGGTGCCGGCCGAGGACAGGTCGGGGACCATCAGCTCCATCGCCACCAGCCGCGGGACGTCCTCGCGCTTGTCGAGCCTGCCCTTCACGAAGACGACCGTGTCCTCCACGAGCTGGGTGGACACCAGCTGGTACGTCGCCGGGAAGAACATGCACTCGATCGAGCCCGCCAGATCCTCGACGGTGGCGATCGCCCAGGCGTTGCCCTGCTTGGTCATCTTCCGCTGCAGGCCGGAGATGATCCCGCCGATGGTGACGACCGCACCGTCGGCGTGCTCCCCGCCGGTGAGCTGGGCGATGGCCGCGTCGGTCTTGTCGCTGAGGACGTGCTCGATACCGAAGAGCGGGTGGTCGGAGACGTACAGACCGAGCATCTCCCGCTCCTGGGCGAGCAGGTAGGACTTCTCCCACTCCACGTCGGAGAACTCGACGTCGAGTCCGAAGCCCGGCTCGCCGTTCGACTCGTCGCCCATCCCGCCGAAGAGGTCGAACTGGCCCTCGGCCTCCTTGCGCTTGACGGCCACCACGTTGTCGATCATCGGTTCGTGCTGGGCGACCAGACCCTTGCGGGTGTGGCCCATCTCGTCGAAGGCGCCGGCCTTGATGAGCGACTCGACGGTCCGCTTGTTGCAGACGACCGCCTCGACCTTGTCCAGGAAGTCCGGGAAGGTGGCGTACTTCCCCTTGGCCTTGCGGCACTTGATGATCGAGTCCACGACGTTCTGCCCGACGTTGCGGACGGCCGTGAGGCCGAAGAGGATCACGTCGTCGCCCTGGGCCGCGAAGTTCGGCTCCGACTCGTTCACATTGGGCGGCAGGACCTTGATGCCCATGCGGCGGCACTCGTTCAGATAGACGGCGGACTTGTCCTTGTCGTCCTTGACCGAGGTGAGCAGGGCCGCCATGTACTCGGCCGGGTGGTTGGCCTTGAGGAAGGCGGTCCAGTACGAGACGAGGCCGTAGGCGGCGGAGTGCGCTTTGTTGAAGGCGTATCCGGCGAAGGGGACCAGCACGTCCCACAGCGCCTGGACGGCCTCGTCGCTGTAGTCGTTCCCGCGGGCGCCCGCCTGGAAGATCGTGAAGTTCTTGGCCAGTTCCTCGGGCTTCTTCTTGCCCATGACGCGGCGGAGGATGTCGGCCTCGCCGAGCGAGTACCCGGCGATGATCTGGGCGGCCTTCTGCACCTGCTCCTGGTAGACGATCAGGCCGTAGGTGACGTCCAGGACCTCCTTGAGCGGCTGCTCCAGCTCCGGGTGGATCGGGGTGATCTCCTGCTGGCCGTTCTTGCGCAGGGCGTAGTTGGTGTGCGAGTTCATGCCCATCGGGCCGGGCCGGTAGAGGGCCGACACGGCGGAGATGTCCTCGAAGTTGTCGGGCTTCATCAGCCGCAGCAGCGAGCGCATCGGGCCGCCGTCGAACTGGAACACGCCGAGGGTGTCGCCGCGCTGCAGCAGCTCGAACGTCGTGGGGTCGTCGAGCGGCAGGCTCAGGAGGTCGATGTCGATCCCCTTGTTGGCCTTCACCATCTTGACGGCGTCGTCCATGATCGTGAGGTTGCGCAGGCCCAGGAAGTCCATCTTCAGCAGGCCGAGCGACTCACAGCTCGGGTAGTCCCACTGGGTGATGGTGACGCCGTCGGTGTGCCTCACCCACACCGGGACATGGTCGGTGATGGTCTCGCTGGACATGATCACGCCGGCGGCGTGCACGCCCATCTGCCGGACCAGGCCCTCCACACCGCGGGCGGTGTCGATGACCTTCTTGACGTCCGGCTCGTTCTCGTACATCCCGCGGATCTCGCCGGCCTCGCCGTAGCGCGGGTGCTGGGGGTCGAGGATGCCGGAGAGCGGGATGCCCTTGCCGAGGACGTCGGCGGGCATGGCCTTGGTGAGCCGGTCGCCCATCGCGTACGGGTAGCCGAGCACCCGGGCGGAGTCCTTGATCGCGTTCTTGGCCTTGATGGTGCCGTAGGTGCCGATCATGGCGACCTTGTCGGCGCCGTACTTCTCCGTCACATACCTGATCACCTCGACGCGCCTGCGCTCGTCGAAGTCGATGTCGACATCGGGCATCGAGATGCGCTCGGGGTTGAGGAACCGCTCGAAGATCAGGCCGTGCGGGATGGGGTCGAGGTCGGTGATGCCCATGGCGTACGCCACGATGGAGCCGGCCGCGGACCCCCGGCCGGGGCCGACGGCGATGCCCTGGTTCTTCGCCCACATGATGAAGTCGGCGACGACGAGGAAGTAGCCCGGGAAGCCCATCGAGATGATCGTGTCCATCTCGTACTCGACCTGCTGCATGCGGTCGTCCGGGATCCCGTCGGGGAAGCGCCGGTGCATGCCGCGCATGGTCTCCTCGCGGAACCAGGAGACCTCCGTGTGCCCCTCGGGGATGTCGAACCTCGGCATCAGGTCGCGCTTCTCGAACATCCCGGCCGTGTCGACCTGCTCGGCGACCAGCAGGGTGTTGCGGCAGCCCTCCTGCCAGGCGTCGGAGGCGTCGATCGCGTACATCTCGTCGGTCGACTTCAGGTAGTAGCCGGTGCCGTCGAACCTGAAGCGGTCCGGGTCCGAGAGGTTCTTGCCGGTCTGGATGCACAGCAGCGCGTCATGGGCGCCGGCCTCGTGGGCGTACGTGTAGTGCGAGTCGTTGGTGACCAGCGGCGGGATGCCGAGTTTCTTGCCGATCTCCAGCAGACCGTCCCGGACGCGGCGCTCGATCTCGATGCCGTGGTCCATCAGCTCCAGGAAGTACCGGTCCTTGCCGAAGATGTCCTGGTACTCGGCCGCCGACTTCAGGGCCTCGTCGAACTGGCCGAGGCGCAGCCGGGTCTGGAGCTCGCCGGAGGGGCAGCCGGTGGAGGCGATCAGCCCCTCGGACCACTGGGAGATCGTCTCCTTGTCCATCCTCGGCCACTTCTGGAGCCAGCCCTCGGCGTACGCGTCCGAGGAGAGGCGGAAGAGGTTGTGCAGGCCCTTCGCGTTCGCCGCCCAGATCGTCTTGTGGGTGTAGCCGCCGGAACCGGAGACGTCGTCCCGCTTCTGGTGCGGCTGGCCCCAGAGGATCTTCCGCTTGTTCCGCCGCGACTCGGGCGCGACATAGGCCTCGATGCCGATGATCGGGGTGACCCCGGCCTTCTGCGCGGAGTGGAAGAAGTCGTAGGCGCCGTGCAGGTTGCCGTGATCGCTCATGGCGATGTGCGTCATGCCCATCTCGTTGCAGGCGTCGAACATGTCCTTGAGCCGCGCGGCACCGTCCAGCAGCGAGTACTGGGTGTGGACGTGAAGGTGCGTGAAAGGCGGCTTGGTCACGGCGGGAGGCCTCCAGAACGGTCCGGTTCGACAGCGTCGAAGTCTATTCCTCCGCACTGACAGAAGGCGGCCGGGTGCCGCGGCCGGCGCGCAGTGGCGGGCGGCCCCCCGGACGACCGAAGACGCGCAGTGGCCGGCGGACGCGCCGGACGCCCGAAGACGCGCAGTGCCCGGCGCGCCCGGGCACTCCGCACTACCGTCGTGCGTTGACCCGGGCGGACACCAGTCCCCCCACCTGACGCACCAGGAGGCACCCAGCGATGTCGGTCCACCAGCCCCCGGCCGGCGAGCGCGGCGAGGAGATCCTCGCCGTGTTCGGCACCGCCTTCGGCGAGCTCCTGGCCGCCGACCCGGCCGCGTTCCGGGTGAAGTTCCGCAAGATGGCGGCCTCGGCCTTCGCCTTCTACCGGGGCTCGGCCAGCCTGTTCTACGCCGACCTGGAGCGCGAGCAGCACTCCGGTCCGTATCTGGACGACCGCACCAGCCGGGTGTGGATCCACGGCGACCTGCACGCGGAGAACTTCGGCACCTACATGGACTCCGGCGGGCGGCTGGTCTTCAACGTCAACGACTTCGACGAGGCGTACGTGGGCCCCTTCACCTGGGACCTCAAGCGGCTCTCCGCCTCGCTGGCACTGATCGGCTACACCAAGGCGCTCGGTGACGCGCAGATCACCGGGCTGGTCCGGGTGTTCGCCGCCGCCTACCGCGAGCGCGTCCACGCGCTGGCCACCGGCGCCAAGAACGACGAGGTACCGCCCTTCACCCTGGACACCGCGGAGGGCCCGCTGCTGGAGGCGCTTCGCAGCGCCCGCTCGCTGACCCGCTTCGGGCTGCTGGACTCGATGACCGAGATCCGCGACTTCGAGCGGCGCTTCACCGGGGGCGGCGGCGCGATCGAACTGGACGCGGCGAGCCGCTACAAGGTGCTGGCGGCGTTCGACGGCTATCTGGAGACCCTGCCCGAGTCCAGCCTCGACCGGCCCGACTCGTACCGGGTGAAGGACGTGGTCGGGCGGCGCGGCATCGGCATCGGCTCCGCCGGCCTGCCGTCGTACAACATCCTGCTCGAGGGCAACAGCGACGCCCTGGAGAACGATGTCGTGATCTACCTGAAGCAGGCGCAGACCCCGGCGGTGTCCCGGCATGTCACGGACGAGCGGGTGCGGAGCTACTTCCATCACGAGGGGCACCGCACGGTGATCTCGCAGCGCGCCCTGCAGGCGCACGCGGACCCGTGGCTTGGCTGGACGGAGCTGGACGGCTCGGGTCAGCTGGTCGCCGAGGTCTCCCCGTACGCGGTGGACCTGGACTGGTCGGACATCGACGACCCGGAGGAGATCGCCGCGGTCGTCGCCGACCTCGGCCGGGCGACGGCGGCCATGCACGCGGCGGCGGACGACGAGAGCGGCCACTTGCTGGTGCCCTTCTGCACCGAACGGGCCATCGACGCGGCCATCGCGGCGGACGAGGACGGCTTCGGGGAGCTCCTGGTGGACTTCGCGCACGACTACGGCGCCCGGGCCCGTGCCGACCACCAGATCTTCGTCGACCTGTTCCGCAACGGCCGGATCCCCGGGCTGTAGCCGGCCGGTCACGCTCGCGCGGGCGGGGCGCCGGGACACCGGGGCTCCGGGGCGCCGGGACACCGGGACACCGGGACACCGGGACACCGGGACACCGGAAGGCCACCGCAGGGGACGGCCGGGCCCTCCGGGGCATGGCGCGGGACTCCCGACCGCCCGGTGCCCGGCACCGCCCGGTACCCGGCGCCTGACGCTCGGCGCCTGACGCCCGGCGCCCGGTGCCCGGTGCCCGGTGCCGGGCGGGAGGGCCGGATCTCCGCGCCGGGGCGGGAAGGCCGGATCCTTAGAGGCCTCTTACCGAGCGGCATGGCACACTCCAGACGACGCCGGATTCCCCGCGGGCACCGCCCGGGGGCCGGAGTCGCGGAGGACGTCCACCCGGTCAGGAGCCCCGTGCACATAGGCGAGACCCGGCTCAGAGGGCTGCGGGCGGCGGTCTTCACGGCCTTCGCCGTGACGCTGTCCGTGGCCTCTCATGTGCTGCTGTCGGGGGTACCGCTGCCGCTGCCGGCGGTCGCGGCGGCCGCCTGCGGAGTGTTCCTCGTCACGTACGCCCTGGCGGGCCGGGAGCGGGGGTACTGGTCCATAGCGGCCGTGCTGGTCCCCTTGGAGCTGGCGGCGGACACGGTCTTCACGGCAGGCCAGCACGTCTGCTACGGCGCCGCGGGCGGGCCCGTCGCCGGTTCGCTCCGGGCGATCGGAGTGGATGTGCTGTGCGACGGCGCCGCCGGGACTCAACTGCCCGCAGTGGTGGCGGCCGACGGCCGGCTCGCCGCGCTGGTCGACTCCCCCGACCCGCGTGTTCCCTGGCTGCTGCTGGCGGCCCATGTCTCCGTCGGCCTGCTCGCAGCGGCCTGGCTGCGCCGCGGCGAGTCGGCGCTCGCGGGTCTGCTGCGCACCGCGGCCCTGGCCGCGTTCCGGCCGCTGCTGATCGCCGTCGCGGTCGTCCGCCGGCGCACCGCCGCCCGCCCCTCGGCGCGGGTCCCGTCCCGCCCGTTCACCGCCCGTACCCGTCACTTCGTGCACTCCGTGCGGCGCAGGGGACCACCTCGGCGGGCTCCGGCTCCCGGCTGAGCCCCGGCACGTCCCCGAGCGGGTGCCCCCGCTCACCCTTCCCACGGTCTTCCCCACGGAGAGAACAGTCATGAGTGCACGCAACAGCCGCGCCAACAAGGCCGCCGCCCGCGAGCGTCTGCGTCTGGAGCGCGAACGCCAGGCGAAGAAGGACAGGATCAGGCGGCAGCTCGTCGTCGCCGTCTCGACCGTCGCGGTCCTGGCGGCCGCCGGCGGCATCGGCTACGCCGTCATGCAGGCCAACAAGCCCTCGGCCTGGGAGGCGGCGAAGGACGCGAAGGTCGTCCAGCCCAGGAACACCGAGGGCGAGAACGGCACCACGGTGGTGATCGGCAAGCCGGCCGCCAAGAAGACCCTGGAGGTCTACGAGGACTCGCGCTGCCCGGTCTGCGCCACGTTCGAGCAGGCGGTCGGCGAGACCATGAAGAAGGACGTGGACGCGGGCACGTACAAGCTGCGGTACGTCGGCGCGACGTTCATCGACAACAGCGACAACGGCGAGGGTTCCAAGAACGCCCTCTCCGCCCTCGGCGCCGCGCTGGATGTGAGCCCCGAGGCGTTCCTGGACTTCAAGGCGGCGCTCTACTCCGCGGACTTCCACCCGGCCGAGAGCGAGGACAAGTTCGCCGAGGACGCGTACCTGCTGGAGATCGCCGACTCGGTGGACGCGCTGAAGAGCAACGCCGAGTTCAAGAAGAACGTCGAGAACGGCACCTTCGACGCCTGGGCGCTGAAGATGTCCGAGACCTTCGACGACAGCGGGGTGACCGGCACGCCGACCCTGAGGATGGACGGCAAGAAGGTGGTCGCGGAGGGCAGCGAGAACGCGCCCATGACGGTCGAGCAGTTCAACACGGCGGTCGACAAGGCGCTCAAGGGCTGAGGCCGCACCGCAACGGCCTTCGAGGTGGGCCGGGAGCCGGAAGTTCCCGGCGCCCGGCCCACTCCCCGTGGCGGCCCGGGAACCGGCGGCCCAGGTGCGTGCACCCGCGCGCCCCGCGCCCGGGCCCGGCGCTTCCCGGGGAGCCGGCCACCGCCCGCCGGAATCCGCCCCCGACGCTCACCACCGTCTACCGGCCGCGGCCCGGGAACCACCACCTGCCGCCGCGGCAACGGCGGGCGGACGGTCGATAACGCCCAGGCGAACTTTCCTGAATTCGCCTGCCAGTTCGCCCTACCGGTCAGTAGTCTGACCGCCCGTGACCAGTAGACCTCCCTCATCCCCCAGCCGCCGCTCGGTCGTCAAGGCCGCCGCCGCCACCGCTGTCGCCACCGCCGCCGTCCCCGCGCTCGCGGCCCCCAGCGCCGCCTCTCCCCCGGAGCAGGGCACGGCCTTCCGCCACGGGGTCGCCTCCGGGGATCCGCTCCCCGACGGCGTACTGCTGTGGACCCGGGTCACCCCGTCCCCCGACGCACTGCCCGGCTCCGGCAAGGGCCCCGCCACCGAGGTGGGTTGGGAGATCGCCGAGGACCAGGGCTTCACCAGGGTCGCCGCGGGCGGCCTGACCACCGCGACCGCGGCCACCGACCACACCGTCAAGGTCGACGTCAGGGGGCTGCGCCCGGCGACCGCCTACTTCTTCCGCTTCACCTCCGGCGGCAACGTGTCCGCCACCGGCCGCACCCGGACCGCGCCCGCCGCGGACGCCGCAGCGCCGGGGGTGCGCTTCGGCGTGGTGTCCTGCGCCAACTGGGAGTCCGGGTACTTCGCGGCGTACCGCCATCTCGCGGCCCGCGCCGACCTGGACGCGGTCCTGCACCTCGGCGACTACCTCTACGAGTACGGCACCGGCGCCTACCCCGCGGAGAAGTACGTGGTGCGCCGGCACGAGCCCGCCCACGAGATCACGACGCTCTCCGACTACCGCGCCCGGCACGGCACCTACAAGACCGACACCGACCTCCAGGCGCTGCACGCCGCCCATCCGCTCGTGGCGATCTGGGACGACCACGAGATAGCCAACGACGCCTGGTCCGGCGGCGCGGAGAACCACACGCCCGGCACCGAGGGCGACTACGCGGCCCGCGCCGCAGCGGCGAAGCAGGCCTACTTCGAGTGGATGCCCGTGCGCACCTCCACCGAGGGCACGGTCTACCGCCGGCTGCGCTTCGGCAAGCTGGCCGACCTGCATCTGCTGGACCTGCGGTCGTTCCGCTCCGCGCAGGCGTCCGTGGGCAGCGGCAAGGTCGACGACCCGGAACGCACGATCACCGGCCGGGCCCAGCTGGACTGGCTGAAGGCCGGCCTGGCGTCCTCGGACGCCGCCTGGAAGCTCGTCGGCACCTCGGTGATGATCTCGCCGGTGGCCTTCGGTTCCGTACCCGCCCATCTGCTGGGCCCGATCGCCGGGCTCCTCGGGCTGCCCGAGGAGGGGCTCGCCGTCAACGTGGACCAGTGGGACGGCTACACCGACGACCGGAAGGAGCTGCTGCGGCATCTGACGGACCGGGGGATCGAGAACACCGTCTTCCTCACCGGCGACATCCACATGGCGTGGGCCAACGACGTGCCCGTCACGGCGGCCACGTACCCGCTCTCGCGGTCGGCCGCGACCGAGTTCGTGGTGACGTCGGTGACCTCCGACAACCTGGACGACATCCTGCGCGTCGCCCCCGGCACGGTGTCCCTGGTGGCGGCGGCCGCCGTCAAGGCCGCCAACCGCCATGTGCAGTGGGTCGACCTGGACCACCACGGCTACGGCGTCCTGGACGTGACCGCCGAGCGCTCGCAGATGGACTACTACACCCTCTCCGACCGGACGAGGCAGGACGCCACCGCGTCCTGGGCCCGCTCGTACCGGACGCTGAGCGGCACGCAGAAGGTCGAACGCGTGAGCCGGCCGGTGCGCTGAGGCCCGTCAGCTCGTGCGGGACCGAGGCCGGCCCCCTCTCCTCCCGCTCCGGGGCGGAGAGGGGGCCGGTCTCGCCCCTCATCGACACGGTCACCAGACGATCGCTCGCGAGCACCACCGGCTCCCGCCCCGCACCCGCAGGGCGGGGTCACCGGCGCCACCGGTGCGTCATCGCAGGGCCCGGATCGTCCGCCGCGGCCCGCGGTCCCCGCGCCGGCCTCCGCCCCGGGCCCCGCAGCGGCGATCGCCCGCCTCGGCAGCTCGTCCGATCCGGCCTCGTCCTGGTACGCAGGGCCCTCCTCCGCGGACGAGCACACCCCGGCCGTCGAACGGGTCCGGGGTCCAGACCCGGTGGCCCACCGCTCGGCAGCCGCTCGGCAGCGGCGAGGACCGCGGGTGCGCGGGGCGCAGGTCGTACACCGAGGGGAAAAGCATGATGTTCACCCGGTCAGGTTACGTTCGATGGCATGGAGAACGTCCTTCGTCCGTTGATCGTCCTCGTCGGCGCCGTCCTGCTCACGCTGCTGCTGGGGTGGCTCACCGACCGGCTGCTGCATCGCGCCGATGTCCGGCACAGCGAGACACCGCTGTGGGGCCTGCTGCGCCGCTGCCGGGTGCCGCTGCAGGTGGTGGTGCTGGCCGCGCTGCTGCGAGGGACCTACACGGAGACCGCCCTCGCGGTCATCGAGGAGAACGAGAGCCTGATCGGTCATGTCCTGACCCTGGTCCTGATCGCCGCGTGGGCTTGGCTGCTGGTGCGGATCGCCGCCGCCGTGGTGGAGGCCTCGTACTCCCGCTTCGCGGCGACCTCCCGGGACCTGGCCCGGGTACGCCGGGTGCGCACCCAGGTCGCGCTGGTCCAGCGGATCGTCACCGCCGTGGTCGCCGTGGTGGCCGTCGCGGCGATGCTGCTGACCTTCCCCGGCATGGACAAGCTGGGCGCCTCGCTGCTGGCGTCCGCCGGTGTCCTCGGCATCGTCGCCGGTGTGGCGGCCCAGTCCACCCTGGGCAATCTCTTCGCCGGCTTCCAGATCGCCTTCGGCGACATGGTGCGCATCGGGGACACCGTCGTCGTGGACGGGGAGTGGGGCACGGTCGAGGAGGTGACACTCACCTTCCTGACGGTGCGGACCTGGGACGAGCGGCGGATCACCATGCCGGTGTCGTACTTCACCAGCAAGCCGTTCGAGAACTGGTCGCGCGGCGGCGTGCAGATGACCGGCACGGTCTTCTTCCACCTCGACCACACGGCACCGGTGCACGAGATGCGCGAGCAGCTGCACGACGTCCTGCGCGAGTGCCCGGCCTGGGACGGCCGCGACTGGTCGCTCGCCGTCACGGACACCACGCCGAACACGATGGTGGTCCGGGCCGTGGTCACCGCGAAGGACGCGAGCGACATCTGGACGGTGCGGTGCGCCGTCCGCGAGCGGCTGATCACCTGGCTCAGCGACCACCACCCGTACGCCCTCCCCCGGATCGCCACCTCCCCGGCGGTCCCCCCACCCCCGGTGCACACCCAGCCGGAGACACCCACCCAGCGCACCGGCCGCGGGTAGCCGGGCCGGGCCGCACCGTGCAGCTCAGCAGCGCTCAGCGATACTCAGCAATGCCCGGCAGGGCCGGAAGGCGCCGGCTGGCGTAGGCCACACACCCCGACCAGGCCGGGTGGCGAAAGCAACTCCGCCCGCCCGCGCGGCGGAGCCCCGGCATCCGGTGCGTGCGCCGCCGCGCCCGATCCGGCCGAGCCGCCGACGGCACCCCGCGGATTCCGCCGCCCTGGCCCCTGCACCACCCGGCGGGACGCCGCCGCCGGCCCGAGGCGGTCTGCCCGGGGACGCGGCCCGCCCGCGCCGGGCCGCTCAGCGCAGACTGCGCACGTCCAGATGCCGCAGCACGCGGTCGACGACCTCGGGGTCCGCACCGGGCTCGCTGCGCGCGGCGAGCACCTCGTGACGAGCGGCCGACAGCAGTTCGCGCTGCACCCGCAGGAACGTCCGCTGCCGGCCCGCCCGTCTGGTGAACGCCTCGCGGCGCTCCTCGTCGACGATGTCCGGACTGATCCGGGTGCCGATGTCGTACGCCGCGCGCTGGAGCCGGTCCGCGAGGTCCTCCGGCAGCTCCTCGACCTCCTCGATCTGCTTCAACCGGAGCCTGGCCGCCCGCGTCGCACGCAGCGCGAGGTCGCGCTCCAGCACACGCTCGGCGTCGGAGTCGGCCCGTACGCCGAGCCGCTTGACGAGCCAGGGCAGCGTCAGCCCCTGGAGGACCAGGGTCGTCATGATCACCGCGAAGGCGATGAAGACGATCACGTCCCGGCCCGGGAACGGTGATCCGTCGTCGGTGCTCAGCGGGATGGCCAGAGCCAGCGCCACCGAGGCGACGCCCCTCATCCCGGACCACCACATGACCACGGTCTCGCGCCAGTCGACGGGAATCTCCTCGTCGGAGTCGCGGTGCTCGCGGAGCCGCTTGGTGAGCCAGGTGGCGGGCAGCAGATAGAGCAGCCGTACTCCGATGACGGTGGCGACGACGAGTACGGCCCCCGCCACCAGCCGCCCGCCCAGGCTGTCGGCGGTGCCGAAGACGTGGTAGAGCTCAAGCCCGATGAGGCCGAAGGCGACACCGGTCACGAGGGTGTCCACGATCTGCCAGAAGGTGGTGCCCGCGAGCCGCCAGATCACGTCGTCTGCTTCCACGGCGTGCTCGGCGAGGTAGAGGGCGGCCACGAGAACGGCGAGCACACCGGAGCCGAGCAGGTTCTCGGCGATCACATAGCTGACGAACGGCACGAGCAGGGTGAGCCCGATCTGCAGGGTCGGATCGTCGAGCAGCCCCATCAGCCACTTGGAGAGCAGCCCGAGCGCGAGTCCGACGACGACGGCGACGACTGCGGAGAGCACGAGTTCGCCGATGGCCCCGGGCCATGAGAACGTGCCGCTGACCACCGCGCCGACCGCCACGTGGTAGAGCACGATCGCGGTGACGTCGTTGAACAGCCCCTCGCCCTCCAGGATCGACACGAGTCTGCGGGGCAGCCCGAGGGATCCCGCCACGGCGGTCGCCGCGATCGGGTCCGGCGGGGCCACGAGCGCGCCGAGGACGACCGCCGCGGCGATCGGCAGCCCGGGGAAGACCGCCTGCGCGACGGCCGCGACGGCGGTGGTGGTGACGAGGACCAGCGCCACGGCGAGCAGCAGGATCGGCCGGATGTTTGCGGTGAACTGCCGCCAGGACGTTCGCTGGACGCCGGCGTAGAGCAGCGGGGGGAGCAGCAGCGGGAGGATGAGTTCGGGCGGCAGGGCGACGTTCGGGACGAAGGGCAGCAGAGCGAGGACGGCTCCGAGGAGCGTCATCAGCACCGGCGCCGGCAACCCGAGCCGCCCCCCGAGCGGCACGGTGACCACGGCCCCCAGCAACAGCACGAACAGCAGAGCCAGTTGGTCCACGAGCGCCCCTCGACGGTCTGTCCTGCGACGATCACCGTGTCCAGCGTGCCATGCGTTTCACCGGATTCGTCCGTATACGCACGGCGCAACCGTCTGCTGAATGCCCGTCACCGGACCGCGCAACCCGCCTCAGGGCGGCACCTGCGGAACCGGCCCGGGCACGAAGGAACATCGGAACACGACCGAACCCGACGACGACCCACCGCAGCGGAACCCCGGCGGGCCGGCACGCGACACCCGCGGACCCCGCAGGCCCGGGATGCAGGCTCCGGCTGCACAGACCCCGCGGGCCCTGCGGCCCCCGCCCGGGGACCGCCGGGCGTACGGCGCGGCCCGCGAGGCACCGCGGGCCCTGCGGCCCGCGCCCGGGGCGTTCGACGGGGCTCCAGCCGCGCCGGCCGCGGGCCGCCCAGTGACTCACGCTCAGAGCGCCCGGCGCATGGCGCGGTGAGGGATGCCCGCGTCCGGGAACTCCGGGCCGTAGGCCTGGTAGCCCAGCCCCTCGTAGAACCGCAGGGCATGGGTCTGCGCGTGCAGGTCGACGGCGGAGAGCCCGCGCCGACGGGCCGCGGACTCGATCGCGCTGACCAGCGCCGCCCCGACGCCGCGACCGCGGGCGGCCCTGGTCACCGCGAGACGCCCCAGCGAGCCGACCGACGGGTCGCCCCCGGTCTTGCCGGCCGCCGCGGGACCGTACAGCAGCCGCCCCGTGCCCAGCGGGCCCTCCGGGCCGACTGCCAGAACGTGGATCGTGTCCGCGCCCTCGGCGTCGAACCCGTCGTACTCCATCTCCTGCGGTACTCGCTGTTCGACCACGAAGACCTCCTTGCGCACCGCGAAGCACGCCGCTCGGTCCCCGGGATCCGTCACCTCACGGACCGTGTAGCCGCAAGGGGTGCCGGGCGACGGCGGGAGCCCCGCTTCCGGCTGCCCGCTCATGCGCTCTCCGCGGCGATCCGGTCAAGCGCCGTCTGGAGGTCCTCCGGATACCCGCTGGCGAACTCGACCCAGCGGCCGTCCGCCGGGTGCTCGAAGCCCAGGCGCACCGCGTGGAGCCACTGCCGGGTCAGCCCCAGCCGCCGCGCCATCGTCGGGTCGGCGCCGTAGGTGAGGTCGCCGACGCAGGGGTGGCGGTGCGCGGCCATGTGCACCCGGATCTGGTGCGTACGGCCGGTCTCCAGCTTGATGTCCAGCAGCGAAGCGGCACGGTACGCCTCGACCAGGTCGTAGTGCGTGACGGAGGGCTTGCCCTCCGCGGTCACGGCCCACTTGTAGTCGTGCTGGGGATGGCGGCCGATGGGCGCGTCGATCGTGCCGCTCAGCGGGTCCGGATGGCCCTGCACCAGCGCGTGGTACCGCTTGTCCACCGTGCGCTCCCGGAACTGCTGCTTCAGCAGGGAGTACGCGCGCTCCGACTTGGCGACCGCCATCAGCCCGGACGTGCCGACGTCCAGCCGGTGCACGATGCCCTGCCGCTCCGCCGCACCCGATGTCGAGATCCGGTACCCGGCAGCGGCCAGTCCGCCGATCACCGTCGGTCCCGTCCATCCCGGGCTCGGATGGGCCGCCACCCCGACCGGCTTCACGACCACGACGATGTCCTCGTCGTCGTGCACGATCTCCATGCCCTCGACCGGCTCGGCGACGACCCGCACGGGCGCGGGAGCCTGCGGCATCTCGACTTCGAGCCAGGCTCCGCCGTGCACCCGCTCGGACTTGCCCACGACCGAGCCGTCGACCTGGACCTTGCCCGCGGCCGCGAGCTCTGCCGCCTTCGTCCTGGAGAAGCCGAACATGCGCGATATGGCGGCGTCGACGCGCTCGCCCTCGAGGCCGTCGGGAACGGGCAGGGTGCGGGTTTCGGGAATCGTGCTCACCCGTCGAGTATGCCCTGCCGGTCCCGGTGGCCGGGCCCGCCTGTGGACAACCCGCCACCGCCCGCGGGGCGGGGCCGCCGCCGTCCGGCGCCTGCGGCCGCACGGCGGAGGGTCGTCCTCGCGACGGAAACAGGGCCGACGAGCCGATCGGCGCGGTCCGGGTCCCTGCGGACGGCGCCGATGCGGTCTCAGTCCTTGTGGACGGTGCCGTCCGGGTCCAGACCCCGGAACGACAGGATCACGATGAGGATGCCGCCGCACACGATCGCCGAGTCCGCCAGGTTGAACACGGCGAAGTGCTTCGGCGCGATGAAGTCGACGACCGCGCCCTCGAAGACCCCGGGCGAACGGAAGATCCGGTCCGTGAGATTGCCGAGCGCCCCTCCCAGCAGCAGGCCCAGCGCGATGGCCCAGGGAAGGCTGTAGAGCTTGCGGGCCAGCCGCACGATCACCACGATCACCACCGCCGCGATGATCGTGAAGATGATCGTGAACGCCTCGCCGAAACCGAACGCGGCACCGGGATTGCGGACCGCCTGGAACGTGAGCCAGTCACCGATGACCCGGATCGGCGGGTGGTGCTCCAACTTCGCGACGACCAGCATCTTGCTGGCCAGGTCCAGCACATAGGCCACGGCCGCCACCGCGAGCAGGGTGGAGATCCGGCGCCCGCCCCCGGGCCGCTCGGCGGGAGCCGCGGCCCCGTCGTCTACGTCCGGCGTACCGATGATGCGCTCCGCCTCTGCCACGTGAGTCCCTCAACCTAGGTGCCGACTGGTCACGAGGGTACGGCACGTCCATGGCGCACCCGGCTGCGGACACCGTGCGGACGGGCCGGAGCCGGCTGCGGGGTCAGCCCCGCCGCTCCTGCCTCTGCTTGTCCTCCACACACAGGGTCGCCCGGGGGAAGGCCTGCATCCTGGCCTTACCGATCGGCTTCCCGCACACCTCGCACAGGCCGTAGGTGCCCGCGTCCAGACGGTGCAGGGCCCGCTCGGTCTGCTCGACCATCTCACGGGAGTTGGCGGCCAGCGCCATCTCGTGCTCCCGCGTGATGTTCTTGGTACCGGTGTCGGCCTGGTCGTCCCCCGCCCCGTCCCCGGAGTCCCGCATCAGACCGGTCAGCGCCTCCTCCGAGTGGCTGATCTCGGCCAGCAGCCGGGCCAGCTCACTCTCCAGCCCGGCACGCGCCTCGGCGACCTCCTCCGGCGTCCACGGGTCCTCCCCCGGCCGTACCGCGAGGTCCCCCGGCGCCGCGGCGACACGGGTCCCGGGCACGGGCGGCGCGGCGTCCTCAGCGGCCGCAGCGGACCCGCTCGCGCTCTTCTTGGCTGCCACCGTCCTGGCTCCTGTCTGCTCCGCGGCCTCGACCGCTTCCTCGGCCGCCCTGGCGGCCTTCCCGACGCCTGCCCTCGCAGCCGCCTTCCTGCCGGACGCGGCCTTCCTCCCGGCCGCACTCCTCCCTGCTGGTGCCTTCCCCGCAGCGGTCACCTCACGGGTCTCGGGCTTCTTCCCGGCCTCAGCCCTCTTCCCCGCAACGGTCGTCCTCCCGGCCGCGGCCTTCTTCCCCGCAGTGGTCTTCCTCCCGGCGGCGGTCTTCTTCCCGGCCGGTGCCTTCCCACCGGACGCGGCCTTCCTCCCGGCCGTGCTCTTCCCCCCACCGGACGCGGCCTTCTCCGCCACCGCCTTCTTCGCCGCCGCCTTGCCCCCGGCGGCCGTCTTCTTCGCCGTGCCGCCCTGCTCTCCGGCCGCGGCCCCGCCCGCGCCCGCAGCCCTCGTCCCCGCGGCCGCGCCCCGCACCGCGCCGGCGCGCTCCGAGCCGGTGCCCGTCTTCGCCGCCGCCCGCGCCGTCGCCCTTCTCGCCGTCGTGCGGCCCGGTGCCTTCGCCGGCCCGGCGGTCGCTCCACCGCGCCCCACCGCACCCCCGGCCGGCTGCTCCCCGGCAGGGCCCTTCGGGCTCCGCGCCGCCACGGCCCGCCCCTCGCCCGCGGACCGGGCCGTGGCGGACCGCTCGGCCGCCGCCGTACTCTTCCGCGCGGTGTTCCTCGCGGGCTCCGCCGCGGCCGCGGCGGAGCCCGCGGCGTCCGCGTGCGCACCGGAGGCGCCCTCTTCGGCCGTCCTCCCGGCGGTCTTCTTCGCGACGACGCGCTTTCTGCCGTTCGTCTCCTTGGCCGCCGCCCCCGCAGCGGCGGTGGACCTTGCTGACGCCGTCTTCTTCACGGCGGTCTTCTTCGCCACCATGGCCGCGGCCCCTTCACATATTGTGATCTTGCTCGCGCATCGTGCTGGGACGATAAATCGACCCCAGCGCCGCGGCAACGGGGCACGCCGCTCATCCGGCCCGCCCCGCGCCTTCCCCAACGCGAGCCTGCATCCGTTGTGCCCAGCTCCCCGCCCCCTAATCCGCCGGGTGCGCGCCGCCGGGAACCGGCCCGGCCCCGTGTGGCCATTCGGGTCATGCGCAGGCCCGGTCCCCGGCCGGTCCCCCGCCCGGGAAATCCGGTCGGCCCCGCGGCTGCCGGGCCCGTACACTGGGCGAAGCGAAAGGCGTGGATGGGGACGAGTAGTGCCGTAGGCGGCCATGAGCGACCCGGGGACGGTGAGAGCCCGGGGGCGAGCGCGGTGCGAAGGATCACCCCGGAGCCGCCGGAAGAACGCCCGCACGCAGACCGGGGCCAGTAGAGCCGGCATCGCTGCCCCAATGAGGGGGCTCCCCGGCCGCGCGCCGGAGGGCCAAGGAGGGTGGTACCGCGGGAGCGCAGCGCATCGGCTCTCGTCCCTCCGACGGAACAGAGACACTCCGTTGGAGGAGCCCGCACATGACGCCGCCGCACTACCGCCAGGTACCAGCCCAGGTCGACCTGCCCGCGCTCGAGCGCGCCGTGCTCGACTTCTGGCGCGAGAACAAGGTCTTCGCCAAGAGCCTCGACCAGTCCGAGGGCCGCCCCGAGTGGGTCTTCTACGAGGGTCCGCCCACGGCCAACGGCATGCCCGGTGCCCACCACATCGAGGCCCGGGTCTTCAAGGACGTCTTCCCGCGCTTTCGGACCATGCAGGGCTACCACGTGGCCCGCAAGGCGGGCTGGGACTGCCACGGCCTGCCCGTCGAACTCGCCGTCGAGAAGGAACTCGGCTTCAACGGCAAGAAGGACATCGAGGCGTACGGCATCGCGGAGTTCAACGCGAAGTGCCGCGAGTCGGTGACCCGCCACACCGACGCCTTCGCCGAGCTGACGACCCGCATGGGCTACTGGGTCGACCTCGACGAGGCCTACCGGACCATGGACCCGGAGTACATCGAGTCCGTGTGGTGGTCCCTGAAGGAGATCTTCGGCAAGGGCCTGCTGGTACAGGACCACCGCGTCGCCCCCTGGTGCCCGCGCTGCGGCACCGGCCTGTCCGACCACGAGCTGGCGCAGGGCTACGAGACCGTCGTGGACCCGTCCGTCTTCGTCCGCTTCCCGCTGACCTCGGGCCCGCTCGCGGGCGAGGCGTCGCTGCTGGTCTGGACGACGACCCCGTGGACGCTGGTGTCCAACACCGCGGTGGCGGCCCACCCCGATGTCACCTATGCGGTGGTGTCGAACGGCGAGGAGCAGCTCGTCGTCGCCGAACCGCTGCTGGAGAAGGTCCTCGGTGGTGGCGCAGCCCCCGGGCCCGAGGGTCCGGGGGAGGGCTGGCAGGCCACGGGCCGCACCTTCACCGGCTCGCAGATGGAGCGCTGGGGCTACCGCCGCCCGTTCGGGCTCGTCGACTTCCCGGCGCCCGCGCACTACGTGGTCAACGCCGAGTACGTGACCACGGACGACGGCACCGGACTGGTCCACCAGTCCCCCGCCTTCGGCGAGGACGACCTCAGGGTCTGCCGCGCCTACGGGCTGCCCGTGGTGAACCCGGTCCGCCCCGACGGCACCTTCGAGGAGGACGTACCGCTCGTCGGCGGCGTCTTCTTCAAGAAGGCCGACGAGGCCCTCACCGAGGACCTGGCCGCCCGCGGCCTGCTCTTCCGGCACGTCCCGTACGAGCACAGCTACCCGCACTGCTGGCGCTGCCACACGGCGCTGCTGTACTACGCGCAGCCGTCGTGGTACATCCGCACCACCGCGATCAAGGACCGGCTCCTCGCGGAGAACGAGAACACCAACTGGTTCCCGGAGTCGGTCAAGACCGGCCGGTACGGCGACTGGCTCGACAACAACATCGACTGGGCCCTTTCGCGGAACCGCTACTGGGGCACCCCGCTGCCGATCTGGCGCTGCGAGGAGGACCACCTCACCGTCGTGGGCTCGCTCGCCGAACTGAGCGCCCTCACCGGGGAGGACCAGTCGGGCCTGGACCCGCACCGCCCGTTCATCGACGCGGTCGTCTTCGACTGCCCGCAGTGCTCCTCTACGGCCACCCGGGTACCGGAGGTCATCGACGCCTGGTACGACTCGGGTTCCATGCCGTTCGCGCAGTGGGGCTACCCCTACCGGAACAGGGAGGTCTTCGAGAAGCGCTACCCGGCACAGTTCATCTCCGAGGCGATCGACCAGACCCGCGGCTGGTTCTACACGCTGATGGCCGTCGGCACACTGGTCTTCGACAAGTCGTCGTACGAGAACGTCGTCTGCCTCGGCCACATCCTCGCCGAGGACGGCCGCAAGATGTCCAAGCACCTGGGCAACATCCTGCAGCCGATCCCGCTCATGGACCAGCACGGCGCCGACGCCGTGCGCTGGTTCATGGCCGCGGGGGGATCGCCCTGGGCGGCTCGCCGGGTCGGGCACGGCACCATCCAGGAGGTCGTGCGCAAGACACTGCTCACCTACTGGAACACGGTGGCCTTCCAGGCGCTGTACGCCCGCACCTCGGGCTGGGCGCCCTCGGCCGCGGACCCGGAACCGGCGGAGCGCAGTGTGCTCGACCGCTGGCTCCTCTCGGAGCTGCACGCACTGGTCGACCAGGTGACGCAGGCGCTGGAGGCGTACGACACCCAGCGCGCCGGCAAGCTGGTCTCGTCCTTCGTGGACGACCTGTCGAACTGGTACGTCCGCCGCTCCCGCCGGCGGTTCTGGCAGGGCGACGCGGCGGCGCTGCGCACCCTCCACGACGTGGTCGAGACCGTGACGCGGCTGATGGCCCCGCTCACCCCCTTCATCACCGAGCGCGTGTGGCAGGACCTCGTGGTCCCGGTGACGCCGGAGGCCCCGGAGTCCGTGCACCTCGCGACGTGGCCCGAGGCCGACCCGTCGACCGTGGACCCGGAGCTGTCCCGGCAGATGGCGCTGGTCCGCCGGCTGGTGGAACTGGGCCGTGCGACCCGCGCCGAGTCGGGTGTGAAGACCCGGCAGCCGCTGTCACGGGCGCTGGTCGCAGCCCCCGGCTTCGCATCCCTGCCGCCCGAGTTGCACGCGCAGATCACCGAGGAGCTCAACGTCTCCGCCCTGGCGCCGCTGACCGGTTCCTCCGCAGGACCCGCGGGCGGCGGTTCCCTCGTCGACACGACGGCGAAGGCGAACTTCCGGGCGCTGGGCAAGCGCTTCGGCAAGGGCGTGCAGGCCGTCGCCAAGGCCGTGGCAGCGGCGGACGCGGCCGGCCTGTCGCGGGCACTGCGGTCCGGTTCGGCCGTGATCGAGGTCGACGGCGAGCAGGTGACCCTCTCCCCGGAGGAGGTCATCATCACGGAGACGCCGCGCGAGGGCTGGTCGGTCGCCTCCGACCAGGGCGCCACGGTGGCGCTGGATCTGGAGATCACCCCGGAGCTGCGGCGGGCGGGGCTCGCCCGTGACGCGATCCGGCTGATCCAGGAGGCACGCAAGAACAGCGGTCTGGACGTCGCGGACCGCATCGCACTCCGGTGGTCGTCCTCGGACACCGAGGTCGCCTCTGCGCTCACCGACCACTCCGGGCTGATCTCCGACGAGGTCCTGGCGACGGACTTCGGGGCGGGCCAGGGCGACGACGCCTACGGACCGCCGTTCACGGACGAGGGGCTCTCCCTGACGTTCCGCCTCCGCAAGGCGTGACACGCACGCGCACCGCATCGAGGGTCCGGGCCCTTCGGGGTCCGGGCCCTTCGGGGTCCGGGCCCTTCGGGACGCACAACGGGTCGGGCCCGGGACCGAAGTCCCGGGCCCGACCCGTTGTGGCCTGCCGACGGCCGAGCGCGCTTCGCGCCCTAACCCGCCGTCAGTTGTCGTCCTCGTCGATGAGGAATCCGCGCATCGGCGACGGCGCCTGCTGCATCGGCTGCGGGCCGCCCTGCGGCCGGACCGGTGCCATCGGCTGGGTCATCGCGGGAGACATCTGCTGCTGACCGCCGTAGGACGGGGCGCCGCCCATGCCCTGGTTGCCGCCCATGCCCTGGTTGCCACCGAACGACGGGGCGCCGGCACCGGCCGGAGCCATCGAAGGGGACGGGGGCAGCGAGGCGGCCGCCGGCGTCCGCGGCGGGGCCAGCGAGTCGTCGGCCTGGGTCTCCAACTGGCGCAGCTGGCTCTCCAGATACGACTTCAGGCGTGTGCGGTACTCGCGCTCGAAACCGCGCAGGTCCTCGACCTTGCGCTCCAGCGTGGCGCGTGCGGACTCCAACGAGCCCATCGCGACGCGGTGCTTCTCCTGGGCGTCCCGCTCCAGCGCGTCGGCCTTGGCGCGGGCGTCCCGCTCCAGGCCCTCGGCGCGCGACCGGGCCTCGCCGACGATCTTGTTGGCCTCGGAACGGGCTTCCGCGATCGCCTGGTCGGCGGTCTGCTGGGCCAGCGACAGCACACGTGCGGCGCTGTCGCCGCCCGGGCCCTGGCCCGGCAGCTGGGGACCGCCGTGACCGCCCATCGGACCACCCATCGGGCCACCCATGGGACCGCCCTGCATCGGGCCGGGCCCCATCGGCCCGCCCCCCGGATGCCCTTGGGGGTGACCCTGCGGATGCCCCTGAGGATGCCCCTGAGGACCGTGACCACCGTGACCACCGGGACCGGCCGGCAGCTGAGGAGCACCACCGGGCAGCTGGGGCGGACCCATCTGCGGGGGCTGCTGCTGGACCGGGGGTCCGGATATGGCGGCGGGGACGGGAGCGCCGGGACCGCGGCCGTCCTGCGGCTCCGGCGGTTTGCGCATTCCCTGCTGCTGGTTCTGAGCGGCCGCCCGGGTCGCCGCCGCCAGCTTCGCGCGCAGGTCCTCGTTCTCCCGGAGGAGGCGCGTCAGCTCGGCTTCGACCTCGTCGAGAAAGGCATCGACCTCGTCCTCGTCATAGCCTTCTCGGAGGCGGACGGTCGTGAACTGCTTGTTCCGCACGTCCTCGGGGGTCAGCGGCATCTCTTACTTCACCTCTACGTAGTCGTCGGCAGTCGGCAAGACCGTACCGTTCACATCCCTCTCCCCACGCTGCTCACGACGGAGATCAGGATGTAGACGATGATCATCAGAACGAAGAAGGACAGATCGAGTGCCACGCCCCCGAGACGCAGCGGCGGGATGAACCGCCGCAGAAGCTTGAGTGGTGGATCGGTGACAGTGTAGGTGGCCTCCAGGACGACCACCATCGCCCTCCCGGGTTGCCACGAGCGGGCGAACTGGAAGACGTAGTCCATGACCAGTCGGAAAATCAGCACGATGAGAAAGCACATCAGAGCGATGTAGATCACCTGCAGTGCAACGCTCATCCCGCGCTTCCCTCTCCCCTGGCTCTCATTGTCCGGCCTTGCGGCCGGGTCGTTCCCTCGGTCGCGCTCTGGCTCGTTCTAGCTCTGGTTGAAGAACCCGCCCTCTGCGATGCGGGCCTTGTCCTCCGCCGTGACGTCGACGTTAGCAGGCGAGAGGAGGAAGACCTTCTGAGTCACCCGCTCAATGCTGCCATGGAGACCGAAGACCAGCCCTGCCGCAAAGTCGACAAGTCGCTTCGCATCGGTGTCGTCCATCTCGGTCAGATTCATGATCACCGGGGTGCCCTCACGGAAGTGTTCCCCGATGGTACGGGCCTCGTTGTAGGTCCGCGGGTGCAGAGTCGTGATGCGGTAGGGCTCCCGCTCGGACACAACCTTGGGCATGATCACCGGTGCGTTCTTCTCCAGACTGGGACGTTCGGGTGTGATGGATGCCACGGGGGCGATTCGCGCCGGACGTCCGGATTCCGCGGCGAGCTGGGCCGCCGGCGGCGGGGTCGCGGCAGCCGGTCGCGGCGCCGGCTCCCGCGGGGCCGGCGGCTGAACCACGCGCACCGGCTCCTCCCGTTCCACCTGGTGCGGGGGCTGGTGCCGACGGCGGTCCCGCTCGGGCTCCGGCTCCATCTCGGGTTCGAAGTCGTCGTCGGGGTCGAATCCCCGGCCGTCGTAACCATCGTCCTCCACGAGGCCGAGGTAGACCGCCATCTTGCGCATCGCGCCGGCCATTCTCTGAGTCCTCCGCTCTGTGGTGGATCGGCTTCGTCCGGCTACGTCACCAAGTACCCGCGATCCACACGGCCCGTCCGCCGTTCGACGGAAATGACCATATTTTCTACTGTGGTCCGACTTGCTTCGCGACGTTACCCGAGCCGAGGTCGGACTCCGAGTACCGCCGTACCGACGCGCACATGTGTCGCTCCGGCCGTCACGGCCTGCTCGAGGTCCCCACTCATCCCCGCGGACACCATGTTCGCAGCCGGATGGTTCGCGCGCACGCGGGATGAGAATTCCCTCAACCGCTCGAAAGCCGCCTGTTGACGCCCCGCGAACGGACCCGAGAGGGGGGCGACCGCCATCAGCCCGCCGAGCCGGAGACCCGGCGCCCCGTCCACGGCGGCGGCCAACTCCTCGATGCCGTCCGGCGCCACGCCGCCGCGGTCGCCCGCCGCACCGGCCTCCGCGTCGAGGGCGACCTGGACGAGGCAGCCCAGTTCGCGTCCGGCGCGTACCGCCGCTGCCGAAAGGGCGCTTACCAACTTCAAGCGGTCGACCGACTGCACGACATGGGCATAACCGGCGACGGAACGGGCCTTGTTGGTCTGAAGCTGACCGACGAAGTGCCAGTCGAGCGACAGATCCGAGCAGGCGGCCGCCTTCGGGGCCGCCTCCTGGTCCTTGTTCTCGGCCACGTGGCGCACCCCGAGTTCATGCAGCAACCGGACATCGCTCGCCGGATAGGTCTTGGTGACCACGATCAGCGTCACCTCTTCCCGCCCGCGCCCGGCAGCGGCACAGGCGGAGGCGATACGTTCCTCCACCCGCGCCAGGTTCTCGGCGAGTTCGGTCCTGCGCTCGGTCATGCGTCGTCTTCCTCGCCGTCCAGCCAGACATATCCGGCGAGCCGCCCGGTGGTGCGGTCGCGCCGGTAGGAGAAGTGGTCCCCCGATTCCCGTGTGCAGACAGGCGACGCGCTCCGGTCGCGCACACCGAGCGCCTCGAGCTGCGCGTGCACTCCCGCCACGACGTCCACGGCGGGGGTGCCCCAGGCCGTCTCGGCCCACGCCGCCGGCTCGGCCCGGGCGACCTCCGCCCGCATCGCCGGTGGCACTTCGTAGCACCGCCCGCAGACCGCGGGTCCGGTCCGGGCGGTGATACGGGAGGGGTCGGCGCCGAGCGCGACCATCGCCCCGACCGCCGCCGGCACCACCCCGGCGGCCATCCCCGGGCGTCCGGCGTGCGCCGCGCCCGCCACACCGGCGACCGGGTCGGCCAGCAGCACCGGTGTGCAGTCGGCGGTGAGCACCGCGAGCGGGACACCCCGCCGGGCGGTGACCACCGCGTCGGCGGCGGGAGCGTCCCCGCCGGTCCAGGGGCCTTGGACGACGGCGACCTCCCGGCCGTGCACCTGGTTCATCCAGACCACGAGCGCCGGGTCGACGCCCAGCCGCCCGGCCGCGAGTTCCCGGTTCGCACGCACGGCGGCGGGGTCGTCACCGACCGCGCCGCCGAGATTGAGCTCGTCGTACGGAGCGGCGCTCACCCCGCCCCACCGGTCGGTGAAGGCGAAATGGGCGCCGCCCACTCGGTTGTGCTCCGCTATCACTTCACGATCACTTCAGGAAGTCCGGGACGTCCAGCTCCTCCGCCGAGCTGTCGTACGGCCGGGCGGGCGGTACCTGCGGAGTGGCGGTCTGCGGTACGGAGATCTCCTTCGCCGCGGGGGCCGGCTCGGAGGGGGCGGACTCCTCACGCGGTGTCCCGGTCCCGAGTCCGCCGAGGGAGCGCGGCGGCTCCGGCCGGGGCACCGGGGCGGGCTCCTCGCGCTTGGCGGAGGCGGCGCCGATCACATTGTCACGGCGGACGGGGGGCTGGCCGCCGTCGAACCCGGCCGCGATGACGGTGACCCGCACCTCGTCGCCCAGCGCGTCGTCGATGACGGCACCGAAGATGATGTTGGCCTCCGGGTGAGCGGCCTCGCTCACCAGCTGGGCGGCCTCGTTGATCTCGAACAGACCGAGGTCGGAGCCGCCGGAGATGGAGAGCAGCACGCCGCGGGCCCCGTCGATGGACGCTTCCAGCAGCGGTGAGGAGATCGCCATCTCGGCCGCGGCCACCGCCCGGTCGTCGCCGCGGGCCGAGCCGATGCCCATCAGGGCGGAGCCGGCCTCGGACATCACCGACTTGACGTCGGCGAAGTCGAGGTTGATGAGGCCGGGCGTGGTGATGAGGTCGGTGATGCCCTGGACGCCGGAGAGCAGCACCTGGTCCGCGGACTTGAACGCGTCGAGCACGCTGACCTGGCGGTCCGAGATGGACAGCAGCCGGTCGTTCGGGATGACGATGAGCGTGTCGACCTCCTCGCGGAGCTCGGCGATGCCGTCCTCTGCCTGGTTGGCGCGACGGCGGCCCTCGAAGGTGAAGGGCCGGGTGACCACGCCGATGGTGAGGGCGCCGAGCGAGCGTGCGATGTTGGCCACGACGGGCGCGCCGCCGGTGCCGGTGCCGCCGCCCTCGCCGGCGGTGACGAAGACCATGTCGGCCCCCTTGAGGACCTCCTCGATCTCCTCTCGGTGGTCCTCTGCCGCCTTGCGACCGACGGCCGGGTTGGCTCCGGCCCCGAGGCCGCGGGTGAGTTCGCGGCCGACGTCGAGCTTGACGTCGGCGTCGCTCATCAACAGTGCTTGCGCGTCCGTGTTGATCGCGATGAACTCGACGCCCTTGAGACCGACCTCGATCATTCGGTTGATGGCATTGACACCACCGCCGCCGACACCGATGACCTTGATGACTGCGAGGTAGTTCTGCGGTGCTGCCACGTCGAAGGCCTCTCGCCTCGAGTTACGAGTCGCCACTTCGCGGTGGTGGCCGCGCCGCGACGACGGATGCCGATTGGGACGGTCCGAAATGCCGACCCGAACCCTAACGTTGAAGTTTAGGGTTACCAGTGTCCCTGCTTCCTGGACTCTCTCGGACGAGACACTAAGTCGACACATGGCGTGCGTTCAACGAACACGCCGAACCTCCCGTTTTTCTTTTCACCCTATGTGATCAGCCGTTGCGCTGACCAACCAGGGTGCTGGCCTGCGCAGATGTGCGTCAACTCGCCGACACCGCAGGGGCGGTGGGGACACTGACGTCGAAGCGGCCGGCCCGGGGGGCGGCTTTCAGCAGGGCGGCCAGCGCACGGGCCTTGAGTTCGCCGTCCTCGCTGCTGCCCCACATCACCTCGCGGTTCCGCGTCAACTTCAGAGTAAGCGAATCGTACGAAATGACTTGCACACTCCGGAGATCCTTGACGATCGGACCGGGGAGCCCGGAGACGGCCAGGGCCGCCTCCTTCAGCAGGCGCTGCCCTCCGAACCGAGGGGCACTCGAGGGCTGATCCACCGCCAGTGCCACCAGGGGCACCCCCTCGGGCGCCTTGTCGACGGTGGCGAACCGGACGCCCTTCGCGTCGACTTCGACGTACCGGGCGCCCTTGCGCATCAGCAGGACCGGTTTCCGCTCCGTCACACGCAGTTCGACGCCGTGCGGCCAGGAGCGCTCCGCCTCGACCGAGTCGATCCGCGCGAGCCGGCCGCGGAGCCTGTCCTCGACCCCTTGCAGGTCCACGGAGACCAGGGGGCCGCCGAGCGGGACACCGGCCGCCAGCTCGACCTCACGGGGCGTCAGGATCCGGGTGCCGGACACCTCCACGCGCTCCGCGCGGAGCCAGGAGGAGCCGTACAGCACCCACAGGCCGCCGCCGGTGAGCACGGCGGCGGCGAGCAGGGAGACCAGCAGCCGGGGCGCGGGAAGCCGGCGGCGCCGCGGAGCCGGTCCCCTGCGGTCCCGGCCGGCGGGCGGCCGTCCGCCGGGCTTGCGCGTGCCGCGTTCGGCGGTCGTCGGTCCGGCCATGCTCCCTGCCCTTCGCCGTGCCTATCGGCGTGAGGCGATCGCCTCGTAGACCATGCCGACAAGCAGATCGTCAGCGTCCCGGCGCCCGAACTCGGAGGCGGCGCGGGACATCTCGTACAGCCGGTGCGGATCGGCGAGCACCGGGAGCACCTGGTCCTGGACCCACTCGGGAGTGAGCTCGGCATCGTCGACCAGCAGTCCGCCGCCGGCCTTCACCACGGGCTGCGCATTGAGCCGCTGTTCGCCGTTGCCGATCGGCAGCGGTACGTACGCGGCGGGCAGGCCCACGGCGGAGAGCTCGGCGACGGTCATGGCGCCCGCGCGGCACAGCATCATGTCCGCGGCGGCGTACGCGAGATCCATCCGGTCCACGTACGGTACCGGGAGGTAGGGCGGCATCCCCGGCATGTGGTCGACGTGCGGCAGTTCGTTCTTCGGCCCGACCGCGTGGAGGATCTGGATGCCGGAGCGCTGGAGCAGCGGAGCGACCCGCTGGACCACCTCGTTGAGCCGGCGCGCGCCCTGCGAACCGCCGGAGACCAGCAGGGTCGGCAGATGGGGGTCCAGCCCGAAGGCGTCCCGCGCCTCGGGCCTCACCCGGGCGCGGTCGAGGGTGGCGATGGAGCGGCGCAGCGGGATCCCGATGTAGCGGGCGTCCCGCAGCTTGCTGTCGGGCGTGGACACGGCGACCGCGGCCGCGTACCTGGAACCGATCTTGTTGGCCAGTCCCGGGCGGGCGTTGGCCTCGTGGACGACGATCGGCACCCCGAGCCGCTTGGCGGCGAGGTACCCGGGCAGGGCGACATACCCGCCGAAGCCCACGACGGCATCGGCCTTGGTGCGCTCCAGGACCTGCTCGGCGGCCTTGATGGTGCCGCGCAGCCGGCCCGGGACGGTGATCAGCTCGGGCGTCGGCCTGCGCGGCAGCGGCACCGCGGGGATCAGCGCCAGCTCGTAGCCCCGCTCGGGGACGAGCCGGGTCTCCAGGCCGCGCTCGGTACCGAGGGCCGTGATGCCCACCGTCGGATCCTGCCTCCGCAGGGCGTCCGCGAGGGCGAGCGCGGGCTCGATGTGGCCGGCGGTCCCCCCGCCGGCGAGTACGACATGCACCGAAATTCACCGCTCTCCGGACGGACGCTTCTTGACGCGCCGTCTCATCGTCTTCCATCTCGTCCCGGGCCGCACGGCCAGGGCCGCCTTCGCCGCGGGGTCCTCCCGCGCGAACGCGATCAGCAGTCCGACCGCGAACATGGTCGGCAGCAGGGCGGAACCCCCGTAGGAGAACAGCGGGAGGGGGACACCGGCGATCGGCAGCAGCCCGAGCACCGCACCGATGTTGATCACGGCCTGGGCCGTGATCCAGGTGGTCACACCTCCCGCGGCGTACCTCACGAAGGGGTCCTCCGTGCGTCCGGCCACGCGGATACCCGCATAGCCTAGAGCCGCGAACAGCGCGAGCACCGACAGTGTCCCCGCGAGGCCCAGTTCCTCCCCGGTGATGGCGAAAATGAAGTCGGTGTGCGCTTCGGGTAGTTGGCCCCATTTTTCCACGCTTGCCCCGATTCCCGAGCCGAACCATCCGCCGGAGGCGAGGGCGTAGATCCCGTGCACGGCCTGCCAGCAGCTGTCGTCCGGGCCGGGGTCGGTGGCGCCGACGCACTGGAAGCGGGAGATCCGGTGGGGGTTGGTCGCGATCAGGATCGCTCCGATCACCGCCGCGACGGACAGCACGCCCACGAACAGCCTCGTGGGAGCGCCTGCCAGCCAGAGCAGGCCGAAGAGGATCGCGGTCAGGATGATCGCGGTGCCCATATCACCGCCGAGCATGATCAGTCCGAGCAGGGTGAAGGCCACCGGGACGAGCGGGACGAGCAGGTGCTTCCACTGGGCGAGCAGCCGCCTGTCATGCTTGCGGGCCAGCAGGTCGGCGCCCCAGAGGATCAGGGCGAGCTTCCCGAACTCGCTGGGCTGGAGCTGGAAGGGCCCGCCGAGTGAGATCCAGTTCTGGTTGCCGTTGATCGACTGCCCTATCCCGGGGATCTGCACCAGGACCATCAGGCAGGCGCTGACGACGAGGATCGGGTAGGCGAGGGCGCGATGGAGCCGGAGGGGCATCCGGGAGGCGATCAGCAGCAGCCCGGTGCCGATGACGGCGGCCAGGAACTGCTTGCGGAAGAAGTACGAGGACGGCAGCGAGTACTTCAGTGCCGTGATCATCGAGGCGGAGTAGACCATCACCAGGCCGAGCACGGTGATCAGCAGGCCGGCGCCGAGGATCACGTAGTAGGCGGTCAGGGGGCGGTCCCAGGCCCGGCGGGCCTGCTCGTACAACTGCCGCAGCCCGCCGCCGCGGGGCGGGCGGGATCGGCCGCCGCCCCGGGCCCTGCCGTACGCGGGCCGCGGCGGCGACCCGGCGGTCCTGCCGCGCAGCGCGACTCCCGGCAGCGCGACTCCCGGCGACGCGACTCCCGGCAGCGCGGCTCCCGGCGGCCCGGCGAGGGCGGGCGCGGGCGCCAGGCTCCGGCCGAGCGCGCGCACACGTTCGGCGAGCGGCTCGCCCCGAACGGCCCGGACGCGGGGCCGTCGGGCCGCCCCGGCGCCCGGGGCACTGCCGGTGACCGCGGGCGCAGTCGGTCCCCCGCCCGCGGCCGGGCCGCTGCCCGCCGCGGCACGGTCCGGCGCCGCGGCAGCCGTGCCTTGCGACAGCCGGCCCGGCTCGGGGGAAGGGGACCGGGCCGAAGCCGGGCGGACCCCGCAATCCGGGACACCGCGACCGCCGACGGGCCGCCCCGAAGCCGGGGCACCGGGGCGGGACGGGTCCCCGGCGCCGGGACGACGGCCGTCCGAAGCACCGGGGCAGTACGGGTCCGGGGCACCGGAGCGGGACGGGTCCCCGGCGCCGGGACGACGGCCGTCCGAAGCACCGGGGCAGTGCCGGTCGGGGCGGGACGGGTCGGGTGTCGCGGTCGCGTCGGGTGGCATGTCGCCGTCCCCTCCAGGTCGTGGCCCGCGCCGCCGGGTCGTGACGGCGGGGCCAGGGCCGGTCAGGTGCGCTCGGCGGCGAGGGCGCGGACCGCGTCCGCGAACGCCTCGCCTCGCTTGTTGTAGTTGGCGAACATGTCCATGGAGGCGCAGGCGGGGGCCAGCAGGACCGTGTCCCCGGGCCGCGCGAGCCGGGCCGCCTCGCGGACCGCCGCCGACATCGCCCCAGTGTCGGTCCGGTCGAGGTCGACCACCGGGACCTCGGGGGCGTGTCGCGCCAGCGCTTCGGCGATCAGCGCCCGGTCCGCGCCCATCAGCACCGCGCCGCGCAGCCGGCCGGCGGACCTGCCGACGAGCTCGTCGAACGTCGCTCCCTTGGCGAGACCGCCCGCGATCCAGACGATCGGCTGGTAGGCCGCCAAGGACGCTTCCGCGGCATGGGTGTTGGTGGCCTTGGAGTCGTCCACGTACGCGACGCCTCCGACGTCGTCCACATGCTCGATGCGGTGCGGGTCGGGCCGGAACGCCCGCAGCCCGTCGCGTACCGCGGCAGCCGGGACCCCGAAGGCGCGCGCGAGGGCGGCCGCGGCGAGGGCGTTGGCGATGCTGTGCGGGGCCGGGGGACCGGCGCCCGCCCCCCGGGAGGAGGACGCGGAGATGTCGGAGACCTCGGCGAGTTCCTGCGCCTGCCGCTGCCGGTTCTCGACGAAGGCGCGGTCGACGAGGATGCCGTCCACGACGCCGAGCTGCGAGGGGCCGGGGGTGCCGAGGGTGAAGCCGACGGCTCGGCAGCCCTCGACGACGTCCGCCTCCCGCACCAGGGCCTCGGTGGCCGGGTCCGCCGCGTTGTAGACGCAGGCGACCGTGTTGCCCTCGTAGATCCGGCCCTTGTCGGCGGCGTACGCCTCCATGGAGCCGTGCCAGTCCAGGTGGTCCGGGGCGAGGTTGAGGACGGCGGCGGAGTGGGCGCGCAGGGAGGGGGCCCAGTGCAGCTGGTAGCTGGAGAGCTCGACGGCGAGCACGTCGTACTCCTGCTTTCCCCCTCTCTCCGCTTCCGCGCCTTCCGCGCCTCCCGCCCCTTCCGCGCCTTCCGTGCCTTCCGTGCCTTCCTTCACTTCCCCGAGCACCGCATCCAGCAGCGAGACCCCGATGTTCCCCACGGCCGCGGTCTTCAGCCCCGCGGCCGTCAGGATCGAGGCGAGCATCCGCACGGTCGTGGTCTTGCCGTTGGTGCCGGTGACCGCGAGCCAGGGTGCCGCCCGGCGGCCGTCCGTCCCGCGCAGCCGCCAGGCGAGCTCGACGTCGCCCCAGACCTCGGCGCCCGCCTCGGCCGCCGCGGCGAAGAGGGGCTTGCCGGGATTCCAGCCGGGCGCGGTGACGACCAGCTCGGTGCCCTCGGGCAGGGTGGCTCCGTCGCCGAGCCGGACGGTGATACCCGCCCGCCCGGCGCCGCGGCCGCCGGGGGCGCTGTGCGCCGCCCCCCAGGACTCCAGCTCCGCCGCCTGGCTCCGGGCGCGCTCGTCGTCGCGGTCGTCGACGACCGTGACGACCGCGCCGAGGCCGTGCAGGACGCGGGCGGCCGGGATGCCGCTCACGCCCAGCCCGGCGACGGTGACCTGCCTGCCCTGCCAGCCCCGGATGCTCACTTCTCGGCCGCCCAGCCCGCGTAGAAGATGCCCAGTCCCACGATGACGCACATGCCCTGAATGATCCAGAAACGGACCACCACCAGGACTTCGGACCATCCCTTGAGTTCGAAGTGGTGCTGCAGCGGGGCCATCCGGAAGACGCGCTTCCCGGTGAGCCGGAACGAGCCGACCTGGATGACCACGGACATGGTGATCAGGACGAACAGGCCGCCGAGGAGTGCCAGCAGCAGCTCGGTACGGGAGCAGATCGCCAGGCCGGCGAGTGCGCCGCCGAGCGCCAGGGAGCCGGTGTCGCCCATGAAGATCTTCGCGGGGGAGGTGTTCCACCAGAGGAAGCCGAAGCAGGCGCCCATCAGCGCGGAGGCCACGACCGCGAGGTCGAGGGGGTCGCGCACCTCGAAGCAGGCGGCGGGGTTGGTCAGGGTCATCGCGTTGGCGCAGGACTCCTGGAACTGCCACAGGCCGATGAAGGTGTACGCGCCGAAGACCATGACGGAGGCGCCGGTGGCGAGGCCGTCCAGGCCGTCGGTGAGGTTCACGCCGTTCGACATCGCGAGGATCATGAACAGCGCCCAGACCACGAACAGCACCGGCCCGATCGACCAGCCGAAGTCGGTGACGAACGACAGCTTGGTGGAGGCCGGCGTGTTGCCCCGGTTGTCCGGGAACTGCAGTGCCAGTACCGCGAAGGCGATGCCGACGATCAGCTGGCCGGCCATCTTCGCCTTGGCCCGCAGGCCCAGCGACCGCTGCTTGACGATCTTGATGTAGTCGTCGAGGAAGCCGACCAGTCCCATGCCGGCCATCAGGAACAGCACCAGCAGCCCCGGGATGGTCGGGTCCTCGCCGGTGATCACCTTGGTCAGGGCGTACGCGATCAGCGTGGCCAGGATGAAGGCGATGCCGCCCATGGTGGGCGTGCCCTTCTTGCTGCCGTGGCTGCGCGGACCGTCGTCCCGGATGAACTGGCCGTAGCCCTTGCGGGCCAGCAGCTTGATCAGCAGCGGCGTACCGATGAGCGTCAGGAAGAGCCCGATGGCTCCCGCGAAGAGGATCTGCCTCATCGGCCGGCGACCTGCCCCTCGGCCGGACCGGTCCGCGCGAGCAGCGCCTCGGCGATCCGCTCGAGCCCGGCCGACCTGGAAGCCTTCACCAGCACGACGTCTCCCGGGCGCAGCTCTCTGCGCAACAGGTCGACCGCCGCCTGCGCGTCGGACACGTGCACCGACTCCTCACCCCACGAACCCTCGTTATATGCGCCCAGTTGCAGCCAGGACGCTTCCCTGCCCCCGACCGCGACGAGCTTGCTGACGTTGAGCCGGACGGCGAGCCGTCCGACCGCGTCGTGCTCGGCCAGCGCCTCGCCGCCGAGCTCGGCCATCGGACCGAGCACCGCCCACGTGCGCCCCCCGGCCGCCTCGGCGGCCGTGCCCATGGCGGCGAGCGCACGGAGTGCGGCGCGCATGGACTCGGGGTTCGCGTTGTAGGCGTCGTTGACGATCGTGACGCCGTCCGGACGCTCGGTGACCTCCATACGCCAGCGGGAGAGGGTGCCGGCCTCCGAGAGCGCGGTGGCGATCTCGTCGACGGACATGCCCAGCTCATGGGCGACGGCGGCCGCGGCGAGCGCGTTCGACACGTGGTGCTCACCGTACAGCCGCAGGGTCACGTCGCTGCACCCGGAGGGTGCCCGAAGCAGGAACGCGGGCCGTCCGCCGGGCAGCAGGCGGACGTTCTCGGCGCGTACGTCCGCTTCGTCCGACTCCCCGAACAGCACGACACGTGCCCGGGTGCGGGCCGACATGGCGCGGACGAGGGGGTCGTCGGCGTTCAGGACGGCCACTCCGCCCGCTTCGGCCGGGGGCAGCGTCTCCACGAGTTCGCCCTTGGCCTGGGCGATCTGCTCGCGTCCGCCGAACTCGCCGATGTGGGCGCTGCCGACGTTCAGCACCACCCCGACGCGGGGCGGGGTGAGCTGGGTGAGGTAGCGGATGTGACCGATACCGCGGGCGCCCATCTCGAGGACCAGGAACCTCGTCTCTCCGGTGGCGCTGAGCGCGGTCAGCGGCAGGCCGATCTCGTTGTTGAGCGAGCCGGGCGTCCAGACGGTCGGCGCCTTGCGGCGCAGCACCTGGGCGATGAGGTCCTTGGTGCTCGTCTTCCCCGCGGAGCCGGTGAGGGCCACCAGGGTGGCGCCCAGGCGCCGCACCACGGCGCGGGCCAGGGCTCCGAGGGCCCTGGGGACGTCGTCCACCACGACGGCGGGAACACCGACGGGGCGCGAGGCGAGCACGCCGACCGCGCCTGCGGCGACCACGTCCGCGGCGTAGTCGTGGCCGTCGACGCGGGCGCCGGCGAAGGCGGCGAAGAGGCTGCCGGGCACGACCTCCCGCGAGTCGCGGACGACGGGCCCGGTGACGCATACGGACGGATCCGGTATGTCGTGCGGCCGCCCGCCCACGATGTCGGCGATCTCGGCGAGGGAGAGGGTGATCACGTACTTATCCCCCACTGTTCTTGCGGCTGTGCTCGATCGCTTCGCGGAGCACCCGGCGGTCGTCGAAGGGGCGGACCACCCCGGCGATGTCCTGCCCCTGCTCGTGCCCCTTGCCGGCGACCAGCACGGTGTCACCGGGCGCTGCGCGGGCGACGGCCGCCGCGATGGCGGCGGCCCGCTCCTCCTCCACGAGCACGTCGCCGCGCTCGTGCGCAGGCACCTCGGCCGCGCCCGCGAGCATCGCGGCGAGGATCGCGAGAGGGTCCTCGGAGCGGGGGTTGTCGGAGGTGAGGACGGCGGTGTCGGCGTAGCGGGCGGCGGCGGCGCCCATCGGGCCGCGCTTGCTCCGGTCGCGGTCGCCGCCGCAGCCGAGCACGATGTGCAGTCTGCCCTCGGTGACCTTGCGCAGGGAGCGCAGGACCGATTCGACCGCGTCCGTCTTGTGCGCGTAGTCGACCAGCGCCAGATACGGCTGGCCGGCGTCGACACGCTCCAGCCGGCCGGGGACGCCCGGCACCGCGGCGACACCGTCGGCCGCGGTCTGCGGGTCGACGCCCGCGACGGCGAGGGCGACGATCGCGGCGAGGGTGTTGGCGACGTTGAAGGGGCCCGGCAGGGGGGCCCTGGCACGCACCCGCTCGCCCTCGGGGCCGAGGGCGGTGAACGTGGAGCCCAGCGGGCCCACTTCCACGCCGTCGGCGCGCCAGTCGGCGTCGGGGTGGCCTTCGGCGGAGTACGTGACGACGGGGATCGAGGACTCCCCCACCAGCCGCTGCCCGTACTCGTCGTCGAGGTTGACGACGCCCCGCCGGGCGCGGGCCGGGGTGAACAGCTGGGCCTTCGCCCGGAAGTAGTCCTCCATGCCGGAGTGGAACTCCATGTGCTCCGGCGAGAGGTTGCTGAAGACGGCGACGTCGAACACGCAGCCGTCGACCCGGCCGAGCACCAGGGCGTGGCTCGACACCTCCATGGCCACCGACTCGACGCCGCGCTCGCGCATCACGGCGAACAGGGCCTGCAGATCGGTGGCTTCGGGGGTGGTGCGCTCGGACTTGATGCGCTCCTCGTCGACGCGCATCTCGACCGTGCCGATCAGGCCGGTGCGGTGTCCTGCACCGCGCAGACCGCCCTCGACGAGGTACGCCGTGGTGGTCTTGCCCGAGGTGCCGGTGATGCCGATCTGCAGCAGCGCCCGTCCGGGGCGCCCGTAGATCTCGGCGGCGAGCTCGCCCATGGTGCCGCGCGGATCCTCGGTGACCAGGACGGGCAGCCCGGTCCCTGCGGCGCGCTCGGCGCCCGTCGGGTCGGTGAGGATCGCGGCCGCGCCGAGGTCCCTGGCCTGGGCGACGTAGTCGGCGCCGTGCAGCCGGGAGCCGGGCAGGGCGGCGTAGACGTCTCCGGGGCGCACCGCACGGGAGTCGTGTGTGATGCCGGTGACCGCGCCGGAGCCCGGGGACCCGACCCCCAGCCGGGCGGCCAGCTCTGCGAGGCCGGTCGGGCGGACCTCGGCCGGACGAGGAGGGGCGGTTCGGTACTGATCAGCTTGTGGCACGGCGGTGAGCGTACCGGCAGTACCGGGACGGGCGCTAAATGAGGGCCCCTCCCGGGAGCCGCCGGCGCCCGGGGAGGGGGTGACCGCCGGCAGGGGCCGGACGGACCGCGGGGAGCGGTTCCCGGGATCCGGCGTGATGGTTCTCACTGGCTGTTCCTCCCGCGTCACGCGCCGGGGTCGAAGCTGACCGGCAGCCGGGCGGGGGCCGCGCCGGTCGGCGCGACCTGCTGGGTCTTGAGCGCGAACTCCATGACCTTCTTGTAGACGGGTCCGCAGATCTGGCCGCCGAAGTAGCTGCCCCTCGTGGGGTTCTGGATCGCGCAGTAGACGGTGATCCGCGGCTTGTCGGCGGGAGCGAAGCCGGCGAAGGAGGCGGTGTAGCCCCGGTAGCGGCCGAGTTCGGGATCGACCCGGTTGGCGGTGCCGGTCTTCCCGGCGACCCGGTAGCCGGGGATCCGGGCCCTGGTCCCGGTGCCCTCCTCGTCCCCGACGACCGACTCCAGCATGGTGGCGAGGGTCTTCGCGGTCTTCTCGCTCACCACGCGGGTCCGCTCCGGCGCCTGCGCCGGGACGAAGCGCCCGCCGGGGCCGCGGGTGCCGCGCACCAGGGTGGGTTCGACACGTACGCCGCCGTTGGCGATGGTCGAGTAGACGGAGGCGGCCTGCATGGCGTTGATCGACAGGCCCTGGCCGAAGGGGATCGTGTACTGCTGGGAGGTCGACCAGTCCTGCGGCTTGGCGAGGATGCCGGGGCTCTCCCCCGGGTAGCCGAGCCCGGTGAGGCTTCCGATCCCGAACTTCCGCAGATAGGAGTACAGGACGCGGTTGGCCTCGCCCTGGGTCTTCCCGAGCTGCCCGGTCGCCAGGATCGTACCGATGTTGCTGGACTTGGCGAGGACGCCGTTGAGCGTCAGATACCAGGTGGGGTGGTCGACGTCGTCCTTGAAGAGCCGGTCGCCGCGGTGGAGCCGGTTGGGCACGGTGACATGGGTGGCCGGGGTGGCGGCCTGCTCCTCGAGCACCGCGGCGATGGACATGACCTTGCTGGTGGAGCCGGGCTCGTAGACGTCCTGGAGGGCCGCGTTGCCCATGGCTGCGGGATCGGCCCGCGAGAGGTCGTTGGGGTCGAAGCCCGGCGCGTTGGCCATCGCCAGGACCTCGCCCGTCGCGGTGTCCTGGACCAGCACATAGCCGCGGTCCGCCTTGGACTTCGCCACCTGCTCGCTGATCGCGCGCTGCGCGGCCCACTGGATGTCGCGGTCGATCGTCAGCTCGATGTCGGAGCCGGGGACGGCGGGCTTCTCCCGGGTCCCGGCGGTGGGCACCCGGCGCCCGCCCGACTGCGCGTAGGTGATGCTGCCGTCCCTGCCCGCCAGTTCCTTGTCCAGCATGGACTCCAGGCCACCCGCGCCGCGCCCCTCGGCGTTGACCCAGCCCAGTATCCCGGCCGCGAGATCGCCGTTGGGGTAGACCCGCCGGCTGCTGGACTCCTGGAAGACCCCCGCGAGGACGTTGGCGCCGGGGCCGCCCCTGACCCTGTCCGCGGCGGCCTTCTCGGCGAAGACGATCTTGAGGTCCTTGATCTGCTTCCAGACCTGCGGGGTCTGGCGGCGGGCGAGGACGGTGTACCGGGACTTCGGGGCCTTGAGCTTGTTCGCGAGCTCCGCCGGGTCGGCTGCCAGGATCGGTGCGAGCAGTGCCGCGGCCTGCTCCGGCGCGTCCGGTGCCTTGCTCTCCTCGGGTGTGAACATCTTCGGGTCGGCGGTGATGTCGTGCGCGTCGACGCTGGTGGCGAGCGCGATCCCGGCACGGTCCGTGATCCGGCCGCGCTCGGCCGCCAGCGTGTGGCTCGTGTAGCGGTTCTTCTCCGCCATGGCGGCGTACGCACCGGCGTCGACGGCCTGCACCTGCAGCAGCCGCACCACGAAGGCCAGCATCACGAGGGTGAGGGCGACGCTGACGAGCCGCAGCCGGGGCCGGGGGTTGCCGAGCCGGATCCGGCCGGGTGCCGCCGGCCGCGGCCGCGCGTTCGGGCGGGAGCGGGCCCCGGGCCGGCCCTGACCGGCCGGCCGGTCAGGACGCGCGGGGCCCGGCACACGGCGCCGCGGGGGTTCCTTGGGTGGCACTGCGTCACCTGCCGGGGGTCGTGGGGGACGGCTGCGGCGCGCCGGACGCGGAGGGCGGCGGCGCGGAGGGCCCCACGGGCGCCGCGGGCGCGCCGGCGGCCGACGGATCCGGTGGGACGGGCGCCGGCACGGGGCCGGACGGCTGCGCGGGCACGGACGGCTGCGCGGACGATGCCGGATCGGCGGGCACGGACGGCTGCGCCGGTACGGGCGGGCCGGACGGGCGGGCCGGCGGTTGCTGGGGCCGAACGGCCGACGGGTCGGCCTTCGCCCGCTTGGGGACCCCGCGGACCGTGCCGTCGGGGCCGAGGAAGGCGGGGCTGCCGCCCGGCACCATGCCGAGTTCGCGCGCCCGCCGCTCCAGTGCGTCCGGGGCGGAGCGCGCGTCCACGTCCCGCTGCAGCGCCTGTTCCCGGTCGGTGAGCTCGGTGGTCTTCTTCCTGAGTTCGCTCAGCCTGAACGAGCCCTCGTTGAGGGAGGTGTTGAGCAGCAGCAGGGTGATCAGCCCGCCGCCGAGCAGCACGACGACCAGCAGGACGAAGGGGGTCCGGGCCGCGGTGCTCGGCCCGGACGGCATGAGCCGCGCGAGCCGGGCGGCCCTCCCCTTCGGCTGTCCGGGGGCCGTCCTCACCTCTCGCCCTCCCTCACCGCGGTCGCCGTCACCGGTCCCGCTCCCTCGACACGGCCGCCGTCACCGCACGTCCTCGCGGATGCGCTCGGCCCCGCGCAGCCGCGCGGGCGCCGCCCGGCGGTTTCGGGCGACCTCCTCCTCGGAGGGAAGTTCGGCGCCGCGGGTGAGGAGCTTGAGCCGCGGCTGGTACCGCTCGGGTACGACGGGCAGTCCGGGCGGCGCCGTGGTCGCTGCCCCCTGGGCCAAGACCTGCTTGACCAGCCGGTCCTCCAGCGAGTGGTAGGAGAGGACCGCGATCCGGCCGCCCACGGCGAGGGCCTTCACGGCGGCCGGGACGGCCCGCTCCAAGGCGGTCAGTTCGCCGTTGACCTCGATGCGCAGGGCCTGGAACGTGCGCTTGGCCGGGTTGCCGCCCGTACGCTTGGCCGCCTGCGGGAGCGCCTCGCGGATCAGCTCGACGAGGCGCGCGCTGCCGGTGAACGGTTCCCTCCCGCGCTCCCGGACGATCGCGGCGACGATCCGCTTGGCCTGCTTCTCCTCGCCGTACGCGCGCAGGATCCGGACGAGCTCGCCGGCCGGGTAGGTGTTGAGGACCTCCGCGGCACTGGCGCCGGTGGTCTGGTCCATCCGCATGTCGAGCGGGGCGTCCTGGGCGTAGGCGAAGCCCCGGCCGGCCTCGTCGAGTTGCATCGAGGAGACACCGAGGTCGAACAGGACGCCCTGGACGGCGGGGATGCCGAGTTCGCCGAGGACCTCGGGCAGCTCGTCGTAGACGGCGTGTACGAGGGTGGCGCGATCGCCGAACGGGGCGAGCCGCTCACCGGACAGCCGCAGCGCCTCCCGGTCCCGGTCGAGTGCGACGAGCCGGGCGGCGGGGAACCGGGTCAGCAGCGCCTCGCTGTGTCCGCCGAGGCCGAGGGTGCAGTCGACGACCACGGGGCACGGGCCCCCGGCCGCGGTGCCGTCCGGACGCTCCAGGGCGGGCGCCAGCAGGTCAAGGCACCGCTGGAGCATCACCGGGACGTGTCGCTGGCTCAATGCGCCCTCTCAGGTCCGGCGCTGGCGGCGGCCGGGGTCGTACGTGTGCCGCACCCGCGCCGAGAACACGGAACGCGGGAACGGGAGAACGGGGGAACGGGGGGAACGGGGGAACGTGAAATCGCGGAGCGGAAATGCGGCGGAAATGTACGGGATGTGTCCGTGAACTGCGCGTCACTTTAGTCCACCGGCCGGGCCGGTCAATCAACCGGATGGCGCGTCGCCGCGCAGCCGCCGAGGGGCGCCGGGGCGGGACGGTTCACCCGAACGGGCCTGGACCGGCCCCGCCTGTGGGTTAACTCACAACAGGTCGCGTTGACGCTCTTTGTCCGCTCTCACGGCGAGCCGGCCGGGCTCGTGACCATTACCGTCAGAGACATGTCGACTTCCCCGCAGCTCCCCGCAGAATCCGCCGTCGCGAGCGGTACGGTCACCGACCGGCTCGTCGAGGCCAACCAGGACTACGCCTCGGGCTTCACCGACCCCGGCATGGACGCCCGGCCCGTGCTCCAGGTCGCCGTGGTGGCCTGTATGGACGCCCGTCTCGACCTGCATGCGGCGCTGGGCCTGGAACTCGGCGACTGCCACACGATCCGCAACGCGGGCGGAGCCGTCACCGACGACGTGATCCGCTCGTTGACCATCAGCCAGCGCGCCCTCGGCACCCGCAGCGTCGTCCTCATCCACCACACCGGCTGCGGCCTGGAGAGCCTGACCGAGGACTTCCGGCACGAACTGGAGGCCGAGGTGGGCCAGCGGCCGTCCTGGGCGGTGGAGGCGTTCCGCGACGTCGACCAGGACGTGCGGCAGTCGATGCAGCGGGTACGCACCTCGCCGTTCCTGCTGCACACCGACGACGTGCGCGGGTTCGTCTTCGACGTCAAGTCCGGCCTGCTGCGGGAGATCGCACCCACCGGTTGAGTCCGCCCCGCGCGCGCCGCACGGCCCGGCTGGGGGGCGGTGCCCTCCGCCGGCCCGGCGGGAGCAGTAGGGGAACGGCACGGGATTCCCTCTCCGCACAGGGGACGGCAGGGCACGGCAGGGCACGGCAGGGCACGGCAGGGCACGGCCATGACCGGCAGGCGAAGGGGCCGCCCCGCCGGCCCTCACTCCCATCGGCGTGGGATGGATCACAGCGCTGTGTGAGTCGCCAAACACGGCAACCGCAGACATATGGCGCCCACTTGTCCGCAGGCGAGTGACATAACGCGGCAACGGCAACAAGAATGCGGTGGGTGACACCTTCACGGATCCGACCGGAGAGGGTGTCCGTGTTGAGGAGTGGACCGTGCCGCAAGCAGAGCACCGGTCCATGGAACGGGCCGAGGAGGGCCGGGTGACGACCTATGACGATCGAGCGAGCCTCACGGATCTGACCACCACGGCGGAGCGCGTCCGCAGATCGGTGGAGGGTGTGATCGAGGGCAAGCCCGAGGTCGTACGGCTCTCGCTGACCGTGCTGCTCGCGGAGGGGCACCTCCTGATCGAGGACGTGCCGGGCGTGGGCAAGACGATGCTGGCGAAGGCACTGGCGCGGTCGATCGACTGCTCGGTCCGGCGTATCCAGTTCACGCCGGACCTGCTGCCGTCGGACATCACCGGCGTGTCGATCTACGACCAGCAGAGGCACGACTTCGAGTTCAAACCCGGCGCGATCTTCGCCCAGATAGTGATCGGCGACGAGATCAACCGGGCATCGCCGAAGACCCAGTCCGCGCTGCTCGAGTCCATGGAGGAGCGGCAGGTCACCATCGACGGCCGGACATACGAACTGCCCACGCCCTTCATGGTGGTGGCCACGCAGAACCCGGTGGAGATGGAGGGGACGTACCCGCTGCCCGAGGCCCAGCGGGACCGCTTCATGGCGCGGGTGTCGATGGGCTATCCGACCCCTGAGGCCGAGTTGCAGATGCTCGACGTGCACGGCGCGGTGTCCCCCCTCGACGACCTCAAACCGGCGGCGCACGCCCATGACGTCGTGAAGCTGATCGACGCGGTGCGGACGGTCCATGTCGCCGACTCCGTGCGGAGGTACGCGGTGGACCTGGTCTCGGCGACACGCGACCACCCCGATGTCCGCCTGGGCGCCTCGCCCCGCGCCACGCTGCACATCCTGCGGGCAGCCAAGGCGTCGGCGGCGCTGAGCGGCCGGGACTACGCACTGCCGGACGATGTGCAGTCGCTCGCCCTGCCGGTCCTCGCCCACCGTCTGCTGCCGACGGCCCAGGCCCAGCTGAACCGCCGCACCGCCGAGCAGGTCGTGCAGGAGATCCTGCAGCGCACGCCCGTGCCGGCCTCCGGCAGCGACCGGGCCTACGGGGCCGGCGGCCGCCAGGCGCCCGGCGGCCCGGTCTTCGGCGGGCAGCGGCCCGGCGTCCGGCGGATCTGATGACGGCCGGGAGTCCCGCCGCCGCCGGCGACGACACGGGCGGCATCCGGTCGGCTCTCGGCGGGCTGACGACACGCGGCCGCTCGTTCCTGGCGGCCGGGGTGGCCGCGGCGATGTGCGCCGTGGTCCTCGGGCAGAGCGATCTGCTCCGGGTCGGTCTGCTGCTGGCGGTGCTTCCGCTGCTCTGCGCGGCCGTGCTGTACCGGACCCGGCACCGGGTGGCGGGCAGCCGGCGGCTGCTTCCGTCCCGGGTGCCCGCCGGATCCGAGGCGCGGGTGCATCTGTGCCTGGAGAACGTCTCCCGGCTGCCCACGGGTCTGCTGATGCTCCAGGACCACGTGCCCTACGTGCTGGGCCCCCGGCCCCGGTTCGTGCTGGACCGGGTGGAGCCGGGGGGCCGGCGCGAGGTGTCCTACCGGGTCCGCTCCGACCTGCGCGGGCGCTATCCGCTCGGCCCGCTGCAGCTGCGGCTGGACGACCCGTTCGGCATGTGCGAACTCACCCGTTCCTTCAGCACGGCCGACACCCTCACCGTGGTACCCCGGACCGAGCCGCTGCCTGCGGTGTCCCTGCCGGGCGACGCCGCGGGCCACGGCGAGGGACGGCAGCGCACGTCGGCCCTGGCGGGGGACGACGACGTGATCCCCCGCACCTACCGGCACGGGGACGATCTGCGCCGGGTGCACTGGCGTTCCACGGCACGCTACGGCGAGCTGATGGTGCGCCGCGAGGAGCAGCCCCGCCGCCCCAGCTGCACGGTGCTGCTGGACACCCGGCGCTCGGCCTACCACGGGGCCGGGCCCGACTCGGCCTTCGAGTGGGCGGTCTCGGGGGCGGCCTCGGCCGTGGTGCACATGCTGGAGCGGGGTTTCTCGGTCCGGCTGCTGACCGACACGGGCACCTCGCTGCCCGGCGACGGCGCGGACCCTCCCGCCGGCTCGCCGCAGGAGGCCGCCGCGCTGATGCTCGATGCGCTCGCGGTCGTGGACCACTCGGACGGCAGGGGCCTCTCGCACGCCTGCGACGCGCTGCGGGGCGGCGGGGAGGGCCTGCTGATCGCCTTCCTCGGCGATATGGACGAGGAGCAGACCGCGGTGGCGGCCCGGATGCGGCGGCGCAGCGGGAGCGCGGTGGCGTTCGTGCCGGACAGCGGCCTGTGGGCGGCGGACCGGGCCGAGGACGGAGCGGTGCACCGAGCTGTGGACGGAGCTGTGGACGGAATGCCGGACGACGCCGTGCAGGCACGGCTGCGCGGGCTGCGCGAGGCCGGCTGGACGGTGGTACCGGCCGGGCCGGGCGCGGCACTGCCAGCGCTGTGGCGTGCGGCGGGGCGCGAGCGCGCCCACTCCGCCCCGGCCGGTACCGCGGGTATCACCGGGGAGTGGTCATGAGCGGTCGAGGACGGCTGGCCCTGTGCGCCTGGGCCGCCACACTGCTGGCGGCGGCCGCGATGACACCGCTCGTCGATGCGTGGACGTGGCTGCTGCAGGCGGCGTTCCTGTCGGCCGTGGTCAGCGGGGCCGGCGCGGCGGCGCGGCGGGTGCCGCTGGCGCGGCCGCTGATCGTGGCCGGCCAGGCCGTGCTGATCCTGCTGCTGCTCACGCTGCTCTTCGCGCGTGAGGACGCGCTGCTCGGGGTGGTCCCCGGGCCGGACGCCGGCACCAGGTTCGGCGAGCTGCTGGCCGCAGGCGCCCAGGATGTCGGCCGGTACGCGATCCCGGCACCGGCAACCGACGGAATCATGCTGATGCTGATCGGCGGGGTGCTGCTGATAGGCCTGGCCGTGGACGCACTGGCCGTGACCTACCGCAGCGCCGCGCCCGCCGGTCTGCCGCTGCTCGCGCTGTTCTCGGTGGCCGCCGGCCTGTCCGGGGGCGGGGCGGGCTGGTGGTGGTTCCCGCTGGCGGCCTCGGGGTATCTGGCGCTTCTGCTGGCGGAGAGCCGCGACCGCCTGTCCCAGTGGGGCAGGGTCTTCGGCGGCGCCCCGCAGCGCGGCGGGGCGGGGCTCGACATCGAGGGCGGGACGGCGCGCGCACCGATGCGCACCGGCAGGCGGATCGGCGCGGCCGCGCTGGGCGTGGCCCTGGTCGTCCACTGGTCCCTCCCCTCCCTGGGCGGCGGTCTGATCGGCCAGGGCGGCGGCGGTGCGGGAACCGGCCCGGGCGGCGGCACGATCAACGCGGTCAACCCGGTGGTGACGCTGAAGGACAGCCTCAACCAGCCCGAGAGCCGGGAGTGGCTCAAGTACAAGACGAACGCGAAGACCACGGGCGACATGTATCTGCGGATCATGGCACTGGACCGGTTCGACGGCGGGGCGTGGAAGTTCTCGGTCCGCGAGATCACCGACATCCCGGGTGAGCTCCCGCGACCGGAGGGCCTGGGCGACGGGGTCGCCACGACGGAGGTCAGGACGAACATCTCCGCTGCGGCCGCCTACCGGCAGGGCTGGCTGCCCATGCCGTATCCCGCCTCCGAGGTGGCTGTGGACGGCCGGTGGCGCTTCGACCCGGCACGGCGCACGATCGTCGGCGACCGCGGCCAGACGACCGGGGGTCTGCAGTACTCGGTCACCAGCCTCCGGGTGAGGCCGACCGCGCAGCAGCTGGCAGAGGCGCCGAAGGCCCCCGCCGCGCTGCTGGAGGAGTACACCCGGGTGCCGGACACGCTGCCCGGCGATGTGCGCTCCACGGCGCTGCGGGTGACGCGGGGAGCCGCGAACGACTACGAGCGGGCGGTCGCGCTCCAGGACTGGTTCGCCGCGGACGGGGGCTTCAGCTACGACACCGAGGTGGATTCGGGCGGCGGCATCCAGGCGATCTCGCGCTTCCTGAAGAACAAGGAGGGGTTCTGCATCCACTTCTCGTTCTCCATGGCCGCGATGGCGCGGACGCTGGGGATACCGGCCCGTGTCGCGGTGGGCTTCACTCCCGGCTCGCCCGCCGCGGACGGCGCGATGTCGGTCACCAACCGGGACGCGCACGCCTGGCCCGAGCTGTACTTCGAGGGCGTGGGGTGGACCCGCTTCGAGCCGACGCCGACGCGTGGCAGCGCCCCCGACTACGCACGTGCGGCGATCCCGTCCGCCGGGCCGAGCAGCCCGGCGGAACCGGAGGCCGCCGCGCCGGAGGAGGTGCCGGCCGCTCCGTCCCGGTCGTCCGACTGCTCCCCGCAGGAGCGCCGGCTCGGCGAGTGCGGTGCCACGGCGCCGCAGGATGTCGCGGCGGCCGGCGGCGAGGGTCCGACGCTCGGCTCGGTCCTGATGTGGGCCGGGGGGATCGCCGCACCGGCCGCGGTCCTGCTGCTGCCGATGCTGTGGCGCAGGAGGCTGCGCGGGCTCCGGCTCGGTTCCGGCGGGCGTACGGCGGAGGATGCCGCCGCGCGGACCCTCCTGGTCTGGCAGGAAGTCACCGACACCGCCTGGGACCACGGCATCGTGCCGGACGACTCGCTGTCGCCGAGGAGGGCGGCCGCGCGCATCGTCCGGCTCGGCGGACTGGAAGGCGCGCCCGCGGACTCGGTCCGGCGGGTGGCCCGAGCGGTGGAACAGGTGCTCTACGCACCGAGACCCGCCCCGGGTACGGGGCTGGCCGAGGACGCCGAACGGGTGCGGGCCGGCCTGGGAGAGCGGGCCGGGCGCGTCGGGCGCCTGCGGGCGCTCACACTCCCGCGGTCCGGCATGCGGGTGGTATGGGCGTGCTCGGAGCGCTGGGGTGCCGTCGGTGACCGCGTCACCGCCGCCCGGCGCGGGCTCCGGGACCGCGCGGTGGCACAGCTGCGCAGGCCCCTGCGCCACCGGGGCTGACGAGGAGGCCTCCGGACCGGGTCCGGAGGCCGAGGGGCCGCCCGCGGCGGGATGGTGGCCACCGGGGCCCCGGACGCGGTGGCGGACCGGACCTCGGCCTGGACAGCCGGTCCACGGGCGTGGCGGGACATGGCCCGCCACGCCCGTGGACCGGATACGGCTCGAGGGGTGACCCCGTCGCGGTCACCCCTCGAGCCGTATCCGGTCCACGGATGTGCATGTCACATGGGCTCAGTGGCCCTGCTCGTCGCGGCGGCGCTGCCACCGCTGCTCGATCCGGTCCATCAGCGACCGGCGCTGCCTGGGCTGCCGGCGGGTGGCCTCAGCCCCGGGGTCGCTCTGCTCGCCCGGCTTCGGCGCCTTGCGCCAGCCGGTGACCGCCAGGACCGCACAGCCGAGCATGACGAGGAAACCCACCACGCTGATCCAGATCTGCTGGGCGACCATTCCGGCCATGAGGAGCGCGATACCCACCAGGAAGCCGGCGACCGCTTGGTAGACCCTTCGTCGGGTGTACGTACGCAGCCCGCTTCCCTCAAGCGCTGTCGCGAACTTGGGATCTTCGGCGTACAGCGCTCGCTCCATCTGCTCGAGCATTCGCTGCTCGTGCTCCGAGAGCGGCACGGAGTCCTCCTAGTCGTCGGTCGCGGGGGCGACCGGTATGCGGCCCTTTCAGGATAGGCAGGGAATCGCCCCCGTGAAACCCGCCGAGTGCCCGATCGCCTCCTGGGCCTGCCATGCCGGATCGGCTGCTGAGACGTTGATTCCCCAACCGCTCGTCCGTCATGCCGGAACGCGTCCCCCGATCATACGGGGCGAACGCCTTGGCCGGGGGGCCTGTGGCGTACTCCGCCTGCGGCTGCGTAGCTGATCAGCGGCGGGCACCGGGACAGGGTCCTTGATCAGCCGCGCTTGTGGCCCAGGACGTGGAGCTGTGTGGCGACCGCGTGGAACGCCGGCGACTCCGCGGCGGCCTCCTCCAGCTTCAGCAGGGCCTCCAGCGCCCCGGGCTCGGTGTCCACGAGCGCCCCGGGCACCAGGTCCGCGAACACCCGGACACCGTGCACCGAAGCGATCTCCAGGCCCGCGTCGCCGACGAGCCGGGTGAGCTGCCCGGCCGTGAACCGGCGCGGTGTCGGATCGCCCTCGCCCCAGCGCCCCGCCGGGTCGGCGAGCGCCTGCCTGGCCTCGGTGAAGTGCCCGGCCAGGGCCCTGGCGAGGACGGCACCGCCGAGCCCGGCGGCGAGCAGGCTGAGGGCGCCTGCGGGGCGCAGCGCCTCGACCGCGTTCCGCACCCCTTCGGCCGGATCCTCGACGTACTCGAGCACGCCGTGGAACAGCACGGCGTCGAAGCCGCCGCGCTCCACCACGTCGAACAGCCCGTGGGCATCGCCCTGCACCCCGCGGACCCGGTCGGCCACCCCGGCCTCGGCGGCCCGGCGCTCCAGCGCGAACAGCGCGTTGGGGCTGGGATCGACCACGGTGACGCGATGGCCGAGCCGGGCGGCGGGAACGGCGAAGTTGCCGGAGCCGCCGCCGGTGTCGAGGACGTCCAGGGCGTCCCGTCCGGTCGCCTTGGCCCGGCCGTCCAGGGCGTCCCTGAGCACCTCCCAGACCACGGCCGTGCGAAGGGAGGCGCGGGAGGGGGTCTCCCCGCGGCGAGACCGAACGGGGGGCATCTGGTCCGACACTGCTGGTGACTCCTCGGCGCGGGTGCCGCCCCTGCTGAGGGGGCGTGAACGGTGCAGGCTGGCTCCACCCTATTGCCTGAGCCGGACGCGACGTCCGTCCCGGGGCACCCCCGGCCCCGCCCCCCGGTCTCGTCCCCGATCCCCCCGGCCCCTGGTGCCGGCACCCGGTCCCCGCCCGGCCCTCGGGTGTCCCTCGGGCCTCCCAGGACAGGGGAACGAGCCCCGGCTCTCGCCGGATCGGGTGCGCACCCGCCACACCGCACGCGACCCGGCAGCCGCGTTTTGCTTCGGCCCGTGCTCCCCCGGTAGTTTTTAAACTGACTGGTCAGTTCAAAGGAGGGTGCGCGTGGACATCCCCCACGGGGCAGCCGTACGAGCCCGGGGCCTGGGCCTCAGAGGACCGCGCGGCTGGGCGTTCCGGAACGTGGACATCGAGGCCGGCCCGGGTTCGCTCGTCGCGATCGAGGGCCCCTCCGGCTCCGGACGCACCTGTCTGCTGCTCGCGCTCAGCGGGCGCATGAAGCCGGCGGAGGGACAGGCGGAGGTGGCCGGGCTGCGGCTGCCGCGCAGGATGGCGGCGGTCCGCCGCATCAGCGCACTCGGGCCGGTTCCGGGGGTGAGCGACCTCGACCCGGCGCTCACCGTCGCCGAGCATCTGCGGGAGCGCGTCCTGCTGCAGCAGAGGTTCGGCGGCTCGCTCAGGGCCCTGCTCCGGCCGCCGGGTGAACGGGCCGCGGCGGCCCGGGCCCGGCTGGACCGGGCGCTGGACGTCGCCGGGCTCGACGTGGACACCCTGCCGAAGGCGGGGCGCACGGCCGTACGGGATCTCGGACGGCTGGAGGCGCTCCGGCTCTCCGTGGCCCTCGCGCTGATCGGCCGCCCGCGGCTGCTGGCCGTCGACGATGCCGACCTCAAGCTCTCCGAGGCAGACCGGGCCGCGGCCTGGGGACTCCTCCGCGGCGTCGCCGCCGAGGGCACGACCGTGCTCACCGTCTGCAGCGAGGCCCCCGGAGACGCCGGCGCCGTGGTGGTCCGGACGGACGCGACGGCCTCCGCCGCGGCCGGCGCCGAGGCGGGCACGGCCTCCCACCACAGGCACGGGGGCGGGGCCGGTGAGGCGGCGGCCCCTGGCATCGAGGCCGCCGGGACCCGCACCGGGCCGACGGACGAGCACGAGGAGGGGGCGGCGGATGCGCTCGCCGAGACTGGCCGCGCTTGAACTGAAGCGCTTCGGCAGGGGCAGGCTCCCGCGGGCCGCGCTGGTGGCGATCCTGCTTCTTCCGCTGCTCTACGGCGCCCTCTACCTGTGGTCGTTCTGGGACCCGTACAGCCGCCTCGACAAGCTTCCCGTGGCGCTGGTCAACGACGACCGGGGCGCGACCGCCGCCGGCAAGAGGATCGCGGTCGGCGACGAGATCAGCGAGGGCCTGCGCGGGAGCGACGTCTTCGACTGGCACCCGGTGAGCTCCCGGGAGGCCCGCGAGGGCGTCGAGGACGGCACGTACTACCTGTCGCTGACCATGCCCGCCGACCTCAGCGAGCGCATCGCCTCCGCCTCCGGCGACACCCCTCAGACCGGGGCGCTGGAGGTGCGGACGAACGACGCCAACAACTACGTCGTCGGCCAGATTTCCCGCACGGTCTTCGCCGAGGTCCGCGAGTCCGCGTCCAAGGACGCCTCCCGCTCCTTCCTCGACAAGATCTTCATCTCGTTCTCCGACATCCACGACGCCACCGAGGAGGCGGCGGCGGGCGCCGACCGGCTCCAGGGCGGCATCGGCAAGGCGAAGGAGGGCTCCAGGGAACTCGCCGACGGCCTCACGGACGCCAAGGACGGCAGCGGCAGGCTCGCCGGCGGCATCAGCCGCCTGGAGGACGGCGCGGGCGAGCTGGAGAAGGGCACCCGCGAGCTCGCCGCGGGAACCGGCCGGCTCGCCGAGAAGGTCAACGCCGTGGCGGCCGGCGCCCGGCCCTACCTCGAAGGCGACGGTGCGGCGATCGGCGAGCACGCACGGTTCGTGGAGCACGGCGCCCGCGCGGCGCGCGACCGGCTGGAGCTCCTCGTGACGACCGCCCCGGCCGCCGCGGCCACGGCGCACGAAGCGGCCGGCGAGGCGAACGACCTCTACGTATCGCGCTGCGAGGAGGCCGCGACCCCCGATCCCGCCGTCTGCCCGGTCCTGGAGAAGGCCAGGACCGCGACGGCCGGCTCCGCGGCGGCCGCCGACGACGTCGTCGCGCTGGTGAACGGCAGCAGCGCCGAGCTGAAGCAGCTCGACGCCCGGCTGATCGAGCTCCAGAGACTGGCCGAGGGCCTCGCAGAGCGCTCCCCCACCCTGGGCGACGACATCGAGAAGGCCGTCGCGGACATCGGCCGGCTGGACGCCGGGGCGCAGAAGGTGGCCGAGGGCGCCGGCGAACTCCACCGGGGTCTGGGCACCGCGCGCGCCGGATCCGCCGACCTCGACACCGGGGTGGGCAGGCTCGAGAACGGCGCCCACGACCTCGACGGCGGCATGTACCAGCTCGTCGACGGCTCGGGCGAACTGGCCGGCGGGCTCAACGACGGCGTCGGCAGGATCCCCGACTACGACGAGCAGGAGCGCGACCGGCGCACCGAGGTGATGGCCGACCCGGTGCGACTCGCTTCCCAGTCACTGCACAAGGCGGACAACTACGGCACCGGCTTCGCCCCGTACTTCATCCCGCTCTCCCTCTGGGTGGGCGCCATGGTGGCGTACATGCTGATCCAGCCGCTCAACCGGCGGGCGCTGGCCGCCGGGGCGCCGCCCTGGCGGATCGCCGTCGCCGGGTGGCTGCCGGTGGCGGCGCTCGGACTGCTCCAGGTCGGCGCGCTGATGGCGGTGCTCCACTGGGGACTCGGGCTGCAGATGGCCCGCGCCGCCGGGACGGTGGGATTCCTGGCGCTGGTCGTCGGCTGCTTCGCCGCCATCATCCAGTGGCTCAACGCCCGTTTCGGCGCGGCCGGCAGGATCCTCGTACTGGCGCTGCTGATGGTGCAGCTGACCTCGGCGGGCGGGACCTACCCCGTCCAGACCAGCCCGCCGTTCTTCAACGCCGTCCACCCCTACCTGCCGATGACGTACGTGGTCGAGGCGCTGCGCCGGCTCATCACCGGCGGCGGCGCCGGACCGGTCTGGCAGGCCGTGGCCGTCCTCGTGGCGTTCACCGCCGGGGCACTGGCGCTGACCGCGGTGTCCGCACGGCGCAGACAGGTGTGGACGTTCGACCGACTTCACCCCGAGCTGAGTCTGTGAGGCGCGCGGACCTGCGAGAATCGTCACCATGAACAGCGGCAGCACCCGCAGACACGCCACCCGCGCCAAGCTCTACGAGGCGGCGGTGACCCTCATCGCCGAGCAGGGCTTCTCCGCCACCACGGTCGACGAGATCGCCGAGCGGGCCGGCGTCGCCAAGGGCACCGTCTACTACAACTTCACGAGCAAGACCGAACTCTTCGAGGAGTTGCTGCGGTACGGGGTCGGCCTGCTGACCGCCTCGCTGCGGGAGGCCGCCGACGAGGCGGAGCAGCGCGGCGGCAGCAAGACCGAGGCGCTGGACGGGATGATCCGCGCCGGGCTGGTCTTCATCGACCGCTACCCCGCCTTCACCCAGCTGTACGTCGCCGAGCTCTGGCGCACCAACCGGGCCTGGCGGTCGACCCTGATGGTGGTCCGCCGGGAGGCGGTCGCCGTCGTGGAGACCGTGCTGCGGGAAGGCATCGAGCGGGGCGAGCTGAACCAGGAGATCGACATCCCGCTGACCGCGGCGGCTCTGGTCGGGATGGTGCTCGTGGCGGCGCTCGACTGGCAGGCGTTCCAGCGGGAGCGGTCCCTCGACGAGGTGCACGCGGCCCTGTCCCGGCTGCTGCACGGCCGGGTCGGCGGCCGCTGACCGACGCCACCGGCGCCCTGCGGTCCCGCGGCGCACGTGCGGGCACTCCCCGCGGCGGGGCTGCCGGGGGAACACGCGGCGGGGAGGCGCCGGTGCGCGAAGCCCGATGGTCCGAGCCCCGCCGCACCGGCACCTCCCCCGCGGTTCCCCCACTGCCCCGTACCGCTGTTCCCCCGGTCCGGGCACCCCCGTTCCGAAGGAGCGCGGCGCCGTTCCGCCGCCCCGTGCCGGCGGTGCCGGCGCCGCGCCCCTTCCCGTGGGCTCCACTCTGCCCTCCGCGCAGGCCGGCCCCCATCCGCACGCCTACTCATCTCCCGTACTAGGTACGGATACTCAGCGATCCGCGCCCGCCCGGACCGACGAGGCCACCGACGGGTCCGCGGTCGGGCGTGGCCGGGCGTGGCCGGGCGTGGCCGGGGCGGGCGCAAGCACCGCCCCCACGGCTGTCGGAGGCGGCGGATACAGTCGCTGGCATGGCACGGATTGCGGTGATCGGCGCCGGGATGGGCGCCATGGCGGCCGCTGCCCGGCTGGCCGTGGCGGGCCACCGGGTGACGGTGTACGAGCGGGCGGACACCCACGGCGGTGCGGTGCGCCGGTTCGCACGTGACGGCTTCGCCTTCGACACCGGGCCCGGTCTGCTGCATCTGCCCGCCGTCTGGCGCGACTTCTTCGTGAAGACCGGCAGGGAGCCCCTGGAGCGGTGCGTCGACCTGGTCCCGGTGGACCCGGCGGGCCGCCATGTCTTCGCCGACGGCACGGCCGTGACACTGCCGAACGCCTCACGCGCGGGTGTCGTGTCGGCGCTGGACGGAGCACTCGGTGCCGGAGCGGGTGAGCGCTGGGGCGGCTTCCTGGTGCGGGCGAGGGATGCCTGGGACCGTTCCCGGCGGCCGCTGCTGGAGGAGCCGCTGCCGCCGGACGCGTCCCCCCTCGCCTCGGACCCGTACCCGGCGGCCAGGAGTGGCCTGCTGCGCCGCCCGGCGCGCACCCTCGCCGATGTGGGCCGCCGCGAGTTGCGCGATCCTCGGCTTGCGGCACTGCTGGGGAGCCACGCCCTGGCGTACGGCTTCGATCCGGCCACCGCGCCGGCTTCCGCCGCGGTTCTGCCCTACCTGGAGCAGACATTCGGAAGCTGGTACGCGCGGGGCGGAATACGGGCCCTCGCGGACGCCGTGCACCAGCGGTGCCTGGCGCGGAGGGTGGAGTTCGTCCTCGGTGCCGAGGTGACGGGCCTGCGGATCGAGGACGGCCGGGCCGCCGGCGTGGAACTGGCGGACGGCAGTACGGCCGGCGCCGACCATGTCGTCGCGGGCGCTCCCGTGCCGGCGCTGTACCGGGACCGGGTCATACCGTGGCACTCCCCGGACGAGTGGCCGCACCACCAGTCGGCGGTGCGCACCGGGCGCATGACCGTCTGCCTCGCCCTGCGCGGCACCCGGGAGGCGGACGCGGCACACCGGACGGTGGTGCACTCGCCCGACCCGGCCGGGGAGTCGGCAGCGCTGGCCGCCGGGCGGCTGTGCGACCGGCCGACCGTCGTGGTGCTCCGGCCGGACGACGAACGGCTGCGGCCCGGCGGCCACGAGGCGGTCACCGTGACCGCGACCGTGCCCGCCACCGTGACCATCGGGCCCGGCAGCCGGTCTCCGGAGGACCGGTGGGGCGGGGGCGGCGCACGGGTGGAAGCCTTCGCCGACCGGATGGCGGCAGCAGCGGAAGCGGCTGTTCCGGGACTGCGGGAGCGGCTCCTGTGGCGCGAGGTGCGTACGCCCGAGGACACCTTCCGGGAGACCGGTACCCGCGAGGTGCCCGGGCCTGCGCTGGCCGGAGCGGGCGGGGCGCTGCTGCCCGCCGCGAACGTCTCGCCGGTGCCCGGGGTGTACTTCGCGGGCGGCTGGTCGCATCCCGGCGGCGGGCTCGCGCACAGCGGGATGTCCGGCGCGCTGGCGGCCGGACTCATCGTGGAGGGCGCGGACTTCCGCGGTTCGCGGTGACATCCGCGTCCGGCACCTCAGGGCACCTCAGGGCACCTGGGGGCCGGGACCGAGAGTGAAAGCCCCCGGGGAAGACGGCCTCAGCGGCGGGGGGTCTGCCCGTCGGGGTCGGTCCGGTGGCCCGGGGCGGGACCGTACTGCGGCGGCTGGCCGGGCGGCGGGACCTGGTCGCCGTCGCGCTGCGGGGGAACCCACACACCGCCCGGCGGCGTCTCGTCGTAGCCCTGTGCTGCGTACGGGTCGGTGTCGGTGTACGGCTGCCGGGCGCCGTGGCTCCCGTACGCCTCATAGCCCTGCGCCGCGCTTTCGGAGTACGGGTCGGAGTAGGCGGCGTACTGCTGACCGGCGCCGGTCTCGTAGCCACCGTAGGGCTCGGCATAGGGCTCGGCGTAGGGCTCGGCGTAGGTGTCATGGGCCCCGGCCGGCTGCTGCTGGTAGCCGTGGCCCTGGGCGTAGGCCTCGGCGTAGCCGGAGGAGTAGCCGCCGTAGAAGGCCTCCTCGCCGCTGCCGTGGCCGTAGTCCGCGCCGCCCTGACCGTAGTCACCGCCCCCGCCGTGGTCGGCGCCGCCCTGACCGTAGTCACCGCCCCGGCCATGGTCGCCGGCCGCGCCGTGGTCGGCACCGCCCTGACCGTGATCGGCGGCGTAGGGCGCATCCGAGTACTCCCCGTACCGATGGGTGTCCTCCGGGAGCCGCTGCGGCTCCCAGTCGGCGGCGGCCGCGGCGGCAGGGGGCTCGCCGGTGAGGTGACCGGACGGGCCGGGGCCGAACGGGCCGTCGTAGGAGTGCCCGTAGTCGATGCCCGTCACCTGCAGCACGGGATCCCGGTCGGCGGATGCGGCGGCGGACCGGCGGCGCCGGCGCGCGCCCGGGCGGGCGCCCAGTGCCCAGCCGGTGGAGAAGCCGCGCCGGAAGGAGAGCGTGACATACGTCTGGCCGACGGCGAAGGCCGCGGCACCGGCGCCGATCACGATGACGTTCGGCATCAGCACTCCGAGGACCACCCCCAGAAAGCCGGCGAAGGCGACCAGTCGCCAGCGGAGCCGCGCCTTGTACTGCAGCAGCACCTCGCCGAGCAGCCACAGCGCGACGATGCCGAACGCGATGTAGAGCACCGTCCAGCCCATGCCCGCCCCTCTCTTGCGCCCTCACGCCCGGAGTTGCGGCGGGTGCGGCGCTTCACGACTGCTGGTGCAGTCCGAGATTCTCGTAGATTTCGAGCGTGGCGGTGGAGTTGTTGAGCGTGATGAAGTGCAACCCGGGGACGCCCTCGGAAAGCAGTCGCGCGCAGAACTCCGTCGCGAACTCGATACCGATGGAGCGTACAGCGGCGGGGGCGTCCGCGACGGCGCGGATCCTCGCCTCGAGTGCGGCGGGGAACGACGCGTTGCTGAGCTGGGCGAACCGTTCGATCTGCTTCACACTGGTGACGGGCATGATCTCGGGGATGATCGGGGTCTCGCAGCCGGCCTCGGCGACGCTGTCGCGCAGCCGCAGATAGTCCTCCACGTGGAAGAACATCTGGGTGATCGCGTAATCGGCGCCGGCACGGCACTTGTCGACGAAGTGCCGGATGTCCGCCTCCCGGTCGCTGGACCGGGGGTGCGTCTCGGGGAAGGCCGCCACACCGACGCAGAAGTCGCCGGACTCCTTGATCAGCCGGACGAGTTCCGCCGCGTACCGCACTCCGTCGGGATGCTCGACCCACTCACCCATCGGGTCGCCGGGCGGGTCGCCGCGGACGGCCAGGATGTTCCTGATCCCGGCGTCCGCGTACTGGCCGATCATATTGCGCAGCTCCGCGACCGAGTGGTTGACCGCGGTGAGATGGGCGACCGGGGTGAGCGTGGTGTCGGCGGCGATCTGCTGGGTGGCTTTGACCGTGCCCGCCCGGGTCGATCCCCCGGCGCCGTAGGTCACCGAGACGAAGCTCGGCCGCACCGCCTCGATGCGCCGCAGCGCGTTCCAGAGGTTCCGCTCGCCCTTCTCGGTCTTGGGCGCCCAGAACTCGAACGAGTGCGAGGTCTTGCCGGTGGCGAGCATGTCGCGCACGGTGCGGGCGCGATCCGTCCTGGTGGAAGCTGTGCCGAGGGCCATGCTCGCAGGCTATCCAGGGGGCGGCGGTCCCCCAACCGCATTCCACCCATCGGACATGAACCGCCCGGGAAACGGCCTACCGGGTGGAGTCCCGTATCCGTCCGGCGAGACGCGCGGCGGCCGCGGCGGGGTCGTCGGCCTCCGTGACGGCCCGGACGACGACGACCCGGCGGGCACCCGCCTGAAGGACCTCGTCGAGGTTGCCCTCGTCGATCCCGCCGATCGCGAACCAGGGGCGGTCCTGGGCGAGCGAGGCGGTGTACTCGACCAGGTCGAGGCCCGGGGCCGGCCTCCCCGGCTTGGTCGGCGTGGGCCAGCAGGGGCCGGTGCAGAAGTAGTCGACACCAGTTTCGGAGGCGGCCGCGGCGGCCTCCTCCCGAGTGTGGGTGGAGCGGCCGATCAGCACCTCGCCGCCGAGGATGGCCCGTGCGGCCGGCACCGGGAGGTCGCCCTGGCCCAGGTGCAGCACGTCGGAGCCGGAGGCGTGGGCGACATCGGCACGGTCGTTGACCGCCAGCAGCTTCCCGTGGCGACGGCAGGCCTCGGCGAACACGGCGAGGTGCTCCAGCTCCTCCCCCGCCTCCATTCCCTTGTCGCGCAGCTGCACGATGTCCACCCCGGAGGAGAGGACGGCGTCGAGGAACTCCGGCAGGTCGCCCTGGCGCCTGCGAGCATCTGTGCAGAGGTAGAGGCGGGCGTCGTGCAGCGCGGCTCGGGATGAGGACATGGGTGGTACCCCCGGGGGTGGATCGGCAGGGCGGGCACCGGCGCCGGACGGCCCGGCACCGGTGCCCGCCCCTCGTCGGAATCGGTGCGCGCACCGCGTCGGAATCGGTGTGCCGGGACGCCGGCGGTGCGCCTGCGGTGCGCCGGCACGTGGTGGCGAAAGGAGCTCCGAGCCCCCGGGGCGTGGCCCCCGGCATCCGGCTTTCGCGCGACCGCGAGGCGGAGGGCCGCCTTCGCACCGGACGCACTCGGACACCTCCGGACAACGCGGCGCGGGGACGCCTCCCGTGGCCGAAGGGCCCCGGGAGAGTGCGCTGCCCGGCGTCGCGCGCCGGGAGGGACCTGTGCAACACGCCCCAGAGACCCGTACTTCGCAGGCCCAGGAGGCCGTCAGACGGTAGCCGTCAGACGGCGAGCGCCTGGGCCCGGCGCTTCACCTCCGTGCCGCGATTCTCGCCGAGCGCCTCCGCCGGGGTCCCCGGCAGGCTGGGGTCCGGAGTGAAGAGCCACTCCAGCATCTCCTCGTCGGTGAAGCCGTCGTCCTTGAGGAGCGTCAGGGTGCCGGAGAGGCCCTTGACCACCTTGCCGCCCTTGATGAAGGCGGCGGGCACCTGGAGCGTCCGGTTCTCACCGCGGCGCACGGCGATCAGCTGCCCCTCCTTGACCAGCTGCCGTACGCGGGTCACCTCGACCTCGAGTCTTTCCGCGACGTCGGGCAGGTGGAGCCAGGCGGGGACGAGAGCATCGGTCTTTGCGTCAATCTCGGTCACGGGACCAAGCGTGCCATCCCGGACCGACAGCCGGTAGCCGGGCCCGGTCGGACTGCGGCCTTCGGAGCGACGGTACCGCCCTCCGGGGGACGCACCGCCCGGCCGGCCCCGGCCCCCGGAAGGCCGGAGAGCGGCCTTCGGAGGGCCGGCCCCGCTGCCCCCGCCGGGGCTGCTGCGCTGCGCCGTTCGGCGGACCGCCACGCGCCGTGCCTCCAGGACCTCGCCCGCCCCGGGGCCCGCCCGCTTCCGCGACGCGCCCGGGAGCCCGTATCGGCGCGGTGTGATCACACCGGGTGATCGCGCGGCGGGTCCGGGGCACGGCCACCACCCGGCCGGGGCGGCTCTCACCGAGCGACGCCCCCCGCCACCCCCAGGGCCCCGCCACCCCCAGGGCCCTGCCACGCCCCTCCCGGGGCACGGCCCGGCGGGCCTACCGGACACGGCCCCGCGGGCCCTCCCGGGCACGGACCGGCGGGGGCCGCCGTTCAGAGCACCGCGTCCTTCAGCGGGACGGCCGGGTCGGCGGCGCGCTCCGCGTCGATCCGGGCGCCGACCTCGATGAGCCTGCGCCCCTGGGCGAGATCCCTCGGCCGGCCGACCGCGAGCACGGCGACCAGCACGCCGTCCAGCAGCCACAGCACCGACCAGGAGGGGCCGTCCGGGTCTCCGCGCCGCACGAGGGCGTCGGCGTCGCCGTGGTGTCCCGCGTACTGCACGAACCGGCCGAACTGCTCCGACCAGAAGTACGGCACCGGGTCGTAGATCTCCCCCGGTTCGCCACCCTCCCCCGTGTCAGCGCCGACGATGCCGACCGCGACGGTGCGGGGGCCCTGGAGTGCGTTGTCCCAGTGGTGGACCAGCAGCCTCCGCCCGTAGCGGCCCGACGGGAAGGACGCGCAGTCCCCGACCGCGTACACGTCGGGCAGCGAGGTGCGCAGCCGTTCGTCGGCGGTGACCGAGCCGTCGGGGCCCAGCTCGATGCCGGAACCGGCGAGCCAGCGCGTGGCCGGACGGGCGCCGATGCCGACGACGACGGCGTCCGCCGGCAGCCGCCGGCCGCCCTCGACGACCACCGCGCCGCGCTCGACGGCGGCGACCCGCGCACCGGTGAGCAGTTCGGCGCCGGCCTCGGCGTACCACCGTGTCATCGGGGCCGTGACCTCGGCCGGCAGGGCTCCCGGCAGCGGGCGGTCGGCGGCCTCCACGACGGCGACCTCACAGCCCGCCTCGCGGGCGGCGGTGGCGAACTCGGCGCCGATCCAGCCCGCGCCGACGACCACGATGCGGTGGCGCCGCGCCAGCACCGGGCGCAGCCGCTGCGCGTCGTCGAGGGTCCGCAGCAGATGGACCCCGGGGACGCCCTCGGCACCGGGGAGAGTGATCGGCTCCGCTCCGGTGGCGATGACGAGGACGTCGTACGGGACGGGCCCGGCCGGCGTGTCGAGCGTGTGCTCCCCGGCACGCAGGGCGCCTGCCTCCCGTCCGAGCCGGAGGTCGACGGACAGCGCGTCGAAGTCGACGTCGAAGGCCGAGTGCTCCGCGTTCCCGAGCAGGACGGCCTTGGACAACGGGGGCCGGTCGTAGGGCTGGTGCGGTTCGGCGCCGATAAGGCCGATGGCACCGGTGAAACCCTGTTCGCGCAGGGCCACGGCGGTCTGCACCCCGGCCATGCCCGCCCCGACGACGACGACACGGCGGACCGGCGCCGTCTGCTCGTTCTCACTCACCCGTCCACCCTAACCAGCTGACGACACGTCAGTACGGCAGTTGCTCCACGACGCTCGTGCCGCGTCCCTGCCGGGACTCCCACTCCCAGGCCTCCTCCAGCCGCACCCGACCGTCGGGGAGTTCGACCACCGTGGACACGCAGTGCCCGGAAGCCGTCGTCCCGTCCCGCCTCAGCTGCACATAGCGGAAGTCCAGCCGGTCCCCCTCGCGGGTGCCGACGAGATGGCCGCGGACCACGTCCCCGCCGGCGTACTCGGCCCAGACGCGGCCCCGCTCCTCGTGGTAGGCGAACCGCGTACGGGTGCCGACCCGGCCGGGCCCCTGGTCGGCCACGGGGGCGAGGACGAGTCCTTCGAGCGAGCGGGCCACGGTGGCGGCTCCCTTACGGGCGATCGGCGACGGCGGTTAGGCTGGCCACCGTACTGCCACTCGCGGGAGCCCGGAGCACCGGGCTGAGAGGGAGGCTGGCGCTGCCTCCGACCGTACGAACCTGATCCGGGTCATGCCGGCGAAGGGAGGGTCCGGACGCGCATGCATCCAGGACATTCATCAGCGCGGTCCGCCGACGTCCTCGTCATCGGCGGCGGCGTCATCGGCCTCGTCACCGCCTGGCGGGCGGCGCAGCGCGGGCTGCGGACCGCACTCGCCGACCCCGAGCCGGGCGGCGGGGCCGCGCAGGTCGCGGCGGGCATGCTGGCGGCCGTCACGGAACTCCACTACGGCGAGGAGACGCTGCTCGGGCTGAACCTCGCCTCCGCGGGCCGCTATCCGGGGTTCGCCGCCGAACTCGGTGAGGCGAGCGGACAGGACACCGGCTACCGCTCCTGCGGGACGCTCGCCGTGGCACTCGACGCGGACGACCGGGCGCACCTGCGCGAACTGCACGCGCTGCAGCGGCGCTTCGGCCTGCAGTCCGAGTGGCTCACCGGGCGGGAGTGCCGGCGCCTCGAGCCCCTGCTGGCGCCGGGGGTGCGCGGCGGGCTGCGGGTGGACGGCGACCACCAGGTCGACCCCCGCCGGCTGACCAGGGCGCTGGTGGTGGCATGCGAACGGGCCGGCGTGGTCTTCCACCGGCGGTGGGCGGAACGGCTGTCGGTCGTACGGGACCGGGCCGCCGGGGCCGTACTGACCGGCGGCGCCACGGTCGCTGCCGACCAGGTCGTGCTGGCCGCCGGCAGCCTCAGCGGCCGGCTGGCGGGCGTGCCCGCGCAGGCGCTGCCCCCGGTGCGTCCCGTCAAGGGGCAGGTGCTGCGGCTGCGGGTGCCGTCCGAGTACGCCCCGTTCCTGTCCCGGACGGTCCGGGCCGTGGTACGCGGCAGCCACGTCTACCTCGTACCGCGGGAGAACGGCGAACTCGTGGTGGGGGCGACCAGCGAGGAGCTGGGCTGGGACACCGCGGTCACCGCGGGCGGGGTGTACCGGCTGCTGCGCGACGCGCATGAGCTGGTGCCCGGCATCACCGAGCTTCCGCTGACCGAGACCCGGGCCGGGCTGCGCCCGGGCTCACCGGACAACGCCCCGCTGCTCGGCCCCTCGGAGCTGCCCGGTCTGCTGCTCGCCACCGGCCACTACCGCAACGGCGTCCTGCTCGCCCCGGTGACCGGCGATGCCCTCGCGCATGCCCTCGTCACCGGTGAGCTGCCGGACGAGGCCCGTCCCTTCACCCCGCGCCGTTTCTCCCCCGCCCAGCAGAAGGTGTCCGCATGACCTCTCCCTCTTCCTCGCGAAGTTCCTCGCGAAGTTCCTCGCGAAGTTCCTCTCCGGCTTCCCCCTCCTCCCCGGCTTCCACCACTTCTCCGAGCTCCGCTCCGGCCTCCACGCACACCGTGTCCGTCAACGGCCAGCCGCGCGCCGTCACGGTGGGCACCACGCTCGACACGCTGGTGACCACGCTCACCACCGCCCCCTCCGGGGTCGCGGCCGCCGTCAACGAGACCGTCGTCCCCCGTTCCCAGTGGCCGGGGACGCTGCTCGGCGAGGGCGACCGCGTCGAGGTGCTCACCGCGGTGCAGGGGGGCTGACCGGTATGGCCGACGACCGCTTCGTACTGGGCGGGGTGGAGTTCTCGTCCCGGCTGATCATGGGCACGGGCGGGGCGCCCAGCCTCGACGTGCTGGAACGCGCGCTGGTGGCCAGCGGCACCGAGCTGACCACGGTCGCGATGCGCCGCCTCGACCCGACCGTGCAGGGGTCGGTGCTGTCCGTGCTGGACCGCCTCGGCGTCCAGGTGCTCCCGAACACCGCGGGCTGCTTCACCGCGGGCGAGGCCGTGCTGACCGCTCGGCTGGCCAGGGAAGCGCTCGGGACGTCCTGGATCAAACTGGAGGTGGTGGCGGACGAGCGGACGCTGCTGCCCGATCCGGTCGAGCTGCTGGAAGCGGCGGAGGTGCTGGTGGACGACGGCTTCGTGGTGCTGCCGTACACCAGCGACGACCCGGTGCTGGCGCGGCGGCTGGAGAACGCGGGATGCGCGGCGATCATGCCGCTCGGCTCCCCGATCGGCTCCGGGCTCGGTATCCGCAACCCGCACAACTTCCGCCTGATCGTCGAGCGGGCACGCGTCCCGGTGATCCTGGACGCGGGCGCCGGCACGGCGTCGGACGCGGCGCTGGCGATGGAGCTGGGGTGCTCGGCGGTGATGCTGGCCTCCGCGGTCACCCGCGCGCAGGAACCGGTCCTGATGGCCGGGGCCATGCGGCACGCGGTCGAGGCGGGTCGGCTGGCGCATCGAGCGGGCCGTATCCCACGCCGCCACTTCGCCGAGGCGTCGTCCCCGGCCGAAGGCCGGGCGGCGCTGGACCCGGAGCGCCCCGCTTTCGGGTGACGGCGCGCATCCCGCGGGCGGGGCCGGCCCTCCCGGCCCCGCCCGCGGCGCCGCCCGGCCCGCCCCCGGCACCCGGCCTCCGCCCGGCTTCCCGGCCTCCGGCCCGCTCCACCATGCCCGGCCCGGCCCCCGGCCCCCGGCCCTCGTCCGTGCCCGTCCCTGCGATGACGCACGTCACAGGTCCGCTCCAGCTCCGGCGGCCGGGGCCGGGCCGGGTGTCCGGGCTCGTAGACTCGCCTGCGTGGACACGACCCTTCAGGACCCTCTCGTCGGGCAGGTGCTCGACGGCCGCTACCGCGTCGACGCGCGTATCGCCGTCGGCGGGATGGCCACGGTCTACCGGGCCGTGGACACCCGGCTCGACCGGCTGACCGCCCTCAAGGTGATGCACCCGGCGCTCGCGGCGGACGCCTCCTTCGTCGAGCGCTTCATCCGCGAGGCGAAGTCCGTGGCACGCCTTTCCCACCCGAACGTGGTGGGCGTGTACGACCAGGGGGCCCAGGGCGCGTACGTCTATCTGGCGATGGAGTACGTGGCCGGATGCACCCTCCGCGACGTGCTCCGCGAGCGGGGGGCACTCCGGCCGCGGGCGGCGCTGGACATCCTGGAGCCCGTGCTGGCCGCGCTCGGCGCCGCGCACCGGACCGGGTTCGTCCACCGGGACATGAAGCCCGAGAACGTCCTGATCGGGGACGACGGACGGGTCAAGGTCGCCGACTTCGGCCTGGTCCGGGCCGTGGGCTCGGTGACCAGCAGCACGGGATCACTGCTCGGCACCGTCTCGTACCTCGCTCCGGAGCAGATCGAGTCCGGCACCGCCGACACCCGCGCCGACGTCTACGCCTGCGGAGTCGTCCTCTACGAGATGCTCACCGGCGCAAAGCCGCACTCGGGCGACACCCCGGCCCAGGTGCTCTACCGGCACCTGGGCGAGGATGTACCCCCGCCGTCGGCCGCCGTGCCCGGGCTCGCCCCGGAGCTGGACGGCCTGGTGGCGGCCGCGACGGCCCGTGCCCCCGAATCGCGCCCGGGCGACGCCGTCGCCCTGCTCGGCCTGACCCGCGAGGCCCGTGCCGCGCTCGGCGACAACCAACTCGACTCCGAGCCGCCGCAGGCCCGGACGCCGGCCGCGGCGACCGCCGCCGGCTCCGAGGACCGGACGAGTGTGATAGCGCGGCCGCTGCCCACGGCGGGCGAGGCCGTGGAGCGCACGAGCCGGCTGGAGGCACCCCCGGCCGGCCCCCCGCCGACCCGTCCGGGCGGCCGGCGCCTCCGGGCGCCACGCCGCAGGGCGCTCGCCGCCGTCGTCGCCGTACTGCTCCTGCTGGGCGCGGGCGCGGGCGTCTGGTACATCAGCTCCGGGCAGTTCACCCGGGTGCCCACCGTCCTGGGCCAGACCGAGGCCGTGGCCAGGCAGCGGCTCTCCGCGGCCGGGCTGGGCGTGGAGGCCGTACGGCAGGACTTCAGCGACGCCTACGACCGCGGCACCGTCATGGAGGTGAGCCCCGCCCCCGGGCAGCGCGTCCGGCACGACACCCCGGTCGTCCTCGTCGTCTCGCGCGGCCCCGAGGTCGTGACGGTGCCGGAGCTCGGGGGGCTGACGCTCGCCGACGCCAGGAGCGCCCTCCGCAAGGCCGGTCTGGCCCCGGGTGTGATCACCAGGGAGTTCAGCGACGAGGCGGCCCAGGGCACGGTCGTCGGCTCCGATCCGGCCGCGGGCACCGCACGCCGCCCGGACTCCGCGGTCGCGCTCGTCGTCAGCAAGGGCGCCCCGATCGACGTGCCCGACGTGACCGGCGAGGCCGTCGAGGACGCCACCCGCGCCCTCGAGGACGCCGGACTGAAGGTGCGCGTCTCGCCGGAGCGGGTCCACTCCCCCGAGGACGCGGGAGCCGTCGCCCGGCAGTCCCCGGCGGAGGGCGGACGGGCCGCCGGCGGCGACACGGTCACGCTCACGGTCTCCATGGGGCCGCGGATGGTCGAGGTCCCGGACGTCACCGGGGACTCGGTGGACGACGCCAGGCGCGAGCTGGCGGAGGCGGGCTTCGAGGTCGAGGTCGAGCGGTCCTTCCCGTTCCTCAGCGACACCGTCGGGAGCCAGTCCGTCGAGGGCGGCGGGCGGGCAGCCGAGGGCAGCACGATCACGATCACGACCAAGGGGCTCTAACCAGGTGCGCAATCCAGTCGGCGCCCATGTGCCCGTGGCCGGCGGCCTGGCCGGGACCGGTCTCACGTACGCCCGGGAGATCGAGGCCGAGGCGGTGCAGGTCTTCGTCGCCAACCCCCGGGGATGGGCGACCCCGGCGGGCGACCGCGTGCAGGACGAGCTGTTCCGCGCCGGTACGGCGAGCGCCGGCACACCCGTGTACGTGCACGCGCCGTATCTGATCAACTTCGGCTCCCACAACGCGGTCACCGCCGGGCGGTCCGTGGAGTCGCTTCGCCACTCGCTGCGCCGCGGCCGGGAGATCGGCGCGGCGGGGGTGGTGGTGCACACGGGCTCGGCGACCGGGGGCCGGACCCGCGAAACGGCCCTCGCCCAGGTGCGGGAGCTGCTGCTGCCCCTGCTGGACGAGCTGACGCATGACGACGACCCGTTCCTGCTGCTGGAGCCGACGGCCGGGCAGGGCTCCTCCCTCTGCTCACTGGCCGGGGACCTCGGTCCGTACGTCGAGGCCCTGGACGCCCATCCCAGGCTGGGCGTCTGCCTGGACACCTGCCACGCGTTCGCGGCCGGCCACGACCTCGCGGCGGACGGCGGAGCCGCGCGGACGCTGGATCTCCTCGAGGCGGCGATCGGCCCGGGCCGGCTGAAACTGATCCACGCCAACGACTCCAAGGACGTCGTCGGGGCGCGCAAGGACCGCCACGAGAACATCGGCGCCGGTCACATCGGCGAGGAGGCGTTCCGCGAGCTGATGCGGCACCCGGCGGCGGAGGGTGTGCCGCTGATCATCGAGACGCCGGGCGGCCGGCACGGCAGGGACGCGTACGCGGCCGACGTGGCGCTGCTGAAGCGGCTCCGCGACCGCTGAACCGGACACCCGCAGACGGACACAGACAGACGCAGATCGACACAGACACGCGCAGACGGACACAGACACAGACAGACACAGACCTGCGCAGAACAGCACAGGGGGCACGGGCGGGCAGGACCGGCTCCCCGCCGGACGCGGCCCTACGGCGACCGGCGCCTGCGGAACACGCCCCGCACGAACCCGCTAGAACTCGGGCCCGTCGCCCGGCTCCTCCTGGTAGGAGTAGCGCTGCTCACTCCACGGGTCGCCGATATTGTGGTAGCCCCGCTCCTCCCAGAAGCCCCTGCGGTCGGCCGTCATGTACTCCACCCCGCGCACCCACTTCGGGCCCTTCCAGGCGTACAGGTGCGGGACGATCAGGCGCAGCGGGAAGCCGTGCTCGGCGGTGAGCAGCTCCCCGTCCTTGTGGGTGGCGAAGATCGTGCGCTCGGAAAGGAAGTCGGAGAGGCGGAGGTTGGCGCTGAAACCGTATTCGGCCCAGACCATGACATGGGTGACCGCCGGGGCCGGCGGCGCCAGCCCGACGACCGTGGTGGCGCGCACCCCGCCCCATTCGGCCCCGAGCATGCTGAATTTCGTCACGCAGTGGAGGTCGGCGACGACCGTGGAGAACGGCAGTGCCGAGAACTCCTCGTGGTTCCAGCAGTGCTTGTCGCCGTCGGCGGTGGCACCGAAGACCCGGAACTCCCAGCGGTCCGGCTTGAACCTGGGGACGGGGCCGTAGTGGGTGACCGGCCAGCCGCGCTGAAGGCGCTGCCCCGGAGGCAGCCCGGACTGTGCTGACATCCGGCGTTCCCGGCTCTCCGGCTGACCCATGCCCTCAATGGTGACAGACCGGGAGGGGTGGTCATGACCGGGTCCGGGTCGATTCCGGCAACTCCCACTAAGGGGGCACTTACTGGACGGCGTTCGATCACGGTGCGAGGATGCGCGCATCCTGCCTGAGCCACCCCTGCGGAAGGAGCCGCTGCGATGCGGGGCGATCCCGAGGTCCTGGACTTCCTCAATGAGCAGTTGACCGCCGAGCTCACCGCGATCAACCAGTACTTCCTGCACGCCAAGATGCAGGAGAACTTCGGCTGGACGAAGCTCGCCGCCTACACCCGGGCCGAGTCGTTCGACGAGATGAAGCACGCGGAGGTGCTCACCGACCGCATCCTGTTCCTGGAGGGGCTGCCGAACTACCAGCGGCTGTTCCACGTACGGGTCGGGCAGACGGTGACCGAGATGTTCCAGGCGGACCGGCAGATCGAGGTCGAGGCGATCGACCGGCTGAAGCGCGGCGTCGAGGTCATGCGCGCCAAGGGCGACATCACGTCCGCGAACATCTTCGAGTCGATCCTCGCGGACGAGGAGCACCACATCGACTACCTGGACACCCAGCTGGAACTGGTCGAGAAGCTCGGGGAGCCGCTCTACATCGCCCAGGTCATCGAGCAGCCGGAGTCGTAGCCCCGGGCCCCGTCCGCGCCGCACGGCCACCGGGCAGGGCCCGGGCCGCCTCGCGGCGGGGCGGCTAGGCCGCCTCGCGCAGCCGGCCGGGGGAGACCGCCTCCGCGCCCACCGGGGTCATTTCCTCGGACAGCACGCCGGCGCCGCGCTGCTCCAGCAGCTCACGGCGCGGGCAGGCGCCACGGCCGAGAATGCCCTGGATCCGGCGTACGCAGGAGCCGCAGTCGGTACCGGCCTTGGACACCGAGGCGATCTGGCGGGGGGTGCAGGCACCCGCCTCCGCGTGCTCCTTGACCTGCTTCTCCGTGATGCCGAAGCACGAGCAGACGTACACGCGGTTCACCTCCTGGTGGATCGAGATCGACTGTGGCACCCACCCCGATGATCGGTGAGGCTAACCTAACCTTACCCTCGGCCCGCCGACCGCAAAAGCCCGGGTACGGCTGTGGGGCGTGGATCACACGGATCCACGCCCCACAGCCGTACCCGGCACCTGGCCGGTGACCTCACCGGCCCCGTCACCGGTTCCCTACCGGCTGCCTGTCTGTCCCGTCACTGGTCGCGGTACATCTCCGCGACCAGGAACGCCAGGTCCAGCGACTGGCTGCGGTTCAGCCGGGGGTCGCACGCCGTCTCGTAGCGCTGGTGCAGATCGTCGACGAAGATCTCGTCCCCGCCGCCCACGCACTCGGTGACGTCGTCGCCGGTCAGCTCGACGTGGATGCCGCCCGGGTGGGTGCCCAGCTCCTTGTGGACCTCGAAGAAGCCCTTGACCTCGTCGAGCACGTCGTCGAAGCGGCGGGTCTTGTGGCCGGACGCCGCCTCGAAGGTGTTGCCGTGCATCGGGTCGGTCACCCAGGCGACGGTGGCACCGGAGGCGGTGACCTTCTCCACCAGCTCGGGAAGCCGGTCCCTGACCTTGTCGGCGCCCATCCGGACGATGAAGGTCAGCCGGCCGGGCTCGCGGTCCGGGTCCAGCCTCTCGACGTACTGCAGCGCCTCGTCGACCGTCGTCGTCGGGCCGAGCTTCACCCCGATGGGGTTGCGGATCCTCGAGGCGAACTCGATGTGCGCACCGTCCATCTGGCGGGTGCGCTCGCCGATCCACACCATGTGGCCCGAGACGTCGTACAGATCGCCGGTACGCGAGTCGACCCGGGTGAGGGCCGACTCGTAGTCCATGAGCAGCGCCTCGTGGGAGGCGTAGAACTCGACGGTGCGGAACTCCGCCGGGTCCGTGCCGCAGGCCTTCATGAAGTTCAGCGCGTTGTCGATCTCGCGGGCGAGCTGCTCGTAGCGCTGTCCCGACGGGGACGACTTCACGAAGTCCTGGTTCCAGGCGTGCACCTGGCGCAGGTCGGCGTAGCCACCGGTGGTGAAGGCGCGCACCAGGTTCAGCGTCGAGGCCGACGCGTGGTACATCCGCTTCAGCCGCTCCGGGTCCGGCACCCGGGCGGCCTCGGTGAACTCGAAGCCGTTGACCGAGTCGCCCCGGTACGTCGGCAGCGTCACGCCGTCACGGGTCTCCGTCGGCTTCGAACGCGGCTTGGAGTACTGGCCGGCGATCCGGCCGACCTTCACGACCGGGACGGATGCGGCGTACGTGAGCACCGCGCCCATCTGGAGCAGGGTCTTGAGCTTGTTGCGGATGTGGTCGGCGGACACCCCGTCGAAGGCCTCGGCGCAGTCGCCCCCCTGGAGCAGGAACGCCTCGCCCCTGGCAACGGCTCCCATCCGGGCGCGCAGCTGGTCGCACTCGCCCGCGAAGACGAGCGGCGGATACGACTCGAGGTCCGCGATCACATCGCGCAGAGCCTCGGCATCGGGGTACTCGGGCTGCTGCGCCGCGGGAAGGTCTCGCCAGGTGTTGCCACCGGTCTCGGTGGTCTTAGCGTTCACGGTCACCCCGACAACATTACGTGGTCGGTCAGCCGGTCCACGCCGCCGCCCGGAAAGTGAGACGACCGACACCGGAGCCGGAGGGCGGGCGGCGCGAGGGCCGGGATGCCGACCGGCGCGCCGGGTGGGATGACCGGTGGCGTGACGAGTGGCGTGACGGGCGGGGTGACGGGTGGGGTAGGGTTCACGGCATGTTCGCGCAGACGACCCGGAACCGCTGGTGGACCGCTCATCCGGCGGCCCACCGATCCGATTGATCCGATCGCGCGCACAGAGTTTCGCGAAGGCCGCCCGAGGGGCGGCCTTTCCGTTTTCCACGGGCCGTTCCTCCCCTCCCCCCCCCCAGGAAGGAACCCCGCCATGCACGTCCTCGACCGGCTGCTCGCCCCCGGCGCGCCACCGTTCGCCCTGCTGCGCAGGCTCACCCCGGGCCGCGACCACAACACCGTCGAGGTGCTGACCGGCCCGGTCCGGGAGGTCGGGCGGCTCGCCGACATCCCGGTGGGCGAGCGCCCGTCACTGGCCCTGGTGCCGTTCCGGCAGATCCGCGAGCGCGGCTTCGACGTACGCGACGACGGCACCCCGCTGTCCGTGCTGGTCGTCGAGGAGTCCCACGAGCTCCCGCTCGGCGAGGTGCTCGAACGGCTGCCTGCGCACCGGGTGAGCGTCGAGGGGGGCGGCTTCGACGTCGGCGACGAGGAGTACGCGGAGATCGTCCGGCGCGTGGTCGCGGATGAGATCGGACGCGGCGAGGGGGCCGACTTCGTCATCCGCCGCACCTTCACCGGCCGTGTACCGGGCTTCGGCAGGGCGGACGCCCTCGCGCTCTTCCGGCGGCTGCTCGCGGTCGAGCGCGGTGCGTACTGGACGTATGTCGTGCACACCGGGGACGGGCGGCCCCCCGCCGGCCGGCGGAGCGGGGGCGGGGGCGGGGGCGGGCGCACGCTCGTCGGGGCGAGCCCCGAGGTGCACGTCCGGATGTCCGGGGGCACGGTCGTGATGAACCCGATCAGCGGGACGTACCGCTACCCGGCGGGCGGCCCGACGGTCAGCGGGCTGCTGGACTTCCTCTCCGACCGCAAGGAGACCGACGAGCTCTCCATGGTCGTCGACGAGGAGCTCAAGATGATGTGCGCGGTCGGCGACATGGGCGGAGTGGTCGTCGGGCCCCGCCTCCGGGAGATGTCCCATCTCGCGCACACCGAGTACGAGCTGCGGGGGCGGTCCTCGCTGGACGTCCGCGAGGTACTGCGCGAGACGATGTTCGCGGCGACCGTCACCGGCTCGCCGGTACAGAACGCCTGCCGGGTCATCGAGCGCCATGAGCCCCCGGGCCCGGACGGCGGCGGGCGCGGGTACTACGCCGGGGCGCTCGCGCTGCTGGGCACCGAAGCGGGTGGTGCGCAGACCCTCGACTCCCCGATCCTGATCCGTACCGCCGACATCTCCGCGTCGGGCGGGGTGCGGGTGCCGGTCGGCGCGACGCTGGTCCGCGACTCGGACCCGGCGTCCGAGGTGGCGGAGACGCACGCCAAGGCGGCGGGGGTACTGGCCGCGCTGGGGGTCCGTCCGGGGCCCGCGCGCGGTGAGGCGGCGCGGCGGCGGCTGGCGGACGATCCCCGGGTGCGGGCGGCGCTTGACGCGCGCCGGGCGGACCTGGCGCCGTTCTGGCTGCGGATGCAGGCCATGCCGGAGCGGGACCTGGGGCATGCGCTGGTGGTGGACGGCGAGGACACGTTCACCGCGATGCTGGCGCATCTGCTGCGGGGGGCGGGCCTCGACGTGACCGTGCGCCGCTACGACGAGCCGGGGGTGCGGGAGGCGGCGCTGGCCCACGGCGGGCCACTCGTCCTGGGCCCTGGACCGGGCGACCCCTCGGACACGGGGGACCCGAAGATGCGCTTCCTGCGCTCGCTCACCGCGGAACTGCTGCGCGACCACCGGGGCGGGCTCCTGGGGGTCTGCCTGGGACACGAACTGATCGCCGCCGAACTGGGGCTGGCCATCGCCCGCAGGGAGCGGCCGTTCCAGGGAGCCCAGCTGCGGATCGGGCTGTTCGGCGCGGAGGAGACGGTCGGCTTCTACAACAGCTTCACGGCCGTCTGCGACGACGGGTCGGCGGGGGAGCTGGCGCTGCGCGGCGTCGAGCTGAGCCGGTCGGAGTCGGGTGAGGTCCACGCGCTGCGCGGGCCGGGTTTCGCGGGCGTCCAGTTCCACCCGGAGTCGGTGCTGACCCTGCGCGGGCCGGATATCGTGCGCATGCTGCTCGACGCGGTCGTCCCGGAGCCCGCGCCCTGAGCGAGGCCGCGCCCGCGCCCTGGGTGATCCGGGCACCGGGCCGCCCCGGCAGGCACCGGGCCGCGCTCCTGACCGCCTCGGGCCCGCGCGCCCCTGACGGGTACCGGCCCGCCGGGCGCCCGGCGGGCCCCGGGGAGGCTCGTACGGGAGCCCTGGCGGTGCCCTCCGGGGTGGCGCGGCGGCGGACGGCGGGGCGGCGGCGGACGGCAGGGCGGCGCGGGGCGGAAGCGCCGGATGGCCCGGGGGCTCCTGCTGTACAGCTCGGTCCCGGCGTCCGGCGCGGACAGCGCGCCGAGATCCGCCGCCGCCTGCAGTCAGCCGCCCTCCGTCGACCGCCCGGCGCCTACCCGTCCGCCGCCCTCCGCCCGGCCCGCCGCCTGCCGCCTGCCGTCAGCCGAAGAAGACGCCGGCCTCCTCGTAGAGGGCCGGGTCGACCGTCTTCAGTCTCGCCGTGGCGTCGGCGATCGGCACGCGGACGATATCCGTGCCGCGCAGGGCGACCATCTTCCCGTAGTCGCCGTCGCGCACCGCCTCGACCGCGTGCAGGCCGAAGCGGGTCGCCAGCCAGCGGTCGAACGCGCTGGGCGTGCCGCCGCGCTGGACATGGCCCAGTACGGTCGTCCTGGCCTCCTTGCCGGTGCGCCTCTCGATCTCCTTGGCCAGCCACTCGCCGACGCCCGAGAGCCGGACGTGCCCGAAGGAGTCCAGCGTCCCGTCCTTGAGGACCATGTCGCCGTCCCTGGGCATCGCGCCCTCGGCGACCACGACGATCGGCGCGTACGAGGCGCGGAAGCGGGAGGTGACCCAGGCGCAGACCCGGTCCAGGTCGAACCGCTGCTCCGGGATGAGGATGACGTTCGCACCGCCCGCCAGCCCCGAGTGCAGCGCGATCCAGCCCGCGTGACGTCCCATCACCTCGACCACGAGGACCCTCATATGCGACTCCGCCGTGGTGTGCAGCCGGTCGATGGCCTCGGTGGCGATACCGACGGCCGTGTCGAAGCCGAAGGTGTAGTCCGTGGCCGAGAGGTCGTTGTCGATGGTCTTCGGCACGCCCACACACTTGACGCCGTATTCGCCCGAGAGGCGGGCGGCGACCCCGAGGGTGTCCTCGCCGCCGATCGCGATGAGGGACTCCACCTCGTGCTTGGCGAGGTTCTCCCTGATCCGGCGGATCCCGTTCTCCGTCTTGAGGGGGTTGGTCCGCGAGGAGCCGAGGACGGTGCCGCCGCGCGGGAGGATGCCGCGGACCGCGGGGATGTCAAGGCGTACGGTGTCGCCCTCCAGCGGTCCGCGCCAGCCGTCCCGGTAGCCGGTGAACTCGAATCCGTACTCCTGCACGCCCTTGCGGACGATGCCGCGGATCACCGCGTTGAGGCCGGGGCAGTCGCCGCCCCCGGTCAGTACTCCGACCCGCATGGAAGGTCCCTTCGCCGTCGATGGCCGCATTCGACGGCAACGCTAGTGGTGACGCAGGTCACTCCGGCATGGCGCAAAAGGTGAATTCCGGTCAGCGGAACGGTGGTTGGCGTCCGGCGATTCACTCCATCGAGTGGACCGGATACCGAGGCCGGGACAACTGCCCGACCCGGGGTTCAGACGTCGTCGAGGCCGCGCTCGATCGCGTAGCGCACCAGCTCCACCCTGTTGTGCAGCTGGAGCTTGCCCAGGGTGTTCTGCACATGGTTCTGCACCGTGCGGTGCGAGATCACCAGCCGCTCCGCGATCTGCTTGTACGACAGGCCCTTGGCCACCAGACGCAGCACCTCGGTCTCCCGGTCGGTGAGCCGCGGTGCCGAAGGATCGCCCGGTCCCGCCGCGGGCACGGGCTCGCCCGCCAGCCGCCGGTACTCCCCCAGCACCAGCCCCGCGAGGCCGGGGGTGAACACCGGCTCGCCTGCCGCGGTGCGCCGCACGGCGTCGACCAGTTCCTCCGTACTGGCCGACTTCAGCAGATAGCCGGTCGCCCCCGACTTCACCGCCTCCAGCACATCGGCGTGCTCCCCGCTGGCGGAAAGCACCAGGACCCGCAGGGCCGAGTCCGCTCCGACGAGCTCCCGGCACACCCGGACGCCCGGCATCCCCGGCAGGTTGAGGTCCAGCACCAGGACGTCGGGCGCCGCGGCCCTGGCGCGGCGCACCGCCTGCGGACCGTCGCCCGCGGTCGCCACCACCTCGCAGCCGGCCGCGGCCAGATCGCGGGCGACCGCGTCCCGCCACATCGGATGGTCGTCCACGACCATGACCCGCACGGCCCGCAGGACCGCCCCGCTCGTCTCCGTCATCCTCTGGCCTTCCCCCGGGTCCCCCTCGGGACCGTCAACTCGACTTCCGTACCCTGCCCCGGCACCGAGAGCAGCTCCGCGGTGCCGCCGATGTCCCGCAGCCTGCCGCGGATCGAGAGCGCGACACCGAGCCGCCCCTCGCCCTCGGCCTGGGCGAGCCGTCCCTCCGGGATCCCCGGCCCGTCGTCCCGGACCGTGACGATCACCTCGTCCGGCCCGTCCTCGACCAGGATCCACGCCTGCGCACCCTCGCCCGCGTGCCTGCGGACATTGTCCAGTGCGGCACCGACAGCGGCCGCGAGCTCCCCCGCCGTGCGCGCCGGGAGCAGCACCGGGGCGCCCGGCTCGGACAGGGTGACCCGGCTGCCGGGCCGCGGCGCGAGCAGCGGGCGCAGATCCACCGGCGGGCGCGCACCGTCCCGCTCGCCGTCCCGCTCGCCGTCCGGTGCGCCCGCCGCGTCGAGCGCGGCCGGGGCGCCCGGCGCGTCCGGCTCATCGACGAGGCGGACGACCGCGCCCCGCGCCGCGTCCTCCGACACCCTGGACGCGGGGACGAGACCACCGGTCACCAGGGTCCGCAGGGCGACCTCCTGCTCGCCCGCCATCCGGCCGAGTTCCGCGGCCTCGCCCCCGATCGCCGTGCCGCGCCGCTGCACCATGGCCAGCACCTGGAGCACGCCGTCGTGGATGTCGCGGGCCAGCCGCTCCCTCTCCCGGGTCGCCGCCTCGATCTCCAGGGCGCGGGCCAGGGTGCGCTCGGAGGCCCGGGCGACCTCGACGACGTATCCGATGGCGATGGACGCGACCCACACCAGCAGCACGTTGTGGATGGTGTCCCGGCTGGGCTCGCCACGCTCGATGATGTTGGCGACGGCGACCAGGGAGGACGCGAAGCCCGCCCACCGCCAGCCGCCTTTGATCGCGAAGGCGAGCACCGCACCCGCGGTCCAGATCGAGGGCAGGGTGGGGCTGTCGATCTGCTGCGCGTGCGCGTCGGCGAGCGGGGTGAGCAGGATGCCGGTGAGGGCCACGCCGAGATCCGCGCCGAGGAACCGCTTGGTGCAGGCGGCGGCGCTGGCCACCCTCGGGAGCGTCGCCAGCGTCCAGACCGCCATCACGGCGAGGAAGCCGACGGCCACCCAGAGGCGTTCGTACCGCTCGGTGGTGAAGACGAGCAGCAGGATCGCATACCCCGCGGTCAGCACGCGGTACGCGGCCAGCGCGCGCCACAGCGGCAACTCGACCGACATCCTCACGACCCGCTCGCGCCTGGCCATTGCCCCCGATCCCCCCCCAGTCCGTCCGGCCCGACGGGCGACGTTACCGATCGCCGGCCCGCTCCGCCCCGCCGGCCGCCTTCGCGGCCCGCCCCGCCTCCTTGGCGGCCTCCCTCGCGGCCTTCTCGGCGTCCGCGATCTGCCGCTTGGCCGCCGTGGCGTAGATGTCCACGTACTCCTGGCCCGAGAGTTTCATGATCTCGTACATGACCTCGTCGGTCACCGAGCGCAGGATGAAGCGGTCGTGGTCCATGCCGTGGTAGCGGCTGAAGTCGAGCGGCTTGCCGATCCTGATGCCGGGGCTCATCAGCTTGGGGACGACCTGACCCGGTGGCTGGATCTTCTCGGTGTCGATCATCGCGACGGGGATGACGGGCGCGCCGGTGGCGAGCGCCACGCGGGCCAGACCGCCGGGCTTCCCCCGGTAGAGCCGGCCGTCCGGGGAGCGGGTGCCCTCCGGGTAGATGCCGAAGAGCTCACCGCGCTCGATGACCTCGATGCCGCTCCTGACGGCCGCCTCGCCGGCTCCTCGCGCCCCGGAGCGGTCCACCGGGAGCTGGCCGACGCCCTTGAAGAAGGCCGCGGTGAGCTTGCCCTTCACACCCGGCGACGTGAAGTACTCGGCCTTGGCGATGAACGTGACCTTGCGGTCCAGGACCGCGGGCAGGAAGAAGGAGTCCGAGAAGGACAGGTGGTTGCTCGCGAGGATCGCCGGTCCCTCGGCGGGGACGTTCTCGAGGCCCTCCACCCACGGCCTGAAGGCGAGCTTCAGCGCCCCGCCGATGGAGAACTTCATTGCGCCGTAGATCAACTCGAGTGCCTTCCTGGAGTCCGTCGGGACGACCCTAACCCCTGGCGGGACCGGGCTCCTCCCGGTGGGCCCGCGCCGGGCGGGCTCAGCCCTGGTCGGTGCCGGTCCCGTCGCGTACGGTGAATCTGCCCACCGGGGGACGCCCCCGGGCCGCCCTGAAAGGAGATCCCGGTGCCGGTCCTTCCTGGAGCCGAGCCGTACCGCCACGAGGGTGGCGAGGTCGCCGTACTCCTCTGCCACGGCTTCACCGGTTCCCCCCGGTCGATGCGCCCGTGGGCGGAGTTCCTCGCGGAGCGCGGACTGACCGTCTCGCTGCCGCTGCTGCCCGGTCACGGCACCCGCTGGCAGGACATGGCGGTCACCGGCTGGCAGGACTGGTACGCGGAAGTGGACCGGGAGTTCCGGGCGCTGAGCGCTCAGCACCGCCAGGTCTTCGTGTGCGGGCTGTCGATGGGCGGCGCGCTGACCCTGCGGCTGGCCGCCAGGCACGGCGACGCCGTCAGCGGTATCGCGGTGGTGAACCCGGCCAACAAGGTGCACGGACCTGCGGCGCACGCGCTGCCGGTGGCCCGCCATCTCGTGCGGAGCACCGGGGGGCTGGCCAACGACATCGCGAAGGAGGGCGTGGACGAGGTCGCCTACGACCGGGTCCCCCTGCACGCCGCCCACTCGCTGCGGAACTTCCTCCGGCTCGTCGACGGCGAACTCCCGCAGGTCACGCAGCCGATGCTGCTGCTGCACAGCCCTCAGGACCATGTGGTGCCGCCCGCGGACTCGGCCCGGATCCTCAGCCGGGTGTCGTCCACGGACATCCGGGAGGTCCTGCTGGAACAGAGCTACCACGTGGCGACGTTGGACCACGACGCGGAGCGGATTTTCGAGGAGAGCCACGCGTTCATCGGCCGCCTCGCTCCCAGCGTCGGCGAGAAGGGAAGCACGACCGGTGGCTGAGCAGCACGACGCGGACCGGGACCGGGACCGGGACCGGGAGCCGCAACCCGTCGACGAGGAGGCCGTCTGGGCCGCGATCGTCGCGGGCTACGGGCAGGAGCCCGCGGACCCGCCGGGGGCGAGGCCGTTCAAGTCGGTGGAGGACCTCGCGGGCCTGCAGAAGGCCGTCCGGAACGACGGGCCGGACGGAGGGGCCGGTGACCGTGCGGACGGGGGCGAGGGCGGGAGCAGCGAGGAGGACGAGGGCCCACGGCCGGAGAAGCCGCTGGGCAGCTCCGTCGTGTTCGCGCCCGGGGTGGGCGGGGGGCCGCGCGACTACACGATCGCCGAGCCCAGCGGCGAAGGGTCTGACGACGGCGACGAGGGCCATTTCGTACCGCCGGAGCCCCCGCCGCTGCCGGAGGCCGACACGACCGCGAAGTTCGCCTGGCTGGCGGTGATCGGCGGGCCCGTGCTGCTGCTGTTCGCCGTGATCCTGCGGTGGGACATGACCTGGTGGCTGACCACGCTCGGCGTCGGCGGCTTCCTGGGCGGCTTCGCCACACTGGTGGCGCGGATGTCCCACGGGGACGACGAGGACGACGACCCGGGCCGCGGGGCGGTCGTCTAGAGGCGCGTCCAGCAGGGTCGGCGCGCGGGGAGCGGCGTCCGGCGCGGTGGACGGGCACCGCGCCGGGCAGGGCCTGCCCGGCCGGGCCGAACGGCCTTCGGTGCGGTGGATCGCAAGGCGCAGCACCGGCCTTGCCGTGGGCCTGCGCGGTCGGCTCGGGAACGCCCCGAGCCGGTGCCGGGCGAGCCGGGCGTCACGACGGGGCGAAGGCCTCCTGACGCGGACATGAGGGGGTGCGGCAGAGTCCCTCGCGGCCTGCGGGCGGACGGAGCCGCGTTCGCGGAACGCGCTCGCTCAGCCGGTTCGCGCGTGGCCGTGCGGGCCCTGCCCGGGGGCCGGACCGGTCGCGGAGGCCGGGGGCGGAGCGGGCACCCGCAGGGCGGCCAGGACCGGGAGATGGTCCGTGGCCGCCTCCAGGTCCGCCTCGCCGACTCCGGGGAGCCCCGCGGGTACGCCGCAGCCGAGTACCTCGATGCCCGGGGTCACGAAGACCGCGTCGATCCGCTGGTGCGGGTCCGCGGGAGTCGAGGTGTACTCGCCGCCCCAGGGGCTGACGGCCCGGGCGTCCCGGAGCGCGGCGGCCAGGCGCCGGAAACTGCGCCCGCCGGGCCGCTCGTTGACGTCGCCCGCGGCGATCGCGTGCGGCACGTCCATCGCGGCCAGACGGTCGAGCAGCATTCCGGCCTGGCTGTGGCGCTCGTCGGCCCGCAGACTGAGATGGCAGCTGAGCAGCCCGATCCGGGCCGCCCCGATACGCACCACGGCGGTGGCGAAGCCGCGCCGGTGCAGCCCGGGAGTGAGCGGAAGCAGAACGTCCTCGGTGCGCTCGGCCCTCACCCGCAGCGAACACAGCAGCGCCGGGCCCGCGGCGGTCGCCCCGCCGCCCAGCACCACCAGCCCGCTCTTGGCCGCGAGTCGGGCGAGGTGCTTGCGCCACCGGAAGAAGCGAGGTGCCTCCTGGACGAAGACGAGATCGGGCCGGCAGCCGCGGATGACGCGGGCGAGGGCGTCCTCGTCGTCGCGCATGGAGCGGATGTTGTAGCCGAGGACCCGGATCACGGCCGAACCGTCCGGCTCGGTGCGGGAGTTGGGCAGCGGTCGCGTCGCGGACGTCACCATGCGCCTCAAGATAACGGGCCCCGGCGCGCCGTTCCCGCCCCATCGGGCACCGGGCGCGCCGCGCCCTCGGGGTGCCCGTACGGCCGGGGTGCCCGTACGGCCGGGACGGAGGCCGCGGACGTCCCAGCCCGCCGGGCCGGCGGCCGGGCAGGCCCCCCGGCTCGCCTCCGAGCCGGGGGGCCTGTCCTCGACGCCCCGGGGGAGGGGCGGAAGGCGCCGGATTCAGCCCTGGCGGGCCAGGTCAGCCGCGCCGACGAGGCCCGCCTTGTTGCCGAGCCGGGCGGCGAGCACCTGGGCGTGCGGACGCCACTGCCCGCCGATCAGCCACCGCCGGAAGGACTTGCGGATCGGGTCCAGGACCAGCTCCCCCTCGTCCGACACTCCGCCGCCGACGATGAACGCCGAGGGGTCGAACAGCGAGGCCAGGTCCGCCAGTCCCGCGCCGGCCCAGCGGGCCAGCTCGCGGAAGGAGTCGACGGCGACCTTGTCGCCCTGCCTCGCCGCCTCGCTGACGTGCCTGCCCTCGACGCCCCCGGGGGTGCCGTCGCCGAGGCCGAGCAGGATGGCCGCGTTCTCGGGGGTCGCCGCCGAACGCTGGCGGGCGTAGCGGACCAGTGCCCGCCCGGATGCGTACTGCTCCCAGCAGCCCTGGCTGCCGCAGCCGCACAGCAGGCCGTCGGGGACGACCCTGATGTGCCCGAACTCCGCCGCCACGCCGAAGCGCCCGCGGCGCAGCTTGTTGCCGATGATGATGCCGCCACCGAGGCCGGTGCCGAGGGTGATGCAGATGACGTCGCTGTGGCCCTGGCCCGCGCCGAAGCGGTACTCGCCCCAGGCCGCCGCGTTGGCGTCGTTCTCCACGACGACGGGCAGGCCGACGCGCTGCTCCACCTTGTCCTTCAGCGGCTCGTGCCGCCACTGGATGTTCGGCGCGAAGAGGACGGTGGCGCGCTTGTCGTCGACGTATCCGGCGGCACCGATGCCGACCGCCTCGATGTCGCGCCCCTTACCGGCTCCGGAGACGGCCGAGCAGATCGCGTCCACGATCCCCTCGGCGGTCGCCGGAGTGGGCACCGTGTGCGTCTCAAGGATGGTGCCCTCTTCGTCGACCACGCCGGCCGCGATCTTGGTGCCGCCGATGTCGACGCCGATGGTGAGTGCCATGTGTCCCTCAGTTTTCGGTCGAGCCCCGCTGGGCCCAACCGTACCGGAGGGAGTCCGGGCCTCAGTCCAGATCGATCTTCTTGCCCGGGCCGGGGCCCTCGTCCCCGCGGTCCCGGCGGCGGTCCGTGCCGTCGGGGCCGCCACGGCCTTCGGCACCCGAGGGCGGCTCGCTGCGGGTCCAGCGGCGCTCATGGCCTGCCACGGCGGAGCGGTACGCGGCCAGCAGCTCGCTGCCCGCGGCCGCGAGATGCTCGAACACCTGCGGGTTGCGCTCGATGACCGGCTCGACGGCCGACTTCGCCTGATCGACCAGCTGCTGCACGGTCCCCTGCCCGGCGAGGCCGGGCAGCGGGTTCGGCAGCGACGACACCTTCTCGGCGACCGCGTCCAGCAGCTTGCGCAGCTCGTCGCCCGCGGTGCCGGTGGCGTGCTGCCCGTACCGCTCGCGGCGGCGGGCCCGCTCCTCCTCGAAGTCCTCGGCGCACGCCGTCGCCCAGGCGTCGGCGTCGACGGCGGGACGTTCGGTCGCATCGCTCATGGCGTACTCCTCGGAAAGTTCCTCGTATGTCGACGGTACCCGAAGTCGGGGCCGGAGTTCAGCGGCTCCGCGGCCAGAGCCCGGGGTCGGGCTCGAAGCGGATCCGCAACTCGCCCTCCCGCAGGGCGGCGCCGCCGACCGCGCAGCGGCGCAGTACCGACGGCAGGGTGAGGACGCGGCGGAACGGGCCCGCGGTCAGGAAGAGTTCGTCGTCCCTGCGCACCAGCTGCAGCTGGTCCTTGGCGGCTCCCGGCAGGGGCAGCCGCCAGACCAGTACACCGTCCTCGGCCCTGCGGTCCTCCACCGTCCAGCGGTTCCCCGGGAGAGCCCCGGGGGCGCCCCCGGCCGGGGCGGCGAGGGACTCGGCGAGTTCGCCGGGGTGCCGGGGGTCGCGGCCGGTGTGCGGCACCTCCCGTACCGGTACGGCACCGAACTCCTCGCGCCAGCCCTTGAGCGCGCTCTGCTGCCGTCCCGAGAGGGCCGCCAGGAACGGGTCGGCGGAGCCGGCCGGGACGATCCGGTTGGCGATCACCATCTCCGGGGTGAGCCCGTGCAGGGCGAGGCCGAGCCGGGCGGTGCGCAGGGCCCGGTCGGCGGCCTCCGGGCCGGGTTCGGCGACCAGGCGCACCGAGGTGTCGGGGCTCTCGACCAGCTCCTGGACGGCGGCCAGCTCCTCGTCCCAGCGGGCGGCCGCCTCGTACAGCCACTGCGCGGGCATCGGCACGCCCGCGAGCTGCGCGAGTACGGGGCGCAGCGAGCGGGCGGCCTGCCGTTCGGCGGGGAGCAGCCGGCGCAGGTAGCGGCGCAGCTGCTCGGGGAGGGCGAGCAGGGCGACGGCCTGGCGCACCGGGGGGAGGTCGACGACCAGGAGGTCGTGGCCGCCGCCGGTGGCCCGCTGCAGGGCGCGCAGCAGCGCGAACTGCTCGCTGCCCGGGAGTTCCGTCAGCTCGCCGTCCTCGAAGGGCACGGCCCCGAGGAGGTCGAGTGCGGCACCGGCCCGCTCCTGGAGGCCGAGGAACTCGTGGCGGAAGTCGGCGCCGGGGTCGACGCGGGCGACGGTGAGGCCGGGCGGCCCGGTCTCTGGACCGCCGCGCCCGCCCCGGTCCGCCGCGCCCGGCCCGGGGGCTCCGGGCCCGGGGACCGTGCCGGCTCCAGTGCCGGGGACCGTGCCGGTGCCGGCTCCGGGGTCGGTGCCCATGCCGGGGTCGGTGCCCATGCCGGGGTCGGTGCCCATGCCGGGGTCGGTGCCGGTGCCGGGGTCGGTGCCGGTGCGGGTCAGCGCCTCCGGTGGCTCGCCGGACAGCAGCAGCACCCGTTCCCCCCGCCGTGTTCCGGCGAGGGCGAGGGCGGCCGCTACGGTGCTCCGGCCGGCCCCGCCGGTGCCGGTGACGAAAACGGTGCGCATGAACAGGGGCTTCAGGCCTGAGGACCGGACTCGACGCGCTTCTTCAGGCCGGCCAGGGCGCGGTCGATGATGACCTTCTCCGCCTTGCGCTTGATCATCCCCAGCATGGGGATCTTGACGTCGACGGTCAGCCGGTAGGTGACCTCGGTCCGCTCGCCTCCTGCGACCGGCTTCAGCGCGTACGAGCCGTCCAGCGCGCGCAGCATCTGGGACTTGACCAGCGTCCAGGACACCGTGTCGTCCCCGGTCCAGGTGTAGGCCAGGACGTGGTCGTCCTTGATCGCGCCGGCGTCGAGCACCAGCCGGACCCGGAGCGCGCGGCCCCGGCCGTCCTTCTCCAGGACCTCGGTCTCCTTCACCTCGCCGGTCCACTCCGGGTAGCGCGCGAAGTCGGAGATCACTCCCATCACGTCGGCCGGTGCCGCGTCGATGGTGATGCTCGAGCTGGTGTGTTCCGCCATCGCCGTGGCTCCTCAACTGAACGCGGGACGGGGTTGCGGTGTGCAATCTACCGCGCCCCGGGCGACCGCCATTCCAGGGCCCACGGCCGCCCCGTCGCCGCGAAGTGGCCGACGTTCACGCACTCGGTCGCACCGATCCGCATGCGCCGCACCAGCGGCTGGTGCACATGCCCGAAGAGCGAGTACCGGGGCCGGGTCCGGTGGATGGCGTCGAGCAGGGCCCGGCTGCCGCGCTCGAAGCGGCGGGCGACGGTGTCGTACGTCAGCTCGGGAACGTCCGGCGGGATGTGCGAGCACAGCACGTCGACTTCGCCGAGTGCCTCGACCTTCGCGGCGTACTGCTCGTCGGAGATCTCGAAGGGGGTGCGCATGGGGGACCGCAGCCCGCCGCCGACGAAACCGAACACGAGCCCGCCCAGCTCGATCCGCTCACCGTCGAGGACGGTGGTGCCCGCCTTCGCATACTCCGGCCAGAGGGCGGGGACGTCGACGTTGCCGTAGGTGGCGTACGTCGGAGTGGGGAACGCGTCGAAGATCTCGCGGTACTGCCTGCGCACCGCACCCAGGATCACGGCGTCCCGGTCGAGGCCCGCCCACAGGCCGCGCGCGAACTCGCGGGCCTCCTCGAAGCGCCGGGCGGTCCGCAACTCGACGAGCCTGACCGCGTTCTCCACGCCGAAGAGGTCGGGGAAGATCCCGCGCGCATGGTCGGCGTAGTCGAGGAAGAGGACCAGGTCGCCGAGGCAGATCAGGGCGTCGGCCCCCTCTCCGGCCCTGGCCAGATCCGTCGCGTTGCCGTGCACGTCGCTGACCACATGAACTCGCATACCGCTCACCCTAGAGTGGTCGCCCGGTTCCCAGTAGAGGTGACCGGACCTGCGGTTACTTCCCGGTCGTCAGGCCGGTCGACTAGGGTTCGCGATGCTGCGGCGCACGGGTGTGACGCAGGGAACATCTGGCCGAGACCCCCTATCCGGAACCGAGTACTGATGGGTAACGTCCGGGCAGTCCCCCCGGTGCGTTCCACACAGAGCCGTGGCGCCGGCGCCCGATGAGGAGCAGCAGTCTTGCGTGAGTTCAGCCTTCCGGCCCTGTACGAGGTCCCGACGGACGGCAATCTGACGGATCTCATCCGCCGCAATGCGACGCAGCACCCCGAGGTCGCGGTCATGGCCCGAAAGGTCGCGGGGAGCTGGGCCGACGTCACCGCCGCCGGGTTCCTCGCCGAGGTGCGGGCCGCCGCGAAGGGCCTGATCGCCGCGGGTGTGCTGCCAGGAGACCGGGTCGCCCTGATGTCGCGCACCCGCTATGAGTGGGTGCTGCTCGACTTCGCGATCTGGAGCGCCGGGGGTGTGACCGTCCCGGTCTACGAGACCAGCTCGCCCGAGCAGGTGCAGTGGATCCTCGGCGACTCCGGCGCCGTCGCGATGATCGTCGAGAGCGGGGCGCACGCCGCGGCCGTCGAGTCCGTGCGCGGCGCCCTCCCGGCGCTGCGGCACGTGTGGCGGATCGAGGAGGACGGAGTCGGCGAAGGCGGCGGAGACGGTGGAGGCGGCGGGGTCAGCGGAGACGGCGGGATCGCGCAGCTCACGGCGGCCGGAGCGGAGGTGCCCGACGCCACGGTGGACGAGCGCAGCGCGTCCGCCAAGGCGGACGACCCGGCCACCATCGTCTACACCTCGGGCACCACGGGCCGTCCCAAGGGGTGTGTGCTCACCCACCGCGCGTTCTTCGCGGAGTGCGGGAACCTGGTCGAGCGCCTGAGGCCGCTGTTCCGCACCGGCGACAGCTCGATCCTGCTCTTCCTCCCCGCCGCACACGTCTTCGGGCGCATGGTCGAGGTGGCGGCCGTGATGGCCCCCATCAAGCTCGGCTGCGTCCCGGACGTCAGCAACCTCACCGACGAGCTCGCCTCGTTCCGTCCCACGCTGATCCTCGGTGTGCCGCGGGTCTTCGAGAAGGTCTACAACGCGGCGCGGGCCAAGGCGCAGGCGGACGGCAAGGGCAGGATCTTCGACAGGGCCGCGGCGACGGCGATCGAGTACAGCCGCGCGACCGGCACGGGGAAGGGCGTGCCGTTCGGGCTGAGGCTCAGGCACAGGCTGTTCGACCGGCTCGTCTACGGCAAGCTGCGCGCGGTGCTCGGCGGGCGCGGCGAGTTCGCGGTCTCCGGCGGTGCCCCGCTGGGTGAGCGGCTCGGCCACTTCTACCGCGGCATCGGCTTCACGGTACTGGAGGGGTACGGCCTCACCGAGACCTGTGCGGCGACGGCGTTCAACCCCTGGGACCGCCAGAAGATCGGTACCGTCGGGCAGCCGCTGCCGGGTTCGGTGGTGCGGATCGCCGACGACGGCGAGGTGCTGCTGCACGGCGAGCACATCTTCACGGGCTACTGGAACAACGAGACGGCGACCGCGGAGGCCCTGGCCGACGGCTGGTTCCACACCGGGGACATCGGCACCCTCGACGAGGACGGCTATCTCTCGATCACGGGCCGCAAGAAGGAGATCCTGGTGACCGCGGGCGGCAAGAACGTCGCTCCGGCGGTCATCGAGGACCGCATCCGCGCCCACGCACTTGTCGCCGAGTGCATGGTCGTGGGCGACGGGCGGCCGTTCGTGGGCGCGCTGATCACCCTCGACGAGGAGTTCCTGGCCCACTGGGCCGCCGACCACGGCAAGCCGGCCGGCTCGACGGCGGCTTCGCTGCGCGAGGACGCGGACCTGCTGGCGGAGGTCCAGCGGGCGGTGGACGCCGGCAACGCCGCGGTCTCCAAGGCCGAGTCGGTGCGGAAGTTCAGGGTGCTCAGCTCCCCGTTCAGCGAGGAAGCCGGTCACATCACGCCGTCGCTGAAGCTCAAGCGGAACGTGGTGGCCAAGGACTTCGCGGACGAGATCGAGGCGATCTACCGGTCGTAGCCGCTGCCCCCGGACGCAGCCGGAAGGCGCCGGCCGCCGCCGAACGCGGCCGGCGCACCGGGGACTCGGACGGCTGGGGCCGGACGAACGGACGGATGGCCGGACGAACGGACAGCCGGACGAACGGACGGATGGACGAACGGACGGATGGCCGGACGGACGGATGGCCGGACGACTCGGCCGGAAGCGGCCCGGAAGGCGCTGCGCGCAGCGGCTACCTCCGGTAGTCCTCGGCGAGGACCCGCTCGATGTTGCGCTCGGCGAGCGCGGTGATGGTGAGGAACGGGTTGACACCGATGGAGCCCGGCACGAGGGCTCCGTCGGTGACATACACCCCGGGGGCGCCCCGGACCCGGCCGTAGTCGTCGGTGGCCCTGCCGAGCACGCAGCCGCCGAGCGGGTGGTAGGTGAAGTCGTCGGCCACGGGCCGGTTGCCGCCGAACAGGTCGTACCGGTAGATCGTGGCGTTTCTGAGGTTGATGCGGTCGAACAGCTTCCTGGCGGCGTCGCCGGAGACCTTGCTCTGCTCGGGCGTCCAGTCCAGCCGCATCGTGTCGGTGCCGGCGTGGTAGGTCAGCGTGCCCCGCTCCGGGTTCCTGGTGATGGCCAGGTAGAGGCTGATCCAGTGCTCGAACCCCATCGGCAGGGGGGCGATCTCGGCGAAGACGGGGTTGGCGGTGTTGGACCAGTCGTCGATACCCATCACCGGCATGGTCGCCTGGTGGGCGCCGACGGTGTCCCAGAGGTGGTTGGCCCGCGCGGTCATGACGTTGCCGTTGGCCCCCCAGCCCTTGCCGATCTGCTCGCTGAGGTCCGGCAGGGCGCCGGACTCGCGGGCACGCAGCAGCAGTTCGGTGGAGCCGAGGCTGCCGGCTCCCAGGAAGAGCCGGTCGCAGCCGATCTCGCGGGTGCCGACGACCCTGCCCGCGGTGTCGATACGGTCGGCGGTGACGACGTAGGTGCCGTCCGGTTGCGCCCGCAGCGCGCGGACCCGGTGCAGCGTGTCGACGGTGACGTTGCCGGTGCCGAGGGCGGCGGCGAGATAGGTCTGGTCGAGGCCGCGCTTGCCGTGGTTGTTGCCGTAGATGACCTCGCCGGCGAGTGCGGAGCGCACGGCCTGCCCGGCGGCCTCGCGCTGCATGTACCCGAAGTCGTAGACATTGGGCACGAAGACGGTCTTGAGGCCGGCCTTGGCGGCGTGCTTCCGGGAGATCCGCGAGAAGCGGTACCACTCGGTGGACTCGAACCACGCCGGGTCGACGCTGTTGACGCCCAGCATCTGCTGGGCGAGGGGGAAGTACCGGTCGTACATGGCGCCGGCGTCGACGGTCGGCAGCATCTCGGAGAAGTACGCCCGTTGCGGGGTGACGGCCATTCCGCCGTTGACGAGTGAGCCGCCTCCCACGCCGCGGCCCACGTACACCGACATGGCGTCGAAGCGCACGCGGTCCAGGACACCCGGGTAGGGGGTGATGTCCTTGTTGACGACGTCGAGCCAGAGGAACTGGGCGAGCGGGGCCTCGGTGCGCGTGCGGAACCACATCGAGCGGTGGTCCGGGGCACGGGTGCTGCAGAACACCTTCCCGTCGGGCCCCGGGGTGTCCCAGAGCCGCCCCATCTCCAGGACGAGGGTGGGGATTCCCGCCTCGCCGAGGCGCAGGGCGGTGACGGCGGAGCCGTAGCCGGAGCCGATGACGAGGGCGGGGGTGTGGTCGGCGGCTGCCGCCCGGGAGGACGGCGCGGCGGTCGCCGCGCGGGCCTCGGGTACGGGGCCGATACGGGTGAGCCCGAGGGCGGCCGCGGTCTGGAGGGCGCCGAGACCCAGGAGATGACGGCGCGTCAGATGAGGTGTCATGGTGCGCAGCATGTGCGGAATTTCCGCTTCCGCCTATCCGTCGCGGGGACCTTTTCCGCGCGGAACGCGGCAACCCGGCTCGCGCCGCGCGGGCGGGGACGCGGGCCTGGACCGTACACGCCCGCCCCGGGGCCCCGGCTCACAGCAGCTCCCTCAGCCGGTCCGCGAGGAGATCCCAGCGCCAGCGCTCCTCGACCCACTCACGGCCGCGCCCGCCCATGCGGCGGCGCAGTCCGGGGTCCGACAGGAGGGTGGCGACGCGTTCCGCGGTCTCCTGCGGGGAGCCGCCGCGGACGACCCAGCCCGTCTCGCCGTCCAGCACCGCGTCGGGCGCCCCGCCCGAGTCACCGGCGACGACCGGGAGCCCCGTCGCGGACGCCTCCAGATAGACGATGCCGAGGCCCTCCACGTCCAGCCCGCCGCGCCGGGTGCGGCAGGGCATCGCGAAGACGTCTCCGGCGCCGTAGTGCGCGGGCAGTTCCTCCCAGGGCACCGCGCCGGTGAAGCGGACCGACTCGGCCACTCCCGTGGTGCCGGCGAGCCTGCGCAGGTCCTTCTCGTAGGGCCCGCCACCGACGATCAGCAGCACCGCGTCCGGTACCTCGGCCAGGATCGCGGGCATGGCCCGGATCAGGGTGTCCTGGCCCTTGCGCGGCACGAGCCGGGACACGCAGACGACGACCGGCCGGTCGGTGAGCCCGAGCCGTTCGCGTACCGCCTCGCCGCCCGAGCCCGGATGGAAAGTCTTCTCGTCGACGCCGGGCGGCAGCTGCACCATCCGCCCGGCCGCCTCGGGCGTCAGCGCGGCGGCGATCCGCGCACGCGTGTACCCGCCGAGATAGGTGACGGTGTCCGTGCCCTCGCCGATCCGGCGCAGCAGCCGCCGGGCTCCGGGCAGCTGGGCCCAGCCCGCCTCGTGGCCGTGGGTGGTGGCCACCAGGCGCCGCGCTCCGGCCCGGCGCAGGGCCGGGGCCATCAGCCCGAGGGGGGCTGCGGCGCCGAACCACACCGACGTGCAGCCGTGTTCCCGCAACAGTCCCACGGCACGCCGGGTGACGCGCGGGGTGGGCAGCAGCATGGTCGTACGGTCGCGGACCACCTGGTAGGGCTGCTCGGCGTCGAACGCGGCCGTCGCCTCGGCGCCCTCGCGACCGCGCTTCCACGTGGAGGCGTAGACGACGATATGTTCGGGGTCCAGCCGCAGCGCGATGTTGTGGAGGAACGCCTGGATGCCGCCGGGACGGGGCGGGAAGTCGTTGGTCACGATCAGGGTCTTGTCCATCGCCGCCGACAGTACCAACGGCCCCCGCGCCTCACCGCGGGCGGACGGGCGTCCGGCATGATGGCCGCCGGGCCGGCAGGGCAGCGGGCCGGCAGGGCAGCGGGCCGGCGCACAGGGACACGGAACCGATCGGACGGCACGGGGTGGTCATGACAGGCACAGGGCGTTCCGCCCCGTCGGGGTGCGCCCCGTCGGAGCGCGCCGCATCGGAGCGCCCCGCGTCCGGGGCCGCGACGGCCTGGGCTGCGGTGGCCCGGGCCGTGGCGGCCTTCGCCCTCACCAGGACACTGCTGCTGCTCTGGGTACTGAAGGTCCTCCCCGTCCGCGGCCCCGATGTGACCAGCGACGTCGCCGTGATCTACCAGGGCTGGTACGGGGTGCTGAGCACCGGCACCTACCCGCTGGACGACGTCACCTGGCAGTACCCGCCCGCGGCCGCCCTGGCGATCCTCTCCCCCGGCCTCGTGCCGTTCCTCGGCTACGTCCACGCGTTCTTCGCCCTGGTCCTGGTGTGCGACGCGGTGGTCCTGGGGCTGCTGCTGTACGCGGGCCGGCGGCCCGGGAAATCGGTGAGGGGCGCCTGGTTCTGGGTTGCGGGGCTGCCGCTGCTCGGCCCGACGGCGTACGCCAGATACGACCTGATGGTGACGGCGGTCGCGGTGGCCGCGCTCCTCGCCGCCGCCCGCCGCCCCGGGGTCGCCGGGGCACTCGCGGGCTTCGGCGCGATGCTGAAGGTGTGGCCGGTGCTGCTGCTGGCCGGACTGCGGGAGCGCCGCGCCTGGATCGCGGCGGCGGCCACCGGGGCGGCCCTGCTGCTGGCCCTCACGGCGTCGATGCCCGGGGCGCTGGCGTTCCTCGGATTCCAGCGGGACCGGGGCACGGAGGTCGAGTCGCTCGGCGCGCTGGTCTTCCATGTCGCACGGCACTTCGGCTGGGAAGGGCAGGTGCTGCTGAACTACGGCTCGGTCGAATTCCTCGGCCCGTACGTCCCCCTGGTCAGCGGCGCGGCGCTCGGCCTCACCGCCGCCGCCTTCGGCTGGCTTGCCGCGTGGCGGCTGCGGGCGGCGGAGTTCTCGGCCGCGACCCCCGCGGACGCGGCGTTCACGGCCGTACTGCTGTTCACCACCACAAGCCGGGTGATCAGCCCCCAGTACCTGGTCTGGCTGCTGGGACTGGCCGCGGTGTGCCTCGTCTTCCACCGGAGCCGGATGGCCGCGCCGAGCCTGCTGGTGCTGGCCGCCACCGGGCTCACCTTCCTGGAGTTCCCCGTCTGGTTCGACAAGGTGGTCGCGAGCGACCCCCAGGCGATCGCGGTCCTCGCGGCCCGCAACGGCCTGCTGGTGGCTGCCGCGCTGCTGGCGTGCCGCCGCCTCTGGACGGGCACGGTCCGGCCGGGCCGGCGCCGGGGTGGCCGGCCGTCCCTGCCGGCCGGCTCCGGCAGTGACCGCGCTGCCGTCGGATCCTGACTCCTCCACACTCCTCCACCATCCCACCGCACCGGATGACCGGCCGGTGGCCCACCGGGAACCCGCCCTCTCCCGCCGCGGCGCGCGGGCGGGCGGGCTGTGCGCGATCCACCGGCAGCCGGACCCCCGGCCCCGGCCGGCACAGGCACCGCGCGGGTGGCGGACCAGACCCGGCACACCGCACGGCGGCGGGCCGTACCGGGCTCCGGATCACCGCCCCAGTCGCTCGACCAGGTAGTCCCGCCAGTCCTCGGTGAAGCGGTCCCGGCTCGTGCCCAGGACCTCGCCGAACGCCGACTCCACCGCCCCGTCCCGCGACTGCGCGGCGCCCACCGCCCGGTAGAACGCGCGCAGCCGGTCCTCGCCCCAGCGGGCGGCGATCAGCTCGCAGGCAAGCAGGCCGCCCTCGTACGCGCGGCCCAGTGCGCGCTCACCGCCGCCGAAGCGGAAGTCGCCGTCGGCGGGGAGGGCGCCCGGAAGGTCGCCGTCGAGGACGCCGCGGCGCAGTTCCGGTGCGATCTCCCGGGCGCCGAGACCGGTGCCGCGGTAGGCGGCCCAGTCGGCGAACCCTTCGGAGAGCCAGAGCGGGGTCGCGGCCGAGGTGTGCGCGCGGGTCGCCACATGCGCGGTCTCGTGGGCGAGGACGATACGGCGGCCCTGATCCCCGAGAGCTCCGTACGCCTCGGGATTGACGGTCACCCGGTCCGCGGGCACGGGCCCGCCCTCCGTGCCGGGAACCCCCGCGATCCCCGTGGTGACCGCCGCGACGCCCCGGTAGTCCTCGGCGGGAGCGCCCAGCAGCCGGCCCATGGCGGCCGTCGAGCCGGGCACCACGACCACCACTCGCCCGGCCCACGCCCCGCCCCAGGCGGCCGAGACCGCGGGGACGGCCCGGTCGGCGTCCGCCGCGATCCCCCGGAGTCGCTCCCGCTCCTGCTCCTGCTCCTGCTCCTGCTCCTGCTCCTGACTCTGGCCCTTCCCCTGGCCACCTTCTCGTTCCCGTTCCCAGCCCTGCTCCCGTCCCACGCCGAGGACCAGGCTGTGCGTGCCGCGCACCACCTCGATGCCGCCCTCCTGCCACAGCGGCCGTGCGGCGCCGGGGCCCGGGCGGTCGGCGGTGAGGTACCAGCGGCCGTCCCGCTCGGCGAGGTCCAGCCGGCGCTCGGCGGTCGCGGGCGAGGCGTCGTACCCGTCGAGCCGGTAGCGCAGTTCGGCGTCGGCCGTGGCCCGGTCGCCGGAGCGCCGCACCTCGGTGAGCCGGTACTCCCAGGAACCGAGCGGGAGGCGGGAGAGGTCGGCGAACTCGGCCCGCCCTGCCGTTCTCAGCTGCCGCGCGGAGGGGTCGATCGCCGAAAGGTAGCCGGCCTCGTCGTGGCGCAGCACCGCGGCGGCGCGGTCGTCGAGCATCCGCTGCACCTCGCGGCCGGTGGTGTCGGCCACCGGTGCGCCGGAGCAGCCGCCCGTCAGCAGCGACCCGATCAGGACCAGCCCGGTGAGAACGGGCCCGCTCCGGACGGACGCCGCCCCGCGCCGCCGTTTCGTCGTCGTCCGCCCGAGGAGTTCCTGACCAGCCATCCTGCCGATGGTAGGCGAGCGGAGCAGCGGGGCGGCACCGGCCGCGGCCCGCTCAGGGCCGGGTCACCGAGGCGATCGGCATCATCCCCACCGGGTCGTGGCGCACCGCAGCGCCCGGGTAGGGCGCGTGGACGACCTGGCCGTTGCCGACGTACATGGCCACATGACTGGCGTCGGAACGGTAGGTGACCAGGTCGCCGGGCCGCGCCTGGGACAGGGGCACCTGCCGTCCGGCGTACCGCTGGGCCTGTGAGGTGCGGGGCAGCCCCACACCGGCCCGGGCGTAGGACCACTGGGTCAGACCGGAGCAGTCGAAGCCGTGCGGCCCGTTGGCGCCCCAGACGTAGGGCTTGCCGAGCGCGCTCCGCGCGGCCGCCACGGCAGCGGCCGCACGGGCCGACGAGGGGCCCGCCCCGCCCGCCGGGTCCGGGACGGCCCGGCCGGAGCGCGACACCGCGCCGTACGCGGCGCGCTGCGCCGCGGACAGGGACGACAGCAGCCGTTCGGCCGTCGCGAGTTTCGCCTCGACTGCCCGCTTGTGACGGGCCAGAGCGGTTTTGGTGCGCTCCAGTTCGGCCAGCTTCCGGGCGGCCTCGGAGCGCTCCTGGCCGAGCCGCCGCTGGGCCCGCCGGAGGTCGGTGAGGACGGCCGCTTCCCGGTCGCCGAGCCGTTCCAGCAGCGCGGCCCGGTCCAGGTACGTGTCCGGGTCGCCGGAGAGCAGCAGGGCGAGCGCGGGGTCCACCCCGCCGGAGCGGTAGTGGGCGCCGGCCAGGGAACCGACCGCGTCCCGCATCCGGTTGACGTCCTCCTGGCCGCGGGCCGCCCGTTCCCGGGCCCGGGCCACCTGGTCGCCCAGCTCGTCGACGTGCTCGGCCGCCTCGTTGTACCGCTCCGTCGCCTTCTCGGCCTGCTCGTACAGCCGGTCGACCTGCGCGGAGGTGGCGGCGGGGCCGGTGGTCGACGGGTCGGCCCCGGCGGGCGCGGTACCGAGCGCGGCCGCGGCGGTCGCCACCGCGGCCGAGAGGAGGGCGACTCGGGCGCCTCCGGTGAAACCGGACGCTGGGGGTCGGCGATGGGACGCCACAGGAGCCCTACTCCCTTCCGCTGGGCGCAGCCGGGCGGCTGCCGCGCGGCAGACAGTAACGGCGCGGGAAGGGGACGGCCAAAACCGGCACGGGGCACAAAAGACGACGCCCCGCGGGAGACCACAGGTCACCGGCGGGGCGCACGGTCGGCGGCGCATGCCGCAATTCGCCCGAACGGGCGCCGGACGGAGGGGCGTCGGACCGGGACGGCGAACCGCGGTGGCGTCAGACGCCGACACCTCAGCGCGGTGGCGCCGGACCCCGGTGCCGCGTCGCGGTGGCGTCAGACGCCGAAGCCGTACCGCGGCGGTCTCAGATCCGGACGCCGAACTGGAAGGTGCCCATGTAGTCCATGGACTCGTAGCGGACGACGGTACCCGGCTTCGGGGCGTGCAGGATCTGGTTGTTGCCCGCGTACAGCCCGACGTGCGAGAGGCCGTTGAAGAAGACCAGGTCGCCCGGCTTGAGCTGGCTGCGGCCGATCTTCGTCCCGTCGTTCTGCTGGGTGTAGGTGGTACGGGTGAGGCTCACGCCGGCCTGGCGGTAGGCCCACTGCGTCAGCCCGGAGCAGTCGTAGGAGTTGGGGCCCTCGGCACCGGAGACATACGGCTTGCCCAGCTGGGTGGCTGCGGCGTTGAGCGCGGCAGCGCCGCGCTGGGAGGCCGGCACCTCGTTCCCGAGGCTCACCCGCTCACCGGCGGCGCGGCTGGCGCGCTGCTCCTCCTGCTCCATCTCCGCCCGCTCTTCGGCGGTCAGGGTGTTGAGGAGCTTCTGGGCCTCGGAGAGCTTGCCCTGGATCTTGTCCTTCTTCTCGCCCAGCGTCTGGCGGACGTCCTGGAGGTCGTCGAGCTTGCGGGTGGCCTCGGCGCGCTGCTGGGCCAGGTCCCGCTGCTTGGACTGGATGTCCTCCAGCGTGGCGGCGTGCTTGGCGCCCAGCTGGTCCATCGCGGAGGCCTTGTCCAGATAGGTGTCCGGATCGCCGGAGAGGAAGAGCTGGACGGAGGGGTCGATGCCACCGGAGCGGTACTGGGCGCTGGCCACCGAACCCAGCTTGTCGCGCAGGGTGTTGAGTTCGTCCTGGCCGCGGGCGACGCGGTCCTGGATCGCGTCGACCTCCTTCTGGAGCTTGGTCTGCTGCTCCTTGGCCAGGCTGTGGTCCTCGGTGGCCTTCTCCGCCTCGTGGTAGAGGGCGTCGACCTTGGCCTTGACCTCGTCCTTGCTCGGCTTGGCCGGCGCGGCCTGGGCGGCCTGGGAGGTGAGGGCGACGGCCGCGGCTGCGGTCGCCGTGAGCACGGTCACACGGGTGCGGCTCGGCTGCTTGGGACGACGGTGGGACGCCACGAAGGCGAGCTCCTTCTTCCTCCAGCCGCCTGCCGGGCCGCGGGGTGGCTCCCCGGCTCCGCGCACACTCGGTTTCCCCGCAAGGCAGGGCTGAACTGCGCGAATTCGGCGGTTCCTTCGCTGTCGCCCCGGATAGGCGATCAACCGCGCGAAGGTTCGAGGCCTGACCTTAGTGACCTTCCTGTGATCAGTTCAAATCCTCATCAGAAAAATCTGGCCCAGGAGCCGCATTCTTTACCCGCACCACACGTCGCGTAGCGGCGACTTGACGGTGCGTTCCACGACATCGGACATGGCGTTCGGACATGACGTGCCGGCGCGACGAGTCGCACCACGGCATGGCGGGCAGGCGGCCCCGGACGCCCGAGGGGCGGGGCCCGCGGGCGTACGCAGTCGCCCTCGCCAGGAGGCCTGGTGCCAGGGCAGGCGAGGCCCGCCCCCTCGCGGCGCCCGGCACGGCCGGCCGTCCGCCCGGCGGATCACTCCGGCGCCGAACCAGCCGACGAGGCCCCGGCGAGGCCGAACCGCCACCGTCACCGCGCGATGCACCGCATCGGACGCCGCGCCGCACCAGGCGCCGCGCCCCACCCCACTCCACCCAGCTCCTTGACAGGCGGGGCAGTTGCCGCCCGGCACGGCACTAGCTGCGCGAAAGCCGCTTCAGCAGCATCGCGGACGCCACGGGCCGCGCACCCGCCTTCGCCACCCCGTCCGCGACTTCGCGGTCCGTCGACACCACGACGACGGGGCGGCCCGGGGGCTCGGCCCGGACCAGCTGGCGGATCAGCTCGTCCGCGGTCACCCCGGCCTTGGAGAACAGCACCCGTACGCCGCGCGGCGGCGCCAGCAGCACGGGCGCGGCGAGTTCGGCGCCGTCGAACACACAGGTGATCTCGGCACCGGTCCCCGCCGCCAGCATCGCCAGTCCGCCCAGCAGCCGCAGCCGCTGCTTCTCCAGCGGCATCGTGGGATACCCGGTCTTCGTCACGTTGTAGCCGTCCACGAGCAGATGCACCTGGGGCAGCGCGAGCAACTGGTCCAGCATCGCCGGGTCGGTCTCGGACAGCGCGCGCGCCGCGATGTCCCTGGGGGTCATCCGGCCGGGCTGCACCGCTTCGACGGTGTCGGCCGGGTGCAGCGAGGCCGGCGGCAGGGCCAGTTCGCGGCGCAGCCCGGAGGCCGCGTCCAGCAGGGTGTCCAGCAGCAGCCGCACCCGCATGTCCTCGATCGACCGCCCCTCGCGGGCGGCCCTGCGGCTCGCCTCGACCGCGGCCTCAGCCTCGGCGAGCCTGGCCTTGAGCCGGCGCGCCTCGCTCTCGGCCGCCGTCACCTGGGCCTGCGCCTCGGCTCGCGCCCCCTCGTTCTCGGCGTTTCCGCGGCGCACGGCCGCCTCGGCGCGCTTGACGTCGCTATGGGCGCTGCGCAGCTTGCGGTGCAGCGCGTCCGACTCCTTGCGGACCGCGTCCAGCTCGGTGCGCAACCGCTCGGTCTCGGTCTTGTGCTGCGACTTCAGCCGGTCCAGTTCGTCGCGGAGCCGCTGCAGTTCGAGCCTGCTCTCCTCGTCCGCGCGCTCGGCGTCCGCGCGGAGGGCCTCCTCGCCGGCGGCGGCCACCAGCTTGGCCCAGCCCGGCGGACGCAGCACGAACGCGGCGGCCGCCACGTCGACGGGGTCGGCGGCCGCGGGCGGCGTCCCCGACTCCAGGGCGTCCACCAACTCCGGCTGGGACTCGCGGAGCCGCTCACCGATGCGCTGCCGGAAGACGGGATCGCCCTCCAGCGCCGCGGCCATGGCGTTGCCCGCGTACTTCGCCCGGCGGGTCGGGGTGAAACGGGCGTACTGCCGCAACTGGGCGGGCAGTTCGGTGACGGTCAGCCCGCCGAAGGCATCCGAGACCAGGGCGACGACCCGGCGCCGCACGCCCTTCGGCAGCGGGCGGTCGAGCGCCTCGGCGGCATCGCCGGCACCGGCCGGCCCAGCGCCGCTCTCGGGCTGCTCCACGATTCGGTCACCCCACTGTCTTCCCGTGTCTTCCCGCGGGTCCGCACGACTCCCTCAGGAACCGCCGCCCGGCCTGTCCACCAGTTCGATCTGGTCCACGGCGTTGCACCAGCGGCAGCGGACCGACTCGATGGTCTCACTCAGCACCTCGCGCTCCTCCACCTTGGGCTCCCCCCCGAGATCCAGATGCACATACTCGACGGCCTTGGAGGACCGGGTGACGTCGAAGCGGGTGAGGTTGCCGCACAGGGTGCAGCGCCACCGGGTGGCGTCCGTCGGCATGGGTACCGTCGTCATCGGGCCGTCCTCGTCTCCTCGTGCGTATCCTGGCGCCTACTGCCTGCAACCCTACGACCTCACGGGTCCGCGGTGACACGGCGAGGCGGTCTGCCCGCTCCCGTCCCGGTGCGCCATGCTCTGAGAATGATCGATCGGTGGACGGCGGTACGGGCCGCGACGACGACCGGCCCGGTGGTGACCTACGGAGCGATCGGCCTGTGCTGCCTCCTGTTCCTCGTCGGCCCGGTCTCCGGGCTCAACGCGTCATACGGCACCGGGAGCGCCCTGCTCACCGCGCAGACCGCCCACTTCGAACGCTGGGGCGTGATCCCGAGCGAGCTGCTGGGGGGCTCCCCGAGGGCTCTGCTCACCCCGCTGACCGCGCTGTTCGTGCACGGCAGCTGGCTGCACCTGCTCGGCAACATGCTCTTCCTCCACGTCTTCGGCGCCATGGTCGAGGAACGCATGGGGCATCTGGAGTTCGCGCTCTTCTACCTGGGTTGCGGCTATCTGGCGCTCCTCGCGTACGCGGCGGCCAACGCGGAGTCCGGCCACACGCTCGTCGGGGCGTCCGGAGCCATCTCGGGCGTCCTGGGTGCCTTTCTCTGCCTCTTCCCCAGGACGCGGGTGACAAGCCTCTATCCGTTCCTGTTCTTCCTTCCGCTGCGCTTCCCCGCCTGGATCGTGCTGGTCTTCTGGTTCGTGCTGCAGTGGCTCGCGCAGGCGCAGAACTCCTCGTCCGGTCCCGGGGTGGCGTATCTGGCGCACCTGGTGGGCTTCGGGATCGGGTTCCTCTACGCATGGGGCCGCTTCCGGCAGGCGGCTAGAGTGAAGGCCCAAGCAGCGGCCACCGAGGAAGAAGGACAGCCGTGATCACCGCGATCGTGCTCATCAAGACCAGCGTGGACCGCATCCCCGAGATCGCCGAGTCGATCGCGGCACTGGACAGCGTCAGCGAGGTCTTCTCGGTCACCGGCACCTACGACCTGATCGCGATGGTCCGGGTCGCGAGGCACGACGACCTGGCCGAGGTGATCCCGGGCCGGATCAGCAAGATCCCGGGCGTCGAGGCGACCGACACGCATGTCGCTTTCCGTACGTACTCCCAGCACGACCTGGAGGCGGCGTTCGCGATCGGGCTCGACGCGTAGACCCGGCGCGGGCCCCGCGCCCGCCGGCGCGCGGGGCCCGCCGCTCACACGGCGGGCACGCAGCGCCCGTCCTCGGTGCGGTAGCTCCACCGCGCACCGTCGCGCACCAGCTCCCCGACCGCGCGGACGAACCGCTCGACGTGCTCGTCCGGCGTACCGGCACCGAAGCTGACCCGGATCGCGTTCAGCGGCCTCCCGGCGCCCTCCGCCGAGTCGCCCCCCGGGGCGGCACCGCACTCGCCGGGCTGCCGCGGGTCGCCGCCCAGCAGCGTGCGCACCAGCGGGTGGGCGCAGAAGAGTCCGTCGCGCACGCCGATGCCGTACTCGGCCGACAGCGCGGCGGCGAAGTGCGAGCTGCTCCAGCCCTCCACGACGAAGGAGACGACGCCGACCCGGGCGGGGGTCCCCCCGGCGGGAGTCGAGGAGGAGCCGTCGCCGAACAGCGACAGCACCCGGACCCCGGGTACCCCGGCGAGCCCGGCGAGGACCTTCTCGACGAGCTGCTGCTCGCGTTCGACGAGGGTGTCGAACCCGGCCTCCGTCAGCGCCCGGCACGCGGAGGCGATCGCGTAGACGCCGATCACGTTCGGCGAGCCGGCCTCGTGGCGGGCCGCGGTGGTGTGCCACTCGACGTCCACGCCGCCGCCGGCGCGGCGCGACACCTTGCGCGAGGCGCCGCCGCCGGCGAGGTACGGCTCGGCCTCCCGGAGCCAGTCCGCCCGCCCTGCGAGCACACCCGACCCGAACGGCGCGTACAGCTTGTGCCCCGAGAAGGCCACCCAGTCGACGCCCGAATCCCGGACGGAGACGGGATGGTGCGGGGCGAGCTGGGCGGCGTCCAGCACGATGCGCGCGCCGTGGGCGTGGGACACGGCCGCCAGCTCCCGCACCGGCCACAGCTCGCCGGTCACATTGGACGCACCGGTCACACAGACCAGGGCGGGGACGCCGAGGTCCCGGCCGGCGAGCGCCGACTCCAGCGTCAGGACCGCCTGCCCCGGGGTGCGCGGGGCGTCCAGACAGGTGACCCGCGCGTTCGTCCAGGGCAGCAGGGCGGCGTGGTGCTCGGTCTCGAACACGAAGACCTCGCAGCCGTCGGGGAGCACCCCGGCCAGCAGGTTCAGCGAGTCGGTCGTCGACCGGGTGAACACCACCTGGTCGTCCTCTCGGCAGTCCAGGAACTCGTGCACGGTGGCCCTGCTGCTCTCGAACAGGTCGGTGGACAGCTGGGAGAGGTACCCGGCGCCGCGGTGGACGCTGCCGTAGTACGGGGCGTACGCGGCGACGTCGTCCCACACCCGCTGCAGCGCCGGGGCGCTGGCCGCGTAGTCGAGTGCGGCGTAGGCGACCTCGCCGCCGGTCACGAGCGGGACGGTGACATCCCGGCCGAGGACCGGCAGCGGAGCGCCGCAGGAGTGCACGTCCCCGCCGGCGGCGGATCGCGCCGGCGAGGCCGAGGCCGTGCCGGCGGCGCCGGCCAGGGCACGGGCGGAACCGGACCCGGAGCCGAAGGCGCGGGCGGGGGCGCCGCCGGCTCCGGACCCGGTGGCGTGGGCGGGGGCCGTACCTGAGGTGGTGGCAGTGGCGGTGGCGAGGGCATGGGCATGGGCGGAGTCGGAGGCGGCGAAGGAGGTGTCGATGGTGTGGAGGCGCACGGACATGGCGGTGTCTCCCTGCGGGTGGGGGCGAACTGGCGTGGGGCACCCGCACAGCGCGACGGCGGCACTCGACGGCCGCTCCGCGCGGGGGTGTTGCCTCGACGCACGGCCAGGCGGCCTGCGGAGGGGGGAAAGGGCCGGCGGCCCTGCGCCGTGTCGGCGGGAGTCCCGCCCGCCGACAGGGGCGGGCGGCGCTCGCGGACGCGGCCCAGGGCGTGTTGCGGGAGTCCCGCCCATCCTGCGGGCGGAGCTCCTTCCGCAACACGCCCTAACGCATTCGCTTGCTCACGAGAAGGCTCCCTCGAGGACCAGGACCCCAGGGATGCGACATGCACCGATGTCCGCGGGGTCCGCGCTTGCCGCCGGCCTTGCTGCCTGCGGCCTGGTCTTCACCCGGGGCACCCCGCCACGGACGGAGGGTTGCCGGACAGCGGGCCGGGGCCGTCGTCGCTGTCACTCATGACCTTGGGAGGCATCCTGCCACACGTGCCGTGGCGTGCAAGGCGCGGTCCGCCATCCGGACGCCCTGCACCGCCCGGTCCTGCACCGCTCGCCCGGCCCTGCACCGCCCGGCCCTGCACCGCCCGGTCCTGCGACGCCCTGCCTCAGGCGTGGCTCGCCGCCACCCACCGGTCCAGCACGCGCCGCGCCGCGCCGGAGTCGAGGGACTCCGCGGCCCGCGCCATACCGGTCCTGATCTGCTCGACGAGATCGCCCTCGCCGTTCCCGAGCGCGGCCAGCGCCGCCGCCGAGTTCAGCAGGACGGCGTCCCGTACGGGACCGTGCTCCCCGGCGAGGAGCCGACGGGCGACATCGGCGTTGTACGAGGCGTCGGCGCCGCGCAGTGCCTCGACCGGGACGAGTTCGACACCCACGTCGCGGGGGTCGAAGGACTCCTCGCGCACGACGCCGTCCCGGACGATCCACACCCGCGAGGTCGCGGTGGTCGTCAGCTCGTCCAGGCCGTCGTCGCCGCGGAAGACCAGTGCACTGGAGCCGCGGGCGGCGAGCACACCGGCCATGATCGGCGCCATCCGGGCATCCGCCACACCCGTGGCCTGGGCTTGCACCCGGGCGGGGTTGGTGAGCGGTCCGAGGAAGTTGAAGGTCGTGCGGATGCCGAGCTCCCTGCGGGCCGCGGCGACGTGCCGCAGCGCCGGGTGGAACTTCACCGCGAAGCAGAAGGTGATCCCCGCCTCGCCGGCGACCGCGGCGACCCGCTCGGGCGCCAGCTCCAGGTCGACGCCGAGCTTCTCCAGGACGTCCGACGCCCCGCTCGCGCTCGACGCGGCCCGGTTGCCGTGCTTGACCACCTTCGCGCCCGTGCCCGCCACGACGATCGCGGACATGGTGGAGATGTTCACGGTTCTGGCGCCGTCGCCGCCGGTGCCCACGATGTCGACGGTCCGGCCGGGGACCTCGATCGTGCGGGCGTGCTCGTACATCGTGCGTACGAGCCCGGAGATCTCCTCGACGGTCTCGCCCTTGGCGCGCAGCGCCACCGCGAACCCGGCGATCTGCGCGTCGGTCGCCTCGCCCCGCAGGATCCGGTCCATGGCCCAGGCGGTCGCCTCCGCGCTCTGGTCGCGCCCGTACAGCAGGGAGTCCAGTACCACGGGCCAGGAGAGGCCCGCCGCGGTGGATCGCGCTTCGCCGGGGGCACCCCCGTCTGCGGGGGTGGCAGCGCTCATGGTCCCTCCTGGGTCCGGTGCGGATGGGAATGCCCCCACCCTATCGGCCCGCGGAACGGCGAAGGGCCCCGTCCGCGGCCGGACGCTGCCGGTGCAGCGCCCGGGAACGGACGGGGCCCTTCGTGCGGCGGTCGCCGGGGGGGGTGGCCCCGGCGGTGGCGGTCGCCGCTCTCGGTGCGGAGGATCAGTGGTGGCCGTGGCCGCTGGTGATCTCCTTGTACTCCTCGACGGTCGGCTTCGCGACCTGGTTGTCCCTGCCGTAGTACGCCTTGCTCAGACGCGCCCGGAGCCGCTCGATGCGCGACACCTTCCGCTCCACGCCGTTCTCGTCGACCGTCGGGCCGACCTCGGCCGGGGTGTACTGGTAGTGGGAGGTGAGCGTGTGCAGGGCCTCCTGCGTCAACGGCTCGTGGACCTCGACGAACTCACCGTGCGGCAGGCGCTTGATGATGCCGGACTCGCGTCCGTGCAGCACCTTGTCCCGGTCGCGCCGCTGCAGACCCATGCAGATCCGCTTGGTGATGATGAAGGCCAGGACCGGTCCGGCGAAGAAGAAGATCCGGACGAACCAGGTGATGGCGTTGATGGACAGATGGAAGTGGGTCGCCCAGAGGTCGTTTCCACCGCCGACCAGCAGGACGAAGTACCAGGTCAGCCAGGCCACACCGAAGGCGGTGCGGGTCGGGGCGTTGCGCGGGCGGTCCAGGATGTGGTGCTCGCGCTTGTCCCCGGTGACCCAGGACTCGATGAACGGGTACACCGCGATCGAGGCCAGCACCAGCGGGAAGATCACCAGCGGGATGAAGACGCCCAGGACCAGGGTGTGGCCCCACAGGTTGACCTCCCAGCCCGGCATGACGCGGATCAGGCCCTCGGAGAAGCCCATGTACCAGTCGGGCTGCGCGTTGGTCGACACCTGGTCCGGCCGGTAGGGGCCGAGCGCCCAGATCGGGTTGATCGTGGCGATGGCCGAGATGATCGCGATGATGCCGAACACCAGGAAGAAGAAGCCGCCCGCCTTGGCCATGTAGATCGGCAGCAGGGGCATGCCGACGACGTTCTTGTTGGTCCGGCCGGGACCCGCGAACTGCGTGTGCTTGTGGTAGAAGACCAGGATCAGGTGCGCCACGAGCAGACCCAGCATGATGCCGGGCAGCAGCAGGATGTGGATCGAGTAGAACCGGGCCACGATGTCGCCGCCGGGGAACTCCCCGCCGAACAGGAACATCGACAGGTACGTGCCGACGACCGGGACGGACAGGATCGCGCCCTGCATGAAGCGGACACCGGTGCCGGAGAGCAGGTCGTCCGGGAGCGAGTAGCCGGTGAAGCCGGTGAACATGCCGAGGACGAACAGCAGGAACCCGAACAGCCAGTTGATCTCGCGCGGCTTGCGGAACGCGCCCGTGAAGAAGACGCGCATCATGTGGACCATCATGGCCGCGAGGAAGATCAGCGCCGCCCAGTGGTGGATCTGCCGGATCAGCAGACCGCCGCGGACGTCGAAGCTGATGTCCAGGGTGGAGGCATACGCCTCCGACATCAGCACGCCCTGCATCGGGACGTAACTGCCGTGGTACTCCACCTCGTTCATCGACGGGTGGAAGAACAGCGTCAGATACACACCCGTGAGGATGATGATGATGAAGCTGTAGAGCGCGACCTCGCCCAGCATGAAGGACCAGTGGTCCGGGAAGATCTTGCGCATGTTGGCCTTGGCGAGGGAGTAGATCCCCAGCCGGCCGTCGGCCCAGTCGGCGACACGCTCGCCGGCCGGGGCCTTCCGCTTGTCGTTCGCAGTGCTCATCCGCGCTCCCAGAAAGAGGGACCGACGGGCTCTTCGAAGTCGCCGAGCGCCTCGAGGAATCCTTCGTCATTCACACCGATCCGCAGCTGCGGAAGGGCGTGGCCGGCCGGGCCGAAGATGACGCGGGCGCCGTCGGAGAGGTCGAAGGTGGACTGGTGGCACGGGCACAGCACATGGTGCGTCTGCTGCTCGTACAGGGAGATCGGGCAGCCCACATGGGTGCAGATCTTCGAGAAGGCGACGATGCCCTCGTGGGACCACTCGAGTTCGCGCCGGTCCTTGATGTCCTCCGGCTGGATCCGGACGATCATCAGGGCGGCCTTGGCGATCTCGGTCTGGAAGCTGTGGTCGTGCTCGCTGAGGCCCTCGGGCATGGCGAAGGTCAGCGAGCCCACGGAGACGTCCTCGGGGCGCAGCGGCTCGTTGGTGTTCATGTTGATGAGCTGCTTGCCCGCGGCCCACAGGGTGTGGCGGAGCTTGTCCTCCGGCAGCGGGCCGAGGTCGCGCAGCAGCACCACGCCGGACAGCGGCACCATGGCGAGCGCGCCGAAGAGGGTGTTGCGGATCAGCTTGCGCCGGCCGAAGCCGGACTCCTCGGCGCCCGCGGCGAAGTCGGCCATCACCTTGGCCTTCACCTCGGGCGCGGCCTCGACCGGATGGCGCTCGTCCACCCGCTCCTCGTCCGACATCAGGGTGCGCGCCCAGTGGACCGCGCCCGCGCCGATGCAGAACAGGGCCAGGCCGAGGGTCAGGCCCAGCGCGAAGTTCAGCGCGCTGACGTGACCGAACGGCCAGATGTAGACGATCTTGTCGACCGGGAAGACGACGTACGACGCGATGAACGCGACCGTCGCCAGCATCGACACCGTGAACAGCAGGGCCACCGTACGCTCGGACCGCTTGGCGGCCCGCTCGTCGATGTCCTGGACCCGCGGCCGGTGGGCCGGCAGACCCGGGTCGGCGAAGGGGTCCTTCACCGCCACGGCGCCGTGTGCGTGGTCCTGCTCGGAGGACGGGGACTCTTCGGGAATGTCTTGGCTACTCATGACTTCTTGGCCTTAGCGGTGTGGGCCGCGACCCAGATGGCGGTGGCGATCAGCGCACCCATTCCGAACACCCAGGCGAACAGCCCCTCGCTGACGGGGCCGAGCCCACCGAGGCTCAGTCCGCCCGGGGTCGCCGTGTCGCCGCTGTTGACGTTCTGGACGTACGCGATGATGTCGCGCTTCTCCTGCTCCGGCATCGTCGTGTCGGGGAAGGACGGCATGTTCTGCGGGCCGGTCTGCATGGCCTCGTACAGGTGCTTCGCGCTCACCCCCTCGAGGTTGGGGGCGTACTTGCCGTCGGTCAGCGCTCCGCCCGCGCCGGTGAAGTTGTGGCACTGAGCGCAGTTGGTGCGGAAGAGCACGCCGCCGTTGGCGATGTCGGCGCCTTCGGGGCTGTACTGCGACTCGGTCGGCGTCACCGGGCCCGGGCCCAGGGAGGCCACATACGCCGCGAGCTGGTCGATCTCGGCCTGGCTGTAGATCACCGGCTTCTTCGGCATCTGGGCGCCCGGCTGCTGGGCGGGCATCCGGCCGGTGCCGACCTGGAAGTCCACGGCGGCGGATCCGACGCCCACCAGGGACGGGCCGTCGGACGTCCCCTGACCGCCGGTTCCGTGGCAGCTGGCGCAGCCGACGGTGTAGAGCTTCTTGCCCTCCTCGATGGCGAGGGACTGGGCGGTTTCATCGGCCTGCGCCTTGTCCGCGGGCGCGAACGCGGCGTACAGCCCCCCGGTGGCCGCCAGCGCGAGGAGTAGGACGACGACCGCCGCCAGCGGATGGCGTCGTCGTGCGGAGAGCTTTTTCACGGATTACCCCGGTGTCAGGATCTTCTGCGTCGGTGCTTCTGGAAGGTGTGCGGGGACGGGCCCGGCTACTTGATCATGTAGATCGTGGCGAAGAGGCCGATCCAGACGACATCGACGAAGTGCCAGTAATAGGACACGACGATGGCCGCGGTCGCCTGCTCGTGGGTGAACCTCCGGGCCGCGTACGTCCTGCCGAGAACGAGCAGGAAGGCGATGAGACCGCCCGTCACGTGCAGGCCGTGGAAGCCGGTGGTCAGGTAGAAGACCGAGCCGTAGGGGTCCGACGAGAGCGAGAGACCCTGGTGCTTGACCAGCTCGGTGTACTCGAACACCTGGCCGCCGATGAAGATCGAGCCCATCACGAACGTGATCACGAACCAGGTGCGGAGCTTCTTCACGTCACCGCGCTCGGCGGCGAAGACGCCGAGCTGGCAGGTGAGGGAGGAGAGCACCAGGATCGTGGTGTTGGTCGCCGCGAAGGGGAAGTTCAGGGCCGAGGCCTGCTCCGCCCAGTAGTCGGCACCCATCACGGATCGCAGGGTGAAGTACATCGCGAAGAGGGCCGCGAAGAACATCAGCTCGGAACTCAACCAGATGATGGTTCCGACGCTGGTGAGGTTCGGCCGATTGACCGACGGGTGCGCGTGCCCGGTTTCTACTGTCGTTGCTGTCGCCACGACCGACATTATGTCGGTCGCTTATCCAGCCCTCACTCCGGGGGGTGCCGTTCGGTGTGTCAGTGGGCCTCCTCCAGCCCGAACGGCCCAGCAAAACGGGCCGTCGAGCCGGTACGGACGGTACAGGGCGGGACCTGTGGGGAGTAGCATCCGCCTCATCGGTGCAGCCCCGAACCCCCCGACGAACCGGAGGAACGATGCAGTCGACCGCCACGGTGCTGGTGTACAGCGACAACTCCGGCACCCGCGAACAGGTGCGGCTCGCCACGGGCCGCCGGCCGGCCGCCGACGCCCCCGCGGTCGAGTTCGTCGAATGCGCGACCCTGCCCGCGGTCCTCGAGAAGCTGGACGGGGGCGGGATCGACGTGTGCGTGCTGGACGGCGAGGCGGTGCCCGCGGGCGGCATGGGCGTATGCCGGCAGATCAAGGACGAGGTCTTCGACTGCCCGCCGGTGCTGGTGCTCATGGGGCGCCCGCAGGACGCCTGGCTGGCCACCTGGAGCCGTGCGGACGCCGCGGTGACGCTTCCGGTCGAGCCGGTGGAGTTCGCGGGCGCGCTGGCCGGGCTGCTGCGCCGGCGGCGGGCCGCGGCCTGACGCCGGCGGGCCCGTCCCGTACGGTCAGACCCGGGGCCGCAGCCGTGCGCCGCCCGCGCCGGCTGCGGCGTCCCCGCTGCCCTGGAGCAGCGCGCTGCCGGTGCGCCACTCGTCCCAGTCGAGGTTCCAGTCGCCGAAGCCGTTCCCGAACGGGTCCATCGGCGCCCCGAGGCTGTTGACGACCTCGACGATGTCCCCCTCGCGCACGTTCTTGAAGAACCAGGCCGCGTGCGCGGTCGACATGCCGGTGCAGCCGTGGCTGACGTTCGCGTACCCCTGGGAGCCGACGGACCAGGGGGCGGCGTGGACGTACTCGCCGCTCCAGGTGACCCGGGTCGCGTAGTAGACGGGGAGGTCGTAGGACTCGGCGCTGCCGACCGGGATGCCGATGCTGGTACCGCGCATACGGACGAAGTACTCCTTGCCGAGCACCACCTTGACGCCGTTGCGGGTGGAGAAGCCCGGCTTGCCGGTGGTCACCGGAATGGTGTTGATCACTTCCCCGTTGCGTTTCACCGTCATCCGGTGGGTGGACGCGTCGGTGACGGCTTCCACGCGGTCGCCGATCGTCAGCTTCAGGGGCTTCGCCGGGCCTCCGTACAGCCGGTCGCCGACCTTCACTCCGTCCAGGGTGCTGTGCACCTCCACCAAGGCCCCGGCGGGCCAGTACTCCTTCGGGCGGTAGTGGAGCTTGGTGTCGTCCACCCAGTGCCAGGCGCCCTCGACCGCCGGGTCGGAGGTGACCTTGAGGGACCGTTCGACCGCCGCCCGGTCCGCCGTGGCCGCCACGGGGCTGCTGAGTTCCGCCGTGACCGGCTGCCCCACCCCGTAGGTGCCCGCCTTCGGCCCCAGCTCGATGCCGAGGAGGCGCTTCGGCGAGGCCGTCTCGAAGGTGAGGGTACGCAGGCCGGGGGCTCCGCCGCCGTTCTCCGTGGCGACGCGGACGGTGTAGCGCGTCCCGGCCGCGAGGGGGGCCGTGGAGCTCCATCTCGCGCCGTCCACGGACAGCTCGCCCGCCAGGTAGCGGCCGGCGGTGTCGACGGCGGTGACATCCGTGATCCGGCCGTCCTCGCCCTTGGCGGTGACCACCAGGGGCTTGTCCGGATCCGCCTTGGTGCCGGAGGGCGGGGCGTTGAAGGCGACCTGACGCGCCGCGTCGTACGGCCGGGCCGACAACGGGTGGCTGTCCTGGCCGCTGCACCCGGTCGTCCCCGCCCCGAGGGCCAGGGCGAGCACGGTGCAGCTCGCTGCGGTGCGCTTGCGCGGCGTGTCGTTCATGAGCACACGCTATGGAGGAACCCCCGCGGCGGCGCGCCGGGAGACTGCAAACGAGGGGCCCGGGCACCACCCTTTCGGGTAAGTGTCCGGGCCCCTGCGCGGTGGTATGCGCGGTGGTATGCGCCGCCGCTACTGGTTCTGGTTCTCCCCGCGGTAGTACTCGAAGACCCAGCCGAAGATGCCGACCAGGATCAGCGGAGCCGAGAAGTACATGATCCACCAGCCCATCGCGACGGCCAGGAAGGCCAGTGCCCCGCCGGCCGCGAGCAGCAGCGGCTGCCAGCTGTGCGGTGAGAAGAAGCCGACCTCGCCGGCCTCGTCCGCGACGTCGGCCTCCTTGTCGTCCTGCGCCATCGCGTCGACCCGCCGGGCCGTGAAGGCCAGGTAGTAGCCGATCATGATGCTCAGGCCGAACGCCAGGAACAGCGCCGTCGTACCGGCCGGCTCCTTCGACCACACGCCGTAGAGGATGGCGACGGCGAGGATGAAGACGCTCAGCCAGATGAACATCCTGCCTTGGATCTTCACTTGCCGGCCTCCTTGTCAGCGGTGATGGCACCGTGACCGGCGTGGTCGAGCTGGTCGAGAGCCGCGATCTCCGGGTGGTGCAGATCGAAGGCCGGGGATTCGGAGCGGATCCGCGGCAGGGTGAGGAAGTTGTGCCGCGGCGGCGGGCAAGACGTCGCCCACTCCAGCGAGCGGCCGTAGCCCCACGGGTCGTCGACCTCGACCTTCTCGCCGTACTTGGCGGTCTTCCACACGTTGTAGCAGAACGGGAGGATCGACAGGCCGAGCAGGAACGAGCTGATGGTCGAGACGGTGTTCAGCGCGGTGAAGCCGTCGGCGGCCAGGTAGTCGGCGTAGCGGCGGGGCATGCCCTCGGCACCCAGCCAGTGCTGGACCAGGAAGGTGCCGTGGAAGCCGATGAACAGCGTCCAGAAGGTCATCTTGCCGAGGCGCTCGTCGAGCATCTTGCCGGTGAACTTCGGCCACCAGAAGTGGAATCCGGCGAACATGGCGAAGACCACGGTGCCGAAGACGACGTAGTGGAAGTGCGCGACGACGAAGTAGGAGTCGGAGACGTGGAAGTCCATCGGGGGCGAGGCCAGGATGACACCGGTCAGACCACCGAAGGTGAAGGTGATCAGGAAGCCGATCGTCCAGAGCATCGGGGTCTCGAAGGACAGCGAGCCCTTCCACATGGTGCCGATCCAGTTGAAGAACTTCACACCCGTCGGCACCGCGATGAGGAAGGTCATGAAGGAGAAGAACGGGAGTAGCACCCCGCCGGTGACGTACATGTGGTGGGCCCACACCGTCACGGACAGGCCGGCGATCGCGATCGTCGCCGCCACCAGGCCGATGTAGCCGAACATCGGCTTGCGGCTGAAGACCGGGATGATCTCCGAGACGATGCCGAAGAACGGCAGCGCGATGATGTAGACCTCTGGATGCCCGAAGAACCAGAAGAGGTGCTGCCACAGCAGGGCGCCGCCGTTGGAGGCGTCGAAGATGTGGGCGCCGAACTTGCGGTCGGCTTCCAGCGCGAACAGGGCCGCGGCCAGCACCGGGAAGGCCAGCAGGACCAGCACACCGGTCAGCAGGACGTTCCAGGTGAAGATCGGCATGCGGAACATCGTCATGCCGGGGGCGCGCATGCAGATGATGGTGGTGATGAAGTTGACCGAGCCGAGGATCGTGCCGAAGCCGGAGAAGGTCAGACCCATGATCCACAGATCGGCCCCGACGCCCGGCGACCGGACCGCGTCGGAGAGCGGGGAGTAGGCGAACCAGCCGAAGTCGGCCGCACCGTTGGGGGTGAGGAAGCCGCCCAACGCGATGAGCGAGCCGAAGAGGTACAGCCAGTAGGCGAACATGTTCAGCCGCGGGAACGCCACATCGGGAGCGCCGATCTGCAGCGGCATGATCCAGTTGGCGAAACCGGCGAACAGCGGTGTCGCGAACATCAGCAGCATCACGGTGCCGTGCATCGTGAACGCCTGGTTGAACTGCTCGTTCGACATGATCTGCGTGCCCGGACGGGCCAGCTCGGCGCGCATGAAGAGCGCCATGACGCCGCCGATGCAGAAGAAGAAGAACGAGGTCGCCAGGTAGAGCGTGCCGATCGTCTTGTGGTCGGTGGTGGTGAGCCACTTCACGACCACGTTGCCGGGCCGCCGGCGCCGGACGGGGACCTCGTCGTCGTACGCGTCCGTACGCGAGGCGCCTGCCGTCGCGGCACCCTGGGGTTCGTTGAGGATGCTCACAGTTGGTTCTTCTCCGCATTCCGGGCCGGGTCAGACTGCGCGATGCCCGACGGGATGAAGCCGGTCTGCCCCTTCTCGGCCAGCTCCTTCAGATGCTGCTGGTAGCGCTCCGGGGAGACGACCTTGACGTTGAAGAGCATCCGGGAGTGGTCGACACCGCAGAGCTCGGCGCACTTGCCGAGGAAGGTGCCCTCCTGGTTCGGAGTCACTTCGAAGACGTTGGTGTGACCCGGGATGACGTCCTGCTTGAACAGGAAGGGGACCACCCAGAAGGAATGGATGACGTCCCGGGACGTGAGGATGAAGCGGACCTTCTCGCCCTTCGGCAGCCACAGCGTCGGGCCGGGGTTGCCGGTCTGCGGGTTCCGGGTGCCCGGGATGCCGGCGTCGTAGACGCCCTCGGCACCCTCGGGGAAGTCGGCGGTGTACCGGTCCGGAATCGCGTCCAGTTCCTTCTGTGCCGCGGCGTCACCGGTGGCCGGGTTCCCGTCCACGTCCTCCAGGTAGTTGAAGCCCCAGCTCCACTGGTAGCCGACCACGTTGATGGTGTGGGCCGGCTTGTCGGAGAGAGCCAGCAGCTTCGACTCATCACGCGCGGTGAAGTAGAACAGCACCGAGACGATGATGAGCGGAACCACGGTGTACAGCGCCTCGATGGGCATGTTGTACCGGGTCTGCGGGGGAACCTCGACCTTGGTCCGGCTGCGCCGGTGGAAGATGACGCTCCACAGGATCAGACCCCACACCAGCACGCCCACGGCGAGCGCGGCCGCCCACGAGCCCTGCCAGAGGGAGAGGATCCGGGGAGCCTCCTCGGTGACGGGGGTGGGCATACCGAGGCGGGGGAAGTCCTCCCAGGTGGGGGAGCAACCGGTGGCGGTTGCCACGATCAAGCCCGCCGTCAGCACCTGTGGCAGCTTCCGCCGCATCGGGCGCCGCGACATGGGGGTACCGCCCCCGCCGTTCGGGCGGTGGGGGAGGTCGGAGCCGTTGGGACTCACGTAGCGCCTTCCCGAGAGTCTCGCCCGCGCGGCCGGCCCCGGCCGTCACGCTGGTCGGTCGCCGCTCCCTGACGCGGGCAGGGGTTTGGATGTTTATGCGGACCAAACCCTACTGGACGCCATTTGGGGTCACGCATGGAGGGTGCCCAACGCGCCGTCCGACGACCCGAAGGGGTGGACCGGACCGTTCCGGAGGCCGTGCGGCGCCTGGCCGGAGGCCCTCCGCCGGGCTTCGACCAGCCCTCGGGGGGCGCTCCGGCCGCGCGCGGCCGGAGCACGGCCGGAGCACACCCGCGGCACCGGCCGACGACCGTTCTTCCCCGGTCGGCCGAGCGAGGGGCCGAGGCTTCCGCCGGCTCCCGGCCGAGCGCCGGCCGGAGCACGGCCGAGCCCCTACTGGGCCCCCGCCGAGGGCTTCTGACGCCTCCTTCGCGCCTGCGCGTTAGCGTGGTGACGTGCCCTACTTCGACGCCGCGTCCTCGGCCCCGCTGCACCCCGTCGCCCGGCAGGCGCTCCAGGCCTCCCTCGACGAGGGCTGGGCGGACCCCGCCCGGCTGTACCGCGAGGGCCGCCGGGCACGGCTGCTGCTGGACGCGGCCCGGGAGGCCGCGGCGGACGCCGTGGGCTGCCGCCCGGATGAACTCGTCTTCACCCCTTCGGGGACACGTGCCCTCCATTCGGGTATCGCGGGCGCGCTCGCCGGCCGCCGCCGCACGGGCAGCCACCTGGCCGTGTCGGCGGTCGAACACTCCGCCGTGCTGCACGCGGTGGAGGGCCGGCCCGTCACCGAGGTGCCCGTCGACCGCTGGGGCGCGGTCTCACCGGGCGTGTTCGGCGAGGCCCTGCGCGAGGACACCGCGCTGGCCTGCCTGCAGTCGGCGAACCACGAGGTGGGCACCGAGCAACCGGTGGCCGAGGTGGCCGAGCGCTGCCGGACGGCCGGGGTGCCGCTGCTCGTCGACGCCGCGCAGTCCCTCGGCTGGGGCCCGGTCGGCGGGGACTGGTCGCTGCTCACCGCGAGCGCGCACAAATGGGGCGGTCCTGCCGGTGTGGGGCTCCTCGCGGTCCGCAAGGGAGTCCGTTTCGCCCCTCAGGACCCGGCCGACGAACGGGAGTCGGGACGCGCCCCGGGCTTCGAGAACATCCCGGCGATCGTGGCGGCAGCGGCGTCGCTGCGGGCCGTGCGGGACTCCGCCGAGACGGAGGCCCGGCGGCTGCGGAAGCTGGTGGACCGGATCCGCGCCCGGGTCCCGCAGCTGGTGCCCGACGTCGAGGTGGTCGGCGACCCCGTGCGCCGGCTGCCCCATCTCGTCACCTTCTCCTTTCTCTATGCCGACGGGGAGACGGTGCTGCACGAGCTGGACCGGGCAGGCTTCTCGGTGTCCTCGGGCTCGTCCTGCACCAGCTCGACGCTCACCCCCAGCCATGTACTGCGCGCGATGGGCGTCCTGAGCGAGGGCAATGTGCGGGTGTCCCTGCCGGCGGGCACCGCGCAGGAGGACGTCGAGCACTTCCTCGAGGTGCTGCCCGGGGTCGTCGCCGGCGTCCGCAACCGACTGGGGGCACCGGTGGCCGGGGAGACCTCCCCGGGGTCCGCGCCCGAGTCCGTACCCCGGTCCGCGCCCGAGTCCGCGCCCGGGTCCGCATCCGGATCCGCATCCGGGTCCGGGCCCGCCTCCCTGGTGGTGGACGCCCTCGGCACGCGCTGCCCCGTCCCCGTCATCGAACTGGCCAAGGTCATCGGAGACGTACCGGTCGGCGCCACGGTCACCGTTCTCTCCGACGACGAAGCGGCCCGGCTCGACATCCCCGCCTGGTGCGCCATGCGCGGGCAGGAGTACGTCGGCCGGTCCCCGGCCCCGGCGGGAACGGCGTACACGGTCCGCCGCCGCTGAGGGGAGCACGCGGAGCACGGCGCGCACGCACGCACCCGGTCCCGCGACGGCCGGCACCCGCACGGGAGGCAGCACGCACGGACGCGGCGCGCACGCATGCCAAGGGACCCCCGCCCGTGCGGACCGCGCCCGGCAGGGCCCGGCGCGCACAGGACGGACCGACCGGGACACGGCACGCACGCGGAAACGGCGCGCGTGTGGCACGGGCGGGGGCCCGCACCACGCCGGGATGCGCGCACGTGCGCAAGGGTGCGCGGGGTGCGGTGCCCGGACGCGGCACCCCGGGGCGCCGCCGGTGAGGGCCCGGAGCCCCGGGGGCGAGCGCCCTCGGGACGCGGGACGCCACACCCGGCCGGGTGTGGCGTCCCGCGGGCGCGTGGTCAGGACAGGTGGCTGCGGACGTCGGACGCCGCTTCGTGGCCGTACGCCTTGGTGAAGCGGTCCATGAAGTGGGCTCGGCGCAGGGTGTACTCCTGGGTACCGAGCGTCTCGATCACCAGCGTCGCGAGCATGCAGCCGACCTGCGCGGCGCGTTCCGGACCGATGCCCCAGGTCAGGCCCGAGAGGAAGCCCGCGCGGAAAGCGTCGCCGACGCCCGTCGGGTCCACCTTGGACTCCTCCTCCGGGCAGCCGACCTCGATCGTCGGCTCGGACCTGTGCTCGATCCGCACCCCGCGGGAGCCGAGCGTGGTGACGCGGTGGCCGACGCGGTCCAGGATCTCCTCGTCGGTCCAGCCGGTCTTCGACTCGATGAGCCCCTTCTCGTACTCGTTGGAGAAGAGGTAGGACGCCCCGTCCAGCAGTATCCGGATCTCGTCGCCGTTCATCCGCGCGATCTGCTGGGAGAAGTCCGCGGCGAACGGGATGCCCCTGGACCGGCACTCCTCCGTGTGCCGCAGCATCGCCTCGGGGTCGTCCGCGCCGATCAGCACCAGGTCGAGGCCGCCGACCCGGTCCGCGACCGACTTCAGCTCGATCAGGCGCGCCTCGCTCATCGCGCCTGTGTAGAAGGAGCCGATCTGGTTGTGGTCGGCGTCGGTCGTGCAGACGAAGCGCGCGGTGTGCAGTACCTCGGAGATCCGCACGGACGCGGTGTCGACGCCGTGCCGGTCGAGCCAGGCGCGGTACTCGTCGAAGTCGGAGCCCGCCGCTCCGACCAGGACCGGGTCGGCGCCGAGCTGGCCCATCCCGAAGCAGATGTTGGCGCCGACCCCTCCCCTGCGCACATCGAGGTTGTCCACGAGGAAGGAGAGGGAGACCGTGTGGAGCTGATCCGCGACCAACTGGTCGGCGAAACGGCCGGGGAAGGTCATCAGATGGTCGGTGGCAATGGAGCCGGTGACTGCGATTCGCACGGCTGAGTGCTCCTGGAGGGGAGGCGGAGTTGACGGTTAACGCTACCGGGTTGCCCCGGGCCCGCCACAGGACGGAAACTACCCGATAGTAGGGCTTTTACCTGCGCATTGCCCTGCGTACGGTGCCGATATGCCGAACCCCACGTCGTCCGTCACCCGCCGCCACCGCCGTCCCGCCGGACTCGGGCAGGTCGACGCCGGCCTGGCGGAGTTGCGCGGCGACGGCGCGCGGATGGCGCCGCACTGGGTGGTGCCGCCGATGGCCGCGGCCGCCCCGGTGCCCCCTGCGCTGATCCGCGGCATCGCCGTCTCCGCCGCCTCCGCGCGGCTGGTCGGCTCGATGCCCGGGTACGGGGACTGAACGCGCCCCCGAACGCTCCGTTACCCCGCACGGCGCACTCCGGGAACCGCGCGCTCCCCGGCTCCGTCCCATGGATGCCCCCGATGAAACGGGTCCGTCCGAAGGAGCGATGCGGTGAGCAGCACAGAGCGCCCCCAGAACAGCGCCGACGGCGCCGGACGCACCGAGGGCGGAGCGGTCCGCCGTCCTCGGCGGTCTCCGCTGGCCGTCGCGTCCGTGGCAGCGGCGGTCCTGGTCGCGGGCGGTGGCGGGGCCCTGTTCGCCGCGACCGCCTCCGACGGCGGGAGCGGGGGCGGGGGCACCGCGCCGGGATCGGACCCCGAGTCCCCGCCGCCGGCGCTGGGCGGGGTCAGGGGCATCGCCCCCGGCGAGCCCGGGCCCTACGGCGTGCTGTACCGGGCGCAGGGCAGCCTCCCGGACGGCCCCGGCTCCGCCCGCCTCCACGAGCTGAACGGGACCGTCGGCAAGGCGCAGGTCGAGGCGCTGGCCGAGGCACTCGGGGTGCCGGGTGAACCGCGGCTGCGTGGCGAGGTGTGGAAGGCCGGCGCGGACGGCGATGCGGGCGGTCCGCTGCTGCAGGTGAACCGGCAGGCCCCGGGTACCTGGACGTTCAGCGCCTTCGGTCCGCCGAAGGGCGACGACTGCGCCAAGGGCAAGGACGTGTGCGGAACCCCCGCCACCGGCCCGGTCGAGCACCGGCCGCCGAACGCGTCGACGGTCGGCGAGGCTGCCGCGAAGAGGGCGGCCGCCCCCGTACTGGCGGCGCTGGGACTGGGCGACGCGAGGCTGGACGCGCGTCAGGTGCTGGGTGCGCACCGGGTCGTGCGCGCCGACCCGCTGGTCGGCGGTCTGCCGACGTACGGCTGGTCCACCAGCGTCCATGTGGCCGCGGACGGCACCGTCGGCAACGGCAGCGGGCAGTTGGTGAAGCCCGCCGCGGGCCCGGAGTACCCGGTGGCCGGTGCCGAGGAGACGCTGAAGCGGCTGAACGCGGAGCGCGCGGGCGGCGGCCCGGCGGCGGGCATCGGCGGGTGCGCGACGCCCGGACCGCTGACCGGGGGGAAACCGGCTGAGGAGAAGCCGGCCGGGGAGAACGCACCCGAAGGGAACGCACCCGAAGGGAAGGCAGCCGAGGAGCCGGCCGAAGGGAGAGCGGCCGCACCGTGCGAGCCGGGGCGCGACGCGCCGGGCCCCGCCCAGGTGGTGAAGGTCACCGGCGCCGAGTTCGGGCTGGCGGTGCACGCGGTGGAGGGGCGGCCCGCCCTCGTTCCCTCGTGGCTGTTCGCGACGGAACCGAAGGCCGGCACGCCGGGGTCCACGGTCGCCCATCCCGCCGTGGCGCCGGAGTACCTGGAGTCCGGCACCGAGGAGCCTCCCCCGCCCTCGCCCACCGCCGCGCCCTCTCCTCCCGACTCCCCGGAGCTCCCGGAGACCTCGATCCGGGCCGTGGAGTCGTATGCCGTGGCAAAGGACGGGCGCACCCTGACGCTGCGCTTCTGGGGCGGGGTGTGCAGCACCTACTCGGCGGAGGCGGAGGAGACGGGCACCGAGGTGAAGGTGAGGATCATCGTGTCCCGGCCGGACCCCGGGCGGGTCTGCATCCTGATCGCCAAGGAGCTGGCGGAGAAGGTCACGCTGGACCGACCGCTGGGTGACCGCACCGTGGTCGACACCGAGAGCGGCGACGCGGTGCCCCGCAGGTGAGTGGGTGCCGGAGGGCGGCGCCCCGAGTCCGGGGCGCCGCCCTCCGGCATCCGGCGCTTCGGCGGGCCCCGGCGGGCTCCGCCGCTCCCGTGGTCCGTCCGCTCCGGCCGTTCAGCCGCGCCGTGCGGTTCAGCTGAAGGAGTCGCCGCAGGCGCAGGAGCCCGTCGCGTTCGGGTTGTCGATCGTGAAGCCCTGCTTCTCGATCGTGTCGACGAAGTCGATGGAGGCCCCGCCGAGGTACGGCGCGCTCATGCGGTCGGTGACGACCCTGACCCCGTCGAAGTCCTTGACGACATCGCCGTCGAGCGAGCGCTCGTCGAAGAAGAGCTGGTAGCGCAGGCCGGAGCAGCCACCGGGCTGAACGGCGACCCGCAGCGCCAGGTCGTCCCGGCCTTCCTGCTCGAGCAGGGACTTCACCTTGGCCGCGGCGGCGTCGGACAGGAGGATGCCGTCGCTCACGGTGGTGGTCTCGTCCGATACGGACATCTGCTTCTCTCCCGGGTTGTACGGACACTGCTTGCCGACGTTGGCAACCGGACGGGCTCCGGATTCATTCCGGGCCGGCCCCGGTATCGGTCTGTCCCTTTCATGCTCGCACATGCGCTCCCTCCGGGGCATCGACCCGTGGACGGCTCGGCACCGGGAATTGCGTCACATCGACGCTATGGACATCGTCAAAGTGACGTGAAGCGGTTATGATAGATAGCGTCAAATAGACGAAAAGGCTCTCCGGTGCACCACGGCGAGCCATCGGAGGCGGCTCCACCGCCCCGATCGAAGAGTAGAAAGGGTGCGTGACGTGACCACCGCCCAGCCCTCCCTCACCGCGCCGGACGCAGCAGGGGGCTCCCAGGATGTCCAGCCGACTCCGCTCGCCCTGCTGCTGCTCGGCCGCGGGGCCGACCCCAGGAGCGAGCGGGGCGTCGAGTGCCCCGGCGACCTTCCCTCCCCGTCCGACCCGGACCTGGTGGAGCGCGCCCGTGCGGCGAAGGAGAAGCTCGGCGACAAGGTGTTCGTGCTCGGTCACCACTACCAGCGCGACGAGGTCATCCAGTTCGCGGATGTCACCGGCGACTCCTTCAAGCTCGCCAGGGACGCGGCGGCCCGGCCGGAGGCCGAGTACATCGTCTTCTGCGGTGTGCACTTCATGGCCGAGTCGGCGGACATCCTCACCGGCGACGACCAGAAGGTCGTCCTCCCCGACCTCGCCGCCGGCTGCTCCATGGCCGACATGGCCACGGCCGAGCAGGTCGCCGAGTGCTGGGACGTCCTCACCGAGGCGGGCGTCGCGGAGCGGACGGTGCCCGTCTCGTACATGAACTCCTCGGCGGACATCAAGGCCTTCACCGGCAAGCACGGCGGCACGATCTGCACGTCGTCGAACGCCAGGCGCGCGCTGGACTGGGCGTTCGAGCAGGGGGAGAAGGTCCTTTTCCTGCCCGACCAGCACCTCGGCCGGAACACGGCGGTCCGCGACATGGGCATGTCCCTCGGCGACTGCGTGGTCTACAACCCGCACCGGCCGAACGGCGGGCTCACCACCGAGCAGCTGCGCGACGCGAAGATGATCCTGTGGCGCGGCCACTGCTCTGTGCACGGCCGCTTCTCGCTGGACTCCGTCAACGACGTCCGCGAGCGCATACCGGGGGTGAACGTCCTGGTCCACCCCGAGTGCAAGCACGAGGTCGTCGCCGCGGCGGACTACGTGGGCTCCACCGAGTACATCATCAAGACGCTGGAGGCCGCCCCGGCCGGTTCCGCGTGGGCGATCGGCACGGAGCTGAACCTGGTACGGCGCCTGGCGAATCGTTTCGCCCCGGAGGGCAAGGAGATCGTCTTCCTCGACAAGACGGTGTGCTTCTGCTCGACGATGAACCGGATCGACCTGCCGCACCTGGTGTGGGCACTGGAATCGCTGGCGGAGGGGAACCTGGTCAACCGGATCCAGGTCGACTCCGAGACGGAGAGCTTCGCCAAGCTGGCCCTGGAGCGCATGCTGGCGCTTCCCTGACCCCGGTGGTCCTCCCGCCCGCGTGCGCGGGCGGGAGGACCACCGGGAAGCGGGGAGCCGTTCCGTCCTCCCCGGGTCCCGGTCCGGGGCCGGGGCTCGCGTCGGAGCTCGGGTCAGGGCCGGGACTCCGTCCGGTCTCCGTCCAGGTCCGGACCACCGCCCCAGGGTGGCTCCGCGCCGGGCGCCCACCGCCGGGAACGACAGGTGGAGACACCGGGTGCCGGCTCAGTCCGCCCCCGGGCGCACCAGACCCGATTCATAGGCGATGACCACCAGTTGCGCCCGGTCGCGGGCGCCGAGCTTCGCCATCGCGCGGTTCACATGCGTCTTGACGGTGAGCGGGCTGACCTCCAGCAGGCCGGCGATCTCGTCGTTGGGATGCCCGCCGGCGACGAGGACGAGAACCTCGCGCTCTCGGCCCGTCAGCGCGGCCAGCCGCTCCTCGTACGGCCCGGCGTCGCGGAGCCCCGGGCCTCCGCTGCGGGCCAGGAACTCGGCGATCAGGCCCTTCGTGGCCGCGGGCGAAAGCAGGGCGTCGCCCGCGGCGGCGATCCGGATGGCGTTCAGCAGGTCCCCCGGTTCCGCACCCTTGCCGAGGAAGCCCGAAGCCCCGGCCCGCAGCGACTGCACGACGTACTCGTCCACCTCGAACGTCGTCAGCATGACCACCCGCACCGCGGCGAGTCCGGGGTCGGCGCTGATCATGCGGGTGGCGGTGAGACCGTCCGTACCCGGCATCCGGATGTCCATGAGGACGACATCGGGGCGGGCCGAGCCGGCGAGTTCCACGGCCTCGGCACCGTCCGCGGCCTCCCCCACGACCTCCATGTCGGGCTCGGAGTCCACCAGCACCCGGAACGCGCTGCGCAGCAGAGCCTGGTCGTCGGCGAGGAGGACTCTTACACATCTTGCGTTGGCATCCTGGGACCGCTCCAGAGTCATGCCGCAAGCGTATGTCCAGTAGGCCGCGGCAAAGCCCCGCCCGCACCCTTGCTCTGCGGAGATGCGGTCCCCGCACCGTTGGGTGTCCGGGTGGCGCTCTCACCGCACGGTGTGCGGCACCCACGTGAAGGGGCGGACCGGGGCGGGGAGCTGGAGCCCGTCGGCTCTGGTGCGCGGGCACGTCTGCCCGCCCTCCGGGGCTGATCCGGTCGGGAGTGCCACCTGGTTTCCCGCCGCTGCATGGACGGCGGGAGTCTTGAGGGTGGTTGTGCGGTTGCGACCCTGACCCGTATCGGTCGCTGGGGTCTCCCCGGCGAAGCGAGGGGACGGGGGGTGCTGGTTGCCCGCTTCCCGCCGGTATGCCGCGAGGCTGTGACTACCCCGGCGGCAAGGGGGAGTTCATGCGGTGGCCCAGGCGACGGCGAGCGTGAAGCCCATGCCGAAGCCAACGGCGAGGATGAACAGCGGACCGGCGCACGCATATACGCGGTTCTGTAAGCGGCGGATCATGCGTCCGGCCTCCAGGCCCGCAGCGGGTGAACGGCAATTGCGCGGTAGCTGTGGTGGCTCGGGTTGTCCCCGGCGTGCCGGAACACCCAGTCGCGTGCGTCCTCCGGAACCGCCTTTTGGGGCGAACGCGCCAGGCACACGGCGCACTCCGCCGCGTAGGCGTCCGGTTCCCGGTCCGGCTCGGTATCCGGGCCGACCGTCCACCGCTCATGCCGGATGATCGCACGGCTCACAGCCTCGCCCCCGTGCTCCGCTCGTTCGCCGCCCGCACCCTCGGCGACAGTGCCTCGCCGGCCGTGGCGGGCCGCAGGTCCGCCGGGGACGCGTCCCACTCCTTGCCCCCGCCCTCCGGGCGGAGCTGCACGTAAGGGCCGGTCTTGCCCATCACGACCCCCACACGTTTGCGCTTGGTGTCTACCGCCAGCGATCCCGTATCGGGGATGCGGGGCGTACTCTCTGCCATGGCTGCCTGCTTCCTTCAGGTGGTCCACGCCCCCGGGCCGGTACCACGGTCGCGGGGGTACGTGCTCGCCACGTGGTGTGACTCCTCCAAGCGTCGGCGCCACCAGCGCCCGAGAGAAGTGCCAACGGGGAACCCCACAAACCATTTTGGGGAACCCCGTTCCGTCCTGAGCGCTACCCTTGTGTCAGGTCGCCCTCTGTCGCGGTTAGGTGGCACATGGAAGAACGCGAGGCTCAACGTATCGGCTTTCCGCTGACCATTCCCGATATCTTGATAGAGAGCGAAGCAATGCGGAGTGCATGTGCAACCCGCAACTTCGGCGAGATCTTCCGATTGGTCAACAGGCGTACGGGCTCAAGCTACGCAGCGATGGCCGCTGCGGTCGGCAGTATGACCAGCTCACGAGTGAGTGACATCATCAGAGGCGTCCGAGGGATTCGCGGGCGTGCCGTCATCGAAAGAGTCTGCGATGGCTTCGGCATTCCCGGTGAAATGCTGGGGGTATCCGAACGCCCTTGGGAAAGGGGTTCCCCAAGCAACGCTGACGAGCATCCGAGCAGTAGTCATAGGCTTGTCGCCGTGCAGGACCGCGAGTCGAAAGATCGACTACACCACGCCGACGAGAACCCCCATGCCCTCGACTTGTTGACTGTTTCCAGTCTCCGTCAAGAGATTCAGGATCTCGATGTACGCTATGCAATCGAACCATCAGTAGTCTTGATCGCCGAAGTGGGTCGGCACTTGGGACGCCTGGCACATTGGCAGCAGTATTCCACCACTTACTCTGTTCGCCGAGACCTTCACGCTGCCGTAATTGAGACCTCTACATTGATGGGTCAATTGATTTGGGACGCATCAGGAAGGGCGGAACACGTTGTCGCGCGCGACTATTTTCTACAAGCAGCGAGCAGAGCCCGTGAACTACGTGATCCCGTTTCCGAAGGTCTCGCATTGCTCCGTATTTCGTTCGTGGCGCTCTATGGAGAGAAGGAACCCGGCGCCGGATTAGCGCTGACTCAAAAGGCAGCCGAGACCGTCAAAGGCTCCAGCGATGCCATCGCCGGCCTTGCTGTCCTACATTCTGCGGAAGCATACGCGATGAAGCGGCAGCGTCGAGAATGCGAGCGGGCACTCAGCCAAGCAGAAAGCTACCTGAGTCGAGTCCACAGAAGTGACGCCGGGGCTTCCATGCTGTCCCCGGGGCAGTTCAGCCGACTAGCCGGTTCATGTTTCCTCGCCCTCAATCAAACAGATCGCGCACAGACGGCATTAGAGCAAACTGTTCTGGAAGTACGCCAAGGTTCAAAATCCCAAGCTATCACCCTCGGAAACTTGGCACTCGCATATCTCCGTCAGAATAAAGCAGAAGAGGCCGTGCATGCACTCAGTAAAGCCATCGGAGTAGTCGAAGCCAACCGGGGAGGCGGCGGGCTTAACCTCATCTTCCAGGCAGGTAGGGAACTACAGCCATGGCAACACCTCACAGCCGTTCAGGAAAATAATGATCGGCTCTTCAGCTTGATTGCAGCCGGATAACCAAGGAAAGCCGATGAGTGAGTCAAGTATTCAGGTTTCCAAGCAAACAGTCCGCAAACGCATATGGGATCTCTTGGAGCGCCAGAATGTCGCGCCAAATGGTTCACGTGGGCGCATTCCTTCATTCGAAGGCTCAGATGCAGCCGCTGAGCTGCTTTCCAAGCATGCGGCTTGGAAAGAATCAAGCGTCATCAAGGCTGTTCCGGACAGAGCGCAACAGCCAGTACGGGCCAGGGCACTTGACGAAGGCAAGCACCTTTATATGGCAGCACCAAAGCTTGCCTCTGTAAAACCTTTCTACTTTATCGATCCCAACTCTCTCTCGATCCCCGCATGGGAAGTCGCTGACCGCCGAAAGGCGATCGAGTACGCCCACCCTGTAGAAGTAGCAGAAATGCCCCCCGTCGATATGATCGTCTGCGGAAGTGTAGCCGTGAACACACAAGGCATCCGACTAGGGAAAGGGGCCGGTTATTCAGATATCGAGGTAGCACTCCTGCAAGAAGCCAATCTAATTCCAGCAGACACGCTAATCGTAACAACCGTCCATGAACTACAGGTTGTCGAACAGCAGCTACCAGAGTGCGAGCACGATTTTCGCGTGGACCTCATTGTTACACCGGAGCGAGTAATTGAGTGTCCTTCGCATCGGCGCCCGCCTGGCATCATTTGGGAGTCCCTCACTCCGCAGATGATCTCTGCAATTCCCGTACTGGCCAATAGGAATTTGCAGGAGTCAGACAATTGCCGCTTCAGCTAAATGAGGTGATCACCTGGCGGAAGGGCGATAGACGCGGAACCTATTCGCTTTGAGCATGCGAATGCCCCCGTACCCGCCATGGAAGGCAAGGCACGGGGGCAGCCAGGGCTGGCGCAAGGTCCGGGATTGAGATGTTTCCGCAGGTGAGCGGTCCGTGACGTGGAAGACCGAAGCTCCGTTGAGCGGGGTGACCTCGCAAGTCGCCCTGTGCCTACGGAGCTTCGGTGAATCGTCAGTCTGCCATGTGTGTGCCGGTGATGGAGTCGACGTCGCTCGCGTCGGAGCGGACGTTGCTGCTGCGGCGGCTGGCCGAGTGAGAGACCCGCGTGATCCTCGGCCGGTGCTTCTCGCTGGTGTCGTTGCTGTTGGTCACGCTGTGCGCGACGGCGGCCGGGTTCGGCTCGTACCGGGCGATGGCGCAGTGGGCAGCGGCCGCCGGGCCGGTGGAGTTGCTGCGGCTGAGGCTGCGTCCGCTGGGCCCCCTTCCGGCTGGTGCGTACGCGGAGTGCGGACACGCTGCGACGGGCCTTGACGCTGGTGCGTCCCGCGGGTCTGGAGGTGCTGCTGCGGGTGCGTGGGCTCGGTCTGGAGACGGTGGCGGTGGACGGGAAGGTGCTTCGCGGGTCTGGCAGCAGCGAGTCGGTCGCGGTGACGGTGATCGGCGCGATGTCACAGAACGGTGCGCTCCCGTGCTCCCGGTCGTAGGACCAACCCTTACGCACGAGAGCGGAGCGGGACGACTGCCCACCGGACCGGCCGGACTGGCGAAAACCACAGCTCAGAGCCACATGTGCAAGGGTTCACTCCTCCTCGGCGAGCAGCACCCTGATGGTCATCCGTCCACGTCCCCCTCCGCAGCCGCTTCGAACGGCAGTATCGCCCGCACCCGGAAGCCGCCCCCGCAGCGGGGTCCCACTGTCAGGGTGCCGCCGAGTGCCGCGGCCCGCTCGCGCATGCCGACCAGTCCGTGCCCGCCGCTGCCGATGCCGGCCCCCGGTCCACCGGCCGCGCCCTCAGGCGCGGGGCCGCAGGGGCGCCCGTCGTCGAGAACGGTGACTTCCAGGGTGCCACCCACCCGCACGACGCTCACCTCGGCCTTCGCCGCGGCCCCGGCGTGCTTGCGCACATTGGTGAGCGCCTCCTGCACGATCCGGTACGCGGCGAGGTCGACGGCGGCGGGAAGCGCGGTGCACCGCTCGGTACGGGTCAGCTCGACCGGCAGACCGGACCGCCGGAAGCCGTCCAGCAGCGGCTCGAGGACGGCGAGCCCCGGCGCGGGCTCGGTGGGCGCCGCCGGGTCCCCGGACTGCCGGAGCAGACCGACGGTGGCCCGCAGCTCGTTCAGCGCCGAACGGCTCGCCTCCCGCACCTGGGAAAGGGCTTCCTTGGCCTGGTCGGGGCGCCTGTCCATGACGTGTGCCGCCACTCCTGCCTGCACGTTGACCAGGGCGATGTGATGGGCCACGACATCGTGGAGGTCCCGGGCGATCCGCAGCCGCTCTTCGGCCACCCGCCGGCGGGCCTCCTCCTCCCGCGTTCGCTCGGCCCGCTCGGCCCGCTCCCGCATGGCGTCGACGAAGGCACGCCTGCTGCGTACGGCGTCGCCGGCGGCGGACGCCATGCCGGTCCAGGCGAAGAGGCCCAGGTTCTCCTGGCTGTACCAGGGCGCGGAGCTGAACAGCACGGCCGCCCCGGTCAGCACGGTCATGGCCGGCAGACCCACCCGCCAGGTCGTCGGACGGTCGGTGCGGGACGCCACCGTGTAGAGGGCGACCACCACGGACATGGCGACGGGCGCGGGTGGGTCGCCGGCGACGAGTTCGGCGACGGACAGGGCACCGGTGACCGCGACCACGGGCACGGGGCACGCGCGCCGGAACACCAGGGCCCCGGCGGCCGTCACCATCAGCAGCAGGCTGCGGACCTCGGGTGTGCGGGTGCCGAAAGTCGGCCCGTGGGGCCCGTGGGCATCGGCGAACGACGCGGCGACCATGCAGAGGAGCACCGCGGACGCGAGGCCGGCGTCGAACGCCGTCGGGTGCGCGCTCGGCCAGGAGCGTGTCGGCGCGAGCCGGCGGAACCCGGCCAGAGGTGCGATCACGTCAGGCAACGGTACGGGTTCGGCCGGGACGGGCAGCGGGGCGCGGCGCAGCCTGCGGGCCCATGCCGTCCGCAGGGCCCGCGTCACGGCCCCTGCGAGCCTGTGCGTGCGTGGCGGCGGCCTGCGGGCCCGCGCGGGCCGCGGCGAGGACCTGCCGGGCCGTGACCCGCGCCACGGCTGAGGCACGGGAGCCGGGGCGAAGCGCACCGCCACCTGAACCGGCCGGGCCCGGATCGGCCCGACCCGGCCCGGGCCTACCCACCGGCAGCAGCGCCCAGACCGCCCATGCCGCGATCCACCCGCGGCGCCACCCGGGCACGGACCACGGCGGAAGTGCGGCGCGCCGCCGGTGCGGGGCTCAGCCCGGGATGAGGCCGCCGTCGCTGAGCATGGCGCGGACCTCGTCGAGCGTCGCGTCCGGGGAGGGCAGGATCAGCTCGGAGGGCTCCAGGGCATCGTCCGCCAGCGGCGCCCCGCAGCTGCGCACCTCGTCGAGCAGGGCGCGCAGGGTGCGCCGGAAGCCTTCCGCGTCACCCGTCTCCATCTCGGCGAGCAGCTCGTCGTCGAGCTTGTTCAGCTCGTCGAAGTGGCTGTCCTCCAAGGTCCACTGCCCCTCCCCCATGATCCGTACGATCATGTCGCGCCGTCCCTACTGTTTGTCGAACTTGTGCCGGGTACTGCCCTGGGCCTGTTCCTGCGTCGAGGCGTCGCCGCCCTCGATGGCCTGCTGCTGTGTGCCGCCGCCCTCGGAGCCGATGGCCTGCTGGGAGGTGCCCCCGGCCAGCTCGGCCTTCATCCGCTGCAGCTCCAGCTCCACGTCCGTGCCTCCGGAGATGCGGTCCAGCTCCGCCGCGATGTCGTCCTTCGCCGTCCCCGTCGGGTCGTCCAGCGCACCGGACGCCAGAAGCTCGTCGATGGCCCCCGCCCTGGCCTGCAGCTGGGCGGTCTTGTCCTCGGCGCGCTGGATCGCCAGGCCCACATCGCCCATCTCCTCGGAGATCCCGGAGAACGCCTCCCCGATACGGGTCTGCGCCTGGGCCGCGGTGTAGGTGGCCTTGATCGTCTCCTTCTTGGTGCGGAAGGCGTCCACCTTGGCCTGCAGCCGCTGGGCGGCGAGGGTGAGCTTCTCCTCCTCGCCCTGGAGGGTCTCGTGCTGGGTCTCCAGATCGGTGACCTGCTGCTGCAGCGCGGCACGCCGGGACAGCGCCTCGCGGGCCAGGTCCTCGCGGCCGAGCGCCAGCGCTTTGCGGCCCTGGTCCTCCAGCTTGGAGGACTGGCCCTGGAGCTGGTTGAGCTGCAGTTCCAGGCGCTTTCGGGAGGTCGCCACGTCGGCGACGCCACGGCGGACCTTCTGCAGCAGCTCCAGCTGCTTCTGGTACGAGTAATCGAGGGTCTCGCGCGGATCCTCGGCCCGGTCGAGGGCCTTGTTTGCCTTCGCGCGGAAGATCATCCCCATACGCTTCATGACACCGCTCATGGGCTTCGCGCGCCCCCTTCTGACGGAACTCAGCTCCAGCTTCTCCAGAACCCACAGTACGGGCCCTGCATCCATTACCGCACTGTTCGGGCGCCAATGCGCTCATCCCCGAGGACGACCCGCGGGCCGCCCCGCTCCCGCGGAGGGAGTAGATCGCGGTCAGGGGCCGCGGAGGCGCCGTCACCTGCACGCTGCTTCTGCTTCTGCTTCTGCTTCTGCTTCTGCCCGTGGAGACGAACGCCGTTGCCGGATCGTTCCCCAGGAGGCTGGGGCTGCCGCCCGCCACCCCGTACCCTTGGGCTTTGTGTTCCGTAGCCGTTCCAAGGAAGAGAAGGCCCCCACCGGCAAGGTGACGGCGGACCTCTCCAAGCAGCCCCGCGACCCCGAGGCCCCCAAGGGCCGCCCGACCCCCAAGCGCAGCGAGGCCCAGACGCAGCGCCGCCGGGCGCAGTCGGCCCCCCTCGACCGCAAGGCGGCCATGCGCCGCCAGCGCGAGGCGCGCCGGGCCGACCTGGCCAAGCAGCGCGAAGCGCTGGCCGGTGGTGGCGACGAGCGCTATCTACCGGTCCGCGACAAGGGGCCGGTGCGCCGCTTCGTCCGCGACTTCGTGGACTCGCGCTTCTGTGTCGCCGAGTTCTTCCTGCCCATGGCCGTGGTGATCCTGGTGCTCTCCATGGTCCGCGTGCCTCAGCTGCAGAACATCGCGATGCTGCTGTGGCTCGGTGTGATCGTGATGATCGTGGTCGACTCGATCGGCCTCTGGATCCGGCTCAAGAAACAGCTGAACGAGCGATTCCCGAACGAGCCGAAGCGCGGTGCGGTGGCATACGGCCTCATGCGCACGCTCCAGATGCGCCGGCTGCGGCTGCCCAAGCCCCAGGTGAAGCGCGGAGAGCGGCCCTGAGCGCAAGCGTCTCCTCGCAATCCGGGCTGTCCAGGCCAGCCAGGCCGTCCGAGCGGTGTGAACGCTCGGAGACCGCTCCGGAGAGGGCTCCGGAGCGGTTGCCGGAGAGGTCCGAGGGCCTCAGGCAGTCCGAGGGATCCGGGCAGTCCGGGAGATCCGGGCAGTGCGGGCAGTGCGGGCCGTCCAAGGGGCCGGCGCCATCCGGGGGATCCGGGCTACCGGAGAGGCTCGGCGGACCCGGGGCGTCCGGAGAACCCCGGCAGCCCGGCGTCTGCGGCAGAGGCGACGTCTCCGGTTCCGGCGACACGAACGGAGCCGCCGCCTGGGCCAAGGGGCTGGGCGGACTGCGCGACACGGTCCGGCAGGAGCTGGTGGCCCGGCAGCTCGACGAGCAACTGGCCGCCCGGTTCCCCGTCGGGCGGCGGCTGCGCGTCCTCGACGTCGGCATGGGGCGGGGCGCCCAGGCCCTGCGACTGGCCCGCGCCGGGCACAAGGTCACCGGCCTGGAGTCCGACCCCGACCTGCTGAAGGCCGCCCGTGAAGCCCTGGCGCACGAGCCCGAGGGCATCCGGGAGCGCTTCAGGGCGGTCGAGGGCGACGGCCGTGAGACGGGCGTGCATTTCCTGCCCGGTTCGTTCGACGTGGTGCTGTGCCACGGTGCGCTGATGTATGTCGAGGACCGCGACGCCATGCTGGCGGGCCTGGCCCGGATGCTGGCGCCCGGCGGTCTGCTGTCCCTGCTGGTGCGGAACGCGGACGCGCTGGCGTTACGGCCGGGGCTGGCCGGCGACTGGGACACGGCACTGACCGCCTTCGACAGGGACGCTTACACCGACCGCCTCGGCCTCCGGGTGCGCGGGGACCGGCTCGCTTCGGTGACGGCGACCCTGGCCGGGATCGCCGCTCCCCTGCACACCTGGTACGGGGTCCGGGTCTTCACGGACGGCGCAGCGGACGACGTGCAGCCGCCGTCCGGGGAGGAACTCGCCCGGCTGCTGGCGGCCGAGGACCGCGCGGGCCGGACGGATCCGTACCGCTCGGTGGCGGCACTGCTGCACCTGTGCGGGGTGCGCGGCCAGTAGGGCGTGTCGCGACAGCCGCACGGCGGGCCTCCGCCGCAGTTCCCACGTCGGGGGGATACCTCGGCTCGAATCGCCTCGCCGCGGATCGCCTCGCCGCGGATCACCTCGCCGCGGATCACCTCGAATCGCCTCGAATCGAATCGACGTGACGCCGGCTCAGGTGACGGCGCCGCTGATGCGTCCGTCTCCTTGTGACCACCAACTCATTTGACGTGCCCACGGCGGACAGCCCCCGGCTGCCTGCCCGCGAGACCTTTCGGGCGCTCTACCGCCATTTCCGGCCCCACCGCTGGACCGTCGCGTTCGGAGCCCTCCTCGCCCTCCTCGGGGCCGCGAGCGGTCTGCTCCAACCACTGGCCGCGAAGGCCCTGGTGGACCGGCTCGGCGCGGGCGAGTCCATCAACACGATCCTGCTGGTACTCACCGCGCTGGTAGTCCTCGGCACGGCGATCAACGCCGTCGGTGCCTATGTGCTGGAGCGCACCGCCGAGTCGGTCGTGCTGGCCGCCCGCCGTACCCTCATCGGCCGGCTGCTGAGACTGCGGCTGCCGGAGGTGGAGCGGACCCAGCCGGGCGACCTCATGTCCAGGGTGACCTCGGACACCACTCTGCTGCGCGCGGTGACCACACAGTCGATCGTCTCGGCGTTCACCGGGTCCCTCTCCTTCGTCGCGACGCTCGTGATGATGGCGGTCATGGACGCCGTTCTGCTCGGCGTCACCGTGGGGGTGATCGTGCTGATCGGCAGCGCCGTCGCGCTGGCGATGCCGAGGATCGCACAGGCCACCCGGCGGGCGCAGGAGGCGGTCGGGGAGATCTCCACCGTGCTGGAGCGGGTGTTCGGCGCGTTCCGTACGGTCAAGGCGTCGGGCGCCGAGGAGCGTGAGACCGCAGTCGTGGAGGCGGCGGCGCGGCGGGCCTGGCGGTATGGCGTGCGGACAGCCAAGTGGCAGTCGGTCGCCGGCTCGTCGGTGGGGCTCGCCGTGCAGGTGTCGTTCCTCGCGGTACTGGGCATAGGCGGGGCGCGGGTCGCCTCCGGCGCGATATCCGTCTCCACGCTGATGGCGTTCCTGCTCTACCTGTTCTACCTGATCCAGCCGGTGACGGAGCTGGTCGAGGCGGCGTCCCAGTACCAGGTGGGTTCGGCGGCGGTCGCCCGCATCGTGGAGGCGGAGCGACTGGAGACGGAGGAACTGCGTCCGCCCCGCCCCGCACCGCCGCACGCACCCGGCGAGGCCCCGTCCGCCCGGCCCGCGGCCGTGCGGTTCGAGGACGTCTCCTTCCGGTACCGGGACGATCTGCCCTATGTCCACCGCGGCGTCAGCTTCGAGGTCCCGGGCGCGGGGATGACGGCCTTCGTCGGCCCCTCGGGGGCGGGCAAGACGACGGTCTTCGGCCTCGTCGAGCGGTTCTACGAGGCGACCGGCGGCCGGGTGCTGCTCGACGGGCGGGACGTACGGGACTGGCCGCTGGCAGAGCTGCGCGCCGCCATCGGCTATGTGGAGCAGGACGCACCGGTGCTGGCAGGGACGCTGAGGGAGAACCTGGTCTTCGCAGCGCCCGGCGCGACGGAGGACGAGATCCGGGAGGTGCTCGTGCGGGCGAGGCTGGACGGTGTCGTGGACCGGCTGCCGGACGGTCTGGAGACGGTGGTCGGGCACCGCGGCTCCAAACTGTCGGGCGGTGAGCGCCAGCGGGTGGCGATCGCCCGGGCGCTGCTGCGCCGGCCCCGGCTGCTACTCCTCGACGAGGCGACATCGCAGCTCGACGCGGTCAACGAACTGGCGCTCCGGGACGTCGTCGCCGAGATCGCCCGCGAGGTGACGGTGCTGGTGGTCGCCCACCGGCTCTCCACCGTGACGCTGGCCGACCGGATCGTGGTGCTGGACGCCGGGCGGGTTCGTGCCGTGGGCAGCCATACCCGGCTGGTGGCGGAGGACCCGCTGTACGGGGAACTGGCAGCGACGCAGTTCCTGTCTTCGGCCCGTTGAGGACTGCGACGCGTACCCGCGTGTCAGTGGGCCCCGCGACCGGAGCAGCGGGCACCGGCCCGTCCGGGCCGGAGTGACCCGCGCCGGCCCGTCCGCGGCAGGGCGCCCCCACCGGACCGCCAGGCACGGGCGACACCGCAACAGCAGGGCGGCGGCGAACAACCGAGCGACGGGGCGACGGGGCGACGGGGCGACGGGCACAGCCTCTCCGACGCCACCCCCGGTGCGGCAGCGGCCCGCGGCTCACCCGGCGCGGGCGGCGGGCCGCTGCCGCGGTCCGGTCCCGGCGGGTCAGCCGTCGGCGTGCAGGCTCATCGGGCCGTAGACGCGGCCGCCGTCCTCGTAGAGGAAGACCTGGTCGGCGCCGCCCTCCCGGAGCTCGCGCCATACCTCACCGATCCAGGACTCGGCATCCCCCTGAGTGCTGAACTCCTCCGGCTCGACGGCCGGCTGGACCTCCGTCCCGTCGGACTTCTCGAACCGCCACGTCCATGCCATGTGCGCCTCCTGGTCCCACCGCGCGACCGCGGTGCCGGTCGTCCCTGCCGATCGTTCCTGCCGATCACCTTGCTGCCCGCAGCGTAGCCGGGCGCGCGCCCGGCGCGAGGACGCGGGAAGATCTTGACCGTGGAACTGACTCTGCTCGGCACCGGAGCCCCCACCGGGCTCCCCCGCCCCGACTGCCCCTGCGCCGTCTGCGCCACCGCCCGCGGCGACCGGGCGCGCGCCGCGACCGCCCTGCTCGTCGACGGCGCGCTGCTGCTCGATCTGACGCCCGGCGCCGCACTCGCGGCCGCCCGTGCGGGCCGTTCACTCGTGGGCGTCCGGCAGGTGCTGCTGTCGCACCCGCACAACGGGCCCGCGGTGGAGCTTCCGGCGGGGCTGCCCGCGGCCGGCCGGGTGCCCGACGGCCAGGAGCTGACACTGATCAGCGGTCACCGGGTGCGGGCGGTGGCCCTGGATGCGCCGGGCACCGGCTACGAGGTGGCCTCGCTGGACGGGGAGCGGCTGCTGTACCTGCCGCCGGGCGGGGCGCCGGCCGGTGCCACGGACGGCGACCCCCTCCCCTACGACATGGTGGTGGCCGATGTACTGGGGCGGCCTGACGGCCTGGCGAAGCTGCGGGCGAGGGGCGCGGTCGGTGCCACCACCGACGTGATCGCCGTCCACATCGACCACGACGCTCTGCCCGGCCCCGAGCTGGACCGGCGGCTCGGGGCTTCGGGCGCCCGGACCGTGCCGGACGGCACGACGCTGTATGTGGGCGAGTACCAGGACGTACCGGATGTGCCCCGGCGCACCCTCGTCACCGGCGGTGCGCGGTCCGGGAAGTCCCTGGAGGCCGAGCGGCGGCTGGAGGCGTTCCCCGACGTCGTGTACGTGGCGACGAGCGGGACGCGGGGCGACGACGCCGAATGGGCGGAACGGGTCACGGCCCACCGCGAGCGCCGGCCGGGGAGCTGGCGGACCCTGGAGACCTGCGACCTCGTCCCGCTGCTGGCCGGGAGCGGGCCGCCGCTGCTCATCGACTGCCTGGCGCTGTGGCTGACGGACGCGATGGACCGGGTGGGCGCCTGGGACGACGAGCGCTGGCGGACTGCCGGCCGCACGGCTCTGCGCCTGCGCACGGACGCCCTCGTCGCGGCCCTGCGCGGCACGCGCCGCACGGTCGTCGCCGTGACCAACGAGGTCGGTTCGGGCATCGTCCCCGCGACCGCCTCGGGGCGCCGTTTCCGCGACGAGCTGGGCCGTCTGAACGCCGCGTTCGCCACCGAGTGCGAGCATGTGGTGCTGATGGTCGCGGGGCAGGCGATGCCGCTGCGGTGACGGCGGCATCGCCTGCCCCGGCGGTTCTCCGCCCCGGGCAGCGACCGGCCCGGGGGCGACCGGCCCGGGCACCGGAAACCGGGCGCGTGCCGGTACTGTTCGGCGAATGAGCTCGCTGAATCTCGACGACTTCTCCGATCTGATCCAGCGCCCTGACAGCGGTGTGCGGCGCGACGCCGAGGAACGCCGGCAGCGGCTGGCCGTGCCGCCGGGCGCTCTGGGCCGGCTCGACGAGCTGGGTGAGTGGCTCGCGGCGGCGCAGGGTGCCGTGCCGGTACGGGCCGTCGAGCGGCCCCGGGTGGTGCTGTTCGCCGGGGACCACGGGGTGGCGCGGCTGGGGGTGTCCGGCCGGGCCGCGGGGACGGCCCACCGGCTCGTACGGTCCGTGCTGGACGGGGCGAGCCCGGTCGCGGTACTGGCCCGGCGGACGGGCGTGCCGGTGCGGATCGTGGACGCCGGCCTGGACTGCGACCCGGGCCTGCTGCCGCGGGACGTCGTCCGGCACCGGGTGCGGCGCGGGAGCGGGCGGATCGACGTCGAGGACGCGCTCACCCGGGAGGAGACCGAGCAGGCCGTACGCCTCGGCATGGCGGTCGCCGACGAGGAGGCCGGCGCCGGCACCGATCTGGTCGTGCTCGGCGACCTCAGCGTGGGCGGGACGACCGCCGCCGCCACGCTCGTGGCCGCGCTCTGCGGTACGGACGCGTCCGTCGTGACCGGCCGCGGCGGCGCGGGCATCGACGATCTGGCGTGGATGCGCAAGTGCGCGGCGATCCGCGACGCGCTTCGCCGGGCCCGGCCCGTGCTGGGTGACCAGCTCGCGCTGCTGACGGCCGTGGGCGGCGCTGATCTGGCCGCGACGACCGGGTTCCTGCTGCAGGCCGCGGTACGGCGGATGCCGGTGATCCTGGACGGAGTGGTGTCGGCGGCATGCGGCCTCGTCGCCCAGCGGGCGGCGTTCCGGGCACCGGACTGGTGGCTGGCGGGTCAGCTCAGCGGGGAGCCGGCCCAGGCGAAGGCGCTCGACCGGATGGCCCTGGAACCGCTGCTCGACCACGGGGTCACCGCCGGGGAGGGCACCGGCGCCCTTCTCGCCCTCCCTCTGGTCCGGGCGGCCGCCGCGCTCGCCGCCGGGCTGCCCGAGCGCCCGGCCGACGGCGGGAACGCTGCGGGGTATGACGCGGGGTATGACGCGGGGTACGACGCGGGGTACGACGGCGAACACGACACGGAGCACGACGTCCTGAGCGGCGCCGGGCAGGACACCCCGAGCGGCACCGGTGACGCGAGCCCGGCCGGTGGCGGGAACCGCGACCAGAAGGCCGCCGAAGGCGGCATCCGCTGACGGCGGCCGGCGAAGGGAACCGGCCCAAGCGGATGCCGCCCGGCCCGCCGCGGACCTCGCGGCGCTCGCGGCGCCCGGCTCGATGCGCTCGATAGCCCTCGATGCGGCGGACCGCTCTCAGCGCGTTCCGCGGTCCCGGCCCTGCCCTGAGGGGCCGGCCGCCGCCGGCAGCCGGTCCGGGGCTCCGCCGATCAGGTCCTCGATCTTGCGGCGCGGCCCGCTCCAGCGCCTGTCGTGGCGGAAGGCCCGCAGCATCGCCCTGGCCCGGTACCGCGGTCGGTGCCGGTAGAGGCGCCTGGCCCACGGCGAGGTGGGCCTGGCCAGTCGCAGCGCACCGACGACCGCGACGAACGGCACCAGCGTGCCGATGATCGCCATACGCGGCTTGCCCTTGAAGAGGGAGATCAGGACGAACATGAAGTTGACCGCGAGGGTCAGCAGAAGGGCCCTGCGGTCGGCGCGCTCCTCCTCGGACAGGTCGTTCACGCCGAGGGGCGCGAAGCCGCCGAGGGCGAGCAGCAGCAGGGCGGCGGTGAGGACGACGACCTCGACGCTCTTGCGGCCTTCCTCGGTCCAGTAGACGTCGTCCAGGTGGAGGATCAGCGCGAACTCGTCCAGGACGAGCCCCGCGCCCACCCCGAAGACCACGGCGAACACCATGGTTCCGGGGCCGGTGTGCTCGCTGCTGGCGACCGAGCCGAAGCCGCCGATCACGGTGAGGACGACCCCGGGCACCACATGGTGGATGTGGAGTCCGCCGGCCTTGACGTCGCCGAACGGGCCCCTGCCCGCCCGGATCATCCGGGTGACGATCCGGGTGATCACAAAGGTCAGGACGAACGAGGCCAGCGCGAGGAGCAGCGGGAGCTTTCCGGGCTCCAGGATGTTGCGGTAAAACCAGTGACCCATGCCACCCGCTCCCGTTTCGTCCGTCATGCGCAATGTACCGCCGCGGCGTACCGGCTACGCTGCGCGCGGTGAGCTCCCACCACCAACCCGGTCTCGCGGGCATACGCTTCGCCTTCGGCACCCTCACCGTCCTGCCCGTGCGCGTGACCCGCTGGGACCGCGACACCGCGCGCGCGGGGATGCGCTGGGCCCCGGTCGCCGGGCTCGCCGTCGGTCTCTGCGCGGGGGCGGCCGGCGGACTGCTCCTGCTGCTGGGCGCCGGTCCGCTGCTCGCCGCTGTCGCCTCCGCCGCCGTTCCCGCGGTCCTGACCCGCGGTCTGCACCTGGACGGCCTCGCCGACACCGCCGACGGGCTCGGCAGCGGCAGACCGGCCGAGGACGCCCTGCGGATCATGAAGCGGTCGGACATCGGCCCGTTCGGGGTCACCACCCTGGTGTTCGTCCTGCTGGCCCAGGTCGCGGCGCTCTACGGACTCTACGGTCGCGGCGCGGAGTACGGGGCGACGGCGGCTGCGGCCGCCGGTGCCGCCGCCCGGCTCGCGCTCACCCTCGCCGCCCGCCCCGGCGTTCCGGCCGCACGGCCCGAGGGGCTGGGCGCCATGGTCGCAGCCACCGTGCCGGCGCGGCAGGCCCTGGCCGTCGCACTGCTGGTCACGGCCGTCTTCGCCGCCTGGGGGGCGCTGTTCGGCGGGTACGGGGCGCTGCGGCTCGCGCTGGCCGTGCTCGCCGGGGTACTCGCCGCCGAACTACTGCTGCGGCACTGCGTACGCCGTTTCGGCGGGGTCACGGGCGATGTGTTCGGAGGGATCGCGGAGACGGCCGCGACGGCGGCGCTGATCGCGCTCGCCGTCGGGTTCGGGTAGGAGCCGCTGCCCGTCCGTGCGGCGCGCCGGGGGTCCGCGGTCCCTCCGCCTCAGCAGGGCCTGCGCCAGGCGTCCAGCTCGGGGCGCTTGCGCATCGAGCTCAGCCCGAGCCGCCGCGACCGGGGGCAGAAGCGGCTTGTCGGCAGCTCGTACTCGACGTGGAAGACGGCCTTGCCGGCCTCGACGAACGGTGTCAGCGCCTGGCACTCCGCGTACTGGGCGCACTGCTCGTTGACCGCGAAGTCGAAGTCGCCGACGAGGGCCGGGATCTGGTCGAGGTCGTTCTTCAGCCCGACGGCGAGCCCCCGCTCATGGGCCATTCGGGCGATCAGCCGGTTGTAGCGGAGCTGGTCGCCCGCGGTGAGGGGGAAACCGGTGTCGTTGGCGTAGCCGTCCATGTTGTCGGGCTCGACGGCGTCGAAGCCCTTGTCCCTGCACATGTCGAAGCGCCTGGCCATCAGCGGCTCCAGGACGTCCGTGCGGCGGATGTCGAGCCAGCGCTCCCCCTCCCAGCCGTTGCCCTTGCCCAGCAGCTCCCCGGGGAACTCGTCCGCGTCGGGGCGGAACTCCTCCCAGGCGCCGGTGGACAGGTAGCAGATCACCTTGCGGCCGCGCCGCTGGAGGTCGGCGACCGTGGACCTCGGGTGCTCGAAACCGTCGATGTCGTACACCGGGACGTCCACGGTCGTGTCCAGACGGCCGCCGAGCTGCCACTGCCACGGGGTCCCCGGTCCCGGCCGCCAGCGGGTGGTGCGCGGGGGCGCGGAGTCGTCGGGGGCCCAGGTGCAGCCGGCCAGCAGCACCAGGGCCACCAGCGGCAGCAGCAGGCTCCGTGTCCGGGGCGACAGGCTCATGTCCGCGGCTCCCTCAGCGATGTGCGGTGATCCGGCCCAGCTGAGCACAGACCAGCAGGACGAGACTTGAGGACGCGGCCGCCGGAGCGAGCAGCGGCCCCGAACCGGGCAGGAGGAGCGGGACGAGCGCGGCGAGGCAGCACACCGCGGCCGGGCTCCGCACCGCCCCGAACGCCTGGAGCAGCAGACCGGTCCACAGCGCCGCACCGAGCAGCAGCGCGCCGGCCGTCGCGGCCGCGTCGGGGCGGCCGGCCCCGCCGCCGGGCCACAGCAGCAGGGCCGCGGCCATCAGCGCCGGCAGGATGCCCAGGTACCCGGCGAGGGAACGCAGCAGCGCCGCGGCGACCGAGATCCGGAAGGCGCGCGGGGAGGTGCAGGCCCGCAGCCCGGCGAGGCTGTCCGCCCGGAACCGGTGGAGCAGCCACTCCGCCGGTCCCATGCCGAGGGTGAGGGCGACCGCGAACGGCGGTGCCTCCAGGGCCACATGGAGTACCAGGATCCCGGAGCCGAGCCCGAACAGCCCGTACGGGACGGAACCGCCGAGGCCGCTCGGCGCCGCGCCCCGGTGCCTGTGCCGGGTCCGGCCGCCGGGGTCCGCCGACCGGAGCATCCCGGCGGCCGCGCCCACCGCGAGGACCGCGGCCGCGGTGACGGAGGCCAGGGGGAGCACGAGGTACGCCCAGCCGGGCATGGGGTGCAGCGCCGTGTGCAGCGCCCCGCCCACCAGCGGCAGCAGGACCGGCAGCAGGACCCGCTCCCGGCCGAGGACCAGCAGCACCGTCGCCGCGGCCAGGTAGAGCGACTGGCCCGCGGCGAACAGCAGCGCCGGGCCCCGATCGGAGGCGGCGGAGGCGGCGGGCGCGACGGCCGCTGCGGCGGCCGTGCCGAGGGCCACCCCCACCGGCGCGCCCCTCAGCAGGGCCCGGGCCGCCGCGGCGCGGTCGCCGAGTCCCAGCCAGGTGTACGCGCGGTGGGCGAGGGCCTGGTTCCAGGCCCAGCCGGCCAACGCGGCCGCCAGCAGCGGGGCGTGGGCGGCGGCTCCGCCCTCGAGGAGGGGCGCCGCCAGGACGTGGCCCAGCCCGGGGAGGGTGAACAGCAGGCCCCGCAGCAGGCAGCCGAGGAGCGCCGGGCTCCCCGGGCCGGGCGGCGGGTCGCCGGCGCGCGGGAAGCGCCGCTCGACGCGGGCGTACAGGTCCTCCGCCAGGGCGAACGAGTCGTCGTGTCCGTAGCGCCGGCGTATCTGCTCGTCCGTCAGCCCGTCGGACTCCAGCAGCGCCGCCACCTCGTCGGGGTGGACGGCCGCTGCCACGAAGTCGTCAAGCCGACCGGCCAGTTCACCTACCGGGTCGGCCCCCGCCAGGCTGGGGGACGGGCCCCCCTCCGGCGCCGTCGTCAGGCCGTCGTCCCGTGCGTCCGTGCCCGGGTCCGCCAGCCGCGGCGAGCCGCTCATCTGACACCCCCGTGGACCGCCGGTCCGCCGGCTCCGCCGGGCTCACCGGGTTCACAGGGCCCATAGGGCTCACACGTCGGGGTGGGTCCGGCGGGTCCGGCGGGTTCGGACCAGTGGTGCCCCCAGGCCGTGTGCTCCTGGTACCAGGGATCCCTCAGTTCGCGCGTCCAGTCGGCGACCGTCTCGACGGCGGGCGGGTCGTACACCGTGCCCGGCGTCCCGGCGAGTTCCCGGTAGATCTGCAGGAAGGCGTCCACCGAACGCCGCAGGGTGAAGAGGTCGACGACCCGCTGCCGGGCGCGGCGGCCCAGTTCGGCGCGGCGCACGTCGTCGCGGAGCAGTTCCAGGGCCGCGGCGGCCAGCGCCTCGGGCTCTCGCGGCGGGACCACCAGACCGGTGTCGCCGACGGCCTCGCGCACCCCGCCCACGTCGGTGGACACCGTGGTGCGCCCGCAGGACATCGCCTCGATGATCGAGAAGGGGAAGCCCTCGCTGATGCTGGAGAGCATCACCACATGGCCGGCGGCGTAGGCGCGTGCCACGTCGCTGATCCGGCCCTCCCAGGACACCCCGTCGGCGACGCCCAGTTCGGCGGCGAGCTTCTCCAGCCCGGTGGCGTACTCCTCGCACCCGGCCGGCGCGCCGCCGAACAGTCTCAGCCGCAGCGCCGGAAGCTCGGCGCGGGCCAGGGCGAAGGCCCGGATCAGTGTCACCAGGTCCTTGATCGGGTCGATCCGGCCGGCCCAGCTGAGGGTGGGCTCGGACGGTTCGGCCCCGGCGTGCGGGAAGGCCAGCGGGTCGACGCCGTTGTAGACCGTGCGGATCTTGTCCGGGAGGGCGCCGCCGCGCTCCTCCCAGCGGCGGTTGTAGCGGTTGCACGGGGTGATCAGGTCGGCGCGTTCGTAGCCGAGGGTGTTCAGCTCCCGGTAGAAGCCGAGCATCAGTGCCTTGACCGGCCAGCGCTGCGCCTCGGTGCGGTAGCCGAGATAGCGCTCGCGCAGATAGATGCCGTGCTCGGTGAGGAGGAACGGCACCCCGTCCGACCGCTGTGCGGCGAGCGCGGGCAGGGTGGCCAGCCCGCTGCTGACGGCGTGCGCGACGCTGTCCTCGGGAATGCGCACCGCCAGCGGGCGCAGCGCGTGCTCCAGCAGGTCGACGGCGGTCAGGGCGTCGTGGACGGTGGGTTCGGCGGCGGCGGTGGGCAGTGCCGGCCGCCGCCACAGGCGCATCAGGGTGCGGACCGCGGTCTCGGTCCGCAGTGCGGCGGCGAGACGGCCCGCGCGCGCCTCGTCGGCCAGCCCGTCGAGCGCGGGGCCGAAGTCGGCGTGCGCGTCCGGGTCGAGCAGCGACAGCAGGAACCGCTCGAAGGTGTGGAGGAAACGGCGGCGGACGGCAGCGCGGCGGGGAGTGTGCCGCCGGCCCGGCCGCGGTCCCCACAGGGGCACGGGGGTGTGGCGGCGGACGTTCGGCGGCAGCTCCCAGGTGACGGGTTCACGGCCGCTGCCGGTGAGGGAGACGACGGTGAAACGGACCTCGGGCATGCCCCGGACCAGTTGGTCGCACCAGGTGCTGACGCCGCCGTGGACATGCGGGTAGGTGCCTTCGGTGAGCATGGTGACATGGAGCCCCTGGCTCATCGGCTTGAGTTCTCCTGGGCATACGGGGGTGGGCGCGCGGTACCGGGGCACGGGGTGGTGGCGCGGGCGCGGCGGGTGGACAGCGCGCGTGGACAGCGCGGGCGCCCGGCCCCTGCGTACCCGGCCGCGGGGGCCGGGGTACGCATCGGGTGGCCGGGCGGCCAGGTCAGGAGGGCAGCCGCAGGGTGACGGCGGACTGGAGCAGCTCCGGCTGGGTCCAGGCCGAGCGCTGCCCCGCGTAGGCGGTGCCGAAGGCGCTTGTGCCGAGCAGGTGCTGCTTGCGGGTGCCCTCGGGCGCGGTGACGGGGACCAGGACTCCGCCGGGTGCCTGGACGATGACGGTGGCGCCGATCCGGAAGGCCGTGACCTGGTCTGCGTCCAGGGCCGACTGCCACTCGGCGCGGCGGCCCAGTTCCGTGCCGGCGTCGCGGTGGCGCGGGGTGACGAGGGGCGTGTTGTCGGCGAACGTCGCCTCGTAGTCGGCGAGGATCCGGTCGAGGACGGGGTAGAGGAGCCGCTCCTCGGCCAGGTTGGACTGGTGCACGTAGTGCGGGCGCGGGTCGTTGGCGACGATGTGCCCGAAGGCGATCCCGGCCTCCTGCGGGACGATGTGCGTCCCGTATCCCGTGGCCACGTCGAGGGGCTCGTCCAGGCAGGTGGAGGCCGGGTCGGTCTCGCAGACACCGCTTCCGCCGTCGGCCCGCGAGGTGTAGATCCAGTTGTACTCGTCGGCCATCTCGGCCGCCGTGCCCACGTTGTAGTACACGTTCATCGGATGGCGGGGCACGGTGACGGCGCCGCCCACGGGCCGCTGCTGAGGCTCGCGGGAGTTGTCGCTCGCGATCCACTTGACGCCGCCCTCGGCGAGGGCGGGGGCCAGGTTGGGGTTGTCCACCGGCTGCTGCGGAAGCGTCTTCAGCCCCGAGTGCTCTCCGGTGACGAGTTCGCTGCGGTCGACCGGGAGGCCCTCCTCCACCGCCCAGTCGTGGTTGTCGCGGATCTGCGCGGAGATCTCGGCGCGGCTCATCCAGCGGGTGGCGCCCGACGCGTCCTTGGAGCACTGCCAGGGCACGACGGAGACGTCCTGGACGCAGCCGAGGAACGGGTGGCTCCAGGTGTGGTTGACCCAGCGGTACTCGGCCCGGTCGGCGAGCAGTTGCGCGGTGAGGGCGTCCGTGCCGCCGTTCTCCGCCTTCCACTCCTCGGCCGCGCCCGCGTTGTAGACCATGTCGAGGGTGAGGCCGCTGGTGCGCTGCCACTGGGCGGCGTACTGCGCGTCGGCGGCGGTCATCCGGATGTCCGGGACCTGCCCGCCCGCACCGCCGGCGCAGTCGATGTCGCCGGGGGTGCAGTTGCGCTCGCTGTCCCAGCGGGCGTCGGACGCGAAGACGTCGTCCACGTGGACCGAGAAGTAGTTCCGGCTCTGGCCGAGGTGGACGCCCTGGGTGAGCCAGTCGACGATACCTCGCGCCAGCAGCCGGAACTGCCGCTGGTGCTGGTTGTAGGCGAAGGTGACGACGAGCTCGCGGCGCCCGTCGTGGGCGTACTCCCCGAGGAGGCTGCCGCGGCCCTCACCTCCCGGCACGGGAGCGTCGACATAGCTGGTGAAGCCCTCGCGGGGGCGGGCGAGATAGCCGTAGCTCTCACTGATGGACGGCGCGTTGTCCTCGAAGGTCAGGGCGCCTTCGAGGTAGCCGAACGGCCCGGACCGGCCCGCGGCGGTCACCTCGGCGGCCGCGCCGTCGAGCGTGCCGGACCAGCCGCCCTCGCTGGGGTAGTCGAGCCCCACCCCCGGGTGGGCCCAGGTGTAGGCGTCGACCTGGCGGACGCCGAACCGCTGCTCGTACGCGACGAGTGCGGCCTGCTCGGCGGCCCCCGCGGAGCCCGTGCCGAACGGTGCCTCGTTCGGCAGCACCACCCCCTGGTACTTGGCGCGCGGCCGGCCGGCCGCGGTGTCGCTCAGGAACGCGGCGTCGATCCTCGGCCGGTCCGGGTCCGCGAGGTCCAGCACGCGGTACGGGACGCCGGTGCCGCGCAGCTCGGAGGTGACGGCGGCGACCGCCGACCCGCCGTCGTCGACGACGAGGACCTTCAGATCGATCCGCGGCACCGGGTCGGCGGCCGCGGCCGGGGCCCCGGGCAGCGCCGCCGCGAGCAGCGCCGACGCGGTGAGCGCGACCACCGCGGCGCCGAGCCCGCGCCGTCGGCCGGCCCCCCGGCGGGCCGCTCCCCCGCGGGTACGGCGCCGGGCCGGCGCCTTCGTCGACTGCGTCGATCCGCCCGGGATCGTGCCTGCGCCGGATCTCCCGGCGAACACGGATGCCATGGTGTTTCCCCCACCCCTTGTTGATCCGCTGTTGATCCGCTGTTGATCAGCCGCCGACCCGCTGCCGAGCAGCTGCCGACCCCTGTTGATCCCTTACGGGATCCACCGCTGAATCCACTGCTGCTCCGCCTCCGCGAAGACGCCGTGGACGAAATGTGGAGATCGTGCAAAGCAGCCGTCGCTCCCTTGCGTCTCCGGCCCGAGTGTGAACCAGGAATCGGCGTTGCGGTGGAAAACCGGTCGGAGTGACCACGGACGAGTGAATCCCCGTCGACCCGAGCGAACATCGCGGGCGCGCGTAGGCTCGTGACGGCGCGCCGACCCGCCCGACTTACGATGCGCCGGGCGGCCGACCCACCTCTTCGGCCCAGGAAACTCAACGGAAGCGAGATTTCACCACCGTGACTGCTCTCACTCTCAGCACTGCCGGCGCGGCGACGCTGCGCGCCGACGCCGTCGTCGTCGGCGTCGCCAAGGGCGCCAAGGGGGCCAAGGGCCCCGTCGTCGCAGTCGGCGCCGAGGCCGTGGACGCGGCGTTCGACGGGAAGCTCGCCGCGGTCCTCGAGACGCTCGGCGCCTCCGGTGCCGAGGGCGAGGTGACCAAGCTCCCCGCGCCGTCGGGCCTGAAGGCCCCCCTGGTCATCGCGGTCGGGCTCGGCGCCGCCCCGGAGGAGGACGGCGCGTACCCGGCCGAGACGCTGCGCCGCGCCGCCGGCTCCGCGGCCCGCGCGCTGGCCGGCTCGAAGAAGGCGGCGTTCGCCCTGCCGGTCGGGGACGCCGGGGACGCCCAGGCGGTCGCGGAGGGGGCGCTGCTGGGCGCGTACTCCTTCACCGCCTACCAGGACGCGGGCAACGGCAAGAAGCCGCTGGCCGAGGTGGCCCTGCTGGGCACCAAGCCGCGCGACAAGGCCTTCAAGGAGGCCGCCGGGCGGGCCGTCGCGGTGGCCGAGGAGATGAACCGCGCGCGCGACCTGGTCAACACACCGCCGAACGACCTCTACCCCGAGTCGTTCGCCGCCGTCGCCACCGCCGCCGGCAAGGAGCACGGCCTCAAGGTGCAGGTGTGGGACGAGAAGGCGCTCGTCAAGGGCGGCTTCGGCGGCATCCTCGGTGTCGGCCAGGGAGCGGCCCGCGGCCCGCGCCTGGTGAAGGTGGCATACACGCATCCGGAGGCGGAGAAGTCCCTCGCCCTCGTCGGCAAGGGCATCACCTACGACTCCGGCGGCATCTCGCTCAAGCCGGCCGGCCACAACGAGACCATGAAGTGCGACATGAGCGGTGCCGCCGCCGTGTTCGCCGCCGTCGTCGCCGCCGCCCGGCTCGGACTGCGGGTGAACCTCACCGGCTGGCTGGCCCTGGCCGAGAACATGCCGTCCGGCACCGCCACCCGTCCCGGCGATGTGCTGCGGATGTACAGCGGCAAGACGGTCGAGGTGCTCAACACCGACGCGGAGGGCCGCCTGGTGCTGGCGGACGCCATCGCCAAGGCGTCGGAGGAGAGCCCGGACGCGATCGTGGACGTGGCGACGCTGACCGGCGCGATGGTCCTGGCGCTGGGGCACCGGCGCTTCGGGATCATGGCCAACGACGACGCGTTCCGCGCCGCGCTCCACGAGACCGCCGAGGAGGCGGGTGAGGACTCCTGGCCGATGCCGCTGCCCGGGGACCTGCGCAAGGGCATGGACTCACCGACCGCCGACCTCGCGAACATGGGCGACCGGATGGGCGGCGGGCTGGTCGCCGGCCTGTTCCTGAAGGAGTTCGTCGGCGAGGGCATCACCTGGGCCCACCTGGACATCGCGGGGCCCGCCTTCCACGAGGGCGCGCCGTTCGGCTACACGCCCAAGGGCGGCACCGGCTCCGCGGTCCGCACCCTGGTCAGGCTGGCCGAGCGCGCCGCCGACGGCGACCTGGGCTGACCGCGGCGGGCCGGGCTCCGGGGGACCCTCCGGAGCCCGGCGCCGGGCCGGGCCTCCGCCCCGGCGGGAGCGCGGGAACCCGGGAACAGTGGGAGCGGGGGAATAGCGGGCGCCGGCCCTCCGTTGGCCAACGACGGAATCCGCGGGTTCCTACGCACGGGTAACCGTCGGGGGCGGTCGCGGTGCCGTCCCGTATCCCGGCCCGGCGTCCCGTCTCCCGCCGACAAGTGCGAAGATGGGTTCCCGGCAGGACAGGGCCCCCACCACAGGGCCGAAGACAAGCGGCCGAACACCAGCCGCCGTCCGGTCGTCCCCCGCCCTGGGAGACGCCGGCGCCCGGCGCACATGCATGGAGGACGTGACGTGGCGAACGACGCCAGCACCGTTTTCGACCTAGTGATCCTCGGCGGTGGCAGCGGTGGTTACGCCGCGGCCCTGCGCGGAGCGCAGCTGGGCCTGGACGTCGCCCTGATCGAGAAGGACAAGGTCGGCGGCACCTGCCTGCACCGCGGATGCATTCCCACCAAGGCCCTGCTGCACGCCGGCGAGGTCGCCGACGCGGCGCGCGACAGCGAGCAGTTCGGCGTCAAGGCCACCTTCGAGGGCATCGACGTCCCGGCGGTCCACAAGTACAAGGACGAGGTGATCTCCGGGCTGTACAAGGGCCTGCAGGGTCTGATCGCCTCCCGCAAGGTCACGTACATCGAGGGCGAGGGCCGGCTGTCCTCCCCCACGTCCGTCGACGTCGACGGCCGCCGGGTCGAGGGCCGCCACGTCCTGCTCGCCACCGGTTCCGTGCCGAAGTCGCTGCCCGGTCTGACCATCGACGGCAACCGGATCATCTCCTCCGACCACGCGCTGGTCCTGGACCGCGTGCCGAAGTCCGCGATCGTCCTGGGCGGGGGCGTCATCGGCGTCGAGTTCGCCTCGGCCTGGAAGTCGTTCGGCACCGACATCACGATCGTCGAGGCGCTGAAGCACCTCGTCCCGGCCGAGGACGAGAACAGCTCCAAGCTCCTCGAGCGCGCCTTCCGCAAGCGCGGCATCGCGTTCAACCTGGGCACCTTCTTCGAGAAGGCCGAGTACACCGAGGACGGTGTGCGGGTCACCCTCGCCGACGGCAAGACCTTCGAGGCGGAGGTGCTGCTGGTCGCCGTGGGCCGCGGCCCGGTCTCCCAGGGCCTCGGCTACGAGGAGCAGGGCGTCGCGATGGACCGCGGCTATGTCCTGGTCGACGAGTACATGCGGACGAACGTGCCGACCGTCTCCGCAGTCGGCGACCTGGTCCCGACCCTCCAGCTCGCTCACGTCGGCTTCGCCGAGGGCATCCTGGTGGCGGAGCGTCTGGCCGGTCTGAAGACCGTGCCGATCGACTACGACGGTGTGCCGAAGGTGACCTACTGCCACCCGGAGGTCGCCTCCGTGGGCCTGTCCGAGGCCAAGGCCAAGGAGGTCTACGGCGCGGACAAGGTCGTCGCTCTGAAGTACAACCTGGCGGGCAACGGCAAGAGCAAGATCCTCAAGACCGCGGGCGAGATCAAGCTCGTCCAGGTCAAGGACGGTGCCGTCGTCGGCGTCCACATGGTCGGTGACCGTATGGGCGAGCAGGTCGGCGAGGCCCAGCTGATCTACAACTGGGAGGCTCTGCCGGCCGAGGTCGCGCAGCTCGTCCACGCGCACCCGACGCAGACCGAGGCGCTCGGCGAGGCCCATCTGGCCCTCGCGGGCAAGCCCCTCCACTCCCACGACTGATCTCGGTCACGGGCGCGACGACCACTACCGCACTTTCGTAAGGAGCAACCGAAACCATGCCGGTTTCCGTAACCCTTCCGGCGCTCGGCGAGAGCGTCACCGAGGGCACCGTCACCCGCTGGCTGAAGGCCGAGGGCGAACGCGTCGAGGCCGACGAGCCGCTGCTGGAGGTGTCCACCGACAAGGTCGACACCGAGATCCCCGCACCGGCCTCCGGCGTGCTGGCGTCCATCAAGGTCGCCGAGGACGAGACCATCGAGGTCGGCGCCGAGCTGGCCGTGATCGACGACGGCTCCGGGGCGCCCGCCGCCGCGCCCGCCCCGGCCGCCGAGCAGGTCCAGGCGCCCGCACCGCAGCAGGCGGCTCCCGCCGCCGAACCCGCCGCCCAGGCGCCCGCGCCGCAGCAGCCCGCACCGGCCGCCGAGCCCGCCGGCGGCAGCGGCGCGGAGGGCACCGACGTGGTCCTGCCCGCGCTGGGCGAGTCGGTCACCGAGGGCACCGTCACCCGCTGGCTGAAGGAGGTCGGCGAGGAGGTCGCCGAGGACGAGCCGCTGCTGGAGGTGTCCACCGACAAGGTCGACACCGAGATCCCCGCACCGACCTCGGGTGTGCTGCTGGAGATCGTGGTCGCCGAGGACGAGACCGCCGAGGTCGGCGCGAAGCTCGCCGTCATCGGTGCCCCGGGCGCCGCTCCGGCCGCGCCCGCCGAGCCGGGCCAGGCACCGGCCCAGCCCGCCGCCGCGCCCGCCCCAGCGGCACCGGCACCGGCACCCGCCCCGGCCGCCCAGGCCCCGGCACCGGAGGCTCCGGCGCAGTCCGCGCCCGCCGCCGCGCCCACCCCGGCGGCTCAGGCACCGGCGCCCGCGCCGGCCAAGCCCGCACCGGCACCCGCGCCGGCCAGGCCCGCGGCGGCACCCGCGCCGGCTCCGGCCGAGCCCGCCGCGGCCCAGGCTCCGGCCCCCGCCGCCCAGGCCGCGGACGACGGCGCCTATGTCACACCGCTGGTGCGCAAGCTGGCCACCGAGAACGGCGTGGACCTGTCCACGGTCAAGGGCACCGGTGTCGGCGGCCGCATCCGCAAGCAGGACGTCGTCGCCGCCGCCGAGGCCGCGAAGGCCGCCGCCGCGCCCGCCCCGGCGGCTCAGGCACCGGCAGCGGCACCGGACCGGAAGAAGGCCCCGGCTCTCGAGGTGTCCCCGCTGCGCGGCCAGACGGTCAAGATGACCCGTATGCGCAAGGTCATCGGCGACAACATGATGAAGGCGCTCCACGGCCAGGCACAGCTCTCCTCGGTCGTCGAGGTCGACGTCACCCGGCTGATGCGGCTGCGCGCACAGGCCAAGGACGCGTTCGCGGCCCGCGAGGGCGTCAAGCTCTCCCCGATGCCGTTCTTCGTCAAGGCCGCGGCCCAGGCGCTGAAGGCCCACCCGGTCGTCAACGCCCGGATCAACGAGGACGAGGGCACCGTCACCTACTTCGACTCGGAGAACGTCGGCATCGCCGTCGACTCCGAGAAGGGCCTGATGACCCCGGTCATCAAGGGGGCGGGCGACCTCAACCTGGCCGGCATCGCCAAGGCCACCGCCGATCTCGCGGGCAAGGTCCGCGGCAACAAGATCACGCCGGACGAGCTGGCCGGTGCGACGTTCACGATCAGCAACACCGGCTCGCGCGGTGCGCTCTTCGACACGATCATCGTGCCGCCGAACCAGGTCGCGATCCTGGGCATCGGCGCCACGGTGAAGCGTCCGGCCGTCATCGAGACGCCCGAGGGCACGGTCATCGGCGTCCGCGACATGACGTATCTGACGCTGTCCTACGACCACCGCCTGGTGGACGGCGCCGACGCCGCGCGCTACCTGACCGCGGTCAAGGACATCTTGGAAGCCGGTGAGTTCGAGGTCGAACTCGGTCTCTGAGCCCCGGCTGTCACCAGCCCCACCGGCGGCGGCCGTACCCGGGAGTACTTCCCGGTACGGCCGCCGCCGTATTGTCGAGGGGTCTTCTCTTCATTGAAGGAGCGGTCCATGACCATGCCCGTCGTCCACTCGCTGCGCGACCAGATCCGCGAGCACATCGTGGAGGGCATCGTCAGCGGCCGCTGGAAGCCCGGCGAGCGGATCGTGGAGCGCCGCATCGCCACGGAGCTGGCCGTGAGCCAGACGCCCGTACGGGAGGCCCTGCGCGAGCTGGAGTCCCTCCGGCTGATCGAGTCGGCACCCAACAAGGGCGTCCGGGTGCGCAACCTCACCGCGGCGGACCTGGAGGAGAGCTACCCGGTCCGGGCCGGGCTGGAGCAGATCGCCGCCGAGCTGGCCGCGGAGAGGCTGGCCGCCGACTGCTCGGCGCTGGAACCGCACGTCGCGGCGCTGTACGAGGCGGACCGCACCGCGGACGGGACGGCTCAGGTGCGGCACACGGTGGCGTTCCACCGGGAGCTGGTCAGGGCGGCGGGCAACGGAGTGCTGCTGCATACCTGGGAGGGCCTGGGGATCGAGGTCTTCACCGCGCTGTCCATCCGGTGGCTGGGGACGAAGCAGAAATCCTACGCCGAGGAGCACGAGGATCTGGTGGAGGCGTTCCGCCGCCGTGATCCGCGGATCGGCGCCCTCGTCAAGGCCCACGTCCTGGGCTGCGCGCCCCGCGCCTGAATCAGGGATCCCACCAGGACCCTCCACAGCTCACACCAGTGATGACACCGGCACCGGGTGCCCCGTTTCGCGGCACCCTGTGCCGACTTTCTCCAAGTGAAGAAGTTTCCTCCCGAACGCTTTGATCGATCATCGATCGGAGGCTTACAGTTCACCACGGACTCACCGGTCCGCCCGGCCCCGTCCTGCCAGACAAGGCCCCCTCCACCTCTCCACCCCTCCTCCCTCTCCGGAAGGCGGTGTCATGACCGACCCCGTAGCCATGCTTCCGAGCGAGCTCGACCAGCTCCCGGACCGTGACACCGAGGAGACCGCCGAATGGGCGGCCTCCCTCGACGCCGTCACCAGGGCCGCCGGCCCGCATCGCGCCGCGTACCTGATGCGCCGCACCCTCCAGCACGCCGAGGGTGTGGACGGGCTCGATCTGCCCAAGCTCCTGGAAACGGACCACGTCAACACCATCCCGACCGACGCCGAGCCGCTTCCGGCAGGTGACGAGGAGATGGAGCGCCGGATCACCGCCTGGAACCGGTGGAACGCAGCGGCCATGGTCACCCGAGGCTCCCGGCACGGCGTCGGCGGGCACATCGCCACCTTCGCCTCCGCCGCCTGGCTCTACGAGACCGGCTTCAACCACTTCTTCCGGGGGAAGGAGGGCGGGGGCACCTCCGAGGCCGGCGACTCCGGCGACCAGCTGTACATCCAGGGCCACGCCTCCCCCGGCATCTACGCCCGGGCCTTCCTCGACGGCCGCCTCACCGAGGCACACCTGGACAACTTCCGGCAGGAGGCCGGCGGCCGCGGCCTCCCGTCCTACCCGCACCCGCGCCGGCTGCCCTGGCTGTGGGAGTTCCCGACGGTCTCCATGGGTCTCGGCCCACTCTCGGCGATCTACCAGGCGCGCTTCAACCGCTATCTGACCAGCCGCCGCATCAAGGACGTCTCCGCTTCGCACGTCTGGGCGTTCCTCGGCGACGGCGAGATGGACGAGCCCGAGTCGACCGCGGCACTCGCGCTCGCCGCTCGCGAGGGCCTGGACAACCTGACCTTCGTCATCAACTGCAACCTGCAGCGACTCGACGGCCCGGTCCGCGCCAACTTCAAGATCGTGCAGGAGCTGGAGGCCCAGTTCCGCGGCGCCGGCTGGAACGTCGTGAAGACCCTCTGGGGCAACGCCTGGGACGAGCTCTTCCGGCTCGACACCACAGGCGCCCTGGTCCGCCGGCTGCGCGAGGTCCCGGACGCGCAGGTCCAGACGTACCAGACCCGTGACGCCGCCTACATCCGCGAGGACTTCTTCGGCAAGGACCCCGCACTCGCCGAGATGGCGGGGCTGCTGAGCGACGACAAAATCCTCGAGTGCTTCCACCTGTCGCGCGGCGGTCATGAGCCGCGCAAGGTGTACGCCGCCTACAAGGCCGCCGTGGAGTTCAAGGGCGCGCCGACGGTGATCCTGGCCCAGACCGTCAAGGGCCACACGCTCGGCGAGGGCTTCGCGTCCAAGAACGCCAACCACCAGATGAAGAAGCTGACGGTGGACGAGTTCAGGGCGATGCGGGACCTGCTCGACCTGCCGATCCGGGACGGCGACTTCGCCGACGGACAGGTGCCCTACGGCCACCCCGGCGCCGACTCCCCCGAGGTCCGCTATCTGAAGGAGCGCCGCGCGGCCCTCGGCGGCCCGGCCCCGGCCCGCCGCGTCCACCCGGTCGCCCCGCTGCCCGCGCCCGCCGAGAAGGCGTTCACCGCCTTCGACAAGGGCTCCGGCAATCAGTCCGTGGCGACGACCATGGCCTTCGTCCGCCTGGTCAAGGACCTGATCCGCGACAAGGAGACCGGCAGGCGCTGGGTGCCGATCGTCCCCGACGAGGCCCGCACCTTCGGTATGGAGTCGCTGTTCCCCTCGCTCGGCATCTACTCGCCGAAGGGCCAGACGTACGAGCCGGTCGACCGCGACCAGCTGATGTACTACCGCGAGGCGGAGAACGGCCAGATCCTCAACGAGGGCATCACCGAGGCCGGCTCGATGGCGGACTTCATCGCCGCCGCATCGTCGTACGCCACCCACGGCGAGACGATGATCCCCTTCTACATCTTCTACTCGATGTTCGGCTGGCAGCGCACCGCCGACCAGATGTGGCAGCTCGCCGACCAGCTCGGCAGGGGCTTCCTCGTCGGCGCCACGGCCGGCCGCACCACCCTGACCGGCGAGGGCCTGCAGCACGCGGACGGCCACTCGCCGGTGATCGCGGCGACGAACCCGGCGGCGCTCAGCTACGACCCGGCGTTCGCCTACGAGGTCGCGGCCATCGTCAAGGACGGTCTGCGCCGCATGTTCGGCGAGGCCCGCCCGGACGAGGACCCGGACGTCTTCTACTACCTGACGGTCTACAACGAGCCGATGCCGCAGCCCGCGAAGCCGGAGGGCGTGGACGAGGGCATCGTCCGCGGCCTGTACCGCTTCAAGGAGGGCGAGGGCGCGGCGGACGACCCGCGCATCCAACTGCTCGCCTCGGGCACGGCGATCCACTGGGCGCTGGAGGCGCAGCGTCTGCTGGCCGCCGAGTGGGGCGTCACGGCGGACGTGTGGTCGGCGACCTCCTGGACCGAGCTGCGGCGCGACGCGCTGGAGGCGGACGAGGCGATGCTGCGCGGCGAGTCCCGCGTCCCGTATGTGCGCCGGGCCCTGGAGGGCGCCGAGGGTCCGGTGCTCGCGGTGAGCGACTACATGCGGCAGGTGCCGGACCAGATCGCCCAGTGGGTGGAGCAGGACTGGTCGTCACTGGGCGCGGACGGCTTCGGCCTGTCGGACACCCGTGAGGCGGCCCGCCGCCACTTCGGCGTCGACGCGCAGTCGGTCGTGGTCGCGGCACTGGCTCAGCTCGCCCGCCGCGGCGAGGTGCCGGCCTCCGCGGTCAAGGAGGCCCGCGAGCGCTACGGCTTCTGAGCCGAGCGCACCGCCGGACGCCCCCGCGGTTCCTGCGGCCCCTGCGGTCCCCTCGGCCCGCGGGGTTCGGGGGGTTCGCAGCGGGGGGCGTCCCCGCGCCGGCCACGGGATCCGCCCGAGGAGTCCGTCCGCGCGGGATCCATCCGCGGGAGAACCGTTTCCGCGGGGGATTCCCGGCCGCTCCACGTGCGTGGCCCCGCGCGAGCCCTGATGCTTGTCCCGTGATGGACGAGACGGAGTTCTGGGAGATCATCGACAGCACGCGCGCGGCGGCCGAGGGCGACCCCGAGGACCACGCCGACCTGCTCGTCGAACGGCTGCTGCGACTCGACCCCGACTCCGTGCTGGACTTCGCGCGGCACTTCGAAGCCCGCTACCACCGCGCGTACCGCTGGGATCTGTGGGGTGCGGCCGCCGTGCTGCTGGGTGGGGCCAGCGACGACGCGTTCGACTACTTCCGCTGCTGGCTGATCGGCCAGGGCCGGGAGGTCTTCGAAGGCGCGGTGCACGACCCGGACTCCCTCGCCGAACTGCTGGACGACTTCGACGAGGACGTCGACGGGGACGGTGAGGAGCTGGGGTACGCGGCGGACGAGGCGTACGAGCAGCTCACCGGAACGGCCGCACCCGATCCGGGGATCGCGGCGCAGCCCCCGGAGCCGGACGGCGCACCGTTGGACCTGGAGAGCGACCGTGCGCTCGCGGAGCGGTTCCCGGCGCTCTGGGAGCGCTTCGGTTCCTAGGACTTCCCCGCCCGTGGCCCGCCCGGCGCGAGGCGGTTCTCCGGACCGACGGATCTCCGGACAGGCGGGGGACGTGTCCGGTCCTGACGGACGCCGGCGCCGGCCCCCGACGGGCGTACCCTCGTCCGGTGAGCACCACGCCGCCGTCCCCGCGCCGGCCGCTGACCGAGCGCCGCAAGGCCGCGACCCGGCTCGAGATCGCCCGAGCCGCCGCGGAGCTCTTCACCGAGCGCGGCCCGGACGCCACGTCGGCCGAGGAGATCGCCGACCGCGCGGGGGTGGCCCTGCGCACGTTCTACCGGTACTTCCGCAACAAGCACGACGCCGTCGGCCCGCTGCTGGCCGTGGGAGCCGAGCGCTGGCGAGCGCTGCTCGCGAACACCGGCCCGGACACCCCGCTGCCCGAGGCGCTGGAGCGGACGCTGGCCGAAGCGCTCGCGGTGCCGGTGGGCGGGACGGCCGAGGGGCTGCGCCGTACCCGGGCGCTGCTGCGCGCGGCCCTGCGGGATCCGGCGCTCCGGGCGGTCTGGTACCGGGTGAACCAGGAGTCGGAGGAACGGCTGGCCCCGGTGTTCGCACGGCTGGCCGGGCCCGGCGCCGACCCGCTGGAGCTGCGGCTCGCCGCGGCGGTCGCCATGGACGCACTGCGGATCGGGCTGGAGGTATGGGCCACGACCGACGCGCCGCCGGACTCGCCGGAGGGGGCCACCCGCAACGGCGGCGAAGACGTCCGAGGGACCGATGAGGCTGACCGGGGCGGCGGGGCGGCGGGCGCCGGCACCGGCGCCGGCTCGCCCGTGGGGCCGGCGCTGCGGTGTCTGCGGGAACTGTCCGGGGGGTTGCGCCCGTTGGCCCCCGCGCCGGAGGCTACCCGGTGAGCGGGCGTCCCCTCGGTTCCTCGCCCTTGCCCACCCCGCTCAGGCGGGGCGCCCCCCCGGCCGGGGGCTGATGGAGGCAGGATGTGACGCATGCGTATTGCTGTGACGGGTGCGAGCGGTCTGATCGGTTCCGCGCTGGTGCGGTCCCTGCGGGGCGAAAATGCGGGCGGAGCACACGAGGTGGTACGGCTCGTGCGGCGGCCGCCACGCGCCGCCGACGAGGTCCGGTGGGATCCCGCGCGGCAGTTCGTGGACGCGGCGGGCCTCGCCGGCTGTGAGGCCGTGGTCCATCTCGCGGGCGCCGGGGTGGGCGATCGGCGGTGGAACGCGGAGTACAAGAGGAAGATCCGGGACAGCCGGGTGCTGGGCACGGCCGCGATCGCGGAGGCGGTGGCGTCGCTGGAGGAGCCGCCGCGCGTGCTGGTGTGCGGTTCGGCGATCGGGTACTACGGCGACACGGGCGACCGCGTGGTCGACGAGAGCGCCCCACCGGGTGAGGGTTTCCTCCCGCGGGTCTGCGAGGAGTGGGAGGCCGCGGCGACGCCGGCCGAGGAGGCCGGCGCCCGGGTCGCGTTCGCCCGCACCGGGCTGGTGGTGGCGCGCGAGGGGGGTGCCTGGGGCCGGCTCTTCCCGCTCTTCCGGGCGGGCCTGGGCGGGCGGCTGGGCAGCGGACGCCAGTTCTGGAGCTTTATCTCGCTCCAGGACGAGATCGCGGCGCTCCGCCATATCGTGGACACGGGCACCCTGTCGGGCCCGGTCAACCTGACGGCCCCGGAGCCGCTCACCCAACGCGAGGTGACGGCCGCGATGGGACGGGTGCTCAACCGTCCGACCCTGTTCACGGTGCCACCGGCGGCGCTGCGGGTGTTTCTCGGCGAGTTCGCGGAGGACGTGCTCAGCAGCCAGCGGGTCGTACCGCGGAAGCTCCTCGACTCCGGCTTCGTCTTCTCCCATCCGTCCATCGACGAGGCGATCCGCGCGGCGCTCGACTGACACCACGCAGACGGGACCGGCCGGCCGAAGCGCTCCGCCCCCGGGCGGGCCCGGTGACCGGAGGCGTCCGGCCATCCGGGCGGACCTCGGCCCGCGATGGCGTCCCGCCGGGTGGTGCGGGGACCAGGCGGCGGGATCCGCGGAGCGTCGGCGCAGGAGCAACGCCGGTGCACGGGGTCGGCGCACGGGGTCGGCGCACGGGGTCGGCGCACGGGGTCGGCGCATGGTGTCGGCGCACGGACAGGGCAGCTCCACGCGCCCCGGCGCGTGCTCCGGTCCGAAGCCGGTCGCACGGCCGGGCGGCACCGTGCTCCCGGGCGCCCACCGCGCGCACGTGGATTCCCGCGGCCGGGTTTCTACCCTCGTTCCGAACTTCGGCATTCAGCAAGCCGGTTGGGGGCATGAGGACCCCACAACAGCCGCGCCGACCTCGGGGAGGGGCACGTGCTCAGCAGCGCACGCCACGCGGACGTCGTCATCGTCGGAGCCGGTATCGCCGGACTCGCGGCGGCACATCGGCTGACCAGTGCGGGAGTCACGGTCACCGTACTCGAGGCAGAACCGCGCGCGGGGGGCCGCACGGCCACCGGCGACCTGGACGGGTTCCGGCTCGACCGGACGGTCCAGTTGCTCAACACCTCCTACCCGGAGCTCCGCCGTTCCCCGGCCCTGGCCGGCCTCCAGCTGAGCCGGTTCTCACCCGGTGTGCTCGTGCACAGCGAGGGCCGGCACCACCGCGCCGGAGACGTCCTCGGGACGCGCGGGGGCGGCGGTGGGAGCACTGGGCGCGCGAGGGGCGCACTGACCGCAGCGCGCGCCTTGGCAAGCGCCCCCCGAACCCCCCTCGGCGGGGCCCTCGACCAGGCCCGGCTGGCGGCGGCACTCGCACGGATCGCCGCCACACCGACCCGGCGCCTGCTGACGCGTCCCGAACTGCCGGTGCATGAGGCACTGTTCAGCCGCGGCCTGCCGCCGCGCACGGTGCACACCTTCCTCCGGCCGCTGCTGACCGCCCTGCTGAACGATGCCGACCTGGTCGCCTCCAGCCGCTGCGCGGACCTCGTACTGCGCGGCTTCGCACGCGGCCGGCTCTGCGTGCCGACGGGCGGCGCCGACAGGCTTCCGGAAGCGCTCGCGGACGCGCTGCCGCCGGGCACCCTGCTCACCGGTGCGCGGGTGACCGAGGCTTCCATCTCCTCGGTCACCACCGAGGAGCACGGCACCTTCGGCTGCCGGGCCCTGCTCGTGGCGACGGGGGCCAGGGCCGCGGCGGAGTTGCTCCCCGGTCTGCGGGTGCCGGACTTCCACCCCCTCACGGTCCTGCACCACACCGCCCCGGCGCCGCCGCTGACCGAGCCGGCCCTGATGCTCGACGCGGACGCTGCCGGCCCGGTGGTGCACACGGCGGTGATGAGCGAGGTGGATCCGTCCCGTGCGCCCCGGGGCAGGGTCCTCGTCACCTCCGCGGTGCCGGGCAGCCCGCCCGCCGGACTCGACGAACAGGTCCGGGCCCAGCTGGCCGCGCTGTACGGGACGTCCACCGCCGACTGGGAACTGCTGGAGGCGCACCACGACCCGGAGGCCGTCCCGGCGATGCCCGCACCGCACGACCTGCGCCGCCCGGTACGGCTGCTCTGCGGCCTCTACGTCTGCGGCGGCCACCGGGACACGAGCACCGTCCAGGGCGCGCTTCACTCGGCGCGCCGGGCGGCCCACGCGATCCTGCGCGACTTCGGCATCCAGCCGGAACTCGCGCCCGCGCTGCTCAGTCCCGCAGCGGCCTGACCACGGCGGCCCGGCCACCACGCCTCCGGTACCACGCCCGGCACCACGCCCCCGCCGCCACGACCCGGCCGACGCCGGCCGACGCCGGCCGCCCGCCACCGGCCGGGCCGCGCTGCCGTACCACCAGACCACCAGACCGGGTCCAGGCCCCGGTGCCCGACCGTCCAAGGCCGTCAGCCGACCGGCGGACCCACGGACCCATGGACCGGCCGACCGGCCGACCGGCGGACCCACGGACTGGCGGACCGGCGGACCGGCGGACCGTCAGCCGATCGCCGCGACGCGGTCCCGGTAGGTGCGCACCGCGGCCGCGTCACGGTAGGGCTCCAGCCGCCGCTCGAAGTCCCGCACATACTCGATGGCCCGCGCCGACCGCATCTCCGACGCCTGCTGCGCCGCCTCCGCCCCCAGGGCGCACGCCTGGTCCAGCTCTCCGAGGCCGAGCCGGGAGGTGGCGAGGACGACACGGCAGAAGAGCCGGCTGCGCGCGAAGCCGGGAGCGCGCAGCTGGAGGGAGCGCTCGGCGTGCTGCACGGCGGCGCGGTACTGCTGCAGATCACGGTGGCAGTGCCCGAACTCGTCGGCCAGTTGGGCCTCGTCGAAGAACGTCGCCCAGGCCGGCACCTCGTCCCCTGGCCGCGCGACGCCCAGCGTGCGCTCGGCCCGGACCAGCGAGGCCGTGCAGGAGCGGACCTCCCCGAGCACCCCGTGGCCGCGGGCCTCGACCGCGTGCAAGAGGGCCTGGACGGCGGGCGGGGCGGAGGGGCCGACGCCCTGCTGGGCGACCCGGGTGAGCTGGACGGCCTCCCGCCCGTGCCCGAGGTACACGGCCTGGCGCGCCATCGTCACCAGGACGTACGCCCCGTAGGCCCGGTCGCCTGCGGTCTGGGCCAGCCGCAGCGCCTGGACGAAGTACCGCTGGGCGAGGCCGTGGGCGGCGATGTCGAACGACGTCCAGCCGGCGAGCCTGGTGAGGTCCGCCACGGCCCCGAACAGCCGGCGTCCGGTGCTCTCCCCGTACGACCCCCGCAGCATCGGCTCGGCCTCGTGCTCCAGGTAGCGGACGAGCGCCTGGCGGGCGTGCCCGCCGCCGTAGGCGTGGTCGAGGGTGCGGAAGAGGTCGCCCACCGACCGCAGCGCCGCGATGTCGCCCGGGCCGACCCGCTGGCCCGGGCCCCGGTCGGTGCCGCGCTGCCGGGGCACCGGGCCGCGGGCGCCCCCTCCCGGCACTCCTGCCCGTGCGCCGTTCTGGTCGGGCTCCCCACGGCCGACCCGCTCGTCGGCGCGGCCGATCAGCCAGTCGCGGCTCGGCACGACGAGACCGGCCGGAGTGAACGCGATCTTCCGCAGCTCGGCGTGGCTGCCGGAGTCCTTGCGCCAGAGCCCGCCGACGATGTCCACGGCCTCCTCGGGGGTGGCCGCGAACTCCAGCCCGGCGTACACCGGTGCGCAGGCGTCCAGGCCCAGGTCCTGGGCGGAGAGGCGCCGGCCGAGCCGCCGTGTGAAGACCTCGGCGATCAGGGCGGGCGTGGTGCCGCGCGGCTGCTGCCCGCGCAGCCAGCGCGTCACCGAGGTCTTGTCGTACCGCAGGTCGAGGCCGTGCTCCAGGCCGAGCTGGTCCACCCTGCGGGCCAGTCCCGCGTTGGAGAAGCCGGCTTCGGCGATGAGGGCGGCGAGCTGGCGGTTCGGGGTGCGCTGCGGGGGTCGGTCCGTCATCAGCTGTGCGGTCTCCTGCCTTCCGGGCCCGGGTGCGGCCCTCGCAGCCTGGGGTCCCCCCGGGGCTCGCCAGGGCTCGGAGCTGCGGGAGAAGCACCGGGGGGAGGAACGGCGCGAATTTAGCGGTCCGCACCGGCGCTACCGCCGCCTTCGTCCCGCATTCATCCGATCGTGTGAGGATTAGGGGCGGGGCTGACGGGCGCGATACGCGTCGTACAGTGGCCGGGGCGCGTTGGGTGCACCGTGAACGCTTGAGGAGGCACTGCGGTGAGCGAGCTGCGATTTGTCCGTCTGGGCTTCGGTGACGACGCCGTCGAGTACCAGGCGGCCTGGGACGAGCAGCGCCGCGTGCACGCGGCCCGGTTCGCCGGCGAGATCCCCGACACCTGCCTGCTGCTGGAGCACCCGCCGGTCTACACGGCCGGACGGCGCACGGAGGACGGCGAGCGGCCGCTGGACGGCACCCCCGTCATCGACGTCGACCGCGGCGGGAAGATCACCTGGCACGGCCCCGGGCAGCTCGTCGGCTATCCGATCATGCAGCTGCCCCGGCCGGTGGACGTGGTCGCCCATGTGCGGCGCCTGGAGGAGGCACTGATCCGGACCTGTGCGGACTTCGGCGTGGAGACCACCCGCGTGGAGGGCCGGAGCGGGGTCTGGGTGCTGGGCGACGCGGTCGAGCGGCGCCCGTCGGCGGGAGGGCTGTCGCTGGACTTCGACCCGAGGCTGCACGACGAGGAGTTCGATCCCCGCCTCAGCGGCCCGGACTACGCCCCGTCCAACGCCGGGCAGCGGCGCGAGGACCGCAAGCTCGCCGCCATCGGCATCCGCGTGGCCAAGGGTGTGACCATGCACGGCTTCGCCCTGAACGTGAACCCGGACAACACCTGGTTCGACCGGATCGTGCCCTGCGGCATCCGGGACGCGGGCGTGGCCTCGCTCGCCGGCGAGCTGGGCCGCGACCTGACGATCGCCGAGGTCCTGCCGGTCGTCGAGAAGCACCTGCGGGAGGTGCTGGAGAACGCAGACCCGAGGCCCCGGACGGTGACGGGCGCGGCCGGGCCCGGGTCCGCCGCGCCCACCGGGGATCCGGTGGCCGGGTCCGCCCCGGCAGCCTGAGGAATGCCCGCCTCTGGCCAGAGGTTGACCAGGGGTGAGGGCATCAGTATCAACGGGCGTACCCTGGGGTCCGCCGAGGAATCGAAGTGAGGGAGCCGGTCGTGTCCGCTGTAGCACCCGACGGACGCAGGATGCTGCGCCTGGAGGTCCGGAACAGCCAGACCCCCATCGAGCGCAAGCCCGAGTGGATCAAGACCCGGGCGAAGATGGGTCCCGAGTACAACCAGCTGCAGAAGCTCGTCAAGAGCGAGGGCCTGCACACGGTGTGCCAGGAGGCCGGCTGCCCGAACATCTTCGAGTGCTGGGAGGACCGCGAGGCCACCTTCCTCATCGGCGGTGACCAGTGCACCCGGCGCTGCGACTTCTGCCAGATCGACACGGGCAGGCCGCAGGCGCTCGACCGCGACGAGCCGCGCCGCGTCGGCGAGTCGGTCGTCACGATGGACCTGAACTACGCCACGATCACCGGTGTCGCCCGCGACGACCTGGAGGACGGCGGCGCCTGGCTGTACGCGGAGACGGTGCGCCAGATCCACGCGCAGACGGCGGGCCGCGAGGCCGGCCGGACCAAGGTCGAGCTGCTGATCCCGGATTTCAACGCCGAGCCGGACCAGCTGGCCGAGGTCTTCTCCGCCCGCCCCGAAGTGCTGGCGCACAACGTGGAGACGGTGCCGCGCATCTTCAAGCGCATCCGCCCCGGCTTCCGCTACGAGCGCTCCCTGAAGGTGATCACCGAGGCCCGCGCGGCCGGCCTGGTCACCAAGTCGAACCTGATCCTCGGCATGGGCGAGACCCGCGAGGAGGTCGGCGAGGCCCTGCGGCATCTGCACGACGCGGGCTGCGAACTGATCACCATCACCCAGTACCTGCGGCCTTCCGTGCGGCACCACCCCGTCGAGCGCTGGGTGAAGCCGGGGGAGTTCGTGGAGCTGAAGGAGGAGGCGGAGGAGATCGGCTTCTCCGGTGTGATGTCGGGGCCGCTGGTGCGGTCCTCGTACCGGGCCGGACGCCTGTTCCAGCAGGCCATGGACCAGCGGCGGTCCGCCGCCGGGCAGCAGGGCGGGCAGACCGCGGCCGCCCAGGCCGGCTGAGTCCGCGGCCGTCGCTACGGGCGCGATCCGGCACGCGCGCGATCCGGCACGCGCGCGATCCGGCACGCGCGCCGTGTACCCCCCCGGGTGCGTCCACTGCCGGGCGGTGCACCCCCGGGCGGTCTACTGCCGGCGGTCTGCTGCCGGGCGTGTGAGCTCCGAGCCGGGTACGCCCTGCCGGGCGGGCGCCGGAGCCGCGCCCAACGTGTGAATTCACGCACAAGAAGCTACCGATGAGTAGAGGGCGGCTTCCCGCAGCCCGCAGCACCCCCGCAGGTCAAGGGCGGCAGGCGGGCCACCGCTCGCGCCCCGCGGTTTGGCGAAAGGTTTCATCAGCGTTTGACCAGCGAGTCACGCCCTGGTAACACCAGTCAGTGACTCTGGTTCCACGCAGAGCACGCACGCTCCCGCCGACCACCACCCGCCCCAGAGGGAGACCTCCGCCATGCAGGCCGCGACCTCCGTACGCGCCAACGCCCTCCCGACTCTCACCCAGGCGCTCCTCGCCCTCGAGTCCGCACTCCTGGACGGCGGCCAGCGCACCGCCCGCCGCAACGCCTGGACCGCGGTCCTCGAGGACCGGCGCCGCGCCAGGGACCGGGTGGCGGCGCAGCACGTCCTGGAGGCCGTGGCGACTCGCTCTTCCTGGGGCACGTAAACTTCAGGACATGGCGCGGAAGGACACGGCAGAGAACTCTGCGAACCCCGGGCGACTGAAGCAGATCGCCCTTACCTACAAGATGACCCGGCGGGTCGACCCCAGGGTCGGGCTCGTCGTCGCCGGTGTGGGAGCCGTCACCTTCGGTGTCTTCCTCGCCATCGGCTTTCTGATCGGGCATCCGATCTACCTGGGCATCCTGGGCTTCCTGCTGGCCTTCCTCGCGATGGCGATCGTCTTCGGGCGCCGGGCCGAGCGTGCCGCCTTCGGGCAGATGGAGGGACAGCCGGGAGCGGCGGCCGCCGTACTGCAGAACGTGGGCCGGGGCTGGACCACGACCCCCGCGATCGCGATGAACCGCAGCCAGGACGTCGTCCACCGGGCCGTCGGCCGCGCCGGCATCGTGCTGGTCGCGGAGGGCAACCCGAACCGGGTCAAGACCCTGCTGGCGGCCGAGAAGAGGAAGATGGCCCGGGTGGCCGTGGACGCACCGGTGCACGACATCATCGTCGGCAACGACGAGGGCCAGGTGCCGCTGAAGAAGCTGCGCACGACGATGACCAAGCTGCCCCGGGTGCTGACCGGCTCGCAGGTGACGCAGACGAACGACCGCCTGCGCGCCATGGGCGACCTGATGGGCAATATGCCACTGCCGAAGGGCCCGTTGCCGAAAGGCATGCGGATGCCGCGCGGCGGAAAGATGCGCTGACCCCGTTCCCTGCCCGCGGACGGCACGTGAGGACGACACGTGAGGACGACACGCATAGAGGAGGGTGCCCCGGCCGGGGCACCCTCCTCTATGCGCCGTGCGGAATCACGCTTACGCGTCTCGCTGCCGCAGGATCGCATGCCCGGCGGCAGCGAGGAGGAGACGGGAGAAGCCTCGCGGGCGGGCGCGGTACGGCTCGGGACCCGGCGTACCCACCCTTACGGCGGCCCCGCTTGCCCCATACCCGCGCCCGGGTCCCCGCCTCGGGCTCTCACCCGGCGGTCACCGAAGCGCTCACGGGGGGGCGGCGGCGGGGCTTCTGCCGCGCGCGGCGGGATCCTCAGGCGCGCACCTGGACCGCGCGGGCGAGCCGGTCGTGCAGACCGCGGCCATCGCGGTCCCAGACCAGCGCCGGGATCGCCAGGCAGAGCAGCACGCTGCGGACGAGGACCCGGCCGGGACCGAGCCGCCCGCCGTCCTCGCCGACGACCCGCAGCCCGAGGAGCCGCTTGCCGGGAGTGCTGCCGACGGTACCGACGGTCAGCACGTTCAAGACCAGGAAGACCAGCAGCGCGGGATTGCCCGCCGCGGACCAGTCGCGTCCGGTGATGAGGCCGTATGCGACGAGCACGCACAGACCCCAGTCGATGAAGAGCGCTCCGAAACGCCGCCCGAGCGGGGCGAGGGAGCCCGGCCCCTGCTGCGGCAGTCCGAGCCGCTCGCCCCGGTAGCCGAAGTCGGCGCCCATGTCCTCGGCCGCAGCGCGGGGCCCGGAGAGCCACGATCCGATCGCTTGCCTGTTGTCCACCCGTCCACGGTACTGTGCACGCTTTCGGCCACCCCCTCCCGGGTGCCCGTCAGGGCGGGAACGGAGCGTGCCCGCGGGCCTTGCGGCCACCGCCTGGGCGGGTCCGGGAGGGGTCCGGGGCGGGTCCGGGAGGGGCAGGCGGGAGGCCCTGCGAGGCGTGTCACGGCGCGGAGCCCCGGCGGTCCGGTTAACTTCCGCGAAACAAATGAGTCATGCTGGAGAAATCCCGGCTGCCTAGTGTCGTGTCCTGCGTGTGCCACCGCACTGGCCACGACCGAGTGACAACCCCGCCCCTCCCCGGGACGGGAGGAGGAGGAGTTGGATGTTCCAGAACGCCGACGACGCCAAGAAGTTCATCGCGGACAACGACGTGAAAATGGTCGACGTCCGGTTCTGCGACCTTCCGGGCGTGATGCAGCACTTCACCATCCCGGCCACGGCGTTCGACCCGTCCGATGAGCTTGCCTTCGACGGCTCGTCGATCCGCGGCTTCCAGGCGATCCACGAGTCCGACATGGCGCTGCGGGCGGACCTGTCCACGGCGCGGCTGGACCCGTTCCGCCGCGACAAGACCCTCAACATCAACTTCTTCATCCACGACCCGATCACGGGCGAGCAGTACAGCCGCGACCCGCGGAACATCGCCAAGAAGGCCGAGGCCTACCTGGCCTCCACCGGCATCGCGGACACCGCGTACTTCGGCCCCGAGGCAGAGTTCTACGTCTTCGACTCGGTGCGCTTCGCCACCTCAGCGAACGAGGGCTTCTACCACATCGACTCCGAGGCCGGCGCCTGGAACACCGGGGCCGTCGAGGACAACCGCGGCTACAAGGTCCGCTACAAGGGCGGCTACTTCCCGGCCCCGCCGGTCGACCACTTCGCCGACCTGCGCTCCGAGATCTCCCTGGAGCTGGAGAGGGCCGGCCTGCAGGTCGAGCGCCAGCACCACGAGGTCGGCACCGCCGGCCAGGCCGAGATCAACTACACGTTCAACACACTGCTCGCCGCGGCCGACGACCTGATGCTCTTCAAGTACATCGTGAAGAACGTCGCCTGGCGCAACGGCAAGACCGCGACCTTCATGCCCAAGCCGATCTTCGGTGACAACGGCTCCGGCATGCACGTCCACCAGTCGCTGTGGCAGGGCGGCTCCCCGCTCTTCTACGACGAGCAGGGGTACGCGGGCCTCTCCGACACCGCCCGCTACTACATCGGCGGCATCCTGAAGCACGCCCCGTCGCTGCTGGCCTTCACCAACCCGACGGTCAACTCCTACCACCGCCTGGTGCCGGGCTTCGAGGCACCGGTGAACCTCGTGTACTCGCAGCGCAACCGCTCGGCCGCGATGCGCATCCCGATCACGGGCTCCAACCCGAAGGCCAAGCGCGTCGAATTCCGCGCGCCGGACCCGTCCTCGAACCCGTACCTGGCCTTCTCGGCACTGCTGCTCGCCGGCCTCGACGGCGTCAAGAACAAGATCGAGCCGGCCGAGCCGATCGACAAGGACCTCTACGAACTCGCCCCCGAGGAGCACGCGGGCGTCCCGCAGGTCCCGACCTCCCTCCCGGCGGTCCTCGACGCCCTCGAGGCGGACAACGAGTACCTCCAGGCCGGCGGCGTCTTCACGGCCGACCTGATCGAGACCTGGATCGACTACAAGCGGACGAACGAGATCGCCCCGATCCAACTGCGCCCGCACCCGCACGAGTTCGAGCTGTACTTCGACATCTAGAAGACACCCGGCCAGAGCGTGTGAGACGTGATCCGGGCCGTACGCGGGCCGTGGGCCGTGCCTTCTCCGCCGAGAGGGCACGGCCCACGGTCGTGTCGGTGCGGTGGACAGGGAAACGCGCGGACCGTGCGGAACGCCTGAACCGGGCGGTCCGCCTGAACCGGGCGGACCGGGCGGACCGGGCGGCATCGCTCGCACGCCGCGGCCGCTCACCGCTGTCGATTCCCCGGCGACCCGCGGGGCCCCACGGGGGAACCCCGGCGAGGTCCACCGGGAAGCCGCCCAGCCGGAACCCCGGCCCGGCGACCGGCCAGACCGCCGCGTCGCCACCGGCCACCGGAACGCGCCCCCGTTCCGACGCCCCGGCCCTGTGCACCCTGCTGCCTCCTGCCCCGGGCCCTCAGCCGGCGCCCTCGTGCACCCTGCACGCCCTGGACGGGACCGGACCCCGGTACTCACAGGCCGCAGCAGCGCCGAAGGCGAAGACCCCGCTCACAGTGAATCCCCAGGCGGGCCGGATACCTTCCGCGGCCATGAGTCGGCATCGAACCCCCACGCGTCCCGGCGCCCGGATATCCGCCGTCGCGGCCCTGACCGCGCTGCTCCTCGTCCCGATCGGAGCGGCCGTGCTCGCCTTCCCGGCGTGGCCGGAGGACGGGGCGGTGGGCGGCACTCACACCGCGCCGGCCGGCGCGGTGCATACCCCCACCCCACCCCCTGCCACCTCCTCGGGGCCGTCCCTGGACGAGGAGCTCGACGCGGCGATCGAGGCGGTGCGGGCGGAGAGCCCCGGGCGCGTGTCGGTGGCCCTGATGGACATGGACACCGGGCAGAGCGCCACCACGGGTGAGGGAGAGGCCTATGTCACCGCGAGCATCGTCAAGGCCGATGTCCTCGCCGCACTGCTCCTTCAGGCCCAGGACGCCCAGCGCCCGCTGACGGAGCAGGAGCGGCAGTGGGCCGCGGCGATGATCCGCAGCAGCGACAACGCCGCGACGACCGCGCTGTGGGAGGTGATAGGCGGGTCCGACGGCCTGGCCGAGGCGAACCGCCGGCTCGGGCTGCGGGAGACCGTCCCGGGGCAGGAGGGCCTGTGGGGGCTCACCGAGACCACCCCCGCCGACCAGCTGCGTCTGCTCAGCGCGCTGTTCGACGCGGACTCCGCCCTGTCCGACACCTCGCGGGACTACGTCCGGGAGCTGATGGGCGCGGTGTCTGCAGACCAGGACTGGGGGGTGTCCGCGGCCGGCGACGCCCGGTCCGCGCTGCTGAAGAACGGCTGGCTTCCCCGGAGCGACACCGGCCTGTGGGTGGTCAACAGCGTCGGACTCGTGGAGCGGGACGGCCGCCGCCTGCTCATCGCCGTGCTCAGCGACGGCCAGCCCACCCGGGCGGCGGGCATCGCCCTCGTCGAAAGCGCCGCCGACGGTGCGGCCGCCTGCTTCGCCGCCCTCTGAGACGGCCGCGTCAGGTGCCGGGCCATGCGCCGGACCCGGCCACGTATCACGCCCTGCGACGCGCCGGACCCGGCCACGTATCACGCCCTGCGACGCGCCGGACCCGGTGACCGGAGTACTCGCCCACGTGCCGCACCCCGCAACGCGTCTGGCCCTGCCACCCACCCGGGCCCGGTCGTCGGGCCCGGGGCTGAGACTGGTAGGCGTCGTTGATCGTGTCATCGGTGTTCGGCTGCCCGCTGTCGTGGATGGGGACCGATGTTCGGCTGCCCAGGGGGCGATCGGGTCGGGGATCGTGTCGCGTTGCCCCCGGCGGTATTCGAGGGGTTCGCGGTCGGCGTTGCCGCTGATCCAGATGACGCGGTCGCCGAGGCTGGTCAGCAGGTCGAGAACCTGGGCCGGTTGGTGACCGGCGGTGATGTCGCCGGTGAGCACCAGGTGATCGGCCAGCGGACCCGGCGCCGGCTGGTGGTCAGACTCTGGAGATGTTCGAGGACCTCGTGGCTGAAGGCCGCGCCGTCGATCCGCACCAGCAGCTTCGACCACAGCGGCAGCGGGAGCTGCCGAAACGCCGAGGCCAGGACGCTCTTGTGGTCGTCGACGTCGTTGGGCGGCGCGTTACGCCGACGGGTCCGCCGGCCTGGCTCTCTGCGGGTAAATCGTCTCGTGCCGGACCAGCATCGCCACGCACTCGGCGATCTTCCGGGTTCGCGTCTCGACCCGCTTGACGGCATTGACCCGGCTGATGAGGGCGAAGCGGTTGGTCTTGGTGAGTACCTCGAACATCGCCTGCGCCGCTGGGTCGGCGGCGATCGCGACGCGCAGGTCGGCCGGCACCTCCACTTCCGATGAGGGCGCATAAGCGGCCGTCCACCGCCCGTCGGCCTTCGCGGCGTCGACCGCGGCGCGGCCGGCGGGCTGCATCAGGCCGGCCGCCTCCAACCGGGCCACGTTGGCGACGTTGCGCCGGGACCAGACGCTGCGGGGCCGGCGCGGGGTGTACCGCCGCCAGGAGCTCTCCTCGTCGCGCTTGCGGGCCTGCCCGTCGATCCAGCCGAAGCACAGTGCCTCGTCGACCGCCTGCTGCCAGGTCAGCGTGGTAACGGTGCCGCCCTTCCTGGTCAGGGCGAGCCACACGCCAGGAGAGGCAGTGTGGTTGTCCAGCAGCCACGCGCGCAGCGCCGCGCCGTCGGCAACGATCAACTCTTCCAGCTCGGCTCCGGTCACCACCACAGTTTAGTGCCGCAACCAGATGTCGCGACCTATCGGGTTATCGGGTTACTCGTTGAGCCCGCGGCGTCGATGCCGGCCTGGCTCGCCCTCGCCGACGCCGCCGTGAAGAACGGCTGCCCTCTCCGGTCGGCTCAACGACCTCGGCGTCCCCACAGCCGCCGCCCAGACCGCAGCGATCCGCCACAGTGGGTCCTGGAGATGCCCGCCCCGTCGTCGTCGACGCCCTCGGCTACCACGACGTCGTCGCGACCCGCCTCGCATCCGAGGTCGGAGAAGACTGGAGTCGCTACGCCGACGACCACCTACGGTCACCAGCAGGCTGGGCCCCAGGCGGAACTGGCAACAGTTGAATAGGCGAGCCCACCAGTATTGCCCCCCGGCCCCTGTCCGCTCGATCGCCGGTCCTCCGGGGCCGTCCCCCCCGGAGGACCGTTTCCGAGGGTCTACCCCCTGGTCCCCCCGCCCCCGGACTCCAGCAGGTGCCGCAGTTCCGCGACCGCTTCGCGCAGTCGGTCGGCGAAGGCGTGCATCCGGTCCGCGACCGGCATGGGAGTGCTCAGATAGAGGTTGAAGCGCTCGGGGAGCAGTACATAGGCCACGCCGATGCAGCGGCTGCTGGTGGAGCCGAAACCGAAGAACCGGATGTGGCGGGAGGGCGCGGAACTGGTGCTGAGGTAGTCGTCGCGCATCTTCAGCCAGCCGGGGGTGCGGTAGAGGGCGGGCTGCTCGGCGACCCCCAGTTCCGGCCCGCGGCGGCGCTGGAGGAGTTCCAGCTCCCACAGGTGCTGTTCGGGCACCTGTCCGGCCTGGGCGGCCTTCGCCCGGGCCACATGGGCTTCGGCGGCGGCGCGGAAGGCCGCGAGGCGGCCCGCCGGCGGGGTGGCGGGATCCTCCATCGCCGCCACGAACATCCGCATCTCCGGCGTGACGACGCGCATGGCCTCGGTGCGGCCGTTTCGGTACTGACGGGTGGCGATCGATTCGTAGGTGGCGCCCAGAAGCCCCTTGGCGCGCTGGTGGGCGAGCTGGTAGGCGCACTGGACGAAGGCGTCGGGGGACATGCCGAGGGACTTGGCCGTGGTGCTGCCGAAGTCCGGGAAGGTCACCGTGGTGGTCGCGGTCGCGTCGCCGTACGCGGCGAACGACTCGGCGGCGGCGCGCACCCGCTCCCTGAGCCGCGCGTCCAGCGCGAAGACGACCGGCTCCAGGGCGGGCAGGCCCCGGGAGCGGGCGCCCGAGCGGAGGGAGTGCTCCTCGGCCGGGGTACCCAGAAGGAAGTCGGTGAAGCCGAGGATGGTGGTGCCGTCGAGTTCGCAGTGCTCGACGTTGATACCCGCCCGGCCGTCCGCGAAGACGACGAAGGACACCGCCTTGTCGAACCAGCGGTTCCCGCGGTCGCCGTAGAGCAGTTCGTCGCACGCCTCCTGCACTCCGGCGGGCGCGAAGTCCTCGAGGCAGACGCAGAACAGCGCCGTCTCGACGATGTCCAGGGACTCGGCGTTGCGGGGGTCCACCCGCAGCAGGTCCTCGCGGGCGGCCGCCCACTCCGCGCGCGCCAGGGTGGTGAGATGGCCCACCGAGGTGCCCGGCGCGGCGGGTTCGGCACCGGCCTTCATGACCGCGTGCAGTCCGGCCTCCAGGTCCCGCAGGCCGTACGGGACGCCGTCCGCGCCGAGCACGTCCAGCCGGAACATCCTGCCGCGGAAGAACACCACGATGTGCCGGGCATCCGACGGGCCTGGCAGGTCCTCACCGCAGGGGCCGTGGGCGCCTTGGGAGCCGCGGGCCCGACAGGGTGCCCGCACCGTGTCCTGCCGCACACCGGGAATCCGGGTGGTGGAGTAGAGGAACGTGTTCTGCGCCATCGACTGCGGCACACCGCGCTGCATCACCGGAGGGAGCTGCTCCCGGTCGAGCAGGCCCTTGTGGTGCAGCGCCCCCGCGATCAGCCCGGCCGCCCGCGGCACCTGCCCCTCGCCGCCGTCCTGGAACAGGAAGAAGAAGTTGGCGTTGAGCGCGATCCGGTCCCGCCGGCCGAGGTAGCGGTACGGCCAGAACGCGTCCAGCCAGCTCCGCACGCCCTCGGTGGCCTCGTACTCCTCGAGTGCGGCGTGCAGCACCCGGCCGGGACCGCCGGGACGGAGGAAGGCGGCGGCCTCCGCCTCGGTCTCCGCGAGCTCGTCCGGGGTCAGCAGCGGCGCGCACCAGGAGAGGAACCTCTCGCAGCTGGCCTCCGGAGTGGGCAGCGGCACACGCGGCAGGCTCTCCTCGAACGCGAAGGTGGAGGGTGCCGTGCCGGGCTCCGGTGCCTGGGAAGTGGAGTTCTGACGATTGCTCACTGCTGGTCTCGTTTCGGTTCGTCGGTGCCTGCGGTGTCGTACGGCCGGGAGACGTAGAGCTGCGCGTGCAGCCAGCCTTCCGCCTCGAAGCCCCGCGCATCCACCCCCGCGGCGGCCATGCCGTCGAGGACCAGCGCCTGCTCCTCGGGGGAGGCGAATCTGCGCTGCCTGAACACCTCGTCGACGCGGGTGGTGCGGTATCCGAGCCCGGCCAGGGCGTGTTCGACGGGGTCGAAGGGGAACATCCGCAGCACGAAGTGCGCCATCCACGGCAGGCGTCCGGCCTGGGCCCGCACCACGCGTGTCAGAGTCCGCTCGGTGACATAGCCGAGGCAGCCGGTCGAGATCACCAGGTCCGTGCCGGCGAGCTGGGCGCGCTGGCGGGGTGAGGGGTCGTGGTTCTCCAGGTCGGCGTGGACGGCGTCGTCGAGGAAACCCGCTTCGAGTGCGTAGTCCAGCGCCCCGCCTGCGGCGTCCAGGCCGACGAAGCGGACAGGCCGCGCCGGGCCGCGGAAGCGGGCCAGCTCCCGGTCGCGGGCCAGCAGGGCCGCTCGGCTGTCGGCCCCGGCCCGGGCATCACCGTAGTGGTCGTACAGCTCGTCCAGGGTCGCGTCGTACTTCACCAGGGCGGCGTTGATGCCGTAGGAACAGCCGATGTCCAGCACCTGCGGCACCGTGACCCGCCGTGACTCGCGGTACTCCTGGATCAGCTTGGCGAACCACGGTTTGGCCTGCTGGGGCACGCAGTAGCCGAGGGGGCGGAGCACGGTGAAGTACGTACGGGGGTCGGGCTGGGCGTAGATGTGGTCGAGGGACACTTTTCCGGTGGCGTCGAATCGCACGGGGTGCTGTTCCTCCGTGGGGTCGCTGAGTGGCTGGGACGATGAGTGGCTGGGACGCTGAGTGCTCTGGTACCGGTCGCCGCCGAGTGGCCGGCCGGCCGGGAGGTGCGTGGCCGGGACGCCCGGTGGGCGTGGTCGGCGGGGGTGGCCGCTGGAGACGGCCGGGTGGCGCATCCGGCTGGTGGGGAGGCGCCCGGGGTAAAGGGGGTCCGGTGGGGTGCACCTGCCGGGTGGGGCGGGTGAGCGGCCGGGTACGGCGTGGCCCGGCGGGGTGCGGGACCGGTGCCGGTGCCCCGGCTTCCGTGGACCGGCTTCCGTGAGCCCCCCGCGAGGGCCAGGAGATGCCCGGGTACCGGGACCGCTGGTCCGGCAGTGGCACACCGCGCGCCGCGGCGGGAGCGCTCGTGCCGCGTCAGGCGACGTCCGCCCCGTGGCGGAGCCCGGCGCGGCCGGTCCGGCGAACCGCTGCATCGCCGAACCAACCGGGAGGCCCACGGCGAGGCAGATCCGGCGCCTTGCGATGCACCGCACCGCACCGGACGCCGCCCACCGCAGCGCCGCTCTGAGCCGACCAGCGCCGACCAGAGCCGCTCGTGCACGGGCAGCCCCGGCCCGACACGGCACTAGTCCAGGAGCCGGTCTCCTCGGACGGCCCGGCCCTCGGCCTCCAGATGCTCGGGCAGCACCCGTCCGAACAACTGCCGGGTACGGGCGACGCTCCCGACCACACCGGGGCGCTCGCTGTAGGCGAAGATCGCGGAGTGGCGGGCCGTCCCTCCCCCGACGGGGCTCACCCGGTGCAGTGCGTAGCGGCCCTTGAAGAGCTGCAGGTCGCCAGGGCGCAGGGGCAGGCGGCGGACGAGCCGATCCCCGCGGCCGTCGAGGACATCCCGTACGGCGGTGAAGTTCTCCTCCCTCGCGGACCGGATGCCGGGGCAGTACTCGAAGTCGCCGCCGTGCTCCGCCTCCCGGGTGAGCATGCTGACGGTGAACTCGTTGGTGTCGAAGTGCCAGGGATGCTCCATGCCCGGCGGGACCACGTTGAGGACGAGTCCGGAGAGCGGGTCGGCCAGCTCGTACAGTCGGGGCAGCCCGAAGCAGCGGGCGACGAAGTCCCGGAAGCGGTCGTTCGAGTAGAGTCGGCCTATCAGGGAGTCCCCGGGGATGCGATCCCTGGCGACGAACGCGTTGCCGCGCTGGAAGGTCCTCCGGCCGGGATGGTCCTCGGGCAGGTCGGAGTCGACGGGGATGTTGTAGACGTTCACCGTCTCCGTGCCGTGGTAGGCACGAGGGGCGAGCGACGAGCCCTCCTCGCGGAGTACGTCCCGGAGGGACCGTCGGATGAAGTCCGGCAGCACGGTGCAGCCGAGGTCCGACAGCTCGCGCCGGGCCCCGGCCACCACCGCCCGCCCCTCGGCGCCGTCGAGATCCGACAGCGGATACCGGTTCGTGTCGACCACCTGGTCCAGCGTGATGGCTTCCAGCGTGCTCATTCGATCCTCTCGGCAGACGGGGCCGGCGGAATGGCTCAACTCATGTGAGGGCAAGCCAAGTTGAACTTCCCACAGTCACGGCCGACTTGTCTGTGACACGCCACACGGACGCCGCCTGCGGCGCCCCGGCCCATCCTCGCCGCCGCCCTGGCCTCGCCGCCCCGCGGAGCCAGGCGGGGCCGACGGGCCCCGAGTCCCGGCAGCGGGGCTGAGCCCTGACGCACGGGGCGGGTCGCAGGGGCGCAGCCGGGCAGCGGCCCCGGGCGGATGCGCCGGGGCCGCCGGACCGGTGCACTCCGGGCCTCCCGGCACGGTGCGCCGCACACGGGCGGCCGTGGGCGCGGTTCCTCTCGCCTCAGCCGCTCGGCTGCCGGGCCACCGGGCCACCGGGCCACCGGGCCACCGAGTGCCAGATGCGCGCATCCGCCGGTTGTTCCGCAGGCGGTCAGTCGTCGTAGTGGATCAGTGAACGCACCATGCGGCACGTCGTGTCGGACGGCGGGCGGATCCCGATCCGCTCGGCCGTGGTGCGTATCCTCCGGTTGCTCGCGTTCGCCGGGTGGTACACGCCGGTGTCGAGCAGCGCGACGGCCAGACGCATGGCCTTGAGCCGGCGGTTGTGGGATTCGTACCACTCGCGCGGGAGTCCCGCGGGAAGTGGCCTCTTCGCCGGTCCGGGCAGTTCGGACCGGCGCTCCGGCAGGCCCTCCCTCGTCCTGGCCCTCCCGGCCGTCCCGGCCCCTCGCCGGGCACTCCCGCTCGCCGCCTTCGCCGTGCCCCCTCCTGTCCCCGTCTCCGTCCTCTTCCCCGTTCCCATCCCCAGCGTCGTGATTGCGGCAACGCCCATCGGCGACCTCCTGGCGCGGTGGTTGATCCCTCACGAACTAGTTCGATTCTATCGCCCACCACTGACAATCGCCCCTGGCCAAAGGGCGTTCACGGTGTTCGAGTGCCAGACGGGGAGTACGGCGTCGACGTGACTCCTCCCCCACGTGAACGCGGGGGCTCCCTCCCCATCCCGCCCCGTCCCTCACTCCCCCTCCCGACGGCTTCCCGCCCCGGCACGGCCACGGGCGCGGCAGTCGTCCCCACCCGCCGCCGTCACCGTCGCCGCCCCACCCGTGCCGCCGCACCCGTGCCGCCGCGGACGTGGCCTGCGGGGAGGCAAGGCACCGCGCAGAGCGCCGCGCCGTCGGCGAACGGCGGCCGTCGTGCCGCCCGCGCGGACCGGCCCTCAGCCTCCGTGCGCCCCGGTCCGCACCTGGCCCAGCCGCTCTTCGGCCTCCGCCAGGATCTCCGTGATCCGCAGGCCGAGGCGTACGTCGCAGGCATGCGGATCGCCGGTGCGGGCCGACTCGGCAAGGGCGTCGACCGCCGTACGGAACGAGTTGACGGCATCGCTCCATTCGGGCATGGCCACGCGTCCCCGCTCCCCGTACAGTTCGATACTCGTGCCCGCCGCCTCGGGAGGGGCGCTCAGGCCCAAGGTGGCCGTGCTCGACGCCCCCGACGCGTGCCGGAACGCCAGGTGGGCCGTGTCGGCCGGTCCTCGCAGGGCCGTCAGCTCCGTGACATCGCCGAGGACCGGCAGCAGTACGGACAGCACATGGGGGCCGACGTCCCACAGCGCGCCCTTTTCCCGCCTCCAGGGCGAGGCGGCGTACGGGCTGGCGGAGTCGTGCCCGAAGAGCGAGCTGAGCCAGTGCGCCCGACCCGTCATCCAGCCGCCGGACGCGGCCTGTTGGGCGATCCAAGCGGCCGTGCCGGCCGTGAACCTCAGGGTGCAGAAGACGACGGACGCGACGCCGGTACCCTCCGCCGCCGCCACCACCTCACGGGCCCCGGCCACCGTGGTCGCCACCGGCTTGTCCAGGAGGAGGTGCCGTCCCGCGGCGGCGGCACGGGCCGCCAGCGGTGCCTGGACGTCGGGCGGCAGGGCGAACGCGACGGCATCACTGGCCTCGATGAGGGCGTCCACGTCCTCGTAAGCCCTGACGCCGTGGGCCGAGGCGAGCGCTGCGGCGGCCTCCGGGCGCCGCCCCCACACCCCGCTGAGTGTGGCCCCGGGATGCGTGGCGAGCGCGGGGGCTTGGGTCTGCTCCGCCCAGGGGCCCGTTCCGATCAGTCCGATACGCAGCTTCGTCATGGGACCAGTCTGCACCGCGGGCGTCCGGGACCGGACGGCGGGTGACGGCCGGCCGTCCGCGCGGACGGCCGCAGCACCGCGCTCCGAGCGCCCCGGGAAACGGGACCCGGGAGATCCGCCGGGTAACACGGGGTTCACCCTCGGGCAACGGCCGGGAAATCCGGGATTGCCAAGCTGCGCCTCATACCCGCTGCACCCGCGAAGGATGAGAGCCCGTGACCATCAAGGCCGAGTACATCTGGATAGACGGCACCGAGCCGACCGCGAAGCTCCGTTCGAAGACGAGGATTCTGACGGGCCCCGCCGGGGACGTCTCCGGGCTTCCCGTCTGGGGCTTCGACGGGTCCAGCACCAACCAGGCCGAGGGGCACGCCTCGGACTGCGTGCTGAAGCCGGTCTTCTCGTGTCCCGACCCGATCCGCGGCGGCGGCGACGTGCTGGTGCTGTGCGAGGTCCTCGACACGGACATGACCCCGCACCCGTCCAACACGCGGGCCCGGCTGGCCGAGGTGGCGGAGCGGTTCGCCGCGCAGGAGCCGGTCTTCGGCATCGAGCAGGAGTACACCTTCTTCGAGGGCGACCGTCCGCTCGGCTTCCCCGCCGGCGGCTTCCCGGCCCCGCAGGGAGGCTACTACTGCGGTGTCGGCGCCGACGAGATCCACGGCCGGGACGTCGTCGAGGCGCACCTGGAGCACTGCCTGCGGGCGGGGCTCGGCATCTCCGGCATCAACGCCGAGGTCATGCCCGGCCAGTGGGAGTTCCAGGTCGGCCCGCTGGCGCCGCTGGAGGTGGCGGACCAGCTGTGGATCGCCCGCTGGCTGCTGTACCGCACCGCCGAGGACTTCGACGTCTCCGCGACGCTCGACCCCAAGCCGGTCAAGGGCGACTGGAACGGCGCGGGCGCGCACACCAATTTCTCCACCAAGGCGATGCGCGAAGGCTATGACGCCATCATCACCGCGTGCGAGTCGCTGGGCCAGGGCTCCAAGCCGCTGGACCACGTCAAGAACTACGGCGCGGGCATCGACGACCGGCTGACCGGCCTGCACGAGACGGCCCCGTGGAACGAGTACAGCTACGGCGTCTCCGACCGCGGAGCCTCGGTACGCATCCCCTGGCAGGTCGAGAAGGACGGGAAGGGCTACATCGAGGACCGCCGTCCCAACGCCAACGTCGACCCGTACGTGGTGACCCGCCTGCTGGTGGACACCTGCTGCTCCGCGCTGGAGAAGGCCGGCCAGGTCTGATCCCGACCGCGCTGGGTGCGGGGCGGTACCGCCGGGTTCCCCCGGCAGCGTAATCCGGCATGCCGGAGCGGGTGAGCAGGCATCCTCTGCAGCATGAGACTTCTGGTGCTGGGCGGCACGGAATTCGTCGGGCGGGGTGTCGTGGAAGCGGCACTGGCCCGCGGCTGGCAGGTGACGGTGTTCCACCGGGGGCGGCACCGGGCCCCGGCCGGGGTCCGGGTACTGCACGGCGACCGGGTCGCGCCGGGCGGGCTCGGCGCGCTCGCGGAGGGCGAGTGGGACACCGTCGTCGACACATGGTCGGCGGCCCCGTCCGCGGTGCTCGCCTCGGCGCGGCTGCTGGCCGACCGGGTCGGCCATTGCGTCTACGTGTCCAGCCGCTCGGTCTACGCCTGGCCGCCGGCCACGGGGCTTGCCGAGGACGGGCCTCTGGTGGAGGGCGCTGCGGCGGACGCCGGGGCCACCGACTACGCCCGCGACAAGCGGGGCGGGGAGCTGGCCGTGACGCAGGCGTTCGGCGCGGACCGCTCCCTGCTGGTCCGCGCGGGGCTGGTCCTCGGGCCGTGGGAGAACGTGGGCCGACTGCCGTGGTGGCTGAACCGGGTTGCGCGCGGCGGTCCGGTACCCGCCCCAGGGCCGAGGGATCTGCCGGTGCGGTTCATCGACGTACGCGATCTCGCCCGGTGGTCTCTCGACGCGGCGGAGAAGCGCCTCAGCGGCCCGTTCGATCTGGTGTCGCCGCCCGGCCACAGCACCATGGAAGGGCTGCTGGGGGCCTGCGTCCGGGTGACCGGCTCGGGCGCGGAGCTGCGCTGGCTCGACGCGGAGACCATCGCGGCGGCCGGAGTGGAGCCCTGGACGGACCTGCCCGTGTGGGTCCCGCGCGGCGAGTTGCACGACGCGATGCACCGCGCTGACGTCTCCCTGGCCCTGGCGGCAGGGTTGCGCTGCCGACCCGCCGAGGAGACGGTCGCCGATACCTGGGCCTGGCTCGGCGAGCTGGGCACCAGCGCCCCGCTGCGACCGGACCGGCCTGCGGTCGGCCTCTCCCAGGCCCAGGAGTCGGCATTACTCGGCGGCTGACGAACGTCCTCGGCACTGCGGCGGAGCAGCGCCCGGCCCGCCGCACCGCCGGACTCTCGGCGCCCCCCTTCCCACCAATCCCACCAGTCCCAGCGGCCCCGCCCGCGCCCGCGCGACTGCTTCTGCGCTCCGGAGAGCGCGTGCCAGAGAGCGCCGGCTCGCGCAGATTCCGCGCCGGGCGCGCCCGGCTCGTGGCGGGGGCGGGCGCGGTGGGCCGGGCACGGCGGCGTGCTGTACGGGACTCCGTTGCGGGACAGGCCCGTTGATCCCGTGAGACCCGTTTTGAGAATGGAGAATTCTACGAAATCCGGTCCCGTCTGAACGTGGCGCGACGCGACACCGTATGGAACGGCGCGTTGCTCCCACCCCGGGATTGGAGTTCCATGGCACGCACAACACGCAAACGCTCAACGCTGGCGAACCGGGCGATCGCCGCCACGGCCGCCCTGATTCTGGGCGGGGGTGGGCTGATCGCGGTCAATGTCTACGCATCTGCGGGTGAGAGCCGCCAGAGCCCCAGCAGAACACAGGCCGCCGGTCAGTCGGTCTCCACCATCGACTGCCCGGACGTCGGCAACGAACTGGAACAGGTGCCGACGCAGGAGCGCCGCAACGTCGACCGCGAACTCGCGGCCCTGGACACCCAGATCACCAAGGCGTACCAGCGCTTCGCCAAGCTCAGGAAGCGGATCGAGCAGAACCCCCAGTACGGGCAGCAGCAGATCCTCACACCGCTGAAGAACGAGCGGACGGTGGTCCTCAAGCGGATCACCGTGCTCATCGAGCGCGGCAAGGCGCCCAAGCCGCAGGGCCTCCAGTCCATGGCGTCGTGCACCCTGCGGGCCGACGACGACGGCGGCCAGGGACAGGACGGCAACGGCCAGGGACAGGATCAGGGCCAGGGCGGTGGCCAGGACGACGCCGGTCAGGATGGTGGCAGTGGCGGTCAGGCGGGGAACGGTCCGGAGCAGTCGGACTTCGTCGACATCACGTCCGTCCGGCCGAACGCCGGTGACCCGCGGGGCAACCGGCGCGGTGCCTCCCGCGGTGTCTTCACGACGAGTTGCGGGGTGAACGAGAACGGCAACTTCAACCCGGACAACGTGATCGTCGCGCCGGGTGTCGCCAACGGCGCGCACCATATGCACGACTACATCGGCAACCAGGCCAACGACGCCTTCGCCAGCGACGACGACCTCGCGGCAGGCGAGACGACGTGTGTGGACCAGGGCGACAAGTCGTCGTACTTCTGGCCGGTGCTGCGGCTGCAGAACGGACAGCAGGAGGCCGACGCCGACGCCGACGGCGGCGGCAGGGACCAGAACGTCGGCGAGATCCAGACGCCCTCGGAGGTCACCATGGACTTCGTGGGCAACCCGCGGTCCAAGGTGACCGCGATGCCGCGGTTCCTGCGGATCATCACCGGCGACGCCAAGGCGTTCGTCAACGGCGACGCCAACGCGAACGCCTCCTGGAGCTGCACCGGCTTCGAGAACCGCCAGCTGAAGGACAAGTACCCGATCTGCCCCCAGGGCAGCCAGGTGGTGCGGACGTTCACGTTCCAGAGCTGCTGGGACGGGCAGAACACCGACAGCGCCAACCACCGCACCCATGTCGCCTTCGCCCAGGCCAACGGCGCCTGCCCCAGCGGCTTCCGCGCCATACCCAAGCTCGTGCAGCGCATCGTGTACGACGTGCCGCCGCCGGTCTTCGACGGGGCCGACCCCAGCGTCTACGCGGTCGACTCCTTCCCGGAGCAACTGCACAAGCCCATCACCGACCACGGCGACTTCATCAACGTCTTCGACGACAACCTGATGAAGAAGATGGTGAGTTGCATCAACGGCGGACGCACCTGCCGCTGACCGCTCCCCGAGCCGGCGCCGAACCCCCTGGCTTACCGCCTGAGCCCCGGGGTTCGGCGCCTTCTTCCGCGCGCGCTGCCCCGCGCTCCCCCGGCGCCCTCCGCGGAAGCGCCCACCCCCGGGGAACTCCCCGGCAACCCGGCGTCCGGCCTCCGGCCCCCGCGCTCCCCCGGCCGGGGATGCCGGCGTCCCGGGCGTCCCTGGCGTCCCGGCGCCTCCGCAGGAGCATCCCGCCGAGGCGCCTTCCCTCCCGGTCCCCGCGGCCCGCTCAGTGACGGCCGGAGTGCTCGGCCTCGTCCTCGTCCTTGCCGCCGCCCGCACCGCTCCCCGAGTGCCCGCCGTGCGAGGCTCCGCTCTCCAGGTCCCCGCCGAGCCGGTCGCGCAGTGCCGTCACCACCTCCTCGTCGCCGACAGCGACCCACTTCCGGCCGACGAGGTACGTGCCGCCGTAGTCGTTGGCCTCGTTGATCCACTCGCGCTGGCCGCGGTCCGTGGCGAAGGTGGTGAGGATGTACCTGCCGTCCCCCGTGGTGCAGTTGGCCTGCCGCAGCTCCTCCGCGTCCGTCTGGATGTTCGGCTCGCAGCCGACCTGCTTCGCGAGCTGCTCCAGACTCCCCGTCGCCGTCTTCGGCACGTCGGGTGCGTCATCCGTGTCCCCGCCACCCGCGCACCCGGTGAGGGCCGTGACGGCCGTCAGTGCCAGCGCGGCCAGGGCCTTCGGAGCGGTGCTTCGGGCTCGTTGCGTACTCATCGGGCCATCGTGCCCGGTCGGCGCGCGGGTGTGCAGCGGAACGGACGGTAACGTGCCGCACCTCGCACCCGCATCTGCTGCCCCATGTGCCCCAGATGCCTCCGTGGCAGGCCCGCCCCCTACCGCGCAGTGGTCCGGCTCGGCCCCGGTGATCTTCGGCTCGACCGCGTCCATGCTCGCGGCGGCGATCCGTTCCGCCTCGCCCAGCCGGTCCGTACGTACCAGCAGCCGGCACATGCCGCCGGCTCCGGAGCCGGCCGCGAGCAGGTCCCCGCTCTGCTTGGCGTCCGCGATGGCGCCGCTCAGGGCCGCGTACGCGATGTCGTACCGCCTCACCTGCGTGGTGGCCCTGGAGGGGCACCGCGATGCCCCGCCCGCCCCTGTCCCCGCCGGTCCCCCGCACGTGAACCCGGCGATCGAACGGGAGCACCGGGGGGCGGCTTATTCGGGGTGACTATCGCAGTATTCGCTCGTTCAGCTGAAAGTGAGCACTCAGGAACCCGCCCCCGGCGCCGTCGAGTCGGAGCAGACCGAGGCGGCGCTCGTGCAGCACTATCCGCGTCTGGTGCGGATCGCCTACCTCGTGCTGCCGCCCTCCCTCGGCCGCAACCGCCGGGCGCTGGCCGCTCACTCGATCGTGCAGCGCTCCCTGCCGCGCGACCGCACCGCCCGGGTTCCGGGGACCGGTGGAGCGGGGATGCTGGTTCCGCGCGGGACGGCCTCGCCGGGCTACGCCCGCCTCCGCCGGCGGGTACTGCGGCAGGCGCTGGTCGCGGGTCTGCCGCTGCGGCGGCGGGCCTGGCCGAGGCGGGCCCACCTCCCGCACCCGCTGCCCCGGGTATGGGGGCCGGGGTTGCCGCCCCACTCCGGCGGCGCCGATGAACTCGCCCTGGAGAGGCAGCTGTCCGCGGTGTCGGGGGCCGCCCGTGCCGCGTATGCGCTGCGCGTCCTGGAGGCTCTTCCGGACGCCGCGATACGGCAGGTCCTGACCGATGCGGGGGTCGCCGACCCGCGCGCGGCGCTCGCCGCGGCTGACGGGCTGCCCCTGCCGGAGCGCGGGCCGGCGGCGCATCCCGTACCGCCGGCGGCCCCCGAGCGCAGCCCCCGAGCGGAGAGCCCGGCCCGGTGACCGGCCCGTCGCGGCCCCACGGCGGGATGCCCGCGGGATGCCGCCCGTGCCTCACGGCACCCGGGCGCCTCACGACACCTCAGGGCAGGAGCAGCCAGTCCGCCACCAGGGCCGTCACCAGGCCGACGCCCAGCAGATACGTGCCCAGCCGGGTACGGCCGTGACGGCTGAGTTCGATGACGACTCCGCACAAAATCATGGCCAGTCCGTAGACCCCGACCACGAGCACCGACGTGCGGCTGGCCAGCCGCACGGCCAGGACCGCCGCCAGCGCCGCGAGCAGGACGGACGCGGCGGCGATCCGGAGCAGCCGGGCCTGGCGCGGGCTCATCCCCTCCGGCGAAGCCGCCGGCGTCTCCCCGGAGGCGGGCGCTTCGGCCGTCATGGGCGTCTTCTCGGCCGCCGCAGGGGATTTCGCCGGCACAGGCGCCTCCGCAGACCCGGACGATGACGCGGGCGCCTCCGGCGTCACGGGCGCCGACTCCGGCACAGGGGCGGACGCAGGGGCGGACGCAGGGGCGGACACAGACGCGGGCGCGGGCGCTCGCCTCCTCCCGCCCACCGGCGCCTCAGGGGCAGCCTGCGCCCCCGCGTTCGCCGGCGCCTGCGGGGGTGTCTCCTGGTCAGAAGCCGTCATGTTCCGTGAGCGTACCCGCCGGGCGGCGGACGGTGTTCGAGGCCCGGCCGTTAGGCTGTTCGCATGACGACCGGGGTTCGCCGAAGGATGGGCGTCGCAGAGCGCAGACAGCAGCTGATCGGCGTGGCTCTCGAGCTGTTCAGCCGCCGCTCGCCCCACGAGGTGTCCATCGACGAGATCGCCGCGGCCGCCGGCATCTCGCGCCCGCTGGTCTACCACTACTTCCCGGGCAAGCAGAGCCTGTACGAGGCCGCGTTGCGGCGGGCGGCGGAGGATCTCGCGGACCGCTTCAGGGAACGGCACGAAGGGCCGATCGGTGCACGGCTGCTGAGGGTGATGCACCGGTTCTTCGATTTCGCCGAGGAGCACGGGCAGGGCTTCGGGGCCCTGATGAGGGGTGGTCCCGCGGCCGGCGGCGGGACCGCCGGCGCGGTGATCGAGCAGGTCCGGCAGGCGGCTTACGAGCAGGTCCTCGGCCACCTCGGCGTCACCGACCCGGCCCCGCGCCTGCGGCTGGTGGTCCGGTCCTGGGTGTCGCTCGCCGAGTCCACCGCGTTGATCTGGCTGGAGGGACGGGACGTGCCGCGCGCGGAGCTCGAGCGCCAGCTGGTCCAGGACTTCGCCGCGCTGGTCGCGGTGCCCGCGGCGTACGACGAGGACATGGCCGCCGTACTGGCGCGCATCATGCGGGACGAGCCGGCCGACGGGCCCCTTGGGGAGCTCGTCGGCCGGCTCGTGGCCCTGGTGCCGCAGGCGGCGTCCGCTGCGCGGGTGCCGGAGCAGCGCGCCTGAGGCCCGGGGCCCCGGCGCGCGCGGAGCGGCCCCCGTCTCCCGCGAACCGGCCGCTGCCCGGCCGGGGCCCCTCAAGGCTCGCGGGCCACCCGCCGCTCAGCCGCAGAACCACGTCCCGCGGCCCCACGCCCCCCACGCCCCGGGGACGCAGCCACCGCCCGACACCCGCTCAACCGCCGCTCAGCCGCGGACGAAGACGGCTGCCGTGCGGCCCGGCACCGCGAAGGTGCCGGTGCTGCCGTCGTACGACGACGCCTTGGCCACCTCGTCGGCTCCCCCGGCCTGGACCGGGTGCAGCCCGTACGGGGTGCCCGCCAGGGCGCCGATCCGCTGGCTCTGCCGGTCCGGGGTCGCGTTGAACACCACTACCAGGTCGCCGAGGCGCATGGTGATCACGCCGGGCGTCTCGCCCGTCCCCGAGAGGGGGAAGGAGAGCGCCGAGCGCACCTCGTCCGCCGTGCCGAGGCCGAACGCCTCCTCGGTCGTGCGGATTCTGAGCAGGTCGCGGTAGGCGGCCGAGGTGCCGGTGATCTCCGCGCAGCCGGGCTTCAGCGTCGGCGCGGTCAGCAGCGGCCTGGCGAAAGGCCACTTGTCCTTGTTGTCGGCGGCCGGCGGCAGACCGCGGCCGAAGCCGTTGCCGTCGCGGCAGTCCCAGTGGACGGGGTTGAACCAGTCGCCGCTGTCGTAGGAGTTGCGGTCCAGCGACTTGGACCGCAGCAGGTCGGTGCCGGCCTGGGACAGCGCGGGCCCCTGGGAGAGCGCGGCCGTCGCCATCGCCAGTACCTGCATCCGGGCCCGGTCGGCGGCGGAGACGGACGGCGGCAGCTTGAACGCGAGGGCGTCGTAGAGCGTCTCGTTGTCGTGGGCGTCCGCGTAGGCCAGGGCGTCGCCGGGCGCGGCCGCGTAGCCTGCCGGTGAGCCGTTGTAGTCCACCTCCGAGCCCTTGACCGTGCGGCCCCGGGTGTCGGTGAAGGTGTACGACGCCAGGTTCCCCGACAGCCCGACCTTGATCAGGTCCTGGTAGTGCAGCAGCCGGGCGCGCTGCTCGGCGGGGGTGCCGTTGGCCTCGGAGGCGTTGGGCTCGGTGAACAGACCGGAGGCGAAGCCCTGCACGCCCGGGTCCTCGTCGAACGGGCCGCCGCCGCGGACGGCGTCCCGTGCCCGGTCGGAGAAGGTGGCGATGCCGGTACCGGCCATGTTCTCCTGGGTGGCCTGGACGAAGCGGGCGTCGTCGGCGATCTCGCCGAAGTTCCAGCCCTCCCCGTACAGGACGATCCGCTTCCCGTCGACGCCGTCCTTCTCGGCGGTGAGCGCGTCGAGGGCCTCGCGGACGGCGAGCATGTTCGCCTTCGGATGGTGTCCCATCAGGTCGAAGCGGAAGCCGTCGACCTTGTACTGCTTCGCCCAGGTGACGACGGAGTCCACGACGAGCTTGCCCATCATGGCGTTCTCGGGCGCGGTGTTGGCGCAGCAGGTGGACGTGGCCACCGAGCCGTCGCCGAGGAGCCGCTGGTAGTAGCCGGGGACGATCCGGTCCAGTACGGACTTCTCCGACTGGCCGCTCGCGACGGTGTGGTTGTAGACGACGTCCATGACGGTGCGCAGCCCGGCGCCGTTCAGACCCTGCACCATCCGCCGGAACTCGACCGTGCGGGCTGTTCCGTCGGGGTCGGAGGCGTAGGAGCCTTCGGGGACGGTGTGGTGCAGCGGGTCGTAGCCCCAGTTGTAGGCGTCCTCCGCCGCCGCCTCCGCCACGCAGGCCTGCTGCTCCTCGGAGTCCGGCGGGTGCGCCTTCAGGTCGCAGTCCGGTACGGACTGGTCGGAGCTCCGCTCGGGGATGGTGCCGATGTCGAAGGCGGGCAGCAGGTGGACGTGGGAGGTGCCGCTCCTCGCGAGCGAGGCCAGGTGCCTCATCCCGGCCGAGTCGCGGTCGGTGAAGGCGAGGTAGCCGCCCGGGTGCCTCGCGGTGCGGTCGGCGGCCGAGAAGTCCCGGATGTGCAGCTCCTGGATCTGGGCGTCCTTCAGCGGCACGGCGGCCGGCTTGCGCAGGGTGGACCAGCCCTCGGGCGCGAGCTTCGGGTCGGCGAGGTCGACGACGAGGCTGCGGGCCGAGTCGGTGGTGAGGGCGGTGGAGTACGGGTCGGTGACCCTGTTGGTGACGAGCTTGTGCACACTGGGCGCCCAGACGGTCACGGCGTACCGGTAGGGCTTGCCCCGCCAGCTCGCCGGGCCGGTGACCGACCAGACGCCGGAGGCGCCGTCGCGGCGCATCGGGACGGTCCTGCCGCCGATGTCGAGGGCGACCCTGCGTGCGGTGGGTGCCCAGACGGACAGCGTCGGGCGGCCCTTGCGGAACACCGGCCCGAGCGCGGCCTTCTCGGCCCTGCCCGCGTAGAGGTCGTCGAGGACGCCCGGGATCTGCACTCCGGTGGCGGCGAGCAGTGCCCCGTTCGCCGCTCGCTGGGTGGCGATCAGCTGGCCGCGCAGGGCGTCCTCGACCCGGTCGCGGTCGCGCGGGTCGACGGTGAAGGCGGGGAGGTCCTTCAGATGGGGGAACCTCGCCTTCTGGGCTGCGGTGAGCGCGGAGGGGTCGAGCCGCAGCCACCGCCCCTCGTCGCTGAGCGCGCCGTCGACCACCTCGATGCCGCCGCCGGGCGCGTACACCAGCTGCCGGCTGCCGGCGCCGGCGGCCGTCCCCTGCCACACCACGGTGTCGCGGTCGATGAACTGCGCCTCGGCCTTCGACAGGTCGAGCGAGGGCGCACCGCCGCTCGTCGGGAGCAGGTACTCCGGCTGCCCGGCGAGCAGCCACACCTCGCGGCCGTGGGTGGCGAAGGACAGCGACTGGTCGTTCGGCAGGTCCTTCTGGTCGCCCTTGTGGAGGATGTAGCCGAGCGAGTCGGCCCCTTCGGCGAGCGGGACCTCGAAGGTGACGCCGTAGGCGTCCCGGCGGACGGGCATCAGCGGCTTCGACCAGTCGGTGGGCTCGGCGGCGCCGGTCCAGACGTGCAGGCCCCAGCCGTCGTAGTCGCCTTCGCCGGAGCCTGCGTCCGGGGAGGTACCCCCCGGCCGGTGGTAGTGCAGCACGGCCTTCTTCTGGTCCTGCGGCGGGTAGGCGCCGTCGGGTGCGGTGCCGGACTGGCCGTCCCGCCCCCCGGTGATCCAGACCTCGCCGGTACGGCGGAGGTCGATGGTGCGCCGCGGTCCGTCGGCGGCGCCGTCCTTCTCGACGGTGTACGGGAGGGTCGAGGCGCCCTCGGGGACCTCGACCCAGGCGAAGGCGCCCCAGGCGTCGCGGCCGGTGAACGCGGCCGTGGTCCCGGCAGCCTGCAGCCGCGCGCCGTCGTAGTCTCCGTCGGCGCGCTGGTAGTGGACGACCGCGTGGGTGCGTTCCACGGCCGTGGGCTTCCCGGGCGGCGGGGTCTGCCCCGCGGTGGTGGCGGCGCGGGCGCTCGCGGTGCGGCCGAGGGTGTCGACGGCGACCGCCTTGTAGCGCAGGGGTGTCCCGGCGGGGGCCGTGATGTGCTGGGTGACCTTGTACGGGGCGTGGTCGGCGGTGCCGAGGGTGCGCCAGCTTCCGTTGCCCGCCTGTGCGGCGAACACGACCCGGTTGAGCTGTCCGCCGCGGACGTCGGCGGAGATCTCCACGGTGCCGGTCGACCCGGCGGCGGGGGCCTTCAGGGTGAGGGCGGGCCGGGCGGCGGGCGGCGCGAGGGGTCCGGTGGCGCGCAGCACCAGCGACGACAGCGCGGGGACGGTGACGGTGAGTTCGCCGGCTTCGGCGCGGAAGGTGCCGGAGCCGCCGTACAGGGCCCGGAACTCCGCCGAGTCGACGTTCAGGGTCACGGTCCTGTCGGTCGTCGCGTTGTTGGCGGCCACCAGGTACTCGACGGGTCCGCCGCGCCGGGCGGCGTCGGTGCGGGAGAAGGCGTAGACGGAGTCCCCGGCGTGGCGCTCCCGCTGGACGCCGTCGCGCAGCACCGGGTGCTCGCGGGTGAGCTTCGACAGGGCGGCGATCGAGCGGTAGAGGGGGTGGCCGGTGTCGTACGCGTCGTCGGCGTGGGTGCGGTCGGTGCCGAGCAGGTCGTCGTCGAGGTAGTCGGCGGTCTTCGAGGCGAAGAGCGTCTGGCGGGCGTCCTTGTCTCCGCCCGCGCCGGTGAAGCCCTGCTCGTCGCCGTAGTAGACGACCGGGTTGCCGCGGCTGAGGAACATCAGCTCGTTCGCGAGGCGGGCCCGCTTCAGCAGCTCCGCTTCGCCGGCGCCGGGGTTGTCCTGCTTCAGGAAGGTGCCGATGCGGCCCATGTCGTGGTTGCCGAGGAAGGTCACCTGCTCGTAGGCGTTGGCCTTGTCGGTGGTGTACCGGTAGTCGTCGGCGAAGACGTCCCCGAGCCGGCCGGCGTCGGCGCCCTGTGAGGCGTAGGCGCGGGCCGCGGCCTGGAAGGGGAAGTCGAGGGTCGAGTCGAGCCGGCCGCGGGTGACGTAGGGCGAGGTCACGGCCGGGTCGGCGGAGTAGACCTCGCCGAACATGAAGAAGTCCTCACGGCCCCGCTCGGCGGCGTAGGCGTCAAGCGCGGTGGCCCACTGGGTCCAGAAGTCCAGGTCGACGTGTTTGACGGTGTCGATCCGGAAGCCGTCGATCCGGAAGTCGCGGACCCACTTCTCGTAGATCCGCTTCATGCCCTCGACGACTTCGGGCCGCTCGGTCCACAGGTCGTCCAGACCGGCGAAGTCGCCGTACTCGGCACTCTCCCCAACCCAGGTGGAGTCGCCCCGGTTGTGGTACATCGTCGGGTCGTTGAGCCACGCCGGAACCTTGCGGACGGCTCCCTCGCCCCTGACCGGCGTGTAGGGGAAGGAGCCGGCGTCCACCGCACCCCGCGGGACGCCCTCGCGATCGTCGAACGGGCGGCCGTCCTGGTCGAGGTACGGGTAGGCGCCCTTGGGGCGGTAGCCGTAGGCCTGCTCGGCGTAGTCGACGGTATCGGCGGTGTGGTTGGTGATGACGTCGAAGAAGACCTTCATGCCCTTGGCATGGGCCTTGTCGATCAAGGTCTCCAGGTCCCGGTCGCTGCCGAAGTGGGGGTCCACCCGGGTGAAGTCGGTGATCCAGTAGCCGTGGTAGCCCGCCGAGGCGTCCTTCCCGCTGCCCTGGACCGGCCGGTTCTTGAAGATCGGCGCGAGCCAGATGGCGGTCGTGCCGAGGCCCTTGATGTAGTCCAGCCGCTTGGTGAGCCCCTTGAGGTCGCCGCCCTGGTAGAAGCCCTTGTCCGTGGGGTCGTACCCGGTGCTCAGGCGCGAGCCGGTCAGTCCGCCGCGGTCGTTGCGGCGGTCGCCGTTGGCGAAGCGGTCCGGGAGCACGAAGTAGAACTGCTCACGGGTCAGGTCGTGGCGGGCCGGCTCGGCGGACAGCCGGGCGTCGGACGGCGGGGAGGGAGGCTTCGCGGCCGCTGCGGGCACAGCGGGGGCGAGTGCGGCGCAGACGGCGACGGCCAGACCGGCCGCCATCGTTCTGCGCCTGCCGTGCGAGGGGGGTGTCACGAGGGTGCTCCTCACTGGTCGGGGCTCGTCGCACTGGTCGGGGCGGGTGGAACTCGTCGCGGCCCGGGGGGCTCGCGCGGTTCCTGGAACGCGCACTCGGCGATCAGGTGAACGCGGCGGACGGCGGGGAGAGCTTCGCCGAGGGCTGGGGCCAAGACCTGGGGCGCCTTGCACCGGGAGCCGGATGCCAGGCGCCGGATGCCAGGCGCCGGCCCCGGACACCGTGAGGCGTGAACTCGCCCTGCGCCGCTGAGCGGCCGTACCCGCGCCCCGGCCGGACGGGCACGGCCGGCGGGGTGTGCTCCCCCGGGCCGGGAGCGCCCGGCGGGCCGGACTGGGGGCAGGGACGGGGGCAGGACGCAGGACGGGGGAGGCACAGACGGAGGGCCGGACGGAGGGCCGGGGAGGCACGACGCGGGCCCCCGTCCGGCCCCCATCGGCCCCCGTCGGCCGTCGTGGGGGCCGTTCACGCCCGCCCGGCCCTCGCGGTCAGGACCGCCAGGTGTCGTTCAGGCTCACCTTGCCGGTCGACGGGACCGTCGCCGTCCGGTTCGCCCCGGACTCCCAGGTGACGTTGCCCGCACCGTCCTTGCGCACGTACTTGTACTCGAAGGTGGTGCCGGGAGGCAGGTCGACGTCGAGCTTCCACACGGGGTAGCTCGACGGGTCCAGCTTGAGCGCGCTGCCGGTGTTCCAGTTGCCGAGGGCGGCCTGGTTGCCCGTGACGTAGATGTTCTGCCCGAACACGGTCGTGGCGTTGACGGCGAACGAGGCGCCGGATGTGGACGGACCGCCGCCGCCGTCGCAGTTCCTGGCACCCGCGTGCAGCGCGACGGCGGTGTTGGGGCCGAGGGTGCGGGTGAACCGGCCCGAACCGTCCACCGTGACGCCCGTGCCGGACTGGACGTCGCAGTAGTCCCCGGCCGGGAGGGAGGTCTGGAAGGTGCGGGTCAGCGCGGACGTCTCGTGGTTGATGGCCACGTACGCCTTGTCGCCCCGGCCGAAGGCGATCGCGTCGGCGCCGTTGTCCCACCAGTTCGTGACGCCCTGACCGCGGGCCGTGTTGCGGAAGGCGACCATGGAGGAGATCTCGCGCCAGGCGTGCTGGCACTTCCAGCCGTCGCTGTAGCAGGCGTTCACCGTGCCGCCGTTGGGCGGGCCCGCGTCCCTGTCCGACCACTCGTAGCCGGAGTGGACGTCCGGCGCGCCGTACGGCCAGGCCAGCATGAACACGTTCGCCAGGGTGTAGTCGGCGCCGTTCTTGTAGCTGAGGGTGTCGCCGCCGCGCTCGGTGTCGTGGTTGTCGACGAAGACGGCGGACTTCCCGCTCGTCATATAGCCCCAGCCCTCGCCGAAGTTCCGCAGATAGGCCAGGTTCTCGTGGAGGAAGACCCGCTTGAGGTCACGGGCGTAGCGGAACTCCTGCACATCGCCGCTGCCCAGGTATTCGCTGGGCTGGACGGCCTCGCCGTAGCCGAAGATCGCCTCCTGCTTCCAGTAGGCGCCCGGGTTGGTGAGCTTGCCCTTGATCGCAGCCAGGTCACCGGCGGGCATGTGCTTGGCGGCGTCGATACGGAAGCCGTCCACGCCGAGCGAGAGCAGGTCGTTCATATAGCCCGCGATCCTGTTGCGGACGTACTCCTCGCCGGTGTCGAGGTCCGCGAGCCCGACGAGTTCGCAGTGCTGGACGTTGAAGCGGTCCCGGTAGTTGGTGATCTCCGCGGTGCAGTCGTCCATGTCCCAGGAGGAGTACAGGCCGGGGTAGCCGTACTTGGTGTAGGACGAGCCGCCGGTGCCCGTGCCGTTGCCTGCGGCCATGTGGTTGATGACCGTGTCGACGACGACCTTGACACCCGCCGCGTGGCAGGTGTCGACCATGTTCGTGAACGCGGTGCGGTCGCCCAGCCGCCCGGCGATCTTGTAGCTGACGGGCTGGTACGACGTCCACCACTGCGGGCCCTGTATGTGCTCCTGGGGCGGGGAGACCTGGACGTATCCGTACCCGGCCGGGCCCAGGGTGCTGCTGCACGCCCGCGCGACGGAGTCGAAGCGCCATTCGAAGAGGACGGCGGTGACGTCCTTGGTACCGGACGGCGCCGCCTGTGCGGCGTCCGGCGGCACGATCACCGAGGCTGCGGTGCCCGCGACGACGGCGAGCACGGCAGCCAGAGATCTGCTGGCCATGGTGTTCCTCCTGCGGCTCAGGAAGGGGTGGGTGAGGTGGGTGAGGTGGGTGAGGTGGGTGAGGTGGGTGAGGTGGGGGGGAAGTCCGAAGCATGGGCTGCGGACTTCGTGCTGAATATTCTTGCTGCAAAGCCGAAAGGCCCTCTGCGCAGGTGACGGTAGGCCCGAACCATTGCCCGGTCAACAGTTCGGACACATCCCGGACACACCAACGTCTTCTGCCTGCAAGGTTTTTCACCCTCCAACGGGCGCGGTGCGGCCGTGGGCGGCCGGGCGGCACGAGCGGCTGGACGGCATCAGCGCGGGCTGCGCCGGCCCCACGTCCGGGTGCCGCGGCTCACTGTCAGTACCCAGGCATAGGGTGCCGGGCATGACTGCTCGCTCTGACAAGAACTCCGGCACGGACCTGTTCTCGGGGCTTGGCCGCCTGGTCGTCCTCGTCGACGATCCCGACGCGGCGCTGGCCTTCTACCGCGATGTCCTCGGCTTCCGCGTCCTGCACGACCAGACGACGGACGGATACCGCTCCGTGCACGTCGGGGTGCCCGGCCAGGAGGCGGTCGGCCTCTGGCTGATGACCGCCGCCGGCGGTCGGGAGCACGAACTGATCGGCCGGCAGTGCGGCGGTCAGCCGCTGCTGGTGCTGTACACCGCCGACCTGGAAGCGGTGCGCGCGCACCTGCGCGGGCACGGCGTGCGGGTGTGGAACGAACGGGAGGACACCGACAGCCGGTCGCTGCACCTGGCGGACCTGTACGGGAACGTGATCGTCGTGGCGCAGGTGCACCGGGCGGTCACCTGAGGAGGATGCCGGTGGTCCGGCAGCTCGCCGGGTTTCGGCCGCTCGTGGCGCGGGGCCGCTCGCGGGCGAGGGACCGGGGACGCCGGGCGGAGACGCCGAGGCCGGTCGGCGAAGCCTCGTCACCGAGACCAGGTGGCCGAAGCCTCGTCATCGAAGCCAGGTCGCCGAAGCCTCGTCACCGGGACGGGTGCGGTGGGCTCGGCGACCAGGCAACCGGGCGGGTGCGGGCGGGCCGGCCCGCCCGGTGGCGGCCGTGCGCCGAAATCCGCCCGGGCTCACCACGGCGAGGGCCCCCGGGGGCCGGGGCCGCGGGCGCCCTGCGGGAAGCACCGCCTCGCCCTGCCGGCAGACCCGCACCCCGGATGCCGGACGTCGCGCGCTCGCCCCCGCGTACTCAGCGCCGCACCCGCACCCCCGCACCCCCGCACTCGTCCCGCCGCGCCCGTCCCGTCGAGCCGCGTACCACCAGCTCCGGCCGGAAGACGTATTCGGTGCTCGGCACCGGGTTTCCGCGGATCTCCTCCAGCAGCGCGCCGACGGCCGCCGACGCCATCGCCTGGACCGGCTGGCGCACGGTCGTCAGCGGCGGGTCGGTGAAGGGGATCAGCGGCGAGTCGTCGTACCCGACCACCGACACGTCCCCCGGCACGTCCAGCCCGCGCTCCCGCACCGCACGGACGGCTCCCAGCGCCATCATGTCGCTGCCGCAGACGATCCCGGTGCAGCCCGCCTCGATGAGCTCGGCGGCGGCGGCGTGACCGCCCTCGACACTGAACAGGGTGTGCCGGACGTACCGTTCGGCATCAAGGCCGGCGGCCGCGAGGAAGCCCTCCGTCTTCCGCCGCGACGGCACATAGCGCACCGGCCCTACCGCCAGCCCGATCCGCTCGTGGCCGAGTTCGGCGAGATGGCGCACCGCCATGCCCGCGGCCATCTGGTCGTCGGGAGACACGAACGGCGCGGAGACCCGCTCGTTGAAGCCGTTGACGAGGACGAAGGGGACGCGCCGCGCCGCCAGTTCGGCGTACCTGCCCTGGTCCGCCGCCGTGTCGGCGTGGAGTCCCGAGAGGAAGACGATGCCGTCGACCCCGCTCTCCTCCAGCTGCTCCACGAGTTCGTCCTCGCTGGCACCGCCGGGCTGCTGGCAGCACAGCACCGGGGTGTAGCCGTGTCCGGCCAGCACCTGCTCGATGACCTGGGCGAACGCGGGGAAGATCGGGTTGGTGAGTTCGGGCGCGACCAGCCCGACCAGTCCAGCGCTGCGCCGCCGCAGCCGCACCGGGCGCTCATAGCCGAGGACGTCGAGCGCCGCGAGGACCCGGGTGCGGGTCGCCGCCGACACACCGGGCTTGCCGTTGAGGACCCGGCTGACCGTGGCCTCGCTGACGTCGGCCTGCCCGGCGATGTCGGTGAGCCGGGGGGCGGCCGCTCCCGAGGCCCTCGGCCTGGGGTGCGTCACACCGTCCACCACGCGGTGGCGTCCGCGGGCAGGACGGCGAAGCCGCCGTCGGCCCCGACCGGCGCACTGGCCAGCAGCAGTGCGCCGGGGGCCGGGATGCGCACCGGCGCACCCGTGGTGTTGGTCGTGCAGACGAACTTCTCGCGGGCCAGGGCGAGGACACCGTCGGGTGCGTCCAGCCAGGTCACCACGTCACCCGCGCCCAGCCCCGGGTGCTCGCGGCGGGCGGCCAGGGCCGTGCGGTACAGCTCCAGGGTGGAGCCCGGCACCCCGGCCTGGGCCTCCACGCTCAGACCGGCCCACTCCGCGGGCTGCGGGAGCCAGCTGCCGCCGCTGCCGAAGCCGTAGGACGGGCCCGAACGGGTCCAGGGGATCGGCACCCGGCAGCCGTCGCGGAAGCCGTCCTGGCCCTCCGCGCGGAAGAACGACGGGTCCTGGCGCACCTCGTCCGGCAGGTCCGTGACGTCCGGCAGGCCCAGCTCCTCGCCCTGGTAGAGGTACGCCGACCCGGGCAGCGCCAGCATCAGCAGCGTGGCCGCGCGAGCCCGGCGCAGGCCCTGCTCGCGGTCGCCCGGCTCGCGCTGCTGGGTACCGAGGCCGGGCGGGTTGCCGAAACGGGTGGCGTGCCGGGTGACGTCGTGGTTGGACAGCACCCAGGTGGTGGGCGCGCCGACCGGGCGCATCGCGGCGAGCGAGCCGTCGATGACCTCGCGCAGCTCCTTCGCGTCCCAGTCGGCGGCGAGGTACTGGAAGTTGAAGGCCTGGTGCATCTCGTCGGGCCGGACGTACAGCGCGGTGCGCTCGACGGTCGGCGTCCACGCCTCGGCGACGAGGATGCGCTCGCCCTCGTACTCGTCGAGGATGCGCCGCCAGGAGCGGTAGATCTCGTGGACGCCGTCCTGGTCGAAGAACGGCATGATGTCGTCGCCGAGCAGCTTCGCCTGGTCGCCGGAGCCGATGTCGGGCAGTCCGGGGGCCTTGACCAGGCCGTGGGCGACGTCCACCCGGAAGCCGTCGGCGCCCAGGTCGAGCCAGAAGCGGAGGATCGAGCGGAACTCGTCCTGGACCGCCGGGTGCTCCCAGTTGAAGTCCGGCTGCTCGGGGGCGAAGAGGTGCAGGTACCACTCTCCCGGTGAGCCGTCCGGGTTCACCGTGCGGGTCCACGCCGGTCCCCCGAAGATCGACTCCCAGTCGTTGGGCGGCAGTGCGCCGTCCTCGCCCCGGCCGGGCCGGAAGTGGAAGCGCTCGCGCAGCCGGGAGCCGGGGCCTTCGCGCAGTGCCTGGCGGAACCAGTCGTGCCGGTCGGAGCAGTGGTTGGGCACCAGGTCCACGATGATGCGCAGGTCCAGGGCGTGGGCGCTGCGGATCAGCGCGTCGGCGTCGTGGAGCGTGCCGAACATCGGGTCGATGGCCCGGTAGTCGGCGACGTCGTAGCCCGCGTCGGCCTGGGGGGAGGCGTAGAAGGGGCTGAGCCAGACCGCGTCGACGCCGAGCTCCCTGAGGTACGGGAGCCGGCTGCGTATCCCGGCGAGATCGCCCATGCCGTCGCCGTTGCCGTCGGCGAAGCTGCGCGGATAGACCTGGTAGATCACCGCGTCCCGCCACCATGGCGCTGGCTCGGCGCGGGGGCCGGTCGTCGTCGCGGTGTCGGGGGCAGCGAGGTGCTGGGTCATTTCATCCCTGGGATGGTGGTGGTCGGGGGGGTGGTCTGGCGCGGGGTGCGGTCGGGGGGTGGTCGGGGGGTGGGGCGTGTGCGGGGTCAGCCCTTGACGGCGCCCGCCGACACGCCCGTGACCAGATGGCGCTGCGCGAAGAGGAAGACGACCGCGGCCGGGATGGCGATGAGTACGGAGGCCGCGGTCATCGGACCCCACTGGGCGCCGTACTGGTTGACGAACTTCTGCAAACCCCCGGCGAGGGTCAGGTTCTCGTCGCCGACCATGAAGGCGGACGCGTAGGCGACCTCGCCCCAGGCGGTGATGAACGAGTAGAACGCCGTCACCGCGATGCCCGGACGGGCGAGCGGCAGGATCAGCCGCCAGAAGGTGCCGAACGGGGTGAGCCCGTCGACCTGGCCCGACTCGTCGATCTCGCGCGGGATGGTGTCGAAGAAGCCCTTCATCATCCAGGCGCAGAACGGCACCGCGATGGTGAGGTAGGTGATGACGAGTCCGGCCGGCTGGTTGAGCAGGCCCAGGTTCGCCATGATGTTGTAGATCGGCACGATCAGGACGGCGACCGGGAACATCTGGGTGATCAGCAGCGTCCACATCAGGCCCCGCTTGCCGGGGAAGCGGAAGCGGCTGACGGCGTAGCCGGTGGTGGCGGCCACGAAGACGCCGAGGACCGTGGTCAGGCCCGCGACGAGCAGCGAGTTGCCGAACCAGGTGAGGAAGGCGGTGTCCTGGAGCAGCTTGGTGTAGTTCTGGAGCGTCGTCTCCCGCACGAAGTCCGTGGTGGTGGCGTAGCTCGCCGGTTTCAGCGAGGTCAGCAGCACCCAGAGGACCGGGAAGACGGCGATCAGGGAGGCGGCGAGCAGCGTCAGGTGCAGCCCGGCCGAGGCGAGCGGCGAGCGCCTTCCGCGCACCGGGGAGCCGGCCGGGGTGCGCGCGGCGGTGCGGGCCGAGGAGGCCGCAGGGGCCGGGGCGTTGGTCGTGGTCACCAGGTTTCTCCCTGCTTGCGGAGGACGCGCTGGTAGACAGCGGCGAAGACCATCAGGAGGACGAGGATCAGCACACCCCAGGTGGAGGACTGGGCGAAGTCGCGCGGGCTGATCTCGAACGAGAACTTGTACGCCTGGGTGACCAGGATCTGGGTGGCCTCGCCGGGGCCGCCCCGGGTGAGCAGGAAGATCACCGGGAACATGTTGAAGGTCCAGATGGTGCTCAGCAGCACCACGGTGGTGGACACCGACCGCAGCCCGGGCATGGTGATGCTGCGGAACCGCTGCCAGGCGTTGGCGCCGTCCATCTCGGCGGCCTCGTACAGCTCGCCGGGGATGGACTGCAGTCCGCCGAGCAGGGCGACCATCATGAACGGGACGCCGAGCCAGACGTTGACGGCGATCACCGAGAACTTGGCCCACAGCGGGTCGTTGAGCCAGGGCACGGCGTCGATCCCGCCGCCCGCGAGGATCTTGTTGAGCAGGCCGTTGTCCTCGTTGTAGAGGAAGCGCCAGGCGAACACGGAGACGAAGCCGGGCACGGCCCACGGCAGGATCAGCATCATCCGGTAGAACGACCGTCCGGCGATCCTGCGGTGGAGGATGTTGGCGAGGGCGAGGCCCAGTCCGAAGGTGACGGCCACGCAGGAGACCGTCCACACCAGCGTCCAGCCGAGGGTGCCCAGGAACTGGCTGCCGGTGAGCGCGTCGGCGTAGTTGCCGAGCCCGACGAACTCGTAGGTCGCGGGGAGGTGGTTCACCCCGATCGACCGCTCGACATTGCGCTCGTCGGCGTCGGTCAGCGACAGGTAGACGCCGCGGACCAGCGGATAGCCGATGATCACGCCGATCACGATCACCACGGGGGCGACCATGGTCCAGGCGTACCAGTGGGTGGACAGGCCGCGGCGGAACCTGCCGGGCGCGCCTGCGGAGTCGCGGCGACGGCCGCGGGCCCTCCCGGGCTCCGCGGCCTCCGCCGCCGACTGGCCGCTGGTGTGGACAGCCATCGGTCGGTATCCCTCTTCTCTTGCTGTCTCGTGCCGTGCCGTCTTGCGCTGTCTGCGCCGTCTTGTGCTGTCTTGAGCTTTCCCGCCTTGTTCCGCCTGCGGCTACTTCCAGTCCTTCAGCAGCTTGCGGTAGGCCTCGCCGACGGCTTCGGCTCCCTTCTGCGGGGTGGTCTGGCCGGTGAGGACCTTGGTGTACTCGGTGAGCAGCGGCGCGAAGAGGCTGCCGCCCTCGGGGATCCAGGGGCGCTCGACGGCCTTGTCGACGACCGGCTTGAAGAAGGCGACCATCTCGTTTCCGGAGACGCTGGGCTCGTCGTAGACGGAGGAGCGGGTCGGCAGCAGGCTGAGGTCCTCGGCCACCGTGGCCTGGGACTCGGCAGACGTCATGTACTCGACGAAGGCATAGGAGGCGTCGAGGTTCTCGGAGCCCGCGTAGACGGCGAGGTTGTGGCCGCCCTGCGGGGCGCCCTGGCCGCCGGAGCCCGCCGGGACCGGGACGATGCCGAGGTTGGACCTGTCCGCGAACTCCTTGCCGGCGTAGGTGTCCGTGACCGCCCAGGGGCCGTTGATCATCATGGCGACCTTGCCGTCCTTGAAGGCGGTCTGCATGTTGTTCCAGCCGTCGGTGGCGTCGGTCTTCGCCGCACCGGAGTCGACGAGGTCCTCGACAACCTCCATGGCCTTGACGCCGGCCGGGTTGTCGACGGTGATCTGCTTCTTCTCGACGTCGACCAGGTTGCCGCCCTCGCCGTAGAGGAAGGACAGGAACCAGTACGCGTCGTCGCCGCGCAGATAGAGGCCGGTCTTGCCGGTCTTGTCCTTGATCTTCTTGGCGACGCTCTTGAGTTCGGCGATGGACGCCGGGGGCCGGACGCCGGCCTCCTGGAAGACCCTCTTGTTGTAGAAGATGCCCATGGAGTCGATGACCTGCGGGACTGCGTAGGTCTTGCCGTCGTACTCCGTGGAGGCGGCGGCCTGCGGCAGGAAGTCCTCGTCGGACGTGAGGGCGGGGGTGCCGTCCAGCGGGGCGAGGTAGCCGAGGTCGGCGAACTCGGGGGTCCAGGCCACCTCGGAGCGGATCACGTCGGGGGCGCCGGAGCCGGACTGGGCGGCGTTCTTGAACTTGTTCTGCGCCTCACCGAAGGGCACGTTCACGTAGTTGACCTTGACGTCGGGGTGCAGCGCGGTGAAGCCCTCGGCGAGCTTCTTGAAGACCTTGTCCTCGCTGCCGACGGTCGACGTGTCCCACCAGGTGACCGTGCCCGACAGCTTGCCCGAGGCGCTCTTGCCGCCTTCGGCGCCGTCCCCGCCGCAGGCGGTCGCCGTGAGCGCCAGGCTCGCGACCAGAGCGGTGGCCGCTATGCCACGTCGCATATGAACTCCTTCAACCCGGGCCCGCTCCATCACGGCGCCGATTCGTGCAGGAACGTAACAAGGCTGAAAGCAGACCGAAAGACCTTGCGAGAATTTTCTGCAAGGTACCGTGATCGTTACCTGCGCGTGTCCGCAAGGTTGCCGTTGTGCGCCTTGCCAACCACCACGGAAACCGCCCCAGCGCCCCGGATGCGCCCCCGCAATCGCTTCGCAAGAGATTGCAGCGCTGTTACCGTCGGAGACAGGCAGCCGTCGGCCGGAAGACCCGGAACGTCCCGAAACAGGCATCCGAAGGAGCGTCCATGACCCAGGAGCTCGGCACCACCGCCACGCAGCGGATCACCCCGGACGCACCTCATGCCCCGGACACCGCGGACACCATGGCTGCGCCCGTCGCACCGATCGCCCCGGCCGCAGCCGCAGCCCCGGTGCCACCGGCCGCTCGGACCGCCTCGGTACCGCAAGCCGCGCAGACCTCACAGACCTCACAGACCGCTTCGGCTTCACGAACCGCTCCGGTCGCGCAGAGCTCACAAGCCACTGAGCCCCCTCAGACGACTCACCCCGACCAGGTCCCCCAGGTCCCCCAGGTCCCCCAGGCGACTCAGGCCGCTCCCGTCCCAGGGGCGAAGCGATCCGGGCGGCCCGGGGACTGGTGGCGGGACGCCGTGATCTACCAGGTGTACGTACGCTCCTTCGCCGACGCCGACGGCGACGGCGTCGGCGATCTGCGCGGCATCCGCGACCGGCTGCCCCACCTCGCGGGACTCGGCGTGGACGCGGTGTGGCTGACTCCGTTCTACGCCTCGCCCCAGGCGGACGGCGGTTACGACGTCTCCGACTACCGTGCCGTCGACCCGCTCTTCGGCACCCTCGAGGACGCCGGAGACCTGGTCGCCGAGGCACACCGCCTGGGGCTCCGGGTGATCGTCGACATCGTCCCCAACCACACCTCCGACCGGCACGCCTGGTTCCGCTCCGCCCTGGCGGGCGGCCCGGAGCGGGCGCTGTACCACTTCCGGCCCGGCAGGGGCGAGCATGGCGAACTGCCGCCGAACGACTGGGAGTCGGTGTTCGGCGGACCCGCCTGGACCCGGGCCGCGGACTCCGACGGCGCCCCCGGGCAGTGGTATCTGCACCTCTTCGCGCCCGAACAGCCGGACCTGAACTGGGAGCACCCCGCCGTGCGCGAGGAGTTCGACGCGGTCCTGCGCTTCTGGCTGGACCTCGGGGTGGACGGCTTCCGCATCGACGTCGCCCACGGCATGGTCAAGGCCGAGGGACTGCCCGACATCGGCGTACGCGAACAGGCCAGGATGATCGGCGCGCAGGTGCTGCCCTTCTTCGACCAGGACGGCGTCCACGAGATCCACCGCTCCTGGCGGCGGCTGCTCGACGGCTACGGCGGAGAGCGCATCGGCGTGGCCGAGGCCTGGGCGCCCAGCCCGGAGCGGCTCGCGCTGTACGTACGCCCCGACGAACTGCACCAGGCGTTCAACTTCCAGTTCCTGCGCTGCCCCTGGGACCCGGAGCGGATGCGGGAGGTCGTCGAGGCGTCGCTGGCGGCGACCGCGTCCGTCGGCGCGCCCACCACCTGGGTGCTGTCCAACCACGACGTGCCCCGGCACACCACACGCTACGGCGGCGGGCCGGTGGGCCTTCGCCGGGCCCGGGCCGCGGCGCTGCTGATGCTGGCGCTGCCCGGGTCGGTGTACGTCTACCAGGGCGAGGAGCTGGGCCTGCCCGAGGTCCTCGACCTGCCGGACGAGGTGCGCCAGGACCCGTCGTTCTTCCGCGCGGAGGGCCAGGACGGCTTCCGCGACGGCTGCCGGGTGCCGATCCCCTGGACCCGTTCGGGCCCGTCCTACGGCTTCGGCAGCGGCGGCAGCTGGCTCCCGCAGCCCGCGGAGTGGGCCGGCCTGAGCGTGGAGGCGCAGACCGGGGTGCCGGGTTCCACCCTGGAGCTGTACCGGGCCGCGATCGCGCTGCGGCGCGAGCACCCGGCTCTCGGCGCCGGTGCGGGTGTCACCTGGCTCGACGCCCCCGACGGGGTGCTGGCCTTCGCCCGCGGCGGATTCGTCTGCACGACGAACACGCGCGGCACGGACGTCAGGCTCCCCGTGCCCGGGAGCCGCCTGCTGTCCTCCGCGCCGCTCGGGATCAGCGGCGGGACGGTCGCGCTGCCCGCCGACTCGACCGTCTGGTGGGCAATCTGAGGTGCGAACGGTACAGTCCAGTCCCATGACCGCACGCCTCGCCGACATCGCAGCCCAGGCGGGGGTCAGCGAGGCGACGGTCAGCCGGGTGCTGAACGGCAAGCCGGGTGTCGCCTCGACCACCCGCGAATCCGTGCTCGCCGCACTCGACGTCCTCGGCTACGAACGCCCCGTGAAGCTGCGGCGACGCAGCGCCGGGCTCGTCGGACTGATCACGCCCGAGCTGGAGAACCCCATCTTCCCCGCCCTGGCCCAGGTCATCGGGCAGGCACTGACCCGCCAGGGCTACACCCCCGTGCTGGCCACCCAGACGCCCGGCGGCTCCACCGAGGACGAACTCACCGAGATGCTGGTGGACCGGGGCGTCTCGGGCATCATCTTCGTCTCGGGACTCCACGCCGACACCACCGCCGACATGCAGCGCTACGAGAAGCTGCGCGCCCAGGGCGTCCCCTTCGTCCTCGTCGACGGCTTCTCCCCGCAGGTGCGGGCGCCCTTCATCTCCCCCGACGACCGGGCGGCGATGCAGCTGGCCGTGACCCATCTCGTCTCCCTGGGCCACACCCGGATCGGGCTGGCGCTCGGCCCGCGCCGGTTCGTGCCGGTACTGCGGAAGATAGAGGGCTTCGTCAGGGCGGTGGGCGACCAGCTCGGCCTGGACGAGCAGCACATCGAGTCCGAGCTGGTCCAGCACTCCCTCTACACCCTGGAGGGCGGCCAGGCCGCCGCGTCCGCACTGATGGACCGGGGCTGCACGGCCGTGGTGTGCGCCAGCGACATGATGGCGCTGGGCGCGATCCGGGCCGCACGGCAGCGGGGGCTGGAGGTGCCCGACGACGTCTCGGTCGTCGGATTCGACGACTCCCCCCTCATCGCCTTCACCGACCCGCCGCTGACGACCGTCCGCAAGCCCGTTCCCGCGATGGGGCAGGCCGCGGTCCGGACCCTGCTCGAGGAGATCGGCGGAACTCCGGCGCCGCACAGCGAGTTCGTGTTCATGCCGGAGCTGGTCGTCCGGGGCTCGACCGCCGCGGGCCCTCTGCACGCTTCGCCCTGATCCGTCCCGCCGGGCCCGCACACCCCCGCACCGGACTCCCGAATTCCGCACCGTGCCCGGGAGATGCGGGGGCTCCGGCTCGTCCTCAGGAGGGACCGGGCCCCTGGGAACCAGCCTGAGGGATGATCGGACCGCTCGCACCCGTCTGGCAGACTCTCCTCCCATGGGTGAAGCGACCGTGAAGTCCCCGGGAGACCGGACCGCGCCCCCGTCACCCATGGTGACCGCGGACGGCCCGGCCCCGGAGCGGAGCAGACTGCGCGAGTGGCGGTCGGTGCGCCGGCCGCGCATCTGGTTCGAGATCCTCCTCATCGCGGTCAGCTACTGGACGTACTCCCTGGTCCGCAACGCCGTCCCCGAGCAGAAGGCCCAGGCCCTGCGGAACGCCGACTGGATCTGGGAAACCGAGCAGGCCCTCGGCATCGCCGTGGAGCAGACGGTCAACCACGCCGCCAACTCGGTGACGTGGCTGATCGTGACGATGAACTACTACTACGCCACGCTGCACTTCCTGGTGACCATCGGCATACTGGTGTGGCTCTACCGCGGGCACCCCGGCCGCTACGCACCCGCCCGGCTGGTCCTCTTCGCCACCACCGGCGTGGCGCTCGTCGGCTACTACCTCTACCCGCTCGCGCCGCCGCGGCTGATGAACGGCCAGGACTTCATCGACACGGTGCTGGTGCACCACACCTGGGGATCCATGGCCTCGGGCGATCTGAAGCACATGTCCAACCAGTACGCGGCCATGCCGTCGATGCACATCGGCTGGTCGCTGTGGTGCGGACTGACCGTCTTCGCGCTGGCGACGGCCCCCTGGGCCAGGATCCTGGGGCTGCTGTACCCGACGCTCACCCTCGTGGTGATCGTGGCGACCGCCAACCACTTCTGGCTGGACGCCGTCGGCGGACTGCTCTGCCTAGGCTTCGGCTACGGCCTGTCCTCCGTCTGGTACGGAGCCCTGCCGCACCGGCTGCCGCGGCATGTGCCGGACGGGGGCCGCGGCGGCCCGGTGCTCATGGCGTAGACGAACGCCGCGCCGCCCGCGCCGCCCGCGCGGCTCCCGGCTTCCGGCTCCCGGCTGCTTCCGGGCCGATCCCTGCCGTCTCGCGGCGGCGGGCAGGCGCCCGCGCCTTCGGCCCCGTCGAGGCCGCAAGGCACCGCCCGCCACCGCGGGCCGCGTCGGCTACGCCCCGTAGAACAGCCGCTCCACCACCGCGCGGGCGCGCCGCGTCGCCCGGCGGTACCCGTCGACCATCTCGCCCACATGCCCCTGCTCGTAGCCCAGATAGCGGCCCACCGCGGCCAGTTCCTTCGCGTCGGAGGGGAAGGTGTCGCCCGCGCGGCCCCGCACCAGCATGACGCCGTTGCGGACCCGTGTCGCCAGCACCCAGGCGTCGTCCAGGATCTCGGCGTCCTCCGGCGACAGCAGGCCCGCGTCCCGGGCGGCGGCGAGCGCCGTACGGGTGCGCGTGGTGCGCAGCGCCGGCTCGGCCCGGCCGTGGCGCATCTGCAGCAACTGCACCGTCCACTCCACGTCGCTGAGCCCTCCGCGCCCCAGCTTGGCGTGCAGGGTCGGGTCGGCGCCGCGCGGCAACCGCTCCGTCTCCATCCGCGCCTTGAGCCGGCGGATCTCCCGTGCCTCTTCCTCGCCCAGGCCCTCGGCCGGGTAGCGCAGCGGGTCGACGAGTGCGACGAATCGGGCGCCCAGCTCCTCGTCCCCCGCCATCGGCTCGGCGCGCAGCAGGGCCTGGCTCTCCCAGACCAGCGACCAGCGCCGGTAGTAGGCCGCGTAGGAAGCCAGGGTGCGCACCAGCGGCCCGTTGCGGCCCTCGGGGCGCAGATCGGCGTCGATCAGCAGCGGCGGGTCGGAGCTCGGGAGCTGCAGCAGCCGCCGCATCTCCGCCACGACGATGCCGGCCGCCCGGGCGGCCTCGTGCGCGTCGGCGCCCTCGCGGGGCTCGTGGACGAACAGCACATCGGCGTCGGAACCGTACGACAGCTCGTGTCCGCCGAAGCGCCCCATGCCGATGACCGCGAACCGGGTGGGGAGTTCGTCCCCCCAGCGCTCGCGGACGACGGCGCGCAGCGCACCGGCGATCGTGGCCGCGTTGAGGTCGGTGACGGCCTCGCCCACCCGGTCGACGAGCGTGCCCGGGTCGTGCTCTGCCGGGTTCTCCTCGGTGCCGTACGAGCCGATCAGGTCCGCCGCCGCCGTACGGAACAGCTCCCGCCGCCGCACCGCGCGGGCCGAGGCCACCCCCGCCTCCGCGCCGTCCGCGCGCCCCGCCGCCGCGAGCACCTCCTGCTCCAGATGGTCGCGGCCGCGCGGCCTCAGCCCTCCGGGATCGCCGAGCAGCGCCACCGCCTCGGGGGCCCGCAGCAGCAGGTCGGGGGCGAGCCGGCCGGCGGACAGCACCCGGGCGAGGTTCTCCGCGGCCGCGCCCTCGTCCCGCAGCAGCCGCAGGTACCAGGGCGTCTTGCCGAGCGCGTCCGACACCCGGCGGAAGCCCAGCAGGCCCGCGTCCGGGTCGGCGGAGTCCGCGAACCAGCCCAGCAGCACCGGCAGCAGCGTCCGCTGGATCGCCGCCTTGCGCGAGACCCCGGACGACAGCGCCTCCAGATGCCGCAGGGCTGCGGCCGGATCGGCGTAGCCGAGCGCCTCCAGGCGCTGCCGTGCCGCCTGGGTGCTGAGCCTGGTCTCCCCCGGCGCGAGCTGCGCGACCGCGTCCAGCAGGGGCCGGTAGAAGAGCTTCTCGTGCAGCCGGCGTACGACGGATCCGTGCCGCCGCCACTCCTTGTCGAGTTCGGCCACCGGGTCGGCGCGCAGCCCCAGGGAACGCCCGAGGCGCCGCAGGTCCTCCTCGCCCTCCGGGACCAGGTGCGTACGGCGCAGCCGGTACAGCTGGATGCGGTGCTCCATCGAGCGCAGGAAGCGGTACGCCTCGCCGAGCTGCGCCGCGTCCGCCCGGCCCACGTAACCGCCCGCCGCGAGCTGGCCGAGCGCCTCCAGGGTCGAGCCGCTGCGCAGTGCGGGGTCGGTGCGGCCGTGCACCAACTGCAGGAGCTGTACGGCGAACTCGACGTCCCGTAGCCCGCCCGGCCCCAGCTTCAGCTCGCGGTCCAAGTGCGCGGCGGGGATGTTGTCGACGACGCGGCGGCGCATCTTCTGCACGTCCGGCACGAAGTTCTCCCGCTCGGCCGCCTGCCAGACCAGCGGCGACACCGCGTCGATGTAGTCGGCGCCGAGTTCCGGGTCGCCTGCCACCGGCCGCGCCTTGAGCAGCGCCTGGAACTCCCACGTCTTCGCCCAGCGCTGGTAGTAGGCGAGATGGCTGGAGAGGGTCCGCACCAGCGGCCCGTTGCGGCCCTCCGGCCGCAGATTGGCGTCGACGGGCCAGATGGCGCCCTCCACGGTGGTCTCCGAGCAGATCCGCATCAGGTGCGAGGCGAGCCGGGTCGCGGCCTTCAGGGCGGTGGCCTCGTCCACGGCATCGGACGCCGGCTCCCCGACGAATATCACGTCGACATCGGAGACGTAGTTCAGCTCGTGGCCGCCGCACTTGCCCATGGCGATCACCGCGAGGCGGCAGGCGGCGGCGTCCTCGGGTGCATCGGTACGGGCGATCGCGAGGGCCCCGCGCAGCGTCGCCGTCGCCAGGTCGGCCAGCTCGGCCGCGGTCTGCGCCACGTCGGTGGTGCCGCACACGTCGCGGGCGGCGAGCGACAGCAGACAGCGGCGGTAGGCGACGCGCAGCGACACCGGGTCGGTCGCCTCGGCGAGTCCCCGTTCGAAGTCGTCCACCCCGGGGTGCAGATCGGAGGCCTCGTACATCACCAGCGCCTGCCAGTCCTGCGGGTGCCGGGCCAGATGGTCGCCGAGCGCGTCGGACGCGCCGAGCACCCCGAGCAGCCGGTCGCGCAGCGGCTTCGCGGAGATCAGCGTGTCGAGCAGCATCTGCCGTTCGTCCGGCTGCTGCGCCTCGACCAGCCGCACGATCCCGCGCAGGGCCAGGTCGGGGTCGGCGGTGGCGCCGAGGGCGTCGAGGAGGACGGAGTCGGTGCGCACGGGCGCCATCTCCGGCAGGTCCAGGAGCCGCTCGGCCGCGGCGGGGTGGGTGAAACCGTGCCGCAGCAGACGGGTGAAGGTACTGCTTCTGCGCCCCGGCACCGATGCCATCCCGCCGCCTCCGATCAAGGTCCGGATCCGGGTCCGAGCGTAGTCGCAGGGGCAGGGGGGACGCTCCCCGGAGTGCGTCGGCTCGCGGCGGGGCCGTGATGTCCGCGGTGCGCCGCGCAGACAGGGCGGGCAGCGCGGGCCAGGGCGGGCAGCGCGGGCCAGGGCGGTGCAGACCGCGTTCCCGGTTCCTGGGATCTCCGGCGGCTCCCGGCGGCCGCCGTCCGGCTCCGCCCCTCCCGTCAGCCTCCCCGTGCCGTCGCCGGGCTCCCCGCTGCCGTCGTGTCCGGACGGCGTGCGCCCCCGGGCGGCTCGCTCATGCCCGTATGCCCTATGCCCTATGCCCTATGCCCTATGCCGACGAGTCTGCGTGCCTGCGCCCGCCTGCCTGCCCGCGCCTGCGTGTCGCGCCGGCGGAGCCCCCGCGCCGAACGACCCCTACAGCACCGGCAGGTTCTTCCGCAGCTCGAAGGCGGTGACCTCGGATCGGTACTCCTCCCACTCCTGCTTCTTGTTGCGGAGGAAGAAGTCGAAGACATGCTCACCGAGCGTCTCCGCGACCAGTTCGCTGCGCTCCATCAGCATGATCGCCTCGCCGAGGTTCTGCGGGAGGGGCTCGATGCCCATCGCGCGGCGCTCGGCGTCCGACAGCGCCCAGACGTCGTCGTCGGCGCCGGCCGGCAGTTCGTATCCCTCCTCGATGCCCCGCAGACCGGCGGCGAGCAGGACCGCGTAGGCGAGGTAGGGATTGGCGCCGGCGTCGAGGGAGCGGACCTCGATGCGGGAGGAGCCGGTCTTGCCCGGCTTGTACATCGGGACGCGGATCAGGGCCGAGCGGTTGTTGTGGCCCCAGCAGATGTACGAGGGGGCCTCACCGCCGGAGCCGGCGGTGCGGGCCGAGCCGCCCCAGATGCGCTTGTAGGAGTTGACCCACTGGTTGGTGACGGCCGAGATCTCGGCGGCGTGCCGGAGCAGGCCGGCGATGAAGGAACGTCCCACTTTGGACAGCTGGTACTCCGCGCCGGACTCGTAGAACGCGTTCCGGTCCCCCTCGAACAGGGAGAGGTGGGTGTGCATGCCGGAGCCGGGGTGCTCGGAGAAGGGCTTCGGCATGAACGTCGCCTGGACTCCCTGCTCCAGCGCGACCTGCTTCATGACCAGGCGGAACGTCATGATGTTGTCCGCGGTGGACAGCGCGTCCGCGTACCGCAGGTCGATCTCCTGCTGGCCCGGCGCGCCCTCGTGGTGACTGAACTCCACCGAGATGCCCATGGACTCCAGCATCGTGATGGCCTGGCGGCGGAAGTCCATGCCCACGTTCTGCGGGGTGTGGTCGAAGTAGCCCGAGTTGTCCGCGGGCGTCGGGCGGGAGCCGTCCAGCGGCCGGTCCTTCAGCAGGAAGAACTCGATCTCGGGGTGGGTGTAGAACGTGAACCCCAGATCCGAGGTCTTGGCCAGGATCCGCTTGAGGACGAAGCGCGGGTCGGCGTAGGACGGTGAGCCGTCGGGCATGAGGATGTCGCAGAACATCCGCGCCGTGCCCGGAGCCTCCGCACGCCACGGCAGGATCTGGAAGGTGCCCGGGTCCGGCTTCGCGATCATGTCCGACTCGTAGACACGCGCGAAGCCCTCGATCGCGGAACCGTCGAAGCCGATGCCTTCATCGAAGGCCTGTTCGAGTTCGGCGGGCGCCACCGCGACCGATTTCAGGAAGCCGAGCACATCGGTGAACCACAGGCGCACGAACCGGATGTCGCGCTCCTCGAGCGTGCGGAGCACGAATTCCTGCTGCTTGTCCATAGCCACATCCTTGCAGTTCAGACGGCCTGTGCACCACCGCCAGGGCGTAGAGAGGAGCTTCAGTATCACGACCCGGGGTTTCGCCCAGATTACGCACCCCGTATGACATGGAGCACGCACCCGCCGTTACCATCTGCCCCCATGGGGGGCATACGCAGCGCCCGCACCGGGCACATGGCACGTCCCACGGCTCTGCTGAGCGCCGTGGCGACGCTCCTCGCCGCGCTCTTCCTCTGCCTGGGACAGGCCGGCACGGACCCCGGACCGGCCAGCGAGCACGCCGCCCACCGGGCCGGGGCCGGGTTCGCGGCCTCCTCGCCCCACTCCGGCGGACACACCGCCGAAACCACCCGGACGGGGGCGCCGGCCGACTCGGCCACCCTGTACAGCTGTCCGTACGACCGCGGCGGCTGCGGGATCTCTCCGCACCCCGGACCCGCCGTGCTCACCGCCCCCACCCAGGACGCCCCTCCGGCCGGGACCGCGCTCCCGCGCGGCTCGGCCGCGGACCGCGTCACGGACGGCCCGCCGCGCACCGGTGCGCTCCCCCGCGCCCCGGACCTGCACGCCCTTCAGGTGCTGCGGACATAGGGCGTGCTGCGGGAGTTCCGCCCGGCCCGCGACGCGTGCACTCCCCCGGGGCCCTTCGGGCGCGGGAGGTGCCCGGCACCGCGTCGCCTGACTCATCCGGATGCATCCGGGTGCGTCCGGGTGCGTCCGGTACGAGGCTGCTGCTCCGTCTCGCGATCCCCCGCACCGGACGCCGCAGATTCCCGCCCCACCGCAGGTCCCGCCCGGCCGGCGGGCACGGAGCCGCCCTCACGACACGCCCTGGGCGTGCGCCGGGAGTTCCTCCCGGCCCCGCGGGCCACGGGAGCCGCCCGGCTTCTTCCCCGGCCCGCGGAAGAACCGTTCCGGTGCCGTCCGTACCGCCCCGGCACCCGGCGCGGCGAGCACGTGCACACATCGCACCCCCGACGCAGAAGAAGGACGAAGCAGAATGTCGAACAAGGCACACAAGACGAACAAGACCGGCAACACGAACAGCACGAACGACCGCCGCGCCCGTATAGAGGAGATGCGCCGCGCCGAACGGGCCCGCGACCGCCGCAACCGCATCATCACCCTCTCGCTGAGCACGGTCCTGGTGGCGGGGCTCGTCGGCTTCGGCGCCTATGTGCTGAACGAGAAGTCCGAGGACAAGGCGCAGGCCGAGGCCGCAGCCAAGGCCCCGATCAAGAACGAGAAGTCCTGGGACGCCGAGGAGCTCGGGCGCAACCACGTCACCGCGGCGGTCACCTACCCCATGAAGCCGCCGGTCGGCGGGGACCACCACCAGGCGTGGATGAACTGCGACCGCAACGTCTACGACAAGCCGATCCCCGAGGTGAACGCGGTGCACTCGCTGGAGCACGGCGCCGTCTGGGTCACGTACAGCGACAAGGCCCCGGCCACCGAGGTGCAGAAGCTCAAGGACAAGGTCGGCAGGACCTCGTACTCGATGATGAGCCCGGTGGACGACCAGCCCGGGGCCATCATGCTCAGCGCCTGGGGCAAGCAGGTGACGGTCGACAGCGCGGACGACCCGCGGGTGGACCAGTTCTTCGCCAGGTATGTGCAGGGTCCGCAGACGCCCGAGCCGGGTGCCGCGTGCACGGGCGGGCTGAGCGCGTGACGCTCACTCTGACGCGTACGCACTGGTTCTCGATCGCGGCGGTGGTGCTGGCGCTGCTGTTCGCGGGCGCCGCGACGGTCGCGTCCGCCGGGGGCGACGGGCACTCCGCCGGGCAGGGGGGCGGGGCGGGCACGCCGGCCGTCCCCGCGGGGGATTCGGCCGACGCGGGCTTCGCCCGCGACATGGCGGTCCACCACCAGCAGGCAGTGGAGATGTCCTTCATCGTCCGGGACCGCACCGGGGACGAGGAGGTGCGGCGGCTCGCCTACGACATCGCCAACACCCAGGCCAACCAGCGCGGCATGATGCTGGGGTGGCTGGACCTGTGGGGGCTGCCGAAGGTGGACCCCGGGTCGGAGCCGATGGCCTGGATGGAGCGGGCCCACGGGAAGGGCGGTCATACGGCCGGCGACGGTGGAGACGGCGGCCGCAGTGGCGGCAGCGGTCACGGTGGCACCGGCCATAGCGAGGGCTCGCCCGGAAGCGGCGAGGGGAGCCACGCGCCCGGGAACGGCGACGAGGACGCCACCGCCGGCTCGGACGGGCAGCGGCCCGGCACCGGGGCGCTGATGCCGGGCATGGCCACCCAGGCAGAGCTGGACCTGCTGGCCGAAGCGGACGGCGAAGCGGCCGAGGTGCTGTTCCTGCAGCTGATGACCGACCACCACAAGGGCGGCGTCGACATGGCGGAGGGCTGCGCGGAGCTGTGCACCGTGCCTCAGGAGAAGGCTCTGGCGCAGGGCATGGTCGACGCCCAGCAGTCCGAGATCGACCTGATGGCGGACCTCCTGAGGAATCGGGGGGCGGCACCCCGGTCCTGGCCGCCTGCCTGACCGGCCGGTCGGGCAGGCCGCGCGAGCCGGGAAGGACGGGCCGTACGCGCGCCGGGAACGGGACGCGGCCTGGCAGGGCGGGCGCCGGCAGCCCCGGCGCGCAGAGCCGCGAAGATGTCCCCCACAGATGCAATGAAGGACTGGTGAGCCACCCCATGCCGTACCTCACGACACGCAAGCACCCACCACGGCCGGCCCGTCCCGCCCGCATGGCGCTCCTCCTGGCCGCACTCGGTACGACGGCCGCGCTGACCACGGCCTGCTCCGGACCGGGCGGGGTGGACCTGGGCGACGACTGGAAGGGCGCCTCGACCTTCGCCCTCGCCGAAGTCAACGGCCTGGTGACGGTCGTCGGAATCAACCCGGACAAGCCCGGGGCGCAGAGCCTGGCCGTCGTACCCCAGCAGGCCGACGACGACGATGCGGTCAGCCCGCACATCGTCCACCTCGCCGACGGCCGCTGGCTGGTGACCGTCCCCCGCAAGGACGGCAAGCCGGACCGCCGATACGAGATCAACCGCACCGACCACACCCTGGACGGCATGACCGGCGATGAACGGCTGCGCCGGACACTACCCGGCAAGACCCTGGTCGCCGAGGTCGCGGGGCTGCCCGACGGCAAGTCGGCAAACGGTACCGCCGAATCCAGCGTGCTGGTCAAGGACCCGACCGACTGGACCACCACACGCGAACTGAAGGTCCCCGGCACCATCGGCTTCGCGGCCTCTGATCCCGCCTCGGACGCGCTCTGCCTGGGCAGCGGCTCCGACAACGCCACCAAGGTGTCCGTGGCGAACCTGGCCGACGGCAACGTCACCTCTGTACCCGTTCCGGCGGGTCTGGCCGTCAAGGCCCTCGCCTGCCCCGCCGGCCACCCGGTCATCGCCGGTTCCCCGGCCTCCGGCACGTCCGGCGACGTCAAGGTCTCCCTCACCCGTGGCGCCGCCGCGACGGTGGTCTCGGTGAACAGCGGCAGGGTCGACGCCATCGCGGCCACGGACTCGTCGATCGTGATCGCAGCCGCCCAGGGCGGCAACACCGAACTGGTCGAGGTCGACGCCGCCAGCGGCGAGGAACTCCACCGCGCCCGCATCAAGGGCCTTGCCGCGTCGCTGAACGTCACCCGCACCGCGTCGGGCTGGCTCGTCTACGACGAGAACACCGTTACACGGGTGAACCCGGCCACGGGCAAGACGACGCAGTTCAAACTCCCGGGAACCCTGCTGGACTCCTGACAGGGATCACGGCTCCCACGTCGTAGACGGGGTAGCCCAAGCCCAGCACGCCACAGCTGAGCCGCGGTTCGCCGCGGCTCAGCCCGTCCCGCCGCAGACCACCCCGTACTACCGCGCCCAGCCGTGCCTCGGGCGGCAGGGCGAGCCGGGCCCGGCGGGCGAGCTTGGCAGCGCGGTTGCGTTCGTTCTCCTCCCGCCGCTGGGCCTTGAGCGCCTTCTTCGCCGCGGCCTCCTGCTGCTGCCGTCCCCGGACCTGCTGGACGTCGCCGGGCGTGGGCGTCCCCGTCACCAGCCTCTCCCTGCAGACCGACCGACTTGAGCATGTTCAACAGCAGGTCGGTGTTGTCGACCGCGTTCTGAAGCGCCTCGTGGGCCGCCTGGCCAACTCATACCCGGGGGCTATCGACGCCGCTCATCCGGCGTCCGACGAAGCCGACAACCCCGCCCCCACCCTCACTCGGTACGTCTCCGTGCGCCCGCTCCACATGCTCGTCCCGCACGTCGGTGACGGCCTCGTACCAGTCATCGAAAGCACCGCCGGCCTCAGCCTCGTGCTCCACCAGATCCGCGTCCACCAGCGCGTAGCCGATGCGCGTGGGACGGTCTTTCCGCAGGGTCATACCGAGTCCGACGACCAGCCGGCAGAAACGTTCGCCAGGCCCCTCAGCGCTTCAAGATCATCCCGTGGCGGCCTCGGGCTCACCTCGGCTGCACACGAAACCGTGGCGGGCCGGGAGAGGAATGTGCACACGCCCCCACGCGCCGCCTGCCGTCAGTCCGCGACAGATCAGGGGCCGATGCGCGTCCCCCGCGAGGATGCGGGGCCCTCCCGGAAGCCGGTCGCCCCGTCGGGCGCTGCCACGGCGTCGGCGGTAAGGTCGAAGACGGCTTCCTCGGCGCCCGCGGGGACCGCCCGCCGGGACCGCCCCCCGGGCTCGCAGCGGCGCTGCCCGCCCATGGTGCGTCGGAGGAGTCCCCGCGGTCCCGGCCGGGGAGATCCCGGCCCGCGGCGCCGGTCGACCGCCTGCCGATCCTCCCCATCCGCGCGGGACGGCGGGCGTGACATCGGGTGACAACGGACTGAGCCACGCCCAGGAGGTACGAACCCCATGACCACCGCCAAGGACATCATGCATTCCGGGGCCCAGTGGATCCCGGCACACCAAACTCTCGACCGTGCCGCGCAGTTGATGCGCGAGCTGAAAGTGGGCGCGCTGCCCATAGCCGACGCCGACGAACGGCTGTGCGGGATTCTGACCGACCGGGACATCGTGATCGGCTGTGTGGCCATGGGCCACGACCCGTCGAAGGTCACAGCGGGCGACATGGCCCGGGGAACCCCGCGGTGGATCGAATCCGGCGCTGACGTGGGCGCCGTCCTGCACGAGATGCAGGAGCACCAGATCCGCCGGCTTCCGGTCATCGAGGACAAGCGACTCGTGGGCATGATCAGCGAGTCCGATCTGGCACAGCACCTGTCGGAGGACCAGCTCGCCCAGTGGGTCGAGCAGGTGTACGCACGGAGCTGACGAATCGTCAGTTCAGCGGCGCGCACAGGCGGGAACCCCGCAAGCCGCTCTCCGTGTGCGGGCTCACGGCATGTGCCCCTGGGCCACGTGCCGCCACGCGGCATGCGCCAAGCCCCCGTGTGCGCACCCCGTGTGCCGCACTCCCTGCACCCTCACGGCAGGCGCCGCTCCGTCTCGGTCGGAGGTCGCGCTCCCGTCAAAGCCTGAGCACCGCCCGGGCCACCGCGTCCGGGCGGTCCAGCATCATCAGGTGCCCCGAAGAAGCGACGGCCTCGAAGCGCGCGTCACCGAGCTCCTCGGCCAGCGCGCGCTGCCGGTCCAGCCGGCGGCCGCTGGAGCCGCGACGACCTCGCCCCTCGGCAGCGGCGGCCGCACCCGTGGCCGCACCCGCACCCGCACCCGCACCCGTGGCAGTGGCAGTGCCCATGGCGGCCAGCACGGTGACGGGCACACCGTCCGGAAGCGGGAACCGCGCGCGCAGCGCCAGCAGTTCGGCGGCGACCGCGCGGTAGTGGGCGTTCTCCAGCAGCGCGCCGCGGAGCACGCGTGAGGTGCCGTAGCAGCGGCGTACGAGCCGGGCGGGCGCGGGATCGCCGCCGCGCTCGCGGGACAGCCGGACGAGGGCGCGGCGCAGGGGCGGGCCGACCGCGGCTGGCGCTCCGACGGCCGTGAGGGCCGTGCCCACGCCGCGTGCCAGGGCGGTGCGGACTGCGGGCGCTGCGGGCGCCTTTGCGTCCTCCTCGATACTGGTGTCGACGAGGACCAGACCGGCGGTTCGGGCGGGGTGGAGGCGCGCGAAGGCCTCGGCGTGGAAGCCCGCGATGGAGTGCCCGACGACGGTCGCGGGCGGTCCGCCGAGTCCGAGGGCGTCCAGGAGCCGGGCGATGCGGTGCGCCTCTCCTGCTGCGGACGGGGGCACGGCGGCGGGTCCGCTGAGCCCGTGCCCGGGCCGGTCGAAGCGGACGACGGTGCGGTGCGGGGTCAGCAGGGGCACGACCGGATCCCAGTCGAACCAGCTCAACGCGAGGCCCGCGCTGAGAACGCAGACGGGTCCGCTGCCCTCGACGGCCACATGGTGCGGTACTCCGCCGATCCGTACGAACGCCGTGCCGTTGCCTCGTGCGGACATCACTCCATCGTCCCGTACGTATGTCACATCGCCCTCCGCGCGGTGGCCGGCCCGGCGGGGGCAAGCAGCCCTGCGGCGGGCTCCGTGGCCCGGAACAGACCGCCGAAGGGCTGGTGAGCTGCCGGGAGTTCGCCGACGCACGCCTGTACCGGCCCGAGGCCCGTGGCCAGGAGCAGTTCGAGCACCCAGGCGGTGTACCGCAGGGCACCCGGCGCGATGAGCATCGCGACAGTTCTGGATGTACCGGATGTTTCGGTCATCGTGCCCCATGCTAGATCGTGCTGCGTTCAGCCCCGCCCGGGGCCCGTCCCCAGCGGGGGCGGTGCGCATGTTCGACCAACCGGAGGGCCATGTCCAGTCAGGAGCACACCCGTCAGACCTCCCCCACCCGCCGCGCCGTGCTCGGCGCCGGGATCGCCGCCGCCGGGTCGGGGCTGCTCGCCGCCTGCTCCGGCGGAGGGTCGGACGCCCGCGGCCGTGGCGCCGCGGGCGCACCTGCCGAGGTTTCCGCCTCCGCCGACGGCCGGAAGGTCGGCGGCCCGGCGGCGGTGGGCAGTGTGGGACCGCTCCGCGCGCTCGCGTACACGGCCACGCCGGGCACGGTCGACATCGGCCGCGGGCGCACGTTCAGGACCTGGACGTACGACGGCCGGCTACCGGGCAAGGAGGTGCGGATCAACGAGGGGGACACCCTCGAACTCACCCTGTCCAACCATCTGCCGGCGCCCACCACCGTGCACTGGCACGGGATCGCCATCGAGAACAGGATGGACGGCGTACCGGGCGTGACGCAGCCGGCGATCAAGGCCGGCGGGACGTTCGCCTACCGCTTCACCGTGCCGCACGCGGGCACCCACTGGTTCCACCCCCACTACGGCGTGCAGATCGATCGGGGCATGTACGCGCCGCTGATCGTGGAAGACCCGAAGGAACCACTGGTCTACGACCACGAGTGGATCATCGTCCTGGACGACTGGATCGACGGCGTGGACGGGTCCACCCCCGACGACGTGCTGGCGCAGCTCCTCAAGGGCAAGCCCGCCATGGGGCACGGCAACGCGCACGACCGCGGCCACGGCGGCGGGGACGAGGAGCGGGACCGGGACCGCGGGCCGGACCAACGGAACGCCGAGGACGGGCACGGAGAAGAAGACGGGAACGGAAACGGGGACGGCGGAGACGGCGGGCGCGACGCACGGCCGAGTTCCCGTCCCTCCGGCGGGGTCGACGCCGGGCACGGTCCGGCCGGTCCCCAGGAGCCCGACGCGGGCGGCGGATCGCCCGGGCCGGCCGGCGGCAGGGGACCGCGCCGGCTGATGACCGACGCGACGAGCAAACTGCTCGGCGGACACGCGGGCGATGTCGCCTACCCGTACTACCTGGTCAACGGGCGTACGGCGGACCATCCGACGGAGTTCAAGGCGAAGCCGGGCGACCGGATCCGGCTGCGGATCATCAACGCCGGGGCCGAGACGGCGTTCCGGGTGGCGCTCGGCGGCCACGAGATGACCGTCGTCCACTCGGACGGCTTCCCCGTCCACCCCTACAAGACCGACGCACTGCTGCTGGGCATGGCCGAGCGCTACGACGTGCTGGTCACCGCCAAGGACGGGGTGTTCCCGTTCACGGCGCTCGCGGAGGGCAAGAGGGGCTCGGCGATGGCCGTGCTGCGCACGGGCGGCGGACCGACGCCCAAGCCGTCCACCCGGCCGTCGGAACTGGACCGCAGGGTGCTGCAGTCGTCCGCGCATCTGCGGCCGACGGAGTCGGTGGCCCTGGACCGGCGCCGCCCGGACCGTCTGCTCCGGTTCACGCTGACCGGCGGGATGAAGCGCTACGACTGGGCGTTCGACCGCAAGCCGTACGACCCGGAGACGCTCCACCGGATCGAGTACGGCGAGCGGGTGCGGCTGGTGGTCGTCAACGCCACGGACATGTGGCACCCCATGCACCTGCACGGCCACACCTTCGCCCTGGCCGGCATCGACTCCCTAGGCGCCCGCAAGGACACGGCGATCCTGCTGCCGCACCGCAAACTGGTGGCGGACTTCGACGCGGACAATCCGGGCCTGTGGATGTTCCACTGCCATAACATCTACCACTCGGAGACCGGGATGATGACGACACTGGCCTACGAGCGCTGAGCACTCGGAACCGCCCTGGTCGGCGGGCGGGAGCCCCGGGCGGCGGGGCACCGCGGCGATGCGACGGACCGGGCCGCGGGCGGGACGACGGGTCCTTCTCCTCGGCCGGGGCGGGGATCTCGGGCCGAAGGGGCGGAGACCCGCGACCGGCGGGACGACGGGCGGTGCGACCGGCAGGCCGACGGGCAGCGCGGCGGGCAGGCCGACGGGCAGCGCGGCGGGCAGGCCGGCGGGCAGTGCGACAGGCAGCACGACGGGCCGGCCGCCGCGCCGGGGCTGGGGCCTCCGGCGGAGGGGACGGAGATCCGCTGCGGACCGGCGCCGGACGCGCGACGGACCGGACGCGCGACGGACCGGACGCGCGACGGACCGGGCGCCCGCCCCAGCACCCGACCCAGCGCCGGGCCGAGCGCCGGACCCAGCGCCAGGCCGAGCACCGGATGCCGCGGACCCTGGGAGTGCCGCGGAACGCGGAAGTACCGCGGGAGGCACACCGGGACATCGCGTCAGAGAGACGATTACACTGGGCGCGTGCCTCGACTTCGCCTCGCCATGAACCAGATCGACTCGACCGTCGGCGATCTCGCCGGCAACGCCGAGTCGGTTCTGCACTGGACCCGGCACGCCGCCGCGCAGGGCGCGCACCTCGTCGCGTTCCCCGAGATGGCGCTGACCGGCTACCCCGTCGAGGACCTGGCCCTGCGGCCGTCCTTCGTCGAGGCGTCGCGGGCCGCCCTGCGGGCGCTCGCCGCCCGTCTCGCCGACGAGGGCTTCGGGGAGATCCCGGTGGTGGTCGGCTACCTCGACCGCTCCGAGAAGGCCCAGCCCCGGTACGGCCAGCCGGCCGGCGCCCCGCAGAACGCGGCGGCCGTGCTGCACGGCGGCCGGGTGGTGCTGACGTTCGCCAAGCACCACCTGCCCAACTACGGCGTCTTCGACGAGTTCCGGTACTTCGTGCCGGGCGGCACCATGCCCGTGGTCCGCGTGCGCGGCGTCGATGTCGCGCTCGCCATCTGCGAGGACCTCTGGCAGGACGGCGGCCGGGTCCCCGCCGCGCGCTCCGCGGGGGCCGGGCTGCTGCTGTCGGTCAACGCCTCGCCCTACGAGCAGGACAAGGACGACACCCGCCTGGAGCTGGTCCGCAAGCGCGCCCAGGAGGCCGGCTGCACCACCGCGTACCTCGCGATGACCGGCGGCCAGGACGAGCTCGTCTTCGACGGTGACTCGATCGTCGTCGACCGCGACGGCGAGGTCCTGGCGCGTGCGCCGCAGTTCGCCGAGGGCAGCGTGATCCTGGACCTGGACCTCCCGGCCGCGGCCGCCGACGCACCCACGGGCCCGGTGGACGACGGGCTGACCATCGACCGGGTGGTCCTCTCCGAGGAGCCGCCGCCGGTGCACGGGCAGCAGCCCCCCGCGTACGAGCGGGAGTTGACGGGCGGCTATGCGCAACGGCTCGACGACGAAGAGGAGGTGTACTCGGCGCTGGTGGTCGGCCTTCGCGCGTACGTCACCAAGAACGGCTTCCGCTCGGTCGTCATCGGCCTCTCCGGAGGTATCGATTCCGCGCTGGTCGCCGCGATCGCCTGCGACGCGCTGGGGGCGGAGCACGTGTACGGCGTCTCCATGCCGTCCAGGTACTCCTCGGACCACTCCCGAAGGGACGCCGCCGAACTCGCCCGCCGCACCGGGCTGAACTTCCGCACCGTGCCGATCGAGCCCATGTTCAGCGCCTTCATGGGGTCGCTCTCGCTGACCGGCCTGGCGGAGGAGAACCTCCAGTCGCGGCTGCGCGGCACCACCCTGATGGCCGTCTCCAACCAGGAGGGGCATCTCGTGCTCGCCCCGGGCAACAAGAGCGAGCTGGCGGTCGGCTATTCGACGCTGTACGGCGACTCCGTCGGGGCCTACGGCCCGATCAAGGACGTCTACAAGTCCGCGGTCTTCCGGCTGGCGAAGTGGCGCAACCGGGCCGCCGAGGAGCGCGGCGGGACCCCGCCGATTCCGGAGAACTCGATCGCCAAGCCGCCGAGTGCCGAGCTGCGGCCGGGGCAGGTCGACACCGACTCCCTCCCCGACTACGACGTGCTCGACCGGATCCTGGCACGGTACGTCGACCGCGACCAGGGCAAGGACGCGATCGTGGCGGCGGGCCACGACGAGGAGCTGGTGGCGAGGGTGCTGCGGCTGGTCGACGCCGCCGAGTACAAGCGGCGGCAGTACCCGCCGGGCACCAAGATCTCTGCGAAGGGCTTCGGCAAGGACCGCCGGCTGCCGATCACGAATCGCTGGCGCGAGACGACGACCCGCTGACGCCTGGCGGTGGCGCTGCGCAGTGTCCACCCGTCGGCGTCGGTGACGAGTGCGGCGGTGCCGGCCATGACCCGGGGTTCCAGGGCGAGCAGCAGTCCGGGACGCAGTGTGTATCCGCGGCCCGGCCGTCCGGTGTTCGGGATGTGGGGGTCCTGGTGCATGGTCGGGCCGATGCCGTGGCCTCCGAACTCGGTGCTGATCGGGTAGCCCGCCTCGTCGGGGATCGTGCCGATGGCGTGGGAGAGGTCACCGATGCGCGCTCCGGGCCTGGCGGCGGCGATGCCGGCGGCGAGTGCCCGTTCGTCGTCTCGATCATCGCTACGCTCTCCGCCGGCCTGGCTTCGCCCACCGGGAAGCTGATCGCGGCGTCCGAGGCCACCCCGCCCTGACGGGAGGCAGCGCCGGTCAGAGGCGGACGCTTGCCGCTATGGGCAGATGGTCGCTGGCCGTGCGCGGCAGCGTCCACGACGAGACCGGCTCGACCCCCTTCACCATGATCTGGTCGATTCTGGCCATCGGGAACGACGCCGGCCAGCTGAAGCCGAAGCCGTCGCCCGCGGCGCCCTGCGTGGAGCGCATCTGCGAGGTGACCGAGTTCAGGGAGCGGTCGTTCATCGTGCCGTTGAGGTCGCCGAGGAGCACGACCTTCCCCACCGGATCGCGGACGATCGCCTCGCCCAGCGCGTCGGCGCTGGTGTCCCGCTGGCTCGCGGTGAAGCCCGCGTTCCACTTGACCCGCACCGAGGGCAGGTGTGCCACGTACACCGCGACGTCGCCGGACGGCGTGGCGATGGTGGAGCGCAGGGCGCGGACCCAGCCGAGCTGGATGTCGACGGGCCGGGTGTCGCTCATCGGGTACTTGCTCCACAGGCCGACCGTGCCCTGGACGGAGTGGTAGCGGTACTCGGGCGCGAGCGCCTCCTCGTACGCCGGGACCGCGTCGCCGGTCAGCTCCTGCAGGGCGACGATCTCGGCACCCGAGGCAGCGACTTCGCGGGCGGTGCCCTCGACGTCGGTGTTCCCGGCGTTCACGTTGTGCGTGGCGACGGTGAGGTTCCCGCCGCCGGCCGCCTTGTCCGAGAGCAGCCCGCCGAAGAGGTTCAGCCAGACGACCACCGGGACGAGCAGCGCGAGCAGCGCCGTCGCAGAGCGCCGCAGGAGGGCGAGGACCAGCAGCACCGGCACCAGAAGCCCCAGCCAGGGCAGGAACGTCTCGGTGAGGCTGCCCACGTTGCCGATCCGGTTGGGGATCTGCGCGTGCAGGATCATCAGCAGGCCGGTGGCGACCGCGACGGCCGCGACGACGACGCCGCGCCGCCAGATGCCGGGATCACCCCGCCAGGCAGCGAGCAGGGCCCGGATCCGGGAACCGGAGCGGGGGTCCTCCGCGCTGCCGTGCTCCGTCTCCGTCTCCGTCTCGTACGCCTGCCGCATCTGCGTAGTCCTCACTGCCTTGCCGTGCACACCCTGCCCGCCCACGACCCTAGGCGATGCGGGGCGAGCGTTTCCGCCGTTCGAGTGCGAGGACGACCGGACTCCGCGACGAGTTCCGCTCACGACCCATGGTGGCGCGGCTGTGACAGAACGCGCACATCGGCCGCCGGTACGGACAGCGCGCCGCGGGGCCGCGGAGGCGGCAAGGGGACGGCACCGGCGCAGCCGCAGCCGGGAGGCCCGGTGGCGGCCGCCCGGCTGCCACGCGGCGGGCGGCAGGCGGGCAGGCGGGCAGGCAGGCGAGGGCGGCACCGGGACGGCGGTCGGGACGGCGTTGAGGGCGGCTCTCAGGGTGACGGCCAGTCAGGGTGACGGTCAGGACGGCGCTGCGTCCGAGGGCGGCCCGAGGCCCTCCAGCACGGCGGTGACCATGCGCTCCGCGAGATCGCCGGGCAGCGGGGCGTCCGGCCGCATCACCGCGCGTACCAGCATCGGGCCGACGATCAGATCGTTGAGCAGGTCGATGTCCAGGTCGTCGCGGATCTCCCCGCGGGCGACCCCCCGGCGCAGGATCTCCAGCACGGTCGCCCGGCGCGGGTCGATGACGGTGGCGACATACGCGTCCCACAGCCGGGGATGGCTCTTCATCTGCGCGCGGACGTTGTGCAGCAGCGCCGACGAGCGCTGGGCGAGACCGCGGAGGCGGACCGACTCCAGCATCACGACGAGGTCGTCGCGGGCGGAGGTGCCGGGCAGGTCGGGATCCGGCGGCTCGATGTCCCGCAGGACGTCGACGAACAACTCCTCCTTGTCCGCCCACCGCCGGTAGATGGTGGCCTTGCCGACCCCCGCGGTACGGGCGATGCGCTCGATGGAGATGTCGCCCAGCGGCACCCCCTCCTCCAGCAGGACCGCCACCGCCTCGCGGATGGCCGCCTCCGCCGCCTCGCTCCGGGGCCTGCCGCGGCGCGCGGGACCCGCACCGGCACCGGGCTCCCCACCGGCCCCGGGAGCGGTCACGGCACCAGGGCGCCCGCGTGGTCCCGTTCCCGTACGCCCCCTCGCGCTGGTCCCGCTGGTCACAGCAGCCTCCACTCCGTCCCGCTCTCCCCTGCGTCCTGTGTCTTGCGCACATCCGGTGTGCGCGGTGCGTCCCGCATGTGCTGCATGTCCTGCATGTCCTGCATGTGCTGCATGTTTCCCGTGTTCCGTGGTGGTCCGCGGGTCCTGCCCCAGGGCCCCGACCGGCTCCCCCGACCGGCTCCCCCGGCCCGCCCGCGTCGGCCGCACCGCGCGGACCGCGCGGACGCGGTGCCCTCGATTCTCGCGGACCCCTGTCGCCGCCCGATCGCCACCTGGTGATCGCCCGGTGGCCGCCCGGTCACCCCCCGGCCACCCCCGCCGCCGGGCGCTCGTCCGGCACAGGCGGCGATCCGGCACCGGGCTTCCGGCGGCCGGGAAGGTACGTCGCCACCACCACGGCGCCGATGAGCGTCACCGTCGCGGCGCACAGCGCGGCCAGGTGCATGGCGACGAGGAACGCCTCGTGGGCGGGAGCGATCAGGACGCGTCCGGCAGGACCGAGCCGTTCGGCGACGGCAAGCGTCGCCTCCAGCGACTCGCCCGCCGCGTGCCTGGCCTCGTCCGGAACACCGGGGGTACGCGCCAGGGTGCTCTCGATCCCGCCCCGGTAGGCGGCGGACAGCAGCGAGCCGAGCACGGCCACGCCCAGCGCCCCGCCGATCTGCCGGAAGGTGTTGTTGATTGCGGAGGCCACGCCCGCCTTCTCCCTCGGCAGGGCCTGCATCACCGTGACCGTGACGGGCGACATGACGTGGCCCATCCCGGCGCCCTGGACGAAGAACGCGAGCTCCAGCGCCCACAGCGGGGTCGTGGCGTCGAAGAAGGCGAAGCAGGCGAGCCCGGTCGCGATCATCACCATTCCGGCCGTGCAGGTCGCCTTGGCCCCGAACCGGGCGACGGCCAGCCTGGCGCGCGGCGCGAACAGCGACTGGGCGACCGCGAGCGGCAGGACCAGCAGCCCGGCCTGGAGCGGGCTGTGGCCGAGCACGCTCTGGAGGTAGAACACCGAGAAGAACGCCACGCCCATCATCGAGAGGAAGGCCAGCGCGGTCGCGGTGATGGCCGCGGAGAAGGCGGGGTTCCTGAAGTACGAGAAGTCCAGTGCCGGGTGGTCGACGCGGTGCTCGTACACCACGAAGACCGCCAGCACCGCCAGCCCGCCGACCAGGGGCAGCAGCACGGACCGGTCGGAGAGCGAGGCGAGCTCACCGCCGTGGATGATGCCGTAGACCAGGAGGACGAGGCCGACGATGGACAGCAGCACGCCGACGGGGTCGATCCGGCCGGGGTCGGGGTCCCGGGAGTCGGGGATCAGCAGGGCCATCGCGGCAAAGCCCACGATCACCACCGGCACGTTGACCAGGAAGATCGAGCCCCACCAGAAATGCTCGAGCAGCAGCCCGCCGGTGAGTGGGCCGAGGGCGATGGCGATGCCCACCCCGCCCGCCCAGATGCCGATGGCCTTGGGCTGCTCGTCGCGTTCGAAGACGTTCATCAGGACGGCGAGGGTCGCCGGCATCACGAACGCGGCCCCGAGGCCCATCACCGCGCGGTAGGCGATGAGCTCGGTGGACGAGCCGGAGAACGCGGCGAGCGCCGAGCCGGCGCCGAACACCGCCATGCCGAAGAGCAGGGTCTTCCTGCGGCCCGCGCGGTCACCGATCAGCCCGGCGGTGAACAGCAGCGCGGCGAAGACCAGGGTGTAGGAGTTGATGGCCCACTCCAGCTCCCCCTGTGTGGCACCGATGCCCACGGGTGCGGGGGTGGCGATGGTCTTGACCGCCACGTTGAGGACCGAGTGGTCCAGCACCATGATGAGCACGGTGAACATCAGTACGGCCAGAATGAGCCAGCGGCGTCGGTGAACGGCTTCCGGAACCCGGGATGGGGCGGGGGGCGCGCCCGGAGGTGTGGACATGATCGCAGCGTATTTCTATACGGCACCGTCTCGTATAGAAAAGCTGGGCCATCGGTGTCAGGACCGGCCAACCTTGCGGCGGTGTGCACGGGGCCACTTCACGCGGCTGGCACGGGGATGCCACCATGGACGCGGTCCGGGGACGCCGTGAGGGCGCCTCGAGATGACGAAGGAGCCGATCGATCATGACGCTTCAGGCTGCCCAGACACAGCCGGCCGACAGCGGCGGCAAGGCGCTGTACGGCGGCAAGGGCACACGCCGCATCTCCGTCCACGACATCGCCGCCGCCAAGGAGCGCGGCGAGAAGTGGCCCATGCTCACCGCCTACGACGCCATGACGGCGTCCGTCTTCGACGAGGCCGGCATCCCGGTGATGCTGGTCGGGGACTCGATGGGCAACTGCCACCTCGGCTATGACACCACCGTCCCCGTCACCCTGGACGAGATGGCGATCCTGTCCGCGGCCGTCGTACGGGGCACCAGGCGCGCCCTGATCGTCGGCGACCTCCCCTTCGGCACCTACCAGGAGGGGCCCGCCCAGGCGCTGCGGTCGGCGACCCGGCTGGTGAAGGAGGCAGGGGTCGGGGCGATCAAGCTGGAGGGCGGGGAGCGCTCCCTGCCGCAGACCGAGACGCTGGTGCAGGCGGGCATCCCGGTCATGTCCCATCTGGGCCTGACCCCGCAGTCGGTCAACACGATGGGCTACCGGGTGCAGGGCCGCGGCGACGAGGCCGCACACCGGCTGCTGCGCGATGCCAAGGCGGCGCAGGACGCGGGCGCCTTCGCCGTGGTCCTGGAACTCGTACCGGCGGAGCTGGCTGCCGAGGTCACCCGTTCGCTGCACATCCCCACCGTCGGTATCGGCGCCGGTCCCGCCACGGACGCCCAGGTCCTCGTCTGGACCGACATGGCCGGCCTGACGGGCGGTAAGGTCCCGCGCTTCACCAGGCAGTACGCGGATCTGCGGCAGACGCTCGGCGATGCGGCGAAGGCGTTCGCCACGGACGTCGTCGGCGGTGCGTTCCCCGCCGAGGAGCACGCCTTCCACTGATCGCGTGAGGGCAGCCGGTCCCGCACGGTGCGGTACCGGCTCCCCCACCCGCACCACACGCCCCTCGCCCACGCGGTTCACGCGGTTGACCCGCTTCCCAACAGGCATTTCACCCGCGCCTTACCCGCTTCACGCGCCTCTCGAGCCACTGCGGCACCACGGCAGCCCGCCGATCTTCCCCCGTCGGCGGGCTGCCGCCTTTACCGTGTACGAGCCCCTAAGTACTCGCCGACCACGCCCCGGGAGCGCTCTCGATGACCTCGGCCACCCTCCGTACCAGCGACCGGAGGATCTCGCCCGTATTCCTCGGTATCGCCGCGATCACGGCGGTCACGGGCTGGGCGGTCTGGACGGGCTTCGCGAACGGCCAGGGCATCGCGGTGTTCCTGTTCGTGACGGCGGCGTGGATCGTGTCGCTCTGCCTGCACGAGTACGCGCACGCGCGCACCGCTCTGCACGGCGGCGACCTCACGGTGGGCGCGAAGGGCTATCTGACGCTGAACCCGCTGAAATACACGCACGCGGTGCTGAGCATCGTGCTGCCCGTCCTGTTCGTGATCATGGGTGGTCTCGGTCTGCCCGGCGGCGCGGTCTTCATCGAGCGGCACCGGATCAGAGGCCGCTGGAAGCACAGCCTGATCTCCGCGGCGGGCCCGCTGGCAAACGTCCTGTTCGCGGTCGTGTGCACGGCTCCGTTCTGGCTCGACGCGCTCGACGGCGTGCCCCTCGGCTTCCGCTTCGCCCTGGCCTTCCTGGCCCTGCTGCAGGTCACCGCGGCGATCCTGAACTTCCTGCCCGTTCCGGGACTGGACGGGTACGGAGTCATCGAGCCCTGGCTGCCGTACGGCGTCCGCCGCCAGGTGGAGCCCTTCGCGCCGTTCGGTCTGGTGGCGGTCTTCGCCGTCCTCTGGATCCCCGGGGTGAACCACGTGTTCTTCGACGTGGTCTTCGCGCTGATGGACGGGCTCGGGGTGTCACGGGCGGAGGTCGCCTGCGGACAGGACCTGTACCGCTTCTGGACCGAGCAGTACCCGGAGTGCACGGCGCTGCTCGCCCGATAACCGGTGGGCGGTAGGCGGTAGGCGACGGGCGATGAGCGGCGTCCGCAGCCGGTGGTGCGGCAGCCGGAGGTCCGGCAGCCTCAGCCGGAGGTCCGGCAGCCTGCGACCGCCACCCGTGCGCCCGCCGGAACGGACGGGCCCAGTGCTCAGGAGGTCGGCGTCGTCCGCGCCCTGCCGCGGCGGAAGTAGTAGATCGCCATGTTCGACGACACACCGGCCATCAGCACCCAGACGATCCCCAACCAGCTGCCTTCGACGAACGAGACGACCGCCGCGGCGACGGCGAGAACGCAGATGATCACGGCGTAGAGGGCGAGGCGGGGCATGGGGGTCGGCTCCTGTCCGGTCAGGGGTGTCGCGGACCAGTGTCCCCCATGCCGCTGCGGCGACGGATACCCGGCACCCGGCCGGTCCCGGCGCACGGAGGACTCCGATGCCACAGCCCCGCCGCACGAGGGAACTCCGGCGCCATGGCGCCGCGCTGTCGGCTCCGGTCCCACCGCGCCGCACGAACGCCCCCCGGGCACCGACCCCGGGCACCCGACCCCCGGGCACCGGACACCCGCCGCCTGAGGGCGCCACCGCGCCTGAGGGCGGACGGGGGTCACCGGGCGCCGCCGCCGGGCGCCGCTCAGACGTCGGTGACGCGCAGGCCCGCGTGCGCCTTGTAGCGGCGGTTCGTGGAGATCAGGTTGGCGACCAGCGACTCGACCTGGTGGGCGTTGCGCAGCCGGCCGGCGAAGACCCCGCGCATTCCGGGGATACGACCCGCGAGAGCCTGCACCAGATCGGTGTCGGCCCGCGCCTCGCCCAGCACCATCACATCCGTGTCGATCTCCTCGATCGACTCGTCCTGGAGCAGCACAGCGGACAGATGGTGGAACGCGGCGGTGACCCGGGACTCCGGCAGCAGGGCGGCGGCCTGCTCGGCCGCGCTGCCCTCGGCCGGCTTCAGCGCGAAGGCGCCCTTCTTGTCGAAGCCGAGCGGGTTCACGCAGTCGACGACCAGTTTTCCGGCGAGCTCGGACCGCAGCGCCTCCAGGGTTCTGGCGTGCCCGTCCCAGGGCACGGCCACGATCACGACATCGCTGCGCCGTGCGCACTCGGCGTTCTCCGCACCCTCGATGCCGAGGCCCAGTTCGGCTGCGGCGCTCTCGGCGCGCTCGGCGGCCCGGGAACCGATGACCACCTTCTGCCCCGCACGGGCGAGCCGGTAGGCGAGGCCGCGCCCCTGGTCCCCCGTGCCGCCGAGGACGCCGACGACCAGCCCGGAGACGTCGGGGAGGTCCCATGGGTCCCTGGCGGCGGGCTTCGGGGCGGGGTTGTCTTGAGAAGTCATGATCCGACCTTACTCGCTGGTAGGAAGGCTGGTGCTCCCGTACGGGTGAACCGCGGCGGAACCGGCGCCCGCCGGCGCCCACGAGGGGACAGGATGCCCGCCCATGGATGCCATACGCGTGGCACTGCTGCGAGAAGTCCTCGCCGGGACCGAGTGGCCCGCGGCGGTCCGCGGGTTCGCAGGGGCGCTGCGCTCCTCCGTCGTGCCGCACGGCGGCGGACTGCTGCTGCTGGGAACGGCCGAGTACGAGCCGTGGCACCTCGCCGCGCACCTCGTGGACGAGGCGGCCTGGTCCGGGCAGCCCGAGCTGGCTCCCACCCTGGTACGGCACCGGGTGCGCCCCGGGGACCCGGCGCACCTCTCCGTGGGTCTCGGCCGGGTGGCGGCGGCCGGGCGGGGGGAGACGCTGCTGGTGGTGGCGCCGCAGCGGCCGGACGCCGCGGTGCTGGAGCGCGTCCACAAGGCCAGGCGCTCCGGGGCGAAGGTGCTGTCGCTGGACGCCGGCGACCCGGAGGTGCTCGGCCTGGCCCACGAGGCGCTGACGGTGCCGGGGACGGCCGAGGTCGACCTGGACGCGGTGCAGCACCTGGTGAGTGCGGCCGCGGGCGAGAACGTACCGCCGCCGGCCGGCCCCCGCAGCCGCGGGGGCTTCCGCGACCGCCTCGCCCGGCTGGCCGACCGACTGGCGGCGCCGCCGCCGCCGACGCGGTGGTGAAATTCGCTTGCCGCTCCCCGCCCCGCGCGCAGACCATGGCACGTCGTGGCATCACGACTGCGCGGGGCCCTGCTCCCGGACCTCTCGCCCTGGCGCTCCTCTCGGGACTTCCGCCTGCTGTGGGTGCAGGGGCTGATCACGTTCTTCAGCAGCTTCATGGCGATGGTGGCCCTGCCGCTGCAGATCAAGGACCTGACGGGGTCACCGCTCGCGGTCGGGGCCATGGGCGCCGTGGAGCTCGTGCCGCTGGTCGTGTTCGGGCTGTACGGAGGCGCCCTGGCCGACGCGGTGGACCGGCGCAGGATGCTGGTGACCACCGAGAGCGGCATGGCCGCGATGGCCGTGATCCTGCTGGTCAACGCACTGCAGCCGACACCTGCGCTATGGCCGCTGTACGTCGTCGCGGCCGGTGTCTCCGCCCTCGCCGGACTGCAGCGGCCCGCCCTCGACTCGCTGATGGCCCGGATCGTGCCGCACGACCAGCAGACCGCGGCGGCCGCGCTCAACGCGCTGCGCTGGCAGCTCGGCGCCATCGCGGGTCCCGCACTGGCCGGGCTGGTGGTGGCGTACGCGGGACACGCGACGGCGTACACCACGACGGCCCTCGGCTTCCTGGTCTCCATGCTGCTGTGCTCCCGGCTGTCCCCCGCCCCGCCCGCGCACGACGCGGGGAAACCGTCGCTGCGGGGGATCGCGGAGGGCGCCCGGTACGCCTGGAGCCGGCCGGTGCTGCTCGGTACCTACGCCGTGGACCTGGCCGCGATGCTCTTCGCCTTCCCCAACACGATCTTCCCGTTCCTCGCCGACGAGCTCGACGCCGAGTGGTCCCTGGGGCTGATGTACGCGGCGGGCTCGGTCGGCTCGCTGCTGCTCAGCCTGACCAGCGGCTGGACCTCGCGGGTACGCCGCCACGGCCTGTTCGTGGTGTTCGGTGCCGCCGGGTGGGGTCTCGCGATCGCCGCGGCCGGCTGGTTCACCGACGTCTGGCTGGTGCTGCTCTGCCTCGGCTTCGCGGGCGCCGGCGACATGCTCAGCGGACTCGGCCGCGCCACCATCTGGAACCAGACGATCCCGGAGTCGCTGCGCGGCCGCCTCGCGGGCATCGAGGTGCTGTCGTACAGCGTGGGCCCGCAGCTGGGCCAGGTGCGGGCGGGCGCGGCGGCCGGCTGGACCGGCACCCGGGCGGCGTTCTGGAGCGGCGGGCTGCTGTGTGTGGCCTCGGTGGGCCTGCTGACCGCTGCACTGCCGAAGCTCGTCACCTACGACGCGGCGACGGACGAGGACGCCCTGCGCCGCCGCGCCCAGAAGGAGGACGGGACAGTGGCGGACCCGGCGACCTGACCGGGAGGGGCGGCAGGCCCGGCGACCTGTACGGGCGCCACCGGCCCTGCCCGTCAGCATCCTGGCGGGCGGGCGGTGGCGCCCCTTCCGGCGGCGGACCGCCGCGCGGTCAGCCCGCGCCGTCCCCGCCGCGCGGCGCGTCGTGCCACCGCGGATCGTTCTCCCACTCCAGGTTCCGCTCCCGCGCCAGCTCCATCGCGTGTGTGGCCTCCTCGCGGTCGGAGTACGGGCCGAACCGGTCCTTCGCCGGGCACTCCGGCCCCTCCTCGACCTTCCTGTGCTGCAGGCAGTAGTACCACTCGCCCGGTTTGCCCGCCGTGCGCTTCTTGAACAGGGCCATCGTCGGCTCCTTCCTCTGCCCCATGCTGCCCCGGCGCCTTCCCCTCCGCCCGGGGGCGACTCCCATCCGGTCCCTTCTCAGTCCCGTCCAGTCCCGTCCGGTCCCTTCTCAGTCCCGTCCGGTCCCGGCCCGGTCCCGTCCGGGGCCCCGGACGGCTCACGGCGCCCGGGGCGCCTCCAGCCCCCGGTTAGACTCGCTGGCATGTCTGGCCAGTCGCTGCTCGCACCGGGGAAGCTCTCTCCCACCCGTTCCGTACCCGGAAACATCCGGCGTCCCGACTACGTCGGGAGGCCCGCGCCCAAGCCGTACGACGGGCCGGAGATCCAGGACGCCGAGACGATCGAGAGGATGCGCGTCGCGGGCCGTGTCGCCGCGCAGGCGATGGCAGAGGCCGCGAAGCTGATCGCCCCCGGGGTGACCACGGACGAACTCGACCGGGTCGCGCACGAGTTCATGTGCGACCACGGAGCCTACCCCTCGACGCTCGGCTACCGGGGCTTCCCGAAGTCGCTGTGCTCCTCGGTCAACGAGGTGATCTGCCACGGCATCCCCGACTCCACCGTCCTGCGCGACGGCGACATCGTGAACCTCGACGTCACCGCCTACCTCGGCGGCGTGCACGGCGACAACAACGCCACCTATCTGTGCGGTGACGTGGACGAGCAGTCGCGGCTGCTGGTCGAGCGGACGCGGGAGTCGCTCAACCGCGCGATCAAGGCGGTACGGCCCGGCCGCCAGATCAACGTCATCGGGCGGGTCATCGAGTCCTACGCGAAGCGGTTCGGCTACGGCGTCGTGCGCGACTTCACCGGCCACGGCATCAACTCCTCGTTCCACTCCGGGCTGATCATCCCGCACTACGACAGCCCGCACGCGACCACGGTGATGCAGCCCGGCATGACGTTCACCATCGAGCCGATGCTCACGCTGGGAACGCACGAGTACGACATGTGGGACGACGGCTGGACCGTGGTGACGAAGGACCGGAAGCGGACCGCGCAGTTCGAGCACACACTGGTGGTGACGGACACCGGGGCGGACATCCTGACGTTGCCCTGAGCGGGTTTGCGGGTAGCGTTCTTACCGACAGGTCGTCGGAAACCGGTTGACTTAGGTAAGCCTAAGTAGCAGGATTCTCCTGGTTCCCGTCCCCATCGGTCCCCCGGAGGCCCGCCTTGGACACGCTGGACACGTTGGACACGCCTTTCTCGACCCTGATCCGTGTCGCGTCGCACGAACAGCACACCGAGGCGGAGACGTCCACCTTCATGAGCGATCTGCTCGGCGGCCGGCTGACGGTCGAGGCCTACGCGCGCTACACGGAGCAGTTGTGGTTCGTGTACCGGGCGCTGGAGGGCTCGGCGGGCGCACTGCGGGACGACCCGGTGGCCGGGCCCTTCATCCGGCAGGAGCTGTTCCGCACGGCGGAGCTGGCGCGGGACCTGGCGCACCTGCGCGGCCCGGACTGGCGCGACGGCCTGCGCGCGCTGCCCGCCACGGCCGCCTACGCGGCACGGGTCGAGGAGTGCGCACACACCTGGCCCGCGGGCTATGTGGCCCACCACTACACCCGCTACCTCGGGGACCTCTCCGGCGGCCAGATCATCCGCGACAGGGCCGAGCGCACCTGGGGCTTCACGCGCAAGGGCGACGGCGTCCGCTTCTACGTCTTCGAGCAGATCGCCAACCCGGCGGCGTTCAAGCGGGGCTACCGGGAACTGCTGGACGCGGTGAACGCGGACGACCTCGAGAGGCAGCGCATCATCGACGAGTGCCGCCGTGCCTTCGACTTCAACGGTGCGGTGTTCCGCGAGCTGGGCCGGGAGTTCCCGCTCAGCGCGGCCTGAGGCCACACGCCGGCGAAACACCCGCGTCGCCAGGCACACATCGCAAGGCGCACGCCGGAACACGCACGCCGGAACACGCGCGTCGTACGCACCGCGCACGAACCGCAACGGCCGGCGGCGCGGGAAGGCACGGAAGCGGCGACCGGCCGTGCGCTTCAGCGGTCCTCGAGCCGCACCCGGCCGCCGAGTTCGATCAACCCGTCGGGGCCGGGAGCCGTCAGGAGCTGGGAGCCGCGGCCCTGGACGATGTTCAGCGCGCGGCCGAGTCGTTCGGTGAGCAGCAGTGCCGCCGCGCCGGTGGCCTCGTCCTCGTCGATGCCGTCGCCCCTGCCGGGGAAGGCGCGGGCCCGGACCCGGCCGGCGGCCTCCTCCTCCCAGGCCCATGCGTACGTCCACTCGCCGGGCGGCGGCACCTCGAGCGCCTCGACCTCGGCCGCCGAGTCGTACCGGCGCAGGGTGCGCGGCGGTACCCACTCGGCGCGGGCGGTGATCCAGGTGAACTCGCCGTCGGAGCGCGCCCATACCTCTCCCGCCGGCGGGTTCACCGTCTCCAGATCCAGCAGCCAGGCCACCCCGACGAGGGGGTGCCCCGCGAACGGCAGCCGCGCCCCGGGGGTGTGGATGTCGACGACACCGCGCTCGGGATCGTCCACGAACACGGTCTCGCTGTAGCCCAGTCGGGCCGCCAGCTCCCGGCGCGACCGCTGGCCGGGATACGGCCTGCCGTCGCGCACGACTCCGAGGGGGTTGCCATGACGGCCGTCGCCGGAACAGAAGACGCGCAGTACGTCGAGGTCGCGGGGTCGTTCGTGTGTCACCCGGGCATTGAAGCATCTCCGGTACGACGCGGACCGGCAGCACGGCGCCACCTCGGTGCGACGGGGCGGCGCCGCCTCCGCCACCGGTCCCGGCATTCCCGGTGTCCCCAGCCCGGTAGGGTGCAAACGGTCAGTGCGGGGCGTCGATGCGAGGAACAGAAGGCAACCCATGAGCAGGCTGGGTCGGGCGGCGACGGGGCTCGCGACGGTGGCGGTGCTGTCGCTCACGGCGGGCGGGTGCGTGACGGTGCACGGCGAGCTGGAGGTCGTGCCCTCCGCGACGAGGGCGGAGGCCGAACAGGCCCTCCGGGACTTCACCGACGCCTACAACGCGGCCGACAAGGCCTACGATCCGGCCCTCGACGCCGGGCGGGTCACCGGTGCTCTCGGAGCGATCAACCAGGCCGGGCTGAAGTCCCGCAGCATCACCGCGCCCGGCGGCAATCCCCGGCACCGTCCGCTGGAGCTCAGCGACACGACGTACCACATCCCCAAGAAGGCAGGCTGGCCGCGGTTCTTCGTGGTCGACGCCGACAGCAACCGGGACGTCGACTCCGGCGACCGGGACAGCCGGTGGCTGATGGTGTTCGTCAGAAACAGCGGCAAGCAGCTGTGGGAGGCCGCGTATCTGGCGATCCTCTCACCGGCGCAGGTACCGGAGTTCCGTACCGACGAGGACGGTTGGGCGGAGCCGGTGGCCCCGGACTCCGCCAGGACGGCGGTCGCCCCTCAGGACCTCAGCGAGGAGTACGCCTCGTATCTGCGGACCGGCAGCCCGCAGCACTTCGCCGACGGCACGCACACCAGCGAATGGCGGCGGGTGCGCGAGCAGAACGGCAGACGGCCGGGGCTCAGCACGCAGTATGTCGACCAGCCGCTGGACACCGGGGACTTCGCGCCCCTCGGGCTCGCCACGGAGGACGGCGGGGCGCTGGTGTTCTTCGCGCTGCGCTACTTCGACCGGCAGACGGCCGCGCAGGGCTACCGGCCCAAGGTGAGCGAGGACGTCAAGGCGCTGATGACGGGCGAGGTCAAGAACACGCTCACCAAGGAGTGGGTCTCGAGCCAGGCGGTCGCGGTGGCCCCGAAGGGGGCGGCCGGCCCACCGGTGAGGGTCCTGAACCGGCTGCAGGGCGTGACGGGGGCGCGCGGCTCGTAGCACTGCCGCGGGCGCGCGGCACCACACGGCCGGACCGGGAACTCGGCGCCACCGCCGGACCGGGAACTCCGCGGCGCCCGGCGGCCGAAGGGCCGCGGCACGGGGCTCAGGAATGCGCGGCGCGACGCCTGTGCGCCTGCACGCCTTGCCGGTTCACCGGCCCACCGCTTCCCCACCGCTTCCCCACCGTCGAGTTCACCGGCACAGCGGCCCACCGCTGCACCGACTCACCGACTCACCGGTTCACCGACTCACCGACTCACCGGTTCACCGACTCACCGACTCACCGGTTCACCGGCCAGGACACCGCGTGGTGGTCCGAGTCATGCGTGCCGGTCTCCTCGGCGTACCTCGTGCAGGCATCCGCCAGTGCCTCCAACAGCGTCAGCGGATCCGGCAGCGGATGCTCGGGGCCGCGCACCCAGACGACACCGAGCCCACCGGGGAGCCGCGCGGGCGGGACCAGGACGTAGCTGCCGCGGCTGTGCCAGCGCAGGCCCGGATGCTCGTCCATCGTCCCGGGATGGCAGTCGAGTTCACAGGGCCACCACTCGTCCTCGTCCTCGGGAGTGCCTCGGGTGGCGGTGAAGAACAGCATCCGCCCCTCTTCGGACTCCGCCAGCGGGCCGACCTCGGTGCCCTCCGCGAGCAGCCGCTCCAACGCGGCCCGGCCGGCGCCCAGCGGCACGTCGAGAACGTCGTGGACCATCCCGGTGGCGGTGATGAAGTTCGCCTCGGGCTGGTCGTCCGCCCAGCGCTCGACGGCGGCGGGGTCGTGCGTCGACTGGGTCTGCCAGGCGAACGAGACGGGGTGCCGGGCGGGCGTCGGGCAGCCGATGCGCTCACAGGAGCAGCTGAACCCCGAGGGATACGCGGCGGGGGCGAGCGGCAGTCCCGCGGCGGCGGTGGCGACGAGCTGGTCGAGTCGCTCCCTGGCCCGGCCGGACTCGCCACCCTCCTCCCGGGAGCGGCGGCGCAGCCATTGCGGCAGCCGGTTCTCCCAGGAGAGCCTGCTCTCCGTGCCGCGGTCGCGGCCGTTACCGTCGCCCATCTATCCCCTCACATCTCCCTGCTCGCCCCGGCTCACACGGGTGCGGCCGCGCGTCGGCACTCCCGCCATCGTCCCACCATCGGGCGTGCGGGGTGGCCGCACCCCCCGATCGAGTGGCCGAACCGCCGGGCGGAGACGAGAGCGGAAACCGGTCGGGGACACGGGTCGAGGCCGGGCGGAAACGGAAGTCGACCCGGCGGTGCCACCGGTTGAGGCCGGGTGCGCGGCAGGCCCCGGTCCCACCGGGGAGGCGACGAGGCCGCAGGAACGGGCAGGAACTGGTACGCGTCCTCGGCAGCCGAGGAAGGGTGGGCACTCGGGTGCGCGCTCGGCAGCCTGCCCGGCGGCGGTTGCGGCCTCCATGAGGGGAGCGGCTAGCCGCGAGGCGCGAGCCGCGACGACATGCGTCGCCCTGTGTCACGGCAGGCGTACGTCTGATGAATCACCCGAACGGATCACAGCGCGAACGTGCTGGAGACCGCACCATGGCCTCACGCACAACCGTGCGCCCCGTCGTCCGTGAGGAGCCCGCATTGCCTCGTGACGCCAGATCCCGCCGCTACCTCATGTGCCCACCCGCGCACTTCGAGGTGACGTACTCCATCAACCCGTGGATGGACCCGGCGAAGCCCGTCGACCTGTCGCTGGCGATGACCCAGTGGGAGGTCCTGCGCGACCGCTACCGAGCGCTCGGCCACACCGTCGAAGTGCTGGAACCCCGCGAGGATCTGCCGGACATGGTCTTCGCCGCGAACGGCGCCACCGTCGTCGACGGACGGGTACTCGGCGCGCGTTTCGCCTTCGCCGAGCGGGCAGCGGAGGCGCAAGCCCACCTCGAGTGGTTCCGCGCCCAGGGCTTCACCGAGATCCGCGAGCCCGCCCACGTGAACGAGGGCGAGGGCGACTTCGCTGTGACCTCGACATATCTGCTGGCGGGCCGAGGTTTCCGGTCGAGCCCGCTGTCGCACGACGAGGCGCAGGAGTTCTTCGGGCGGCCGGTGATCGGGCTCGATCTGGTGGATCCGCGGTACTACCACCTGGACACCGCTCTGTCGGTCCTCGACGACGAGACGGATGAGATCATGTACTACCCCGGCGCCTTCTCGCCCGGCAGCCGCGCGGTCCTCGCCCGCCTCTTCCCCGACGCGCTCACCGCCCGCGAGGCGGACGCGGCGGCCTTCGGCCTCAACGCGGTCAGCGACGGCCGCCACGTCCTGCTGCCGCAAGCGGCCCTGGGGCTCTTCGAGCCCCTGCGGGCCCGGGGCTTCGAACCGATCGGAATGGACACGGGTGAACTGCTGAAGGGCGGCGGCAGCGTGAAGTGCTGCACACAGGAGCTGCGCACTTAGGCCCGCATCAGGGGTGTGTTGCGAAGGCACGGCACGCGGCACCGGCACCGGGTCCGGCGGTCGGCGGTCGGCGGTCGGCGGTCGGCGGTCGGCGGTCGGCGGTCGGCGGTCGGGACAGCGTCCGGACCCGGACCCGGACCCGGACCCGGGGAGCGTGGCCCGAGCCGGGGACGGGGCGCCGGGCAAGGCCGCCGGTCCGCGTCAGGCGCCGCCACCGCCGCCGCCGTCCGAGGGAGGCCAGGCCACACCCCAGGACGCGTCACGGGCCGCGCGGTAGAGGGGCCCGTGGCGCTTGGTGACCGTTTCCCGGTGGAGGGTGCCGTCGGCGGAACACAGGTCCAGCAGGACCTGGCCCTTGCGGATCTGCGGCTTGCGCGTCACCCGGGAGGTCGCCGGGGACACGGGTGCCCGGGTCGCTGCGACGTAGCTGAACTTCTCGTCCTCGTAGGGCAGCGACCCGCCCTTGACCCGCCGGTGGAGCGACGACCTGCTCACCCGGGCGGAGAAATGGCACCAGTCCGCGCCCGGCACGACGGGGCACGTCCCTCCGTGCGGGCACGGCGCCGCCACCCGCAGCCCCGCGCCCACCAGCAGATCCCGCGCCGCGATGATCCGCTCGTAGCCGTCCGGCGTACCCGGCTCCACGACGAGGACCGTCTGCCCCGCCGCCGCGGCCTGGCCCACCACCGCCGCCCGGGTCCGCTCGTCGAGCTCCTTCAGCACGTACGAGACCGTGACCAGGTCCGCCGCTTCCAGCCCCATCGACTCGCCGATCCGCTCCCGCCGCCACCGCGCGCCCCGCAGCGCCGGCGACTCCGCGGACGCCGCCAGCTCGCGGCCGAGCTCCAGCGCGGGCCCCGCCCAGTCCAGGACCGTGGTCCGGTGCTCGCCCTCCGGCCAGGCATCGGCGACCGCCCAGCTCGCCGCGCCCGTGCCGCCGCCGATGTCGGTGTGCGTGGCGGGCGCCCACCCGGGAGCAGCGGCCCGGAGCGCGCCGAGCGCGGACCGTACCGCCTCGAAGGTCGCGGGCATCCGGTACGCGGCGTACGCGACCACGTCCGCGCGGTCGCGCAGTACCGGCGCGTCGGTCGGAGTGTCCCCCCGGTAGCTGGAGATCAGGCGCTCCACCCCCTGGGCGGCGCGGCCCTGCGGGAGTCCGTCGAGGAGCGCGGCGAGGGCGTCGGGGAGGGTCGTGTTCACCGGCGAATTCTAGGCACGTCCCCGTCCCCGTCCCCGTACCCGCGCCCGGCCCCGTACCCGGGCCGGTCCCCGGGCCGCGCGGGAGCCGGAAGGCCGGAGGCCGCTCGTCCACCGCGCCGACTCGTCCACCGCGCGCCGCGCCCGGCCTGCGACGCGGGCCCTTCCACTCCGGCCGGGCCACCCGTGCCCGGCGGCGCCGGGCCCGGGTACCACTCCCTACGCACGCGTACGCACGCGTACCTCACTCGCCCTACGCCCCGGGCGTACCCGGCCCTCCGTACGCCACGGCCGGCACAGCGCCAGGAAGCAGCCCAGTGCGCCCAGCGCGCACACCAGCTGGACGACGGCCATCGGCACCGCCGTCGTCTCGCCCGCGACGCCGACCAGCGGGGAGGCGATGGCCCCGATCAGGAAGGAGGACGTGCCGAGCAGCGCGGACGCCGATCCGGCGGCGTGCGGGGCGCGGGTCAGGGCCTGGGCGTTGGTGTTCGGCAGGGTGACGCCCATCGCCGACATCAGGACGAAGAGTCCCGCAGCCACCGGGAGGAGCCCCGTCTCGCCGAAGACGCCGGCCGTGACCAGCAGCAGCGCCAGCGCCGCCAGCACGATCACCGCGAGGCCGACGCCCAGGACCTTGTCCAGGCTGACCCGGCCCACCAGCAGCTTTCCGTTGATCTGGCCCACCGCGACCAGGCCGACGGAGTTGGCGGCGAAGAGCAGGCCGAACGTCTGGGGCGAAGCGCCGAAGAGGCTCTGCACCACGAACGGGGAGGCGGCGATGTAGGCGAAGAGCGCGGCGAACGCGAGACCGCCCGTCAGCGTGTACCCGGTGAACACCCGGTCGGCGGCCAGAGCGCGCATGGTGCGCAGTGCGTGGCGGACGCCGCCGCTGTGGCGCCGCTCGGGGGGCAGCGTCTCGTGGAGCCACTTCGCCGCGACGAGGGTGAGGAGCAGTCCGATGGCGGCGAGGACGTGGAAGACCCCGCGCCAGTCGGTGACCCGGAGGACCTGGGTGCCGATGAGTGGCGCCACGATCGGGGCCACCCCGGAGACCAGCATCAGCGTCGAGAAGAAGCGGGCCATCTCCACGCCGTCGTAGAGATCGCGCACCACGGCCCGGGCGATCACGATCCCGGCCGCCCCCGCCAGGCCCTGGAGCAGCCGGAAGGCGATCAGCATCTCGGCTCCGGTCGCGAAGGCGCAGGCCGCGGTCGCCACCACGTACACCGCCATGCCGGCGAGCAGCGGCCGGCGGCGGCCCCATCTGTCGCTCATCGGACCGACGACGAGCTGGCCCAGGGCCATTCCGGCGAGGCAGGCGGTGAGGGTGAGCTGGATGGTCGCGGCCGGCGCGCGGAGGTCGCCGGTGACTTCCGGGAGCGCGGGGAGGTACATGTCCATCGAGAGCGGCGGAAGCGCGGTCAGGCCGCCGAGCACCAGGGTGACGAGCAGGCCGGCCCGGCGCGCGGCCACGGCGGCGGACGGCACGGTCTCCAGCGGGGGGCGGGGCGGGGCCGGGACCGCCGTTGCCGGGACCTGGGCCCGTCCCGATGCGGAGGGGGATATGTGCTCTGGGGTGGTGGGGCCGCTCTCCGGCATCGACAGCTCCTGTCCTGGTCGTCGCCCCACATGGTCTCAGCTCGTCCGGCACGGGCCAGACCCTCCCCGCTCTCCGCACCTCGCTCTCCCTGCTCCCCGCACCCCGCACCCCGCTCTCCGGACTCCCCGCGCCCCGGGTCCGGGGTCCGGGGTCCGGGATCCGGGATCCGGGACCCCGCCCAACGGCCGCCAACCGCCCGGCCGCCCGCGCCACGGCCACGACCCGCCCGGCTCACACCGGCCTGATGCCGGGATCACCCGCCTCGGTGACGAAGGACGCGGCCGTGGTGACCGGTGCGCCGGGAGTGGTCACCGCCGAGACCGTACGGAAGTCCGCCCGGGCCCGCCCGGTGGTGAGCGTCATCGTCAGATAGCCGCGGCGGCCGTTGTAGAACCTCAGGTGCGGGTTGGCCCGGGTGAGGTTGTCCCAGTTGGCGGGCTTGTCGGCACCGTCCTTGCCGCTGCTGACGGACGTCGCGGCGAACTCCGCGCCGACGGTCCGCGAGGACGGGTCGTCGAAGTCCTTCTTCAGGTCGAACGCGTACCCGGCGTGGACGTCGCCGGTGAGGACGACGAGGTTGTCGATCCCGGCGGCCTCGGCGCCGTCGAGCAGCCGCTCGCGGGAGGCCGGATAGCCGTCCCAGGCGTCCATCGACAGCTTGGAGCCGGGCCCGGGGACGTTGCGCCGCCGGGCGAACACGACCTGCTGCGGCAGCACGTTCCAGAGTGCGTCCGAGGCCCGCCAGCCGTCGAGCAGCCACCGCTCCTGCGTCTCGCCCGTCATGGTGCGCGCCGGGTCCTCGGACTCCGGTCCCGGGGTCTGCCAGCCGTCGCCGTACGCCTGGTCCGAGCGGTACTGGCGGGTGTCGAGCATGTCGAACTGGGCGAGCCGGCCGAAGCGCAGCCGGCGGTAGAGCCGCATGTCCGGGCCGGACGGCCGCTGGGGCCCGCGCAGCGGCTGGTTCTCCCAGTACGCGCGGTACGCGGCGGCGCGGCGCAGCAGGAACTCCTCCGGCGGGACGTCGTTCTCCGGTGTGTCCCCCGCGTAGTTGTTCTCGGTCTCGTGGTCGTCCCAGGTGACGGAGAAGGGGTGGGCGGCGTGCGCGGCGGCGAGGTCGGGGTCGCTGCGGTAGAGGGCGTAGCGCAGCCGGTAGTCCTCCAGGGTGATGGTCTCGCGGTCGAAGTGGGCGGGCAGGCGCCGGTCGGTGTGGTTGCGGGCGCCGCCGGCGGCGTTGACGGCGTACTCGTAGAGGTAGTCGCCGAGGTGGAAGACGACGTCCAGGTCCTCGTCCGCCAGGTGCCGGTACGCGGTGTAGTACCCGTCGTGGTAGGCCTGGCAGGAGACGGCGGCGAGCCTCAGCTCGGAGATCCGGGCACCGGGGCGGGGTGCGGTCCGGGTGCGTCCGGCAGGGCTGGTCCAGCGTCCTGCGCGGAACCGGTAGTGGTAGACGCGGTCGGGGTCGAGGCCGGTGACGTCGACGTGGACGGTGTGGTCGAACTCCGGGTGGGCGGTGGCCTGTCCGCGCCGGACGACGCGGGTGAAGCGGGCGTCGTGGGCGATCTCCCAGCGGACCTGGACGCGGGAGGCGGGCAGTCCGCCGCCGGGTTCGTACGGGCGCGGCGCGAGCCTGGTCCACAGCAGTACGGAACCGGGCAGCGGGTCTCCGGACGCCACACCGAGCGTGAACGGGTCCTCGGTGATTCTCACGGCTTCGAGTTCGCCGGCGGCCGCGGTGCCGGCCGCCGGCAGGTTGACGGCGAAGGCGAGCGCGGCGGCGGCTCCGGTGGCGGTCATGAAACGGCGGCGGCCCAGATGCCGGGCGGCGGCGCGGAGTTCGTCCGAGTGCGGGTGTGCGGTCGTCATCGGGCCCTCCCCTTGCGGACGTTGTCTCTCCGCAGGGGAGCGGGCCCCGGCATCCACGGATTGTCCGGTACACGACATCCGCGTGTCGGGAGGATGAGAACCGCGGAATCCGCTCTGCCGTACGCTGCGGCGCCATGAACGTACAACGGAGAAGCGCCGTGGTCACGGGCGCCGGATCGGGCATCGGGCGCAGCGTCGCGCTGGCGTTCGCGGGCGCGGGCTGGTCGGTGGTGCTGGCGGGCCGGCGGGCGGAGGCACTGCAGGAGACCGCCTCGCTGGCCGCCGGAGCGGACGTCCTCTGCGTCCCGGCGGACATCACGTCCCCGGACGCCGTCACGGCGCTCTTCGCCGCGGCACGGGAGAGGTTCGGGCGAGTGGACCTGCTGTTCAACAACGCGGGCACGTTCGGGCCGGGTGGGGTGCACCTGGAGGACCTGCCCTACGAGGCGTGGCGTCATGTCGTCGACGTCAATCTGACGGGTTCGTTCCTTTGTGCCCAGGCCGCGTTCCGGGTGATGAAGGACCAGGACCCGCAGGGCGGACGCATCATCAACAACGGCTCCATCAGCGCACACGCACCGCGTCCGCACTCGGTGGCGTACACGGCGACGAAGCACGCCGTCACCGGACTCACCAAGTCGCTGTCCCTGGACGGGCGCCCCTACCGGATCGCCTGCGGCCAGATCGACATCGGCAACGCGGCCACGCGGATGACGGCCCGTATGGAGACGGGCGTCCTCCAGGCCGACGGCCGCACCGCCCCCGAGCCGGTGATGGACGCGGACGACGTGGCCCGGACGGTGCTGCACATGGCGGAGCTGCCCCTGGAGGCGAACGTGCAGTTCGCGACGGTGATGGCCACGTCGATGCCGTACATCGGCCGGGGCTGACGCGGCCGGGGCTGAGGCGGCCGGGGCTGGGGCGGACGAGGCTGAAGCGGCCGGGGCTGGGGCGGAGACGGGACAGAGGCGAGGGCGGAGACGGAGACGGGGCAGGTGCCCTGGCCGGGAGCCGGGAAGCCTCGGGGCGGGCGGGCGGGCGCACGCACCGGAGGCTGGAAATGGTCCACAGATATCAACGATCTACGCCCGCGCGCTTGCTTTCTCCGGGAGTTGCTGCACCAATGACAACCGTCACTGACGGCCCATCAGTCCCCGCGAGCCGGCAGACGGTTCCGCGCGGTCAGCGGCGGTCGGTGACGCCACCCCGTTGCCCCCACACGAAGGCGGGACCCAGATGAAGCACCGCAGTCTCGGCACAGGCACGGCCCTGCTCACCGCGGCGGCCCTCGGCTCGCTCGCCCTGGCCCCGGCCGCCACTGCCGTCGAACCCACGGCGGCGACCATGTCGTTCGAATGCAGCTCGTTCGGATCCGGTACGGGCTCCCTCACGGCCACCCAGGACGGCACCGCGGCCACGATCAACCTGTCCACCACGGCCATCAAGTCGCCCTTCCCCCTCGCCGCCAACTCCATCGCCTCGACCCTCACCCTGACGAAGAACGGTTCCGACACGACGACGTTCACCGGCAAGGCCAATCCGGCGATCCCGGCCGGCGGCACGGTCTCCACCGGACCGCTGACGGGCACGGTCGCCGCGGGCGACAGCCTTGAGGCCACATCCCTCACGGTCGTGGTGTTCGGCATCAGCGTGACCTGCCACGCCACCTCTCCGCAGGACCCGGGCCCGTTCGTGTTCTGACGCACGGTCCCCCGCCGGCCCGCGGGCCGGACCGCGGCGCGGTGTCACCGTCACTCCACCCACGGTGACACCGTCCGGGCCGCAGACCCGGCGCCGGACCCTCCTCCCCGGCCCGCCCGCGCTCCCCGGCCCCCGGACCCGCCCTGCGCTCCCCAGCGGCCCCGGCGCCCCCAGCACCCCCGGCGCCCCCGGCACTCACTCAGGCATCCCCGCCCTCGACGCCTCACCTCGTGCCCGCCCCCCTCGCGCTCCCCGGCCCCGCCTCCCCAAGCGGCCTACTATGGGAAACGAGGTACGGGCGTATCTGCCGTGGGGCAAGGAGGACGACCCGTGGCTGCTGAGTCGACGGCGTACGAGGCCACCGGTGGAACGGGCGCCCCCGGAGGCGCCGGCACCCCCCGCTACCTGCCGATCTCCGAGCACGGCCTGATCGGAGACCTGCGCAGCGCCGCCCTCGTCGGGACGAACGGCACCATCGACTGGTACTGCTGCGGCCGCTTCGACGCGCCCAGCGTCTTCGCGTCGATCCTCGACGCCGAGAGGGGCGGCCGCTTCGAACTGGCGCCGGACGTCCCGGCCCGGACGAAGCAGTTCTACTTCCCCGACACCAATGTGCTCATCACCCGCTTCTTCGCGGAGGACGGGGTAGGCGAGATCCAGGACTTCATGCCGATCACCGACGACTCGCGCGAGGCCGACCGGCACCGGCTGATCCGCCGGGTGGTCTGCGTCCGCGGCTCGCTGCCCTTCCGGGCCCTGGTCGCGCCGCGCTTCGACTACGGGGCAGCGCCGCACACCGTCCGCAGGGAAGGCGGGTGCCCGGTCTTCGAGTCACCCGGGGCGAGTCTCTCGCTCACCTCCAGCGTGCCGGTGGAGACCGACGGCCGCGACGTGTGGTCGCTGTTCAAGCTGCACGAGGGGGAGACCGCCGTCTTCGCACTCGACCGGCTCGGCGGCGGCGTGGTTCCGCAGGCGTGTCCCACCGCCACGGCCGAGGAGTCGTTCGCGGCGACGGTGGACTACTGGCGGCGCTGGCTGTCCAGGTCGCGCTACCGCGGGCGCTGGCGCGAGATGGTGCACCGCTCGGCACTGACCCTCAAACTGCTCACCTACGCCCCCACCGGCGCGATCGTCGCCGCGCCCACCACCAGCCTGCCCGAGCAGATCGGCGGCGAGCGCAACTGGGACTACCGCTACGTCTGGGTGCGCGACGCGGCCTTCTGCGTCTACGCCCTGCTGCGGCTCGGCTTCACCGGCGAGGCGCAGGCGTTCATGCGGTTCCTCACCGAGTACGTCTGCGTCTCCGACGGCGACGGAGGCCCCCTGCAGATCATGTACGGCATCGACGGCCGGCGGGAGCTGGCGGAGCGCGAACTGCGCCACCTCGAGGGATACCTGGGCTCCAGCCCCGTCCGGGTCGGAAACGACGCGGTGGACCAGCTCCAGCTGGACATCTACGGCGCGCTCATCGACTCGGTCTACCTCTACGACAAGTGGGGCGAACCGATCTCCAGCGATCAGTGGGACCGCGTCTGCGGCATCGTCGAGTGGGTCTGCGCGCACTGGGACCAGCCCGACGAGGGCATCTGGGAGACGCGCGGCGGACGCAAGAACTTCCTGTACTCCCGGCTGATGTGCTGGGTGGCGATCGAACGCGCCATGCGCATCGCCCGGCGCCGCGGACTGCCCGCCGACATGGTGCACTGGGGCGGCGTGCGCGACGGCATCTACCGGCGGATCATGGAGCGCGGCTGGTCGGCCGAGCGCCACGCCTTCGTGCAGCACGAGGACGACAGCGTCCTCGACGCCGCCGTGCTGATGATGCCGCTGGCGAAGTTCATCTCCCCGACCGACCCGAAGTGGCTCGCGACGCTGGACGCCCTCGGCGAGGAACTGGTCTCGGACTCCCTGGTCTACCGCTACGACCCGCAGGCCAGCCCGGACGGCGTGCGCGGCGCCGAGGGCACGTTCTCGATCTGCTCCTTCTGGTACGTCGAGGCCCTGGTCCGCGCCGGACGCCCGGACGAGGCGCGGCTGGCGTTCGAGAAGATGCTCACCTACGCCAACCACCTCGGCCTGTACGCGGAGGAGATCGGCCGCACGGGCGAGCAGAACGGCAACTTCCCGCAGGCGTTCACCCATCTCTCGCTGATCAGCGCGGCGTTCAGCCTGGACCGGGCGCTGGGCTGAGCCCGCACTCCCCCGGGCGGGAACCGTCCGCAGCGGCCGTTCCCGCCCGGGGCGCGAGCGGCAACCGGCCCAGGGCGCGAGCGGCAACCGGGCGCGGCGCTCCGCGATCCGTGCGGCGCGGCGCTCCGTGCGCCGCACGGTCCACCGGGGAAGGCTCCGGCGCACGGTGCGCGACCAGTCCGGTGCCCGACCAGTCCGGTGCGCCCTCCCGTTCGCGCGATCAGCCGTCGTGCTGAAAGCGCACCCGCTCACCGAGCGCCGAGCGGGCGCCGTCGAAGTCGGCCAGGCGGGCCGCCACCGTGGCCACGGCGAGGTGTTCGGGGAGGGCGGCGGAGAACTTCAGGCCGCGTACCGCCCGGCGGTCCACGTCGGGCAGGACGAGGTTGCCGCCGACGTTCCCACGGGCCGCCCGCCATTCGGCCGGGGTGAGGTCCTCGCGCAGGCGCAGCCAGCCGTCGGCGGGCCGCTGCAGGGGGTCGGCGACCGGCCGGAGGGTGGCCGCCAGGGTGGCGTTGGCGCGGTAGCCGGCCCAGGTCCACCAGCGGACATCTGCGCCCACGCGCGTGATCAACGTGCCGTCCGGGTGGACGGTGCCGGGTGCGTCGAGGTCGCGCTGTCCGGCCAGGCAGGCCTGCGCACGCCGGGTGAGGGAGACCGGCGGGTCGGCGCCCAGCAGCACCTCCCGCATGGCGCGCGTCAGGGTGTACGAGAGCCCCACCACGCCGCCGCTCATCCACTTGGCGATGCCGCCGCCGTCGGCCGGTTCGACGAAGACGCGTTTGCGCAGCCAGTCGATGTAGGTGACCTGCCAGCTGCGTCCGCCGAGCAGAAGTCGCCTGGGACCGGGGCGTTCCTCCGTGAGCACGCTCGGGTCGGTGCGGCCGATCTCCGTGCGTCCGGACAGGACGGTGAACTGCGGAGGTGCGGCGAAGGAGGCGGTGAGTTCGATGAAGTGCCGTTTGCCGAAGCGGCGTTCCGCCTCGGGACCGACGAACAGCAGCCCGCCGTCGCTGTCGAGGAAGCCCTCCTCGGCGAGGAAGCGCAGGATGGGGGCGGCCGACTTGTCGAAGGGGGCGAGGCCGTTCCACTGCCGGTCCCACAACCGGTCGCCGAGCTTGTGCTGTTGGAGGGTGACGGCAAGCAGTTGCTGGGCCACCAGGTGGCGCGGTTCCGGCGGGGGGACGACCGGTTCCACCCAGCCCCGCGACCACAGCAGCAGCAGTCCCGCCGCCTGAAGCAGTGTCTCCTTGCGGGTGGCGAGGAGAAGGCAGTTCCGCACAGTGCCGGGCCGCCGTCCGGTGCGGCCGACGCGCTGCAGGAACGAGGCGACGGAGGCCGGTGAGTCGATCTGGATCACGCGGTCCAGGTCACCGACGTCGATGCCGAGCTCAAGGGTTGACGTGGAGACGATGACGCAGTCGCGGGCCTCGGCGAACGCCTGCTCGGAGCGGGTGCGTTCATCGACGGAGAGCGAGGCGTGGGACAGGAAGACGGTCACCTCGCGCGCGCGGAGCGCCGCGCCCAGCTCCTCGACCTGGCGGCGGGAGTCGCAGAAGACGAGCCGCTTCTCTCCTCGGTGCAGCGCCGCGATGAGTCTGGCCGCGTTGTCGAGGGAGCCGACGTAGTCGAGTTCCACTTCGCCCGCGGGCCTTCCGGTCGGCTCGGGACTCGTCTTGTCGCCGCTTCCGCTGCCGCCTGTGGCCGGCAGGTGCACTTCGGGTGCGACCACCTGGCCGGTGCGGCTGCCGGCGCCCGCGCCTTGCAGCCAGTGCAGCAACTGGGCCGGGTTGCCGACGGTCGCCGAGAGCCCGACGCGCTGGATGGGCCGTCCGGTGACCCGCTCCAGCCGTTCGAGCACGGCGAGCAGATGCCATCCCCGGTCGTCCCCCGCGAACGCGTGCACTTCGTCGACGACGACGGCCCGGACGCTTCCGAGCAGGCGGGCATGGTCGGTTTTGACGCCGATCAGCATCGCTTCGAGCGACTCGGGCGTGGTCAGCAGGATGTCCGGCGCCTCGGCCCGGAGGCGCTGCCGGGCCGACTCCTTGGTGTCGCCGTGCCAGAGCACGGCTCGTCGCCCCAGCCACTGGGCGTACGCGTCCACCCGGCCGACCAGATTGTTGAGGAGTGCCTTGAGCGGGCACAGGTACAGCACCGATGCGCCGGTCCACTTCTGCTCGGTCATCGCCGACAGCAGGGGGAAGCAGGCCGCCTCGGTCTTGCCCCCCGCCGTCGGAGCCAGCAGTACGGCGTCCTGGCCCGCCATGAGCGGCGTGATCGCCGCCCGCTGCAGGGGGCGCAGATCGGGCCAGCCGAGGGTGTTGACGATGTGGTGCAGGACGACGGGGTCGAGTCGGTCCAGTACGTTGGCGTCCTCGCCACCCGGACCCTTCCCAACCGGGAGTCCCGCGTCAGCCATCACAGCTCCAGGTCGATGTCATCGGCCGACGCGCAGTCTCCGGAGACCGCGGTGGCCAGGTTCCGCTCGATATCGGTGAGTTCGCTGCCGACGACGGTGAGCCGGTAGTGCTGCCGGGGGTCGAAGTCGCCGAACTGGTCAACGCGGTCCAGCACGTCCCCGACGAGCTTCTTCAGGAACAGCCGGGGGGCCACTCCGACCTTCCCGCCCAGCGACCCGCCGACGGCAACCGCGAGGTCGGCGACATACGCGTCGTCGACGACGTTGCGCACGCGCTCGGGAATCTCCGCGGCCTCGGCGTACAGGTCGCGGATGGTGAGGCCGAGTCCGACCAGGGACTCCTGGTTGAAGCCGGGAAGCCTGATCTGCACGGCGCGAGGGTTGTCGAAGCGCGGGTCCGTGGTGAAGTCGGTGGCCAGCCGCTGGGCGAGCGGCGCCAGACGCTGCGCGCCCTGCTGACCGTCGTAGAAGGCCGGGGTACCCGTGATGACCAGATAGAGGCCGGGGAAGCGACCCGAGTGCACCTCGTCGATGAGCTGCCGCAGCGCGTTGAGTGCCTTGTCGCGGGCGTCCGAGCGGACCCGCTGCAGCGTCTCCACCTCGTCGAGGACGACGAACAGCCCGGTGTGCCCGGAGTCACGCAGCACGGTGAGGAGCCCCTGCAGGAACCCGAGCGCGCCGAAGTGGTCGAGGTCGCCGCGTACCCCGGCGGACCGGCGGGCGGAGGCGGCGACGTGTGGCTGGCCGCCGAGCCACGCCAGGACTGCCGCGGCGGTGGCCTCGTCGTCGGCCGCGAGGGCGGCCCGGTAGCCGCGCAGGGCGGTGGCGAACGACGGGGCGTGCCGGGAGACCTCGGCGAGCCGTGCGACGAGCAGCTTCTCCACCTCGCCGGCAAGCTCCTCCGCGGTCGCACCGGCCGCGAGGGCGTCCTCCTCCAGTGCGTAGAACCAGGCATCGACGACGGGCCGCAGCGCGCTCGGCGGAAAACTGGAGGTGGTGAGCCGTTCGGTGAGCCGCCGGTAGACCGTCTCCAGCTTGTGCAGCGGGGTCTCGTTCTCCGAGATCTGGATCTCGGCCACGGCGAAGTTCCGGCGCTTGGCCCGCTCCCCCAGCCAACGGGTGAAGAACGTCTTGCCGGACCCGTACTCACCCCGCACGGCCTTGAACACGGAGCCGCCGGACGCCACGGCATCCAGTTCGGCGTCCAGGGCTGCTTCGAACCGGTCGAGTCCGGTGGCCAGCAGGTCGAGTCCGCTGTCGGGCACGGCACCGCGCCGCAGCGCGTCGATGACGGTACGGCGGCGGGCGGCGCTCACCTGTGCGGGGCGCTGGGATCCGGTGGTGCTCACGGGCAGCAGTCTTCCATCTGCCCGGGGACGCCCGTCCACGGGCGGGAGGACGGCGGCCGGGCCGGTCGGGCGGCCGGACGGCCGGGCGAAGGAGCGAAGGAGCAGGGCGGCGAAGGAGCGAAGTGGCGGTGCGGCGAGGGGCCCCGCCGCATGGGTCGGACCGAGGCGCGGCGCCGACTCCGCCCCGAACCGGCGAGATCCCCCGGGGACGCCCGCTCGGGGGGCACTGCCGGTGCCGTCCTCCGCCGGCATGGGACGGCGGGAGCGGAGGTGGGGCACCGGCGGCGCCCCGGCTGCCGTCAGCCCGCCCCGAGGGCGAACTGCTCGCGCAGCAGCGCCTCGTGGAGCCGTAGCGTGCGCCCGTCCGGCAGGGTCTCCAGCACCTGAACGCCGTCGTAGTTGAGGAGCTGCCTCAGGACCGCGGCGAAGCCGTCACCCCGGGCGGTGGGCATGCCGGCGCGCTGGGCGAGCGCGGTCACCGGCAGGGTGCCGCCCGCGTCGAGCAGGGCGGCGAGGGCCTTGTGGACCTGCTCCTGCTGCGGCTTGCGCGCCAGACCGTCGAGCTGCACCTGATACGTCTCCGAGTCGAGCAGCGCCTTGACGAGCACCTCGGTCCGGGAGACGACGCTCGGGGTGAGCAAGGCGTCGTCTCCCCCTGCCGTCAGCACCACGTCGAACAGCGCGTCGGGCAGCGATTCGGGGTCGGCCTGCTTCTTGCGGGGTTTTGTCGTCCCCTTCTTCGGATTCTTCGGAACCACGCCGGCCGACTGAGCCGGACGCTCGTCCGACACCGACTTCCCCACCTCCTCCGGAGCCCACCAGGGTGGCCGCTGGTCCCCCAGCTCCCGCCACCCGTTGGGCGGTTCCGCACCGAACGGCAGGAAGGCGAGCACCGGGATGGTGAACTCGGCGAGGGAGGCCCCGCCGTGGTAACCGGCTTTGAGGGCGGTGTAGCGGGAGTCCGCGTCCCAGAGCGCGACGACGGACGCGCCGGGCTCGGGCCAGACGACACGAGGGCCGGTGAGGGCGATCTCCCGTTCGGCGAGCGGGCCGCCGGGCAGGCGGTGCCGCGCGGACGCGGGCTCGGTGGCCGCCTCGGACCTCGCGCCGTGCCGGTCGACGACATGGCCGTGGTCGCTGGTCACGATGACCGCCCTGCCCTGGTCCGCCGCCACCCGGAGCAGGTCGCGCAGGCCGGGCACGTCGTCGACCCGCCAGGTGCCGTCGCCGAGCTTCTGTTCCTTGGCGAGGCGGTCGTCGATGGCGTTGAGAACGACGGCGACATGCGTCCTGCCGTCGTTGAGCGCTTCGGTGAGGGCCGGGCCGAAGGTGTCGCCCGCGGTCTCGGTGCGCAGGTCGTCCTTGTGGAAGACGGCGGCCGGTGCCCCGCCCCACAGCTTCAGCGCGGGGAAGAGCCTCTTCTCGTCGGCCTGGGTGCCCTTCATCAGGGTGCCCGCGAGGAGCGACGTCCGGGACACGGCCGTCACGGTGGGGAGGGCGGCGGCCATCGCCCGCCGACGGGGAGTGCCCTCGGACAGCGGGTCGAACTCCGCCCAGGAATGGCGCAGTTCCTCGCCGAGTTCGTTCGCGATGGCCGCGCTCATGCCGTCGAGCACCAGCAGCAGCACCCGCCGCTCCTCCCCGCGCCGCACCACGGGCCCGACCACCCGGTCGAGGAAGGTCTCGACGGTGAGCATGCCGCCGGGCTGGGTACCGTCCCGTGTCCAGCCGGCCAGCGAGTGCGCGAAGGACGCGTCGATCCGCCGCCGCCGGTCCCTGACGCGCGTGCCCAGGGTGTCGTAGGCGGCCTTGAGCACGGAGTCCGGGTCGCCGCCGGCCTCGATGTGCTCCAGGGCGAGGTCGGCCCAGCCGGTCTCGGCGATGTGCCGCTGTATGCCGTCGCCGACGCTGGGTGCGTCGATGGACGGGTCTGTGGCAAGCCAGCGGGCGAGACGCTGCCCCATGCGAGCGCGTTCGATGCGGGCGGACTCCTCCGGATCGGTGGCGAGCCGGTGGTCCGCGAGACGCCGTACGGCCTCAGCGACCGCGGCCGTGTCGCCCGCCGCGAGGGCGTCTCCGACGGCGGTGAACCGGGCTTCCAGTCCGCCGCGCAGCACGGGACTCGCCGCGACCGCCGCCTCCGCGCCGAACTGGCGGGCCAGCACGGCGGCCCGGTCGAGCACGATGCCCCTGGTGCGGCGCGCCTCCCGGGCCTGGTCGGCATCGACGCCGCCGCCCCGGTGTCCGGCCGCCAGAAGCGTGCTGACGTACTCCTCTGCGGACCGTCCGTAGACGCCCACCAGGGCGTCGAGTTGTTCGCCGACGGCCGGGGGCTGGTCGCCGAGGTAGCGCTCGGCGCGGCCTCGGGCCTGATACGTCTCGGGCGCGGGTTCGGCGTGCTGCCACAGCGCCGCGCACACAAGGCCGTAGGCGGCGGCGTCCACGCCGCGCTCGGCGTCGACGAGAGCGAGCAGAGCACGTCCGGTGAGACCGGCCTGGTCCTGCTCGCCGAGGAAGTTGGTCAGCCCGGCGCGCTCGGGGCCGCGCAGGCCCAGCAGCCCTTCGGGTGCTCCGGGCCGGGTCGACCAGTGCAGCAGGGTCTGGGCGTCGAGCCGGTCCTCACCACCGCGTCGCGGGCCGCTCTCGGTGTCGTGGCGGCCGAGGCGCAGGCGGCGCTGGGCGAGCGCGGTGAGGGCGTGCTGCCGGGACAGCCAGCCGCCGGGCACCGGGGGCCAGCCGCCGGGCGGGGTGGCGTCGAGCAGGGCTTCGGCGGCCCAGTTGACGTCCTTCAGGCGCGGGTCGATCTGCCGGGCGCCGAACGCCTCCCGCACGACGTCCCAGCTGTCGACCGTGTCGATGCGCTGCTTGTGGACGCGGGCGGTGATCGCCGGGTCGAGTTCGTTCTGCTCGCGGTCGGTGAGGACCACGAGGACGGCGGGGCCGGGGCGGCGGCCCGCCAGATGGTCGAGGACGAGTTCGTGGACGGCGAGCGGTGAGGGCGCCGGCGCCACGCCGGCCGTCCGGCCCTCGCCCCAGGCGGGTTCGGCGGGCCCGTCCCACCGGGGCTCGGACCGCAGCAGCACGACCCGGCGCCTGCCCCCGCCGTCAGCGGTCAGGGCGGGGGCGAGGGAGGACTGCGAGGACAGGTACTGGGTGACGGTGGCGGTGTTCAGCCGGACGGCGCCCGAGGCCGCCGCGGCGGTGTCCGGGGCGGCCCCGGCGGCGCCCGTCATTCGACGACCTTCCAGGTGATCTCGATGGTCGCGTCGGGGTGGCGGGCGGCCAGTTCGGACAGTTCCGCCTGGAGGTCGGCCGCGGCGCGTGCAACGGTCGTACGGCGGCCACCGGCCTTCCGCGCGGTGCCGCTGCCCGAGGGTGTCGGTGTGGCGGGCTCCTGCAGGGTGTACGGGATGCGCGGGTCGCTGGTCGGTGTGTTCAGGGACAGGTCGTCGGCCGTGGGCTGCGGCGCGACGGGCGCGGGCGGCGGACTGGGGGCGGCCTGGCTGCGCTTCACCAGGGCGATGACCTCGCGCTGGGCGCGGGCCAGTGCGTCGCGCAGGTTCGCGGTGCGCTGGTCGTCGCGGGCCACGTTGCGCAGCGAGTCGAGCAGCGCCGCGCCCTCGGGGCCGAGTCCGGCGGCGAGTTCGAGGGTGCTCCAGGGCGCGGAGGCTACGGCCTCGGCGACGCCGCGGGCCTGCTTGATGGAGGTGCCGTACCGGTCGGCGCCGGTCTCGCCCAGGTCGAAGGAGGCGAGGGCCTCCACGGTCTTCTTCGCCCCGGCCGCGCCCTTGCCCGCCTCCGCCGTGAGCGCGTCCAGCAGTTGCAGGGAGCGGCGGGCGAGGGCGAGCCGTCCGGTGTCGGCGGTCTGGTCGAGGCCGAGGAAGGAGGCGTGGGCTTCAAGCTGGTGGAGCAGGTCGGCCGCGTGGTCCCGGTGGGCGCGGGCGGCCTCGATGAGCTGCCGTGCGAACTGGTTGACCATCCGGCCGCGCCGGAGGGCGGGGGCCTTCTGCCCGAAGATCGTCTCGAAGCGCTGCCGTGCGGTGTCCCAGTCCGCCTCGGGGGGCAGCGGCTGGCTGCGCAGCGCGTCATGGTCCTTGACCGCGGACAGTTCGGGCGCGGGGTCGAGTACGGTGCCGCCGCGCACCCACACCCGGTCGTCCATCTCGGCGAAGGATGCGACCACGAGCCGGGCGAGGAAGTCGGGCAGGCCGCGCGGGTCGGGCTTGTCCGTCCAGTCGGTCAGGGTGATCAGCGACAGGTCGCCGGTGACGCCCTGGGCGCTGGCGAGCTGCCGGAAGTGGTCGGCCCAGTAGCGGGACAGCTCGAAGTACGCCTCCTTCTGCTGCCCGAGGCGCAGGGGCCCGGCGATCCGCTGCATGAGCTTGCGATCGGCGGCGGGGACCTCCACCCGCCCGTCCCGCGCCTCGGCGGCGGCCCGCACATGGGTGAACACCTTGCGGCTGTCGGCGGATTTGACGGCGATGCCGGTGCCGTCGGGGTCGAGGTCGGGGTGCGCCGGGTACTGGTGGGCGAGCAGCTTGCCCGCGATGTGCCGGATGCCGTCGTGGGGGCTCTGCCCGAAGGAGAGGGTGAGGTCGTCGACGTCGGGCAGCGGGACGAGGTGGTCGTCGAAGTCGGGCACGACGTCGGCGGCCTGCTTCCGGGCGAGCCCGTACGCCTGCTTGAAGGCGCCCTTGACCTGCTTGAGCAGCGCCTCGCGCTGGGTTTCGAGGAGGCCCTTGGCGCGGCTGCGGTTGTCGGCGTTGAGGTGGCCGGCGTACTGGGTGTCGAAGCGGTGCTCGTCGGCGAGGGCCTTGTCGATGACGACGAGGCGCCGGAAGTCGGCGAAGCGCTGCGCGGACAGGTGGGCGGGCAGCCAGGCGACGATACGGGACCGCTCGCCCTGCTGGCGCTCGCGCAGGCGCCGGATGCGGTTGACGTCCTCGACGGGGCCCCATTCGCCCTCGTCGAAGGGGAGGTCGATCGCGATGCGCCAGCGGCCGTCCTCCTGCGGCATCAGGTCGTGGTCGGGCAGCTCGTCCTCGTCGGCGACGTTGCCGAACACGATCTCGGCGGTGCGGGCGGTGCCGCGCCACACGAAGCCGAGCTGGTCGCTCAACTGCCCGTGCTCGACGCCCAGTTCCTGGGACAGCAGGCGCCGGGCGAGGGCGACCCGGTTGCCGGGGTTGTCGTTGACCTGGGCGTTGGCGATGACGGAGTCCACATCGACGCCGGACAGCTCCAGCCGCACACCGGGGTTGGCGTCGGTGCCGGTCTCCTTGATCTCGGGGAACCGGGCCGCCCACTCGGCGATCTTGTTCTTGATGATGCCGACCTCGGCGCCCGGGATGGGTGCGAGGACCGACCCGTGGTTGAGGGCGCCGAGCCGCCGGATGGTCAGCTCGGCCAGTGCGGGCACGCTGGGCGCGAGCGCCGACAGCAGCAGGGTGCACACGAGCCGGTTGTCACCGGCGAACATGCGGCAGCGGTTGGCGCGCTGTGGGTCGGTGACGGCCTCGGGCCGGTTGACGTACTGCTCGACGTCGTCCTCGGTGATGTCGTACGAGGTGAGGAGGTAGGGCCGCAGCTTGGTCTTGTAAAGCTTGTCGGCGGCCTCGAAGACGACCTTCAGGCTGTCGGTGAACGGCTTGTCGCCGCCCTCCGCGATCACCGGGTAGAGATCGCCGACCGGGACGAGCTGCCCGAGCCGGATCTCGTCCCGGTGGTCGGCGAGCAGCTGGCCCATCAGCTTGAGACCGGTGCGGGAGCGCTGCAGCGCGGACGAGATGTGGACGAGGGTGTCCATGAACGCCGGCGAGAACGGGTACGTCAGCCGGAACGAGTCCGCGTCCGCGCCGGTCGTGCCCTTCTCCGAGCCGAGGAGGGTGTCCCAGACCTGGGTGCCGACCCGCTTGGTCTGCTCGAAGGCCGCGTCGACGAGCCGTTCCGCCTCGGCGTCCCTCGGCCTGAGGAGGCGGGCCTGGGCGATCTGCGGGAGGTTGCGGTCCTCCAGGGTGATCTTGTCGAACCGGCCGGAGGCGAGGTTCAGGGTGTCCTGGATGGAGGCTTCGGCCGCGCCGGACACCTCTTCGCCGACGAGTTCCCGCAGGTCGCGCTGGCGGGCGATGAACGACACGACGGGGATGGCGCGGCGGGCGTCACCGCCCTCCACGAAGTTCGTGATCTTGCTGGCCTCGCGGGCGACGAACTTCTGCTCGTGGATGAGGGTGGCGAGCCAGAGGATCAGCTCGTCCAGGAACAGGATCAGGCCGTCGTAGCCGAGCGACTTGGCGTGCTCGGCGATGACGGAGAGACCGGCGTCCAGGGAGACGAAGCCGTGCTCGTCCTCGGCCGCGTTCCTGGCGAAGCCGGGGAAGAGATGGGTGACGGCGTCGCTGACCAGCTTGGCCCGCAGTTCGGCCGGGGTCGAGGGGTTGCGGAGGTTGAGCGGCGTGCCCCCCTCGTGGTCCTCCTCCGCGGCGAGCGCGGTGTCCAGGAGCTGCGGGGTCCAGGCGAAGCCCTCGCCCCACTCGTCCTCCTCGCCGTCGTCGGCCTCACTGCCGCCGCCCAGGCCGCGGATGAGCGCCTCGTCGCCGATGTTCGCGCGCATGGCGAAGATGTCGGCGAAGAGGGAGTCGGTCCGGTACACCTGCGGGGTCGGGGCGTCCGGGTGCAGCTTCCTGACGTGCGTGACGTATCCGCCGAGCACCCGCTGTTCGAGGGCCTTCGCGCCGAGCATGTGATACGGCACGAGCAGGAACCTCTTGCCGTCCGTGGTCAGCCACTCGTGCTTGGTCAGCACCGGGTCGAACTCGGTACGGGCGCGGGCGGCGGGGTCGCCGCTGAGCAGCGCGTACAGCACCGCCATGAAGTGCGACTTGCCGGAACCGAACGAGCCGTGCAGATAGGCCGCCTTGGAGCGGTGCCCGTCGAGTGAGGACTTGATCAGGGCCAGCGCCTCGTCGAAGTTCTCCCGCAGCCGCTCGGTGACGACGTAGTCCTTGAGCGCGTTCCGTGCCCCCTCGGGTGTCGTCGCCTCGGCGAGTGACAGCACGAAGTCCGAAGTGGAGATCTTCTTCTTGATGTCGATGACATCGCGGAGGAGGGGCGGCTGGGCCATTGCGGGTCTCGCTCTCCCTGACGGTGGTCGGTGCTGCTGCTCGTACTCGGACGCGCGGGATCGGCCGCCGGGGCCCGAGGCCGGTCCGACTCGTCCTGAACGTCACCCGTACGGCCTGCGCACAGCACCCTACATCCGTACTCCCCGCGACCACCTGCCGTATACCCTCGCGCACCGTCCGTGCGACCGGCCCCGTCCTGTCGCAAGCACTACGGCCGCGATCGCCCTGCCCGGTAGGCGTCCAGCAGGTGCCGGCTCGCGACCGTGAAGGGGTGCTCGGGACCCAGGCCGCGTTCCCGCCGCTCGACGACATCGGTCATCACGGCGATCCCCTCCTCCAGGTGCCCGAGGGCGGCCCGGGTCCGGGAGAGGAGTTGCCGGGCGGCGAGCACGACGGGGTACTCGGGCCCGAAGCGCCGCACATACGCTTCGGCGACCTGCCGGATCCCACGGTCCGCCTCCTCGAAGCGGCCCAGGAGGTACAGCGCCCACGCGTGGTTGTGCCGGGCGCCCAGGGTCACGGTGTGGTCGGCACCGAGGAACCGCTCGCACTCGGACGGCAGCGCCAGCAGCGCGCCGCCTTCCTCCGTGACCACGTCGGCGGCGGGAAGCATCTCCAGCAGCCCGGCGCGGGCCCGCAGGGTCAGCGGGTGCGCGGGGCCGAGCGCGGAGCGCGGAGCGCCGACGTACGACGGTGTCACGGAGCAGCGCGACGGATTCCTCGCGTCTCCCCAGGTTCGCCAGCACCAGTTGGAGCCCGTAGCCGCTGTCCGCGGTGTCGGGGTCGTCGGCGCCGAACAGACGCTCCTGGATGTCCCGGACCGCGCGGAGTGCCGCTTCGGCCTCGGCGTACCTGCCCAGCCGGAACAGTGCCCGCCCGGCCCTGGAGCGGGCGGCGAGGACCATGCGGTGGTCCGCGCCGAGGAGCCGCTGCCCGAGGTCCGCCGCGATGCGGGCGGTCTCCCAGGCGGAGAGGTAGTCACCGGTCCGGTGCAGGGCGACCGCCAGCCGCGTCGCGACGGCCAGTGCCTCGGCGGCGGACGACCCGCCGATGTGCCGCAGCACGGCGAGCGCGTGAGGGACCAGCAGGCGCAGCCGCGGATCGTGCGGCCCCGCGTCGGGTGCGACGGGCACGGCCGCGTCGAGCAGCCGGACGGCTGTCGTGTCGAGGGCGGGCACCAGATCCGCGGCGGTGGCCGCCGAGACGCTGTCGAGAAGGATGCCGTGGCTCTGCACGCAGCGCGTGCCTGCGGCGTCTACCAGCTCGGACAGCGACTGGTCGAGGAGAGCCCTCAGGGCCGTCTCGGTGCGGGCACGGGGCAGCACGGCCCCGATACCCGCGTGGTTGAGCACGGCCAGCGGCAACGGCTCGGCGGCGAACCGGGCCAGCAGCCGGAGCAGGGCCGCCGCTTCGGGCAGCCCCCGCTCCTCGAACGCGTCGAGGGTGAGCTGCCAGGTCAGGCCGACCAGATGGCGGGGATCGGCTTGGGACAGCGCCTCGGCTCCCCGGTCGATCAGCCGGACCCCTTCGTCTCCGTCGAGCTGGTCCCCGTAGGCGTCCATCGTCCAGGGGTCGATGACCTGGTGGGAGAGGAAACCGCCCGCCAGCGTGAGGGCGAGGGGCAGCCGCCCGAGCCGGTCCGCGACCCGTGCCGCCTGTTCCGGAGTCCCGCTGTGCGGTGCGAGATCGCGCAGGACGAGCGCGGCGTCCTCACGGGGCAGGACGCCGATGTGCTGCAACTCGGCGCCGGGCCACCACCGGGCCGCAGCGCGCCGTGTGGTCACCAGGACGGTGCCGCGCGGGCTGGTGCGCAGCCAGTTGCCGTCCCGCAGGATCTCCGGTTCGTCGGTGTTGTCGAGGACCAGCAGCCATGGTTCGGCGGAACGGTCGAGGTATCTCCAGACGAGATCGGCGGCAGGTCTGAGGCCGTTGCGCGCGGCGAGCAGTTCGCCGTCGGCCGCCCCTCGGTCTGCGGCGACGGCGAGCATGCCGGCGCGCAGGCTCGCGCGGTCGGCTGCGTTGACCCACAGGCCCACCCGGCCCTGGTCCCCGGTGACCTCCTCGAACAGTGCGCAGGCGACCGCCGTCTTGCCCGAGCCGCCCATGCCGTACAGCACATAGACCCGGCCGCCGCGCTCCGCCGCGACGCTCTGCCGCAGGCGTTCCATCACCTCGCCGCGGTCGCGCAGCGCGACGGGGCACCGGCCGACCGCCGGGCGTCGCACCGAGTCCGGTCCGCCGTGCTCCACACCCTCACTGCGGTAGTGGTGGTGCTCGGTGATGTGCTGGTCGCCCCGCGACTGGTAGACGCGCCCGTGGTCCTCGGCGTGGCCGTCCGTGCCACCCGTCATCGCTCGGTGATGTGCTGGTCACGTCCCGCCTGGTAGACCCTGCCCTGGCCGGACGCGGCGGCGTGCTGGGTGATCTGCCGGGCGGCCGAGCCGTCGGGGTCGAGTCGGTCCAGGAGCGCGCGCAGTTCCTCGACGGCGGCGGGCCGGGCGACGAGCAGCCGCCGGACCGAGCCCTGCCATTGGAGGCGCAGCTCGTCCAGGGTTTCCCGGTCGTCCGTCGCGATGGCGGCCAGGACGTCCTCGCGTCCGGCCTCCAACTCGGCGGCGACGGTGTCGGCACGTTCGGGTTGCGTCCGGCGCCAGAGCCGTGTGATCCCGTCACGCATGTGCTGCCAGGCGTCGGTCGCCATCAACGCGACCAGGGTGGTCCCCGCGCTCTGTGCGAGCAAGGCCACTTCCGCGTCCACAGCCGCCCCTCCGTTCACCCGATTCTCCGACAGCGGAACTGAAAGGTGTCACTCGTCAGACGGTGACATGATCGTCATTGCGGTCGATATCATTCCCGCCCTGAGCGCCATGGAACAAGGAGGAATCAGTCCTCGACAACACCCCTGGGGGCAGGTCATGACACCTGGCCAGGTCGTCGCGCTGCAGGCTACAGTGATGCATCCCGACCGATCGAGGGGGCGATGGGGATGTCCAGGCCATGGGAAGCGGATCCGGCCACGCGTTTCAAGCGACGGCTGGGAAAATCACCCCGGGAACTCGGAAACACCACCGGAACTCCCGACTGCCCTGACATCTGGGAACTCGCCAACGGCGACATCGCCGTCATCGGCCGGGACCTCACGCAGTCACTCGGCAAGAACCTGCCCGACGGGGTCTCGATCGGATCGGACGAACGACTGGTGGTCATCCCGAGGAACATGCTCATCGCGGCGAAGCCGGACATCCCCGGTGTTTGACTCCTTCCCCGGCGGCGCCTCCGAACGCCTGGACCGCCCCACGTACCACGCCGACCTCGGCCGGATCTACTCCGGCGCCGGGATCGGCTTCCTCAACAAGCTGGAGCGCGGCCAGCACTTCCAGGAGCGTGGCTTCCCGAGTTGGGAGGCCTTCGCCGCCGGCGACTGGGAGAGAGCGCTGACACTGGCCGACGAGAGGCGTGAGGACTACGCGCAGGAGCTGCACAAGGCGTCGCGATCGGGCGTCGGGCACCGTCGGCTCCGCGTCGTGGAATTCCCGGTCACGCCTTATGTGCAATGGGAATTGCACGTCCTGAGGGTACGTGTGGACGTGGGCGACGACATCAAGGTGCTCGATGCCCGCGATATCGCGGGCATCGAGCGGATTCGGCCCGTTCCGGAGGTCGTCGTTCTCGGTGATGCGGTGATGTACGAGGTCGTGTACGACGATGAGGGAAACGCGGACGGAGCGAATCGCTACACCGATCGGTCACTGATCCGGGAGACGAACGCCGGATTCGACGCGCTGTACGAGCGCGGCGAGGAATTCCACGCATTCTTCGATCGGGAGATCGCCCCTTTGGAACCGCCGCAGGTGACCGGGGTGTCGGGGAGGTCTCGCGGCTCGCGGTGACCAACGGGGCGGGAAGGCGGGCGAGTCCTCCCGCCGGGAGATCACCGCGCCCGGCGATGACGAGACGCCTCGCCGTCTCGGGCCGCCACTTCGGCCCTCAGCCGGCCACGCGGGATGCCTCGGCCGCCGACAGGACGTCTCAGCGCGGCGAGCGCGTGCGGGACCAGCAGGCGCAGCCGCGGATCGTGCGGCCCCGCGTCGGGTGCGACGGGCACGGCCGCGTCGAGCAGCCGGACGGCGGTCGTGTCGACGGCGGGCACCAGATCCGCGGCGGTGGCCGCCGAGACGCTGTCGAGAAGGAAGGCCGAGCGGGTCCGTCACGGAGCGACCGCGCGTACCAGGAGCGTCCCGATGTGCCCAGAGTGAGGCGCGTCGAGGACCCGCGCTTCGGCCGTGGCGAACCCGGCTCGGGTGAGCAGGCGCTCCCAGACGGCCGGGCGGTAGCTGTAGCGGTAGGTGAACATCGCCTTCCCGGCGAAGCCTCCCTTGTACATGCCCTGCGGCCCGTACGCGCCGGGGATGGCCGGAGGCTGCGAGCACGCGAAGACGCCGCCGGGCCCGAGCCGCCGGCGGACAAGGGGGAAGAGACGGCTCGGGTCGGTGAACCAGGCGGCACCGAAGACCGAGTAGACCGCGTCGTACACCTCCTTGTGCTCGCTCAGGTACTCCAGCACCTCGGAGCACACGAACTCCGCGCCGGTGCCACCCCATTTCGCGGTGGTCTTCTTGACCATGACGGGAGACAGGTCGACACCCCGGGCATCGATGCCTCGCCCGGCGAGGTAGGCGAGAGCACGGCCGGTGCCACAGCCGATCTCCAGCACCGAGCGCGGGTCGCCCAGTAGCTCCGGGCCGGGTCCGTGTCCTGCGTACTGGGTCCAGCAGAAGCCCGGCTCCGCGTCGTCCTTGAAGGCGGAAGCGGCGAAGGCGTCCCACAGCTCCGTCTCGGCTGCGATGTCGTGTTGTGCGGGCAAGGCGATTCCTCTTCGCAGGGGCCGGCCCCTGTCCTCCGGGGGCCGAGGAGTTGTGGATCGACGACGCGGCAAGCGTCGACACCTACGCGCGGACCTGGAGAACGCTCCGCGAGTCCGCCGTGTACGGCACGGACGCGCGCAACCTCATCAGCGCGGCACGACGGACGTTGCGCTGACCGCTCGGGCCGGGGAAACACGCTTCGACGGAAGCGTGCGCGGGGATTGCCCTCCGCTTCTCATCCTGGGCGGCCTACGAGGGCTGAGGGCGGTCCGCCGTGGCGGCGGTCCCGTCGGAGGCGGAGCCCTCGGCGGGTTTCGGGACGAAGGTCTCGCGGACCTCCTCGGCCTCCACGACCACGACGCGGTGCGCCGGCTTCGCCAGGACCGACTCGGAGAGGTGCTTCTTCAGCCGCCTGGCCATGGGCCGGTAGGTCGTGTAGGTGAGCGTGCCGGACACAGCGGCCCCAAGGACCGGGATGGCCTTCGAGACGCTCTTGGCGAAGGTCTGCTTCGTCATCTGCACACCGATGTAGGCCGCGACCTTCTTCACCACGGGGTAGACGACACCCTGGGTGAGCGCCCTCTGCGGCAGCTTCTTGGCGACCTGCTCCGCCATCATCCCCGCGACCTTCCCCACGGCGGCGTTCGCCGACTGGGTACCGAACATCACGCCGAAGAACAGCGTGAGCATCCCCATGGTCGCGTCGTCGACGTCATCGCCGTCGTCGGAGAACAGGTCGGGCCAGCTGTAGAGGTAGGCGAGCTTCTGCGAGATGCGCAGCATGTGGCCGAAGTACTGGGCCAGGTCGGCCGGCACGGTGGCGGGGAGGGCGAACAGGCCCGGAAGCCCGGCAGCGGCCGAGAGAGCGCTGACCTTGGCCGTCTCGTAGCGGATGGAATCGTCGGCCGCCCGGTCCAGGACGTCGGCGGCGATACCCGCCGCCGCCGGGCTCTCCTCGACCGCCCTGCGGATCTCCTCCTCGGAGCAGTAGCGCGCCAGCGCCTTGCGGAGGTACGCCTCCCGTTGGATCCGCACGCCCGGAAGCCTGGCCGAACCCACCAGCACCACGGAGAAGCGCGACTCGGGGTTCTCGCTCATCTTGCCCTGATTCATGGCAGGAACCTACAGTAACTCCGCCTTAGAATGGGCCAGTTCGACTCACCTGGTCCGGACCGCCGGGTAGGCGCGGCGGCGGGCCGGTGGGAATGGCCGACGGGGCGGGCCGGTCGCAGCGCGCGGTCAGGCGGTCGGCGTTGCCCTGCCCACCGTGACTGCGGACCGGTCACCGGGCGCACCAGGGGCACCGAAGGTGCGGCGCAAGACAGGAACGCTCACGGGCCTCGGCAGGCGCGTGCCCGCCGAGGCCCCTGCGACGGCCGCCTCTCCCGTCAGACTGCCGCGAAGTGGACGAACGCGGTCCACGCCACGGGTGCCACGGCCAGTGCGGCTCGGGCCGTGTCCTTCGAGTCGCGGACGTGGACGGCGCCTGGTCCTGAGGCGACCTCGACGCACTCCCCGCCTTCCTCGCTGCTGTAGCTGCTCGTGCGCCATACCAACTGGTCTATGTGCGTCTGACTTACGTGCACGCTCATGGCTCTCCCAGCAACTTCTCTACATACGTTGATGATTCCCGGGGTGTCAGGGCCTGCGCCCTGATGATCCCGTACTTGGCCTCCAGCGCACGGACGCGGTCCCGCTCCGTCTGCAGGCGGCTCACGTTCTGTACCTCAACGTACGCGATCCTCCGCCCTTCCCTCGTCTCGATCAAGGTGAAGGGACCAGCCATGCCGGCGTTCTCCTCACGGTCGAGCGGCATCACCTGGACCTCGATGTTCCGCCGCTCCCTCATCAGGAGGATGTGCTCAAGCTGGGCACGCAGGATGCCTCGGCCGCCGACGGGACGTCTCAGCACGGCTTCATCGATGACAAAGCTGGCAAGCGGGGCATCACTGCCGGACAAGATCTCCTGCCGAGCCAGGCGGGCTCCCACGCGTTGCTCGATCAGTTCGTCGTCCATGGGTGGCCGCATCATCATAAAGACGGCTCGCGCGTATTCCTCGGTCTGCAGGAGTCCTGGCACGGCCTGGTTTGCGTAGACGTGCAGCTCGACGGCCTCGTACTCCAGCTTCGCCGCGTCCCGGAAGAACGTCGGGTACTGGGACCGAGCCACCTCCTCCTTGCCTGCGAGCAGCACCCCGCCCGCCCCGAGCAGGTCATCCGCCTGGTCGATGAACCTCGACGGCGGGATGCGTCTCCCCTGCTCGAACGCCGCGATGGTCGAAGCCGAGTACCCGGTCAGCGAACCGAAACCCACCCGATCCAGTTCCGCCCGTTCCCGAAACAGCTTCAACTGCCGCCCGAACACCGACAGGATGCCCGCCCCGACCTCGTTCTCCGGCTGACGAACCTCGTCGTTCACGCCGCAGCTCCTCCCGTACGACCACCACAGCCACCGATCCTGAGACCAACGCGCCGTCACGGACCCCGGTCACGCCACGCCCCGCACACAAGCACACCGCCCACACACACAACCCGTACCCGCCAGCGCGTCAACCCTGGTCAACGCTACGCAGACTCCGCCACCGTCGACCCCATGGAGTCTCGCTGGGACGTGCGCAGGCCCCCGGCAGGCATGTGTCTGCCGGGGGCCCACCTGGATGCCACCCCTGTCAGCGCGCCGCGAAGTGCACGAACGCGGTCCACGCCGCGGGTGCCACGGCCAGTGCGGCTCGGGCCGCGTCCTTCGAGTCGCGGACGTGGACGGCGCCTGGTCCTGAGGCGACCTCGACGCACTCCCCGCCGTCACCAGCGCTGTAGGTGCTCTTGAGCCATACCAGTCCGTCCCAGCCAAGGCCGACCGCTACTCCGCTCATCTCTCTCCCAACAGCTTCTCGATCAACGCGCGGGACTCTGCCGGAGTGTGAGCCTGTGCGCGCAGGGACCCGTACGTACGCTCAAGCTCCCGGACCCTCTGGCGCTCCGTGTGGACACGGCTGTCGCCCTGCACCTCGGCGTAGGCGATCCTGCGCCCATCCTTCATTTCCGTCAAGGTGAACGGGCCGGCCAGTCCCGCATGTTCCTGACGGGAGAGCGGCATCACCTGCATCTCCACGTTCCGCTTCTCCTCGATCAGCAGGAGCTGCTCCAACTGCCCCCGCCATACCGCCTCACCACCGAGTGGCCGAAGCAGGACAGCCTCCTCGATGACAAAACTCAGATGGGCACCGGGCGTCGGGAGAAGACCTCCTGCCGTGCCAGGCGTGCTGCTACTCGCTGTTCCATGAGCGCTTCGTCCAGCAGTGGTTGCCACATGGCGAACACCGCTCGCGAGACCAAGGCGCTGTCACGGACCCCGGTCACGCCACGCCCCGCACACACGCACACCGCCCACACACAGCCCAGATCCGAGAGGGCATCAACCCGGGTCTTCGAACTTGATGGGGGCACCGCCGACCGTCGGCACCCCGGCGTGCGCCCACTGCCCGTCGAACGTCCTGGTCGGGTCGCGCTCCGTGAGGCGGCCGAGGCGCGTCAGCCGACAAGCACCCCCACCAACTTCGAAGACCCATCAACCCTGGCGATCGCTAAACAGAGTTCGCCACCGTCGACCCCATGAAGTCTCGCTGGGACGTGCGCAGGCCCCCGGCAGGCATGTGTCTGCCGGGGGCCTACCTGAATGCCACCCCTGTCAGCGCGCCGCGAAGTGCACGAACGCGGTCCACGCCGCGGGTGCAACAGCCAGTGCGGCTCGGGCCGTGTCCTTCGAGTCGCGGACGTGGACCGTGGCGGGGCGGACGGAGATCTCGACGCATTCGCCGCCCGCGCCACTGCTGTAGGTGCTCTTGAACCAAGCTGACTCGGGTACAGGCTGTTCGACGTTCATCTCTCTCCAAGCAACTTCTCGACGAAGGCCAGCGACTCGCGCGGAGTGAGCGCTTGAGCCCGAAGGAGTCCGTACTGCTCCTCAATCTCCCGAACTGGCTTCCGCGCCGTGTAGAGGCGGCTGTCCTGCTGAGCCTCCACGTACGCGATCCTCCGCCCTTCCTTCGTCTCGATCAAGGTGAACGGACCAGCCAGTCCGGCGTGCTCGTCCCGCTCGGTCGACAGCACCTGGATCTCCACGTTACGCCGGTGGCCGTGGAGCAGAAACTGCTCCAACTGGCCACGCATGATGCCCCACCCGCCCAGTGGCCGACGCAGGACCGACTCCTCGATGACGAAGCTGATGGTGGGCAACTGCGTGCGGCAGAAGATCTCCTGTCGGGCCAGACGTGCCGTCACCCTCTGCTCGACCACGTCCTCGTGCAGGAGAGGCCGCCAGTTGATGAACACCGACCGCGCATACTCTTCGGTCTGCAAGAGGCCAGGCACCGCCTGGTTGGCGTACACATGCAGCTCGACCGCCTCAGCCTCCAGCTTCGCCGCGTCCCGGAAGAACGTCGGGTACTGGGACCGAGCCACCTCCTCCTTGCCTGCGAGCAGCACCCCGCCCGCCCCGAGCAGGTCATCCGCCTGGTCGATGAACCTCGACGGCGGGATGCGTCTCCCCTGCTCGAACGCAGCAATGGTCGAAGCCGAGTACCCGGTCAGCGACCCGAAACCCACCCGATTCAATTCCGCCCGTTCCCGAAACAGCTTCAACTGTCGCCCGAACACCGACAGGATGCCCGCCCCGACCTCGTTCTCCGGCTGACGAACCTCGTCGTTCACGCCGCAGCTCCTCCCGTACGACCACCACAGCCACCGATCCTGAGACCAACGCGCCGTCACGGACCCCGGTCACGCCTCGCGCCGCACACAAGCACACCGCCCACGCACACAGCCCGGATCCGTGAGGGCATCGCTCCTGGTCAACGCTACGCAGAGTTCGTCACCGTTGACCCCATGAAGTCAGCAACTCCCCCGAACGGGCACATGCCGCAGCGCCCCACGCCTGAACGCGAGTTCACCATGCGCTTCACCTCGACGCCTCGCGGCGCCCGCCTCGCCCGCCGGCTCGTCTCGCACCGCCTGAACGACTGGGGCCACCCGTACACGACCACGGTCAACGAGACGCTCACTCTCATCACGGCAGAACTCACCGCCAACGCCGTGCGGCACGGCCACGTCCCCGGGCGGGACTTCCGCGTTCGACTCACCCTGGCTGAGGGCACCTTCCGCATCGAGGTGACCGACACCCGAGCCGAGAAGCAGCCCCCGTCGACTCCCCCGACCCCCGACTCCGCATCCGAGTCCGGCCGCGGCCTCCACCTCGTCGCCGCCCTTTCGGACGACTGGGGGGTCAGCCCGCGCCTGGCGGCCCCGGGCAAGACCGTGTGGGCGGAGCTGCGCGCACGGCAACAGGGCCACCCGCCCACACACCGAGTGGCCCCTGATCCGACGGACGTCGATCTCCTTCTGGCTACTGCTTCACTGCTGCGCGACGACCTCGGGTCGCGGCCAGAGGGCGCCAGGCACGGAGGTCGTCGTCGGTGAGTCCGTGCTCGCCCTGCTTCTGCTGGCGGTAACCGGCGAAGAAGTCCGCCGGGGAGCCGCTGTAGAGCATGTCGAACTCGTTGTGCCACTGGGACAGCCACGGCTGGAGTTCCAGCAGGCCGGCGAGGAACGGCGTGATCTCTTCGGTGGACAGCGCGGTGTTGGTGAAGTACGTGGCGAGGGCCTGCGCCTGCTCCCGATGGTCCCAGCCGGCCCACCCGTACAGCTCAGGGGTGGCGGCGTTGGTCTGCCCGTAGGAGATGAACCGCTCCTTGGGTACGTCGAGCTTGCCGCGCGCCTTCCAGTAAGAGGCGCGAAGGAAGTCGGCCGAGGTGTACTTCGGCGGCACGGGGATGGAGTCCCGGATCTTCCGCTTGGCGAGCTCGTCAGGAGCGGCGTCCTCCTTGCGCTGGAGGTCCCACACCTCTTCCCAGTCGGCGCGCTTCTTCATGCCCGAGGGCTTGTAGCGCAGGGCAGAGAGGAATGGCACGTGCTCGTCGGTGATCAGCTCTGCGACGACCTTCGCGAGTTCTTTGCGGGGCGCGTAGAGCTTGGCGACGGAGGCGAAGTCCTCGTCACGGGAGAGGGCGTCGGTGAGGCGCGCCAGGGTGAGGATGGTGGGCTGACCGTTCTCGTCGAACCAGTGGTCGCGGTTCTCCATACGGTCGAGCAGCCAGGACCGCAGGGCCTTCTCCTGGAGGGCATCCCATCCCTCGGTGGCCCAGCGCCGCTTGTACTCGGGACGCTCGATCATGCCAATGGCACGGTTCGACTCGATGGCGTCGATGCGCTTCTGGACGATCTCCCGGTAGGGGGCGGGCCAATGGGCGGGGATCTCCGTGATGGGGGTGGACCCGTGCCGCTTGAACCACTCATCGCTGGCCTCGCCTGCGGCTACGCGGCGTGCCAGAACGATCTCGAAGGCGCGCTCACCAAGGGCGAGTTCGGGGATGTTGGGATCGTCGGGGTCCTCGGAGACGCGAAGGTCTTCGGGGTGCAGGTTGTAGAGGGAGTAGACCTGCCAGTCCAGTTCCTCTTGGAGGGCAATCATGCGAGCGCGGGCGGAGTGCCAGGCGGCGCGGGCTTCGCGTAGCACGGTGGCGGTAGGGGTGCCCTCAGAGCATAGGGCGGCAGGGCTAGAAGCTGCGAACTCCTGGGCGAGGGCATCGAGGTGAGTGGCGATAGCAGCTGATGACCCGCCAGCGACGGGTAGGCGGGCGAGATTGGCTCCCTTGTACTGGTACCTATTCTCCCAAGCCTCGTCCTGAAACCCTCTCCCCAGACCGCTTCCACCCTTATTGTGGCATGCTGCTTTCATCCAGAAACAAATAGTGGAACTGTTAAGAAACCCTAGAATTCGAAGGTACTCCTCTTCTTCGACCCCCTCACCGAGAGTGATTACTGGCGCAGTATCCTTGAAAACCTTTTCACCGCGATTGAGAATGAAATGATTGTGAGTCGCGATTTCCGGCGTAGCGATCGCCAGTCGGGCCCCATACCGCTGACGGAAGAACATCGAATACTCGAACCAACTCAACCCCCGCTCAAGCTGCGTTTTCCCGAAAGCCACCCGCTTCTGAAGCACGACCCGGTATGGCCAGAGCGCATACTCCACTGACTCTGGCGCGTCTGGCTTCAAGTCCGGACTGAAGTACGGCCAGATAGCGGCTGTTGGATTCCAGATCAAGTAATCGCGGATTTCCATGCCCTCGACGAGGGGACGCCATCGATCACTCGGAATTTCGCTGCGTCGCAGGTGGCCCGAGCCGACCATGTAGGCGTCATCCTCGCGCGTGACGGCCCCTGCACCAATGTCCGCGGCGATACTTCCCAGAGATGCTTGAGATCCACCACTGATCTGCTCGACGAGTTCCAGAGCGTTGGAGGCGAGAATCCATGGATGCTTGCTGAAGTATCGTTCGCGCTCAAGATCGCCTACCGAGAGCCACTTACTGGCAGATCCTAGCTCGTCGATCTGTTCTCGGATCGCTTTCCAGACCAGCCCATCTTCGGGCTTCTTGGGAGCGGTTGGCTCACCTTGAGCGCTTCGAATGGTCCGAATTGTCGGCGATCGCCTGCTTCCGCTGCGCCTCTTACCGACAAGGATAACGGTCGGCGTTCCGTGTCCGGGAATGTATGCGCCGGAGGTATCAATGACTTCGGTCAACTCCACCTCATGCCCGAAGTAGGTCTCGACCAACCGCGCTCCGAACTCCCGCTTCATGAAGGAATTGGCAGTGATCTGACCGACCAGACCATATCCTAGCCCGCTTTCGACTTCCCCAATCTTGGCTAGCTCGAAGAACCGTTGAGCGAATGGCACCGACAGCGCGTAAGCTCCTGTGCAAGCGTTGTAAAGTCCCCGGTACAGCTCGTTGAGCTTCTTATCCTTCACCGTGATGTAAGGAGGATTCCCCACCACGACGTGATACCGACCCGGTCGCAAAATGTTCGGGTGCTCGTGAACGTCCTCGGTCTCGTACTTGAAGTCTGCGAGCTCGTCCGCTCCTTCTTCCTCCAAATCGTCGAATAGGTTGCCCTGCTTGTGGCGATGCTTGATCAGCGAGTCACCCACGGCCAGATTCACCGGCCAGTCGTACTTCGCCGCCTCTGCCAGTGTCCGCACACCACCCGCCGCCATCGCGGCAACCAGCAGCCGGAACCGGGCAATAGCCACAGCGAACGGGTTGACGTCGACCCCGTGCACCGACCTGAGCGCAGCCGCTACCCGCTCGTGCACGTCCTTCCCCGGCTGCCCCTCCCCCCACAGCCGCACCAACCGCCGAAACGCCCCCAGCACGAAGTGCCCCGACCCACACGTAGGGTCGATCATCTTCAGTTCCTCGTACCCGAACTCCCGCACCGCCGGGTTCATCGTCCGGTCGAGGATGAACTCCTCCACGAACTCCGGCGTCTGGAGTAGTGCGTACGTCTTCCGGGCGGCCTCGCTCAGGTCCTGGTACAGGTCCCCCAGGAACCGCGTGTCCCAGCCCTCCGTGCCGTCCTCGTTCAGCGGGTCGGTGAAGTCGTGGACGAGGACGCCCCCCTCGTCCCTCCCCCGCCAGAACTCGACCAGATCCCGGGCACCGTCATGCGACAGCGGCACCTGGTACAGCGGGTTGTGCCGCTTGTCGAAGAGCAGCCGGCCCGCCTGCCCCTGCCCCAGTTCCTCGAACGCCTGCTCCAGCCAGCCCCGGTACGTCGGGTCCTCGTCCGACTCCACATACGCGTCGTAGCGGGACTCCGCCAGCTCCCGCCGGTCACCGTCCGGCCCCGTCAGGTACGGCTCCGGGATCAGCCGGTTGTCCTCGCAGAATCGCACGAAGACGCTTCCCAGCACCCACGCCACCGCGACCTGCGTGACCCGCTCGTCCAGCCACGCGTTCCACGTCGCCGCCGTACGCCCCAGCTTGCGTGCCTGGTCGTACTCGGCGCGCAGCCGCGCGCCGACATCCCCCAGCGCCTTCACCTGGCGCCCAAGATCCGCCTCGACCGCCTTGACCTGCTGCTTCAGGTCGTTCAACAGAGCCTTGCGGTCGATCACTTGACGTCTCCCTCGCCACCACTACCACGGGCACCAGCACTTGCCACACCATCGCCGGACCCGCGGTGGGCGTTGCCCACCCAGGTGTCCGGAAGCTGAATCCACTCCCCCAGGCCGGCCTGGTACGGCACGGCCACCTGCCCGAGCCGGGGCTCGCGCGCGGGGTCGGGCTGGGGGACCAGGAGCCACAGGCCCCGCCCGCCGCGCCGGGCCGCCGACGCCAGGCGGTGCAGGACGCCCATCGCGTCGTAGCGCGCGAACACCCCGGCCTCCGTCAGCAGCACAGGTCCCCCGAGACCGGTCCCGAAACCGGCCCCGCCTCCGCCGCCGTTGCCCAGCAGCTCCGCGATCCGGGGCTCCACCGTGCCCCACGCCGTGCGCGCGTACTCCGCGAACCGCACCGCGCCCTTCGAGCCCGGCTCGGCGGCGTCCGCCTTGAGCAGGGTCTCCCAGGTGGGCTTGGTGCCCGGCGTGATCTGCGCGTGCAGGGCCTGAAGGAACAGTGCGGTGACCGAGACCGCTTCCGCGCCGAGCCGTTCGCCGGCCAGCCCGGCCACCGCCTCCCGCACCGACCGCTGGCCGACCGTCAGCACCCGGTAGCCGTCCCGCCGGGCCGACGCGAGGAGCCGTTCCTCCGCGCGGACCGCGCCCGCGAGTTGCGGGTCGTCGGCGTACCGCGTCACCGCGCCCGTACGGGTCGACTGCCGCCACGCACCCGTCGTGAGGTAGCTCGACGCGTCGTCGACCCGCGTCGGCAGGTAGCGCAGCACGCCCTCGCGTTCGTGCATGCTGAGCGACAGTTCGAAGCCGGCGTCGCGTAACGCCTTGGTGAGCGGGCCGCCCGTCGGCAGTTCGTGGGTCGTGCCGCCGCGCCCGTCCGGGACGACCATCTCCGGGAAACGAGCCCGGACCCGCTCGTGCACGGCCTCGCCGGTCAGCCCCGGCTGCTGGCCCTCGGGCATGCCCGGGATCCAGCGGACGAGCCCGGCCTGGGTGAGGCGCAGCGCCCTCACCAGCGGCAGGTCGCGCGGGTAGATCTCCAGGCGCGGCGTGGCGGCGGCGTTCACGGAGGCCGCGGCCGCCAGCTCCACCATGCGCCGCTCGTCCCAGTCGACCGTGCCCGGCGGCACCGTCAGCGCGCCCAGTTCGGCGAGCACGGTCGCCGCAGTCGGCAGGGTGTCCAGCTTGGCCAGCCGGTCGGCGGTCTTGCCGAGACGGGTCGCGTACTCCAGGAGGCCCGGCGCGGTCGGGGTGTCCGGGCCGTCGTTCTCGCGGACGTCGAGGGCGAGCAGGCCGGCGCCCAGGGACTCGTCGGTCGCCTTGCGGTTGGGCTGGTGCTGGAACTCGGCTTCCTGCGGCAGCAGTTGCTCGACCTCCACCACGGCCCGTACGGCCGCCAGCGCCATCGCCCGCCGCTGCTCGCGCCCCGCGAGGTGCGTCCCTCGCCGGACCGCGAGGGCGTCCGCGATCTCCACCGCCGAGGCGACCCGGCCCATGCTCACGAGCAGGTCGATGATCTCCTCGCGCAGTGCCCGGACGGCGGGCTCGGCCTTCCAGCGCTTGCGCTCGTCCTTGAGCAGCTGCGGGATGCGGCCCTGGCTCAGCCCGAGGCCCTCCGCGACGTCCTTCTGCTTCGGCCAGACACCGATGTCGGGCAGCACGCCGTGCTCGTCGGGCAGGCGCAGCAACAGCCGGACCATCTCGGCCTTGTTGCGGTTGGAGCCGTTGTTGTTGACGGCGGGTACGAAGACGGTGGCGAGGGTGTCGAGGCTGACGGAGCGGAGCATACGGGGCGACAGCGCGCCCGCCGAGGTGCCCTTGGCGAGTCCGCCGACGAGGGCCGACTCTGCCGCGGTGAGCTGCTCCAGCTCCTCCCTGGCCTCCGCCCGGCCCTTCGGTGTCAGCGGTGAGACGGGGATCCCGCGCAGCCGCTCGCCCCACTCGCGCTGCCGCTGCTGGACCTCGTTGCGGGTCTTGGCGCCCAGTCCGGGGGCGTTGACGAGCTTGCGGCGGCTGTAGTCGAGCAGTTCGCCGACCGTGGTGATGCCGAGGCCGTAGAGGAAGGACTGGGCGGCGGGCGTGAGGCCGGAGACGGTCAGCGGGGTGTCGCGGGTGACTTCGGCGGCGAGGCGGTCGCGCTGCTGCTCGGCGGTCTCCGGCTCGGCGTCGGCGATCGCCGCCGCGGCGGCGCCCTCGGCCGGTGTCCCCTCCTCCGTTGTCGTGGCGGCCGGGTGACGGGAACGGTGGCTGGACGGGACGGTCCGCGAGGCGTCGAGGAAGACCTTGCGCCAGGCGTCCCGCATCGGCTTCAGCTCGGGGAACCGCTTGCCGGCGTCGCGGTGCAGGGCCTTCTGGAAGAAGGCGACCAGCCCGTCCCGTACGGCCGGGTCGAAGGCCTCGGCCGCGATGGTCGGGTAGGGCCACTCCTTCGCGTCGGTCATGCGCGGCAGGACACTGCCGTCGCCCCACCTGGGCAGTTCACCGGAGGCCATCTGGTGCAGGGTGACGGCGACGGCGTACCGCTCGGCGTGCGAGTCGTACGAGCCTCGGGTGATGACGTCGACGAAGGGGTCGAGGTAGCCGTCGGTGCCCGCGTTGGTGCTCCTCGCCGGGTAGCCGGCGAGGGAGAAGTCGATGAGGACGAGTTCACGGGTGCGGTTGGGGCGGATGCGGATGGCGATGTTGTCGGGCTTGATGTCGCGGTGCCAGACGCCCTCGCCCTCCAGGAAGTCGACGGCTCCGAAGAGGTAGTCGCCGTACGCCTCCAGCTGGTCCACCTGGAGGCGGCCGTTCTCGCGGAGCTGGCGGGCGACGGTCTCCTCGCGGCGGCGTGGACGTCCGCCGCCCTCGGTGCCCTGTCCGTTGTCGTCGCGCTCGTCGCCGACGTACTCCAGTGCCAGGACGGTACGGCCGCCGATGTGCAGCGGCTCGGGTTCGACGAGGCGGATGATGCCGGAGTGGGGGCGCAGGCGCCCCATGGCCTCGGCCTCGCGGGCGAGGATCTCGCTGCGGCTGTCGGAGAGGGCGACCTTCAGCACGGCCAGCGGGCGGGTCCTGCGGGTCTCGGCCTGGAGGTCGCGGACGAGGAAGGCGCGGCTGGTGGAGCCGGTGCCGAGGCGGCGGCGGATCTCCCACCGGTCAGCGAGCACATCACCGGCGACGGCCTCCAGCGGGTCCTTGTCGGCGGTGGTGTCGTCGTCCTCGCCGCCCGGCCCTTCCGTACCGGTGGCAGCCGCGGCCGGGGCGGTGAGGGAGTCCTCGACGACTTCCAGCAGCTCCAGGAACTCGTCGACACTGGACAGCCGCTGGCCCGGCCGGTAGGCGGTGGCGGCCTGCACCAGGAAGTCGACGTCCTCCGAGAGGCCGTCCACCAGGGAGCTGGGGCGCAGCCCCTCCCCCGCTTCCAGGCGGGCCAGCAGCTCGGCCTGGCCGGCGGCCGGGGCCTTGCCGGTGACCAGCAGATAGGTGAGGACGCCGAGCCCGTACACGTCGAGGTGGACCGGGTCGGGGTTGAGGGCGGTGAGTTCGGGGGCGAGGTAGGCGTCGGCGTCGTCGGCCAGGTGCTGGGCGGACAGCGCGGTCGGCGCGAAGCGGGTCATGCCCTGGCCCTGGGAGGAGTCGCCGCTGCGCTGGGTGGCGATCTGCCAGTCGGAGATCTGGAGCTGCGGGGTGAGCCAGGCGGCCTCCTCCCCCACCGCCCTGCCCTTCCGGCCGCGCGGCCGGGGGACGACGAGCACGGAGCGGGCGGCGAGCGCCCGGTGGTGGATGCGGCTGGAGTGGGCGGAGCGCATGGTCTCGGCGAGCTGGCGGACCAGCGCCATCCGTCCGAGGATGTCCAGCTTCCCGCCGTACTGGACCAGGTACTCGTCCAGCTTCAGGGTGTCCGGGTGGTAGTCGAAGATCAGCGCGGGGCCGGCGGCGTGCCCGGAGGGGAAGTACTGCTTGAGCTCGACCACGCCCGGGTGCCTGAACCGGCCCAGCACCGCGGCTTCGCGCCGGGCGGCGTTCTCGACGGACTGGCGCAGGGAGGCGTCGGAGCCGCGCTCGCTGAGGTAGATGCGGACGCGGGCGGCCTCGGGAAGATCGCTGTGGCGGGCGAGGTAGTCCGCCCAGGTGGGCCCGGAGTCGAAGGACTTCCGCTCCAGCTCGTACGGGCCGACCTTGTACTGCGCGTCGCTCTTGCGGATGCCGATGTTCTTGAGGGCCGCCTCGATCTCGCGCGAGCCGATCGCGGTGATGCGGCGCCGCTCGTCACGCGGAGGCTGCCCCAGCATCTCGACCAGCTGGTGGACGGTGTGGACGCCGTTCCGGTCGTGGGCGGGCAGGCGTACACGGAGGCCGCTGTCCGTGAAGCAGACGGCCTCGGCGACCCAGACCCGCTTGCCGCCGGGCAGCGCGAGCAGGCCGGCCAGTTCCTTGGCCTTGCGGTTGACCAGGTGCAGCGGGTTGCCGTGCGTACGGCGGCGGCCACCGGGAGTCGTCTGCACCCAGGTGCCGTTCTCGGACGTGACCGAGCCGTGCCAGTCCTTCAGTTCGATCATGCAGACGCCGCCGGGAGCGACGACCAGCAGGTCCACTTCACGGACGTGACCGGTGTTGGCGGTGAAGGTGAAGTTCGACCAGGCCCGCCAGGGGTCGGAGTCCGGCAGCCTCTCCCGGATCGCGTCCAGGCCACGGCGTTCGTGATCGAACTCGGACTCGGTGACCGTGACCCACCGGCCTTCCCGCATGCCTGTCCCCGCTCCTCGTGCCCCGCAAGGGCCGCCGTTTCCCATGGCCGGACCCAGAGTTCAGATCCTAGTCCGTGTCCGCGGGCGGAGAAGGGGTTATCAAGGGGGACGGATCGGCTCCGGACGGCGCACGACCGCGTGCATCCGCCCCGTCAGACCGGGACGGCCTCCCGTGCCGGTCCGCCTGCCGGCTCTCGCAGCCTCTCCCGCGTTTCCGGGCCCGTCGGGTAGACCATCGCGCCCACCTTGCCCCGGGTCGCGGCACCTTGGAGGGTGTCGCCCGCAGCGAAGGACGCGTGACCGCCCTGCACCTCGCGGGGGTTGCTGCGGACGGATCCGATCAAGAGATCCTGCGCTACGGCTACCCCGACGGGCACCTCACCGAGGTCGTCAACTCTTCTGGCCGGCCCCTGCGCTTCGGCCGCGACGAGCACGGCCGCATCACCTCGTGGACGGACACCAACGGCAGCCACTGCGAATACGTCCACGACGACCAGGACCGCTGTACCTACCAGTCCGGCACCAACGGCCACATCGAATCCCGCTTCACCTGGGACGACACGGACCCGGGAACCGGCCTGCGCACGACTTCCCCCACCGATGGTCACGGCCACACGAAGCGCTTCATGGTCAACGAGCGCTCCCAAGTCGTTGCCGAGATCGACGCACTGGGGGCGGTCACTCGCTTCGATTACGGCCGCCACAACCGCCTGCTGTCTCGGACGGATCCGCTGGGCCACGTCAGCCGTTCCGCCTATGACGAGCACGGCCGCATGACAGCGCTGGAACGCCCGGACGGACGCCAGGCGCGGGCCGAGTACGACGACAAACAAGGGGATGCCGGTACGCCTCGTCCCCGCGGCCTGAGGTACACGCCGGCCACGCCCTCAGCGCGCCGGTGCCGGTGCAGGTGCAGGTGCAGGTGCAGGTGCCGACAGGGTCAGTTGGCGAATCCGCCCTGGGGTTCGATGATCTCCAGATTGGTGCCGTCGGGGTCGTTGAAGTACGCGACCTTCGTGCCCAGTGCGGCCTCCGGGGTGACCTCGCCAGAGGTGAACGTGTAGTCGTCGCCCAGGAAGTCGTAGCCGGCGTCCTTCATGCGCTGGTACACCGCGTCGAAGTCGTCGGCCTTGAAGCACAGGTGCATGGAGCCGGGCCGGTTCGCCTTGCCGTTGGTGCGCTCACCCACGGGGTCCTGGAACTGGATCAGGTCGATGCCGAGCCCGTCGATGTTGATGGTCGCGTACCGCAGCTTCGCGTTCGGCAGCCCCTGCGTGCGGCCGAACGGCTCGCTGTCCATGGTTCCCCGCGCGACGGGCTCACGGCCGGTCAGGGCCGAGTAGAACGCGATCGAGGCGTCCAGATCGGACACCGAGATCCCTACATGGGCACCCTGCGTGAGGTGCATCGGCGTGTCGGAGACAGTCATGGGGGTCCTCCGCATTCGGGCCTATGGGGGCATCCCCATTAATTCTCCAGACAGGGATGCATTCCGCACCCTGTCGAGCGGGCGGACCGGGTCGATGCGCCGAGCTGCCCTACTCCGGCCCTGGGGTCGCACCGTCCGCAGAACGGTCTGGGCGATGTCGCGCACGAGCTCAGGATGCGCCGACCGCTCGCTGCTCCTGGTCGTTCAGGTGCTGGTGGCGTTACCGCCAAGCCTGTGCGGTCACGTACGGGATCGGGCCCGACACAGCAGGAGGGCGAACTCGTCGCGGCGCGGGAGGTCGGTCCAGAAGGCGGCCGGGACGCTGTGGGGTGCCGTACACGTGGGCCGTCCGCAGGGATGATCAGGATCCGCAGGACATCTGGCGCGGGTGCGCGCGGTGCAGGTGAAGGTGATTCGCGCATGAGCTCGGGGGCCGGGCGGTCCGGCGGCGCGGCGGTCCGGCGGGGGTCCGGCGGCGGTCCGGCGGCGCGGCGGTCCGGCGGGGGTCCGGCGGCGGTCCGGCGGTGCGGCGGTCCGGCGGCGGTCCGGCGGTGCGGGGGTCCGGCGGGGGTCGCTGGCCGTCATGCGTCCGCCGGGGAAACTACCGGACGGGCCCCGGGATCGGCTGCCGGAGTCCGGTCTGCCCGGTGCCGTCAGGCGGGCTCCGCGGGTGCGGGCCCCAGGGCGCGGATCGCCGCGTCGATCGCGGTGGTCAGGCGCTCGATGTCGTGACCGGCGCGTTCTCTGACCCGCAGGCCGAGGACCGTGGTGAACAGCAGCTCCACCGCGGCGTCGATGTCGAGGCCGGCCGGCAGCTCGCCGCGGTCGCGGCCCCCGGCCAGCGCGGAGCGCAGGGCCTGTCGGGTGCCCTCGAAGGCGGCCTCGGTCTGCCGGCGGACCTTCTCGTCGGCGGTGCCGAGTTCGGTGGCGGTGTTGACCACGAAGCACCCGCGGCCGGGCTCGCCGCCGGCCGGGCCGCCGACCAGCCACAGCATCCATTCCCGCAGCGCCTCCCGTACGGGGCGGTCTGCCGCGTTCAGCTGCTGCCGGGCCTCGGCCGACTCGGTGGCCCGGTAGTGGTCGAGGGCGCGCAGGAACAGCGTGTGCTTGTCCGTGAACGTCCGGTAGAGGCTGCTGGGCGTGAGCTTCAGCTCGTCTCCCAGGTCGCGCACCGAGGTGGCGTGGTAACCGCGTCGCCAGAACAGCCCGGTCGCCGATGTGACCGCTTCCGTTTCGTCGAACTGCCGAGGGCGTGCCATGTGTTCATCGTACCCGACTTGCGTAGCGATCGCTCCCATACTAGCGTCGACCGTATGGGAGCGAGCGCTACCAAATTGGGGGAGGGGACTCCGTTGACGACCGCAGAACAGAACCCTGGCCAGGCACTGGACCCAGAGGCCCCGGAGAGAAGCCGCTGGACGGCGGTCTCCGCGGTGGCCCTGGGAACCTTCCTGCTGGTGACCGCCGAGCAGCTGCCGATCGGTCTGCTGACCTCGGTGGGTTCCGCGCTGTCGGTCTCCGAGGGGACGGCGGGGCTGATGGTGACGGTGCCCGGCATTGTCGCCGCGTTCGCGGCACCCCTGGTTCCGATGCTCGTCGGAGCGATGGACCGGCGCATCCTGCTGCTCCTGCTGATGGCGCTGATGACCATCTCCAACCTGGCCACGGCCATGGCACCGGACTTCGCCGTCCTGGTGGGCTCCCGGGTGCTGGTCGGTATCGCGATCGGCGGCTTCTGGGCCGTTGCCAGCGGCCTGGCCGTCCGGCTCGCCGCCCCCGCGGACGTGCCGCGAGCCACCGCCGTCATCTTCGGCGGCGTCGGAGCGGCGAACGTGTTCGGCGTCCCGCTCGGCACCCTGGTCGGCGACCTCACCGGCTGGCGCGTCGCCTTCTCCTCGCTGAGCGCCCTGGCACTGGTCGCGCTCATCGCCCTGCTCGCCGTGCTGCCGGGCCTGGCCGCCTCGCAGGCCATCCGGCCGAAGCTGCTGATGGAGCAGCTCCGCAACCCGGGTGTGCGCATCGGCATCATCGCAACGGTGCTCATCGTGTTCGGCCACTTCGCCGCCTACACGTTCGTGAGCCCGGCACTGCAGAGGCTGTCGGGGATCGACGAGCGCTGCGTCGGTCCGCTGCTGTTCGGTTTCGGTGTGGCCGGCATGATCGGCAACTTCGTCGCCGGCGCCGCGCTCTCCCGCCGGGTCCACCGCAGCGTGCTGGCCATCTCCGTGGCCCTCGCGGTCGCGATGCCGCTGTTCCTGCTGCTGGGCCGGACCGCGGTCGGCGGCGTCGTCCTGCTGATCGTCTGGGGCCTGGCCTACGGCGGTGCCTCCGTAGGCCTCCAGACCTGGATGATCAAGTCCGCCCCGAAGGCGGTGGAAGCGGCCTCCTCGCTGTGGGTGGCGGTGTTCAACCTCTCCATCGGCCTCGGCGCGCTGGTCGGCGGCGTCATCGTCGACACGCTCTCCCTCCAGGGCGTGCTGTGGCTCGGCGGCACCTGCGCCCTGCTCGCCGCCCTGGCGATCTGGACCGCCCGCACCAACGACGCCCTGCGCTGACCGCGCCTCTCGCCGGGCCCCTCACCGGGCACGCGGGTCCGGCCGGGGCCGGGCCGCCGGGGACGAGGGTCCGGTGCGGCGCGGCCCCGGCGGCACACGGTCGGCCGCGCCGCACCGCCCCGGCCGCCCCCGGCGCATGAGTGCGGGTACTCATGCGCCGGGGGCGGCCGGGGTGGCAGCCTTCGGGCGTATGAGCACGAGCAGAAGCCTGTGGGGCTGGACGAGGGAGTACGACGGGTCGGTGGCGTTCCCGGTCGCCGTTGCGGACCTGCTCCTGTCCGGCGTCCTGTTGTGGTCGGTGATCGCGTCCGGGATCACGTTCGGGGGGCCGGACGCCGCGGAGCAGGTGGCCATTCAGCAGGCAAGGAACACCGCGCAGACGATCTGGGGCGTGTGGCTCGCCGCCGGACTCCTGATCGCCGCCGCGCTGCGGATGCCCCGGACGGCGATGGCGCACTCGGCGGCCATGCTCGCGGTCCCCGGTGCGTTCGCGGCCTGTTTCGTGGTGCGCGGCTGAGGGACGCGACGCGGCGGCAGCGCAGCTGCCATTCCGCGGGATCCTCTGCCCCTTGGCTGGGCCTTGCTTCGCCCCGAGACCGCCGAGACCGGCGAGACCGCCGGGACCGGCGAGACCGGCGACAGCGCCCGATGCCGTCCTCTCCACCGGCGGCCTCCGCCCCGGACCTGTCCGCCGAGAGCGTCGCGCTGGGCCGCAACAACCCTCTGGAAGCCGAACGCGTCTTCCGTCAGCGCCCGGGAGTTGCCGGGGCATCGCGATACGTTGGAGGCGTGACCGACATCGAATCGTGTATCGACACGTCCCGGCCCCACACCGCCCGGATATGGAACTACTGGACGGGCGGCAAGGACAACTACCCCGTCGACCGGGAGGCCGGTGACCAGATCCGGCAGCTGCATCCCGGGATCGGGGAGTACGCGAAGGCGGACCGGCTGTTCCTCGGCCGGGCGGTGATGCACCTGGCCGAACAGGAGGGCATCCGGCAGTTTCTGGACATCGGCACCGGCCTGCCGAGCGCCGACAACACCCACGAGGTCGCCCAGCGCGTCGCGCCCGACGCGCGGGTCGTCTACGTCGACAACGACCCGCTGGTCCTCGCGCACGCCCGCGCGCTGCTCGTCGGGACGCCCGAGGGCCGGACTGACTACCTGGACGCGGACCTGCGGGACATCGACACGATCCTCGCCGCCGCCTCGAAGACGCTCGACCTGTCGCAGCCGGTCGCGCTGATGCTGCTCGGAGTCGTCATCTTCATCGAGGACGACGAGGAGTCATACGCCATCGTCCGCCGCCTCATGGACGAGCTCGCACCCGGCAGTCACCTCGTCCTGTCGCACACGGTCACGCACCCCGACATGCCGGACGTCGACGCGGCGGTCGCTTTCTGGAACGAGCACGGCACCCCGAAACTCACCCAGCGCACCCCCGCCGCCGTCGCACGCTACTTCGACGGCCTGGAACTGCTCGAGCCCGGCGTGGTCTCGTGCTCGGCATGGCGGCCGCAGACGCCGGCGGGCGACGTCGCGATGTACGGAGGCGTCGGCCGCAAGTGACGGCGGGCGTGGGCGGTCCGTATGTCCGAAGGTCGGGTAGCCCGGGGCGCCTCAGCCCCGGGCTCACACAGATCCGTACGTGACAGTCGCCCGTCATACGGCTCCTGTCGTCCTGGTCATCTGACGGCCGGTTTCGCCCAGGCCCAGTGCGCGAAGTACCGAGGCTGCCGGGCGACCGCATTGCGCATCGCCCCGTTGGCCTTCTTCCAGGACCGGAGCCTCTTGTACTTGTTCATGATCCACCGCAGCAAGTAGGTGTTGATGCGGTGGAGCAGGGCCGACAGTTCGTGGCGGCAGAAGGCCCCGTAGTAGGCCATCCAGCCTCGCACGATGGGGTTGATCCAGCGCGCGAGGTCCGCCTCGGTACTGTTCACGTGGCGGTGCAGCTCACGCCGCATCGTGGCGCCAACGCAGGTCGAACCCAGGCCAACGGACGGACCCGGTGATGGTCTCGCAGGACAGGAGAGGCTCCCCTGCCGCGGTGTGCGGTGAAGGGGAGCCTCGGCGAGCTGACCGTCTACCGGATCAGACCCCGTTCTCGTCGTCCTCGTTCCATGGGCGGGGTTCGGCGGGCCGGTGCGGGCTGTGCGACGGGTCCCAGAAGTGGGGCGGCGGAGTGTCGTCCTCGCTCGTCTCCCACCGATCCTGGTCCCGGTCACCGGCGTTCGCGCTGCCCTCCGCCGTCCTCGGTGTGAACGTGCTCGCACCGGGGGCCACGTCCGGGTCGGTGAACGGCGGGCCTTCGGGGGCCGGGGAGCGGGGCGGCCAGGGGCCGGTAGTGTTCCCCTCGCTCGAAGGCTCGTCCTCCGGGCCATCGCCGGGAGCCAGGCCAAATGCCCGCCTGATCTCGGCGGCTGCCTCGTCCATCCCCTCCGCTTTCAAGAACCTCATTACGCGGTGCGCGAGCACCGTGTACCCGTCCATGTCCGGCTTCAGGCCCGCCTCCGTCAGCAACAGGCGCAGTCGATCCGAGACCCCTACTTCCTCCTCGCGGTCGAAAACCCCTCCTCCGTGGTCGTCCCCGTCCCACAGCGGGCCCCCGACGGTCGCTTCGCTCCGTGCGCTCATGGGCGGGACGAGCAGGTGGCGGAAGAGCTCGGGCACTTCCTCGTCGTTGGCCGCCGCCGCGACCTGTGCGAGCGGGCCGATCATGTCGACCGCCTTCTCGATTTCGTTCTCGTGGCGGGCGAGCCACCACACCACCGCGCTGCCCGCGCTCTTGAGCACGTCGTCACCGAGGTAGCGCCGCTTGTTGCGCTCGTGCTGACGCTCGTACTCCCAGATCTCCTCGTCCTTGCGAAGGTCGTTCAGCTTCTGCAGGCGTTCGCGGTCGGCGGGGGCGAGGGTCAGCGTCACATCGGCCGCCATGGCCTTCACCCGTCCGCTCAGGTCGGGGAGCAAGATGCCCAGCTGCCCCTCCAAGAGGTACCGTGCGAAGCTTGCCCGGCCGGGTTCCTCGTGACGGACGACCTCCAGGGCCCGGCTGACGACCGAGGACACGGCGAGGGCTGAGGAGGCACTGTCTGCCTGGCCGGCGTGGTCGGGGACCGGCCTCCACCACACGGTGGCGGAGAAGAGGAAGTCGTAGCCGTTCGTCGCGCTCGACAGCGCCGCGTCGACCACCCGTGCCTCCTGGTACGGCTGCTCCGCCGGCACCGCGGGCGGCTCGGGCTCCCCGGGCTCGTACGGGTCGGCGGATGTGTGGCCACCGCTGAGAACCGTCATCACGAGCAGCAGGGAACCGGAGACAGTGACCATGGACATAAAGCCCCACAACCATGCCGACCAGTCCAGAAAGTGTCCGAGCACAGCCGGTGCGAGGCCGCAGAGAGCGACGAACAGCAGGCTGGGAAAACGGTGTTTCATCGTTCCTCTTCCGTGATCCGTGGTTCGGCGCCCGCACGCTCCTTACTCTCCGGCCGGGCGTACTGCGCTTGGTCGATGTGCCGCCAGAAGAGGGCGGCGACGGCCGCCCGGGACGGGTGGCGCGCAGACCGTGCCCAGCCGCAGGCGATGACGTAGAGGCGGTGGAGGGCGGCCGTGCGGCCGTGCGTCGCCCTGACCATCACGTCCAGCGCCATCTCTTGCGTGCGGTCGTCCGCCACGGCGTCCAGCCAGCTGCTCACCAGCGGGTTCCAGAGTTCCGTCGGCGGTTGCGAGAACACCGTCTTCCAGCCCAGGAACAGGTCCGGCCAGCGGGGTGGGTCCGGCGCTCGGTCGCTCCTCAACAGCTCTGCGAGCAGGAGGAGATGGGAATGCGCCCCGGGTTGTTCCTGACGTGCCCGGTCCCGCAGGCGGTCGATCAGCAGTCGGTAGAGCCGACGGTCACGGCCGGCGAGGTGGAGAAGCGCTTCCCGGGCCCCGTGCGCTGCCCCCTCCCTCCGTACGGCGAGGTGGTGGAGGCGCACCACTGCTTGATCTGGGTGCGTCGCGCCGAGGCTCTGGTGACAGGCGGTTGTCAAGACACGGGCCAGGCCGTCAGACAAGGAGCCGGACCTCGTGACGCACTCGTACATCCGCCTGCGGAACCACCCGCCGAACTCCTGGTGGCGGAGACCTAGTTCGAGAGCTGTCGCGGCTCGCGGATCGCTGGACGCCCTGGCCGCGTCGTTCGCCCAGCGCACCACGAGGCCGAAAAGGTCGTCGGGCCGCCGGACGGCCAGAGACCGCTCGCCGAAGCGGACGACGACGTCCACCTGGTCGTCGGTGGTCAGGCCGTCCAGCTCGGCGGCAGAGCCGATCCAGTCCCTGAGGCCGTTGCGTACCCCGGGGAAGTTCGCCCAGAAGTACGTCCGCACCGCGTCGGCGTAGGCCAGCCGCTCGAAGCGGAGCCGTCCGTCCGGGGCCCGTTCGATCCCGAGCGCTTTCAACCGCTCCCCGAAGTCCGTCTGCGCGAACTCGGAGGTCACCTCCTCCTTGTGCCCCACTTCCTTCAATAGGCGTTGCCATGCCTCGTAAACGGTGTCTGCGCGAGATCCTTCGAACACTGCAGCCGCGAGCAGCAAGGCCCGCTCGGGCGCGGTGCGTACCGCGACCATCTGCTGACCCACCTCACCGGCACGGTCGGTCACCGCGTGCATCGCCTGGTCGAGCCATCCCGCGAAGTCGGATCCGAACCGGCCACTGTCGCAAGCGGCCTTCACCAGCCTGGCGAGCCGCGCCAGTTCCCGCATGGGGGAGCGGTCACACAGGTGCTGGAGGCCGGCGCTCGTCAGATCCGCAGGGTGGAAGGCCATCCGGTCCATGCGGAGGTGCCGGGTGACGACAGCGACGCCCCGGGGGCGCTCCAGCTTCACCCTGTGCGGTTCGAAGTCCGGCGCATGGGCGTCCTCCATGACCGACGGCAGGACGACGACCATGTGGGCCCCCGCTTCCTGGACCTTCGACCGGTGCACGGCCAGACGGCGCTGGGCCCTGGTGTACTCCTCTTCGTCGGTGATCCCGGAGAGGTCGAGAAGGAAACGGTCCCCCTCGCCGGGGGTGAGTGGCTTGTCGTTCCTGCTCTCGTCCTTGGCTGTGGCGGGAAGCTCCTCGACCCGAACCCTCTCCTCGTCGGTGTTCCTGTCATCCCCGAGCCCGTGCAGCAGCATGATTGCCGCGGCACGGCGGCCGCTGCCGGGCGGTCCCTCCAGCAGCACCACCGATCCTGGTTTCTCCAAGTGGTAGGCGGCGATGCGGTAACCCCTAGGGGGAACGAACCGGTCGGCCAGGCGCACCCGGTCCTCAAGGGCGATCCGGAGGGACTCGACCCCTTTGCGGGTCATCCAGTCCGTGGCAGCGCCGTAGAAGACGTACTGATGCCCCTCGCCGCTGTTCACCGGGCCGTGCGGATCGCTGACGGTGACGCGGTCCTGCTCGGTCATCGCCCGTCGTCCCAGCATCGGCGCTCGCGCTCGAAGCGCTGGTGGACCGTACCGCTGTTGTCGCCGGCGGTGAACTGGACCCCGGTGTTGTCGCCCTCGAAGTGAGGCGCGTTGTACTGGTGGCCCCGGCCGGTGTTCACGGGCCCCTGCGGCTCGTTGACGAAGGTGCCGGACAGGTCTCCGATGAGGTTTCCGATGCCGCCGCGCACGCGCTGTTCGACGTCACGCGTCCGCATCCTGATGTGCCCGGTATCCCGGGCCGACTCCTCGTGTGACTTCGCCTCCGTCCGCTCCCTTGCCGCACGGCCGTCGCGGTCCACCCTGCTCAGCTCGGGCAGCAGCCGGGCGAGGGTGTCTCCGAGCGTCGTCAGGTCCGATTCGGCGTTGCGGTGGTCGAACCGCCTGTACTGGAAGTCCGCCAGCTCCAGCAGATCGTCCGGAAGGACGGTGCGGTCGATCCGCGTGGCCTTTCCCACGAGCACGGGGATCACCAGGATCCCGCGGTCGAGCGCGGTCTGGATCTCGCGACGGGTCCAGTCCTGTTCGGCTTCGAGCGCGGGGCGGCCGTCGGTCCCCCGTACCTCCGCCCAGCGCGGGCCGATCACGGCGAGGAGCGCCTCGCACTCCTCCACCGCCCTGACCAGTTCCGCCGGGAAACGGCGTCCGGGATCAATCGAGTTGCTGGCGAAGAAGATCCGCTCGTCGCCGAACCTCCGGGTGAGCTCCCGGGCGATCATGGTCGCGGCAGATTCCTCGTCGCCTGTGCGGTAGTTGACGAAGACGTCGGGCATGAAGGTTCCCTTCGTGAGAGAAGACGAGTGAACGGGCACAGGGCTGTGGACCGGGGATTCGGTTCACCCGAGCCATGGGGTCCCGACCGTGTGACGGCATGGCGCGTCCACGGGAGGGCATGCGAATGGCGGGGCACCGCCTGTGCGTCACTGGCTGCGGGCAGCCCGGAGAAGCCGGGGGGCGCGATGCGACGCGTCGGGCGGGAATCAGAGAGGCCCGCGGGGATCATGGGATCCGGAGGGCCGGAGGCGGCGGTAGTGGGGCGAGCCGGGCGGGTCGAGTCCGTGTCGGTCGTGGAGCGGCTGTCAGTCGTGCGCGGGAGCGAGTACGCGCGCCAGCGCGGGTTGTAGATCACGCACGGCGCGGCTGCTCCGAAACCGGGACAGTTCCCGTGAGAGGCGTCGGACGTCGCTGTTCACCGTCGCCGAGGGCACGGCCGGCATCACTCCCAGGAGCTCCCCGGCGATCGCGCACGCGTGCTCGACCTCCCCGGAGGCGGCATGTGCCAGGGACCTGCGGAAGCCGTACCGGGCGCGGGTACGCAGCGCGTGCGGCGGGAGGCGGCGGTACTCTCGGTCGAGTACCTCGGCAGCAGTCTTGGGGCGCCCGAGGTCGTGCAGACACCAGCCGGTCGACATCGCCGCCGGATCGCTCACGTGTGAGGTGCCGATCACGGGCTCGGTGCCGTTGAGGGCGTCATCGTCGGCGAGCAGTTCCCGCGCCCTATCGAGGCTGCGGAGGCAGTCGGCTTCGTTGCCGACGAGCGCGTGCCCTTGGGCCTCTCGTTGGGCCGCGAGTCCCCTGATGCGCGGTGGGAGTTCGCGACTCTGGGCGCGGCGGGCCAGAGCGACGGTGCCAGCGGCGTCCCCGCCGTACATTGTGACCAGGGCGCGCCGCACCAGTGCGTAGGAACCGAGGTACGGGTCACCCCCGGCGCGCGCCAATTCGACGGCCTCGCCCGTCCAGCCGAGTGCCGCGTCGCTGTCCCCGGCCTCCTGGGCCATCCAGCCGGTGAACTCCGCGAACCGTGAGGCGAGCAGGAACGCAGGGGCCCGGGAGGCGGACCGGGCGTCGGAGGCGAGCCCGGCGACCATGTGGGTCTGCGTCTCCAACAGGGGGAGCAAGATCTTGGGAGCGGTGGACTGGCCGAGCTTCCGCAGCTGGTCGAACTGCATGCGGTAGGAGCCCAGGAGGGGGTCGCCGGCGTAGGACAACGCCTGACCGCCGAGTTTCAGGCCGAGGTCGATCAGCACTCCCGTGCCCGCCGAGAGGACTGCCCGACGCCCGACTAGCCAGCGGTGGGGACCGGCGGGGGAGGCGGCGGAGCCCGAGTCCGAGTCCGCTTCGGGGCGGACGACCAAGCGCTGCAGTTCGCCGTCCGCGCCGAGAAAGGCGTCACACCGCCGGGCCAGTTCGGGGGACGCGGAACGCTCTCCGCGCTCGACCTTGCTGAGGTGCCCCTTGTCGTAGTTGAGCGCCACGGAGAACTCGGTGAGAGTTAGCCCCGCTTCCACTCGTAAACGGCGAAGTTCCGGGCCGAAACGTAAAGTCGTGCTCATCATCAACCTCCCCTTGAACAGTGACCGCGAGAGCCGTCCGCCCTCACGGGAGCCGTCATCAGACGACCACCGGTCGACGCGAAACCCGATGGTGAACACTTGCTGTAACGGTGTCACTTCGCTTCGCGTCCGAGACTGAGTCTGGCACGACCCTCGTTTGGAGAATCGGGGTTCGACGGTGTTGCCCGTTGCCTCTTTCGTTCTTCGTGGTTCCCTGCCCGTTCCTCGGGGCGACCGGGATTGACCATGATGAGTAGGGTCGGGGACTGGCGCGGTGGCGTGTGACGCTCCGTTTCCAGTCCCCGACCCTACTCGCGCGAGCCCTTGCGGCCTCTCTCGCCCTCGCAACGCGAGATGTTGGAGGAGGCGGCGAGCGCGTATCAGGCAGCGCTTGCGGAGGACGCCGCTCGGTACCTCCTCGGTCGCGGAATCGGAAAGGCCGAGGTGGCTACGTTCCGGCTTCGCGTCGTCGCTGATCCCTTCCCGGGGCACGAGAAGTACCGGGGCATGCTCGCCATCCCCTACCTCGGCCACGACGGTCAGACGCTGACGATCCGCTTCCGCTGCCTCCAGGAGCACAACCACCGCGAACACGGCCACGGGAAGTACAACACCATCGCCGAGGACCCACCCCGCCTGTACGGGGTCGACTCGATCCACACGGCCGGCGACGAGATCCATCTGACCGAGGGGGAGTTCGACCGCGTGATCCTCCGCAAGATCGGCTGGCATGCGGTCGGGTCGCCGGGGGCGGAGATGTGGTTCGGCCGGCACCGCCGCATGCTCGCGGGCTTCTCGAAGGTCTGGGTGTGGGGCGATCCGGACGACGCCGGGGCCAAGTTCACGGCGAAGGTCTGCCGCTCCCTCCGCAACGCGAAGGGCGTACGGCTGCGGGACGGCGACGTGACCGAGACCTACCTGCGGGGCGGCGCCCAGGCCCTCCACGACCTGATCAACGAGGAGAACACGAAGTGACCGAGACCAAGACGACGAAGAGACCGGCTCGCAGGACCACCGACCCGACGACCGCCGTCCTGTCCGAGGTGAAGGCCGCCCGGAAGCTCGTCGGGGACCGGACGGCCCCGCTGGCAGGTGGACAGCGTCCCGCGAAGGGCCGCGCGTACCACCTGCGCGAGTCGAACCGCTGGCGGTCGGTCAACCACGGCCGCGAACTCGCCGAGACCCCCGGCTGGGACTCGGCCGTCCTGGCAGAGGCATTCGGCACCTTCGCCGAGCCGGAGGCCCAGCACGCACGCGCCGGACTCGTGCGTCTCGCCGCTCTGGCCGTCGCCGCAGTCGAGTCGATCGACCGGGAGGCGGCGTGACCCGGCATCCTCTACCGGGCAGTCCCGGCCCACGCCTGACCGCGATCTGGGAGGCGCTCGACGACCGCGAGCGCGAGGCGTTCGAGCGGCACCTCCTCCAGGACACAGCGGCCGAAGACCTCGTCTGGATTCTCGGCCGCTTCGGACACCGCGTGTCGGCCTCCACCATCCGTACGTACCGGCGCCGACTGCGCCAGGAAGCGAGCGACAGCGCTTGAGTGACTCCCTTCTCGACGAACTCCTCTCCAAGCCCGTGGGCCCGTCCATACCGGCCCGCCAGACCGACCCCGACAAGGACTTCACCCGGCAGATCGAGGTGAACGGCGACGCCGCCGAGGTCACCGTGCGCGGCCCCGCCGAGACGGACCCGAAAGGCACCGCGGCCACCGTCCTACGCGCCCACGGCCTCGACCCGGCCAACTGGGAGGTCAAGGGCTTCCGCAGCTCCGAGTGGACGATGCCGAACGGCGAGCTCGGTGTCTCCACCCGCTTCACCTTCACCCGCGCCATGGTCACCACCGAGCCGGACCGCCCCGACCTCGGCGAGCTCCTGGCGACCCTCGAGGCGTACGAGCCGCGCTGGCCCGCTGCCGGTCTTCCCCAGGGCGACCACACGTACGTCATCGCCCTGGGCGACATGCAGTTCGGGAAGCTCGACGGCGACGGCCCGGCCGGCACGCTGCGACGCACGATCGAATGCCTCAACAAGGCTGCTGACCTACTGGAGGTCTACCGCGAACGCTTCCCCATCGGGCACGTTCACCTGGCCTGGCTCGGCGATCACGTCGAGGGCTTCCAGTCGCAGGGCGGCTCGAACGTCTGGCGTACGTCGCTGACGCTCACCGAGCAGATCCGGCTGACCCGGCGCGCGATGCTGCACGGCGCTCTGGCCTTCGCTCCGCTCGCGCGACGGCTGACGATCGCCGCCGTGCCGGGCAACCACGGCGAGGCCGTACGGATCAATGGCAAGGGCGTGACCCGATACGACGACTCCCACGACACGGAGGCCCTGATCTCCGTACGCGACGCACTGGAGCTCAACCCCGAGCTGTTCGAGCACGTCGAGTGCTTCGTCCCGAACACCGACGAGCTGACCGTCGTCGTGGACTGCTCGGGGACCGTGGTGGCGCACGCGCACGGGCACCAGTGGCGGCCGGGCAAGCACTTCGAGTGGTGGAAGGGCCAGGCGTTCAACAAGGCGAGCGCACTGCACCAGGCGGATGTACTGCTCGCCGGTCACCTGCACCACGAGTTCGTGGACACGGACGGCCCGCGCACGTTCATCCAGCCGCCGGCCATGCAGAGCGAATCGACGTGGTGGCGGCACGCGAAGGGCACGACCGGGGCGCCGGGCCTGGTGGTCGCCGTGACGAAGAACGGCGAAGTGCCGGTGAAGGAGGTGGTCCGATGAGTCTGCGTCTCGCCGACTTCGACGCGTCCGAAGCCGTCGCGGCGGCCGACTGGTCCGTTCTCGCCGAACCGCAGGTCGAAAGCGTCGTACAGGCCGTTGCCCGCGCGTTCGCCCGAGACTACGGGCTGACCCTGGAGTACGAGGACGCCTACCAGGAGGCCGTGATCACCGTGGCCGAGCGGGCTGCCTACGTACGGCAGATCCTCGCCGACGCGGGAGCCGGCCTTCTGCACCGCTGGCTGTCCCAGCGCCTACGGGACCGCTGGCTGACCGAAGCCAAGCACCGCACCGCACACGTCTCCTACGAGGCCGCCCGGCACAAGGCGGAGAGGAGTGGCCTGTGACGGCCTACGACCGGCGACTCGTCGAGCACCTCCTCCCGGCGGTGTGGGACCAGGAAGCGGCGTACGGCATCCGCAACCCGACAGCGCCCGACGCCGACATGCCGAAGGGCACCGTCGACCCGAAGGCCGCGGGCATTCTGTTCGCCCACCTCGCCGACATCCGGCGAGGCTGGGCGACCGCCCCGCTCACCCCCGCCGAACGCCAGGCCCTTGTCCTCCGCTACGGCGCGGACCTGCCAGACGACGAGGCCGCAGCCCTTCAGGGCGTTACCGGCCGAGCTGTTCGCTACCGATGTGAGCGCGGCGTCGGAAAGATCACCTCCCATCTCAACGGGCTGGAGTACATCGACGGGTACGAGGAACTGAACAGCGCTGCGTGAAGCTCAAGCGCCACGGAACGCAGGCGCCCCGCACACACGATCTGGAGCGCCTGCGTTCGAGGACTACGCAGCCGTGGTGAGCTCCCTAACCCGCTCGTTGAAGTCGGCCACCAGCCGATGACTGCCGAAGGGGCGCATGCGCCGCTGAAGGTCGTGTACGGCTTCGACGGCACGCGAGGACTTGACCTGCCCGGCCAGGCTGAGAGTGCGAACGCCAGCCGCGTGGGCCGCCTCCAAGTCCTTCCTCTGCAAATGAGATACGGCGAGGGCGGCCTGAGACATGGCCCCCCGCCGAGCCCGCTTCTGGCTCCTGGCGTGGTCGATGGACCTCCGCGCGTGCTCATCCGCGGAGGTCGCATCGCCGAGGTCCCGGAACGTGTTGGCGTGCTCTCCGTGCAGGTAGGCCGGGTCGATGAACGCGGCCCACTCCGGCTCTTCCGCCGGTCGGGCCTTCCCGTACGCCTTCTCCGACTCGACCACTGCGTGGGCCGCCGCCGTCTTGTCGTCGAGCAAGGCGAGAGCTCGCGCCTCCAAGCACCAGAGGTCCGCCAGACAGGCCGGCGAATTGACGTGGGACAGTCCCAGGCGCCCAGCCTGCGCCAGGCGTCGTCCTTCTGCCGGGTCGCCGAGCAGCGTGGCTTGGTCCGCCATGCCGGCCAACACATGGGCGCCCAAGGCCGGGTTGCCGGATTCCTCGGCGAGACGGAGCGATTGGATCAAGTACCTCTGGGCTAGGCCGTGCTCGCCGTTGTCGTAAGCCATCCACCCCAGCAGATAGGTCTGCTCAGCAGCGGCCTCACAGAGGGCTCGTCGCACGTCATCGCTGTAGGTGCGGCGAAGCAGGGGGTACACGTGCTGGTTCATGTACTCGGCGAGGATCAGGCGACCGGAGCCGCCCCCTTGAAGGACATCCATCTTCTGGAACTCGCCGAACATATTCTTCACCGCCGTCACGTCTTCAAGACGCACGCGGGGGCCGGTCTGCGGCTTCTGGTCCAGTACGTTCATCAGCCAGTCGCGTGATGGGCCTACACCGGCGAGGGCCGCGAACGGTGCACCTGCAAGGAAGTTTCGTCGATCCACGTCAGCTCTCCCGAGGTCTGCGACAACCTCCACGGTAGCCGCGTAGGAAGAGTTGTACACGAGTGCGCCCTCGGTGCTTGCTCCATCGCCGAGTCCGAGATCATACGTTGTGACCCGGTATCCGACGCAGTCGGAGAACACCGCCGCGATGATGTCAGGTAAGGGCGTACGCGGTATCTGACCTTCGAGCCAGAAGCGAACTCGCGCCGTGCTCGTTGCGACGTGAGGCTCGTTCCAATCCACTGCCTTGGCTTTCACCCTTCTCGCCAACTCGCCACGGCTCATGCCGGATCGGGCGAGCCACCTTGCGAGGTTCTCGTTGGCCATGCCCAGCCTCTCTGTGACGTGAGGTAGTGGAAGCGACACCCTTCGACACCCCTGTCGACGGTACCGCGCGGCACGCTCATGAGGTTGTCTGGGACCAAGCTGATCACGGGGAGGGCCAGAGACCATGGCGAGTAGCGCATTACAGGCCGGCACCAACGACCTCCAGCTCGGAAGCTACGGAACGGCCATCGTGAGGCCCAACGCGATCACGCGATGGGCCCTCGACGGGAGTTCGATACTCAAGATTTACCGCAACATCGCCCCGCACGAGAGAAGGCGTCGGGAGCTGGTTGCGCTTCAGATCGCTGTGGAGTGGGGCCTGTCCGTTCCGCCCGTCATGGCGACGGGCGAGCACGACGACCACGCATGGACCGTCTTTGGGACCGTGTCAGGGAGGCCCTGCTCGATCCGCACCGTCCGAGAGGTCCAGGACTTCGTTCGGCACGCCATCGCGGCGACTCGTCAGGTCCACCGCGAGATCGACGGAGCCCACACCGGCCCAGGTTGGCGGTGGCAGGGCGAACCCCCGGGTTCCAACCGCGGTTTCCTTCTCGACCAGTTCTCCAGCCGCTGCCGGAAACTTCCGTGGTGGCATGACCTGGAGGCTGCCCTTGAGCCCTACGACGAACTTCCCACGGTCTACCTGCACGGCGACCTCAAGCCGGAGCACCTGCTGATCGACGGAAGCCGTCTCCACATAGTCGATTGGGAGGCCAGCGGGCGGGGCCCTGCCGTGAGCGATCAGGCCGACGCGACCTTCCACGTCATACGCGACTTAATCTACACGTCCGTCACGCCTCGCCGAGTGCCCATCGGCATCATCAGCCAACTCGGAGCTACGGGCGCGGCATTGGCTTGGCGCCTTGCCCTGTGGCTCGATCGACGGCGCTCCGGAGACATCCACCTCGTTCCGGCGCGTGACCTCCACCAACTTGCTGCGGAAGACGATCCCGTGGCGGCTTATGAGCAACTCGCCCGACTTGTCACGCGCTTGCGGACTGCAGGCGTCCCGCGATGATCTTGGTTCGTCCGGCCGACCGGCCAGACGAGTTCCCCGCACACCCCTTCCAGCTCTGCGAGGAGTACGCCATGCACCGAACCAGCGCGACCGTCGGCAACAGCCGCATAGTGATCGAGGCCGGAGCGCCCCGACCCGACGCGACCACCATCGTCGAGCGGAAGGGCCTCGGCCACCCGGACACCCTCGCCGACCACCTCGCCGAGCGGCTGTCCCGGGCGTACAGCCAGTACACCGTGCAGCACTTCGGCGCCGTGCTCCACCACAACTTCGACAAGCTCGCCCTCCTCGGCGGGGCGAGCGAAGTCCGCTACGGCGGCGCCAAGATGAGCTCTCTGGTGCGCGTTCTCGTCAACGGCCGAGCCGCGCCTCAGTGCGGTGGCGAATCGATCCCCGTTACGGAGATCGTCGAAGCGGAGGTCAGGGCATTCTTCGCCGAACGGCTGCCAGAGGTCTCGGATCACCTCGACATCGCCTTCAACATCACGAGCAACTCAAGTCCCGGCGCTGTCCTCACCGGCGACGACGTTCCGGACCGAACCCGCTGGTTCAACCCCCGCTCCATAGACGACCTCCGTGAGCGTCGGGTGCGCCTCTCGAACGACACTTCTCTCGGGACGGGTTGGGCTCCAGAGAACCCCTTCGAGACCTTCGTTCGCGATCTCGTGGACCACTTCTCCGGACAGAGCGACTTCACGCGGGCCCATGCCTGGTGCGGCTCCGACGTGAAGCTCATGGGCTATTGGGATGGGCAGCACGCGGACATCGTGTTGTGCGTACCTCAGAAGTCGCGCCATGTCGCGAGTCGAGCGGAGTACGTTCGCAACACCGAGGCCGTTCTCGCCGAATGCCACCGCCTCGCCGGCATCCATCTACCCGGTGCGGACGCGGACTTCCGCCTCAACGCTCGCGACGTGCCCGAGAAGGATGAGCTCTACCTGACCTACACCGGCAGCTCGATCGAGTCCGGCGACGAGGGCGTTGTCGGCCGAGGCAACCGCGTCAACGGTCTCATCACGCCCCTCCGCCCGATGAACCTGGAGGGGGCGAGCGGCAAGAACCCGGTCTACCACGTCGGCAAGCTCTACAACATCGCCGCTCTCCGGCTGGCGCGGCGACTCCACGAAGCCACTGGCGAACACGCGGAAGTGCACCTGGTGAGCACCACGGGGCAGAGGCTCGATCAGCCGTGGCGGGTTCTGATTCGTCTCGCCGCACAAGAGGCCGAGATCGACAAGGTGCAAGCGCTCGTCACCGAGGCGCTGGAGGAGTTCCCGGCCCTCACCGACGAGCTCGTTCAAGAGGGGATCGTGCTGAGCTGATGACTACGCGGACGCTCGGCGACGTTCCCGCAGGATGCCGACAGCGATTGATCGCGCACTACGGGCCGAAGGCGGAGGGGTGGCTCGACGCCGTACCCAGCGTTCTGGGGCAGGTGGCGGATCGCTGGAGCCTCTCGCTGGAGGGCTACCACGACGCTGGACACGCCTCCGTGATCGCCACAGCCAGCGATCTCGACGAGCGTCCGCGGCTCCTCAAGGCTTGGGTCGATCCCGCTCGCTATCGCAATGAGATTCAGGCACTCCGACTTTGGGCCGGCGGGATGACCGTCGATGTCATAGAGACTGCCGACGATCAGGCGGTGGCACTTCTCGAAATGATCGGAGGGCGCCCCGGAGGCTCGGACTGGCGGGTGCGGGAGACGCAGATGGTGGCTGGCGCCCTCCACGGCCTGCACCTTCGGGGCCGATCGAGACCGAGCACTGTCAGCCTCCCCCTTCTCAGCGACTACCTTCGCTGTGAGGTGCTACCGCGGATCGAGAAGCGGGCGCTGAATCTCGATCTTGGGCCCTGGCGGTCACTCGTGGACGACGAGGTTCAAGCGCTCGCCGGGCTCCATGAAGACCCGGGGCGATCCACTGTGCTGCACGGGGATCTGTATCGGGAGAACGTGCCGTTCGACATCAAGGGCCATCCGCGTCTGATCGATCCCGTACCCATGGTGGGCGACGCCGCCTTCGACTGGGCCTTCTGGACCGTCTACTACGAGCTCGGCCGAGAAACGAGCCAGCGACTCGCGACAGCGGCCAGGATCTCCCGCATTCCTGTCCCGGTGATCGCTCCGTGGTGCCGGTTGTTGTCCGTAGACGGCCTCCTCTACTACGTGGACACCGGTGATCCGCGCGCACCGCAGATGGCGGAGGTGCTCTCCTTCCTGTCCGCCCGAGAAGCGAGAGGCGACGTATGAAGACGTTCCTCCTCCGTCACGGTCAGACGGAGTACAGCACGAAGTACCTGGTCAATGGGGACCCGACCGTCTCCGTCCAGCTCAGCGAAGAGGGCGTTCGGTCCTGTCAGCGGGCCTGGACCGTCCTACCACTGCACAGCATGCGGACGTGGGTGGCCAGTGGGTTCCCACGGGCTCAGCAGACCGCTCTCCTGCTCACGGGGGTGCCCTCCGCGAAGCTCGTCGTCGAGCCCCGGCTGAATGAACTCGACTACGGCGAATTCGAGGGTGGGCCATTCCTTGACTACGGCGGCTGGCTCGATCACCACGGGGCATGGCAGCGTCCGCCGGGAGCCACGGAGTCACAACGAGAAGGCATTCGCCGGATGCTCCTGGGGGTGGAGGACTGCCTGAACCTCCCCGGCCCACGCCTCCTCATAGGTCACGGCTTGCTCCTCTCTGTCCTCTTTTGGCACCGGGACCGTTCCGAGGGTGAGGCCATGCCCTTGTTCTTCCCGGAAGCCCCCTGCGTCCAGCCGCTCGACGTTCCGGACGGCGTGCTGAGCGGCTGGATCGCAGAGCTCCTGACTGATCTTGAGATGGAACCTCGCCGAGATCCAGAAGAGAGGAGTGACGCAGCGATATAGCGGGGCGACGCCGCGTCGGCAGTTGCTACCGTCGGAGCAGTAGCTCACTTTCCGGAGAAGAAGGACCCCAGCCATGCATGATGCTCGCGCCCTGATCGATATGGGGGCCGAAGCGGTACGACGACTCGCTCGCCGCGGTTACTCCCTGGAGCTGTCCGTCCTGGAGGACCTTCAGGCCCGGCGGAACCAGAGCATCCGCGTGGCTGACGAGCTGCGGGCGGAGTCCAAGCGCGTGGCCAAGGAGGTCCAGGAGACCGCGAAGCAGGGCGGGGACATCTCCAAGCTGAAGGAGCGGGCCCGCGAGATCAAGGACGAGATCCGCGACATCGAAGCCGATCAGGAGAAGGTCCAGGACGAGCTTCGGAACCTCCTGCTCACCATCCCGAACCTCCCCGATGACAGGGCTCCGGATGGCGACTCCGAGGAGTTCGCGGTCGAGGTCCGTCGAGTGGGGACTCCGCCCACCTTCTCCTTCGAACCGAAGGACCACGTCGATCTTGGCGAGGCCACCGGCGTCCTCGACTTCGCTCGGGCGACGAAGCTCTCGGGCCCGCGTTTCGCCGTCTCTCGCGGGGCGGGGGCGGCCCTTGAGCGGGCGCTCGCCACGCTCTTCCTCAACCTTCACACGCGCCGACACGGCTACGTCGAGCACTCAGTCCCGTTCCTGGTCACCCGCAAGACGATGACCGGCACGGGCCAGCTGCCGAAGTTCGAGGAGGACCTGTTCAAGACCGGCGTCGCGGATCGCGAACTGTTCCTGATCCCAACCGCCGAGGTCCCGCTCACCAACCTCTACGCCGACGAGATCATCCCGCCCTCTGAGCTGCCCCTCGCCCTCACCGCCCAGACGCCGTGCTTCCGCTCGGAGGCCGGCTCGTACGGCCGTGACACCCGGGGGCTCATCCGCCAGCACCAGTTCACCAAGGTGGAGATGGTGCGGATCTGCGACCCCGAGGATGCCGATGCCGAGCTGGAGGCGATGATCAGCCACGCCGAGGCGTGCCTGAAGGAGCTGGGCCTCGCCTACCGCGTGATCAAGCTGGCCGCCGGCGACACGGGCTTCTCCGCCCAGCTCACCTACGACCTGGAGGTGTGGCTGCCCAGCCAGAACACCTACCGCGAGATCTCGTCGGTCTCCAACTTCGGCACCTTCCAAGCGCGCCGCGCGAACATCCGCACCCGCGGCGCGGACGGAAAGCCAAGGCTGGTCGCCACACTCAACGGCTCGGGCCTTCCGATCGGCCGCACCCTGGCCGCGCTGCTCGAACAGTGCCAGCAACAGGACGGCTCGATCGTCCTGCCTGAATCACTCGTCCCGTACCTCGGCTTCCGCCGTATCTCGGCGGACGGAACACCGGAGGCATAGTGCTCGTCGGCGTCTGCGACTTTCCTGGTAGCTACGCTTTTCCCCCTGCCGGATACGGCGGGATCGAACGATGGCTTTGGGCGGTCGCAGTAGGCGCCCGAGCCGCAGGCGCCGACGTACACCTCCTGGGCCCGGGATGGCTCCCGGAGCTGGAAGCCGAATGGGTCCGCAAGCCGATTCGCCTCGAAGATGTCACCGCGGGCTCGCTGGCCGAGCGCGACCTCGAAGCCGCTGGCTATGACCTCCTGATCGTCGGCCACGAGTATCCGTCGCTGCCTGCCTGGGTGCGGACCTGGAGCCAACTGGACTGCGACGTAGCCACGTTCCAGCACTCCCCGGTGTTCCAGCACACCGAATCCGCATTCGACGGCAAGCTGTCGCGGCTCTACTGCTACTCGCCCGAAATGATCGAGCGCTACGCGGCCCACCAGCCCATTCCGGAACTGGCTGTCCACCTCGGGCTCAACGAGGAGGAGCCGCCGGCCGCCAAGGGGCGAGACCTGGTGTGGCTCGGCCGCGTACACGAGGAGAAGGCTCCCCACCTCGCGGTGAGGGCAGCTCAGATACTCGGTCGCCGTATCCGCATCGTCGGCCCCGTCTTCAATGAGGACTACGTACGCAGCCACGAAAAGATCTTCTCCGCAGACAACGTGGAGTGGGTCGGCGAGCTCGGCGGCCCCGCCAAGACGGCCGCCATCCGTGACGCGTCCGTGTTCGTCTACACGTACGAGCGCACGTACGTGGAGGCGGGGGCTGCCGTCTTCGGCGAGTCCCTGCGGGCGGGAACGCCCATGGCCGCCCTGACCTGGCGGGAGGGAACCTGCGCCCACGCCGCACTCTGCGAACGCACGGGCGTGACGACAGTCGTCCCACCCGACGCGGACGACGAGACAGCGTCCCAGGCTCTCGCTGAGGCCATCGAGCGCGCTACCGTACTGGATCACTCCGAGGTCCAAGCCGTAGGCCAACACCGCTTTGCTCCAACGCGACACTTCGAGGCCATGGCGGCACGCTGATGCTGACCGGTCCACCCGCGCATCAGATAGCGACTGCACTCCGCCAAGTGCTCGGGTCAGGCTGGGAGTTCGCGATCGACGGCACAGACCTTGAGGTCCTTCATCGCCATCGAGGCTCACCATATGCGCCGCCTCGCCGATCACCATCGTGGGCCGGGCTCCTAACGACCTTGGAGGACGCCTTCGCTGCCCGGGGCGTTCCTCGCGACGCATGCATCCCGCTCCGCTGGGGACGCGAAACCGAACTGGCCATCTCGGCGGTACAGGCGCTCGATCCCCTTCTCAAAGACGGCCGCCCTATGACCTACCGCAGTGGATTCCTACCGCAGCCGGTAGTCCGATTCACTGGCGAGCGAGACCACCAAGGGGATCTCCTCGACGGCTACCTGACCTCCTTCGTCAACGTGTCGCGCGTGCAACCGATCCAGGGCATCGACGAGTACGCCGCCGTCCTGGACGACTGGCTCTACGTCCTCTCACGACTCGGCTTCCACGCCCGACACATAAGCCTCTACGGTCGGATCAAGGTCTGGCACCGCCGGCAGGTGGCCGGGGTAACACTCAGGTTCCGCCACCTGGACCTCACACTCGGCGACATCGTGCTCCTCTGGAACATCGAGAACCCTCAGTGCATGGCCGTTGATCTCGGCACGGGCCTTGAGCGGTTAGCTTGGGCCCGAACGCTCCAGAGCTGGGATGAACTGATCTTCGGCTCTCTCGCCGGAGCCGCGCCGGCTTCCACCTTGGACGCACTCCGCACGGCAACGCTGCTGATCGGCAACGGCATCATGCCCGCTGCTCGGGGCGCGGGTGGGGTGACCCGTCGGGTCCTTGGCACCCTAGCCCCCGAGTCTGTCCGCCTTGGGGTAAACGCCGCGGTTCGGGCATCACATCGGTATTGGACAACGATCACGGCGCTTCCCGTACCGTGGCCCGCCGTCGCCACCGCCATCGAGCAGGAGACCACCCGCCGATAGCCGTTTCAGTGCCCCCGGACTTAGAGCGCGTCTCACGTGGCGTGAGTTGGATGCGGCATGATGCCTGGCCATGGGTGTCGGTCTGTCACAGCGGTTGGTTCCTGACGAACTCTGGACACTGGTTGCTCCGTTGCTTCCGCCTTTCGCGTCACGTCCGCAGGGCGGTGGGACCGCCCCGTGCGACGAGCGGGCCGTGTTCACCGCTGTGGTGTACGTGCTGACCAGCGGGTGCGCATGGCGGCATCTTCCCGAGACATTCGAGGTGTCTCCCGCTACGGCGCACCGCCGGTTCTCCGCCTGGACCGAGGCTGGGCTCTGGAGACGGTTGCATGGGGCGGTCCTGGACGAACTCGGTGCCCGCGGTGAAGTGGACTGGACCTCGGCGATCGTGGATGCGGCCTCGGTGCGCGCGAAAAGGGGGGATCGCTGACCGGGCGCAATCCGGTCGACCGGGGCAAGAAGGGCAGCAAGCTGCACGTCCTGTCCGACGCCCAGGGATTACCTCTAGCGCTGGGTGTGTCCGGGGCGAACGTCCATGACAGCCAGGCTCTGCTGCCGCTGGTCCTGGGCATACCCGCGATCCGGTCGCGGCGTGGGCCGCGCCGACGCCGACCCAGCAAGCTCCGCGCGGACAAGGCCTACCACTCCACCGAGCACCTGAGGTGGCTGCGCAGCCGCGGCATCGTCCCGCGCATCGCCCGCCCGGGCATCGAGTCCAGCGAGCGACTTGGCCGGCACCGCTGGAAGATCGAACGGTCGATCTCCTGGCTCTTCGGCTACCGCCGCCTCACCGTCCGGTACGAGCGGAAGGGCTCGCACTTTCTCGGCTTCCTCGGACTCGCAGCCGCACTGACCTGCTACAAGAAGCTGACCCAACCCGCCACGTAAGACGCGCTCTTAGGTGACTTCGCTGGCCGCGGCAAGCGCGGAGGTGCGGCGCACTCGGTGCCGTTCCGCCCTGAACACCGATCTTGCCGAGCCCTCACCTCTCAATGCGCACCCATGTATCACGGTCCGTCCATGCCCCGACCGAGCGGCTACTGGCTCCCAGCCTTCACCGTCCAGCGTGACGCTCGGAAGAACCTCGAACTTCTCCTTGCGATGCCCCGTAGGCGTGACTGTTTAGGGATTTCAGCTGGTTGCGGGCAGCATCCATGGCCGTCCGGCGAAGAGGTCGCGTAGGGCGGTGAGGGGATTGATGCCGTGCTTGCGGACGGTGGAGATGTAGGGCCTGTTCCAGGTTCGGATCATGTCGGTCGGAGGCTGCGGATCCAGATCATGGCACCGCGTAGGTGGAGTCCGGCAAGGTAGCTGGTGGCGGTCTTGTCGTAGCGGGTTGCCAGGCCCCGCCA
>NZ_BLLG01000002.1 GCF_011766325.1 Streptomyces pacificus | reverse complement strand
CATAGCGTGAGGGAAACGCCCGGTTACATTCCGAACCCGGAAGCTAAGCCTTTCAGCGCCGATGGTACTGCAGGGGGGACCCTGTGGGAGAGTAGGACACCGCCGAACGATTGTTGTGGGGAAGCCCCGGGCCTTACGGCCCGGGGCTTTTCCGCGTTCCGGCCGGATTACCGGACATGGCGGACGATCGACCGTTACCCCTGCGTACACGGCCCTTCCCGCTGAAGGTAGGGTCAGGGGGCATCGTTGGTACGTTCGGCAGGAGGCCCCCGGGTGGAGGTCCAGGAGACCCGTGTTCAGACCGACCGGGTACTCACCGTCCCCAACATCCTCAGCATGGCTCGCCTGCTCGGAGTCCCGCTGTTCCTGTGGCTGATCCTCCTGCCCGAGTTCGGCGGACCGAGGGCCGACGGCTGGGCGCTTCTCGTGCTCGCGCTGAGCGGCGTCAGCGACTATCTGGACGGGAAGCTCGCCCGACGGTGGAACCAGATCAGCAGCCTTGGCCGGATCCTCGACCCCGCTGCGGACCGTCTCTACATCCTTTCCACCCTCGTGGGCCTGACCTGGCGGGGCATCCTGCCCCTTTGGTTGACCGTGGTACTTCTGGCCCGGGATCTGATGCTGCTCGTGATGGTGGGAATCCTGCGCCGGCACGGCTATCCGCCTCCCCAGGTGAACTTTCTGGGCAAGGCGGCTACCTTCAACTTGATGTATGCGTTCCCGCTCCTGCTGCTCAGCGACGGAGACGGGTGGCTCGCGTCACTCGCCAAAGTTTTCGGATGGGCGTTCGCAGGGTGGGGTACAACCCTGTACTGGTGGGCAGGGATCCTCTATGTGGTCCAGGTCCGCCGACTCGTCAAAGCTGACGCCGTGGCCGATTGAGCCGTAAGCACACAGCCGTGCAGAGTCCCACCGGTCCGCATGAGAACTGGAGAGGGGCCTGCCCGGACGGGTGAAGTCGGCTGGACCGTCGTCTCTTCAAGGAGGACGCTTCCGACATGAAGGCCGTCGTGATGGCTGGTGGCGAAGGAACCCGGCTTCGCCCCATGACCTCGAGCATGCCCAAGCCACTGCTGCCGGTGGTCAACAGGCCGATCATGGAGCATGTGCTGCGCCTGCTCAAGCGGCACGGGCTTACTGAGACGGTCGTGACCGTCCAGTTCCTCGCCTCCCTCGTCAAGAACTACTTCGGCGACGGGGAAGAGCTGGGGATGGAGCTCACCTACGCGCACGAGGAGAAGCCGCTCGGGACCGCGGGCAGCGTGAAGAACGCGGAAGAGGCGCTGAAGGACGATGCGTTTCTCGTCATTTCCGGAGACGCGCTCACCGACTTCGACCTGTCGGACCTTGTCAGGTTCCACAAGGAGAAGGGCGCGCTCGTCACCGTGTGCCTGACCCGGGTGCCGAACCCCCTCGAATTCGGCATCACGATCGTGGACGAACAGGGAAAGGTCGAGCGGTTCCTGGAGAAGCCCACCTGGGGCCAGGTGTTCTCGGACACCGTGAACACCGGCATCTATGTGATGGAGCCCGAGGTCTTCGACTACGTCGAGGCCGATGTCCCCGTCGACTGGTCCGGTGACGTGTTCCCGCAGCTGATGAAGGAAGGCAAGCCGATCTACGGCTATGTCGCCGAGGGCTACTGGGAGGATGTCGGCACACACGAGAGCTATGTGAAGGCCCAGGCCGACGTTCTCGAGGGCAAGGTCGACGTGGAGATCGACGGCTTCGAGATCTCGCCCGGTGTCTGGGTCGCCGAGGGCGCGGAGGTCCATCCGGACGCTGTGCTGAGAGGCCCCCTCTATGTGGGCGACTACGCCAAGGTCGAAGCGGACGCTGAGCTCCGCGAGCACACCGTGGTCGGGTCCAACGTGGTCGTGAAGTCGGGTGCGTTCCTGCACCGGGCCGTCGTCCACGACAACGTCTACGTCGGCCCGCACAGCAATCTGCGCGGCTGCGTGGTCGGCAAGAACACCGACATCATGCGCGCCGTGCGGATCGAGGACGGCGCCGTCATCGGTGACGAGTGCCTGATCGGCGAGGAGTCCATCGTCCAGGGCAATGTGCGGATCTACCCGTTCAAGACGATCGAGGCCGGGGCCTTCGTCAACACCTCGGTGATCTGGGAGTCGCGCGGTCAGGCGCATCTCTTCGGGGCCCGCGGCGTCTCGGGAATCCTCAATGTCGAGATCACGCCGGAACTGGCCGTCAGACTCGCGGGGGCCTACGCCACCACCCTCAAGAAGGGAGCGACGGTCACCACGGCCCGTGACCACTCCAGGGGCGCACGTGCCCTGAAGCGAGCGGTGATCTCCGCACTCCAGGCCAGTGCCATCGACGTCCGGGACCTGGAGAACGTGCCCCTCCCGGTCGCTCGGCAGCAGACGGCACGAGGCAGCGCCGGCGGCATCATGATCCGGACCTCTCCCGGTGTGCCCGACTCGGTCGACATCATGTTCCTCGACGAACGGGGCGCCGACCTGTCGCAGGGCGGCCAGCGCAAGCTCGACCGCGTGTACGCGCGCCAGGAGTACCGGCGTGCCTTCCCCGGAGAGGTCGGAGACCTCTCCTTCCCGGCGAGCATCTACGACTCGTACACGGGCTCGCTGCTGCGCAACGTCGACACCAGCGGGATCGCCGAGGCCGGGCTCAAGGTCGTCATCGACGCGTCGAACGGCAGCGCCGGTCTCGTGCTGCCGAGCCTGCTCGGCAGACTGGGCGTGGACGCGCTGACGATCAACCCCGGGCTCGACGAGTCGCGGCCGACCGAGACGGTCGAGCAGCGCCGCCAGGGGCTGGTGCGACTCGGCGAGATCGTGGCGTCCGCACGTGCCGCCTTCGGCGTGCGTTTCGACCCCGTCGGCGAACGGCTGTCCTTCGTCGACGAGCGCGGCCGGATCGTGGAGGACGACCGGGCGCTCCTCGTCATGCTCGACCTGGTGGCCGCGGAACGACGCAGCGGCAAGGTGGCGCTGCCGGTGACGACGACCCGGATCGCCGAGCAGGTCGCCGCCTACCACGGTACCCAGGTGGAGTGGACGACCACGTCCCCCGACGATCTCACCCGGGTGTGCCGCGAGGAGCCGACCATCTTCGGCGGCGACGGCCGCGGTGGTTTCATCGTCCCGGAGTTCAGCAGCGTCTTCGACGGACCGGCGGCGTTCGTCAGGCTCCTCGGGCTGGTGGCGCGCACCCAGCTCACGCTCAGTCAGATCGACGCCCGCATTCCGAGGGCCCATGTGCTCCGCCAGGACATCGCGACGCCATGGGCGGTCAAGGGCCTGGTGATGCGCCGGGTCGTCGAGGCCGCCGGCGACCGCTCCGTGGACACCACCGACGGTGTCCGCGTGGTGGAGGCGGACGGCCGCTGGGTGCTGGTGCTGCCCGACCCGTCCGAGGCCGTCACCCATCTGTGGGCCGAGGGCCCCGACGACGCATCCGCCCAGGCACTCCTCGGTGAGTGGTCCGTGGTCGTGGAAGGCGCAGGTGACACGGCCACGTAGGGAAGGCGCGGGTGAACTGACCGCGGTGTGCCGGGAAGTGGGACGGTGCGCTTCCCGGCACAGCCGTGGGGCCATTCGGCGGTAGCGGTCGCGACGTGCGACGATGTGCGGCATGCCGCAGCAGCCCCCCGATCCCAGGACCGCCGCGCCGCCGCGTCCCGACGCGTCCATGTCGCTGCTGAACGACGTCATGGACCACAGTCTCGACGACGGCTACGCGCAGGCGGCTGCGCGCAGGGCGACGAAGGGCGGGCCGCCGCCCCAGACTTTGCGCGCCAAGCTGTGGCTCGCGGCCGGGCTGGTGCTGGCGGCTCTGGTGGTCACTCTCGGAGCGGCTCAGGCGCGGATATCGGCACCCGTCGTGGCGAAGGAACGTGATGAGCTGATCGACCGTATCGAGGCCGAGACCGCGGCAGCCGACGAGTTGGAGCGAACCGTCGACCGGCTTCGCGGGGAAGTCGGCGAACGGCAGCGCAGGGCGCTCCAGCACCAGGGAGGGGACCGGGAACCACTCGTGGCCCTGCTCTCCGGTGCGACCGAGGTGACCGGGCCGGGGATCAAGCTCGTCGTCGACGACGCGAAGGGCAGCGAGGCCGGCGGCGGGGGTCCGCGGGAGAGCGGAGGCTTCTCCGACACCGGCCGGGTCCGCGACCGGGACATGCAGCGCGTCGTCAACGGACTGTGGGAGTCCGGTGCGGAGGCCGTCGCGATCAACGGGCAGCGGCTGACTGCCCTGTCCGCGATCAGGGCCGCCGGTGACGCCATACTCGTCGACAACAAGCCGCTGGTGCCGCCGTACACGGTACTCGCCATCGGGGACGGCAAGAGGCTGAGCACCGCCTTCCAGGACAGCGCGGACGGCCAGTACCTCCATGCGCTGCAGGAGAACTTCGGGGTTCGGAGCAGTGTCTCCTCCCAGGCGGAGGTGCGTCTGCCGGCCGCACCGAGCCTGATCGTACGAACCGCACAGCCGAGGACCGCCGGTGGCACCGGTCAGGGCACGGCAGAAACAGGGAAGAGGAAGGGCACATTGTGATCGCCGTACTGGGCCTGGTCTTGGGAGTCGTGGCGGGACTGCTGCTCCGCCCCGAGGTACCGGCCGTGGTCGAGCCCTACCTCCCGATCGCCGTCGTCGCGGCCCTCGACGCGGTGTTCGGCGGTCTGCGGGCCATGCTCGACGGGATCTTCGTCGACAAGGTCTTCGTCGTCTCGTTTCTGTCGAACGTCGTCGTGGCCGCTCTGATCGTCTTCCTCGGCGACAAGCTGGGCGTCGGTGCACAGCTGTCCACGGGAGTGGTGGTCGTCCTCGGCATCCGGATCTTCTCCAACGCGGCCGCGATCCGCCGCCATGTGTTCCGGGCGTGAGGCCGATGAGCGACGACAGGACCCCGCGTGAATCGCCCGGCTCCCAGGACGGGGTGCCGGGGACGGCTGACGACCGGACACCGGACGTGACGCCGCCCCGGCGGCCGCACGAGTCGCTGCCCGCGGTGCACGCCGCCGGCCCGGGGGCCCCGCCGCCCGGGCCGGGCAGGCTGACCGCCCCGGCCCAGGCGCCGCCCGTCGGGCCGGCGAAGGGCGGTGCGCGGCCCAAGGCACCGGGAACCGACGGGCGGGAACGCGCGGAGGGAACTCCACGGGCCGGGGCGGCTCAGCGGGCTGAAGGGGCCGGGGCGGCGGCGAAGGAGCCGGACTCCGGCGACGGGCGAGGCAGGGAGGCATCCGCCGAGGAGGCGCCCCCGGTGGACCGGCCCCGCGGCGAGCCGCAGCTGACGGGGCGGCAGCGACTGGCGGCCGGCCTTTGGCCGCCCCGCTTCTCGCGTGCCCAACTCGTGGTGGCCCTGCTGCTCTTCGTCCTGGGGCTCGGCCTGGCGATCCAGGTCCGGTCGACGAGCGACAGCAGCGCCCTGCGCGGCGCACGCCAGGAGGACCTCGTGCGAATCCTCGATGAACTGGACGACCGCACCAAGCGTCTGGAGGACGAGAGGCAGCGGCTCGAGGAGCAGCGGACCGAGCTGGAGACCAGTTCGGACCAGGCCGAGGAGGCGCGCAGGCAGACGCAGGAGAAGGAGCGGCAGCTGGGTATCCTCGCCGGTACCGTGGCTGCGCAGGGCCCGGGCATCACGCTGAGCATCGGCGACGGGGCCGGGGCGGTCGAGTCGGACATGCTGCTCGACGCGATCCAGGAGCTCCGTGCCGCGGGGGCCGAGGCCATCCAGGTCAACGGGGTGAGGGTCGTCGCAGACTCCTACTTCTCCGACGGCGGAGGCTCTATCCAGGTGGACGGCAGGAAGATCGGTGCCCCTTACCGGTTCAAGGTCATCGGCAGGCCGCAGGACCTCGAGCCTGCGCTGAACATTCCCGGGGGCGTGGTGCAGACCCTGGAGAAGGAGCAGGCCACCGTCACGGTGACCAGCTCTGAGAAGATCGTCGTGGATGCCTTGCGACCCGTGGAGGGGCCTGACTACGCTCGGTCGTCCTCCCGGTGAGCCGTTGCCGTGCTGGGGAAGCCGGAGATGGACAAGGGGTTGCGGGGGGTCGGCGCATCGTGGGAGTGCTACGTGGTGGAAACTGTCCGGAGGCTACGGACGTTGTGAGGATGTCCGGGTCGGCAGGTTTTTTCGTTCAGGGTTCCTGCCCCACGGGCGGGTCTGTTTCGGTCAAGGGGAATCGCCCGTGAAGTTGTTTGGGAAGTTGTTCGGCAAGAGCGCACGCGAGGAGGGCGGCGCCGCCCGTCACCGCGCACCGCGCCACGGCCAGGAGACGGAGCAGAGCGGCGAGCGCCCGCTCTTCCGGGATGAGGTCGCCGACGGTGACATTCCCGGCGGTCAGGGCGCGTCTGCTGTTGACCCTGCCGGTCCCGGGCGCATAGGTTTCGGGGAATCGTCAACCTCGAGTACGGGTGGAGGGTTTACGCCCGACCCGTATGCATCCCATGCCCCCGCGGGGCAGCCGCGGCAGGAGGACCCGTCCATGCCGGTGTGTGCGCGATGCGGCAACCGCAATGCCGAGACCAGCCGCTTCTGCTCCCACTGCGGCGCGCCGCTGCGGTCCGGAGGTCCGGCGGAGCGTGCTTCGGAGACGACCTCGACGATCTCCATCTCGGGAATCGAGGCCTACGAGGCGGAGGCCACGGGGCAGACGCCCCTCCCCTCGCTCTCGTCGGAGGCCCAGGCGGCCGTCGAAGCCCTCCCGCTGGGCTCGGCCCTGCTCGTGGTGCGGCGCGGGCCCAACGCGGGAAGCCGCTTCCTCCTGGACAGTGAACTGACGACGGCGGGCCGCCACCCGCAGAGCGATATCTTCCTCGACGACTTCACCGTCTCGCGCCGTCATGTGGAGTTCCGCAGAGCGGCCGACGGCAGCTTCACCGTCACGGACGTCGGCAGCCTCAACGGCACATACGTCAACCGCGAGCCGATCGACTCGGTCGTTCTGGCGAACGGTGACGAAGTTCAGATCGGCAAGTACCGGCTGGTCTTCTACGCGAACCAGCGGGGCATCTGACTCAGGGGCGTCCATGCGGCGAACTCCGGCGGACGGTGCCGGCCACGGCACCGCCGGTGGTGACAGGCTGGTCAGCATCGGCTCGGTGCTGAACCAGTTGCGGGAGGAGTTTCCCGAGGTCACCATTTCCAAGATCCGGTTCCTGGAGGCCGAGGGGCTCGTCGAGCCGCGGCGCACACCGTCCGGCTACCGAAAGTTCAGCCCCGGGGACGTCGAGCGGCTCGCGCAGGTCCTCCGTATGCAGCGGGACCACTACCTGCCGCTGAAGATCATCCGGGAGCACCTCGACGCCCTGGCGCGCGGGGAGCGGCCCCCGCTCCCGTCCCAGGGGCCTTCGAGTCCGCACCGGGGCGGACCGGTGGGAGCCTCCGGTGGGGCGGGCGAGTATCTCCCCGAGGGGCCCACGGCGGCGCGCGTCGGACGGGCGGAGCTGCTGGCGGCCGCGGAAGTGACCGAGGAGAGGCTCGGGGAGTGGGAGGCCTACGGCCTGATCACCCCCTCGGCGGACTCCTGCTACGAGGCCGAGTCGGTGACGGTGGCCAGACTGATCGCCGACCTGGGCAGATTCGGTCTGGAGCCGAGGCATCTGCGCGCGATGAAGGCTGCCGCCGACCGTGACGCCGGTCTGGTCGAACAAGTGGTCGCACCGCTGCGCAGGCACCGCAATCCGCAGACCAGAGCGCATGCCGAGGCGACCGCGAGGGAGCTGGCGGAGCTCTCCGTCCGGCTGCACTCCGCGCTGGTGCAATCCGCGCTGGGGGTGCGTCTGCCCTGACGGCGGGGTGGATCGGTCCGATCTCGGCCGAACCCGACTACCCAAACCTGCCGGGCACGTCCTAGGGTTGCTGTGTGAACGAGCTCGACGTTGTGGGTGTCCGGGTGGAAATGCCCTCCAACCAGCCGATCGTGCTCCTGCGTGAAGTGGGAGGCGATCGGTATCTCCCCATCTGGATCGGACCGGGTGAGGCGACCGCGATCGCCTTTGCTCAGCAGGGGATGGCGCCGGCCAGGCCGCTGACCCATGACCTGTTCAAGGACGTGCTGGAGGCCGTCGGGCAGGAGCTCACCGAGGTGCGGATCACGGATCTGCGGGAGGGGGTCTTCTACGCGGAGCTGGTCTTCGCCAGCGGTGTGGAGGTCAGCGCCAGGCCGTCCGACGCCATAGCGCTGGCGCTGCGCACCGGTACGCCGATCTACGGCAGCGACGGCGTGTTGGACGACGCCGGCATCGCGATCCCCGACGAGCAGGAGGACGAGGTCGAGAAGTTCCGCGAGTTCCTCGACCAGATCTCGCCTGAGGACTTCGGCTCCAGCAGTCAGTGATCCGCGAACGGCCGGTGAGCCGCGGCCCGGTGCGGCGGTCGGTCCGGACGCGTGATGCCGCATCCGGACCGCGAGCCCGGCCGGGACGGCGCCTCGCGGGATATTCGGCCAGCTTTTCCCCGAGAAGGGGCACGCGAAACCACTCTCAGGGTGATTATCACTCGGCGTGCCGAGTGTGGCGATCGTTGACGCGCCCCCGGCAACTGCCTACCGTCGAGAAAGCAGGTCAAGGACGGAGGTCGGCGTGAGAAGCAGCGGCGACGGTACGGCGGCGGGTTCTCACGGGCGCGGCCCCGCGGAGGGCCTGGCGTATGCGCTTCACGACGGTGCGCAACCCGACGCGACGCCCGAGACCGTGGGTTACCGGGGGCCCACCGCGTGCGCGGCGGCGGGTATCACCTACCGGCAGCTCGACTACTGGGCGCGGACCGGACTGGTCGAACCCAGTGTGCGGACCGCGCATGGATCGGGCTCCCAGCGCCTCTACAGCTTTCGGGACGTCGTCGTCCTCAAGATCGTCAAGCGCTTTCTGGACACGGGGGTCGCCCTGCAGAACATCCGGGCGACGGTGCGGCATCTGCGCGCCCGGGGCTTCGCGGACCTTGAGCGGATGACCCTGATGAGTGACGGTGCGACCGTGTACGAGTGCGCGTCGCCTGACGAGGTCGTGGATCTCCTCCAGGGCGGGCAGGGCGTGTTCGGGATCGCGGTCGGTGTGGTGTGGCGGGACGTCGAGACGGCGCTCTCGCAGCTGCACGGGGAGCGTGTCGACACCGGTGAGACGCTGATCGGCCACGACCCGGGCGACGAGCTGGCCAGGCGCCGCCGCGAACGCGCCGGCTGAACCTCCCCACCGGCTCGTACGCGCGTGCGGGCGATTGTCGGTGCGGTAGGGCAGCATCGATGCCGTGAGACCCGCGCCCACCCTTCTGCATCTGGACATGGATGCGTTCTTCGCCGCAGCGGAACAGGCGGCGAAACCGAGCCTGCGCGGAAAACCGGTCGTCGTCGGCGGTCTGGGGCCCCGCGGGGTGGTCGCCACCGCCTCCTACGAGGCGAGACGGTTCGGTGTGCACTCCGCGATGCCCATGGCGCAGGCGCGCCGGCTGTGCCCGAACGCCGCGTACCTGGTGCCGCGCTTCCCGCTCTACCGGACGGTCAGCGACCAGGTGATGGAGCTGCTGGGACTGCTCTCGCCGCTGGTGGAGCCGCTGAGCCTGGACGAGGCCTTCGTGGATCTGGAGGCGGGTGGGGCGGCCGACAACCCCCGCTCGGCCCGGGAGGCCGGTGAGCGGCTGCGCAGGGACATCCTGACAGCCACCGGACTGACGGCTTCGGTGGGACTGGCGGGCTCCAAGATGCTGGCGAAGATCGCCTCGGAGCAGGCCAAACCGGACGGGCTGGTGCTCATCGAGCCCGGCACCGAGCGGGAGCTGCTGGGGCCGATGCCGGTGCGGACGCTGCCCGGAGTGGGACCGGCGACGGGCGAGCATCTGCGGCGGGCGGGCATGACCACGGTGGCGGAACTGGCCGAGGCGGGCGAGGCCGAACTCGTCAGGCTGCTGGGCAGGGCGCACGGAGGTGCGGTCTTCCGGATGGCGATGGGCCGGGACGACCGCCCGGTGGTGGCCGAACGGGACGCCAAGTCCGTCTCGGTGGAGGACACCTTCGATGTGGACCTGCACGACCGGGTCCGCATCCGGATCGAGGTGGAGCGGCTGGCGGACCGCTGTGTGCGCCGGCTGCGCGCCTCCGGGCACTCGGGGCGGACGATCGTGCTGAAGGTGCGGCGATTCGACTTCTCGACGCTGACCAGGTCGGAGACGCTGCGCGGGCCCACCGACGACCCCGCGGTGGTGCGGGAGGCGGCGGCCCGGCTGCTGGAGGCGGTGGACACCACGGGCGGGGTGCGGCTGCTCGGCGTGGGGGTGAGCGGCCTGGCCGACTACACGCAGGAGGACCTCTTCGCGCAGGTCGCGGCGGGGGGCCGGCACGAGGAGCACCCGGAGGCCGGCGCGTCCCTGCGGCTGCGGTCCGCCGGGGAGCAGCCGCGGTCCGGGGGGATCCGGCGGCCGGCCGAGCGGCACTGGGCCGCCGGCCAGGACGTGCGGCATGCCGACCACGGGGCCGGCTGGGTCCAGGGAAGCGGGCTCGGGAGGGTCACCGTCCGCTTCGAGGAACCGTGGTCCCCCGTGCCGGGCCGGGTGCGGACGTTCGCCGTGGACGATCCGGCCCTGCAGCCTTCCGATCCGCTGCCGCTGCTGAGGCCGCCGGAGAATCAGTCGTCGTGACCCGCGAGCCGCCCGAGGCCCCGCTCCCCGGAGGGCCCGGTGCCCGATCCCGGGCCCTGAGCCTCGCCGTCGGGGGACGGTGGGGCGGTGGGCTGCTCGGGTGCTGACGGCAGGTCGAGGCCGTAGTGGTGGTAGAGCTGCAGTTCCTGCTCGGGCGAGAGGTGGCGGCCGACCCCGAAGTCGGGCGCATCCCTGATCAGCGTTCGTTCGAAGGGTATGTGCAGGCCGTCGTCCACCAGCTCGCTGGTCTCGAGCGGGACGAAGGCGTCCCGGCTGAACAGGCCGGTGCGCACGGCCGCCCATTCGGGGACGCCCGTCGCGTCGTCGAGGTACACCTCGTCCACGGTGCCGACCCTGGTGCCGTTGCGGTCGAACGCCTTGCGGCCGATCAGGCTGCGCGGATCGATGTCGCTCTGCACGGTCCCTCCAACAGGTCGCACGGGTTCGCTGAACACCGTGGGGTCGCTGAACACTACGAAAGGGCACATCCCGGGCGCCGTCCACTCGAAAGTCCCGGGTGAGGCCGCGCTGGTACGCTGGCAGCGGCCGCTGACCCCGTGCGGGAGAGTGCCCCGGTGAAAGCCGGAGCCGCCGAAGGAGCAAATCCTCCCCGGAATCTCTCAGGCCCCCGTACCGCGCGGATGAGGTCACTCTGGAAAGCAGGGCGGGCGTCCGGACGGCATCCGCTCTCACCGACGGTGAAAGCCGGCGCGCCCGCGGGCGCGCCGGTGAAGCTCTCAGGTTGAGATGACAGAGGGGGAGGCCGTCCGGGCACCCGCGCCGTGGTGCCCCTCGCAGGTCGTCACGACCAGGAGGCCTCCGCAATGACCGCCAACCGCATTCCGCTCTCCCGACTGGAGCGAGGCACCCCCTTCGAGCAGCGCCACATCGGGCCCGACACCGGAGCCCAGGCGAAGATGCTGGCGCAGGTCGGCTACGGCTCGCTGGACGAGCTGACCGCCGCCGCCGTGCCGGACGTGATCAAGAACGCCGAGGCCCTCGGGCTGCCCGGGGCGCGCACCGAGGCCGAGGTGCTCGCCGAGCTCCGCGGCCTCGCCGAACGCAACCGGGTGCTCGCCCCGATGATCGGCCTCGGCTACCACGGGACCTTCACCCCGCCGGTCATCCTGCGGAACGTGATGGAGAACCCGGCCTGGTACACCGCGTACACGCCGTACCAGCCGGAGATCTCGCAGGGCCGTCTGGAGGCGCTGCTCAACTTCCAGACCATGGTCGCCGACCTGACCGGGCTGCCCACGTCCGGCGCCTCGCTGCTCGACGAGGGCACAGCCGCCGCGGAGGCCATGGCGCTGTCCCGGCGCGTCGGCAAGGTCGGAAACGGCGTCTTCCTGGTGGACGCCGACGCGCTGCCGCAGACCATCGCCGTGATCGAGACCCGGGCCGAACCGGCCGGCGTCGAGGTGGTCGTGGCCGACCTCGCCGCCGGCATCCCCGCGGAGATCGCCGAGCGCGGAGTCTTCGGCGTCCTGCTCCAGTACCCGGGCGCCTCCGGTGCCGTCCGCGACATCAGGCCGGTCGTCGACCAGGCGCACGAGCTCGGCGCGATCGTCACCGTCGCCGCCGACCTGCTCGCGCTGACCCTGCTCACCCCGCCCGGCGAGCTCGGCGCGGACATCGCCGTCGGCACCACCCAGCGCTTCGGAGTCCCCATGGGCTTCGGCGGACCGCACGCCGGCTACATGGCCGTCCGGCAGAAGCACGCCCGCAGCCTGCCCGGCCGGCTCGTCGGGGTGTCCGTCGACGCCGACGGCGGGAAGGCGTACCGCCTCGCGCTGCAGACCCGCGAGCAGCACATCCGCCGCGAGAAGGCCACCAGCAACATCTGCACCGCCCAGGTGCTCCTCGCCGTCATGGCCGGGATGTACGCCGTCTACCACGGCCCCGAGGGCCTGCGCACGATCGCCCGCCGCACCCACCGCTACGCCGCGATCCTCGCCGAGGGGCTGCGCGCCGGTGGCATCGGGCTGGTGCACGGCACGTTCTTCGACACGCTGACCGCGCGTGTCCCGGGCAGGGCGGCCGGGGTCGTGGCCGCGGCCCGCGAAGGCGGCGTCAACCTGCGCCTCGTCGACGCCGACCATGTGTCGGTCTCCTGCGACGAGACCACCCTGCGGGCCCAGGTGTCCGCAGTCTGGGCGGCCTTCGGCGTCGAGGGCGACATCGAGGCACTCGACGCGGCGGTCGCGGACGCCCTGCCGGCTGCGCTGCTGCGCGAGGACGACTACCTCGCCCACCCGGTCTTCCACGCGCACCGCTCGGAGACGGCGATGCTCCGCTACCTGCGCCGGCTGGCCGACCGCGACTACGCCCTGGACCGGGGCATGATCCCGCTCGGCTCCTGCACGATGAAGCTCAACGCGACCACCGAGATGGAGCCGGTCACCTGGCCGGGGTTCGCCCAGATCCACCCCTTCGCGCCGGTGGAGCAGGCCGAGGGCTATCTGACCCTGATCCACGAGCTGGAGGAGCGCCTCGCCGAGGTCACCGGCTACGACAGGGTCTCCCTCCAGCCGAACGCCGGATCCCAGGGCGAACTGGCGGGTCTCCTCGCGGTCCGCGCCTACCACCGCGCCAACGGCGACGAGCAGCGCACCGTCTGCCTCATCCCGTCCTCCGCCCACGGCACCAACGCCGCCAGCGCGGTGATGGCCGGCATGAGGGTCGTCGTCGTGAAGACCGCCGACGACGGCGAGGTCGATGTCGAGGACCTGCGTGCCAAGATCGAGCGGCACCGCGGTGAGCTGGCCGTCCTCATGATCACCTACCCGTCGACGCACGGTGTGTTCGAGGAGCACGTCGCCGATATCTGCGCCCGGGTGCACGAGGCCGGCGGCCAGGTGTACGTCGACGGCGCCAACCTGAACGCCCTGGTCGGGCTGGCGAAGCCCGGTGAGTTCGGCGGCGATGTGTCGCACCTCAACCTGCACAAGACGTTCTGCATCCCGCACGGCGGCGGTGGTCCCGGCGTCGGCCCGGTGGCCGTCCGCGAGCACCTGGCGCCGTATCTGCCGAACCACCCGCTCCAGCCCACCGCCGGGCCCGGTACGGGTGTCGGTCCGGTCTCGGCAGCCCCGTGGGGCTCCGCCGGCATCCTGCCGATCTCGTGGGCGTACGTCAGGCTGATGGGCGGCGAGGGCCTGAAGCGCGCCACCCAGGTCGCGGTACTCGCGGCTAACTACATCGCCAGGCGCCTCGAGCCGCACTACCCGGTCCTGTACACCGGCCCGGCCGGCCTCGTCGCCCACGAGTGCATCGTCGACCTGCGGCCGCTGTCGAAGGCGACCGGTGTGAGCGTGGACGATGTCGCCAAGCGCCTCATCGACTACGGCTTCCATGCGCCGACGATGTCGTTCCCGGTGGCCGGCACGCTGATGATCGAGCCCACCGAGAGCGAGGACCTGACCGAGATCGACCGGTTCTGCGACGCGATGATCGCTATCCGCGCCGAGATCGAGAAGATCTCCTCGGGCGAGTGGCCCGCCGAGGACAACCCGCTGCGGAACGCCCCGCACACCGCGGCCGTGCTCGGCGGCGGCTGGGAGCACGCCTACAGCCGCGAGGAGGCCGTCTTCCCGGCCGGAGTTCAGGCGGCGGACAAGTACTGGCCGCCGGTGCGGCGGATCGACGGAGCCTTCGGCGACCGCAACCTGGTCTGCTCCTGCCCGCCGCTGGACGAGTACGAGGGCTGAGGAACTGCGGGGGAGCACCACCGTGGTTCCCCGCCAAGCCCGCGGGGCGTCTCAGGCAACGTCGCGAGCCGCCGCGACGGTCGGCACGGCGGGTGGGCGGCACCGGGCCGCACCACTGCCGCCCCTCGGCACGGCAGGGGAACGCGCGAGGGCCGGCTCGGCGGACTCGCCGAGCCGGCCCTCGCGGCCTGGGCGCAGAGGTGCGCGGGCGCGGGTCGGGAGCCTCAGCCGGACGGCCCCGGTGTCCGCGCCGGACAGACGGCGTGTCTCAGGCCGCCGTCACGATACGCACCGGCCGGTGCGGAGCGATGATCTGCCCGTCCGGGAGCAGTTCGCCCGTGTCCTCGAAGAGCACCACGCCGTTGCACAGCAGGCTCCAGCCCTGCTCCGGATGGTGTGCCGCGAGGCGGGCGGCCTCCCGGTCGGCGGAGTCTGCTGTCGGGCACGGTGGCTGGTGCTGGCACATGGGTGGGTTCTTTCGCTGCGATGTGGTGAGTGTCCTGCGGCTCGATGCGGTGCTCATGGCCGCCCCCCGTATCTGTTCGTCGTCGATCCCAGTGTTGCCCCACGGGTGTCGATTCCGCAGGGATTTCGCGGCAGCTCGTCCTACCGGTGAATGACGCATCACCCCGGTGGGCGGTTCGGTTCGACCGCACCATCCCTTCGGATGGTTCGCTCTGGCCGGAGCGGGCTAGTCCATTAGGGTCATGAACATGCCCCGTGACACGGCGCCACGGGGCATCGGCGTTCGGTGACTCGGCTCAGGCCGGGAACCCGAGCAGCGGGACGGGCGCGACCCTCGACGTCATGACCGGCAGCAGATCGGCGACCCGGTGCGGCCGGTGGGCGGCGATTCCCGGGGGTGCGGGAGCGAGCGGGACGAGCAGGTCGGCGGCCGCCGGTTCGCCCGTCGCCGGGTCCGTCTCGCGGCCACCGCGCAGCCAGAGCGTGAGCATGTACAGCTCGGGGACGGACAGCAGCCGCGGATGGTGGTCGCCGGGCAGTGCCTCGGCCTGTTGCAGGGCCAGTCCGGTCGACGTGATGTACGGGCCCTCGAAGAAGTGCGAGAAGGCCCAGCCGTCGGGGGTGAGCATGGTGTCCGCTGCGGCGACCGCGCGGTCGCCGCAGCGGATCAGAAACCGCCAGCCCGCCAGCCGGGTGCGCGGCCTGCGGTCGCCGTGCGGCACCACCTGGTCCAGGACGTGTACGGGAAGCGGGAGTTCGGCGGTCACCGGTCCCTGGGCGGATCGAAGGGAGGGGGTGCGGGCCTCGCGCACCGCGGAGGGGGAGCCGAGGGCCGCGAGGACGCTGCGCAGTGCGGGTGCGGGAGCCGGGGGGACATGCAGGGGCATGGTGGGTCGCCTCTCACTCAAGAGACAGGGTGATGCGGGGGAGGGTGCGGGCGGCTGCGTCGGCGTGGGCCCGAGCTGAGGGGGCTGGATTCTTCTGGCCGGGTGCCGACTTTCTGCCTCGTCCGCGTGAGTTTATACGACACACGTTCACTCGGCGTTTCCGCTAGCCGCCCCCTGTATTGTGGACAAGGCGGAATCCGGCCTTTTTCCCGCGGGATTCCGGGAGGGAATACCTGAAAATCATGCCGCCACCTGGCGTGTTACCCGGGGAGTGCACGGCCGAATCTCGTCGGAGATGTTCACCACCTAGACGGAACTGGTAAATGCGCACTGCGCCATGCCGATGGAATGTGCCGCGCCCGCGCCGCCCCAGACTACCGGTTCCCCGGTCCCGATACGGGACGTTACGGATCTCTTCATCTGGGCATCATCGTCCGTGACACGAGCAGCCCGGCCGCGGACTGCCCACTGGAGGAGGGACCCTTCGATGGGGGAGAAGGTCGTGGCAGGCGGATTCGACCTGTCCGATCGGCAAAGGTACCGGAGAAAGCTCCAGCAGTGCCTGGCGGGACTCGGGAGACTCCTGGCCGAGAAGAGGTTCGACCGCCCCCGGAATTTGGTGGGGCTGGAGATCGAACTGAACCTCGCGGGTTCCGACGGGCTGCCCCGGATGATGAACGCCGAGGTTCTCGACCGGATTGCCAGCCGTGATTTCCAGACCGAGCTGGGAATGTTCAACCTCGAGGTCAACATAGCGCCGCACAGGCTCGGAGGAAGGGTTCTCGACCAGCTTGCCGAGGAGCTGCGCACCGGCCTGGGATATGCCCATCGCAAAGCCGCCGAGGTCGACGCCGGGATCGTGATGATCGGAATCCTGCCGACCCTCGACGCCGGTGACCTGGTCTCCGCGAACCTGTCGGACGCCGACCGCTACGTCCTCCTGAACGACCAGATCGTCGCCGCCCGAGGCGAGGACTTCACCCTCGACATCGCAGGCGTCGAGCGCCTCAGCTGCACCTCGTCCTCGATCGCCCCGGAGGCCGCCTGCACGTCGGTGCAGCTGCACCTCCAGGTCACCCCGGGGAGGTTCGCCCGGGTGTGGAACGCGGCCCAGGCCGTGGCTGCGGTCCAGATCGCCGTCGGGGCGAACTCCCCGTTCCTCTTCGGCAAGGAGCTCTGGCGGGAGTCCAGGCCCCCGCTGTTCCAGCAGGCCACGGACACCCGGCCGCCGGAACTCCAGGCCCAGGGGGTGCGGCCCAGGACCTGGTTCGGCGAGCGATGGGTGGGCTCCGCCTACGAACTCTTCGAGGAGAACCTGCGCTACTTCCCGGCCCTGCTGCCGATCTGCGACGAGGAGGAACCGCTGCGGGTGCTCGACGGCGGAGGTGTGCCCCGGCTCCAGGAACTCGTCCTGCACAACGGCACGGTCTACCGCTGGAACCGGCCCGTCTACGGCCTCGCGGACGGGGTGCCCCATCTGCGCGTGGAGAACCGGGTGCTCCCCGCCGGCCCCACCGTCACCGACGTCGTGGCCAACGCGGCCTTCTACTACGGGCTCGTGCGGGCACTCGCGGAGGAGCCGCGGCCGCTGTGGACCAGGATGCCGTTCGAGACCGCCGCCGCGAACTTCGGGCACGCCTGCCGCCACGGCATCGAGGCCGAGCTGGAATGGCCCCGCCCCGGCCGGGGCGGCGTCCTGACCCGTGTTCCCGTGGTCAAGCTCGTACGGGACGAGCTGCTGCCGCTCGCCGCGGCCGGGCTGGAGTCGTGGAACGTGGCACCCGCGGACCGCGACTTCTACCTGGGTGTCATCGAGGGCCGCTGCCGGCGCCGGGTGAACGGCGCGTCATGGCAGGTCGACGCGTTCCACCGGGCCCTGGACGGCGGGCTCGACCGGCGGGCCGCCCTCGCCGCGGTCACCCGCCGCTACAGCGCCCTGATGCACGCGGACGAACCCGTGCACACCTGGCCGCCGGGGCCGGGGGACTGAGCGCCCCCTCACGGTCCCCGGTTTCGACCCCGGCCCCGCGGTCGGGCAAGCTGTGACGGCGGGGCCGAGGCGAACGGGAGGCAGTGTGCGGGCTGAGGCGGGACGGGTACCGGGACCGGTACCGGGAGAGGGGCTGCCGCGCGGGATCCTCAGGTCCGAGACCCTGATCGTCCTGGCGCTCTCCCTGGGCGCGAGCGCGGCGTCGTCGCTCATCAGCTTCACCGGGGCGCTGACGAAGCCCGGCGGCCTCGGGGAACAGGCCGCGAATCTCAACAGCTCCTACGCGCCGGGCCGGCCGTGGCTCGACCTGGCCTGGCAGCTGTTCGGGATCGCGACGGCGCTGGTGCCGGTCGTCCTCGTCGCCCATCTGCTGCTGAGGGAGGGCGCCTGCGGGCTGAGGGCCATCGGCTTCGACCGCACCAGGAAGTGGCCCGACCTGCGGCGCGGTGCGCTGCTGGCAGCCGGTATCGGCAGTACGGGACTTGCGTTCTACCTGCTGGTCAGGGCCATGGGGGCGAACCTCACGGTGGTCCCGGAGTCGCTTCCCGACGTCTGGTGGAAGTACCCGGTCCTCGTGCTCTCCGCCGTGCAGAACTCCGTGGTCGAGGAGGTCATCGTCGTCGGGTATCTGCTGCGCAGGCTGGACCAGTTGGGCTGGAGCCCGCTGGGCGCCCTCGCCGCCAGCTCGGTGCTCCGCGGCTCGTACCACCTCTACCAGGGGGTCGGCGGTTTCGTCGGCAACATGGTGATGGGCGTGGTCTTCGTGCTGCTGTACCGCCGCTGGGGCCGGGTGGGCCCCCTGGTGGCCGCCCACGCGTTTCTCGACATCGTCGCCTTCGTGGGCTACGGACTGCTGGCGGGGAGGGTGGGCTGGCTCCCCACCGCATGAGCCCGGCCCCCTGGGGCGCGGTTCGGCGGGCCCGGTCCGGTGAGCGGCGGTCCGGCGGGCGCCGAAGGCCTGCGGAATCCGCACCCCTCCCGCGCGGCCGGCGAGGCCCGGTGCCGCCCGGACCGGGCGGCACCGGGCCTCGCCGCGTTCCGGTCAGGGGCGGGCGAGCAGTTCGCCGTCGACGACCGTCACCGCTGCGCCGGTGAGCAGGACACGGTCGCCGCGCAGTGCCGTCCGCACCAGCCCGGACCGGCGTGAGGCCTGCAGCCCGGTCAGCTCCGGGCGCCCCAGCCGGGCTGACCAGAACGGTGCGAGGGCGGTGTGCGCGCTCCCGGTGACCGGATCCTCGTCGATGCCGACGTTCGGGAAGAAGCAGCGCGAGACGTAGTCGTACCCGCTGTCCGGGTCCGCCGCCGCCGTGGCGATGATCCCGCGCCGCGAGTGCGCGGCCAGGGCCCGGATGTCGGGCCGCAGCCCTCGCACGGCCGCCTCGTCGGCGAGTTCGACCAGGAGGTCGCCGACGTGCTCGGAGGTGTCCAGGGCCGAGAGCGGAGCGGCCCCGAGCGCCTCGGCGATGCCGCCGGGTGCGTCCACCTCGGCCAGGGACGACACCGGGAAGTCCAGTGTGATGGCGCCGTTCTGGTGCGCGCTCGCCCTCAGGATCCCGCAGCGGGCGGCGAACCGCACAGTGCCGCTCGCTGCTCCGGTGCTGTGCAGGACATGGGCCGTGGCGAGGGTCGCATGTCCGCACATGTCCACCTCGGCGGCCGGGGTGAACCAGCGCAGCGCCCAGTCCGCCTCGCCGCCCGCGGGCAGCGGGTGGGCGAAGGCAGTCTCCGACAGGTTCATCTCCGTCGCCACGTGCTGGAGCCAGCCGTCGTCGGGAAAGGCGCCGGTGCCGAGCAGCAGCACCGCCGCGGGATTGCCCCTGAAGGGACGGTCGGTGAAGGCGTCCACGATTCGAATCCGCATGCCGACGACCCTAGGCGCCGGCCGGGACCGCGGCCCCAGGGCCCTCGACCTGCTCGCCCGGCCGCCTGCGGCCGAAGACACCGTTTCCCACTGATCGACCAGCTCAGCCGCGTGAAGCGAAACGGGGAGGCTGAGGCAGGTGTCGAGTCTCGATCAACAGGGTGCCCAAGTCTTCCTCGTTCAGTGCTGCGTCTCGAGTCCCGCCAGGAGCGCCCGGGGATCGAAGGTCACCCGGATCCGGGTGACCTTCCCGCCCTCCACGCGCATCCAGTTCGCTGTCGGGGTCGGCGGCGCAAGGCTTGTGCACAGGTCGAACCAGGTGATCACTTCGCCGCCTTCCGCCACCCGCGCCTTCACGTCGATCTTCTCCAGCACCTGACCGAGCCCCTTCAACCCGGCGAGCGCCTCCTCGACCCCCGACGCCGTTCCCAGAGCTCCGACGAAGTCGACATTCTCGGCCAGCACCCCCCGCACGGTATCGAAGTCGCCGGCCTCCCAGGCGGTGAAGTAGGTCTCGGCAAGCTCTCGCGCAGTCCTTGTCGTCATGCCTCCATCCTTCAGACATCGGTTTCATCCGTCCAACAGATGGATCAGATGACATCTATCATCAACAGATATGGAGATGCATCAGTTGCGCTACTTCGCCGCGATCGTGGACGAGGGCACGTTCACCGCCGCCGCCCGTCGCCTGCACGTCAGCCAGTCCGGCATCAGCACCCAAGTGGCCAAGCTGGAGTCCGAGCTGGGCCAGCGGCTGCTCGACCGCTCCGGCCGCCACATCCGCCTCACCCCGGCCGGTGAGGCCGTTCTCCCCCTGGCGAAGAACGCCCTCGCCACGCTCGAGGCCATCAAGCACGCCGCCGCCGAGTTCGCCGATGCCGTCCGCGGCCGGGTCCGTCTCGGCATGATCATGGGCTGCTCTATCCCGGCCTTCCTCGACACCGTCGCCGACCTCGGCCGCACCCACCCCGGCATCGAGGTCAGCCTGCACGAGGGCTCCTCCGACGACCTCCAGGCCCGGGTCCTCACCGGCTCTCTCGACCTCGCCCTGATCGGCTATGCGGGCGGCGTCGCCCCCGGCCTGGAGGAGAGCATCGTCACCGACGAACCCCTCACCGCGGCCGTCCCTGCCGGACATCCCCTCGACCGGCCGGAACTCCGCCTCGGTGACCTGCGGGGCGAGAGGATTCTCTGCCTCTCCGCAGGCACCGGCATCCGCGCCGCCTACGAGGACTCCTGCCGCAGGATCGGGCTCGGCCCGCGTGCGGACATCGACGCCAGTTCTCCTGCCACCCTGCTCCGCCTCGCCGAGCGCGGCGCCGGCGTTGCCGTTCTCACCGCGTCCTCCACGGAAGGTGCCGGACTGCGGGCCATCCCGCTCACCGACGCGCCCACGCACGCCCGGCTCGGACTCGTCATCCGCCGAGGTCAGCACTCCCCGGCCGCGCAGCTCCTGCGGTCCAGACTCCTCGCCGCGCTGCGAGCGGGCTAGCGAGGCGGGCCCCGGTATACAGGGAGATCGGGGGGAAGTGCGCCACTTGCGTCATCGGGGACGCAGGCGAGCGACAGGGCCCAGGTCGCGGGTGATGCAGATCACTTCGCAGCGGTGCAGGGGCGGTCGAGGATCGCGGTGGCGAGGGCTTCGTCTGCGAACACCTGTCCCTTGTGGTGCGGCAGCTTTCGAGGTGCGCAGTCCGCTGCGGAAGCGGCGGTCGCCTCGGACGGCGAGTTCCTCGGACAGCACCAGGTCGAGGAGGTCGAGGTAGCCCAGTGCTTCGTCTCATTGAAGTTTGGGCGGTTTCAACGGCTCTTGAGCGCGGTGAGTGTCGGCCGCCGCCTGGATACGGGCGTGATACTGCTGCCACGTGGCGTCGTCGCCGAAGTCGCCGTGATCTGGTCCGGCTTTGCCGTCGATGAGCTCTCGCAGGACATCGGCGTGCCCAGCATGCTGGGCAGTCTCGGAGACCATGCGAACGAGCAGCACCCCCAAGGTGGTGGCCCGGCGGTCTTCGGGCCAGTGCGTCACCTGGCCCGGGGTTTCGAGTGCGAGATCCGTGATGGTCCGGTCGGCATGGGCGCAGGCGCGTTGATAGAGCCCGATGAGGTAGTTGCTGGACTCATCGGGCCTGGCCCACATGTCTGCGCCTTCCCAGATCGAACCGTCCTCGACCCAGGCCAGCGGCTCCGGTGCCGGCCGGTCGAACGGTTCGCCGAGGTATCCGTACTCAAGGCCGGCCAGATGCTTGACCAAGCCCAGCAGGTTTGTAGCGGAGGGCGTCATGGGCCGGCGCATGTCGTATTCGGTGAGTCCCTCCAGCTTGGAGAGCAGACCGGCCCGTCCTGCACGCAGCTTGCCGTGCAGCTCCGCTTTGAGATCGGTCACGTGGTCCTCCTTCAAGGATGAGGCCACCCAACCACGCGCCTGTGACAAGAAGCTGGCGATGCGCCCGAGGCCGACGACGGCCGAACACGCCGCGCTCGACCTTCGATGAGACAGGACAGCCACCGGCGGTCATCCTCCACTGTCGCAAACCCACAGGTGTTCGGCCCTGGCGGGCGCAGAAATCAGTTGATCGCCCTTCGTCGGCAATCGATCAACGTTCACCGGCACAGGTCAAGCGGGGACCGATCGGTGGTTGCCATGCGACGTATTCCGATATATCGTCGAAGCATCGCGACGGATCAACGATGGAAGGAGCGTAGCGATGCGTACACATGGACACGGCTTCGGATCGGGACCCGGGGGGAGCCACGGCGGACCGGGCCATCGAGTCCGGGGTGAGTACGAGGGGCGCCGGGCCGCCTTCGGCCCGTTCGGGCCCGCGTTCGGCGGGCCCCCGTGGGGCGGTGGCCGGGGCCGGGGCCGGGGGAGGGCGCGCCGCGGTGATGTGCGGGCCTCGATCCTCGCCCTGCTGAAGGACCGCCCGATGCACGGATACGAGATGATCCAGGAGATCGGCGAGCGCAGCGGCGGGGCCTGGAAGCCCAGCCCCGGCTCGGTCTATCCCACACTCCAGCTGCTGGAGGACGAGGGGCTGATCGCCAGCGAGAGCGACGGCGGCAAGAAGCTCTTCACCCTCACCGACGCCGGGCGCGCGGAGGTCGAGTCGGTCTCCGACGCACCCTGGGAGGAAGCCGGCCGGGGGATCGACTGGGACTCTGTGAACGAGGTCCGGCAGGCCGGATTCGGGCTCATGGAGGCCTTCGGCCAGGTCTGGAAGACGGGCAATGCGGACCAGCGGCAGAAGGCGGTCACGGTGATCAGTGAGGCGCGCAAGAAGCTGTACCTGATCCTGGCCGACGAGGACTGACAGTGAGTGACGTCGGCTGGCGCGGGTCGCTCCGGGCCTGCGAGGGCCGCCGGGGGCCGGTGGTGCGCGGTCCGGCCTCGGGCGGCTGCCAACCCGCTGCACCCGTGCCGCTTTTCGCATGGTGGTGCGGGCGTCCGGCCAGCGGCTCCGGCGGGCAGGGCGCGGGCGGGGTGCGGCCGGAAGGCCAGGGACCGGCGCCGACCGGTGCGCGGTGCGGCCGCGACGGGCCCGGGGCGGTGCGGGGGCGATTCTCCTCCGCGGAGCGCGGGCCGGCGGGACCCGCGCCCGGTGGAATCGCCCGGGCCCGTCGGGGTGTGGTGCTGCCGGGCTCCGGTCCGCTCGGTGGGCCCGGGCTCGGTGAGGACCGTGGGGCGGTGGGGCCGGGTCTGTGGCCATGGGCGCTTGGGCAGGGTGCGACGGCGAGTGGCTGAACTCCGCCCGCGTGGGGACCGGCGGCGTGCAGGGCCGCCGGTCCGAGTCCGCGGCCCGGCGAACGTGACGTCGGTCTCTGGAGACCGCGTCTGCCGTGGCCCGGTCCCGCGCGGCCGACCGGACCGGGGTGAGCTGTCTCAACAGGTGTCATGGATGTGACGCTCCTGACGCGGACTGCCATGATGTGCCGATGCACGCGTCTCGGGAAAGGAACGCCGGGCTGGGACTGGCCTTGGCCTCGGCGTTCGCCTTCGGTGGTTCCGGTGTGGCGGCGAAGCCGCTCATCGAGGCAGGGCTCGACCCTCTGCATGTGGTGTGGATCCGGGTGGCCGGTGCCGCCCTCGTCATGCTTCCGGTCGCCTGGCGCCACCGCGACCTGCTGATCCGCAAGCCCGCGCTGCTCGCCGGCTTCGGAATGCTCGCGGTCGCCGGTGTCCAGGCCTGCTACTTCGCCGCGATCTCCCGCATTCCGGTCGGCGTGGCACTGCTCATCGAGTATCTGGGCCCCGCCCTCCTCCTCCTCTGGGTCCGCTTCGTCCAGCGCCGGCCGGTCACCCGCGCGGCCGCCGTCGGTGTCGTCCTCGCCGTCGGCGGACTCGCCTGCGTCGTCGAGGTCTGGTCCGGGCTCGGCTTCGACCCGATCGGTGTGCTGCTGGCGCTCGGGGCTGCCTGCTGCCAGGTCGGCTACTTCGTCCTGGCCGGCCAGGGCGCTGACGGGGACGACGCGGCCGACCCGTTCGGCGTCATCGCGTACGGACTGCTCATCGGCGCACTCGTGCTCACGGTGGTCGCCCGGCCGTGGGAGGCGGACTGGCAGGTGCTCGGCGGCGGCGCGGCGGTGGCCGGCACCGTCGTTCCCGCGGTCGTGCTGGTCGGCTGGGTGGTGCTGGTGGCCACCGTCCTCGCCTATGTCACCGGCGTCGTGGCGGTGCGCAGGCTCTCGCCCCAGGTCGCCGGAGTCGTCGCGTGCCTGGAGGCCGTGATCGCGACGGTGCTGGCCTGGGTGCTGCTCCACGAGCATCTCTCCGCGCCCCAGATCGTCGGCGGCGCCGTGGTGCTCGTCGGCGCGTTCATCGCCCAGTCGTCCACGCCGAAGGCCGCGTCCACGCCAAGGGCCGCGTCCGGGCCGAAGGCCGCAGCCGGACCGGTGGCGGGTGGACCGGCGGCGGGCGGCACCGGCATCGGGCCCGTTGCGGGCGAGGGCGACTTGGCGACCGAGCGGGCGACCGTCTAGGGTGCCGATCATGCATTCGACCGTTCTGCCGCCGCCCGCCGCGTAGCGCGGGCGGCTCTCCGCTGACGAAGACCGGGTCCGGGGTGTGGTGTCCCCCGGACGGCTCGTCGCTGCCCGTGTGTGGAGTCCAGCGGCCGACCTGTCTTCCGGCCCGCCGTGGGACGCGCTCCCCACCCTTCGAGGGACGGGCCTCCGGGATCGACTCCCGGACACTCAGCACGGAGTCACTCACGTGTCGAATCCTTCACCGGCTGCCGCCGTCGGCCTGCCCGTCGGGCGCAGCCTGTGCTACCTCGTCGTGGCCGGTGTGGCCTGGGGCACCGCAGGAGCGGCCGCCTCCCTGGTCTTCGAGGCCAGCGACCTGGGACCGCTCGCCCTGTCCTTCTGGCGCTGCCTGGGCGGCCTGCTGCTGCTCGCCGGCGCACTCGCGCTACGCCGGCGCCGGGCCGCCCGCACCGGTGCCGCCGTCCCCGCCGGGTCCGAGCCGCGCCGCCGCAGGGTATGGCGGATTCTCGCCACCGGCACCTGTCTGACCGTCTTCCAAAGCGCCTATTTCGCTGCCGTCGAGCAGACCGGTCTCGCGGTGGGCACGGTCATCACCCTGGGGGCCGGTCCCGTACTGATCGCCCTCGGCGCCAGGGTCACCCTGGGGGAACGCCTCGGCCGCGGCGGTCTCTCCGCCGTCGCCGGAGCGCTGACCGGGCTCCTGGTGCTGGTCATGGCCGACGGGAGCGGCACGGTACGGCCGCTGGGCGTGGTGCTCGCGCTCGTCTCGGCGGCGGGCTACGCGGCCGTCACCCTGATCACCCGCCGGCTGGGCCGGGGCGGGGCGGGTCCCGATCCCCTGTCGACGGCCATGTGGACCTTCGTGGTCGGTGCCGTGGGATTGCTGCCGCCGGCCCTCGCGGAGGGTCTGCTGCCGCACACCGCCGAACCGCTGCGGGTGCTGGGCCTGCTGGTGTACGTGGCCGCGGTGCCGACGGCGCTGGCCTACGCGCTGTATTTCGCGGGGGCGGCGGGCGTCCGCGCTGCGACGGTATCGGTGATCATGCTTTTGGAGCCGGTGAGTGCGGCGGTCCTGGCGGTGGTCGCGTTGAACGAACGGCTGACGTCGGCGACGGTGGCGGGGACCGCGCTGCTCCTGGCGGCCGTCGCCGGGCTGGCCCGGCAGGAGGCCCGCCCGGCTGCAGGGCGGCGCGGTGCTGCGAAGGCGCTGACCTGATTCGGTGCGGGTGCGGGTGCGGGTGCCGCTGGCGCGGTTCGCGGCGGCGTAGGCGGCCGCGACCGCATACGCCGCCGCGACCGCCGGTGTGCCCGAGGGCCCGGAGCCGGCCGGCTCCGGGCCCTCGGGCACACCGGGCCGGCCGGAGCGCACCGCCTGGTGGCAGCGCCGGTTCCGGGGCTGCGGGGCTGCGCGGCTGCGGGGCTACAGGGCGGAGAGGTAGGAGGGCAGCGGTACCGACGGATCCAGGTCGTCGGCGGGGACCGGTGCGCCGTAGCCGCGTACCAGCGGGACGACCCCGGTCCAGTAGGGCAGTGCCCCGTCCTGCGGGTCGTCGGCGGGAGGGCCCGTGCGGACCTTTGCGGAGACCTCGTCCAGATCCAGCCGGAGCACGGCTGTCGCGGCGAGCTCTCTGGCGTTGGCGGGGCGCGAGTCCGATGAGCGCCCGGGGAGGACATGGTCGACCAGGGCGTCGAGCGCGGCGCGCTGCTCCTCCGGGTCGGTGACCGGGCGGGCGGTCCCGTGGACCACCACCGAACGGTAGTTGATCGAGTGGTGGAACGCGGAGCGGGCCAGGACCAGGCCGTCGACATGGGTGACGGTGAGGCAGACCGCCAGTCCCGGACCCGTCTGCCCCGCCCGCCCCGCGGTGCGCAGCGGACGGGACCCGGTCGAACCGTGCACATACAGCGTGTCGCCGACGCGGCCGTAGAGCGTCGGCAGGACGACGGGCGCCCCGTCGCGGAGGAAACCGAGATGGCAGACGGAGGTCTCGTCGAGGATCGCGTGCACCAGTTCGCGGTCGTGGGAGGCGCGCTCCCGCGCCCGAGTGGGGACGGTCCGGTCGGTGGCCCGGTAGGAGGGCGACGCCTGCGGCGGTGTCATTCCACATCTCCATTGCACTAGTGCATAATGTTTTTTGTGCTAGTAGAGTATGTCATCCAGGGTCGTGGCGCGTCGGAGATCGCGGCCAGCATCGAGCGCGGCGTCGCGTCGGGGGACCTTCCGCCGGGCCGGCTGCTGCCACCCATGAGGAAGCTGGCGGCCCTCCTGGGGGTCAACCCGAACACCGTGGCCGCGGCCTACCGGATCCTGCGCGAGCGCGGAGTGATCGAGACGGCCGGCCGCAACGGCAGCCGGGTGCGGGAAAGGCCGGCCAGCACGGCACGCGGCTCGCTCGCGATCGACGCCCCTCCCGGCGTGCGGCAGATCTCCGAGGGCAACCCCGACACGGCCCTGCTGCCCCCGCTCCACGACGCCTTCGCGGCAGCGGTACGCCACCATGACGCGCGGCCGGTGCTCTACGGGGAGCCCCCCGTCGATCCGGAGCTGGCGCGGATGGCCAGGGCCGCACTGGACTCGGACGGCGTACCGGACGGCCCGGTCGCCGTCACCTCCGGGTCGCTCGACGCCGTGGAGCGCGTGCTCCACGCCCATCTGCGCCCCGGGGACGCGGTGGCCGTGGAGGACCCCGCCTGGGCGAGTCTGCTGGACCTGATCCCGGCGCTCGGACTGCGGCCGGTTCCGGTCCCCGTCGACGACGACGGCCCGCGCCCCGAGGACGTGGAACGGGTACTCGAACGCGGCGCGAGGGCCCTGATCGTGACCGGCCGGGCCCAGAACCCCACGGGTGCCGCGGTCTCCGCTCCGCGCGCCGATCAGTTGCGCGACGTGCTCGGACGGTACCCCCGGACCCTGCTCGTCGAGGACGACCACGGCTACGCCATCGTCGACGTCCCCCTGCACCCCCTCGCCGGCGTCACGGACCACTGGGTGCTCGTGCGGTCGGTCGCCAAGGCCTACGGCCCGGACCTCAGGCTCGCCGTGCTCACCGGGGACCGGGTCACCCTCGACCGCCTCCAGGGCAGGCAGGCGCTCGGTCCCGGCTGGGTGAGCCGGCTGACCCAGCGTGCCGTCGTGGCGCTGTGGGCGTCCGGGGCCGTCGACCCGGTGGCCGTGGCGGCCGCCTACGGGGACCGGCGTGACGCGCTTCTGGGCGCACTGGCCGAGCGCGGTGTCCGGGCGCACGGCCGCAGCGGGATGAACGTGTGGGTGCCCGTGGCCGACGAGACCGGAGTGGTGGCACGCCTGCTCCACGCCGGCTGGGCCGTCGCGCCGGGGGCCCGCTTCCGCCTCTCGTCGCCGCCGGCGGTGCGGCTGACGGTGTCGGGCCTGACGGCCTGTGACATCGACGTGCTCGCCGACGCGGTGGCCCGGGCGGCGGCGCCCGTACCGCCGCGCAGCTATGGCTGAGCGGTGCGGCCGCGCTTGCCCTTCGCCGTGCTCGCCGGACGGCCGCGGCCGCTGTCGGCCAGGCGTCCGGCGGCGGGGCCGGGTGGGGCGGATGCGGACGCCTTGCGTACCTGTGGAGCCACGCGCTGCCCCGACCTGCTGCGACGGGGGCAGGCCGGGCGGACGGCCTCCGCCGGTCTGCGCTCGTACGCCCGTGTCCGGGACGGCCTCCGCCGGTCTGCGTCCGTGCGGTCAGGCCCGGCGGTGGCTTCCGCCGGTTTGCGTCCGTGCGGTCAGGCCCGGCGGTGGCTTCCGCCGGACCGCGTCCGTGCGGTCACGGCCGCCCGTTGCCCACCCGGCGCCGCCCGATGCCCTTCCCTGCCGCCGGTGCCGGTGCCGGCCCGGGCCTGCCCTGGGTGAGTGCGGCGCCCACCAGTACGATCAGGGCGCCCACCGGGGTGTTCCAGCCCAGCTGCTCGCCGAGCAGCGTGACCCCGGCGGCGGTGGAGATGACCGGGATGAAGTACGTGACCATGGTCGCGGTCGTGGGTCCGACCTCCGCTACCAGCCCGTACTGCACCAGCATGGCCACCCCGGTGCCCAGGGTGCCCAGCATGACCACTGCGAGCAGCGGGACCATCGGGAACGAGTCCGGCAGGCTCGTGAACAGCGGTGTCACCACGGCCAGCTGAAGGGACGCCAGCGCCAGCTGCACCCCCGTCAGGGACAGGTGGGAGGAGCGCGAGCCCGCGAGCGTACGGCGGACGTATATCCAGCCGACCGCATAGCTCAGGGACGCGAGCAGGGCCATCGCCGTCCCCCCTGCGTCGAGCCCGGAGAAGCCCTGCCAGGCGCCCAGCACGGTGAGCACGCCGAGGAACCCGATGCCGAGACCGGCGACACGGCGGCGGGTGGGCCGGTCCTCGGACAGCGCCACCAGCGACAGCGCCATGCCCCACAGCGGGGACGTGGCGTTGCAGATCCCGGCCAGCGTCGAGGAGATGGTCAGCTCCGCATAGGCGAAGAGCGAGAACGGCAGTGCGTTGAGGAAGAACGCCGCGACCGCCAGATGCGCCCAGGTGCGCACTGCGCGTGGCAGTCGCTCCCGCCGTACCGCCATGGCGGCGGCCAGCACCGCCGTACCGAAGAGCACCCGGCCGAAGGCGACCTGGAGCGGCGCGTAGCCGTGCGTGCCGACCTTGATCAGCAGAAAGCTGAAGCCCCAGATCAGGGCGAGTGCGGCGAACCTCAGACGCCAGCCGGCGGCAGGGCGGCCGTGGCCGCAGGAGTGCGGGGCCGCGGGGGGAGGGACGGGCCCTGTGGCAGGGGCCGTGGACGGCGACGGCGGCGGCGTGACGGTGGTCATGGGCTCCACCCTGGGGTCTATGACTCCTTAGAACAAGCGAGATTTCTTAGACTGCTCTGATTAGAGTTGCTTACATGTTGAATCTGGAGCGCCTGCGGACCCTGGACGCCCTGGCCCGGCACGGATCCGTCAGGGCCGCGGCCGGAGGGCTGCATGTCACGACGTCGGCCGTGTCGCAGCAGATGGCCAAGCTGGAACGGGAGGTGGGCCAGCAGCTGCTGGCCAGGAACGGCCGCGGGGTGCGGCTCACGGAAGCCGGGCGCCTGCTCGCCGACCACGCCGCCCGGATCCTGTCGCAGGTCGAACTCGCCCAGGCCGACATCGAGGCCCAGCGGGGCCGGGCCGTCGGCGAGCTGCGGCTCGGGGCGTTCCCGACGGCCGCCCGGGGGCTCTTCCCCGCGGCACTCAGGGCGCTGCGCGTCGACCACCCCGACCTGCGGGTGCGCACCAGCGAACGGGAGCCCGAGCGCGCTCTGCGCGAGGTGCTCCGCGGCGATCTCGACCTGGCGGTGGCGCTTGACTGGAGCAACAAGCGGCTGCCCGTGCCGGACGGGCTCGCGCGCGAGCCGCTGCTGGACGACGCGGCTGACGTGGCCATGCCCGCGGATCATCCCCTCGCCGGGCGCGCGCAGGTGGATCTGGAGGACTTCGCGGGCGACGACTGGGTGTCCTGGCCCGAGGGCGAATTCTGCTACGAGTGGCTGGTGTCCACCCTGCGCGCCAAGGGCATCGAACCCCGTATCGTCCATCTCGCGGGCGAACACCACACGCAGCTGGCCCTGATCGCAGCGGGCCTCGGCGTCTGTGTGGCGCCGAGGCTGGGCCGGGGGCCGGTCCCCGGCGGAGTCACCCTCGTTCCGGTACGCCAGAAAGTACGCCGGCACATCTACGCGGTCTGGCGTGCGGACGCGGATCGGCGACCCTCGATCCGCGCGGCGCTTGCGGCGCTGCGGTCGGCTGCTGAGCGGGTCTGACGCCCGACGGGTGCGGGGCCGTCCTGCCCGTGGCCGCGCGCCGGTGGTGGGGGCGGAGCCCGTGTCCCGGCCGACCCGCGGCCGCCGCCGCCACCTCCGGCCCCACCGGCCTCACCGGGGCCCCACCGGCACTTTGGGGTCCGATCTGCACCTTCTCGTGCCGCGTCAGGCGACGCTCGCTCCGTGACGCGTCGCGACCCCCGGCACGGCGACTCGCCGTTGCCGGATCAGCCGAGGAGAACCGCGACGAGGTCGATCCGGCGCGCTGCGATGCACCGCACCGGACGCCGCTCCTTGACGGGAAGACCCGGCCTCACCGGGCATCTTGCGCCCCACTGGCCCGGCCCGCTCCACCGCGGCCGTCAGCGCATCCCGGACCACGGCCCCCGCCGGATCTCACAGCTCGGTGAGCTTGCGGAAGTCCCACGACACGACCGCCTCCGGGGTCAGCCGCAGCCACCCGTGCCGGCCGTCGTGCGGCATCGCGTCCAGGCCGAAGTTCTTGGCGGCGAACAACCGCTCGGGTGCTTCCAGTTCAGGGCAGGGCGCGCCGGTTCGGGGGGCCTCGCCCACAAACAACGCGGTGCCGGAGAGTTCCACTCCCCGCAGATCGCCGTACTCCTCCCCGGCATCCACCACGACCGCGATCCGCGGATCCCGGCGCAGCTCGGACCACCGCCGGCTGCGGGTGATCGAGTACAGCCACAGCGAGGTGCCGTCCCACGCGAACCACAGGGCGCTGACATGGGGCGCGCCGTCGGGGGAGACCGTGGCCACCCGGCAGGTGCGCTGCCCGGTGAGGAAGGCATCCACCTCGTCCGGCGACATCATGATGCGCCTGCCCCTGCGCTGTGCGGCGGCCATCGGCGCCCCTTTCCGCGAGCCGGCCTGCACCGGCGGCCGGCTGATGTGGTGTCAGAAATCATGAGGGCTCCTCCGCCCTGGCGCAATGCCCGCTAACGTCGCGCGCCCGGTCGCCCGGTCGCCCGGTCGCCCGGTCGCCCGGTCGCCCGGACTATCCGGGCCCGGGCGGCCTTCCGCTGCCCCGCAGCCGGCCGGGCGGTCCGCGTCCCGGGCGAACGAGAAGCAGGAGGGTGAGGCGAATGTCCCGTCACGAACAGCTGATCGCACCACTCGATCCGCCCGGTACGGTGCTGCTCACCGTCGAATGCCAGCAGGGCGTCGTCGGCCGGGACAGTGCTCTCCCGGAACTGGCGGCGCAGGCGAGGTCCTCGGGAGCCCTGGAGAACACCGCGCGGCTCGTGGAGGTCGCCCACGCGGCAGGGGTGCAGGTGGTACACGCGGTGGCGGAGCGGCGCCCCGACGGCCGCGGGGCCGGCAGCAACGCCCCGCTGTTCCGGGCTGCCGTGCGGCTGCCGGTGCAGCAGCACTCGGGCAGCAAGGCGGTCCGCGTCGCCGAACCCATCGAGGTCGCGGAGGAGGACATCGTGGTACGCCGGCTGCACGGCCTGTCCCCGATCGCCGGGACCGGGGTGGACGCGCTGCTGCGCGGTCTGGGCTGCCGCACGCTCGTCGTCACGGGCGTCTCGGCCAACGTCGCGATACCGAACGCCGTCTTCGACGCGGTCAACCTCGGCTACTGCGCGGTCGTTCCCGTGGACGCGATCGCGGGGGTACCTCCCGAGTACACCCCCGCGATGGTCAGGAACACGCTGGCTCTGGTCTCCACCGTCACCACCACCGACGAGGTGCTCGCGTGCTGGAGGGCGCCGCGTCGGGCGGCACGCGCCTGAGCGTGCGGCCCGACGCGGCCCGTCAGGCGAGCCTGATCGAGTCGCCTTCCACGACGATCTCCGCGGGCGGCAGCGGTGTGGTGGCCGGTCCGCTCTTCACACTGCCGTCACCGGCGTCGAAGTTGCTGTTGTGGCAAGGGCAGTTGATCAGGCCGTCGGCGACGCTCTTGACCGCACAGCCCTGGTGGGTGCACTTCGAGGAGAAGGCCTTGAACTCCCCCGCCGCCGGCTGTGTCACGACGATGTCGCCGATCACCTTGCCGCCGCCCTCGGGGATGTCGGCGACACTGGCGATGACCTCGCCGCCGCCTCCGCCCGTCGTGCCGCCCGTCGTGCCGCCGGTGGAGCCGGCGGTCGCACCTCCGGTGGAGCCGGCGGTCGCGCCGCCGTCCGCCGGATTCACCGTCCCGCTTTCCGCCCCGTCCGATCCGCCGCACGCCGTCAGCGCCGCGGCGAGCCCGACGCCGCCGGCAGCGGTGAAGACGGTGCGACGTGCCACCGTGGTGCGCGACGGTCCCTGCGTTCCGGTCATGCCGCTCCCTTTCCCCATCGGCCCTCCTACCGGGCCGCTCGTGATGTTCTACGGGACCGGGCCGCCCGTCGTTCATCGGGCACGCCGGATTGCGTGCGAAGTAGCCCCGGGTGCCATCCCCGGCGTCAGCGGTCCGCCATCTCACGCGCCTGCTGCGGCGTGGGCCGCCCGCGGGCGACGCCCCGGCCCGTCTCCACCCTTCTCCGGCGTCTTGCGGGCTTCTCATCCGCTCTGCGGCCGGTGCCGGTCGACGCCCGACCGGCACCGGTCCGACCGCCGTATCGCGGCCGGCCCGGGGCCCTCCCGTGGTCCGTCCGCGGGCGTCGCTGCCGAGGTCCGGAGTTCCGCCTCCCGGGGCCACACGGAGTCCGAGCGGCCGCGGGAGGGGACGGCGGGTTCGCCGGAGACGCGCGTCTCGTGTCGGTACGAGCACAGCTGCGGACCGCCCGCGATGCCGTCCACCCGGTACAGGATGTTCCCGCACCGGCAGCGCCCCTTCCCATCGCAGCGGTTGGACCGCCGGCCGGGGGCGTGTCCGGGGCCGAGGCGCCGGTCGGGGTCGGATCGGCCGTCCGCCTGGAGAGGCGGTGGGATCCAGTGGGCGCGGATCTCGGGACCTGTACGGCGGATGCCGCGGTGCCGCCACGACGACGCGGGCGGGTGTCCTTCCCGGAAGGTCTTCTCCTTCTCCGGAGCCCGGGGACCCCGGCCGTACGGGGCTGGAGAAGGCGACTGCGCTCCTGCACGGTGCCCAGGGCGTCGACCCGCGGGGCCCCCGCGTGGTCGAGGTGGGCGAACTCGATGAGCTCCGCCGTCCTTGTGGCAGCGCGACCCAACAGCCCGTTTTTCCTTGGTGGTTATAGTCTTGTGCAGCGTCGCGTGCCGGTGGCGGATGGATCGCCAGGCATGGAGGCGCCATATCGAAAGGTGGCTCTGGCCATTCCCACCCCCATCTCACAGAAAGCCATGCTCGACCCCGCCGGGGACCGGTTCTTCGGCCCCCGACCCGCCGTCCTCGTCCTGCCCGGCGGCGGCGTCCGGGAACTTCCGCCGCACGAGGGCGAAGGCTGCGCGCGCCGGCTGTCCGGCCTCGGCATCCACGCCTTCGTCCCGTCCTGCCGGCTGCTGCCGGACCGGTTCCCGGCCCCGCTCGAAGACGCCCGGGCCGGGTCGGACCACATCCGCAACGGCGACCACGGTCTCGATGTCGGCAGGGCCGGCGTCATCGGATCAGGCGCGGGCGGCCAACTCGCCGGCCTGCTCATGACCGGCCGGGTCCTGTCCGTCGAGGAGGGCGTCGCCGACCCGCCCCGACCGGACTTCGCGATTCCGGCCTATGCGCCGGCCGGCCTCGACCTGCTGCCGCCGTCGGTGGTCGAGAACCTGCACGGCGACCTGCTGCCCCTCGAGGACGAGCCGTCCCCGGCCATGCATGTGGACGCGTCGCCGTGTCCGGCCTTCGCGTGGGCCACCGCTCAGGACCCGCCGGGCCAGCCCGAGGCCCCGGAGCGGACCCGGGCGCCGGCGGCGGCCGCGGTACCGGTGGAGTCGCACGTCTCCCCGGGCGGCGGCCACGGCATCGGCCTGGCCGGCGGCGTGGAGTACGGCGGCGAGCCGCACACGTGCATGGCGCGCGAGCCGCACACCGCGTCCTGGACGGCCGCGTGCGCGGCCCGGCTGCGAAGGGAGGACGTTCTTGCCGACTGACCGTGTCACCGCCTGGGGCGGGGAACTGCAGCGGGTGCACGGCAAGCTGCGCAATGCGCTGGCGCTGGCGCGGGCGGGACTGGACGGCGGCGACCCCGCTGACGCCGCAGGCGATCTGCTGCTGTTCTGCCACGGCTTCTGCGCTGCCCTGTCCGGCCACCATCGCGCCGAGGACGGTTCGCTGTTCCCGGAACTGGTACGGGCGCGACCCGACCTGGCACCGGTGGTCGCGAAGCTGACGCAGGACCACAACATGATCGAGCACCTCATCGGCGGATTGCAGAAGGCGGTGGCCGACTCGACCGACCCGGAGGTGGCGCACCGCCATCTGGACGGGATCGAGGCGGTCATGGAGACGCACTTCAGGTACGAGGAGAGGCAACTGGGAGCGGTGCTGGACGGCATGGACGCCGATTTCGACCGCACCGGGATCTTCGGCCCGATCAGCTGAGCCGCGTCCTGGTCGCGCCGTCCGCCGGCGGCGCGACCGGGGATCCATTCCGGGTCTGCGCGTCCCGGAACACCTCCGCCGTCAGCTGCGCGTGAGGGGCCTCCTCGGCTTGCTCGCCATCGGCAGGGAACAGTCGCCGGGAGCCGCCGGGGCGGGCGGCACCGCCTTCCGCGGCGGCCGCGGAGACGTGCTTGGGGGCCACCTCGCCGCAAGGAGGCCGCCGGGCCGGTCTGCGATGGCCGGGGACAGCGTCCGGCGCGGCATCCAGGCGCTGAGCGGACACACCCGCAGGGCCCCGCGCAGATGATCACCGTCGGTCACTATGCTCCCTTTGCTGCCGGCCTCCGGCCGGCAGCAAAGGGAGCTGCGCCAGCGACGGTCTGCCGGGGGAGCGGGGCTGGCCTGCCCGCCGGCTGGGACTCCCCGGATTCTCCCCAGTACCGTTGACCGGCGATCTGCGCCTGTGCGCCCCGGAGAAGTCGTCCGTGGACGGCAGGACTGAAGAGATGGGTGGCCTGGGAAAGTGTTGGAAGAGGTCGTAGCGACCCGCTATGTCACGCCTTTGCGTGAGGGGGGTTCGCTCCCGGGGATCGTCGAGGCCGACGATCTCGGTACGTACGTCATGAAGTTCACCGGGGCCGGACAGGGGCGCAAGACCCTGGTGGCCGAGGTGGTCTGCGGGCAGCTGGGGCGCCGGCTAGGGCTGCGCGTCCCCGAGCTGGTCCGGATGCAGCTCGACCCGGTCATCGGCCTCTCCGAGCCCGACCAGGAGGTTCAGGAGCTGCTCAAGGCCAGCGGCGGGCTGAACCTCGGGATGGACTTCCTGCCCGGCTCGATCGGCTTCGACCCGCTCGCCTACGCGGTGGACCCCGAGGAGGCGGGGCGCGTCGTCTGGTTCGACGCGCTGATCAACAACGTGGACCGCTCCTGGCGGAACCCCAACATGCTGGTGTGGCACGGCGGCCTGTGGCTCATCGACCACGGTGCCACCATGATCTGGCACCACAACTGGCCGGGCGCCGAGGCCTCCGCGGAAAGGCCCTACGACGCGTCGGACCACGCCCTGGCGCCGTTCCGGCCCGATGTCGCGGGTGCGGCCGCCGCGCTGGCCCCCCTGGTCACCCGGGAGCTGCTGAGCGAGGTGACCGCGGACGTGCCCGACGAATGGCTCGTGGACGAGCCCGGGTTCGACTCCGCCGACGCGGTCCGCCGCGCCTACGTGGCGGCGCTGCTGCCGAGGGCGGTCACGATCCATGAGCGCATCACCCTCGACGCCCCCTCCCGGCCCCGGCCGTCCCAGGCGCCGGGCTGGCTCACCGGGCGTCTCGGCTCCCGGCCGCAGCCCACCGGGAAGAGCGCGAAGGACGGCGGCCAGTGAACGGGCGGGGCCAAGGGCGTGACGTCTTCGAGTACGCGCTGCTGCGCATCGTCCCGCGGGTCGACCGCGGCGAGTGCTTCAACGCGGGTGTGGTGGTCTACTGCCGTGCCCGGTCCTTCGTGGCCGCCCGCACCCATCTGGACGAGACCAAGCTGAGGGCGCTGGACCCGCGGGCCGATGTGACCGGTGTGCGGGCGGCGCTGCGCGCTGTGGAGGGGGTCTGCCGCGGCGGGGAGGAGGCCGGGCAGGCGGCTCGGGACGACGCGGGGCGGCGTTTCCGCTGGCTGATCGCACCGCGTTCCACCGTGGTGCAGCCGGGTCCCGTCCACACCGGGCTGACGGCCGATCCGGAGGCGGAGGCCGAGCGGCTGCTGGACACCCTGGTGCGCTGAACGGGCTTTTCGGCGGCGCCGCGGGACCGCGGGCGCCCGGTGTGCCGTTGACACCGGGTGCCAGGGCTTCTAGCGTCTCGTCTGCTGAAGGTACTAAGCGGTCGCTCACCCATGTCGGGGAGTCGACGGGCGGTGCCGGGCGAGCCGTGTTCACCGGGCGAGCCGCATCCAAGGGATCCCGAGGGCGAGGAGAACCAACCATGTCCAGCAGCGAGCAGCGCATCGCGATCGTGACGGGAGCGGCGCGCGGCATCGGCGCCGCCACCGCCGTGCGCCTGGCGGCCGAGGGCCGTGCCGTGGCCGTACTCGACCTCGACGAGGCGGCGTGCAAGGACACCGTCGAGAAGATCACCGCGATGGGCGGCAAGGCGATCGCCGTCGGCTGCGACGTCTCGGACTCCGGGCAGGTCGAGGCGGCCGTGGCGCGGGTCGCCGCCGAGCTCGGCGCGCCGACGGTCCTCGTCAACAACGCGGGTGTGCTCCGCGACAACCTGCTGTTCAAGATGAGCGAGTCCGACTGGGACACCGTGGTGGACGTGCATCTCAAGGGCGCGTTCCTGATGGCCAGGGCATGCCAGAAGTACATGGTCGACGCCGGATTCGGCCGTATCGTGTCCCTCTCCTCCAGCTCCGCGCTGGGCAACCGGGGCCAGGCGAACTACTCGGCGGTCAAGGCCGGTCTGCAGGGCCTCACCAAGACGCTCGCCAAGGAACTCGGCAAGTTCGGTGTCACCGCCAACGCCGTCGCACCCGGGTTCATCGCCACGGAGATGACCGCCCAGACGGCTGCCCGGGTCGGCATGGGCTTCGAGGAGTTCCAGGCGGCGGCCGCCACGCAGATCCCCGTCCAGCGGGTCGGCCGTCCGGAGGACGTCGCCCACGCGATCGCGTTCTTCGCGGGCGACGACGCAGGATTCGTCTCCGGCCAGGTCATGTACGTGGCCGGCGGCCCGCTCAACTGAACCGGAGGCGACTGGGATGACCGCACAGGAACGAGAGCTTCCTCCGCTCTCAGGCAAGGTGGCCCTGGTGACGGGCGGGAGCCGCGGTATCGGCTACGGCGTCGCCGAGGCGCTCGTCGCCCGCGGTGACCGGGTGTGCATCACCGGCCGAGGCGAGGACGCGCTGAAGGAGGCCGTGGAGAGCCTCGGCGCGGACCGGGCGATCGCCGTCGCGGGCAAGGCCCACGACGAGGCGCACCAGGTGGTCGCGGTCGAGCGGGTGATGGAGGCGTTCGGGCGGGTCGACTTCCTCGTGAACAACGCCGGCACCAACCCGGTCTTCGGGCCCATCGCCGAGCTGGACCTCGGCGTCGCCCGCAAGGTCTACGAGACGAACGTGATCTCGGCGCTCGGGTTCGCCCAGCAGACCTGGAAGGCCTGGCAGAAGGAGCACGGCGGTGCGATCGTGAACATCGCGTCCATCGCCGGGCTCTCGGCATCCCCGTTCATCGGGGCGTACGGGATGAGCAAGGCGGCCATGGTCAATCTGACCCTCCAGCTGGCGCATGAGTTCGCGCCGGCGGTGCGGGTCAACGCCATCGCACCCGCCGTGGTCAAGACCAAGTTCGCCGAGGCGCTGTACGAGGGCCGGGAGGCCGAGGCCGCCGCCGTCTACCCGATGGCGCGGCTCGGTGTCCCCGAGGACATCGGCGGGGCCGCCGCCTTCCTCACGTCCGGCCAGTCGGACTGGATCACGGGCCAGACGCTCGTGGTCGACGGCGGCATTTTCCTCAATGCCGGAGTCCACTGAGCCGATTTTCTCCTGAATGGCTCAGAATCGACTCAAGTGCCCCACCGGGCTGTGCCGTTGTCCCGGTGGGGCGCTGCGGTATTGTTCGCCGACCCATGGCTGAACGAGGAGCGTGCACGTGTTCAACCGGACGATGCTGCGGGCGGCTGCAGCCCTTGCGTCGCTGTCGCTGGTGACGGGATGCGGTCTGTTTTCGGACGATGACGCCGATGGTGCGCAGCCCATCGTGGTCGGCACGACGAGTGCGCCCAGCACACTCGACCCCGCCGCCGCCTGGGACAGCTCGTGGGAGCTGTACCGGAACGTCTTCCAGACGCTCCTGAGCTTCCCCACGGCGAGCACCTCCCCCCAGCCGGACGCCGCGGAGCAGTGCACGTTCGCCGATTCCACCAACACCGAGCTGCGGTGCACCCTCCGCGAGGGGCTGACCTTCTCCAACGGGCACGTGCTGGACGCGACCGCGGTCAAGCACTCGATCGACCGCATCCGCACCATCGACGTCAACGGCGGGCCCAACGGGCTGCTGGGCTCGCTGAAGGAGATACGCACGGAGGGGGCGCGCACGGTCGTCTTCGAGCTCTCCAAGCCGGACGCCACGTTCCCGTTCGTGCTCGCCACCCCGGCGATGGCCCTGGTCGACCCGGCCGAGTACCCCGCCGACAAGCTGCGGGAGGACGGCGGGCTCACCGGCTCGGGTCCCTTCACCCTGGAGTCGTACGAAGAGGGCGAGCGGGCCGAACTCAGGAAGAACGCCCGCTACAACGGCTTCGCCGACCGCAAGAACCACGCCGTCACCATCCGCTACTTCACGCAGTCCGAGGCCATGGTGGCCGCGCTCAAGAACAAGGAGATCGACGCCACCTACCTGGGACTTACCGCGGAGGAGGTCGTCGATCTCCAGGAGAAGAAGGAGGCGAACGAGGGCCTCCAGATCGTGGAGAGCCCCGGAGTCGACATCCGCTACCTGGTGTTCAACCCCGAGGACCCCGCCGCCGGCGAGGTCGAGGTCCGGCAGGCGATCGCCCAGCTGATCGACCGCGGCGAACTCGTCGACAAGGTGTACCGGGGCACGGCCGAGCCGCTGTACTCCATGGTTCCCAAGGGCATCGCGGGCCACGCCACCAGTTTCTTCGACAGGTACGGCGACCCCAGCGCGGCGAAGGCGCGGGACATCCTGGAGGAGGCGGGCGTCGAGACGCCGGTCGAACTCGACCTCTGGTTCACGACCGACCGCTACGGCTCGGCCACCGCCGCCGAGTTCGCCGAGATCAAGCGGCAGCTGGAGCAGTCCGAGCTGTTCGAGGTCACGATCCAGGGCAAGCCCTGGAAGGACTTCCAGGAGGGCTACCAGAAGGGCAGCTATCCCGTCTTCGGGCGTGGCTGGTTCCCCGACTTCCCGGACCCCGACAACTTCATCGCGCCCTTCGTCGGCAAGGAGAACGTGCTCGGGACGCCCTACGACAGCCCGGAGATCACCCAGCAGCTGCTGCCGCAGACCCGCCAGCTGAGCGACCGGGGAGCGGTGTCCAAGAAGTTCGAGCGGGCCCAGGCGATCCTGGTGGAGGACGTGCGGCTGCTCCCGCTGTGGCAGGGCAAGATCTACATCGCGTCGGGCGAGGAGATCGCGGGCACCGAGCGCGCCCTCGACCCCCAGATGATCATGCAGCTGTGGTCGCTGCACCGGCAGACCAGCTGGTAGCGGTGGGCCGTCCGCCGTGCCGCCGCCACCGGCGGGAGCGCTGTCAGTGGCCGGGGGTAGGTTCGGTGGACGGTAACCGATCGCACACCGGAGGTTGTTGACGTGACCGACACCGACATGCTGCCCGCGTCGTGGCGCGGCGTCCTCGGAGAGGAGCTCCAGCAGCCCTACTTCAAGGAGCTCCTCGACTTCGTCGAGGACGAGCGCGCCAGGGGGCCGGTGTACCCGCCGCGCGAGGAGGTCTTCGCTGCGCTGGACGCCACGCCCTACGACCGGGTGAAGGTGCTGGTCCTCGGGCAGGACCCGTACCACGGGGAGGGGCAGGGCCACGGACTGTGCTTCTCCGTGCGACCGGGCGTCCGGGTCCCGCCCTCGCTGCGGAACATCTACAAGGAGATGCGGGAGGAGCTCGGTCTGCCGGTGCCGGACAACGGCTGTCTGACGCCGTGGGCCGAGCAGGGCGTGCTGCTGCTCAACGCCGTGCTGACGGTCCGGGCCGGCGAGGCGAACTCGCACAAGGGCAAGGGCTGGGAGAAGTTCACCGACGCGGTGATCCGCGCGGTCGCCTCGCGGCCGGACCCGGCGGTCTTCGTGCTCTGGGGCAACTACGCGCAGAAGAAGCTGCCGCTGATCGACGAGACGCGCCATGTCGTGGTCAAGGGCGCGCACCCCTCCCCGCTGTCCGCCAAGCGGTTCTTCGGGTCGCGCCCCTTCACCAGGATCAACGAGGCGCTGGCCGCGCAGGGCCACGAGGCCGTCGACTGGCGCATCCCCGACCTCGGCTGACGGGCGGCGCACCCGGCTGACAGGTTCGGGCCGCCGCCCGAGCCTGTGCCGGATCGCCGCCGGCGGCGGCTAGCGTCGGAACAACGGGTCGAGGTGCGCTGGAGGGCCGCAGTGGTGGAACAGCAGGGGGCGTCGGGCGACGCGGTCACGACCAGGATCGGGCAGGCGATCATGCTGCTGCACGGCGGCGACCGCGAGGAGGCACGCAACCGCTTCTCCGCGCTGTGGGAGCAGCTGGGGCAGGACGGCGACCCTCTGCACCGCTGCACGCTCGCCCACTATCTGGCGGACACCCAGGACGACCCCGGCGACGAGCTCGCCTGGGACCTCAGGGCGCTCGCGGCCGCCGATGCGCTCGGCCAGGAGCGGCCGGAGCGGCCGGGTGCCGCGGTGACCGCCCGGGGGCTCTATCCGTCGCTCCATCTCAATCTGGCCGCCGACTATCTGAAGCTCCACCGGCCCGAGGCCGCCCGGGCCCATCTCGACCGTGCCAGGGCGGCCTCGGCGGCCCTCGGGGACGACGGCTACGGCAACGGGGTGCGCGCGGCCATCGACCGGCTGGACCGCCGCCTGTCGGACCTCTGAGGAGCCGCTCCGCCGGGGCTGCCGCCAGGGTTTCGAGGCGGCGCCGCAGATCGAGGTAGCCCCGTTCAGTGCCCCGGTCAGTGCCCCGGGGGTGCCGCCGATCCGTGGGACGGGCGAGTGGAGGGCGCGGGAGGCTCCGCGGCCGGCTTCCTGAGGGCGCGCACGCCCTCCGCCCCGCAGAACCCGGCCAGCACCGCCAGCGCGCCGTACACCGCCCAGTCCCCGAACCGGACATACGGCGTGGTGCCCTGCGCGAGCGGGATCTCGTAGACGGCCGCGGTGCTCTCGTCCGTACCCAGCCGCGGCCCCAGCGGCTCCCCGTCCGGCCCGTGCACCGCGCTCACCCCCGTCAGCGTGGCGTGCACCATCGGCCGGCCCGACTCCGCGGCCCGCAGCGCCGCCAGCGAGGCGTGCTGCGCGGGCGCCCAGCTGTCCTGGAACGTGGAGGTCGCGGACTGCGCCACGAGAAGCCCGGCGCCGCTCCTCGCCAGGCTTCGGCTCATGTCGGGGAACGCCGACTCGAAGCACACCAGCGGTCCCACCCGCAGATCCGCCCGGCCCTCCTCGGCCGGCAGGGTCATCACGACCTGGCGGTCGCCGCGCATCCGGTCCTCGCCCGCGGCCTCGCCCACCGACGTGACCCAGCCGAGCAGGGTGCGGAACGGGACGTACTCGCCGAAGGGGACCAGCCGCATCTTGTCGTACCGGTCTCCGGTCGGACCGCCGGGACCCACCAGCACACTGCTCTTGAAGATGCCCGGCCGGTCGGAGCGCCGTGCGTCGACGTTCACCAGCAGATCGGCCCCCACCTTCTGAGACAGCGCGCCGAGCCGTGCCGCCAGATCGGGCCGTGCCGCCAGGTCCGCGCCGACACTGCTCTCACCCCACACCACGAGGTCGGGCCGCTGCCCCGCCAGCTGCCGGGTCAGCTCCTCGCTCAGGGCGAACCGCCGCTCCGCCCCGCCCAGGCCGTTGACGACCCCCGGCTGGACGACCGCGACCCGGACCACTTCGCCCGTCCGGTCCGGCCTCGGCACCCAGAGCCACACCGCGCCGACGGCCAGGGCGCACGCGCACAGGGCCGCGACTGCGGGAAGCCGCGCCGGGGGCACGGCCATCAGCACGGCCGCCGCGGTGTTCACCGCCACCACCAGCAGCGTCACCAGCCACACCCCGCCCAGCGAGGCGAGCCGAAGGGCCGGCGGGACCTGCCACTGACTCGCGCCCAGCAGTCCCCACGGGCCGCCGAGAACCTCCCAGGAGCGGACCAGTTCGATCGCCAGCCAGCCCGAGGGGACGACGGCGATCGCCACCGCCGCCCGCCCGGCGCGGGGGCGGCCGCCCAGCGCCCGGTGGACCAGCAGCCCCCACGGGGCCCACAGCAGCCCGAGCAGGGCCGCCAGGACGACGAGGAAGACATGCAGATTCGGCACCAGCCAGTGGTGCACGGCGATCATGAAGCCGACACCGCCCAGCCAGCCGTCCAGCGCGGCCCGGCGGGCCGAGGGCGCGGCACGGACCAGCAGCAGCCACGGCACGAGCGCCACGAACGCGAACCACCAGAGCCCGGGCTCGGGAAACGCGAGCGCGGGCAGCGCGCCCGCCGCCACCGCGGCCGCGCCCCGCCACCACGGCGAGGACAGCAGCCGCCCCGGCTGCTCCCGCCGGCCCACCGGAATCCGCATGCGGCGCCTCCACGAGAGCGTTGTCTGCCTCCAGTGTGGCGGAGCGGCCCGGGCCGGGACGGGCAGCGTCGATCATTCGGCCGCGCGCAGGAGCGCCGCACGCCGCCACTTCTCGCGGACGGTGACCGAGCGCAGCCGCCATCCTCCGTCCCCGCGCGCCAGGCCGAACGCGCACCGGCCGCCGGCCAGGAAGCCGTCGCCCGACTCCGGCTGCATCGGGGTGACGTAGTCCGCCTCCACGTCCGCCTCCGCGTCGGCCTCCGCGTCCGCCCGGTCTCCCATGTACCCGGCCGCGCCCCGCAGCCGCACCCGCCGGTTCACGATGAGGTGCTGGCGCACGGGGAACGGCAGCATCGTCTCCTCGAGCCAGGCGGCCACCTCCGCGGCGGGCCCCTCGACTCCGCCGGCACCGCGGTAGTCGGCGCGCCCGTCGCGGGTGAACAGCGCCCGGTAGGCGGGCCAGTCGCCGTCGCCTACGGCAAGCGCGTACCGGGTGACCATCTCGTCGACGGCCAGCCGGTCCATCACGGTCGCGAGATCCACACGCTGCGTCATCGGTCCAGTGTCGGGCAGCGGGCCCGTGGCGCCAAGACGACGGTACCGGCCGGCGCCGGGAGGGGGCGTTACCGGTCAGCGCCTGGGGGGCGGCACCGGTTCGCCGCGGCGCACGGCGCCCGGGGCGCGGGCGGCGGGGCGGTCGGCGTGGGCGGCCGACCGCAGCTGCCAGGGGACGCTCGTCACCATCACCCCGGGTGTGAACAGCAGCCGGCTCTTCAGCCACAGCGCGGACTGGTTGTGCAGCAGGTTCTCCCACCAGTGGCCCACGACGTACTCGGGGATGAACACGGCGACGACGTCCCTCGGGCTCTCGCGACGGATCGAGCGCACATACGCCAGCGCGGGCTTGGTGATCTCCCGGTAGGGCGAGTCCAGGATCTTCAGCGGCACATCGATCCCGGCCTCCTCCCACTCCCGCCTGAGTTCCCGGGCGGCCTCCCGGTCGACGGCCACGGTCACCGCCTCCAGCCGGTGGGGGCGGGTGGCCCGGGCGTACGCCAGTGCCCGGAGCGTCGCCTTGTGCAGCTGGGAGACCAGGACCACGGTGACGACCCGGGAGGGCGGCGCGAGCTCCCGGCGCGGGTCGGCGACGGCGAGCTCGGCAGACGTGGCGTCGTAGTGCCTGCGGATGCCCCTCATCGCCGCCCACAGCACCGCGGCCGCGAGGACCGCCAGCCAGGCGCCCTCGGTGAACTTGGTGACCAGCACGATCACCAGGACGAGCGCGGTGATGGCCGCGCCGGTTCCGTTGACGATCCGCGAGGTGCGGTGCCGGCGGCGCAGCACCGGGTCGGCCTCGGTGCGCAGTTCGCGGGTCCAGTGCCGGACCATGCCGCTCTGGCAGAGCGTGAACGAGGTGAACACCCCGAGGATGTAGAGGTGGATGAGGCTCGTGACGTTCGCCTCGTACGCCCACAGCAGCGCCCCCGCGACGACGGCGAGCGCCAGGATGCCGTTGGAGAAGGCGAGCCGGTCGCCCCTGTTGTGCAGCTGGCGGGGGAGGTAGCGGTGCTGCGCGAGGATCGAGGCGAGCAGGGGGAAGCCGTTGAAGGCCGTGTTCGCGGCGAGGACCAGCACGAGGGCGGTGGCGGCCTGGACGTAGAAGAAGCCGAAACTGCTCTCCCCGCCGAACACGGCGGCGGCCAGTTGCGCGATGACGGTGCGCTGCGTGTGGTTCCCGCAGTCGGGGAGCCCCGTCAGCCGGCAGGCGTCGTCGGCGACGCGGACGTCGGCGACGATCGCCAGCGCGGTGACGCCGGCGAACATCGCGACGGCGATGAGTCCCATCACGGCCAGGGTGGCCGCCGCGTTGCGCGGCTTCGGCTTGCGGAAGGCCGGCACCCCGTTCGAGATCGCCTCGACACCGGTGAGCGCCGTGCAGCCGCTGGAGAAGGCCCGCAGCACCAGCATCACCAGGGCGAGGCCGGCGAGGTCCGCCTCCGCCGGGTCCGGCTCGATCCCGTACCGCGCGGTCGCCGCCACCGGGGGATCGCCCAGGACCCAGCGCAGCAGCCCGGTCCCGCACATCAGCAGCACTCCGGCGACGAACAGGTACGTCGGTGCCGCGAAGGCCCGGCCGGACTCCCGCACCCCGCGCAGATTGGCGGCGGTCAGCAGGCCGACGAAGACGAGGGCCATCGGCACCCGGTACCCGGCGAGCGCGGGCACCGCCGAGATGACGTTGTCCACTCCGGAGGCCACCGACACGGCCACCGTCATCACATAGTCGACCAGCAGCGCAGCGGCGACCACGAGACCGGCCGAGGGACCCAGGTTGGCCGAGGCGACCTCGTAGGAGCCGCCGCCGCTCGGGTAGGCGTGCACCACCTGCCGGTACGACAGCACGACGACGACCATCAGAAACACGACCGCGGCGGCGATCCACGGGGCGAAGTGCAGATAGGCCAGCCCGCCCAGGGTGAGGACCAGCAGGATCTCCTGCGTCGCGTAGGCGACCGAGGAGAGCGGGTCGGAAGCGAAGATCGGCAGCGCCAGCCGCTTCGGCAGCAGCGTCTGGCCCAGCTCCTCGCTCCGCAGTGCCGGGCCCAGGACCAGCCGCTTCAGGAACGCCGTCACGTGGAACACGGCGTGAGATTACGCGCGGGACCGCGTGCCCTCGCGCGCCGCCGCGCCGTGGCGCCCGGCGCGGCGGGACGCGGTGGGCCGGCCGGGGGACCGCCGGGCGCGCTGGGCCGCGGCGCCCGCGGCGCCCGCGGGGCACGCGCGGCTGGGGGGCACGCGCGGCTGGGGCCGCCGGGCAAGCCGGTGGCGGTGATGCGGCCGGCCCACCCGGCGACGCACTGATTCCCGTGAGCTGCCGAGCGGTTCGGCGACCTGGACACGAAGAGCCGGAACGGTTCCCGGGAGCCTGCGGCCGAGGTGGGCTAGGGGCTCGTAGGGGTTCTGGCCCGTCGCCGGCCCTGGTTGAGTCAGGGGCCCGCGGTGGCCCTCAAGGAAGGACTCCACGTGTCCCCACCGGTGCATGGCGTCACGGACCTGATGAGGGTTCAGGGTCTGCCCCGGCTGTTCGTCTGGTCGATGCTGGGCCGGCTCAACGTGTCGGCTCTGCCGATCGCGCTGTCGCTGATGCTGGTGCGCTGGAGCCACTCGTATGTGGTCGTCGGCCTGGTCTTCGGCGCGCTGACCCTGGGCCAGGGCGCGGCCGGGCCCCTGCGCGGACGGGCGGCGGACCGCGGCTCGGCCGTCCGGCTGCTGGTCATCACGGGCATCGGCTACACGGCGGGCCTGGCCGTGATCGTGACGCTCGCGGCGAGGGCGCCCGCGTCCTGGTGGCCGGTGGTCGTGCTCGTCGCGCTGGTGACCGGGCTCAGTGCCGTGCCGGTGTCCCAGATCAGCCGGGCGGTGTGGCCCAAGATCGTCGGTTCGGAGCTGACCGCCGTGCTCTACACGGCCGAGGCGACCGCGTCGGAGGTGGTCACCGTCACCGGGCCGCTGCTCGCCTCCCTGGTCATCGCCGTCGCGGGGCCGTACTGGGCGGTGGGTGTCACGGCGGTGCTGACCCTGGTCGCGGCTCTCGTCTTCGGCGCCTCGCTCGGCCGCGCCGGCGTGGGCGGCGAGCCGTTGCCGCAGCGCGGCGAGCGTCCCGTCCGGCGGTCCCTCCTGACCGAGGGCCCGTTCGTCCGGGTGGTCGCGATCTCGATGCTGGTCACGGCCGCGATCTTCGCCGTCAACCTGTCGGTGGTGGCCTGGACGCAGAACATCGGCCGTCCCGCCCTGGCCGGGGTGCTGACCGCCTGCTGGACGGCGGGCTCGCTGGCCGGCGGACTCGCGCTGAGCACCTTTGCCCGGGGACTGCCCCGGGCGCTGCGGGTCGCCGGGATGGCCGCCGGGATGGCCGCGCTCGCCGTCCTGCTCCCGCCGGTCATGGCGGCGGTGCCCCTCTGGCCGGTCGTCGTGGCGCTGTTCCTCGGCGGGACGGCCATCGCGCCGACTCTGGCGGCCACCTACGAGCAGATCGCCGAGGCGTCCCCGGAGGACCGCAGGGCGGAGGCGTTCGGCTGGATGGCGACGGCAACCGCAGGCGGCGGCGCGCTGAGTGCGGCACTGACCGGGATGCTGCTCGACCTCGCCGGGCCCGCGCTGCCCGTCGCCGTCGGCGCGGCGCTCGCCGTCGTCGCTCTGGTGCTGACCGTACTCGGCCGCGCACGGCGTGCACCGTCGGACGAAACGGCCGAAGACGTCACCGCATGATCCGGTCCCACCCCCCACCCCGCACTCCGCCGGTATCCGCCGGTCCGCCGGTCCGCCGGTCCGCCGGCGTATGCCGGCCGGGCGGCCGGGCAGGCCGGCGTGGAGCGGCCCGCGGACCGGCAGTCCCCCTCACCGTGCCGGGGCACCGGCGGATCGGAGAAATCACCATGGCCGACAGTCTTGCGGTCGAACAGGTCAGGCAGTTCTCGTACCGGGGCTACGAGTTCGCCTGCCGGATTCTCGAGTGCCCGTCACCGGTCACCGAACCGATCGTCGTCATGTGCGCGGCGTTCCAGAACATCCGCAGCTACCACCGCTACGACGCGTACTGGCAGGACGCGGCCACCGTCATCTGCATGGAGCCGCCGGGCTCGTACTCGCCCGACCCCGTGCCGCGGACCGTCGGCTACGGCTTCGACGCCGGCGCGCTGGCCTATCTGCTCGACGAACTCGGCCTTCCCCGCGTCAACCTGCTCGGCGTCAGCCTGGGCACCGCGCCCACCCACCGGTTCGCCCAGATGCACCCGGAGCGGATCGCGCGCCTGATGCTCACCGGCGCGGTGTGGGGCGACACCGTACGTCCCGCGGCCGTCGCATTCGAGCGCTGGCTGAGGCTGCGCAGGGCGGACGAATTCGGGCGCACGATGGTGGAGCTGTGCGTGAACGGGGACCCGACCCGGACCGTACGCAATCGGGAGGCGGTCCAGCGCGCTCTGCTCGACCATCTGAGCACGGCGTCGGAGAGCGAGATGGTGCGGTACCTCGCCGTCGCCCAGCGGATGGTCGACCATCCGATGACGCTACCGGGCCGGATCTCCGGGATGCCCGCCCTGTGCGTGACCGGGGAGCACGACGAACTCGCTCCCCCTGACCTGGTACGGAGGGTGGCCGCCGGAATCAGCGGCGCGGTGTTCACGACCATTCGGGAGAGCTGCCACGTGTCCTTCCTGGAACGCAACGCCGACTGGGCGGATCTGGTGCTGCGGTTCTTCACCGACCGGCCGCTGGCCGGCCTCGACTACCTGACCGGCCTGGAACATCCGGCCGGCCGCCCCGGGCACGACGAGACTGCGCCCTCCGCATGGTGACCGCCGACCTGGGTGCGTACGGCCCCGGTTTCTTCACCGACCCGTACCCCTACTACGCCCGGCTGCGCGAGGCCGGGCCGGTGCACGAGATCGTCCTGGCCGATGGGGACCGGTTCTGGCTGATCGTCGGCTACGACGAGGCCCGGGCGGCCCTGTCCGATCCACGTCTGGCCAAGTCCCTCGCCCCGCCGAGCGAGGACGAGCGGCACGTCCTGATCACCGATCCGCCGGACCACACGCGGCTCAGACGGCTCGTCTCGCGGGAGTTCACCGCGCGCCGGGTGGAGGCGATGCGCCCGCGCCTCCAGGAGATCACCGACGGCCTCCTCGATGAGATGGCGGCCGGGCGGCGGCGAGCCGACCTGGTCTCCTCGCTGGCGTCCCCGCTGCCGATCACCGTTCTCTGCGAACTGCTCGGGGTCCCGCTCGCCGACCGGGACGACTTCCGCGGCTGGACGGAGCGGGTTCTCGTGCCGGAAGAACCCGGCACCATCGCCTGGTGGAAGAGCCGGGGATTCGCCCAGGCCGGGATGGCCCTGACGGACTACCTGAAGAACCTGATCGAGGACAAGCGCCGCTCCGCGCCGACCGGCGACCTGATCTCCTCGCTGCTGCGGACGACCGCGGAGGACAACGACCGCCTGTCGGCCGCCGAGCTGCACTCGATGGTGTTCATCCTGATCGTCGCGGGCCACGAGACCACGGCCAACCTGATCACCAACGGGGTGCGCGCGCTCCTGGCGAACCCCGCACAACTGGCGGCGCTGCGTGCCGATCCGGAGGGCCGGATCGACCAGACGATCGAGGAGGCGCTGCGCTACGACGGCCCCGTGGAGACGTCGACCAAGCGGTTCACCACCGAGACCGTCAGCTACGGCGCCACGAGAATCCCGCCCGGGGAGACGGTTCTGGTCAGCATCGCGGCGGCGGGGCGCGACCCTGCCCGGTTCGAGCGCCCCGACACGTTCGACATCCACCGCGGTACGGCCGGCAGCCGCCAAGGCCACGTCGCCTTCGGCCACGGCATCCACTTCTGCCTGGGTGCCGGGCTGGCGAGGATGGAGAGCCGGGTCGCGCTCCTGACCCTGCTGCGCCGCTGCCCCGACCTGGCGCTGGACGCCGATCCGGCCGGTCTCGACTGGCTGCCGGGCATCAGGGTCAGGGGCGTACGCAGTCTGCCGGTGCGCTGGTGAGCGTACCCGCAGGCTGAACCGGCACGGTCGTCCGGGTGGGGGGCGGGGACGGAGCACAGGCGGGCGCGCGATCCCCGCTTCGGGCAGGAGGCGGCCGGCCCGCCGACGCCGGGGCCCCGGTGCGGCACGGCCGTCGGCCCCGGGGCCCGGCACGGTGAAGGCCTGCCCGGCCTACGTGTGCACGTGTGCACGTGTTCATCTGGAACCTCCGAGGATGCCCCGGCCTTCGGGCCGGGGAGGAACCGGATACCTGCGGAGCAGGGCGGGGAAAGGGCGATCGCCGTCAGGGCGAGGGGAGGATTCAGAGGATTCAATCGTCTCGGCCCCACGCCGCCACGAGCGCGACGGCCTGTTCGGGGTTGAGGCGGGGGTCGCACAGGGTGGTGCGGCGGATGCCGGGGGAGTCGAGGGTGCGGAAGTCGGGGGCACATTCGGTGACGTCGTCGGGTGTGGTCTCCAGGTGGAGTCCGCCGGCGATGCCGCCGGCGCCGGCGACGGCCCGGCAGAAGGCCCGGACCTCCTCCGCCATGGTGGGAAGCAGGCGGGTCTTGTGGCCGTCGGGGGTGGTGACGGTGTTGCCGTGCATGGGGTCGCACAGCCAGATCACCGGGTGGCCGGCACGGCGGACGGTGCGGACGAGCGGCGCGAGGCGCGAGCGTGCCGCATCGGCGCCCATGCGGGCGATGAGCGTGAGGCGGCCAGGACGGCGCTGCGGGTCGAGGCGGGCGCACAGCGCGGTGAGATCGGCCGGGGTGATCGTCGGACCGACCTTCACCGCGACGGGGTTGAGCACCTCGGAGACCAGGTCGACATGGGCACCGTGGAGTTGATGGGTGCGCTTGCCGATCCAGGGCCAGTGGGCGGAGCCGAGGAGGCGTCGCCCGTCGTCCAGATCACGGGCCAGGGGGAATTCGTAGTCCAGGACGAGTGCTTCGTGGCTGGTCCAGATCGGAGCCGGGGTGCCGGTACCGGGGTGTTGTGCCTCGCCGGCCGGTCCGAACCAGCCGAGGTGCTCCATGACGTCGCGGGCTGCCCGATAGGCCGTCAGCATCCGCAGCGGGTCGTGGCGGCGGCCGGCGAGATCGCGGGTGGGGGCGTTGACCATGTGTCCGCGATAGACGGGCAGGTCGACACCGTCGACCGGTTCGACCAGGTGCGAGCGGGGCTTGGCGAACTGGCCGGCGATGCGCCCCACGCGGACCACCGGTGTGCCGGTTGCCGCCTGAAGGGTGTCGCCGAGCAGGTGAAGCAGGGCGGACTTGCGCGCGACGTGTTCCGCCGTGCATTCGTCGGGGTGCTCCGCGCAGTCACCGGCCTGGAGGACGTGGGTCTCTCCTCGCGCCACTCCCGCCAGCTGGTCACCGAGCCCGCGGACGTCCTCCGCCCGCACCAGAGGAGGGCGCTCGGCGAGGATCGTCCGTACCCGCTCGGCCTGGGAGGCGTCGGCCCATTCGGGCTGCTGTCCGGCGGGATTGCGTGTTTGAGTGACGGGGCTACCCACCACAGCCTCCAGAGTGTCGGGAAGGGAACGCGGAGAACGCGCGGGGACGGGGAACGCGGAGAACGCGCGGGACAGGGGCCGCGGAGAAGGCAGGGGACGCAGAGAAGAGGGCGGGGGCGGCGGTGTCGGCCAAGTCGCCGGCACTCGCCTTGAGGGGAATCCGGAACTGCCGTGGATCAGCCCTGTTCCAGGAATGCCGCAGAGGGAAAGCGGCAGGGGCCGACTTGACTGTATGCCGCCCGCACATGGTGTACCCCCGCGGGCCGGCGAAATCAGGGGGGGGCGGTACGGGGAATAGGGGGGAATCCTCGATATGAGGGGTGAGTGAGCCGTCTCCGACCCGGTTGAGGCTTACGGAAGGTGTGCTGAGGACGTGGTGAGGTCCTTGGTGGATGGGTTTTCGGCCAGGGAAATCGGCCCCACCGGAGGCCTCACCTGTTCGGCCCCCCGTCGGGCGTCGGCGGGCCGGGCCCCGCGCTCCGCTTCCCGGCGCGGCAGTTGCGGCGCCGCCACCGCGCGTTCGGCTGCCGGCGGTGCCTGAGCGCCGGCCGCCAGGCCCTGCCCGCCCTCGCCCGGTTGCGGACGGGCACACCTCCACGCCCCGCTCGCGGCAGGCTTCGGCGCCGGCGCCACGACGGCCCACCGCGGTGCCACCGAGGCGGGCGAGTGCCTGGCCGCTCACGCTCCCCGTCTGACCGGCACGGTGCGGACGCGTCGGCGAGGGCGTATCTCCTCCCGGACGGCACGCTGCTGCCGGATCCCGCGCCGGGGGGCGGTGGGAGGCTCTCTCCGCAGGCGGGAAGCCGGTGAACCGGTCCCAAGCGAAGACCCTGGCCTTGTCGGGCGGTCCGCCGCCACTCTCGGGTCCCGGCGGCTCCTCCGCGAACCGCGGTGCTCGCCCGGATCGCCGGCCAAGCCGTCCTCACCTTCATCTGACCGGTTCGGAACGAGGAGGGAAATGGCTCATTGAGGCATACCCGGGGTGAGGGTCCCCTCTTAGCGTGGAGTCCGTGACACCAGGGGAAGTTGAGGTTCATGGGGTTCAAGCAACAGAAGTACGAATGTGAGTTCTGTGAGGGTGCTGTATGCGTCGTGATCGAGAAGGTCACTCCGGCCCCGGAGGTCGCCGGTGTCCCCGGTGCGCCTCGGGGGACGCCGCACGGTCGGGTGTCCTGCTGGAGGAGAAACGGTTCGGCATCGTCCGGCCGGTCCGCGCCCGCTGAATCAGGCGGCCGGCGGCGGGAGGGTGGCCGTGCCGAGGTGGAACGGCTGCGCCGGGAGAGGTGCCGAGAGGGACGAGCGCATCGCGAGCCGGAGACCGAACGTGATGTCTTCGGACGCTGGATGGCCTTGCGGGTGAAGTAGCTGTGGCGGACCCGGCCCGCCCGGCCGGGGTGATCAGCGACCGCAAGGCCGGGCAGAACGTTCCGCACGCCGTGTCCTGCCGCGTGCCGGGTGTGAGCGCGTCGTGGTGCGACGCGTGGAAGGACGGCCCGTCACCGCCCGCGAGGGGTGCGCGCGGGCAGCCGGCCGAAGCCGTCAGGCGGGTCCTGGACGCCCCGGGCGGTACCAGCGGCTCCCCGAGGGTGTGGATCACACCCGTGGGGGAGGGGGCCGCGTCTCGGTGAGGCCGCCGACCCGGACCGCCCCGGTCCCCGGGGCGCGTCGGATCATGATCGGACCACGCTGTCGGCGAGGGCGTCCACCGTGTCCTCACGGTCCAGTACGTCCACCGATGCCCCCTCGCCATTCGCGCCGGGCCCGGCCGGAGGCCGTCATGCGGATCACCGGTTTCCCCCGCACCCGCCGGCTGCACCGCGTGTGCGGGTACCGCGTCCCGATCGATCACGAACACCACCGCCGGGCCGACTCCGCCCTGGAGCGACCGTTGAGAAGATCTCCGCACACCAAGGGGATTGACAGGGTGAAGCCCGGCTGATAGCGCCCGGCGTCGATGTCGGGCGTTCATTCCTCGATGTGCCTGCACCATCGCGCACATCCAAGCCCATAGTGCGCTGCCGACGTGCAGTTGCACCTTGCGAGAGGACCCCCGTGAGCGACATCCCTGAAGTGGTTCTGTCGGAACACGCCACTCCGGAATTCGAGAACTGGCAGAAGAACGGCGGACTCCTCTTCCTCCGTGGACCGAAGTGCGCAGGGAAGACCACCGCGCTCAACCGGATCTGCGCGTCGGAAGCGGACTCCGGAGTGCTGAGCCTGTGGGCGACGGGCTGGCTGAACGAGTACGGTTCCCCGTTCGGGGTCCTGCAGCAGATCCTGGACCAGGTGGACCAGGTGGACCAGGTGGACCAGGTGGACCAGGTGGACCAGGTGGACGGCGGGGACCGGCCCTCCGCCGCAGGCCCCCCGGGTTCCCCAGGGGTGGGTCCGCAGACCCCGCCCGGCCTGACCTTCGAGTGGGTGTACGCCCGACTGCTGAAGATCGCGGCGAGACGCCCCCTGCTCCTCGTCGTCGACGACATCAACTACGTCGACGGCCCTTCGCAGCTGTTTCTGCGCTTCGTGGCGCGACGGCTGAAGGGGACGCCCATCCGGCTGGCCATGGCCGAGCGCACCGGATGCGCCCTCTCGTTCTGCGACGACCTGCGCACGGACATCCTGCGACTGCCCTACACCAGCGTGGTCCGGATGCGGCTCCTGGGGCGCAAGCAGATCGCCTGGTCCCTCACCGAGCACCTCCCGCACTTCCGCGGACCCTTCCCGCGCTCGGCGGCCCACCGCATGGCCGATCACCTCCACGACCTGACCGGTGGCAATCTGCTCCTCGTCGACGTCCTGCTGAGGACGTGGCTGATGTCGGCCGATCCGAAGCCGGAGGAACTGGAAGTCGACCCGGCCTTCCACGACTGCGTCCGGGGCATGATCAGCGACACGGACGTGCCCGGCATGCTCAGCGGCGCCCACGCGGTGGCCGTCCTCGGCGACTTCGCCTCCCTGCCGCGGCTCGCCCGGCTGCTCGGGATCGACATCACCAGGGCCAGCAGGATCTCCGGTGCGCTCAACGACCTCGGCATGCTGGCCGGTGACTTCCTCCGGCCCGACATACGCAGGGCGCTGCTCCAGGACGAGAGCTTCACCGCGCGGGGCGAGCTGCATCTGCGGGCCGCGCATGTCCTCTTCGAGGACAGTGCGCCCCTGCCGCAGGTCGTGGACCATCTCACCGCGGTGGGGATGATCGGGCCGCCGTGGGATCTGCAGCTCGTCCTGGGCCTCGTCAGCCAGGCCCTGAAGAGCGGCAGCACGGACGTCGCCGGCAGGCTGCTCAAGCTGGCCAAGGGCTCGGCCGTCGGCCCGCAGGAGCGTTCCGCCGTGGAGATGATGCTGCTGCGCACCACCTGGCTGACCGACCCGGGGCTGGTGGCCTCCCTGCTGCCGACGCTGGGCCGCGCCGCCTTCCGCGGTGTCCTGAACGCCGCGGACCTGGCGTTCCTGGTGCGAGCGGCGCTGTGGCACGGTCTGACGGAGCTGGCCGCGGAACTGATGCCCCTGATGCGTGAGAAGGCTCCGCGGTCCCCCTGCCCGGCCGAGGTCGGTCTCGCGGAAGCGCTCTACAGCCTGTGGAGCGGTATCCCGATGGACTGGACGGCGCTGGAACTGTCCTCTTCGAGCGAGGCCGACGAGTGCTGCGGGCCGGGCGCCGACGTGCATTCCCTGCTCACCGGTCTGCGCAGGATCCATGCCCCGGCCCATGAGACGGACCGGGCCCAGGCGGTCTTCTGGGCCGAGCAGGTGCTCCAGGGAATCCGGGTCCAGTCCTCCGCGGTGGAAACCCTGCTGTTCGCCTACACCGTGCTGGAGTGCCTGGGGTCCCTGCCCGCCGCGCGGCCGTGGTTCACCCAGCTGTCGGAGGCGCTCGAAGCGCATCCGTCGCCGCTGTGGGAGGCCCTGGTGTCGGTCGTGCAGGCGAAGGTCTCGTTGGAGGTCGGCGACCTCGGCTCCGGCTACCGGTGGATCCGCAAGGCGCTCGCGCGCAAGCCCTGGCACGAATGGGGTGCGCCGGTCGCCGGTATCGCCGCGCTGCTGGTGCAGACCCTGACGGAGATGGGCAGGACGCAGGAGGCCGCGGAGGTGCTCGACCGGCCCATCCCCCCGGCTGCGTACCAGGGATGCGGCGGGCTGAAGTACGTCTACGCCCGCGGCAGGTATCACCTGGCGACCGGCCGGCTGCACGCGGCGCTGGCCGACTTCGAGTCGTGCAGGGACATGAGTGCCTCCCTGCGGACCGGGACGCCGGCGCACGCCGACCAGACCCAGCTGACGGTGCCCTGGCGCTGCGGGATGGCGGAGGCGTATCTGGCCCTCGGGGACGTGGCGGCCGCCCGGGATGTTCTGCGGCAGCAGCGGCAGCAGCTGCCGCAGGAGGAGACGTCCGTGCACGGGGTCACGCTGCGCCTCCTGGCCAGGACCACCAAGGACGACGCCCGGCGGCTCTCCCTGCTCAAGAACTCCGCGGACGCACTGGAACGCAACGGCAGCAGGCTGCAGCTGGCGTACACGCTGACCGAACTCGCCACCGCCTACCGGGAGACCTCGCGACTGAACCTCGCCAGGACCACGTCCAAGCGGGCCCGGCGCATGGCCGAGCAGTGCGAGGCGGGACGGCTGCTCGCGCTCGTCACCGCCGACGCCCCCGGGCCCGGACGGGATATGCAGCCGGCCTGCCACCACCCGGAGCTCGCCGAACTGAGCTCCGCCGAACGGCGCGTGGCGGTCCTGGCGATCCTGGGGCACACGAACCGGGAGATCTCCGGGAAACTGTTCATCACCGCCAGCACGGTGGAGCAGCATCTGACGCGCATCTACCGCAAGCTGCGCGTGCAGCACCGCGAGGACCTGCTGGACAAGTTCTCCACGGTGTTCATGGCCCTCGAGCAGAGCGGCTGAGACGGATCCGTCCGGGAGCGCGGGGGAGCGGGGTGAGCTCCCCCGCGCTCCCTGCTGCCCGCACTCCCCGCGGGAGGCGGTGTGCCGGGGCGGGAACTCCTCGGGCGCCCCCGGGAGCCGCGGCGGTGGTCCGGGTGTGCGCCGGATCGACGGCCGCCTTCCCCGCCGGTGACCGGTTCCCGGGGGCGGTGGGGGCCCCGGTCGCCGGATCGAGGTGCACGGCGCCCGCGGCGAGGCGATGCGCAGGCCCCGTGGTGCCCGGGGAGCCGGCCCGGAGGGCACGGCCGTGCATGTCGCCGCCCCGCGTCCCTCAGGATTCCCGTGTCGGGCGGGGCGGCAGGCGCAGTGCCTCGCCGGCGTCCGCGAAGAACGGCGGGGCGACCACACTCAGGCCCCCGTCGACGACCAGGGTCTGGCCCGTGAGGTAGCCGGCCCCCTCGCTCAGCAGGAAGGCGACCGTGTCGGCCATCTCCTGCACCGTGCCGGGCCGCCCGGCGGGGATGCGGTCCAGGACGCCGCGCATGTCGGGCATGCCCTCGACGCCGTAGAAGTAGGCGAGCGAGTCGGAGTCGATCAGGCCGCCGTTCACCGCGTTGACGTTGATGCCGTACGGTGCGAACTCGACCGCCATGTAGCGCACCCATGCCTCGATCGCCGCCTTCATCCCCCCGAGCGCGGCGTACGTCGGGTAGGCGCGGACCGACCCGTACGACGACAGCGCGACGATCCGGCCGCCGTCGTCCATGAGCCTCACCGCCTGCTGGGCGCCGAGGACGAAGGGGCGCAGGTTCATGGCGTAGGAGCGGTCCAGGTGGTGCTCTCCCAGGTCGAGAATGTTCTTGAAGACGCTGGCGGCGGCGTTGGAGACGAAGTGGTCCAGGCGTCCGTAGCGCTGTGCGACTTCGTCGAACAGCGCCGTGACGCCTTCCGCCGTCTCGACGTCGGCCTGCACGGCGACGCCCCGGCCACCGGCCTCCTCGATGTCGGCGACGGTCTTCTCGGCCAGTTCGGTGTTCTTCTTGTAGTTGACGACCACGGTGCCGCCCCGGCGGGCGAGGGTCAGTGCGAGGGCGCGGCCGATGCCGCGCGAAGCGCCCGTGATGAGGGAGATCGGGGCGCCGCCGGCCGCGTCGTCGTGCGGGACTCCGCTCATCGTGTGCCTCCCGCGGTGACGGTGGTGCCGGCCTGCCGCAGCAGTTCGCGGAAGACCACGGCCTTCTGCACCTCGTTGGGACCCTCCTCGAAGCGCTGGGCGCGGGCGTCGCGGTAGACGCGCTCGATCTTCTGGGACTTCCAGTAGCCGAGCCCGCCGTGGACCTGCAGCGCCTTGTCGGTGACGGTGGTCAGCATCGTCACCGCGTGCATCTTGGCCATCGAGGACTGCAGCGACGCGTCGTCGGCGCCCTCCTCGAAGCGGCGCGCGGCGTGCAGCACGAGCTGCCTGGCCGCCTCGATGTCGGCCGCGTTCTCGGCGAGCATGAACTGAATGGCCTGACGCTCCGTCAAGGACTTGCCGAAGGTCACGCGGGAGCGGGCGTAGTCGACGGCGAGCTGCTGGGCGCGCTGGGCGAGGCCGACGCAGCTCATCGCGACGGAGATCCGCGAAGGGGTGAGGAACCCGCCGAGGAACACCTCCAGCCCCTGGCCCTCCTCGCCGAGCCGGTGGTCGACGGGCACGGGGGTGCGGTCGAAGACGATCGAGGCGTGGTCGGTGCCGGTGACCCCCATCGTGCGGGAGGTGTCCTCGGCGCTCACTCCGGGCGCGTCCCGCGGCACCAGCAGGGCGACGGTGCCCTCGTGGCCCGTGGAGCCCGCGACGCGCGCCGCCAGGAGGTAGTAGTCGCAGCGCATCCCGAACGTGATCAGGTGCTTGGAGCCCGACAGGCGGTAGGTGTCGCCCTCGCGGACCACCGAGGCCGTGATGTCCGCTCCGGTGCCGTTGCCCGGCTCGGTCAGGGCGAACGCGATCTTGATCTCGCCCAGGACGGCCGGCACCACGAACCGCTTGCGCTGCTCGTCCGAGGCGTGCCCGTCCATCGACCGCCAGATGCCGTTGACGACGTGCACGATCATGCGCAGGGAACCGTGGGAGCGGGAGAAGACCTCCATCAGCTCCATCCACTGGGTGAACCCGAGGCCCTGGCCCCCGTACTCCACCGGGGCGGCGAGCCGCAGGAACCCGAGCTCGCCGAGCTCGCTCCACACCGCCTCGGGCACCTCGCCGGTCTCCTCGATGCGTTCGGCCCACCGCTCGCCCGGGCCCGTCACCCACCGCTCGACCGTGGCGCGGACCTCTCCGAACCGCTGCTCGTCCATCATCCTTCGCACTCCGTCCTCTCCTGTTCCTGTCACTGCGTGTGGGGGCGCAGATGGCGCGCCCTGGCCCGCAGTTCGAACTTCCTGACCTTGCCGATCGGGTTGCGCGGGAGATCCGCGACGAGCTGGAGCCGCTCCGGCCAGTACTGCCTGGCTGCCTGGTGCCCGTCCAGGTAGCGGCACATCTCCTCGAAGCCGAGCCGCGCGCCTGCCCTGAGCACGACGAACGCGCAGGCACGCTCGCCGAGGCGCTCGTCGGGCATGGCCACGATGGCCACGTCGTCGACGGCGGGGTGACGGAACAGCAGCTGCTCCATCTCGCCGACGGGGATCTTCTCGCCGCCGCGGTTGATCACGTCCTTGACCCGGCCGGTGATGCGGACGTAGCCCGATGCGTCGAGCACCGCGAGGTCGCCGGTGCGGAACCAGCCGTCCGGGGTGAAGGCCTCGGCGGTCAGGTCGGGGCGGTCGAGATAGCCCTCGAAGACCGTCTGCGACAGGATCTCGAAATTGCCCTCGGCGCCGGATGCCAGCACCTCGCCGCGGTCGTCGGTGACCCGCAGCCGTACGCCCTCCAGGGCACGCCCGTCGGTGCCCCAGCGCCGCTCCGGGGCGTCGGCCGGCCGCGACAGCGCGCCGAGGCAGGTCTCGGTGGTGCCGAACGCACCGCACACCTTCGTGCCCAGCACCTCGCTCGCATGCTCGGCGAGCGGGCGCGGCACGGGGGCGCCGGTGGCCACGAAGATCCGCAGATGCCGGGGCGCGCTGCCGAGTTCCTCGACCGCCTTCACCAGGTCGGCCAGGAACGGCGTGGCGGCCTGCACAAACGTCGCCCGGTGCGTGTTCAGCGAGCCCAGGGCGCGCCGCGCGTCCCACTCGGACTGCAGGATCTGGGGCACACCCAGCACGGTCGCCAGCGTCATCCCGTACAGGAACCCGGTCTGGTGGGCGAGCGGGGAGGGCACCCAGACGGCGTCCCGGGGGCCGAGGCCGAGATGCCGGATCTCCATCGACACGGCCCGGACCAGGTTCGAGGACGACTGCATGACCCCCTTGGGCTCGCCGGTGGTGCCCGAGGTGAACAGCAGCTGCGCTGTCGCCGCGGCCTTCGGGCGGACCGCGTCGAGGGCCGCCCGGTCGACCGCCGTGGTCTTCAGGGCGGTCTCCCAGTCGTGCAGGCGGACGCCGCCCGGTGGCGGCTGCGGCGGCCGGCTGCCGCCGTCCGGCCGGGCCAGTACCACGACATGCTCCAGGTGCGCCGTGTCCGGGCCGCCGGTGGCGGCGAGGGCGAGTGCCTCCTGCGCGGGGCGCCGGGACCGGTACTCGTCCATGACGACCAGGACGCGGGCCAGCGAGCGGCGCAGCACGAAGCCGAGTTCGCGGGCCCGGAAGAACGGGATGACCGGGCAGCAGACGGCACCGATCCGCAGCGCCGCCAGCGACAGCACCACGAACTCCAGGCGGTTGGGCAGCTGGTACGCCACATTCTCGCCCGGCCGCACCCCGAGCGCGAGCAGCAGCGCGGCGGCCTTGTCCACCCGGCCGGCCAGGTCGCTCCAGGTGACGGTGCGGTCGCCGTCCGGGCGTACGTCCACGAGGGCGGTGTCATCGGGGCGGGATGCGGCGTGCCGGGCCAGCCACTCCGGCAGGGTGACCTCGCAGGCGCGGTCCGGATCCGCGACGGACCGCAACGGTTCCCGGACGGGTCCGCGGGCGCGCCTCCCGGCGGAGCGTGCCGGGCCCTTCTCCACGGAGGCCGGTACGCCGACGGTGTTCATCATGTCGAGGAAGCCCGGATACGAGATGCGGTAGGCGTGCGGGTACGACAGCGTGGAGCGGCCCCGGGCGCGGGAGGCGGCGACGGCCAGCGACATCAGCACCCGGTGGTCGTTGTACGAGGACAGCCGTGCGCCGGCCAGCGAGTCCACCCCGGTCACCCGCAGGGTGTCGCCGGACAACTCCAGCTCCGCTCCCATGGAGTTGAGCTGGAGCATCACCCGGGCCCGGTCGGATTCCTTCAGCCGTGTGTGCGCGACGTTGCGGAACACCGACTCGCCGTGCGCGAAGGCGGCGAGGGCGGTCAGGACGGGAAGCATGTCCGGCACGTCGCGGCAGTCGACGTCGACGGCCTTCAGCAGCGGGGCGTCCTGCCGGATCCGGACTCCGCCGGCCACCGGGTCCCGTTCCATGGGGACGCCCATCGCGCGGGCGATGTCGAGGAAGTGGAATTCGGGGTGGTCGGCGGGGCCGCCGGTCAGGCTCGGCATACCGCGCAGCAGCACATCGCAGGGGTGGAGCGCGGCGGTCGCGATGCCGAAGGCCGCGGAACCGATGTCGGGGGGCAGCGTCAGCTCGGTGGGTCGCGCGCTCTGGTGCGGCGCGACGTCGAAGCGCCGCCAGTCGGGGGACACGGTCACCTGCAGGCCGAACTGCCGCATCATCGCGACGGTCAGCTCCAGATAGGTGCGCTCGTTGAGGGCGCCCGTCACAGTGACGGTGGTGGGGCCGGTGGCGAACGGCGCGAGCAGCAGCAGCCCGGATATCCACTGGGACAAGGTGCCGGGAACGGTGACCTCACCGCCCGTCGGCCGATGGCCGAGGATGTGCAGGGGCGGGCGGTCGTTCGCCGACTCCAGCCGCACGCCCATCTCCTGCAGCGCACGCAGCAGCGGTCCCACGGGGCGGTTGCGGAAGTACTTCTGCCCGGTGATCGTGACCGCCCGGTCCGACAGTGCGGCGAGCCCGGTCATGAAATAGAGGGTGGTGCCCGAGCTACCGGCCGAGACGGTGTCCCGGACCGGCCGGTAGCGGCCGCCGAGCCCCCGCACCGCGAAGGTGTCGCCCTCGCGGACGATGCCTACGCCGAGGCCGCGCAGCAGCCGCACGGTGTACTCGACGTGCCGGGCGTCGGACAGGCCCCGGATACGGCTCTCCCCGTCCGCGAGGGAGGCGAGGATCAGCGCACGGTGGGCATGGTATTTGGAGTTCGGTACGAGGATTTCGCCGGAAATCCGGTGCTGAACTCCCCTGACGAGAAGATGCATGGGATCTGTTCACTCCTAGCCTTTTCGCACATCCTCTTGATGGACGTTCTCCCGTGTCGGTTCGCCGCTCCATCCCTTGACGGCCCCTGGAAATCCCGGGGTTGTCCCGCCCCATGCGGAACCGCTAGTCGACGTGCTCGTCGACGAATGCGAGCAGTTCCTCCGCGGTCGCCGATTCGATGGCGTCCGCGGCCGGGTCCGACAGCAGGCTCCCCGGCGGGGCCGCCGTACGGTCGAGTCGCGCGAGCAGGGCGTCGAGCCGGGATCCGAACCGTGCGCGGGCGCCCTGGCTGTGCGCGGCGTCCGGCAGGGTGTTCTCCAGCCAGTCGAGTTTCTCCAGGACCTCCTGGGTGAGGGCGTCCCGGTCGGGTTCGAACCGGGCGCAGAGGAAGTCGGTCAACTCGGCGGGACTCGGGTGGTCGAAGACGACGGTGGCCGGCAGCGCCAGGCCGGTGACCGCGCCGAGCCGGGTGCGCAGTTCGACGGCCGTGAGGGAGTCGAACCCCATGTCGGTGAAGGCGCGGTCACCGGCGACGGCCTGCGACGTGGCATGCCCCAGCACCCCCGCGACCTCCGCGCGCACCAGGTCGAGCACCGCGCCGCGCCGCGTCTCCGCGTCCATCGCCGCGAGGCGCCCGCCGAGTTCCGTGCGGGCCGGGGCCTCGTCGGCAGCGGTGACGGGCTCCGCCAGGTGCCGCAGCAGAGGGCTGGGGCGGGTGCTGGCGAAGACGCGCGCGAAGCGGTCCCAGTCGACGTCGGCGATCGTGACGGTGGTGTCGTCGTGCTCCAGCGCCTGGGCGAGGGCGGTGGTGGCGCCCTGGGGCGGGAGGGCGCCGACACCGCGGCGCAGCATCTCCTCCCGGAAGTGTTCGTCCGCCATGCCGCCTCCGCTCCAGGGGCCCCAGGCGATGGCCGTGCCGGCGGCGCCTCGGGCGCGGCGCCGCTCGACCAGTGCGTCCAGGTGGGCGTTGGCCGCGGCGTACGGGCCGTTGCCGGCGCTGCCCCAGGTGCCGGCGATGGAGGAGTAGACGACGAACGCCGCCAGGTCGTCCCCCAGCACCTCGTCGAGGATCTCGGCGGCGGTGACCTTCGCGTCGGACACCGCCGAGAAGTCGCCCCCGGCGAGTTCCGTCAGCGGCTGCTCGGCGGCCACACCCGCCGCGTGCACCACCGCGCAGACGGGGGCGCCCGCGGCGGCGAGACTCCCGGCGAGCCTGCCGACGGCCTCGCGGTCGGTCACGTCGCAGGCAGCGAGGTCGACCGTCGCGCCGAGTGCCTCCAGTTCGGCGCGCAGCAGCTCGGCGCCGGGAGCGGCGGGGCCGCGACGGCTGGCGAGGACCAGCCGGGACGCCCCGTGCGAGGCGAGCGTGCGGGCGGTGTGCGCGCCGAGCGCTCCGGTACCGCCGGTGATCAGTACCGCCCCCTCCGCCCACCGGTGCGCACCCGGGGCGTGGGCGCCGCTCCCCGGGGCGTCGTGCGTGCCGGCGGGGGTGAGGCGGCGCGCGCGTGCGCCGTCCCCGCGCAGCGCCACCTGGTCCTCCCCGGCGGTCCCGGAGAGGACGGCGGCCAGGCCGGCCGGTTCCCCTTCTGCGGGGAGGTCGACCAGACCGCCCCACAGCGCCGGGTGTTCGAGGGCGGCGACGCGACCCAGGCCCCAGACCTGGGCCTGCCAGGGGTCCGGCGCCGCGTCCGCCGGCGCGGTGCGTACCGCGCCGCGCGTCAGCGTCCACAAACGGGTCGGGAGGCCCGCGTCGTGCAGGGCCTGCAGCAGGACCAGGGTGGCCAGGGCCCCGGCCGCGACGCCGCGGTGCCCGGTGTCCTCGCCGCCGGACTCCGCCAGCAGGGACACCGTCCCCGCCACCGCGCCGTCGGCCGCTGCACGCTCCTTGAGGTCCTTCGCCAGTGCCGCGCGGTCCGTGCCGTGCGGATCGACGCCGACGACGAGGGGGTTCGCCCCCGCGGCGGCGAGCGCCTGCCGTACGGCGCCGGCCGTCGTGCCGCCGGCGGCGTCCCGCGGGACGACGATCCACCAGGTGCCGTCGAGTGCGGCGGCGGGGGCTTCGGCGGGGATCCGGTCCCAGCCGACGCGGTAGCGCCAGCCCGCGGCCCGGGCGAGCACGGTGCTGGTGTGGTGCCAGCGGTGGAGCACGGGCAGCGCGGCGCGCAGGGGCGTCTCCGCGTCGAGGCCGAGGGTGCGGGTCAGGCCGTCGAGGTCCTGGTCCTCGACCACCTGCCAGAAGCGTGCCTTCGCCGGGTCGTCCCCGGCGCCGGTGCCCGGGTCCGCCGCGGCCTCCTGGTCCAGCCAGTAGCGCTCGTGCCGGAAGGCGTACGTGGGGAGCCGGACCTGCCCGCCCGCCCCGAGCACCGCCGTCCAGTCGACGGATACGCCGTGGGCGTGCGCGGCGCCGAGCGCCGTGACCGCGGTCCGTACCTCGGGGTGCTCGCGTCGCCCGGAGGGCAGGGCCGGCCGGTCCGTCCCGGCCAGGGGTACCAGCGCGGCGTCCGGTCCGAGTTCGACGAGCACGTCGGCGCCGTCCAGGGCGCCGAGGGCGTCGGCGAAGCGGACGGCGTGGCGGGCGTGGTCGAGCCAGTAGGCGGCGGACGCGAAGGGGTGTGCGCTGTCGGCCGACGGGCTGACGGGGAGGGCCGGCTCGTGGAAGGCCAGTTCGCCGAGGACGGTCGCGAAGCCGTCGAGCACCGGGTCCATGAGCGGTGAGTGGAAGGCGTGGCCGACCCGCAGCCGGGTGGTGCGGCGGCCCTGTTCACGCCAGTGGTCCGCGATCCGCAGGACGGCTTCCTCGGCACCGGAGACCACGACCGCCTCCGGGCCGTTGACCGCGGCGATCACGGCCCCGGGCGCGTCCGCGAGGCCCGCGGCGACCTCGTCCTCGCTCGCGGCGATCGCGACCATGGCGCCGCCCTCTGGCAGTGCCTGCATCAGCCGGCCCCGCGCCACCGCCATCCGCGCCGCGTCCGGCAGCGACAGGACCCCGGCCACGCACGCCGCGGCGATCTCGCCGACCGAGTGCCCCGCCAGCACGGAGAACTCCACGCCCCAGGACTGCCACAGCCGGGCCATCGCCGTCTCGAACGCGAACAGCGCGGGCTGCGCGAACTCCGTGCGCTCCAGCACCTCCGCGGGCTGAGACCACATCACCTCCCGCAGCGAGCGCCCCAGCAGCGGATCGGCCACCGCGCACACCTCGTCCAGCACCGCGGCGAACACCGGGAAACGACCCGCAAGTTCACGCCCCATGCCCGGCCGCTGCGCACCTTGACCGGAGAAGAGGCCCGCCACCCGCCCGCGTCCGGCCGTGCCGGTGGACACCGCCCGGGGCGTCGTCGACGCGGCCGGATCCGCGAGTGCGGCGAGGGTGCCGAGCAGTTCCTGCCGGTCCTCGGCCACCAGGACCGCCCGATGGTCGTGGAGGGACCGGGTGGTGACCAGCGACCGTGCCACATCGGCGGGTTCGAGCCCCGGGTGGTCGCGCAGATGGGAATGGAGGGCGCGGGCCTGGGCCGGGAGGCCGGACGCGCCCCGGGCGGTGAGCACATAGGGCAGCGGGGTCCGGGCCGCGGGGCGGTCCTGCGGGTCCGTCTCAGCGCCGCCCCCGGCGGAACCGCCGTCCACAGGAGTGCCCCCGGCGGGTCCGCCGTCCAGGGGATCGCCCTCCGCCAGCACGATGTGCGCGTTCGTGCCGCTGATACCGAACGACGACACGGCGGCCCGGCGCGGCCGCGCGCCCCGGGGCCAGGGGTGTTCCTCGGTCAGGAGCCGCACGGCCCCCGAGGACCAGTCCACCTCGGGTGTCGGCGTGTCGGCGTGCAGTGTGCGGGGCAGCAGTTCGTGCCGCAGCGCCTGCACCATCTTGATCACACCGCCGACCCCGGCCGCCGCCTGCGCGTGGCCGATGTTCGACTTCAGCGACCCGAGGTACAGCGGCCGCTCCGCCGCGCGCTGCCGGCCGTAGGTCGCGAGCAGGGCCCCTGCCTCGATCGGGTCGCCCAGCCGGGTGCCGGTACCGTGCGCCTCGACGGCGTCGACCTCGGCGGCCGCGATGCCCGCCTGCGCGAGCGCGGCCTCCACCACACGCTGCTGGGCGGGACCGCTCGGGGCGGTGAGGCCGTTGGACGCACCGTCCTGGTTCACGGCGGAGCCGTGGACCACGGCGAGGACCTCGTGTCCCCGCCGGCGCGCGTCGGACAGCCGTTCCACGGCGAGCAGGCCGACGCCCTCCGACCAGCCGGTGCCGTCCGCATCGGCGGAGAACGACCTGCACCGGCCGTCCGAGGCCAGCCCGCCCTGGCGGCTGAACTCGACGAAGATGTGCGGCGACGCCATCACGGTGGCTCCGCCCGCCAGCGCGAGATCGCACTCGCCCCGGCGCAGTGCCTGGCAGGCGAGGTGCAGGGCGACCAGCGACGACGAGCAGGCGGTGTCGAGCGTGACCGCAGGGCCCTGCAGCCCGAGAAGGTAGGAGATGCGCCCCGACATCACACTGTTGCTGTTGGCGATGCCGATGATCCCCTCAAGGTTCGCCGGCGTGCTGCTCAGACGCGACAGGTAGTCGTTGTACATGGTGCCGACGAACACACCGGTACGGCTGCCGCGCAGGGTGCCCGGTGCGATCCCCGCGTGCTCCACGGCCGCCCAGGAGGCCTCCAGCAGCAGGCGCTGCTGCGGGTCCATGGCCAGCGCCTCACGGGGGGAGATGCCGAAGAAGTCCGCGTCGAATCCGGCGGGGTCGTCGAGGAATCCGCCCTCGCCGGTGCTGCTGGTACCGGCCCGGGAGCGGTCCGGGTGGCGCAGGCCCGCCAGGTCCCACCCCCGGTCGGTGGGGAAGCCGGTGATGGCGTCCCGGCCCTGCACGAGGAGCTGCCACAGATCCTCGGGGGACGCCACGCCGCCGGGGTAGCGGCAGGCCATCCCGATGATGGCGACGGGCTCGTCGGCGGCGGCCGCCCCGGGAGCGGCGGGCTGCCGCGGGAGTGGCGCGGGCCCGGTGGCCAGCGCGCTGTCCAGGTGCCGGGCGAGCGCGCCGGCCGTCGGATGGTCGAAGACCAGGGTCGCCGGCAGCCGGACACCGGTCGCCGACGAGAGACGGTCGCGCAGTCTCACGGACATGAGGGAGTCGAAACCGAACTCGCCGAGCGGGCGCTCCGCGTCGACCGCGCTCATGTCGCGGTGCCCGACCGCCGAGGCGATCTCGGCCCGTACGAGGTCGGACAGCGCCCGGCCGCGGTCCGCGGCCGGGAGGGCGGCCAGTTTCCCGGCCGCCGGCCCGGATGCGTCCGCTCCGGTGGACGCCGTCGCGTGGCGCGGCGCTGGAGGCAGCGCCGCGAAGAGCGGTGCGGGCCGGGCGGCGGTGAACAGCGGCAGGAAACGCGGCCACGCCACGTCGGCCAGCACCCGGCTCCCGCCGAGGGACACCGCCCTCGACAGCGCCGCCACGGCCTCGTCGACCGGGAGCGGGGCCAGGCCCTGGCGTCGCAGCCGTCGCTCCAGGGCGGCGTCGACCATGCCGCCGCCCGACCAGGGACCCCAGGCGAGTGCGGTACCGGCCAGACCGCGTGCCCGGCGCCGGGCGGCCAGCGCGTCCAGCACGGCGTTGCCCGCCCCGTACGCGCTCTGCCCCGAACCCCCCCAGACGCCGGAGACGGAGGAGAAGACGACGAAGGCGTCCACGTCGGTTTCGCCGAGCACCTCGTCGAGGACCCGGGCACCGCCCGCCTTGCCCTGAAGGACGGCGTGGAACCGTTCGGGGGTGGTCTCCAGCAGCGGTGTCTCGTCGGCGACGCCCGCGGTGTGGAACACCGCGCGGACGGGAGCGCCCGACTCCGCCGCCTCACCCACCAGGCCGGCCACGGCGGACCGGTCGGCGACGTCGGCGGCGACGATCCGTACCGGCGTGCCGGTGGCGGCCAGCTCGGCCAGGAGTTCCCGCGCGCCGGGCGCCTCGGGACCCCGGCGGGAGACGAGCAGCAGGGAGCAGCCGCCCAGCCCGGCGACCCAGCGCGCGACATGACCGCCCAGCGCCCCCGTGCCACCGGTGATCACCACGGTGCCGGACGGCGTCCAGCCGGCGGGTGGGCGCGTCGGGAGGTCCGGCTTGACCAGGCGGCGGACGGACACCCCATCGGCCCTGAGGCGGATCTGGTCCTCGCCCCGGGCCGCGGAGAGCAGCCCGGCCAGGCGGTCGAGCGGGGGCCGTACGCCGTCCGGCGGCAGATCGACCAGGCCGCCCCAGCGGTCGGGGAGTTCCAGGGCCGCGGCCCGGCCCGCTCCCCACACGGCTGCCGTGTCGAGGTCGTCGTCGGACTCCTGGGTCAGGCACCACACCGGGGCGTCCACACCGGCGTCGGTGAGCGCCTGCAGCGCGGTGACGAGGATGTCCGGGTGGGCGGCGAACAGCAGCACACCGTCCGGGCCGGCGGCGGTGCGGGCGGCGTCGGCCAGCCGTGCCGCGAGAGCGGGGCGGTGAGAGGCGGCGTCGACGTCGACGGCGAGCGTGTGCGCGGCCAGGTCGCGGGTCCAGGAGACGTCCTTCGCCGGTGGCGCGAGGACGATCCAGGTGCCGGGGAGCCGGCCGGCACGCGGCGGGTCGGGCAGCAGCTGCCAGGCGACCTCGTAGCCGAGGCGGTCCAGGTGCCGGTCCGCCGCTGCCGTCGGCAGGGTGCCGGCAGCCCGCAGCGTCAGTTCCCCGACGGTGAGGACGGGGTCCCCGGTGCTGGTGGCCGCGTCCAGGCCGAGGGGCGCGGTGCCGGTCCGCAGCCGTACGCGCACATCGCGGGCGCCGGGGGAGTGCACGGCGGCCCGGCCGAAGGAGAACGGCAGCCGGACCTGCCCGCCGGATTCGTCGGCGGTCGCCAGCGGGTGCAGGGCGGCGTCCAGCAGCGCGGGGTGGCAGTCGTAGCGGCCGTCGTGGGCCCGCTCGGGGAGGGCGACCTCGGCGTACAGCTCGTCGCCGGAGCGCCACAGCGCCCGCAGGCCGCGGAAGACCGGGCCGTAGCCGTAGCCACGTGCGGCGAGGGTGCCGTAGAGCTCCTCGACCGGCGTCTCCTCGGCGCCCTGCGGTGGCCACTGCCCTGTGGCCCACGCGGAGTCGGCCGGCTCGGGGGGCTCTGCCGCGAGCCGTCCGGTGGCGTACTCCACCCAGTCGCCGTCGCCGCTGCGGCCCCGGATGACGAGCGCGCGCTCCGGCTCGCCGTGCGGCCCGACCCAGACCTGGATGTCGGTGCCCGCGGCGGGCAGTTCGAGCGGCGTCTGCACCACGAGGTCGGCGACCTGGCGCCAGCCCACCTGCCGGGCGGCCCGCAGGGCGAGTTCGAGGAAGCCGGTACCGGGGAGGAGCACGGCACCGGAGACCGCGTGGTCGGCGAGCCAGGGGTCCCGGTCGGGTGCGATCCTGCCGGTGAGCACCACGCCGCCCCGGTCCGGCAGCTCCACGATGCCGGACAGCAGGGGGTGGTCCAGCGCGTCGGCGCCGTCACCCGTCCGGGCGGGGGGCGCGAGCCAGTAGCGCCGGTGCTGGAAGGGGTAGGGGGGCAGGCCGGCCCGGGGAGCGGCCGGGAAGAGGGCCTTCCAGTCGACCTCGGCGCCGTGCGCATGGGCCTCGCCGAGCGCGGCCAGCAGGGTGAGCGTCTCGCTCTGGGCCCGGCGGCAACTCGGCAGAACCGGACGACCGGTGTCGATCAGCGGTGCCAGGACCGCGTCGGGGCCGATCTCGACGACGACGTCCGCCTCCGCGAGCCCCGCGACCGCGTCGTGGAACCGCACCGCCCGGCGTGCGTGGTCGACCCAGTAGGCGGCGGTGGCGAACGGATGCGCGGTCTCGGCCGACGCGCTCACCGGCAGCGTCGGCTCCCTGCGGTCCAGCTCCTCCGCCACCGCGCGCAGCTCGTCGAGCACCGGCTCCATGAGCGGCGAGTGGAACGCGTGGCTGACCCGCAGCCGGCTCGTGCGCCGGCCACGCTCGCGCCACGTTCCCGCGACCCGCTCGATCTCCGCGCGGGCACCGGAGACCACCACCGCCTCGGGGCCGTTGACCGCGGCGATGCCCACGAGCGCCGGATCCCCCAGCGTCGCGGCGACCTCCTCCTCGCCGGCGGCGATCGCCAGCATCGCCCCGCCCTCCGGCAACCCCTGCATCAGCCGGCCGCGCGCCACGGCCAGCCGGGCTCCGTCGTCCAGGGACAGCGCCCCGGACACCACGGCGGCGGCGATCTCCCCCACGGAGTGCCCCGCGACCGCCGTGAACTCCACGCCCCAGGACTGCCACAGGCGCGCCAGCGCCGTCTCGAACGCGAACAGCGCGGGCTGCGCGCACGCGGTCCGCTCCAGCTGCTCGGCGGGCCCCGACCACATCACCTCCCGCAGCGACCGCCCCAGCAGGGGATCGGCCACCGTGCACACCTCGTCCAGCACGTCGGCGAACACCGGGAATTCCTCGGCCAGCTGACGGCCCATCCCGACGTGCTGGGCGCCCTGGCCGGAGAAGACGGCCGCCACCCGGCCGCCGCCCGCGGCCACGGGAGTGACCTCGCCGAGCCCGGCCAGCACGGCGTCGCGGTCGCCCGTGACCGCCGCCCGGTGCTCGAACGCCGTCCGGTGCACCGCCGCCTCCCGCGCCGCCCGCAGCAGGGACGCCTCCGGCCGGGCCGCGAGGTGCTCCCGCAGCGCCGCCGCCTGGGCGCGTACCGCCGCCGGCGTCCTGCCCGACAGCACCAGCGGCACCGAGGTCCGCGTCCACGGGGCCGGCGGCTCCTGCGCGCTCTCCCCGGCGGGCTCGGGGACGAACTCCTCGACGATCACATGGGCGTTGGTGCCGCTCATCCCGAAGGAGGACACACCGGCCCGACGCGGCCGGTCCCCGGCGCGTTCCCACGTCCGCTCCCGCGCCAGCAGCGCGACCGTCCCCGCGGACCAGTCGACCTCCGTCGACGGACGCTCCGCGTACAGGCTCCGCGGCAGTACGCCGTGCCGCAGCGCCTGCACCATCTTGATCACGCCACCGACGCCCGCGGCCGCCTGGGTGTGCCCGATGTTGGACTTCAGCGAACCGAGCCACAGCGGCCGCTGTGCCGAACGCCCCCGGCCGTACGTCGCCATCAGGGCCTGGGCCTCGATGGGATCGCCCAGCCGCGTTCCCGTCCCGTGCGCCTCCACCACGTCGACCTCGTCCGCGCTCAGCCGCGCATTGCGCAGCGCCGCGTCGATGACGCGCTCCTGGGCGGGGCCGCTCGGCGCCGTCATCCCGTTGGAGGCACCGTCCTGGTTGACCGCGCTGCCCCGCACCACCGCCAGGACCTCGTGCCCGAGCCGCCGCGCGTCCGACAGCCGCTCCACGGCCAGCACGCCCACCCCCTCGGACCAGCCGGTGCCGTCCCCGTCGTCGGCGAAGGAGTGGCAGCGGCCGTCGGTGGACAGCACCCGCTGGCGGCTGTACTCGACGAAGAAGGTGGGGCCGGCCATGATCGCGACACCGCCGGCCAGCGCCAGATCGCACTCGCCCGCACGGAGCGACTGGCATGCCAGGTGCAGGGAAACGAGCGAGGAGGAGCACGCCGTGTCGACGGTGACGGCGGGACCCTCCAGGCCGAAGTGGTAGGCGACCCTGCCGACGGCCATGCTGCCGGCGCTGCCCATGTGGACGTAGCCCTCGAACCCGTCCGGGGCCGTGGTGAACCGGCCGCCGTAGTCGTGGTGCATGACACCGGTGAACACCCCCGTGCGACTGCCGCGCAGGGCGGCGGGACGGATACCCGCGCTCTCCAGCGCCTCCCAGGACGTCTCCAGCAGCAGCCGCTGCTGCGGGTCCATGGACAGCGCCTCCCGGGGGCTGAGTCCGAAGAAGTCGGCGTCGAAGAGGTCGATGCCGGTGAGGAAGCCGCCTTCGCGGGTGTACGACTTCCCTGCGGCGTCCGGGTCGGGGTCGTAGAGGCCGGTCACGTCCCAGCCGCGGTCCCGCGGGAAGCCGCTGATGGCGTCGCGCCCCTCGGCGACGAGCCGCCACAGGTCGTCGGCGCCGTGCACCCCGTCCGGGTAGCGGCAGCCGATGCCCACGATCGCGATCGGCTCGTGGTGCTTCGTCTCGGCGTCCCGCAGCCGCAGCCGGGTCTTCTGCAGATCGGTGGTGACCTTGCGCAGGTAGGCGACGAGCTGGCTGTCGTCAGTTGTCATGTCTGGCACCTATCGGCTTCGCGGCCGTCCGCCCGGAACAGGGCGCGACGGGAACAGGTGTGAGGGGCGTGAGGAGCGTGAGGCGTCTGAGAGGCGGAGGGCCGGCGGCGGCCCCGCCCGGGGCCGGTGGGGCCGGCGTCAGATGTCCCCCAACTCGGTGTCGATGAACTGCATCAGTTCGGCGGCGCTGGCCGAGGCGAGCCCGTCCGCCTCGGCGACCGGCCTGGCGTCGAGCGCGGCCAGCCGGTCCAGCAACTCGGCGAGACGGCCGGTCAGGGCCCGGCGGGTGGCGGCGTCGGTGAGCGGCGAAAGCACCCGGTCCCGGAGGTCCTCGACCACCTCCAGCAGCGGCTTCTCGACCGGCGCGGCGCCGGCAGCGCCGAGGTCCAGGTGCCCCAGAAGGTGCTGCGCCAGCGCGTTCGGCGTCGGATGGTCGAAGACCAGCGTGGCGGGGAGCCTGACGCCGATGAGATCGGCGAACCTGTTGCGCAGTTCCACGGACATCAGGGAGTCGAACCCGATCTCCTTGAGCGCACGGTGGGGACGGACCCGCTCGGGTCCCGACTCGCCGATGAGCGCCGCCACATGGGTCTGCACCACCTCGGTGAGGGCGGGGAGCCGCTCGGGCACCGGCAGTGCGGCGAGCCGCTGCGCCACGCCCTCGGTGCGCGGGCCGTCCGGCGGTGAGGTGTGCTCGGGGGCGGCCGCCTCCTGGAACGAGCCGAGCAGCGGACTGGGCCGGGACGCGGTGAACGCGGGCAGGAAGCGCGACCAGGCGATGTCGGCCACCACCGGGTCCCCCGTGCGGTCGGACATGATGCCCTGCTCCATGGCCTGGAGGGCGGCGGGCACCGGCAGCGGGGTCAGCCCGCGCTTGCGCAGCTCCCGCTCGTCGCGCTCGGTCAGCATGCCGCCGCCCGCCCAGGGCCCCCAGGCGAGGGAGACCGCGCGCTTGCCCTGCTCGCGCCGGCGCCGGGCGAGCGCGTCGAGGCAGGCGTTGCCGGCGGCGTACCCGGCCTGGTCCGCGGCGCCCCAGATGCCGGAGATGGAGGAGAACAGGACGAAGTCGTCGAGTTCCGGCAGCAGTTCGTCGAGCAGCAGGGCACCTTCGACCTTGGCCGCCATCTGGGCCGCCAGCTCCTCGGCCCCGGTCTTGGCGATCCGCAACGCGCGGACCACGCCCGCGGCATGGACCACGGTGCGTACCGGGGCTCCCTCCGCTGCCAGGGCGCCGATCAGGCCGCTCATCGCGGCACGGTCCGTCACATCGACGGCGACGGCCTCCGCCTCGGCACCGAACGCGGAGAGCTCCGCCAGCAGTTCGGCGGCGCCGGGGGCCGACGGACCCTGGCGGGAGAGGAGGAGGATACGGTCGGCGCTGCCCTGCCCGGCGATCCGGCGGGCGACGTGCCCGCCGAGGCCGCCCGTCCCGCCGGTGATCAGCACGGTGCCCTTGGGCGTCCAGGCACCGGTCCCCGGCGCGGGCGCGGGCGCGGTCACGAGCCTGCGCGCCCACAGCCGCCCCTCGCGCACGGCGAGCTGGTCCTCGGCGCCCTGGCCGTCGGTGCCCTGGCCGTCGGCGCCGGGGGAGGTGGCGCCGCCGGTGAGGATACCGGCGAGGACCTCCCGGGCGGCGTCGTCGATCGGCTCGGGCAGATCCACCAGTCCGCCCCAGCGGTCGGGCAGTTCCAGTCCGGCGACCCGCCCGAGCCCCCAGGCACCCGCCGCCCGCACCTTGGCGGCGGGGTCGTCGGGCGTCCCCACCCCGACGGCGCCGCTGGTGACGCACCACACCGGTCCGGTCGGGTGCCCGGCGACCTCGTGCAGGGCGGCGAGCAGGTCCTCCGCGGCTCCGGCGCCGACCAGCACCCCGTCCGGCGCGGTGGAGCGGTCCCAGGAAGCGGCGGTGAGCGGGTCGTCGAAGAGGGAGCGGAGCGCCGGGGGCACCTCGCCGAGCAGGAGCCAGTTCCCGGGCACCCGGTCGGCCGTGGCGGCCGGCGCCCGCCGCCGCCACGTCTCGGAGAACCACCCGGTGCGTCCGGTCGCCCCCGCCGCTTCCAGCTGTGCGCGCTCGATGGAGCGCAGGACGAGGCCCTCCATCGCGAGGACCGGGGACCCGGTGTCGTCCGCGATCCAGACGGCGGCGGAGTCGGCGTCCGCCCGGATCCGCACCCGCAGCCGCCGGGCGTCCGAGGAGAACAGCGACACACTGCTGAAGGAGAACGGCAGCCGGACCTCGCCGGCCTCGTAGAGGCTGCCGGTGATCGGCAGGGCATGCAGGGCGGCGTCCAGCAGCGCGGGGTGGATACCGAACCCGCGCGGCTGCCGCTCGGGGAGCATGACCTCCGCGAAGAGGTCGCCGTCGCGCTGCCAGAGGGCCTTGGTGCCCCGGAAGGCCGGGCCGTACTCGTAGCCGCGGGCCGCGAGTTCCTCGTAGAACGAGCGGCCGACGAGCTGCCGCGCACCCGCCGGAGGCCAGACCCCGCCGGTCCAGTCGCCTTCGCCGAAGCCCGCGGTGCCGGCGGTCCGCGCCGCGAGGAGGCCGGTGGCGTGCAGCGTCCAGTCGCCGCCGGCCTCCCTGGTGCGGATCTGCAGTTCGCGCTCGGTGTTTCGGCCCGGCCCCACCCACACCTGGAGGTCGCGGGGCTTGCCGTCGGCGAACACCATCGGTGCGCGCAGGACGAGTTCGTCGACCGACCCGGCGCCGGCCGCGCGGGCCGCTTCGAGCGCGAGCTCGACGAAGCCCGTGCCGGGCAGCAGCACCGTGCCCATGACGACGTGGTGCGACAGCCACGGATCGCTGCCGGGCGCCGGCCTGCCGGACAGCAGCAGGCCGCCGTCACCCGGCAGATCCGTCCGCGAGGTGAGCATCGGGTGCGGCTGCGGATCCGCTCCCGCGGCACCGGCGGCGGCGTCGGACGCGGAGTCCCAGTAGCGCTGCCGCTGGAAGGCGTACGTGGGCAGGTCGGCGCGGGGGGCGGGCGGCAGGAGCGCGGCCCAGTCCACGTGGGCGCCATGGGCGTGGGCCAGGCCCAGCGCGGTGAGGACGGTGCGCGTCTCGCACCGGTCGCGCCGGGCACTGGCCAGGACGGGGTGACCGGTCTCGACCAGCGGGGCCAGGGCGGCGTCCGGGCCGACCTCGATCAGGACGTCGGCGTCGGCGAGCTGCCCCACGGCGTCGCCGAACCGTACGGCGCGGCGCACGTGCTCGACCCAGTAGGCGGCGGTGCCGACGGGGTGGGCGGTGTCGGCGGTGGCCGTGAGCGGGACCGTCGGCGGCCGGAAGCGCAGTTCCTCCACGACCGAGCGGAACTCGTCGAGGATCGGCTCCATGAGCGGTGAGTGGAAGGCATGGTCCACCCGGAGCCCGGCGACCCGCCGGCCGCGTGCACGCCAGGTCCTGCCCACGCGTGCCACCTCCTCGCGGGCGCCGGAGACGACGACCGCGGCGGGCCCGTTGACCGCGGCGATGGCGACGAGCGCGGGATCGCCCAGTGTGGCCGCCACCTCCTCCTCGCCCGCGGCGACGGCGAGCATGGTGCCCCCGCCGGGCAGGGACTGCATCAGCCGGCCCCGGGCCACCACCAGCCGCGCCGCGTCCGCCACCGTCAGCACCCCGGCGACGGCGGCGGCGGCGATCTCCCCCACCGAGTGGCCCACGACCGCCGTGAACGACACGCCCCAGGACCGCCACAGCCGGGCCAGTGCCACCTCGAACGCGAACAGCGCGGGCTGGGCGAACTCCGTCCTGCCCAGCAGTTCCGGATCGTCGGACCACATCACCTCCCGCAGTCCGCGTCCGAGTAGCGGATCGAGGTGGCCGCACACCTCCGCCAGTGCCTCCTCGAACACCGGGAACTCCTGCGCCAGCTGACGGCCCATCCCGGTGCGCTGGGAGCCCTGGCCGGAGAACACGGCCGCCACCCGGCCGGATCCGGCGGGCACCGGGGAGACGTCGGCGAGAGCGGCCAGGACCTCCTCCCGGTCGCCCGTGACCGCGGCACGGTGCTCGAACGCCGTGCGGCGCGTGGCCAGTTCCCGGGCGACGTGCGCCAGCGGCAGATCCGGGTGCGACGCGAGGTGCTCGCGCAGCGCCCGCGCCTGCCCGCGTACGGCGTCCGGGGTCTTGCCGGAGAGCACCAGCGGCACCGCCACCTCGGCCCAGCCGGCGGCGGGCCCCGCCCCTTCGGAGGTCCCGGGAGTCTCAGGGGCGCACTCCTCCAGGATGATGTGCGCGTTCGTCCCGCTGATCCCGAAGGCGGACACACCGGCCCGGCGGGGGCGGCCGTCGGCACGTTCCCACGCGCGCTCCTCGGCCAGCGGCTCGACCATCCCCGACGACCACTCCACGTCCGTCGCCGGATGGTCCGCGTACAGGCTGCGCGGCATCACACCGTGCCGCAGCGCCTGCACCATCTTCACCACCCCGGCCACCCCGGCCGCCGCCTGCGTGTGCCCGAGGTTCGACTTCAGGGAGCCGATGTACAGGGGCCGCCCGGCGGGACGGCCGCTCCCGTACGCCGCGATCAGCGCCTGGGCCTCGATGGGGTCGCCGAGCCGCGTTCCGGTGCCGTGCGCCTCCACCACGTCGATGTCGGCGGCGCGGAGCCCGGCACTGTCCAGCGCGGCCCGGATCACCCGCTGCTGGGCGGGGCCGCTGGGCGCGGTGAGGCCGTTGGAGGCACCGTCCTGGTTGACGGCGCTCCCCCTGACCACCGCCAGCACGTCATGGCCCAGTCGCCGTGCGTCGGACAGCCGCTCCACCACCAGCACGGCCACGCCCTCCGCCATGCCGAAGCCGTCGGCATCGGCGGAGAACGGCTTGGAACGGCCGTCGGGCGCGAGCGCGCGGAGCCTGCTGAACTCGATGAACAGTCCGGGCTCCGCCATCACCGTCGCCCCGCCGACCAGCGCCAGGTCGCTCTCGCCGCGGCGCAGCGACTGACCCGCCAGGTGCAGCGCCACCAGGGAGGACGAGCAGGCCGTGTCGAGGGTGAGGGCGGGACCCTCCAGGCCCAGGACGTAGGACAGCCGGCCGGAGACCACGCTGGAGGCGGTACCCGTCATCACATAGCCCTCCAGGTCGGGCCGCGCCTGGTGCAGCGGCCGGCCGTAGGGCAGGCTCATGACGCCGGTGAAGACACCGGTCCGGCTGCCCCGCAGGGCCGCACCGTCGATTCCGCCGCGCTCCAGCGCCTCCCACGACGTCTCGAGCAGCAGCCGCTGCTGCGGGTCCATCGCCCGTGCCTCACGGGAGGAGACGCCGAAGAAGGCGGCGTCGAACTCGGCCACGCCGTCGAGCAGAGCGGCTTCGCGCTGGTACGAGGTGCCCGGCCGCGAGGCGTCGGCGTCGTAGAGCGCGGTGAGGTCCCAGCCGCGGTCGGGCGGGAAGGCCGCGACCGCGTCCCGGCCTTCGCGCACCAGCTGCCACAACGCGTCCGGGGATCTGACACCGCCGGGGAGCCGGCAGGCCATGCCGACGATGGCGAGCGGCTCGTCGGGGTCGGCCGGCGCCGTCGCGGCCGGGGCCGGCGCCGGTGCGTCGCCGCCGAGCACCGCTCGCACCAGTTCCTGCGCCAGCGCGCGCGGTGTGGGGTGGTCGAACAGGGTCGTCACGGGCAGCCGCAGCCCGGTCACCTCGACTATCCGGTTGCGGATCCGCAGGGCGCCCGCGGAGTCCACCCCCAGCGACCGGAACGCCTCGTCCGCGTCGATGGCCGTCGCCGACGGCTCGATCTGCGCGGCCACGGCGTCCGTCACCAGGCGGATGGCCTCGTCGACGCGTTGTGCCGGGGTGCACCCCAGCAGCCGCTCGCGCAGCCCCGAGCCGGGCCCGGCTCCCCCGCCGGCGGCGTCCGCCGCGTCCAGGTCGAGCCGGTAGCAAGGGAGCGTGACCCGGCGGGCCCCGGGCAGGACGCTGCTCCAGTCGGGGGCGGCGCCGTGCAGGTGCGCCTCGGCCAGGGCGCGCAGATAGCGGTCGCGGCCGGCGTCGTCGCGCCGCATCGTGTCGAGGACGGCGACGTCGTGGCCGAGGTGCGCGGCGGTCTCCTCGATCGGCAGGGTGAGCACCGGGTGCGGGCTCATCTCCACGAACACCCGGTGGCCCCGGCCGAGCAGTTCCTCGACGACCTGCTGGAACCGGGCGGGCTCGCGGAGGCTGAGGAACCAGTGCTCGGCATCCAGGCTGCCGGTGTCGAGCGGTTCGGTCGTGGTCGACGTGTACACGGGTATCCCGGTGGCGCGCGGCCGTACCGCGGCGGCCTCCCGTACGAGGTACTCGTGGGCGGGCTCCATGCGCCACGAGTGCCCGGCGATCCCGATGGGCAGCAGTGCCGCCCGCACGTCGGTGGCGCGCAGCCGCTCCAGCAGGGCGGCCGCGGACTCGGTGGTGCCCGCGACGACCGTCGAGCCGGGGCCGTTGACGACCGCGATGTCCAGGTCCAGACCCCACTCGGCGACCAGCGCGGTGACCTGCGCGGCGGGGAGGGCCACGGCGACCATCTCCCCGTTGCCCTGGAGCCGCGCCAGCGCCCTGCTGACGGCGGCGACCAGCCGTGCGCCGTCCGCCACGGTGAGCGCTCCGGCGGCGGTCACCGCCGCGATCTCGCCGAAGCTGTGGCCCACGACCGCCGCGGGCGTGACGCCGTTCGACCGCCACAGCTCCGCGAGCGAGACCATGACGGCGAACAGGGCCGGCTGGATCACCTCGACCCGCTCCAGTGGGAGGGCCCCGGAGAGCACGTCATCGAGCTCGAAGTCCACGAACGGACGCAACTCCCGTGCGCATTCGGCCAGCTTGTCGCGGAAGACCGGGGCGGTCGCGGCCAGTTCGCGCGCCATCCCCACCCACTGGGCGCCCTGGCCGGGGAAGACGAACACCGGTGACTGCGGCCCACCGCTCCCGGCCCGCACCGCCGCGTCGCCCGGCCGGCCCTCGGCCACCGCGCGGAGAGCCGCGACGACGGCGTCCCGGCCGGGCGCGGCGACCATCGCCCGGTGCGGCCAGAGCGTGCGGGCCGTGGCCTGGGTGAAGGCGGCGTCGGCCACGGAGATGTCCGCACGCTCCTGGAGATGGGCCGCCAGACGGCCGGCGTGCGCGCGCAGACCGGCCTCGGTACGGCCGGACAGCAGCAACGGGACGGTGCCGGCAGCCGTGGCGTCCGGGGCGCTCGTGCGGTCCCGGGGCCTGAGTGCGCACAACTGCGCCGCACGCTCCCCGGCGTCTTCGCAGAGCGGGCCGTAGTGCTCGGCAGCGGCCGTCTCCAGAGCCAGCGCCACCGCCACGCCTGCGGTCCCGTCGTGGACGACGACCAGCGCGGGGCGATCCTCGCGCAGACAGGTCGCTGCGGCCGTGAAGACCGGACCGGAGTCCCCATGGGCACGCACGGTCACACCGGGGACGTCGCCCCAGTCCGGCCGCTCCTCCTCGTCCGCCCGTGCCAGAAGAACGACCACACGGCTGCAGGCGGACGGGACCACGTGGGCGTCCTCGATCGCGGCCCAGAGCGCCGACGGCACCGAATCGACGCCTGATTCCTCCCGGCGGCCCACACCCCTGACGACGACGCGCTGCATTCCTGCTGTCATACCGGACAACCCAAGCGAGAGGAGCCCGGCCACAACACCCCCTATCACCCCCGAATATGGTGCCCGGGGCCGCGGTGTGCCGATTCGGCGGCGCGGGAATGCCCTGCCGGGAAATCACTCGAGCCGAGGCGCGAATTCCGGCGCAGGCCGGAAAGTGCGGCCGGCGGGGCGCGGTGTGAGGGGGGAATAGGGGGTTGCCCGGCAGCGAAGCCGACCGGCAGGTTGTCAGCGGGGTCTGACGATACCGCTGCCGGGACGGAGCGAAGTGAAGAACGTACGGCCGGCGGCACCGGACGCCGCCGGCCGCCCGCCGTGCCACCCTGTGCGGGCCGAATCCTCGACCGCCCGCGACTCCGGCTTGCCGATATCCGGTTTCCGTTGTGCCAACGCATTCCCCTGGCCAGCGCCCCTAGGTGTCCTCCGCTCCATCCGATCTCAGGGAAGGTGTGTGTTCTGATATGCCAGGACCACGGCCGCGTCCGGAATTGCACTCCATCGCCGCGCACGCGGCCGGCCGCTCGGCAGGCGTGCCCGCTGAGGAATTCACACATCTGCTCGCGGCGAACGAGAACCCCTACGATCCGCTGCCCGGTGTCCTGGACGCGGCGACCGCGGCCGCCAGGCGGCTCAACCGCTACCCGGATATCGGCTGCGCACGACTGATAGCGGCACTGGCGCACACGTGTGACCTGCCGCCCACCCGATTCGCCGCGGGCGCGGGGTCGGTGGGCGTGATCCAGTCGCTCATCCAGGCGATGGCCGCCCCGGGGGACGAAGTGATGCACGCCTGGCGGTCGTTCGAGGCCTATCCCGTCATCGCCAAGGCCATCTGCGGCGCGATGCCGGTCGCGGTTCCGCTGACCGACGACGGCTGCCACGACCTCGACGCCATGGCGGAGCGGGTCACCGCACGGACCCGGCTGATATTCCTCTGCACCCCCAACAACCCCACCGGCACGGCGGTGGGCCGCGACGCACTGGCGGAGTTCCTCGCCCGCGTTCCCGAGGACGTGCTGGTCGTCCTGGACGAGGCCTACGCCGAGTTCGTGTCCGACAAGGACGCGGCGGACGGCCTCACCGTATGCCGCGAGCACCCCAATGTCGCCGTGGTGCGGACCTTCTCCAAGGCATTCGGCCTCGCCGGATTGAGGATCGGCTTCGCCGTCGCCCCGGAGGCCGTCGCGGCGGCACTGCGCACGATGGCGCCCTACGGGGTCAGCCGGATCGGGCAGGAGGCGGCCATCGCCTCCCTGGCCGCGACGGACGACGTCATGAAGCGGGTCGACCTGGTCGTCGCCGAGCGGCACCGGATGGAGGACGCCCTCGCCGCGCGGGGCTTTCCGGTCGCTCGCTCCCAGGCCAACTTCCTCTGGCTCCCGCTGCGCGAACGCAGCGCGGAGTTCGCCGGCGTCTGCGCCCGGGCCGGGATCGGGGTGCGGGTGCTTGCCGGGGACGGGGTCCGGGTCACTGTGGGCGCCCGGGAGTCCAATGACCACTTTCTGGCCACGGCGGCGAACTTCCCGCTGGAGCCCGGCCGGTAGTGCCGCACCGGGCGGCGCCTGCCCCGTCGCGTCCGACGGGCGGACCCTGCCTGACGCGGCACCGGCCGATCTCTGCGTGAGCCGGGCGTGCCGGGCGTACCGTCGGGCTCCCGGCAGCGGGATCACACGCGAAACGCGTGCTCGATGGGTGTCGGTCCGGTCGTGGCGTGCCACACCCCTGTGATCCCCTGCGTCAGCACGGTACGGACGGCCTCGGCGCAGTCGCCGCGGGAGATCTCGTCGCCGGCCGCCGGAACGCCGTCGGGGCGTACCCGCACGGTTCCCAGCGGGGGATCGTCGGTCAGCATGCCGGGGCGCAGCACGCACCAGTCCAGGTCCTGCTCCCGCACCACCTGTTCGGCGGCGCGCTTCTCGGCCAGGTAGGCGCCGAGCCGGCCGCCGAGGGCGGCGCGGTCCCGGGCGCCGGGCAGAAGCGCGCTCACCATGACGAACCTGCGGACGCCGCAGTCCCCGACCGCGGCGCACAACTGGGCCGCCGGCGCGGTCACCGCCGCACCGAGCGAGCCGGGTCCGGTGCCGGTGCCGGCCGCCAGCACGACGGCGTCCGCGCCGCGCAGGGCCCGCTTCAGCTGCCCGTCGAGGTCGGATCCGTCGGTGTCGAGCACGAACGGTTCGATGCGGGCGGCCCGCATGCGTACGGCGTCGCTGTCCCGCAGGGCCAGTCCGACCGGCGTGTCCCCGCCGGCCAGCAGGCAGGACGCGAGCCGTCCGCCGAGGCCGGTGGTCACTCCGAGGACGGCGACCCGCATTGCGCTCACCCCCGAGCCCCGGCGTCCGCCGCGGACGGAGGGATGCGGACGGTCGGGGACGGCGGCAGCAGGGCGTGCGGCGACGGCAGGGCGGCGCACGCCGCCGGTGGACGGCACATCGGTGGGCTCCAGTCGGACGGTCGGGGATGTCGTGCCCGGGGCGCTCAGCGCACCGAGGTCACGCGGTAGATCAGCAGGCCGCTGACGAGGCTGGTGAACCCGGCCAGTGCGAACAGGACCTGGTATCCGCCCAGCGAGCTGATGACCAGACTGGCCAGCAGCGGCCCCAGGGTCTGCGGCCCGAACAGGCCGATGTTCATGATTCCCAGGTCCCGGGCGCGGTTCTCGGCCGCCGGCAGCACCGCCGTGATGATCGCCTGGTCGACGGCCAGGTAGGCGCCGACGCCGACACCGATGAGCGATGTCGCCGCCAGTGCGGTGCCCGTGTTCGGCGCGATCGCGACGACCGCGCAGCCCAGCGCCTGGCCGATCGCGCCGCAGGCCACGAACGCCCGGCGCCGGCCGAGCCGGTCGGACAGCATCCCGCAGACGTAGACCGAGAGCAGCGTCCATCCCAGGTAGACCAGGGTCAGCAGCAGAAGCAGCTGCTCGGGGTGGGCCACCCGCAGCACATCGGTGATGAAGTACAGCTGGAAGCTGGTGGCCAGCGCGTTGGCCAGGTTCATCAGCACCCGGGTGCCGAAGGTCCGGGCGAACGCGGGGTTGCCCCGGAATCCGGCCGCGAACGCGGCCAGGCCCACACCGCCGTCCGGCCGGGTCGCGGGGGTGTCGCGGTGGGTGAGGACGAACGGCGCGGTCAGCACCAGCACGCCCGCCGCGAGCAGCAGGTAGCGCAGCAGGTCGCCCGAGATCGCGGTCAGGCAGAACAGGCCGAGGACCACGCCGACCGTCTGCGGCCCGAACATCGCGCTGGAGACGGTGCCGCGCTGGGCCTCGGGGACCTGGTCGGCGACCAGTGCGGTGAAGCCGACGGTGGCCATGCAGAAGCCGATCGAACACGCCAGCCAGGACAGGCCGATCCCGGTCCAGTCGGACTGCAGGCCGGTGGCGGTCAGGCCGCCCGCGAACAGCGTCGCGCCGCCGGCGACCCAGAGCCGCCGGCGGCCGAACCGGGATCGGGTCCGGTCGCACAGCGTGCCGAACAGCGGCAGCGTGAACAGCGCGACGACGCCGCACACGGCGTTGATGATGCCGAAGTCGGCGATCCGGCCGGCCGGATCGACCCGCGCCAGCTGGTCGGGTATGGCGAACTGCTGCGGCACCAGGTAGGCCATCCACAGCCCGAGCCAGGCCAGGGAGTACCGGCCTATCCAGGCCCGGGGCATGGCCTTGGACCCGGTCCCGGCAGCAAGGGTCTTCTCCGTCATGGCGGTTGTCCTCGGTCGACTCGTCGGGGCCGCGGTCCGGTCGGCGCCCCGGCCGCGCGGGAACGCGCACGGCCCGGGAGGGAGCACCGACGCGACCGGGGGGCGCTCGGGTGCGCCCTGCCGGGGAGCGGCAGCGGACCGGCCGCGCGGGGGCGCGGTGCTTCGGGGACCACCGTCAGCAGCCGTGCCTCACCAGGTGACGGGAAGCTCCCGGACGCCCTGCACATCGAACGTGTTGCGGAAGACCAGCTGGTCGAAGGGGACCGCGAGGCGCAGCCCGGGGATCCGGCGGAACAGGGTGCCGTACACCACCTCCAGCTCCATGCGCGCCAGTTGCTTGCCGATGCACGTGTGGATGCCGGCGCCGAAGCCCAGGTGCTGCCGGGCGTCCCGCCGGACGTCGAGGGTGTCGGGGTCGGTGAAGACCTTCTCGTCCCGGTTGCCCGCACTGATCAGGCAGATGATGCCGTCGCCCGCCTTGATGGTCTCGCCCGCGATCTCGATGTCCTCGGCCGCCACGCGCTTGGACGAGAACTCCGTGACGACCGTGTAGCGCAGGAGTTCCTCGACCGCGGCCGGAACGAGGTCCGGGTCCTCGATCAGCGCCGCCGCCTGCTCGGGATGCTGCAGCAGGGCCAGGATCCCGTTGGTGATCATGCTCCGGGTGGTGTCGAGCGCCGCCGCGATCAGGGTGACCGCCTGGGTGAGCACGGAGTTCCGCGACAGCTCGCCCTTCTGGTAGTAGCCGACCAGGTGGCTGATGATGTCGTCGCCCGGTTCGCTCTCCCGGTGGGTGATCAACTCATCGATGTACGCGAACAGTTCGGCGCGTGCCTCCATGGCGCCCTCCAGCCCGGAGTCCTCGTCGAACAGCCGGGGGACCAGGCTGATGAGGCGCTTGTCGGCCGGGGGCACGCCCAGCACCCATCCCAGCGCGGTGGACGGGACGGGCATGCCGAGCGCCGTCACGAGGTCCGCGGGCCGGGGGCCCGCGAGGATGTCGTCGATCAGCCCGTTGACGAGAGCCTCCACGTCACCACGCATGTTCTGGATCTTCTTGACCAGGAAGCCCTGGCCCAGCATGCGCCGCATGGCGGTGTGCTCGGGCGGGTCCATCCGGCCCACCGGCTTCACACCGCCGGTCAGCACGACGGTCCGCGCCTGCTCGCTCAGCCAGGGATAGCCGGGCTGCGTGTTGTCGACGCTGATGCGCGGGTCGGTGAAGATCGAGCGGATCTCGTCGTACCCGGTGATCAGCCAGACTTCCTTGCCGTCCCACAGCCGCGCCTTCGCGACCGGCCGGTCCGCCCGCAACCGGGCGTATTCGGGGGGCGGGTCCAAGGGGCAGCCCTTCGCCTTGGCCATGGGGAATGCGGGGAGTTCGGACGAGAGCTGCGACATGGGTGTTCCGTCTCCTAGCGTAGGAAGATGAGGAGTTGCCGGTCCGGACGGTGGGGTGCTCACTCGTACTGGCTCAGGAAGCGCTCGCCGTCCTGCTCGGCCGACGCGAGGTTCTTGCGTGCCCGGTCGAGGAGGTTCGCATTGCTGAGGTCGCCGGTGTTGCCGACGTCGTTGCCCACCCAGGCGCGCCGGGCGTAGATCCAGGCCTCCGCGGCCGCACGGAACTTCAGCAGGGCCCCGAGGTAGGGGAGTTCCGACGGGGACACCGGGGACTTCGCCATGTAGCCCCGCAGGAGCGGGCCGACGTCCACGGACCGCTCCAGATAGCTGAGGGCGGTGGCGACATCGAAGAGCAAGGGGCCGTGCATGACTTCGCCCCAGTCGAAGAGCCCCATCGAGTCGGGCTTCACCCGGAACGTGTTCATGCTGGCGTCGGAATGCAGCAGGCCCACCGTGACCTTGCCGGCCACCGTCTCGAACGCCTCGCCCATGGCCTGCTGGATCCATGGCTTGTCCTCGAGGAACGGAGCCTCGTCGACCATCATGACGTCCAGGTGGCCCCATCTGAGGATGTCCGGCGGAGGAGGGGTGCCGACCAGCGCGGTGTGGATGGCTCCCAGCGTCTCGCCGGCCCGGCGCATGTGCACGGGGTCGTTCTCGTCGGCCCGTCCGCCGTCGAGGTGACGCAGCAGTGCCCAGCACCATTCACCGTGGTAGGCGGTGATCTCACCCCGGGCGGTCGGCAGCGGCGCTCCGGTGGGAATGCCGTGCTCCTCCACCACCAGGGCGACCCTGAGGCCGCTGGTGAACTTCGGCCCCTGGGCGGCGGGCACGCACTTGGCGACATACAGCTCCGAGTCGGATCCGACCAGATACGTATAGGAGTGGAAGCCCAGGTCGACCGGATCGCGTTCCCACGGCTGGACCCGTAGATCGTTGCGTCCCCACAGGGAGAGGGGGATCTCGTCGATGAGCGGTTCGGCGGGGAGAGAACTGTTCGCTGCCAATGTCTCCATGCTCCGTGCTCGGTGAGTGAGTATGTCGGTCGGAAATCGGAACCCGGGCCACGAAGCGGATGGTTCGGGAATCCGCGCGCGGCCGTCCGCCGCCTCCCGCAGCGGTGCGGTGCCGTCACGTGGGCATCGCGGCGAGGCCACCTCGACAAACGTGCCTGTCCGCCGCGCTGCCCGACACCCCCTAAGCCCCCTCAATCAGCCGCCGGCCACCCGTGCGGAGGGCTGGTGCAGCAGCCGGATGGCCGCCGCGGGACAGCCGGCCGCGGCCTCCCGCACCCGGTCGAGCAGCTCCGGGGCGGGCGTGTCGGTCAGCACCATGCCGACACCGTCCTCCTCCCGCTGGTCGAACACCTCGGGGGCGGTCAGGACGCACTGCCCCGAGGTGACGCACTTCGATGCGTCGAGGTGCACACGCGCAATCGCCATCTCTGTCTCCTTCTCGTCAGGTACGCGGGCGCCCGGGGCCGCGCGGCCCCCGGCGCCCTGGCCCGGCCGGGAGTTCCCGCACCGTTCGCGCGCCCCCTCGGGCCTTGCTTTCGTCTGCGGCAACTCCCGGGTGGCGGCGCCGCGCTGCCGCGGTGGATCAGTGCGCCGACGGGGAAGCCGCCCTGCCCCGTCGCCGACACGGGGACGCCGGAGACGCCGGGACGCCGGGGCCGGACCGGAGCACAGTGCCGGTCAGAGGGCGTCCAGCCAGTCGTGGACCACGGCCGCGGTGGCGTCCGCGTTCGCCGCCACGATCGTGCAGTGGTCGCCCGGCACCGTCGCGTCGGTGTGCGGCAGCGGCCAGTGCGTACGCCACTCCCCGGTGAGCGGCGGGAGCCCGGGGTCGCCGGGGATGCACTCCTCGGGCCGGACGAACAGCGTCGGTGTGGAGACCGGCTGCGGACGCCAGCCGCGGAACATCCTGCGGTAGGTGCCCAGCGCGGTGATCGTCGTGAAGTTCAGCTTGGTGAACCGCGAGCGCCGCTCGTTCACCTCGTACGTCATCGCCTGGCGCAGCGCCACCGACATGCCGTCGGGGAGATACGTGTCGAGCAGCACCAGCCCCCGGGCCGGTGTGCCGAGCGCTTCCATACGGGCCGCGACGCAGTGCGCGAGCCAGCCGCTCGAGGAGTACCCCAGCAGCGCGAAGGGCGAGCCGGCCGCGCACTGCCTCGCCGACTCGGCCAGGACGTCGATGAGCACCTCGACGCTCGCGGCCAGCGGTTCGCCTTTCAGGAAGCCCGGCACGGCCACCATGCTCAGATCCCGCCGGTCGCGGAAGAAGCTCGCCAGGCGGACGAACTGCAGGGTCTGCTCCACCGGCGCGAAGGGCGGGAAGCTGATGACCGCGGGCCCCCGGCCGCCGGCGGCGAGCCGCACGAAGCGCGTGCCGCCCGGTGCCCCGGCGGCGTCGGAGAAGCGCGCACGCAGGCCGGACGCACTGCCCAGGAGGTCTTCGACCTCCTCCGTCCGGCCCCGCAGCGCGACCTTGCGGTAGACGGCGGCGAAGGACTCGTCGGCCCCGGAGGCAGGATCCCCGTGTTCCCCGTCCGCTGCCCGTGCCGTCCGGTCCGCGCCGTCGAGCCCGGCAGCCAGGAAGTCGCGTACGGCGGCCACCGTGGGGTGGTCGAAGACCAGCATCGCGGGCAGCGAGAGCCCGGTGGCGAGGCCCAGCCTGTTGCGCACCTGCACGGCGGAGAGCGAGTCGAAGCCGAGTTCCACCAGGGGCTGGTCCTGCGCGATCGCGGACGGGTCGGTGTGGCCGAGCACCTCGGTGAGCGTGGCGCGCACCAGGTCGTCCAGGACCGGCCCCCGCTCGGCCGGCGGCAGTCCGGCGAGCCTGCCCCGCAGGTCGCCCCGGTCCGCGGCGGTGGCGCCCGCCTCCTGCGGACGCCGCGCCCGCACCTGCGGAAGCTCCTCCAGCAACGGGCGCCGGCGCGCCGCGCCGTAGCCCGTCATGAACAGGTCCCAGTCCATGTCGGCCACGACCGCCGTGGGCTCGTCGGCGTCCAGAACCCGTTCCAGCGAGGCGAGCGCACCGGATGCGGGCATCGGTATCAACCCGCGCCGCCGGTACTGCTGTTCGGCCTCGGGGGTGACCATGCGGGAGTCCGCCCACACGCCCCATGCGACGGACGTCGCGGCCAGCCCGCGGGCGCGGCGCATCCGGGCGAGGGCGTCGAGGTAGGCGTTGCCCGCCGCGTACCCGGCGTGGCGGCCGCTGCCCCACACCCCGGAGACGGACGAGAAGAGGACGAACAGTTCGGTCTCCGCGTCGCCGAACACCTCGTCGAGCACGGTCGCGCCGGTGATCTTGGCGGAGTAGACGGTCCGGAACTCCTCGAGGCCCATGTCCATCAGCGCGGTGTTCTGGCCGACGCCCGCGGCGTGGAAGACCGCGCGCACCGGTTCGCCGCCGGCCGCGAGTTCGGCCGCCAGCAAGGACATCCGCGCGTGGTCGGCGACATCGGCCGCCACGACGCGGACCCGGGAGCCGGCCTTCTCCAACTCCTCGACGAGTTCGGCGGACCCGGGCGCGCCGGGCCCGCTGCGGGAGAGCAGGACGAAGGAGCACGTTGCGCGCTCGGCGAGCCAGCGGGCCACGTGTGCCCCGAGCGATCCCGTACCACCGGTGATCAGCACCGTGCCGGACGGGTTCCAGGCACGGGCGGCGGGCAGGGCGGGGGCCGGCACCAGCCGGCGCAGCAGCACGCCGCTGTCCCGCAGCGCCACCTGGTCCTCCCGCACGTCGCCCGCGAGGATGCCGGCGAGGCGGCCGGCGGCGCGCTCCCCGAGCCGGGCCGGCAGGTCGAGCAGACCACCCCAGCGGTCGGGATGTTCGAGGGCGGCGACCAGGCCGAGTCCCCAGCACGCCCCCGCGTGGGCGCTGCGCGGCGCTTCGCCGTCGCTCGTGGCCACCCCGCCCTGGGTCAGGCACCACAGGCGGGCGCCGGTTTCCGCGTCGCCGAGTGCCTGCAGGAGGGTCAGCAGCGCGTCCGGATGCGGGGTCAGACCGACGACCCCGGCCAGCATGGGCGCCCCGGCGAGGGCGTCGACCAGGGCGGCCTTCGCCTCCTCGCGGTCGGTCCCGGTCTCCACCAGCACCGTGTCGGCGAGGATCCGCGTCAGGACGCGCAGCGCCGCGGCGGTCTCCTCGCTGTCGTCGCCCGACTGCGCCACCACCAGCCAGGTCCCCGGAACCTGTGCGACCGACCGGGGCTCGGCCACCGGTTGCCAGACGACCCGGTAGCGCCACGAGTCGAGCGTGCTCTGCCACCGCGCCAGGCGGTGCCAGCGGGCCAGCGCCGGGAGCGCCGGGCCGAGTTCGGCCGGTGCGCCCAGGCCGGTGAGGCTCTGCTCGTCCTCCTGCTCGACGGCCGTCCAGAACTGCTCTTCCCGGCTGCTGCGGGCCGCCGGAGGGGCGCCGTCCCGGGCGGTGGGGACGGCCGTGCCGCCGAGCCAGTACGTCCCCCGCTGGAAGGGGTACGTGGGCAGCGGCACCCGCCGTCCGCCGCCCAGCAGGGACGGCCAGTCCAACGCCACCCCGTGGGTGTGCGCCGTGCCCGCCGCCCGGAGGAGGGTGAGCACCTCGGGTGTGTTCCGGCGGGCGGTGGCCAGCGCGGGTCGGTCCGCGCCCAGCAGCGGCGTCAGCGCGGCGTCCGGGCCGAGTTCCAGAAAGAGGTCGACGGCGGGCATCGCCTGGATCGCGTCGGCGAAGCGGACGGCGTGGCGGGCGTGGTCGAGCCAGTAGGCGGCGGACGCGAAGGGGTGTGCGCTGTCGGCCGACGGGCTGACGGGGAGGGCCGGCTCGTGGAAGGCCAGTTCGCCGAGGACGGTCGCGAAGCCGTCGAGCACCGGGTCCATGAGCGGTGAGTGGAAGGCGTGGCCGACCCGCAGCCGGGTGGTGCGGCGGCCCTGTTCACGCCAGTGGTCCGCGATCCGCAGGACGGCTTCCTCGGCACCGGAGACCACGACCGCCTCCGGGCCGTTGACCGCGGCGATCGCGGCCCCGGGCTCACCGGAGGTGAGGAGTTCCACCTCGTCCTCGCTCGCGGCGATCGCGACCATGGCGCCGCCCTTTGGCAGTGCCTGCATCAGCCGGCCCCGCGCCACCGCCATCCGCGCCGCGTCCGGCAGCGACAGGACCCCGGCCACGCACGCCGCGGCGATCTCACCGACCGAGTGCCCCGCCAGCACGGAGAACTCCACGCCCCAGGACTGCCACAGCCGGGCCATCGCCGTCTCGAACGCGAACAGCGCGGGCTGCGCGAACTCCGTGCGCTCCAGCACCTCCGCGGGCTGAGACCACATCACCTCCCGCAGCGAGCGCCCCAGCAGCGGATCGGCCACCGCGCACACCTCGTCCAGCACCGCGGCGAACACCGGGAAACGACCCGCAAGTTCACGCCCCATGCCCGGCCGCTGCGCACCTTGACCGGAGAAGAGGCCCGCCACCCGCCCGGCGCCCGAGAGCACCGGGGCCACGGACGGAAGCGCGTCGAGCAGGGCTTCCCGGGTCTCCCCGACGACGACGGCGCGGTGTGCGAACGCGGTCCGCGTGGTGGCCAACGACCAGGCCACCTCGCCCGGTTCGTCGGCGGGGCGGCGCAGCAGATGGGTGCGCAGCGCCTCCGCCTGGTCCCGCACCGCCTGCTCCGAGCGGCCGGAGAGCAGCAGGGGGACCGGGCCCGCCGGGGCTGCCTCGTGCGCCTCGGGCTCGGCTTCGGCTTCGGCTTCTTCGAGGATGATGTGTGCGTTGGTGCCGCTGATCCCGAAGGAGGAGACCCCGGCCCGGCGCGGGCGCCCCCCGCTGTGCCACGGACGGGATTCGCTCAGCAGCCGGACGGCTCCCGCGCTCCAGTCCACCGCCGTGGTCGGGGTCGCCGCGTGCAGGGTCGGCGGCAGGGTGGTGTGCCGCATGGCCTGCACCGTCTTGATGACGCCCAGCACGCCGGAAGCGGACTGGCTGTGCCCGATGTTCGACTTCAGCGAGCCCAGCCAGAGGGGCGTGGCGGGATCCCGGTCCCGGCCGTAGGTCGCCAGGAGGGCCTGGGCCTCGATCGGGTCGCCGAGTGTCGTGCCGGTGCCGTGCGCCTCCACGGCGTCGATGTCCACCGGCGCCAGTCGCGCGTCGGTCAGGGCGTCGAGGATGACGCGCTGCTGGGACGGGCCGTTCGGGGCGGTCAGGCCGTTGGACGCACCGTCCTGGTTGACCGCGGAACCGCGGATCACGGCCAGGACCCGGTGGCCGTTGCGGCGGGCGTCGGAGAGCCGCTCCAGGACCAGGACGCCGGAGCCCTCGGCCCAGCCGGTGCCGTCGGCGTCGTCGGAGAAGGACTTGCACCGGCCGTCGGCGGCCAGGCCGCCCTGCTTGGTGAACTCGACGAACACACTGGGCGCCGCCATCACCGTCACCCCGCCGGCCAGCGACAGATCGCACTCGCCACGGCGCAGCGACTGGCAGGCGAGGTGCAGCGCCACCAGCGAGGACGAGCAGGCCGTGTCGATGGTCAGCGCCGCCCCCTCCAGGCCGAGCGTGTAGGCGACGCGCCCGGAGACGAGGGAGGTGGTGACGCCGATGATGCTGTGGTCCCCGCCGCCGGTGCCCCGGTCGCCGGCGTACATGTTCCAGCCGTAGCCCTGCGTGCCGGCGCCGATGTGCACCGAGGTGCGGCTGCCGCGGAGGCCGGCGGGGAGGATCCCGGCGTCCTCGAGCGCCTCCCAGGTCGTTTCCAGCAGGAGCCGCTGCTGCGGGTCCATGCCGACCGCCTCACGCGGTGAGATGCCGAAGAACCCCGCGTCGAAGGCGCCCGCGTCGTACACGAAGCCGCCCTCCAGGACCCGGGTGGTGCCGGGCTGTTCGCCCAGCGGGTCGTGGAGCCGCTCGGTGTCCCAGCCGCGGTCGGTGGGAAACGCGCCGATGGCGTCCGTGCCGTCGGCGACCAGTTCCCACAGCTCGGCCGGGTTGCGTGCGCCGCCGGGCAGCCGGCAGCCCATCCCGACGATGGCGACCGGCTCGTTCTCCCCGGCCTCGTACGCGCTGATCCGCTTCTTGGCCTGGCGCAGCTCCGCGGTCAGCTCGGTCAGGAAATGCCGCATCCGTCCGTCGGCGGACGTGCTCTTTTCTTGGGGCACGGGAGAAGCCTTTCGTGGCGGTGCCTGTTCGGGACACACGGATGTCGGGCCGGGAGGCGGAGCGTCAGGAGATGCCGAACTCGCGGCCGAGGGCGTCGAGCATGTCGTCGTCGGAGACGTCGGCGAGATCCGCGTCCGCCGCGTCCGCCGCGTCCTCGGCGGCGGACGGCCCGGTTTCCTTCCAGCGGGCGAGGATGTTCGACAGGCGCATGGTGATCCGGGCCCGGCCGACCGATCCCGTGTCCCAGCCGGCCAGAGCCGCTTCCAGACGGTCCAGCTCGCTCTCGGCGTTCACCGCCGGGTCGCCGTCGGCACCCTCCGGGAGCAGGAGCGCGAGCAGGAAGGCGGCGGCCTCGGCGGGAGTCGGATGGTCGAACGCCAGGGTCACCGGGGTTCTGAGCCCCGTCCTGCCGTCCAGCCGCTTGCGCAGGCCGACCGAGGCCAGCGAGTCCAGCCCGAGGTCCCTGAAGGCGCGGTGGGGCTCGATGCGCTCGGCGTCGCCCCACCCCAGCTGCGCCGCCGCCTCGGTGCGCACCAGATCGGTCATCGCCGTCAGCCGTTCCGCCGGTCCCCGGGCCAGCATCTCGCGGCGGAAGACCTCGGCCGGCACGGACTCCGCCTGCGGCCCGGTCGCGCCCGTGGCGGCCCCCCGCACCTCCGGCAGGTCCCCGATCAGCGGACGGGCCCGGGCCGCGGTGTAGGCGGCGGCGAAGGGCTCCCATTCGACCTCGGCCACCGTCACGGCCGCGTCGTCGTGGGCGAGGGCGAGGCGGAGGGAGGCGATGCCGTCCTGCGGGCTCACCGGGACGAGGCCGATACGACGCAGCAGAGGGGCCGTCTCGGCGTCCACCATGCCGCCGTCGCCCCAGAACCCCCAGGCGATCGAGGTGCCGGCCGCGGCCCGGGCGCGGCGTTGCTCGACGAGGGCGTCCAGCGAGGCGTTGCCGGCGGCGTAGGCGCCGCTGCGGGAGCTGCCCCAGACCGCGGCGATCGAGGAGAACACCACGAACGCGTCCAGCTCGGTGTCGCCGAGCAGCTCGTCGAGCACCCGGGCCCCGTCGACCTTGGCCGAGACGACCTGCCGGAACTCCTCGGTGGTCATGTCCTCCAGCGGGGTGCTCTGCGGGACACCGGCGGCGTGGAACACCGAGCGCAGCGGCCCGAACTCCTCGGCGGCGTCGCCCAGCACCCGCTCCATGGCGGCGCGGTCGGCGACATCGGCGGCGATGATCCGGACCGGCGTACCGGTGTCCGCCAGTTCGGCCGCGAGCTCCGCAGCGCCGGGGGCGTCCGGTCCGCGTCGGGAGAGCAGGACCAGCGAGCAGCCGCCCTGCTCGGCGAGCCAGCGCGCCACCGCCCCTCCGATGGCCCCCGTCCCTCCGGTGACGAGCACCGTGCCGGACGGCTTCCACTCGCCGGGCGACCCGGTGGCGGCGGCGTGGGTCAGCCGCCGGGCCCAGACGCCGTTGGACCGGACGGCGAGCTGGTCCTCGTCGCCGGCCCGCGCCAGCGCTCCGGCGAGCAGTCCGGCGCTGCGGCCGTCCAGCCTGTCGGGCAGGTCCACCAGGCCGCCCCAGCGGTCCGGCCGCTCCAGCGCGATGACCCGGCCGAGCCCCCAGAGGGCCGCGCCGCGGGGATCGGCCGGCGGGTCGGACGGGCCGGCGCTGACCGCGCCCCTCGTCAGACACCACAGGGGTGCGGCGGCGCCCGTGTCGCCGAGGGCCTGGACGAGGACGAGCAGCCGCTCGGCGTCCTGTCCGACACAGGCCACGGCGTCGAACGGGCCCGCGCCGGTGAGCAGTTCGGCGAGTGCGGCGCGGTCGGCGCCGGCCGGGGACAGCACCTCGGCCGTCTCGAACAGCCGCGCCACCTCCTTGGTCCGGTCGTCCTCGCCCACCAGCAGCCAGCGGCCCGGGACGCCGGCCGCCGACGGCGGTTCGGTGACGGCCCGCCAGGTGATGCGGTAGCGCAGGGAGTCCAGGCGCGACCGGCGTCGCCCCTCGCGCCGCCAGCGGGCGAGCGCGGGCACGACCTCGGCCAGGCCGGCGTCCGTGCCGAGATCGCCGGACAGCTGCGCCAGGTCCTCGCGCTCCACGGCGTCCCAGAACCGGGTGTCGGTCCCCGTCACGGCGGCGGCGGTGTCCGCGGCGGTGAGCCAGTAGTGCTCGTGCCGGAAGGCGTACGTCGGCAACGGCACCCGCGCGCCCGGCTCCAGCACGCGGGTCCAGTCCACCGGGAGGCCGTGGACATAGCCCTCCGCCACGGAGAGCAGCATCTGCTCCGGGCCGCCCGCGTCGCGGCGCAGCGAGCCGAGGACGGTGCCGTCGGAGTCGGCGGCCCTGAGGGTCTGATGGGTGCCGACCGTCAACTGCGGGTGCGGGCTGGCCTCGACGAAGCAGCCGAACCCGTCGGCCAGCATCGCCTCGGTGGTGTCCAGGAACCGCACCGGCTCCCGCAGGTTGCGGTACCAGTACTCCGCATCCAGCTCCCGGCCCGTGAGCCGGGTGCCGGTGACCGTCGAGTAGAAGGGCACCTCCGCCTCGCGCGGCGTGATGCCCCGGAGGGCGTCGAGGAGTTCGTCGCGTACCGACTCGATCTCGGCGGAGTGCGCGGCGATGCCCGCGACGTCGACGCGCCGGGACCACACCCCGTCGGTCTGGCAGCCTTCCTGGAAATCGTGCAACGCCCCCGCCTCGCCCGAGACGGCGACCGAGTCCGCCCCGTTGACGGCGGCGATGGACAGCTTGCCGTGCCACGGCGCGATCCGGTCCGCGGCGGCCGCGGCGGAGAGCCCGACCGCCAGGGCACCACCGCGGCCGGCGACCTTGAGCAGGAGCCTGGACCGGGTGACCACGATCCGGGCGGCGTCGGCCAGCGACAGCGCACCGGAGAGGTAGGCGGCCGCGATCTCGCCCTGGGAGTGGCCGACGACGCCGTGGACGTCGATGCCGTAGGAGCGCCAGAGCTTCGCCAGGGAGACCATGACCGCGAACAGCGCCGGCTGCAGGACGTCCACCTCGTCGAGGCGCTGCGCGTCGGCGCCGGTCACGACGCCGAGCAGCGACCAGTCGACCATGTCGTCGACCACCCGGGCGCACTCGTCCAGCGATTCGGCGAACACCGGGCAGGAAGCGTGGAGTTCGCGGGCCATCCCCGGCCACTGCGAGCCCTGGCCGGGGAACATCAGGGCCGTCTTCCGGCTCGCCGTCACCGTGCCGGTGACGACGCTCCGCGGCAGGTCGAGGCCGTCCGCCAGGCACCGCAGACCGGCCAGCAGCGCCGTGCGGTCCGGGGCCACCACGGCGGCCCGGTGGTGCAGATGCGCCCGGGTCGTGGCGAGCGACCAGGCGATGTCGGCGGGCGCCGCGTCGGGCGCGGCCAGCAGGTGCCGCCGGAGCCGGTCCGCCTGTGCGGCGAGACCGGCGGACGTCCTGGCCGACAGGACGACGGGGTGGGGTCCCGGCGGCGGTGGCTTCACGGCGGATCGCGCCGGTGCATCGGTGCCGGTCGCCCCGCCTGGACCGGCGGGGCGGGCGTCGTGTTCGAGGATGACGTGCGCGTTGGTGCCGCTCACCCCGAACGCGGACACCGCCGCCCGGCGGGGCCGGTCGACCTCCGGCCAGGCCAGTGCCTCGCGGAGCAGTTCGACACGGCCGGCCGACCAGTCCACCTGGGTGGTCGGCCGGTCCACGTGCAGGGTCTTGGGCATGACCCCGTTGCGCAGCGCGAGGACGGTCTTGATGACCCCGGCGATGCCGGCGGCGGCCTGGGTGTGGCCGATGTTGGACTTCAGCGAGCCGAGCCGCAGCGGCCGTTCGGCCGGCCGGCCCTGGCCGTACGTCGCGAGCAGCGCCTGTGCCTCGATCGGGTCGCCGAGCGGGGTGCCGGTGCCGTGCGCCTCCACCATGTCCACCTGGTCGGCGGCGACCCTGGCGGCGGTGAGCGCGGCCTCGATCACCCGCTGCTGCGCGGGGCCGTTCGGTGCGGTCAGGCCGTTCGACGCCCCGTCCTGGTTGAGCGCCGAGCCCCGGACGACGGCCAGTACCCGGTGGCCGTTGCGGCGGGCCGCGGAGAGCCGTTCCAGGACGAGCACCCCGCACCCCTCCGACCAGCTGGTGCCGTCCGCGTCGGCCGAGAACGCCTTGCAGCGGCCGTCCCTGGCCAGCGCACGCTGCTTGCTGAACTCCGTGAAGACCATGGGGGTGGCGATCACGGCCGCCCCGCCGACCAGGGCGAGGTCGCACTCGTCGCGGCGCAGCGACTCGCCGGCCAGATGGAGCGCGACGAGCCCGGCCGAGCAGGCGGTGTCGACGGTCATCGCCGGACCTTCGAGACCGAAGAGGTACGAGATCCGTCCCGAGGCGACGGCCGGGGCGCCACCCGTGACGACATGCCCCTCCGCGTCGGCGGGGACGTCCGCCGACGGGGGCCCGTAGCCGAAGGGCGACAGTCCCACGTACACGCCGGTGGTGCTGCCCCGCAGCGAGGTCGGCGGGATGCCCGCCTGTTCCAGGGCCTCCCAGGAGGTTTCGAGCAGCAGCCGGTGCTGCGGGTCCATCGCCCGCGCCTCGCGCGGCGAGATTCCGAAGAACTCGGCGTCGAACCCGGCGGCGTCGTGCAGGATCCCGCTCTCCGTGACGTAGCTCTTGCCGGGGCGGTCCGGGTCGGGGTCGTAGAGGGTGTCCAGCGGCCAGCCGCGGTCGGCGGGCAGCGGGCCGATGGCGTCGACCTCGGCGGCCACCAGCTCCCACAGATCCTCGGGCGAGCGCACTCCGCCGGGGAAGCGGCACCCCATGCCGACGATCGCGAGGGGTTCGGCGGCCTGTTCGCGCACGGCCCGCAGGCGCTGCTTGGCCTGCCGCAGATCGGCGGTGACGCGCGTGAGGTAGTCGCGGTACTTCTCCTCGATCGGTTGCGGGGCCGCGGGGGAGCCGGCGGGCTCGCGGGAGGGACCGGGTGCGTCGGACACGGTGGGCTCGGTGGACACGGTGGGCTCCATGTGTGGTCGGTGGGAGGCGGCCGCCTGGAGCTGGGGCCGGACGCGGGTCCGTGGGCTCCATATGTGGTCGTCGGGAGGCCGGAGGGCGGGGCTCTCGGGCGCCGGGCCTGGCTCACGCCAGGCCCAGCTCCCGGTCGGCGAGCGCGAAGACGTCCTCGTCCGGCTCCGCCTGGTCCGCGGCGTCCACCGTGCTCTGCTCCCTGCCGTCGTCGAGCCGCCACAGCAGGGAGCGCAGCCGGGCGGTGGCCCGGCCGTGTTCCGCGTCCTCCACGTCAGAGGTGGTGAGCAGGGCTGTGAGGTGGTCGACGGCCTCGGCCAGCGGGGACCTGCCCTGCTGCGACTCCAGGCGGGCGAGCAGATGGCGGGCGAGCGCCGACGGCGAGGGCAGATCGAACGGCAGGGTGGCCGGGAGGGTGAGACCGGTGGCGGAGGCGAGCCGGTTGCGCAGCTCCACCGCGGTGAGGGAGTCGAGCCCGAGGTCCTTGAAGGGCTGTTCGTCGTCGACCGCCCCGTCCCGGTGGTGGCCCAGCACGGCCGCCACGTTCTCGCGGACGACGTCCAGCAGCATCCGGCGCCGCTCGTCCTCCGGCAGCTCCGACATGCGCGTCCGCAGCGCGGTACCGGACACCGGGACGCTGCTCGCCGCGCGGGCCGGACCGGCGGGTGTGCGGACCACGCCGGCGAGCACCGGCGGCAACGCTCCCGCGGTGGCGCGGGCCCTGAGCGCGGGCAGGTCCAGACGGACGGGCAGGACCACCGGCCCGTACTCCCCGCCGATCGCCGCGTCGAACAGTGCCAGTCCCTCGGCGGGGGACATCGTGATGAGTCCGGAGCGGTTGAGGCGGCCGACGTGCGCGGTGCCGATCCTGGCCGCCATGCCGGTGGTGTCGCTCCACAGCCCCCAGCCCAGCGAGAGCCCGGGGAGCGACTCGGCGCGGCGGCGCTGGGCGACCGCGTCCAGGAAGGCGTTCGCGGCGGCGTAGTTGCCCTGGCCCGGACCGCCCAGGGTGCCGCCGACGGAGGAGTAGAGCACGAAGGCGGTCAGATCCAGGTGACGGGTCAGCCGGTCCAGGACGACGGCCGCGTCGACCTTCGGACGCAGTACCGTGTTCAGCCGCTCCGGCGTCAGATCCTCGACGAGACCGTCGTCCAGGACGCCGGCCGTGTGGATCACCGCGGTGAGCGGATGGCCGGCGGGCAGCGAGCCGAGCAGCTCCCCGACGGCGGCGGAGTCGGCGGCGTCGCACGCCGCGACCGTGACCCGCGCCCCCGACTGCTCCAGCTCGGCGCGGAGTTCGGCCGCTCCGGGCGCCTTGGGGCCACGCCGGCTGGTCAGCAGCAGATGCCGCACACCGTGCTCGGCGACGAGATGCCGGGCCAGCAGGCTGCCCAGTCCGCTCGTGCCGCCGGTGACCAGCACGGTGCCCTCGCCGTCGAAGGGGGCGGGCCGCCGCCCGGCGGCGCGGGCCGGGGCCAGGCGGGGTACGCGGGCGACCCCGCGCCGCACGGCCACCTGGGGTTCCTCGTGGGCGAGCACTCCGGGCAGCACGGACCAGGACGCCGGATCGTCGTCGAGGTCGGCCACCAGGACCCGCCCGGGATGCTCGTTCTGCACGGTCCGCACCAGTCCCCAGGCGAGGCTGCCGCAGGCGTCGCCGAGGGGAGGGCCGGCGTCGGGCATGACCGCTCCCCGGGTGAGCAGGAGGAGCCGGGAGCCCGCGAAGCGCGCATCCCCCACCCAGGTCTGCACGAGGCCGAGGACGGTCGCGGCGTATGCGTGCGCCCGCTCGGCGAGGTCGGCGGAGCCTTCCGGCGCGCCGCCGGGGGAGTGGCGGGGGAAGCAGGGGACGAGGACCGCTCCGGGCGCGGGCCCGTCCGTGGCGTCGAGGGCGGCGGCGAGCGCCGGCAGACTCGCGTGGCGGCTCAGTTCGACGCCGTCGATCGCGCACTCGTCTGCCCCGTCTGCCCCGTCGGTCCTGTCGGCCGCGTCGGTCCTGTCGGCCGCGATCAGCGCCCAGGTCCGCGGCGCGGAGCCGGCCGCGCCTGCGGGCAGCTCCCGCACGGGCCACTCCACCGTGTACAGCGCGGTGGGATCGGTGCCGGGGGCCTGCAACTGCTCCTGGCTGACCGGACGCAGGGCGAGTTCACCGACGGTCGCGACGGGCCGGCCCGTGCCGTCGGCCAGTTCCAGGCCGACGCTGCCCGGTCCCGTCCCCCGGACCCGTACGCGCAGCGCGTCGGCGCCCGAGGCGTGCAGCCGCACCCCGCTCCAGGAGAACGGCAGGTGCGCCTGGCCCGTGTGCAGGATCGCGCCGGGCAGGGCAAGGGAGTGCAGGGCGGCGTCGAGTAGCGCGGGATGCAGCGTGAACCGCTCCGTGCCGGACAGCCGGGGAAGGCCGATGTCGGCGTAGAACTCCTCGCCGAGCCGCCATGCGGCCCGCAGCCCCCGGAACGACGGTCCGTAGTCGACGCCGCCCTCGGCCATGCGGTGGTAGAGGTCGTCGACCGGGACGGGGACGGCCCCGGCCGGAGGCCAGGCCTCCGGCGGGGTGGCCGGCTCCTCCTGGGGACCGGTGGCGAGCAGCCCGGTGGCGTGGCACGTCCACGCGGCGTGCGGGTCGCCGTCCTGCGGACGCGAGTGAATCGTGACCGTGCGCCGCCCCGAGTCCTGGGCCGCGCCCACCAGGACCTGCACGGAGCGGGCGCCCTGTTCGGGCAGGACAAGCGGGCTCTGCAGCGTGAGTTCCTCGACCAGGGTGCAGTCCGTGTGCCCGGCGGCGGTCAGGGCCATGTCCAGCAGCCCCGCGCCCGGCACCAGCACCACGCCCAGCACGGCGTGGTCGGCGAGCCAGGGGTGCTCCCGCAGCGACAGGCTGCCGGTGAGGACGGCCCCGTCCGTGCCCGGCAGCGCGGTCTGCGCCGACAGCAGCGGATGACCGGTGGCGGTCAGGCCCGTGCCCGCCGCATCGGTCCGCTCCACGCCGTCCAGCCAGTGGCGCTCCCGCTGGAAGGCGTAGGTGGGCAGGTCCGGCGACGCATCGGACGGGGTGCCAGCCCCGGGCCAGCGGACGGCGATGCCCCGGGCGTGCAGCCGGGCCAGTGCCGTCAACAACGCGGGCGTCTCGTCGTGCTTGCGGCTGAGGGTGGGCACGAAGGCGGCGGTGTCCTGGTCGAGGATCTCGCCGCCGAGCGCGGTGAGTGCGGCGTCCGGGCCCAGTTCGAGCACGGTGTCCACCTGCTCACGGGCCAGCGCCCGCACCCCGTCGGCGAACCGGACCGTGGCGCGGATGTGGTCCGCCCAGTACGCGGGGTCCGCGAGCAGGTCGTCGCCGATCAGGCCCCCGGTCACGTTGGAGACGACGGGGATCGTCGCCGGCCGGAAGGCGACCGACGCGGCGATCCGGGCGAACTCCCCGAGCACCGGATCCATGAGCGGGGAGTGGAACGCGTGGCTCACGTCGAGGTACCGGGTGCGGCGGCCCCGCCGGGCGAACTCCGCCTCCAGCATCCCCACGGCCTCGGTGCGGCCCGACACCACCACCGACTCCGGCCCGTTCACCGCGGCCACCGCCACCGCGCCGACCTCCTGCGACAGCGCGGCGACCCGGGGCAGCAGCTCGTCCTCCGACGCCTGGACCGCGAGCATCCGGCCGTCCTCGGGTACGGACTGCATCAGCCGCCCACGGGCCGCCACCAGCCGTGCCGCGTCCGGAAGCGAGAGCACCCCGGCCGCGTGCGCGGCGGACAGTTCGCCCACGGAGTGCCCGATCAGCAGATCCGGACGGACGCCGAGCGACTGCATCAGGCGGAACAGCGCCGTCTCCACGGCGAACAGGGCCGGCTGGGCGTACGCCGTCGTCCGCAGCGCCTCCGCCTGGGCGGGATCGTCGGCGAAGACCACCGACGCCAGCGGGCGCCCCAGGTGCGGGTCCAGTGCCGCGCACGCCTCGTCGAACGCCTGAGCGTACCCGGGAAAGGTCTCGTACAGGCCGCGCCCCATGCCAGGGCGCTGGGCCCCCTGCCCGGTGAACGCGAAGGCGAGGCCGCCCCCGGCCGGCGTCTCCAGGCGGACGCCCTGCGCCGGCCGGTCCTCGCTCAGGGCCGCCAGGCCGCTCCGCATGCCGTCGAGGCCGTCGCCGGTGAGCACCGCCGTGTGCTCGAACACCGACCGCCCCGCGGCCAGGGCAAGACCCACCTCCTCCGGTGCCGCGTCCGGGTGGTCCCCGGCCCAGTCCCGCAGACGGGCCGCCTGCGCCCGCAGCGCCTGCCTGCTCCGCCCGGACACCACCCACGGCATGCCCGTCAGGCGCGGCGCCGGTGCGGTCCCGTCCTCGGGGGCCTCGTCCGGTGCCTCCTCGAGGATGAGGTGGGCGTTGGTGCCGCTGATCCCGAACGCGGACACGCCCGCCCGGCGCGGCCGGCCGGTACGGGGCCAGTCCCGCCGCTCCGTCAGCAACCGCACCCCACCCGCCGACCAGTCCACCTCCGGGGTCGGCTCGTCCACGTGCAGCGTCCGCGGCAGTACGCCGTGCCGCAGCGCCATCACCGACTTGATCACACCGGCGACGCCGGCGGCGGCCTGCGCATGCCCGAGGTTCGACTTCAGCGACCCCAGCCACAACGGCCGTTCGGCCGGCCGGCCCTGGCCGTACGTCGCCAGCAGCGCCTGCGCCTCGATCGGATCACCCAGCCGCGTCCCCGTCCCGTGCGCCTCCACCGCGTCGACCTCGTCGGCGGACAGCCCGGCCGCGGTCAGCGCCCGCCGGATCACCCGCTGCTGCGAGGGCCCGTTCGGCGCCGTCAGGCCGTTGGAGGCGCCGTCCTGGTTGACCGCCGACCCGCGGACGACGGCGAGCACCCGGCGCCCGTGCCGCCGCGCGTCCGACAGCCGCTCGAGGGCCAGCACACCCACGCCCTCCGACCAGCCGGTGCCGTCCGCGTCCGCCGCGAAGGACCGGCACCTGCCGTCCGGTGACAGCCCGCGCTGACGGCTGAACTCGACGAACATCACCGGGGTGTTGATGACCGTCGCCCCGCCCGCCAGCGCCAGCGAGCACTCTCCCGCGCGCAGTGCCTGGACCGCGAGGTGCAGCGCCGTCAGCGAGGACGAGCAGGCCGTGTCCACGCTGACGGCGGGGCCTTCGAGCCCGAGGGTGTAGGCGAGCCGGCCGGACACCACCGAGATGGCGTTGCCGGTGCCGACGAACCCCTCGGCCTCCTGCCGGGACTTCTGCAGATGGATGATGTGGTCCTGCATGCCCGTACCGATGTAGACACCGGTGTCGCTCCCGGCGAGAGACGCCGGGGGGATGCCGGCGCGCTCCAGCGCCTCCCACCCCGTCTCCAGGACCAGCCGCTGCTGCGGGTCCATCGCGGCGGCCTCGCGGGGGGAGATGCCGAAGAACCCCGCGTCGAAGTGGGTGGCGGTGTCGAGGAACCCGCCGCCGCGGGCGTACGTGGTACCCGGTGCCGCCGGATCGGGGTCGTAGAGGGCGTCCAGGTTCCAGGAGCGGTCGGTGGGCAGATCGCCGATGACATCGCGTCCCTCGGCGACCAGCCGCCACAGATCCTCCGGCGAGAACACCCCGCCCGGGTAGCGGCAGCCCATCCCGACGATCGCGACCGGCTCGCGGGACGCCTCCTCCGTCGCCTGGAGCCGCACCCGGGTGTCGTGCAGGTCCGCGGTCACGCGCTTCAGGTAGTCCAGCAGTTGTTCTTCGGATCGCATGTCCTGCTCATCTCCGGAATATGGCCGACGACGGGGTTACTGGCTACGAGAGGCCGAGCTCTCGGTCGATGAAGGCGAGGACCTCGGACCGGTCGGCGTCCGCCAGCGTCCGTGCGACCTCGCCGGCGCCGTTCGCCGGGCCCGCGTCCCACCGGGCGGCCAGCGACCGCAGCCGGCTCGCGACTCGGCGCTGCTCGGCTTCGTCGAGGTCGGCGGAGCCGAGCGCCGACCCGAGGCGGTCGATCTCGGTGAACAGGGACGACGGGGTGTGCGCTCCGTCACCCAGGAGGGTCCGGCTCAGATGACCGGCGACCGCCTCCGGCGTCGGATGGTCGAAGACCAGCGTGACCGGGAGGGGGACTCCGGCCACCGCCTGCAGCCCGTTGCGCAGTTCGAGGGCGGTGAGGGAGTCGATCCCGAGTTCCTTGAACTGCTCCCGCGGGGACACCGCGTCGGGCCCGGGATAGCCGAGGGTGCTCGCCACCTGGGCACGTACCGTCGTGAGCAGCAGCCGGTCCCGCTCACCCGCGGTGAGGCCCGGCAGGCGTGCGGCCAGCGTGGGCACCGCCCCGCCGCCGGGAGCGCCGGCGCGCCCGTCGGCCGCGCCGGGGGCCGGGTGCGAGGACCGGGCCACCTCCCGCAGCAGGGGGCTCGGCCGGGAGGCGGTGAAGGAGGGCAGGAACCGTCCCCAGTCGACATCGGCGAGCGCCACGTTCGCCGGGCCGTCGGGGCCGTCGGACAGCAGCGCGGACAGCGCCAGGAGGGCCAGCCGGGGTTCCAGGGCGGTCAGGCCGCGCCGCGACAGGCGCTCCTCGATGCCCTCGTCCACCAGACCGCCGCCGGTCCACGGCCCCCAGGCGATCGAGGTGGCGGGCAGCCCCTCGGCCCTGCGCCGCCGGGCCAGGGCGTCGAGGTGCGCGTTGGCGGCGGCGTAGGCGGCCTGGCCGCTGCTGCCGACCGTGGCGGCGAAGCCGGAGAACAGCACGAACGCCGAGAGCGCGGTGCCGCGGGTGAGCTCGTCCAGCAGCCGGGCGCCCTCTGCCTTGGGCGCCAGGACGGTTTCCAGGCGCCCGGTGTCCAGGTCGGCGGTCATGCCGTCGTCGAGCACTCCGGCGGTGTGGAAGACCGCCGTCAGCGGATGCCGGTCCGCAATGCCGTCGAGGAGTTCCTGTACGGCCCGGCGGTCGGCGACATCGCACGCGGCGACGGTCACGGTGGCGCCCATCGCCTCCAGGTCGGCCCTGAGCCGGGCCGCGCCGGGCGCGTCGGCCCCGCGCCTGCCGGCCAGCAGCAGATGGGCGGCTCCCCGGCCGGCGGCCCAGCGGGCGACGTGGGCGCCCAGCGCACCGGTACCGCCGGTGACGAGGACGGTTCCGGACGGCTGCCAGGGGGCGGTCTCGGCGGCCGGGCGCACGCCGCCGTCCGGGACGAGCCGGCGTCCGAGGACGCCGGCCGGACGCAGCGCCAGCTGGTCCTCGTCCGCGGGCGCACCGCCCAGGGCCGCGCACAGCCGGGTGCCTGCGTGCGGATCGAGGACGCCCGGCAGGTCGACGAGGCCGCCCCAGCGTTCGGGGTGCTCCAGCGCGACCACCCGGCCCAGGCCCCAGATCTGGGCCTGTTCGACCTCACCGGGCGGGTCGCCGGCCGCGGCGGTGACCGCGCCCTGCGTCAGGCACCACAGGGGCGCGGTGATCCCGGCGGCGCCGAGCGCCCGGACGAGGGCGAGGGTCGCCGCCGTGCCCCGGGGCACCGAGGGGCACGCGGTGTCGTACCGCCCGTCGAAGGCCAGCAGGGACACCACTCCGGCCGGCTCCGGCCCCCCGTCCGCACAGGCCCCCCGCAGGCGCTCGGTGAGCGTCGAGGCGTCGGCTTCCGCCGGGCCGGCGGGGAGGTCCAGGACCGGGCAGCCCGCCTCCCGCAGGCTCTCCCGCACCCATTGCGCGGTGGCGCCGGACTCCGTGCCGCCCGGGTGGACCAGCAGCCATCTGCCGTGCGGCCTCCTGGCGGGGAGGGCGAGCGGCCGCCAGCGCTCGGCGTACCGCCAGCCGTCCACCCGGGCCTGTTCGAGCCCCTGGCGGTGCCAGGAGGCCAGTTCCGGCAGGACCTCCCCCAGCGGGGTCCGGTCGTCGCACCGCAGGCCGGGACCGAGACCGCCCAGGTCCCCCTTCTCCACGGCCTCCCAGAAGCGGGCGTCCACCGCCCCCCGGCCGGCCGTCGCGGACCCGCCCGCCGCCGGTCCGCCTTCTCCGTCCCGCGCGGCAGCCGGGCGGGGCCAGTAGCGCTCGCGCTGGAAGGCGTACGTGGGCAGGTCGACCTGCGGCGCGCCGGACAGCCGGGGCAGCGCCGCCCAGTCGACGCCGACACCGTTGGCGTAGGCCGTGGCCAGGGAGGTGAGGAAGGCCCGCCGGTCGCTCGTGTGGCGCCGCAGGGTGCCGAGGACCGCCGCCTCCCCGCCGCCGTGTTCCACGATCTCCGACAGCGCCGTCTTCAGCACCGGGTGGGGGCTGATCTCCAGGTAGACCTTGCTCCCGGTGGCGGCGAGCCGCTGGACGACCGGCCCGAACTCGACGGTCCGGCGCGTGTTGCGGTACCAGTACGCGGCGTCCGGGACCGTCTCGGTCCCCGCCGGCTCCCCGGCGACCGTCGACAGGAAGGCGATGCGCGCCGGCTTCGGCGCGAGGTCCGCCAGGTCCGTCAGCAGCTGCTCTTCGAGGGCCTCGACGGCGGGGTAGTGGGAGGCGCAGTCGGTGGCGACGCGCCGGGCACGTATGCCCCGCCCGGCGCAGGCCGCCAGCAGCTCGTCCACCGCCTCGCTGTCGCCGGAGACCACGCTGAGGGACGGGCTGTTGACCCCGGAGACGAACAGCCGCTCCGGCCAGGCGGCGATCAGCTCCTCGACCTGCGCCCGCCCCAGGGGGACGGACACCATGCCGCTGCGCCCGGACAGCGCCAGCAGGGCCCTGCTGCGCAGCACCGCCACCCTGGTCGCGTCCGCGAGCGACAGCGCGCCGGCCGTGTAGGCGGCCGCGATCTCGCCCAGGGAGCTGCCCACCACGGCCGACGGCTCGACACCCAGGGAACGCCACAGGTCGGCCAGGGCGGCCGTGACCGCGAACAGCACGGGCTGGATCACGTCGACCCGGTCCAGGCCCGGCGCCCCCTCGGCCTCGCGCAGGACGTCCAGCAGGGACCAGCCGACGTACGCGGCGAGAGCCTCGGCGCAGGAGTGCAGGGTCTCGGCGAAGACCGGGAACTCCTCCCTCAGCTCCAGCGCCATGCCCGCCCACTGGCCTCCCTGACCGGGGAAGACGAAGACCACGTCCCGGCCGCCGACGGCGCAGCCGGTGACCGCCCGCGCGTCCGGAACGCCCTGGACGACGCTGTCCAGCCCGCCGAGCAGTTCGGCCCGGTCCGTGCCGAGGACGACGGCCCGGTGGTCGAACGTGCTCCGGGTCGTCACCAGCGAGCCGGCGACCCCGGCGGGTGCGAGGCCGGGGCGGTCGGCCAGATGGCGGTGCAGTCTGCGGGCCTGCTCCCGGACGGCGGCGGCGGTACGGCCCGAGAGGACCAGCGGCAGCGGCGCCCCGCCGGTGTCCGTACGGTCCCCGGCGCCGCCGTGCGCAGGGGACTGCGGCGCTTCTTCGAGGATGAGGTGGGCGTTGGTGCCGCTGACCCCGAAGGAGGACACGCCCGCCCGGCGCGGCCGGCCGGTACGGGGCCAGTCCCGCCGCTCCGTCAGCAACCGCACCCCACCCGCCGACCAGTCCACCTGCGGCGTCGGCTCGTCCACGTGCAGCGTCCGCGGCAGTACGCCGTGCCGCAGCGCCATCACCATCTTGATCACGCCACCGACGCCGGCGGCGGCCTGCGCATGCCCGAGGTTCGACTTCAGCGACCCCAGCCACAACGGCCGTTCGGCCGGCCGGCCCTGGCCGTACGTCGCCAGCAGCGCCTGCGCCTCGATCGGATCACCCAGCCGCGTCCCCGTCGCATGCCCCTCCACCGCGTCGATCTCCTCGGCCGGCAGCCGGGCGTCACGCAGGGCCTGCCAGATCACCCGCTCCTGGGAGGGCCCGTGCGGCGCGGACAGGCCGTTGGAGGCACCGTCCTGGTTCACCGCGGATCCGCGGATCAGTGCCAGGACGGGATGGCGGTTGCGCTCGGCGTCGGACAGCCGCTCCAGCACGACCATGCCGACGCCCTCGGCCCACGCGGTGCCGTCCGCGGCGGCGGCGAAGGACTTGGCCCGGCCGTCGGGGGCGAGATTGCGCTGCCTGCAGAACTCGGTGAACGTCGTGGGCATCGACATCACCGTCACCCCGCCCGCCAGGGCCAGTGAGCACTCCCGGGCGCGCAGCGACCGGGCCGCCATGTGCATGGTCACGAGCGACGAGGAGCAGGCCGTGTCGACGGTGACCGCCGGACCGACCAGCCCGAGGGTGTAGGACAGCCGGCCGGAGACCACGCTGCCGGTGTTGCCGGTGGTCAGGAAACCCTCGAAATCCTCCATGGAATCGTGCAGCCGGACGGCGTAGTCCTGGTTCATGGCCCCGGCGAAGACACCGACGTCACTGCCGCGCAGAGCCTGCGGGGAGATCCGGGCCCTTTCCAGGGACTCCCAGGCGACTTCCAGCAGAAGCCGCTGCTGCGGATCGATCGTCACGGCCTCGCGCGGAGATATCCCGAAGAACGCGGCATCGAACCATCCGGCATCATAGAGAAACCCGCCCTCGCGCACATACGAGGCCGCCTTTCCGTCCGGCCCCTCGCTGAACAGCGCGTCCAGGTCCCAGCCCCGGTCCACGGGAAACGGGCCGCCGGCCGTCCTCCCCGACGACACCAACTCCCACAGCGCTTCCGGAGAGTCCACATTCCCGGGAAAACGGCAGCCCATTCCCACGATGGCAATGGGCTCGCCGTTCCTTTCCTCCTCCGACTGAAGCCGCCGCCGGGTATCGCGCAGGTCCCGCGTGACCTTCCGGAGCGCGGTCACCAGCTGGTCCGACCGACCTTCACCTGTCATGACCATCCGTTCTCTCCACTGATGCTGCGGGTTCCGCAAGAAGGGTTCACCGCTCCGCGGCGGCTGGACAATCCCCTAACCACCCCCTACCGCCCCCGACTTGAAATGCCCGGCGGGATGCGGGGTTGAACCGGCGGCGGGCGACTGCGATTCTCTGGACACTTCACTGCGGGACGCAAGTGCCACAACAGCGGAAGGGGCAATGAGTTGAATGCAGAGACAGCCGCAGAGCCGGACCGGTGGATCCGCAACTACCGACCGGGTCCCGCAGAGGCGCTCCCGCTGGTCCACTTTCCCCACGCAGGTGGTTCCGCCAGCTATTACCGGCCCCTCTGCATTTCCCTATCGGACCGTTTCAACGCCCTCGCCCTGCAGTATCCGGGGCGCCAGGACCGGCGCGATGAACCGTGTGTCACCGATCTGCACGTCCTGGCGGACCTCCTGTTCGACCGCCTGCGGCACCTCGCGGACCGCCCGCTGGCGTTCTTCGGCCACAGCATGGGGGCACTCCTCGCCTTCGAGGTGACACGGAGGTTCGAGCGGGAACTTGGCACCTCACCGGTGGCGCTCTTCCTGTCCGGGCGGCGCGCCCCGTCCCGCCGCCGGGACGAGTACCTCGACCTGAGCGACGACGACAGCCTGCTCGCCGAGATCCGGGAGCTGAGCGGCACCGACCCCCGGCTGCTGGGGGACGGCGAGATGCTCAGGATGATCCTGGAGCCGCTGCGCGCCGACTACCGGGCCCTGGGCGACTACCACTTCACGCCCGCCCCGCCCGTCCGCTGCCCCGTCACCGTCCTCACCGGCGCAGACGACCCCCGCACCTCCCACGACGAGGCAGCCGCCTGGCAGGAGCACACCACCGGCACCTTCGCCCTGCGGACGTTCCCCGGCGGCCACTTCTTCCTCGGCGAGAACGTCACCGCCGTCACCGACTTCGTCACCGAGCGCCTCACCGGCGCCCCGCTGCCCGGTTGAGCGAGTCGGAGAGCCGCCGCGTCGTCGTGCTCGACCCCACGGGGTTCTGCCTCAGCCGCCCCTCGCATCCGCTGTGCGGAGCCGGCCGGCCCGCGCGGGCAGCGTGCCCGCCCGCGAGCCGGCCGTGAGCGGTCCCGGGGCCCGGTCAGCTCCGCGGGGGCCAGGTGAGGACCCCTTCGTTCTGGGCGGTGAGCTTCGACAGCGGCACGAACCGGAAGTAGAGGTCGCGCGCCAGGGCGGGAAGGAAGCCCTCCAACTGCTCGGTCTCGCTCAACGCGCGGGCCGCGGCGACCAGTCCCTCCGTTCGCGGCCGGCGCTCGTCCTCGTAGCCGCGCAGCGCCGCGACCGGGTCCGCCGTCGCGCGCAGGTGCTGGGCGAGGACGACGGCGTCCTCGATGGCCAGCGCCGCCCCCTGGCCCAGACTCACGAGCATCGGGTGGGCCGCGTCGCCGAGCAGGGTCATGCGCCCGGTGCCCCACCGCCGAAGGAACGGGCGGTCCTGGGCGGTGATGCGGACGATCGACTCCTCGGGGGTGGTACGGATCGCCTCCCGCACCTCGTCGGCCCAGCCCGCGAAGAGGCCCTCGAGCCCCGCCTTCCCGCGCCGCAGGTGTCCGGACGCACCCGGGGGCACGTTCTTCGTCGCCCACCAGTAGGCGCGGCCGCCGCCGATGTCGGCGAGGCCGAAGCGCTGTCCCCGCCCCCAGTAGTGGGCTGCGTAGCCCCTGCTCATCCGCGGGTGCGCGAACGGCACCGTGGCCAGCCAGCACGCGTAGTTGCCGGGCCGCGGTCCGTCGGCGTGCGCCACCTGCCGGCGGATCGCCGAGTTGAAGCCGTCCGCCCCGATCAGGAGGTCGCCCGAGGCGGTCCTGCCGTCCTCGAAGGTGACCTCGACCCCGTCCTCACCGTTGGCGAACCCGGCCGCCGTGGCACCGAACTCGATGACGCCCTCGTCCCCGAGCGCGTCCAGCAGCGTCTGCTGGAGGTCGGCCCGGTGCACGGCGTAGTTCGAGGCACCCAGCCGGTCCGAGACCTCACCGAACGGAAGGGCCCTGATCGGGCGGCCGCTCCGGGTGAGGAACCTGAGCTCCTCGAAGACCTGGCCGCGCTTGGCGAGCCCCGGGGCGATGTCGATGTCGAGAGTGCGCAGTGCCAGGACCGCGTTGCACATCAACGACACCGCCGTGGTGCCCGGTCGCAGCTCGGGGGCCCGCTCGAACACCTGCACCTCGACGCCTGCGCGGCGCAGTGTCGCGGCCGCTGCGAGGCCGCCGATGCCCGCTCCGATGACCAGAGCCTTGCGCGGGGGGTTCTGCGTCACTTCCGCCTCCTGCTCTTCTTCTTCGCCGTCCGCCTCCGGGCCGGTTGGGCGGTCGCCATCACCTGAGCCACCTTCTCGGCGACGACGTTCACCTGCGGTTCCTCCAGGAGCACCAGGTGGTCACCGGGGACGTCGACCACCTGGAGCCCTCCCGTGGCCAGGTCGCCCCAGCCGTTGGCGGGGTCCCTGTGCAGGCTCTGCGCGGCCCCGTGCATCGGCTGGAGGATCATGGGCAGTTCCGAGGCCGCGCGGAGCAGGACCACGTCCCCGTCGACCGGTTCGGGCCGGTAGCTGAGGATCGCCCGCCAGTGCGCCCTGAACATCTCGAACAGGCGGCGCACGGTGGTGCGTGAGCTGCCCGCCGGCAGGACGCCCTCCCGTGTGGCGTGTCCGACGATGAAGTCGAACTTCGCCTCTTCCTCCAGGCCGTCCGGCAGCGGGACCACCGGCGCGGCGCCGCCGCGCTCCATCCACAGCAGCTCCCAGAAGAACCACTCCAGCAGCGAGTGGTCGGCGATGTCGGGCCGCTCCCCCTGCCTGACGGCGATCGGGTCGATCAGCACGGTGCCGCGCAGGGCGTCCGGGTCGCTGTGCCGCAGCTGTCGTGCCATCTCGAAGGCGACGAAGCCGCCGAAGGACCATCCTCCGATCACGTAGGGCCCTTCGGGGCGCACGCGCCGCACGGCTTCCAGGTAGCCCGCCGCCATCTCGGGGATCGAGCCGACGGGCTCGGTGCCCGGCACGGTACCCGAGGCCTGGAGCGCGTAGACGGGCTGGTCCCGCGGCAGGTGACGGGCGAGGCGCACATAGCACAGCACATGGCCGCCCAGCGGGTGGACCAGGAACAGCGGCGGCTTGCCGCCCTCGGTGCGGATCGGTACGACGGGGTCGAACCGGGCCGCGGAGCCGCTGCCCTTCAGGTGCTGTGCCAGACCGGCGACGGTCGGGGCGGCGACGAAAGCGGCGAGCGGGACGTTGACGCCGTAGCGCCTCTCGATCGTCATTACCAGCCGCATCGCGGTCAGTGAGGTGCCGCCGATGTCGAAGAAGTTGTCCCGCACGCCCACCGCGGGCAGTTCCAGCAGTTCCGCCAGGATGCCCGCCAGTGCCCTCTCGTGATCGTCGGCGGGCGGGGTGGCGTCCGACGACGGAACGGCCAGCGGCATGCGGCGCAGCAGCGCGTCGTCCCGCTTGCCGCTGGGCGTCAGGGGCAGGCTCGGCAGCCACTCCAGGTGCGCGGGCATCATGTAGTCGGGCAGCACCGCGCGCAGCCGGCCGCGCACCTCCTCCAGGTCCACGGCGCCGGGGTCGCCGACGAGGAACGCCGCGAGGAACGCGTCTCCGCTCTCCCGGTGCCGGGACACCACCGCCACCTCGCGGACGCCGGACGCGGCCTGCTCCTCGGCGACCTTGCCGAGGGCGAGTTCCACCTCGGCCAGCTCGACCCGGAAGCCGCGCACCTTCACCTGGGAGTCGACGCGGCCGAGCCAGACGAGGTTGCCGTCGGGCATGACCCTGGCGAGGTCACCCGTGCGGTACAGACGGGCGCCCGGCTCACCGGACGGGTCGGTGACGAACCGCTGCCCGGTCAGGTCGGGGCGGTTGCGGTAGCCGTGTGCCAGGCACACCCCTCCGACGTAGATCTCGCCCTTCGCGCCCGGCGGCACCGGCCGCATCAGGCCGTCGAGCAGGTGCAGCTCGATGCCGTCCACGGGTACGCCGACGGGCGGCAGATCGGGGAAGAGGGCCGGGTCACCGGTCATGGTGTGATGGGTGAGCAGGTGGGTCTCGGTGGGTCCGTACTGGTTCTCCAGGACCGTGTCCGGCCGCGCCGCACAGAACCGGCGGATCTCGTCGGTGACCCTCAGCTGCTCTCCGGACGAGATGACCACCCGCAGGGCGGCGGGCCGGATGCCGAGCGCCCGGGACGTCTCGGCGAGCTGCTGGAGCGCGACGTAGGGCATGAAGACCCGCTCCACCTCCTCGCGGTCCAGGAGCCGCAGCAGGGCCGGCATGTCCTTGCGCTCGTCCTCGGCGAGCAGCTGCAGGGTGCCGCCGCCGCACAGGGTGGAGTAGATCTCCTGGAACGCCACGTCGAAGCTGAGCGGTGCGAACTGGAGGGTCCTGCCTCCGGCCGCTCCGCTGGCCGAGGGGATCTGCCACTCCAGGTAGTTGGCGAGCACGCGGTGCGGGAGTTCGACGCCCTTGGGCTCCCCGCTGGATCCGGAGGTGAAGAGGAGGTAGGCGACGGCTTCGCCCGCGATCTCCGGCAGTTCGGGCGCGCTCCCGGGCGCCGGCTCCGCGGCGAGCAGGCCCGCGACGTACAGCAGCCGCGAGGAGTCCTCGAAGAGGTGCGCGTGCGCCTCGTGCGTGAGGATCCGCACGGGATCGGCCTGCGCGACCATCGCCGCGAGCCTGGCCGGCGGATAGCCCACGTCGAGCGGGACACAGGTGGCGCCCGCCTTGGCGACGCCCAGGACGGTGGCCAGTGTCTCGGGAGAGCGGTCCATGGCGATGCCGACGGTCGATCCGGGCCGCGCTCCGGCGCCGATCAGGCCCTGGGCGATGCGATGCGCCGCCTCGTGCAGCCGGGCGTACGTCCACTTCCGGGTTCCGCAGGAGACCGCGATCGCGTCCGGGGCGGCCGCGACGTGCTCGTCGAAGCGCTCTACGACGTTCCGATGAGGTTTCCCGGGGGTGCGGGGCCCAGCGCCGCTCCGCAGCACCGCCTCGGCCGGCGGAACGCGCAGGAAGGCGAAATCGGCCGGCTCCCCTGGGTGGTCGGTCATCCGCCGGAGGACGGCCAGGTACGTCCGTGCGATGCCCTCCACCTGCGATGGTGAGAAGGTGCGCCCGTCGCAGTCCATGCGCAGCCAGAGGCGTTCGTCCACCGGGTCGGTGATCGCGTTGACCAGGATCTTGAAGTTCGTCTCCTCCCACGTCCTGAAGCCGGTCAGCTCCATGCCGGTGCCCTCGAAGAGCGAGCTGAGGACGTGCGGGTTCACATAGTTGAAGGCCGTCTCGAAGAGGACGCCGCCGCCGCGGTCCTCCTGGATGGCGCTGAGCGGATAGTGGCGGTGGGGGTGGCTGTCCTGCTCCTGCCGGTAGACCTCACGCGCCGCGTCGATCCAGCTGCGCGGCCGGGTGTCGAGGCGCAGCGGCAGCGTCTCGAGGAAGAGCCCGGCGATCCTCTCGGCGCCGGCCTCCTCCGGCCGCCCGCCGGTGACGAGACCGGTGGCGATGTCCTGTGTGTCGGAGAACAGCCGCAGGGTCAGGCAGTGGGCCGCGAGCAGCAGGGACTTGACGGGCAGGCCGTGGGTGCGCGCCAGGCGGCGCAGCCCGGTGCCGAGGCCGTCCGGCAGTTCCACCCGGTGGTGGACGACGCCCTCGACGCCGGAGGGCTCGTGGGGCCTCAGTCCGTCGATCTGGGCCAGTTCGACGCCGGTGAGCAGCCGCTGCCAGTACCGCCTGGTCTCGTCGGAGGCGAGGGCCCGCCGTTCCTCGCGTACATGGAGGGCGGGGGACGGCAGGGGGCCGGACGGTACGGCTTCGACCGGACGGCCGGCGTGGTGGAGGTAGTCCTGCAGCAGCTCGCGCACGAGGGTGGCGACGCTCCAGCCGTCCAGTATCGCGTGGTGGAAGCTGAACACCAGCTCCAGGGTGTCGTCGTTCAGGACGTGCGCGCGGAAGAGGTAGAGCGGCGGCCTGTCCAGCCGGTACGCGTGGTACCTCCGCTCCTCGATGTGCCGGGCGATCTCGGCCTGCGCCTCCTGGCCGCCGACACCGCGCAGGTCCGCGATCTCCAGCCCGCCGACGGCCTCCCGGTACACGAGCTGCAGGGGCTCGGAGAACCCGCCGAGGTCGAACGCGGAGCGCAGCACGGGGTGGCGTCGTACCAGGTCGTCGAAGGCGGTGCGCAGCGCCCTCCCGTTCCAGGCAGTCCTGAGGGAGTAGCGGAAGACGTCGTGGTACACGGCCGTCCTCTCGTGCTCCCGGCTGTGGTAGAGCAGGCCGAGGTGCAGCCGGGTCGCCGGGTAGGCGTCCGCCAGGCCCGCCATGCGGGCGCGGTCGACTCCGGAGACCAGCGCGAACGGCTCAGGCGGTGCGTCCCGCACGTCGGTCGGCGACGTGGCCGCGCGGGCGGCGAGCGCCGCCACGGTGGGGTTGCGGACCATGTCGGCGAGGGTGAAGTGGACGCCCGCGCGGCGTGCCTCGGCCTGGATGCGGAGCATCATGATCGAGTCGCCGCCCAGGGAGTAGTAGTCCTGGTCGACGCCGATCTCCTCGGTGCCCAGCACCGCCGCCCAGGCCGCCGCGATCTTCGCCTCGACCTCGTTGGCGGGTGCCGCGGGTGCGGCATCCGCCTCGACGGCGGGGGCGGGCAGCCTGCTGCGGTCGGCCTTCCCGTTCGCCGTGAGGGGTATCGAGTCGATCCTCACGAAGAACGCGGGAACCATGAACTCCGGCAGGGTCTCCAGCAGCCGGGGCCGGAGATCGGTGAGCCGCACTCCCTCGTCCACCACGCAGTAGCCCACCAGGTGGGTGCCCCGGGAGGGTGTGGTCCGGTCCACCACGACCGCGTCCCGGACCCCGGCCAGGGCCGTCAGATGGTTGCGGACCTCTCCGGGCTCCACCCGGTTCCCGCGGATCTTGACCTGGTCGTCGAGCCTGCCCAGGTACTCGAGGGCGCCGTCCGCGAGCCATCGCGCGCGGTCCCCGGTGCGGTACATCCGCTCGCCCGGGGTGAAGGGGTCGTCGACGAACGCCGCGGCGTCCGGACCGGGCCGGCCCAGGTAGCCGCGTGCCACGCCGACGCCCGAGATGCACAACTCACCGGGCGCGCCGGTGGGCTGGAGGTCGCCGTGCGCACCGACCACGTAGAGCCGGATGTTGTCGATGGGCCGGCCGATCGGTATGCGCCGCGGTTCGTCGGCCGGGTCCGCCGGGCAGTCGTGGTACGTGACGTCGACGGTCCCCTCGGTCGGACCGTAGAGATTGACGAGCTGCGGCGCCGCGGTTCCGGCCGCCGCGAAGACCTGGTTGAACCGGTGCACATGTGCGGGTGTCAGCGCCTCACCGCTGCAGAAGACCAGCCGCAGGGAGGCGATCTCGCCGAGCAGCGCCGGGGCCTCTTCGAGCAGGTCGAGGAAGGGGCCGAGCATCGAGGGCACGAAGTGGGCCACGCTCACCCGGTGCTCCCGCATCGTCGTGAGGATGGCATGGGGATCGCGTTCGCCCCCGGGCGCAAGGAGTGCCAGTCCGGCACCGGTGATCGACCACCAGAACAGCTCCCACACCGAGACGTCGAAGGTCGCCGGTGTCTTCTGCAGCAGGACGTCGCCGGGGCCGACCGGATAGCGGCGCTGCATCCACTCCAGCCGGTTCACCACGGACCGGTGCTCGACCTGCACGCCCTTGGGCTGCCCCGTGGACCCCGAGGTGTAGATGACGTACGCGAGATCCAGCGGGCCGCCTGCGGGCACGAGCGGCTCGGGCGCGGCGCTCGGGGCCGCTTCGAGGCGGCGCACCGGTGCGGTGCCGCCCACCACGGTCCCGGACACCGCGGTGCCCAGCAGGAGGGACCTGGCCCCGCTGTCGGTCAGCAGGAACCTGACCCGTTCCGGGGGATGGCCCGGGTCGACCGGTACGTACGCGGCGCCCGCCTTGAGTGCCCCCAGCACCGCGACGACGAGTTGCGGGCCGCGCTCGACCGCCACGGCCACCCGGTCGCCGGTGGCCACGCCGTCGCCCACCAGCTGGTGTGCGACGTGGTCCGCCCAGGCGTCCAACTGGGCGAAGGTGAGCGAATCGGCAGGGTCCTCCGCCAGGACGGCCACCGCGTGCGGAGTCCTGGCCGCCTGCCGCTCGAAGAGGGCGTGGACCGTGGAGTCCCGCGTGTAGTCGGTCACCGGACCGCTGCCCGCGGCCAGCAGGGCGGCTCGGTCCGCGGCCCCGACCATGGATATCTCCGCCAGGGGGCGGTCCGGCCGGTCGAGTGCGCCCTTGAGGATCGCCTCCAGGTGGACGGCCACCGACTCGATGGGAAAGTCCGCGTCGAAGACGTCGACGGCGTAGTCCATGTCGACGAGGACGTCACTGACGTCGTCCAGCTCGTTCACGACGACCGCCAGCACGTCGTCGTCATGGGCCCGGGCCTGCACGACGGTCTCGTACGCCACGCCCTGCACGACGGCCGGACTCGGCCAGCGCAGGTAGGCGATGGTCGTGTCGAACAGTCGCTTGCGGCCGCTGTCCTGGAGCGGGACCGCGCGGAGCAGATCGCCGAGGGAGAACCGCTCGTGGGGCTTGAGCGCCCGGGTGGCGGACTGCACCTCCGCGACCAGTTCGCTCATCGAGCGGTCCTGGCGGGGGTTCACCCGCAAGGGCAGTGTGTTGGCGAAGTGCCCGACGGTGCGCTTCTGACCGCCGGTGGGCCGGTTCAGCAGCGGTACGCCCAGAACGACCTCGTCGCTGCCGTGGATGCGGGAGAGATAGACGGAGAAGGCGCTCGCGACGAACGCGAAGACGGAATGGCCGCGTTCCCGTATGCGCTCGATGAGAGAGCGCTCGATCCGGAAGCTGTGGCGGGCGCTCCACCGGGAACCGGCCGGTGCGGTGCGGCGGAAGAAGGCCGGGGCGACGCCCTTCAACCGCTCCTGGAAGAACGCGCGGTCCTGCTCGTGGCCGGCCGAGTCCCGGTAGCGGCGCTCGTCCTCGGCGAAGTCCAGATAGGACGGCGCGGGCCGGCCGTCGAATTTCCCGGTCCGCCGCACCTGGTCGTACTCGGCACGTACCTGGGACATGAACAGGTTCAGCCCCCAGGCGTCCGCGACGATGTGGTGCACTTTGACGTAGGCGTGGACGGTGTCCTCGCGCTCTCTGAGCACGGCGATCGCGAACAGCCGGCGACGTTCCACATCGAACGCGACATCGAACGCGTCGGTGATCCACGCCTCACAGGCCGCACGCGGCGCGTCGGCTCCGGACAGGTCGATCGTCGGAATGTCGAACGCCTCGTGCTCGACCCACTGGCTCGGGGTCCCGTCCTCGGGGTCGATGCGGAGCTGGAACGCGTCGTTGCGGTCTGCCGCTCGGCGTAGGCACTCCTTGAGCAGATCGACGTCGACCTCGCCGGTGAAACGGTCCACGATGAAGCAGTTGAACTGCGGGAGGTCGGGGAAGAGAGAATTCGCCGCCCAGATGTCCTGCTGATAGGCCGTGAGAGTGCTACGCCCACGGATAGCCACGATCCCTCCATTGTCCTTGGCCGCTGCCTTCGATCCCCGGGATGTGCGCATAGGTCAGCCGGTGTTCTCCGCCTCGATCGTGGTGCCGTGGTACCAGGGGTTCCCCGCCGCCTCCGAGATGAGGTTCCGGGACGCCGTCTCCCGCGCCTTTCCGAGGTCCAGGACCAGGTACTGGACGAACTCCAGAGCGGTGAAGTACTGGCGAATGAACGTCGGCTGGTCAAGCTCGACCTCGGTCACGGTGACATTCCCGTTCTGCGGGATCGGCGCGGTCAGCAGCGACACCAGGTTCTCGCGCTTGGCGCGGGTGTAGTCGTCCTCTTCCGGGTCGGAGAAGATGAGGATGCTGTGACGGCGGACGGGATCCGACAGCGTGGCCACCTCGCTGTGGCAGAACTCGTGGAAGTAGTTCCGCGTCGCGGGCACCATGGCGATCTCGTTGAAATGCATCTTGGCGAGCTTCAGCAGGCTCTCGTGCCACTTGGGCGAGCCGATCATGATGATGTTGGAGTCCTCGCTCCGGACAGCGGCGTCGGCCGCCAACTCGCGCAGAGCGGGGGTGAAGTCGGTCTCCAGGTCCTGGGCCAGGGCGCGGACCTCCGGACCGTGGTCCTTGTCCAGGAGCCCGAGCTTCAAAAACATGTCGACAAGGATCGAGAAGTACTGGCCGACGTGGAACAGCGGGTACTCGCGGTCCGGCCGGCCCAGGGTCCAGCGCGCGAGGGACACACCGTGCTCCTCCCCGAGCTCGCCGAGCCGGCCACCCGAGGTGAGCAGCAGCACCCGGTGGTGCATCGGGCTCAGCGCGTGAAAGGCCAGGACGGGCTCGTTGGAGTGGCCGCTGTACGAACTCAGGACGATGAGCGTCCGGTCGTCCTCGATCACCGAGCGCGGTATCAGGTACGCGAAATCGTAGTCGTTGAAGACATGGACCTCGAGATCGTTTCTGATCGAGTTGAAGAAGACCCTGATCGCGTCCGACACGATGGCCGAGCAGCCCATGCCGCTGAAGACGATGCGGGTGAAATGACCGCCTCGCATCTTCTTCGCGAGCTCCTCCGACACCCCGGAGATGTCGTACTCGTCCGACTTCGTGAATCCGGATCGGTACTCCTGCTCCAGGAACTCCTGATAGCGTTCGAGGCGCGGTCGCATGAGCTTCTCCTTCTCCGTGGTCCAGTGCGTCGGCGATTGATTCACGAACTCCGCGCGGCGGCCGAGGCGCCTACCACATGAACTGGCCGCCGTCGACGATGAGCTTCTGGCCCGTCACATAGGCTGCTCCCGCGCCCACGAGGAATTCCAGGGCGTCCGCCATCTCCTCCGGGGAGCCGATCCTCCGCTGCGGGATCTCGTCCAGGAGCGCATTCATGTACTCCGGCTCGGCGACGCGGTAGCGAGTCCGCATCTCCTCGGTGTCGATCATCCCCGGAATGAGGCAGTTCACCCGGATGGTGGGGGCCAGCTCCATGGCCAGGCACTTCGTCAGATGGAGCAGCCCCGCCTTGCTCGAACAGTAGTTGGCGCCGTTCAGCCGGGGGCGGATCGCCGTGGTCGCACCGATGTTGACGATGGAACCACCGTCGGCCTCCAGCATGTGCGGTGCAAACGCCCGGGCCATGTAGAAGGGCCCCGACAGATTGGTGTCCAGCACCCGGCGCCAGTCGCTGTCGGATATCCCGAGCACCGGCCGGTCTATGTTCAGTCCGGCGTTGTTGACCAGCACCTGGGGCGTTCCGTGGCCGGCACGTACCCGGTCGGCCAGCCGCGCCACGTCATCCGGATCCGACACGTCGGACCGGATGACCGAGAGGTTCTTCTTCATCTCCTGCGCAGCCCGGTTCGCCGACTCCTCGTCACTGCGGAAGGTCGCGACGACCCGGTATCCCATCCGAGTGAGCCTGCGACTGAGTTCGAGCCCGATCCCCTTGGTTCCACCGGTGACGACGGCCAGTTTGTCAGGCGACTTCATTCATGCTCCGCATCGTGGGTTGCTCGTTGTCTCCCTTGCCGTGGCGACATCGCCGTGGCCGGGGAGGCACCACCCCGCCGCACGGCCGCCGGAACGCCGCCGGGGCTTGCGCCGGCGGGGTCGCGGCAGGGCGCACGGATGGCGACGGACAGGGGCCTGCCGGGAATCGGCCCGATGGCGCGGCGGCACGCCCCCACCGCATACGGCGCCGGATGCCCCGGGCCGGGGGATGACTCAGCCGGCGTCGGGCTTGCGGGCGCGCAGGATGACGTCGAACCGCCCGGGGTACTGCCGGTCCATCGGCTCGAACCCCGCCTCGGTGTACCACTGCTCGAATTCCCGCGGGGTGTAGACGCGGCCGGTGGGCGACGCGATCGTGTGCACATAGGCCGACATGAACGCGGCGTGCTCGGGACCGGTCTCGTCGTCGTCCTGGGCACACGCGACGATCACCAGGTCTCCTCCCGGCCTCAGCGCCCGGTAGGTCTTCGCGAACAGCTCGCGGACCTGCTCCGGCGACCAGATCTCAAGGAACCGGGAGAAGACGACGCAGTCGTGGGAGGTGGGGAACTCCTCCTGCCAGATGTCGGCTCCGACAGCGTGCACGCGGTCGGCGAGACCCGCCTCGGCGATCTGCTCCTCCGCCATCGCCGCCACGTGGGGAAGTTCGAGGATGGTCGCCCGGAGGTTCGGCCAGCGCCGCGCGAAGGCAATGGCGTTCGTTCCGGTGCCGCCGCCGACATCGAGCACGTGCCGGTAGGAGGAGAGGTCCACGGAATTGACGAAGTCCTGCACCACTGAGCGGCTCTGATGCTCCATCATGGCGGTGAAGACCTCTTCGAGGTTCTTGTCCTCACCGAGCAGCTCGTAGAGCGTGGTCGCCGACGAGCCGGCGAGCAGCTCACGGTCCAGCCCCAGGTTGCTGTCCTCCACCAGCGACTCGTGGAGCCAGGCCATCGGGCGGTACAGCATCTCGTGGGTGTAGCGGACGATGACCGGCATGAACTCGTCCGGATCGCCCGCAAGGATGTCGGTCGCTGCGGTGTTGCGGTATCCGCCGTCCTCCTTGCGCACGAGCTCGAAGGTGCTGCACCCCAGGAGCAGCACATGACCCGCACGTTCCTCCAACCCCAGTGCCCGGGTTATCTCTTCGCGCGTGATGCCTGGCCGCTCCCTGAGCAGGGCGAACAACTTCAGCCGCAGCGCGGCGTGCAGGAAGGGGAACCGGAAGCTGGTGTACACCAGCTTCCACAGTTCGTCAAGGGCGGTCGCCGACGGTTGGGTCATGATGATCTCCTTCACGGTGCTACGAGTCTCGGGCGGGCAGCCCTCGACTGTGTCGTGGCGAAATCAGGCAACGTCCGGTGGTACCGAGGGGCAGCACAGAGGCAGACAGGGCGAGCGGGACCCCCGCGGCATGCCGCATCCCGCTCCGGGGACGCGGCGCCAAGCAGGCAGGGCTAGAGGGTCGCCTTCACCTGCGTCGTCGAACGTTCCTCCCCGTTGACGCGTCCTGGCCGCATGGTGAATCCGTTCAGGCCGCGATGCACTACGAGGCAACACCAAACCCGAGAGCCACACAAGACCGTTCACATCCCTACCCCGCCCGTTGATGGCGTGAATCGATCATTTCAGCTTCTGCGTGCCTTTATCTTTGGCTGAAAGAGCCCCCAACCTTGTTCTCAGCCTCAGCCTCAGCCTCAGCGGTCAAGGGACCGGAATTCGCCTCCGGGGGGAGCAGGGATCACTTCGCCACGGGCAGACACTCGTCGAGCAGACCGACGACATCACTCCAGGCACGTCGCGCGTGCACAGGGTGGTGGCCCACTCCGGGGCGCACGCGCTGGTTCACCGGGGGGTGGTGGAAGGCGTGCAAGGCACCGCCGTAGACCACGAGACGCCAGTCGACTCCCGCGGCCAGTATTTCGGCGGCGAAGGCGTCCCGCTGCGCGGGCGGCATGATGGGATCCTCCGATCCGACCCCCGCCCACACAGGACAGCGGATGCGCGCCGCCTCACCCGGCCGGCCCGTGGTCAGGCCGTTGACGGTCCCGATCGCACGCAGGTCGGCACCGTCGCGCCCGAGTTCCAGCCCGATGGCGCCCCCGGTGCCGTAGCCGATGACGGCGATCCGGCCGGGGTCGGCCCGCGGTTCGGCACGCAGCACGTCGAGCGCCGCGTGACCGATCTCCCGCATCCGGTCGGGATCCGCGAGCAGCGGCATGACCCGGGCCATCATCTCCTCGGGGTCGGTGAACCACCGTCCGCCGTGGATGTCGAAGGCGAACGCCACGTACCCCATGTCGGCCAGGGCGTCGGCTCTGCCGCGCTGGAAGTCGTTCAGTCCGGTCCCCTCGGGCCCGATCAGGACTGCGGGCCGCCGGTCCGCGCCGGCCGGGAGTGCCAGGTGCCCGACCATCGTCAGACCGTCGGCCGGGTAGGCGACCGAGCGTGTGGTAACCGTGGTCATGGGAGCGCACTGTAGCGACTCCGGGTGAGGACGACCGGAGCGACAGAACCGACCGCACCCCCCACGATCTCGCTGACGTGCGACGACGGCCGCCGGGTCGCCGGTCGCGGTTTCGGCGGATCACCGGTATGGCCCAAGGGCGGCCGGCGGCCTCGGCAGCCGCCGGCATCACGACGCTCCGCGTCCTGCGCCGGCAGCCTCGACGACTGCGGGACATCGGAGAGGTCCGTCCGGCACGATGGCCGTCGTCGGCGCGATCGTGAAGTTCACCGACGACGGCCGTCCGGGGCCGGGCCCGGCATGCGCGGTTCCGCCCGTACCCGGAGGACGCCGGGAGGAGGGGCGGAACCGGCTCAGGACGCCGCGCTCCGCTGCGTCAACGCACACCCGCGATGGTGCGGGGAGTGACCACCTGGTCGACGAGTCCGAACTGCAGCGCCTGATCCGCGGTGAGGACGTGGGCCCGGTCGACGTCCTTGCTGATCTGCTCGACGTCACGGCCGGTGTGCTTGGCGAGGAGCTGTTCGATCAGCTCCCGCTGGCGCTGGACCTCGCGGCCCTGGATCTCCAGGTCGGACACCTGGCCCTGGGTGCCGTCGCTGTGCGGCTGCTGGAGGAGGATCCGGGCGCTCGGCAGGGCCAGACGCTTCCCCGGAGTACCCGCCGCGAGGATCACCGCCGCCACCGAATTGGCCTGCCCGAGACATACCGTCTGGATATCGGGACGCACGAACTGCATGGTGTCGTAGACGGCAGTGAGCGGAGTGAGGTCACCGCCGGGCGAATTGATGTAGAGGGATATGTCCCGTTCCGGGTCCTGCGACTCGAGGCACAGGAGCTGGGCCATGATGTCGTTCGCCACGACGTCGTCGACCGCGGTGCCGAGGAAGATGACGCGTTCCTCGAAGAGCTTCGCGTAGGGATCGTATTCCCTGGTGCCCTGCGACGTACGTTCCACGAAACGCGGTACGACATAACGGCTTTCCGGACGCGCGTGACCGTACCCGAACGGCGGTGAGGCTGATGCGGGCGGAGAAATGCTCACTGGGTGTGGTCCTCCCGAGGTGGATGGATTGCCGGGCCCTTGAGGGGCGGGGAGGACTAGCCGATAGCGCCGAGGCCCGGGTGATCCACCGTCATGACCTCGTCGATCAGGCCGTATTCCTTGGCCTCCTGGGCGGTGAACCAGCGGTCCCGGTCGGAGTCACGGGTGATCGTCTCGGTGTCCTGGCCGGAGTGCTGCGCGATGAGCTCGGCCATTTCCCGCTTGGTGCGGACCAGCTGGTCCACGTAGATCTTGATGTCCGAGGCCGAGCCGGCGAATCCGGCCGAGGGCTGGTGCATCAGGATCTTGGTGTGCGGCAGTGCGAACCGCTTTCCCTTCGTGCCGGCGGTGAGAAGGAACTGGCCCATGGAAGCGCAGAATCCCATCGCGATGGTCACGACATCGTTCTTGATGTACTGCATGGTGTCGTAGACCGCCATGCCGGCGGTGACCGAGCCGCCCGGTGAGTGGATGTACAAGTAGATGTCACGGACCGGATCCGTGGCGAGCATCAGCATCTGCGCGGTGATGCGGTTGGCGATGTCGTCGTCGACTTCCTTGCCGAGGAAGATGATGCGGTCCTCGAGAAGGCGGTTGTACACCGCATCCACGCTGACTCCATCACCGGCACCGCCGCGGGCATGGGGCATCATCTGGCTTGCTTCGAGAGGAAACTGCCGAGAGCTCATGCGATTCCACTCCTCTGTCGTTGCGTGTCCGCTAAAGGGTCTGGACCGAGTCCACTCGACTGCTGTCCACCCAATGGGAGACGGAAGCAGCAACCCGCTCGCCCCCTCACGCCTATCGAAGCTAACACGCACTCAGCCGCTCTCCAGGGGGAGTTGGGAGGTCGTTCGCTCAGAGCGGAGGGTGTGACTGATTTCAATTGGCCTGAAATCGCCTGGACATCGCAGCCTCGGGCTCCCAAGGGGGATGGAGCTGGGATGCTGGCTGAAAAGGGTGCATAGGAGAGTAATCGACGCTTGAATCCGGCCAGGCGCAAAACGGTCGCTCGCCCCCCTGGGGGCAGCGCGGACGGCCGGACGCAGGAAAGGCCGGAAGAGTGGCCGGTTGTGCGGGTGTTGGCCCCGGATTAGAGTGACCGGCCGTGCCCGGAGTGGTCGGCGGGGGGCCGGTTGACCCGGGCCTGAGGGAAAGGAATTCCGTCGTGGCCAAGACCGAGAAATCCGCCGCCGATCCCGCCGCATCCGACAAAACCGGCAGTCCCGTCGACCCCGAAGGCATCCCCGAAGACATCGAGGTACTCGCCTCGCTCAGCCCCGACTTCGTCGCCGACCCGTACACCGCCTTCCGCCGGCTGCGCGAGCGCGGTCCGGTGCACCGGGTCCTGGGGCCCGACCGGGGGGTGGTGTGGCTCGTGGTCGGCTACGAGGCCGCGCGCGAGGCCTTCGTCTCCCCGCGCCTCAGCCGGGACTGGCATCGCGAGTACCGGCAGCCCGGCTGGACCCCGCCGTACGCCCTGAACATGCTCGGCAATGCCAACATGCTGATGAGCGACCCGCCTCACCACACCCGGCTGCGGAAGCTGGTGGCGCAGGAGTTCACGGCCCGGCGGGTCGAGGGGATGCGCAGGCGCGTCCAGGAGATCACCGACGAGCTGCTGGACGGGATGACGAAGGACGGAGCCCGCAGCGCCGACCTCATCGAGGCGTTCGCCTCCCCACTCCCGATGATCGTCATCTCCGAACTGCTCGGCGTCCCCGACCTGGACCGCGCCGCCTTCCACGCCTGGTCCAACGAGACCCTCGCGCCCACCAGCCCCGAGGCGGAGAGGGAGGCGTACGAGCAGATCATGCCGTACCTCGCCGGGCTCATCGCCGACAAGCGCGAGAACCCCGGGGAGGACCTCCTCAGCGCCCTCGTCCACACGGCTGACGAGGGCGGCGACCGGCTCACCGGGGACGAGCTGGTCTCGCTGGCCTTCCTGCTGCTCGTCGCCGGGCACGAGACGACGGTCAACCTGCTCGGCAACGCGGTGCGCGCCCTCTTCGCCCACCCCGGGCAGCTGGCGGCCGTACGGGCCGATCCGGCGGGGCTGGCGGCGGGGCTGGTGGAGGAGACCCTGCGCTACGACGGGCCGGTCGTGACCACCACGCCGCGCATCGCCCTCGAGGAGACCGAGATCGCCGGCGTACGGGTGCCGCGCGGTGCCATCGTGCTGATCGCCATGGCCGCCGCGGACCACGACCCGGAGCGCTTCCCCGACCCGGAGCACTTCGACGTCCGGCGCGGCGACGCCCGGAGCAATGTCTCCTTCGGGCACGGCGTCCACTTCTGCCTGGGCGCCCCGCTCGCCCGCCTCGAGGGCGAGGTGGCGCTGCGCACACTGCTGGAGCGCTGCCCGGAGCTGGCGGAGGACGGAGAGCCGGGCGAGTGGCTCCCGGGGATGCTGATCCGCGGGAGGCGCACCCTGCCGGTGCGCTGGTGACACACCGGACGCGGCCAGCGGTATCGACCGGGTTCGCGCCGCGCCCGGCGAGGACAAGAGCACGTGCTGCGGGGGCCGCTGCGACCCCCGCGGAACTGTTCGCCTTCGTCCTCGCGGGGCCGTGAGGCGGCTCGCAGCCCGTGAAGCCGCGCCCCCGGGCGTCCGGCGGGGAGTCAGGGCCCGCCTCCCCGGTGGGAGACAAATGGGAGATGATCATGGCGTGATGCTGCAGTCAGGCGCGAGGAAGTGCCGGACGACGCTCTCTGCGCTGCCCGGGTTTCAGCCGCCGGACTCACCCGCGTGCGGGCTCAGCACGTCGGTGCCGACCAGGACGAAGATCACGATGCCGAGGATGATCCGGTAGACCACGAAGGGCATGAAGCTCCGGGTGGTGATGAACTTCATGAACGAAACTATGTCGACGTGTCCTGAGCGGCTTTGACCTGCTGTTTTCCACCAACTTTCAAGATCGAATGGTAGAGCAGTGGGAGATGGCGCTTTCCAGTGCTCTACCTCGCCGACCACGAACGGCGCAGCCACCTGCTTTGCAGGGAATCGGCAATCTCCTGCTCCAGCGTCAGGGCAACGTGCGAGTAGAGGCCTTCCACGCCGGCGACCTCGTGGCCCATGCGGGTCTCCACGGCGATGCGACTGTGTCGATCTTCATCCAGCCACTCCTTGCCGCCGTGACGAAGCAGGTACAGCCGCTTTCCGGGCGTTCGGGGTCGCGGGGGACCGGCCCCTGACCCGCGGCCAAAATGTCCAACAAGGCACTGGCCGCAGTGCGCGCCTCGGTCGCTCACCAGCACGGGTGAGATTTTCGGCAAGGGCAGGATGCATGAGGCCGACTGGGACGACAACGGTGCCCCGGATGAGCTGATCGGCACGCGAAGAGCTGTGCGCCGCGGTGACCTGCATGCCCTGGCGGTCGCCGGAGGCGCTCCAGCGGTCACTGGACCCCAGCGGGCGCTGGCCGCGTTTCTGCGTCTGCCCGCCGGGTGATCTCCGCACCGGGGCACCGCTGCTCTGGCACTCGTGCCCGTACGGGGCTGTGCAGCCGGTGGTCGGGTGCACGGTCGCCTCAGGTTGTCCGTGCCGTCGGCTAGCGTGCGAGGTATGCGCTACTTCAATACGGCCGGGCCGTGCGTCCCCACGCGTCACTACATGGTGCCGGCCCAGGAGCGGCTGCCCAGGGCCCGCGGGTACATCGAGCAGGGCCAGTACTTCGTGGTGCACGCGCCACGGCAGACCGGGAAGACGACGGTGCTGGCGGCGATGGCCCGGGAACTGACGGCCTCGGGCCGGTACGCGGCGCTGCACTTCTCGTGCGAGAGCGCGGAGGTGGCCGGGGAGGACTACGGCCAGGCCGAGCTGCTGGTGCTGGAGGCGATTCGGCGGTCCGCGGAGTCCGCTGGGCTTCCTGATGAGCTCGCGCCCCCCGCCTCCTGGCCCGACGCGGTGCCCGGGTCCCGGCTCACGCGGGGGCTGACTGAGTGGGTGCGGAACTGTCCGCGTCCGCTGGTGCTGTTCTTCGACGAGATTGACGCGCTGCGGGGGGAGAGCCTGCGCAGTGTGCTGCGCCAGTTGCGCGATGGCTTCACTGTCAGCCGTGTCGGCTTCCCGCATGCGGTGGTGCTGTCCGGGCTGCGGGATGTGCGTGACTACAAGGCGGCCTCGGGCGGGGATCCGGGGCGCCTTGGTACGTCGAGTCCGTTCAACATCAAGGTGGCGTCGCTGCGGTTGGGCGACTTCGCCGAGGCCGAGGTCGCCGAGCTGTACGGGCAGCACACCACGGAGACGGGCCAGGATTTCACGGTGGATGCGCTGGAGCGTGCCTTCGGCTTTACCCAGGGACAGCCGTGGCTGGTCAACGCGCTGGCCCGGGAGGTCGTCGAGGAGATGGGGGTGCCGTCGGACACGCCGATCACGGCCGAGCACATGGAGGAGGCGAAGGAGCGGCTGATCCTGGCGCGTGCGACGCATCTGGACTCGCTGGCCGCCAGGTTGGGCGAGGACCGGGTGCGGCGGGTGATCCAGCCGGTGATCGCGGGCGAGCTGCTCCTGCAGACGGACACGTACGACGACGATCTGGCGTACGTGCGCGACCTGGGGCTGGTCGCTCCGGACGCGCCGGTGCGGGTGGCCAATCCGATCTACCAGGAGGTCATTGTCCGGGTCCTGGGAAACAACACGGAGGGCCAGGTCGTCGCCGCCCCGAGCAGCTTCCGGCTGCCGGACGGCCGGATCGACATGGACAAGCTGCTGTGCTCCTTCGCCGAGTTCTGGCGGGAGAACGGCGAGATCCTGGCCACCGCCTCGACCTACCCGGAGGCCGCAGCACAGCTGGTGACGATGGCCTACCTGCACCGGATCGTGAACGGGGCGGGTTTCATCGACCGGGAGTACGGGGTCGGCCGGCGGCGCGTGGACCTGCTGATTCGCCAGCCGTACACCGCTGCCGACGGTTCGCGGGCGGTGCAGCGCGAGGCGCTGGAGCTGAAGGTGTGGCGCCAGGGCCGCACAGACCCCCTCGCCGAGGGGCTGGCACAGTTGGACGACTACCTGGACCGCATGGAGCTGTCCACGGGCACCCTCGTCGTCTTCGACACCCGCCCGCAGGCAGCTCCGGTCCACGAGCGCACCGCCTTCTCGCAGCAGACCACGCCCTCCGGGCGCACCGTCACCCTGCTGCGCGCCTGACGGCCGGGAGACCTCAGCCAGGAGCGCCCCCCGGATCTTCCTCCCGTGGCTGTGTTCCCGGAGCAGCACGGGTTCGGTGCGGGAGCTGGAGGGGCTCGGCCAGGGCCTTGGGTCGGTGTGCGTGTTCGTCGGCGCGGACGACGGCCAGGAAGGCGTGGGCCGGCATCGCGAGGGTGACCCAGCGGGCCCACGAGGGGTAGCGGCGGACCTGGTGCTCATCCAGCCCGGCCAGTCCCTTTTCACTCTGGAAGGTCTCCTCCACCCGCCATCTGGAACCTGCGACCCTGACCAGGGTGGCCAGGGATGCCGGCGTGGTGGAGTGACAGCGGTAGTGGGCGAGTTCACCGGTGCTGCGGTTGCGGCGGATCAGCAGCTGGTGGCGGCCGGGGGCCGGCTCGGCGAGGTCGATGACGGCCCAGTCGTAGAACCGCTGCCCCTTCGCGCCGCGTCCGGCCGAGAGCTTCTGCCAGGCCCGCTTCGGCACCTTCGCCGCCAGGGCATCCGCGCGGAACTTGCCTGCTCCGGTGGGCACTTCGGCTGAGCAGGCCACCGCGAGGACGTAGCCGGTGCCGCGTTCCTGCAGAGCCGTACGGAGTTTCGGGTTGCCGCCGTAGACCTCGTCGCCGGTGACCCAGCCGACGTGGTGTCCGGCGTCCAGGAACCGTTCGATCATCGTGCGGGCCAGGTCCGGCTTGGTCGCGAAGGCGGTGTCCTCGCCGAGGCCGGCGGCCCGGCAGCGGTCCGGGTCGCATGTCCAGGAGCGCGGGATGTGCAGTTCCCGGTCCACCGCCGCGTGCCCGCGTATCCCGGCGTAGACCGGGTAGACCGCTGCCTGGGAGTTCTCGATCCGTCCGGCCGTTCCGGTGTACTGGCGCTGGACCCCGACCGTGCGGGTGCCCTTCTTCACGTCGCCGGTCTCGTCGACCACCAGGACCGCGGCCTCGTCATGGAGGTGCTCGACGACGTATTCGCGCACGTCGTCACGGACGCCATCGGCATCCCAGGAGGCCCGGGACAGTAGATGCTGCATGCCGTGCGGGGCGGCCTCCCCGGCCCACTCCGCGATCGTCCAGCAGTTCTTGCGCGGCAGGTCCGACAGCAGGCCCAGTACCAGCCGCCCGGCCCGCAGCCGGGGTTCGACCCGGGTGAACCGGCCCGCGATCCGGCCCATGGCCACCTCGAACGCCTCCCGCCAACGGACGGGATCTATGCTGTGACCTGCGGCCACCGTCTCATCGTTACTCCACACAAGTCACGATGATCAACGGTGGCCGCACCCGTCTCCGCACCGGCCCCGACCAGCAAGATCACGAACTACAGCTGGAGTACTAGGGGGAGTGCGTCCCGGCTCCCCGGTGGGAGATGGGTGGGAGACAAGTGGGAGATGATCATGGCGTGGTGCTGCAATCAGGTGCTAGGAAATGCTCGATAGCGCTACCTGTACGGCCCTGGTTCAGCCGCCGGATTCGCCCGCGTGCGGGCTCAGGACACCTGCTCCCACCAGCACGAACAGCAGGATGCCGAGTGCGATGCGGTACCAGACGAACGGCATGAAGCTCTTGGTCGTGATGAACTTCATGAACCAGGCGATGACCGCGTAGCCGACGGCGAAGGCGACGACCGTGGCGAAGACGGTCGGCCCCCAGGACACATGCCCCTCGCCCGCCTCCCTGAGTTCGAAGACGCCCGAGGCGAGCACGGCGGGGATCGCCAGCAGGAACGAGTAGCGGGCCGCCGCCTCGCGGGTGTAACCCATCAGCAGACCGCCGCTGATCGTGGCGCCGGACCGGGAGACGCCCGGGATCAGGGCCATCGCCTGGCACATACCGAAGATCAGGCCGTCCTTGACGGACAGGTCCCGCAGCGACTTCCGCTCCCGCACCACGCGGTGCTTGCCGCCCGTCTCGTCGCGGGCCGCCATACGGTCCGCCACACCGAGGACGATGCCCATGACGATGAGCATGGTGGCGGTCAGGCGCAGATCTCGGAACGGACCCTCGATCTGGTCCTTGAGAGTGAGGCCGAGCACCCCGATCGGGATCGATCCGACGATCACCAGCCAGCCCATCTGGGCGTCGTGGTCCCGCCGCATCGCCTTGTCCGTCAGCGACCGGAACCAGGCGCTGAGGATGCGGGCGATGTCCTTGCGGAAGTAGATGAGGACGGCCGCCTCGGTGCCGATCTGGGTGATCGCGGTGAACGCCGCGCCAGGGTCTTGCCAGCCGGCGAAGGCGGCGGTCAGGCGCAGATGCGCGCTGGAGGAGATGGGGAGGAACTCCGTCAGCCCCTGGACGAGCCCGAGGATGAGTGATTCGAACCACGACATGAAAGCTAAGCCGTCCAAGCACTGGTCAGGTCGGAACGTACGGTACGGGCCGCGATCATGCGCCCATCGCGTGGCAGCGTAGCGGCAGCGGGTTACGGGGCGGAGGGCGGGTTGCTTCGGCGGGGGCCGCGCGCGTGCGGGAGCCGTCGGGGAGCTGCACCGGAGTGGTTCCGCAGGGGTTTCGGAGCTGCACTCATGCCGCCCTGAGCGGCTCTCCGGCCGGCCGCTGACCGGCTCCGGGGCGTATCCGAACCGTCCGGGGACCGAGCGGCGCCGGCTGCGCGGGTGCGGATCCGCGCAGACCGTCCGGAGCGAGGGGCAGGCGGGTGACGGCGGGCGCAGCGGCCCGGGAGGACCGCGCTGTCGGTGCGCGCCACCGGGGCGGTGCGGGCGGGCCGCGGGGTTGCGGTGCCCGGTGCCCGCCGCGGAGGACCCGGTGCAACCCCGGCCCGGCCCCGTTGCCCCTTTGCCCTTTTGCCCCACGATGCCGGCCGTCCACGCCGTTCAGGCGCCGCGGGTGAGCCGGTGGCGCTTGCACCAGGCGACAGCGGCCCCGAACAGCGCCGAGACGGCGATAAAGCCCGCCGAGGCGAGGAAGACGGGCGATGTCGGCGAGGCCGCGCTGCTCCCGGCGAACACGTACGCCGCGGTGTTCGGGACCGAGCCGAGGCCGGTGCCCAGCAGGAAGGGGAGGTAACCCATCCGGGACACCGCCGCGCAGTAGTTGGAGGCGGCGAACGGGATGCCGGGAAAGAGCCGCAAGGCGAGCACCGACCGGAACCCGTGCCGGCTCAACTGACCGTCCGCAGCCTTGAGCCAGCGTCCGCGGAGCAGTGGGCGCAGCGCCTCCCGGCCCAGGTGCCGCCCCAGAGCGAAGGAGAGTCCCGCGCCCAGCACGGTGCCCGCGATCGCCGCGGCCAGACCCGCGTGCGAACCGAAGAGCGCGCCGGCCGCCAGGTTCAGCAGGGGACGCGGCACGAAGGCCGCGGTGCACAGCCCGTACGCCACGGCGAAGAGCGCGACGGCCGTCGCGCCGCCGACCTGCGGCGGCCAGCCCGCCGACAGCAGCCGCTGCGGCTCGTACACCACCACCGCCGACGCTGCGGACGCCAGGACGGCGACGAGCAGGGCCAGGCGGGACCGGGGGGAGAGGAGGACGCGGCCGGCGCGGAGGGCGAGGCCGTCGCGCCGCCCGGCGACGGAAGAGACGACGGGAGCGGTGAGGGCGACGGAGGCGGTGACGGGCATCGGGGCAGGGGCTGTGTCGTGCCCGGGGACAGGCACGGGGACGGGCACGGCGGCGGGGACGGGCATCCGGGGAGGCTAGCCGACCGCGCCATGTGATCGCCGTAAGGTGCGGCACGTCACGCACCCCGTACCGGTGGTGGTACGGGCGGCCCTGCTCCACCGGCCGCGCCGCAGGGGAGACCACGGAGGCGCACCGGCTCTTCCGGCACTGCCCTCGCCGGTCCGCACACCCGGACGTCTTCCCCCGCAAGGCGACCGGCTGGAGCCTGCGCGAGGACGCCGGGACCGACCCGGGGACCGTGCGGGGCTTCGTCGAGCCGGGCCCGGGACCGGCTTCGCGCCGTCGCCGGTACGGGAAGCGCCGCAGCACCCCTGAGGCGGGCGGTCCCCCCGGCCGATGCCGTCGCCCCCGGCCCGCGGAAAACCAGTCGACGTCCGCACCCGCGTCGGCGAGTATCGACGCATGTTCCGGCACGCCTTCCCCGCAGCGCCGTCCGCAGTCGCGGACGCGCCGAAGGCTGCCCGCTTCCTCCCCGCCCTCGTGGCCGTCTCCGTCCTCACGGCCCTCACGGCCCTCACGGCTCCCACGGCGTTCGCGGCGTTCGCGGCGTTGCCCATGGGCGTCGCCGAGGCGACGGCCGTGGCAGCCGCCGCCCCGGCTGCCGCGGCGGTGCTCGCCGACGGCGCCCGAAGCTGACCCTCCCCGGATCGTCCGGCAGACCCCGCAGGGGGAGGGTCGGTACGGCCCAGGGGTCCCCTCCGCGACCGGAGTCACCTTTCGAGTTCCGGGAAGGAACTGACACAGCCATGCCCAAGACGGCATACGTGCGCACCAAGCCGCACCTCAACATCGGCACCATGGGCCATGTCGACCACGGCAAGACCACTCTGACCGCGGCCATCACCAAGGTCCTCAGCGAGCGCGGGACCGGCACCTTCGTGCCCTTCGACAGGATCGACCGCGCGCCCGAGGAGGCCGCCCGCGGCATCACCATCAACATCGCGCACGTGGAGTACGAGACCGACACCCGCCACTACGCCCACATCGACATGCCCGGGCACGCCGACTACGTCAAGAACATGGTGACCGGGGCGGCCCAGCTCGACGGGGCGATCCTCGTGGTCTCCGCGCTGGACGGGATCATGCCGCAGACCGCCGAGCACGTCCTGCTGGCCCGCCAGGTCGGCGTCGACCACATCGTCGTGGCTCTCAACAAGGCCGACGCGGGCGACCCCGAGCTGACGGACCTCGTCGAGCTCGAGGTGCGCGAGCTGCTCACCGCGCACGGATACGGCGGGGACTCGGTGCCGGTCGTGCGGGTCTCCGGCCTCCGGGCGCTCGAGGGCGACCCGCGCTGGACGGCCGCCGTGGAGGCCCTGCTGGACGCCGTCGACACCTATGTGCCGATGCCGGTGCGGTACACGGACGCGCCGTTCCTCCTCCCGGTGGAGAACGTCCTCAGCATCACCGGCCGGGGCACGGTCGTCACCGGAGCGGTCGAGCGGGGCACCGTACGCGTCGGCGACCGGGTGGAGCTGCTCGGGTCCGGCACGACCACGGTCGTCACCGGTCTGGAGACGTTCGGCAAGCCGATGGACTCCGCCGAGGCCGGGGACAACGTGGCCCTGCTGCTGCGGGGCGTGCCGCGCGACGCGGTCCGCCGCGGCCATGTGGTGGCCGCGCCCGGCAGTGTGACGCCGAGTCGCCGGTTCACCGCCCGGGTGTATGTGCTCTCCAGCCGTGAAGGAGGACGGACCACGGCGATCAGCACCGGCTACCGGCCGCAGTTCTACATCCGGACGGCGGACGTCGTCGGGGACGTGGACCTGGGCGAGGCGGCGGTCGCCCGGCCCGGCGACACGGTCCACATGACGGTCGAACTGGGCCGGGACGTGCCGTTGGAGCCCGGGCTCGGCTTCGCGATCCGCGAGGGCGGCCGGACCGTGGGAGCGGGTACCGTCACCGCCCTGGTCTGAGTCGCGGGTTCCGCCGCCCGCCGTGGGCGGGCGGCGGAACGGCCCCGGGGACGTCACACTGCAGGCATGGCGGACAGGGATCGCCCGGGCGCTGACACGGGCGCTGACACGGGTGCTGACACGGGAACGGACGGACCCGGGTGCGGGTGCGGGCCGTCGGAGCAGGGGAGGACCGCCCTGGTGCTCGGGGGCGGGGGACTCGCCGGTATCGGCTGGGAGGTGGGCATTCTGCACGGCCTCGCCGAGGCCGGGGCGGACGTCTCAGGGGCCGATCTGATCGTCGGCACGTCGGCGGGGTCCGTGGTCGGCGCCCAGCTCTCGTCAGGGCTGCTCACCCTTCCGGAGCTGTATGAGCGTCAGCTCGCGGATCCCGAGGGCGAGGTGCCCGCCGGAATGGGTCCCACCGTGCTCGCGCGCTACGTCTGGGGGGTGCTCCGCTCCCGTGACGCCGAGGCGTACGGCGCGCGCATGGGGCGCCTGGCGCTGTCCGCCCGCACCGAACCGGAGGAGGCCCGCCGTGCCGTCTTCGCCGCGCGGCTCCTCACCCACGAATGGCCGCAGGCGCGCCGCCTCGTCGTCACCGCGGTGGACGCGCTCACGGGACGGTTCCACGCGTTCGACCGGAGCAGCGGGGTGGAGCTGCTCGACGCCGTCGGCGCCAGTTGCGCCGTACCCGGAGTCTGGCCGCCCGTCACCATCGGCGGGCGCCGCTTCATCGACGGCGGGGTGCGCTCGTCCACGAACGCGGACCTCGCGACCGGGCACGGCACCGTCGTCATCGTCGCGCCCCTCTCGGTCGGCGGGGGACCCGTGCCGTCGGCGCGCGCCCAGGCGTCCCGCCTCGCCGCCACCGGGACCCGGGTCGTGCTGATCACCCCGGACCGTGCCGCCAGGAGGGCGTTCGGGCGCAATGTCCTCGACCCCGCGCGCCGGGCGCCCTCCGCCCGCGCCGGACGCGCCCAGGCGGTCGCCCACGCGGACGCGGTACGGGCGGCACTGCCGGTCTGAGCCCGGAACCCCGTCGGCGGACCCGGTCCCGGGCCGGACCCGGAACCCCGTCGGCGGACCCGGTCCCGGGCCGGCTCCGCCGCGGTCTCGCCCTGGTCCCGGCCCGGCCCCGCCGCCCCCGGCCCGGCCCCGCCGCCCCCGGCCCGGCCCCGCCGCCCCCGGCATCCCCCGCCGTTCGCACGCTCGCCGAGAGGCGGACAATGGGCAGGGTGGACGAACCGATTCCCGTCGAGCGCGCCGTGGACCACGGAACCGCCAGGCTGCTGCCGGACATCGACCGCCCCCGGGCCTGGCTGCTCACCGTGGAGGGAGCGCCGCAGTCCTACGTCGACCTGGACGACCCCACGCACCTGGAGTTCGAGTACGCCCGGCGTCTTGCTCACGTCCTCGACGGCAGGGCGGGGGAGAGCACACCGCTCGATGTCGTGCACCTCGGCGGCGGGGCCCTCACCCTGCCCCGCTACGTCGCGGCCACCCGTCCCGGCTCACGGCAGGACGTGGTGGAGGCGGACCGCGGCCTGCTGTCACTCGTCGCCGAGCGGCTGCCGCTGCCGTCCGGCTCGGGGATAGCCGTGCACGCGGCGGACGCGCGCACGTGGCTCGAGCGGGCGCCCGAGGACTCGGCCGATGTGCTGATCGCCGACGTCTTCGGAGGCTCGCGCGTCCCCGCGCACCTCACCTCGGGGGAGTTCGCCGGGGCCGCAGACCGTGTCCTGCGCCCCGGCGGCGTGTACGCGGCGAACCTCGCCGACAGCGCCCCTTTCGCTTTCCTCCGCTCGCAACTGGCCACCTTCGCGACCGTGTTCCCGGAGCTCGCTCTGATCGCCGAGCCGGGAGTGCTGCGGGGACGCCGCTTCGGCAACGCCGTTCTGCTGGCCTCGCATGCGCCGATCGACGCCGTCGGCCTGGCCCGCCGGACGGCGTCCGACGTCTTCCCGGCCCGGGTGGAGTACGGCGACGGCCTGCGGCGCTTCGTCGGCGACGCCCGGCCCGTGGGCGACGAGGACGCGACCGGGTCCCCCGAGCCGCCGGACGGGTCGTTCGGCATCGGCTGACCGGGACCGTGCCACGCGTCGAGGTGCCGCCGACGGGCGCGCCGCGTCTCGCCGGGCCCCGGTGCCCGGTCCGACGCGGACGGGGATGGCCAAAGTGTTCTACTCGCGGGTAACGTCCGGTCCCATGAGTGCAGACCAGATGTCCGCGGGTGAGCTGCTGGCCGCCACGGTCCCGATGGCCAAGACCCTGAACCTGGAGTTCCTTGAGACCTCCGCCGAGCGTGCCGCCGTCCGGTTGCCGGACCAGGTCGACTACCACAACCACGTGGGGGGACCGCATGCCGGTGCGATGTTCACGCTGGCCGAGTCCGCCAGCGGGGCGATCGTGCTCGCCGCTTTCGGCGAGCAGCTGTCAAGGGCCGTTCCGCTCGCGGTGAAGGCCGAGATCGCCTACCGGAAGCTCGCCAAGGGCGTCGTCACCGCCACCGCGACCCTCGGGCGCCCCGCGGCGGAGGTCGTCGCCGAGCTGGATGCCGGGGGGCGCCCCGAGTTTCCCGTGGCCGTCCAGATCACCCGCGACTCCGACGGCGCGGTGACCGGTGAGATGACGGTCGTCTGGACGCTCCGTCCGAACGGCTGACCGTCCCCGCAGAGCCGCGTCCCGGAATGCGCCCGCGCCCGCGCCCGGGGCGCGGCACTCGGCCCGAGGCGGGCGCCCGGTGTGCGCCGCCGCGAGTGAACGCCGGGTAGTCGGGCCCGTCCGCGGACGGGCCCGAGCGGTGTCGCACGGGGCCGCGCAGCGGGGCAGGGCACGCCGTACGCGTACGGGCGGCGGCTGTTTCGACCGGGGCCCGGCAGCCCCCGGTTCCGCTGCCGCACCCCCGGCGGGCGGTCCGGGCCCCGGCATCGCCTACCGTGCATGTCAAGGCAGCATGGGCAGCATGGGCAGCACGGGCGGCACGGGTGAGGAGACGACGATGGCAGAGCGCGGGCGGGCACTGGTCTCGGCGGTCGGAGGCAAGGCCCCGCGGATCTCCCCGGAGGCGTTCACCGCGCCCACGTCCGTCGTGATCGGCGACGTCACCATGGCGGATGGCGCGAGCGTCTGGTACCACACCGTGCTGAGTGCCGACTGCGGCCCGATCGTCCTCGGCGCCGACAGCAACATCCAGGACAACTGCACCGTCCACGTCGACCCCGGCTTCCCCGTGACCATCGGTGAACGCGTCTCCGTGGGTCACAACGCCGTACTGCACGGCTGCACCGTCGAGGATGACGTCCTCGTCGGTATGGGTGCGACCGTCCTCAACGGAGCGCACATCGGCGCCGGTTCCCTCGTCGCCGCGCAGGCGCTGGTGCCGCAGGGCATGCGCGTGCCGCCGGGCTCCCTCGTCGCCGGGGTTCCGGCCAGGATCAGGCGGGAGCTGACGGACGAGGAGCGCGAGGGGGTCGCACTCAACGCCACGACGTACCTGGAGCTGGTGAGGAACCACCGGGCGGCGGTCGAGGGCTGACGCCCCGGCGGGCGTCCGCGCCGCCGCCCTGGCTTTGGCCCTGGCCCCGGTGGCCGCAGCGGCGCCCCGCACGCCCCGCCTCATTCCCCGTTCCGCCCCAGGGCGCGGCGGGCGCGGACCTTGGCATCGTCGAGCCATTTGCCGCGCGTCAGGCGCCCGCGGGCGTGCCGGTCGAGTTCCTCGATGAGGCGCTCGGACCGCTTCTCGACGTCCAGCTCATCGAGGATCCGGTCGGCCTCGGCCAGGAGTGCCCCGTGCAGCTGCCAGTTCCGCTGGTCCTCGCGGAGGCCGGCGAGGAGCAGCGCGGCGACGCGATCCCGGCAGGCGCGGCCCTCGGCGAGTTCCTCGGAGAGGCGGGCCTCGGCGTCCGCGCCCGTGGCGGACATCTGGGTGGTGACCAGGGCGGTGAAGGACCCGATGGCATCGGACAGATGGCCGAACAGGTCCTGCAGCCCCCTGGTCGCCTCCGGCGGGAAGAGGGTTCCGGTGGGCCGGGTCTTCGTCAGGTCCGTGAGCGTGCGGCAGGACACCCGGAGGACTACCGCGCAGATCTCCAGGGTGTCAAGACCGGTCCGGAGCGCGACCCGCGAGAGCACCGGCTCCTTGACTCTCGGATTGAGCCGCAGGCTCTCCTCCGCCTGCCGCAGCGCCGCGTCCACCTGCACGATGTCGTGGTCGAGCCGGCGGGCCTCGTGCAGCCGGGCAGCTGCCCGTGCCACCGGGGTGTGCCCGCCGAGTTCCTCGGCGATGTGCGCCAACAGGCCGCGCATCCGCCCCGACAGGTCGTTGATCGCCGCGCTGGCGTCGCCCACCCACACGGGCGGGACGAAGAGGACGTTGAAGAGCAGCCCCACCACCGCACCGATCAGGGTCTCCAGCACCCGGTCCCAGGCGGTCTCCGTCACCTGCGTCACTCCGAGGACGAGCATGGCGCTGATCGCCACTTCGGGCACGAACTCGCCGACCTTCACAAACCGCCCGATCACCAGTGAGGCGAGGATCACCAGTCCCAGGCTCCACCAGCTCAGTCCCACCAGGGCGCTGAAACCGATCGCGATCAGCACACCGGCGACGACCGAGTTCACCCGCCGGATACCGGTGGTGAGCGTCGAGTAGAGCGTGACCTGGACGACGAGCAGAGCCGTCAGCGGCGCGGTCAGAGGCACCGCCTCACCGCTCAACTGCAGGGCGACGACATAGGAGATGACCGCGGCGGCGGTGGATCGCACCGTCTGGACGACTGCCGGTTCCCGATGACGCCGTACCAGGTCACGGAAGGGTTCGCTGGTTGCCGCCACCGTGGTCCCCTCTCCTCGTCCTCGTCCTCGTCCTCGTGCTCGTGCTCGTGCTCGTCCTCGTGTCCCACCGGCCCCCTGCGCTTCCTCCGTCCCCACCGGCCTCTTCGGCGCCTCCTTCGCCTTCATCCTTCGCGTCCCTGGTTCGTCCCCTACCGTGCTTTCCCTCCCCCTTCTGTCCCCGCTCTCCGTCTTCCTTCCCCACTTTGCTGCCCCTTCGGCCGCTCGTGCCCGCCTCTCTCCACATGTCTCGTGCGTCTCGTGCAGCTTGTCCGCCCTGCCCGTCCCCATGCGGCCTGCCCGGCGCTTCGGTACTCCTCCGCGTTCCTCTGCGCTCTTCGGTGTCTGCTCCCGTTTCGTCAGGCCCCGGCGCTCCCCCCAGACTGCCGTCTGGGCAGCCCCTCGCACATCCACCGCGTTCCCCGCCCGACTGCATCCGCAGCACGACGTTGGGGTGAAGCTCACAGCACACGTCCCCGGTTGCCCCCGTCCGGTCCTACTAACGTGGCCTGGTGCCGAAAAACGGAAACACGTTCCTCCCGCGAGCCTCCTGGTGGCGGCGTCTTGTGTCGCGGGCCGTGCACGCCGGCTGGCGCTGGGCCCGGGAGGCCGGTGCGGTGACCGCGGAGCGGCCCGGCCCGTTGCGGTTCCGCGCCATCGGCACCGGCACCCGGCTGGCCTTCCCTCAGGGGACGGTGTTCGGGGAGGCGTGGATCGAACTCGGCGAGCACTGCATCATCGCGGAGCAGGTGACGCTCACCGCGGGCATGATGCCCGACCTCGACCTCGGACCCGGACCGATCCTCACCCTCGGCGACGGCGTGGTCCTCGGGCGCGGCAGCCACGTCATCGCCGACACAAGGGTCCGGATCGGCTCCGACACGTACTGCGGCCCGTACGTCTACATCACCTCCACCAACCACAGCTACGACGATCCGTGCACGCCTGTCGGGAAGCAGTGGCCCCGCGCCGAGCCGGTGGAGATCGGGCCCGGTTGCTGGCTGGGCACGGGCGCCGTGATCCTGCCCGGGGCCCGCCTCGGCCGCAACGTCGTGGTCGCGGCGGGGGCCGTCGTCCGAGGCGAGGTGCCCGACCACGCGGTGGTCGCCGGCGCGCCCGCCAGGGTGGTCCGCCGCTGGGACCCGGCCGAGGGCTGGCGGCCGCCGATGCGGACGCCCGCGCCGCTGCCGATCCCGGAAGGGGTGACACCGGAGCAGCTGGTCGCCCTCGCCGATGCCGCTGACCTGGCAGACCTGGCGGATGCCGCCGACCTCGCCGACCTCGATGAGCGCTGACCGGCCGGGGCCTGGCGGGACCGCGGACGGCGGCGGGTCAGCCCGTCGCCAGCAGGACCGTGCCGACGAGCGCCAGCCCGGCGCCGGCGGCCTGCACCGCGCGCAGCCGCTCCTTGAGCACACCGCGAGCGGCCAGCGCGGTGACCACGGGGTAGAGCGAGGCGAGTACCGCCGCGACCGCCACCGGGCCCTGCTGCGCGGCTATCGAGTACGTGCCGTTGGCGGCGACGTCCGCCAGGCCGACGAAGGCGAGTGCCGGCAGCGAGCGGACGACCAGGCCCGGCCCGCCGCCCTCCGGGAGGGCGCGGCCGCCCCGCTTCACCGACACGTACAGCGCCGCGCCGCCGACCAGGACGTTGGTGACACGCTGCACGAACAGGGCCAGGAACAGTCCGGTGATCGTGGTCGACGCCTCGGCGATGAGCGCCATCACGGAGCCGAACCCGAACGCGGCGAGCAGGGTCAGCCAGATCGCCTGCCGCTGCACGGGCGCGCCCCGCAGTTCCGGGCCGCCGGCGAGCAGGACGCCCGCGACGGCGACGCCGATCCCGGCGAACTGCAGCACCCCGGGCCGCTCGCCGAGGAGCAGGCCCACCGAGACCGGCACCACGACCCCGAGCGACCCCAGGGGGGACACGACTCCCATGGGGCCGAGGGCCAGCGCCTTGTAGAAGCTCAGCATCGCCACCGGGCCGACGACGCCGGCCGCCACCGCGTACCAGAGCAGGGGCCCCGCCTCGCTCCACCCGCCGGTGAACGCGACGACCGTGCCGAGGACGGCCACGGCGATGGTCTGCGAGACCACCACGACCGTCAGCGCGGGAGTGCGCCGGGTCAGCAGTCCGCCGCCGAAGTCGGCCAGCCCCCACAGAAGACTGGTGGCCAGGGCGAACAGCGCTGTCATCGATGCCTCGCAGTACAGTTCGGTGAACGATCGAGTGCACCACACCGTAGTACAACCAGTTGAACCGGTCTATTAAAATATTGGACGGAATGTGTCGGACCTCGAACAGCTCACGCAATCGCTCGCCCGCAACCTGAAGCGCTGGCGCGGCGAGCGGGGTTTCACGCTCGACGCCCTCGCCGCCCGCTCGGGTGTCAGCCGCGGCATGATCATCCAGATCGAGCAGGCGCGTACCAATCCCAGCGTGGGCACCACGGTCAAACTCGCCGACGCGCTCGGCGTCAGCATCAGCACGCTCCTCGACTACGACCAGGGCCCGCAGGTCCAGCTCGTGCCGCGGGAACAGGCCGTGCGGATGTGGTCCACGCCCGGTGGCAGTTCGACCACGCTGCTGGTCGGCGCCGAGGCCCGCGGCCCGCTGGAGCTCTGGGCCTGGACACTGGCGCCGGGTGAGGAGAGCGCCTCCGATCCCCACCCCGACGGCACCGTCGAACTGCTGCACGTCACGTCCGGGCAGCTCACCCTCGTCGTCGAGGGGCAGCCGTACACCGTGCCTGCCGGAACCTCGGCGACCTACGAGGCGAACGTGCCGCACGTCTACCGCAACGCGGGCGCCGAGACGGTCGAGATGACCATGGCGGTCTCCGTCCCGCCCGTCCGCTGACGGGAGCCGCCCCGGCGGGGGCGCCGGCGCAACGGCGGGCGGTGCTCCGCGTTCCCGGTGGACGCGGGCGACCGCCGCCACGGGCGGCGGCATAGGGTGGCGGTATGCAGGAGCAGTACCGGACGCCCGCCCGCGAGGGCGTGCACGAGACCGAGACCAACCGCTCGCGCTTCATCTGCGCGATCGCCCCGGTGGCGACCGAGCGGGATGCGCGCGACTTCGTCGCGCGCATCCGCCGGACGCACCCGACCGCCACCCACAACTGCTTCGCGTACGTCCTCGGCGCCGACGCCGCCGTGCAGAAGGCGGGCGACGACGGCGAGCCGGGCGGCACGGCCGGGGTGCCGATGCTGCAGATGCTGCTCCGCCGCGACGTCCGCTACGCCGTGGCCGTGGTCACCCGCTACTACGGAGGGGTCAAGCTCGGTGCCGGCGGGCTCATCCGCGCCTACGGCGGTGCGGTCGGCGAGGCGCTGGACGCGCTCGGCACCGTGACCCGGCGGCGCTTCCGGCTCGCCGCGGTCACCGTCGACCACCAGCGCGCCGGCAAGGTCGAGAACGATCTGCGCGCGACCGGCCGCGAGGTGCGGGACGTCCGGTACGGGCAGTCGGTGACGATCGAGATCGGCCTGCCGGACTCCGACGTGGACGCCTTCCGCGCCTGGCTCGCGGACACCACCGCCGGCACGGCCGTGCTGGAACTCGGCGGTGAGGCGTACGGAGAAGCCTGAGGGCCGGACGGACCGGTCCGGATCGAGGGCACCGTTCCCGGAAACGGGTGAAAACCGAGGCTCCGGGGCAGGCGGGGGACCACCGGCGCTAACGTGGTCGATGCCGTCCGTGGGGCCGTCCGTGGGGTTCTCCGGCATGCCGTCCGGTGGGCCCTCGGACGCGCCGTCCGGTGGGCCTCGCGTCCGGGCCGGGCGCCGGCTTTCGGGCCGAGGAGGGGACACGATCAGTTCGGAGCCGTTTTCTTGAGATTCCTGCACACCTCGGACTGGCATCTGGGGCGCTCGTTCCACCGGGTGAGCCTGCTCGGCGCACAGAAGGCGTTCCTCGACCATCTGGTCGCCACGGCGCGCGCCCACGACGTGGACGCGCTGCTCGTGGCGGGAGACGTCTACGACAGGGCCGTACCGCCCCTGGCCGCCGTGGAGTTGTTCGACGACGTACTGCACCGGCTGGCGGACGCGGGTGTGCCCACCGTGATGATCTCCGGAAACCACGATTCGGCCCGCCGGCTCGGTGTGGCCTCCGGGCTGATCGGGCGCGCCGGGATCCATCTGCGGACCGACCCGGCGGGCTGCGCCACCCCCGTGGTGCTGCGGGACGGGCACGGCGATGTCGCGTTCTACGGTCTGCCCTATCTGGAACCCGCCCTCGTACGGGAGGAGTTCGGCACGGGGGCGGGCCATGAGGCGGTGCTGGGCGCGGCGATGGAACGGGTACGGGCGGACCTCGCGGAGCGGGCGCCGGGCACCCGCTCCGTCGTCCTCGCACACGCCTTCGTCGCGGGCGGCGAACCGAGCGACAGCGAGCGGGACATCACCGTCGGCGGTGTCGCGGCCGTCCCCGCCGCGCTCTTCGACGGCGCCGACTACACGGCCCTCGGCCATCTGCACGGCTGCCAGACCGTCGACGAGCGGGTGCGGTACTCCGGTTCCCCGCTCGCGTACTCCTTCTCCGAGTCCCGCCACCGCAAGACCATGTGGCTCGTCGAACTCGGCCCGGCCGGGGAGATCGCCGCCGAGCGGCTGGACTGCCCGGTGCCCCGGCCCCTCGCCCGCATCGAGGGCCGGATCGAGGACCTGCTGGCCGATCCCGCGCTGGCACGCCACGAGGAGGCCTGGGTGGAGGCCACCCTCACCGATCCGGTACGGCCCGCCGACCCCATGGCACGGCTCACCACACGCTTCCCCCACACCCTGAGCCTCGTCTTCGCCCCCGAGCGCAGCGGTGAGGACTCGCACGCCTCCTACGCGGAGCGGCTGCGCGGCCGTGACGACCACCAGATCGCCGAGGACTTCGTGTCCCATGTCCGCGGGGGCGGCCCCGACCGGCTCGAACGGGCCCTGCTGCGCGGTGCCTTCGACGATGTGCGGGTGGACACGGCCGCGACCGAGGTGGCCGGGTGAGACTGCACCGCCTGGAGATCACCGCCTTCGGCCCCTTCGCCGCGCGGCAGCAGATCGACTTCGACAGGCTGTCCGCCGCCGGCCTCTTCCTGCTGCACGGACCGACGGGGGCGGGCAAGACCTCCGTACTCGACGCCGTCTGCTACGCCCTCTACGGCGCGGTGCCCGGTGACCGGCAGAGCCCCGGTACCTCGCTGCGCAGCGACCACGCCCCCGCCGGCACCTGCACCGAGGTGTGCCTGGACCTGACGGCGGGCGGCCGCCGGCTGGAGATCACCCGGCGCCCCGCACAGCCGCGCCCCAAGAAGAAGGGCACGGGCGTCACCACCGAGAAGGCGCAGAGCCGACTGCGGGAGTACGACGCGGCGCGCGGGGAATGGACCGCGCTCAGCCGCTCCCACCAGGAGATCGGCGACGAGATCGCCCAGCTCGTCGGCATGAGCCGGGACCAGTTCTGCCAGGTCGTCCTGCTCCCGCAGGGCGACTTCGCGCGCTTTCTGCGGGCAGACGCCGAAGCCCGCGGAAAGCTGCTCGGCAGGCTCTTCGACACCCGCCGGTTCGCTCTGGTCGAGGAGCGCCTCGCCGAACTGCGCCGCGCCGCCGAGCAGCAGGTGCGGGACGGTGACGAGCGGCTGCTGGCCCTCGCCCACCGGATAGGCCAGGCGGCCGGGAACGCGGCACCCGGCTGGCCCGCCCCCGCCCACCGGCCGGGAGAACCCGGACTCGCCGACGCGGTGCTGCAGTGGGCCGCCGTGGCCCGCGTGGACGCTCGCGAAGCCCTCGCCGTCACCGCGTCGGTCCGGTCCGCGGCCCGGACCCGGCAGTCCGCCGCCCGGCGCGAACTGGACGCGGAACGGGAACTGGCCGCACTCCAGCGGCGGCATGACGACGCCGTGCGGCGGGCCGGAGAGCTGGAGGAGCGGCGGCCCGCGACGGAACGCGCACGGGCACGTCTGGAGCAGGCCCGCAGGGCCGAACTGGTCGCGCCAGCGCTGCGGTTGCGCGAGGACGCCGAGCGGGAGCACGACTCGGCCGACACCGCCGCCCGGCGGGCCAGGGCCGCCCTCCCCTCGGCACTCGCGGACGCGGGAGCCGAGCGGCTCTCGGAACTGGAGCACGAACTCCGTCAGGAACGGGGAGGCCTGGACGCCGCGCGCCGCGCCGAACTGCGCAGCGCCGACCTCGCCCGCGAACTCGGGGAACTGGAGCGCCAGGCCCGCTGCGACGACGTGATCCTCCGGGACGCCGAGGGCCGGCTCGCCGACTGGGACACGGCGCGCCGCTCGCTGCAGGACCGGATCGAGGCCGCGCAGGAGGCCGCCACCCGCGCCGAACACCTCGCCGGACGGCTGGAGCCGGCCCGCCGCCGGGTGACCGCCGCCCGTGAGCGCGACCGCCTCGCGGCCAGGGCCGATGCCGTCGAGGACGACCACCGCGCCGCGCGCGAGCGGGCCGGCGCGGCCCATGAGCACTGGCTCGACCTCAAGGAGCGCCGGCTCCGCGGCATCGCCGCCGAACTCGCCGCCGGGCTCGTTCCCGGGCGACCCTGCGCCGTCTGCGGCTCCATCGACCACCCCGCCCCCGCCAGGCCGGGGCAGGCCCATGTCGACCGGGTCGCGGAGGACGCGGCATACCGGGAGTATGCGGACGCCGACCAGGACCGTGCCGAGGCCGAGCGGCAACTGGCCGTGCTGCGCGAGGCGTTGGCTGCCGCCAGGGACGCGGCGCGCCCCCCGGCCGCCGAGGACGCGGGTGGCGGCGGAGGCGGGCGCGCGGCGCGGTCCGTGCCGGAGCCGGGTGTCCCGTCGCCTTCCGCGCCGGAGCCGGGCACCGCGCCGCCGCCCAGGGGGGAGCCGGGCGTTCCGGCACCGTCCGCGGCCCCCGACGATCTGCGCGGCGGAGTGGCGGCGACCGGCTCCCGTGCGCGGCAGGGCTCGGGCGCCGAGGCTCGGGTACCGGCCGGCGGCGCCGAGGACGTCTGGCCGGGCACCGCTACCGCAGAGGACTCCAGCGCGGTGGGCGGGTCCCCCGGGGGCGTGGCGGACGCCGGGCACGAGGACGGCGGCACGGCGCCCTCGGCGTCCCTCGTGCCTCCTGTGCCGTCGGCGTCCCCTGCCTCCTCCGCGTCCTCCGCGTCCTCCGCGTCCCCTGCGTCCCCTGCGTCCTCCGCGCTCCCCGAACCCGCCGTCACGGCCCTGGCGGCGGTCGTCGCCCGGCTGGAGCGCGAGCACCGGCACGCCCACGCGCTGGCGGCCGGGACGCACGACGCCCGTGAGGAACTGGCCCGCGCCGAGCGGGAGCACGGCGAGTGGCTGTCCGAGCGGCAGGAGGCCGAACGGCGCGCCGTCGCCCGGACGTCCCGGCGGGAGGCCCTCGAGAGCGAGCGGACGGCGCTGGATGCGGAGGTGGCGCGGGCCGTCGGCGGCAGTGGCACCGTCGCCGAGCGGACCACGCTGCTGGACCGGCGTATCGCCCTGCTCCACGAGGCCGCGGAGGCCGTACGCGCGGTGGACGCCGCCGCGGGCCGTCTGAAGGAAGCCGACGACCGGCTCTCCGACGCGGCGTTCCGGGCCGGATACGGCACCCCGGCCGACGCGGCCACCGCGCTGCTGGACGACGACGCACAGCGCGACCTGCAGCGGCGGCTCGACGCCTGGCAGGCCGAGGAGGCGGCGGTGGCCGACCGCCTCGCCGAGCCGGAACCGCGCTCCGCCGCCGCCCGGCCGCCCGCCCGGCCCGAGGCCGCGCTGCGCGCCTTCGACGCCGCCGAGAGCGCACTGCGCGACGCGGTCTCGGCGCTGGACTCCGCCCGGGAACGCTGTGTGGAGCTCGACCGGCTGTCGCGTCTCGCCGAGGCTGAGGCGCGCCGGCTCGGCCCGCTGCGCGACGAGTACGAGCGCGTCGCCCGGCTCGCCGGCCTCACCGCGGGGACCTCCGCCGACAACGGACGCAGGATGCGCCTGGAGTCCTACGTCCTGGCGGGCCGGCTGGAACAGGTGGCGGCGGCGGCCACCGTACGGCTCCGGCGCATGTCCGGTGGCCGCTACACGCTGGTCCACTCCGACGCCCGCTCCGGCGGCAAGCGCTCCGGACTCGGTCTGCACGTCGTCGACGCGTGGACCGGCAAGGAGCGCGACACGGCGACGCTGTCCGGCGGGGAGACCTTCTTCGTCTCCCTCGCCCTCGCCCTGGGCCTCGCCGACGTCGTCACCGACGAGGCCGGCGGCGCGCGGCTGGACACGCTGTTCATCGACGAGGGTTTCGGCAGCCTCGACGACCAGACCCTCGACGAGGTGCTCGACGTCCTGGACTCGCTGCGGGAACGCGACCGCAGCGTGGGCATCGTCAGCCATGTGCCGGACCTGCGCCGCCGGATCCCCGCCCGGCTCGAGGTCGTCAAGGAACGCGACGGCTCGGCCGTACGGCTGCGGTCGGCGGCCGACCGCGGCTGACCGGCCGCCGGGGGAGGGCGGGGAGCGCGCGACGCCCGTCGTCAGCGCGCCCGGGTCCGCGGCGCGCCCGGGGCCGCTGATCCGGCGTGCCGCCGACCGGCCCGGGACCTCCTCTCGCGTCGACGGGAGCCGGGGCCCCGGCGGGCGCGTCGGCGAAGCGCGGACGCCGATCGCGGTACGGCGGCGCTCGCCGGGCGCCGCCGTACCACTGGATCCTCACCCGGTCCGGCTGGTCCGGCTGGTCCGGCTGGTCCGGCTGTACGGGCGGACCGCCCGGCGGCCCGTGCAGCCGGACCTCACGGCACGCATCCCGCCGTCACAGCCTCGACAGCTCGTCCACCAGGTCGTCCAGGCCCAGCGGACCCTGCGACAGCGCCGCCATATGCCACGCCTTCGCATCGAAGGCGTCCCCGTGCGCCTCACGGGCCCGTTCCCTCCCCAGCAGCCAGGCCCGTTCGCCCAGCTTGTAGCCGATGGCCTGCGCGGGCATGGACAGATAGCGCGTCAGCTCGCTCTCGACGAAGTCGGCGGGCCGTCCGCTGTGCCTGCCGAAGAACTCCTGCGCCAGCTCCGGCGTCCAGCGCTCACCGGGACGGAACGGCGATTCCGCGGGGATCTCCAGTTCCAGGTGCATGCCGATGTCGACGATGACCCGGCAGGCACGCATCATCTGGGCGTCGAGATAGCCCAGGCGGCGCTCGGCGTCCGGCAGGAAGCCGAGTTCGTCCATGAGCCGCTCGGCGTACAGCGCCCAGCCCTCCGCGTTGGCGCTCACCCCGCCGACGGTCGCCTGGTAGCGGGAGAGGCGGTCGGCGACGTGGACCCACTGCGCGATCTGCAGATGGTGACCGGGTACGCCCTCGTGGTACCAGGTGGAGACCAGGTCGTACACGGGGAAACGGGTCTCGCCCATGGTCGGCAGCCAGGTCCGGCCGGGGCGCGAGAAGTCCTCCGAAGGGCCCGTGTAGTAGGGGGCGGCCGCGCTGCCGGCGGGCGCGATCCGGGACTCCACGACCCGTACCCGGTCGGCGAGTTCGAAGTGCGTGCCGTCGAGGGCGTCGATGGCCTCGTCCATGAGCCTCTGCAGCCACTCGCGCACCTCCTCCACGCCCTCGATATGGGTGCCGTGCACATCGAGGTGGGCCAGCGCCTCCCAGGGGCCCGCACCCGGAAGGATCTTGTCCGCCTCGGCCCTCATCTCACCGAGCAGCCGGTGGTACTCGGACCAGCCGTACGCGTAGGCCTCGTCGAGGTCGATGTCCGTACCGTTGAAGAAGCGGACCCACCGGGCGTAGCGCTCGCGGCCCACCGTGTCGGGGGCGCCCTTGATCCCGGGGGCGTACACCTCGCGCATCCAGTCACGCAGCGAGCGGAAGGCGGAGGTGGCGACGGCGGCGGCGCCGTCGAGTTCGGCGCGGAGCCCGTCCGGCCCGGCGGCGGCGAAGTCCTCGAACCAGCCCCGGCCGCCCGTCCCGTCCGGTCCGCCCGTCCACTGGTCGAGCTGGGCGAGGAAGGCGGCCGTGGCGCGGGGACCGGCGGGAAGCCCGCGTTCGAGGCCGAGGGCCAGCGAGGCGCGGTAGCCCGCGAGGGCGTCCGGAACGGCCCGCATCCGCTCGGCGACCGCCGTCCAGTCCTCCTTGGACGCCGTCGGCATCACGGTGAACACATTGCGGACACTGTGTGCGGGGGACCGCAGGTTGCTGACGGTGCGCAGGCTCTCCTCGGCTTCGTGCACGGCGAGTTCGGCGGTCAGCCGCTCCCGCAGCAGACGGCCGCAGCGCCGTTCGGCGTCCGAGCCGGCGCCGGGCAGCTTCTCGGCTTCGTCGAGCCGGACGAGCGTCGCGCGGGCGAGTCCGGCCGCGGCCTCCCGGCCGGCCGGGGAGAAATCGGGGAGGAGGCCCGCGCTCTCCGGGACTCCGAGGTAGGTACCGATGATCGGGTCGAGGGCGACGAGGGCATCGACATAGGCGTCGGCGACCTGGCGGGGCAGCACGCTGCTCGGTGTCTCTGGCATGCGCTCATCCTGATACGCGCGGGTGGCCGGCGCCATCACCGGCGGATCTCGCGGCGTCCGGGTCGGCTGACAAATGAGCATGCCCGGCAGGCTCCTGAGCGGGCGGGAGCAGGGGGCCGCAGTCCCACTGCTGGAAGATCAGACGGGTCTCCACACGGGCGACTTCACGCCGTGACGTGAACTCGTCCAGCACCAGCCGCTGCAGGTCCGCCGTGTCGGTCACGGCGACATGGACCAGATAGTCGTCGGGCCCCGTCAGATGGAAGAGCGCACGTGATTCCGGCAGGGCCCGGATCCGCTCGACGAAGGGACCGATCAGCTCCCTGCGGTGCGGACGCACCTGAACCATCAGGAGCGCCTCGAGTCCTCTGCCGAGTTTGGCCGGATCCAGTCGCAGTTGCTGCCCGAGGATGACCCCGCTGCGGCGCAGCCGGCCCACCCGGTCCAGACATGTGGAAGGAGCGACGCCCACTTCGGCCGCCACCTCCCGGTAGGTGGTCCGGGCGTCGTTCTGCAGGATGCGCAGTATGTGGAGATCCACCGGGTCCAGGACGACAGAATCAGCCATGGCCCGAACGTAACACGGAGCAATCATCCTACCGGCCGGTAATTGTCCAGAGTGCGCGCCATGGAACCCTCCGCATCGAACGCCCCCGCACCCACCCGGGCGCTCGCCACCGAAGCCGTGCACGCCGGACGCGAGGACCTCGTGCAACTCGGCCTGCACGCCGCGCCGATCGACCTGTCCACCACCTACCCCTCCCACGACGCGGCGGGGGAGGCGGCGCGCATCGACGCCTTCGCCTCCACCGGCGGGCGGCTGGACGGCCCGCCCGTCTACGCCCGGCTGGACAACCCGACGACGGCCCGCTTCGAGACCGCGCTGGCCCGGCTCGAGGGTACGGACAGCGCGGTGGCCTTCGCCAGCGGCATGGCCGCCCTGACCGCCGTACTGCTGGTCCGGGCCTCGATGGGGCTGCGCCATGTGGTGGCGGTCCGGCCGCTGTACGGGTGCAGCGACCATCTGCTGGACGGCGGACTGCTCGGCACCGAGGTGACCTGGACCGACCCGGCGGGCGCCGCGGCCGCCATCCGCCCCGACACCGGGCTCGTGATGGTCGAGAGCCCGGCCAACCCGACCCTGGCCGAGGCCGACATCGCCGCGCTCGCCCGCTCCTGCGGCGCGGTCCCGCTGCTCGTCGACAACACCTTCGCCACCCCGGTGCTCCAGCGGCCCGCCGAGAACGGCGCCCGGCTCGTGCTGCACAGCGCGACCAAGTACCTCGGCGGCCACGGCGACGTGATGGGAGGCGTCGTCGCCTGCGACGAGGAGTTCGCCGCAGCGCTGCGGCAGGTGCGCTTCGCGACCGGTGGTGTGCTGCACCCGATGGCCGGATATCTGCTGCTCCGGGGGCTTTCCACGCTGCCGGTGCGGGTCCGGGCCGCGTCGGCGACCGCCGCCGACCTCGCCGGCCGGCTCGCCGCCGACCCGCGCGTCGCCCGGGTCCACTACCCGTCGGTCGGCGGTGCGATGGTCTCCTTCGAGGTGTACGGGGACCCCCGCGAAGTGATCGCCGGTGTCCGGCTGATCACCCCCGCCGTCAGCCTCGGCAGCGTCGACACGCTGATCCAGCACCCGGCCTCCATCAGCCACCGGATCGTGGCCGAGGGGGACCGGCGTGCCGCGGGCGTCGGTGACCGGCTGCTGAGGATGTCGGTCGGGCTGGAGGACGTCGAGGACCTCTGGGACGACCTGGGCGGGGCGCTCAGCGCCCGGCGTGACCCGGCCGGGACCGCTCGGGCCCAGTCCCCCGCTCCGGGGGCAGCGCACACGAGGCGTCCCGCGGAAGCCCTGAGCACGCCGGAGCCGCGTTGAGGCGTGCGCTGATCACGAGGGTGCCCTCCTCGATCTGGTAGTCGAGCGGGAGGCCCAGCCGGCGCATGGCGGCGACCATGCCGGTGTTGGACGACTGGGTCACGGCGTAGACGTTTCCGCATCCCGACTCGACGGCCAGCGCCACCAGCCGGCCCAGCAGTTCGGCGCCGATCCCGCGCCGCTGCCACTCGTCCTCGACGAGGAGCGCGACCTCGGTCTCGTCGCCGTCCCAGAGCAGATGGCCGAGGGCGACGATCCGGCCGGCTGCCGTCTCCACCGCGAGGGTGCGGCCGAACCGGGGGCTGAGGAGATGGTTCAGATAGCGGTCCGCGTCGGCGACCGGCCCGTGGTAGCGCGACCTCAGGGTGCGGGCGGAGCAGCGGTCGTGCATCGCGCGGGCGGCATCGACGTCGCCCTGGTCCGCGCGGCGGACGGTGATCTCGTTTCCCTCCGGGAGCGTCAGCACGTCATGGGCGCGCGGAACGCGCGGGCCGAGGCGGGCGTCGAGTTCGACCAGGGCGCGGGCCCGGGCGTACTCGGTCGGGGTGAAGGGCGGACAGGGGCGCTCGATGGTGATGGTGCCGCCGTTCGGGTCGCGCAGCCGGATCACCGTCTCGTCCAGGACGCCTTCCTCGGGGACCTGCCCGCCGCCCGGCCGGGCCCCGAGGGTCTCGGCGGGCCGCGAGCGGATGGTGCATCGGCCCAGCAACTGGCGCAGTGCCAGCGGGAGTTCCGCCGCGTCCAGAGCGGTCCGAGTGGCGAGGCCCAGCAGTCTCGTCGGGGGGTCGACCAGGTCGTGGGCGTCGGCGCGTTCGATCCAGGTGCCGCCGCCGCCCGCGGACGAGACCGCCCGGGTGATCTCCTCGGCACGGAGGGCGGCGGGTGCCCGCAGCAGGAACTCGTCGACGGTGCCGTCCGCCAGCGGGTGCGTCTGGAGTGTCAGGATGTCCACCCGGTGGCGCGCCAGGGCCCCGCACAGGGCGGCGAGGCTGCCCGGCTCGTCCCGGACGGTCGACCGCATCCGCCACAGCGCGGTCTCAGGGGACGGCCCCCGCGTGCCGGACGGGCCGGTGGTGGCAGGCGCCCCGGCGGCCTCGCCGCCGGCGCCTCCGGGGCCGCCGGTATCGGCGGCCGGAGGAGCATGGCTGTGGCGGCGCGCCCACCAGGTGTGGAACGCGGCCGTGGCGACGAGCGTGACGGCCGAGGCGGCCAGCAGATAGGGGCCGTCGGGGCCGTGGGCGATCAGGTTCGCGAGGGCGTCCGCCACGGCGACGGCGGTGAAGAGCGCGGCCAGTTCGACGAGGTCCCGCCGCCAGTGGTGGCGGCGGATGCGCGTCGCGGAGTTCACATCGGTCATGGCGTCACTCTGGTGGAGTGGTGTTGCGTGATCACGAACGCTCTGTGACTGATGGGTTAAGGCCGATTCTGGCATGTTTAGCCCGTTTTCTTTCGAGTCTGTCGTTGAAGGGTCGCGCTGACGACGCAAGGCGGTCGGCGGCCCGCCCGCTCGGGCGATGTGCGGGGCGGAGCGCTTCCACCCGGCCGGCTCGTGGGGGCCGCCCCGGACCTGCCCGAAGCCGGCCCGAGCCGGCCGCCCGGGGACCGCCATGTGTCGCTCCGCGCACTCGGCGGCCCCTGAGAGGGTCTCCCTCCGTGGGCCGCGGGTGATCGCCGCGGCCCGGCGGGTGGGACTGTGCTTCCGGGGCACCGGCCACGTCGCCGCGCGGGTACCGGTCGCGGAAGCCGATCGGGCCGTGTCCGCGGGCCGGTTCGGCTCGACCGTATCAAGGGCGGCGAGCCCGGGTACGTCATGTCCCGGCCGACCTGCGTCCACGCCCTGCGGCACCCTGCGGCACCCCGCGGCACGCCGTCCCCGGCGACCGGGAGACCCGGCGGCCCGGTGGACGGCTCGCCGGCCCGGCGCAGGCTCCAGAAGATCCGAGTGCCCGGGCCGGGCCGGGCCGCGCCCCCGCCCCGCGCCGGTCAGCGGCTGCCGTCGAGGATGACCCGGGCGACCAGGGCGGGATCGTCGCTCATCGGCACATGGCCGCAGCCGGGCAGCCGGACGAGCCGGGCCCCGGGGATGGCCTGTTTGGCCCTGATGCCCTGACGGCGCAGCAGCAGCCGGTCCCGGTCCCCCCACGCGACGGTGACGGGGACACCGGGCACGTCGGAGGTGAACAGCACTTCGCGGCCGGCGTCGAGCGTCTCGCCGAAGCCGGTGGCGTCGCGCAGGGCGCGGGTCTCCGCCACGACCGCCTGCGGTGAACGACGCCCGGGGCGGGCGTAGATGGTGCTGGTCAGCGCCGCCCGCCCGGCGGCGGTACGGGACAGCCTGCCGAGTACCGGCTCGGGCACCAGCCGGGCACCGCGGCGCATGGCGAGCAGCGTGCCGAACGCGTATCTGCGCTCGGCCTGCGACCAGAACCCCGCGGGCGACAGGGCGGTGACGGACCGCACGAGCTTCTGCCTGCCGAGTTCCAGCGCCAGCAGTCCGCCGAGCGAGTTGCCGGCGACATGCGGCCGTTGGACGCCGAGCGCCTCGCAGAGGGCGCCGAGTACGGGGACGACGGCGGGAAGTTCGTACGACATGCCGTGCGGTAGCGCCGGGGAGGAGCCGAAGCCGGGCAGGTCGATCGCGATCACGTCGCGTTCCGGTGTCAGCAGCGGGAGTACGGGCTCCCACGCCTGCCAGTGGTGGCCGATGCCGTGCAGCAGCAGCAGCGGCTCACCCGTGCCGCGCCGCTCGTAGGCGACCGACATGGTGCGGGGACCGCCGGGGGAGCCGACCGGGAAAGAGACCTTCGAGACCATGCTGCCGCTCCTGACCATGACTTCGTCACGCGCCTTGCCCACAATAACTACCGTTCGGTAGCGCCGATGGGCAAGAGGGGCGGCAGCCGCGTTGCGGCCGAGACGCCCGCCATGAGCAGGCGCCGGGGTGGCCACCGCGGTGACCAGGGCCGGCGACGGCAGCCGTTGTCCACGTCGCGAGCCGCGTTCGGCGGAAAGACCACCGCGAGTCCGGTACCGGACGGCGAGGCGCATGATCGCTTGCCCCATCTCAGGGGACGCAACGCACAGCCGGTGGCGGAGAATTCGTCACCGAAAGCAGATGATGACCCGTCATATGTCAGTGGGAGGCGGTGTACTGGACGCATGACCATCGCACGGCACCTGGCGATCATCGAAATCCTGTGCTCCCGGCCGTTCCCCGTCGTTCCTGGCCGGTCGGAGGTGGGCGCCAGTGCTCCGGGGTACCACACGGCCGAGCTGGGCCGGAGCGGGCAGATCTGGGGCGACCGATCGGACGGGGAGGCCGTCGAGGAGCAGTTCGAAGCGGAGCGGGAGGCCCTCGCCGCCGTTCTGAGCACACGATGGGGTCCTCCCCAGGTATTCGGCCTGGGCTCGGTGCTCGCCAGATCCGTCGGGGAGGAGCACATACCGGAGCCCTGGGGCATGCTGAGCGCATCGGTGCCGGACGTCCATCTGTGGCGGGCCGGCGGACGGTGGGTGGTGCTGGGAGTCTCCCGGTGGGGCACCGAACTGACCTACCAGTTGCTGGCCACCGTCACCGAGGTCGATCCGCCTTGAGGCGGATTGCGGAAGTTGCTCCGCCTGCTCGCGCGGCGGGCCGTGCGGCGTCCGGTGCGGGCGATCGCCAGGCGGAGGACCGCCTCGTACCGGACGTCCTCGGGCGCATCCGGTAACGCGGCGCGGGTTGCCTCCCGTGCCCGAAGGCCGACGGGGGAGCGCGTGCCGGGCGTCGCGGGCCCTGAGGCCGGCGGGGCCGATGGTGCTCCCCCTTCTCCCGCAGAATCCGACCGCCCTCGCGCAGTTCCCCGTCGGTGGGTTCCTCGGCCCGCGCGGTGGCCCGGGCGGAGCGGCTCAGAGGATGGCACCCGGCGTGTACGCGGCGGCCTCCGGACGGCGCTTGACGATCTCCTCGACGCGGGCGACCACCGAGGCGACCTGGCCGCTCGCCGCACCGGTGAAGGACAGCTTGTCCGCCATCAGCGCGTCCAGCCGGGCCCGGTCCAGCGGCACGCGGTCGTCGGCGGCGAGCCTGTCGAGCAGCTCGTTGCGCTCGGCGCCCTGCTCCCGCATGGCCAGGGCGGAGGCGACCGCGTTCTCCTTGATCGCCTCATGGGCGGCCTCGCGGCCGACTCCGGCCCGCACGGCGCCCATCAGCACCTTGGTGGTGGCCAGGAACGGCAGGTAGCGGTCGAGTTCGCGGGACACCACAGCGGGGAAGGCGCCGAACTCGTCCAGTACGGTCAGGAAGGTCTCCAGCAGGCCGTCGAGGGCGAAGAACGCGTCCGGAAGAGCGACCCGGCGCACGACGGAACAGGAGACATCGCCCTCGTTCCACTGGTCGCCCGCCAGCTCGCCGGTCATCGAGGCATAGCCGCGCAGGACGACCATGAGGCCGTTGACCCGCTCGCAGGAGCGGGTGTTCATCTTGTGCGGCATCGCGGACGAACCGACCTGGCCGGGCTTGAAGCCCTCGGTGACGAGTTCGTGCCCGGCCATCAGCCGGATCGTCTTCGCCACCGACGACGGTGCGGCGGCCAGGTGCACCAGCGCCGTCACCACCTCGTAGTCCAGCGATCGGGGATAGACCTGGCCCACGGAGGTGAAGGCGTGGGCGAAGCCGAGATGGCCCGCGATGCGCTGCTCCAGCTCCTCCAGCTTCGCCCCGTCCCCGCCGAGGAGGTCCAGCATGTCCTGGGCGGTGCCGACCGGTCCCTTGATACCGCGCAGCGGGTACCGGGCGAGGAGTTCCTCGACCCTGGCGTAGGCGACCAGCAGCTCGTCCGCCGCCGTCGCGAACCGCTTGCCCAGCGTCGTGGCCTGCGCCGCGACGTTGTGGGAGCGGCCCGCCATCACCAGCTCCGCGTACTCGGCCGACAGCCTGCCGAGCCGTGCCAGCACGGCGACCGCACGGTCCCGCATCAGCTCGAGCGAGAGCCGGATCTGCAGCTGCTCGACGTTCTCGGTCAGATCGCGGGACGTCATGCCCTTGTGCACGTGCTCATGGCCTGCGAGGGCGTTGAACTCCTCGATACGGGCCTTGACGTCGTGCCGGGTGGCCTTCTCCCGTTCGGCGATCGACGCGAGGTCGACCTGGTCGAGAACCCGCTCGTAGTCGGCGAGGGCGGCGTCCGGCACCTCGATCCCCAGGTCCTGCTGTGCACGCAGCACCGCCAGCCAGAGCCGGCGTTCCAGCCTCACCTTGTGCTCGGGGGACCACAGCTCGGCGAGTTCCGCGGAGGCGTAGCGGACGGCCAGGACGTTGGGGATGCGAGGCTTTGCAGTCACGTGCACCGAGTCTACCTTTGATCTTACGCAGTGCTCCCCCCTTCACGGGGGAGGTGAAGTGCATCTCCATACTGCTCTGACCTCGGTTCGGGGTACGGATCTGCGCTGTTGGCCTCAACCGGGTCACACGGGGCGCTGCCGCCGGGCCGGTCGGACCGGTCAGGCCACCGGCGAACCGAGGCCGACCGGCCGGGCTCCGGTGCGTCCGGGGTCCTACGCGAACAGGAAAGCCGTCGCGGTGGCTGCGCCGAGTGAGGCGCCCGCCGCGGTCTGGGCCACGGTGTGGTAGGTCAGTGCCACTCGAGACCAGCACACCGCCATCGTCAGCGCGTAGGCGAGCAGCCACCACGGTGAGTGGACGACGGCCAGCAGCGTGGGGACGGCGGAGGCCACCGCGCTGTCCACGCTGATCTTCCATACGGTGTTCACCGTCAGCAGCACGACGGTCATGGCCCACAGCGCGAGCATGGCGACGAGGATCCCGCTCGGTGCGCGGCCGAGGACCATGACGAGCGAGCCGCAGCCGATCGACGCCAGAATGACGAGGAAGATCGGTGCCCGCTTCGTGCGGTCCACCACGTGCCGGTCCCCCCACGTTCCGCGCTTGCGCTCCCACTCGATGTACCCCGCCGGGACGAGTCCGGCGCACAGCGCGCCGAGCAGGCCCCACGGGACGCCGGTCCAGTCGCCGGCGGCCGCCAGGCCGATACCGACCATGCCGGCCACCAGGACGTTGCGCGGCTGGAGGACATCGGTGACGGTCCGGGCCGTCGTGCCGTCGTCCGTCATGCGGCCGTCTCCGCGGCGGCGAGCAGGCCCTGCGCCCGGGCCGGGCTGCTCTTCCCGTACTCCCTGGCCACTCGGCGCAGCCATGCGACCTCTCCGTCCTGGTCGGTTGCCGCGGGCTGCTCGAACGCAGCGACCGGGCCCGCGGGCGCCCCTCCCGCCTTCGCCGCGAGTGCGGCCCTGATCCAGTACGCCTGGGCGGCGGCACCGTGTGCGGTCTGCTCCTTGGCGGCCGCCATCAGGTCGTCGGGGACGTGATGGCGCAGCTTCTCGATCGCGTCGGCGACATCGTGGATCCACCTGTCGAGCCGGAGCTCGGCGTCCATGTCGCGGCGGGTCAGCTCGCGGTAGCGGGAGCGCGGCGGCTCCATCGGGATGGCGGGGAAGGCGGTCATCAGCTCGTGCCACATCGGATACAGGCGGGACAGGGCCCACCAGGCGCGGGCGCGGCGGAGGCCCTGTTCCGAGGCCGGGACCGATACCCCGAGCGCGAACAGCACGAAGAGGAGAAGCTGCATCGCCTCGGTGGAGGACTCGATCCCGCGGGCGGCGGTGACGCTGGGCCGGTCGGCGAGCCAGACCCACATGGCCAGCATGCGGCCGAAGGAGTAGAGGACGCCGAGGGCCATGGCGAACGCCATCATGCCCAGGCCGACGCGCAGCAGCCTGCGTTCCTCACGGCGGAACGCTCCGGCCCACTGGTAGAGGCAGATGGCGGACGCGGAGCCCAGATAGACGTAGAAGACGGTCATATAGGCGGTGGCGCCCCACTGCCCGGCGTGGTCGCTGACGAAGCGGTCGCTCGGCACCGAGCGGTCGACGATCGTGAAGAACGTGATCGTCATCAGGGCGAAGCTGGCGAGAGCCGTCTTGGTCGCTGCGCGCTGGATGACGCGGGCCACTCGCACGGCGCGGGCCATCTCGCCGTCGGCGGGGTACTGCCCGTACACGGCGACGATGTAGTACATGATCGCCAAGATCGCTGCGCCCGCCGAGTAGTGCTTGAGCAGGATCGAGGCGTCGGTGATCGAGCTGTTGTTGAGCCCGGTCCGTACGATCTCGGTCTTGGTCCACAGGGCGATGGAGAAGCCCACGAAGCAGCCCCAGAGGGACCGCCGACGGGCATCGGAACCGCCGAGCGCACGCCAGATGGCGACAGCGGTCATCAGGGCGGCTACGAGGTAGCCGGCTATGTCGAGCACGGGGGTCCTTCGGTTACGAACGGCGAAAGAGGCGGCGAAGGCGGCGTCCTGGCCGGCAGCCGCCTCCGGCGGGCCGGGAGAGGGTGTCGCCCAGGCGGCCGAGCATGTCGTCGCTCGGCACATCGCGGGCCATGCGGGTGATGAGGGAGGCGCCGACCTCGGCGATCTTCTCCTCGACGGTGTGGTAGTTGGAGCGTGCCTGGACGGTGGCCTCGCCCGCCGTGACGCGCTTGATCAGGTCCGGTCCGAAGACGGGCAGCAGTGCCCTGAGTTCGTCGGGGTCGAGCCGGGTGCCGTGGTCGAGCCACTCGTGGACCAGCTCGTGCAGCATGACGTGCTCGGTCAGATAGGCCGACGGGCGCTTGCGGTAGAGGACGACGCTGAAGTCGGTGTCCTTGATCCTCAGCCCGCACGCCGCGCTCGCGGTGACCATCGAGTGGGGGATGGGCCGCATGATGATCCGGCGGCCGCGGGCCTTCTCCATGTTGATCCGCAGCTGCTCTACCGAGAAGGGGTGGGGGATCGGAAGGTCGGCCAGTCCGGCCTCACACAGCTCCTGCACCTCACTCAGCGACGGCTCGGAGGAAGCTGCGTCCGTCATGTCTGCGGGTCCGCCGGACGCTCCTGCGCCTCCTGGCGCGCCTTCTCCACGAGGTCGAGTGCGAAGTTGAGCAGATCGGGCGAGAGTCCCTCTTCGGCGAGGCCCCGCCCGGCGATTCCGCTGATGCCGCCGGCGCGCTTGTCGGCCAGGAAGCGCAGTCCGGCGGCGACTTCCGCCTCGACCTGCGATTCCGGCTTGAAGAAGCGCCAGTCGCAGTCGAAGCCCAATCCCAGGGCTTGCAGGGTCTCCTCCCTGACCTCGGTGAGCTGGCCCTTGCGGAGCTTGCCGAAATAGCTGTGGGACAAGGAGCCGCCGCGGGCCTCCACGATGCGGCAGAACTGGCGGTCGCTCGGGGCGCCGTCGGGGAACGACTCCTTCAGCAGGTAGTCGATCTTCTCCTGCAAGGTGCGTGGCCCATCCTTCTCGCCGGCGCTCATCTTCGCCCCCAGGCTACTCATGTCCGATTCTGCGTTGTCTTCTTCGCATGGCTTCGTCACCCTAGTCCACCCTGTCGGACGGGAGTTCGCCTCACGTCTGCGTTCTGCCTCCAGCCGCCGCGCGGTGGTCGGCCCGTGGCGGAAGGGGCGGGAAGACGCCCCGCCGACCTCAGGCGACGGGAGTTCCTGCGCGTCCGGCGCGCACGATCGGCAAGGCATCTCTGAAGCGGGAGTCTCCCACAGGCCCGCGGGGCCGTCCGCCGTGTCCGATGCCCGGAGATGATCGCGCGCATGCGCACCTGAACCATGCGACCCCTCTGTCCGACCGCGAACCGGAGAGCCTCGCAGACCCCGCACCGGAGGGCTGTCCGGCCCGTCGTCCTGCCCGCATCCGAAAGGGCCGCCCCGAACCCACCGGACACCGAAGACCGGACCCACGCGGTGGATGCAGAGCCCGGCCTCGTGATGCGCCTGACTCTCAGCCAGCTTGCGCAAACACTCTACGTCACTGTTAACTCGATGACACACGGGGCGGCTCGCAGGGTGGGGAGAGCGGCCGGATTTCGCCGTCTCCTGTGAAGCTGCGCACGGGACTGCCCGGCTCGGGGGAGCGGGCAGCTCCGTGCGTCCATCCGAGGCGATGGAGTTGACGGGCGAACCGCGGCGGACTCCGGGGCAGAGCCACCGCTCCGGGCCTCCGGCCCGCGGACTCCCGCGGCCGGGCGGAACACCGCCGTGCCTCGGCTTCTCGACCCGGCGCGCACCGTGGGGTTTCGACCCGGCCCCGAGCGTGAGATCGCCGAACCCCTGCGCCGCCCGCGCCGGTTCGCCGCAACGGTGCTACTCGGGGAGGCCCGGTGTGTGGAGTCCGTCCCACGGGCTTCCGTCCGCCTCCCACGCCAGCAGCTCGGGCCGCTTCGGGCGCAGTCCGTCGCCCGACGAGCGGCCGGTGAGCCGGCGGCCGATCCACGGGGCCAGATGCTCCCGGGCGAACCGGACGTCCGCGGTCCGCCGGGCCGCCCAGCGCAGGGGCACCGGCGGCGGCAGAGGGGACCGCCAGTCGCCCTCGGCGGCCAAACCGAGTCCCTGCCAGACGGCTTCGGCGACCCTCCGGTGGCCCTCGGCCGTGAGATGCAGCCGGTCCGCGTCCCACATGCGCTGATCGCCGAGCACCTCGGCCCCGTACAGGTCGACCACCAGTGCGCCGTGCCGGGCCGCCAGTCCTTCGATGTGCTCGAACAGGGCCTCCATGCGGGGCCGGAAACGTTCCATGACCGGGCCCCGCCGTCCCGGGCTGCGCATCAGCACCAGCCGGCGGCAGCTCGGCGCGAGGCGCTCCACGGCCTCCTCGAGCCGGTCCCCAACCCGGCTCAGGTCGCACCCGGGGCGCAGTGCGTCATTGAGGCCGCCGACCATCGTCACCACGTCCGCCCGCATGGCGGCGGCGAGGCCGACCTGCTCCTCCACTATCTGGCCGATGAGCTTGCCCCGGACCGCCAGATTCGCGTACCGGAAGCCGGGGGAGCGGGCCGCCAGTCGGGCGGCGAGGAGATCTGCCCACCCCCGGTACGTGCCGTCGGGGAGCAGGTCCGACATGCCCTCCGTGAACGAGTCGCCTACCGCGACGAAACTGCTGTATGAGGCGTTCATCTCCATGGCGGTGCGATCCTACCGCTCGGTACGCCGCGTCCCCGCCGCGTCCCCGCTGCGGGCGTGCGCGGGGTATCCGGGACCGTCCCCCTTCCGGTCCTGCGTCACCGCGAGCCGGCCGGCCGTGCGCTCACCGCCCGGCCGTCCCGCGCTCCGCCGCGGACCCGGCCGCCGACCCGGCCGCGGACTGCGCGGCGAACGTCTCCGTGAACGCCTCCCCGTCCCAGGACCCGCCGAGCACGGGCGCCAGCCAGGTTGGCGCCGCCGCCCGGAACGCTTCGGGAGCGAGCGATCCGGCCCCCTCGGGGACGGCCCCGAGCAGCGCCGCCCCGGCCGACTCCGGCAGATCGGCGAGATTGCAGCGGGCGGCGAGGTCCGGCGCCGCGGGCCAGCTGCCGACCACGATCCCCAGCGGGTCCAGGGACCGCGAGCGCAGGGCTTCCGTGGTGAGCGCGGTCGCGTTGAGCGTGCCGAGCCCGGCCGGGGCCACGACCAGCACGGGCGCGCCCAGGAGGCGGGCGGCGTCCGCGAGGGTGCCGCCCTGTCCGTCGAGGCGTACGAGCAGCCCGCCGGCGCCCTCGACCAGTACCAGGTCGTGCTCCTCGGTCAGTTTCGCGGCCGCCTCGGCGACCTCGTGCGGTGCCACCGGGGCCAGGCCCGCCCGGCGGGCGGCCGTCGCGGGGGCGAGCGGTTCGGGGAACCGGGCGAGTTCGGTCCCGGTGACGCCGGGACCGGCCAGCCGGGCCGCCTCCTCGGCATCCCCCGGTTCGCCGTGCGACAGCCCGGTCTGGGCGGGTTTCAGCACCGCCACGGTCCGCCCCCGCGCGATGGCCGCCGCGGCGACGGCCGCGGTGACGACGGTCTTCCCGATCTCGGTACCGGTTCCGCTGACGACGATGACACCCATGGCTCTCCTTGCTGGTGATGACCGTGCGGAAGGGGGGAGGGGCCCCGCGGAAGGAAAGGGCCCCGCGGGAAGGGGGAGGGGCCCCGTGGAAGCAAAAGGCCCCGTGGAGGCCCCGGTTCAGCCGGCCGCGGCCGCGGCCAGGACCGCCCGGGTGATGCGTGCGAGATCCGCGTCGTCCGTGACATACGGCGGCATGGTGTAGACCAGATCGCGGAAGGGCCGCAGCCACACGCCCTCGCGCATGGCGGCCCCGGTCGCCGCCGCCATGTCCACCGGGTGGTCGAGCTGGACGACGCCGATGCCGCCGAGCACGCGGACGTCCCGGACGCCGCCGGTGCCCGCCGCCTCAGCGAGCCCCTCGCGGAGCCCGGCCTCCAGGCGCTTGACCTGCCGCTCCCAGTCCTGGGAGAGCAGCAGGCCGATCGACGCGCAGGCGACCGCGGCCGCCAGCGGATTGCCCATGAAGGTCGGCCCGTGGGCCAGCACGGGCACCTCGCCCTGCGAGATCCCCTCGGCCACCCTCCCCGTGCACAGCGTCGCCGCCATGGTCAGATAGCCGCCGGTCAGTGCCTTGCCGAGGCACATCACATCGGGTGAGACCCCTGCGTGCTCAGCCGCGAAGAGCCTGCCGGTGCGCCCGAACCCGGTGGCGATCTCGTCGAAGACCAGCAGCACGCCGTGCGCGTCGCACGCCTCCCGCAGCACCCGCAGATAGTCGGGGGAGTGGAAGCGCATCCCGCCCGCGCCCTGCACCACCGGCTCCACGATCACGGCGGCCAGCTCGTCCGCGTGCCGGGCGACGAGTGCGCGCAGATGGTCCCCGTACGCGGGGTCGCAGGGCAGGTCGTGGCCGGCCGGGGGCGCGTCGGCGAAGACCTGCCGGGGCAGCACGCCCGCCCACAGGTCGTGCATCCCGCCCTCGGGGTCGCACACCGACATGGGCTGCCAGGTGTCGCCGTGGTAGCCGCCGCGCCAGGTCAGCAGTCTGCGCTTGTCCGGACGGCCCGTCGAGCGCCAGTACTGGAGGCACATCTTCACCGCGACCTCGACGGACACCGAGCCCGAGTCGCAGAGGAAGACGTGCTGAAGGGGTTCCGGAGTGATCTCGACGAGCCGGGTCGCGAGCCGTACGGCGGGCTCGTGGGTGAGCCCGCCGAACATCACATGGCTCATCCGCTCCAGCTGGCTGTGCGCGGCGGCGTTGAGTACGGGGTGGTTGTAGCCGTGGACCGCCGACCACCAGGAGGACATGCCGTCCACCAGTTCGGTGTGCCCGTGGACCGGTTCTGCGAGCCGCAGCCGCACTCCGGACGCGGACTCCACGACCAGCGGATCCGTGCGTCCCGGCATGGGACCGTACGGATGCCAGACGTGGGCCCGGTCGAGGGCCACCAGTTCACGGGCGCCGGAGCTAGGCATTGGGGGCGAGGCCGGTTCCCGCGCCGCGGCGGCGGACGGCCACCAGATCGGGGCGTGCCGCGGACGTGCCGGCCGCCTGCTCCCCGGTCTCCCCGGTCTCCCCGGCGCTGTCCCCGCACGGGGCGCAGCCCCCGCCGCCGTGCGAACCGCAGCCCCCGGAGGCGGCGTCCGCCCGGTGCGCCGGGAGCGTGGCGGTGTCCGCGCCCTCCACCTCGAAGCCCGCGTCCGCGATCATCTCCAGGTCGGCCTTCCCGGCCTGGCCCTCGCTGGTGAGGTAGTCGCCGAGGAAGATCGAGTTGACCAGGTGCAGTGCCAGCGGCTGCAGGGTGCGCAGATGGACCTCGCGGCCGCCCGCGAGGCGCACCTCCACGTCCGGGCAGACGAACCGCACCATGGCGAGGATCCGCAGCGCCCGCTGGGGCGTGAGGTTCCATTCCTTCGCCAGGGGAGTGCCCTCGAACGGGATCAGGAAGTTCACCGGCACCGAGTCGGGGTCCAGCTCCCGCAGCGCGAACACCACGTCGACCAGGTCCTCATCGCTCTCGCCCATGCCCGCGATCAGCCCCGAGCAGGCGGATAGCCCGGCCGCATGCGCCTTCCGGACGGTGTCCACACGGTCCGCGTAGGTGTGGGTGGTCGTGATGCCCCCGTACGTCCCCTCGGACGTGTTGAGGTTGTGGTTGTAGGCGTCGGCGCCCGCCTCGCGCAGCCGCTCCGCCTGGCCGTCGGAGAGCAGTCCCAGGCACGCGCACACCTCGACGCCCTCGTTCCGCTCCTTGATGGTCTCGATGGTCTTCGAGACGCGGTCGACGTCCCGGTCGGTCGGGCCGCGGCCGCTGGCGACCAGGCAGACCCGCTTGGCGCCGCCCGCGACCCCGGCGGCGGCGGCCTGGGACGCCTCGTCCGGCTTCAGCCAGGTGTACTTGAGGATCTCCGCCGTGGAACCGAGCCGCTGGGAGCAGTACGAGCAGTCCTCAGGACAGAGCCCGGACTTGAGGTTGACCAGGTAGTTCAGTTTCACCCGCCGCCCGAACCACTGGCGGCGCACCTTTCCGGCGGCTGCCACCACATCGAGCAGATCATCGTCGGAGGTCGCCAGCACGGCGAGCGCTTCTTCGCGGGTCGGCAGCTCACGCCGCAGGCCCTTGTCCACCAGCGTGTTCAGGAGGTCCATAGCGCAGATCCTCGCCTACCGGACACCCCCCGGCCAAGGAGGAACCCCACAACGGCCCCCCGTTCGAGGTGTGTGTATGACCACACTCTGCCCTCCGGCGTCCCCCGCTAGGGTCTGTTCGCTGCCTACAAAAGGACCGGAACATGCCCCCAGCGCCGCAGGATCCCTTCGACTGGACGGACGACGCGGCCCGCCGCCGGGCGGACGCGGGCCTCGTCCGCGTGCTCCGCCCCCGGCCCGCGGACTCGGCTCTGCTGGACCTGGCGAGCAACGACTACCTCGGCCTCACCCGCAGGCCCGAGGTCACCGAGGCGGCTGCCTCGGCCGCCCGGCGCTGGGGCGCGGGGGCCACCGGATCCCGGCTGGTGACCGGCAGCACCGAACTGCACGCGGAACTGGAGCACGAACTGGCCCGGTTCTGCGGATTCGAGTCCGCCCTGGTGTTCTCCTCCGGGTACGCGGCGAACCTCGCCGCGCTCACCGCGCTCAGCGCGCACGGATCCCTGATCGTCTCGGACGCCGGCAACCACGCCTCGATCGTGGACGGCTGCCGGCTGTCCCGGGCGGAGACCGCCGTAGTGGCGCACGCCGATCCGGAGGCCGTGGCCAAGACGCTCGACGCCCACCGCGGCAGGCGTGCCCTGCTGGTGACCGACTCGGTGTTCTCGGTGGACGGCGATGCCGCGCCGCTGGCCGTCCACGCCGGTGTGTGCCGTGCGCACGGGGCCGCGTTGGTCGTGGACGACGCGCACGGCTTCGGTGTCCTCGGCGAGGGCGGCAGGGGGGCCCTGCACGCGGCCGGCCTGGCGGGGGCCACGGGTGTCGTCGCCACGCTCACCCTGTCCAAGTCCCTGGGCAGCCAGGGCGGAGCGGTCCTGGGCCCGGCGCGGGTCGTGGAGCATCTCGTCAACGCCGCCCGTACGTTCGTCTTCGACACCGGACTCGCACCGGCCGCGGTGGGCGCGGCCCTCACGGGTCTGCGGCTGCTGCGCCGCGAGCCCGGCCTCGCGGAGCGCTCCCGGCGCGTGGCGAGCACCCTGCACGCGCGGTTGACGCAGGCCGGGCTGACCGCCGCCCGGCCGGACGCGGCCGTCGTCTCCGTGCGGGCGCCCTCACCGGAGGCTGCGGTGCGCTGGGCGGCGGACTGCCGGGCCGCCGGGGTCGCCGTGGGGTGCTTCCGGCCGCCGTCGGTGCCGGACGGGATCTCACGGATCAGACTGACCGCGCGCGCGGACCTCACCGATCGCCAGATCGGGGCGGCGGTGGCCGCCGTCCTGGAGACGGCACCGGGAGTGTGAACCGGGTGCCGGGTGCTGGGCGCTGGGTGCCGAGCGCCGGGACCGGGCGGGAGTCGGCAGCCCGCAGCCACGCAGCCTGGTCTGGGCGGTCTGGGCGGTCTGGGCGGTCTGGGCGGGTCGCGGGTCCGGCGCCGTGCGCCCTTCCGCCCGCCGGCCGGTCACCGCTGCGCATCGTCCAGTCCGCGGACGAATCCCGTCCAGGCGCCGGGGGAGAACACCAGGTACCGCAGTCCTGGGTTCTTCGAGTCGCGGACGGACAGGGCGCCGTCGGGGCACCGTGCGGTCTCCACGCAGTTGTTCGTTCCGACACTGCGGCTGCTGCGCCGCCAGGGGGTGCCGGGTAGCGGGCGTAGACGTGCGTCGTGAGCAGACATGGGGGTGCCTCTTCCCTACACGCCGTCACGGATCCGTGCGACGAGATCCAGCGAGTCGGCCGGTGAGAGCGCATGCGCCTGCATGGTGTGGAAGGCGGCGCCGTACGTCTCGAGGTCTTCCTTGCGTTCGAGGTGGAGACTACTCGTCAAATGGTCGAGAGCAACCACGTCCAGATCAGAAGTGCTCGGAAAGGAGAAAATAACGAAGGATCCGGTCAGTCCTATGTAACCGCCCAGGGAGAAGGGCAGCACCTGCAGGCACACGTGCGGGAGTTGGGCCATCTCCAGCATCCGGCGCAGCTGACCACGCATCACCTCACGACTGCCCACCCGGCGCCGGAGGACCGCCTCGTCCAGTACGGCACTGAAGGCCAGCGGGCGTTCCGACCGCAGGACGCGCTGCCGTTCGACGCGCACTTCGACCAGCGAGTCCACCGTCGCCGTCGGCACTCCCTCCAGCGCGGAACGGGTCACCGCCCGCGCGTAGTCGGACGTCTGCAGCAGCCCGGGGACCACGGAGGTCTCCAGTGTGCGGGCCCCGCTCGCCTGGGACTCCAGACTGATGAAGTCCCGGTACTGCGGGGGAATCACTCCGCGATACGTGTGCCACCAGCCCTTTCCCCTGCTGTCCGCCGTGTCGGCCAGCGTTCCGAGAAGCCGGCGCAGCCGCTCGTCGGCCACCCCGTAGACGTCGAGCAGCCGTGCGACATCGGCCGGTTTCACGCCGCTCGTTCCGGTCTCTATGCGGCTGACTTTCGACTGGTTCCAGCCCACCAGGAGCGCCGCCTCCCGGCTCGTGAGGCCGACTCCCAGCCGCAGCCCCCGCAGTTCCTCCCCGAGCTTGCGCCGGCGTACCGCGGGACCCTGCCGCATGCCGTGTCTCCTTGTGTCTCCTCGTGTCTCCCCGGGCGGCCGCCGGGACCCCAGAGCCGCCGGGGCCGCCGGGCCGTTCGGCACGGATGACCGGCGGTGGGCCCCGGCAGGCGCCGTGCCGCGCGGTGCCTCCTCGTAGCCAAGCGCCCAGTCTGGGCCCAAATACACTCCCGAGTTGCAGAGTTCACCGCATTGAGCGACAGATATATGCACGTCCCGGTGGATCGGCTCCCATGCGGCGGGTAACAGTGGCAGTCTGGCGCGAAGCGCAGTCCGAGGCTGTTCCGGCATCCAATCCGCTGTGTGCCGTGCTCCGGCAGCCTTGGTGGGAAAGGGACAGCTCATCATGGCAGACCATCAGGAAGCCGCCGTCACACTGCCGAGCGATCCCGCCTCGGTATCCGCCGCGCGCAGATACGTCTCCGATGTCCTCGCCGAATGGGGACTACCGGGGGAGGGCGAAACCGCCGACACGGTTCGTCTCATCGTCTCCGAACTCGCCACCAACGCCGTCCAGCACACCTTCGGACTGTCCCCCACCTTCACGGTCGACATCCGCCTCGATCGCCACGAGCGCCTGCGCATCGGTGTGACGGACAGCCATCCGCGCAGGCCCCAGCGCCTGCCGGCGGCCGTGCAGCAGGACAACGGCCGCGGCATGGTGATCATCCGCTGGCTCGCCGCGGAATGCGGGGGCAGGTTGTATGTCGATCCCACGCCCGAGGGCGGCAAGACGGTCTGGATTGCCCTGCCCTGGAGGCCGGCCGGCGGCGGTCATCCGCGGTGAGCGCCGGCGGACCGGACCGGTCCGCCGGCGCTCACCGCGGATGACCGCCGGGGCCCGTACCGTGCCCACGAGGGGACCGCCCGCCCCGGGGGCCGGGCGGGACGGGACCGCGCCGCCCTCTCCCCCGCTCCGGTGCACCAGGCGCGCTCGGCGGCGCAGAGCCCGGTGGCCGTGCCTGCCGGTCGGCGGAGTACCGAGCAGGGGAGCCGCTGAGCGAGCCCGTCAGCGAACCCGCCCGTAACGGACGCTCTTGGACCAGATCTTGGTCAGCTTCACCACGGAGCCGGTCTTGGGCGAGTGCCAGATCCTGCCCGCCCCGGCGTAGATGCCGACGTGGTAGACGTGTCCATGTGAGTGAAAGAACACCAGGTCACCGCGCTCGCGCTGGGAAGAGGAGACATGGCGGGTGCGGTTGTACTGCTGCTGGGCCGTACGGGGCAGCTTCTTGCCGGCCTTCTTGTAGGCGTAGAGCGTGAGCCCCGAGCAGTCGAAGCGGTTCGGACCGGTGGCTCCGTACCGGTACGGGGCTCCCTTCTTCGACGCGGCGACCTTGAGAGCCTTCGTCGCGTGAGCCGAGGCGGCGTGGGCCTCCTGAGCACCGCCCGGCACGATCAGCGAGCCGCCGACGGCGGCGATCGTGAGTGCCGAGACGGCGCCCGTCCGGGACAGCAGGGACGGGAGATGCGTCTGCGCAGTCATGCGCAACCCTTCGTCAGCCGCCTGTGAAGGATGACCTGTCGGGTTCGGGCCGGCGAAGACGCCCGGCCGCCTGCGCGGCTTCACCCCGAGGACCCGCCACCGATCCGGCGGCCGGCCCGTACTGCTGGGTCCTCCACTCCTGCCGAAGCCCTCATGTCGACCAGGCATCCGGCGCGGCGGCAGGACTCGGCGTCCGCCCGGACCGCCCCGCCGCGGTGGCGGGGGCTTGTCGTCTCAGGGATCTTGACCCATGAACTGCCCGATTTCCGAGTGGAAACGGCGGTTTGTGAGGCTCCTCACCACTGATCTGTTCGAGTGGAGGGGGCCGTTCGGGGGACCCGGCGTCCTCCGGCGATGAGCCCCGTACCTGCGGCGGAGCCGTTCGTTGGGCCGATCGGGCCACGTTGTCGCGCAACTTGCCCGGGACGAAAGCCGAAGCCGCAGGTGGTCCGGATGGGCGACACCCGGTCGTACGTATCGCGGGCGTGTCGGAGGGCTCACGGCAGGGCGTGACAAGGGGGTTCGTCAACTCGCTTCCTCCGGCGGTATGCTGATAAGCGATGCTCTGCGGGCTCCGTCCAACACCCGCAGTGCGCGCGCCAATGTGGTGGCGTGCAGCTCGTTCTCACCGCGCGTGTGCATGACCGTCAGGGCATCGCGGAGCGCCGTGGCCCCGGAGACCAGCGCCTGCGCGGCGCGCAGAGCCCCGTAGGTGTGACTCCCGCGAGCCGGGTTGATCCTGCCCAGCTGGTCGACCACTTGGAGATAGCTGTCGATGACCTCGCTCTCGGCGCGGGTCAGGGCGGGCAGCGGCGGCAGTTCCGGTGGCAGCACCACCCACTCACCGTCCATCGGCGGAAGCCGGGGCGGACTTCCGGTTCTCGATGATGGCATCGATCAGCCCGTACTCCCGGGCCCCGGCGGCGTCGAGTACGGTGTCGCGTTCCAGGTCGGCGGCGACGCGCTCAGGGCTCCGGCCGCAGTGGCGGGCGAGCATGGCGGTGAGTTGCGCGCGCAGTCGCAGCAACTCCCGTGCCTGGAGGTCCAGATCGGTGGGCTGCCCGTGCACCGGTTCCGGCAGTGAGGGCTGCCGGATGACCACCTGGGCCCCGGCCAGGGCCGTGCGCTTGCCCGGGGTGCCGGCCGCGAGCAGTACGGCGGCGGTCGCCGAGGTCCGTCCCAGACAGGTGGTGGCGATGTCGCAGGCCACCGTCTGCATCGTGTCGTAGATCGCGGACATGGCGCTGACCGGGCCGCCGGGCGAGTTGATGTAGAGAGCGATGTCGCGGTCCGGTGCGGAGTACTCCAGGTACAGCAACTGCGCGATGACGTCGTTGGCCGAGGTGTCGTCGACGGGAGCCCCGAGGAGGACGATCCGCTCGGACAGCAGCTTGGAGTAGGGATCGAGCGTGCGCTGTCCGCCGCTCGGATGCTCGGTGAACTCGGGCAGGACATGGCGGGCGGACGGACGCTTCACGACGTATCACTCCTCCGGCGGCCTACGGGGGCCGTCATATGCGCGGCCTCTTCCGTGACCCATAAACGTACAGAACGTACAGGATGTACAGAGCGTTATGATGGGGAGCATGGCCTACGAGATTCCGGTGACGCAAGCGCGAGCTGAACTCGCCGACCTGATCAACCGCGTCGTCTACGGTGGCGAGCGGGTTGTCGTCACCCGCCACGGAAAACCGCTCGTGGCGCTGGTTTCCGCCGCTGACCTGGAGAGATTGGAAGCGGGCGGGCACTCGGCAGAGGGCTCCGCGATCACCTCGGTGGTGTCGGCGGCCCCCGGCCCGCCGTCCGCTGCCGGCGAACGCGGCCGCTTCGGTATCGCGGCCGAGCACCGGGCTCCGGGCACGGGCGACGGCGCCTGAGCCACGGGGTCCGGAGCGCGCCCGTGGCCCCGCGATACCCGCCCGCCGACCGCGAACCGGATCGTCGGGCGCAGCGGGTGCCGCCGCAAGGCAACCGGATCACCGATCGCAGTGGCATCGCGGCGAGCCCGTGGTCCTGTGCCCGTGGTCCTGTGCACGCGGTCCTGTGCACGCGGTCCTGTGCACGCGGGTCGGTGATGCCCCGCCCGCTCCCCGGTGGCCCCCCGGGCACTGCGCCCATGCCGGCTGCTCGGCGCCGCCCTGAGCGAGGTGACCGGTGGCGATCCGCGCCCCGCGTGCCGCAACCGTCCTGCCCGTCGCGCACTCCGCCCACCGCCGGGACCGGGCCGCGGACCTCAGGTGGGATTCGACACCAGCATCCCCAGCGTCACGAGACCCAGTACGACCCAGGCGAACCACAACCAGCCGCTGCCGCCGAGGGCCGCGGTGTAGGCCGTCACGACCACCAGGGACACAACGGTCAGCACACCCATCGTCTTCGTGGAACCGGACATGCTCGCCCTCCTCCAGGTCCGGCGCCGCGGCGGGACCCGCGGCCGGGGCCGTGCAGCCATCGTCGCCCCTCACGAGGGGGGTGCGCTACTCTCCGGCCCGAGGCGGTCACCGGGGGAGGGGTGCCCCTCCCCCCGGCGATCCCTCCGCAGCGGCGGGCGGCATCGCCAGGGCGTTCAGCGGCTGCGTGCCCCCAGCGAGGCGAGATACGCGTTGTACGCCTCGAGTTCCCTGTCGCCGTCCCGGTCCGCGGCCCGGTCCTTGCGGACGGCCTGACGCTGCTCGGAGTGGTACCACTGGAACACCAGGGCGATCAGCACCAGCACCGACGGGATCTCACTGAACGCCCAGGCGATGCCGCCCGCCGCGTTCTGGTCGGAGAGCGCGCTGATCCCGAGCGACGCGGGGGGATCGGCGTACGTCCCCACCATCGGCTCGGAGGCCATCATCAACGCGATGCCGAAGAACGCGTGGAAGGGCATGCCGGCGAAGAGCTCCAGCATCCGCATCACATAGCCGGGGCGGTGCGGACCCGGGTCCACGCCCATGATCGGCCAGAAGAAGACCAGCCCGACGGCGAGGAAGTGCACCATCATCCCGATGTGCCCGGCCCTGGACCCCATGAGGAGGTCGAACAGCGGGGTGAAGTAGAGGCCGTACAGGCTCGCGATGAACATCGGGATCGTGAACGCCGGGTGCGTGATGACCTTCATATAGCGGCTGTGCAGCAGGGCCAGCAGCAGCTCGCGGGGGCCCCTGCGGCCGCGCCCCGCCGGCGGCAGGGCGCGCAGCGCCAGAGTCACCGGCGCGCCCAGCAGCAGCAGGATCGGCGACAGCATGCTGATCACCATGTGCTGGACCATGTGGACGCTGAACATGACCATGCCGTAGTCGTTCAGCGCGGTGCACATCACCAGCGCGATGCTCAGCACACCGACGGTGAAGAAGATCGTCCGGTTCACCGGCCAGGCGTCCCCGCGCCGGCGCAGCCGCACCACGCCCCAGCCGTAGAGCGCCAGTGCCAGGAGGCAGCCGGTCAGGAAGACCGGATCGACGGAGAGTTCCAGCCCCCTGCCCAGCGTGAACGGCGGCAGGTCCATCTGCATCCCGTGCTCGCCGTGTCCGCTGTGATCCATCTGCGTACTCCTGGGACGTCCTGATGCGCGCTTGTTGTCCGGGCAAGACTAGAACCGCCCCCGGCCGCCGCTGCGACCGGGGGCGGCTCCACCGCTCGGGAGCCGTGCTCAGAGGACCGTCTCGGCCTCTTCGTACCGCTCCTGCGGGACGGTCTTCAGCGTCTCCACCGCCGGCGCGAGCGGCACCATGGTGATGTCCGTCCCGCGCAGTGCGGTCATCATGCCGAACTCGCCCCGGTGCGCCGCCTCGACCGCGTGCCAGCCGAACCGGGTGGCGAGTACGCGGTCGTACGCGGTCGGCGTGCCGCCGCGCTGGACATGGCCGAGGATGACCGGCCGGGCCTCCTTGCCGAGCCGTCCCTCCAGTTCGACGGACAGCTGCCGGGCGACACCGGCGAAGCGCTCGTGGCCGTACACGTCCTTGCCGCCCTCGTCGAACTCCATGGAGCCCTCCCGCGGCTTGGCCCCCTCGGCGGCCACGACGATGGCGAACCGCTTGCCGGCCTCGAACCGGGCGCCGACCCGCCGCGTCAGCTCGTCGATGTCGAAGGGGCGCTCCGGCACGACGATGGCGTGTGCACCGGCGGCCATCCCGGAGTGCAGGGCGATCCAGCCGGTGTGCCGGCCCATGACCTCGACGATCAGCACCCGCTGATGGGACTCGGCGGTGGTCTTCAGCCGGTCGAGGGCCTCGGTCGCGACGCCGACGGCGGTGTCGAAGCCGAAGGTGACGTCGGTCGAGGCGATGTCGTTGTCGATGGTCTTGGGCACGCCGACGATCGGCAGACCGGCCTGGGCCAGCAGGTTCGCGGCCTTCAGGGTCCCCTCGCCGCCGATCGGGATGATCGCGTCGAGGCCCAGCTCGGCGACGTGCCCCTTGGCCCGCTCGACGCCGTCGACGAGATGCGCGGGCTGCACCCGGGAAGAGCCGAGGATCGTGCCGCCGCGGGCGAGGATGCCGGCCACGGCGTCCAGATCGAGCTTGCGGTAGTCGGCCTCCAGCAGGCCCTTCCAGCCGTCGTGGAAGCCGATCACCTCGTCGCCGTGGTCGACGACGGCGCGGTGCACGACGGAGCGGATGACCGCGTTGAGCCCGGGGCAGTCGCCGCCGGAGGTGAGGACACCAATGCGCATAGCCCGAAAACCTTTGCAACGTGGGCCGACTCCCGGACCACGTCGTCCGGTTGGATCGGTGCCACCTTACCGGCGCGGGGCGGCGGGAGCCGAACCGGGCGTCCGAACCGTGGACACCCTGCCCCGCGCTGCCCGGGCTGCCCCGCAGACGCCTGCCGGGGCCCGTTCCGCACGGCCTGGTGAGTCGCTGGTGAGCCGCTGGTGAGGCGGTCGGGGGAGGGGCGGCCGGGGAAGCCGGCGATGTGCTCGGGCGGCCGGTGTCAGGCGGGCTGGGTGGCGGCGGCGATGCGCTCGGCGCGCAGCGCCTCGTACCACCGGTCGTCGGTGGGCGGCAGCGCGTTCACGTCGAGCGCCAGCTTCAGCAGCAGATCCGCGATCTGCGGGTTGCGGGCCATCACCGGCCCGTGCATATACGTGCCGAAGAAGGTGTCGTTGTAGGCGCCCTCGGTGCCGTCGCCGGTGCCGTTGCCCTTGCCGAGGACGGTCCGGGCGAAGGGACGCGCCGTCGGTCCGAGGTGGGTGATGCCCTGGTGGTTCTCGAACCCCGTCAGCTGCGGCAGGCCCAGCCGCGGGTCGATGTCCGCCAGTACGTCGCCGACGCACCGCTCGCCCTCGCCCCGGGTGGAGACCACATCGATCAGGCCGAGGCCCGGTTCCCGCTCGCCGAGGTCGTTGATGAACTCGTGGCCCAGGATCTGGTAGCCGGCGCAGACGGAGAAGATGATCGCACCGTTGGAGGCGGCCCGGGAGAGCCCGCCGTCGCGCCGCAGCCGCTCGGCCGCCAGCCGCTGCGGCCGGTCCTCGCCGCCGCCGATCAGATAGATGTCGCCGGATGTCGGCACCGGCTGGTCGCTGCGGACGTCGACTCGGGTGACGCCCAGGCCGCGCTGGCGGGCGCGGCGCTCCACGACCAGGGCGTTCCCCTGGTCGCCGTACGTGCTGAGCAGGTCGGGGTAGACCCACACCAGGCGCAGGCTGCTGTCGCTCATGCTCGTGTTCCTCTGCGGTCAGTGCGGTCGGTGCGGTCGGTGCGGTCGGTGCGGTCGGTGGTGCGCTGGGCGCGCGGTGCGGTCAGTTGCCGACGCGGCGGCGGACGTCCTGGAAGGCGGTGTAGTTGGCGATCAGCTCGATCCGCCCGGGTGGGGAGAGCCGTACCGCCTCGTCCATGTCCTCGGCGACGCGGAAGTCCAGTCCGGCGACCTCCAGGCGTACCGCCAGGTCCAGCCTGCGGTCGCCGATCACGACGATCGGATGTCCGGCGAGCCGGGTGTAGTCGACGTCCCAGAGCCAGGAGGTGTCGGTGCCGTCGGCGCCGCGCGCGTTGACGGAAAGGATCACCGGGGTGGGCGGTGGGTCGATCAGGGAGAACGTCTCCAGCCAGCCGGCCGGGTTCTTCGCCAGCAGCAGCCGCACCTCACGGCCGAGGAAGGACACCACATCGTACCGGCCGGCCACGGCCTGCACCTGGTACATGCGCTCGAGGGCGACCTGCGGAGGAACGCCGAACACCGCGGCGACGGCGGCGGATGTGGCGGCGTTGGCCTTGTTGGCCCGGCCCGGCAGCTGGAGGTGGATCGGCCAGGCCGACCCGTGCGGGTCGAGGACGTTGTCGCCCCTGAGGGCCCAGGTCACCGGCGGCCTGCGGAACCCGCACTCGCCGCAGAACCACTCGTCCCCGGGGCGCTGCATCACACCGCCGCAGGCGGGGCACGACCAGGCGTCGTCCTTCCACTCCTGGCCCGCGGCGACCCAGACGACGTTGGGGGAGGAGGACGCGGCCCACACGATCAGGGGGTCGTCCGCGTTGGCGATCACGACGGCCTTGGCGCCGGACAGGCCCTCACGCCACTTCTCGGCCAGCATCCGGGTCTCCGCCGCGCGGTCCAGCTGGTCGCGGGAGAGGTTGAGCAGGGCGATGGCCCTGGGCGTGGTGTCGCGGGCGACCCCGGCGAGGTACTTCTCGTCGACCTCGATCACGCCGAAGCGGGCGTCCGATCCACCCGCCAGGGCCGAGGTGATGCCGGCCGGCATGTTCGCGCCGAGAGCGTTCGAGACGACCGGGCCGGCGGCCCGCAGGGCCTCGGCGATCAGCCGTGTGGTGGTGGTCTTGCCGTTCGTCGCCGACACCAGGATCACGTCCAGGTGCTGTGCGAGCCTGCTCAGCAGATCGGGGTCGAGTTTCAGGGCGACCCGACCGCCGATGACCGATCCGCTGCCGCGTCCCGCGGCGCGCGACACCGCCGCCGCTGCCTTGCCGGCCGTCACGGCCAGCTTGGCGCGCGGCGACAGCGGCTCTGCGTTGTCAGGGTGTCCTGCCATCGTCCTTGATCCTCCTCGCGTCGGTCGGGGCTCAGCCTATCGACCTCCGGGCAGCGGCCCGAACTGCGGCTCCGTCAGGAACCCGGAGGTCACCGGCGCGATGCACGGAACGTAACCTTAACGCCATGCGAAACCGTCCGATCCCCGGCAGTTCCGGTCTGGTCCGGGCCGTGAGCCTGTTCGGTGATCCGGTGCTGCACGCGCCGTGCGAGCCCGTCACCGACTTCGGCCCGTCCCTCGGCGGCCTGATCGAGGACATGTACGCCACCATGTACGCGGCGAACGGCGTGGGCCTCGCCGCCAACCAGATCGGCGTGCCGCTGCGGGTGTTCGTCTACGACTGCCCCGACGACGACGAGGACGTCCGCCGTCTCGGGCATGTGGTCAACCCGAGGCTCGCCGCCGCCGGCGGTATCGAGGTGCGCGGCCCGGAGGGCTGTCTGTCGCTGCCCGGCGTCGAGGCGGGGACGCCGCGGTACGACCACGCGGTGGTGGAGGGCGTCACACGGGACGGCGCGCCGGTGCGAGTGGAGGGCACGGGCTTCTTCGCGCGGTGCCTGCAGCACGAGTGCGACCATCTGGAGGGCGGGGTGTATGTGGACCGGCTCACCGGCCTGCGCCGGGCCCGTGCCCTGCGCGCGGTCCGCCGCGCTCCGTGGGGGCGGCGGTAGCGTCCCGTTTCGGCCGGTGCGGCCGGGCCGTCCCGCTGCCGTCTGGTGCCGGGAGCGGTCGGCCCCGGGCGGCGGGCGGTGCTCGCCGGTGCCGGGAGCCGGCGCTGCGGGTGCCGCAGGTGCGGCTGGTGCCGGCGCCCGGAGCCCCCGGGCGGCACGCGCCGGTGAGACTACCGGTACCGGTGTCTGTGCCGGTGCTCGTGTCTGTGCTGTGTGCGGGTGATGCCCCGCCGCTTTGCCGGTGTCTGCGGTGTCAGAAGCGCGGGCTGCCCGGGCGGTCCTCGGCGACGGAGAGGCGGCCCCAGAGAAGGTCCGCGAGGCTGCGCACCAACTGCTGCCGCGAGCAGGGGCGTTCGCTCAGCCACCAGTCGCCGGCGCCGTGCATCATGCCGACGATGCCGTGGGCCCAGATCCGGGCCAGCTCGTCCCCGCCGGGTCCGAGGTCCACGCGTTCGGCGATCACGGTGCCCAGCTCCTCGCCGAGTCTGCGCAGCAGCGGCGCCGTGTGCCTGCCGACGTCGAAGCCCTGCTCGGAGTGGTGGGAGTCCTCGGCGGGGTGCATCAGGAAGCGGTAGACCTGCGGCCTGGTCTCGATCGCGGCGAGGTAGGTGTCGAGGGTGTGCTCCACGCGTTCCCGCCGGTCGGAGCTGGCGTCGATCGCCGTGCGCAGTGCGGCCAGCAGTCCGTCGGTGTGGCGCTCGGCGAGTGCGCGGTACAGTCCGCTCTTGTCGCCGAAGTGCCGGTACAGGATGGGCTTGGTGATCCCCGCCTCGGCGGCGATCGCGTTCATGGAGGCCTGTGGGCCGTCCCGGAGCACCACGCGGTCCGCGGCCTCGAGCAGCTCGCGCCGACGCCGGTCGGCCGAGCGCCGCTGGTCGGGCGAACGACGCGGGTCCCCCTGCTCCTGCTGAGTGGTGGTGGTCTCCATGGTCTCTCCCCGCCCGTGCTGAATCCTGAGGCCTGCGCAACGTAACACTCCCCGAGTCCGGCCCGTCGATCGGGCCGTTGGCGGTTGACAGCTGCTACGCACCGGTAACAGACTGCGGTTACCGGTAGTAACATGTGTACTGCGTGCATCAGGAGGGGACATGACCGAGTTCGCGCTCGATCTCAACGACGATCAGAAGCAGGTCCGCGACTGGTTGCACGGCTTCGCCAGGGACGTGATCCGTCCGGCCGCCGCCGAGTGGGACGAGCGCGAGGAGACCCCCTGGCCCGTCATCCAGGAGGCCGCCAAGGCCGGTATCTACTCCCTGGACTTCTACGCCCAGCAGTTCTTCGACCCCACCGGGCTCGGTATCCCGATGGCCCTGGAGGAGCTGTTCTGGGGCGACGCCGGTATCGCCCTGTCCATCGTCGGTACGGGCCTGGCCGCGGTCGGGGTCCTCGCCAACGGCACCGAGGAGCAGATCGGTACCTGGATCCCGCAGATGTACGGCGATGCCGACGATGTGAAGGTCGCCGCGTTCTGCTCCTCCGAGCCCGACGCCGGCTCCGACGTCGGCGCGATGCGCACCCGCGCCGTCTACGACGAGGCGAGGGACGAATGGGTGCTCAACGGGACCAAGACCTGGGCCACCAACGGCGGAATCGCCAACGTCCATGTCGTCGTGGCCGTCGTCGACCCCGGCCTCGGCACCAAGGGCCACGCCTCCTTCATCGTGCCCCCGGACACCCCGGGCCTCTCCCAGGGCCAGAAGTTCAAGAAGCACGGCATCCGCGCCTCGCACACCGCCGAGGTCGTCCTCAAGGACGTGCGCGTCCCCGGCTCGTGCCTGCTCGGCGGCAAGGAGAGGCTCGACGGGCGGCTGGCCCGCGCCCGCGAGAGCGCCCGGACGGGCGACGAGCGGGTGAAGAACGCGGCCATGGCCACCTTCGAGGCCTCCCGCCCGGCCGTGGGCGCGATGGCGGTCGGCACCGCACGGGCCGCGTACGACTACGCTCTCGCATACGCCCGGGAGCGCAGGCAGTTCGGCCGTCCCATCATCGACAACCAGGGCGTCGCCTTCCAGTTGGCGGACATGCGCACCCGGATCGACGCCGCCCGGCTGCTGGTCTGGCGCGCTTCCTGGATGGCGGTCAGCGGCAAGCCCTTCACCGCGGCCGAGGGCTCGATGTCCAAGCTCTTCGCCAGCGAGACGGCCCGGGAGGTCACGGCCCAGGCCGTCCAGATCCTCGGCGGGAACGGCTTCACCCGTGAGTACCCCGTCGAGCGCATGCACCGGGACGCCGCCATCTACACGATCTTCGAAGGCACCAGTGAGATCCAGCGTCTGGTGATCGCCCGCACCCTCTCCGGCCTGCCCATCCGGTGAGGCGCGGGCTCCCGCACGCGACGGGGCGCCGGCCGCTCGTCCGGTCGGCGCCCCGTCGCCTCAGCGGCAGGGTCACTGGGCGAGGTGGGCCTCGATCGCCGCGACGACCTCCGCCGCCTCGGGCTCCGTCCGCGGCCGGAAGCGGGCGACCACCTCGCCCCGCGGGGAGACGAGGAACTTCTCGAAGTTCCACTGCACATCGCCGGCCTCCCCGTCGGCGTCCGGGAAGCGGGTCAACTCGGCGTAGAGCGGATGCCGCTGCCCGCCGTTCACATCCGACTTCTCCAGCAGCGGGAACGTGACCCCGTAGGTGGCCGAGCAGAACGCGGCGATCTCCTCGGCGCTGCCCGGCTCCTGTCCCAGGAACTGGTTGCACGGCACTCCGAGCACCGTGAAACCGCGGTCCGCGTACGTCTTCTGCAGCCGCTCCAGCCCCTCGTACTGGGGGGTGAGACCGCATCGGGACGCCACGTTCACCACCAGCACGGCCTTGCCCCGGTGGTCGGCCAGCGACGTCTCCTCGCCGGACAGCGTGCGCAGCGGGATGTCGTCAACGGACATCAAAGACTCCTTGGTATCTCGTGTTTATATGATTCTTACTCTTCGTGTAGCGTGCGCGCGTTCGAACTCCATGTCCCGAGGAAGACCGCAGATGAGCGCACCCACGCCCTCCCCCGCCCCCCAGGAACCCCGGCTCCCGGAGGGCTCCCCCGTGCCCGGCGCCGCGCCCGTGCCCGCGCCCGCGCCCGCCAAGAAGAGCAAGCTCAGGAAGCTTCTCAGGGTGGCCGGGCTCATCGTCGTCGCCGTGGTGGTGAAGCTCGGCATCGGCTACGTCTTCGACGCGCCCGTGCGCGCCGAGGCCGGCGACTGCGTCAGGGTCACCGGCGAGGAGAACGACCCCGAGGTCGAGACCAAGGGGTGCGACGACGAGGGCGCCAACTACAAGGTCGTCAAGGTCGTCGAGAACACCTTCGACGTCAACGCGTGCACGGTGGGCGAGGCCGCTCTCGCCCAGCAGTGGGACGCCGACAAGTTCGTTCTCTGCCTCGGCCCCGTCGGGAACTGACCCGCCCGGGGACGTGACCCCGCAACGGTGGTGGCGCCGGCCGGCGGCCCTCGGCCGCCCGGCCGGCAAGACGGCCGCCCCGGCCCGACCGGGACCAGCGGCCGGCCCACCAGGGCAGGGCGTGCCGTGCGGCCCCCGTCTCACAGCCGGCCCACGGACGTCACGCGCACGACGGCCCGGCCCTCCTCGTCGGAGGCCGCCAGGTCGACCTCCGCGCTGATGCCCCAGTCATGGTCGCCGTCCGGGTCGGCGAACGTCTGCCGGACCCGCCAGAGGCCGTGCCCCGGGTCCTCCTCGATGGCGAGCAGTTTCGGGCCGCGCGCGTCCGGACCGGTGCCGAGGTCGTCGTACTCGTCCCAGTACCCGTCCATCGCCTCGCCCCAGGCCTCCTCGTCCCAGCCCGCGTCGGCATCCAGCCGGCCCAGTTCGCCGACGCGGTCGAGCGCCGCCAGCTCCACCCGGCGGAACAGCGCGTTGCGCACCAGCACCCGGAAGGCGCGGGCGTTGGCGGTGACCGGCTTGACCTGGTCGGCCTTCTCCTGTGCTTCCTCCGCGGTCTCCACCTCGGGATTGGCCAGCTGCTCCCACTCGTCGAGGAGGCTGGAGTCGACCTGGCGGACCATCTCGCCCAGCCAGGCGATCAGATCCTGCAGGTCCTCGGTCTTCAGGTCGTCCGGGACGGTGTGCTCCAGGGCCTTGTACGCGCTCGCCAGATAGCGCAGCACGATGCCCTCGGTGCGGGCCAGCTCGTAGAACGACGTGAACTCCGTGAAGGACAGGGCCCGTTCGTACATGTCCCGGATCACCGACTTCGGGGACACCGGGTGGTCGCCCACCCAGGGGTGCGACGTCCGGTAGGTGCCGTAGGCGTGCCACAGCAGCTCCTCCAGCGGCTTCGGGTACGAGATCTCCTGGAGCCGCTCCATCCGCTCCTCGTACTCGACCCCGTCCGCCTTCATCGCGGCGACGGCCTCGCCCCGCGCCTTGTTCTCCTGCGCGGCGAGGATCTGCCGCGGGTCGTCGAGCGTCGACTCGACGACGGACACCATGTCCAGTGCGTACGAGGGCGATTCGGGATCCAGCAGGTCGAACGCCGCGAGCGCGAACGTGGACAGCGCCTGGTTGAGGGCGAAGTCCTGCTGGAAGTCGACGGTGAGCCGGACGGTCCTGCCCTGCGCGTCGGGGGTGCCGAGGCGCTCGACGATGCCGCCGTCGAGCAGCGAGCGGTAGACGGCGATGGCCCGGCGGATGTGCCGGAGCTGCTGCCTGCGGGGCTCGTGGTTGTCCTCCAGCAGCGTGCGCATCGCCTCGAAGGCGTTGCCCGGACGGGCGATCACCGACAGCAGCATGGCGTGGGTGACCTTGAAGCGGGAGGTGAGCGGCTCGGGGTCGGAGGCGATCAGCTTCTCGAAGGAGTTCCGCGTCCAGCCCACGAAACCCTCGGGAGCCTTCTTGCGTACCACCTTGCGCTTCTTCTTCGGGTCGTCGCCGGCCTTGGCGAGGGCCTTCTCGTTCTCGACGACGTGCTCGGGCGCCTGGGCGACGACGAAGCCGGCGGTGTCGAAGCCGGCCCGGCCCGCCCGGCCCGCGATCTGGTGGAACTCCCGGGAGCGCAGCGTACGGACGCGGCTGCCGTCGTACTTGGTGAGTGCGGTGAACAGCACGGTGCGGATGGGGACGTTGACGCCCACGCCGAGGGTGTCCGTACCGCAGATCACCTTCAGCAGTCCGGCCTGCGCCAGCTTCTCCACGAGACGGCGGTACTTGGGCAGCATGCCGGCGTGGTGCACGCCGATGCCGTGGCGGACGTACCGGGAGAGGTTCCGGCCGAACTTGGTGGTGAAACGGAAGTTGCCGATCAGCTCGGCGATGCGGTCCTTCTCCTCGCGCGTGCACATGTTGATGCTCATCAGCGACTGCGCCCGCTCGACCGCCTGCGCCTGGGTGAAGTGCACGATGTAGACCGGCGCCTGCTTCGTCTCCAGCAGCTCGGTCAGCGTCTCCGTGATCGGGGTCGTGCGGTATTCGTAGGAGAGCGGTACGGGCCGGGTCGCCGAGCGCACCACGGCGGTCTCGCGGCCGGTGCGGCGGGTGAGGTCCTTCTCGAACATCGACACGTCGCCGAGCGTCGCCGACATCAGCACGAACTGCGCCTGGGGGAGTTCGAGGAGCGGGATCTGCCAGGCCCAGCCGCGGTCCGGTTCCGCGTAGAAGTGGAACTCGTCCATCACCACCTGGCCGATGTCGGCGTCCTTGCCGTCCCGCAGCGCGATCGACGCCAGGACCTCGGCGGTGCAGCAGATGACGGGCGCGTCCGCGTTCACCGACGCGTCGCCGGTGAGCATGCCGACGTTCTCCGTGCCGAAGATCTTGCAGAGGTCGAAGAACTTCTCCGACACCAGGGCCTTGATCGGCGCGGTGTAGAACGTGACCTCGTCGCGGGCGAGGGCCGCGAAGTGCGCACCCGCGGCGACCAGGCTCTTTCCGGAGCCGGTCGGTGTGGAGAGGATCACGTTGGCCCCCGAGACCACCTCGATCAGCGCCTCCTCCTGGGCCGGGTAGAGGGAGATGCCCCGGTCCCCGGCCCATGAGGTGAAGGCTTCGAAGAGGGCATCGGGGTCGGCGTCCGGCGGCAGCTGATCGATAAGGGTCACCCCACCATCTTGCCTGGCCTGCCGCCGGTACGGGGAACCGGTCGCCGGGAGGAAGATCGCCACCGGTAGCCTGTCCCCTCGGCGCTGCTCGGCTCGGGCCGCTCGGCGCGGCGCGGGCCACCGGCGCTCGGGTGCCAACGGTGCCCGGGGCAAGGGCGCTTGGGCCGAACAGGCCCGGCGGACAACGGCAGATGGGGCGGGAACGAGCATGATGGGACCGGCGCACTCCCTGTCCGGGGCGGCTGCCTGGCTGGGGGCGGGGGCGGTGGCGGCCGGGCTGGGCCATCCGATGCCCTGGCCCGTCCTGGTCGTGGGTGCGCTGGTCTGCGCGGGCGCCGCGCTCGCGCCGGACCTCGACCACAAGGCGGCGACGATCTCCCGCGCCTTCGGGCCGTTCTCCCGCGGCCTGTGCGAAGTCGTCGACAAGCTCTCGTCCGCGGTCTACCAGGCGACCAGGAAGCCGGGGGACAAGCGCCGGACCGGCGGTCACCGCACGCTCACCCACACCTGGCTGTGGGCGGTGCTGATCGGCGGCGGCACCTCGCTGCTGGCGACGACCGGAGGGCGATGGGCGGTCCTCGCCGTCCTCTTCGTCCACCTGGTGCTCGCCGTCGAGGGCCTGCTCTGGCGGGCCGCCCGGGTGTCCAGCGACGTCCTGGTGTGGCTGCTCGGGGCGACGAGCGCCTGGATCCTGGCCGGCCTCCTCGACGAGCCGGGCGGCGGCGCCGGATGGCTCTTCACCGGGCCCGGCCAGGAGTACCTGTGGCTGGGGCTTCCCGTCGTGCTCGGCGCCCTGGTGCACGACATCGGGGATGCGCTCACGGTCTCGGGCTGCCCCGTACTGTGGCCCATACCCGTCGGCAACAAGCGCTGGTACCCCGTGGGGCCGCCCAGGGGAATGCGCTTCCGGGCCGGCAGCTGGGTCGAGCTGAAGGTCCTCATGCCGGCGTTCATGCTGCTCGGGGGAGTGGGGGCGGCGGCGGCCCTGAACTTCATCTGAGCGCCGGCGCGGACGGGGAGCGTCGCTGCCGGTCACGCGCGGCGAGCGGCCCACCGGCCGGCTGCCGGGAGCGACGGTTTGCCCGCCGCGTCGCGTTGTGCCAGCGTGGGGCGCCATGAACAGGGACCAGGAGCGGGATGCGGCGCTTGCGCGGGCGGTACGGCTGCGCGAGCACGGGCAGACCGTCGAGGCTCGCGAGCGCTTGGTGGCGCTGGCCGAGCAGTATCCGCAGGATGTCGAAATCGCCTACCAGGCCGCGTGGGTGCATGATGTGCTCGGCCTCGAGGAGGAGGCCGTCCCGTTCTACGAACGCTCGTTGAGCGGTCCGGGGCTGGTGGAGGAGGACCGGCACGGGGCGTTCCTGGGGCTGGGGAGCACGTATCGCGTGCTCGGCCGTGCCGAGCAGTCGCTGCGCACGCTGCGTCGCGGCCTGGAGGAGTTCCCGCTCGATCCGGCCCTGCAGGCCTTCCTGGCCATGGCCCTGTACAGCACCGGGGAAGGCCGGGAAGCTGTGCGGACGTTGCTGAAGGTGCTGGCGGCCACCAGCAGCGATCAGCGGGTGCAGGCCTACCGGCGGGCGATCGACCACTACGCCGACGATCTCGACGGAGTGCTCTAGCCCCCGTCTGCGGGGGCTCACCGGAGGCGACGGCGACATGCGTCCCGGCGATCGGCTGGGGGGAACGCCGGGCGCCCCCTCGCCCGCCCGCAGCCGTGTGCGAGCCGTGCCGGGACGCGGACGCGCGCGAGCCGCCCTGCGCCGCCTTCCCTGCACGCGCCGCCTTCCCTGCACGCGCCGCACGTTCCGACCTCCGGGACGGGACGGACAGGCGCCGTCACGGCTCCCGGCGGGCCGCCCCCGTCCCCCCGTCGATGAGCGCCGACAGCAGCACCCCCAGCGCCTCGCGCTGCTCGGTGGTCAGCGGCGCCAGGATGTCGTCGGCGGCGGCGCGGCGGGCGCCGCGCAACTCCCTTAGCGTGGAGCGCCCGGGACCGGTGAGCTCGACGCGCACCACCCGGCGGTTCGCCGGATCGGGAACCCGGCGGACGCGGCCGGCTCCCTCCAGCCCGTCGACCAGCGTGGTGACCGCCCGGGGAACGACTTCCAGACGGGCGGCCAGATCGGCCATCCGCGGGGCCGTGTCGTACTGGGCGACGACGCGCAGCAGCCGGGCCTGGGCGGGAGTGATACCGACCGGCTGCAGATGCTGCCGCTGCACGCGGTGCAGCCGGCGCGTCAGCCGCAGCAGCTGCTCGGCGAGCACGCCGTCCGCGTCCGTGGCGGGGCCCGGAGTGGTCATGCCCGGACGATATCAGGACGACGCTCATGATGGACATAGGTAATAATGAGCTACGCTCTTCGAGCTGTCCGGTCCCCGACCCGCTGAGGGAGCCCATGCGCGACCACGACGGTCCTTCCTGGACACCTCCCGACCGCCCGCTCGACCCCGCGCGCTCCGCCCAGCCCGCCCAGCCCGCCCAGGTACGGCGCATTCTCCGGCTCTTCCGGCCCTACCGTGCACGGCTCGCCGCGGTCGGGCTGCTCGTGGCAGCCTCGTCGCTGGTCACCGTCGCCTCGCCCTTCCTGCTGCGCGAGATCCTCGACACCGCGATCCCGCAGGGCCGCACGGGCCTGCTGGCGCTGCTCGCCCTCGGGATGATCGCCGCCGCCGTGACCACCGGTGTCCTCGGCGTGCTGCAGACCCTGATATCGACCACGGTCGGCCAGCGGGTGATGCACGACCTGCGCACCGGCGTGTACGGCCGGCTCCAGCGGATGCCGCTCGCGTTCTTCACCCGGACGCGTACCGGCGAGGTCCAGTCCCGTATCGCCAACGACATCGGCGGCATGCAGGCCACCGTCACGTCCACGGCGACCTCCCTGGTCTCCAACGCCACGGCCGTGGTCGCCACCGTCGTCGCGATGCTCGCGCTCGACTGGCGGCTCACCGCCGTCTCGCTGGTGCTGCTGCCCGTGTTCGTCTGGATCAGCCGCCGGGTCGGCCGCGAGCGCAAGGCCATCACCACCCGGCGGCAGAAGCAGATGGCTGCCATGGCCGCGACGGTCACCGAGTCGCTGTCGGTCAGCGGCATCCTGCTCGGCCGCACGATGGGCCGGGCCGACTCGCTCACCCGGTCCTTCGCCGAGGAGTCGGAGCGGCTCGTCGGCCTGGAAGTCCGCTCCAGCATGGCCGGGCGGTGGCGGATGGCCGTCATCGGTATCGTCATGGCCGCGATGCCCGCCGTTCTGTACTGGGCGGCGGGGCTGACCCTGGCGTCCGGCGGGTCCGCGATCTCGATCGGCACCCTCGTCGCCTTCGTCTCGCTGCAGCAGGGACTGTTCCGTCCGGCCGTGAGCCTGCTGTCCACGGGCGTCCAGATCCAGACGTCGCTCGCCCTGTTCCAGCGGATCTTCGAGTATCTGGACCTGCGAGTGGACATCACCGAGCCGGACGACCCGGTCCGGCTGGACGAAGTCGCCGGGGAGGTCCGGTTCGAGAGCGTCGGCTTCCGCTACGACGCCGGGAGCGGGCCGACCCTCCAGGACATCGGGATCACCGTCCCGGCGGGCAGCAGTCTCGCCGTGGTGGGAGCGACCGGCTCCGGGAAGTCCACCCTCAGCTATCTCGTGCCCCGGCTCTACGACGTCACCGAAGGCCGGGTCACCCTCGACGGCGTCGACGTCCGCGACCTCGCCTTCGACAGCCTCTCCCGGGCCGTGGGCGTCGTCTCCCAGGAGACGTACCTCTTCCACGCCTCGGTCGCCGACAACCTGCGGTTCGCCAAACCGGACGCGACCGACGGCGAGGTCGAGGCGGCGGCGCGGGCCGCGCAGATCCACGACCACATCGCCTCGCTGCCCGACGGCTACGACACGCTGGTGGGCGAGCGGGGATACCGCTTCTCCGGGGGAGAGAAGCAGCGGCTCGCCATCGCCCGCACGATCCTCCGCGACCCGCCGGTGCTCATCCTGGACGAGGCCACCAGCGCGCTCGACACCCGCACGGAGCTCGCCGTGCAGCGCGCCGTGGAGGCGCTCTCCGCCGGGCGCACGACGATCACCATCGCCCACCGGCTCTCCACCGTGCGGGACGCCGACCAGATCGTCGTCCTCGAGCGGGGCCGGATCGCCGAGCGCGGGACACACGGGGAACTCATCGAGCGCAACGGGCGCTATGCGGCCCTGGTGCGCAGGAGCGGCCGGTTGGCGCCGGCCGTGACCTGAGCCGGGAGAGAGCCTTCCGGCCCGGGACGATGCCGCCCGGCCGCCGCACGGAGTGATCCGTCACCGGCCGTGCAAGGGGGCGCGCCGGCCGGGGGACCCGGTCGACGGCCGGTCCACGCCGGCACGTCGACGGTGGCCCGGAACCGAACGCGCGATCTTGCGGACGCGGAGGGAGTATGGGGGTATGCCCGAAGCCTTCACCACCCGTGTTCTCGACCTCACCACCGGCACGGCGGAGACCGTGACCGATCTGACCCTGGCCTGCGAGAAGTTCCTCGCGGAAGCCGCCGGCGGCCGTGACGGTCTGCTTCATGTGTTCGTGCCCCACACCACCGCGGGCATCGCGCTGATCGAGACCGGCGCGGGCAGCGACGACGACCTGCTCTCCACGCTGCATGTGCTGCTCCCCGCGGACGACCGCTACCAGCACCGCCACGACAGGCCTGGCCACGGCCGCGACCACGTCCTTCCCGCGCTGGTGCCGCCCCACGCCACCCTGCCGGTCGTCGGCGGAAGCCTGCAACTCGGCGGCTGGCAGTCGGTCTGCCTGGTCGACACCAACAGGGGCAATCCTGAGCGTCAGGTCCGCCTGTCGTTCCTCGGGCCGGGTAGCGGTTGACGGGGGAGCGCGGGCCCGATCTCGGGCCTCCCCTCCCCCTCCGCTTCGACCGGCACCATGGCCCCGGCGCCCCTTTGCGAAGGTCCGCCGTACCCGACCGCCCGCAGGGGTCCGCAGTTGTCCACAAGGGGCCCGGGCGGTTGGCCGGTCTGACAGGATGGCCGGCATGACGAGCGAGGACCAACCGAAGGCCGGCCACCGCGGCACTCCCACCAGCACCGCGTTCCGCGAGTTCATGGCCTCCGGGTGGGCGGCCGGCGAGCGGTCGCCCACCCCCCGTGCCGAGGTCGCCGACCACGCCGCCCGCAGGCGGGCGGCCCTGTCCCTGCGGTTCCCCGGCGAGCGGCTCGTCATCCCCGGCGGCGGCCTGAAGGTGCGCAGTAACGACACCGACTACACCTTCCGTCCGCACACGGCTTTCGCCCACCTGTCCGGGCTCGGCGCACACGCCGAGCCCGACAGCGTTCTGGTGCTGCATCCCGGCCCCGAGGGCGGCCACCACGCCGTCCTGTACTTCCGGCCGCCGGCCCCGCGGGACTCCGAGGAGTTCTCCACCGACTCCCGGTACGGGGAGTTCTGGGTCGGGGCCCGGCCCGCCGTCGCCGATGTCGAGTCGCAACTCGGTCTGACCGCCCGCCCTATCGACTCCCTCGCCGACGACCTGGCCAAGGACGATGCCGCCGTCCGGCTGCGCGTGGTCCGTTCGGCCGATCCGCTGCTCGCCGGGCTGGTGGACACCACCCGCGCCCAGGCGGGCACGCCGCTGTCCGCGGAGCAGCAGGAGGAGGCCGACGAGGAACTGGCCCGCCACCTGTCGGGGATGCGGATCGTCAAGGACGACTGGGAGGTCGGCGAGATGCGCAAGGCGATCGCCGCCACCCACCAGGGGTTCGAGGCGATCATCGCCACCCTGCCGGAGGCCGTGCGCAAGGGGCGCGGCGAGCGGTGGGTCGAGGGGATGTTCGGCCTCCATGCCCGGCACCGGGGCAACGGCGTCGGATACGAGTCCATCTGCGCGTCCGGTGACCACGCCAACACCATCCACTGGACGAGGAACAGCGGCGAGGTCCGGGACGGCGACCTGATCCTCATCGACGCGGGGATCGAGGTCGACTCCCTGTTCACCGCCGATATCACCCGCACCCTGCCGGTGAACGGCCGCTTCACCGATGTGCAGCGCAGGATCTACGACACGGTCCACGAGGCGCAGCAGGCCGGGATGGCGGCGGTGCGGCCCGGCAACAGGTTCAGCGACGTCCACGCCGCGGCGAACGAGGTCATCGCACGCCGCCTGCACGAGTGGGGGCTGCTGCCCGACGGGGTCACGCCGGAGCGGACCCTCGATCCGGAGCACGGGGGCTGGCACCGCCGCTGGATGGTCCACGGGACCTCCCACCACCTGGGCATGGACGTGCACGACTGCCAGCTGCTGCTGCGCGAGGACTACATGGACGGCGAGCTGCAGCCGGGCATGGTCCTCACCGTCGAGCCGGGCCTGTACTTCAAGGCGGACGACCTGCTCGCACCGGAGGAGTTCCGCGGCATCGGGGTGCGCATCGAGGACGACGTGCTGGTGACCGGGGACGGCTGCGAGAACCTGTCCGCCGCGATGCCGAGCGCTTCCCGTGAAGTGGAGGAGTGGATGGCGCGGGTGTCGGATGCGGCAGGAGACCGGAGCCCGCGGTAGCGGCCCGGCGCACGCCCCGCACCGGCCGTGCGCCTGCGGATGGGGTCCGCCAGGGGCACGTCCGGGCGGTGGCCCCCTCCGGGACCGCGCGGCCGGCCGTCGGGCGGGCGCGACGCCCCGCCCTGTCCGCGGGCGGGCGGCCGGCCCGCACGGTTCACCGCCGGACGCCCAGAACCTCGCTCATCAGGCCGCCGACGAGCCGTACGCCGTCCTCGGTGAGCACCGACTCGGCGTGGAACTGCAAGGAGGCGAAGTGCGGGCCTCGCAGAGCGTGCACCTCACTGGTCCCCGGGTCGCGGCTCACCTCGATCAGGCCCACACCCTCGCGGTCGGCCTTGTCCTCGGTGCTGTGCGCGGCGAACGTGTTGTAGAAGCCGACGCGCTCCCGGGCGCCGAAGAGGTCGATCTCCCGCTGCACGCCCTGGTGGGGTACGTCCCGGCGGACCAGCTCGAAGCCGAGCCGTCGGCTCAGCACCTGATGGCTGAGGCACACTGCGAGGAACGGCCGCCGCTCCGCGAGCAGGGTGTCGATCGCGGACCGCAGATGGGCGATCTTCGGATGCTCCGTCTCGCGCGGATCGCCGGGCCCGGGGCCCATGACGACGAGGTCGTGGCCGTCGAAGGAATACGGTTCGTCGAAGCGGCGGATCGCCACCTCCAGCCCCAGCACACGCAACTGGTGGCCGATCATGGACGTGAAGGCGTCCTCGGCGTCTACCACCAGCACCCGCTGCCCCGCAAGAGCCGAGGGCCGTGTTTCCCCGCTGTCGTCGGCCAGCCAGAAACCGGCCAGGGTGGCGTTGCGCCGCTCCAGGGCGGCCCGCACGTCCGGGTGGTCGCCGAAACGCACGGCGGCGGGCGCCTGGTGCGCCCCCGGGCCGTCCGGCCGGAGCGCCGCGAGCAGCCCGGCCGCCTTGGCCCGTGTCTCGGCGACCTCGGATTCCGGGTCGGAGTGGCGGACGAGGGTGGCTCCGACGCCGATGCTCACCCGGCCCGTGGTGTCGATGTCGGCGGTGCGGATCAGGATGGACGAGTCCAGGGCACGGCGGCCCCGTTCGTCGTGGCCGATGAGGGCGGCCACGCCGCTGTAGTAGCCGCGGCCCGCGGGCTCGTAGCGGCTGATCACCCGGCAGGCGCTCTCCAGCGGGCTGCCGGTGACGGTGGGCGCGAACATCGACGCGTGCAGGATCTCCCGAGGGTCGCGGGTACTGCGGCCCTCGATGACGTACTCGGTGTGGGCGAGCCGCGCCATCTCCTTCAGGTACGGGCCCACCACCCGGCCGCCGGTGTCGCAGATGCCGGCCATCATCTTCAGCTCTTCGTCGACGACCATGTTCAGTTCGTCGGCCTCCTTGCGGTCGGCCAGGAAGCGGAGCACTTCGGGCAGGGCCGGTCCGGTGGCGGGGTAGCGGTAGGTTCCGCTGATCGGATTCATCACGGCCGTACGGCCCGACAGGCTGATGTGCCGCTCCGGGGTGGCTCCCACGAAGGTGCGGTCGCCGGTGTGGACGACGAACGTCCAGTACGCACCGGACTCGCCGCGCAGCAGTCGGCGGAAGAACGAGAGCGCGCTGTGCGGGGTGCAGTCGGCGATGTCGGCGACGAAGGAGCGCTTGAGGACGAAGTTCGCCCCCTCACCGGTACCGATCTCGTCGGCGATGATCCTGCGGACCGTGGCGGCGTACGTTGCGTCGTCCACATCGAAGTGGCCGCCGGAGAGGTCGATCGGCACATCCGGGAGCCGGGACAGCACCTCGCCGAGCGGCAGCGGGGACTGCTCGGTGACGGTCATCGCGATCAGCGGCTCGCCGTCGTCGGGGGCGGCGAAGCCTCGCTCGGTGATCTGCCGGTAGGGGATGAGCGTGAGCAGTTCGTGCCGGGGGCCGCCGGCGGCCGGCGCCTGTTCGGGCAGCGGCAGTTCGGCGAGGGACGCCGGTGTGGTGATCTCGCCGAGGAGCAAGTCCACGGTGCCCGGGTCGCCCGACTCCGGGCGGTGCAGCAGGGCGAAGGCGGGCGGGTGCGGGGCCAGCACCCGGGTGAGCAGGTCGGCGGGCACGGTCATGCGACGGCTCCGGCTGGTGCGGCGGTGGTGGTCCCCAGTTCGGCGAGGACGGTACGGGTACTGGTGACCATGGCGCACCGCTGCGCGGCGTACTCGACGGCCATCCGGTGGTACTCGGCGGAGAAGTCCGCGACCGCGTCCGCAACGAGGAACGGCCGGATGTCGTGGGTGAAGGCCTCGACCGCCGTCATCAGGACGCCGACGTGGGCGTACACCCCGCACACGATCAGCTGGTCGCGCCCCAGCTCGCGCATCCAGTCCAGCAGGCCGGAGCGGAAGAAGGCGCTGTAGCGCCACTTGGTGAACACCCGGTCGCCAGGCCCCGGTGACAGCGGCTCGGCGACGTTCCGGTCCGCCGGGTCGACGCGCATGCCCGGACCCCAGAAGTCCAGGAGCAGACCGCGCTGCTCGTCGGTCATGCCGCCGGGCTGCGCGGTGTACGCCACCGGCACACCGGCCGCAGCGGCCCCCTCGCGCAGGCGCGCGGCGTTGCGTACCAGCGGGTCGCGCAGGGCCGCGGGCAGCGGGCGCAGAAAGTAGCGCTGCATGTCGTGGAGCAGCAGCACCGCACGGTCCGGGTGGGCGCACCACCGTGCGGTGTTCCCGGGCAGGTCGTCGGCCGACGGCAGCGGATACGGTTCGATGGGGGGGATGCCCGCCATGACTGTTCTCTCCTCAGTGCGAAGGGCTGTGGGCGTACGGGGGGGCCGTGTGCGCGGGGCCGTGCGTGCCTCCTACGCCGCCGCCGGGCGGGTGCGGCGGTCGGTCGTCCACCAGGCCGAGACCACCGACAGGGCCTGGGCCGGGTTGAGGCGCGGGTCGCAGCAGGTGGTGTAGCGGGTGCCGACAAGGCCGATCTCGGAGTCGTCCCGGACGCATTCGGTGACGTCGTCGGGAGTGGTCTCCAGGTGCAGCCCACCCGCGGCCCCGCCCGCCGCGGCGACCGCGTACCGGAATCCGTCCACCTCGCGAAGGATCGTCTCCAGGAACCGGGACTTGAGGCCGTCCGGTGTGCTGACGGTGTTGGCGTGCATCGGATCGGTCAGCCAGACCACCGGGAACCCGGCGGCGCGTACGGCGGCCACCAGCGGGGGCAGCCGCTCGGCGATCGCCTCCGCGCCCATCCGCGTGATCAGCGTGAGCCTGCCCTCTTCGCGGCGGGGGTCGAGCCGTTCGCACAGGGCCAGTACCTCGTCGACGGTCATCCCGGGACCGACCTTGCAGGCCACCGGGTTCACGACCTCGGCGAGCAGGGCGACATGGGCGCCGTCGAGCTGCCGGGTGCGCTCCCCGACCCACGGCCAGTGAGTGGACGTGAGCAGCAGCCGGCCGTCCGGCTGCCGGCGCAGCATCGGTACCTCGTAGTCCAGCAGCAGCGCCTCGTGACTGGTCCACACAGGCGCCCCGATACGGGCCTGCCGGTGGGCGCCGGGCCAGCCGAGGTACCCCATGGCGTCCCGGGCGGACCGGTAGCCGGTGAGCAGCCGCCGGGGGTCGGGGCGGCGCGACTCGGGGGTGGGCTCGGGGCTGTTGACCATGTGGCCTCGGTAGACCGGCAGTTCGAGGCTTCCGACACGCTCGGTGGGGTGGGACCGGGGCTTGCCGAACTGCCCGGCTATCCGGCCGACGCGTACCACCGGCCGGGTGGTGTCCATCTGCAGTGCCCCAGCGAGCATGTTCAGCAGGCCCGCCTTGCGTGCGACGTGACCGGGGGTGCACTCGGCGGTGTCCTCCGCGCAGTCGCCCGCCTGCACGATATGGGCCTCGCCCGCGGCCACCCGGGCGAGCATGGATCGCAGGGAGCTCACGTCCTCGGCGGCGACGAGTGCGGGCAGCGCGGTGAGTTCCTTGCGCACCCGCAGCACCTCCGCCTCGTCCTCCCAGGGTGGCTGGTGCAACGCCTGTTCATACCGCATATCGAGCAGGGCGTTGTCCACTGGTTTTCTCCCATCACAAGAACCGGTAAGGCGGTGCAGGGCGCAAAAGAGGGAACAGACGGCAGAGGGCGGGAATGGGGGATTCCGAAAAGGTGGCCGAATTTCGCGATTCCCTGTGCGGCTCACCGATCGTCCGACGGGTTCCCCGGCGCCACCAACAAGATGGGCGCTGATCCGTCAGGTGACACGGGGTTCGTCAGGTGACGCAGGATTCGTCAGATGACGGGAAATCCGTCAAGTGGCCGACGATGCGTCAGATCGCCGCTCGCAAAAGGAACGGCGAAGGCGGGACGCATCGTGCGGACGAAAGGGCCCGTGCAGGCGAAAGGCCCGTCCATACGAGAGGGCCTGTGCGTGAGAGAGGGAGCCGTCCTGCGAGAGGACCGGCTCATGTGAAACCGGCTCATGTGAAAGGACCGGCGGGCGAGGCCCGGTGAGGGCGCTGCCCGCCGGTCCCGGCGGAGCGGACACTCAGCGGTGTTTCACTGAGCGTCGCAGTGGTGCACCGTGTTCTGGGCGAGGGCGACGACCGCGTGCGCGGCCGAGGCGAGAGTGACATGGCGGTGCCAGCCGCTGAAGGACCGCCCGGAGTAGTCGCGGATACCCACCCGGTCGGCGATCCCCGCGAAGTCCCGGTCGACCCGGTCGGCCAGCTTGCTCAGCCGCACCAGGGAGGCCGCCGGCGCGGTGGTGAGGTTGGTCAGCCACAGTTTGGCGGGCCAGTGCCCGTCCTCGTCGCCCACGCCGAGCAGCAGCACCTCGCCCGGCTCCGAGGGCGGCCCGGGCGGGTTCGGGAGACCGGCCACCCGGACGGCGGCGGCCCAGTGGGTGCTCGGCGCCGTGCCGCTTCCGCGGCCTCCGGCCACCACCGGCCGGCGCATGCCCCTGGCCATCAGCATGATCTGTTCGGCGGTCAGGGGCCCCCGGTCCGAGTGGGGCATGGCCGGGTCGGTGACGGTCAGCGGCTGGTCCTCGCACACGCTCACCAGCAGCGGCAGACCGGCGGCGTTGAGCCGCACGAAGATGGGGACGGCGTGCACTTCGCAGGAGTCGAGCACGAGCGGTCTGACCGGCAGCCGCCAGCGGGTCACCACCTCCTGGCAGGCCTCGACCACGCATTCGCTCAGCGTCTCCACGACGGCCCCGTCCGGAATGGACACCTGGCTGCGCCGCAGCTTGTCCGTGAGCCAGGTCTGGGGCAGATGAAGCCGCCAGTTGACCGGGGCGCTCATGTCGTCGGAGGCGGCCCACACGCCGATCGCACGCTGGGCGTTGAGAACCTGGCCGAGGGTGGGGAAGAAGTGCTTGTCCACACCGACCGAATGCCGTCCGGTCTTGGGGATGATGACCGGCTGGACCACCCAGGCCCGCGGCGGGGCGACGTCGATCCAGTGGCGGGCGAGTGCCTGGCGGATGGGCTTCCAGGCCCAGGTCGAGGACGAGATGAAGTGGTGGAGGTTCTGTTCCGAGACCTGGTCGCCGAGCAGCGCGGCGATGTTGCGTATGGACTTGCGGCCCGGTGTCTCCAGCAGGCCCCTCAGGTACTGCATGGCTTTTCTGCACTGGTCGCTGCGCGACAGCGAGGCGAAGAGGATCGAGGAGATCTCGGCGAGTAGGGCGTCCTGGGAGCCGGAGGGAAGGGGAGTGGAGGGTTCCCCTCGTGCTGCGGTAGTGGGACGCAGATGGAGGCAGAGCATGAAACTCCTAACTACCGTTCCAACGCGTGCTGTGGCGCCTCTGACGGATGGTCACTTGGCGTGACCGGGTGGGGCCAGGCCCGAGAGTAAGGGGCAGGGCGCCGTGTGATCCATCACCGGCCGAGTGAGAGTGTCAAGTTACCGAACGGTAGTCCCGTATATGTGGGTGGCTTCACTTCGGATCACCTGCGGGCCGCGTTCGGGCGCCGCCCCGCGCCCAGGCGGCGACCAGATGGGCCGCGGAGGCCAGCGTGATGTGCCGGTGCCAGCCGGGGAACGACCGGCCCGCGAAATCCCGCAGACCGACGGCCTCGGATATCTCGGCGAAGTCCCGGGCCACGACGCCGGGCAGTCGGGTCAGCCGCAGCGCCGCCGCGATTGCTGCGGCGCCAAGGCTGGTCAGCCACAGCCGCCGGTCGCCGTGCCGGCCCGGGTGCCATTCGGCGAGCAGCGTCATCGCGTTCCGCCGTGCCGGTGAGATCAGCACCGGCACCGCGAGTGCCGTGGTGCCACCGTCGCCGGAGTTGACCCACTGCCGCAGCTGCGGCAGGGACTCGGCCAGCTCTCCGGCGCTCCGCAGCCGGTCACCGTAGTTCGGCAGCTCCGACCGGTCGATCCGCGCCGGAGCCGCCGGGCCGACCCGCACCACGAACGGCAGCCCCGTGGACGCCAGGAAACGCGCGGCCGCGGCGCCGTCCGCCTCCGCGACGTCCACGACCACCGGCAGCCCCGCCACCTCGGCCATGTCCGTGAGCCCGGAGACGGCGCGCCGGACGCACTCCTCGACCGTGCCGAGCGCGGCCTCCGCGGGCACTCCGGCCCGCCGCCGCAGTGGATCGGCCGTCCAGCGCGCGGAAAGCCGCAACTGCCAGTCCACCGGCACCGCCGACCGCTCCGACACCAGCCAGGTGCCCACCGCCTGCTGGCCGTTCACCGTGCCCAGGGCGGTGACCTGGGGGTCGGATCCGACGGAGTGGGGACCGGACTTGGGGATCAGCGTGGCTCCGATCACCCAGGCCTCCGGAGCGAGGGTGCGCTGCGCCTGCCGGGCCACGGCGTGCCGGATCGGCATCCACTCCCAGGGCGAGGCGCTGATGAAGTGATGCGCATTCTGCGGCGCCGCCACCCCGTCGAACTGGGCCGCGAGGCTGTGCAGCGTCTTGCGGCCCCGTACGGTGAGCAGGCCCCGCACATACTGCTCGGCCTTCACCCGCTGGCTGTTGCGGTGCAGCGAGCCGAACAGCCGTCGGCAGACTTCCGCGTCGAGGGCCGCCGTCGCGGACGGACGGATCCTCTCGAAGCCCTCGCCCGCTGCGGTCGGCCCCTCGCCCGCCGCGCCGCCGGGCTCCTGTTCCGGACTGCTCCCCAATGCTGCCCCCCGTGCCGTCGAAAAAGGACTGACGGTCTGTTTCTTTATACGGGGCACGCGCGCGACGACCGCACATTCGCGCCAGTCGTGCGGTGGCGGCCGGGTCTCGCACCGGGAGGGGCGGCCAGGGCGGCCGGTGGGCGGGCGGCGTCACTCCGCCGGCCGCGCGGTGCAGGATGAGTGTCCCGCGTGGGTCGGGGCCGGTCACCGCAGTCCCCGTCGGGCGTAGGACGAAGGCTGCGGCACCCAGCCGCGCTGTCGAGCACTCCGAACGCACCGGGTACGAGGAGGACCCTCCGCCCTGCGGTCGTCCCCCGGGCCCTCGAGGTCCGGGGCTCCGTGGCCCTGGCGCCGCGCTCGTCCACCGGGGATCGGACGGTCCTCAGCCCGCTCCTGCCGTCCCGTCGACGGCGGTCCCGGCCGGGTCTGCCGCCCGCCTCCGTGTACACACATGATCTTGACCGAAACAGTGCGGAGATCGGGTACGCGACATCGGAGATCGGGTGATCATAGATCCACCGGCGCGGAGGGAATACCGCGCTGCCGCTGCCGCTGCCGCTGCCGCTGCCGCTGCCGCCGCCCCGGCTCCGGTCCGCTCCGCCGTTGCCCGGGGCAGGCGCTCACCCGGAGGGGGCCCCGTCTGCCGGGCGCTGGACCGTCCGGCCGCGCGGCCGGGCCTTCGCGGCGGCGCGGCCGCCCGACGCGGCGGACCGGCGGACCGCCTCTCGCAGGGCGGGTCCGCTGGTCCGTCTCGACTCCGGGTTGCCTATGGGGTGACCGCGGCCTCCTCGGCCTCGGCCTTCCGCTCCTTGGGCACCCAGCGCAGGGCCAGGAACCCGAGGCCCAGGCAGAGCAGGCTGGCGACGCCGACGGCCCCGTGCATACCGGTGACGAAGGCGTCCTTGGCCTCTGCGATGGTGCCGGAGGCGATGCCCGAGATGTCCAGTGTCTCGTCGAGAGTGCCCGCCGCACCGGGTCCGGTGAGCCGGAACAGCAGCGCCGCGAGCGAGCCGAGCAGCGAGATGCCCAGCGCGTTGCCCAGCTCGTTGCTCATCTCGGCGAGCGACGCGGCCGACCCGGCGCGTTCCGCGGGCACCGCCGCTACGGCCGTGTCCGCCACGAGGCTGAAGGAGAATCCGTAGCCGACGCCGGTGACGACGGAGGAGGCGATGAACGCGGCCACCCCGTGCTCGGTGGTCGTCAGCAGCAGAATCAGCAAGCCGGCACCCATGAAGAAGTGCGAGGCGATCAGCGCCGAGCGCATCCCGATCCGCTCGACGACACCGGGGGCGCCGATGCACGCGGCGGTGAGGACCGCTGCGCCCGGGAGCACCAGCAGGGCCGCCGCGAGGACGCTGTACCCGAGGACCGACTGCAGGTAGACGCCGGTGAGATAGCCGGCGGCCGCCCACGCGACCAGCGACAGCAGACCGGTGAGGATCGCCACGGTGAACACGTGGTCCTTGAACAGCCTCAGGTCGAGCAGTGGGTATTCCAGGGTCAGCTGCCGCCGTACGAACCACACCAGGATCGCGAGACCGAGGAGGCCGGTGGCGGCCTGCGTCGCGGAGAACCCCTCCGCGGCCGCCGTCTTGACCGCGTAGACGGCCAGCAGGATGCCGACCGCGGACAGCACCACGCTGAGCGCGTCGACCCGGCCGGGATTGGTGGTGCGGACCTCCTTCAGCAGCACCGGCGCGAAGGCGAGGAACAGCACGACGACGGGGATGTTGATGAGGAAGACCGAACCCCAGTCGAACCGGCTCAGCAGCAGTCCGCCGAGCACCGGCCCGACGGCGAACCCGGCGGCGAAGGTCGCCGCGAAGATGCCGATGGCCTGGGAGCGTTGACGCGGGTTGGGGAACAGGTTGCTGATGATCGCCAGACCGGACGGCAGCAGCGTTGCGCCGCCGAGCCCCATCAGCGCGCGGCAGGCGATGAGCGCTTCGGGGTTGGGCGAGAACGCGGCGCCGACCGAGCCCAGGCCGAACACGATCGCGCCGGTCAGCAGAAACTTGAGCCGACCGTACCGGTCGCCGAGGTTGCCGAAGGCGATGAGCAGCGACGAGACCGCGAAACCGTAGATGTCCAGGATCCACAGTGCCTGATCGGTACTCGGCGTGATCGCCGACGTGATGCTCGGCATCGCGAGATAGAGCACGGAGCCGTCCATCGCGACGAGTGCGACGGGTCCGAGCACGATGACGAGACCGAGCCAGGCCCGTCGGTCGGCACGTTCCGCGACTAAGTCGAGGGAAGCCACGGGGGCGTCCTTTCACGAGAAGGTGCGAGAAATGTCAACTGCGCTTGCGGCGTACGCTCATGACGTCGCGTACGCTGTACGCAACAGGGTGCGTGCATCGTACGCGACGAGTTCGGCGGGATTTTCGCGCGGGAGTGCGTACGCTGTATGCGAATTCCATGCGTACGGCGTACGCAAGCTGCTGGGTATACTACCTCATGGCCATCAAGACACAAGGCAGGCACGTGAGTTCACCGGGCCTGTCACGGAGCGCGATCGTGGCGGCCGCCATGCGGGTCGCCGACGCCGAGGGTGTCGGCGCCCTCTCGATGCGGCGCCTCGCAACCGAGCTGGATTCGGGCGTCATGTCGCTCTACCGGCATGTCGCGAACAAGGACGCGCTGCTCACCGCGATCACCCGGGCGGCTTGCGAGGAGCACCCCTATCCCGAACCCGCCCCTTCGGACTGGCGGGAGGCGATGCGGCTCGCGGCCCGCCTGGACTGGGAGGTGTACCGCGCCCACCCCTGGGCGCTGGTCACCTCAAGCTCCGCCCGGCACTTCTCGGACACCTCGTGCCTGGACTGGATGGAGGACGCCCTCGTCGGCCTCACCGACGACCCCGACCTGGCGCGGTCCTTCTCCATCGCGGTGTGGTCGTATGTGCAGGGCGTGTGCATCCAGCACGTCTCGCAGCAGTTGCTGCCCGGCGGGGACAAGGCGGAGCAGTCCCCGCTGAGGGCGACCGAGGAGGACTTCGAACTCGGCCTGGAGATCCTCCTCGACGGTATGGAGCAGCGGGCCGAGCGGGCCGGGGCGCCCCGCGCCGGGACCGGTTCCGCCCGCCGCTTCGCCACCTTCACCCGCCCTTGACCGAACCCCGGCGTCCGGGACTCGGGTGTCCGACCGGTGGCCGGGTCGTTTGGCACGGTATGACGACCACGCATGCGATGAGCGCACGGCGCAACGGACGCCAGGCCACCGCCGCCGACCTGACCCCGCTCGCCTTCTCCGGATACGCCCACTTCACCGCAATGCAGGTCCGCGACGGTCGGGTGCGCGGCCTCGATCTGCATCTCGAGCGCCTGCGGTACGGCTCGGCCGAACTGTTCGGCCGGGCTCTGCCCGACGACCGGGTGCGGCTCTGGCTGCGCGCCGCACTGGACGAGGCCCCCGCGGACTGCTCACTGACGGCGACCGTCTACCCGACGTCCGGTGAGTTCACCGCGGCCGCCGCCGACGAGGAGCCCGCACTGCTCGTCCGCACGGCCCCGCCGGTGTCCGGCCCCCCGGGACCGCTGGCGCTCGCGGTGGTGGAGCACGAGCGCTTCCTGCCGTCGGTGAAGCACGTCGGGGAGCCGGCGAAGACGTACTTCCTGCGGCAGGCCGTCGTCCGGGGATACGACGACGCCGCCTTCGCCGACCGCCGCGGCCGGCTGAGCGAGGCGTCCATCTGGAACCTCGCCTTCTGGGACGGGTCCGCGGTGGTGTGGCCCGCCGCCGGCATGCTCGGCGGAGTCACCATGGGCGTCGTCCGCCGCCAACTGGACCGCCTCGGCGTCGCCCAGCGCCTCCGGGAGATCCGAACCGCGGACCTCCCCGGCCTCGGGGGTGCCGCCGTCATGAACTCCTGGACCCCGGGCATCCCCGTCCGCCGGCTCGGCACCGCAACCCTGCCGGACGCCCCGGACTTCCTGCGGCTGCTGCACCGGGCGTACGAGGCCGAGACGCCGGCCGAGGTGTAGGAGGCCGGTGCGCCGGCCGAAGTGCAGGGGGCCACGCCCCCGGCCGGGGCGCAGAGCGGCCAGAGCCTCGGGCCGGGACATCATGGCCGACCGGTCCCCGCGCCCGCCCCGCCGGAGTTCCTCAGGCCTGCGAGCCCGAACCGCTCAGCTCGCCGCCGGGCACCGAGCACACCCCCCACACGGACGGAGCACCGCAGGCGTCGGGCGCCGGCCGGTCGTCGAACGGCCACTCCCCGAGCGGCGGTTCGCCGGGCCCGGCGCTGCGGCTGCCCGCCGCGTCGATCCGGCCGCGCAAGGACTCCGCCGACAGCTGCGGCAGCACCAGGCGCCAGAAGGGGGTGACCGACCGCGTGGACGGGCCGCCGTACCCGCGGTCCCGCCCCAGGCCCTCCACGCCGGCCATCATCGCGGTGACGGCCGAAACGGCGTCGTCGAGGTCGATGCGCGGAGCCAGGCCGCCCTCCTGCCGGGCGACCGTGAGCAGTCCGCGCACCCAGTCCCGCCACAGCAGCCAAAGGCTGGTCTCGCCGCTCCACGCCGGGTCGTGCGCGAGGCCGAAACCGGCGCGGAGCACCTGGTCGCAGGCGATCCGCGAGGCCAGTGCGTGCGAGGTGTCCACAAGCAGCTGGAGCGGCGAGGGGTGCCGGGCGGGATCCGGTGCCGTGACGCAGCGCAGGATGCCGGCCGCGGTCGCCTCGACCGCCCCGCCGAGGCCCTGCTTGTTTCCGAAGTGGAAGTGCAGGGCGCCCTGGCTGACCCCGGCCAGGGCGCAGATCTGCCAGATGGAGGAACCCGCGAACCCGGCCCGGTCGAAGGCCTCGGCTGCGGCTCGGATCAGTTGTCGGCGTGTCTTCGCGGCACGGTCCTGCATGACGATGCGCACTCCGGGAGGGGGAGGGGGGTGAGCAGAGGTGGCCGGACGCGGACGTGCGGGGCGCCTGGCCCGGGCGGAGTCGCGGGCGCACGTCCGCGTCCGGCCACCGGTTCCACAACTACCACGCGGACAACGCGGGATGAACGGTCCGCTACCGCGCCTGGCGGGATATGGCGCCTGCCGGGATCGCCACCACACGGTTCGAGCGCCGCGGCGGTCCCGGCGAGTACCGCTGGGTCACGGATCGCCCCGGTCCGGCTGCCGCCCGGCTCCCGGACTGTGCGCTGCAGCGGCCCCGCCCGGCGCGTTTCCCGCGTTCGCGGCACCCCGGCCCCGGCCGGCCGGGGCCGGATCAGGCCGGTCCTCCTCCCGGCCTCTCCCCGCTCACCGAGTCCCGGCGCGCCCGAGGGACCTGCCGGACGGCGCCCCGCGGCGGATACCGCGCAGCCTCCGGGCGCAGGATCTCCGCGCCCCGATGGCCGGGCTGCTCGGGCCGGCCTCCGCCCCGGCCTGCCCTCGGGCCGACCTGACGGATCCTCGCGGAGACCTGACAGATCGCCGTTCGTTTCGCCGGGGGCCCGTTCACCCGTGCCTAGCATCGGGTGACGAGCTGGAACCGGCACGGGAAGCCGGTCCGCGCACGGCGGTCCGCGGGCCGCCGTGCGCCACCCGGCACCGCAGGGATGCGCACCGGACGTCCCGGATCGCCCTCCCGGCAGCCGGCCAATCATGCGACGCGGAGATCCAGAATGCGACTTGCGCAAGTGGTGGCATCCGTCATGGAGCGCTACGCGGACCGACCCGCCATCGGCGAACGGATGAAGGAGTTCGTCCGCGACCCCGAGACGGGCCGGACCGTGACCCGGCTGCGGCCCGCCTACGAGACGACCAGCTACCGCGACCTGTGGGCCCGGGTCAGGGCCGTGGCCGGTGAGTGGCACCATCACCCTGACCGTCCGCTGCGGGCCGGCGAGCGCGTCGCCCTGCTCGGCTTCACCAGCCGCGACTACACGACGATCGACCTTGCCTGTATCCATCTCGGTGCCGTCGCCGTGCCGTTGCAGACCAGCGCCTCGCCCGGGCAGCTGAGGGCGATCGTCGCGGAGACCGGGCCGTTCACCGTGACCGCGAGCCTGGAACGGCTGGAGGCGGCCGTCGACCTGGTACGCGACAGCGACGCGGTGCGGCGGCTGGTGGTCTTCGACTACCACCCGGAGGCCGACGACCACCGCGAGAGGTTGTCCGCGGCACGCGCCCGGCTGGCCGGCGCACGCCCGGGCGTGCTGGTGGACACCCTCGCCGACGTCGCCGAGCGGGGCGCCGGCCTGCCCTCGCCCCCTCTGCACGCGGCGCCGGACGGGGAGGACCCGCTGGCGATGCTCATCTACACCTCCGGAAGCACCGGTGTGCCCAAGGGCGCCATGTACACCGAGCGGCTGGCCGGCGCGATGTGGGGCGGCGCCTGGGCCAAGCTGTTCGACGAGACCTACGCGGTCACCTTCCACTACATGCCGATGAGCCATGTCGCCGGGCATTCCTCGCTGAAGGCCACCCTGGTGCGCGGCGGCACCAGCTACTTCACGGCGAGCAGCGATCTGTCGACGTTCTTCGAGGACATCGCGCTGGCCCGGCCCACCGAACTCTCCCTGGTGCCCCGGGTGTGCGCGATGCTGCACCAGCGGTTCCGGAGCGAGGCCGACCGGCGCGTCGCCGCGGGCGCCGAGCGTGAGGCGGCCGAGGCCGAGGCGCGCGCCGACATCCGGGAGAACGTGCTGGGCGGCCGGGTCACCTGGGCCAGCTGCAGCTCCGCGCCCCTGTCCGCCGAACTGACCGCCTTCACCGAGTCCCTGCTGGGCCTGGAACTCCACAACGTCTACGGTTCCACCGAGGCCGCCGGGGTCTCCGTCGACGGGATGCTGCTCCGCCCGCCGGTCATCGACCACAAGCTCGCCGACGTGCCCGAACTCGGCTACTTCCGCACCGACACCCCCCACCCGCGCGGCGAACTCCTGCTGAAGACGGACGCCGTCATCCCCGGCTACTACAAGCAGCCGGAGCTGACGGCGGAACTCCTCGACGAGGACGGCTACTACAGGACCGGCGACATCGTCGCGCAGCTGGCACCGGACCGGATCGCCATCGTGGACCGCCGCAGCAACGTCCTGAAGCTGTCCCAGGGCGAGTTCGTCGCCACGTCCCGGCTGGAGGCGATCTTCGCCGCGGGCCCGATGGTCCGGCAGGTCTTCGTGTACGGCAACAGCGAACGCTCCCATCTTCTCGCCGTGGTCGTCCCCACCCCCGACGCGCTGCGCGAGTACGGCGCGGACGAGCCCGGCCTGAAGCGGCGGCTGAGCGGTTCGTTCCAGGAGCTGGCCAAGGAGGCCGGGCTCAACTCGTACGAGATACCCCGCGACGTGCTGATCGAGACCGAGCCGTTCAGCCAGGCCAACGGGCTGCTCTCGGACCACCGCAAGCTGCTGTGGCCCCGCCTGGTGGAGCGGTACGGACCGCGGCTGGAACGGCTCTACACCGAGATCGCCGACCGCGAGGACGAGGAGCTGCGGGAGATCCGCCGCGCGGGCGGCGACCGGCCGGTGCTGGAGACGGTGCTGCGCGCCGCACGGGCCCTGCTCGCCGGATCGGGTGCCCGGGTGGGCCCGGACGCCCACTTCCGCGACCTGGGCGGCGACTCGCTCTCCGCGGTGTCCTTCTCCGGCCTACTCCAGGAGACCTTCGGCGTCCGCGTCCCGGTCGACATGGTCATCAGCCCCGCGTACGACCTGCGCCACCTCGCCGAGCACATCGAGACCCGGCGCGGCCGGTCCGGCGAGCGGCCCACCTTCGACACGGTGCACGGCACGGACGCCATCGAAGTACGGGCCAAGGACCTCACCCTCGACAAGTTCATCGATGCGGGCACCCTCGTCGACGCACGGGCGCTGCCCCGCGCGACGGGTGATCCCCGGACGGTGCTCCTCACCGGCGCGAGCGGTTACCTCGGCCGGTTCCTCGCCCTGGAGTGGCTGGAGAAGCTGGCTCCGGCAGGCGGCCGGCTGGTCGCCCTGGTGCGGGGCAAGGACGCCGCCGCGGCCCGGCGTCGCCTGGACGCGGCCTTCGACAGCGGCGACCCGGAGCTGGTCCGCATGTACGGGGAGCTCGCCGCGGGCCGTCTGGACGTGCTGGCCGGCGACATGGCGGAGCCGCGGCTCGGCCTGGACGAGGCCGCCTGGGACCGGCTGGCCGGCGAGGTCGACCTGATCGTCCACGCGGGTGCGCTGGTCAACCACGTCCTGCCGTACCCGGAGCTGTTCGAGGCCAATGTCGTCGGTACCGCCGAGCTGATCCGGCTGGCCCTGAGCCGCCGGATGAAGCGGTTCACCTACATCTCCAGCGTCGCCGTCGCGACCGCCCGCCCGGACCGTCCGGCCCTCGACGAGGACTCCGACGTCCGCACGGCCATACCGGAGCTGGGGGTCGACGGCGGCTACGCCGGCGGATACGCGACCAGCAAGTGGGCCGGCGAGGTACTGCTGCGCGAGGCGCACGACCTGTGCGGACTGCCCGTCACGACGTTCCGCTCCAACATGATCCTGGCGCACAGCCGGTACGGGGGGCAGCTCAACGTCCCCGACATGTTCAGCCGCCTGCTGTTCAGCGTGCTCGCCACCGGGATCGCACCGCGCACCTTCTACCGTGGCGACGGCGCCCGCGCCCACTACGACGGGCTGCCCGTCGACTTCACCGCCGCGGCCGTCGCCGCCCTGGGCGGCGGCACCGGAGCGGAGAGCGGCCACCGGACCTTCAGCCTGGTGAATCCGAACGACGACGGCATCTCCCTCGACACGTTCGCCGACTGGCTCGAAGAGGCGGGCCACCGCATCGAGCGGGTCGAGGACTACACGGACTGGTACGGGAGGTTCGAGTCGGCGATGCGCGCCCTGCCCCAGGCGCAGCGGCAGTACACGGCGCTGCCCATCCTGCACGGCTTCAAGGAACCCGAGGCACCGGTGCACGGATCGGTCATCCCGTCGAAGCGCTTCCGCGCCGCGGTCCGGGCCGGGAGAATCAGTGGCCATGCGGATATTCCGGGCCTCACTCGCGAGCTTGTCGCGAAGTACGCGGCCGATCTGACGGGTCCCCGGCCCGCCGGGGCGGGGACTCTGCCGTGAGTCGTGCCCGTACCGCCGGGAGGGCCGCCCCGGTCCCAGGGGCGGCCGACGACGTACGTGCCGCCTCGCGCGCGGACCTCCGCGTGCACCTCGGCCGGCCGCCACCTACTCGGCCTGAGGGCGGCGCCTTCGCCGGAGACCGGGCGTCCCGCCGCGGCGGGACGCCCGGCTCGGGTCAGCGCGCCGTGCGGGCGGCCCGGCCGACGGACTCCACCAGTGGCAGCATCCGGTGCGGCACCCGTTCGCGCAGCGCCATCTCCGTCCGCGTCCGGACGACCCCCGGAAGGCTGATCAGACGCTGGACCACATCCTCCAGATGGCCGTTGTCCCGGGCGACCACCCTGGTCAGCAGATCTCCGCCGCCCGTGATGGAGAACGCCTCGATGATCTCCGGCACCTCGGCCAGCGCGTCGCCCACCTCGTCCAGACGCCCCTGGGTGACCTCGATATGGACGAACGCCAGCACCGGGTGGCCGAGCGCGGCGGGGGACAGCACCGGGCCGGTACCCGTGACCACGCCGGTTCGCTCCAGCCGGTCGATCCTGGCCTGGAGGGTTCCGCGGGCGATGCCGAGAAGACGGGCGTACTCCCTTACGCTGGTGCGCGGCTGATCGATCATCAGCCGCAGGATGCGGGTGTCGAGCTCGTCCACTGCCACTGCCATGGCCACCGCCGTCGGCCTCCCTGTAGCCCGCCGTTCTTCCCGTCGACTGTACCAATGGCCCAGTCGGAGGCGGGCCAGGACCCCGCAGGGAAACGGCGCTCCGCCGGACGGCCGCCCCGGTTCGCCCGGATTCCCGGGGCACCCTGCCCCGGGGCCTCACCGCTGCGCTTCCTGGTGCGGCTGGCCCCCCGGCCCCCGGCCGGGCGATCGCCGCGGCCCTGTTCACCGCGCCGGCCGCGGTCCGCGCGTGCCGTTCCGCCGAGGCGCGAAGCGGGAGGCCGGTCGGTGTCGTCGCGACTCGCCGGTATCGGCCTCACGGCGCTCTCGCTCGCCCTGGCCTGCGCACGGTGCCGCTTGCGCTCGCCGTCGACGCCGTGTGCGGAACGCCGGCGGGGACGCCGCCACCGCGCTGACGCTGCTCGTCTGTACCGGGTTGCGGTGGCTGCTGCCGAGGCTCGTGGACCGGAGTGCTGCCGGGGGGCGGAGGGCGGCGACGCGCCGTCGACCGGTGGACCCGGCGCCGAACCGGAGGCCGCCCCGGCAGCTGCCGGGCTTCCCTCCGGGCTGGACCGTTGGCCCGCAGGGCCGAAACCGAGGAGCTTCGCGACTGGGCCAATGGACCATTGAATCGGCATCGACTTGAGCCACTGGGGTGTGAGGTGCTCTCATAGACCCGTCGATGGCGCTGCGGACTCCGCGGCGCCATTCTCATGACGGACATCCGATGGGTATCTGCAGATATTTCCAGGTATCTGCAGATGTCGCGTGCGTGTCAGCGCGTCCCGCAGCGCCGATGCGCGCCCGGCGCACATCGGCACCCGCTCAAGCGCATCGAAGATCTTCGTCCGTCTCCAGGACCATCAGGCACAAGCAGGAACACCGTGAAAGGGGCGGTAGGTGGTGCTGAAGAGGGTGTTCGCGGCCCCCGACCCGGGGCTGCTGCGACTGCGCAGCGCCACGCGGGCCGTCCTCGGCATCGGGGTGGCCGTGGCCGGGTGCGCGCTCACGGGCCACCCGCTCACCGCGGTCATGACGGGTGGGCTCGCAGCGCTGCTGGCCCTCTTCACCGTCACCGACCCGAGGGTCCGCGACCAGGCCGTCACCACCGCCCTGCTGCCCGTGGCGGGCCTTCCGGTGCTGGCCCTCGCGATCAGCCTGCACGCCGCCCCGGGGGCGCGCGACGCGGCCTTCGTGGCCGTCGCGGGAGCCGCGGTGTACGCGCGGCGCTGGGGCCCGCGCGGGCACGCCCTCGGGGTCTTCGCGTTCATGGCCTTCTTCGTGACGCAGTTCCTGCGGGCGGTGCCCGCACAGCTCCCGGAACTCTGCTCCTCCGTCGTCCTGGGCGTCCTGGCCGCCTCCGCCGTCCGCTTCGGCGCCTGGTGCTTCGAACGGCGCCTGCCGCCGCCCGTCGCGCCCGTGCTGCCGGGAGGGACGGGGCTGGCCCGGACGACCACCCGGCAGGCCGTCCAGGTGACCGTCGCCGGGACGTTGGCCCTCGCCGCCGGCCAGCTGCTCTCCGACGAGCGCTGGTACTGGGCCGTGGGCGCCGCCTGGTGGATCTTCGTCAACACCAGCGCACGCGGAGAGACCCTGGTCAGGGGCTTTCGCAGGCTTCTCGGCACCGTCCTCGGCATCGCCGCCGGCCTGGTCGTCGCCGTACCCCTCCAGGGCGCGCTGCTCCCGACGACCGTCCTGGCCCTGGCCTGCGTCTTCGGGATCTTCTACAGCGCCCCGGTCTCGTACAGCTGGATGACGTTCGCGGTGACACTGCTGGTCTCGCTGCTGTACGGGCTGCTCGGGGCGCTGGGGCCCGCGCTGCTCGCGCTGCGCCTCGCCGAGACTGCGGTCGGCGCTCTGGGCGCGGCGCTGGCGGTGGCGTTCGTGCTGCCCGTCACCACCCACTCGGTGACCGATGCCTGGATCCGGCTGGCGGTGCGCTGCGTCCACGAGTGCACCACGACCGCGATGCGCAGGCTGGCGGGGGACGAGACCGCCGATCCGGCGCCGCGGGCCGCGGAGCTGGAGCAGTTGCTCGCCCGGGTCCGGATGTCCCTGGCGCCCCTGGTCCACCCGCTGAGCCCGCTGCGCGCGCGAAAGGCCCGGGCCCGGCAGGTCCTCGCCCTGCTGGACGACTGCGCCAGGGAGGTACGCGGCCTGGCGGCCGTCGCGGCGGATCCGTACGCCTCCCACGACGCCCGGCTGGCCGCGGCCTGCTGGCGGGTCGAGGCCGCCGTGCACGCACTGGAGCCGGAGTCCGGGCCCGGCTGTGCGCCCGCTCCCGCCGGACCGGGTGCGGCGGGGCCGCACCCGGGCGCCGAGGCCGCGCTCTCGCACCTCGACGCTCTGGAACGGGCCCTCTCCGGACTCGCCACGCCGCTGCGCAGCTCCCACCGCGCGCCGCTCACCGCCGTCTGAACGCGCCCGGGGTGCCCATCCGCGCGCGGTGCCCAGCGGTCCCGTACGACCGGCCGCCGGCTGCGCGGGGCCGTTGTGTCACCGGCCGCCGGCCCTGCACTGCAGGAGGCGCTCGCACGGCCCCGGCCCCGATCCCGATCCCGGACCCGATCCCGGACTCGGGCCCGACCCCGGACCCGCGGCCGGCAGCCCGGCGCACCCAGCACGGCTGTGAGCCGGCCTGCCCGCGCTTGCCCCGGGCGCGCGTCTGGACGCACGCCGGTGCACGGCGGACCCGCGTGCGCCGGGCGGCGGCTCCCGGTCGGGCACGTGCATCCGGCATTCACAGGGTGGATCAGGACCGGTCCGGGGTAGATCGGGCGGCATCCACGACGCCTTCACACACCGGGGTGCGCACCATGCGGAAGTTCCTTCGTAGAGCCGGCGTACGCGAGTTCCGCCCGCCGGATCCGCCGCAGGCCGGGGCACAGCTCGTCCGACCGGAGCCCGCGGCTGCGCAGGGGCAGTGCCCGGTCGGCCGCCCCGGGTCGGCCGGAACGGTCCCGGAGCGTTCCGCACCGGCGGCCGACCTTGGGCGACTGCGCCGGGAAGCCGAGGAGTTCCTCCGGCTCTATCACCGGGAGGAGCGCGGCGCGGGCGATCCGGCACCCCGGATAGCCGCCGTGTGCGCCGAGATCGACGCCACGGGAACGTACCGCCACACCGCGGCCGAACTCGCCCATGGGGCGCGCGTCGCCTGGCGCAACAGCAACCGCTGCATCGGCCGTCTCTACTGGCGCTCCCTGCGGGTGAGGGACCGCCGCGATGTGCGCGACGCCGAGACCGTCGCAGCCGAGGCCGCCGCCCATCTTCGCGAGGCGGCCAACGGCGGCCGGATCCGGCCCGTCATCACCGTCTTCGCGCCCGACGCCCCGGGCCGGCCCGGCCCGCGGATCTGGAACGAGCAGCTGGTGCGGTACGCGGGCTACGCCGGCACCGGCGGCCGGTGCACCGGCGACCCGCGCAACGCCGGGCTCACCGCGTACGCGACGGGCCTCGGCTGGCCGGGTGGTCCCGGTACGCCGTTCGACGTCTTGCCGTTGGTACTGCAGGGCGGTGACGACAAACCCCGCTGGTTCGAACTGCCGGAGGACGCCGTGCACGAGGTGCTCCTGCGCCACCCGGAGGACGACTGGTTCGCCTCCCTCGGGCTTCGCTGGCACACGGTGCCCGCCATCTCCAACATGTGCCTGGAGATCGGCGGCATCTGCTATCCGGCCGCTCCCTTCAACGGCTGGTACATGGGCACCGAGATCGGCGCCCGCAACCTCGCCGACACCGACCGCTACGACCTGCTCCCGGTCGTCGCCGCGCGGCTGGGCCTCGACACCTCCACCGACCGCACCCTCTGGAAGGACCGGGCACTGGTCGAACTGAACCGGGCCGTGCTGCACTCCTTCGACAGCGCCGGCGTGACCGTCACCGACCACCACAAGGAGTCGCGCCGCTTCCTCGTCCACCTGGAGCAGGAAGCGGCGCGGGGGCGCAGGGTGGGGGCCGACTGGTCCTGGATCGTGCCGCCCGTCTCCGGAGCGGCGACCCCGGTCTTCCACCGCACCTACGACAGCGTGCAGGCACGACCCGAGTTCGTCCACCACCCGGAGGCGCTCGCCCGGGCCCGCGGGGAGGAGCCGGTGCCGGGCCCGATCTAGTGCCGCGCCAGTCGGCGTTCGCCCCGTCGGGACGCCCGGCGCGACGGCCTGCCCGGCGAGTCGCCGCATTGCCGGCCGCCACCGGGCAGGCCCACGGCGAGGCCGATCCGGCCGTGCTCCGCGTCCGCGAGGAGGCCCGCGCCGGGCTTTCCCTCGCGGGTTTCTGCGGCGGGGCCTCCCGCGCCGGGGCCTCCCGCACTGCACTGCACTGCGCTGGGCGGGGCGGCGGCGGTCAGCGCGCCTGGGCGCCCTGCGGCTGGGGTGAGATGCCCAGCGTCGTCGTGTACTGCGACAGCACCAGCCTGCCGATCGCGGGGTAGGCGCCCAGCGGTTCCGCGGTGGGGCAGCCCGCCTCGGCGGCGGCTGCCGCGAGCAGGCCCTCGGGCAGCTCAGGACCGACCAGGTAGGGGGCCAGTGCCAGCTGGGAGGAGCCTGCGGTACGCAGTTCCCGAGCCGTCGCCGCGATGGCGCCCTCCTGGTCCAGCGCGGCCGCCATGACGGGCACGGCGAGCCGTGCGGCGAGCAGCATCCCGGTGATCCCCGCGGCCTGGACCGCCTCCTCTCCGCCGACGGTGGCCAGGACGATACCGTCCGCGGCGGTGGCGACGGTGAACAGGCGGGCCCGGTCCGCTCGGGCCAGCCCCGCCTCGGACAGCCGCACATGGAGGGCCTCGGCGAGCAGCGGATGGGGGCCGAGGACGTCGGTCAGCTCCGCCGTCGCCCGGCTGTCCAGGACGGCCTGGCGGATCCGGCGGATCAGGGCGCCGTCCGGGCCTGCGAGCAGCGGCACCACGACGGAGGCCGGGCCCTCGGGCACGTCGATCTCGCGGCCGGCCGCCCTCGCCAGTGCGTAGCGCTCCTCGCGCAGCGCGGCGGAACCGGTCAGCACGCTCCCCAGCGTGGGGTACTCGGCGTCGTCGCCGTCGATGTAGCCGATGGCGGCCTCGAGGCCGGGCAGCTCGGAACGGGCGATGCTGACGACTTCCTCGGCGAGGCCGCGTATCGCGGACGAGGGAGTACCGGGCACGGCGAGAACGAGGGTCGGCGCGCCCTCGGGTGCCACCACGGGCTCCGGGCGGCGGTGCCGCCCGGGCTGGCGGGGTCGCGGCATTCGTACGGGCAGGCCGGATGCGGGCCCAGTGGGGGAGCTCATGGCGCCGCATGCTACTGGTTTCGTCGTCGTGCCTGATCAGGGAGGGGGTGGTCGAGTGCCGTCTGTCCGTGTTTACCCGATGAGTTCGTTAACGGTCGCCTGTGCCGGTCTGGCGGGTAAGGGGGGTTGTGAGGACGAGCAGCCGCGGATCGTGCGGCAGCTTCAGCGTCCCGTCGGCGAGCGCTGCCGCGACGGTCAGTGAGCCGGAGAGCGGGTCTCCGGCCGCCGGCACCGGTTCGGCATGCGGGAGTTCCCGGGCGAGGGCGCCGCGCAGCGGCACAAGGAGCGGATCGCCCATCGCGAACAGCCCTCCGGTGAGGGCGACTCGGCAGTCACCGGCCGACGGGGGCGGACAGACTGCGGCGGCCGTCTGCGCGATGTGGCTCGCCGCGGCGGAGAGGATACCCGCGGCGACCGGGTCGTCGGCGCAGCGGGCGACCTCGGGGGCGAACGAGGCCAGCACCGCCGGCCGGTCGGTGCGCGGATACAGCACCCCGGGGAGCGACGCGGCCGGCCCGAAGACGTCCTCCAGCCGCTGAAGCAGCGCCGGGGAACCCCCCGCGCGCCCGTCGTGGGCCCGAAGTGCCGCCTCCAGTCCCGCCCGCCCGATCCAGGCGCCCGATCCGCAGTCCCCGAGGAGATGGCCCCAGCCGTCGGCACGCTGCCAGCTCGCCAGGTCCGTACCGGTCGCGATCATCCCCGTGCCGGCGGCGACGACCGCGCCGGGCCGCTGGCCGAGCGCACCCGCGTACGCGGTGACCGCGTCCGCGGCGAGCGCCACCTGCCGCACGCCCAGTTCGCGCGACAGCGCCCCGGGCAGCACGGCCACCAACTCGTCCCCGAGGGAGGCCATCCCCGCGGCTCCGACGGCGGCGGCGGCCGGCACCGCCACCCCGGCCCGCCGCAGCAGCTCCCGTGCCATCGGCAGCAACTGCTGGAGCAGATGGGCCGCTTCGATCCCGGAGCCGCCCGTGCGCACCGGTTCCCCGGGCGCCGAGCTCAGCGAGGACGACGGTGCGGCGGCGGGGGCGAGGGCGACGCGCAGGCCTGAGCCCCCGGAGTCCACTCCCAGGACCCAGTCGCCCGCACCGCCGCCGGTCATGGGAGGCGCCAGTCCACCGGTCGCGCACCCTGGCGGACGAGCAGGTCGTTCGCCCTGCTGAACGGCCGGGAGCCGAAGAAGCCCCGGTCGGCCGACATGGGGGAGGGGTGCGCCGACTCGATCGCCGGGAGTTCGCCGAGCAGCGGCCGCAGATTGCGCGCGTCGCGCCCCCACAGGACGGACACGAGCGGTGTGCCGCGGGCGACGAGGGCGCGGATGGCCTGTTCGGTGACCTCCTCCCACCCCTTGCCGCGGTGGGCGGCGGGTTTGCGGGGCGCGGTGGTCAGCGCTCTGTTGAGCAGCAGCACTCCTTGCCGGGTCCACGGCGTCAGATCGCCGTTCGACGGCCGGGGGAGCCCGAGGTCGCCGTGCATCTCCCGGAAGATGTTCTCCAGGCTGCCCGGTAGCGGCCGCACTTCGGGGGCCACCGAGAAGCTCAGCCCCACGGCGTGCCCTGGCGTCGGATAGGGGTCCTGACCGACGATCAGGACACGCACGTCCTCGAAAGGCTGCTGGAAGGCGCGCAGCACATGCGCGCCCGCCGGCAGGTACGTCCGCCCCGCGGCGATCTCCGCGCGGAGGAAGTCGCCCATCGCGGCGATGCGTTCGGCCACGGGTTCCAGGGCTTCGGCCCACCCGGAATCGACGATGTCCTTCAATGGTCGTGCTGCCACGGTCGTCACTCTACTGGCCGCGCGCGGCGTCTCTTCCACCGACCGCCGCAGCCCGGACGCAGAGCACATCCGGCAGGTGGGAGGCGAGTTGCTGCCAGCTGTCGCCGTCGTCCGTGCTCGCGTACAGCTCGCCGTTCCGGTTGCCGAAGTAGATCCCGGCGGGGTCGGCGCCGTCGGTGCACATCGCGTCCCGCAGCACGGTGCCGTAGTGGTCCCCTTCGGGCAGCCCTCGCGACAGCGGCTCCCATGTCCCGCCCGCGTCCACCGTCCGGTACACCCGGCAGCGCCGCCCGGCGGGCACCCGGTCGGCGTCGGCGTTGATCGGGAAGACATAGGCGACGCCGGGGCGGAGCGGATGGGCGACGACGGCGAAGCCGAAGTCGGACGGCAGGCCCGCGCCGATGTCCGTCCAGGTGGCGCCCCCGTCGTCGCTCCGGTACACCCCCCAGTGGTTCTGGAGGTAGAGCCGGTCGGGATCGCCTGCGTCCTGGGCGATCTTGTGTACGCACTGGCCGAACTCCGGCTTCGGGTCGGGCAGGAAGGCCGCCTGGACCCCGTCGTTCGACGGGGTCCAGGCGGCTCCGCCGTCCAGGCTGCGGAAGACCCCGGCCGCGGAGACCGCCACGATCACCCGGCGGGGGTCCCGGTGGTCGGTGACCACGGTGTGCACGGCCTCCCCGCCGCCGCCCGGCATCCACTTCGGGCGGGTGGGGTGCTCCCACAGCGGCCGGACGAGGTCGAACGTCTCCCCGGCGTCCTCCGAGCGGAACAGCGCCGCGGGCTCCGTCCCCGCGTAGACCACGCCGGGAGCCGCGGGCCCGGCCGGATGGAGCTGCCAGACCCGTTCCAGGGAGACCCCGGTGTCCTTGGGGAACCTCACCGCGGGCACGGCCGGTTCCGCCCAGGTCGCCCCGAGGTCGTCGGAGTGGAACACCGAGGGGCCCCAGTGCGCGCTGTCCCCGCCGGCCAGCAGCCGCGGCACGGCGCCGCGGCGCGTGTCGATCCCGACGGAGTACACGGCCTGGGCGTTGAAGTGGGGGCCGTCCAGCTCCCACCGGCCGTCTTTCCGGCGCCCCAGGAACAGCCCCTTGCGCGTGCCTACCGCCAGCAGAACCTCGGTCATCGACGACACCTCCAGGACGCCGTTGTCGCGGACAGGGGCCAGTCTGCACCCACCCACTGACAGCGGCCCCCGGGGTCGGCGTATCCGCAGGTGGGACCGGCCGCGCCCGGCTCCGGCGCAGCCCGTGCCCGGTCGTGCCGGTGCCGATGTGGGCCTGCCGGCCGCCGGCCGCCGGCCGCACGCCGGGCACGGGCTCAGACCGAGCGGTGGTACTGCTCGGGGATCCGGACCGCCCCGCCGAGTTCCCGAGCGGCGCTGCGGGCCCACGAGGGGCTGCGCAGCAACTCCCGACCGAGGAGCACCGCGTCGGCCTCGCCGTTCGCCAGGACCTTCTCGGCCTGCGCCGGGTCGGTGATCAGACCCACCGCGGCCACCGGCAGCTCCGTCTCGTTCCTGACCCGGGCGGCGAACGGCACCTGGTATCCCGGACCCGCCGGAATGCGTACCCGCGGCGCGTTGCCACCGGAGGAGACGTCGAGGAGGTCCACGCCGTGCTCCCGCAGCAGCGCCGCGAAACGGACGGTGTCGTCGGCGGTCCAGCCGTTCTCCTCGAGCCAGTCGGTCGCGGAGATCCGGAAGAACAGCGGAAGCTCCTGCGGCCACACCGCCCGTACGGCGTCGACGACCTCAAGCGCGAACCGGGTGCGGTTCTCGAACGAGCCGCCGTAGGCGTCGGTGCGGTGGTTGCTGTGCGGGGAGAGGAACTCGCCGATCAGATACCCGTGTGCGCCGTGCACCTCCACGACCTCGAAGCCCGCGTCCAGTGCCCGCCGCGCGGCCTCGGCGAACCGGCCGGGCAGCTCGGCGATCTGATCGGCGGTCAGCTCGTCGGGCACCGGGTGCCCCTCGTCGAACGGGACCGGGCTCGGCGCGACCGGCTGCCAGCCGCGGGCGTCGGGGCCCACCGGTGCGCCACCCGTCCAGGGCCGGTCCGTGCTGGCCTTGCGGCCCGCGTGGGCTATCTGGATGCCGGGGACGGTGCCCTGGTCCTTCAGGAAGCGGGTGATCCTGCGGAAGGCGGTGGCCTGGGTGTCGTTCCAGATGCCGAGGTCGTGCGGGCTGATCCGGCCCTCGGGGACGACCGCGGTCGCCTCGACCAGGATCAGCCCGGTGCCGCCGGCGGCGCGCGCGGCGTAGTGGGCGAAGTGCCAGTCGGTGGGGACGCCGGCGTCCGGTCCGGCGGCCTCGGCGCTGTACTGGCACATCGGGGCCATCCATACGCGGTTCGGGATGGTCACGGACCGGAGGGTGTACGGCTCGAACAGTGCGCTCACGGGGGGCTCCATTTACGGCGGGTCGAACAAGACGCTCGTACGATACCCCTCGTAGTACGGTAATTGTCAAACTAGAGTGCCGGTCATGCGGGCGGCGCCCGGCCGGTCCCCGTTCGCCTCCGCCCGTCCCGTCCCTCCCCGCTCGCCGCTGTCCCTCCTCGCCCCTCCTCGTCCCTCCTCGCCCCTGTTCGCCCCCGTCTCCCTCGTCACGCCTTGCCTCTCCTCGTCCCTCCCCGTCCGGGGCTGTCCGGCCCCGTCCGCCGTGCCCGTCCCGCGGCGGTGCAGGCGGTGGTCGTCGAACGGGGCCCCACCCCGTCCGGCCTTGCTCGTCCCCGTCGGGGGCGGTCCGGTCCTGTCCCGGTGTCGGGCTGCCGGGCTGCCGGTGTCGCTCGGCGCCGCGGGCGGCGGGGCCGGTCGGTGCGGCGCTGGTGAGGCTCGTGAGGCTGGTGGGGTCAGTGGGTGGGGTCGGCGCAGCCGTCCAGCGGGTCGAGGTCCAGGTCGGCGCCGTCGAGTTTGGCGGTCAGTGCGGACAGGCGCTCCTGCAGGTCGCCGATCTCCTCCAGGGAGAGTCCGGTGGCGGCGGCGATCCTGTGCGGCACGAGATGGGCCCGCTTGCGCAGGGCGGCGCCCTCGGGCGTCGGACGCACGGTGACCGACCGTTCGTCCTCGGTGCTGCGTCGGCGCTCCACGAGGCCGATCGCCTCCAGGCGCTTGAGCAGTGGCGACAGGGTGCCGGAGTCCAGTCGGAGGCGGGTGCCGATCGCCTTCACCGGCAGCTCGCCGTCCTCCCAGAGCACCAGCAGTACGAGGTACTGGGGGTAGGTGAGGCCGAAGTCCTTCAGCACCGCCCGGTACACGCCGTTGAAGGCCCGTGAGGCCGTGTGCAGCGAGAAGCAGATCTGGCGGTCGAGGCGGAGGGCCTCCTCGGTGTCCGGTGTCGTCTTCATGGGGTCAGGTTACCTGCCCCCGGTCTTTGGGTTGTGTGCAATTGAATTGTGTGCTCTAGTGGCTCATGCGGCCCACCGCACGGGCCCTGCCCACCGACCAAGGGATGGTTTTCCATGAACGCGCTGTACACCGCCGCCGCCACTGCCAACGGCCGTGACGGGCGCGCCGTCAGCTCCGACGGCCGGCTGGACCTGCCGCTCGCGACCCCCGTCGCCTTGGGCGGCAGCGGCGAGGGCACCAATCCGGAGCAGCTCTTCGCGGCCGGATACGCGGCCTGCTTCGCCAGCGCGCTCGGCCTCGTCGGCCGCCAGGCGAAGGTCGACACCGGGGAGATCTCGGTGACCGCGGAGGTGGGCATCGGCAAGGACGAGGACGGCGGATTCGGGCTGGCCGTGGTCCTGCGGGTGGAGCTGCCCGCGTCGCTCGAGGGCGGTACCGGCGAGCGGCTGGTGGAGCAGGCGCACCAGGTCTGCCCGTACTCCAAGGCCACCCGCGGCAACATCCCGGTCGAACTGGTCGTCGAGTAGCCCGCTCGGTCCGGCGGTGCCCCGCCGTGCGCCCGGTCCGCTCCGGTCCCTCCGGGCCCGCCGCGGCCGGGCGCGGCAGGGCGCGGCAGGGGCGGGGAACGGCGGGCGGGGCCGAGGCCGGCGGCGGCGGGCCGAAACCGGAGTCGGCCGTCCCGCGCGAGCGCCCGCACGGGGCCGTCGAGGCCCCGCACCGGCCCGCACGCGCCGGTCGACTACGGCGGCCTTCGTACAATGGAAGCCCCAGCCGAAGTGGAGTTCTCGTGACCACCGCCGCACATCCCCGCGAACTCGCCCACCCCCCGCGCGACGAGATCCGGCTCGAGGGCGTGCTGCACGCGCTCGCCGACCCGGTGCGGCTGCGGGTGGTGACCGAACTGGCGACCGCCGACGCCGAGCTGTCCTGCTCGTACTTCGATCTGCCCGTGACCAAGTCCACCTCGACGCACCACTTCCGCGTGCTGCGGGAGAGCGGGGTGATCCGGCAGGACTACCGCGGTACGGCGAAGATGAACGGGGTGCGCCGGGACGATCTGGACGCGCTGTTCCCCGGCCTCCTCGACAGCGTGCTGAACGCCGCCGCCGGGGAGGCGGCCCGCCGCGCCGGCGGCTGACCTGGCACCCGTGCCGCCCGGTCACGGGTGCCTCGCCCACTCGGTCACGGGAGTGCGGCCAGCAGACGCTATGCCGCGGGCAGCTGCGGAGCCATGTCGACACCGGCCGCGCTCAGCAGCCCCTCCCAGTCGGCGATCTTCACCGAGCGGCGCCCCAGCGACCGGCCCAGTGCGTACTCGGCCTCCTCGATCGCCAGCCAGCCCGGCCACTCCACGGGGCGATGCCCCCAGTCCCTGAGCACGTCCAGCGGTTCGTCCGGCAGCGGGCGCGCCGACAACGCGGGGGCGTCCTCGAGGACCGACGCCACCGTCTCCTTGGCGCAGGGCCTGTTGGTGCCGATCACCCCGGTGGGGCCCCGCTTGATCCAGCCCGCGACGTACTCCCCGGAGGACGCGCCGTCCTCCCGGACGACCCGGCCGGCCCGGTGCGGCACCGTGCCCCGTGCGGCGTCGAAGGGCAGCCCCTCCAGGGGCGCGCCGCGGTAGCCGACCGCCCGCAGCACCAGCTGGGCCTCGACCTCCTCGTATGTGCCCGTACCGCGCAGCCCGCCCGAGCCGTCCGGGACCGTCCGCTCGAAGCGCACCGCGGCGACCCGCCCGCCCTCGGCGAGCAGCTCCGCCGGGCGCAGGAAGAAGCGGATCCGGATGCTCCGGGCCCGCGCCCCCGCGGTGTCCTCGCCGGCCGCCGCCCAGCCGCGCACCACGTCGAGGTTGCGCCGGTTGACCGCCGGCAGCGCCGACGCGTCGGCGTAGCCGGGGTCCAGGGCGAGGTCGGCCGGTTCGACGCGGACGGAGGCGTCCGGCAGCGAGCCCAGCTCCCGCAGCTCCTTCGTGGTGAACTTCGCCTGCGACGGGCCCCGTCTGCCGACCATGTGCACCTCGCGCACCCGGCTGCCGGCCAGGGCGCCCAGCGTGTCGTGCGGTACGTCGGTCGGCCGCAGCTCCGCGGCGCCCCGCGCCAGGATCCGGGTCACGTCGACGGCGACGTTGCCCACCCCGATGACCACCGCCGACCGGGCACCGAGGGTGAACCCGCTGCCCGCGGCGTCCGGGTGGGCGCTGTACCAGGACACGAAGTCGGTGGCCGAGCAGCTCCCCGGCAGATCCTCCCCGGGAATCCCCATCCTGCGGTCCCTCGCGGCCCCGACGCAGTAGACGACCGCGTGGTAGAGCCGCAGCAGGCGACCCGGAGCCAGACCGCGCGCGCCCACCTCGATATTGCCGACGAAGCCGATCCGGTCGTCCTCCAGGACCGTCCGCAGTGTGCCCTGCAGGGACTTGATCTTCTCGTGGTCGGGCGCGACCCCGTACCGCACCAGCCCGTAGGGGCACGGGAGCCGGTCCAGGACGTCCACGCGGACATCCGGCACAAGGGACTGCTGGACGAGGGCCTGAGCGGTGTACACCCCGCTCGGCCCGGATCCGACGACGGCGACTCGAAGCACGGCCGCGCTCCTTCCGCAGGGTGCTTTCCAGCATGGCACCGGGAAGACCGGCCGGTAAGCCTCACATGGCACGCATCCGGCTGATCTCGGCCGTCTGCGAGGCGACCACGTCATTGGCCATCTCGCCCACCCGGACGTTGTTGCCCTCGGACAGCACGGTGGTCCCCATCGTCAGGGCGCCCTGGTGATGAGTGATCATCAGTTTCAGGAACAGCTCGTCGAAGGCCGTACCCTCGGCGGCGCGCAGCCGCGCCAGCTGCTCCTCGGTCGCCATGCCGGGCATCGCGCCGTGGTCGTGGTCGTGGGCGTGGCCGCCCGCCGCCTCGTCCTCGCCGTGGCTCTTCAGCCAGCCCCGCATCGCCCCGATCTCCGGCTGCTGGGCGGCCGCGATGCGCTCGGCGAGGCGCTTCACCGGGGTGGCCGCGGCCCGGTCCGGGACGAGCGCCGTCATCTCCAGTGCCTGCCGGTGATGGACGATCATCATCTGGACGTACAGGACGTCCGCCGCGTTCGGACTGTCGTCCGGCAGCTCCTGCGCGGCCTGCTCGGGCGAGAGCGTCCTGGCGGGCTCGCCGGGCTTTCCCGGCGCCACGACCGCGGTGCCGCGGTCCCCCTCGGCCCCCGGGCCGCCGGAAGCGGATACCGACTCGCAGGCTCCGAGCGCGAGCACGGCCGCCGCGACGGCCGCGGCGACTTTCACCGTGTAACTGTTGCCATCTATTGATGTGGGCATGTCTAGACGATACTGCCGAGGGCAGTTCATCGCTCGACCCATGAAGCAGGGGAGGAATAGGTGACCCCGTTGCACACCACGAAGGTGCGGCGCAGACGCCTGGGCGTGGCGGCAGCCGCGGCAGGGCTGCTGGCCACACTGTTCACGGCCGGACCCGCGGCCGCCACGCCCGACCCCGGGGACGCCCCGGCCGAGAGGAGGCTCTCGTCCGAACAGGAGGCGGCCACCGAGGCCTTGGCGGAGAGCGGCGACATACCCGCCGTGGACGAGGTCGTCCACAGCGGCAACATCCGCCATCTCGCCAACGTCCCCAAGGACGCACTCCCGGGTACCAACTCCGACCTGGCCTTCCAGGGGAGGTACGCGTTCGCGGGCAACTACGACGGCTTCCGCATCTTCGACATCCGCGACCCGCGCGCCCCGAAGACCGTCGCCCAGGTGCTCTGCCCCGGCGCCCAGAACGACGTCTCGGTCTCCGGGGACCTGCTGTTCCTCTCCACCGACTCCTCCCGAAGCGACGACTCCTGCGCCAGCACGAGCCAGTCGGCCACGGAGAAGTCCTCGTGGGAGGGCATCAAGATCTTCGACATCAGCGACAAGCGCAACCCGAGGTACGTCGCCGCCGTCGAGACCGCCTGCGGCTCGCACACCCACACCCTGGTGCCCGAGCGGCGCAACGTGTACGTGTACGTGTCGTCGTACTCGCCGAACGCGCTGTTCCCCGACTGCCGGCCGCCGCATGACGGGATCTCCGTCGTCAAGGTGCCGCGGAACGCCCCGGAGAAGTCCAGGGTCGTCGGCTTCCCGGTGCTGTTCCCGGGCGAGGGCCCGGACGGCGGCGGCAACCCCGGCGGACCCACCAACCCCGGTGTCTCCAAGACCACCGGCTGCCACGACATCACCGTGCTGCCCTCCAAGGACCTCGCGGCCGGGGCGTGCATGGGCGACGGGCTCCTGTTCGACATCCGCGACCCCGAGCGGCCGAAGGTCATCGACCAGGTCCAGGACAACGTCAACTTCGCGTTCTGGCACTCCGCGACGTTCAACCAGGACGCCCGCAAGGTCGTCTTCACCGACGAACTCGGCGGCGGCGGGGGCGCCACCTGCAACGCGGAGACCGGTCCCCACCGCGGGGCCGACGGCATCTACGACATCGTCGGCAAGGGCGACGAGCGCACACTGGTCTTCCGCGGCTACTACAAGATCGACCGGCACCAGGCCCCCACCGAGAACTGCGTGGCGCACAACGGCTCGCTGATCCCGGTGAAGGGCCGCGACATCATGGTCCAGGCCTGGTACCAGGGCGGGGTGTCGGTGTGGGAGTTCACCGACTCCACGAAGCCCAAGGAGATCGCCTACTTCGAACGGGGCCCGCTCTCCACCGACACCGTGGCCACCGGCGGCTCCTGGTCCGCGTACTACTACAACGGCCACATCTACTCGAACGACATCGCCAAGGGCCTGGACGTGCTGAGACTCGACGACCGGCGCACCGACCCGGCCAAGCGCGTCCGGGCGCGCGAACTCAACGTGCAGACCCAGCCGGACTACTTCGACCGCTCCGGCTACTGACCGCACCCCCGCGGTGCCGCCCCGGCGGGCGGCACCGCTTCCCCGGCGGCCGGCCGCGTCCGCCGTGCGGGTGACCCCGCCTCACGGGCCGCCGCCGTGCCTGCGGACCCCGGCCCGTCGGCGGACCGGACCGCGCCCGGAGGAACCTCGCGCGGGGGCGCGCTCCCTCCGGGCGCTTGACCGACCGGAGGAACCTCGCGCGGGGGCGCGCTCCCTCCGGGCGCTTGACCGACCGGAGGCAGGCCGAGCTCCCAGTCCAGCCCGTACCGCTGGAACAGCTCCGCACGCAGCCGGGTGTGCGGCATCGGCGCGCCCGGCAGCGCCACCGCGAAGACCGCCCCCATCAGCAGCGCGCGCAGCAGGGGGTAGTCCGCGTCCACGTCCGGGGACCCGTACCGCTCGACGGTGTCGCGCAGCAGAGCGGCCAGGCGCTGCTGCTCTGGGCACTGGACGAACCCCTCGGCCTGCAGAATGCCCGCCATGTGCGCGCGCATCAGCACCGGACGGTCCACCGCGAGACCCAGGATCGCATCCACCGCGCGGGCCAGCCGCTCCCGCCCGTCGACGGTGCGGGGCTCACGCTCCAGCGCCTCCTCCAGCGTGTGGTGCATCAGCCGGTGCACCGCGGACTGGAACAGCTGGCGCTTGCCTGGGAAGTAGTACGAGACCAGTCCGCGGGCCGAGCCGGCCCGGTCGGCGATGTCCCCCAGCGTGGTCGCCTCGTAGCCGCGCTCCGCGACGAGTTCCACCGTCGCCTGGAGCAGACGCTCCCGGGAACGCCGACGGAGCTGTTCATTGACCGATGCGCTCCGCGGGGACATGCTTGACTCCTGCGTTGACTGGCTCGGAGCCAATATACTCAGCGCGGTTCGCTGCGAGGCGCCGGTGCGCCTGGTCAGCGGGGTGGACCGGATCGACCGGGCGACGCGGGGGATCGTCCGGTCCGTCCGGTCCGTGCCGTTCCCCCCGGCACCCGCGCGGATCGCCTCTGCCCGGTGCGCGGCTTCCGGGGCGGCCGGCCGGCTCAGCCGGCCCGGACCCCGCGGGCGGCCGCCCCTGCCCCGCCGCTGCCCCGCCCCTGCGGTCCGCTTCACCCCGCCACGAGTCCGACGACCGGGCGAAGCCCCCCGGGCCGCTCCTCGACCGGCAGATGGTCCACGAAGTGCACCGCGCAGCCCAGCCGCGCGGCCCCGCCGTCCGCGTGCCGGTCGTCGCCGACCATCAGGACGTTCCCGGGCTCCTGCCCCAGCGCCTTGCAGCCCGCCCGGAACAGCCGCTCATCCGGCTTCTGCACCCCGTGGCGGTAGGACAGCACATACGCGTCCACGAACCCGTCCAGCCCGTGTGCCCGGAACACCGGCCGCGGGTCCCAGCCGATGTTGCTGACGACCGCGACGCCGGTCCCGAGCCTTCGCAGCTCGCCGAGCACCTCGGCGGCGTCCGGGTACGGCCGCCAGGCGCAGGGCGCTTTGTGCCGCTCGTAGAGGGCGTCGTAGAGCCGGGGGTCCGGCAGCTCCACGCGGCGGGCGAGGCCCACATAGGCGGCCCGGTGCCGCCGGCTGTCCTGATCGCGAGTCCACCACAGATCGGCCAGATCATCCGGGACCGCCTCGGGTGCGGAGCCGCCGGGCAGCGCCCCGGCCGCCGCCAGTTCGCGCGCGTAGCGCGCGAACGCGTCCTCGCCGACGGAGATGCCCGTCCTGTCGAGGGCGGCCCGCAGCCAGCTGGTGACGGACTCGATCCGGAAGAGCGTTCCCGAGAAGTCGAAGAGCACGCCTTTGATCGCCATCCGGCGATCCTCCCGTTGCGGGGGGCCGGGTTCAAGGGTGTCCGGTCGCCTCCGGGCACCCGCCGGCCGAGCATGGGCATCGCCCGCAGGAGGTCATCCGCTTGGCCACCGTGCGGCGAAGCGTTGCCGGCGGCCCTGCCCGGGGGTGCGCGCCCGCTGCCCGCCGGTGCCGGAGACCCGGTCCGACGAGGCGCCTACCGCTTCGGGTGCCAGGGCCCCCGGTGTGCGGCGAGCCGTTCGTACGAGCCGGCCGCCACCGCCACCAGGCAGGCCCCGAGCAGCCAGCCGGCGAGCACGTCCGTGAACCAGTGCAGACCCAGATAGAGCCTGGTGAAGCCCACACCCAGTACCGAGACCACCGCCAGCAGGGCCGCCGCCCGCCGCAGCCGGACCCCGGCCCCGGTCCTGGCCAGCAGCCACAGCAGAAGCCCGCAGGTCACGGCGGCGGTCATCGCGTGGCCGGACGGAAAGGCGGCGTACTGGGCGGAGTCGACGGGGTCCGCCCAGACCGGGCGCTGCCGCCCCACCAGCGCTTTGAGGGCCTGCTGCACGGCCGAGCCCAGCAGGCTCGCCGCCGCCACCCACAGGGCCAGCAGTCCCTCGCCCCGCCGCAACAGCACGAGGACCGCCGAGAGCACCAGGGCGCGCATCGTCCAGGGGTCCCACACCCAGTCGCTGAGGATCCGGTTCACCCGGGTCAGCCCCGGATCGGCCAGCGCCCACTCGTGCAGCTCGACCGCGACCGAACGGTCGGCCGACATCAGGGGGGCCCAGCCGACGGACACCGTCACCAGCAGGAGCAGGGAGGACACCGCCGCCAGTGAGGCGGCGCGCGCCCAGGGGAACGGAACCCCGGGCTCCGGGGAGAGGCGGTGCGGGATACGGGTGGGGGTGGGGGGAGGCATGGGGAGGATCCTGCCCCCGATCCGCCTCGCCAGTTACGCCAGAGCGCTCAGGCCCGGCACGAATGCCACCAGCAGCGGTACGACGGGCACCAGCGCCGCGGCCGCGGTCAACCGCAGCCGCCTGCCCGCCGTGAGCCGGGGAACCGGGGCCAGCAGCCGGTCGACCCGGTGGCGGAGCTGGGCGTCGGGGGCGGGGCAGGGACCGAAGACTCCGCGGTGCTCGTTCAGTTCGACCAGCGCCAGGGCGATGGTGAGCCGGCCGAACCGGCGCGAGGCGACATCGTCGGCGGCGAGTTCGACCAGCCGGTGCATCTCGTCGCGGAACGCGGCGAACACCGGGACCTGGGGAAACCCGTTGGCGAGCGCCGCCGAGCAGTGCAGCAGCCAGTCGTGGCGGGCTCTGGCATGGCCCTGCTCGTGGGCGAGTACCGCGTCGAGCTGGCGGCCCTTCAGACGCCGCAGGGCCGCCGTGGTGACGACCAGCTGGGGCGTGGCCCCGGGAAGCCACCACGCGTCGGGCCGCTCGCCCTCGAGCACCACCACCGGATCGTCCCCCGGGTCCTCGCCCGGCAGCAGAGGGGCGCGTACGAGGAGTTCCGCCCTGCGCCGCTTGCGCCGGACATGTGCCCGGTGGATCTCCCGGGTGAGCATCGCACCGCTCCACAGCCCCGCGCCCGCCAGGACGACGGCGAGCACCGCGGACCACGGGCCGCCCGCACCCAGCGCGTACGCCTCGACGACGGCACTCGGCGCAGGCGCGAAGACCGGGCCCCGCACCGCCTGCCAGGCCGCGGCCGCGCTGATGGTCATGGAGAGCCCGAAGCTCAGCAGCACCGCCGCGACCACGCACTGCCACACCCACAGCGCCACCACCGGCTCGCGCTCCGGCCAGTCGGCCCGTGACATCAGCCGCGGCGCGAGGACGGCGGCCAGTGCGCCGAGCGACAGCAGCGCGAGGGAGACCATCATGGGCACCAGGGTATGAGCGCCGCGCTACCCGCAGGTACGGCTTCACCCGGCAAGTGACGCACGCCACGGTCCGCGGGTGGGGCGCCCCACGGGGCGCCCCACCCGCGGACCGCAGCGGACCGGCGGACCGGCGCAGTGGCACCCACGGTGCGCGGCGGCCCGGCCGGCGCGGATCACCTGCAGCGGCGCGGACCAGGCCCGGCAGCGCGGGTCAGGGCCGATGGCGCAGCGGGTGGTCCTCCGGCACCTCCACCACCGCGATCCGCACCCCGTCCGGGTCGGTCAGCCACATCTCGACAAGGCCCCAGGGCTCGCGCAGCGGCGGTCTGTCGACGGTGACCCCGTGCGACAGCACCTGGCCGTAGGCCGCCTTGGCGTCCGGCACCTGGAGCCACAGCGAGAGGCCGGGGCCGGGGGGAGCGGCCGAGCGCCCGGAGATCTCCAGGAAGCCGCCGCCGAGGAAGTAGACCGTTCCGCGGTCGGGCCCGGTGCCGAACTCGCGGTAGATCTGGAGGCCCAGGACGTCCTCGTAGAACCGCCTGGACCGCTCGGGATGGGTCGGCCGCAGCAGGATGCGGCTGCTCAGCACATGCATCATGGCCACCACGGTAGACCGCCCGGGCCTCGCGTAGGGTCGGGCGTGGACGGCCCGCCGCGACCGTCCGCGTCCGACCGCCGCCGTGTGCGTCCGCCGCGCCGCTGCCGGATCGCGGACAGGGCCCCGCCGAACTGCGGTGAACGGCGGGGAACAGCGGTGAACGGCGAAGAACGCAGAACGGAGACCCTTATGGAGACCGCCCCGCCCCGGGACCCGGTGCAGCTGCGCTACCGCGACGCGAGACCTGCCGATGTGCCGGCCCTGGTCGAGTTGATCGAGTCGGCCTACCGCGGGGACTCCAGCCGGGCCGGATGGACGACCGAGGCGGACATCCTGGGCGGTCAGCGCACCGATGCCGAGGGCGTGCGCCAGGTGGTCGTGACCCCGGGCAGCAGGCTTCTCACGGTCCGGCGCGGCGACGAGCTCGTGGCCTGCTGCCAGCTCGAACACCGGGGTGACGCGGCGTACTTCGGCATGTTCGCCGTGCGGCCGGGACTTCAGGGCGGCGGGCTCGGGCGGCGGGTGCTCGCCGAGGCCGAGCGCATCGTGCGGGAGGACTGGGGAGTCAGCCAGATGCATATGACGGTGATCTCGGTGCGCGAGGAACTGGTCGCCTGGTACGAGCGGCGCGGGTACCGCCGTACGGGGCGGATGACGCCGTTCCCGTACGGCGACGAGCGCTTCGGGCTTCCGCGCCGGGACGATCTGCGGTTCGAACTGCTGGTGAAGGACCTGGACCTGGACGCGGCGACGCCGGGCGGCTGACCTCCCGGCCGGGGCACCGGGCTGGTGGGCCGGTCAGCCGGGCCCGCCGGCGGCCGGGTCCGGCGCCGCCGCGCCGTCAGGCGGTGAAGCGGCCGGTGCGCCGGATCTCCGGAAAGTCGGTGGTCGCGCCGTCGAGCTCGAGGGCACGCACCAGCCGCAGGTGGTCCTGGGTGTTGACGACCCATCCGATGACCCTGAGCCCCTCGTCGTGGGCATGCTCCACCGTCTCCAGGGTCAGCCGGCGGATGTTCAGCGCCAGCGCGGGAGCGCCGACGGCCAGAGCGCGCTCGACGATGTCGCTGCCCCAGCGGCTGGCGACGAGGGCCGTGCGTACCCCGGGCACCAATGCGTTGATCTCCCGCACGGCGTCGTCCTGGAACGAGGTGACCTCGATCCGGTCCACTAGATCGCGCTTGACCATCACGTCCGCGAGGACCCGTGCCACGGCCGCGTCCTTGATCTCGACCTGGAGCGGCAGGCCCACCGCGTCGAGCACCTCCTCGAAGACCGGGATGCGCTCGCCCTGACCTGCGTCCAGCTCCCGCAGCTCCGCGAGGGTCTTCTCGGCGATCGGCCCGGTGCCGTCGGTCGTGCGGTCCACAGCGGCGTCGTGCATGACGACCAGCGCGCCGTCCTTGCTGAGATGGAGATCCAGTTCGATCGCGTCCATCCCCGCCCGCTCCGCCCGGACGAAGGAACGCAGGGTGTTCTCCGGTTCGACACCCATGACCCCGCGATGACCGATGGTGAGGAAACTCAAGATCTTCTCGCTTCCGTCGATGTGTCGGGCTCGGGCCGTTCGTGCCGGCGGCTCCCGCGAGGTGGCCACCGCCCCGCGCGGCCCGCGCTGCGGCTCCCGGCGCCGCGCGGCACGGCCGCAGCCTAGTGGCCTCCACCACGGCCGTAACCGGTCGTGCATGGGGTGCCGGGCTTGGGGGAAGGCGATTCAGCGACTCAGCGGCCCCTCGTCGGCTCACTCGGGCGTGGGCGAGTCCTGGGGGGCTTGACGAAGCCGCTGCCGCGTCCCGGACGGCTCCCGTCCCTGGAGTGCCCCGGGCGGGGTCTCCTGTGGGGATTGCCGTAGCCATCGTCTCGTATGGCCCAGATCACGGAAAAATCTGCGGTGACCATGGGGGTGGGGCAGGATAATTTCCCAGGGTTCCCCTTGTGTGGGAGAACCGGGCATAGATACGGTGTCTTGACGCGAGGTTCTCCCGTGGAGGAAGTGACATGACGGAAACTCTTGTGCAGAACGCTGCGGCGGACGCGGCGACGGCCACGGCGGTGGTCGGGCATCCTGCCTGGCGGACGCTCAAGGAGGCCGTCGAGGAGATCAGGCCCTGGCAGTCCGAGGACGGTTCCATCGACTTCGGCGCCGAGGGCGCCCCGGTGCCCGCCGCAGCCGAGTACGCCGTCGAGCGTGTGACCGCCGCCGTGGAGGAGATCTCCCCGCTGCTCCCGCACGACGCCGCGTACCACCGCGCGCTCGTCGCCGATCTCCGCAAGTGGGCCGACGGCGGCTTCGCCGTGCCGGACTTCCTCGACTCGCTGCTGGCCTTCCAGCCCGCCGCCGACCGCGTGGACGGCCTGCAGCACCTGGTGGTCTTCCCCATGTACACGCAGAACGGCAACCCGGACCGCAACCTGGAGGCCGTGGTCCTGCGCATGGTCTGGCCCGACTGGCTGGCGGAGCTGGAGGCGACCCGCTACGACAACCCGCTCTTCTGCGGGATCACCTTCGAGGACTTCACCGCCGGCTACGACACCAACTCGGCTGTGCTGTTCCCCGAGACCATAGCCGTGCGCGAGGCCCCCGATCGGTTCAGCTGGGGCGGCATCTTCTGCGACCGCGAAGCCGCCCGTTTCCGCCGGGTGACCGAGGCCGCGGTGGACGTCCTCTCCGTCGACCTCCCCGAGGACGTGGCCTCCATGGTCCACGACCAGGAGCGGTGCGAGAAGGCCTTTGTCCTGTGGGACATGATCCACGACCGCACCCACAGCCACGGCGACCTGCCGTTCGACCCCTTCATGATCAAACAGCGGCAGCCGTTCTGGATGTACGGCCTGGAGGAGCTGCGCTGCGATCTCACCGCCTTCAAGGAGGCCGTGAAGCTGGAGGCCGAGGGCAACGCGCACGGCCGCGACGTCCAGTACGCGGTGCTGTTCGACCGGATGTTCCGCTTTCCCGTCACCGGCGACCGGGTGCGCAACTACGACGGGCTCGGCGGCCAGCTGCTCTTCGCCTACCTCCACAGGCACGATGTGGTGCGCTGGACGGACAACACGCTGAGGATCGACTGGGAGCGGGCCCCGCAGGTCACCAACCAGCTCTGCGCCGAGATCGAGAAGCTCTACCGCGACGGCATCGACCGCCCCAAGCTCGTCCACTGGTTCAAGGCCTACGAGCTGGTCTCGACCTACCTCCCCCCGCACCCGGGCTCCCGCTGGGCGAAGGGCCCCGACGCCCTGGACCTGAGCCAGCCGCCGCGCAAGCTCGTGGACGACGTGCTTCCGGACGAGTTTCCGCTCAGCATGTTCTTTGAGGCGCTCTCCAAGAAGCTGAAGGGCGTGATCGCCTCCACCCAGGGGATCACGGCCCGGTCCGCCGAGCGAGTCGCCGCGTGAGCTCTCGTACGGAGGAGACCAGCACGATGAATGTGAACGGCAACGGAGCCCTCGACGGTACGGTGATCGCGGTTGCCGGCGCGGCCGGCCCGGCCGGCCGCGCCACCCTGCTCCGCCTCGCCGAGGCTGGCGCGATCGTCGTGGCGTCGGACGCGGACACCGAGCGGCTCGCCCAGGCGGTCGACGAGGCCCGGTACGCGCACGGCGGGGCGACCGTCACTGGCGACACCGTAGACCTGCTCGACCCGGCCGCCACCCGCGAGTGGGCCGCCCAGACCGAGAAGGAGTTCGGCCGCGTCGACGGCCTGGTCCACCTGGTCGGCGGCTGGCGCGGCTGCGCCACCTTCGGCGAGACGGACCTGGGCGACTGGCAGCTGCTCGAGAAGCTGCTGATCCGCACGGTGCAGAACACCTCCCTCGCGTTCCACGAGGCGCTGAAGCGCAGCGACAGGGGGCGCTTCGTGCTGGTCAGCCAGTCCGGGGCGGCGAAGCCCACCGAGGGCAACGCGGCCTACGCGGCCGCCAAGGCGGCGGCCGAGGCCTGGACCCTGGCGCTCGCCGACTCCCTCAGGAAGGCCGGGGGCGAGGACGGCCCCCGTTCCGCGGCTGCCATCCTGGTCGTCAAGGCGCTCGTGCACGACGCGATGCGCGCCGAGCGCCCGAACGCCAAGTTCGCGGGCTTCACGGACGTCGGGGAACTGGCCGAGGCCATTGCCGGAGTCTGGGACCGGCCCGCCCCGGAAGTGAATGGACAGCGCCTGTGGCTGACCCCCGAGCCGTGATCCCGACGAGGACCGATGCCCGACGGCACCACGACCCCGGCGTAAGGGGCTTCGCCAGCGACAACTACGCGGGGGCCCACCCGGAGGTCCTTGCCGCCCTCGCCCTGGCCAACGGCGGCCACCAGGTCGCCTACGGGGAGGACGCGTACACGGACCACCTCCAGCGGATCATGCACAGCCACTTCGGCTCCGGCGCCGAGGCGTTCCCCGTCTTCAACGGCACCGGCGCCAACGTCACCGCCCTGCAGGCCCTCACCGACCGGTGGGGCGCGGTCGTCTGCGCCGAGAGCGCCCACATCAACGTGGACGAGGGCGGCGCTCCGGAGCGGATGGGCGGGCTGAAGCTGCTGACCGTGCCGACCCCGGACGGCAAGCTCACCCCCGAGCTGGTCGACCGGCAGGCCTGGGGCTGGGAGGACGAGCACCGCGCCATGCCGCAGGTCGTCTCGATCACCCAGAACACCGAACTCGGCACGGTCTACACGGTGGACGAGGTCCGCGCGATCGTCGACCACGCCCACGGTCTCGGGATGAAGGTCCATCTCGACGGTGCGCGGATAGCCAACGCGGCGGCCTCGCTTGACGTGCCGATGCGTGCGTTCACCAATGCCGTCGGCGTGGACGTCATCTCCTACGGCGGGACCAAGAACGGCATGATGTTCGGCGAGGCGGTCGTCGTGCTCAACCCCGACGCGGTCAGCCATATGAAGCATCTGCGCAAGATGTCCATGCAGCTCGCCTCGAAAATGCGCTTCGTCGCCGTACAACTGGAGGCGCTGCTGGCCAAGGACCTGTGGCTGCGCAACGCCCGGCACGCCAACACCATGGCCCAGCGGCTCGCCGAGGGCGTCCGGGCGGTGGACGGGGTGGAGGTCCTCTACCCGGTCCAGGCGAACGCGGTCTTCGCCCGGCTGCCGCAGGAGGTGAGCCGTCGGCTGCAGAAGCGTTTCCGCTTCTACTTCTGGGACGAGGCCGCCGGGGACGTCCGCTGGATGTGCTCGTTCGACACGGCCGAGGACGACGTGGACGCCTTCGTCCTCGCGCTGAAGGAGGAGATGGCGCGCTGACGGCGCCCACGGGGGGCGTTCCGGTGCCCGGCCCCTGGTGCCCGCCCGGATCCGCTGAGGCTGCGGCACGGCGGTGCGAAGGGGCGGGGGATGGCCGTCCCCCGCCCGGATCCGCCGTGCCCGCGCGCCGTCGAGGACGGGCCGGCCTGTCCCCCGGCCGCCGGTGAAACCCCCGTATGCCTCCTTCGTCTGTGTGCGCAAGGGGCCGCGTGCGACGTGATGATGGCCGCATGGACGTCAACGAGGTGCTGCTGCCCGGGGTCGGGATGCGCTACGAGTTCGCCAACCGGGAGGGGGACCGGATGTGCGTCGTCGCCCGCCGGTCGGGCGAATTCGAACTGATGGTCTACGAGGGGGTGGATCCGGACGAGGCGCGGGTCGTGTTCCGGCTCACCGACGAGGAGGCGGACACCCTCGCCGAGATCCTGGGTGCGCCGCGTATCGCCGAGCGGTTCGCCGACCTGACCAAGGAGGTGCCCGGACTCAGCGCCGGGCAGGTCGAGGTGCGGGCGGCCGGGCCCTTCGCCGACCGTCCGCTGGGGGAGACGAGGGCCCGGACCCGGACCGGGGCGTCCATCGTGGCGGTCGTGCGCGGCGAGGAGGTGATCCCCTCCCCGGGGCCGGGGGAGCTGCTGCGCGCCGGGGACGTGCTGGTGGTGATCGGGACCCGCGACGGGATCTCCGCGGTGGAACAGATCATCCAGGGCTGAGCCGTGAACGTCTCGGTCGCCCTGATGCTGGAGCTGGGCGCCATCCTCGCCGCGCTGAGCGTGCTCGGGGCGCTTGCCCGGCGTTTCGCCCTCTCGCCGATCCCGCTGTACCTCCTGGCCGGGCTGGCGCTCGGCGAAGGGGGCATCGCCCCGGTTCCCGCCGCCGGCCCGTTCGTGGAGACCGGCGCCGGCATCGGGGTGGTCCTCCTGCTGCTGGTGCTGGGCCTCGAGTTCACCGTGCCGGAGTTCGCCGTCAGCCTGCGCCGCCATCTGCCCAGCGCGGTGGTGGACCTGGTGCTGAACGCGACCCCGGGGGCCGTTGCGGGGTGGCTGCTCGGGCTGGACGCGACCGGGACTCTGGCCCTCGCGGGGGTGACGTACATCTCCTCCTCGGGCATCGTCGCCCGTCTGCTGGGCGATCTGCGCCGGCTCGGCAACCGGGAGACCCCCGCCGTGCTGTCGGTACTGGTGCTCGAGGACTTCGCGATGGCGGGATTCCTCCCGCTGCTGTCCGTCGTCGCCGCCGGGGGCACCTGGCGGCAGGCTCTGCTGGGCGTGCTGCTGGCGCTTGGTGCGTTGCTCGCCGCGTTCGCCGTGTCGTACTGGTGGGGGCACCGGCTGGGGCGGGCGCTGCTGCGGCTGCGCCCGGACCCGGAGCAACTGCTGCTGCGGGTGCTCGGTGTGACACTGGTCGTGGCGGCTCTCGCCGAGGCCGTCCATGTCTCCGCCGCCGTCGGCGCGTTCCTCGTAGGACTGTCGCTCACCGGGGAGGCGGCCGAGCGGGCGCGCCAGGTGCTGAGCCCGTTGCGGGACCTGTTCGCCGCCGTCTTCTTCCTCGCCATCGGTCTGGCCATCAGCCCCCCTGCCCTGCTGCCGGTGCTTCCCGCCGCCCTGCTGCTGGCGGTGGTCACGGCTCTGACCAAGGTGATGACCGGCTGGTACGCGGCGAGGCGCGAGGGCGCGGGGCCACGGGGCCGGCTGCGGGCCGGCACCGCGCTCATCGCGCGCGGCGAGTTCTCCATCGTGATGATCGGCCTGGTGGGTGTGCGGCAGGACCGGCTCGGCGCCCTGGTCGCCGCCTACGTCCTGCTGCTCGCCGTCGCCGGACCCGTGATCACCCGGTTCGCCGGGGCCCGCCCGGTCCCGGGGGCGGGGGCAGGGCGCCGCGGCGGGCACCCCGTCATTACCGGGTCCGGGTGAGGGGCGCGGCCCCCGGGCCCTCAGCGGGCCTCGCGGACCTCCGCGGGAGTGGGGGCCGTGCCCCCGAGGTGAGCGGGCACCCACCAGGTGTCGGAGGCGTCCCTGGGGCGCACCGGATAGGCGCGCTGCGCCGACTCCAGCAGTTCCTGCACACGCTCCCGCAGCCGGCGTGTGATCGCGCCGGCGTACTGGTCGGTCGGTGCCTCCATGGCCTCGCCGACGCGGATCGTCACCGGGATGTGGCTGCGCCTGAGGTTCCTCGGCCGGCCCTTGGTCCACAGCCGCTGCGTGCCCCACAGGGCCATCGGGACGAGCGGCACACCGGCCTCCTGGGCGAGCCGTGCCGCGCCGGACTTGAAGCCCTTCAACGTGAACGACGGGGAGATCGTGGCCTCCGGGAAGACACCGATCACCTCGCCGGCGCGCAGCGAGTCCAGCGCGTGGGCGTACGCATCCTCGCCCTGGCGCCGGTCCACCGGGATGTGCTTCATGCCCCGCATCAGCGGGCCCGAGACCCGGTGCCGGAAGACGGACTCCTTCGCCATGAAACGCACCAGGCGCTTCTGGGGCAGCGCGGCCATACCGGAGAAGATGAAGTCCAGGTAGCCGATGTGATTGCTCACCAGCACCGCCCCGCCGGAGCGGGGGATGTTCTCCGAACCCTGGCAGTCGATCTTCAGGTCGAGCGCCTTGAACATCGTGAGTGCGGCGCCGATGACCGGCCGGTAGACGAGCTCTGCCATGTCGGGAGAGGCCCTTCCTTCTGAGTCCCGGGGAGGGTTCTCCCAGCGGAGGTTACGCAGCCGTAGGTATTCGGCATTGGGCAGATGCTGCCCCATGTGCGGCGCAACGGCCAGTCCTCGGCGCGTCGTCCGGCGAGATTCTCGTCACGTCGTGTCACCTGGGACGCCGCCATGGTGTCCGCCGCCGGGTCCCGCCCGGTCGCGCCCGGCCTGGTGCCGCCTTCCCCGGCTCGCCCGCGCGCCGTGGCGGGGGCGGGGTGGGTCGGTCTTCGCGGTGTTTCGCGGTGTTTCACGGAACTCCGCCGTACTTCGCGGTGCGGGGCGCCGCGGCGGGGAACGCGGCAGGTGTGCGCCGCCGGGCGGCCGGCGTGTGTACGATCCGGCGGACACCCCGGCGGATGCCGCCGCGGTGGAGCCGGGCCCCTTCCCTCAGGTCGCGGGAGCACGGGGCCCGACGGCCGTCGCGGTCCCGTGCTCCCCTGGCCGTGCGGAGTGCGAGGCGGTACGCCGCGGTCCCGCGCGCGGGGTACGGGAATCATCGCGGCCGCCGGAACGCTGGACCGAGGGCGACGACGGGGCCGGCAGCATGACGGTGCCCGCGCCGACGGAGCCGGTGACGTACGCCGGTGCACCGGCGTACCGGCGGACGGAAGAAGGGCCGATGGTGATCGGGCGGCACGAGGCGCACGAGGGGTGCGAGGCGCACGAGGGGGGCGAGCAGCGCGAGGCGCGGCGGCTGGGTGCTGCCGAACTGGGGGCCGGGCTGGGGGAGAGGGCGACGCTCGTCCAGTTCTCCAGCGCCTTCTGCCAGCCGTGCCGGGCGACGCGCCGCACACTCGCGGAGGTCGCGGGGATGGTCGACGGCGTGGCCCATGTCGAGATCGATGCCGAGGGCAGTCTGGGGCTCGTCCGCGAACTGGACGTCCTGCGCACCCCGACCGTGCTGGTGCTCGACTCCTGTGGCCGGATCGTGCGCAGGGCATCGGGCCTGCCGCGCAGGGCGGACGTCATCGCGGCCCTCGGCGCGGCGGTCCGGTCCGGCGAGGAGACGCGGTGAGGGCGCGCCGCGAGGAGACGCGGCGAGTACACGGAGCGGTCCGGTCCGGCGACGGCCGGGTGACGGTCCGTGACGCAGCTCCCATCGCCTCGGACCCACTTGACTGCACGCACTCGCTCTCGTCAGTCTGACGATGTGCCGACAAAGCCCTTTCCCTCCGGCCGGAGACCGCACCGGATCGCCCTTCCTGCGCCAGCCGCGAGCGCTCGCCGCCCGGGCGTCTGAGCCGCGGCGACCCCGACCGATCCCCTCGCGGAAGGACCCCTCCATGGCGGCCAGGCCCGGCCTCGGCACCCCTCGACTCGCCTCCCCCGATCTGCTGCGCTCCGTGTTCCGGCGCCACGCCGCCGGAGTGGCGGTCATCACCGCTCAGGGCGATCGCCCGGTGGGCTTCACCGCCACCTCGCTCAGCTCCGTCGCGGCCGAGCCCCCGCTGCTGTCGTTCGGAGTCGGTACCGGCTCTTCCAGCTGGCGGGTCATCTCCGGCGCCGACCATGTCGGGGTGCACATACTCGCCGAGGAGCAGCGCGATCTGGCCGCCACGTTCGCCCGCGGGGGCGCCGACCGCTTCGCCCCGCCGACCCGCTGGCGCACCGGGCCCGAGGGTGTTCCGCTCCTGGACGGCGTGCTGGCGTGGCTGGTCTGCCGGGTGGTGGCCCGGGTACCGGCGGGGGACCACCGCGTCGTCATCGCCGAGGCGGTCGCCGGCAACCCTGAGGGGACGGGTCGCCCCCTGCTGTACCACCAGGGGAGCTTCAACGCGTTGAGGGACTGAGGGACTGAGGGACTGAGGGACTGAGGGACTGAGGGAGCGGGGGAGCGGGGGATCCCGGTTACTCAGCGTTGGCAAGGTCACAGTTCCAAGCGCTTGTTCACCGGGTACGCAGTGGATGTACTGGCGAGTAATATTTCGTTCGGAGCGCCGGTCGCCCCGACCGGAGAACCCCGCCTTCAGGCGCCTATGCTGCCTGCACAAGGCAGCTCGGTAATGACGATGCAGTAGGAGAGCCGGCGTGAGCTTGAGGATCGTTGTCTGTGTGAAGTACGTGCCCGACGCCACCGGCGACCGGCACTTCGCCGATGACCTGACCGTCGACCGCGACGATGTCGACGGCCTGCTGTCGGAGCTCGACGAGTACGCCGTCGAGCAGGCGCTGCAGATCGCCGAGGAGGCGGACGGCGCCGAGATCACCGTGCTGACCGTCGGTCCTGAGGACGCCAAGGACGCGCTGCGCAAGGCGCTGTCCATGGGTGCGGACAAGGCCGTCCACGTCGAGGACGACGACCTGCACGGCACCGATGTGATGGGCACGTCGCTGGTCCTGGCCAAGGCGATCGAGAAGACCGGTTACGACGTGGTCCTGTGCGGCATGGCCTCGACCGACGGCGTCATGGGCGTCCTTCCGGCGATCCTCGCCGAGCGGCTCGGTGTTCCGCAGGTCACCCTGCTGTCCGAGGTCTCCGTCGAGGAGGGCACCGTCAAGGGCCGCCGTGACGGCGACACCGCGTCGGAGTGGCTGGAGGCGGCCCTGCCGGCGGTCGTGTCCGTGACGGACCAGTCGGGCGAGGCGCGCTACCCGTCCTTCAAGGGCATCATGGCGGCGAAGAAGAAGCCGGTGGAGTCGCTGGACCTGTCCGACCTCGGCATCGAGGCGGAGGAGGTCGGCCTGGAGGGCGCCTGGAGCGCGGTGGACTCGGCGGCCGAGCGCCCGGCCCGTACCGCGGGCACGATCGTCAAGGACGAGGGCGAGGGCGGCAAGCAGCTCGCGGAGTACCTCGCTGGCCAGAAGTTCATCTGAGCTCCGGTCACCACCCCAACCGCCCCGCACACTTCGCAAGCAGGAGAGAAGAAGTCCCATGGCTGAAGTTCTCGTCTACGTCGACCACGTGGACGGCGCCGTCCGCAAGCCCACCCTGGAGCTGCTGACGCTGGCCCGCCGCATCGGCGAGCCGATCGCCGTCGCGCTCGGCTCCGGCGCCGAGGCGACCGCCGCCACCCTCGCCGAGCACGGAGCGGTGAAGATCCTCACCGCCGACGCGCCGGAGTTCGCCGACTACCTGGTCGTGCCCAAGGTGGACGCGCTGCAGGCCGCTTACGAGGCGGCGTCCGCCGGCGGTTCCCTGGCCGCGGTGCTGGTGCCGTCCTCCGCCGAGGGCAAGGAGATCGCGGCCCGTCTCGCGGTCCGCATCGGCTCCGGCATCATCACCGACGCGGTCGACCTGGAGGCCGGCGACGGGGGTCCGGTGGCCACGCAGTCCGCGTTCGCCGCCGCCTTCACCACCAGGTCCCGCGTGTCCAAGGGCACCCCGGTCGTCACGGTGAAGCCGAACTCGGCCCCCGTGGAGGCCGCCCCGGCCGCAGGCGCCGTCGAGGCACTGAACGTCGTCTTCGGTGAGAAGGCGACCGGCACCAAGGTCGTCTCCCGCACCCCGCGCGAGTCGACCGGCCGCCCCGAGCTGACCGAGGCCGCGATCGTGGTCTCCGGCGGACGCGGTGTCAACGGAGCCGAGAACTTCTCGGTGATCGAGGCGCTCGCCGACTCGCTCGGCGCTGCCGTCGGCGCCTCCCGCGCCGCCGTGGACGCGGGCTGGTACCCGCACTCCCACCAGGTCGGCCAGACCGGCAAGAGCGTCTCGCCGCAGCTGTACATCGCGTCCGGGATCTCCGGCGCGATCCAGCACCGGGCCGGTATGCAGACCTCCAAGACCATCGTGGCCGTCAACAAGGACCCCGAGGCCCCGATCTTCGACCTGGTCGACTACGGCGTGGTCGGTGACCTCTTCGAGGTCGTGCCGCAGCTGACCGACGAGATCAAGGCCCGCAAGGGCTGAGTGGGGCAGCACGCCCGTCCGGGGCCGCACGGTGAAACCACCGCGCGGCCCCGCGGCGTTCCGGAGGGCGATTGACGCAGATCAGTCACCCCTATAGCTTCACTATGCGGATCGTCGATTCCGTCAGGCGGAATGAAGTGAGTTGTGGAGGGTGCCGAAATGGGTCAGCAGGAGAAGGTGTCGACGAGCCTCGCCGGCGCGGTCGGCGAGCGCATCAGCGCCTCCCTCGCACCGGTGGACGCCGAGCTGGCCCGCCGGTACCCGGGAGACCCCGGCACCCGCCAGCCCGTCCACACGGTCTATGTGCCCGGAGACGCCTTCGCCCCCGGAACGATCCGGTCCTGGGGCGACCAGGCGCTCGCCCTGCTGGACGAGCACGCCCCCAACGCAGCGGCCCTCGCCCGGGTGCTCGGGCTCCCCGGCGGCCTCGCGGAGGCCGTCTACACGCGGGTGCGGACCAAGCTGGAACGCGAGCCCGTGGAGGACCTCCGCGTCGACTTCGAGGACGGCTACCACGGCCGCGACGAGGACGCCGACGCCGCCCGTGCCGCCCGGCTGGTCGCCGATGCGCACGACCGGGGAGCGGCGGCGCCCTACACCGGCATCCGCATGAAATGCATGGAGGCCGCCGTACGCGACCGCGGCATCCGCACCACCGACGTCTTCCTGACCGGGCTCATGGAGCGCGGCGGACTGCCCGGCGGCCTCGTCCTCACCCTCCCCAAGGTCACCTACCCGGAGCAGGTCACGGCCTTCGCCCGGCTGCTCGAGGCCTTCGAGAAGGCCCATGGACTCGACACCGGACGGATCGGGTTCGAGATCCAGGTCGAGACCGGCCAGGCCATCCTCGCCGCCGACGGCACCGCGACCGTCGCCCGCATGATCGACGCGGCCGAGGGCCGCGCCACCGGGCTGCACTACGGCACGTTCGACTACAGCGCCTGCCTCGGCGTCAGCGCCGCCCACCAGGCCGGTGACCACCCCGCCGCCGACCACGCCAAGGCGGTCATGCAGGTCGCCGCCGCCGGCACCGGCGTACGCGTCTCGGACGGCTCCACCAACGTACTGCCGGTCGGCGGCACCGACCAGGTGCACCAGGCCTGGCGGCTCCACTACGGGCTCACGCGCCGCGCCCTGGCCCGCGCCTACTACCAGGGCTGGGACATGCACCCCGGCCACCTCCCGACCCGCTACGCAGCCGTGTTCGCCTTCTACCGCGAGGGTATGGAGGCCGCCGCCGGGCGCCTCGCCGCCTACGCGGCACGGGCCGGGGGCGACATCATGGACGAGCCCGCCACGGCGAAGGCGCTCAGCGGCTACCTGCTGCGCGGACTGGACTGCGGGGCGCTCGACGACGCCGAGGTCGCACACCTCACCGGCCTCACCCGAGCCGAACTCGACGCCTTCGCCCGGCCGCGCCGCGGCGATCTGACGGCCACCCCCCGGTAGCCGCAACCGCCCGCCCGACTCGACGCCTTGCGGCGCGCACCGGCCGCTCCGCCGGCGGAACGCGCCCCGGCCCGTGGGAGATCGCGTTTCAGGATGCCGACACCGCCGCGGTGCACTTCTGGCGCCGCGTCGCCACGGAGGTCGCCGACGATGCCTGGACCGAGGAGCGCAGACCGGTACCCGCCCGGCCCGACGTGCCTCCTGACGTCTGGATCTCGTTCGACACGTCCTCGTAGGCTCACGGCTGAGCGTCGCGGCAGGGGAGTCGCCGACCGGGGTGCGCACAGCCCGCCCCGGTCCGACCGGGGCGGGCTGTGCGCACCCGCCGGGCGCCCCGGCCCGTGAGGCGGGAACGCCCGGCGCGCCGACCGCGGTTCAGGCGCCGGGCGGAGGGACCTCGCCCGAGCCGCGGGCGAGGAGCCTGGTGCTGAGTTCCACCCGCGTCGGGGCCTCGTGCACCCCGTCCAGCCGGCGGAACAGCCGCTCCGCGGCGGTCCTGCCCAGTGCGGCGGAGTCCTGGGCGATCACCGTGATGCCGAGCAGATCGGCGAGTTCGATGTCGTCGAAGCCGACGAGGGCGATCGGGGTGTCCCGTCCCGCCAGCAGCCGCACCGCCGTCACCGTCACCCGGTTGTTGCCCGCGAAGAGGGCGGTGACCGGCTCGGGGCCGGACAGCATCTCCTCCGCCGCCGCCCTCACCCGTGCGGGGTCCGTCGACCCCAGGGACACCCAGCGCTCGTCCACCGGCAGCCCGGCGTCCGCCATCGCGGCCCGGTAGCCGCGCAGCCGCTCCGCCGCGGTGTGGATGCGCGGCTGGTCGCCGATGAACCCTATGCTCCGGTGGCCGTGGGCGATCAGATGCGCGACGCCCTCCCGGGCGCCGCCGTAGCTGTCGGAGAGCACGGCGTCCGCGTCGATCCGGCCGGCGGGCCGGTCCACGAACACCGTCGCCACGCCCGCCTTGATCTCGGGCTCCAGATAGCGGTGGTCGTGACCGGCGGGGATCACGATGAGACCGTCCACCCGCCGCGCGCACAGCGCGAGTACCAGTTCCTGCTCGCGGTCGGGGTCCTCCGCGCTGGATCCGTTGATCAGCAGTGCCCCGTGTGCTCTGGCGACCTCCTCCACGGCTCGGCTCAGCGGCCCGTAGAAGGGGTCGGCCAGGTCCTCCAGGACCAGTCCGATCGAGGCGGTACGGCCTTTGCGCAGGACGCGCGCGCTGTCGTTGCGGCGGAACCCCAGTGCCTCGATGGCCTCCTGCACCCGGCGCTCGGTGTCCGGGGTGACGCCCGGCTCGCCGTTCACCACCCGCGAGACCGTCTTCAGCCCCACTCCGGCACGCGCGGCCACGTCCTTCATGGTGGGCCGGTTGCCGTAGCGGGTCTCGTTGCGGAGGGCGAACTCGGCCACGATGCGCAGTCCAATCGTCGTCGGGAGTGCCCGTCCGGGCCACCTGCCGGGTGCCGTGCGTGCCCGCTTCGGGGCTGTGCGAGGCTATGGCGTCGAGCATAGAGCCTGGACAACGTTGTCATCGGCAGGGAGACTGGTCGTACCAGCCGCTGTCACCAGTCCCCGGGAGATCCACACCGATGCATAACGACCTCGTCGCCGCGCTCGACATCGGCGGAACCAAGATCGCCGGCGCACTGGTGGACGGCAGCGGCGGGATTCACGCCAGGGCGCAGCGGCCGACGCCGGCGCGTGAGGACGGGGAGACCGTGATGGGCGCGGTCGCTGCGGTCCTCGGTGAACTCCGCCGCTCGCCGCACTGGCTCCGCGTCGCCGCGGTCGGCATCGGCAGCGCGGGCCCGGTGGACGCGTCCGCAGGCGCCGTCAGCCCGGTCAACATCCCCGGCTGGCGGGGATTCCCGCTGGTGGACAGGGTGCGGAGGGCCACCGGAGGACTGCCGGTGGAACTGGTCGGGGACGGCGTCGCCATGACCGCGGCCGAGCACTGGCAGGGCGCCGCCCGCGGATACGACAACGCCCTGTGCATGGTCGTCTCCACGGGAGTCGGCGGCGGGCTCGTACTCGGCGGCAGGCTGCACCCGGGGCCGACCGGGAACGCCGGCCACATCGGCCATATCAGTGTGGATCTCGACGGGGACCTCTGCCCGTGCGGATCGCGGGGATGTGTGGAGCGGATCGCGAGCGGCCCCAACATCGCCCGCCGGGCCCTGGAGGAGGGCTGGCGTCCCGGCGAGGACGGCGACGCCACCGCGGCCGCCGTAGCCGCGGCCGCCGCTGCGGGCGATCCGGTGGCCGCCGCCTCCTTCGAGCGCGCGGCGCAGGCGCTGGCAGCGGCAATCGCTGCCACCGCCACGCTCGTCGAGATCCGCATCGCCGTGATCGGCGGGGGAGTGGCGGGAGCGGGCGAGGTCCTCTTCGCCCCCCTGCGCCGTGCCCTGCAGGACTACGCCAGGCTCTCCTTCGTCCAGGGACTGGTCGTCGCCCCGGCCCTGACGGGCACCGACGCGGGTCTGCTCGGCGCGGCCGCGGCGGTGTCACCCCGCCTGCGGGGCGGGGCGGCGGCCACCGCGGCGGGCTGAGCGCCGCCGGTGCGCGGACGCCGGGCCGCGCACCGGAGCGGCAGGTCGGTCGCCGCCGCCGGGCCCGTGGCCGCCGCCGCTCCGAGCGGCGGCGGGGCCTGCGTGGTCGCGGCGAACAGGGCCGCAGCGACTGTGGCTCTTTCCGCGTGCCCCCCTTCGCACGGCCGGGCTCCCCGCCGCGCGGTCGCCGCGGCTCCGGCCCGCGCGGTACCCGACTGCGCCGGGGGCGGGCGCCGATGCGCCCGCTCGGGCCGGCGGTGCGATGCGTGCGCCGCACGGGCACGGAGGCGTACCGGGCCGAAAGACCCCGGCCGCGGGTTTCCCGGGACGCCGCCTGCGGCATCACGGACATGGGCACGACGCAGAGGGGTGCTCCTGTAGCACCGGTCCCGGGTGCCGCCCACCCCCAACGCGTCGCAGCCCGGCCGGACCGCATCCCGCCGGTCCGGCGGCCACGTGATACAGCGTCCCGTGCTGCGCTGCCGACCGCGGCTCGCGCACGGCCCCCTGCCGGCGGACGGCCGCCGGCAGCCGGGGACCTCGCACCGCCGTGCCGGTGCGCGGGCGCTGCCGGGGCCCGTGACCCGGACCGCCGGTGGCGGCGGCCCGTTCCCCCGGACGCCCGCGACCGGGCGCGGTGCCCGATCGCCGCCGCAGGCCCCGCCCGGGCACCGGTGCGCGCATCCGCCGGCAGTGCAGGTGACGACCGCTCACGCCGTTGCCCCTCGTGGGGCAGAGGAAGGAGGAACCCGATGGCCTGGTGCCCGTTCGCCAGAAAGATGGAGCTCCAACCCGAGAGTGACGGCCAGCCGGCGATCCGGCCGACACAGATGATCTTCCACAGCATCGCCGCCCCGTGGAGCGTGGAACGGCTCTACGAGTACTGGCAGTCCACCTCACTCGAAAGCCACTTCGGCCTCGACTACGCAGGCGACCTGGGGCAGTACATCGGCACCGAGACCCGGGCCGACGCCAACGCCGGGGCCAACCGGCGCGCTGACGGGACGGGCGCCGTCTCGATCGAGACGGCCTCGAACACCAGCGCGTCGGACCCCTGGACCGACAAGCAGGTCGAGAAGCTGATCGCCCTCGGCAGCTGGCTGCACCAGCGGCACGGCATTCCGCTGCGGGTCTGCCGCTCGGCTGCCGACCCCGGCTACGGTTACCACCGCCTGTACACCGACTGGTCGTTGTCCGGCACCGTCTGCCCGGGTGACACCCGGGTGAGCCAGTTCAGAGACGTCGTCTTTCCCGGAATCGTCGCCCGGGCGACCGGACAGAGCCCACTTCTGGAGGATCCCGACATGCCGTTGATGCTGAACGAGTCCAACGCCGTGGACGTCCCGCTCCGTTCCGGCGTGTGGACGGGCCTGGCCTTCACGGACGCCGTGGTGCACGCGGGACCGCGCCGTCACTCGACCCTGGTCCACCTGCTGTTCGCCGACAGCACCCATGAGGAAGCGCGCATCGAGGGCCGCTTCTATCTCACGGACACCGCAGGAAGGAACCCGTCCGCGTACCTCACCGTCACCGGGCAAGGGCCCGGCGGCCATCAGTTCCAGTGCAGTGCCGACGTGCCCAGCGGCCGTCACCTGCGGTTCGAGGTCCGGGCCACCACACCGGACGGGTCCTCGGTGCAGCTGCTCCACCGGGTGCTCTCGGGACCGTACTGGGCCGTGTGATCCCGGGCTGACCGCTCGGCGGTACCGGAGTCCTGCCGGGGGATCACGACGAGGAACGCGTCGGAGTCCAGGTCCATCACGACCTCCGCCGGGACGCCCTCGTCCCGGCGCGCCCGCGCGAACTCCTCGGCCGCTCAGCTGCCTCGCGGGCCATCGGCGGGCAACCTCTCCAGCACCGTGCGGCGCACCTCGCACCCCCTTGCTCGTCCCCGATCTCCAACGAACCTCCGTACGGATGTGTGACGGCCCGGCCGCGCGACGGGCCTGACGCAACCGGAGTGACGTTTCCGTGGCAGGGTGTTGCGGGCAGTCCACAGGGGGCTACGGAGGAGGGGGAACCGTGATCGTCTGGATCAACGGTGCGTTCAGCGCGGGCAAGACGGCCACCGCTCGCGAGCTGATCGATCTGATCCCGAACAGCACGTTGTACGACCCCGAGGTGACCGGTGGTGCGATGCGGGCCCTGCTGCCGCAGAAGCGGCTCGCCGAAGTCACGGACCACCAGGACCTGCCGATCTGGCGCAGGCTGGTCGTGGACACCGCGGCCGCGCTGCTCGCCGAGGTCGGCGGGGTGCTGGTGGTCCCGATGACCCTGCTGAGGCAGGAACACCGCGACGAGATCTTCGGTGGTCTCGCCGCGCGCCGGATCCCGGTCCGGCATGTGCTGCTCCGCACGGACGAAACGATCCTGCGGAACCGGATCGCCACCCGCGATGACCTGGGCGTCCCCGGCGGAAGCCCGGGGGAGGCCGACGCCCAGCACCACGTCGAGCGCTACCGCACCGCACTCCAGTGGCTGCTCGCCGACGCCCACGTCGTCGACAACTCCCTCCTCACACCGAGGGAGACGGCGAGGACGGTGGCCCGCGCCGTCCGCTCCGGCGAGGCCGCGGCCAGCGACATCGTGCAGACGGCGGAACCGACGTCCGAGACCCTCGCGGCCGGGGTCCTGCTCTTCGACGAGCAGGACCGGGTGCTCCTCGTCGATCCCACCTACAAACCCGGCTGGGAGTTCCCCGGCGGGGTCGTGGAGTCCGGCGAGGCCCCGGCCCGCGCGGGCGTCCGGGAGGTCGCCGAGGAGATAGGGATCGAACTCGACTCCGTACCGCGGCTGCTCGTCGTCGACTGGGAACCGCCCCGCCCACCCGGTTACGGAGGGCTCCGGCTGCTCTTCGACGGAGGACGGCTCAGCCGCGACGACGCGGCCGCGCGGGTGAGCCTGCCGGGGGCCGAGCTGCGGGGCTGGCGCTTCGCCTCGGAGGAGGAGGCCGCGGGGATGCTGCCCCCGGTGCGCTACGAGCGGTTGCGCTGGGCGCTGCGCGCCAGGGAACGCGGGACGGTGCTCAACCTGGAGGCCGGCGTGCCCGTCTGAACGAGTACGGGACCGGCCGCCGGTGCGGTGCGGTGTGGTGTGGTGCGAGGAGCGGGCGGGGCGGTCTGCCGCACCTCCACCGGACGGTACCGCCTCGCCACCCGCGTGGTCTCGCGCCAGGAGACGAACCGTGCCGGCCCCGGGTCCACGGCGCCGCGCGCTCACGGGACCGCACCGGCCGCTGCGGCGCTCAGCGCGGCGGCCGCGTCCTCTGTGAGGGGGGCGCCGTGCCCGAAACACACCGCGGACGGTGCCAGGGAGGCCAGCCGCCGTACCGAGTCCACCAGCCGCTCGCGGTCCACGTTGAAGACGCCCGGCATGACCTGGCCGGCCCTCGCGACGGTGTCCCCGGTGAACAGCACACCGTGGGCCGGCAGATGGACCGCGATCGAGCCGTCCGTATGGCCCGGGACGTGCACCACCCGGGCGCCGCCGCCGAAATCCAGCTCGTCGCCCTCCGCGACCTCCCGGTCCACCCGCACCGGCGGAGCCTCGGGGACGGGGAGAGTCTGCTCGTACAGGAAGATCTCCCAGTCCGGCATGGCCGGTTCGGGCGCCGGCGCCGTGCCGCGGATCACCGGTGCGTCGAGCCGGTGGGCCAGCACCTCGGCCCCGTAGCGGCCCGCGAGTTCCCCAGCGGCACCGATGTGGTCCCGGTGGCAGTGCGTCAGCACGATCCTGCGCAGCCCTGCCGGATCGTCGCCGAGCGAGCGGATCGCCCGTTCGACGCCCGGTGCGGCGGTCACGTCCCCGGCGTCGACCAGGGTGAGTTCGTCCCCGTCGCGCCAGAGGTACGCCTGGCCGACGCGGAACCGGAGCATGTGCAGCCGGGGCAGTATCTCGACGATGTCCATACGGCGAACGTACGCGGTGGCGGCGGCTCGCGACCGGGCGTTTCGCCCTCGGCGTGCCTCGCCGGGAGGGCGGCCCCGGCCGAGGCCGCCCTCCCGTCAAGCCGGCTGAGAGCGGGCGTAGTTGACCAGGAAGTGAGCCTCGGCCACGGACATCCGCTCCAACTCCTCCGGGGAAACGCTCTCGTTGACGGCGTGGATGCGGGCGTCCGGATCGCTCAGCCCGATCAGCAGGATCTCGGCCGACGGGTACAGCTCGGAGAGAGTGTTGCACAGCGGGATCGAACCGCCCATGCCGGCGGTCTGCATCTCCTGCCCGGGATAGGCGACGCGCATGGCGTCCGCCATCGCCTTGTACGCCGGGCTGCCCGTATCGGCGAGGAAGGGCTGGCCCTGGCCGATCTGTTCGACGCTCACCCGCGCGTTCCACGGCGTGTGCTTCTCGATGTGGGCGAAGAGCAGCTTCGTCGCCTCAGCGGCGTCCTGGCCGGGCGGTACCCGCAGGCTGATCTGTGCGCGGGCACTCGCCGGCACGGAGGGGGTGGCGCCCGCGACGGGGGAGCAGTCGATGCCGATCACCGTGACGGCGGGGCGCGCCCAGATCCGGTCCGCGACGGTGCCGCGGCCGATCAGATCGACCCCGTCGAGGACCCTGGCGTCCTTGCGGAAGTCCGCCTCGGGATACTGGAGTCCGTCCCAGGCGGCGCCGGCGTCCAGCCCCTCGACCACCGTAGAACCGTCCTCGGCGCGCAGTGAGTCCAGTACGCGGATCAGCGCCGCCAGGGCGTCGGGGGCGGCTCCGCCGAACTGCCCCGAGTGCAGATTGCCCTCCAGGGTGTCGACGGTGACCCGGACCATCGTCATACCGCGCAGCGTCGCGGTGACGGTGGGCAGTCCCACCCGGAAGTTCCCGGCGTCGCCGATGACGATCGCGTCTGCGGCGAGTAGTCCCGGGTGCGCCTCGGCATACCGCTCGAGGCCGCCGGTGCCCTGCTCCTCCGAGCCCTCGACGATCACCTTGACCGAGACGGGCACACCGCCGTTCGCCTTGAGGGCACGCAGCGCGAGCAGATGCATGAGGAAGCCGCCCTTGCAGTCGGCGGCCCCGCGTCCGAACCAGCGGCCGTCGCGCTCCGTGAGCGCGAACGGGGGCGACACCCACGCCGACTCCTCGAGCTTCGGCTGCACGTCGTAGTGGGCGTACAGCAGCACGGTGCGAGCGCCCTCGGGGCCAGGGAGGAGGCCGTAGACCGACTGCGAGCCGTCGGGGGTGTCGAGCAGCGCCACGTCCCGGAAGCCCTCCGAGCGCAGCGCGTCCGCGACCCAGCCGGCGGCGGCCTCGCACTCGCTCCCCGGCGCTACCGCGGGATCCGCCACCGACTCGAACGCCACCAGTTCCGCGAGCTCCGCCTTCGCGCGGGGCATCAGGGACGCGACGGTCTCGGCGATCGGATTCCCGGCCATGGGCACGCTCCTTGTGGGTGCGACGTTGTGTGGAGGGCGAAGTTACGGCGATCCTCCCACAGCGGAACGGGTGGAGGCAGCGCCGTAGGATGCCGTGGAGACCTTGGGCCGAGCGTCGGATCGGGAGCAGAAGCACATCGTGAGCAGCGAGAACGCAGATGCCGCCAGCGGGCGGGACCAGCCGGTGTGGGACGTCGTCGTGGTCGGCGCGGGGCCGGCGGGAGCATCGGCGGCCTATGCGGCCGCGGTGGCGGGCCGGCGGGTGCTCCTTGTGGAGAAGGCCGCACTCCCCCGCTACAAGACCTGCGGCGGTGGGATCATCGGCCCCTCGCGGGATGCGCTGCCACCCGGTTTCGAACTGCCCCTGAGGGACCGGGTGCACGCGGTCACGTTCTCGATGAACGGCCGGCTGGCCCGGACGCGGCGCTCACGGCGGATGCTGTTCGGGCTCGTCAACCGCCCGGAGTTCGACGCCGCACTGGTGGAGCACGCCAAGAAGGCCGGCGCCGTCCTGCGCACCGGTGCCGCCGTCGTCCGGGTGGAGCAGCACGGGCCGGCCGTGCCCGACCGCCGCACCGTCGCGGTCGTGCTCGCCGGCGGGGAGACCGTGCTCGCCCGTGCCGTGGTCGGGGCGGACGGCAGCGCGAGCCGCATAGGCGCACACGTCGGGGTGAAGATGGACCAGGTGGACCTGGGTCTTGAGGCCGAGATCCCGGTGCCCGCAACGGTCGCCGAGGACTGGGCGGGCCGGGTGCTCATCGACTGGGGCCCGATGCCCGGGAGTTACGGCTGGGTCTTCCCCAAGGGCGATGTGCTCACCGTCGGGGTGATCTCGGCACGCGGCGAGGGTGCCGCGACCAAGCGCTATCTCGAGGACTTCATCGCCCGGCTGGGGCTGGCAGGGTTCGAGCCGGCCGTCTCCTCAGGGCATCTGACCCGCTGCCGCAGCGACGACTCCCCGCTGTCCCGCGGGCGGGTGCTGGTCTGCGGCGACGCGGCGGGGATGCTGGAGCCGTGGACCCGGGAGGGCATCTCCTTCGCACTGCGCTCGGGCCGGCTGGCCGGGGACTGGGCGGTGCGGGTCGCGGAGGCCGGCGACGCGGTCGACGCGCGCCGCCAGGCACTGAACTACGCCTTCGCGGTCAAGGCGGGGCTCGGGGTGGAGATGGGCGTCGGCAGTCGGATGCTCTCGGCGTTCGAGCGTCGCCCGGGCATCCTGCATGCCGCGATCACGGGTTTCCGTCCGGCCTGGAAGGCGTTCGCGGACATCACGCGCGGGGCCACGACACTGGCCGGCATGGTGCGTACGCACGGGTTGGCCAGGCGGGCCCTGGAGGCGATGGACCGCTCCCGTCCCGCGCCGGCGGTGGGGGACGGCGCCGCTGACGCCGCTGACGGACGGGAGGGGACGGGCGGGGTGCGGGCCGCGTCCTGAACTGCGCGCGGCCGACCGCTCCGTGCGCCGGACGCGGTGAGCCGCGCGCCCGGTAGCGGTGCTGATCCGGCCGCCTGGCGTCCAGCGGCTACCGCTGCCGTCCTACGGGACCCGGCCCGACCCGTCACCCCGTCTGCGCGCCGCGGGCGGTCCCGTCCGGCCGACCCGGCGGAACTTCCCGCACCGTCTCGCGCGTGTGCCGCCGCAGGAGCGGCCCGGGTACGGGGGACGGTGCCCCCCAGGGGTGGGGAGAGCGGCGCCGCGGGAGCCGCCCCTGCCGCCGCTGCGGGCGGCCCCCGCAGTGTCCCCCGGCCTGCAAGATCATGGGAGACTTCGCCCATGAACGGCAAGGCGACGAGCACCCGGACGCGGCTGGAGCGTGGCCGCGGCGCCCTCGGCCCCGCGCTGGAGCTGGTCCATACGGGGCGTGCGCCCACCCGGGCCGTGCTGACCGCCGAGTTGGGCGTCACCAGGGCCACGGCCGGCGCGGTCGCAGCGGAACTGGAAGCGCTCGGTCTCATCCGGGTGGACTCCCGCCCCGGGGCTGCCTCCGGCTCCCAGGGCCGCCCCTCCCACCGGCTCGCCGTGGACGGGAACGGGCCCGTCGCCCTTGCCGCCCAGGTGCACGCGGACGGATTCCGGGCCGCGCTGGTCGGACTCGGCGGGACGATCGCCGCGACCGCACCCGGCTGCGTCACCGTGTCGGCCGATCCGGCTCAGGTGCTCGGCGACGTGGTCCAGGCGGGCGCGGCGCTGCTGGAGGAGTCCGGTCGCCGCTGTGTCGGCGCGGGACTCGCCGTGCCCTCGGCGGTCGCCGAACCCGACGGCACCGCCCTCAACCCGCTGCATCTCGCCTGGCCCGCGGGTGCTCAGGTCCGCGATCTCTTCACCGAGTGCGTGCGGGCGGCCGGCCTCACGGGGCCCGCCTTCACCGGCAACGACGTCAACCTCGCCGCCCTCGCCGAACACCGGCACGGGGCCGGCCGCGGAGCCCGGCACCTCCTCTGCGTCGCCACCGGCCACCGCGGCGTCGGCGGTGCGCTCGTGCTCGACGGCAGACTGCACACGGGCAGCTCCGGCCTCGCGCTCGAGGTCGGCCATCTGACCGTCAACCCCGAGGGGCGCGCCTGCCATTGCGGCAGCCGGGGCTGCCTCGACGTGGAGGCCGACCCGCTCGCGTTCCTCACCGCGGCGGGTATCGACCCCGGTCCCGAGGTGTCACTGCTCCAGCAGGCCAGGGACCTGCTGCGCGAGGAGTACGACAACCCGGCGGTGCGGACGGCGGCCGAGGAGATCGTGGACCGGCTCGGCCTCGGGCTCGCGGGGCTCGTCAACATCCTCAATCCGGACCGCATCATCCTGGGCGGTCTGCACCGCGAACTGCTCGACGCCGACCCGGAGCGCCTGCGGGCGGTGGTCGCCGACCGCAGCCTCTGGGGCCGCAGCGGCAGTGTGCCCATCCTGCCGTGCACCCTCGACCACAACAGCCTGGTGGGTGCGGCGGAACTGGCCTGGCAACCGGTGCTGGACGATCCGCAGAGCGTGCTGGCGCAGCGTGTTCCGTGAGCGCGCCCGCGCGGCACGAAACCCGTGTGCGATCGGCACGGTTCTGCCGGTGAGTGCGTCCCGGAGGTCCGCATCGCCGCGCCGGCAGCACCCGTGAGCGGGTGGACCGTCACCGGGCGAGCTGCTTGCGCGGCCACCGGGGTGTCCTCGGCCGGCCCCGCGTACCTCACACTGATGCCTGATGCCTGATGCCTGATGCCTGATGCCTGATGCCTGACGCCCCGCCCGAGCGGTGTCCCGTGCGGCTGACGCGCCCGGCGGACCCGCCTGGTCAGGTCGTGGCCGCGGCCCGCGCCGGGGCGCGGTCCCGCGGCTCCGCCCCGACGACGGGGAAGGCCGTGGTGGCCTTGCCGAAGACGGTGTCGGCCGCGTACGGCGACGGCCCCGCGGGGGGCGGGAGGGCCGTCGGCAGCGTGAACCAGACGGCCTTTCCGTCATCGCCCTTGGGCCGGACTCCCCAGCTCTCGCTCACGGCCTCGACCAGCGCGAGTCCACGGCCGGTGGTCTCGAGCGGCCCCGCGGATCCGAGCATCGGTATCCGGGGGTCGTGGTCGTGCACCGACACGGTGAGCCGGTCGAAGAGCAGCTCCATCTCCACGGTGCACAGCTTGTCGGGCTGTGCGTGCCGGTGGACGTTGGTCAGGAGCTCCGTGACGCCGAGAGCCGCCTGGTCGATCAGGCGATCGAGCTGCCAGTAGCGCAGTTGCGCTGAAACGATTCTGCGGATCTGGCCGATCCGCGGCGGCAGAGCCTGGAGCTCTACCGTGCAATGCCTGCTTGCCTCGCTGATCACGGCTGCGACTCCCCGAAATAGGTCCGGAAGAAGACGAAGGATCGGATCCAGCAGTTGGCTGCCGACTGCTGTCTGCGCCGGCGGAGCTGGGTCACAGTGTCACCGCCGGTGAACCCTGAGTGATGAGTCAAGAGTGAACCCGGTGTGAGGCATGCGCAACTCCGCGCACATGCGGCGCAGGTGGGGCGGTCCGCCGGATCAACCGGAACCGTCGCCTGCCTTGCGGAGCACCTCCAGGAGGCGGCCCGTCAGCGCCCTGCCGTCGCGGCCCCGGCCGGAGCCGCTCAGGGTCAGCCGGTAGCGGGTGCCGTTGACCAGGGCGACTGCGCTGTCGGAGCCCGCCCCGAACCAGGGCCTGCCGACCCGGACCGCCTGCACGGGTGCGCTGTCGATGACCCTGCCGTAGCTGGTCAGCAGGGCGAGGGTGCCGCCCTCGACCAGGACCTGGCCGGCCGTCGTGAGCGAGCGGGGCCACCGCTCGATCCGCACGCCCGTGGCGCTGAACTCCGGGTCCCGCACGGGTGCCGTGAAATCCGCCTCCGACATGGACGCCCCCTTCACGCCGTTCCTGCACCTCAGTCTGCACAGCCATCCGCGTGGGCACCAGAGCGCTTCCCCGCCGCATCCCCCAAGCAACCCCTATAGCACCCCCAAGTCAATGTTTATGCAGGTGAGGGGCATATTGTGGACTATGGGAACTGCCGGCTGGAGAGTAAGGAGCGGGGCGCATGACCACCTATGAGGCGATGGCCACCGTCGATGTGGACCGCAGCGACCCCGAGTACCGGGCATGGCTCAAAGAAGCCGTCCGGAAGGTCCAGGCCGATGCCAACCGCTCGGCCGACACCCATCTGCTGCGCTTCCCCCTGCCCGAGAGATGGGGCATAGACCTCTACCTCAAGGACGAGTCCACCCACCCGACCGGCAGCCTCAAGCACCGGTTGGCGCGATCGCTGTTCCTGTACGGGCTGTGCAACGGCTGGATCCGGCCGGGCAAGCCGGTCATCGAGGCGTCCAGTGGCTCGACCGCCGTCTCCGAGGCGTACTTCGCCAAGCTCATCGGGGTGCCCTTCGTCGCCGTGATGCCCCGCACCACCAGCTCGGAGAAGTGCCGCCTCATCGAATTCCACGGTGGACGGTGCCACTTCGTGGAGGACCCCCGGAAGATGTACGAGGAGTCGGCGGCGCTCGCCGCCCGGACCGGCGGCCACTACATGGACCAGTTCACCTACGCCGAGCGGGCCACCGACTGGCGCGGCAACAACAACATCGCCGAATCGATCTACCAGCAGCTGAAGTTGGAGCGCTACCCCGAGCCCGCGTGGATCGTGGCCACCGCAGGCACGGGTGGCACCTCGGCGACCATCGCCCGCTACGTCCACTACATGCAGCACGACACCAGGGTCTGTGTCCCCGACCCGGAGAACTCCTGCTTCTTCGACGGCTGGACCCGGGGGGACGCACTGGCCACAAGCGACTGCGGCTCCCGCATCGAGGGCATCGGGCGGCCCCGGATGGAGCCGAGCTTCGTGCCCGGTGCCATCGACCGGATGATGAAGGTGCCGGACGCGGCGAGCATCGCCGCCGTACGGGCGCTGGAGGACGCCATCGGCCGCAAGGCCGGCGGTTCCACCGGGACCGGGTTGTGGAGCGCGCTGAAGATCGTCGCTGAGATGGTGGCCGGGCAGGAGCAGGGGAGCGTCGTGACCCTGATCTGCGATCCGGGAGACCGCTACCTGGACAAGTACTACTCCGACGACTGGCTGGCGGAGCAGGGCCTCGACATCGCCCCCTACACCGCCGCCATCGAGCAGTTCCTGCACACCGGAGTCTGGCCCGGCTGAACCGGGCACCGGGAGAGGGCGAGCGGCGGGGCCCGCCGCCACGCTCGACCGCCGCCACGCACGACCGCGGACAGCCGCCCGTGCGCGGCCCTGGCGGGGCTTCCACGGGACTCTGACCGGGACGCCGGGACGCCGGGACGCCGGGACGCCGGGACGCCGCGAGGCCGCGACGGCGCGGTCCCCGGCCCACCGGACGGTCACCGCCCGGGCGACCGCGGAACGCCGCTCAGCAGAGAGTCCACCACGCGGCCGAAGACGTGCCGTCCGGCCCGCGCCAGTACCGGTCCTGCCGCGCCGGGGAATCCCCGCACCCGCAGTTCCTCCGTCCAGGTGACTTCCGTCCAGGTCGCCTCCGCCCCGGGAGGCGATTGCCGGACCGCGATCTCCGCCCAGCCCAGCACGACCCGGCCGCGCTTCTCCAGCCGGCAGTGACCGGCACGTCCGCCCTCCGGCGGTTCCCATCGCACGATCTCCATCGGATCGTCGAAACGGACCGGGCCGACCCCCGTCCGGGCGACGAACCGGGTGCCCTCGGCGCTCGGCCCCTCCGTCACCACGAAGATCCGGGTCAGGGGCACCTGCGCGGCGTGCGCCGGCCAGTCGGTGAGCCGGCGCCAGGCCTCCGCGGCAGGCAGCGGTGCCGTCCGCACGATACGGAACACGGTCATGCCCGCGCCTCGGGGGGATCCGCCGCCTCACCGGCGACCACGAGGTTCGGCAGGTACTCGGCGAGCGCCTCGCGCGCCCCGCCCGGCAGCCCCGCGTCCGACACCAGTGTGTCGACCTCGTCCAGCCGGGCGAATGAACTCAGCCCGACCGTGCCCCACTTGGTGTGGTCCGCGACGACCACCACCCGGCGGGCCGAGCGGACCAGACGCCGGTTGGTCTCGGCCTCCGCGAGACTGGGCGCCGACAGCCCCGCCTCCACCGAGATGCCGTGGACCCCCAGGAACAGCAGGTCGAAGCGGAGGGAGCGGATCGCCTGGTCGGCGACCGGGCCCACCAGCGATTCCGACGGCGTGCGTACGCCTCCCGTGAGAACCACCGTGGGCGCGCCGGGGCGCCCCTCTGCCGCCCCGCCCGGCCGCTGCGCCGTGTGGAACGCATCCGCCACCCGTACCGAGTTGGTCACCACCGTCAGATCGGCCACGTCGAGGAGCCGATGGGCGAGCGCGTACGTCGTCGTGCCGCCCGACAGCGCGACGGCGCTCCCGGGGACGGCCATCGCCGCCGCCACCCGGGCGATGTCCTCCTCGGCTCCGGGCTCGAGCGACGACGTGGCCTCGAAACCGGGTTCGCAGGTGCTCGCCTCCGAGGCCGGCACGGCACCCCCGTGCACCTTCTCCAGCAGGCCCTGCCGGGCGGGGGCGTCCAGGTCGCGGCGGACGGTCATGTCGGAGACGTTCAGCCGGCGGGTGAGTTCGTTGACGCGCACGCCTCCGTGCCGCCGCACCTCGTCGACGATCAGAGCGCGCCGCTGTTCCCCGAGGAGGTTCTGATGGTTGCTCACCGCTGGGGCCGGTCCTTCCGTCGTGCGCCGGGATGCCACCGCTGTCCGCCGAGGTTTCTCATCCTGCCACGGTGGGATCGCCCCGGCGGAGGGGAGATGACATACAGGGGCGCGCGGCCGCGCGCCGTGGTCCGGGGTCCCGGGCGCCGGGGATTCCTCCACCGCCTCGATCCCGCAGGCAGAAAGCGAGCCGCGGAAGTGTCCCCTGCCACATCGGGCCCCGTCCCGCAGCCCGGCGGGCCGGCCCTTGAACTGATGGTCCACGGCGTCGGCGGAGCCACCCCCCAGGGCATGCTCGGCGATCCGCGTACGGTGCGGGTGACCGGCGACGCGACCGCCGCCGTGTACCGGCGCGCCGAGGACGCCGGAGCCGACCTCCGCCCCGGCCGCCGGCGGGGCCCCGAGGGGCCCGTCCGCGAGGCGTACTGCTGGTCCAACCTCACCTCGGGAGACGGAGCCAGGGCCCTGTGGCTGCTCCTGCTGCCGTTCATGGTCGTCAACCTGGCCCACTGGATGCGGCCCGCCACCACGGGTAGGACCAGGACGTCACGGCTGTACGGGACGCTCGTTCGGCTGATCGCCCTCAGCCTGACGGTGCTGTTCACCGCGGCGGCCTGCGAGGTCGCCCTCGATCTGACGGCCTGGCAGTGCGCCGGGTCCGCCCGCTGCTCCCGGGACAGCTCCTGGATCGGCTTCCTCTCCGCCGTGAACGACGGCTGGTGGTCGCAGCCCGGCCGCCGGCTGTCCCTCGCGGCACTGGTGCCGGCCGCGCTGGTGGGCCTGCTCTGGTATCTGTCCAACCGAACCTGGAGCGCCTACGAGACCCAGCGCCCGCCGGACACCGCCACCGCGGCCGCGCGGCGGGCCGCCGGCCCCGAAGAGAACGGGGACTCCGCGAGTGCTGCGAACCCCGGGAACCAGGGCGACTCCTCCTCCGCCACCTCGGCCTCCGCCCCCGCCGCCTCTTCCGCCGCCTCTTCCGCCGCCTCGGCCCCCTCGGCCCCCTCGGCCCCCTCGGCCCCTTCGACCTCTTCGGCCCCTTCCGCCCCCGACGCCCGCGCGGCGTCCCGGATCCCGGGCGCACCCGGGCCGGGGCAGAACGCCCGCGACACGCCGGGCCGCGGGGAGTCCCCCGCCGCCGGAAGCCGCGGGAGCCTGCCCGCCACCGCGGACGGCGAGCGCGGCGCCGCCGCCCGCACCCGGGACCCCGCCGGGCCCGCGCTCGGGCGGCCCGGCTTCTGGTACGGCCGCCGGCTGGTCGCCCGGCTCCGCGCCGCGCACACCGCCGCGGGATTCCTGGTCATCGCGGCCGCCGTGGCCGGCGCCGCCGCCCGCCACGACCGGAGCGCCGGTGTCCGTGCGCTGGAGGTCGCCGGGTGGCTCCTCGAAGGGGTACTGGTACTGGCCGGCGTCCTCGTCGTCGCCGTCGTGCTCCGCCGCGGGCGCAGCGAGGACGTCCTCGACAACCGGACGGACCGGGCCGTCGTCAGCAGGCTGCCCCTCGTCTCGCTCGTCCTGCTCGCCGTGGCGATGGTGTACGCGTCCTGGTCGCGCCCCGGCTGGGCCTCCCAGGGCACGCTCCCCGGTGAGGTCGCCTTCCGCGTCATCGCCGTCGCCCAGGGGGGCCTCGTCGTCCTGCTCGCCGTCGCCGCGGGGGTGATGCACCTGCGTGTCCGGCACGGCCGCACCGCCATGCGGGGCCTGGGCGGCCCCGCGGTCGCCCTGCTCGCCTGTGCGCTCGGGGGCGTGATGGCGGGAGGCGTCGCCCAGCGGGTCGCCGGCTGGCTCGACGGCGCGGGTACCCCGGGGGAGGGGGGAGAGGCGATTCCCGGTCCGCCGGTGCTGCTCAGCTGGCAGGCTTCGGTCATCCCGGTCCTGCTGCTCCTGCTCGTGGTGCCGCTCTGCGTCCTCGGGGTACGGACCCGGCGCGCCGCGCGCGCCCTCGGCGACCGGGTCGAGCGGGACTACCCCGACGAGCGGCCCGACCGGGTCCGCACCCGCCGGATCGCGACCGTCCGCGCCCGCGCGGGCCTCACCGACGCCGCCCCGACCCTCATCGCCATCCTGTCCTTTGCGACGCTGCTGCTCGGCGCGGGCGCGGTCGCCGGGGCGTGGATCAGCGGAGAGGTGCCCGGCGAGGCGTTCGACAGCGCCCATCCGCTCCTCGAGGCCGCCGTCGATGCCGCGCAGGCCCTCGGCTCCTGGCTGGTCGGACTGGGCTTCGTCCTCTTCGTCACCTGGGGCCGGCGCGCCTACCGGGACGCCTCGGCCCGGCGCACCATCGGAATACTCTGGGACGTCGGCACCTTCTGGCCCCGCGCAGCCCACCCCTTCGCCCCGCCCTGCTACGCCGAACGGGCCGTCCCCGACCTCACCTGGCGCATGGCGTCCTGGACCTCCACCACCGGCGGACGGCTCGTGATCTCCGGCCACTCGCAGGGCAGCGTGCTCGCCGCGGCCGCGGTCTGGCAGCTGCCCGCGGCCACCCGCCGGCGCGTCGCCCTGCTCACCTTCGGCTCACCGCTTGAGCGGCTCTACGGACGCTGGTTCCCCGCCTACTTCGGGGCCGGGCAGCTGCGCGGCCTGTACCGGGAACTGCACTGCTGGCGCAACCTCTGGCGGTACACCGACCCGATAGGCGGGCCGGTCCGGCTCGCGGCGGAGGACGGCAGGCCCGCGGTCGACCGGGAGGCGCTCAGGGACCCCGTGGTGTACGGGCGTACGGATGCCCATCCCCTGCCGGAGCCCGTTCTCGGGCACTCCGGCTACCAGGCCGACCCGGCGTTCGCCGAGGAACGCCGCGCCCTCCTGGAACGGCTACCGCCCGCGCTGCCCCGCCGGCGCGCCGCCGCCGTCCCGCATCAGGGGAGTTCGGGCAGGTCCTGAGGGTAGAGCAGGGACAGGTCGTCGGTGCTCGGCTCGGCGAGTTCGGACACCCGGCCCGCGTGCCGCTCGACCATCGACTCGAAGGTCTGGCGCGCGGTCCTGCCGTTGCCGAACGCCGGGCCCTTCGGCAGTGCCGTGAAGTAGGCGCCGAGCGCCTCGGTGGTGCCCTCGGCCAGCTTGTACTCGTGCTCCTCGGCCTGCTGCTCGACGATCCGCAGCAGTTCGCCTGGCAGGTAGTCGCTGAAGGTGATGGTCCGTGAGAAACGTGAGGCGACACCGGGGTTGACCGTGAGGAACCGCTCCATCTCCGCGGTGTACCCGGCGACGATCACCACCACGGCGTCCCGGTGGTCCTCCATGAGCTTCACCAGGGTGTCGATGGCCTCCCTGCCGAAGTCCCGGCCGGAGTCCTCCGGGGAGAGTGCGTACGCCTCGTCGATGAACAGCACACCGCCGCGGGCCCGTTCGAAGGCCTCCTGGGTGCGGATCGCGGTGGATCCGATGTGCTCGCCGACCAGGTCGACCCGGGACACCTCGACCAGATGTCCCCGCTCCAGGACCCCGAGGGACGCCAGGACCTCTCCGTACAGTCGCGCCACCGTCGTCTTGCCGGTGCCGGGGGAGCCGGTGAAGACCAGATGGCGTCGGACGGATGCGGCCTTCAGGCCCGCCTCCTGCCGGCGGCGGCCCACCTCGATCATGTTCGTGAGCGTCCTTACCTCGCGCTTGACGCTCTCCAGGCCTACCAGGGCGTCCAGTTCGCCGAGTACCGCTTCGGACGTCCTGGCGGCGGGGGCGGTCGCGGAGGCAGACGCGGAGGCAGACAGGGAGGCAGGTGCGGAGGCGGCGAGCTCGGGCCCGGCGCTCCGCTGGCCGGGGATCACGGACAGCAGGCCCGGCGAACGGGTGGCGGTGGCGACCACCGCAGCGGTGGCGGGCGGCGCCGGGCGCACGGCGCTCTCGTCGCTGGTGCAGTCCTCGACGGCCGTGCCGTCCTCGGGGTATTCGTAGCCGCCGCGTGCGCACCGCTCCGTGCGGCAGCGTGTCAGGGTGGCACGGCAGCCGTCCATGACGTGGAAGCCGTATCCGCCGCTGCCGGCGACCCGGCAGTCGTGGAAGGTGCCGCGGCCCTCGGCGGAGACGTAGAAACCGGCCTCGGCAGGCGAGGTCACCGTGCACCGTTCGATCGACGGGTCCGCGCCCTTGGTGACGATGACGCCCGTCTGGGCGCCGTCGATGGTGCAGTTGCCGAGTGTGCCGCCGCTGCCGTGGTCGCGGAACCAGGCGCCGGTCGAGGCGTCCCTGATCCGGCAGTCGTCGAGCTGCGCCGTGGCCCCGTCGCTGACGGACACGGCCGTGTTCCGCACCTGGGTCAGATCGCTGTCGACCACGTCGGCACGCGAGCCGCGGTCCAGCACGAACAGGGCGTCCGGGACGTCGTGCACCCGGCAGGAGTCGAGCACGGCGGTCGCGCCGTCGCTGACCCAGACGGCCGGGTAGTCGCCGGTGCTGTCGTGGATCTCGCACTGGTTGGCGTCCACCCGCGTCCCCGGGTCCCACACCGAGAGGCCGTTGCGGCCGAACCGCCGCACCGCGGTGCGGGTGAGCGTGAGCACCGAACGCGACCTGAGGTCCACGGCGTTCTCCGGCACGTCGTGGATATCGCAGTCGGCGAGGGTGAGCACCGCGTCCGTGTCGAGCGTGATGCCGTCGGAGGAGGTGCGGTGCACCCGCGAGTCCGTCAGATGGGCCGTCGCCCGGGCCGTGACCTGCACGCCGGCGCCCCTGATCTCGTACACCTCGCAGCCCAGCGCCTCCAGGGAGCTGTTCTCCCCGGTGACGCTCAGCCCGGAACCGGAGGCGTGGTGCACCTTGCAGCGCTCCAGCCGCGGGTGCGCGCCGCCGCGCACCGACACCCCGGACTGCGCGGCGGCGACGACCTCGCAGTCCTCGAACACCCCGCCCGCGCCGTCCAGTACGCCGATCCCGACGCCGGCCGGATTGTCCACCGTGCAGCGCCGCACGGTGGGGCGGGCCACCCCGCGGACCTCGATGCCCGCCGCCGAGCGCGTCACGATCCGCAGGTCGGTCAGCTCGGGGGTGCCGTCCTCGACGAGCAGCGCGGGCGCCGTGGCGTCCTGCCCCTCGATGTGCAGGTCCTGCACGGTCGCCGACGCGCGGACCGTCAGCGGCACTCCGTCCGAGGGGGCGATCCGCACCGATCCGGCGGAGCCGTCCGTCCCGCGCAGCGTCACGGCCTGCCGGAGTACGAGGTTCTCCCGGTAGGTGCCGGGTGAGACGGTGAGGACGTCGCCGTCGGCCGCCGCCTCCAGGGCCGCGGCGAGAGAGGCGTACTCACCCGTGCGGCGCCGCCACCGCGATGTGCCGGTGTGCGTCACCTGGACCGTGCCCTGTGCCATGGTGCTGATCTGCCCCCACCTCGTGCGTCGGTCGCGCCCGTGCCGCGCGTCGCACCACCGTAGCGTGCGGGGGAACCGGGGGTTGACCGGTCGGCCGCACGGGTCCGTGCGGCCCCGGCCGGGACCGGCTCCCGGCGACTGGCGCAGCGTCAGGCAGCGGTCGCCCGTCGGGGAGGGGCACGGCACGGCGTCCGGTGCGGTGCGGTGCACGGCACCGCACCGACCTCGCTGCGGGCCTGCCCGGCCGGTTCGGCGACGCCGCGATGCGCTGTGCCGGGTGTGCCGGGTGTGCTGGGCCCGCCGGGCCCGCCGGGGCGGCCGGGCCGACCCGGGCGTCGCGACGGGGCGAACACCCCCTGGCGACGCGGTACCGGCGGCCCGGTCCCCCGTACCGCCCGGCTCAGGCCAGGACACGCACCGGGTCGCCGACGCGTACGGTCCCGGTGTGCTCGGGCACCAGGTTCTGCCCGAAGACCAGCCGGTCGCCGAATCGGCGGTGCCGGGCCAGGGTGCGCAGCGGCTCCTTCCCCCGTGCCGCCGTGGCCTGGTCGGTGGTCGTGACCACGCAGCGGCCGCAGGGCTTGACCACCCGGAAGGACACCTCGCCGACGGCGACGCGCTTCCAGCCGTCCTCGTCCCACGGCGCGGTGCCGTCCAGGACCAGGTTGGGACGGAAGCGGTCCATCGGCAGCGGGCCCTCGTCCGCGTGGCCGCCCTGGGCGATCAGCGAGTTGAGCGCGTCGAGCGAGGCGGCCGACGCGAGCAGCAGCGGGAAGCCGTCGGCGAACGACACGGTCTCGCCCGGTAGCGCGTAGTCCGGGTCGACGGGGCGGCGGTACGCCGGGTCGTCGAGGTGCACCAGCCGGACCGGTGCGTCCAGATACGCGCTGAACCACCGGTCGCAGGCGGCGCCCGCGGGCACCGCCTCCGCCTTCTCCCCGAAGAGCTCCACGACGGTGGTGCCGGACGGCTCGGGCACCACCGCGGTCAGCGGCGTCCTGCCGGGTGCGGTCAGCCGGACGGCGCCGTCCGCGAGCGGTTCCGCTGCGGCCAACGCCAGCCGCGGCTGCTGGCGTTGGGTGACGGCCCGGCCCGCTGTGTCCACCAGCATCCACCGGCGGTCGCCCGCGAGCCCCCACGGTTCCACGGCGGCTTCGGCCGGGGCGTATCCGCGGAGGGACTTGACCGGGTGAACGTGGAGGGAGCGCAGCACGGGAGTCGCCATACGGGCATCCTGCCAGGTGCCCCGCGTCTTCCGCCGGTCGCGGCGGTCAGGCCGGTCTCAGTAGCCACCGCCCTGGTAGGGCCGGTGGTACGGGTCGTCGTACGGCGGGGGCGCGGGCATCGGCCGCGGCGATGCGGCCGGCCGCATCGCCTCGTACCCGCCTGCCATCGGGCGGGGCGTGTGCTGTTGCTGGCCGCCCGGGTAGCCGCGCGGGCCGGCGGACTGCTGGGGGATGTACGGGGCGGCCGCCTGCTGCAGCGGTACCGGTGGCGACGCGGGCTGGGGGTAGCCGTAGGCCGGGCCGGGCTGGGCGGGGGCCGCCGGGAGGGCGGGCAGGGCCGCGGGCAGTGCCGGCGGCTGGCTGCTGCCGGTGTCGTACGCGGAGGGCACTCGGATCGGCGCGATCTGAGGCGTGCCCCGCTCGGCGACCAGGGAGTCGTAGATCGGGGTGTCGGGAAAGGACGGCGCGGACTGGTAACCGCCGCCGTAGGTGGAGCGGGGGGAGGTCATGGGACCTAAGTTAAGCGGAGGATGTGCTGGTTGGGGAGCCCGATAAGAGGGTTGTTTGACGTACTGCCTGGTGACCCGGAATCCCCAATCCGAGCGAACGTGGGGAAATCGGTCGCGCCTCGATGTTCAGATCGTGTAAAGAGCGAGCTGGGAAGGGGTTTCCCGCGGGTTCTGCGGGGCGTTCCGGCGATGCCGCGGCTACCTTGTCCGCACGGACTTCTCCGGGCCCGGACTTCTCCGGGCACGAGCAAGACGAGCAAGACGAGCACGATGGGGGCGAGGCAGATGGGGGCGAGGATGCCCATGCTCAAGGGGGCCAATGTTCCGGTACCCGCACCGAGCGTTCGGGTCGAGTTGGGGTGGAGCCCGGGCGCCGGGGTCCCGGACGTCGACGCGTCGGCGCTCCTGCTCGCCTCGGGATCAGGGAGGGTCCGCTCCGACGGCGACTTCGTCTTCTACAACCAGCCGGCGCACGCCTCGGGCGCGGTTCGCCACGAGGGCAAGCACGCCGCGGACGGTGCCGCGACCGACCGGATCACGGTCGACCTGGGGCGCGTCGAGCCGGCCGTCGGACGCATCGTGCTCGCCGCCTCCGCCGACGGAGGCAGCTTCGGTCAGGTCCCGGGACTGTACGTACGGGTCCTGGATGCCGCGGCCGGCACCGAGATCGCGTGCTACGAGAGCCGGGACGCGACGGTCGAGACGGCGTTCGTCCTCGGTGAACTCTACCGACGCGACGGCGCCTGGAAGTTCCGGGCGGTGGGGCAGGGGTACGACAGCGGGCTGGAGGGCCTCGCGACCGACTTCGGCATCACGGTCGACGAACCCCGGCAGGCAGCCCCTCCCTCGGCACCGGCGTCTCCCGCTCCCGCACCCGCTGCGTCGCCGGCACCGGCGCACACCTCCGCGCCCGGGCCGGCCGTCCCCGGGCCGGTGCCTGCCACCGGACCGGTACGCCTCACCAAGGTCACCCTGACGAAGGAGGTGCCGACCGTCTCGCTCGCCAAGCAGGGCGGCACATCCGGCGCCCTGCGGGTCAACCTCAACTGGGAGGTGCGCAAGCAGTCCAGGGGATGGGGGGCCAAGCTCGGCCGGGCCATGGCGATGCACTCCGATCTCGATCTCGACCTCTGCGCACTCTTCGAACTGGCAGACGGCCGCAAGGGAGTCGTCCAGGCTCTGGGCAACGCGTTCGGCGCACTCCACCAGCCTCCGTACATCCACCTCGACGGCGACGACCGCACCGGCGCGGTGGCCGCCGGAGAGAACCTCACCGTCAACCTGGACCACCGGGACAAGCTCCGCCGCGTGGTCGTCTTCGTCACCATCTACGAGGGCGCCCGCAGTTTCGCCGATCTGCGCGCCTCGGTCACCCTCCAGCCGCAGCACGGCGCCCCCGTCGAGTTCTCCCTGGACGAGTGCACCGTGCCCGCCACCGTCTGCGCCCTCGCGCTGATCACCAACCAGGGCGGCGATCTCGTGGTCCGGCGGGAGGCCCGCTACCTGGTGCCGGAACGCGGAGTCAGCCCCCAGCGCACCGTCGACCACGCCTACGGATGGGGCATGAACTGGACACCCGGCAGGAAGTGAGCCGCACCGGGCGTCAACGGTCGGGTGCGGCCTCCGGACGGGAATACGTACGCCCCTTCCAGGCCGCGCCCCGCCCCCTGCGGTGCCGCACCGCCGAGTCCACCGTCATCAGCAGATAGAGCAGGGCGGTGAACGGCAGCAGCGGGGCGAGCCACAGCGTCTGCCGGTAGTAGCGGAGCACCGGGACGTACGTCCCCGCCATCACCGCCCAGGCCAGCAGTCCCGCCCAGCCGGCCACCGCGGACCCCGGGCCCCCCGGAACTCCCGGCACCACCGCGGCGCACACCGCGACGGGCGGCACCAGATAGGCCACCGCGAGGCCGAAGACCGTCCCCGCCAGGAGCAGCGGACTGTACCGCAGCTGGGTGTAGGCGCTCCGGGACACCATCCGCCACAGATCCGCCAGGCGCGGGTAGGGGCGGACGCTCTCCACCCGCTCGGCGAGCCCCAACCAGACCCGTCCGCCGGCCCGGCGCACCGCCCGCGCCACCGCGACGTCGTCGATCACGGCATGCCGCACCGACTCCGGGATCCCGGCCCGTTCGGCCACCTCCGTGCGCAGCAGCACACAACCGCCCGCGGCCGCTGTGGCCCGTGCGGGCTCCCGGTTGACCCAGCGGAACGGGTAGAGCTGGGCGAAGAAGTACACGAACGCGGGTACGACCAGGCGCTCCCAGCCCGTCGCCACCCGAAGCCGCGCCATCTGCGACACCAGAGCGAGGCCGTTGGCCGTCGCGGCCGCGACGAGTTCGCGCAGGCTGTCCGGCTCGTGTGCGATGTCGGCGTCGGTGAGCAGCAGATAGTCGGGCCCGGAGGCGCGGGCCAGCTCGATGCCGTGCCGCAGCGCCCACAGCTTGCCCGTCCACCCCGGCTCCGGGTCGCCGGGCGAGGTCACGGTCAGCGGCAGCCCCTCGCCCTGCTCGCCCAGTTTGCGGGCCAGTTCGCCCGTGCCGTCCGTACTGCCGTCGTCGACGAGCACCACCGCCGCCCTGCCGGGATAGCTCTGCCGCAGCAGCGAGGGCAGACTCTCCGGCAGCACGCCGGCCTCGTCCCTGGCCGGCACGACGATCACCACCGACGGCCAGTGCGCCGGTGCGGTCCACCGGGGCAGCCGCTGGTCCGTGCGCCAGAAGAAGCCCTGCCCGAGCAGCAGCCACAGCCACGCGGCCAGAGAGGTCAGGGCGATCCAGGCAAGGGGGCTCATCCGCCGCAGTCTGCACCACATCGCGGGGACCGCAAGGGCGGTCGGCTAGGGTGACCGGGTGAAGATCGCGCTCATGGACTCCGGAATCGGCCTCCTCGCGGCGGCCGTCGCGGTGCGCCGGCTGCGGCCCGACGCGCATCTCGTCCTCTCCTCCGACCCCGACGGCATGCCGTGGGGCCCGCGCACCCCGGAGGACGTCGCCGACCGCGCTCTCACCGTCGCCGCGGCCGCGGCCGCACACCGCCCCGACGCCCTGATCGTCGCCTGCAACACCGCTTCCGTGCACGCCCTCCCCGCCCTGCGCGCCGCCCTGGAGCCCGGCCTGCCGGTCGTCGGAACGGTACCCGCGATCAAGCCCGCGGCCGCCGGGGGCGGGCGCGTCGCCATCTGGGCCACCCCGGCCACCACCGGCAGCCCCTACCAGCGCCGGCTCATGGCGGAGTTCGCCGACGGAGCCCGGGTCACCGAGGTGCCCTGCCCCGGTCTCGCCGACGCCGTCCAGTGGGCGGACGAGGCGGGAGTGGCCCGCGCCGTGGCCGCCGCCGCCGCGCTCACCCCTTCGGACGTACGTGCCGTGGTGCTCGGCTGCACCCACTACGAACTCGTCGCCGGGCGGATCCGCTCGGCAGTGGCGCAGCGCCGCCCGGAAGGGCTCCCGCCGGTGGTGCTGCACGGCTCCGCCGTCGCCGTCGCGGCCCAGGCGCTGCGGCGCGCGGGTGCACGCCCGGCGCCCTCGGCCGCCGCGGACGGCGGGCTCACGGTACTGCTCGGCGGACGTGAGTCGGGGCTTCCCGCGGAGGCCCGGGCGTATGCGGAGGGCAGGCTGCTCGAAGCGGCGAAACCGGTCACGCCCGCCCCCTGAGCGGCAGCCGGCGGCGGACCGGGCCGGCCCGTGGCGATCCGGGCGACGCCCCCCGGACGATCCGGGCGGCAGCGCGCAGAGGAACGGAACCGCCGGATCCGGGACTCCGTACCGGGCGATGCTCCCGCGCCCTGAGGTGGGTACTGTGCGGGGCATGACGGACCACCCCCGTGGCAAGGGTCAGGCCGGACAACCACCGCCCGCCCTCTGGACCGGCCGCGCCACCAACCGCCTCCAGTGGGTGCTGGCCGCCGCCGGAGGGTTTTGCATGGCCCTCGGAATCGAACTCGCCGTCGACGAGCCGTGGACGTCCGGCACCGTGCCGCTGCTGATGGCGGTCGTGGGCTGCGTCGCCGCCGGGCTGCTGATGCTCTTCGGGACCCTCGCCTTCGTCCATGTGGCGGTACGCATCGACAGGGACGCCATGGAGGTGCGCTGCGGCCACCTGGGCGTGCCCCGCCGCAGGATCCTGCTCGACCAGGTGGCGGGCGCCGAGTTCGTTCCCCGGGTCACCCCCCGCCACTGGGGAGGCTGGGGCTGCCGCTGGCGCCCGGAGCAGGGCACCGCCGTCATCGTCCGCCGGGGCGAGGGCATCGCGCTCACCCTCGGCGACGGCCGCACCTACACCGTCACGGTGGACGACGCCGAGACGGCGGTCCGGGTGATCCGCGACCACCTGCGGCCGGGAGCCGCCACCGGTCCCGCGCGGGCGCTCTGACCCCGGCAGCCCGGTCCCTCCGGTGCGCAGCGACCCCCCTGGCACGTCCCTCGCGGCGCGGCACGTCTCTCGCGGCGCGGCACGTCTCTCGCGGCGCGGCCCGCCCCGAGCGGGGACGGGCTCCCGGCCGTGGGGGCCGGCCGTACGGGCTCCCGCCGTGTGCGGCCCCGGGCGATCGCCTGTACCGGCCCCGTTCACCGGTACGCATCCGCTCGCCGGGTACGTCCCCCGCCGCGCGCCGATTGCGGGCGGGACCGGTCCCGGTCGAGGCACGCTCCGGCCGGGACGAGCCCCCGCCGCGCGGCCGCGTGCCCGGTGCACACCGGCCGCCGGTACCGGCCGCCCGGGGCCGCCGGGGCCGGGCCGACGGGAGCGGCTCGCGCCGCCGTAGACTCCGGCACGTGAGCGCCACCATCACTCCCGCCGGCACCCGGCCGCCACTGCCCGCCTCGCCCGACCGGGCCCGCCGGCTGCTGCGGCGGCTCACCAGGCCCGCCGCGGCGGTGCTGTCCGGGACCGCGCTGTTCCTGAGCTTCCCGCCGCGCCCGCTGTGGTGGCTGGCGCTCCCCGCCTTCGCCCTGCTCGGCTGGAGCCTTCACGGGCGGCGCGCGCGGGCCGCGTTCGGGCTCGGCCACCTCGCCGGGCTCGGCTTCCTGCTGCCGCTGCTGGTCTGGACGGGGGAGGAGGTCGGCCCCGTCCCCTGGCTGGCCCTGGCCGCCGTCGAGGCGCTCTTCGTCGCGGTGTCCGGTGTCGGGATCGCCCTGGTGTCCCGGCTGCCGCTGTGGCCGGTGTGGGCGGCCGCCGTATGGATCCTCGGCGAGGGGCTGCGGGCGCGGGTCCCGTTCGGCGGGTTCCCCTGGGGCAAGATCGCTTTCGGGCAGGCGGAGGGCGCCTTCCTGCCGCTCGCCGCAGTGGGCGGCACCCCCGTGCTGGGCTTCGCGGTCGCGCTGTGCGGCTTCGGGCTGTACGAGACGGCCCGCCGCATCCGTGAGTACCGGAGCACCGGCCGGCTTCCGCGCGGACCGGTCGCCGCCGCCGCCACCGCCGTCCTGCTCCCGGTCACCGCAGCTCTCGCCGCGCTGCCCCTCGTCGACGACTCCGCCGAGGACGGCACCGCGACCGTCGCGGCGATCCAGGGCAATGTGCCGAGGCTCGGTCTCGACTTCAACGCCCAGCGCCGGGCCGTCCTCGACAACCACGCCGCCCGCACCGAGCAGCTCGCCGAGGACGTCGCCGCGGGCAAGGCGGCCAAGCCGGACTTCGTGCTCTGGCCGGAGAACTCCTCGGACCTCGACCCCTACCGCAACAGCGATGCACGGCTCGCGATCGACCGGGCCGTCAGGGCCGTCGGCGTGCCGATCGTGGTCGGGGCGGTCCTCACCCCGGAGACCGGGCCGCTGCGCAACACCCTGATCGCCTGGGAGCCCGGGAAGGGGCCGGTGGCCACCTATGACAAGCGGCATGTGCAGCCGTTCGGCGAGTACATCCCGATGCGGCCGTTCGTCCGCCTGTTCAGCTCCGACGTGGACCGGGTCAGCCGCGACTTCGGCCCCGGCGACCGGGTGGGCGTCTTCGACCTGGCCGGCACCAGGGTGGGCCTCGCCACCTGCTACGAGGCGGCCTTCGACTGGGCCGTGCGGGACACCGTCACCCACGGTGGTCAGCTCATCACGGTACCCAGCAACAACGCCACCTTCGGCCGCAGCGAGATGACCTACCAGCAGCTGGCGATGTCCCGGGTGCGGGCGGTCGAGCACAGCAGGGCCGTCGTGGTGCCGGTCACCAGCGGTGTCAGCGCCATCATCCGGCCCGACGGGACGATCGCGCAGCAGACCCGGATGTTCACCCCGGACGCCCTGGTCGCCGAGGTGCCGCTGCGCTCCTCCCTGACGCCCGCGACCCGGATGGGCGCCGTGCCCGAGGGTGTGCTCGCCGCACTGGCGCTCGGCGCCCTGGGATGGGCGGGCCGCACCCGTGCGGAGAAGCGGGCGGCCGCGGCCCGTTAGGGTCGGGCCATGGCCATCCCCGACTTCATCCGCGAGATCCGCAGCACCGCCGGCCACCGGCTGCTCTTCCTGCCGGGGGTGAGCGCGGTGGTCTTCGACGGCAACGGCCGGGTGCTCCTGGGGCGACGCGCCGACACCGGCGGCTGGTCGATCATCGGCGGCATCCCCGACCCGGGGGAGCAGCCCGCGGCCGCGGCGGTACGCGAGGTGTACGAGGAGACCGCCGTACGCTGTGTCGCCGAGCGCATCGTGCTCGTCCAGACGCTCACGCGGCCGGTCGTCTACCCCAACGGGGACCGCTGTCAGTTCATGGACGTCTCGCTGCGCTGCCGGGCGGTGGGCGGCGAGGCGCGCGTCCACGACGAGGAGTCCCTGGAGGTGGGGTGGTTCCACCTCGACGCGCTGCCGGAACTCCAGGAGTTCGCGCTCTTCCGGATCAGGCACGCGCTCACGGACGGCCCGACGTGGTTCGACACCACGGCCGGCGGATGACCTGTGGCCGCCGACCACACCGGCAGGCGTCTCCTCCCTTCCCAGGGTGCGGACCGTGGCCATCGACCCGGGTCCCGCCCCCGTCCCGTCCCCTCCGCCGTATCCGCTCTGAATCCGCCCGGCACCCCTGACCTCGGCGGCCGCACCGCTCTGGTCACCGGGGCCGGCCATCCCACCCGGCACGGCTCGCCCGCGGGTGGAGCACGGGGTCGATCGGGTGCGAGCGGGCCTGCCGCGGGCGGTCCGCCGCCCGGCGGCGCAGGAAAAGGCGCGGGCCCGGTGTCCGCGTACGGACACCGGGCACCGGGCGTCAGGGCGCACCGTACCGCTCAGCGGTGAAAGGCGTCCTTGGTCTTCTCCTTCGCGTCGCGGATGTCGCCCTTCGATTGCCCGGCCCGGCCCTCGGCGGTCAGCCGCTCGTTGCCGACGGCGCGTCCGACGATCTCCTTCACCTTGCCCTTGGCCTGCTCGATGCGGGCCTGTGCCTTCTCGTCCGCGGCCATGACTCTCACTTCCCGGTTGCTCGACAACAGGTGCACCGCGTCGAGTAACCGGAGCCCGCCGCGTCAAACCCCCGGTACCCGGGGGAGGAGGCAAGCGAGCGGTCGTCCGCTCCCCGGGTGTGAATGCGCGGAGCCGGGGCAACCGTGGCGTCGGAGGTTGATAGACATGGTCCCGTTGCTTCTGGTTCTCCTACTCGCCGTGCTGCTCTTCGGCGCCGGATTCGCTCTCGAAGCGCTCTGGTGGATCGCCGCGATCGTTCTCGTCGTATGGCTGCTCGGTTTCGTCGTCAGGCCGGCCGGGCCCGGGGGCGGTCGAGGACGCTGGTACCGCTGGTAAGGCGGCTCCGACCGCCGGAGTCCGCTCCGGCGGTCAGGAACGGCGGCGCGGCCTGCCGGGTCTGGTTCCCCGGCGCCCGGCCTGAGTACCGCCACGCCCGGTGGCTGCACCGCGCCGGCCGCCCGCCGCGGACGCGCCGCCCGCCGGGCGGCCGGAGCGCCGGGCCCCGTCCTTCGGCTGGTCCTTCGCGGTGCCCTCCGGCCGGTCGGCGGGGGAGGGGCGCCGGCCCCGCGTGCTGTTGACGGTCCTCCCGCGGACGATGCCGATGAAGTCGTCCACCAGATCGGTGGTCCGGTCCTCGGGCCAGGACAGGGCGACGCCCGACCGAGGGGCGTCCGTCACCGTCCGGTAGGTGAGGTCCCTGCGGTGGTGCAGACGGGCGAGGGACTGCGGCACCACCAGCACACCCACCCCCGCGGCCACGAGCTCGATCGCGTCCCCTGTCGTCGCCGGCCGTTCGACCGCGGGAAGGCCCGGCGGACCCTCCCACTGGAGAGTGTCGTCCAGCGGGTGGAGCACGACGTCCTCGGCCAGGTCGTCCAGGGAGACCTCGTCGACGGCGGCGACCGCGTGGTCCTTCGGCACGACGACGACCGTCGTCTCCGTATACAGCGGGATGGCGCTGAAGAAGGCGCGGTCGACGGGCAGCCGCACCACCCCCGCGTCGGCTTTCCCGTCACGCAGCAGCCGCTGTGCCTCGGCAGCCGGTACCGCGACGAGATCCAGAGGGGTGCCGGGCAGCCGCTCCTGCCAGATCCGCGCCCATTTGCCGGGGGTCACGCCGGGGACGTAGGCGAGCCTGAACGAGGGGGGAGCTTCCGGGGCGGTCACCGCTCCAGGGTATCCGGCGTGGTCCGGGCTGGTGCACACGCTCGATATCCTGGAGCCATGACGTCGCACCACGGCACCCAGACCATGAAGCCCGCCACGGCGGCGAAGAAGCTGGGTGTGTACCTCGAGGCCACACCCGCGGAGTTCCGGGAAGGAACCGTCTCGCGCGCCGAACTCAACGCGCTCCAGGCCGACCCGCCGGGGTGGCTCCGCGAGCTGCGGCGCAACGGCCCGCACCCCCGGCCCGTCGTCGCGGCGAAGCTGGGCGTCTCCATCTCGGGCCTGGCCAGGGGCGGGGTCACCGAGGCCCTGACGACGGAGCAGATCGAGGCGCTGAAGCAGGAGGGGCCCGAGTGGCTCCGGCGGGAGCGCGCGACCCAGGCAGAGGTGCGCAAGGAGACCGTGCGCCTCAAGGAGAAGCGGGCCGGGAAGGACGCCGAGGCCGAAGAGCGCTCCTGAGGGGCGGATGGCGCCACGGCACCGGGGTTCCGGCGTGGTGAGGCCATGACCGTGCCCCGGGGCCTTCCGGACCCCGGGGCACGGTCATGGCGGTGCTCGGTCAGCCGCGGCCGGCGCGGCGCCTGCGCGTCACCACGAGGATGCCGGCACCCGCCGCGACCGCAGCCGCAGCGGCGCCCGCGACCACCGGTGTGGCGCTGGAGCCGCCGGTCTCCGCCAGGGGCGGCGTGCTCGGTTCCGGTGCGGGCGGAGCCGCGGAGCCGGGAGGCTCGGTGCTCGGTTCGGAGCCGGGAGGTTCCGTGCTCGGCGGTTCGGAGTTCGGCGGTTCGGAGTTCGGGGGCTCCGAGGGCTCCGGTTCCTGGGGCGGCTCGGAGGGCTCCGGGGTCTCGCAGACGGGCGCGGTCTTGGTCTCGTCACGCGAGAAGCGGTCCCCGTCGCCTGCCTTCACGACGAGACGTACCCGGACCTCGGAGTTGTGCTCGGGCAGCTGCAGGGTCTCGCTGAACTCGCGCCCGAACTCCTGCGTGGGCAGCAGGTCCTTGCCGTCGGCGGTGATCGTCACCGTGTTGGTGACGCTGGGACTGTACGCCTTGAGTTCGACGGTGACCTCGGAACAGGTCACCGTCCAGACGGGCGTGTGGGCCGACGCCGGAACCGCGCTCACGCCCACTCCGGCAAGTCCGAGGGCAGCGCCCGCTATAAGAGCGCCCGAGCGCTTCCACGCACGGGTGGGTGCATTCATCAATCCTCCATGGTTGTCCTGACACATGGTCTGACGGCAGCGCACAGTACTCCCTCCGTGCAGCGCGGTTCACTCCGCCCCCGACGACCGGCTCCGCGTAGTGGGCCTGCTCGGCCGGTTCGGCGGCGCGGCGATCCACCCGCCGGCCGTGCCGGGGCGTACGGCGCCTGGTGCGGCACCGAGCCGGGTTCCGGCCGCACTGGGCGGCCGGAACCGGAGGTGTGACCGCGCCTGTGCAGCGGCACCACCCCGGCACCGGCCGCGGGGCCGGGGACCTCCGTGGTCTGGCGGCCGGGTGCGAACGGGGTGAGCCTGGTAGTGAGCACGGACCCCCGGTGCGAGAGGTGGCGTCATGGGCGGCCTGGTGGTGGTGGGAGTGGACGGATCGGAGTCCGCACTGGTCGCGGTGGAGGAGGCGGCCAGGGAGGCCCGGTGGCGCGGTGCCTCTCTCCGGTTGGTGCACGCGTTCATCTGGGCCAGGATGAAGGTGCCGCTCGGCCCGCCGTCGTACGGGCCGCCCGAGGGCGGGCTGCGGAACATGGCCGACCGCCTCGCGGCCGAAGCGGTCCGGCGTGCCGCGGCAGCGGCACCCGAGGTGGAGGTCGCCTCCGTGGTGGTCCCGGGCGAGCCGCGCACGGTGCTCGAGGCGGAGTCCCAGGGAGCGGAACTCGTCGTGGTGGGTTCCCGGGGAACGGGCGGCTTCGTCGGCCTCCTCGTGGGGTCGACGGCCGTGCATCTGGCCGCGCACGGACGATGCCCGGTGCTTGTGGTACGGGAGGCATCCAGGGCCGCCGGTCCCGTGCTGGTGGGCGTCGACGGTTCTCCCGCGAGCGAGGCGGCGGTCGACTTCGCTTTCGCGGAGGCCGCACTGCGCGGATCAGGAGTTCTCGCCCTGCACGCGTGGACATCCTGGAGGTCGTCGCCGTCGCCTGCGCCCCGGGACCCCTCCATGCCCGGCGCGAATTCACCAGGCGCCGCGGAGCCTGAGGAGTTTCTGCTGGCCGCGGCGTTGGCAGGCAGGCGGGAGCGGTACCCGGGCGTCCCGGTGGAGCACCGGCCGGTGCGCGGCGACACCCGGAAGCTGCTGATCGAGGCGAGCGCATGGGCGCGGGTCCTGGTCGTCGGCGCCCGCGGGCGCGGAGGTTTCACGGGTTTGCTGCTGGGATCGGTGAGCCAGGCCATGCTCCATCACGCACACTGCCCCGTCGCCGTCGTACGCGCAGGCGGCACCGGCACCTGAGGGGCCTGCTGCCGCGGTCCAGGGGCGTGCCTTGTGTGCTCGGGCCGGGCGGCCCCCGGGACAGGCGCGGGCGAAGCGTGCCCATGGGCTGTCCCGCCGCGGCGGGGCGAAGAGCTGCCGCCCGATCTGAACGCCCGCCGACCGATGTCCGTATGGAACTCAGCGGATCCCCACAGCCGTTCGCGTCCACGCGCGAACCGGCAGAGACGCACAGGAGTTCCATTGAGAAGAAGTGTACGCAGGCGCTCGACGGGCGGCAGGAGAGCAGTGGCGGCCTCGATCGCGCTCATGCTGGGCGGTGGCGGGCTGATCGCCGTCAACACCTATGCCTCGGCCGGCGAGGGATGGGGGAAGTCGCAGGACCGGACCCTGGGAGCCGGCGCCTCGGCCTCCACCATCAAGTGCCCCGAGGCGGTGAACGGGCTCTCGGAGGTCCCGGACGCGGCGCGGCGCGAGGTCGACAGGGAACTGGCCGCGATGGACAGCCAGATCACGGAGGCGTACCAGCGCTTCGCCGAGCAGCGGGAGCAGGTCGCGCAGGACCCCGGGTTCGCCCAGAACGCCCTCCTCGGTCCGCTGGAAGACAAGCGGACGGCCAGCCTCGACCGCATCGCCACGGCGATCGGCCGTGCGGGCGATCGGCCCAAGGGCCTCGAGGACCTGGCCGCGTGCGAGTTGAAGCAGGACGAGGCCGACGACGGCGGCCAGGGTCAGGACGGCAACGGCCAGGGACAGGATCAGGGCCAGGGCGGTGGTCAGGACGACGCCGGTCAGGATGGTGGCAGTGGCGGTCAGGCGGGGAACGGTCCGGAGCAGTCGGACTTCGTCGACATCACGTCCGTCCGGCCGAACGCCGGTGACCCGCGGGGCAACCGGCGCGGTGTCTCCCGCGGTGTCTTCACGACGAGTTGCGGGGTGAACGAGAACGGCAACTTCAACCCGGACAACGTGATCGTCGCGCCGGGTGTCGCCAACGGCGCGCACCATATGCACGACTACATCGGCAACCAGGCCAACGACGCCTTCGCCAGCGACGACGACCTCGCGGCAGGCGAGACGACGTGTGTGGACCAGGGCGACAAGTCGTCGTACTTCTGGCCGGTGCTGCGGCTGCAGAACGGACAGCAGGAGGCCGACGCCGACGCCGACGGCGGCGGCAGGGACCAGAACGTCGGCGAGATCCAGACGCCCTCGGAGGTCACCATGGACTTCGTGGGCAACCCGCGGTCCAAGGTGACCGCGATGCCGCGGTTCCTGCGGATCATCACCGGCGACGCCAAGGCGTTCGTCAACGGCGACGCCAACGCGAACGCCTCCTGGAGCTGCACCGGCTTCGAGAACCGCCAGCTGAAGGACAAGTACCCGATCTGCCCCCAGGGCAGCCAGGTGGTGCGGACGTTCACGTTCCAGAGCTGCTGGGACGGGCAGAACACCGACAGCGCCAACCACCGCACCCATGTCGCCTTCGCCCAGGCCAACGGCGCCTGCCCCAGCGGCTTCCGCGCCATACCCAAGCTCGTGCAGCGCATCGTGTACGACGTGCCGCCGCCGGTCTTCGACGGGGCCGACCCCAGCGTCTACGCGGTCGACTCCTTCCCGGAGCAGCTGCACAAGCCCATCACCGACCACGGCGACTTCATCAACGTCTTCGACGACAACCTGATGGAGGAGCTCGTGAGCTGCATCAACGGGAACCGCCAGTGCGGCCCCGAGGACACCGGCGCACCTCCTGCGGACGGCGGCGGTGACGGAAACGGCGCTGACGGCAACAGCGGTGACGGCAACAGCGGTGACGGGGACAACGGGGCGGATCCGGGCGACCAGGCTCCGCCCAGCGACGGCGCGGCGGGCGGCCAGGACGCACCGGGTGCCCCCGGCGGGGACGGCGAGCCCGATGCCGGGCAGGACGGTGCCGGGCAGGAGGGTTCCGGGCAGGACGGTGGAGTCCAGAAGGATTCCGGTTCCGCTGAGAACGGCTCGGGAGACAGCGGCGCCGACGACAGCGCCGACGGCGGCCCCGTGGACCGGACCGCGCCTGAGGGCGGCGGCGAGGTGAAGAATCCCGAGGTCCTGGCCAATTCCGCTGCCGGTTCGTCCTCGGGCTCGGGTTCGGATTCGGGTTCGGATTCGTCCGCCGGGAGGAACGACTCCGCGCAGACGGATGCGGGCGACGGCGAGACCGCCGCCGAGCCCACCGAGGCCGCGGCGGAGAACGCCGCCGAGCCCAACGCCGCCGAGCCCAACGCCGCCGAGCCCAACGCCGCCGAGCCCAACGGCGGCGGCAGCCCTCTGGCCGGCGGCCAGAGCGCGGGGAGCCAGGGTGGCGGACTCGCCGAGACCGGTGCGCAGCTGTGGCCGTCCGCGGCCGGGGCCGTGCTGCTCGCGGCGGGTGCGCTGCTGCTGCGTACCCGTCGCCGTCCGCAGCGTGGGGCGGCCGGGCGCGGCTGACGCGGATCCTTTCCCGGTCCCCGATACGCCTCGGGCCCGGCCGGTCCCCCTCGGGACGGGGACCGGCCGGGCCGTGCCGCAGCGCCCCGTGCCCCTCGGCGGGCCGGCGGTTCAGCGCGGGGACCCCGGCAGCGGGTCGCTTGACGTGACGGTGAACAGGCCGCCGTCGGGATCGCGGAGGGTCACCCAGTCGTCCGCGCCGGAAGGGCCGGTCGGTGCGCTGATCCGACCGCCGAGCCCGACGGCCGTCCGTACGGCGGAGTCCACGTCCGGTACATAGAAGTACACGTGCCAGCGGGGGCGGATGTGCGGGTCGGGGGCTTCTTCGACCGCGCCGCCGGTGATCCGGGCGACCATGTCGCCTTGGTGCCGTAGGACGACATGGCCGCCCTCGTAGGCCACCTGGCAGCAACCGGGTTGTGCGCAGGCCCAGTCCAGCACCTCGGCGTAGAAGATCGCCGCCTCGAGGGCGTCGCGGGTGCGCAACTCCAGCCAGGCCGGGGCCTTGTCGGTGCCCATGCTCCAGTCGGGGATGGCCTTGCCCTGCCAGATGCCGAACACGGCGCCGTCGCGGTCCGCGGCCAGCGCCGCCCGGCCGGTGCCGAAGCTGAGCGGGCCCACTGCCACCGTCGCGCTGCGCTCCCGTATCCGGGCAGCGGTCGTGTCCGCGTCGTCGACCGCGAAGTACGGTGTCCACGCCACCGCGACCGAGAGGCTGTCCGCGACGGCTCCGACACCGGCGACCGGAGTGCCGTCGAGGAAGCCGACGGAGAACTCGTCACCGAGCCGGGTGGGGCGGAAGGCCCACCCGAGCACCTCGGAGTAGAACCGCTCCGCCGCCGGGAGATCGCGAGCCATCAGGCTCACCCAGCACGGAGCGCCGAACAGCGCATGACTTGACGTAGACACGGCAGCCGCCCATCTCCATGCCGCACGCGTCTGGACACGCGAGACTGGAACCTCCACGCTACTCCGCTCGTCCGGGGCCCGCCGTGGCGCGTCACCCCGTGTCACCCCGCTTCACCCTGCGTCTCGTCGCGTCTCGTCGTGTCTCGTCGTGAGACTCCGGGTTGAGCAGCCCGGGCCGTGTCCCGGTCCCGCACCGGACCTCATCGGCCCCCGACCCGTGCGGATCTTGCCGGTTCGGCCGAGGCGCCGATCGGTCGTCGCCGCTCGCGGGCGGCCGGCGGTCTCACCCGCTGTCGACCTGACGTGGCGTCAGGTGCTGTCGCCGGTGCTTGCGACCCTCGTACAGCACATGGCCACCGGCCAGCGCGGTGGCGGCCCACGCGCAGGCACGGCGTTCGGAGGGGAGGGCCGCGCCCCGCCCCGGTGGGTCGGGGACCCGTGCCGGGGCCGGGGCGGCAGCCCGCCGGAGTCAGCCTCCGACGACGCCCGACTTGGCGATGCTGATCCTCGCCCGGGTGGCGCCGCTGCGCGAGCCCAGCGACTCGATCCGCTTCACGATGTCCATGCCCTCGACGACCTCGCCGAACACGACGTGCTTGTTGTCCAGCCAGTCGGTGACGATGGTCGTGATGAAGAACTGCGAGCCGTTGGTGTTCGGGCCCGCGTTGGCCATGGACAGCTGGCCGGGCTTGGTGTGCTTGATCTGGAAGTTCTCGTCGGCGAACTTCTCACCGTAGATGCTCTTGCCGCCCGTGCCGTTTCCGGCCGTGAAGTCACCGCCCTGCAGCATGAAGTCCGGGATGACACGGTGGAAGCCGGAGCCCTCGTATCCGAAGCCGTGCTCACCGGTGGCGAGCTCGCGGAAGTTCCGCGCGGTCTCGGGTACCACATCGTCGAACAGAGTGAAGACGATTCGCCCGGCGGGCTCGTCGTCGATGGTGATGTCGAAGAAAACGTCATTGCTCATGGGGCCCATGCTGTCATCCGCGCTGGTACGGGGTCACACCAGACCCCTCCGGCCGGGAGCCGGGAGGGTGCCCACGCCGGGCGCGCTCGTGGCAGCGCGCCGGCGATGCACCGGTCTGTGCGAATGCGCGGCACGGTCCCGTGGCGGAGTCGGCCCCGTACACCGGACGGGCCGCAGCGACTGCGGCGTGCCCGGCTCCGCCCCGCACGCCCGGTGTCCCACCCCTCTCCGCCGCGACCACCGCCGAGCAGGGAATCGAGCCCGTGACGGCGTTCCCCGAGCACCCGTTCGCCGACCGCCGACTCGGTCCTGCGGGCACCGGCTGACGGAGGCCGGGTCCGGCGCCCTCACTCCGCGGGCGCCGCGAAGACCCCGGGGGCAGGGGCCGCCGAGCGGCGCGCCGACACCGCCGCCGCGGTGTCGGCGGCCATCAGCTCGGCGTTGATCGCCATGGCCGCCTGGGCGCCGGACGCCGCAGCCGCGGCCACGCTCGCCATGAGGTCGCCGACATTGCCGGCCACCCACACCCCCTCCACCTCCGTCGCCCCCCGCGCGTCGGCCTCCACATACCGGCCCACGCCCATGGGGTGCTCGACGGGTGTCACGCCGAGCCCGGCCAGCACGTCCCCGCGTGCCAGGAAGCGGGGTGCCACGGCCAGGGCCCTCAGCGCCACCCGCCGTCCCGACGCCAGCCGCACGCCGCACAGCCGGTCGTCCTCGATCAGCAGCCCGGCCACCTCACCGTCGACCACGGTGACGCCTCGTGCCGCGAGCTGCTCCCGCTGCTCCCCGTCCGGGGCGTCCGCCGTGTGCAGGAAGAGGGTCACATCGGGCGTCCACTGCCGAAACAGCAGCGCCTGGTGCACCGCCTTGGGGCCGCTCGCGAGCACCCCGATCGGCTCGTCCCGTACCTCCCAGCCGTGGCAGTACGGGCAGTGCAGTACATCGCGGCCCCAGCGTTCGCGCAGTCCTGGAACCGCGGGCAGCTCGTCGACCAGGCCGGAGGCCACCAGCAGGTGCCGTGCCCGGTGGCTGCGGCCGCCGGCGGTCTCCACGACGAAACGGTCGCCGTCCCGGTGCGTACCGGTCACCGTGTCCGCTACGACCACACCGCCGTACCGGCTGACCTCCTCGCGCCCCGTCCGCACCAGCTCTCCCGGCGGCATCCCCTCCCGGCCCAGCAGGCCGTGGACGCCTGCGGCGGGGGCGTTGCGCGGCTCGCCGGAGTCGATGACCAGCACGGTCCTCCTGGCCCGGGCCAGCGTCAGCGCGGCGGACAGCCCGGCGGCGCCGCCTCCCACCACCACGACATCCAGCTCGGCGAGGTCCCTCGCGTCCGTCCCGCGGGCCGCGCCCGTCCTGTGCGTCGTGTCCGTCCTGTGTACCGGATCCGCCCCGTCCATCGCGTCCCTCCCGGGCGTCTGGTTCATCCCGTCCATGGCGTGTGCCTCGTTCGTCCCGTCCATGGCTCCACTCTGCGCTTCGCCCGAGCAGAGTGGCAATCCCCCTTGCCGAATCGGCAAACACCTCAGGTGTCGCCTGTACGGGTGTCCGGCTGGTGCCCGTGCCCGTGCCCGTGCCGGTGCCTGTTGTCCGCGTCCGGCGGTCGGCGGTCGGCGGCCGTGTCCGGGGCCGTCCGGGAGGGCCTCCAGGGCCCTTGGTGCCGGGCTTCCGGCGGAAGGTGAACAGGAGGGCCGGGTCCGGGGCGCGCGGAACGGAGGGGCGTCCGCTCCGGCGGACGCGGCATCCGGCTCCACCGCCGGGCGCCGCGCCGCCGGTGAGCAGGTGGCGACGTGGATCCCGGCGCCCCGGGCGACGGCGAGCCGGGTCGCGGGTCGGACTGCCGCCGGGCAGCCCGCCGCCTTCGCCCCGTCGCCCGGGTGCTTGCCCAGCGTGCCGGACCGGGCGCGCAGGGTTAGGGTGATCGAAGGGTGCGTTCCGCGAACCGCGGGCCGGGGCGCCTGTGGGCCGGCGGCCGGGTGGAGCCCCGTACTCCGGTCAGAACCGCCTCGCCCGGCCGTGGTGCACGCACACCTCCCACGAACGGCTGCCGCCGTTCCCGATCCGGCCCGCCCGCGGCCGTCGGAAACCCGCACCGAATCGACAGGCAGGCAGGTGATCGCGTTGACCGGGTCGCGAAGAACATCCGCGTACAAGGGCACATCGTCCGAGGCGATCGTTCATCAGTACGACTTCCTGGGTGAGTTCTACCGGCTGACCCTCGGCCCCGAACTCGTCTACTCCTACGCCATGTGGGAGGACGGCGACACGCTCGAGTCGGCGCAGATCCGCAAGCTGGACCATCACGCCGAGGCCGCGCGGGCGACGGGCGCCGGCCGGGTGCTCGACGTCGGCTGCGGGTGGGGCAGCCTCATGCAGCGCCTGGTGGAGAACCACGGAGTGGGCCATGCCGTCGGGCTCACGATGAGTCCGGGCCAGGCGGCCTGGATCCGCCAGCGGGGCTGGCCCAACTGCGAGATCCTGGCGGAGAACTGGTTCGACCACGAGCCGGACGCCCCGTACGACGCCATCATCGCGATCGAGGCCATCGAGCACTTCGCCGGCACGACCATGCTGAGGCGCAGGCGGGTCGCCAGCTACCGCACGTTCTTCGAGCGCTGCCACACCTGGCTGCGGCCCGGTGGACGCATCTCCCTCCAGGCCAATGCGTGGAACAGCGGCGGATGGTTCACGTCCCTGGCGCTCCCGCCGCGCCGGCCCGCCGGCCGCGACGTACACGGGCGCGCGCGGGTGCGCACGGCCCTGCAGGACGTCCGGGACGGCTTCGGCAACCTCCGCGAGGGCATGCACGCCTCCCGCAAGGTCTTCCCCGAGGTCTTTCTCCCGACCCGGAGCGAGCTCACCGAGGCGGCACGCGGCCTGTTCCGGATCCCGGAAGTGCGCAGTGATCCCGACGACGGTGTGAAGACGGTGGCGACCTGGCTTGAGCGGGCGCAGGCCAACCGGGGCAGAGGAGCGGAACTCATCGGGGAGGACGCGGTCGCGGACATCATCAGGGAGCAGCGCACCGCGCTGAAGTTCCTGCGCGAGCGGCGCTACACCGCACTGCGGATGGTCTTCCAGAAGGTCTGACTTCCCTGGTTCCGGTTCCGGTTCCGGTCCTGGTCCTGGTCCTGGTCCTGGTTCCGGTTCTGGTTCTGGTTCTGGTTCCGGTTCCGGTCCTGGTCCAGTGCGGGCCGTGCTCCAGGTCTGGGTGCGGCCTGGCCCCGCGCTGGTGCCGCCGGTGTCTGCCGGTGTCCGCGCGGGGCCTCGGTGCCCACCTGTCCACCTGCCCCGGGACCCGCCTCCTTCGGACGCGCAAACCCTGCCCCCTGCCCCCGGGGTGCGGGGCGCCGAGCGCGAGAGCGCGGGCAGGCGGTTTCGCGCCGCCTGTGGGGCAGGCCACTGTCGAGTGCCGAGTCGCACCGAGATATCTTGATGTCGAGCAATGTTGCAGACGTGGAGAGCGGAGCACCCGGTGAGTGACTCGACCATCATCTACACACACACTGACGAGGCCCCGGCCCTGGCGACGTACTCGTTCCTGCCGGTGATCCAGGCGTACGCCTCGACGGCCGGAGTCGCCGTGGAGACCCGGGACATCTCGCTGGCGGGACGGATCATCTCCCAGTTCCCCGAGTACCTTCAGGAGGGCCAGCGCATCGACGACGCCCTCGCCGAGCTCGGCGAACTGGCCAAGACCCCCGGCGCCAACATCATCAAGCTGCCCAACATCTCGGCGTCGATCCCGCAGCTGAAGGCGGCGGTCGCCGAACTCCAGGAGCAGGGCTACGCGCTGCCAGCCTACCCGGACGACCCGAAGACCGACGAGGAGCGCGACATCCGCGCCCGCTACGACAAGGTCAAGGGCAGCGCCGTCAACCCGGTGCTGCGCGAGGGCAACTCCGACCGCAGGGCCCCCGCCTCGGTGAAGAACTACGCCAAGGCGCACCCGCACCGCATGGGCGCATGGAGCCCCGAGTCCAAAACCAACGTCGCGCACATGACCGGCGACGACTTCCGCTCGACCGAGAAGTCCACCGTCGTCGCCGAGGACGGCACCCTCCGCATCGAGCTCGCCGGTGACGACGGCAGCACCACCGTGCTGCGCGAGTCGGTGCCGGTGCTCGCCGGCGAGGTCGTGGACGCGTCCGTGATGCGGGTGGCCGTCCTGCGCGAGTTCCTCGGCGAGCAGGTCGCCCGTGCCAGGGCCGAGGGCGTGCTGTTCTCGGTCCACCTCAAGGCCACGATGATGAAGGTCTCCGACCCGATCGTCTTCGGCCACGTGGTACGGGCCTTCTTCCCGAAGACCTTCGCCGAGTACGGCGACGCCCTCGCCGCCGCCGGCCTGACCCCCAACGACGGCCTCGGCGGCATCCTCAAGGGCCTGGAGTCGCTTCCCCAGGGCGACGCCGTCAAGGCCTCCTTCGAGGCCGAGCTCGCCGAGGGCCCCGCCCTGGCGATGGTCGACTCCGACCGCGGCATCACGAACCTGCACGTGCCGAGCGACGTCATCGTCGATGCCTCCATGCCGGCGATGATCCGCACCTCCGGCCATATGTGGGGCCCGGACGGCCAGGAGGCGGACACCCTCGCCGTCATCCCGGACAGCAGCTACGCGGGCATCTACCAGGTCGTCATCGACGACTGCCGCGCCAACGGCGCCTTCGACCCGTCGACCATGGGCTCCGTCCCGAACGTCGGGCTGATGGCCCAGAAGGCCGAGGAGTACGGCAGCCACGACAAGACGTTCGAGATCCCCGCCACCGGCACCGTCCGCGTGGTCGACGCCGACGGCAACGCGGTGATCGAGCAGACGGTCAGCGCCGGCGACATCTTCCGTATGTGCCAGACCAAGGACGCGCCGATCAAGGACTGGGTGAAGCTCGCCGTCACCCGCGCCCGCGCCACCGGCGACCCGGCGGTCTTCTGGCTCGACGAGGGCCGCGCACACGACGCCCGGCTGATCGAGAAGGTCCGCCGGTATCTGACCGAGCACGACACCGAGGGCCTGCGGATCGAGATCATGGCCCCGGTGGACGCGATCCGCTTCTCGCTGGAGCGCATCCGCCGTGGTGAGAACACCATCTCGGTCACCGGAAACGTGCTGCGCGACTACCTGACCGACCTGTTCCCGATCCTGGAGCTGGGCACCAGCGCCAAGATGCTCTCGGTCGTCCCGCTGATGAACGGCGGCGGACTGTTCGAGACCGGCGCCGGCGGCTCCGCGCCGAAGCACGTCCAGCAGCTCCTCAAGGAGAACTACCTCCGCTGGGACAGCCTCGGCGAGTTCCTGGCGCTCGCCGTCAGCTTCGAGCACCTCGCCGCCACCACGGGCAACGCACGCGCCCGTATCCTGGCCGAGACGCTGGACCGGGCCACCGGCACCTTCCTCAACGAGAACAAGTCCCCGAGCCGCCGCCTCGGCGGCATCGACAACCGCGGCAGCCACTTCTACCTGGCGCTGTACTGGGCGCAGGAACTCGCCAGGCAGACCGACGACGCCCAGCTGGCGCAGGCGTTCGCCGGGCTCGCCGGGACGCTGACCGAGCAGGAGGGCAGGATCGTCGACGAGCTGATCGCCGTACAGGGCTCGTCGGCCGACATCGGCGGCTACTACCAGCCGGACGCCACCAGGGCCTCGGCGGTCATGCGCCCGTCGCAGACCCTCAACCGGGCGCTGGCGACGCTCGGCTGAACCCGTGGGTGCCGGGGCGTCCCCACGCGGGGACGCCCCGGCACCCGGGCCCTGCCAGGACTCCGGGAGGGGGCCTCGCCACCCTGCCCCGCAGACGCGCTCCGCTGCCCGCCGGGTTCCGCTCAGCCGTCCCCCGCGGCCGCGTCCGCCTTGACCATGTCGGCGCACCTCTCGCCGATCATCATCGTGGTGATACCCGGATTGACCGTCGTGAGCAGCGGCATCACCGAGGCGTCGGCCACCCGCAGACCCCGTACGCCCTTGACCCGCAGCCGCGCGTCGAGCGGGGACCGCGGATCGCCTTCGGCCCCCATGCGCACCGTTCCCGCCGGGTGGTAGACGGTGTTGTGGGTGGCGCGCACATACGCGAACAGTTCGTCGTCGCCCGTGGTCCCGGGCCCGGGGGCGAGCTCCGCCCCGGCCCAGTCGGCCATCGGGGTCCGGGAGACGATGTCCCGCGCCAGCCGCAGCCCGTGGGTCATCACGCGGATGTCGTGCTCGTCCGTGAAGTAGCGGGGGTCCACCCTCGGCTTGTCGCGGAAGTCCCGGCTGCGCAGCCGGACCGTCCCCCGCGAACGGGCCCGGGTCACGTTCGGCGTCAGCGTGAAGGCGTTGCCGGACGTGGGATAGCCCTGCCGGTAGGTGTTCATGTCGAAGGGCATGGAGCCGTAGTGGAACATCAGGTCCGGCCGGTCCAGGCCGGGCTCGGTGTCCGCGAAGATGCCGATCTCCCACCACTGGGTCGAGGTGGTGACCATGGGCTGCTTCGCCTCCCACATGATCACTCCCTCCGGGTGGTCCTGCAGATGGGAGCCCACACCGGGGGCGTCCACGCGTACGTCGACGCCGACGTCCCGCAGATGCCCGCCCGGGCCGATGCCCGACAGCATCAGCAGCTTGGGCGAGTCGATGGCCCCGCACGCCACGATCACCTCACCGCGGGCGGTCACCGCCGATGTGTGGACGGTGTCCGGCTCCAGGTACTCGACACCCGTGCACCGGCCGTCGCCCTGGAACAGCAGCCGGCGCGCCCGTACTCCGGTCCGCACCTCCAGGTTGGGCCGCCTGCCGAGCACCGGGTGCAGGTACGACACCGATGCGGACGCGCGGGTCCCGTCCGGACGGGCGTTGATCTGGAACCAGTTGGCGCCCCGCACCACCGTGGTGCCGGCGTTGAACGGGGTCGTCGGGATGCCCGCCTCGGCGCAGGCCGCCAGCAGGGCGCGCCCGCACGGGTCCTTCGGGGGGACCGTCCGCACATGCACCGGGCCCGAGCGGCCGTGGTGGTCGCCGGGCGCGTCGTTCTGCTCCAGCCGTCGGTAGAGCGGGAAGCAGTCCGCGGCGCTCCATCCGGCGCACCCCGCCGCGGCCCACTCGTCCAGATCCTCCGCGGGCGCCCAGAACGCGATGCAGGAGTTGTGCGATGAACAGCCGCCGAGGACTCTCGCGCGGGCATGGCGGAGGAAGCTGTTGCCGTTCTCCTGCGGTTCGACCGGGTAGTCCCAGTCGTAGCCGGACTCCAGCAGGGCCATCCAGCGGTCGAGCACCAGGACGCTGTCGTCGCCCACGTCGGAAGGGCCGGCTTCCAGCAGGCACACGCTGACGCCGGGGTCCTCGCTGAGTCGTGCGGCGACGACGGCGCCGGCCGAGCCGCCGCCCACGACCACATGGTCGAACTCCGGCGCTGACGTGGGTGAGGGCATGGCATCTCCAGATCGTCAGGGAGCCGCCGGGGCGCGACCGGACGAGTGCGGTCCTGCCCCCGGCTCGTCGGGTAGCCGCCGGGGCACCGGTCGGGGCGCGCGGGCGCACTGCGGGGAGGCGGGTGGGACCGTCGGCCGGCGCCGGACGCTCCCGGCAGGGCCTGCGTCGGCAGGGCCCGCGTCGGCAGGGGGCACCGACCGGCGGGCCTGTACCGCCCGGCGCTGACCGCGGGAGGGGCTCTCCGCTCCGGGCGGTGGGGACAGGGGTCCGCCGCACGCGGTGCCGGCCCCGTCCGCCGTCATGCGAACCACCTCTGCGCGCCCGGCGCGAGATTGCGCCAGATGTGCTTGGCCTCGCGGTACTCCGCCAGGCCGGCCAGACCGAGTTCGCGGCCGAACCCGGACTGTTTCATCCCGCCCCACTCCGCCTGCGGTACGTACGGATGGAAATCGTTGATCCACACCGTTCCGGCCCGCAGCCGCGCGGCCACCCGGTGGGCCCGTGCCGGATCCTGGGTCCAGACGGCACCGGCGAGACCGTAGACGGTGTCGTTGGCGAGGGCGAGGGCCTCCTCCTCGTCGCGGAACCGCTCCACGGTCAGCACTGGTCCGAACGACTCGTCACGCACCACCGTCATGTCCGGGGTGCACTCGTCGAGCACGGTCGGCCGGTAGTAGAAGCCGTTCGCGAGCCCCGGATCGTCCGGCCGGGAGCCGCCGCAGCGCAGGACCGCGCCTTCGGCGAGACCGGCCTCGACGTACGCCTCGACCTTCTCCAGGTGCCCTGCGGAGATCAGCGGACTCGCGCGGGCGTTCTCGTCGAACGGCCCGCCCAGCCTGATGGACTCCGCCAGTTCGACGATCTCCGCGACGAACGCGTCGTGCAGTCCCTCCTGCACCAGCAGCCGCGCTCCGGCCGAGCAGACCTGGCCGGAGTGCAGGAAGACGGCGGTCGCCGCATAGTCCACCGCGGCCTCGAACGCGGCGTCCGAGAACACCACGTTCGGGTTCTTGCCGCCGAGTTCCAGCGCCACCTTCTTCACCGTCGGCGCGGCGGCGGCCATGATGCGCCGGCCGGTGACCAGGCCACCGGTGAACGACACCATGTCGACCCCGGGGTCCTCGGTGAGCGGGGCTCCGACGACGGCGCCCGCGCCCAGGACCAGATTGGCTGCCCCGTCCGGCAGCCCGGCCTCGCTGAGCACCCGCATCAGCAGCACCGCCGTGTGCGGGGTGAGTTCACTCGGCTTGAGGACGAAGGTGTTGCCGGCGCCGAGCGCCGGAGCGACCTTCCAGGAGGTCTGCAGCAGCGGGTAGTTCCACGGGGTGATGAGCGAACAGACCCCCACGGGTTCGTGGACCACGCGGCTGTCGACGTCCGGCCGGCCGGTGTCGACGACGCGGTCGTGACCGCCGGCCGCGACCAGACGGCCGAACCAGCGGAAGCACTCGGCGATGTCGTCCATGTCGTACACGCTCTCCACCAGCCGTTTGCCCGTGTCCAGCGACTCGGCGCGGGCGAACTCCGCCTTGTCGCGCTCGAGCAGGGCGGCGGTGCGCACCAGCAGCTCACCGCGTTCGGCGGCCGGAGTGCGGGGCCAGGGCCCGCGGTCGTAGGCGTCGCGGGCGGCGGCGACGGCGGCCGCGGCGTCCTCCGGTCCGGCTTCGTCGACGGCCGCCACCAGTGTGCCGTCGGCCGGGCAGCGGATCTCCCGCTTCCCCCCGCCGGCCGCGGCTGTCCACCTGCCGCCGATGAAGAGTTCGGGCATCTGGGGCCACCTCCGGGAGGGGACGGGCGGGCGTACCGGGGTGCGCCGGTGCGCGAGGTCCTGCACGTCTCTTCTGATTCGAGGCTAGAGAGCCCGGGCCTGCTCTGCACCGCGAGCGGCGTCCGCGCCGCGGACCGCGTCACCCGCAGTGCCCGGTCGTGTGCGCAGCGCGGGCTCATCCCGTCCAGCCATGCCGCGATCGTACGAGCGGCGCTCCGCAACAGCGGTGCGCCGCTCGGTGCGCCGCGCTCTCGGCGGTCTGCCCCCCCACCCGGGCGGAGCGGGCCCGGCGCGCAGGCCCGGCACCGGCCTCGGCGCATGATGCGCACACACCGGGTCATGGGTTAAGTTAGGTGTGCCTTACCTAACTGGACGAGGGGTGTGGAATGACTGCTGACGACGTCTGCGCGGACGGGCAGGCGAGCCCGGCCGAACGGGTGCGCACCGTGCTGGCCGCCGCCGAATCGTTCACGGCCGTCACCGACGGGCACACCTGGGACCTGGTCGGCGGCGGTCTGCACAGCGTCGGCGAGGACGGCAGGCCGCTGCTGCGGCTGCCCGCCGACTGCCGGCTGGCCGGCGAGGTCGCGCTCGCGCCGCGCGGCACGCTCCCCGTCGTACTCAAGTTCACCGACGTCGCGCCGGTCGCGGTCCGGGACCGGGTGCGCTCCCGCGTCACCATCGCCGGATGGCTGGCCCGGGCCGCGCCGGAAGGCGGGGAGTCCGGCACCGCCGCGTTCCGGATGGTCACCGCGCATGTCGCCCTGGAGACGCCCGCGGAGCGGGTGACCGTCGGCCTCGACGAACTCGCCCTGGCCCGGCCGGATGTGCTCGCCCTCCACGAGGCCGCGATGCTCACCCACCTCGTCGACGACCACGCCGATGTCGTGGCCCTGCTCACCCGGCTGGTGGACCCGCGGCTCCTCCAGAGCGTGGTCCGGGTGTGGCCGCTGGCCCTGGACAGCCGGGGGATCATCCTCCGGCTCGAGTACCCGCACAGCGACGAGGACGTCCCTCTGCGCTTCCCCGCCCCCGTGGACGAGCCCGGGCAGGTCCGCGACCGCGTCGGGGCGCTCCTGGCGGCGGCCCGCGCCTGCCGCAGGGGCAGCCGGCTGCCGAGCCGGCCGTGACCGGCGGACGCCCCGAGCGGTTCCCCGCCCGCAGCGGCGCGCGGACCGCTGCGGAGCACCCCGGGTGGCCCGGTGGGGATTACCCCGGACGGCCTGCTGCGGAGCGTTCCGGGAGGACCGGTGAGGGTCCCACCCGGGAGCCGGCCGCCGACCTGGTCGGCGCGATCATCCACGCGGCCCCTCGGGCGGCCGCCCTCTGCACCCCGCCGGGACCCCCGCACAGCCTGGTGCCGTGACCACACGGGTGCACCGGCCGGCCGCTGGCTTCCCGGGCAGGGCGCGCCGGATGCGGCAGGGGTGCGGGCTCGACGTCGCGGGAACAGCGGAGCCGGCCAGGTGGCGGAGGCCGGCGGCCGGGAGTGCCGGTGGCTGCGCGGCGGACAGCGGACCGTGCGCCGGTGGCGGGCCGGGGCAGGCGGAGGCGGTGCCGTGCCGCAGGTGACCGCCCTCGCCGTCCCCTGCCGTCTTCCGCCGTCCCCTGCCGTTTCCGCCGTCCTCGCGGTCCTCCGCCGTCATCTGCAGCTCTGCAGTCTCTGCGGTCCCCTGCCCGGGAAACCGTCACCCGCCCAGGAAGTGGAACCCGGGCCGGGGATGCATGAGGAAGCCGTGGTGCGAGATGTTCCACGCATAGGCGCCCGCGAGCGCGAACACCACCCGGTCCCCGGCCCGCAGGCCGGGCGCCGGCACCCCGCGGGCCAGCACGTCCTTCGGCGTGCACAACTGCCCCGCCACGGTCACGCTGTCTCCCCGTGCCGCGGGGCGCGGCCAGCGATGGGGCCAGTGCGCCACGGGCAGTACCGCACAGGGCTGGTCGTGGCCCTTCGCCGCCGGTGTGCGCAGATGGTGCGTTCCGCCGCGGACCACGGCGAAGTCCTCGCCGTGGCTGCGCTTCACGTCCAGTACCTCCGTCGCGTACCAGCCGCAGTACGCGGTCAGGGCACGCCCCGGTTCGACGCGCAGTCGCAGGTCCGGGTGGGCCGCGACGAGCCGCGCCAGCCCTGCTCCGTAGCCGGCCCAGTCGAAGCGGGCGGCGGGGTCGGCGTAGTCGACGGCCATCCCGCCGCCGATGTTGACCTCGTGGAGCGGCGCACCGTGGCGTTCGAAGAGCCGTACGGCCCAGTCCACCACGGACTCGGCGACGGCGACCTGGTCCGCCGCCCCGAGCCCGCTCGCGAGGTGGGCGTGGATCCCGCGCACCCGCAGGCCGGGGCAGGAGCCGCCGGTGAGGTGGCGCATCACCTCGCCGGCCTCGGACGGGTCCAGCCCGAACGGTGTCGGTCTGCCGCCCATGGACAGCGCACTGGTGTGCAACGCGCCCGCGGACAGCGGCAGGTTGAACCGCGGCAGCACCTCGACCGGCGGCCCGGGCGCCGGCCGCTCTGCCGCGAGAGCGGCCAGCACCCGCAACTCGTGGGCGCTCTCGACATGGAAGCGGGCCACTCCCGCCGCCAGCGCGGCCGCCGTCTCGGCCGGTGTCTTCCCGGGCCCGCCGAACGCCAGCGGACGCCCCGGTACGGCCGCTGCCACATGGGCCAGTTCGCCCCCCGAGGACACCTCGAAGCCGTCCACGTACGGGGAAAGGGCCGTCAGGATCTCCGGTTCGGGATTGGCCTTGGCCGCGTAGTACAACTCGACCCGCGGCGGCAGCGCCCTGCGCACCGCATCGGCGTGCTCGCGCAGTGCGCCCAGGTCGTACAGATAGGCGGGGAGCCGGCCGGCCGGGAGGGAGAGCGCCAGCGCGCGCACCGGTGCCGTGACGGCGGGGGCGGTGACGGCGGTGGCGCCGGGGGCGGTCGGGGCCGTCGGGGCCGTCGGGGAGAGGCTCATCGTGTGCTCCCTGTGTCGTCGGTGCGGCCCGCCCCGGACAGCACGTCCTCGGCGAGCGGGGAGGGCAGCCGCACATAGCCCGCGTCACGGTCGGCGGTACGCGCCCAGCGGGTCAGCAGATTGGCCTTGGCGGGCAGCGGCGCGCCCGACAGCAGCGCGTCGAGCCGCGGCTGCCGCCCGTGCTCCTCGGTGTGGCGGCGGAGCGCGGCCCGCACCTCCGCCCACAGGGCGGCCTCCGTGCCGGGGTGCAGATCGGCCAGTGCCGCCAGCATCTCGGCCACGTTGTTCACCAGAAGGCAGTAGACCACCCGGTCCCACCCGCGTCCGGCGTCGTACGTCATGGGGCCGGCCACGTCCGGGGGCAGCGCGGTGAGCGCGGCGGCGTGCCGGTCCGGGAGCAGCTTGGTGCCCTCCAGGTCGCGGAACAGCACCTGGCGGGGCCGGCCCCCGCCGTCCACGCAGACGAGGACGTTCTGCAGATGCGGCTCAAGGACGAGGCCGTGGTCGAAGTACGCGGCGAGGACCGGAGGCACCAGCAGTGCGAGGTAGGCGTGCCACCAGGACAGGGCCGTGCCCGGGTCGGTGTCCGCGAGGAGCCGGGAGACATGGGCGGGCCCGGTGGGGTACTCGTCGGCGACCGCCGCGGCGAGCAGCGCGGTGAGCCCGGGCCGCAGCCGCCTGCCGAGCCCTTCGCGGACGATCACCCCGAAGCCCTCCAGCAGCCCCCGCACCGGTACCCCGTCCGGGCCGGGCAGGGCGAGGCTGCGGTAGGCGGGTTCGCGCAGCATGTCGCTGCCGGGGAAGCGGCCGGTCAATTCGGTGAGCACCGGCTCCAGCAGCCGGGTGAGCGCCACGGCGCCGGCGAGCTCGTACGCCGCGTTCTTGCGGAGGCAGTTGGTGATGCGGACGTTGAGGCTGAACTTCAGGAAGGCGTCGCCGTCGAACAGGGTGCGGACGGAGGCCGTCGCCGCGAACGCCGCCGGGCCCGGGCCGAGGTCGAGCACCTCGCCGCGGGCGAGGGCGGTCCTCAGCCGGGGGTGGTCGCGCAGCAGCTTGTACTGCCAGGGATGCGCGGGCAGCAGCCGGTAGCCGTCCGGCGTACGGCCCAGCCGGTCCAGCCGGTCCAGCTCCGTACCGGCGCCCGGGCCCGCGGAGTCCCCGGCGGCCAGATCCTCCCGCACCGCGAGCAGCCGAAGCGGGAACGAAGCTCCGGCCTCGGGGGCGTAGGCCGCCCAGGTCGAGGGGTCCCCGCCGCGGGCCTTGGGCGTGGGGTGGAAGCGGTGCCCCAGGGCGAGGGACTGCTCGGAGGCCAGATATGCGGCGGATGCGCCGTGTGGGCCGGAGCCGCCGTCGGGGGACTGCCCGCGTGGACCGGGGCCCCCGGCGGCCGGGCGCCGGGCGGCGAGCGCGGCGGCGACGCCCCGGTGGCTGGAGGCGACCTGCTCCAGGAACTCCTCGTTGCGCACGCCCGTGCGCAGGGTCAGCTCCGCGTGGATGTGCTCGGCGAGCCGCCGCCAGCCGACCGGTGACCAGCCGCCCGCCGCCTCCTCGGTGACGGGCCCGGTGAACCGGTGGGCACCGAGCAGCGACGTCCGGCGCAGCGCGACGCGCAGCAGCACCCCGCGGTGGGGCAGCCGCAGCAGCAGGTGCCCGTCGGCGACGGCGCTCTGGTGCCCCGGTCCGCACAGCTCGCGCAGGAGGCAGTTGAGGAGGGTGTGGGCCACCGCCTCGCCGGCGGTGGGCGTGGTGGGCGCGGCGGCCGGGGCCGAGCGGTGCGCGGAAGGAGGTGTCGAGGCCAACCCGGGTCACACTCCCCGCAGCAGGTAGTTGGGGCCGGTGGTGTAGTACTTGTTGATGTCGGACGCTCCCGAACGTTCCTTGGCCAGCAGGGTTCCCGCGGTCACCATCGCCTTGACGGGCAGCGTCGGCGCGTCGAGCACCCGTGCCCGCAGCACGGCCCCCGGCTCGCCGGGCCCGGTCCCCAGCCGCTCCACCGCCTCGGCCAGCCGGTCGCGGACGAGCCGCAGCAGCCGGTCGAGCGGGGCGCGGCCGTGCCGGGCGAGTCCGAAGGCGTAGGCCCCGGCGCACAGATGGACGGTGACGGTGGTGAAGAGATCGGCCGGCGGGCCGTCGCCGTCGCCGAGTATGCGGGGGTCGTGGAAGTCCCCGGGCCCGGGTGCGCCGGTGCCCAGCGCGGCGCGCAGCCGTTCGCCGTTGATGCGCGGGCCGTCGTTGTCCTTCAGGAGCAGCCGCAGCCGGGGGCCGCGGCCGGTCGGGTCCAGGACCAGCGAGACGTTCTGCTGGTGGGACTCCAGGGCGATCCCGTACCCGAAGAGGGTGGCCTGGAAGTCCAGCAGCAGGGCCAGTACCGCGTCCAGCAGGGCGAGCGGGTCGCCGCCGTGGAAGCGGTCGGCCAGGTGGTCGACGACCAGTCGCCCGCCGGGTGCCCGGGCGAGCAGGGCCGCCATCGGCACCACCACGCAGCGGTCGAGGCCCGCAGGCTGGCGGCGCAGCAGTACGGCGAGCAGTTCGTGCCCTGCGTGCGCGAAACGGGTCTCGTCGGCGTGCAGGACGGTGTCCCGGAACCGCGGTTCGCGGTCGGTCACTGCCTGCAGCAGACGCTGCACGGCGGCTCCGTCGAAGAGCGTTCCCGGCTTGATGGTGCGCCGGTTGAGCCGGCCGAGGGTGGAGGTGGCCAGCGGCAGTTTCAGGTGGGTTCCCGGCCGGCCGGCGAGTGCGACGGTCCGCATGGAAAGGGTGGGGACGACGTCCAGGCAGGCCTGCGGTGCCGGGACCGCGCGGCCCCCGAGCCCCGCGGCGCGCACCGCTTCGCCGAGCGGGCCCGCCGCCGTGAGCGGGTGGACGGGCAGCGCCACATGGCTGGCGTCGAGCCCGGGCAGGCCGAGGGCCGAGGGCGCCGGGCCGTCGAGCGGGCCCGTGGCGGTCACGGCCTCGCGGGGCAGGGCGATCCAGTGCAGCGCGAAGCGGGGGTGGAACTCGGGTGCGTACGCCCGCAGCGCCGCGCTGCCGAGGCCCGACCTGCCGCGCCCGGTGGGGTAGACCGGATGGTCCAGGCGGGCGGCGAGGGCGTCCAGCGCGAGGCCGCCGGACAGTCCCGTCCAGTGGGCCGGATCGGCGCCGTGGTGCTCCCCGAGCGTCCGCAGCACCTCCTCCTCCGTGGCGTCGTGCAGCGCCGCGGCGGCGAGGGCCTGGCGGCACTCCTCGGCGAACGCGTCGAAGCCGGCGCGGTCCACCGGCGGTGCGAGGGAGCGGAGTGCGGCCAGGACCGCGTCGGGGTCGGTCAGTTCGGCCCCGTCGGACTCCCGGCGCAGCAGCGGCTCCCTGGCCGCCCATGCGCACTGGAAGCCGTCCTCGCGTACGGGCAGCAGCAGCGCGTCGGGTCCGGGGGCCGCGAGCCGCAGCCAGGTCCCGTCGGGACGCTGGACCGGGCGGCCGCGGCTGCGCAGCCCCACCACGTCCTCGCGCAGCAGCGCGCTCAGCACCCGCAGCAGCAGTTCGGCTCCGGCGCCCGCCGGTCCCGTTCCCCCGGCCGGGCCGCCGGGGTCCGCGGGGGAGAGCGTCACGGGGTGATCTCCCAGCGCTGTGCGGCAAGGAACCCGGTCACGGCCCGGTCCACGGCCGATGCGTCGGTTCCGGTGGCCCGCACCACGCCGAGGAAGTCGCGGTTGGTGCGGTACACCGGGTGGCGTTCACCGATGCCGCGCAGCGGCCGGTATGTCAGCTTCACCCCGTCCGCCTCCACTTCGCTGGCACCCGGCGCCGATGTCAGGGTCCCGGCCCGGTCCGCGCACGGGTAGTCGAGCCTGGCCGCTCCGCCGGTCCGCGCCCCCAGTTCGGGCGGGAGCGGCTCGCCGAGGTGGGTGCGCAGGACGTGCTCGAAGAACGGTATGTCCAGCAGCCCGGCGAGCAGCAGGTCGCACTGGTCCCCGATGGCACGGTAGTTGACCTCGACGATGCGCGCGCGCCCCCGGTGCAGGACGAACTCCGTGTGGCAGGCGCCGAACCCGACGCCGAGCGCGTCGAGCTGGGCGAGCACCTGCCTCTCGACGTCCGGCGGATGCCCGGGGACGTAGGTGAGCCGCTCCTCGACGAAGTACGGGGGAGAGGACAGTTCGGTGCGGAACCCCCCCAGCACATGGCGTACCCGCCCGTCGCCGAGGGTCTCCAGGGTGAACAGCTCTCCGGGCAGGTACTCCTCGGCGACCAGCGCGGCCCCGGGCCGCCGCGCCCGGATCTCCTCGCAGCGCCGTACGAGTTCGGCCGGGTTCCCGGCCATGACGACGTCCTCGCTGGCCACCCCCTCGCGCGGCTTGACCACACAGGGGTACGGAATCCCCGCGGCGGCGGTCGACGGTTCCTGCCAGGCGGCGAGTTCCACGGACCGGACGGCGTCGGCGCCCGCGGCGGCCAGCCGGCGGCGCATCTCGGCCTTGTCCTTCGTCCGGAGCGCTGCCCGCCAGTCCTTGGCGGGCAGCCCGAAGTAGTCCGCGGCGAGCGCGGCCTGGGTCTGCAGATGGTCGCTGTTGGTGAAGACCGCCTCCGGGGCGCCGTGGGCGGACACCCGGGAGACCACGGCGCGGAAGTCGCGTACGTCGCAGTCCAGCACCTCGACGTCCGGGTACGCGGCGCGGTGGGCCGCGGGCCGGTCGGTGAGCAGGGTGACGTCCAGTCCCAGCCGGCGGGAGGCCGGGAGGAATCCCTCGGTGACGGAGTCCGTCGGGTTCAGGGCAAGCAGGTACAACCGCATGAGGGGTCACTCCGCGCTCGGATCCGGTGATCCGACGGTTCCGGATCGCCGGGCGAGAGCCTAGGTTAGGCACACCTAACCCTGTCAATTCGCGTCGACACGGCTCCGGTTGGCAGGAAAGATCTTCTCTGTGGTTAAGGTGAGCCTTTCCTTACCTCATTCGTGTCGTCGTCGTGTCGAGGAGCGCCCGTGACTCTGGCTCCGGTGTACCCTTCTGCCCCCGCCGCGGGAAGCTCCGCCCTGACCGGTTCCGCCCCGACCGCCTCCGCGCTGACCGGCTCGGCGCTCGGTGGGCTCGCCGCCCGCTGCCCCGCGCTCGACGCGCGGATCGCGGAGCCCGGTTCGCGGACCCCGCAGGGCTGGGCCGACGGCGCCGAACTGGCCGGCAGTCCCCGCTTCCTGGACGCCCTGCTCGACGCCGAGGCCCTGAGGGTCGAGCACGGCCATGGCCGCACCCCGCGTCCCGACGTCGCGGCCTCCCGCGTGCTGCACGACTACCTCTGGTCCGTCGGCCTGCTGATGAGCGGTCCCTGGTGCCTGGAGCGCCGCGTCCCGCGGCTTCGGCCCCGGGACGTCCGCGTCAGCCTCACCACGGGGGCGTTCTCCGTCGTGCCCGGCGGTTTCGCCTGCCTTCCCGGCGATCCGGCCGCCGCTCTGCCGGGCGTGCGGGTGCTGCCGCACGAGGAGGCTCTGCGTGCGGAGTTGCGCGCCGGCTTCGCCGGCCATGTGCGCCCGCTGCTGACCGCGATCGCCCCGCTGGTGCGCCGGGGGCCTCGCGCGCTGTGGGGCATGGCGGGCGACGATCTGGTCTCGGGAGTCTGGTACCTCGGCCGGATGCTGGGGGAGGAGGAGCGGGGTGTGCGGGCCGCCTCCGAACTGCTGCCGGGGCCCGTCCCCCCGTTCCCCTGCGGTGCGGACTTCCGCCGCCTCGCCGGTCGCGAGGGCCGGACGTACCCGACCCGCACCCGGACCGGCTGCTGCCTGCACTACACGATCCGCCCGGCCGAGGCGTGCGGCACCTGCCCCCGGACGGGTGATGCGGAGCGCCTGCGCCGGCTGGAGGGCGATCCCTCCGGCTGAACCGGATTCCCCCGGAAGGGTGAAGCGGAGCGGCCGCGCCGGCTCGCGGACGGCGACCTCCACCGAACCGGCCGTCCCGGGGCGGTTTCCACGACACGCTTCTGATGGGCGAGCCATGTGGCGACGTGTCCGATTCGCCACATAATTTGAGCTCATGACGAAACGACAGTTCATGTACCTCGGCTGTGTGGCTCTCATGGTGACCTCGGGTCTGGGCGCGGCGGCGCCGGCAGGCGCCCGCACCACCTACGACGTGGTGCCCGGTCAGTCGATCCAGCTCGCGGTCGACCGGGCCCGGCCCGGGGACACCATCGACATCGCCCCCGGGGTCTACCGGGAGAGCGTCCTCATCAGGAAGTCCGACCTGACGCTGCGCGGCGCGGGCGACCGCACCGTCCTCATGCCGTCCACGGCCAAGCCGACACACGTCTGCGGCCTGGGCGGCAACGGCATCTGCGTCCTCGGCACCGACGCGAAGCCCGCCACCAACGTCCGGGTCCACTCGCTGACGGTGTCGAAGTTCAAGAAGAACGGCATCTGGGCCTCGCGCACCAACAAGCTGAGCATCCGTGAGGTCACCGCGGTGGCCAACGGCAACTGGGGCATCGCCCAGGAGCGGTCCCTGCGGTCCGAGATCCGGGGGAACGCGGCCCGTGACAACGCGGACGCGGGCATCTTCGTGTCGAACACCATCGACACCGAGGCCGGAGCCGTCAACACCCGGCGTACCGTGGTCATGGACAACCTGCTGGCCGGCAACCGCATCGGCGTCACCGTCCGGCGCCTGCGCAACCTGTACGTGAACAACAACGTCGTCACCGGCAACTGCGCGGGCATGTTCATCGTGGGCGACGAGGGCGTTCCGCGGACGGGCGACCTGACCGTGCGCGGCAACCGCGTGCACCACAACAACAAGGCCTGCGCCAAGACCGCACGGCTGCCGAGGATCCAGGGCGCGGGCATCGTCCTCACCGGCGTCGAGGGCGCGACCGTCGCGTCCAACGCCGTCTGGAGCAACGTCGGCACCTCCCCGTTCTCCGGCGGGATCGTGCTCTTCAAGAGCATCGTGGGCGCCCCCAACACCGGCAACATGATCCAGTCGAACATGCTGCTGGCCAACCGCCCCGCGGACCTGGCCAACCGGGACACCGGCACCGGCAACGTCTTCTCCGGCAACTACTGCCGCATCTCCCAGAACGCGGGGACCTGCGCATGACGACCGGCACCACCGGCGCGGCCACGCACGGCGCGGACACCCCGGGGAGCGCCGTCCGCACCGCGACCCCGCCGTCGATGCGGCTGAGGGAGCTCGTCTTCGGCGCCGCCCTCGCGGCATCGGTCCGGGCCGCCGCCCGGCTCGGTGTCGCCGACGCACTGGGGGAGTCCCCGGCCACCGCCGAGGAACTGGCGGCGGCCGCCGGGGCGGACCCCCGGGCTCTGCGGCGGATGCTGCGGGCGCTGACCTGCCACGGCATCTTCGCCGAGCGGGCCGACGGCACCTTCGCACACACCGAGATGTCGCGGCTGCTGCGGGAGGACGACCCGCACAGCCTGAAGTACATCTCCCTGTGGTGCACCGAGCCGTGGACCTGGGACGCCTGGCCGCGCCTCGACGAGGCGGTGCGCACGGGCCGGAGCGTGTTCGACGGCCTGTACGGGAAGGGCTTCTTCGACTACCTCCACGAGGACGCGCACGAGTCCGCGCACGTCTTCAACCAGGCCATGACGACCTCCAGCATGCAGTCGGCGCTGGACGTGGCGGAACTGCTCGACCTCGGTGGAGCGGCCACCGTCGCGGACATCGGCGGCGGCCAGGGCCACGTCCTGGCGAGCCTGCTGGAGAAGAACCCCGGCCTGCGGGGAACGCTGCTGGACCTGCCGCGCGTCGTGGCGGGCGCCGATCCCCGGCTGCGGGACGGCGGGTCCCTCGCCGGCCGGGTGACCATCGTCCCCGGCGACTGCCGGGAGGCCATCCCCGTCGAGGCGGATGTCTACATCATCAAGAACATCCTGGAATGGGACGACGACAGCACCCGAAGGACCCTGGCCAACGTCGTCTCGGCCGCCCGCCCGGGGGCCAGGGTGGTGGTCATCGAGAACCTCGTCGACGACACCCCGTCGATGAAGTTCACCACCTCGATGGACCTGCTGCTGCTTCTCAACGTGGGCGGTGCGAAGCACACCCGGGAGAGCATGGCGGGCAGGATGGCGGACGCCGGCCTCGTCGTCGGCGACGTCCGTCCGGTCAACGCGTACCTCCACGCGTTCGACAGCGTCACACCCGGCGGCTGACCACCGGACCGCCGCACCCCCTCTCGCCGGCTCCGCGACCGGACGCGGAGCCGGCGAGCCGTGTCATCCCGTCACGCGTGCTCCCTTTCACGCGCTCATCCCTTCGTCCTTCAGCGTCCCTTCGCCGCACGCTCCCAGCGGTAGAACTCGCGGGCCATGGCGTCCTTGGGACCGCGCCAGGTCTCGGGGTCGTACGCGCTGACGTAGGCGGAGAGCCGGTCGCTGATGTCGCGGAACTCGGGGTGGTCCGCCACCTTGGCCACCGCCGGCCCCGGCGGCCGGTCGGCTTCGATCAGATGCAGGTAGACATCGCCGAACTGGAAGAGGCTGCGCCGGGTCACCCCGACCAGGTCGGGCAGTTCACCCCGGTCGGAGGCCGCGAACACCTCGGCGATGTCGGGGGCCGAGTCCGGTGCCATACGGGCGACGATGAGGGCGTGGTGCATCGAGGGCGTTCCCTTCGGTGGGCGGTCAGTCGGAGTGGACCGAGACCGGTGCGCCGTGTTCCCGCGCCCGCTGCTCGATCTTGTCCTTGATGAGGGCCATCTGGACCTTGGAGTTCCTGTTGATGTTGTCGGTCATCCAGTCGTCGTCGACCGGGGCGTCCGGCTTCATCGCGAAGTCCTGGGTCCAGTGCATGAGGACGCCGTCGGGCGTCCGGTCGTACGTCCAGCGGATGTCCATGTGCCGGAAGGGGCCCGTCTCGACCCGGCGGGCGTGAACGGTCCTCGCACCGGGGTCGACGACGCGCTCCGACACCCAGCTCCACACCGTGCCGTTCTCGTCCGGGTGCATGGTCAGCCGGAACCTCGTCCGGTTGCCCTCGCGCTCCAGGATCTCGACGGAGGCGTACTCGCTGAACAGGCGGGGCCAGTTCTCGATGTCGTTGGTGACCTCCCAGACGAGGTCCATGGGAGCGTTGATGACGATCTTGTTCTCGGTGTGCCCGGACACTTCAGGCTCCTGCCATGAGGGAGTTGTTGACGAGGTCGAGGAATTCGCGCGGGGTCTTGCAGCGGTCGGCGTCCTGGGGGAGCGCGCGGCCGTAGCGGTTCTCGAGCTCCCCGACGATGCCGAGGAGGCCGAGGGAGTCGAGGCCGTACTCGTCGAACCGCGCCTCGGGGCGGCCGCCCATCTCCGCGGGGTCGACGGTGACGCCGGCACCCTTCTTCATCAGGGCGGCGAGCTCTTCGATGGTCAGCTTGGAGATCTGCATGGTCATGAGGTCCTCCTTCTCAGGGTTCTTCACCGGGCGTCGGCGCCGTGCCGCAGCACGAGCGCCGCGTTCGAGCCCATGAGTCCCCGGCTCAGCACCAGGGCCGTGCGCAGTTCGGCAGGGCGCGGCCTGCCGGTGACCACCTCCAGTTCGTGGCACACGTCGAAGACGCCCGGCGTGGGCGGGACGACGCCCTCCTGCAGGGCGAGCACGGCGGCGGCCGTGTCCAGCACGGGCGCACCGCAGTACGCCCGGCCCGTACCGGTCTTGGGCGCCGTCACCGGCACCCGCCGGCCGTGCGTCCCCAGCGCGTCGGCGAGCGCCAGGGCCTCGGCGCGGTCCGCCTCCGGGACGCCGAGCGCGTCCGCGAAGACGACGTCGACCTCCTCGGGCGCGCACCCGGCCTCCGCCAGGGCTCCCCGGATCGCCCGGGCAAGCCCCTCGCGCGAGGCCTCCCACCGGGAGGCCCCGGTGAACGTCGCCGCGTGACCGGCCACCACGGCGCGGACCGGGGCTTCGCGGCGGCGGGCCGCCGACTCCGCCTCCACGACGAGCATGGCCCCGCCCTCCGCGGGCACGAAGCCGCCCGCGCCCGCGGTGAAGGGCCGGTAGGCCCGCTCCGGGTCCTCGCTCGTGCTGAGTTCCCGGTAGCCGAGCTGGCAGACCAGCGAGTACGGCGCGAGCGGCGCCTCCGCCGCCCCGATCACGACCGCGTCCGTGCCCCGGCCGATGGCCCGGGCCGCGTGCGCGAGGGCGTCGAGACCGCCCGCCTCGTCACTGGCGACCACACCGCAGGGGCCCTTGAACCCGCCGCGGATGGAGATCTGACCGGTGCTCGCCGCGTAGAACCACGCGATGGACTGGTACGGGCCCACATAGCGGGAGCCCTGTCCCCACAGCCGCTGCAGCTCCCGCTGGCCGAACTCGCCGCCGCCGGACCCGGCGGCGGTGACCACGCCCACGGCGAACGGCGACCCGCCGCAGTCGCCCGCGGAGATCCGCGCGTCGGCCAGCGCCATGTCGGCCGCGGCCATCGCGAAGTGCGTGAACCGGTCGGTCTGGACGAGGTAGCGCTCCTCGACCAGGGATTCGGGGTCGAAGCCGCGGACCTCTCCCGCGACCCGGACCGGCATGTGGTCGCAGCCTTCACGCGTGATGTGGTCGAGGACGCTGACGCCCTCCCGGGTGGACTTCCAGAAGGCATCGGTACCGACCCCGTTGGGGGCGACGACACCGATTCCGGTGACGACCGGTCGCCGGTCCTGCCGAGGACTCATGGTGTCCTCCCTCCTGGCCGGGTCAGGACCACGGCGGACTGGAACCCGCCGAATCCGCTGCCGACCGAGAGCACGTTGCGCAGCCTGAGGGCGCGCGCCGTGCGCGGCACATAGTCGAGATCGCACTCGGGGTCGGGGGCCTCGTAGTTCGCCGTCGGCGGCACCACCTGGTGGGCCATCGCCAGCACGCAGGCGACGACCTCGATCGCCCCGATCGCCCCGAGCGAGTGGCCCACCATGGACTTGATGGAACTCATCGGGGTCTGGTACGCGTGGGACCCGAGCGACTGCTTCACGGCGGCCGTCTCGTGCCGGTCGTTCTGCTGCGTACCGGAGCCGTGCGCGTTGACGTAGTCGATGTCCGACCCGTCCAGCCGCGCGTGGTCCAGGGCGCTGTCGATGGCCCGCGCCATCTCCAGACCCTCGCGGGTGAGACCCGTCATGTGGTAGGCGTTGCCGAACGTGGCGTAGCCGCCGACCTCGCAGTACACCGTGGCACCGCGGGCCCGTGCGTGCTCGAGCTCCTCCAGGACGAGTACGGCTCCGCCCTCGCCCATCACGAACCCGTCACGGCGCGCGTCGAAGGGGCGGGAGGCATGGGCCGGATCGTCGTTGTTGGGCGAGGTGGCCTTGATCGCGTCGAAGCACGCCACGGTGATGGGGGAGATGGGCGAGTCCGAGGCCCCGGCGATGCAGACGTCGACCCTGCCCTCCTCTATCGCGTGGAAGGCGTACCCGATCGCGTCCAGGCCCGAGGTGCAGCCCGTGGACACGGTCTGCACCGGACCGTGGGCGCCCGTCTGCTCGGCGACCTCGGAGGCGAGGGCGCTGGGCGAGAACGCCCGGTGCAGATGGGGCTCCGCCTCGCTCGGCTCCACGTCCCAGCGCCGGCCCGAACCGCTGACCCTGACGTAGTCGTGCTCCAGACGGGTGGTGCCGCCCACGGCGGTGCCGAGCGACACCCCGATCCGCCACGGGTCCTCCTTCTCCGGGTCGAGACCGGCGTCCCGGAGCGCCTCCCGGGCGGCGACCATGGCGAACTGGACGTACCTGTCGGCGCGCTGCACCTCCTCCGGGCCCAGTCCGTGCTCCTGCGGGTCGAAGTCGCACTCCGCGGCGATCCGCGAACGGAAGCCGGCCGGGTCGAAGAGGGTGATGCCGCGCGTCGCCGTGCGGCCGCCGGCCAGGAGGTCCCAGAACGCCGGTATCCCGACACCTCCCGGCGCGACTATGCCGACACCGGTGACCGCCACACGCCGGGTCATGAAGCCGTCCCGGTGCGTTCCGGCGGCCGGTGGGCGGCCCCTGCCCCCGCTCCCGGCGCCTCCTCGGTGTCGACGTGGCCCAGCTCCGGCCGCGGGGCCAGCGGCCCGAGATGGAAGACCATCCGGGCCTGCGTGCTGCCGACGTTGCGGAACCGGTGCCGTACATAGGGCGGGATGAACAGACCCTGGTCCGGCCGGATCGGCAGCGTCTCGTCGTCGAGGTCGACTTCCATCTCCCCGCACACGACGTACACGAACTCCTCGGAGTACGGGTGGTAGTGCTCGCCGATGCGGTCGCCGGGCTCGACGGTCGCCAGGCCCATGAAGCCGCTCGTGGCGCCCACCGCCGTGGGCGTGAGCATGGCGCGCAGGTCGCCGCCGCGTTTGGTGTTGTGCTGGGTCTCGCCGAGGTCGACGATGCGATGGGGTGTGGTCATGACGGGTTCCTCCACATGGCCGTGCCTGTGGCGCCGGCGGTTCGGGGTGTGCGGGTACCGGAGCGGCAGGCCGCAGGGGTCAGGGGGCGTGGCGGTCGGTGATCGGGCGCATGTCCGCGGACGACAGCAGCTTGGACATGTCCTCCTGAGTCGCCGGGGCGTCGATGCCCAGCGCCTCGCTGTCCAGCAGGCGGGACAGCATGGCCGCCTTGCGCGGGCCGTGCGCCCCGATCACCTGCAGCGGCGCCGCGTCACCGGAACCGCGCACGTCGACCAGGCGTACGACGATGTCGTCCCGCTGGAAGATCGTGCTGCTGTCGATCGGGGTCGACGGGTCGCCCGCCGCCGCCTCGTCCTGCCCGGCGAGCAGCCGGGCCAGCGCCATGCCGCAGCCGGGCTTGGCCGGGTAGTACAGCGCATGCCGCCTGACGGCCTCGTCGTCGGTGCCCGCGGAGGCCAGGTGGTGCACCGCGGGAAGCGCCGCCCGGGTGAAGAACACCCGCGCGGAGTCCGGGTCGTTGAGGTCCCGGTCCTGCTCCAGATACGGGTTGATGGCCTCCTCGACGGCCCGCACCTCGGGCTGCCTGGCCACATGGCGCAGCGCCGCCATCAGGTCGCCCTCCACCTCGACGGCCCGCACCACGCGGTTGCCGTGCATGAACAGCGAGGTCCTGCGGAGCCGGGTGTGCTCGTCGACCTTCGACCGGGGCGAGCGGTAGCCCGCGAGGATGTCCGCCACGAGGGCCTCGCTGCCCGGCTTGACCGTGAAGGTGAGGGCGTGGCGCACCACGTTGTCACCCACTCGGGGGAACGGTTGCAGTCCGCCCTGTGCGGCGTCGGCGGCCGGCGGGGTGTGCAGCCTGCCCGTCTCGCGCAGCACGCTGAAGCGCAGTGAACGGGTGTCCCGGACGCAGTTGTGCAGCGGCCGTACCGTCTCGACGTGCTCCTCGCTGTTCACCCAGGCGAGGAAGGGCGGCGCGCTCTCCCACTCGCTGGTGATCAGCCACTGGGAAGGGTTCTCGATGGACTGGCACAGCTGGTCGCTGATGTGGCCCGGCACCGACGCGACCTGGTTGCGCATGTGCTCGTAGGCCTTGAGGAAGTTCTGCTGAGCACCGTCCTGAAGGTCCAGCAGCAGTACGACACGCAGCCTGGACCCGTCAAAGGCCGACTGGGATATACGTTCGGAAACCGTTGTCATGATGCACGCATCTCCTTCGAGACGGTGGGGCCGCCGCGTGCGGTGCACGAAGCCGGCCAGGGGCGTCAGGCTTCGATCCTGTGCCGGTACCACGGGTGGCGCGAGATGTGTGAACCAGGTGGGTGAACCGGGCGATCGAGCCCTCCCCGCCAGGGCATGGAAACTCCATTCCCCCTACCGGCGGCTGGAGCTGGAGCTACTGATGGAAGAACACATCGACGAGCGCGTACCGGTACTCATCGTGGGCGGCTCCCTGGTGGGGCTGTCCTCCTCGCTGTTCCTCGGCAGGCTCGGCGTCGCGCACATGCTGGTGGAGAGACACGCGGGCACGTCGAGGCATCCGCGCGGCCGGGGCAACAACGTCCGCACCATGGAGCTGTTCCGGGTGGCCGGGGCGGAACCGCTCATCCACCGGGCCGCGTCGCTCCTCGCGGGCAACCACGGCATCTTCCAGACCCCCTCGCTCCGCGGCGACGCCGGCGAGTGGCTGCTGAAGGAGATCGACCCCGGCAACGGGATCGCCCGGTTCAGCCCGTCCGGGTGGTGCGTGTGCAGTCAGAACGACCTCGAGCCCGTGCTGCTCGACTGCGCCCGCAAGCTCGGCGGCGACCTGCGCTACTCCACCGAGCTGATGTCGTTCGAGCAGGACGGGGACGGCGTCACCGCCGTGGTGCGGGACCGCGGCTCCGGGCGGCACAGGACCGTGCGCGCCGGCTACCTGATCGCGGCCGACGGGCCCCGCAGCCCGATCCGCCGGCAGCTCGGCATCGGCCAGACGGGGCACGGCGACCTGTTCCACAACGTCAGCATCACGTTCCGCTCGCGCGGGCTCGCGGACGTCGTCGGCGACCGGCGCTTCATCGTCTGCTACCTCACAGCCGAGGGCGCGGACGGGGCCCTGCTGCCGGTGGACAACACCGAGAACTGGGTCTTCCACGCACCCTGGCAGCCGGACACCGGCGAGACGCTGGAGGACTTCACCGACGAGCGCTGCGCCGCCCACATCCGCCGGGCCGTCGGCGCCCCGGACATCGACGTGGAGATCACCGGAAGGGCCCCCTGGCACGCCGCCGAGCGGGTCGCGGAGCGGTACGGCGGGGGCCGGGTCTTCCTCGCCGGGGACTCCGCCCACGAGATGTCACCCACCGGCGCCTTCGGCTCCAACACCGGCATCCAGGACGCCCACAACCTCGCCTGGAAGCTCGCCCTCGTCCTCGACGGCTCGGCCGGCCCCGGCCTGCTGTCCAGTTACGAGGCCGAGCGCCGCCCCGTGGCGGAGGCCACCAGCGAGCGCGCGTCGGCACGCTCGGCGGAGCACAGCCATCCCGGCTACACCCCCGGCCCCGAGATGGTCGGCGGACGCCAGCGGGGCATGCTCACGGTCGCCATGGGCTACCGCTACCCGCGCGGTGCCGTCGTCGGCGCCGATCCCGGCATGGCCGTCGTACCCGATCGGATGGATCTCTCGGGGGACCCCGGCACCCGTGCCCCGCACATGTGGCTGCACCCGCACGACACGACGCGGACGGTGTCCACGCTGGACCTGTACGAGCGCAACTTCGTGCTGCTCACCGGCTCCGGCGGCACACCGTGGCACACGGCGGCCGCCACGGTCGCCGAGAAGCTGTCCATCACCCTGGACGCCTACCGGATCGGCACGGAACCGCATGCGGAGCTCGTCCCCGAGTCGGGTGACTGGGCCGAACTGCACGGCACGACGGACGAGGGCGCCGTGGTGGTGCGCCCCGACGGCTTTGTGGCCTGGCGCGCGGCCGGTGCGGTGCGCGACCCGGAGACGGTCCTGCTCGACACGATGAAGGCCCTGCTCCACCGCCCCTGACCGGCGGGGCCCTCCCGGCGCTGCCGGCGGGGCCCCGCCCTGGGGGCCGCCGTGGCGGCAGCCGGTGCGGTCCGACCCCGGTCGGCCGCCCGCGCTCCGCCACGGCGGTCATCCCCGCCCGGCCACCGGCCGGCGGGCCGGTCCGATGCTCGCCCGCTCGATCAGCCCGGGGACCGGTGCCCGGACCGTCCGTGCGGGGGCTCCGTCGAGCAGGCCCACGAGCTCCCCCGCCGCGCTGCGGCCGAAGGAGACGGTGTCCCGTGAGAGGGCCGCCAGCCAGGGGTCGACCAGACGGCACAGCGCCGAGTCCTCCCAGGCGATGATCGACACGTCATCGGGCACGGCGCAGCCGAGACTCGTCGCCACGGCGACCCCGGCCACGGCCATCACGTCGTTGTCGTACACCAAAGCGGTCGGCGGTGCCTCGTCCGAGAGCACTCCGCGGGTGACCGCGGCGCCCTCCGCGTCCGAGTAGTCGGTGGTGACGGAGCGGACCTGGGTCAGCCCCAGCCGTTCGGCCTGGGCCCGCAGCGAGCGGATGCGGCGCTCGGTGTGGGCGAGGCCGGGCAGTCCGGCGATGTGTACGATGCGGCGGTGTCCCAGCGCATGGAGCCTGCCGACGACGCAGGCCATCGCAGCGGTGTCGTCCGCCCAGAGGGCGGACAGCCCCGGGCCGCCCTCCTCGGGGGCGCCGCCGATCACCACACCCGGCAGTCCCAGCTCGGCGAGCAGCACCGGCCGCGGGTCGTCGGAGCGCGGGTCGACGACGAGGACGCCGTCCACCCGGTGCTCGGCCCACCAGCGGCGGTAGACCGCGCACTCGGCGTCCAGATCCTCCACCACCTGGAACAGCAGGCCGAGGTGCCGTTCGGACAGCACCTCCTGGACTCCGGAGATCAGCTGGAGGAAGAACGAGTCGACGCCGAGTGTCCCCGCGGGCCGTGCGACCACCAGACCCACCGTCGCCGCGCCCTCGCCGGACAGTGCGCGGGCGGCGGTGCTCGGCCGCCAGCCCAGCTCGTCGGCGACCCGGCGCACCCGGTCGCGGGTGGCCTCGGAGACTCCCGGCCGGTCGTTGAGCGCGAAGGACACGGCGGTCTCGGAGACCCCGGCGCGGCGGGCGATGTCCTTCATCCTCGGCCGGCGGGCGGGGGAGCGCCCCCGCTGCGGCGCGTCCTCGGCGGACGGAGGATTCGCTGCCACCCGTGCTCCCTTCCCGGCCTCGATCAGTCCAGTGCACTAAAGCGCTTGAGTGGCTGAACTCTAAAGCGCATTAGTCGATCACGCAACCCTGCGTTCAAGCTTCTCTGAGCTGCGAAGATGTCAGGGAGGTGGAATTTTCTTCGCTCAGTGCATTGACTTTCTGCCGGAACGCGATGCAGGGTCTGCTCCCAGCGTCCGCGGCATCCCGTGCACCGGATGCAGCCCACGCCGGGCCGAGCAAAGGAGCCGATCCACCGTGCCTATCCCCCGCCGTACCGCCCGCAGAACCGCCGCCACCGCCGCCTTCCTCGCCGTCGTCCTCCCGCTCAGCGCCTGCCAGGGCGCGTCCGACACCGGGGGCGAGGCGGACGCCTCCGGCAAGGTCGAGGGCAGCATCACCTTCCAGACCTGGAACCTGCGGGCCGGCTTCAAGCCCTACTTCACCGATCTCATCGCCGACTTCGAGAAGGAGTACCCCGGCACCGAGGTCAAGTGGGTCGACCAGCCCGCCGAGGGCTACGCCGACAAGCTCAGCGCCGACGCCGCCGGCGGCACCCTCCCGGACGTCGTGAACGTCTCCCCCGATCTGCTGGCCCCGCTCGCCAAGGCCGGCCTCGCGCTCGACCTCGACCAGGCGGCCGCGAAGTACGAGAAGGAGTACCTGCCGGGCGCCTGGGCCGGCCACCGGGTCCCGGGCCTGGAGGGCACGTACGCCTTCCCGTGGTACCTCAACACCGGTCCGCTGTTCTACAACAAGCGCCTCTTCGAGGAGGCCGGACTCGACGCGGAGAAGCCCCCCACGACGTACGACGAGCTCTTCGAGCAGTCGCTGCGGATCGCCGAGAAGAGCAAGGGCGAGATCGCCACCCTGGCCAACATCCCCACCATCGAGGACTTCGGCCGCTACGGCGTGCAGCTGATGAACGAGGAGGGCACGGCCTTCACCTTCAACGACGCCAAGGGGGTCGAACTCCTGACCAAGTACAAGGAGTTGTACGACGCCAAGGCGCTCGACCCGCAGGCGCTCACCGCGACGCCCGAATCGGCGGGCAAGAAGTTCCTCACCGAGGCGGTGGCGATGAACCCGGGCTCCGCGCTGGACCTGGAGAAGTTCCGGAAGCAGGCCCCGACGCTGTACGACAACATCGGGATCACCGAGCAGATCAGCAACACCGGCAAGGACAACATGTACGTGATGGGCGTCATGGTGAACGCCAGGACCAAGCAGACGCCCGCCGCCGTCGCCTTCGCGCACTTCGTCACCGACGCGCAGCGCCAGATGGAGTTCGCCAAGCAGGTCGCCATCTTCCCGAGCACCGCGGGCTCCCTCGACGACCCGTACTTCACCAAGGAGGACGGCACCGACGCCACCAGGGTGCGCATCGCCGCGGCCAAGTCCCTGAAGACCGCGGTCAACTACACCCCGGTGCTGCTGAGCGAGCAGATGAAGACCGAGTTGCGCAACGCCGTCGCCAGGGCGCTCCAGGGCAAGGAGAGCCCCAAGGAAGCGCTTGACAACGCTGTCAACGCCTGCAACCGGCTGCTGAAGCAGAGCTGAGACCCGGACGAGCAAGGACCCGGCCATGACGACCCCCACCACCTCACCGGTTTCGACCCCCGGCAAGACGGCGAAGAGGCGCGCCCCGGGCGGCCGGCCGCCCGCCGGCCGCCCGCGGGGCGGAAGGAGCCGGATCAGACGGCAACTGCCCACGAGTCCCTGGCTGTTCGCGGCCCCGGGAATGCTGGTCGCCGGCGCGTTCAGCCTCTACCCGTTCCTCTCCACGGTGGCCAACTCCTTCACGGACCGACGGGCGCTGCTGCCCGGCAGCTTCGTCGGACTGGACAACTACCGGGAGATGCTCGGCGACGAGATGTTCTGGATCGGTCTGCGCAACAGCACGCTGTACGTGCTGGGCGTCGTGCCGGCGCTGGTCATCCTGCCGCTGCTGCTGGCGCTGCTCGTGGAGAAGCAGATCCCGGGCATCACGTTCTTCCGCTCCGCGTTCTACACCCCGGTCGTCGCCTCCATCGTGGTCGTCGGCCTGATCTGGGTGTGGCTGCTGGACGAACGCGGCCTGGTGAACTCGATGCTGGAGGTGGTGGGGGCCGGCCCGGTCGGCTTCCTCAGCGACCAGTGGCTGCTCCTGCTGAGCGCCATGGCGGTCACGGTCTGGAAGGGCCTCGGCTACTACATGATCATCTATCTGGCCGCACTGGGGAACGTCCCCCGCGAGCTCCACGAGGCGGCGTCCGTGGACGGCGCGGGAGCCGTACGCCGGTTCCTCACCGTCACGGTGCCCGCGGTCCGCTCCACCATGGTGCTGGTGGGTGCCCTCTCCTCGGTGGCCGCCTTCAAGGTCTTCTCCGAGGTGTACCTGATGGCGGGCCCCGACGGAGGCCCCGCGGGCGAGGACACCACCCTCGTCATGCTCGTCCAGCGCACCGGCACCGGGCTCTCCGGCCGGGTCGGCTACTCCGCGGCGATATCGGTGGTCGTCTTCGTCGTCACCGTCGCCCTGATGCTGCTGGTGCTGCGCGCCGACCGCAAGGAGGACGCATGAGCCGGCTCAAGGACCGCGCGGAGCGGCGGGAGGCGGGCGCGGCCGCCCCGGGCCGGCGCCGGAGCCGGGACACCGGCCGCCGGATGCCCGGGTGGGAGATCGCGCTGAGGTACGCGCTGCTGCTGGCGGTCCTCGCGCTGACCGTCGGACCGTTCCTGTGGCAGCTGTCCACCTCGCTCAAGGGGCCGCACGAGGACATCTTCGCCTCCCCGCCGTCCTTCCTTCCCGAACAGCCCACGTTCGACAACTACGCCCGCGTCGCCGAGACCATCCCCGTGTGGGACTACGCCCTCAACTCGCTCACCGTCGCGGTCGTCAACGTCGTGGCCAACTGCGCGGGCGCCGCCCTCGCCGGCTACGCCCTCGCCCGGCTGCGCTACCGGGGCCGCAGGGCCGCCACGCTCGTGTTCATCCTGGCGATGCTCGTGCCCGTCGAGGGCATCATCATCGCCCTGTTCACGACCATGCGCGGGCTCGGACTCAACGACACCCTCGCCGGTGTGGTGCTGCCGCTGTCGATCTCCGCGCTGAACGTGCTGCTGATGCGCAACGCCTTCCTCAACCTGCCCTACGAGGTGGAAGAGGCGGCGTTCGTCGACGGCGCGAACGTCTGGCAGCGGTTCGTCCGGATCGCGCTGCCCTCGGTCAAGGGCACCCTGGCGGTCGTCGCCATCCTCTCCTTCATGGGCGCCTGGGACGACTTCCTCTGGCCGCTGATCGTGCTCAGCGACCCGCAGAACTTCACCCTCACCATCGGGCTCAACTACCTGCACGGCACCTTCGCCGACGACGAACGCCTCGTCGCGGCCGGCACGATCATCGCCGTACTGCCGCTGGTCGTCCTGTTCGCCTGCCTCCAGCGCTACTTCTTCCGCGGCGTGGGAGAGGGAGCCGTCAAGGGCTGATGCACCGTCAACACGACAGGGCCGCCGCAGCGGCGGCCCTGCCCCGACCCTCCGAGGAGCCTCGGACGTCCATGTCCTCACGCGTGCGCTTCGGCGCCAACTACACCCCGAGCCGGGGATGGTTCCACCACTGGCTCGACTTCGACCTCGACACCGTACGGGCCGACCTGGACTCCGTCGCGGCACTGGGTCTGGACCACGTCCGGGTCTTCCCGCTCTGGCCCGTCTTCCAGCCCAACCGCACCCTGATCCGCCCGCGGGCCGTGGAACAGCTCGTCCAGCTCGCCGACGCCGCCGCGGAGCGCGGGCTCGACGTCAACGTCGACGGGCTCCAGGGGCACCTGTCGAGCTTCGACTTCCTGCCGTCGTGGACGCAGACCTGGCACCGCCGCAACATCTTCACCGACCCCGACGTGGTGGCGGGCCAGGCCGCGTATCTGCGCACCCTCGCCCAGGCCCTCGCCGACCGGCCCAACTTCATCGGCATGACCGTCGGCAACGAGGTCAACCAGTTCTCCGCAGGACCGCACCCCGACCCCGACCGGATCACACCGGCGCAGGCGGAGCAGTGGCTCGGCGCCCTGCTGGCCGCCTGCGAGGAGGGCGCGCCCGGGAGACTGCACCTGCACGCCGAGTACGACGCCGCCTGGTACCAGGACGACCAGCCGTTCACGCCCGCGCACTCGGCCCGGCTGGGCGCCGTCACCGCCGTGCACTCCTGGGTCTTCAACGGCACGGCGCAGCGCCACGGCCGCACCGGGACGGCGACCGAGCAGCACGCCGCGTACCTCGTCGAACTCTCCAAGGCGTGGGCGGACGAGCCGCACCGCCCGGTGTGGCTGCAGGAGGTCGGCGCGCCCGCACCGCTGGTCCCCGCCGAGCACGCGGCCGCCTTCACCGAGGCGACCGTCGCCAACGTCCTCGACTGCGAGGACCTGTGGGGCGTCACCTGGTGGTGCTCGCACGACGTGTCGCGCTCGCTGGCGGACTTCCCCGAACTCGAGTACAGCCTGGGCCTGATGACCAGCGACCGCGAGGTCAAGCCGATCGGGCGGGCCATCGCCCGCATCGTCCGCGAGCAGCGGGAGCACCCGCACCGGCCGGCCCCCCGGACCACCGCGCTCGTCGTCGACGCGGGCGAGGAGGACGGCCCCCGGCGGCGCTCGGTCTGCGCCCCGGGCGGCGCCGTCTTCGAGGCCTTCGCCCGGCTCACCGCGGAGGGGGCCAGGCCCGCCGCCGTCCTGGCAGGACGGGCCGCCGACCCCGGGCACCTCGCCGCCCGGGGCATCACCGAGGTGGTCACCCCGGAGGAGGTCCGGTGACGCCCCCGGCCACCGGCGGCGGCCGTGGTGCCGGCCGCCGGCCGCCGACCCCCGGGGGCAGCGGCCGGCCGGCCGCCCGGCGCCCGATCACGGGAGGGGGGACGTGCCCGGGCCCGGCGCCGTCCCGTACCGTCCCTGAGCAGCCGACCCGCAGCGCGGAGACCGCTCCCGCACCGCACCGTCCCTCGTCAGCCACCGACACGGAGCACACCATGACCCAGCCCATCGCCCCCCGCCGCCGCAGCGTGGTCATCGCGGGAGCGGCGGGTGCCGCGGCCGCCCTCCTCCCCCTGGGGCGGGCCGCCGCCGCGCCGCGCGCCGGCAGCACCGCCGAGGCCGCGGCGACCGGGGACCTCCGGCCGCACGCCTCCTACTGGTTCCCCGACTCGCTGCCCGCCGGGACCCCCGGCGAGGGCGTCACCTGGCGCAGCCTCAGCACCTGGCGGGCCGAGGACGACCCGGACCTGCCCTTCAACACCGCGGCCGTGCCGCTGGCCCCGCGCTTCACACCCGTCCCGCCGAACCGCACGGCACGCACCGGCCAGGCCCGCGTCCAGTCGCTGGTGTCCTTCGGGCACACCTCAAGCAACCCCTCCCAGGGCGCGCCGACCGCCGACCACTACGCACTGACGCACTGGGCGTACCTCGACGAACTCGTCTTCTGGGGCGGCTCGGCGGGGGAGGGCCTGATCCTGGCCCCGAACGCTCCCGTCGTGGACGCCGCCCACCGCCACGGCGTCCCCGTCCTCGGCACCGTGTTCCTGCCGCCCGTGCACTGGGGCGGCGACCTGCGGTGGACGCGCGACCTGGTGCAGCGCGACTCCCTGGGCCGCTTCCCCCTCGCCGCGAAGCTGGTCGAGGTCGCCACCGCCCACGGCTTCGACGGCTGGTTCGTCAACGCGGAGACGGAGGGCGGCGACGCGGCCCTCGGCGCCGAGATGCTCGCCTTCGTGCGGGACCTCAAAGCCCGCGGCGAGTCCGCCGGGCTGCGCGTCACCTGGTACGACGCGATGACGGCCGGCGGCACGGTGTCCTGGCAGGGCGCGCTCAACGAGCGCAACCAGGACTTCTTCCGGACCGCCGACTCGATGTTCGTGGACTTCCGCTGGACACCGTCCCGGCTCGCGTCCTCCGCCACCCGCGCGGCCGCGCTCGACCGCAGCCGCTACGCGTTGTGGGCCGGGGTCGACGTCGAGGCGAACGGCTGGAACAAGGCCGTCGACTGGGACGCGATCATCCCCCGCGACCGGGACCACGTCGTCTCCTACGGCTTCTACCGCCCCGAGTGGACCCGCAACCACCTCCCCGCGGGCCGTACCCCGGGCCAGTTCCACGCCGCCGACGACCGCTTCTGGACCGGGCAGTCGCTCGACCCGTCCGTCCCGGACGGCGACAGCGGATGGCGCGCCCCGGCGACCGCCGTCGCCGACCGCTCCACCGTCACCGCACTGCCGTTCGCCACGACCTTCAACACCGGACACGGACTGCGCTGGTACGAGGAGGGCACCGTCACCTCCGGCAGCGAGTGGAACCACCTCGGCCTCCAGGACAGGCTGCCGGGCCGCCGATGGGTCGTACGGACCGAAGGCCGCCGCCCGGCCGTCTCCTTCGACTTCGCCGACGCCTGGCGCGGCGGCAGCAGCGTCCTGGTCGCCGGCCCGCTCGACGCCCCGGCGACGGTCGAGCTCTACGCGACCCGGCTGCCGCTCGGCCCCGGCACCGTCGTCGAGCTCGCCCACCGGGCGGACGAGGGCCCCGTCACCGTCGAACTCGCCGTCGCCACCCGGGAGCCGGACCAGCCCGGCGACCCGGTCCCGTACACCTACGTGCCCGCCGGGACCCTGCCCGGCGGCAGCGGCTGGACGACCGCGGCCCTGCGGCTGAACGGCCTCTCGGGCGAGCTGCACGCCCTCGGGGTCCGGCTCACCGGCGACGGCACCGTGGCCTACCGGCTCGGCGGACTGGCGGTGCGGAACGAAACCGCATCGCCCGCCTCCCCGGCCGAGCTCCTCGTCACCGGCAGCGCCACCGACGACGAGGGCACCGGGCTGCGGCTGCGCTGGACCGCGGCACCCGGCCCCCTGCGCCACTACGAACTGCACCGCGTCCTCCCCGACGGCACCCGGCGCTTCCTCGGCGGCACCTGCCAGACCGCGTTCCACGTCGCCGGGCTGCGCCCGGAGCCGGGCGAACCGGCCCTGCGCATCGAGGTCCGCGCCGTCGGCGAGCTCTACACGGCCTCCGCCGCCGCATCCGCCGTCCACCCCTGGTGACGGCCCGCACCCCCCGCACCCCGACCCCTTACGGAGCAGAACCCCATGCATGACGACCGCAGCCTGGTCGAGGCCCGACTCAAGCGCGTCCTCGACGAGCGCATCCGACCCGCCGTGTACTCCGCGTCCGTCCCGCTGGACGTGGCCGTGTGGAACGCCCCCGGTGAGCCCGTACCGGTCGAGGAGGGGCTGGCCGCCGACCCGTCGCCGATCGCGGTCGGCACGAGATGGGGCGCGCCGTGGGGGACCAGCTGGTTCCGGGTCACCGGGACCGTCCCCGCGGCCTGGGCAGGCCGGACCGTCGAGGCGGTCCTCGACCTCGGCTTCGACGAGAACATGCCGGGGTTCCAGTGCGAAGGGCTCGTCTACCGGCCCGACGGCACCCCGGTGAAGGGGCTGAACCCGCGCAACCAGTGGGTCCGGATCGGGGCGCCCGTCGAAGGCGGCGAGGAGGTGCGGCTGCACATCGAGGCGGCGTCCAACCCGGTCATCCTCGACTACCACCCCTTCCTCCCCACCCCGCTGGGCGACAAGGAGACCGCCGGCAGCGAGCCGCAGTACCGGCTGGCCCGGATGGACCTCGCCGTCTTCGAGGAGAGCGTCTGGCAGCTGGTGATGGACCTCGAGGTGCTGGGCGAGCTGATGGCGGAGCTCCCCGCGGACTCCGCCCGGCGCTTCGAGATCCTGCGGGCGGTGGACCGGGCCCTGGACGCCGTCGACCTCCAGGACGTCCCCGGCACGGCCGCCGCCGCCCGGGCCTGCCTGGAGCAGGTGCTGGCCACCCCCGCCGAGCCCTCGGCGCACCGCATCAGCGCCGTCGGGCACGCGCACATCGACTCCGCCTGGCTGTGGCCGCTCCGGGAGACCGTACGCAAGGTCGCCCGCACCACCTCCAACATGACGGCCCTCCTGGAGGACGAACCGGACTTCGTCTTCGCCATGTCGCAGGCGCAGCAGTGGGCCTGGGTCAAGGAGCACCGGCCCGAGGTGTGGGCCAGGGTGAAGAAGGCCGTCGCCGACGGCCGGTTCGTGCCGGCGGGCGGCATGTGGGTGGAGTCCGACACCAACATGCCCGGCTCGGAGGCGATGGCCCGTCAGTTCGTGCACGGCAAGCGGTTCTTCCTGGACGAGTTCGGCATCGAGAACGACGAGGCCTGGCTCCCCGACACCTTCGGGTTCGCCGCGGGACTGCCCCAGATCATCAAGGCGGCCGGCTCCAAGTGGCTGCTCACCCAGAAGATCTCGTGGTCGCAGACGAACAAGTTCCCCCACCACACCTTCCGTTGGGAGGGCATCGACGGGACCCGGATCTTCACCCACTTCCCGCCGGTGGACACCTACAACTGCTCCATGAAGGGCAGCGAGATCGCGCACGCCGCGCGGAACTTCAAGGACAAGGGAGTCGCCCGGCACTCGCTGGCGCCGACCGGCTGGGGCGACGGAGGAGGCGGCACCACCCGGGAGATGGTGGCCAAGGCGGCCCGGATGCGGGACCTGGAGGGCGCGGCGACGGTGGTCTGGGAGACCCCGGAGGCGTTCTTCACCAAGGCCGAGGCCGAGTACGCCGATCCGCCGGTATGGGTGGGGGAGCTGTACCTCGAACTGCACCGGGCGACGCTCACCAGCCAGGCGAGGACCAAGCAGGGCAACCGCCGCTCCGAGCACCTGCTGCGCGAGGCCGAGCTGTGGGCCGCGACGGCCGCGGTGCGCACCGGGTTCCGCTACCCGTACGAGCAGCTGGACCGGATCTGGAAGACGGTGCTGCTGCACCAGTTCCACGACATCCTCCCCGGTTCCTCCATCGCCTGGGTGCACCGCGAGGCCGAGAAGACGTACGCGGCGGTCGCCGGCGAGCTGAACGCCGTCGTCGACGCCGCCCAGCGGGCACTCGCCGGCCACGGAACCGCCGAACTCGTCTTCAACCCGGCCCCGCACGCCCGCCACGGCGTCCCCGCGGGCGGCGCCGGACGGCCGGCCGGCGGCGGCGAGGCGCACCTGCGGCCGCGCGAGGGCGGCGGGTACGTCCTCGGCAACGGGCTGCTCAGGGTGGAGATCGACGAACGCGGCCTCGTCGTCTCGGCGTACGACATCGGTGCCGAACGCGAGGCGGTCGCGCCCGGTGCCGCCGCCAACCTGCTCCAGCTGCACCCCGACTTCCCGAACATGTGGGATGCCTGGGACGTGGACGAGTTCTACCGCAACACCGGCACGGACCTGGTGGAGGCCGACCTGGTGGAGCCCGCCGGAGAGGAGGCGGGCGCCGGCGCGGCCGCGGTGCGGATCGTGCGCTCCTTCGGGTCGTCCAGGGCGACCCAGGTGCTGTCGCTCGCCCCGGGCGCCAAGCGGCTCGACATCGACACCGAAGTCGACTGGCACGAGACCGAGAAGTTCCTCAAGCTGGCCTTCCCGCTCGATGTGCACGCCGAGCGCTACGCCTCCGAGACCCAGTTCGGCCACTTCCACCGGGCGACGCACACCAACACCAGCTGGGAGGCGGCCAAGTTCGAGGCCTGCAACCACCGCTTCGTCCACATCGGCGAGCCCGACTGGGGCGTCGCACTGGTCAACGACTCCACGTACGGCCACGACGTGACCCGTACCGTCCGTGCCGCCGACTCCGGGACGACGACCACGTTCCGGGCGTCCCTGCTGCGCGCCCCGCGCTTCCCCGATCCGCAGACCGACCAGGGCGTCCACCGCTTCCGCCACGCTCTCGCGCCGGGTGCGGCGATCGGCGACGCGGTACGCGAGGGGTACCGCGTGAACCTCCCGGAGCGGCGGGTGACGGGCGCGGACGCCGCCGTCGCACCGCTGGTCGAGGTGGACGACGACGCCGTGGTGGTGACCGCGGTCAAGCTCGCGGACGACGGAAGCGGCGATGTGGTGGTCCGCTTCCACGAGTCCCGGGGCGGGCGCGCCCGCGCGACGCTGACGGCGGGCTTCCCGCTCGCCGCGGCGGTGGCCACGGACCTGCTCGAGCGTCCGCTGGCCGAGGGCGGCGCGGTGGAGCGCGCCGGCGACGCGGTGTCCCTGGCCCTGCGCCCGTTCGAGCTCGTGACGCTCCGGCTGACCAGGGCCTGAGCGGGGTCCGGCGAGGGGACGAAGGACACCGCGAGGGGAGGGCCGGTGCGCATCCGGCGCGCCGGCCCCTGCCCACTCGGGCCCCTGCCCGCTCGGGCCGCGGCCCTTCGCCGGCCCCTCCGGTCCAGCCGGGCCCGGGTGCCGTCGTAGCGGAGCAGCAGCAAGGCCACGTCGTCGTCGCGCCGGTTCACGTCCGCGACGAGTTCGTCGGCCACCCGCCCGGCGTCGGAGGGGTCGGCCGCGGCGAGCGGGTCGCACAGCCGGCGCACCCCTCCTCCACGGGCAGGGCCGCCGACTCCACCAGACCGTCCGTCACCAGCGCCGGCAGGGTGCCGGGCACCAGACCCGCCTCCGTCATCGGGTACTCCTGGCCGGCCGGAACACCCAGTGGCGGCCCGCCCCCCACCGGCAGTTCCCCGGTGCTGCCGTCGGGGTGGCGGATCACCGGATGCAGAGGGCCCGCCCGCACCAGCCGGGCGGTGCCCTCCTCCATGCTGTCGAGCCCGGGAGAGTGGGGGCGCAGGGCGGGACACGCCCTCGGCCGCTCCGGTGTGCGTGGGACCCTACCGGGCGGGGCCGTGCCGGATCACCTGTTCCGACCAGATGGTCTTGCCGTCTCCGGTGGTCCGGGTGCCCCACCGGTCGCTGAGCTGCATGATGATGAACAGTCCACGGCCCCCTTCGTCCGTCTCGGTGGCATGGCGCATATGCGGTGAGGTACTGCTGGTGTCGGAGACCTCGCAGATCAGCGAGCGGTCGAGGATCACCCGCAGCCTGATCGGGCCTCGCCCGTAGCGGATCGCGTTGGACAGCAGCTCGCTGACGATCAGTTCGGTGGTGGAGACGGCGTCCGGCATGTCCCACGCCTGGAGCTGGTGCTCGATCAGTCGGCGGGCGGTGGAGACGACCGAGGCGTCCCGGGGCAGGGTCCAGCTGGTGACCCGGTCGGCGGGCAGGGCACGGGTCCGGGCGAGCAGCAGTACCGCGTCCTCCCGCGGCAGTCGCGGCACCAGCTCGTAGACCGCGGAGTCGCAGAGCCGGGCGAGGCACTCCTCGGGCCGGGCGAGGATCCGGTGCAGCCGTTCCTGGGGCGTCGGCCCGTCCCGGCCACCGGTGTTCACCAGCCCGTTGGTGTAGAGCGCCAGCAGGGTGGACTCCTCGAGCACGGTGGTCGCGGACGCGTAGCCGCCGCCTCCCGCGCCGAGCGGCGGCCCGTCGGGTACGCCGAAGTCCAGCGCCGAGCCGTCCGGCCCCAGCATCACGGGGAGGGGATGGCCGGCCCGGGCGGCGGTGCACGCCCGGGACACCGGGTCGTAGACCACGCAGACGCAGGTGGCGAGGTGGTCGTGGGTCGTCTCGTCGTCCTGGCCGACGGGCGCACGCGTCCGGGTGAGGAAACCGGCCGTCTCGTCGAGCCGGCCGAGCAGTTCACCGGGCTCCAGGTCCTGCAGCGCGAGCGTCCGCAGGGCGGTGCGCAGCTGCCCCATGGTGGCGGCGGCCTCGATGCCGTGCCCGGCGACATCGCCCACGACCAGGGCGACCCTGGCACCGGACAGCGGGATGACGTCGTACCAGTCGCCTCCGGCGCTCTCGGGGAGATACACGCAGGCCGTGTCCACCGCGGTCAGCTCGGGCGGCCGCCCCGGCATCAGCCCCTGCTGCAGCGCTCTGGCCACGGTGCGCTCCCGGGCGAAACTGCAGGCGTTGTCGAGGTGCACGGCCGCCTTGGCCATCAGTTCCGCCGCCAGCGCGAGATCCGTGTCCTCGAACGGCTCGGGACGCGAGAAGCGGTACAGGGCAGCGACTCCCAGCACCGTCTCCCGCAGCGCCAGCGGCACCACCACGAGGGAGTGGACACCCGCCGACACGATGGGATCCCCCCGCGAGGGGTCGGCGCCCAGCCAGGCGTCGCCCGCGTCGACGCCGGTGATCAGGCGCGGTGCCAGGTCGTTCAGCACCTGCGAGTACGGGGTGTGGGGGCCGAACGTGTTCAGCCCGCCCTTCGGCGGCCCCCGCTCGTCGCCGAGGACGCTCCGGAACGCGGCCCGGCGCAGCGGCGTGTCCGCGGGTACGGCACCGGGCCGCAGCGGGCGCCCGCGCAGCGCGTCGTCCAGGAGGTCCACCGCCGCGGCGTCGGCGAGCCCGGGGACGAGCACGTCCACGAGCTCCCCGGCCGTGCGGTACGCGTCGAGACTGGTGCCGATGGACTCCCGGGCCGAGTTCAGCAGCGCGAGCCGCCCGAGGGCCGCCTCGCGCTCCGTGACGTTCTCGACGACGACCGCAAGGCCGAGCGGCTCGCCGTCGGCCTCCTCAAGGCGGAACAGCGACAGCGAGACGGTCATGTCCCGGTCGGGGTGGGCCGGGGACCTGCCGGTGAACAGCCGGTCGCGGACGACCGCGCCCGTGCGCAGCGCCTCCTCCGCCAGCGCGGCGACCGGTTCGTCCGTGCGGCCCTCCACGAGCTCGGCGACGGTCCTGCCCAGGATCCGCTCGGGGGGGATGCCGTGCACCCCGGGCGCGGCACTGTTGAAGCGGACGACCCGCAGCTCGGCGTCACACAGGTACAGGCCGAACGGTGCCTGTGTGAAGAGGGCGTCGAGGATGGCCGATTCCCGCCGCGCGTCGTCTCCGTCCACATACCCACGATCGCCCCTGATGAGCCGGGGGCAAGTCGGCGCGTCCCACGGCCCGCAACGGGTGCCCCGAGCCGGGGGCGGCCGCGGCCGCCCCCGCAGCGCCCCCGTGCCCGGTGGGGCCCCCGTCGCCTGCGGCCCCCCCACCCGCGGCAGCGGCCGTTGCGGGCCTCACCTGAGCGGCCCTCCCGGCTCGCGCCCCACCGCCTCCCGGGGTCTGCTGTGGTCAGCCTGCCGACAGCGGAGGAGTGCGCATGCCGGACGGAACCACCGGCTCCGAGGGCCGCGACCTGGAGCAGCTGCGGGCCCGGATCGCGGCCCTGGAGTCGCGGGAGCCGCCGCCGCCCCGGCCGCCGCGGCACCGGGCGCGCTCGGCCCTCGCCGCGGTGCTGATCGTCCTCGGCTGCCTGCTGGCCCCGCTGAGCGCCGTCGCGGCCTGGGCCGACAGCGAGGTGGCCGACACCGACCGCTATGTCGCCACCGTCGCCCCCCTCGCCTCCGACCCCGCCGTGCAGGCCGCCGTCGCGGCCCGGGTCACGGACGTCGTGATGGAGAACATCGACATCCCCGAGCTCCTTCAGCAGGTGGCCCCGGCCGATCGCCCCCGTCTGGACGCCCTGATCGGCGGGGTCGGCGGCGCCCTGGAGAACGCCGTCCGCAGCTTCGTGAAGGCCCGCGTCCAGGACGTCGTCGCCTCCGATGTCTTCCGCAGGATCTGGACCGAGGCGAACCGGGAGATCCACGCAGCGGTGGTCAAGGCGCTCACCGGGGGCGGCGACGGCGCCATCAGGCTCACCGACAACGCGGTGCAGATCGACCTCGCGCCCGTGATCGAGGAGGTCAAGCAGCAACTGGTGAACGGGGGGCTCACCATCGCCCAGAACATCCCCGAGGTCCACACCGACTTCACCGTCCTGCAGTCCGAGGACATCGGCCGGGTCAAGACCGGGTTCCGGCTGCTCCAGCTCGCGGGCGCCTGGCTGCCGGTCGTCGGCGTGGTGCTGATCGCCGCCGGGGTGCTCCTGGCCGCCCACCGCCGCAAGGCCCTGGTGGCGGCGGCGCTCGGGGTCGCGGTCGCGACCGCGCTGCTGGGCGCGGCGCTGACGGTCTTCCGGGTGACCTATCTGAACTCCCTCCCCCAGGGCGTGTCCCAGCCCGCGGCGGAGGCCGTGTACGACACGCTCGTCCGCTTCCTGCGCAGCACGATCCGCAACATCGTGATGCTCGGTGTCGTCGTCGCCCTCGCCGCCTGGCTCACGGGGCCGGGCAGGTACGCGGGTCTCGTCCGCCAGCTGTGGACCTCGGGCATCACCGCCACCCGGGCCACGGCGCACCGCGCGGGCCTGCGCACCGGCCCCGTGGGCCCCTGGGTCCGCCGCTACCGGACGTGGATCACCTGGGTGCTGGTCGCCGCCGCCGTGCTGGCGTACCTCCTGTGGCCGTACCCCACCGCCTGGGTCGTCGTCGGGCTGGCCCTCGCGCTGCTCCTCGCGCTCGCCGTCGTGGAGTTCCTGGCCCAGGACACCGACCGGGCCCCCGGGCCGGCGGACCGGGAGCCCGCGGCAGGCGGAGGCCCGCCGGGCGCCCCCCGCTCCCCGGACTCCCGCTGAGCGCCCGCCCGCCCTGCGGGCGGGGGCCGTCCGCCCGGTCCGCCCGGTCCGCCGGGCACCCGGTCCGCCCCGGTGGCCCGCTCAGCACGGCCGGCGCCACGCGTCCAGCTCCAGCCGCTTGCGCATGGAGGACAGCCCGAGCCGCCGGGACTCGGCGCAGAAGTCCTGGTTGGCCAGCGCGTACTCGACGTGGAAAACGGCCTTCCCCGCCGCGATGAACGGCGTGAGCTTCGCGCACTCGCCGTACTGGGCGCACTCCTCGTTGACCGCGAAGTCGAAGTCCCCGACCAGCTCCGCCACCTGGGGCAGGTCGTTCTTCAACCCGACGGACAGGCCGCGGTCATGGGCGATTCGGGCGATCATGCGGTTGTAGGCGAGCTGATCGGCGGCGGTGAGGGGGAAGCCGGTGTCGTTGAGATAGGCGTCCAGCAGATCGGGTTCGACCGCGTCGAAGCCCTTCTCCCGGCACATGTCGAAGCGCCTCTCCATCAGCGGGCGCAGCACGTCCAGCCGGCGGATGTCGAGCCAGCGCTCGCCCTCCCAGCCGTTCGGCCGCCCGCGCACGGAGACCGGGAAGTCCCCCTGGTCGGGGCGGAAACGCTCCCAGGCACCGGCGTTGATGTAGCAGATGACCTTGCGTCCGTCCCGGTGCAGCCGCGCGACGTCGCGCGCGCTGTTCTCGAAGCCGTCGATGTCGTACACGGGCACGTCGGCGGACGAGGGATCCGCGCGGCCGTCGAGCTGCCACTGCCACGCGGTGCCGGGCCGCGGCTGCCAGCGGGCCCCGTCCGGCACCGGCGCACCGCCCGCGCAGCCCGCGAGCAGCAGCACGGCCGCCACCAGGCACAGCCGGGCGACACGGAGGCGGTTCACCGAGCCTCCCCGTACAGTGCGGGCGGCGGTGAGCCCCAGGGGTTGGGCAGCGAGCCGGTGACCGCGCAGGACACCGCAGCCCCGCGCTCCACTGCGGCCCGGGCGGCGACCCCGGCCAGCGCCGTCGGCACCTCGTACACCAGGTGGCAGAACCGCTCCGCTGGATGGCGGGCCGTCCACCGCGGCCGGGTGAAGGAGGAGAGATAGACCGGCCACGGGCCCTCGAACGTCACCAGCAGGTCCGCGACCCTGGCGTATCCGGGTGCGGGGTGCACCCCGTGGTTGAGGACGACCGTGCCCGCGCCCCGCTGCCGCGCGGCGCGGACGAGCCGGCGGCAGCGGGGCAGCGCGGACCGGTCGGCCGGCACCTGGTCGAAGAAGCACCCGTCGGGGCCGTACCAGTCGCGGTAGCGGTCCAGGTCGCCGGTCACCGCCGGGTCGGGCCGCATCCCGTAGTCCAGGTCGACGTAGCCGAAGACCGGTGTGCCCGCCGCCCGCAGGGCGCGGGCGGCGGAGACGAACGCGGGGTCGGGCGCCGCACCGGGACCGTCGCCCGGGTTGAGCACCACCCCGTATACCCGTTCCCCCGAGGCCGTGACCAGCTGCCAGGCCTCGGGGTCCGTCGCGGGATGCACATAGAGGGGGACGAGCAGCGTCATGCCACCGGATCCGCCTTCCCGGGGGCGCCGACCGAGGCCCACAGCGCGGCGAGGGAGTCCGCCAGGGTGAACCGCGGCTCCCAGCCGAGCGCCTCCCGCGCGGCTGTGATGTCCGAGCACTGCCAGGCCACGCCCGCGGAGCGGGACGACCCGGCGCCGGCCTCCTCGATCCGGCCGCGGAACCCCGCCACGGCCACCAGCCCCCGCACCAGCTCCCGGATGGGGACCGCCCGGCCGCCGCCGATGTTGAGGATCCGCGGCAGCGGCCCGGCCGTTGCGGCCGCCGCGACGGCCCGGGCCAGGTCCCGCACGTCGACGAAGTCGCGATGCGCGGAGAGGTCGCCGAAGCGCACGACCGCGTCCCGGTCCCCGCCGGCCCGGCGCAGCCGCAGAGCGGTGCCGCCCGGCAGGCTCATCGGGGCGGCGCCCGGCCCGACCGGGTTGCCCACGCGCAGCACGACCGCGTCCAGTCCCGACGAGGCGACGGCCACGGTGCCGGCCAGCTTGGTGGCGCCGTACGAGGCCGCCGGCCGGGTCGGCGCGTCCTCCGCCACCGGTACGCCGGGCTCGCAGGCCCCGTACTCGGCGGCCGAGCCGAGGTGCACCAGCCGGGCCGTCGGTGCGGCCCGCAGCAGCGCCGCGCACAGCACGGCCGGGCCGCGGGCGTTGACCTCGGCGTCGGTCACCGGGTCGGCGCCGAGGGAGCCCGCGCAGTTGACCACTGCGTCGGGGGAGAGGTCCGAGAGGTTCTCGGCCAGCCGCTCCGCGTCGGCCGTGGCGAGGTCGACGTGGAGGTCGGCGTCCGGGGACCGGCCGCCGCCGAACAGCCGCACGCCTTGCAGCGCGCCGAGCTGTGCGGCGATATGGCGGCCGAGGTACCCGGTGTGGCCCAGGACGAGGATGCGCATGGCGGGTTCAGGCTCCCTTGAGCAGCAGTGACTGGTGCGTGGTGAACTCGGCGTTGGCCCGGTCGTAGTCGTCCGGCCGCCCGATGTCCAGCCAGTAGCCGTCGAACTCGTAGGCCTGCGGAGGTTTGCCGGCCTTCAGCAGGTCGAGCACGAGTTCGTCGAAGCCGAGCGGCAGCCCGGCGGTGTAGCCGTCGAGCGTGTCCAGGGACAGCCCGTACACGCCCATCGAGACGCGGTAGTCCATGGACGGCTTCTCGGCGAAGCCGACCACCTTCCCGGCGTCCGTGGTGAGGACCCCGAAGTCGATGTGCACCTTCCGGGCGTAGGTGGCGATGGTCAGCGCCGAACCGCCCGTCCGGTGCCGGGTCAGCACGTCGGCGAAGTCGAGGTCGGTGAGGATGTCCCCGTTCATCACCAGGAACGATTCGGGCAGCCGGTCCCGCATCGTCAGCAGGGGCCCCATGGTGCCCAGTGGGTTCTCCTCGGTCGCGTAGTCGACGCTCAGCCCCCATCGGGAACCGCTCCCGACGTAGGCGCGGATGATGTGGCCGAGATGGCCGACGGCGATGGTGCAGCTGGTGAAGCCGCTCGCCGCCAGCTGGCGCAGCACGATCTCCAGGATCGCGTGCCGGTCGCCGATCGGGACGAGCGGTTTGGGCAGCGCGGTGGTGTACGGGCGCAGCCGGATGCCCTTGCCTCCGGCGAGAATCACTGCGTGCACGGTAGCCCCCTGTGAGTACGGTGGTCGGTGGTCCGCCGGATCAGACGTTGTAGATGCCGGTCTTGTAGCGGGCGAGGTTGGCGGGGTCGCGGAAGAACTCCACCGTCCTGGCGAGGCCCTGCTCCAGGTCGAGTGCCGGAGCCCAGCCGGTCGCCTCCCGCAGCCGGGTCGCGTCCGCGACGAGTCGCATCACCTCGGAGTCCGCGGGCCTGATGCGCTGTTCGTCCTCCCGGATGTCCAGGTCGGTGCCCATCACCTTGCCGATCAGCCCCACCAGGTCCCCGATGGAGATCTCGCCGCCGGTACCGGCGTTGAGGGTCCGGCCGACGACCGCCTCGGCCGGTGCCGTACCGACGGCGAGGAACGCCGCCGCCGTGTCCGTGGCGTAGGTGAAGTCACGGGTGGGGCGCAGGTCGCCGAGGGTGATGGTGTGCTTGCCGGCGGCGACCTGTCCGATGACGGTCGGGATGACGGCGCGCATCGACTGGCGGGGGCCGAAGGTGTTGAAGGGCCGCAGGGTGACCACGGGGGTGGCGAAACTCGCGTGGTAGCTGTCCGCCAGCCGGTCCCCGCCGGCCTTCGACGCGGCGTACGGGGACTGGGTGTTGATGGGGTGGTCCTCGGTGATGGGCACGGTCTGCGCGGTCCCGTAGGTCTCGCTGGTGGAGGTGTGCACCAGCCGCGGGGTCTCCAGTGCCCGCACGGCCTCCAGCACGTTGAGCGTGCCCGTGACGTTGGTGTCCACATAGCTGTGCGGAGCGCGGTAGGAGTAGGGGATCGCGATGAGCGCCGCCAGGTGGTAGACGGTGTCGGCTCCTTCGGCGAGCGCGCGTACCGAGCCGGGGTCGCGGACGTCGCCCAGCACGATCTCGACCTGGTCGAGGACGTCCTGCGGGAGGGTCTCCAGCCAGCCGTAGGAGGAGAAGGAGTTGTACTGCGCCATGGCCCGGACCCGGTGACCGGAGGCGACGAGGGCCTCGGTGAGGTGGGAGCCGATGAAGCCTTCGGCTCCGGTGACGGCGGCGAGCGGTGCGGTTGTCACGTGGTCTTCCTTTCGAAAGGGGCTCCCCGGAGGGAGCAGCGGGTGGTGTGCGGCGGTGTGGTGTGCGGTCCTGCGGTGGTGAGGGGTTGTGTGGTGGTGACCGGAGGCAGTGGTAGGGGCGCGTCGGACCGGGAGCGGTGGTGGGAGCGCGGCGGACGGGCAGTCGCGTCCGGCTGATGGCGACGGCTGGTGAGGACGGCTGGTGAGGACGGCTGGTGAGGACGGGGCCGCCCGCGGCTGTGCGGGCCCGCGGCCCCGGCGCGGCGGTCGCCGCGAGTGGCACGGGACTGGCGGGCATCGGGGTCAGGAGTGCGCGGTGGGCCGGCCCAGGCACCGCACGGCGCCTATGACGAGCACCGCGGTGGCGGTGCCGCAGCAGACCAGCGGCCAGGCGGTGCCGGGTGGGCCGCCGAGCAGGGTCACGGCGGCCACCGCGGCGGCCGCGGTGAGCGCGACCAGGGCCGGGAACCAGGCGAGGCCGAACGCCTGGAGCAGCAGGGCGGTCCAGAGCAGCGCGGCGAGGGTCAGCAGGGGCGCGGGTTCGGCGCCGGTGAGCAGCGTCGCCAGGACGAGCGGCAGCAGATAGCCGCCCAGGCACAGGGCCAGTGTCCGGGCGGACCGCAGCCGGAAGACGGCCTCGTTCGCCGAGGCCCGCAGCGCCGCGACCGACAGTCCCCGGTAGCGGTACAGCAGCCATTCCGCGGGGCCCATGCTCAGGGTCAGCGCGATGACGGCCCAGGGCTGGTGCCGGCCCACCGACACCACCAGCGTGCCCGCGGCCAGCCCGAACAGCCCGTACGGTACCGAGGCCGCCAGCGGCGGCCGGGTGGAGCCGCCTTCCGCGGGCGCGGCCAGCATCCCCCGGATCTCGCGGCAGGCGGCGGTGACGGCGAGCACCACCGTCAGCACCGGCAGCGCGATGCGCGCCGGCGCACCCGGGTCCCACCACGGCAGTGTCGCCGCGCCCGCGGCCATCGGTGCGAGCGCGCCGAGCAGCAGCGGTTCCCGGCCGCGGACCAGGAGCACCCCGGCCGCCGCGAGGTACAGCGACTGCCCCGCGCCGAACAGAGCCGCCGGCCCCGGCCCGGCGACCGCGAGAGCGGCCGTCGAGGCGAGCAGCGCGCCCGGAGGGGCACCCAGGAGCAGTGTCCGGCCCGCCTCGCGGGGCCCCGCGGCCAGCCGGAGGTACGCGCGGTGGCTGAGCGCCTGCCCCCACGCCCAGGACAGCAGGCCCGCGGCCACCAGGGCGTACACCCCCCGGGGCGAGTTCCACAGCCCGCCGGTGAGCAGGTAGGCCAGCCCCGGCAGGGCGAACAGCGCCCCGCGCAGGGCGCACCGGACATGGTCCGGCGCCCAGGGATCCGGTCCGGGCGGCGGCTCGGGGAAGCTGCGCGGCACCCGCCGGTACAGGTCGGCCGCGAGCGAGAACAGGTCGGGGTGCCCGTAGCGCTCCCGGGTCTGCTCGCCCGTCAGGCCCTCGGACTCCAGCAGGGCCGCCACCTCGTAGGCGTGCACCGCGGGGCCGATGCGGTCGGCGAGTTCGGCGGCCAGTACGTCCACCGGGTCGTCCGGCGTCCTTCGGCGCCGGGGCAGGCGCAGCGACAGGGTGGTGTCGGGCGCGGCGAGCCGCAGGGCCAGGGTGTCGCCCTGCCCGCCGTCGGGTTCGAGCGCCATCGGCCCGCTCATCCGGCCACGCTCCCCAGCGGTACCTCGTCGCTGAGGGGGGTGCCCCAGGGGTCGGCGAGTCTGGTCCCGCGGACGGTCAGCTCCAGATAGATGGCGCGGAAGGTGTCGATGGTCTGGCGGAGCGTGAACTGCTCGATCACCCGCAGCCTCGCCGCCTGGCCCATGGCCGCCCGGCGCGGGGGATCGGCCAGCAGTTCCAGCGCGGCCTCGGCCATGGCCCCCGGGTCGCGGGGCGGGACGACCAGGCCGGCGCCGCCCACCGCCTCCCGGACGCCGCCGACGTCGGTGGAGACGGTGGCCCTGCCGCACGACATGGCCTCGATGAGGGTGAAGGGGAATCCCTCGCTGATGCTGGAGAGCATCACGACGTTGCCCGCGGCGTACGCGTCCCTGATGTCGTCCACCCGGCCCTCGAAGGTGACGGCGTCGCCGTGGCCGAGCGACGCGGCGAGCGCCTCGCATCGCTCCCGGTACGCCTCGCCGCCGCGCGGTGTGCCGCCGAACAGCCGCAGCACGGCACCGGGAACGGCCTTTCGGACCTCGGCGAACGCCCGGATAAGGGTCTCCAGGTCCTTGATGGGGTCGACGCGCCCGGCCCAGCTGAGCGTCGGCTGCTCCGGCTCCGGGCCGGCCTCGGGAAAGGCCGCGGGATCGACTCCGTTGTAGACGGTGCGGATGAGCCGGGGGTCGGCGCCGCCCTGCTCCTCCCACAGCCGGTTGTAGCGGTTGCCCGGCGTGATGAGGGCCGCCCGGCGGTAGCTCTCCTCGGCCAGCAGCCGGAAGAAGCCGAGCAGCAGCGCCTTCACCGGCCAGCGGTAGGGAGCGGTCCGGTAGCCGAGATAGCGTTCACGCAGATAGACCCCGTGCTCGGTCAGCAGCAGCGGGACCCCGTGGAGTTCGAGGGCGGCCAGCCCCGGCAGCACCGCGACACCGCCGCTGACGGCGTGCGCCACTCCGCGCTCCGGCGGCCGGGCGGCGAGCGGCCGCAGGGCGTGCTCGAGCAGCGCGGTCGCGGTGACGGCGTCATGGAGGCTGGGTCGCGCCTCGCGGACGGTCAGACCGCGGCGGTTCCACACGGCGGTCAGCACGCGCAGGGCGCGGTCCCCGCGCAGCGCCGCTCCGAGCACCCCGTCCCGGGCGGCGTGCGCCAGTTCGTACAGGGCGGGCGGGAAGCCGTCCTCGGCCGCAGGGTCCAGCAGTGCCGTCAGGAACCGCTCGTAGGCGGACATCAGCAGGCGCTCACGCCGGCCGCGCGGGGCCGAACCGGGGGGCGTGGGGCCCCACATGGGTATCGTGACCGGCTCGGCGACGTGCGGGGGCAGCTCCCAGGCGACGGACTCCCGTCCGGTGCCGGTCACCGCGATGACGTCGAAGTCCATGTCGGGTATGCCGCGGACGAGCTGGTCGCACCAGACGCTCACCCCGCCGTGACTGTGCGGGTAGGTGCCTTCGGTGAGCAGGGTGACGTGCGCCGCGTCTCGGCGCGGCGCACGAGGCGATACGTGCATGGATGGGCTCCACGGCAGGAGGGCGCGAGTCTGCGGCGGGTTCCGGACGCCGAGCCGGTCTGGTGACGGCGTGCGGCGTCCGGAACCCGCTTCCTCGCGGGGCGAGCTGGTGCGGCCGGGTCGTTCGGGTCAGCGCTCGGCGCCGGCGGGTCGGCGCTCTGCGCCGGGGGGCACGGGCCGTTCGGCGCCGGCCGGCAACGGGCCGTCCGGAGCGGGGGCCGTGGCACGGGCGGGACCGGAGGAAGGGGCGCCCGCCGCGGGGGCCGACGGCAGTGACAGGGTCACGCCGTCCTGGCCGGGTCTGGACGGCGCACTTCCGGAGACGGTGCCCGCGTAGGGCTCGCCGAAGGCCGCCGCGCCGTCCTGGAGGACCCGGGTGGTGCCCGCCGGCATGGTGGCGCGGACGGCGGTACCGGGCGGGGCCGTGACGGTCACCGTGTCGCCGATCCGGTACGCCGTGATCCGCCCGGCCTGCATCGCGCCGTCCCACGCGGCCCGTTCGCGCAGTTCTTCCCCGACGTCGCTCATCCGGGGGTTCACCAGTGGGGTGTCGTCCGCGTACAGCTCCGCGTACCGGTCGAGGATCCGGTCCAGGACCGGGTACGCGATGCGGTCCTCGGCGAGGTTCGACTGGTGGATGAAGTGCGGGCGGGGGTCGTTGGCCAGGACGTGCCCCATGGCGATCCGCGCCTCGAGGGGGACGATGTGGTCCGGGTAGCCGGTCGCGGGGTCGAGCGGGGCGTCGAGACAGGTGGTCGTGGCAGAGTCCTCGCAGATGCCGCTGCCGCCCTGGGCCCGGCTGGTGTAGATCCAGTTGTACTCGTCGACCTGCTCCGCCTCGCGGCCCGCGTTGTAGAACACGTTCATCGGGTGGCGCGAGACGGTGAGCGCGGGACCGACCTGGCGCTGCACCGGGTCGCGGGAGTTGTCGGAGGCGAGCCAGCCGACGGCGTTGTCCGCGAGCGCGGGGGCGAGGTGCGGATTGTCCTCGGGCTGCTGCGGCAGCAGCTTGAGCCCCGAGTGCTCGCCCGTGACCAGCTCGCCGCTGTCCAGCGGCAGTCCCGCGTCCTCCGCCCACCGGCGGTTGTCGGCGATCTGCCGGGATATCTCGTCCCGTCCGACGTAGCGGACGGTGCCGTCCGCGTTCACGGCGCACTTCCAGGGCACGACACTGACGTCCTGCTCGCAGCCCAGATAGGGGTGGTCGTAGGTGTGGTTGATCCAGCGGAACGCCTCGGGCTCCTCGGTCAGCCGGTCCGCCAGCGGGTCGGCGCCGCCGTGCTCCTCCCGGTACTCCACGCTGCCGCCGCCGTTGTACGCGAGGTCGAGGGTGAAGTCGCGGGACCGCGACCACTCGACCGCGTGCGCGGCGTCGCCGGGGGTCATCCTGATCGGGTCGGGTGTGCCCTCGCCGGGCCGGCAGTCCACGTCCCCCGGTGTGCAGTCGAGTTCGGTGTCCCAGCGGTCGTCGCTCGCGAACACGTCGTCGACATGGACCGAGAACCAGTTGCGCGAGGTGCCCAGCCGGACTTCCTGCGTCATCCAGTCGACGATCCCCCGGGCGAGCAGCCGGAACTGCTGCTGGTACTGGTTGGCCACGAAGGTGACCACCAGTTCGCGGCGGCCGTCGTGCCGGTACTCCCCGACGAGCGAGCCCCGGCCGGTCCCCGAGGGGAGCGGGGCGTCGACATAGGTGGTGAAGTCGGCGCCCGCCCGCGGCCTGGAGAGGAAGCCCCAGCTCTCGTCGACCGCGGGGTCGTTGTCCTCGAAGGTGAAGGCACCCTCGAGATAGCCGAAGGGCCCGTCCTCGCCCGCCGCGGTCACCTGTGCCGTGATGCCGTCGACCGGCCCCGCGTACCCGCCGTTCACCGGGTACTCCAGGCCCGCCTGGGGCCGCGCGTAGGTGTACGCGTCGACCTGCGGGATCGCGTAGGTCCGCTCGTACGCGGCGAGGGCGGCCATCTCCGGTGAACCGGCGGGGAACGGGTTGTCGTTGGGCAGGACCACGGCCTGGTACTTCGCGCGGGGCCGGCCGTCGATCTCGTCGGCGAGGAAGGCGGCGTCGATGACGGGCCGCCCCGCGTCCTCGAGATCGACCACGGTGTACGGGGTGCCCGCGCCATCCAGCTCCGCGGCGATCGCGGCCGTGGCCGGGCCCCCGTCGAAGACCACGAGCACCCTGAGGTCGATTCTCGGCGCCGGTTCGGCCGCCTGCACCGGCGACGCCGGCAGTCCGCCGAGCGCGATGGCGAGTGCTCCCGCGGCGAGCGCGGTCGTGCGTAAGGTCCGCCGGACGCGGATCCGCTTCATGCGGTGGTGTCCCTCCCCATGACCCCCGGCACAGCGGCGCGGCTGCTCCCCCCGGAACGCCGTGCTGCTATGCCCTGTCCCGAGACATAGTGGAGGCTGCGTGTGGGTTCCGTGCGGCTACGGTGAAAGTTGACGGAAAAGTGCAGGCGCTCTGCGGGCGCAGCGGCTGGGGCCGTAGGCCCGGGAGCCCGTCCGGTACGGAGCCAGAGGCTGGCAGCGGCCGGGAGGACGGACAAGGCCCGGGGCGAGGGGGACGTGCATTTTCGGCCAGCGGCGCCGGTCATGCCGGTGGTGCAGGCGGTAGCCGGGGGGTCGGGTGGCCTGAAGTGCCGAGGGTGCCGCACGGTGCGAGCGGTTCTTCTGGTGCGTGTGGTGTGGATGGTGCATGTGGTGTGGGTGGCCGGAAAGTGCCGATGGCGTGCCCGGCGCCCGCCGGGTTCCGCCGTCGGCCGCGTGCCGTCCGCTCCGGGGTGTGCGGGCCCGCCCCGGCGGACGCCGGCGCGGGCCCGCGCCGGCGTCCGCCGGAGGGTCCGGGGGAGGGCAGGGCCGGTCCGGCGGAGTACCCCGGCGTTCGGCCCGCCGCGTTCCCCGGTTCCCCGGTTCCCCGGTTTCCCGGTTCTCCGGTTTCCCGGTTTCCCGGTTTCCCGGTTTCCCGGTTCTCCGGTTCTCCGGTTCCCCGGTCGGGTCTCCGGGTCTCCGGGGTTTCCCGGTTCCCCGGAGGCAGTGCCCGCAGGGGCGGGCGAAACCGGTTCCGCCGGTCAGGAGCCGGCCGGTTCCGTGGGCGCGCAGGCCACCCGGGTCTCCGGCATGGCGTGGATGCCGTCCTTGGTGCTCTGCCCGTTGTCGTACTCGTAGTACAGGTACGAGTAGAAGCCGATGGTGCCGTTGCAGCCGGAGTCGGCGGCGACCTGGTACGTGAGGGTGACGGTCCGGGACGTGCCGGGGGCCAGTGGGATCTCGTAGTCGACGCCGAGCGCGGTCGAACCGATGCCCGAGCACGCGGCGCCCTCGGCGGTGCAGGACACGAAGCTGTACACGAGGTCCTTGCGCTGGGTCGTCGCCCAGGTCGGCTGGACCGACTGGTACACGAACCAGATGTCCGTGGACTGGTTGTTGGTCAGGGTCATCGTCAGTGACACGGCCGACCCGGGAGTGGTCACCGGCTGGTCGACGGTGAAGGCCAAGTCCGGTGCGTCGGCGGCGGCGGGCTGCGCCGGTCCGAAGCAGAGGAGGGCCGTGGCGAGGGCCGTGGCGAGGGCGGCCGGCCGGAGGAGGCGTGTCAGATGTGTGATGCGCATGGGCCGGGAGGCTAGGAGACGCCGGTGTCCGCGTCTGCCCCGCTCCGGGAGCTTCGCGCACCGCCCGGCCCGAAACCGCCGCGGCCGCGGGCGGGACTGCGGATCCGGGCCGCCGTCCGCCTGGGCGCATATGCGCCGGACACAGCCGGTGCCGGCGCACTCCGGATCCGGTCGCTCACCGTGCGTGGGGCGTCACGCAGCGGGAGCGCGACAATGGCCGGTTCCGCGCCCGGGGACGGCCCGCGCCTCGCCCGGGCACCGGCGGTCCGGGTGGGCGGTCCGGGTGGGCGAACGCCAACGGCTCCCGGAGTGCGGACGGTGCGGACCGGATGGACGATGGAGCCGACGAGCGGAGCCGCCGTGAGCGAGCAGACCTTCACCCCGGGCACGAGCAGCCGTGCGCTGGTCGAGCTGCGCCATGTGGACAAGCACTTCGGTCCGCTGCACGTCCTCAGGGACGTCAGTCTGACCGTGGACCGCGGTGAGGTGGTCGTCGTCATCGGCCCGTCCGGCGGAGGCAAGTCCACGCTCTGCCGCGCCATCAACCGCCTGGAGGTCATCGACTCCGGCGAGATCGCCATCGACGGCAGGCCGCTGCCCGCCGAGGGCAGGGAACTCGCCCGGCTGCGCGCCGACGTCGGCATGGTCTTCCAGTCCTTCAACCTCTTCGCGCACAAGACCGTCCTGCAGAACGTGACCCTCGGCCAGATCAAGGTCCGCAGGAAGGGCCGGAAGGCCGCCGAGGAGCGGGCACGCGGCCTCCTCGACCGGGTGGGCGTGGGCACCCAGGCGGACAAGTACCCCGCCCAGCTCTCCGGCGGCCAGCAGCAGCGGGTGGCGATCGCCAGGGCGCTCGCCATGGACCCCAAGATCATGCTGTTCGACGAGCCGACCTCCGCCCTCGACCCGGAGATGATCAACGAGGTGCTCGAGGTCATGCGGCAGCTCGCCCGGGACGGCATGACCATGGTGGTCGTCACCCATGAGATGGGATTCGCCCGTTCGGCCGCCAACCACGTGGTGTTCATGGCCGACGGCAGGATCGTGGAGGAGACGACACCCGACGAGTTCTTCACCGCCCCCCGCACCGACCGCGCCAGGGACTTCCTCTCGAAGATCCTCCACCACTGACGCCCGGCGCCCGCGTCGCCCCCGTGCGCCGCCCCGGGGCCCCGCACCCGCCAGCGATCCCCAGGGATGATCACCATGAAGCCTCGCAAGGTCCCCGCCGCGGCCACCGCGGTGCTCATGCTCGCACTCGCCGCCACGGCCTGCGGATCGGGCGGCGGGTCGGACGACGGGAAGAAGGTCACCGTCGGCATCAAGTTCGACCAGCCCGGCGTCGGCCTGAAGACGCCGGACGGCGACTACGAGGGGTTCGACGTCGACGTGGCCCGGTACGTGGCCGGGCAGCTCGGCTACGCCCCCTCCGACATCGTCTTCAAGGAGGCCAAGAGCGCCGACCGCGAGACGCTGCTCCAGCGCGGCGACGTCGACTTCATCGTCGCCTCGTACTCGATCAACGACGAGCGCCGCACGAAGGTCGACTTCGCCGGGCCGTACTTCCTCGCCCACCAGGACGTGCTCGTCCGCGCCGGCGACGACTCCATCACGTCACCGGCGGACCTGAACGGCAGGAAGCTCTGCTCGGTCACCGGCTCCACTTCGGCGCAGAACGTCAAGAACGAGCTCGCGCCGCGGGCCCAGCTGCAGGAGTACGGCGGCTACTCCGAATGCCTGACCGGCCTGGAGAACGGCACGATCGACGCCGTGACCACCGATGACGCCATCCTCGCCGGCTATGCGGCGCAGGACCACTTCAAGGGGAAGTTCCGGCTGGGCGGCTTCGAACTGAGCGACGAGCTGTACGGGATCGGTGTGAAGAAGGGCGACACCGAACTGCGGAGCGACATCGACACGGCGCTGCGGAAGATGGTCCTGGACAGCGCGTGGCAGAGGGCCGTCGAGGCCAACTTCGGGCCGGCCGGCTACCGCAGCGAGCCCCCGCCGGGCATCGGCGCCCCCGCGGCCGAGACCCCGGCCGGCTGACACCGCCGCCCCTGCCGGCCGGCACCCCGCCCGCCGAGCCCCCCGCCGGCCGAGCCCCCCGCCGGCCGAGCCCGAGACCACCTCAAGAGGCGCAACCGTGTTCGACTTCCTTCAGGGTTACGACGTGCTGGGGGCGTTCTGGACGACCGTCCAGCTCACCCTCTGGTCCGCCATCGGATCCTTGCTCTGGGGCACCGCGCTGGCCGCGATGCGGGTCAGCCCGGTGCCCGTGATGCGCGGCTTCGGCACCTGGTACGTCAACGTGGTGCGGAACATCCCGCTCACCGTGATCATCATCTTCACGTCGCTCGGCCTGTTCCAGACCCTGGGCGTCAGCCTCGGCGCCGGCACCTTCACAGTGATCAACTTCCGGCTGGCCGTGCTCGGGCTGATCGCCTACACGTCCGCGTTCGTCTGCGAGGCACTGCGGTCCGGCATCAACACCGTGCCCCTGGGCCAGGTGGAGGCGGCCCGCGCCCTCGGGCTGGGCTTCACCCAGGTGCTCGGGCTCATCGTCCTGCCCCAGGCGTTCCGCTCGGTGGTGGGCCCGCTGGCCAACGTGCTGATCGCCCTCACCAAGAACACCACGGTGGCCGCGGCCATCGGCGTCCCCGAAGCCGCCCTGCTGATGCGGGAGATGATCGAGAACGAGGCCCAGCTCATCCTCATCTCCGCCGTCTTCGCCGCCGGTTTCCTCGTCCTCACCCTCCCCACCGGCCTCTTCCTGGGCTGGGTGAGCAGAAAGGCGGCGGTGAGGCGATGAGTTCCGTCCTGTACGACACTCCCGGGCCCCGGGCCAGGCGGCGCAGCATCCTGTACACGGCGGGCTTTCTCCTGGTCCTCGCCGCCGCGGCCTGGTGGGTGGTCACGGGCCTCGCCGAGAAGGGGCAGCTGGAGTGGTCCAGATGGGCGCCGTTCTTCACCGACTCCCGGGTGTGGACGACGTTTCTCCTGCCGGGCCTGGAGAACACCCTGATCGCCGCCGCACTCGCGCTGGTCATCGCGCTGCCGCTCGGCGCGGTCCTCGGCATCGCCCGGATGTCGGACCACTGGTGGGTGCGCGGCGCGGCGGGCACGGTGGTGGAGTTCTTCCGCGCCATCCCCGTGCTGATCCTGATGCTGTTCGCCAACGCAGCCTACGCCGCGTTCTTCGACGTCAGCCCCGAACGCCGGCCGCTGTACGCCGTGGTCACCGGTCTGGTGCTGTACAACGCCTCGGTACTGGCCGAGGTCGTACGGGCCGGCATCCTGGCGCTCCCCCGGGGGCAGTCGGACGCGGCCAGGGCGATCGGCATGCGCAAGGGCCAGACGATGCGGTACGTACTGCTGCCGCAGTCGGTGACGGCCATGCTCCCGGCGATCGTCAGCCAGATGGTGGTCATCGTGAAGGACACCGCGCTCGGCGGCGCGATGCTCGGCTTCTCCGAGCTGCTGGCGTCGGTCCGGCCGATCAGCGCCAACTACGGCGCCAACACCATCGCCAGCTTCACCGTCGTCGCCGTGATCTTCATCGTGCTGAACTTCGTGCTCACCTCGTTCGCCGCCCGGCTGGAGGGCCGGCTGCGGCGCGGCCGGAGGTCCACGGGCGCGGTGGTGGCCGCGGACGCGGTCGAGGAACTGGCGACGCCGGGCGAGCACGTCGGGCACAAGCCGGAGCCGCCCGCGCGGTCCTGACCCGCCGTCCGCCGGAGCCGTCCGCCGGAGCCGCCCGCGCGGTCCTGACCCGCCGTCCGCCGGAGCCGCCCGCGGGGCGCCGGCCCGCCGTCCGCCGAGCCGCGCGGGCCGGAGACGCCGCGCGTGCCACCGTCGTACGGCCGCCGAGCGGCGGTAGCTCCGCCGTCCGTGTGGCGGTAACGACCGCGTCCCGGTGCGCTCCGCCTGTGCCGCCCGGTCACCGGAACCGCCGAGCCGCGCCGCGTCCGCGTCCGCGCCCAGGCACGGGCACGGCGACGCGCGACCGTGCCCGGCCGGCCGAATCCCCCCGGGGCTTCCTGCTGCTCCGGATGGCCGCGGGGCGGTTGAGCGGCCCGATGCCGTGCAACGAGTCAGGGACATGGCCATCGGTGCATCTCATACGACCGCTCCGCGGGAGCCGGGCGACTCCTCAGGGCAGCAGGGCCGGAGCGGAGGCGGCCGGTGGCGTCGCCCCGCGCCACCGACCGCCGTCGCCCTGTTCCTCGCCGCGCTGCCGCTGGCGCTGCTGGCGGCCGCCGCCGCGCTCGGCCGCCATGTGCGGCCCAGCGCCGACGAATGGTGCTTCCTTCCCGTGGTCCGCGACCAGGGCATCGGCGCAATCATCGGGAAGTTCTACGTCACCGACAACGGCCGGGTCGGCAACGGCCTGCTCGTGGGCCTGTACGCCAGGTTCCCCGTGGCGGGCCACCAGTGGTACGCGGCCTTGAGCGCGCTGCTCGTACTGGCCGTGCTCTGGGCCCTGGTGGCCCTCGTACTGCGCCGGGCCCGCCAGTCGTCCCCGCCCGGGCTCCCGCTGCTCGTCGCCGCGACGGCCACCGCGGTGTTCCTCCTGGCCACCCCCAACACCTACAAGACCCTCTACTGGCCCGCGGGGTCCGTCTCGCACACCCTGGCCCCGGTACTGGCCTGCTCCGCCGTCCTCCCCGCGCTGGCGGCCGGGACGCGCCGGGGCCGGGCCGGGGCCCTCGCCGCGGCGGCGGCCGCCGGTGCCTTCACCGGCACCCTGTCCGAGGAGACCTCGGTCGTGGCACTCGTGGTCCTCGGGGGACTTCTGCTGTCCGGCCGCCGGCTGGTCACGGACCGGGCCTGGCCGTTCCTGCGGACCTGGGCGCTGACCGGCGCCGCCGGGGTCGCCGTCGGCACCGCCGTGCTCGTCACCTCGCCCGGGTCCCGCCACCGGCGCGAACGCTTCGGCGCCGGGCCCGCATCGGTCCTGGCCCCGGACTCCCTGGCAGCCGCGGCCCGAGGCTTCGCCGGGATCGCGGAGACCGTCCTGACGACCTGGCAGTACGGAGGAGTCCTCGCCGCCGGGATCCTGCTCGGCCTGCTCGTCCGCCCCCACCGCGCGGGCCCTGCCGTGCTGCGCCCCTGCCGCCCGCTGCCGCTCGCCTGCGCCGGCCTGCTCGCCGTCCTGGTCTCGGGCTATCTGTGCACCGTCATCACCTATCCGGTCTTCGGCCCGCGCGTCGTCACCGCGGCCCGGACCTGGAACGACTACCTGCTGCTGTACGTCCTGTTGCTCGCCGGCCTCGGAGCCCTGCTGGGCCGGGCGCTGCGCCGCCGCGCCGCCCGGCGGTGGACGGCGGTGGCGGCCGCCACCGCCGCGGCGCTCTGCACCGTGTCCGTGGTGGGTCTGGCACCCCCACTGCAGCGCCTGGGCCAGGAGATGCGGCTGCGGGCCGGGCAGTGGGACCGCCAGGACGCGTCGCTGCGCGCGGCGGCCGCCCGCGGCGCCGAGGCGGCGCCGTACACCCCGACCCCGGTCGCCGGGATGCTCGAACCGTTCCGCGACGGGGGCCGCCGCGCCTGGCCCGCCCGGTGCGTCGCCGAGTACTACCGGCTGGACGCGGTCACTCGCTCGACGCGGGTTCCGTGACCGTCGGCGTCCGCCGGGCCCCGGACATGATCGCCCAGCGTGCGACCAGGAACGTCAGGGGGGTGGCGAGGACCCCGGCGGCGATCGCCGCGAGATGCTCGTCCATGCCCAGCCGGGTCACGGCCAGATGGAGCAGCACCCCGCTGCCCACGAGACCGGCCGCCCCCGACAGCGGATAGCGCACGAACGCGCGCCAGGTCGGCCGGGTGCGCAGGGTGACGCAGGAGTTGAGCAGGAACGATCCCGTCACTCCCACGCCGTAGGCCAGGGCGTGCGCGGCCAGGTACGGCAGCCACCTCAGCAGCAGCGCGTACACGCCGTAGTACACACCGGTGTTCACCACCCCGACCAGCGCGAAGACGGCGAACTGCCGCAGACCGGCGGCGTTCACCGGCGGGACCGGGACCGGGACCGGGGCCGCGCCGCGGCCGCCGAGGGGACGCCGTCCGGGTGACCGGGGGCAGGGGCGTCGGTCTCGGCCACGACGTAGTGCGGCCGCCGTTTCGCCTCGTGGTAGATCCGGCCGACGTACTCGCCGATCACACCGAGGGTCGCGAGCTGGACGCCGCCCAGGCCGACGACGGCGGTGATGAGCGTCGCATACCCGGGTGTGTCGACACCGTCGACCACCGTGTTCACGACGATCCACCCGGCGTAGCCCAGGGCAGAGAGGAACAGCCAGAGGCCGGTGTGGATCGCCAGGCGCAGCGGGCGGGTGTTGAACGACAGCAGCCCGTCGATGCCGTAGTCCACCAGCCGGCGGCCGCCCCACTTGGAGCCGCCCGCGGCCCGTTCGGCGTTCCGGTACGCGAAGCCGGCCGTCGGGAAGCCGATCCAGGAGAACAGCCCCTTGGAGAAGCGGTTGCTCTCCGGGAGCGACAGCACGGCGTCGACGGCCCGGCGCGACAGCAGCCGGAAGTCGCCCTCCCCGTCGGTGACCTCCACGTCCATGAAGTGCCGCACCAGCCGGTAGTACGCGCGGCTCACCGCGGTACGCAGGGCGCCCTCGCCCGCGCGGTCGCGCCGGGCGACGACCTGGTCGTAGCCGTTGCGGTGCAGCTCCAGCATGCGGGGGACCAGTTCGGGGGGATGCTGCAGATCGGCGTCCATCAGCACCACCGCCTCGCCCCGGGCCATCCGCATCCCGGCGAGCAGGGCGGCCTCCTTGCCGAAGTTGCGGCTGAAGGACGTGTAGCGGACGCGTGGGGAACCCGCCGCCAGCGCTCTGAGCCGGTCCGCCGTGCCGTCGCCGCTGCCGTCGTCGACGTAGCAGATCTCGAAGCGCGTGCCGGTGGGCTCCAGTGCGGCGACCAGCGCCGCGTGGAAGGCGTCGATCACCTCGCTCTCGTCGAAGCAGGGGACGACGACCGTCAGCTGGGGGTGCGGCATCCCCCCAGTGGAACGCGGGAGGGGGCGGCAGGCCGCGGTACCTACTCCGCACGAGTGTGTCGGGGCGACCGGTCCCGGTGTCCCCGGGCGGGGCCGCCGGTGTCGTGGGCCCGGGTGCCGATGTCCTCCGGCGGGGCCGCGGCCCCATGACGCCCGCGGGGCCGCGGCCCCGCGGGCGTCATGGCGTCCTGGCGTGCGGCGCGCGCCTTCCGGTCGTGAGCAGACCGGCGGGCCCGGCCGGACCCGAGCGGGCGCTCACTTGACCGAACCGGCCATCACCCCCTGGACGAAGTGCCGCTGGAAGGCGAAGAACACCACCACCGGCACGATGAGCGACAGGAAGGCACCCGGCGCCAGCACGTCGATGCTGCTGCCGAACTGCCGTACCTCGGACTGCAGGGCCACCGTGAGCGGCTGCGAGGAGCTGTCCGCGAAGAGCAGCGCCACGAGCATGTCGTTCCACACCCACAGGAACTGGAAGATCGCCAGACTCGCGATCGCCGGACGGCCCACCGGCAGCACCAGCCGGGTGAAGATGCGCCACTCGCTGCCCCCGTCCATCCGCGCCGCCTCCAGCATCTCGCGGGGGATGTCCGCGAAGTAGTTGCGCAGCAGGAAGATGGCGAAGGGCAGCCCGTAGGCCACGTGGAAGAGCACCACACCCGGAATCGTGCCGAACAGCCCGAGCTGGCCGAAGAGCTTGGCCACCGGCAGCAGCCCCACCTGGACCGGCACCACCAGCAGCGCCACCACGAGCAGGAAGATCCAGTCCCGGCCTGGGAACTCCAGCCAGGCGAAGGCGTATCCGGCGAGCGCCGCGAGGACGATGACCAGCACGGTCGCCGGCACCGAGATCAGCACGGTGTTCCAGAACGCCTGGGTGATCCCGGCGTCTCCCAGCAGTTGCGTGTAGTTGTCGAACGACAGTTGCCCGGGGCGGGCCAGCGCGGTCCACCAGCCGCTGCTCGCCGTGTCCTGGGCGGAGCGGAGCGAGGACAGCAGCAGACCCGCGAGCGGCGTGATCCAGACCAGGCCGACCACCACCAGGAGTGCCTGCACCGCGCCGTTGCCGAGCCAGCGGCCCAGCCGGCCGCCGGACCTGTTCCGCGCCGTCCCGCCGGTGGCGGCCGGGCCCTTCCCCGTGGCCTGGCCGGCGGCTCGGCCGACGGCGGGTTCGGTGGCGGCGCTCATGACTGGCTCCTGCGGAAGCGGCGGACGTTGAAGACCATGGCGGGGACCACCAGCAGCAGCAGCAGGACGCCGAGCGCGCTGCCCAGCCCCTGGTCGTTGCCGCCGCCGAAGGACACCAGCCACATCTGGGTCGCCAGCACCGTGGCGTCCTGCTGCACCGGCCCGGGCGCGATGATGTAGACGAGGTCGAAGACCTTCATCACATTGATCACCAGGGTCACGAAGACCACGGTCAGGATGGGCGCGAGCAGCGGGACGGTGATGCTGCGGAACACCTGCCACTCGTTGGCCCCGTCCATCCGGGCCGCCTCGAGCGCGTCGCGCGGCAGCGCGGACAGTCCCGCCCCGATCAGCACCATCGCGAACCCGGTCCAGATCCACAGGTACGCGCCGATGATGGCCGGGGTGATCAGCGCCGGCCCGAGCCAGGAGATCCCCTCGGGGGGTGGGGCGAAGTTCTCCGCGGGCAGCCGCACCGAGTAGGAGCCGGCCTCCAGGCCCCGGAAGGCGAAGGAGCCGTCCGCAGCGGTGGTGGCGGTGGCGGCGGTCCTGCCGTCCCGGACCGCCTCCACGGTTATCCCGGGCAGCCCGCTCTCGGCCGGGTCGACCTTGCCCGGCTCACCGCCGCCGCCCGGGGTGAAGTCCAGGTAGACCACGCCGGACAGGGCGTCGGCGTCCTTCTTCGATGCCGCCCCGTACGCCGGGCGGGCTTCCGCGGGGAGGTCGGCGGGCTTCACCCCCACGAGTCCGAGCGCGAGGGTGTCCCCCGGTGAGGCGGACCCAACCGTGGTGTAGGACGCGTCGGGCGCCTTGGCCAGGCCCTTGCCTTCCCGGGCGCGTGCGGTCGGGTACGGCGACGAGTCCGCGAACACGTCGTGCACCCCGACCACGGCCGCGTTGAGCACGCCCCTGTCCGGGTCCTCCTCGTAGGCGAGTCGGAAGATGATGCCGGCGGCGAGGAAGGAGACGGCCATCGGCATGAACAGCAGCAGCTTGAACGCCGTGGCCCAGCGGACCTTCTCCACCAGGACGGCCAGGACCAGCCCCAGTCCGGTCAGCAGCGTCGGCGCGACGACGACCCAGATGGCGCTGTTGCGCACGGCCGTGAGGGTGACCGGGTCACGGAACATCTCGGTGTAGTTGCCGGCGCCGACGAACCGGGTGCCGGAGGCGTCGAAGAGGCTGCGCCCCACCGAGAACAGCACCGGATAGACCACCAGGGCGCCGAGCAGCAGCAGCGCCGGCAGGACGAAGGCCAGGGCGGCCAGACGACGGCGCCGCCTGGCGCGGTGCCGTGGATCGGCGGCCCCGGGCCGCCCCGCGGAGGGGGCGGCGCCGGGTGCGGAGACTGCGGTCATGGGCCGTCAGTCCTTGTACGCCTTGGCCGCGGCGTCCTCGAGACGGGCCGCGGTGGCCTTCGGGTCGGACGGGTCGCGCAGGAAGTCCTGCAGCAGCTTCCACTCGCCGGCGCCCTTGGTGCCGCCGAAGGCCGCGGGGGCCTGGTCGGACATGTCGAAGCGGACGGAGTCACCGGCACCGATCAGCGACTCGGCCGTCTCCCGGGTGGTGTCGTCGCCGTAGGCGGCCAGGTCGAGCTTGGTGTTGGGGGAGAGGAAGCCGCCGGCCCCGGCCCAGACCGCGGCCGCCTCCGGGGTCGCCAGGTACTCCAGGAACGCCATCGCGGCCTTCTGGTTCTTGCCGTCCTTCAGGACGACCGCCGCGTCGCCGCCGCTGACGACGGGGGCCTTGCCGCCGTCGACGGCGGGGAAGGGGAAGAAGTCGGCGTCCTCGCCGATCTTCCTGCCGAACTGGTCCTTGGCGACACCGGCGACGAAGTCGCCCTCGTAGACCATGCCCGCCTCGGGGTCGGGGCCGAAGACCTTCTCGACGGAGCCGGGGAAGTCGGTGGCGAGGGCGCCCTTGCGGCCGCCGGCGATCAGTTCCTCGTCGGAGAGCAGGTCGCCGAGGGTGGTCAGCGCGTTCACCACGCTGGGGTCGGTCCACTTCAGCGTGTGGGCGGCGAGCTGGTCGTACTTCTCCGGGCCTGCCTGGGAGAGGTAGATGTTCTCGAACCAGTCGGTGAGCGTCCAGCCGTCCTCGCCTGCGACGGCGAAGGCGGGCAGACCCGAGTCGGAGACGGCCCGGCCGGCCTTCAGCATGTCCGCGTAGGTGCTCGGCGGCTTGACGCCCGCCTGGTCCAGTGCGTCCGGGCTGTACCAGACCGTCGACTTGTGGGCGGCCTTGAAGTAGAGGCCGTACAGCGACCCGTCGACGCTGCCGTAGTTCTTCCACACCGGGGCGAAGTCGGCGTCGACGGACTTCTCGGCGGTCTCCGACAGCGGGGTGAGCCAGCCGCTCTTCGCGAACTGCTGGAGCACGCCGACCTGGGGGACCATCACCACGTCGGGGGCGTTGCCGCCCTCGATCTTGCTGCCGACGACGGTGGAGACGTTGTCGCCGGTGGAGACGAACTGCGTCGTGGCGCCGGTCTTCTCGGTGAAGGCGTCCAGCACCTTCTGGAAGTTCTTCTGCTCGGCGCCGGACCAGACGGCGGCAACCGTGATCGTCTGGCCGTCGAGGGCCCCGCCGTCACCGCCGGCCGGGGCGGCGGGGTCGCCGCCGCAGGCGGTCGCGCCGAGGGCGAGGGCCAGGGCGGTGCATCCGGCGAGCATCGTGCGTCGTGGGTTCATGGCTGGGCTTCCTTACCGGTCGGGGAAACGGGCGGAGCGTCGTTGAAGGGCCGCGGCGGCCGGGGCCGCCGCGGAGGGGGCGCGGGTGCGGCGCTGCGGGAGGGGAAGGGCGGGAGCGGAGCCGGGGGACAGGTGCGGCAGGGCGGGGCGGGGAGCTGCGGGTGCGGCAGGGCGGGAGGATGGGGAACCGGGCCACGGATGAGGGACGCGGTCAGGGGTGCGGCAGGGCGGGGGTTCACTCGGCTCTCCCGTCGCCGATCCACCAGGCGGCGGTCGAACCCGGCAGCGCACCGGCCGGGCAGGGGCCGCTGGCCAGCAGCGGAGCCCCGGAGACGGGAGCCGGTACGGGCGCGGTGCCGAAGTTGACGGCACACACCAGCCCGTCCCCCCGGACGAAGGCGAGCACGTCGGGCGGGGACTCGAGCCAGCGCAGGCTGCCTTCGCCGAGCTGCGGCAGACCGCGGCGCAGCTGGAGCCCGTCGCGGTAGAGGTGCCAGAACGAGCGGGTGTCGGCGAGCGCGCGGTCGGTGGCGTGCCGGGCGAACCAGCCGGGTTGCGGCAGCCAGGGCTTGGCGCCCTCGGCGCCGGAGGTGAATCCGAACGGCGAAGCGTGGCCGGACCACGGCAGCGGGACCCGGCATCCGTCGCGGATCCGCGCCCGGCTGCCGGTGCGGCGGAAGATCGGGTCGGTGAGCACCTCGTCGGGCAGGTCGACGACCTCGGGAAGGCCCAGTTCCTCGCCCTGGTAGATGTAGGCGGCGCCGGGGAGCGCCAGCATCAGCAGCGCGGCGGCCCGGGCGCGGGCCGAGCCGAGCCCGCTGGACTCGGTGCCGCACTCCCCGTACCGGGTCACGGTACGGACCTGGTCGTGGTTGTTCAGCACCCAGGTGACGGTGGAACCCGTGCCCGCGATGTCCTGCATCGCCTCGGAGACGGCCTTGCGGAACGCGGCGGCGTCCCAGGGCGCGCTCAGCAGGTCGAAGAAGAAGGCCTGGTGGAGTTCGTCCGGCCGGACGTAGCGGGCGTGCTCGCGCGCGGTGGGCACGGACACCTCGCCGACCAGCAGACGCTCCCTGCCGTCGCGCGCGGTGTACTCCTCGCACAGCGACCGCCAGTGGCGCCACACGTCGTGCACCTCGGGCTGGTTCCAGGCGAGGGGGTTGACGGAGTCGCGGGTGCGCGCGTCGGCCTCCGGGTCGGGGGAGTCGGGCAGTTCCGGGTGCTTGAACAGGCCGGCGGCGACATCGATGCGGAAGCCGTCGACGCCCCGGTCGAGCCAGAAGCGCAGCACCTGCTCGAAGTGGGCGCCGGTCTCGGGCGTGCGCCAGTTCAGATCGGGCTGCTCGGGCGTGAACATGTGCAGGTACCACTGGCCGGGGCTGCCGTCCGGCTCGGTCACCCGGCTCCACGCCGGGCCGCCGAACATCGCGTGCCAGTTGTTGGGGGGCACGTCACCGCCGGGGCCGCGGCCCTCGGCGAAGTGGAACCGGGCGCGGGCCGCGCTTTCCGGCCCGGCGGCGAGGGCCTCGCGGAACCATGTGTGCTCGCTGGAGCAGTGGTTGGGGACGATGTCGAGCAGCACCTTGATCCCGAGCCGGTGCGCGGCGGTGATCAGCAGTTCGAACTCGGCCAGGTCGCCGTACACCGGGTCCACGTCGCAGTAGTCGGCGACGTCGTAGCCGTGGTCGTGCTGCGGTGAGGGGTAGAAGGGGCTCAGCCAGATGCCGTCGACGCCGAGCTTCTTCAGATACGGCAGTCCGGCCCGCACCCCGGCGAGGTCGCCGATGCCGTCGCCGGTGCTGTCCAGGAAGCTGCGGACATACACCTGGTAGATCACCGCGTCGCGCCACCAGCGGTGCGGGAGGCGGTGCGAGAGGCCGAGGCCGGCCGTGGCTGTGAGAGTCACCCGTTGACCTGTTTCTCCGTGGAGGGTGCCCCTGACCAGAAGGCCAGCGGTTATGCATACATGTTAGGTAAAGGTCCCGAGAAGATGTCAACAGTCGTGCAGGAATGGCAGGGTAGTTGGGGTGTATGTCGGAAATGTCCCTGCTGCTCGAGACCATGATGATGTGGTCCCGTTACCTAACATGTAGGTAAGTGAAGTGAGGGATGGGGTGAGAGGTGTCAGCCCCGGTCGGTGATCGCCGACAGCTCGCGGGCGAGCCGGCGCACCGAATCGCCGGGGTTCTGGTGCTGCGCCATCGCGTCGTGCACGACGGCCTGCACCGCCAGGCTCACCTGGTCGTAGCGCGTGCTCTTGGGCCGGGCGGCCGCGGACAGGACGCTGGCCCGCAGGGCCGGGAGATAGGGGAAGCGCCGGACCAGTTCGGGATCCTGGTAGAGCTCCGCCCGTACCGGCGGCAGCGCACCCTCGGTGAGCACCTTGCGCTGCACGGGCGCGCTGGTGAGATAGGCGATCAGGTCGCGAGCCGACTCCGGGTGCCGGGCGCGGGCGCTGACCGCGAGGTTCGAACCGCCGAGCACGCTGGTCCCCGACCCGCGGGGCCCGGGCAGCGGTACCGCGCCGAACTTCCCCGCCACCCGCGAGTCGGCGCCGGAGGCCCCGGCGTATGCGTACGGCCAGTTGCGCAGGAAGAGCAGCCTGCCGTCCTGGAACGCCTGCCGGGACTCCTCCTCCGTGTAGGTCAGCGCCTCCCTCGGGATCCAGCCGTCGCGCACCCCGCGGGCCAGGAAGCCGAGACCGGTGCGGACCGCCGGGGAGTCCACGGCGACCCGGCCTTCGCCGTCGAGGATGGATCCCCCGGCCGAGTACACCGCCTCCGTCGCGTTGACGGTGAGGCCTTCGTACGGCAGGAACTGCCCGGCGTAACCGCCGAGCCCGAACCGGGGCGCCAGCGTCTTCGCCTGCTTCTCCAGCTCCGCCCAGCTGGACGGCGGGCTCACGCCCGCACGGTCGAGGACGTCCTTGCGGTAGTAGAGCATCCCGGCGTTCGTGACGTAGGGGACGGCGTACAGCGTTTCCCTGTACGTCGCCGTGTCGAGCACCGGCCGCAGGAAGCTGCCGACGGGGAAGTGCTTCGCCTCCAGCGGGGCGATCCAGCCCGCGGCGGCGAACTCCGAGGTCCACGTCACGTCCATGTTGAGGACGTCGTACCGGCCGTCGCCGGAGCGCAGGCTCGTGGTCAGCTGCGCCCGCGTCTCGTCCGCGGAGTCCGGCAGCTCGACCAGGGTGACCCGCTCGTCCGGGTGGCCGCGGTTCCAGCCCTCCAGCAGCGGGCCGAGGTAGCCGGTGAGATCCCCGGCGGTGGCCAGCGTCATCGGGCCCCGCCCGTCGCCCCGGGCGGGGCCCGGGGCCGCCCCGGCGCCCGCCGAGACATGCCCCGCGAGCACCACCGCGGCGACCAGGAGCCCCCTGCCGGCGGCACGTATCCACCGCATGGGTTCCTCCCGTGCACCGGCGCGGTCCTCGTCGACCGCGTCCACGGCATGTATACCCGTTAGGCATAAGCGATACTAGGCCCGTATCGGATGACGAGAGCGATCCGGGCCACACCGCCGGACGGCGGCGGGCCGCGCCCGGCCGGCGGGGGACGACAGGGAGGAGGGGAGCGCGCGTGCGTCTGCCCCTGCTCGCACTGCTGTCCCGGGGGCCCGCGCACGGCTACGAGCTCAAGCAGGACCTTGAGCAACTGCTGGGCGCCGCGTACCCTCAGCCGAACATCGGCCAGATCTATGTGACGCTCGGGCGCCTGGAGAAGTCGGGGCTGATCGAGGGCGAGGAGATCGCCCAGTCGAGCCGGCCCAACAAGAGGATCTACCGCCTCACCGAGGCCGGGACGGAGGCGCTGCGCGCCTGGTTCGAGGAGACGGCGGACGAGCCGCGGGTGCGGGACGAGTTCTTCATGAAACTCGCCCTCGCCCCGAGGACCGGGCTCGCCGACCAGATCGCCCTCATCAACAAGCAGCGACGCGAGTACCTGAACACCATGCGCAACCTGTCGAAGCTTTCCGCGACCGAGGACCGGGACAACCGCATAGCCCAGCTGCTGATCGAGGGAGCCATGCTGCATCTGCAGGCCGACCTCGACTGGCTGGAGCGCTGCCAGGAGGAGCTGGAGGGGCTGGAATGAGCCGTACCGCCGACCCGGACGACGCCCCACGGATCCCGCTCCTGCGCGCGGAGGGGCTCGTCAAGACCCACTACGGCGAGGGCGCCCCGGCCCATGCCGTGCGCGGAGTGGACCTGTCCGTGCGCCACGGGGAGTTCGTCGCCGTCACGGGCCCCTCGGGAGCCGGCAAGTCCACCCTGCTGCACCTGCTCGGCGGGCTGCAGCGGCCCGACAGCGGGAGCATCCGGCTCGACGGCGAGTGCACCGACTCCTACAGCGAGGCCCGGTGGGCGACGGAGCGGCGCCGCCGGATCGGCATCGTCTTCCAGTTCTTCAACCTGGTGTCCAACCTCACGGTCGCCGACAACGTCGAACTGCCCGCCCTGCTGGCCGGCACCGGCACCCGCCAGGCGCGGGCCGAACGCGAGAAGCTGCTGGCCGAGCTGGGGCTGGAGGGCAAGGCCCGCAGCATGCCGGGCGAGCTGTCCGGCGGTGAGCAGCAGCGGGTCGCACTCGCCCGCGCCCTGGTCAACCACCCCCGGCTGCTGCTGGCCGACGAGCCGGCGGGCAGCCTCGACAGCAAGGGCACCCGGGAGGTCATGCGCCTGCTGTCCCGCTTCCACCAGCGCGGCCAGACCATCCTCCTCGTCACCCATGACGCGCGGCTCGCCAGCGCCGCCGACCGGGTCGTCAGCTTCTTCGACGGCCGCATAGCCGACGACGCCGAACTGGGCGGCGCCCCCGCCCGGGGCACCGGACTGTCCGGCGTCCTCGAACTGAAGGACTGACCGTGCGGGCCACCCTGCGCTGGGCGCACGCCGATCTGCGCACCCACCGGGGCGAGGCGCTGTTCCTCGTCTCCGCCACCGCGGGAATCGTCGCGGCACTGCTGCTCGCGGCCGCCCTCTTCGGCTACGCCACCAACCCCTGGCAGCGGATCTTCGCCCAGTCCCACGGAGCCCACGTCTGGATCAGCACCGGGCCCTCGGCCGACCCCGCCCGGCTCGCCGCCCTCGACGGGGTACGGGCCGTGTCCGGCCCCTTCCCCACCTCCGCGGCGACCGTGGCCTCCCCCGGCGCCCGGGCGTCCGTCGAACTCCGCGGCAGCGGTGCCGAACCGCCCGCCACCGGGCGCCCCCTGATCACCTCGGGCCGCTGGCTCACCCCGGCGGCCCCGGACGGCGTCGTCCTGGAGAGCAGCCTGGCCCGCGCGCTCGTCGCCGGCCCCGGCGACAGCCTCACCCTCCCCGGCACCGACCGCACCCTCACCGTCGTCGGCGTCGCCGACAGCGCCGAACCGCGCTACCGGCCCGGCGAGCGCCCCGGCACCGTCTGGGCCCTGCCCGCCCAAGTACGCGCCGCCGGCGAGAGACCAGGTCAGATCGTCGGACTGCGGCTCGCCGACCCCGAGGACACCGACTACGCCGTCCAGCGCGCCGTCACCATGCTCGGCGCCGGGGCGGTCACCGACGTCTCCCACTGGAAGCAGGCCCGCTCAAAGGCCCAGGGGGACACCCGGCTGCTCGGCCAGGTGCTCGGGCTCTTCGGGCTGGGCGCGCTGCTCGCGGCAGCGCTCGCCGTCTTCGGTGCCATCAGCACCCGGGTCCGCGGCCACCTCGGGGACATCTCCGTACTCAAGGCCATCGGCTTCACCCCCGGGCAGGTGGTACGGGTCTTCCTGGTGCAGCACCTCGCCTTCGCCGTCCTCGGCGCCCTGGTCGCCGCGGTGCTGATCGAGACCCTGGGCAGCGCCCTGCCCGGCCGGCTCGGCGAAGCGGTCGCCGTCTGGCAGGGGCTGCCGGGCCACCACGCCGCGCTGACGGCCGTACCCGTCGCCGCCGTGCTGTTCATCGGGGCCACGACCGGACTCGCCGCCTGGCGGGCCGGCCGGGTGCCACCGGTGCCCGTGCTCCGCCCGGGAAAGGCCCCGGGCGGCGGACTGTCCGGCCCCGCCCGAAGGGCCCTCGGGCTCGGGTTGCCCCCGGCCCTCGTCCTCGGCTGGCACCGGGCCTTCGCCCGCGGACCGCAGACCCCCGCCACCATCGTCCGGCTCGCCCTGCCACTGCTGCTGATCACCGTGGCGCTGAGCGCATGGACCACCATCGCGCGCTTCGACAGCGAACCGGAGCAGCTGGGACTGGCCTCGGCCCTGACCGCCCGGGTGGACGGCGGCCCCGCCGGGCGCGGGGCGGCGGCGCTCCTCGACGGCCATCCGCAGGTCGTGGCCGCCCACCCGGGCCTTGAGGTGGCGGCACTGGTACCCGGCCAGACCGGCACGATCGCACTGCGCGGCCTCGGCACCCGCGAGCGGCCCTACCCTTTCACGGTCGTCGAGGGCCGCGCCCCCGACGGCCGCGACGAGGCGGTGGCCGGACAGGGCCTGCTCGATCTGCTCGGAGTCGGGGTCGGCGACTGGGTGCGGATGACCGTCGGGGGCCACCCCCAGGTCCTGCACATCGTGGGCCGCAGCATCGAACCGGAGAACGGCGGCCGGACCATCTCCACCTCACTCGACACGCTCCGCGAGAACGACCCCGCCCTGCGGGCGACCCTCTACCGGCTCCAGCTGCGGCCGGGTGCCGACCCGGCCGGGGTGCGCGCCGAACTGACCGAGGCGTCGCAGGGGCGGCTCGACATCCACGAGGTCGCCAGCCCGGCCGACCGGCTCGCCACGATGCGGACGGTCGTCGCCGGACTCGTCGCCGTGCTCGCCCTGATCGGTCTCACGGAGCTGTCGACGGCGATCGGCGGGAGTGTCCGGGACGGTGAGCGCGACCTGCTCGCCCTGAAGGCGATCGGTCTGTCACCCCGGCAGATCACCGCGGTCACCGTGACCGCGGTCGGCTGCACGGCGCTGGCCGCCGCGGTGGCGGGTGCGGGCCTCGGGGTTCCCCTGGCGCGGTGGCTGATCGACGCCGAGGGCCGCTCCAGCGGCATCGGCGCCGGTATCGCACAGGCCCCGTCGCCGCTCCACCTGGTGCTGCTCGCGGCCGCCGCGGTCCTCGGCGCGATCGCGCTGGCGGTGCTGCCCGCCGCCCGTGCCGCGCGCCGCCGGCTGGTGGACACCCTCGGCGCGGTGGCCTGAGCCCCGCGCCTGCCGCAGCCGGCCGCCCCGCTCGGCGGTCCCCGGCGGCGGCGTCAGCGGGTGCGTGCGCAGGGGCGGCGCGCCTTCTCCGGGTTGTTGCAGACGGCCATGGCGCGCGCTGTTCCGCGCCTACCGCGACAACCGCCCGCTCTCCCCGCCGCGGCACGCGTTCCGGCGCACCAGCGGCGTCCCGCCGCTCGCCGTGCGGGGCCGCACCGACGAGATCTTCGGCCCGGCCGGCGCGTCGGCCTTCGCCCGCGGCGCCCGGGACGCCTGCGATACCCGGGACACCGAGGGGCATGTGATCGACGGCGGTCGTCTCCCGCAGAGCCACCCGGCCGTCGACGCGGGCCATCTGTGCGGCTTCCCCGGGCGGGCACGGGGGTCAGCGGGGCCGGGATGCCGCAGGCGGCGCCCTGCCAGGCCACCGCAGCGGCCCCGCTCCCGCGGGGCCGCGGCCGGGGACCCTCAGAGCACCTCGGTGTCGAAGACCCGCAGCAGGGCCTCCTCGTCGGCACCCCTGCCCGGCGTGCCGCCCGGCAGCGGCTGCTCCGCCCAGATGATCTTGCCATCGGAGGTGTACCGGGTGCCCCAGCGCTCGGACAGCTGGGCCACCAGGAACAGCCCGCGCCCGCCCTCGTCCGTCGTCGCGGCATAGCGAAGGTGCGGCGAGGTACTGCTGCCGTCGGCGACCTCGCAGGTGAGGCCCTGGTCGTACAGCAGCCGCACCCGGATGGGCTGGATGCCGTAGCGGATCGCGTTCGTGAGCAGTTCGCTGAGGATCAGCTCGGTGCCGAACGCCATCTCCTCCAGCTCCCACTCCGCCAGCTTCGCGATGGCGGCCGCGCGCATCCCGGCGACCGCGCTCGGATCCGACGGCACCTCCCACTCGGCCACCCGGTCCGGGCCGAGGGCGCGGGTGCGGGCGATGAGCAGCGCCACGTCGTCCTTCGGGCGGGCCGGGAGCAGTGCCTGGAGGACCCCCCGGCACATCTGCTCCGGCGTCCCGTCCGTGTGCGCGAGAGCGCTGCGCAGCATCTCGATGCCGACGTCGATGTCGCGGCTGCGGTCCTCGATGAGCCCGTCCGTGTAGAACACGAGCCGGGCGCCCTCGGGGATGTCGAGCACCTCGCTCTCGAACGGCATGCCGCCGAGCCCGAGCGGCGGACCGGCGGGGAGGTCCGGGAAGTCGACGCTGCCGTCCGGGCGGACCAGCGCCGGCGGCGGATGCCCGGCGCGGGCCATCGCGCACTGCCTCGACACCGGGTCGTAGATCGCGTACAGGCAGGTGGCACCGGTCATCGCCGGACCGTCGGGACTGCCGCCGGGACCCATCTCGTCCTGGTCGATGCGTCCGACCAGATCGTCGAGGTGGCCCAGGAGTTCGTCGGGCGGCAGGTCGAGTGTGGAGAAGTTGTGCACCGCGGTGCGCAGCCGCCCCATCGTCGCCGCCGCGTGCAGCCCGTGCCCCACCACGTCGCCGACGACCAGGGCCACCCGGCTGCCCGGCAGCGGGATCACGTCGAACCAGTCCCCGCCCACCCCGGACTGGGCCGGCAGATAGCGGTGGGCCACCTCGACGGCGCTGTGCTCCGGCAGCACCCTGGGCAGGAGGCTGCGCTGGAGCGTCACGGCCAGGGCGTGCTCGCGCGTGTACCGGCGGGCGTTGTCCACGGACACCGCGGCCCTGGCGACCAGTTCCTCGGCCAGGGACAGATCGTCGTCTTCGAAGGGGCCCGGCTTCTCCGAGCGCCAGAAGTTGGCGACCCCCAGGACGACACCGCGGGCCTGCAACGGCACGGTGATGAGCGAGTGGATGCCGTACTCGACGATCGCCTTCGTCCGCTCGGGGTCCTGCGCGCGCCAGCCCAGCGCCCGTGACAGGTCCGGCACCACCTCGGCCCGCCCGGTGCCCATCCCGCGCGCCTGCGGCGTGGACGGCAGGAACGCGAACTGCCTGCCGCGTTCGTAGAGCGGGTGGTCGTCGCGGATGCCGCTGACGGCGATGCGGCGCATGTCGCCCGCGGATCCGTTCGGTTCCTCCCCGTCGAGCACGGGGCGCGCGAGGTCGACGGTGACGTAGTCCGCGAAGGTGGGGACCGCCACCCCGGCCAGTTCCTCGGCCGTCCGGACCACGTCCAGCGTCGTGCCGATCCCCACACCGGCGTCGTACAGCAGCTGGAGCCGCTTGCGCGCCACCTCGGCCCGGCCCGTCAGCGCCTGCAGTTCGGTGGAGTCGCGGATCGTCGCCACGGTGCCCAGCGGGCCGCTGGGACCGTCGGTGGAGCGCTGGTTGACCACCAGCAGCCGGTCCCCGGCGGTCAGCACCTCGTCCGTGGCCGGTTTGCCCGAGGCCAGCAGCTCGGCCGTCGAGGGCTCGAGGCCGGGCAGCCCCCGCACCGGCCGCCCCTCGGAGCCGGGGCCGAGACCGAGCAGCCGGCGGGCCTCGTCGTTGGCGAGCAGGAGCGTGCCGTCCCCGCCGACGATCACGACGCCTTCCCGGACCGCGTGGAGGACGGCGTCGTGGTGTTCGTACATACGCGTCATCTCGACGGGGCCGAGTCCGCGGGTCTGGCGTTTCAGGCGCCTGGTGGCCATGGCGGTGCCCGCGGTCGCCAGGGCGAGACCGGCGGCTCCCGCGCCCAGGATCACCGGCAGCTGCTGGTTCACCGCGCCCGTCACATTGCGGACGGTGAGACCGGCCGAGACCAGCGCCTCGACCGTGCCGTCCGGGCCGTTGACCGGAACGACCGCCTGGACCTCCCTGCCCAGGGGTCCGTCCACGCTCTCCAGCAGCACCTCGCCCCGCAGGGACGGCTCTATGGTGCCGACGAAGCGTTTGCCGATCCGCTCGGGCAGGGGGTGGGTGTACCGGATTCCGTCGGTGTTCATGACAACGATGAAGTCGACGCCGGCACGCTGCCGCGCCTCCTCGGTGATCGGCTGGAGGACGGCGGCGGGGTCGGGCGACTGCAGGGCGGCGAGCAGGCCGGGGGAGTGGGCGAACGCCTCGGCGACGGCGACGGACCGGTTGCGGGCCTCACGGTCCGCGTCGTGCCGGGTCTGCAGGAACAGGGCGAGGATCGTGCCGAGGACGAGCAGCACGACGACCGCCACCTGGAGGACGAATACCTGCCCGGCGACGCTCCTGGGGCGCTTGCCGATCAGTTGCCGCACCGACACGCCCCGCAATCGGTCGACGGGCCTGATCACGCTGTCCTTTCTAGCACCGCTTGGCCCCATCGGGCCATACGCGTCCCGCAAGACGTGCGGCCCCGATGCCCCGCACCGCGCGCCGTCCCGGGCTCCGGCGGGGCAGGCGGCCGAGCCGCAGCTGCGGGCAGAGGCGGTTCAGCCGCAGGTGTAGGTGAACCCGGCCGATGCGTCGCGCCCGGACGAGGGCCCGGACACGGGCCCGGACACGGGCCCGGACGGAGGGCTCAGGCGCAGCCAGGCACGGGCCCGGTAGGCGCCCTCGCCGCGGAACGTCCACAGCAGGCGCAGCGTCGCCCGGTCCTGTCCGCGCGCCAGCCGCTCCGTCAGCTCCTGCGAGGCGGTGCCGTCGTTGCGCACCCAGCGGTACGTCAGGGCGCCCGGCCTGCCGTCGGTGCGCACCACGGCCGTGACGACGGCGGTGCCGTCGCAGCCCGGGCCGGCCGGGTCGGTGTCCACCGTGACGCCCCGGACCGCGGGGCCGGGGCCGTACCGCTGCCAGCAGAGGAGGAGGAAGACGGCGAGCAGGATCACGGCCGCCGGGGCGTAGCGGCGCGCTCCGGGAGGCCGGGACGCTCCGGCGGCGTCCGGCCGCGCCGCGGTGCCGGGCAGGGTGCCCGGGCGCCATACGGCGGCCGCCCCGTCCCGCCGGTACTCCTCCCGTGCGGCCGCCGTGACTCCGGGGCCGAAGCGCAGCACCGTGCCCTCGACCGAGTCCGGGGGGGTGCCGGGCAGGGTGCCCGGGCGCCATACGGCGGCCGCCCCGTCCCGCCGGTACCCCTCCCGTGCGGCCGCCGTGACTCCGGGGCCGAAGCGCAGCACCGTGCCCTCGACCGAGTCCGGGGGGGGTGCCGGGCAGTTCGGACCAGTGACTGGCCAGCGCGGTGGCGCTGTAGTCCTCGTCCGGCGGCAGGCCGCTTCCCGCACCGCCGGGGGACGCGGACGGGCCGCTCAGGGGCGCGGACGGGCCCCGGAAGGGCGAGGAGGGGTCGCCGGAGGGTGGGCGCGGGCCGTTCATCCGATCATCCGATCCTGCATCTCGTGGTCGGGATCTCCTGCCGCGAACCGCCGTTCCCGGTGCCGGGCGAACCGGCGGCCGTGAGCCGCCAGTAGCAGGCCCCAGAGTTCCGGAAGACGTGCTCGACGGCGAGCGTGTACCGCGTCGCGCCACTGCGCTCGATGCTGCCGGGGGCTCCGTCCGGGGTGCCGGGGCCGCCCTTGGCCGCCGCGGTCGCCCACTCCAGGGCGATGCGTACGGGTCCGGTGCCGTCCGTGACGACCCGGACGGTGGCCGAGGCGGTCTCCGTACCCGACAGACGCAGCGACTCGATCGACACGGACGTCACCGAGCCCGTCGGCGGCTCCGGGGACTTCGGGGTCGTCGGGGTCGTCGGCGGGCCGGAGGTGCCCGGAGGGGGCGTCGCCGGCGGTCCGGTGGGCGGGCTGCTGGGGCCGGACGGGCTGCCGGTCGCCGCGGGCGGTGCCTGGGACTGGGACGGCGGAGCCGGGGGGAGGGCGGTGAGGGACGGGAAGGCCGTGGGGAAGCCGGAGGGAAGAGGCGAGACGGGGGAGGGGGAGGGGGAGGGGACGGGGGAGAACGGGGCCGGCGACGGTGCGGCGGAGGCGGGACCGCCGGCCGCGTCCGGTGCGGGGGGCCGGGCGCTGGTCGTGGCGACCGCCTCTGCCACGGGGCCGCCGGGACTCCCACCGGCCGGCCGCGCCGCGATCACCAGCAGCAGCCCGACGACGAGCGCGAGCGACGCGGCGAGGAGGCCCCCCGGGTCCGGCCGGAGCCCCCCGAGCCGGTGGCCCCGCCCCACCGAGGTCGACGCCCGCGCCGAGACCGAGACGGGAGCGGCGACCGCCGACGGGAGCAGCAGCGGCAGCAGTGCCGCAAGCGCAGCGAGTTCGCCCCTGCCCCGCTCCTCCCAGTCGGGCCCGGCGGCCGCGCACGCGACCGCCTCCAGTTCCGCGACGAACGCCTCCGCGGTCTCCGGCCGCTCCTCCGGCGTCTTCGCCAACCCGCGCATGACCAGCGGACGCAGCTCCCCCGGCACCCCCTCGACCGGTACGGGCGCGCTGGTGTGCTGCAGGGCGAGCTCCGCGAAGTTCTCGCCGGAGTACGGCCTGCGGCCCGTGACGCACTCGAAGAACGTCGCCGTCGCGGCGTACACATCGGCGGCCGGCGAGGCCGGACCGCCGCTCCACTGCTCCGGTGCCATGTACGAGGGCGTGCCCGCGACCCCGGGCGTGCTGCCCCGGCCCGCGGCGATGCCGAAGTCGACGAGCTTCGACGAGCCGTCCAGCGCCACGAGCACGTTCTCCGGCTTGTAGTCCCGGTGCACGACCCCCGCCCGGTGCGCCGCCGCGAGCCCCAGCAGGGATCCCTTGAGTACCGCGAGGGCCGGTGCGGCGCCGGTCGCCCCCTCCCTGGCCAGCAGGGTGCGCAGCGGTATCCCGTCGACCAGCTCCATGACGATGGCCGCGCCGTCGGGGCACTCGACGTATTCGTACAGCCGGGCCACGTGCGGGGTGTCCAGCCCGCTCAGCAGCCTCGCCTCCGCGCGGAAGGCGCCGACGAAGGCGGTGTCCCGGCGCAGCCGTTCGGTGAGGTACTTGACCGCGACCGGCGTGCCGGTGGCGTCGTGGACGGCCAGGACCACCCGTCCGCTGCCGCCCGAGCCGAGTTCCCCGGACTCGGTGTACCCCGGGACCGTCCATGCGTTCATCCCACCCCCTCGGCGGACGCGGCCGGCGTTCGCGCCCGGCCCCGCGAGCCGTCCTCCCCACGGGGGACACACGAACGGCACCGTCCGGTTCCCGCCGTCGGGAACCGGACGGTGCCGGCCGGCGGCCGGGTGAGCGCCGATCGCCGGAGCCGGGTACGGGCACGGCGGTGTCCAGTGGTCCGTTTCCCGGCGAGCGGCGACCGGCGACCGGCGACCCGGTCCGCGCGCCCGTCGTCCGGTGGCTGCACCTGCTGCCCGTCGTGCGCGCCCGTCGTGCGCGCCCGTCGTGCGCGCCCGTCGTGCGCGTCTGGCGCCTGCGCCGTCCGGGCCCGTCGTCCGGCTCCCACCCGCCCCGGGCGGAGCCCGGCCGGGCCCTGGACCGGGAGGCCGCGGAGCCGCCCGTGCCGCGGCGGTACACCGCGTCCCCGCGCCGCCGATCGGTCCCGCCGGGGTCCGCTTTCGAGTGACCCCCGCGGCTCCGTAGCTGCTCCGGGGCGCCGCCGTGCCGGAGCATCGCAGTCGGCCGGACTCCCCGCCGGCCCTGGGGCGCGTCCGCCGGGTCCCGCCAGGCCCTCCGGGCGGGCGGAACCGCCGCACGGCGCGGCCCAGCCGCCGGATCCGGTGGAAGGCCCTCATGCGCATCCTCCTTGTCGCCAGTGCCTACAACAGCCTCACCCAGCGCCTGCACGCCGAGCTGAGGGACCGGGGCCACACCGTCGCCGTCGAGCGCACCCCGGACGGGGACGCCGTACGCGAGGCGGTCCGGCGGCACGAGCCGGCCCTTGTGCTCGCACCTCTGCTGAAGGCGGCCATCCCGGCCGACGTCTGGATGCGGCACACCTGTCTGGTCGTCCACCCCGGCCCGGTGGGCGACCGGGGCCCGTCGTCCCTGGACTACGCGGTCCAGGAGGACGCCGGGGTCTGGGGCGTCACCGTCCTGCAGGCAGAGGGGGAGATGGACGCCGGAGACGTCTGGGCCACGGCGAACGTCGCCCTCCCGCCGCTCGCCAAGAGCGACCTCTACCGGGGCGAGGTCTCCGACGCCGCCGTCACCGCCGTCCTCCTCGCCGTCGACCGCTTCGCCTCCGGTACCTATGCGCCCCGGCCGCAGAGCGCCGGGGGCGGCCGGGTGTGCGCCAGGCCGTACGTCCGCCAGGAGTTCCGGCGGATCTCCTGGGCGGACGACTCCACCGAGACCGTGCTGCGCAAGCTGCGCGCCGCGGACTCCCAGCCGGGGGTGCTCGACGGGCTGCTGGGCGGCGAGTGGTTCCTCCACGGCGGCCATCCGGAGGACCGGCTGCGCGGCCGCCCCGGTGAACTGCTGGCCACCAGGGCGGGCGCCCTGTGCCGGGCCACCGCGGACGGTGCGGTGTGGATCCCCGAGCTGCGTCCCCGCCGCGGCACCGGGGGCCGGTCCTTCAAGCTGCCCGCCACCCTGGCGCTCGGGGAGCGGCTGCCGCCGCTCCCCGAGCTCCCCGCGCCCCTCGGCGGCCACCGCCGGACCTGGAGCGACATCCGCTACCGGGAGGAGGGGCCGGTCGGGGTGCTGTCGTTCTCCTTCCCCGGCGGCGCGATGAGCACCGACCACTGCCGGCGGCTGCTCGACGCCTACCGGGTGGCCTGCTCCCGGCCCACCTCGGTGCTGGTGCTCGGGGCGGCCCGGGACTTCTTCTCCAACGGCATCCACCTCAACGTCATCGAGGCCGCGGCCGATCCCGCGGCCGAGTCGTGGGCCAACATCAACGCGATGGACGATCTCGTGGAGGCCGTGCTGACCACCACGGACCGGCTCGTCGTGGCCGCCGTGGGCGGCAATGCGGCCGCGGGCGGGGTGATGCTGGCGCTGGCCGCGGACGAGGTGTGGTGCCGCGCGGGAGCGGTCCTCAACCCCCACTACCGGCTCATGGGCCTGTACGGATCGGAGTACTGGACGTACTCCCTGCCCCGCCGCGTGGGCGGCCCCATGGCCGAACTCCTCACTTCCCAGGCCCTTCCGCTGACCGCGACCGCGGCGCTTCGCCAGGGCCTCGTCGAGCGGGTCGTCGCCTGCGGTCCCGAGGAGTTCGCCGGCGAGGTCACCCGGATGGCCGCACGCCTCGCTCCCGACCCCGCGACCCGGACCCGGATCGCCGCCAAGACGGCCGCGCGGGAGCGCGACGAGGACCTGCGGCCCCTGGCCGCCTACCGCGCCGACGAGTTGGCCCGGATGCGGCGGACGTTCTCGGACCCGGCCGCGCCCTACCACCGGCTGCGGCGGGCCTTCGTACGGAAGGAGCCCGCGGGGGACACCCGCCCGGAGGAGGCCTCGGTGGCAGCGGTGACGGCCGCCTGTTAGCAAGGGACGAAAGCCCGCGACGGATCTTCGCCCGCACATCCCCAGGAGACGCCCCCATGGATGCAGGAACGCCGACCACGGTCGACGCCGCGGCCTCGTCCGGCGCGGCCACCGCCGAAGACAAGCCGATCCATATCCTCTGGATCAACGCCGGACTGAGCTGCGACGGGGACTCGGTCGCGCTGACCGCGGCCATGCAGCCGAGCATCGAGGAGATCGTCCTCGGCGCCCTGCCGGGCCTGCCGAAGATCCAGGTGCACTGGCCGCTGATCGACTTCGAGTGCGGTCCGGTGGGCGGCGCCGACACCTTCATCGAGTGGTTCTTCAAGGGGGAGCGCGGGGAGATCGACCCCTTCGTACTGGTCGTCGAGGGCTCCGTGCCCAACGAGGCGATCAAGCAGGAGGGCTACTGGTGCGGCTTCGGCGACGATCCCGAGACCGGCCAGCCCATCACCACCAGCGAGTGGATCGACCGGTTGGCGCCCAACGCCCTGGCAGTGGTGGCGATCGGCACCTGTGCCACGTACGGCGGTATCCACGCCATGGCGGGCAACCCCACCGGCGCCATGGGCGTGCCCGACTACCTCGGCTGGGACTGGAAGTCCAGGGCGGGCATCCCGATCGTGTGCGTGCCGGGCTGCCCGATCCAGCCGGACAACTTCGCCGAGACCCTCACCTATCTGCTGTACCAGGCGGCCGGCTCCGCGCCGATGATCCCGCTCGACGACAAGCTCCGCCCCACCTGGCTGTTCGGCCAGACCGTGCACGAGGGCTGCGACCGGGCGGGCTACTACGAGCAGGGCCAGTTCGCCGGGACGTACGACTCGCCCGAGTGCCTGGTGAAGATCGGCTGCTGGGGGCCCGTCGTCAAGTGCAATGTGCCCAAGCGCGGCTGGATGAACGGGATCGGCGGCTGCCCCAACGTGGGGGGCATCTGCATCGCCTGCACCATGCCCGGCTTCCCCGACAAGTTCATGCCGTTCATGGACGAGCCGCCCGGCGGAAAGCTCTCCAGCACCGCCAGCGGCGCCTACGGCGCCGTGATCCGCAGGCTCCGCGACATCACCGCCAAGGCCGTGGACAAGGAGCCCAAGTGGCGCCACACGGGCGACCGGATCACCACCGGCTACCGGCCCCCGTGGCCCATGTGACCCCGCTCCGGGGCCCCGGCACCCCCTCCTGCTCGACGACGTGAAGACGGCAAGAGTGACGACGTGAAGCCGGCAAGACGTGAAGACGCGACGACATGACGACGTCAAGAAGGGCACCGCACACACGATGGCACCGAAGACACAGGCGGCCGGCGACGGCCTGGTGGAGATGTCCTGGGATCCGATCACCCGGATCGTGGGCAGTCTCGGCATCCACACCAAGATCGACTTCAAGCAGAAGCGGGTCGCCGAGTGCTACAGCACCTCGTCGGTCTTCCGCGGCTACAGCGTCTTCATGCGCGGCAAGGACCCGCGCGACGCGCACTTCATCACCAGCCGCATCTGCGGCATCTGCGGTGACAACCACGCCACGTGCTCCGTCTACGCGCAGAACATGGCGTACGGGGTGAAGCCGCCGCACCTCGGTGAGTGGATCATCAACCTCGGCGAGTCCGCCGAGTACATGTTCGACCACAACATCTTCCAGGAGAACCTGGTCGGGGTCGACTACTGCGAGAAGATGGTCCGCGAGACCAATCCCGGCGTCCTCGAACTCGCCGAGCGCACCGAGGCCCCGCACGCCGCCGAGCACGGCTACCGCACCATCGCCGACATCATGCGCTCGCTGAACCCGCTGGAAGGCGAGTTCTACCGCGAGGCCCTCCAGGTCAGCCGCTACACCCGGGAGATGTTCTGCCTGATGGAGGGCCGCCATGTGCACCCCTCCACGCTCTACCCGGGCGGCGTCGGCACGGTCGCCTCCGTCCAGCTCTTCACGGACTACCTGACCCGCCTCATGCGGTACGTGGAGTTCATGAAGCGGGTCGTCCCGCTCCACGACGACCTGTTCGACTTCTTCTACGAGGCCCTGCCCGGCTACGAGGAGGTCGGCCGCCGCCGCGTGCTGCTCGGCTGCTGGGGCGCCCTGAACGACCCCGAGTACTGCGACTTCACCTACGCCAACATGACCGACTGGGGACGGAGGATGTTCGTCACCCCGGGCGTCGTCGTGGACGGCAAGCTGGTCACCAACGACCTCACCCAGATCAACCTCGGCATCCGGATCCTGCTCGGCAGCTCGTACTACGAGGACTGGGAGGGCCAGGAGCAGTTCGTCACCCACGACCCGCTCGGCAACCCCGTCGACCCGCGCCACCCGTGGAACCAGCACACCATCCCCGCCCCCCAGAAGCGCGACTTCGCCGACAAGTACAGCTGGGTGATGTCCCCGCGCTGGTTCGACGGCAAGGACCACCTGCCGCTCGACACCGGCGGCGGCCCCATCGCCCGGCTCTGGTCCACCGCACTCTCCGGCCTCGTCGACATCGGCTATGTCAAGGCCACCGGGCACAGCGTCGTCATCAACCTGCCGCGTTCGCTCACCAAGCCGGAGACCACCTTCGAGTGGAAGATCCCGCAGTGGAGCAACGCCCTGGAGCGCAACCGCGCCCGCACCTACTTCCAGGCGTACGCCGCCGCCGTCGCGCTGCACTTCGCGGAGAAGGGCCTGGAGGAGGTACGCGCCGGACGCACCCAGACCTGGGAGAAGTTCGACGTGCCCGACGAGTCCATCGGCGCCGGATTCACCGAGGCCGTCCGGGGCGTCCTCTCCCACCACATGGTCATCAGGGACGGCAGGATCGCCAACTACCACCCGTACCCGCCGACCCCGTGGAACGCCAGCACCCGCGACAGCTACGGCACCCCCGGCCCCTACGAGGACGCGGTGCAGAACACGCCCATCTTCGAGGAGAACACCCCGGAGAACTTCAAGGGCATCGACATCATGCGGGCCGTCCGCAGCTTCGACCCGTGCCTGCCCTGCGGCGTCCACATGTACGTCGGCGACGGCAGGACCGTGAAGTCGATGCACGTGCCCACCGGTCTGAGCGGCCTCGCCGGATGAGCCCGCACACCGGCACGGTCAGCGCGGAGCGGGCGGGCCGGCGGGTCGAGGAGATCCTCGACCGGCTGGCCGCCGGCGGCGACGAGCGGGCGTGCGCGGCCGCCGAGGAACTCGTCCGGGTCCTCATGGACTTCTACGGCGCCGCCCTGGCCAGGACCGTGGAGCTGCTCGGCAGCCCCGGCGGCGACACTCCCGGCGGCGGGCACCCCCCCGCGCCGCTCACCGGGCTGCTCGGCGACGAACTCGTCAGCAGCCTGCTGGTCCTGCACGATCTGCACCCCGAGGACGTGCCCACCCGGATCGCCCGGGCGCTGCGCGGAGTCCGGCACTCCCTCGAATCGGCCGGCTTCGACGAGACCACCGGAGTCCTGCGGCTCCGCCTCACCGGCTCGACCGGATGCGGCTGCCCCAGCACCCAGGAGGTCGCCCGGCAGGCGGCCGTCGAGGCACTCGCCTGCTTCGCACCCGAGGTGACGGCCGTCGAACTGGAGCCGGTCACCCGCGAACCCGCCCTCCTGCAGATCGCCGCCCGGCCGCCGGGCGGCGGTTCCGCCGCGGGCCGTGCTCCGGCCTCCGCGCGGTGAGCGCCGTCCCGGCAGGTCCGGCGCGGCCTCCCACCGCCCCGGGCCCGCGCGGACTGCGCCGTTTCACGGCGCCCCGGGCACCCCGCGAGGAACGCTGCGAACTCTGCGGCTCCGCCCTCCCCGGCACACCGCACCGGCATCTCGTGGACACCGAGAAACGGGCACTGGCCTGCGCCTGCGATCCCTGTACCCGGCTCCTCGACCGGCCCGGCACCTCCCGGGGCCGCTTCCGGGCCGTGCCCTCGCGCCATCTCACCGACCCCGGACACCGCATCGAGGACACCACCTGGGAGCTGCTGCGGATCCCGGTGAGCGTCGCCTTCTTCTTCCACAACTCCGCACTCGGACGTCCCGTCGCGCTCTACCCGAGCCCGGCCGGCGCGACCGAGAGCGAACCGGAACCGTCCGCCTGGGAGGCGGTGCTGGCCGCGACCGGCCTGGCCGGGATGCTCGAACCCGACGTGGAGGCGCTGCTGCTGCGCCGCTCCGGCGACCGCACCGAGTGCCACCTGGTGCCGGTGGACACCACCTACGAACTCGTGGGCCGGATGCGGCTCACCTGGCAGGGCTTCGACGGCGGCCCCCGGGCCCGCGCCGAACTCGACGCCTTCTTCGACCGCGTACGGCAGCGGGCCGCACCGCTCCGGGGGAGCCGGGCATGACCGAATTCACCTTCCACTGCACCGGCGTACGGGCCGACCCCTACGCCGCCGGCCCGACGCTCGTCTTCACGCTGCGCATCACCGCCACCCCCGGGACCCGGGTGCACGCACTCGCCCTGCGCTGCCAGCTGCGCATCGAACCGGCCCGGCGCGGCTACACCGACTCCGAGGCCGAGGGACTGAAGGACCTCTTCGGGACACGCTCCCGCTGGGGCAGCTCCCTGCACCCGGTGCAGTTCGCACAGGTCTCCCACATGGTGCCCGGCTTCACCGGCGAGACCGAGACCGAACTGTGCGTCCCCTGCACCTACGACACGGACGTGGCCGCCACCCGCTACACCCGCGCCCTGGCCGAGGGCGAGGTGCCGCTGCTGATGCTCTTCTCCGGCACCGCGTTCACCGGCGCCGGCGGATTCCACGTCGAACCGGTTCCCTGGGACCGGGAAGCGGAGTTCCGGATGCCCGTGCAGGTGTGGCAGGAGATGCTCGAGCAGCACTTCCCGGGCTGCGGCTGGCTCAGACTGCCCCGCGCGACCATGGACGCCCTCCTCGCCTTCCGCTCCCGGCGCGCCCTGCCGTCCTGGGAGTCCACGGTCGAGGCCCTGCTCGACGCCTCCGGCGGGAGGACCGCCCCGTGACCGCCCCCGCCTCCGACGCTTCCTCCTCCGCCGCATTCGCCCCCGCGGTCGAGGCCCGGCTCGCCACCGCGCGACAGGTCGCCGACGCGGTCCTGTTCGAGGGCTATGTGCTGTACCCGTACCGGGCCTCTGCGGCCAAGAACCGGCTGCGCTGGCAGTTCGGGGTGCTCGTGCCGCCCGCGTGGAGCGCACGCGGCGGGGAGCACTCCTTCCAGCAAACCGAATGCCTGATGGAACCCCGGCCCGGCGCGAACCTCGCGGTGGAGGTCCGCTTCCTGCACGCCCGTCGGCGCACCGTCCAACGAGTCCTCCCGGACGGCGGGTTCGAAACGGTCCCCGGACTCCACCTGGACGACCGGATCCTGGTCCCCTGGGACGAGGGTGTGGAGGAACGCGTCGAACTGACCGTGCCCGTAGCCGGTTTGGCGGGCGAGGGCGTCGCCGTCCCCTTCACCCGGCCGGCCCGCCGGGAGACCGAACCGGTCCTGGACGGCGAGGGACGCACCGCCGGCCGCCTGCTGCGCCGCCGCGGGGAGATCAGCGGGGTGGTGCGGCTGTCCGCGGCCGAACTCGACGGCCCCTACCGGACGACGCGGCTCACGGCCGTCGTGGAGAACACCTGCGACTGGGTGCCGGGACCGGGCGGGGACCGCGACGCGGCCCTGGCGCACTCGCTGCTCGCCAGCCATCTGCTGCTCTGCCTCGACCGCGGCGCGTTCCTGTCCATGACCGGCCCGCCGGAGTGGGCCAAGGGGGCCGTCGCGGCCTGCCGCAACCTCCGCACCTGGCCGGTGCTCGCGGGCGAACCCGGCCGCACCGACCTCGTGCTGTCCTCCCCGATCATCCTCGAGGACCATCCGGCCATCGCGCCGGAGAGCCCCGGCGCCCTGTACGACGCCACCGAGATCGACGAGATCCTCGCCCTGCGCACCGCGGCCCTCACGGACGAGGAGAAGCGCGAGGCCAGGGGCACCGACGAGCGTGCGGCCGCCGTCGTCGAACTCGCCGACACCATGCCGGCGGAGGTACTGGAGCGGCTGCACGGCGCCGTGCGCAGCCTGCGGGAGGCCACCGGCCCGGCGCCGCAGGAGGATCCCCTCGCTCCGTTCGCCCCCTGCGACCACGGCACCGCCCGCCCCGACACCCCCTGGTGGGATCCGGGCGGGGACACCGGCGTCGACCCGGAGCACGACCGGGTGGTGGTGGACGGCGCCGCCCTCGGGGCCGGAAGCCGGGTCGTACTGCGGCCCGGGCTGCGGCGCAGCGACGCGCAGGACCTGTTCCTGCACGGCCGGACCGCCCTGGTCGAGGCCGTTCTCCACGACGTGGACGGCGGTGTGCACCTCGCGGTCACCGTGGAGGGCGACCCGGGCGCCGACATCCGCCGTGAGCAGGGCCGGTTCCTCTACTTCCAGCCCGACGAGGTCGAACCCCTGGAGACAGCGTGAACGCGCCCCCGCAGGACGGCCCCCGGACCCTGGTCGCCGGTGCCGGCAACATCTTCCTCGGCGACGACGGCTTCGGCGTGGAGACCGTGCGCGCGCTGGCCGGGCGGCCGCTCCCGGGCCACGTCGAGGTCGCGGACATCGGCATCCGCGGAGTCCACCTCGCCTACCGGCTGCTGGACGGCTACGACACCCTCGTCCTGGCCGACGCCACGGCGCGCGGCGGGGAACCCGGCACGCTCTACCTCATCGAGCCGGATCCCGGCGGCGGCGCCGGCGTCCCCCCGCACACCGGCACGGACGCAGGCGCCCTCGACGGACACGGGATGTCCCCCGACGCCGTACTCGCCTTGCTGGACACGCTGTGCGCCGGCACCGGCGCACAGCCGCCGCGCCGGGTCCTCGTCGTCGGCTGCGAGCCCGCCTGCGTCGAGGAGGGGATCGGACTCAGCCCGCGGGTCGCCGCCGCCGTGCCCGGGGCCGTTCGCATGATCACGGACCTGGTGCACCAGTCAGCCCCGGCACGGACCGGCCACACAGGAGGAGCACACCCATGATCAAGAAGGTCATCGGCGGAGCCGCGGCTGCCACCGCGGTCATCGCGCTCGTGAGGGGATTCCTCCCGGACCTCAGGCGCTATCTGCGCATCCGCAGGATGTGACGCCCGGCCGGCCCTGCCGGCCCTGCCTTCCCCGGCCCGCACGTCCTCGCCCGCCCCGGCCCGCCCGCCCCGCCCCGCCCGGCCAGGGCGGTACGGGCGGGCAGTGTGGTCCGGGCGGCGCGGCTCGCGGGGTCCGGTCCCCGTGCCCGCACGGTGTGTCCCGTGGGGCTCGCCCCCCCGAATCCCCGCCCCGCCCCGCTCGGCGGGACCGCCGGGACGGGCGCGACTCGCGGCCCCGGCAGAGTCGCCATGGTCGTCACCCCGCGGGTCGCTCGGCGCGACCCGGGCGATCCCGGCCCCCGCGGCCGGGCGGGGACCGGCCCCCGCCCGGCCGCGGGGGCCGCTGCACCGAACGGCGGACGCGGCCGGGCGGCGTCGGCGCGCCGGTCGGTACGGTCCGGCGGGGGCCCCTCTAATGGGCGGGGCCGCGCCCGCCCCGGGCGCAGGCGGACCACCGCCGCCCAGGACGGAGACCGATGCACGAGATGTCCATCGCGCTCGCCGTCGTCGACCAGGTCGGGGAAGCGGCGCGGTCGCAGGGCGTCACCGCGGTGCGCACCGTGCGCCTGCTGATCGGCGAGCTGGCCGGAGTGGTCCCCGACGCGCTCGCCTTCTCCTTCGAACTGGCCTGCGCCGGAACCGCCGTGGAAGGCGCCGGACTCGCCATCGAGACCGTCCGGGCCCGCGCCCGCTGCGCCCCGTGCGACGGCGAGTGGGCGGTGGGCGTGCCGCCGCGGCTGGCCTGCCCGCTGTGCGGCCGGGCCACCGTGGAGCTGGTGTCCGGCCGCGAGCTGCGGATCGCCGCCGTGGAGTGGCACGACGACCCCGCGGACCCCGGGGTCCGCGAACCGATCTCCCAGGAGGGCTGACGCATGTGCCGTGTCGTCGAACTGCAACAGGCGGTGCTGGCCGGGAACGACGCGGCGGCCGGCATCCTGCGCGGGGAACTGGCCGCGCGCGGGACGAGCGTCGTCAACATCCTCTCCAGCCCCGGCAGCGGGAAGACCGCGCTGCTCGAGGCCGAACTCCTGCTGGCGCGGGAGCGGGGCGTCACCGCCGCGGCCCTCACGGCCGACCTCGCCACCGAGAACGACGCCATGCGCCTGGCCCGCTCCGGACTCCCCGTCAAGCAGGTGCTCACCGACGGGCTCTGCCACCTCGAGGCCGACATGCTCGCGGGACACCTCCGCGGCTGGCCGGCGAAGGACACCCGGCTGGTCTTCGTCGAGAACGTCGGCAACCTCGTCTGCCCCGCCTCCTACGACCTCGGCGAGACGCTGAGGGTGGTGCTGGCATCCGTCACCGAGGGCGAGGACAAGCCGCTGAAGTACCCCACGGCCTTCGGCCTCGCCCACCTCGTGATCGTCACCAAGACCGATATCGCGGAGGCCGTCGGCTTCGACGAGGCCGCCTTCCGCGCCAACGTCGAGCAGGTCAATCCGGGCGTGGACGTGGCCCTCTGCTCCGCCCGCACCGGCGCCGGCACGGGGGTGCTGCTCGACCGGGCCCTTGCCGCTGCGGACGGTACCGCGGTCCACATGCCGGTGATGGCCCAGGCCCGGGCGTGACCACCTCAGCGCCGGGCCCGGCCGCCTCCCGGCCGGGGTTCGCCGCCCCCGCACCGGTCCAGCGGCGCCGGGTCACCGTGCGGGGAGTCGTACAGGGGGTGGGTTTCCGTCCCTTCCTCCACAGCCTCGCCACCGGGCTGGGGCTGACCGGCCAGGTGACCAACACCGGCGACGGCGTCGTCGCCGAGGTCGAAGGCGCCCCGCTCGCGGTGGCCCGCTTCTGCGCCCGGATCGCCGAGGACGCCCCGCCGCTCGCGGTCGTCGAGTCCGTCCACGACCAGGAGGTCCCCGTTGCCGGCGGCAGCGGATTCCTCATCGTGGCCTCGGACCGGGACGGGCCCGTCCGTACCCTGGTCTCCCCGGACACCGCCACCTGCGGCGACTGCCTGAGGGAACTCGCCGATCCGGCCGACCGCCGCCACCGGCACCCGTTCATCACCTGCACGCACTGCGGCCCGCGCTTCACCATCGTCACCGGCCTGCCCTACGACCGCGCACACACAACGATGTCCGGCTTCCCCCTGTGCCCCGACTGCGCCCGGGAGTACGCCGACCCGGGCGACCGGCGCTTCCACGCCCAGCCCGTGGCCTGCCCCTCCTGCGGGCCGCGGCTGCGGATGGTCGTCGCCCCGGCGGCCCCCGGGCTGCGCCCCCGGCACGTGGTCGCGCCCCATCCCGACGACCGCAGCCTCGGCGGGCCGCCCGTCGCAGCCGACCCGGTCCTGGAGGCCCGCGAACTGCTGTCCGACGGGGCGATCCTCGCCGTGAAGGGCCTCGGCGGCTACCACCTCGCCTGCGACGCCGGCAACAAGGGCGCCGTGGCGCTCCTGCGCCGCCGCAAGTCCCGCGGCGACAAGCCCTTCGCCCTCATGGCCCGGGACATCGGGGACATCGGGCATCTCGTCCACCTCGGTGCCGAGGAGCGGGAACTGCTCACCGGCCCCGTGCGGCCGATCGTCCTGATGCGCCGCCGCGTACCGCCCGCGGACGCCCCGTCCGGACTCCCGTGGCCGGCACGAGGGGTGGCGCCCGGCAGCCCCGACCTCGGCGTGATGCTCCCGTACACCCCACTGCACCATCTGCTGCTCGGCCTTCCGGGGGAGGAGCACACCGGTCCCCGGCTCCTCGTCATGACCAGCGGCAACATGGCGGGGGAGCCGATCGTCACCGACGACGGGGAGGCGCTGGAGCGGCTGGCGGACCTCGCCGACGCCTGGCTGCTGCACGACCGCCCCATCCACGTCCCCTGCGACGACTCGGTGGTGCGGGTCTGCGACGGGGAACTCCTGACCCTGCGCCGCGCCCGGGGATACGCCCCGCTGCCGGTCACCCTGCCGGTGCCGGTCCGGCCCGCCCTCGCGGTCGGCGGGGACCTCAAGAACACCTTCTGCCTGGGTCGGGACCGCAAGGCGTGGCTGTCGGCGCACATCGGCGACATGGACGACCTCGCCACCCAGTACGCCTTCGCCCGCGCCGAGGAGCAGTTGGAGGCGGTCACGGGAGTGCGGCCGGAGCTGCTCGCCGCCGACCGGCACCCCGGCTACCGCTCCGCCCGCTGGGCCGGCCGCGCCGCCGACGGCCGGCCCGTCGTGCACGTCCAGCACCACCACGCGCACATCGCCTCCGCCATGGCCGAGCACGGGCTCGACGGCAGCCGCCCCGTGATCGGCGTCGCCTTCGACGGCACCGGCCACGGCGACGACGGTGCTGTGTGGGGCGGCGAGTTCCTGCTCGCCGACTACGACGGCTTCCACCGCTTCGCGCACCTCGCCTACGTCCCCCTGCCCGGCGGTGACGCGGCCGTACGGCGCCCCTACCGCATGGCCCTCGCCCATCTGCGCGCGGCCGGCATCGGCTGGAGCGGCGAGCTGCCCTGCACCGCGGCCTGCCCCGAGCAGGAACTCGCGCTGCTGGGAAGGCAACTGGAGCGGAATCTCAACTGCGTTCCCACCTCCAGCATGGGCCGCCTCTTCGATGCGGTCTCCTCCCTCGCGGGCGTGTGCCACATCGCGGGCTACGAGGCGCAGGGCGCGGTCGAGCTCGAAGCGGCCGCCGTCCTCGCGGACGGCGGGTACGGGGAGCCGTACGCCTTCGGACTGGGGCCGGCGGGCGGCGCGTCAGCGGCCGCGCTGACCGCCGATCCCGCCCCCGTCCTGGCGGCCGTCGCCGGTGATGTGCGGGCTGGCACCCCGGTGCCCGTGATCGCGGCGCGCTTCCACGCCGCGGTGGCCGTGCTGGTCCGCAGGGTCTGCGCCCTGGCACGGGAGCGCCACGGGCTGGCGGCCGCCGCACTCACCGGGGGCGTGTTCGCCAACGCGGTGCTCTCCTCGGCGTGCGCCGCGGGCCTGCGGGAGGACGGCTTCACCGTACTGCGGCACCACCGGATCCCGCCGAACGACGGGGGACTGGCGCTCGGCCAGCTCGTCGTCGCCGCACGTGCGGCGTCAGACGCCGGATGAACCAGCGGTACACGGCACGACAGCGAGGAGAGAGGCATGTGCCTGGCGGTACCCGGCAGGGTGCTGGACGTCGAGGACCGGGACGGCACCCGGATGGCCACCGTCGACTTCGGCGGGGTGGTCAAGGAGGTGTGCCTGGAGTACCTTCCCGATCTCCGGGTCGGTGAGTACGCCGTCGTCCACGTGGGATTCGCGCTGCAGCGGTTGGACGAGGAGTCGGCCCGGCGGACCCTGGAGCTGTTCGAGAACCTCGGTCTGCTCCAGGAGGAGTTCGGCGACCCCGACGAGCCGGACGGGCCGGACGGGCCGGAAGCGTCGGACCGGTCCCCCGAGGAGGCCCGGCGATGAAGTACATCGAGGAGTTCCAGGACCCCGCGCTGGCCGAACGGCTGCTCGGCGAGATCCGCGCCGCCGTGACCCGCCCGTGGGCGCTGATGGAGGTGTGCGGGGGCCAGACCCACACCATCATCCGGCACGGCATCGACCAGCTCCTCCCGGACGAGGTCGAACTGATCCACGGCCCCGGCTGCCCCGTCTGCGTCACCCCGCTCGAGGTCATCGACAAGGCCCTGGAGATCGCCTCCCGCCCCGGGGTGATCTTCTGCTCCTTCGGCGACATGCTGCGGGTGCCGGGAACCGGCCGCGATCTCTTCCAGGTGCGCGGCGAGGGCGGTGACGTACGGGTGGTGTACTCGCCGCTCGACGCGCTGCGCATCGCCCGGCGGAACCCCGGCCGTCAGGTGGTGTTCTTCGGCATCGGCTTCGAGACCACGGCGCCGCCCAACGCCATGACGGTGTACCAGGCCCGCAGGCTCGGCATCCCGAACTTCAGCCTGCTGGTGTCCCATGTGCGGGTGCCACCCGCCATCGAGGCGATCATGCGGTCCCCGAACTGCCGGGTGCAGGGATTCCTCGCCGCCGGGCACGTGTGCAGTGTGATGGGCACCGGCGAGTACCCCGGACTCGCCGCACGGCACCGGGTCCCCATCGTGGTCACCGGCTTCGAGCCGCTGGACATCCTGGAGGGCGTGCGCCGCACCGTGCTGCAACTGGAGCGCGGCGAGCACTCCGTGGAGAACGCCTACCCCCGCGCCGTCCGGCCGGAGGGGAATCCGGCGGCCCGCGCGATGCTGGACGACGTCTTCGAGGTCACCGACCGCGCCTGGCGCGGGATCGGCGTCATCCCCGACAGCGGCTGGCGGCTCTCGCCCCGCTACCGGGAGTACGACGCCGAGCACCGCTTCCAGGTCACCGGCATCGACACCCGCGAACCGGCGGCCTGCCGCAGCGGAGAGGTGCTCCAGGGCCTGCTGAAGCCGCACGAGTGCGAGGCGTTCGGCACCGTCTGCACCCCGCGCTCGCCGCTGGGGGCCACGATGGTCTCCAGCGAGGGCGCCTGCGCGGCCTACTACCTCTACCGGCGGCTGGACCTGCCGTCCGCCGCGTCGCGTCCCCTGGAGGGAAGTCCCGTTGTCTGAGACCACCGAAGCGCCGGACGTCCTCGCCTGGACGTGCCCTCTTCCCCTGCGCGACCAGCCCCGGGTGGTGATGGGCCACGGCGGGGGCGGCGCCCTGTCGGCGGAACTGGTCCGCGATGTCTTCGCGCCCGCCTACGGAGGGCCCGCGCTGTCCGCGATGGGCGACTCCGCGACGGTCGAACTCGGCGGTGCCCGGCTCGCGTTCTCGACCGACTCCTTCGTGGTGCGCCCGCTGTTCTTCCCCGGCGGGAGCATCGGGCACCTCGCCGTCAACGGCACCGTCAACGACCTCGCCATGAGCGGTGCCCGCCCCGCGTTCCTCTCCTGCGGGTTCATCCTCGAGGAGGGCGTCGAGACCGAGGTGGTGCGGCGGGTGGCCGAAGCCCTCGGCGAGGCGGCCCGCACGGCGGGAGTGGAGGTGGCGACCGGCGACACCAAGGTCGTCGAGGCGGGCCACGGCGACGGGGTCTTCATCAACACCTCCGGTATCGGCCTCGTTCCGCCCGGGGTCGATCTGCGGCCGCAGCGCGTCGTGCCCGGTGACGTCGTGATCGTCAGCGGTCCGATCGGCGTCCACGGGGTGGCCGTCCTGAGTGTGCGCGAGGGCCTGGAGTTCGGGGTCGAGATCGAGAGCGACTGCGCCGCCCTCGCCGGCCTCGTCGAGACGATGCTCGCGGTCACCGAGGACCTGCACGTCCTGCGCGACCCGACCCGCGGCGGACTGGCTGCCGCGCTCAACGAGATCGCCGCGGCCTCCGGAACCGGAGTCGTCGTCCGGGAGCGGGCCGTTCCGGTCCCCGCGCCGGTGGCGAACGCCTGCGCCGTGCTGGGACTGGACCCGATGTACGTCGCCAACGAGGGCAAGCTCGTCGCCTTCGTCCCCCGCCCGCACGCCGACGCCGTGCTCGCGGCCATGCGCGCCCACCCCCTCGGCAGGGAGGCGGCGGTGATCGGCGAGGCGGTGGCGGACCACCCCGGGATGGTGGTCGCCCGCACCGGGCTGGGGGGCACACGGGTGGTGGACCTGCCGCTCGGGGAGCAACTGCCGCGCATCTGCTGACCGCGGCGCCGGGGTGGTGGCGGGGCCCGGGACGACGGCACCGGCCAGGGCCCGCCACCACCCCGGCCGGTGCCCGGGGGCGAGCCGGCACGTGGCAGGGGCGGGGACCCCGCCCCGGGGGCGCCCGCCGCAAGGGCACTACGGGCAGCACCGGCGGTACTCCGCGTCCGGTGTCCGGGCGCGGAGTACCGGGGGCACGGGGCCCCTCTGCCCGCGGGCCGCCGCGGGGCGCTCAGTCGGCGGACTGCAGCGGGTTCGCCGGCCAGCCCAGGAGGCGGGCTCCCAGCACCGCCGTCTGCAGGACGTACCGCTGGTCGGGGTCGATCGGGTCGTAGCCGGTGAGCTGGCGTATGCGGGCGATCCGGTACCCGACGGTGCGGACCCCCAGTCCCAGCCGCCTGGCCGTGCCGGTGTTGCTGCAGCCCGTCGCGAAGTACGCGGCGAGGGTCTCCAGCAGTGTGCCCGGGCCTCCGCGGGCGTGTTCGAGGCCCCCGAGAACGGTGCCCACCAGATCTGTGATCGCCGCGCGATCCCGCTCCAGCACCTGGAAGACCAGGACGTCCGAGGCCCGCACCACGGATGCGGTGAAGCCCAGCCGGTGCGCCACATCAAGGGCTCTGCGGGCCTCCTGGTAGGAGCGGACGATGCCGCTGGGTCCCGTACCGGGTCTGCTCACGGCGATCCGGCATGGCCCCGCCACCGCACGTGCCGCCTGTCCGGCGAAGAACTCCGGAACCTGTGTGCCCGACCCCGAGGCGACGCAGACCAGCAGGCCGTCCTTGGTGGTGATCAGTACCTGTTCCCCCCCGAACCGGGTGGTGAGCGCGTCCTCGACGTACCGGGTCGTGGCGTCGCCCGCTTGGAAGCGCCCCTGCGCACGGCCGACGCTGACGGTGTGCGGTCCCGCGAGCCGGAGGCCGAAGCGCTCGGCCCGCTCCGCCAGCCGGCCCAGCGGTGTGCGCCCCTCGAGCAGGTCGTCGACGAACTCGCGCCGACTCGCCTCCTCCCGGCGGATCGCCGCCCGGTGGGCGGTCTCGTAGCCCTCGCTCAGTGCCACGGCCGAGTCGCCGCCGGCGCGCAGAAAGGCCTGTGCCACGTCGTGAAGCCCGTCGGGCCGGCCGTCGCGCTGAGGACAGCGCAGTGTGGCCCAGATCCGGCGGGCAGCGGTGAAGTGGTCGTTGAGCACGGTGTGGAGCGGGGTGCCCCGGTCGGCCGCGGCCGCTCCCCACTCCCGCAGGTCCCGGAGGGACGCCTCGGACAGCCGCCGTCCGCTGAGAGCCGCCTCGGCGAGGAGCCGGTGGTGGCGATTCAGTGCCTCTCCGCCCCGGACGGCCTTCGGTGGGGCGGCGTCGGGGCGCTCCGCGGAACGCGGGGCTCGGGACTCTCCGCCCATCGCCATACCGCCATTCTGCCGAAGGACGGCAGAACGCACTTGGCGAGGAGGGCCGCCGGCAGCAGACGGGCGTGTGAAGACTGCGTCACCGTGCCAGTGCCTCAGCTCCCAGGCATGGGCCTGCCTGTTGACGGGCCCTCCTCTGCCGAGATTATTGCACAGTGCAAAATCCTGTGCCAGAGGCATGGTGCCGTCATCTTCTTCATCTTCTTCCGGTGCCTTCTTCCGGGCCTCTGCGCGGCGGCCGGCTCCGGACCGCACCTCCTTGCGGCCGACCCGGAGGGGGCCGGTGTGCGTGTCCGGAGCCGGGGGTGGCGCAGAGCCGCCGAGCGTCACGGCTGGACCCGCTCGCGCGCCTCACGGGCGAGCGGGTCCGCTCCTCCGGCGAGTCGGCGCCGCCCCCCGAAGGATTGCACAGTGCAAAGGAATGATCCAGCACCGCCGCGGGCCGGCCGCGTGGCCGCGTCTACTTCGCGGTCACGGCCTCCTCCACCTCGGCGAAGGTCGCGCTGTCGACCAGGCCGGTGTCCTCCAGGACCTCCAGGTGGTCCAGCACCGTCTGGTTGGCCTGCCGGGCGTGGCGGCGGATGAGGTCGTTCTGCGAGGCGGCCCTGACCTCGCCGATGGTGGCGAAGATCTTTCCGTGGGACGCCCGCAGAAGGTTCGCGAAGATGCGGTCGAACTCGGCTCCCCGGGCGTTCTCCATCTGCTCGACCCAGCCCTGCTGCTCCGGTGTGGCCTGGTCGGGGATCGGCACGCCGAGGATCTCGGCATCCTCGCGGACCAGCTGGTCGAGCTTGCTGTGCCCGTCCATCAGGTGCAGTCCGGCGCGCTTGACCGCCTCGCTGGACGCGTTCGTCTGGGCGAGCCGGCCCGCGGGGATCTCCCACAGGCCCGCCTGCCGGACCGCGACCAGGAACGTCTTGTCCACCTCGGTCACCGGCTGGGGCCCGGACCGCTCCGCCTTGCCGCCCTGGGCCGCGCTGCCCTCGGCTTCCGCATCGGAGCCTTCGGCCCCGGTGTCATGCCCGGCGTCGGACGAGTGCCCGTACCCCTCGGTTCCGGACTGGCCGTAGCCGTTCTGGGCGGTGGTCCCTGCGGGCGCCTGCGAGGCCGACGCCTCCTCGTCGCCTCCCCGCGTGACGATGAGGGCGGTGGCGATGACCGCGCAGACGGCCAGGACCACCCCTATCGTCCTCGAAGTGGTGGATGCGGCTGCGCTTCGATTGGAACGCATGATGCCTCCCGGTCGGCATGGAGTACTTGCTCGTGCTCGTTCAATTCGCCCGGAAGCTGTTGTACGGCGGCTGGCACGGCACGCAGTCAGCAGTACGGATCAGGCGGCGGGCGCGTTCACCGATGGCGGGGAGCCGTCCCCGGCCGCGGGCTCCGGCCGACCGGCCCCATGTCATCCGCCGGCCGTCCGCCCGCGGCCGCGGGGGCGGTGGCACGCGGGGTCGCACTCCAGCCGGACGAACGGGCTGAGCCGTCCGGCCTCGCGGTCCCCCTCGGACGTCCCATCGGTGCGCAGCCCCGGGTAGGCGCGCGGCCGTCCGGGGGCGGGGGCCGAGGAATCCACCTGCACCTCCGGTTCGAGCGGCTGCGCCGTGGTGGCTGTCGGTTCGGTAACGAGATCCCACCGAAATGCTTCGGGAGGGTAAGTTTTGCATAGGCTAAATCAAGCGTCGGTCCGCGGTGGTGCCGGACCCCTCGCTCGCAGCCGCCCGCACCGCCCCTCGTACACCGTGGGATCCCGTGATGCCCGAAGCGACTCCGCGGCGCTCCGCCGTGCTGTCCGTCCTCCCGTACGGCGTCATGGCCGTGGTCACCGCCGTCGACGTGACGGCGGGCCCCTCGACGGGGTTCCTCCCCCTCGTCTCCCTGGGCCCCGCCTTCGCCGGGCTGGTCGGGGGCTGGCGCAGGACGGCCATGATCGGCGCACTCGCGATGCTGCTGTGCCTCACGCTCGGCCTGTACGACGGCCTGTTCGAGACCCGCAGGGGCTGGACGGCGCTGGCGTCCGTGGCGGGAGTGACCGTGGCCGGGCTGGTCGCCGCGGTGATGAGGCAGCGCAGGGAGGCCGAACTGGCCAGTGTCAGGTCGATCGCCGAGGTCGCCCAGCGGGTGCTGCTGAGGCCGGTTCCGCGCAGCGCCGGCCCCCTCCGGGTGGCGGTCTCGTACACCTCCGCTGTCGCCGAAGCGCGCATCGGCGGCGATCTGTACGAGGTGGTGGCCGCACCCACCGGCGTCCGGGTGATCGTGGGGGACGTCCAGGGCAAGGGGCTGGACGCGGTCGAGACGGCCGCCCTCGTGCTCGGCGCGTTCCGCGAGGCCGCGCACGACGAGCCGGACCTGGCCGGTGTCGGCGCCCGACTCGAGCGGGTCGCCGACCGGGAACTCCAGGGCGAGAGGTTCGTCACGGCCGTTCTGGCGGAGGTCGGGAACGACGGGAGGGTGACGCTGCTCAACTACGGCCACCCCGCACCCATGCTCCTGCGGCCCGACGGCCGGGTCGGCTTCGCGGAGCCGCCGGTGCCCGCGCTGCCGCTGGGGCTCGGGCTGCACGGGGCGAAGGGCCCCGAACCCTACCGGGCGGACTTCGCGCCGGGTGACCAGATCCTGCTGTACACGGACGGTGTCTCCGAGGCCCGCGACCCGGCCGACCGCTTCTACCCCCTGGACGAACGTGCCGGTCTGCTCAGGGACCCCGATCCCGAGTCCGCCCTGCTGGCGCTGCGCGGCGACCTGGTCCAGCATGCCGAGGGGCCACTCCACGACGACGCGGCCATGCTGCTGCTCCGCTACCACCGAGCGGATGTGATCGGCGGCACGGTCCCCCGGGTGCCGGGCGCGGCCGCCACACCGATCGTGGAGGGTAGAAAAGGGTTATGACCGAACAAGGGCAACAGCATGTCGACGACGTCGACGCCGTGACGCGCGCGGTACTCACGGCGTCCCGGCTGCTGGTCGCCGTCTCCGCCCGCTCCCTGGCCGCGGTCGAGGACCGGGTGACGCTGCCGCAGTTCCGCCTCCTGGTGGTGCTCTCGATGCACGGGCCGGCCAAGCTCGTGGTGCTCGCCGAGCGGCTCGGCGTCAACCCCTCCACGGCGATGCGCATGATCGACCGCCTGATCGCGGCAGGCCTGGCGGACCGGCAGACGAACCCGGAGAACCGGCGGGAGACGGTGCTGCGACTCACACCCGAGGGCAGCGCTCTCGTCGAGGACGTCACGGACCGGCGCCGACGCGAGATCGCGACGATCGTGGAGAGGATGGCCTGCGGTCAGCGCGCCGCGCTGGTCGGGGCGCTCAACGCCTTCAACGAGGCGGGGGGCGAGCCGAACGCACCTGCCGCGGACAGTGCGATGTACCCCCTGGGCTGGGCGGACCGCTAGCCAGGCCGGCTGGGGCACCCCGGCGCCGGCCCCGGCCCGGGGTACCCGGGCGGAGGCGGGAGGCCGTCTCCACGCCGCTGCCGGGAACCGCGGCCGCCATCGTGATCACCGCGCTGAACCCGTGGGGCTCCCCGCACGATCGCCCTCGGCGGCAGCCTGGGCCGCGCTGCTGCCGGGGCGCTCCCGCGCGCCGCCGGAGCCCTCGTGCCGCGTCCCGACCCGCACCTCGTCTTCTCTCGCCTGATCGCGGCGAACACCGTCGCCCACGGCTCGGAAGGAGCCGTGCTCCAGCGGAGCCGTGCCGGTCGTCCGGTCCTCACGGCCCGTCGCCGTGGTGGCGCCGCGGCACGTCGTCTGCGGCGGTGCGCGCTCGGGCGGGATCCCGTACGAGGAGGAGTGGCGGGCCCGTTCGCCGGGGTGATCCCGCGGCGGTGCGGCAGGTCGGTGGCCGGCCCTGGCGCGGCGGTCCCGCTGCTGCGGCGGGTGGGCCGGCTGCCCCGTGGCGGGAGTACGACCTCATGGGCAGGTGCCATGAGCGGGCATAGGAATCAATGGCACATAAAGATTGCCGGGATCCGGCAATGCCGGAAGCGTGCTCGGCCTGTCACAGTCTGACCGGCGCAGGCGAAGGGCGATCCTCGCTGCCGGGCACGGGCAACAGCCGTGTGCCGGTGGCAAGAGGTTCCGTTCACTGGTGCCGTGAAAGGAAGCCGGGGAAGCCAAGCCCGTACACCGGAGTTCGTCCGTGCGGGTGCGGGTGCGGGTGCGGGTGCGGGTGCGGGTGCCGGGAAGGGAGGCGGGAAGGGAGGCGGGTCCGAGTTGCAGAGGTCGGCAGGGCGAGGTGCCCGGTCCGCACCGCCCGTGTGCGGCACCCGGCGGGCTGCGGGGCCGTCGAAGCCCGGGCGGGAGGGCGCGGCCCCCCACCGGCACCGGCGGGCTCGGAACCCGCCGATGCCCCGGTCGAGTGCGGGCGCGGCCCGCCACCTGCGCAGGGTGGAGCCCGCGACCGCATGGGGCCCGCCCCACCGCCTTGGCCCGCCGCACCCAGCGGCGCCGCCGAAAGCCGGCCGCCCCGTGGGCGGCCGGGGGTTCCGGAGCCGCCGGACGGGGGTCAGCGGCTCCGGAACCTCGACCACACGGGCGCCGGCGGCAGCGGCGCGGGTGCCGCGCGGGCGCGCCACCGGCGAACGTACGGACGGTCATCGCTCCCGGGCGGCCGGCCGCCCGCCGCGGTACGAGGCCGTACCACACGGTGTGCGCCGGGCGCACCGGCCGTTGGGCGCGGGGAGCCCGGGCGATGTGCGTGCCTGTATCCGGCCGGCCCCGAGCCCGTCGGCGCAGGGCAACGCGGCCTGACCGGAGACCGCCTCCCTGCCCGTTCTTGCCGTGGTTCTTGCCGTGGTTCGGCAAGAACGGGTGGCTGAGACCGCCTTCCCCACCCCACGGGCACCGCGGGTCGGGCACGGGCGCACGGGTAGCCCGTGAGTAGAGCCAGTGGACAACCCTGTGCGAGGGGATGCCATGCCTTGCCCCGGACCCGGTCCGCCCCCGAGCTCGTCCGCCACCTCCCGGGGGGTGTCGCATGAACTCCGGTAGGGACGACGGACGCATCCTCGCGCACCTCGAACGGCGCCTCGCCCGGGACGACCCCGGTCTGGCGGCCACCATGGACGCCCTCAACCGGCAGTTCACCGAGGAGCCGTGGGCGCAGTCCGCCGACGTGAGGGAGCCGGACCCGGGAACCGGCCCCGCGGACACCGAGAAGCGGCGCAACCGCAAGATCACCGCTCTCGCTTTGATCGCCGTCACAGCGGTCCTCGGCCTCTTCCTCACCGCGCTGCTCAGCGGCAGTCCGGACAGGGCCGATCCCGACCCGGGGACCCCGAGGGGACCCGGTGCTGGAGTGCCGACCCAGAGCGAGCCCCGCCACGCGCCGGGAGCACCGCTTCGCGGGCGCCGCCGGCGCACCGCTGCAGACGCCTGCCCACCCGTCCGGTCGCGACCCGACCCCTCCCGGGCGGGCAGGAGGCGGCCATGAACAACTCACTCCGGATCGGACGCGTCTTCGGGGTGCCACTCAGCGTCCACTGGACGGTGCCCCTGCTGATCGTCCTCTTCGGGTACAGCCTGGGCAGCCAGACGCTCCCCGCCTGGACCCCGGGACGCTCCGCGACCGCCTATACCGTCGCCGGACTCGCCGGCGCCATGCTGCTCCTGCTCAGCCTGCTGGCCCATGAGACCGCACACGCGCTCACCGCACGGCGCAAAGGCATCCCGGTCCACGACGTCACCCTGTGGGCGCTCGGCGGCGTGACCCGGATGGACCGGCCGTCAGCCCCGGGAGCGGCCTTCCTCGTCGCGGTCAGCGGGCCCCTCACCAGCCTGGCCGTCGGGGGAGCGGCACTCGGTGCCGGGATGGGTCTGGCCGCGGGACCGGGCTGGGCGGTCCCCACCGCCGTGCTGCTGTGGCTCGGCTGGGTCAACCTGCTCGTCGCCGTGTTCAACCTCCTGCCGGCGGCACCGCTCGACGGCGGCCGGGTGGTGCAGGCCCTGATGTGGTGGCGCACCGGAGACCGGGAGCGTGCCGAGCGGGCGGCGGGACGGGGCGGGCAGATCCTCGGCATCCTGCTGATCGCCGTCGGGTGGCTGGCCGTGCTGCGCGGTTCGTGGAGCGGGCTGTGGCTGGCCGTGCTCGGGTTCTTCGTCGTCGTCGTCGCCAATGCCGAGCGGCGGCAGGCTTCCCTGACCACGGCCCTCGGAGGCGTACGCGCCTCGGACATCATGGCCGGGCCTGTCGAGACGGCCCCCGACTGGATCACCGTGCAGCGCTACTTCGATGACCCTTCCGGCCCTTCCGGCCCTTCCGGTCTCTCCGCACACGGCCGCCACGCGGCCGTACCGCTGCTGGACTTCGAGGGCCGTCCCAGTGGCCTCCTCCAACTGCCCGGACTCTCCGCGATCCCGGCGGCCCGACGGGACACGCTCCGCCTGCGCGACGTGGCCGTCCCGTTGTCCCTGTGCACCACGTGCGCACCGGATGACCTGCTGGAGAAAGTCGTCAGGGACATCCGGCCCCGGAGCGCCGGCCTGCCGATCCTGGTGGTGGACGGCGGGAGACTCGTGGGCGTCATCACCGCGGGGGACATCGACCGACTCGCCCAGCGCCGCACGCTGCGCGGAGACGGGACCGCCTGAGCCGCCGGGGGCAACGCCGCGCGCACGACAAGCCAGGGCCCCTGCGTCAGACTCTTCACGAGGACACACATCAACCCCCGCCCGTGCGAGGGGGCCTTCGTGCTGGACGTACCGATCTGGCTGTGGGCGGCGTTCGCCGTCACGGTGGTGGTGTCGCTGGCCGTCGACCTGCTGGCGCACCGCGAGGCTCATGTCATCGGGTTCAGGGAAGCCGCCGTGTGGAGCGGCGTGTGGGTCGGTCTCGCCCTGCTCTTCGGCGGGGTCGTCTTCCTGGTCTTGGGCACGACGCCCAGCGTGGAGTACACGACCGCCTGGCTGCTGGAGAAGAGCCTTTCGGTCGACAACCTCTTCGTCTTCGCCCTGATCTTCGCCTATTTCAAGGTGCCCCGTGCCTACCAGCACCGGGTGCTGTTCCTCGGTGTCATCGGCGCCCTGGTGTTCCGAGGACTCTTCCTCACCGCCGGCGTGGCAGTGGTCAGCCGTTTCACCGGGGTGCTGTACGCCTTCGCCGCGGTCCTCTTCTACAGCACCTACAAGATCCTCAAGGAGGAGGACAGCTTCGACCCGGGCCAGAGCATCGCCGTACGCATGCTGCGCAGGTTCATGCCGGTGAGCGACGAGTACGCGGGGATGAGGTTCACCGTCAGGGAGGGCGGACGGCGGGTCGCCACCCCGCTCCTCGCGGTCGTCGTCGCGATCGAGGCGGCCGACCTCGTCTTCGCCGTGGACAGCGTCCCCGCCGTCCTCGCGATCAGCGATGACGCCTTCATCGTCTACACCAGCAACGCTTTCGCCATCCTCGGCCTGCGCGCCCTGTACTTCCTGCTCGCCGGGTTGCTGGACCGGTTCCACTACCTTGGCACGGGCCTCGCGCTGATCCTCTCCTTCATCGCCGTGAAGCTGATCCTCCAGGCGTCCCACGAACTGATCAGCACCGGTATCCCCGAGATCCCGTCGTCCGTGAACCTGGCCGTGATCGCGGTGGTGCTGGCGGTGTCCGTCGCGCTGAGTCTGCGGCGCCCTCCTGCCCGCGGTGAGCCCGGGGACGAGGCGCCTTCCGCGCAGCGGGACGCACAGCATGGTGGGGATCCGCGGGAAGGGATGGCGTCGCGGGAGGAGAGCGATTCGCGAGAGGGGAGGGGCCGGCGACCGGACGGCGGGAACTCCCCTTCGTGAGGAGAGCGCCCGTCCCGCGCACTGTCGTCGCTTCGTGGCCGGCATCGAGCATGCGACGACACCGCGGGTGCGCGCCCCCCGTCCCGTCTGCCGCCGCCCCGTCACCGCGGGGGCACGGCGGCACGGCGGCACCAGAGGGTGGGTCCATGGGACCCGGTGGAAGTCCGGTCCCTGCCGCGAACCGTCCCCCGCCCAGGGTGCCGCGTCAGGCAGGCCGGGTGCGGGCGGCGGTGGGAGCGTGGTGGCGCGCCCACCGCCCGGCTCACTCGGGGCGCTGGACGACGACGGCGTAGCTGCCGACCCCCATGAGCCGGTCGCCCGGTACCTTCCCTTCCGTGGTGAGGAGCGCCCGGAGGCTGCCGTCCTTCTCGTCGAAGTCGATGTCCTCGACGATGCCCATGCTCTCGCCTGACTCCGTGAGGACGCGCTTGCCGAGCGGGTCGTGACTCTTGTGCGCTTCCTCGGTGGACTCCAGTTCCTTCTCGGGTTTCAGCCCCTCCGCCGAACGGATCGTCACGGCATCCTCGCCGAAGGACTGGACGTTCTTCCACAGCATGATGTGGCCGTGGCGTCCGCGGGTCCTGAGGTGGAGGGACGAGATATGCGCGGGCGAAGGCGCGAGCGTGCAGGCGGCGATGGTCCCGAGCCGTTCCGCGGTCGACAGGGCGATCACGGTGCGCCCCTGAGCGGTGCTGAACAGCATCATGCCTCCTGCTCGAGTCGTCGCCGCAGGCCCTCGGCAGCGGCGGGGAGGCCGGCGGGATCCCCGGCCGTGAAATCGGCCGTGGCCGCCGGTACGACCATCATCTCCCCCGAGACGGACTTCGGTTTGATCACCGGCAGGAAGACCGTCCGGTCGGTGCGCGTGGCGGGGCCGACCTCGTACCCGATCACCTTGGGAGTCCCCGAGGTCTCGATGATCACGTCGTTGACCGTGCCCAGGGCGGTTCCCTCCTCGGTCATCACCCGGGCGCCGATGACGCTGCCGCCGCCCGGCGCCTCGATCCGCTCCCTCGCCGCCTCGTCGTCCTCCTCCAGCGAACTCTCGTCCCGGATCATCACCGCGTCCGGGCCGAGGGCATGGACCTTCTTCCACAGCAGCGCGCGTTTGAGCGGGCCGGCGAGCAGTCCCCGGCCGCTGAGCGTGAAGCAGGTGATGGAGCCGCGCATCGGGTCGAAGACCACGTCCTTGACCCGGGCGACGTCCTCGCCCGCGAGCGTGACCACCGGCTCCTGGCTGATCTCCCGCGCGCGCAGATAGGTGCTCATGTCCGTCCGCCCTTCCTGCCTGCCTGGGACCTGCGGCCGGCGACGATGACACTGCCGCTGCGGCGCCGTGCCTGCAAGGCGACCACCGAGGACGCCACCGCGGCCAGCACGGCGAGCGCGATGATCAGCCAGATCCACCAATCCATGGAAAGCACCTCCCGGCTCATGGATCACGGGCCCGCCGCGTAGCGGCGGTGCCGCGGTCCGCGTCTTCGCCGTCGGCTCGGCGGCTGATGGCCGGGCTCGCGTCCGGCACCGGCCGTTCGCGGCAGAGTCCGTCTCCCGCCCCCCGGGCCTGCCCCGGCCGCCGGCCGGTGACGCCGCTGTGCCCGGCGGGAGAGGCCGTCGGGAGCTGCTGCGCCGAGCGGTGAGCCCCGTGCAGCCCCCGGACTCGCTCGCCAGGGGCTCTCCCCCTGCCGCTCTGTCGATGATCTCACGTGTACGCCGAGAAGGCCGTCTGATCCGTATGCACGCTGCCGCCGCGCGGCAGGGCGTCCGTGCGGAGGTGGGGCGGAGCCCCCGGGACGCGTTCCGCCGGAGCGGGCCCGGGCGGTGGCGTGGCATCGCGGACGGCCGGGTCTGCAGCCTGCCGCCCGGGCGCTCGGCAAGGCCGGGCGCGGAACCGCCGGCAGGCTGCAGCCCCTGGTCGGGTGCCGGTGCTCTCCGCCGCGTGCTGCAGGTTCCCGGCCCGGAAAGCATCCCGCGCGGCCGGCCTCGGGGGAACCGCGGCGCATGCCCGGAACCGCGGCGGGCTCCGTGCCCGCCAGGTGGTGCAGCCGTGCAGCCGTTCAGCCCGTCGCGTTCCGTGCCCGGGAGCAGGCTGCCCGCGTCATGGTCGGGGCGCCGTCGACCGGAAGGGCGTGCAAGGGCGAGCGGGAGATCGGGCACCGCCCGCACCGCTCCCGGCGGTGCGGGCGGGGGCTGCCGAGGGAGCCCGGGGCCTGACGATGCGGGAGGCCGCCGCCGATCCGACGCCCACCGGGCTCCCGCACCGCTCCCGGCGGCTCCCCGCTCCGCGCGCGGCCCGGAACAGCGCGCGGAGCCTGACGTCACTGCGCCGTGGAACGGGCCGTCACAGGGCCTTGAGGTAGTACATGGTGCGGAAGCCGCCGCTGGTGGAGCAGTTCAGTGTGTTCTGCGTGTTGGTGTAGGTGTAGCCGGACGGGACCGTGCAGGCCCACAGGCCCGTCTGGGGCGCGCGCAGGTAGTACATGGTGCGGAAGCCGCCGCTGGTGGAGCAGTTCAGTGTGTTCTGCGTGTTGCTGTAGGTGTAGCCCGGCATGGTGGTGCAGGCCCACAGGCCGTCCGCCGGGGGCTGCACGTAGTACATGGTGCGGAAGCCGCCGCTGGTGGAGCAGTTCAGTGTGTTCTGCGTGTTGGTGTACGTGTAACCGGCCGGGATGGTGCACGACCAGAACCCGGCGGCGGACGACGCCACCGCGGCATCGGGCGCGCTCGCGGCGCTGTGCGAGGGGAGCGCCGGTGCGGCGGATGCCGTGGTGGGGGCGAGGGCGACACCCACCATGGCGAGGGCCGAGCCGGCGCCGACGAACAGGGACCGGAGTTTCGAGCGCAGCATGGGAAAGCACTCCTGTGTTGTCATCCGACGGGCAAGAACCAGCGGGTGGGGGCCGACCGGAGTCTGGCCCGTGCTCCGGCCGCCGCAGCGCGCGCTGGGATGCTCGCAGCCCGTATCCGCCACGGGCAAGCGCATGCCCCTTTGGTGCGTCTTTGGTGGGTCGAAGATCGGACGCCGGCCGCTGGGCCGTGACCTGCGGCTTGTCCGGAGATCCGGGAGGAGGCCCCGACCAGTGCCGCCGCCCGTCTGTCCGAAAGACCGTGGCGGAGGAACCCGTCCGGAACGCGCAGGGGTCGTCTCCGGGGCGGGCGGTGTGCCGGCGGACCGGCAGGTTCCGCCGCCGGCGGCCCGCACCGCCCCGTCCTCCGTCCCCTTGGACGCGTGCGGCGTGCGGGGTGCGGCGTGCGGTGAAGGGCGGGGCCCGGAGCGGTTCCGCCGTCTTCCCTGCCGCCCTTCGCTCGCCGGTACTCGGCCCGCAGCCTTGCCCGTCATTGCCCGGCCTTGCCCGGTGCTGCCCGGTGCTGCCCGGTCCCTTCGTGCTCGGCCTGCCGTCCGTCGCCTCGCGAGCCCTGCCTCGCCGGCCCCGCCCTCTCCGCCCTCTCCGTTTGAACGGCCGGGAGGGAACGCCCTGGCGGACCGCCGGGGCGGCGAGGCCGATTGTGGGTATGTCCTCTTCATGGAGAATTGGCGCCCGGTGGAACGCACCCAGGGCTACCTCCCCATCGCCGATCACGGCCTCGTCGGCGACGGCCGCACGTGTGCGCTGGTCGGCCGGGACGGCGCGGTGAGCTTTATGTGCGTGCCGCGTTTCGACTCGCCTCCGCTCTTCGGCTCCCTCCTGGACCACCGCCGGGGCGGCGCACTGCTGCTGGCTCCGGCGCCGCTGAGGGCGAGCAGGCAGAGATACCTGCCCGACACGGCCGTCCTCGTCACGGAGATGTGCGGGCCCGAAGGCGCCGTCGAACTGACCGATGCCTTCCTGCTCGAGCCCGGAGCCAGGATCGAGGACGATGCGCGTGCCGGCCGGGGGGAACTGCTGCGCCGGGTGCGCGTCACCCAGGGCGTCGTCGACCTGCGCTGGGAGCTTCGGCCCGGGCCCGGCAACGCCGTCGATCCGAGCGGCGACGGATGGGTCCTCCGGGGCCCGGACCGGGTTCCCACCGCATGGTTCCACGCCTCCCGGCCCCTGCCGGGTCCCTCGGGCACGGTCCTGCTCCAGGCGGGCGACGAGCTGGTCGTCTCCCTGGTGTGGAACGGCAGACGGCCCACCGGTGACCCGGTGTCCCGAGCCCGCGAACAGCTGGAGGCCACGGCCCGGGTCTGGCGCCGATGGGCCTCCCATGTGGTGACGGACGTGCCTCAGCCCGGCCTGGTGCGGCGGTCGGCGATCACCCTCAAACTCCTGGACCACATGGAGAACGGAGCGATCATCGCCGCCGCGACCTCCTCCCTTCCCGAGCACCTGCAAGGAACCCGGAACTGGGACTACCGGTACGCCTGGATCAGGGACACCGCCTACGCGGTCTTCGCGCTCCGGCGCATCGGACTGCCCATGGAGGCCAGGGGCTTCCTGAACTGGGCGCTGAACGCGGCGAGCCGCAGCACGCATCCCCTGGTCCTCTACGACATCGACGGGCTGCCGCCGCCCGATGAGGTGGAGGATCCGTATCTGGAGGGCTACCGCAGGTCCGCTCCGGTGCGGTGGGGCAACGCCGCTGCCCGGCAGGTGCAGCACGACGTGTACGGCGAGCTGCTCGACTGCGCGTTCCAGTGGGCGGCGACGGGCGGCCGCCTCGACCCGAACCGGTGGGAGCACCTCGCCCTGCTCGCCGAACGCGCCCGTACCGAATGGAGCCGGCCCGACCAGGGAATCTGGGAGGTCCGTACTCCGGGGAGACCCTTCACCTACTCCGCCGCGATGTGCCAGGTCGCTCTCGACCGCGCGGCACGCCTGGCCCGGCAGCTCGGTCTGCCCGGCGATGTCGAGGGGTGGCGGCGGGACGCCCGGAGTCTCGCCGACCGGGTCCTGGAGCAGGCCTGGGACGATGAGGCGGGAGCTCTCACCGAGCATCTGGGCGGTGGCGGACTGGACGCCTCCCTGCTCGCCCTCCCGCTCAGAAGAGTGGTGGCGGCCGACCACCCCAAGATGGCCGCCACCGCGCGTGCCGTCGCGGAGACCCTCGGCGCCGGAGGCGGCCTGCTCTACCGCTACCTCCCGGAGGTCTCTCCTGACGGCCTGGACGAGCCGGAGGGAGCCTTCCTCCTGTGCAGCTTCTGGATGGCGGACAACCTGGTGGGGCAGGGGCGGGTCGACGAGGCCGCGGAACTCTTCGAGCAGCTGTGCTCCTACGCGAGCCCGCTCGGGCTGCTGCCCGAGCAGATAGACCCGTCCGACGGTTCCTTCCTCGGCAACTTCCCCCAGGCGATCAGCCATGTCGGCCTGATGTCCACCGCGGTCGTCCTCGCCCGGGTGAGGCGCGGTGTGCGCCCCGAACTCGCCACACATGCCTGGTTCCGCGGATGACCGGGCGCGCGCAGGCCCCTGGCCCATGACGCCCCGCACCCGCGCAGCCGGACGGCCGGGGGCCGGTTCGGCGGGAGACCCGGCCGCGTCCGGCACCTGAGCCGGACCGGGAGACCCGGGCGCCCGCGGTTCACGCTCCATGGAGGCCTGAGGAAGGGACAATGGTCTGGTTCCCGTGCTGGCCAGGGCCGTGCGCGCGGTCGAGGGCGTGGGGGACATACGTCTGGATCTGACCGGGGGCGCCTCCCGTCCGGGGAGCTGAGGCGCGGGCAGGCACGGGGGCGAGCGCGCCCCGGTCCGACGGGGTGCCTCCCCCACTGACCTGGCTGCTCGGCCCGCGGGCCAGGGGTCCCGGTCGCGGTGCTCGCCCCCGTCCCGCCCCGCGAAGGGGGCGCCGTGCGAGTGCCGGCAGCAGCCGGAGCCTCCGCCGAAGACCTGGGCGGGGCGCGGGCGGGGCGCGCGTCCGCCCCGGGCCTTCCCGGTGGGTGGTCAGCGGCCGCGCAGCACCTCCAGTGCGGCGTCGAGGTCGGCGGCACGGGGCCGGTTGTGGGGCAGTCTGGCCAGCACCGCCGCCATGCCGCAGGTGCCGGTCAGGGCGGAGAGGACCAGCCCGGCGGCGATCGCGGCGGACACGAGCTGGAAGGCGGGGTGGACGAGGAGCCCGAGCAGGAGCCCGAGCAGGACGACGGTGCCGGCGGTGAAGCGGACCTGTCGCTCCATGCCCCAGGTGGCGCCTGCGGTCCCCTCGGGGCGGCTCAGCCCGTTGCCGCCGGCTGCCCAGGACGCCGTCCCTCCCAGGAGCGTGGCGGCGGCGACACCGTTCTCGGCGAGGATCCTGCAGGCGTTCCCCGACCGGGCGCCGGACGCGCAGACGACCAGCACATCGCTCCTCGCGGCGGCGTGCCGGATGTCGGGGAGCGCACGCCGGATCCGGTCGAGGGGGACGTTGAGGGCGCCGGGCAGGTGGCCTCCCGCGAACTCGCCGGGTGTGCGTACGTCGATGACGGTCAACTCGTGCAGGCGGGCGCGGGCCTCGTCCACGGCGAGGGCGGTGGGTGGGGTCATGGCGGGTGTCATCCTTGGGTGTCGACGGTTCCCCCCAGGGGCTCTATATTACCCCTGGGGGTATTTCTTGAGGAGTTGCGGTGGAGCTTGATCTGGCGGGAGCCGAACTGAAGGCGGTCCTCAACCGGCTGCGCCGGGCGCAGGGCCAGATCTCCGGAGTGATCCGGATGATCGAGGAGGGCCGGGACTGCGAGGAGGTGGTCACCCAGCTGGCCGCCGCGTCCCGTGCGCTGGACCGGGCCGGCTTCGCGATCATCGCGACCGGGCTTCAGCAGTGCCTGACCGGCATCGAGGACGGCCGAGGCTCCGTGGAGGACCGCGACGAGATGCGGAGCCGGCTCGAGAAGCTCTTCCTGTCCCTGGCCTGACCGGCTCCGCGGGCAGCCGGTTCGTTCAGACGATCACATCGGCGAACATGAACGCGGCCACCGCCAGCAGAAGGACGGCGAAAATCTTCCGCAGCCGGGCGCCGGAGAGCCTCGCGGCGAGCCGCTTGCCGTCCCATGCGCCGAGGGTCGCGGCCCCGGCGAAGGGCGCGACCAGCTCCCAGCGCAGATCCCCGCCGGTCCCCGTGCGCGCGGTGAGCGCGACGAGGGAGTTGACGGTGATGACGAGCAGACTGGTGCCCACCGCCTGCCGCATCCGCAGCCCCACCGCGTTCACCAGCGCCGGGACGGCGAGGAATCCCCCGCCCACTCCCAGCAGCCCGGTCACGGCCCCCAGCCCGGCCCCGGCCGCGGCCACCCCGCCGGGACGGATCCGGGCCGGTGCCGCGGCCGTGGAGGGCCGGAGCATCCGCAGGGCCGCGAGGGTGGCGACGGCCGCGAACGCCCCGGTCAGGACCGCCGCGGGCAGCCGTTCGGCCGCGGCTCCGGCGAGGAAGGCGGGAGCGACACCCGCCGAGGCGAACAGCGCCCCGGTCCGCCACGCCAGATCTCCGTCGCGAGCATGCGCATAGAGGGCGGTGGCCGCGGTGACGGCGACGATGACCAGGGCGGCCGTGGTGGCCGCCGCCGGAGTGAATCCGAGCAGGTAGACCAGTGCCGGTACGGCGAGGACGCCGCCGCCACCACCGAGGGCCCCGAGCGAGAGGCCGACGACGGCTCCGGCGGCGAGAGCGAGGACGAGCGGGGTCACGCCGTGCGGCCGCCGTTCCCGCGCTCGCCGACGACCGGGTGCCCGGCGGCGGCCCACGCGATCATGCCACCCTCGACGTCCGCCGCCCGCGCTCCGCGTCGGGCGAGGACCTCCGCCGCTTCCCGGGACCTCCGCCCGCTGCGGCAGATCACCAGCAGGGTCCGGCCGGCCGCTCCGGGCGGCAGGGCCCTTCCGGCGAGCAGCCGCGACAGCGGGAGGTGCACGGCGTCGGGGGCGTGGCCGTCGTCCCACTCGGGCTGCTCGCGGACGTCCAGCAGTACGGCGCCGGGCCGGTCACCGCTGGTTCGCCGGAGGGCCGTGTCGACCGTGACGCGTGGTGGATGCGGTCGGAAGAGGGGCATCGCGTTCCTTCCTCGGTTCGGGGGCGGATCCGGGAGTCAGCCGGAGGCCAGGGGCAGTCCGGCCGCGCGGGCGGCGTCGAAGCCGTCGTCCACGGCGACCACGTCCCGGCCGGCGGCATCCAGCAGCGAGGCGGCGATGGCCGCCCGCATGCCGCCCGCGCAGTGCACCCACACCGTTCCGCCGGGGACCTCGCCGAGGCGGCCGTGCAGTTCGTGGACGGGGATGTGCACGGAGCCCTCGATCCAGCCGCCGGCACGCTCGGAGTCACGGCGTACGTCGAGGATCACCACGCGCCCGCGATCCCGCCCGCCGTCCCGCCCGGCGAGCCCGGCGAAGGTGGAGCGGGGGAACGAGGCGGCGGCCTCACCGTCCCGTATCCACCGGCCGGGACCTCCGGTGGCCGCGGCGGCCGGGCGGTCGATGCCGACCCTGACCAGTTCGCGCTGGGCGCCGGCCAGTTGCTCCGCCGACTCGGCGAGCAGGGTCACCGGCTTGCCCCACGGGACCATCCAGGCGAGATGGGTGGCGAGCTTGCCGCCGGCCTCGAAGTTGAAGGACCCGGCCACATGCCCTTCGGCGAATGCCACCCGGTTGCGCAGGTCCACGACCCACTCTCCGGCCGCGAGGCGCGCGGCGATCTCCTCGGCGCCGGCGACGGCGGGTGGGGTCAGGTCCACCGGCGCGGGGCCGGCTGTGTTGGCCGGGCCCATGTGGGTGTAGTACGCGGGTCTGTCGTCCAGGCCCGCCAGCAGGTCCGCGACGAAGGCGTCCACGTCGACGCCGAGCGCCGGGTTGCCGGCCTTCTCCCGGCCGATGGTGGTCGCGCCCGCCCCGGTCTGCGCCGAGGAGCAGAAGCTGCCGAAGCCGTGTGTGGGCAGTACCGCGGTGGCGTCCGGCAGTTCGGCGGCCAGGCGGTGCGCCGAGGCGTGCTGCGCCCTGGCCAGCCGCTCGGTCAGCCGCGGCTCGACCAGGTCCGGTCGGCCGACCGTGCCGATGAGGAGGGAGCCGCCGGTGAACGCGGCCACCGGCCGGTCCCCGTCGTGCAGCACATAGGAGGTGTGGTGCGGTGTGTGACCGGGCGTGGCCATCGCCCGCAGCGTGATTCCGGCGTCGATTCCGACCGCGTCGCCGTCGGACACCGCGATGCGCGCGAAGGAGACGCGCGCACCCGCCGGTACCAGATACGCGGCCCCCGTGATCCGGGCCAGCTCCAGGCCGCCGCTGACGTAGTCGTTGTGGACATGGGTCTCCGCCACATGGGAGATCCGCACACCTCGCCGGGCGGCCGCGCCGAGTACCCGGTCGATGTCGCGCGGTGGGTCGACGGCCACCGCCGTCAGTCCACCGCCTGCCAGATAGCTGCGGTTGCCGAGCCCTTCCAGCTCGATGGTGTCGACGAAGAACACGCGGAGACTCCCTTCGGACGGAAATTACCCCCTGGGGTATTAATTCACCGTAGCATGAGTACCCCCCGGGGTATATGGGTGCCTCCGGGTGCGGTCCCGTCACCTCGTGCGGGTGTGCCGGATTCGCCCGGCGCGGCAGGATTCGCCCGGCGCGGCCGGGTGCGGGCTTTCGGCGGCCCGCCCGGAATCGCCGCGGACGGGCCGGCGCCCCAGGGCGGGTGCGGCTTCACGGCGGGTGGGGGTGGGGGTGGGGTCCTTCGGTGGGCGATCCGGCCTGGTGATGAGCAAAGCGGATAAAAGTCGCATAATGGCCATTCGATGCTGCAGCCGGACGCGAAGTGCGGCGTATCGCAGAGGAGGCCACATGGGTCGCGACGAGGGTTTCGAACTGGTCTTCGCAGGCGGTGCCGCCTCGGCGGCCGAGGGCGAGGACGCGGTGGTCGTCCACCCCACCGACCGCAAGGGGCCGGGCGGACACCCGATCTACGCCGACGACACCGGAATCGTCCAGGCGGAGATCAGTGACCGCGGTGAGGTGCGGATGATCGCCAGCGGCGGGCACCAGCAGCCGGCGTCCGGCGTCGAGGCAAGGCCCGTGATCCAGCCCTGAAGGCGGCCCCACAGGGCGCCGGGCCTCGTGAGCGGCGCCCGCCACTTCGGCGGGCGCCGCTCACACCCGGCCTTCCGCCGAAGCCCCGGGCCGGCAGCGGCCGGCCCGCCGGCCCACGCGCCGGCGGGCGTTCGAGGGGGCCGGCCGCCCGGCCCGTTCCCCGGAGGCCGACGGACCCCGTTCAGGTCACCGCCTCCTCGCCGGGCGCCATCACCGCTTCCCCCGGCGGTCCTGCGCCCAGCGCAAGCTCCGCCCAGATGATCTTCCCCGCGCCGACGTAGCGCGTTCCCCAGCGCTGTGAGAACTGGGCCACCAGGAACAGCCCCCGGCCGCCCTCGTCGGTCGCGGCGGCACGTCGCAGATGCGGAGAGGTGCTGCTGCCGTCGGATACCTCGACGACCAGCGTCCGGCCGAGCAGCAGCCGCACGTGCACCGGCTCCGCCCCGTACCGCATGGCGTTGGTGAGCAGCTCGCCGAGGACGAGTTCGGCGACGAAGACGGAGTCCGCCAGGCCCCACTCGGAGATGCGCCGGCCCGCCTCGGCGCGCACGCGGGACACGGCCGAGAGGTCGAGCGGCACGTCCCACTCCGCGGTACCGGCCCGGTCGAGGAGCCGTGTGCGGGCGACCAGCAGGGCGATGTCATCGCTCGGCTGGCCGGGCAGCAGCGCGTCCGTCACGGCCGAGCAGGTCTCCTCGGGCGTCTGTCCGGACCGCGCCAGAGCGTCGCGGAGTCCGGCCAGCCCCTCGTCGATGTCCCGGGAGCGGTCCTCGATCAGACCGTCCGTGAACAGGACGAGCCGGCTGCCCTCCGCGAGGTCCAGCCCGGTCTCGTCGAACGGGTGCCCTCCCACGCCGAGCGGGGGTGACACGGGCAGCTCGGGGAAGACCACCCGGCCCCCGGGATCGACGATCGCCGGTGCCGGATGGCCGGCATGGGCGAGGGTGCAGTGCCCGCCCACCGGGTCGTAGATCGCGTACAGACAGGTCGCACCCGTCACCGGCGCCCGCTCGCCGTCGGTTCCCGGGGGCTGGTCCGCGTCGATGCGCAGCACCAGGTCGTCCAGGCGGGCCACCAGATCGGCGGGCGGCATGTCCAGGGACGAGAAGTTCAGCACGGCCGTGCGCAGCCGCCCCATCGTGGCCGCGGCATGCATCCCGTGCCCCACCACGTCCCCGACGACCAGGGCGACCCGGAACCCCGGCAGCGGGATGACGTCGAACCAGTCGCCGCCGACGCCGGCCCGCGCCGGCAGGTACCGCCAGGCCACCTCCAGCGCATCCTGTTCCGGGAGGTCCCGCGGCAGCAGACTCCGCTGCAGCGTCACGGCCATCGCGTGTTCGCGGGTGTACCGCCGGGCGTTGTCGATGGCCACGGCAGCGCGTGCTGCGAGCTCCTCGGCGAACGAGGTGTCGTCCTCGTCGAACCGCGGTGTGCCGCCCGCCCGCCAGTAGTTGACCAGCCCGAGAACGGCGCCCCGCGCCTGCAGTGGGACCGTGATCAGCGACCGGATGCCGTACTCGAGCGCCCGCCGCCGCCCTTCCGGGTCCTCGCCGCCCCAGGTCGCCGATGCGGCGAGGTCGGGTTCGAGCAGCGCCCGGCCTCTCGCCAGCGCCGTGCTCATCGGCCTGACGTTGGTCCGGACGGCGTCCCCGACCGGCTGCAGCGGATGGTCGCCGGCGATGCCGCTGAGCGCCGTGCGCCGCATGGTGCCGAGGCCGGAGGGCTCGTCGCCGCGCAGTACCGGGTCGAGCAGTTCCACGGTGACGAAGTCCGCGAAGCGGGGTACGGCCACATCGGCCAGCTCCCGAGCGGTACGGCGCACGTCCAGGGTGGTGCCGATCCGCACCCCGGCCTCGTACAGCAGCGTCAGCCGCTCCCTGGCCACCTCCGCCCGGCCTGACAGGGCACGCAGCTCGGTGGTGTCGCGGAGGCTTGCGACCAGGCCCGTCACACCGCCGTACGGTGCCGTGGGCCGGGTGTTGACGGCGAGCAGCCGGTCCCCGGACAGGAACACCTCGTCGGAGACCTCCGTGCCCGAAACCAGCAGGCCGGTGATGCCCGGGCCGAGGCCCAGCTCGGTCACCGGCCGGCGGTCGGCGTCGGCCGGGAGGTCGAGCAGGCGCCGGGCCTCGTCGTTGGCGAGCAGCAGTCGACCGTCCCCGCCGATGATCAGCACACCCTCGCGCACCGCGTGGAGGACGGCGTCATGGTGCTCGTACATCCGGGTCATCTCGGCGGGTCCGAGTCCATGGGTCTGGCGCCGCAGCCGTCGGCTGACCAGGGCCGCCCCGCCGGTGGCCAGCAGCAGGGCGCCCACGGCCGAGCCCAGCACGATCGGCAGCTGCATGTGCAGCAGCTCGCCGACGTTCTCGACCTGGATGCCGGCGGCGACCAGGCCGACGACCCGCCCGCTGCTGTCCGGCACCGGGACGACGGCCCGGACCGCGTCCTGCGGGTCGCCCTCGAAGGTCTCGGTGAACGCCTCGCCGGCCGCCGCCCTCGAGATGTCCCCCGCCACCCGCCGGCCGATCAGCTGCGGGTCGGGATCGGTGTACCGGACGCCGTCCTTGCTCAGCACGGAGATGAAGTCCACCCCGGCGCCCCGCTGGGCCATGTCGGCCGTGGGCTGCAGGGCGGCCCCGGGATCGGGGGATTCGAGGGCCGCTGCCGTGCCCGGGGCGTATGCGAACGCCTCGGCGGCGGCGAGGGAGCGGCTGCGGGCGTCGTCGTAGCTGTCGTGGCGCGCCTGCAGGGCCAGGGCGACGGTCGCGGCGACCACCAGCAGGAGGATCACCAGGGCCTGCAGCAGGAACACCTGGGTGGCCAGGCTGTGCACGTCGAGCAGGGACCGCAGACGCCCGCGCCACCCGGGGCGCTCAAGCCGGCCGGGCGTTCGCGGGCGGTCGGACGGCAGCACTGCCGTCAGCCAGGACCGGCGGGGACGTCCGATCATGTCCCCAGTTCTAGCACCGGGCCGCCCTCCCGGGCGACCGGTCGCGGCCCCGGGCCGGCTGCGGGCGGCCGAGAGGCTCGGGTGGGGTGGTGCGGGGAGTGCTGTGGGGCGGTGCCGGGCGCTCGGGCGGGGCGTCTCGGGAGCGTCGCGGGGCACCCGGGCCGCGAGGTGGGGCCGGGTCACCCGTTCGGCGGCACCCCGGGCTGCCTGCGGTGCACTTGCGGGTAGCCACGGCACATGCCCTTCAGATGCGGTGAGCCGGACGGTGGCCGGACAGGCCGCTGGTTCGCACGGTTCCAGCGGCGGGTGCGGACCTCCGTGCTCGGGCTCGCCTGGGACCGCGGGCGCGAGATGGAGCTGCTGCACCGCGCCATGGGCTTCGCGGCGCTCTGCTTCCTCACCCTGGTGCCGCTGCTGGTGGTCGTCGCCGCTGCCGACCCGGCGAGTGGAAAGGGCTTCGCCAGATGGCTGATCCAGGGCCTCGGGGTGTCGGAGGTCTCGCAGGAGGAGGTGCAGGAGCTCTTCGGCCGGCCGGGGGAGGCCCTGCAGCGGACCACGGCGCTCGGCCTCGCCGCGCTCGCCGCCTTCGGGGTGACGTTCGGTTCCGCGGTGCAGACCGGCTACGAACGGGTGTGGGACCTGCCCACCGCGCGCTGGCACACCATGTGGCGGCATGTCGTCTGGCTGGCGGTACTGGTCGGGGTGCTGCTGATCTTCGTCAGGACGCCCACCCCGCCCCGCGCCCCGATCGCGGTGCAGGCGCTGATCCCCGCCGCCGATCTGGTCGGCGCCTTCCTCTTCTTCTGGTGGTCGCAGCGGCTGCTGCTGTGCGGCCGGCTGCGCTGGCGGGCGCTGGCCCCGGGGGCCGCCTTCACCGCCTTCGGGCTGCTCGGTCTGCGGGTGTTCTCCCAGTTCGTGTTCTCGCCCCTGATCGCCGCGAACGCGGTGACGTACGGACCGATCGGGACGGTGCTCGTGGTGCAGTCCTGGCTGGTCGGCGTGGGGTTCGTGGTGTACGGAGGGGCGCTCGTGGGGCGCCTGTACCACGAGCGCCTGGTCCGGCGCGGAACGGCGGCCGAGGCCCTCAGCCCGCCGGGCACCCGCTGACCGCCGGATCTCGGGCCGGTCGAGCCGGGCGTGGTGAAGAGCCCCGGCCGCTCCCGCCGCTGCGGGGGGGAGGAGCCGGCGCGGGAACCGCCGGGTGCCCGGCGGCCGTTCCACCGGCCCCGGGGCGTCCGGCCGGGCCGCAGGCCCCCGGGGCCCTTCCCGGCCTCAGGCGGGGCGGGGTACCAGTCCGTCGGCGACGAGGCCCGCGAGCACGGCCTCGCTCAGGGCCTGCAGCGCCGACTGCGGGCGGACCATCACCGTGAACTCCTTGATGCGCCCGGTCTCGTCGTACTGCAGCAGATCGATTCCATGGACCTCCCTGCCGCCGACCGCCGCCCGGAACGGCAGGATCTCCGAGGGCGCCTCGTCGCCGTCCGCGCTGGTCTCGGCGGTGCCGTCGAGCCTCCCGAGGTAGCGGAAGTCCTCGAAGGTCCGCAGCAGTACGCCGAACAGCCCCAGCACCATCGGCCTCCCCTCGAAGGGGGTGAACTTCACGGGGCTGTAGAAGCGGACGTCCTCGGTGAACAGGTCGTCCAGCGCGGAAAGGTCGCGCTGCTCCACTGCGGCGCGGAAACGGTCGGTGGTCTCCATCGGGTTTCCCTTCTCGGAGGACTGCGGGCCGGGTCGGCGACCCGACCCGTGTGTACTCAACAATATGAGTGGTCATCTCCTTGAGTAAGAGGTCGTCCGACGGTCATCCATCGGTCGTTCGTCGGCCGCCCGTCGGCCTTTCGCCGGCCGTCCGCCGGGCGGCCCGGCGGAGCCGCACGTAGCATGAACGACGGAATTCGGTAAGCACGGATGCCCCGGAGACACCCATGACGCCGCGTCGTCCTGCACGCTCGGCGAGCGCCGACGACCTCTTGACGACGCTCGGACTCCTCACAGCGAAGGCACGGCAGGGCGCGGATCACCAGCGTGCCCGGGTGGATCTCGCGGAAGCCCTCCAGCGGGAGATGCTGCCCGAGACCCTGCCCTGCATGCCGGGGCTCCAGACCGCCGCCTGCTACACGCCGGCCCGGGACGGGCTCGACATCGGCGGCGACTGGTACGACGGCTTTGTGATGGCCGACGGATCGCTGGGTTTCTCGATAGGCGACGTCCAGGGCCACGACGTCGAGGCGGCGGCGTTCATGGGCCAGGTCCGGATCGGGCTGCGGGCCGTGGCACTGGCGGCCACCGACCCCGGCGAAGTCCTCGCGCGGGCGAACGACCTGCTGGTGTCCGTGGGCCGCGACCTGTTCGCCACCTGCACCTTCCTTCGCTTCGATCCCGTGGAGTGGGCGGTGGAGAGCGCACGCGCAGGCCATGTCCCCGGGGTCCGGGCCACGGCGGACGGCCACTGCGAGCTTGTGCAGGACCCCGGTGGCCTCCCGCTCGGCGTGGAACCGGGGGAGGCGTACCCGGTGGCCAGGCGCAGGCTCACCGAGGCCGGGTCGTTCGTCCTGCTGACGGACGGGGTGATAGAGGGGCCCTCCGTCCCGATCGAGAGCGGACTCGCCAGGGTCGTCAGGGTCGTGCGGTCCGCAGCGGCCGCCTCGGCCACCGCCGGGCAGCTGGCCGCCGAGGTGATGAACGCGGCCGAGTCCACCAGCCACACCGACGACGCGGCGGTGCTCGTCCTCAGCCATGAGGCCGGGGCGGGCGAACGGGCGCCGCCCCCGCCTCCCGTCTGATCCGGCCTCCCGTCTGATCCGGCCGGCTGCCTCGCCCGGCCGCTCGTCTGATCCGCCCCGCCCCGATCCGCCCCGATCCGCCCCGCCCGATCGGGCGGGCCCCCGGTGCGTGTCACGGCGCGCCGGCACGCTGCGGCGTTGTGTGATGGCTGCTGTGGCCTGTCACCAGATCCTCCTTCGAACCGGCTCGACCGTCCTCCTGACGCTCTGCGTCGCCGCCGCCTACTACCTGGCGGGCCTCGTCGGGCTCACGCGGCAGCTGGTCGTGGAAGGGGCGATCGTCACACCGCTCTGGCCGCCCACCGGGATCGCGCTGGCCGGCCTGCTCTGGTTCGGTCTGCGTGCCTGGCCCGGCATCGTGCTCGGCGCGCTGTTCGTCCTCCTGGCCATCGGAACCTTCCCCGCCCACTCCCTGGCCATCCTCGCGGGCAACAGCCTCGCCCCGCTGTGTGCGTATCTGATGCTGCGGCGGGTCGGTTTCCGCACCGAGCTGGACCGGCTGCGGGACGGGCTGGCGCTGGTCTTCCTCGGCGCGCTGGCCGGCATGCTGATCAGCGCCACGGTGGGGTCCGCGGTGCTGCTGCTGGCCGGGGAGATCCCCGCCGGGGCCTTCTGGCCGATCTGGTCGGCCTGGTGGACCGGCGACGCCATGGGCGTGCTGGTGGTGACCCCCCTGCTGATCGTCCTCCGGACGATCCGGTGGCCCGGTGCTGTGTCCCCCTGGCGCTGGGCCGAGGCCGTGTGCCTGGTGGTGACGGTCACGGCCGTGGCGTTCACCGTCACCCGCTCGCTCATCCCGCTGCTGTTCCTCGTCTTCCCGCTGCTGATGTGGGCCGCGCTGCGGTTCCAGCTGGCCGGCGCCGCCCCCTGTGTGCTGATCGTGTCCGTCATGGCGGTCACGGCGGCGACCGAGCAGCTGGGGCTCTTCGGCGGACTCGAGGCGCTCGGGGTGACAAGCGTCCTCCAGGCCCTCAACGGTTCGGCGGCACTGACCGGACTGCTGCTCTCCGCCATCGTCACCGAGCAGATCACGGTCCGCCGCAAGATCGAGCTGGCCTGCGGTGAACTCGCCGAGCTGGTGGACCGGCTGGTACCGGGCGGCGACGCGCCGCAGCGCCGGCGACCGGCTCGGGAGGACCTATGACGGCCGGACGGGATCCGGGGCAGGACTCCGCCGCTCGCGGCCGACACGGCCTGCCCCGCGCGGAACGGGTGGGCCCCGGCCGGGCCCTCCGGCCGGTACGGCGAGGGCGGCGGCCCTCGCACGGAGCGGGGGCCCTCGGGCCGGACGAACGGGCCGTTGTGCGGAGCGGGGGCTTTTGCGCAGGATCAGCCGGAGAGCGCACGCCACCGTGGCCCGCGCCGCCCGGGCGCGGTGCCTCCGCGCCGGACGGGACGGCCCGGCGCCGCCCTGGCTCAGGCCCAGGGGGCGAAGCCCACCGCCCGTCCGCTCTCATCGCGCTGGACCTCCAGCATGCCCTCGACCGCCGAGCGGTCGATCGGCCCGTAGACGTGCGGGAACAGGGTGCCGGACGCGACCCCGGGCGGTGGGAGCGGTGCCGCGGGCTCCAGCCGGACGGGCGCGAGCAGCCGGGTCTCGTCGATGAGCAGTGCCATCAGCGGACCGGGTACGTCGCGGTAGAAGGCGTCGACGACCGCGAGCGTGGTCGCCTCGTCGGGCGAGCAGTGGACGAAGCCCTCGGCGGAGAGCGAAGCGGGTGCGTAAGGCCGTTCCGGGATGGCGAGCCAGTCGTCGAGCGGAACCACATGCATGATCATGCGTCAGTTATAGCCCTGGGGGGACGTGCACCCGACGGACGGACGGGCGCGAACCAACTGAAGGGCGGGCGAACGAGCAGACGAACGAGCAGACGAACGAGCAGACGAACGGGCGGGCGGACAGGTGAACAGGCGGGCGGACGAACGGGCCGGCGCCGGGCAGTCGGCGCCCCGGCACCTGGGCTCCTGCCCGCCCGGGGGCTCGGCGCTCGGGCCCCGTGCAGACGGGCCGTCACGCTGAACTCACGCTATGTTGCGAAGACGCGGGCGCATTCGGACGAAGGGGTACGCAGATGAGCCATGTCGCACAGGAGTTGGCGAGCCAGCCGCAGTGCTGGAACCGGGCCGCGGAGCTCGCCGCGGCCGAGCGGGGAGCGCTCCCGGTCGCCGGCGAGCGGGTGGCGTTCGTCGGCTGCGGCACCTCCCTGTTCATGGGCCAGGCGGCCGCCGCCCTGCGCGAGGGCGCGGGGCAGGGCGAGTCGGACGCCTTCGCCGCCTCCGAGTTCCCCGCCGGCCGTTCCTACGACCGGGTCGTCGCCCTCACCCGCTCGGGTACCACCACCGAGGTGCTCGAACTCCTCGGCCGGCTGCGCGGACGCACCCCTACCACCGCGATCACCGCTGACCCCGCCACGCCGGTCATGACCGCGGCGGACCGGACGATGGTCCTCGACTTCGCCGACGAGCGGTCCGTGGTCCAGACGCGGTTCGCCACCACGGCCCTCACCCTGCTGCGCGCCCACTGGGGCCTGCACACCGGTGCCGTCCTCGACGACTGCGCGAAGGCGCTCGCCGCACCGCTTCCCGAACGGCTGACGGCCTGCTCGCAGTTCACCTTCCTCGGCCGCGGCTGGACGGTGGGACTGGCCGGCGAGGCCGCGCTCAAGGTGCGCGAGGCGTCGGCGTCCTGGGCCGAGGCGTACCCGGCCATGGAGTACCGGCACGGCCCCATCAGCGTCACCACCCGCGGCACGGCCACCTGGATGATCGGCGACGCGCCCGTCGGACTCGCCGAGGAGGTGCGCGCCACCGGCGGGATGTGGGTCGCCGGCGGACTCGACCCGCTCGCCGAGCTGGTGCGCGCCCAGCGGCTCGCGGTCGCCGTCGCCGGGTCACGCGGCCTGGACCCGGACAACCCCCGCCACCTCACCCGCTCCGTGATCCTCTCCGGAGCCTGATCCATGCCGCTCGCCGAAACCGGGACACTCGTCGCCGCTGCCGCTGCCGGACACCGTGCCGTCGCAGCCTTCAACATCATCACGCTGGAGCACGCCGAAGCCGTCGTCACCGGTGCGGAGTGCGCCGGCTCCCCGGTCATCCTGCAGATCAGCGAGAACGCGGTGAAGTACCGCCACGGCCGGGTCCGGCCGCTCGCCAGGGCCGCCGCCCAGGCTGCGGCGGAGGCAGGGGTCCCCGTCGCCCTCCACCTCGACCACGTCACGAGCGGCCGGCTGCTCCGCGAGGCGGCCGACGCCGGGTTCAGCTCCGTGATGTACGACGCCGCGCACCTGCCGTACGCGGAGAACCTCGCCGCGACCCGGTCCGCCGCCGACTGGGCGCACGCCCACGGGCTCTGGATCGAGGCCGAACTGGGCGAGGTGGGCGGAAAGGACGGCGCCCCACCGCTGGACGCCCACGCACCCGGGGCCCGCACCGACCCCGAGGACGCACGGGCGTTCGTCGACGGGACCGGGGTCGACGCCCTCGCGGTCGCCATCGGCAGCTCGCACGCCATGACCTCCCGTACGGCCTCCCTCGACCACGGGCTCCTGGCCCGGCTCGCCGGGACCCTTGCGGTACCGCTGGTGCTGCACGGCTCGTCCGGCCTACCGGACGGGGAACTGGCCGCCGCCGTCACCGGAGGCATCGCCAAGGTCAACATCGGTACCGCCCTGAACCTCGCCATGACCTCCGCCATCCGGGACTATCTGGCCGCGAACGCCGACGCCGTGGACTCGCGGAAGTACCTGTCCCTCGCGCGCCGGGCGATGGCCGGGACGGTCACCGCGCTGATCGTCGTCCTGCGCGACGCGGGGGAGCCCGCACCGGTCGGATAGCCGGTCGGTCCGGCCGGGCCGGTGGGCACCGGACCTGCTGAGGTGCGTACGGTGCGCACCGGCCATGCCGTCTCACGGGTGCGGGTGCGGGTGCGGGCGCGGGCGCGGGCCGGGCCCCATGCCGACGGCCGTCACGGCCCCGCTCCCCGCGGCGGCCGGCCCTGGGAGCGGCCGCCGGGCGCCGTACGGCGGGTCCGGTGAAAACCGGCTCGCGCAGCCACCGAACGGCGCAACGACGCCCGGCCCCTCCCGGATTCACCGGGCGATTTCGGACACACTTTCCCCGCCACCCGCCCTCATGCCGGCGGTGGAGCGGATCCGAGGGAACAGACGCCCGGCGCCAAGGGAACCGCGAGCCGCCCGCCGCCGTACCGAACCGACAGGACTCCCATGCCTCTCACCACACGCCCGACGCTCGGGCAGGCCGCCGCGTTCGCGCTCGCCGCCGTGCTGCTGACCGGCTGCACCTCCTCCGGCGACCGGGAAGGCTCCGCCTCCCCGACCGGCAAACCGCTCGCAGGCCCGCAGAAGGCCGGCGCGGGCATGGCCGTGCTCCGCGGCGACACGATCAGGAAGGCCCTCGTCACCGACTCCGAACTGCGCTCCTACCAGGCTCAGGAGATCAGCCCGCCCAGCACGCGGCCCACCTCCGACCGGGAGGAGTGCCGGCCCCTCGCCGACATGACCGCTTCGGGTACGGCCCGCACTCCCGCGGCCGTCGACTTCGCGGGCCGCTCCTTCGTCTCCACGGCCACACCCGGCCTCACCACCACGGTCAGTCTCTTCTCCTACGAGGGCGACGACGCGAGGCGCACCTTCGCGGACGTCCGCAAGGCCCTCGCCACCTGCGGCGCCGGCTTCACCACCACGGGCAGCAGCGCGGGTTCCGCGGTGAAGTACGTGTCCGTGAAGGCAGAACAAGCCCCCGACGGCGGTGACGAGGCCGTCTCCTGGAGGATGACCGGCACCGCGCAGGGTACATCGATGCCCATGCAGATCACCGCCGTCCGCCAGGGGCGCAACGTGGCGGTGTTCTTCACGCTCAACCTCCTCGACCCGAAGAAGGCCGACCTCCCCGAGGACCTGCACGGGCGGCAGACCGCCAAGCTCGCGCAGGCGATCGAGTCGGCCGCCACCTCCTGAGCGCGGCGCGCGCCCGCCGTCCCCGGGGGCGGCCTCGCGGCGGACCCGCGAGGCCGCCCGCCGGACGGTGGACACCTCCCGGCGGGCCGCCCTCCGCTGTCGCGCATCCGTTTTACTCGGCGGCGCACCCGTGCCTTACGCACCTTACGTACCTTCCGGCCGGGCGGCCGGGTCGGGCCGGCGCCTGGTCGGTCAGACCACCGCGCCGCTGTCCCGCTCCCCGCGGCGGGCGGCGCCGGTGCGCGGGCGGCCCGCGCCGGTGGGCGCGGGCCGGCCCGCCTCGAGGAGCAGCGCCACCGGAACGGCCGTGAGCGCGGAGGAGTACGTGCCCACACACACCCCGACGAGCAGCGCGATCGCGAAGTCCGCGAGGGCACCGTCGCCGAGTACCGCCAGGGCGGCGAGGATGAACAGGGCTCCCGCGCCCGTGTTCACCGTGCGCGGCACCGTCTGCAGCACCGCCGCGTCCGCGAGGGCCGGCAGCGCACCGCGCGGCTCTCTCCGCCACAGCTCTCTGACCCGGTCGAACACCACGACCGAGTCGTTGACCGAGTAGCCGACGACCGTGAGCAGCGCCGCGAGGAAGACGCCGTCCACCGGCCGGCCCAGCCAGGCGAACGCGCCGACCACGACGGCCACGTCGTGCACCAGCGCCACCACGCAGCCCGCCGCGAACGTCCAGCGGAACCGCGCAGTGAGATAGAGCAGTTGCGCGACCACCGCGATGCCCAGGGCGATCATGGCGTTGCGCCGCAGTTCCTCGCCCATGCTGGGGCCGATCAGCTCGTCGCGGACCTTGGCCGTGGTGCCTCCGCCCTGTCCGGCGAGCGCGTCGCCGATCGCCGCCGCCCCGTCGTCGTCGATGCCCGCGCCCCGCACGGAGACGTCCCGGCCGTCGGCGATGGTGACCTCCGCGTGGGGGAAGCCGGCCTTCGCGACGGCCGATCGGGCGGTGTCGGCGTCCACCGTCCGGGCAGTGGCGTACTCGACGAGCCGGCCGCCGGTGAACTCGACTCCCAGGTTCAGCCCGCGCAGCAGGATGCCCGTGACGGCCACCGCGACCAGCACGGCCGACAGCACCAGCCAGCGCCGGGGGGTGCGCATGGGCCGCGGGGCGCGGCGGGTGAGGAACGTCCTGACCCGGCCGGGACCCCCCACGCCGCTGACGGTCCGGAACCGGTCCACGAACGGGAACCGCGCGGCCGTGTCGGTCAGTGCCCGTGCCACGACCAGCGCCGAGAACATCGACACGGCGACGCCGATCGCCAGCGTGACACCGAAGCCCTTCACCGGCCCCGAGCCCAGCAGGAAGAGCAGTCCCGCCGCGAGGAGCGTGGTCGCGTTCGCGTCGGCCACCGCGCTCCACGCCTTGCGGGAGGCCGTCGACATGGTGCCGCGCAGCGACCGGCGCGATCTGCGCGACCGCTTCGGGTACTCCTCCCGGGCCCGTTCGAGGACGAGCACGTTGGCGTCCACGGCCATGCCGATCGCGAGCACGAACCCGGCCAGTCCCGGCAGTGTCAGCGTGACGCCGAGGGCCACCAGGGCGGCGTACGAGATCACTCCGTAGGCCGCCAGTGCCACGGCGGCCAGGGCGCCGAAGAGCCGGTAGACGAACGTGACGAACAGGGCCGTGAGCGACACCCCCACAGCGGCGGCCCGGGCGCTGGCGCTGATCGCGGCCGCGCCGAGCGTCGGCCCCACGATCCGCTGATCGACGATCTCCACCGGGACCGGCAGCGCGCCGCCCTTGATGAGCAGGGACAGTTCCCTGGCCTCCGCCGCGTCGAACGCACCGGTGATCCGGGTGGCACCGGAGGCGATCCCGGAGCGGCAGCCGACCGACGGATCGACCTGCGGCGACGAGATCACCTTGTCGTCGAGCACGATCGCGACCCGGCGCCGGTCGTCCCCAGCGGGGTGGCAGGCGGCCTGCCCGGTCAGTCCGGCCCAGTCGCGTGCCGCGTCCCCCCGGAAGTCCAGGGCCACATGCCAGCCCGTGCCCTGCTGGGAGTCGAACCGGGCCTCCGCGTCCTCCACCCCGGCTCCGGACAGCGCCGTGGCGCCGAGGGCGACCGGTCTCCCCTGCTCGTCGGGCAGTACCCGCCGCCCGGCCGTCCCCTCTTCTGGGGGTTCCTCGACGGGATGGAAGGTCAGCTGGGCCGTGCGGCCGAGGACCTCGGCGGCACGGCGCGGGTCCTGGACGTCCGGCAGCTCCACGACGATGCGGTTCTCGCCGGAGCGGGCCAGGACCGGCTCCGCGACGCCCAGCGCGTCGATGCGCTGCCGCAGCACTTCGATGGCGCGGTCGGTGGTGCCGGCGTCCGCCTTCGCGGCGGCGGTGTCACGGGCCTCGAGCACCATACGGGTGCCGCCCTGGAGATCCAGACCGAGTCTGGGGGACTGGGTGAGTGCGACGAAGAGGGATGCGAGCAGTACGAGCACGGCGAGAACTGCCCGCACCGCGGTGGTGCGAGTCACAAGCTTCCTCCTGAGGGCGCCGGGCGCCCTCAGCAGGGGCACACCGGCGGTGATGTGGGACGGGACCGGTGGCCTGCCGTCCCCGGAGGCCCCCGTACATCGGGGAGCCGGGCACGCGTGGACGTCCGTACCGCGTCGCGGGCGGATGCCGGCCGGACCGTGCCGTGTGCGGCGGGCGCGGGCGAGTCGGCGTCGGACGGGTGCCCGCCGGGCGTCGGAGGGAGCGGCGACGGGCGTGCGCCGTGGGATTCCTCGGCCGTCGTACGCAGCGGCCCGTCGACGAGGTACCGCGCGTCCTGCCGGTAGCGCACATCGGCACGCGCGGCACGCGCGGCACGCGCGGTGTGCCGGGAAGCGGGGGCCGCTTCCGGCACGGATACCGGCACGGATACCGGTACCGATACGGGTACGGGCGCCGGGGTATCCGCGGCGATCGGCGCAGCGGTCTGCGGAGCACCGGCGAGAGACCAGAGGAGGGCGAAGAGCAAGGCGACGAGCAGGGCGCCGGGGGCGGACGGCACGCGCTGCGCACGCATGAACCGCCCCCTGTCGTCCGGCCCTTCCGCGCTCGCGGCGGCAGGGCGGTGCCGGGTTCACCCTACGCGACAGACCGCCCGGGAAGCCGTCGCACCCCCGCAGCCGCGTTGGCGGAAAGTGACGCGAGCCGCACAACGGGCGTTCGAAGATGGGCTGGTTGACCGTAAGATCTGGATACCCCCGATCGCCGGGGGAGCCCCGTAGGCGATCTGGAAGGGACTCGTTCTGGCGTGGTCGCGTTATCCGGAAGCGTCGTGTCATGCTCGGGCTGCTGATCGCCGGGGGCGGCGGGGCCGCCGCTCTGGCCATGCTTATCTGGGCGTTGTCGCTGCGCCGCAGCCTCGGGGCCGAACAACGGGCGCGGGCGGCGGCGGAACGGCTCGCGTCCGCGCGTGAGGCCGAGATCGCGCACCTCGCCTCGGTCCGGGCCCCGGCCATCGCCGAACGCACGCGCACCGGGCGCCTGCTGGACGGCGTACCGGGCCCGATCGGTCCGGACTCCGAGACGGGCACGGATTTCGCCAGGTCCCTGGCCGCCGTCGTCACCGCCCTCGGCTCCGACGAGGCCGTACACAGGGAGCGTGCCCTACGGGACTCCGTGCGGTCCGCTCTCGAGTCCGTCGCCCGCACCGTGTCCGCCATGGCGACCGTGCAGCAGGAGGCGCTGGACCGTGTCGCACACTCCCTCGACGACCCCCGGCTGATGGCCGAGGTCGTCAGGGCCGGCCACGCGGCCGCCCGGATGAACCGCAGGGCCCAGACCCTGCTCGTGCTGTGCGGGACCTGGCCCGTGCGGCGGGAGCAGGGGCCGGTGTCCCTCCACGACTGCGTAACCGGTGCCCGCTCGCGCATCGTGGAGTTCGGCCGTGTCGATGTGCGCGGCGGCCAGAGCGTGCATGTCGCGCCGCCCGCCGTCGAGGGGCTGGTGCACGCGATCGCCGAACTGCTCGACAACGCCACGGTGTTCTCGCCGTCCGGCACCACGGTCGTGGTCACCGTGCGGGAGGTGGCTGCGGGGGCGGTCGTCGAGATCGACGACGCCGGACTCGGCATGCCGCCCGACGTCCTGGCGCAGGCCGTGGCCCGGCTGGGGGACGACCCCGATCTGGCCCGGCTCGGCGCGGTGCCGCGCCTCGGGCTCGCCTGCGCCGGCCGGTGGAGCCGTGAACTGGGCTTCAGTGTGGAGCTGGCGGCCGCCTCCGCGGACGGCGGAACCCGGGCCGTGACGTTCGTACCGAACCGGTTGCTCACCGATCCGCCGTCCCGTCCCGCTCCGCACCGCCACCAGCCGGCGGCCGGTCCACGGGTACCGGGGCACGAGCCGTCGCGGCCGGCTGCCGGGGAAGGGGAGCCGCACCCCCGGCAGGACGGCCGGGGCCCGGTGGTCCGGGGGACGGCCGCAACCGGTCCGGTGCCCGACTACCCGGCGCCCGGCCGGGAACCCGCGTCAGGCCATCCGGTGCCGGGTTCTGCGGTCCCCGGCGGCGGTCCGGCGTCCGCCGGGGGGCCCGCGCCCCCGTCCGGGGTACCCGGCCGGCGTCGCGGCGGGCGCGGGGAGCCCGGCGCCGAGGTCCCGGGTCCCGAGCAGAGCCGCGGCGCGGCGCCCCCTCAGGACCCGGGCGGCCCCCTGTCCCCCGAGACGTCTCACGCGTCGGTCCCCGGTGCGGTGCCCGGGGCGCAGCGGGGCCGTGCGCCCTTCGGCAACGTCCCGTTCACGCCACCGCGGAAGTCCCCGTGACCGCGGAATCCGCCGGTCACCACGGAGCCCTCGCGATCAGGGAGTCCCATGGCCACCCCGCACGGCTACTCACCGCCGCCCCCCGGCTTCGGCGGCCGGCGCCCCGCCGCCACCGCGCTGTACGGGCCGCACCTCGACGGCGGCAGCATGCCCGCGCTGTACGAGGAACTCCGCGGGACCTACGGCCCGGTGGCACCCGTCACCGTCGCGCCGGGCGTCGAGGCCTGGCTCGTCCTGGGCCATCGCGAGCTACTGCGGGCCGCCGGCGACGAGCAGGACTTCTCCCACGACCCGCGCCGCTGGAACACGCTGCGCGACGGCCGGGTACCGCCCGACTCGCCGATCCTTCCCTACGTCGGCTGGCGGCCGGCGCTGCTGTTCGCCGACGGCCAGCAGCACCGCCGGATGAGGGCCGCCGTCTCCGACGCCCTCGCCCGGATCGACGGACACGCACTGCGACGACGGGTGCGGTCCGCGGCGGAGGAGCTGATCGCGTCGTTCGCCGGCCACGGCGGGGCCGACCTGCTGCCCCGCTACGCGCGCAGGCTCCCGCTCCTGGTCATCAACCGACTGCTCGGGCTGGACGAACGACCCGGCAGGCGCCTCGTCCAAGCGATCGGCCGGATGGGCGCCGCGACCGCGGACTCCGCCAGGGCGAGCCGGAGGATCAACGCCATCCTCCTCGCCCTGATCGAGGAGAAGCGGTACCGCCCCGGTGACGACATCACCTCCGCCCTGCTGCACCACCCGGCGCGCCTCACCGAGGAGGAGGTGCTGCACAACCTGCTGGTGATGTTCGTCGTCGGCCACCAGAGCACCGTCGACTGGATCGCCACGACCCTGTGCGTGCTGCTCTGCGAACCGGCGTTCCGCTCCTCGCCGACGAGCGGCCACCTCACCGCGGACGACGCACTCGACCTCGTCCTGTGGCGCTTCCCGCCGACCCAGAACCTCCCCGCCCGCTATGCCAACCGCGATCTGCTCTTCGGCGGGCAGTCCATCGGAGCAGGCGACATGCTGATCCTGGGGCTCGCCGCCGCCAACGCCGATCCCGCGGTGCTGCCCCCGGGCGGTCCCGCGACCGGCAACCGCTCCCACCTCGCGTTCGGCGCGGGACCGCACACCTGCCCGGCCCAGGACCCGGCCCGGCTGATCACCCGTACCGCGGTGGACGCCATCCGGCACCACCTGCCCGACATGGAACCGGCCGTCGAGCCGTCGCAGCTCGCCTGGGTGCCTTCGCCGTGGCGCAGGGGGCTCACCGCCCTCCCCGTCCGCTTCACCGGCCCGCGGCCGTTCTGTATCCCGGGGACGGACGGGACCGGCACCGGGACCGGGACCGGCACCGGCACCGGGGACGGCCACCGCCGGCTCGGGTCGGCGGGCGACGCGGGCGCGACGGGTCCGTGAGCGTCTGCGAGAGCCGTCCCGGCCGGCGCGCGGGTCGTCCCGGCCGGCGCGCGGGTCGTCCGTGTCCGCTCCCGCGTTCCGCTCAGCCGTCCCCGGCGCGCGGCGATTCGAGCCGCAGCCGCAACTGCTGCTCACCGTCCCCCGACACCGCGTGCTCCACCTCGACCGCGAAGCCCGCGGTCATGGCCCGGGCCAGCCGGTCCACCGCCGCGTACGAGCCCGAAAGCTCCGCCCCCACCGGAGCATGCAGGGACGTCGCCGCCACGGGGCCGGCTGCGGGCGGCGACGCCACGTCGTAGGTCGCCGACCAGACGGTGGTGTGGTAGCCCCGGCCCTCCGGGTGGGGGTGTTCCCCGGCGGCCCGGTCGCAGGGGTAGGCCGCGAGCAGCGCGGCGAAGACGGCGTCGGCGTCCTCGGGCGCGCCGACCAGCTGCACCGATACTTCCTCGTGCCTGTCGATGACGGCCATGGTGATCGCGTCCTCTCTCACACGGGGATGTCCGCCGCACCGGGACGTCCCATTCCAAGGTCGCACTTCCCGGACCGGGCGGCACGCGGCCGGGGGAGCGGTTCCACGGCCGCCGCGCCTCATGGCGCCCCGCCCCGCGCCGAAGACGCCGGCGGTGCACCCGGTACGGGGCGGGCGTCCGCAGGCGGTCGGCCGTGTGCGCGGTGCGCACCGTTCAGCCCGCGTTCGGCAGGTCCCCCGTCCGAGCCCAGCGCAGCACGTCCCGCGCACTGCGGGTGTTGACCACACGCGACTCGGGCACCCCGCACTCCTCGGCCCGGGCGCAGCCGTTGATCTGCCAGTCGAGCTGGCCCGGGGCGTGGGCGTCGCTGTCGATCGCGAAGAGCACCCCCGCCTCCACCGCGCGCCGCAGCAGCGGACGCGGCGGATCGAGCCGGTCCGGACGGCAGTTGATCTCCACCGCGGTGCCGGAGGCGGCGCAGGCCGCGAACACCTCGTCCGCGTCGAACTCCGACTCCGGCCGTCCGCGGCCTCCGCCCCGTCCCTTCAGCAGCCGTCCCGTGCAGTGCCCGAGGACGTCGACGAGCGGATCGGTCACCGCGGCGACCAGCCGCCGGGTCATCGGCCGAGCGTCCATCCGGAGCAGGGAGTGCACGGACGCCACCACCACATCCAGCCGGTCGAGCAGTTCCGGCTCCTGGTCGAGCGAACCGTCCGGCAGGATGTCGCACTCGATGCCCGTCAGCAGCCGGAACGGCCGCCAGGTCCGGTTGAGCGCGGCGACCGTGTCCACCTGCTCCCGCAGCCGCTCCGGGCTGAGTCCGCGGGCGACCGTGAGCCTGGGGGAGTGGTCGGTGAGCACGGCCCATTCGTGCCCGACGGCGGCGGCCGCGCGCCCCATCGCCTCGATCGGGCTGCCGCCGTCGGACCAGTCCGAGTGCAGATGGCAGTCCCCGCGGAGCGCCGCGCGCAGCCGGGCTCCGGGAACGTTCCCCTGGGCCTGCGCACCCGCCTCCTCCTCCAGCCGCCGCAGATACGCCGGTATCCGACCGGCCAGGGCTTCTCTGACGACCTGGGTGGTCTTGGGCCCGAGACCCCGCACCGACTCCAGGGAGCCCCCCCGCGGCCCGCTCGCCCACCTCTCGCTCGCCCAGGTCCGCGACCACCGCCGAGGCCGTACGGAAGGCACGCACCCGGTACGTCGGGGCCTCGGCCCGCTCCAGGAGGAAGGCGATCCGGTCCAGCGCCTCCACCGGGTCTGCCTTCGGGTCCGCCTTCGGGCCCGTCTCCGGGTCCGAAGCTCGGCCCGTCACCGGGCCCCTGGCCGGATCCGCGGCCGGGCCCGCCCCGGGGCGCCGCCGGCCGGCGCCGCGCGAGCGGGACCCGGACGCCGCCCCGGGGGTCGGGCGGGCGCCAGGCGCCCTGTCGTCGGCCGTCATCGCACCGCCCTTCCCCGCCGGTCCCGTCCCTTCCATGGTGCTCCCGCCGTATGTCAGGAGCGACCGACGAACTTCCGCGCGAGCCTGTCGCCGAGCCTCACCGCGGCCCGGTGCGACTCGATGGGGGTGACCTTGGAGTCCCGGAACAGGATGTACGTCACCCCGGAGTTGACGCCTCCGGTGGTGGGGTCGGGGTCTATGCCCAGCGCCCGGGCGGTGGCGTGCGACGCCTCGCCGATGAGGTCGGTCGGGCCGACGTCGCCGACCACCGCGTACACGACCCGGTTGCGGTAGATGACCGCGGCGACGGTGCCGCCGCGGATGCGCGAGTAGTTGTAGTCCCAGACGGAACTGATCGCCGGTACGACGATGAACGGCAGGTCGGCGGAGTCCAGCGGGTACCCCTCGGAGTCCCAGTACGCGGTCTCGGGCTGCCAGTACTCGTCGGTGTAAGGGTTGCACTCCGGACTGCCCAGGCCGTCGCAGTCGATGTCGAGGTCCGCCTTCCAGTGGACCACCGAACTGGTGCCGCACACGGGTATGGACTCCTCCTGGTCCGCGTCGGAGCGGAACAGCCCGTCGGATATCCGTGTGCAACTCCTGACCTTGGCGAGGAGTTCGCGTGCGCTCACGGAGCCCTCGTGGGCGGGACGGGCGGTGGCGGTGGCCGGCAGAGCGGCGGCGACGAGGAGCGCCGCGCCGGACAGGGCGGCGGTCTTGGAGCAACGGAACACGGGGCTTTCCTCCGGTTTCGGGTGCGGCCGCGGTCAGCGGCCGCCGCGTATGTGGTGGGCGAGCCGCTCCAGGAAGATCCGCTGGCCCGGGGCGAGCAGCTCGGCCGCGCGCTCCAGGGGGACCCAGCCGGCCCGGTCGACCTCGGGGAACTCCGTCGGTGCGCCGGACCGCGGCGGCCACTGCATCGTGAAGGTGCCGGGCACCACCGAACGGGGACCGAGGTCGCCCTCGAACGCCCGGACGGTGACGGTCTTGCCGCCCCCCTGGCGGCTCTCACCGGGCGCGATGCGCTCGCCCTGCGGGGCGGGCGGCCCGAGCTCTTCCCCGGACTCCCGCGCCGCCGCCTCAGGCTGCTCCTCCGGGCCGTACCCGCCCCGGGGAATCGACCGCGCGCCCTCGTCCCCGGCGGCCCGGCAGGGGCCTCCCATGTGCCCGATCGGCACCTCGAGATCCGCCGCGGTGCCCCGGAACAGCAGGAGCCCGGCGCTTCGCTTGCCCGACATGCTGCCGAGTCTGCGGGGGGCTCATGGCCGTCGCCATCGGACCGAAGGGGTGCCGGCAGGCGGGGGACCCGGCCCTGGCCGGGTCCCCCGCCGGTTCACTCCCGGCAGCGGCCGGTCCGGACGGCGCGCCGGTGCCCGGCGGAGGAGGGCGGAGGTGTCTAGCCCAGGAGAGTGTTCAGGTCGACGCTGTCCCCGGCCGGGGGAGTCGCGGTCGGGACGGGCTTGTCGTAGTCGACGAAGTCCACGGTCGCCTTCGCCGCGCCGGTACTCGTCACCACCAGGCGCACCGGATGGGGCTCGCCCTCGGTGGCGACGTACAGAGTGACCGCCCCGCCACCCAGACCGCCCGTCACCGGGATGGCCTCGACGCCGTCGACCTCCGTCTTCTCCCCCTTGGTGAGGGGGACACCGCTGAGGGGGACGCCGGCGAGCCGGTCGACGAAGGTGCCCAGGTCGCAGACCCAGGCCAGTCCTCTGAGCAGTCCGATGTCGGTGGTGCCGCGCAGATAGCGGTCCCCGACGAGCTCCCTGAGCGCTTCGCCGCCGCCGGGCACCTGGTTCTTCCAGAACGCCGCGTCCGGCTTCAGCCACACCGTCTCACCGCGCTTGATGATCTCCAAGGAGCCTTCGCCGCCGATGCCGACGGTCCCGGCGCAGTTGCCCGAGCGGTCGAGGGCGAGGTCCAGTTCGTTCGGCGAGCCCGGCCCCCGCAGGTCGCCCTTGCCGGTGATGCGTACCGACTCCGCGTCGAGCAGGGCCTCGCGGGCCTTCTGAGCGATCTGCGGGGCCGTGAGCGTCTCGATGTCGTCGTCCGCGTACGCGGTGCCGCCGGCCGCGAGTGCGACCGAGAGAAGAGCCGCGGACGGCGCCAGGGTCCAGGTCCGGTGGTGTGCGCTCACGATCGCCTCCCGGGAGGTGCGCCCGGTGGGTGGCCCGCTCCCGAGCCTACGCCGAGGCGGCTCCCACCGCCCGTTCGGGTGAAGTGCCGCAGGACGGCGGGGATATGCGGCGCGCGGGTCCGGGACGCGGCCCCGCGGGGGAGCGCGGTGGTCCGGGACGGTCGCGTTGCGCCGCCGCTCCGGGCGCGGCAGGGTCGTAGGTGCGGCCGAAGGAGGACCCCGCCATGGCCATCGCCAGTGTGAATCCCGCGACCGGCGAAACGCTCAGGACCTTCGAGGCCAACGGCCCTGAGGAGATCGAGAACCGCCTGGCTGCGGCCCACGCGACCTTCCGCACATACCGTACGACGTCCTTCCCGGAGCGCTCCCGGTTCCTGAAGCGGGCCGCTGCGCTGCTCGAGGAGGACCGGGAGGACATCGCGCGCACCATGACGAGCGAGATGGGCAAGCCGCTGGCCTCGGCCAGGGCCGAGGCGGCCAAGTGCGTCAAGGCGATGCGCTGGTACGCCGACCACGCCGAGGAACTGCTCGCCGACGAGTACCCGTCGGACCACGACGTGAAGGACTCCGGCGCCTCCGGCGTCACCGTCCGCTACCGCCCGCTGGGCGTGGTGCTCGCCGTGATGCCCTGGAACTTCCCGCTCTGGCAGGTGGTGCGGTTCGCGGCACCCGCGCTGATGGCCGGCAACACCGGACTGCTCAAGCATGCGTCGAACGTCCCGCAGACCGCTCTCTACTTGGGAGACCTCTTCCACCGGGCCGGCTTCCCCGCCGGCTGCTTCCAGACATTGCTCGTGGGCGCGGGGGCGATCGAGGGCGTGCTGCGCGATCCGCGGGTGGCCGCGGCGACACTGACCGGCAGCGAGCCGGCCGGGCGCTCCGTCGCGTCGATCGCCGGTGACGCGATCAAGAAGACCGTTCTGGAACTCGGCGGCAGCGACCCGTATGTGGTCATGCCGTCCGCCGACGTGGACCGGGCCGCACGGGTCGCGGTCACCGCCCGGGTCCAGAACAACGGGCAGTCGTGCATCGCGGCCAAGCGCTTCATCGTCCACGAGGATGTCCACGACGCCTTCACCGAGCGCTTCACCGCACGGATGGAGGCGCTCGCCGTGGGCGACCCCATGGACGAGTCCACCGATGTCGGACCGCTGGCCACCGAGCAGGGCCGCGCCGACCTGGAGGAGCTGGTCGACGACGCCGTACGGCGCGGAGCGCGGGTGCTGTGCGGCGCGGGCCGCCCCCAGGGCCGCCCGGCCGGCTGGTTCTACCTGCCGACGGTCCTCACGGAGGTCACCCCGGCGATGCGGATCCACCATGAGGAGGCTTTCGGCCCCGTCGCGACCGTCTACCGCGTCTCCGATCTCGACGAGGCCGTGGCGGTCGCCAACGACTCACCCTTCGGCCTGAGTTCGAACGTCTGGACCCGGGAGGCGGGCGATATGGAGCGCTTCGTCCGGGACATGGAGGCGGGCGGGATCTTCTTCAACGGGATGACCGCATCCCATCCGGCGATGCCCTTCGGCGGGGTGAAGCGGTCCGGGTACGGGCGTGAGCTGTCCGACCACGGGATCAAGGAGTTCTGCAACACCACGACCGTCTGGATCGCCTCCTGAGGAGGGCGGCCGCGCCCGGTGCGGGGCGCGGGCCCGGGTCTGCGCCGTGGATGCGGGAGGCCCCGCCGTCCGCTCAGGGCCCGCCCGGTCCGGGTGGATGCGCGGGGGTCGGGCCGCGGCGGCGGTCCGGGCTGAGGGGTCAGGGGTCAGGGGTCAGGGGTGAGCAGGCGGGGCCGAGGGGTCGGGGCGGGCGACGACGCCGGGACGCCGTCGCCGTCGCGCGGGGTGGGGAGCCCGCGACGGGCGTGCGGGCACGGGTGGCCGGTGGACCCGGCCCCACGCTCCCGGTTCACCGTGGTCGTGGCGGCGGTCGGTCCGTACGGCTCCGGGTGCTCGACGCGCCGGGGTCGGGGCCGTGTTCGGCGGGCGCCGTTCCGGTGGTGCCCGCGGTGCTCGGCGCCGCGGCGGGGCCGTCGTCACCGCCGGGCCGGTCGCGGGTGGCGATCAGGGACCAGGTGATGGAGACGGTGATCGTGGCGGCGATGACTCCCAGGGTGAGGGGGATGGGCAGCTTGCCGACGGGCGTCTCGGACAGGATCAGCTTGACCCCGGCGAAGGCGAGCAGCACCGCCAGGCCGTAGTGCAGGTACCGGAAGCGGCGCAGCAGTCCGGCGAGGCAGAAGTACAGGCTGCGCAGACCCAGGACGGCGAACGCGTTGGCGGTCCACACCAGGAAGGTGTTGGTGGTGATCGCCAGGATCGCGGCGACGGAGTCGACGGCGAAGACCAGGTCGGTGGCCTCGATCGCGACGAGGACCACGAACAGCAGGGTCGCCACCCGCCGGCCGTCGACACGGGTGAAGAACCTGTCCCCGTGGAACCGGGCGTCGGTCGGGACGACCTTCCGGACGAGGCGGACGACGGGGTTGCGGTCGGGGTGGACCTCCTCGTCCTTGGACGCGGCCATCTTCCAGCCGGTCCAGATCAGGAACGCGCCGAAGAGGTAGGCGGTCCAGAAGAACACCCGCAGCAGCTCCGCGCCGACGAAGATGAACACCAGACGGGCCGCCAGGGCTCCGATGACGCCCCAGAAGAGGACCTTGTGCTGGTAGGCGTCCGGTACGGCGAAGAAGGAGAAGACCAGAGCGAAGACGAAGACGTTGTCGACCGACAGCGCCTTCTCGATCAGGTAGCCGGCGTAGTAGGTGGTGGCGACGTCGCCGTCCTGCCACACGAGCAGGACCAGGCCGAAGCCCAGACCGGCGGCGATCCAGACGCCGCTCCAGACCGCGGCCTCGCGGAAGCCGATCACGTGGTTGTCGCGGTGGGCGAGCAGGTCGACGGCCAGCATCGCACCGATGCCGAGGGTCACCGCCGCCCACACCCACAGCGGAACCGGGAACGACAGGTCGCTCATATGGATACGGCTTCCTCGTCGTGGTGGCGGAAGCGGCCCGGCCGGGGAGGGCGTGCGGTCATCGAGCGAGCCGGTCGGTGAGCACGGCGGTCACCGGCCGCGGAAGTGACGCGGGGAACGCCGCGGGGAACGCCGCAGGGAAAGACCCGGGGAGGTGGGGAGGTGGGGACCGCCCGGCGCGGGGGCAGCGGGCGTCCGGTGGCGCGTCGGCGGGAGGTTCACGGCCATCACCCCTTCGGGGTAGGTGGTGCGACACCTCCAGGGTCACCCGAGAAGCTATGAGCGTCAATGTTTACGCGAAAAAATTTTCGTCAATCTGGGTTCAGGTGAGAGGGTACGATGGACCCCATGAGCGCCTCCCCGGCCCGCGGTGGCACCTGGACGTTTCTCACCAACCACGCTCGCGTCCTGCTCTGCCTGGCCGGCGATCCCGAGGCCCGGCTGCGCGATGTCGCGGCCGCGATCGGCATCACCGAGCGCGCCGTCCAGCTCATCGTCGCCGACCTGGAGAGCGCCGGATACCTCACCCGGACCCGCGTCGGACGCCGCAACCGCTACGCCGTCGACGCCACCCTTGCGCTGCGCCACCCCCATGAGGCCGGCCACCCCGTCGGCGACCTGCTCAACACCTTCCTCCACTGCGAGAACGCCCAGGAGCCCCGGACCGCGCCCTGAGGGCCGGGGAGCGCCGCCCGCAGCCGGCCCCCCGCGGGCACCCGCCGCCCGGCCGGTTCAGCCCGCGATCTCCGCCCGCATCGGCGGCGCCGCGGGCGGCGGGACCGCGGGACCGAACAGCACCGCCCGGGCCACTCTCGGGGCGAACAGGGCGCTCAGGGGCCTGGTGAGCGTCAGCACGGAGCGGAACACCGGGCCGACGAGCACCGGATCGCTCACGTACCGCCGTTGGACGCGGCCCAGGTACCAGCCGACCGGGCCGTCGGCGGCCCGGGAGGCGACCGCGTTCCCCACCGCTCCTGGCATGGCCCGGTCGGCGCCCGCGGAAATGTCCCACGCCTGGCGCGAGGCGTCGAAGAGGGCCCGCTGCACCCGGAGGGTCGTCGGCCTGCGGCGCGGGTCGGCCAGGGCGTCGCGCAGCGCCAGGGCGCTCATCGCGGCGACGGACATGCCCTGCCCGTAGATCGGGTTGAAGGTGCACAGCGCGTCGCCGGTGGCCAGGAACCCGGCGGGGCGCCGGCCCGGACGGTCGTATCTGCGCCGCAGGTTGCCCGTCGACCGGAAGCCGTATGCCGGGGTCCGCGCTTCGGCGGTGCGCAGCCACTCGTGCAGCAGCGGGTGGGGCAGGCGCGCGGCGAAGGCGGTGAACCCCGCGTCGTCCGTGGGCGGTTCCTGGCCGCGGAGACCGGCGAGCGCCACGAGGTGGCTGCCGTCCTCCAGCGGGAGCACCCCGCCCGCGTACGTCTGCGAGGGGTCCGGGTAGAACCAGTACGCCAGGGCCTCCGTGCCGAGGTGGGCGCCGGCGTCGCGGTAGACGCGCGAGGCGTACGCCTGGCCGGTGTCGATGGACTCCTCCTGCGGCGGCTCCGCGCCGAGGGCGGCCAGCCACCGCGGGGCGCGCGAGCCCCGCCCGGAGGCGTCCACGACCAGGTCGGCCGCGAGCGTCCGCTGCCGGTGCCCCGAGGCGCCGCCGCCCCCGGTGCCGTTCGTGCCGCCGCGCTCCCGCAGCAGCACACCTCGCACCCGGAAGGCGTCGCCGGTCAGCCCGACGGCCTCCGTGGACTCGACGGTCCTGATCGCCGGATCGGCCAGCACACGCCTGCGCACCAGATGCTCGAGCTGGGCGCGGGAGCCGGTGTGGATATGGGCCGTCGGGGCGGTCCGCCGGATCCAGCCGCCGCTCCAGGCCACCATGTCCTCGGGCATGCCCACCCGGGGTGCCCCGGCTGCCCGCAGCTCGGCCGTGAACCCGGGCAGCAGGGAGTCGAGCGCCAGCCGGCCGCTCTCCAGCAGCACATGGGCGTGCCTGCCCTGCGGGACGCCGGGACGAGGCTCCGGGCCGTCCGGGATCCGGTCGCGCTCCACGACGGACACCCGGTCGGCGTGGCCGGCCAGCACGTGCGCCGCGAGCAGGCCGGCGAGGCTCCCCCCGATCACGACGGCGTGCCGCCCGTCCCCGTGCGGCCGCCGGCCGCCTTCTTTCCGCGCGTGGTCCGCCATGTCCGCCCCTCGTGGTCGGCGAGTCCTGCTACGGCCGACCAGTATCCCCGCGGCGGGAGGCGAGGGTCACCGGCCGTGAGCTGCGGGTGCCGGATGTGGTAAGGCGTGCTGGGAGGGCGTGCTGGGAGGGCGTGCTGGGAGGGCGACTCCGTCCGCGCACCGGGCGGGGGACTCCCGCGGCTCGCCCCGAGGGGTTTCGCCCGGGGACGGGCGGCCGGGGCGCGGCGGCGCCTACCGCGGCCGGGGAGCGGGCGGCGGCTCCCCGACCTCCGCCAGCGCCTGGGTGAGCCAGCCGATCCAGAACCGTTCCAGCTCGATCCCGCCGCGCAGCACCACGTGCCGGATACGGTCCCCCGGCGCGTCCCGCTCCGGTGGGAAGTGGCGCTTCTCGATGTCCTCGTACTCCGCCAACTGCCCGCGGTGCCAGTCGAGATGGCGGTCCAGTTCCGCCTCTAGCCCCTCCGTCCCCACCACCGCCGCCGCGCGCAGCCGGAGCAGCAGAGCGTCCCGGACCGGTTTGGGATCCTCGCTCCTGCCCACCCAGTCGGTCAGTTCCGCGCGGCCGGCCGGCAGCACCTCGTACTCCTTGCGCCTGCCCCTGGCCGGCTGGGCGGAGGACAGGGCGCGGATCAGCCCCGCCTCCTCCAGCTTCCCCAGTTCGCGGTAGATCTGCTGGTGCGTCGCGGACCAGAAGTAGCCGATGGACCGGTCGAAGCGGCGGGTGAGCTCCAGGCCCGAGGACGGCTTCTCGAGCAGGGCGGTGAGGATCGCGTGCGGGAGGGACATGACCGGCATCCTAGGGAGGCGGCGTCAGATCTCCGCCGCCAGCCGGGTGCCCTGGTCGATCGCGCGCTTGGCGTCCAGCTCGGCGGCCGTGTCGGCGCCGCCGATCAGGTGCACGGTGCGGCCCGCGGCGGCCAGCTCCTCGTACAGCCCGCGCCTCGGCTCCTGGCCGGTGCACAGCACCACCGTGTCCACGGGGATCGTCCTCGCCGTACCGTCCACCGTGATGTGCAGGCCGTCGTCGTCGATCCGGTCGTACGCCGCCCCCGCGACCATCGTGACGCCCCGGTGCCTGAGCTCCGTGCGGTGGATCCAGCCCGTCGTCTTGCCGAGCCCCGCGCCGACCTTGGAGGTTTTCCGCTGGATGAGGTGCAGGGAGCGCGGCGGCCTCGGCCGCTCCGGGGCCATCAGACCGCCCCGCTCGGCGTACCCGGTGTCCACGCCCCACTGCCGGAAGTACGTCTGTGCATCGAGGCTCGCGCCCTCGCCGCCGTCGGTGAGGAACTCCGCGACGTCGAAGCCGATCCCGCCGGCCCCGACGACGGCCACCCGCTGGCCGACCTCCGCGCCGTCGCGCAGCACGTCGAGGTAGCCGAGGACGCTGGGGTGGTCGACGCCCTCGATGTCGGGGATGCGCGGCGTGACCCCGGTCGCGGCCACGATCTCGTCGTACCCGGTCAGCAGGTCCGGCGTGGCGGAGGTGCCGAGCCGGACCTCCACCCCGCGCAGCTCCAGCTGGGTGCGGAAGTAGCGCAGTGTCTCCTCGAACTCCTCCTTGCCCGGGATGCGCTTGGCTATGTTGAGCTGCCCGCCGATCTCGTCGGCGGCGTCGAACAGCGTCACCTGGTGCCCGCGTTCGGCCGCCGCGACCGCGAACGCCAGGCCCGCCGGGCCGGCTCCGACGACGGCCAGCCGCTTGCGCAGCCGGGTGGGGGAGAGGACCAGCTCGGTCTCGTGGCAGGCCCGCGGGTTGACCAGGCAGGAGGTGAGCCGGCCGCTGAAGGTGTGGTCCAGGCACGCCTGGTTGCAGCCGATGCAGGTGTTGATCGCCTCGGCGCGGTCCTCGCGGGCCTTGGCGACGAAGTCGGGGTCGGCGAGGAAGGGCCGCGCCATGGACACCATGTCCGCGCGCCCCTCGGCGAGCACCCGCTCCGCGACCTCGGGCGTGTTGATCCGGTTGCTGGTCACCAGGGGCACGGACACCGCGCCCATCAGCTTCTCGGTCACCCACGTGTACGCGGCACGCGGCACCGAGGTCGCGATGGTCGGGATCCGCGCCTCGTGCCAGCCGACGCCGGTGTTGATGAGGGTCGCGCCGGCCGCCTCGATCTCCTTGGCGAGTGCGACGACCTCCTCGAGCGAGGAGCCGCCGGGCACGAGGTCGAGCATCGACAGCCGGTAGACGATGATGAAGTCGTCGCCGACGTGCTCCCGGGTGCGGCGGACGATCTCGCGGGGGAAGCGGGTCCGGTTCGCGTAGGAGCCGCCCCAGCGGTCGTCCCGGTGGTTGGTGGCGCTCGCGATGAACTCGTTGACGAGGTAGCCCTCGGAGCCCATGATCTCGACGCCGTCGTACCCGGCGGCCTTCGCCAGCCCGGCCGCGCGGACATAGTCCTCCACCGTCTGCTCGACCTCCTCGCCGGTGAGGGCGTGGGGGACGAACGGGCTGATGGGGGCCTGCAGCGCGCTCGGCGCCACCAGGTCCCGGTGGTAGGCGTAGCGGCCGAAGTGCAGGATCTGCAGGGCGATCCGGCCTCCCTGCGCGTGCACCGCGTCGGTGACCGTGCGGTGCTGGGCGGCCTCCTCCTCGGTGGTGAGTTTGGCGCCGCCCTCGTACGGGCGCCCCGCGTCGTTGGGGGCGATGCCGCCGGTGACGATCAGCCCGACGCCGCCGCGGGCACGCTCGGCGTAGAAGGCGGCCATGCGCTCGAAGCCGTTCTCGGCCTCCTCGAGACCGATGTGCATCGAGCCCATGACCACCCGGTTCGGCAGGGTGGTGAAGCCGAGGTCGAGCGGGCTGAGCAGATGGGGGTACGGGGTCGGGGTCATCGGGGCGCCTCCTCGCGCGATTAGCGTCGCCCCCTTTGTAGACCCCGGAGAGCTCGCTATGCAACTAGTTGCACAACGGGTTCCGGGTGAGATGCGCTACGCCGGTACGGCCCATCGGTCCAGCTCCTCCGGGGTCCGCGGGCCGGGACTGCCCGCATCCAGCAGCCCGTGCGCCCGCAGCACCTCCTCGGCCGCCATCGCCCACGGCCGCCGCAGCCGGGCCGCATCCAGCAGCCCCCGGTCCGCCAGCAGCTCCGCGACCGGCCCGGTCCGCAGCCCCGCCGGACAGAGCACGGCGGCGTCGTCGGCCCAGCGCAGCGCCAGATCCACGTCGTGCGTGGCCATCACCACGGTCGTGCCGGACTCCCGGAGCCGCGCCAGCACCGCCAGCAGCCTCTCCTGGCCGTGCGGGTCGAGCCCGGCCGTCGGCTCGTCCAGGACCAGCACCCGCGGCCGCATCGCCACCGCGCCCGCGATCGCGGCCCGCTTGCGCTGCCCGTACGACAGCAGATGGGTCGGACGGTCCGCGAGCGCCGCGATGTCCAGCGCGTCGAGCGCCTCGGCGACCCGCGCCCGCACCTCCGCCTCCCGCAGCCCGAGGTTCATCGGCCCGAACGACACGTCCTGGGCGACGGAGGCGGCGAACAGCTGGTCGTCCGGATCCTGCACGACCAGCTGCACCGTCGTCCGGAGCCGGGTGAGCCCTGCGCGGTCGTACGCCACCGGCTCTCCGCCGAGCAGCAGCCGCCCCTCGCCGCAGCGCAGTCCGCCGCTCAGCAGCCGCATCAGGGTCGTCTTCCCGCTCCCGTTGCGGCCCAGCAGCGCCAGGGACCGCCCGCCCGCCACCGCGAAGTCGACACCGCGCAGCACCGGCGGGCCGTCCGGGTAGGAGAACCCGGCGCCGGCCAGTTCCACCACGGGGACCGCGCCCCCGCCCCCGCCCGACTCCACGGAACTGCTCACAGCACGGACCTTTCCAGTACGAGGGTGAGGGCGACGAGCCCCGCGAGCAGCCCCGCGGTCGCCGCCAGAAAGCGCACCGACACCGCCGCCGACGGCACCAGGACCCGCAGCGTCCCGTCGTAGCCCCGCCCGGCGAGCCCCGTGTGCAGCCGCTGGGCCCGGTCGAAGGCGCGCACGAACGCGGTCGCGGCGAGGCCGGCGAGGGACCGCCAGGCCGCCGCCCGGGAGGTGTGGCCGAGCCGGGCGGCCTGCGCCTGGCGGATCCGGTGCACCGCGTCCAGCAGCAGGAACGCGATCCGGTACATCACGAGCGCCACGTCCACGACCGGCCCCGGCACCCCGGCCCGGGTCAGCCGGGGCAGCAGGTCGGACATCGGCGTGGTGAACGCGAACAGCAGCACCCCGAGCGAGGCCGCCGACGTCCGCAGCAGCAGCCGGACCGCGTGCAGGGGCCCGTCGGGCGCGAGGGCCACGAAGCCGTCCGGGCCGCCCACCGCGAACAGCAGCGGGACCGCGCCCGTGACGCAGAACCCCAGCGGGATGCGCCACGCCCGCCACAGCTGCCGGGGCGCCACCCCGGCGGGCCCGAGCAGTACCGCGACGGCGGCCGCCGCCACCAGGACGGCACCCGGCCACGGCGGCAGCGCCACGGCGCAGACCGTCAGTCCCAGGCCCAGTGCCGCCTTCTCGCCCGGGTGGCGGCCGCGCCAGCGGCTGCCGTGTGCCGCCGCGTCGATCGGCAGCATCGGCGACTACGCCCCCGCGCCGGGGGAGTCCCCCGCGCCGGCGGCCGGCGGCCGGGCGCCCCGCGCGGCCGCCGCCCGGGCCCCGCCCTGCCGGCGGCCCCTGCGCAGCCCGAAGTAGTACGCGAGGACCCCCGCGCCCAGGGCGGCCTGGAGGGCGAACAGGGCCGACTCGACCTCCCCGGACGGCGGCTCGTACAACGGGGCGAACCAGGGCTCGTAGTCCGGGGCGATCTCGGTGATCGCGGTCTCCGCCTCCCCGTCGGCGCCCGTGAAGGGCTCCTCCTTGTGGTCGCCCAGACCCAGCGCGAGCGGCAGCACGGCCAGCGCCGCCACGATCGCGAGCAGCAGTGTGTTGATCTTCGCGTTGCGGCTCATCGGACCGCGGCCTCCTTCTCCGCCCCGCCCTGGAGGAGCACCCCGAGCCGGGTCAGCTCACCCTTGCTCGACTGCACCAGCAGCCGCATCACCAGGACGGTCAGCAGGCCCTCGCTGACCGCCAGCGGGATCTGGGTCACCGCGAAGATGCCGCCGAACTTGGCCAGGGCGCCCACCACGCCGCTGCCCGGGTCGGGGAACGCCAGCGCCAGCTGCACGCTGGTGACGCAGTACGTGGACAGGTCGGCGGTGAACGCGCCGAAGAACACGGCCACCATCAGCGGCGCCCCGGACCGCCGCAGCAGCACGTACACCCCGAACCCGGCCCAGGGCCCGACGACCGCCAGGGAGAAGACGTTCGCGCCGAGCGTGGTCAGCCCCCCGTGGGCCAGCAGCAGCGCCTGGAAGAGCAGGGTGATCGTGCCCAGCACCGCCATGATCGGCGGCCGGAACAGTATCGCGCCCAGTCCCGTGCCGGTCGGATGGGAGCAACTGCCCGTCACCGAGGGGATCTTGAGCGCGGACAGGACGAAGGTGAAGGCGCCGGCCGCGCCGAGCAGCAGCGTGGACTCGGGGTTCGCCCTGACCTCGCGGGTCAGCGCCCGCATGCCGTGGATCACGAAGGGGGCGGACGCGGCGGCCCAGGCGGCCGCGTGCACAGGGGGCAGATACCCCTCGGCTATATGCATGGGCAGGGAGACCTCTCCAGCACCTCGTGGATGGACAACGCGCCCCGGCCGGTCTCCTGGCTGACGGGTCATGCCGCCCGGGCTCCGCCTTCCCGGACACCGCGGTCCCCCGCGGCCGTCCAGTGGCTTCCTCGCGGAGAGAGCCGGACTTCCCGATCACAGTGGCGAGGGCCGCACCGGTACTCCACCGGTTTCCCGTTCACCAAGGCCCTGCGACACTAGTGCGTTGACCAGGTGCATCACAAGCCGCCCCTCGGATGCGTACGGTCACACCTTCCGGTAGCCGTACGCCTCCTCCGCTGCCGCCGCCACCGCGTCCAGATCCGCTCCGGTGGCCGCGGTGACCACCGCGGCGACGGCCCCCTCGACGAACGGCGCATCCACGAGCCGGGTCCCCTCGGGGAGTTCGCCGCCCTCGGCCAGCAGCGTCTTCACCGTCAGCACCGCGCTGCCGATGTCCACCAGCACGGCCACCCCCGCGCCCCGGTCCACCCCGTGCGCGGCACGGACGGTCCGCTCCGCACTGGTGCCGAGACCGCCCTCCGCGGTGCCGCCTGCCGCAGCCACCGGCACCCCGTCGCCGGCACCGGCCAGCCTCCGCGCGAGATCGGCGACCGAAGCGGCGACCTGCGCGCTGTGCGAGACCAGGACGATCCCCACCACACCGGTCACCGCGCGGTCTCCTCGAGGGTGCCGATCAGCAGGGCGGAGGACGCCGCCCCCGGATCCCGGTGCCCGATGCTGCGTTCGCCCAGATAGCTCGCGCGGCCCTTGCGGGCCAGCATCGGCACGGTCGCGGCCGCACCGTCCTCCGCGGCCTGGCGCGCGGCCGCGAAGGACTCCTCCAGTGCCGCCGCCGCCGGCTCCAGCGCGTCCAGCATCGTCTTGTCCCCGGCCTTCGCGCCGCCGAGCCGGGCCACCGCCGCGGTCCCCGCGCGCAGCGCCTCGGCGAGCTGCGCCCGCGACACCGCGGCCTCGTCGCCGAGCGCCTTGCCGGCGCGCCGCAGCAGCGTCCCGTACAGCGGCCCCGAGGCCCCGCCGACCGTCGAGATCAGCCGGCGCCCCGTCAGCATCAGTACGGCACCGGGGGTGTCCGGCGCGTCCTTCCCCAGTGCGGCCGTCACCGCCGCGAAACCCCGCCGCATATTGGCCCCGTGGTCGGCGTCCCCGATCGCGGCGTCCAGCTCGGTGAGCCGCGCGGCCTCCCGGTCCACCGCCCGGGCGAGGGCGTCCATCCAGCGGAGGAAGAACTCCGCGTCGAGCACGGCGTCTGCGTCTCGTGGCACATCGGCTCCCTTGTGTGCGTCGTCGCGGCCCGCGGACGCGGCACCGCCGTCACCGGCCGGGCCGGGCACGGCTCAGCGGCCCCAGCGCAGGGCGGGCGTCTCCACGGGGGCGTCCCAGAGCCGCAGGATCTCCTCGTCCGCCTCGCACAGCGTCACCGAGCAACCGGCCATGTCGAGCGAGGTGACGTAGTTCCCGACCAGGGTCCGGGCCACCGGCACACCGCGCTCGGCGAGCACCCGGTGGACCTCCGCGCTGAACCCGTACAGCTCCAGCAGCGGTGTCGCGCCCATGCCGTTGACCAGCGCCAGCACCGGACCCGACGGCCGCAGGTCGTTCAGGACCGCCTCCACGGTGAAGTCCGCGATCTCGCGCGAGGTCATCATCGGCCGCCGTTCACGGCCGGGCTCGCCGTGGATGCCGATCCCCAACTCCAGCTCCCCGGACGGCAGGTCGAACGTCGGGGTGCCCTTGGCGGGGGTGGTGACGGCGCCGAGCGCCACACCGAAGCTGCGCGACCGCTCCCCGACCCGGCGGGCGACCGCCTCGACCCGCTCCAGCGGGGCGCCCTCCTCGGCCGCGGCGCCCGCGGCCTTCTCCACGAAGAGCGTCGCGCCGGTACCGCGCCGGCCCGCCGTGTACAGGCTGTCCCGGACGGCCACGTCGTCGTCGACGAGCACCCTGGCCACCCGGACGCCCTCGTCCTCGGCGAGCTCCTGCGCCATGTCGAAGTTCAGCACGTCGCCGGTGTAGTTCTTCACCACGAAGAGCACACCCGCCCCGCTGTCCACCGCCGCGGCGGCCCGGGCCATCTGGTCCGGCACCGGGGACGTGAACACCTCGCCGGGGCACGCCGCCGAGAGCATCCCGACCCCCACGAACCCGCCGTGCAGGGGCTCGTGCCCCGACCCGCCGCCGGACACCAGGCCCACCTTGCCGGCGACCGGGGCGTCCCCCCGGACCACGACCCGCCTCTCCACGTCGACGTTCAGCCCGGGGTGCGCGGCGGCCAGTCCGCGCAGGCCGTCGGCGACCACCGTCTCGGGGACGTTGATGAGCATCCTCATGGGAACCTCCTGACGGGAGGACCGGACCGGCGGCGTCCGCTCCGGACGGTGTCCTCTCAGACGGGCCGTGTCGGAACAGCCGCACCCCCTCTGCCAGTATCCGCGCAAACGGCCCGTCCGGCACCGCGCTCCGGTGGATCCGCCGGCACGGTGCCCGCGTGCGGCCCGCGGCTTCGCGAGGGCCGCCGGGCGGACGATCACCCGGGCAGACCGGTTGTCCGGCGGTTGTCCGGTGGGCGTCCGCTCGGCAGCCGATGGCGGTGGCCGAGCGGTGGAGGCGTCCGGCGGGCGACCACCCGGCGGGACCGCCGTCCGGCAGGCGGTCAGTAGCGCAGCGCGCTGGCGATGCCGCCCATCCCCGCGAGGGCTCCGTCCGGCACGAACCGCACGTCCGCCCCCGTGTCGAGGGACTTCTCGACGATCTCGTCCACGACGTCGACCACCGCGTCCAAGTCCCCCGGCTCGGCGGGCAGCAGATGTTCGCCGGCGTCCCGTACGGTCGCCCGGTAGTTCTCCTCCACGGCCAGCAGCGCGACCCGGCCCGTCTGCACATGCTCGCGGATCTCGTCCACCCCGGCGGCGAACGCACGCCTGCCCCGGGCCCTGTCCAGTTCCTGAAGGACGCCCGATACCTCCTGCTCGGCTCGTGCCTCGACGAACGGGCGCACCGCCTGCCAGACCGCGTCGGCCGAGGCGCCGGCCACCCCGCCTTGCGGGACATGGACGGCCTGGCCCTTGGCGGCCGTGCCGACGCCGTCGAGGAGCGCGAGCGCCGCGGGTTCGCCGGTCACGTACAGCGGCCGGGGGTCCGCCTTGAGGACCGCGGTGAGCGCCGTGTCGGCCTCCCGCAGGAAGTGCCGTGTGGCCTCGTCCCGGAACGTGCTCGGCACATCGCCGATCCGCTCCCGGCGCTCCGCGTCGAAGTTCTCGGTGCTGCGGGACATCGGAAAGGGGTCCGCGTGCTCCTCGGTGACCCGGTCCGCCGTACCGCTCCAGAGCGCGGCGCGGTCGGAGGCGACCGCGAGGACCCAGAACGGGCGTTCGGAGGCCTGGGCCGAGACGAGGTTGCGGGTCAGGAAGGTGTCCGAGAGCACCACCCGCTCGGGCACGGGACGGCCCAGCGTCCACACCTCGTGCTCGCCCTGAGCGGCGAAGACCACCAGCCCGTCCTCCGCGTGCCCCAGGTCGATCCCGGCCAGCGCCCGGTCGAGCTGCTCGGACACGTCGATCCTGGTCTCTCGGGTGACGGCGGGATCGGCCCTGAGCCGCTCCTTCGCCGCGGCCATCAGATTGCGCAGCCTGACCGGGTCCTGCGCGTTGTCCGGCTCCCGCCGGTGTGTGGGCATCAGGACCGACACCGCGGGATAGGGCCGCTGCCGGCGAAGCCGGGCCAGGTCGTCGGAACTGAGGGCTGGGTGCATCGGGACCACCCTTTCCGCGCACATGTGCACTGGAGGGCCGGGCTGTCAGCACAGAAGTGCGACGAGCGGAGACCGACTCCTAGCACCATAAGTCCGATCGCCTGCACGGGCACCAGGACCGGGACGGGACGGGGCGGGGCGGTGGCAGGCCCCGTCGGCGGCTCTCCCGCCCGGGACGGGGAGGCCGGGGGGACCGGCCGCCGCACCCGTGCACCCGTGCACCCGCGCACCCGGTCCGGCCCCGCCTTCCGGCGGCCCGGCGCCCGGTCGGCGGCGCCATCCGGCCGCGGCGGCCGGGACGCGCCGGCGGCCGGGCACCGCTACCCCGGCGGTGTTCGCCTCGCGGAACGGCGCGAGGTCACGCAGCGTGGATGACGGGGCCCGCAGGAAGGCACGAGAAGGCACGAGAAGGCACGAGAAGCCATGAGAAGCCATGAGAGAGGTGGAAGGGCATGAGTACGAGCGATCCGGCTCCCCGCGTGGTCGTGGGCATCGACGGCTCGCCCTCGTCGTACGCCGCGCTGCGCTGGGCCGTACGGCACGCCGGCCTGATCGGAGCGACGGTGGACGCGGTGGCCGCGTACGAGCTGCCGGGCGCGCACGGCTGGTCGGCCCCCGCCGTCGACACGGAGTTCGACGCCGGGGAGGCCAGACGCGGCCTCGTGGAGGAGGTGCGCGAGGTACTCGGGGAGACGGGCGAGACCCAGGTGCACGAGCGGCTGGTGCACGGCAATCCGGCCGAAGCCCTGATGGCCGCCGCCGAGGGGGCCGAAGTCCTGGTGGTGGGCTCCCGCGGCCGGGGCGGGTTCGCCCGGATGCTCCTCGGCTCGGTGAGCCAGCAGGTCAGCCAGCATGCGCCCTGTCCCGTGGTGATCGTCCGCCCGGATGTGAGCGTGGGTGGCGGCGCCGGGGCCGGCACGGGCTGACCCGCGAGGCGGACCGCGCTTGGCTCGAGGCACGGCCTGTCCGGGGTGCGCGCCCCGGGTTGCCGCCGGCTGCCGCCGGTCGGGCGCCTGATGCCGCCGAGGCTCAGTTGGCCAGCAGCGACTCCAGCACCGCGGCGTCCGGCGGGGTGGTTCCGGCCCGGTTGGCGAGGGTGCAGTCCGGGTCGAGGCGGAGCCGCGCCAGCTCCCTGCCCGCGACGCCCCAGGCGTGCCACGACGGTCGTTGCTCCCAGGCCAGCTGAGGCGGGTTGTACCAGCCGTCGCCCAGACCGGACAGCACCGGCTGGGCCTCGTCGAGGTCCGGCCCGATCCGGTACACCAGCCCGCCGAAGACGGAGGCGAACACCTGCCCGCGGTGTACGGTCAGCTCGCCGTAGCTCGGCAGCCTCCCCGACCGCAGCACGGTGCGGGTCCTGAGGTCCATGGCGAACCAGGCGCCCGCCAGCCGCTTGTAGACGCCGTACAGCACTCCGTCGAGCACCTCGATGTGCTGCAGGCTGGCGTACCCCTCGAGGGGCGCGACCTCCCACAGCACCGTGCGGCTGCACAGGTCGAAGGCGGCGACCGTCGCGCTCGGCCGGGCGGGGGGCACGCTTCCGCCGCCCCAGGTGTCACCGGCGAGGTACGCGATCCCGCTGCTCAGCCGGTCGTCCAGGGCCAGGGACATCACGCTCTGGTCCGTGATCACGTCGTGGTAGACCGCCAGCCGCCCTCTCGCCCGGTCCGCCACCGTCAGCGCGCCCTTCAGCCGTCCGGCCGGCGGTGCGGACGCGATGAGGAATCGGTCGATCGTCCGCGCGTACCGCATGTCCGTCGGCCGCTGCTGGTCGTTGCCGATGAACCCGAGCGACCGGATCGTGCCGCGGTCCGGGTCGAGCTCCAGCACTTCCGTGCTCGGATAGAGCGCCGCGTAGACGCGGCCGCCGGCCGTGCGCAGCTGCTTCGGCTCCCCGGACACCGGGATCCGCCGGCTGGTGCCCTGGGCCGGCCGGTGGGTCGTGATGGAGAAGTGGCCGCCGACGTGCACCGTCCCGCCCGGGCCCAGGGCCAGGGACTGTACGGGGTCCGGGCCCGCCATGGCCGTGTCGATCAGTTCCAGCGTGGTCGACCCGCCGCCGTTCGGGTCCAGCCACCACACCCGGCCGCTGCCCGCCCCGCCCAGCAGCCTGCCGTCCGGGAGCGGGAAGAGCGCCCGGTGCTCGTCCTGCGGGGTGGGCGCGGCGACCGGCACGAGGGCGTCGCCGTCGCGCCGGTAGACCGTCCCCGTCGGCCGTCCGACGCAGTACACCGTGCCGTCGCCGGTCGAGGTGATCGCGTCGACCAGACGTTCCGCGGCCGGCATCGGGATGACCCGGGCGTCACTCCCGTCGGGCGCCAGGTCCACGACGGACCTGCCGAATCCGCCGATCACCCGACCGCCCCTGGCGAGCAGGCAGGCGGCCCCGCCGTACGGCGCCGGTGTGATGGAGCCCTTCGCACCGGTCGAGCGGTCGTAGACGACGACATGGCCGCGCGGGAGCGTACCCGCGTAGACATGGCGGTCGTCGGCCGCGATCGCGCGCACATACTGCTCGCCGGGCCTTGCGACACCCAGGTTGCGCAGCTCACCGGTCGCAGGCGAGTACTCCCACACCTCGCCGCGCGGATAGGTGCCCGCGTACACGGTCCCGTCCGGCGCGGTGGTCAGGCACCAGACGAAGCCGCCCGACGGCCCGATCGTGCCGAGCCGGGTCACCGCACCGGTCGCCGGGTCGAAGCGGTAGAGGTCGGGGACGGGATAGGTGCCCACGTACACCTGCCCGCCGGAGACCGTCGCCGCCCAGCCGCCCTCGCCGCGTGCCAGCCGCACGGTCCTGGTGAGCTTCCCCGGTCCGAGTTCGATCTCGCCCAGCAGCGGCGGGTTCTGACCGCGTGCCACCACATAGGCGTGACCGCCCAGTACCGTCATGCCGACGATCGCCGCGGTGTAGGTCGCCGTGCCGTACGTCGAGACCGGCTGATCCGAGCAGGGGCCGGGGGTGCCGGCCGCGGCCGCTCCGTTCGCCGGTGGGGAGGCGCCGGGGGCGCCCGTGCCTTCGGCTGTGCGGGCGAGAGCCCTGGCCGGGGTGAGTGCGGGGCCCACCACGGACGCCGCGACGAGCCCGGCTCCGGCATGCAGTAGCCGCCTGCGTTCCATGTGAGTCTCCCAGGGGGTGCGGACCGTTCCCTAGAGGATGGCCAGCACCTTCTGTGGAAACGCCGTGCCACGAGCGGATTTTGACGCAGTTTCAGCCAGTCGCCGGAAAGGGCGGCCGAGGGGGCGGGGCGCCCCGCAGCGGTTTCGGGGGCGGAGGCGAGGACGGAGGCGGGGCATACGGGGCAGACGAGGGGGAGGCCGGGCGGGGAGGGGCCGGCCCCCGGCGAACCGGGCAGGGCGCGGCACCGCGGGAACGCCGTGCCCGGCGGCCGCACCGCCCTCTTCGGCGGCGTGCCGCCAGCCCGTCTCCGGTCACCGGAGGCCGCACGGGCCGGGGCCCAGTGCGCTCGCGCGGCCGCCGGGTGGGCCGGGGCGCGAGTGGTCCCGGGGGCGCTGGAGGGTGGTGCCGGGTGGGCGGCGGCGGAGCCGGAGGGTGCCGCGGGGCCTTGCGTCCCGCGGCACGGGTCCGTCCGGCCCCGCATGTCTCTTCCCAATTCCTGTAACGCGTTCTACTCTGTGCCGCCGCGGGGGCGCATACCGGCACGAGACGCCTGGAGGGACCGTGCACCTGGAGTACACACCGGGACAGAGGCGGTTGCGCGCCGAACTGCGTGCCTACTTCGCCGGGCTCGTCCCCGACAACGCCTACGCCCGCCACGTGGACCATGCCGAGCGCAAGCGCTTCTACCGGGCGACGATCCGGCGGCTCGGCGCCGACGGCTGGCTCGGCGTCGGATGGCCGCGGGAGTACGGCGGACGCGGGCTGACGACGATGGAGCAGTTCATCTTCTTCGACGAGGCGGCGCAGGCGGGTGTGCCGCTCCCGCTCATGGCGCTGAACACCGTCGGCCCGACGATCATGCAGTACGGCACCGGCGAGCAGAAGGCGTACTTCCTGCCCCGGATCCTGTCCGGGGAGATCGATGTGGCCATCGGTTACAGCGAGCCGGACGCCGGCACCGATCTGGCCGCGCTCAGGACCCGCGCCGTACGCGAGGGCGACACCTACGTCGTCAACGGCCAGAAGATCTGGACCACCAACGGCGACACGGCCGACTGGGTGTGGCTCGCCGTCCGCACCGACCCGGACGCCCCGCCGCACAAGGGCATCAGCATGCTGCTCGTGCCGACGTCCGACCCGGGGTACTCCTTCACGGTGATCAACACCCTGGCCTCCCACGACACCACGGCGGGCTACTACGAGAACGTCCGCGTACCGGTGTCCCGCCGGGTGGGCGAGGAGAACCAGGGGTGGCGGCTGATCACCAACCAGCTCAACCACGAGCGCGTCACCCTCGCCGCCCACGGCACCATGGCCGTCCGCGCCCTGCACGACGTCCAGCGCTGGGCGGCGGGAACCAAGCTCGCCGACGGCCGGCGCGTCATCGACCTCGGCTGGGTACGGGGGCGCCTGGCCCGCGCGCACACCCGGCTCGACGCGATGAAACTGCTCAACTGGCGGATGGTGGGCGCCGTACAGGACGGCACGCTCACTCCGCAGGACGCCTCGGCCGTGAAGGTGTACGGGTCCGAGGCCCGCCGTGACGCCTATGCCTGGCTGATGGAGATCGTCGGGGCGGCGGGCCCGCTCAAGGAGGGCTCGGCCGGAGCGGTGCTCCACGGTGAGCTGGAGCGCGGCTACCGGTCCGCCGTGATCTTCACCTTCGGTGGCGGCAACAACGAGATCCAGCGCGAGATCATCTCCTGGATCGGCCTGGGGATGCCGCGGGTCAGACGCTGACCGCCGACCGCGGCCGACCGGCGGGGCGCGATCGCCGCGCCACTCGCGGCGGGTGGAGCGGCGGCCCGGCCGCCCCGGCTCCGCGGAGCCGGGCAGGCCCGCACCCGGTCGGGCTTGGCAGTGCTTCCCCGGCCCCGGCCCCCGCCCCCGCCCCGGGGGGTACGAGGTGCCGCATAGGTGACGCCGGCAGAGCCGGAAGGCCGCCCCGTGCGCCCGCCGCTGCACGGGTCCCGCAGGTGCCCCCTCATCGCTCCGGCGGCCGGTGGGCGTCGGGCCGCAGGAAGCGGTGGACGATCAGGCGCAGGGTGGGGAGCTGGTCGGCCGGGCTGAAGGCGGGGTCGGTGGCGGCGCTGGTGTAGAGGGCGGCGATGAGGGCCATGACCCAGGCCGCGGTGTCGTCCGGGTCCAGGGCGGGGTCGATCTGGCCTGCCGCGGCCGCACTCCGCAGCAGGGCGGTGAGGGTGGACCGCTCTTCGTCGTTGTCGCGGCTCAGCAGCGCCTCGAGCTCGGGGTCGCGGTGGGCCTGGATCATCGCCTCCATGACGAGCGCGGGGACCAGCGGCTCCGCGGCGGGCGCGGCGAGGAGGTCCACGGTGTCGAGGAGGGCGCGCCACGGGTCGTCGGCGGCGCGGGCGGCGGCGAAACGCTCGGCCCTGGCGGCGCCGTCGTGCTCGTCGCCCTCGAAGACGGCGTGGAAGACCGCCCGTTTGCTGGGGAAGTAGTGGAACAGGTTGCCCGCGCTCATGCCGGCTGCCTTGCAGATCTCCGCCGTGGTGGTGCGTTCGAAGCCCTTGGCGGCGAAGAGTCCGGCCGCGGCGTCGATGATGTGCCTGCGCCTGGCCTGGTGCCTGGCCGGGTCGACTGTTCTCACCGGAGCTCCTCTCCTGCCGACTCTCGGCTCCCGTCTCGTCCGAGAATAATAGACTGAGTGCTCGGTCTATTATGCGCGGTGTTGAGGGAAGTGAGGGGGACATGGACGAGGACATGGGCAAGGGCGGCAAGGAAGCGTGGCGGGAGTCGCGGGAGGGCCGCCCCGTCGTGCTCCGGCAGTCGGCTGTGGGAACCGCGGGTGTCTACGCCGTTTTCGTGCTCATGGGGGTGGGCGCCGGCTGGCTCGTCGGCTTCCTTGCCGACTGGCTGGTGACACTGCCGTGGGCACCGATGCAGGGACCGGCCGAGTTGGCTGCCTCCGCCCCCGCCCCGGTGCTGCCCGCCGCGGGCGCGGTGGCCGGGCTGGCCCTCGGGCTGGTCGCCCAGCACGAGCAGTTGGCGATCCGCCTGTCGGGGGAGTGCGTGGTGCTCACAGGCAAGGGAAGGGCACGGGAGTTCCCGCGCGATGTCGTCGCCACGGTGTTCCGGGACGGCAAGCACCTCGTCCTGCTCGGCCACGACGGGGGCGAACTCACGCGGCAGGAGTGCGACCTGGACACCGGCCGCGTCGCGGAGGCGTTCACCGCGCACGGCTATGCGTGGGCGGACGCCGATCCGCACCAGGGGGAGTTCCGCCGCTGGGTGCCGGGTGCCCCCGGCCTCCCGGAGGGCGCGAACGCCCTTCTCGAGGCCCGCCAGGAGTCGCTGGACAAGAAGGGGTCCTCCCACGAGGACCTCTGGGAGCTCCGCGGGGAACTGGCCCGTCTCGGCGTCGTGGTGCGGGACGAGAGGCGGCGCCAGTACTGGAGGACCTTCCGGGCAGGGGGGCCGGCCGCGGAGTGAAGGGCGGTGGGACCGGGCCGGCCCGGTCCCACCGGCGTCTGCTCCTTGACCGCCACGCCGGGAAACCCGCCCGAGTCACCCGGCGGCCCGCCGCCACCGGGGCCGCCCTGCGCCGCGTCCGCCGCGCGTGCGCCGGCGGCTGCCGCCGGGTCGCATCGTGAGGGCGATGGCGCGACTCGGGCCCGGCAGCAGGCCCGCGCCGTGCACACTCCGCAGGGAGGCGGCCATACTGGACGGGCCGGGGAGGGCGCAGCGAAGCGACGGGGGCGACGGCACGCGATGGCGGACACCAGGCTGATCCAGGGCCGGTACCGACTGCTCGAACTGATCGGCCGGGGCGGCATGGGCGAGGTGTGGGGGGCCCGCGACGAGTCACTGGGCAGGCGGGTCGCCGTCAAGTGCCTCAAACCCCCCGGGCCGCAGCACGACAGGATGTTCACACGCGTCCTGCGGGAGCGTTTCCGCAGGGAGGCGCGGGTCGCCGCGGCCCTTCAGCACCGCGGGGTGACGGTCGTCCACGACTTCGGGGAGCACCGGGGACTGCCCTACCTGGTCATGGAGTTGCTTGAGGGCCGCAACCTCAGTCAGCTGATGGAGGACGGCGAGCAGCACCCCCTGCCGGTGTCCGACATCGTGGACATCGCCGACCAGGTGGCCGACGCCCTCGCCTACACCCATGAACAGGACGTCGTCCACCGGGACCTGAAGCCCGCCAACATCATGCGCCTCACCGACGGCACGGTGAAGATCTGCGACTTCGGCATCGCCCGGCTCGGCCACGACATCGAATTCTCGTCCCGTCTCACCGGCACGGGCATCGCCATGGGCACCCCCCACTACATGTCGCCCGAGCAGATCGCCGGGGGCTCCGTCGACCACCGCAGCGATCTCTACTCCCTGGGGTGCGTGCTGTACGAGATGGCCACCGGAGTGCCGCCCTTCGACCTCGGCGACGCGTGGTCCGTCCTGGTCGGCCACCGGGACACCGAGCCCCGTCCGCTGCGCAGCCACCGGCCGGAACTGCCCGGGTTCATCGAGGAGATCGTCCTGGGCCTGCTCGCCAAGGCCCCGGACGAGCGGCCCGCCGACGCCAAGGACCTGCGCCGCAGGATAGGGGCCGGACGCGCGACCACGCCCGCCGCCGGTACCGGACCGCCGCACCCGCACCGGTATCCGTATCCGCCCCTCCCCGGGGGAGGGGAACCGGGGCTGCCCTTCTGGACCCGCGGCATGACCCTCGGCCACAAGGCGATCACCGGCTCCACGCCGCGGACCCCGCCGCCCGACTTCACGGCGGGCCTGACCGGCGAGTGGACCACCGGGGCGGATCTGCGCGGCCCCGCGCCCGTGAAGCTCCCCCGGCCGGAGCGGCCCACTCCGTCGCCCGAACTGCTCGCCGTGCTCACCGGCCGCCACCATGCGGGCCTCAGCCTCGGCCGGCTCGGCCGCTGGGAGGAGGCGGGCGAGGTGCACCGCGCGGTCGCCACCGAGCGTGAGCACGCACTCGGCCCCGACCACCCGGACACCCTCGCGAGCCGCTACGAGGTCGGTTTCACGCTCAGCAGGACCGGCCGGGCGGCCGACGCGCTCCGCGAGTTCGGCCGCGTCGCCGAGGGCCGTGACCACACCCTGGGCCCCGACCACCCGGAGACGCTGGCCGCCCGGCAGGAGATGGCGTACGTGCTCGGCCGGCTCGGCCGGCACTTCGAGGCGCACCAGGTGTACACCTCGGTGCTCGGCTCCTGGGAACGCACGGCCGGGCCGGACCACCCCGACACCCTTCGATGCCGTCACAACCTGGCCTTCAACCTGAGCCGCCTCGGCCGGCTCGAGGACTCCCACCGCACAGCGCAGGAGGTCGCCGAGGCCCGCAGCAGGGTGCTGGGCGCCGGGCATCCGGACACGCTCACGACCCGGTACGAGGTGGCCTACGCCCTCGGCCGGCTGGGGCGCTGGAGCGAGGCCCTGCGGACCTACCGCGACGTGGCGGCAGCCCGTGCGCTGGCGCTCGGCCCGGACCATCCGGACACTCTCGCCGCGCGCTACGAGATCGGGACCAGCCTCGGCCGGCTCGGACGGAGCGCCGAGGCGGTGGAGCAGTACCGGGCGCTGGTGGCCGACCGCGCCCGGGCCCACGGCGCCGCGGACCCCGAGACCCTGCGGGCCCGCCACGGTCTCGGCGTCAACCTGGGCCGGCTCGCTCGCTGGGAGGAGGCCCTGGCCGAGGCCCGCGACGTCTGCGCCGTCCGGGAGCGGGTCCTGGGCCCAGATCACCCGGACACCCTCGTCAGCCTCCGGGAGGTCGCGGTCGGCCTGGGCTGGCTGGGCCGCTGGAGCGACGCGCTCGCCGTCTACCGGCAGGTGGCCGAGGCCCGTGAACGCGTGCTGGGGGACCGGCACCCGGACGCGCTGGCCAGCCGCAACGACCAGGCCCACTGCCTGGAGCAACTCGGCCGGGGCGGCGAGGCGGCCGAACTGTACCGCCGGGTGGCGGCACTGCGCCGCCAGGGCGGGGCGGACCGGTCGCCACCCGGCGGGTCCTGAAGGAGCCGGGGCGCGGTGGGCTCCGGGGATCTCCGCGCTCGGGGATCGCAAACGTGACACCGCTCTCTGGCCCGCGCGATCACCGCGTGCTACCAAGAGGCATGTCTGCAGCCTCCTCCGCTTCGTTCAGCCGGTCCGTCTACGACGCCGTCATCGTGGGCGGCGGCCACAACGGGCTGGTCGCCGCCGCCTACCTGGCCCGTGCGGGGCGCACCGTCCTGGTCCTGGAGCGCCTGGGGGACACCGGGGGAGCGGCCGTCTCCACCCGCCCGTTCGCCGGGGTCGACGCCAGGCTCTCCCGGTACGCGTACCTGGTGTCCCTGCTGCCCGCGGGCATCGTCCGCGACCTCGGGCTGTCCTTCTCGGTCCGCAAGCGCACGGTGTCCTCGTACACCCCCGCCGTGCGCGACGGCAGGGCCACGGGACTGCTCGTCGGCGGCGGGGGCACGCGCGACTCGTTCGCGGCGCTCACCGGCTCCGACCGGGAGTACGCGGCGTGGGAGGCGTTCTACGGCAGGACCAGGCAGGTCGCCGAGAGGGTCTTCCCCACCCTGACGGAGCCGCTGCCGACCCGCCGGGAGCTGCGGGAGCGGGTCGGGGACGAGACGGCCTGGCGGATGCTCTTCGAGGAGCCCATCGGCACCGCGATCGAGGAGAACTTCACGGACGACCTGGTCCGCGGTGTCGTCCTGACCGACGCGCTCATCGGCACGTTCGCGGATGCCCACGACCCCTCGCTGGTGCAGAACCGCTGCTTTCTCTACCACGTCATCGGCGGCGGCACCGGCGACTGGGACGTGCCCGTCGGTGGGATGGGCGCGCTGACCGGCGCGCTCGCCGGGGCCGCCCGGGCCGCCGGCGCCGAGATCGTCACCGGCCATGAGGCGATCCGGATCGAGACCGGCGGGTCGGCCGCCGAGGTCGTCTTCCGCACGGATGCCCGCGAGGGCGCGGTCGCTGCCCGCAAGGTACTGGTCAACGCGTCACCGCAGGCCCTGTCCGCCCTTCTCGGGGAGCCCTCCCCGCCCCCTGCGGAGGGTGCCCAGCTCAAGGTCAACATGCTGCTCCGCCGGCTGCCCCGGCTGCGGGACCACTCGGTCGACCCGCGGCAGGCGTTCGCCGGCACCTTTCACATCGCCGAGGGCTACGGCCAGCTCGCGGCGGCGTACGCGCAGGCCGCGGCCGGGCACCTGCCCGAGGCGCCGCCGTCGGAGATCTACTGCCACTCGCTGACCGACCCGTCCCTCCTCGGACCCGGACTGGCCGCCCAGGGCTACCAGACGCTGACCCTCTTCGGACTCCACACACCCGCCCGGCTGTTCCACGAGGCGCCGGACGCGACCCGCGACACTCTGCTCGAGGCCACCCTCGCCGAACTCGACGCCCATCTGGACGAGCCGATCGCCGACTGCCTGGCCCTGGACGAGGCGGGACGTCCCTGCATCGAGGCCAGGACCCCGCTGGACCTGGAGCATGAGCTGCGGCTGCCGGGCGGGCACATCTTCCACGGCGATCTCGCCTTCCCCTGGACCGGTGCCACCACCGGCCGGTGGGGCGTGGAGACCGCCCACCCCCATGTGCTGCTCTGCGGGGCGGGAGCGGTGCGCGGTGGCGGAGTGAGCGGCATCCCCGGCCACAACGCGGCGATGGCGGCGCTGGGGCGCTGACTGCCTGTCACCTGCCGTCTGTCGCCTGCTGGTTGCCGCCGTCGGCGGTTGCGGACCGCCGACGGCGGCAGGCGGTGGCGTCGTGGTCGGTGGGCGACTGCCCGGAACCGGTGCTCCGTCCCCGCTGCCCTGCGGTGCTCGCTGCCCTGCGGTGCCCGCTGCCCCGCGGTGCTCAGAACCCGGTCCCGGCCCGGTCGGAGGCAGCCGCGGTGTGAAAGGTACGACGGTAGACGGCGGGAGAGACACCGACGAGTCCCCGCATGTGCTGCCGCAGTGAGTTGGCGCTGCCGAACCCGGCGCGGTCGGCCACCAGGTCGATCGACAGGTCGCTGGTCTCCAGCAGTTGCTTGGCCAGCTCGACCCGCTGTGCGGTGAGCCACCGGCCGGGGGTGACTCCCGCCTCGTCGCGGAACCGCCGGGTGAACGTCCGGACGCTCATCCGGGCGTGTGCGGCCAGCTCGCCCAGCGTCAGCGGGCGGTCGAGCCGCTCCAGCGCCCAGGCCCGGGTGGGCGCGGTGGTGGCCGTCGTGGGTTCGGGGACGGGCCGCTCGATGTACTGGGCCTGGCCCCCGTCGCGCCATGGCGGGACGATGCAGCGGCGGGCCACCTGGTTGGCGAGTGCGCTGCCGTGGTCGCGTCGCACCAGGTGCAGGCACACGTCGACACCGGCAGCCGCGCCGGCCGAGCTGAGCAGGTCGCCGTCGTCGACGAAGAGCACGTCCTCGTCGAACCGCACCAGCGGGAACAACCGCCGGAAGTGCTCCGCCTCCGCCCAGTGGGTCGTGGCAGGCCGGCCGTCGAGCAGTCCCGCAGCGGCGAGCACAAAGGCGCCCGTGCAGATCGACACCGTACGGGTGCCCGGCCGGATCCGCGCGACGGCTCCCGCGACGGGCGCGGGCAGCAGCCCCTCCCGGGCGATGCTCCCGAGCCGGTGGGTCGGTGCGACGACCACGGTGTCGGCCCGCTCCAGCGCCCCGGGGCCGTGCGCCACCTCGATCGAGAAGCCCGCCTCGGTGCGGACGGGCCCGCCGTCCGGGGTGCAGACGACGACCTCGTACAGCGCGGCGCCGTCCGGGGACCGGGCACTGCCGAAAATCCTTGCGGGGATGCCGAGTTCGAAGGTCATCACGCCGTCGAGGGCCAGGACCGCCACACGATGCGGATTCGGCCCGGGCGGCGCGACGCAGCCGCCGTGCACGTCCCACTCGCCGCTCGCCTTCCGCCCTACCGCCGTGCGGTCCGCGGTGTGTTCCGTCTTCCGGCCCCGAGGAGTCATGGCCAGATTCTGTCACATCATGGCCATCCAGCCACTGTGGTCCGGGTCGCGAGTGCCTAGGGTGGAGGTGTACCGAGAACGGAAGGACCTCTCATGCACGACAGCGACCGCGGCACCAGCTCAGGCACTGACACCGGCACCGGCCCGGACGCGGGCGGTGGCAGGGACCATGGCACCGACGGCGGCACCGGCCGCACGATGCGCGCGATCAGCCCGGACGGCTGGGGCGGACCGGAGGTGCTGCGCGTGGTGACCCTCGCCCGGCCCGCTCCCGGCCCCACCGAGATCCTGGTGCGGGTGCACGCGGCCGGGGTCAACCCGGTCGACTGGAAGACACGGGCCACCGGAGGCTTCGGCATGCACGGCGAGCCGCCGGTACTCGGATACGACGTCTCCGGCGTCGTCGAGGCGGTGGGGCCGGGCGTCACCGTCCTCCGCCCGGGCGACGAGGTGTTCGGCATGCCGGAGTTCCCGCGCCAGGCCGGGGGATACGCCGAGTACGTCACAGGACCGGCCCGGCACTTCGTGCCCAAGCCCCCTCAGCTGAGCCATGTGGAGGCTGCTGCCCTGCCGCTGGCCGGCCTCACCGCCTATCAGTCCCTCGTGGAGACCGCGGGACTCGCCTCCGGTCAGCGGGTGCTCGTCCACGCGGCAGCGGGCGGGGTGGGCCATCTGGCCGTCCAGATCGCCGCGGCCCGCGGCGCGTACGTCATCGGCACCGCCCGCGAGGAGAAGCACGCTCTGCTGACGGAACTCGGCGCTGACGAGCTCATCGACTACACCCGGCAGGACTTCACGGCCGTGCTCGGGAACCAGGCCGTCGACGTGGTCCTGGACTCGATCGGTGGAGAGTACGGGCACCGGTCCCTGCAGGTGCTGCGCGATGGCGGCACGCTCGTCACACTCCCCTCACCCGACGATGTGCCCGCTCCGGAGGAGACCGAGCCGAGGGGTATCCGCACCGGTTTCACGCTCGTGGAGCCGGACTCCACGGGATTGCGCGCCCTCGCGTCGCTCGTGGCGGAGGGGAGGCTGCGTCCCGTCGTCGATACCGTGCTGCCGCTGGAGCGCGCCGCCGACGCCCACCGGCTGGGCGAGAACGGACGCACCCGGGGGAAGATCGTGCTCACGGTCGCGGACGTCTGATTCGGGAACTCCCCGCGGGTGCCCCTCGCGGGTGCGGAACCCCTCGCTCCGCCTGTGCTCCGTGCTCGTGCCTGTGCCTGTGCCCTCCACGCCCGTCCGCCGGGCGGCACCCGCGCTCCCCCTCCGCTCCTTCTCCGGTTGTCCTCAGGTTGTCCTCCGGTTGTCAGCGCTCCTTGCGCGCGGCGGGTGACCGATCGGTCCGGCAGGTGCGGGGCGCGGGCGGGGCGCCGGCCCGCCCAGGCGCCGCGGCCGACCGCCGCGACGGGGGAAGGGCGGAGCCCGGGGGCGCTCGGGTCCTTCACCGGGCCTCAGTCGCTCGAGCGGGTCCAGCCGGCGGCCTCGATCCGTGCCGCGTCGCCGGGCCGCGCCCCGTCGAAGAGCGTCCCGCCGCCGTCCGTGAGCCGCAGGCCGTCCACGTACACGCCGCGCCCGGGGTACCGCCGGTCCGTCGTGTACCGCCACCGGAGCCGGATCGGCCGGCCGCCCACGGTGGGCAGTTCGGACCCGACGCCGTGCCAGGCCCGGCCCGACCAGCCGGAAACCCGGCCCTCGGGCCGGGGCACGGCGTCCCCGCCTCGCCGCCGGGTCTCGAACGGCACGGCGCGCCAGCTCGCGCCACCGTCGTCGGAGACCTCAAGGAACACCCCGTCGGAACCGGGCCCGGTGTCCCACCACAGGGAGCAGCGCAGCCGGGCGCGCCCGGTGGACGGAGTGACCTCGGGCAGCGCCAGTGTCGCCGTGGCGGCCGCGGCCATCCCGGAGAACCAGGCGGTACGGCCGTGCGTGGGACGTACCGGCACGGCGCGCGCGAGGTGGTCCGCGGCGGCGACGCGCGGTGCGCTGCCGGAGCGCCAGTTCCGCACCGGGTGAACGGAATTGCCGAGGACGATCAGAAAGGAGTCAGTCGAGGGGTCCAGTACGAGACTGGTGCCGGTGAAACCCGTGTGTCCGGCGGTGCGGGGAGTGGCCATCGCGCCCATGTACCAGTGCTGGTACAACTCGAAGCCGAGCCCGTGTGCGTCGCCGGGGAACGCGGTGTTGACGTCGGTGAACAGCAGGTCCACGGACTCGGGGGCGAGGATGCGGGCCCGGCCGTAGGCGCCGCCGTTGAGCAGGGTGCGCGCGAGCACCGCGAGGTCCCAGGCGCGGGAGAACACCCCGGCGTGCCCGGCGACCCCGCCGAACGCGTGGGCGTTCTCGTCGTGCACCTCGCCACACACCAGCCCGCGGTCCAGTCCCGACCACGGCTGCCGGGCGTCCTCGGTGGCGGCGATCCCGGGGCGCCAGGAGGGGGGCGGGTTGAACCGGGTGCGGTCCATACCGAGCGGCGCGGTGACGTCCTCGGTGAGCAGGGTGTCCAGGCTCCGGCCGGTGGTCGTCTCCAGGACCAGCTGGAGTGCGATCAGGTTGAGGTCGGAGTAGCGGTATCCGGTGCCCGGAGGGATCGCGGGTGCCTCGTTCCACAGCCGCCGGAGCCGGTCCTCGTGGGAGGGTTCCCTGTAGAGGGGTATCCAGGCGCGCAACCCCGAGGTGTGGGTGAGCAGTTGGCGTACGGTGACGTCCTGCTTGCCCGCGGTCCCGAAGTCCGGCAGATAGGAGGCGGCCTTCTCCTCCAGCTCCAGCGCGCCCCGCTCGATCTGCTGGACGGCGAGGAGGGACGTGAACAGCTTGGACACCGACGCCAGGTCGAACACGGTGTCCTCGGTCATGGCGATCTGCCGCTCCGGGGGGAGCTCCACGCCGGTGTCGGTCCTCTCGTCGTAGGCCGCGTAGCGCACGGCCTTGCCGATCGGCCGGTGCAGGGCGACCGTGCCACCGCGGCCGGCGAGCAGGACGGCCCCGGCGTACCAGGGGCGCCGCGGGGAGGGGGAGAGGAATGCCTCGGCGTCCGCCACCAGCCGCTCCAGCGGACCGGCGAGGAGCCCGGCCTGCCGGGGGGTGCCGCGGCGCAGCGTCGTGCGGCGGCGCGCGCCGGCCCGGCCTGGGGCGGGTGCCGCCGCGGCGGCACCCGGAACGGATCCGACCACTCCGGCCGCTCCCCGTGCCAGCAGCCCGCCGCCGGTTCGGCGGCGGCTGGTCCCTCCGCCTCTCGAGGCCTCCGTCACGTCCCTGCTCCGTCCCTGCTGCCCGGTCCTGGGGGCCGGGTTCGGAGGCGGCGTCCCACCGGCCGCCGGGTGGGCTCTTCCGTCCGGACACCCCTACAGGATGGCAGGGGCGCGTGACCCGCGCCCCGCGGTCCACCCGGTCTCGCCCTCGGGGCCCATGCCGCGGGACGCGTCGTCGCCCGCGTGCGCCGGGGTCCCGCAAAGCGGCATCGGTCACCGAACGGAGTCGGCTCGCCGCAGGGATCCCGGCCGCCGATCCGGGTCGCCGCAGGGATCCCGGGCGCCGAAGGGCGTCGGGGCCGACGATAATCTGACACAGCATCAGGAAATCTCTTCCCTCGGCCGTTCCGCTGCGGCATCCTGCGCCCATGGAGACGGAGCTGAGCAAGAGACTGGGAGTCGAGCACGCCATCTTCGGCTTCACCCCGTTCCCCGCGGTCGCCGCCGCCATCAGCCGGGCGGGCGGCTTCGGCGTCCTGGGCGCGGTCCGCTACACCGCGCCCGGCGACCTCGCACGGGACCTCGACTGGATGGAGGAGCACACCGGCGGGGGGCCGTACGGACTCGACGTCGTCATGCCGGCCTCGAAAGCCGGAGGCGCCACCGAGGCCGAGGTCGAGGCCATGATCCCCGAAGGGCACCGCCGCTTCGTCGAGGAACTCCTCGCCGCGCACGGCGTACCCGCGCTGCCCGAGGGCGAGGCGTCCGGCTGGCGGATCACCGGCTGGATGGAGCACGTCGCCCGCGGCCAGCTCGACATCGCCTTCGACTACCCGATCCGTCTCCTCGCCAACGCACTCGGCTCCCCGCCGCCCGACATCGTCGCCCGGGCCCGCGACCGCGGAGTGCTCGTCGCCGCGCTCGCGGGCAGCGCCGCGCACGCCCGCCGCCACGCCGAGGCCGGCATCGACGTCGTCGTCGCCCAGGGCTACGAGGCGGGCGGCCACACCGGCGAGATCGCCTCCATGGTGCTCACCCCGGAGGTCGTCGACGCCGTCGGCCCGCTGCCGGTGCTCGCCGCCGGAGGTATCGGCAGCGGCGAGCAGATCGCCGCCGGGCTGGCCCTGGGAGCCCAGGGCGTCTGGCTCGGCTCGATCTGGCTCACCACCACCGAGGCCGAACTGCACTCCCGCGCCCTCACGGCGAAGCTGCTCGCCGCGGGCTCGGGCGACACCGTCCGCTCCCGCGCCCTCACCGGCAAACCCGCCCGTCAGCTCCGTACCGCGTGGACCGACGCCTGGGACGGCCCCGACGGACCCGCCCCCCTGCCCATGCCCCTCCAGGGGCTCCTCGTCGCCGAGGCCGTCTCCCGCATCCAGAAGTGGGAGGCCGAACCGCTCCTCGGCACTCCGGTCGGCCAGATCGTCGGCCGGATGACCTCGGAGCGGAGCGTCCAGCAGGTCTTCGACGACCTGACCCGCGGCTTCGAGCGCGCCGTGGACCGCGTCCAGCGCATCGCCGGAAGGAGTGGATCATGAGTGGGCGGGTGTCGGGAGACCCGCGGCCGGAGTCCCCCGGGGGCTTCTGGGCGCAGGCCGCCGCCGATCCGGCACGGACGGTGCTGATCGCCCCCGGTGGCGAGGAGTGGACCGCCGGGCGGCTGCACGGCGATGTCAACCGCCTCGTGCACGGGCTGCGTGCCGCGGGGCTGCGGCGGGGCGACGCCTTCGCCGTCGTCCTGCCCAACGGCGTCGAGTTCCTCACCGCCTACCTCGCCGCCACCCAGGCCGGCTTCTACCTGGTCCCCGTCAACCACCATCTCACCGGCCCCGAGATCGCCTGGATCGTCGCCGACTCCGGCGCCCGAGTGATCATCGCGCACGCGCGCTTCGGCGCCGCAGCGGCCGCGGCCGCCGACGAGGCGGGGCTGCCAGCGGACAGGCGCTACGGCGTCGGCGGTGTGGACGGCTTCCGGCCGTACACCGCGCTCCTCGACGGCCAGCCCGCGGTGCCGCCCGCCGACCGCACCCTCGGCTGGGTCATGAACTACACCTCCGGCACCACCGGCCGGCCCCGGGGCATCCGCCGGCCTCTGCCCGGCACACCACCGGAGCAGACACACCTCGGAGGGTTCCTCGGCATCTTCGGCATCAGGCCCTTCGACGGCAACGTCCACCTGGTGTGCTCGCCGATGTACCACACCGCCGTGCTCCAGTTCGCCGGAGCTTCCCTGCACATCGGCCACCGGCTGGTGCTGATGGACAAGTGGGCGCCCGAGGAGATGCTGCGGCTCATCGACACCCATGCCTGCACCCACACCCATATGGTCCCGACCCAGTTCCACCGGCTGCTCGCGCTGCCCGAGGACGTCCGGGCCCGATACGACGTCAGCTCCATGCGGCACGCAGTCCACGGCGCCGCGCCCTGCCCCGCCCAGGTGAAGCGGGCGATGATCGACTGGTGGGGGGGTTGCGTCGAGGAGTACTACGCGGCCAGCGAGGGCGGGGGCGCCTTCGCCACGGCCGAGGACTGGCTGAAGAAGCCGGGCACGGTCGGCCGGGCCTGGCCCATCAGCGAGCTCGCCGTGTTCGACGACGACGGCAACCGGCTGCCGCCCGGCGAGGTCGGCACCGTCTACATGAAGATGTCGACCGGCGGCTTCAGTTACCACAAGGACGAGGCCAAGACCCGCAGGAACCGCATCGGCGACTTCTTCACGGTCGGCGACCTCGGACTCCTCGACGAGGACGGCTACCTCTTCCTGCGCGACCGCAAGATCGACATGATCATCTCGGGCGGCGTCAACATCTATCCCGCCGAGATCGAGTCCGTGCTGCTCGGCCACCCCGCCGTCGCCGACGCCGCCGTGTTCGGCATCCCGCACGCAGACTGGGGCGAGGAGGTCAAGGCCGTCGTCGAGCCGGCCGAGGGCCATGCCCCGGGACCCGGGCTCTCCGCCGCCATCCTCGCCCACTGCGAGCACCGCCTCGCCGGCTACAAACGGCCCAGAAGCGTGGACTTCGTCGGCACGATGCCGCGCGACCCCAACGGCAAGCTGTACAAGCGCCGCCTTCGCGACCCGTATTGGGAGGGACGCGACCGCCCGGTGTGACGGTACGCCGGAGCCGGCGCGGCCGTCGCCGGCATCGGCGGACCGTCCGGGCGATCGCGCACGCCTCGGTGCGACCTCCCCGGAGCGCCGGTCCTCGGCGACGCCACCCGCCCGGCGAGGCTCGTGCCGCGCCGCCCGGGCCCTGCTGCGGGCGGGTGGGGAACCGCGATCCGGAGTGCGCGCCTACCGGCCGGGCGGGAACTGCTGCGCCTGCTGGGTGTGCGGGCCGGCAGACGCCGCCCTCGGCCGGATCAGCTGCTCCAGACCGCGCAGGGTCTGCTCGGCCTCCTGGCGCACCTGAGCGGGCACATCACCGCGTTCGGTGACGAGCCGGTCGTAGATCGGCGCCTCCTGCCACACAGTCAACCAGCCCTTTCCCCACACGAGTTGCGCCCCCGGTACCGGAGGCGGCTGCCGAGCTTAGCCGGTCCCCTGTGCCCTCCCGAAACCGGTCTGCCGAAGCCACCCGTCCGCCCCTGCTGCCGCTCCCTGTTCTTGCGGAGCCCCGCGAGGACCCCGTCCGTGTCCACCTGCGCGAAGGAGGCGTCGGGTCCCGCCGAGGCAACTGGCCTGTCGAGGGTCGCGAGGGCGTGCCGGAGCGCGGCACCGCGACAACTCCGAAGCGATTATTGCGAAGTGGGTACTTCATATCTATGCTCAGCGCATGCCGTCGAAGCGCGAACCCGAGCAGATCACCGACCTCTCACGACTGCGGGCGCTCATGGACCCGCTGCGGATGCAGCTCTACCGGCTGCTGTACGCGGCGGAGACCGCGACCGCCTCCCAACTCGCCCGACAGGTCGGCGAAACGCCCTCGCTGGTCAGCTACCACTTGCGCAAGCTGGCCGAGCACGGCTTCGTGAGCGAGGCCAGCGGCCGGGGCGCCGACGGCCGGGAGCGGTGGTGGCAGGTGGCATCCGAGGACGGCTGGGGCTTTCGCGCCTCCGACTTCGCGGACACGCCCGAGGGTGCCGCCGCCGCCGGTGCGGTGGCCCGGGGCATGTTCGACACCCGCGTCGCCCAGTACCGCACGTATCTCGACCAGAAGCCCGCCTGGGGCAGGGCATGGACCGACGCGTCCTTCAGCGCCGAGTGGCTGCTCCGCCTCACCCCTGCCGAACTCGCCGAGATGAGCGAGGAGTTCGCGGCGATCGCCCGGCGCTGGCGGGAGCGCGGCAAGGCCGCCGAGGCCGCCGGTGGCGCCGAGGACCGCGAGCAGGTGTCGGTGCACCTCTACGGCTTTCCCTTCCGGCCCTGACACGGCCGGACTTCCCACGCGACCGGAGCCGCCCATGACCACCGCGCAGACCGACCTGCCCGAACACGCCGGTACACCGGCCCACCGCGACGGCAACGTGCTGCGCTGGCTCACCGCCTACACGGTCTCCCTCGTCGGCGACAGCGTGTACTTCGTCGCACTGGGCTGGTCGGCCCAGAAGGCCGCCGGCCCGGCCGAAGTCGGCCTCGTCATGGCGGCCGGGGCGCTGCCACGAGCGTTGTTCATGCTCGCGGGGGGCGTGGTGGCCGACCGGTTCGGCCCCCGCAGCGTGATCCTCGGCAGTGACACGCTGCGCTGCCTCCTCGTCCTGGCCATGGCCGTCGCCCTCGCAGCGACGGCGCCGGCCCTGTGGATCCTGGTCGCGGTGGCGCTCGCCTTCGGCGCCGTCGACGCGCTGTTCGTGCCTGCTGTCGGTGCCCTCCCGCCCCGCATCACCACCCCCGACCAGTTGGCCCGGGTCACCGGAATGCGCTCCCTGTCGACGCGCCTCAGCCAGGTCGCCGGCCCGCCGGTCGGCGGCCTGGCCATGGGACTGGGCGGACCCGCGGCCGCCTTCACCGTCGCCGGGCTGCTCATCGCCCTGTCCCTGCCGCTCCTGCTGACCGTACGGATACGGCCCCTCGGGGCACCCGGTGGCGAACGGCCCGAGCCAGGCACCGCATGTCCCGAGCCAGGCACCGCATGTCCCGAGCCCCGCACCGCGCGTTCTGAGCCCGGCACCGCGCGCGGGGACCTGCTCGACGGCCTGCGCTACATCCGCCGCCACCGCCTCATCGGCCCGCTCGTCGCCGTCGGCGCCGTCTGCGAACTCGGCCTCGCAGCCACCCTCAACGTCGGCATGGTCCTCCTCAACGCCGAACGCGGCTGGGGCCCTTCCGGCTACGGCTGGATCGTCGGCGGCTTCGGTGCGGGAGCCGCGGCCAGTGCCGCGCTGCTCGCGATCGCCGGCCGGCTGCCGCGCGCCGGCCTGCTGATGGTCGGGACGCTGCTCGCGGGCTCCGCGGGCGCCGCCACGATCGCCCTGGTGCCGGCCCTGTGGCTCGCCGTGGTGCTGGCCGCGGCCATCGGGCTGTGCGCGGGCGTCTTCGGCGGCCTGGACAGCGCACTCATCCAGACCGCGGCGGACCCGGCCTATCTCGGCCGGGTCACCTCCGTCGTCATGCTCACCATGGTCGGTCTCGCCCCCCTCGGCTATCCGCTGGTCGGCGCCGCCATCGGAGCCTGGGGCGCCGCCCCGGTGTTCGCCGCCTGCGGTGTCCTCGCCGGCCTGGGCGCGGCCAGTGCCCTGGCCTCGGACGCGGTACGGAATGCCGAACTCCCCGGTCGACGACCGGGCATGACGAGCTGAGTACCCGGTCCGCGGCCCCGGGGCCGGTCCGCAGGGCCTCTTCGCCCGAGCGGTGCGGGGTGCCCGAGCGGTACGGGACGGGATCCGGCGGCGTTCCACGCCCCGCACCGGGTGCTGCGGGGCAGCGCGCATCGCGCGGCCGCCCACGGAGTCGGCGGGGTGCGGGCGGACCGGGCTCAGCGCAGGTCGGGCAGACGATCCGCTCAAGCTTGCCGGCGGACAGCTCCGGTGTCCCCGGACCGGGGCCACGCCGTTGGCGAGGTCCGGTGCGCGGCTCGTCGAGCCTGGCCGCAGCCGCAGCCGCAGCCGCAGCCGCAGCCGCAGCCGCAGCCGCAGCCGCAGCCGCGACGCGCGCGGCGGGCCCTTCGGCCGGGGAGCGCGGGAGCCCGGGACTCCCGTCACCCCCCACCGGGCGCATGGGGCTTCGGCCCCGACCGGTCGTGGGTGCGGGCGCCGGGCGGGCCGCGGTCTGCCGATCCGTTGGCGGGATCGCCGCCGCCCGGTGAGGATCACCGTATGCCGACCTTCCCCGCGCATGACGGCACGGTGCTCGCCTACCACGTCGAGGGCGAGGGCGAGCCGCTGGTCTGCCTGCCCGGCGGGCCCATGCGGGCCTCGGCGTACCTCGGTGATCTCGGCGGGCTGACCGCGGACCGCAGGCTCATCCGGCTCGACCTGCGCGGCAGCGGCGACTCCGCGGTCCCCGACGACGATGCGACGTACCGCTGCGACCGGCTCGTCGACGATGTCGAGGCGCTGCGCGAACACTGCGGCTTCGACCGCGCCGACGTACTCGCCCACTCGGCGGGGGCCAACCTCGCCCTCTTGTACGCGGCGGCATACCCCGCACGGGTGAAATCCCTGGTCCTCGTCACCCCCGGCGCCCGCGCCCTCGGGATCGCCGCCACTCGGGAGGACTGGCGGGGCGCGGTCGCACTGCGCCGCGGCGAGCCCTGGTACGAGGCCGGCCGCACGGCCTGGGAGGCGCTCCTCGGCGGGGCGGAACCCGACGACCTCTGGCCGGATGCCGTGCCCTTCATGTACGGCCGCTGGGACGCCGCAGCCCGGAAGCACGCCGCGGACGACGCGCACCAGACCGACCCGCACGCACGCGGCGGCTACTACACCGAGGGCGCTTTCGACCCGGACGCCGCGCGCAGGGCGCTCGCCGCGCTGGAGGCGCCCGTCCTCGTGCTCGCCGGCGAGTACGACGGCGCCCCCACCCCGGCCCGCGCACGTGAGATCGCCGCCGTGTTCCCGCACGGCGCGGCGGCCGTGCAGCCCGGCGCGGGCCACTACCCGTGGCTGGACGACCCCGGCGCCTTCCGCCGCACCGTGGCGGGCTTCCTCCTCATCGGCGGCCCCCCGCCGTGAAGCTCCGCTGTCGGCCCGCTTAAGAAGATCTCGATGGACTGAACGCCCGACGCTCGGCAGATTGGTGCACATCACCCCACGCCGGGACGTCATGCCTGGTCACCCCCCTCGCCCCGCCTGGAGCCGCAGTCATGAAGGCACTCGTCAAGCAGCACGCCGAGCCCGGGCTGTGGCTCATGGACGTCCCCGAGCCCGAGTACGGCCCCGGCGATGTGCTGATCAAGGTCCTGCGCACCGGTATCTGCGGGACCGACCTCCACATCCGCTCCTGGGACGGCTGGGCGCAGCAGACGATCTCCACCCCGCTCGTGGCCGGCCACGAGTTCGTCGGAGAGGTCGCCGCCGTCGGTGCCGCCGTGGCGGACATCGCCGTCGGCGACCTGGTCAGCGGCGAGGGCCACCTGGTCTGCGGCAAGTGCCGCAACTGCCTGGCCGGCCGCCGCCATCTGTGCCGCAGCACGGTGGGGCTGGGCGTGGGACGCGACGGCGCGTTCGCGGAGTACGTCAGCCTGCCCGCGTCGAACGTCTGGGTGCACCGCACCCGGGTCGACCTGGACGTCGCCGCCATCTTCGACCCCTTCGGCAACGCGGTCCACACCGCGCTGTCGTTCCCGCTCGTCGGCGAGGACGTCCTGATCACCGGAGCGGGCCCGATCGGTGTCATGGCGGCGGCCGTCGCCCGCCACGCGGGCGCCCGCAACGTCGTGGTGACCGATGTGAGCGAGCCACGGCTGCAACTGGCCCGAAAGGCCGGAGCGACCCTCACCGTCAATGTCGCGGAGTCCGGCATCGCCGAGGCGCAGCGTGCACTCGGTCTCCGGGAGGGCTTCGACGTCGGCCTGGAGATGTCCGGCCGCCCCGAGGCCGTTCGCGACATGATCGGCAACATGACGCACGGCGGCCGGATCGCGATGCTGGGCCTGCCCGCGGAGGAGTTCGCCGTCGACTGGTCGAGGATCGTCACCTCGATGATCACGATCAAGGGGATCTACGGCCGCGAGATGTTCGAGACCTGGTATGCGATGACGGTGCTGCTGGAGGGCGGGCTCGACCTCAGTCCCGTGATCACCGGCAGCTACGGCTACCGGGACTTCGACGCCGCCTTCGACGAGGCCGCCACCGCCCGCAGTGGCAAGATCATTCTCGACTGGACCGCCTGACCCCCTCGACCCGGCACGCGGCGGGTCCCCGCAGCGCCTCGTATCAGCCGCCCGCAGCCACACCCCCAAGGGAGCACCCCGTATGTACGCCTCCGTGCGCGACGACCTCCGCGCCACCCTCGACGAGATCCGCGCCGCCGGCCTCCACAAGCCCGAGCGGGTCATCGGCACCCCCCAGTCGGCCTCGGTGGCCGTCACCGCGGGCGGCGCCCCCGGTGAGGTGCTGAACTTCTGCGCCAACAACTACCTCGGGCTCGCCGACCACCCCGAGGTCGTCGCCGCCGGGAAGGAAGCCCTCGACCGCTGGGGCTACGGCATGGCGTCCGTCCGCTTCATCTGCGGCACCCAGGAGGTCCACAAGGAGCTCGAGCGGCGCCTGTCCGTGTTCCTGGGCCAGGAGGACACGATCCTCTACTCCTCCTGCTTCGACGCCAACGGCGGTGTCTTCGAGACCCTCCTCGGCCCCGAGGACGCCGTCATCTCCGACGCCCTCAACCACGCCAGCATCATCGACGGCATCCGCCTGTCCAAGGCCGCCCGCTTCCGCTACGCCAACCGCGACATGGCCGAGCTGGAGGCCAGGCTCAAGGAGGCCGCAGACGGCGGCGCGCGCCGCAAGCTGATCGTCACCGACGGCGTCTTCTCCATGGACGGCTATCTGGCCCCGCTGCCGGAGATCTGCGACCTGGCCGACCGCTACGACGCCATGGTCATGGTCGACGACTCGCACGCCGTCGGCTTCGTCGGCCCCGGCGGCCGCGGCACCCCCGAGCTGCACGGCGTCATGGACCGCGTCGACATCATCACCGGAACCCTCGGCAAGGCCCTCGGCGGCGCCTCCGGAGGCTATGTCGCTGCCCGTGCCGAGATCGTCGAGCTGCTGCGCCAGCGCTCCCGCCCCTACCTCTTCTCCAACTCGCTCGCCCCGGTGATCGCCGCCGCCTCGCTCAAGGTCCTCGACCTGCTGGAGTCCGCGGGCGACCTGCGCGGGAAGCTCGCCGCGAACACCGCCCTGTTCCGCCGCCGGATGACCGAGGAGGGCTTCGAGATCCTCCCCGGCGACCACCCGATCGCCCCCGTCATGATCGGCGACGCCGCCGAGGCGGGCCGCATGGCGGAGCTGCTGCTGGAGCGCGGGGTGTACGTGATCGGCTTCTCGTACCCGGTCGTCCCCATGGGCCAGGCCCGCATCCGGGTCCAGCTCTCCGCGGCGCACTCCACCGAGGACGTGGAGCGGGCGGTGGCGGCGTTCGCGGACGCCCGGGTGACAATGGCAGGGTGATCGATCCCCGCAGGCTCCGCATTCTGCGTGCCGTGGCGGACCACCGTACGGTGACCGCCGCGGCCGCGGCGCTGTATCTGACCCCTTCGGCCGTCTCCCAGCAGCTCGCGGCGCTGGAGCAGGAGACCGGCCACACCCTGCTCATCCGCAGCGGCCGGGGCGTGACGCCGACCGCCGCCGGTGAGATCCTGCTCGGCCACGCCCACGCGGTCCTCTCCCAGCTGGAGCGGGCGGAGGCCGAGCTCGCCGCGTACGCGGGCGGCGCGGCGGGCGAGGTCACGGCGGCCTCCTTCGCCACCGGGATCGCGGAGGTCCTCGCCCCGGCGCTCGGACGGCTCGCCCAGCACCACCCCGGTATCCGGGTGCGCGTACGGGACGCGGAGGGCGACGAGAGCCTGCCGATGGTCCTCGACGGGGAGGCCGATCTGGCCCTGGCCGTGGAGTACCGGGGCGCCCCGCGCGAGGACGACCTGCGCCTCGCGCGGGTCCCGCTGTACGCGGAGCCCTTCGACGCGGTGCTGCACTGCGGTCACCCCCTCGCGGACGGCGGCGAGGTGGAGCTCGCGGCCCTCGCCGACGGCGACTGGATCGGCCCCTACCCCGGCAACCCCTGCCACGACGTCATGCTCCTGGCCTGCGAGCTCGCCGGCTTCACGCCCCGCCTCACGCATTCCTCCGACGACTTCCGGGCCGTGGTGGCCCTGGCCGGGGCGGGCGCCGGAGTGGCCCTCGTACCCCGGTCGGCGCTGCGCGGCATGGAGCTGAAGGACACGGTCGTCCTGCCGGTCGCGGGTCCCGCCGCCACCCGGCGGGTCTTCGCGGCGGTCCGGCGCGGGGCGGAGAGCCATCCGCTGCTCAGCCCCGTCCTGGAGGCGCTGTCGGGGGCGGCGGCGGGACTGTCCACCGGCTGACGGGCGCGTGCGGGGCGGCCGCCCCGGGGCGTGGCGGCGGGTGCCGCCGCCGGCTGACGGGCCCGGGGCGCCCGTCTCCATCAGGCCGGTGCGGCACCGGGAGGCCGCAAGGCCGGCGGGATCGTGCCGGGGCGGACGGGGGGTGACCGCGGGGCCGCAGCGGGCTCAGGCCCCCTGCACCAGCCGGTCCACCGCAGCCGTGCCGGAGCCGTAGGGCAGTGCGTGCGCCGGGGTGTGCGCCGGCGCGTGTGGTGCGTGTGCTGGTCCGGGGCGGGCGGGCGCGTGCATGGGCATGGGCATCGGGCCGGGAGCCGGAACGGCGGGCACCAGGTGCTGGCCGGGAGGCAGGGCCGCCCCGGATGCCTCATGCGCCCCCTGCATCCCCGGTACCCCTGGCGCAGCGGGTATCGCGGGCGTCCCCGGTATCGCGGGAGCCACGGGTGCCGCGGGTGCCGCGTACAGGGTCCGCTCCAGCCCGGCCACCAGCCGCTGGACATCCGCCTTCGGCCGCACCACGAGGCGCAGAAAGCTGCTGGAGCTGCCGATCTTGTTGCCGCACTCCCGCACCAGCACGCCGTGCTCCTCCAGCATCCGGTTCCGCAGCAGGGCGCCGTCGGCGCCCTCCGGGAGCCGTACGTACACGAAGTTGCCCTGGGACGGGTACACGGTGAGCCCGGGCAGCCGGCTCAGGTGCCAGATCATCTCCTGGCGGTCGCGCTGCACCAGCCGCAGGCTGTGCGCATACTCCATCCGGTACTCCTTGAGCATGAACACCACTGTTTCGGCGAAGGAGTTGAGGTTCCACTTGGGCAGCGCCGCCCGCACCCGGCCGGCGAGGCCCGGGTTGGCGACGAGGTAGCCGAAGCGCACCCCGTGAAGCCCGAAGTTCTTGCCCAGGCTCCTCAGCACCACCGTGTTGGGGCGCAGCACCGCGTCGGCGACGACGCTGGAGTCCGCCTCGGCGTCGGCGAACTCCAGGAACGACTCGTCCACGACCACCAGGTCGAGGTCCTGGAGCTGGTCGAGCAGCGCGAGGACGCCGTGCCGGGGCAGCAGGCCCCCGTCCGGGTTGTTCGGATTGCAGATGACGGCGGTGCGGGAGCCGCGCGCGCGGATGAAGTCGACGAACGACGCCGGGTCGAGCGCGAATCCGCTGGACTCGGGCAGCGGGAACATGTCGACGCGCTTGCCCGTCTCCATCGGCTGGTCCGTCCACCGGCCGAAGGTCGGCACCGGCACGGCCAGCGACTCGCGCACCAGCAGATGATCGATCCAGGTGATCAGTTCGGTGGAGCCGTTGCCCATGGCCACGGTCTGCGGGTTGAGACCCAGCACGGAGCACAGCTCAGCGGTGATGGTGTCCGCGCTGCTGGGGTAGTAGGTGAGGATGTCCCGCAGCCGGTCTCCCAGTTCTTCGAACATCTCCGGTGGAGGGAAGTACGGGTTGCAGGGGATGCAGAAGTCGGTGATCGGCTGGTGGTCGCCGGTGGCCCGGCTCAGTGCGGCGAACGACGGGCTGTGTGCCGTCGACGCGCGGAAGAGCTCGGTGACGTTGCTGCCGGCTTCGGCCATGGGGGTCCTCCGGAGGTGGCTTGGTGCTCCCTGCCGGGGATTACGTACGGCTGATCCACTCTGCTCAACGGGATCGAGCCGCCGGGTGCCCGAGAAGGGCCGCATGGGCGCCTTGCGGGACGGGCCGGGAGCGGGTGAGCCACCGCTCGGTGGGTCGGTGGCTGTCGCTCCGTCGCTCCGTCGCTCCGTCGCCCTCGCCGTCCGCCGTCCGCCGTCCGCCGGCTGCCGCCTGCCGCCTGCCGCCTGCCGTCCTTGTCCGTCGTCCGTCGTCCGTCGTCTGCGGATGCGCGGGCGACCGCTGCCCGCGCGGCGCCGGGCCGCCGGGCCGGGAGCCTGCCGCGGTGCCCCGCTCGGTCCGCTCCGCGCCGGTCTCGCCGTCGGCGGTGGTGACGTCCCGGTGCCCCGCTCGGTTCACCCGGCCCCGGTACCGGCCCCGGTACCGGGGCCGTCGTCGGCCGTGGCGACGTCCCGTGCCCAGCGGTAGTCCGCCTTGCCGCTCGGCGAGCGCTGGATGACGGGCGCGAGGACGAGCTGCCGCGGGATCTTGTACCCCGCCAGCCGGCCGCGGCAGTGCGCCTGGACGGACTCGAGGTCCAGGGCGGCTGCCCCCGGGCGCAACTGCACGACAGCGGCCACATGGTTGCCCCATCTTGCGTCGGGCACCCCGGTGACCAGTGCGTCGTAGACGTCCGGATGGGCCTTGACGGCCTGCTCCACCTCCTCCGGATAGACCTTCTCCCCGCCGGTGTTGATGCACTGGGAGCCGCGCCCCAGCACCGTGACGACGCCCTCCCCGTCCACCGTCGCCATGTCACCGAGCAGCACCCAGCGCTCGCCTCCCCTGCGGAAGAAGGTCTCGTCGGTCTTGGCCGGGTCGTTGTAGTAGCCGAGCGGCACATGGCCGCGCTGGGCGATGCGGCCCGGTTGGCCGGGGGCGACCGGCTCGTGCGTGACCGGGTCGACCACCTGTGTCCGGTGGTTGACCCGCAGCCGGAGCCCCCGGCCCCGGCCGGAGTCCCCCGCGGCGGTGCCGTTGAAGCCCGACTCCGACGAGCCGAAGTTGTCCAGCAGCATCACATGCGGCGCCAGCGCCCTGAACTGCTCCCGGACGGTCTCGGACAGGATCGCGCCGGACGACGACACGCTGTGCAGCGACGACAGGTCCGTGTCCTGCAGCGGGCCGTTCAGCGCGTCGACGAGCGGGCGCAGCATCGCGTCACCCACCAGCGACACGGACGTCACCCGCTCCCGCTCGATCGTGCGCAGTACCTCCTCGGGCACGTACTTGCGGTGCAGCACCACCCGCTGGCCGAAACCGAAGCCGATGAACGCGGTGAGCGTCGAGGTGCCGTGCATCAGCGGGGGAGTGGGGAAGAAGGTGAGGCCGCCGCCGCCCGCCGCGACCCGCTCCGCCAGTTCCTCGGGCCGGTGCACCGGCTCACCGGTGGGCGCGCCGCCGCCGAGCCCGGCGAAGAAGAGGTCTTCCTGGCGCCACAGCACCCCCTTGGGCAGTCCGGTCGTGCCGCCCGTGTAGATGATGAACCGGTCGTCCGCCGACCGCTCGGCGAAACCGCGCTCCGGCGAGCCGGACGCCTCGGCGGCGCTGAACGCCGTGCAGTCCAGCGCCGGCGCGTCCCGCTCCGGTTCACCGACGCGCAGGAGGTACCGCAGCTTCTCGGCCCGCGGCAGCGCGACCGCCACCCGCCCCGTGAACTCGGCGTCGAAGACGAGGCCCGCGAGGTCGGCGTCGCGGAACAGGTAGACCAGCTCCTCCTCCACATAGCGGTAGTTCACGTTGACGGGGACGAGACGTGCCTTGAGGCAGCCGAGCAGCGTCTGCAGGTACTCGACGCCGTTGTAGAGGTGCAGCCCGAGATGTTCCCCCGGCCTGAGCCCCGCGTCGGCGAGGTGGTGGGCGATCCGGTTCGCCGCTGCGTCGAGCTGCGCGTAGCGGAGCGTCCGGCGCGCGCCCGTTCCGGGATGGTCGACGTAGCGGAGCGCCTCGCGGTCGGGCACCACGTCGACGACAGACTCGAAAAGGTCGGCAAGGTTGTATTCCACCGTTCCTCCTGACCCCGGCCGCACCGTGTCCGCCTCGGAGCGGTCATTAGAGCGCCACCGTCCGCAACTGGGAAGGGCCCTCACCCAACAAATCTGACTGACTGTCAGAAAACTATTGAACTGCTCCGCCCGCTCCTGCAACCTGTTCTAGGTCTCGAGACGGGAGGAAGGGAATGGCGGGTACGGAACACCTCACCGTGCGGCGCGAAGGCGCCACGCTGGTGCTCACGCTGAACAGACCCGAGGCCAGGAACGCGCTGTCGCTGTCCATGCTGGTGGGGCTGTACGACGCCTGGCTGGAGGCCGACGCGGACGACGGCGTCCGCTCGGTCGTCCTGACCGGCGCCGGCGGCTCGTTCTGCGCGGGGATGGACCTCAAGGCCCTCGCGGGGAAGGGGATGGACGGCGAGGGGTACCGCGACCGGTTCAAGGCCGACCCGGACCTCCACTGGAAGGCCTTGCTCCGCCACCACCGCCCCCGCAAGCCGGTCGTCGCCGCGGTCGAGGGCCCCTGCATCGCCGGCGGCACCGAGATCCTTCAGGGCACGGACATCCGCGTGGCCGGCGAGAGCGCCGTGTTCGGGCTGTTCGAGGTCCGCCGGGGCCTGTTCCCGATCGGCGGCTCCACCGTGCGGCTCCCGCGCCAGATCCCGCGTACCCACGCCCTCGAGATGCTGCTCACCGGCCGCTCCTACACGGCTGTGGAGGCGGCGCGCATCGGCCTTGTCGGCAGTGTCGTCCCCGACGGCGCCGCTCTGGAGCGGGCCCTCGACATCGCGGAGAGGATCAACGCCTGCGGACCGCTCGCCGTGGAGGCGGTGAAGGCGTCCGTGTACGAGACGGCCGAGATGACTGAGACCGAGGGGCTGGCCGCAGAACTGAGACGCGGCTGGCCGGTCTTCGACACCGCCGACGCCAAGGAGGGCGCCCGCGCCTTCGCCGAGAACCGCTCACCGCAGTACCGCAGGGCCTGACCGCTCCACCGCCCGGTCGCGCGCGGCGGAGCCCCCGGCCCCGCGGCCACCGCCCCGCCGGCCCGGCCCCGGCGGGCCGAAACCGGCTGTCACACCCGGTGACCCGACCCGGCTACGCCGCGCGGGAGAACCACGGCAGTCCGCGGACGGGCCGGGGCCGGCCCGCGCAGCCGTGGAGCAGCGGGTGCGAGAGGCGGCGCGGTGCCGGCGGGAGACACGGCGGCCTCCGCACAAGAGGGGAGCATGCGCCAGAGGGCGCGGCAGAACGTCCGGCAGCACAAGCGGCAGAAGGAGTCCCATGTCCGCCACCCCCGCGTCCGGGGCGCCCTCGGCACCGGAAGTGCCGCGCGCCCCTCTCGTCGTCGAGTTCCCGTTCACCCGCTCCCTCGGCCCCGTGCAGTCCGCCTTCCTCACGGGACTTCGCGAACGCACCGTGCTCGGTGTCAGGACCGCCGGCGGCCGGGTCCTCGTACCGCCCGTCGAGTACGACCCCGAGACCTCCGAGGAGATCGGCGACCTCGTCCAGGTCGGCACCGCCGGCACTGTCACCACCTGGGCCTGGAACCCGGACCCGCGCCGGGGCCAGCCGCTCCGGACCCCCTTCGCCTGGGTGCTGGTGAGGCTCGACGGCGCCGACACCGGCCTCCTCCACGCTCTCGACGCCCCCGGCCCCGACGCCGTGCGCACGGGCATGCGCGTCCGCGTCCGGTGGGCCCAGGACCGGGGCGGGGCCATCACGGACATCGCCTGCTTCGAGCCGTACGAGAACGGCGACGAAGGCGGCGGTGAGAGCGGCGGCGGGAACCGCGAAGGGGGAGGCGGGAACCGCCACACAGCCGGACACGCAGCCGGACACGCAGCCGGACACGCAGCCGGACACGGAAAGGCAGGCGGGCCCGCGAACGGAGAGGGGAGGCGGGTGGATCCCGCGGCCCCGGGTGCCGGGAGGCGTGCGGCGGCCGGACCGCGTCCCCACAGCGGTGCGTTCGACGACCCCGTGACCGGTGTCGTGGCCCCGGCCCGGCTCGACTACACCTACACACCCGGCCGCGCCCAGAGCCGCTTCATCAACGCCCTCGCGGAGCGCCGGATCACCGGCGAGCGCTGCCCCTCCTGCCGCAAGGTGTACGTACCGCCCCGCGGTGCCTGCCCGACCTGCGGCGTCGCCACCTCGGAACAGGTCGGGGTCGGTCCTCGGGGCACCGTCACCACGTTCTGCATCGTCAACATCAAGGCGAAGAACCTCGATATCGAAGTGCCCTACGTTTACGCGCACATCGCGCTCGACGGTGCCGACCTGCCGCTCCACGCACGCATCGCCGGCATCCCGTATGACCGGGTGCGCATGGGCCTGCGCGTCGAACCGGTGTGGACGCAAGGCGGCCGGCACCCCGACCACTACCGCCCCACCGGCGAACCCGACGCGGACTACGACACCTACCGGGAGCTGCTGTAGCCATGCGAGACGTCGCGATCGTCGCCTTCTCCCAGACCGACCACGTACGCAGCAGCGAGGAGGTCTCCGAGGTGGAGATGCTCATGCCCGTGCTCCACGACGTCCTCGGGCGGACCGGGCTGCGCACCGGCGACATCGGCTTCACCTGCTCCGGCTCGTGCGACTACCTGGCGGGCCGGGCGTTCTCCTTCACGATGGCCCTCGACGGGGTGGGCGCCTGGCCGCCCATCGCGGAGTCGCACGTGGAGATGGACGGTGCCTGGGCGCTCTACGAGGCATGGGTCAAGCTCCTCACCGGCGAGGCGGACACGGCCCTCGTCTACGCGTACGGCAAGTCCTCGCCCGGTTCCGTGCGGGATGTGCTGACCCGCCAGCTGGATCCGTACTACCTCGCGCCGCTGTGGCCCGACTCCATCGCGCTCGCCGCCCTCCAGGCCCAGGCGCTCATCGACTCGGGGGAGACGGACGAGCCGGCCCTGGCCGCGATCGCGCAGCGCAGCAGGACCGCCGCCGAGGGCAACCCGCACGCGCAGCTCCGCGGGCCCCGTCCGCAGGGCGGGTACGTCGTCCGGCCGCTGCGCACCGGCGACTGCCCGCCCGTCGGCGACGGAGCGGCCGCGGTGGTGCTCGCCGCCGGTGACCGCGCCCGGGAGCTGTGCGCCCGCCCCGCCTGGATCCGCGGCATGGACCACCGCGTCGAACCGCACGCCCTCGGCGTGCGGGACCTCACCGACTCGCCGTCGACCCGACTCGCCGCCGAACGCGCCGGAGCCTTCGAGCGGCCCGTGGACACCGCCGAACTGCATGCCCCGTTCACCTCCCAGGAGGTGGTACTGCGCAAGGCCCTGCGCCTCGGCGGCTCCGTCACCGTCAACCCCTCGGGAGGTGCCCTCGCGGCCAACCCCGTCATGGCGGCGGGCCTCATCCGCGTGGGCGAGGCCGCCGCGGCCGTCCACCGCGGCACCTGTGACCGCGCCCTCGCCCATGCCACCTCCGGCCCCTGTCTGCAGCAGAACCTGGTCGCCGTCCTCGAAGGAGAACCGCATGCCCGCTAAGGAGCCGGTGGCCGTCGTCGGCGTCGGCCAGACGAAGCACGTCGCAGCCCGCCGCGACGTGTCGATCGCCGGGCTGGTCCGGGAGGCCGCGCGCCGTGCCCTGGACGACGCCGCCCTCGACTGGGCCGACATCGACGCCGTCGTCATCGGCAAGGCCCCCGACTTCTTCGAGGGCGTGATGATGCCGGAGCTCTATCTGGCCGACGCCCTCGGCGCCGTCGGCAAGCCGCTGCTGCGGGTGCACACGGCGGGATCGGTCGGTGGCTCCACGGCACTGGTCGCCGCAGGTCTCGTGGCGGCCCGGGTCCACCGGACCGTGCTGACCCTCGCCTTCGAGAAGCAGTCCGAATCGAACGCGATGTGGGGCCTGTCGCTCCCCGTCCCGTTCCAGCAGCCGCTGCTCGCGGGCGCGGGCGGGTTCTTCGCCCCGCATGTGCGCGCCTACATCCGCCGCAGCGGCGCGCCCGGCACCGTCGGCTCCCTGGTCGCGTACAAGGACCGGCGCAACGCGCTGCGGAACCCTTACGCGCATCTCCACGAGCACGGCATCACCCTGGAGAAGGTGCAGTCCTCGCCGATGCTGTGGGATCCGATCCGGTACTCGGAGACCTGCCCGTCCTCCGACGGCGCCTGCGCCATGGTCCTTGCCGACCGGGCCGGGGCCTCCCGCGCGCCGTACCCCCCGGCCTGGGTGCACGGCGGCGCGATGCGCAGCGAACCGACGCTGTTCGCCGGCAAGGATTTCGTGTCGCCGCAGGCCGGCAAGGACTGCGCGGCGGACGTCTACCGGCAGGCGGGTATCACCGACCCGCGCCGCGAGATCGACGCCGTCGAGATGTATGTGCCCTTCTCCTGGTACGAGCCGATGTGGCTGGAGAACCTGGGATTCGCGGCCGAGGGCGAGGGGTGGAAGCTCACCGAGTCCGGTGTGACGGAACTCGGCGGGGACCTGCCGGTGAACCCGTCCGGAGGGGTGCTGTCCACCAACCCCATCGGCGCCTCCGGGATGATCCGGTTCGCCGAGGCGGTCCTCCAGGTGCGGGACCGGGCGGGTGCGCACCAGGTGGCGGGGGCCCGAAAGGCCCTCGGCCACGCCTACGGCGGCGGCTCCCAGTTCTTCTCCATGTGGCTGGTCGGGGCCGGGCCGCCGGAGACCTGAGCGCCGGGCCCGGCCGCGGTCGCGCCGCTCCGGGAGAGGAGGCCGCCTGCCGGAGGTGTGGCCTGCCACGGGTGCGGCGTGTCGGCGGCTGTGGCGTGTGGGAGAGTGCGGCGTGTCGGCGGCCGCGGCGCGGCGAGGAGTGACGCCCCTCGAGGGCCCGGCCCGGCCTTCCGGCGGCGACTCCCGCCGCGGCAGCCTGTCCGCGACCGGCCCCGATCGCTAGGCTGACCCCGGACGAAGAACCGGGAGGAGCACGGACGTGGCCGACATCATCACCACAGAGCAGCCGCTTTCGGGTGGGGACAAGCCGGACCTCGACCTCAGCCAGGCGGACTGGCAGTCGGGGTCGCAGGGAGCGGGCGACGTGCAGATCGCCTTCGTCGAGGGCTTCATCGCCATGCGGAACGGCCGCCGCCCGGAGAACCCGTCACTGATCTTCAGTCCTGCGGAATGGCGGGCCTTCGTCATGAACGCCCGGCACGGCGAGTTCGACCTCACCTGATCCGCCCCTCCGGCGGCGGCCCCGGCGTGGCACCGCGGGACCGCCACCCCGGCCCGCCCGCTGCGGTGCGTCACGCGGCACGGCGCAGTCACACCGGGGCGTCGCGCGGGCGTGCGCCCCGTCGGCGGCATCGCGCCCCGGGCACGTACCATGTCGGCATGTCCTTCCTCCGCCGCCGCAGCGCCTCCACTCCCGCGGGCCCGGACTTCGACGTCCTGGCCATGGACCCGGGGGACTGGCCCGGCAATCTGGGAGCCGGGCTGCTTCCCGCGCCCGACGGCAGCTGCCAGGGCGTCTTCCTGCGCTACGACCTGTTCGGCGGCCGGGGCCCCGCGATGATCATCGGCAATCTGCCGGAAGGCTCGCCCGCCCGCGACATCGCCGAGGGGGAGGCCCCCTTCGAAGTCGCCCAGCTGCTCGCGGCGCTCGAGGACGACGAGGAGGTCACGGTCGCCGGCACGGAGGACGTCCCCGTCATGCAGGGCGACAACCTGCTGATCGTCCGCAGGGTCAAGCTCTCCCAGAGCCGGATCTCCTGCGTGCAGTTCGACCGCAGCGACAATGTCCTCGTCACGATCGCGAGCTGGGACCGGCCGATCACCGACGACCTGTACGCGCTGCTGAAGCCTCTGCCCGCGGAACTCTTCCAGCAGGGCTGACCCGGCCCGCCCGGCCGGTGCCCCGACCCGGCCCGCCCGGATCGGGGCACCGTGCGACGGCCCCGGCCAGGGCGGGCGGATCCGAAGGAAGCGGCCGGATCCCTCCGGACCGGAGGGATCCTTCTGTGCGAGGGTCAGAGCCGCACGGGGCCCGCCGCACCCGCGCAGGGGCGGGGACCACCGGCCCCCGTCCGCCCACCCGACCGGAGCAGACCGGCGACATCCGCCGCCGACATCCCCAGCGCCAGGGGCCCGTCGACTCGCAGCGCCGAACCGGCCCCCGACCGCACGTCCTTTGCACCGTAGCGGCGCGCCTTCCGGTGCCAGTGCAGAATGCCCGCGAGCCAGTCCTCCAGTTCCCGGACAAAGGCGTCCAGCGCCGCCCTGCCGCGCGAGTCCAGTGAGAACTGCTCGTGCAGCAGCGGGAGTTCATGCTCCTTCACATGGAGGAACTGGCTCAATCGCGACCGCATCAGATCGTCGACGATCACGACGGCGGCACGGTAGTCGCAGCCGTAGAAGTTCTGCACCACCAGCAGCGCGTTGTGCACCTCCCCCTCGACCTCGATCTCCTTCTGGTAGGAGAAGAAGTCGTTGATCAGACAGGCGTAGTCCGCGGCGGAGTTCTCCAGACTCCGCATCGCCCCCGTCCCGTAGATCTCCGGCGGCAGTTCCCCCTCGTGCCGCAGCCGGCTGAGCATCATGGTGAGGTCGGAACCGAAGGTGCAGCGCCGCATCTCCAGATAGTCCACGGGGTCGGGAACCCGGTGCTGGGCCTGGTTGTGCAGCTCCCACAGCCAGCTCTCCAGCATCACATCCAACGCACGCCGCAGCCCCGCACGCGCCTCGGGGCCCATCGGCCCGGCCGTCCGCCCCCAGAGGTCCGCGAGCGACCGCTCCATCGGACTCACCGCGGCCGCCGCGCCCGACGCCGGGTCGTCGAGCGGCATACACGCCATCAGCCGGTCCGTGCACGCCTTCGCCCCTGCGAGGTCACGGCGGCGGCCGAACACCAGCGGGTAGTAGTCGTCCCCGTACGTACCCCAGGTCAGCCACTCCGCACTCAGCTCCAACTCCCCGGCGGTGGCGTCCGGGTCGATGCCCGCAGAGCAGAGCGCGAAGTCGAAGCCGGCCAGCATGGCCCCGTCCCAGACGTCCCCGAGCAGCCCCATCCGCTCCGCCCAGGCGATCGACCGGCTCCGCGCCTCCTCGTGGTGCGGGCTGAGCGTCAGCGGGAACGGGCAGTCGAACTCCGGCAGCAGCGACGGCCCCGTCGGCTGGTGCGGGACATGCGTCAGGGCCCTCAGCCGGGCCGCCGCCGGACGGCCGAACAGGCTTCTCACGTCGAGGGCCGACGTCCCGATGACTCCCCCGAACGGCGACGGCCCCGCCACCGCGCCCTCGTTCATATACCGGCTGGAACGCAGATGCCACTCATGACCACCGGACTGCCAGTCCTGCAGCCCCTTGGCGTATGCGGCGACCGCCGCACACTCCGCCGGATCCAGCCCCCGCTCCGCACACAGCGCCGGGACCTCCGTCAGCGCGGTGTTCTCGAACTGCTGCAACCGCGACGTCAGCAGGTCGTTGACCGCGTCCGCCGCCTCCTGCGTGGAGCAGCCGAGGAACTTCTCCAGCACCAGCACACCGTTGCTGTTCTCGCCCTCGTCACCGACCTCCCGCTCGTACGAGAACAGGTCGTTGCGCAGATGCACCCCGTCGGAGAACGCGTCCCTCAGCACTCGCAGCGGCCGGGAACCGGCGACCCGCTCCGGGATCTCCGCGCCCGCCGCGAACTCGACGAGCCCCGCCGACCACGGCGCTCCGCCGACCTTGCGCCGCATCTCGATGTACTCGACCGGATTGGCGATCCGGCCCCGGTCGATGTTGCGCAGCTCCCACAGCGACTCGTTGAGCAGATGCTCGGTGGCCTCGGCGAAACGGGCCCGCCAGGCCGCGGACATGCCCGGTGCCGTCCGCCTCCACAGGTCGGTGAGCCCCGCCTCCACCTGGTTGCCCGGCTCCGGCACGTCCTGCCCGGGGTCCGGTGGCATGAACGCGGGCAACCGGTCGAGGTACGCACTGCCGCCCGCGATGTCACGCGGGCGCTTGAAGACCTCCAGGAAGTGGTCGTCGAAGAAGAACACCCACACATACCAGTCCGTCACCAGCGAGAGCGTCTCCGCGGAGCAGTCGGGATGGGTGTAGGCGCACAGCAGGGCGTAGTCGTGCGCCTCGAGGTCCTCGAGCTCCCAGACCCCCGAGCCCTCCAGCATCCCCATCCGCCGCGCCCACTCCCTGGTGTGCCGCCGCGCCGCGTCGACATGGGGATTGAGGCGGGCCGGATGGGGGACGTAGAAGTCCGGCAGTTCGAAGGGCTGTGCCATACGTGCCCGGCCTTTCGGTGAGCGTCCGCGCGCGAGTCGCGCGGATCGGTCGGCGTACGGCCAGCCCTACCCGTCGCCGTTCCGGGCCACGCAACGCCGTTGATCACCCGTCCGAATGAACCGGAGGCGCGCCGCCGCCCTGCCGTCCCGCCCCCTAACGGCTGGCGACCCGCACATCGGTGGCCTTGACGAAGGCCACCCGGTGACCGAACTGGATCTCGTGGTACCGCTCTTCGCCGCGCACCACCGTGTGCTGCGCGGCGTCGAACGCCGTCGCCCGGTAGTACTCGCCCGGAGTGCTGCCGGCGGTCACGTACCGCTGCCCCGCGAGCAGCCTGTACGGCAGCGGCGTCACCGCCTGCACCGGCACACCCGGCGGGTACGCCGAGGCCTCCGGATAGGCGCGCCCGTACACCGGAACCTCCGGCAGCCCCGCGCGCGGGGTGACCAGCACGGCCCGCGTGCCCACCGCGACCGGCCGGGTACGCGGGTTGTGGAACCACGCCTTGCGGCCCAGGTACCACACGGCCGTCCAGTCCCCCCGGCGCTCCGCGACGGCGAAGCGCTGGCCCGTGGAGGCCCGCGCGCCCGTGTCGTTGACGCCCATCGTCGAGTCGCCGCCGCCCGGGTGCAGCCCGGCGTCCTTCACCAGCGGCGCCGAGGCGTCCGGGGCGGTGCGCAGCCGGACCGCGCCCGAGCCGTGCGGCGCACAACGGCCGCCCGCCCCGGCGCAGCCCGTGTACACCGGCCGGTGCCCGTCGTAGTCGGGACGGATCGTCACCGCGGCGGCACCCGGCCCCGCGGTGGCGACGAACGGCCGCCCCAGCAGCGTGAAGTAGTGCGCCCAGTCCCAGAACGGACCCGGGTCGGTGTGCATGCCCGGGATGGTCGACGGCAGGGTGCCCGGCACGTTGTCATGGCCGATGATGTGCTGCCGGTCCAGCGGGACGCCGTACCGAAGGGCGAGATAGCGCACCAGCCGGGCGGAACTGCGGTACATCGCCTCCGTGTACCAGGCGTCGGGGTCGGCCAGGAAGCCCTCGTGCTCCAGCCCGATCGACTTGGCGTTGACGAACCAGTTGCCGGCGTGCCAGCCGACGTCCCTCAGCCTCAGATGCTGGGCGACATGCCCGTCCGAGGACCGCAGCGAATAGTGCCAGGACACATACTCCGGGTCCTGGACCAGCCGGAGGGTGGTGTCCCAGGTCGCCTCGGTGTCATGGATGACGATGTACTCGACCGACTGCGAAGCCGGCCTGTCCCCCCTGTCGTGGTTGCCGTAGTCACCCTCACCGAACTCCTCGTACGGAGCGGGGATCCACTCGCAGGCCACGGTCACCGGACACTCCGTCGGCGTCCGGTCGGCGGTGCGCAGACCCAGCCGGGCCACGGCCGACCGGTCCGGACGCAGCCCCTCCTCGGCCCGCAGCGACACCCGCTGGCCGCCGTCCGTGGTCCGGCTCCGCCCCGTCCTGATCACGTCGAACACGTCGTCGGCGTAGGCCGTCGCGGTCGCCGTGTCATCGGCGCCCGAGAACCGGGCGACCGCCCCGTACCAGTCCGCCGCGCCGCCGCCCGGAGAACGGCCCAGCTCCCGCTGGGCGTCCGCGAGCAGCGCCGCGCCGCCCCGGATGTTCGCGGCCGGGTCGGCGCGCAACCGCTCGGCGGGGATGCCGCTGAGGTGCGCGGCACGCTCCAGGGTCCTCAGCCGGGCCGGAAGCGCTGCACGCCTCTCGAGCGGGTGGCCGGCGCCGGCCCGGAGAACCCGGGCCGTGTCGCCGCGGGGATCCTCCGTGCCGTGCGAGTGGTGGGGGGCCTCCGCCAGCGCCGTCGCGGCGTCCGTCAGATGCATCGGACCGTAGCCGCCGGTGACGCTCGGCGCGCCGCCGTGCCCGTCCCAGCGCGACTGCAGATAGGAGACGCCGAGCAGCACCTGCGGCGGCACCCGGTACTCTGCGGCGGCGTTGGTGAAGGCGCGCTGGAGTCCCCCGGACGGAGCGGCCTGCCCCGCGGCGGTGGACGGGACGGCGGAGGCCAGGGTCATCAGCAGCACCGCGACCACCGCCCCCCGCCTGCCGGCATGCCTCGTTCGTAGGGGTACGGACGCCTGCAATGCAGCCTCCAGTGGCGGATGGTGCCCGAGGGACCCGTACAGGGGTAGCGGCTCCCGGACGATCCGTCAAAGAGGCTCGGCGACAGCGAAATGCGCGTCTGTGTGTGCCTGTGCGCTTCTGTGCGTTTCGGTCGGCGTTCAGCCCCGCCGATCCCGGCCTTCGGCGGCCGCACCCAGGCGAATCGGTCACGTCGGTCGGCGTTGGCCGGTGTCGGTCGGCTTCAGCCATGGGCAGTCGGCGTCGGCCCGTGCCGGCCCGTGCCGGCCCGTGCCGGCCCGTGCCGGCCCGTGTGGGAACGGCGGGCACGCGGCCGTACGGCACGTCGGTGGAGTGGGCCGGCGGTCCCTGGGGGGCGGGTCGTCGCGACACGGCCGGACGGCACCCGCTTCTCCTCCTCGGGCACCGCGGCCGGACGCTCCGGACACAGGCACCGCGGCCGGGCGGGCGGTGCCGGACCGGCCGGCGCGAGCGGAGTTCCGCCCGCCGTCGCACCGGGCTCAGGCCGGCGGCACGACCGCCACGGGGCAGGGCGCGTGGTGCAGCGCTGCATGGGCGACGGACCCGATCCGCGAACCGACGGGGGAGCGGCGCGCTCGGCGCCCCACCACCAGCAGCCGCGCACGGGCGGTGGCGGACACCAGCACCTGCCCCGCGCTGCCGATCTCGACATGCTCCGTGACCGGCACCTCCGGGTAGCGCTCCCGCCAGGGTTGCAGCGCCTCCGCCAGCGCCTTGCGCTCGAACGGCTCCAGGCCCCCTGCCGCGTCGGCGAGCGCCATCGACGCCGGGCTGTAGGTGTAGAGGGTCGGCAGGCTCCATGCCCGCACCGCACGCAGTCCCACTCCGTGTGCGGCGGCGGTCTCGAAAGCGAAACCCAGGACCGCGTCGCAGTCCTCCGGCGAGCCCTGCTGCCCCACCACGACCTCGTCGCCCCCGCCTGCCTCGGGGACCGCGTCCTGATCCTCCCCGGCGGGTGCGCGCACGGCGACGACGGGGCAGGTAGCGGAGGCGATCACCTGCTGGCCGTAGGAGCCGACGAGGAAACCGACGACCGCGCCGTACCCGCGCGAGCCCAGCGCCAGCATCGTCGCGTGCTCGGCCTCCCCGGCAAGCGCCGCCACCGCGGTCTCCTGGACCACCTCGGCGGACACCGGCACCTCGGGGAACTGCCGGACGATCTCCGACTCCGCCTCCCGCAGCAGGCCCTCGGCGGCCTCTGCCTGGGCCTCCCGGTCCTGAACGATCGGAACGTCGAGCGGCTGCCACAGCCATGCGTGCACCAGCCGGAGGGGAAGCCCGCGGAGGGCCGCCTCGCGTGCCGCCCAGTACACCGCCGCCCGGCTCTCCGGCGATCCGTCCACTCCTGCGGTGATGCATCGGGCCATGGGGGTCGTGCCTCCGTCCGGGGTCGGCCGAGCGGCCGCCCTGTGCGTATCGGTCCAGCCGCACCCGACCCTACAGGGGTGAACCAGCCGTGCCGGGAGCCGGCTTGCCCTGCCGCCGGAACCGGCCACGGGGCCGTCACGCGTTTCCCGGTGCGGGACGCCTCGCACGGCTGACCGCGACCGGGGACCGCGCCTCGCGCTCCACGGTGGGCAGCCCCCGCGATCCGTCCGCAGGTGAGAGCCGCGGACTCACCGCCGGAGTCTGCCTGCGGCGAGGGCGGCGGACAGATAGTGCGGATAGTGGGGACGGCAGGTGCAGCGCTATGCCTGTCGCGGCGGGCACGGGAAACCGTACGGAAGCCGCCGCATGCCCGGGGGCGACGCGCCCCGGGCAGACGACAGAGCGCTGCGCGCCCGGTGTGTCGGCAGCGGGCGCACAGCGCTCTTCCCCCTCGTCGCGGTCAGCGCGTGCCGACCGCCGCGCGCACGGCCCGCCGTGCCAGCGCGCAGTCGTCGTGCAACCGCCGCAACAGCAGCCGCTGCTCTTCTCCGGAGGAGAGTCCGGTGTGCGGCGGCGGGACGGTGCCGGCCGGCGGCGCCTCCCGCATCGTCCGCTGCACCGCCGTCTCGTAGGTTCTGATCTCTCTCGTCAGCACCAGCATCAGGTTCACCAGGAAGGCGTCGCGCGCCGCCGGGCCCGACTGCTGGGCCAGCTGGCTGACCTGGCGCCGTGCCCCCGGGGCGTCGCCCAGTACCGCCCACAGGGTCGCCAGGTCGTACCCCGGCAGATACCAGCCCGCGTGCTCCCAGTCGACGAGTACCGGACCCGTCGGCGCGAGGAGGATGTTCGACAGCAGCGCGTCGCCGTGGCAGAACTGCCCCAGTCCACCCTGCCGCCCACCGTGGTGCGCGAGCCCGTGCAGCAACTTCTGCAGATCACCCAGATCACGGTCCGTGAACAGACCGAGCTCGTGGTACCGGGCGAACCGCGACGCGTAGTCCAGCGGCGCGTCGAACGTCCCGGCCGGCGGCCGCCACGCGTTCAGCCGGGCGACGGCCCCGAGCGCGGCACGGACGTCGGCGCGCGGCGGTGCCTCGGAGGGGTGCCGGGCGAGGGCCGCGGGGCGTCCCGGCATCCGCTCGACGACCAGCGTGCAGTTCTCCGGGTCCGCGGCGATCAGCCGGGGCACACGCACCGGTGGCCGGTGCCGGACGAACGCACGGTATGCCGCTATCTCGTGCCGGAAGCGCTCCGCCCAGGCCGGCGACTGGTCCAGTAAGCATTTCGCGACGGCCGTGGTCCGCCCCGTCATGCCGACGAGCAGCACCGAGCGACCGCTCCTGCGCAGCACCTGCACCGGGTTGAACTCCGGGCAGATGCGGTGCACCGAGGCGATCGCCATGCGCAGCTGCGCGCCCTGCGGTCCGGACAGGTCGATTCTCCCGCTGAGCGGTTGGCCGGATGCTCCCGGCCACCGCCGGTTCCTGCCGGTCGTGGAGGGCTCGAGCAACGGCCCGCCGCCTGCCTGGAGGGTGCGCGGCCGGGGCGGGGCGGACACGGAGGACGATGCTGTGTACATGGGCGATACAGATCCCTTCGTGTGCCGACAACTCGCGTGCGCGGCCCCGCCCCGGAAGCCTTCGGCACCCTGGGGAATGCGTGGTGCTCCCGGGGCGGGGTGGCGCTTTCCTACCTGACACCGACCCACGGGTGGCACACCATGTGGCGAACCCTGGCGAACCCTGGCGAATAGTCGCGGCGCATCTGACAGGGGGCTACTGTCAACTCAGCCGAGATCCTGGGGGCTTGACGTGACCGGAGAACCCAACACCCGTCTCGCGGACCTGTTCGGCCTCGCCGGCTGGTCCAAGGGCGAGCTCGCGCGGCTCGTGAACCGGCAGGCGGCGGCCATGGGCCACCCGCAACTGGCGACCGACACCTCGCGGGTCCGGAGATGGATCGACATGGGGGAATCCCCGCGCGATCCCGTACCGAAGGTGCTGGCGGCCCTGTTCACCGAGCGACTCGGCCGTGTCGTGACCATGGAGGACCTCGGATTCGTACGGCACGGGCGCACGCGCAAGCGAAGGGAGGCCGGGGGCCCCGGCCACCCCGACGAACTGCCCTGGGCACCCGAGCGTACGGCGGCGGTCCTCACCGAATTCACGGGAATGGACCTCATGCTCAACCGACGCGGCTTGGTGGGCGCGGGCGCCGCGCTCGCCGCAGGCTCCGCACTCAGCAGCGCCATGCACGACTGGCTGCACACCGACCCCGCTCTCGCCACCCACCCCCCTCGTGCCCACGACCTCCTGCACGCGGACCCCGCCGGGTTCGACCGCTACGAGGCCGCTCCCATCGGGTCGCAGGAGATCGACGCGCTCGAGCGCTCCGTGGAGGTGTTCCGCGCCTGGGACGCCTCCCGCGGCGGCGGGCTCCAGCGCAAGGCCGTGGTGGGCCAGCTCAACGAGGTGGGCGGCATGCTCGCCTACCGGCACCCCGACCACCTCCAGCGCCGCCTGTGGGGTGTGGCCGCCAACCTCGCCGTGCTCGCCGGCTGGATGTCCCACGATGTGGGCCTCGAGCCCACTGCCCAGAAGTACTTCGTGATCGCCGCTCACGCGGCGCGCGAGGGCGGCGACCGGCCCCGCGCCGGGGAGGCCCTCTCCAGGGCCGCCCGCCAGATGGTGCATCTGGGCCGACCGGACGACGCCCTCGATCTGATGAAGCTCGCCAGGTCCGGCTCCGGCGAGACGACGCTGCCCCGCACACGGGCGATGCTGCACACCATCGAAGCCTGGGCACAGGCCTCCATGGGCCGTGCCCAGGCCATGCGCCGGGCCCTGGGCGAGGCGGAGGACCTGTTCGTCTCCGACAAGGGGGACGTGCCGCCGCCGAGTTGGATGCAGATGTTCGACGAGGCGGACCTGCACGGCATGCAGGCGCTGGCCTACCGCACGCTTGCCGAGCACGATCCGGCTGTCGCCGGTATCGCTCAGCGCCACGCCAAGCGGGCGTTGGAAATCAGGGAGAGCGGTCGCCAGCGGTCGAAGATCTTCGACTACATCTCCATGGCGTCGGCGTGCTTCATCGCCGACGACCCGGAACAGGCGGACAGATACGCCCGGCTGGCGCTGGTGTCGATGGGCGAGACCTCGTCGCACCGTACCTGGGACCGGCTACGGGAGATGTACCGCCTCACCGGTCAGTTCTCGGGCTATGCGAAGATCGAGAACCTGCGTGAGGAAATCGAGCTTGCGCTGCCCAACAGCCCCTCCAGGACGGCGCGGAGCGTCAGGGTCTGAGCCGTGCCGGGGAACGGGCACGCTTCTGCTGACTGCTGACTGCTGACTGCTGACTGCCGGCGGATGGCGATTGACGGCTGAAGTCGGCGAGAGAGGCCGTGCCCGAGCGACTGGGTATTCCTGCGCGACCGCCGCTGCGGGTCGCGGTGGAGGGAGCGTGCCGCCCGAAGAAGCCCAAACAACGAAGACACCCACACCGCCCCCACTCTGACGGGTGAGTCGGCCCGTCGAGCGGTTTCCTCACGTCTATCGGGCGACCCTGGCCACCATCACCGAGGCGTCGTGCTGACGTTCGGCCGCGTCGAGCTCCTTGATGATCAGCCGCACGCAGTCCTGTGCGCTCCGGGCGACGGTGAGGCCGGGGGCGAGGGAGAGCAGACGCTCGTGTCCAGGGCTGTCATCGGTGGATCCCGTCCCCCTGGTCAGCCCGTCCGTGTGGAGAACCAGCACATCGCCGGGCAGCAGGACGATCTCGGCCTGCCCGTACACCCCTGCGGTCCTCGCTCCCAGCAGGGCGCCGTCCTGCTGGGGCAGCGCGCGCCCCGTGCCGCCGCGGAACAGCAGCGGGGCAGGGTGTCCCGCCTGTGCCCAGGTGAGCATCCGGCTCGCAGGGTCGTACTGGCAGCAGACGGTGCTCGCGAGCGTGGGCTGCGCGGAGGAGTCCAGCAGCGCGTTGAGCCGGCCCATCAGCGGTCCGGGACGGATGCCCGCCGCGGCGAGCGCCCGCAGGGCACCCATCAGCATCGCCAGGGTGGAGGTCGCGGCGATCCCCTGCCCGGTCAGATCCCCCACGCTCAACAGTGCCCGCGCCTCGGGAAGTTCTTGGGCGTCGAGCCACTGGCTGCCGGTGAATGCCTCCCGTGGAGACGCCAGGTGGTGACCCGCCAGTTCCAGTGCCGCCGGACCGCTCCCGGGGAGTGCGCGCACTCCGCGCCAGGGCGGGAGGACCGCTTCGTGCACCTCCGTCGCCACACGGCGCTCGGTCCGGTCGATGTGCTGCCGTCGGCTGAGCGTGTCCTGCGATTCGCGCACCGCCCTCTGGGATCTCCGCAGTTCGCTGACGTCGCGGAGGACCGCCCACATCGAGGCCGTGCAGCCGTCGGCGTCGAGGACCGGCTCCCCCATCATATGGAGCGTACGGACGCGTCCGTCAGCGCGGACGATGCGGAACTCCCCGTCGATCGGCTTTCCGTCGACCAGGCAGTCCGTCACCATCCCGGTGAGTAAGCCCTGGTCCTCGGCGAACACCACGGACGGCAGCTCGTCCAGCGTCATCGGGTCGCCGGCGGCGGGGCGTCCGAAGATCCGGTGCAGCTCCTCGGACCAACTCACCTCGTCCGTCAGCAGGTTCCACTCGGCACTGCCCACCCGGCTGAGCAGTGAGTCCCGGCGCCGCGGCGGTTCCCCGTACCGGAGCTGCTCGTCCCTGCCGGGCGGGTCCTGGGGCTCCGGCAGGGCGGGAAGCCCTTCCTTGAGCTGTCCCAAGTGACCCCAGAGATCGTCGAGCTGGTGCACCGCCAGGTCGCACAGGGCCCGCTGCCAGCGTCCCTGAGGATCGTCCTCATCCACCGCTGCGTCCCGCCGGACCGCGTCCACGTCTCCGCGCAGCCGCCGGGTCTGCGAGATGAGTTCGTCCACCGATTCACGCCGTGGAGGCTGCGGGGCGGGACGGTCCGCGAACAGATGGGACGGCATGTCGTACTCCGATGCAGGCGCGGCATGGCCAGGTCTCGGCAAAAGACCGGTTACGACTGTTGCACAGGTAACGGGGGTGTGTAAGGGATTTGGCAACACTCGATACGGTGGTGCACCTGGCATATGTCAATGGCCCGCTGTGTGCCCGACCAGCCATAACATCATTCTCTGCTGCTCCTGAGCCTGGACCCACCGCCCGATAGGCGGGCCTGTGGACGACAGAATGAGGGCCCTCCTGCCGTATGTGTGGGTGCTGTGGCCTGGGGACCTGGGTCAAGCAGGCCGAGACCGACGGTGGCTCCTGTCCCGGTACCACCAGCCAGGACGCCGCTCGCATCGCCGAGCTGGAGCGGGAGGTGAAGGAACTGCGCCGGGCGAACGCGATATTGAAGTCGCGCCGAGGAGGCTGCCCGTGCGCGGTTCCGTGCGCGGTGCCACGCCGGGGCCGGTGGGAAACGCCACCGCGCGACCTCCCGGCAGCCGGGATCGCCATATGGTCCGATGCCGGGCCGCTTCCCGGTGGGACCGCGCGGCGGGTCAGCAGGCCGGTCGCCCGGCCCGGGGTGCCCCGGGCACGGCGCAGGCAACCGGGCGGCGGTGCGGCCCGGCGGCTCCCCGGCCGCCGGGCCGACCCGGCACAGGCCCCGGACCTGGTCAGGCGTCACTGGCGCGGAGTATCCGTCAAGGCCGCCCGCGACGGGTGCGCGATCAAGTGTCAGGCACCGCTCGCGTGGAGCATCCCCTCCCGGTCCACGATCTTCACGCGTGCGCGGCCCTCGGGTTCGCCCAGCGCGCGTTCTGCCGCGTCCAGCCGGTACCAGCCGTCCCAGGTGGTGTAGCGGACGTTCCGTTCCCGGAGGAAGGCGAGGACAGCCTCCGGTTCCGGCGCGGGCGGTGTGTGCAGGCGGTCGTTGGCGTGGTCGTCGAGCAGACTCGCGACCGTCTCGTTGGCGTCGCCCTTGGTGTGGCCGATGAGGCCGACGGGGCCGCGCTTGATCCATCCGGTGACGTATGCCGACGGCAGATGCCGTCCGGCCTCGACGACGCGGCCTGCCTCGTGCGGCACCGTGCCGCTGCCGAGGTCGAAGGGCAGCTTGGGGATCTCCTCGGAGAGGTAGCCGACCGCGCGGTACACCGCTTGCACGTCCCAGTCGCGGAACTCTCCCGTACCGGTGACGTTCCCGCTGCCGTCCAGGGCCGTCCGCTCGGTGCGCAGCCCCGACACCCTGCCGCCTTGGCCCAGGACTTCAACCGGGGACTCGAAGAAGTGCAGGAACAGCTTGTGCGGCCGGTCGCCGGTGTCGCGGATCGCCCAGTTCTCCAGGGTCTTGGCGACCATGTCCGCCTGCTTGCTGGCGCGGCGCGTGGCGATGGATCCCTCGTCGTAGTCGATGTCCTCGGGGTTGACGATGACCTCGATGCTGGGGGAGTGGTCCAGCTCGCGCAGTTCCATGGGGCTGAACTTCGCCTGCGCGGGGCCGCGACGCCCGAACACGTGGATCTCGCGGGCCTTGTTCGCGGCCAGACCGCCGTACACGTTCGGCGGGATCTCCGTCGGCAGCAGCTCGTCGGCGGTCTTGGCGAGGATGCGCGCCACGTCGAGAGCGACGTTGCCGACGCCGAGCACCGCCACCTTCTCCGCCTCCAGCGGCCAGGTGCGGGCCACGTCCGGGTGGCCGTCGTACCAGGACACGAAGTCCGCCGCGCCGTACGAGCCGTCGAGGTCGATACCGGGTATGCCGAGCGCCCGGTCGGCGTTGGCTCCCGTGGAGAAGACGACCGCGTCGTAGAAGGCGCGGAGGTCGTCGAGGCCGATGTCACCGGGGTAGTCGACGTTGCCGAACACCCGGATCTGCGGCTTGTCGAGCACCTGGTGCAGCGCGGTGATGATCCCCTTGATCCGCGGGTGGTCGGGCGCCACGCCGTACCGGATCAGGCCGAAGGGGGCGGGCAGCCGCTCGAAGAAGTCGATGGACACGCCCGGGTCGGCGGCGGCCTCGGACTTCAGCAGGGCATCGGCGGCGTAGATCCCCGCGGGTCCGGCTCCTACGACAGCTACCCGCAGGGGGCGAGGCATGACGGATTTCCCTTCGAACGGCGACGGCGGTATGACGGATACTCTCTCACCCGGATGACCTGCTCAGGTAAGGGGGCCCTAATGTATGACCTCATAAGTCAGGCTTATGGGTTCTCCAAGGGGTGCGGGCGCCTTCGCCGCCGGACCGCCGGCCGGCCCTGCTGCCGGAAGTCCTCACTGCGGGAGTCGGCCGGCCCGCGACTTCTCGCCCTGCTGCGGGGCGGGCCAGGTGGGTCCGGGTCGCGCTCGCCCTGGCACGCCGAGGCGTCGACGTCCCGCGGGTCATGATCCGTGATCGGCGGTGCTGCCGGGTCGGCCTGCTGCGGCCGCGCCCGCCCGGCAGCAGTGTCAGGAAGCCAGGGGCCGGTCCCGCGGTGCGATCGGCGACGGCAGCACGGTGGACCCGCAGAGATAGCGATCTGCCGCCGCGGCGGCCGCGCGTCCCTCTGCGATGGCCCATACCACCAGGGACTGCCCGCGCCCCGCGTCGCCCGCGATGAACACCCCGTCCGCCGGGGTCCGCCCGGTCGTGCGCTCCGGCAAGACCACCGGGCCGTGCTCCTCGCCCGGCGGGGTGTCCCGCCCGGCGCAGGCGTCCTGCTCGGCGGAGGCGTCCTGCTCGGCGGAGGCGTCCTGCTCGGCGGAGGCGTCCTGGCCGTCCGGCCGGGACGGCAGCGCGGCGAACGTGCCGTCCCGGGCGAAGTTCCCGCGGTCGTCGACGGTCAGCCCCAGCTGCGTCATCAGCCCCGAGCCCTGCTCGGGGCCGGAGAAGCCGAGGGCGATCAGGACGAGGTCCGCCGGGAGCGCCCGCTCCGTTCCCGGTAGCGGGCTCCTCGCCGCCGGTTCCACCGCCGTCAGGCATAGGGCCCGTACCCGCCCCGCGTCATCGCCTTCGAAGTGCAGGGTCGCCGTCGAGAACAGCCTGGGATCGACTCCCTCGCGGCCTCGTGCTTCCGCATGGGCATGGGAGATCCGGTAGACCTTCGGATGGGTCACGGGCCACGGCTGGATGTCCGGCCTCGTCCCCCCGGGTTCCGGATTGATGTCCAGCTGCACCGCGGAGCGCGCGCCCTGGCGCAGAACGGTGCCGAGGCAGTCGGAGGCGGTGTCGCCACCACCGACGATCACGGTGTGCCTGCCCTCGGCGCTCACCGGGGGAGCGGCGTAGTCGCCCTCCCGGACCCGGTTCGCACAGGTCAGATAGTCCATGGCCTGGTGGACCCCGTCCAACTCGCGGCCCGGCACCGGCAGCTCGCGCCGCTCGGTCGCGCCCACGGCCACGATCAGCGCGTCATGGCGCCTCCGGAGTTCGGCGGCGTCCAGCTCGCCGCCGACGTCCGCACCGGTCCGGAATTTGGTGCCCTCCTCCCGCATCTGCTCGATGCGGCGGTCGAGATGGTGCTTCTCCATCTTGAACTCGGGTATGCCGTAGCGGAGGAGCCCGCCCGGCCGGTCCTCGCGCTCGTAGACCACCACGGTGTGACCGGTGCGGGTCAGCTGCTGCGCCGCCGCCAGTCCCGCCGGACCGGACCCGATGACGGCGACGGTCTTGCCGCTCAGTCGCTGTGGTGGCTGCGGCGGTGTGTATCCCCGCGCCCACGCCTCGTCGGCGATCGCCTGTTCGACGTTCTTGATCGTCACCGGATCGGTGTTGATCGCCAGGACGCACGCGTCCTCGCAGGGTGCCGGACAGAGCCTCCCGGTGAACTCGGGGAAATTGTTGGTCGCATGCAGCCGTTCCGCCGCGGCACGCCAGTCTCCGCGCGAGGCGTACGCGTTCCACTCGGGGATGAGATTGCCCAGTGGGCAGCCGCTGTGGCAGAACGGGATGCCGCAGTCCATGCAGCGTTTGGCCTGCTCGGACACGAGCGGGAGCAGCGCCTGCCCCGCGTGGACCTCCCGCCAGTCGCCCAGGCGCTCCTCGACCGGGCGCGGCGGGACGGGCCGCCGGGGGATGCTGAGGAAGCCACGTGGGTCGGTCATGCGCCGCCTCCGTCGTCCCTGTGCACTGCGCTGCGGCGTTCCGACCAGCCTACGCCTGGTTCATCCACCCTTGTCAGGGTTTCGGTGATCCTGTTCGGCGCCCCGGTCGTGTCACGGCCCCGGAGCCGGCGCTCCGCCGCCCTCCCTGCCCTCCACCCTCCTGGGCTGTCGCGGCAGGTCCCGTGGACAGCGGCCGGCGCGCCGGCCGGGAGTTCGGGGGCCGGCAGCTCTGTGACTCGCCGGAACGGACTGCCCGTACGGCGGGGCGCACTGTCCGTAGGGGAGGGGCGAGGGGGAGGGGGCGGGCGCCCGGCCGTTTGCGGCCCTCGGTGGGGAGATGGTGTGATGACGTGGTTTTTGGGGGCGTACGGGTGATGTGCGCGACGGAGAGGAACCATCCGGCCACCGGGGAGCGCCCTGCGTGGTGTCAGTGACGCAACCCTGGAGGCTTTCATGACCGCTGAGCCCCTTCCTTCGCCGTCGTCGGTGGTGCCGGACGCGGTTGCCGGGCCCTACCGGGCTCTCGGAGCGCTGGACATCGACGGGGTGCACTCCGCGGCCGGGCCGAACCCGGCGGCGGCGGATGTCGAGGGCGGCCTCCGGCCACCCGTCGCGGAGCAGCGGCTGTCCCTCCCGATCGCAGCGCACGACCGCCGGCGACTGGACCTGCACTCGGCCCTGACCGCCAACGGCGTCGCTCCGCTCCCCGGCGATCTGGACGCGATCGACGTCCTCAGCGCGCTCGACGACCGGACGGTGGAGACCGTCCTCCACTGGATCGCCGTCCCCGGCCCGCGGCCGGTTCCCGCCGTCTGACGGCCCGCGCCGGTCGAGGGGTCCCGCGCCGGAGGTCCGCACCGGGTCGGTCGTGCCGCACGGACCGGTGGGGCGGCGCAGGTCAGCCGGCCCGCGCGGGGCGGAGCGACTCGGCAGCGAGGACGTCGCAGCGGCGGGCCGGTTCCGTACCGCTCGCCCCGTACCCCGCATTGGCGCACTCCGCATTACCGCACCCCGCATGCCGTACCGCTCGCCTCGCACCACTCGTCCCGGCCGGGACGGCACCGGGACCCGCTGCCCCGCCTCGGCGGCCGGTGCGAGTGGTCGGCCGTCGCCGCCCGCTGCGGCCCGCACCGGATCGCGATGGAGCCCCCGGCCTCCGGGCTACGGAGGATCGGGCGCGCTCCGCGCCGGGTCCGGGGTGATCCGGTCGGCGCTCCACACTGCGTCCAACGCGTCGAGCGCATCCTCCGCGGGGGCGGCTCCCGCGCCACGAGACCGCCGGGCAGTACATGCCGGCCGCCGATGAGACAAGCCGTCCGACGGGCCTCCATAACGGGCGGAATACTCGCCAACCACTTTTGCCCCGGCAGAAGTTGGGCGCGAAAGACACCTTCCCCCGCGGCGCCGCGGTCTGAGATCTTGCGTCCATTCCGCTCATCGCACGCCCGCGCGCGCCTCGGTGTGACCGGGCTTTCGGAGGATGCCTTGCCCACCCCCCTCATATCCAGCCGACTGAGACGTCCGTTCGTCGCGTGTGCCGCGATAGGCGCCGCCCTGGTGGCGGCGCTTCCCACGAGCGCCGCACAGGCCGCGCCCCAGGCCGCGAGCGCACCGGTCGTGTCGGCGGCTCCCGCCGCCCCGCAGGCCGTCCGTGCCGCCGGGACCCGCGCCTATCTGGTGATCACCGCGCCCGGTGGCACATCTGCCGTGCGTGCTGCCGTCACAGCCAACGGCGGTACGGTCTTCGCGGACTACGATGCCATCGGTGTGATCGTGGCCCACTCCGCGTCCTCGTCCTTCGCCGGCACCATGCGCGGCGTGCCGGGCGTGCAGCAGGTCGGAGCGACCCGTACGTCGGACGTTCCCGCCGACGCGTACAACCCCGCGCTGCCCGCTGCGCCGTCCCAGGTGCCGACCACCATCGCCGAGGCCAACCGCTGGGACATGACCCAGATCAGGGCGGACAAGGCGTGGGAGGTCAGCACCGGTTCCGCCGCGGTCAAGGTCGGTGTCCTCGATACCGGTGTCGACGACCTCCACCAGGACATCGCGCCCAACTTCAACGCGGCGGACTCGGTCTCCTGCGCCTATGGCCGGCCCGACACCCGAGCCGGTGCCTGGCGCGACATCGGCGACCACGGCACCCATGTGGCGGGTACCATCGCCGCCGCCAGGAACGGCAGGGGCGTCGTCGGTGTCGCCCCCGGGGTGCGGATCTCGTCCGTCCGTATCGCCGAACCGGGCACCGGCATGTTCTTCGCAGAGAACACCATCTGCGGCTTCGTATGGGCCGGCGACCACGGCTTCAGGGTCACCAACAACAGCTACTACACCGATCCGTGGATGTTCAACTGCCCGGACGACACCGACCAGGCCGCGATCATCGAGGGCGTGAAGCGCGCCCAGCAGTACGCGGAGGGCAAGGGATCGCTCCAGGTCGCCGCCGCCGGCAACTCCAACTACGACCTGGCGAACAAGCGGATCGACAGGTCCAGCCCCAACGACTCGACGCCGGTGACCCGCACCATCACCAACGCCTGCATCGACATCCCGACGGAGCTCCCGGGGGTCGTCACGGTCGCCGCGACGGGGAACGGCAACGCCAAGGCGTCGTACTCCAACTTCGGCCGTGACGTCATCGACATCGCCGCGCCGGGCGGTGACGGCGTGCACGGGGTGTACTCGACGGTCCCGGGCGGCACCTACGGCAGCAAGAGCGGCACGTCGATGGCCTCCCCGCACGTGGCGGGTGTCGCCGCCCTGATGGTGAGCACCGACCCGGCCGCGACTCCGGCCGAGCTGCGTGCCCGCCTCGCCGCGCAGGCCAACGACACCGCCTGCCCGTCCGACGGCCGCTGCACGGGTACGACCGCTGACAACGCGTTCTTCGGCGAGGGGCAGGTCGACGCACTGAAGGCGGTCGGCGCCGCACCGCCCGCGGGCCGCTACTTCGAGAACACCGCGGATGTGGCCGTCCGCGACAACGCCACCGTCGAGTCGCCCATCACGGTCACCGGTATCACCGGCAACGCCCCCGCCGCGCTTGTCGTGGGTGTGGACATCACGCACACGTACCGGGGTGACCTGGTGCTCTCCCTCGTCGCTCCGGACGGGACGGTGTACCTGCTGGAGGACTTCCCGGACGGCGACAGCGCAGACGACGTCGTGAAGACGTACACGGTGAACGCCTCGTCGGAAGTGGCCGCCGGCACCTGGAAGCTGCGCGTACGGGACTCCGCGGCGCAGGACACCGGCCGTATCGACGCCTGGAACCTGACCTTCTAGCGGAACAGCGCAGCGCAGCACAACGCAGCACAAGGCAGCGCAACGCAACACAGCGCGGGACGAAGAGGCCCCGCCGTGTGCCCGCGCCCCGGAAGGGGCGCGCCCGGGCGCACCGGCGCAGCCGCCGCGGGCACCCGTTCGGCGCCGGTCTGGTTCCCGTCGCCGAGACGGTGCGCACCCGCCCGGCGGAGTGGGCTCCCGGGCCGTATCCGCGCGGCACGGGAGCGGCTCACCGTGCCGCGGCAGCCGTCCGCCCCGGGCGGATGCGCCCTCGGCCCCGTTAGCGGCGGCGCAGCGGCCCGCCCGGGTGAGTCGCGTCTCATCCGCGCCCCTCCACTTGCCTATGCAACGAGTTGCACACAAGGATCGGGTGCATGGCTCTCGAACACGCGATCCTCGTCTCCCTGCTGGAGCAACCGGGCTCCGGCTATGAGCTGGCGCGCCGGTTCGAGCGGTCCATCGGGTACTTCTGGACCGCCACCCATCAGCAGATCTACCGCGTCCTGAAGCGTATGGAGGGCGACGGCCTGCTGCGGGTCCGCGAAGTGGCCCAGCAGGGCCGGCCGGACAAGAAGGAGTACGAGGTCGCCGCCCCGGGCCGTGCCGCCCTCTCGCAGTGGCTGCATGAACCGGTCGAGCCGGAGAGCATCCGCCATGAACTCGCCGTGAAGATCCGCGGTGCCGCCTTCGACGACCCGGCGGCGCTGATCTCCGAGGTCGAGCGGCACCGCGAGGCTCACAGGGCTCGGCTGGCGCACTACCTGTCGGGGGAGCAGCGGGACTTCACCGGGCCCGGGGCGCCTCAGCCGCCCGGCATCCGCCAGGAGCTCCAGCATGTCGTGCTCCGCGGAGGCGTCGCCTACGAGCGGATGACCATCGCCTGGCTCGACGACGTCCTCGCCACCCTCCACCGGCTCGGCGCCGCACCTCCGGGCGCCTGAAGCGGGCACGTGCATCGGGTCCGCCCCTGTGCCCCGCCCACCCCGCGGCGAACGCACGCACCGTGCGGTGGTGACGGTTCGCGGCGAGCCGCGCCACCCGCGCTCACCCGTCCGACCTCCGACCTCCGACCCGCGAGCTCCGACCCCCGATCTCCGGAAGGCGTATCCGATGGCCGACGAACTCCTGTTCAACCCCCGCACCTACGACCCCGCGCACTTCGACCCCGAGACCCGCAGGCTGCTGCGCGCCACGGTCGACTGGTTCGAGGCCCGCGGCAAGCGCAGGCTGATCGAGGACTACCGCTCCCGCGTCTGGCTGGAGGATTTCCTCGCGTTCTCCGCCAAGGAGGGCCTGTTCGCGACCTTCCTGACTCCGGCGGCCGACGCCGCCCGGTCCGACCAGCGCTGGGACACCGCCCGCATCGCCGCCCTCAACGAGATCTTCGGGTTCTACGGCCTCGACTACTGGTATGCCTGGCAGGTCACCGTCCTCGGCCTCGGGCCGGTGTGGCAGAGCGGCAACGCCGCCGCCCGCGCCCGTGCGGCGGAACTTCTCGCCCAGGGCCGGGTGTTCGCGTTCGGGCTCTCCGAGAAGACCCACGGTGCCGACATCTACTCCACCGACATGCTGCTGGACCCCGACGGCGACGGCGGTTTCCGGGCTTCCGGGTCCAAGTACTACATCGGGAACGGCAACGCCGCCGGGCTCGTCTCCGTCTTCGGCCGCCGCACCGATGTCGAGGGCCCGGACGGCTATGTCTTCTTCGCCGCCGACAGCCGTCATCCCGCCTACCACCTGGTGAAGAACGTCGTCGACTCCTCCAAGTATGTCAGCGAGTTCAGGCTCGAGGACTATCCGGTGGCGCCGGAGGACGTCCTCCACACCGGCCGTGCCGCCTTCGACGCCGCCCTCAACACCGTCAACGTGGGCAAGTTCAACCTCTGCACCGCCTCGATCGGTATCTGCGAGCACGCGATGTACGAGGCCGTCACCCACGCCCACAACCGCATCCTGTACGGCCGCCCCGTCACCGCGTTCCCGCACGTGCGGCGCGAACTGACCGACGCCTACGTACGCCTCGCCGGCATGAAGCTGTTCAGCGACCGCGCCGTCGACTACTTCCGCTCCGCAGGCCCGGACGACCGCCGCTATCTGCTCTTCAACCCGATGACCAAGATGAAGGTCACCACCGAGGGCGAGAGGGTCATCGACCTGATGTGGGACGTCATCGCGGCCAAGGGCTTCGAGAAGGACAACTACTTCGCCCAGGCCGCGGCCGAGATCCGGGGCCTGCCCAAGCTCGAGGGGACGGTCCACGTCAACCTCGCGCTGATCCTGAAGTTCATGCGCAACCACCTGCTCGACCCGGCGGACTACCCCGAGGTGCCCGCTCGGCTCGACGCGGCCGACGACGAGTTCCTCTTCCGGCAGGGTCCGGCCCGTGGCCTCGGCTCCATCCGCTTCCATGACTGGCGGGCCGCCTTCGATACCTACGCCGCGGTGCCGAACGTCGCCCGCCTGCGCGAACAGGCCGACGCGCTGTGCGCGTTCGCCGACACGGCCGCCCCCGACGAGGAGCAGAGCCGCGACCTGGACCTCCTCCTCGCCGTAGGCCAGCTTTTCGCGCTGGTGGTGTACGGCCAGCTGATCCTCGAGCAGGCCCGGACCACCGGACTCGACCAGGACGTGCTGGACGAGCTCTTCGCCGTCCTGGTCCGCGACTTCTCCGGTTACGCCGTCGAACTGCACGGCAAGGACTCCGCCACCGAGCGGCAGCAGCGCTGGGCGCTCGACGCCGTGCGCCGGCCCGCCGTCGACGAGGCCCGCTCGGCACGGGTCTGGGAGCGGGTAGCGGCGCTGTCCGGGACGTACGAGATGGCTCCGTAGCCGCCCCCGGCCGGCGGTACCGGGCAGCCCGGCCGACCGCGGTGCCGCACCGCGGCCGGCCGGGCTGCCGCCACACCCGGGTATCGCCGTCGACACCCTCCCGCGCGGGGGCTACGTTGGGGTCTCATGACCACCCTGGAGGAGATCCACGGCGTCCCCGTGCTGTTCTGCGGCGCGGAAGGCACGCCCGTCGGCGGCGAAGCCGATGCCCTTGACCTCATCGGTGACGCCCTGTACCAGGGTGCCCGCTGGGTCGTCGTCCCCGTGGAGCGCTTCGACGAGTCGTTCTTCAGACTCCGCACGCGCGTCGCCGGGGAGATCGTGCAGAAGTTCGTCAACTACCGGCTGGGCCTGGCGGTATCCGGCGACATCTCCACCCGTGCGGACGGCTCCTCCGCGCTCGGCGACTTCGTCCGGGAGTGCAACCGGGGTCGCCAGACGTGGTTCGTGACCGGCGCGGAGGAACTGCGGGAGCGCCTGCGGAACTGGTGACCCGCGGTACCTGCCGCCTCACCGCGCCGCGGAGCCTCGTCCGGCGGTGCGGTTCCCCGGGGCGCCGTGCCGGGCTGTTCCGCGGACGCCCGGTGGGGGCCGAGCGCGGGGGAGGGGGCGGGGACAGGCGCTCCGACGGGCGAGCGACCGCCTCCCGCGCGGCCGTCGCCCCGGTTGCTCCGGTAGAGCGCTTCCACCCACCCCGGCGGGCGGTGGCCACCGCATCCGGCCGTCGCCAGTGATCCGGCCCGGGGTGGCGCCGAAGGTGAGCGAGCCGAAGCTGTGCACGGCCGCCATGGGCAGCGGGCGGTGCACGGGCGCAGGCGGCGCGCGCATCCCGTCGGCGCGCCGGTGGTGCCGGCGCCGGCGCAGCGGACGCCCAGGCCGGGAACCGCCGCGCGGAGTTCGATGCCGTCCCTCGGCACGGGCCGTGCCGTCGTGCGGGTTCAGGTACTGGTTCAGCCCTACGCGGCGGCCGTCCGGCGCCCACGGCCTCCGCACACCGTCGATGCGCTCCCTGGGGGGATCCGCCCGCGCCGGCTCCGGTGGTGCTGCGGTGACGACGCGTGCGGACCTCGGTGCCCAGGGCCTCCACCAGCGGCGGAAACCGACCGCCGTATCGACTTGTGTATCCCGCTGGCGGGGCCCGGCGTGTCCGATCCTGTCTGCGGGCGATTGTTCGGTGCCTGCCGAAGGGAGGGTCCCCATCCGCCGCCGCGGTGGTCCCCAAGGGCGACCCTCGAACAGCCGGTTCCGGGGAGAAGAGCCGTGCGGCCGCGCAGACGGGCGGTGTGCGACACGCGTATGAGCGGCTCCGCCACCGGGACGCGGGTACGGCCTCGGCCCACCGGGGTTCCCGCAGCGGGTACCGGTCCGGTTCCCGGTCGGAGCGGATCGGCGCAGCCCCGGTCTGCGTGACACACCGTGATCCTGTGCCGGTCGCCGCCGAAGTTCCCCCTAACGCACGGTGGCGCGGCGGCGCGGTCAGGGAAGATGACCACAGGGCTCCCGCACACGGGCGTACCCGGTGCCTCCCTCACACCGTGGCGCCGGATGACACATACGCCCGCCGACGGACGGCGCTGTGACGCCGCCCCACACGACCTGAGGAACCGAGGAGGGACACGATGGAGATACGAACGGACACGGGCCGGGACTCCGCCAGACCCTCTGCGGGGCCTGCGGGGTGTGCGGGGTCTCTGAGGCCCACGCGGTCCGCGAACCCTGGCAGCCCGGCGACCTGAGGCTCGTCGGCGGCATCCGCACCGCCCACTGCCGCGAACCGTGCGACGGTCCCCCGCGGGATCCTCGTCGGGCCGGCCCACCCGCAACGGCGCGCCGGCCCCGGCCGGTGGGCGGACCGGCCGGATGACGACCGCCGCGGCCTGCGCCAGCCCCCCTCGGCCCGGCCGGTCCGGCCCCGCCTCCCCCCGGCGACTTCGCATCCGCCATCCGCCATCCGCTCCGTACCCGGGAGTCTCCCAATGTCCCAGCCGACCGCAGTGCCACCGTTCGCCGTGATCTCCGGCGCCCAGGTGCAAAGCGCCCTGCAGCATCGAGAGAAGCAGATCACCGACCTGGTCGAAGCCACCTACCGGCTGCACGCCACGGGTGACTCCGTGAATCCGCCCTCGTACTTCCTCAGGTTCCCCGACCGCCCCAACTCCCGGATCATCGCCCTGCCGGCCTCCGTCGGCGGGCAGGTCCGCGTGGACGGCCTCAAGTGGATCTCCAGTTTCCCCGACAACGTCGCCGCGGGCATCCCCCGGGCCTCGGCGGTGCTGATCCTCAACGACCACGACACCGGCTACCCGTTCGCCTGCCTGGAGAGTTCCATCATCAGCGCCACGAGAACCGCCGCGATGGCGGCCCTCGCAGCCGACCGGCTCGGCCGAGAACGGCCCGAACGCCCGTCACGGGTCGGGTTCTTCGGCACCGGGCTGATCGCCCGCTACATCCACACCTTCCTCGCCGGCACCGGCTGGTCCTTCGACGAGATCGGGGTGCACGACACCGCGCCGGAGAGCGCGGCCGGATTCGCCGGCTATCTGAAGCAGGCGGGCACCCCGGGCCGGGTCGCCGTCCACGACGGCCCCGAGGACCTCATCCGCTCGAGCGACATGGTGGTCTTCGCCACCATCGCCGCGAAACCGCACGTCACCGACCCGTCCTGGCTCGGGCACAACCCGCTGGTGCTGCACGTCTCCCTGCGCGACCTCGCCCCCGAGATCATCCTCGCCTCGGCCAACGTCGTCGACGACGTCGAGCACTGCCTCAAGGCCGACACCTCCCCGCATCTGGCCGAACAGCAGACCGGCAACCGGGAGTTCCTCACCGGCACCCTCGCCGACGTCATGTCCGGTCGGGCACGGGTACCCGGTGACCGGCCGGTGGTGTTCTCGCCCTTCGGCCTCGGGGTCCTCGACCTGGCCGTCGGCAAGTACGTGTACGACGAGACGGTCCGCGCCGGCCGGCTGCACATCATCGACGACTTCTTCCACGAACTGCGCCGCTACGGCTGAGGGCGCCGCCGACGGCCCGCAGGCGCGGGGCCCTCGGGCGAGTCGCTTCGCGCCCGTCACCCGACCCGGTACGCACCGCCCCGGCCGTCCGTGCCACGCTCCGCAGAGGTGCTCAGCCGGTCCCCGGGAGGCCCCGGCGAGTCCCGGCAGGCAGGCCCCGGCAGGGACCTGCCTGCCGGGACCCCTGCCGACGGGTGCGGCCGTCCGGGCGGTGGCGCCGCGAGGCGTTTCGCCGCGCCGCCGGGGTGCACGGTTCAGCCGGTCGGGGCCTGGTAGAGGCCGCGGCCCGCGCGGCGCGCACGGGAGGTGGCGACCAGCCGGTCGAGGGTGCTGCGCACGGTGTTGATGTTCCCCGCGCTGTCGTCACGCCCGAGGGCCTGGGCCACGTCGCGGGCCCGCAGGGCGGTGCCGAGTTGGCGGGACAGCACGGCGATCACCTGCTCCGTCAGCCCCCCGGACTCCGGGGCCGCCCCGGCCGCCGCCACCTCGTCCGCCGTCTTCCTCGCCGAGTCCGCGGACTGCGTCCTGGCCTTCGACTTCACGGACCTGCCCGGTGCGGTGGGCGCCTTCCCCGCCGGGCGACGCCTGGAGGCGGCGGCGGGCTTCTTCGCCTTGGACTTCGGGGCGGTAGCGGTCCTGCGGGACGTACGGGAGGTGCCGGAGCCGGTCACGGACCTGGTCCCGGCGGTCTCATCCGGGGTCTCCACCGCGTTCTCCGCGGCGTTCTCCACGGCGGCCTCAGCGGTCCTCTCATCCGGCGTGGGAACCTCGGCGGCGGATTCGCTGGGGAACGCCTCCATGTCGATGTCCGCGACGGGCTCCGCTGGAGCCTGCGGCGCCGCGGGGGCGCCGGCGGGGGGCTCGGCGGCGCGCGGCGCCGGGACCACGGTCGCCGACAGCGCGCTGAGCGCCGCCAGGGCCGCGCGCACCGACTCCAGCCGGTCCGAGACCGCGGCGAGTTCCGTCTGCAGTGCGACCTGCTGCTGCTCCAGTTCAGGAAGCTCCGCCTGAAGCAGCGCAGTTGTCGATTCGATGCTGTGCGTTGCGGTGGGCGTCGATGTCATCGTGCTCTCCTGACGAGGCTGTGCCTGCTGCCGGTGGTGGGAATGGTGTGATGCAGGGTACGCCGTTTGCCCGGAGTTCGGGGCATCTGGTCCCGGCATCACCGGCGGGCGCGACATGCGAGGGAGCGCGTGGGGGACTGAACTGCTCCTAGGAATACAGGTGTTGTGACACGTTTCCGTGCGGGCAGGCGCCCTCCGATATGTCGGTGCGGATGTTTCCGGGGCAGGCGCCCGACCCGGCCCGGCGGCGCCGGGGCCCCGGCGCCGCCGGGCCGAGCGGCGCCCGAGTCGGCCCGGCCCCACTTCCCGCGGCGCCGGGCGGACGGCCGGGGCGCAGGTGGGGCGAACCGGGGCCCGGGTGACGGATATTCCCGCGCCCGGCGCGACGACCGTGACAACGCGGCACGGCACGGCAAGGCCCGGCACCCACGACGATGCGCCGGGTCCGGGGCACCGTGCCCCGGACCCGGCGCCCGGCGCACCGGTGAGCGGAACCGTGCCCTGTACCCGGGTCCGATGTGTCCGCCGGCCCGCCTTCCTATCGTCGACTGCGTCGCGTCCGGACGTGGGCGCAGTCGAACAGGGAGGTACCGGTGGGTTCGAAGAGAGGGCGGCACGCCGCGGCGGCCGCGGTCGCACTGGCCGTGGTGGGCGCACTGGCCACTCCGGGTGCGGCGCACGCCGACAACGGGGACGGCAGGACCGCGTGCAACTCGGGAGAGATCTGCTTCTGGCGCTACAGCGGTGCCGTGCTGTGGACCAAGCAGTTCTGGTACACGGCGAACCATGGGGACTACACCTGGTGGGCCGGGCAGCCCACCGGCATCCGGATGCAGGACAACGCGGTCGAGATCACCAACAGGGACACCCAGTGTGATGTGCGGGTCGGCAACCGCAGTCCGGCCACCGGACTGTGGACGTGGCGGTACTTCCCCAACGACCACGTGCGCCGCGGCCTCGGCGAGATCAGGAACACCAACGACCGCCACGAGCGGGTCTGCTGACGGCCCGGCCCGGAAGGGAGGAGAACCATGAACGTTCGTACCTTCCGCCTGGTGGCCGCGGCGGCCGCCCTCGCGGTCGTGGCCCCGGCGCTCATGCCGGGTGCGGCGCACGCCGACAACGGGGACGGCAAGCCCGGTTGCGCCCACGGCGAGATCTGCTTCTGGTACAGCGCAGGCGACACGTACCAGAAGCAGTTCTGGTACACCGCGAACCACGGTGGCAACAACTTCATGTACTACGACCAGTACAGCTACCGGGTCTCCAGCAAGCCGGTGCAGGACAACGCGCTGCAGGTCACCAACCGTGACACCCGGTGCCGGATCCGGGTGGGCAACTACTCCGGCGGGCTGTGGACCTGGCGGGAGTTCCCGAACGACAACGCCCGGTACCACCTCGGCGACATCAACAACCGCAACGACCGCCACGAGCGACTCTGCTAGCCGGGCCGGGCCGGTCGCCGACCGTCCACATCGTCGGCGACCGGCCCCGTCCCCCCGTCCTTTGCCCCCAAGGGAGGCAGCGATGCGAGAACGACGAACCCGAACGGCCCTGTGCGGCCTGGCTGCCGCGGCGGTCCTCACGGCCTGCGCGGCGGGGGCCGCCGAGGCCCCCGACCTGACCGCCGTCCGCGCGGACGAGGTCGCCGACGAGATCTTCCGGGCCGGCGACATCGATCTGATCGAATACGTCAGGAACCGGCTCACCGGCGACTGCATGGACCGGCGGGGCTACCCGCAGCTCAAGCGGACCGGACTGTCCCGCCGGTCCCGGCCGTTCACCGATATGAACGTCCGGCAGCCGCTCTTCGCCACCCGTACCGACGAGCAGGCCATGCTGCTCGGCTTCGGGGAGCACAGGCGGCCGGAAGCCGCCAGTGTCCTCAGCTACGACCGGGACTTCGACAAGCAGTTCGAGCGATGCAGGCACGCCGCCGTCCGCAGGTTGGGGACGGAGTTCTCCGAGATCCAGAACCAGAGCTACCGGCTCTACAACGTCATCGCCGACGAACGCGACGCACTGCTGGAGACCCCCGAAGAGGCCGCCGTCGCCGCGGCTGCCCTGCGGCCCCTGCTCGCCTGCGTCGAGGCCAAGGGCTTCCGCCAGCGGACCCCCGGTGCGCAGACGCTCGACAGCTTCGGGATCGGCCTCCCCATGGGCCGCCACGAGGGCGCCGAGCCGGCGGAGCCCAAGAGGGTTCCCGGAACCGTCGAGGTACTCCCGGCCGTACCCGAGCGGCGCTATGTGCCGACGGCCGACGAGTCACGGCTGGCCGTCGCATCCGCCCGGTGCGCGCGGCAGACCGGGTTCGGGGAGAGGACCGCCGCCCAGCGGGCGCGGATCATGAAGAAGGCCGTCGCGGCACACGGGTCCGAAATCGCCGCACTGCGGCCCAGGGTCGAGAAGCTGGTGAAGGCGGCGACGAAGCTGGCCGGGTCCTGAGCACCCCGGCCCGGTCCGCAAGGCCGCGCGGCGCGGCCCTGTCGGCCGCAGCGGCCGTTCCGCCTCCGGTCCGGCCCGGTCCGGTCCCCGGCCCACCCCGGGTCCGCCCGTCGCCCGGGTCGCCGGCCCTGGCCCCGAACGCCGGGATCCCGGCCGGGTCCTCGCACGCTCTGCGGCCGCGTCCGGCTGCGACACGGACGGTGCCGTCCCGGGTGCGGCCGGCGGCAGCGCTGCGGTGCTGAACCGCCGCCCTCACCCGCCGCCGACGCGCGGGGCACCGCCGCGGCGGGCCATGGCCACCGCATGCGCGCGGTCCCGGGCCCCGAGCTTCATCAGCAGGTTCGTCACATGGTGCTTGACCGTGCGGACGCTGATCGCCAGGTCCTCGGCGATCTCGGCGTTCGGCGAGCCGAGGGCGATCTGTTCCAGAACCTGTCGTTCACGTGCCGTGAGACAGGCGGGGAGCGGGTGCGGGGCGGTCGGCAGGCGGCGCAGCAGCCGGGCCCCCACTGCGGGACTGACCCAGCGGCCCCCGGAGCCCACGCTGACGATCGCGGTGACCAGTTCCCAGGGCAGGGCAGGGCGCAGGACGACGCCGGCCACCTCGGCATGCCCCAGCTCGCCGAGTTCGGCATCGGTCATGGCCGCCGGTGCCACCAGCACGGACGTGGAGCCCGAACGCCCGGCGGCCGCCGCGCTGTCGGTGACCACGACGACGGGGGCCCGGGACACGGCGGACGGGCGTGACCCACCGCGCCGCACCAGCAGCGACCGGGCCGCCTGCAGAGCCGCCTCGACCTCACGGGACACGAACCGGCCCGCGAGTTCCGTGCGGACGACCAGATGCGGGGAGCCGGGACGCGACGGGAACGCCGTCCGGGCATGTGAGGTCAGCTCGCAGAAGTAGTACACGGATGTTCCCCCTTGGCGGCCACGCTCCGCACCGTCGGTCGCTCCAGGACTACCGGGCCTGCGTTGTTCGCGCTCGGCCCCCTGGCGCCGAACAAACAACTCCTGAAAAATCAATCCCGCCGTGCAGGCGGCGGAATGAGGCGACGACGGGCGGAGGAGTGCCGGTGCCACGCAGGGAGACCCCGCTCGGCGGGGGCGGCGGTCCGCTCCTCGAGTTCGCCGCCGGTCTGCGGCAACTGCGGAGATCGGCCGGCAGCCCGCCGTACCGTAAGCTCGCGGAGCGGGCCCACTACTCGATCTCGACCCTCTCCTCGGCGGCGTCCGGTCTGCGCCTGCCGACACTGGAGGTGACGCTGGCGTACGTCAGCGCCTGCGGGGGCAACCCGGGGGAGTGGGAGCGCCGCTGGCGGGACACCGCAGGACGGCTCGACGGGCAGCGGCCGGGGCCCGGTACGGCACACGACACGCAGGCGCCCCCGCCGTACGCGGGCCTGCGCCCTTACCGGGAGCAGGACGCGCAGTGGTTCTTCGGCCGGGAGCAACTGGTGGCGGACCTGGTAGGACGGCTGGCACGGCAGCGGTTCGTCATGCTGCTCGGGGCCTCGGGATCGGGCAAGTCCTCACTGCTGCGGGCAGGGTTGGCGCCGGCGCTGCGGCCGTCTGCGGCACCGGTGCTGCTGACCCCTGGTCCCCGGCCACTGGAGGAGTGCGCGGTGCGGCTGGGCGCACTGGCGGCACTCGCCCCGGGCGGGCTGTACCGGGAACTGCGGCGGGACCCGGAGGACCTGGGCCGGTCGCTGCGGCTGGCCTCCGCCCGCTCCGGCCGTCCCGGCGGCCCTTCCGTGCTGATCGTCGACCAGTTCGAAGAGGTCTTCACACTGTGTCAGGACGACCATGAACGCGACCGTTTCATCGAGGCGCTGGTCGCCGCCGCCGGCCTGCCTGGCGGCTGCCGGGTGGTGCTCGGCGTGCGGGCCGACTTCTATGCCCACTGCACCCGCAACGCAGCGCTGGTGGAGGCCATGCGCGAGGCACAGGTACCGCTCGGGCCGATGAGCCTGGACGAGCTGCGGCGCGCGGTGGTGCAACCGGCCCAGCGGGCGGGGCTCACCGTGGAGGGCGCGCTGCTGGCCACCCTCACGGCGCAGGCACACGGCCGGTCAGGAGTGCTGCCGCTGCTGTCGCACGCCCTGCTGGAGACCTGGCACCGCCGGCGCGGCAACCTGCTCACCCTCGCCGGTCTCGAAGCCGTCGGCGGGATCGAGGGCGCGCTGGTCAAGAGCGCGGAGGCGTTCTACACGGCCCTGGACGCCGAGCAGCAGTCCGCCGCCCGCCGCCTCATGCTGCGGCTCACCGCACCCGGCGTCGGCACGGAGGACACCAAACGCCGCATGGACCACAGGGAACTCGAGGGGGACGCCGCCACCCTCGCCGTCGTGGAGCGGGCCGCCGCCGCCCGGCTGGTCAGCCTCGACGAGGACCGGATGGAGATCACACACGAGACGCTGATCAGCGGCTGGCCCCGGCTGCGGGAGTGGCTCTCGGCCGACCGGGACCAGCGCCGCGCGCACCTGCGGCTCACCGAGGCCGCCGAGGTGTGGGCGGCCGCAGGAGAGGACCCCGGCGCCCTCTACCGGGGTGCGCGCCTGCGGACGGCCCGCCGGCTGGCGGAGTCCGACCTGGGGCTCAGCGCCCGCGAGCAGGCCTTCCTCGGTTCGAGCCTCGCCGCGGAAGCGGCCGAGATCCGGTCCGCCGCACGCCGCACCCGGCGGCTGCGCGTCCTCCTGGCCACGCTGGCGCTGATGACGGTGCTCGCCACGGTGGCCACGGTGCTCTCGGTACGGGCGAACCACGAGATCACCCGGCAGCGCAACGACGCCGTCGCGCTGAACGCGGCGGCGGCGGCGACCCGGACATACGCGGCCGACCCCGGACTCGCCGTCCAACTCGCCCTCGCCTCCTACCGGCTGAGACCCCGGCGCACCACCCGCGACGCCCTGCTCAGTACCCTCATGACCACGTGGGCTGCGCACCGCGCGGAGGCCTACACGCTCGATGTGAGCGACGACGGCGCCTTGCTGGCCGTGGGGAGCCGCGACCACACCGTCAGTCTGTGGGACATCCGCGATCCCCGGCGCCCCCTGCGGGCGGGAACCGTGACGGGGCACGCGGAGGAGGTGCACGCCGTGGCCCTGGGCCCCGGGCGCAGGACCCTCGCCACGGCGGGCGCCGACCGGACCCTGCGGCTGTGGGACGCGGCCAGGCCGGCGCACCCCGCGGCGCTGTCCGTCCTGACCGGCCCGGGCGGCGCTGTCCACTCCGTTGCCTTCCGCCCTGACGGCCGGCTGCTCGCCGCTGGCCACCGGGACGGCACGGTGAGCGTCTGGGGCATCGAGGACACCCGCCGGCCGCGGCGCCGGGCGGCGCTCGACGCCCACACGGACACGGTCCGGTCGGTGGCCTTCAGCGCGGACGGGCGGCTCCTGGCCACGGCCGGTCAGGACGGGGCGGTCCGGTTGTGGGACCTCCGCGACCCCGGCCGGCCTTCGTCGCGCGGCACCTGGAACGCCCACGACCTGGGCGTCTTCTGGGCGGAGTTCCACCCCCGTGACCGCCTCCTGGCGACCGCGGGCGGCGGCCGGGAGGCGGTGAGACTGTGGGACGTCAGCAACCCGGACCGCCCACTGCGGACCTCCGGTATCACCGGGCACAGCGACGTCGTCGGCCATCTCGCCTTCAGCCCGGACGGCCGTACCCTCGCCACGGCCAGTGACGACCGGTCAGTGGCGATCTGGGACGTCGGCACACCGTCCGCCCCCCGCAGCAAGGCCGTGCTCACCGCCTACGCCACGGCCGTGATGGGGGTCCGCTACACCCCGGACGGCCGAACCCTGCTGACCGGCGTGTTCGACGGAACCCTCCGCCTGCTGCCGACCGACTTCGGGCGGGCCGTCGCACAGGCCTGCGACGGCCGCCGCCCTTCCCTCACCCGAGGCACCTGGCGGCGCCACCTGCCCGGCGTCCCGTACCGGCCGCCCTGCGGGTGAGCGGTCGCCCAGGACCACCTGCGGGAACCGGCCGGGAGCCGGGGCGGGAGCCGGCGGGCGGCGCACACCGGCTCCGCTCCCGGCCCCGCCCGCCCAGGCGGCCCCGGCTCGACGCCGCTGGTGCACACGCGGGGGAGTGCTCAGCGCGGTGCCTTGGCGCGGTCCAGGGCGGCCACGCCGCCTGCGGCGAGAGCGATCTGGATGAGCCATTCGATCCAGTCGACGCCCTTGGTGTCCGCGACCCCGAAAGCCGCGGCGACCGCCGTGCCGACCAGCGCGGCGACGATACCGACGGCGATCGTCCACAAGACGCCGATGTGCTGGCGGCCGGGCAGCACGAGCCGCCCGAGCACACCGACGACGACGCCGATCACGATCGCGCTGAAGATGCCGGAGATTTCCATCACTGTCCCTTTCCGAAGGATCCCGCAGTCCGTATGCCCCCCATCGCCCGGCGCACGCATGTCCGGCGGTTCGTCCCCGGCTGCCAGGGGCATCGCCGCCCGCCGCGCCGTCCCGCCGCCCCGTTCGGCCAGGGCCCCGCCCCGCCCCGCCCCGCCCCGCGTCGCGGGGCGTCGCGGGGCGAGGACTACCTGCGGGGTGACCCGTGCCGGTGACCGGCCCCCCCCACGGTGATCGATCAGGTGATCAATTGCCCGTGTGAATAGTCATACTCATGAGTATGCTGAGGTCGGTCCACCGGTTCACCGGTTCACCGGTAGGTGTGGGACCGGGCACGAGGAGGGGGTTCGGATGGTGCTGCGGGATGTGCTTCCTGGGGAGGGGCCCGGATCCGCTGATCGGTCCGTGGCCGCCGCGCCGGTCATGCCGCCGCCCGGGAGCGCGGCGGCGGTCGCGGGCACGGCGGCGGTCGCGCCCGGACGGCGGCGGGCACGCGATCGCCGGTCACCGCGGGGGGCGGGGCGTCCATGACCGCCGCTGAAGCGCACGGGCTCCGCTACGTCGCGCTCGGCGACAGCCAGACGGAGGGACTCGGCGACGGTGACGACATCGCCGGACACCGGGGCTGGGCCGACCGCCTCGCCGAGCACCTCGCACGCCACGACCCCGAGCTGCGGTACGCGAACCTGGCCGTGCGGGGGCGTCTCGCCTCCCAGGTCCGCGCCGAGCAGCTCGGCCCGGCCCTCGCCCTCCGCCCCGACCTCGTCACCGTGGTCGCCGGAGTCAACGACCTGCTGCGTCCCCGGTTCGACGCCGATCAGGTCGCCGGCCATCTTGAGGCGATGTTCGCCGCGCTCACCGCGCAGGGTGCCCGCGTCGCGACCCTGACCTTCCCCGACATCACGCGCGTCATCCCGATCGCCCGGCCGCTGGGCTCACGCGTCACCGCCCTGAACGACCGCATCCGCCATGCGGCCCGGAGCCATGGCGTGATCCTCGCCGAGACCGGCCACCATCCCGTCGTCACCGACCCGCGGATGTGGAGCCCGGACCGGCTCCATGCCTCCCCGCTGGGCCATCAGCGGATCGCCGCCGCCATGGCGCACGCCCTCGCGCTGCCGGGCAGCGACGACACCTGGAGCCATCCGCTGCTCCCTCCCGCCGCCCCTCTCCGCACGGGCCGGCGGGCCGCGGTCGCGGAACTCCGCTGGGCCGCCGCGTATCTCGGCCCCTGGGTGGGCAGAAGGCTGCGCGGCCGATCGTCGGGTGACGGGTGTACGCCGAAGCGCCCGCACCTTCTCGCGGTGCAGGCCCCGCCCGAAGCCCCGCGAGGGCAAGGGGAATAGGCCGGGAGCCCCGGGCCGGTACCGGCGGGTGGCCGCACGCGCGACGGCCGTCACCTCCCAGCGTGCGCCAGGAGCTAGGCGGACGGGCGCGCCGGATCACCGGTGGAGGCGGGCCGCTGCCGAAGCGTGGGGGGCCGCGTCGGGACGCGCGGGCGAGTCGCGCGGTGATCCCGCGCAGCCCCCGGCCTGCCCGCGGCATCGTCCCTACCTCCTCCGATCGGAACCGCAAATGCCAAGCAGGGTGCGCAGAAGGTTTGCAGTCACGAGGGATGCAGCCCTACAGTGCCGCACATGCAGTCCTACAGCATCGGGCAGGCGGCGCGACTGCTCGGCGTCAGCCCCGACACCGCGCGCCGCTGGGCGGACGCCGGCCGGATCGCGACCCACCGCGACGAGAGCGGGCGGCGCCTTGTCGACGGCCGCGACCTGGCCGCCTTCTCCGTCGGCTTCGCACAGTCCGGAGGCGGAGACGACGAAACCCCCCGCACCTCCGTGCGCAACGCGTTCCCCGGCATCGTCACCGCGGTGAAACTCGGCGATGTCGCTGCCCAGGTCGAGGTCCAGGCAGGGCCGCACCGGCTGGTGTCGCTGCTGACCAGAGAGGCCGTCGAGGAACTGGGACTCGAGGTCGGTATGCGCGCCACCGCCCGGGTGAAGTCGACCAGCGTGCACATCGACCGCACCTGAGGCCCGGTTGGATCGCGTCCACGGGCGAGAAGCCCGATCCGGCTTCGACGCAGGGGGTGGCGCTCGACCGCCGGACCGCATCACCGCCCCGGCCCCGCCGCCACGGCGGCGTCGCCGTCCCGCCACGGTTCACCACCACCCGCACGGACACCCGCCGATGCCCCGCACTGCCGCGGGGACGGCCCCGTACGAAAGGCCGCCCAGCCCGCCCCGTCCACCAGGAGCCACCCCCACCATGACGCCCGCCGGCCTCTCCCTGCGCCGCACCGCCGCCGCAGTCCTGGCGGTGGCCCTCGCCGTGCCCCTCGCCGCGTGCGGCGGCCGTCCCGGCGCCGCCGGCGGCGCCACGGCCGCACCGGCCGGGTCCGGCCGGCCGGCGGCGCACCTCACCGTGCTGGCCGCCGCCTCCCTCACCGACGCGTTCCGGACCGCGGGACCGGCCTACGAGAAGTCCCACCCCGGCACCGCGGTCACCTTCTCCTTCGCGGGGTCGCAGGAACTCGCCGCACAGGTCCGGCAGGGTGCGCCCGCCGACGTGCTGGTCACCGCCGACACCCGCACGATGGACGGCCTCGGCGCCGACACCGGGACCCCAGGGATCATCGCGAGGAACCGGCTCGTGATCGCCACCGCCGAGGGCAATCCCGAGCGGATCGCCGGCCTCCGGGACCTGGCCGATCCCAGGCTGAAGGTCGTGCTCGCGGCACCCGAGGTCCCGGTGGGGCGCTACAGCAGGAAGATCCTGGACGCCCAGCGGATCACCGTGCGGCCGGTCTCCGCGGAGCCCAGCGTGCGCGCCGTACTGAGCAAGGTAGAACTCGGCGAGGCCGATGCCGGGATCGTCTACGCAACCGACGTGGCCACCGCGCCGGACGAGGTCGACGCCGTCGAGATCCCCGACGCGCAGAACGCCGTCGCCGCATACCCGGCCGCCACCCTGAAATCCTCGGAGCACGCCGAGGCGGCCGCGGCGTTCGTGTCATGGCTCTCCTCGCCCGAGGCGCAGCGCATCCTCCAAGACGCCGGCTTCCACCAGCCCTGACCCCGACCCGCGGAGCCGCCGTGATGAGGCCCGCCCGGTCACGTGCCGCGGCAGCTCCCGTCCCCAGCCCCGCATCCCCGTCCCAGGACCTCCCCATGCCGCCACCGCGCCGCCGCACAGGCCACCGCCCCCGCGCACCGCTCACCCTGGCGATCCCCGCGCTGGCCGCCGTCGTGTTCCTGCTGCTGCCTCTGGCCGGCATCCTCGCCCGCACCCCGTGGGGCGAACTCACGGCGCATCTGACCGCGCCGGCCACGGTGGAGGCCCTGCGCCTCTCCCTCCTGGTCTCGTTCTGGGCGCTCGGCCTCTCCCTGCTGCTGGGAGTCCCGCTGGCGTGGGTCCTGGCCCGCGTGCCGTTCCGCGGCAAGGCGTTCGTGCGCTCCCTGGTGCTGCTGCCCCTGGTGCTGCCGCCGACCGTCGGCGGCGTCGCGCTGCTGCTCGCCTTCGGCCGGCGCGGCCTGCTCGGGCCCTTCCTGGAGGACCGGTTCGGCGTCACCCTGCCGTTCCACACCTCGGGAGCCGTCCTCGCCGCCGCCTTCGTCGCGATGCCGTTCCTGGTGATCGGTCTGGAGGGGGCCCTCGGCGGCCTGCGGCCGCGCTACGAGGAGACCGCGGCGTCTCTCGGTGCCTCACCCCTGCGGGTGTTCCTCACCGTGACGATGCCCATGGTCGCACCCGGGCTCGCCGCAGGAGCCGCCCTGGCATGGGCCCGGGCCCTCGGCGAGTTCGGCGCCACCATCACGTTCGCCGGGAACCTTCCCGGCACCACGCAGACCCTGCCCCTCCAGGTGTACCTGCTGCTGCAGGAGGAGCCCGGTGCCGCCACCTCCGTCTCCCTGCTCCTGCTCGCCATCGCGATGCTGGTGCTCATGGCGCTCAGGGGCCGCTGGAGCGGCAGGCCCGCCGTCCGCGGCCGGGCCGTGCAGTCCCCCGCGGCGGCCGAAGCCGACCCCACCGACACCCCCCAGGCCACAAACACCCCCCAGGCCGGCCCCGGCGGCCGCTGGCCGCTGCGCGCCCGGCTCACGGGCTTCAACCAGCTGACACTCGAGGCGGAGGCCGGCACCACCATCGCCGTCGTCGGCCCCAACGGCGCCGGCAAGACCACCCTCCTGCGCGCGCTCCTCGGCCTCACCGACCGTGCCCACGCCCGGCTCACACTGGGCGGCGCGGACGTCACCGAACTCCCGCCCCACCACCGGGGAGTCGCCTGGGTCCCCCAGGACGGCGCCCTCTTCCCGCACCTCACCGCCCTCGCCAACACCGCCTACGGGCTCCGCGCCCGCGGCACCCCCAGGACCGAGGCCCGCCGCGAAGCCCAGCACTGGCTGGACCGGCTCGGCGTCGGGCACCTCGCACACCGCAGACCCGCGCAACTCTCCGGCGGCCAGGCCCAGCGGGTCGCCCTCGCCCGGGCCCTCGCCGCACGCCCCCGCGCCCTGCTGCTCGACGAACCCCTCGCGGCCCTCGACCAGACCACCCGCGCCCGCGTCCGGCACACCCTCCGCCGGCACCTCGACGGATTCGGCGGTGTCTGCCTCATCGTCACCCACGATCCCGTCGAGGCGGTCGCACTCGCCGACCGCGTCCTCGTGCTCGACGACGGCCGCGCTCTGCAGGACGCGCCGCCCGCCGAGGTCACCCGCCACCCCCGCTCCCCATGGGTCGCCCGCATGCTCGGCCGCAACGCCTGGCCGGGCACCACCACTCGGCACGGGCTCCGGCTCCCCGACGGCGGGACCCTGGTCGTCTCCGAACCCCTCCCGCCCGGCACCGACGCCCTCGCGATCATCGCCCCGGAAGCCGTCTCCGTACACACGAAGCGCCCATCCGGAAGTCCCCGCAACGTGTGGCCCGGCACCGTCCGCGAGATCACCGCCGGCGGCAGCCGGCTCCGGGTCCTGATCACCTCGGATGCCGCACCCGACCTGGTGGCCGAGATCACCCCGCAGGCCGCAGCGGAACTCGCCCTTGTCGAGGGCACGCCGGTGTGGACCAGCGTCAAGGCCACCGAAACGACCCTGGTGCCGTGCTGACCCGCGTGCCTCGCGAGGACCGTGCTCCCCTTCCGGGACCCGGCGGGGCACGGAGGGCGGCAGGCCGCCGCCCGGCCGTCCGGGCCGCGGCCTACTTCGCGTCGATACCGGTGATCACCGGTTGCCCGAGGGGGGCCTCCTCCTCGGAGAGCCCCGCCGACCTGAGCGCCGCGGCGACCAGCTCGCGCGCCCTGGCCTCGGCGGAAGCCCTGTCAGGGGCCTCGACCTCCAGACGGAGGCTGAACGCGGGGGAGTCCGGATAGCAGGTCAGGATGTCGAGATCCGCGGAGGCGCCCCCTTCGGTGGTGCGCGGGTCGGCGGGCCTCAGGACCCGGACGAGCTCCTTGCGCGCCGATGCGGGGAACTCCCTGAGGAACGTGCCGGGCACGGTGACGACGTAGACGGTCATGAACCCCGTCTTCCCGGTCGCGCGCCGGAGCACGCCACCCTTCCCACGCACGCCCCGGAGCGCGGCCCGGGGAACTGCCCGCGCGCGACCACCCACAGGGGGTGTCCGTCGTCCGCGGGCGCCCTGTGACGCGGACGGAACCGGTGGCACGATGGCCGTACCCACCGCCCATGGCCGGCTCCACCTCCCCTGGGGGCGCACGTATGAACATCTGGCTCCCGCCGAGGCACTTCGCCGCGGCGACCGCGGCCGTGCTGGCCCTCACCGCGTGCGGGGGTTCCGGTGAACCCGAACCCCCGGGTGCGCCGGGATCGACTCCGGCCGCACCGGTGACGGCCGCACCGGTGACGGCCGCATCGGTGACGGCCGCACCGTCAACCGCGACGCCCGAGCCCTCGCCGGTGGTCGGCGCACGGACATCCCCGGGGGCCACGGCCGAGCCCGGTACGGCCTCCGAGGGCACCCCACCGCTCGGCTCGTGGAGCCTCCAGCCGCTCTGGCCGTTCAGCACGCTCGCCCAGGCCGAGGCATGGCAGCGTTCCTACCGGTCCGGCGGCCACCGGCCGTGGCACCTCGACCCCGGCCAGACGGCGCTGGCGTTCACCCGTGACTACCTCGGCTTCGAGGACATCGACAGGGTCTCCTCGACCAGGGTCGGCGGCCGGCACGCCCGTGTCGGCGTGGCGCCCACGGGGTCCGAGGGCGGCACCGCCGCCGTCGTCCACCTGGTGCGGTTCGGCACCGGCCCGGACGCCCCCTGGGAGGTCGTCGGCACCGACGACACGACGTTCTCCCTCACCACACCGGCTTACGGCGCGCTGGTGCGTTCCCCGCTGAAGACCGGCGGCCGGATCACCGGAGTCGACGAGAGCATCCACGTACAGGTGCGCCAGCCTTCTTCCGACACGCCGCTGGGCACATCCGCATGCTGTACCCCCGCGGGTGGCGAGAGCCGGCCCTGGTCGGTGACGGTCCCCTTCTCCGGGGCGCGGGACCCCGTGCTCACCGTGGTCGCGTCCACCGGAGGACACGTCGCCTCCGTCGAGCGCTTCACGGTGACCGCGGTCCGCGCCCGCTGACCGCGCGGGGCAACCCCGGTGTCCCCGCCGTGCGCGGCCGGCACAGCGCCGCCGCGCTGCCCGGAGGCCGCACCCGGCGAGGCGTCGCCCGTCCGGTGCGTCGCCGGGACGGGGCGGGCACGGCGGTGAGAGCCGCCCGGGGCCGGATGGACCACCGCCGGATCAGCCGGGTGCGCACCGGACGGACGCGGGGGTGCCGCGGTGCCCCCGGGGGCCTTGCGTGCCGGTTCGCGGCCCCCGCCTCGTCTCCTTCCGTTACTGTGCGCCTACTGTGCGCCGACGGAGAACAGGAGGTAGAGGAAGCCCGCCACGAGGTGCCCGGCCACGATGTAGGCGAACAGGCGCAGGACGAACCCCTTGGGGAACCGTCCGTCTCCGCGCTCGACACCGGTCTTCTCACTCAGCATGATCGTCACCTTCGGAAGGGCTCGTGCGCCGGTCGGCGCCGAGCAGGGTCGGAGCGCCCCCGCCCCCCATGCACAGCTCACTCGCATGGCTCTGCAGGAGGGTGTGGACGAAGAGAAGGTCCGCGCCCGCCGGCGGCACGGCGGTGATGCGGTGAGGGGTGAGACTGTCGTAGTGCGCGGAATCGCCCTGTTCGAGGACGTACTCCTCACCCCCGAGCGAGAGTCTGAGCCGGCCCTTGAGCACATGGAGCCACTCCTCGCCGGTGTGGACGCGGACCGACTCGTGCCGGACCCCCGGGGGGACGTGCACGCGCAGCGCCTGCATCGCCCGCCGGGATCCGCCCGCCTGCCGGTACGTCCACCCGTCCGCCCCCACCGACGCCACCCCCGCGCCCCTGATCACCGGGTTCCGTTCGGGGGACGTCTCCCCGAGCAGGTCGGAGACCGTGGTGCCGTAGGCACGGGCCAGGGTCAGCAGGACCGGCAGTGAGGGCTGCCGCTGCCCGGTCTCCAGCCGGGACAGGTGTGCCGCTGACAACCCCAGCCGCTCCGCGGCCGCCTCGACGGTGAGACCGCCGCGCTTGCGCAGGTCCCTCAGCTGTGACGCGACACCGTAGAGGGCGGCACTCGTCCCCCCGGTGCCCTGCGCGGTGGTGTCCTCGGGCATGCCGCCATTGAGCCATATGATTTCCTCTCGGGCAAGTTTCTTGCCTCGGAGGCAATTCCCTGGGTGTCCCGGGTCTCCCCGACCCCGGCAATCCCGCCGGGCCTGCGCGGGGTTCGGCCGTGCGGTGCTCGGGTGCAGTGTCGCCCTGACGCGCCTTGACGCGCCGTGAGGCGGCCCGTCGCGGTCTGCAGGGGTCGGCCTCTGTGTCGGTCTGCATCGGTCTGCGTCGGTCTGTATCGGTCTGGGCCGGCTTGCGCCGGTCTGCTTCTGCCGGTGCCCGTCCGGGCCGTCCGAGCTGTCCGGGTCGGCCTGTGCCGCCCCGGGCGGCACAGGCCGACCCGGGTCACCGCTGCCCGCCGCCCTCCCCCGGAGCGTCGGCGATGCCCGGGGCGCCCCAGAGGGGGAACCACCGGCCCAGTTCCTCCTCGATCGGCACATCGTCCGCGAGCAGGCTCCTGACCTGGAGTTCCAGTGCGTTGTCGCGCTTCTCGGCCTCTCCCGGGAGGGGCGCGAAGGGATAGAAGGTACCCCGCTTGTAGAGGTACACCAGGGCGAGCACCCGCCCCGTCGCGGTGTCCTGGAATCCGACGAGCGAGCACAGCAGGTGGGGGCCGAAGCCGGCGTCCTGGAGGAGGGTGTTCACGGCATGCAGGTCATTGACCAGCGAGGCGGTGTCGTCGGCCGGATGGCGGGACAGGAGCCAGGTGTATCCGTACGCGTCCCGGGTGAACTCCACGGGCGTCCCGCCGCGTCCGGTGTCGGCGTCGAGGAGGTCGCGCACCTCCTCCCGGATCCTCGTGAACGCCGCACCCTCGACTCCGGCGAAGCACACCGAGCCGGAGCCGGTGGGGGCGAACCCGGCTCCCGCCTGGAGGGTGATCGCCGCCGCGGGCAAGCCGAAGAGCCGGTCGAGGTCGGGCCGTACCGGTTTGCTGCGGCCGAGGATGACGTCGAGGAGTCCCATGGGTCGAGTCCTTGTCACTCGGACGACGGCCGGTGGGTTGCCGGCCCGGTCACGGGCGGCCGAGCTGCAGCGAGATCTTGCCCAGCTGGTCCAGGCGCTGCTCCAGCGTCGGGTGGGAGGAGAGCAGCCGGCCGAGGCTCTCCTTGGAGGAGAACGCCGGGGCGAACCAGAACGCGTTGAACGGCTCCGCCTTGCGCAGGTCCCGTGTCGGGATCCTGGCCATCTGGCCGGTCACCTTGGTCAGTGCCGACGCGAGTGCCGACGGGCGGCCGGTCAGCAGCGCGGCGGCGCGGTCGGCGGACAGCTCGCGGTAGCGGGACAGCAGCCGGGTCAGCAGGAAGCTGATCACATAGACGGCGGCGCTCACCAGCGGTACCACCAGCACGGCCACGGCCGTGTTGACATCGCGGCCGCCGCGGCTGAGCCCGCTGTAGAGCCAGACCCGGACCATCAGCCCCGCGAGTACGCCGAGGAAGGAGGCGATGGTCATCACCACGACATCGCGGTGGGCGACGTGCGACATCTCGTGTGCTATCACGCCCTCGAGTTCCTCCGGCTCCAGGCGGCGGAGGAGACCGGTGGTGGCGCAGACGAGGGCGGTCTTCTCGCTGCGACCGGTGGCGAACGCGTTCGGCACGTCACTGTCGGCGATGGCCACCCGGGGCTTGGGCATGTCGGCGAGGGCGCAGATCCGGTCCACGGCTCCGTGCAGCTCGGGTGCCTGTTCGGGGGTGACTTCGCGGGCGCCCATGCTGTACGCGGCGATCCGGTCGCTGAACCAGAACTGCACGATGAACAGACCACCGGCGATCACCAGGACCAGGAACCAGGAGTCCCGGAGGATGGCCAGCAGCACGCCGACGAAGACGACGTACAGCAGTCCTATCAGGAACATCGTCGTCACCATGCGGGTCGTCAGTCCCCGGTCGGGTGCGTACCGCGAACGAGAACGGGGTCCTGGCATCCGGCTCACCCTCCAGTCGTCGTCCCACTGCTCACTACCGAGTATGCGCCGATGCACCTGTTGTCCGGATAAGTGTGCGGAGTCGCGCTCGCACCCGTCCGCCCCGGCCGTGCGGAGCGAGGGCCCCGTGCGGGTGCCCCGGGCGTCGGGGCGGTCTCCTCGGGAGGTTCGGGCGGCGTCCCGAGGGCCTGGTTCGGCGGCCGGAGCGCCCGGGGTCCCGCCGTCCCGCGGAACGGCCGAATGGGCTGGGTTCCGCCGTCCCGCCGCCGGGAGGTCCCGGGCCGCCGCGCATCCCTCGACCGGTCGCCCCGCCTGGCGTCCCGGCGGCGGTTCTCGCGGTTCTCGCGGTCAGGTGGTCACGTTGCCGGCGTCGGGGCCGGGCTCTGGTCCTGGCTCGGGGCCGGGGCGAAGGCCGGGGCGAGGAGTCTGCCCATCGCGGCGAGGACCGAAGGCTGCACCCGGTAGTAGACCCAGGTGCCGCGCCGCTCCGAGGTCAGCAGGCCGGCCTCCCTGAGCTTCTTCAGATGGTGGGAGACCGTCGGCTGGGACACCCCGACGTCGGAGATGTCGCACACGCACGCCTCCCCGCCCTCGTGCGAGGCGACCGAGGAGAACAGCCTCAGCCGGACCGGGTCGCCGAGTGCCTTGAACATGCGCGCGGCCGTCTCGGCCTCCTCGGCCGTCATCGGGCGTTCGGCCAGTGGCGGGCAGCAGGGCACCGCGCCCTGTCCGGCGGGTTCGGGCGGAGGCGGCGCCTTCGTATACGACATGAGTCTATGTTGACACATATCGAAACACGATCGGGTGCGTTCGCTACCGCCGCTGCCGGGCGGGTGGTGTGTGCGGCGGCCGCCTGCCGGGCGGTCGCCGTGACCTGCGGAGGCGTTGTCCGGGGTCGCGGCGGGCGGCGGGTGCCCCGTCCGCGGTCGGCCGGCTGGGTGGTCGATGCAGCGTTCATTGTTTCGATATCTACCTATGTTGACGCATGTCGAATCAGCTGCCATGCTGACGAGGCAAGGAATCGACAGTTATCGAAATGGAATCGGGGTCATCGTGAACGAGCCCAACGCCGGCCTTCCCGTCGTGGTGATCGGGGCCGGCCCGATCGGTCTGGCCGCCGCCTCCCACCTCATCGCACGCGGCCTCGAGCCGCTGGTCCTGGAGGCCGGCGCCGGTGCGGGCAGCGCGGTGCGGGAGTGGGGCCATCTGCGGCTGTTCTCCACCTGGGGCGAAGTGATCGACCCCGCCGCCGAGAAGCTCCTGGCCACCGCCGGCTGGGTGAGGCCGGACGGCGGCACCTACCCCACCGGCCGAGACTGGGTGCGGCGCTACCTCGAGCCCCTGGCGGACGCCCTCGGCGACAGGGTCCGCTTCGGTACACGCGTCACGGGCGTCTCCCGCCTCGGCCGCGACCGGGTCGTGGACGCCGACCGCGAGAGGCAGCCTTTCACCGTCCGGGTCCTCGGCACCGGGGGCACCGAGGAGAGGATCACCGCCCGCGCGGTCATCGACGCCTCCGGCACCTGGTCCACACCAGGCCCCCTCGGCGGCGACGGCCTTCCTGCCCTCGGCGAGCACTCGGCCGCCGCCCGCATCTCCTACCGCGTGCCCGACCTGCGCGACGAGGCCCAGCGCGCCCGGTACGCAGGCAGGCGCACCGCCGTCATCGGCTCCGGGGCCTCCGCCTTCACCGCTCTGGCCCTGCTGGCGGGCCTGGCCGAGGATGCACCGGACACCAAGGCCGTGTGGCTCCTGCGGCGCGGCCTCTCCGGCTCCACCTTCGGCGGCGGCGCATCCGACCAGCTCCCCGCCCGGGGAGCCCTCGGCCTTGCGGCGAAGGCCGCCGTCGATCAAGGACGTGCCGACGCCGTCACCGGATTCCGGGCCGTCGCGATCGAGACCGGCACCGGCACCGGCACCGGCACCGGCACCGGCACCGGGACGGGCGGTGGGCGGCTGGTGATCGTCGCGCAGGACGGCCGCCGGCTGGACCCGGTCGACGAGGTCATCGTCCTCACCGGCTTCCGCCCCGACCTGTCCTTCCTCGGCGAACTCCGTCTCGGACTCGACGAGCGCCTCCAGGCCCCCGTCGAGCTGGCACCCCTGATCGACCCGAACGTCCACTCCTGCGGAACCGTCTACCCCCACGGCGCGGCGGAGCTCGCGCACCCGGAGAAGGACGTCTACCTCGTCGGCATGAAGTCCTACGGCCGCGCCCCCACATTCCTCGCCATGACAGGATTCGAGCAGGTCCGCTCCGTCGCCGCCGCGCTGGCCGGCGACCACGAGGCCGCCGCACGCGTCGAACTCACCCTTCCCGAGACGGGCGTCTGCGGTGGAACCGGTCTCTTCGACGAGCCCGACGCCGCCTCGGCGGGCGATGGCAGCGGCTGCTGCGCCACCGCCCCCGCGACCCTCCGGATCGGTACCGGAGCCCCGGCCGCATCCGGTGGCCGCTGACCCTGTCACCTCGGCGGGCAGCTGCCCGGCGACTCACGGCCTCGCGAGGCGATCGCACCCCCTCCGGGCCTTCGCGGGCGAGGGAGCGCACCCGGCCGCCGCGCTCCCTCGCCCGGGGGCGCACGCGGCCGCGGCCGGAGCCGCCGATCCGGGTATCCGGTACGGCGACGGTGAGTAGGCGTACGCGCGAGGTGGCGGGCGGCCTCCGGCGCGCCGCGAACCGCACACCCGTACCGGTCACCGGTCATGCCCGCGGCGGCTCCCGCTCGGCCATGACGACGGCCGCCAGGTCCGAGCCGGCTCGGAGCAGGGCCACACTCCGCGCGGCGATCCGGTCGAGACGGTGCCCCAGGAGGCGCCGGGTCTCCTCCAGACCGGCGGGCCCGTGCAGAGAGCCGACGATGTCGCGCACCGCGGGGACGCCGTAGCCCGCGCCCCGAAGCGCCGCGATGATCCGTGCCGTCCTGATGGCCGGGAGTTCGTACCGTCGTGCCCGCAGTGAGGTCACACGCTCAGGCGAGAGCAGCCCCTCCTGTTCCCAGAACCTCAGGGTCGACGGGCGCACCGCAAGCGCTGCGGCGAGTTCGGTGATCGTCATGGCGTCGCTCTGCCGCGCGCACGCGGATCCGCTCGCCTCGGCCCGCACCGCGAGCAGAGCCTCCTGAGCGTGCAGGGCCTCGTCCCTTTCCCGGGCGAGCCGGACGTGCAGCGCGCTGACCGCAGACGCCGCCTGCGCGAGCGTCGCGGTCCGCAGTTCCGGGAGCATCCTGCGCGCCGCGACAGGCCCGACGGCTGCCGCGAGCCCCCGGTAGGCGCGCAGGGCGTGCAGATGGGTCGGCGTGTAGCAGCGGTAGCCGTTGCCCGACCGGGTGGCCGGGGGAATGACTCCCAGCCGCTCCAGGTCGCGGACCTGCTGCGGCGAATAGCCCGACTCCCTTGCGGCATCGGCCGTCCTGAGCGGTCCCCGGCGCGGGCGAATCGGCGGCTTGTCCATCGTCAACCCCACATAAGCACTTGAGGGACATGCTTGAACCATGAGTATCGAACAGATCATCGCCGTCGTGCGGGGTTTCGACGGCGCCCTCGTCATCGTCGCCGAGCCGGGCGGCGATCTCCCCGAGCCCGCATGGGGAGACGCCTTCTGCTACTACGCCCCCGACGGGCAACTGCCGCGGAACGTGCAGCCGTATGCAACGGCCGTCACCAGGAACCAGCCCGGCGACACGGCCTCCGACCTCGACCCGCCGCACCGATGGCGGGTGAACGTGCGGGTGGACCGCGCGGTGTTCGAGGAACTCACCGGAGAGGAGCCGCGCAACCCCGGCCGGCCTCGTGACTACGCGGCCACCGACCGTGTGATGCCGCACCCGGTGTACGGCGCACTGGGCTGGATCTCGGTCGTCAACCCCGGAGCCGGCACGCGGGACACGGTCCTGCGGCTGCTGCGCGACGCCCACGAGGCAGCTCGCGCCCGCTTCGAGCGGCGAGGCCGGCAGGAGCGGCCGCCGGGCAGCGGCTGACAGCGAGAATGTGGGGATGTGGGGATGTGGGGATGTGGGGATGTGGCGTGGCGGCGCCGCGGGTGGGTCCGACGGCCGCGTCACGCCTCGGCGGTCCTGTTCGGGATATGCCGGCCCGCCGGGAGCCACCGTGCAGGGGGTCGAGGGTGCCGGGCCGGTAGGGGGCCGGCCGGCCCGGCACCCGTCCGAGGATGGCCCCGCGGAGCCGCGCGCATCCCTGCCGTCGGGCCGCCCTGCCCCGGCATTCGCGCGGTTCGGTGTCGTACAGAGCTGCCGGAGCTGTTCAGATGTCCCGCCGTCCCGCCGTCCCGCCGTCCCGCCGTCCCGCCACCGCGGGTCGATCCCGGCCGAAGTCCGCCCGGGCACCCGGTCCTTGCCGCTTGCGCCCCCCGACTTCGGGCCAGCCGGCCAGGCCACGTTCCCGGCGGGGCCCGGCGGGCCGGTAGCTCGTCTCCCTCATCCCGAGGTCTTCGTGGCGCGCCTCGCCGCGACCGCCCCGTTCGCCGGAAGCCGGGTCGAGTGAAATCTGACTGTATGAGTTATTGCGCACCCATTCCTCTGCTCTGCCGGATCGGCGGATAGTGAGGGGGAAATGCTCGAATCCGGACTCCGAAAAGGAGGTTCGCCATGCCCTGTCCACCATCGGTCGACGCGCGCAAGGCGCTCGATTTCCTCAGGACCAGTGGTCTGGTCGATCTCAGCGTTCCGCTGGAGCGTGTGGTCGGCCAGGTCAGCCAGCTGGATGATGTCGCGGGCTATGTCCTGGCCTGGGAGCGCTATGTGCTGGTCGTCGCCAACGAAGTAGCGGACGCCGAGGCGTCCACCGACAGCTGAACGAGTGAGGCAAGATGACTGCCGGGAGGATCACGGTGAGCACGGAACGGCCCGGCGCCAGGTCATCTCGAAGGCGCGCGGTGGAGGACCGGGCGGTCGCCTGGCTCGCTGCGCGCCGGGCCATGCTGGACCCGCGCGGCGCTCGGCCGGACAGAGTCCTCTTCGCTCGCAAAGCACTGATCGAGACGGCCTTTCTGGCGGGCCTGCGCGCCCGGCTCGACGACGCGCCGCTCACGGGTGACTACGCCGCCATCCTCGAGCAGGTCGAGGACGCGGCGCGGCAGCCCTCCTACCGGGAGATGACCGCCCGGGACGAGACCGCACTGCTGCTCTACGCGGGGACCTACGCGGCGCTTCGGCTCTGCGGCCGCGACGCCCCGGAGTTCGGGCGCGTCATCCGGCAGGCCGTGGCAGGCGGATACGCCGCTGCCTTCGAACGTGTCCCGTACCGGCAGCTCGACCTGCTCCACACCCTGTACCTGTGCGGAATCGAGCACGATCCGTCCTCCATGGACGCCGTCCTGCCCTTCACCCTGCTGTGCCGGCGGCCGAACGTCCTGAAGCTGACCGATCGCGACGTCTACGCCGTCACTCACACGCTGTTCTACGCCACCGACTTCGGTCTGCGCGAGCCGGCATGGCCCAGCGGGTTTTGCCCCGGAGAGGGAGTCGAACTCCTCGAGGCACTCCTCGTGCTGGCCGAGGCCCGCGCCAACGCCGACCTGGTGGGGGAGCTGCTGTGCTGCCTGTACTGCCTCGGTGTCGCCGACTCGCACGCGACGGACCGCGCCTGGTCCTTCCTCGAGTCGGTCCAGGAGGACAACGGCCGTGTGGCCGGCCCGGAAGGCATCCTCCACCCCGAAGCCGAGGCGATGGAAGCCGACTTCCGGCACTGGGCCGAGGGCTACCACACCACCGTCGTCGCCGCCCTCGCCGGTCTGCTCGAGCGAAGCCCCCGCCGTGGTGAGCCACCGTCGCCCCCGACGGCCGAATCCGTTCCCCTCGGGCCGCATCTGCAGCGGGCGGTGACATGGCTGTGCGACGCGAGCCTGGCGGAGGACCACCGTGCCGGCCTTCCCGGGGTCACGGCGGCCGCCCTCGGGGCGTCGGCGCTGCGGGAACGCGGCCTCGCCCGACCGGGGCTCGCGCACTACGCGGCACAGCTCGCGGATGCCGCCCCGTCCTTCTGGCAGGAGCAGGGAGCGGAGGTTGCGGGGGAGTTCGCCCTGGCGCTCCACCAGGCGGATATCTGCTGCCCCTCCCTGGACGCCTATCTCAGGGCCACGGCGGAGGTGGTCGCCTCGCTCGACGACGTTCCCGCCGATGCCGCCGCGGGTGTGCGCCGGCTGGTCGGCCTCGGTGTCCTCCGCCCGGGCGCGGCCCCGGCTGTTCCCCGGCAGGCCCCGGCTGTTCCCGGGCGGGCCCAGACCGGCGGGCGGCACGCCTTTCCCTTCCAGGACGCCGTCTCCCTGTGCGAGGCCCGCGAGAGCTACCACCTGGGACAGCTCGCGGCGACGGTCCGCGTCCTGGTGAAGGGCGGCTGGGGCCTCCACCGCATCACCCGGGACGCCGTGGCCTTCCTGGTCGCTCAGCAGGACGCCGAAGGAGCCTTCGGCTACCCGGCCTCCGACGACCCGGCGGCGCGCGGGAAGGCGCGGTACTCCTGGACGCGCAGCGCCGTGGTCGCTCTCGCTGCGGCGGTCGAGAGCGGGCCGGCCGGCTGACGGCCGACCGGGGTGTGCGCCGGGGGCCGGACGGAGCGGGCGCAGCATCCGGGTGACGACGGTGCTTTCGCATGGCCGCCCCCGGCCTCCCGTACTGCGTTCCGCCCGTACTGCGTCCCTCCCGTACTGGGCCCCACCCGGTGGGCGGCCCTTCGCCGGGCGGGGAACGCGTGATCTGCCGGTGCCCCCCCGAGCACCGGCAGATCGGTGTGCGCGATCGTCAGAAGGTCAGGCCCCAGGAGTCGATGTACCCGGTGTCGCCGGAGTAGACATCGGCCACCCGAAGCTTCCAGGTGCCGTTGGCTGCGACATCGGAGGCGTCGACGGTGTAGGTGGTCAGCAGGTTCGCCGTGCTGTCGTCGGAGGAGTCCTTCAGGCGCGCGGACGACCCGTCCGGAGCGACGATCTCGATGATCAGGTCACCGCGGTAGGTGTGCTTGATGTCCACGTCGACCTTCAGGCTCGACGGCGCGTTTCCGCTGCGGCCGGTCACCGTCACGGACGAGGTCACCCAGGAGCCCGTGTCGGGGATGCTGACGTCGGTGGTGTTGCGGAAGACGTTCGAGCCCGTGGACGTGGTGCCGCCGGCGCCGAGAGCGGCCCCGGCGTCGGCGAGGCCTGAGCCGCAGCCACCGGAGCACGAGCCCGGCAGCGAACGGGCCTTGCTCTTGATCGTCGACTCGATCTGCGCCGGCGTCAGGGAGGGGTCCGCGTCGATCATCAGCGCGGCGAGGCCGGCGATGTGCGGCGCGGCCATGCTGGTGCCCTGGTAGGCGGCGTAGCTCTCGCTGCCGACGCTGCGGGTACCGCTGTTGAGCGTGGAGAGGATGCCGTTGGAGCTGCTCACCGGGGTCTCACCGCCGGGTGCGGTGATGTCCACGACACTGCCGTAGTTGGAGTAGTAGGCGCGGTTGCCCTGGCGGTCGCTGGCGGCGACGGTGATGACGTTGCTGCAGCTCGCCGGGTTGAAGTAGGCGGCGTTGGCGTTGTCGTTGCCCGCGGCCACGACGATCGTCGTACCCCGGCCCACGGCGGAGTTGATGGCGCTCTGGGTGCCGGCGTCGCAGCCGCCCTCACCGCCGAGGCTCATGTTGATGACGTCCGCGGGGTTGGCGTTGCTCGGCACGCCCTGCACGGAGCCCCCGGACGCCCAGGTGATCGCGTCGATGATGTCGGAGGTCATCCCGCCGCACCTGCCGAGGACGCGCACCGGCTGGATGGTCGCGTCGTAGGCGATACCCGCCACGCCCTTGCCGTTGTTCGCGGCGGCGGCGATCGTGCCGGCCACATGCGTGCCGTGCCAGGAGTTGTCGGACGTCTCCTTCGGCACGGGCTGGCCGTCCTCGTCCACCCCGCACTCGCCGGCGCTCGTCCAGTCGCCCGGGTCGGCCGCGTTGCTGTCGCGGCCGCCGCCGTCCTGGGAGATGAACGGGTCGGAGATGAAGTCGTACCCGCTGATGATGTTGGCGGCGAGGTCCGAGTGCGCGACGTAACCGGTGTCGATCACGGCGACTTTGACGCCCTGTCCGGTGGCCTTGTCCCAGGCCGCGGGAACGTTCATGCCCGCGGTGCTCTCGAAGAGGTCCCACTGGCGCCCGTAGTCCGTGTCGTTCGGGGAGACGGCCGTGGCGTACATGCGGGTGTCCGGCACGACATAAGCGACGTCGGGGTCGGCGCGGAAGGCCTCCATGACGTCGGCGGCATCGCCCTTGTCCAGCTTGCCGCCGAGGTCGAGCAGGGCGGCGCCGGTGCCGAGGCGGCGGTCGAAGCCGAGCGACTCCCCGGCCTTCTTCCCCTTGGCCCGGGCGTCCTTGTCCGCCGCGGAGTCCGATGCGGCCTCCTCCGCACGGGACTTGTAGCCGACGATCAGCCTTTCGACGGGTGCGTCGGCGGCGGCGGAGGGGGGCGTCGCCGGGGAGGCGGCGGGTGTGGGGGACGCGGCGGATGCCGGGGACGGTGCGGCGGCGGAGGTTGCGGCTCCCGTGGCGAGCAGTGCGGTGGCGGTCACCGCGAGCACGGATATGCGAAAGGTTCTTGAACCGTTCAAGGTGTTGCCTTTCCGGTCTGTTTCCGGCTCGCCATGAACTGACGCGTGTCGGTTCGGTTCATGACAAGCCGCCCTGCGGCCGCGTCAGGGTGGGGTGGGGGGCGGCCGGATCGTGCGGAGGCCCCTCGGGAGGCCCCCGCACGCGGTGCTGTCCGGTCGGTGCGCACATCGGGGAACGCCTCGCGGCGGATGTGCGGGCCGACTGGGTAAGCAGAAGGGAACGTATGGCCGGTAGTCCACACGTGAACATCCGGAAGCCGGGTACTACGGATACGTGATTAATCCCTGAACAGGCACGTGCCCGTCCGATTGATCACCTGGTGTGCGGGTTGACTCCTCGCTCAGCCGGCGCCCCGGGGCGGCGCGGGGCAGAAGGAGGCGGTGGCGGGAACGAACGGATGTGAACAGACGCGCGTGGATGCGCGCGGATACGGGCGGGATCCGGTCACTCCGCGCCGTCTGCGCCGATCGGAGTGGTCGCCATCCGCTCCGGTGCCTCCGGCCCGGCCGCCTCCCGCCGCTCGGCGAGTTCCTGGCGTGAGGGTGTGCCCAGCTTCCGCATGGCCCGGGCGACATGCTGCTCGACGGTCCGCGGCGACAGATGCAGCGTCGCCGCGATCTCCTTGTTGGTGAGCCCTGCCGACGCGAGTTCGGCGACCTCCCCCTCGCGCGGGGAGAGCAGGCCGCCGTACGCGGGGCGCCCCGGCGGACGGCCTTCCCTGGCCGGCTGGCGGCGGCGGAGTTCGGCACGGGCGCGCGCGGCATCCCACACCGCCCCCAGCTCGGTGAACCGGGTGGCGCAGTCCGCCAGTTCGGCGGTGGCGCGGGCGGCGTCCACGCCTGCCCCTGTCTGCAGCCCGGCCGCTTCCCGGCCGCCTGCCGCGAGGGACTCGAGCGCGCAGCGCGCCGCCCCTTCGGCGGTCAGCGCCTGTGCGTAGGGGCGCGGCGCGCGCGCGAACACGGCCGAGGCCTCCCGGTACAGGGATTCGGCATCCGGCAGGCGGCCTTCCACTTCGGCGAGCACGGCCCGGCCCCAGCCCGCCGCGGCCGTCGCGGAGGGCGCGTCGACCCCGGCCAGACCGGACGTCAGCTCCTCGAGCATGGCCTGGGCCCCTGCCGTGTCGCCGGTGCGGGCCACCGCCTCGACGGCCCAGGGAACCAGTTCCGCGGTCCACACCCACACGCCCTTCGCCGCGGCCTTGTTCCAGGCGTTCCTGGACTCCTCGGCCGCCGCGGGCAGATCCTGGCGGGCCAGCGCCAACCGGACCAGGGCTCCGGACGTGGCAGCGGCGAGCGGGGCTGCGGCATGCTCGGCAGACGAGGCGTCCGGGCCCGCCAGCCAGGACAGCGCCGCGCCCCAGTCGCCCTGCGAGAGGGCGAGCATCCCGCGGACCATGCGGGCATCCGCACTGATCACCGGCATGTCGGCGGTCGCGGCCACGAACTCCTCGCAGCGCTCCGCCAGATGGGCCCAGCGTCCGGTGAACCACTCGAGCAGCAGTCGCGCGCCCAAGGCGGTGTGCTCGGTGTACGGGGCGCCGCTGCGGGCCGACAGCTCGAGCCCCTCGCGCAGCAGGTCCTCGGCCCCTTCGAGGTGGCCGAGCCACACCGCCGAATCGGCCGCGTTGCACAGCCCCCGGGCCGCGTGCCGCCGGATGCCGGGGTCAGGGTGGTCGGTGGGCAGCGACGTGAGCATCTCCCAGCCCTCGGGGTCCCCGCAACTCATGGCCAGTCCGGCGCGGTTGGCCCGAACCGCCGTGCGGACCACTTCGTCTCCGCTGTCCTCTGCGGCCACCGCCGCGCTCTCGAGCCAGGCGCGGTGCACGTCGATGGAGGAGCCCGGCCAGTACGGCATCGCGAGGGCCGACATGGCGCGGGCCGACAGTCCCGGCCGTTCGCTGCGGAGTTCGGCGGCGGCCCGCTCCAGCTCGGTCCAGCCGCTGCCGCCCATTCCGACCTGGTTGCACAGCAGCAGCCCGAGGTCGAGGCGGACCTCGCCGCGCAGCACGGCGGGAAGGCTCTCGTCCTCCACGATCTGCGACAGCACCTCGACGGTCTGATCCGAACGCAGCCCGTTGACAGCGATGTCGGCGAGCAGCGGCGCCAGCTCGGCCCTGGCGTCCCGGGGTATGTCGGGGGACGCCAGGGCCTGCTCGAGCAGGGTGATGGCCTGCTGGTGGTCTCCGGCGCCGGTGGCCAGGGCGGCGGCCCGCTCGACGGCGCGCAGCCAGGCCCGTATCCGGCCGGCCTCCCGGCGGTGCCCGGCGAGCGCCGTCCACGGCACGGGCTGCCTGCGCACCAGCACGTCGGCGGCTCGCGCGTGCAGTTCCTGCCGTACGGGACCGGGCAGCACCCTCCGCACGGCGCGGGCCGCGAGCGGCACGAACAACCCGTACCTGCGACCGGGGCACTCGGTGAGGACTGCCGCGGCGAGCGCCGCCACCAGCGCGTCGTCGAGTGCCCGGATCCGCCCGGCCCGCTCCCCGGCGGTGCCGCCCGGCGCCCGGCGAGGCACCGCTCCCGCGGCGACCGCCAGCAGTTCCTCCCGCGTCACCGGCTCGCCGAGCACCGCCGCGGCCCATACCACGGTGCGCCCCGGCTCGGGCAGCGAACTCGCGCGGCCCAGCGCCAGTTCGGCCAGGCGAACGGGCACACCTGCGCTGTCGACGTCGGCGGCGGTGTAGCGCGGCAGATCGCCCTCCCGCAGCACCGCCAGCAGGTCGACCACCACCTGCGCGACCCCGCCGGACTGCTCGTGCAGCCGCCCCACGGCCTCCGGTACGCAGCGCTCGCCGAGGGCGTTCACCGCGGCCCGCTGTACCTGCTCTGCGGTCCAGGAGGGGATCCGGTGTTCGAGGACGAGCAGCTCACGCGGGTAGCGCACCGGCCGGGTGCCGAGCGGCAGACCGGGCCGGGGGAGTTCCTCGGGCCGGTAGAGCAGCACGGTGGCGAGCGGGGGCCGGGGCTGCTCCAGCAACCGGCGGAGTGCGCCGAGTTCGGCGGCGTCTGCCCGGTGCAGATCGTCCACCAGCAGCAGGGCAGGCCCGTCACCGACGAGTTCGGGCACGGGGCGTCCCTCGCCGCAGACCCATGTCCTCACTTCGGCATGCGCGGCCTCGGGGAGGGCGGCGAGGCGGCTCACGAGGTGGCTCTTGCCGGTGCCGGCCGCTCCCGCCGCCAGGACGAGCAACGGCTCGTCGGTCTCCGATACGAGAGTCCGCCGCAGTCTGCCCTCCCAGACTGGCGTGCTCATGCTGCCTTCCCCCCTCACGGTCGGATCGCCCCGCGGCTCCGGCCGGGGGGTCGCCCCAGTCTGCCCCATCACCGGAGCAGGCCCGACCGGCCGGGATCCCGGCCGGCGGTGGGGCGCACCCCGCCTCCCGGCCGCCGTCCGACACGGTCGCCGACGTGACGCGTACCCGGACGACCAGCGTGACGGGGAGCGGCGGTGCGGGACAAGGCAGGGTTCCCAGAGGATTCTCATCCTGTTCCCAGCTTCGCCACATGCAGGCGTCCGAGGCTCGACCGTGACACAGCCCCGGATACGAAGGAACGTTCCATGGTGACCAAGAAAGCGCGAGTGGGTCTTGCCGCCGCAGGAATCGCGAGCATCGGACTGCTGTTCCCGGCGGTGGCCCTCGCGCAGGACAGCACGCCGGCCACCGCGCAGGAGACGGCCGCATCCTCCGGTGACACGGCCGATGACGGGGCCGTTGACGGGGCCGGTGACGCGGACGGCCCGCGGGAGGAGCGGCGCGAGTCGCGCAAGGAGCGCCTCCAGGAGCGGCAGGACGAGCTGGCGGCAGGCCTCGCCGAAGAACTCGGTGTGTCCGAGGACAAGGTGAAGGCGGCGCTGGAGAAGATCCGGGGCGAGAAGCAGCAGGAGCGCGAGGCGGAGCGCGAGAAGCGGCTCTCGGAACGCCTGGAGAAGGCGGTCTCGGAGGGAAAGCTCACCCAGGAGCAGGCTGACGCCGCTCTCGAGGCCGCGAAGGAGGGTGTGCTGCCCATGGGCCCCGGCGGGGGACCGGGGCGCGGGCGCGGCTGAGAGCCGGCACCGCGGCAAGCTGTGGACACGCGGTCCCGCCGCAGGGCCGGACGGCCTGCGGCGGGACCGTCGGGCTGCCGCACCGCGGAGGCGGGGCCCGGCGATCGGCCCCCCGGCGCACGGGGAAGGCTCCGGGCGCCGCCGCCGCCGTCGTCGGCGGCGTGCTCCCGGTCCGCGCTCGTCTCCGCGTCCCGTCCTCATGGGCTTCGGGCACCGGGAGCACCGGGCCGTGCCATGGCGGCCCGGCACGGCCTGGCGGGGAGCCCTGACGAGGCAGGAGTCCCGGTGTGCACCCGGCCCCGGCCCCGAGCGCGGCGACGGGTGTGGTGCGAGGGGCGCGGACGCTCAGGCGTCCCGTCTGCCGCCGTAAGTCTTGCTGAGGTCTTTGACGTCGATGCTGGTCATGGGCTCAGCGTGGTCGCCCGGCGGCCGACGGTCATCCCCCGGCCGAGGAGGCCGTCTCCCCCGCGCGGGGGAGACGGCCTCCTCGGCCCGTCTGCCACGATGCGGGCATGCCCGGATTTCTGCTGCCGCTGATACGCGCGGTGACCTACACCCGCTGGCTGCATATGCTTGTGGGCGCGATCGTGCCGTTCGCCTGCGCCATGGTCTATCCGGGGCTGAGCGGCGGCCTGTCGCTTCGCGACTGCTTACTCGTCGCCACCCTCCCCGTCCCGCTCGCTCTGGCCGCCGCCCTGGTGCCCTCGGTCCGCCGGGCGGAGGGGCTGCAGGCGCGGCTGATGCTGTTTCCCGTGCCCCAGCCGCCCGCGGGGAGCGACGACGAGTCAGCCGTCTCGACCGCTCCCTCCACTTCGGGCACCGACCTGGGTCCGCACCGGTGTCTGGCTGGTCCTGCGTCTGGAAGTGGGGCTCGCCGTCGCACTGGTGACTGATCAGTGCCTCACGCTCGCCCTGTCGCTCGCCGGGTCGGGCACCGCGGAGGGTCTTGCCGGCGCGCATCTGCAGGTTCCGGGTCCGGGCTGGGCGCGTGTCCTGCTGGTACCGGTGCCCGTGGCGGTGTTGCTCGTGGTGGCCACAGGAGCGGGTGAGCTGATGGCCCGGGCCGCCGGCCGGCTGCTCGGGCCGTCGGCAGGGGAGCGGCTGGCCGAGTTGGAGCAGCGCACCGAGCAGTTGCTCGAACGCAACAACATCGCACGCGAGTTGCACGACACTCTGGGGCACGCGCTGACCCTCGCCGTGGTTCAGGCGGCTGCCGCCCGCACGGCAGGCGACCAGGCGTTCACCGACCGGGCACTGCAAGCCATCGAGGAGACGGGGCGGACGGCGCTGGAGGACCTGGACCGCGTCCTGCTCGTGCTGAGGGAGAAAGGGCAGCCGCCCGGTACACGTCCGGCTCTGCAGGAGGCGGCCCGTCTGCTGGATTCCGCACGGTCGTCGGGCGCGCAGGTCGACGCTCGGGTGACCGGGGCGTTGGAGCACCTGCCGGGGCCGGTCTCCCGCGAGGCCTACAGGATGCTCCAGGAGGCCCTCACCAACGTACTGCGGCACGCCGGTTCTGTCCCCGTCGGCGTGCGCATCGCCGTCGAGCCTGCGCGGCTGCGGCTTGAGGTGCGCAATCCACTGCCCGCGCGGGCCGCGGAGGCCGCGACGGGCGGCGGTAGCGGTCTGCGCGGGATCCGTGAGCGTGCCGCGCTGCTCGGAGGAGAGGCCTGTGTGGGACGCCACGGCGACCACTGGCTGCTCCGTGTTGAGCTGCCGCTGCGGTGACTCGGGGCCTTGGGCGCACGTCCTTCGCGGCCCGCGACACCTGCTGCACACTCCCCGTGGTCCTTTCGGGGAGGGGAGACCCCCGCGGCGCGGGGTCGGATGCGCTCGCGTTCCTTCGCGTTCCTTCGTGTTCCTTCGCGTTGATTCAGAGCACGTCCGGTACGAGGACGGCCCTCCGCCGTGCAGTCGCACCCGCAGGACGCCGCGGGACCCGCCCTGCGGTCGGACGGACGGAGCTGTGCCACCCACCCTAGGCTGACCGGATGCCGCTCACCGTTCTCCTGGTCGACGATGAACCGCTCGTGCGCATCGGTCTGCGTGCCGTGCTGGAGTCCCAGCCGGACATCGAGGTGGTGGGGGAGGCCGCCGACGGGGCCGCCGTGATTCCCCTGGTACGGCGGCTGCGCCCCGACGTCGTCGTCATGGATGTACGGATGCCGCTGATGGACGGCATCGAAGCCACTCGGACGGTGCTGCGCACCGTGCCGGACCCGCCGAAGATCGTGGTGGTGACGACCTTCGAAAACGACGAGTACGTGTACGGGGCGCTGCGCGCGGGCGCCGACGGCTTCCTGCTCAAGCGGGCACGGCCGGCGGAAATCACGCACGCCGTACGGCTGGTGGCCGAGGGCGACTTGCTGCTGTTCCCGGCGGCGGTGCGGCGGTTGGCCGTCTCCCACGGACGGGGCCACGGCGACACCTCGGCCCGGGACACCGTGGAGCGGGCCGCCCTGACCGGGCGCGAAGGGGAGGTGCTGCGCCTCATGGCACGAGGCCTGTCGAACGCGGAGATCGCCGGGTGCCTTGTCGTCTCGACCGAGACAGTGAAGTCGCACGTCAGCGCCGTACTGGCGAAGCTCGGCGCACGGGACCGCACACAGGCGGTCATCGCGGCATACGAGTCCGGCTTCGTCTCCGCGGAATGAGGGTGAGGCGGCCACCCGCAGCGAGCCGTGGACGCGCCCTGAGGGCGCACTCCGGCCGTATCGCGGCGCCCGTCCGGGGGTGAGCCCTCAGCGCGGCAACGCCGCGACCGGGGGCCCGAGGCACTACAGTCGCAGCTCGCCGCCCGCGGAGGAGGGGTTGCAGATCGGTGAAACGGGGACGTCGCCCCGACTGCGGTTCGGGGTTCCGGCTGCTCTGGGCCTCCGTGGTCGTCTCGGGCCTCGGCAGCGGTATGCGCTATGTGGCGCTGCCCCTGCTCGCCGCCGACCTCACAGCGGACCCCCGCAAGGTCTCCCTGGTGTTCCTCGCCGGCCAGCTGCCCTGGCCGCTCGTCATGCTGTCGGCCGGGGTGCTCGCCGACCGGGTCGACCGGCGCCGTCTGATGTACGTCGTGAACGCGGTCCGTGCCGCGGTGGCCGGGGCGCTGGCCACCGCCGTCGCCCTGGGGGACGCGACGCTCCTCCTCCTCATGGCGGTCGCCGCCACGCTGGACCTCGCCCAGCGGTTCTACCTCGGAGCCTGGGCCGGGATCGTGCCCGCGATCGTGCCGCCCCCCGCACGGGACCGTGGCAACGCCGCGCTCAAGGGCGGGGCCGTGGCGGCCGGGCTGGTGGTCGGCAACCCGGTGGGCGCGGCGCTGTACGACGTGCACCCGGCGCTGCCGTTCACCTTCGATGCGTCGTCCTACGTGGTCGCGGCCGTCCTGATCGCCCTCCTCAGGGGGAGTTTCCGGCCGGAGCGGGTGGCCGGTCCCCGTGCTCCGGCCGGCCTCCGCCGGCAGGCGGCCGCCGGGTTCGGCCTGCTGTGGAAACTGCCGCTGCTGCGCCGGATCGTCCTCCTGGCCGTGCTCTTCAACTTCGTCGGGGCGGCGCAGCTCGCGGTCGGTGTGCTGTTCGTCAGGCACACCCTGGGGCTGAGCCCCACCGTCTACGGGGCCCTGGCGGCGGCGTTCGGGGTGGGCAGTCTGCTGGCGTCCCTGCTGGAGGGGCGGTTGGTCTTCCTCCTGGGCAGGGGGCGAGTCCTCTACGCGGCCCTGGTCGCGGCCGCTGCCGCCGCTCTCGGCGTCGGGTTGTCGGACTCCGGTTGGGAGGCGGGGTGCTTCGCCGCTGTCTACGGCGCGTCGATGACCCTCTGGGCGGTCACCGTGACGACGGTACGCCAGGACCGCGTGCCCTTGGAGTACATGGGGCGGGTGACCATGACGCACAGGACCATCGTGCGCGCCGCGGCCACCGTGGGAGCGGCCGCCGGAGGGCTCACCGCCCATGTGTCCGGTGTTCGCTCGGTCTTCCAGATCGGATCCGCCCTGCTGCTCGCCGGGGTGCTCGCGGGTGGGCGGGGGCTCCTCAGGGACTCCTCCTCGTGAGGGCTCGCCGGCTCGCCCGCCCGGACCACCGGGCGCCGGGTGCGCTGCTCGAAGCGGCTCCCGGCTCCCGGCCGGGACCCCAGGACCGGGAGGCGTGATGACCGGCACCGGCCCGTTCTTCGACGCACACTTCCATGTGATCGACAGCCGCTTCCCGCTGATCGAGCGGGACGGCTACCTGCCCGGCGACTTCACGGTGCGGCAGTACCGGGAACGCACCGCCGCACTGGACGTCGCCGGCGGCGCGGTCGTCTCGGGGTCGTTCCAGGGTTGCGACCAGACCTGGCTGCCGGACGCGCTGTCGCAGCTGGGACCCGGTTTCGTCGGCGTCACCCAGATCCCGCCCGACCTCCCCGACGAGGAGATCGCCCTGCTCGCCGAACGGGGTGTGCGCGGGGTCCGTTTCAACCTGCGCCGTGGTGGCTCCGCCGGAGTCGAGCACCTGGACGCCCTGGCGCGCCGCATCCACGACGTGGCCGGCATGCACATCGAACTCTACGCCGACGCCCGCGACCTGCCCGAGCTCGCAGGGGTCCTGGCCGCACTGCCGGCCGTCAGCGTCGACCACCTGGGCCTGCACGCGGCCGGCCTGCCGCACCTGCTGGCGCTCGTCGAACGCGGTGTCCGGGTGAAGGCCACCGGTTTCGGCCGGGTCGAACTCGACGTCCCCCGGGCGCTCCGCGCCGTGCTGGACGTCGACCCGACCGCTCTGATGGCCGGCACCGACCTGCCTTCCACCCGGGCCCGGCGCCCCTTCGCCGAGCGGGACCTCGAACTCGTGGCGGAGGCGGCGGGAGAGCACCTGCATCGCGTCATGTACGGCAACGCGGCGGCCTTCTACCGGGTGTGAGGGGGCATGCGGCCTTCTCGCACCCCGCATGGCGCCGACCCGGAATGTGCGAGCAGGGGCGCGCGACACCCGGTGTGCCGGAAGTCGTGTGCGAGCACCCGAGGGCGTTGTAGAACCCCCTCGGGGGGTGGAGCGTCGGGAGTACCGTGGACGCGACCGGGCCCGGTGCCGTGGAGCCGGCAGGGTTCCACCACGGGGCAAGGCCAGGGCCCCGGGCCGAGGTACCGGGGGCGGGGACCGGGACGAGGCGGCGCGGCGACGGAGGGGAGAGGCAGTGGTGGGGGATTCGGCGAAGGGGCATCGGGTCCGGCGGGGCAGCGTGGCTCCGCGTGTCGCGGGGCAGTGGGCGCTGTGGACGTTCGCCGTCGTCAACGTGGTGGTCGTCGAGGCGCTGTTCCTCACCGCCGGTCCAGGCAAGAACGGGACTCTCACGGTCGCCAGGTTCTTCGGCCTGCACGCCGCGTTGCTGATGCTGCTTCAGCTGCTGCTGGTGGCACGGCTGCCGTGGCTGGACCGCCGCATCGGCATGGACCGGTTGACGCGGTGGCACCGGTGGGTCGGCTTCACCCTGCTGTGGACCCTTCTCACCCATGCCGTGCTGGTGGTGCTCGGATACGCGAGGCTCGACGGCGCGTCGATGCCGGAGACCTTCCTCGCTTTGGGCGGGGTGCCGGCCTCCCTGCTGGGCATGCTCGCCGCGGCCGTCGTCGTCCTGGTCGCCGCGGTCTCCACCGGATATCTGCGCCGACGGCTGCGGTACGAGACCTGGCACGCCCTCCATCTGCTGCTGTACCTGGCCGTAGGGCTGTCGTTCGCCCACCAGCTGCTGGAGACCACGACCTTCGGCGCGTCCGGGTCCGCCCTGGCCTACTGGTGGGCACTGTGGTCGTCCGCCTTCGGCGCTCTGGTGTGGGGGCGGCTCGTGGTGCCGGTGTGGCGCAACTCCTACCACCGGTTCCGGGTCGCGGCCGTGGTGCCCGAGTCGGACGCGGTGGTGTCGGTGTACGTCACGGGACGCCATCTGGACCGGCTCCCCGCCCGGGCCGGCCAGTTCTGCGTCTGGCGCTTCCCCGGGCACCACCACTGGTGGTCGGCGAACCCGTTCTCGCTCTCGGCGGCGCCCGACGGGCGGTCCCTGCGGCTGACGGCGAGAGCGGCCGGCACGACCAGTGCGGGCCTGCGGCATCTCGCCGTCGGGACCCGGGTCTTCATGGAAGGACCGTACGGGGCGTTCACCTCGCTGCACCGGACACGTCCGGGCGCCCTGCTGATCGCGGGCGGCGTGGGGATCACACCTGTCCGGGCCCTGCTGGAGGAGCACACATCCGGCGATGTCGTGGTGCTCTACCGGGTGCGCAGCGCCGAGGACGCCGTACTGATCGGCGAGGTGCGGGAACTGCTCGGCGCCCGCGGCGGCCGGCTGCATCTGCTCACCGGCCGGACCGCCGAGGGGGCGGGGCCCTTCGAGCCGGACGGCCTCCGGGCCCTGGTCACCGACATCACCGAGCGCGATGTGTACGTCTGCGGGCCGCCGGCCATGACCTCGGCGGTGCTCGGCGCGCTGCGGACGCTGAGGGTTCCCGGCCGGCAGGTGCACGCCGAGAAGTTCAGCCTGGCCTGACGCCCCGTCCGGCACCGGCTGCGGGAGGTCCGCCGTGGCGCGTCCGCGCGCAGCGCGCGGACGCAAGGCGGCGGCCCCGCGCTCCGGCACCCGCGGCATGGCGCCGTACCGCGCTGTGCCGCGCCGTACCGCTCAGGGAAGGAGCTGGCACGCCAGGGCGTCCGAGGCCCATCGCTCCCAGCGTGCGGGTGACCACCCGCGTTCGGTGACCAGGAGCGCCCAGGTCTCCGGGCCGAGGACGGCCATGGCGATGTCGGCGGCCGCCCGGGCGTCGTGACCGTCGCGGAGTCGGCCGCCGGTCTTGGTCGTCAGGGCCTGGGCGAAACGCAGTTGGACGGCGTGGCGCTGGTTCAGGGAGGTGCGCCAGAGTGCGGCGAGCTCGGGGTCGGCGGCGGCGGCGCCGCGCACCACCTCGAGGACGGGCGCCGCGCGCTCCAGGATGCGGCGGGCACCGGCCGCCTGGTGGACGAGCTGGGTGGCCGGATCGGGCTCCGCGAGAAGTTCGCGGACCCAGGGGCGGTCGAGTGTCGCGACCGGGTCGCTGTCGCCCGCCACCATGGTGTCCAGGACCTCCTTCAGCACGGCCCGCTTGTTCCCGAAGGTGAAGTAGACGGTCTGCACGCCGACTTCGGCGGCACGGGCGATGTCCTCGACGGTGGTGCCCACCCAGCCGCGTTCGGTGAAGAGCCGGGCGGCGGCGTCGAGCATCCTGCGGCGGGTGCGTCGGGTCTTCTCCGCGCGGGTCAGGGGTGCGGGCACCGGGTTCGCCTCCTCGCTTGGTCCATTTTGACTGTAGTAAGACTACAGTGTATTCATTGGAGTATGACTACAGTGAGAATGGGTGGCGGGACCGGGCGGATTCTTGTCGCCGGGGGGTACGGAGCGGTCGGAGCCGGGGTGAGCCGGACGTTGGCCCAGTGGTTCCCCGGACGGGTGGTGCCCGGCGGGCGGGACGGGGCCCGGGCGCGGCGGCTGGGCGGTGTCCGGCTCGACGTCGGAGACCCGGACCACTTCCGCTCGGTGCTGGACGAGTTGAAGGACGTGGCGGCGGTGGTGCTGTGCGTCGAGCCCGGGGACGCCGCGGTCGCGCGCCTGTGCCTGGAGCGCGGTGTCCATGTGGTGGACATCGGAGCGACGCCTCGGCTGCTCGGCGCCGTGGAGGACCTGCAGCCTCTCGCGGCCGCGGCGGGTGCCGCGGCCGTGCTCAGCGTCGGCGTGGCCCCCGGGCTGACCAACCTGCTTGCCCACCGCGCCCACGAGGCGGTCGGGGGCGCCGAGCGGCTGGATCTCACCGTGCTCCTGGGCTCCGGGGAGCACCACGGTGCGGACGCGGTGCGCTGGGTCGTCGCCGGACTGGGTGAACCGGCCCCGGCGCCGGCGTGCAGGGCGGTGCTGCCGGGCTACGGGAAGCGGACCGTCCACCCGTTCCCGTTCTCCGATCAGTACACCCTGCGCCGCACGCTCGGCGTCCCGCAAGCGGCGACCCGGCTGTGCCTGGACTCCCGGACGATGACGGGCGCGCTCTTCGCGCTGCGCCGCACCGGACTGCTGCGCGGGGGCCGGCGTCCGGGCCTGCGGCGGCTGCTGACCGGGGCCTTCGGCCGGGTGCGGGTCGGGGGTGACGGCTTCGCGGTGCGGGTCGATGCCTACCGCGGCGACCGGCATGCCGTACGCGCCCTCGTCGGGCGGGGACAGAGCCGTGCGACCGGTCTGATGGCCGCGTACACGGCCCGCGAACTGCTCACCGGCCGTGTCCCGGCGGGCGTCCACCACATCGAGCAACTTCCCGCGCTGGCCGGTCTGCCCGAGCGGCTCGCCGCGCACGGCGGTGCCGTCCAGCCGGTCACCGGGGCCGCGCGGTGAGCGGTCCCTGGCAGGGCGGCGACTGCGCCGCGGTCGGCGACGCCTCGGCCCGTGCCGCGGATGGGACGGTCGCCCGGGTGCCGGCGGGGCCCGGTGTCGCCTCGGGCCCCACCGCACGCCGCCTGCTCGATGCCGGAACCGGTCCGGTGGCGCTCGCCGCGGCGCGGGCGGGAGTGCGCGTCGGGTGGCGCGTGACCGGGCGCAGCCGGCCTGGAGCGCGCCCGGCCACCCGCCCGCAGCGCCGGGCGCGCGCCGCCGGCGCCGCGGAGGCGGGAGGCGACGGAGTGGCAGCCGCCCACGGATCCCGCGCGGAAGAGGTTCACCTATGGGCATTGATGTTGTATTCGGAATGAGGTTTGATATGTGGTACTAAGTGCCATGGAGTCGAATGCCGAACGGGAGGCGGGACGCCCGGTGAGTGGAGCACCGCGTACGAACACGAGGGACATCGCTCGGCAGGCCGTGCGCGCCGAGTTGGCCGAGGTGGCCTTCGGTCTGTTCCGGCGGCAGGGCTTCGACAATGTCACGGTGAACGACCTGGCCGCTGCGGCTGGGGTGTCCCGCAGCACGTTCCTGCGCTACTTCGGGACCAAGGAGGACGCGGTCCTGAGCGCCTTCGATGCACATGGCGAGCGGATCGCCGCGGCCCTGCGGGCCCGCCCGGCCGCCGAGGGCGACTGGAGCGCGCTGCGGTCCGCGATGGACGCGGTCGTCGAGCCCTACCGCCGGGATCCGGAGAGGGCGCTGGCGCTGGCCCGCCTTGTGCGGGAGACTCCCGCCCTGTGTGCAAGGCAGTTGGAGAGGCAGCGCGCGTGGCACCCGTTGCTGGAGCAGGCCCTCGCCGAGCGGGCGGGTCCTTCCGGGGCCTCGGTCCTCGCGCTGTCGGTGAAAGCCGCCGCGGCGCTGGACTGCCTGAACATGGCCGTCGACCACTGGACCGCGTCGGACGGCGCTCTCGATCTCATCGCCCTGCTCGACGAGGCCTTCGCGGCCCTCTCGCCGTGACCGGCGTCGCCCGGCTGGTGCTCGGTGGCCACGCCCGGGAAGCGCCCGGCCCGCCCGTGCGCAGCGGTTGACGGCTTCGGCCGCGCCCACCTCGCCCTCCCCGGACAGACCGCGCCGGGGGGCGATGTCCGGGGAGCCGGTGGTCACCGCCGTTATCGCGAACCGCCCGCGACCGGTCGCGGGCGGTTCGCGATAACGGCGCGCGGGGGGTGGGGGGCGGTTCCGCCGATGTGCCGGAGGCGGGGGCTCCCTGCGGGGGGCGACCGGTTCGGCCACGGGCGGTGACCGGCCCTGGCGGAGGCCGGCGGTGTACTGGAAGTGGGCGGTGGGACGGCCGCCGAGGTGCCGGAAAGGACTTCGGCCCGGCGTCGCAGGACGCCGGGCCGACTTCGGCGGGCAGTGTGTGCCTCGGACCGTTCTTCCTCACCCGGGGGCGGTGGCCGCAAGACCGGTCAGCTGTGCCGAGCGGTCCCACAGGCGCTGGGCGAACGCGAGGTCGGTGGCCTGCGGGTTGCGGGGCTCTTCGCGATCGAGGCGGTCGAAGTAGGCGCCGTCGACCGCGGCGGCGTCCGGCGTGCCGGCGAGGCGGAGCAGCGGCTCGGCGCCCTGCTCCGGTGTGGCCATCATGCTCTTGACCAGGCGTGAACCCATGAACGCGCGCATCATGGTGCTGTCCCGGGCGACGTCGCTGGCGATGGAGCCGGGGTGGAAGGCCGAGGCGGTCACCCCCGTGCCCTGGCCCCTGCGGGCGAGTTCCCGGGTGAAGACGACGGTGGCGAGCTTGGCGGCCGCGTACGTCTCCCGCCAGCGGTAGCGGCCGCGCGTACGGTCGAGGTCGTCCAGCTCCAGGCGGCCCTTGCGGTACTCCACGCTGGCGGTGTTCACCACCCGGGAGCCGTTCGGTGCCTCCGTGAGGCGGTCCAGCAGCAGGTTGGTCAGCAGGAACGGTGCCAGGTGGTTGACCTGGAAGGTCAGCTCGTGGCCGTCGGCGCTCTCCTTGCGGCTGGTGAAGAATCCCCCCGCGTTGTTGGCCAGGACGTCGATCCGCGGGTAGCGGGTCAGGAGCTCCCCGGCCAGGCGGCGCACGTCGTCCAGCCGCCCGAAGTCCACGAGGTGGGCCTCGGCGCCGATCTCCGCGGCGACGGCGCCGGTCTTCTGGTGCGACCGGCCGACGACGGCGACCGTCGCCCCGAGCGCGGCGAAGCGCCGGGCCGCCGCGGCGCCGATCCCCGAACTCGCGCCGGTGACGACCACTGTGCGGCCGGTGAAGTCGGCCCTGCTGCTGTCGCTCATCGTGAACTCCTCAGGAAGCTTCCTCGCGCGCCGCATCCCCCATCGATGCAATCGCGATCCGGCGTTGAATATGTATTTCAGATGTGGAACTGAGTGTCAGTCTAGATATAGTGAGTCACGGATGCAAGCGATGGCCGCCGGCGGTCCGGGACGCACCCCGGACCGGCCGCGTGCCGGACCAGCCCGCGCCCCGCCCCGCATCCGGCGACACGCACGCACCAACGGAGAAAGGGACGACGACATGCTGACTCTCGGAACGCTCCTGAAGAACAAGCGCGCCGGCGAAACACACCTGGCCTGGCACCACCCCAACCTGTCCGGACCCGACACACTCGACCTGCGCAGCGCCGACTTCCCGCACGGCCACGCGATCCCCGCCGTCCACACCGGCCCGCGCGCAGGAGGACGGAACCTCTCCCCGGCCCTCGCCTGGACCGGCACCCCCCAGGGGGCAGCCCAGCTCCTCCTGGTCGTCGAAGACCCCGACGCCCCCACCAGCAGGCCGTTCGTCCACTGTCTGGCCCTGATCTCCCCCGCACGGCGGGAACTGGCTGCGGGGGCCCTGAACGCGGACACCGCCGCCGAGGGCGTCCGGGTGCTGCGCTCCGGCATGGGCCGCGGCTACCTCGGCCCTCAGCCCCCCAAAGGGCACGGCGAACACCGCTACGCCTTCCAGCTGTTCGCGCTGCGCACCGCCGTCATCTCGGTCCCCGGCCGGCCGGACCTGGAGGCGTCCCGCCCGCGGGACGTGCTCGACGCGGTGGGCGGCCCCGCTCTCGCGCGCGGCCGCCTCGACGGCGTCTACTCCCGCTGACCCTTCCCCTCTTGCGGGGGAACCGCGCCACGCCGGGAACGCGGTCCCCCGACGGCGCCGCCGTCGGGGGACCGCGTGGTGCAGGCGGGGAAGAACCGGACGGCGCCGGTGCCGGAGGGCCCGGAGTGCCGGTGGCAGAGCCCCGAAGATGCCGGTGCCCGAACGACACGGACCGTGCCCGGGTGCGTCCGCCGCCGACTGTCGAAATGCCGGTGCCCCTCGCTAGCCTGTCGGTATGTCAAAGCGTGTCATCCCGGGCTGTGCGGGCGGTCTGATCACCTTGGGCGACGCCGATACTCTGTGGGCCGGCCTGACGACCGGCAGCGCCGTGCCGACGGCTCCCGCAGCGCTCACCTCCTCTCCTGCCGATGCCAGGGTGGGGTACGTCCTGCTGGGCGCCCGTGCGGTGGCGACGGTGCAGACCGACGGCGGGCGGTGGAACGTCCCGGAGGCCGAGGTGCGCCGGGCGGCAGCGGCGCTCAACGCGGTGGAGGTGGACCGACGGGACCTGGTCCGCGTCGGCTCCTTCCGTCCCTTCCGCGGCGCACCGAGGCAGGAGTGCGTACAGGGGCCGCCGCTGCGATGGCGCCGTCAGATCACCGGGGAACCGCGGCAGTCGGGCGCCCCTGAGCAGACAGCGCGGTCTGAGGGGGTTCGGCCGTGCCATCTGGCGGGCATCGACTGGCGGCGGGTACTCGTCGTGCGGACCCGCGGCGGCACGGAGCAGACGTGGTGGCTGCCGCGTGCCGTGGTCAGGCTGCTGGACGCGGCCGAGCACACCGAAGCGCGGTGGCCGCGGGCCGCGCGAACCCGCCGGGAGGGCTCCGCGCCCGCCGAGCCGCCCTCCCGTCACCTGCGGCTGCCGGCTGCCGGCGGCCGTCAGATCACCGGGGAACCGCGGCACCCGATCGCCCCACCGCGTGCGTACCACGGGGAACTGCAGGGCCATGTCTACTCGGTACTCAGCAGGAGACCCGGAATCTCCCGCAAGGTGGCCGGCTGGATGTGCGCCCTCTGCCGCACCGCGCCCGCCTCCGTACTCGACCACTGCCACGAGCACGGCTACGTGCGCGCCCCCGTCTGTCACTCCTGCAACGCACAAGAGCGGCCCGACCGCCTTTACGACAACGACATCCGCGTGGCCGACCACTACACCCCCCTCTTCCACACCCGCGCCGCCGACTGGCTCCGCCACTGGCACCGCTGCCCCGGCTGCCGCGCCCGCACCACCCTTCCGCTGCCGCACCTCGCCGCCTGGACCGCCCGCATATCCTGCGGACCACTGCGCCCGACCCATCGGGCCCCCCAGGGCTCTCGCGCCCGCAAGCCCTGCGGCGTACTGCGCGTGTCCTGGACGGGCAGCCAGAACGCGCCCCGCTCCTGCCTGCTCACCGTCTCCGTCGACTTCTGCCCTTCCGGTGAGCACCGTGTCCTGGCGCGCATCCCCTACCGCGAGGCCGTCGAGCGGTTCGGTGCCTGGCTGGCCGAGACCGCCCCGGCCGTGGCCGCCGCCGCCGGGCCGGACAGCCTGGACGGCCTCCCCACCCGGTTCCGGCCGGTCATCGCGGACAGCGACGGCGAGGGCCAGTCGCTCTTCTGAGTACTGCTCTGACGACAGGGGGCGTCCGCCCCCGGGCTGCTCGCCGACCTTCCGCGCCTGGACGGACGCCGTCGTCGTTCTCGCTGCCGCTGCCGCTGCCGCTGCCGCTGCCGCTGCCGCTGCCGCTGCCGCCCTCGGCCGTCGCCGACGGCAGAGGGGGAGTGGCCCCGCACCCCCGACCGCGTGGGGAACGTCCCCACCCGTCACCTCCCGTCTGCCGCCGGACGGTTCGTCGACCTCGCCCAGGCGGGGCGGCATGGGTGCGGCGGGCTCGGTGGCGCCGCCCGCCCTCGTCGGTGAGGCCGTCGTCTGCGCGGACCCGCGGGCAGGCGGTGTCCTGCCCGCGGGTACGAGGCCCCGGCCGCGCCTCGTACCCGGCCCGCCGGGGCCGTTCCCCGCCAGCGCATGCGGCGAGGCGCCGTTGGCGGGGCGCGGCAGTCCGCGGCTTTTCCGCCGGCCCGTGCGGGCCCCGGTGCTCCGGCGCCCGCACGGCGGACTGTCCGCTCCCGGGGATCACCCGGTGCGGGCGATCCGTCCGAGGCGTTCCCCGTCCACCGTGGCGGTGAGGGCGGTCCCGGCCCGGCGGGGTGGCCCCGTCCGGCCGGAGCGGACGGGCGCGGCCCGGGCAGGGGCCCGGCTCCGGGTGCGTCAGGGCCGGGGCGCCGTCCAGGTGCAGGGCGGCTCTGGCGTTCCGGACCCACGGCGCCTGACGGTCTGACGTTTTGAGCTCAGAGTGTCATTGTGTAAGGTGGAGGCACGACGGATCGCCGAGGTCCGCGTCAGAGGAAGGTTCGATCATGTCGAAGATCCTTTTTGTTGTGAGCGGGGCCCAGTACTGGACCCTCAAGGACGGCTCGAAGCACCCGACCGGCTACTGGGCCGAGGAGGTCGTGGCCCCCTTCGACGAGTTCACGGCCGCAGGGCACGAGATCACCGTCGCCACGCCGGGCGGCGTGATCCCGACCGTGGACCAGCGCAGCCTCACCCCCGAGATGGCGGGTGGGCAGGAGAGTGCCGACAGGTTCCGGCAGCGGCTCGCCGGCATCGCCCAGCTGCAGAACCCGATCCGCATCGAGGACGTCGCCCTGGACGACTACGCGGCCGTCTACTACCCCGGCGGCCACGGCCCGATGGAGGACCTGGCGGTTGACAAGGACTCCGCCCACCTGCTGGTGTCCGCCATGCGGTCGGCCAAGCCGCTGGGCATCGTGTGCCACGGCCCGGCCGCGATGCTCCCCGCCGTCGACGAGCACGGCACCAACGTCTTCACCGGTTTCCGGGTGACCGGCTTCACCAATGTCGAGGAGGAGCAGGCCGGATTCGCCGACAAGGCCGTCTGGCTGCTCCAGGACCGGCTGACCGGGATCGGCGCGCACTTCCAGGAAGGCGACGCCTGGGCGCCGAACGTGGTCGTCGACCGCAACCTGGTCACCGGCCAGAACCCCGCCTCCTCCCTCGACGCCGCGCGGGAACTGTTGAAGAAGCTGGGCTGACGTATGGACGCCGACCGGCTCTCCGAAGTCCTCGATGCCACCTACGCCTGCCTGGTCCGGCACGGAGTACGGCGCACCACGATGGACGACATCGCCTCCGCGATGGGAGTGTCCCGGTCCGCGGTCTACCAATACGTCCGCAACAAAGACGACGCCTTCCGCAAGCTCGCCGAACGCCTCCACACCCAGGCACTCCAGCGCGCCCGGCAGGCAGCAGCCGAGGACGCCCCCGACGCCCACCGCATCCGGGGCGTCCTCGCCGCCAAACACGACCTGGCCCTCCAACTCATCGGCGACTCACCCCACACCGCCGAACTCATGGACGCCAAAGCCCGACTCTTCGCCGAGACCTGCTCCACCTTCACCACCGAGCTACGCACCCTGCTCACCGACCTGTTCACCCAAGCCGGCACCACCGACCCCACACGAGCCACCGAAGCAGCCGACATCTGCCTCGCCCTCGTCATCGGACTCGAAACCGCCCCCGACAGCCGCCGCCTCCTCCCCCGCGCCACGGACGCCCTCATCACCGGCCTCCTCCAGCAGACCGCCCCGCACCCTCCCCCCGAACCGGACGACAAGAACCCCGGACCCGCCGGGAGCGGCGCCCGTCCGCATGCGGCCGCCCACTGACCGGAGCGACCGGCCCGCCACCCACACGCCCGGCCGCGTCGAACGCCCCGCCACGTCGAGACGCACCCTCCGCCGGGTACCGCAGGCCCTGACCCGGAACCCCCGCCAGGCACCTGCGACGCGCCCGCCCGCCCATCCCAACCGCCCGTCGGCAGGGCCCCACCCGTGCCAATGCCCGCCTGGAGCCGCTGCCATGAAGAGCCCCACCCGCGTCCCCGGCGTCCTCACCGAGTCCCCCACTCAGGCGCCCGGCCCCCGCCGGCTCCCGAACACCGCGTCCCTGGTCCTGCTGGCCTCGATCATCGTGTCCTTCCTGGCGGCGTCCAGCGCACCTACCCCGCTGTACGCCCACTACCAGGCCCAATGGGGATTCACTCCGCTCACCACCACCGTGGTCTTCGGTGCCTACGCCATCGCCGTCCTCGCCGCACTGCTCGTGTTCGGGAAAGTCTCCGACCACCTCGGGCGGCGCCCCGTGCTGTGGGCGGCGCTGGGCGGCCAGGCCATCGCCATGCTCGTCTTCGCCTCCGCCGGAAACGTGACGGCCCTGCTCGTCGCCCGGATCATCCAAGGCCTGTCCACCGGCAGCGCGATGGCGGCCGTCGGCGCGGCCATGGTGGACGTCGACCGGCCCAAGGGCACCCTCGCCAATGCCGTCGCCCCGCTCGCAGGCACCGCCACCGGCTCCCTGGCCTCCGCCCTGATCGTCCAGTACCTGCCGGCCCCCGGTCATCTGGTCTACGTGCTGCTCCTCGCCGTCTTCGCGCTGCAAGCGGTCGGTGTTCTCCTCCTGCCGGAGACCGTGCGCCCCAAACCGGGCGCACTCGCGTCCCTTGTGCCCCGGCCGGCGCTTCCGCGGCATCTTCTGCGCCCCGTCGCGATCACCGCTCCGGTGCTGCTCGCGGTCTGGGCGCTCGCCGGCTTCCACGGCTCACTCGGGCCGGCCCTCACCACCCGACTGGCTCACTCCGACTCGGCCGTCTACCGCGGGCTGAGCCTGTTCACGCTCGCGGCCGCCGCCGCCGTCTCCGTCCTGCTGCTCCGCGGTCTGCCGGCCCTTGTCGTACTCCGCACCGCGGTCATCGCCGTGATCACCGGGACGGCGATCACCATCGCCTCGACCACCGCAGGCTGGACAGCGGGATTCCTCATCGGCACAGGCATCGCCGGGATCGGCTTCGGCGGCGGACTGCACGGCGGCATCCGCATGGTCGTCCCCCTGGCGGCGTCGGGTGAGCGGGCAGGCGTACTGTCCCTGCTCCACACCGTGTCCTACCTCGGCATGGGCCTACCGGCGGTGCTCGGCGGCGCGGCCGTCGTGCGCTCCGGAGACCTGCCGGCCACGGCGGCCCGATACGGTGCAGCGGTCATCGCGCTCGCCGTCCTCGCCCTCGCGGGCCTCCTCGCCGACCGCCGTACCCCCGCACACCGCACCGGTTCGGCCATCGCATCCCCGGCGGCCGCCGGCACGGAACGTTCCTGCATCGGCTGAAGCGCCCCAGGGGCTTCAGGCCCTCGGTCTCCCGGACCTTCTGCCCGTCCGCCCGGCGCCACCGGGCCGGGCGGAGGCCGCACGCCGTGCCCCTGCTACGCCCGGGCGGTGAGGGCCCCGGAGGGTCCGGGGTTCTTGTCGTCCGGTTCGGGGGGAGGGTGCGGGGCGGTCTGCTGGAGGAGGCCGGTGATGAGGGCGTCCGTGGCGCGGGGGAGGAGGCGGCGGCTGTCGGGGGCGGTCTCGAGTCCGATGACGAGGGCGAGGCAGATGTCGGCTGCTTCGGTGGCTCGTGTGGGGTCGGTGGTGCCGGCTTGGGTGAACAGGTCGGTGAGCAGGGTGCGTAGCTCGGTGGTGAAGGTGGAGCAGGTCTCGGCGAAGAGTCGGGCTTTGGCGTCCATGAGTTCGGCGGTGTGGGGTGAGTCGCCGATGAGTTGGAGGGCCAGGTCGTGTTTGGCGGCGAGGACGCCCCGGATGCGGTGGGCGTCGGGGGCGTCCTCGGCTGCTGCCTGCCGGGCGCGCTGGAGTGCCTGGGTGTGGAGGCGTTCGGCGAGCTTGCGGAAGGCGTCGTCTTTGTTGCGGACGTATTGGTAGACCGCGGACCGGGACACTCCCATCGCGGAGGCGATGTCGTCCATCGTGGTGCGCCGTACTCCGTGCCGGACCAGGCAGGCGTAGGTGGCATCGAGGACTTCGGAGAGCCGGTCGGCGTCCATACGTCAGCCCAGCTTCCCCGGCAGATCCCGCGGAGAGTCCGACGGCTCCCGGGTGGGCAGTGCTGCGCCGTCGCGGAACACGGCCGCTCCCTTCTCTCCCTGAGTCGTAACCGCCCCGGCCGGACGCTCGGGCGAACGCCGGGACCGGTGATTCTCCCGGCTGTCCACCGGTGGGGGAGGTGCGGGCCTCGGAGCCGCCGGCTATGGACGGGCCCCCTCGGGACGGACCACCAGAGGGTACCAAAGGGCCGGGCGGCACCCGGGGGCCACCCGGGGACCGCCCGGAGCCGGTGGGGCGCTCCCGCTGCCGCGGGTCGCCGGGCGCGGGCGGGATCCGGGGCGCGAAGTGCGCAGGGTCTTCCCCCCCGGGGTCCTGCGCGGTGCGGCCCGCACTCCCGGTGGGTTTCGGCGGCGCGCTACTTGTCACCGTCAACCTGACATGTCAACCTAGTCATCGGCGACCGCGCCCCGCCCGTCGGCGGGAGCGCGGCGTGCCATGGGACGGGGCGGTGCCCCGCTGCTGCCGAAGGGCTCGGGTGATCGCGATGCGAAGTCTGACTGTGCTGGGTCCGCGGCGGGTCGAATGGAGGGACCTGCCGCCCGTCTCGCTGCGGGAGGCCACGGACGCGCTCGTACGTCCCATCGCCTCCGCCGTATGCGATCTGGACCGCCATCTGGTGCATGCGAGCCCGCTCGAACCGCCCTACGCCCTGGGGCACGAGGCGGTCGGCGAGGTCGTGGACGTCGGCAGCGACGTCAGCGGCCTGAGTCCGGGAGACCGGGTCGTCATCCCCTGCCACATCAACTGCGGTGTGTGTCCGGAGTGCAGCCGGTCGATGCCGGGCGCGTGCAGCGCCGTGCCCCCCTTCGCGAGTTACGGCACCCCCGCCGGCGGTTCCTGGGGAGGGCTCTTCGACGAGCTGGTCCGCGTGCCGTGGGCCGGGCACAGCCTCGTACCGCTGCCGCCCGGCCTGGACCCGGTGCTGGCGGCGTCCTGTTCGGACAATCTGGTCGACGCCCACCGCGCGGTCAGCCCCACCCTCCAGGCCGATCCGGACGCCGGCGTGCTGGTCGTCGGGGGCACACCCACGTTCGGGCTGCTGACGGTCCTCGCCTGCACGGCACTGGGCAGCACCGCGGTGCACTATGTGGACCGCGACCCCCGATCCGTGGAGAAGGCGGCCGCGTTGGGTGCCAGGACGACGCTGATCGACTCCTACTCCGAGCGGATCCCGGGAATCTACGACCTGACCGTGGACGCCTCGGCCCACCCGAAGGGACTGCGCTGCGCCCTGGTCTCCGCCCGGCCCGGCGGGACCTGCGTGTCCCGGTCGGTGTTCTTCGCCGAACCCGCGCTGCCCTACCTGGAGCTCTACTCCAGCGGCGTCACCTTCGTGACGGGGCCTCCGCACATCACCCCCTTCGCCCCGGAGGTCCTGCGGTTGATCGACTCCAAAACCCTCGACCCGAGCCCGCTCATCGCCACCTACGACTACGACGACGCGCCCGATGTCCTGCTCGACCCTCCCGCGGGCAAGCCGGTGTTCGTCGGGAGCCGCCCGTGACCCGCGCCGGCGGGCGCAAGCGGGCACGGCCCGGGGAGGGGGCGCGGCTGCGCACCGAACTCCTCGCGGCCGCGGAACGGATCCTGGACGCCGAGGGGGAGGACGCGGTGACCGTACGCGGGGTGGCCGCCGCGGTGGGGGTGACCACGCCCTCGGTGTATCTGCACTTCGCGAGCAGACTCGAACTGCTGCACGCCGTGTGCCTGGGCGTCTGGGACGAACTGGGCCGGTGTATGAGCGATGCCGCCTCCGATGTCGACGACCCGTTCTCTGCGCTCCATCGCCGCTGCGTCACCTACATCGCCTTCGGACTCGAGCACCCCCTGCGGTACCGCCTCGTCATGAACGGCCGTGCCACCGAGGCCAGCCGGCAGGTGGCCGCGGACTGCTTCCGCTACCTCGCCGAGGCGGTCGAGCCGTGTGTCGCGGCCGGCGCTCTGCGCGGCGACGTGGGAGAGCTGACTCGCGCTCTCTGCGCCGGACTTCACGGAGCGGTGGCCCTGCTCGCACCGCAGCCGCCCGAGATGTGGCCGCACGACCTGGACACCTACGCCGCGAACACGGCGTCCTTGGTGGTCTTCGGTGCCGCCGCGCTCGGACGGCTGCCCGACCCCTCGGCCACCCCGGGCAGCGACACCCTGGCCGGGCTCTTCACGACGCCGTCGGTGGCCGGGGCGGTCTGCGGACCGCCCGGATCCCCGACCGTGTAGCCGCCTGCCCGTGATCGCCGTCCCCTCCGCCCCGCGGGGCGGAGGGGACGGCAGAGGGGGAAGGGCACGAGGCCGCCCTCGTCGACGGGCCGCCCACGGGGCCCATGCCGGGGCCCCGTGGGCGGCCGCCTCGTCGGTGAGGGCTCCCGAGCCCGGGAGGCACCCCGGTGGACCGGTGGAGGTGCCGGCACCCGGAGCCGCGAAGGGGACGGGCGGCGGTTCCGGTGCCTGGGACCAGGCCGCCCCCACCCCTCCCGGAGCGGACGTCCATGCGCCCCGGCGGACGCGGTGGGGCGGCGCCCGCGGGGAACCCGGCTCAGGCGATGAAGTCGCGCACCTTGGTGTAGTTGCTCGCGTTGTCGTTCATGCTGTTGTGGCCGATGCAGCCGACGGACACGTTCGTCGCGCCGTTCAGCTTCGCCGACGAGTCCGGGTTGATCAGGGCGTCGCACGTCGAGTACAGCGCCAGGTAGTCGACGTTGCCGGGGGTCTCGTCCCCGGAGTTCAGGGTCTTGAGGAAGCTGCTGCCGAGGACCATCTCCCAGCAGGAGGTGTAGAAGGCGCACAGGGCGCTGATGTCCGTGCCGTGGTTGACACCGGCCACCGAGACGAAGTCGTCGACGTAGGAGGTGCCGCCGTTGAACTTGACGTACCAGCGGGCGTTGAGGGCCCCCATGGAGTGGGTGACGATGTCGACCTTCTCCGCGCCGGTCGCGGCGCGTACCTGTGCGACCTTGGTGGCGAGTTGGGACGCGGTGGTCTTGTTCGACTGCTTCCAGTTGTAGGACCAGGTGAACAGCTCCGAGGAGTCGTAGCCGTCGGCCTTGAACTTGCCCACCCAGGTGTTCCAGGTGCTGGACGAACTGCTCAGACCGTGGACGAAGATGACCGGGTTGCGGGTGTCGGCCTGTGCCGGCGACGCCGAGATGAGGGGGGTGACGGCGGCGGCCGCGGCGGCGAGAGCCACGGTGCGAACGGAGCGCTTCATAGGGCTGTCTCCAGCGTTCGGCCACACCGCGTCCCGTGCGGGAGCGGCGTGGGTGGGGGTTGGGGATGGACACCGGCCGGTGGCGTCGCAAAAGGTCGCACAGGGCAGCGGGTTACCGCTAGGTTGCAAAATGTTTCATTACGGTGACGACACTGAGCGTGGAAGCCTTGGTGACGGCATGTCAGGGACAAGTCGGTGGCGATCCGGGCACTTTGGGACCGGCCCGACCGGCCCGACCGGCCCGACCGGCCCGACCGGCCCTACTCCGGCACCGCTGACGGCACCGGACCGGGCGCCGGCGCCCGGGGCGGCGGGTGCACCGTCCGCGCCGGTCCCCTCCGGTGCGCCCCCGCGCGGGCGATCCCCTGATCGCCGGGAGCGGCCGGATCCGGGCTGCCGACCGTGCGCCCGGCTCGTTGATCGGGAGGTGTCGCCGAGGGCGCGCGGCGGTCGCGGCGGATGCCGGGAGCGGCCGGCGGGAGGGAGGGCGCGAGCCGGGTGCCAGGGACCCGCTCACGGGCGGCCGGTCCGCGGACAACTAGGGCTTTCCTCGGCCCGGTGCTGATTGGATCCGGGAACATGCTCCCTGTATCGGATACCGATCTCTGGCTGCGCCGTTTCCACGACGCGCCCCAAGGCGCCGCGCCACGCGTGGTGTGCTTCCCGCATGCCGGTGGTGCGGCCAGCTGGTACATGCCCCTCGCCACCGCCCTGGCGCCGCGCGCAGAGGTGCTGGCGGTGCAGTACCCCGGCCGCCAGGACCGCAGAGGCGAGCCCCTCGTCGACGACGTGCGTGTCCTGGCCCGGCGCATCACCGAGGTGGTCGCCCCGCTGCGCGACCGTCCACTGGTGCTCTTCGGCCACAGCATGGGGGCCTCGGTGGCGTTCGAGGTCGCGACCGCGCTGCAGGCCGGGTCGTCGGACGTGGCGCACCTCTTCGTCTCGGGGCGCCGCGCGCCGCAGTACCCCCACGACGAGAAGGTGCACCGCCTCGACGACGCGGGTGTGATCGCCGAGGTGCGCCGGCTGGCCGGCACCGATTCGCGCGTCTTCGACGACGAGGAACTGGTCCGCATGGTGCTGCCCGCGATCCGCGGCGACTACCGTGCCGCCGAGACCTACCGCTATCTCCCGGGACCGCCGCTGACGTGCCCGGTCACGGCCCTCACCGGAGATCGCGACCCCAAGACCACGGTCGGGGAGGCTGCCGGCTGGGAGGAGCGGACAACGGGTCCGTTCCGGCTGCGGGTGTTTCCCGGAGGCCACTTCTTCCTCGCCGAGCACAGCGAGGCGGTCGTGGAGCTGCTTTCCGGCGAAACACCTAGTGCCTAGAACTCTATGGTGACGGCAGTTACGGGTCCGTCCCGTCGCGGACCTTCCGGCGATGACGAGGAGACGGGATGACCAAGCGCGCGCTGATCACCGGAATCACCGGGCAGGACGGGTCGTATCTCGCAGAGCACCTGATCAGGGAAGGCTATCAGGTGTGGGGACTGATGCGAGGCCAGGCCAACCCGCACAAGATGCGGGTTTCCCGGCTTGTGTCCGAACTGTCCTTCGTCGACGGCGACTTGATGGATCAGGCCTCCCTGGTGTCGGCCGTGGACCTCGTCCAGCCCGACGAGGTCTACAACCTCGGCGCCATCTCCTTCGTGCCGATGTCGTGGCAGCAGGCCGAACTCGTCACCGAGGTCAACGCCATGGGCGTGCTGCGCATGCTGGAGGCGATCCGGATGGTCTCGGGCCTCTCCAACTCGCGGTACGCCACCGGGAAGCAGATCCGCTTCTACCAGGCGTCGTCCTCGGAGATGTTCGGCAAGGCCGCCGAGACCCCGCAGCGCGAGTCGACCGTCTTCCACCCCCGCAGCCCCTACGGTGTCGCCAAGGCGTACGGCCACTTCATCACCCGCAACTACCGCGAGTCGTTCGGCATGTACGCCGTCGGCGGTATCCTGTTCAACCACGAATCCCCGCGCCGCGGGTCCGAGTTCGTGACCCGCAAGATCTCCCTCGGCGTCGCCCGGATCAAGCTGGGACTCCAGGACAAGCTCGCGCTCGGCAATATCGACGCGCTCCGCGACTGGGGATTCGCCGGCGACTACGTACGGGCCATGCACCTGATGCTGCAGCAGGACCGGCCCGGCGACTACGTCGTGGGCACCGGCAGAATGCACTCGGTGCGCGATGCCATGAGCGCCGCCTTCGAGCACGTCGGGCTCGACTGGCGGGACCACGTCTACATCGACCCGGCCCTGGTGCGCCCCGCAGAGGTGGAGATCCTGTGCGCGGACACCACCCGGGTCCGCGAGGAGCTGGGCTGGAAGCCCGAGGTCGACTTCGCCTCGCTGATGCGGATGATGGTGGACGCCGATCTCAAGCACGTCGCCACCGAGCACGAGTACGGCGACCTGCTGGCGGCCGCCAGCTGGTAGGCCCGCCCCCGCAGCGGCCCGGAGCGGCCCGCGGGCCGTGTCCCGCCCCGTGCCGTGGACGAGCGTGCCCGACGTGTTCCGGCATGCGGCGCGCCGGTGCCGCCGCGGGCGGGTTCGCTGCTCCCCGGGCATGCTCGGCCGGTCTGCCGTCGGTCTCTCTCCGGCCGCTTCGGGGCGAGTCGATGCGGTGGCCGGCTGCGCCTTCCGCGTATGTGGACGGATGCACCACCCGGCGCGACGCGACCGGCCCGCGGCATCCCGATGCGGGGCACGCACCCGGTGCGTGCCCCGCTCGCCGCCGCCCGCGCCGTCCCCCGTGGGCGCCCCGCCCCACTCCCCGCCGGTGTGCCGCGCGGCGGGACCGCTACGGTGTGTCGAGCCGGTGGTGGAGGAGCCGGGCGTAGAAGCCGCCGCGGGCGAGGAGTTCCGTGTGGGTGCCGCGTTCCACCACGTCGCCTCCGTCCATGACGACGATCAGGTCGGCGTTGCGGACGGTGGACAGCCGGTGCGCGATCACGAAACTCGTACGGCCGGCCCGCAGCGACACCATGGCCTGCTGGATCAACGCCTCGGTGCGCGTGTCGACCGAGGACGTGGCCTCGTCGAGGACCAGGATCGCGGGTTGTGCGAGAAACGCGCGTGCCAGCGTGATCAGCTGCTTCTCTCCGGCGCTCAGGCCGCCGTGGTCGTCGTCGAGGACGGTGTCGTAGCCGTCGGGAAGAGCGCGGACGAACCTGTCCACGCACATGGCGCGGGCGGCGGCCACGATCTCCTCGCGGGTGGCGCCCGGGCGCCCGTACGCGATGTTCTCCGCGATGGTGCCGTGGAACAGCCAGGTGTCCTGCGACACCAGGCCTATGCGGGAGCGCAGGTCCTCACGGGTCATGGCGGTGGTGTCGACACCGTCCAGGAGGATGCGGCCCCCGTCGGGATCGTAGAAGCGCAGCAGCAGGTTGCCCAGCGTCGTCTTGCCCGCCCCGGTGGGGCCGACGATCGCCACCAGCCGGCCCGGCTCCGCCGTGAGTGACAGCCCTTCCATCAGCGGCTCGTCCGGCAGATAGCGGAACGAGACGTTCGAGAACTCGACATGGCCCCGGACCGCGGACAGGCGCTCGGGCACGGCCGGGGCGGGCGGCTCCTCGGGCTCGTCGAGGAGCTCGAACACCCGGTGGGCGGAGGCGATGCCGGACTGGAGCTGGGCGGAGAAGCTCGCCACGTCGACGATCGGGCGGCCGAACATGCCCGAGTACTGGATGAACGCCTGCACGCCCCCGATGGTCATGGTGCCCGAGGCGACGCGCAGCGCGCCCACCACCGCCACCAGCACGTAGTTGAGGTCCAGCACGAAGCGGGTCGCGGGCGCGACGAGACCGGAGACCGCCTGGGCGCGGTGACCGGAGTGGCACATCGCCTCGTTGTGCTCGTCGAAGCGCTCCTCGGCGAGTTCCCGGCGGCCGAAGGCGGTCACCAGGGAGTGACCGCTGTAGATCTCCTCGACATGGGCGCTCAGCTCGCCGGTGCTCTTCCACTGCTGCTGGACACGGGGCCAGGCCCGCTTGCCGATCAGGGCCGCGAGCGCCACTGCCACAGGCACGCTGACCAGGACGATCACCGACAGCTCGACGGAGATCATCAGCATGACGGCCAGCACACCGACGGCCGAGAGGACCGAGTTGACCACCTGGCCGATGGTCTGCTGCAGGGTGCGCTGGAGGTTGTCGACGTCGTTGGTGACACGGCTGAGCACCTCACCGCGCGGGTTGGCGTCGAAATAGCTCATCGGCAGGCGGGCCAGCTTGGCCTCGACGTCCGCGCGCAACCGGTGCACCGCCCGCTGCACCACCACCGCGGCGAGCCGCCCCTGACCCAGCATGCACAGCGAACCCACCAGGTACAGGACGACGACGACCGCCAGCAGCACGGCGAGCTCCCGCATGTCCACGCCACGGCCGGGGACGACGTCGACGGTGCTGATGACGTTCGCGAGCGTCCCCTTGCCCTCGGCGCGCAGATGCTCCAGCACCTCGTGCGGCGTCGCGCCGGCGGGCAGCGAGCGGCCCACGAGCCCGGCGAAGATCAGGTCGGTGGCGCGTCCCAGCAGCAGGGGGCCGAGCAGGTTCAGTGCGATCGAGGCGGCGCCGAGGAGCGCCATCGGGACGAGCCTGGCCCGATGGGGCAGGAGCAGGCCCAGCACGCGCCCGGTGGTGGAGGGGGGTTTCGGGGCCGGTGCGGCCGGCGCGAGTGCCGCACGGGCCGGGGCGCTCATCTGACCTCCTGGTGGACGGGCTGGGAGAGGGCGATCTCCCGGTAGACGGGGTTGTCCCGCGACAGCCGGTCGGGCGTGCCGGAACCGATCACCCGACCGTCGTCGAGCAGCAGGACGTGATCGGCGTTCTCGGCCGCCTCGACCCGCTGCGTCACCAGGAGCACCGTCGCGCCGGACAGTTCGGACGCCAGCGCGGCCCGCAACCGCGCCTCGGTACCGTGGTCGAGGGCGGAGAAGCAGTCGTCCAGCAGATAGACGGCCGGGCGCCGCACCAGGGTCCGTGCGATCGCCAGGCGCTGACGCTGGCCGCCGGACAGGTTCGCCCCCCCCTGCGCCACGGGTGCGTCCAGCCCGATCCGGTCGACGAACTCGCGTGCCTGCGCGACCTCCAGCGCCTGCCACAGTTCGGCGTCCGTGGCGTCCGGGCGGCCGAAGCGCAGGTTCGAGGCCACGGTTCCGCTGAACAGATGCGGCCGCTGGGGTACATGGCCGACGGTCCGGGACAGCAGGGCGGGGTCGATGTCGCGCGCGTCGACGCCATGGACCCGGACAGTGCCTGCGGTGACGTCGTACAGCCGCAGCACCAGGTTGAGCAGGGTCGACTTGCCGCTGCCGGTGCTGCCGAGGATCGCCACGGTCTGTCCCGGCCGGACGGCGAGGTCGACGTCGCGCAGTACGGGCTTCTCCGCTCCGGGGTAGCCGAAGGTGGCGCCCCGCAGTTCCACCTCGCCGGGGGCGGCCAGGGCGCGCACCGGGCGCCGGGGCGCCGGGACGCTCGTCCGGGTGTCCAGCACCTGCTGGATACGCCCGGCGGAGACGGCCGCGCGTGAGCCCTCGGAGAACACCATCACCGCCATGATGATCGAGACGATGATCAAGGTGACGTAGGTGAGCAGCGCGGTCAGCGCGCCCAGCGGCATCTCGCCGTCGTCGATCCGCCGACCGGAGATCCAGATGATCACCACGGTGAGGATGTTCATCACGATCGTCACCATCACCGGCATGCCGGCCATGATCCGGCCCACCCGCAGCGCCGCCTCGGACAACTCGGCGTTGGTGCGGTCGAAGCGGGCGCGTTCGTGATCGTCGCGGACGAACGCCCTGATCACCCGCACCCCGCTGATCCGTTCGCGCAGGAGATGGCCGATCCGGTCGACGGACCTCTGCATGCGGGTGTAGAGCGGGCCGAGCCGGCCCAGCGTCACCGCGAGAGCGGCGATCACGACGACCACGAGAACGACGATGACCAGGGACACCGCGACGTCCTGGAAGACCGCGAGCACGATACCGCCCAGGCACATGACGACCGCGGGCACCGCCACGTCCGCCGTCGTCAGCACGATGTTCTGCACCTGCTGGACGTCGTTGACGGTGCGGTTGAGGAGCGACGGCGCACCGAGATCGCCGACCTCGCGCGCCGACAGGGCGAGCACCCTGCGGAAGACCCGGCGGCGCAGGTCGCGTCCGAGGCGCGCGGCGCAGCGGGCGGCGAGTACCACGGCGCCGGACGCGGTGAGGATCTGGATCACGGCGACGCCCAGCATCAGCGCGCCGACGGAGGCGATGTACTCCACGTCGCCCTGCAGGATGCCGTGGTCGATGACGGCGGCGTTCAGGGTGGGCAGCAGCAGGGAGGCCGAGGTCTGCACCAGTTGCAGCACCACCAGCGCCGACAGACCCCGGCGATAGGGCCGCATCTGGGTGTTCAGGAATCCGATCAGCACACGGCACTCCCCAAGGTTCCGGGTCCACACGTCTTGCGCGCCCAGCAGACCTCACCCGGGGCGTGGGGATCACTAGACTTCCCCGGTCCCGGTCGCGCCGCCGAGAGACGGCCGGCCGACCGGCGGTGCGGTGGGCCGGCCGACCGGTGGTGCGGTGGGCCGGCCGACCGGTGGTGCGGTGGGCCGGCCGACCGGTGGTGCGGTGGGCCGGCCGACCGGTGGTGCGGGTGGAGCGGCGGAGACCACGGGCCGGCCGTCGCGGCCGTGCGCGGGATCGCGCCACGGACCCGGGCACCGGCAAGGACTCGCAGAATCCCTAGTGCCTCGGCTCCTACGGTGACTGGCAGACCCTGAGGCCATCGTGAGGAGAGCCCGGATGAGCGAGATCCTGAGCGCCATCGAATCCGAGGACGCGGGATCGGGGGATTTCGCAGCACTGCGGGTGCCGGACACCTATCTCGGGGTGGCTGTGCACCGCGAGGACGTCGGCATGTTCGAGGGGCTGGAGTCACGGGACAAGGACCCGCGCGCCTCCTTGCGCGTCCGGGAGACGAGAACGCCCGAGGTCGGACCGGGCGAGGCGCTGGTCGCCGTGATGGCGTCCTCGGTCAACTACAACACGGTGTGGTCCTCGATCTTCGAGCCGCTCTCCACCTTCACCTTTCTGCGGCGCCTCGGCGGCAAGCACGACCTGCCCCACCATGTGCTCGGCTCCGACCTCGCCGGAGTCGTCCTGCGGGTCGGCGCCGGAGTGACGGTGTGGCAGCCGGGCGACCGGGTGGTGGCGCACTGCCTCGATGTCGACCTGCAGCATCCCGACGGCCACGGCGACACCATGCTCGACCCGCACCAGCGCATCTGGGGCTTCGAGACGAACTTCGGCGGCCTCGCCGAACTCGCCCTGGTCAAGGCCAACCAGCTGATGCCCAAGCCGGAACACCTCACCTGGGAGGAGGCGGCGGCACCCGGGCTGGTCAACTCGACCGCCTACCGGCAGCTCGTCTCCGCCAACGGTGCGCACATGAAGCAGGGGGACACCGTCCTCATCTGGGGCGCCTCCGGCGGGCTCGGCTCCTACGCCACGCAGCTCGCCCTCAACGGCGGCGCCACTCCGGTGTGCGTGGTCTCCTCGGCGAGGAAGGCTGACGCCGTCCGCAGCGCCGGCGCCGAGCTGGTCATCGACCGGTCGGCCGAGGGGTTCCGGTTCTGGCGGGACGAACACACCCAGGACCCCGGGGAGTGGAAGCGGTTCGGTGCGAGGATCCGCGAACTGACCGGCGGTCAGGATCCGGACATCGTCTTCGAGCACCCCGGACGGGAGACCTTCGGGGCCAGCGTGTTCGTCGCCCGGCGCGGCGGCACCATCGTCACCTGCGCCTCCACCAGCGGCTATCTCCATCAGTACGACAACAGATATCTGTGGATGCACCTCAAACGGGTCATCGGCACCCACTTCGCCAACTACCGCGAGGCATGGGAGGCGAACCGGCTCGTCGCCCAGGGGCGGATCCATCCGACGCTGTCCCGGGTGTACCCGCTGGAGGAGACCGGCAGAGCCGCCTACGACGTGCACCGCAATGTGCACCAGGGCAAGGTCGGGGTGCTGTGCCTCGCCCCCGCCGAGGGGCTCGGCGTGCGCGACCACGGCCTGCGGAGGCGCAACCTGGAGGCCATCAACCGGTTCCGGACCTCCGAGGACGGGGCCTCCTTAGCATGAACGACACAGCAGCCGTACCGGGTGGGTGCCCCTTCCCCCCCCTCCCCCCCTTCCCCTCCCCGCGCGATCCCCGCCTGCCGCTGGACCTGCCCGGCGAGTACCGGCGCCTGCGCGAGGAGGAACCCGTCCGCAGGGTGGAGACCCCGGCCGGCGACATCGCCTGGGTCGTCAGCCGCTACGCCGACGTGCGCGCCCTGCTGGCGGACCCGCGCTTCAGCGCCGAGGTGAGGAATCCCGGCTACCCCCGCTACCTCTTCCCGGTCGACCCGCAGCCCGGCGCCTTCGTCGCCGTCGACCCGCCGGAGCACACCCGCTACCGGCGCATGATCATGAGCATGTTCACCAAGAAGAAGGCCGAGAGCATCCGGCCCGCTGTGCAGAAGCTGGTGGACGAACGCATCGACGCACTGCTGGCCGGCCCGCGGTCCGCGGACCTGGTCACCGGCTTCGCCCGGCCGATCCCGCTCACGGTGGTGTGCGAACTGCTCGGCGTCCCCTACAAGGACCGGCTCGCCTTCGGCCGGTGGATCGGCACCCTCGTCGAGTCCACCTCCAGCCAGGCCCATCGCAACGCCGCCGCCGGGGCCCTCTTCGGCTACCTCACCAAGCTGGTGACGCGGAAGGAGCGCGAGCCCGCCGACGACGTGCTCGGCCTCCTGATCGAGAACCAGGTCAAGACCGGCGAGATCAGGCGCGAAGAGGCCGTGGTCATCGGCATGATGCTGCTGTCGGCAGGCTACGACACCACCGCCAGCTCCATCGCCCTGGGCGTTCTCGCGCTGCTGGAGCACCCCGACCAGCTGGTCAAGCTGCGGGAGAACCCGGACCTGGTGGTCGGTGCGGTGGAGGAACTGCTGCGCCATCAGAACGTCATGCAGTGCGGGGTCGGACGGGTCGCCAAGGAGGACGTGGAGATCGCCGGCCAGCTGATCAAGGCGGGCGAAGGCGTCATCGCCCTGCTCTCCTCGGCCGATCGCGACGAGAGCGTCTACGCCGACGCGGACCGGCTCGACATCACTCGCAAGGACAGCACCCCGCTGGCCTTCGGCCATGGAGTGCACAGCTGCGTCGCGAAGTTCCTCTCCCGCGTGGAACTGCAGGTCGCGGTCCTCACTCTGATCACCCGCATCCCGACGATGAGGCTCGCCAAGCCCGCGCACGAACTGCGCTTCCGGGACGGGGCCGTCGTCTACAGCCTGCGGGAGCTGCCCGTCACCTGGTGAGCCGCGTCCGTCCGTCCGCGTGCCTCCGTCCGCGTGCCTCCGTCCGCGTGCCTCCGTCCGCGCGCCTCCGTCACCCGGCGCGGGCCCGGCTCCCCCGGGCCCGCGCTGCCGGGGTACGGGAGCGGGTGACGAAGCCGGCTCCGCCCGGCCGCCGGGTCCGGGCCGGCGGCGTCCGGTACGCGTGGCCGCAGCCCGCAGCCCGCAGCCCGCAGCCCGCAGCCCGCAGCCCGCAGCCCGCAGACCATCCCCGAAACCGGAGGCACATGGATGCAGCCGGGCGAACCGGTGATTCGGCGGACCTGCCCGCGGGGCCCTGCCGCCCGGGAGGGACTTTCGCCACACGCACTAGGGGGATGCCAGCCCCTGCCCGAGGAGACTTTGCAGCACATCGCCGTCGCCTGTCGAGATGGGTTGAGAGATGGACAACGAACACAAGCTCCGGGACTACCTGCGACGGGCCAGTACCGACCTCCAGCGCACGCGACGGCGACTGAAGGACCTGGAGGCGGCCGCCCAGGAGCCCATCGCGGTGGTCGGCATCGGCTGCCGCTTCCCCGGCGGCGTGAGGAGTCCCGAAGACCTGTGGCGCATGGTCGAGGCCGGCGAGCACGGTATCGGCCCCTTCCCCCAGGACCGCGGCTGGGAACCGGAGTTGCTCGCCCTCTCGGCCACCGACCAGGGTGGATTCCTCGACGGCGCGGGCGAGTTCGACGCGGACTTCTTCGGCATCTCGCCGCGCGAGGCACTGGGCATGAACCCCCAGCAGCGCGTCCTGCTGGAGGTGACGTGGGAGGCCCTGGAACGCGCCGGCATCGACCCCCACACCCTCAAGGGCACCCGGACCGCGGTGTTCGCCGGCGCCATGAACCAGGACTACCAGCTCGGCCCGCAGGACGGCGGGGAGGGCATGCTCCTGCTCGGCAGCTCCAACAGCGTCATCTCCGGACGCATCTCCTACACCCTCGGCCTCGTCGGCCCGTCCGTCACCCTCGACACCGCATGCTCGTCGTCGCTGGTGGCGATGCACCTGGCGATGCAGGGACTGCGCTCAGGCGAAAGCTCCCTCGCCCTGGCGGGCGGTGTGACCGTCATGGCGAACCCGGCGACGTTCATCGAGTTCTCCCGGCAGGGCGGGCTGTCCCCGGACGGCCGCTGCCGCGCGTTCGCCGACTCCACCGGCGGCACCGGCTGGGCCGAGGGCGTCGGCATGCTCGTGCTGGAAAGGCTGTCCGACGCCCGGCGGCACGGCCACGAAGTCCTCGCAGTCCTCCGCGGCTCCGCCGTCAACCAGGACGGTGCCTCCAACGGCCTCTCGGCGCCCAACGGCCCCTCGCAGCAGCGCGTCATCGAGCAGGCCCTCGTCAGCGCCCGGCTCACCGGCGACCAGATCGACGTCGTCGAGGCGCACGGCACCGCCACCACCCTCGGCGACCCCGTCGAAGCCCAGGCGCTGCTCGCCACCTATGGTCAGGACCGCGACGCGGGCCGGCCGCTGCTGCTCGGCTCGGTGAAGTCCAACATCAGCCACACCCAGGCGGCGGCGGGCGTCGCCGGCGTCATCAAGATGGTCATGGCGATCCGCCACGGAACCGTCCCGCGGACTCTCGGCGTCGACACGCCCTCCACACACGTCGACTGGGACTCCGGCGCCGTCGAACTGGTACGGGAGAACCTCCCGTGGCCCGAGACCGGGCAGCCGCGCCGCGCCGCGGTGTCCTCCTTCGGACTGAGCGGCACCAATGCGCACACCATCATCGAACAGGCCCCGCCGGTCGAGGAGCCGACCGGGGAAGAGGCCGCAGTACCCGCAGGCGCCGTGCCGGTCCTGGTCTCCGGCCGTTCCCGTCAGGCGCTGCAAGCCCAGGCCGCGCGGCTGCTGGACGTCGTCGACCGGCACTCCGGCCTCGATCTCGCCTACTCGCTGGCGACCGGCCGTGCGAGCTTCGACCACCGAGCCGCCGTCGTCGGCGACGTCAGGGCCGGTCTCGCCGCCCTCGCCGCCGGGGAGAGCGCCCCCGGGCTGCTCCAGGCCACCGCGGCCCGGTCCAGGTCCGCCTTCCTCTTCACCGGCCAGGGCGCCCAGCACCTCGGCATGGGACGCGAACTGTACGAGCGGTTCGCCGTCTTCCGAGACGCCTTCGACGCCGCCTCGGCCCATCTCGACCCCGAGCTGCGCGACACCATCTGGGGCACCGACGCCGCGCGGCTGGACCGAACCGGCTGCACCCAGCCCGCACTGTTCGCGATCGAGGTCGCCCTCTACCGCCTGGTCGAATCCCTCGGCCTGAAACCCGACTTCGTCGCCGGGCACTCGATCGGCGAGATCGCCGCGGCCCACGTCGCGGGGGTGCTCTCGCTGGAGGACGCCGCCCGCCTCGTCACCGCGCGCGGCGACCTGATGCAGGCGCTGCCCCCGGGCGGCGCCATGCTCGCGGTCGACGCCACCGAGGAGGAAGTGGCCCCGCGCCTGACGGACCTGGTCTCGATCGCCGCCGTCAACGGCCCCCGCTCGCTCGTCGTCGCCGGGGCGGCCGAGGAGGTGGCCGCGATAGCGGAGCACTTCACCGCCGAGGGCCGCAAGACCAAACGGCTGAAGGTGTCGCACGCCTTCCACTCGCCGCTGATGGACCCGATGCTCGACGCCTTCCGCGCCGTCGTCGCCGGCCTCACCCTGCATCCTCCGCTCATCCCCCTGATCTCCCACGTCACCGGGGAGCAGGCCCGCGTCGAACAGGTCACCTCCGCCGACTACTGGGTGGACCACGTCCGGCGCGCGGTGCGGTTCCACGACGGCGTCCGCTGGCTGTGCGAGCACGGCGTCACCACCTTCCTGGAGATCGGCCCCGACGGTGTCCTGTCCGCCCTGGTGCAGGCCGGCACCGAGGACGTCACCGCGCTGCCGCTGCTGCGTGCCGGGCGCCCCGAGAACGACACCGTCACCGCGGCCCTGGCCGCACTGCACACACGCGGCACCGCGGTGAAGTGGGACGAGTACTTCACCGGCACCGGCGCCCGCCGGGTGGACCTGCCCACGTACGCCTTCCGGACCAGGCCGTACTGGCCCAAGGGCGGCGGACCCGGCTTCGACCCCCGCTCGGCGGGCCTCGGCGCCGCCCGCCACCCGCTGCTCACCGCAGCCGTCTCACTCGCCGACTCCGACGGTGTGCTCCTCACCGGCCGCCTCACCCGCGGGACCCACCCGTGGCTGGTCGACCACGCCCTGCGCGGCACCGTCGTGCTGCCCGGTACCGCCTTCCTGGAACTCGCCGTCCGCGCAGGTGACGAGGTCGGCTGCGACCGTGTCGAGGAACTCACCCTCACCGCGCCCCTCGCGCTGCCCGAGACCGGCGGCGTGCAGGTGCAGCTGTGGATCGGCAAGCCGGACGCCGACGACCGCCGCACCGTCACCATCCACTCCCGCTCCGAGGGGGACGAGGACGAGCCGTGGACGCAGAACGCCACCGGCGTCCTCACCTCGCCGGCCCGCACCACGCCCCTCGACACCGCCGAATGGCCCCCCGCCGGCACGCGCCCTCTCGACATCGAGGGCTGCTACGACACGTTCGCTGCCATGGGCTTCGCTTACGGGCCGGTGTTCCAGGGGCTCACGGCGGTCTGGCAGGGCGACGACGGCGCCGTCTACGCCGAGGTGCGTCTGCCCGAGGACACCGACGCGGGCGGCTTCGGCCTCCACCCGGCCCTGCTGGACGCCGCGCTGCACGCCGCGCTCGCCGCCGGGCAGGGCGACGCCGGCCTTCCGTTCTCCTGGGAGGGCGTGTCCCTGCACGCCACCGGAGCGCGGGAACTGCGCGTGCGCCTGACCCGGGACGGTGACGGCACCTACGCGATCGCCGCCGCCGACCGCTCGGGCGAGCCGGTCCTCACCGTGGACTCCCTCGCCGTCCGGCCCGTCGCCGCTCCCGCCACCGCCCCCGCCACTGACAGAGATGCGCTGTTCGCCGTCGACTGGGTGCCGGTGCCGCTGCCCGCCGAGCCCACCGGATACGCCGTGCTCGGCGAGGACATGCTCGGGCTCGGCGGCGCCGACGGCCCGGGCACCGCGGGCGGCGCCGACGGCCCGGGTGTTCTCGTCGTGCCCCTGCGCGGCGATGCCGACGTCACCGGCTCCGCGCACACGCTCACCGAACGCGTCCTGGGCCTGCTGAAGGAGGAGCGCGAGGAACGGCTCGTCTTCGTCACCGCCGCGGGCGACCTCGCCTCCGCCGCCGTATGGGGCATGGTGCGCTCCGCCCAGTCCGAGCACCCCGGCCGCCACACCCTCGTCGAACTCGACGGCACCGACGCCTCGCTGGCCGCCCTCGCGCTGGCCGCCGGCTCCGACGAACCGCAACTCGCCCTGCGCGACGGCGAGGCCTACGCGGCACGCCTGGTCCGCGCCGAGAGCACCGAGCCACCGGCCGAATGGGGCGACAAGGTCCTGATCACCGGCGGTACCGGCGGCCTCGGCAGGCTGATCGCCGCGCACCTCGTCACCGCGCACGGCGTCGGCGAACTGCTGCTGGTCAGCCGCACCGGCACGGCCGACGTCTCCGAGCTGCGGGCGCTGGGAGCGGAGGTGACGGTCGCCGCATGCGATGTCGCCGACCGCGCGGCACTGGCGGAACTGCTGCGCACCCACCGCGTCAGCGCGGTCGTCCACGCGGCCGGGGTCCTCGACGACGGCGTGCTGTCCTCCCTCACCCCCGAACGGCTCCACCCCGTACTGCGCCCCAAGGTCGACGCGGCGTGGCACCTGCACGAACTCACCCGGGACCTGGACCTGAGGGCCTTCGTGCTGTTCTCGTCCCTCGCCGGCACCTGGGGCACCCCCGGCCAGGCCAACTACGCGGCGGGCAACCACTTCCTCGACGCGCTCGCCGAGTACCGCCGGGCACAGGGCCTGCCGGCGGTGTCGCTCGCCTGGGGGGCGTGGGCCGAGGCCGGCATGCTCGCGGGCACCGGCACCGGCACCGGCACCGGCACCGAGCGAGCGGCCCGTACGGGCATGCCGCCGCTCACCGCCGAGCAGGGACTGCGGCTGTTCGACGCCGCGACAGCCGTCCGCCACGCCACCGTCGTACCCGCCCGTCTCGACCTCGCGGCGCTGCGCCGAAGCGGCGAGGTCCCGCCGCTGCTGCGCGGCCTGATCCGCACCCGCGTCCGGCGCGCCGCCACCGGCTCGCAGACCGCGGGCGCCCTCGTCCGGCGCCTTGCCGCACTGCCCGCGGACGAGCGCGACGACGCCCTGCGCGACCTGGTGCGCAGCCAGGCCGCCGCGGTCCTCGGACACGCCTCGGGCGCCGAGATCGAGCCGTCGCGGCAGTTCCAGGACCTCGGCTTCGACTCGCTCACCGCGGTGGAACTGCGCAACCGGCTCACCGCAGCGACCGGTCTGCGGCTGCCCGCCACGATGGTGTTCGACTACCCGACCCCCGCAGCACTCGCCGGCCACCTGCGGGAAGACCTCTTCGGCGACGCGGCCGACGCCCTCGCGCCCGCCGCCCCGGCCGGGCCTTCCGACGACCCGATCGTCATCGTCGGCATGGGCTGCCGCTACCCCGACGGCATCGGTTCTCCGGACGACCTGTGGCGGCTGGTGTCCGAGGGCGGCGATGCCGTCACCGGCCTGCCCGCCAACCGGGGCTGGGATCTGGAGAACCTGTACCACCCCGACCCCGAGCACCCCGGCACGACCTACTCCCGTTCCGGTGGATTCCTGCACGACGCCGGAGAGTTCGACGCCGGATTCTTCGGCATGTCGCCCCGCGAGGCCCTGGGCACCGACTCGCAGCAGCGCATCCTGCTCGAGGTCGCCTGGGAGGCCGTCGAGAACGCCGGCATCGCCCCGACCTCGCTGCGGGGCAGCCAGACCGGCGTCTTCGCCGGCGTCATGTACAACGACTACGGCGCCCGGCTCGGGGGCGGCGACTTCGAGGGCTTCCAGGGCGCCGGGACCTCGCCGTCCATCGTGTCCGGCCGGGTCTCCTACACCCTCGGTCTCGAAGGGCCCGCCGTCACCGTCGACACGGCGTGCTCCTCGTCGCTGGTGGCCATGCACTGGGCGATGCAGGCGCTGCGCGCCGGCGAGTGCTCCCTCGCGCTGGCCGGCGGTGTCACCGTCATGTCCACCCCGACGGCCCTGATCGAGTTCTCCCGGCAGCGCGGCCTGTCCCCCGACGGGCGGTGCAAGGCGTTCTCCGACTCCGCCGACGGTGTCGGCTGGTCCGAGGGCGCCGGCGTGGTCGTGCTGGAACGCATGTCGGACGCCGTGCGCAACGGCCACCGCGTCCTCGCGGTCGTCCGCGGCTCGGCCGTCAACCAGGACGGTGCGTCGAACGGCCTCATGGCGCCCAACGGCCCGGCCCAGCAGCGGGTGATACGGGCGGCCCTCGCCTCCGCCGGACTCACCGCGGACGCGGTGGACGCGGTCGAGGCCCACGGAACGGGCACCACGCTGGGCGACCCGATCGAGGCGCAGGCGCTGCTCGCCACCTACGGACGGGACCGCGACGAGGGCCGGCCGCTGCTGCTCGGCTCGGTGAAGTCCAACATGGGCCACACCCAGGCGGCGGCGGGCGTCGCCGGCGTCATCAAGATGGTCATGGCGATGCGGCACGGCGTGCTGCCCGAGTCCCTCCACATCACAGCGCCGTCCTCGCACGTCGACTGGTCCGAGGGAGCGGTCCGGCTGCTCACCGGCAGCACCGCGTGGCCGAGCACCGGCCGCCCGCGCCGGGCCGGCGTGTCGTCGTTCGGCATCAGCGGCACCAACGCCCACCTCATCCTCGAGGGCGTCGAGGCCGAGGAACCGCGCAGCGAGCCCCCGGGGCAGGTGCGCGGGCCCTTCGTCCTGTCCGCCCGCACCCGGCGCGCGCTCCGCGACCAGGCCGCCCGCCTGCGCTCCTTCGTGGCCGGCGAACCCTCCGCGGACCTCAACGACCTCGCCTACTCCCTGGCGACCACCCGCTCGGCGTTCGAGCAGCGGGCGGCCGTCGCCGCCGACGACCGGGACGCGCTGCTGCGGGCGCTGACGGCGCTGGCCACCGAAGACACCGACAGCGCGCTCGTCGAGGGCGAGGCCGCGCCGGGCCGGGTGGCCTTCCTGTTCTCCGGCCAGGGTACCCAGCGTCTCGGCATGGGCCGCGAACTCGCCGGCAGGCACCCGGTGTTCAGGCAGGCCCTGGACGAAGTGCTGCGGCATCTCGACGTCCGCGACGTCATGTGGGGCGAGGACCAGGACGCGCTGGACCGGACCGGAAACGCCCAGCTCGCCCTGTTCGCACTCGAGGTGGCGCTGTACCGGCTCGTCGAGTCCTGGGGCGTCGTGCCGGGAGCCCTCGCCGGGCATTCGATCGGTGAGGTCGCGGCGGCGCATGTGGCGGGGGTGCTGTCGCTGGAGGACGCGTGTGCGCTGGTGTCGGCGCGGGCGCGGCTGATGGAGGCGCTGCCCGGGGGCGGGGCGATGGTGGCGGTGGAGGCGTCGGAGGAGGAGGTGTCGCCGTATCTGGGGGGCGGGGTGTCCCTCGCGGCGGTGAACGGTCCGTCGTCGGTGGTGGTGTCCGGTGAAGAGGCCGCTGTGGCGGGGGCCGTGGAGCGGATCGCTGCGCGGTTCGGGGACCGTCGCAGCACGCGGCTGCGGGTCTCGCACGCCTTCCACTCGCCGCTGATGGAGCCGATGCTGGACGACTTCCGCGCCGCCCTCGCCGGGCTGTCGTTCCACCCGCCCGGGACCCCCCTGCTCACGACCGGCGATGTCACCGACCCCGAGTACTGGGTGCGCCAGGTGCGCGAGCCCGTGCGCTTCGCGGACAACGTCCAGGCGCTGCGCGACCGGGGCGTCACCACCTTCCTGGAGATCGGCCCAGAAGGCGCCCTTTCCGCACTCGTCGACGGGGCCCTCCCGCTGCTGCGCAAGGACCGCGGCGAGGAGGCGGCGGTCCGCACCGCACTCGGCCGGATGTTCACGTCCGGCGTGCGCATCGACTGGAGCACGTGGTTCACCGGCGCCCGCGAGACCGCGCTGCCCACGTACGCCTTCCAGCACGAGTACTACTGGCCACGGGGCGCCGCACCGCTGCCGGTCCTCGCCGAGGCAGGCGCCGGCCCGGCCGACGCCGCGCTGTGGGCCGCCGTCGAACGCGGTGACGCCCACGAACTCGCCGCACTGCTCGGGCTGGACGCCGACCAGCGGACCTCGCTGGACTCGCTGATCCCGGTGCTGTCCTCCTGGCGGCAGGGCAACCAGGACAAGTCCGTCCTCGACTCATGGCGCTACCGGGTGCTGTGGTCCCCCCTCAGGTCCGGCACCGCCCCGGTGCTCTCCGGCAGCGTGGCCCTGTTCACGACCGGCGCCACCGACCCGGAGCCCTATCGCGCCGCCCTCACCGCACACGGGGCGGACGTCACCGTGGTCGTCCTCGGCGATCCGGACGGTGCTGCCGGGTCCGACGGCGCCGGCGGTGGCGCGGCCCTCGGCGAGCTGCCCGACTGCGACCTGGCGGTGTCGCTGCTCGCGCTGGACGAGCGCCCGCACCCGGCGCTCACCGTCGGCCTCGCGCTCACCGTCGAACTCGTCAAACGCCTCGACGCGCCGCTGTGGACCGTCACCTCCGGGGCCGTCGCCGCCGGCCCGGGCGACGAGGTCAGCTCTCCCGCGCAGGCGGCCGTGTGGGGCTTCGGCCGGTGTGCCGCGCTTGAGTACCCGCGGACGTGGGCGGGCCTGGTCGACGTTCCGGGCAGCCCCGACGAGGGTGCCCTGCGCCGCCTGGCCGCCGTCCTCGCCGGTCTCGCCGGTCCCGACGAGGACCAGCTCGCCGTCCGCTCGAACGGGATCCTGGGCCGCCGCCTCGCCCGCAGGCCGGTCGACGCGCTCCCGGCCGACCTGCCCGCCGGCGGCACGGTGCTGATCACCGGTGGTACCGGGGGCCTCGGCGCCGCCACCGCCCGGTGGCTCGCCGGACGCGGTGCCGGGACGCTCGTCCTGACCAGCCGGCGCGGCCCCGACGCCCCGGGTGCCGACGGACTCAAGGCGGAACTCGAGGAACTCGGCCCCCGGGTGGAGATCGTCGCCTGCGATGTCGCCGACCGCGCCGCCCTCGAACGCGTCCTGGCCGGCATCGAGGACCTGACCGGCGTCGTCCACGCGGCCGGCACCGCCCAGCAGGCGCCACTGGAGCAGACCGGCCTGACGGCCTTCGCGGAGGTGCTGTCCGCCAAGGTGGCCGGCGCCCGCCACCTCGACGAACTGGTCGGCGACGTCGACTTCTTCGTCCTGTTCGGTTCGATCGCCGGCGTGTGGGGCAGTGGCGGCCAGGCCGCCTACGGCGCCGCGAACGCGTACGGCGACGCCCTCGCGGAGCACCGCCGGGCCCGCGGACGTGCGGCGACGTCGATCGCCTGGGGCCCGTGGGCCGAGGTCGGGATGGCGACCCACGAGGCGATGTCGCAGCGCCTGACGCGCCGCGGTCTGACCCTCCTGCCGCCCGAGCGCGCGATCAGCGAGCTCAACCGTGCGCTCGTGCACGGTGACACCCAGGTCACCGTCGCCGACGTGGCCTGGGAGAACTACTTCCCCGTCTTCACGTCCGTGCGGCCGAGCCCGCTGCTCGCCGACCTGCCCGAGGTGAAGGCGCTCACCGCGGCCGTCGAGGCGCCGCGTGACGACTCCGACTTCGTACGCGGGCTGCGCGGTCTCGCGGAGGACGACCGGCGGCGCCGCGTCGTCGACCTGGTCCGGGCCCGGGCCGCGGCGACGCTGGGCCACAGCTGCGCCGACGAGGTGGGCGAGCACCGGGCGTTCCGCGACATCGGCTTCGACTCGCTCACCGCGGTGGAACTGCGCAAGAGGCTCTCCGAGGCCACCGGTCTCACCCTGCCCGCCACACTGGTGTTCGACTACCCCACGCCGGCCGTGCTCGCGGACCACCTGCTGGGCGAACTGCTCGGCGCCACCGGCGAGGAGGCGGTCTGGACCGCCCAGCGCGACGGTTCCGACGAACCGATCGCGATCATCGGCATGTCGTGCCGCTTCCCCGGAGGCTCGGACACCCCGGAGAAATTCTGGGAGATGGTGCTCGCGGGCACCGACGCGGTCACCGAGTTCCCCGGCGACCGCGGCTTCGACCTGGACCGGCTGTACGACCCGGACCCCGACCGGCCCGGCACCACGTACACCACCGCCGGCGGCTACCTCCCCGATGCCGGCGACTTCGACCCGGCGTTCTTCGGGATCTCGCCGCGCGAGGCCACCGGCATGGACCCGCAGCAGCGGCTGCTCCTGGAGACCACCTGGGAGGCGGTGGAACGGGCCGGGGTCGACCCCGCCACGCTGCGCGGCGGCCGCGTCGGCGCGTTCATCGGATCGAGCTACATCGAGTACGGAGGTGGTGACGGCGGCGGCAGCGAAGGCTACGCGGTCACCGGCAGCAGCCCGTCGGTGCTCTCGGGCCGGGTGTCCTATGTGTTCGGGTTCGAGGGACCGGCGGTCACCGTCGACACCGCCTGCTCGTCGTCGCTGGTCGCGATGCACCTGGCGTGCCAGTCGCTGCGGTCCGGGGAGAGCACGTACGCCGTCGCCGGCGGCGCCACCGTGATGCCCAACCCGAAGCCGCTCATCGCGTTCTCCCGGCAGCGCGCCCTGGCGAAGGACGGCCGCTGCAAGTCGTTCGACGACTCCGCCGACGGCTTCACCCTGTCCGAGGGCATCGGCATGCTGTTCCTCGCGAAGCTGTCCGACGCCCGCCGCGACGGACTTCCGGTGCTTGCGGTCGTCCGCGGCTCGGCCGTCAACCAGGACGGGGCCTCCAACGGCCTGTCGGCGCCCAACGGCCCCTCGCAGCAGCGCGTCATCATGCAGGCCCTCGCCAACGCCGAGCTGCGGCCGGCCGAGGTGGACGCCCTGGACGCGCACGGCACCGGCACCGCGCTCGGCGACCCGATCGAGGCGCAGGCGCTGCTCGCCACCTACGGACGGGACCGCGACGAGGACCGGCCGCTGCTGCTCGGCTCGGTGAAGTCCAACATCGGCCACACGCAGTCGGCGGCCGGGGTGGCCTCGGTGATCAAAATGGTCATGGCGCTGCGCCACGGGGTGCTGCCGCGGACCCTGCACCTGGACACCCCGTCCACGCACGTCGACTGGGGCTCCGGCGCGCTGTCGCTCCTGACGGAGCCGACGCCGTGGCCGCACACCGGCCGGGCGGCGCGCGCCGGCGTGTCGTCGTTCGGCATCAGCGGCACCAACGCCCATCTGATCCTGGAGGAGGCGCCGGCCGAGGACGCCCCGGTCGGGCAGCACCCGGACGCGACCGGACGGCCGGACACCGGGCACGGAACGGACGGAGCCGGACGGCCGGACGCCGAGCGAGCCCCGGCGCCCCGCGCCGCGACCGCCGCGCCGTGGATCGTCTCCGCGAAGTCCGACGCCGCCCTGCGCGCCCAGGTGGCACGGCTGAGCGAGGCGCCGGGCAGCTCGCACGACATCGGGTTCACGCTCGCCCACCGGTCCGCCTTCGACCATCGGGCGGTGCTGCTCGACGGCGTGGAGATCGCCCGCGGCGTCGCCGACCTGGAACGCAAGGTCACGTTCGTCTTCCCCGGCCAGGGCACCCAGTGGGTCGGCATGGGGGCCAGGCTGCTCGACGAGTCGCCGGCCTTCGCCGCCCGGCTCGCCGAGTGCGCCGCCGCGCTGGAGCCCTTCACCGACTGGTCGCTGCTCGACGTCATCCGCGGCGGAGGAGCGCTGGACCGGGTGGACGTCGTCCAGCCCGCCTCCTGGGCGATGATGGTGTCGCTCGCCGAGGTGTGGAAGGCGTACGGCGTCACCCCCGACGCCGTGATCGGCCACTCCCAGGGCGAGATCGCCGCCGCCGCGGTGTCCGGGGCGCTGTCCCTTGAGGACGCCGCCCGGGTGGTCGCACTGCGCAGCCGGGCCATCGGCCGCACCATGTCCGGAGCCGGCGGCATCGTGTCCGTCGCCCTGCCCGCCGGCGAGATCCGGCCGCGCCTCGCCGAGTGGGGCGAGCGGCTCTCCCTGGCCGCCACCAACGGCCCCCGCTCGACGGCCGTCTCCGGCGACCGCGAGGCCCTGGACGCCCTGTGCGGGGCGCTCACCGAGGAAGGCGTCCGGGTGCGGCGCATCGAGGTCGACTACGCCTCGCACTCCCCGCAGGTCGAGGCCCTGCGCGAGGAGTTGCTCCGGGAACTCGCGCCGGTCCGTCCCCGGGAACCGGTGATCCCGTTCCTGTCGACCGCCACCGGCGAGTGGCACCAGGCCACCGCCGATGCCGAGTACTGGTACACCAACCTGCGCCGCACGGTCCGCCTCGCGGAGGCCGTGGACTCGCTCATCGCGGCGGGACACGAGGCGTTCATCGAGGTCAGCCCCCACCCGGTGCTCACGCCGGGAGTGCAGGACGCCGTGTCCGACGCGGGCCGGCGCGCGGTCGTCACCGGCACGCTGCGCCGGGACGACGGCGGTGCGGCCCGGGTGCTCGCCTCCGTCGCCGAGGTATGGGTGCGCGGCATCCCGGTGAAGTGGAAGGAGCAGTTCACCGGCGCGCGCCGCGTCGACCTGCCGACGTATCCCTTCCAGCACGAGCGGTACTGGACCGGCCCCGCCGTGCCGCCGCAGCCGGCCGGCACCTGGGACCCGGCGGACGCCGCGTTCTGGGCGGCGGTCGAGGAATCGGACCTCGCCACGCTCACCCGGTCGCTGCACCTCGACGAGGAGACCCTCACCGCCGTCCTGCCGGCACTCAGCACCTGGCGTCAGGCCGGCCGCGACCGCTCCACCACGGACGCCTGGCGCTACCGGGCGGCGTGGAAGCCGCTCCGCGGCCTGGACGGCGGCCGGCTCGCCGGCACCTGGCTGGTCGTCGCCGCCCAGGGCGCCCCGGGCGCCGACGACCGGCCGGGCGCTGGCATCACCGACGTGACCGACGCGCTCACGGCCGGGGGCGCCGAGCTTCGCCTGCTGACGCTCGGCGAGGAGGACGCGGACCGCGCGGCGCTCGCCCGGCGGCTCACCGCGGAGGAACCCGGCGACCTCGCCGGCGTCGTCTCGCTGCTGCCCGCGGCCGAGCGGCCGACCGCGCTCGGGCCGCCGCTCGGCCTGCTCCTGACCGTCGCACTGATCAACGCCCTCGGCGACGCGGGTATCACCGCCCCCGTCTGGAACCTCACCCGCGGCGCCGTGTCCACCGGCCGCTTTGACACCGTCACCCACCCCGCCCAGGCTCTTGCCCTGGGCGTCGGCTGGACCGCCGCGCTGGAACACCCGCAGCGCTGGGGCGGGTCCATCGACCTGCCGGACGACCTCGACGTGCGCGCCGGGCGGCGCCTGGTCGCCTCGCTCACCGGCGCAGGGCGGGAGGACCAGCTGGCGATCCGCGCGTCGGGCACGCTGGCCCGCCGGATCGTGCGCGCCCCCGCCCGCCCGGACAGGCCGCACGGGTGGACACCGCGCGGCACGACGATCATCACCGGCGGTACCGGCACACTCGGCCCGCATGTGGCGCGCTGGTTCGCCCACCGGGGCGCCGAGCACCTGGTGCTCACCAGCCGCAGCGGGCCCGACGCGCCCGGCGCCCGTGAACTGGCGGCCGAACTCGCCGAGATCGGCACCCCCACCACGGTCGTGGCCTGCGACATAGCCGACCGTGACGCGGTGGCCGGGATGCTCGGCGGCCTGCGGGCGGACGGACACGACATCCGCTCGGTGGTCCACACCGCCGCCGTCATCGGCCTGCACCCGATCGACGGGGCCACACCGCAGGCGCTGGCCGAGCTCCTCGCGGCCAAGGTGGACGGAGCCCGCCACCTCGACGAACTGCTGACCGAGGACCTGGACGCGTTCGTGCTGTTCTCCTCGGTCTCGGGCATGTGGGGCAGCGGCGACCACGCCGCATACGTCGCAGGGAACGCCTACCTCAACGCCCTTGCCGCCCACCGTCGCTCGCGGGGGCTGCGCTGCACCGCCGTGTCGTGGGGCATCTGGTCCGACGACCTCGGGCTCGGCCGGGTCGACACCGAGCAGATCCGGCGCAGCGGCCTGGAGTTCATGCCGGCCCGCCTCGCGCTCGCCTCGCTGGAGCGGGCGATCGAGGACGACGAGACCGAGCTGGCCATCGCCGACGTCGTGTGGGACCGCTACCACCCCGTGTTCACGGCGGCCCGGCCCACCGCCCTGTTCGACGAACTGCCCGAGGTGCGGGCGCTCACCGAGGCGGCCGCGGCGACCGCCGCGGCCGCGCAGTCCGGCGGGTTCGCCGCCAGGCTGCGGGCCCTGCCGGCCGCAGAGCGCAAGCGGACGCTGCTGGAGCTGGTACGCACCGAGGCCGCGGGCGTGCTCGGCCTGGCCGGCCCGGACGCGCTCCCCGAGCACCGGGCGTTCCGCGAGGCCGGCTTCGACTCGATCACCGCCGTGGACCTGCGCAACAAGCTCGCCGCAGCGACCGGCCTGACCCTGCCCACCACGATGGTCTTCGACCATCCGAGCCCGCTCGCGCTCGCCGGGTTCCTGCTCGCGGAGATCACCGGCTCCGACACGGAGGTCCCGCGGCCGGCCGTCGCGGCGGCGGCGTCCGACGAGCCCATCGCCATCATCGGCATGGCCTGCCGCTACCCCGGCGGCGTCGGCTCGCCCGAGGACCTGTGGCGCGTCGTCCTCGACGGCGTGGACGCGATCTCCGGCTTCCCCACCGACCGGGGATGGGACGCCTCGGCGCTCTACGACCCCGACCCCGACGCCCCCGGCGGCGCCTACTCCGTCCAGGGCGGTTTCCTGCACGACGTCGCCGAGTTCGACCCCGGCTTCTTCGGCATCTCGCCCCGCGAGGCCCTCGCCATGGACCCCCAGCAGCGGCTGCTCCTGGAAACCGCCTGGGAGGCGGTCGAACGCGCCGGCATCGACCCGCACGCCCTGCGGGGGAGCCGCACCGGTGCCTTCGTCGGCGCCAGCTACCAGGACTACTCCACCGGCGGCGCCGGCGGGGCCGCCGGCGACGAGGGGCACATGATCACCGGCACGCTCCCCAGCGTGCTGTCCGGCCGGGTGTCGTACCTCTTCGGCCTGGAGGGCCCCGCCGTCACCCTCGACACCGCCTGCTCGTCCTCCCTGGTCGCGATGCACCTGGCGTGCCAGTCGCTGCGCGAAGGGGAGAGCGCCCTCGCCCTCGCCGGCGGCGTCAGCGTCATGGCGACCCCGGGCGCCTTCGTCGGCTTCAGCCGGCAACGGGCCCTCGCCAAGGACGGCCGCTGCAAGGCCTACTCCGACGCGGCCGACGGCATGACCCTCGCCGAGGGCGTCGGCCTGGTGCTGATGGAGCGGCTGTCGGACGCGGTGGCCAAGGGCCACCCGGTCCTCGCGGTCGTCCGGGGCTCGGCCGTCAACCAGGACGGCGCCTCCAACGGGCTCACCGCGCCCAACGGCCCCTCCCAGCAGCGCGTCATCCGCCAGGCGCTGGCGAACGCCCGCCTCGAACCGGCCGACGTGGACGCCATCGAGGGCCACGGCACCGGCACGGACCTCGGCGACCCCATCGAGGCGCAGGCGCTGCTCGCCACCTACGGTCAGGACCGCGACGGGGGCCGGCCGCTGCTGCTCGGCTCGGTGAAGACCAATATCGGCCACACCCAGATGGCCTCCGGCGTCGCCTCCGTCATCAAGATGGTGCAGGCGCTCCAGACCGGTGTCCTGCCCCGCACGCTGCACGCCGACCGCCCGTCCACGAAGGTGGACTGGTCCTCCGGGGCGGTCGAACTGCTCACCGAGCAGCGGCCGTGGCCCGAGACCGGCCGGACCCGCAGGGGCGCGGTGTCGTCCTTCGGGCTCAGCGGCACCAATGTGCACATGCTCCTGGAGCAGGCACCCCCCGCCGGGCGGCCGGCTCCGGAGCCCCCCGAGAGGCTGGTCCCGGTGCTCGTGTCGGCGCGTGGCGACGAGGCGCTGCGCCGGCAGGCGGCACGGCTGCTGGAACGGGACACGCAACTGGTGGACCTCGCCGGATCCCTCGCCCGGCACCGCTCCACCTTCGAGCGGCGCGCCGTGATCGTGGCACACGACCGCGCCGAGTCGATACGCGGCCTGACCGCGCTCCGCGACGACCTGCCGGACGCCTGCCTGGTGCGCGGCACCGCCACGAGGGGCGGTACCGCTGTGCTGTTCACCGGGCAGGGCTCACAACGCCCGGGAATGGGCCGCGAGCTGTACGACGCCCATCCCGTGTTCGCCGACGCACTCGACGCCGTCTGCGTCCACCTCGACGCCGGCCTCGACCGGCCGCTGCGCGAGGTGATGTGGGGCGAGGACCAGGACGCGCTGGACCGCACCGGGTACGCCCAGCCCGCGGTCTTCGCACTCGAGGTGGCGCTGTACCGGCTCGTCGAGTCCTGGGGCGTGACGGCGGATCATCTCGCCGGGCATTCGATCGGTGAGGTTGCGGCGGCGCATGTGGCGGGGGTGCTGTCGCTGGAGGACGCGTGTGTGCTGGTGTCGGCGCGGGCGCGGCTGATGGAGGTGCTGCCGGGGGGCGGGGCGATGGTGGCGCTGGAGGCGTCGGAGGAGGAGGTGTCGCCGTATCTGGGGGGCGGGGTGTCCCTCGCGGCGGTGAACGGTCCGTCGTCGGTGGTGGTGTCCGGTGAAGAGGCCGCTGTGGCGGGGGCCGTGGAGCGGATCGCTGCGCGGTTCGGGGACCGTCGCAGCACGCGGCTGCGGGTCTCGCACGCCTTCCACTCGCCGCTGATGGAGCCGATGCTGGACGACTTCCGCGCCGCCGTCGCGGACCTGGCCTTCGCCGCGCCCGCCATCCCCCTGGCCGCCGGCGGGGACGTCACCGACCCCGAGTACTGGGTGCGCCAGGTGCGCGAGGCGGTGCGATTCGCCGACGCGGTGCGGCACCTGGAGAGCCGCGGCGTGCGGACGTACCTGGAACTCGGGCCCGACGGCGTGCTGTGCGGCATGGCGGCGGAGAGCCTGACCGAGGAAGCGGTGCTGGTCCCGGCGCTGCGCCGGGAGCGGCCCGAGGCCGCGACCCTGCTCAGGGCGCTGGCGAGCGCTCATGTGCGCGGCACCTTCGTCGACTGGCGGGCGTACTTCGACGGGGCCGGAGACCGCCGTGTCGACCTGCCGACGTACCCGTTCCAGCACCGGCGGTACTGGCCGGAGCCCGTCGCACCGCAGCCGGGGAACACCGCGGGCGACGGGGTCGACGACGCGTTCTGGGAGGCCGTCGAGCGCGAGGACTTCGCCGCGCTCGCCGAATGGCGCACGCGCCGGCTCCGCTCCACCGTCGACTCCTGGCGCTACGGCGTCACCTGGAAGCCGCTGACCGCGACCGGCACGACGGCCGGGCGGTGGCTGGTGCTGACCACCGCCCGGGTCGCCGCCGGCCTCGCGGACGGCATCGCGGCCGCGCTCGGCAGCGGCACGGAGCAACTCGAGACGGAACGGCTCGAAGCCGGCGCGGACCGGGCCGCCCTCGCCGCCCGGCTCGACGGCCGCTCCTATGCCGGCGTGCTGTCACTGCTGGCGCTCGACGCCGACGCCGACGCAGGCACCGAAGCCGGCACCGGGACCGCGCTCGCCCGCACCGCCCTCGTCCTGCAGGCGCTCGGCGACGCGGGCATCGACGCCCCCCTGTGGGTCGCCACCAGCGGCGCCGTGGCGGTCGGCGGCTCCGAGACGCTCGACCGGCCGGGACAGGCCGCCGTGTGGGGGCTGGGCCGGGTCGCCGCCCTGGAGCACCCCGCCCGCTGGGGCGGCCTGGTCGACCTGCCGGAGCACCCGGACCGGCACACCCTGCACCGGCTCGCCGGCATCCTCGCCCAGCGCGCCGAGGACCAGGTCGCGGTGCGCCGCTGCGGCGTCTACGCCCGCCGCCTCACCCACCGGGCCCTCCCCGCCGCCGCACGCGACTTCCGCCCCGGCACCGCCCTGGTCACCGGAGGCACCGGCGCGATCGGCGCCCACGTCGCCCGGTGGCTCGCCGGACGCGGTGCCGGGACGCTCGTCCTGACCAGCCGGCGCGGCCCCGACGCCCCGGGTGCCGCAGGACTCAAGGCGGAACTCGAGGAACTCGGCCCCCGGGTGGAGATCGTCGCCTGCGACGTCGCCGACCGCGCCGCCCTCGCCGCGCTGCTCGCCGAGCACCCGGTCACCTCGGTGTTCCACACCGCCGGTGTGGTGGACGACCGGCTCATCGAGTCCATGGCACCGGACGCCTTCGCGAGCGTGCTGCGAGCCAAGGAGACCGCCACCCGCAACCTGCACGAACTCACCCACGGCCTGGACGCGTTCGTCCTGTTCTCCTCCACCGCCGGCGCCATCGGCGCCGCAGGACAGGGCAACTACGCGGCGGCGAACGCGTTCCTCGACGCCTTCGCCGAATACCGGCGCGGGCAGGGCCTCGCGGCCACCTCCATCGCGTGGGGCCCCTGGGCCGACGCCGGCATGGCCACCGGTGCGGGCGTCGCCGAGCGGCTGCGGCGCGGCGGACTCGCGCCGATGGCGCCCGACCTGGCGCTGTCCGCACTGGGCCGGGCCGTCGAGCACGGCGATGTCTCGGTGACGGTCGCCGACATCGACTGGCAGCGGTATCTGCCCGCGCTCACCGGCCTGCGCCCCGCGCCGCTGGTCGACGACCTGCCCGGCGTCAGGCGCCTGCGCGCCACCGGGGGGGCCGCCGCGGCGGAGCAGCCGCAGGGCCCCGGCCGGCTCGCGGCACTGCCCGCACCGGAACGCGCCCGTGCGGTGCTCGACCTGGTGCGCGGCCAGATCGCCGCCGTCCTCGGGCACACGGACCCCGCCGATGTCGACGCCGACCGGGCCTTCCTGCATCTGGGCTTCGACTCGCTGACCTCGCTGGAGCTGCGCAACCGCCTCCAGGCGGCCCTGCGGCTGCCGCTGCCCGCCTCGCTCCTCTACGACTACCCGACGCCGGCGGAACTCGCCGGGCACCTGCTCGCCGAGGCACTGGGCGGGACCGGCACCGCGGCACCCGCCGAGGCGCCCCGGCCGGTCGGCGACGACCCGATCGCCATCGTCGGCATCGGCTGCCGCTTCCCCGGCGGCGTCGGCTCGCCGGAGGAGATGTGGCAGCTGCTGGCCGACGGGCGGGACGGCGTCGGCGCGTTCCCCGCCGACCGGGGCTGGGACCTCGACGCACTCGGCGCGGGCGCCTCCGCCGCGCTGGAGGCCGGATTCCTCGACGCGGTGGCCGACTTCGACGCCGGCTTCTTCGGGATCTCGCCCCGCGAGGCGCTGTCCATGGACCCCCAGCAGCGGCTGGTGCTGGAGACCGCCTGGGAGGCCCTGGAACGCGCGGGCATCGACCCGTCGCGGCTGCGTGGCAGCCGCACCGGCGTCTTCATCGGCACCAACGGCCAGGACTACGAGAACGTGCTGCGCAGGGCCACCGCGGACACCGTCGCCGAGATCCAGGGCTACCTGGCGACCGGCAACACCGCTTCGGTGATGTCCGGCAGGCTGTCCTACGTACTCGGTCTCGAGGGACCGGCGGTCACCGTCGACACCGCCTGCTCCTCCTCCCTGGTGGCCCTGCACTGGGCCGCCAGGGCGCTGCGCGGCGGCGAGTGCACGATGGCCCTCGCCGGCGGTGTGTCGGTCATGTCGAGCCCCGACTCGTTCGTGGAGTTCACCACCCAGGGCGGCCTCGCCCCCGACGGCCGCTGCAAGGCGTTCGCCGAGGCGGCCGACGGCACCGCGTGGTCCGAGGGCGCCGGCGTGCTGGTGCTCGAGCGGCTGTCCGACGCGGTGGCGAACGGGCACGACGTCCTCGCCGTCGTCCGCGGATCGGCCGTCAACCAGGACGGCGCGTCCAACGGCCTCACCGCGCCGAACGGTCCTGCGCAGCAGCGGGTGATCCGGCAGGCGCTGGCGGACGCCGGGCTCACGCCCTCGGACGTCGACGCGGTGGAGGCACACGGCACCGGCACGACGCTCGGCGACCCGATCGAGGCACAGGCCCTGCTGTCCGCGTTCGGCGGCGCCGACCGGCCGGCGCCGCTCTACCTGGGCTCGGTCAAGTCGAACATCGGCCATGCACAGGCCGCCGCGGGTGTGGCCGGTGTCATCAAGATGGTGCTCGCGATGCGGCACGGCGTACTGCCCAGGACGCTGCACGTCGACGCGCCCACCCCGCACGTCGACTGGTCCTCGGGCACGCTGTCGCTGCTCGGGGAGGCCGTCGGCTGGCCGCGGACGGGGCACCCGCGCCGGTCCGGCGTCTCCGCGTTCGGCCTCAGCGGCACCAACGCCCACATCGTCCTGGAGGAGGGACCCGCCGGCACGTCCCCGTCCCCGGCTGCCTCCCCGGCCGTCCCCGGCCGCGCCGCGAGCGCCCCGTGGCTGGTCTCCGCGAGGTCCGAACGCGCCCTGCGCGCGCAGATCGACCGGATCGGCGCCGTCCAGGGCGACCCTCTGGACATCGCCCACTCCCTGGCCACCACCCGGACCGCGTTCGAGCACCGCGCCCTGCTGGTCGACGGCGCCGAGATCGCCACCGGCACCGTCCGCAGGGCCGGCGCCACGGCGCTGCTGTTCTCGGGGCAGGGTGGGCAGTGGACCGGGATGGGGCGGGAGTTGTACGGGCGGTTCCCGGTGTTCGCGGAGGCGCTCGACGAGGTGCTGGCCCGGCTTGAGCCGGGGTTGCGTGAGGTGATGTGGGGGGACGACCAGCAGGCGCTGGACCGGACGGGTCGGGCGCAGCCCGCGTTGTTCGCGCTGCAGGTGGCGTTGTTCCGGTTGGTGCGGTGGCTGGGGGTGCGGCCCGACTTCGTGGCGGGGCATTCGGTGGGGGAGGTGGCGGCGGCGCATGTGGCGGGGGTGTTGTCGCTGGAGGATGCGTGTGTGCTGGTGTCGGCGCGGGCGCGGTTGATGGAGGCGCTGCCGGGGGGTGGGGCGATGGTGGCGGTGGAGGCGTCGGAGGAGGAGGTGCTGCCGTGTCTGTGCGAGGGGGTGTCGGTTGCTGCGGTGAACGGTCCGTCGTCGGTGGTGGTGTCCGGTGACGAGGCCGCTGTGGCGGGGGTGGTGGAGCGGATCGCCGGGCGGTTGGGGGAGCGCAGGGTGAAGTGGTTGCGGGTGTCGCATGCGTTCCATTCGCCGTTGATGGAGCCGATGCTGGACGACTTCCGTGCGGTGGTGGGCGGGTTGTCGTTCGGGGAGCCGGGGATTGCGGTGGTCGCCGCGGGTGAGATGGGCGATCCCGAGTACTGGGTGCGGCATGTACGCGAGACCGTCCGCTTCCACGACGGCGTCACCAGGCTCCGCGAGGCAGGCGCCACGGCATGGCTGGAGATCGGCCCCGACGGCGTACTCTCGGCACTCGTCGAGGACGCCGTGCCGGCGCTGCGCAAGGACCGCGACGAGCAGGCCGCCCTCGCCCTCGCCCTCGGCCGCCTGTTCCTGCGCGGCACCGGGATCGACTGGGACCGCTACTACGAGGGCACCGGCGCCCGCCGCGTGGACCTGCCGACGTACGCCTTCCAACGCGAGCGCTACTGGCCGCACACCCCCGACGGTGCGCAGCCTGCCGGCGGTGCCGGGGAAGACCGGCTGTACCACGTGACATGGGCGCCGGTGGCTGCCGGGACCGCCGCCCCGCGGGGGCGCTGGCTGGCGCTGGTGCCCGAGGACGACGCGTGGGCGGCCGAGGCGGTCGCCACGTTCGGCGGGGACGCCGAGGTGGCGCACGAGGTGTGCCCCGGCGACTACGACGGAGTGCTCTCCCTGCTGCCCACCGGCCCGGCCGAGCTGCTGGCGAAGCTGGGTGAGACCGGTGTCACGGCCCCGCTGTGGTGCGTCACCCCGGGCGCGGTCGCGGTCGGCGGCGAGCCGCAGCGAGCGCCCGCCCACGCCGCCGTCTGGGGCGAGGGACAGGTCGCCGCGCTGGAGCACCCCGAGCGCTGGGGCGGTCTGGTGGACCTCCCCGAGCCCACCGCCGGCTGGTTCGCGCGGGTACCCGACGGCGAGGACCAGGTCGCCGTCCGCGCTGACGGCGTCCACGCCCGGCGGGTGGCGCGTGCGAGCGCCACCGCGCCGTCCTGGACCCCGCGCGGCACGGTACTCGTGGTCGGCGCCGGCGGCACGATGGGACAGCATGTGGTGCGCTGGCTTCAGGAGGTGGGTGACGACGTCGCCGTGACCCACGACCCCGGCACCGCGGAGCAGGCCGACGCCGTCCTCTACGTCGGCGAGGACACCCCGCTCGACGTGCTGTACGACCTCGACGAACGGCTCGGTGACCGGGACCTCGACGCCTTCGTGGTCTTCGGCTCCGTCGCCGGGGTCTGGGGCGCCCGCGGACAGGGCCCGCAGGCCGCGCACGCCGCCGTCGCCGACGCGTTCGCCCGCGGCCGGCGTGCCCGAGGCCGCACCGCCCTGTGTGTGGCGTGGGGGCCGTGGGCCGACGCAACCGACCCGGGCATGGCCGCGCACCTGCGGCTGAGCGGCATGCCGCCGATACCGGCCCGGCAGGCGCTGTCGGCGCTGGGGCGCGCGGTCGGCGCGGACCGTGCCACGGCAGCCGCGGACCGCGGCGCACGTGCCGCGGACCGCGCCACGGTCGCCGTGGTGGACGTCCGCTGGGAGACGTTCGCGCCCGCGTTCGGCCCGAGCACCCTCTTCGCCGACCTGCCCGAGGCGCGCAACGGGGCCCGCACCGATGCCCGCCACGGGGCCGGCGAGCCCGATGCCGTCCTGGCCCGGCGGCTGCTCGAGCTGCCGGAGTACGAGCGGCACGGCGAGGTGCTCGCACTCGTACGCGAGCGGGCGGCGGTGGTGCTCGGCCACCTCGGGGCCGGCGCCGTCGAGCCGGACGTGCCGTTCCGCGACCTCGGCTTCGACTCGCTGACCGCGCTGGACCTGCGCAACCAGATCGGCGCTGCGACCGGCCTGACCCTGCCCGCGACGCTGGTGTTCGACCACCCCACGCCCGGCGAACTCGCCGACCACCTGCTCGCGGAGGTGCTCGGCACGCAAGCGGACCCCGGGGCACCGACGGCCGCAACCCGGTCCGGGGCCGAGGACGAGCCCGTCGCCATCGTCGGCATGGGCTGCCGCTACCCCGGCGGCGTCAAGAGCCCCGAGGACCTCTGGCAGCTGCTCCTCGACGGCACGGACGCCACCGGCGACATGCCCGCGGACCGGGGCTGGGACCTGGCCGCACTGGTCGACGGGCAGAGCGTCACCCGACGCGGCGGCTTCCTCTACGACGTCGCCGACTTCGACCCGGACTTCTTCTCCATCTCGCCGCGCGAGGCCCTCGTCATGGACCCGCAGCAGCGCATCGTGCTGGAGACCGCCTGGGAGGCCCTGGAACGTGCGGGGGTCGACCCGGCCGCCCTGCGCGGCACCGACACCGGCGTGTTCGTCGGCGGCGGCAGCGGCGAGTACCGGCCCTCCCCCGAGGAGACCGGACTGGAGTGGCAGACCGCGCAGTCCGCCTCGCTGCTGTCCGGCCGCCTCGCCTACACGTTCGGCCTCCAGGGGCCCACGGCGTCCGTCGACACGGCGTGCTCCTCCTCCCTGGTGGCGCTGCACCTGGCCGCGCAGGCGCTGCGGTCGGGCGAGTGCTCCATGGCGCTCGCCGGGGGTGTGTGCGTGATGTCGACCCCGGTCGGGTTCATCGAGTTCAGCGCCCAGGGCGCGCTGTCCGAGGACGGCCGGTGCAAGGCGTTCTCCGACGACGCCGACGGCACCGGCTGGGCCGAGGGCGTGGGCATGCTCGTACTGGAGCGCCTGTCCGACGCCCGGCGCAACGGCCATGAGGTACTCGCCCTCGTACGGGGCAGCGCCATCAACTCCGACGGCGCCTCCAACGGCCTGACCGCGCCCAGCGGGCCGGCGCAGCAGCGGGTCATCCAGCACGCCCTCGCGGCGGCCGGGCTGCGGCCCGGCGACGTGGACGCGGTCGAGGCGCACGGCACCGGCACCCGGCTCGGCGACCCCATCGAGGCGCAGGCCCTGATCGCCGCCTACGGCCGGAACCGGTCGGAGCCGCTGCTGCTCGGAGCGGTCAAGTCCAACCTCGGACACACCCAGGCGGCCTCCGGCGTGGCCGGTGTGATCAAGATGGTGATGGCGATGCGGGCGGGCGAACTGCCCAGGACCCTGCACGCCGAGAAGCCGACCACGCACGTCGACTGGAGTGCCGGCACCGTCGCGCTGCTGTCGGAGCGGACGCCGTGGCCCGACACCGGCCGGGTCCGGCGCGCGGGCGTCTCGTCGTTCGGTGCCAGCGGAACCAACGCCCATGTGATCGTCGAGCACGTCGAGCACGTCGAACCCGAGCCCGCGCGGCCCGCGGAGCGCACCGGCGCGGTGCTGCCGGTGCTCGTCTCCGGCCGGACCCCCGCCGCGCTGCGCGACCAGGCCGCCCGCCTGCTGGCGACGGCGCTCACCGCGGACCCCGCCGACCTGGCCTACTCGACGGCGACCAGCCGTGCCGCCTTCGAACAGCGCGCGGTGGTCCTGGCCGGCGCCCCGGACGACGTCCTGACCGGCCTCACCGCGCTGGCGGAGGACGCCCGCGCGCCGCACGTCGTGGTGGACGAGGCCGCCCGGTCGGGCAAACTCGCCTTCCTGTTCGCCGGACAGGGCTCGCAGCGGCTCGCCATGGGCCGCGGGCTGCGGGAGCGGTTCCCGGTGTTCCGGGAGGCGCTGGACCGGGTGCTCGCGCTGCTGGACCCGGCCCTCGCGGGTGTGGTCGGCGGCGACGACGAGGAGGCGCTCGACCGGACCGGCAACGCGCAGCCCGCGCTGTTCGCGATCGAGGTCGCCCTCTACCGCCTCACCGAGTCCTGGGGCCTGAAGCCCGACTTCCTCGCCGGGCACTCGATCGGGGAGATCGCCGCCGCCCACGTCGCCGGAGTGCTCTCACTCGAGGACGCGTGCCGGCTCGTGTCGGCGCGGGCCGCGCTGATGCAGGCGCTCCCCGAGGGCGGCGCCATGGCCGCGGTGCAGGCACCGGAGGACGCCGTCCGGCCCCACCTCGCCGGCGGTGTCACCATCGCCGCGGTCAACGGGCCCGACTCGGTGGTCGTCGCCGGCCCGGGGGAGGCGGTCGACGCCGTCGTGGGCCGGTGGAAGCACCGCAGGCTGCGGGTGTCGCACGCCTTCCACTCGCCGCTGATGGACCCGATGCTCGACGAGTTCCGCACGGTCCTCTCCACTCTCGACTTCGCCGCGCCGAGCATCCCGGTCGTGGCCGCGGGAGACGTGAGCGACCCCGAGTACTGGGTGCGCCATGCGCGTGAGGCGGTGCGCTTCGCGGACCACCTGCGCACCCTCGCCGAGCGCGGCGTCACGGCGCTGCTCGAACTCGGCCCGGACGCCACTCTCTGCGGCCTGGCCCAGGACAACGCACCCGCAGTCGTGGCGGTCCCGCTGCTGCGCAAGAACCACGACGAGGAGACGACCGCCGTCACCGCGCTCGCCAGGCTCCACACCCGGGGCGTGCCCGTCGACTGGGCCGGCTTCTTCGGCGACGGCAACCGCATCGCGCTGCCCACCTACGCCTTCCAGCACCAGAGGTTCTGGCCGTCGTCCGCGACGGCGCCGAAACGCCCGGCCGCCGCCGCGGAACCCGGCAGCGACGACGCCGCCTTCTGGGCCGCGGTCGAGGGCGAGGACTTCGGCGCCCTCGAGCAGGTGCTCGACGTCGACCCGGACGCGCTGTCGCAGGTACTGCCCGCGCTGCTCGACTGGCGCAGACAGCGGGGCGACCTGGCGGTCGTCGACGGCTGGCGGCACCGGATCGACTGGAAGCCCCTGGACGCGGGCTCCGCCGTCCCGGCCGGGCGCTGGCTCGCCGTCATCCCGGACGGCGACGACGCCTGGGCGTCCCGGCTGTTCGAGGCGCTCGGCGCCGACGTGGTCACCGTCGCCTTCGGCACCCCCGACCGCGCCGTGATGGCGGGGGCCCTGGCGCCCCTGGGCACGGACTTCACCGGCGTGGTCTCCCTGCTCGGCCTGGCCGCGCCGGACCCCGGCGGCACACCGCGGGGCACCCTGCTCACGGCGGCGCTGGTCCAGGCGCTCGGTGACGCGGGCCTGACCGCACCCCTGTGGTGCGCCACCCGCGCCGCCATGGCCGTCAGCCCCGTCGAGGCACCCGGGGACGTGACCCAGTCGGCGGTCTGGGGTTTGGGCCGGGTGGCGGCGCTGGAGTACCCGGAGCGCTGGGGCGGCCTGATCGACCTGCCCGCCGAACTCGACGACCGCGTCGTGCGGGGCCTCGCCTGCGTGCTCGCGGGACTCGACGGCGAGAACCAGGTGGCCGTACGTGCGAGCGGGGTGTTCGGCCGAAGGCTCGTCCCGGCGCCCGCTCCCGTCCCGGCCCGTGTCTGGGAGCCGCGCGGCACCGTCCTGATCACGGGCGGCACCGGCGCGCTCGGCGGCCACGTCGCCCGCGCCCTCGCCGGGGCGGGCGCGACCCGTCTGCTTCTGCTCAGCCGGCGGGGCCTGGACGCGCCCGGTGCCCGGGAGCTGTGCGACGAGCTCCGCGATCTCGGGGCCGAGGCCGCCGTCGCCGCGTGCGACGCGGCCGACCGGGACGCCCTCGCGGCCGTCCTGGCCGAGGTGACCGACCTCACCGCCGTGGTCCACGCGGCGGGCGTCCTCGACGACGGCGTCCTCGACAAGATGACGCCCGAACGGTTCAGGGACGTCTTCCGCAGCAAGGCCGACTCCGCTCTTCTGCTGGACGAGCTGACCTCCGACCTCGACGCGTTCGTCCTGTTCTCGTCGGCCTCCTCCGCGGTCGGCAGTCCCGGGCAGGCCAACTACGCCGCCGCGAACGCCGTACTGGACGCGCTGGCCGAGCGGCGCCGGGCGCAGGGCCTGGCCGCGACCTCCATCGCCTGGGGCGCCTGGGGCGGTGCGGGCATGGCGGGCTCCGACGACGCCCTGGCCGGAGCCCGGCGGGCCGGTATCGCGGCGATGGACCCCGCGCTCGCCTGCACGGCGCTGCGCCAGCTCGCCGCGGAGGACGGGGCCACCGCGGTCGTCGCGGCCGTCGACAAGGGGCGCTTCTCCGGGGGCTACCAGCCCGACCCGCTGCTGCGCGAACTCGCCGGCCCCCGGGAGGCTGCGGCACCGCAGGCAACGCCCTCGGGCGCGCTGCGCGAACGGATCCTCGCCACGGCGCCCGCCGAGCGCCACGAGGTGCTGCTCGACCTGGTCGGCACCCAGGCCGCCGAGGTGCTGGGCCGGACCGGCACCGACGCGGTCCGCCCCGACCGCCCGTTCCGCGACCTCGGGTTCGACTCGCTCGCCGTGGTCGAACTCCGCAACCGGCTCAATGCCGCGACCGGCCTGAGCCTGGCGTCGACACTGGTCTTCGACCACCCCTCGCCCGCGGAGCTGGCCGCGCACGTCCTGGAACAGCTCGTACCCGAGGAAGCGGCCGGGGCCGACGGCGAAGAGACCGAGATCCGCGAACTCCTGGCCAAGGTGCCCCTCACCCGGCTGAGGGAGATCGGCGTGCTGGAACCGCTGCTGCACCTTGCCGGCAGGTCCTCGGCCGAGGAGTCCGGCTCGATCGACGACATGTCCGTCGACGACCTGGTGCGGGCGGCGCTCGAGGGCCAGTCCGACTGACACGGGCCGGCGGCCGGGTCGTCCCGCACGGACAGCCCCCGGCCGCCTGTCCGCTGCCGTTTCTCTGAGGAAAACGCTACTGCCGCGGCTGCTGCAATGGCGGTCGGATGACTGCGGACGACGGAGCTGATGAATGAACACCTCCAGCGAGAAGGTTGTCGAGGCACTGCGCGCCGCGATGAAGGACGCGGAGCGGTTGCGCAGGCAGAACCGGCAACTGGTCGCCGCCGCCACCGAGCCGGTAGCGATCGTCGGCATGGCCTGCCGCTTCCCGGCCGGCATCCACTCGCCGGAACAGCTGTGGGAGCTCGTCGCTTCCGGGGGCGACGCGATCACCGGCTTCCCCACGGACCGCGGGTGGGACATCGCCTCGCTGCTGGGCGGCGGTGCCGACGAACGCGGCAACAGCGTGAGCATCCAGGGCGGCTTCCTGACCGCCCTCGCCGACTTCGACGCCGGCTTCTTCGGCATCTCACCGCGCGAGGCGATCACCATGGACCCCCAGCAGCGCCTGCTGCTGGAGACCTCCTGGGAAGCCGTCGAGCGCGCGGGCATCGACCCGGCCGGGCTGCGCGGTTCCCGCACCGGCGTGTTCGTCGGCACCAACGGTCAGGACTACCAGCATCTGCTGATCCGCGGTCTCGACGACGCCACCGGCGACGTCGGCACCGGCATCGCGGCCTCAGCCGAGTCCGGCCGCATCGCCTACGCCCTCGGTCTGGAAGGCCCCACCGTCACGGTCGACACCGCGTGCTCGTCGTCGCTGGTGGCGCTGCATCTCGCGGCCCAGGCGCTGCGCGGCGGCGAGTGCGACCTCGCCCTCGCCGGCGGCGTCAACGTGATGTGTACACCCGGTTCCCTGGTCGAGTTCAGCCGCGCCGGCGGACTCGCGCGCGACGGCCGCTGCAAGGCGTTCTCCGACGACGCGGACGGCACCGGCTGGTCCGAGGGCGCCGGCATGCTGATGCTCGAACGTTTGTCCGATGCGGTGGAGGCCGGGCATCCCGTGCTCGCCGTGGTGCGCGGAAGCGCGGTCAACTCGGACGGTGCCTCCAACGGCTTCACCGCGCCCAACGGACGCGCTCAGCAGCGGGTGATCCGGCAGGCGCTGGACCGTGCCGGTCTCGCCGCGTCGGATGTGGATGTGGTGGAGGGGCATGGTACGGGGACGGCGCTGGGTGATCCGATCGAGGCGCAGGCGTTGCTGGCGACGTATGGGCAGGAGCGGGATGCGGGGCGGCCGTTGTTGCTGGGGTCGGTGAAGTCGAATATCGGTCATACGCAGGCGGCGGCGGGTGTGGCGGGTGTGATCAAGATGGTGATGGCGATGCGGCATGGGGTGGTGCCGCGGACGTTGCATGTGGTGGAGCCGTCGTCGCATGTGGATTGGTCGGCGGGTGCGGTGGAGCTTGTGGCCGAGCGTGTCGTGTGGCCTTCGGTGGGGCGGCCGCGTCGGGCGGGTGTGTCGTCGTTCGGGGTGAGTGGGACGAATGCGCATGTGGTTGTGGAGGGGGTGTCTGCGGGGGAGGGGGTGGTGTCGGGGTCTGGGTCTGGGGTGGCTGGGTCTGGGGTGGCTGGGGATGGGGTGGTGCCGTGGTTGGTGTCGGCGCGGTCGGGTGGGGCGTTGGATGCGGGGTTGGAGGCGTTGGGGGGGGTTGCGGGTCGTTCGGTGGAGGTGGGTTGGGCG
>NZ_BLLG01000001.1 GCF_011766325.1 Streptomyces pacificus | reverse complement strand
CCTGAACCGCCACATCACGGCGTTGAACAGCCGCCGCAGGTCAGGGACCGGGCCGCGCTCGCCCACCGGCAAGAACGGCTCGACCAACCCCCACTCGCCATCCGAGAGATCACCACGCGCCATCCTCCACAACTACCAGAACCAGGCCGCCCGGCACCGGCGAATCCCCAAACCTATGATCCGAACCTGGAACAGGCCCTAGCGTCGTACCTGAATCAGCGCGTGAGTTCCACTCGTACGCCAGGCAGCCCCGGACCGTTCGAGCGTGTCCAGCGCTCCCTGCTCCAGACCGACGATGACGTCGGACTTCAGGGTCCGGAGCGCCGCGACGGCCCCCGGGAAGTATGCGGTGAGATCCGCGAAGGGCGCCGTGGGGTGCCACAGCTGGTCGCCCACCAGACGGCGGTAGTTGAGGTCGCCCTTCAGGATGGTGAGCGTGGCGCTCGCGAACCCGACACGAAGATCCTCGGGCATCTCCTCATACGGCAGAGGAGCGCAGAAGAACGAGTGGGTGCGGACCTCCAGGGTTCCGGCCGCCATGGCCTTCCAGAGTCGGCCGCCGATCCGACCGGCTTCGCCGGGCGCCTGGGTGAGGCGGCGAAGGCAGTCGACCACGTCCGCCGTCATCGCGTCGGAGACGTAGTACGGGTAGGGCTTGACGTAAAGCGCAACCCGCTCGGCATGCCCGTGTTCGAGGAGGTGGTCGATGAGAACGAGGTCGGGAATCAGCTCACGTCCCGCGTTGTCGGCCACCACGGCTACGGTGGCCGAGGTGCCGGCGGGCAGGAGCTGCCACAGCGTGGCGCTGTCGTCGGCGACCAGCGCAGAGGTCGCGGCGTCACTCGTTCCCGACTCCCCTGCCGAGATGCTGAAGCCGAGGTCCGCGCGGTTGCCCCAAAGCGACGCGTGCAGCAGCGCCGTTGCCCGCTCATGGGACGGAGCGGAGGCGAGCGCGTCCAGGGCCCGCAGCTCCTCCTCCACCGCCTCGCCTCGCAGTTCGGCCCGCTTGAACGGCGCGAACGGATCCACTCCCTGCCACGGCCCGCTGCCGATGTACCCGACCGCGCTGAGCAGCCTGCGGTAGAAGTAGCTCTCCGCCCACAGGAACGGGGCGTCGTACCACGAGCGCCCGAAGTACTCCCGCCCCCAGTCCGCCCAGCGCTCGTAGTCGCGCTCCGAGGGGCCAAGCAGCTCGATCACACCGTTGGTGATCTCGTCCAGCAGGGCGTCAAGGGCCTCGTGCTGTCGGCGGCCGTACGGGAAGGCGTCTCGTACCTGTTGGATGAGCGCGGGGTGGCGCTTGGCCAGCACGCCCCAGGCGAACGAGCCGGGCTCGTTGCTCAGGATGACCGGCGCGCCAGCCACATCGCTCGAGTCGCGGGAGGTCTTCTCTGTCATGGTGTCCAAGCCCTTCGGTTCTCGCTCACGTATCCATGATCCCCAGGGTCACGACGCCGGCCGCACTGCCCACCAGCACCTCGCCGGTCGTCGGCTCGAAGGCCGCGCAGTGCAGTGAGGCGTCCACTCGGACCTTGGCGATCTGCCGCTGCTCGCCGAGCGACCACACGCGCACCGTCCCGTCCGCGGCAGCCGACACGAGGCGGTCCTCGTCGTTCATGAAGCCCAGCATGAGGATGCGGCCCGTGTGGCCGGAGAGGTGGGAGGTGAACCGGTCCGTCCGCAGGTGACGTACCGCTATGTCGCCAGTTCCCGCCCCGACCGCTACGCGGTTGCCCGGACCGTCCACGGTGACGGCGCGGGCCCAGCCGCTGGGGCTGCTGAACCGGCTCCTGAATTCCCCGGTGAGGGCGTGCCACACACGTACAGAACCGTCGCCACCGCAGGCGGCCAGACGGTGTCCGCTGTCGTCGAAGGAGAGCGACCGCAACCGACCGGCGTGCACGTCCTGGCTCCACAAGGGCGTCCCGGTGGGGAGATCCCAGCACCGGATGTGTCCGTCGCCCGTGCTCGCGGCAACCCGAGGCGTCGAACGGGCCATCGACACGGCCCACGTACGCGGGGTGTCTTGGTTCAGGGTGAGCGACCAGGCCGTGTCTCGCAGCGACCAGACCCTGACGGCCCCGTCGCCACAGGCTGCGGCCACGTGCTCTTCGCCGCAGGCCAGCGACCAGACACGTCCATGGGCCGCCGGCAGCTTCCGCCTGACCGTCGCGGTCGTGGCGTCGATGACGTCGACGCCGCCGGCCCCGTCGCCGACCACGGCGGTACGTCCACTGGCCGCGAACTGCGTGGACCACACGGTGTTCGAGCCGCTGGCCAGGGTCCTGAGTCTGCTTTTCCCCACTGTCCAGACGCGGACAGCACCGTCCTCACATCCGGCGATCACAGTCCCGTCGCCCGTTCTGGCGAGGGAGCGCACCCAGTCCACGCCCTGTGGGAGCTGCGTCTCGCCCACCGGGCTCTCCGCCGAGAACGCCTGGATCCTCGGCTCCTCGGTGGCGGCAACGAGGACGTCGTCGTGCGGGGACAGAGCGACGGCCCGCACGCGCGCCTTGAGGTCCGTGATCCGGCGGGCGAGCGCGAGCTTCCCGTCGGCCGTGTCCCACACGGCTACGGAACGGTCACCGGATCCGGAGGCCAGGAGGGAGGAGCCAGAGGCGAAGGCCACGGAGCGGATCCAGTCCCGATGTGCCGCACGTTCGTCGAGGAGGCGGCCGGTGCGCAGGTCGAAGAGTCGGACGAACTCGTCCTCGCCGGCCACGGCCACGAGCGAGTCGGAGTCGCCGCCGATCGCCACGGACCAGACGGGGGTGCCGGCCGCCCGCATCGTACGCAGGAGCACAAGCCGCTCCAGGTCCCACACGCATACAGCTCCGTCCTCGGCACCGGAGACCAGGACGGGGTCGGCTGAGGAGAAGGCGAGGCTGCGGATGCGGCGGTTGTGCCCGGGCAGCACCCCGACAGGTTCGCCGGTGTCCGTGCGCCACAGGCGGATCGCTCCGTCGTCCCCCGCTGAGGCGAGGACCATCCCGTCCGCGGAGAGCGCGGTGGCGAACACCCAACCGGTATGGGCCTCGTGGGCTCGGCGGAGTCGGCCCGTGTTCAGGTTCCAGAGCCTGACCACCCCGTCCTCGCCGCCCGACGCCACGAGGTCGCGGACGGCGGACACGCTGACGACCGCACCGATGTGACCACGTGCCGTTGCCGCCACGGAGTTCTCCTCCGGGGGCAGCAGCCACCTAGGCGTGAGCACCGTCCCCTCCCCCGCCGCGTTCTCCAGAAGGCGGGTGGCCTCCGGCAAGGGTGTGCGGCGCAGCACGATCGAGAGGGTCGAGGCGATGTCGACCGCGTTCTCCAGCCCGTTCAGCAGATACCCGGCGCCGGTCAGGGCTCGGGCGGTCGCCCACACCTGGTGCTGCGGGTGGCCGACCTCGTGCCGCCCGGGGAGGGCGTCGAGCACCGTGGCGTCCGTGGTCAGCGACTGGTGTCCGACGAGTGCGACCTTGCGCATGACGTACGTCGGCGAGGCCAGCAGGCCGACGAGCTCGGCGTCGAGGCCGGCCTCACGCAGGTGGTAGGGGAGATGACGCCACAGGTATCCCTCGCCCTCGTCGAGGGTCTCCCAGGCGCTGTCCGTGCTCTGCCGGTACGCCTCGATCAGAGACCGGTGAAGGGGCTCCCACTGATCGCCGATCAGATGGCGCAGGTAGGACCGGAACACGTCGTGCAACACGATGGCATTCCGGTCGGCCAGGTAGGCGCTGATCAGGGACCGGTCGGAAAGCACCCGGCAGAACTGGCGCACCACGTGGGGAGCCCATCCGTTCGCGGTGCCCCACCAGTGGGTGAGGACGGACATGGGAATCGGCACCGACGGAGGGAACACGGCCAGGGAGAGGTACCGGTCTCGCAGGTCCGTGCGACCGGCGATCGAGACACTCTCCGCGAGGCTGCGGAGGCTGGATTCGAGCGCCTGCCCGATGGCGTGCTTGCGCTGGTCGGAGTCCCAGACGTCGAAAGCCTGAGGACCGTACGCGCGGATCGTCGCGTTCGTCTCCGTGACGGCGCGACCGGCCAGGGCGCCGAAGCCGACCTCCTGCGAGACGTTCGCACCGACGATCGACGCGAGCAGCGGCCATCCCCCGCACACACCCGCGAGGCGTGCGGCCTCGGCGTCGTCCAAGGCCCCGACGTTACGGACGAGCAGCTCGCGGATCTCCCCCGGCGCCATGGGCCCCAGGCGCACGACTCGCGCGGAGCTGGGGCACACACGCACGTTCCTCGTGGTCACGAGCCGTACGCAGTCCTCACCGCCGAGCAGAAAGGGGCCGAGGTCGGTGGCGGACCAGACGTTGTCGACGACGAGGAGCGCACGTCGTCTCTGCAGCAGACGGGCGAGGTGGAAGCCGGCCTGCTCCGGATCGGCAAGGGACGGACGGTTGCCGTCGAGGTGAACGCACAGGTCGGAGATCAGCTCGACGACCCTGGCGGCCGTGCACCCCTCTCCGGTCTCCACCCAGAGGATCTCCGAGAAGGAGTCCCGGACGCGCGGGTCGTGGCACACCTGCGTGGCCAGCGTCGTCTTCCCGAACCCACCAGGGCCGCACAGAGCGACCGTGGCGACGGTGTCGTCCTGCGTCGCCTCCCGGAGTACGGAGACGAGCCCTTCGAGATCTTCGGACCTGTGCACCAAGCCGGGCTCCGGAACGGGTATCGGGAGGTAGTCGTCCGGCGCCGGCGCGACCTCGGGCGTCGGAACACCGACGGAGTCCCAGAAGCGCTGCCGCACCTCCGCGTCGCTCCGTTCCAACGCCGTGTCGAGTAACGCCTGGGAGTCCGGTGCGACGACGATCTCCTCGCCCCGGGCCTCCCAGTTGGACACCGTCCGGTCGCTGACGCCGAGGTAGGACGCAAAGCCACGCACGCTTCGACGCGTCGCGAGCCGCAGAGCGCGCGCCTCCCGTCCGGTCCAGCGCTGCACTGTGGCCACCTGAGCTCCTTCGACCGACACCGACGACGGTAACAGGGTAGGGCGGGCTGACCAGCGGCGTAGGGCCTTCGCTGCGACAGGAGTTCAGCACGGATGCAGCACCCGGGCCATTCCGGCCAGGTCCGACCGAGGCGCACCCGTCGCCCTGGACAGCGGCGGTGCTGCACCGCGAGTGCGACACCACGACAGCCCGCTGACCAGCGCCGCTCGGCAGTCTTCTCGGCACGGAGCACCACCGCTCCGTAACGAGTCGAGAGGAGTGGTCACAGCGTGACCGGAACGAAGGAGCGACAGGGCGGTCCGGGCGACTGGTCCGGAGGCCAGATCGCCTACTACCAGGCGCGAGCCGACGAGTACGACGCCACGTACAGCACCCGCATGGACATGCCGCGACTCGCGAAGGCACTGGACTCGCTGCCGGTCGGCGGTGACGTCCTGGAGATCGCCTGCGGCACGGGCCAGTGGACGCGGCTGCTGTCCCACCGGGCCCGCAGCCTGACCGCGCTGGACGCGGCGCCGGAGATGCTCCGCCGGGCCCGCGACCGCATGCGAGGCACCGAGACCCGGTTCATCGAGGCGGACGTCTTCGACTGGGAGCCGGACCGCCAGTACGACACGGTCTTCTTCGCGTTCTGGCTCAGCCACGTGCCGCCGGTGGAGATGGAACCGTTCTGGGACCTGCTCAGGTGGGCCTTGGTGCCCGGCGGTCGCGTGGTGTTCCTCGACGACTCCCCGGCGAAGGCGGAGATCGAGGACCGGGTGGAAGCGGCGCCCGTGCCGGCCGTCCATCGCACCCTCGCCGACGGCTCCCGCCACGTCGCCGTGAAGGTGCTCCGAGACCCCACCGAGCTCACCTCCCAGCTGAGCGACCTGGGTTGGGACGCCCGCGTCGAGGCGATCGACCCCTTCCACCTCGCCGGCGTGGCCCGTCCCAAGGAGGGCGCGTGACCACCGTCAACGGCTACGCGGCCCGGCCGAGCGTCCGAGCCGGAGAGGTGGCCCGCCTGCACATCGCCACCACCGCCCCCCGCTTCCACGTCGACTTCTACCGCTGGGGAGCCGAGCCGCAGCACGCGGGGCACGTCGAATGGCCCGGCCGTGCCTCGTCTCCTGGACGTTTCGACGCGGACTGGCAGTGGCCCGCGTACGAGTTCCTCGTACCCCCGGAGTGGCGGTCCGGTGTCTACATCGCGGTGTTGGGCACGGAGCGCGCGTCCGGCACGCCGACGCTGGATGCCAGGGAAGGGCGCATCCTCCTGGTCGTCACCCCTTCCCCGCCTTCCGGCCGCGGGATCCTGTACAAGGTCCCGACGTTCACCTACCAGGCGTACAACATGGCGGGCGGCGGCTGCCTCTACAGCGCTTCCCAGGTCACGACGTGCCGTCCCGGGGGCGGTGTGGGCGGACCGGTGAAGGGTCTGCCGGACGCGTACGACCTGTCGTCTCCCCGGCAGACGTTCGCGCACTGGGACGCCCCCTTCACCGCCTGGATGGAACGGAACCGGATCGAGGCCGACTACTGCACCGATCTGGACCTCCACGAGGGGCTGTTCCTGCACGACGGATACCGGCTCCTAGTCGCCGCCGGCCACGACGAGTACTGGAGCGCCGACCTCCGACGCCACGTGACCGCCTTCCGGGACGCCGGCGGCCACATCGCCAACTTCGGTGCCAACACCTGCTGGTGGCGCGTCGATGTCGCCACGGACGGGACGGGGCTGTCCTGTGACAAGTTCCCGCCCGGAGCCCCCGCCGACACCGACCCGGACAGCTCGTACGGATGCCCGGACCACTGGTGGGAGTCGGAGCCGGAGAACGCCCTCCTGGGCGTGAGCTACCGCAACGGCGGTGGCCACTGGGACGGCACCCGGGCTTCCCAGGGCTTCATCGTCACCGACGCCGGCCACTGGGCGTTCTCCGGCACAGAGCTCAGGACCGGCGACAGCCTGGGACACGGCGGGGCGCTGATCGGCTACGAGTGCGACGGCGCGGCCTACGAGTACGACACCGCCGGCCGCCCACGCCCCACCGGCCAGGACGGAACCCCGAAGGACTTCGAGATCCTCGGCATCGCCGAACTCCCCCCGGACTGGAACTTCGCCGCCCGTGAGCCGATGCCCAGCCCCCAGGCTGCCACCCTCGGCGTCTTCACCGCAGGCGGCACGGTCTTCACCGCCGCCACCACCGACTGGGCCCGCCTCCTGGCCACTGATCCCCAGGTCGCCGCAGTCACCCGCAACGTCATCACCCGGCTCTCCTGACCAGAAGGAACGGAATCGTCGTGTCCAGAAACGGAAACTTACGGCCGCTCAACGTGATCATCGGTGTCAACGGCATCGGCATGGGACACACCGTCCGCCAGAGCGTGATCGCCCAGTTCCTCCGCGACCGCGGGCACCGCGTCCGGATCGTCACCAACGGCGCCAGCCGGGCCGAGTATTTCCGAGACCTCGGATTCCCCGCCTGGGACGGCTGGATGCCGACGCTGCTCGCGCGCGACGACCGGATCCACGCGCGCGACGCCGTACGCGCGAACATCCGGCAGGCGCCCGGAGGTCTCCTCCGGCACCTCCATCTGCGCCGGGCCGTCCGGAACAGCGGCGTCCCGGACGTGTTCGTCACCGACTACGAGCCCAACACCCCGCGCCTCGCCTACCACTTCGGCCGACCCCTGATCTCCATCGACCAGCAGAGCAAGTACCGGCACCTGGACCTCCCCGCCGTCGGCCGGTACGCCCGCACGGCCGACGAGCAGCGGCTGCGGTACTTCGCACCCCGTGTGGACCGGTCCTTTATCTGCTCCTTTGTCCCGCTCGCCGCCGACGATCGGAGGGTGGAGTTCATCTCCCCGGTCGTTCCCGACCTCGTCAGGTCGGCACCGGTCACCGCCGAGCGCCTCGTCACGGCCTACTTCTCCCGGTACTTCGACCACGGCCCGGAGAAGTCCGTCCGCGAACTGGCTTCGGTCTTCCGCCAGTCCGTACCGGACCGCACGCTGCGGATCTACGCGCAGCCGACTGAGATGGGATCGCTGCGCGGGTACGCCGACAGCCGGGTCGAGATCCGCGCCTTCGACCGCGAGGCGTTCATCGCGGACATGGCCCGTTCTGAGGTCGTGTTCTCCAACGCCGGCTTCAACCTGATCAGCGAGGCCCTCGTCCTCGGTAAACCAGTTCATCTCATCCCGTTGCCCACCTACGACCAGCACTGGTGCGCCAAGGTCGTCGACGAGGCGGGACTGGGCACGGCGGCCCCACGCGTCGAACGGCGAGCCGTCGTCGACTTCCTCGCGCGTAGTCAGGCGCTCCGCGACAACGTCGTACGTCACCGGGATAAGTACCTCTCCGCCGACCCGCGGGAGGGGATCGCCTCGTACCTGGAGAGTCTGCCGACGGTCGGTCGGCCGATGCCCGCGCCGATCGCGGGGTAGCCGGGAATGTCGACTCCCGCGCTTCCGTCGTACGTGGCGACCGCGGCGGTCGTGGCCGCGGTCGTGACCTGCTACCGCTTCGGCGTCTCGCCTGTGGTACGCGCTCTCGCCCAGCACCCCACGCCCTTGGCCGTGATCGCGGCTGTCATCGTCATCGCACCTCTGTCCCTCCGGCCGTCGTCCCTGCCCGGGCCGCTGCACTGGTTCGTCGTCTCCGTGATCGCCTTGCTGACCTGGCGTGGTGCGACGAGCGACTACGACGTCACGCTGCCCATCGGTCCGCAGCGTCGGGACAAGCTACTCCTCTTGTTCCTCGCCGTAGCCTCGATCCTCTGGGCTCCCGCCCTGCTGGCGTGGATCGCCGTGTTCTGCGGCAAGCTGCGCGGGTGGCAGCACCACGCGATGATGCCGGTACGCCTGCTGAAGGCGTACGTCGCCTGGTTCGTCGTGACCGCGGTGCTCGCCCCGCCTTCTTCCGACTCCACGGCGGGTCTGGTGCTGGTACTCGGCTGTGTCTCGCTGTCGCACTACGTCAAGCCGGCCTGGAGCAAGGTCCGTCTGGGGCCGCGCCCCTGGTCGTGGGCCTGGCACAACCGCACGCACTACCTCATGGCCTCGGCGTACTCGTGGGGTTGGGCGCGCTTCCTCCCGTCCGGGAAGGTGTCTCGTCTTCTGCGCCGGGCGAGGGTCGTGGACCGCCCCGTCAACATCCTCACGATGGTCGTGGAGGCCGCCGGACTGGTCGCCTTCCTCGACCGTCGGCTGCTGATCGCGATCCTGGTGACGACCGCGCTCTTCAACCTCGCCGTCGCCCTCGCCTCCGGCATCCTCTTCTGGGAGAACATCGCCGCCAACACCGGACTCGCGACGGCCTTCGGGCTGCTTCCCGAGACGGGGTACGACACGGCCTTCGGGTGGCCCGCCGCACTGGTCGCGCTCACCGTGATCCTGCTCAGCGCCGCCGACCTTCTGTGGCAGCCCTGGCATCTGGGGTGGTGGGACTCGCCTTTCACCGCCCGGGTCCACTGGCAGGTGGAGACCGTGTCCGGCGCGGCGCGGGGGCTCTACAACGACTACATGTGCCCGTACGAGCGCGAGTTCGGCCGCGTAGAGGGCTACTTCCTGACGGACGAGCCCGTCCTCCACGGCCACCTCGGAATCGTCTGGGACCGGCGGCTTCGCGATCTGCTCGTCCAGGCCGGCGGGGACCCGAGCCAGCTGCACCAGCTTAAGCAGACCTACGGCCGAACACACAGGAACGAGGAACGCTCGGCCGTGCACGTCGCCTTCCTGACCGCCATGTTCACCCGGCTCAATGCCGGTACTCGGAAGAGCCCCCTGTCCCGGTGGCTACGTCGCCTCAAGGCGCCCGGGGGCCAGCTCTACCGGTGGGGCGATCTGCCCGCCTACCGCGGAGAGGAACCCGTCCGCCGCATCACCATCCGCTACGAGGAGTGCTGCTACCTCCCCGAGGCCGGCGACTTCGTCCTGCTCGCCGATCGCGTCGTACGGGAGATCGACCTCAGCGCTCCGATGACCGACCTGAAGGACTGACTCTCATGCGCAAGATCTTCGTCGACTGCGGCGCCAACCTCGGAATCGTGCTGAGGCGCTTCATGCACGAGCTCCCGGACCACGACTTCTACGCCTTCGAGCCCAACGCGACCCTGCTCTCCTCCATCAGCGCGAACGTGGAGCAGGCCCAGCACGCCGGCCTGGTCGAGGTCGCCCCCAGTGCGGTGTGGACCGAGGACGGGACGATCGACCTCTTCCTCGGCCACCACGAGAGCTCCACCGTGATGCCCGGCAAGCGGGTGCCGCCCGTGTACGACCAGCAGATCGACTACAGCTCCCCCGTCGCCGTACCGGCGGTGGACTTCAGCGCCTGGCTCCGCCGGACCGCCACGCCGGAGGACCACGTCGTCGTGAAGATGGACATCGAGGGCGCCGAGTACCCCGTGCTCAGGAAGCTGCTCGCCGACGGGACGATCGACCTCGTCTCCGTCCTCTACGTCGAGTGGCACCACGACCGCTTCCCCGCCATCAGCCGGGCCGAGCACGACGAGGTCGCCGCCGCCGTCTCCGCACGCGTCGACGTCCGCCACTGGGACTGACCGGAGTGAGGGGACACCACACCATGGACACCCAACGCATCTACCTGATCAAGCACGGCGAGACGGAGGAGAACCTCCAGGGCATCCACCAGGGCCGCGCGGTCGGCGGCCGGCTCAGCGAGCGCGGACGCGCCGACATGGGGCGGGTCGGCGCCTGCCTCGCGGCGGCCGGGGTAGCCGTGGACCAGATGCTCGTCAGCCCGATGTCCCGTTGCCGGGAGTCGGCCGGGATTCTCACCGCCGCGCTCGCCCCGGCCGACGTCCGTGTCGACAAGCGTCTGGCCGCCAAGGACAGCGGTCACCTCGGGGGCCGCCCCAGGGAACTCGCCGCCGCCGAGGCCGCCCGCCACGGTGTGCCGATCCACCGGCTTCGCACGCCGGGCGGCGAGTCGTCGGAGGACGTGCAGGCCCGCTACGTGGACCTCTGGAACGAGGTCTCCTCCGGGGGAGGGGGATGGGGAACCACCGTCCTCGTCGGGCACGGCGGGGGCATCGCCTGCCTGCTGCTGTGGCTCACCGGGAACGGCTTCGACCGGTACCTCCAGCACGTGCCCGGGTCCGCCGGGGTCACGTGCGTGGAGACCGGCGGCCCGGCTCCGCGCATGCGGCTGATGAACGTCTCACCCGCGGACCTGCCCGTCCTCCTCCACTCCCGTACCGCCCGATGAGAGTCGGGACGGTCCGGGTGCAGGGACGTCTGTCAGGCTTCCGGGGCGCCGCCGAAGCGCTCGCGGTAGGACTCCAGGTCCTCCTCCGTGATCTTCGCGAAGAGCACCGGGGGCACCGTGAACGCGGTGCCGGCCGGGACGGCGTCCAAGGACTCGGCCTGCTCCGCCGTCACCCAGGTCGCGGTGTCGTTCTCCAGGGCGAAGGCCCCGCGCATGGCGGCCGACGAGGTGGGGATGAACGGCTCGGAGACGACCGCGTACAGGCGGATCAGGTTCATCGCGGTACGGAGCGTCAGCGCGGCGCCGTCGGCGTCGGTCTTGATCTCCAGCCAGGGGGCCTTCTCCTCCAGGTAGGAGTTGCCCGCGGACCACAGCGCACGCAGGGCGGCGGCGGCCTTGCGGAACTGCAGGGCCTCCATCTGCTCCTCGTACTCGCCGAGCAGCCGTGCGACCTCCTCGCCCAGCTTGGCCTCCGCCTCGCCGGCGGCGTGCCCGGCCGGGACCTCGTCGCCGAACCGCTTGCGGGAGAACGACAGCACGCGGTTGACGAAGTTGCCGAGGGTGTCCGCCAGGTCCTTGTTCACCGTGGCGGTGAAGTGCTCCCACGTGAAGGAGGAGTCGTCCGACTCAGGGGCGTTGGCGATCAGGAAGTAGCGCCAGTAGTCGCCGGGCAGGATCTCCAGGGCCGCGTCGGTGAAGACGCCGCGCTTCTGCGAGGTGGAGAACTTGCCGCCGTAGTACGTCAGCCAGTTGAAGCCCTTGACGACGTCGACCTTCTTCCACGGCTCGCGCACGCCGAGTTCGGTAGCCGGGAACATCACCGTGTGGAAGGGGACGTTGTCCTTGGCCATGAACTGCGTGTACCGGACGGTGTCGTCGGCCTCGTACCACCACGACTTCCAGTCGCGGGTCTCACCGTCGCCGGCGGCGTCCGCCCACTCCTTCGTCGCGCCGATGTACTCGACCGGGGCGTCGAACCAGACGTAGAAGACCTTGCCCTCGGCCGCGAGCTCCGGCCAGGTATCGGCCGGTACGGGCACGCCCCAGTCGAGGTCGCGGGTGATGGCGCGGTCGTTCAGGCCCTCGGTCAGCCACTTGCGGGCGATGGACGTGGACAGGTGCGGCCACTGGTCGCTGACGGTGGCGATCCACTCCTCGACCTCGTGCTGGAGCTTCGACTGCAGCAGGAAGAGGTGCTTGGTCTCGCGGACCTCCAGGTCCGTGGAACCGCTGATCGCCGAGCGCGGGTCGATCAGGTCGGTCGGGTCGAGCACGCGGGTGCAGTTCTCGCACTGGTCGCCGCGGGCCTTGTCGTAGCCGCAGTGCGGGCAGGTGCCCTCGACGTACCGGTCCGGCAGGAAGCGGCCGTCGACCGGCGAGTACACCTGGCGGATCGCCCGCTCCTCGATGAAGCCGTTCTCGTTCAGCTTCCGCGCGAAGTGCTGGGTGATCTCGACGTTCTGCTGCGAGGAGCTGCGCCCGAAGTGGTCGAAGGCCAGCTCGAACCCGTCGTACACGGCCTTCTGCGCGTCGTGGGCCTGCGCACAGAACTCGGCGACGGAGAGGCCGGCCTCCTTGGCGGCCAGCTCAGCCGGCGTGCCGTGCTCGTCGGTAGCGCAGATGTAGAGGACGTCGTGACCACGCTGGCGGAGGTACCTGGAGTACACGTCCGCCGGAAGCATCGACCCGACCATGTTGCCCAGGTGCTTGATCCCGTTGATGTAGGGAAGCGCGCTGGTTACCAGGTGTCGAGCCATCCTCGGATGCTCCATTTCGTACGTACGGCGCCGGTGGCGCTGCCACGGCGGGCCCAGGTCGGGAGGCCGCAGTCGACGCGATCACTCCGATCGCACGTCGGCATCACGCATGGTGACGAAACGGGGCTGCAAGCCACGGCCATCGTATCGAACCGGGGGTTTGGCCAGCCCACGGGTTTTCCGGCCTCCCCGCGCTGCCCACGAAAAGCACTCGGCCGTCCGAGACAGGCGGCCAAGCGAGTCTCGTACGGCCGAGGCGCTCCCATCTTACGGCCACCGCCGACCGCGAATCCCGCACCACAAGTACGTCCCCGCTCCCCCAAGCCCAGACCTCAGCAAGGTGGACCGCATGATCAGGAATCACGAGCCCCATCGACTCCGTGTGGTCGTCGTGGGGCAGGGATACGTCGGCCTCCCGCTCGCGGTGCGAGCCGCCGAGATGGGGCACAGCGTCGTCGGCCTCGACGTTGACGCCGGCCGGATCAAGCGGCTCGTGGTCGGCGAGTCGTACGTCGAGGACGTCTCGGACAGGCGGCTGGCGCCCCTCCTCGCCGCCGGCGTCTACCAGCCGACCGTCGACTCTGCCGACTGCGCCGGGTTCGACGTGGCGGTCGTCACCGTCCCAACGCCGCTACGCGACGGCGCGCCGGACCTGTCGCACGTCGAGGACGCGGCGCGGATGCTGGGCCGCCACCTGACCCGCGGAGCGACGGTCGTCCTGGAATCGACCACGTACCCCGGGACGACCGAGGAGGTGTTCCGCCCGCTCCTCGAGCGCGGCTCGGGGCTGACCGCGGGCCGCGACTTCCACCTCGGCTACAGCCCCGAGCGCATCGACCCCGGGAACCCCAGCTGGAGGCTGGAGAACACGCCCAAGGTCGTCTCGGGCATCACCCCGTCCTCCTTGAAGTCGGTCCGCGACTTCTACGCCTCCCTCGTGGATGCGGTCGTGCCTGTGGCCAGTTGCAAGGAGGCGGAGCTGACCAAGCTCCTCGAGAACACCTTCCGGCACGTGAACATCGCGCTCGCCAACGAGCTGGCGATCTTCTCCCACGACTTGGGCATCGACGTCTGGGCGGCCATCGACGCGGCGTCCACCAAGCCGTTCGGGTTCATGCGCTTCACCCCCGGCCCCGGGGTCGGAGGCCACTGCCTGCCCGTCGACCCCTCGTACCTGTCGTGGCGGGTCGAACGAACCCTGGGGCAGAACTTCCGCTTCGTCGAGCTGGCGAACGATGTCAACAACCACATGCCCGACTACGTGGTGCGGCGTCTCGTCGCGGGTCTCAACGAGCGCGGGAAGCCGCTCAAGGGCTCCCGGATCCTCCTGCTCGGAGTGGCGTACAAGGCCAACACCGGGGACGCCCGAGAGACGCCGGCGGCCCGCATCGCCGAACTCCTCACCGGTATGGGCGCCGAGGTCCAGGCCGCCGACCCTCACGTCCTGGATGACACCCACCCCCGCGCCGCCGGCCTGGAGGGCCTCCAGCGGGTCGAGGTGACCCCCGGTCTGCTCGCGACAGCCGACGCCGTAGTCCTCCTCGCGGACCACGACGCCTTCGACTACCCCCTGATCAGCGCCCACGCCCCGTACATCCTCGACTGCCGTCGTCGGCTCACCGGCGCCCACGTCGACTCTCTCTGAAGGGAACCAACGTGAAGATCGCGATCACCGGCGGCGCCGGATTCATCGGCGGCAACCTTGCCCGTGCCCTGACCGAGCTGCCTCAAGTCACCCAGCTCCGGGTCGTCGACAACCTCTCCACCGGGGACAAGGCGAACCTCGCCGGCCTCGATGTGGACTTCTTCGAAGGAGACGTCCAGAACGCCGCACTCCTCGACCAGGCGTTCCGCGGCGCCGACGCTGTCGTCCACCTGGCCGCCCTCCCCTCCGTGCCACGCTCCCTGCGTGACCCCCTGGCCAGCCACCACGCCAACGCGACCGGCACCCTCCAAGTTCTGGAAGCCGCCCGCCGCGCCGGCGGCCCACACGTGATCGCCGCGTCCTCGTCCTCCGTCTACGGCACCAACCCCCAGCTGCCGAAGCACGAGGACCTCGTCTCCGCCCCCATGAGCCCGTACGCGGTCACCAAGCTCACGACGGAGGCGTACCTGGGCGCCTACCACCACAGCTTCGACCTTCCGGTGCTCCCCTTCCGCTTCTTCAACGTCTACGGCCCCGGCCAGCGCGCCGACCACGCCTACGCCGCCGTCATCCCGAAGTGGATCAGCGCCACCCTCGCAGGCGAGCTGGTGACCATCCATGGCGACGGCACCCAGACGCGCGACTTCACGTACGTGGGCACGGTCTGCGACGTCCTCACTGGCGCCCTGCTCCGCCGGGTCGTGGACCCCCGCCCAGTGAACCTGGCCTACGGCAGCCGTACTTCGCTTCTGGACCTGGTCCAGGAGATCGAGATGGCTACGGGACGCCGCGCGCGCCGGGAACACGTGTCTGTCCGCGTCGGCGACGTCCCCCACTCGCAGGCCGACGGCCAGCGGCTGCGAACTCTCTTCCCGGAAGTCGCCTCTGCGGCGCTTCAGGAAGGGATACCGGCCACAGTCGAGTGGTTGCGTCGGCGGCCTACCGCGTCATAGCCGTGGGCTGATTCGCAGCGTGCGAGGGAACGTGAAGCCCCGCGTGCGGCCCGGGACTTCACGTTCGCTCGGAGAGGTCAAAGGCGAAGCTGGACGACGCTGGCGATGGCGTAATGCAGCTCCTGCACGTTCTCCAACGTCCCAAGGAGAACGTCGGCGCCAGCCTCTCTCAGGGTCGTCACCTGGGTCTTCCCGGAGGCGACCGCGACGACCGCGGCACCGCCTTCGAGGCCTGTACGGACGTCCTCCAGGGAGTCGCCGATGATGACGGTGTTGGAGCGGGTGAAGATCGTCCCGTGCTTGGCCTGGGCACGCTTCTGCGCGACGGCAACGAGCGCCAGCCGATGCTGATCGTCGGAGGCGAACGCTCCGATCTCGGTGTCGACGTAGCCTCCGAGGTCGAAGACCGCCAGCTTCAGCAGGGCGTTCAGCTTGAGGTTGCCCGTGACGACGGTCAGTACGAGATCGGGACGGTCGTGGACCGATCGCAAAGCCTCCATAGCGCCAATTCCAAGGGATGCCTGCGGAGGGTGCGGGGTGGGCAGCGGCCGAAGCCACCGCGAGACAGTCAGGCGGCAGGCTGTCGGCCCTGGTTGTCGAGGTGGCAGCGGGCGATCAGGCGTCAGGGTCGACTTCGGGGTGCGTGAACCGCACGGGCTTGCCCAGCGACCGGGCGTAGGCGATTTCAGCTCGGGTGCTGTCTCCGATGTAGTCGCCGACTACGAGCACCTCATCAGCGAGCCGGATCTTCGCCCGGTGCAGATCGTCGAGTCGAACCTTCAGCGCCTCGGCCTCGACAGGATCGGACGACCAAAGTTCGTGCCGCGACTTCATGTCACAGCCCGGTTTGACGACAATCTTTCCGGCTTTGGTCTCCCGCAGATCGGCCTCGGCCATCTCGGTCATGAAGCGGGTGGAGCCGCAGATCACGACGATACCCGGGAGGCTCAGCCGCTTCTTCGCGTCAGCGAGCCTCTCCTCGGGCGTGAGCAGTTGCGGGTATGGCACCGGTTCCTCCTGATGGTGCGGTCCAAGGAGTGCCTGCGGAGACGAGCCCGTGGCCGGTCGGCCGGGACGGGCTGGCCCCAGGCTCGATCTGGCCAGGTTCAGGCCGCGAGCATGGCGGAGCGGCCTTCGACGTCACCACCACGGAGGTTCTCGATCACTATCTTCACCATCGGGTTGGTGCACAGGACGACGCGCCGGTCCTGGCTGGTGGGGATGGTCGGCGGGAGGTGCAGGATGCCTACGCGGGCAAGCTCGGATTCGATGGTGCGGGCGACCGTGCTGCCGGTACGGCCGGCTCCAAGGATGTCCCGCAGGCGGCGGACATCGACTTGGAGCACTCCGTTCTTCGCCTCGATCGCGGCGATCAGGGAGGCGTAGACGGACGTAGTGGTTGCGCTGGTCACGGTCGAGCGCCCTCCTGCGTGCGGAGCTGGTTGTCGGGGTGGACGAAGGGGAGGCCGTCCGCGGTGTAGACGGTCTCGGTGAAGGTCTGGAAGCCGAGGATGTTGAACGCCTTCATGGCGCGCGGGGAGTCGACGTTTCCGAGGTCGTCGTTTCCGATGACGGTCCGCAGCAGGTCCTTCGGTGCCCAGAGGACGGAGCCGATGAGGACGCCATGGCGATGGGGGCGAACGTTCGGGCGAGCATCGGCGGCGGCCACAAGGACGCTCTCGCGGGTGATGGCCACCTTCTCACCGTTGATCGTGAGGGTGTGCGTGGTCAATGCGCGTTCCTTCCGAGACAACGAGGGCCTCGGCCACCGAAAGGCGACCGAGGCCGATCGTAGGACAACCTGCCGGAGTGTCAGGCGGCCGCGAGCACGACGGAGCGGGCGGCGGTGCGGCTCTCGTCCTCGCCCCCAGAAAACGGGGACGGTGGCGAGGACGGCCTTCTGTTCGCTCTCGAAGCATCGGCCGAGGCGGGGATTCCAGCGGGTCTCGGTGATCTCGACGGCGAGCGCTGCAACCTGCTGCGCCCAGCTCCCGCAGGCCGCGCGCTGAGGCCAGAGGAAACATGATCACCCCAGTCCGGAGGCGTCGTCCGCGCCTCCGCGCCAGGGATTTCTCAGGGACTTTCAGTGTTGTCCGAGGGACTTCCGAGGGACTTTCCGCCGCCTAATGCGGCAAGCCCCCGAAAGACCGGAAAGAGCCTCCGCCGCAGGTCAGAGGCCCTTCCGAGGCAAAGCCGCAGGTGGGGGCAGACGAGTCGGGCTGTACGCCGGGTTCTGTCACCCGATGACCTCGCGGTCGCCGGGGAGACGGCCATCCATCTAGGACCGGTGTTGCCACCGGCCTCCTGCGGTCTACCCGCGGACTCGGGCGGGCAGCCCTCGATCGTCCGCGCAGGGCCGCCGCTCCTCACGGGCGGCGCCCCCTCTTGACCTTGCTCCGGGTGGGGTTTACCGAGCCGCCTGAGTCACCTCAGGCGCTGGTGGTCTCTTACACCACCGTTTCACCCTTACCGGGGACCGAGGTCCCCGGCGGTCTGTTCTCTGTGGCACTGTCCCGCGGGTCACCCCGGGTGGGCGTTACCCACCACCCTGCCCTGTGGAGCCCGGACGTTCCTCGGGAGGCACCCCTGAGGGGCCCCACGCGGCCGTCCGCCCGGCTCGTCTGCCGTGATGACCATGCTACCCGGCGCGTACGCGTGTCGGCGCCGGGTGCCGGCGTCTTCGGTAAGGGGACGCCGGGTGCGGGCGTCCTCGTACCGAATCGGACCCCGCGGATGTCCGCTCCGCCCGGCCTTCACAGGCGACGCGTACCGCAGCGGGGCCCGCCGCCGTCCGCGCTCCGCCGTCGCGTGCGGCTGCCGCTCCGGCCCCCGTCGCCGTCCGCCAGCGCCGCCGCCGAGACAGACCGGCCGGCCGGCCGCCCCTTGACCCTGCCGCAGCGTCACGGTTTCTACTGAGGCCATGCGGATCGGAGAGATCGCCGCACTCGTCGGGGTCACGCCCCGTGCCGTGCGGCACTACCACCACCAGGGCCTGCTGCCCGAGCCCGTCCGCCGGGCCAACGGCTACCGGGACTACTCGGTGCGCGACGCCGTACTGCTCGCCCGCATCCGGCGGCTGACGGAGCTCGGGCTCGCCCTCGACGAGGTCGGAGACGTGCTCGCCGACGACAGGGGGCGGGAGCTGGTGGAGGTCCTGGAGGAGCTGGACGACGATCTGGCCCGGCAGCAGGAACTCCTCACCGAACGGCGCGCACGGCTGGGCGCGGTGCTGGAGCAGGCGCGCTCCGGGCGGCTGCCCGCCGAGGGCCCGGTGTCGCCGGAGCTGGCGGAGCTGTTCGGCAGTCTCGCCGGGGAGGCCGCCGGACGGCCCGAGTCCGCGACGGCTGCGAAGGAACGCGAGGTGCTCGCCCTGCTGGACACGGTCGTACCGGCCGGGGACCGCGACCGGCTGCTCGGCGCGATGCGGCGGATGACCGAGGCTCCGGAGGCGGTGGAGCGCGTGTACGAGGTGTACGGGCTTTTCGACGCGCTCGCGGACGTGGACGCGGACGCCCGCGATCCCCGGGTCGAGGCGGCGGCCCGGGCGCTGGCCGGCTGCATACCCGACGAGGTCGTGGCGGGGCTGGGGGAGAAAGGCGCTTCGGCGGGAGAGGGCGGGAGTCCGTTCATGGACGCCTTCTTCGCCGAGTTCCACCCGGCCCAGGCCGAGGCCGTGCGCCGTGCGCTGCGCCTGGTCGCGGAGCGGGCTCGATGATGCGACTGAGGCGGCCGGGCCCGATGATGCGGCTGGGGTGGATGAGGCAGCCGAGGCGGCTGCTCAGAGGTGTCACGTATCTCGTCGTACCCGGTGAACTGACGCTGCTGGTCTGTCTGCTGGCGGGGCTGCGCCCGCCAGCACCGGTGCTCGCCGCTGGTGAGGCGGCCTTCCTGCTCCTGCTGACGGCCGAGGCCGCCCTGTTCCTGCGGCTGTGGCGCCGGGAGGGGCGGACACCGCGCGAGGCCGTATGTGAGCTGGTCCCCCGGCCGGTACTGCGGCTGGCCGGGCACGAACTGCGGCTCATGTGGAGCCTGCTGCTCTGGGCGGCCCGGCGGCGCTCCGCTCCCGGGCCGGGCGAGCAGGTCTTCGGACATGCCCGCGACCAGGCCGGACTCCTCCTCGGCCTGGGCTTCGTCTGCATCGTCGAGACGGTGGCGATGTCCTACCTGCTCAGGCCCTGGCCGGTACTGCACGCCGTGATACTCGCTCTGGACGTCTACACCGTCCTCCTCGTCGTGGGCCTGCACGCGGCGTCCGCGACCCGCCCGCACACGCTGTCCGAGCACACGCTGCGGCTGCGCCGGGCCACCCACGTCGATCTGCGGATCCCGCTGGAGTGGATCGCGTCCGCCTCCTACCAACTGCTGTCCACGCACGACGGGAAGGAGGACGGCGTGCTCGACCTTCCCGTCGGGTCGCAGACATCGCTCACCTTCACGCTGTCGGAACCCGTCGAGTCGGTGGGGCTGCTGGGCGGGACGCGCCGGGTGCACACCGTGCGCTGCCACGCCGACGACGCCCTGTCGATGCTCCAGGCCGTCACGCGGGCGCGAAGCGCGCTTCCGCCGTCCCGGGGTGGGCAGCCGTCCTGAGCCGTACCCCTCGGTGCCCCGGCGGTGGCAGCCGCGCCGTGCCGCCGCCGGGAGGCGCGCCACCGGCAGAGAACCCGCAGAGAACCGGCGGGGAACGGCGGGCACGGGCACGCCACGGGAGAGGCACGGGCGGGCCACGGGCGGTGGGCCGATGCGGGCGATTACGCTGGTGCGGGGCCGCATCCCCGGTTCTACGTACGTACGCAGAGGAGAAACGCCGTGCTCGTGCTGTTGCCGCCGTCCGAGGGCAAGGCCGCTTCGGGACGCGGGGCGCCGCTCAAGCCGGAGGCACTGTCCCTGCCCGCCCTGGCCGGAGCGCGCGCGGCAGTGCTGGACGAACTCGTGGAACTGTGCCGGGGCGACGAGGGGAAGGCCCGGGACGTACTGGGGCTCAGTGAGGGCCTGCGCGGCGAGGTCGCGAAGAACGCCGGGCTGCGCACGGCCGGGACACGCCCGGCGGGTGAGATCTACACGGGTGTGCTGTACGACGCGCTCGGCCTGGCCGCCCTCGACGCCTCCGCACGCCGCCGGGCCCGGAAATCGCTGCTGGTGTTCTCCGGCCTCTGGGGCGCGGTCCGCATCGACGACCGGATCCCCTCGTACCGCTGCTCCATGGGCGTCAGGCTGCCCGGGCTCGGGGCACTGGCCGCGTACTGGCGGGCGCCGATGGCGTCAGCGCTGCCCGAGGCGGCCGGGAGCGGCCTGGTCCTGGATCTGCGGTCGTCGGCGTACGCGGCCGCCTGGCGCCCGAAGGGCGAGGTCGCCGACCGTACGGCGACCGTGCGGGTACTGCACTCCCAGACCGTCGACGGCGTCGAGAAGCGTTCCGTGGTGTCCCACTTCAACAAGGCGACCAAGGGGCGCATCGTGCGCAGTCTGCTGGAGGCCGGCGCCGCGCCGAAGGGGCCGGGTGAACTGGTGGAGGCGCTGCGCGACCTCGGCTACGCGGTCGAGGCGGAGGCACCGGGAAAGCCCGGGAAGGTGTGGGCGCTCGACGTGGTGGTCACCGAGATCCACTGACGGAGGTCCGCCGCGGGTGGCAGCGCGACGCCGAAGCGCATGGCACCGCGACGCCGGCGCCCCGTGACGGCGGCCCCGGCGCGAAGCCGTCCCGGCGTCAGCGCAGATGGCCCGTGTCGTTCAGCAGCCGCAGTGACGCGTTGCCGTCCGCGTAGTAGGCCACCGCCGACACCGAAGCCGCCGAGAGCTCCATACGGAACAGGGACTCCGGGGGCGCGCCGATGGCCAGGCGTACCAGGGTCTTGATCGGGGTGACATGGGTGACCACGAGAACCGTGCGTCCCCGGTACTCCCGGACCAGCCGGTCCCGCGTCGCCGCGACCCGCTTCGCGACCTTGGCGAAGCTCTCCCCGCCGCCGGTGGGCGCCGCCTTGGTCGAGGCGAGCCAGGCGTCGAGGTCGTCGCCGTAGCGCTCCCGGACCTCCGCGAACGTCAGGCCCTCCCAGGCGCCGAAGTCCGTCTCCCGTAGCCCGTCGTCGATCCGTACGTCGAGCCCGAGCCGGGCCGCGACCGCCTCCGCGGTCTGCCGGCAGCGCTTGAGGGGCGAGGAGACGACCGCCTGGATCGTGCCGCGCGCGGCCAGCGCCGCCGCCACCGCCTCGGCCTGGCGCCGGCCCACCTCGGACAGCTCGTGGTCGCCGGTACCGGAGAAGCGCTTCTCCGGGGTCAGCGCCGTCTCACCGTGCCGCAGCAGGACGAACGTGGCGGGGGGCCCGAGGTCCGGGCCCCAGCCGGCACCTTCCACCTCGGTGCTCTTGGGCAGAGTCGCCTGCGCGGCAGCGCCACGGGACACGGCAGCGCCACCGGACACAGCGCCACCGACCGCGCCACCGCCGACCGCCGCATCACCGGACGCCGCATCACCGGACGCACGCGGAGCGGCCTGCGCCCCGGCCGCGTCGGCGTACCCGGCACGGGAGTCCCGTGCCGCGCCCGGGTTCAGCGCGGCCCGCGCCTTCGCCGCGCCCGCCGCCGCGTCGCCGACGACCCGGGCCGCCCGGTCGTCCTCCGCGGAGGACGACAGCGCCGCCGAGGACACCGACGGCTCCCACCGCTCACCGCGCCGCGCCGCGTCCATGGCCTCGTTGGCCAGCCGGTCCGCGTGCTTGTTGCGCTCGCGCGGGATCCACTGGTATGTGACCCGCCCGGCCGGGAAGATCCGCGCGGCCTCCGCGGCCAGCGGCTTCATGTCCGGGTGCTTGATCTTCCAGCGGCCCGACATCTGCTCCACGACGAGCTTGGAGTCCATGCGTGCGTGGACGCGTGCGTGAGGGTCGAGTTCGCTTGCCGCCTTCAGACCGGCGATGAGGCCCCGGTACTCGGCGACGTTGTTCGTGGCGACGCCGATGTACTCGGCGCGTTCCAGGAGGGGTTGCCCGCTCGCCGCGTCGCGGACGACCGCCCCGTAGCCCGCCGGTCCCGGGTTCCCCCGGGAGCCGCCGTCGGCCTCGACGACCAGCTCGCGCATCAGAGACCGGACTCCTGCGTGCGGACCAGGATGCGCCGGCAGTTCTCGCAGCGCACGACGGCGTCCGGGGCCGCGCCGCGGACCTCGTTCAGTTCGGTGATGTTGAGCTCGATGTGGCAGCCCTCGCAGCGCCGCTGGTAGAGCCGGGCGGCGCCCACGCCGCCCTGCTGCTCGCGGAGCTTCTCGTACAGCTTCATCAGGTCCGCGGGCACGGATCCCGCGACGACCTCGCGCTCCTTGCCGACCGACGCGGACTCGCCGTCCAGCTCCTCGTACGCCGCGTCCCGGCGGGCCGTCGCGTCGTCGGCCTTGGCCTGGACCGAGGAGACCCGCCCGCTCAGTTCGGCCACCCGTTCCTGGGCGGACTCCCGGCGCTCCATCACCTCCAGGACGATGTCCTCGAGATCCCCCTGGCGCTTGGCGAGCGAGACGATCTCCTTCTGGAGGTTCTCCAGGTCCTTGGGGGAGGTGATGGCCCCGGAGTCCAGGCGCTGCTGGTCCCGCGCCGAGCGCTGGCGGACCTGGTCCACGTCCTGCTCCGCCTTGGTCTGCTCGCGGGCGCAGTCGCCCTCCTCCGTCTGCGCGGCGACGAGCAGGTCGCGCAGCTGCGAGAGGTCCTTGTGCAGCGACTCCAGCTCGGCGTGCTCGGGCAGCGACGTGCGCCGGTGCGCGAGCTGCGACAGACGGACGTCCAGTGCCTGGACGTCGAGGAGTCGGATCTGGTCTGCGGGCGCGGCGTTCAGTTGGGGGCTCCAGAGATGTGGTGGGCGGACCAGGGGTCGGTGACCGTCTTCGAGACGTGGACCCGCAGGTTCCAGTCGCGGCGGTCGGAGATCGCGTCGAGTTGGGCGGCGGCCTGTTCGCACCAGGGCCACTCGGTGGCCCAGTGGGCGGCGTCGACCAGGCCGAGCGGAGTCTGCTGGACGGCCTCGGACACGGGGTGGTGCCGCAGGTCGGCGGTGAGGAACGCATCCACTCCGGCGGCCCGGGCGGCCCCGAAGAGGCCGTCGCCTGAGCCTCCGCTGACGGCGACACGGCGGACGGTCGCGTCCGGGTCTCCGGCGACGCGGATACCCTGCGCGGTCGCGGGCAGCCGCGCGGCGGCGCGGGCCGCGAACTCCCCCAGCGTCTCGGGGTGGTCGAGCTCGCAGATCCGGCCCAGGCCGTTCTCGGGCACGAGCGGCCCGGTGACCCGGAGGTCGAGCGCGCCGGCGAGGGCGTCGGAGACTCCCGGGTCCGCGGTGTCGGCGTTGGTGTGTGCGACGTGCAGCGCGATGTCGTGCGTGATGAGGGTGTGGACGACCCGGCCCTTGAAGTGGGAGGCGGCGACAGTGGTCGTACCGCGCAGATAGAGCGGGTGGTGGGCGACGATCAGGTCCGCGCCGAGGGCGACGGCCTCCTCGGCGATCTCCCGGACGGGGTCCACGGCGAACAGGACGCGGGTGATCTCGGCGCCGGGATCACCGCAGACCGTGCCGACGGCGTCCCATTCCTCGGCCCGCTCGGGAGGCCAGAGGGCGTCGAGCTCGGCGGTGACTTCAGACAGACGGGGCACGGAGGCAAGGCTACCTGCCCTCCGCGCGCCGCCGTCCGGCACCGGGGTACCCCGGTGCCGGCCCGACCGGATCGCCCCGTCCCGCGCCGGGGTCACCCCGGGGCGGGACGGGGTCACCCCGGGGCGGTCCGGCGTGGTCCGGCGCGGACGGATCGAGATGGATCTTTACGGATCGGTATGGATCGGTATAGATCGGTATAGATCGATACGGATCGGTGACGGGTGCCCGGCGGGTCCACGACGTACCAGCACAACCGCCGGTCCCCTCTCAGCCGAATCCTGATTCGGCCACCCTTATGTGTGAAGTGGAACGGTGGGCGGTGTCCGGCTTGACGTGCGAAAACTAGCTTCAGTGGCCGGAGGTGACCATCCGATGACAGCGTGTGCCATCGAGGAAGCCGCGGAGTGCAGGGCCCTACGGCCCACCCCGCGGGCGGCGCTCACGGTCGGCGCGGGCCGCAGCTATGCGGCGCGCCTCGCCGGGCGGGGAGACGCCCTGTTCGCCGAGCGGTGGACGCTCGACGGGGCGGAGCCGTACGCGGTGCCGCTGCCGCTCGGGCAGCCCGAGGAGCCGGACACGGAGGTGGCCCCGCTCGCCGACGGCCGGGTGCTGGTCCACCGCCGGGTAGCGGGGCTCCGCTCGTTCTCGCTGCTCTACCCGGCGGGCCCGGGGACCGGCGAAGTGCCGCTCGGCTCCGTGGAGTCGGCGGAGATGCGGTTGCTCCCGCCGTCGCCGGACGGGACCTGCGCCTACGCACTGGCGCCGGGTGCGGGGTCGACGGCGGTGTGGCTGGTGGCGGGCGGGGCGTTCGGGCCCGAGCGGGTGGCGGTGGTGCCGGGCCGCTGTTCGGGCGGGGTGTGGCTGGACCGCACGGGCCGGATGCTGGCGCTGGACCGCGAGCGGGACGGGGTCACCAAGGCGGTGGTGGTCGATCTGGAGCGGGGCGGCGAGGTGACACCGCTGCTGCAGATCACGCAGGACAGCAACGACCGGCTGCTGCTCGCCGACGCGGAGAGCGGACTGCTGATGGTCCGGTCGGACGCGGCGGGCCACGACCGGCTGGGTTGGGGGGTGCTCGGGAGCCTGCGGCCGGTGCGGTTCCCCGAGTGCCTGCGGCTGCCGGACGCGGCGGTCACGCCGTTCGCGATCCAGCCGGGGAGGGTGCTGATGCCGGAGAGCTGCGCGGTGGCGCTGCGGATCGACGCGGCGGCCGGCTCCTGGGTGGGGGTCTGGCGGCCGGCCGGGCGGCGTCTTCATCAGCTCCCCGCTCCCGGCGGCTGGCTGGCGGGCTCCGGACTGTGGACCCGGGAGGGGGTACTGCGACTGCCGTACTCGACGGAGGAGACGGCGTGCGGGATGGCCCGTCTGGATCCCCCCGGGGACCCCCTGCAACCGGGTCCGCGGATGTCCGGCTCCACGGCTGCGCAGCCGGAGTACGCAGGTGGGGAACCATACGGAGAGGCAGTACGTCCTCCCGTGCGCAGACCCGTGCCGCTGCAGCAGGCGCCTCTCACGGGGCGCATGGCGCCCGGTTAGACTCTGCGGCCGGGGGATACGCGGTCGCACCGTCCGGATGCCGACGGTGACGGCTCCCCCGGTGACACCAGATCGGCGATGGAACAACGGGGTGAATTTCCCACATGTCTGAGGCCCGAACCGACACGACCCAGGCGCGTCCGCAGGGAGCGGCCGCGAACCAGGCCGAGGCCGTCGGCTCCGGCAAGCACCGGGGCGGTGCCGCCGCTGCGGAGGACACGACGTCTCCGGCGCACGGCCGCCACCGCCGCCCGGCGAAGGGCGAGGCCGCGTAGCAGCACGCAGCAGCAGTACGGCCCCGCGAGACGCATCGGACGCGGGAGGGCCGCCACGGCGAAGCCCCGTGGCGGCCCTCCCGCATGTGTACGGCGGCCGGGCTCGGCGGCGCTGGCGGGGCGGGCGCCGCCCCGCAGGGACGGGCCGGCGACGGGGACGGGCCGTTCAGGCGGACGCCCAGGACAGGCGGACGCGCAGACGCCGCACGAACGCCGGACAGCGCCTCCCCCCGCGGGCCCACACGCCCCACACGCCCCACACGACCTACACGCCCCGGGCGACCCACACGACCCGGGCGAACCGGGCGACCCGGGCGACCGGCAAGATACACAGGCGACGTCGGAGGGCGGCTACGCCCGCTTCAGCGAAAGCACCTCCGACGCGGCGAAGGTCTCGTCCGGCGCCCGGTGGGCGTACCAGGAGCCGAGGACGTCCTCCAGCTCCTGGTGGGAGAAGGACTCCCCGGCCGAGTCGAACTGCGCGGCGACCCGCGGGCGTTCGACGACCGCGACCATGCCGCCGTGCACGACGAGGAGTTGTCCGGTGATACGGGACGCGGCCGGCGAGGCCAGGTAGCCCACGAGCGGGGCGACGTGTTCCGGTGCGAGCGGGTCGAGTTCACCGGGGGCCGGTTCGGCGAGCCCGGCGAAGACGTCCTCGGTCATACGCGTACGGGCCCGGGGGCAGATGGCGTTGGCGGTGACCCCGTACCTCCGCAGCGCCAGCGCCGTGGAGGTGGTCAGGCCGACGATGCCGCCCTTGGCCGCGGCGTAGTTGGGCTGTCCGGCCGAGCCGGCGAGGAACGCCTCGGAGGAGGTGTTGACGATCCGGCCGTGGACGGGGCCGCCCGATGCCTTGGCACGTTCGCGCCAGTGCGCCGAGGCGAAGTGGGTGGTGTTGAAGTGTCCCTTGAGATGGACCCGGATCACCGAGTCCCACTCGTCCTCGCTCATCGAGAAGATCATCCGGTCGCGGAGGATGCCCGCGTTGTTCACCAGGATGTCGAGCCTGCCATAGGTGCAGGTGGCGAGTTCGACGAGGGAGCGGGCCACCTCGAAGTCCGAGACGTCGCCGGTGTGGGCGACCGCCCGGCCGCCCGCCGCGCGGATCTCCTCCGCGACCCGCTCGGCGGGGGCGGCGGACGCCTCGCCCGAGCCGTCCCGGCCCGGCTGCCCGTAGTCGTTGACGACCACCGCCGCGCCGAGCCGGGCGAGTTCGAGCGCCTCGGCCCGGCCGAGGCCGCGGCCGGCGCCCGTGACGATCGCGGACAGGTCCCGGAGGGGGAGTGACATGGCGGACCCCTCAGATCTCGATGCAGGTGCGCAGCGCCTCGCCCGTCCGCATCTGGGTCAGGGCGTCGTTGATCTCGGTCAGCCGGACCCGGTGGGTGATGAGCGACTCCAGGTCGATCCGGCCCGCGCGCCACAGCGCGATGGCCCGCTCGTAGGAGCGGAGCACATCGCCGCCCCCGTACAGCGACGGCAGGATCCGCTTCTCGTCGAAGAACAGCTCGAACATGTTGAGTTGGAGGATGTCGTCCATCGCCCCGGCGCCGACGATGCACAGGGTCCCGCCGCGCCGGGTCGTCTCGTACGCCGTCCGTGCAGTGGCCGACCTGCCGACGACCTCGAAGACGTAGTCGAAGCCCTCCCCGCCGGTGATCCGCTGCTTCGCGTCGCCGAGCGCGTCGGGCGCGACGGCCTCGGTGGCACCGAACCCCAGCGCCGCCTCCCGCCGCGAGGCGACCGGGTCGACGGCGACGATCTGCGCGGCGCCCTGCACCCGGGCGCCCTGGATGGTGGAGATGCCCACACCGCCGCAGCCGATGACGGCGACCGACGAACCGGGCTCCACCCGAGCGGTGTTGACGGCGGCGCCGAGGCCGGTGGTGACACCGCAGCCGATGAGCGCGGCGATCTCGTACGGGACGTCGTCGGGGATCGGGACCGCGCAACCCGCGTCGACGACGACCTCCTCCACGAACGTGCCGGTCCCGGCGAAACCGAACACATCGCCGGCGGGGCGCCTGAAGTTGGGTGTGCCCGCGTTCATGAACCCGGAAAGGCAGAGCTGGGTCTGACCGCGCCGGCAGGCAGGGCAGCTCCGGCAGGCGGGCAGCCAGCACAGCAGCACCCGGTCGCCCTGGCGGACGGAGGTCACGCCGTCGCCGACGTCGAGCACCTGCCCGGCGCCCTCGTGGCCGGGGACGAACGGCACCGGCTGCGGCAGCACCCCGCTCATCGCGGAGACGTCCGAATGGCACAGCCCGGTCGCCTCGACCCGGATCCTCACCTTTCCCGGGCCGAAGCCCACGGCCTCGACGTCGTCGAGGACATCGAGCTTGTCCTGGCCGATCTCGTGCAGTACGGCAGCGCGCATGGGGTGCGTCCCCTTCGGGAGTCGGGCTTCGGTCGGGTCAGGTCGGGTCGGGTCGGGTCGGGTCGTCCTCGCCGCCGTTCACGGGTGCGGGGGTGCACGGCGGACTGATGGGCTGGGCACGGCGGCCCGGCCCGGTGGCCGGGGGTCTCACGGGCCGTGCGGGGGCCGGGTTGGCCGGGGGACCGCGCGCGGGCCGGTCCGCTCTCGGGGGCGGGTCGGTCCGGCGTAGCCGGCACCCCCCGTCAGGCGTGGTCGACCACCGTGTCGGCGAGCACGGGTGCGTCGTCCCGCTCCACGGCGGTCACCGCCGCCTGGACGCGGCCCTCTTCGGCCCACAGGCGGATGCGCAGGGTCTCCCCGGGGAAGGCCACCCCGGCGAACCGGGTGCCGTACGCCCGGACGCGGGTCACGTCCCCGTCGAGGAGCGTGTCCACGATCGCCTTCAGCGTCATGCCGTAGGTGCACAGGCCGTGCAGGATGGGCCGGTCGAAGCCCGCGAGCTTCGCGAACTCGGGGTCGGCGTGCAGCGGGTTCCAGTCGCCGGAGAGCCGGTAGAGGAGCGCCTGGTCCTCGCGGACGGGCCGCTCCACGGTCCGGTCGGGCGCGCGGTCCGGCTGACCGGTGCCGACGGACGGGCCCCGTTCACCGCCGAAGCCGCCCTCCCCGCGTACGAAGATCCGTGCGTCGCTCGTCCACAGGGGGCCGCCCTCGTCGGCCGCTTCGGAGCGCAGTACGAGGACCGCGGCCTTGCCCTTGTCATAGACGGCGGCGACACGGGACGTGCTGGTGGCCCGGCCGCCGACGGGGATGGGGCGGTGCAGGGTGACCGACTGTCCGCCGTGCAGCACAGCGGCGAGATCGACATCGATGCCCGGGGCGGAGAGCCCGCGGACCACGCCCATGCCCCCTCCCGCGACGGTGGCGAAGCTGGGCAGCACATGCAGCCGGGACTCAAGGGTGTAGCGCAGCTCGTGGGGGTCGGCGGCCGGCACACCGGCGCCGAGCCCGAGGTGGTAGAGCTGGACGTCCTTGTGCTCCCAGCTGATCTCGGCACTGCGGGGCTCGGCGGCGATCGCCTTGGCGGCGTCGATGGGCATGGGGATGCTGCTCCTTGGTTCCTTGGCTCCCGGGAGGGAGCGGAAGACCTCGGCGCGACCGTCCGCACCGTCGGCCGCACCGAGGCCGCACGGGACCGGCCGCTCGATGAGCCTGTTCTAGAACGCGTTCTAGGCCGGTTGGCCTCATGTATAACGCACCCCCCGCCGCTTGTGAAGGCCAGTGAGGGAACGTCAGCTCACACCTCGCGGCGGGCCGCACGGGGGTACGGGCGCACGGGGGTACCGTTCGGGCCCGCGGGGCGCCGCCGAGCGGGATCCGCGGGCCGCCCCGGTCACAGGCACAGGCATAGGCACAGGCACATGTGCCGGGACTCATGTACCGGTACATGAGTCCCGGCACATGAGTCCCGGCGCACGACTGCTGCTCCGCACGGCACCTCGTCACGCGACCCCCGGCCCGCCCCCCGTCACCCGATATGCCCGCCCGCCCCGGGACGGCCCGGTGGAGGAAGCGACGGTAGGCCGGGGCGTGCGGGCCCGCACGCCCGCAGCCACCGAGCGCGTCATGCCGCGCTTCACCGGAGGCTGCCTCCTGCGGCCAAGGCCGACCAAGCGCCCCGAACCCGCACACGGACCGTGCACTCCGTACCGTCCCCCGGACCGTGCTCAGGCCTGGTGCTCGCGGTCCTTCGGCAGCCACAGCAGCATCATCAGCACACAGCCGACCAGAATCGCCGTACCGGTCCTGAAGGCGAGGGCGTACCCGGCCGTCAGCGCCTCGGGGGACAGCGACCCGCCGGTACGGGCCGCGGCCACCGTCGCGAGGACGGAGAGGCCGAGCGCCCCGCCCATCACCCGCGAGGTGTTGATCAGACCGGAGACCACGCCGGCGTCGCCCGGTGCGGCGCCCGAGGTGGCGAGGGAGGCGAGCGGTGTCCCCGCCAGCCCCGCGCCGCCCATCATCACGATGCCCGGGAGCATGATCCCGGTCATATACGAGGCGTGCGCGTCCATCGTGGACTGCCAGCCGAAACCGGCCGCGGACACCAGCACTCCCAGCACGGCGACATGGCGCGCGCCGAAGGTGCGCATCAGCCGCGGGGCGAACTTGGCGCCGAGGACGACCGCGAGGGAGCTGGGCATGAGGGCGAGCCCGGCCTCCATCGGGCTGTAGTGCAGGACGTTCTGGGCGTAGAGCGTCATGAAGTACCACATGCAGAACATGGCCGCGCCACAAGTGAACATCGCCGCGTTCGCCGCTGCCACCGACCGAATCCGGAACAGCTTCAGCGGCATGAGGGGCGTCTTCGAAAGGGCCTCCGCCCGGACGAACGCCCCGAGCAGTACCAGCCCGGCGCTCAGCGGCAGCAGGGCCGAGGGAGCGGTCCAGCCGTCCTGCTCGGTCTGCACGATGCCGTAGGCGAGCGTTGCGAGGCCCGCCGTGACGAGGACCGCACCCGGCAGGTCCAGCCGGCGCCGCTCCTCCGCACGGCTCTCCACGAGCCACCATGCGCCGAGGACGACGACGGCGGCGCCGATGGGCACGTTGACCAGCAGGGTCCAGCGCCAGGACAGGGTCTCGGTGAGCACACCCCCGATGAGTCCGCCCGCCGCGCCGCCGCCCGCGCCGACGGCGGTCCAGGTGGCGATGGCCCGGGCCCGGGCGGGACCCTCCGGCACGGCGGAGGTCAGCAGTGTCAGCGTCGACGGGGCGAGGACGGCCGCACCCAGGCCCTGGCAGGCGCGTGCGGCGAGCAGCTGCCAGCCCTCCTGCGCGAGTCCGCCGGCCAGCGACGCGACGGTGAACACCCCGAGCCCCAGCAGGAACATCCGCTTGCGTCCGTAGAGGTCGCCCGCCCGTCCGCCGAGGAGCATGAACCCGGCGAGGACGATCGAGTACGCGTTGACCACCCACTGCAGCTCGGCTGCGCTCAGCCCCAGGTCGGCCCGTATCGACGGCAGCGCGGTGTTGACGACGGAGATGTCCAGCACCACAAGGAACTGCCCGGCGCAGGCCGCCAGCACCACCGCCCACATGCGCTGCCCGGGACCGTCGGCGCGCCCCTCGGCCGGAGGGACGGGATCCGGGGTTCCGAGGTCTGGGGTGCCGGGGGAAGCGCGCTGGACGTGACTCATGGGCGCATACTCCCAGGCACCTGCTGATTCGCACATCCCGATTTCGGCGGACGGGCTGCGGGCCGCTGGTCGTAGGACCGCGACCGCGACCGGTGCGCGCCGCACCTGCCCGGGCGGCGGTCGCAGCTGACGCCGCCGCCGTCCCCTTCCCCTTCACCTTCCCCTTCCCCTTCGCCTTCCCCTTCACCGCCGCAGCCACTGCCCTCGGACGGCCCGGCGGACCCGACGGACCCGGCAGACCCGGCAGACCCGGCAGACCCGGCAGACCCGACGGGTACCACCGGCGTCACCCCCGCCGCGTCCAGGGCGGCCCCTCAGCCCTTCCGCAGCACGGTGACCACCGCCGCGCCGCCGAGCCCGATGTTGTGCGCGAGCCCGGTGCGCGCCCCGGGGACCTGGCGCGGTCCCGCCTCGCCGCGGAGCTGCCAGCTGAGTTCCGCCGCCTGGGCGAGGCCCGTCGCGCCCAGCGGATGGCCCTTGGAGATCAGCCCGCCCGACGGGTTGACCACCCACCGGCCTCCGTATGTCGTCGCCCCGGACTCCGCGAGCTCTCCTGACCCGCCGTCCCGGCACATGCCGAGCGCCTCGTACGTCAGCAGCTCGTTGATGGAGAAGCAGTCGTGCAACTCGATGACGTCCACGTCCTCGATACCGAGGCCGGACTCCCCGAACGCCCGGCGGGCCGCGGAGCGGGACATGGGCGTGCCGACGGCGTCGACGCAGGAGCCCGAGGCGAAGGACTCGGCGGTGTCGGTGGCCATCGCCTGCCCGGCGATCTCGACCGCCCGGTCCTGGAGGCCGTGTGCGACGAGGAACCGTTCGGACACGACGACGGCCGCGGCGGCCCCGTCGGAGGTGGGCGAGCACTGGAGGCGGGTGAGCGGCCGGTGGACCGTCCTGTCGGCGAGGATCTCGTCCACCTCGTACACGTCGCGGAACTGGGCGTACGGGTTGGCGGCGGAGTGCCGGTGGTTCTTGGCGGCCACGGCGGCGAGCTGCCGCTCGGTGGTGCCGTGGCGCTCCATGTGCTCGCGGGCCGCGTTGCCGAAGATCTGCGCGGTGGGCGGGGTCCGCTCGAAGCCGTGGGCGGCGGCCATGATCCCGTAGTGCCGGGCCACCGGGGAGGCGGCGAGGTCCCCACCGTCCGCTCCCCCGCCGAGCGCTCCCTTCTTCATCTGCTCGAAGCCCAGTGCCAGGACGCAGTCGTTCAGCCCGCCCGCCACGAACTGCCGCGCCATCATCAGCGCAGTGGAGCCGGTGGCACAGTTGTTGCTGACGTTGTAGACGGGCACTCCGGTCAGGCCGAGTTCGTACACGGCGCGCTGGCCGGCCGTCGAGGGCTGGAAGCAGTAGCCGACCGCGACCTGCTGGACGAGTTCGTACGGTATGCCGGCGTCGGCGAGGGCCGCGGCGCCGGCCTCCTTCGCCATGTCCGGGTAGCGCCAGTCCCTCGACTCGGGCTTCTCGAACTTCGTCATCCCGACGCCGACGATGTAGCTCTTCACCGGAGGGACTCCTTCGGTCTCGGAACGGTCGGTGGCACAGCGGGCGGTGGCACAGCGGGCGGCCCGCGGCCCTCCCCGAAGGGCCGCGGGCCGCCGTGGCACCCAGTGGAGCCAGATAATAGAACCAGTTCCAATCTGACGATAGGTCAGAGAATCCGTCCCATCTCCCCAGCCGCGCGGGAGCACGGGAGCACGGGGACGGCCGGAGCGTCGGACGGGGACGCGGTTCCCTGGGCCGCCCAGGGCGGCAAGGCTGGAAGGTATGCGCGCACGACGGATTGCGGAGGGGATGGCGGCGCGGGTGCGCAAGCGCGTAACGCCCGGTCTGAGCGGCACCTTCCCTACGACCCGCCTGCCGTCACGGCCGACGCCGCGCCGCCTCACTTCGCGAACCCGTCAACGTGCCCTGGTGGAAGTACATCCGCCAGCCCGTGTCCGTCAGACGCCACAAGGAGCTCCGCCATGCCCGGCGGCCCTGGCTGTCGGCGAAGTAGGTCAGGTGCACGATACCCGGAGCGAGTACGACGCCGGACATTTCGCTGACCTCGACCGGAGACTCCGGGGACACCGAGCCGTCGCTCGTCACCTTGAGGATCGACTCGGCGTCCCAGCGTTGTCCGGAAGCCCCGATCTCGGTGAACTCCGGGTCCAGAAGCTCCAGGACACCGGCCGGGCAGGCACGCACCTCGGGATCGAGAAGCCTCAACTCCCCGTCGATGGCCGCCTGCACGGCCCGCTCACCCTCATCCGTCATGCAGGAACCCTACGGCCGGACGGGGCCCTGCGGCCGGTGGGGGACAGGGGCCGCGGGGTACGTCGGGCGATCAGCCCGGGCAGCAGCCGGGCGGTGCCGGACTGCCCGTGGCCGGAGAGTCCGCCGCAGGTCGCGGTGATGGGACAGCAGCCGGGTCAGCAGGAAGCTGATCACATAGACGGCGGCACCGCAGGAACTCCGCCGCAGTGGATCCGGTACTCACCGCGGCATCACCCCGACGTTCCATCAGGCGCCGGAAGTCCGACCAACAGACCTCACGGAGATCGGCCAGTCGGATCGAAGGCAACGCGCTGATCGCCCGGTTCTGGGCGCAGCGGGCCGCGCGGCTCGACTCGTCACTGGCAGACCGCACGCACGACCGGGGCGCTTTCTGCGCTGACTGCGATCCAGAGGCCGGTGCTGACGGGTGGTCTACTCGGTGTGCAGCACCGAGGCGATGGTCATCCGGGCCGCCGACCGGGCCGGGACCAGGGCGCCGAGCACTGCGATCGCCACACCCGCCAGGAGCATCGCGGCCAGCTGCGGCGCGTGCCACACGTCCTTCATGTACTCGGGGAAGTCGACCACACCGACATGGCTGACGACGAGGCGGTGCGCCACGATCCCGAGCGGGATGCCGAGCAGCCCGCCGACCGCGCCCAGCCCGGCGACCGAGGTCACCGTCATCGCCACCACCTGCCGGGGGGTCATCCCGATCGACTTGAGCATGCCCAGGTCCCGGCGCCGCTCACGGGTGTTCAGCAGAACGGTGTTGAAGACACCGAGCGACGCGACGAGCGTCAGCAGCACGGTGAACACCGTCGAGAAGGTGACGACGATGGCGGTGCCGGCGTTGCCGGAGTCCAGCACCGATGCGTGCAGGCCCGGGTCGAGCGCCGTGACCGCCTCGGCGTAGGCGCGCGCGTCGGCGCCTGGGGCGAGCCGCACCGTGTACTCGGTGGCGTGGGCGTCCGGTGCGAGTTGGGCGAGGGTCTCCCCGGTGGCCTCCAGGGCCCGGGCGTTGGCCTCGATGAGCTGGCCCACGACGGTCGCGGTGGTTTTCCTGCCGTTCAGCTCCAGCGTGACCCGGTCACCGAGCTTCAGCCCACGCTGGGTCAGGAACGCCGGACCGGCCACGATCTCGCCCGCCGCGGCCGGCGCCCGGCCCTTGACGATGGTGTGCTCGTACAAGGAATCGTCGCCGCGGTAGAAGTCGGCGAAGACGGGCTGGGTCTGCCCGGTCATGTTCACCTGGGACAGCGCGCGGGCCCGTACCCCCTCCGCACCCGGCAGGGACCGCAGCCCTTTCTCGATCTGCAGGTCCTCGAGCCGGGGCGGGGTCCGGTCGTTGCCCGACCCCCCGGTCGTCACGTGGATCCTGGCGCCTCCGTCCTCCCGCCCGACACTGCCGTACGCCACCATGGTGCTGGTCAGTCCGGTCGACAGGGCCACCGTGGTGACCCCGAGGACGATGGCCGCCAGGGTCAGCAGGGTGCGGCTGGGGCGGGCGAACGGCTGGCCGAGGCCCAGACTGACCGGGCGCGGCAGCCGGGTGGCACCGAGCATCCGCTGGACGCGCAGCCCGCGCCCGGTTCGCGGCGCGCTGCCCGCGCTGATCGCCCGTGCGGCGGGCAGCCGGTGGGCGCGCAGGGCGGGGACCAGCGCGGCCAGCAGGACGAGGACAGGCATGCCCAAGAGGCAGGCCGCGGACACCCGCGGGCTGATGCCGCCGACCGAGGCCCGGCCCACGTCGATGCCGGCGAACGCGGCCTTCAGGATCGGCCCGGCCAGCGCGTTGCCTGCCAGCGTGCCCAGCACGCTGCCCACCACCGCCGGCACGGAAAGCATTGCCAGGTAGACGGCGACGACCTGGTTGGGGGTGAAGCCCAGGGCCTTGAGCACCCCGATGTGCCGGTACCCGGAGACGACCGCCCCGCTGACCACGTTGCCGACGATCAGGATGGAGACGAGCACGCCGAGGATGCCGAAGAGCGTCATGAACGGGAGGTAGGAGTCGGCCAGCGCGGAGAAGGCCTGCTTGGAGGTGAGGTAGGTCTGTGCGCCGGTCAGCGAATCCTTGGGCAGTCCCGTGGTGGCCCGTGCCAGCGAGGCGCTCAGCTGGGCCTCCGTCGAGGAGTCCGTGAAGCGGTACAGCATCTGGGCGGAGGCCGGGTGCAGTGCGGCCATCTGCTCGGGCGAGACCCAGGCGCTCGCCGACTTGCTCATGCTGGCGGCGAATCCGACGACGGTCAGCGTCGCTCCGCCGGGGGTCTCCAGCTGGGTGTTGAGGAGTGCGGTGCCGGGGGAGCCCCGACCGGACCAGTTGACGACGATCTCGCCGGGTGCGGTGGCCCAGCGGCCCTCAAGGAGTTCGATCCGGTCCACGGGGCCCGCCGGATCGGCGCGGCCCACCACGGTGAGGGTGCCGCCCGCCATCCAGAGCCAGTCCTTGGGGATGTCGACGACTGTCTGCTCGAACGGTCCGGCCGCGGCCTCCACCCCGGGCTGCCGGGCAGTCCGTGCCAACTGCTCCTGCGAGACCTTCGCGGTGTCGAAGGTCGCCACCGTATGGGCACCGCGCTGTTCGGAGTAGGCCTTGTCGAAGGGGCCCGAGGCGGCGCTCAGCAGTGCCAGAGCGAGCAGAACGGTCGTGGTGGAGCAGAGCACGACGAGCCCGATGACGAAGGTCTGGAGCCGGCGGCGCTTCACGGCCGCCCGCGAGGCTCTCCATACGGCGCTCACGCGGTCGCCTCCAGTGTGCTCTCGCGGGCGATCCGGCCGTCGGCGACTTCGATCAGCCGACTGGCGCAGCGGGTGGCCAGCTGCGGGTCGTGGGTGACGATCAACAGGGTCTGGCCGATCTGGTTGAGGTCGATCAGCAGATCCATCACCTGCTCGCCCGACCGGCTGTCGAGGGCGCCGGTCGGCTCGTCGGCAAGCAGCAGGGCCGGGCGGTTCATCAACGCCCGCGCGACGGCGACGCGTTGGCGCTCGCCACCGCTCAGCGTCGCCGGATAGTTGTTCCGGCGCCCGGCGACACCGAGTTCGTCCAGGATCTCCAGGGCACGGCGGCGTGCCTGCCGGGCCGGGGTGCCGGTCAGCTGCGCGGCCAGCGCCACATTGTCCAGGACAGGCAGATCGTCGATGAGGTTGAAGAACTGGAAGATCATGCCGACGTTCCGCCGCCGGAACAGCGCCAAGCCGGTCTCGTTCAGTTTCCCGAGGTCATGGCCGTGCACCTCGACGGTGCCCGAGGTCGGCCGGTCCAGGCCGGCCACCATGTTGAGCAAGGTGGACTTGCCGCAGCCGGAGGGGCCCATCACGGCGACCGCGTCCCCCGCCCTGATCTCCAGCGACAGGCCGTCCAAGGCCTTCGCGTCGCCGTACTCCTTGTGCACGCCGTCCAGCCGCACCACCACGTGCCGGGCACTGCCGTGATCAGTTGTCATGGCTCGAACCTAGGACGGAGCGAACGGACAGGGCGTCACACCCCGGATGTATCCGTCCGGGCAGGTCATCCCGGGGATGTACGGAGCTGCGTCCGGAGGCTGATGTGGGCGCGTCGTGCAGCTGCGAAGATGATTCCGTGCGGGGATCTGGGACATTGTGGCTGGTCATCGCCCTGGCGGCGGCAGTTGGCACCGCCGGGTGTCTGTGCGTGGCGGTGGTCCGGGCGCGGAGGTCGTATCAGGCAGCCATCGAGGAGCGTGGCTGGCTGCTGGAGCGGGAGCGCGAGAGCGCGGCGCGGACCGCGGTCGGCGCCGAGCGGGCCAGGATCGCCACCGAGCTCCACGACATCGTGAGCCACAACGTGAGCCTCATGGTGGTTCAGGCCGGGGCCGCCCGCGAGGTGCTTGCCACCATGCCCGAGGAGGCCGCGGCGGCGATGAGCGCCGTCGAGACCGCCGGGCGGAACACGATGACCGAGCTGCGGCACCTGCTCGGCCTGCTCGCGCCCGCGCAGGACGGCGACGACCGGTCCTACGGTGTGGATCTGTCACCGCAACCGGGCTTGGGCCGGCTCAGCCCGCTGATCGACCGGTTCGCCTTTGCCGGCCTGCCCGTGGAGATGCGCATCTCGGGTGAGCCGCGTCCGCTGCCGACCGGGATCGATGTCACCGCCTACCGGATCATCCAGGAGGCCCTGACCAATGCCCTCAAGCACGGGGACGGGGCGAAAGCCGAGGTGACGGTGCGATACGCGGACCACTACCTGCGAGTCGAGGTGCTGAACAGCGGACCGAGCGTCCTGTCGGGCAGCCGTCCCGCGCGGAGAGAGCCGGTCCACGGCCAGGCGGAGGGAACGGGACGCGGGCTGCTCGGCCTGCGGGAGCGGGTCGCCGTCTACGGCGGCGACCTGGACACCCGCCGCCGCCTCGGCGGCGGCTATCGCGTGCGCGCCCGGATCCCGCTGGACCGGCCATGACGACGCACACCGGATCCGCCCCTCGCGTCGTGATCGCCGACGACCAGGAGCTGGTCCGCACCGGCTTCCGCCTGATCCTGACCGCCCGCGGCATCGACGTGGTGGGCGAGGCCGGCGACGGAGCCGAGGCCGTGGCCGCCGTGCGGAGGCTGCGGCCCGACGTCGTCCTGATGGACATCCGGATGCCCGCCATGGACGGCCTGGAAGCCGCCCGCCGCATCCTCGCGCAGACCCCGGGCTGCCGGGTGATCATGCTGACCACCTTCGACCTCGACCACTACGTCTACGCCGCCCTCGCCGCCGGAGCCAGCGGATTCCTGCTCAAGGACGTCACCCCCGCGCATCTGGCCGCCGCCGTACGCCTGGTCGGCACCGGTGACGCCCTGCTCGCACCCTCGATCACCCGCCGCCTGGTGGAGCGCTTCGCCCCCGGCGCCCCAAGAACCGGTTCGCGTCTCGCAACGCCGGCCGTCCACCGGGACCTGGCCGCGCTGACGCCACGCGAACGCGAGGTGTTGACGCTCATGGGGCGGGGTCTTTCCAATTCCGAACTGGCACGGGGACTGACGCTCAGTGAGGCGACAGTGAAGACCCACGTGGCCCGGATTTTCGCCAAGCTGACCCTGCGCGACCGGGCCCAGGCCGTCGTCGTCGCCTACGAGACAGGACTCGTCTCACCGGGCGAGAGCGCTGACACCGCCAAGCCGTTCGGGCGCGATTGAGCGTCGCGCGGTGCCCCGGGGGAAGCGCGCGGGCGGCGGTGGCTTCGGCGGAGCGTGGACGCGGCACGCTGACCGGCGGTCCGAGGTCGAGCCGCTTGTCCAGGTCGAGCCGGAAGGTGCCGTACAGAGTTGGTGTGCGACCGGAACAGCGCGGTGAGTCCGCGCCGGTCCTCATCGTCGTGCCTCTTCGCCCATGCCGGGCCCCGGGAAACAGCCTCCGGAACCTTCCGGCGGGTTACTTGTTCCCTGGTGCCCGAGCGAGGACCACCGGGCCGGGGCCGGTCGGCGCCAGCGGGGTCCGCGGCGGGAACACATGGCGGGTATGCCCCGGATCGGCGGCTCGAGGGCCTGGCTGCGCAGGCCGGTACCGGCGGAAACCGGCGTGCCCGCCCGGGCGTCGCTCGGGTACGGTGCGGGCCATGCAGAGTCCCGAGTCGGACAGGGTGGGGGCTTTCGGTCACGCCGTCAGCCCCCTGAACCGCTGAGTTCGCAGCCTTGCCGCAGCGCCGCATCCTGCGGCCGCGCGCGCGTGTGCCTCCGGGGCCGACCGCGGTGACGAGACGACTTCTCACGCCTCTCCTCACCTCGGAGCGATTTCGATGCCTCTCCCGCTGTATCTGCTCGCCATGGCGGTTTTCGCCATGGGCACCTCGGAGTTCATGCTCGCCGGTCTGCTGCCCGGCATCGCCTCGGATCTCGACGTCACGGTCGGCACGGCGGGCTCACTGACCTCGGCCTTCGCGGTCGGCATGGTCGTCGGCGCACCCCTCGTCGCCGCGCTCGCCCGCAACTGGCCCAGGCGCTCCGGCCTTCTCGGTTTCCTCGTCGCTTTCGCGGCAGCTCATGCCGTGGGCGCCCTCACCACCAGCTTCCCGGTCCTGTTCGCTACCCGGATCGCCGCCGCGCTCGCCAACGCGGGGTTCCTCGCCGTCGCTCTGACGGCTGCCGCCGCACTGGTCCCGGCCGACCGGAGGGGACGTGCCCTGGCCGTGCTGCTGTCGGGCACGACGGTGGCCACGATCGCCGGTGTCCCCGGTGGGTCGGCACTGGGCACGGCACTCGGCTGGCGGGCCGCCTTCTGGGCCGTCGCGGTTCTCTGCCTGCCCGCGGCTCTCGGTGTCCTGAAGGCGATCCCGGCGGGACGCGTGAAGGATGAGGCGTCCGGCGGGCCCGCCCTGCGGGCGGAACTCGCCCGGCTCACGAGGCCGCCACTGCTTCTGGTGATGCTGCTCGGCGCGCTGGTGAACGCGGCCACGTTCGGGAGCTTCACCTTCCTCGCTCCCGTCGTCACCGACACCGCCGGGATGGGCGAGTGGTGGGTCTCCGTCGCTCTGGTGCTCTTCGGAGCCGGCTCCTTCGCCGGGGTCACCGCCGCCGGCCGGCTGTCCGACCGGCGTCCCGGACTGGTCCTCGCGGGCGGCGGCCCGCTGCTGCTCATCGGCTGGACGTCCCTGGCGGCGCTGGCCGACCGGCCGCTCGCCCTGTTCGTCCTCGTGTTCGTGCAGGGCGCCCTGTCGTTCGCGCTGGGCGGCACTCTGATCACGCGGGTCCTCTACGAGGCGGCGGGCGCCCCCACCATGGCCGGGTCGTATGCGACCGCCGCACTCAACGTCGGCGCCGCCGTCGGCCCGCTGATCGCCGCATCCACCCTCGGTACGGCGGTCGGGAACCTCGGGCCGCTGTGGGCAAGCGGGCTCCTGGCCGCCGTCACCCTGCTCATCGCGTTGCCCTTCCGCACCGTGGTCACGGGCGGCCGGAGCAGCGCGATGGTCCGGTGACACCTGCGAACATCCCCTGGACATCGATCGAGGGTCGACGGAAGCTCCCCGAACGCCGCCTCGGCCGTCGCCTCGCCTCCACGTCCCCGTCCGTCCCCCGCGCCACCAGCAACGCACGCAACGCCCGCAACAGCCTTCGTGGCCGGCCGGGACCGCAGGACCGCCGGGACCGCCGGGACCGCTGGTGACGTCTGGCGTGCCCCGCTGCACGCGTCCGCCGGAACCGGAACAAGCCGCCCGCACCCGTGTGCCTCGGACCCGTGTGCCTCGGATTCAGGCTCAGACGGGGAACGAGAACGCCCTCCCACCACCCTCCTTGACCGCCTCCACCGCCGCCTGGTGCACCGCCCGCCCCGCGTCCTCGTCGTCGGCGGGCACGGGGCTGCCCTGCACGGCGTACCAGTCGGTCGCACCGGTGTGCTGGACGGTCACCTGTGCCAGGCCGTCGATCCAGGTGGTGTGGACGGTCACGTCACCCGTGATCGGACCGCCCTCCGTGGTCATGACCCCGCCGGTGCCGGCGATGATCCCCTGAGTGGTCCACGTCGCCCAGGTGTCCATGGCGCCTCCGCAGCAGTCGTCGTCCCGGGCACTCGCCGGGCAGCTCTCGAGCGTGTGTCCATCGTGTCCCCTATTCGGCCCAAGCACCCGTCGGCGCCGGACGGCCGCGCGCGGAGAGCGGGCCGGGGGAAAGACCGGGCCGTACGACACGGAAACGGGCCGGCCGCGCGCAGGGAGCGGCCGGGCCCCGCGCCAGGACGCCGCTGAGCCCTCGGGACGCCCGCTCGGGCCTGCCAGGAGTGCCGCGCAGCCCTCGGGGGCCCACATGCGGGCACACCCGGGCCGGGACGAGCCCGAGAGCACCGCAGGCGGTCTCCACGAAGCGGGCGGCGGCCGCGATGGCGGTGCGGTGCCCGCCAAGGCCGGACGATTCATCGGCGTGCGCGGCTACGCGGGCTGCGATCCGGCCCCGGGGAACACCTCGCCCGGCACCCACGCCTACCATATGACCGCCCGGTAGCCCCGCTGGCCGACAGGCCCCGGACCACAGCCCAGAACCCACAGACCGCAGCACGCAGCACGACGAAGCCCGAGGCCTTCGTCCGGCCCAGCCCCACCCAGCCCAGGCCCGCAGCTCCCGGCTCAGCTCAGCCCCAGCTCCCCGCCCCCAGCCCGCCGGAGGAACGCATGTCCGCCGCCCCCAAGCCGGAGACCCTCGCCGCCTTCGAGGCCGCCAAGGGCTTCATGCCCCTCGCGGAGGGCCTCGCGCTGTACGCCGCCGCCGTGGAGGCCGGAGGGCTCGGGCTGCCGCTGCTGGAGGTCGGGACGTACTGCGGGCGGTCCACGCTCCTGCTCGCGGACGCCGCCCGCGAGGCCGGAACCGTGGCGGTCACGGTGGACCACCACCGGGGCAGCGAAGAGCAGCAGCCGGGCTGGGAGTACCACGACCCGGAGCTGGTGGATCCCGAGGTCGGACGGATGGACACCCTCCCCGCCTTCCGCCGCACCCTGCACGCGGCCGGGCTCGAGGACCACGTGATCGCCGTGGTGGGTCGGTCACCGCAGGTGGCGAAGGTGTGGGGCGGCCCGCTGGGCCTGGTCTTCATCGACGGCGGGCACACCGACGAGCACGCCGCGAACGACTACGAGGGCTGGGCCCCGCACGTGGCCGAGGGCGGCCTGCTGGCCATCCACGACGTCTTCCCGGACCCGGTGGACGAGTGGACCGGTCAGGCGCCGTACCGGATCTACCTCAGGGCGCTGGAGTCCGGCGCCTTCGCGGAGGTGCCGGCCACCGGCTCCCTGCGGGTGCTGCGGCGCACCGGCGGCGCAGTCCGGGGCACCGCCCGGCCGGTCGGCCCGTAGTACCGGATCGGGCAGCGCCCGCCCCGTCGCGTCGCCGGCATGAGTGCCGGGTCAGGAAGGGTTTACCCGTCGGCAGCCGCGCGACGCGGCGTCCGGTGCGGTGGACCGCAAGGCGCCGGATCTCCCTCGTCGTGGGTCTACTCAGTCGGTTCGGCGACGTAGCGCGGCGCCGTGCCGCGCGGCGCCGTGCCGCGCGGCCCCGTGCCGGGCGGCGCCACGCGGCACACGCTGCCCGAGGCGGCACTAGCATCGCGACGTGCCGTACGAGCCGAACCCTTCGCCCTGCCCGCAGCACCGGCCCCACCGTCGCGCGCCGCGGCCCCGGACCCGCGGCGGAGCCGTCGTCGCGACCGCTGCACTGACGGTGGCGGCGGCGGTGGCGTCGCTCGCCGGCTGCGGCGGTTCGGGCGGCCCCGGCGCCGCTCCCGCGCCCGCCGGAACGGAGGCGACCGGCGCCGCCGCCTCCGCAGCCCGGTTCCCGGCCGACCCACCCGCCGGCCCGTCCGCCGCTCCCTCCGGTCCCGCCACCGCGCCGGGTGGGGACCGGGGGCCCGCGGACCCGCACGCCCCGGCGCCGCCCCGGGACACCGAGCGGACCGGCCCCGGCAAGGGTCCGCTCGGTCCGCTCGGTCCGCTCGCGGGGAGGGTCGTGGTGATCGACCCCGGCCACAACCCCGGCAACTTCCGCCACACCCACGAGATCAACCGGCTGGTGGACATCGGCACGAACCACAAGGAGTGCGACACCACGGGCACCGCCACCGACGACGGCTACACCGAGGCGGCGTTCAGCCTCGATGTCTCACTCCGTCTCCGCGCCCTGTTGGAGAAGCAGGGCGCGACCGTGCTCCTCACCCAGGACGGCGACCGGCCGTTCGGCCCCTGTGTGGACGAGCGGGCACGCATCGGCAACAGGGCGGCCGCCGACGCCGCGGTCTCGATCCACGCCGACGGCTCGGGCAGCGGCAACCGCGGTTTCCATGTGATCCACCCCGCGCCGGTCCGGCGCGGCGCCGCCGACACCGCGGGCATCGTCGGCCCGTCCCGTGAACTCGCCGAGCACATCGCCGGGACGCTGGCGCGGGCCACGGGCAGCGCACCCGCCGGCTACGCGGGCGGCGGGACCGGGTTGCACGAGCGCGGCGACCTCGGCGGGCTGAACCTGTCGACCGTTCCCAAGGTGTTCGTCGAGTGCGGGAACATGCGGGACGCGAAGGACGCGGCCCTCCTGAAGAGTTCACGATGGCGCCAGGACGCGGCCCGGGGGATCTCCGAAGGCATCAGCGGCTACCTCCTGGGGTAGACCGGGCAGGCGGTAGATTCGTGTCCCGCCGGCGACGGGGGTCGCACACCGGTCCGCACGGGCACCCGTACGATGGGGCCACCCCCGAGCTACCGCGCCGTGCACCGCCGACCGGCGGCGTCGACGACCGCCACGACGAGACGCAACCGACTAAGGACTACACGTGAACATCCGCTCCCTCACTCGAGGCGATGGCGTGGTGATCGGAGCAGCGGTGGTGCTGTTCATCGCCTCGTTCCTCGACTTCCTCAGCGCCGACTGCCCGAGCGGCACCGACTGCACGGTGCCGAACGCCTGGGACTCGCTGGGCACGGTGATGTCCGTCTACCTCGGCGGGATCATCGCCGCCGGACTGGTCGTCGCCGGCCGCGCCATGCCGGGGCGCAAGGTCGTGGGCATGGACGTGGCGCAGTTCGGCGCGGCGTTGAGCCTCTTCGCTCTCTGGACGATCCTGTGGACGGTCGTCGGCATCGCAGGCAGCGCCGGTGCCGGGGCGGTCCTCGGCCTGCTCGGCGCTCTGCTGCTGGCCGCAGGCGCCGTCGCCGCCCCGCTCGTCCCCGCGCTCAAGGCCCCCCTGATCGGTGCGCCCAGGCCGCAGGCCGCGCAGCCCTACGGCGCCCAGCAGCAGGGAGGTTACGGTTACCCCGGCGCCCAGCAGCAGCACTACGGCCAGCAGGGCCCGCACGGGCGGCAGCAGCCGTTCGGGGGCGGGCAGAGCCCGCAGGGCGGCGGCCCGGCGCAGGAGTTCTCGCCGTTCTGGTTCGCGGTGCCGGTGGCCCGGCCGCTGTACCCGGAGGACGGCTCCCCGGCGCCGATCGCGGAGCTCGCGCCCGGCACCTGGTATCTCGCGGTCGACCAGCGCGGTCCCGCCCTGGTGGCGCAGACCCAGGACGGCCGGCGCGGTGTGCTGCAGGACACCACCGGCATCCAGCGCGGCTGACCCCGTCCGCACCGCGCAGCCCTTCGCCCTTCCGGGCGGGGGGCCGCTGCCGTACAGTCGCCCGCGGAACGTCGGCTGACACATCGTCAGCACGATGCCGGAGAGGGGCTGGGGTATGCGGCTCGGACTCGCACTCGGCTACTGGGGGCGCGGCCCCGACCCCGCGCACGCCGGCCTCGCCGTGGAGGCGGAACGGCTCGGTTACGACTCCGTGTGGACGGCCGAGGCCTGGGGCTCGGACGCCTTCACACCGCTCACCTGGATCGCCGCGCGGACGAAGCGGATCAGGCTGGGCACGGCGGTCGCGCAGATGGCGGCCAGGACCCCCACCGCCACGGCGATGCACGCGCTCACGCTCGACCACCTCTCGGGCGGGCGGATGCTCCTGGGACTCGGGCTGTCGGGGCCGCAGGTCGTCGAGGGCTGGTACGGGCGGCCGTTCCCCCGGAGCCCGCTGACGGCGACCCGGGAGTACGTGGACATCGTCCGCCAGGTCCTGCGGCGCGAGGGCCGGGTGGAACTCGCCGGGCGCTTCCACACCCTCCCGTACACCGGGCAGGACGGCACCGGTCTGGGGAAGGCGCTCAGACCGATCACACATCCGCTGCGGGCCGGGCTGCCGGTGCTGCTGGGGGCGGAGGGACCGAAGAACATCGCCCAGACGACCCGGATCGCGGACGGCTGGCTGCCGCTGTACTGGTCCCCGCTGCGGACCGGTGTGTACGAGGCGTCACTCACCGATCTGCCGGCCGGCTTCATGATCGCGCCGATGGCCCGCGCCTGTGTCTGCGACGACGTCGCCGAGGGGCTGCTTCCGGTCAAGGCGATGCTGGGCTTCTACATCGGCGGCATGGGGCACGCCGCCCGCAACTTCCACGCCGATCTGATGGCGCGCATGGGCTACGAGCCCGAGGCCCGGCGCATCCAGCGGCTGTTCGCCGAGGGCCGCAGACAGGAGGCGGTGCTCGCCGTCCCGGACGCCTTCGCCGACGAGATCTCGCTCGTCGGGCCGCGGGAGCGGATCGCCGAGCGGCTGGAGTCGTGGCGCGCGGGCCCGGTCACCGATCTGCTGGTGACGGCTCCGGACCTCCGCACACTGCGGGTCCTGGCCGAGCTGAACGGCCAGGGGCCGTGACCTGCGAGCGGCTGACGGGGGCGGGTGGTGGTCCGGGGCGGCGCATCGCCTGAGCGGCCCGCTCGAGGGGCGGGCTGCTCGGGGAACGGGCGGTCCCGGCGGAGCAAGCCGTCCCCGCGGCGGCCGTGCGGACCCGCCGGCGACGCTGCGAGCCCACCGCCGCAGTCGCGGTCGCGGACCACCGCCGGCACTGCGGTTCGAGGCCGCGCGGCACTCCGGGCCTACCGGCGGCACTCCGGCCCACCGGCAGCGCTCCGGGCCCACCGGCAGCGCTCCGGGCCCACCGGCAGCGCTCCGGGCCTACCGGCAGCACTCCGGTTCGAGGCCACGCGGCACTCCGGGCCTACCGGCGGCACTCCGGCCTACCGGCGGCACTCCGGCCCACCGGCAGCACTCCGGGCCTACCGGCAGCACTCCGGTTCGAGGCCGCGCGGCAGCCGCTCCCCGCCGAACACCGCGGTGGTCGCCTCGTCGCCCCCCAGGGCGGCGACCGCGAGCAGCAGCGAACCCGCCGTCCAGGTGGTCAGCTCCTCCGGCCACATGGCGCGTTCGCCCTCGTAGACGTACCCGGTCCAGTACATCCCGCCCTCGGCACGCAGGTGGCCGATGGACTGCAGGATCTCCAGCGCCCGGTCCGACTCCCCCATCGCCCAGAGCGCCAGGGCGAGTTCACAGCTCTCGCCACCGGTCACCCACGGGTTGGGCAGCACGCACCGCACCCCGAGTCCGGGGACCACGAACGCGTCCCAGCGCGCATCGATCCTGGCCTTGGCCTCGTCGCCGGTGACGGCGCCGCCGAGGACCGGGTAGTACCAGTCCATCGAGTAGCGCGACTTGTCGAGGAAGCGCTCCGGATGGCGGCGGACGGCGTGCCCGAGGGCCCCGGCCGCCAGCTCCCAGTCGGGCTGCGGCTCCTCGCGCTCCTCGGCGATGGCGAGGGCGCAGCGCAGCGCGTGGTAGACGGACGAACTCCCGGTCAGCAGGGCGTCGTCGACCGCCGCGCCGCCGTCCTCCGGTGCCTCGCGCTTCCAGCCGATCTGGCCGCCGGGCAGCTGGAGGCGGAGGACGAACCCGATCGCCGCGTGGACGGACGGCCACATCCGGTCCAGGAACACGTCGTCGCCGGTGGCCAGGTAGTGGTGCCAGACACCGACGGCGGGGTAGGCGCAGAAGTTGGTCTCGCGTCCCCGGTCGGTGGGCCGGCCGGCGTCGCCGTCGTGGTAGGCGGCGTACCAGGAGCCGTCCTCGTTCTGATGGCGGGCCAGCCACTCGTAGGCGCGGGCCGCGGCGTCGTGCTCGCCCGCCGCGTCCAGCGCCATGGCGGCCTCGGTGTGGTCCCAGGGGTCCAGGTGGTGCCCGCGGAACCAGGGGATCGCCCCGTCCTCGCGCTGGACGGCGAGGATGCCCGCGACGGTCTCGGCGGCCTGCTCGGCGGTGAGGACGCCGGGCAGGACCAGGTGCTCGGTGCGCCCCCGGCGGCGCCAGGGCACGGTCACGCGCCGGCCTCCGGCAGGTGCGGCTTGGTCGCGTACACCACGAAGCTCTTGCCGACGAGCGGGTTCAGTGCCTGCTCGGCGACCCTGGTGAGCAGGGGCCTCTTCATGATGTCCCAGACCAGGAGCTTGTGGTAGGCGCGCACCGGCAGCGCCTTGTCGTTGCCGACGCCGAACGCGCACTTCAGCCACCAGTACGGCGAGTGGAGCGCGTGGGCGTGGTGGCTGCCGTACGGCCTGAGGCCGGCCTCGCGGATCCTGCCGAGGAGTTCGTCGGCCCGGTAGATGCGGATGTGGCCGCCCTCGACCTCGTGGTACTCGTCGGACAGCGCCCAGCAGACCTTCTCGGGGCCGTAGCGGGGCACGGTGACCGCGATCCGGCCGCCGGGCCTGAGTACCCGGACCATCTCGGCGAGGACGCCCTTGTCGTCCGGGATGTGCTCCATCACCTCGGAGATGATGACGACGTCGAACGACTCGCCGGGGAAGGGCAGGTTGAGCGCGTCGCCCTCCATCGCGGTGGCGCTCGCGCCCTCGGGCGCCTCGCCGGCCTCCTTCATCGCCGCGAACCACGTGGCGACCTCGCGGATCTCCTCGGCGTTCCGGTCGAGGGCCACGACCCGGGCTCCGCGCCGGTAGCACTCGAACGCGTGGCGCCCGGCGCCGCAGCCGAGGTCGAGCACGCGGTCGCCCGGGGCGAGCGGAAAGCGGGAGAAGTCGACGGTCAGCACGAGGTCTGCCCTTCCGGGTGGGTCACGGCGCCCCCGCCGGGGGCGCGCCTTGCGGAGGATGCGGACCCGCCGTCCGCACCCGCGGAGCGGGTCCTCGCCCGCGGAGCGGGACGCCGGGTGCTCATCGGGCACCCCCTGCCGGGGCCGGGCGCGCCGCGATGGCCTCCCGGTAGAGCTCCGCCGTGCCCTGGGCCGCGCGGGTCCAGGTGAAGCGGGACAGCACGCGGTCCCGTCCGGCGGTGCCGATGCGGCGGCGGAGTCCTTCGTCCGCGAGGAGCCGGCCGAGCGCCGCGGCGAGGGCGTGGGCGTCGCCGGGCGGCACGGCGAGGCAGGTCTCCCCGTCGCTCCCCGTGACCTCGGGGATGGCGCCGCCGGTGGTGGCGACCAGCGGTGTGCCGGTGGCCATCGCCTCGGCGGCCGGCAGCGAGAAGCCCTCGTACAGCGACGGCACACAGGCCACCTGGGCGCCGCGCACGAGGTCGACCAGTTCCCGGTCGGAGATGCCCTTGACGAACCGGACGGCGCCGGCGAGCCCGTACCGCTCGATCATCCGGGCCACGGGCCCGTCCTCGGCGCGTTTGCCGACGACGACCAGGTGGGCGTCCGGCCGCTCGGAGCGGAGCTTGGCGAGTGCCTCCACGAGGAACACCAGGCCCTTGAGCGGCACATCGGCGCTGGAGGTCGTCACGATCCGGCCGGGCACCTCGGCCACCGACGGGTCCGGCGAGAAGAGCCCGGTGTCGGCGCCGATGTGCACGACCCGCAGCCGCTCGGGCCGCACGCCGAGGTGTTCGACGATCTCCTGCTCGGAGGAGCCGGAGACGGTGAGGACGGACGGCAGCCGGCGCGCGACCCGCTTCTGCATCCGGGTGAAGCCGTACCAGCGGCGCACCGACAGCCGCCGCCGCCAGTGCTGCGCCGCGTCCAGGTCGAGTCGGCGGTCGACGGTGATGGGGTGGTGGATGGTGGTGACCAGCGGGGCACCGAGGTCGCCGAGGAGTCCGTAGCCGAGGGTCTGGTTGTCGTGGACGACGTCGAAGTCGCCCCGGCGCGCCAGCAGATGGCGCCGTGCGCGCAGCGAGAAGGTCAGCGGCTCGGGGAAGCCTCCCGTCCACATCGTGGCGACCTCGAGCCCGTCGATCCAGTCGCGGTACTCGCCGCGCCGGGGGGTGCGGAAGGGGTCGGGCTGCCGGTAGAGATCGAGGCTGGGCAGTTCGGTGAGCGGCACGCCTTCGTCGAGCACGGGGAAGGGCTGGGCGCCGATCACCTCGACGCGGTGGCCGAGGCGGGCGAGTTCGCGCGACAGATGGCGCACATAGACGCCCTGGCCGCCGCAGAAGGGGTTGCCCTTGTAGGTGAGGAGCGCGATGCGCAGCGGTCGGTCCCCGGCGCCGGACGCACCCCCACGGGGCCCGGCCGCTATGGCCTCAGCGGTCACCTACGGCCCCCTTCTCACTCCACTTTTCGCCGGAGCGTAGCCGCTCGCGCTAATCTAGAACAAGTTCCACACTCGATCGTCCTTGATCGCTCAGAGACCATCGAATCTACCGGCAGGTAGCGCTGTCGGAAGGCCTGGAACAGGTGATTCGCGCCACGGCACGGAGCCCTGCCATGCTGGGCCCTCCGCAGCTCCCGCAACGGGAACGCAGCACGGATCCGGACAGCGGGCCGGGAAGGGCCCCTGGACCGGGGACGGGACGGGGACGGAAGAGATGAGCGCGGACACCAGGCCGGCGGCACCGGCGGCCCTGCCCCTGACGGAGCGCCAGGAGGCCAGGCGCCGGCGCATCCTGCACGCCACCGCCCGGCTGGCCTGCAGGGGCGGCTTCGACGCCGTGCAGATGCGCGAGGTCGCCGAGGCCGCGGGGGTCGCCCTCGGCACGCTGTACCGCTACTTCCCCTCCAAGGTGCACCTGCTCGTGGCCACGATGCAGGACCAGCTCGAGCATCTGCACACCACCCTGCGCAAGCGCCCGCCGGCGGCGGACTGCGCGGCGCAGCGGGTGGCCGAGACCCTGATGCGGGCGTTCCGCGCGCTGCAGCGCGAGCCTCATCTGGCCGACGCCATGGTGCGGGCGCTGACCTTCGCCGACCGCAGTGTCAGCGCCGAGGTGGACACGGTCTCGCGGCAGACCACGGCGATCATCCTGGACGCGACGGGCCTGGCGGACCCGACGCCCGAGCAGCTCTCGGCCGTCCGGGTCATCGAGCACACCTGGCACTCGGCCCTGATCACCTGGCTGTCCGGCCGGGCTTCCATCGCCCAGGTGCGGATCGACATCGAGACGGTCTGCCGGCTGATCGACCTCACGGACCCGGGGCTCGAACCCACGGACCGGGCACTCGCCCCCGAGGGCCCGGGGCGGGGCCGGCGGCCGGGCTGACGCCCGCGACGGCGGAGCGCCGCCGGGCCGGGCAGGCCGGGGAACCCACCGGGGGGCACGGTCCGGCCGCCGCGCCTACGCTCCGGGCTCCTCGGGCGGGAACACGGCGGCACCGCCCCCGGGCCGCCGGATCGAGATGGCCTCGACCGGGCAGCCCTCCGCCGCCGCGAGGACGTCGTCGTTCGCGTCCGTCTCCGGCTCGGTGGGGTGCGACTGGCGGGCCGCGTCCAGCACGAAGCCGTCCGGCGCGCTGCTGACGCACATCCCCGATCCGACGCACACACCCCGGTCGACCTCGACCTGCCAGCGGTCACCCATCAGTCTCGCTCCCGTATCCCGACGGCACATGCACCGTTTTGCACTCGAAGTACTCACCGTATCCCTCGGGACCGAACTCCCGCCCCAGCCCGGAGTTCTTGTATCCGCCGAACGGTCCAAGCATGTCGATGCTGAAGGTGTTGACGCTGTACGTACCGGTCCTGATCCGCCTCGCGAAGTCGACGCCGTGTGCCACGTCGGCCGTCCACACGCTGCCGCTCAGCCCGTACTCGGAGTCGTTCGCGATCGCCGCGGCCTCGTCCTCGCCGCCGTAGGGCAGCAGGCAGACGACGGGGCCGAAGATCTCCTCGCGGGCGATCCGCATGGCGTTGTCGACGCCGCCGAAGAGGGTCGGCTCGACGTACCAGCCGCGGTCCAGGCCGGCCGGGCGGCCGCCGCCGGCGAGGACCTCGGCGCCCTCCGCCCGGCCGATCGCGATGTAGTCCAGCGACTTCTGCTGCTGGCGGCGCGCGACGAGCGGCCCGACCCGGGTCGCCGGATCCATCGGGTCGCCGGTCACCAGGGCCCCGGCCGCCGCGGCGAAGGCGTCGGCGAACTCGCTGTAGCGGGCGCGCGGGACGAGGATGCGGGTCTGGGCCACGCACGCCTGGCCGTTGTTCATCCACGCCGCCGGGACGATGCCCTCGACGGCCGCCTCCGCATCGGCGTCGGGCAGGACCACGGCGGCGGACTTGCCGCCGAGTTCCAGCGTGACGCGGGTGAGGTTGCGGGCGGCGGCCTCCATCACGCGCCTGCCCGCCGCTACCGACCCGGTGAACGAGACCTTGTCGACGTCGGGATGCCCGACGAGGTACTCGCCGACCTCGCGGTCGGCGGGCAGGATCGACAGCACGCCCTCCGGCAGTCCGGCCTCGCGGGTGATGTCGGCCAGAATGTAGGCGTCCAGCGGGGTCTCCGGCGAGGGCTTGAGGACCACGCAGCAGCCCGCGAGCAAAGCGGGCGCGAGCTTGGCGGCCGCGACGAACTGCGGGACGTTCCAGGGCGCAACGGCCGCGACCACGCCCACCGGTTCACGCCGGACGAGCAGCGGACCGAGGAGTCCGCTGCGCCGCTCCTCGTAGGGGAAGCCGCGGGCGACGGCGAGGGCCGCCTCCCAGACCATCACGGCGCCGAGCGCCTGGGCCAGCACGCTCCAGGAGTACGGCGATCCGTTCTGCGCGCTGATCGATCGCGCGATCTCCTCGTGTCGTGCGGCGATCGCGTCCTTGATCCTCCCGACGGTCTCGACGCGCTCCCCGAGCGGGCAGCGCGGCCAGGGACCGTGGTCGAACGCGGCGCGGGCCGCCGCGACCGCCCGGTCCGCATCGGCCCGCGAGGCATGGGGGACACGCCCGATGACCTGCTCGGTATGCGGCGAGACCACCTCGATGGTGCCGGTGCCGCGGGGATCGACCAACTCCCCGCCGATGAAGAGCTTTCCGTGCTCGACAAGTCCGGTCATGACGACTGCCTCCCGCGCCCCGGCTCCCCGCCACCACCTGACGGGTTATCAGATACGGCCTGCTGACTGAACTGATAACAGCTATTCCCGGAGGAGTCCACGGCCGGGGCTCCCCGGCGAGGACGCTTCGGACGGGACCGCGCCCCGCAGCACCCCCGAGGGGAGGAGCCCGCGCCCGGCCGGCCCTTTGCAAAGAAGTCGCCTTGGGCGACCATGGAAACGGGTTCTCCTCACGGGCCCCGGTCAGAAGGACGGAGAACCGATGACGCGGGTGACGGAGCACGGCGGCGGTGTCTGGTCCCTTCAGGTACCCATTCCGGACAACCCCCTGGGCCACACCCTGGTCCATGTCCTCGACACCGGCCGCGGCCCCGTCCTCGTCGACACCGGGTGGGACGACCCGGCGTCCTGGGCGGCCCTCTCGGACGGCCTCGCCGAGCTGGGCCTCGCGGTGGCCGACGTCCACGGCGTCGTCGTCACGCACCATCACCCCGACCACCACGGGCTCTCCGGCAGGGTCCGGGAGGAGTCCGGGGCGTGGATCGCGATGCACGCGGCGGACATCGCCGTCGTCCGCCGCACCAGCTACACCCGGCCCGGGGCCTGGCTGGACTACCTGACCGGGAAGCTGGCCGCCGCCGGCGCACCGGAGGAGCACCTGGCCCCGCTGCACGCCGCCCGCGAGAGTGGCGGGACGCGGACGCCGCCCGGGATGCGGGCGGCCCTGCCCGACCGCGAGATCGCCCCCGGCGAACTCCTGGACCTGGCCGGACGGCGACTGCGTGCGCTCTGGACCCCCGGCCACACACCCGGCCATGTGTGCCTGCACCTGGAGGAGGAGCATCCGGCGAACCTCCCCGGCCGCGGCCGGCTCTTCTCCGGCGACCATCTGCTGCCCGGCATCAGCCCGCACATCGGCCTGTACGAGGATCCCGACGACGCCACGGTCACCGACCCCCTCGGCGACTACCTCGACTCCCTGGAACGCGTCGGGCGACTGGGCGCCGCCGAGGTCCTCCCGGCCCACCAGCACCCCTTCACCGACGCCCCGGCCCGGGTCCGGGAACTCCTCGCCCACCACGAGGAGCGGCTGACCGGGCTGCTGGCCCTCCTCGCCGCACCGCTCACCCCGTGGCAGCTGGCCGAGCGCATGGAGTGGAACCGGCCGTGGGACGACATCCCGTACGGCTCCCGCACCATCGCCGTCTCGGAGGCGGAGGCCCATCTGCGCCACCTGGTGAAACGGGGCCGCGCGGAGCCGGTGGCGGGCAGCGACCCGGTGGCGTACATCGCGGCGGCGGGCTGACGTGCGCATGCCCCTGGGGCCCTTCTCGGGCCACGGACCCGCACCCTGAGAGCGGGTGGAGGGCCGAGGCCGGCCGAGCCACGCAGGCGAGGGCACCTCCGGCCCGGGGCGCGGGCCCGGAGCCCCGGAGCGGCCCGGGGCGCGGGCCCGGAGCCCCGGAGCGGCCCGGGGCGCGGGCGCATCCCCCGGCGGCTCCGGCCCCCGGTCGGCGCCAGGGCGCCCGCCCCGGTCGGCGGGAGTGACGGGCCGGTACAGTGTGCGAGTCGTCATCACACCCGTACGGGGGTAAGCCGGCGCGATTCCGGCACTGACCCGCAACCGTGAGCCGCCCTCCGTGGGCGGTGAGTCGGAACGCCCCGTGCCGGCGGTGACCGGCTCGCGCCATCGGGACCGCCCGCTGGCAGGCACCGTCGAGGAATACGGAGCCGGAGCCCGGTGCCTCAGGGTGCCCGTGCCCGGCTCCCCGCAGGAGAGGCCCAGCCCGCCATGCCCGTACGCCGCAGTGCAGCCGCGCTCACCGCCGCTTCCGCCGTGCTCTGCGTGGCCGCTGTCCCGGCGGCGACGGCCGCCCCCACGCCCTCCCCCACGCCCTCCCCCTCGGCGGCGCTCCCGGCCGGGCTGTACGGCACGAAGGACCCCGCCTACGACGGTGTCTGGCGGCAGTCACTGGCCCTGCTCGCCCAGGACGCCGTCGAGACCGTGCCCGCCGAGCGGGCCGTCGGCTGGCTCACCGGCCAGCAGTGCCAGAACGGCGGCTTCGCGTCCTACCGGGCCGACGTCTCCGAACCGTGCGACGCGAAGACGGTGCTGGACACCAACGCCACCGCCGCCGCCGTGCAGGCCCTGCACGCCCTCGGCGGCCACCGGGACGCCGTGGACAAGGGCCTCGGATGGCTGGAGTCCGTGCAGAACGAGGACGGCGGCTGGAGCTACAACCCCGGCACACCGTCTGACGCGAACTCCACCTCCGTCGTGATCGGCGCCTTCGCCGCCGCCGGGGCGCGGCCAGGCGAGGTGAGGCCGGACAGCGGCAAGAGCCCGTTCGACGCGCTCGTCACGTTCGCGCTGCCGTGCTCGGACGCGTCGGGCGGCGGCGCGTTCGCGTACCAGCCCGACGAGGCCGGCAAGCTGCTCGCGAACGGCGACGCCACCGCCGCCGCCGTGCTCGCCGGGCTGGGCCGCGGCATGGTCGTCTCCGGTACCGAGCCGGACGGATCGCCCGCCACCTGCCAGACGCCGGCGAAGTCCACCGCAGAGCAGTCGGCCCGCAACGGCGCCGCGTACCTGGCCGAGACACTGGCGAAGACCGGCCATCTGGACTCGCCGCCGATGCCGGGCGCCGACGACCCGGCCCCGCAGCCGGACTTCGGCAACACCGCGGACGCGGTCGTCGCGCTCTCCGCCGCCGGGCACGGCGACAAGGCGGACCGGTCGGCCCGGTGGCTGGCGGAGAACTCCGCCGCGTGGGCGCAGCAGGCCGGTCCCGCCGCGTACGCGCAGCTGATCCTCGCCGCGCACGCCCACGGGGACGATCCGAGGGACTTCGGCGGCGCCGACCTGGTACGGCAGCTGAACGCCACCGGTCCCGAGCCGGTCTCCACCACCGCCGCGCCGGCCCCCAAGACGAAGGGCGACGCGGGCGAGGAGGGCAAGGGCGGCGACAGCGCCGGGATCTGGTGGATGGTCGGAGCGGGCGTCGCCGCCGGGGCCGGTATCGGCATCCTGCTCAGCGGCCGCAGGAAGCACAAGCAGCCGTGACACGCAGGCGACCGGCCGTGCTGCTCCTCGTGCTCGGTGCCGTCCTCGTGGCGCCGGGCATGACGGGGCAGGCGCAGGCCGCCGGTTACCGCTACTGGTCGTTCTGGCAGTTCGGCGGGAGCGGCTGGGCCTACGCCACCCAGGGGCCGGCGACGGCGCGGCCCGCCGACGGCACGGTGGACGGATACCGGTTCTCCGTCAGCGCCGACTCACAGGACGCGTCGAAGCCGCGCGGCACCCCGTCCTTTCCGGAACTGTGCGCGGACACGCCCGCGAGACCCGGCACCAAACGGGTCGCCGTCGTGATCGACTTCGGCACCGAAGCGGACGCCCCGGCCGGGGAGAAGCCCCCGCCGGCGCAGGCCACCGGGTGCGCCACGCTCCCGGCGGACGCGACCAGCGCGGAGGCGCTGGCTGCGGTGGCGGCGCCGCTCCGCTACAACTCGGACGCCCTGCTGTGCGCGATCTCCGGCTACCCGAGGACGGGCTGCGGCGAACAGCTGTCGGCCGAGGACCGGGAAGCCGCGGAGCCGGGCGCGTCCTCGCCGTCGGACGGGCAGGGGCCTCGGGGAGGGTCCGGGGCAGGTACCGGCGGTGACCGTACCGACGGGACGGGTGCCGCCGGGGACGGCAGGGCCGGGGCGGGTACCGCCGGAGAAGGCGCCGCGGGTGAAGGCGCCGCGGGTGAGGGGTCCTCGGGTGAGGGGTCCTCGGCGGCCGAGGGTACTGAAGAGGGCCCCGCGCTGGGGGTCTTCGCAGGAATCGCGGCCGTTCTCGCGCTGGGCGGAGCGGCCTTCTGGCAGTCCCGCCGCCGCGGATGAGCCGTCGGCCCGTGTCCGCCCCGGCCGGCGAGCCCGCACCGCAGGCAGACGTGCCCGCACCGGCAGACGTGCCCGCGCCGGCCGGCGGATCCGCACGGCCGCACGGGGAGCGGCGCCCCGGCCGGCTGCTCGGCGGTCTCCCGGACCCCGGCCCGGCCGGCCGCGCGGGGGGCAGGGAGCCGGAGCCCGGGAGCGGAGGGAGTCCCCCGGACGCGAGCGGGAGGTACTCACGGCGCGCAGCGCACCGCCCGGTGGCGGGCGGTGGGCTGCGCGCGCCCGGCGCCGACCGGAGCAACGCCCTGCACGCCGGCGCCTGGTGGGTCTGGGCACTGGGCCTCGCCGCCGCCGCGTCGCGGACGACCAATCCGCTCCTGCTGGGCCTGCTGGTCGCCGTTGCCGGGTATGTCGTGGCCGTCCGGCGCACCGACTCCCCCTGGGCGCGTTCGTACGGCGCCTTCGTCAAGCTCGGCCTCGCCGTGGTGGCCGTCCGGCTGGTGTTCTCCGTCGTCCTCGGCTCGCCCATCCCGGGGACCCGTGTCCTGGTCACGCTGCCCGAGGCACCGCTGCCCGACTGGGCGCAGGGCATCAGGATCGGCGGCCGCGTGACGCTGGAGCAGATGGTGTTCGCGCTGTACGACGGGGCGAAGCTGGCGACCCTGCTGATCTGCCTCGGCGCGGCGAACGCGCTCGCCAACCCGGCACGGCTGCTGAAGTCCCTCCCCGGCGCGCTGTACGAGGCGGGGGTCGCGGTCGTCGTCGCCATGACGTTCGCGCCGAACATGGTCGCCGACGTGCTGCGGCTCCGTACCGCGCGCAGGCTGCGGGGCCGTCCCGCCGGCGGGGTGAGGGCCGTCCTGCAGATCGGCATGCCGGTGCTGGAGGGGGCGCTGGAGCGTTCGGTCGCGGTCGCCGCGTCCATGGACGCGCGCGGCTACGGCCGTACCGCGCGGGTGCCGCCCGCGGTCCGGCACACCACCACCGCCCTCGTGCTCGGCGGGCTGCTCGGGGTGTGCGCCGGTTCGTACGGGCTGCTCGCAACGGAGGGCGCGGGGTACGGCCTTCCGGTGCTCCTCGGCGGGCTCGCGGCCGCGCTCGGCGGGCTGTGGCTCGGCGGCCGGCGCCAGGTCCGCACCCGGTACCGCCCCGACCGGTGGGGCCCCCGGGCCTGGCTGGTGGCGGGGTCCGGTGCCGTCGTGGCGGTGCTGATGATCCGCGCCGAGGCCTATGCGCCCGGCGCGCTGCATCCCGGTGTCGTGCCCCTGACCGTGCCCGCCCTGCCGCTGTGGCCCGCCGCCGCTGTGCTGCTGGGCCTGCTGCCCGCGTTCGTGGCGCCCGTGCCGCCGAAGGAGCCCTCGTCATGATCTGCTTCGAGAACGTCTCGGTGACGTACGGCGGCGCCGGAGCGGCGCCGACGGTCGCCGGGGTGGACCTCACCGTCCCCGAAGGCGAACTCGTCCTGCTGGTCGGGCCCTCGGGAGTCGGCAAGTCGACCCTGCTGGGGGCGGTCTCCGGGCTGGTGCCGCACTTCACCGGCGGCACACTGCGGGGCCGGGTGACCGTCGGCGGGCGCGACACCCGCACCCACCGGCCGCGTGAACTCGCCGACCTCGTCGGCACGGTGGGCCAGGATCCGCTCGCGCACTTCGTCACCGACACGGTCGAGGACGAACTGGCCTACGGCATGGAGTCGCTGGGGCTGGCACCGCCGGTGATGCGCAGGCGGGTCGAGGAGACCCTGGACCTGCTGGGGCTCGCGGAGCTGCGCGACCGGCCCCTGGCGACGCTCTCGGGCGGCCAGCGGCAGCGGGTCGCCATCGGGTCCGTGCTGACCCCCCACCCGAAGGTGCTGGTCCTCGACGAGCCGACCTCGGCGCTCGACCCGGCAGCGGCGGAGGAGGTACTGGCGGTACTCCAGCGGCTCGTCCACGACCTCGGGACGACGGTGCTGATGGCCGAGCACCGGCTGGAGCGGGTGGTGCAGTACGCGGACCGGGTCGTCCTGCTGCCCGCGCCCGGCGAGCCCCCGGTGGCGGGCGCCCCCGCCGACGTCATGGCCTTCTCCCCGGTCCGCCCCCCGGTCGTCGCCCTCGGGCGCCTCGCCGGCTGGTCGCCCCTCCCCCTCTCCGTACGCGACGCCCGCCGCCGCGCCGGGGACCTGCGCACCCGGCTTGCGGGCGCGGACGCCGGGGCCGCGCGGCGCACCGGCCCGGCCGTGCACCCGAAGGACGCCCCGTGGTGCGCTCCCGGCGCACGGGACGGCAGCGGGGCCCGGGCCACCCCGTCCGCGCCCGCGACCAGCCCCGTCTCCGCCCCTGCCCCACCCCCAGGCGGCACGGACGCGAGCGGGGCGGGCGCCACCGGCACCGGCGCGACCGGCACGGACGCGAGCCCGACCGGCACCGGCGGCACCGGCACCGCCGCGCCGGGCACGGCGGGCACGGCGGGCACCGCGGGCACCACAGGCACCGCGAGCACCACAGGCACCGCTGCTCCCGGCGGCCCGGCCTCCCGTACCCCCGCCGCGGCCCCCCGCGGCCGGCGGGCCGCGGGGAAGCGAGGGCTGAGCGCCCTGTTCCCGTGGCCCGGGCGAGGACTGCCGGCACGGGACGGAGCGCCCGACGAGGAGACGCACGACCCCACCGTGCTCGCGCAAGCGGCACGCCTCGGGGTCCGGCACGGGCGGGTCGAGGCGCTGCGGCGGGTCGACCTGGTGGTCCGGCCCGGTGAGACCGTCGCGCTGATGGGCCGCAACGGCGCCGGGAAGTCGACGCTGCTGGGCAGCCTCGTCGGACTGGTCGCACCCGCGTCCGGGACGGTACGGGTCGGTGGGCGCACACCCCACCGCACCCCGCCCGCCGAGCTGGTACGACGGGTCGCGCTGGTTCCGCAGGAGCCCCGGGATCTGCTGTACGCGGACACGGTCGGTGCCGAGTGCGCCGCCGCGGACACGGACGCCGGAGCCGCGCCCGGGACCTGCCGGGAAATCGTCTCGGCGCTCCTTGCGGGAGTGGCGGACGCCACGCACCCGCGCGATCTGTCCGAGGGGCAGCGGCTGGCGCTGGCCCTGGCGATCGTGCTGACCGCCCGGCCGCCGCTGCTCCTGCTCGACGAGCCGACCCGCGGACTCGACTACGCGGCGAAGTCGCGGCTCGTCACCGTGCTGCGCGGCCTGGCGGCAGAGGGCCACGGCATCGTCCTGGCCACACACGATGTGGAACTCGCCGCCGAGATCGCGGACCGTGTGGTGGTCCTCGCGGGCGGGGAGGTCGTCGCGGACGGCCCGACGGCCGACGTGGTCGTCTCGTCCCCCGCCTTCGCCCCGCAGATCGCCAAGGTCCTCGCCCCTCAGCCGTGGCTCACCGTCGCCCAGGTGGAGGCCGCCCTGTGAGCGCCGCCGACACCGGCGGCCGGCCCGGCAGCCGCGACATCCGCGATGCCGGTGACGCCGGCGGCCGCGACCCGCAGGGCGGACCTGACCGGACCGGCCCCCATGCCCTGCCCGACCGGCCCGACCGGCCCGGCCCTTACGGCCCGTACGGCCACGGCGACCGCACCGGTCCGCACCGCCGCCCTGGGCCGGGCCACCGCCCCGACCCGACCGACCCGCATGGCAGCCGTGCCCTGCCGGCCCACCGCGAGGTGCCAGACCACCAACACCACCAACACCACCACCAAGACCGCCAAGACCGCCAAGACCGCCGAAACCGCCGAAACCGCCGAAACCGCCCCACCATCCGCCGTCGGGCCCACCGCGCCCCTCCTGGTGCGGTGGCCCGTCCCGTCCGCCTCGGCCCCCGGGCCGTCGCCGCGCTCGCCCTCGTCAGCGCGATCGGCGTCGTCGCCTTCTGCTGGCCCCTGCTCGCCGACCCGGACGCCACCCTCGCCGGCCACGCCCAGGACGCTCCCTGGCTGTTCGCCGCCCTGCTGCCGCTGCTCGTCGGCGTGGTGGTCGCCACCATCGCCGACGGGGGGATGGACGCGAAGGCCGTCGCCATGCTCGGCGTGCTCGCCGCGGCCGGTGCCGCACTGCGGCCGCTCGGCGCGGGCACGGCGGGGCTGGAGCCGATGTTCTTCCTGATGGTGCTGAGCGGCCGGGTACTGGGGCCCGGCTTCGGCTTCGTCCTCGGCTCGGTGACGATGTTCGCCTCCGCGCTGCTCACGGGCGGGGTGGGACCGTGGATGCCGTTCCAGATGCTCGCCATGGGCTGGTTCACGATGGGCGCGGGACTGCTGCCGGGTGCCGAGCGCCTCAGGGGCCGCGCAGAGCTGGCGATGCTCGCCGGGTACGGCTGCGCGGCGGCGTTCGCGTACGGCACGGTCATGAACCTCTACGGCTGGACGATCGTGCCGGGCCTGGCCTCGGGCGTCTCCTTCCAGGCGGGTGCACCGGTCGCCGAGAACCTGGTCCGCTTCGGCACCTATGTGCTCGCCACTTCCCTGGGCTGGGACCTGGGCCGTGCGGTCGTCACCGTCGTGCTGACCCTCGCGGCCGGCCCGACGCTGCTGCGGGCGCTCCGCAGGGCGACGAGACGGGCCGCCTTCGAGGCGCGGGCCGCCTTCGAGGGGGCCGCGACCCCCGTCGAGAGGTGAGACGGCCCACAGGACCTTGGTCCCGGAACTAACGGCCTTCGTAGCGGTCGCCCGAGGAAGCAGCCTCTCGGATCACCCCTCCCCACCTGCACATAAACCACATATGTCCGGATGAGGACTTAAGTCTGGCAATACACCCTTCCCGTCGTATCCGCGGCGTGAGCCCGGTCACGGCGCGGGGTCCTCGGCAGTCGCTACAACTGTTCGCGTCGCACGGCGCAGCAGGGCCTGGAGCCCGGCACACGAGCACGGCTCGGCCCGCCCGCGCGACCCGGAGTCCCCGAACGTGAGGTAAGCCCGTGTCCCGCTCACTGATCACCCGCGCCTCCGCCCGCAGCAAGTCCCTCGCCGCCGGTACCGCCGTGCTTCTGGGTACGGCCGCCGCGGTCATGGGTACGGCGTCCACGGCCTCGGCCGCGACGCCGCAGGAGGTCGCGAAGCAGATGATGCCCGCCGCCCAGTTCCAGTGCTTCGACAACATCGTCTCGAGGGAGTCGAACTGGAACCCCTCGGCCACCAACGCCTCCTCCGGCGCCTACGGACTGGTCCAGGCCCTGCCCGGCGGCAAGATGGCCTCGGCCGGCGCCGACTGGAAGACCAACCCCCAGACCCAGATCAAGTGGGGCCTGGACTACATGAAGGAGCGCTACGGCAGCCCGTGCGGCGCCTGGAGCTTCTGGCAGGCCAACCACTGGTACTGAGCCGCCCCGGCGGCGGGCGAGGGGCTGCCGCGGACCGGGCCGCCCGGCACCGCCCAGAACCGCCCGGCACGGCCCAGGACCGCCCGACACCGCGCGACACCGCTCAGGACCGCCGGCCGGACCCCCTGGCGCCGGCCGGAGACCGGGCGCCGGAGACCGCTCAGAGCCTCTGCAAAATCGTCCCCGTCGCCAGCGCCCCGCCCGCACACATCGTCACCAGTGCGAACTCCTTGTCCGTCCGCTCCAGTTCGTGCAGCACGGTGGTGATCAGCCGCGCGCCCGTCGCGCCCACGGGGTGCCCCAGGGCGATGGCCCCGCCGTTGACGTTGACCTTCGCGAGGTCCTGGTCGAAGACCTGCGCCCAGCTCAGCACGACGGACGCGAACGCCTCGTTGACCTCCACGAGGTCGATGTCCTTGAGCGACATCCCGGCCTTCCCCAGCACCGCCCGGGTCGCGTCGATCGGCCCGTCGAGATGGAAGTGCGGGTCCGCCCCGACGAGGGCCTGCGCCACGATCCGGGCGCGCGGCTTCAGCTTCAGCGCCCGCGCCATGCGCTTGGACGCCCACATGACCGCCGCCGCGCCGTCGGAGATCTGCGCGCAGTTCCCGGCGGTGTGGACCGCGGTCGGCATGACCGGCTTCAGCCCGCCGAGCGCCTCCATCGAGGTGTCCCGCAGCCCCTCGTCGCGGTCGACGAGCCGCCACATGCCCTGCCCCGCGTACTGCTCCTCCTCGGTCGTGGGCACCTGCACGGCGAACGTCTCGCGCTTGAAGCGCTCCTCGGCCCAGGCCACCGCCGCCCGCTCCTGGGAGATCAGGCCGAGCGAGTCGACGTCCTCGCGGCCGAGTCCGCGGTGGCGCGCGATGCGCTCGGCGGCCTGGAACTGGTTCGGCAGGTCGACGTTCCACTCGTCCGGCCACGGCTTGCCCGGGCCGTGCTTGGAGCCGCTGCCCAGCGGCACCCGCGACATGGCCTCGACACCGCAGCTGATGCCGACGTCGATGACGCCGGCGGCGATCATATTGGCGGTCATGTGCGCGGCCTGCTGCGAGGAGCCGCACTGGCAGTCGACGGTCGTCGCGGCGGTCTCGCACGGCAGCCCCATGGCGAGCCAGGCGTTGCGCGCGGGGTTCATGGACTGCTCGCCGGCATGGGTGACGGTGCCGCCGACGATCTGCTCGACGCAGTCGGCGTGGATGCCGGTGCGGCCCAGCAGTTCGCGATAGGTCTCGCCCAGCAGATAGGCGGGGTGCAGATGGGCGAGCGCGCCACCGCGCTTGCCTATGGGTGTGCGTACGGCTTCGACGATGACGGGTTCCGCGGCCATGAGCTCGTCCTCTCCTCAGCACCGGTGCGGGGCGTCCCGGCGCGCCGCACCCGAGAACCGCAAGCAGAACTAGTACGCGTTCTAGTTCTCTAGCAGTCTTATGAGGGTTACCCCAGGTATGCAAGTCTTCTGCAGGCAACAGTTCCCGCCACGCGTCTTGCCAGTTGGAGAACCCGTCACTACCTTGCGAGGGATTCTGATGGGACGTCAGAATCGCGCAGCCGCCGCACAGCTGTCCAGCCGCGAGACCTGGAGTTGCCGATGTCCTGCCCCCATCTCCCCGAAGGGTTCGACGCCACCGACCCCGACCTGCTGGAGAGCCGGGTCCCCCACCCCGAGTTCGCCCGGCTGCGGCGGACGGCCCCCGTCTCGTGGTGCCCGCAGCCACGCGGCGCCACCGGCTTCGACGACGACGGCTACTGGGCGGTCACCCGCCACGCCGACGTCAAGTACGTCTCCACGCACCCCGAGCTGTACTCCTCCCGCGAGAACACCGCGATCATCCGCTTCAACGGGCACATCAGCCGGGACCAGATCGAGGCCCAGCGGCTGATCATGCTCAACATGGACCCGCCCGAGCACACCCGGGTCCGCCAGATAGTGCAGCGCGGCTTCACCCCGCGCGCCATCCGCAGCCTGGAGTCGGCACTGCGCGAGCGCGCCCGGCGGATCGTCGAGGAGGCGAGCGCGAGCGGCGACGCGGACGGCGGCTTCGACTTCGTCACCCGGATCGCCGTGGAACTCCCGCTCCAGGCCATCGCCGAACTCATCGGCGTACCGCAGGAGGACCGGGCCCGGATCTTCGACTGGTCGAACAAGATGGTGGCGTACGACGACCCGGAGTACGCGATCACCGAGGAGATCGGCGCCGAGGCAGCGGCGGAAATCATCGGCTACTCCATGAACCTGGCCGCCGCGCGCAAGGAGTGCCCGGCCGGGGACATCGTCACCCGGCTCGTCGCGGCCGAGGACGAGGGCAACCTCTCCTCCGACGAGTTCGGCCTCTTCGTCCTGCTGCTGGCGGTGGCGGGCAACGAGACAACCCGCAACGCGATCAGCCACGGCATGCACGCCCTCCTCACCCACCCCGACCAGTGGGAGCTCTACAAACGCGAGCGCCCGGCGACCGCGGCCGACGAGATCGTCCGGTGGTCCTCGCCCGTGATCTCCTTCCAGCGGACCGCGACCCGGGACACCGAACTCGGCGGCCGGGAGATCAGGAAGGGCGACCGGGTGGGGCTCTTCTACTCCTCCGCCAACCGCGACCCCGAGGTCTTCGAGAACCCCGAGGTCTTCGACATCACCCGCGACCCCAACCCGCACCTCGGCTTCGGCGGCGGAGGCCCGCATTTCTGCCTCGGCAAGTCACTGGCCCTCAGGGAGATCGACCTCATCTTCGGCGCCATCGCCGACACCTTCCCTGACCTGCGCCTGGCCGGCGACCCGCGCAGGCTGCGCGGGTCCTGGCTCAACGGGATCAAGGAACTCCGGGTCGGCATCGGCGGTTAGCCGGGGGACGCGCGCACCGGGGACGCGGGAGCAGCCGGGGCGATGGCCGGGTCGGGCTGGACGGCCCGGTCGGCGCGTACGCACCGGGCGTAGCTGCGGGCAACCGGATCGCCCTGCGCCAACGCGCCGACATGCGCAGCGGTCTGCTCAACCACTCCGATGGGCGAGGATTGACAGAAGTCCCCCTTGGCCGAACCCGAGCAGACGTTCACCCCTCGGCAGCTCCTCGACTTCGCGTTCGCGCACCCGCCGAACCGCCCGCCGGGCAGCAAGGGGCGGTACCTCAGCACCAACACGGTCCTGCTGTCTGGTGCGCGGCGCTGCCCCGCGCGGCGGGCTCTTCGAACGCGGCCCGGTACAGGGCAGGTCAGGCGGGCCATGGACCGGAGCAACAGGGCCGAGTGCCGACCGGCGGTGCCGGCGGGACTTGCGGCGGGACTTCCGGCGGTCGAGCGGTGCCCCAAGATCCGGCGGCGACACCCCGGGCCATCCCCCAGCAGGGCGCACAGACCATACCGGGCCCGGGGCCGGGCGCCCCGTTTCCCGGCCACGAGAAGGGAAGCGGGCGGCGGCGCCACCGAATCAGGGCCCGTGCGGATGTGAGCCGGCGCGCCACTCCAGCCGGGCCCGGTGCCGCCCCGTACGTCCGGCCGCGGAACTGCTCCCCTGAGGCGCGGCAGACGCCGCCCGAGGTAGGTGCGCGGCCCCGCGCCATCCCCGCGCCCGGGCTCTCATGTCCGTGTTCGCACTCTCGCGCCCGTGTTCATGGAGTCCTCAAGTGCCGCTGCTCCGCCCGGCGTGACGACGGGCAGCGCGGTCGCCGTATCGGGGCGCTGGGGTGGCGGTACGGCCTGCGACGGCGGCGGCCCCAGGAGCGGTGAAGTGTGCACACGCCCCGGCCATGCTAAATATCTCATGATGTCAGGATTTGCACGTTTCCACGAAGGTGACGATCGATCGGGAGGTTTCTGTGGCTGTTCATGAAGATGTCATGGCGGCGGGGAGGGGGAAGGACCTGCCGCCGACGGTTTCGTCTGGCCGTGGAGGGTGCCGTGTGCGGCGGGGCGGTTTGCTGCGCGTATTGGTAGCGGGTTTGGTGCTGGTGGCCGGGCTGGCACTGCCTGTGGCGGTCTCGCAACCCGCCCTCGCCGTCCCACCGGGCACCTACGCCTTCGTCACCAACATCCTCGATGACTCGGTCTCGGTGATCCAGACCTCCGACAACACCGTCATCGACACCATCCCCGTCGGTGACGCCCCGGTAGCGGTGGCGATCACCCCCGACGGCGCATTCGTCTACGTCACCAACAGCCTCGGCGACTCGGTCTCGGTGATCCAGACCTCCGACAACACCGTCATCGACACCATCCCCGCCGGCGACGGCCCGGTAGCGGTGGCGATCACCCCCGACGGCGCATTCGTCTACGTCACCAACAGCCTCGGCGACTCGGTCTCGGTGATCCAGACCTCCGACAACACCGTCATCGACACCATCCCCGTCGGCGACACCCCGCGAGGGGTGGCGATCACCCCCGACGGCGCGCTGCTCTATGTCACCAACGTCTCCGGCAACTCGGTGTCGGTGATCCAGACCTCCGACAACACCGTCATCGACACCATCCCCGTCGGCGACGGCCCGCTCGGGGTGGCGGTCACTCCCGACGGCGCGTTCGTCTACGTCGCCGGCATCGTCGCTGACTCGGTGTCGGTGATCCAGACCTCCGACAACACCGTCATCGACACCATCCCCGCCGGCGACGGCCCGCTCGAGGTGGCGGTCACCCCCGACGGCGCGTTCGTCTACGTCACCAACGCCGTCGGCGACTCGGTGTCGGTGATCCAGACCTCCGACAACACCGTCATCGACACCATCCCCGTCGGCACCAACCCGCAGGGGGTGGCGGTCACTCCCGACGGCGCGTTCGTCTACGTCGCCAACCTGGTCAACAACTCGGTGTCGGTGATCCAGACCTCCGACAACACCGTCGTCGACACCATCCCCGTGGGCACCGACCCGGTCGGGGTGGCGATCGGGGTGGTGCCCGAACCGACGACGCCGGCGCTGAAGCTGACCAAGCTCACCACCGGGGAGAAGTTCGTCCGCGGCCGCCAGGGCACCTACGCACTCACCGTCACCAACACGGGTGACGGACCGACCGACGGTTCCGCGGTCACGGTCACCGACGTCCTCCCGGACGGACTGACCCCCGTCAGCTTCTCCGGCAGCGGCTGGGCCTGCACGCTGACCCCCCTGTCCTGCACCCGCAGCGACATCCTGGCCCCCGGCGCCGACTACCCGTCCCTCACCCTCGCTGTGAAGATCGATGAGAACGCGCCGAAGCAGGTCACCAACACCGCCACCGTGACCGGCGGCGGCACCACCGCGATCAGTACCGCGACCCACACCACCACGATCGTCGACAAGAAGCAGCAGCCCAAGCCACCGCACCACGACCGTCCCGGCCACGGAAAACCCGGCCATGACAAGCCCGGTCAAGGTCACCTGCCAGGACCCCGGTAACCGCGCATCGGCAGGCGTACGCCCCGGCCCCGTGCCGGGGCGTACCGTCGCGTCCCGGCCAGGCGCGGGGACTCGGAGGAGGTCCGCCGGCCTGGTCGTCCTCACGGTGGCCGCCGGCTCCCCCTCCTCCTCGTCACACGGCGACGACACCGGACGGAGCCACTCCGCACAGCGTCGCCGGCCGCGGACCTCGGCATGCCCACCCTGGGGCCCGCCCCGGACCGCAGCCCGGCCGCTCCCCGGGCGGGATCCGCGGCCCGGACCGGGCACGGGGGAGTCCTCACAGGCCGGACCGGGCACGGCGGCCTGAGAGGAGCCTGTGAGGATGAGAGCACACGGCCGCCTCGAGGCGGCCGACAGCGCACGAGGGAGCGGTTCGAGTGTCTCAGCGGGGACCGGAGGGCCTGGTCGACCGGATGGAGCACCGCCAGGTCGCGATCTACCTGGCGGCGATGGCCGCCGGCGGGCTCCTCGGCTGGACGGCGCCCGGCTGGGGACCGGGCCTGGAGCACGCGATCTACCCGGTGCTCGGTGCACTGCTGTTCGTCACCTTCCTCCAGGTCCCGGTGGGCGCACTGGTGCGCTCGCTGCGTGACGGCCGGTTCCTGTCCGCAGCGGTGGTGGTGAACTTCCTGGTGGTGCCGCTGGTGGTGGCCGCGATGTTCGGATTCCTTCCCTCCGACCAGGCGGTACGCCTCGGGGTGCTGCTGGTGCTGCTGTGCCCGTGTGTGGACTACGTCATCGTCTTCTCCGGGCTCGCCGGCGGCTCCAGCCGCCGCCTGCTGGCCGCGACCCCGTTCCTGCTCGTCGCGCAGATGCTGCTTCTCCCGGGGTTCCTGTACCTGTTCATGGGTTCAGGACTCGCCGACATCGTCGAGGTGGGCCCGTTCGTCGAGGCGTTCGCCATCCTGATCGTCTTCCCGCTCGCCCTCGCCTGGGCCCTGCAGGCGTGGGCCGTCCACCAGCCGGCCGGACGGCGGGTCTCCGCGGCGGCGACCACCACGACGGTGCCGCTGATGGGCGCCACCCTGCTGATCGTGGTCGCCTCCCAGGTCCCCACACTCGGCGACAGCCTGCCCGACGTGGCCGCGGTCATCCCGTTCTACGTGGCGTTCCTCGTCGTCATGGCGTTCGCCGGCCTGGCCGTAGCCCGCGTGTTCCGCCTCGACGCCCCCGCGGGGCGGGCGATCGTGTTCACCGGAGCGACCCGCAACTCCCTCGTCGTCCTCCCCCTGGCCCTGGCGCTGCCCGGCGATCTGGCGGTCGCCGCGGTCGTCGTGGTCGCGCAGACCCTGGTCGAGGTCCTCGGGATGGTCGCCTATGTCCGTCTCGTCCCCCGCCTGGTCCCCGCAGACTCCCGCGGCGGAGATCTCCCAGGCACGCCCTGACGCCGGCCCTGCGGGAGGCGGGCCGGCGCCCCGGCACCCTGCGGCCCGCGCCGTCATAGGTCGCATCTCGCCCCGGGTGACCGCGACCCGGCTCTGGCCTCGGCCGAGGAGGCGTGGAACGTCGCGCCCGAGACGGCCCGCGTGCACCCGACCGGCACAGAGCTGAGGGGAGTCTTGACCTCACTGCACCGCCGGAGCAACCCACGCCCTACGCTCCTGGCCAAGCGCGCCGGCGTGCCCTTCTGACAACCGCCCCTGGCCGTACGCCCGCGCGCCGACGTGTGACGATCCGCAGATCCCGGCGGCTGAGCTTGAGGCCGCCGTGTGGGCCGAGGCCGTCACGCTGCTGAGCGACCCGGACCAGCTCAAGGCGACGGCGGCTGAGTGGGTGGAGATGGCCGACCGGTGGAGCCGGTCCGCACATGCCGACCGGCGCGCACGCCGTCGCCGGCGCCCTGTGGATCGCGGAAGCGATCAGTCGTCCTGCTGGTAGTGGCGCATCAGCAGCAGATCGTCGAACTGCTGGGGAGTCAGGCCGCTCTCCACGGCCAGTGCCAGCTCGATGTCGCCGGCGTTCGAGAACAGGAGGGAAAGCGGTATTCCGGACGTCGAGGGGTAGGGGACGGCCCTGTCGCCACTGGTGGAGGTCCATCCTTCCTGCGGATAGGCGGCGATTCGGCCATCGCCGCCCTCTTTCAGGCGCCAGCCGGACCGGGGATAGGCGACGGCCCGGCCATCGCCACCCTGCGCATACGTCCACCCCTCCTGCGGATAGGCGACGATCCGCTCGTCCCTGCCCTCCCTCAGGCGCCAGCCCGACCGGGGATAGACGACGACCCGGCCATCGCCACCCTCCGCAAACGTCCACCCCTCCTGCGGATAGGCGACGATCCGCCCGTCCCTGCCCTCCCTCAGGCGCCAGCCCGACCGGGGATAGACGACGACCCGGCCATCGCCACCCTCCGCAAACGTCCACCCCTCCTGCGGATAGACGACCATCCGGCCATCCCTGCCCTCCCTGGCCCGCCAGCCGGACCGGGGCATGGGAACGGGCCGGCCGTCGTCTCCTCTGAGCACGGTGAAATAGCCGTGCGTGCCCTGGAGATCGACCAGCAGCCCGTCGCTCGGACGGGCGTACGCGGGCGAGGAGGATACGCAGACCCCGATGAGCAGGGCCAGCAGCATCACCCCCGTCGTTCTGAAACGCCGCAGGACACGGACGAATCGGCCCCTCGACACCATGGACTCCCTTCGCTTCCTCAGGTGCTCACGCGACCCGAGCAGACCGGCGACTCGCAGGCCCCATGGTCCACAGGGGATATGAACACGTGTCAAGACTCGTGCAGTTGGGCGTTTTCCACGGGGTGATCGTGGACTCCGCCCGGGCGTTGTCGTGGGCGTCGCCGCCGATCCGGTGGAGGCGGCGGTACCGGCGGCACCGGGTGTTCGGCCGGGCGGAAGGACCGTCCCTGAGACGGGCCGGACGAGCGTCGCCCTGCCGCCTCCCCGGGGGGCAGCCGATCCCTCCCGTACCGCCCCGGCATCGACGCGAGGCAGCGCGGGACGGTGAAGGGCAGATCGGGAACGGCAGTGGGCGGCGGGGGGATGGCGGAGGGGATGGCGCGACGCAGGGCAGGACGACGCGACGCGGGACGGTGGGGAGCCGGAGGCCGGGACGGGATCCGCGGGCGGCCGGGAGTCCGGAGGTGGGGTACGTTCCCCGTATGTCTGAACAGCAATGGAACGCCGTGGACGCCTACTTCACCGACCTGCTCATTGCCGAGGACGAAGCGCTGAAGGCCGCCGTAGCGGACAGCGACGCGGCCGGCATGCCGCAGATCGCCGTCGCACCCAACCAGGGCAAGCTGCTGCACCTGCTGGCCCTCACCCAGGGCGCGACGAGGATCCTCGAAATCGGCACGCTCGGGGGCTACAGCACCATCTGGCTCGGCCGGGCCTTGCCTGCCGGCGGACGGCTCGTCTCCCTCGAGTACAGCCCCGAGCACGCGGACGTGGCCCGTGCCAACCTCGCCCGCGCCGGGCTCGACGAGAACGTCGAGGTACGGGTCGGCCCCGCACTCGACAGCCTCGCCGCGCTGGAATCCGAGGCCGCCGCCCCGTTCGACTTCTCCTTCATCGACGCCGACAAGGCCAACAACCCGCACTATGTGGAGTGGGCACTGAAGCTGTCCCGCCCGGGCAGCCTCATCGTCGTCGACAACGTCGTACGCGACGGATCGGTCCTCGACGCGACCAGCGAGGACCCCGCCGTCGTCGGAACCCGCCGGATGTTCGAGCTCGTCTCGACCCATCCACGGCTCACGGCCACCGCCGTCCAGACCGTCGGAGCGCGGGGCTACGACGGCCTTCTCCTCGCTCGTGTCACGGGCTGAACCGGCCCGCGTCGCACCCGTGGACTGCCGTCCGTACGGGAGATCCGTACGGGGCGGCGGCCCCGGCCACCCCGGCCCGGGGCCCCGCGCCGGACACCGTCCTCGGCGGTGGCGACCGGCTACCGCCGGGGTCAGGAACAACAGCGCGCGAACGGCCGCCGTCAGCAGCATTGCTCGTCCCCCGAGAACGGTCGACGACGGACCCGCCGAACGCGAGGACGGACCTCGCGGACGAGTGATGCGCACCGGCTGCGATGCGCCACGGGCGGACGTCTGCGAGCAGACCTCACGACGCTTTGACCGGCGGACGTAGGAGACTGCTCGTACGTGGTCAAGGCCGGGTGCTGTGCCCGGCCTCCGTTTCCCGAGAGGTGTCATGTGCCCAGCGTCGTAAAGATCAATGTGCTGACCGTCCCCACCGAGCAGCGGGAGGCCCTGGAGCAGCGGTTCGCCGCGCGCGCGGGGGCAGTGGAGTCCTCGGACGGCTTCGAGTGGTTCGAACTGCTCCGCCCGCTGGAGGGCACCGACAACTACCTCGTCTACACCCGCTGGCGCAGCGAGGAGGACTTCCAGAACTGGATGTCCGGCCCGATGCAGGCCGCCCACCGGGGCGAGGGCGGCGGGAGCGGCGGGAGCGGCGGGAGCGGCGGGAGCGGCGGGAGCGGCGAAGGAGAACGCCCGAAGCCCGCGGCGACGGGTTCCACGCTGTGGTCCTTCGAGGTGGTCCAGCAGGCATCACCGAAGAAGGGCTGACGTCAGAGAGCCTTCCGCGACCCGCCCGGGACGGTCCTGACGGCCGTCCCGGGACGGCCGTCCTCCGCGGGACCCGCTGGCCGCCGGGGCACGGTCCACAACCGCCGGCGGGGACCGGTTGCCCCGTCATCCATGCGTCCGGTTTGCGCTGTCGCACCGTCGCAGCCCGCTCCGGAGGAGACCCCTGTCTCCGGACGGGCCGGGCCCCGGACGGCTCAGACACCGGGACAGGCCGAGCGCCCGGACAGCCGGGGCGGCCGGGACCGTTCGGGACCGTTCGGGACCGTTCGGGATAGGCGCAGGCACCGGACACGGGCCCACTGCGCCACCCCGCTCACCGGCGGGGACCGGAACGCGTCAGATCAGCCCCTGGGCGAGCATGGCGTCCGCCACGCGCTCGAAGCCGGCGATGTTGGCCCCCGCCACATAGTCGCCGGGCCTGCCGAAGCGGGCCGCCGTCTCGTACGCCGTGTCGTGGATGCTCCGCATGACCCGGGCCAGTTCCTCCTCGACGCGGGCCGCGGGCCAGAGGTCGCGGCCCGCGTTCTGCCGCATCTCGAGCGCGCTGGTGGCCACGCCGCCCGCGTTGGCGGCCTTGCCCGGACCGAAGGCGACACCGGCGTCGCGGAGGATGCGCACCGCCGCGGGGGTGGTGGGCATGTTCGCGCCCTCGGAGACGGCCTTGACACCGCTGCGCACGAGGGCCGCTGCGTCGTCGGCGGTCAGTTCGTTCTGGGTCGCCGACGGAAGGGCCACATCGGTGGGCACCTCCCAGACACTGCCGCCTGGCACGTACCGCGCGGATGCGCCGCGGCGGCTCGCGTAGTCGCTCACCCGGCCGCGCTCGGCCTCCTTGACCTGCTTGAGCAGGGGCAGGTCGATGCCCTTGTCGTCGACGACGTACCCGGCAGAGTCGGAGACGGTGCGCACATGCGCCCCCAGCTCCTGTGCCTTCTCGACGGTGTAGAGGGCCACGTTGCCCGACCCGGAGACGCTGACCTGCTGGCCCGCGAGCTGCTCACCGCGCACCTTCAGCATCTCGGCGGTGAAGAGCACGTTGCCGTAGCCGGTCGCTTCGGGGCGCACGTGCGAGCCGCCCCAGGAGGTGCCCTTGCCCGTCAGCACGCCCGCCTCCCAGCGGTTGGTGATGCGCCGGTACTGGCCGAAGAGGAAGCCGATCTCCCGGCCGCCGACACCGATGTCACCGGCGGGAACGTCGGTGTGCTCACCGAGGTGCCGGTGCAGTTCGGTCATGAACGACTGGCAGAAGCGCATCACCTCGGCATCGGAGCGGCCGCGCGGGTCGAAGTCGCTGCCGCCCTTGCCGGCCCCGATGCCCAGGCCGGTGAGGGCGTTCTTGAAGATCTGCTCGAAGGCGAGGAACTTCACGATGCCCAGGTTGACGGACGGGTGGAAGCGCAGACCGCCCTTGTAGGGGCCGAGGGCGCTGTTGAACTCCACCCGGAAACCGCGGTTGACCTGGATCTCGCCGCGGTCGTCCTGCCACGGCACCCGGAAGATGAGCTGCCGCTCCGGCTCCGCCATGCGCTCGACCATCTTGGCCTCGCGGAGTTCCGGTCGGCCGTCCAGTACGGGTCCCAGAGTCTCCAGCACTTCGTGTACGGCCTGGTGGAACTCGGGTTCACCGGGGTTGCGGCGGCGGATCTCCGCTTCGAGGCCATCGAGGGTGGCGTTGGCACTGGAGGAGACGGAGGAGACGGAGGAGACGGAGGGCATCGATCGGGTTCCTTCTCTGCGGGGGGACTGGTGCTGTGCGGTGACAGTGTGCCGCCGGTCGGGGCGCCGGTGTGGAACGCCCGCGGGCCGCACGGCGCAGACGGCCGACGCCGGACGGCCGACGGCACGAGGGCGGCGTGGGACACGTACCCGCCGGTCCCGGACGGGATTCGGCGTGTCCTGCGGCGGTCACCGGGGCCTGTCTTGCACAGCTCACGGGTACTCATACGGACGCGGGGCCCGATATCGTCGATCATGGTGCCGCGGGGCGCACGACCGCGCACCGGAGCGGGCCGTACCGGACGTCGCTCCCGGACCGTCCGCGCCCCGCCGCAGACCGGTGCCGGCCCCCCTGCGGACGCCCGGTGGTGTGTCGACCCGTGCGGCCATCGGCATCGGCATCGGCATCGGCATCGAGCGGACCAGGCGCCGTGGGTTGCCCTCCGCTGAACACGGCGGCCCGGCGACACGGCTACCCGGCTACCCGGCTACCCGGAGACGCAGAGACAGGGCGACACCGCGACACGGCCGGCCGGGTTTCCCTCAGTGCGACGGGAAGCGCCAGGCCTGGTGGTCCCGGTGCGGTTCACCGCCGTCGGGGCGCTCGTCGTCGGAGCCGGACAGCTCGGCGGTCAGCTCCTTCACCAGCTGGACGAGGTCGGTGGGCCGGTCGGGCCCCCACCAGTCGCCCAGCAGCTCTCCCAGCGACTCCTCGCGCGCCGCGGACAGCTTCGCCGTCGCGTCCACGCCCGCGTCGGTGAGCATCAGCGACAGGCCCTCCCGCCGGGCCAGCCCGCGTTCCTCCACCTCGCGTGACGCGTCGGTGACGGCCCTGACCGGCACATGGGTCGACTCGGCGAGCCGGGCCGGTTCCACCAGCCCGTGGCGCTTGATGCGCAGCAGCAGCCAGCTCGCCGCCGGGCTGAGGTCGAGCCCGGCCCTTGTGGTGATCTTGGCGTAGACCGCCTTGCGTCCCTCGCGGGAGCCGAGGAGGGACAGTGCCCGGGCGCACTCGTCGTACGAGGAGCGCTGGACCGGGTTGGGGGCGATGGTCTGGCTGGTCTCGGGCGCGGTGACGGAGCCGCGCAGGGGGTCCTCCCGCAGGAAGAGTGCGAGGACGAAGCCGACGGCGACGACCGGGGCCGCGTAGAGGAAGACGTCCGTGATGGAGGTCGAGAACGCCTGGACCACCGCCTGGCGCAGCCCCGGGGGCAGCAGGGCGATCGCGTGTGAGTCGTCGGCGAGCCGCTCGGGGCTCGCTCCGGGCGGCAGTGTCCGCCCGGCGAGCGCTTCGCCGAGCAGTCCGCGGAGCCGTCCCGTGAAGAGGGTCCCGAAGAGCGCCACGCCGAACGAGGCGCCGATGGAGCGGAAGAAGGTGGCGCCGGACGTGGCGACGCCGAGGTCCTCGTAGCCGACCGCGTTCTGTACCGCGAGCACCAGCACCTGCATGACCAGGCCGAGCCCGGAGCCGAAGACGAAGAAGTAGGCCCCCACCTCCCAGGTCGGGGTGCCCGGCTCCAGTTGGTGGAGCAGCAGGAGCCCGACGGCGGTCACGGCCGTGCCGGCCACGGGGAAGACCTTCCAGTGGCCCGTCCGGCTGGCGATCTGGCCGGACAGGGTGGAGGTGATCAGCAGTCCGATCACCATCGGGAGCATGTGGACACCGGAGATGGTGGGGGTGACGCCCTGGACGACCTGGAGGAACATCGGCAGATAGGTCAGCGCGCCGAACATCGCGAACCCGACGATGAAGCTGATCACGGCGACGAGGGCGAAGGTGCGGTTCCGGAAGAGCTTCAGCGGCAGCACGGGCTCGGCCGCTCGGCGCTCGGTGCGGACGAAGGCGGCCAGGGACAGGGCCCCGAGCACCAGCAGGCCGATGATCTGCGGCGAGCCCCACGCCCAGGTGGTACCGCCGAGTGAGGCGGCGAGGACCAGGCAGGTGGCGACGGCGGCGATCAGAACCGTGCCCGGGTAGTCGATGGTGCGCCGGCCCTGCCGGACCGGGATGTGCAGTACGGCGGCGATCACGAAGAGCGCGACCACACCGATGGGCAGATTGATGTAGAACACCCAGCGCCAGCTGAGATGCTGGGTGAACAGGCCTCCGAGCAGCGGCCCGAGCACACTGCTCGCCCCGAAGACCGCGCCGAACAAGCCCTGGTAGCGGCCTCGTTCACGTGGGGAGACGATGTCGCCGACGATCGCCATCGACAGCACGATCAGGCCGCCGCCGCCGAGCCCCTGGACGGCCCGGTAGGCGATCAGCTGCGGCATGCTCTGCGCGATGCCGCACAGCGCGGAGCCGATCAGGAAGATGACGATCGCGGTCTGGAAGAGCTTCTTGCGGCCGTACTGGTCACCGAGCTTGCCCCAGAGCGGGGTCGCCGCGGTGGAGGCGAGGATGTACGCGGTGACCACCCAGGAGAGGTGCTCCAGGCCGCCGAACTCGCTGACGATCGTCGGCAGTGCGGTGGCCACGATGGTCTGGTCGAGCGCGGCGAGCAGCAGGCCCAGCAGCAGCGCGCCGATCGCCACGAGAACACCCCGGCGGCTCCGGCTCTCCCCGGGCCGCGGTGCCGTTCCGGGGCCGGGTGCCGGCGTGCTCGCTTCCCGCGCCATGCCGTAGCCCTCCCGTCCGCAGCACACACGTCCGCTCCTCCCATCGTGGGCGTTTCGCGCGGTTATGGCCCGCCGAGCGGAGGACTGGCGTCCGGGCGCCGGACAGGGCCGCATAGCCGCGGGCGGTGTGAGGGAGGGAAGCCGCGCTGACGGGGCACGTCCGCCCGGGATCCGGTGAGCTGGACGGCATCGGCGGCGGATCCGGCGGACCCGCTGACTGCCGCTGCGGGCAGGGGCAGGGGGCAGGGGGCCCCGGAGCTCTCGGTGCGGTCCTCCTCCACCGGCCGGCCGGCCGGCCCGTGAGCGGCACGGCCGTGGTCGCACCCGGCGCCCCTGGACGACCTGGAGCGCCTTGCCCGAGTCGCCCCCGGGAATCCGCCCCGGAGAGCGGGACCACCGGCGGCCGACCGGGGCCCTGGAAGCAGAGCGGCTTCCGCCCGCCGGTCAGGGTGTACGGGCGGAAGCCACTTTGTTCCTTCACTATACAAATCAAATCGCTTCCGCGCCAGTCCGGACCCGGACCCGGACCCGGACCCTCCCGACGGAAACGCCGCCGACGCCGGACGTCCGGGCGAACTCCCAGGAGGGAGCTCGGGACAGCGGAGACCGAGAAAGCCGGAGAGGGGGAAGCGGGCAACGGGGCGCCCGCGGGCGCGCCGCCCGCACGCCCCGGACCACGGGTACCGGCGCCGTACCGCCGCACCGCCGCGCCGCGCCGGTCCGGGCCCGGACCGCACCGCCTCGCACCGTCCCTCGGCCGACGGGCCCGTGCGGGCTCAGCCGGTGACCGCCTCGTACAGGCTCAGCCCGGCGAGCACCAGCATCAGCCCCGCCGCGATTCTCGTGATCAGCCTCAGCGGCAGGTACGTGAGCAGCGTCCGCCCGCCGACGATCCCCAGTCCGGCGACCGTCCACAGCGCCAGTACCGCACCGACGCCGACGGAGAGCGGATCGTCGTAGCGGGCCGCGAGGTTCGCGGTCATGATCTGGGTCAGATCGCCGAACTCCGCGATCAGGATCAGCATGAAGCCCGCACCGGAGACCTTCCAGAAGGACTGGTCGGATGGGGCTTTGATGCTCTCGTCGTCGCCGTCGGGCTTCTTCAGCAGCAAGATCGCCGCACCGGCGAGGAACAGCGCGCCGACGACCGCCTGCACCAGCCGCTGCGGCAGCAGGGTCAGCACACTGCCCGCCGCGATCGCCAGCGCGACGTGCACGGCGAAGGCCGCGGCGACTCCGACGAAGACGTACGAGGCGCGGTAGCGGGTGCCGAGCACCAGTCCGGCCATGGCCGTCTTGTCGGGGAGTTCGGCGAGGAAGACGACGCCGAAGGTGATCGTCATGATCGTGATACTGAACACGGAGGAGATTCCCCGATCGGTCGGGCCCTGCCGTGCCGAGAGACCTGAGAGAAAGCGTTCCAAGGGGTCGCTTCGGCTCGGCAGGGGCCATGGAAGGTCATGGTCACTGCTGGCCGAAGGTCTCGCCGGCGAACCGCTGCGCGGCCGCCTCCGGGCGCCGGCCGGGCGAGCCCGGCAGTATGTCGACGTTCCGGCGAAGGGCTACTCCCCTTCCGCTCCCTCCAGCGTACGGGACGCCGACCGCGAGCCGATGTCCCCAGAAGGCCGCCCCCGGCCGACACGCCCCAGCCCTCACGTCCCCGGCCGGGCGCCCCTCGGCGACGGGACCGCGGGATCCCGGTGCAGGCGTCCCCGCGACACCAGCTCCAGCACCACCGCGACGGCGACCGCCTGCACCGCCATCAGCGCGACGAGGACGAACAGCTGCACCGCACCCGCCTGGAGCGGTGACGCCCCGCCGAGCAGCATCCCGACGAACGCGCCCGGGAGTGTGACGAGCCCCACCGTCCTGGTCTGGTCCAGTCCCGGCAGCAGCGCGTCGGCGGCCGCGTCCCTGGCCACCTCGAGCCGGGCGTCGCGATCGGACAACCCGATCGCCATTCCGGCCTCGACCTCCCCGTGCCGGGTGGCGAGTTCGTCGAGTGCGCGCCGTCCGGCGAGCACCGTCGCGGTCAGCCCGCCGCCGATGAGGATGCCGGTCACCGGGATGAGCGCGATGCCCTTCACCGGGACGAGGCCGGTGAGCAGCAGGACGGCGACGACCGGGACGACGCCCGCGCCGATCGGCAGGGCCGTGAGCCACCAGGTGCCGTTCGGGGTGACGCGCCGGCCCGCGGTGCGTACGGCGACGGCGTACATCACCAGAAGGAAGGCGAACAGCAGCGGGACGGAGCGGACCGCCCAGCCGATGACGAGCGAGACCGCGCCCAGCTGGACCGCGGCGCGCAGGCCCGCGACCACCATCTCGCGGGCCCGGCCGGGACCGAGGTGGGCGACGGCCGCGACGCAGGCGGCGGTGGCCAGGAGCACGGCGAGGACGATCCCGAACGTCACATTGACCGGCAGCAGCACGCGCCAACCCTAAGACTTTCGGGACGAATTACCGGCGCAGTAGACCCTTGAAGTGCCGTGCCCATGTCGCCACTGCGTTACCCGGCACCCGTCCCGTGCAATCCGGCGCCGCAACCATGGCGCGGGCCCGGCCCTTCAGGGGGCGATCCCGTCGACGCCCCCACCCCTGAGGCCACCTGAGGCCACCTGAGGCCACCGAGGGCGACCGGCGGGAAAGACCCGGCCACGCGACCGGCCCACAGCGGGGACCCGGCCGGACGGACCGCTCCGGCATGGAACCGAGCCGCCTGCCCCTGTCGTTCCGTACCGTACGGGTGGGCCGACGGAGGAGGGCACATGGCAGCGGGGCTGCGCCTGGGACCGCTACTGCGGTACGTGGACTGGGAGACCGGTGGGCACGCGACCGTCTGGATCGAGGCGGACCGTCCGTGCACGGCCGAGGTACGGTGCCTCGGCGCATCCTCCGGTGACCGCCCCGGTGAAGCCGTCGGGCCGACCGCCGGGGACGCCCGAGCACGTGTCGGCGCCGCCGACGCGGGCGCCGACGGAGCCGACGACACGGGCCGTGCCCATGATGCCGAGGGTGCCCTGTGTGTCGAAGGCCCTCAGGGTGCCGAGGGCCCCCGAGGGGCGAACGGCGCCCGCCACGCCGAGGGTCCCGAGAATGCCGAGGATGCCGAGGGTCCCGAGAATGCCGAGCGCACCGACGCTCCGGACAGCCCGTCGGCCGTCTCGTCGAAGGGCGCGGGCGGCTCCGCCCGCACGTTCCGGATCGAGGGCCACCACTACGCCCTCATCACGGTCTCCGGCCTGTCCCCCGGCTCGTCGACGGAGTACGAGGTCCTGCTCGACGGCCGCCGGGTCTGGCCGCCTGCCGGCTCCCCGTACCCGCCGAGCGTGATCCGCACGCCGGCCGTCCCCGCCGAGTCGGTACGGGTCTCCTTCGGCTCCTGCCGGTGGTCCGCGCCACCGGCCCGCAAGCGCGACCCGATCGGACCGGACGCCCTGAACACCCTGGCCGCGCGGATGGCGGAAGAGCCCGAGGGCGAGCGCCCCGACCTGCTGGTACTGCTGGGCGACCAGGTGTACGCGGACGCCACCTCGCAGGAGACCCAGCGGTGGCTCGCGACCCGGCGCGATCTCGGCGAGCCGCCCGGGACCCAGGTGGCGGACTACGAGGAGTACACCCGGCTCTACGAGGAGTCCTGGCTGGACCCGGAGGTGCGGTGGCTGCTCTCCACAGTCCCCAGCTGCATGATCTTCGACGACCACGACATCGTCGACGACTGGAACACCAGCGCCTCCTGGGTCGCCGAGATGCGGGCGACGCCCTGGTGGCGGGAGCGCATCCTCAGCGGTCTGATGTCGTACTGGGTTCACCAGCACCTGGGCAACCTCTCCCCTGCCGAACTGGACGGCGACCCGATCTACGCGGCCGTACGGGACGCCCCGGACGGCACGGCGGCCCTCCGGGCGTTCGCGGCCCGCGCCGACGCCGACCCCGCCTCGGTCCGCTGGAGCTACCGGCGCGACTTCGGCAGGACCCGGCTGCTGATGGTCGATACCCGCGCCGCCCGCGTCCTCGACGAGCGGCACCGGGCGATGCTCGACGACAAGGAGGCGCGCTGGCTGCACGACCAGGCACTTCAGGCACCGGGCTCGTACGACCATCTGCTCGTCGGGGCCTCGCTGCCCTGGCTGCTGCCCCCGGCCATCCACGACGTGGAGAGCTGGAACGCGGCACTGTGCCGCGGGGAGCGGGGTACGCGCTGGGCACGCGTCGGGGAGAACCTGCGAAGACGGGCTGACCTGGAGCACTGGGCGGCCTTCCCCTCCTCGTTCGAGGAACTCACCTCCCTGATCAGGGACGTGGGCAGCGGGCCGCTGGCGCCTTCGACGGTCTGTGTACTGTCCGGGGACGTGCACCACGCCTATGTGGCGGAACCCCGGTGGTCGGCCCCGGCGCCCTCCGCCCGCGTGTTCCAGCTGACCTGCTCCCCCGTGCACAACGCCATCCACGCCTCGGTGCGGGCCGGTTTCCGCTTCGGGTGGAGCCGCGCGGGGCGGCTTCTCGGCCGGGCCATGGCCCGGCACGGCAGGGCCGGGCGGCCTGCGGTGAGGTGGGACAGGAGCGGCGGCCCCTGGTTCGGGAACCAGCTGATGACCCTGACACTGAAAGGCCGTTCGGCCGAGCTCCGACTTGACCGGACCGGCACGGATCACACGGGTACGCGGCTGCTGGCCGTCGACGAGCGGAACCTCACGGACGGTCCGTGACCGTCCGCCCGGCGTGAGACGATCCTCGCCGTCACCCCCCGAACGGGACCGTGAAGCAGGCCACCCGGACTCCCGCGCCGCCCTGCTCGGCGTGCAGGACGACCGACTGCGCCCCACCACGCCGCAGCCCCCAGGCGTGCCGGGTCTCGGCGCCGCCCTCCCCCGCGCTGTCGGCGGTGAAGTCCAGCCACAGTTCGTTCGCGGGATGGGCGCCCGGCGCTGCCCGGTGCTGGTAGTGCGGCCCCGCCGCCGCGGGATCCGCTTCGCAGGGAGCGGTGTGGACATGGGCGCCGAAAGCGTGCCCCGGCCTCACCCCGCCCACACGGGCCCGCACCACGGTCCCCGAGCGCTCGGTCGACTGCTCCACCACGATCCACGCCCCCGGCGGCACAAGCATCCGGTCGTAGGTGAGCGCGGTCCGCGCTACAGCCGTCGGCACAACGACGGAACCGGGCGGAGTGAACCACCCGTACGCCCGCAGCGCCACCCCTTCGCCCGCGGCGGGCGAGCCGAGCGCGGCGGGCGAGCCGAGGACGTGGGCCTCGCCTGAGCCCGAGGAACGGACCCCGGCCGAGCCGGACGGGCGGTCCAGGACCGAGCGGGAGGAATGAGCGCCGGCCGAACCGAAGGAGCGTGCCCCGACATGGCCCAGCGAATGACTGCCGATCAGGTCGAAAGAGCGGCCCCCGCCCGGCTGAAGGAGCACGTCCGGCTGAAGGAGCACGTCCGGCGCCCCGACTCCGCCGGGGTGGCGGGCCCCGTCGGGCGGGGCAGCAAGCGGTGGGACGCCCACGAGCGGGGCCCCACCGGGTGATGCGCCGCCGGACGTGGCCGCTCTCCGGGCTCCGGCGACCGGGCCGGGCCGATCTCCGTCCCGGGGTTCGCCGCCCGCTCCGCACGCCGCCCCCAGGACCCCCACCGCCAGCGCCACCAGGGCCGCCGCCCCCGCCAGTGCGCCTGCCGCCGCCATGAACCACTCCTCGTTGCCGGTGCTCCCGGTGTTGCCGGTGCGCGCAGTCCGCGTACGCGCCCGACCGGCGTACGCACCACGCCCTCGTACCGCGGGTGGACCCGCGGCGTCCCGAGCCGCGCCCGGCAGGGGGCGGCGACCGGGCGGACTGCACTCGTACGGCCCTGCCCCACTTCACCCCGACCCCGGCGATCTCCCCGTTCCCCGCAGGCGTACGCTCGAGATCGGTCATGCCGCCCCCGCCGCTCCCCTGCGCCGTCGCGGCGTTGTCGTCCCTTGGGGAGTCGTGGTGTTCGAGGCTGTGGGGCTGCTGCTCGGCAGCCCGTGGATCTACGCGATCGTGGCACTCTCCGTGCTCCTGGACGTGTTTCTGCCCGTACTGCCGAGCGGCGCACTGGTGATCACCGCCGCTACGGCCGCGGCAGCCGGGACGACGACGGCAGCGGCGGGGGCGACGGCAGCGGGACAGAGCACGGTGACCGGGCCGGCGGCGATCGCGTCGGCCGCGGTCCAGACGTCCGGTGACGCTCCCTCGGTGCCGGCGCTGCTGCTGTGCGCGGCGACGGCTTCCGTGCTCGGTGATCTGGTCGCCTACCGGCTGGCCCGGCGTGGCGGGGAGCGGCTGAACCGTGCCATCGCCCGCTCCCGTCGCCTGGTCACAGCGCGGGAACGGCTCGGCACGGCGCTGGGCCGGAGCGGCGGACTGCTCGTCGTCATCGCCCGGTTCGCACCGGCCGGCCGGTCCGTGGTCTCCCTCGGCGCGGGCGCGGCACACCACAGGGTGCGGGAGTTCCTCCCCTGGTCGGCCCTGGCCGCCGTGGCCTGGGCGGGCTACAGCGTCGGCCTCGGGTGGTTCGGCGGGCAGTGGCTGGGGGCGACATGGGTGGGCGTGGCGTTGTCCGTCGCCGCCCTCTTCGCCGCCGGTTCCGTCGCGGCCTATGTCATACGGCGCCCGGCGCCGAAGGCCGCGTAGCTCTCCGCGTGGCGCCTGCGCCACCCCGTACCTCCAGCCCGTCGAGAAGCTTCCGCGTCGCTTCCGCCACCTCGTCCACGGCCCGGTCGAACACCTCCCTGTTGTGCGCGGCGGGCGCCCGGAATCCGGACACCTTCCGTATGAACTGGAGGGCGGCGGCCCTGACGTCCTCCTCCGTGGCTTCTTCGGGCAGGACGGGCGGTCGAAGAGTCCTGATGCTGCGGCACATGAGTCCAGTGTGGGGCACACCACTGACAACCGGACTCCACGGAGACCGACGGCCACGGCGGGTGAGGCGGTCCGTCACGGCGCCGAGAGCCGCGCAGCCCCGGCGGGACGTCTGCGCCCCGGTGGTCCCCCGAGCGGAGACGGCGGCGAACGGCCGGAAGACGGACGGCCAGACGGACGGACGGACAAGCAGATGCTGCACGCCGGACGCGGGCCGCACGGCGTGCGTCAGGCGCGGGTGACCGGGCCGGCGGGGCACGGCAAGCGGCGGCGCAGGGAGAGGCATGCGCGCATCAGGCGGCGCGGCGAACAGCATCACAGGGCCGCCGGCCCGGCCCGGCAGCCACGCGTCAGGCCGGTGCCAGAGGGCCGTCAGGCGGCGCGGGGCAGTTGAAGGACGGCACTCACGAGCGGGGCCCCGCCCGCGGTGGTGCCGGCCGCGCCGGGCTCCTCGTCGGCCTCGTCGGCCCGGGTGCGCTCGGCGGCCACAGCCGCGGCCCACTCCACGAGCAGCTGCTGGTACCTCGCCTCGTCCGCGCTGGACAGCCGGCTCCCGGACTTCTCCCACAACGCACGAATCGCCGCATTCACCACGGCTGCGGACCGCACGGAACCAAGCTCGCGAAGGGATGGGGACATGGGCACAAGGTTACGCGGCGGGACCGACACCCGTGACCCGGCGAACCTCCGCGGTGACCCGCACCACCGGCCCGCTCACCACGATCGTGGCTGGTGGGAAGCCCCGGCACCACCACGCGACGTGTCCTCTCTCACACCCTCTCAACACCCCCGCCCCCGGCCGGACTTTACGAAAACATTGACCCGGCGTTCACCAGCGACTTCCGAAAGGTTCCCCATGACCGAACCCTGGCCGCCGGCCGCTCCCGGTGTCGTCCGCCTCCCCTCCGGGCGGCTGGTGCGCGGACGCGGCCTGCGGTATCCGCTCCCGGAAGGGCTCGTGCCCACGTACGCGCTGTATCTGCTGGACCGGCGGCCTCCCGACGTCCCCTGGGATGCCGAGTGGCTGCGCTGGCCGGACTTCCGGCTCCCCCGCGACCGGGAGCGCGCCCACGCCGCCCTGGGCACGGTCTGGGCGCGGGCGGCCGCGGAGCGGGTCGAAGTCGCCTGCGGAGGCGGGCGCGGCCGTACCGGAACGGCCCTGGCGTGCCTCGCCGTCCTCGACGGCGTACCGGCCGACGAGGCGGTGGCCTTCGTCCGGCGCCACTACGACCGCCGTGCCGTCGAAACCCCCTGGCAGCGCCGGTACGTCCACCGCTTCCCGCTTCCATGAGCCCGGCCCGGAGCACGGGATGCGGGCGGGGCGGGGCCGGGATGCGGGCAGACGCAGGACACCGGCGCGGGCGGGACACGGCCGGGCCACGCCCGGGCCGGGCCACGCCCGGGCCGGGCCACGGCACGCGGCGGCTTGCGGGGCTCCAGAGGCGGGGGCCGGAAGAGCCCGCGGCGCCCAGTGCGGACGCACCCGGTCCGGTCCCCCGTCCGGGTGGCGTCGCCGGTTCCGCGCCACCGGCCGGAGCCCGAAGCCCCACGCTGGAGCGGACCTGAAGGAGAGTCCGCATGGTGCCGAAGCCTCCGTCGTGCCCGCAGTGCCCTTCCCGGCCGCCGCTGTGGAAGGACACCACGCGCACCGCGCCCGGCTCCGAGGACCGATGGCGCTGGTACTGCACGTACTGTACGAGGCGCTGGGCCCCCACGCCGGAGCACCAGCTCAGGTTCTCGGTCTTCCCGCAAGGACCGCGGCGCCCCTCGCGATAGCCGCTCACCGGCCGTCCACGGCCGGGAGGACTCACCGCCGGGCCCGGCACCCCGGGCCCGGCGAGCGGACCACCGCTCGGAACGCCCTCGAGCGCCGCGACCAGCCAGACCGGGCGGGCCGGCGAGGACACACATCCGCCCCCGGCCGAGCCCGACCGCCCCGCACCCCGCGCCGGGCTTGTACGCCTGCGCCGAGTGCGGGAGCCGACCGCGCGGCCACACCCGCCGGTGTGCGCACGATCCCCTCGGGGCGGCCGACGGGCGGCGCGTAGCGCACCGGGGACATGAAATCCACCCAGCCGCAACCCTGTGCAAGTGCAAGTGAATTGCGGCGACTTTCCAATCCCCGAGAGACATACATCTCGTTCGACCGCAATGGACTTTGCAGAAAACACAAGCTTGACAGCTTTTCATGGCTAGCCTATATTCCACTCGACCAAGGCCCCGCCCGTTAGTATTTGAAGGCGTCTATGACTGCACCACCAACGCCGCCGATATCCAGACAGCAGCCGATTTCCACCATTTTCATTTCTCACCAAACCCGACATCGGCGCATTCAGTCCGGCGTGGGTGCGAGCCCCGTCGCGCAGGCCCACCACACCGCCGCTCAACCCGGCCCGGATCGCGGCTATCGAACTCCCGCAGACCCTCGGGGCTTCCGAATTCCCGCTCACCCGGCCTGCCGTCGAGAGAGACAAGAGCCGACACCCGAGACGGGCCGGCAAGATCCCTGCATCAGGCCGCCTTGCCTGGCATTCCTCGCTTCCCCGAGCACCGCGAAACATCACAGCCGAGGCATCCAAGGGCGAACTCGTCCGTACAACTAGCCCGCCAAGGAGGAGATCCCCGTTGCCGGAAACCCATACCTCCGCCACACACGCCGTATCAGTGGAGCAGGAATACGTTTCGTCCTTGTACGAGCTGCTCACCGAGAGAATTTCTGAGGCGCGAGCGAACCGGGCGGGTGTGCTGGCAACCCCCGCTGACAGCGCCGCTGATGCCTACGAGCGGGAAAACGCAGCCGAGCGTCTGGCCGGGGAAATCGGTCGACTTGAGGGCGCCGAGAAGGGGCTGGTCTTCGGGCGCATCGACCAGGCGGACGGCACGGCCCTGCGCATTGGGCGGATCGGACTGCACACGGAGGAGGATGACTTGCCTTTGCTTGTGGACTGGCGCGCGAACGCGGCGCGGCCCTTCTACGAGGCGACCCCGGTCCACCCTATGGGCCTGCGGCGTCGTCGGCACCTGCGTCTCGAGGAGCGCACGGTCGTCTCGGTGAGCGACGAACTGCTGGACGGGACCGCCCCGACCGACGAGGACGTCGTGGGGGACGGCCCGTTGACCGAGGCCCTGTCGGCACGGCGCACGGGCAGGATGCACGCGGCCGTCGCGACGCTGCAGGCCGAGCAGGACGAGATCATCCGCTCCGCCCACCGCGGAGTGACCGTGGTGCAGGGCGGACCGGGCACCGGCAAGACGGTCGTCGCGCTGCACCGGGCGGCCTACGTCCTTTACGCGTTCCCACGCGCCGCGAAAGAGGGCGTCCTGGTGGTGGGCCCGAATGCCCGCTTCCTCGACTACATCTCCCAGGTCCTTCCCTCCCTCGGAGAGAACGACGTCGCCATGGCGACCTGCCGGGAACTGGCCGGAGTGTCCGTGTCCGGGGACACGGTGGGCCCGTTCGACGCGGCGCGGCTCAAGGGCAGGTCCGACCTCGCCGACGCCCTGGCCGGCCTGGTGCACGTCCGCCAAGCCCGCTCCGGTGACTTCACCGTGCGGGTCGGACAGGAACTCGTTCACCTTTCCGGCGAGGAAGTCGCCACGGCACGCGATGCCGCCCTGGCAGCCGTGGCGGGGCACAACCCCGCGCGCCAGGTGTTCAAGGAGCTCTTGGTCAACGCCGTCACCGCCGCGATGCAACGGGACATGGGCGGCCTTCTGGAGCAGATCGACGCCGATGCCGAAAGGATGACGGGCCTGAACCTCGACCGGTTCACGGGAGTCGCCCAGCGCCGTGCCGAAGGTGCGGCCGGCCCGGAGCCGGTCCATGAGCTGGACCTGGACGCCATCCGAACCGATCTCCTCGACGACGCCGGCGTCGACCGAGCCGTCGAGGTGTTGTGGCCGCGGCTGGTACCCGGTGACCTCGTGAAGGCGCTCCTGACGGACGCCGGCGCTCTCGCCGAGCATCTGCCCCGCCTGACCGAGCAGGAGCGGTCCCTGCTGCTGTGCGGTCCGGACGACCCGTGGACCGATGCCGATATGCCGTTGCTGGACGAGGCGGCGAACCTGGTCGACGGCCCCCCTCAGCGGACGTACGGGCACGTCGTCGTCGACGAGGCGCAGGAACTGACCGCCATGCAGTGGCGGATGATCGTCCGCCGCTGCCCGGCAAGGGCGATGACACTGGTGGGTGACTTCGCCCAGGCAGGCCCGGTCGCGACGGCACGTGACTGGAAGGAAGCACTGAGCCCCCACCTCGGAACGCGGTTCACACTGCACAACCTGACCGTCAGTTACCGCACCACGCAGGAGATCCTGGAGGGCGTCCGGGACCTGCTCACGCGGATCGCTCCGGACCAGCAGCCCGCACGGTCCCTGCGAAGCGGCGAGAGCCCCCGCACCGTGACCACGCCTCCGGACGGGTTGGCCACCGTCATCGTCCGGGAACTCCGCGCCCAGAGCGCCGCGTACCCGGGCGAGCTGCTGGGAGTGATCTGCGCGGACACCAGGGTGAGCGAGCTGACGGCCCGGGACACCACCCACCACGCACGCATCGTTCCGGCGTCCGAAGCACGCGGCCTGGAGTTCGACGGAGTCGTCGTCGTGGACCCCGAGGAAATCATCACGGCCCGCTCTGGCGGGGAACGGGACTTGTACGTAGCCCTGACCCGGGCCACCAAGCGCCTCTGCACCATCACCGTCCAGCCCGCCTGACGACTGGGCGTCCGGGCCGACGTGATGGTGTACTTCGCCCGTGCGCAATGGCTGTGGTCCGGTGACGACTACGAACAGGTCATGGCCATGGCCCAGCTCACGGACCGGCTCGGAGGCCTGGGCGGCTGGGAGGCCGACCGGGAGGCCCGGCCTCCCGGTCGGGATCACCAAGGCCCGGCAGCGGCTGGGGGCCAGGATCCGCCGCCGTGTCCGCGGCACCGCGGCTTTTCCTCCCTGAACAGCGAGAACAGATCGCAGCCGAGCACGTCCGCCTCGAAACCCAACTCTGGCCCCGATGTGGCCCCGAGCACGAGAACGGCCCCCCGTCCGATCTTGAACGAAGGGCCGAAACAGGCATTCACCTGCGACTTAACCGCGTGGGCGCGGACGGTTTCGAACCGCCGACATCTGCTTTGTAAGAACCGGATTGACAGTGGCTCTACGCTGCCAACTCTCCGTTCCGGGTGATCGTTTGGGAGATATTTGGGAGACGCTCCCCGGAAGGGGCCTTCCGGAGGTCAACCCTCCCCCACAACGTCCTCCACCCCAGGTTACCCATCGCCCTCTCGTAAATCCCCTGCAACCCGTCGAGGCGCTCCTGACGCATCGCCGGAGTCGGATGCTGATACACCGCCTTGATTCCCGGCCGCGCATGACCCGCCTGCTCGTACATGAGCGCCGGCCGCACACCGATCTGATCCTGGTACGTGTCGTGCGTGTGCCGCAGGTCCCGCATCGTCAGCCCCGGCATGAGCGGCGCCCACGCCCCCCGCGGCGCGTGCCCCTTCACCGCCGGCAAGGCGGGCCGCCCGTCCGCCGCAGGGCGGATGTGGGCCCGGGTGAAGTTCGACCGGCGCCAGAACACACCCGACGGCGTGCAGAACACGTACTCGTGCGGCCAGTCCGCCAAGTGGCAGCGGAGCAGCTCGGCTAGGAACGGTGGGATGTCGATCCCCCGGACCCGGGTGGCGTTCTTCGGCGGCTCCAGCTGCAGCACCATGCCGGTCTTGTTTCCGTCGGCGTCGCGGCCCTCGTACTCGGCCAGCTCCCCCACGTCCGGGTCGACCTGGATGACGGGGCACTCGAACCAGCCGCCGTCGTGGGGCTGCCTCCTGGTCCGCAGCACGTTGTCCCGGTGCAGCGCCGCGCCCTCGCCCCAGCCGAGTCCGGTGAACGCCGTCGTGAGGACGTGCAGCCCGATCGCCGGGCCGAGCCGCTCGGCCACCTGCAGCACGACCTCGGGCCGCACCCACTTCTCCTCGTCGCTCTTCTTCTTCCTCGCCGCGGGCGCGGCTGCCGTGCTGCGGGTGCGGCGCCGGCCGAACAGCGGGTTCACCGCCAGGTGCTGCGCGTCGACGGCGCCGGTGAGGATCGACGACATGAGGCTGACGCAGTGCCCTGCCGTCACGTCGTCGCAGGCGAGGCTCTGCTGCCAGGAGTCGACGTCGAACCAGTTGATCTGGATCAGCGGCACGTGCTCCCACTTGGGGAGGACGTGGTGCTCCAGCAGGTTCCAGCGCTTGGCGATCGTGTTGCCGCGCTTCGGCTTTGCCTTCATCCACTTGCGGGCGAACGCGCCGAACTTGGCGCGCTGCAACGCAGGGTCGATCCAGCGGCCGGCGCGGATCGCAGCTTCCTGCTCCTCACCCCAGTCGGTGGCGGTGCCCTTCGTGGGGAACCCGGACTCGCTACCCCACGAGCCGTCGGGCTTCTTGTAGCGGACCTTCCACGTGAACTGCTTGAGCGGCTTCCCTCTGCGGGTCTTGTAGACCTTCTCGGCGTAGGCCATGCGACATCCCCTTCTGTCGTGCTGTACCCATCGTGATCCGGCCGCGCACTACAGCGGGTGTCCCTGGCAGGGTTTGGCCGATTCGAGGGAAGGGGCTCCGGGGATGGCGGAGAGGGCATTGTTGACAGCCTCGACTCCGCGGGCGGTGAGGACTCCTGACGGTGTGGCCAGGGAGCCGTCAGCGTAGACGCAGTAGCGATCGGGCTGGGGGGTCACCCACACCAGAGTGTTGTTCGGCATACGTTCCGCGCAGAAGACATGGACACACATCGGCACCCCGCTTGTCCGAATGGTGGGCCCACAGTCAGCGTTCAGCCATGCAACCACACTTTCGGGACACTGTGGGAGTGCTTTGTGTGACTGAAATTGCACAATGCTACGAGTTCTTGCGGTCGGCCTGTGCGTGTCCGGTCTCGGAGTAGTCAAGGGCCTGCAGCCTCGCCTGTGCCTGGAGCCATGCGTCGAGGTTCTGCTGCTGCTGCTCGGGGGTGGCGCCGGGCTGGTCCTTGACGATGACGACGGCGCTCCCGCCGCCGGGCAGCCGGATGACAACGGTGTCGACGAGTTCGCCGTCCTGCCGAAGTTCGTACTGGACGCGGCCGGGGAGTCCGGAGATCTCGGGCGCTGAGGGGGCCGGTTCGTCGGCGAGGCTGGGGGCGCCTCCGGCGAGGACCCGGTCGACGGAGTCCTCAGTCCAGCCGACGCGACGCGCGAAGGCGCGAATCGTGGGGGTGGGCTTCGTGTACTGGTGCCCGCCCTCGATGAGCTGGATGACGGAGCGACCTACGCCCAGCTCAACGGCCAACTCGTCCTGCTTGAGCTTCGGCTTGAGAGCTAGCCGAGCGGCCTGCAGTGCCTTTCCGAGGCGGTCCCATTGGAGGTCCATGGAGCCATCATGCACCACCATCATGCAACCGCGAAGCCCACATCTCACGCTTTGACCTGCGCGTTAGTAGGCATTTCAAGCACTCCGGGTTGCATCGCGCGCCCCCAGTTGCGCCCCACCCACGCCTTGTCACTGCGTGTCACGCATGGAATTTGGGCCCATAACGTAGGCAGAGTGGTTGCGCCCGTAGGCAGACTGGGCTTAAGTTTTGGGCGTGAAGCCAGACGGACCCGCAATCCGCAGGATCCGCAGAGCCCAGAATCTGGGCCTGCGCACGCTCCAGAAGCTGACCGGACTCGACAGGGGCTATCTCTCCCGCATCGAGAGGGGGCTCATCCACGACGCAGCGGACCAAAGGGTCCAGACCATCGCCGACGCGCTGCAGGTGAAGCGCGTCGCCATCACCCAAGAGGAGAAGACGTGACCGCCGAGGCCACGAAGGCGCCCCCCACCAAGGCGAGGAAGAAGACCACCCCGCGCCCAACCCCCACGCTCGCCGAGCGCAAGGCGCTCCAGGAGGCGCTCGAAGAGGAGCTGATCCGCTGGACCCCCGAGCAGGTGGTCGAGAAGCACCTCATGCCGTTCACCAGCGCCCGCAACATCCGAGAGAAGTGCTACAAGCGCAAGCTCTATTACCACAACGACGGCGGGCGGATCACGTTCACGCCCGGGGACCTTCGCAAGAACGCCGAGCTCGGCGCCGTCGCGCCATTCACCGTCGCCGCCTGATCGGCGCGGCCCCGCCGCCGGGGGCTAGCCGGCAGACGGGGCCTACGAGATCCACCTCCACCACTGAAACGAAAGGGGACCCCGTGTCTCCATCATCCACTGAGTCGCGTGAGGTCGTGAAAGTCGACCTGTCCGCCGGCTCCATCCACACGACTCTGATCGACGGCCAGCCGCACATCGTGCTGAAGCCGGCCATCGACAACCTGGGGCTCGCTTACCCGGCGCAGCTGCACCTCGGGGGTGAGTCCCGGTGATCGCCATGACTCTCCCCGCTGTCCCGGTGCCGGACATCGTGTCGGCGCTGATCGGCGACTGTATGCCGAAGCACGTGTTGGACGCGGAGCTGGACTCCGTGATGGCGGCTCGTGAGGTCGGCCGCTTCCGTCCCCTCGACTTCGACGACGACCGTGCGGACCGGGAGCGTGAGCTGTCCCGGCTGGCTCGCGCGAACAAGGTCCTCGCCGCCTACGACCCGGGCCTGATCGTCCGGTCGGGGGGTGCCCGATGAGGCCCACCGACCAGACCGAGTACATCGTGCAGGCGATCCGTGAAGGCGCCTCGATGTACGAGGAGGACGCCCGCAGGTTCCTCGCCGAGCACGACGCGCACGTCCGCGCCGAGGCCCTGCGTGAGGCGGCCCAGAGTCTGGAGGACAGCGTTCCTCCCGCCATTGCAGGACCCTTCACCGAGCGAGAGCGCGCGCTGCTCGGCACCGCCCGGACCCTCCGCCGCCTCGCCGCCTCCCCGTCCCCTGCCGCCGGGGACAAGCAGCCGGAGACCGCCACCGAGTACGGCATCCGGGTGCCCGGCCGTGACCGGCCCATCGCCGTCACCCACTCCCGCCCGGAAGCCGAGGACACGCACCTGCACCTGGCCGCGCAGGAAACCGACGTTGCCCTCGTTCAGCGCACCGTCACCTACGGCCAGTGGACGGAGGCCGTGTGATGGCGACGATCGGTTCCCCGCCGCGTTCCTCCGGCGACTGGGACGTGCCTGCCGCGCGGGTCGCCGCCGACGCGAAAGCCCTCGCCGACAAGCGCACCACCGAGGGACTCCTCGCCGAGCAGCGGCACCAGTACCTCGACCTCGACGCCGACTCGGCGTTCACCGTCCCCGGCAGCTGCTGCCCCGCCTGCCCGCCCCGCACCAACACCGGAGGCAACCGATGAGCGACTACCAGGCCCAGCTTGCAGCCGATAAGGCGGAGGGCCAGCGCCAGGCCGACGAGTTCAACCGCCGCTTCCCGGTCGGCACACCGGTCGTGGCGTACCCCGGCATCCGGCCCGAGCACCCGGTCGCGGTCGCCTACCAGAAGCGCGCCGCCGGGGGCCGCACCTACAGCGACACGGACCCGTGCAAGCGGCTGGAGACGGTGACCCGCACCCCGGCGTGGATCCTCGGCCACGGCGACCCGGTCGTGTCCGTCGAGGGCTACGCGGGCGGCATCTGCCTCACCCACGTCGACATCGCCCCGCGCACGAACACCCCGGACAAGGTCACGGCCAACGACGACGGCCGCAAGTCCACCACGATCAAGCTGAAGCGGGCCTGCAACGGCTGCGGCCAGACCCTCGGTGACGCCGACAACCGCGACGTCGACCAGCACGGCAACCTGACCGATGTCCGCCACGAGTGCCCCACCTGCCAGCCCCTGCTGGAGCTGGAGGCCGCGGGCTGCAAGACGTGGCAGCTCACCCAGCGGAATATCGGCGACATCGACGACGCGGTCGACCGTGACGGGATCTACGCCAAGGGCTACTGGGAGACCGTCGACGGCAAGCTGACCGTGACCGGCCTCCGTATCGGCAGCGGGCCCGACCGGATCGTCGCCCGCTTCGGGGACTTCATCATCCGCCACCCCGACGGCAACTGGTCCACCCGCACCCCGGCGGCCGCGTCATGACCCGCACTGAGGTCGTCGTGTCCGAGCTGCTCACGGCGCACCCGGTCGTGCCCCCGCAGGTCGCCGGCCCGCTCCTCCGCGCGCTCGACCTCACCCGCCGCGACCCGGTCCCCGCCTGGATCACCGACCCCGACGTGCGCGCGTCAATCGAAGCCGGATTCCTCGACATCCCCGACGAACTCCACGGAGACAGCCGCCACCAGCGCATCACACCCGCCCACAGCAACCCGCCCAAGGAGCAGCAGTGACCAACCGCGCCCTCCCGCACACCCCCTACATCACCGCCGTCGAGACCGCGCTCACCCAAGCGGCCCTCACGCCCCAGCAGGCCGACGCGTTCGTCGAGGACTCCTACGACGTGCCCCACCTGCGCGGCGTCATCACCATCACCCCCGAAACCTGCGACATCCCCGCCGACCGGTGGCCCCACGGACTCCTCCTCGCCTGGGACTGGCACACCGGGCGCGACGACGACTACTACGACCGCGGCCCCGTCTGGCAGTGGGCCCGCCTCAACGGCGACGGCTCCAGCCGCAGCCTCGAGCCGCTGCCCGTCCCCGGCTGGGTCGCACCCGCCATGCTCGCGGCCGTGGCCGCCACCCTCGCCTACACCGGAAAGCTGGCGCCCATGGGCAGCCTGTGGCACGACGACCTCCGCACACCCGTCGAGACCGCCATCGAGCAGTGGGCCGCCGACGAGGAGAAGGCGTCGTGACCCTGTCTCAGGACATCGCCACGAAGGCCCGGCACCGAGGGCTCACCCCGTGGCAGCTGGTGCAGAAGATCGGCCGGCTCGAGCGGGCCCTCGACCGCGCCAAGTGCGACGGCATGGACCTCGCCACACGGGTCTCGGAACTGGCCGCCGAACGCGCCGACCTCGAGGGCCGGCTCGACCAGACCGTCATCGAACTGGCCGACGCCCACGCCGACCTCGCGGCGGACCGGGCCGAGTTGCTGGAGCTGCGGGCGTTCAAGGCGAACATCCTCGCCGTCAACGCCCCCGCCGGCAGCCGCGACATCGACCCCGACGACGCCCCGACGCACCCGCAAGGCATCCCGGTCGCCCCGCTGTGGGTCGCCCTCCGGAAGCAGGGGGCGGCGTGATGCGCGAGTACCTGACCTGCCCGGCACCCCGCTGCCGCCACACCGTCACCGCGGGCGAGCAGGCCGTCGACCAGATGACCGACCACATCGAGGCCGCGCACGAACTGCCCGAGATCTCCGCCAGCTTCCACGCCAACACCCTCCGCACGGAGCGCGAGGCCGCTTGAGCGGGCGCCGGCTGGCGCCTGACCACACGACCGCCAGCCGGCGCCACCAACCCTGCCACGACAGGAGAAGACAGTGCCCTACCCGCAGCTCCTCACCCCGCACGAGAAGCTCGAAGACGCCAAAGCCCGCCTCGAAATCCCGCGGATCGTCTGCATCTGCGGCTCCACCCGGTTTATGCAGGAGATGGCCGAGGCCGACCTCCGGCTCACCGCCAGCGGATTCATCGTCGTCAAGCCCGGCTGCAACATGAAGCAGCCCCACCCCCTGTGGGCCGACCCGGCCGACGCCGAGGAACTCAAGGTCAAGCTCGACGACCTCCACCGCGCCAAGATCCGCCTCGCCGACCACGTGTACATCGTCGGCGACTACATCGGCGACAGCACCCGCGCGGAGATCGAGTACGCCCGCAACCTCGGCACCCCAGTCAGCTTCACCCACCCCGAAGTCGACCCGCGCAAGACCGCAGCCTGACCGCCGCCCGCCTGGCCTGCCGCCCCGCGCGGCAGGCCCCACCCCATGGAGCAACCCGTGAACATCCGCTTCCGCCGCTGGACCCTCGAGGTCTACCGGCGCGCACTCCACATCACCCGCGGCCCGCACCCCGACTGCCCGACCTGCGCCGGACACGGCGGCATCGAGGTCCACGCGAACGGCTGGCCCGAACACGACCTCTGCCACTGCTGGGACCCGGCGCCCGTCGTCCGCATCCCCCTCTGGTTCCGCCGCACAGAAGGCGTCCCGTTCTAGTGACCGTGACGACGCCGACCGGGGTACTCCTCGGTACCTACACCCCCGGCACCCCAGAGTGGCAGGCCGCCCGCGCCGGACTGTGCATCACCGCCACCGAGATCGCCGCCGTCCTCGGCTTGTCCCCGTGGCAGTCCCGGTTCAGCCTCTGGCACAAGAAGGCCGGCCTCCCCACTGCGCCCTTCCAGCCGAGCGTCGCCATGGAGTGGGGGATCCGGCACGAGCCGACCGTCGCCGCGAAGTACGCGGAGATGCACCCCGAGCTCACGCTCACCGAGACCGGCACCTGGCGGCACGCCGAGCGGGAATGGCAGCGCGCCACCCCCGACCGTGTCGGCGACGACCGGCTCGTCGAGATCAAGACCGCCACCGTCGACGACGACTGGGGCGAACCCGGCACAGACGAGGTGCCCATCTACTACCGCTGCCAGGTCATGCAGCAGATGGACGTCCTCGGCTACCGCCGAACCGACATCGCACTCCTCGTCGGCAACTGCGACTACCGCGAGTACACCGTCTGGTTCGACGAGGACGACGCGAAGGTCATGCGTGACGCCGCCGTGCGATTCCTCGACGACGTCCGCACCGGCAACCGCCCCCCGATCGACGGAGCCGACGCCACATACCAGACCATCCGCGTCCAGCCCGACGGCCTCGAAGACCGCGACGTCCAGATCCCCGCCCAGTTGGCGGCCCGGTACGAGACCGCGCAGCAGCACGCGAAAGACGCCGGCACGGAACTCACCCAGGTTCGCGGCGAACTCCTCGACCTCCTCGGCAACGCCAAACGCGCCGTCGTCGGCGACCGCCGCATCGCCTACCGCACCGTCCGCGAGGACGGCACCACCCACTCCCTCCAGCCCTACAGGAGCACCACGTGAACGACGCAGAGACCATCCTGCGCGCCGCCCGTGACATGCGAAAGCAGGCCCGCACCCGAGGCCGAGCAGGCGAGAACGTCCCGATGAACCCTGAGGTCGTCGCGGAGATCGCCCGCTTCATGGAGGTGTGCGGCCGCGACCTCCGGGCCGCGGGCCGCTACGGCGGGACCGACGAGCCCGGAGCCGTCGAAGAGGCCCACAACATCGCCCGCATCTACCTCGGAGAAGACCAGTGAGCCAGATCAGCAACGCCATCGCCCGGCAGGAACAGTCACCCGCCAACCTCATCGAGCAGTACAAGCCCGAACTCGCCATCGTCGCCGCCAGCCACATCAAGGTCGACACTTTCGCCCGCCTCGCCGTCGGCGCCCTCCGACAGAACGAGAAGCTCGCCGCCGCCGCCCAGAACAACCCGGCCAGCCTCATGAGCGCCCTCATGACCGCCGCCCGCCTCGGCCTCGAACCCGGCACCGAACAGTTCTACCTCCGCCCCATCAAGCGCCGCGGCCAGCCCGAAGTGCAGGGCATCGTCGGCTACCAGGGCATCGTCGAACTCATCTACAACGCGGGCGCCGCATCGTCCGTCGTCGTCGAGGTCGTCCGCGCCAACGACGAGTTCAACTACGTGCCCGGCCTGCACGAGCGCCCCGTCCACAAGGTCGACTGGTTCAGCGACCGCGGAGACCTCGTCGGCGTGTACGCCTACGCGGTCATGCAGGGCGGCGCCACGTCCAAGGTCGTCGTCCTCAACCGCAGCCACATCGCCCGCGCCAAGGCCAAGTCCGACGGAGCCGACACCGAGTACAGCCCGTGGCGCACCGACGAGGAAGCCATGTGGCTGAAGACCGCGGCCCGCCGGCTCGGCAAGTGGGTGCCCACCTCCGCGGAGAGGCGCACCGCTGCGATCGAACGCCTCGACACCCCGGCCCTGCCCGCCAGCAGCCCGCTCGGAGAAGTCGACCCCGACGAAGACGACGGCCCCATCGAGGGCGAGCTCGTCGACTAGCCCGCACGCCGGGAGCCGGCCGCACCCGTAATGCGGCCGGCTCCACCCCCAGCATCCCAGCCCGAACGGAGTCCGTCATGACCCGCCGTCTCACCGTCGCCGAACGCCTCGCCTCCGCCGAGAAGGACATCCGCCTCGAGACCATCGCCGACCAGTCCTCATGGGACAGGTTCCTCGTCGAGCAGGCCGTGTTCCACTTCGGCACCCGCCACACCGAGTGGTCCGCCAACGACATCCGCGACGTCCTCCCCGAACTCGGCCACGGCTACCTCGGCGCCGCGATCAACTCGTTGCGCACCGCCGGGCTGATCGAACACACCGGCCGCGTCGTCCCCTCCACCCTGCCCAGCACCAACGGGCACCGGCTGAGTGTCTGGACCCTCAGCGACCGCGGCCGCGCCATAGCCCAGCAGCGACGCGCACGGAGGGCAGCCGCGTGACCCGCACTGTCGAGGCCCTCGCCGTGGTCGGCGCCCTGCTCGCCCTGATCGGCTGCTACGCCGCCGCCGTATGGGTCCGCCACCTGCTCCGCCGCCGGCCGCAACTGCCCCGCCGCACCCCCGCCGACGTCCACCGCGACGCCGCCACCCACCGGGCCTGCCACCACTTCCGCCAGGCCATCGACGACCACGACACGGTGTGGACCATCTGGCCCGACCCCCCGTCCTGGCGCATCGCCCACACCCAATGGCGCCTCGACCAGAGGAAGGACAACGGCACGTGAGCACCGCCCGCCGCGAACCGCCCCACCACGACACCCTCACCTGCTACACCGACTACAAGTGCCGCTTCCCCGAGTGCGTCGAACGCTTCAACAACTGGCAGGGCAACCGGAACCGTGCCATTGCCGAGGGAACCTGGCAGCCGTTCATCGACGCCACCCCCATCCGCCAGCACCTCCTCAAGCTGTACGCCGTCGGCTACACCCCTCACCGCGTCTCCACCCTCACCGGCATCGACTGGAACACCATTCGCCTCTACACGCAGGCGGCACCCCGGCTCGGACGCGGAATGATCCGCCGCACCACTCCCGAGTTCCAAGCCAAGATCCTCGCCATCAAGCCGGAGCCGACCCAGTCCGGCCGCGTCGACCCCATCGGCACCGTCCGCCGCGTCCAAGCCCTCGTCGCCACCGGCTGGCCGCTGAAGGAACTCGGCCCGCACATCGGCATCAAGCCCGACAACGTGCGGCGCATCATCAGCCGCGGCGGCCAGGTCTACGGCACCACCGCCCAGGCGACCATCGCCGCCTACGACACCCTGCGGCGGACCACCCCCGGCAAGCACGGCATCAGCAAGCTCGGCATCAACCGGGCCCTGCGCTACGCCAAGGAGCACCGCTGGGTGCCGCCTAAGTATTGGGACCAGTACCCGGGCGCCATCGACGACCCGCACTTCGAGCCCATGTACCGCGTCACCCGCCGCGAGATCATCGCCCACGACGCCAACTGGATCATGCGGACCACCGGAGTCAACCGCGAAGACGCAGCGAACCGTCTCGGCGTCACCAAGTCCTACATCGACCACGCCTTCCGCGACCACCCCGAGTACGCGGTGGGGGTGGCCGCATGACCCGGGCCGCGATCGTCGAACTCCTCCACGCCGGACTGTCCGACAAGGCCATCGCCCGACAACTCCACATCGGCCGGCCCCGCGTCCGCGACCTGCGCGCCGAACTCGACATCCCGAAGTGCCCGCCCGGCTACAGGTCGGCCGCCTCCATCGACGACGTGTTCTGGCGCCGCGCCGTCCCGACCGACGACGGGCACCTGACGTGGCCCGGCCTCGACCTGGCCCGCGGCAGCTACATCAACCACGCCGGCCGCAAGCAGTCCGTCCACCGCATCGCGTTCCGCATCGGCAACGGCCGGGAGCCGGTCGGCAAGGTCCGCACCGGCTGCGGCACGGCCGGCTGCATCCACCCCCGGCACGTCGACGACCAGCGGATGCGCAACCAGTACCGGGCGATCTTCGCCTGAGCGCACGACAAAGCCCCGCCGAAAGGCGGGCAGGGAGGAGGGGACGTGCTAGTCGGACTTCTGCTTCGGACGCCGGACGGCGCGACGCTTCGGGGCTTCGATGCCCTGGGCCTTGCGCCAGGCGGCGACGCGGGCGTGCACGTGCCGGCGCATGTCGTCGGCGCGGGAGGTTCCCTCCTCGTCGCACAGCTGCCCGTATGCGGCCCACGTCTCCTCGTCGATGCGGACCATGCGGCCGGGCGTGCCCTTCGTCGTCATGTCGACAGAGTAGCTGACTCTCCACTGACTAGGCACCCCACTCCCGGAACGGTGCGCCGCTACCGTGTTGCTGTTGTATTGCGGGTGACTACACACCCTGAGGTATCATCGAAGAGCCAGCGAGGGACCAACACCACCCCGCTGAAGCCTCCATGAGGGCTGTCCGCCGCAGCCGCAAGCCACCACGCGACACCCCTCCCGAGAGAAGGAACCCATGGGCTACGAACTCCGCCGCTGGTTTGAGGACCGGCTTCCGCAGGAGATCTCGTCCGGCGAACGTGTCGTCGCCCTGGCCATCGCCGACCTCGTCTGGGACGACAGCCGCATCGGCTACGGCCGGCTGTTCACGCAGAAGCTCCTCCACAAGACCGGCTTCGAGAACGAGACCCAGATCGGCAAGGTGCTCGGCAAGCTCGCCGCCCGCGGCATCGAGCTCCGCGTGCCGATCGCCGGCCAGGACGGCAAGCCGCTGCGGAACAAGCGCGGGCAGCTGGTGTACGCGCACCGCGGGCACCAGCGGACGTTCCGTGTGCCGTTCGAGTCAGAGTTCCCGGGCCGCCCCGCACCTTACTGGAACGACGAAGGAGAAAGGTCACCCGATAGGGAGACCAATGGGTGGCGCAACGCCGAAAGGTCACCCGCTAGGGAGACCTTTAACGGCGAAAGGTCCCCCAGCAGGGAGGGCAATAAGGCAGAAAGGTCACCCGCTAGGGAGTCAATGGTCACCCAGGCGGGAGACCCTATCCCCCTAACCACAACTACCTACCTCCCTCCCTCCGTAGCCCCGCGCGCCGCCGCGACTCCCGGGAGGACGGACGGCAGCAAGACGGACGACGACGCGATCACCGCCGCCGTCGACTTCCTCATGAACCTCCCCCAGCCGTGGGCCGTCGGCCGCGTCTCCGCCAAAGCCACCGCCCCGCAACTGCTCGAAGTCGCCGCCGAGCAGGGCTGGAACCTTGACGACCAGCTCGTCACGAAGCTCACCGAGAACCCGGGCGGAATCCGCAACTACAGGCAGGTACTGCGCATCCGCATCGGAGACCTCCCCAAGGCGCCCCCCGCGCCGGCCCCTCGGGCTACCTCCCCGCTGCCGCCTTGGTGTGGCGAGTGCGCGGACGGGGCCCGAGCCGCCGAACGCGAAGCCCGACTCCGCCTCGTCTACGACGACCGCGGCCACGGCCACCCCTGCCCGAAGTGCCACCCGCAAATGACCAGCCACGCGGCCTGAACCCGGAGAACCCATGGAAGACGAGATCATCACCCGCACCCCGCCGCAGGACCTCGACGCCGAGCAGTGCGTCCTCGGCGGAATGCTCCTCTCGAAGCGGGCCATCGCCGAAGTCGTCGAGATCCTCGACGCCGACGACTTCTACCGGCCCGCGCACGAGACGGTGTTCCGCGCCGTGCTCGACCTGTACGGCAAGAACGAGCCCGCCGACTCGATCACCACGTCGAACTACCTGCGCGAGCTCGGAGTCCTCGGCAAGGTCGGAGGCCCCGCCTACATCAACGAGCTGGTGCGCTCCGTGCCCACCGCCGCGAACGCCGGCTACTACGCGGAGATCGTCCGCGACTGCGCTGTCCGTCGCCGCATCGTCGAGGCAGGCATTCGCATCACGGAGATCGGCTACAACGGCGAGGGCGAGGCGCAGGAAGCGCAGGACGCCGCCCAGGCCGAGCTGAACGCCGTGACCACGGTGCGGGAGGAAGCCGACTCCGCGTTGATCGGCGAAGACCTCGAGGACGTCATCGAAGAGTTGGAGAGGCTGCAGGCCGAAGGCCGGGCCACGGGCCTGCCCACCGGGTTCGCCGACCTCGACACGCTGACACACGGCCTCCACGGCGGACAGATGGTCATCATCGCCGGCCGCCCGGGGCTCGGGAAGTCGACCCTCGGCGTCGACATGCTGCGCGCCTGCTCGATCCGCTACGGGCTGCCGTCGGCGTTCTTCAGCCTCGAGATGTCCCGCCGCGAAGTGCAGCACCGCATCATCTCCGCAGAGGCGCGGATCGGCCTGCACAAGATCCGCGGCGGTCACATGACCGACTACGACTGGGCCGCGTTCGCGAACCACATGAAGAAGCTGGCTGCCGCGCCGCTCACCATCGACGCCACCCCGAACCGCACGGTCACTCAGATCAAGGCGCGCAGTCGGCAGATCAAGCAGGTGACCGGACTGTCCCTGGTCGTCATCGACTATCTGCAGCTCCTCGAAACGCCCGGGAGGCGGCGGCCGGAGAACCGTCAGGTCGAGGTCTCGGAGATGAGCCGCGGCATCAAGCTGATGGCGAAGGAGCTGGACGTTCCGGTCGTCGTCCTGTGCCAGCTGAACCGTGGTCCGGAGCAGCGACAGGACAAGCGGCCGATGCTCGCCGACCTTCGCGAGTCCGGGTCCCTCGAGCAGGACGCCGACATCGTCATCCTGGTCCACCGCGAAGACGCCTACGACAAGGAGTCGCCGCGGGCTGGTGAGGCGGATCTGATTGTGGCCAAGCACCGGGCCGGGCCGACGACTGAGATCACCGTCGCCGCCCAGCTCCACTACAGCCGCTTCTGCGACATGGCGCACACGTGAGCGGCCTGACCCCAGAGGACATCGCTGCGGCCCGGGCGCAGGGAGATCTCAAGTTCCTGATGCTGCAGGCCGGCGGGCTGACCGCCAAGGTCCCCGCGCAGCGTGACGCGGACCCGGTCGACGAGGAGCCCTGCTACCACATCCGCCGCCCCGGCGCCTGGCCCTGTGGCACGGCCGCCAGCGGATCGACCCCACCGCCCTGCCCCGACTGCCTGAAGGAGACGACATGACCCGCTGGTACCCGAGCCAGGGCACGAAGTACGGCGGCACCCACCCGCCCCGCACCACCATCAACCGCATCGGCGAACACTCCTCCGCGATGCGACGCCAGGAACAGCGCATCCACGACAAGCAGATCCTCGCGAACTACGTCCAGCTCCAGCCCGGGGTCCTCGTCATCTGGGACCGGCAGCCGTACCGCGTCGTCGAGGTCGCCGAGCGCCCTGTCGACCTGTGGGGCGAGAAGCACGAGGAGCGGTTCGCGACCGCCCTCGAACACTGGGAGATCGGCGGGAAGCGCGGCGACCGCCCCGAGAAGGAGACCTGGGGCGGACGGCCGATGGTCTTCGTCCTCGCCGCCGACGGCAAGCCGCACGAGAAGCCGCTGCACTTGATCGGCCCGGCGAACCACGCGTGGGACGTCCTGCCCGAGCACTACTGGATCTGCTCGGCGTGCGGCGACCTCCCGCCCTGCCGCCACCAGGAAGCCGAGCGGATCGCCGACCGCCAGGCCGCCCACGCCGACGTCCTCATGGACATCCCGCCCGGCCACTGCCTCGCCTGCGGCGAAGTCATCACCCGCCGGCAGCAGGCCACCCGCTTCCCCGGCCCGAACCTGTGGCGCCCCGACTTCGGCGAGAACTCCGCCGTGTTCCACGCCCGGCTCGAGTGCTCGACGCCCCGGGAGCGCTACCGCGAGCTGTGGGAAGCCCAAGCCTGCGGCGGCATGAAGCAGCAGTCGAGCCTCTTCCCCGACGACAACCCCGCCGCATGACCCCCGTCGGCGCGTGGCCGTGCGGCACAGCAGCCACCGGACCCACACCCAGACCATGCACCCACTGCAGGAAGGACACCGCCTGATGTACCGCAACGACGACGACGCGCTGACGGTCATGGACTGGTTCTGTGGCGCGGGCGGCTCGAGCCAGGGCGTGCACGCCGTCCCCGGGGTTCGGGTCGAGCGCGCGGCGAACCACTGGAAGCTCGCCATCGAGTCGCACGCCTCGAACTTCCCGGCCACCAGCCACTACCAGGGCGACATCCGCAAGGCCCCGGTCTGGAACTGGCCCGTCACCGACATCTTCTGGGCGTCCCCGGAGTGCACGAACTGGTCAGTCGCGAAGGGCAAGCGCCGTGACTTCGCCGGCGCCATGCAGGGCAGCCTCCTCGACCTCCTCGCCGGACTCGCCGACGAGGACGACCAGCCGTCGGCCGAGGAAGAGTCCCGCGCGCTGATGGAGGAAGTCCCGCTGTACCTGCGCGGCGTGCAGGAGCGCGGCGGGCTGGTGAAGGCTGGCATCGTCGAGAACGTCGTCGACGTCCGCGCCTGGGACCAGTGGGACCGGTGGATCGGTGAGATCCACAAGCTCGGCTACCGCACCCGGATCATCGCCCTCAACAGCATGCACGCCGACCCGCGCGCCGTGCACCGGGCGCCGCAGTCCCGCGACCGGCTGTATGTCGGCTACTGGCACGAGACCTTGGGCCGCACCCCGGACTGGGACAAGTGGCTGCGCCCCCGGGCCTGGTGCGAGGGCTGCGAGGCGCACGTGCGGGCGATGCAGGTGTTCAAGGATCCGAAGCGGGACATGGGCCGCTACCGGCAGCAGTACGTGTACCGGTGCCCGAACACCGCGTGCCGGAATCAGATAGTCGAGCCGGAGGCCCTGCCCGCGGCGGCGGCGATCGACTGGTCCATCCCGGGGCAGCGCATCGGCGACCGGGCCAAGCCCCTGGCAGCCAAGACGGTCGCACGCATCGAGGCGGGGCTGAAGAAGTTCGCCCGCCCGGTGCCGATGATGGTCCCGGCCGGGGGCACGTGGCGGGACGCCGCGGTCAGCGTCGGCGAGCCGATGCCCGCCCGGACCACCCGCGAGAACGACGCCCTGATGGTCCCGCCGTTGATGATCCCCGTTGAGGGACGGGACGGGAAGGAAGCCGCGTCCGCGCACGGCCCGCTGCGGACCATGACGACTCGGAACGAGACCGGGCTGGCGTGGCTGCCGTTCATCGCCGAGCTCCGCGGCGGCGGATCCGTCGCCCGCTCCGTCACCGAATCCCTCGCGACCGTCACCGCGTCCGGCAACCACCACGGGCTCGTCATGCCCGCCATGGTCATGCGGAACAACGGCAGCAAGGGCGACGGCGGCGAGCACTGCACCTCCCCGGCCGAGCCGTTCCGGACCATGACCACGGCCGGCCACCAGTCGCTCCTCACCTGGGAGCACATGCTCGTCCCGTACTACGGCAACGGCACCCCGCGGACCGTCAACGAGCCGATCGGCGCGCTCACCACCCGCGACCGGTACGCCCTGGTCCGCGGCGACATCGACATCAACGACGTGCTGTTCCGGATGCTCGAGCCCCACGAGATCGGCCGGGCCATGTCGTTCGCGGACGACTACATCGTCCTCGGCAACAAGCGGGAGAAGGTCCGCCAGTACGGCAACGCCGTGACCCCGAACGCGGCCGAGGTCCTCGTCTGCGCCCTCGTCGAGGCCATCACCGGCGAGGAGATCGACCGGCACGCGGAACCCCAGCCGGCCGTCCTGGCCCCCGCTGTCTAGCCCCTCCCGCCCCAACCCGAAGGGACCCGCATGTCCGACCGCTCCCGCCGCCGCACCATCGTGTGCGCCTGCTGCGGCCAAACCGCGGCCCACCGCGGCCAGGGCTACTGCGTCGCCTGCTACACCCGCTGGGTCTACCACGGGCGTCCCACCAGCGGCGCGCCGAAGCCCGGCGAGACGCCACGCAAACCGCCCGCCAAGTCCACCCGCGTGATCCCCGCGTTCTGCCAGCACGGCCACCGCCTGGCCGCGAAGAACCTGCGATTCTCCCCCGCCGGGGTGCGCTACTGCCGCGCTTGCCGCTACGAGGCCGAGCGGGCTTACGCAGACCGCCAGTTCGCCAAGCGGCACAAGGACCACGACGTCATCCCCACGATCGATGGCCGCCGCTACTGCCGGACCTGCAACCGCGGGGAGCACGACATCGACGACATGGCCATCGACCGCACTGCATCCGGTGACCGGCCCGACCGAGTGACCGCGGCCGAGCTGGAGGCCGCCGTCATACAGCTCCGCCTGTACGGGCTGACCTACGAGCTGATCGCCGCACGGACCGGCTGCTCACTGCGGCACGCCTGGTCCATCTGCAAGGACAACGGACTCACCAGGCCCCGGAAGGAGCGCGCAGCGTGACGAGCCGATGCACCTGCCGCCACTGCACGCCGCAGGCGACAGAACCCGAGCAGGCCCCCACCTTCCACAAGCCGGTGATCCTTCCGACGAAGCCGCGCCGGTTCCGCATCCACCACGACGGCCGTACCCAGGACTGCACTCTCCACCCCGACGGGCGGCTCACGATGACCGCGGCCGGCCAGCTGTGGGTGTCGGCACTGTCGTTCGACGAGATGCGCGACCGGAACTGGGCCACCGCGCACGTCGAGTGGGACCCGGCCGAGGAGAGCCCCGAGCCGCCCAAGCCCGTGCCGCAGCCAGATGCCGTACAGGCCGAGCTCACCCCCGCCCCGTGAACGCCGGACGCCCGCCCCGAGGCTCAGTCGGGGCGGGCGCCACCCCACCGTACCGAGGAGCAGCCCGTGTTCCACTTCATCGACGCCGACGGCCACCGGCTCACCGCCGAGCCCGGCACCGACCTCGACGGGAATCCCGTCACGACCCTCTGGGTCAAGGGAGCCTTCGCCCGTGTGCCCGTCCGGATCCCCACGGATCGGGTGGAGGAGGTCATCGCCGGCATCCGCCAGACCGCCCGCCCGGCAGACGGACCGCCCCGGAAGTGCGGCCGGACAAAGTGCGTCAGCGGCACCGAGTACCCGCCGTGCGATCGCCCGGCCGGGCACATGGCGGCCTACTGCCGCAGTGCCGGCAGCGCTGCGCACTTCCTCGCCGCCGATGTAGAGGCCGCCCCGTGACGGCCGCTCTCACGGCCCGGCAGCGGCAGGTCCTCGCGCTCGCGGCGAACGGCAACACGAACGCGGCGATCGCGAACTGGCTGGGTGTCACCCCGCACTCGGTCGCCGAGATCCTCACCGCCGCGTACCGGCGGCTCGGTGCCGCCGACAGGGCGCAGGCTGTCGCGATCGCTCTGGCGGTCGGTGAACTCGGCATCCACGAGATTCACGTGCCCGACGCCCGGCAGGGGGCGCCGTGAGCCTCCAGTGGGGCCGTGGGTGGGGCTGTGTGCCCGTCTGCGGCCCGCAACCGCCGGAGGCGACCCAGCCCCCGCATGGCCCGCAGAACGGCGCTCAGAGCCGCCACGACGCCCCGCGGGCCCTCCGACCCACCAACCCGAACGGACAAACCATGCTGCAACAGACGCAAGCGTTCCCCGAGTTCATCGCCGTCACCGCCTACCGGCACGACCACGGCCACCGCGCCTGGGCGTGGCGCTGCTGGGGCGACGGCACCTGCGACGGCCGGCTCAGCCTCGACCACGACACCGAGCAGTGGGCCACCACCGCCGCCCGCCGCCACCTCACCGAGACCCACGGAGCCCCCGATGCCTGAACCCACACCCGCCGACGACTGGTGCCTGAGCAACGTGGTCCTCACCGCGTCGATCGGCTACCCGGTCCGCTGCCCGCACTGCCCGCCCGACGCGGGGCCCGTACCGCCCACCCACTGGGCCAAGCACGTGCAGCGCCACCACCCGGAAGCCGCCCCGGCCGATGTCCGCGTCGGGTCGGCGGAGGAGCTGCGGCGCCTGTACGTCGAGGCCGCCAACCACGCAATGCTCCCCGCAGTCGCCGACCCTGACCGGCGCCAGCACCTCGCCGAAGTCACCGCCACCGCCCTGCTCGACGTCCGCGACCGTGCCCTGGCGCGCGCCCAGCAACGCCTCCAGCTCGCCGACCTGGCGCACCAAGAGCGCACCACCCCGCCCCCGGCCGACGTCCGCGACCAGATCACCGAGGCAGTCGGGCTGCACAGGAACGGCCCGGCGTCCGATGGACGCGGCTGGTACCGGAGCGACCAAGACCAGGCCGAATGCCGGGCCCTCGCCGACGCCGTCCTGCGGGTGCCCGCCATCGCCGAAGCCCTCGCCGGGATCCCGCTCGTCTGCTCCGACGAACGCCACCAGGCCAAGGTGCGCGCGCTGGAAGAGCAGCTGTCCGAGACGCGAAACGCGCTCGCCATGCAGAAGGGCGTCAGCGCCGACCTCCGCGTCGAGAGCAAGGCGCGCGGCGACAAGCTCGAGCGGGTGCGGAAGTACGCCGCCGAGATCGAGCGCTCAGGCTGGACCGGGCCCGCGCTCGCCCGCAAGATCCGCGCCGCCCTTGACCCGCAGGAGCAGCCGGCCACCCGCCCGCCGGTCCACGTCGGCGGCAGGGCGAACGCGGAGTACTGCCCCGCCTGCATCGCCTCCGCGCTGTCCCCGCCGTGGCCTTTCATCTGCCCCGGCGAGGCCGCCCACGAAGGGCCCACGGAACCCGCGCCGCACCACCCGAACGGAGAACGCCCGTGACCGTCTGCATCACCGAGCGCTGTAGCCGAACCCTCCGCGAATGGGAGGAGCAGGCCGGCATGCTCGCCTGCTCCCCGTGCTTGGGCCAGATGCGGCACTGGCTCCAGCAGATCCCCGCCGCCATGGTCGTCCTCCGCGACGGCAGCATGCAGCGCGAACGCACCGGCGACACCGGCGGCCGCGGCGGCACCCGCACCGCACCCCTGCCGTGCCGCGAGGACGTCCTCAACCTGATCGGGCCCGCCGCATCCGCGACCGTCCGCGACCCGCACGGCGACCAGCACGGCCAGCGGCCCATCATCGACACCCTCGGAAGCTGGACCAAACTCGTCTGCGAGGAGCGCAGGCTCGACGGCCCCGCCCGGTGGACGGAAGTCGACCTCGCGACGTGGCTCATCCGGCACCTCGGGTGGGCCAGCACCCGCCAGTGGGTGACCGACCTCCACCGCGAACTCTTCGACATGGCCTGCGCCATCAGAAGTGCCACCCGCACCGGGATCACCACCAAGGCGCTCAGCCGGCCCTGTCCTCGCTGCGAAGAACTCCTGCTTCAGCGGACAGACCACGACCTGTACAACCGGTGCACCAACGAGGCCTGCGAGGCGGTCTTCACCGACGCCGAACTCAACGACGACGCGATCAGGAGAGCCGCCGCGTGACGAAGCCGCCCCGACCCGACCGGGTCGGGGCCCTCTCGCTTTACGGCCAGTACAGCTTGACCTTCTCAGGCGACACCCGCGGCCCGACCACAGTCGGCGGGTGCACCGTGTACCCCAACGTGCGCAACACTTCCACCGCAGCGTCAGGCGCATCGCGGACCGCCGACATCAACTGGATCTCCCGCCAGTTCCTCAGATGCTCGCCGATCACCGTTCGCCACGTCGCCGTCGTGTCGATGGCGAACTCCCGCTTCAGGAAAAGCAGCACGTCCTCGAGCGCCGGCCGCATTCGGTGACCACCCACAGGCAGGTGCATCTCCGACAAGCGCGGCAGCTTCCGCCGCCGAAACCCCTCCCGCGGCCTGCCGGTGTCGGCCAGCCTCAGCAGGTAGGCCATCTCGTCTCGGTGCGCGTGCACCTGGATGTGCGCGCCTGGAGGTTCCTTGCTGTTCCGGACGTACTCGAAGCGGATCAGTGGATCGGATATGCCCGCGTAGTACACGTGAACGTCCGTCTGGTCCGTCGCCAGAAAGGTGCTGCTGCCGTCCCAGCAGCAGTAGTAGCGGGCTGTCAGGCTCAACACTGGCTCGCCGTTCACAGAGACCGGGATGCGCTGTTCCTTCTCGTCCGCCGTCATCGGCGAAACCCTCACGCGGTGGCCCATGTTCAAGGCAGCAAAAGGCGGGGTGCCCTCGCCTAGGACACCCCGCGTCAGTGCAGTCAGATCATCGGCGAACGTGGTCGCCAGCTCGTCGAGCCTCGACATCCCCTCGGCAGTCACCGGCGAGAAGGTAGTCGATGCCCTCGATTGTGTGCCACACGTCCAGCTCATCCATCGACAAGCTGTACACTTCGGCCCGGTCACGCAGCTGCTCGTAGGACATGCCGACCTCGGCCAGCAGTCTGGCCCGCTGCTCCCGTAGCTGCTCCGGTGTCTTGTGAATCACCGTCGTCATCACGAACCCCCAATTCGTCGCTGGCCGCCAGTCAAGCAGCATCCGCTGACATCCAGCTGGGCGCCCCGCGGATACAGCATCCGACCGAGTGAAGCCCACACAGTGGATACCCGCAAGCCTGCGGATGGAAGCGCAGGTCACAGCGTCAATCTCGTCACACGAGTGAGCCTCGGTCGCATTACTCCGCCCCCACCCCGATGCCGCCGCAGCGCCCCGCACCGGACATCCGGGCGGGGCGGCTCTCGTGCGTCCGGGGTCAGGCGGCGTTCTCCAACTCAATGAACGCCATCTCCGCTGGCCAGTCGTCGACCTCGACGCCGTACCACTTGGCCAGCAGGCCGCGCGCTGCGAGGTCTCGCTCAAGCTCGTTCATGCCGGCCGGAAGGGCGATGAGGAGGCCCCAGTCGCGTCGCAGCATGCCGCCGAGGAAGTTCGGGTCGTCCGACGGAATCTCCACGATCCGGGCGTCCAGCTTGTCCAGCAGCTCATCCAGCGGGGTGGCGAGAAAGCCCCACGAACTGAAGTCAAGCAAGGGCGCAGCAGGTAAACTCATGGGCAGACCTTCTCTCTGCTAGGAGTGGGTGAAGATCGGCGAGGTGCGAACTCGCCGTTCGAACCGGCCGGACGGGTGCGAACCGTCCGGCCGTTCGCGTGACTGGCTACGCGCGAAGAAGCCCATTCCGCCGCGCGGCTTGGTGGGCAATCCTTCGTTCGTGAGCGGGCATCAATTCTCCTCTCGGGCTGCATGCCGATTGACCGTCGATCGCTTGCTGTGACGCGTCGACTACTGAGGACAGTAGCGCTCTAGAGCAATCCATGGCTAGCCGTCCGGCGAACCTCGAAGGACTGGACTCCCGGCCACTGCACTACAGCGGGTAGCGTTGCTCTGGATGGATTCGTCATGGAGGAGGTCACGTGCCGCGTAAGCCCGGCGAGCCGCTGAAGTATATGGAGGTCGCCGATGACCTGCGTAGGCGCATCGGCGAAGGAGAGTTCCCTCCGGGAAGCAAGTTGCCCCCCGAGCGGAAGCTGGTCGAGCAGTACAGCCGGTCGCCCGGGACGATTCGGCAGGCACTGGCAGTCCTGCGCGAGGAAGGCATCACTGAGTCCCGGGTCGGCTCCGGCGTCACCGTCAGGCAGTGGCGGCCAATCGTTCGGAACGCACTGAAGCGCGTGCTGGCGGATCAGTGGGGCGAGGGCAAGTCGATCTGGGACGTAGACATCGAAGACCGAACCTTGATTGCCGACGGGGTTCGAGTCGAGCAGCTGCGCGCCGAGCCCGACGTAGCGGCCGCGCTGGGTATTGAGCAGGGTGAGCTTGTATGCCGCCGAGACCGCCGCTACCTCGTCGATGGCGTACCCGTGCTCCGGGCGACATCCTTCATCTCCGATGACCTGGCCCGCGGTACACGGATCATGCAGCACGACACCGGGGATGGCGGCGTATTCGCCCGGCTGGCCGAGGTCGGGCATAAGCCGGCCCGGTTCCGTGAGGACCTCCGCTGTCGGATGCCTTCGGCTCGCGAGGTCGAGGACCTGCGGCTGCCGCCATCGACGCCGGTTGTGGAGCTGGTGCGCTACGCATACGACTCGGCCGACCGGGTAGTGGAGGTCAACCGAATGATTCTGGACGCGTCTCGGTACTTGCTGAGGTACGACTTCTCTTCCTGACCTGCCGTCTTGAGCCCCCGCCGTTGTCGGCGGGGGCTTTCTTGTTGGCCGGAATCCCATTGAGTGCACCAGTGCGCATTGATTGCACCCGTGCAATCTGCCAGGCTCTAGGTGTCAGCCCCAGTCGACCGCAGGGGAGCACCCAGTGACGCCTTCTTCCGCCGCCCCCGTGAGCGGCTACCTGACCACCGGAGAGGCCGGCGCCCGCATTGGCGCCACCTCCAACTACGTCCGCGAACTCATCCGCGCCGGCCACCTCGACGCCATCGATATCGGCACCGGTGACCGCTCTCGCTTCCGAGTGGCCATTGCCTCCGTCGACCAGTTCCTCGCCGAGCGCGCCGTACCGAAGCAGGCCGCGTGATGGCCGCCGCCCTTCCCGCCCCGGTCCGCAGCCTCCTCGCCGCGATCGCGGAGACCCTCGACGTGCCGGCCCCGGCGCCCGGCCGCGACGCGGAGGTCGCGTACCGGCTCCTCGTCGAGGACCGCGCCCGCGTCGTGCGCGTCATCCTCCACGGCATCCTCACGGGCGACGAGACCCGCGACATCGACTGGGACGCCCGCTACCTCCGTGAGCGTGCCGCCGAGCGCCCGGTCACGTACCGCACCCTCGACCAGGCCCTCGACGGCAACGACGGCCAGTCGTGACCGGAGACGTCGCCCGCCGTATCGAGCGGGCCAAGGAAGCCGGCCGGGCCGCCGAGGCTGCCCGCAAGGCCGCCGCCCAGCAGAAGGCCCAGCGCCGCTAGCCCCCCTTCAGGCCGCCGGTCCGGGGCTTCACCCCTCCCTCTCCCGCGCCCCGGGCCGGCACCCCCGCGGCCGCGTCGGCGGTGACCACACCCGCCCGCCGACGCGGCCAGCCACCCCATCCGCATGACCACCGGAAGGCACAGCCATGACCCAGCAGGGCAGCCACCACTACATCCTCACCCTCGACCGCCCCGGCCGGACCGGGGTCACCAGCCACGGCACCTTCACCCCGCTGCCCGGCGAGACCCGCGCCGACGCGTTCAGCGCGATCAAGGAGCACGTCGTCCAGCAGCACCCCGACATGGCCGGAGCCGTCACCAGCTTCTTCGCCATCGAGCCGAACCAGCTCTGACCCACCCCCCCCAGGAGGACCGTCATGCCGCACGCCCTGCTCACCGACGTACTCGACGTCTACGAGTACCGGCTCGCCCTCGAGACCCGCCTGGAGATCGCACTCGGCACCGGCGACCAGCTCGAGCAGCGCCGCGTCGAAGCCCTCATCTCCGACCACGACCAGCGCCACGGCACCCCCGCCGCCGCCTGAGGGCTGCCTGTCCTGCCCGGCGCGTCCGGGCGGGGCGGGGAGCCGGACAGACCGCCGGCGCCACCAATCCGAGAGGAGCCCGTCATGGGCCTGTTCAGCCGCAAGCCGGAGCCGAAGGGCTACCAGCCCACCAACGCCGAGATCGACGAAGCCGGGAAGCAGCTCGCCAACGGCAGCCACCACGCCGCCTGGGACCTCACCCTCCACTCCGGCGACTACCAGCAGCAGACCGCCATGCGGATCCTCGGCGCCACCGTCGACCACACCCCCCAGGACTGACCGCTGTCCGCCGGGCCCGACACCGCGCGGGCCCGGTCGAGGAGAACGCGTCAGACACCCGACCCGACCACCCCAGAGGTTCACCCGTGAAGCCGCTCTTCTGGAGCCTCGCCGCCCTGGCCGTGCTGCTGCTCTTCCCGACCATCGGCACCGACCTGATCACCCCCGCCCTCAACTGGGCCGCCTCCCAGCCGATCCTCATCGGCTTCGGCCTCGGCCTCGCCGCCATGCCCCACCTCCGCAAGACCCGCCCCGTCAAGACCGCCTAACCCAGAAAGGAACCGATCACCGTGAGCAGCTGGCGAGAGCAGCGGCGCCTCGACGCCGCCGCAGACCGCGCCGAGGCGCGACGCGACGCGGACGCCCGCGAGCAGCGGCGCCTCAAGGCCCAGGAAGCCGCCGACAACCGGCGCCGCGCCGAACGCCGCGCCGACAAGGAAGAGAAGCGCGCCGACAAGGCCCAGGCCCGCCGTGACCGCGCCCAGCGCCGGCAGGCCCGCGCTGCGAAGCGCGAGAAGACCCTCACCCCCGGCAACGTGTACAGGCGCGGAACGCTCCTCCTCGTCGCCTTCTCCGCCGCCGCGTCCCTCCCGGCGCAGATCATCCACTTCGTTTCGATCTCGTGGATGCTCCTGCCGGTTGGTCCGGCGCTTGAGGGCGCCGCGTGGGTCATGGCCGCGGGTGTGGCCTACGCCGACGAGCGGAAGCTGCCCGTCTGGGTCCGCTGGCTGCTTCGTGGTCTGTCCATGGGCGCGGCCGGGTTCGCCGCCCACATCAACTACCAGTACGGGCTCAGCCTCACCGACCACGGCCTCACCGCCGCTGAGGCGCAGATGGTCGGCTTCGGTCTCGCCGCAGTCACCATGGGTGGCCCGCTGTTCTTCGAGGTGCGCCAGTGGGTGCTCACCCTGTCGGCCGCCGTGGTGAACCCGAAGCAGCGCGCGGAGGGGAAGGCCCGCCGCCGCCAAGAGAAGGACCGCCGGAAGACGTTCAAGGACGTCGTCACCCGGCAGAAGGAGATCCTCCTCGCCGCCCCGTTCGGGACGATCACCCCCGAGAAGGCGTGGGCCCAGGCGTGGTGGGACGTCAAGGGCGCGCCGCTCACCGTCACCGCCGACGTGATCGCCGACAGGCTCGACGCCGAAGCGGATGTGTCCTACGTCCTCGACCAGGCCGAGCGGACCCCGGAGCGGCTCGCTGTCGAGCACCTCCTCGCCGACATCTTCGGCTACGGCGGTGGCGACGGTGGCCCGTCCGGGACCGCTACCGGCGTCCCGGAGGGCGGGCCGCGCGGAGGGGCTCCCAAGGCCCGTACAGCCCTTGGGGGTAAAGGGAAGCGCCCGGTTTCGGGATCGTCCGAGGAGGCCCCCGTCAAGCCCCTCGAAGAGGCCGACCTGAAGGCCGTGCGGAAACTCGCCGAAGCGCTCGGCGGAGTCGACCGCCTGTCCGCCCGGAACGTCCGCGAAGCGATCGGCTGCCGGAACGAGTACGCGCTGCGACTGCGTGACGCAGTCCGCTCCGAGGGAGGCCAGCAGTGACCATCGAGACGACCCCCAGTAGCAGCAGCGACCCCGAGTGGGAGGGCATCGTCGCCGGGCTCCTCGCCGCCCCCGCGACAGTCGCCGACCCCATGGGCGACACACCCCTCACCCCGCCCTGGGTCAAGACCCGGACCGGGTGGAAAGCCCGCGCCAAGGTCGGCCGCGCCAACTCCACCCGCGGGTTCCGCCGCTGGCTCCGGAGGCAGGCCGGCGAGCACGGCCACGCCGCCCAGACGTGGCGCGGTATCGCCCGCACCGCACTCTGGGTCCAAGGCGTCGAAGGCACCCAGGTCCTCGCAGCCCGGCACGAAGTCCAGCACACCCAGCGCGACTACAAGGCCGCCAAGTGGGCCCACGACAAGCGCCTCATCCCCGGCAAGGAGAAGGACAAGCGCCGCAAGGAGATGGAGAAGGCGTTCGACGAGTCGACCAAGGCCCTCGCCGACTACAGGAGGGCCCGTACCGAGGCCAGGGTGAAGCGGGCCGCCCGCGCCACCGCGGCCCTCGCGCCGGTCGCCGCCACCGAGGGCGCCGGGCTGTACTTCCTCGGCGCCCCGGGCGGGATCCTCGCCACCGGGGCGACCCTCGCCGCGCTCGCCCTCCTCGGCCGCCGCACCACCGCCGGCGAGCTCTACACCGACCGCGACGCGAAGATCGGCGACGGCGACCGCATGACCGACGACATGATCGACCGCGCGTTCCGTGACGCTGGCATCATCAAGGTCGACCAGGCCGTCGTCTTCCGCTCCCCGGTCATCCAGGACGGCGCCGCATGGCTCGTCCACGTCGAAGTCACCGGCGGCATCACCGTCGCCGACGTCCAGAAGAAGACCGGCCCCCTCGCCTCCGCACTCGGTATCCCCCGCCACCAGATGGACATCCGCCACGAAGGCCGCGAGGACCAGTTCAGCCTCTGGGTGTCCATGACCGACCCGTTCGGGCGCACCGCCACCAACCCGCTCATCGGCACCACCGCCAAGGTCAACGCGTGGCGCGACGGGCTGCCCCTCGCCTTCGACAAGCGCGGCGCGATCGTCCTCGCCACCATCTCCGACTACAGCCTCCTCGTCGGCGGCACCACCCGGTCCGGCAAGGGCATGGCCATCGCGAACATCCTCGTCGGCGCCATGCTCGACCCCCGCATCCGCGTCCGCCTCTTCGACGGCAAGGGCACCGGCGAGTACGTCGGCATTGCCGAATCCCTCGACACGTTCGTCCGCCGCAACCCCGAACGGCTCCTGCAGTTCCTCAAAGTCCTCGCCGCCGAGCTGGAGCGCCGCACCGAGATCCTCGTCGACCTCGGCGTGTCCAAGGCGACCGAGGACCTGCTCGAGCAGCTGGGCGGCATCGAACTCGTCATCGTCGACGAGCTCGCCACTTACACCGTGAAGGGCGGACTCAACGGGCAGCACGCCGAGGAGATCGTCGAACTGCTGGCGCAGATCGCTGCCGTCGGCGCCGCGGTCGGGATCGTCCTGGTGCTGGCCACCCAGTCCCCGAAGGTCGACGTGGTGCCGTCCCGCCTGCGCGGCAACTGCGCTGGTCGCTGGTCGATGCGTGTGGAGTCCGCGACCGCGTCGAACACGATCCTCGGCGACGGCGCCGCGGGTGACGGCTACGACTCCAGCAAGATCGAGAACAGCAAGGGGACTCGAGGCCGCGGCTGGCTCACGACCCCTGATACCGGATTCATCGAAGCCCGCTCCCTGTTCGTCGACGTCGAGAACGGCGACCTCCGCAAGGCCGCCACCGCCGGCCTCGAACTCCGCCAGGCCGCCGGCCGCGCACCCGGCCACTGCCCCGACCCGATCGAGGGCCAGCTCGCCGCCGAGACCGGCATCTCTATGGCCGCCGGCGGGCCGACCGGGAAAGGAACCGCCGTCCAGGCCGAGACCGAGCCGGACATCCTCGACCACCTCATCAAGGCGGCGACCGCGACCGGGGAGGAGAACCTGTCCCGCGCCGAAGCGTTCGCCTACCTGGCCGGGGTCGACGACGAGTTCGCCCGGGGCCCGGAAGAGGTGGACGCCGCCTACGTCACCCGCGTCGGGAGTCTCGTCAAGGCCCGCCTCGACGACCTCGGCGTCGATGTGCCTGTAGCCACCGTGCAGCGCGGCTCCCAGCGTCCACGCGGTTGGCGACTGGCCGACCTCCTCGCCGCCCGATAGATCCCTATTCGCCGGGTGCATGTGGGGTGCGCAAGGCTGCATACGCCCAGCTCAGAGGGTGCACGCAGGCTGCGCACCCCGCCAGGAGGCGGCACGGCCGCGCGCAGCCTCCCATAGCGGCAGACACTCACCAAGCAGAGCCCAAACCAGCCCAAACCGTCCCGAGGGAGCCATGGCCACCCAGCCCGACCCCCACCTGATCGCCGCCGTCGAGGAGGCCCTCACCACCCCCACGTTCCACCGGGACGACACCCCGCTCCCGCGCTACGGCACCACCCCACCTATCCCGCAGCCGGGAGCCCCGCCGATGTCGCCCCGCACCACCGAGGTCGCCCGCGCCGTAATGCTCGGCAGCCTCGCCACCGTGCCGCCCGGCCTCATTGCCATCGGCATCCTCGTCGCCTCCGAGCACGCCAACCCGACCGTCATCGGCATGATCTGCGCCGCGCCCGCCGCCGTCGCCGCACCCATCTGGGCCCTCGCCCGACTCGTCAAAGCCAGCACCAAGAGCGAGCACCACCACCACTACACCGGGCCCGTCCGGCAGCAGACCGTGACCAGCCACAGCCGGTGGCTCGGCAAGACCACCAACAACATGTGACCCACACCCCACCCCCCCTACCCGCGGCCCTGGCCCTCCCCGGTCGGGGCCGCTGGTTGTGCACGGGCCATCCACCGCTCAGTCCCCGGCGACCGCACCGGACGCAGCGACGGCACCAACCCATAGTCCCGACACAAGCGGGCCAGCTGATCCGCGCACTCCTCGCGGCTGTCCGCCTGCACGCTGAACACCGTCGCCATGACGAGCAGTCTGGCGGGCGCGCCCGCCCGCCGACCGGGGAACGCCCGGCAATGACCGGAACGAGGCCTTGACGGATCCACTTGATCTCAAGGCCGTTATGCACTCATACTGCAGTTGTGCGCCACACGTGTGCCCACAGAGACCCCACGCCTCGGCTGGGGTCTTTCGCGTTACGGGAGGTGGAACGTGGCAGTCGAGATCATCAAACTCTCCGACGGCACCGCCACCCTCACCGCGACCGGAGCAGCCGAACACGCCGGAGTCGAACGGCCCACCGTCTACTCGTGGATCCGCCGCTACAAGATCCCCGTCGTCGGCAAGCACGACAACGGGCAGAACCTGTACCGGCTCGCAGACATCGCCCGCGCCGAGAAGTCCACCCGCGCCGGAGCCCGCCGCAACGTCGGCCTGCGCACCGTAGCCACCCACGAGATCGCCGACCACGAAGCGGTCCTCGTCCGGCTCGACTGCCAGCACCTGAAGATCCTGAGCGACCGGCACGGGCCCACACCCGACCGGGCCGTCGCCTGCTTCGAATGCTCCGAGCAGCGCCGCATCGCCTACGTCGTCACCGGGCAGACCGCCCGCGCAGCCTGAGCCAGGGCCCCGACGTCCCGCTACCCCGAGCCCACGCCAGGCAGCGGGACACCGATGAACCGCAGGGAGGTGCCATGGCCCTCCCGATTGGGCTGTCCACGGTCACGGTGTCAGGTTCCTTCAAGGCCCCGGACGGCACAGCCCGCAAGGGCAAGCTGCTCTTCACCCCCGAGCCGGCGATCCTCACCTCCGCCACGCACGACACCCTCGTGCTCGGTACGACCGTCGCGACGCTCGACGTCGACGGTGCCTTCACGGTGACGCTCCTCGCCACCGACGATGCGGACGTCACCCCGACCGGGTGGACCTATCGAGTCACCGAGAGGTGGCATGACGCCCCCGGACGCTCCTACCCGCTGTCGCTCCCGGCCGCGGCGCCGGCCGTCGACCTGGCCGACGTCACCCCCACCGCACCAGCCGAGGGCGAATACGTCGTCATCACAGGGCCCCAAGGCCCGCCCGGCAGCGAAGCCGACGCCGAGGCCTACACCGACGCAGCCGTAGCCGCCCACGCGGCCGCCACCACAGCCGTGCACGGCATCCCCGACACCGCGGCCCTCGAGACCACCAGCGGCGCCACAGCGAAGGTCACCACCCACGCGGCCGCCACCGACCCGCACGGCGACCGGGCCTACGCCGATGCGACGTTCGCCACCATCACCGTCGTCACCACACTCAGCGGAGACGTCAGCAACCTCGACAGCTTCGTCCAGGACTGCCTCACCCGCGTCGCCAACATCGAACAAGGCGTCGCGTTCCTCGCCGCCGTCAACACCAGCCTGCTCAGCGTCGCCAGCAAGCACACCCTCGACGGCACCCTCGACCGCCTCGGCTTCCACGGAGTGGCACCCGTCGCACGACAAGCCATCACCGGCAGCCGCAGCGACGGAACCGCCCTCACCAGCCTGCTCACCGCCCTACACACCCTCGGACTCATCACCGACAACACCACGGCGTGACGGCGTGAAGAGCGACTACTGCTCCGACCGATCCACGCCGTCAGATCCGCGGCGCCACGGGCGCCCATCGCCTCCCGGCCGCAGCGTCACCTCAGGCGCAGGCCCGAGCCGACGCATCCTCGTCGTCGCCACCACGGCGCCGAGCATGAGCAGCCCGCCCACCACCAACGGGCCGACCATAAAACGCATCACCACCCCGGCCATGAAGACCACTAGGCCCACCACGAAAACGGCCAGCGCACCATCCGACCTCTGTGACATTCCATCCCCCTTGCCCTAGGCGGGACAGAGTACGGATCGGAGGCGCTCATGCCCAGAAGAGCAGGATGGCGCGTGTGCAGCCGACCCGGGTGCGGCGAGTTCACCGACCAAGGCGGACGGTGCGACGGATGCCGGTCGGAGGCGGAGCAGCGTCGCGGCACCGCCCGGCAGCGCGGCTACGACCGCGAGCACGAGCAGCGGTTCAGGCCAGGAGTCCTCGCCAAGAACCCGACGTGCGTGCTCTGCGGCCAGCGCCCCAGCGTCCACGCCGACCACCATCCGCTCAGCCGCCGAGAGCTGGTCCAGCAGGGCCTCGACCCGCACGACCCCAGGCGCGGGCGTGGTCTGTGCGGACCATGCCACTCCAGCGAAACCGCAAAAGCTCAGCCGGGCGGCTGGCATCAGCGGCAGGAAGGGTGCCGCGGTGAGTGACACACGAGTCGTACTGGTCAAACCGGGTGACCTGCTCCTGATCGGCAACGTCGGAGAGCTTGACACCGACACGCTGTACGAGCAGGTGCCCCAACTCCTGGAGAACATCAAGACGGCCCTTGGTCTGGCTGGCGTCGTCATCTTCGAGGGCGACATCGATCTCGCCGCCGCGACTCCGCCAATGAAGGCGGACACATGTCGGGCCTGACCATCCCTCCGGAGGTCATCCCCCTCCACCTGCCCGAGCTGCGGGCCTGGGTGGAGGCCAATGGCCTGGACCCCCACGACCTTCCCATGTGCCACCCCATCCGGGTGGAGGAGGGGGAGGGCGGTGCGGTCATCCGGTACCGCGCTTTCGTGCGCGACGCCGACGGGAGGAAGCAGGTCGATCCGGGCAACCCCGACGAGGTGTGGACCGAGGAGCGCACCGTACCCTGCGCCGTCCCGCCACCGCGCCTTGGAGGCAGTGCCACCTCGGCGCCCGAGCAGAGAGGCGGAGCGGGGCGTGAGCGAGTGGGGCGAGGACGCGGCAGCCGAGGCCAGGCCCATCGGTGACCTGATCGACGGGCTCGGGATCGAGGCGCACGTCGGAGACGACGAGCTCGTCGCCGGCGCCATCGTCCTCCTCAAGGTCGTCGAAGTCGACGGATCGACACGGCTCAGCGTCTCGCACAGCGACGGACTCGGCTGGATCGAGCGCTCCGGCATGCTGCGGATCGCAGAGCAGGCCGAATCTGGCCCCGCGAGGCACGAGCAGGTACCCGACGAGGGCTGACGGGGCAACGGCTCTGCCCCTCGTCGGGGCGACCGCGGCGAGACGCGCCACTGCAGATGGTCACCCGGGCCAGGTCCGGGCGTCACCGAGCGTGGCGATCGACGAGTTGAGGGGTGGGGCGGGATCCCCTTGGAGATCTTCCGCAGGACCGCCGGGGAGGGCCGCTCCTGGTCGGTCAAGATCAAAACGCCCAAGTAGATCATCACCGGACACGCAACGTGACGGTGCGATAGCCGCGCAACGCGGCAACGGGAGTGATCAACATGGCGAGTGGAGGAGCACGAGCACGCTCCGGGCCTGCTCCGGACCCGAACGCGCTGAGGCGCGACCGGGACGCCGGCGAGTGGACGGTTCTCGACGGCGGCCGCACTGGCAAGCCCCCGGCCTGGCCTCTGAGTGAGCAGAGCGCCAGGGAGGCCGAGTTGTGGGCCGACCTGTGGGCGAAGCCGCAGGCCATCATGTGGGAGCGGTTTGGTCAGGAGCTTGAGGTGGCGCTCTACGTTCGGCGCTTCACCGAGGCCGAGCTGATGGATTCCCGCGTCAACCTGTCGACGCTGGTCCGGCAGATGGCGGACTCGCTTGGGCTGACGACACCAGGGATGAGGGCGAACCGCTGGCGGATCGCCGCAGAGGAGTCGGCTCCGGCGAAGCCTGCCGGCCGTGGTCGGACCGTGGCGGCGAAGTCGTCGCGGTCGCGGCTGAAGGTCGTCCCCGGCGATGGCGGCTGACGAGTTCGTCGTCGACTTCCCCACGCTGTGGGTTGCCTGCGACTGGATCGAGCGGCACTGCGTGGTCCCGGACGGGTTCCGCAAGGGCGAGCCGTTCCAGATGTACGACTGGCAGCTGTGGTGCACGGCGAACTTCTACAGGGTCAAGCCGCAGGCCAAGCTCGGGCAGTTGGCGCCCGCGTTCCACTACCGGCGTTCGCAGTGTGTGGCCCCGCAGAAGACCGGCAAGGGGCCGTGGACTGCGGCGATATGCGCGAACGAAGGTGTCGGGCCGGCGGTGTTCGACGGCTGGGCCGAGGGCGGGGAAGTCTACGACTGCCGTGCCCACGGTTGCGGCTGCGGGTGGCTGTACGAGTACGAGCCGGGCGAGCCGATGGGCATCCCGTGGCCGACACCGCTGGTGCAGATCACGGCGTTCTCGGAGGAGCAGACGGACAACGTCTACCGCCCGCTCCAGAGCATGATCCGTAATGGTCCGCTCGGTGAGTTGATGCGGGTGGGTGAGCAGTTCATCCGCCTGCCTGGCGACGGTCGTATCGACGTGGTCACGTCGTCCGCGCAGTCTCGTCTGGGTAACCCGGTGACGTTCGTTTTGCAGGACGAGACGCAGCTGTGGACAGTCGCGAACAAGATGGACCGGGTTGCGGACACTCAGCGCCGCGGTGCTGCGGGTATGGGCGGCCGGACGATGGAGACGACGAACGCGTGGTCGCCGTCGGAGTCGTCGGTGGCGCAGCGCACGTCGGAGGCGAAGGCCAAGGACATATTCCGCTTCCATCGGACGCCACCCGCGTCGCTGAAGTACACGAACAAGGCGGACCGGCGGAAGATCCACCGCTACGTGTATGCGGGCTCCACGCACGTCGACCTCGACGCGATCGAGGCCGAAGCGATGGAGCTGATGGAGACCGATCCGGAGCAGGCGGAGCGGTTCTTCGGGAACCGGGTCGTGTACGGCAAGGGCTCGTGGATGAACGGCGATGCCTGGGATGCTCTCGCGGCCGTTCGGGAGGTTCCGGACGGCACGACGGTGGTGGCCGGTTTCGACGGCTCCGATGTCGATGACCACACGGCGCTTCGGCTGGAGACCCTGGACGGCTACCAGTTCACCCCGACCTACGGCCCGGACAGCCTGCCGACGATGTGGAATCCGGCTGACTATGGCGGTCAGGTTCCGCGGCTCGAGGTCTCTGCTGCTGTCGATGAGGTGTTCGCCCGGTTCAACGTGATCCGCTTCTACGGGGATCCGCCGTACTGGGAGTCCGAGATGGATGCGTGGGCGGAGAAGCATGGCGAGAAGCGCGTGATTCGCTGGTACACGTACCGGACGGTGCAGATGCATGCGGCGGCGGAGCGGCTGCTGACGGACGTGAGCAAGGTGGGCACGGGGTTCAGGCATGACGGTTGCCCGATCACTGCTGTGCACGTGAGGAACGCGAGGAAGGCGGCCCGCACGGGCGGCCGGTATGTGCTGAGCAAGGCGAGCCCGACTCAGAAGATCGACGCGGCGTTGCCGAGCATCCTCGCTCACGAAGCGGCGGGTGACGCTGTTGCTGCTGGCCAGGCGAAGCCGCGGAAGAAGTCCAGGATGCTGATCATGCGATGAGGGCGAGGTGAGCTGTGGCGCGCACCGAGCTGGAGTGGCTGAAGCATCTGATCCGGTGCCACGACGGGGAGAAGCCGGATCTGAGGCTGCTGGACTCGTATTACGAGGGCGAGCAGCCGCTGTCGTATCTGGCGCCGGAACTCGAGGCGGAGATGGATGCCCGGATCCGGCAGGTGGTCGTGAACTGGCCGCAATTGGTGGTCGATTCCCTTGAGGAGCGTCTCGATGTGGAGGGGTTTCGCTTCCCGGGTGAGGCGGAGGCTGACGGGGAGCTGTGGCGGATCTGGCAGGCGAATCGTCTGGATGCCGGGAGCCATCAGGGGCATTTGGACGCGCTGGCCATGCGCAGGGCGTATGTGATCGTGGGCGCGCGGGAGGATGACCCGGATACGCCGCTGATCACGGTGGAGTCTGCGATGGATGTGTTCGCGGAGCATGACCCGCGGACGGGGGCCCTGGCTGCGGCGGTGAAGCGCTGGTGCGAGGAGCTCCCCGACGGCTCCGAGATCGACCACGCCACCTTGTACCTCCCGCAGTCCACGTCCTGGTGGACGAAGGACAAGGCGGGCGCGTGGGTGGAGGACGTGGACGCGGAGGGCGAGAGCAGGCGCGACAGCCACGGGCTCGGCGAGGTGCCTGTGGTGCCGCTCGCCAATCGGGCGAGGCTGAAGAAGCCCGGCGGCGTGTCCGAGTTGAAGGCGGTCATTCCGCTGTCGGACGCCGCTTGCAAGATCGCCACGGACATGATGGTCAGCGCGGAGTACCACGCCACCCCGCGGCGGGTGGCGTTCGGTTTCGGTGAGGAGGACTTCCAGGACCAGGACGGCCGTCCTGTGTCGGCTTTCTCCCGGATCATCGGCCGCGTGTGGGCCACCGAGCGGCGCCGCGGTTCGGGTGAGGACGGCGGCGCGGACGTGGTCCAGTTCCCCGAGGCACAGCTGAAGAACTTCCACGACACGATCAACCAGCTCGCCCGCCTGGTCGCCTCCTTGGCGGGCCTTCCGCCGCACTTCCTCGGCTACAGCAGCGAGAATCCGGCGTCGGCGGACGCCATCCGCTCGTCGGAGTCGCGGCTGGTGAAGCGCGCGGAGCGCCGCCAGCGCGAGTGGGGCGAAGCGTGGGAGCAGGTGATGCGCCTCGCGCTGCGGATCCGGGACGGCGTGTGGGATCCACGGGTGATGTCGCTGGAGACGATCTGGCGGGACGCTTCGACGCCGACAGTCGCACAGAAGGCCGATGCGGCGGTGAAGCTCCACACGGCGAAGATCGTGCCGCTGCGGCAGACCCGCGAGGACATGGGCTACACGCAGGCGCAGATCGCGCGCATGGAGGAGGCCGACGAGGCCGCCGCCCAGAGCGCCATGGCCCGCATTCTGGCCGGCGACCTGGCGGCTCTGGAGGCCGGCCCGAAGCCGCCTGCCGAGGATGAGGACGAGGACGAGCCCACTTCTGAGCCTGTGGATGCGGCGTGACGACCGCCCCGGAGCGTCTGGGCGCGGTCGAGCTGGCTGAGGCCTACTACGTGGCCCTCTCGGGGCTGTCGCGGCGGACCGCGGACCGGGTCCAGTTGCTGTGGCGGGAGTTGGACCGGAGGGACCTGACGGGCTCGTGGGAGGCGCTGGTGGGTCCGCGGATCGTGGAGACGGTCACAGCGGGCCAGGCGGCTGCAGCGGCGCTTGCGGACCCGTACCTGAGCGGCGTGGTGGCGGCGGACGGCGCGGACCCGGCGGTGGGCAGCCGGGTCCGGCCGGGCGCCTTCGCCGGATACGCGGCGGACGGCAGAAGTCTGGAGAGCCTGCTGTATCTGCCGGTGGTGACGACGAAGCAGGCGATCGGCGCAGGCATGTCCGACGTGGACGCGATGATGCGGGGGCTGAATCAGCTGCTGCGCATGGCCGCGTCGGAGGTCACGGATGCCAGCCGCAGCGCCACCGGGGCCGGGATCACCGGCAGGCGCACGATCCAGGGCTACATCCGGATCGCGACGTCTCCTTGCTGCGCCCGCTGTGCGATCTTGTCGGGGAAGGAGTTCGGCTGGAACCGCGGTTTTCAGCGGCATCCGCGCTGCGACTGTGTACACATGCCGGCGACGCTGATCGCCCGCGGTCGAGGGGGCCGCGGGCGTGGCCTGCCGGATCGGCCGGGAACGGTCACCAACGCCAAGGACTACTTCAACTCGCTGTCGCGGCGCGACCAGGATCGGATCTTCACCATTGCCGGGGCGCGGGCGATCAGGGACGGCGCCGACATCACGTCAGTGGTGAACGCGCGCCGCGGCATGTACACGGCCGACGCCTACCGGCGGCGCGTGGCTGCGACCCGGGAGGGTACGACCCGGCGGGGCGCGTTCTACCGGGCCGAGAGGCGCAGGGTGGAGGAGCGGACCGGTACCCGGTTCGCCCGCGACCGCATCGAGGCGCGGCGCGGTCTGCCTGGGTTTCAGCTGCGGACCCCTCGGCTCCTCCCTGAGGAGATCTACAGGCTCGCCGCTACTCGTGATGAGGCCATCGCGATGCTGCGGCGCTTCGGCTACATCGACTAGCCGAAATCTCGAGGCCACGCGCAAGGCGCGGTCTGTTCCTCTACTCCGCAATGGAGATCACTGTGCAGAGCACACGACAGAGCTGGCCGCCCGCTGCCCATGGCGCGGACTGGTTCCGGCTGAACAGGCACGACGACCCCGAGCCGGCAGAGTCGCCGGAGCCCAAGGGAGATCCGGCCCCGGCAGACGATCCGGAGCCGGACCCTGGCCCGGAGGGCGCCGACAAGCTCGGCGACGCCGGCAAGAAGGCCCTCGACGCAATGAAGCGCGACCGCGCGGAGGCGAAGAAGGCTCACGCTGCGGAGAAGAAGCGCGCCGACGACCTGGCCCGCAAGGTGGCCGAGTTCGAGGACCGCGACAAGTCTGAGCTGGAGAGGGCGACCAATAAGGCCGAGGCGGCGGAGAAGCGCGCCGAAGCTGCCCTGTCGAGGGCACTGAAGGCCGAGGTGCGGGCCTTGGCGTCTGCCGAGTTTGCCGACCCGGAGGATGCTGCGGCGTTCCTCGACCTGTCGCAGTACGCCACCGACGGCGACATCGACACCGACGGGCTGCAGGACGCTCTGGCTGAGCTGCTGGAGCGGAAGCCACACCTGCGCAAGCAGGCCGCGGCCGAGCCGGAGCCCAAGAAGACCACTCCGAAGCCGGACCCGTCGCAGGGCACCCGGAAGGATCCTGCCCCGGTCGACTACCGCACCGCCCCGCGGGAGCAGCTGCAGCAGCGGCTGGCCGAGTTCGGGGTTCGCCTGCGTCGATGATCCGCATCCGTGCCCGGCTGGGCGACGGCCGTACCTCGATCGAGGTCGACGGCCACGAGGGCCATGTCGAGAGCGGGCGGGTCTGCGCCGCGGTGTCGGCCGTCACCCATACCGCGCTGCTGGGGCTGGAGGAGCTGGCCCGGCAGCATCCGGACCTCGTGTCCGTCGAGATCACAGAGGAGACATCATGAGCACCACTGTCAAGCGGTCGTGGTTCCGGCTCGACCGGCACGACGTCAGGTCGACGCTGCCCGCGTCGATCAGGGCGATGATGCAGGACGGCACGCTCGACGGCATGTTCCGCGAGTCGCTGGCCCCGGAACTGCTCTTCCCGCAGATCGCGGACGTGGAGCCGTGGCAGGGCGCCAAGGGCGACACGAAGATCATGACCCGGAACGGGCTCATGACACCCGACCCGACGCCGACCACTGGCTCGGACGCGTCCGCCGGCTCGTACAGCATCGAGCAGTGGACCGTCACGATGGACCAGTACGGCAAGTCGATCGACACGGACCTGCTCGTCTCAAAGATGACGCAGGCGTCGAAGTACCTGAACGACGTGGGCCGGCTGGGCATCCACGCCGGGCAGACGATCAACCTGCTGGCCCGAAACAAGCTGTACGCCGGCTACGCGGGCGGACGGACCTACTGCCGCACAGCGGGCACCTCGGACTCGACCATCGAGGTAGCGTCCACGGACGGCTTCACGCACGTCCTCGTCAACGGCGTTCCGACCGCGGTGTCGGCAACGACCCCGCTGAACATCACCATCGAGGGTGTCGCGAACACGGTCACCGGCGTGGACACCGGCACCGGCACGCTGACCCTGGGCACGGCCCGCGTCGACGTCGCCGGTGACGCGGTGGTGTCCTCGCAGGCCCCCTACTCGGTGCGGGCGGGGTCCAGCAACGACACGGCGTTCGACCTCGCTGCCGGCGACCTGGCGACGTTCGCCGACTTCCGTGCCGCGGTGGCACGCCTGCGGCGCATGCACGTCCCCCCGGCCGAGGGCAGCAACTATGTCACCCACATCGACTCGGTCACCGAGTCGCAGCTTTTCGAGGACACCGAGTTCCAGAACCTGTACCGCGGTCGGGCGGACTCGCCCACCTACCGGGATCTGGCGATCGGCGTGTTCGGCGGCATCGTGTGGGTCCGCAACGAGGTCGTGCCGTACCTGACCACGTCGACGACCGGGTACGAGGACCTGTCCACGACCGTGCACCGCCCGATCGTGATGGGCTCGGGCGCCCTGATCGCGGCCCCGTTCGACAACCCGGCGGATCTGCTGCGGGAGACAGGCGTTGCGGACGTCCCCGAGATCTCCATGATCAACGTGTCGCCGGGTGTGGACGTGGCGCGGATCGTCCGTCCTCCGCAGGACCGTTACCAGCAGAACGTCTCCACGACCTGGTCGTGGGTCGGCGACTACGGCGTCCCGTCGGACTCGCTGGCGAACGGCGACTCGGCCCTGTTCAAGCGCGCGGTCGTGCTGGAGCACTCCGCCAACTGACCGCACGCCCCACCCGACCCCGTGGCCGGGTGGGGCCTCTGAGAGGAGGGTCTCGTGCGCGTCCGCGTCAACGAGAACATCAAGGTGTTCAGCGGGCACAAGCCCGTGCGGCTCGCCGCCGGGCAGGAGGTGGCCGGGGAACTGGCCGCCATGCTGCTGGAGCGGGCCCCGAGGAAGGTCACCCGGCTCGACGGTGAGCCCGAGAACGGCAGCAAGAGCTCCGACCAGCCGCCGGCCTCTCTGGAGGACGCGTCGACCGCCGCCGAGGTGCTGGACTGGGTCGGCGACGACCCCGACCGCGCCGCGGAAGCCCTCGAGGCGGAGGAGGCCGCGGACAAGCCGCGCTCCACGCTGGTCAAGCAGCTCAAGAAGATCGCCGAGCAGGACTGAGGGGGCGGTCACCGTGGCTCTTCCCCCGCTGGCGACGGTGGCCGACCTCGAGGCCGCGATGCAGCGCGACTCGGGCTCCCTGAACGAGTCCCAGGCGGAGCTGGCGCTGCGCCGCGCCTCTGCCCGGGTCCGCGCCCACACCCGGCAGGACATCACCCTCGTCGAGGGCGAGACGATCGAACTGCCGGGCGGGGAGCGGGTGCTGACCGTGCCGCAGCGGCCCCTCGTTGTCGACGAGTCGCATCCGCTGACCGTGGTGGAGCTCGGCATGCCGGGCGGTGTCGAGGTGACGCTCACCGAGAACACCGACTACACCCGGCTCGGGAACGAGCTGACCCGCGGCTACCCCTGGTGGTCGCCGACACGCACGATGGGCTGGCCGTGGCAGCAGCAGCCCGGCGTGTGGGCGCCGCGAGTGCGTGTCACCTACTCGCACGGCTGGAGCGACATCCCGGACGACATCATGGACATCGTGCTCGACCTGGCGTCGATGAACCTGGCCAACCCGGAGAACCTGCGCAGCATCAGCATCGACGACTATGCGAGGACGTTCGCGTCGGAGACGATCGGCAACGCCCGCCTCACCCCCGGTCACAAGGCCGACCTCCGACCGTACCGGCGGCCCGCCTTTTCGGTGAGGCCGTCGTGACCGCGCTCGATGCCGCTCTGGCGGCGGGCCGGCGTGAGGCCGAGGCTCTCATGGTCGACACGATCAGCCTGTACCGGTTGGGCCCGGACATCTTCGACCGGGACACCGGCATGACGGTGCCCGGCGCGGTCCTGGTGACCTTCTACACCGGCAAAGCCCGCGTGAAGCCCGCGCAGCTGGCGGTGTCGGAGGTGCAGGCCGGTGAGGAGGAAGTCCGTCTGCGCCAGTACCGCATCACCCTTCCGTTCGGCACGGAGCCGCCGGCCGCGGGGGAGCGCCCGAAGCCCGGGGACGTCGTCGACGTGACGGCCTCCGCAGACCCCCGCATGGCCGGTATGCGGCTGTGGGTGCAGAGCGTCCAGTACAGCGCCACGGCCACGGCATGGCGGATCATCGCGGAGGACCGGTCATGAGCATCAACGCCAACACGCGGCAGCTGGACGCGCTGGCGAGCGTGTTCCGGGTGAACGGGGTGCGGGCCCAGATCCAGGTGCGGGCGGTTGTCGCCCGCGGGGCGCTGAATGTCAAGAACGGGTGGCGGGCGAACGCCGCGGCCACGGCGGGCCGGCACGCGCGCCTGTACCCGTCCAGCGTCAGCTACGACATGAAGCCTCACCCCACCGGGGCGGCGGCGGAGATCGGCCCGGACAAGTCCCGCCCGCAGGGCGCGCTCGGGAACCTGCTGGAGTTCGGGTCGGTGAAGAACCCGCCGCACATGGACGGCGCGCGGGCGCTTGCAGCTGAGGCTGCCGAGTTCACGGCCCATGTGGCGGCGATCGGCGCGCAGATGGGCCGCGGATGAGTACCCCGGCTGTGCTGCCGCACCGGGATGGGATCGTCGCCGCGCTGGAGGCCGTGAACTTGGTGGTGGGTCGGGGCGCCGCTCCGGATCCTGTCCCGGCGTCGCGGATGTATGCGGTGGTGTACATGTCGCCGGGCCGGTCGGTGTCGGAGTCCCTCGCCGATCTGCGCACGAATTTCGACGCCCTGTTTCAGGTGACGGCGGTCGGCCCGGACGAGGAGCGCTGCCTGTGGGTGGCGGACCGGGTGCGGGCCGGGCTGCATGCCGGTGTCACGGTCGAGGGCCGTGCGGTGTGGAGGCCGGAGGAGATCGGCGGCCCTCCGGTCATCCGCGATGACGACGTCTCCCCGCCACTGTTCTTCCTCCCCATCCAATTCATGATCCGTTCCACGAGCTAGGAGACATCCCGTGGCCACTCTCTCTGTCCAGGCGATCACAGCAGGCGGGCTGAGCCCGACCTACAGTGCCGCATCCGGCGGTGGCGACAAGGTCAAGCCGGGCCCGACGACCTTTCTGCACGTGATCAACGGCGACGCGTCGCCGATCACGGTAACGGTCGCGGTGCCGGGGAACTTCTACGCGTCTGTCGCCAACCCGGACCTGCCGGTCACGGTCGGCGCATCGGACGAGGAGATGATCCCCGTGCCGGCGACCCCGTTCGCCGACTCGTCCGACTCCGGTCTGGCGTCCATCTCGTACAGCGCCGTGACGTCCGTGACCGTGGCCGCGCTGCGCATCTGACCCTGCCCACTCGCTGCCCGCCCCGCCGCCCGGCTGGGGCTTCTTCTATGCCCCCGAAGGAGGCACTGCCGTGTCCGATGTGATCAACGACGGCAAGACCCGCGTTGCCTGGGTCACCACCATCGCCAACATCACCGCGCCGACGGTCGCCGAACTGGACGCAGGTGACGACCTCACCCAGCGGATCACCCCCGACGGCCTGAACATCCCCGCCGAGACCGCCGACGTCGACAACAGCTCGCTCGCCAGCACGTTCACCACGAACCGGGCTGGCCGCCGCGGCTTCTCCCCGGAACTGACGTTCAAGCGCGGCGACACCCCCACCGACGACCTGCCGTGGTCCACCCTCACCTACCAGACGCAGGGCTACCTCGTCGTGCGCCGCATCCTCCCGTACACCACGGCGTGGGCCGCCGGCCAGGAGGTCGAGGTGTACCCGGTTGAGTGCGGCGAGCGGAACACGATCCCGCCGGCGCCGAACGAGGTCGGCAAGTTCACCAGCCAGATGAAGCTGCGCGAGGAGCCCGACACTTCCGCGACGGTGGCCGCCTGATGCCGAACCTCAAGGACATCCTCGCGAAGGCGCGGGCCCGCGAGCACACGGTCAGGATCTGCCTGGCAGGCGATGTCGCGGCCGAGGTCGACCGGCTGGAGGCGGAGCTCGCCGGCCTGTCGCAGTGGCAGCAGGAGAGCCTCGCCGACAAGAACCCGGGCCTCGAGCTCGCCGAGAAGATCAAGGCGGCTCGGGAGCGGATGAAGGAGGCCGAGGTCGATTTCACCTTTCGGGCCCTCGGTGCGAAGGCCTGGTCGGATCTCGTGGCCGAGCATCCGGGGAAGGACTCCGACGAGTCGTGGGATGCGGAGAGCCTCGCCCCGGCGCTGGTCGCCGCGTGCGCTGTCGACCCCGAGATGACCCCGGCGGAGGTCGACGAGCTGTTCGAGGCCCTCAACTTCGGGCAGCGTCAGCAGCTCATCGACGCCGCCTGGCAGGTCAACGGGGAGGCGACGACGATCCCTTTCGCGCTGCACGCCTCCGCGATCCTCGCCTCCCACACCGAAGGGAAGTAGAGACCGCCAGGGCATGGGGCGTACCCCGGTCCATCTTCCTGGGCAGGCCGTGGCCGCAGCCGGGCGAGCCGCTGTGGCTGGACGACGACCGGGAGTGGGCCCTGGCCCTGCAGTACGTCGAGATGGACGTGTGCCCGGACTGCCGTCAGCCGTGGGACGACGCCACCAGCAAGGCCAACGAATACCTGTGGCACGCCACGCTGACCCGCTGCCACGCGTGCGCCGCGGCGGCTCGCGCCAGCGGCGAGTTCGAGAGTTCGGGTGGCGACATGCGCGGCCTGCACGTCCATGTCTCCCGAGACCAATAGCATGAGGTGAGCCGTGGCCGTCCGGACCGTATCCGTCCTGCTGACCGCCGACATCGCCGCGTTCCGGGCCCGGATGGGCGAGGCATCCCGGACGGCGAACCGCACGTCTAACGACATCCGCACCAGCATGCGCAACGCGGGTCGGACGATGACGCAGGTCGGGGAGAGTCAGAGGAACGCCCTCAAGGCGGTGCAGGGCGGCTCCATTGCCCTGATCGCCGCTTTCGGGTTCGCGGTGGCCGCGTCGGCGAGGTTCGAGAAGGCCATGTCGAACGTCGCGGCGGTGACCCAGGCGTCGGCCGGCGAGATGGCCGGCTTGCGGGCGGCGGCGCTGGAGGCCGGGCGGACGACGGCGTACTCGGCGACGCAGGCCGCGGAGGCGGAGTTCGAGCTGGCGAAGGCGGGTATCGCGGTCGCCGACATCGCCGGGGGCGCCCTGAAGGGCTCCCTGAATCTGGCGGCAGCGGCCCAGATCGACCTGTCCGAAGCGGCGGAGATCTCCGCGACGACGATGACCGTGTTCGGGCTGAAGGGCAAAGACGTCGGGCACATCGCGGACGTCCTGGCGGCCGCGGCGAACAAGTCCGCCACCGATGTGCATCAGCTTGGACTGTCTTTCAAGATGACCGCGCAGGTCGCGGCGCAAACCGGACTGACGCTGGAGGACACGACCGGCGCGATGGCCCTTTTCGCGTCCGAAGGGCTCAAGGGCTCGGACGCCGGCACGAGCTTCAAGGTGATGCTGCAGCGGCTCACGCCGCAGTCCAAAGAGGCTCAGGCCACGATGGACCGGCTGGGCTTCTCCGCCTATGACGCGAACGGGAACTTCGTCGGGCTGCATGAGGTCGCGCAGCGCATGAAGGAGGCTTTCGGAAATCTGACGCCGGAGGCGCGGAACGCGGCCATGGGCGTCATCTTCGGCTCGGACGCGGTCCGCGCCGCGGGGATCCTGTACAAGCACGGCGAGGCCGGCGTGCGGAAGTACACCGACGCCGTGGACGATCAGGGCTACGCGGCAGCAGTCGCCGCGACGAAGATGAACAACCTCATCGGCGACCTGGAGCTATTGAAGTCCGCCCTGGAGACGGCGCTGATCGAGTCCGGGTCTGCCGCGAACGCGGCGCTGCGGGACATGGTGCAGTGGGTCACCCGGCTGGTGAACGTGTACAACGGCCTGCCGCCGGCGCTGCAGCAGACTGCTGGCGTGATGACGGGCCTGGTGGGCGTCCTCGGCCTGGCGGCCGCGTCGATGCTGCTCCTGCTGCCGCGCATCATGCTGGTGCGCCGGGAGCTGGCCGCGATGGGGGTCACGGCGGCCACGGTCCGGGCGCAGATGATGACCCTCGGCAAGCTGGGGCTGGTGCTGGGGACGCTGACCGCCCTGGCCTGGGGTATCGACACGGTCGTCAGGCAGCTCGATAACGCCTCGCCGAGCGTCGCCAAGCTGACCAACTCGATGCTCGACTTCGAGCGCAAGGGGAAGGCAACCGGTGAGGCAGCGCGCCTGTTCGGGGAGAGCCTCGACGGCGTGGGGGAGGCCGCGGCCCGCATCGCCCACCCGGGCGTGCTCGACCGCTTCGAGGACTTCTTCTCCACCTTCGACCCGATGGCCGAGGGCGGCCCAGGCCTCGAGAAGGCCCGTACCCAGCTGAAGGCGATCGACGAGTCCCTCAGCAGCCTCGTGCAGTCCGGGGCCACGAAGGAGGCGGCCCGGCAGTTCGCCCTGTACGCGGCGGAGGCAGAGAAGGGCGGCACGTCCACCGAAAAATTCCGCACCCTCCTGCCCGGATACGCGGAGACGCTCGCGGGCGCAGACACGCAGACGAAGCTGGCCGCGGACTCGCAGGGCCAGCTCGGCAGCGAAGCGGCCACCACCGCGGACGAGCTGGCCGACCAGCGCACCGAGGCTGAGAAGCTCACCGACGCCCTCAGCACGCTGAACGGCGTCGCGATCGACGCCGCCCAGAAGGAGATCAGTTTCCGCGACTCCCTGCGGTCGCTGACGGAGGCGGTCAAGGAAAACGGCACGTCGCTGGACGTCACGACGGCGAAGGGCAGCGCCGTCAAGGGCGCATTCCTCGACGCCGCGGACGCGGCCATGGCGCACGCGCAGTCCGTCGCGGAGCAGCAGGGCTCGATGGAGGCCGGTAATGCCGTCCTGGGTGCGAACATCAGCGCCTTGCGGATGGCCATGGACCAGGCCGGGTTCACCAAGAAGCAGATCGACGACCTGACCGCGTCCTACCTGCGGCTGCCGCAGTCCGCGGCGACGAGTATCACCGCGCCCGGAGCGGTGAAGGCCGCATTGGAGGTCGACCGCCTTTATATGGAGGTCGCCGGGCTCCAGCCGGGGAAGACGGTCACCATCAAGGCCCCGACGTCCGCCGCGATCAAAGAGCTTCGCGCTGCCGGCTATCAGGTCAAGGCGATTCCCGGCAGCAAGAGCGTCAAGGTCACAGCGCCGACCGGCACGGCGGTGGCGAACGCCGAGGCGCTGAAGCGTGCCATCGACAACCTTCGCAGCCGCACCATCACGGTCACGACTCGGCATGTCGTCACCGGCGACACGGCACGGGCTCGAGGCTCGCACGGCTCCCAGCTCAGAGCCGGTGGCGGTCGCATCCGCCGCTATGCCGAGGGCGGCTCGGTGTGGGGCTTCCCCGCTGGCGGCATGGTGGCCGGCCCCGGGAGCTCCACCTCGGACAGTATCCCGGCGTGGCTGTCGAATGGCGAGTACGTCATCCGCGCAGCCGCGGTGAGCAAGTACGGCCTGGCGATGTTCGACCAGATCAACGCGATGCGCCTCGCATCTGGCGGGGCTGTCGGGTACGCGAAGGGCGGCAAGGCGAAGAAGACGCCCCAGTCGGTCCTGACCGCCCGCAGGGAACTGCCGGGCGACTTCGGCGACTTCTCCCGCTCGCTGACCAAGGCCGCGGGCGACATCCGCACCGCGTCGAACGCGCTGATCGCCGACCTGAAGAAGCTCGGCAGCGCGGGCTGGAAGCTCGCCGGCCAGGTCGACCGCACCAGCCGCAAGCTGCAGACCATGGCAGCTCAGCGCGACCGGATCCGGGCCAGGATCACAGAGGCGAAGGAGTATGCGTCCACGCAGCGCACATCTGCGATGGATTTCATGGCGCTCGGGGAGGGTCGGGACGCGGCGGCTCTTATCCAGGGCCTCAAGGAGCAGCAGTCTGCCGCATTCTGGTTCCGGCGGAACACGGCCTCCCTGGAGAAGCGCGGCCTGCACAAGGATCTACTGGCGCAGGTCATCGCCGAGGGTCCCGGCGGGGCGCTGGCGAGCAAGCTACTCGGCGCCAACAGTTCCGAGTTCGCCCAGCTCAACCAACTGGCGCGGCGCGGCTCCACGCTGGCCACCAGCATCGGCCGCACCACCGCAGACGCCATGTACGACGCGGGAAGGATGGCCGGTGCGGGGTTCCTCACCGGTCTGCAGGCGCAGGAGAAGGCGCTGCAGCAGCAGATGAGCAAGCTCGGCAAGTCGATGGTGGCGTCCATCAAGAAGGCCCTGAAGATCAAATCTCCGTCGCAGGTGATGCGAGACCAGGTCGGCAGGCAGCTCGGCGCCGGCCTGGTGCAGGGCATGGATCAGTCCCTAGTGGACGTGCAGGCCGCCGGCTCCCGCATGTCTGCCGCCGCGGTCAACGCCGCCTGGGGACGGCCGCTCACGGGAGCGGTCGTGAGCCCCGGGGGCGGCACGTTCGAGGGCCCCTTGTACCTCGACAGTGGCGAGTTCCTGGGCGTGGTGCGGGGCGTGGTGCGGCCGATGCTGCGCGAGTCCGAGCAGCGGCAGGCACGCCGGGCGAAGGTGGGGAGGGCGACGTGACGATCTCTTATGTCGACACGGGGGCGCTGTCCAGCCATGCGGACACCATCACGCCCGCATTCCCTGCTGGCGTCGCAGTCGGCCGGCTTGCCGTGCTCACAGTGGTGTCCGGGCATCCGAGCGAGTCGATCCCCACCATCCCCGCCGGGTGGATTCGGGCCGGGACGTTCTCGGGCGGCGGTGGCTCATTCGCGTCAGGCACTGGGCCGCGGCGCCTGACCTTCTTCACCCGAGTCCTCGACGGAGCCGAGTCGGCCCCCTCGACGCGCATCCCGTCCGGCAGCAGCGGCTCGCACATCGCCGGCCGGATCACGGTCCTGTCCCGCTCGGCAGGCACCGGCTGGCGATGGGCCGTCTCGCTCGGCGAGGACACCAGCGCGGGCACCGGCTTCTCCGCGGCGTGCAGCACCGCGCTGCCGTGGACGGCGGGCGACTTCGCCATACTCGGCTACGGCATCCGCTCCAACGCGCCCACGATGTCCGCTGAGGCGATCACCGCCACGGGGATCGCGTTCGGCACCATCACCGAGCGGGCCGACGACTCGGTCGCCATCGGCCACCTGGCCCGGCTCGGCATCGCTAGCGGGACAGTGAGCAGCGGGGCGGGCACACAGGTGCCGACCGTCGCCGCAACCCTCTCCGCGGCTCACACCGGATCCGCCGGCGTGCTGCGGATCCGGGAAGCGACCGCCAGCCTCGACGCCACCGCACAGACAGTCTTCCCGCCCCGCAATCTGATCTCCGTGACAGGGATGGCCAGTGACGACATCGTCACGGCCACGATCGAGCGGCAGGTCGGCACCGACCGGACGGCGGTACGCGCCGCGACCGAATCCGACGTCACCGGCAGCGACGTGCTGCTCCGCATCGATGCGGAGCAGCCGTTCGGTCTGGCAGTGACCTACATCGCCACCCTCACCGACAGCACTGGCGGCCAATGGGAGCTCACCTCCAGCGCCATCACCTCCACCGTCGATACGGATGTCATCTCGGACGCGGTCCGCGGTATCGGCGCCGCCGTGAGACTGAAAGCGCCCTTCAGCAAGACTCGGACCAGGGATGCCGCGACGTTCAACATCGGCGGCCGTCTCGTCGTTGTCGGTCGTCGCCGCTCGCAGCCCACCACAACTGCCACCGCAGAGACAGCGACGGACTCCGCCGGTGACGCCCTCGACGAGACCCTCGCGGACGCCACCGAGGGTGTAATCCTCATACGCGCCCGCGCCAGCATGCCTCGGCTCGACGGCCACTATGCAGTCGTCTCAGATGAAGAGGCGCCCACTTGGTACGACGGGCACAGGCTGTGGACCCTCGAGCTGGTGCGCGTCGAGGCCTGGCCCGACGTCCTGGAAGCGGCAGGCTTCACGCTCCAGGACATCGCCGACAACTTCGAGACCCTGGCCGATCTCGCGGACACCTTCACTCCCGGCACGCTCCTCGACATCGCCCTCTTCGACTTTGGAGCGTGAGCATGCTGGAAATGTCGCCCGATGCCCTCTCCGTCGTCCAGGGCTCCCACAGCATCTACATCCGCGCCGAGTCGTGGCTTGATGGGGAACTCCTTGCGGCAGAGATACCCATCAACTCTGGCGGCGAGGAACGTGACCGGTCAGCGGCGATACCGGAGTCCGTCCGGCTCAATGTGCCGCGCCGCGACAGAGGCGTGAGCTGGGAGCCCATCGAGCCCGATCACCCGCTCGGCGCCTTCGGGCAGCAGCTGCGCATCGACTACGGCGTCGACATGGGCGGCCACATCGAATGGATCAACCGGGGCTGGTTCCTGATCACCTCGTCGGAGACGGACGGCGACACGGTAGCCGTCCAAGCCGAAGGGCTGCTGACGCTCATCGACGAGGCGAAGTTCGTCGGCCCCTTCCAACCGGCCCTCGGCGACACACTCGCCTCGGTCAGCCGCGCCCTGGTGGAGCCGGCGCTCACCATCGCTTTCGACGGAAGCCTCGTCGACCGGCCGGTGCCGCAGGGCATGCAGTGGGACACCGACCGGCTCGGCGCGCTGCGCGAGGTGCTCGGCGCGTGGCCGGCGGACTGCCGCGTCACCGAGGACGGCTTCCTCGCCATCGAGCCGCTCGTCGACACCGGCCCCCCGGTGCTCAGTCTCACCGACGGCGTCGGCGGAACGGTCATGCGCTGGCAGGGCGGAGCGTCCCGCGACGGAGCCTTCACGGTAGTGGTTGCTCAGGGCGAGGACGCCGACGGCGGCCAGATTCAAGGCGTCGCCTACGACGACGACGAGACCAGCCCGTTCCGCGCGGGCGGCCCTTTCTCCCCGCTTCCCGTCCCGCACTACCACCAGTCCCCCCTGCTGACGACGGTAGCCCAGTGCAGAACGGCCGCCGCCACCACGCTGCGCCGCCTCCGTCGCAGCGCCTCAAGGAAGCTGGGGGTATCCATGGTGCCGCACCCAGGGCTCATGACCGGTGACGTGGTCTCGGCGACCGGGGCGGGCCTCACGTCCCAGCCCTGCATGATCGAGGCACTGTCGCTGCCGTACACGCCATCGGAGATGCACCTGACGGTGAGGGTCCTCAATGGCTGACTGGGCAGACACCCGCATATCCCTCGCAGGACAAGGAACGCTCGTCGGAAAGGCACTCACGGCGCCGTCCGGCGGAGCATGCCGGGCCCGCGTGTCCGGGATCGAGGTCACCGCACGCGTCGTGGATGGCGTCTCGATAGCCGTCAACGACAGCATTCTGCTGCTGCGATGCGGCTCGGTCTACTATGCGATCGCCGTGCCCCCGGCCGCCCCGTCGGTGGAGCCACCGCCACCTGACCCGGAAGAAGTGGAGGAGGACGAGAGCGACCCTCCACCCCCGCCGAAGCCGACAGTCCGAACCGGCACGCTGACGTGCGTGCCGGTGGCGACCGCCACGTACCGCAGCGGGTGGCGCAGCGACGGCAACCCGACCAGCAGCTTCGACACCTACCAGGGCCGCTACTCCGGCAGCAGCTTCGGCAGGATGACCGGCTGCGCTTTCTACGGCTCCAAGCCCCGCTCGATCACCGGCGCCACCGTGACCCGGGCCACCGTGAAGTTCCGGCGCCTGCCGGGTGGCGACTTCGCCGCCCGCACCGCCACCCTGCGCCTCGTCTCCCAGTCCACCCGGCCGGCCGGGGCACCGACGCTCAACGAGTCGACGGGAGGCCCGTCGCTGGCGGTAAACGCCACAGCCAGCTCATTCGTCATCCCCGACTCGTGGGCGCAGGCCATGGTCGACGGCACCCGCGGCGGCCTCGCCATCCACGTCGACTCCGACAACCCGTACATCCGGCTCGCCGGCCGAAACAGCTGGTCCGCCGCCTGGACCCTGACGATCTCTTGGAGGCGGAGCTTGTGAGCGAGACCACGAAGGGCATCACGTACCCGGACGAGACCGGCCACACTCGGATCTGGGAGCACCTGCAGACCCTGGCCGAGGACATCGACGGGCTACTGCCCACCACGCCGCAGGTCGACGTCTTCACTTCCTCTGGCACGTGGAGCAAGCCGTCCGGCGCGCTGTGGGTGGTCGTCGAAGTGCAGGGCGGGGGCGGCGGCTCGGGAGGCTGCGCCGCAACTGGCGCGGGCCAGGGCGCATGCTCGGGAGGCGGCGGCGGGGGGGAGTTCGCCCGCGGCCAGTTCGCCGCGTCATCGCTCGGCTCCACCGTAGCCGTCACCGTCGGTGCCGCAGGATCGGCCGGCGCAGCCGGTGGTGCGGGCGGCAATGGCGGAACGTCGCAGTTCGGCTCCCACGTCACCGCCACCGGAGGCGCCGGCACCGCCGCGGCCAGCGCCTCGTCCGGCAATGACGTCGCCTCGGGCGGGGGCGGCGGAAACGGCGGGGCGGGTGGCAGCTTGCGAATTCAGGGCGGGGGCGGCGGAAACGGCGCCGTACTCGGCGGTGTGCCGGTCAAGTTCAACACCGGCGGCGACAGCTTCCTCGGTTCCGTCACCCCGCCGAGCGCATCCACATCCGGCCAGCGCCCCGGGAACACGGGTCACCTGTACGGGAGTGGTGCGTCTGGCTCCTCCAACGGGGCCTCGGTATCGGCCTGCACAGGCGGTGCCGGCGCGCCCGGTGTCGTCATCGTCACCACCTACAAGGCATAGAGGTGTAGTCGTGACCATCCTGAGTACGGGCGGGCTGTCTCTGGCGGGTCTGCATTCCACTACCGAGGTGGTGGCGTCCAGTCTGCCGGTGGATCTGGTGACGACGACGTGGCGGACGATGCTGCGGCTGGTGGTGCCGGTGGCGGCCGGGGATGTCCTGGACGTCGACGCCCGCGCCCGCGTCACGTCCGATGTCGGCTACACGGTGGGTGTGGGCTGGCATTTGTGGGCCTACGACGTCGACGACGGGCAGGGCTCGGCGGGCCCGTGGTGGCGCATCGGCACCAGCTGCGGCGACAACGTGCCCCCGGACCGGCATCACATGCCGCTCGCGATCACCGACGTGTACCAGGTGCCGCAGGACTGGCCTGCGGGGCATCGGATCGTGATCGTGCTGCGCGCGGACGCGCACTCCACCGCGTGGGTGTCGGGCGACACGCTCACGGTGGATGCCGGATACGGGCGGCTGACGGTACGCCGCTGGACCGGCGCACCCGCCTGCTGACCATCCACTGTGCCCCGGGCCGGCCCGGGGCACCTCATGTCTGGAGGCCCCCTGATGGCTCCCCCGATGCCAGCGCAGACGCTGGTAGACATCCTGCGCGCTGAGGGCCTGACCGTGGTGGAGGTCGGCAACTGGCGCACCCACAACCGGAACAGCAGGGGCCCGTGGGGGCCCGTGCACGGGGTGATGGTCCACCACACGGTGACGTCCGGGACGCAGCGGACCGTGGACATCTGCCGGACCGGCTACAGCGGCCTGCCCGGCCCGCTGTGTCACGTCGTCGTCGCGAAGGACGGCACGATCTACCTGGTCGGGTACGGCAGGGCGAACCATGCCGGGCCCGGAGACGGCGACGTCCTGCGCGCCGTCATCGCCGAGACCCCGGCCCGGCCCCGCGACGACGATGCGGACACGGACGGCAACGCGCACTTCTACGGGTTCGAGTGCGAGAACCTCGGCGACGGCAAAGACCCCTGGCCACAGGCCCAGTTGGAGGCGATCGAGCGGGCGGCTGCCGCTGTCTGCCGGTACCACGGGTGGGGGCCCCGGTCGGTGATCGGGCATCTGGAGTGGCAGCCGGGGAAGATCGACCCGCGCGGCTTCACCATGGACTCGCTGCGGGACCGGATCGGTGACCGGCTCGCCGTGGACCCGGAGCCCGCACAGCCCGAGCAGCCGGCGGCGGTGGGCGGCCCGTACACCGTGGAGGCCGGCGACACCCTGTCCGCGGTCGGCCGGGAACTCGGGGTGCCGTGGAAGGACATCGCCAAGGCCAACCGGCTCAAGAGCCCGTACCGGATCGTGCCAGGGCAGGAGCTGAAGATCCCCGGCAAGACCACGGCGCCGAAGCCTCTGCCGAAGCCGAAGAAGCCGGTCGTCGACCTGTCCCGGCTGCAAGCCGCGTTTCGGGCCGACCCGCCGAAGCGTGGCACACCCGTGTCCTACAGCGGCGTGCGCACTGTCGAGGTCGCCCTCATCGACGAGGGCCTGCTCTCCAAGGCATATCTCGACGGGCACGCCGGCACCGCCACCCGCACCGCCTACGCCGCCTGGCAGCGACGCTGCGGCTACCGAGGCACGGCGGCCGACGGCATCCCCGGAGCCGCATCCCTGAAGAAGCTCGCCGCCCGCCGCGGCTTCACCGTCACCAACTGATCGATCGGAGACCACGTGTTCACTTCCGCGTTCTGGAGGGCCACCGCCGAGCGGATGATCCGCACCTTCGCCCAGGGCACCCTCGGCGTGGCGAGCGCCGACGGCCTCGGCATCCTCGACGTCGACTGGGCCCAAGCCGCGTCCGTCGGCGGACTCGCCGCAGCCCTCGCCCTGCTCACCGCCATCGCCGCATCCGGCACGGGTCAGCCCGGTCCGGGCATCACCGAGTCCGCGGGCCGGACGTGACCCCGCCGGAGCAGCACCAGGTGGCGCTGGAGCTCGAGCGGCTGCGCGGCGAGGTGGTCGCAGGATTCGCCGCACTGGGCGGCCGGCTGGACACCGCGCTGCAGCGGACGTCTCAGACGGAGGCGGATATCGACAAGCTCGAGCAGCGGATCGAGCTGCTAGAGCGGGCCCGGTGGCCCCTGCCGTCGGTGGCCGCGCTGGTCGCGGTGGTGGGGCTGGGCCTGTCGCTGTATCAGCTGGCGGCCCGCTGAGATGGTGGTCCGTGCGCTGCGGCCTACTCACCTGATCATCGCGGACAGACGGGCACCAAGACGCAACAGGCAACCCCTACCGGGGCCGTCACGGGGCCGGGATCGTGGTCGACATGCAGACCACACACCTCGACGGCACCGGCCCCGTCACCGCTGTCATCCGCTCCATCGGCGCCCGCCACGATGGCTCCCACGACCTTGTCACCGACGGGCTCTACCTCGACCTGCGACGTGCACTGCGCAACCCGGCCGAGGACCCCGCCATGCGATACCTCACAGGCCTCGACGAGGCAGTCCGTGCCCACGTCCTCGCCACCCCCGGCGCCCGGGAGATCATCAGCCGGGCCGCCGTGCAGCTCCGCGCCTTGGCCGACGAGGTGCCCGTAGGTCGCCTGGCTCGCCTCACCGTCGCGTGCCAGGGGGGCAGGCATAGGAGCGTCGCGGTCGCTGAAGCCGTCGCACGCGAGGTCTGGACGGCCTGGAGCGGCGAATACGGCGTCGAGGTGGAACACCACCATATCGACCATCCCGTCCTGCCGTCGGCACAGAAGTCCTGACCCAGACACAAGCCCCCACCCCCTGCCGAGCGCAGGGCGGTGGGGGCCTTCTGCTGTGCGGTCAGCGGCGAGCAGGGTCGCGCTCGACGGGCGGGCGCTCGTGCGCTCGGCTGCGTCCCGTCAGAGCGGTGTGCCATAGTGGAGGCCTGCTCCCCGCGTCAGCGGGGATGGCCCCAGCTTCAGGGGTGTTGCACCTTGCTCCCCGCGTCAGCGGGGATACGCGCGAAGAGCCCCACCCGGATTCGGGTGGGGCTCTCGTTATTCGCCTACGGGCCGGGCACCGGGGCCGGCCCGTCACCGACCCACTCGGGGGTGCACACCCACTCTCCGGGGCCCATGCCGGTCGAGAGCCGGTCCCAGTCGTAGCCGGGCTCCCAGTCCGGGATGTCCACGGTGAGGGGCTCGCCCGTGCGCCGCAGCCTGCACGTGCCGACGGCCACGACCTTCGGGAGTCGGCCCGGCAGTGAGGCGTAGACCGTGGCCTTGTGCGTCGTGTAGGTGGGTGACCATGTGCCGTGGGTGGAGAGCTGGTACTCGACGGCGGGGCTGGCGGGGTGTGTCATTTTGGGCTCCTTGTCTGTGCGATGACCCCACTATGCCGTACGTACGGCGAAGTCGTCAAGGGGGTCGGCCCACGACACGTCTGCGCCCTCACCGACGCCACACATTGACCTTCTCCGCCACCAGGAGCGGAGCACCATCAGGCCCTTTCACATACGTCGGCACCCACGTCCGCCGACGCAGCGACCGGCCGGGCCCGTGCGCCTGATCCCGCCAATGCCCGGACACGACCCACCGGTGCCGGTACCGGCTACCGGCCCCGTCACCATTCGGCTCAGCGGTGTCGGGAACGTAATGACGGCGTAGGTCCACAAGCGTCACATCAGGTACCGGCCGCTGCGCGCGCCGGTATGAGCGGGCGACTGTCTTGTCCGCTGGCAGCGTGGCACGTTCGACGAGGTTGGGCTGCTGCATCAGAAGCCACGATGCGGCCAGCGCCTGCATCACGATCAGCGGGCAGTCCCCGACATCCAGCTCAGCCATCGGCAGCGCCTCACCGGTCAGTGGGATCGTGAACCCGTACACCGGAATCAGCGGCGGAGTCTCCTCCTCAATCAGCTGAATGTCGGTACGGGTCATCTCCGCGATCAGGCGGCGGCGGGACAACAGCAGCCAGACCATGCACTCCCCGTCATACGGCCCCCACGCGACCCCTTCCACGGGAATCTGCGCGCCCCGAGCGTCAATCGTGCTGATGCCACCGTCGAACATCGCCAGGCCGATCGGTGAGGGTCGGTCCGCGACCGTCCACCGGGCGGCGGCGAGCTGGGAGCCAGCTGACACCGCGAGGGCCGCCATATCCTCAGTGACCCAATACAGGTCAGCGGCCCTCAGCTGGCTGGCGAGCGCGTCGAGGCCGGGCTGGATGCCACTGCTCGTCCCGGACCGCAGCGCCGACTGGGGGTCGTCGAGGAACCGAAGCGTCTGGTCGCGCAGTTTCGGCAACTGAGGGGCGCGCACGTTCACTGGCTGCCTGCTGGGGCAGTGCGCCGGACGCCACGGAAGTGGCGGGACCATTGGCGTCGGCGGCGCTTGATGTCGCCGTCTCCGCCGCCGCTCCACCATTCCCAGGCGGTGTAGGCGGCCGCAGCCGCCGAAATGGAAGCCGCTGTCGTGTTCCCCTGGATGAAGCCGGCCGTGCCGGTCAGCACTTGGGAGATAGACAGGACGCCATACGCGCGGTAGGCGGGAAGCCGTCCGGCGGCCGCAGCCGCTGATGCGACCACAAGAAGTGCGATCCCCGCACCAAGCATCAGACTGGACATGAGGTGGCCTTGGATCCTTTCCGGTCCGGTGTATGGGGCCAGCCCCGGCCGTATCGGCCGGGGCGCCCGGTGCCCGTGTCGGGCTTGCTCCTATCGGTCACTCGGCGGCCTTCAGGTCGGTGCGTGTGCCGCGTCCGGGACGCTGGGCGAGCGCGTCCCGGACGTCGCCCGCCCGGTACAGGGCCTGCGGGCGGCCGGAGTCGGGGTGGGGGTGGTAGCCGTAGGCCGGCTTCACCTTCAGGCGGGACATCATCTTCGATGCGGCCTTCGCCGGGTCCTCCGCCTGCGACCCCATCTCGACGCGGCCGATCTCCTCCAGAGTGAGAGGCTCGTACCGCTCGACGATCGGCTCAAGGTCGATCTCCTCCACCATCGCGGCGAAGTCGAGCCGCCCGTCGTCGTCGACCGGGTATCCGTCGAACTCTCCCTGCTCGGGGACCGCGGGGCCGACGAACTCGTCACCGCACAGGCTGATGTCGGGCGGGAGGACGGCGTCGATGGCGGCGCGGTAGGCGCCCTGGATCTGCGCGAGCGCACCGCTCTGGTCGAGGCGGGTCCGCCAGTCGGTGTCGCCGCCCCTGATGTAGTCGAGGACGTCGGCGTCGGGGCTGGTGCTGTAGGAGCTGACGCGGCTGCACCAGGTGCCGTACACGGTCGTGGTCGTCATGGAGATGCCTCTCTTACGGGTCGTGGGTGTGATTGGTCAGAGGGCGGCGATCGCGGCGCGGACAGCGCCGAAGATGCGGGCGGCGATCTGGTCGCGGTCGAGGGAGCGCGGGTTGCCCCAGCCCCACTTGATGTAGACCTTGCCGTCGGTGGCGTCGAAGTAGACCTTGTCGACGGCGGTGGCGAGCCGGCCGGCTTCCGCGTTGCTGATGCCGCTGCCGTCGAGGCTGGCGCTGTAGATCCGGCCGGTGTTGTAGTGGTCGAGCTCCAGGCCGGGGACGGTCGCGTAGTCGCCGAGGTAGACGCGGTCCATGCTGCCGCGCTGCCAGCGGCTGCCGCCGATCGCGGTCATCGTCTCGACGGAGTACACGACCTTGGCGGCCGGCTTCTTGGTGGCCTTCATGGCGCCGATGGCGATGCGGTGGGCGAGGGAGGCGGCTTCGATGATCCAGCGGCCGGCGGTCTTGGTGGCGGCGATGACGCCGCGGCGGCACCAGGTGCGGATGGTGGCGACGGTGACGCGGGCCTCGACGGCGGCGACGGTGGCGGTGATGGTGGTCATTTTGGGCTCCCTCCCTGTGCGATGACCCCACTATGCCGTACGTACGGCGAAGTTGGCAAGAGGGATGCCCGAACCACTTCAACTCGACTGTCAGCCGCGCCTGCCACACTGGGGGTGTCAGTGGCTGCTCTACCCGGGCCCGCCCGCCGGCCCCACACGGGACAGCACCCGACGGGCGGGGACGGAACAGGAGACATACGTGAACGACCTGGTGCAGTTCCTCCGGGAGCAGTACGACGAGGAAGCGGATGCGGCGCGTCAGGCATGTTGGGACGACGACGCGAGCGGCCGATGGACTGCTCACCACCGCGAGGAGTACGACGGTCGGTGGGTCATCATCGACGGCATGGACGAGGGCGTTACTGAGGTACGCCCCCAGGCTGCTGACGACGGGCCCGTTGCCCGGCACATCGCCCGCCATGACCCGGCCCGCGTGCTGCGCGAGGTCGAAGCCAAGCGGCGGATCCTCCGCGAGCACCGCCAGGACTCACTCCCTGACGGCATCGATCTGGAGGAGTGCTACACGTGCGGCGGCGTGAACGAACGCTGGCCCTGCCCCACACTCCGCCTGCTCGCCCTGCCCTACGCCGACCACCCGAACTACCGGCAGAAGTGGAAGCCCTAGCTACGCCGCGAGCCGCTGCCCGGCCTGCCGCTCCCGCGCGACCGCCGCGGCCCACTCCACCAGCAGCGCGTGGTACGCCTCCCGGTCCACCGGCACGCCAGCGCCCGGCGGCCACAGCGCCCGGATCGCCGCATTCACCTCAGCCGCGCTACGCCCCCCACTCATAGGGCAAGGCTACTCGCGGGCACCGCCAGCCGGCCGGTCTGGGAGCTTTGCGCCGGGGCATCCGACGTACCACTCCCATAGCTGGCGTGTGATGTTGCTGCGGTCGCTGCCTGCGGCGTGAGCTGCGGCATCGAAGTCGTTGACCAACTCGTCAGAGATGCCACGCACGACTCGCTGCTTGTGCCGGTGACGGTGCTGCCGTCGGCGTTCCTCTTCGCTGGTCATAAGAAGATTGTGGCAGGTGGCTTGCCACCGGTCAAAGGGTGCGGAATGATGGTGGCAAGCCACCAGTGGAGGAGTGAGGACACCGAGCATGGCCATCTCTGCCGAAGACCAGATCATCCACTACCTGAAGGACAAGGTCGGGCTGGCCAAGGCCGACGAACTTGTGGCCGGACTGAGGGGGGAGATCGCAGCATCCCTGCGCGAGTTCGCCGATCAGGAAGACGCTCACCTCGCCCATACGTCGGCTTCGGCTTACGTGCGGGGGATCCGAGACGCCGCCGACCGCGTCACCGACAAGTAGTGAGGACACTGACATGACCGACACCATCCGAAGGACCCGCCCCGAAGCTACGGTTGAGAAGACCCTGGTCTTCGACGACACTCCCGAGACCATCCTGGTTCGCCCTATCCCGACTGCCTGCCGCACCGACATGGCCAACGACGTGATCGACCGTGACGGCTGCGGCGGCACCGGATGGATCTGCCCCGCCTGTCACGAGGGGGACGACTGCCCGACTGTCGGCAGCGACGACTGCGAGCCCGGCACCGAAGGAGCGCAGGCGTGCGTCTGTGTAGACGGCCAGTCCGGCAACTGGGAGCCCTCTACCTGGGCCTGAGCTCCGCACACAGAAGCGCCCCGCCTGAGGTAAGCAGCCGGGGCACCGCCCGTACCGTATCCGAAGCCCCGCCATCGTGCGGGGCTTCGGCATGTCAGCCCTCCGTCTTCTCCGCGACATACGTGCCGCGCTGCGGCACGGTGAACACGGCGCCTTCCTCAACCAGGACGGCGACTGCGCGCCGCACCGTGGACCGGGCCAGACCGTACTGCTGCACCAGCGACGTCTCCGACGCGATCGCCCTACCCGGCTGCCAGTCCCCGCGGGCGATCCGGGCCCGCAGGATCCCCGCCAGCTGCTGGTACGGGGTCACCGGCCCCTCGTGGTCGATCTCCGCATCCGGATCAAAGTCCATGGTCACGACGCTATGGGCGGGGGAACGAACCGGCCCGTTGAGATACGTCCCGGCACGAGCGCATACGTAGCGATACAAGACGGTACGCTGCACAGAAGGACCCCGGCGGCCGTGTCACCGGCCCCGGGGCGCGGACGACTAGCAGGAGTCGCCATGGCGGACGATAGAGCCACCAGCGCCAAGAACCCAGACGGCTGGCCCCTCGAGCGCGCCTTACGCGCCCAGGTCGACGCCGGGCAACTCGCGCTCCTCACCGCCTACCGCGCCTTCATCACCCACACCGAAACCTGCCGGCCCTGCCGCGAGACGAGCGTCGACTGCGACGAGGCCGCCGGCCTGCGGCAGGCGTACCGGGCCGCGAAAGCCGCCACCCCGTGAGCTGCCACCCGCCCCGGACGGCGGACCAGGGCGGGCGGCAAGCCCGGCATCGAACCAGCACAACGCCTGCCGACCCACAACACCGCAGGTCACGGCGCTAGACGGTGGAGGAGTTGACCGCGAGCCAAAACCGAACTGGAGTTCTGTACTCAAAACGCTTGCCGAAGGGCAATGGCGTCAGGAACGCTAACGCCGTAACCCCTTACCTGAGGAGGTCAGCGGGGTGGATGTCCAGTGCGCGGGCGATCGCGAACAAGTGGCTGATCTTGATCTCTCGGCCGGACTCGATGCGTCGGATTGTGTCGATGGAGATCCCCACTGCGGCATTTCCTGATCATGAAATAGGCGCGACGGACGGACCGCGTCCCCCCGTAGAGAAGGTGAAGACCCCACGGCGCAGGCCGCTGGCCAGCCTCACGACGGTATGGCGTATGCCGCGAGGCTAGGCGTAGCGTGCAGAAATCGAACAAGCGTCCACCCGATGGGGTGAACTACCGGTTGCCCCCTCCACCACCCGGCAAGGAGACGGTCACCCCCAGGCGCGTCAAGGGCAGCGCCGGCAGTGATTAGGGCCCACAGCCACGTGCTCTCGACGCAAGGCGACCCCCCTCTAGATCGCGGAGGGGGGTCGCCGCTCTATACGCACCCACCTGCTCGGATACTCATGATCCGCTAGGAGATTTTTGGGAGACGAACCTACGTAGCGAGCCTGGGTGAGTGCGTAGTGAGACTGTGGTCAAGCTGTAGGGAGACGCGTAAGGCCCAGGCAGAGCATGCACTCTGACCTGGGCCTTTGTCGACCAGATAACTGGTCAACGCGGTGGGCGCGGACGGTTTCGAACCGCCGACATCTGCTTTGTAAGAGCAGCGCTCTACCCCTGAGCTACGCACCCGAGAATGAGGCAACAGCCTACATGGCCCCGGGGTGGGTGCCGCAAACCAGATCGCATGGGAACTCCATGGTGAGCGGGGTGGGCGGGCCCCGGGGGCGTCCGGCGCGAGCCGCCGGCCGGCGCTGCGCGGGGAGGCGGAGGCAGGGTCGGTCACTCCGCCCGCGGGGAGCGGCCGGGGGGCAAGGCGGTGCGGCAGGGCCCGCGCCCGGTGCAGCGGCGGGAGTCCGGTGGAAGAAGGGGACCCGTCGCGGGGAGGGAGCAGTGGCGCCGCGGCGCCACTGCGGTCCACGAGCCTCGCGTTGCGTGAGCGCGTCCGCAGGATTGCCTCCTGAACTGTGAACTATCAGGCTCGTGTGTTCGTCCTTACCCAGTGGGAGAATGAACCGGCAGGACGGACACGGCACGGGAGAGGGATGTGACGGCGACACGCGCACGGCCCCGCGCAGGAGCGAGGGCGAGAGCAGTCGCCGTGCGCGACATGGCCGCACTGGTGCTGATGCCGTTGCCTTTGGTGGTCGCCGGACTCCCGGCCGCGTTCGCCGGAGGCGGGACGCGACGGTGGTTCGGCGGCCGTGGCGAGAGCCGCCGGGCCGACGCGCAGGCCGCGAAGGACGCCGCCGCTGCGGCGTTCTACGACTTGGACACCGCGCAGCGCGACCTGCGGATCTCCATCGAGACGATCGCTGCCGTCGACAGCTCTTCGGGCGCCCTCCGCGCGGTCGAGGAGTTCACCGCGCTGGGACACCGGATCGACGAGGTCAGCCACGCATACATCACCGCCGTCGACGCGCACGAACTTGACCGTGACGAGCTGGACCCCTCTTCGGCGGCGCGTGCGCGCAGGGACCTGACCGGGGCGAAGGACGCGCTGGTGCGGGTCAGGGGCGAGCTGGACCGGTTCGCGCACGGCCTCGGGCCGCTGCTGGAGAAGGCGGAAACCCAGCTGGCCCGGCTCGCCCCCGCGGTGGAACGGGCCCGGCAGGCCCTGCTCTCGGCGAGCAACGCCCTTGACGCGGTGCGCGCCTCCGGTATGCGCGCGGACGACCTGGCCGCCCGGCTCGCCGCCCTCGCCCCCGAGCTGACCAGGCTCAACGAGGGTGCCGGCCGGCACGGCGTGACCGAGACGCTGCAGCGCGCCGACCAGGTGGCACGGGAGGCCGAGACGATCCGGACCGAGGCCGGGCGACTTCCGGAACGCGCGGCCGAGATCGACAAGCGCCTGGTGTCGCTGCGTACCCGTGCTCAGGCCCTCACCACCCGCACGGAGGGCGTCGAACCCGTCCTCAGCGAGCTGCGCCGGCGCTTCACCGCCGCCTGCTGGCAGGACCTGCAGCCCGTTCCCGCCCAGGCCGCCGAGGACATGCGGCGTGCCGAGGAGAAACTCAAGGAAGCGGCCAGGGCACGGGACGAGCAGCGCTGGCCCGATGCCACGGCCCTCCTCACCACGGTCCGGGCCCTGCTGAACGGCATCGACGAGGCCGTCTCGGCCGCCGGTGACCGGCTGCGGCGACTCGACGCCGTCGCCGGGGACCCGGAGCAGGAGATCCAGCGCACCCGGTTCGCCATCCGCGACGCCCAGCGCCTGGCCATGGCAGGCCGCAACACACCTGATCCGCGGCATGCGCGCCCTCTGGACGACTCCGTTGCCCGGCTCGATCGGGCCGTCTCCGGTCTTGAGGGACGCCACCCCGACTACTGGCACTTTCTGACCGAGCTAGAAGCGGTGCGGCAGACCGTGGCCGGCGTCGTGGGCCTGATCCGCGGCGACCGCGGTCCGGCCGCGTGACGCCCCACTTGCCGGTGACGTTCAGCGCATGCGCGGTCACGCCTTCGAAGGCGTGCGCGGGATCCCGTTTGTCCGGGTGCCGCGGCGGGCGGATCCTGTAGGGAGATACGCACGGCCAAGGGAGGCCGCCATGGCATCCACCAACGCATCGCAGGACACCCGGCACCGCGGAGGCGGGCCCGTCGCCCTGAACGAGCACCTGCCCCTGGACCACAAACTCAACAAGGTCTACCGCTACGGCGCCGGTCTCATGGGTCTGATCCTGCTGGTGTTCGGGACCCTCGGGCTGACACGCAACCTGAGCTTCTTCGACACGGGCGACGCCACCATCGCGGGCCTGAGCACCAACGGTGCGCTGAGCGTGCTGTCCATCTGTGTCGGACTGCTGCTGTTCGTCGGCATGGTCATCGGCGGGAACTTCGCCTCCACGCTGAACATGGTGCTCGGCATCCTGTTCGTCTTCAGCGGCTTCGTGAACCTGGGCCTGCTGGACACCGGCGCCAACTTCCTCAACTTCCGCATCCAGAACGTGCTCTTCAGCTTCGTCGTGGGGATCATGCTGATGTGGTTCGGCATGTACGGACGGGTGAGCAGCACGCTCCCCCACGACAATCCCTACTGGAAGGCCCGCCACCCGGAGGAGGCGGCGCGGGAGGAGCGGATGCAGGCGGAGCGGATGCAGGCGGAGCGGATGCTGCCGCGGGAGGGTTCGGAGTCCGGTCGCCAGGAACGACGGCCCGGCTAACCTGTCCCCATGCCCCGATACGAGTACCGCTGCCGTACCTGCGACAACACCTTCGAGTTGAGTCGGCCGATGGCCCAGTCCTCAGCTCCCGCACCCTGCCCCGCCGGGCACGACGACACCGTGAAGCTGCTCTCGGCGGTCTCCGTGGGCGGGACGAGCACGGGGCCGGTGCCTGCGACGGCCGGCGGTGGCGGCGGTGGCGGCTGCTGCGGTGGCGGCTGCTGCGGCTGAACGACAGCCGACCGAGGGCTGACGGCTGAGAGCTGAGGGCTGAGGGCTGAGGGCTGAGGGCTGAGGAAGGGTGTAAGCCCGTATCGGCTGAGTCGGTTCCTGCCCGGCCTTCGCCCCGGGATCCCCGCCGGCCCCGTCTCGCCCCCCGGCCGGCGGAAGCCCCCGCCGTCCTCCCCTTCACGCCACGCCCCGCCCTGCTTCCGTCACCCCGCGCACCGGCCCCGTCACCCCGCGCCCCTCGTGCGTGACCATCGCCGTGAACCGGCGCAGGATCTCCTCACCCGCCGCGACCCCCTGCTCCTCAAGGGCGGTCACCTGCTGCGGTGCCCATCCGGTGTCGGCGAGTTCGCCGTGACCGGGACGCCAGGCGTGGTCTGCGGTCAGCAGCAGATCGGCGTCGAGGAGCGAGTCTCCCGCCGCGAGCACGCGCTCGGCTCCGGTGCGCCGCACGAGTTCGCGGACGGCCGCGCTCTTGGTGAGCGGCTTCGGTACGGCGTAGACCTTGCGCCCCTGAAGGGAGACCGTCCAGCCCTTCGTCTCCGCCCAGGCGGAGAGTTCCCTGGTCCAGTCTTCCGGGAGGAGCGAGCGCTCCACGACGAGATAGGCGAAGAGATCCTCGGCGACCCGCTCCTTGAGCAGCCAGGCCGGGTCCGCCGCGTCGAGCAGATGGGCGCGGACCTCGGCGAGGGAGGCGCACTCGTCCGCGAGTCTGGCGGCCACCGCGCGCTGCCAGTCGCGGTCGGACTCGCCGTCGACCAGCAGATGGCCGCCGTTGGCGCAGATCGCGTACCGGGGGGCGGGGCCGGGGAGCCGGATCCTGGCGTACTGCCGGCGGGTGCGGGTCGTCGCAGGTACGAAGACCGCGTCGCCGACGAGTTCGCCGAGCAGGGCGGCGGCGGCCTCCGTCATGTACGACAGCGGCTTGCTCTCGTACACCTCGACGCACAGCAGCCGGGGCGCCAGGGGGTCGGGCACGGTCAGCTGCAGTGCGGCCGCGGAGTAGATCAGTGTCCGGTCGAGGTCACTGGTGATCAGGGAGGTCACAGCGTGGCCACCGCCTTTCCGTCCGCACCGGTCGCTCCTCTGGTGAAGCGGGGGTGGATCAGGCCGACGCAGCTGTAGGGCAGGCCGTCGGCCTCCTCGACGGGTACGCCGCGCTGCTCCGCGAGCAGCCGCACGTGGTCCAGGTCGGCGCCCGCGCCGCGCCTGGCCAGGATTCTCCAGGGGACGCGGCGCAGCAGCACCCGGGTGGTCTCGCCGACGCCGGGCTTGACGAGGTTGACGTCGTGGATGCCGTAGTCCTCGCTGATCCGTTCCACCGCCGCCCAGCCGGCCCAGGTGGGCGCGCGGTCCTCGGCGAGCAGGTGGTTCACGTCGTCGTCGACGGCCCCGGCCACGTCGTCGAAGCAGGCCTCGACGGTGTCGAGGAAGCGTCCGGACACGTCGGCGGCGGCCAGTTCGCGGTAGTACTTCGCGCCGTGGAAGTCGTGCGGCCCGACCAGGTCGGTGCGCAGCACCGTGCGCGAGACCAGCCCGGACACCGTGGAGTTGAGGCAGGCGGAGGGGATGAGGAAGTCCTCGCGGGTGCCGTACGTCCGGACGCAGCCGCCGGGGTCGGCGAGGACCGCGATCTCCGGGACGAAGCCGTCGAACCCGCCGAGCGCGGCGGTCAGTTCACGGGTGATGGCTCCCTTGCCGGTCCAGCCGTCGACGAACACGACATCGGCCGGGTCGTGGTGGGCCGCGATCCAGCGCAGCGCGTTGGCGTCGATACCGCGGCCGCGGACGATGGAGACGGTGTAGTGGGGCAGGTCCAGGCCGTGGCGGTGACGGGCCCAGCGGCGCATCAGCACTCCGACGGGTGTTCCGGCGCGGGCCAGCGACACCAGCACGGGGCGGCGTTCGCGGAGCGGGGTGCCGGAGCGGTGGCGCTGCCGGTGCTCGGCGAGGACGGTGCCGGTGACGGCTCCCACGGCGCGGGCGATCCGGGCGGCGGAGGTCTCCAGGGCGGTGTGGAACAGTGCCTGGTACGCGTCACTCGGCTGGTACTCGACGGGCAGCGATTCGGCGTAGTGCGCGCCGCCGCTCTGTATCGCCTCCTCGCGCTCCTCGGTGGGCGCCTCGAGTTCGACGTCCGAGAGGTCCTGGAGCAGCCAGCCGACCTCGTCGGGCGCGTAGGAGGAGAACTCGGGTCCGCGAAGCGGCTCGGACAGCATGGGTTCCTTTCCGGGGCCGGGTGCGCGGGCGGCGGTTGGGGCGCCGGCGGGCCCGCGGCCGGCGGGAAGACCATCCGCAGGTGCGCGGCCGGCGGGCAGGTAGCCGGGGACGACGGCGAGTACGACGTGCGGTATGTGCGCGGCGAGCTGTGCGAGGAGTCCGCCCGGTGCGTGCAGGGCGGCCGTGTCGGCTGCCGAGTCCACGACGGCGACGACCGCGTCGAAGCCTCCACCGGCAACGTTGTAGGCGTATCGCTCGCCCGGCCCGTCGGCCGGTCCGTCGTGGGCGGGGAAGACCAGCCTGGTGCGTATCGCGTAGCCCGGGTCGTCGACGGCCAGTACGGGGGACCTTGTCGTCGTCGAGTAGCGCACCTCGCGGGTGCCGCTGCTGCGCTCCAGTTCGAGCGCGAGTCGCAGCGGCGCGTACATCAGTTCCTCGAAGCCGAGTACGAGGACCTTCGTGGAGCCGTTCGTTTCCGGCACCGCGGCGGCCAGGGCCGGGGTCGGCGGGGCTCCGCAGGGCTCAGCCGGGCCCCCGGCCGGGTGCGGCCGGGGCCTGCCGAACTCCGCCGGTCGGTTGCCCTCGAGGGCTTCCGCGACGCGGCGCGCCATGGCCGGCAGGGCCGCCTCCAGCTCGGCGCGGTGCGCGGGCGTGAAGCCGTGCCGGCCTCCGTCGGGAACGCCCGCGGGCCAGCCGAGGTCCACGCGTACGACACGCGATCGGGTGCGCCCCGGGGCCGGCCGGGCAGGCACCGGGGCGGCCACGGGTGCCGTGGCCGGGGCCGTGCCTTCGCCCTCGTGAGCCGCGACCAGGGCCCGGCCCCTGGCGAGGACGCCCTCCGGGAGGCTGATCGTGCCGCGGGCGTGGGCCACCAGGTCGATACGGGTGCCGATCTCCCGGGCGAAGACGTCCAGCCGGCCCAGGTCCTCGGCCGAGCGCATGTCGACGAGGGCGACGACGACGTACCGGCCGCGAGGACGGCGGGCGTGGAGGTCGCGGATGGTGTTGAGCACGGTGTTCCCCGTGGAGAACTCGTCGTCCACCAGGACCAGCGGTCCCTCTCCGGCCAGCAGCCCCGGGTCCTCGGGCAGCAGCAGGTGCGAGGTGGCGTGCGAGTGGGACTCCTCGAAGCCGCCGGCCGGGCCGACACCGTCGACGGGGCGGCGGGTGGAGTGGAGGTACGGCGCGAGGGCCAGGCCGTCGGCGACCGAGTGACCGAGGCCGGTGGCCGTCTCCGCGTAGCCGAGGACGACGGCCCGCGCGGCCTCTTCGCGCCCGAGTATGTCGCGGACGCGCAGGCCGAGCCGGTATCCGTGGCCGTATACGACGGACGGCTTCTGCGGCACATGCTTGCCGAGTACGTGTGACACGAGCAGGTGCGCTCGCTTCGGGTTGCGCCGCAGGGCCAGGCCGAGCAGTTTCTTCAGCCCGTCGCCGCCGACGAGCTCCACGCCGAGTCGCTGGGAGACCCAGCTGCCCGACCACACCGCCTCCTCGTCTTCCTCGCCCATGGCCTCGTTCATGGCCTCGTTCATGTGCTCTCGCATGTGCTCCCGCATGTGCTCCTTCGTTTCCTCCCTCGTTTCCTCCTTCGTCAGCCTGCCAGACCCGCGGTCAGCAGCTCGACGAAGCCGATGTCCTCGCGCGCGACACCGAAGGCCTCGGCGCGCCGGAGCGTGCGTTCGGCCCAAGCGCGGTGCGGCTTCACCTCGTTCATCTTGTTGGTGTAGACCGAACGCACCACCCCACCGCCGCCCCGCTCCGGGCGGAGGATGTCCTGTGCGTCGCTGAACTCCTCGTGGCTGACCACCGATAGAGCGTGGACCGGCAGCACATGCGAGGGGTGGATGCAGGTCTTGCCGAGGAGGCCGTTGGCGCGGTCCAGCTCGATCTCGCGCAGCAGGCCGTCGAGATCGTGTTCGATCAGTGTCGTGCGCAGTTCATCGGCCCGCACCTCCATGAAGGGGCTTCGGCGCAGCTGAGGTTTGAAGATGCGCTCCTGGAGGCGGAAGTACTCCCAGACCGGGCCGGTGATGGTGAAGCCGGTGCCGTCGGAGCGGCCGAGGACGTTGACGACGTCCGCGATGACGCCGGCGACGATCTGGACGTCGTAGGCCGTCATGTCGGGCGAGCGGCGGAGCCCGTAGGCGGAGCAGAAGTCGGTGACACCGAGGCGCAGGGCGAGGATCCGGTCACGGTGGCGGCCCACGGAGCGGGCGATACCGGCCAGGGTCTCGTGCCGGGTCTCCAGGTGGAGAAGCTCGGGCGACTCCAGCACCGGCATGACGTAGAGCGTGCGCGCGGTCATCGACTCGGCGGCGGAGACGGCCTCCATGAAGGGGGCAGAGCGCGCCTCGGTGAACTTGGGAAGGACGAAACCGGACAGCAGTCGGCTCGCCGGGCCGAGACGCCGCACGAGATCCTCGACCTGGCCGGGTTCGCGCACCCGGATGAACAGCAGCGGGAGCTCGGCCCCGCGTGCGGCGAGGTCGGCGAACTGGCGGACGAGGTTCTCCTCGGCGGTGCAGACCTCGGCGTCGTCGATGGAGTCCTCCAGGCAGAGCACCATGGAGACCACTCCGCGAGCCGCCTGCTTGAGTACGTCGTCCGCGAGGCGGGGCCGGGTCGCGGGGCTGTAGAGCGTGGCGCCGAGCGCCACGGAGAGCAGGCCGGCGGGAGAGTCGGCATCGAACTCCGACGGCTCCTGATGGAACAGTTCCTTCCGGGCAACGGCCGAGATATGACCGAAATGCCGCATATGAATCCCCCGTACTGCCTGGGCGGCACTGTGGTGTGGGTGGCCGGTAATAGTACGTAAGGACAGGTGCCGCGAATCCCCCGGCCGTATGAACTCCAGGTGACTCACGCGCTTCGGTCCCCGACTCAGCCTGCCCTACGCCCCGCGCGGCATGCCCGGCCGCCCCCTTCTCCGCGTGTCCGTGCGGCGGTTGCGTCACGATCCGTGTGGCCGGTACGCACCGCAGACCCGCCGGGGTCTGCGCGGGGCCCGCGTTGTCCGCGACGGCCGCGGGAGGGCAGGATGACGGGCATGACGCACGCGATGCTGAAGGGCTCCAACGTTCCGCTCGGAGCGACCTCGATCCGGGCAGTGCTGCGCTGGACTCCCGGCGCAGCAGTCCCGGACGTGGACGCCTCGGCGCTGCTCCTCGGCGCCGAAGGCCGGGTGCGCGCCGACGAGGACTTCGTCTTCTACAACCAGCCCCGGCACCCCTCCGGCTTCGTGCGGCTGCTGCCCAAGAAGCGCACCGCCGAGGGACTCACCGACACGGTGCAGGCCGACATCGGCTCCCTGGACGCCTCCGTCGACCAGGTGGTGCTCGCGGCGTCGTCCGACGGGGGCTCGTTCTCCGGGGTCCCCGATCTGCGGATCGTGCTGTACGACGCCGCGGTGCCGGACGGTGAGCCGCTGGCCGTGTTCGACGTGCGGGCGGAGACGGGGGAGGAGACGGCGGTCATCTGCGGCGAGTTGTACCGGCGCGGCGACGGCTGGAAGTTCCGCGCGGTGGGGCAGGGCTATCCCACCGGGCTGATCGGTCTGGCAACGGCCTTCGGCATCTCGGTGGACGACAGCGAGCCGTCCCCCGACGCGTCCGCACCCGGACCCGCTGCCCAGACCGAGCCCCCGACACAGGCCCGGGCCGAGTCTCAGGCGCAGACCCGGGCTGCGCCGCGGCCCGTGCCCCGGCCGCACGGCCCGTCGCAGCCCGAGCCACACACCGATCCGTCGTACGGCTACCCCCAGCCGGCGTCCCCGGCGTCCCCGGCGGCGCAGCCCGCGTACGGCTACCCCGGGCCCGCGGCCGCGGCCGGCCCCGCGCCGGGCCCCGACCCCGACTTCCGGCTGCCGCCGATGGGGCCCCAGTTCATCCGGTAGCACCGCGCAACCGCATACCCCCCTGCCCGCGCGAACGCGCGCCCCGTGCCCCGTGCCCCGTGCCCCGTGCCCGCACAACGGTGTGCCCGGCAGCCACGCAGCCGTGCGCCCGTACCCGCGTACCCGCGTACCCGTCTGACAGCGGGTCCCGCGCGCAGACGGCCGGCGCCCCCGCGGAGGGCGGGGCACCGGCCGGCCGGGGCTCAGGTCCTGGTCTTGAAGCCGCGGCCCCACTGAAGGCCCCAGCCGTACAGCCGGTCCAGCTCCGCCTGGAAGCCGTACACGAACCTCACCTCGCGGCGCACGATCAGCTCGCCCTTGACGTTCTCGACCATGAACACGGCGCATGAGCGTGCCTGCGGTGCGCGTTCGTCGAGTTCGATCTCCACCCGGGGCCCGTTGCTGGGGTAGAGCGTCACCTTCGCGTCCGTGCGGTCGAACGCGGGTGTCTGGTCGTAGATGTACACGAAGAACAGCAGCCGCCTGATCTCGTCGCGGTGGTCCAGGTTGACGAACAGCGTCTCGCCCGACGGTGCGCCGAAGCGGTCGTCCCCGCTGAGGCGGACGTACGGCACCTCGTTGAGGCTGCCGAGGAAGCCGCCCAGCGGCTGCACCACGCCCTTGCTGCCGTCGGCCATCTCGTAGAGGCAGCCGAGGTCGAGGTCCACGTTGACGACGCCCTGGGTGTGCGCCTGGACCACCTCGGGGCGGAAGAGCTTCGACGGATTGCGCAGCAGGCGGCCGCTCTGGCGTGACCGCCCCTCGATGTCGGAGGTCCGCATCCGCCAGGAGAGGTTGACCCGGAGGTTGCCGGTGGCGGCGCTCTGCTTGGAGAGGGAGACCTGGGGGCGACGCCTGGTCAGCTCGATGGAGTTGGACGCGGCGCTGCCCGAGTCGAACTGCGCTGCCCGGCCGCGCCGCAAACCGTCCCAGAAAGCCATGTCCCACCCCTGACTGCCGCCGGCTCCCTCCCGGAGCCGGTCCGGATACACCGCGCGGCCCCGTGCTCCGACAGCGCGCGGGGCGGCCCGGAGACCCTGGGTCTCCGGGCCGCCCCGCTGAGAGCGTTCCTCAAACCCCGCGGTGTCACACCTCGTCCGCCGCGAGTACCACTTCCTTCTTCTCCTCGTACGCCCTCAGACGCTGGTTGCGCCGCACGGAGGACCAGAAGGACCAGGCGATCAGGGCGACGCCGATGAGGCCGGTGACGACCTCGGGGACCTCGTACTGGATGGTGACCAGCAGGATCACGGCCAGGGCGCCGATCGCGTAGTGGGCGCCGTGCTCCAGGTAGACGTAGTCGTCGAGGGTGCCCTGCCGGACCAGGTAGACCGTGAGGGACCTCACGTACATCGCGCCGATACCGAGGCCGAGCGCGATGACCACGGGGTCGTTGCTGACCGCGAAGGCGCCGATGACGCCGTCGAAGGAGAAGGACGCGTCCAGCACCTCGAGGTACATGAACATGAAGAACGCGGCCTTGCCGACGAGCTTGGTGGCCGAGAGCGGCTTCCCGGTCCTGCGGGCCTCCTCCTCGGCCTCCTGCTCGCGTTCCTCGTCCTGTTCCAGCTTCTCCTCGAAGAAGCCGGAGAGACCACCCACGACCATGTACGTGACGACACCGGCGACACCGGCGAGCAGTACCGTGGACGACTTGTCGACGTGTACGCCGCCGTACTGGTGGGCGTTGACGGCGAAGGTGGTGGCGGTGATCAGCAGGACGATCAGCGCGACGCAGGCGGCCAGCATGTCGATCTTGCCCAGCTTGGCCAGGGGCCGCTCCAGCCAGGCGAGCCACCGGATGTCCCGGTCCTCGAAGATGAAGTCGAGGAAGATCATGAGCAGGAACATGCCGCCGAACGCCGCGATGGCGGGATGGGCGTCGGTGACCAGTTCCTCGTAGCGGGCATGGTCGTTCAGCGCGAGGTCGACGGCCTCGATGGGGCCGAGTTGCGCGGTGACCGAGACGATCACGACGGGGAACACCAGCCGCATGCCGAACACGGCGATCAGGATGCCGATGGTGAGGAAGATCCTCTGCCAGAACTCGCTCATCTTCTTCAGCACCCCGGCGTTGACCACGGCGTTGTCGAAGGAGAGCGAGACCTCCAGGATGGTCAGGATCGCGACGAGCCCGAAGGCCGTCCATCCCCCGTAGAACACGGCGGCGACCAGGCCGAGCGCAGTGACTGCGAACGACCAGCCGAAGGTTTTCAGTACCACTGGCTACCCAATCGTTGTGTACGGAGCTCTCCCGCAGAGAGCGGGATACCCCCGCGCCGCACGCGGCATCCGCTGCATTCTCCCCCGGCGGCCGGGGCCGGACCCCGGCGGGGTCGCAGGGCCCGCCGGGGCCCGGCCCCGGCTCAGGCCGGAACAGTGCGTGAGCAGTGCTTCAGGAGACGTTGACCCCGAAGTCTAGAGCGATGCCGCGGAGCCCTGACGCGTACCCCTGGCCGACCGCCCGGAACTTCCATTCCCCCTCGTACCGGTACAGCTCGCCGAAGATCATCGCCGTCTCGGTGGAGGCGTCCTCGCTCAGGTCGTAGCGGGCCAGCTCCTCGCCGTCGGCCTGGTTCACCACGCGGATGAACGCGTTGGCGACCTGGCCGAAGGTCTGGCCGCGGCTGTCCGCTTCGTGGATCGAGACCGGGAAGACGATCTTGTCGCAGTGCGGCGGGACCCGGGTGAGGTCGACGATCAGGGACTCGTCGTCCCCGTCCCCCTCGCCCGTGAGGTTGTCGCCGGTGTGCTCCACCGAGCCCTCCGGGCTCGTCAGATTGTTGTAGAAGACGAAATACTCGTCCCCCAGAACCCGCCCCGACTGGCACAGCAGCGCGCTGGCGTCGAGGTCGAAGGGCGCTCCGGTGGTGGAGCGCGCGTCCCAGCCCAGACCGACGAGGACCTGGGTGAGGTCGGGTGCGGCCTTGGAGAGGGAGACGTTGCCTCCCTTGGCGAGCGTGACGCCCATGTCGGTGTCCTCCCCTGAACGTACGGAACTGCAGGCGCGTCCGGCGCCGCACGGTGTGTGCGGCGCCGGACGCTTCGGGTGCTGTCGGCTCAGACGTTGACGCCGAAGTCCTGCGCGATGCCGCGCAGGCCCGAGGCGTAGCCCTGGCCGATGGCGCGGAACTTCCACTCCGCGCCGTTGCGGTACAGCTCACCGAAGACCATGGCGGTCTCGGTGGAGGCGTCCTCGCTCAGGTCGTAGCGGGCGAGCTCCTCGCCGTTGGCCTGGTTCACCACGCGGATGAACGCGTTGCGGACCTGGCCGAAGGACTGCTGGCGGGTCTCGGCGTCGTAGATCGACACCGGGAAGACGATCTTCTCGACGTCGGCGGGGACCCCGGCCAGATTGACCTTGATCTGCTCGTCGTCGCCCTCGCCCTCGCCCGTGAGGTTGTCGCCGGTGTGCTCCACCGAGCCGTCGGGGCTCTTCAGGTTGTTGAAGAACACGAAGTTGCCGTCGGCCGCGACCCTGCCCTCGGCGTTCGTCAGCAGGGCGCTGGCGTCGAGGTCGAAGTCGGTGCCTGTGGTGGTGCGGACGTCCCAGCCCAGACCGACGGTGACCGCCGTCAGGTTGGGGGCGGCCTTGGTCAGCGAGACGTTGCCGCCCTTGCTGAGGCTGACTCCCACGAGTCCTCCCATGTGGTTTCAGGGGCAGCGCCCCCGTCGTGCGTTGGCATTCGGATCAACGACCGGATCCTAGTGACGGGTTCCCGGGCGGGACAGACGGTCACGCCGGGGGTCACAGGGTGTCGGCCCCGTCACAGCGCGTCCAGCGCCTTGACGTAGTCGTTCAGGTCGCGGGCGTCGGGGAGGCCGTTGACGACGGTCCAGCGCACCGCGCCCTCCTTGTCGATGACGAAGGTGCCGCGCACCGCGCAGCCCTTCTCCTCGTCGAACACGCCGTACGCCCGTGAGGTCTCGCCGTGCGGCCAGAAGTCCGACAGCAGCGGGTACTCGAGGCGCTCCTGCTCGGCGAAGACGCGCAGGGTGGGCACGGAGTCGTTGGAGACGGCGAGCAGCTGGGTGTCGTCGTTGACGAACTTCGGGAGCTCGTCGCGGAGTGCGCAGAGCTCTCCCGTGCACACCCCGGTGAAGGCGAAGGGGTAGAAGAGCAGCACCACGTTCTTCTCGCCGCGGAAATCTGCGAGGGTCACGGTCCGTCCGTGGTTGTCCCTCAGCCGGAAGTCCGGGGCCTGGGTGCCGACCTCGATCGCCATGACGGGTACTTCCCTTCGTCGGCCGCTTCGGCGCCGGAGCGGCACCCGGGCGGGCCCGCGGCGGCTCCGGCGCCGCTGATGCCGCCCAGCCTACGCACCGGGGCGCGGACCCGGGCCACGGGCACGCACACCCGTCACGGCCCGGCGACGGCCCGGCCACGCAGGCACCCGGGTCACGGACACAGACACGGACACAGACACGGACACAGACACGGGCACGGGTGAAGACACGGGCCCCCGCCGGCACACCGCCGGCGGAGGCCCGGGGCGGCTGCGGCTCAGCGCTTGGCCTTGGGCGTGGCCAGCCTGCTGCCGGTCCAGTCCTTGCCCGCGTTGATGCTCCTGGTCTGCGAGAGCCCCGCCGTCTGGGAGGCCTCGTTGATGTCACTGGGCTCGACGTAGCCGTCACGGCCGGTCTTCGGCGTCATGAGCCAGACGAGTCCGCCCTCGTCGACAAGGCCGATGGCGTCCACGAGCGCGTCCGTGAGGTCGCCGTCCTCGTCGCGGAACCACAGCACGACGACGTCGGCGACGTCGTCGTAGTCCTCGTCGACGAGTTCCTGGCCGATGACGGCTTCGATACCTTCACGGAGCTCATGCTCGACGTCGTCGTCGTAGCCGATCTCCTGGACCACCTGTCCGGGCTCGAACCCCAGCCTCGCCGCCGGGTTGGTCCGCTCCTCCGCGTGGTCCGCGGTCGCGCTCACGGCTTGCCTCCTGATCTTGTTTCGGTAAGTGCTTCAGCCGCGCGCGTACGCGAGGCATGGGCCGTAGTCCACACGGGCGGGACGGATCGCGCAAGTACCCGGCCGCCGAGACCGCCGAAACGGTGACGTCCGCGGCCGTGTCGCCCCGGGTCCGGTGCGGGCGCCCGTCCGCACGCCCTGGTGAGTCACGCTCACCCCTTCGCACCCTTTGTACGCTTCCGTGCGGCCGGTTCGCCAATCGGGGCCGGTTGGTTACCGTTCGGTAGAGATGACGTTTTGCTCCCTGGGGGTACACGATGGGGAGCGCGTGACGACAGACCAACCGACCAGCGAAGGAACAGCGTGGCTTCCGGATCAGATCGCAACCCGATCATCATTGGCGGCCTTCCGAGCCAGGTCCCGGACTTCGATCCGGAGGAGACCCGGGAGTGGCTCGACTCGCTCGACGCCGCCGTCGACGAGCGGGGCCGTGAGCGGGCCCGCTACCTCATGCTGCGGCTGATCGAGCGGGCCCGCGAGAAGCGCGTGGCCGTGCCCGAGATGCGCAGCACGGACTACGTGAACACCATCGCCACCAAGGACGAGCCGTTCTTCCCGGGCAACGAGGAGATCGAGCGGAAGATCCTCAACGCCACCCGCTGGAACGCCGCGGTGATGGTGTCCCGCGCCCAGCGCCCCGGGATCGGCGTCGGCGGCCACATCGCCACCTTCGCCTCCTCCGCCTCCCTCTACGACGTGGGCTTCAACCACTTCTTCCGCGGCAAGGACGAGGGCGACGGCGGCGACCAGATCTTCTTCCAGGGCCACGCCTCGCCCGGCGTCTACGCCCGCGCGTTCCTGCTGGACCGGCTGAACGAGACCCAGCTCGACGGCTTCCGCCAGGAGAAGTCGAAGTTCCCCGACGGCCTGTCGTCGTACCCGCACCCCCGGCTGATGCCGGACTTCTGGGAGTTCCCGACCGTCTCGATGGGCCTCGGCCCGATCGGGGCGATCTACCAGGCGCGGATGAACCGCTACATGGAGGCGCGCGGCATCGCCGACACCTCCCGCTCCCACGTGTGGGCCTTCCTCGGCGACGGCGAGATGGACGAGCCCGAATCGCTCGGGCAGCTGTCGATCGCCGCCCGCGAGGGCCTGGACAACCTGACCTTCGTGGTGAACTGCAACCTGCAGCGGCTCGACGGCCCGGTACGCGGCAACGGCAAGATCATTCAGGAGCTGGAGTCGGTCTTCCGCGGCGCCGGCTGGAACGTGATCAAGCTGATCTGGGACCGCACCTGGGACCCGCTGCTCGCGCGGGACCGCGACGGAGTGCTGGTCAACAAGCTGAACACCACGCCGGACGGCCAGTTCCAGACCTACGCCACGGAGACCGGCGACTACATCCGCCGGCACTTCTTCGGCGACGACCAGCGGCTGCGCGCCATGGTCGAGAACATGACCGACCACCAGGTCCTGATGCTGGGCCGCGGTGGACACGACCACCGGAAGATCTTCGCGGCCTACTCCGCGGCCCGCGCCCACAAGGGGCAGCCCACGGTGATCCTCGCCCAGACGGTCAAGGGCTGGACGCTGGGACCGAACTTCGAGGGCCGCAACGCGACCCACCAGATGAAGAAGCTGACGGTCGACGACCTCAAGGGCTTCCGCGACCGGCTGCACCTCCCGATCGGCGACCGCGAGCTGGAGTCCGGCCTGCCGCCGTACTACCACCCGGGCCGCGACTCGGAGGAGATCCAGTACATGCACGACCGCCGCAGGGCCCTGGGCGGGTACGTGCCGACCCGCGTCGTGCGGTCGCAGCCGCTGGCCCTGCCGGACGACAGGGCGTACGCGGCCGTGAAGAAGGGTTCGGGTCAGCAGTCGATCGCCACCACCATGGCGTTCGTCCGGCTGCTGAAGGACCTGATGCGGGACAAGGAGATCGGCAGGCGGTTCGTGCTGATCGCCCCCGACGAGTACCGCACGTTCGGCATGGACTCGTTCTTCCCGAGCGCCAAGATCTACAACCCGCTCGGCCAGCAGTACGAGGCCGTGGACCGCGAGCTGCTGCTGGCGTACAAGGAGTCGCCGACCGGGCAGATGCTGCACGACGGCATCTCGGAGGCGGGCTGCACCGCCTCGCTGATCGCGGCCGGCTCGGCCTACGCCACCCACGGCGAGCCGCTGATCCCGGTCTACGTCTTCTACTCGATGTTCGGTTTCCAGCGGACCGGCGACCAGTTCTGGCAGATGGCGGACCAGCTCTCGCGCGGCTTCGTCCTCGGCGCGACCGCCGGGCGCACCACCCTGACCGGTGAGGGGCTGCAGCACGCGGACGGCCACTCCCAGCTGCTGGCCTCCACCAACCCGGCCTGCGTCGCGTACGACCCGGCGTTCGGCTTCGAGATCGCGCACATCGTCCGGGACGGCCTGCGCCGGATGTACGGCGGCGACGCCGAGCACCCGCACGGCGAGGACGTCTTCTACTACCTGACCGTCTACAACGAGCCCATCCAGCACCCGGCCGAGCCCGGGAACGTCGACGTGGACGGCATCCTCAAGGGCATCCACCGCTTCCGGGACGGCGAGGCGGGCCGGATCCCGGCGCAGATCATGGCGTCCGGCGTCGCCGTCCCCTGGGCCCTTGAGGCCCAGCGGATCCTCGCCGAGGAGTGGGACGTGAAGGCCGGCGTCTGGTCCGCGACCTCCTGGAACGAGCTGCGGCGCGAGGCCGTGGCGGCCGAGGAGCACAACCTGCTCCATCCCGAGGAGGAGCAGCGCGTCCCGTATGTGACGCGCAAGCTCGGCGGCGCCGAGGGACCGTTCGTGGCCGTGTCCGACTGGATGCGCAGCGTCCCGGACCAGATCGCCCGCTGGGTGCCCGGCCGCTACACCTCGCTGGGTGCGGACGGCTTCGGCTTCGCGGACACCCGGGGCGCGGCCCGCCGGTACTTCCACATCGACGCGCAGTCGATCGTGCTCGCGGTCCTCACCGAACTCGCCCACGAGGGCAAGGTCGACCGCTCGGCGCTGAAGCAGGCCGTGGACCGCTACCAGCTGCTGGACGTGGCGGCGGCCGACCCGGGCCCCGCGGGCGGCGACGCGTAGCCTACCCGGCGCACGCTCCGGCGGATCGTCCGCAGCGGCGTACCCGGGCATGCCCCGGGCGGGTGCGGAGCGAGGGCCCGCTCCGCACCCGCCTACCATCCCCGGCATGAAGGAACGAACGGCGCAGATGCGCTGGGAGGCCCGCACCCGGGGTCCGCTGCTGGTGCTCGCCGTGGTGTTCGGACTCGCCTACGCGGTTCCGATCGTGCTGCCGGCCGCCCCGGCGTGGGTGCACCAGGGCTCCCAGCTCGTGGAGTGGACCGTGTGGACCGCCTTCGCCGGCGACTACCTCGTACGTCTGCGGCTGGCCCCGCGCACCTGGCTCTTCGTGCGCAGGCATCCGCTGGACCTGCTCGCGGTGCTCCTCCCGCTGATGCAGCCGCTGCGGCTGCTGCGGGTGGTCTCCACGCTGCTCCTGGTGGGACGGCGGGCCCGGATGGCGCCGCAGATCACGCTCACCACCTATGTGGCGGGCGCGGTGGCAGGGCTGATGATGTTCGGCTCGCTCGCGGTGCTGGCCGTCGAGCGGGACGCCCCCGATGGGAACATCCAGACGCTGGGTGACGCCGTGTGGTGGTCGTTTACCACGATGACCACCGTCGGCTACGGCGACCATGCGCCGACGACCGGCCTCGGACGGGTGCTCGCGGTCGGGCTGATGCTCTCGGGTATCGCCCTGCTCGGTGTGGTGACCGCCAACATCGCAGCCTGGTTCATCTCCCGCTTCGAACGCGACGACGCCGAGGAGCGCCGCCAAACCGCCCTGCTGGAGACGCTGACTGAGGAGGTCAGGGAACTGCGGGCAGAGGTCGCACGGCTGTCGGCGGCACCGGGCGGTGGTACGGCGGGCGCGCCGAAGCAGCCCGCCGTGCCACCGCCCGGTGCCGCGCCAGACAGCGTTCGCCCCGTCCCGGCGCCCGGCCCGGCCGGCCCGGCGAATAGCGGACCAGCCGGATCAGGCGAGTAGGCGCGCGACGAGGCCGGGCCGGCGCGGTGGGAGGGCACCGCGCTGGACGCCGCTGATCAACCTTTATGTCGGTGTGCCGGCAGACGCCCGTACGGATGCCGGTACCGGTCCCTGCGCGCCGGGCCGGTACCGCATCTCCGTCGTGGATCGCCTGCCCGCACCCTGACCGGCGGCACGGGCCCCGGGAAGACCCGCCCGACCGGTTCACCCCGACAGGCGACGGCCCTGGTGGGAGCGCACGCCGGATCCCCGCATACGCCGCGGCGGCGGTCGGCCCCTGGCGTACACCGGCCGACCGGTCCCGTGGAGCGGTCGGCCCCGGCCCCGGCGCCCGGCCGGCGAAGCCGGGCCCGGCGGCAGCGTGACGGCGGCGGCCGTGGCGGCCGTGGCGGCACGCCCGCGCCGGCAGCGGTGACGGCTGCCGCGGCACCGGCACCGGCACCGCTACCGGCGGAGGAAGGCGGACCGGGTCAGGAGGTGGCGCACTTGCGGCCGGTGGTCACCTCCAGCTCGTACCGACCGCCGCCGGGATCCGACTCGATCCTGACCACGCGGATCTGGCCGCGGGCCTCGCAGTATGTGCCGGTTCCCCCGGTGACGGCGATCAGAAAGGGCGGCTCCGGGGCGCGTGTGGCGTTCTGCCAGGTGATCTCGCCGTCCTTGAGGACATAGGACCCGTAGCAGGTGGTCGTCGTGGGGGTGGAGTCGGCGAAGACGCAGTTGGTCGTGACGAAGCCCGCCTTCTCGCCCTTCCGGTCCAGCAGGTCGGCCGTGACGTTGGGGAACGTGCCCTGGGAGTTGGTGGTGGTGAGGGCGAACCTCTTCACCCGGTCCTTGTCGTGGTCGGTGTCCGCTTGGGCCAGGGGCACGATGAGCACGGCGGGGACGAGAGCCAGCGCGCACAGCGGCAGCGCGAGTGAGGTCTTCATGGGGTGTCCGTTCTGCGGGAGGGAGTCCTTCCGCAAGCGATCCAACGTGGGGGCGGGTCGTTCTTCCTGCTGTGCGCGGCCGGACGGGTGGGTCCCTTCACCCGTCGGAAAGTGAGCGCGATCCGCACGGGGAGTAGCCGTGCGGCCGTTCGCGTGCCCCCGGACGCGTGATCTCCCTCACGGTCGCCGTGACCTCTCTCACGGTCGTCCCGAGCGGCCCCTCTCCCGGCCTAGGCTGTCCCCTCAGTGACTGCTCCGCACCTCTCCCCCCCACCGAACGTCGCGCGCACCCTCCTCGCTCTCGCCGTGGTGTTCGTGCTGCTCGCGACCACCGGCTGGACCGCCGTGCGGCAGCAGCACGGTCCCGCCGAGCCCCGGGCGGCCGCGCTGGCCGCATGGGAGCACGCCCGCATCGGACACCGGGCGCTGCCGGACCCGGCGTCGCCTCCCGGCGCCCTGGCCCGGTTCTTCGCCTCCCTCGGAGCCGGGCAGGCGACCGCGCTGGCGGACCGCCATCCGCTCGTCGTGGGCAATCTCAACGGCGCGCCGGTGACACTGCGCTACCGCGCCAACCGGATCGCGCTCGCCCGGGAGCAGCGGGTGGAGCGGCAGCGGGCGAGCGACCGAAGGCTCTCGGCCGCAGGGCGCGACGACGCGAGCCGACGGGTGCACCGGTACGAGTCGCTGCTCCGGCCCGGCCGCCAGATCCTCGCCTTCGACCCGACTGGAAGGGGCCGGGTCGCCGAGGTTTTCGGCGACCTCGACCGGGCCCAGCGGGTGTCCGTGATCGTCCCCGGCGTCGACACCGACATCCTGACCTTCGAGCGGAGCAGGCGCAGGTACTCCGCCCCGGTGGGCATGGCGCAGTCGCTCTACACGGCGGAGCGCGCCGCCGCCCCCGGCGTGCGTACGGCCGTCGTCGCCTGGGCCGACTACACCTCGCCCTCGGGCGTGGGGCTGGACGCCTCCACCGGCCGGCTCGCCGCCGGCGGCGCGGACCGCCTGGTCGCCCTGACGGAGGCGCTTCCCGGCCGGGGCGGGGTGTCGCTGTTCTGCCACAGCTACGGCTCGGTGGTCTGCGGCGTCGCCGCACGTGAACTTCCCCGGCGGGTCGGCGACATGGCGGTCGCCGGCAGCCCGGGAATGCGCGCGGAGAGCGCCGCCGGGCTCGGCACGGACGCGCGGGTGTGGGCGATGCGCGACGCCGACGACTGGATCAAGGACGTTCCGTATCTGGAGGTCGGCGGGCTGGGTCACGGCGCCGACCCGATGGCCCCGGGGTTCGGGGCGCGGGTGCTGTCGGCGGCGGGGGCGGTCGGCCACACCGGGTACTTCGAACCGGGCACGGAGAGCCTCAGCAACCTCGCCGAGATAGGCGTCGGTTCCTATCGGACGGTCAGCTGCCAGGACGGCGAGTCCGCCTGCCGCCGTGGAATTTACGGTGCACCGGGGCCCCGACGCGCGTAGAGCACTGTGGCAAGGCGCATATGACCGTCTTGTTCACGGGGGCGACGCGCGGGCGCACGCCGCATACGATGAGCCGCATGGGTGATGTACTGGCCGGAATTCATACCGCCTGGGAAATCGCACCGGACTCCGTGCTCATCCGCTTCACTCGGGGGAACCGCGGTACGCCGAAGCTGTTCCAGGTGCTCGGGGAACGGCGCGTTCCCCTCGAAGCGCTCCAGTCGGTGACGGTCTCCCCGGGCGAACGCGGCACCGTGGTGCTGCATGCGGTGCCGAGGCCGGGCGCCGACCCGCTGATGGACGCTGCGGCGGGACAGCTGAAGGAATCCGCGGACCCGTACCGGCTGGTGCTGCCCGCGGAGCGCGCGACGGTCGCCGAGCACTGCGCCGACGAGCTGCGCGCCGTGCTGCCGGGTCCCGGGGCCGGGCCCGCGGCCCGCTGGCTGGTCTCGTCCGTCGGTGCGCCGCTGCAGTTCAAGGCGTATGACGGCAAGGTCTCGTTCGACGGGGAGAAGGTGTCCTTCCGCTGGTCGTGGACCGGTGCCTCGTCCGCGAAGTGGAAGGCGGGCGACCAGAGTTACACCGTCTCCGAGCTGGCCGGAGTCGAGTGGCGCTCCCCCGAGGCCCTCGAAGGCCATCTGCGTCTGCTGTTCCGCGGCGGCGCCCCGGGCGGTGCCGGGGAGCGGCCCGCGCGGGCCGACCAGGACCCGGCGGCCGTCGTCTTCGGGCTCGGCTACGGGCCGGTGCACGAGTCGCTGCCGTTCGCGGCGGCGGTCCTGGAGGCGGTGCGCGAGGCCGCGCCCGCGGTGCCCGCCGCCGCGGCACCCCCGCGCGACCCGGCGGGCGTCGCGGAGCGGATGCGCCACCTCGGCGAACTGCACGGCGCCGGCCTGGTCACGGACGAGGAGTTCCGCAACAAGAAGGCCGAACTGCTGGCGGAGCTGTAGCGCACGGAGCGAGCTGTACCGCGAACCTCCCGCACGGCCACGCCCCGGCGGGGCGTGCCCCGCCGGCGCGCGCGATCCGAGGGGGCCCGTGACCCGAGGGGGCCCGTGACCCGAGGGGGCCCGCGATCCGCCGGGGCCCGTGACCCGCCGCCGGGTGGCCGATCCGCCGCCGGACCCGGGGGCGTGCTACTCGCGGGAGTCCGACGTCGAGGACATGTCCGGGTACCTGTCCCCCACCACCCGGCCCGCGATCGGCTCGAGCAGCGCCAGCTCGTCCTGCGTGAGCGTGATCCGCGTCGCCGCCGCGTTCTCCTCCAGGCGCACGCGGCTGCGGGTGCCCGGGATGGGTACGACCGGCAGACCGTGGACCCCGGCCCGCTGCTGGACCCAGGCGAGGGCGATCTGCGCGGGCGTCGCACCGTGCACGGCGGCGATCCCCCGGACGGGCTCCAGCAGCGCCGCGTTCGCCGCCGCGGCGTCGCCGGTGAAGCGCGGCTGGTGGCGCCGGAAGTCGTCCCCGGCAAGCTCCGCCGCGTCCGCGAACGAGCCGGTGAGGAAGCCGCGGCCGAGCGGCGAGTACGGCACCAGCGCCACCCCCAGCGCCGCGGCGGCGCCCACCGCGCTCCGCTCGGCGGAGCGGCTGAACAGCGACCACTCCGACTGCAGGGCGGCGATGGGGTGGACGGCGTGCGCCTCGCGCAGTTCCGCGCCGGTCACCTCGCTGAGGCCGAGATGGCGGACCTTGCCCGCCCGCACGAGGTCGGCCATCGCGCCCACGGACTCGGCGAGCGGCACCGCCGGGTCGCGCCGGTGCATGTAGTAGAGGTCGATCACGTCCGCGCCGAGCCGGCGGAGGCTGGCCTCGACCGCCTCGCGGATGTAGGCGGGGTCGTTGCGGACGCCCCGGACGGAGGCGTCTTCGGCGTCCCGGACGACGGAGAACTTCGTGGCGAGGGTGATCTCGCCCCGGTGCGCCGCCAGGAAGGGCCTGAGGAACTCCTCGTTGGCGCCGCTCCCGTACATGTCCGCCGTGTCCAGGAGCGTGACACCGGCCTCCAGTGCCGCCTCCAGGGTGTCGCGTGCCGCGGCCTCGTCGGTGCCGCCGTAGAACTCGCTCATGCCCATGCAGCCGAGCCCCTGCACTCCGACCTCGGGCCCGTCCGTACCGAGCCTTACCTTTTCGATCTTGCTGTCCGCCATCGGGGCTCAGGCCCTCTCCGGCGCCCGCCGGGCGCCCGCGTAGAAATCGATCTTGTAGTCCAGCACGGCGAGCGTGCCCCGGAGTTCGGCGATCCGTGCGCGGACGTCGCGCCTCGTCGACTCCAGCAGCTCCCGCCGCTGCTCCCTGGTGTGGTCCCCCTCGCGCGCCAGTTCCGCGTAGCGGACCATGTCCGCCACCGGCATCCCGGTCCGCCGGAGCTTGCCGACGAAGGCCAGCCAGTCCAGGTCCCGGTTGCTGAAGCGCCGCTGCCCGGTGTGCGAGCGGTCGATGTGCGGCGTCAGGCCGATCCGCTCGTACCAGCGCAGCGTGTGCGCGCTCAGGCCGGTCCAGTCGGCGACCTCGCCGATGCTGTACTGGTCCTGCCCGTCGGGCCGGGGGTGGGCGGGGGGCGCCGATGCGCGGCCTTCGCCCGCCGCGGATGGGGTCTCCAGCACCGTCATGCCTCCACGCTAGAAGGTTCGAGTGCACTCCAGGCAAGCGAGAACCCTGCGGTTACGCCCCGGGCGGCGGCTGGTTACCCTCGTGACCATGCAGAGCCTGGCGTTGATCGAGAACTGGCCCGTCCCCACCGCGGCCGCCGCCGTCGTGCGCGCGGACGGCGCCGTCGCCGGCGCCCACGGCCCGACGGGGCACCGCTTCCCACTGGCCTCGGTCACCAAGCCGCTCGCGGCCTACGCCGCGCTCGTCGCCTGCGAGGAGGGCGCGGTGGAGCTGGACGAGCCGGCCGGGCCCGGCGGGTGCACCGTGCGGCACCTGCTCGCGCACACCAGCGGGCTCGCGTTCGACGAACACCGGGTCGCCGCGCCCCCCGGGACCCGCCGGCTCTACTCCAACGCCGGTTTCGAGGTGCTCGGCGACCACATCGCGAAGGCCACCGGCATCCCGTTCGCCGAGTATCTGCGCCAGGGCGTGCTGGAGCCGCTGGGCATGGCGTCGACGTCGCTCGACGGCTCGCCCGCGAAGGACGGCGTGTCGACGGTCGACGACCTCCTGCGCTTCGCGGCCGAGGTGCAGGCGCCGCGGCTGCTCGACCCCAGGACCGTGCTGGAGGCGGTGTCGGTCGTCCATCCCGGCCTCCCCGGCGTCCTGCCCGGCTACGGCCACCAGAAGCCGAACGACTGGGGACTCGGCTTCGAGATCCGCGACGGCAAGTCCCCGCACTGGACCGGCGCGGCGTCCTCGCCCCGCACCTTCGGCCACTTCGGCCAGTCCGGCACGTTCCTGTGGATCGATCCGGAGGCCGGCGCCGCGTGCGTGGCGCTGACCGACCGCGACTTCGGCCCCTGGGCGGTCCGGGCATGGCCGCAGTTCACCGACGCGGTCCTCGCCGAACTGCGCCGCTGAGGCGGGTCGCGGAAGCCCTCCCGGCCTGCGACGCCCGGCACGCACTTCGGCGCCGGGTCAGCCGGACAGCTCCCACATCAGCACCTCGGCGGGCACGGCCGCGTCGAGTGCGAGGTTGCCGGCGTCCGTGATCCGGGCCGCGTCCCCGGGGCCGAGGGCCGCACCGTCGATCCCGACGGCACCGCGGACGACGTGGACGTACACCGAGGGGGCGTCCGGCACGGCGGTCCGCCCGCCGCCGGCGAGGCGGCGCACATGCAGCACCGCCCCGGCCTCCGGAACTGCGTAGGGCGTCGCGTCGGCGATACCGCGGACGATCTCGTACGACGGCTCGCCGCCCGGGTCCTTCGGCGCGAGCCACATCTGCACGAACGTGAGCGGTACCTCGGCGTCGTTGCGCTCGATGTGCCGCACCCCGCCCGCCGAGCTGAGCCGCTGGACGTCACCGCGCCGCACGACGGTGGCATGGCCCGCGGAGTCCCGGTGGGTCAGCTCGCCGTCCACCACCCACGTCACGATCTCGGTGTGGCTGTGCGCGTGCTCGCCGAACCCGGCGCCGGGGGCGAGCCGTTCCTCGTTGCAGGCGATGACCGCGCCGAAGCGCAGGTTGTCCGGCTCGTAGAAGCGCCCGAACGAGAAGGCGTGGAGGGACTCGATACCTGCGGACGCGTCCCCTCCGCGGTAGCGCTCGCCGGCGCGCCTGATGGACATCACGCCCCCACCGTAGACGCCGGACCGGGCGGTCCGGCCGGCCGGTCCGCGTTCCCCGGGTGCGGGGCCGCCCGCCGCACCGCCCCGCCCGGCTCAGCCCCGCCCGGAGCCCGGCCCCAGCCGGCTCGGCCCGGTCCCACCAGGTCCCCTCCCGCCCGGCCTCAGTCCCCCTCTTCGCCTCCGCCCGGCACAGCCCCGCTTCACCGGGCCCCACCGCCGGGCACCGGCCCACCGCCCGGCCCGGCCGGACCCGGCTGCGGCCCGCCCCGTCCCGTCCAGCCAGGCCCCGTCCAGCCGGGCCCCGCCGGGCGCGGCCGACCTCCCGGCGGACACCCGGGGCCCGTCACTGACCCGCGTCTCCGCCGCGGCGCCCGGATAAGGCACTCTTGTCCCCGTGCCCCATCCCGAACCGGCTCTGCCCCCGAACGCCGCCCATCCGCACCCCGCGACCCTGAAGCGCCTGGAGCGGTCGTCCGGGCGTCTCGCCGCCAACGCCATCGCGCGCATGGACGAGACGCTGCCGTGGTACCGGGCGATGCCCCCGGAGAACCGGTCGTGGATCGGCCTGGTCGCCCAGGCCGGAATCGCCGCGTTCACCGAGTGGTTCCGGCACCCGGAGACTCCGCAGGCGATCTCGACGGACGTCTTCGGCACGGCCCCCCGCGAGCTGACCCGTGCGATCACCCTGCGCCAGACCGTGGAGATGGTGCGGACGACCATCGAGGTCATGGAGTCCGCCATCGAGGACGTCGCCGCCCCGGGCGACGAGTCCGTGCTGCGCGAGGCGCTGCTGGTCTACGCGCGGGAGATCGCCTTCGCCACCGCCCAGGTGTACGCGCAGGCCGCGGAGGCCCGCGGCGCCTGGGACGCCCGGCTGGAGTCCCTCGTGGTGAACGCCGTGCTGTCGGGCGAGGCCGACGAGGGGGCCGTGAGCCGCGCGGCGGCGCTCGGCTGGAACGCTCCGGAGCATGTGTGCGTGGTGCTCGGCACCGCGCCCGACGGCGACAGCGAACTGACGGTGGACGCGATCCGGCGTGCCGCGCGGCACGCCAAGCTCCAGGTGCTGACCGGAGTCCTCGGCGACCGGCTGGTCGTCATCGCGGGCGGCAGCGACAACCCGCTGCGGGTGGCGAAAGCCCTGATCGGCCCGTATGCGGCCGGCCCGGTGGTCGCGGGTCCCGTCGTCGCGGACCTGCTGACGGCGACGAGGTCGGCACAGGCCGCGGCGGCCGGACTGAAGGCCTGCTCCGCGTGGCAGGACGCGCCACGCCCCGTACTGGCGGATGATCTCCTTCCGGAGCGCGCGATCGCGGGTGATCCGTCCGCGCGGGAACAACTGGTGGAGGAGATCTACAGACCGCTGGAGGAAGCGGGCTCGGCCCTTCTGGAGACCCTGAGTGTGTATCTGGAGCAGGCAAGCAGTCTGGAGGGGGCGGCACGGATGCTGTTCGTGCATCCCAATACCGTCCGCTACCGGCTTCGACGTGTGACTGATGTCACCGGCTGGTCACCCTCCGATGTCCGCTCCGCGTTCACGCTGCGGATCGCGCTCATCCTCGGGCGTCTGGCAGACGGTGATCAACAAACCTAGGATTTTGTCGGACACCAACAATTACCCTGACGGTTCTTGGTCCCTGTCCCCACGGGCGGGCGGGACCATCGACAAGAGAGAGTGTGAGGGTGCTCGTACTCGTCGCTCCCGGCCAAGGCGCCCAGGCGCCCGGCTTCCTGACCCCCTGGCTCGAACTCCCCGGCGCCTCCGACCGCATCGCGGCCTGGTCCGACGCCGTCGGGCTCGACCTCGCCCACTACGGCACGAAGGCCGACGCGGACGAGATCCGCGACACGGCCGTCGCGCAGCCGCTGCTGGTCGCGGCCGGGCTGCTGTCCGCCTCCGCGCTCGGTGACGTGGCCCCGGACGCCGTCGCCGGCCACAGCGTCGGCGAGTTCACGGCCGCCGTGTTCGCGGGCGTCCTCGAGCCCACCGCCGCGCTGCGCCTCGTGCGCACCCGCGGCCTGGCGATGGCCGAGGCCGCCGCCGTCACGGAGACCGGCATGTCGGCCCTGCTCGGAGGCGACCCCGAGGTGAGCCTCGCGCACCTGGAGAAGCTGGGCCTGACCGCCGCGAACGTCAACGGCGCCGGGCAGATCGTCGCCGCCGGCACCAGGGAGCAGCTCGCCGCTCTGGGTGAGGACAAGCCCGAGGGGGTGCGCAAGGTCGTCCCGCTCAAGGTCGCCGGCGCGTTCCACACCCACCACATGGCCCCCGCGGTCGCACGGCTGGAGGAGGCCGCGACATCGCTCGCACCGGCCGACCCCGGGGTGCCGTACGTCTCCAACAGGGACGGGCGCACCGTCGCCACCGGTGCGGAGGTCGTGTCCCGGCTCGTCGGACAGGTCGCCAACCCGGTCCGCTGGGACCTGTGCATGGAGACCTTCAAGGAGCTCGGAGTGACGGCCCTCGTCGAGGTGTGCCCGGGCGGCACCCTCACCGGCCTCGCCAAGCGGGCGCTGCCCGGCGTCGCGACGCTCGCGCTGAAGACCCCCGACGACCTCGACGCGGCCCGCACGCTGCTCGCCGAGGCCGGTTCCCCCGCCGCCGACGCGGCGGGCGCCTGACAAGGAGGCCGAGACAGCATGTCGAAGATCAAGCCCAGCACGGGCGCCCCGTACGCACGCATCATGGGTGTCGGCGGCTACCGCCCGACCCGGATCGTGCCCAACGAGGTGATCCTCGAGACGATCGACTCCTCCGACGAGTGGATCCGCTCCCGCTCGGGCATCGCCACCCGTCACTGGGCGGACGACGAGGAGACCGTCACGGCCATGTCGGTCGCGGCGGCGGGCAAGGCGATCGCCGACGCCGGGCTCGCCCCCGAGCAGATCGGCGGCGTGATCGTCTCGACCGTCTCGCACTTCAAGCAGACCCCGGCGGTCGCCACGGAGATCGCGGACAAGCTCGGCACGAACAGGCCCGCTGCGTTCGACATCTCGGCGGGCTGTGCGGGCTTCGGCTACGGCCTGACCCTCGCCAAGGGCATGGTGGTCGAGGGCTCGGCGGAGTACGTGCTGGTCATCGGTGTCGAGCGGCTCAGCGACCTGACCGATCTGGAGGACCGCGCCACGGCGTTCCTCTTCGGTGACGGCGCGGGGGCGGTCGTCGTCGGCCCGGCCAGGGAGCCCCGGATCGGCCCCACCGTGTGGGGTTCCGAGGGCGACAAGTCGGACACCATCAAGCAGACCGTGCCGTGGACGGACTACCGCGACGGCTCCGTCGAACGGTTCCCCGCCATCACCCAGGAAGGCCAGGCGGTCTTCCGCTGGGCCGTGTTCGAGATGGCGAAGGTCGCCCAGCAGGCGCTGGACGCGGCCGGGATCACCGCGGACGAACTCGATGTCTTCATCCCGCACCAGGCGAACATGCGGATCATCGACTCGATGGTGAAGACTCTGAAACTGCCGGAGCACGTCACGGTGGCCCGTGACGTGGAGACCACCGGCAACACCTCGGCCGCCTCGATTCCGCTCGCGATGGAGCGGCTTCTGGCGACCGGGCAGGCGAAGAGCGGTGACACCGCACTCGTCATCGGCTTCGGGGCGGGACTCGTCTACGCCGCGACGGTCGTTACCCTCCCCTAGGCAGGCATCCGGATCCTCCGGATCTCCGGTCCTCCGGACAAGCCCGTCCAACCCTCTGCTCAACACCGAAGGAGCGCCACATGGCCGCCACGCAGGAAGAGATCGTCGAAGGTCTCGCCGAGATCGTCAACGAGATCGCCGGTATCCCGGCGGAGGACGTCCAGCTCGACAAGTCCTTCACCGACGACCTGGACGTCGACTCGCTGTCCATGGTCGAGGTCGTCGTCGCCGCGGAGGAGCGCTTCGACGTCAAGATCCCGGACGAGGACGTCAAGAACCTCAAGACCGTCGGCGACGCCGCCGAGTACATCCTGAAGCACCAGGCCTGATCCAGGCCGATCAGGTACGCCACCCGGCGGTGGCGCCGCTGATTCACGAACCCTCATAGACCGTGGAGAAAGAACTCCTGTGAACCCGACCAATCGCACCGTGGTCGTCACCGGTATCGGCGCAACCACACCGCTGGGTGGCGACTCCGCCTCGACCTGGGAGGGTCTGATCGCCGGGCGTTCCGGCATCAGGGCCCTCGAAGGCGAGCGCTTCGAGGAACTGCCCGTCCGTATCGCCGCCCCGGCGGCGGTCGACCCGGGCGAGGTGCTGCCCCGGCCGCAGGCGCGCAAGCTGGACCGCTCGGCCCAGTTCGCGCTGATCGCCGCCCGCGAGGCGTGGGCCGACGCAGGCTTCGCCGCTCCGGCCGGCGAGGACGGGAGCATCCGGCCCGACCGCCTCGGCGCGGTCATCGCCTCCGGTATCGGCGGCGTCACCACCCTGCTCGACCAGTACGACGTGCTGAAGGAGAAGGGCGTACGCCGGGTCTCCCCGCACACCGTGCCGATGCTGATGCCCAACGGCCCCTCCGCCAACGTCGGCCTGGAGGTGAACGCCCAGGCCGGTGTGCACACCCCGGTCTCCGCCTGCGCGTCGGGTGCCGAGGCGATCGGCTACGCCATCGAGATGATCCGCAGCGGCCGGGCCGACATCGTGGTCGCGGGCGGCACCGAGGCCGCGATCCACCCGCTGCCGATCGCCGCGTTCGCCAACATGATGGCGATGTCCAAGAACAACGACGAGCCCGGGCGGGCTTCGCGGCCGTACGACAAGGCCCGTGACGGCTTCGTGCTGGGCGAGGGCGCGGGTGTCGTCGTCCTGGAGTCCGCGGAGCACGCGGCGGCGCGCGGCGCGCGCGTCTACTGCGAGGCGCTGGGGCAGGGCCTGTCCGCGGACAGCCACCACATCGCACAGCCGGAGCCGACCGGCCGCGGTATCGCGGCAGCGGTGCAGAACCTGCTGGACAACACCGGCCTGAAGCCCTCCGAAGTGGTTCACCTCAACGCCCACGCCACGTCCACGCCGCAGGGCGACATCGCCGAGCTCAAGGCGCTGCGCAAGGTGCTTGGCGACGACCTCGACCATGTCGCGATCTCCGCGACGAAGTCGATGACGGGCCATCTGCTGGGCGGCGCCGGCGGTATCGAGACCGTCGCCACGGTCCTGGCGCTGCACCACCGCCAGGCCCCGCCGACCGTGAACGTCGACGACATGGACGACGAGGTCGAGGCGGACGTCGTGCGCGGGGGGCCGCGTGCGCTGCCGGAGGGCACGATCGCCGCGATCAACAACTCGTTCGGCTTCGGCGGCCACAACGTGGTGCTGGCCTTCCGCAGCGTCTGACGCACGACGACGAGCAGCGGGCCCCGCCTCCCACAGGACACAGGGGAGGCGGGGCCCGCTGCCTGGTGCGGTTGTCGGGGGAGGCGGGCCTGGTACGCACCCCGTGCCAGACGGAGCCGGCTGTCCGCACCCCGCGGCGGCCGGGCCCGCTCACTCGTCCGCGCCCCGTGGCGGACACGGCCGCCGACGGCGGTGCGGCGGCCGGTACGGGAGGCCGCCGGGCCCGCCCGGCCGTCGGGCCCGGCTGCGGTACGACCGGCGTCCGCGCCGTGGTCAGACGACCTGGTGGAGCCAGCGGACCGGGGCGCCCTCGCCCGCATAGCGGAACGGCTCTAGTTCGTCGTCCCAGGGCTTGCCGAGCAGCTTGGAGATCTCCGCCTCGAGCTGCGTCTCGCCCTGGTTCGCGCGCACGAGGGCTGCGCGAAGACGGTCCTCGGGGATGAGGATGTCGCCGTGGAGGCCGGTGACGGCATGGAAGATGCCCAGGTCGGGAGTGGCGCTGTAGCGCTCTCCCTCCGCTGAGGCGCAGGGCTCCGCGGTGACCTCGAAGCGCAGCAGCTGCCAGCCGCGCAGCGCGGACGCCAGCTTGGAAGCCGTTCCGCTCTCGCCCTGCCAGGAGAACTCGGCTCTCCAGGTGCCGGGGGACGCGGGCTGGCGGATCCAGTCGAGCTGGACCCGTACGCCGAGCACGCCCGCGACCGCCCATTCGACGTGCGGGCACAGCGCGCGTGGTGCGGAGTGGACGTAGAGAACGCCGCGTGTCGTCACCGGGACCTCCAGTGTGGGACGAGGACCACCCTCCCACCGGCCTCAGTAAACGACATCAAGTACGCGATCCCCCCAGGAAGCGGGAGAGGAACGGCATATGACGTGATGTGACTTACTGGGGTCGGCGAACCGGGTGCCTCTGGTTCGACGTGGGCAAAGCTACCGTGCGACCGGGCCCGGTTGTGTCGGACCGCCCCTCGCGGGCCCCGTACGCACCAAGCATTCACCCGCCAGGACGCCTTGGAGGCAGGCACACGCGTGAAATCCCGCGGCGCGCCGTCACCGATGCCGTGGCCCCGGACAGTGGCGATCACTGCGGGACACACCGCGGCCTGCGCATCCGCGCCTCGGTGCCGGATGTCCGCGCCGCGGCCCGGGAGGTCTGCTCCTCGGTGCCGAGGCGGGGACCATGGGGGCCGGTCGCGTCCGGTCACGGCAGCGGGAGAGCCCCCCGCGCCCGGAGACTGCGCAACAAGTCCCCGTCGGAGCACGGCGCCTGACTGCTGCTCACCCGGTTCCCTCAGGCAGGCCGGGTGCCCCGTGCCGCGTCGTCGAATCCGTCCGGGCACATCCGGGAGGGGAGGGCGGCCCTCCGCCCTGCGATGCGCACACACCGGACGCCGCAGACCCCACGTCCTGCGGGCGGACGGAGCACTCTCGCCACGCGCCCCGGGTGCCTCGTCAGGCGACGTACGCCGCGTCGCGACGCCGCACGACCGGCACGGCGACTCGCGGCGTCACCGAATCAACCGGGGCCGAATCAACCAAGTGGGCACACGCCGAGGCCGACGAGGTCGATCCGGCGCCTTGTGATGCACCACACCGCACGCCGCGCCGCGCCTTGACGGGCAGACCCCGCCCGGCACGGCACTCAGAAGCGGGCCTGGTCCTTGCCGAGGTCGTACGGCTCGGCGGGCCGGCTCTGGTCGCGGTTGGCGTACGGGTCCTGGTCGTCCCGCTGCTGTACCCGGGAGCCGGGCTCGGAGTCCGGGTGCCCGGTGTCCTCCGCCCCCCGGTCCTCCACCAGGTCGCGCACCAGCAGCGTGGCGCCCGCGACCGCGCCCGGCATCAGCAGCACCGCGACGAACGGGACGAGGAAGGCCAGGGCCAGCGGGACGCCGAAGCCGAGGGTGAGCATGCGCCGGCCGCGCAGAAGCGCGAGACGCTCCTTCAGCTCCATCCGCCGCCGCTGGAGGGCCACGGCGGTGAGCTCCTCGGCGAGGAAGAAGCCGGTGACGCAGAAGCCGAGCACGGGGACGACGGTCTGACCGAGGACCGGGACGAACCCGAGCGCGAAGAGCAGCACGCCGAAGGCCGCGACACGGACCACGATCCGCAGGCTGTCTCGTGCGGAGATCCACAGCTCGCGCCAGAGCGGCAGCCCGGTCCGCGGGACCTCACCGCCCTCGGCCCGGTCGACGGCTTCGGAGAGCGACTCGTAGAACGGCTGGCCCACCAGCAGGGTCACGGCGGTGAAGGTGACGACGGCGAGGAAGAGGCCGAACACCCACACCAGCGCCGTCAGAAAGCCGCGGAACCCGCCCTGCCACGGCGACTGCCAGTCGTCCGCGAACGGTGTCGCCCAGCCGACCAGGTCGTCGGCACCGTAGGCGAGCCCCACGAGGGCCGCGGCGTACAGCACAAGGGTGATCAGTCCGGGCAGCAGTCCGATACCGAACCACCGGCCGTGCCGGCCGACCCACTGCTGCCCCTTCACCAGATAGCCGAAGCCCGCACCCAGATCACGCATGCGGCATACCCTATACGGGGCCGGAGCCCCCGGACATGGGCGTGTGGGGGCTGGAACCGGAGCCCCGTACGAGCCGGGCGCGGTGCAGGGACCGGGCGTGCGGCCGGAGCGCGGCGCCGGGACCGCCGGCTTCCCCGGGTCCAGCTCGGCGGATGTGCCCGTCCGGTGTCCGATGTCCGGTGTCCGGCACATGGCACCCGGGCACCGGCACCGGCCTGCGCGACGACACGGCTGACGGCACGCTGCCCGGAGGGCGGAGCCCCCGGTCCCTGTGAACGGCTTGTCTTGGTCGACTGCCGGTTCTCCCGGGGCTCCGCTCCTTATATCCGGTTATCCGTGGTATCCGTGGTATCCGGGTACCCGGCGAAACCGCAGCCCTGCGAACCCCGGACGAACCCAGCTGTCCGCAAGCCGAACGGCCTTGTCGCTAGCGGGGGAGCGAGACGACCATCTTGCCGGTGTTCTCGCCGCGCATGAGGCCCAGGAACGCTTCGGCACCGTTCTCGATGCCCTCCACGACGGTCTCCTGGTACTTCAGCTCGCCGGAGCGCAGCCAGCCGCCGACATCGCGTACGAACTCGGGCTGCATGGCCTCGTGGTCGCTGACCATCATGCCCTGCAGACGCAGCCGCTTGCCGATGACCATGGCGAGGTTGCGCGGGGCCGGGGTGGGCTCGGTCGCGTTGTACTGCGCGATCATCCCGCAGAGGGTGACGCGGCCGTGGACGTTGAGCGAGGAGATCGCGGCCTCCAGGTGCTCGCCGCCGACGTTGTCGAAGTACACGTCGATACCGTCGGGGGCGGCGGCCTCCAGTTGTTCGGCGACCGGGCCGTTCTTGTAGTTGAAGGCGGCGTCGAAGCCGTACTCCTCGACGAGGAGCCTGACCTTCTCGTCGGATCCGGCCGAGCCGATGACGCGGGAGGCGCCCTTCAGCTTCGCCATCTGGCCGACCTGGTTGCCGACGGCGCCGGCGGCGCCCGAGACGAAGACCACGTCGCCCTCCTTGAAGGAGGCGACGTCGAAGAGGCCCGCGTAGGCGGTCATTCCGGGCATGCCGAGCACGCCCAGATAGGCCGAGAGGGGGGCGACGGAGCCGTCGACCTTGGTCGCCTGGCGGGCGTCGACCTCGGCGTACTCGCGCCAGCCGAGGAAGTGCAGAACGTGGTCGCCGGGGGCGAAGCCCTCCGCGCCGGACGCGACGACCTCGCCGACCGCACCGCCTTCCATGGGCTGGTCCAGCTGGAACGGCGGCACATACGACTTCACGTCGTTCATACGGCCGCGCATATAGGGGTCGACCGAGAAGTGCAGGTTGCGGACGAGGATCCGCCCCTCGCCCGGTTCGGCCACCGGGGCCTCACGCAGGGCGAAGTCGGTCGGCTCCGGCCAGCCGTGGGGACGGGCGACGAGGTGCCATTCGCGGCTGGTCGCGGGCAGTGCGGACATGTTGGGGGCCTCCTAGAAATGCTTGATTTTCTGAAACAATCATGCGAGTAAATATTTAAGATTGTCAAGTAACTCGGTACGCTGACGGCATGTCCACCCCCCGCAGCGACCCACTGGCCCTGGAAGTCGTCGATCTCATCGGCACCGTCGTGGCGCGCTACCACGAGGAGTACGCGGAGGCCGCGACCCGCCACCACCTGACCGTCGCACAGGCCAGGGTCCTCGCGCTGCTGGCCACGGAGCCCGCCGCCATGCGCAGCATCGCCCGGCAGCTGAGGTGCGAGCCGTCGAACGTCACCGGGATCATCGACCGGCTCGAGGCGCGTGGCCTCGTCGAACGCCTGCCGGACCCGGTCGACCGCCGGGTGAGGATAGCGGCGGCCACGGACGAGGGCCACCGGACGGCCCGCGACCTCGGTGGGGCCCCGAGTTTCGCGCGGGAAGCACTCGCGGAGCTGTCGGCGGAGGAGCTCGGCACGCTGCGGGACCTGCTCAGGCGGATACCGGGCTGCGGCGGGACCGACGTGTAGGCACCTGCCTACGCCCGGGAGGCAGGCCGGGCTCCCCCCGGATCCGCGAGCTCCACGGCCTGAACGGCCGGAGGGCCGCGAGGCCGGGCCGGGGCCACGCCGCCGGGGCCGCGACGCCGGATCCGGGGGCCGGCACTACCGGCAGCGGACGGGCCCGGTGCCCATGCCGCGCGTCCCTCCGGCGGAGGGGCACCCGCGGCGGGTCGGATGCCGTCGGGCGCCCGGCCGAGTGCGGGCAACCGGCCGACTGCCGACTGCCGGCACCGCGACTGCCGGCACCGCGGCTTCGAGGACCATGGCTGCCCGCACCACGACCGCGCACACCGCGGCTATGAGCACCAGAAGATGAGCCGGCAGGTCCTCGTCGGCGTCGGGGACGGCACCGGCTCCGCGGGGGACTGAGGAGGCGGGGACGAAGACGAGGGTTCCTGTGCGTGCGAGGGCTGCCGCGAAGACGAAGGCTGCCGCGAGGGATCCCCCGTCGGGGTCGGGGACGGGCTGCCTTCGCCGCCCGGACCGGGCTGGACCGGCGCCGACTCCACCGATTCTTCGGGCGGCTCCTCGGGCGGCTCCTCAGGCGACTTCTCCGGCGGTTCCCCCGACGGCTGGGAAGCCTCACCCGTCGGCCTGATGCCGCCCCGCCCGCCCGACCCGGTCGGGTGGGCCGCCGCGGGAGCCCCGCTCACCTCGCCGGGCCCCGGCTGCGGTTCCGCACCGCCGGTCGGCCCGGGGGTGTCGTCCACCTCCGGCGTGCCCTGCTCGCGCACCTCGACGGAGGTGCCGTCACCGCGGCCCGACGACTCCCCGGCCAGTTCCGCCAGGCTCAGCGCGCCCGCGGCGAGCGCCAGCCCGAACGTCCCTATGAGCACCTTCCGCCCGCGCCTGCGGCGCGCCCTGCGGGCACCTGCCGCCTTCCGGGCACCCACCGCCCTCCGCATGCCCCCCGCCTTCCGGGTATGGCGGCGTCCGGCCGGCGGCCGGCCCTCGCCGGTGTGCGCACCGCCCGGTTCGACGACGGCATCGCCGTCCGCCGCGGCGGAGGCGGGCGGGAAGGGCTGCAGCTCCTCGGCCGGAGTACCGCACCCGGCGCAAGCCAGGGCCCCGTTGAGGTGTCGGCGACACCGGTGGCAGTAGTCCATGACCCCCGGAGCGTAGGCACGATGTGACCTCTGAGGTAGTCGTGACCGTGAGGATCCTGTGTGGAGGTTGCGTCTCCTCGGCACCTCGACCGGCCGAGGCATGCGCGGTGGCCGCTCCATACGGGCACGATGAGGGCATGGACACCTGGGGACCGCGTGCGTTCCAGCTCGTCCTGCTCCGCCGGATGGCCGACCACCAGCCGGAGCTGGTCGAGGAGGCACGCCGTGAGCTGGGCGCGTCGGCCGCCCAGATGCGCGAAGCGAACCGCCGCTGGCAGGCGGCCGTCCGCTCCCCGCGCACCCGCGGGGCCCTGTCCCGGTATCGCTCCGTGCTCGGTGAGCCCGAAACCTCGGAGCGCCGCAGGATCGGCGATCTGGAGTGCGAGGCGCTGCGGTGGCGCCTGCCTCTGTGGCCGGACCTGCGGTTCGAGGTGCTGGCCGGACCGGGCGGAGCCGTCTGGAACGAATGGCTGGTACGGGCACCGGGGGCCACCGGTCCCCTGCTGTGCACGGCTGACGACCTGCGCCCCTGGTGCTGCACGGTCGACGAAGTCGCCGCCGCCTTCGGCCCGGTACGGCCGATGGAGGGCAGTGCTCCCTCCCGCTGGCGGCTCGCGTTCGGCCTCCCCGACGGGCGGGCGTGCGTGGCGGAGTTCACCTGGGGCCTGCTGCAACGCGTGGCGTACAGCCCCTCACAGAGCCCCTGACAAGGGTCCTTTCGAACCCCTTCCCTGGCACCTTCCCTGGCACCTTCCCGGGCTTCTGGCACGGCGCCGCTCCCAGGCGCCGCACCGGGCCCGCCGCCCTGCCACGTCCACCCCCGACCGGCTCAGCACAGCGCGCGCGACGCGCCCGGTGATCGCAGGATGCGAGGAGGGAACCGTCTCGGGAGGACCTGCCATGACCGTCAGTCTTGAGCAGTTGCGCCGCTGCCATGTCGCCGTCGATCTGGGCGCGGCGCGGACCCGGGTCTATGTGAAGGGCGCAGGGCTCGTCGTCGACCAGCCGAGCGTCGCCGCCGTCAACATCCGCAACGGCGCCCTCATCGCCGTGGGCGAGTTCGCCGAGCAGATGACCGGCCGTACCCCCGACTACATCCGGGTGACGCGCCCGGTCTCCGGCGGCACCGTCGTCGACATCGACATGGCCCAGCGGATGCTCCGCCATCTGCTCGGCGAGAAGCTCCGCCGGCAACTGCGCCGCAAGCCGCGGCTGCGCGCCGCCGCCTGCACTCCGCACGAGGCCGACCCCCTCGCCCAGCGCGCCACCGTGGAGACGCTGGTGGGACTCGGCGCGCGCCGGGTGGAACTGGTCGACACGCTGATCGCCGCAGCCGTCGGCTGCGGACTCCCGGTGGAGCAGCCGACCGCCACGATGATCATGATGTGCGGCGCGGCCACCACGCAGGTCGCCGTACTGTCCCTCGGGTCCATCGTCACCGCGGCCCGTATCCCGGTCGGAGGCGAGGCCGTGGACCATGCCGTCATCCAGCACCTGCGCCACCAGCACGAACTGATGCTGCCCAGCCAGTCCGTACGCCCCCTCCAGATCGCGCTCAGCGAGAACGGCCTCACCCCCCAGGGCCCCTCCACCACCGAGATCCACGGCCGGGACGTGGCGACCGGACTGGCACGCTCGGTACGGGTCGACACCGCGGCAGTCCGGGACGCGATCCACACACCGCTGACCGCGGTACTCGACAGCATCGGGAGAATCCTGCGCGACTGCCCGCCCGACCTGGTCGCCGATCTCGGCGACCGCGGGATCATGATGGTCGGCGGCAGCGCGCTGCTGCCCGGTCTCGACCAGATGCTGCGGGACTCTACCGGGATGCCGGTCCATATCGCCGAACGGCCCGATGTGTGCGCGGTGCAGGGGCTCGGGGAGATGATGGAGGGCAACATCGCCTCGATGGTCCTCTCCCCGCTCACCACCTGATCGTTCCTGTTCCTGTTCCTGTGTCTGCTCCTGCTCCTGCTCCTGCTCCCTGAACGCGAACGGGAACCGGAACGGGGTGCAGCGTGTGGCCGCTCGCAGGGCGGGCCGAGCCGGAAGGCCACGGTGGACGCCCCCGGTGCCGAAACGGCGGATGCCCGTACCACATGTGCGGCAACGACCCGTGCCCCGACCACAGGTGCCGGACGCCACCACTGGCGAACGCGGTGCCGCCGGGCCCAGCCGGAGAGGCCGGGTGCCACCGAGACGGGTGATGGACCTCCTGAGCACTCCCGCCGGGGACGAAGGCTCCATCGGAGGCGACGGCAGCGGCCCGCGGCTTGTTACGCACGGGTAGGCCAGCACGGGGAGAATGGCGGGACCGCGGGCGCCCGCGACCCGGCCCGTGCGGAAGCAACTCCGAAGGAGGACGACCGGTGAGTGCTCTCTTCCCTGCCCTGGCGGCGGCCGCGCACGCCCTGGACGGCACAGCCGTCCCGAACGGAACGACCGCCACCAACACCCCAGCCCCAGCCCCAGCCACAGCCACAGCCACAGCCATCCCGAACGGAACGAACGGCGCAGCCGTCACGGCCGCCGCGGACGGCGGCATAGGGCGCCGGCCCGCGCTGCGCTTCGGCGACCGAGAGCTGACGTACGGCGCCCTCGCCCGCGCCGCCGGGGCTACGGCGGAGCGGATCTCCGGGGCGGACCGCGTCGCGGTCTGGGCCACGCCCACGCTCGAGACAGCCGTCGGGGTGGTGGCGGCACTGCTCGCGGGCGTGCCCGCCGTACCGCTCAACCCCCGCACGGGAGAGCGGGAACTGGCCCATATCGTCGAGGACGGCGCCCCGCGCCTGGTGCTGGCCGGCCCGGACGACGAGCTGCCGCCCGTGCTGGCGGCCCTGGAGCGGATCGACATCGAGACGGCGGTGCCCGAGGACGCGGCCGGGAACAACGACCGGGCCCTGCCCGCCGAGCCCGGCCCGGAGACCGCGGCGCTGATCGTCTACACCTCGGGGACCACCGGCCCGCCCAAGGGCGCGGTGCTGCCGCGCCGGGCGATCGCCGCAACCCTGGACGCGCTGGCGGACGCATGGGCGTGGACCGGCGACGACGTCCTCGTCCAGGCACTGCCGCTGTTCCATGTGCACGGGCTGATCCTCGGCGTGCTCGGCCCGCTGCGCCGGGGCGGCGCGGTGCGGCACCTCGGGCGCTTCTCGGCGGACGGCGTGGGGCGGGAGCTCGGTGCCGGGGCGACGATGCTCTTCGGGGTGCCGACGATGTACCACCGGCTGGCGGAGGCGGTGGGCAGCGACCCGGAGCTGGCCATGTCCCTCGGTCGCGCCCGGCTGCTGGTGTCCGGGTCGGCGGCGCTGCCCGTCCACGACCACGAGCGGATCTTCGCTGCCACGGGCCGGCGGGTCGTCGAGCGGTACGGGATGACCGAGACGCTGATGAACACGAGCGTCCGGGTGGACGGCCGGCCGTCTCCCGGATCGGTGGGGCTTCCGCTCCCCGGGGTGCAGCTGCGGCTGGTCGAGGAGGACGGGACGGAGATCACCGCGCTGGACGGCGAGACGGTCGGCGAGATCCAGGTGCGGGGACCGAACCTGTTCAGCGGCTATCTCAACCGGCCCGACGCGACCGCGGCGGCGTTCGACGGCGACTGGTTCCGCACGGGCGACATGGCGGTCCGGGCCGCGGACGGCCAGGTGCGGATCGTCGGTCGCAAGGCGACGGACCTGATCAAGAGCGGCGGCTACAAGATCGGAGCGGGTGAGATCGAGAACGCGCTGCTGGAGCACCCGCAGGTGCGGGAGGCCGCGGTCACCGGCGAACCGGACGACGACCTGGGCGAGCGGGTGGTGGCGTGGGTGGTGCCCACCGACCCGGCCAGCCCGCCGTCCGGGGACGAGCTGGCCGGGCATGTCGCGTCCCAACTCGCCCCGCACAAACGCCCGCGGACGGTCCGCTTCCTCGACGCCCTGCCCCGCAACGACATGGGCAAGATCATGAAACGGTCCCTCTCCCGTGGCTGACGCGTCGACGGCGCGCGAGGCGGTGGCCCTGGCCTCCGACGCCTTCGAGGAGCACCCATCGGCCGCTGCCGGGGACTCCTCCGGTGACGGCGACGGCCCGCTCAGGTGGGCCGGCTATGCGCGGGCGCGGGAGAGGGCCGCGGCGCGGACCGGCGAGCAGGAGTCCGTCGTGTGGGGGACGGCGGACATCGGTGGCCGGCGCGCGGTGCTGGTGTCGTTCGAGTTCCGGTTCCTCGGCGGGTCGCTGGGCCGGCGGACCGGGAATCTGCTGGAGGAGGCCTACGCCCATGCCCGCGCCGCGCGGCTGCCACTGGTGTCGCTGGTCGCCACCGGGGGCAGCCGGATGCAGGAGGGCATGGTCGCCCTCGGCCAGCTCCACCGGGTGGCGCGGGCGTCCGCGCTGATCCGCGCGGCCGGTCTGCCGCAGATCGCGGTGCTGCGCGACCCCGCCACCGGCGGCGGCTGGGCCACGCTCGGAGCAGGCGCGGACGTGGTCCTCGCACTGCCGGGAGCACAGGTCGGGTTCGCCGGCTCCCGGGTCAGGCCACCGGACGCGGACCCGTCGGCGTACACGGCCGAGGGCCAGCTCGCAGCGGGGCACGTCGACGCGATCGTCCCCCGGGACCGGCTGCGGCCGGTGCTGTCTCTGTGGCTGCGGCTGCTGGCGGGCGGCACCGTGGAGCCGGTGCCGGGTGGGGCGCCCGTCCCGCCGCCGGGGGCCCTTGACGGGGCGCCCGGCGCGGCGGCGACCGGCTGGGAGGCGGTGCGCCGGGCGCGGGCGCCGCAGCGGCCCCGTGCCCGGGCGTATCTCGACGCCTGGTTCGACGAGCGGGCGGATCTCCACGGCGACCGGTGCGGTGGTTCGGACCCGGGAATGATCTGCGGATTCGGGCTGCGCGAGGGGCGGGTGGTGGCGTACGCGGCCCAGGCCGGGACCGCTACCAGGCCGGCCGGGTACCGCACGGCGGCCCGGCTCATCCGGCTCGCCGACCGGTTGGGCATCCCGGTGCTCACTCTCGTGGACACCCCCGGTGCCGCGAACGACGCCGAGGCCGAGCGGGCCGGGGCGGGCGCGGCCATCGCGGACGTCTTCGCGGCGGTGGCGTCGGTGCGCGTGCCGGTGACGACCCTGGTGATCGGCGAGGGCGGTTCCGGCGGGGCGCTGGCGCTGGCCGCCCCGGGCAACACCTGGGTCACCCCCGACAGCTACTTCTCGGTCATCGCGCCCGAACTCGCCGCCGCGATCCTCAAACGCGCCCCGTCCGACACAGCGGCCACCGCCGACCAGCTCCGGCTGCGGCCGCGGGACCTGGTGGAACTCGGGGTGGTACGGGGGATCGTGGCACGGGCCGAGTGATCCCCGCGGCCGGCACGATCCCTGTGCGGCGTGCGGCGGTGCGCCGCAGCCGTCAGTGGCGCGGGGACGGGACATGGCACCGTGGCGGGGCGGCCCCGCCCCGGCGGTCGGAGCGGAGCCGACGGAGCCGACGGAGCCGGCCGGCCGGCGGGGCGGACGGGGCGGCCCCGTCGGCCCCGTCCCATGAGGTACCTCACAGCAACTTAGGTAAACCTTCCCTGAAGCTCGGCTCTCTGGTAGACGTGGCAGTCGGCCCGCAAGGGCACCGCACCGCAGCACCACCGGAAGTGTCACTGATGGACCAGGACCGTTCACCCGACCTCACGCCGTTCGAGATCGACCTGACCTTCGAGGAGGCCCGGCGCAGGGCCGAGGTGGTGGCCGCGCTGGGGCCCGGCTGGGACCCGGTGGCCACGCTGGAGGGCGAGGAGGCCGCGTACACGCTCCTCTACTCCGGTCTCGACGCCGAGCAGCAGCGGACCCACGCCATGCTCGTCGCCGCGGGTGTCCTGCCGGAAGGAGGCCCGGGACGTGGGCCTGCCCATTGACCCGCAAGCGGATATCGCCCGCCGCGCCTGGCTGCCCTGCCCCGCCTGCGACGACGCACGCGACTGCGCCACCTGCGCGGACCGGCGCAACTGCGGCGACCACTGGCGCTACCTCATCTCCAGCCAGGGCACGGTGGTCCATCTGCAGTGCCCCGGCTGCACGCATATGTGGTCCGTCGACACCCGCAGGCGCGCCGCGCGCCCGGCGGGTGACCCACCGCCCTGCTGAACCCGTACCCTCACACACCCTGTGGCGGGGCCCGCATCCTTGCCTCTCTCGCCTCTCTCGCCCCGCTCGCCCCGCTCGCCGCCACCGTTGCCGCGCTCCCCTCGCCCCTCCCCCACCTCGCGGCCCGGCCCCCGGCCCCTCCTCCGCCTCCCCCTCCCCCTCCTGCTCGGCCTTCCCCCTCCTGCCTCGGCCCGCTCGCCCCTCTGCCGGTGCCCCCTGCCGGCATGCTCCCGGGACGGTCTGCCCGCGCACTCCCGCGCCGGCGGTACGGCGGCCAAGCCGCGCCGGGAGGACGCCGGGCGCACGACGGAGCACAGGGCGCACGGAGGGATGTGAGCCGGATGGCGGCGGCCGCGGACGCTCCGGACATATGACACAGCTATAGGGATGACGGATCGTCAGCAATCCGGTGACCCTCCGGATGTCGGACAGGCGGGCGCCCCGGGAACTGCTAGCTGTGGGCGCCGAACGCCTCGACATGGCGGAAGAGGGCCGACGGAACCGGTCGGCCCCTTCGGTTCCCTCAAGAAGGGTCTGGGATGCCCACCATCTTCTGCGCTGTGCTGCTCGGCCTCGCACTCGCCGCCGCTCCGGGCCCCTCCGCGGCCATCGACCCGGCCGGCCTGGCCGGCCGGACTCACGGCCAGAACCAGGGGGAAACCCGCAGCGAGACCGCCGGGCGGTACATCGTGACGCTCAAGGACGCCCCCACCGTCAGCAGCGCCGAGGCGGCCGTGAACACGGCAGTCGTGCGGGCGGCATCCATGGGCGCCACGGTGCTGCACGTCTACCGGCACGCCCTGCACGGCTACGCGGCGTCGATGACCGCGTCTACGGCGGCCGCCGTCGCGGACGGGCCCGGGGTCCGCTCCGTGGAGCCCGACCGCCCGGTGCGGATCGCGGCCCAGTCGGTGCCGACCGGCGTGGACCGGGCGGAGGCCGATCTGAGCCCGACCGCCGCGATCGACGGGAAGGACACCCGGGTCGACGCCGATGTGGCGGTCATCGATACCGGTATCGACGCGGACCATCCGGATCTCGACGTGTACGTGGCCGGAGGCAAGAACTGCTGGCTGCCGAACATGCCGCAGGAGGACGGGCACGGTCACGGCACACATGTGGCCGGCATCATCGGCGCCCTCGACAACGGCACGGGAGTGGTCGGCGTGGCACCGGGCGTACGGCTCTGGCCGGTCCAGGTGTTCAGCCCGTTCGGCTCCGGTAGCACCTCGAGCGTCATCTGCGGCATCGACCATGTCACCGAGCACGCCGACGAGATCGACGTCGTCAACATGAGCCTGAGCGGCGCGGGCAGGGACGACGGCGACTGCGGCAGGACCGACGCCGACGCCATGCACCGGGCCATCTGCAACTCGGTCGCAAGGGGCGTCACCTACGCGGTAGCCGCGGGCAACGACCACGCGGACGCGGCCGGTTTCGTCCCGGCCGCGTACGACGAGGTGATCACGGTCAGCGCTCTGGCCGACCTCGACGGCGAGCCGGGCGGCCTCGGCGCCTCCACGTGCCGTACGGACCGGGACGACACCTTCGCGGACTTCTCCAACTACGGCCGCGACGTGGACCTGATCGCCCCCGGCGTCTGTATCCGCTCCACCTACCCGAACGGCGGCTACGCCACCCTGTCCGGCACCTCCATGGCCACCCCGCATGTGGCGGGCGGGGCGGCCCTGTACCGCGCGACCCACCCCGGCGCCTCCCCCGCCGAGGTGAAGGCGGCCCTGGTGAAGTCGGGCGGCATGGACTGGACGTGGCCGTCGGAGGACCGCGACGGGATCAAGGAGCCGTTGCTGCAGCTCCGCTCCTTCTGACCCGCCGGGCCGGGACACGCCGACCCGCCGGGCGGGGCGCGCGTGGCCTCCGGGACCGTCCGGGCCGCAGGCCGAGCCGCTCCGTGCCAGGAGACCGTGACCGTGTCGCCTGACCCGAAGCCGGTGGTCGGCGCAGACACCCACCGGGGTGCGAGGTCGGCGCGGATGTGCGGGCCGCGGACGGGGCCGGGGTGACCAAGGAGCCACCGGTTGCTGCGGAGCCACCACCCGCAGGCCCGCATACCCGCCTGCCCGTCCACCCGCAGGCGCGCCTGCCCGTCCACCCGCCACCCGTCTGCACGCGCGCCCGCCGCGGCCCCGTCACCATCGGGGGCGGTTCAGCAACCCGCCCGGGACGGTGCTCAGCGCCCCCCGGAGACTCTCAGGACCGTGCCCGTCGTGAAGGAGGCGTCGTCCGAGAGCAGCCAGGAGACGGCGCCGGCGATCTCGGCCGGCTCCCCCGACCGCCGGAGCGGGGTCATCGCGGCCACCTTCGCCGGTCGGTCGGGGTCGCCCATGGCGGCGTGTATGCCGGTGTTCACGGTGCCGGGGGCGACCGCGTTCACCCGAATGCCCTGCGGTCCGAGTTCCCTGGCCAGCCCCACGGTCAGAGCGTCGACCGCCGCCTTGGTCGCCGCATAGTGGACGTACTCCCCGGGGGCACCGAGCGTGGCAGCCACCGAGGAGATGTTGACGATGGCACCGGAACCGCTCGCGGCCATGTCACGGGCGGCTCGCCTGCAGCACAGGAGGCAGCCGAGCAGGTTCACGTCGACCACCCGCCGCAGGTCCTCGGTGCGGGCGTCGGCGAGCCGCCCGAGCGGGCCGGTGACACCCGCGTTGTTGACCAGTCCGGTCACGGTGCCGATTTCCGCGGCCGCGATGTCGAACAGCCGCTCCACCTCGGCCTCGTCGGAGGTGTCCACCCGCACGGCGACACAGCTGCGGCCGGCCGCGCGCACGGCCCGCGCCACCTCCTCGGCGGCCGCGACGTCGCTGACGTACCCGAGGGCCAGGTCGTGCCCGTCGGCGGCCAGCCGTACGCAGGTCGCCGCGCCGATGCCCCGACTACCGCCCGTGACGACGGTGACCGGACGCGCCATGGCACCTCCTCTGCTCGCTCCAGCCCGCGCTTGGTGCCGGGTGTGATACCGCGGGCGTTCAGACGCCCACCCCATCACACCCGGCACCGGGGGCGGAACTCGGGTACGCGGGCGGACCGGGTGGGCGTGCGCGCCGGGGCGCCGGCGCGCCGAGGGGCGTGCACGCCTGGTGGGCAGGTAGCGCGGGGGACGATGTCCGGGTGCGCGGGTTGCGGGGCACCCCGGGTAGGCGCAGGGTGAACAGGCGCGGGGTTAACCGGTGCGTGTACGCACCACTGACCCGAGAGGACACCGATCCTGATGAGCAAGCACAACGCCAAGGCGCGGCAGATCAAGGGCAAACTGAAGGAAACCCTCGGGAAGACCATGGGCGACAAGTCCATGCGGCGCTCCGGCCGGAACGACATGCTGCGCGGCAAGGCGCAGGAGATGGCGGAGAAGGCGGCCGGCCAGGTACGCAAGCACACCAGGCACCACTGAGGCGTCCGGCCTCCGGCACGGGCCGCGGGCACAGCCCCTGCCGGGGGCGGACCGCTGCGGCGCGGGCCGCCCCCGGCCGCCGGACCTGGTGCGACCCACCCGCCCGGCCGGCCTGCCCGCCGGATGCGGAGCATCCGGCGCCACGCGTCGGGGTCGGCAAGGGGTCGGGGTCGGCAAGGGGAGGACGGTACGGGCGAGGGGCGGCACGGGCGAAGGGCGGCACGGACTCGGTGGGTGCACCGCCCGTGCGGCGGCTCGGGCGGTGCGCAGCGGCCCCGCTCGTCGCGCACGGACAGCCGCCCGGGCACCTCCCCCCGGCCGGCTGTCCGGCACGGCGGGGCCGCCAACGGTTCACCTCGGGCGGGAAGTTAGCTGGGCCACGTTGCCGCCGTTTTTTGAACGATCGCCCCGAGGACGTCGTTGACCCCGGTAACCGGTGCCCCGTCAAGACCGGTGAGTGAGCGAGGTCCGTCCATGCCCAGGCCCCTTCCGCACCGTGCCCGGCTCCGCCCCACGCCCGCGGTGCCCCGCTCGGCACACCGGTCGGCGCGGGCAGCGCGTCCGGCACATCCGGCACATCCGGCGGAGCACGCCGGTCTCCCCCGGCCTCCCTACTGAGCGGGTCCGCCCATGGACTACTGCGCGCCCTGCCACCGCCCCCTCAACGGCGCGGTCACGTGCCCCGAATGCGGTGCCTACGATTCGGCGATGGCGGCCACGGCCGCCATCCCGGCGGCCGACCCCCCCATGCCGGGAACCGGCCCGGGGGAGCAGGCGACACCCGGCGGATCTGCGGACTCCCTCCCGTCCTCCGCGGCAACCACGGTTGAGCTCCCCCGGTTCCCCGCCCCCACGGCCCTGCCGGCCGCCGCTGCGGCCACGCTTCAGATCCCCCGGTTCCCCGCCCCCACGGAGCTCGCGGGCCCGGACCGGACGACCGGAACAGGCAACGCACCCGCTCATGCCGCCCCGGACCCATCCGGCACGACCCAGGACCTGACTCCCGTGGAGCCGTTCCAGGCCGTCACCCCGAAAGACGCGTCCGAGGCCGTCACCCCAGGGGGTCCGGTTCCCGCCCGCACGGTCCGGGTCGCCACCCCGGCGGGCACGGCGCAATGCGCCCGGCCAAGGCGGTGGAGGTCCTACGGCGTCCGGGCCGCCGCCGCAGCAGCCTTCGCCATACTCGGCGGCGTGGGTACCTCCTCGCTGCTGGCCGACGGCTCCACCGGCCTTCCGCAGGCCACGCCGAGCCCGGAGCCCGCGTCCTCCGGCGAGCCCCGGCAGGGCGCCGCCTCGCATGGGGCCTCCCGTTCGCCGGAACGTGCAGCCACGCACCCCGCCAGAGGCACCGCCCGTGACCGCGACCGCGGTCTGCCCACGAGCCCGCGCGCCACCGCCACTCCCTCCACACCTGCTGCCGCACCTACCAGACCCGTTCCCCCGGCTACCACGACGCCCCCGGTCACCCGCGCCCCGGAACCCGCCCCCGGAACCACATCACCGCCCGCCACCACGGAGCCGAGTGCGCGCCCCTCCACCAGTGACCGTCCGGGCCCCTCGACCACGCCGACGCCTTCCCTTTCGCCGAGCCCCAGCAGCAGTACGGGAGCCTCGCCCACGGACAGTCCCACGCCCGGCGTCACGGAACCCCCGGCCGCCAGGGCCCTGGGAGCATGGCTGCCGCTCCCGGCGGGCGGGCGTCCGGGCTCCGGCGGCGGTCCCGGGCTCACCGGCGGTCGACCGGACGGAGCCTGGCCAACCGGAACATGACGAGCCAGAACATGACCAACCGGAACACGGCGGACCGACAGATGATCAGCCGCCATATGCCCGGTGGAGAGACAGCCGACCCGAACACGGCCCGGAACAGATGACCGGCCGAGAGACAGCCACCCGGACACGACCCGGCCTGCGGGCACGTCGTCGCCGCCCCATGCACCGGGGACGGGCCGAGCGGCGGCGCCGCCGCGTGCCGAGTGCCGAGCGCGAATCCGCTCGTCCGTGTACGTCGGCCCCGGAAGCGCGACCGGCCGGTGGAGCGTGGGGCTCAGCCTGCGGCGGGAGGTCTGTCGACGTACGGGAGGGGCGGCTCCGGGATCCTGTCGACCGCGGCGGCATCGAGCGCGAGGGCGGCCGAGGTGGTTCCCAGGGCACCGTCCGGGTGCCAGGTGCCGGTGACCGTCACCCAGGTGTCGGCGGGCGGTGCCGTCACGCCGTGCACGGTGACGGCCAGCGACTGCGCGTCGGCCGCGCAGCAGGAGATCAGAAGACGGGCCAGTCGCCAGGTCCCGTCCTCGCCAGGTGTGACGAACCCCTGCAGGACGACGGTGCGCCCCTGGAGGCTCTGCCGCTCCTCCTGCTGCACCCGGGCGATGAACTCGGTCAGGGAGAGCGGGACGGGCCCGCTCGCCGGGAGCGGTGCGAAACTCTCGTACTCCACGACGAGCTGCGGACTGTCCCTCGCGGCGGTGTAGGAGCCGAGCGCCGGCGGGGCGTTGAGGAGCAGGAGGAGGGCGGGTGGCAGCAGAAGCCAGGCGGCGCGCGGCCCGCGGGTGTGGTCGTGCCCGTGGACCGGCGCCGCTTCTCGGTCTTCGGCGCCGCCCTCCTGACGGCGTGCCGGGAAGGGCAGTCCGTCCCGCCGGGCGCCGATCGCGCCGAGGGCGCACAGCGCGATCCCGGACGCGACGAGGTAGGGCTGCAGTCCCTGCTTCACATAGCGCAGGGCGATGTCACCGAAGAGGGACACCCGGAGGACTCCGGCTCCGGCCAGGATCAGCAGCACGGCTTGGAAGGTGCGTCTCACAGCAGCCACCAGCCGGCGAGAGAGCTGGCGGCCACGGCGACGACCGCCGTGGCCGCGGAGAAGCGCAGGGCGAACGCCCGGCCGAAGGTGCCTGCCTGCAGGGCGACCAGTTTCACGTCGACCATGGGGCCGACCACCATGAAAGCCAGCCGTGCGGTGGGCGAGAAGCCGGTGAGCGAGGCGGCGACGAAGGCGTCGGCCTCCGAGCAGACGGCGAGGACGATCGCGAGTCCGGCGAGGAACAGCACCGACAGCCAGGGGGATCCGGAGAAGGCGTCCAGTACCGACCCCGGCACGGCGACGTTGAATGTCGCCGCGGCCATGGCGCCGAGTACGAGAAATCCTCCGGCATGCAGGAAGTCGTGCTGGAAGCCGAGCCGGAACTCCTCCCACCGGCGGTGCCCGTGCCGGTGACCGGTGTGACGGGACGGCATGCGCAGCCACTCCGCGCGCCCGAACCTCAGCCACAGCCAGCCCATCGCCGCCGAGACGGCGAGTGAGGCGACGAGCCGGGCGGCGACCATCTCCGGGCTGCCGGGGAAGGCGACGGCGGTCGAGGCCAGCACAACGGGGTTGACGGCGGGCGCGGACAGCAGGAACGCGAAGGCGGCGGCCGGTGTCACACCCCGCCGGACCAGACTCCCCGCCACGGGCACCGAGGCGCACTCACAGCCCGGCAGCACGACCCCGGCCACGCTCGCCACCGGCACCGCGAGGGCGGGTCTGCGCGGCAGCACCCTGCTGAACACACGCTCCGGTACGAAGGCGTTGACGGCACCGGAGACCATCGTGCCCAGCACCAGGAACGGCAGCGCCTGCAGGGTGATGGCCACGCAGATCGTCTGCCACGCCCGGAAACCGGGGTGGGTCAGCCACTGGGCCGCACCCGCCGCCCAGGCGAGTCCGGCTACCGCCAGCACGGAGGCGGCACCCGCGGCGAGGACGGGCGCGGTGGCGGGGCCCCGGAAGTCCGCGCCCTCTCCCGACCGTGATCCCGCTCGTGATCCCGCTCGTACTCGCCGCCGTGCCCCCGACGGCGTTCCCGGCCGTGCGTCCGGCCGTGTGCCCGGCCCCGTGCCCGGCTGCTTTTCCGACTGCTTTTCCGACTGCGGGGACGTGTCGCGTACGTCCTGCACCGCCCCCCCTGGTTCGTTCACATCGGCTCGGGCCCGTCCGGGAGAGCCCTCATGACAGCGGCGAGACAAGCGCCTCCGGGGTCCTGCCGACCTCCCCGGCGTCCGCAGCCCGCCCCGCCGGCAGCCCAGGGGATCCGGCAGGGGGGCCCGGCCGGGTCGGGCGGTGCCGTGGCTGCGACCACCGCCCGAACCGGAGCATGCACCCGCCCGGTACGCGCTCGGCGTTCCGCGGCTGATCGGACCCGGGGCCGTGCGTTTCCCGAGCGCCCTGGCCCCTGGGCCGTCCAGGTCGTCCAGGTCGTCCAGGTCGTCCTGTTTGTCCGGGTGGCTGTCCGGGTGGTCGTCAGCCCTTGGGGCGCAGCAGACCGCGCTCGTACGCCCTGACCAGCCGCTGCGGCACCAGATAGGTCACTCCGTCCACCGTGACCGGTACGAGCTGTGCCGGGGTGGCCTTCCACCGGGCGCGGCGGTGGCGGGTGTTGCTGCGGGACATCTTCCGCTTGGGAACGGCCATGCGATCGGGCCCTCTCCGGACGACGGTGCGAACTCCGGCGCAGACTACATAAAAATGGATCCCATTTCCACATGGATCCGGCTCGGAGCCGGCGGCGGGCAGAGGTCGGTGGCCTGTGACCGGTCGGGCGGTGGCAGGTGGCCTATGGCCGGTGACCAGTGGCCGGGACCCCTGCCCCGTCGAGGGCGCCGCCGGGGCCGCCGGAAGGAGAAGGCCCGCCCCCCGCACCACGAGCGGTGTGAGCCCGCAGCGGGGCGGCCGGACGGACGGCCCGCGCCGCCGCGCCCCGGCTGCCGGACGGCCGCACTGCGGAGGGTCAGGCCTCGCGGGAACCCTCGTACATCGCCTCGATGACCTCGGCGTAGTCGCGCTCGACGACCGGCCGCTTCACCTTGAGGCTCGGGGTGAGTTCACCGTGCTCGACGTCGAGGTCGCGCGGCAGCACCGCGAACTTCTTCACGGTCTGCCACCGTTGCAGGTCGGCGTTGACCCGCTGGACGAAGCCGTCGATCAGCTCGTGGACCTGCGGCGTGGAGACGACCTCGGCATAGCCGAGGCCGCCGAGGCCGTGGGACGCCGCCCAGGGCATGATCGCGGTCTCGTCCACGGTGATCAGCGCGGAGCAGAAGTTGCGGCCGTCACCGATGACCAGGATGTTGCCGACGAACGGGCAGATCGCCTTGAAACGGCCTTCGATCTCGGTGGGTGCCACGTACTTGCCGCCCGAGGTCTTGAACAGGTCCTTCTTGCGGTCGGTGATCCTGACGAAGCCGTCCTCGTCCACCTCGCCGATGTCACCGGTGTGCAGCCAGCCGTCGCTCTCCAGCACCTCCGCGCTCTTCTCGGGCAGGTTGTGGTAGCCGCGCATGTTGCCGGGGCCCCGCAGCAGGATCTCGCCGTCCTCGGCGACGCGGACCTCGGTACCGGGCAGCGGTGTGCCGACCGTGCCGATCCGGTTGTCGTCGGCGGGGTTGACGACGCAGCCCGAGCTGGTCTCGGTGAGACCGTAGCCCTCGAGGATGCGCACCCCGGCGCCGGCGAAGAAGTAGCCGATGTCGGGGGCGAGTGCGGCACCGCCCGAGACGCTGGCGCGCAGTTTGCCCCCGAAGGCCTCGCGGATCCTGCCGTACACCAGCCGGTCGGCGACGGCGTGCTGGACGGCGAGCGACAGGGGCACCCGGCGCCTCCCGGTGGCCGCCATGCTCTCCTGCCCTGCCCTGGCGTACGCACGGGCGACCTTCGCGGCCCACAGGAAGATCCTGTACTTGGCGCCGCCTTCCGCTCTCGCCCTTCCCGCGATGCCGTTGTAGACCTTCTCGAAGATCCGCGGGGCGGACGCCATCAGGGTCGGTCGCACGGTCGGGAGGTTGGTGACGATGCGGTCGATCCGGCCGTCCACCGCCAGCACGTGGCCGGTCTGTATCTGACCGGAGATCAGGGCCTTGCCGAAGACGTGGGACAGCGGCAGCCACAGGTACTGCACGTCGTCGGAGCGCAGCAGCCCGCGCGCCTGCTGCGCCATGGCCTGGTACGACCAGCAGTCGTGCACCAGGCGCACGCCCTTCGGCCTGCCGGTCGTGCCCGAGGTGTAGATCAGGGTGGCGAGCTGCTCCGGCTCGATCGCCCGGATCGCCTCGTCGACCGCGTCCGGGTGCTCCTCCAGATACACCGTGCCGCGCTTCTCCAACTCGGCGAGGGACAGCACCTCCAGACCCTGGAGGCCCTCCATTCCCTCGAGTGGGGGGCCGGACTCCTCCGCGTCGAAGAGGATGGCGTGGCCCAGCCCCGGCAGTGCGTCGAGCCGGCCGGCCACCTTGGCCAGCTGCGCGGCGTTCTCGGCGAAGAGGGCCCGGCTGCCGGAGTCGGAGAGGATGTACACCGTCTCGTCGGCATTGGTGCTCGGGTAGACGGCGGTGGCCGCCCCGCCCGCGCACATGACGCCCAGATCGGCCAGGATCCACTCCACCCGGGTGGCGGAGGAGATCGCCACCCGCTCCTCGGGCCGCAGCCCGAGGGCGATCAGGCCGGCCGCGATCGCCCTGACGCGCTCTGCGGTCTGCGCCCAGGTCAGCGAGCGCCACCGCTCGGCGCCGGAAGAGCCGGAAGAGCCGGAAGCGCCGGAAGCGGCCTGGCCGGCGATCGGCACGGGATGGCGGTAGGCCTCCCGGTCGGGCGTGGCCGCGACTCTGGACAGGAACAGATGCGCCACGGAGACGGGGCGGTTTTCGAGAAGGGACTGGGCGGAACTCACATCGACCTCCGGGCCCGGGGGCACGCTCAATGACTTGTTAACCGGCAGGTAACTCGCAAGCGATTGGTCGAGACTAGAGCCAAGCCCGCCGGCACGTAAGGGGGAAAGCGGCGGACGAACCCACCCGATGGGCCTTCGGGTGGGCGGTCCGCGAGGATGTGAACGACCCCGGCGCCGCACCACCTGACGTCTCGGGCGTCCGCGGGCCCGCGGACAGTGGTCGGCCGGGAGGGCGGGGTAGCCCCGTGCCGACGCAGCCCGGTGCCGAGGTAGCCCCGTGCCGACGCGGCCCGGTGCCGAGGTAGCCCCGTGCCGACGCAGCCCGGTGGGAGAACAGAAGCCGTACCCGAGCACGCGTCGGCCGGGCATGGTCGTCGATCCAGCCGGTTGCCGCGGCGCGCAAGGACCGGCACCGCTCGGTGTCGGCCACCGGGGTGCCTGCCGTCGGGTGGCATCTGGTGGGAATCGCCCGTCTGGTGCCGCTGCCCGGCCCGGTGTTCCTCAGGGGGACGCGGCGGGCGACGTGCCCGCGGGGGCCCGACCGGGGGGCATGGGCGATGCGGTGATCATGACGTAGGCGTAGAGCGCCATGGCGATCGCCACGATGACGGATATCACGAGCCAGCGCACACCGAGACGCGCGGGCAGGTTGAGCGCCTGGCGCAGTGGCCCGCCGTGGAACGACTGCCGGGCTCGGCGCCGGCGCTGGTCACGCCTCTTCATCAGACCTTCCCGGTGTGCGTCGGGGGCTGCCCGGCAAGGACATCCCCGATGGAGTCCCTGTGCCCGAGCAGTTCCAGCGGCATGTCGAACGCGACAGCGCCCACGATCTGGTGGCCTCGCGGGGTAGCCCGGGTGTAGCGGGTCACGAACCGCTCCTTGCGCAGCGAGCCTTCGACCACCGTGGCGCCGTCCGCCAGCCCGGGCATGCCCACGGCCTGGATCCGAACCCCGTGCTGCTCCGACCAGAAACGCGGTACCGGGCTGAACCGGGCCGCGCTTCCGGGACCGCGCAGGAGCGAGTCGGCGGCGTGCTGCCCCATCTCGACCGCGTGGATGTGGTGCTCGACGCGCCGGGGGACGGTGTCGAAGCGCGTGTTGGGCCATCGTGCGACATCCCCGGCGGCGACGATCCAGGGCATCGTGTTCCCCCGCACGTCCACCGCATGGCAGGTCGGACCGCACAGCACTCCGTCGGAGACCTCGAGTCCGCTGTCCCGCAGCCATTCGGTGCGGGGGACGCCGCCCAGGCCGAGCACGACGAAGTCGCACTCGAGGACTTCACCCGATCCCAGCCTCAGCGACAGCCCGACCCCTTCGTCCCGCCACTCGTCGACGCCCGTACCGAGCTTCAGTTCGACACCGGCGCGTTCCTGGATCGACCCGACCACCTCCCCGACACGGGAGCCGAGCGCACGTCGGAGCAGCGGCGTGCTGTGCACGACGAGGGTGACGTCCATCCCCTGACGGCGGGCCGTGCAGGCCAGTTCGCAGCCGATGAACCCGCCTCCCAGGACGACGAGCCGGCGGGCTCTCGCCACCCGCATGGCGTGCTGCACCACCGCGGCGTCCTCGAGGGTCCGGATGGTGCGTATGCGATCGCTGAACAGCGGCGTCTCGGGTAGCCGCCTGGCGTCCACCCCCGTGGCGAGCACCAGCCCGTCGAAGGGCAGCCGCTCGCCGCCTCTGAGCTGCACCGACCTGCCGTACGCATCGAGGCTCACCAGGGGCGTGTCGAGGAGCCAGTGCGCGTCGACGGACTCGTCGGTGGTCAGTGCCAGTTGCTCCGCGCGGAGGTCGCCCGAGAGGTACTGCTTGGAGAGCGGAGGTCTGCTGTAGGGCTTTCTGCGCTCCTCGCCCACGACGACAAGTTCCCCCTCGAAGCCGCGCTCGCGCAGCCGGGCCGCTGCGCTGAGCCCGGCGAGGCCGCCGCCCGCCACGACGACGCGCTGCGGTCGGTGCCGGCGTGTGCGTGGTGCGGCTCCGTTCCCGTCCTGCGAAGGCCGCGGCGTGTGTGGGGGGCGCCGGACGGTCTCGATCGCCTGCATGGGGCAGCAGCGCGCCGCCTGCCTGGCCTTCGCCGCGAACTCCGCGGGGACGCTCCGCGTGTAGTGGAGCGATCCGCTCTGCGAGACGCGGAAGAGCTCGGGGGCTTCTTGCTGGCAGATGCCGTAGACACGGCAACGGCCGTTGTCGACGCTGAGCCGCACCGGGGCCGGTTCCGGGACGAGCGACGGGGCAGGCGGGCCCGAGTGCCGGACGGGATCCACGGGGTGCTGCCCGGGAGGCATCTGCGGCGACCGCCCCTCAGAGCCCGTAGGCCCGAGGCCGCTCTGCGCGGGGTTGCGGGGTGGCGCCGTCGTCGAGGTGGGCCGAGCGCCGGCGGCTCGCCCGGATGCCGCGCCGGAGGGTGCGGGTGGGGCGCTCCGGAGCTGTGAACCGAGGTGGTGTCCGGTCTGTGGGCCACGGGCGGGAATCGTCACGGTACGACCTCCGAGGGGACTGCGGCAGTGCGCTCGCGCAATCGGGAGCGCGAGGGGAGGACCCTGATGAGGAACGCCAGGAGGCAGGCGCCGGCGCCGCCCGCCACGGAAGCCGCGACAAAGCCGGGATGGCGCGGCTCCGGGTGCACCAGGAATATATGAAGCCACATCAGCAGAAAAGCGGCGTAGGCGAGTTGATGGAACCTGAGCCATCGGTGGTAGCCCAACCTGCGCTGCAGCAGCAGGGAGCAACCGACCGCGATGCCCAACTCGATCCCGAGGACTCCGAGTCCCACGGGGATCCTCTGGAGCCCCCCGGCGAACGGCACCACGAGCTCGGTCGGCCCGATGCCCCAGACCGGCTGGTAGACGAAGGACATGCCGTGCACACCGGCGAAGATCAGCGCGGACAGCCCCATCGTCATATGTGCTCCGTGGACCGTCGCCCGGCTCACCGCGTGCTGCATGAATCTCAGCCGCAGCACTACGCCGAATACGACGGTGGCCACCATCAGTCCGTAGGCGATGAGCGCCGCCAGCCGGGCGATCTCATGGACGCCGATGTCATAGCGGAGTCCCTTCTGATGGGCGTCGAGGGGGGAGCCGGGAATCGGATCGGCCGTTGCCGCGGAGGCCTCCGGGGACTGACTGAGGGCCACTGCGAGGATCAGCAGCGATACGGCGAGTGCGGAGATCACATGTCCGGCGCTCCGAACGGAGCACGATGACGAGGTACGGGTCATGCCTGAGATCCTTGGTCAACTGTTTCGTGTCGAGGGAACCAACTCTCCGTCAGGTCATCTTCCGAGAATTCTGAACGATTTCATCCACCCTTCCTTCGGGAATCTCCGGAGCGGCAAGACCGTCGGCAACCGAAGCGGCGACCATACACGACCCACCTTTCCGGGGGTCTGATCACCGAGCCATGGAGAACGACTCCACTTTCGACGATCGCGGGATCACGAATCGGGGCATATCAACCCGAATGATTACCTCGAACGGAGACAAGACCGGCCCATGTCAGACATGGCATGAAAAGTCTCCGGGGGAGAGTTCGCCTCGGTTCCTGTGAGGTTCGCAACTCGCTTCCGGGAGTACCGGGAAGTCGTCGAAACAGGGCGGACGGCGAAGGTGAATTCGTCCGACGGCCCCTGTCCGCTCGCAGCTCGCCACTGCATGCATCGCACAGCACACCCCTCTCCTTGCGGCAGTCCGCCGGCGCAGTCGAACGAGGCCCGCACACGAGATCCGGTCAGCTCTCAGGACAGGACCGGACAGGGCCGGACGGGACCTCGCGAACAAGCCGTGACGGAATTCCCGCAACCCCGGCCATGACGGTCGATGTGCAGGGGCCACACGGAGAGGCGAGTACCGCTGACGCTATGCGGATGTCGATTGCACCGCTCCCGCTCTGCATACCGCCTCCTCGGGTGACATGAATCACCCCGCATTTCCGGTCCGGTTGCGGTGGGGTTACCCGGGAAACCCATCCGACCTGCGATCCTCCCAACGGGTAAAGAAATCGCAATACCGGGATCCGAAGGCGGGATCTTTGAGATCCACGCCCGGATCTGCTTGGTTCGCACCGTTCGCAGCAGCGATGAACGACGCAGGGCAGACAGCCGACGAACCGCTCGTCCGGCTCGCGCTGGCCGCCGGCCTGCTCCCGGAGGAGGGCGGCGCGCTCGTCGAGGGACCGGCCGCCGTCGTCCTGTACGAAGGGACCCCGGGAGGACTGGCCGGACTCGGCCCAGATCTCCTCGGCTCCCTCCTGGCCCGGCCGGCCGACGCGGTGGCCGTCAGGTGCGGCCCGCAAGACGCTCGGCGACTGGCTGTCCGGTCGCGGCGCCGACGGCTGGCCCGAACTCCTCACCGCGCTCGCCGGCACCCCCCGCCGGGCCGGACGCGGCCCGTCGGCGCGCCCTGCTCGACGCGGCGGCCGCCCCGGTGTCGGCCTGGGCGACCCTGCTCGACGGCCCCGCACTGGGAGAACACGCCGCGCACACCCTGCGCGCTCTCGGCCACCGGACCGACTCCACCCGGGTACCCGAGGCCGCCCGCGCGACGTACCTGACCGACCGGTTCGAGGAGATCCGCCTGGCCGCCGCCCTCACCCCTCGCATGGCCGTCCGCCCCGACACGGCGGATGACGGCGACGGACGACGGCGAGGGAGCGCAGCCACCGCAACGAAGCAGGACAGACCGGAGTCGCCCCCTTCGCCACGCCGATGCGGGGCGATCGCCACCCGCGGAAACACCCCCTCAAGGGCGTCTCCGCGGGTCAGAACGTCTTCTCGGTGGGGCGGGTGGGACTCGAACCCACGGCCGACGGATTATGAGTCCGCTGCTCTAACCGGCTGAGCTACCGCCCCCAACGGCGCGTCGCGCACACTTGTGCGCGCCGTCTGCCGCAGCATAGCCGCTCATACGATCTCCTGCTTCGGATGGTCGGCAACGCCACGATCATGAGGACGGCGCTGCCCGTCCGCGCGGTTCCCCGGGCCGCGACATGAAAAAGGACCCCCCAAGGGGCCCCTCTTTCGCTTCTGCTCCCCCGGCTGGACTCGAACCAGCAACCCTCCGGTTAACAGCCGAATGCTCTGCCAATTGAGCTACAGGGGATCGCGCTCCCCCGACTGGACTCGAACCAGTAACCTGCCGGTTAACAGCCGGCTGCTCTGCCAATTGAGCTACAGGGGATTGCCGCGTGTGCACCGAACGTACCCACCCCGGGTGGTCCCGGGCGGCGCCCGCTCGCTGCGACACATACATTAGCGCAAGCAGGGGGGTGCTCCGCCAATCGGTTCCCCCCGGTGACCACGCGCTGAGCTCCGGACAGGCGCCCGGGGTGATCGCAGGGTGATCTCGGGGCCGCGCGGGTAGGCGAGCACCGCAGCCTCACGGTCCGTATCGAATCGGCGTCGGTGACGACGCCTGCGAAGGGTGGCAGCCATGCGCTACCGGCTCACGTTCATGGCCGGACTCGGTGTGGGATACGTGCTCGGCGCACGGGCCGGGCACGAGCGGTACGAGCAGATGAAGAAGACGGCACGGGAGTTCGCGCAGAACCCCGCCGTGCGGAATGCGGCGGAGTCCGCCGCGCAGTCCGGCCGCGAGATGGCGGGGAAGGCTCTGCACGTGGTGAGCGACAGGGTCGGCGACCGGATGCCGGACGCGGTGGCCGAGCGGGTGCGCTCGCTGCGGGAACGGAGCCAGGGGGGCGGGGACGACTGGGGCACGAGCAATACCTAGTGCCGCGTCAGGCGGCGTTCGCACCGGCGCGGTGACTCGCGACGCTGCCGGGCCCACCGGGCGGGTCCGGAGGAGGCCGGTCCGGAGGAGGCCGGTCCGGTTGCGAGGCACCGCACCGGACGCCGCGCCGCACCGTGGCGGGCGGACCCTGCCCGGCGCGGGACCGACCGCCCGCCCCGGGCTCGGGCATGGCCCGTCCGGGGCCTGGGCCCCGTTCCGCGGCCCTCGGCCGTGGCAGTGACGCGAGTGCGGCAGAATCTGAGGGCATGGGGATAGTTGCCGGGCTGGACAGTTCGTCCGCATTCACACGCATCATCGTCTGCGACGCGGACACGGGCGCCGTGCTGCGCCAGGGGTACGCACCGCACCCCGTCGAGGCCAAGGCCACGGACGTCGATCCGCAGGTGTGGCTGCTCTCGCTGGGCGAGGCCGCCTCCGGGGGCCTGCTCGAAGGAGTGCAGGCCATCGGGGTGTCCGCGCAGCAGCACGGTCTGATACCGCTGGACTCCGCCGGCGGGCCGGTGCGGCCCGCGATGGTCGGCAACGACAAACGCGCCCAGGCCGCGGCCGCCGACCTGGTCGAGGCGTTCGGCGGGCGGCAGGCGTGGGCCGAGGCCGTCGGCTCCGTGCCCCAGGCCGGGCTGCCCGTGTCGAAGCTGCGCTGGCTGGCGCGGAACGAACCGGAGGCCGCCCGGCGCACCTCGCTGGTGCTCCAGCCCCACGACTGGCTGGTGTGGCAGCTGCTGGGCCGGCCCGCGCGCAGGACGACGGACCGCGGTGCCGCGTCCGCGACCGGGTACTGGTCAGCGGGCACGGGCTCGTACCGCCCCGATCTCGTCGAGCTCGCGCTCGGCCACGAGGCGGCGCTGCCCGAGGTGCTGGGGCCGGCCGACGCCGCCGGTACGACCCCCGAGGGGCTGCTGATCTCGGCCGGCACCGGCGAGACCATGGCGGCCGCGTTCGGGCTGGGGCTCGGCACGGGCGACGCGGTGGTGTCCCTCGGAGCCACCGGTTCCGTGATGGCGGTCCATCATGAGGCGCTCACGGACCCCGCCGGAATGATCACCTCGTTCGCCGACGCGACCGGGATGCATCTGCCGGTGGTGCACACGCTCAATGCGGTGCGCGCGCTGCGCGGTACCGCCGAGATGCTCGGCGTCGAGGATCTGTCCGAGCTGTCGGCGCTCGCCATGAAGTCCACCCCCGGGGCCTCCGGCCTGGTCCTGCTCCCCTATCTGGAGGGTGAGCGCACCCCGCATCTGCCGCACACCGCAGGCACCTTGACGGGACTGCGGCGCGAGTCGATGAAGCCCGAGCACCTGGCACGTGCCGCGTTCGAGGGCATGCTGTGCTCGCTGGCCGACGCGCTGGACGTCCTGCGCGGTCGGGGCGTGGTGGTGCGCCGGGTGTTCCTGCTGGGGCAGGCCGCGGAGCTGCCGGCGGTCCAGGCGGGCGCCCCCGCGATCTTCGCCGCGCAGGTCGTCGTGCCGCAGCCCGCCGACTACGCGGCGCGAGGGGCGGCCCGGCAGGCGGCGTGGGCACTCGGCGCGGCGCAGGGGACGCTCGACCCGCACACCCCGCCGTCCTGGCAGGGCGCGGCGGCGCAGGTCTTCGAGGCGGGTGAGGAACTCGCCGTCGGCCAGGCCGTGCGCCAGCAGTACGCGGCGACGCGCGAGCAGATCCACCCGGGGGCGTTCAACCCCTGACCGGCGAGGGGGCCGCGGCCGGTTGATGCTCCGCCGGCGGGGCGGCCCCGGGTCCGCGCCCCGGTGGCCCGTACTCCTTCCGCCGGGGCGGCCCGTCGGTCGGCAGGGGCGGCCCGTCCCGTATGCGTGCCCATGGGCGGAAGTCCGGGTGGGCCTGGACGGGCCGGGCCCACCAGGACTTCCGCCCCGGACTTCCCACTGCCCGGACTTCCCACTGCCCGGACTGCCGCCCGCGCGCCCAGGACTGCCCGGTCCGCCCGGAGACCGCCCGGTCGTCCGTCCACCCGGGCGTTCTTGACCGGGGCTTGGCGAAAACCCTTGGGCACCCGACACTCCGGTAACGGAGTATGGGGGCGACCCCGTGCATGCCCCCGAACCGAGAGACAGCCGTGCTCATACGACTCCTCCGGACGTTCCTGCGTCCCCACCGGCAGGCGATCACCGTGCTGGTGGCGCTGCAGCTGCTCCAGACCGGCGCCACGCTCTATCTGCCCACACTCAATGCGGACATCATCGACAACGGTGTCATTACGGGAGACACCGGTTACATCCTCACGTTCGGCGCGCTGATGACCGGTATCAGCGTCGTCCAGGTCGTCTGCAGCATCGGAGCCGTGTACTACGGCGCGCGGACCGCCGCCGCGCTGGGACGGGACGTACGGGCCGCGGTGTTCGACCGGGTCCAGTCGTTCTCGGCCCGCGAGGTGGCGCACTTCGGCGCGCCGTCGCTCATCACGCGGACGACCAACGACGTCCAGCAGGTCCAGACGCTGGTGCTGATGGCGTTCACGCTGATGGTCTCCGCGCCGATCATGTGCGTCGGCGGCGTCGTGCTGGCCCTCTCCCTGGACGTGCCGCTGTCGGCGGTGCTGCTCGCGGTCGTACCGGTACTGGGTGTCTCGGTGTCGCTGATCGTCAGGAGGATGCGGCCGCTGTTCCGGACCCTGCAGGAGCGGCTCGACACGGTCAACCGGGTGCTGCGGGAGCAGATCACCGGCAACCGTGTGATCAGGGCTTTTGTGAAGGACGGCTACGAGGCAGGGCGGTTCCGCCTGGCGAACGCCGAGCTGACGGACGTTTCGCTGGCGACGGGCCGTCTGATGGCCCTGATGTTCCCCATCGTGATGACCGTCGTGAACGTGTCGAGTATCGCCGTCGTCTGGTTCGGCGCCCACCGCATCGACGCCGGCGCCATGCAGATCGGCGCCCTCACCGCCTTCCTCGCCTATCTGATGCAGATCGTCATGGCCGTGATGATGGCCACCTTCATGTTCATGATGGTGCCGCGCGCCGAGGTCTGCGCCGAGCGCATCGCGGAGGTCCTGACGACCGAGTCGAGTGTGGTGCCGCCGGCCGCCCCGGTCCGCGAGACGGCGCGGCGCGGCCATCTGGAGGTCCGGGATGTCGGGTTCCGCTATCCGGGCGCGGAGCAGCCCGTGCTGTACGGGGTGGACCTGGTGGCCCGGCCCGGGGAGACGACCGCGGTCATCGGCTCGACGGGCAGCGGCAAGTCGACCCTGCTGGGGCTGGTGCCCAGGCTGTTCGATGTCACCGGCGGCGAGGTCCTCGTGGGCGGTGTCGACGTACGGGAGCTGGATCCGGCGCTGATGGCGCGGACCGTGGGGCTGGTGCCGCAGAAGCCGTACCTGTTCTCGGGGACGGTCGCGACGAACCTGCGCTACGGGAACCCCGGCGCGAGTGACGAGGAGCTGTGGCGGGCGCTGGAGGTCGCGCAGGCCGCGGACTTCGTGCGCGAGCTTGACGGTGGACTCGAGGCGCCCGTGTCCCAGGGCGGCACGAACGTGTCGGGCGGCCAGCGGCAGCGGCTCGCGATCGCGCGCACGCTGGTACAGCGGCCTGAGATCTATCTGTTCGACGACTCCTTCTCCGCGCTGGACTACGCGACGGACGCGGCGCTGCGCGGCGCTCTGGCACTGGAGACGGCCGAGTCGACGGTCGTGATCGTCGCCCAGCGGGTGTCGACCATCCGCGATGCCGACCGGATCGTGGTCCTCGACGAGGGCCGGGTCGTCGGCACGGGCCGCCATCACGAACTGATGGACGGTAACGAGACATACCGGGAGATCGTCCTCTCCCAGCTGACAGAGGCGGAGGCGGTCTGATGGCCGGTCCCGGTGGACGCATGATGATGGGCCAGTCCGGCGAGCGGAGCATGGACTTCAAGGGCTCGGGACGGCGGCTGCTGCGGCAGCTGCTCCCGGAGAAGGCGGCCCTGTGGGTGATGGTCGCGGCCGGCGTGGGGAGCGTGGCGCTGTCGGTGGCCGGTCCCTGGATCCTCGGCAAGGCCACCGACCTGGTCTTCGCGGGTGTCGTGGGGCGCGAGATGCCGGACGGACTGTCCCGGGAGGAGGCTGTCGAGGGGCTGCGTGAGCGCGGTGACGGAGGCCTGGCGGACATGCTGTCCGCAGTGGACTTCACCCCCGGCCGCGGAATCGACTTCACGACGGTCGGCGGGGTGCTGCTCGTGGCGCTCGCGGTGTTCGCGGCAGCGGGCCTGCTGATGCTGGTGTCGACACGGGCGTCGACCCGGGTCATCAACCGGACGATGTACCGGATGCGCGAGGAGGTGCAGGCGAAGCTCGCGCGGCTGCCGCTGTCGTACTTCGACCAGGCCAGACGCGGTGAGGTGCTGAGCCGGGCGACGAACGACATCGACAACATCTCGCAGACGATGCAGCAGTCGATGGGGCAGCTGATCAACTCCCTGCTGACGATCGTGGGGGTGCTGGCGATGATGTTCTGGATCTCGCCGCTGCTGGCCCTGGTCGCGCTGGTGACCGTGCCGCTCTCGGTGGCGGTGGCCGCGCGGGTCGGCAAGCTCTCCCAGCCACAGTTCGTCCGGCAGTGGCAGTCCACGGGCCGGCTCAACGCGCACATCGAGGAGATGTACTCCGGCCACACCCTGGTGAAGGTCTTCGGGCGCCAGGGGCAGGCGGCACAGGAGTTCGCCGAGCAGAACGAGGCACTGTACGAGGCGGGGTTCCGGGCCCAGTTCGGCAGCGGGGTCATGCAGCCGCTGATGTACTTCGTCTCCAACCTCAACTATGTGCTGGTGGCGGTCGTCGGCGGGCTGCGGGTCGCGTCCGGCACGCTGACGATCGGCGAGGTGCAGGCGTTCATCCAGTACTCGCGGCAGTTCTCGATGCCGCTGACGCAGGTGGCGTCGATGGCGAACCTGGTGCAGTCCGGGGTGGCGTCCGCCGAGCGGATCTTCGATCTGCTGGACGCCGAGGAACAGGCCCCGGACCCGGTCCGCGGGGCCCGTCCCGGGCAGGCCCGGGGCGCGGTCGCACTGGAGCGGGTCTCCTTCCGCTACGACCCGCTGAAGCCGCTCATCGAGGATCTGTCGCTTGCGGTCGAGCCGGGTCAGAAGGTCGCGATCGTCGGCCCGACGGGGGCGGGCAAGACCACGCTGGTCAATCTGCTGATGCGGTTCTACGAGGTGACCGGCGGCCGGATCACCCTGGACGGGGTCGACGCCGCCGCGATGTCCCGGGACGACCTGCGCGCCGGGATCGGGATGGTGCTGCAGGACACCTGGCTGTTCGGCGGCACGATAGCGGAGAACATCGCCTACGGCGCCTCCCGCGAGGTCACCCGTGAGGAGATCGAGGCGGCGGCGCGGGCGGCCCACGCCGACCGCTTCGTGCGGACCCTTCCCGACGGCTACGACACGGTCGTCGACGACGAGGGGGCCGCTGTCAGCGCCGGAGAGAAGCAGCTGATCACGATTGCCCGGGCGTTCCTGTCCGACCCGGCGATCCTGGTGCTGGACGAGGCCACCAGCTCGGTCGACACCCGCACCGAGGTGCTGATCCAGAAGGCGATGGCCCGGCTCGCCCACGGGCGCACGTCGTTCGTCATCGCACACCGGCTCTCCACCATCAGGGACGCGGACGTGATCCTGGTGATGGAGAACGGTGCCCTCGTCGAACAGGGCACGCACGAGGAGCTGCTGCCGGCGGGGGGCGCGTACGCACGGCTGTACGCGGCGCAGTTCGCTCAGGCGGTCGCCGAGGTCGACTGAGCCGCCTCGGGGCGGAGGCCGGGCGCTCCGGCCGGAGAGTCGGAGCGGCCCGGCATCCGCCATGTCGCGTCCCCACCGTCACCGTCACCGTCACCGTCGCCGTCAGTCGAGATAGCCGCGCAACTGGTCGGCGTAGGTGTGGTCGCGCAGCTTGCCGAGGGTCTTGGACTCGATCTGGCGGATGCGTTCACGGGTGACGCCGAAGATCCGGCCGATCTCCTCCAGGGTGCGGGGGCGGCCGTCGGCCAGCCCGTAGCGCAGCTGCACCACCTTCCGCTCCCGTTCACCGAGCGTGGAGAGCACGGCTTCGAGGTGCTGCCGCAGCAGCAGGAAGGCGGCGGATTCCACGGGTGACGCGGCGTCGCCGTCCTCGATGAGGTCGCCGAGGGCGACATCATCCTCCTCGCCGACCGGCGCGTGCAGCGACACCGGTTCCTGGGCGAGCCGCAGGACCTCGCCGACGCGTTCCGGCGCCAGGTCGAGCTGGGCGGCGACCTCCTCGGCCGTGGGTTCGCAGCCGCGTTCCTGGAGCAGCCGCCGCTGGACCCGCACGACGCGGTTGATGAGCTCCACGACGTGGACGGGGACACGGATGGTCCGCGCCTGGTCGGCGAGAGCCCGTGACATGGCCTGGCGGATCCACCAGGTCGCGTACGTGGAGAACTTGAAACCGCGCGCGTAGTCGAACTTCTCCACGGCGCGGATCAGCCCGAGGTTGCCCTCCTGTACGAGGTCGAGCATGGTCAGCCCGCGCCCGATGTACCGCTTGGCGACGGACACGACGAGCCGCAGATTGGCCTCGATGAGCCGGCGCTTGGCCATCCGGCCCATGACCACGAGCCGGTCGAGGTCGTGGGCGAGCTGGGAGTCGAGGTCGGGGGTGCTGCCCAGCTTCTCCTCGGCGAAGAGACCCGCCTCCACCCGGCGGGCGAGCTCCACCTCCTCGGCCGCGCTGAGCAGCGGGATCCTCCCGATCTCCCGCAGATACTGCCGGAACAGGTCGGAGGAGGGCGGATGGCTGCCCGCGTCCCCGCGGGCCCGCGGCCCGGGGGACCCGACGGGCTCGGGCGGGCCGTCCGTTGCTGCTCCGTCTGCTGCCTCCCTGCCGTCCGGCACCGGTAGGGGCTCGTTCTCGGGGTGGTGCGCTGCCCGGCTCTGCGGCGGGACCGCCGCGAACGGCTCGGCTTCGGTCGGGGTGCGGGTCTGCACGGGGGCGACCTCCAGAGTGGATGCTGCCGGTCGGGGGCAGGCGGCAGCGGGACGGGGACGGCGGCCGGGCCGCCGTCCGTCCCTTACACGATGAGCGGATCCGCGGGATTGGGTGGCCCACCTGCCGTGGGCCGGCCGCGCTCCGGGGACTCAGGCACCGCACCCCAGTGTGGAGTACGGCACATCACTGCCACGAGGGGCGTGCGGTGACTTTTTGCGCCCGTGGTGTGACCGCGCGGTGACCGGCGGACCGGGTGCTGCGCGCGGTCCGCCCCGGCAGGGTGCCGGGGCGCAGGACCGGGCCGCGTCTCCCGGCCGGTCCGACGGCCCGTTGCGCCACGGCCCGGCGCCAGGGGGCCCGGCGCGGCTCGTCAGAGCGCGTCCGCGCCGCGGTTGCGGAGCGACTGGGCGTACTGCTGGAGGACCCAGAGGTCGTTCTGCACGGCGGCGATCCGCTCGGGGTCGGCCTGGGCACCGACACGGGCCAGGGTGCCCTGGACCTCGCGGATGCGGCGGTCGGCGGCGCGCAGCCGGACCTGGACGAGCTGGACGCCCGCGTAGCTCTCGTCGATGGTTCTGGAGTGGACGGATTCCACCGCGAGTTCGGTGACCATCGCGCGGACGGAGTCGTCGGGCGCGGCTTCCCGGACGCGGGCCAGATAGGCGGGAGGGTCCGGCACACCGAACTCCGCGCCGCCCGCGTCGGCGATCGCCCGGCGTACGGCGGCGTACGGCGGGGCCGTGAACTCGTCCGCCCCGTAGGCGTCGAAGGCGGGCGATACCAGCTCCGGATGCTGGAGTGCGAGCTTCAGCAGTTCGCGCTCGGTGCGGTGGGCGGGACTGCGCAGATTGAGCGCCGGCCCGTCCGGGCGCGGGGCGGGGGGGGCGGTGCCGTACCGCGGGGAGTGGGGTGCGGGGGCGGGCCCCCGTCCGCCGCCGGTCCCCCGCTCCCGCGCCCACCGGGCGAGTTGCGCGACGCGGCGCACCACGAACTGCGTGTCGAGGATGCCGAGCAGGCCGGCCAGCTGGACGGCCACCTCGTGCTGGGATGCGCTGTTCTTGATGCGCGCGACGATGGGCGCCGCCTCGTCGAGGGCCGCGGCCCTGCCGACCGGGGTCTCCAGGTCGTACGCCTTCACGATCTGCCGGATCGCGAACTCGAACAGCTGGTCGCGCGGCTCGGCCAGCTCCCGCACGGCCTCGTCGCCCTTGGCGAGCCGCAGGTCGCACGGGTCCATGCCGTCCGGGGCGACGGCGATGAAGGTCTCGGCGGCGAACTTCTGGTCGTCCTCGAAGGCCCGGAGCGCGGCCTTCTGGCCGGCCGCGTCGCCGTCGAAGGTGAAGATCACCTTGGCGCTGCCGTTGTCCATCAGCAGCCGGCGCAGAATCTTGATGTGGTCGCCGCCGAAGGCGGTGCCGCAGGTCGCGATCGCCGTCGTGACGCCCGCGAGGTGGCAGGCCATCACGTCCGTGTACCCCTCGACGACCACGGCGCGGCTGGACTTGGCGATCTCCTTCTTCGCCAGGTCGATGCCGTAGAGCACCTGGGACTTGCGGTAGATCGCGGTCTCCGGGGTGTTCAGGTACTTCGGGCCGTTGTCGTCGTCGCGGAGCCGGCGGGCGCCGAAGCCGACCACGTCGCCCGAGATGTCCCGGATCGGCCACATCAGCCGGCCGCGGAAGCGGTCGATGGGGCCCCGGCGGCCCTCCTGGGAGAGACCGGAGAGCAGCAGCTCCTTGTCGGAGAAGCCCTTGCCGCGCAGGAAGCGGGTGAGGTGGTCCCAGCCGGCCGGGCTGTAGCCCACGCCGAAGTGCTGCGCGGCCGCCTGGTCGAAGCCCCGCTCCGCGAGGAACCTCCGGCCGGTCTCGGCCTCGGCGCCGTCGAGCTGCTCGGCGTAGTACCGGGCCGCGACCCGGTGGGCCTCCACCAGCCGGATGCGCTCACCGCGCTGATGGGCCGGGTTGTACCCGCCCTCCTCGTAGCGCAGGGTGATGCCGGCCTGGGCCGCGAGGCGCTCGACCGCCTCGGAGAACGACAGATGGTCGATCTTCATCACGAAGGCGATGGTGTCCCCGCCCTCCTGGCAGCCGAAGCAGTGGAAGAGGCCCTTGCCCGGACTGACCTGGAAGGAGGGGGACTTCTCGTCGTGGAACGGGCACAGGCCCTTGAGGTTGCCGCCGCCCGCGTTGCGCAGCTGGAGGTACTCGGACACGACGGAGTCGATGGGGACCGCGTCCCGCACCGCCTTCACGTCGTCGTCGTTGATCCGTCCCGCCACGGGTGAATCCTAAGGGGCGGGTGCGACAGCGCTGAGCGCAGTGCCCGGGTCGGCGAGGGCGTCCGTGTCGACGGCGCTGCGGGAGCGGACCAGCTGCTGGATGTCCCCTGTGACGTCCCACACGTTCACGTTCATCCCGGCGAGGACCTTGCGGTCCTTGAGCCAGAAGGCGATGAACTCGCGCTTGCCCGCGTCGCCGCGCAGCACGACCTGGTCGTAGCTGCCGGGCGGGGCCCAGCCGGAGTACTCCATGCCGAGGTCGTACTGGTCGGAGAAGAAGTACGGGACCCGGTCGAAGGAGACCTCGCGGCCGAGCATGGCGCGGGCCGCGGCGGGGCCCCCGTGCAGTGCGTTGGCCCAGTGCTCCACGCGCAGCCGGATGCCGAGCAGCGGGTGGTGGACGGCAGCGACGTCGCCGGCGGCGTAGATGTCCGGGTCGGAGGTGCGCAGGGAGGCGTCCACGGCGACGCCGCCGCCGTGTGCGCGGTCGACGAGCGCCAGTCCCGCGGTCTCGGCGAGAGCGGTGCGGGGGGCGGCGCCGATCGCGGCGAGGACGTGGTGGGCGGGGTGCTCGTCGCCGTCCTCGGTGCGGGCGGCGAGCACCATGCCGTCCTGTCCGACGATCTCGGAGAGCCGGCTGCCGAAGTGGAAGCGGACCCCTCGCTCCCGGTGCAGGTCGGCGAAGAGCTGCCCCAGCTCGGGGCCGACGACCTGGTGCAGCGGAGTGGGCTCGGGTTCGACGACGGTGACCTCGGCCCCGTAGCCGCGGGCGGCAGCCGCGGCCTCCAGCCCGATCCAGCCCGCCCCGGCGATCACCAGATGGCCGTTGTCGCGGCCGAGGGCGGCCAGGACCTGGCGCAGCCGGTCGGCGTGGGCGAGCCGGCGCAGATGGTGGACGCCGGCCAGGTCCGTCCCCGGCACTTCGAGACGGCGGGGCTCGGCGCCGGTGGCGAGCAGCAGTTTGTCGTAGTGCACGGCGGTGCCGTCACCGAGCAGTACGGAGCGGTCCTCCCGGTCCACGGCGGTGACGGTCTGGCCGAGGTGCAGCTCGACGTCGTGCCGGGCGTACCAGGCGGGTTCGTGGACGAAGACGGAGTCCCGCTGGTCCTTGCCGGTCAGATATCCCTTGGAGAGCGGCGGCCGTTCGTACGGGTGGTCGCGTTCGTCACCGATGATGATCACCCGGCCGGTGAAGCCCTCGTCACGGAGGGTCTCCGCCGCCTTGGCCCCGGCGAGTCCCCCGCCCACGATGACGAAAGTCCGATGTGCGTCGACCACTTGATGCCTCCCTGTTCACGGCCGGAGGTCCCGGAGGTGTCCTCCGGGATGCCACAACACGCTACGCCGCCTCACTGCGAGCGTCCCGCACGGACCGTGGTGGCGGAAGAGGGGCGCCCCGGCGGGCATACCGGAAGGGCCTGTTCCGGACCGGTGGACGCGGGCGCACGATCCGGCGCGCAGCGCAGCGCGGGGGCGCGCGGGCGGGCACGGGGACCCCGCCGGATCACCGGGCGCCCCGGCGCAGCCTGGCGTGCAGCGCGCGGGCGGAGGCGTCCGTGAGGGAGGCGATCTGGTCGACGATCACCCGCTTGCGGGCCCGGTCGTCCCGGGCGCCGGCGAACATCGCCCGGAACTGAGGGTCCAGGCCTCCGGGCGCCCGGGCGGCCAGGGCCTCGGCCAGTTCGGCGACGACGATGCGCTGGTCCGCGCGCAGCGCCTCCTGCTCCGCGCGCTGCATCACATAGCGGTCCGCGACCGCCTTGAGCACCGCGCACTCCAGACGGGTCCGCTCCGGGACCACCAGTTCGGCTGCGTACCGGGTGAGCCTGCCGGTGCCGTACGCCTGCCGGGTGGCGCCCTCGGCGGCCAGGCAGAAGCGGCCGATGAGCTGGCTGGTGGCATTCTTGAGCCGGGCCTGGGCGACGGCCGAGCCGTCGTAGCCGTGCGGCCACCACTCCTGGCCGACGAGGCGGTCGAGGGCGTCGGCGAGGGCCTGCGGATCGGTGTCGCCCGGCACATAGCGGCCGACGGCGACCGCCCAGATCGCGCCGCGCTCGCTCTCGGACAGCAGCATGTTCGGGTCGACGTGTCCCGCGTGCAGACCGTCCTCGAAGTCGTGCACGGAGTACGCCACGTCGTCGGCCCAGTCCATGACCTGGGCCTCGAAGCACTTGCGGTACGCCGGGGCGCCCTCCCGCACCCAGGCGAAGACCGGCTGGTCGTCCTCGTACACACCGAACTTGGGCGAGCCGGGGTCGGTGGGGTGGCCGCCCCGGCTCCAGGGGTACTTGGTGGCCGCGTCGAGCGCCGCGCGGGTGAGGTTCAGGCCGACGCCGACCAGCTCGCCGCCCGCCGCACCGGTCGTGGAGGTGTCCGTTCCGGAGCGGACGAAGGCCTTGGGCTCGATCCGGGTGAGCAGCCGCAGCGACTGGGCGTTGCCCTCGAAGCCGCCGCAGTCCCGGGCGACCTCGTTGAGGGCCTGCTCACCGTTGTGCCCGAAGGGCGGATGGCCCAGGTCGTGGGCGAGGCAGGCGGCCTCCACCAGATCGGGGTCGCAGCCCAGGGCCGCGCCCAGCTCCCTGCCGACCTGGGCGCACTCCAGGGAGTGCGTCAGCCGGGTACGGGGGCTCGGGTCCCAGGCCGCGCTCCGCGAACCGGGCGTGACCACCTGCGTCTTGCCGGCGAGCCGGCGCAGTGCAGCGGAGTGCAGCACCCGCGCGCGGTCGCGCTGGAAGGCCGTGCGGCCGGGGCGCTTGTCGGGCTCGGGCGCCCAGCGCGCGGTGGCCGCGTCGTCGTAGTCGCAGCTCTCGCCGGGACCGGTGGGTGTGCTCGTGGTGCCTTCCATGCCCCTGACGGTAACGCGGGCCGTCTCGGCGGCGTGGCTCAGGAGGCGGCCGCCGGGTACGGGACTGCCGCCGGGTACGGGGCGTCCCGGGCCGCGTCGTAGCGGTGGAGGACGAGCCGGGCGAGCGCGGGGTGGTCGCCGAGGGGGGCGGCCGCGACCCACGGCGCCGCGTTGCGGGATGCCGTGGCGAACCGGCCGGGCGCGGTGAAGTAGGAGGCGACCGCGACCCGGTGCCGGCCGCGCGCCGCCAGCGCCCGCAGCGCCTCGGGGACGGTGGGCGAGCAGGCGGAGGCGTAGGCGGGGACGACGGGCACGCCGCCGAGGCGCTCGGTGAGCAGGGCGGCGGTGCGCCGGGCGTCCGCGGCCGAGGCCGGGTCGCGCGAGCCGGCCGCGGCGAGGACCACCCCGGCGCTGCGGACAGCGGTTCCCGCGTCCGGCCAGCCGGCTTCCACGAGCCGGTCGCGGAGTGCCTCGACGAGCAGGGGGTGCGGTCCGAGCGGGGGCGCGAGCCGGGCGCGCACCCCGGCGGCGGTCGCGGCGGCCGGGATGTCGTGCCCGACGTGGCAGCCGCGTCCCAGCAGCAGCGGCACGAGTACGGCCGCGCGGCCCCGCAGCCCGGCGAGGGTGTCGGCCAGCAGCGGGGTGTCGAGTTCGATGTGCCCGAGCCGCACGTCGGCGCCGGGGCGCAGCTCCCGGACGCGCTCCAGCAGGCGGCTGACGGTCCGCAGGGCGCGGGGGTCCCGGCTGCCGTGGGCGACGGCGACGAGTACGGGGGCGACGCGGGATACGGGAGCGGCGCGGGATACGGGAGCGGCGGGTGCCGCGGGTACCGGGGCAGCCGGCGCGGCGGCAGCGCCGGGTACGGCGACGGGTTGGGGGCCGGCCGCGCCGCACTGCGCGGTGGCCGTCGGGGCCGTGGGAGGGCCACCCGCGGCGGCGGGCGGGAGGCCGGAAGGGCAGGGAGGGCCGGGAGGGGGCATGGGTCTGCGCCCTCCGCCCAGCCGGACATGGCGGAGCTGGGCCCCGGGCTGCGCAGTGACACGGGTGAGCAGCCGGGCGGTGCTGTCGAGAGGCGGGGCGCCCGAGAGCGGTGACTCGCGGGGCAGCGAGTCCGCAAGCGGCGACTCGGGGCGGTGTGACGACTCCATGGGCCGATACTGGCGGGCGCGGATTGCCACGCCGTTGCGCCGTGATGACGGGTGTCCACCACCACCTCACCGGGGCGCGGGGGCGCCACGCCGGGGGGCGGGCCGCTCCGGGTACTGCCTCAGTCCGCCAGCCACACCCGCAGCTCGGGTCCGGGCACACAGCCCTGCCTGGCCGCAGCCGACAGGTCCTCCCCGTGCCCGTAGCCGACGACGGGCATGCCGGGCCAGAGGCGGGCGACCGTGGCGAGGCAGCCGGACCAGGCGAGGTCGAGGTCGCCGTCCGCGGCGAAGACGTTCGAGAGGCCGACGGCGTACTCGCTGCGGATGACCACGGCGCCGGCGACGGTGCGGCTGCCTCCGCCGGCCGTGCCGGCGAGGACGGTGACGCTGCGGTCGGACAGGAGGCGCGGGCGGAAGAGCCCGGCCAGCGCCGCGTCGCCCCCCGACCAGGCGGCCTCCCAGCGGTCGAGATCCGGAGCGGTCCGCACGGGGCGCCAGACGACGCCGCCGGGCGCGACCGGCGCGGCGAGCATGGCGGGCCGGTGGATCCAGCGTGCCTGGAGGGCCACCTCGAACCCGTCGGCCGACAGGTCCAGCCTTCCGAAGCTGTCCTTGACCGAGCAGCCCGCCGCCGTACGGTCCACCTGCCCCAGCACCTCGCGGGCCGTGGCGTCGGGGGCGAGGGTGACGGCGTCCGGGTACCGCGGCGGGGTGCGCCGCTCACTGGTCCATGCGCGGTCACCGAACACCCCGGGTATCCCGTGCGCACGGCACATGGCGTGGCACCATTCGGCGTTGTTCCTGGCGGAGACGGCGAGCATGCCCCGATCATGCCTTACTCCCCGCCGCACCGGCCGGGTGCGAGGGATCTAAGAGCGCTGTTCCGCCCCTCTTTACGGTATCTGCGGGTGTCCCCCGACCGTCGAAACGGTGAGACCCCGGGTGTGCCCGCTCACATCGACCCGGACGGGGCGAACCATCGCGCCCCGCCGAACGCGGGAGGGGAGGGGCAGACGAACCAGGGGGGTATCGATGCGGAAGCTCTCGCCGCGGCGGCGGGTGCCGGACGGCACCGTGCGGCACGGGAACGTACCGGGCACGGCACGGCGGCGCGTGCTCGGGACCGGCGGGCTCCGGGACCGGCTCATACGGGACCGGCTCATACGGGACCGGCTCATACGGGACCGGCTCGTACGGGACCGGCTCGCGCCCGGCCGACTCGTGCCCCCGGACCACACGGGGCAGGCGGCGGGCCGTGCCGTTCGCGGCCGGCAAGGCGGCGCTGGACGTCGCGCTCCGGCCGGACCCGCGTTTCCTGGGGCCCCGCGAGCCCGGTGTCACCGAGGCCCTGGCCGCGGCGGCCGGCGCACCCTGAACCGCTCACCGCCGCCCACCCGGCCCCGGGAGGGCGGCGTACCGAGGCCGTAATGCGGCGGGTGGGCCGCCGTAACACGGACGGCGCACCCTGGGACCCATGTCCCACGCACCGGCCCCGGCGCCCGCCTCCGTCCCGACCCACTGCCCTTACTGCGCGCTGCAGTGCGGGATGAACCTGCGCCGCTCGGGGCAGACGGTCGAGGTCGTGGATCGGGACGACTTCCCGGTCAACCGGGGCGCCCTGTGCGGCAAGGGACGTACAGCACCCGCGGTGCTCTCCTCCCGGGTCAGGCTGACCGGCCCCCTGGTCCGACACCCCGCCACAGGCAGGCTCGAACCGGCCGCCTGGGAGGAGGCTCTCCGTGCCACCGCCGACGGACTGCGGCGCGCCCGCGCTCGGCACGGGGCCGACGCCGTGGGCGTGTTCGGCGGCGGGGGCCTGACCAACGAGAAGGCCTACGCGCTCGGCAAGTTCGCGCGGGTGGTACTCGGCACCTCCCAGATCGACTACAACGGGCGCTTCTGCATGTCCTCGGCCGCGGCCGCGCACGGCAGGGCGTTCGGGCTGGACCGGGGGCTGCCCTTCCCCCTGGAGGACGTCCCGCACACCGGCTGCGTCCTTCTCGTCGGCTCCAACCTCGCCGAGACCATGCCGCCCGCGCTGCGGTACCTCACCGAACTGAAGGACAACGGCGGCACGCTGATCGTCGTCGACCCCCGCCGCACGAAGACCGCGGAGCAGGCCGACCTGCATCTCGCGCCGCGGCCCGGCACCGACCTCGCGCTCGCGCTCGGGCTGCTGCACCTGGTGGTCGCACAGGGCCGCACCGACGAGGAGTTCATCCGGGAGCGCACGACCGGGTGGGAGGACGCGAGGGCGGCCGCCATGGCGCACTGGCCCGAGCTGGTCGAGCGGATCACCGGGGTGGGCGTGCCGCAGTTGCGGGCGGCCGCGGCCGCCTTCTGCGACGCCCCGAACGCGATGGTCCTCACCGCCCGCGGGCCGGAGCAGCAGTCCAAGGGCACGGACACCGTCGGCGCCTGGATCAACCTCGCTCTCGCCACCGGCAACGCCGGCCGTCCGCTGGCCGGTTACGGCTGCCTCACCGGGCAGGGCAACGGGCAGGGCGGCCGGGAGCACGGCCAGAAGGCCGACCAGCTCCCCGGGTACCGCAGGCTCGACGACCCGCTGGCGCGCGCACACGTGGCCGGGGTGTGGGGAGTGGACCCCGACTCGCTGCCAGGACCCGGCCGGAGCGCGTACGAACTGCTCGACGCGCTGGGCCGGGACGTACGGGCGCTGCTGCTGATGGGGTCCAACCCGGTGGTGTCCGCGCCCAGGGCCGGGCATGTGGAGGGACGGCTGCGCTCCCTGGACTTCCTCGCCGTCGCCGACGTGGTGCTGTCGGAGACCGCGGAACTGGCCGACGTGGTCCTGCCGGTGGCCCAGTGGGCGGAGGAGACGGGGACGACGACGAACCTGGAGGGCAGGGTGCTGCTGCGCCGCCGGGCGCTGGCACCGCCGCCGGGGGTGCGCAGCGACCTGGAGGTCCTCCACGGCCTCGCCGGGCTGCTGGGGTACGGGAAGGGGTTCCCGACGGACCCGGAGGAGGTCTTCGGCGAACTGCGGCGCGCCTCCTCCGGAGGCCCCGCGGACTACGCGGGCATCAGCTACCGGCGGCTGGAGGAGGAGCAGGGCGTGTTCTGGCCCTGCCCGGAGCCGGGCAGGGCCGGACAGGGGGCGTCCGGGACAGGGGGAACAGAGGGGACAGAGGAGACAGAGGGGGCGTCCGGGACAGGGGGGACGGGGTGCGGGGAGCCGCATCCGGGCACACCGCGGCTGTTCCTCGACCGGTTCGCGACGCCGGACGGGCGGGCGAGGTTCGTCACCGTGGTGCACCGGGAGGCCGCCGAGCCCACCGACGCCGAGTACCCCGTCGTACTGACCACCGGGCGGGTCGTGGCCCAGTACCAGTCGGGGGCGCAGACCCGCCGGGTGGACGAGCTGAACGAGGCCGCCCCGGGACCGTTCGTCCAACTGCATCCACAGCTCGCGGCACGCGTGGGGGTCGCGGAGGGCGAGGCGGTCGCGGTGGTCTCACGCCGCGGGCGGGCGGTGGCGCCGGCCCGGGTGAGCGAGGCGATCCGCCCCGACACGGTGTTCATGCCCTTCCACTGGCCGGGGGCGGGCCGCGCCAACACACTGACCAACCCGGCCCTGGACCCGACGTCGCGGATGCCGGAGTTCAAGGTCTGCGCGGTGCGCCTGGAGCGTCCGGAACACCGGGAGGACCCGGCACACCCGGCACACCCGGCGCACCCGGAACGGGCGACGGGTTGACGGGGCGGCACGGCCGACGCGGGCGTACGGCGGGGGCCCGCGCCGGCCTCACGCCCGCTCTGCGGTCTCCGACGCGATCCACGCCAGGTAATCCGCACTGCCCCGGAGGACCGGCGTCGCGAGGATCTCGGGGGTGTCGTAGTCGTGGTGGGCCAGCAGATGCGCCTCCAACGCGTCGTAGCGCTCCTCGGTGGTCTTCAGCAGGACCTGCCACTCCTCACCGGTCTCGACGGCGTTCTGCCAGTGGTACACGGAGGTGACCGGCGCCGAGATCTGCGCGCAGGCGGCCAGTCTCGCCTCCACCGCGCCGCGGGCCAGCTCCTCGGCCTTGGCGGCGCTGTCGGTCGTGGTCACAACGGTAAGGGCCCGGCTCACGCACACTCCTCGTTCGGCGCAGACCGGCACGTCCGCGCGGCTTCGGTCCCGGCAGGAGCCGGGCCCACGGCCGTACGTCTACCACCGACCGGCCCGGTGATCCAGCGCCCGCCCGGCCCCGCCGTCCCCGGGCCGGCCCGCCGCGGGGCCCGACCGGGCGCCCGCCTGGCGCAGGGCACACGGCGGGGCCGGCGAGAGGGACCCGGCGCCGTCATCCCCCGTACTGCCGGTGGGACTTGGCCTCCCGCAGCGCCGCGCCCCACCAGGCGAGCTGGTCGAGCATCGAGGTGACGGCGGCCTCCGGCGCCGCCGGATCCCGGTGCCGCCCCTCGTCGTCGAACTGCCGCCAGGCGTTGGCGAAGGAGACGGTGTCCCGGACGGTGACGGCGTGCATCTCGGCGAAGACCTGGCGCAGTTGCTCCACGGCGCGCAGCCCGCCGGAGACGCCGCCGTAGGAGAGGAAGCCGACGGGCTTGGCCTGCCACTCGGTGAAGTGCCAGTCGATGAGGTTCTTCAGCGCGGCGGGGAAGGAGTGGTTGTACTCGGGGGTGAGGACGACGAAGGCGTCGGCGTCCCCGAGGCGGGGCGAGACCTTGGCGAGTTCGGCGTGTACGGCGGCGCCCGGGCGGCCGGAGAGCACGGTGGGGAGCTCCACATCGGCGAGGTCGACGACATCGACCGAGAAGTCGTCGCGCGCACCGGCCCGGTCGAGGAACCAGCCGGCCACGACCGGCGCGAAGCGGCCCTCCCGGTTGCTGCCCACGATCAGGGCCAGCCTCAGCGGGTCGGCTGCCCCGCTCCCGGCAGCGGTCTTGGCCCCGGCAGCGGTCTTGGCAGCAGTACTGAAGGCGGTCCTGGCGGTGGGTCCGGGGGCGTACCCGTCGCTGGGGGCGGGCGCGGACCCTTCTGCGGACGGGTCCCCCGGGACGGACGGGTCCCCCGCGGCGGACGGAGCGGCGGATACGGACGGGGCGGCGGATGCCTGCGCGGTCTGGTTCATACGGATCAGCGTGATACTTAAATCATTGTTGAAGTCAAGCACTAGGCTGGGGGCATGTCGCATCTCGCCTGGAACACCAAGGAAGCCACGGTCGGTCAGCTTGCGGAGCGCAGCGGGGTCGCCCCCTCGGCACTGCGCTTCTACGAACGCGAAGGGCTGATCACCAGTCGCCGCACCTCCGGCAACCAGCGCCGCTACAGCAGGGACACGCTGCGCCGGGTCGCGTTCATCCGGACCTCGCAGCGGCTCGGCATCCCGCTGGCCACCATCCGCGAGGTGCTGGGGCTGCTGCCGGACGACCGCACGCCCACCCGGGAGGACTGGGCCCGGATCTCCGAGTGCTGGCGCGAGGACCTGGACGGGCGGATCCGGACGCTCCAGCGGCTCCGGGACAACCTCACCGAGTGCATCGGCTGCGGCTGCCTGTCGCTGGACCGGTGCGCGCTGTCCAACCCCGCCGACGAGCTGGCCGCGCACGGACCCGGCCCCCGCCGTCTGATCGAGGACTGAGCACCGCTCGCCGGCACCGGTGCGGATCCGGCGGCGGCACTGATGACGGCGCAGGACGTCGCACCGGTTCACCGGACCGGCACGACGGAGTCCGCGGGAGGAGTCCGCGGGAGGAGTCCGCAGGGGGGCGAAGAGCTGGTGCGGCGACCGGCCGAGGCGGCTGCGGCGGCCGGCGGGGACAGGGCCCGAACGGGCCCCGCGGGGCGTCCGCAGCGGGCCGCCCGCCCTCTCACTCGTTCGGCGCGGTCATTCACTCCGCCCGGCCAATGGCGCAATCGCACCGCCGTGACCTGCGGCGACAACCCCGGATCAATACGACACGCCGTACGGTGCGGGCGAATCTGATCGCCCATCAGCAGGCGTGGCGGGCTGACTGCGCCTTACCTCTTGAGGTGTAGGAACGGCCTCCGGCACCACGGTCCGGCGGCATCGCCAACACCCCGGAGGACGTCATGCGCACCACCGCCCGCGTGCCGGCCGGACCCGCACCGGTGGCCGCCTGCGCCGGTGCGGCGGCGGCGCCCGGGGCCTGGGCGGCGGACCCCGCCCCCGCCGGAAGCACCGCCGGCGCCTCGGTGACCGCGCATACCAGCGCGTGCGGCAGGCACGGTCACGGTGCGGGCGACGCCGGGGCGCTCGACATGGGCGGGTTCGATCCGGCACCGGGCGCCGGCGAGGGTGCGGCGGGCTCCGCGGTCGGCGGGTTCACCGCATCCGGGGACACCCGGCCGGGGACGTACCCGGTCTCCGCGCTCCGCGACAACGGCAAGAAGGCCCCCGGGGATCTCGTGGTGCGGGCCCACGGGTATGAACCGAGCGGCCATGTGACGACGGGAGCCGGCGGCAGCGCCGGCCCCGGCGTCACCCAGATCGCGGCGGGGGCGGCCGTCCCGGCCGCGGCCGCCGTCGGCGGGACCTGGCTCCTGCGCCGTCGGGCGAGCGGCGCGCAGGGCTGACGGAGAGCGTTCGCGCTCGGCCTCCACCGTCCCTCGGACCGCCGTCCCCGCCCCCGTCACGCTTCGTCCAGCTGACGGGGGCGGGGAGCTTCCCCCTTCCCGGGCCGGCGGAGTCGCCCCCGTCGGCTTCGTCGTGGCCCCGAACCCGCGTGCGGCCGCCGGACCGCGCTCCCCGCGAGCTCCCGGCGCGACCAGGACCCGGCCTCAGCCCGGCCAGAGCCCGGCCTCAACGCGGCCAGGGCCCGGCCTCAGCCCGACCACTGGTCGAACGCCAGCTTCGCGACCAGCGAGAACACGACCACGAGCAGCACGCCGCGGACGAACTCCGCACCCCTGCGCAGAGCCGTCCACGCCCCGAACATGCCGCCCGCCAGGTTGAACACCGCCATCAGCGCGGCCAGTCGCCACAGCACCGTCCCCTGGTAGGCGAACATCGCGAGGGCGCCCGCGTTGGTGCACACGTTGACGATTTTGGCGGTGGCGGAGGCGGTGACCAGGTCCAGATGGAGTACGGCGGTCAGGGCGAGCACCAGGAAGGTGCCGGTACCGGGCCCGAACAGGCCGTCGTAGAAGCCGATCCCGCCGCCGACGAGGACGACCGCGGTGGCGATCCGGGCGCGGGTGACCGGCCCCCGGTCCCCATGGGTGCCGAAGGACGGGCGCAGCAGGACGAACGCCGCGACGCCCAGCAGCACCACCATGATCACCGGCCGGAGCACGTCGCTGCCGATGCCCGCCGCGAAGAACGCCCCGCCCATGGAGCCGGCGAGCGCGGTCAGTCCGATGCGCAGCGCCGTTCCCACCTGCACCGGGGCCTTGCGGACGTAGGTGGCCGCAGCGCCGGTGGTGCCGACGATGGCGACCGCCTTGTTGGTGCCGAGGATCTGCGCGGCGGGCACCTGCGGCATGCCGAGCAGCAGCGCCGGGAGGAGCAGCAGCCCGCCGCCGCCGACCACCGCGTCGATCCAGCCGGCCGCCAGCGCGGCGACACACAGGAGGACGAGGGTGGTCAGCGATATGTCAGGCATGGGGTGACCCTACGGAGACGATGCATGCACCGTCCATCGAACCCGTGAGTCTTGAGCTGCCTCTGAGGTTCCCCGGGCCGCGGCCGCCGGCCGGGCCCCTCACACCCCGGGCGGGCGGGGGCTGAGGGCAGTGTTCCGCGCGGGAAACAACCGGGATGCCGACGGGTAACACCCACCCCTCAGTCTGCATCCATGGATGCGAGGATCGTGGTGGTCGGCGCCGGGATGGCGGGAGCGCGGCTGGCGCGGCAGCTCGCGCCGGCGTACGACGTCACGCTGCTCGGCGAGGAGCCGCACGCCCCCTACAACAGGGTGCTGCTGGCCGATGTCCTGGCAGGCCGGTACGGCCCCGAGGTGATCGCGCTGCCCCCGGTCCCGGGGGACGCGGCGGCGGTGCGGCACGGGGTGCGGGCGGTGCGGATCGACCGCCGGGCGCGGACCGTGCACTGCGCGGACGGCACGGTCGCGGGGTACGACCACCTGGTGCTGGCGACCGGCTCGAACCCGGTGCTGCCGCCGCTGCGGGGGCTCGACGGCGGGCTGCCCGGCGGCGTGCACCCCTTCCGCACCCTCGACGACTGCCAGGCGCTGGCGGCCGCGGCCCGGCCCGGCAGCCGGTCGGTCGTCGTCGGCGGCGGGCTGCTCGGCGTCTCGGCCGCGCGGGCGCTGGCGGAACGCGGTACGGACGTGGTCGTCGCCCACCAGGGACCCACCCTGATGGACCGCCATCTCGACCCGGAGGGCGGCGGCCTGGTGCGCCGCCATCTGGAGGGGCTCGGCGCGGAGGTCCACACCGAGTGCCACGCCCGGGGGCTGCGCCACCGCGGCGGTGCCGTCACCGGCGTCGAACTCGCCGACGGCTTCGTCCTCGACGCCGACCACGTCGTCCTCGCCTGCGGCGTCCGGCCCCGCGCCGGCCTCGCGGCGGACGCCGGCCTCGCGGTCCGCCGGGGTGTCGTCGTCGACGACACCCTGACCACGTCCGACCCGCGCGTCCACGCCGTCGGCGACTGCGCCGAACACGCCGGCACCGTCTACGGGCTGGCGGCCCCCGCCCTGGAGCAGGCCGACGTGCTCGCCTCGGTCCTGGCGGCCGGACCCGTACCGGACACGGGACCGGGGGGCCGGCGCTACACCGGCACCCGGTCCCTCACCCGGCTCACCCTCGGATCCGCCGGCGCCTTCGACATCGCCGCGTTCGGGGAGCCCTCGCCGCGGCCCGGGGACGACGTCGTCCGCCTCGCCGACGCCACCCGCGGCGCCTACCGGAAGGTCGTCGTCCGCGGCGACCGGCTCGTCGGCGGCGTACTCCTCGGCGACCTCGCCTCCGTCGGCGCGCTCGCCCGGGCCTGGGAGGGCGGCGAGCCGCTCCCGGACGCACCCCTGCTCCACCTGCTCACCACCGATGGAGGACTCTGAGATGACCACCCCCACGATCGTGCTCGTCGGCCACGGGATGGTCGGCCAGCACTTCCTGGAGGCCCTCGCCGAGCGGGGGGTCACCGGTCGCGCCCGGGTCGTCGTGCTGTGCGAGGAGCCCCGCCCCGCCTACGACCGGGTCCGGCTCACCTCGTACTTCTCCGGCCGGACGCCCGACGAGCTGTCCCTCGTCGAGGACGGGTTCCTGGCCCGGCACGGCATCGAACTCCATCTGGACGACCCGGCGGAGCACATCGACCGCGCCGCCCGCACGGTCACCTCCCGCAGCGGGCGGACCTTTCCCTACGACTCGCTCGTCCTGGCCACCGGCTCCCACCCGTTCGTGCCGCCCGTCCCGGGCCGCGACGCCGAGGGCTGCTTCGTCTACCGCACCATCGAGGACCTCCTCGCGATCGAGGAGTACGCCAAGACCTCCCGCACCGGGGTGGTCGTCGGCGGCGGACTCCTCGGGCTGGAGGCGGCCGGCGCGCTCAAGGGCCTGGGCCTGGACACCCACATCGTGGAGTTCGCGCCCCGGCTGATGCCGGTGCAGGTCGACGACGGCGGCGGTGCCGCGCTGCTGCGCACCATCGAAGACATGGGCCTGACCGTCCACACCGGCACCGGCACCCGGGAGATCGTCGCCGACGGCCCCGCCGTCACCGGCATGCACCTCTCCGACGGCTCGTCGCTCGCCGCCGACCTGGTGGTCTTCTCCGCCGGCGTGCGCCCCCGCGACCGGCTGGCCCGCGACACCGGCCTCGCCGTCGGCGAGCGCGGCGGCATCGCCGTCGACGCGCACTGCCGCACCTCCGACCCCGACGTGTACGCGATCGGCGAGTGCGCCCTCGCCGCGGACGGGCGGGTCTACGGGCTCGTCGCACCCGGCTACGAGATGGCCAAGACCGTCGCGGACGTCCTCGCCGGCGAGGCTTCCGGCAGCGTCTTCACCGGCGCCGACACCTCCACCAAGCTGAAGCTCCTCGGCGTGGACGTGGCCTCCTTCGGGGACGCGCACGGCACGGCCGACGGCTGCCTCGACGTGGTCTACTCCGACTCCCGCTCCGGGGTCTACAAGAAGCTGGTGGTCGCGGCGGACGGCGCGCTGCTCGGCGGCGTCCTCGTCGGCGACGCCGCGTCCTACGGCATGCTCCGCCCCCTCACCGGCTCCGTACCCCCCGTACCGCCCGAGCAGCTGGTGCTGCCCGCAGGCACCGGGGCGCCCGCGGCCCTCGGCCCGTCCGCGCTGCCCGACGAGGCCGTGGTCTGCTCCTGCCACAACGTCACCAAGGCTCAGATCCGCGCCCACACCACCCTGCCCGAGGTGAAGAAGTGCACCAGGGCGGGCACGGGCTGCGGAAGCTGCGTCCAGGTCATCGGCCGGCTGCTGCCGGGGGCCGCCGACCAGGGCCTGTGCGGCTGCTTCTCCTACACCCGCAGCGAGCTGTACGAGATCGCCCGCACCCTCGGCCTCGCCACATACGCCGAACTGCTCGACTCCCACGGGCGCGAGGAGGCCCGCGGCGGCGACGGCTGCGAGATCTGCAAGCCCGCCGTCGGCTCCATCCTGGCCGGCCTCGGCGGCGGCTATATCCTCGACGGCGAGCAGGGCGCCCTGCAGGACACCAACGACCACTTCCTCGCCAACCTCCAGCGCAACGGCTCCTACTCGATCGTGCCGCGCATCCCCGGCGGCGAGATCACCCCCGGGAAACTCATCGTGATCGGCGAGGTGGCCCGCGACTTCGGCCTCTACACGAAGATCACCGGCGGTCAGCGGATCGACATGTTCGGCGCCCGCGTGGACCAGCTGCCCGCCATCTGGACGCGGCTGGTCGACGCCGGCTTCGAGTCGGGCCACGCCTACGGCAAGTCGCTGCGCACGGTCAAGTCGTGCGTGGGGCAGACCTGGTGCCGATACGGGGTGCAGGACAGCGTCCGCATGGCGATCGACCTCGAACTGCGCTACCGCGGCCTGCGCGCCCCCCACAAACTGAAGTCGGCGGTCTCCGGCTGCGCCCGCGAGTGCGCGGAGGCCCAGTCCAAGGACTTCGGCGTGATCGCCACCGCCCACGGCTGGAACCTGTACGTGGGCGGCAACGGCGGGGCCACCCCGCGCCACGCGGACCTGCTCGCCCAGGACCTGTCCGACGCCGAACTCGTCCGGCTCATCGACCGGTTCCTGATGTTCTACATCCGCACCGCGGACCGCCTGGAGCGCACCTCGGTCTGGCTGGAGCGCCTGGAGGGCGGACTCGGCCACCTGCGGGACGTCGTGGTGCACGACCGGCTCGGGCTCTGCGGCGAACTGGAGGCGATGATGGCCCGCCATGTGGCCGGCTACCGCGACGAATGGGCCGAGACCCTCGACGACCCGGACCGGCTGCGCCGCTTCGTGTCGTTCGTCAACGCCCCGGGGGCACCGGACCCCTCCGTGAGGTTCGTCCCCGAGCGGGAGCAGATCAAGCCCGACCTCACCGTACTCACACCGGAAGGGACACCCGCCCGATGACGGTCCAGGACGCACCCCCCCTCACGCTCCAGATCGAACTGTCCGGCAGCTGGCTGCCCGTCTGCGAGATCGCCCGGCTCACCCCGGGCCGCGGCATGGCGGCCCTGCTCCCCGGCGGCCGGCAGGCCGCGGTCTTCCTGGACCGTGCCGGGACCGCGTACGCGATCGGCAACCGCGACCCGTTCACCGGCGCGCAGGTCCTGTCCCGGGGCCTGCTGGGCTCCGCCGACGGGCGGCCCTTCGTCGCCTCCCCGCTGCTGAAGCAGCGGTTCGACCTGGCCACGGGCCGCTGCCTGGACGACGACGGGGTCTCGGTGCCCGTATACGCGGTGCGCCGGGTCTGACGGGGACGGCGGGCGGGCCCCGCGGTACGGCGGCATCCGGCCGGGACGCGATCGGCCCCGAGGGCCACCGGCCCCGCCCCTCGCGCCGGACGGGCGGCGGCCGCGCGCCTGCGGCCGGCGGGGCGCCGGCAGCGGCCCGGCCGGCGGCATCACCTGCGAGGCGACGGCACCGCTGCGGACGTGAGTCCGGTCGCAAGCGGTCCGGTCGCAAGCGCTCCCGGCGGCTCCGGATCGCGCTGGGCGCGGCCTCTCAGCAGGGCCGTGCCCAGCGGTGTCATCGTGTGCAGCACGGCGTTCCCGTTCCGCAGCGTGACCACGAGCCCGGCCTCCCGCAGGACGCAGGCGTGCTGGCTGGCGGAGGCGAGCGACACCCCCGCCCGGCGGGCGAGTTCGCTCGTGGTGCAGCCGCTGCCGATGGACCGGAGCACCGCCGAGCGGGTGTGCCCCATGAGCCTTCCCAGCGACATCCCGCCCCCCTCCCAGGTCATCGGCGACCCGGTGTGCGTCACGGGGTAGACCAGCACCGGCGGCAGCTCGGGGTCCCGGCGGACCACGGGCGTGCCGCGGCAGAAGTACGACGGCTGCAGCAGCAGCCCGCGCCCGCGGAGCCGCAGCTCGCGCTCCACCGGGTAGTCGGCCTCCAGCACCGGCCCGCGCCAGCGCAGCATCGGCGGCAGCGAGGCCAGCAGCTCGTCCGCGCCCCCGTCGAGCAGGGCCCGGCCCCGCACGGCCCGATCGGCCTCCACCGCCGCCTGGATGTGCGCCCAGTACGGCTCGACCGCGGAGCGGTGGTAGCTGCGGAGCACCCCGACGAGCCGGTCCATCGGCCCGTCGGCGCCTTCGGCGAGGCCGGAGAGCCGGCCCGCGGGTACGGCGTGCGGCCGCTCCGCCGCGAGGAGCGCCAGCTCCGCCGCGAGTCTGGGCCCCGGCGTCGCCCGCACCGCCTGAAGTCCCTCCTCCAGTCCCTCCAGCGCCTCGGGCGGAGTGAGGAAGTCCGGGAAATAGCCGCGCTGCGGGACGAGCGCCGAGAGGAGCCGGGTTTCGCCGTTCAGCCGGGCCCGGGTCTCCGTCCGCCATTCGCCGAAGACGGTGGCGCCGCGCCGGTCCCTCAGGCGGTGGAAACTCAGAATCGTTTCCCACAGAACATCCGGTCTGGCCGCCATCCGCACCCTGGCGAGGTCGTCACCGGTGAAGTGGATTCGCAGCACGGAACCCCCACTGTTGCATCCGCAATCGCCCCCGTCACTGAGTATGCATGCAATCACAGGACGTTACCACGGTGTTTCAGCCACAGTTGAAACGCATCGCGTAACAGGGCAGCGAACCGAAAAGCTGTACGACGTCGGGCACGAAACCTTCGGGTACCGAGGGGCGAGGCAAAGACCGTGGGGGGCTTTCCACGCCTGGCGGCGGTCGGCGGAGGTTGCGGCTCCGTGTCCGACATCGGGAATGGAGCGCGGCCGGCGGGTGGGGATCCGTCGGCCGCGCTCCGCCTGTTCTTTGCTCAACGAATGGCGCGAATCACCTATGCCTCCGCCCGGCCCGTCTCCTTCGGCGGCGCGCCGGCGGGCGGCACCGCCAAAGGAGACGGGCGGGACGGGCACCTCCGCACAAGGTGCCCGTCCCGCCCGTCTCGTGGTGCACCGGGACCGCCGGCCGGTCGGTGAGGGTCGGGGACCACCGACGGCCCCGGGGCCGGGGCCGGCCGCGGGTGCGGCCGGATGGATCAGCGGCTGTCGCTGCCGGAGGGCCGGGCCGCCGCACGGCCCGCCTCCAGCCGTGCCACGGGGATCCGGAAGGGCGAGCAGGAGACGTAGTCCAGTCCGGCCTCGTGGAAGAAGTGCACCGACTCCGGGTCGCCGCCGTGCTCGCCGCACACACCGAGCTTCAGGTCCGGGCGGGTGGCCCGCCCTGCCGCCACCGCGTTGCGCACCAGCGAGCCGACACCGTCCTTGTCGATCGTCTCGAACGGGCTGACACCGAAGATGCCCTTCTCCAGGTACGCCGTGAAGAACGAGGCCTCCACATCGTCCCGGCTGAAGCCCCAGACGGTCTGGGTGAGGTCGTTCGTACCGAAGGAGAAGAACTCCGCGGCCTCCGCGATCTGACCGGCCGTCAGTGCCGCGCGAGGCAGTTCGATCATCGTGCCGAGCGCCAGTCTCAGTTCCACGCCCGTGGCCGCCTCGACCTCGGCGATGACCTGCTCGGCCTCCTCCCGTACGATCTCCAGCTCCTGCACGGTGCCCACGAGCGGGATCATGATCTCGGCACGCGGGTCGCCCTTGCCGTCGCGGCGCTCCGCCGCGGCCTCCGCGATGGCCCGCACCTGCATCGTGAACAGCCCCGGGATCACCAGGCCGAGACGGACTCCGCGCAGGCCCAGCATGGGGTTCTGCTCGTGCAGCCGGTGCACGGCCTGCAGCAGGCGCAGGTCGTTCTCGTTGGCGTCCTTGCGGGCCTCGGCGAGCGCCACGCGCACCGAGAGCTCGGTGATGTCCGGCAGGAACTCGTGCAGCGGCGGATCCAGCAGCCGCACCGTCACCGGCAGCCCGTCCATCGCCTCGAACAGCTCGACGAAGTCCCTCTTCTGCAGCGGCAGCAGCGCCTTCAGCGCCTCCTCCCGCTCGGCGTCGGTGTCGGCCAGGATCAGCTTCTCCACCATCCCGCGGCGCTCACCGAGGAACATGTGCTCCGTACGGCACAGCCCGATGCCCTGCGCACCGAAGCGGCGGGCGCGCAGCGCGTCCTCGGCGTTGTCGGCGTTGGCCCGCACCCGCAGCCGGCGCATCCGGTCCGCGTAGGCCATGATCCGGTGCACGGCCCGGACCAGTTCGTCGGCGTCGTCGGCACCCGCGTGCATCCGGCCCTCGAAGTACTCCACCACCGGGGACGGCACGACCGGGACCTCGCCGAGGTACACCTTGCCGGTGGAGCCGTCGATGGACACGACGTCGCCCTCCTCCACCACCGTGCCGCTCACCGTCATCCGGCGGCGCTTGGTGTCGACCTCCAGCTCCTCGGCGCCGCAGACGCATGTCTTGCCCATGCCCCGGGCGACGACGGCGGCGTGCGAGGTCTTCCCGCCGCGGGAGGTCAGGATGCCCTCGGCCGCGATCATGCCGTCGAGGTCGTCCGGGTTGGTCTCGCGGCGGATCAGGATGACCCTCTCCCCGGAGCGCGACCACTTGACCGCCGTGTAGGAGTCGAAGACGGCCTTGCCGACCGCAGCGCCCGGGGAGGCGGCGATGCCCCGGCCGAGCCTCTCGACCCGGGCCGTCTCGTCGAAGCGCGGGAACATCAGCTGCGCCAGCTGGGCGCCGGTGACCCGCTGCAGGGCCTCGGCCTCGTCGATGAGCCCCTGGTCCACCAGCTGGGTGGCGATCCGGAAGGCGGCGCCCGCGGTGCGCTTGCCGACCCGGGTCTGCAGCATCCACAGCCGGCCGCGCTCGATGGTGAACTCGATGTCGCAGAGGTCCTTGTAGTGCGTCTCGAGCCGCTCCATGATCTGCATCAGCTGGTCGTAGGACTTGTTGTCGATCGACTCCAGGTCCGCGAGCGGCACGGTGTTGCGGATGCCGGCCACGACGTCCTCGCCCTGCGCGTTCTGCAGGTAGTCCCCGTAGACGCCCTGGTGGCCCGAGGCGGGGTCGCGGGTGAAGGCGACGCCGGTGCCGGAGTCCGGGCCGAGGTTGCCGAAGACCATGGAGCAGATGTTGACCGCGGTGCCGAGGTCGTGCGGGATGCGCTCCTGGCGGCGGTAGAGCTTCGCCCGGTCCCCGTTCCAGGAGTCGAAGACGGCCTTGACGGCCAGGTCCATCTGCTCGCGCGGGTCCTGCGGGAAGTCGCGGCCGGTCTCCGACGTGACGGTCTTCTTGAACTGCTTGACCAGCTTCCTCAGGTCGGCGGCGTCCAGGTCGGTGTCGACCGTGACCTTCTTGGCCTCCTTGGCCGCCTCCAGGGCGTCCTCGAACAGCTCGCCGTCGACGCCGAGGACCGTCTTGCCGAACATCTGGATGAGCCGGCGGTAGGAGTCCCACGCGAACCGCTCGTCGCCGGCCTGCCGGGCGAGGCCCTCCACCGACGCGTCGGACAGGCCGATGTTCAGGACGGTGTCCATCATGCCCGGCATGGAGAACTTGGCGCCGGAGCGCACGGACACCAGCAGCGGGTCGTCGGCCTGGCCGAGCTTCTTGCCCATGCGCTGCTCCAGCGCATCGAGGTGCGCACTCACCTCGTCACGCAGTGCCGCGGGCTCCTCGCCGCTGTCGAGGTAGACCTTGCAGGCCTCGGTGGTGATGGTGAAGCCCGGAGGGACGGGCAGACCGAGGTTGGTCATCTCGGCGAGGTTCGCGCCCTTGCCACCGAGGAGGTCCTTGAGCTCCTTGTTGCCCTCGGTGAAGTCGTAGACGAACTTCTGATCTCTGATTTCCGACACGGGTCTCGACTCCTCGAGGACTCGGTGGCTGCCCTGACGGCGAGGAACATACCCAGATCGAAGGAACGTGGGTACGTCCACTTGTCCGTCATTCGGCCGTAACCACCCGTCCGCCAGCAGATCCCAGGTCTCTGACCGTGCAGCGGTGACTCGACGCACCTTCACCCCTCGAAGAGCCCTTGACCCGAAGCGGAACATCTCCGCTCAAATGAGCAGCGTTCAAGGCATTTGAGTTAACCTCTTGAATACGGAAGGGGTGGCACTGCGTGCCACCCCTTCCGAAGTCACAGCAACCCCAGGAGTGCTCATTTGAGCGTAACCTCTATCAGGGGTGGTGAGAATCACGCCGCCGGGACGACCGGATCCCCTCATCCGGACCCGCTCGCACCCGGACCCTGCCGGGCCTCGCCGAGCGCCTCCCGGTCAGCCCCCGGACGTGTCCAGCTCGGCGTCCTCGCCCACACCCGCGCAGTCGTACGGATCCCTCAGCCAGCCGTCCGGGAGCACCACCCGGCCGTTCCCCGACGTACGCCCGCGCGGGCCGTCCGCCCCCGACGGCCACGGCTGCTCCAGGTCCAGCATGCCCAACCCAGCGGTCAGCTCCTCCAGCGACGAGGTGACCGCCAGCTCCCTGCGCATCTGCGACCCGACCGCGAACCCCTTCAGGTACCACGCCACATGCTTACGGAAGTCGATCACGCCACGGGACTCGTCCCCGATCCACTCCCCCAGCAACCGCGCATGGCGCACCATCACCTCCGCGACCTCCCGCAGCGACGGCCGCGCACGCGCCGCCGACCCCTCGAAGGCGCCGACCAGATCGCCGAACAGCCACGGCCGGCCCAGACAGCCGCGCCCCACGACCACCCCGTCGCAACCCGTCTCCCGCATCATCCGCAGCGCGTCGTCCGCCGACCAGATGTCGCCGTTGCCCAGCACCGGGATCTCCGGCACATGCTCCTTCAGCCGGGCGATCGCGCCCCAGTCCGCCGTGCCGCCGTAGTGCTGAGCCGCCGTGCGCCCGTGCAGCGCGATGGCCGTGGCACCCTCCTCGACCGCGATCCGCCCCGCGTCGAGATAGGTGGTGTGACCGTCGTCGATACCCTTGCGCATCTTCATGGTGACCGGCAGGCCCCCGGCGTTCCCGACCGCCTCGCGGAGGATCGCCCGCAGCAGGTTCCGCTTGTACGGAAGCGCCGAGCCGCCGCCCTTGCGCGTCACCTTGGGCACCGGGCAGCCGAAGTTCAGATCGATGTGATCGGCCAGGTCCTCGTCCACGATCATGCGGACGGCCTTGCCGACCGTGACCGGGTCCACCCCGTACAACTGGATCGAACGCGGCCGCTCCGACGCGTCGAAGTGGATGAGCTGCATCGTCTTCTCGTTGCGCTCGACCAGCGCCCTGGTCGTGATCATCTCGCTGACGAACAGCCCCTTGCCCCCGCTGAACTCGCGGCAGAGGGTACGGAACGGCGCATTGGTGATGCCGGCCATGGGTGCGAGCACCACCGGGGGCCGCACGGCATGCGGGCCGATGGACAGCGTCGGGGACGGGGCGAGCGTGGTCATTGCGCCATTGTCGCGCACGGTGGGACACACCATCCATGGCCACCGGACGGGGTGCCGGCGCGGGGCCGCCGGGGCGCATGGGCAAGTGAGGGGTGCGACCGCCGGCGGCGGATCCGGGGCGCGCGCCGCACGGCGGCCGGCCGGCGTGCACCAGCGTCAGGGGCGAGGCCGGGACGGACACCGCTGCCGCGGAGCCCGCCTCAGGCGTCACCGCACGTCCGGGCCCTTGCGCCCTCCCGGGTCCGGCCCTTCGACGTGGCCCGCCGGGGATGGCGGCGGAGGTACTCGGCCTCAAGAGCGCCCATCCGGGAGGTGTGGGTCTCCAGGGCATCGTCGGAGCCGTACAGCAGGGTCTCGTGGCGCGTGCGGTGGATGGCCTCCAGCTCCCTCAGCAGCAGCCCGTCCTCCAGCCGCTCGGGCGGCACTCCGCGGTCCAGCTCCGCCATGTCACACACCTCCGGTAGGTACGCCCCTTCCATCATGGCTCCGGATTCCGCGACCGCATCCGCGAAGCCGCAGGTGCCCGGACCACCGGGTGGTCCGGGCACCTGCGGCGTGAACCGGGCACCCGCGGCGTGCAGGTGTCAGTCCTGTGCGCTGTCCTCGGTCCGGGACGCCTCGCCGCGGGCGTCGCCGGCGGGCCGAGCGCGCTCACGCATCCTGCGCAGGAGTTCCTGCTTCTGCTCGGCGGCCGCCCGGCGGTCTGCCCGGCCCGCCGGGCCGTCGTCCCGCCGGTCGGCTCGGGACAGCCTCCCGCGCTGCCCGCCGACGCCGAGAAGGTTGTTGCGGCTCTTGGCCACGGGGTTCTCCCCTCGTGTGGAAAGTGGTCTGAGGTTCAGCTGGTGGGGACGGGACGCGCCCGCCGCACTCTCACTCGTAGATCAGCACGAAGGAGGACATGCGACGACGGTACCGAGTCCGGCTTGATCGAACACCTGGTTTTCCAGCCCGGCCCGGGGTCATGTCCGCGCCGGCACCGGCCGCCAGCCCCAGCCGGCCGGTGCCGGGCGGTGCCGGGCGGTCGGCACCGGGCCGGCCCGCCTACCGGTGGTCGGCGCCATGGGGCCCGCCTGCGGTGGTCGGCGCCATGGGGCCCGTGTGCGCGAAGCCCCCGGTTCCGGGTCCGGAACCGGGGGCCCCCGCCGTCGCGACGGTGGACGTCAGCAGCCGAGGAGGCGGGTGGCGAGATAGCCCTGGATCTGGTCCAGCGAGACGCGCTCCTGCTTCATGGTGTCGCGCTCGCGGACGGTGACGGCGTTGTCGTCGAGGGTGTCGAAGTCGACGGTGACGCAGTACGGGGTGCCGATCTCGTCCTGGCGGCGGTAGCGGCGGCCGATGGCGCCGGCGTCGTCGAACTCGATGTTCCAGTTCTGCCGGAGGTCGGCGGCGAGGCCCTTGGCCTTCGGGGAGAGCTGGGGGTTGCGGGACAGCGGCAGGACCGCGACCTTCACCGGGGCGAGGCGGTGGTCGAGGCGCAGGACGGTGCGCTTCTCCATGACGCCCTTGGCGTTGGGCGCCTCGTCCTCGTTGTAGCCGTCGAGGAGGAAGGCGAGCATGGTGCGGCCGACGCCGGCGGCGGGCTCGATGACGTACGGCGTCCAGCGCTCGCCGGCTTCCTGGTCGAAGTACGACAGATCGGTGCCGGAGGCCTTGGAGTGGGCGCCGAGGTCGTAGTCCGTGCGGTTGGCGACGCCTTCGAGCTCGCCCCACTCGCTGCCGCCGAAGTGGAAGCGGTACTCGATGTCGGCGGTGCGCTTGGAGTAGTGGGAGAGCTTCTCCTTGGGGTGCTCGTACCAGCGCATGTTCTCCTCACGGAGTCCGAGGCCGGTGTACCAGTTCCAGCGCTGCTCCATCCAGTACTCGTGCCACTGCTCGTCCTCGCCGGGCTTGACGAAGAACTCCATCTCCATCTGCTCGAACTCGCGGGTGCGGAAGATGAAGTTGCCGGGGGTGATCTCGTTGCGGAAGGACTTGCCGAGCTGGGCGATACCGAAGGGCGGCTTGCGGCGGGAGGTCTGCTGGACCTGGGCGAAGTTGGTGAAGATGCCCTGGGCGGTCTCGGGGCGCAGATAGGCGACGGAGCCGGAGTCCTGGGTGGGGCCGAGGTGGGTGGAGAGGAGACCGGAGAACTGCTTGGGCTCGGTGAACTGGCCCTTGGTACCGCAGTGCGGGCAGTTGATGTCGGCCAGGCCGCCGGCGGGGCTGCGGCCGTGCTTCTCCTCGTAGGCCTCTTCGAGGTGGTCGGCGCGGAAGCGCTTGTGGCAGGAGGTGCACTCGGTGAGCGGGTCGGTGAAGGTGGCGACGTGGCCGGAGGCCTCCCAGACCTCGGTCGCCAGGATCACCGACGAGTCGATACCGACGACGTCCTCGCGCGAGGTGACCATGTAGCGCCACCACTGGCGCTTGATGTTCTCCTTGAGCTCGGTGCCCAGCGGTCCGTAGTCCCAGGCGGCGCGCTGGCCACCGTAGATCTCGCTGCTGGGGTAGACGAACCCACGGCGCTTGCTCAGGTTGACGATCGTGTCGATTTTGTCGGCGGCCACGGTGCTCTCTTCATTACGACGACGAAGTGCGAATGCCTCAGATTACCGGCGCCCGTACCCCCTGTATCAAATCGGTTCGCCACCCCGTTCAGGGCAGTGGAGGGGCCCGGGACGCGCCGCTGGATCCGGGGTGCGGTGCCCGTGTCCGCCCCGTCCGATCATGTCCGGTCCCGTCCGGTTCGATGCCGGTCCCGTCCGGTCCCGTCCGGTCCGGTCCAGTGCCGGTCCGGTCCAGTGCCGGTCTGGTGCGGTGCGGGCGCGGAAGGGCATGCGGGCGCGGCCGGCAGGTGGCGGGCGACGGGGTGGCGGGGTGGCGGGGTGGCTCACGATCCGCCGCAGCCACGGGGAGGGCGCGCACGGGCCGCGTCGAGGAGAAGGCGGGGCCGGCGGTCACCGTCTGATCGCGATCGATGATTCAATTGACAATCGTTTCCACATTTGTTGAAAATGACTGTCATGAACGTACGCCGCCGTATATCCACCGCCGCTCTCGCCGGATCGACCGTGCTGGGGCTTGTCACACTCTCGGCCTGCTCGGGCACCTCCTCGGCAGCGGGTGGCGGCGAGGACGGCGGCAAGCTGGACGTGGTCGCGTCGTTCTACCCGATGCAGTACCTGGTCGAGCAGATCGGCGGCGACCACGTCGAGGTCAGGACGCTGACGCAGCCGGGGGTCGAGCCGCACGACCTGGAGTTGCAGCCCCGGCAGGCGTCGCAGCTCCGCCAGGCCGACTACATCCTCTATCTGAAGGGCGTGCAGCCCGCCGTCGACGAGGCGATCGCGCAGTCCGGGGTCGAGCACACCGTCGATGCCGCGACGCTGACGACACTGGAGGACCACGGCACCGACGTCGGTCACGACCACGGCCACGAGGACGAGGAGCATGCGGACGAGGACCAGGCGGGCGGGGAGCACGGCGCCGAGGCAGGTGGCGACCCGCACATATGGCTGGACCCGGTGAAGTACGCGGAGGTCGCCCAGGGCGTCGGGGACTCGCTGGCGAAGGCGGACCCGGACCGTGCCGCGGACTACCGGAAGAACACCGAGACACTGGTCGGCAAGCTGAAGGCGCTGGACACCGAGTTCGCCGACGGCCTGCGGAACACCACCACCAGGACCTTCATCACCGCCCACTCCGCCTTCGGCTACCTGGCCGAGCGGTACGGCCTGGACCAGCACGGCATCGCCGGTATCGGCCCGGAGTCGGAGCCGAGTCCGGCCCGGATCAAGGAGCTCCAGTCGGTCGCCGAGCAGGAGAAGGTGTCCACCGTCTTCTTCGAGACGCTGGCCAGTGACCGCACGGCGAAGGCACTCGCCGCGGACACGGGCCTGCGGACGGACGTCCTGGATCCGCTGGAGGGCATCACGGACAAGTCCAGGGGTGACGACTACCTGGCGGTGATGGAGTCCAACCTCGCCGCGCTGCAGAAGGCGCTCGGCGCCAAGTGACAGCAGCGACCCCCGCCGTATCGGCACGAGGAGCATCGGAGGCGCAACCCGTGGAGCCGACCGCAGATCCCGTCATATCCGTCCGCGGAGCCCGGGCGACACTGGGCTCACGTCCCGTGCTGCGCGGGGTCGACCTCACCGTGGAGCGCGGTGAGGTGGTGGCGCTGCTCGGCGCGAACGGCTCGGGCAAGTCGACGGCGGTGCGCTCGCTGATCGGCCAGGTGCCGCTCACGGCCGGTTCGGTGGCCTTGTTCGGTACGGAACTGCGCCGTTTCCGCGCATGGTCGCGGGTGGGCTATGTGCCGCAGCGCACCACGGCGACGAGCGGGGTGCCGGCGACGGTCCGCGAGGTGGTGGCGTCCGGCCGGCTGTCGCACGCAAGGCTGGGGCTGCTGTCGAAGCGCGACCGTGCGGCGGTAAGGCGGGCGATCGGGATCGTCGGGCTCGCCGACCGGGCCGGGGACCCGGTGGGCGCGCTCTCGGGCGGGCAGCACCAGCGGGTGCTGATCGCCCGGGCGCTGGCCGCCGAGCCGGAACTGCTCGTCATGGACGAGCCGATGGCGGGTGTGGACCTCACCAGTCAGGAGGTGCTCGCCGGGACGTTGCGGGAGCAGGTCGCCGCGGGGGCGACGGTGCTGCTGGTACTCCATGAGCTGGGGCCGCTCGAGCCGCTGATCGACCGGGCGGTGGTGCTGCGGGACGGCTGCGTCGTCCATGACGGACCACCCCCGCGTGCCGTGGGCCAGCATGCGCTGCCCGGTCACGACCACGTACATCCGCATGCGGCCGACGAGCCGCTCCGCACGGGACTGCTGACCTGATCATGGAATTCCTTCAGGACCCCTTCATGCAGCGGGCGCTGCTGGCCGCGTTGCTGGTGGGTGTCACGGCCCCGGCCGTGGGCATTCATCTGGTGCAGCGCCGGCAGGCGCTGATGGGCGACGGCATCGGCCATGTCGCGTTGACCGGTGTCGGCCTCGGCTTCCTCCTGGCCACGAACCCGGTGTGGATGGCGGCGCTGGTCGCGGTGGCCGGTTCGGTGGCGATGGAGCTGATCCGGGCCTACGGGCGGACCCGTGGCGATATCGCGCTGGCCATGCTCTTCTACGGCGGTATGGCGGGCGGTGTGATGCTGATGAACCTCAGCGCCACGGGCTCCAACGCCAATCTGACGTCGTACCTGTTCGGTTCGCTGTCCACCGTCTCGGACGACGACGTCGTCGCGATCTGCCTGCTGGCGGGATTTGTCCTGCTGGTGACGGTGGGGCTGCGGCGGCAGCTGTTCGCGATCAGCCAGGACGAGGAGTTCGCCCGGGTCACAGGCCTGCCGGTGCGGGCCCTGAATCTGCTGGTGGCCGTGACCGCCGCGGTGACGGTGACGGTCGCGATGCGGGTCGTCGGGCTGCTGCTGGTGAGCGCGCTGATGGTGGTGCCGGTGGCGGCGGCACAGCAGGTGACCCGCTCGTTCGCGGTGACGTTCGTGGTGTCGGTGGCGACCGGGGTGGCGGTGACACTGGCCGGCACGGTGACCTCGTACTACCGGGACGTGCCGCCGGGTGCGACGATCGTGCTGCTGGCGATCGCGGTGTTCGTGCTGTTCACGGCGCTGGCGGCGCCGCTGGCGCGGCGGCGGTCGAAGGTGCCCGCTGCTGCTGCGGGGAGCGCGGGCGCGGAGTGCGATGTGGACGTTCCGGCGACCCGGCGCCCGGCGGGTGATGCCGCGGTCTGACCTGGCCCGCGGGCGGGCCTGGCAGAATGGCCGACGAGGAGCGGCGGAACGTAAGGAGGTACCTGTGGCGACGGCTGGACCCCCCGTGCGCGGCCGGTCGACCCGGCAGCGGGCCGCGGTGGCGGCGGCGCTGGACGAGGTGGACGAGTTCCGCAGTGCGCAGGAACTGCACGACATGCTCAAGCACCGCGGCGATTCGGTCGGCCTGACGACGGTCTACCGGACGCTGCAGTCGCTCGCCGATGCCGGCGAGGTCGATGTGCTGCGCACGAGCGAGGGCGAATCGGTGTACCGGCGTTGCGCGTCGGGTGAGCACCACCACCATCTGGTGTGCCGGGTGTGCGGCAAGGCGGTCGAGGTCGAGGGCCCTGCGGTGGAGCAGTGGGCGGAGACCATCGCGACGCAGCACGGCTATGTGAACGTGGCCCACACGGTGGAGATCTTCGGTACCTGTGCGGAGTGCGCGAAGAATTGAGCGTTCGGCCGGTGACCTGAGGTAGCGCGCCCCGGCCCCGGTGGCGGGGGCGCGCGAGACGCTGTGTCCGGGGCCCGTAGCGGCCGGCGGTTCTGAGGAATCGTCGGCGCTACGGGCCCTGCGCCGTCCGGTGCCTGTCGTGGGGCTCCTCATGAAGCTCGTTCACGGGGCTCGTCGCGGGGTGTGCCGGTGCGGGCGGCGGTGTCCGTGCGGTCTTCCCGCCGCGCGTGTGCGGGGTCTACCTCTTGTCGAGTTCCTTCTCGATGCGGGCGAGTTCCTCATTGGGGACGGCGCCCCCGAAGCGGCGGTCGCGCTGGGCGTACTCCAGGCACGCACGCCACAGGTCGCGGCGGTCGAAGTCGGGCCACAGCACGTCCTGGAAGACCATCTCGGCGTAACTGCTCTGCCAGATGAGGTAGTTGGAGGTGCGCTGCTCGCCGCTCGGCCGGAGGAAGAGGTCGACGTCCGGCATGTCGGGGTAGTACAGGTACTTCTGCAGCGTCTTCTCGCTGACCTTGGAGGGGTCGAGTCGGCCGGCGGCCACGTCCTCGGCGATCTTCTTCGCGGCGTCGGCGATCTCGGCGCGCCCGCCGTAGTTGACGCAGAAGTAGAGCGTCATGGCGTCGTTGGCCCTGGTCTGCTCCTGGGCGACCTGGAGTTCCTGGACGACGGACTTCCACATCTTGGGCATGCGGCCGACCCAGCGGATACGGATGCCGAGTGCGTCCATCTCGTCGCGGCGGCGGCGGATGACGTCCCGGTTGAAGTTCATCAGGAAGCGCACCTCCTCCGGGGAGCGCTTCCAGTTCTCGGTGGAGAAGGCGTACAGGGAGAGGTTCCTGACGCCCATCTCCAGACAGCCCTTGAGTACGTCGAGCACGACGCCCTCGCCGACCTTGTGGCCCTCGGTGCGCGGCAGACCGCGCTCCCTGGCCCAGCGCCCGTTGCCGTCCATGACGACGGCGACGTGCTTCGGCACGAGGTCGGCGGGGAGCCTCGGGGGGAGCGCCCCGGACGGGTGCGGCTCGGGGACCTTGTACTCGCGGCGGGATCGTCCCAGGATTCCGCTTCGTGCCATGGGGGTCACACTCACTTCATCTCGGCGTGCTTGTCGGCATGTTCGTCGGCATGTTCGTGGGCATGCTTGTCGGCATGCTGTCGGGGTAGGCGCCGGGGCGCTTGTCGGGGTGCCCGCCTGCGTGCTTCCCGGAGTGCTTCTCCACGTACCGCAGCGAGCGCAGGCCGCGTTCCAGGTGCCAGTGCAGATAGGCGGACACCAGTGCGCTGCCTTCCCTGACGTGGCGCGCCTCGCACGCCTCCGCGGTGTCCCAGTCCCCGGTCAGCAGCGCACCGAGCAGGCCGATCGCCTCGGCGGAGGGTACGACGCTGCCGGGGACGCGGCAGTCGCCGCAGACGACGCCGCCCCCGGCGGCGGAGAAGAACCGGTTCGGCCCGGGCATCCCGCAGCGCGCGCAGTGGGAGAACGACGGAGCGTAGCCGTTGACGGCAAGGGAGCGCAGCAGGAACGCGTCGAGGACGAGGTGCGGCGGGTGCTCTCCGCGGGCGAGGGTGCGCAGCCCGCCGACCAGCAGCAGATACTGCTGGACGGACGGCTCGCCCTCGTGGTCGGTGAAGCGTTCCGCGGTCTCCAGCATGGCGGTGCCCGAGGTGTAGCGGGCGTAGTCGGTGACGATGCCGCTGCCGTACGGGGCGATGGTCTCGCACTGGGTGCACAGCGGCAGGCCGCGGCCGACCAGGTCACTGCCGCGGGCGAAGAACTGCACGTCGACGTGTGAGAACGGTTCGAGGCGGGCGCCGAACTTCGACTTGGTGCGGCGCACTCCGCGGGCGACGGCGCGAACCCGCCCGTGCCCGCGGGTGAGGATCGTGATGATGCGGTCCGCCTCGCCCAGCTTCTGGGTGCGCAGCACGATGCCGTCGTCGCGGAACAGGGTCATGGGGCCATTGTCCCGCACCGGCCGGGCGGTACCGGGGCGGGTCCGGTGGGCCGCCGCCCCGGCCGGCCCGTCTCATACGTCGGCCTGGCGGAGTTCCTCCAGGAGTTCGTTCTGGCCCACGAGGAGTTCGGTGAGGATCCGGCGCGCCGCGCGCAGCAGTTCCGCGACGTCGCCACCGGCGAGGGCGTAGCTGACGGTCGAGCCGTCGCGTATCGACACCACGATGCCGGAGCGGCGCAGCACGGCCAGTTGCTGGGAGAGGTTGGACGGTTCGACCTCGATGGCCGTGAGCAGGTCGCGCACTGGGACCGGACCGTTCTGCAGAAGCTCCAGCACCCTGATGCGGACGGGGTGCCCGAGCATGCGGAAGAACTCCGCCTTGGCCTGGTACAGCGGTACCTGCATGTGATCGCTCCTGGTGAATCGACGATTACGGGCCGATCCTCCCGCCTCCGGGCGCCCCCCTCCCAGAGGGTTCAGCCCATCGGGATCTCGCGAATTGCAGATTTCTTCAATTCGTGGGCAGCCGGAGACGAGAAGATCGTCAGGGCGCTACAGCTCGAGGTCGGCTTCGATGCGCTTGAGCTGGTGGCGGGCCATGGCGAGGTTGGCGTTGCCCTTGTCGAGGACCAGGTACAGGAAGAGGCCGTTGCCTCCGCGGCCCTTCAGCAGCCTTATGAGGTGGTACTGGGTGCCGAGGGTGATCAGGATGTCGTCGATGTCGTCGGTGAGTCCGAGGTGCTCCATGGTGCGGGTCTTGGCACGGATCACGTCCGTGTTGCCGGCCGCGGCCACCGCCAGGTCGAGGTCCTTGCCGCCGCCCAGGGTTCCCAGAGCCATCCCGCTGGTGTAGTCCACGAGCGCCACCCCCAGCGCCCCCTCGATCGATGTCATGGACTCTTTCAGGGAAGTCTCCACGTTGGCCATCGCTGCGCTCACTCCTCATCAGTGCATACGGTCGGATGCCGGTGCACGGACGGACTGACCGCGCGGCCGACAGGTGACGCGAACGCTACCCAGGGTGAGAGGGCCGTGGAGAGGAGTTGGCGGAACATGCCATCATCAGGCCGAAAACGAACCCCGGCCCGCGAGGTGAGCCGGCGGGTGAGCGGAACGCATCCGCCCTGCTCAGACCCCGAGCTTGCGCCGGACCTCGGCCTCGCGGACATGATCACCCAGCAGTCGGTGGGCGTCGGCGGCCCTGCGGTACTCCACGCCGGCCCCCGACGGGTCCCCCTGCAGCAGCAGGCTGTCGCCCACCGCCTCGGCGGACGACGCGACCCCGGCGCCGAGACCGGCGTGTTCGAAGGCGGCCAGCGCCGCGCGGTGCAGTTCCACTCCCGCGCCGTGGGCGCCGCGCCGCTCTTCCAGGCGCCCCAGCTCGCTCAGCGCCCTGCCCTCCCCCGCCGACTGGCCTTCCCGGCGGTAGAGCGCGAGAGCGGCACGCAGATGGCGCTCACCGGGCACGAGACCACCGGCCTGGGCGTAGGCCGTGCCGAGTCGGCGCCGGGTGTCGGCGAGCGCCACCGGGTCGCCGCCGCGGTGGCGGGCGAGCAGAGGCAGCGCCCGCTCCAGGCAGTCGATGGCCTCGTCGGGGCGGCGCCTGTCCAGGTGGAGCGCGCCGAGGCGGAGCAGGGCCTCCGCCTCGGCCTCGGTGTCACCCGCCTCCCGGCAGTCCTGCGCGGCGGTGTTCAGCTCCCGCAGGGCCTCCTCATAGCGGCCCGCGTCGTGCAGGACCACCCCCAGCAGCCGCCGGGTGGTGGCCTGCCCGGTGCGCACGGCGGCGTGCGGGCCGAGGCCCGCCGCCATGCGCAGATGGTCCACGGCCTGGTCGAGCCGTCCTTCTTCCGCGTACGCGGAGCCGAGGCCGCGCAGTGCCTGCTCCGCCCAGCCCTGCTCTCCTGAGCGGCGGGCCGCTTCGAGCACGGCGGTCCACATGGCGGCGCGTGGGTCCTGCCCCGGCCGGCCGGCCAGCCAGGGGTCGGCGGCGACGGCGAGCGCACGGGCGTGGCCGGGCAGTCCTTCACGGACGGCCGCGCGGACGAGGCGGGGGACGGCGAGCTGCTCTGCGGCGCCCCAGACACGGCTGCCCTGGGCACGGCTGCCCTGAGCACGGCTGCGCTGGGCGGCGGCGTCCTCGGTGCAGGCCGCCAGGATCCGTGCGAATGCCGCCCGCCGGTCGGCGGGTGCCGTTTCGTGGTCGAGGCGCTCCGCGGCGAGCATACGGACCAGGTCGTGCAGCCGGTACGCCTCGGGGCCGACCGGTCGGCCGAGTTGGGCGTCGGCGAGGCGCTGGAGGCCGCTCCGTGCCTCGGCGGGGTCGAGGTCCGCGACGGCGGCGGCGATCCGCACGGTGACGCGGCCCGCCGGGCAGGCGCCGAGCGCGCGCAGCAGGGCCCGGTCGGCCGCGCCGAATGCCGCGTAGGCGGTTTCGAAGGCGGCGCGGACGGCGAGGTGGTCCATGCGCAGATGGTGCAGACGGTCGCGTTCGGCGGTGAGGCGGGCCGCCAGGGCCGGCAGCCGTCCGGCCGGCTGGGAGCGCGACACGCCCGCCGCGGCGCGGACGGCGAGCGGCAGCAGCCCGCAGGTACGGACGGCGGTCCGCGCGTGGTCGGTGTCGGCGGAGCCGGCCGCGGCCCCGCCGACGGCGGCGAGGAGGGCGAGCGCATCGGCTTCGGTGAGCGGGCCGAGGGGGACGGGCGCGGCCTCGGGCAGGTTCCGGAGCGCGTCGCGGCTGGTGATGAGGGCCAGGCAGTGCTCACCCGCCGGCAGCAGGGCGCGGGCCTGCGTGGCGTCCGCCGCATCGTCCAGGAGCAGCAGGATCCGCCGGCCCGCTGTACGGCCGCGAAAGCGGGCAGTCAGGTCGGCGACCGTGCCCGACCGCTCCTCGCCGGGGGCGCCGAGGGCGGCGAGGAATCCGGACAACACGGCGGCGGGCGGCGGCGGTTCGCCGTGACCGCCGCCGAGTTCGGCGTACAGCCGCCCGTCGGGGAACAGCGGCCCGAGTTCATGGGCGAGGCGGACGGCGAGCGCGGACTTCCCGGTGCCCGGCGCACCGGTCACGGCGATGGCGCGGTGGCCGGCCCGGACCAGGCGCAGGAGCGCTTCGGTCTCGGCGGTCCGGCCGGTGAAGTGGTCCACGGGGGGTGGGAGTTCACTCGGTTCCGGCGGGGAGGGAGCGGTGGCCGGGGTGGGCGCCGCGGGGCCGGCGGCCGGGACCGGCGGCACCCCGCGGGGCCGCCGGCCCCGGGCCAGGCGCACCGCGGCGCCCGCGGCCGCTGCTGCCGCGAGCGGCCAGAGGAAGGACGCCGGCGGGTCGAGGAGCGGGGAGGGAGCGGACGTGCCGCAGGCAGCCGCGTGCAGGGCGAGCGCGAGGGGAACCGGCAGCAGCGCCGATCCCGTGACCAGCACGGCAGTCGCACGCATGCGCAGCACGCCTCCCCCGTCCCGGTTCCCTCTCCCCTGCGGCCGGCGCCCTGGTCCGTGCCCACGCCGCACCTGTGGGTGACATTCTGGCCCCTGCGACGTCCGACGCGCCCGCTCGGGACGGGGATTTCGGGGCTCAGCGCACGAAAAGGCCGCCGGGCGGAGGCTGTCAGCCGAGTTCGTCGGCGAGCAGTTGGGCCGTGCGGGCGACCAGTTCGTTGTCGGGGGCGGCATCGGGTTGCGGCTTGGTCGTCAGGACGGCGAGGACGACGGGGGAACCGTCGGGGGTCCAGGCGATACCGACATCGTTGTTCGTGCCGTATGCGCCGGCGCCCGTCTTGTCCCCCAGGGTCCAGTCGTCGGGGAGTCCCGCGCGCAGGCGCAGCGTCCCGGTGGTGTTGTTCAGCAGCCATCCGGTCAGCCGCTGCCGGTCCGGGCCGGCGAGTGCGTCGCCGAGGACGAGCCGGGAGTAGGTCTCGGCGATGTGCCGCGGATCGGTGGTGTCCTCGGCACGCCAGGGCTCGGCCGAGTTCAGCCCGGGCTCCCATCGGTCGAGCCGGGTGACGTCGTCCCCGAGGGAGCGGCAGAAGCCGGTGACGGCGGAGGGGCCGCCGAGTTCGCGCAGCAGGAGGTTGGCCGCGGCGTTGTCGCTGTAGCGGATCGCGGCGTCGCAGAGCTCTTCCACGGTCATGCCGTTGGCGAGGTTCTCCGCACGGCCGGTGATGACGGCGTAGCCGGACTCCTCGGTGTCCTGCTCGGTGTAGTGGATGCGCTTGCCGAGGAACTCGCCGTTGCGGTCGAGGTCCCTGAGGACGGCCGCGACGGCCGGTGTCTTGAACACCGAGCACATGGGGAAGAGTTCGTCGGCGCGGTGGGCCACGGTCCTGCCCGTCCTGGTGTTGCGCGCGAAGACTCCGAGCCGGGCGGAGTGCGTCCGCTCGAGTTCGCTGAGACGGAGGGAGATCCCGTCGGTTCGGGACCTGCCGTGCCGGTCGGCGCCGTGCGGTCCGCCGGCGGATGGCCCGTCCCGTCGCTCCGTGGCCGCCACCGCGGCCGAGGGCAGGCTCGCGGCCAGTGCGGCCGCCGCACCGGCGGTGAGCAGTGTGCGGCGGGTCCGTTGGGCCCGTGAGGTTTCCAAGGTCGTGCTTTCCTCTCGTCTGCGGCGCCCCGGCCCGCATGCGGCCGGGTACCGCTGCGTTCCGCGGTCGCCTCCGGCCGCGTGGCACCCCTCCTCCGAGCGGTGCCGTCGCCCCCGGTGCGTGCGTGCTGACTGACTGGCTGGCTGGCTGCTTCTGCCTCTGTCTGCCCCGGTGCCTGCTCCCCCCCTCGTGCCCGTGCGTCTGCGTCTGCGTCTGCATCGCGAACCTCCGGGCCCGCGGTGCTGCCGGTCCACGGCCTGTCGACCGGGCGCGCGGCCGCTGTCCGGCCCCGCGCCCGGCTCCGGCGGAGGCATCCGCCGACGCCTGTGGGCCGGTGACGATCACTGTCCAGGACGACGGGCCGGCCCGATCGGTTCCGGGTGCCCGTCTGCCGCCCGTCCGGCCGTCCTTCCCCACCGCTCCCCCGCCGGCCTCGGGGCCGGAGGGCGCCGAGGGCCGTCGAGGGCCGCCGAGGGCCGCCGGCAGGTCCGTGCCGCTCGCGCCCGCGTCCACACGTTCCCGGGCACTCTGCCCACGCGGAGCTCCCTCCCGACCGGGCCGGGCGTACGGTCTTCCGTGCGGCGACGGAGACGGCGACGGAGATCCGGCCGGTCGGCAGCCGTCGTGCACCGCGCGGCCGGACGTACGCCGCACGGCCGGGATGCCGATCGGCGCCGGTTGTCCGGCTGGACGGCGTACGTGCCGAGAGGCCGGGGACCGGGGCCGGGATGCCCCTACGGCTACGGGGACGGCGTGCGGGCGGCGGCGAGCAGGCGTGCCGTGTCGTCGGCGCACAGCTGCAGCGCGCTGCCGACCGTGGTCAGTACCTCCCGCTCCGCCGGGGTGTAGGGCCCGTCGGCGAGGGCGATGCCCGCGCCCTGCAGCAGGATCGACTCGCGGCCGGCCGGGGCCAGATGCGGGGTGAGCGGCTCCAGCGCCTCGTGGAGTTCGATGGCGAGGGCCGCGCCGCAGGGTCCCGCGTCGGCGATGAAGCGGCCGGTGTCGGCGGCGAGTGCCTCCACCAGGGCCGTCAGCTGGTCCTCGGTGCAGTCGCTGATCCCGGCGGCACGGACCGCGGCGACCGCGGTCCGCCGGACCGGGCGGGCGGAGGTTCCCCCGGCGGCGAGGACGGCGAGCGCGACGGTGTGCACGGCGTCGCGGAGCATCGCGGAGAAGCGGCCGGTGGTGGGGTGGTCCAGGGCGTCGGTGCCGAAGTGGCTGTGGCAGGCGGTGCATTCGACGACCGGACCGGCGTGTCCGCGCGGGAGGACGGGGACCCCGAGGACGGTGAAGCGGCGACGGCCGGTGCGGCGGCGGTAGTTGCGGTCCCCTCCGCATTCGGGGCAGAAGAACTCGCCGTCGCCGACCGTGGTCCACGAGGTGCGCGTCCCGAAGACACGAAGTCCACGATAGCCGTGGATGGGCGGTTTCCGGCCGCTCTGTCCGCGGGCTGGCAGCACGTCGCACCTCCGTGACCCTCCGGCAACATTGCCGCGTTGACGTGATGTTAGCCACATCGCGGAGGTGGCGTCAGTATCCGGACGCCACATCACCCGGACATGGCCGAACCCCGCCCCTGTGCGGGTGGCGGGGTTCGGCGGGCCGCGGGAGGCCCCGAGGGGCCGGGGGCGTCAGCGGCAGGCGCGGTTGACGGCCGAGACGAGTGCCTTCAGCGAGGCGCGGGTGGTGTTGGCGTCGATGCCGATACCCCACAGGACCTTGCCGTCGATGGCGCATTCGATGTAGGAGGCAGCCTGTGCGGAGGCGCCCTCGCTCATGGTGTGCTCCTGGTAGTCCAGGACGCGCGCGTCGACTCCGATCGAGTTCAGGGCGTCGACGAAGGCGGAGATGGGGCCGTTGCCGCTGCCGTTCAGCACCGTGTCGCGGCCGTCCACGACCGCGTCGACGGTGAGGGTGTCGGTGCCGTCGGTGTCGGAGGTGGTCTGGCCGGAGCGCAGTCGGACGCGGCCCCAGGGGGCGGCCGGGTTGGGCAGGTACTCGTCCTGGAAGACGGACCAGATCTCCTTCGGGGTGACCTCGCCGCCCTCGGCGTCGGTCTTGGCCTGAATGATGCGGGAGAACTCGATCTGCATCCTGCGGGGCAGGTCGAGCTTGTGGTCGTTCTTCAGCACATAGGCGATGCCGCCCTTGCCGGACTGCGAGTTGACGCGGATGACCGCCTCGTAGGAACGACCCACGTCCTTGGGGTCGATCGGCAGGTAGGGGACGGCCCACGGGATGTCGTCGGTCGTCACGCCGGGCCCCTGGGCGGCCGCGTCGGCCTCCATGGCGTCGAAGCCCTTCTTGATGGCGTCCTGGTGGGAGCCGGAGAAGGCGGTGTAGACGAGGTCGCCCGCGTAGGGGTGGCGCGGGTGGACTTCCATCTGGTTGCAGTACTCGCTGGTGCGGCGGATCTCGTCGATCTGCGAGAAGTCGATCTGCGGGTCGACGCCCTGGGAGAACAGGTTCATGCCCAGGGTGACCAGGTCGACGTTGCCGGTGCGCTCCCCCTGGCCGAACAGGCAGCCCTCGATGCGGTCGGCGCCCGCCATGATCGCCAGTTCGGCCGCGGCCACGGCGGTTCCGCGGTCGTTGTGCGGGTGGACGGAGAGGCACACGTACTCGCGGCGGGTCAGCCGCCGGGACATCCACTCGAAGCGGTCCGCATGGGTGGAGGGCGTCGAACGCTCCACGGTGGCGGGCAGATTCAGGATGATCTCCCGATGGGGGCCGGGCTGCCAGACGTCGCAGACCGCCTCGCATACCTCCAGGGCGAAGTCCAGCTCGGTGTCGGTGAAGATCTCCGGACTGTACTGGTAACCGAAGACGGTCTCGTCGCCCAGCAGTTTGTCGGCGTACTCCATCACCAGCCGGGTACCGTCGACGGCGATCTGCCTGACGTCGTCCCTGGAGCCGCGGAAGACGACGCGGCGGAACATGGGGGCGGTCGCGTTGTACAGGTGGACGGTGGCGCGCCCGGCACCGACGATCGACTCGACGGTGCGCTCGATCAGGTCTTCGCGGGCCTGGGTCAGAACGGAGATCGTCACGTCGTCCGGGATCGCCCCCTCCTCGATGATCGAGCGCACGAACGCGAAGTCCGTCTCGCCGGAGGAGGGGAAGCCGACCTCGATCTCCTTGTAGCCCAGCCGGACGAGCAGGTCGAACATCTCCCGCTTGCGGGCCGGCGACATCGGGTCGATCAGGGCCTGGTTGCCGTCCCGCAGGTCGGTGGACAGCCATCGCGGGGCCTTGGTGATCCGCCGGTCGGGCCAGCTGCGGTCCGGGATGTCCACGGCCTCGTAGGGGCCGTACTTGTGGACCGGCATGCCGGACCGCTTCTGGGTGTGCGTGGCATTGGTGATCGGCGTGGGACGGTCGTTCCACTGCGACTGCGACATGGCGTCGGGCTCCTCGGGGTCCTGCGGGCTGGGATCCCCCGCGCCCTGGGGCGGGGGTAGGAGGCCGACTGTCAACGCAGCACCAGACGCCGCGGGGAGGGGGTCGGCCTACGACTACAGGCCCTCGCCGCGGCGGCTAAGAAGAAGCAGCCCGAAACGCATGATGCGGATGAGCCTAGCGGAGCCCGGGCCCGGGCACCGGCCCCGTTTCAGTATGCGGGACGATCGAACAGCAACGCCCGGATATGACAGATCACTCTATTTGATCCGTCATCGTGGCAACCGGTGACAACTGCACGGCGCAGTGCCACATTGCCGGACATGGACTCCTTCATGCCCGCTTCCCGCCTCATGCCCGTCTCCCGCCCCATGCCCGTCTTCTGCGGCATCGTGCCGCCGCATCTGCTCGACCGGCTGGCCCGTGCCGGTGACCCGGCCGTCGCCGCTGCGGCCCGTCGAACACTGGTGGCGGACGCCGCGCACCGCACCGGCCGCCGCCTCACCACCGTCACCGGCGCCCCTCCCCCGGCCCAGGAGGTCGTCCCCGGCCCGCAGCGCACCCTGTACGACGCCGGGAACAGGACCGTGCTGCCCGGCACACGGGTGCGCTCCGAAGGCGACGGGCCCGTCCGGGACGCCACCGTCAACCGCGCGTACGCCGGCCTCGGCGCGACGTTCGAGCTGCTGCTGACGGCGTACGGCCACGACTCGATCGACGGCGCAGGGCTGCCGCTCGACGCCACCGTGCACTACGGCGAGGACTACGGCAACGCGTTCTGGAACGGCGAGCAGATGGTCTTCGGCGACGGTGACGGCGAGATCTTCCTCGACTTCACCGGGCCGGTCGACGTCATCGCCCACGAACTGGCGCACGGCTTCACCCAGCACTCGGCGAACCTCGCCTACTTCGGCCAGCCCGGTGCGCTGAACGAGTCGGTGTCGGACGTCTTCGGCTCCCTGGTGAAGCAGTACACGCTGGGCCAGACCGCGGACCGGGCCGACTGGCTCATCGGTGCCGGGCTGCTGGCCCCCGGGGTCGGCGGGGTGGCGCTGCGGTCGATGAAGGCGCCGGGCACGGCGTACGACGACGACGTCCTCGGCAAGGACCCCCAGCCTGCGACGATGGCCGACTATGTCCGCACCGGCCGGGACAACGGCGGTGTCCACATCAACTCGGGCATCCCCAACCACGCCTTCCACCTGCTCGCCGTCCAGCTGGGCGGCAAGGCGTGGGAGCGGGCCGGCCGGATCTGGTACGACACGATGACCTCGGGAGGGCTGCGGGCCGACGCGTCGTTCACCGACTTCGCCGGGGAGACGGTCGCGGCGGCCACGGCGCGCTACGGCAGAGGCGAGGAGCGCGAGGCCGTGGTCAAGGCGTGGTCCCAGGTCGGTGTGCGCGCCGAGTGAGGTCGACGTGCCCGGCCGCGGGATCCGGTGCACCCGCCGACCCCGACCGGTATACGCCCGCCGACCCGGACCGGTACGCCTGCCGGCCGACCGCGATCCGTACTAGAACAGGAGGCATGCGCATCCAGGTACGACGCACGGGCGGGTTCGCCGGCATCGAGCGGGTCCGCGCGATGGACACCTCGGGGCGGCCCGACGCCCAGGAGTGGCACGCCCTGGCCGAGCAGGCGATGAGGGACGGCCGGGACAGCCCGCCGGCGGGGGTGCCGGACGGCTTCCGGTATCAGCTCACGGTCGACGGCAGGACGGTGTACTGCGCGGACCCGCGGCTGTCCGAGGCGCAGCGGAAGCTGATCACCCGGCTGCTGAAGGAAGGCGCCTGAGGCGCGGCAGGAACGGCGGCCAGGAGGCCCTAAGGCCCGGGAGCAGTTGCCGCCACGCCGGGGGCCGGGCCCCGATCCGGTGCGTGCCGGCCGGGACCCTGCGGTCTGCCCCACCCGGACGGGGCCGGGCCGGCGGCTGCCGAGCCGGGGCTGGTGGCCACCGGACGGGGCCGGGCCGGCCCCCACCCGCGGGGTGCCACCGGCACCCTGGTCAGAAGCCCAGCCTGCGCAGCTGCCTCGGGTCCCGCTGCCAGTCCTTGGCGACCTTGACGTGCAGATCGAGGAAGACCGGCGTGCCGAGGAGCGCCTCGATGTGCTTGCGGGACTTGGTCCCGACCTCCTTGAGGCGGCTGCCCTTGGGGCCGATGACGATGCCCTTCTGGCTGGGCCGCTCGATGTAGACGTTGGCGTGGATGTCGAGCAGCGGCCGGTCCGCCGGGCGTCCCTCGCGCGGCAGCATCTCCTCGACCACCACCGCGATCGAGTGGGGCAGCTCGTCGCGTACGCCCTCCAGCGCCGCCTCCCGGATCAGCTCGGCGACCATGACCTGTTCCGGCTCGTCCGTGAGGTCGCCCTCCGGGTAGAGCGGGGGGCTCTCGGGGAGCAGCGGGACGAGGAGGTCGCCGAGCAGGGTGACCTGCCGGTCGCCGACGGCCGACACCGGGACGATCTCCGCCCACTCGATGCCCAGCTCGCTGCCCAGGCGGTCGACGGCGAGGAGCTGCTCGGCCAGGGCCTTGGAGTCGACGAGGTCGGTTTTGGTGACGATCGCCACCTTGGGGGTCTTTCTGATCCCGGCCAGTTCCTTGGCGATGAAGCGGTCGCCGGGGCCGATCTTCTGGTCGGCGGGCAGGCAGAAGCCGATCACGTCGACCTCGGCCCAGGTGGTGCGCACGATGTCGTTCAGCCGCTCGCCGAGCAGAGTGCGCGGCTTGTGCAGGCCGGGGGTGTCCACGAGGACGAGCTGGGCGTTCAGGTCGGGCCGGTGGACGATGCCGCGGACGGTGTGCCGGGTGGTCTGGGGCCGGGTCGAGGTGATGGCCACCTTCTGGCCCACCAGAGCGTTCGTGAGGGTGGACTTGCCCGCGTTGGGGCGGCCGACGAAGCAGGCGAAGCCGGCGCGGTGCGGGGCCTCGGATCCGGGGGTGTGAACGCTCATGCGGGCCATTCTCCCCGATCCGCGGGGCGTGGACGTACCAGATGCCCGGCGGGGCGGACCGGGGCGACCGCCGGGGGGGGGCGAGTATGCCCCGGGGCCCCGGGGCCCGGCCCGTACGGGACGCCCCCGGGCCCCGCCCCGGCGGCGTTCGCGCGCCGCCCCTGGGCCGGCGCGCGGTGGCGGGCGGCAGGCCGCTTGGGCGAGCGCACCCGCCGGCCGCACGTGGCCGGGGCGTCCCCCGCCTTCCCGGCGCCGTCCCGCACCCGCCCCGTACCGCCGCGGCGGCTCGTTTCCGCGAGCCCGCGCGCCCCGGCGGGAGGACGGGGGACGGGGCGGGCGGGGACGGCCGGAAGGGCGGGCGTCAGCCTCCCCGTACGGCCCGGCGCCGTGCCCGGAGCCACAGCCGCAGGAGCGCCCCGGCACCGGCGGTGGCCAGGGCGGCCGCGAGCAGCCAGGGCACGGCGAGAAAGGACACCGCGCCGGATCCGGTGACGTCGCCCGCAGCCGCGGTGAGGGTCACTTCGCCCCGGTCGAGCTGCGGGGCTCCGGCCCAGTCCGCGGTGAGCCGGATCTTCTGCCGGGGCAGCAGTTCGCCGGGGACTCCGGTCAGCTCCCGGGCCAGCAGGGTGCGGCCGAAGAGGCCCTCTGCACGCAGGGTGACCTTCGGGTCGAGGGTGACGTTGCCGCGGTTGTGCAGTGTGTACGAGATCAGGGCGCTGCTGTCGCCGGTACCCGGCACCAGGGGTTTGTCCGCGCTGTAGCGGACGTCCTCGACGGCGAGCGCGGGCACGGCCGGCCCGTTCACGCGGAGGTGGACGCGGGCGCCGACGGCCCGCTGGATGCCGACGCCCACGGCTCCCCCGGGCCCGGCGGCGACGCGTTCGTCGAGGGCGACCAGCGCCCCCGGGTGGTCTCCGGGTTCTGCGTCCTCGGGGACGGTCAGGGTGTAGGGGACGGTGACGGAGGAGCGGGCGGGCACGGTCACCCTGTCGCGGTCAGGCTCGGCCCAGGCGCCGACCCCGCGCTGCCTCTCCTGGCGGGTGCGGACGGCGAAGCCGCCGTCCCTGGGGGTGTTGTGGGCGTCCGCCGCATACAGCAGGAACGTCATCGGCGCGGTGGTCTTGTTGGTCACGGTGACGCTGTCGGTGAGCGTGGTGCCCGGATCGGCGGAGAGGTAGAAGTACGGGCGGCGGCCCGGTCCTGAGGCCGCGGGTTCGACGGACCACTCACCGTTGTCGGCCGCGGGAGCGGCGGGGGCCCCGGGAGCGGCGGGGGCCCCGGGAGCGGCGTGCAGGAGCGCGGCCAGCGCGAGGAGGGTCGCAAGCAGCGGGAGGAGAGGTGCGGGCCGCGGAAGGACGCGTGCAGGCTCCCGCAGCAGGAGCACGGAGCGCCGAAGGCCGGGCGCGGGCAGTCTTCGCACGGGTGCGGTCCTCCGGGTCGGGCGGGCCGGCCGGGTGCGCGCCCGGCCCGCGGTGGGTGTCAGGTGAGGGTGAGGGTCAGTACGCCGGAGTAGGCGCCGGGGGCGGTGAACGCCGGCACGTCCAGCGAAACCTCCGCTCCCGCGGTGAACTCGCCGCCGCTGAGGGCCGCGTCGGGCGTGGACGCCAGGGTGGCGCCTGCGGTGCCCACGACGCCGGCGGAGCCCGCCGCGCAGGTGCTCGGGCTGCCGGCCTCGGTGGTGCAGGCGGGTGTCCAGCTCAGCCGGCCGGCGTCGATCTTCCCGCCGGGGCCGGTGAAGTCGGTGACCTTGCCGGTCAGGGACCAGCCGGCGGGCCCACCGCGGAAGTCCTTGACGGTCACCGTGTGGAGGTCCCCGGTGGCGGCGCCGCCCTTGCCGAAGTCGACGGACGTCAGCCGGACGGTGTCACCGGCCTGCGTCATGGACAGGGTGCCTGCCGTGATCGCCGTGGAGAGCTTCTGGCTGTCCGGGGGGACGGGGGTGTCGTCGACGACGGTGTACGCCGCCGGGCCCGCGCCCTTGGCGTCGTTCCACACGGTGCCCTCGTAGGCGACGACCCCGGTGGTGGCCTTGTCGGCGACCGCCAGCCGCGTGGAGAAGGTGCCCGTCGCGCTCGCCTTGACGGTCACCCTGTCCCCGGTCTCGGCCGGGCCGGCCCGGCCGGCGACGGTGACGTCCGCGAGCGGGGTGAACTTCGCACCGGTGACGGTCACCTCGTCGCCCGGTCCCCCGGAGGCCGTACCGAGTTGGATGGACCGTTCGTTGGCGCCGGGTTGCTCGGTGGCGACGATCGTCCGCGAGACGGGCGCGGGCGGGTCCGTCACCGTGCAGGGCGTGTCCAACTCCATGATGTAGCTGGTGTGGATGTTGTAGTCGCCCGGGGAGAGAGTGATCGAGCCGGGCGCGGTGACCGTGAAGGTGCCGGTCATGGAGAACGGCGGGAACGGTGCCTTGCCGGGGACGGGCGGGTTCTTCTTCGGCCCGGCGACGCTGACGCTGCCGGACTGGGCACCGCCGAGGGCCACTGTGCCGGTGGGGGTCATGATGTCGGCGGGCAGGGCGAGGTCGACGGGGTTGCCCGCGGCGGGCTTGGCGACCGTGTAGGTGACGGTGACCTCGTCGCCCACTCTCGGCGCGGCGTTGTCGACGGTGATCTCGCCCGTGGTCGTGCCGTTGATGGGCGGGAGGCCGGAGATCGGCGGAGGGATGCAGCGCGTCGGGAAGTCGACCGCCTGGGCCGTCCCCGTCTGGGCCGCGGCGGAGGGCGCGAGGAACCCGCCGCCGGTGGCCATGAGCGCGCTCACCCCCAGCAGCGCCGTCCAGCGGCGTCTTCGTGGTGTGGATGGCAGGGATGCCATGCGCTTCCCCCTTCGCTCTGCCTCAACTGGGTGGCCGTCATTGACGGGGCGGGGAGAGGAGAAGTCAAGGGAATCCGGACACATCGACTGATGGCCCATCAGTTGATGTCATCGTCCCGGCCGTCACGGGCGCGGGAACGGCAGTCGGCGGGTCTGCGCACCTCACGGCCGGGCGCCGCGGCTCGCGGGGGAGCGGCGGCACGACCGCCCGGCCCGGTCCGCACGGGTCCGGCCCTGTCGATGCGGCGGCCGAAAGCAGCCGGAAGCCGTCAGGTGCGCGCGGGGAGGGGGAGGGACGGGGAGGGGCCGGTGTCCGGATGTGCTGAAGGGCGCGTCAGCCCGCCGGCTGGGTCGCCCGGAGCACACCGTCGGGCCCGGCGAGCAGCACCGGCGTACCGGGGCCCCCGAGGTCCCGGACGGCGGCGCGGTCGGCGTCGGCGACGGAATCGGCGTCGGTGACGACCGCCGCGGCCTCCAGTGAGGTGGCGCCGCTGGCCACGGCCATGGCGACCGCCGTCTGAAGAGCGGTCAGCCGCAGCGATTCAAGCGCCACCGTGCCCGCGACGTAGGTGCGCCCCGTCTCGTCCCGCACCGCCGCGCCCTCGGGAACGCCGTTGCGGGCGCGGGCGCTGCGCGCCAGCGTAATGATCTTGCGGTCTTCGGGGGCGGGTCCGGGGCTGTCGGTCATGGGACGAGCATAGTCCGCGGCACGGACCCGCCCGGCGGGCGGCCGGCACCGGGCGCACAGCCGGGCCCAGGTGGAACCCACGACGGAAGCCAGATGGGGCGGTGCGGGGGGCGCGGGGTGTCCGCAGCCGAACCCCGCGGGGGTGCGGGCCGGCCGCGGAGGGTGAGGCCGGCCGCCGGGCGCAGGGGTTCCGGCGGACGGCCTCAGGGGCGGTCGAGGCGGAGCCGCCGCTCCTTCGGCAGGCCGGCGACGACGAGGTCGTAGGAGTCCTCGATGAGCTCCCGGACCATCCGGGCCGGGAGCTCCCCCACCGTGACGGTGTTCCAGTGGCGCTTGTTGAGGTGGTAGCCGGGGACGATCGCCGGGTAGTCCGCGCGCAGCCGGACCGCTTCGTCCGGGTCGCACTTCAGCGACACCGCCAGCGGGACGGCCGCCAGGGCGGACAGGGCGAACACCTTCCCTGCGACCTTGAAGACCGAGACATCGGGACCGAACGGGAAGTCCTCCACCGCGGCGTTCTGCTCCAGGCAGAACTCCCTCAGCCCGCGGGGCGTCAGCGGGCCGCTCACGCCGGTTCCACGAGCACGGTGACGATCTTGTTCCGGCGGCCGGCGGGCGACTCCGCGGTCAGCCGCAGGACGCGGCCGTCCGGGAGGTCGACCTGGACGCTGGCACCGGCGATGGGAACCCGGCCGAGGGACTTGGCCAGCAGTCCGCCGACGGTCTCCACGTCCTCGTCGTCGTAGGCGTCGAGGCCGAACAGCTCGCCGAGGTCGCCGATGTCGAGCCGGGCGGTCACGCGGTAGCGCGAGTCGCCGAGTTCCTGCACGGGCGGCAGCTCCCGGTCGTACTCGTCGGTGATCTCGCCGACGATCTCCTCCAGGATGTCCTCGATCGTGACGATTCCGGCGGTGCCGCCGTACTCGTCGATGACGACGGCGACGTGGTTGCGCTCCTGCTGCATCTCGCGCAGCAGATCGCCCGCGTTCTTGGTGTCGGGCACGAAGGCCGCCGGACGCATGGCCGTGGAGACCAGCTCGGTCTCCGCACCCCTGTTGATATGGGTCTTGCGGACCAGGTCCTTCAGATACACGATCCCGACGACGTCGTCCTCGTTCTCCCCCGTGACCGGGATGCGGGAGAAGCCTGAGCGCAGGGCGAGGGTGAGCGCCTGACGGATGGTCTTGTACCGCTCGATGGCCACGAGGTCCGTCCGCGGGACCATCACCTCCCGGACGAGGGTGTCTCCGAGCTCGAAGACGGAGTGCACCATCTTCCGCTCCTCGGCCTCGATCAGGGACTCCTGCTCGGCGAGGTCGACCATCGCGCGCAGTTCGGCCTCGCTGGCGAACGGGCCCTTGCGGAAGCCCTTGCCCGGCGTCAGCGCGTTGCCGATGAGGATGAGCAGCTGCGGGATCGGGCCCATGATCCGGGCCAGCGGCAGCAGGACGTACGCGGCGGCCGTCGCCGTGTTGAGCGGGTGCTGGCGGCCGATGGTGCGCGGGGAGACGCCGACGGCGACATAGGAGACGAGGACCATCACGGCGATGGCGACGGTCAGCGCCTGCCAGGTCTTGTCGAACTCCTGCAGGCAGGCGTAGGTGACCAGGGCCCCGGCCGCCATCTCGCAGGCGACCCGCACGAGCAGCGCGACATTGAGGTAGCGCGTGGGGTCGGAGGCGACCTGGGCCAGGCGGGCGGCGCCGCGCCGCCCGGACCGCAGCGCCTCGGCGGCACGGAAACCGGACACACGGGCGATGCCGGCCTCGGCGCAGGCCGCGAGCCAGGCGACGACGACCAGGGCGACGGCCCCGATGACAAGCGGGACGCTCATGAGACGGTCGGCGCCGGCGACGGTCCGGTCAGGCCCTTCTCCGCCCTCCAGCCGTCGACGATCGCCGCCTGCAGACCGAACATCTCGGCGCGCTCGTCGGCCTCCTCGTGGTCGTACCCGAGGAGGTGGAGGACCCCGTGGACGGTGAGCAGCCGGAGCTCCTCGTCCATGGAGTGGCGGGTCGGCGCCTCCTCGCCCTGCTTCTTCGCGACCTCGGGGCAGAGCACGATGTCGCCGAGGAGCCCCTCGGGGGGCTCCTCGTCGTCCTTGGCGGGCGGACGCAGTTCGTCCATGGGAAAGGACATGACATCCGTGGGCCCTGGCAGGTCCATCCACTGGATGTGGAGCTGCTCCATGGCCTCGGCGTCCACGACGATCACCGAGAGTTCGGAGAGCGGGTGGATGCGCATCCGCGCGAGCGCGTAGCGGGCGATGTCGAGGATCGCCTGCTCGTCGACCTCGATGCCGGACTCGTTGTTGACGTCGATCGACATGGTGCTGACCGGTTTCACTTCCCGTTGCTGCCGTTGCCGCCGCTGCGGCTGTCGTACTGCTCGTAGGCGTCGACGATACGGCCCACCAGCTTGTGCCGGACGACATCCCGCGATGTCAGCAGGGAGAAGTGCACGTCCGGGACGCCGTCCAGGATCTCCCGGACCTGGCGCAGACCGCTCTTGGTCCCGCCGGGCAGGTCGACCTGGGTGACGTCACCGGTGATCACGATCTTCGAGTCGAAGCCGAGACGCGTCAGGAACATCTTCATCTGCTCGGGGTTCGTGTTCTGCGCCTCGTCGAGGATGATGAAGGCGTCGTTGAGCGTGCGGCCGCGCATATACGCCAGCGGCGCCACCTCGATCGTGCCCGCGGCCATCAGGCGCGGGATCGAGTCCGGGTCGATCATGTCGTGCAGAGCGTCGTACAGCGGCCGCAGATACGGGTCGATCTTCTCGTAGAGCGTGCCGGGCAGGAAGCCCAGCCGCTCGCCCGCCTCGACCGCGGGCCGGGTGAGGATGATCCGGTTGACCTGCTTGGACTGCAGCGCCTGCACGGCCTTGGCCATCGCCAGATACGTCTTGCCGGTACCGGCGGGTCCGATACCGAAGACGACCGTGTGCTTGTCGATGGCGTCGACGTAGCGCTTCTGGTTGAGCGTCTTGGGGCGGATCGTGCGGCCGCGGCTGGAGAGGATGTTCTGGGTGAGTACCTCGGACGGGGTCTCGAGCGCCGGGCCTCCGTCCTCCCCGCGCAGCATGGCGATCGAGCGCTCCACCGCGTCCTCCGTCATCGGCTGCCCGGTGCGGAGCACCAGCATCATCTCGTCGAAAAGGCGCTGGACCAGCGCGACGTGCCGCTCGTCACCGACCGCACTGATCACATTGCCGCGGACATGGATGTCCACGGCCGGAAACGCCTTCTCGATCACGCGCAGCAGAGAGTCGCCTGATCCGAGCACGGTCACCATGGGGTGCTTCGCGGGGACGGTGAAATGGGCTCGTGCCCGCCCGGGCGCGAGGGTCTGGTCTGTGGGTGTCTGAGTCATGGGCCGGCTCTCTGGCCTGCGCGTACCTCCCGTTACCGGGTTCTCGCTGCTCGACAACCCCTGGGGTACCAGCGTACGACCCCGCACGGACAGTGCCTAAGCGCTTTTCCGCACCCCGGACGACCGCCTCCCCGGATCCCCTGCTCAGGGCTCCCCGCCTCCGGGGGCTCGGAGCGGCGGGACCGGGCAGTCCTGCGGCGCGGATCGGTGCGGGGCGGCTCGGTGCGGGCTGGGGCCGGGGTGGGAGGGGCCGGGGCCGGGGAAGAAGACGGGGACGGGAGCAGAGTTGCGCACGCAGGTCGGTACGGCGGCGTGGACCGGTACGGGACCGCGCCGCGGGGCGGACACGGGAGCGGGGGGGGCGGAACGGGTCGAGAACGGGAACGCCGGGTCTCCTGCGGTGTCAGGCCGACCGCCGGAAGCCGATCGTCGGGAGCGCGCGGCGCAGCGGCCAGGGGCGGTCGGGGGCGGGAAGGAGCCCGGCCAGGAAGGCGTAGCGGGCGAGCGCCTCGGGCTCCTGTCCCTCGCAGCCCCGGACGTACTGCCACCACGCCGCCACCTCGGTCCAGCCCGGTGCCGACAGCGAGCCGCCGAACTCCTGCACGGACAGCGCCGCGGTCAGGCCGGCGAAAGCGAGCCGGTCCGCGAGCGGCCAGCCGGCGAGGGTGCCGGTGACGAAGCCCGCCATGAAGACGTCGCCGGCACCGGTGGGATCCAGCACCTCGACCCCGATGGCCGGGACCTCGGCCGACTCTCCCGATGCGCCGTCCACGGCGTACGCGCCGTCGGAGCCCAGCGTGACGACCGCGAGGGGCACCTTCCCGGCCAGCACCCGGGCGGCCGCGCGGGGGCAGTCGGTACGGGTGTAGCGCATCGCCTCCTCCGCGTTGGGCAGGAACGCCTCGCACAGGTCCAGGTCGTGCAGGGCACGCAGATCCCATCGGCCGGACTCGTCCCAGCCGACATCGGCGAAGATCCGGGCGCCCCGGCCGGCGGCCTCCGCGATCCAGGGCTCGAGGCGGCCCGGCGCGAGCGAGGCGACGGCGGCCCTGGCCCGGGGCGCTGCCGCGGGGGCGGTCTCGGACAGGGGGGCCTCATGGCCGTGCGACACCATCGTGCGCTCGCCCTCGTACGCCATGGAGACCGTCACCGGGGAGTGCCATCCGGGCACGGTCCGCGACTGCGACAGGTCGATACCCTCGCCCTGCTCCAGGGCGTCCCGGCAGTAGTCGCCGTAGAAGTCGTCGCCGAAGGCCGCGGCCAGGGAGGTGCGCAGGCCGAGCCGCGCCAGTGCGGTGGCCATGTTCGCGACGCCGCCCGGGCTCTGGCCCATCCCCCGCGCCCAGGTCTCGGTTCCGCGTACCGGAGCGGTGTCGAGCCCGGTCAGGACGATGTCGAGGAAGACCGTGCCGGTGAGGAACACATCCCAGGGCGGGTCCCCGGCGGCGCGCAGGGCGGCCAACGGGTCGATGTGCGCGGTGTGTTGCTGTTGCACTCCGTCGGTCGTGATCACGGTGGCTCCCGGATTGCCGTGCGGCGCGGGCAAAGAGCGGTCCGCATCATGACAGTGTGCCCGATCCGGGCCCGCGCACGGCCCGCACGGCATGTGCCGCCGGGAGGATTCACCGCTGCCCTGCGAGGTGTTCGCGGGGCCCCGGGCCGGGGCCCCGCGCAGCCCACGCACGCCCTTCCCCTGAAGCCGGGGACCTTCGGGGCCCACGCCCGGCCTCCTGGGCCCGGGGCGGCGGTGCGGCCCTTGGGAAGCACCCCGCCGCCCCGGCCGCGCGCGTCCGGACCCGGCGCCGGGCAGAACGGCCACCGGTGCGCCCGGGCGCCGGCGGTGCAGGCGGTGCAGGCGGTGCAGGCGGTGCAGGCGTCGGGCCGGCCGATGCGGGATCAGCGCGGCCGGGCCCGCTCTCGCACTCGGCGGCCCCCGGAGTCACTCCCGGTCGAAGTCGTAGTCGGCGACCTCGGCGAGACAGCGCTCACGGCGTGCCTCGTCCTGGTCCAGAAAGGCCGCGCGGAAGGAGTTGCGGGCCAGTTCCCGCAGTTGCTCCTGGGTCAGGCCGAGCGCCTCGCGCACCGCGTGGAAGGTGTCGCCGACGTAGCCGGCGAAATAGGCGGGGTCGTCGGAGTTCACCGTGACCAGCAGACCGGCGTCCATCATGGCCCGCAGCGGATGCTCCTCCAGGGTGTCCACGGCCCTCAGGCGGACGTTGGAGAGCGGGCAGAGGGTGAGCGGGATGTGCTCGCGTGCCAGCCGATCGACCAGTTCGGGATCCTCGAGGGACCGCAGTCCGTGGTCGATCCGTTCGACGCCGAGGACGTCCAGCGCCTCGCGGACGTACCCCGGCGGCCCCTCCTCCCCGGCGTGGGCGACCTTCCGCAGACCGAGGGACCCGGCCGCCGCGTACACCTCGCGGAACTTCGACGGCGGGTGGCCCGCCTCGGCGGAGTCGAGACCGACCCCGGTGATGTGGTGCAGATAGGGCTTCGCGGCCTCGAGCACCTCCATCGCGGACTCGGCCGACCGGTCCCGCAGGAAGCACATGATGAGCCGGGTGGACACACCGTGCCGCTCCTCGGCGCGGTCCAGCGCGTGCGCGAGACCCTCCACGACCGTGCCGAGGGGGACGCCGCGTTCCATGTGGGCCTGCGGGTCGAAGGAGATCTCGGCGTGCCGTACCCCCTGGGCCGCGGCCCGCACCAGATAGGCGTCGGCGAGTTCGGTGAAGTCGTCCGCGGTGCGCAGGACGGCCGTCATCGCGTGGTACAGGTCCAGGAAGGACTCGAGATCGCTGAACAGATGCGCCCTGCGCAGGTCTTCGATGCCGTCGTAGGGCAGCTCGACGCCGTTGCGCTCGGCCAGGGTGAAGGCGAGTTCGGGTTCGAGGGTGCCCTCGATGTGCAGATGCAGTTCGGCCTTGGGGATCAGTGACATCGGGTGCTCGCTCGGGCGTCGGCGGGTGGATCAGGCTGCGCGCCTGGGCACCGGGACCCGTGCGAGGTCCCGGGCCACGGACAGTTCACCGTCGAAGCCGGCGGCACGGGCCTGCCGCGCGAACTCGTCGGGTTCGCCGTAGCGCTGGGAGAAGTGTGTCAGCACGAGGTGCCGTACGCCCGCAGCGCGCGCCACCCGGGCCGCCTGTCCCGCCGTGAGATGACCGTGGTCGCCGGCCAGCGCGATGTCCTCGTCGAGGAAGGTCGACTCGATCACCAGCATGTCGCAGCCCTCGGCCAGCTCGTACGCCCCGTCGCAGAGCCGGGTGTCCATCACGAACGCGAAGCGCTGCCCGCGCCGTACCTCGCTGACCTCCTCGAGCGCGACCCCGCCGAGGGCGCCCTCCCGCTGGATGCGGCCCACGTCGGGTCCGCTGATGCCGTGGGCGGCCAGGCGCCCGGGCAGCATGCGCCGGCCGTCGGGCTCGGTCAGCCGGTAGCCGAAGGACTCGACGGGGTGGTCGAGGCGGCGCGCCTCAAGCGTGTACGAGGGCGTCTCGGCCAGGACGCCGCCGCCCGCGACCGGGGCCTCGGTGAGCCGGACCGTCTCGCGGTAGGCCGTCGCGTACCGCAGCCGTTCGAAGAAGCGCTGCCCGCTCGCCGGGTAGTGGGCCGTGACCGGGTGCGGCACCTGGTCGAGGTTGATGCGCTGGATCACCCCCGCGAGACCGAGGGAGTGGTCGCCGTGGAAGTGGGTGACGCAGATCCGGTCGATGTCGTGCGCGGCGACCCCGGCCCTCAGCATCTGCCGCTGGGTGCCCTCACCGGGGTCGAAGAGGATGCCCTGGCCGTCCCAGCGCAGCAGATAGCCGTTGTGGTTGCGGTGCCGGGTGGGGACCTGGCTGGCCGTGCCGAGCACGACCAGTTCGCGTACGGACAAGAGGGGCTCCGTGCCTGTCGGTGCGCTCTACCCGGGCGGCCATTGCAGGCCGCGCCCGCCGAGGACGTGCGCATGCGTGTGGAATACGGTCTGGCCGGCCCCGGCGCCGGTGTTGAAGACGATCCGGAAGCCGGAGGCGTCGATCTTGTCCATGGCGGCGACCTCGGCGGCCTCGCGCAGCAGGTCGGCCGCGACGCCCGGCTCTGCCCCGGCGAGGGTGGCGGCGTCCGGGTAGTGGACCTTGGGGATCACCAGCACATGCGTCGGCGCCTGCGGGTTGATGTCCCGGAAGGCGAGGGTGGTCGGCGTCTCGCGGACGACGGTGGCCGGCACCTCCCCCGACACGATCTTGCAGAACAGGCAGTCGGCTTGCGGTTCTCCCGCCATGGTCCGGCCCCTTCACGGCTCCGACGATCAGTGGAACTGCATGGTATCGAGGCCGGGACGCGCACTCTCCCCGGGTGCCGGGGCGCCGCCTCCGCCGGTGCCGTGCGGCGCGGGCGCTCGCCGGCCCGGGCGCGGGGCGCGTGCCTCCCGCCACCGGCCTCGGGTCCTGCCCCCGATCCGGCGCCCCGGGCCCGGGAGACCTTCCCCGGCCGGGGAGGGTCCGTGCAGTGCCATGCCCGTCCCGTCCCGTGCCGCCCTACGCCGCCCTACGCCGCAGCGTGCCGTCCACGCCGCCCGCCCGGCGGGCGGAACCCGGCCCCGGCCGTCAGCAGAGCCGAGGCCGGGGCTGATCCGGCCCGGGCCAGGACCTGCCCGGCGGCCGGGGGCCCGCCCGGCGGGGATGCCGGCCCGGCTTCCGCCTACCCGGCGAAGGTACGGGTCTCGGTCACGGTGACGGTCACGGTGACCGTGGGCCGCGGGGCCCCGCCGTTCCCGGGCGCGGGAGGGAACGACCACGGCGGCCTGGTGGAGGTGGGCAGCGGGGCGTTGCAGTCACCGAGGACATAGGCCCGGAAGACCCGGCGGCCGTCGGACTTCGCCGTGAGGTCACCGTGCACGCACCGGCCGCCGATCTCCTGGGTGACCGTGCCGTTGATGGTGACCCTCCCGCCGTCGCCGGTTCTGCCCTCGCAGTCGACACCGGCCGCCGCACGAGCCGAAGGGGAGGCGCCGGCCGCGCTGTTGAGCCGCGCTGAGCAGCTGAGCCAGCGGACGCGGACGCCCTCCTCCTCCAGCGCCCGCGTACCCGCCCGGTCGGTGGTGTACGACACCGCCATGGCGCTCAGTCCGCCGGAGGTCCCGGGGTCGCACGCCACGAGGCCGGCAGCGGTCAGGGCCGCGCAGGCGGACGCGAGGAGGGCGCGGAGGGGGCGGAGTCCGCGGAGAGGGCCGGCAGGTCGGGGGAGGCGGAGCAGGCGCGGCACGGGGAACAGGCGGAGAGGGGCCGTCATGGGCGGCAGAGTGCCAGGGTCGGGAGGGGGGCGGTAGTCCGTTTGCGGCCAACGCCCCCTTTATGTACGCCGCATGTACGCCGTATGGGTGACTCCCCGGGCCCCCGTGCCCCGGCGGGGCACCGCCGGGGCACGGCTCGGGCCGGATCCGAACCGGGTCCGAACCGGGTCCGGGACCCCGCATGAACCGGGGGCTTTCGCGCGGCACCTCTGCCGGAGGCGCGACGGCGCGGGCGCCACCGGCCGGGACCTCGGCGCTGCCGGAGGCGGACCGGTGCCCCGGTGCCCGTACGCGCGCCCGTACCGGTGTCGGTGACGAGGGCCGGTGCCGGCCGCAGGTGCCTTCCGGTGGCACCCGCACCCCCGGCGGGACAGCGGGCGGCACACGGCGTACCCGGTTCAGGACCAGCGACCGGTGCGGCCGAGCAGCAGGGCGCACGCCGCCGTCCCCGCGGTGGATGTCCGCAGGACACTCCTGCCGAGGCGGCAGGGCCTGGCGCCCACCTCGGCGAACGCGGCCGACTCCTCCGGCGAGACGCCCCCTTCGGGACCGACCACCAGCACGATGTCGCCGGAGGGCGGCAGCTGTGCGGTCGCGAGCGGCTCCGCACCCTCCTCGTGCAGCACGACCGCGAGGTCCGCCCCGGCGAGCAGCCGGGCCACCTGCCCGGTCGCCGCCGTATCGGCCACCTCGGGGAAGCGGAGCCGGCGTGACTGCTTGCCCGCCTCACGGGCCGTGGAACGCCACCTGGCCAGCGACTTGGCGCCGCGGTCGCCCTTCCACTGGGTGATGCAGCGGGCGGCCGCCCACGGCACGATCACGTCCACGCCGGTCTCGGTCATCGTCTCGACGGCGAGCTCGCCGCGGTCGCCCTTGGGCAGGGCCTGGACGACCGTGATCCGGGGCGCGGGTTCCGGTTCCTCGCGCAGTTCCGTGACGACGACGTCGAGGCGGTCCCTGCCCTCCACGGCGGCGACGGTGCCATGGCCGCCGGTGCCCCGGCCGTCGGTGAGGACGATCTCCTCTCCCACCCGCAGCCGGCGCACGGAGACGGCGTGCCGCCCTTCGGGACCGTCCAGGGTGACGGTGCCGGTGCGGACCTCGCCGACCAGGAACACGGGGGCGGTCACGACGGGTCCCGGAGCGCGAGGTCCAAGGCCGCCGCGGCCGTCTCGGCGGCGAGGACCTCGACGAGCCGCCCGGCGGGAAGGGCGCGGGCCAGCCGGTGTCCCTGGCCGGCCCAGAGGGCCATGGCCTGCGGGTCACCGGCCTTGGCCGCGGCCTTGCGCAGGCCGGTGGTGAGGTGGTGCACCTCCGGGTAGGCGGCGGGCGCATACGGCCCGTGCTCGCGCATGAACCGGTTGACGAGGCCGCGGGCGGGGCGGCCGGAGAACGCCCGGGTCAACTCGGTCCTGCCGAACAGCGGACTGGTCATGGCCTGCTTGTGCAGCGTGTTCGCGCCGGACTCCGGGCACACCAGGAAGGCGGTGCCGAGCTGGGCGGCCTCGGCCCCCGCGGCGAGGGCGGCGGCGATCTGCCCGCCGCGCATGATGCCGCCCGCCGCGACGATCGGCAGACCCACGGCCTCGCGGATCCGTGCGATCAGCGTGAGCAGGCCGATGCCGGCGCCGTCGCCTGCGGGGTCGTCGCGATGGGTGCCCTGATGGCCGCCGGCCTCGACACCCTGCACGCAGACGGCGTCGGCGCCCGCGTTCTGCGCGGCCAGCGCCTCGTCCACCGTGGTGGCGGTGACGACCGTGAACGTCCCCGCGTGCCGCAGCCGGGCGACGGCGTCGGCGGTGGGACAGCCGAAGGTGAACGACACCACCGCCACGGGGTCGTCCCGCAGGACGGCCAGCTTGGCCTCGTAGCCGTCGTCCCGACCCGAGTCGGGGTCCCCGAGCGGTGTGCCGTACCAGCTGGCCTCGCCGGCGAGCTGGTGCCGGTAGACGTCGACGGCCGCGGAGTCGGCGTAGGCGGGCTGCGGCATGAACAGGTTCACCCCGAACGACCGCCCGGTGAGACCGCGAAGCTGCTTGATCTCCTGGTACATCCCGTCCGCGGTCTTGTAACCAGCGGCGAGGAACCCGAGTCCGCCCGCCTCGGACACGGCGGCGGCCAGCTCCGGGCAGGAAGCGCCACCCGCCATGGGGGCCTGCACGATCGGGTGACGGCAGAAATCGGTCAGCGCGGAGGACATGCCCCGCATGGTGCCATGCCCCGCCCCCGCGTCCGAATCCCGGCCTCCGGCGGCCCCACGGACACGCCCTGGGCGCGGCCGCGACGGCCGGCGGGGACCGGTGCCGGGCGGGGGCGCGGCGCCCGTCCGGAGTGCGGACCACCGCAGGTCCCCGCGGGAGGGCGGCACGGCCCCGTGACCGCTCCCGGCCCGCAGACCGGGCTGCCGGGCCGGGCTGCCGGGCCGGGGTCCGGCAGGGTCGGCCCCCGGCCCGCGGTCCGGCGTCACCGGTGCGGCGTCACCTGCCGTTGAACGCGTCCTTGAGGCGGGAGAACAGCCCCTGCTGTCCTGGCTGGAACTGACCCGTGGGCCGCTCCTCACCGCGGAGCTTCGCCAGCTCCCGCAGCAGGCGTTCCTGCTCCGGGTCGAGCTTCGAGGGCGTCTGCACCTCGACATGGACGATCAGATCGCCGCGCCCCCCGCCGCGCAGGTGGGTGACGCCGCGGCCGTGCAGCGGGATCGACTGGCCAGACTGGGTGCCGGGGCGGATGTCGATCTCCTCCACGCCGTCGAGCGTCTCCAGCGGCACCTTCGTGCCGAGGGCGCCCGCGGTCATGGGGATGGTCACCGTGCAGTGCAGATCGTCGCCGCGACGCTGGAACACGGGGTGCGGCAGCTCGTGGATCTCGACGTACAGGTCGCCCGCGGGGCCGCCGCCCGGGCCCACCTCGCCCTCGCCTGCGAGCTGGATGCGGGTGCCGTTGTCCACCCCTGCCGGGATCTTCACGGTCAGGGTGCGGCGCGACCGGACCCGGCCGTCGCCGGCGCACTCCGGGCACGGGGTCGGGACGACGGTCCCGAAGCCCTGGCACTGGGGGCACGGCCGCGAGGTCATGACCTGGCCCAGGAAGGACCGGGTGACCTGCGACACCTCGCCGCGGCCACGGCACATGTCGCACGTCTGCGCCGACGTACCGGGCGCGGCGCCCTCCCCGGAGCAGGTCGTGCACACCACGGCGGTGTCGACCTGGATCTCCTTCGTGGTGCCGAACGCGGCCTCGTCGAGTTCGACCTCCAGCCTGATCATGGCGTCCTGGCCGCGCCGGGTCCGCGACCTCGGCCCGCGCTGGGACGCGGTCCCGAAGAACGCGTCCATGATGTCGGAGAAGTTGCCGAAGCCGCCCGCACCGAAACCGCCCGCGCCACCGCCGTTGGCGCCGGACAGCGGATCGCCGCCGAGGTCGTAGACCTGCTTCTTCTGCGGGTCCGACAGCACCTCGTACGCGGCGTTGATCTCCTTGAAGCGCTCCTGCGTCTTCGGGTCCGGATTCACGTCCGGATGGAGCTCGCGTGCGAGCCGCCGGAAGGCCTTCTTGATCTCGTCCTGCGATGCGTCGCGGCGTACGCCAAGTACGGCGTAGTAGTCCGTGGCCACTTACGACTCCGCCAGGATCTGTCCGACGTAACGTGCCACTGCGCGTACCGCTCCCATCGTTCCGGGGTAGTCCATGCGGGTCGGTCCGACCACGCCGAGTTTGGCGACTGCCTCGTCGCCCGAACCGTAGCCGACCGCGACGACGGACGTGGAAGTGAGCCCCTCGTGGAGGTTCTCGTGCCCGATCCGTACGGTCATGCCCGGGTCCTGGGCCTCTCCCAGCAGCTTCAGCAGCACGACCTGCTCCTCCAGCGCCTCCAGCACGGGCCGGATGGTCAGCGGGAAGTCGTGGCCGAAGCGCGTCAGATTGGCCGTACCGCCGATCATCAGCCGTTCCTCCGTGTCCTCCACCAGCGTCTCCAGCAGGGTGGAGAGCACCGTCGCCACGGTGCCGCGGTCCTCCAGGTCGAACGACTCCGGGAGGTCCTGGACCAGCTGCGGCACGTCGGTGAAGCGCCGTCCGACGACACGGCTGTTGAGCCGGGCCCGCAGATCGGCGAGCGAGGTGTCGGAGAACGGCGCGGGGCAGTCGACGTGCCGCTGCTCGACCCGTCCGGTGTCCGTGATCAGCACCAGCATCAGCCGGGCCGGCGCGAGCGCCAGCAGCTCCACGTGCCGGACGGTGGAGCGGGTGAGCGAGGGGTACTGAACGACGGCGACCTGCCGGGTCAGCTGCGCCAGCAGCCGCACCGTGCGGGCGACGACGTCGTCGAGGTCGACGGCGCCCTCCAGGAAGTTCTGGATCGCGCGGCGCTCGGGCGACGACAGCGGCTTCACCCCGGCGAGCCTGTCCACGAACAGGCGGTAGCCCTTGTCCGTGGGGATGCGGCCGGCGCTGGTGTGGGGCTGGGCGATGTAGCCCTCGTCCTCGAGCACCGCCATGTCGTTGCGCACGGTCGCCGGCGACACGCCGAGCCCGTGCCGCTCGGTCAGGGCCTTGGAGCCGACGGGCTCCTCGGTGCCCACATAGTCCTGGACGATGGCGCGCAGCACCTCGAGTCTGCGTTCGCTGAGCATGGCGCGCACCTCCAGCTGCGGTTCCTCGGCGGTCCTTCGGTCCTGGTCTGGCACTCGGCCTCACTGAGTGCCAGCTTTACCCGGCCCAGTGTACGGCCGGGAGGTACGTCCCTAGCAAGGGCTGCCTGACACGTCCCCGGCAGGGGTGGCCGGCTCGCGCCCCGCGGCGGCGGGCTCCGGTCACCGAGACGGCGCCGGCCGCTCCGGGATAGCGTCGCCGTATGGACGTCCGTTGGGAAGACCTCGGCTGGGAACGCCTCGCCGGCGGCGTGGGGCGGCGCCGGCTGCCCGTCTGGGACGCGACGGCGGGCCTGGTGGCCGGGGAGGCCGCGGCGCTCCTGTTCGACACGGGGGCGACGCTCCGCGAGGGGGCGGAGCTGCGGGAGCAGACCGAGGCGCTCCTCGGCGGCCGAAGTGTGACGCACATCGCGCTCAGCCATCCCCACTTCGACCATGTGCTCGGCACGGCGGCGTTCCCGGAGGCCGAGGTGTACGGCGCGGTCGGCGTCGACAGCGTCCTGCCGCGGGACCGGGCCGCGCTGCGCGACGACGCGATCCGCCACGGGGTGCCGCCCGAGGATGCGACGACGGCCGTCGACGCCCTGGTCGTCCCGCGGCACACCGTCTCCGGCGAGTGGACGATCGACCTCGGCGGCGTCCGGGTGATGCTGGCGAACGCGGGCCCGGGCCACAGCGGCCACGACCTGGTGCTGCTGGTGCCGGGCGACCCCGAGGTGGTCTTCTGCGGCGACCTGGTGGAGGAGTCGGGAGACCCGCAGGCCGGACCGGACGCCATCCCGTCCCGCTGGCCCGCCGCACTGGACCGGCTGCTCGCCCTGGGCGGGGAGGACGCGCTGTATGTGCCGGGGCACGGGGCCGTGGTGGACGCCGCGTTCGTACGCACCCAACGCGATGAACTGGCCCGGCGGTTCGGGGTGCCGTAGCGTCTGACCGATGCGCAGCTACCGCCCCGATCTGACGCCCCCGTGGAAGCGGCCCGCTGCCGTGCCGGAGGTCCCCGCCGAGTCCGGCCTGGTGGTCGAGGAGGCCTCCACCGGCTTCTGCGGCGCGGTGGTCCGGTCCGAGGCGGGGGCGGTGACGCTGGAGGACCGCTTCGGCAAGCACCGGGTGTTCCCGATGCGGCCACGGGGGTTCCTGCTGGAGGGCAAGCCCGTCACCCTGGTCAGGGCGGCATCCGGTGGGACCGGGGGGCGCGGTGGGACCGGGGGGCGCGGTGGGACCGGGGGGCGCGCCCGCACGGCCTCCGGATCGGTCGCGGTGCCCGGAGCGCGCGCCAGGGTCGCCCGCGCCGGCCGCATCTACGTGGAAGGCCGGCACGACGCGGAGCTGGTGGAGAAGGTCTGGGGCGACGACCTGCGCATCGAGGGCGTGGTGGTCGAGTACCTGGAGGGCGTCGACGACCTGCCCGCCGTCGTCGCCGGGTTCGCCCCGGCAGCCGACGCCCGGCTGGGCGTGCTCGTGGACCATCTGGTGCCGGGCTCCAAGGAGGCGCGTATCGCGCAGTCGGTGACCGACCCGCACGTCCTGGTGGTCGGCCACCCGTACATCGACGTGTGGGAGGCGGTGAAGCCGTCGTCCCTGGGCATTCCCGCCTGGCCGTCGGTGCCGCGGGGGCAGGACTGGAAGACGGGCGTCTGCCGGTCGCTCGGCTGGCCGTCGAACACGGGCGCCGCCTGGCGGCACATCCTGTCCCGGGTGCACGGCTACCGGGACCTGGAGCCGGCGCTGCTGGGACGGGTCGAGGAACTGATCGACTTCGTCACGGCCTGAGCAGGCGCCAGAACGCCGGCCGGGGGCCGGGCCGGCGTTCTGGCGCGAGCCGGGCGGCGCAGACAGGGCGGGGGCCGGGCGGAGCCGGGGCCGCGCCCCGCCGGTCAGTCCACCAGGTCGCGGACCACCGCGTCTGCCAGGAGCCGGCCGCGGAGCGTGAGTACCGCCCTGCCCGCCCCGTACGGCCCGGGCTCCAGCAGGCCGTCCCGCACGGCGCTGCGGGAGGCGGCGAGTCCGGCCGGGCGCAGCAGGTCCAGCGGGCAGCCCTCGCGCAGCCGCAGTTCGAGCAGCACGCGCTCCACCCGCCGGTCCTCCTCCGGCAGGACCTCGCGGCCTGCGCCGGGCGAGCGGCCGCCGGTCAGGGCCGCCGCGTACGCGCCGGGGTGCTTCACGTTCCACCACCGCACCCCGCCGACGTGGCTGTGGGCGCCGGGCCCCGCACCCCACCAGTCGGCGCCGCGCCAGTACAGCTCGTTGTGCAGGCAGCGCCCGGCGTCCGAAGCGGCCCAGTTGGAGACCTCGTACCAGTCGAAGCCCGCCGCGGCCAGCACCTCGTCGGCCGTCAGATAGCGGTCGGCGTGGACGTCGTCGTCCGTCATGGGCACCTCGCCGCGGCGGACCCGGCGGGCCAGCCGGGTGCCCTCCTCCACGATCAGGGCATAGGCGCTCACATGGTCCGGGCCCGCGCCGATCGCGGCGTCGAGCGAGGCCCGCCAGTCGTCGTCGCTCTCGCCGGGCGTGCCGTAGATGAGGTCGAGGTTCACGTGTTCGAAGCCCGCCGCCCGGGCCTCGGCGACACAGGCCTCGGGGCGCCCCGGGGTGTGGGTGCGGTCGAGTACCCGCAGCACGTGCCGCCGGGCGCTCTGCATGCCGAAGGACACCCGGTTGAAGCCCCCGGCCCGCAGTTCGGCCAGGTAGGCCGGGTCCACGGACTCCGGGTTGGCCTCCGTGGTGATCTCGGCGCCGTCGGCGAGACCGAACTCGTCACGGACGGCGCCCAGCATCCGGACCAGGTCGGCGGCGGGGAGCAGGGTGGGTGTGCCGCCGCCCACGAAGACCGTCCTGACCTGCCTCGGATCGTCTCCGAGGACCTTGCGCGCGAGCCGTACCTCCGCCACGAGGGTGTCCGCGTAGTTGTCGCGGGAGGCCAGGACACCGCCGGTGCCGCGCAGCTCGTTCGCGGTGTAGGTGTTGAAGTCGCAGTAGCCGCAGCGCGTGGCGCAGTAGGGGACGTGCAGATAGAACCCGAGGGGCCGGTCGCCCGCGCCCGCGAGGGCGTGCGGGGGCAGTGCCCCGTCGACGGGCACGGGCTCACCGTCAGGGAGTGCGGAAGGCATGCGTCCCATTGTCCGGTACGCGAGGGGCGGCCCGGCCGGGGCCGCCGGCCCGGCGAGGAGCGGCGGACCCGGCGAGGAGCGGCCCGGCCGACGCGGCTCCTCGCCCACGGATCCGCGCGACGGCCCCCCGCCCGCCCGGCACGCACCGGCGTCACGGGTGGGGTGCCGCCGGGACGGAGGGCGCCGCCGGGGATGGGATGCCGCCGGGGCGGGGCAGTGGACCGCGGGTGGCAGCGTGCGGCCGCCCGTCGCGGCAGGCGCCGGGAGACGGGCATCCGAGGGGTGGCACCCCGCCCTGCAGGCATGGCGCGCCACCCCTCGCCCGCACCGGCGTCACGCCGCGCGGGCGGCCGGTCATGCCTCGCGCGCCCCCGTGTACATGCCTTCGATGAGGTCCCTGTACGCGCGCTCGACCACCGGGCGCTTCAGTTTGAGGCTGGGCGTCAGTTCGCCGTGCTCGACATCGAGGTCGCGCGGCAGCAGGCGGAACTTCTTGATGGTCTGCCAGCGCTGCAGCGTCTCGTTGAGTCGCTGCACATAGCCCTCGACCAGCCGCTCGGTCTGCGGGTCCGCGACGACCTCCGCGTACGGCTTGCCCCCCAGGCCGTTCTCCTCGGCCCAGCCGAGGAGGGCGGCCTCGTCGAGCGCGATGAGCGCCGTGCAGTAGTTGCGGTCCGCGCCGTGCACCAGGACGTTCGACACGAACGGGCACACCGCCTTGAACCGGCCCTCGACCTCGGCGGGCGCGATGTACTTGCCGCCGGACGTCTTGATCAGGTCCTTCTTGCGGTCCGTGATCTTGAGGTAGCCGTCGGGGGAGAGCTCGCCGATGTCCCCGGTGTGGAACCAGCCGTCGGGCTCCAGGACCTCGGCCGTCTTCTCCGGCAGCCCGTGGTAGCCCTCCATGATCCCAGGGCCGCGCAGCAGGATCTCGCCGTCGTCCGCGATGCGCACCTCGCAACCGGGCAGCGGCTTGCCGACCGTGCCGGTGCGGTACGCCTCGCCGGGGTTGACGAAGGACGCGGCACTGGACTCGGTGAGGCCGTAGCCCTCCAGGATGTGGATGCCGGCGCCGGCGAAGAAGAAGCCGATCTCGGGCGAGAGGGCGGCGGAGCCGGAGACCGCGGCCCGGAGACGGCCGCCGAAGGCCTCACGGAGCTTGGCGTAGACGAGCGCGTCGGCGGCCTTGTGCTTCATCGTGAGGCCGAGGGACGCCGAGGCGCTGCCGGTGCGGCGGTAGTTGTCCTGGGACTCCTTGGCGTAGTCGCGAGCGACGCCGGCCGCCCACTGGAAGATCTTGTACTTGGCCGCTCCGCCGGCCCGCGCCTTGGCGGCGACCCCGTTGTAGACCTTCTCGAAGATGCGGGGGACGGCCGCCATGTACGTCGGCTGGACCACCGGAAGATTCTCGATGATCTTGTCGACCCGGCCGTCGACCGCGGTGACATGGCCGACCTCGATCTGGCCGGAGGTGAGCACCTTGCCGAAGACGTGCGCCAGCGGCAGCCACAGGTACTGGATGTCGTCCTTGGTGACCAGCCCGGTCAGGGCGATCGCCTTGGCCATGTAGGACCAGTTGTCGTGGGGCAGCCGGACACCCTTGGGACGACCCGTGGTGCCCGAGGTGTAGATGAGAGTGGCGAGCTGGTCGGCGGTGATCGCCTCGACCCGCTCCTTGACCGCGCCGGGGTTCTCGGCGAGATATCCGGCGCCGCGCGCCTCCAAGCCGGCGAGCGAGAGGACCCACCCCTCGGGGTCGCCCTCGGCCGGCTGCGCACCCGCCTCGTCGATCACGACCACATGTCTCAGCCGCGGCAGTTCGGCGCGCCGCTCCCGGGCCTTGGCCAGCTGGTCGGCGTCCTCGGCGATCAGCACCCGGCTCTCGGAGTCGGCCAGGATGTACGCGGACTCCTCCGCGTTCGTCTGCGGGTAGACCGTGGTCGTGGCGGCGCCCGCGCAGAGGATGCCGAGGTCCGTGAGGATCCACTCGACCCGGGTGGACGAGGCGAGCGCCACCCGCTCCTCGGGGCGGACGCCCAGCGCGATCAGTCCCGCCGCGATGGCGTAGACCCGGTCCGCCGCGTCCTGCCAGCTCAGCGACCTCCACTCGTCGGGGCCCTGCCCCGAGGCGGCGGGAACCGGGTGGCGGTAGGCCTCCGCGTCGGGAGTGGCCGCCACCCGCTGCACGAAGAGCGTCGCCACGGAGGGCGGTCGGTTCTCGATCAGATTCTGTGTGTCGGTCACGACATCCTCCGGGCCTGCTGCGGCGTAGCTGCACGACTGGCTGATCGCCCCACTGGTCACGGTTGTCCCACTCGATTGTTTAACTCGCCAGTAACCCTCGGGCCCGATCAGCGTAGAGCGCCGCACCGCACCGCGTAAGAGGCCGCAGGCCGCCGCTTGATAACGAACGGGCCCGTGCACCGGGGACGCACGGGCCCGTCGGCACCGCTCGGACGGAAGGGCGCCACTGGTGCTTTCGTGTGACCCCCGCGCTACTTCCTCGCCTTGCCGCCCGCCGAGTCGTCGCTGGACAGCACGGCGATGAACGCCTCCTGGGGGACCTCGACCGAGCCGACCATCTTCATCCGCTTCTTGCCCTCCTTCTGCTTCTCCAGCAGCTTCCGCTTGCGGGAGATGTCACCGCCGTAGCACTTGGCGAGCACATCCTTGCGGATGGCCCGGATCGTTTCGCGGGCGATGACCCGGGAGCCGATGGCCGCCTGGACCGGCACCTCGAAGGCCTGGCGCGGGATGAGCTCCTTGAGCTTGGCCACGAGCCGCACGCCGTACGCGTACGCCTGGTCCCGGTGGGTGATGGCCGAGAAGGCGTCGACCTTGTCGCCGTGCAGCAGGATGTCCACCTTCACCAGCTGGGCGTCCTGCTCGCCGGTGGGCTCGTAGTCCAGGGAGGCGTACCCGCGGGTCTTGGACTTCAGCTGGTCGAAGAAGTCGAAGACGATCTCGGCGAGGGGAAGGGTGTACCGGATCTCCACCCGGTCCTCGGAGAGGTAGTCCATGCCGAGCATCACTCCGCGGCGGCTCTGGCAGAGCTCCATGATCGAGCCGATGAACTCGCTGGGGGCCAGGATCGTCGCGCGCACCACCGGCTCGTGGACGTCGGAGATCTTCCCCTCGGGGAACTCGCTCGGGTTGGTGACGGTGTGCTCGGTGCCGTCCTCCATGACCACCCGGTAGACCACGTTGGGGGCGGTCGCGATCAGGTCCAGGCCGAACTCCCGCTCCAGGCGCTCCCGGATGACGTCGAGGTGGAGCAGTCCGAGGAAGCCGACGCGGAAGCCGAAGCCCAGGGCGGCGCTCGTCTCCGGCTCGTAGACCAGCGCCGCATCGTTGAGCTGAAGCTTGTCGAGTGCGTCGCGCAGCTCGGGGTAGTCCGATCCGTCGAGCGGGTAGAGGCCCGAGAACACCATCGGCTTCGGGTCCTTGTAGCCGCCGAGAGCCTCGGTGGCGCCCTTGGACTGCTGGGTGATGGTGTCGCCCACCTTCGACTGGCGGACGTCCTTCACACCGGTGATCAGATAGCCGACCTCGCCGACGCCGAGACCGTCGGCCGCCAGCATCTCCGGGGAGTTGGTACCGATCTCCAGCAGCTCGTGGGTCGCGCCCGTGGACATCATCCGGATCCGCTCGCGCCGGTTGAGCTGGCCGTCGACGACCCGTACATAGGTGACGACACCCCGGTAGGAGTCGTACACCGAGTCGAAGATCATCGCGCGGGCGGGGGCGTCCTTGACTCCGACCGGGGCCGGCACCTCACGCACCACCCGGTCCAGCAGCGCCTCCACACCCGTGCCCGTCTTGGCCGAGACCCTCAGGACGTCCGAGGGATCGCACCCGATGAGGTTGGCGAGCTCCTCGGAGAACTTCTCGGGCTGTGCGGCCGGCAAGTCGATCTTGTTGAGCACCGGGACGATGGTGAGGTCGTTCTCCATCGCCAGATAGAGGTTGGCGAGGGTCTGCGCCTCGATGCCCTGGGCCGCGTCCACCAGCAGGATCGTCCCCTCGCACGCGGCGAGCGACCGGGACACCTCGTAGGTGAAGTCGACGTGGCCCGGGGTGTCGATCATGTTGAGGATATGGGTGCGGCCCTGCTCGTCGCCCGTGGTGGGCGCCCAGGGCAGACGCACGGCCTGGGACTTGATCGTGATACCGCGTTCACGCTCGATGTCCATGCGGTCCAGGTACTGGGCGCGCATCTGCCGCTGCTCGACCACGCCGGTCAGCTGGAGCATCCGGTCGGCAAGCGTCGACTTGCCGTGGTCGATGTGCGCGATGATGCAGAAGTTGCGGATCAGCGCCGGGTCCGTACGGCTCGGCTCGGGCACATGGGTAGGGGTCGCGGGCACGCAGGGTCCTGATTCTTGAGCGCCGAGCGCTCGTCTCGGGTCGATGTCGGATCGATACGCAGCCTCCATGCTCCCATGGCTGCGGGGCTGCGCTCGGTTTGGGCCGGTCGGAGCTGCACTGGTAGGCTGGCCAGCTGTGTCTCGCGTGTCCTCTCCGGAGGCACCTCCCGCACCCGGAAGGGTCATGCGCTCGGAAGAGTCGTGTCCTCGGAAGGCCGTCCCGGAAGGTCGTGGGTGAGGGGCACGCCTTCAAAGATCATCAATCCTGAAAAGGCTCTTTCGTGGCGAACATCAAGTCCCAGATCAAGCGGAACAAGACGAACGAGAAGGCGCGCCTGCGCAACAAGGCCGTCAAGTCCTCGCTCAAGACCGCGATCCGCAAGGCCCGTGAGGCTGTCGCAGCCGGTGACACCGAGAAGGCCACCGCGGCCGCTCGCGAGGCGTCCCGCAAGCTCGACAAGGCCGTCTCCAAGGGTGTCATCCACAAGAACGCCGCCGCCAACAAGAAGTCGGCGCTGGCGTCCAAGGTTGCCTCCCTCCAGGGCTGAGCTCCCACCCCGGTCGACCCCGGGACCTCCGGCAGCCGCCTCCTGGGCCACCCGCCGGACGACTTGACCGCCGGACCGGACCAGACGGGCCCTCTCTCATCCGTCCCCGGCATCCCGGCACCCGGACTCGCACGCGGCCTGCGTTCGCCACGCGGGTGCGAGTCCACCGGCTTCCCGGCCTCGGCCGGGCCCGAAGACCCCGCCACCCCGTTCTTCCCCGGTTCGGGAGGGCGGGGTTTTCGCGTCGGAGCCCCACCGCGGCGTCCGGACCACCGAGCACACGGCCGGGCCGGGCGTTCGGGACGGGGCGGACGGCCGCTCCCGAGGTACGGAGGCGAACCGCGCAGGAGGCAAGGAGCGTGCGGCGCGGGGGAGAACCACACGACGCACGGGGACGCCGAGGGGCAGGCGCACAGGGCAGAGCCGCATCGCGCACGGGGCGGGCTCGCACGGGGCAGAGAGGCACCGGGAAGAGAGGCACCGGGCAGAGAGGCGCGGACCCGGCAGAGGCGGGAAGGAGCAAGGGGGCGGCAGCCGCAGGGCGGCTCCGCAGGACGTTCATGAGCAGGTCCGCACCGGGACACGCGCGGCGAGGACGCCCCGGGCGGTCGCGCAAGGGGGCCGGCGACGCAGGAGCGGGCCACGCCGGGGGCCGGCGACGTGAACGGCAGGCCCTGCCAGGGAGCCGGCACGCATGAGTGCGGTCGGTCCAGGGGTCAACGGCGCAGGCGTGCCGCACGGGCGACCGCCACCACCGCCTTCTCCAGCGCGTACTCCGGGTCGTCGCCGCCCCCCTTCACACCGGCGTCCGCCTCCGCCACGGCGCGCAGTGCGAGGCCCACACCGTCCGGCGTCCAGCCGCGCATCTGCTGGCGGACGCGGTCGATCTTCCAGGGCGGCATGCCGAGTTCACGCGCGAGATCCGCCGGCCGGCCGCCACGCGCGGACGACAGCTTGCCGATCGCCCGCACCCCCTGCGCCAGTGCGCTGGTGATCAGGACGGGCGCGACACCGGTCGAAAGCGACCAGCGCAGAGCCTCCAGCGCCTCAGCCGCGCGTCCCTCGACCGCCCGGTCGGCCACGGTGAAGCTGGACGCCTCCGCGCGACCGGTGTAATAGCGGCCGACGACGGCCTCGTCGACCGTGCCCTCGACATCCGCGGCCAGCTGCGAGACGGCGCTCGCCAACTCCCGGAGGTCACTGCCGATGGCGTCGACGAGGACCTGGCACGCCTCGGGGGACGCGGAACGCCCCAGCGCGCGGAACTCGGAGCGCACGAAGGTCAGTCGCTCCGCCGGCTTCGTCGTCTTGGGGCAGGCCACCTCACGCGCGCCCGCCTTGCGTGCGGCGTCGAGCAGCCCCTTCCCCTTCGCACCGCCCGCGTGCAGCACCACCAGCGTGATCTCGTCGACCGGTGCGGCGAGGTAGGCCTTGATGTCCTTGATCGTGTCGGCGGAGAGGTCCTGAGCGTTCCGCACGACGACGACCTTGCGTTCGGCGAAGAGCGAGGGGCTCGTCAGCTCGGCGAGCGTGCCGGGCTGGAGCTGATCGGAGGTGAGGTCGCGGACGTCCGTGTCGGCATCGGCGGCCCGGGCGGCCGCCACCACCCGCTGCACGGCGCGGTCCAGCAGCAGATCCTCCTGGCCCACCGCGATCGTGACGGGGGCGAGGGGGTCGTCGTCGGTGTTCTTCCTGGTGGCCATCGCGGTCCAGCATCCCACGGGCCACCGACACCGGCGGCCCCTGCCCGGCGCTCGCGGTGCCGGCACCGACGGCCCTGTCCGGCGCTCGCCGCCCCGGCACCGGCACCGGGGCGAAGCACGCCCCTCCCGGCCCCGGAACGCAGCCCGCGAACGGTGGGTACGCGAACGGTACGCAGACATTCGGCGCGCGTTCGACGGGTGTTCGGCGGACGTTCGACGGGCGGGCTGCCGGAGCCGCTAGGGCTCCTCCCGCCAGCCGTCCCAGCCGGCCACGAAGTCGTCCAGTTCGGCGGGGCTCAGCCTGGCTTCCGGGTCCTCGACGACCACAAGCCACTGTGCGTCCTCCGCATCGTCCTCCCCCGCCAGGGCGTCGCGCACCAGCCGGGGCTCGTCGTCCACGCCGAAGCGATCCCCGATCGCCTCGAGGACCTCTTCTGCGGCGTCACGGTCCGGCAGGACGAGCACATGTCTCACATCACTCACCGCCACATTGTGCCGTGCTCCCGGCGAGCGCCCTGCCGTCCCGGCAGCGGCGAGGAGAGGCGACCGGTGACCCCCCGGGGGGCGTCGCGGTGTTCCCCCGGCACGGACCCGCCCCTGCCCCTGCCCCTGCCCCTGCCCCTGCCCCTGCCCCTGCCAAGAGTCTCGCGGCACCTCCGAGTCGGCCCGGCCGGGGCGGTCGGCCCCGATGCGGCGGGGACGCTGCCCACGGCCTCCGGCCGAGAGGCCGCCCTGCCGCGGGGAGGGCCTCGCCGTGTGCGCGGGTGCGGTCCCTGCCGCAGGCGCTGACCGCACCCGCCATACGTCAAAGGTCCTAGGACGTCGGGCGGAGCCGCCTCCGTCCGCTGCCTGACGTGCCGGAACGCACCCGCGGCGTACGCTCTCAGGTCATGATGAGCCCCGGGCCGGTCCGCAACCGTGCGCAGCGAAGGAAGGACACCCTCAGCCGACTGACGCAGGACCGTGACGCCTGGGTCGCCACCTCATCGGCGAACGGCAGGCCCGCACTCGTGCCCTTGTGGTTCCTGTGGGACCGGGGCACGCTGCTGATGTGCACCCGGCGCGACACCGTGACCGCCCGCAATCTGACACCGCGCGGCGAGGCCGTCGTCACCGTCGGCCCGGCCACTGACGTCGTGCACCTGTCCGGCACCGCCGAGGTCGTGGAATGCGACGCCCTGGCAGCCGACTCCGCCCGTGCGTTCTCGGCGAAGCTCGGTTGGGACCCGCGCGACGGGGCCCAGTGCGTCTTCCTGCGGATCACCCCTCACACGGTCAAGGCCTGGCGGGAGGAGAACGAGCAGCCGGGCCGTCTGCTGATGCGCGGCGGACAGTGGCTGGACTGACGAAGCCGTTCATGGCGCCCTCGAAGTCCGGGAGCCGCGTGGTACTGCTCGCAGATCTCCCCCGGAGCCCATGACGGCGATCGCCCCGTCCCTGTCTGTACGCAGCACCAAGGCGCCCTGGGACCGCAGAGCGGCGACGGTCCGGGGCGACGGGTGCCCGTACGGGTTGCCCCGGCCGCAGGAGATGAGCGCCAGCCGGGGCCGGGCCGCCGCGAGCAGAGCCGGATGCTGGAAGCCCGACCCGTGGTGCGCGACCTTGAGCACGTCGACGCGCGAGAGGGCCGGATGGGCCCTCATCAGCGCCTGCTGCGCGGGGGGTTCCAGATCCCCGAGGAGCAGCAGCGACACCCCCGCTTCCGTCCGCGCGAGCAGGGTGACGCTCGCGTCGTTGGGCTCCGACGGCTTTGTGCCGGTTCCCGTCCCGGGCACCGGCCAGAGCACCCGCCAGGTGAGGCCTCCCACACGCCGTCGCTCCCCCGGTCCTGGACGGATCAGGGGCACACCGGCAGCATCGGCGGTCCGGTGCACGAACTCAGCCTGTTCGCGCGGCTCTTCGAGGCCCGTCGTCTGGATGGCGCCGACGCTTCTGCCCCGCAGGGCACCGGGCAGCCCCGCCACATGATCGGCGTGGAAGTGGGTCAGCAGCAGCAGAGGCACCCTCCTGACACCCAGTTCGTGGAGGCAGCGGTCGGTCAGCGCCGGATCGGGCCCGGCGTCCACCACCACGGCCGTCCCTTCACCCGCGGCCAGAACCGCGGCGTCGCCCTGGCCGACGTCGCACACGGCGAACGACCAGCCGGACGGCGGCCATCCGGTGACGATCCTGGTCAGCGGGGGCGGCCGCAGCACCACCAGGACGAGCAGCAGGACACATCCCACGGCGGGCCAGGGGCCCCGGGGCACCCTGCGTGCCATCAGCATCCCGGCGGCGATGACCGCGGCCAGCAGCAGCGCACCCCGCCAGCCACCGGGCCACTCGGCCTGTGCGCCGGGGAGGCCGGCGCCGGTGCGGGCGACTCCGGCGATCCACTGGACCGGCCAGCCGGCGCAGCGTGCCAGCAGTTCGGCGACCGGTATCGAGACGGGTGCGGCGGCGAGCGCCGCGAACCCCAGCACCGTGGCGGGCGCCACGGCGGGCTCGGCGAGGAGACCGCAGGGGATCGCCACGAGGCTGATCCGTTCGGCGAACACGACCACGACCGGTGCGCACACCGCCTGCGCCGCGGCGACGGCGGCGAGGGCCCCTGCGCATCGAGCCGGCACTCCGCGCTGTCGCAGGCCCACGCTCCAGCGCGGGGCAAGGGTGAGGAGCGAGCCGGTGGCCAGCACGGAGAGCAGAAAACCGAAGGTACGGGCCGACCACGGGTCCCACAGAACCAGCAGCAGTACGGCAGCCGCCAGAGCCGGGAGCAGCGATCTGCTCCGGCCGGTGCCGATGGCGAGCAGGGTGATCGCTCCGCATGCCGCGGCGCGCAGCACGCTCGGTTCCGGCCGGCACACCACGACGAATCCCAGGGTGAGTACGCCGCCGAACAGCGCGGTCGCGCGCAGCGGGACGCCCAACCGGGGGGCCAGACCGCCTCGTTCCGCTCTGAGCGCCCTTCCCGGTGGGCCGATGAGCAGGAACAGGACGATGGCCAGGTTGCTTCCGGAGACAGCCAGCAGGTGCGTGAGGTCCGTCGCCTTGAACGCCTCTTGCAGTTCGGTGCCGATGCGGGAGGTGTCGCCGACGACAAGCCCCGGCAGAAGGGCGCGCGCGTCCGGCGGCAGTGCCTCGGTCGCCTGCCTCAGCCCCGCGCGCAGATTCCCCGCCAGGCGCTGCGCCGTGGTCGGCGGTCCGGTGATCCGGGGTGGTCCCGTGCCCCGGGCCCTCAGTACGGCCGCGAACCTGCCCTCCCCCTCCGTCGGCGGCTCCGCCCGCGCGTCGAGGGTGAGCCGCGTCGACGGCAGCAGGCTCAGCCATGCGCCGGCCGCCGCCCCCGGCCGGACGATCACCAGCACCGGCGCCCTGGTGGCCATCGGCTCCGCGTGCGCGGTGGCGACCCGGACGACCCGCGCCTCCAGCATGACGGCCGGCTGCTTCGCACGATCACCCCATACCTGCGGCCGGGTCGCACGCGGATCGGTGACGACGGTCAGTTCCGCGGTGATCAGGCCGTACGTGCCCGCTGCCGCGGGCACCGGGCCCCGGTACAGGTCCGCGCCGCGCAGTGCGCCCGCGGCCGTGCCGGCTGCTGTGCACAGCAGCACCGCGGCGGCGGCAACCCTGTTGCCGGCGCCATGCCAGGAGCGGCGGCGCGCCACCCGGACGGTCAGGGACAGTACGAGGGCGCCCGCAGCCGCGAGGCAGCCCAGCACCGTCACACCCGGCCAGGGCGCCCGAGCCGTCAGACCGACGGCCGCGGCGCCCCAGGCGGCGAGTGCGGGCAGCACCAGACGCAGATCGGCCGGACGCTCCTCGACGGCGTCGGCCACTCCCGGCCCCGGCTCGGTCCCGGGGGGCCCTGCCGCCGTCTGGGTCATGGGCGCACCAGCGGTCGCAGGTCCTCGAACCGGCGGTCGCCGATCCCCTTCACCTCGCGGAGTTCGCCGACCGAGCGGAAGCCGCCGTGCTCTGCGCGGTAGTCCACGATGTGCCGGGCGAGCACCGGGCCCACACCCGGCAGGGTGTCGAGTTGCTCCGCCGTGGCGGTGCTGAGGCTGAGCGGCCCCCCGCCCGGAGCGCCCCCGTCCATCGGCCCGTGCAGCCCGGGGGCCGGCCCGCCGGGGGCCTGAGGAACACCCACGGCCACCTGCTCGCCGTCCATGAGCACCCGCGCCCGGTTGAGGCCGGCGAGGTCGGTGCCCGCCTTGACCCCGCCGGCCGCCCGCAGTGCGTCGGCGACCCGGGCCCCCGCCGGCAGGTGGAGGACGCCCGGCCGCAGGACTCCCCCGCTCACGTCGACGACGATGCGCCCGGTGGGCTTCGGCACGGGCGGCGGCCCCGGCGAGGGCCCGTGCGGGGTGGTGCCCGGCGTCGCAGGAGGCGCGCCCCCGACGAGTTGCGGCGCGGGCACCGGCTCCGGCCGGCCGGCCCGGAAGTGCTGCGCGGCGAGAACCACCCCGAGGGCCAGGACCACCGTGAGCGCGGCCAGCGTCCTCGGTGCCAGCCCGCAGCGCATCCGCACCCACGACGGCATCCGCTCGCCCCAGGCCAGACGTGTCCGCTCACCCAGCGACAGCCCGGTTCCGGTCGGTCGCGCCGATCGTGACGGATCGCGCGAGCCGGGCGCTGGCGCGGCCCGGCCACCCCCTCGCTCCGGCGGAGCGGCCGGCTCCCGCATCCCGTCCTGCCCGACGGTCGGCTCCCGGCCCTGTGCCGTTGCCTGCACGGCAGCCGGCTCCCGGAAGCGCCCGGGTGGCGGCCCGCCGCCCGCCCGGGGTGCGTCCGAGGCGGGGAAGAGGGCTTGGGCGCGCAACCGCACGGCCGATGGCGCTGCCGTGCACGTGGCCGAGGATGCGCTGGACGGGTCCGGCGCCGGCCCCTTCCCCGGCCGCAACCGCTGCCGGCGATGACGGGCACGGCCGTCCGAGGCGGGAGCACGTCCCGGGCCGCTGGTCGCAGAGCGTGATCGGTCGGTCATGACACCCGACGTTAGGGAGTGCGGCGAAACTCCGCTCAGCAGCGTCAATTCCGGTGGGAAACCCGGCCGTTGTGGAAAACTTCGTCACCCTCAGGAGTGACCGCTGTGCTCGTTCGCCCCACCACTGCGCCTCTTCCGCGCCACTACCGCGCCACCACTGCCCCATGGCTGCCCCACCACTGCCCGGAACCACCGCCCCATGGCTGCCCCACCACTGCCCGGAAGGACCGCCCGCGTCCTCACACCAGCGGGGACCGGGACCCGTCGTCAACCAGGCGAACAACCTGCCCGCCGCCGCGCTGCGCCTCGGCACCGAACCGACAGGGCCCGTACGGCCGTCGTCCGGGCTCCGGCCTCCTCGCGGCGTCTCCTCCTCCCGCAGACCCCGGCCCCGGCCCCGCCGCGCCGTGACCGCGCGTCCTCACCGTGCCGAGACCACGGCCCCCAGCAACCCGGGGCCCGTGTGCGCGCCGATCACCGCGCCCACCTCGCTGACGTGCAGCTCGCCCAGGTTCGGCAGCCGCAGCCGCAGCCGCTCGGCCAGTGCGGACGCCCGGTCGGGAGCGGCAAGATGGTGCACCGCGATGTCCACGGGGCCGGTACCGGCGCGCTCAGCCGCGATCTCCTCGAGCCGGGCGATCGCCTTGGAGGCCGTACGCACCTTCTCCTTGAGCTCGATCCGGCCGCCTTCGAGCTGCAGCAGCGGCTTCACCGCGAGCGCCGATCCGAACAGCGCTTGAGCGGCGCCGATCCGGCCGCCACGGCGCAGATAGTCGAGAGTGTCGACGTAGAAGAAGGCGGATGTGCGCGCGGCCCGCTTCTCGGCCGCGGCGACCGCCTCGTCGAGGGAGCCGCCGGCGTCGACCGCCCCGGCCGCTGCAAGGGCGCAGAACCCCAGCGCCATCGCCACCATGCCGGTGTCCACCACACGGACCGGGACGGGTGCCTCCTCCGCCGCCAGCACCGCCGCGTCGTAGGTACCGGAGAACTCCGAGGACAGATGCAGCGAGACGATGCCGGTCGCACCGGCCTCCGCGACAGCCCGGTAGGCGGCCGCGAAGGTTCCCGGGCTCGGCCTGGACGTGGTCACGGCACGGCGCCTCCCCAGCGCCTGCGCGAGGGATCGGGCCGAGATCTCGGTACCCTCCTCGAGCGCCTGGTTCCCGAGCACGACGGTCAGTGGCACCGCGGTGATTCCCTGCGCCTCCATCGTCTGCGGCGGCAGGTAGGCCGTGGAATCGGTGACGATCGCGACATGGCGGGACATGAGCGGGAGGTTACCCGCACCGGGGGCGGCACGGCAGCCCGACCCCGCCCCATCCTTCACTGCCGTATCACGGACGGCTGCCGTCCCGGGGCAGCCCCTACGGCCGGCGGGCAGCACACGGCGCCCAACGGACCACCGGGGCGAGCGGCACCGCCGACCCGCCCCGGCGCGCACACCCCGCCCGGAGAACACGCGGCACTACCGCGTGTTCTCCGGGCGGGTGGTCTTGTCCCAGGGGTAGCGGGTCGAAAGGCGCGGGTCTCGCGGCGGGATCGCCCGCGGCTCCCGGGTACCCCTCCCGGGCCCTGCATTCCCCGCATCCCCCGCATCCCCCGGTGCCCCTTCCCCTGGTCCCCGTTCCTCCGGTGCCCCCGCGGACGCGGCAGGACGCGGTGCCGGCGCGGAGGGCGCCCAGGGCCCCCGCGCCGCCGTCGGCGGAGGGTCCTCCGCCGCGGGCTCGGGCCGCACCGGCTCGCTGCGCGACCAGTCGCGCAGCGCTCCCGCCTCCATGTCGATCTGGGTGGCCAGGAACTCCAGGTCGTCCTCGGCGAAGGAACGCGCGCGGTCCCTGGCGGCCCAGCGCAGGGACTCGGCGGAGTGGGTGATCCGCTCGACGCGCTCACGCAGCTGCGGCAGCCGCTCCCTGGTCCTGTCGCGGTCCGGCTCGTACTCCAGCCTCCGGAGTTCCTCGTCCAGTTCCCGCCCGTGCACGCTGAGCCGGTCGAAGAGCCCGATCGACTCCCGCAGCGACGCGTCCTCGGCCGCCCCGGCGTGCAGGTCGTCCTGTGTGGCCTTCATCGACGTGCGCAGACGCACTCTCAGCTGGGCCAGTTCGCCGGCCACGCCTACCTGCCCGAAGCTCTTCGCCCGCAGTGTCGTGTCCTCGACGGCGCGCCGCGCCTGGCTGATCGTGCGGTCCACCCCTCGCTTGGCAGCGCCGACCGCCTTCACTCCCGCGTACACCCCGAGGGCCACGAAGGCGGCGAAGAGCAGCGCCAGGATCAGTACGGCGGTTTCCATGAGCGCCCCTCCGGGTGGTGTGCGGCAGGTCTCCGGGTGGTGTGCGTGCGTGCTTCCACCGTAAACGGAGCGGGCGGGGCGAGGGCTCCGGTGGAACCCCCAACCTGCCCGTAGGGGGAACGTCAGGGCCGGGGCCCGGCGGTCCCCCGGGCCCCGGCCAGTGGGCGGTTCCTGCTACGCCGGGACGATGTTGACCAGCTTCGGTGCCCGCACGACCACCTTGCGCACGCCCGCGCCGCCCAGCGCCGCCACGACGGCGGGATCGCCCACGGCCATCGCCTCCAGTTCCGCGTCACCGATCGACGGGGAGACCTCCAGTCGGGCCTTCACCTTGCCCTTGACCTGCACGACGCAGGTCACGGTCTCGTCCACGACGTAGGCGGGGTCGGCCACCGGGAAGCCCTGGTGCACGACCGAGCCGGAGTGGCCCAGCCGGTGCCACAGCTCCTCGCCGATGTGCGGCGCCAGCGGGGCGATCAGCAGCACCAGGCGCTCCGCGACCGAGCGGGCGACCGGGCCGCCCGTCTTGGTCAGATGGTTGTTCAGCTCGGTGATCTTGGCGATGGCGGTGTTGAAGCGCATCGCCGCCATGTCCTGCCCGACACCGTCGACGGCCTTGTGCAGGGCGCGCAGCGTCGCCTCGTCCGGCTCCGCGTCCACGACGGTGACCTCACCGGTCGCCTCGTCGACGACGTTGCGCCACAGTCGCTGCAGCAGCCGGTACTGGCCGACGACGGCGCGGGTGTCCCAGGGGCGGGAGACGTCCAGGGGCCCCATCGCCATCTCGTACAGGCGCAGGGTGTCGGCACCGTACTCGGCGGCGATCTCGTCCGGGGTGACCGCGTTCTTCAGGGACTTGCCCATCTTGCCCAGTTCGCGCTTGACGGGTTCGCCGCCGTGGACGTACCCGCCGTCGCGCTCCTCGACCTCGGCGGCGGGAACCGGGAAGCCGCGGGCGTCCCGGTAGACGTGCGCCTGGATCATGCCCTGGTTGTACAGCTTGTGGAACGGCTCGGCGGAGGAGACGTGCCCCAGGTCGTACAGCACCTTGGACCAGAAGCGGGCGTACAGCAGGTGCAGCACGGCGTGCTCGGCGCCGCCCACATACAGGTCCACACCGCCGTGCGGCTGCCCCTCGCGGGGGCCCATCCAGTACCGCTCGATCGCCGGGTCTACCATCCGGTCGGCGTTGTGCGGGTCCAGGTAGCGCAGCTCGTACCAGCATGAACCGGCCCAGTTCGGCATGGTGTTGGTCTCGCGGCGGTAGCGCTTGGCCCCCTCGCCCAGGTCCAGCTCGACCTCTACCCACTCCGCGTTGCGCGACAGCGGGGTCTCGGGCCGGGTGTCGGCGTCGTCCGGGTCGAAGGTGCGCGGCGAGTAGTCGTCGACCTCGGGAAGCTCCAGCGGCAGCATCGACTCGGGCAGCGGGTGGGCCACACCGTCCTCGTCGTAGACGATCGGGAACGGCTCGCCCCAGTAGCGCTGCCGGCTGAACAGCCAGTCGCGCAGCCGGAAGTTGACGGTCGCTTCGCCGACGCCCCTGGCCACCAGCCACTCGGTGATCTTCGTCTTGGCCTCGGCCACCTCCAGGCCGTCCAGGGAGATCTCGTCGTTCGAGGAGTTGATCGTCGGGCCCTGACCGGTGAACGCCTCACCCTCCCAGCCCTCCGGGGGGCGCACGGTGCGGACGATGGGCAGGCCGAACGCCTCGGCGAACTCCCAGTCCCGCTCGTCCTGGCCGGGGACGGCCATGATCGCGCCGGTGCCGTAGCCCATCAGCACGTAGTCGGCCACGAAGACCGGGATACGGGCCCCGGTGACCGGGTTCACCGCGTAGGCGCCGGTGAAGACACCGGTCTTGTCCTTGTGTTCGGTCTGGCGCTCGACGTCGCTCTTGGTCTGGGCCTTCTTGCGGTACTCGGCGACGGCGCCGGCGGGGGTGGCGGCACCGCCGGTCCAGGCTTCCCTGCCCCGGGCGTCCTCGGGCCACTCGGCGGGCAGGATCGAGTCGATCAGCTCGTGCTCGGGCGCCAGCACCATGTAGGTGGCGCCGAACACGGTGTCCGGCCGGGTGGTGAAGACGGTGACGCGGGCGTCGTCGCGGCCGTCGACGGTGAAGGCGATGCGTGCGCCCTCGCTGCGGCCGATCCAGTTGCGCTGCTGCAGCTTGATGGCCTCGGGCCAGTCCAGCGCGTCGAGGTCGGCCAGCAGCCGGTCGGCGTAGGCGGTGATGCGCATGTTCCACTGCCGCAGGTTGGCCTTGAAGACCGGGAAGTTGCCGCGCTCGGAACGGCCCTCGGCGGTGACCTCCTCGTTCGCCAGCACGGTGCCCAGCCCGGGACACCAGTTGACCGGCGAGTCCGAGGCGTACGCCAGGCGGTGGCCGCCCAGGACGTCGGCGCGCTCGACGGCGCTCAGCTCACTCCAGGGGCGCCCGGACGGGGTGGCGCGCTCACCGCTCTCGAACTGGGCGACCAGGTCCTCGATGGGACGGGCCTTGCCCGCCTCCTCGTCGTACCAGGAGCCGAAGATCTGCAGGAAGATCCACTGGGTCCACTTGTAGTAGTCCGGGTCGATCGTCGCGAAGGAGCGGCGCCTGTCGTGGCCGAGCCCCAGCCGGCGCAGCTGGGTCTTCATGTTCTCGATGTTGGCCTCGGTGGACACGCGCGGGTGTGTGCCCGTCTGGACCGCGTACTGCTCGGCGGGCAGGCCGAAGGCGTCGAAGCCCAGGGTGTGCAGCACGTTGTGGCCGGTCATCCGCTGGTACCTGGCGTAGACGTCGGTCGCGATGTAGCCCAGGGGGTGGCCGACGTGCAGGCCGGCACCCGAGGGGTACGGGAACATGTCCATGACGAATTTCTTGGGCCGTGCCACGACATCGGCGCCGCCGGCCAGATCACCGCTCGGATTGGGCGCCTCGTACGTGCCGTCGGCGTCCCAGAAGTCCTGCCAGCGCGCCTCGATGTCGGCGGCAGCGGCCGCCGTGTAGCGGTGGGGTGCGGCCGCCTCGGCGGAGGGAGCCCCATCCGTGCCGGAGGCCGTCGGGGAGGAATTCTTCTCGCTCATGATCCTTAAAGCTCCATCGATCGTCTCTGCCTGCGATTGCCCGAAATGAAAAATCCCCTCGCACAGGAGGGGACGCCGCGCCGATTCCGACCGGGTGGGTCACCGGCCGGGACTGATCAGCGCGGCCCGCTAAGCAGAAGGCGTACGGCACGCATGGCGCCAGGGTACCGCAGGCCTCCTTCCCGCCGCACGGAACAGCCGCCCACCGGAACGGCCGGGGACGGCCGGGGACGGCGGAAGCACCCGCACCGCGAGCAGGCCGGGAACCGGACCCGGACCCCGGGACGCACCGCCTGCCAGGCGGCCGCCGCCGGGCGGTCTCCGAAGGACGGCCTCCGAAGGACGGCGAAGGACGGCAGAGGACGGCAGAGGACCGCCAGGTGAGCGGACGGCACCGCCTCCGGGCACGCAGAACCGTTTCGCAGGGCGTGGGTTACTCGGCGTATCACCCCTATCCGGGGCAACCCCAGAGTCAGTTGTCGGCCAGGCTGACCACTAAACCTCGAAAACTCGTACCCATGGGAATGACGCCACTTAGAGTGCGACGACGGGACCGCTTTCCCGCACCATTCGGAGCCCCCATGAACCCTCGCCGCAAGATCCGTTCGTCGCCCGGTGACCCGGGCTTGAGCCGCCAGGCACAGGGCGGACTGATCGCCGCCGCTCTCGTGCTCATCCCGCTGCTCGCGATCCTTGGCAACGATGCCTTCCGGGCCGCGCTGGACTTCGCCGCCGGCGTGCTGTCCCTGGTCTCCCTGACCGCGTCGGTCGCCTGGGGCCTGATCGCCACCGACCGCGTGTTCCTCTCCACGCGCCACCGCCTGCTCGCCCAGGCCATCCACAGAAGCACCGCTGTCGCCTCGCTCGGCTTCCTGCTGCTGCACGCCACGATCAAGATCTCGCTCGACCACGTCGAACTGCTGGCCGCCCTGGTGCCGTTCAGTCTCGGCATCACCGGCACGTCCGGGCTCATCGGCTTCGGCTCGCTCGCCGGTCTGCTGATGGTCGTCGCCGGCTCGACCGGCGCCGCGCGCAGCGCACTCGCCGGCAACGGCCGCTTCGCGGGACGCTGGCGGGCGCTGCACATGCTGGCGTACCCGGCCTGGTGCCTCGCTCTTGTGCACGGCCTCTACGCGGGGCGCCCCGCCGACGGCTGGGTCACCGTGATGTACAGCCTGGCGCTGCTCGGAGTCGCCGCCGCAGTGTCGCTGCGGCTGCTGCCGCTGCCGGTGAAGAGGCGGATCGTGGAGCAGATCACGAGCCTGGCCGGTGCCGCCCGGGACGTCCCCGGAGCCGCCGGGCAGAACACCCGCGACATGGCGTCGTCCCCTCTTCCCGGCGCGTCCGGCATCCCCGCACAGCCCCGGGCCCGCTTCGAGCGGGGGTTCCCGCCCGGCGGCGCCGACCTCGGCGACCCACCGGGACGGCGGCCGGGGCAGCCGCTCGGAGCCCCGCTGGGCTCGCCGCTCGGAGCCCCGCTGGGGCAGCCGGTCGGAGCCCCGCGCGGCGAGCCGCGCACGCTCGCTGCACCGTCACCGCAGCTGTACGAAGCCACCCAGCAGCTCCCCAGCACGGCATCTGACCTGCCGTCCGGGCCGGTCTCGGCCACGGAGCCCTTCCCCGGCGCCGGACCGGTCATCGGCGGGCCGCTGTCCGGCGACGGCCCGGGGACGGGGATCTCCGCCGCCTATCGCGCGGTCTCCCGGGCGGGTGACGCCTCCCCGCGCACCGGAGCACCGACGGCGCCGCAGGGGCGCTCCGCCGACGATGTGCCGTATGCCGAGCGCATCCCGATGACCGAGGAGCTGCCGGTCGTCCCCGACGACCCCGCGCCCCGGCCGGCGAGCTGGCCCACGCCCTCCCCACCACCCCCGGCCCAGGCCTTCCCGCAGCCGCCCGCAGACTCCCCCAGCAATCACAGCAATCACAACGCTCCAAACGGCCACAACAGCCAGAACGACCACAACGAACCCCGTGGTTCCGGCAACCCCGGCGACCCCTACCTCCCCCACGGCACGGCCGAGGCCTCCGGCTACAGCGAGCCGTACGCGGCTCCGCCCGGCGGCGGTTTCGACCCCGCGGGCTCGTTCGGCGGCACGGGCTCGTTCGACCCCGCGGCCTCCTTCGGCGCCGCGGGCGCTCCGGGCCGCTACGACGGCCCACCGTCCGCCGAGCCGCTCCAGGGCTCGAGCAACGAGACCCGATCGCAGCCCGGTCCGCTGTATCCACCGACGGCCGGTGAGCCGTGGAACGCACCCGCAGGAGAACGACCGTGAACGCCCCGCTCCCCGATGTCCCCGAGGTCCGCGTCGTCGGCCTGCCCCAGCTCACCCAGGGATTCGACCTGGTCGAGCGCCTCGACCTGACCATGCACCTGAAGGTGCACGGCCCGCTCGAACCCATGAGCGGTGAGCGGCTGGCCCAGCTGGCCGAGAACATATCCCTGCGCGGCCGCGGCGGCGCGGGCTTCCCGTTCGCCCAGAAGCTGCGGGCCGTGGCGAAGGCCGCCATCCGGCGCGGAGTGCGGCCCGTGGTGGTGATCAACGCCAGTGAGGACGAACCCGCGTGCCGCAAGGACACGGTGATGGTCAACCGGGCGCCCCACCTGATCCTGGACGGGGCGCTGCTGGCCGCCGAGGCGCTGGGCGCGCGCACCCTGGTCGTCGCGGTGACCCGCAACTCCACGGAGGTCTCCATCCGGGCGGCGCTGGCCGAGCGCGGACTGTCCGACCGGCGGGGGCAGCAGCTGCGCGCACGGGTGCAGCGCAACCCCGAGCGCATGGTCTCCGGCGAGGCCTCGGCGATCATCCGGGCGATCAACGGCGGCCCCGCGCTGCCTCCCGGGCGCCGTGAGCGCGCCGCCGAGTCCGGTGTGGCGGGGGCACCGACACTGCTGTCCAACGCGGAGACGTTCGCCCAGCTGGCCGTGTCCGCGCGGATCGGGGCCCGCCGATACGGACACACGGGCTTGGAGAACGAACCGGGCACGGTGATGCTCACGGTCTCCGGGGCGGTGGCGCGTCCGATGGTGATCGAGGTGCCGACCGGAGTGCCGATGCGGTACGTGCTGCAGCTCGCGGGGGCACCGCCGGTTCCCCAGGGCGTGCTGACCGGTGGCTACCACGGCAACTGGATCGACGCCGCCGCCACCCACGAGGCCGTGATCTCCCGGGAGTCGCTGGCCAATGTCGGCGGGGCGCTCGGCGCCGGCGCGATCCTCCCGATCGGCCAGGAGACCTGCCCGCTGGGTGAGGCCCAGCGGGTGGCCAACTGGCTCGCCGCCGAGACCGCGGGCCAGTGCGGACCGTGCAAGCTCGGCCTGCCCGCGGCGGCCGGCGGCCTCTCCGACGTGATCAACGGTGGCGGTCCGGCCGCCCTGGAGGCGCTGCGCGAGGTGACACAGGCGGTCAAGGGCCGCGGAGCGTGCAAGCACCCCGACGGTTCCGCCCGGTTCTTCGCCTCGACCCTGTCGGCGTTCACGGACGACCTGGCCGCGCACGTCCTCCACGGCGGCTGCGGCCGGGAGACGGTCGGCGTGCTGCCGCTTCCCGGTCCCGTCGGCCAGGAGGCGCAGGAGTCCATCCCGAGCGGTGAGAAGCTCGCGGTGGACTGGACGCTGTGCCAGGGCCACGGGATCTGCGCGGAGATCGTGCCGGAGCTGATACGCATGGGCGCCGACGGCTACCCCTCAGTGGCGGAGGCGGCGGTTCCGACGCATCTGCAAGGCCGCGCGCAGCGGGCCGTGCGCCGCTGTCCCGCGCTGGCACTGCGCATCGAGCAGGCACCGGCTGCACGGAGCGCGAAGCCGGCCCTGCCGCCGGGCGGCGACCGCAAGGCGCTCGGCAGCGGCCGGGGTTGACACATGGAGGAGGGCCATCCGATCGGATGGCCCTCCTCCATGTGCTCTGCCCGTGTACTCTGACGAGCCGCTGTGGAGCTAAGGAGAATTGAACTCCTGACCTCTTGCATGCCATGCAAGCGCTCTACCAACTGAGCTATAGCCCCTTGCCGTCCGCCGTCTTGCTTCCCGGGGTCTCCCCCGCGGCGACACCGAGAACACTACACGGTTCCCCCGGTGGTCCGCCAAATCCTTTCCCGTGCACATCGATGCGGGTGCTGACGTGCGCTTCCACGGCCGGGAAGGACGTCATGCCCTGGCGAACGAGTAGAAGCGCTTCAGCGCGCAGTGCTCGTCCAGCAGCCGTCCGTAGATCGGCTCCCCCTCGAGCTCACGATAGGTCTCGATGGGATCGCCCTTTATGATCAGCGCCCGCGCGCACTCCTCGCACCAGTACTGGTATCCGGGATTGACCGGGTCCATGTCCCGGACGATCGGCGTGCCGCTGCCGCACCAGTCGCACTTCCTCCGGTGTGCACCCATCATTCAGCTCCAGCTGTGGCCGCAGGCGGTGCACACGTACGAGATACCTCCGTTGTCGCCGAGCACTTGGGCAACGTGGAACGAACCGCAGGAGGGGCAGTTGAGGTGAGTCCGGACTTCGGCAGCGAGGAGCCGTTCGTCGCCCTCGTCGCCGCCTCCGGGCATCGCCCCTCCCTCCCGTCCAGGCCTTCGCCCCCCTTCAGCCGTCCCGATTCTGCCATGGCGGGGCGAGGGGGACACCGGCGTCGGCGAACCCGTGCCGCCGGGTCGGCGGAGGTCGCCGCGGGCACCGGGTGGGGCTCTCCGCGGACCGCGGAAACACGGAATCCCGCCCCCTGCCGGGGACGGGATCCGGATGACGCTGACGATGGCGACCGTGAAATCGACGATGACGCCTGCGAAAACGTGGAGCTAAGGAGAATTGAACTCCTGACCTCTTGCATGCCATGCAAGCGCTCTACCAACTGAGCTATAGCCCCTTGCGTTCTTCGCGCTCCGCGCTGCGAACAAGAAGAACCTTAGCCTGTGACCAGCCGGAAAGTGAAATCGGCCGGCCCCAGGGCCGTCCGCACCAGGCACACCGCCCGCACCGCCCGCACTGCCCGCACGCCCCGGGCCGCTCCCGGTCGCCACGCGCCGGGCCGCTTCGGGGCCGGGGCCGGGCGGTGCGCCGCCGGAGGCGGCTTCGGGGCGCTCGTGGCGGGACACGGGCCCGGGGCGGACTCCGAAGGGCTCCGGGCGCCGTGGGTGCCCGCTTCCCGGTACCGGCCGTACGGCGCCGTCAGTCGTCGTCGCCGAGGACCGGTTCGGGGAGCGTGCCCGCGTTGTGCTCCAGCAGGCGCCAGCCTCGGGCGCCCTCTCCGAGTACCGACCAGGAGCAGTTGGCGAGGCCGCCCAGTCCCTCCCAGTGCCGGGCCTCCAAGCCGAGCAGCCTGCCGATCGTCGTGCGGATGGTGCCGCCGTGGCTCACCACGACGAGCGTGCCGCCGCCGGGCAGCTTGTCGGCGTGGCGGAGCACGACCGGCGCCGCCCGGTCGGCGACCTCGGTCTCCAGCTCGCCGCCGCCGCGGCGCACGGGCTCTCCGCGCTTCCAGGCGGCGTACTCCTCGCCGTGGCGCTCGACGATCTCCTCATGGGTCAGCCCTTGCCACGCGCCCGCGTAGGTCTCGCGCAGCGCGGGGTCCCGGGTGACCGCGTGGCCGGTGATCGAGGCCAGCTCGTCGGCCGTCGCCGCCGCCCGGCTGAGGTCCGAGCTGACGATCGCGTCCGGCTTCAGTGAGGCGAGGAGCCTGGCGGACCGCCGGGCCTGGCTGACGCCGGTGCCGGTCAACTCGATGTCCGTGGAGCCCTGGAACCGGCGTTCGAGGTTCCAGGCGGTCTGGCCGTGCCGCCACAGGACGATGCGGCGGCCCCGGCCCTTGCCGGTGTCGCTGCGGCTCAGCTCAGCTCACCGTCCGATCCACTGCCGGTGAGCCTGGCGTGCTCCTCGGCCCTGCCCCGGGTCTTCGCGGCGTCCTCGGGCAGCGGAAGCTCCGGGCAGTCCTTCCACAGCCGCTCCAGGGCGTAGAAGACCCGCTCCTCGCTGTGCTGGACGTGGACCACGACATCGACGTAGTCGAGCAGGATCCAGCGCGCGTCACGGTCGCCCTCGCGGCGCACGGGCTTGGCGCCCAGCTCCTTGAGCAGCTTCTCCTCGATCTCGTCCACGATCGACTTGACCTGGCGGTCACTCGGGGCGGAGGCGAGCAGGAACGCGTCGGTGATCGACAGCACTTCGCTGACGTCGTAGGCGATGATGTCGTGCGCGAGCTTGTCCGCCGCCGCCTGTGCGGCGACGTCGATGAGCTCGAGGGAACGGTCCGTAGCGGTCACAAGCAGGCTTTCGTCGGTGGTCGGAACCCTTACAGGGTCTCACGGACCGCGGACGGCCCACGCGGCAATTCACCGCGGGACGGCGCTCGCCCGGCCCGCGTCCCTCCGGACCACACGGACGGACCGCACAGACGGGCGGCACGGAAGGGCGGCACAAACAGGCGGCGCGGAAGGGACGGGAGGGCGCAGGGACGGGAGGGCGCAGGGACGGGAGGGCGCAGGGACGGGAGGGCCCGCAGCGCGCGGACACGTCGCACCCGGGTCGCTCACCCGATCACCCGGGACCGCGGGCGGCCCCGGCACCCCGCTCGCAGGCCCCGTCGGCTCACCGGGGCTCGTAGTCCTGGCCGAGAACGACCAGCACGTCGGCGTTCGGGGCCGCCTCGCCCTTCGCGACCGCGGTCTCGTCCAGGCCCAGGGTCTTGGCGACCTCCACGGCGTTCTGCTGCTGCGCCGCGTCGCCGTAGACGACCCGCGTCGACGGCCCGGGGTCGGCCCTGCCCCCGTCAACGAAGGCGTATCCGCCGTTCACCAGGACGATCCTGGTGCTCTCGGTGGCGCCGTCGCCGCCGCTGCCGTCGCGGACGGCCACCCGGACCGCCCCGCCCTGCTCCGGTGCGCTGACGCGGCCGCCAAGGACGTCCTTCACCAGACCGTCGGCGACGTCCCGGCTGAGCGTGCCGTCGTCCTGGACGGGCAGCACGGCGGTCTGGTAGTCGCCGCCCTTGGCGCGCTCGGCGAGCCTGGCGAGCGACGCTCCGAGGTCCTTCTCGGGCAGCGACGGGTCGAGGATCTGGGCCAGGGTCTCGACGGTCACCGTGGCGGCGCCGGCGTCGCTCGGCATCTTCCGCAGCACGCCGTACACGACCTGGCCGAATCGCTGCAACTGCTCGGCCTCCGCCTCCGCGGGGGCGCGGTAGGTGGCGTAGGCGACGGCCGAGCGCCCGTTGAGCGTCTGGTTCTCACCCTGCCGTACCAGGGGCGCGTCGCCCTTCTGCGCCCCTGGTACGGCCGTATCGGTGGTGATGTCGATACCGCCGACCAGCTCGACGAGGTTCTCCAGGTAAGGGGTGTCCAGGCGCCAGGTACCGGTGACCCGGGTGCCGAGCAGGGTGCCGACGGCCTCGCGTGTGCCGGTGGTGCCGTCCTCGTCGACGGACTTGCCGAGGGTGGTGGCGACCCCCTCGTCGTCGGCGACGGACAGCGCGTTCGGCAGCAGCACGGTGGTGCCCTGCCCGGTGGTGGCGTTGTCCACGAGGAGGGCGGTCGACGTGCCCTCCTGCCTGGTGTTGTGGAGGTGGAGCACGATCACGTCCCGCTTCTGCGAACCGGTCGCGGTGGTCTGTGCGCCCCCGGGGTCGGGGGTGCCGGGCAGCTTGCCCGCGTACCAGAGGTAACCGGCGCCGCCGGCGACGGTGAGGGAGAGGACGGCGGCGAGTGCCACGATCCGGTGGCGACCGCGCCGTTTCGCCTCCTCCCGGCGCTCGGACCGGCTCTCGGTGAACTTGAGCCAGTCGATGACGTCCTCGGAGTCGCCGTCCGGCTCCTCGACGAAGGAGAACTGCTCGGTGCGGTACTCGCCGTCGGCACCGGCCGGGGCACGGCGCTGCCCGGGCAGGGCCTGGCCGCCCAGGTCCGGCCCGGCCGGGGCGGGATCGCGGTGCTCGCCGTGCGACTGCGGGGCGGGGGGCCGCTGGGGGAAGGCGGGCTGCTGGGACGGCAGGCTCCCCTGCGGACCGGTGCCCGCGGGAGCCCCCGGGCCCGCTTCGTGGCCTGGGCCGTCGTGGCCTGGGCCGTAGCCGTGGTGGTACCCGGGACCGAGGTCGTGGCCGTCCTGGGGCGGTTGCTCCCGGCCGTAGAAATCGTACGGCCGCGTCTGCTGCTCCGGCTGCTGCGTGGCCTGTGTCTGCTGCCAGGGCTGGACGTAGGGCTCGTAGCCGTACCCGGGGGAGGCCGGGGACTGCTGCGGCTCGTGCTGCGGTCCGTTCGGGTCCGGGGAGTACCGGCCGTACGCGTCGTGGCCGTGGGACTGCGGGACGTGCCGGAGCTGCTGGTAGACCGGCTGCCCGTACGCGTCGTAGCCGACGATCTGCGGCTGCTGCGGGGGGTCCGCATCGTACGGGTCGTACGGGTACTGCTGGTCGTTCACCGGTGCCCCTCTCCGTGGCCTACTCGCCGCGGTACAACTGGCGCTTGTCGATGTAGCGCACCACACCGTCCGGCACCAGATACCAGACCGGATCGCCCTGCGCGACCCTCGCGCGGCAGTCGGTGGACGAGATCGCCAGCGCGGGCACCTCCACCAGGGAGACGCCTCCCTTGGGGAGCCCGTCGTCCGTCAGGTCGTGACCCGGCCGGGTCACGCCGATGAAGTGCGCGAGGGAGAACAACTCCTCGGCATCCCGCCAGGTGAGGATCTGGGAGAGCGCGTCGGCCCCGGTGATGAAGAAGAGCTCCGCATCGGTGTTGAGCGCCCGCAGGTCCCGGAGGGTGTCGATGGTGTACGTCGGCCCGCCGCGGTCGATGTCGATGCGGCTGACGGAGAACTGCGGGTTGGAAGCCGTGGCGATGACCGTCATCAGATAGCGGTCCTCGGCAGGCGACACCGCCTTGTGCCCCTTCTGCCACGGCTGTCCGGTCGGTACGAACACCACCTCGTCGAGGTGGAACAGGGCCGCCACCTCGCTGGCGGCCACCAGGTGTCCGTGGTGGACCGGGTCGAACGTCCCGCCCATGACGCCGAGTCGGCGCTTGCCGCGGCCGGCCGTAGGCACTTCCTGCTGTCCCATGCGTGCAGAGCCTACTGGCACTGCCGTTCGGATCCGGCTCAGCGGTCGCGGTTGAAGCGGGTGGTGATCCACAGCAGCAGGAGCAGCGCGCCCAGCGCGCCGAAACCGGTGAGGTAGGCGCTGAGGCTTTGGTGGCTGCCACCGTGCTCGGCGTCCTCGGCGAGAGTGACCAGGGTGGCGGCGGTGCTGGTGAGACTCATCTTCTGCAGGCCCTATTCTCGGAGTCGGAGCGGAGACTTCGGACACATCGTATGCGGGCGCTCCGGGCACGCTCACCCCGACTCGGTCGACTCGGCCGGCCCCCGGTCGCCGGCCGGGTGCGGCGCCCCACCGGGCGGTCGCCGCCCGGTGGGACCGGGCCCGGGCGGAGTTGTCCACAGGCCCCGCCGCAGAGAGACCGCAGCGCTTAGTGTGGGGTCTGTCAGGGGGACGGGGCACGTCCCCTGACGACGGCAGGACGTGTCGAGAGGCCAGGGGGCACCATGACCGACCGCAGTTCCGAGAACGTGCCGGGCAGGCGCCGCACACGCTTCCCGGGAATCTCCTCGCGTGCGTACGAGCACCCGGCGGACCGTTCGGCGCTGGTCGCCCTGCGCAGGCTGAGCGGGTTCGACACCGTGTTCAAGGCGCTCAGCGGACTGCTCCCGGAGCGCAGCCTGCGGCTGCTGTTCCTGTCCGACTCGGTGCGGGTGAGCGAGACCCAGTTCGCGCACCTGCACACGATGCTGCGCGACGCCTGCTACATCCTGGACCTGGAGAAGGTCCCGCAGATGTACGTCACTCAGGACCCGAAGCCGAACGCCATGTGCATCGGCCTGGACGAGCCGATCATCACGGTCACCACCGGTCTGGTGGAACTGCTCGACGAGGAGGAGATGCGGGCGGTCGTGGGCCACGAGGTGGGGCACGCCCTGTCCGGCCACTCCGTCTACCGCACGATCCTGCTGTTCCTCACCAGTCTCGCGGTGAAGGTGGCCTGGATCCCGCTGGGCAACATGGCCGTCATGGCGATCGTGACCGCGCTGCGGGAGTGGTTCCGCAAGTCCGAGCTGTCCGCGGACCGGGCCGGGCTCCTGGTGGGCCAGGATCTGCAGGCCTCGATGCGGGGTCTGATGAAGATCGCCGGTGGCAACCATCTCCACGAGATGAACGTGGACTCCTTCCTGGAGCAGGCCGAGGAGTACGAGGCAGGGGGCGACCTGCGGGACTCGGTGCTGAAGATCCTCAACATGCTGCCGAGGACGCACCCGTTCACCACCGTGCGCGCCGCCGAGCTGAAGAAGTGGGCGGAGAGCCGCGACTACCAGCGGATCATGGACGGTCACTACCCGCGGCGCACGGAGGACGGGGACGCCTCCGTCACCGATTCGTTCCGCGAGTCCGCCTCGCACTACGCGGACTCGGTGCGCGGCAGCAAGGACCCGCTGATGAAGCTGGTGGGGGACATAGCCGGCGGCGCGGGGGATCTGGGCGGCCGGCTGCGCGACAGGTTCACCGGGGCCGCGTCCGGCGGGAGCCGCGGCGGCGGTGGCGGAAGCGGCCCGGGGGACAGAGGAACCGGTCCCGGGGATGACGGGCCGGAGGCGACGGGTCAGCGCGGCGGCTGACCGGCGCTCGAGAGGGTCCCGCAGACCGCCGCTGCGGCGCGGCCGGATTGGTACGGGTCGGTCCCGGCCGGTCCCTTGCCGGTCGCCCGCTGGCCGGCCAGCAGCGGCTGCATCACGGCGGCAGCGTCGGCCGAGCAGGACATCGGGCCCGCCTCCGTGTGACTGAACAGCAGCTCGGCCCGGTGGGCGCGCAGGTCGTCGCGGTCGAACCGGAAGTGCAGCTGACGCCGCACGGTGAAGAGGGAGGCCCCGTCCGCGGTCGGGCCGTCCGCGGCGGCGGTCGCGCCCCCTCCCGCCCCGGCCGGGCGCACCGTGTAGGCGAAGGTGTGGTCAGCGGTCACCTCCAGCGCGTCGGGGCCGGCCTCGGCGAAGGCCAGTGAGCCGCGGACCCGTACCTCCGGGCCGGCCAGCGCGACGCGGTCGGGGTCGAAGCGGACGAGCCAGCCGGTCGCCGCGTGGCGGCCGTCGTCCTCGGGTTCGTTCATCGACCGGTCGAACTGGGCCAGCTGGCCCGGGTCGAGCAGCACCCGCACCGGCCGTACGGTGCCCTGCCCGAGGACGGCGGGGTCGACGGAGGACTCCACCAGATAGTCCTTGGCAACGGTCAGCGCGGTCATCACCTGGCCGTCGGAGAAGTTCCTGGTGTGCCGTACGGCCGGAAGGGTGATGCCGGCGGCTCCGGTGCGGAAGTCCGCCGCGGGGCTGCGGGCGTACAGGCCGGCCGGATCACCGCCCGGCACGGTTCCCTCGGGGGCGAGCGGCACGACGGTGCTCCGCAGCGCCTGGACGGGCCGGCTCTCGGGCGGCCGGTAGGGATGGCGCGCACCCATGTAGAGGACGGCACCGAAGGCCATGGCGATCAGCAGCACCAGCACCAGGAAGTGCCGGGGCCCGTTGCGCAGCCCCCATCCGGGTCGGCTGCGGACGGCCCTGGCGTGGTCTCCCATCCGCTCCTGCGCCGAGAACTCCTGGAGGCGGGCGGCGCGGACGAATGATTCGTCGAACACGACCGAGCGGTACTCGTCGTCTTCGCCGCCGGGGAGCCCCTCGGGTGTCCCCTCAGGTGGGTCTCCACGCCCTGCCATACCTTCCAGGGTAGGCCCGGGCGGTCCGCGTGAGCGCGGCACCGGATGCCGGGGCGCCCTCGCCGGGGCGGGCCCGGTCAGCGCGTGCGGGGAACCGCGGAGACGGCCGGCGCGGAGTACTCCGCCGACGCGGACGGGCTCGCCACACGCTCCGGGACGATGCCCCCGCCCGGCATGTCGACGCCGCTGGTGGTCGGTGTGGGCACCCGGTCCTGGCTGCGGTCCGCGTGAGCGCGGCACCGGATGCCGGGGCGCCCTCGCCGGGGCGGGCCCGGTCAGCGCGTGCGGGGAACCGCGGAGACGGCCGGCGCGGAGTACTCCGCCGACGCGGACGGGCTCGCCACACGCTCCGGGACGATGCCCCCGCCCGGCATGTCGACGCCGCTGGTGGTCGGTGTGGGCACCCGGTCCTGGCTGCCTCCCGACGCTCCCCGGTACACGGCCGTGAAGGCCAGGGCCACCATGCCGACGCCCATCACCACGGCGAGGACCCAGGCGACCGGACGGTGCCAGCGGGCGGAGCCCCGGTAGGGCCTCAGTGCGCCGCCGTGTGGCCCGTAGGGGTCGGCGTAGCCGTCGAGACCGTCGGGGTCGATGTCGCCGGGGTCACGCTCCCGGCCGTATCCACCGCCAGGGCCGCGGCCGTCGTCGCAGAACTCGTCGTCGGTGGGGGCGAGGCCCGATCGGGCGCGAGCCGCCTCGGCCTCGGCGCGGGCCTGTGCGGCGGCGAGCAGCCGCTCCACGGCACTCGGTTCATGGACCTCCGCCGCCCGGACGAAGTCCTCGTCGAACACCACGGAGGCGAAGTCCTGGTCCGCGCCTCCGCGGTCGTCGTCAGGCTCCCAGCCGTCCGGGAACGGCCTGCCCCCCACGTCGTCCGGCACGCCTTCAGGGTAGACCTGGGCGTGGGATTTCGTCAGGGAGTGGGGGCACCCGGCCACACCCGGCCGTCACCGGGTGTGACCGTCTCCCGTCACGATGTACTTGGTCGAGGTCAGCTCCGGCAGACCCATCGGGCCGCGGGCGTGCAGCTTCTGCGTGGAGATCCCGATCTCCGCACCGAAACCGAACTGACCGCCGTCGGTGAAGCGGGTGGACGCGTTCACCGCCACCGTCGTCGAATCCACCAGCCGGGTGAAGCGCCGGGCCGCCGCCTGGGACGTGGTGACGATGGCCTCGGTGTGCCCGGAGGACCACAGGCGGATGTGCTCCACGGCCTTGTCGAGGGAGTCCACCACGGCGGCGGCGATGTCGTAGGAGAGGTACTCGGTCTCCCAGTCCTCGTCCGTGGCGGCCACCACCGCGGCCTCGGAGCCCTCAGCGAGCGCGAGGGTGCGCTCGTCGGCGTGGACGGTGACACCAGCCTCGGCGAGCGCTGCGAGGGCCCGGGGCAGAAATGCCTCGGCGATGTCCTGATGGACCAGGAGAGTCTCGGCGGCGTTGCAGACGCTGGGCCGCTGGGCCTTGGAGTTGACCAGGATTGCGACGGCCATGTCGAGGTCGGCCTGAGCGTCGACGTAGACATGGCAGTTGCCGGTGCCGGTCTCGATGACCGGGACGGTGGACTCCTCGACCACGGTCCGGATCAGGGAGGCCCCGCCGCGCGGGATGAGGACGTCGACGAGACCCCGGGCGCGCATCAGCTCCCTCACGGAGTCGCGGCTCTCACCGGGGACGAGCTGTACGGCGTCAGCGGGCAGCCCGGAGCCGCCTACGGCGTCCCGTACCACCCTCACCAGGGCGGTGTTCGAGGCGTACGCGGAGGAGGAGCCGCGGAGCAGCACGGCGTTGCCGGACTTGAGGCACAGCGCGGCGGCGTCGACCGTCACGTTCGGCCGGGCCTCGTAGATGATGCCGACGACGCCGAGGGGGACGCGGACCTGGCGCAGGTCGATCCCGTTGGGAAGGGTGGAGCCGCGGACGACCTCGCCGACCGGATCGGGCAGCGCGGCGACATGCCGGACATCCGCCGCGACGGCCCGCACCCGGTCCGGGGTCAGGGTGAGCCGGTCGACGATGGCCTCGCTGGTGCCGGCCTCCCGGGCGCGGGCGATGTCCTCGGCGTTCGCCTCGACGATCTCGCTGGTGCGCACCTCGAGTGCGTCGGCGATCGCCAGCAGGGCGTCGTCCTTGACCGCCCGCGGAAGTGGCGCGATGTCGGTGGCCGCGGCGCGGGCACGGTAGGCGGCACGGGTGACCGGGGTCAGGTTGTCGTACGGCGAGAGCGAGGTCATGACCGCAGGGTAATGCGCACGCTGCGGACATCCCTCAGGTATTCCGCACTGCGAGACGTGAGGGACCGGGCGCCGGTACGGGGCGGGGGCCTTCCTCCCGGTGGCGTCCGGCCCGCCCCCGGACACCGCCTCCGCCGACCGGGCTCGGTCTCGGTGCCAGGCCGGCCCCGGTCCCGCCCGCCGGTGACGCCCCGGCCGGTGACGCGGCTTGCCCCTACCCCCATCCCACGCCCCGTCGTTGCGCCCCGTCCTACGCACCGGTCCTACGCCCCGGTGGCCGCCGTCGTCAGAAGGGGTGCACTCCGACGGGAGTGGCCGGGGGCGGCCCGTACCCCTCGGCGATGCGCTGGTGGTAGGTCTCGCGGTCGATGACCTCCAGGCCGACGATCTCCCAGGGCGGCAGCCTGGCCGTGGACCGGTGCTCGCCCCACAGCCGCAGGGCGACCGCGGCGGCGTCGTGCAGGTCCCGGGCCTCTTCCCAGTAGCGGATCTCCGCGTGGTCGTCGGCGTACCGGCTGGTCAGCAGGAACGGGTGGTCGTGGGCGAGCTGCTCCAGCCCCCGCCTGACCTCCTGCAGCGGTGCCCGAGCTCCCGAGACGCGCAGCGTGATGTGCCAGAGCCGGGACACGGCCCGGTCACCGGCCCGCGGCTCGGTTTCCTCGCCTGCCTGGCGTTCCTTCCGGCGGGTCCCGGCGGCCCGGGTGAGGCCGTCCCGGGCGCCGAGTTCCGCGGGCCGTTCGAGATCGGGGCCCGCTTCCACACTGCTCAGGGCACGCTGTTCCCCAACGGACCTGCGGGTGTGCGTAGTTGCCCGTGTCCCACGGGGCGCCGCCCCTGGGCGCGCTCGTCTCACCGGCGGCCTCCTGTCGATGCGTCGTGGTGCCGAACCCCGCCTTGCCCTCTGACAAAGTTGACCAGTCCAGGGCCGGTGGCGGGGCGGTTTTGATGAAGGTCCCTGCCGGATGGCCGGACTTTCAGCCGTTTCAGGGTGACATCAGGAGTTCAGGACGACGAGGTCGTCCCTGTGTACGACCTCCCGCTCGTAGGCGGGGCCGAGTTCCCTGGCGAGATCGCGGGTGGAGCGGCCCAGGAGGAGGGGGAGTTCCCGGGAATCGTAGTTCACCAGACCCCGGGCGACGGCCCGGCCCTCGGCGTCCCGCAGCTCCACCGGGTCCCCGGCGGTGAAGTCGCCGTCGACCGCGGCGATTCCCGCGGGCAGCAGCGACTTGCGCCCCTCCACCACGGCCCGTACGGCCCCGTCGTCGAGGGTGAGCGCGCCCCGCGGGGTGGAGGCATGGGCGAGCCACAGCAGCCGGTCGGCGGATCGCCGCCCGGTGTGGCGGAAGTAGGTGCCGGTGTCCCGTCCGGCGAAGGCGTCGGCTGCATGGGAGGCGGAGGTGAGGACGACCGGGACGCCCGCCGCCGCGGCGATCCGGGCCGCCTCCACCTTGGTGACCATGCCACCGGTGCCGACTCCGGCCTTGCCCGCCGCGCCGATCTCCACACCCGCCAGGTCGGCGGGCCCGCGGACCTCCTCGATCCGGGAGGTGCCGGGCTTGGCCGGGTCGCCGTCGTAGAGGCCGTCCACGTCGGAGAGCAGCACCAGCAGATCGGCGCGGACGAGGTGCGCGACGAGGGCCGCGAGCCGGTCGTTGTCCCCGAAGCGGATCTCGTCCGTGGCGACGGTGTCGTTCTCGTTGACGACCGGGACGGCGCCCATGGCGAGCAACTGGTCGAGGGTGCGGTAGGCGTTGCGGTAGTGGGCGCGGCGGCTGGTGTCGTCGGTCGTGAGGAGTACCTGTCCGACGCGGACGCCGTAACGGGCGAAGGAGGCGGTGTAGCGGGCGACCAGCAGTCCCTGGCCGACGCTGGCTGCGGCCTGCTGACGGGCCAGGTCCCTGGGCCGGCGGGCCAGCCCGAGCGGCGCGAGCCCGGCGGCGATGGCTCCGCTGGAGACGAGCACTATCTCCTTCTCGCCGCCGCTTCGGGCCTTGGCCAGCACGTCCACGAGGGCGTCCACCCGGTCGGCGTCGAGTCCCCCGGAGGCCGTGGTGAGCGAGGACGAGCCCACCTTGACGACGACTCTGCGTGCTTCCGTCACATACTGCCTTGCCACTGTCACGTGGCGAATCTATGTCAGGCGCGGCTCTCGGCGCGCCTTCGTTTCGCCGGCTGGACGAGCCCACGGACGAGCCCACGACGAGGACAGGGACAGGGCGGCGGACCCCGCCCGCCCACCGGGTCGCGAGAGGACGCCGCCCGGCCCGTGCACGAGCCACCTCGCGGAAGGGCTCGCGCACGGGCCGGGCGGACGGGCCCCGGCCGTCGGCCCAGCGGGCCGGCGGGCCGGCGGCTCAGCGACCGGTCGTGGCCGCCGCCCCGGCGCCGTCGGTGCCGCCCGCTCCGTTGCCCTCGGCCTCGGCGCCCTGGGCGGTCCCGCCGGCGCCGCCTGCATCGCCGGCATCCGATTCCCGGTCGAGCTCGCCGATGGCCTGCTCGCCGACGCGCTGCCGCACTCCGGCGTTGCGGAACTCGGCCTTGGCCGCGAGGGCGCCCACCGCGGCGTCGAACTGCTCGATCGACGAGGGCTCGTCCGGCCCGAGGAGGTACTTCCTCAGTTCGGCGCGCGCCCCCGCCAGGGTGTCGGCGGCCGGGTCGGATACGGCCGCCAGCAACCGGTCCAGTTCCCCCGCCCCGTTGGAGAGGACGACCGCCGCGCGGACCGCGGTGTTCTGGCGCCTGAACTCCTCCGCGCCGAGCTCCGCGGAGTCGGTCACCGCGTACGGCTTGCCGCTGGCGATGAAGTCCGAGACGACGCTGGAGATGTCCGAGACCATGGCGTCGGACTCGTTGAAGCAGTCGTACAGCGCGGGCCGGGGGCCGCTGACGACGGTGTGCTCCCACCACCCGAAGGAGCGCCAGTAGGCGTCGTTCCACTCGGCCCGCAGGCTCTTGATCTCGGCCAGGCGCTCGGGGTCGGCGAGGGAGACGCGGGACTGCTCGGCCTGGTCGCCGCCGGCGCGGCCGGGTTCGGTGAGTTCGGTGAGCCGTGCCTCGGTCCGGGCCAGCGCGGCGCGGGCGGCGGCGCGCTCCCCCTGCGCGGCGGCGGCCTCCCCGGCCCAGCGCGGGTCGGCGGCGCGCTCGGCGGCGGCCTTCCGCACCATCGCCGTGATCCGCTCGTGGGCGGCGAGGGCCTTCTTGTTGCGGATTCCGGTGAAAGGGTGCGGCTTGTAGATCAGGCGTACCGGGGGCTCCGCCTCGAGCAGCCGCCGGACGATGTTCTCGCCGGCGAGCAGCAGGGAGGTGTTTCCGGGGGCGTTGTCCCAGCCCTCCCAGGTGGGGGCGTAGAGGATGGTGGGGACGGGGTGCTTCGGCGCGCCGCTCCAGGGCCGGATGGGGGCCAGCTGCGGGCGGCCGACCTCGACGATGTCCTCGTCGCGGACGCCGACGTCGGCGATCGCGTACCGGTCGCGGCCGGCCCGGCCGGCGGTCCACACCTCGTCGTAGACCTTGGAGAAGGGGTTGACGCTGGCGAGCTTGTCGCTGTCGCCGTGGCCGATGAAGACGTGCTTCATGGTCGGGACGCGCAGCAGGTGGATGTTCTTGCCGACGTTGGCCGGGTAGAGCGCGACCCGGACCGAGTCGAACCTCATCTGCATCAGGTGCTGGGCGCTCGGGACGCACAGTACGGGCACGGAGGTCTGGTGGAGCTTGGCCACGAGGCCCCGCTCGCGCATGATGACGATCGGCCGTCCCTCGAGCTGCTCCATCGTCTCGAGCCACATGTTGACCTGGTAGGCGGAGTCCTCGGAACCGGAGAAGTAGAGCGCCACGGTGGGCTGGTACTCGCCGAGCCACTTCTCGACGGCCTTGAGTACGGCGGGGCGGGAGGGCACCCGGCGCCTGCGGCGCAGATACGGCACGAGTGCCGCGGTGTAGCCGAGGCCGAGGGCGATGCTCAGGGCGGTACCGGCGTAACCGATGACGTCGTTGCCGGTGGCGGCCGCGACGACGACGCCCGCCATCGCGGGGATGTCGAGGTGCAGCATCTTCAGGCCGGAGCGGTGCAGCAGGGCGCGCGGCGGGGCGTCCGGGATGCGCACGGCGTGCAGGTCGACGTTGCGGGTGACCACCGGCATGGTCCGGCGCAGCCGGATCAGGGTGGTGAGCGCGCCGTGCGGGGCCTGCAGACCGTAGAAGAGCAGGAAGAACGCGACGGCCGCGTAGAACAGCGGTTCCTCGGCGAGTCCGAGGCGGGCGAGCAGCAGGATCAGCAGCAGCTGGCGGAGCATGAAGCGGATCGGCAGACCGGCCCGGACCTTTTCGAGGCGGTTGACCAGGTAGCTGCCGCGCTGGTGCAGGTACCAGTCGGCGGCGTAGGTCACGGCCGCGGCCGCCGTGAACATCCAGATGTCCGGGATCAGCGCGGCGATCATCACGCAGGGATAGCCCAGGCCCAGCAGGACCGCTGCGGCCAGCTCTGACCTGCTGCCCACACGTGCCATACGAATGGCGGTCGAAATCACGTAGAACCTGCTCCGAAAGTGCCGGTTGATTCACATTGGAGGAAATTGTGAGGGCGGTCCCTCACGCACTCGGGCCCCTGGGGGTCGTGGTGACGATCCCAGAGGCCCGAGTCAGCTCATTGACGCTGGAGTATTACACATCCTCCTGGCGGTCGAGTACGGATGCCAGAGCCTGCTCGAATCCGGAGGCCTCTCCGGCCCCGCGGGTCGGGTCCTGCTGGCGTACGTCGATCACATGGCCGGTCAGCTCGGACAGCAGCACGTCCAGCGAGGTCCGGGCCACGGCCTCGGAGGACAGCAGCGAGTCGGCCGGCTCCTGGCCGAAGGCCTTGGTGCGCATCGGCGTGGCCGTGCGCTCGGGGTTGACGCAATTCACCCGGATTCCCTCAGCCGCCCATTCGTCGGAGAGCGCCTGGGTGAGATTCACCATAGCCGCCTTGGTCGACGAGTAGAGGCTGTATTCGGCGCGGCCCCTGGTGTAGCTGGAGGAGGTGTAGAGGAGCAGCTGCCCCTTGCTCTCCGCGAGGTATTTGTAGGAGGCGCGGGCGATCTGGACGGGCGCCAGGTAGTTCACGTTCAACGCTTCCTGGATGGTCGCGTTGTCGGTCTCGGCGAGCTTGCCGATGCGCAGCACGCCCGCGGTGTTGATGACGTAGTCGATGCGTCCGGTCTCCGCGTACGCCTGGGAGAGGGCGTCGTCCACGTGCTCCGGGTTCTCCACATGGGTACCGGTGGTGGAGCGGCCCAGCGCGTAGACGTTCGCGCCGTACTCCCGGGCGAGGGTGGCGATGTCGGCGCCGATGCCGTACGAGCCGCCGAAGACCACCAGGGTCCGGCCGGCGAGCAGCTCTCGGTAGGCGGCCTCGTCGGCCTGGCGGGGCGCAGCGGTGGAGGCGAGCTGGAACAGCTTGTCGGCGATGAAGACGTCGACCGGCTGCGTCACCTTCATGTTGTACTCGTCGCCGGCGACGACGTAGATCGGCACATCGGGGAGGTACTTGAGGACGACGCTGCAGTCGTCGGTCGCCTGGAATTTCGGGTCGCCCGCGGCGATCTCGTACGCCCGGCGGATCGTGGAGAGCTTGAACGCCTGCGGGGTCTGGCCGCGGCGCAGCCGCGAGCGGTCCGGGACGTCGGTGATGAACTCGCCGTCCCCGCCGTGCGTGCGGGTCACGATGATGGTGTCGGCGGAGGGAATGGCCACGTCCACGGCCTGGTAGCGGTCCAGGGCCCGCACGCAGTCCGCGATCACCCGCTGCGACAGAAGCGGGCGCACCGCGTCGTGGAAGAGGACGTTGACGTCCTCGCCCTCCGCAAGGCCCTCGCCGAGGGCCGCGATCGCGCGCTCGGTGGTCTCGTTCCGGGTCGCGCCGCCCTCGATGACCCGGCGTACCTTGGTCAGCCCGGCCTTGGCGATGATCTTCTCCACGTCGGGCACGAAACCGGGCGCCATCAGGACGATCACATCGTCGATCGCCTCGGCCCGCTCGAAGAGCGTCAGCGTGTGCTCGATGACGGCCTTGCCGGCGATCTTCAGCAGCTGCTTGGGGATCGCGAGCCCCACACGCTGGCCGGTACCACCGGCGAGCACGACAGCGGTGGTGCGGGGCTTGGCTTCGTGCGGCACGGACACAGACGACCTCTACCTTGCGGTGACTGGGGACGGTGTGATGGTCGCACTCTGCGTGACCGTACCGCAAGGCGCTCCCCAAGGACTCCGCACCGCCTGGAAACCCCGTGTTCACCATGCGGTCAGCGGCGCCTGCGGGGCGAGCCGGCAGGAGAGGTGACCGACACCACAGGCCGAAGCCGAGGCGCGATGTCACTTCGCTGTCCTGTCGACGACGTCGAGGGCGAGTTCGTTCCCCGCACCGAAGAAGATCTTCACCGATACCTGCTGCGGTGCGCGCAGGCGAAGCCTGTCCAGCGCGGCTCGGACGCGCGCGAGAGGGCGCTTCTTGAGGAGGACGACGGCGGGGTACGGGAAGACGCCGCCCTTCTCCACCACGTCGTCGAGGACCCGGCCGATCCGCACCGGCGCCGCTCCTGGCGCATGGCGCAGCCAGAGGTCCCAGATGTCGTGTCCTGATGCCTGGACCCGGACCGGCGCGGCGAGCGGGATCGCACAGCGGAACCCGTCGGCCCCGACGCGGGCGCCGGGGAACTCCAGGTGCCCCTCGTCCACTCCGCGGCGGCGCAGCAGCAGCACCGGGTCCCCCACCGGACGCACCTGCCCGAGCAACCGCCCGGACACGGTGATCCGCCGGGCGCCGACGGTGATCCGGCCGGACTCGGCATGGGCCGGTCGCACCCAGGAGCGCAGGGCGAGGCCCCCGTGGCGTACATGGGGCACGAGGGTGTGCACGGGCTCCCCGGGCCGGACACGCTCGGCGGCCCGCATCGCTCCCCGCTGGTCGACGACCCTGGCGACGAGCCGGGAACGGGCCTGGGCGGTGTCCCGCGCAGCGGGGGCCGCACCGGCAGCGGGGGCAGCGGGAGCGGCAGCGGGAGGGGGAGGGTCGATACGGCAGGTCCAGACCCCCTCGGCCAGACCCGCGTCCGCGGGGATCACGGCCCGGCCGGCCGGGCCGAAGGGGAAGACCCGGTCGGGGACGGCGGCATCGGGGTGGGAGCAGACGAGGGCCGCCCGCCCGCCGCGCTCGCCCGAGAGGAGCACGGTCACCGCGCCGTCCTCCTCGGCGGCACAGTCCACCAACGGGCCGGGGGCCGACCGGTCGTCCCCGGTGACGGCCGTGGGGGCAGTCCCCTCGGGGCGGGTACGCCTGCCGGCGCCGAGGGCCGCGAACAGTTCCTCGTACCGCTTCGCGATCGGCCCCGGGTCGAAGCGGGCGGCGTGGGACCGGGCGGCGGCGCCCATGCGGCGGCGTAGCGGCTCGTCGTCGATGAGGCGGAGAAGAGCGGCGGCGACAGCCCCGCGGTCTCCGACGGGGACGAGCAGACCGTCGACGCCATCGGCCACGATCTCGCGCGGGCCGTAGTCGCAGTCGGTACTGACCACGGGCAGTCCGCACCGCATCGCCTCGACCAGGGTCATACCGAAGGACTCGTGACGGGACGTGGAAACGGCGATGGCACCCTTCGCCCACTCCGGGTCGATCGGTGAGCGGGGCCCCATCAGATGGACGTGGTTGTAGAGACCCAGCTCGTCTATGCGCCTGCGGAGACGCTCCTTCTGCCTGCCCCAGCCGCAGATGCGCAGGGTCCACTCCGGCCGTACGGCCACGACCTCGGCGAAGGCCTCGATCAGGACGTCGTACTGCTTCTCCGCGGCGAGCCGGCCGGCCGCGACGACCGTCGTCCCGGTGAGATCGGAGACGGCCACGGAGGGTTCGGGAACGCTGTTCGGTATGGCCAGCACCTGGGTGTCCGGCAACGGCATACGCTCCCGCCACACGGCGGCGTCGCCCTCGGAGACGGTCACGAACGCGTCGAGTGCGGCGAGATGCCGGTGCATCTCGGCCCGCAGTGCGGGCTTGTGGTGATGGTGCGTCATGTGCTCTTGGCCGATGAGCACGGCACGGGCTGGTGCGCACCGCGCGACATATGCGACGAGCCCGGGCCGGGTGCCGATGACCACGTCCGCGTCGGAGGCGGCGTAGTGGTCGGACACGCGCCGGTCGGTGAGCCTGCTGTACTCCTTGAATCTCGCCTCGTGGGCGGGGACGCACTCGGCGGGCTCCAGCGCGAGGGGGTGCCTCGTCTCGTCGCCGGGGGACGAGGGGCGGGTGTCCACCAGCGGGACGACGGTGATGCGCGGGTCGATCGCGAAGAGCGGCTCGTCCCGGTGCCGGAAGACGGAGACGATCTCCACCTCGTGGCGCGAGGCGAGTTCCTCCGCGAGATTGAGCGTGGTGCGGATGGTGCCACCGATGCCGTAGATCGTGTGGATGAGGAAGGAGACCTTCATCAACGCTCCGTTCGACCGTAACGGGGCACCTCTGCTGCCCCACCTCCGCGTAGTACGGGGAAAGGCGGGCGAGGTCTCACCGCACGGATCAGAGCGAGGGCCCGTGGCCGCGACGGCCCGGCCGGGGTGAACGGCGCAGCCCGTAACGGGGAGGGACGCGCACACGCCCCTGGGCTGCCCTTCAGAGCAGCCAAGGGGCGCGCACACCGGCCCCGGGATCCTGGTGGCGCGCGGGACGCGCCCGGCGGGCTCGGGAGGGTGCCGCTGGAGTGACGCGGCTACGGCATACCGGAACGCCCGGGGCACGGAGGGCACCCGGGGCGCGGGGCGCGGGGCCGGCACCCGGGGCACCCGGCACCCGGCACGCGGCACGCGGCACGCGGCACGCGGGAACAGCACCGGGGTCACCGGGGAGGACGGGCCGGGGCCCCGGCACCTCAACCCCGCGAGCGGGCCCGGCCCAGGACGGCCCGGAGGTCAGGCACAGGCGGACACCGGACACGGCCCCCGGGCGGTCCGAGGGCCGCTGCCGCCGACCCGGGTGACTGCCGCCTCCCCGCTGGGTCAGAACGGCTCGAAGTCGTCGTACTCGCGCGTGGCGTCGTCCCGCTCCGCCTGGCGGTCCTTGCGGCGCTGCGCCGCGGGGCGCGGGGCCTCGAAGCGGTGGTCCTCGCCACGGCGGCCGAGCATTTCCGCGCCCGCCATCATCGTCGGCTCCCAGTCGAAGACGACGGCGTCGTCCTCGGGGCCGATCGCCACGCCGTCACCGGACCGCGCACCGGCCTTCGTCAGCTCCTCCTCGACGCCGAGGCGGTTCAGCCGGTCCGCGAGGTAGCCCACGGCCTCGTCGTTGTTGAAGTCGGTCTGACGGACCCAGCGTTCGGGCTTGTCGCCGCGTACCCGGAAGAGGCCGTCCGCCTCCCGGGTGACGGTGAAACCGGTGTCGTCGACGGCCTTCGGGCGGATGACGACACGGGTCGCCTCCTCCTTCGGCCTGGCCGCGCGCGCCTCCGCGACGATACCGGCGAGCGCGAAGGACAGCTCCCTCAGCCCGGTGCGGGCGACCGCCGACACCTCGAAGACGCGGTAGCCGCGCGCCTCCAGATCAGGTCGGATCATGTCGGCGAGGTCCTTGCCGTCCGGGATGTCGACCTTGTTGAGGACGACGATCCGCGGACGGTCGTCCAGACCGCCGTAGTGCCGCAGCTCCTCCTCGATGACATCGAGGTCGGAGACCGGGTCGCGGTCGGACTCCAGCGTCGCCGTGTCCAGCACGTGCACCAGAACCGAGCAGCGCTCCACATGGCGGAGGAACTCCAGGCCCAGGCCGCGGCCCTGGCTGGCGCCGGGAATCAGGCCGGGTACGTCGGCGATGGTGTACACGGTCGAGCCGGCGGTGACGACGCCGAGGTTCGGCACCAGCGTGGTGAAGGGGTAGTCCGCGATCTTCGGCTTGGCGGCCGACAGCACCGCGATCAGCGAGGACTTGCCGGCACTGGGGTAGCCGACGAGCGCCACGTCCGCGACCGTCTTGAGTTCCAGGACGATGTCACCGGACCGGCCGGGCTCGCCGAGCAGGGCGAAACCGGGCGCCTTGCGACGGGCCGACGCGAGCGCCGCGTTGCCGAGCCCGCCGCGGCCGCCCTCGGCGGCCACATACGTCGTCCCGTGCCCGACCAGGTCGGCCAGCACATTGCCCCGCCCGTCGAGGACGACGGTGCCGTCCGGCACGGTCAGCACCAGGTCCTGGCCGTCCTTCCCGGAGCGGTTGCCGCCCTCGCCCGGCTTGCCGTTGGTCGCCTTGCGGTGCGGCGAGTGGTGGTACTCGAGCAGCGTCGTGACGGACTGGTCGACCGTGAGGACGACATCGCCGCCACGTCCGCCGTTGCCCCCGTCGGGCCCGCCGAGGGGCTTGAACTTCTCGCGGTGCACGGAGGCGCAGCCGTGGCCCCCGTTACCCGCGGCGATGTGCAGCTCGACGCGGTCCACGAAGGTGGTCATGGTGCTGTGCCTCCAGTACGAGAGTGGCGGGGTGCCGAGCACGGCGACCCGTGCGGAAACGGCAGAAACGCCAGAAACAGTAGAAACGGTGAATACGGCGGATATGCCCGTCTGTCAATAAACGAAAGGCGGACCCTCTTCCCGCCCGGGGAAGTGGTCCGCCCTCGCAAGAACTCCGGTCAGGCGACCGGAACGATGTTCACGACCTTGCGGCCGCGGAAGGTACCGAACTCCACGGCACCGGCCTGCAGCGCGAACAGCGTGTCGTCGCCACCGCGGCCCACGCCCGCGCCCGGGTGGAAGTGGGTGCCGCGCTGGCGGACCAGGATCTCACCGGCGTTGACGACCTGACCGCCGAAGCGCTTCACACCGAGCCGCTGAGCGTTGGAGTCGCGACCGTTCCGGGTGGACGATGCGCCCTTCTTGTGTGCCATCTCTCCTCAGTCCCTTACTTCGCAGCCGTGGGGATCGCCGTGACCTTGATCGCCGTGTACTGCTGGCGGTGGCCCTGACGACGGCGGTAGCCGGTCTTGTTCTTGTAGCGCAGGATGTCGATCTTGGCGCCCTTGTGGTGGTCCACGACCTCGGCCTGCACCTTGATCCCGGCCAGCACCCACGGGTCGCTGGTCACGGCGTCGCCGTCGACGACGAGCAGGGTCGAGAGCTCGACCGTGTCGCCGACCTGGGCGGTGGAAATCTTGTCAACCTCAACGATGTCGCCGACAGCAACCTTGTGCTGGCGACCACCGCTGCGCACGATGGCGTACACGCGGATCTCACTCTCACTCGTCACGGATACCCCTGATGCCAGCCGTCCGTGCGGGCCGGGGCCCGGACTGTCCGCTGGGGATGGACGGCCTCTCCGGATCACGGACCCGGAGGGAGGTGCTCAGAAGCTGGCGCATGGAGACACGCCGACGGTCAAGGTTACGGGCAGGTCCGCAGGGGGTCAAACCAGCCCCGTGGGCCACCGGGCAGCAGCGAAACCGGCCACCCCGCCTCCCCGTCCCGGGACGCCACCGCCCACACCCCGCCCGCACCGACCGGTTCCCGCAGGGACCGCCCGCCCCCCATTCACTGCGCACAGCACACCGCCGATCATCGAGCGCCTTCCCCGGCGAAGCGCCCTCCGCCCCCTGATCGCCGGCAGGGCCCGACAGCGCCGGCGGACTCTCCCCTTCCCCTGCCCCTTCCCCGCCCTTCCCCAGTCAGCCTCCTCAGTCAGCCTCCTCGGTCCCCGCCGGCAGCACGCGCGACCCTGAGGGCCTTCGCTTCCGGCCGCAGCGCCCGGACGGACGGCCCGTATGCTCGGCCGGAGGCCAGACACCGGAAGGCAGAGAAGTGAACTACAGGGTCCAGCCCAGCGCCCAGGTCGACGAGACCGCGGAGATCGGCGCAGGCAGCAGCGTGTGGGATCTCGCGCAGGTCCGCGAGGGCGCCCGCCTCGGCCAGGGTTGTGTGATCGGACGGGGCGCTTACGTCGGCACGGGCGTCCGCATGGGCGACAACTGCAAGCTGCAGAACTACGCGCTGGTGTACGAGCCGGCCGAACTCGGTGACGGCGTCTTCATCGGCCCCGCCGTGGTGCTCACCAACGATCACAACCCGCGTTCCGTCGACCCCGAGGGCAGGCAGAAGCGCGGCGGCGACTGGGAGGCCGTCGGTGTGACGATCGCCGACGGGGCGTCGATCGGCGCGCGCTCGGTGTGCGTCGCCCCCGTCGCCGTCGGCCGCTGGTCGCTGGTGGCTGCGGGCGCGGTCGTGACCAAGGACGTCCCGGACTTCGCGCTGGTCGCCGGGGTACCCGCACGGCAGATCGGCTGGGTCGGCCGGGCCGGTGTGCGGCTCACCGAACGGGAGGGCGAGCCGGGGGTGTGGGAGTGCCCGCAGACCGGCGCCCGCTACGAGGAGAAGGACGGCGTGCTCACCGAGCGCTGACCCCCACCGCGCGCTCGACACCGCCCGCCGGACGACCGCGACCACACGCTCCATGCTGCCCCGCCGGCCCGCCGCCACAGGGGCCGGCGGGCACGGCCCCGGCCCTGCGGGTGCGCCGGGCGGCGCGGCCCGGCAGCCACCCGCCATGTGACGGGGCCTGCTCGACCGGCCGAACGAGTCGGCCTCCCGGCTTCCGCGTGTCCGTAGCGGATTCCACCCGGGACGTCCGCATAGGATCCGCAGCCATCGCCGATCTTCCCCGGGGGCTCCAGGCATGGCCGAGAACGGTGGCACCGCACGGAACCGTTACGCACCGGAACACCGCGCACCGGAACGCCTTTCACCGCAGCGCCCTTCGCCGGAACGGCCGGCACTGGACCGCAGAGCGTTCGTCCGGCTTGCGGGCGGCGCCGCGCTCGGCACCGCCCTGACCGGCGCCGGGGCGGGTTCGGCGCAGGCCGCCCCGGACGCACCGGCGTGGGCTCAGCCGCTCCCCCGGGCCGCACTCCCGCGCCTCTCCACGCACCTCTCCACGCTCCCGCCTCTCCCGCCTCTCCCTCCCCTGCCCGACCAGCTCTCGGGAGGAAAGGTGACTCCCCCCGCGCCCTCCGTCCGCGGTCCCCGCCCGGGCGGGGCTCCCGCCGCCACGGTACGCACCGCGGCCCCGGGCACCCTCCCGTTCACGTTCCACGGCTACGGCTACACCGCGATGGACCTGCCGGAGCCGCTGCGCCCCTGGCGCGACCGGCCCACACCGTGGTCGGCCGTCACCCCGGACACCACGCACACCTATCTCGACCCCGACGGCGTCATCATGTACCGTCCACGCCGGTCGGCCCCCGGTTACGACCAGCCCGTCACCCAGATCCAGTTCGGTCTCGGCTGCGCCGCCGCCTACCGCACCGCCGCGGACCCGGCCCGCAGGGCGCTGTACCTCCGGCGCGCCAAGGCCCAGGCGCAACGCCTGATCGACCGGCGCGTCGAGGCCCGCGGCGCCTGGTACTTCCCGTACCCGTTCGACTTCACGCACGGCGGCCACAGCGGCATCTCGTACCGGGCGCCGTGGTTCTCGGGAATGGCGCAGGGCGAGGCGATCAGCCTCTTCGTGCAGCTGTCCCTGCTCGACGGGGTCACCGCGCAGGAGCGCGCGCTGTACCGGCAGGCCGCCGACGGGGCCTTCGCCTCGCTGCTGCTCGGTGACGACGGCGAGCCGTGGGTGGTGAACAGGGACGAGGCAGGCTACCTCTGGATCCAGGAGTACCCGGTGGACGCCCCCGGCACGTCCGACCGCACATACAACGGCATGATCTTCGCCATGCTCGGGCTGTGGGACTACGCCAGGATGACGGGGGACGCGCTGGCGGCCCGGCTCTACGACGGGGCATGCACCACGGTCGACCACTACTTCCCCACCCTGCGCAACCGGCACTGGGCTTCCTACTACTGCCTGACGCACCGGATCCCCACACCCTCGTACCACCAGCACCACATCAACCTGTACCGGCAGTTGCACTGGCAGACCGGCAGTCCACGCTTCGCCCATATGAGCGATCTGCTCACGGACGACCACCCCTCGGGCGTCCTGCCGGAGGGGTCACCCGTCGTACTCGCCGCCGGCGCGCACACGCTGTACCGCTACGACACCGACGCGGACGGCGACTTCGTCGCGGCGAAGGGCGACGCCGAGCTCTCCCGCAGAACCGTCACCCTCTCCCGCACCAGCCGGGCCACCGCGAACCGCCGCCGCCGGATCCGGGGGCGCGGCGTCGCCTACCGGATCGACTCGGGCCCCTACGCCGGCTGGTGGGCCGGCGAGTCCCACCCCAGGTGCCGTCTGCTCGGGGAGTACCTCCCCACCGACTACCGGCCGAGCCGGACGCTGGCCTTCCCGGCGGGCCGCACGGTGGCCTGCCACCGCTACGGCGTGGACGGCGCCACCACCGCCACCCGCACCGTGGCGTTCGACCGGGCGTCCCGAGCACCCTTCGACCGGCGGTCGGTCGTCGACGGGCGGCCGATGTGCCGGATCGCGGGCGGGGCGCTCGACGGCTACTGGGTGTACGCCGGCGACATCGTCACCGACGGGCGCTGAGCGCCGGGGGACGGCACACGGAGCGGACCCCACCGCGCCGACGGCGCAGGGCATTCCCCTCCCTGCGCCGCGGAGCGCCCGCATCGCGGCGGGTGAGCCGCGCCTTGATATGACGTGGCATCACCCCCTGTCACCCGTATGGATTAACAGTCCGAATCAGGACATCCCGCCGTGCTAGCGTCGCCGCTTATGTCAGCGTCTCCCAGGTCCGCCCTGCCCGCGGAAGGCGGACGGCCTCACCTTGTGTACCTCGCCATCGGGTTCCCGCCGGCCGCCAAGAGCTGTGCCTACCGTATGCGCGAGACCGCGAACCAGTTCGTCGAGGCGGGTTGGGACGTCACCGTCGTCACCATCGCCCGGGAATCCTGGGAGCGGGACTCCGGCGTCGATCCGACCCTGTTGGAGCAGGTCGACCCCAGGATCGAAGTCGTCGAGCTGCCGCTGGCCCGCGAGGATCTGGAAACGGACATCCGCCGCTACGACGAGGCACGTGCCCTCAACCCCAACGGATGGGTCGCCGCACTCCGCCGCCGCCAGACGAAGCCCTTCCCCGAGCCCAACTTCGGCGAGTGGCGGGGCGATCTGGAGCAGGCCGTGCTGGGGGTCCACCGGCAGCGCCCGGTCGACCTGCTGCTGGCGAGCTGCGTGCCGTATGTGAACCTCGCCGCGGCCTGGAAGCTGTGGGAAGAGGAGCGGGTCCCGTACGCCGTCGACTTCCGCGACGGCTGGTCCATCGATGTCATCGAAGGCATCGAAGCCTTCGGCCGTGCCTCCGAAGAGGGCCGCTGGGAACAGCGCGTACTCGAGCGGGCACTCGCACTGTGGGTGGTCAACGACCCGATCGCGGAGCACTACCGCACCCGCTACCCGGACATCGCAGATCGGGTGCACGTCGTGCGCAACGGCTACGACTCCGAGAGCACACCGGACCGCGTCCGCACCGCGGATCCCGGGTCCGGCCTGGTGTTCGGCTACCTCGGTACCGTCAACTTCCCCGCACAGCACCTGGAGGCGGTGCTGAACGCCTGGAAGGCGGCGCGGGAGAGGGAACCCCTGCTGGCCAACGCGCGCTTCGAGGTGCGCGGGCACATCGGCAGCGGCGCGGACCGCGGGACGAACCGCCACGCCGAGATCCTGCGACAGGCCGAAGCCGACGGCGTCCGCTTCGGCGGCCCCGCCGCGAAAGCCGAGGTGGCCACGGTCTACGCCGGCTGGGACGCACTGGTGCTGATCCTGATCGGCGGGCGCTACGTCACCTCAGGCAAGGTGTACGAGTACATGGCCACGGGCCTGCCGATCGTGTCGGCGCACGCCGTCGACCACGACGCGTCGAACGTACTGCGGGGGCACCCGCTGTGGACGGGCCCCGTCGGCATCGACGAGGACGCTCTGACCGGTTCCTTCGTGAAGGCCGCGCACATGGCGGTGGAGACGGTCGCCGGAACGCACGCCGAAGCCATGGCCCACGCCGACCAGTTCACCCGCGAGGCGTTGATGACCGTCGCGGTGCGGAGCCTCGTCGAGCGGTTCGAGGCGGACCGCGAAACCGGGGCGGACCTCGAAACCGGGGAAGCGCCGGGGCCCGAGCCCGGTGAGGCGGCGGCCCCGGCGCCCGGGGCCGCCGACCCGAAACCACGTGCCGAGAAGTCGACCGTCGCCGGAGGTTCCGCCCCGTGACCGAAGTCCTGCTCATCGCCGCTGCCAAGCCGCAGCTCGGTGTGCTCGCCGACTCCGTGCGCAGGTTCAACTCCCACGGCGCCAGGGTGCGCCTGGCGGGGACGTTCCACCTGGAGTCCTCCTCGGAGGAGATCGCCGCGCTTGACCTGACGGAGCTGCACCAGCTGCCGAGGAGCCTCACCCACCGCAGCCAGGCTCTGCGCCGCAAGGCGCGAACCTCGACCGTCGGCATGCGGGTATGGCTCCAGGCACGGCGCAACCCGTGGCTGCGCTCCCACGCGCGGGGGGCCGATGTCCTCGTCGCCCTCGACCCCGGCGCCGTGTACACCGTGTGGCGGCTCTCCCAGTACAACCGGAGCGCGGAGGCCCTGTTCGGTCTGACGCCCGCGTTGAAGGCCGTCGAGCGCCTGGGGGCGCGGGGCGTCGCCGCCCGCCGCCCGGTCCTCCCGCCGCTCGGCGCCCTGGCCCGCGATGTGCGCCGGTCCGTGGACGGGCTGCCGGCGGCGCTGCTGCGGACCGCGACCGCACGGCCCGTGATGCGCTCCACGGTCGGCGCCCGGCTGTGGCGCGGCGCCGTCACCGCTCCCGGTCTGCCGACCAGGGTGCGCACCGTGACGGCCCGCTATGTCGCCGAGGGCATGCAGTGGGCGGGGCGCACGAGCGGAGCGGCCATGGTGCTGGCGGACGCCGCGTCGAGAACCCGTGACCCCGCGCTCAGGGCGCAGCTGCTCGACGAGGGCGCGACGAAGGAGCTCTCGAACGGTGTCGCCCCACGGCATCTCGACAGAGCCCTCGCCGCCCTGCTCTCCCACGCCGACGGGGAGTTCGCCGCCGGCCGGCCGGGAACCGCCGCCGCGGCGCTGGACCGCGCACTGGTCCTGGCCTTCCACCGAGTCCTGCACATCGACCAGTTGTCCTCGCCCCTGGCGGTGGACGCGGAAGGCTTCGTCGCCCCGCTCCACGGCGCGGAGACGATGCGGGAGCTGAGCCGCGGGCAGGGCAGGAGGACGCCGCCCGAGCGGGCACCCGGGCACCGCCCGCTGCGGCTGCTGGTCACGACGAGCGCCAACGACAACTTCCTCCACCACGTCCTGGAGCACTTCGGCAACCACCCCGATGTCGAGCTGCGCTATCTGGACCTGGCCGCTTCGAAGCATCTGAAGCGGATCGCCTGGGCGGGCCGCCGGATGCTGGAGGACCGGCTGTCGGGCGGCACGAGCGACTTCCAGGAAGAGGTGGAGCGGCTGATGCGCCCGTACCTCGACTGGGCCGACACGGTCTTCCTGGACTGGTCCGTGGGGCCCGCCCCGATACTGACCACCATCGACCCCGGCACGACCCGGATCGTGGTCAGGCTGCACAGCTACGAGGCCTTCACCCGCTGGCCCCACATGACGGACTTCTCCCGGGTCGACGATCTCGTCTTCGTCGCGCCGCACGTCCGCGACCTGGTCACCTCGCTCGTGCCGCAGCTGCGCGGGGGGCAGGCGCCCCGTACGCACATCCTCGACAACGCGATGGACCTGACGGCCTTCGCACGCCCGAAGCCGGCCGAGGCGCGCTTCGACCTGGGCCTGATCGGCGTCGGCCAGGTCGCCAAGGACCCCCGTTGGGCCGTGGACGTCCTGGAGCGGGTGCGCAGGCACGACGACCGCTACCGACTGGTCATGGTCGGCGGTGACATGGACGCGAAGACCAGCCGTGCGACCCGCGAGTACCGCCGTGCGTTCGAGAAGGAAATCGCTGCGCTGAGCGAGTCCGGTGCGGTGGTCCGGCGCGGTCCGACCGACGACGTCCCGTCGGAGCTCGCCGGGATCGGCACCATCCTCAGCTCCTCCGTCCGCGAGGGCTGCCACGTGGGCCTGATGGAGGGAGCGGCGAGCGGCGCCGTCCCGGTCGTCCGCGACTGGCCGTTCTACGCGGGCAAGCCGAACGGGGCACGGACGCTCTACCCCGAGGACTGGGTCGTCGGCTCGCCCGAGGAGGCGGCGGAGCGCGTCCTGCAGACCACGGCCACCGAGGAGGCGTGGCGGGAGGCGGGCAAGCTGGCGGCCGAGCACGCACTGTCGGTGTGGGACTGGTCCGTGGTGAGCCGGCAGTTCGACAAGCTGCTCCTGGAGGGCGACCGTGACGCACCCGCCCAGGCCCCGACTGAGAAGAAGAGTGCTCGGTGAAAGTCATCAGCATCGTCGGAGCCCGTCCTCAACTGGTGAAACTGGCCCCCATCGCGGCGACGTTCGCGGAGACCGGGCACGAGCACCTCATCGTGCACACCGGGCAGCACTACGACGCCGACCTCTCGGACGTCTTCTTCGACGGGCTCGGCATCCCGGACCCTGATGTGCACCTCGGGGTGGGATCCGGCAGCCACGGTGTGCAGACCGGCTCCGTGCTCTCCGCCCTGGATCCGGTCCTGGAGCGCGAGAGGCCCGACTGGGTCCTCGTGTACGGGGACACCAACAGCACGATCGCCGGCGCGCTTTCCGCGGTGAAGATGCACCTTCCGGTGGCACACCTCGAGGCGGGCCTGCGCTCCTTCAACCGGCGGATGCCGGAGGAGCACAACCGCGTCCTCACCGACCACTGCGCCGATCTCCTGCTCGCTCCGACACAGACGGCGATGCACCACCTCTCGGGCGAGGGCCTCGCACACCGGGCGCGGCTCGCCGGCGACGTCATGGTCGACATCTGCCTGAAGGTCCGGGACGCCGTACGGGCCGGGGAACACTCCGCCCTGGCGCTGCCCGAGGGCATCGACCCCTCGCGGCCCTTCCTGCTGGCGACGCTGCACCGCCCCGACAACACGGACGACCCCGACCGGCTCTCCTCGATCCTGGAATCGCTGGGGAAGCTGCCGGTTCCGGTGGCGCTGCTCGCCCATCCGCGTCTGGTCGCACGGGCCGGGACGCACGGCATCAACCTGGCCCAGGGCGGCGTGCACGTCGGTCGGCCGCTGCCGTATGCGGGGCTGGTGGCGGCCGTGCTCGCCTCCAGCGGTGTGGTCACGGACTCCGGCGGGTTGCAGAAGGAGGCGTTCCTGCTGAGGCGCGTCTGCAGCACGGTCCGCCCGGAGACCGAGTGGGTGGAAACCGTCGAAACGGGCTGGAACGCTCTTGTTCCCGACCCGTATGCCCTCTCCCCCGCGGAGTGGGCCGCGACGGTGACCCGTACCGCGCCGACCGCCGATCCCGGTACCCCCTACGGCGACGGCAGGGCCGCCCGGAACGTCGTCCGGATCATAGAAGAGTGGAAGGGGTGCGGCCGGCGCACCTGACGGCGCAGCGCCCGCACCACCCCCGGGGCCACGACGGGCGAAGCGGCCTCCGGTCTTCTGGTTTCCGTACCCGTCCCTGCCACTCTGGGGACGGGCCCTGCCCCACGGGCGTGCGGGACGGGGCCGTCGCCTGCCGAGCCGGGCCGGTCCCCAGCAGGCCGTCCGTCAGCCGCCGATGACGACGCGGCGGACGCCTTCCCAGCGGGCCGGGTCGGTGGTGCGGCGGCCGTCGACCAGGACGGTGACGTCGGGCAGGTCGGAGGCCGCCAGCTCGCGGTACTCGGCGTGGTCCGCCTGGAGGACCGCGGCGGTGACCTGCTCGCCCCGGTGCGGGGTGAGGCCGTGCGCGGCCAGTTCCTCGGCGGTGTACATCGGGTCGGAGACGAACGGCACCGCGCCTCGGGCCTTGAGGGCCTCCACCGTCCCGAAGACGCCGGAGAACGCGGTCTCCTTCACACCGCCGCGGTAGGCGGCGCCGAGCACGAGCACATGGGCGCCCGCCAGGTCGCCGTAGGCGGCGGCCAGCAGGTCCACGGCGTACTCCGGCATGGCGGCGTTGGCCTCGCGGGCCGACCGGACGACGGTGGCCTCCGGGTCGTTCCACAGGTACATCCGCGGGTAGATCGGGATGCAGTGGCCGCCGACGGCGATGCCCGGCTGGTGGATGTGGCTGTAGGGCTGCGAGTTGCAGGCCTCGATGACCTTCTTGACGTCGATGCCGTTCTTGTCGGCGAACCGGGCGAACTGGTTGGCGAGGCCGATGTTGACGTCGCGGTAGGTGGTCTCGGCGAGCTTCGCGAGCTCGGAGGCCTCGGCGGTGCCCAGATCCCACACGCCGTTGGGCCGCGGGAGGTCGTCGCGCTCGTCGAAGTCGAGGACCTGCTCGTAGAACTCCGCGCCCCGGCGGGTGGACGCCTCGTCGATGCCTCCGACCAGCTTGGGGTAGCGGCGCAGGTCGGCGAAGACCCGGCCGGTGAGGACCCGCTCCGGGGAGAACACCAGAGGGAAGTCCTTGCCCGCGGTGAGGCCCGAGCCCTGCTCCAGCATCGGCGCCCAGCGGGTGCGGGTGGTACCGACCGGCAGGGTCGTCTCGTACGAGACGAGGGTGCCTGGCCTGAGGCCCTTGGCGATGGCCTGGGTGGCGGCGTCCATCCAGCCGAAGTCCGGGGTGCCCTCGGCGTCGACGAACAGCGGGACGACGACCACGACCGCCTCGGACCGCGCTACGGCCGCCGCGGTGTCGGTGGTCGCGGACAGCAGCCCGGCGTCGACGGCCTGCTTCAGCCTGACGTCCAGGTCGTGCTCGCCGGGGAAGGGCTCGGTGCCGGCGTTGACCAGCTCCACGACCTTCTCGTTGACGTCGGCGCCGATGACCTTGTGGCCCTTGGCGGCGAACTGCACGGCGAGCGGAAGCCCGATCTTGCCGAGCGCGACTACACAGATATTCATCGGGTCATTTCCTCTTCACACGGGACATCAGGTGGCGCAGCCGGCCGCCCCCGCCGGACGGCGGGGACTCCCAGAGCGGGGCCGTGGTGATGACGAGCCGTCCCTTGGCATTGGCGTTGGCGGAGACACGGTACGGGACCCTCTCCCGCCAGCGCCGGGCCAGCGGCAGCGGCCGGTCGAGGGTTCTCACCGGGACCTCGTACGTCGAGCCCGCCACGTCCAGATAGACCCGGACGCCGAGTTTCGCCCTGACGGGCTCGATGGGGATGCGCGCGGTGAGCACCGTCCCGGTGCCGTCGCCGGTGGTGCTGCGGCTCAGCTCCCCCGCCGGCGCGGGCAGTCCGGTGCCCGTGGGCAGCCTGCGGGCCCCCGGCTTGTCGGCGCTCTTCGGCATCGCCTTGTCCGCGAGACGAACGACGGCGTGGTCCGTGTCGCCCGTGACGGGGACGCGGACCGAGAGGACGGCGGTCAGGTCCCGGCCCTGCCGCTCCCACCGCGCCGAGACCAGCCCGGTGCCGCCGGCGAGCTGTTTCGGCACGGCCTCGCCGATCACCTCGTACAGCCGGTCGGGCAGCGCCAGGGCCGGGTCGCGGAACCCGGGGTAGCGAAGGAACGCCCGGCCGTCCTCCAGCAGCAGGGAAGGGGGTCCGGCGGCGGCCTCCTCCTCGATGGCGCGGACCAGTTCGGCGACGGCGCCGCGCTGGGCCAGCGCGATCCGCACCCGCCGCCTGACGTCCATCGCGTCGCGGAGCGCCTCGGTGAAGTAGTCGTCGCTGAGGGCGGCGATGCCGGCGCAGACCTGGATCCGCGTCTCCCGGTCGAGGGCCGGGAAGTCGTCCTGGACGAGTTTGGCGAGTTCCCAGGTGAAGTGCCGCTTGAACACCGCGTCACGCCGGGGCCCCGCCTCGATGAGACCGGCCGTGTGCCGCATGATCTGGGCAACGCAGCGCAACCTCTCCAGATGGCCCGCCCGGTAGGTGATGTTGCTCGCGTCGCCGCGCTTCACCGCGTAGTAGTACGTGTAGTCCGCGAGGACCGAGATCTTCCGCGCCCGGACACAGGCCTCGATCGTGAACGGCTGGTCGCTGCCCACCGGAAGGTCCTCCGGGAAGCGCAGCTTGTGCTGCTCGACCAGTTGTCGCCGGAACAGCTTGGTGTTGGCCAGGGTGAAGGGCAGCGCGGAGCCGTACAGGCTGACGTCCGGGTCGCTCTTGCTGTAGAGCGCCTGGTGGACATAGCGGCCGTTGGTACCGACCATCTTGCCCACGACGACATCGGAGCCGTGCTCGTCGGCGCAGGCCACCATGCGCCGGAGCGCGTCCTCGCCGAGGCGGTCGTCGGAGCCGACGAAGTAGACGTAGCGGCCGGTGGCCGCCTCCAGGGCCCGGTTGCTGGGCGCGGCCGGGCCGCCGGAGTTGGCCTGGTGTATCACCTTCACGGTGCCGGGGTAGCGCTCCGCGAAGCGGTCGAGTTCCCTACCGCTCTCATCCGTCGAGCCGTCGTCGACGGCCACCACCTCCAGCCGGTCCACACCGATGCTCTGGTTCACCAGCGACTCGAGGCACTCGGTGAGATAGGGCATCGTGTTGTAGACGGCCACGACGACGGTGACGTCAGGGGTCGGCGTCATACACCCGCCCTGTCCGGGAGTTGCGGAGCTTCGGAAACCGCGGCGGCCTGGCGGCGCTCACTGCCCGGCAGCAGGCGCGTGTACAGACGGTCCAGGGTTTCCGCCTGGGCCTCCCAGGTCCACTCCTTCAACAGCTCGGGAGTGTACGCGTCGCGGTACCTCCGAGGATCGGCGAGCACGGCCCCGACCGCCCGGACGTAGTCCTGCACGTTCTCGGCCTCGAAGACCTCGCCCTGGCCGGTCTGCCGCACCATCGCGCTCATCGTCTTCACATCGCTGACGACGAAGGGCAGTCGCGCGTGCGAGTACTCGAAGAACTTGGTGATCAGAGCGATCTCGTGGTTCGGCCAGTGATGGATCGGGATCACACCGATATCGGCCGCCGCAAGGAAAGGGACAACCTGGTAGTGCGGCACATAGGGCAGTATGTGCAGCCGCTCGCGGACGCCCAGCTCCTCCGCACGCTGCGCGAGTTCCGTCATGTACTTGGACTCGGGACGCAGAACGACGAACGCCACATGCGTCCCGGGCAACTGGGGCAGCGACTCGACCATGATGTCGAGACCGCGCTGCGGCGCCGCCGCACCACTGTAGACGGCAAGAGGCACCTCCTGGCCGATGCCGCACAGCTCGCGCAGGTCGGGCACCGGCTCCACCGCATGCTCGGGCGACGTCTCCCCCTCGGGGGCGTTCAACACCACCGACGGCTTCTCGTCGAGGCCATGAGCCTCGGCCAGCATGTCCGCAAGGGTGTCCGACACGGTCACCACGGCGTCGGCGTGCTTGGAGTACTCGCGCTCGTGCGCGATCTGGGCGACGTGCCAACGGGGATGCGGATCCCATGGCTTGATGCCCGACACCAGTTCGTGGGCGTCCCAGACCAATTTGACGTGGCGGCGCGCGGCACGGGCTCTGAGTGCGGCACGGGCGCCCACACCGAGCATGCGGAAGTCATTGGCGTGTATCAGATCAGGCTGAAGCTCGTCGATGACCTTCCCGTACGCCAGTTCGAGGTCCCAGAGAAACGGGTCGAGCCTGCGCCAGGCCCGGTCCCCCATCGCCTTCAGCCAGAAGGCCGTCGTGAACCGGTCCAGCGGGGAGACCATCTGCTTGCGGCGCCGCTCCAGGCTGCGCGTCTGCCTGACCCGGAGCCCTATCCAGCGGGCCTGTACCTTCGCGACCGCCCGCGGCACGACCAGCCCGAGCCTGGCCGCGGCCGAACCCCGCTGCTGGGCCACGGTGCGCCTGTAGTTGAGGTCCACCCGCCATGCCTTGGACTTCTGCCTGCGGTATGCGGCGAGCGGGCCCGGCGGGTACGCCAGCGGCGCACGCAGCACGGCCCGGCGGTACTCGTGCCGACGGCGCTTCAACGGTCCGGGCACCCACAGGAGCCGGACCTCGGCGTCGCCGAGCATCCAGGACTGCTCCTTCTTGGTGGGCGACTTGCCGAGGAGGATGACCTCCCAGCCGGCCGCAGCCGCCGATCGCGCCTCCTTTTGGACGCGCGAGTCACCGTTCACTCCGTTGTCCACGAGCATGACCACACGCCCGCGGGTCCTTCCCTGCTCACCGGGCTTACGGTCAGGTTCCATCCGGCGTATCCGCCTCTCTCTCCACGGCCACGGTGGCCCCGCTCGACGCGGACTCGATAACTGCGGCGGCGACCTCGACCGTCCGCAGGCCCTGGCGCAGCGTGCAGATGTCCTTGGACTTGCCGAGCACCGCGTCCCGGAACAGCTCGTGCTCGACGAGGAGCGGTTCGCGCTTCGGGATCGCGTAGCGGATCATGTCTCCCTCGGAGACGCCGCGGAAGGCCTGGAGGGCCTCCCACTCGGTCGTCACGGCCGCGTTCGAGTAGAACGTCAGGTCCGCGGTGAGGGTGTCGGCGATGAAGCAGCCGCGCTCTCCGGTGACCGAGGTGAAGCGCTCCTTGAGCGGGCTCAGCCAGTTGACGAGGTGGCTGACCATCGTGCCGTCGGAGAGCTTGCCGACGGCCGAGACCATGTCCTCGTGCGGGCGGCCCGACTTGGAGACGGTGTGCGCCGCGATCGACGTGTACTGCTGGCCGGTGACCCAGGCCGTCAGGTCGATGTCGTGGGTGGCGAGGTCCTTGACCACGCCGACGTCGGCGATGCGGTGCGGGAAGGGGCCCTGGCGGCGGGTCACGACCTGGAACACGTCCCCGAGCTCGCCGGCCTCCAACCGGGCGCGCAGGCTGCGCAGGGCGGGGTTGCAGCGCTCGATGTGGCCCACGCCGGCCACCAGGCCGCGGCTCTCGAAGGCCTCGACCAGCCGGCGGGCGCCCTCGACGGTGTCGGCGACCGGCTTCTCGATCAGCGCGCCGGTGCCGGCTTCGGCCAGCTTCAGGCCGACTTCCTCATGCAGTGCGGTCGGGCAGGCCACGACGGCGTAGTCGATGCCGAGCGCGATCAGCTCGTCGACGGTGGACAGCACGGGTGCGTTCTGCGCCCAGCCGTTCTTGTCCCCCATGGGGTCCACGACGGCGACGAGTTCGACGCCGTCGAGCCCGGCCAGTACGCGGGCGTGGTGGCGCCCCATGGAGCCCAGGCCGATCAGGCCGGCCCGCAGTGCGGTGGCGGTCACAGGCCCTCTCCCAGCGCGTTCACGGCGGTGGCGATGCGCTCCAGGTCGCCCTCGGTCAGCGAGGGGTGCACGGGCAGCGACACGACCTCGGCCGCCGCCCGCTCGGTCTCGGGCAGGTCCCAGTGGCGGCCCGCCTTCTGGTCCGGCTCCCAGTACGGCTTCAGCCGGTGGATCGGCGTCGGGTAGTAGACGGCGTTGCCGACGCCCGCCTCGGTGAGCTTCGCCATGGCGGCGTCGCGGTCGCCGCGGACCCGGACCGTGTACTGGTGGTAGATGTGGCGTGCGCCCTCGGCGACGACCGGCGTCACCACGTTCGCCGCGGTGATGTTCTCGGAGAGGTACGCGGCGTTGGCGATGCGCCGGTCGGTCCAGCCGGGCAGCTTGGCGAGCTGGACGCGGCCGACGGCCGCGGAGACGTCCGTCATGCGCACGTTGGCGCCGACGATCTCGTTCGCGTACCGCTGCTCCATGCCCTGGTTGCGCAGCAGGCGGAGAGTGCGGGCGATCTCGGCGTCGGCGGTGGAGACCAGGCCGCCCTCGAGGCTGTGCATGTTCTTGGTCGGGTAGAAGCTGAACGTTCCGCCGGAGCCGAAGGCGCCGACCGGGGTGCCGTGCAGCGCGGCCGCATGCGCCTGGCAGGCGTCCTCGACGACGGCCAGCTTGTGCCGGTCGGCGATCGCCGTGATCCGGTCCATCGCGGCCGGATGGCCGTACAGGTGCACCGGCATGATCGCGGCGGTGCGCGGGGTGATCGCGGCCTCTGCGGCGCCCGGGGAGAGGCAGTAGGTGTCCGGGTCGATGTCGGCGAAGACGACGTCGGCACCGACCAGGCGGACCGAGTTCGCCGAAGCGGCGAACGAGAACGACGGGACGATCACCTCGTCACCCGGACCGATACCGAGAGCCATCAGAAGGAGGTGCAGCGCGGAGGTACCGGAGTTGACGGCCACGCAGTGCCGTCCGGCCACCAGCTCCGAGAAGCCCTCCTCGAACGCGGCCACCTCGGGGCCCTGGACCACCCGGCCGCTGCGCAGCACGCGTACAGCCGCCTCGATCTCCTCTTCACCGATGACCGGACGGGCAGCGGGGATGGGCTGCGCGTTGCTGCTCGGCATTGGACGTCCTCCTTGAACACCGCGAGAGCTCTTTGTGGCAGAGGTCAGGGGTCTGCGGGGCGCCCACGGGCCGCACGAACCCCTCCGGCACGATGGCCGGCGCCCTACCGAGGAATGCTGGGACCGGTCAGTCCCCCAACCGGGCCGGTCACCGGCCGCAGTCTCCGGGTGGGTCCACGGCACGGCAGCGACCGCCGTCACATTATCAGGGATTTTTCAGGCAATTCCCGGCCTGTTTACGGGCTCAGGCATCAATTTCGAAACAAATGACGTGTCCCGCCCCCGAGTCCGCGGGGGCGGGACACGAACATTCAACCACCGGCCATGGATTGTTCAGCTCTCCGTCGAAGCCGACACGGTCGGCGGGCTCTGCTGCTCCGCGGCGGCGGTCTTCTTGGCAGCCGTCTTCTTCGTGGCCGCCTTCTTGACCGTCGCCTTCTTGGCCGCGGTGGTCTTCGTGGCCGCCGTCTTCTTCGTGGCTGCCTTCTTCGCCGTGGCCTTCTTGGCCGCGGTCGTCTTCGTGGCCGCCGTCTTCTTCGTTGCCGCCTTCTTCGCCGTGGCCTTCTTGGCGGTCTTACGGGCCGTCTTCTTGGCCGGGGCCTCCACCTGGTCCTCAGCGGCCTCCTCGGAGGGTGCCGGGGCGGCCTCCGCCTCGGACTCCTGGGGGGCGGCGACCACGACGACCGCCGCGGCGTCCTCCGCGCCGGACGGCGAGCCCGCCGGGGCGGTGACCTTGCGGGTCACCCGGCGACGGGCCCGCGGCGGAGCGGCGGCAGGGAGCTGCTCGACCGCGGCCTCCGGGGTCGCGGCAGCGGGCGCCCCGACCGGGACCTCAGCGGTCTCGGTCACCGCCTCCGCGGTCCGGGCCGTCTCCGCGGTCTCGGTCACGATCTCGGCCGACTCGCTGCCCTTGGGGGAACCGGCCGGAGCCGACGCCTTGCGGGTGGCCCGGCGGCGGGTACGGCCCGTGGCGACCGGCTCCTCAACCGCGACGGGCACGGCCACCGGTTCGGCGGCCGCCTCGGCGGTCTCCGCAGCCGGCACCTGCTCCGCCTGCTCGGCCCCGACCGGCGCTGCCGGCTCGGCCTGCCTCGGCGCACCGGCGGCGGCCGTCGCCTTGCGGGAGGCCCGGCGGCGGCCTCGGCGGGAGGCGGCGGCCTCGGCCTCGGCGGCGCTGCTGTAGAGCTCCTCGTCGGGGGCGAAGGCCGGCTCCGGCAGCGCCGCAGGCGCCGCCACCTCGGCCTCGACCTCGGCCTCCTCGATCCCGCTGGACGGGGTCTCGGCGCCGGGCGCCCCGACAGCCACCTCGTGCTCGTGTACGTGCTCGGCACCGCCGCGGCCGCGCTTCCTGCGCTTGCCGCCACCGCCACCGCCGGCGGCCGTCGGCTGCTCCATGTGCACGATCACACCGCGGCCGTTGCAGTGGACACAGGTCTCGGAGAAGGACTCCAGCAGCCCCTGGCCCACCCGCTTGCGGGTCATCTGCACCAGGCCCAGCGAGGTCACCTCGGCCACCTGGTGCTTTGTGCGGTCCCGGCCCAGGCACTCCAGCAGGCGCCGCAGCACCAGGTCGCGGTTGGACTCCAGGACCATGTCGATGAAGTCGATGACGACGATGCCGCCGAGGTCCCGCAGCCGCAGCTGTCGCACGATCTCCTCGGCCGCCTCCAGGTTGTTCCTGGTGACGGTCTCCTCGAGGTTGCCGCCCTGGCCGGTGAACTTGCCGGTGTTGACGTCGACCACGACCATCGCCTCGGTCTTGTCGATCACCAGCGAACCGCCGGAGGGCAGCCAGACCTTGCGGTCCAGCGCCTTCATCAGCTGCTCGTCGATCCGGTGCACGGCAAACACGTCGGTCTCGCTGGTCCAGCGCTGCAACCGGTCCGCCAGGTCCGGCGCGACGTGCGACACATAGCCGTGGACGGTCCCCCACGCCTCGTCGCCGCTCACGATGACCTTGGAGAAGTCCTCGTTGAAGATGTCGCGGACGACGCGGACGGTCATGTCCGGCTCACCGTAGAGCAGCGTCGGGGCGTTGCCGTTCTTCGCCTTCTTGCGGATCTCCTCCCACTGGGCCTGCAGCCGCTCGACGTCACGGCGCAGCTCGTCCTCGCTGGCACCCTCCGCGGCGGTGCGCACGATGACGCCCGCGTCCTCGGGGACGATCTTCTTCAGGATCGTCTTCAGCCGGGCCCGCTCGGTGTCGGGGAGCTTGCGGCTGATGCCCGTCATCGAGCCTTCGGGCACATACACCAGGTACCGGCCGGGCAGGGACACCTGGCTGGTGAGCCGGGCACCCTTGTGGCCGATCGGGTCCTTGGTGACCTGCACCAGGACCGACTGGCCCGACTTCAGCGCGGACTCGATACGGCGCGGGCCGTTGGAGAGGCCGAGCGCCTCGAAGTTCACCTCGCCCGCGTACAGGACCGCGTTGCGGCCCTTGCCGATGTCGACGAAGGCGGCCTCCATCGACGGCAGGACGTTCTGCACCTTGCCCAGGTAGACATTGCCGACGTACGACGTCGACTGCTCCTTGTTGACATAGTGCTCGACCAGCACGTTGTCCTCGAGGACGCCGATCTGGGTGCGGTCGCCGTGCTGCCGTACGACCATCACGCGCTCGACGGCCTCGCGGCGCGCCAGGAACTCCGCCTCGGTGATGATCGGCACCCGGCGGCGGCCCTGCTCGCGGCCCTCGCGACGGCGCTGCTTCTTCGCCTCAAGGCGGGTGGAGCCCTTGATCGACTGGACCTCGTCGGACGGCTCCGCCTTGGGACGGGGCTCCCGGACCTTGACGACCGTACGCTCCGGCTCGTCGGCACCGGGCTCGGGCCCGTCGCCGTCACCGCTGCGACGGCGACGGCGGCGGCGACGGCGGCTGCTGCTGGTCCCCGCCACGGACGGGGTGGTGGCCTCCTGGTCCTCCTGGTCCTCTTGGTCCTCCTCGTCGCCCTCGGGCTCCGGCTCCTCCTCGGCCCGGGCCTCGTCCTCGGGTTCCTCGTCGGTCCCGGCGTCCCCCGCGTCGGCCGGCTCGCCACGGCGGCGGCGGCGGCCACCGCGGCGGCGACGGCGGGACGGGCGGCCCTCGTAGTCGTCGGAGTCGTCGGGGTCTCCGGTGTCCCCGGCGGCCTCGGGCTCCGGCTCGTCGGACTCCACCTCGGCCTCGTCGGCCGGCTCGCTCTCCACGGCCTCCACGGCCGGCGCGGACTCACCGCGACGGCGCCGACGGCGGCGCTGGGCGCCCGTGGCGGCCGGGATCTCGATCTCCACCGCCTCCTCGTCCCCGTCCCCCTCCCCGGCTGCCGCTGCTGCGGCGGCCGCAGCAGCGGTCTCCGGGGTCTGGAACACCGGCTCGGTGAAGACGGGGGCTTGGAACACCGCCACCGCGGGCCTTCCGGCACGGCGTCCGCGGGCGGACGGCCCGGGCCTTCCGCCGCGCTCCCCCCGCGCGGTCGCGGTCCCTCCCCCGCGCGCCTCGCTCTCCGCGCGCTCTTCATCGGCACGCTCGTCCTGATCGGCGCGTCCGTCCCGCGCGGGCGTGACGGCGGCGCGCTCGGCAGCGGCCCGGCGGCGCGTGCGGCCCCGTGTGGCGGCCTTCTCCGCCGCCTCGACCTCGGCCTCGTCGGCTGCGATACGCGCGACGGTGTCCGCGGGAAGGCTCTCACCCGTCGCGGACTCGTCCTCCCCGGCGGCCTCGGGCGCGGCCGCGGGAGCGACGGCCCGGCGCGTGGCACGACGACGCGTACGCACACGCGGCGCCTCCTCCGCCACCTCACCGGCGGCCGACGCCTCGACGGCAACCGGCTCGGCGGCCCCGGCAACGGCCCCGGCGGACTCACCGCCCTCCTCAGCCGCCCCGGCGGCCTGCGGCGCGCCCGCGGGGGCGGTCGCCCGGCGGCGGGTACGGCGCACGGGCTCCTCGGCGGGCCCGGTTTCCGCGGCGGTCTCGCTCACGGCACCTTCCTCGATGTCTTCGTCGGCGGCGACGGCCCCGGCCGCATGCGCCGCAGCAGGCGGGGTCGCGGGCGCTCCGGCGGAAGCGGGCTCCGTCACGGCCTCGATGGGATCCGGCGAACCGGCAGGCGCGGCCACCTTGCGCGTCGCACGACGGCGAGCACGCGGCGCGGACGCCTCCACGGCGCCCCCGGCCGCCGCGTCCTCCGCGGACGGTATGGCGGCCGAGCCGGTCGCCGTCACATCGGCGACGGTCTCCACCTGCGCGGAACCCGCCGGCGGGCCCGCCGGACGCGACGCGGCGCGGCGACGGCGGCGCGGGGGCAGCGTGTCGCTCGGAGTGGAGCTGTCGTTCTCTTCGGTGTCCCCGGTCGTACCGGGGTCCTTCGGTTCGAGCATGCGGGCGGTTCTCCCGTCACGCTCCCGGGCGCCGAGCCTCGATCCGGTCCGGTGGCGCGTCCCGCGTGTTGAGTGCGGGGCCTCCGTCCGGGGCGCGGGCGCCGCACGGGAGCTGTATGTCTGGCTCGCCGGTTCCGTACGCTCGGTACGCACGGCCTGGCGAAAGTCTTCTGGTCAATGCGCTGCCCGACCCAGGTGGCTCCCGAGTACGAGGGCGGCGCTACAACGACTGCCCCTACGCGGAACCGGTACCCGCGGGCACCGTCGCGGCGGCTTCGGCGGCCCCTGAGCGATCTGCCGGGGCCACCGTGAATGCCTCGCGGTCGGGCGCGAGCGGGTCGGTCACCGTGCCGGACTCCTCGTCGAAGAGCCCCTGCGCCAGCCTGGTCACCGCTGCGGGGACCGGCGGCGCCAGGTCGGCCACAGCTCGAAGACCGGACAGGACGTCGTCGGGTCGCACGGCAGGTGTCACGTGCCGAACAACCAGCCGCAGTATCGCACAGGGCTCCTCTTCAGGCCTATCAGGCTGTGGGCAACTCGTTTTCAGGTCGACCACCGCACCACGGCTGTCGAAGGTCCGCATCCCGTTCTTGGTCCTGCGCCGGACCTCGACGGTGTCCGCAGCGACGAACACGGCGACCGCCCTCCTCGCCTCCTCCACCGGGACACCGTCCAGCCGCAGCTCCCACACGGACGCCGTCAGCCGGTCGGCCAGCCCGGACGTGCGGGCCTCGACGGCGTCGACGATGTCGAGCCCCTCGGGCAGCGACTCGTCGAGGAGCGCACGCAGCCCTGCCGGGTCACGGTGGTCGGTCAGTGCGATCTCGACGTACTCGGCCTCGGAGCCCGTACCCGTGGGGGCGGCGTTGGCGTACGACACCTTCGGGTGCGGGGTGAAGCCCGCCGAGTACGCCATCGGTACCTCGGCGCGGCGCAGCGCGCGCTCGAAGGCGCGCTGGAAGTCACGGTGGCTGGTGAACCGGAGGCGGCCTCGCTTGGTGTAGCGCAGTCGGATGCGCTGCACCGCGGGTGCGGGCGGTGGGCCTTCGGGCTGTCGCTTGCCCAGTGGTTCCTCTCCTCGGTGCGGGGCGTACGCCTTCCTGCGCCGCCCTTGCCGGCCTTCGCCCCCTGTGCGCGGCCCGCCCGGTTCACCCCAGTGGTACGGGGAGAACGCGGGCCCGGGCGCCGCGCCGGGGCAGTCGGTGTGTGTTGCTCACCACCCAGGTTACGCGCCCGGACGGCCGCGGGTTCCCCGCCCCGGGCCTCAGGCGGCCGCTCAGCCGGTACATGCCAGACGCCCCGCGTGCCCAGGCCCGTCAGCCGCTGCCCCCGGAGCGCACCGGGACCGGCGGCCGAGCACCCATGGGCGATTGCGCGCGAGCGAGTGGACGCAAAGCCAGATCCGGGTACCGGCCGCGGACGGATCCGGGGAGCGGCCATGCCACGGCCTGCCGCATCGCTCCCGGCAGGCCCCGGCTGCGCCTGCCCGGACGCCTCCCGTCGGCCACACCCACCGGACCGCCGAGACGACGCGCGGATCCTGCCGGGAGCGGGGAGCGGGGAGCGGGGAGCGGGGAGCGGGGAGCGGGGAGCGGGGAGCGGGGAGCGGGGAGCGGCGTGCGCCGCGCGGGGCGGGGAGCCTGCACACGCTGCTTGGTCCCCAGTCCCCGAGAGCATCTCGGTACGCACCGCCGCGCTCGTGCCCCCGAGCGTCTCGGCCGCCGGCGGACGGCCTCACCGGCGGCCGCGGCTACTTCTTGACCGTGAGCGGGAGCAGCTTCTTACCCGTCGGGCCCGTCTGCGGCCATGTGTCGAACTGCGGACACACACCGCAGTCGAAGCACGGAGTCCAGCGGCAGTCCTCGACCTCCGTCTCGTCCAGCGCGTCCTGCCAGTCCTCCCAGAGCCAGTCCTTGTCGAGACCGGAGTCCAGGTGGTCCCAGGGCAGGACCTCCTCGTAGCCGCGCTCGCGGGTGGTGTACCAGCCGACGTCCACGCCGAACCCGGGGAGCGTCTTCTCCGCGCACTCCATCCAGCGCTCGTAGGAGAAGTGCTCGCGCCAGCCGTCGAAGCGGCCGCCGTCCTCGTAGACGGCGCGGATGACGGCGCCGACCCGGCGGTCGCCGCGGGAGAGCAGGCCCTCCACGATGCCGGGCTTGCCGTCGTGGTAGCGGAACCCGATGGAGCGGCCGTACTTCCTGTCACCGCGGATCTTGTCGCGGAGCTTCTCGAGACGGGCGTCGGTCTCCTCGGCGGAGAGCTGCGGCGCCCACTGGAAGGGCGTGTGCGGCTTGGGTACGAAGCCGCCGATGGAGACCGTGCACCGGATGTCGGGGGAGCCGGAGACCTCGCGGCCCTTGGCGATGACGTTGACCGCCATGTCGCCGATCTGCAGCACGTCCTCGTCGGTCTCGGTGGGCAGGCCGCACATGAAGTAGAGCTTCACCTGGCGCCAGCCGTTGCCGTAGGCGGTGGCGACGGTGCGGATCAGGTCCTCCTCCGACACCATCTTGTTGATGACTTTGCGCATCCGCTCGGAGCCGCCCTCGGGGGCGAACGTGAGGCCCGAGCGGCGGCCGTTGCGGGTCAGCTCGTTGGCCAGGTCGACGTTGAAGGCGTCGACTCGGGTCGAGGGGAGGGACAGGCCGATCTTGTCCTCCTCGTACCGGTCGGCGAGGCCCTTGGCGATGTCGCCGATCTCGCTGTGGTCGGCGGAGGACAGCGAGAGCAGGCCGACCTCCTCGAAACCGGTGGCCTTGAGGCCCTTGTCGACCATCTCGCCGATGCCGGTGATGCTCCGCTCCCGGACGGGTCGCGTGATCATGCCGGCCTGGCAGAAGCGGCAGCCGCGGGTGCAGCCCCGGAAGATCTCGACGGACATCCGCTCGTGGACGGTCTCGGCGAGCGGGACGAGCGGCTGCTTGGGGTAGGGCCACTCGTCGAGGTCCATGACGGTGTGCTTGGACACCCGCCACGGCACGCCCGACCGGTTGGGCACCACGCGGCCGATGCGGCCGTCGGGGAGGTACTCGACGTCGTAGAAGCCGGGGACGTACACCTCGCCCGTCCTGGCCAGGCGGAACAGCAGCTCCTCGCGGCCTCCGGGGCGGCCCTCGGCCTTCCAGGCGCGGACGAGGTCGGTGATCTGCAGGACGGCCTGCTCCCCGTCACCGATCACCGCGGCGTCGATGAAGTCCGCGATCGGCTCGGGGTTGAAGGCCGCGTGGCCGCCGGCGAGGACGATCGGGTCGTCGGCCGTGCGGTCACCGGCCTCAAGCGGGATGCCGGCGAGGTCGAGGGCCGTGAGCATGTTGGTGTAGCCGAGCTCGGTGGAGAAGCTCAGGCCGAGGACGTCGAAGGCCCTCACCGGGCGGTGGCTGTCGACGGTGAACTGCGGGACGCCGTGCTCCCGCATCAGCTCCTCGAGGTCCGGCCAGACACTGTAGGTCCGCTCGGCGAGGACGCCCTCCCGCTCGTTGAGCACCTCGTAGAGGATCATGACGCCCTGGTTGGGGAGCCCGACCTCGTAGGCGTCCGGGTACATCAGCGCCCAGCGCACGTCGCAGCTCTCCCACGGCTTGACCGTGGAGTTCAGCTCACCACCGACGTACTGGATGGGCTTCTGCACATGCGGGAGCAGAGCTTCGAGCTGTGGGAAGACCGACTCGGCAGACATCAGGAACCTTCGTGGGCGGGCAGAGGAGGACTCTCAAGCGTAACCCGATCGTGAGGAGGTCCCGGCCGCCCGGGGCGCAGTCAACCCTTGAGCCCGGTGCGGTACTCGGGCCGGGAGGCCTCCGCCCAGACACCGGGCAGCTCACGCTCCCGGTCGGCGGCCGTGGCCTGCTCGCACCCGAACAGCAGTCCCCAGGTGAAAGCGGACTCCCCGGCGGCATGGGCCTGGACCGCGAGGTCGCGGAGGGTCTGGCGAGCGACGACGCTGTCCTGGTGGTCGCCGAGGACGGTCTGGACGGCCTTCATCCGCTTGGCGAGCTTCCCGGCGGACTTGCCGAGGGCGGGGGTGGCGGCCTCGGCCGCGTACCGGGCGCGCTTGGCGGCCTTGCGTGCGTCGTGCATGGCCGTGTCGCGGTCGTGGCCCGCGGGGAGGCCGAGGGCGTGTGCGACGCGGGCGGCGAGCCGGTCGTAGTCCTTGAGCACGGCCTTGGGCAGGGCGGCAGCGGGCTTCGCGGTGGCGGCGGGAAGCAGCGGCGGCTCGTCGAGGAGGGTGTCGAGGGTGTCGAGGAGGGCGAGGTAGCGCCCGTTGTCGAGCACCGCGACGGAGCGCCGGCGCGCGCCGGCGCGGTGGGCGGTGGCCCAGATCCGGAGCCGGCCGCGGACGGGACCGAGCCGGAGCCGGCCCGGCAGGGCGTCCAGGCGGGCGCGCAGCCGCTCGGACATCACTTCCTGGTCGCGGGCCGCGCCCAGTTCGCCCGCCAGCCATTTCAGCTCGTCGCCGATCGGGCCGGTGGCCTTCGGATCGACGACCTTCCGGAAGGTCCTGAAGGCGCTGCGCATACGGCGGGTGGCGACCCGCATCTGGTGGACCGCGTCGGGGAGGTCGCGGCGTACGGCGGGGTCGAGGGCGACCAGGGCGTCACGCTGCTCTCGCAGATAGGCGAGGACGTATTCGCCTGCGTGCGCGGGCTCCAGCCGGGTTCCCCGGTGACGGACGCTCTTGGCCGCCTCGGGAGCCTTGGGAGCGCGTCCGGCGCCGTCGGGCGCGAAGGCGTCGGCGTGCCGGGAGGAACCCCGCTCATCGGTCGGTACGGGAGCGGAGGGCGTGCGGTCCTCCCCGGCGGAGGCGGTGCGGCCCCCGGTGGTGGCCGCCTGCCCGGCCGGGGCCGCGGCGGCGGCTGCCGTGGCCGCGGTGCCGCTGGTCGCGGCCGGGCCCGGTTCGGTCTCGGCGAGGGCCCTGGAGAGCTTGGAGGGGGAACCTGCGGGTGTGATGCCGGCCTTGCGGAAGCGCTTCTCGACACGGTCCAGCAGGACGGGGTCGGCGCCGTCGGCGAGTTCGACCTCGATCTCGGTCCACCCCGCCGTCCCGTTGCCGTCTCCCAGGCGCTCGGCGTGCACGGTGTCGCGGGAGAGCTCGGCCAGCAGCCGGCCGTGCTCGTCGACGAGGTGGTGCATCTCGCGGGAGGTCCGGATACGGACGACGGCGGTGAGGGGTGCGGCCCGGGTGCGGGAGCGGACGAGTCCGGCGAGGGTGCGGGGCACCCCCTCGGCGAGGGGGGCGTGGATCTCCTCGCGGATGCCGGTGGTGACGGGGAACTTCAGGTGCCAGCCCTCGTCGGTGCCGCCGGTGCGGCGGCGCAGCGTGATGCCGTCGGCGGCGAGGCGCAGGCCGGGGGTGTCGTAGTAGTCGGCTTCGAGTTCGCGCACGCCCTTCGCGACGGCGTCCGCGATCCCGGCCGCGCCCGTGAGGTCGGGGATCCCGGTGCCGGGTGTGGCTTCGTACTTCCGCTCGATCTCTCGCTTCGTCTCCGCCATGAACTGAATCTATCCGCCCGGTGTCCTTCTAAGCGGTCGCGGCCCAAGCGGTCGCGGCCGGGTCCTGCGCTGGTCCCTGGCCCCCTCCCGCGCGGGCAGCGCGGGAGGGGGCCGCGATGCGCCGGGCGTGGGTCTCGGCGCACCGGCCCGACCAGCGGCCCGGAGCGGCCCCTCCCACCCGCACGGCCGCACGGGCCCGGCCGGCCGGAACGCCCCGGAACAGCCCGGCGGCAGAGACGCCCCGGCGGCCCGGCGGCCGTGGAGGCCCGGGACATCCCCACGCGCGGCCCGGCAGATCCGCCGCGCCTTCGCATCCGCGCGGGCACCGGCCCGGAACAGGGATGAGCAGCACGGGTCAGGCGGACATCGGTCGCTGCACCTTGATGGACTGCAGCAGTCCGACGGCCACCCAGACGGCGAACATCGACGAGCCGCCGTAGGAGACGAACGGCAGCGGCAGTCCGGCCACGGGCATGATGCCGAGGGTCATCCCGATGTTCTCGAAGGACTGGAAGGCGAACCAGGCGATGATGCCGGCGGCGACGATCGTGCCGTACAGCTCGGTGGTCTCGCGGGCGATCCGGCAGGCACGCCACAGGACGACGCCGAGCAGGACGATGATGAGGCCCGCTCCGACGAAGCCGAGTTCCTCACCGGCGACGGTGAACACGAAGTCGGTCTGCTGTTCGGGGACGAACTGTCCGGTGGTCTGGGAGCCCCGGAACAGCCCGGTACCGAGCAGCCCGCCGGAGCCGATGGCGATGCGTGCCTGGTTGGTGTTGTACCCGACCCCGGCCGGGTCGAGTTCGGGGTTGGCGAACGCGGCGAATCGGTTGATCTGGTACTCGTCGAGCAGGCCGAGCGCGGTGACCAGTACGGCACCGCCGACCCCGGCGCCGATCAGTCCGAAGATCCAGCGGTGGGAGGCGCCTGAGGCGAGCAGCACGCCCAGCACGATCACCACCATCACCATCACCGAGCCGAGGTCCGGCATCAGCATCACGATGATCATGGGGAGGACCGCCAGGCCCAGCGACTTGGCGACGGTGCGGTGGTCGGGATGGAGCTGGTCGCCGGCGTCGACCTGGGTCGCCAGCAGCATCGCCATGCCCAGAATGATCGTGATCTTCACGAACTCGGAGGGCTGGAGGGAGAAGCCGCCGCCGAGCACGATCCATGCGTGGGCGCCGTTGATGGTCGCGCCGAGCGGGGTGAGCACCAGGGCGACCAGCACCAGGGAGACTCCGTACAGCACGGGCACGGCGCCGCGCAGGGTGCGGTGCCCGAGCCAGACGGTGCCGACCATCAGGGCGAGCCCGATGCCGGTGTTGAGCAGGTGACGCAGGAAGAAGTAGTACGGGTCGCCGTCGTTGAGCTCGGTGCGGTTGCGGGTCGCGGACCAGACGAGCAGGGAGCCGAGCAGCGACAGGGTGAGCGCCGAGGTGAGCATCGGCCAGTCGAGCCGGCGCACTATCGAGTCGCGGGCGAGGAGTTTGGCGAGGCTGCCGCGCTCCGGGGCGTACCGCGAGACCGAGAAGCCGTGGGGTCCGGCCATACGTCAGTCCCTCCGTCCGGTGGCCGGGGGCGGGCCGGCCAGGGAGGTGCCCTCCTCGGGCTCGGCCGGCGCATAGGGCGCGATCTTCGGCGCGTCGATGGAACCGTCGGGCTGGACCTTCGGCAGCGTCTTCTGGGGCTGGGGCAGCAGGGCCTTCTTCAGGTCCTGGTTGCCCTCCATGTCCAGTCCGTAGAGCGCGTTGTAGATGTTGCGCACGGCGGGACCGGAGGCACCGGAGCCGGTACCGCCCTGGGAGATCGTCATGACGATGGCGTAGTCCTCGGTGTAGGTGGCGAACCAGGACGTCGTCTGCTTGCCGTGGACCTCGGCCGTGCCGGTCTTGGCGTGCATCGGGATCTTGTCCTGCGGCCAGCCGCCGAACCGCCAGGCGGCGGTGCCGCGGGTGGCGACTCCCGCGAGGGCCTCGTTCATCAGCGTGCGGGTCCTGGCGTCCATCGGCAGCTTGCCGTGGGACTCGGGTTCGATCTCGCGGATGCTCTTGCCGTCGGCGCTGACGACCGCCTTGCCGACGGTCGGGTTCCACAGGGTGCCGCCGTTGGAGATCGCCGCGTAGATGGTCGCCATCTGAATCGGGGTGACCAGCGTGTCGCCCTGGCCGATGGAGTAGTTGACGGAGTCACCGGCGCGCATGAGATTGCCTTCCAGGCAGTTCTCGTACGAGAGCTGCTGGATGTAGTCGCCGCCCTTCTTGCCGATCTTGCACCAGTAGTCCTTGTTGGCCTCCCAGAACTTCTGCTTCCAGCGGCGGTCGGGGACCCGGCCGGTGACCTCGTTGGGCAGGTCGATGCCGGTCTCGGCGCCGAGGCCGAACTGGTGCGCGGTCTTGTAGAACCAGTCCGCCGGGTCGTCCTTCGGCTTGAGGCCGCCGTCCTTCTTCCACTGCTGGTGGGCGAGGGCGTAGTAGACGGTGTCGCAGGAGACCTCGAGAGCCTGGCCGAGGGTGATGCTGCCGTGGCCCTGGGACTCGAAGTTCTTGAAGACCTGGTTGCCGATGGAGTAGGAGCTGGGGCAGGGGTAGCGGCCGTTGAAGTCGTAGCCGGCGTTGACCGCGGCGGTGGTCGGGACGACCTTGAAGATGGAGCCGGGTGCCGCCTGGCCCTGGATGGCGCGGTTCAGCAGCGGGAAGTTGGACTTCTTGCCGGTGAGCCGCGCGTAGTCCGTGGCCGAGATGCCGCCGACCCAGGCGTTCGGGTCGTAGGTGGGCAGCGAGGCCATGGCGACGACGCGGCCGGTCTTGGCCTCCATCACGACGACGGCGCCCGAGTCGGCCTTGTAGTTGGTGCCGGTGTTGTCGTCGAAGACCTTGCGGGCCTCCTTCATCGCGTGGTCGAGCTCCCACTCGGCGACTGCCTGGACGCGGGCGTCGATGGAGGTGACGACGTTGGCGCCGGGCTCGGCCTTGTCGGCCTGGGCCAGGCCGATGACCCGGCCGAGTTTGTCCACCTCGTAGCGGGTGACGCCGGCCTTGCCGCGCAGGTCCTTGTCGTAGGCGCGCTCGAGCCCGGAGCGACCGACCTGGTCGGAGCGCAGGAACGGCGAGTCGGTGTCCTTGGCCTTCTCGATCTCCTCGTCGGTGACGGGCGAGAGGTAGCCGAGGACCTGGGCGGTGTTGGCGTTCCCGGGCGCGGCGTAGCGGCGTACGGCCATCGGCTCGGCGGTGATGCCGGGGAAGTCCTCGGCGCGTTCGCGGATCTGGAGGGCCTGCTGGGTGGTGGCCTCGTCGGTGACCGGGATGGGCTGGTACGGGGAGCCGTTCCAGCAGGGCTGGGGGGTCTTGGCGTCGCAGAGCCGGACCTTGTCCATGACGTCCTTCGGCTTCATGCCGAGGACCTCGGCCAGGCGGGTGAGCACCCCTTTGCCGTCGTCCTTCATCCTCATCAGGTCGGTGCGGGACGCGGAGACGACCAGCCGGGTCTCGTTGTCCGCCAGGGGCACGCCTCTGGCGTCCAGGATCGAGCCGCGCACGGCGGGCTGGACCACCTGCTGGACGTGGTTGCCCTTGGCCTCGTTCGTGTACTCGTCGCCGTTGCGGATCTGGAGGTACCAGAGGCGCCCGCCGAGGGTGGCGAAGAGGGAGAAGACGAGGACCTGGATGACGATGAGCCGGATCTGGACACGCGGGGTCCGTCCCGTCTCGGGAATGTTGCTCACGCTGCCGATACCCCCTCGGTCACAGTCGTTTGACTCCCCTGATGCGGCCGGCGCGGGAGGCCCGCGTCCTGGCCGCCCTGATCCGCAGCCCGCCGCGCTGGCGGCCGATTCGCAGTCCGGTGCCGGAGGTGGCCCAGCCGCTGGAGACGTCGCCGGCCCCGGCCTGGGGCTCGGCGAGCGGATCGCCGTCGGCGCGTCTGGCCAGCGCCATGATCAGCGGCACGGTGAACGGAGCGAGCAGCAGGTCGTACAGGGCCGCCGTGAACAGCAGCGAACCCAGGCCGACATGGCGTGCGGCGGTGTCGCCGACGAGGGCGCCGACGAGCGCGTAGAGCAGGGTCGAGCCGACGGCCGCCGCCACGACCACCGCCATCGGGCCGGTGGCGGAGGTCAGCCGACCGTTCTCGGGTCGGGCGAGTCCGACCAGGTAGCCGATGACGCACAGCACGAGGGCGTAGCGACCGGCGGCGTGGTCGGCGGGCGGAGCCAGGTCGGCGAGAAGTCCCGCGCCGAAGCCGACGAGGGCGCCGCCGGTGTGGCCGTAGACGAGCGCGAGGGCAACGACGGTGAGCAGCAGCAGGTCCGGCACGGCTCCGGGGAGCTGGAGCCGGGCGAGGACGGCGACCTGGACGACGAGCGCGACCACGACGAGCGTCGCGGAGAGGAGCATCCGGTTGAAGCGCATGTGTTCGACTCCTCCTGCTACTCGTCGTCGCGGCCGGTGGCGGCCGCGGTGCTGTCCGCCCGCGGGGTCTGCCCGCCCGGGTCCTGGTCCTGGTCCTGGTCACGTTGCTGTTCCCGGTCCCGGTCCTGTTCCCGGTCCGGCTGCTCCGGTGCGCCGGTCTGCGCCCGGACACCGCCGTCCGCGGAGGGGGTGACGGTGACGGTCACGGTGGGCGTGGGTGTCGGCTTGGGCCTGGGGGGAAGCACCGCGTCGCGCGGGTCGGTGCGGGGCGCCTGGACGACGACCCCGACGATGTCGAGCTTGCTGAAGGCGGCGTACGGCCGGACGAAGACATTGCGGGTCAGCGCGCCGCCGGAGGGGTCGACCCGGACGACCTCGCCCACCGGCACGCCGGGTACGAACGGCTTGTCGGCCTGCGAGCCGAAGGTGACCAGCCGGTCCCCCTTGCGCACCTTCGCCTTGCCGTTGAGGAGTTGCACGGACAGCGGCTGGTCGCCCTGGCCGGTGGCGAAGCCCAGCTCGTCGGTCCGCTCCATACGGGTGCCGACGGTGAAGTCCGGGTCGTTGGCGAGGAGTACGGTCGAGGTGGTCGGGCCGACGGTGGTCACCCGGCCGACGAGGCCGTCACCGTTGAGCACGGTCATGTCGCGCTGGATGCCGTCGACCGAGCCGGCGTCGATGGTGACCGTCCAGGAGAAGCCCTGGGCGGCTCCTATCGCGATGACCTCGGCCCCCTTGATGCCGTACTGCCCGTTGGCCGCCTTCTTCAGCATGCTGTCGAGCTGGCGGATCCTGCTGCGGTTGCGGTCATCGCTGCCGAGTCTCGCCTTGAGTGCGGCGTTCTCGCGCTCGAGGACGGAGATGCGGTCGTGCCGCTCGCCCGAGTCGCGGATCGCTCCTATGGCGTTGCCGACCGGATCGACGGCGGAGGCCACGCCGTTCTCGACCGGGCCGAAGACGGCGGCCGCGGCCTGCCGGGCGCCGTCGACCGGTGACTCCTCGCCACCGCGGATGTCCACCGTGATCAGCGCGAACGCGATGGCGATCAGCAGGACCAGGAGCAGCCGGCTCTCTTTCGTGTCCCTCACGTGCGGCGGCCGTGCCTTCCTCGTCGGAATCTCGTCGGAATGTGGATGCCGGGCTCTGCAGTGCGTGGCGGTGCATGGTGGTGTGTGGCGGTGCATGGTGGTGCGTGGCGGTGGGCCGTGGTGCAGGTGGTGCAGGTGGTGCGTGCTGGTACCCGGTGGCGCGTGGTGTTGCGTGTGGCGCCTGTCGTGACGTGTGCTGTTGTACGGACGACCGGCGGAGCGGGGCCGAAGGACACCCGAACGGCCCATCGCGGACCGGCGCTAGCGGCGGGGCTGGGCGTCCAGCACCTGCTGGAGCGCCTCGAACTCCTCGACGCACTTGCCCGACCCGAGCGCCACCGAGTCCAGCGGGTCCTCGGCGATGTGGATGGGCATGCCCGTCTCGCTGCGCAGCCGCTCGTCGAGCCCGCGCAGCAGCGCACCGCCGCCGGTGAGGACGATGCCGCGGTCCATGACGTCGCCGGACAGCTCCGGCGGGCACTTGTCGAGGGTGGTCTTCACCGCGTCGACGATCGCGTTGACCGGCTCCTCGATGGCCTTGCGGACCTCGGTGGCGGAGATGACCACGGTCTTCGGCAGCCCGGAGACCAGGTCGCGCCCGCGGATCTCGGTGTGCTCGTCCTGGTCCAGGTCGTAGGCCGAGCCGATAGTGATCTTGATGCTCTCCGCGGTCCGCTCACCCAGCAGGAGGCTGTACTCCTTCTTGACGTGCTGGATGATCGCGTTGTCCAGCTCGTCGCCGGCCACCCGGATGGACTGTGCCGTGACGATTCCCCCGAGAGAGATCACGGCGACCTCGGTGGTGCCGCCGCCGATGTCCACCACCATGTTGCCGGTGGCCTCGTGGACGGGCAGACCCGCTCCGATGGCGGCCGCCATCGGCTCCTCGATGATGTGCACCTGACGGGCGCCCGCCTGGGTGGACGCCTCGATGACCGCGCGGCGCTCGACCCCGGTGATACCCGAGGGCACGCAGACGACGATGCGGGGCCGGGCCGCCCACCGGCGCTTGTGGATCTTGAGGATGAAGTAGCGGAGCATCCGCTCGGTGATCTCGAAGTCGGCGATCACGCCGTCCTTCAGCGGGCGCACCGCGACGATGTTCCCGGGCGTGCGGCCGATCATCTTCTTCGCCTCGGCCCCCACCGCGAGGATGCCGCCGGTGTTGGTGTTGATGGCGACCACGGACGGCTCGTTGAGGACGATCCCCCGGCCCCTGACGTACACCAGCGTGTTGGCGGTCCCGAGGTCGACAGCCATGTCACGGCCGATGAACGACATAGAGTTCCCCTTGTGTCCCATGAGGATGCGTCGGGCCTTCCCAAATCGAGCTTTGACGGCTTTTCAGGCAGGCGAGGAGGGTGATTGCGCGGATGCCACGGCGTGAAGGCCTCCATCGTAGTGCCGCCGGCGGCGACTACGCGCGCTGGCCCCGCCCCAATAAGGGTGACGACGAGTCGGACCGATGCGTTCCCGGTATCGGGCGGCCTATGCCGAAGGGCGACCGAGATTCCTTCGGTCGCCCCAGGGGCCGAGCGCTGAACGGCTGACTGCCGGTCACTGATCCGGCGGGGGTGCGGCGAGGGCCCTGCGGGGCCGGGAGCCTCAGCGCCCCGGGAAGAAGATCTTCAGTTCCCGCTCGGCGGACTCCTCGGAGTCCGAAGCGTGGATCAGGTTCTCGCGGACGATCGTGCCGTAGTCGCCGCGGATGGAACCCGGCGCGGCCGCGATCGGGTCGGTCGGACCGGCCAGCGCGCGCACCCCCTCGATGACCCGCTCGCCCTCCACCACGAGGGCGACGACGGGACCGGAGGCCATGAAGGCGACCAGCGGCTCGTAGAACGGCTTGCCCCGGTGCTCGCCGTAGTGCTGCTCCAGGGTCTCCTGGTCCAGTTCGCGCAGTTCCAGCGCGGTGATCCGCCAGCCCGCCTTGCGCTCGATCCGACCGATGATCTCGCCGACCAGGCCGCGGCGTACGGCATCGGGCTTGAGCAGGACGAGCGTGCGCTGGCTCACAAAGGGCTCCTTCGAGTGCGGGTCCCGGGATTTCCTGGCTGAGGGAGAGTCCGCAGGATGAGAGGACGAACGGTCTTGCCGGTGCTCAGAGGCTACAGGGCCCCGCAGGCACCGGTCACACAGCGTCAGGCTCGGGACCCGCCGCGCTCTGCCGCTCCGCCCAGCGGGCCCTGGCCTCGTCGACCTTGCGGCCGTAGTGCACCGAGGCCCACCACAGGCCGGCGAACACGGCCCCGAGGGCGAACATGGTCGGGACCACCAAGCCGCTCGCGATGAGGCCGATCTGCAGCGCCCAGCCGAGCGGCACCCCGCCGGGGCGGGTGACCATCCCGCACAGCACCAGTGCCAGCAGCATCGCGACCCCGCTCACCGTCCACACGGCGGCCGCGGACAGATCCGGGTCCTTCATCGCCACCAGACCGGCGAAGCCGATCACGAAGAACTCTCCGATCAGCGTCGACGCGCAGAGCGTACGCATGGACTCAGCCCCTTCCCAGCAGCAGCCGGGCCTCGCCGACCGTGATCACGGAGCCGGTCACCAGGACGCCGGCGCCGGCGTACTCCGCCTCCTCCTCGGCGAGTGTGATCGCCGCTTCCAGGGCGTCGTCGAGGCGGGGCTCGACGACCACCCGCTCGTCGCCGAACACCTCCACGGCGACCGCCGCAAGCTCGTCGGCGTCCATCGCCCGATGGCTGGAGTTCTGGGTGACGACGATCTCGGTGAAGATCGGCTCGAAGGCCTCCAGCACCGCCTTCACGTCCTTGCCGGCACTCGCGCCCACGACTCCCACCAGCCGCGAGAAGCCGAACGACTCGGTGACCCCCTCCGCGGCCGCCCGGGCACCGGCCGGGTTGTGCGCGGCGTCCAGGACGACGGTCGGGCTGCGCCGCACGACCTCCAGCCGGCCCGGCGACACCACCGAGGCGAACGCGGAACGGACCGTCTCCGCGTCCAGCGTCCGCGCGTGCTCCGCGCCGATGCCGAAGAACGCCTCGACCGCCGCCAGCGCCACCGCCGCGTTGTGCGCCTGGTGGGCGCCATGCAGCGGCAGGAAGACCTCGCCGTACTCGCCGCCGAGGCCGCGCAGGGTCAGCAGCTGCCCGCCGACGGCGACCTCCCGTGACACCACCCCGAACTCCATGCCCTCGCGGGCCACCGTCGCGTCCACCTCGACGGCCCGCTTCAGCATCACCTGGGCGGCGTCCACCGGCTGCTGCGCCAGGATCACCGCCGCGCCCTGCTTGATGATCCCGGCCTTCTCTCCGGCGATCTCGGCCGCGGTGGTGCCCAGCCGGTCGGTGTGGTCCAGGTCGATGGGGGTGACCACCGCGACCGAACCGTCGATGACGTTCGTCGCGTCCCAGCTGCCGCCCATGCCGACCTCGACGACGGCCACGTCCACCGGTGCGTCGGCGAAGGCGGCGTAGGCCATGCCGGTGAGCACCTCGAAGAAGGAGAGCCGGTGCTCCTGGGCGGCGTCGACCATGTCCACGTACGGCTTGACGTCCTGGTACGTGGCGATGAACCGCTCGGGGCCGATCGGGGCGCCGTCCAGGCTGATCCGCTCGGTGACCGACTGGACGTGAGGCGAGGTGTACCGGCCGGTGCGCAGCTCGAAGGCGCTCAGCAGCGCCTCGATCATGCGGGCGGTGGAGGTCTTGCCGTTGGTGCCCGTGATGTGGATCGACGGGTAGGCGCGCTGGGGCTCCCCCAGCACGTCCATCAGTGCGGTGATCCGGCTGACGGACGGCTCCAGCTTGGTCTCGCCCCAGCGGCCGGCCAGCTCCTGCTCGACCTCGCCGAGCGCCTTGTCCACCTCCGGGTCGGCGGGCCGCCCCGGCACCTGGTCGCCCCGCGGCGGCCCGGCCTGGGTGCGCAGTGTGCGGCTCCCGGCCTCGATCACCGCCAGATCGGGGTCGCGGTCGGTCTCGGCGTCGACGATCGCGTCGAACTCGTCGCCGGTTGCGTCGAAGGGTTCTGGCTGCTGGTCGCTCACGACCGACAGTCTACGGAGCGCCGCCGACACCCGGACCGACGGCCGGTCCGTGCCAGGTCCGGGGCAGGTCCGTGCCAGGTCCGGGCGCCGCCCGGAGCCGCGTGCGAAGCCGCGGCCCCCGGCCGGTCGGACCCGCCGGGCTCCGGAGGCCTCGCACGGTGCGGCGGCCGCCGCGGATCAGCCCCGGGGCAGGTTCGCGAGCTGGATGCCGATGCGCTCGACGGCCTCCTCGGCCCTGGCCAGCCGTCCGCGGATCTTGTCCACGACGTCGTCGGGCGCCTTGGCGAGGAACGCCTCGTTGCCGAGCTTCGCGGTCGCCTGGGCCTTCTCCTTCTCGGCTGCCGCGAGGTCCTTGGCCAGGCGCCTGCGCTCCGCGTCCACGTCGATCGCTCCGGAGAGGTCCAACGCGACCTCGGCGCCCGCGACCGGCAGCGTGGCCGTGGCGTGGAAGGAGTCGCCCTCCGGCTGCAGCCGGAGCAGCTGCCGGATCGCGCCCTCGTGGGGAGCGAGGGCCGTGCCGCCCAGCGTCAGCCGGGCCGGGACCTTCTGGCCGGGTTGCAGGCCCTGGTCGGAGCGGAACCGTCGGACCTCGGTGACGACGCGGCGGACGAGCTCGATCTCCCGCTCGGCGGCGGCGTCGCGGAAGCCCCCGGGGGCTTCGGCTCCGGGCACGGCCACCGCCCCGGGCCAGTCGGCGACGACGACCGACTCGCCGCCCGTGAGCGCGGTCCACAGCGTCTCGGTGACGAACGGGACCACCGGGTGCAGCAGCCGCAGCGTGACGTCGAGGACCTCGCCGAGCACCCGGGCTGACACCTTCGCGGGCTCGCCGCCGGCCAGGAACGTGGTCTTGGAGAGCTCGACGTACCAGTCGAAGACCTCGTCCCAGGCGAAGTGGAAGAGGGTGTCCGACAGCTTCGCGAACTGGTAGTCGTCGTAGTACGCGTCGACCTCGGCGACCACCGCGTTCAGCCGCGAGAGGATCCAGCGGTCCGCCGCCGACAGCCGCTCGTGCGCCGGCATCGGGCCCTCGACCGTGGCGCCGTTCATCAGCGCGAAGCGGGTCGCGTTCCAGATCTTGTTGGCGAAGTTGCGCGAGCCCTGGACCCAGTCCTCGCCGATCGGGACGTCGACGCCGGGGTTGGCACCGCGGGCGAGCGTGAAGCGCAGCGCGTCGGAGCCGTACGTCTCCATCCAGTCCAGCGGGTTGACCGCGTTGCCGAAGGACTTCGACATCTTCTTGCCGAACTGGTCGCGGACCATGCCGTGCAGGGCGATGGTGTGGAACGGAGGGGTGCCGTCCATCGCGTACAGGCCGAACATCATCATCCGGGCGACCCAGAAGAAGAGGATGTCATAGCCGGTGACCAGGACGGAGTTCGGATAGAACTTCGCCAGGCTCTCGGTCCGCTCCGGCCAGCCCAGGGTGGAGAAGGGCCACAGCCCGGAGGAGAACCAGGTGTCCAGGACGTCGGTCTCCTGGTGCCAGCCCTCCCCGGACGGGGGCTCCTCGTCGGGACCGACGCAGACGACCTCGCCGTCCGGGCCGTACCAGACCGGGATGCGGTGGCCCCACCACAGCTGGCGTGAGATGCACCAGTCGTGGAGGTTGTCGACCCAGTCGAAGTACCGCTTCTCCATCTCCTGCGGGTGGATCCTGACCCTGCCGTCGCGGACGGCGTCACCGGCCGCCTTCGCCAGCGGGCCGACCTTGACCCACCACTGCAGGGACAGCCGCGGCTCGATGGTGGTCTTGCAGCGCGAGCAGTGGCCGACGGAGTGCGTGTACGGGCGCTTCTCGGCGACGATCCGGCCCTCGGCGCGCAGCGCGGCGACGATGGCGGAGCGGGCCTCCAGGCGGTCCAGGCCCTGGAAGGGGCCGTGCGCGGTGATGACCGCGCGCTCGTCCATGACGGCGAGGTTCGGCAGTCCGTGGCGGCGGCCGATCTCGAAGTCGTTCGGGTCATGGGCGGGCGTCACCTTGACGGCGCCGGTGCCGAACCCGGGGTCGACGTGCTCGTCGGCGACGACCGGGATGCGGCGGCCGGTGAGCGGCAGCTCGATCTCGCGGCCGACGAGGTGCCGGTAGCGCCCGTCCTCGGGATGGACCGCGACGGCCGTGTCACCGAGCATCGTCTCGGCGCGGGTGGTCGCGACGACGATCGCCTCGTCGCCCTCGCCGTAGCGGATCGAGACCAGCTCGCCGTCGTCGTCCTGGTACTCGACCTCGATGTCGGAGATGGCCGTCAGACAGCGCGGGCACCAGTTGATGATGCGCTCGGCGCGGTAGATCAGCTCGTCGTCGTAGAGCCGCTTGAAGATGGTCTGGACGGCCCTGGACAGGCCCTCGTCCATGGTGAAGCGCTCACGGGACCAGGCGACGCCGTCGCCGAGGCGCCTCATCTGACCGGAGATCTGCCCTCCGGACTCGGCCTTCCACCGCCAGACGCGCTCGGTGAACGCCTCACGGCCGAGGTCGTGGCGGGACTTGCCCTCCTTGGCCAGCTCGCGCTCGACGACGTTCTGCGTGGCGATGCCCGCGTGGTCCATGCCGGGCTGCCACAGCGTCTCGTGGCCCTGCATCCGCTTGCGGCGGGTGAGGGCGTCGATCAGCGTGTGCTCGAAGGCGTGGCCCAGGTGGAGGCTGCCGGTGACGTTGGGCGGCGGGATGACGACCGTGTACGGGGGCTTGCCGCTCTGCGCGTCCGCCTCGAAGTAACCGCGCTCTACCCAGCGCTCGTACAGCTTCCCCTCCACCTCGGCCGGCGCGTACTGGGTCGGCAGTTCGGGGGTGCTGACTGGCTGCTGCTGAGTGTTCTCGGTCACGGGCCACAGTTTAGAGGGGTCGCGGTCCCGTTCCGAAACGGGAAGGTTCGGTAACGGTACGGGCCCCGGTGGTCACGGAGCCGGGCCCGTTCCGCCAGGATGTCGGGAGCGCACGAGCATCTCTGGAGGGGGAACCCAGGAATGAGCCACAACGAGCCGGGCCCGTACGGCGGTCAGCCCCGGCAGCCCGGACCGTACGACCCGCCGCCCCAGGGGCCGCACGGGGCGCCGCAGCCCGGATACGGACCGCCCCGGCAGCCGGGGGGTTTCCCCCCGCCGCAGCCGGGCCACGGCTACGGCCACCCGCAGGCCCCGCAGCCCGGACCGTACGGCCCGCAGCCCCAGGGCGGCGCGGGCCCCGGCGCCTACCCGCCCCCGCCCGCGGCACGAACCGGCGGCCGGAGGAAGGCGCTGGTCGCGGGTGGCGCGGTCGCCGCCCTCGCGGTGGTCGCGGGCGGCACCTGGTGGCTCACGTCGGGCGGGTCCGGCTCCGGTGTCGCGGCGGACACGAAGGGCTACCGGCTGACGCCCGCGGCGTCGGCCGGGGAGTTCAAGAAGGAGAGGGACAGCACCGACGGGCTCTCCGCGAAGGAGAAGTCGGAGGCCGAGGCCCTCCTCGGCATCGAGGGCGCCCGGCAGGCGGGCGCCAACTACACGTCGGGGGACCCCGAGCAGCCGCTGACCGGCAGGGCGCTGAGCCTGACCGGCCTCTGGGGCGAGATCGACGACCCGGAGAAGGCGCTCGACGGCTGGTTCCGCAAGCTGGAGGAGAGCGGCGGGGACGGCTCCGCCGATGTGCGCATCGAGTTCGTCGGCGAGGCCTCCGACGTCGAGCCCGCGGGCTTCGAAGGCGCCCTGATGAAGTGCCGGACGGCCAGGCTCACCCCCACGGGCGACGCCGCCTCGGCGGGCCTGGGCGCGAAGGCGTTCGAGGTGCCCATGTGCGCCTGGGCCGACTTCAGCACGATCGCCGGGGTGAACGTGGTCGACCTGTCCCAGGTCCTGGGCGGCGGAGGCAGGGCCGTGCCGCAGAGCGAGGTGGCCGAGCTGACGGCCGAGCTGTACGGCACCTCGCGCACAAGGGTCTGATTACGCCCCGGCGCCCGTGGTGCAGGGCGTGACCGGCCCGCGTGCCCGGGGCCGGGGCCACCGGGCCCGGTGACTTCCCGCGCAGCAGCAGCGGGACCAGCGCAGAGGGCGTTCCGACCGCGGGGGCGGGGGGACGGTTCGGTGAACCGGCCCCCCGCGTACCGCGCTACGCGCTCTTCTCGTGACGGCCGTCGTTCTTCACGATCCGCGGTACCAGCGTCGGGTTGACGTTGTTGTGGACGACGTCCGCCGTGATCACGACGCGGGCGACGTCCTTGCGGGACGGCACCTCGTACATCACCGACATCAGGACCTCCTCCATGATGGCGCGCAGCCCGCGCGCGCCCGTGCCGCGAAGGATGGCCTGGTCGGCGATGGCCTCGAGGGCGGGGCGGTCGAAGTCCAGCTCCACTCCGTCGAGTTCGAAGAGGCGCTGGTACTGCTTCACCAGCGCGTTGCGCGGCTCCACCAGGATCTTCAGCAGGGCCTCGCGGTCCAGGTTGTGGACCGAGGTGATGACCGGCAGGCGGCCGATGAACTCGGGGATCATCCCGAACTTCACCAGGTCCTCGGGCATGACCTCCTGGAACTGGTCGCTGGCGTCGATCTCTCGCTTGGAGCGGATCGTCGCGCCGAAGCCGATGCCCTTGGCCCCCGCCCGGGACTCGATGATCTTCTCCAGCCCCGCGAACGCACCGCCCACGATGAACAGCACGTTCGTGGTGTCGATCTGGATGAACTCCTGGTGCGGGTGCTTCCGTCCGCCCTGCGGGGGGACGGAGGCCGTCGTGCCCTCCAGGATCTTCAGCAGGGCCTGCTGGACGCCCTCGCCCGACACGTCCCGGGTGATCGACGGGTTTTCGCTCTTACGGGCGACCTTGTCGATCTCGTCGATATAGATGATCCCGGTCTCGGCCTTCTTGACGTCGTAGTCGGCGGCCTGGATCAGCTTCAGCAGGATGTTCTCGACGTCCTCGCCCACGTACCCGGCCTCGGTCAGGGCCGTGGCGTCGGCGATGGCGAACGGCACGTTGAGCATCCGCGCCAGGGTCTGGGCGAGCAGCGTCTTGCCCGAACCCGTGGGGCCCAGCAGCAGGATGTTGGACTTCGCGAGTTCGATGGCGTCGTCCCGGCCCTGGCCGTTCTCACCGGCCTGGACGCGCTTGTAGTGGTTGTACACCGCGACCGAGAGGGCCTTCTTCGCGGGCTCCTGCCCGACGACGTACCCCTCGAGGAACTCGTAGATCTCGCGCGGCTTGGGGAGTTCCTCCCACCGCACCTCGGAGCTCTCGGTGAGCTCCTCCTCGATGATCTCGTTGCAGAGGTCGATGCACTCGTCGCAGATGTACACCCCGGGGCCTGCGATGAGCTTCTTCACCTGCTTCTGGCTCTTTCCGCAGAACGAGCACTTGAGCAGGTCGCCGCCATCACCGATGCGTGCCACGAGGTGCTTCCCCTTCGCCTGGGAGCGCTTGGTTCAGCGGCTCCTGGTGCCTCATATCCGACGGTACCTTGCCGGGCCCCCGGTTCGGGCCCCCCTTGGCGCGGTTCACATCGACGTGTACCGCGCCAAGGACAGGCCGCACGTCAGGCGGCCGCGGCGGCCGCGCTCTTGCGGGTCGACACGATCTGGTCGACCAGGCCGTACGCCAGCGCGTCCTCGGCCGTGAGGATCTTGTCGCGCTCGATGTCCTCGCGGACCTTCTCGATCGGCGTGGAGGAGTGCTTGGCCAGCATCTCCTCGAGCTGCTCGCGCATGCGGAGGATCTCGTTGGCCGCGATCTCCAGGTCCGAGAGCTGCTCCCGGCCCGTCTGCGAGGACGGCTGGTGGATCAGCACCCGGGCGTGCGGGAGGGCCATCCGCTTGCCGGGGGTGCCGGCGGCGAGCAGCACAGCGGCGGCGGATGCCGCCTGGCCCATGCAGACCGTCTGGATGTCCGGCTTCACGAACTGCATCGTGTCGTAGATGGCGGTCAGCGCGGTGAACGAGCCACCGGGGCTGTTGATGTAGATGGAGATGTCGCGGTCAGGGTCCATCGACTCCAGGCACAGCAGCTGCGCCATGACGTCGTTGGCGGACGCGTCGTCGATCTGCACCCCGAGGAAGATCACACGCTCCTCGAAGAGCTTGGCGTACGGGTCGTACTCGCGCACGCCCTGGGAGGTGCGCTCGACGAAGCGGGGGACGACGTACCGGTTGTCCACCTGCGGTCCGGTGTAGAGGCCGCTCGCGGAGGCTGCGGGGAACTGGTTCATGGTCGTGTTCACCATCCTGGTGGCGTTCGGTGGGCTGGGGCTTCGGGAGCGGGCGGGGCGGCGTCCCGGTGCCGGGGGCGGCGTCCCGGCGGCCGGACTCAGGCGCCGGTGCCGCCGCCGCCCGGAACGCCCGAAGCGGCGGAGATGATCTCGTCGAGGAGCCCGTAGTCCTTGGCCTCCTCGGCCGTGAACCACCGGTCGCGGTCGCCGTCGCGGATGATCCTCTCGACGGTCTGGCCGGAGTGGCGGGCGGTGATCTCGGCCATGCGCTGCTTGGTGCGCAGCAGGTACTCGGCCTGGATCTTGATGTCCGATGCGGTACCGCCGATACCGGCCGAGCCCTGGTGCATCAGGATGTCGGTGTGCGGCAGGGCGAAGCGCTTGCCGGCGGTGCCACCGGTGAGCAGGAACTGCCCCATCGACGCGGCCATGCCCATGCCGATGGTGACGACGTCGTTCGGGATGTACTGCATGGTGTCGTAGATCGCCATACCGGCCGACACCGAGCCACCGGGGCTGTTGATGTACAGGTAGACGTCCTTCTCCGGATCGGCGGCCAGGAGGAGGAGCTGTGCCGTGATCTTGTTGGCGATGTCGTCGTCCACCTGCTGGCCCAGGAAGATGATGCGCTCGCCGAGCAGCCGGCTGTAGACCTGGTCACCGAGGCCTCCACCGATGGACGGCTCACCGGCGGCGTTAGGCATCAGAATCGTCACGTAATCCACCTGCTCGTCTCTGACGGCTGCGGCCGTCTCAGCGTCTGGGAACCTGGAGGCGGGGAGATCCCCCGCGGGCGGGTAGTCCCCTGCCCTCGTATTCATGGACCCTAACGCGCTGGTGGGCGGGCGCCATCCCGGTTCAGGAACTGTTCGCTGGCAGCGCAAGCTCAGGGCCCCCGTCGTCCCCGGTGGATCAGCGCCCGGCGGACCTTGCGGGGCCCTTGCGGGACTGCGGGGTCGCGCGGTCGGCTCCGCGACCGTGCCTCCGCCCGGGCTGGACGCGGCGACGGGCCCTGAGCTGCGCCGGCGCAGCTCAGGGCCCGTCGTACGGGTGTCCGTCGGGCAGGGGCCGGCGCGCCGGCCCGTGCCCTCCCGGAGTCAGGTGACTCAGCCCTCGGACTTCTGCTCGTCACCGGTGGCTGCGGCGGAGGCCTCGGCGGCCTCGGTGGCCGCGGCGGCCTCGGTGGCCGCGGCGGCCTCGGTGGCCGCGGCGGCCTCGGTGGTCTCGGTGGCCTCGGTGGTCTCGTCCTCGTCGTCGCTCAGGTCGACGACCTCGCCCTTGGTGTCCTTGACCACGGCGGCCTCGACGACCGTGGCAAGGGCCTTGCCGCGGGCGACCTCGCCGACGAGCATCGGCACCTGGCCGCCCTCGACCACGGCCTGCGCGAACTGGTCGGGGGACATGCCGGAGGAGGCGGCGCGCCGCATCAGGTGCTCGGTGAGCTCCTCCTGGCTGACGCTGAGCTTCTCCTTGGAGACCAGCTCGTCGAGGACGAACTGGGTCCTGATGCCCTTGACCGCCTGCTCCTTGGTCTCGGCGTCGAACTCCTCCTCGGTCTTGCCCTGGAGTTCCAGGTACTTCGCGAGGTCGAGGCCCATCTGACCGAGCTGGTGGTGCTCCAGGTTGTGCCTGCGGGTGCGGATCTCGTCCTCGAGGAGCTTCTCGGGGATCGGGACCTCGACCAGCTCCAGGAGCTTCTCGAGCACGCGCTCCTGGGCCTGGGTGGCCTGGTCGTACTGCTTCGTGTTCTCCAGGCGCTTGCGGCTGTCGGCCTTCAGCTCCTCGAAGGTGTCGAACTCGCTGGCCATCTGCGCGAAGTCGTCGTCCGGCTCGGGAAGCTCACGCGCGGCGACCTGGGTGACCTTGACGGTGACCTCGGCGTCCTTGCCCTCGGCCGAGCCGCCCTTCAGCTGCGAGGTGAAGGTGGCCTCGCCGCCGGCCTCCAGACCGGTGACGGCCTCGTCGATGCCGTCGAGAAGCTCACCCGAGCCGATCGTGTACTGCACGCCGTCGGCGACGCCGTCCTCGAGGACCTCGCCGTCGACCTTCGCCTCCAGGTCGATCGTCACGACATCGCCCTCGGCCGCGGCGCGCTCCACCGGAGAGGTGGAGGCGAAGCGGGTACGCAGCTGCTCGACTGCCTTCTCGACGTCTTCGTCGGACACCTCGACGGCGTCGACCTCGATCTCGATGCCGGAGTAGTCCGGGATCTCGATGGCCGGGCGGACATCGACCTCGGCGGTGAAGTTCAGCGTCTCGCCGTCCTTCAGCTCGGTGATGTCGACCTCGGGCTGGCCGAGCGGGTTGATCTCCGCGTCGTTGACCGCGTCGGTGTAGAACTTCGGGAGCGCGTCGTTGACGGCCTCCTCCAGCACCGCGCCGCGGCCGAACCTCTGGTCGATGACGCGCGCCGGGACCTTGCCCTTGCGGAAGCCCTTGACCGTGACCTGCTGGTTGATCTTCTTGTACGCCGCGTCGAGGCTGGTCTTGAGCTCCTCGAAGGGCACCTCGACAGTGAGCCGAACCCGGGTCGGGTTCAGGGTCTCCACGGCGCTCTTCACGGTTCGGTCTCCTTGGTGGCTGAATTCTGGGGCTCTGCTGGGTCCACCACGGAGGATCGTCCTGCGGCGGAGCAGCGGATCGGGCCCGGCGCCTCGGACACTCGGTCGGACACACGGGCACACGGATTGCATAGTAACCGCAAGCGGGATCGGCCCCACAATGCGATCTTCACCCAGGCCTGATCGCGATGTTGGTCGGGGTGGCGGGATTTGAACCCACGGCCTTCCGCTCCCAAAGCGGACGCGCTACCAAGCTGCGCCACACCCCGTCGGTGCGAACGTAGGGTACATGGCCCCAGGCAGCGGCCAGGCCCCTTTCCCGAGGAGACCGGGGATCCAGGGGCGTCCAGGGGCGTCGGCGGGCACCGGCCGGGGAACCAGGGGCGCGCCCGGGGACAATCCGGGAGGCGTCCGGGAGGCGTCGGGGGATCCGCTCGGGGACATCCCCGCCGCGACGGCGGGGACGCCACCGGGGCAACGGGTGTGCGGTGCACGCGCGGGACCCGCTACGATGCTCTTCGTGCCGCCGTCACCACGACCTGCGGTGCGGTGCTTGCGGGCGTAGCTCAATGGTAGAGCCCTAGTCTTCCAAACTAGCTACGCGGGTTCGATTCCCGTCGCCCGCTCCAGTCGGCTCAGGGCCAGGTCAGAGGAGGAGTCCTCGGCCTGGTCCTGATGCGTTCACCATGCTCTTCACGGTTCTTCACGTTCTTCACGTTCTTCACCGTTCATCGCGGTTCATCGCGGTTCATCGCGCTGCGGCCTTCGCCGGGATCCCCACCGGGCCGTTCACCTGGCCGCCCGTCCGGTGCGCGCGCCGGACGGCACAGGGGCAGCACAGCGGCCGGGACCGGAAGAACGTCCGCCCCGACCACTCCCGACCGCCCCGACGCCCCGGCCACCCCGAACTCAGGAACGAAGCAGGAAGTCGTTCAGAATCTGATCGCATTGATCGAATCGGCGAGCGAGTTCAGAAAGTTGTCGATCGACGGCGCCATACCGCTCGAGGCGAGGAAGAAGCCGAACAGTGCCGCGACTATCGCGGGACCGGCCTTGATCGAGCCACCGCGGATCATCACCACGAGGATGATCGCCAACAGCAGCACCACAGACAGTGAAATGGCCACAACTGATCACACCCTCGTTCGGTCCGCCTTGCCCGCCGGGGGCGTACGGCCCGGCACGCCCCCGTCCCCACCCATGGTGCCACCAAGACCCGGGGAGGCGTGACCGACTGACAGATCGTCAGTGAATGGATCCGGTCACACCGCGCCGCCCCGGTCGGCGACCGGGCGGCACGCAGGCCCATCCCGCCACCCGGCGGCGCGCAATGCACACATGCAGGTCACAGGTAATCCATAAAATACCGGTAAGGAAATTCACCGACGCCTCGTCGTTCACCATTTCACACCGTTTGAGCAGGACTAATGAGGGCATACCGGACACATTGCAGGCGTCTGTGCCGAATGCCGGAGATCTTCCGGCGAGTTTTACGAATTCCCCGTCATCCGGTTAGGGTCCCTCAAATGTTCCACGCTCCGAATGGACTGCAGAAGGATCGCGCCACCGGCGCCTCCCGAGAGCCGGAACCCCTCCAAAGGAGGACGACGACGGCCGAACCCGCACCGCCCGCGCCCCCTGCGTCCCCGGTGCCGCAGGACGCACCGGGGACGGCCCCGGTCAAGAGACGCGACGCCTACTTCGACAACGCCAAGTACCTCGCCATCGTGCTGGTGGCGGTGGCGCACGCCTGGGAGCCGGTGATGGAGGGCAGCCGCGCCACCAGGGCGGCGTACATGCTCGTCTACGCCTTCCACATGCCGGCGTTCATCGTCATCTCCGGCTACTTCTCGCGCAGTTTCCAGGCCCGGCCCGACCAGCTGAAGCGTCTGGTCAGCGGGGTCGTCGTGCCCTACGCCGTCTTCGAGATCGCCTACACGCTGTTCAAGCGGTGGGCCGACGACGACCCCGACTACCCGTTCAGCATGAACGACCCGATCTATCTGACCTGGTTTCTGATCGCGCTGTTCGTGTGGCGGCTCACCACACCCCTGTGGCGCTCGGTGAGGTGGCCGCTGGCCATCGCCCTCGCCCTCGCGGCACTCGGCACGCTCACCCCGGGGATGGGCCAGAGCCTCGACCTCCAGCGCATCCTGCAGTTCCTGCCGTTCTTCGTGCTGGGTCTGTCGATGCGGCCCGAGCACTTCCAGATGCTGCGGCGCCGCGAGGTCCGGCTGCTGGCGCTGCCGGTGTTCGCGGTCGCCGCGGTGTCCGCCTACTGGGTGGCACCACACCTGCGCATGGGCTGGTTCTACCGCTCCACCAGCGCCGTCGAACTGGACGCGCCCTGGTGGGCGGGCCCGCTGATGACCCTCGTCCTGTTCGGCTGCGGGCTGCTGCTGACGGCTGCCTTCCTCGCCTGGGTACCGCGGCGCAGGACGTGGTTCACCGTGCTCGGCGCGGGCACCATCTGCGGCTACCTGCTGCACGGCTTCCTCGTGAAGTCCCTCGAGTACTGGGGGCTGGTGGCGCGGTACCCGTGGCTCGCGGAGCCCGCCGGGGTGATCGCGGTCACCGTCGCCGCCGCGGCGGCCGTGACGCTGCTCTGCACGCCGCCGGTGCGGCGCGCCCTGCGGTTCGCGACCGAGCCGGAGCTGTCGTGGGCGTTCCGGCAGGACGTCACCCGGTTGCCGGACGGAGCAACCGACGCAGCGTCGCGTACGTCGCGCTGAACCGGCCACGGGTCGGCTCGTCGAGCAGGGCGAGCCGGTCCGGATCCGCGTGGTGGGCGAGGTCCGCCTCCTTGACGAGGCGGGCGCCCGGGGTGGCCGGAACGCGCCGGGCGCCCGACTCCGCGCCCTCCCGCGGGCGCCTGGTCATCGCGTCCACCAAGTCCTCGACCCGCTGGGGGAGTGCGGCGGCGAGCTGCTCCCGCGACAGCACACCGTCCTCCACCGCGTCGTGCAGCCAGGCGGCGGCGATCTGCTCGCCGGTGCCGCCCCGGTCCCTCACCCCGTCTGCCACCGCCTGGAAGTGCTCGGCGCAGGGCCGGCCCGCCTTGTCCGTCCGGTGTGCGTGGGCGTTCCGGGCGATCGCCTCGACCTGGGCGACCGTGAGGTTGTGTCGACCGTGGGGTTGTTCGGCGTGTGCACGCCTCCCCGAGGGCCGCCCGAGGACTACCCCAGCGCCGGGCCGCCCGCGTGGCCGCCACGGGCGCCCGGGGGCCGGTGACGGCGCCCGGCCGTCACGGCCGCCTGCGGATCAGCAGCAGCGCCCGGTCGTCGTTGACGTCCTTCGCCACGGCCTCGATGAGGTGCCAGGCGGCACCCTCGAAGCCCGTCCCCACATAGCGGTCCGCCTCACCGGTGAGCCGGTCCATGCCCTCGGCGATGTCCCGGTCGTTCGCCTCGACGAGACCGTCGGTGAAGAGCATCAGCACGTCCCCCGGGCGCAGCGTGCCCTTGACCGGGTCGAACTGCGCGCCCTCGTACACCCCGAGCAGCGGCCCCTCCCCGGCCTTCTCCTCCCAGCGGCCGCTGCCCGCCTGGAGCTGCAGCGCGGGCAGATGCCCGGCGGAGAGCAACTCGTAGTCGCCGGAGTCCAGGTCGAGCACGAGGTGGACGGAGGTGGCGAAGCCCTCGTCCCAGTCCTGGCGCAGCAGATAGCCGTTGGCGGCGGGGAGGAAGCCGTGCGGGGGAAGGGACCCGAGGAGGCCGCCGAAGGCGCCGGACAGCAGCAGGGCGCGGGACGCGGCGTCCATGCCCTTGCCGGAGACGTCGGTGAGGACGACCTCGAGGGTGCGACCGCCGTTGGTGCGGGCCGCGACGACGAAGTCGCCTGAAAACGACTGGCCGCCGGCCGGGCGCAGCGCCATCTCGCGGTGCCAGCCCTGCGGCAGCCGCGGCAGGGCGCTCTGCACCCGGATCCGTTCGCGCAGGTCGAAGAGCATGGTGCCGCCGCGCCGCCAGGGCACCCCGACCCGGGCCCGGAACTGGGCGATGAGCAGCCCGAACAGCCCGCAGGCCGCCACCACGAGCACGGTCCCCGGGGTGACCCGGGCCGGGCCCTCGGTGTACGGGCCGAGCACCAGTGACTCGACGATCAGCGCGAGGGCCGCTGCCGCGTAGAGAGCGAGCAGACTCGCGGGGCGCAGCAGCAGCCCACCCGCGACGATCGGCAGGACGAGGGCGGCCGGAGCACACCAGACCGGCGTCAGGATGGTGCCCCAGGCGATCGCCGGGACGGTCAGCAGCAGTCCGGCCAGCGCGATCCAGTCGGAGCCGTCGCCGCGGAAGTAGTCGACCCCGGACTTGCGCAGCGCCGTGCGGGCCCGGTGCGTCGCTTTCCGCATCCGGGCCGTGTACGAGTCCGCTCCGCCACGTGCCATCGTCGGCGACCCTATCCACACCGCGGTCCGCCGTGGAGGGGGACCCCATGACATTGCGTTCGAAATCGGGTCGCGACGGGACGCGGTGCGCTGGTAGGCATGGCGCATGACGACTGAACTGCGGGTACTCCGTCGCGAGGAGTGGGATCAGTGGTACGGGAGACTGGAACGCGCCTTCGGCGGCGTCCCGGTGCCCCCCGAGGAACGCGCGCTCTGGAGCGAACTCACGGAACACGGGCGCTCGGTCGGCGCCTGGGAGGGCGGCGAGTGCGTCGGTACGGCCGGGGCCTTCACCTTCCGGGTGTCCGTCCCGGGCGGCTCGTTCGTGCCCGCGGCCGGGGTCACCATGGTGAGCGTGGCCCCGACCCATCGGCGGCGCGGCGTGCTCACGTCGATGATGCGGCGCCAGTTGGACGACGTCCGTGCGCTGGGTGAGCCGCTAGCCATGCTGACGGCCTCGGAACCGGAGATCTACGGCCGGTTCGGGTACGGCGTCGCGAGCTACCAGCTGGGCATGGACATCGACACCGTCCGTGCGGGAATCACCGCGCCGCCGGGGGCGGACGGCGTACGGCTGCGGTTCGCTCCGGTCGGGGAGTCGGCCGCGGCATGCGAGGCGGTGCACCGGAGCGGGCTCGGCTCGAGGCCCGGGATGCTCGCCTGCCCACCCGGCTGGGAGCGGCTCGCTCTGCTCGACCCGCCCGCGAACCGCGAGGGCGCGTCGGCGGCGCAGTGCGTGCTCGCGGAGCGGGACGGCGAGGTCGTGGGCTACGTCCGCTTCCACAACAAGCCGGAGTGGGAGGAATCCGGGCCCAACGGCTCGATCCTGCTGCGGGATGTGGAGGCTCTGGACCCGGTGGCCTACGCGGCGCTGTGGCGGTTCCTCTTCGGCATCGACCTGACGTCGCGGATCCGGGTCCGCAACCGCCCGGTGGACGACCCGCTGCTGCATCTCGTCACGGATGTCCGGCGCTGCGGTGTCCGGGTGCGGGATGCGCTGCATATGCGGCTGGTCGATGTCGGCGCGGCGCTGGTGGCCAGGACCTACCGGGCGTCCGTGGACGTCGTGTTCGAGGTGGAGGACCCGTTCTGCCCCTGGAACGAGGGCCGCTGGCGGCTCTCGGGGGACGCCAAGGGCGCCACGTGCGAGCGCACATCCTATACCGCCGATCTGGCCCTGAACGTACGGGACCTCGGTGCCGCGTTCCTGGGCGGGGTGACGCTGTCGTCCCTGGCGGGGGCGGGCCGGGTGCGCGAGCTGCGCGGAGGTGCGCTGGCGGAGGCGTCGACGGCCTTCGCCTCCGACCCGGCGCCCTGGCTGCCGCACAGCTTCTGAGTATTCTCCGGGGCTCTTCGGGGCTCTTCGGGCCGGCCTGGGTCTGCGGTCCTCTGGGGCCCTGCGGTCCTCTGGGGCCGTTCTGGTCGGGGGCCCTGGGATGCCGGGTGGAGCCGACCGGCACACGGGCGCCGCCCCGGTGGTGGCGCTGCGCCGCGGCCTCGCGGTCCCCGGGGGAGCGTCAGGCGGGTTGGCAGCCCGCGCACCAGAAGAGGTTGCGGGCGGCGAGGGCGGCGGTGCGGATCTCGCCGCCGCAGACGTGGCAGGGCAGCCGCGCCCTGCGGTAGACGTAGACCTCGCCGCCGTGGTCGTCGACGCGCGGCGCCCGGCCCATCGCCTCCGGTGTGTGCTCGGGCCGGACGGTGTCGATGCGGTTGTCCCGTACGCCGTGGCGCATGAGGGCGGTCAGATCGGCCCAGAGGGCCCGCCACTCGCGCTCGGTGAGGTCCCTGCCCGCGCGGTAGGGGTCGATGCCGTGCCGGAAGAGGACTTCCGCGCGGTAGACGTTCCCGACGCCCGCGACGACCTTCTGGTCCATCAGCAGCGCGGCAATCGCCGTCCGGGAGCGGGAGATCCTGGCCCAGGCCCGGTCCGGGCCGTCGTCCGGCCGGAGCGGATCGGGACCGAGCCTCGCGTGTATCGCGGCCTTCTCACCGTCCGTGATCAGGGCGCAGGCCGTGGGTCCGCGCAGATCCACGTATGACCCGGAGTCCGCGAGCCGGAGCCGCACGGTGCCGGTGGGCGGCGGGGCCGGCGCCTCGCCGAAGTCCACCGTGCCGAAGAGGCCGAGGTGGATGTGGATCCACTGACCGGCGTCCCGGCCGCCGAAGCCGCCGAAGCCGAGGAAGAGGTGCTTGCCGTGGGCCTCGGTGCGCTCCAGCACCCTGCCGTCCAGCAGCTCCGCGGAGTCGGCGAACCTGCCCTGCGGACTGGTGACCCGCACGGGCCGGCCGCCGAACCGTTCCCGGTAGTCGGCGGCCAGCCGGTGGATGGTGTGCCCTTCGGGCATCAGGCGGTCGGCTCCTGGGGGTGATGCGCCGGGACGGGGGGCAGCTCACCGGTCGTCTCGTACCGCTCGAGCATCTCGATGCGGCGGGTGTGGCGCTCCTCGCCGGAGTACGGGGTCTTGAGGAAGACCCCGACGAAGGCGGTGGCCTCGTCCGTCGTGTGCATCCGGGCGCCGACGGCGACGACGTTGGCGTTGTTGTGCTCCCGGCCCAGGGCCGCAGTCTGCTCGCTCCAGGCCAGCGCGGCGCGGACGCCCCTGACCTTGTTGGCGGCGATCTGCTCGCCGTTGCCGGAACCGCCGATCACGATGCCGAGGCTGTCGGGGTCCGCGGCCGTCCGCTCGGCAGCGCGCAGGCAGAACGGCGGGTAGTCGTCCTGGGCGTCGTAGATATGGGGACCGCAGTCGACGGGCTCGTGGCTATGGGCCCTGAGCCACTCGACGAGGTGGTTCTTGAGTTCGAAGCCGGCATGGTCGGAGCCGAGGTAGACGCGCATGGTCCGAGTGTGGCACGCGGGAGGCCGCAGGGACGGCAGCGGGGTAGGGCGTTGCAGCGACGGGCGGGGGCGGGCTGGGACGGGGGCGGGAGCGGGCGGCGGCGTCCGCCACCGGGCGGTCCGGCGGTGCGTCTGCCGGGCGGCGGGCGCGCACCGGGGGGGCCTCAGCCGCGGCGGCCGGCGAGCTTCCAGGCGGCGGGCAGCGCCCCCATGGCCAGGGCGGCCTTGAGCGCGTCGCCGACCAGGAACGGGACGAGGCCGGCCGCCGCGGCCTCGGGGAGTGCCATGCCGGTGGCGAGCGCCAGGTAGGGCACACCGAACGCGTAGATGATCGCGGAGCCGAGGACCATCGCACCTGCGGTGCGCGGGACGGAGCGGTCCGCGCCGCGCCGGGCGAGGGCGCCGACGACGGTGGCGGCGACCAGCATGCCGAGGATGTAGCCGAGGGACGGCATGGCCCAGCCGGAGGACGCCTCGGCGAACCACGGCATGCCGGCCATTCCGGCGAGGGCGTACAGCGCCAGGGAGAGGAAGCCGCGCCGCGCCCCGAGCGCGGTGCCGACGAGGAGGGCGGCGAAGGTCTGGCCCGTGACCGGGACCGGGGAGCCCGGCACGGCCACGGAGATCTGTGCGGCGGCTCCGGTGAGCGCGGCGCCTCCGGCGACCAGGGCCGCGTCCACCGCGGACTTGGCGCGCGAGGCGGGCAGCAGGTCGGCGAGGACCAGCCCCTGACGGGGGACAGAAGCGGCGGCAGTGCTCATGGGGACTCCGGATGCGAGGGCGGCGGTGACGTCCTTGTGGACATGGCGACGCTAACCCAGGTGTGAACGGCCGATCACCGTCAGCTCACGACAAAGCGCCGCTCGGGCCCGTGGTCGGGTTCGCATAACTCGGCCCGGGCAAGCACCGGGGGCGCGTGATGCTCGTCACCGAGGCGCTGACCGGGCAGGCCCGCGTCGAGTGGCGGGGGTGACATCTGCGCCCTGTGTCAGCATGGTGTCCGTATAGCGGGTACCGGTGCTCGGTGAGCGGTGGGCCCTCCAGACTGACGACCGCCCCATCCGCTCATGAACAGGCACTCCCATGGCCCCGACCCCGACATCCACGCCCGTCGGCAACCGAACCGGCGCGCCTCTCGCCCACGGCCTCAAGCAGCGCCATCTGTCGATGATCGCCCTGGGCGGTGTGATCGGCGCCGGGCTCTTCGTCGGCTCCGGCGCGGGCATCGCCGCCGCCGGCCCCTCCATCGTCGTCGCCTACGCGCTGTCCGGCCTGCTCGTCATGCTCGTGATGCGCATGCTGGGCGAGATGTCCGCGGCGAACCCGGCCTCCGGTTCCTTCTCCGTGCATGCGGAGCGGGCGCTGGGCCCGTGGGCGGGCTTCACCGCGGGCTGGTCCTTCTGGGTGCTGCTGTCCGTCGCCGTCGGCCTGGAAGGCATCGGCGCCGCGAAGATCGTCAGCGGCTGGCTGCCCGGCACCCCGGAGTGGGCCTGGGTCGCGCTGTTCATGCTGGTGTTCTGCGTCACCAACCTGGCCGCCGTGCGCAACTTCGGTGAGTTCGAGTTCTGGTTCGCCGCGCTCAAGGTCGGCGCGATCACGCTGTTCCTGATCCTCGGCGGCCTGGCCATCCTCGGAGTGCTGCCGGGGACGGAGGCGCCCGGTGCCGCCAACCTGACCGGCGACGGAGGGTTCCTGCCGAACGGGGCGGAGGGACTGGTCATCGGCCTGCTCGCGTCGATCTTCGCGTACGGCGGCCTGGAGACCGTCACCATCGCGGCGGCCGAGTCCGAGCACCCGGTCCAGGGCGTCGCCAAGGCCGTGCGTACGGCGATGTGGCGCATCGCGCTGTTCTACATCGGCTCGATGGCGGTCATCGTCACGCTGGTGCCGTGGGACGAACCGGACGTCGCCGACCCCGACAAGGGCCCCTACGTCACCGCACTGAGCCACCTGGGCATCCCGGGTGCCGGCCTGGTGATGCAGATCGTCGTACTGGTGGCGCTGCTGTCCGCGATGAACGCCAACATCTACGGCGCCTCGCGAATGGCGTACTCCCTGGTCGCCCGGGGCCAGGGCCCGAAGGCGATCGGCAGGGTGTCGGGCGGGGTGCCCCGGATCGCGGTGCTGGCCTCCTCCGCCTTCGGCTTCCTCTGCGTGCTGCTCAGCTACTGGCGGCCGGACGACGTCTTCCCGTGGCTGCTGAAGATGATCGGCGCGGTCATCCTCGTCGTCTGGCTGTTCATCGCGGTCTCGCAACTGGTGCTGCGGCGCCGCACGGAGCGCGAGGCCCCGGAGAAGCTCGTGGTGCGGATGTGGCTGTTCCCGGGGCTGACCTGGGTCGCCGTCGCGGGCATGCTCGCCGTCTTCGTCCTGATGCTGCGCGAGCCAGGCACCCGTGACCAGCTGATGGCGACCGGGGCGATGACGCTGGTGCTGGCCGCATCGGGCGCCGCGCTGCAGCGCAGGCGCAGGGCCGGGCACCCGGACGGAGACCCGGACGGGGACGGGCGCGGGGGCGCCGGCCGGGACCCGGACAGGGGCCCAGACGAGATCACTGACAGCAACACCGGCGGGAGCACCGGCGGGAACACCGAGCGGGAGTCGGCACCTGCGGGCGCCGCCGGGGACTGAGCGGGGCACGCCCCCGCGCGCAGGACCGCGCACCGGACCCCCGGGCCGCCCCAGGGCCCGGGGGTCCCGGCGTACCCGGAGTGCGGACATCCCGCGCCGGTTCCCGATCCGATCGCCTTGGGCGACGCCCGCACGGGGTACGGCCGGCGCTTCGGTCCCGAGGCCGGCCATCGTCACGATGTCGCCACGGACGTCCCGGCCCGACCGCGAGCGCCTGCGGCGCGCAAGCGCACGGCCCCACCGGGCGCACGGCCGGGCCGTCAGGAGAAGTCCGGGCCCTTCGTCCGGGTGCGCTTGATCTCGTAGAAGCCGGGAATCGACGCCACCATCAGCGTGCCGTCCCAGAGCCTGGCCGCCTCCTCGCCCTTGGGCGCCGGGGTGACGACCGGGCCGAAGAACGCGATCTGCTCCCCGTCCGCGCCCGGAACCGCGATGACCGGCGTACCGACGTCCTGGCCGACCTTGCCGATCCCCTCGCCGTGGGAGGCGCGCAGCTCGGCGTCGTAGGTGTCCGAGTCCGCGTAGTCCGCGAGCTCGGCCGGCAGGCCCACCGCGTCGAGAGCCTCCAGGACCACCTCGGGCTTGTTGCCGCGGCCCTCGTTGTGCATGCGGGTGCCGAGGGCGGTGTACAGCGGGCCCACGACCTCGTCGCCGTACTTCTGCTGGGCGGCGGTCACCACGCGTACCGGCCCCCAGGCGCGCTTCATGGAGCGGCGGTACTCCTCGGGGAGTTCGTCCAGCCTGTTCTCGTTGAGCACCGCCAGGCTCATGACGTGCCAGCGCACCTCCACCGGCCGCACCTTCTCCACCTCGAGCATCCAGCGCGAGGTCATCCAGGCCCAGGGGCACAACGGGTCGAACCAGAAGTCGGCGGGGGTCCTGCCGGTGTCGGACATGTCACTCCTCGTGCTCGTGCGCGGGGTCGCTCCCCTGGAAGCGAACACCGGAGCCCACCAGCCGCATTCCCCGATCCTCCCGGCGGCGGGCGCGTGCGAGGATCGGTCGTGCCCGAACGAGATGCGCAGGACGCGCAGGACGCACAGGACGCACAGGACGCGAAGGACGCGAAGGAGTGGACGTGCCCGGAGAGAATCTGTCCCGCGACGAGGCCCGCGCCCGGGCGGAGCTGCTGTCCGTCGACGGGTACGAGGTCTTCCTCGACCTGCGGTCGGCGACCGCGGAGAGTGAGGAGGCGCTGCCGCGGACGTTCCGTTCGGTCACCACGATCCGGTTCCGCCGCACCGGCGCGGGCGACGGCACTTTCGCCGACCTCGTCGCGCCTTCGGTGAACGCGGTGACGCTGAACGGCCGCCCGCTCGACCCGGCCGAGGTCTTCGACGGCTCACGGATCGCGTTGAGCGGACTGCGGGAGGAGAACGTCCTGGTGGTGGACGCGCAGTGTGCGTACAGCAGGACCGGGGAGGGCATGCACCGCTTCGTCGACCCCGAGGACGGCGAGGTCTATCTGTACACGCAGTACGAACCCGCCGACGCCCGGCGGGTCTTCGCCGACTTCGAGCAACCCGACCTGAAGGCGCCCTTCCGCTTCGAGGTCGCCGCGCCCGAGGGCTGGACGGTCTGGAGCAATGCCGCGGTCGCGTCGCGGGAGGGCGCGACCTGGCGGTTCGCCGAGACCACGCCGATCTCCACGTACATCACGGCCGTCGTGGCTGGCCCGTACCACTACGAGAGCGACCTCTACACCCGCGTCCTCGGCGACGGGCGGCTGCTGGAGATCCCGCTCGGCGCCCTGTGCCGCAAGGGGCTCGCCAAGCACTTCGACGCCGACGACGTCTTCCTCGTCACCAAGCAGGGCCTGGACTTCTTCCACGACCACTTCGACTACCCGTACCCGTTCGGGAAGTACGACCAGGCGTTCGTGCCCGAGTACAACCTCGGCGCGATGGAGAACCCGGGCTGTGTGACCTTCCGGGAGGAGTTCGTCTTCCGGGGCAAGGTGACGCAGGCGTCGTTCGAGCGCCGGGCGAACGTCATCCTGCACGAGATGGCGCACATGTGGTTCGGCGACCTGGTGACCATGCGGTGGTGGGACGACCTGTGGCTCAAGGAGTCGTTCGCCGACTTCATGGGCGCGCTCTCGCTCGTCGAGGCGACCCGCTTCCAAAACGGCTGGGTGACGTTCGCCAACAACCGCAAGGCGTGGGCGTACCGGGCCGACCAGCTTCCCTCCACGCATCCCGTCACCGCGGACATCCACGACCTGGAGGACGCCAAACTCAACTTCGACGGGATCACCTACGCCAAGGGCGCCTCGGTCCTGAAGCAGCTCGTGGCCTACGCGGGGCGCGAGGCGTTTATGGAGGGCGCGCGGCGGTACTTCAAGCGCCACGCCTACGGCAACACCAGCCTCGACGACCTGCTGGCGGTGCTCGAGGAGACCTCCGGGCGGGACATGAAGGCCTGGTCGCGTTCGTGGCTGGAGACCTCCGGCGTCAACACGCTGACGCCCCAGCTCATCTGTGACGCGGGCGACCGGATCACCGAGCTGGCCGTCGTCCAGGACGGCGGCGCAGCGCCCGGTGCCGCGGCCCCGGCCTCCCCCCGGCCCCACCGGGTGGCCGTCGGCCTGTACCGGCACGAGGGTGCCGAGCTGGTCCGCTACGCACGGGCCGAGGTGGACGTCAGCGGACCCCGGACGGTCGTGGCGGAGCTGGCGGGCCGCGAACGCCCGGCGATGGTGCTCGTCAACGACGACGACCTGACCTACTGCAAGGTCCGTTTCGACGAAGGGTCGCTGGACACCCTGCGGGGCCACCTCGGGTCGGTCGCGGACCCGCTGGCGCGGGCCGTGTGCTGGTCGGCGCTGTGGAACCTGACGCGCGACGCGCTGATGCCGGCCCGGGACTTCATCGGACTCGTCCTGGACTTCGCCGGTCGGGAGTCGGACATCGGCGTGCTGCAGACGGTGCACGCGTGGACGCGCACCGCGCTCGTCCACTACGCCGCGCCCGAGTGGCGCGCGGAGGGCGGGCGACGGCTGTCGGAGGGGGCGCTGCGCGAGCTGCGGCTCGCCGAGCCGGGCAGCCAGCACCAGCTGACCTGGGCGCGGTTCCTCGCGTCCGCGGCGGCCACGGACGCGGATCTCCAGCTCCTCCAGGGGCTGCTGGACGGTACCGCGAAGATCGACGGGCTGGAGGTGGACCAGGAGCTGCGGTGGGCGTTCCTGGAGCCGCTCGCCTCGCACGGGGTGGCCGACGAGTCGGCGATCGGCGCGGAGCTGGCGCGGGACGACACCGCGTCCGGCAGGCGCCACCAGGTGCGCTGCCTGGCGGCCCGGCCCTCCGGGGCGGTCAAGGACCAGGCATGGGCGCAGGTCGTCGAGTCGGAGGCACTGTCGAACGCACTGGTGGAGGCGGTGATTTCGGGCTTCGCCCAGGCGTCGCAGCGGGAGCTGCTCGCACCGTACGCCGAGAGGTACTTCGCGGCGATCGAACGGGTCTGGGCGGAACGGTCGATCCAGATCGGCATGGAAGTGGTCCGCGGTCTGTTCCCCGCGCTCCAGGACGACGAGGCCACCCTGCGGGCGACGGACGCGTGGCTCGGCTCCCACCCGGACGCGCCCGGGGCGCTGCGCCGGCTGGTGCTCGAGTCCCGGGACGACCTCGCCCGGGCCCTGCGGGCCCAGTCCTGCGACGCGGCGGCCGGCTGACGGCCCGAACCCCCGGGCGCCGGCCCCGCCCCCGCCGGGTCCGCGACACGCGGTGGGCGCGACCGGCGGATCCGCGACCGGCGGCGGGGTGCGACGGGTCCGGCCCCGCCCCCGCGCCCACCGCGCGGCGCGACCGGTCGGGGCGCGGAGGGGCCGGAGAGGCCGGAGAGGCCGGAGAGGCCGGAGAGGCCGGAGAGGCCGGAAGGGCGCGGCAGAACTGATCGGCCGTCGAACTCCCGTACTTTAGGACGGTGATGTCCTGAATTGTCGACGGCTGTGTAACAGCGGTTAGGGACCTGCCGCCGTGAGGGAATCTGCGGGACATGAACCACAACACCCCCATCTCCCCCCGTCCGTTGAGCGACCTCTCCGATGTACGGCGCCGCGTGCTGTCGGGCGCGCAGCTGCGCGCCCGGGGCGTGACCGCCGAGCAGGCCGCCGAGCGGTGCGGCCCCGGCGGCCCCTGGCAGCAGATCCTGCCGGGTGTGTTCCTGCTGCACCCGGGAACGCCCACCAGCGAGGAACGGCTGCACGCCGCGGTGGCGTACGCGGGCCGGCCCGGCGCGGGCGAGGCCATGGTGACGGGGCCGGCGGCGCTCGCGCTGCACCGGTTCGCCTCCGCGCCGTCCCTGACGGCGCTCGAGCGGATCGATGTGCTGGTGCCGCATACCCGGCGGCTGCGCTCGGTGGGCTGCGCCCGGCTGATCCGCACTCAGGCGCTGCCGGCTCCGGACGTGGTGACGGGACTGCCCGTCGCCCCGGTGGAGCGCGCGCTGGCCGACACGGTCGCCCGGCTGGGCGAGCCGGCGGCGGTGCGCCGGCTGCTGACCGAAGCCGTGAGCGGCGGCCACTGCGAACCTGGGTCCGTGGTGGCCGAGTTGACGCGTGCCCGGCTGCTGTCCCGCCCCCATGTGGTGAGCGCCGTCGACAGCCTCCTCGCCGAAGGGCGTGCGGTCGCCGAGGGGCGCCTCTACGACCTGGTGCGGATGTACGGGGTTCCCGACCCGGTGTGGAACGTGGTCCTGCGCCTGCCCGGCGGGCCGCGTCTGGGCGGTGTCGACGCCTACTGGCCCGACGAGGCCGTCGCCGTCGAGCTGGGCACCCGCGCGGCGCGCGCCGCGTCCGCCCATGACGGGCCGGGCGCGGACCCGCGGCGGTCGGCGTCCGGCCGCCGGGGGGAGTTGGAGCGCCTCGGGATCACGGTCGTCCGGATCGCGCCGCGCGACCTGCGGGACGCCCCCGTGCAGCAGGCCATGGTGCTGCGTGCGGCTCTGACGGCCTGCCGCGACCGGGAACCGGCGCCGTATGTCGTCGTACTCCCCCGTTAGGGCGGGTTGCCCGGCCGCGCTGCCGGCCAGAGAGCTCCGGCCGGCGCCGCATCCGCCGGTCGGCCCGGGGAGCCGTCCGCTCCCGAACGGCCGGGGGGCCGGATCGACCGGATAGGCACCCCTTTGTTCCGCACGGCGCGTGTTCCGCCACTGGCGGATTTCCGCCACGAACACATCACACCTCGGTCAACACTCCACAAAGCTGCGTCACTTGCGAAAGGCTGAGCGGTCATCCGGTACCGAATTCCGGACCTCACTTTCACCCACACAGGGATGCTGATGACAACCCTCGAGTCGCAGGGCTCCATAACCGGGCCAAGACGCGTGGCACGTATCGCCGCCGCCGCAGGCCTCGTGGCCGCGCTGGTGGCCACCGGCGCCGCCCCCTCCTTCGCGGCCACCTCGGTGGACGATCCGGCCGGCGGCCCGGTCAAGACCGCCGAGAAGCCGACCGACAAGCTCGGCGAGGCCGACGCCCGGCTCCTCGCCGAAGCCGAGGCGAAGGGCCAGAAGACCGTCACCGTGATGGTCGCCACCGTTCCCGGTCAGACCGAGCAGGTCGCCGGTCAGCTGGACGCCGTCCCGGGCGCCGTCGTCGGCCGGCAGGACGACAAGCTCGGCTACGTACGGGCCACCCTCCCCACCGGCAGGGCGAAGAGCGCCCTCGGCAAGGCCGGTGAACTCGACACGGTCCAGGGGATGGACCTCCAGCGCGAGATCAAACTGGACGATCCGAGGCCGGACGCGGGCGCCGGGGGTACCGCCTCCGCCGCCTCGGCATCGGCCGCCTACCCCGGGCCGGGCAAGAAGACCAAGGCGAAGAACCCGTACAACCCGTCCCACGAGACGGGTGCCGTGGAGTTCGTCGAGGACCACCCGCGGGCCGACGGCCGCGGCGTGACCATCGGCATCCTCGACTCCGGGGTCGACCTCGGCCACCCGGCCCTGCAGAAGACCACCACCGGCGAGCGCAAGATCGTCGACTGGGTGACCGCGACCGACCCGGCCACCGACGGCGACGGCACCTGGCGGCGGATGGACACCGGGGTGACCGGTCCCGTGTTCACCGTGGGGGACCGCAGCTGGAAGGCGCCGGCCGGCGCACACCGGTTCAGCGTCTTCGAGGAGCGGGCCACCCTCGGCGGCGACATGGCCGGGGACCTGAACCGCGACGGCGACACCACCGACACGTGGGGCATCCTGTACGACGCCGCCGCCGGTACGGTCCGCGTCGACCTGGACGACGACGCCGACTTCACCAACGACGTCGCGATGAAGCCGTACAAGGACGGCCACCAGTTCGGGTACTTCGGCACCGACGACCCCGCCACCGAGATCGCCGAGCGCATCCCGTTCGTGGTGGAGATCCGCAAGGACGTCGAGTTCGAGGCAGGGAAGTTCTCCGACTACGTCAACATCGGCGTCGTCGAGGGCTCGCACGGCACCCATGTGGCCGGTATCGCCGCCGCCAACGGCCTGTTCGGCGGCCGGATGAGCGGAGCGGCGCCCGGCGCCAAGCTGGTGTCGTCGCGCGCCTGCACCTGGACCGGCGGCTGCACCAACATCGCACTGCTCGAGGGCATGCGGGACCTGGTCGTCGACCGGGGTGTGGACATCGTCAACATGTCCATCGGCGGTCTGCCCGCGCTGAACTACGACGACAGCGAGCGCGGCGACGACGCCGACAACGCGCGCGCCCTGCTCTACAACCGCCTGATCGACACCTACGGCGTCCAGCTGGTCATCTCGGCCGGCAACTCGGGCCCCGGTGTCAACACGATCGGCGACCCCGCCCTGGCCAACAAGGTCGTCTCGGTCGGCGCGGCCGTCTCCCGCAGCACCTGGGCCGCCAACTACGGCTCGCAGGTGGCCAAGCGGTACAACATGTTCAACTTCTCCTCCCGCGGCCCGACGGAGAACGGCGGCTTCACGCCGACGGTCACCGCACCCGGCGCGTCGATCAACACGATCCCGACCTGGCAGGCGGGCGCCCCGGTGCCCGAGACCGGCTACCGCCTCCCCGCGGGCTACGGCATGCTGAACGGCACGTCGATGGCCGCGCCGCAGGCGACCGGCGCCGGTGCGCTGCTCATCTCCGCCGCCAAGCAGCGCTCTGCCACGCTCTCCCCGCTCACCCTGCGGACCGCGCTGACCAGCACCGCCAAGCGGATCCCCGGAGTGCAGGCACACGAGCAGGGTGCGGGTCTGATCGACGTCGAGGAGGCGTGGGAGTCCATCAGGGACGGCGCCACCGCCCACTCGTACACGGTCAAGGCGCCGGTCGACACCGCGCTCGACCACCTGCTGAAGCCGGAGGCCGGCTTCGGAGCGGGCGTCTACGACCGCGACGGCGGGCTGAAGCCGGGCCAGCGCAGGACATACGACGTCACCATCACACGCACGAGCGGCCCGAACCGGCCGATCGAGCACGAGCTGGACCTCCGCAACAACGACGGCACGTTCCGTATCGTCGGCGACGACGAGGTGGACCTGCCGCTGAACCAGCCGGTCACCGTGAAGGTGCAGGCCAAGGCCGGCTCCACCGGTGTGCACAGCGCCATCCTGGAGCTGGACGACCAGCGCACCGAGGGCGTCGACAAGCAGATCCTCACCACCGTGGTCGCCTCCAGCGAGCTGGTGAAGCCCGGCTACTCCCACTCCGCCGAGGGGTCGGTGCAGCGCAACAGCTTCACGTCCCACTTCGTCACGGTGCCGGAGGGCGCCAGGACACTGGAGGTCGCGCTCGGCGGTCTCGCCGCGGGCAGCCAGACCCGGTTCATCTCGATCCACCCCTACGGCGTGGCCGTCGAGAGCACCTCGTCCACGGTCTGCTACGCGAACTACGACAATCCGGCCGACACCTGCCGGCCGGACGTGCGCTCCTATGCCGACCCGCAGCCGGGCGTCTGGGAGATCGAGGTCGAGTCGCGGCGCACCTCCCCGATGCTGGACAACCCGTTCACACTGGACGTCACCCTGCTCGGCGCCTCCTTCGACCCGGCGGTGAAGACCCTGCCGGAGGCGGAGGCCGGCACGCCCGCGGCGGTCGACTGGCAGGTCACCAATGACGCGGCCGCGCTGGAGGGCAGGCTGAAGGGCGGCTCGCTCGGCTCCGCGATGACGGCGGCGCCGACCATCGCTCAGGACGAGCGCCAGGTGTCCACGGTCACCATCGGCACCGGCGTCGAGCGGCTGGACGTGGTCATCGGGAACACCTCCGACAAGAGCGCCGACCTGGACCTCGCGGTCCTCAAGGACGGCCGTCTGGTCGGCCAGTCCGCGGACGGCGACTCCGAGGAGTCGGTGTCCCTGGCCAACCCGGCAGCGGGCACGTACACGATCCTCGTCGACGGCTACGCGGTGGCGCCCGGCGGCACCACGTACGACTACAAGGACGTGTACTTCTCGTCCGCGCTCGGCACCGTCGAGGTCGACGAGTCCGCGACGGTCTCGCTGGCCAACGGCGCGAGCGCGCAGGTCTCCGCCGAGGTGGTGGTCGGCGGTTCCGCACCGGAGGGCCGCCGGTTCTTCGGCGAGGTCCGGCTGGTGAACGCGCGCGGCACTGCGGCGGGCACCGGCAGCGTGGTGATCGAGAAGGTCGTGCCGTAGCGGTCCGACGCGGTCACGGGGGCGGGCGGCCGGCGGGCCGCCCGCCCTCCGCGCATCCGGGCGGCGCCTCGCGTGTGAGGAAGGCCATGCCTCCCGCCCCTCGGACAAGGGATTGGACAAAACGGCCGTGGACAGACGCATCATGGAAGGCGTCCAGGCCAGCAGGCCGGGCAGGCTGCACAAGCGTACGGAGGAGTCCCCGTGAAGGTCGGAATCGTCGGAGCCACCGGGCAGGTCGGCACGGTCATGCGCAGGATCCTCGCCGAGCGGAAGTTCCCGGCCGACGAACTGCGGCTGTTCGCGTCCGCCAGGTCCGCGGGATCCACGATCGAGTGGCAGGACCGGGAGATCACCGTCGAGGACGCCGCCACCGCCGACTACTCCGGCCTGGACATCGTGCTCTTCTCGGCCGGCGGCGCGACCTCCCGCGCCCTGGCCGAGAAGGTCGCCGCCCAGGGCCCCGTCGTGATCGACAACTCCTCCGCCTGGCGCCGGGACCCCGAGGTGCCGCTGGTCGTCTCGGAGGTGAACCCGCACGCGGTCAAGGACCGCCCGAAGGGGATCATCGCCAACCCGAACTGCACGACCATGGCCGCCATGCCCGTGCTGAAGCCGCTCCACCGGGAAGCCGGGCTCACCGCGCTGGTCGCCACCACGTACCAGGCGGTCTCCGGCTCCGGCCTCGCCGGTGTCGCCGAGCTCGACGGCCAGGTGAAGGCCGTCGCCGAGCGGGCCGCCGAGCTGACCCACGACGGCGCGGCCGTCGTCTACCCGGAGCCGGCCGTCTACCAGCGCCCCATCGCCTTCAACGTGCTGCCGCTGGCCGGTTCGATCGTCGACGACGGCTCCCACGAGACCGACGAGGAGCAGAAGCTCCGCCACGAGTCGCGCAAGATCCTGGAGATCCCGGATCTCAGGGTCTGTGGCACCTGCGTCCGCGTCCCCGTGTTCTCCGGGCACTCACTGCAGGTCAACGCGCGCTTCGAGCGTCCGCTGAGCGTGGAGCGGGCGCGCGCGCTGCTGGCGGAAGCGGAGGGCGTCGAGCTGTCCGACATCCCGACCCCGCTGCAGGCCGCGGGCAGGGACGCCTCCTACGTCGGCCGCATCAGGGGCGACGAGACCGTCGAGAACGGCCTGGCCCTGTTCGTCTCGAACGACAACCTGCGCAAGGGTGCCGCGCTGAACGCGGTCCAGATCGCCGAGCTGGTGGCGGACGAGCTCAGGGGCTGATCCGCCCGGGGCCGCCGCGGGGCGGGGTCGCGTGCCGAGCGCACGGGGCCCCGCCCCGCCGTCGCACCGGCCCCAGCCCCGGCCCCGGCCCACCGCCGGTGCGCCACCCGCCCTCGGGGGAGTCCGCCCCGCCGCCACGCAGGCCCCGCCGCGCCCTCGCGCGCCACCCGCCCCCGGGGCCCCGCCCCGCCGGAGCCCGCCCGGTGGGGAGAGCTCCCGGGGGACCGGCGGGCCGCGGGGGGCCCGTGGAAGGATGAGCCGGAACGTCGCATACCGAGGACGCAGAAGCGAGGAGATGACCGGGTGCCTGGCACAAACCTGACCCGCGAAGAGGCACAGGCGCGGGCGCGCCTGATCACCGTTGACTCGTATGAGATCGACCTCGATCTCACCGGGGCGCAGGAGGGCGGCACCTACCGGTCCGCGACCACCGTGCGCTTCGACTCCGCCGAGCACGGCGCGGAGACCTTCATCGACCTGGTGGCTCCCGCGGTGCACGAGGTGGTGCTGAACGGCCACCCGCAGGACGTGGCCGCGGTCTTCCGGGACTCGCGGATCGCCCTGCGGCACCTGCACGAGGGCCCGAACGAGCTGACCGTCGTCGCGGACTGCGCCTACACCAACACGGGCGAGGGCCTGCACCGGTTCGTCGACCCGGTGGACCAGCAGACCTACCTCTACACCCAGTTCGAGGTGCCGGACGCCCGCCGGGTGTTCGCCAACTTCGAGCAGCCCGACCTGAAGGCCGCGTTCCGGTTCACCGTGAAGGCGCCGGAGGGCTGGAGCGTGGTCTCCAACTCACCGACGCCCGAGCCCGAGGACAACGTCTGGCGCTTCGAGCCGACCCCCCGGATCTCCACATACATCACCGCCCTGATCGTCGGTCCGTACCACTGCGTCCACAGCTCCTACGAGAAGGACGGGCAGAGCGTCCCGCTCGGCATCTACTGCCGCCCGTCGCTGGCCGAGTTCCTGGACGCCGACGCGATCTTCGAGGTCACCCGGCAGGGCTTCGACTGGTTCCAGGAGAAGTTCGACTACGCCTACCCGTTCGCCAAGTACGACCAGCTCTTCGTACCGGAGTTCAACGCGGGCGCGATGGAGAACGCGGGCGCGGTGACCATCCGCGACCAGTACGTGTTCCGCTCGAAGGTGACGGACGCGGCGTACGAGACGCGCGCCGAGACCATCCTGCACGAACTGGCGCACATGTGGTTCGGCGACCTGGTCACCATGGAGTGGTGGAACGACCTCTGGCTGAACGAGTCGTTCGCCACCTACACGTCGGTCGCCTGCCAGGCGCACGCGCCCGGCTCGAGGTGGCCGCACGCGTGGACGACGTTCGCCAACTCGATGAAGACCTGGGCGTACCGGCAGGACCAGCTCCCGTCCACGCACCCGATCATGGCCGAGATCGGCGACCTGGACGACGTACTCGTCAACTTCGACGGGATCACGTACGCCAAGGGCGCCTCGGTGCTCAAACAGCTCGTCGCCTATGTCGGCACCGACGAGTTCTTCCGCGGCGTACAGGCGTACTTCGAACGGCACGCCTTCGGGAACACCCGGCTGACCGATCTGCTGACCGCGCTGGAGGAGACCAGCGGACGCGATCTGAAGACCTGGTCCAGGGCCTGGCTGGAGACCGCGGGCATCAACGTGCTGCGGCCGGTGGTGGACACCGACGCGGCCGGGACGATCACCTCGTTCGCGGTGAAGCAGGAGGCGCCGGCGCTGCCGCCGGGCGCGAAGGGCGAGCCGGTGCTGCGCCCGCACCGCATCGCGATCGGCGCCTACGATCTGGACGAGGCCGGGCGGCTGGTGCGCACCGGCCGCGTCGAGCTGGACGTCGACGGCGAGTTCACCGCGGTGCCGGAGCTCGTCGGCAAGCCCCGCCCGGCGGTGGTGCTGCTCAACGACGACGACCTGACGTACACCAAGGTCCGCCTCGACGAGGAGTCACTCAAGACGGTCACCGAGCACCTGGGCGACTTCACCGACTCGCTGCCGCGGGCCCTGTGCTGGGCCTCGGCGTGGGACATGACCCGCGACGGCGAGCTGCCGGCCCGCGACTACCTGGCGCTGGTGCTGTCGGGCATCGGCAAGGAGTCGGACATCGGCGTGGTGCAGTCGCTGCACCGGCAGGTGAAGCTCGCCCTCGACCTGTACGCGGCGCCCCAGTGGCGCGAGACGGGGCTCACCCGGTGGACGGAGGCGACACTGGCGCATCTGCGCGCCGCGGAGCCCGGCAGCGACCACCAGCTGGCGTGGGCGAGGGCGTTCGCGGCGACCGCGCGCACCCCGCAGCAGCTGGACCTGCTGCAGGCGCTGCTGGAGGGCCGGGACTCGATCGGGGGTCTGGCCGTGGACACGGAGCTGCGCTGGGCGTTCCTGGAGCGGCTGGCGGCGACCGGGGTCTACGGCGAGGAGGAGATCGCCGCCGAGCTGGAGCGGGACCGCACGGCCGCCGGTGAGCGGCACGCGGCGACGGCCCGGGCGGCCCGTCCGACGCCGGAGGCCAAGGCCGAGGCCTGGGAGTCGGTCGTCGAGTCCGGCGAGCTGCCGAACGCGGTGCAGGAGGCGGTGATCGGCGGGTTCGTCCAGACCGACCAGCGCGCGCTGCTGGCCCCGTACGCGGAGAAGTACTTCGCGGCGGTCGGGGGTGTATGGGAGTCGCGTTCCCATGAGATCGCCCAGCAGATCGCGGTGGGTCTCTACCCGGCGCTCCAGGTGTCGGACCAGACGCTGGACGCGACGGACGCGTGGCTGGACTCGGCCGAACCGGGCGCCGCGCTGCGCCGGCTGGTCCTCGAGTCCCGCGCCGGTGTCGAGCGGGCCCTGAAGGCCCGCGCGGCGGACGCGGCGGCGTCCTGACCCGCGGGGCGGCGAGCCCCGCACGGCGTACCGGAGGGCGTACCGGGACCATCGGGTCCGGGGCGCCCTCGCGCGTTTTGCCGGGCCCCTTCAGTTCGGCGGTCCGCCCGGGGTGCGACCGGGCGTCGGCGGCCGGGCGTACGCCCGAGCCCTCGGCGCCGTGGCACTGCCGCCGCCGGATCCTGCCGCCGCCGGATCCGCCCCGCCCCGGCCGGTGCCGATCGCCCCGGCTCGGTCAGGGCGGCCGGCCGGTGCCGGAACGCCTCACCGGGTTTGGAACGCCCCACCGGGTGCCGCCGCCGTCGCGCGTCTGCGGATCGGGGTCCCGGACGGGCGATCGGCTGACAAGCACTCAAGCGTCGGCGCGGCCGGGTCGAAAAACGGTGATGTGATCATCATCGACCGGATGGGAGTGCCCATGCGACTGTTTGCGCGCCGCGCGGTCGCCGCTCTGCTGCTCGCCGCGGCCGCGGCAGCCCCCGGAGCGGCGGCGGAGGCGGATACGGAGGGGCCGGTCCCCGCCCCGCTGTACCGGTCGTCCGAGCCGGTGAAGGGCAGCTACATCGTCTCGCTCCGGGAGGGCGCCGAGCCGGCCGCGGTCGCCGGGGACGCGGGGGTGAAGCCCCGATACACCTACGAACGGGCCATGCGCGGGTTCTCCGCGACGCTGAACGCGGCCCAGCTGGCGGCCTTGCGGCTCGCACCGGGCGTGGCGGCCGTGGAGGAGGACGCGCGGGCCTCCGCGCGTCGGTTCCCCCGGGAGCCGCATGTCCCGTCCGCGGACGCGCTCCCCGGCCCGGGCGTCGCCGCGGCGTTCCGCCGGCAGGCCGCGAGCTGGGGACTGGACCGCGCCGACCAGCGGGTGCTGCCGCTCGACGGGCGGTTCACCGCGACGTCCACGGGCTGGGGCGTCACCGTCTACGTCGTCGACACCGGGATCGACTACGGTCACAGCGAGTTCGGCGGCCGCGCCGTGGCCGGGTTCGACGCCATCGGCGACGGCCGCCGCGGCCAGGACTGCGAGGGCCACGGCACCCATGTCGCGGGGACCGTGGCGGGGGCGGTGTACGGGGTGGCTCCGCAGGCCCATGTGGTCAGCGTCCGGGTGCTCGACTGCGAGGGCGAGGGCGCCTGGTCCATGATCATCGCGGGCCTCGACTGGGTGGCGGGGAACGCCCGGCACCCCGCCGTGCTGAACGCCTCGCTCGGGGGTCCCCCGTCCCCCTCCGCCAACGCCGCCGCCCGGGCCGTCTTCGACAGCGGGGTGCTGCCGGTCGTCGCGGCGGGCAACTCCGCGGAGGACGCGTGCGCCGTCTCGCCCGCGAGTGCCCCGGGCGTCATCACGGTCGGTGCGACCGACAGGTCGGACGCCGAGACCGACTTCAGCAACTACGGCCGGTGCCTCCGGCTGTACGCACCGGGCAGCGACATCGTCTCCGCGCGGATGGGCGGTGGCACCACCTCGATGAACGGCACCTCGATGGCGGCACCGCATGTGGCCGGCGTCGCCGCGCTCTTCAAGGCGGCCCATCCCGCGGCCGGCCCCCGGGAGGTCGCCGACTGGCTCGTCGCACAGTCCACGAAGAACGTCGTGAGAAGCATCTCCCGGGGCTCACCGAACCGGCTCCTGTTCACCGGCGGACTGTGATTCCTCCCCTTCCTCAAGCCAAGGGGCGGGGATTCCCGGCTCACATCGGCCGGGGCGTCCTCAAAGGCAGCAGGTGAGCGGTCCGCCGTCGCCCGCTCCGCGGGGGCCGCCTCGCGGTGGGCGGAGGAGTGCGGGCCGTCCGCCCGGGATGCCGGCGGCCCGCGCCCATCGGTTCGGCCCGGCCGAACGGCCCGGCGAACGGGGGAACAGCCCGGCCCGCGTGGAAGCGAGGGGTCGGGGGTGCGAGCGCGGCGGTGGGGCGGGGGTGCGCGGCGGCACGGAGGGGCCGGGCCGTCGAGCGGGAGACCACAGAGCGGTGGCCGCGGTGGCGGTGGCCGCGGGCCCCGGAACACCGCAATGCCCGGCCGCGCCCGGAGGACCACGCGAGGGCGCCGCACGGCGGGCGTCCCGTACGAAGACCGTGCGGGGGAGCCGGGTGCGGCGCCGCGTGCCGGGCCCGCAGTCCCGGGCCCCGCACCGGGGTCAGGCCTGCTTCCCGCCGGACCGGTCGGACTTGTCGAGGACCATCACCAGGCCGGCGATCAGCGCGAACAGCGCGATCGGCGCCACGACGAACAGGCCGATCGTCTCGGCCGCGCTCAGACCGGCACCCGGGTCGTCGCCGTCGTCGCGGGTCAGCGCGAGCGCAGGAGACGACATGAGCAGCATCATCAGCGCCGTACCGGCCGCGACGGCGCCGGCGCGCAGGGCGTTCTTCTTGTCCACGGTGCCAACGTAGCGAACGGCTAGGACGGCCGCGCATCCGGGGTGCCCGTACGGCGGGCGGGCGCCGGCCGGAACACGTCCATGAGCGCATGCAGCCTCGGCGAGGCGGCCAGGTCGTCCAGGGTCGTCGGGCGGCCTGCGGCGTCCGCGACGGGCAGCCGCCAGTTCGGGTACTGGTCCCAGGTGCCGGGCAGGTTCTGCGGACGGCGGTCCCCCACGGCGTCCGGCAGCCAGACGCCGACCATGCGGGCCGGGGTCCGGAGCAGGAACCGGTACACCGCACGGATCCCGCCCTCCTCGTCGTGGGTGCCCTCCGGCAGCAGACCGAGCCGGGCCAGACAGGCATGCCATTCGGCCACCTCGGCCGCGTCCTCCCAGCGCTCCCTTTCCAGCGGCCTGGCGAGCAGGCCCAGCCGGTGGCGCAACGCCACGTGCTCGCCCGTGAGGCGGGCGGCGGTGGACGGAAGGTCGTGGGTGGTGGCGGTGGCCACACAGCCCTCGCGCCAGTCCTCGGGCGGCAGCGGCCGGCCGCCACCGGCCCAGTCCCGTTCGAACCAGAGGACGGACGTGCCGAGCACCCCCCGGCGCGACAGCGCCTCGCGCACCCCGGGCTCGACGGTGCCGAGGTCCTCCCCTATGACGACCGCCCCGGCGCGGCGGGCCTCCAGCACCAGGACGGCGAGCATCGCCTCGGCGTCGTAGCGGACGTATGTGCCTTCGGCGGGCTGGGCCCCGACGGGCACCCACCAGAGCCGGAACAGGCCCATGACGTGGTCGAGGCGCAGCGCGCCCGCATGCCGCAGGAGTCCGCGGAGCAGCGCCCGGAAGGGGGCGTAGCCGGAGGCGGCGAGCATGTCGGGCCGCCAGGGCGGCAGACCCCAGTCCTGGCCGCGGGCGTTGAACGCGTCGGGCGGGGCGCCCACCGACATGCCCGCGGCGAACGCGTCCTGCTGGGCCCAGGCGTCCGCGCCGTCCGGGTGCACGCCGATCGCGAGGTCGTGCACGATCCCGACGGCCATCCCGGCGCCGCGGGCCGCCTCCGCGGCCGCCGCCAGCTGCCCGTCGGTCAGCCAGGCGAGCCGGCAGTGGAAGTCGACGCGGTCCATGAGGTCCCCGCGGGCACGGGCCGTCTCCGGGGAGCGCGGGTCGCGCAGGCCCTCGGGCCAGGCGTGCCAGTCGGAGCCGTGGATCTCGGCGAGGGCGCACCAGGTGGCGTGCTCGTCCAGCGCCCGGCCGCCCTCGGCCAGATAGGCGCAGTACGCGGCCCGGCGGCCGGGGCCGAGCGGAACCCGCACCACCAGTTCCAGCGCCCGGGCCTTGAGCCGCCACACGGCGTCGCGGTCGATCAGCGCGCCCTTCTCCAGAACCGAGGCGCGCAGTTCGGCGGCCTCCTTCAGGACGGCGTCCAGCCGGTGCCGGTCCCGGCCGGTGACGTACGCGTACTCGGGGATGTCCTCGATCCGCAGATGCACGGGATCGGGGAACCGGCGCGAGGAGGGGCGGTAGGGGGACGGGTCGGTCGGCCGGCCGGGCACGGCCGCGTGCAGCGGGTTGACCTGCACGAATCCCGATCCGATGGTGTGGCCGGCCCAGGACGCCAGTTCGGCGAGGTCACCGAGGTCGCCCATGCCCCAGGAGCGGCGGGACAGCAGCGAGTACAGCTGCACCAGGAAGCCGTGGACCCGTTCGGCGGGCCGGTGCACGGCATCGGGGGCGACGACGAGCGCGGCGCTGCCGGTGCGCCCGCCGCTCGTCCGCACGGTGAGCCGGTGCACCCCGGGGGGCAGTTCGGGCCAGCGGGGCGCGGCGGGCGGCCCACCCCCGGCGGGGGGACGCCCTCCGGCGACGGGACGCTCCCCGGCCGCGGAGCCCTGCGTCTCGGCGGCAGGGCGCTCCCCGGCGGGTGCGCGGCCGGACTGCCCGGCCCGTGTGCCGCCGGGCTCCGCCGCGGATGCGCGGGGGATCGGTTCGCGCCATTCGAGCAGGCCGCCGCCCTCGAGGTCCACACGCACGCGGGAGTCGGGCGGGACGGGGACGGGCGGCGGCCCGGTGGCGGGGAGCCATGCGACCACGGTCGGCGGGAGCAGCCGCTCCCCGGCGGCGGACTCGGCCGCCGCGAGGGCGGCGCGGACCGCTTCCGGCGTGGCGGCGTCCACACCGAGGGCGGCGAGCACCGTGACGACCGTGGAGTCGGGGACGGGCACGGTGACGCCCTCCGAGGGCGAGTACGTGGTGGCGACACCGTGCAGCGCGGCCAGCCGGGCCAGGCCCATTCAGACTCCTGGGGACTCCGAGCCTCCGGCGTCGCCGGTGGCGGTGGGTTCGCTGGTGAGGGGGGCGGCGTCGACGAGAGGGGGCTCGCTGGTGAGCGGCGGTGCGGCGGCGAGCGGCGGCTCGCTGGTGAGCGGACCGGCGACGGGGAGCGGGGCCCCGCCGGTCAGGGGCGGAACGGAGGTCAGCGGCGGCCCGCTGGTCAACGGGCCGAGAACCTGTTTGGACAGGGCGGGGAGCAGAAGCTGTGCGGGTGCGGCCACGAAGGGCCTCCTCACAATGGGCAACAGGACATTCGGAGCCCTACCCACTGGGCACGGCCGCAGACGTACACCTCTCGTCAACGTGTTCCGTGTCACATTCTGCTTCACGCGCGGGAGTTGGAGGGGTGGGCGCCGGCTCTCAGCGCGCCGATGGGCAAATACGACACAACCGTCAGCCGCATTGACACCTTCACCACAGCGGTGGTGGGCTCGGTTCCGGTTCACGGGGGCACGGTGAGTCGAGGGGAGACCGGACGTGCGGTTCGGGCGCAGGAAGCAGACGGCGACCGCCGTCGCCGTCGCCGTGATCGGCGGGCTGCTCGGTACGGCTCCCGGGGCCCTCGCCGCCCCGGAGGTACCGGGTACGACCACTGCGGCCCACCCCGACCGGAAGACCGCCGGAGCCCCCCCGCAGGTCTGGCCCCGCCCCCAGACGCTCACCACCACCGGCCCCGCCGTGCCGCTGGGTGAGGACGTGACGCTGCTCGCGGCCGAGGACGCCGACCCGTACGCCGTCCGGACCGTGCGCGAGTCGCTGCGCGCCGCCGGGGTCCGGACCGTCCACACGGAGCTGCCCGGCCGCGGCCCGCTGCTCCGTCTCGGCGGAACCGGAGCACTTGAGGCGCTGCGCGCCCTGCGGGTACCCGAACGCGCCGATCTGCCCCGGGGCGGCTACCGGATCGGCACCGGCCGGGTCGCGGGACGCGACACCGTCGCCGTGGACGGAGTCGGCGCGGACGGCCTCTTCCACGGCGCCCAGACACTGCGGCAGCTCGTCGTCGACCGCACCGTGCCCGGTGTGGTCGTACGGGACTGGCCGGGCACGGCGGTACGCGGGGTGGCCGAGGGCTTCTACGGCCGGCCGTGGAGCCATCAGCAGCGGCTGGCGCAGCTCGACTTCATGGGCCGCACCAAACAGAACCGCTACCTCTACGCACCGGGCGACGACGCGTTCCGGCAGGCCCGCTGGCGCGATCCGTACCCCGCGGCGCAGCGCGCCGAGTTCCGCGAGCTGGCCGAGCGGGCCCGGCGCAACCATGTGACGCTCGCCTGGGCCGTCGCCCCCGCCCAGTCCATGTGCCTGGCCTCCGACGACGACGTGAAGGCGCTCAAGCGCAAGATCGACGCGATGTGGGCACTCGGTGTGCGGGCCTTCCAGCTGGAGTTCCAGGACGTCAGCTACAGCGAGTGGCACTGCGACCGGGACCCCGGCGCCTTCGGTTCCGGACCGGGCGCCGCGGCCAAGGCGCACGCCAGGGTCGCCGGGGAGATCGCCGGGCACCTCGCCGAACGCCACCCCGGCGCGGAGCCGCTGACGGTGATGCCCACGGAGTTCTACCAGGACGGCAGGACCGAGTACCGCACCGCGCTCGCCGAACTGCTGGACCCCGGCGTCCAGGTCGCCTGGACAGGGGTCGGGGTCGTCCCGCGCACCATCACCGGACGGGAACTCGCCGGAGCCCGGCAGGTGTTCGGCCGCCCGATGGTCACCATGGACAACTACCCCGTCAACGACTACGCGCAGGGCCGCATCTTCCTCGGGCCCTATACCGGACGGGAGCCGGCCGTCGCCTCCGGTTCCGCGGCGCTGCTCGCCAACGCCATGGAGCAGCCGACCGTGTCCCGGATCCCGCTGTTCACGGCCGCCGACTACGCCTGGAACCCGAAGGGCTACCGGCCCCAGGAGTCCTGGAGCGCGGCGATGGACGACCTCGCGGCCGGCGACCCGCGGACCCGGGAGGCGCTGGGCGCGCTCGCCGGGAACCACTCCTCGTCCATCCTCGGCTCCACCGAGTCCGCGTACCTCCAGCCCCTGATGGCCGAGTTCTGGCGTGCGCGCACCACCGACGACGCCAAGGCGGGGGACGACGCGGCGCGGCGGCTGCGGGCGGCGTTCACCGTGATGCGGGAGGCCCCGGAGCACCTGTCCCCGCTCGGCGCCGAGGTCGGTCCCTGGCTGGACCAGCTGGCACGCTACGGCACCGCCGGAGAACTCGCCGTCGACCTGCTGCAGGCCCAGGCGCGCGGCGACGGCGAGACGGCCTGGCGGGCGTCGCTGGCGCTCGCCCCCGTGCGCACCGGGATCGGCGAGGGGAAGGTGACGGTCGGCAAGGGCGTGCTCGACCCCTTCCTCGACCGGGTGGCGAAGGAGTCCGCGGCGTGGACGGGCGCCGACCGGCAGCCGGGCGCGGCGACCACCAGCGGCGACAGCTACACGATCCGGCTGGACCGCGCCCGTCCCGTGGAGGCCGTGACCGCGATGACCGAACCCGGTCCTGAGGGCGCCACGGGCACGCTGGAGGCGCATGTACCCGGCCAGGGCTGGCGGACGCTCGGCGGGCTCGCGGCCTCCGGCTGGACCCAGAGCCGCCTGCGGGGACTGCGCGCGGACGCCCTGCGCATCACCGGGGCGCCGGCGGCGAACGCCGTGCACGCGCTGGTGCCGTGGTTCGCCGACGAGCCCCGGGCCCGGCTCGCCCTCGACCGGGGCGAGCTGGACGCGCCGATCGGCGGCGGCCCGCAGCGCACCGAGGCGTACGTCGCCGCCCAGCGGCCCGACGAGGTGCGCGGCACGCTCACCGCCGAGGCGCCCGAGGGCATCACGGTGGCCGTGCCGAAGGAGGTCCGGGCGCCCCGCGGCCGGCATACCGCCGTGCCCGTCGAGGTGACGGTGCCGCAGGGGACCCCGGCGGGCGAGTACGAGGTGCCCTTCGCCTTCGGAGGGGAGGAGAGCACGCTGACCGTACGGGCCTACCCCGCAACCGGCGGCCCCGACCTGCTCCGTACGGCCGCGGCGTCGTCCTCGGGCGACGAGACCCCCGACTTCCCGGCGTCCGCCGCGACCGACGGCGACCCCGGCACCCGCTGGTCCTCCCCCGCGGAGGACGGCGCCTGGTGGCAGGCGGAGCTTCCCCGGCCGGTCCGGCTGGGCCAGGTGGTCCTGCACTGGCAGGACGCGCACGCCTCGCGCTACCGCATCCAGGTCTCGGCCGACGGGCGCAGCTGGCGCACGGCCGCGACCGTCCGCGACGGCAGGGGCGGCCGCGAGTCGGTCCGCCTGGACGCGCCGGGAACCCGCTTCGTCCGGGTGCAGGGGGACGCGCGGGCGACGCGCTTCGGCTACTCGCTGTGGTCGGTCGAGGGCTACGCGGTGTCGGAGCAGCGGGAGGACGGCGCCGAGCCCTGACCACCCCGGCGGCCGGCGGCCTCCCGGCGGTCCGCGGCGCCCGGCGCGCACGAGCGGCTCCCGTCCCCCCGTCCCCCCGGCCCGCCGGGGGGACGGGGGAGCGGCCCGGCGGACGGAGCGCGCACATGACAGAGGCCCGGATCCTCAGGCGGAGATGCCGTCGATCCGGGCCATCGCGTCGTCCGCGCCGTACGGCTGCAGATATGGCAGCCAGCGCGGGTCCCTATGCCCGGTGCCGATGATGCGCCAGGCGAGGCCGCTCGGCGGGGCGGGTTGGTGCCGCAGCCGCCATCCCAGCTCACGCAGGTGCCGGTCGGCCTTGACGTGGTTGCAGCGGCGGCACGCCGCCACCACGTTGTCCCAGACGTGCTGACCGCCGCGACTGCGCGGAACGACGTGGTCGACGCTGGTGGCGACGCCACCGCAGTACATGCAGCGGCCCCCGTCGCGGGCGAACAACGCACGGCGGGTCAGAGGAACGGGCCCCCGGTAGGGGACCCGGACGAAACACTTGAGCCGGACCACGCTGGGCGCGGGGATCACCCGGGTCGCGCTGTGCATGAAGGCGCCGGACTCCTCGAGGCATACGGCCTTGTTCTCGAGGACGAGGACGAGCGCGCGGCGAAGCGGTACGACGCCGAGCGGCTCGTACGACGCGTTGAGGACCAGGACGTGCGGCACGGATGCCTCCTTGTACGCCGGCGGCGCGTGGCTCGCGCCGGGACGATCTGCACTCAGTCTCTCCTCATGCCTGCTCGAAGCGCCACTACGTACCCGTAACGGGCCGGAGGGATTTTGTGTGTGCTCGGGCACACCCGGAAAATCACCCCGATGCGGCTCGTCTCCCCCGTGCGGCGACCCCCGCCACTCGCGCGCGGCCGAGCCCCGCCGCTCCCCCGCGGTGAGCCTCGTCTCTCCCTTCGGAGAACGCCGGAGGCCGGGCGTATGCGCCGATAATGTGGAGGGTCAGCCGATCGCACCCCCGGAGGTTCCCCCGTGTTCCTGGCCGCCGATCCGTCCGATCCGCCCGTCAGTCTCGACGAGGCCGCAGAGCGGGCCAACGAGGCGGCCGGATGGGTGGAGCAGAACTGGGCCACCTGGCTGAACACGGGCCTGCGGATCCTGCTGATCGTGGTGATCGCGGTCATGCTGCGGATCGCCGTCCGCCGGGCGCTCACCAAGCTCATAGAGCGCATGAACCGCAGTGCCCAGGCCGTGGAGGGCACTGCCCTGGGGGGTCTGCTGGTCAACGCCGAGCGGCGCAGGCAGCGCTCCGAGGCGATCGGCTCGGTGCTGAGGTCGGTCGCGTCGTTCGTGATCCTCGCCACGGCGGGGCTGATGGTCCTCGGCGCCCTCAATATCGACCTGGCCCCGCTGCTCGCCTCCGCCGGTGTGGCGGGCGTGGCCCTCGGCTTCGGCGCGCGGAACCTGGTCACCGACTTCCTCTCCGGCGTCTTCATGATCCTCGAGGACCAGTACGGCGTCGGCGACTCGATCGACGCCGGGGTCGCCTCGGGCGAGGTGATCGAGGTCGGCCTGCGGGTGACGAAGCTGCGCGGTGACGACGGCGAGATCTGGTACGTCCGCAACGGCGAGATCAAGCGGATCGGCAATCTGAGCCAGGGCTGGGCTACCGCTTCGGTGGAGGTGAACGTGCCACCGACCGAGGACCTGGGCAGGGTGCGCGAACTCATCGAGCAGGCCGCCGCAGCGATGGCCAAGGAGGAGCCCTGGAACGAGCGGCTGTGGGGTCCGGTCGAGGTGCTGGGTCTCACCGAGGTGCTGACCGACCGGATGACGGTCTCCGTGTCCGCGAAGACCATGCCGGGCAAGGCGCTGGGCGTGGAGCGCGAGTTGCGCTGGCGCATCAAGCGCGCCCTCGACGAGGCCGGGGTGCGGATCGTCGGAGGCGCACCGCAGGAGTCCGGCGGGGAGCAGGCGGCGCCCGACCCGACGGCCGCTGTGGCGGCCCCGTCCGCCTACGCCTCCGCCACATCGCCGCAGTCGGTGGCGGCGTCCCCGATCACCCCGACGGCCCCTCTCGCGAAGTAGGGCCGCGGACGGTGGCGGCGTCCCCGATCGCCCCCGCGGCACCCCCGGCACGCCCGGCACCCCCGCCGGCGTAGGCCCGCGGGCGGGCACGGCGCTCCCCCAACGCACGTCCGCGCGGCCGTGCGGCAGAGCGCTCCGATCCGCACGGTGGCGGCTTCCCCGGCCCCCGGCGGCCCCGCCCCTCGCCGGCGGGCCGGTCCGGCGGTGCGGCCCGGCCCCGGCGGCGCGCTCTCCCCGGGACCGATCAAGCCCCCCGCCCCCTCCTCCGCAGGGGCCGAGCCCTTGCCCGGCACCCCGCGAGACTCCCGGGGCAGCGCCTGCCCGTACCGGCCGGCGCGGGGAACGCACCGACGGAGCAGTTCCCCTCGGCGCCTCCCACCCGCACCATGAGGCCTTCCCGGCCGCAATACGCGATGCGGGAGTTGAGCGCAACGCACCGTTTCCCCGTAATCCCCTGTAACCAACGTCTCCGCGGCGCCCGAAGCACCAGGGGCGCGGGGTGCGGCAAGTGAGGGGTCCGATGCCTGAGCTGCAGAAGGTCGTTAAGGCGACTGCGTCCTGGGAGAGCGGCTGCTCGCAGGCCACGGACTCGGAACTCGCCGAGCGCATCCGCTCCCGAGGCCCGGCCGACCGCCAGGCCGAGAACGAGCTGAGGCAGCGCCATATCGCCTACGCCCTGGTCTTCGCCCAGCTGTGCACCCGGGGCCGGGTGGCCGCCGACCGGCTGGCGCGTGAGGCGCTGGGGCGGGCGGCAGAAGCGGCGCGCTCCGGCTTCGACCCCGAAGGCACCTGGCGCGACTTCGTCCTGACGTGCGTGCACCACACGGCCCTGAGCTGGGCCGGAGGCGGTAGACGGGCCCTGCTCGAACCCGCCTTCCTCGGCTGGGCCGACAGCCGCGGCGAGAGCCGGGCCGACGGCCACGGCCACGACCGCGGCGGACGCCCCGCCGGGCCGGCGCGGGATACCGGGCAGCAGCCCGCGACGGGCCGCCGGCACATGGCAGCACCGCGGCAGTCGACGGGGCGGCAGCAGGCCGCCGGGCAGCAGCAGGCGCTCAGAGAGGGCTTCTTCGCCCTCCCCGAGGCCGCAAGGGGTGTCCTGTGGTACTCGCTGGTGGACCAGGAGCCGGACGAGCGGGTCGCCGCCTACACCGGGGTGGCGGCGGACGCCGTTCCGGCGCTGCTGGCCAGGGCCCGGCAATCGCTGCACGGCGCCTTGCTGCAGGCATACGCAGAACGCGCCGGCGACACCCGCTGCAGCGGATTCCGGCGCCTCGTCGAGGCCGCGGCGGTCGCCGGCGACAACCCCCGTTGCGGCGACCTCGCCGACCACCTCGACACCTGCCTCGACTGCGAGGGACTGCTGACGCAGCTGATCCTGCTCTCGGACGACCTGCGCACGGCACTGGCCGACGGGCTGCTCGTCCGCGACGGAGCGGCGTACGCGTCCGCCCTCGCCCAGGGGCTCCCGGCGCCGGTCCCCGGTCCCCCGCCGGGCGCAAGTCCGGGAGACCGGGACGGCAGACGGTGGAACGCCGCCCCGGAGGTGCACCCCCATCACACCCGCCGGCCGCGGCACCGGCCGAGGCGCGGGGCGCGCGTAGCCGGTGCGGTGGCCGCGGTGGCCGCCGTATCGGTCCCCCTGCTGCTCATCGCCGAGCGTCAGTCCGGCGAGGCACCCGGACCCGGCCGCGGCCGGGTCGACGCCCGCCCGGCCGCCCCGGCCGCCCCGGCGTCCCCGACCGGAGCCACCACCGGGCCCGCGCGGCCGGAGACCGGGAGCACGCCACCACCCGGCGATCTCGTCTACGGGCGGATCGTGCACGCGGGCAGCGGGCTGTGCCTGGACATCGAGGACGGACTGATCGTCAAGCGCGGCGGAACCGTGGCGGCCGGATGCACCCAGGCCCCCACGCAGCGGTGGGCTCTGGACGCGCAGGGACGGCTCCGCAACCTCCACGACTCGACGTTCTGCCTGAAGGCGGACGGGGACGGCTCGGAGGTCGGCGTCCGCCCATGCGACTCGGACAGTCCGGAGAAGCTGGACAAGATGACCTTTCTCGTCGAGCCGGTGGGGCCGATCCTGCCGAAGACCGACCCGAAGGTCGCGCTCGTCCCGGACCCGGACTGGGTGGAGAACCCACGGCCTCTGGCGCTCCGTGCCCTGACCGGTAGCACCGATCAGAACTGGACCGTGGAGCCACTCGTGTCGCCGCCACGGGGCGGCGCTACGGCCGCCGGGCCATGACATCCGACGGGCCCCCGGACACCCGCCCCACGCACACCCGGACACCCGGACACCCGGCCCACGCACACCCGGACACCCGGACACCCGGCCCACGCACACCCGGACACCCGGCCCACGGACACCCGTACCCTCGCCGGTACGGGCTACGGCCTACCGGTGCGCGACCGGGCGGCCGCGCCCGGCTCCGCGTCCCGGGTGAACGCCCTTCAAGGGCGCCATCCGTCACACGCGCCTCCCGCCAGAGGTGCCACGCGTCAACAGCGCACAGCGTCAAGGACATCACCCACAGGGACGCTTCCCCGCCGCTGCGGGTGACGCCGCGGCGGTGAGGTCTTCGACGCGGACCCCCGCGCACCTCACCGCCACCCTGCGGGCCTGCGGACGTTCCGGCAGTCCCGCAGCGAGAGCCCACCGGACCGACACGAGCCCGGCGGCGGGCGCGACGGGCGAGCACCGGAGAGAGAGGTCGACGGCGACCGCGGGGCCGTGCACCCGGAAGACCGGCACGGCAGAATCACCGCGACCGGGGCGGCCCTGGCACCGGTGATCGCCGGATACTCCCCGCAGAGGCCTTCGCCGAGGGCGTCGGACCGACCGGAGTGAAGGGCTGAGACGCACATGCCGCACACCACAGCGGGCCACCGCCCGGCCCCCCGGCAGGCGAAGATCGCCGTCGTCGGCGGCGGATCCACCTACACACCCGAACTGATCGACGGGTTCGCCCGGCTGAGGGAGGCCCTGCCGCTCCGCGAGCTGGTGCTGATCGACCCGGCAGCCGACCGGCTGAACCCGGTCGGCGGGCTCGCCCGGCGGATCTTCGCCCGCCAGGGCCATCCCGGGACCGTTTCGACCACCGCCGACCTGGACGCGGGCGTGGCCGGCGCCGACGCCGTGCTGCTCCAACTGCGCGTCGGCGGTCAGGCCGCGCGGGAGCAGGACGAGACCTGGCCGCTGGAGTGCGGCTGCGTCGGGCAGGAGACGACCGGGGCAGGCGGGCTGGCCAAGGCACTGCGCACCGTGCCCGTGGTGCTGGACATCGCCGAACGGGTACGGCGCACGGCCCCCGGCGCATGGATCGTGGACTTCACCAACCCGGTCGGCATCGTGACCCGTGCGCTGCTGCACGCCGGGCACCGGGCCGTCGGTCTGTGCAACGTCGCGATCGGCCTGCAGCGGAAGTTCGCCGCGCTGCTGGACACCGCACCGGGCCAGGTGCACCTGGACCATGTGGGTCTCAACCATCTGACCTGGGAGACGGGTGTCCGGCTGGGCGGCCCGGAGGGCGAGAACGTCCTGCCGCGGCTGCTCAGCACGCACGCGGGCACCCTCGCCGGAGACCTGCGGCTCCCGCGGGAGGTCCTGGACCGCCTCGGCTCGGTGCCGTCGTACTACCTGCGCTACTTCTACCGGCATGACGCGGTCGTCCGGGAGATGAGGAACGCGCCGCCCCGGGCCGCGGAGGTCGCCGCCCTGGAGGAGCGACTCCTGGCGATGTACGGCGACCCTTCGCTGGACGAGAAGCCGGCACTGCTCGCCCGGCGGGGCGGCGCCTACTACTCGGAGGCCGCCGTCGACCTCGTCGCGTCGCTCCTGGGGGGAACGGGCAGCCCCTACCAGGTGGTCAACACCTACAACGACGGCACACTGCCGTTCCTCCCCGACGACGCCGTCGTCGAGGTGCAGGCGGCCGTCGGCACCAGGGGTGCCGTGCCGCTGCCCCCGCCCGGCGTCGATCCGCTGTACCGCGGGCTGATCGCCAATGTCACCGCCTACGAGGAGCTGGCGCTGGAGGCGGCCGTCCGCGGCGGCCGGGACCGCGTCTTCAAGGCGCTGCTGGCGCACCCGCTGGTAGGCCAGTTCGCAGACGCAGAAGCCCTCACGGAGCGGCTGGTCGCTCACAACCGGGAGCACCTTCCGTGGGCGTGAGCGATGCGGCGGGGCGCGCGCCGTCCGCGCCCGGCTCCGCGGTGGGACGCCCCCCTGCCGCGGTCCTGGCCATCGACGCGGGCAACAGCAAGACGGACGTGGTGGTGGTCGACGCGGGGGGCTCGGTCCTGGGCTCGGCCCGCGGCGGCGGCTTCCGGCCGCCGCGGGCGAGCCCGGCGAGGACGGGTGAGGGGCCCAACGGGGCCGACGAACCGCGCGGCCCCAGCCGACCCGCCGGACCCGCCAGACTCGACGGACCCGCCGGACTCGACGGACTCGACGGACTCGACGGACTCGACGGCACGGTGCACGAGGCCCTCCGCAGCGCCGGGCTGACCACCGTCGCGCATGTCTCCGCCTGTCTCGCCAACGCCGACCTCCCGACCGAGGAGGCCATGTTGGCGACGGCGGTACGGGCTCGCGGCTGGGGTGCCACGAGCGAGGTCCGCAACGACACCTTCGCGGTCCTGCGGGCCGGGGCCGACGGGTCCAGGGGCGTCGCCGTCGTCTGCGGGGCAGGCATCAACTGCGTGGGCGTGGCGCCGGACGGACGCACCGCGCGCTTCCCGGCCGTCGGCAGGATCTCCGGGGACCGGGGAGGGGGCGCGGCGCTCGCGGAGGAGGCGCTGTGGTTCGCCGCAAGGGCCGAGGACGGTCGCGGTGAACCGACCGAACTGGCCCGGACGCTGCCCGCGCACTTCGGTCTGCCGTCGATGTACGCGCTCATCGAGGCGCTGCATCTGGGGCACCTCGCCGCGGGACGCAGGCACGAACTCGTCCCGGTCCTGTTCTCGACCGCCGCCGCGGGCGACGCCGTGGCCGGCGCCATCGTCGACCGGCTCGCGGAGGAGGTCGTCCTCATGTCCACGGTGGCGCTCGGCCGGCTCGGGCTGCTGGAAGAGGAGGTCCCGGTGGTCCTCGGCGGCAGCGTGCTGGCGGCGCGGCACCCCCGGCTGCACGGCGGGATCGAGGCGTCACTGGCCGTCCGGGCGCCGAAGGCGGTCCTCTCCGTGGTGACCGCTCCGCCCGTCCTGGGCGCGGCACTGCTCGGACTGGACCGCCTCGGAGCTCCGGCCGGGGCGCGGTCCCGGCTGCGGTCACGGTACGGGGAGCAGATCTCCACGGCAGGGGCCTCAGCAACGGAATCAGGCTCCCCGCCCCGACGAACCACTGAACCCCCGAACCACTGAACCCCTGAAACCGGATCACCAAGACCACTCACACCACCGAACCACCGAACCACCCGACCGCCGGCGCCTGAACCGCCCGGCCGCCGAGCCGCCGTACCACCGACCGGCCGGCCGGCCGGAAGCGGCCCAACGGGGCGCACTCCCGCACATAGTGGCGCTCCGGGACGCTCCGGGACGCCCTCATCTCCGTTCGCGCGTCCGGCGCGCCGCACCCGCGAACGGAACCGATGGTCCGTCAGCGGCGTGTTCAGCACGGGACGTTCCAGGATGGGCGGCATTGACGCGACACGCCGGATGACACAGGATCCTGGGGACTCCAGGGCGTGGAATGTCCGCTCCCGTGGCCATACTTCTGGCGAGGAGCCGGTCCCCACCCGCAGGAGGTGGGACACCGTCAGGTGACCGAGGGGGAGGTCAATTGACACACATGCCGGGCTCGACGGACCCGCCCTCGCCGGTACCGCATGTCCCGGCGCGGCCGGGCCCGGCACCCGCCCCGAAGTCGCCCCCCTCCGCCGACCGGTCAGCGCGGCCACCGGAGCCGCCCGCAAGGCGCAGCGCCTGGGCGGAGACCTCGTCGCGGCTGCGCGCCGCCGCGACGACGGAGCCCGGTCGGCTGCGGATCATCGGCGCCGTACTGGCCGCGCTGGTGCTGGCGTTCGGCGCCGTGACGGCGGCCGAGACCGCCGGCCGTTCCGAATCCGCCGAGGCCGTGGTCGGCCGCAGCCAGCCGCTCAGCGCCGATGCGGCGAGCATCTACCGCTCACTCGCCGACGCCGACACGGCCGCCGCGAGCGGCTTCCTGGCCGGGGCCCAGGAGCCCGCCGCGGTGCGCGAGCGCTACCGCGAGGACGTCACCGGCGCCTCTCGGCTGCTGGTGAAGGCCGCCTCGAACACGGACGGTTCGACGACATCGCAACGCTGGATCACCGTGCTCAGCGAACAACTCCCGCGGTACACGGGCCTCGTCGAGCGAGCCCGGGCCGGCAACCGCCAGGGCCTCCCCCTCGGCGGGGCCTATCTGCGGTACGCGAACGAGCTGATGACCATCGAGCTGCTGCCGGCGGCGCAGCAGCTGTACGAGGAGGAGACCGCCCGGCTCGACGACGACCACGGCAGCGCCCGGGCGTGGCCCCTGATGTCGCTGGGGCTGGGAGTGGTAGCGCTCGGCAGTCTGGTCTGGGCGCAGCGCCGCGACTACCGCCGTACGAACAGGGTGTTCAGCCCCGGGCTGCTCGCCGCCACCGCGGCGTGCACGGTGACGCTGCTCTGGCTCGGCGCCGGGCACGCGCTCGCGAGAGCGGGGCTCGACGAGGCCCGGGCCGAGGGACAGCGGTCGCTGACGGTCCTCAACGACGCCAGGATCAGCAGCCTGAAGGCGCGTGCCAACGAGAACCTGACCCTGGTCGCGCGGGGTGCGGTGCTCACCGAGGACGGCAAGGGCGACAAGTACGAGGCGGACTACGCCTCGGGGATGGACAGGCTCACCGTATCGCTCCGCCGTGCCGGGCAGCTCGCCGGCGACGGCGCGGGCCGCGCACCGGTTGCGCAGGCCGTCTCCGCGGCGTCGGAGTGGAGAAGCAGGCACTGGCAGGCCGGTGAGAGCGACCGGGCGGGCGACTACGACGGCGCGCTGGCCAAGGTGATCGGCGGCGAGGGCTCCACGGGTCAGTGCTTCGACCGGGTGGACGCCGCACTGGAGAGGGCGCTGGCTTATGAGCAGGCCGAGTTCACGGAGGCCGCCGAGGGCGGCCGGGGCGCGCTTGCGGGCCTGCCGGCCGGCGCCGTGGTGCTGTCGGTCCTCGGCGCGGCCGGCGCCGTCCTGGGCATCGGCCGCCGGCTTTCGGAGTACCGGTGAGAGGGGGAGGAGTGGCTGGCCCTATGCCGGACCCGGCACTCGGCGGCACACCGGACACGGCACCGAACGAGACACCCGACGGCACACCGCACACCGCGCTGAACAGGACGCGGGACGGGATGCCGCACACGGCACCCGAGGGGACACCGGACGGCGCACCAGACCGGACACCGGGGGCCGGGACCTCGGGGCGGGCCCTGCCCCGTGCTCCGCTCGGGAGGGAGTCCGCCGCACCGGGGCTGCGCTGCCGGGGCGGTGCCGCCGGGACGGCGGCGGCCCTCGCGCTCACCACCGCCCTCGCTCAGCTCCCGCTCTCGATCCCGCTCTCGATCCCGCTCTCGAATCCGCTCTCGAATCCGCTCTCGATTCCCCGGGCAGGGCCGCCGGCCGGCGCGCTCCGGGGTGCCGAGCCGGCAGCCGCGCCGATCGCGGAGGCCAAGGAGGCGATGGAGGCCGCCAAGGCAGAGGACTGCACCAGCCCGGAGGCGTCGCTGCGGCCGTCGGCGGCGGACGGCCCGGCGGTCGAGGAGATCAGACAGCGCGGCCGGCTCATCGTCGGCATCGACCAGAACAGCTACCGCTGGGGCTACCGTCGGGCGGACGGCGAACTGGAGGGCTTCGACATCGATCTGGCCCGGGCGATCGCCCGGGACCTCCTGGGAGACCCCGAAAAGATCATCTTCCGGGCGGTCCCGACCAACCAGCGGATCGCCGCGCTCGACAACGGCACCGTAGACCTCGTCGTACGGACGATGACCATCAACTGCGCCCGGATCGAGCAGGTCGCCTTCTCCACGGCGTACTTCCGCACCGGCCAGCAGGTGCTCGCGCCCCGGCAGTCCCCGATCACCGGCTTCGACGAGTCGCTCAGGGGCCGGCGAGTCTGCTCCGCCGAGGGGTCGACGGCCTACGACGCGCTGGAGAAGGACGCACACGGAGCGCTGTTCAGGGACGAGGACGACGGCGGCCCGGGCGACCGGAACCGGCTGACCGTCCCCAACCAGCTGGACTGCCTGGTCCGTCTGCAACTGGGCGAGGTGGACGCCGTCGTGACGGACGCGGCTCTCGCCGCGGGCCAGGCCGCTCAGGATCCGTCCGTCGAACTCAAGGGCGACGGGCCGTTCACCACCGAGTACTACGGCGTGGCCGCCAAACTGGGCAGGGACGACCTGGTGCGCCGGGTCAACAGGGTGCTGGAGCAGTACCGGGCGGGCCCCTGGACACAGGCGTACGTCACGTGGCTGAAGGAGGATCTGCCCGGCATACCCGGCCCCCCGGCACCGAAGTACCGGGAGGATTGACGCCGTCAGGCGGGAGGCCGGACGCCGTCGCCGTCAGTCGGGCGGTCCGGCGGGAAGGCCACACCGGCGTGGACGCCGGGCAGCGGTGGCGGGTACAAGAAGCGGAGAGGTGATCGATGAGCGTCGCGGGACTCCCCGGGCCGGTAATGGACCGGGACGAGGTGGACCGTGCGCTGGCGCGGCTCGGGGAGGAGCACGAGGCGATCGAGACCTCGCTCCTCGCCCTGCAGGACCACGCGGGCCGAAGGCTCCTGGAGGGAGCGGAGCTGACCGGTGTCACCAGGGACCGCTGGGCCTCCACCGAGCAGGCGATCGCGCTGCTGTGGGGCTGCTTCGACGCCTACGCGGGGGCGCTGCGCTCGGCGCGCGAGCTGCGGGCCCGGCGGCGCTGGCCGAGCCGTGACGACCTGGTGGCGCTGACGGACCGGCTGCGCGGCCCCAGCGTCACCGTCGCGAGTGCCGCCGCCCATGCCGCGCCTTCCGTGGGCGCCCCGGCCAAGCTCTCTGAACGGTTCACCCTGGAGGGCCTCGTCAACCGGATGAACACGCTGTACGCCCGCTCACTGGACGTGGTGGTGGCCGCCGACACGGTGTGGTCGGCGCTGCCCGCGCGTATCGATCTGCTGGCGGCGGAGTTGCAGCGGACCCGTTCGCTGGCCCACTCGGTCGGTGTGCGGCCCGGCGAGCACCCGGCCGGGGACGAGCTGGAATCGATCACTCGGGAACTGTCCGCGCTGAGAGCGCAGGTCGTGTCGGACCCGCTGGCGTTCTGGTCGCCGGCGACGGCGAGTTCGGCACCCGGCGGCGGCCGTCCCGACACGGGACGCTACGACCGGGCGGCGCGTTCGCTGGAGGAGGTCCGCCGCGAGATCGAGGCCGTCCTCGCGGTGCGGCAGGACTCGGAGACTCGGCTCCTGCGTTTGCGGGACGTGCTTTCCCGCGCAGACCGCACGCTCGCCGAGGCACGCGCCGCGCGGGGCGAGGTACTGGCGAAGATCGCCGCGTCCGAGGTCCCCGCGGTCAGCGGCCCGCCGACCGTGCTGCAGGAGCGGCTGGTCACCGCGGCCGGGTACCGCAGGCACGCCCAGTGGCACCGGCTGTCCCCGCTGCTGGAGTCACTGGAGCGGGAGGCCGAGGACGAGTTGCTCCGTGCCCGCGAGTCGTTGACGGCCGTGACGGCGCCGCTGGCGGTACGGGCCGAGCTGCGCGGCCGGCTCGACGCGTACAAGGCGAAGGTGGCCCGGCACGGCATGGCCGAGGACCCGCTGCTGGTCGAACGGTACGACGTGGCACGCCGGATGCTGTGGAGCGCGCCGTGCGATCTGCGCGCCGCGGAGCAGGCGGTGCTGCGCTACCAGCGGGCCGCGGCGGAGGTCCTGGTACCGCGGCAGCCGGGATCCGCGGACGGCGGCGGCCACCGGGGTGAGTCGTGATCCGCGGACGGGCCGGCAGCGCGAGGCGGTCGTCTGCCGCGGTCTCGGCGACCGGGCCCGACGGGCAGGGGGACGGGCAGAGGGACGGGCAGAGGGGCGGGCAGGGGGAATCGTGAGCGACCTGACGGCGTGCGGCCGCCCGGGCTGCGACGGGGCCTACGAGGACGTCGGCGGCGGCGAACTCTACTGCGGCACCTGCGGACTCGCCCCCGAAACCGGGCGGAGTGCCGCCCCCGCGGCCGGGAAGGCCACGGACCCCGGCTCCCACGCGCCCGCAGCCGCAGCGGCACCGGCACCGGCACCGGCACGAGCCTGCCAGCGCCCGGGCTGCGACGGGGCCTACGAGGACGTCGGCGGCGGCGAACTCTACTGCGGCACCTGCGGACTCGCCCCGGTCGTCGCGAGGCGGGGAGCGCCGTCCTCACCCACCAGCGGTCCCTCGGGGGACGGCCGGAGCGGGAGCAGCGGCTCGGTACCGGGCTCCCACTCGCACCGCTCGCCCCACTTGTCCCGGCCGGCACGGTCGGCACGGTCGGCACGCTCCTCCACATCACGGCGATCGGTCTCGGGGCGGCTGTCCCGTTCGCTGTCCGGCCGCAGCCCGGACCGCTCGGTGTCGGTCCGCAGTTCGGGCTCCTCGGCATCGTCCTCGGGCCGGCACCGTCTGGGCGCCGGGCTGGTCGAGGTCCCGGACGTCCCGCGCCCCGACCCGCGTTCGGCGGTGATGGCGAAACCGGAGGTTCCCGAGCGGAAGCGATTCTGCAGCCGCGGCGACTGCGGGTCCCCGGTGGGACGTGCGCGCGGCGGCCGCCCGGGCCGTACGGAGGGTTTCTGCACCGAGTGCGGACACCCGTACTCGTTCGTCCCCAAACTGCGCGAGGGGGACATCGTCCACGGGCAGTACGAGGTGATGGGCTGTCTGGCCCACGGCGGCCTCGGCTGGATCTACCTCGCCGTGGACCGGGCGGTGTCCGACCGCTGGGTCGTCCTCAAGGGCCTGCTGGACACGGGTGACCAGGACGCCATGGCCGCGGCCATCTCCGAGCGCCGGTTCCTCGCGGAGATCGAGCACTCCAACATCGTCCGCATCTACAACTTCGTCGAGCACCTGGACCAGCGGACCGGGTCCATGGACGGCTACATCGTCATGGAGTACGTGGGGGGCAAGTCCCTCAAGGAGATCGCCGACGAGCGGCGCGGCCCCGACGGCAGACGCGACCCGCTGCCGGTCGAGCAGGCGTGCGCCTACGGCATCGAGGCACTGGAGGCGCTCGGGCATCTGCACAGCCGGAACCTCCTGTACTGCGACTTCAAGGTCGACAACGCCATCCAGACCGAGGACCAGCTCAAGCTCATCGACATGGGCGCCGTGCGGCGGATGGACGACGAGGAGTCGGCGATCTACGGCACCATCGGGTACCAGGCGCCGGAGGTGGCCGAGGCCGGCCCGTCGATCGCGTCGGACCTCTACACGGTGGCCCGCACCCTGGCCGTGCTGACGTTCGACTTCCAGGGCTTCACCAACGTGTTCGGCGACTGCCTCCCCGACCCGGACAACATCGGGGTGTTCCGGACGTACGAGTCGTTCTACCGGCTCCTGGTCCGCGCGACCGACCCCGAACCGGCGCGCCGGTTCGCCTCCGCGCAGGAGATGGCGGACCAGCTGACGGGCGTCCTCAGGGAGGTCGTCGCGCTGCAGACGGGCCGGCCGCACCCGTCGCTGTCGGCCCTGTTCGGTCCGGAGCTGCGCGTCGCGGACACGGAACTGTTCGCCGAAGTCCACGGCGAGGTGTCGGCTTTGGGCGCCGTGCGGCCACCGCGGCGGGGCAGCCGCATGCCCGCGGCGATCCGCGCCCGGCAGACGCAGGCGCCCTCCGGGGGTCCTGCACCCGCACGGCCGGCAGCAGCCGCCCGTCAGGGGCCCGCGCAGGGGCCGCTACGGGTGCCCGGGCCGTTGCAGGGGCCCGCGCAGGAGCAGGGGCAGGGGCAGGGGCAGGGGAACCTGCCGCACACGGCCGGACCGGGTACCGCCGCACCGCACACCGCTGGAGCGGGAGGAGCGGGAGGAGCGGGGACCCGAGGTCCCGATCCGGCTCCCGGCGGCCCGTATCCGTACCGCCCCGGCCCGACGGGCGTCCCGCCACCGGCCGCGCCACCGGCCGCGTCTGCGGCACGGCACGGGGACGAGGCGCCGGACGATCAGCCACGCCTCACGGACCTGGACGTCCTGGCGACCGCTCTGGCACTGCCCGTCCCCCGCGTCGACCCGGGCGACCCCAACGCGGGATTCCTCGCGGGGCTGCCGGCCTCCGCGCCCGCCGAGCTGATCGCCGTACTGGGCGGCGCGCCCACGGACTCCCTGGAACTGCGGCTGCGCGAACTGCGGGCACGGCTGGAGGCGGGCGAACTCACCGCCGCGGCAGCCTCCCTGGCCGATCTCGAGGCCGGGCACCCCGAGGACTGGCGGGTCGTCTGGTACCGCGGCGTCGCCTCGCTCGCCTCCGGCGACGACGAGACCGCCGCGCTGTCCTTCGACGCGGTCTACGACGCCTTCCCGGGCGAAGCCGCGCCCAAGCTGGCGCTCGCCCTGTGCGCCGAGGCGCTGGGCCAGTCGGACAACGCCGCGGAGTACTACCGCCTGGTGTGGACCACGGATCCCGGCTTCGTGAGCGCCGCGTTCGGGCTGGCCCGGGTGCAGCTCGCGGCCGGCGACCGGGCCGCGGCCGTCCGCACGCTCGACTCCGTCCCCGAGTCGTCGATCCACTACACGGCCGCCCGGGTCGCAGCGGTGCGGGCGCGGCTGAGCCGACGCGCCGCGGAGGATCCGCTCATCGACGACCTCTCGGCCGCAGCCGACCAGGTCACGGCGCTGGAAGGGCTGGGACTCGACCCGGTGCGGCGCGAGCGGCTGTCCACGGAGGTTCTGGGTACGGCCCTGGACTGGGTACTCTCCGGCGGTGTCGGCAACCGGCCGGCGACAACCGTCCTGCTCGGCAGCGAACTCGACGAACGCGGGCTGCGGTTCGGCCTCGAACGCTCCTTCAGGGTGCTTGCCCGGCTCGCGCCGGACGGCGAGGAGCGCATCGAACTGGTGGAGCGGGCCAACCGCTACCGCCCGCGGACGTGGGTGTGATGCCGCGCCGTCGGGGGGACACGACCCCGGACGTCCGGCGGAAGGACCTGGGCGCGCCCGGTACATCAAGGCGAGGTGGAAGCGAATGACGCCGCAGATTCCCCAGCAGGCGGCCTGCTCGAAGTGCCCCGGTTGCGAGGAACCGTTCGAATCCGGCGATCTGTTCTGCGGAGCGTGCGGGTACGACCTCTCCGCCGTGCCCCGGCCGCCCCGGGAGCGCCCCGCCGTCGCCTCGGGAACCCGGGTGGACTGGCCCGAGGCACCCCTGGTCTCCGAAGCCGGGGGCTCCGGAGTGCCGGCGACGCCACAGCGGCCCGGAGAGCTTCCCGGTACCGACTCGGGCGGCCGTGAGCTGCCCATTGCTCCGCTCCGCCCCGACCGCCCGGACGCGCTGCCGGTCTCCGCCGCGGCGTTTTCGCCGGTCCGGCAGGCCGGCTCTGAAGCGCGGTTCGGACCGGCCGCTCCGGGCGGACCCGTGCCCGGCGTACCCGGTCCTGCCCCGGCCTGCGGACCAGGGCGCGCTCCGGGCCCCGGCACCGCCTCCGCCCCGGCTCCGGGACCGGGACCGGAACCGGGATGGAGCCCGAGGTCCGCCCCGGCACCGGGTCCAGGGTCCGGCGGCTTCCAGCCGGCCGCGCCCGGACCCCGCGTCGGCGGGCACCCCGGAGGAGGCTCCGCAGGGGACGACGGCCGGGGCTCCGGAGGACACCCCGGTGGATACGCCGCCGGCCACCCGGGCACGGGCCCTGCCGCGCCCCCACTCCCCACGCAGCCCTGCGTCGCGTGCCGCGCCGACCGGGTGGATCCCGACGGCTACTGCGGGCACTGCGGGCACGCCCAGCCGCGCGAGCGCGACCACATGGAGCGGGAACTGTCCGGCGTGGCCGCGGTCAGCGACCGGGGACTGCGGCACCACCGCAACGAGGACTCGTTCGCGGTGTCGTCCACGACGCTGCCCGACGGCTCACCGGCCGTGATCGCGATCGTCTGCGACGGCGTGTCCTCGGCCACCCGGCCCGACGAGGCGTCCCTGGCCGCGGCCGGCTCCGCCGGCGAGTACCTGCTGGAGTCGCTGCCTCGGGGCACGCATCCGCAGCAGGCCATGCACGAGGCGATCCTCGCCGCCGCCTCCGCGGTCGACTCCCTCGCGGCCGGGCCGGGCACGGCGATGGAGCACGGCCCGCACCGCCACCGCAACCCTCCCGCTTGCACGCTGGCGGGCGCCGTCGCCGCCGGTGAGCTGCTGGTGGTGGGCTGGGTCGGCGACAGCCGGGCGTACTGGATCCCGGACGACCGGAGCGGCCCGCCCGCCCGGCTCACCGAGGACGACTCCTGGGCTGCCCAGATGGTCTCCGCCGGCCTGATGAGCGAGGCCGAGGCGTACGCGGACGAGCGCGCGCACGCGATCACCGGCTGGCTCGGCGCGGACGCGTGCGAGCTGGAACCCCACACGGCCGCGTTCAAGCCGGACCGGCCCGGTGTGGTGGTGGTCTGCACGGACGGCCTGTGGAACTACGCGGAGGCGCCTCGGGAGATGGCGCGGGTCCTGCCGCCCGATGCGGCGAGCCGCCCCCTGCACGGGGCACGGGTGCTGGTCGGCCATGCGCTCGACGGCGGGGGCCACGACAACGTAACAGTGGCCGTGCTCCCGTTCGCGATGCGGCGGCGGGGGGCAGGATCGGCCTGAGCCCGAGCACGGTCAAGCACCCTGTCCCTTCGTCCCTTCGTCCCCTCGTCCCCTCGTCCCCTCGTCCCCTCGTCCCCTCTCACCCCCGCGTCCGTTCGGCACCCCCACACCGCGTCTGTCTGCCCAGCTGAGCATCGAGGAGCCAGTTCGGATGGCCGATTTCCCCCAGGCGAACGCGCCGCGGTTCTCCATCGAGGTGTACCAGAACGAGTTCCTGCCCGAAGGCGGACGCGAAGTGAACGCGATCGTGACGGTCACCTCCAGCGGCGGCGGCACCACGTCCGGTGCTCCCTCCATCGGAGCTTCCGCTTCGGCCGCCTCCCCGCCGGGACGCCCGACGGGAGCCGCCGTGGTCGTGATGGTCGACTGCTCGGGGTCCATGGACTATCCGCCCACGAAGATGCGCAACGCGCGCGACGCCACGGCCGCGGCCGTCGACACCCTGCGCGACGGCACCGCGTTCGCCGTGGTCTCGGGAACGCACCTGGCCGCGGAGGTGTACCCGGGCGGCGGCCGGCTGGCGAAGGCCGACGCGACGACCCGGGCCTGCGCCAAGGAGGCGCTGCGCCGGCTGAGGGCCGGTGGCGGCACCGCGATCGGCACCTGGCTGCGGCTGGCGGACCGGCTGCTGGGGGGTGCCGACGTGTCGATCCGGCACGGCATCCTGCTCACCGACGGCCGCAACGAGCACGAGACGCCCGAGGACTTGCGTGCCGCCCTGGATGCCTGTGCGGGGCGCTTCACCTGTGACGCGCGCGGCGTGGGAACGGACTGGGAGGTCGAGGAGGTCACCGCGGTCGCCTCCGCGCTGCTCGGCACGGCCGACATCGTCGCGGATCCGTCCGGGCTCGCCGCCGACTTCGCACGGATGATGGAGAACGCGATGGGCAAGGAGGTCGCGGACGTCACCCTGCGGCTCTGGAGCCCGGTCGGTGCGGAGATCGCGTTCGTCAAGCAGGTGGCGCCGACGGTCGAGGATCTGACCGGCAGACGCACGGAGGCGGGGGCCCGCCTCGGCGACTATCCGACCGGCTCCTGGGGCGACGAGTCCCGCGACTACCACGTGTGCGTGCGGGTGCCCGAGGCGGCTGTCGGCAGGGAGATGCTGGCGGCCCGGGCCTCGCTGATCATCCCGGATCGGGCCGGCGGCACCCCGCGCACCCTCGCTCAGGGGCTGGTCCGGGCGGTGTGGACCGACGACATGGCGGCTTCGACCGCCATCAACCCCCAGGTCGCCCACTACACGGGCCAGGCCGAACTGGCAGAGGCCATCCGGCAGGGCCTGGATGCCCGGAAGTCCGGTGATGTCGACGGCGCGACGGCGAGACTGGGCCGCGCCGTGCAACTGGCGGCGGCCTCCGGCAACCAGGACACCGCGAAGCTGCTGGCGAAGGTGGTGGATGTCGTCGACGCGGCGACGGGTACTGTGCGGCTGAAGGCAAGGGTCGCGGAAGCGGACGAGATGACACTCGAAACGCGCTCCACGAAGACAGTTCGCGTAAGGAAGTAGAGCACGCAGCGATCAGGGGTCGTCGACAACGGCTCCCGAACGAAAGCGCGCACGAGGGAGTCCGGCTCGACCGCCGGACGGAGGAGAGGGGGAAGCGCCGACATGCCGACCTGCCCGAACGGACACCGGTCGGGTTCCGACGACTGGTGCGAGGTCTGCGGCCAACGCACGGCCGGGGCGGGGGCTCCGGCCGGCGCCGTTCCGCCGCCGGCCCCTTCACCGCCGCCCGCACCGGGCTACGGATACCCGGGCCCCGGAGACCCGAACGCGACAGCCCAGGCGGAGCTGTGCCCGCAGTGCCGCACGCCCCGCGAGCCGATGGCCCCGTTCTGCGAGGAGTGCCGCTGGAACTTCCTCACGCACACGGCGACGTCGTACACCCCCGTGACCCCGCCCGACCGGCCCGGCCCCGGCGGTCCGCCGTCCGGGCTGAACCTGCCGCCCGGCTTCCAGGCACAGCAGCAGCCGCGGCCGCCGCAGGACCCCTTCGCGTACCAGGGCTCGCGTCCCTCGCAGGTGAACCGGCCCGCCGAGCCGCTCGGCGAGCACCCCCCTACGGCCCGGCCGCCGTACGAGGGGCCCCCTCCGCCGCCTCCTCCCCCGCCGCCGTTCCCGCGGCCGGGGACATCCGGCTCCGAGGACGTCTCCGAGTCGCCCGGACGGCAGCGCCCCTCCGGCCCACCCGAGTTCGACGGGCCGGCGACCCCGCCACGGCACGGGTTCCCGTCCGTTCCGCCGGCGGCGGCGACTACCGGCTTCCCGGAGGCCGTCCAGGCCCCTCCGCAGCAACCGCTGAGCACCGGTGAGGACGACTGGATGCTCTCCCCTCCCCCGCACACCCCGCACACCCCGCACACCCCGCAGCAGCCCGGCGGGCGACATCAGCAGGCGCCCCCGCCACCGCAGAACCCGTACGAGCCCGCCGGGTGGACGGCGGTCATCGCCCCCGACCGCGCGTACTTCATGGCGATGATGCAGCGCAGCGGCCCCGAGGCGGCCGGACTGAGCCTGCCCGCGTACTCTCCGGAGCAGCGGCTCGCGCTGTCCGGCGACCAGATCACCATCGGCCGCCGCCGGCACTCCACCGGCGAGTCGCCCGACATAGACCTCTCGGTGCCGCCGGAGGACCCGGGCGTGTCGCACAAGCACGCGGTACTGGTCCAGCAGCCGGACGGGTCGTGGGCCGTCGTCGACCAGAACTCCACGAACGGCACCACGGTGAACGGCTCGGAGGACCCGATCCAGCCGTACGTCCCCGTCCCCCTGCGAAACGGCGACCGGGTGCACGTGGGCGCCTGGACGACGATCACCGTCCTCCGGGTCTGAGCCCGGTCACCCGGCATCGCCGGGCACTCCGAGGGGCCGGGCGTCCGGCCCCTCGGGACCGTCCGGCCACGCCCGGCGGCCGCCCCTCGCTCACGGTGGCCACAAGGCGCCCGGCTCCGGACGGCCTACGCGCCGCCGGAGCGCGAGCGCCTCGCGCCCGGATCGCCTCGGCGGCGGGCCCGGCCGAAGGCCCCGTGCCGTGCCCCGCCGGCCCGTGCCGTGCAGCGCGGTGCGGTGCGGTGCCGCCGTGAGCGCGGTGGAATGCAAGGGCCCTCGCATCGGCCGCCCGGCGCGAGGGCCCTTCCGCTGGCTCGGACCGGGGGAGAGGCCGTCAGGGTTCTACGATGACCCGGTGACCGAGACGCTGCCCCCCGTGGGTATTGACCTCTTCGACGTTGAACGGCTCCAGCTCACGGAGGCCGTGGAACCGCCACTGTCACCTGCGGATGAATCGGCGAGAGACAGCGTGTGGAACAAGGCGGTCCAGACCAACCCGACCCTCTTCGACGGGCCTGTGGTGGCCTGTGGGGGGCTGGAGTGGACGGGCCCGCGCATGGTGCGGCTCTCCTGGGTGCGGGTGACCTACCGGCACTACGCACTGCGGCGCGTTCCCGGCGCCACGGCGCTGCCCTCGTTGTTCGTGAACGTCGTCCAGCCGACCGATGACGGCCGGGTGCTGGCGGCGAGGATGTCGTCTTCTACGGCTGCCCCGGGCCGGTGGCAGCTGCCGGGAGGTTCCGTGGAACCGCCGCGGGAGGGCGCAGAGCTGAACGAGCCGGCCCTGGCCGGCCAGGCCGCGCGGGAGCTGGTCGAGGAGTTGGGGATTGACGCGGCCCCCGAGGCGTTGAGGCTGTGGGTGGTCACGCGCGGCGAGAACGGCAGTATCGGTCTGACCTACCTTGCCCCGGTCCTTCCCGAGGCGGCGGTGCGTGCACGCTTCGCCGCCGCTGTGGACGCCGAGCGAGCCCGCGGGCGTGAACCCGAACTCGACGGCATTGCGCTGGTGCGATCACCGGGCGAGCTGGCCGGCCTGAGCGGTCCGCACGCGGACTACCTGGAGCCGATCGTCCGTCGCTACGCCGCGGCGCATCGAGGTCCGGCGCATCGCTCAGGTGTCGTCGAGGAAACTGCGTCCGCGTTCGTCGAGTTCTGCCACGCATCGAAGGCCGCGGGCCCGGAAGCGCGCGAGGTCGCCGCGCATCCGTGAGACGGCCTTACGGGTCCGGACGGAGCGGACGCCGTCCATGTGGTCGATGGCCTGATGCCAGGTGGCGCACGCCTGCTCGATGCTGCCGCGCTTGAGGTGCATCTCGGCACCCGCGACCAGGTCCAGGGCGACGATTCGCGCGTACGTATCGGCGGGGCGGGCCGTGGCGGCCAGCGCGTAGTGCTCGGCGGCGGCCCGGTGGTCGCCCAGCGTCTCGTGGACCTTGGCGGTGCGCGAGTACACCGACGCGGCCGGAGGCCCCCTTCACGTGGGGCTCTCCTGGCGCGACCCGACATCACGCGATGAAGTCCGCATTACGGGATGAAACAACGGGAGAAAACGACCTCTAAGGCCCCTGGGTCCACGGGGTCAAGTGCACCGATCAGACATTTCCGGGTGATCATGAGCGGTGGATACGGTCAGTGCGCCTGTACGCCGACGCACACAAGGATGTCACCCGTGACCAGATCGTCCTCCTCGCCTGCCGCCAAGGGCACGCCTCGCGCCTACGGTCTGGGTCCGCGTGTGGCCGCGGTACTTGTCTTCGGCTGCTCGGCTGCGGTCCTGGTGGTCGAGATCGCCGCTTTGCGACTGCTGGCTCCGTACCTCGGCCTCACTCTCGAAACCAGCACGATGGTGATCGGCATCGCCCTTACTGCGATCGCCCTCGGTTCCTGGCTGGGTGGTCTCATCGCCGACCGGGTCGATCCACGCTGGCTCATAGGTCCGTCGCTGGGGGTATCGGGGGTGGTCGTGGCGCTCACTCCCGCTGTGCTGCGCGCCACTGCGGAGTGGGCGCCGCCAATGCTCTTGCTGCTTGCGTCGCTGACCATCCTGGTGCCGGGCGCCCTGCTCTCCGCGGTGACGCCGATCGTGACCAAGCTGCGTCTCACCAACCTTGCTGAGACCGGGAGCGTGGTCGGCCGCCTGTCCGGCGTCGGGACTGTCGGCGCCATCGTCGGCACGGTCCTCACCGGGTTCGTGCTCATGTCCCGCTGGCCGGTCAGCGGCATTCTGATCGGCCTGGGAACGCTGCTGGTCGTCGGTTCGGTGCTGATCGGGTGGCGAACACGCACGTGGCGCGGCACCACGGCCCTGACCCTCGCGCTCGTCGTCGGCAGCCTTGCCGCTACGGTTGCGCCCGGGGGCTGCGACACGGAGACCCGGTACCACTGCGTACGGGTCGTGGCGGACCCCGACCGGAGTGGCGGCCGCGTCCTCGTCCTCGACGGCCTGCGGCACTCCTACGTCGACCTCGACGATCCGACGCACCTGGAGTTCACGTATGTGCGCGCCATCGTGTCAGTGGTCGACACCGCCTTTCCTGAAGGTGCCCCCCTCTCCGCCCATCACCTCGGCGGTGGCGGGCTGACGATCCCCCGGTACCTCGCGGCCACCCGGCCGGGGACGCGCAGTGCGGTCTCCGAGATCGACGGCGGAGTTGCACGCGTCGACCGCGACCGACTCGGGCTGAGGTCGGCCCCCGGTGTCACCGTACGCGTCGAGGACGGCCGACTCGGTCTGCGACGGCTAGACGCAGGCAGCCGTGACCTTGTCGTTGGCGATGCCTTCGGGGGTGTCAGCGTGCCGTGGCACCTCACCACTCTGGAGGCGATGGCCGACGTGCGGCGCGTGCTCGACGAGGACGGGCTGTACGTCGCCAACCTCATCGACCACGGCGACCTGGCCTTTGCACGTGCCGAAGCAGCCACCCTTCGCGCGACCTTCGAGCACGTCGCCCTCATCGGCAAGCCCTCCGACATCGGCACCGCCCCGAGCGGCACCACCCCGAGCGGCACCGCCCGGGGCGGCAACCTGGTGGTGATCGCCTCCACCCAGCCGATCGACCTGCGCGCTGCCCAGGATGCGTTGGACGCCCGGCAAACCGGCTGGAGAATCGCCACAGGCAACGATCTCGCCTCCTGGATCGGCGACGCCACACTACTTACTGACGACTACGCACCCGTCGACCAGCTTCTCCAGTCCTGATGTGCCGTCTCATGAGGTTGGTGCCACGCCGTACAGTCATGGCGAATGCCCGCAGCCGACTCCAACGGCTGCGGGCCTTCGCTGATGCGGATCAATCGGGGTGGATACTCACGTGGTGCTGCGCCCTTTTGGAGCCCAGCGGGAGAGCTTGTTGAGAGGGCGGCAGGGGCGGCAGTCGGCGGGGTGCTCGTGCTCGCCACGCAAGTGCAGCATGACGGCGATCCCGGTGAAGAGGACACCCAGGCAGATCAGCACGTACAGCACGTCGAGTGCGGTCTTCATCAAATCTCCCCGGCGGTCAGGACGAGGGTCTCGGCGGCGTGGGTCTTGCGGCGGGCGTGCTCGGCGTCCAGTTCCTCGTGCAGTCGGGCGGCCTCCGCCTCGGCGTCGATGTCGGGCTTGGTCACCGGGGGGTGGCCGACGGGGAGGATGTACTGCTCGTAGGCGTCGGCCATCAGGTCGGCGTCCTCTCCCCGGCGCAGGGACGCCTGGCGCATCAAGGTCTCGGCGGGGGACTTCCACGCGTCGATCGCACGGTGCGCGTTGTCCACGGCGACCACTTAGGCGTGGTGGCCGTGCAGCCAGCTGCCCTTGCTGTTCGGATCGGCCAGCGCCTCCCACCGGAGGTCGACCGGGTGCCGGGCTCGGTTGCGCTCGGCGCGGGCATCTTCCTCCTCGGCGAGCGCGGCGCGCAGGTCGTTGTACTGCCCCACCGCCATGCTCAGCGTCGTGCTGCGGGTCAGCCGTCTGACCCGCATGCACGAAGACGGCAGGGCCGGCACCGGGGACGAGTACCCGCGCGTGCGCCCGCGGCCCGAGGCCGCCATCTCCTGGCCGGGGCGCGTCCGCAACCGGGGCGCGGTGTGCGACCGGAGGGCGGCTTCCGGCCGGAGGTCCTAGGGCCCGGGTCCTCCGCCGGTCCGTCTGAGAGCATGGAGTGGTGAACGAGATTCGGCGGGGCACACTTCAGGAGCAGACCTTCTACGAGCAGGTCGGCGGCGAGGAGACCTTCCGCCGCCTGGTCCGGCGGTTCTACCAGGGCGTCGCCGGGGACCCCCTGCTGCGGCCGATGTACCCGGAGGAGGACCTGGGACCGGCCGAGGAACGCCTCAGGCTCTTCCTGATGCAGTACTGGGGCGGGCCGCGCACCTACAGCGACCACCGCGGCCACCCCCGCCTCCGTATGCGCCACGCTCCGTTCACCGTCGACAGGGCCGCGCACGACGCCTGGCTCCGGCACATGCGGACCGCCGTCGACGAACTCGGCCTCGCTGAGGAGCACGAGCGGCAGCTCTGGGACTACCTCACCTACGCCGCCGCGTCGATGGTGAACACCGCGGGCTGACCCTCCCCGGGCCCGTGCCCGACATCTCCCGTCGGCGTCCCGGCACCACCCGCAGCAGTCCCCGAGCGCCTCACCCGGCCCGTCGCGATCATGTCGCCCCGGGCCCACGCCCGGATCAGCCGGGGCCGCCTCCCGCGCCTGCTCCTGTCCGCTCCCGTCTGCCCCCCTCCGCTCCCGTCTGCTCCCGTCCGCTCCCGTCTGCTCCTGTCCGCTCCCGGCCGACCGGAACACGCACCGCGGCGGCACAACAGAGCGGCGCTGCCGCAAGCGGAAGCGGGCCCGGCGCCGGCCAGGCCCGCCGGAACCGATCCGGCGGCAGCTCATGCCCGGGTCCGGGTCCGGACCCAGCAGCCTCCGGGCGGGGTCCGGACGGGTCGAGGTCGGAGCGGAAGCGCCGACCGGAGCGGGACTTCCCGGAGCAGACCGGGGCGAACCCCGGCACACCGAACGGGAAGTGCCGCGGCCCGAGCCGGGCGTCCCCGGATCAGACCAGGGTGACCTCCAGCGTGCCAAGCCCGGCCCCGCGCACCGCGACCGATCCGAACGGCGTCCGCAGCCGGAGCCAGCCGCCCGCGGCCAGCAGCGCGGGAGCGGGGGCATCGTGCGGGGCGGGCCGGAGGAAGCCCAGCGCCTGCGCGGCGTGCACCGCCCGGAGCGGCAGCCCCGTGTCGCCGAGGGGCCTGGACCAGATCTCGCGGCCGATCCGGTCGCGTTCGGCGCGGGAGCGGTGCCCGGCGGGCAGCGCCTCGTCCCGTGCGCGGAACTCGGCGACCGCGGCTGCCACCGCTCCCCGCAGCCGGTCGGGGGCGGGGAGTCCCGGCATCTCCCGCCAGCCTCCCCGAGGAGGCAGCACACCCGTCCACGGGGGGCCGGTGACGGCGGTCGGCACGGAGAGCCGCGAACCCCCGACCGACTCCAGAAGTTCGCCCGCGGACACCGTGACGTCCAGCCCGACCGGTTCCGCCAGCCGCGCCGTCCGGATCGCGAGGACCTCGAACGACGGCGGTCGGCCGAACACGGCGAGCGCGCCCCCGCCGGCCTGCAGCCGCACCGCGGCCGCCCGGTCGTAGTGGATCAGCCGGCCGAGGAAGGCGGCGAGGTCCGCCGCCTCCCGGGCATCGGCCAGCCGAAGGGTCTGCACCGGCGCGGTCATGCCGCGAGCGCGTCCTTCACGCCCCGCTCCTCGTCCAGGTACTCCCGGAGGAAGGACTTCTCCTCGGCGGTGATGCGGCGCGGGCGCCCGGCCGACAGGTCGTACGGGACGACGACGGTCGACGCCCGTACGTACACCTGTCCCGGGTCCTTGATCTCGTAGGCGATCGTGAGCGACGCCGCGCCGATCTTCGTCACCCAGGACTCGACGGTCACCGGCTCGTGGCGGTGCACCAGCGGACGCACATAGTCGATCTCATGACGGGCCACGACGGACCCGCCGGAGAACGACGGCGAACCGTTCCCCGGCGCCAGCCGGAACATGAAGTCGATGCGGGCTTCCTCCAGATAGCGGAGGAAGACCACGTTGTTGACGTGCCCGAAGGCGTCCATGTCCGACCAGCGCAGGGGACAGCTGTAGATATGGCGAGCCACGTGCTGCCTGCCTCAGCCCCGGGTGAGCTTCTTGTAGGTGGCGCGGTGCGGACGGGCCGCGTCCGGGCCGAGCCGCTCGATCTTGTTCTTCTCGTACGACTCGAAGTTGCCCTCGAACCAGAACCACTTGGAGTCGCCCTCGTAGGCCAGGATGTGCGTGGCGACCCGGTCGAGGAACCAGCGGTCGTGCGAGACGACCACGGCGCAGCCCGGGAAATCCAGCAGGGCGTTCTCCAGGGAGGAGAGCGTCTCCACGTCCAGGTCGTTGGTCGGCTCGTCGAGGAGCAGCAGGTTGCCGCCCTGCTTCAGGGTGAGCGCGAGGTTGAGGCGGTTGCGCTCACCGCCGGAGAGCACACCGGCGGGCTTCTGCTGGTCCGGCCCCTTGAAGCCGAACGCCGACACATACGCGCGGGACGGCATCTCGACCTGGCCGACGTTGATGTAGTCCAGCTCGTCCGAGACGACGGCCCACAGCGTCTTCTTGGGGTCGATGTTCTCGCGGCTCTGGTCGACGTAGCTGATCTTGACGGTGTCGCCGACCTTGATCTCTCCCGCATCGGGCTTCTCCAGGCCCTGGAGCATCTTGAACAGCGTGGTCTTGCCCGCGCCGTTGGGGCCGATGACGCCGACGATGCCGTTGCGCGGCAGGGTGAAGCTCAGGTCGTCGATGAGGACCTTCTCGCCGAAGGCCTTGCTCAGGTTCTCGACTTCGACGACCACGCTGCCCAGGCGGGGGCCCGGCGGGATCTGGATCTCCTCGAAGTCCAGCTTCCGGGTCTTCTCCGCCTCGGCGGCCATCTCCTCGTAACGGGCGAGCCGCGCCTTGGACTTGGCCTGGCGGCCCTTGGCGTTGGAGCGGACCCACTCCAGCTCTTCCTTCAGGCGCTTCTGGCGCTTGGCGTCCTTCTGGCCCTCGACCTTCAGACGCGCGGCCTTGTTCTCCAGGTACGTGGAGTAGTTGCCCTCGTAGGGGTGCGCCCGGCCGCGGTCCAGCTCGAGGATCCACTGGGCGACGTTGTCCAGGAAATACCGGTCGTGGGTGATGGCGACGACGGTGCCGGCGTACTTCGCGAGGTGCTGCTCAAGCCACTGGACGGACTCGGCGTCCAGGTGGTTGGTGGGCTCGTCGAGCAGCAGCAGGTCCGGGGCCTCCAGCAGCAGCTTGCAGAGCGCGACGCGGCGCTTCTCCCCACCGGAGAGGTTGACGACCGGCCAGTCGCCGGGCGGGCAGCCCAGCGCGTCCATGGCCTGCTCCAGTTGCGCGTCGAGATCCCAGGCGCCTGCGTGGTCCAGGTCCTCCTGGAGCTTGCCCATCTCCTCCATCAGCGCGTCGGAGTAGTCGGTGGCCATCAGCTCGGCGATCTCGTTGAACCGGTCGAGCTTGCCCTTGACCTCGGCGACGCCGTCCTGGACGTTCTCCAGAACCGTCTTGCTCTCGTCGAGCGGGGGCTCCTGCAGCAGGATGCCGACGCTGTAGCCGGGCGAGAGGAAGGCGTCACCGTTGGAGGGCTGCTCAAGACCGGCCATGATCTTCAGCACGGTCGACTTGCCGGCGCCGTTCGGGCCTACTACACCGATCTTCGCACCGGGCAGGAAGCTCAGCGTGACGTCGTCAAGGATCACCTTGTCGCCGTGCGCCTTGCGCGTCTTGCGCATGGTGTAGATGTACTCAGCCAAGAGAAACCGTCCGGCAATCAGTGAGTGGGCAGATACACCCCATCTTGCCGTACCGCCACCCCGGGAACGAAACCCGTATGGCGCGGGCTCCGCGACCTGCCGCTTCACGGATCCCTTCGGTAGCCGATCCGTCACCGGCCGCGGTCGTGGCCCGGGTAGTGGTGTGGATGGTCACATGCTCCGCGTTCCGGTTCGAGGCCCATGGCGATCTCCGGGCGGGCTCCACCGGCCGAGAGGAACACCTGTGCCGGCGCAGCCCTTCCGGCAGCGCCGGCCCGTCTCACACGCCGGTCACTCCGTCGACCTGCTCCCGGATGAGGTCGGCATGACCGTTGTGGCGTGCGTACTCCTCGATCATGTGCACCATGATCCAGCGCAGGGACACTCGTCGATCGCCGATGTGACCCGCTTCCTGCTCGGACAGGTGGCCGGAGTCGTCCAGCGACGCGTCAGCGATCAGCTGACGCCCCCGGGCGACCTCCGCCTGCCATGCAGCCGTCACCACGTCGAGTCCTCGTTCCGGCTGAAGGACGAAGCCGTCGGGATTGCCCTCCCCGAAGACAGGCGACACGGTCAGACCTGCGAACACGCGCTGGAACCAGTTGCGCTCCACCTCGGCCATGTGCTGAACGAGACCGAGCAGCGTCATCGACGACGGTGACGCCGCAGCCAGCCGTAATTGATCGTCTTTGAGGCCCGAACACTTCAGGGCCAGAGTCGCGCGGTGAAAGTCCAGCCACGCTTCCAGCATGGCGCGCTCGTCGGCATGCGCGGGCGGGATCGGCCGTCCATCCGGTGTTGTCTTCATGAGCACACCCTGGCAGCGGCGGCCATGGACCACGGTCGTCTTCGCTCACGACGAACATGCGTCTCGCTCGTCTTCCACCACGGGTCGGCGGCAGTGACACACCCGCGGTGGACCGGGCCGGTCCCCGGAGGCGTTCGGGCGGGCTGGGGCGCACGCGCGGGAGGGACCGAGGCAGAGGCGACGGCACCGCGGCGATGCCCGGCGGCGCCGCGCCTCGCTGTCGCACTGCCTCAGGCATCTCGGCGAACCTGCTTCTGCCTGCTGCGTTCGACGCGTGGACGGCCCGGGAGTACCACCCGGGCTGCACGCTCGAGCGTGACGCCGACGATGCGGTGGTGCACTCCAGCACCCCGGCGGAAGCGGAACGGGTCCTGGCCGCACTGCGGTCCAGGATGGCCGGGGTCGGTCTGGAACTGCATCCGGACAAGACCGGGATCACGTACGGCAGGGACGGTGTACGGCAGGGACGGCAACCGTCGGGGCCGGTTTCCGGTGCCTGAGTTGGGCCACACCGTGCGCCCGAAGTGCTTCGCCCACCGGACCTGGGCGACCCCGGCAGGGGCGAGGCCCGGAACGACGAGAGCCGTATGGCGGGAGACCGTCACATGCGGTTCCGTGGGAGCCCGGGGTGAGATTCCCCCGGGCGACCCGACTGCGCGTCCGTTTTCCGGGTCGAGTCCACCCGTCCCTGCGGAGCGGCGTCAGGGCGCGCGTCGGGCGCGCCCCGGCGGGCCCGTTCAGTCGTCCTCCTTCGAGGGTGCCTTCCTCGTGTGCACGAACAGCACCGCGGCGCCGCCGACGACCACGAGTGCGATGGCCGTGCCCACGATGACCGGGGTGGCAGGGGAGGCGCCGGTCGCCGCGAGGTTGTCGTCGATGCCCGTGCTTCCGGCCGAGAAGGCGCTGGGCTGAGGCGCCGGCTGGTCCGGGAGCGGACCGGCACTGCCGGTGGTCTTGCAGTCCAGCACGCCCTTGAAGTGCTTCGAGAAGCCGTCCTGCCCGGAGACCGTGAAGTCGTAGGCCTGGTCCTCGGGCACGGGGACGGTCACGGTGCGGGACTCACCGGGCGCTATGGCGTGCTCGACACCCTGCAGCCCGAAGGTGAACTGCTCGTCGCCCCTGTTGGTGGCCGTGATGTCGATGCCGCCGGCGGCGCAGTTCTTCTTCGCGGTGAGTGCGGGTATGGGGCCCTTGCCGGCCCAGGTGGCGGTGGCCGTCGCGGAGACCGTGGAGCGGCTGGAGCCTGCCAGGATCTGCGTCTGGCTCTTGGTCGCCCCGGAGAAGGCCCGCCCCACCGGCACACTGGTGCTGGCCTGCAGGCTCAGGGCCGCGCTGCCGTCGATGGCCCCGTCCGGAACGTCGAAGTACAGCCTGCTGCCGTCGACCGCGGTGGTGAGGGGACTGCCCGCCTGGTCGGTCACGATGACGCCACTGGCCGCGGAGTCCACGGGCGGTGTCACCGTCACACTGTCCGCGTCGGTACGGACCGTTATCGGCCCGAGCCGCCCGCCCGCCTTCCCCGAGACCGCGTTCGGTTCGAGGCTCAGCGAGGCGCGGGGCTCGTCGATGCGTTCGGCCTTGCTCTCGAGCCAGTCGGCCAGTTGCTCTGCCGCGGGATCGAGCGCCTCGACCCCGGCATCGTCCGAGTACCGCCAGATCGCGACCTGGGTGCCGGCCGCCGCGGTCCGCTCGGTGAGCGGACCGGTACCGGCCCGCTCGGCAAGCGCCACCAGGTCGTCGACCTGTGGATACGAGTGCTGCAGGATCCACTGGATCTTCCCCGCATCGCTGTTGCGGCCGAGCGAGGTCTGCTCCCAGGGCGTCTCCAGGTATCTGGCCTGCGGCTGCGTGGGGTTGTGCATGTCGACGCAGTACGTCTTGAGTCTGCCGCCGCCGTCGACGGTCATCTCGAACAGACCAGCGGGCAGTTCGTGCCGCTGTCCGCCGTCGTGCAGGACGGCGCGGTCGAAGGTGGTCAGGCCGTCCAGTGTCGCGGTCGCACCGCCCTGGTGCTGAGGGATGTCCTCGGCGGCCGCGGACCCCGCGGAGGCTATGGCACCGGCCGCGAACAAGCCGGACACCACGGCCGTCACGGCGAGCCGGGCGGCGCCCCGCCGACGTACAGAGAGCGCAGTCAACACAGAATTCCCCTTCGGGCGAGGCCCTTTGGCGTGGGGTGTGTGGGGGACGTGCCTCGCCGGCAGACTCAAGTGCCCCGTGAGTATTGAGGAATCCTAAGGATCCGGCGCGTCCCGTTCCCCCGTCATACCGTCAGACAACCATTCCGAATCGGAATCGTTATCACCGTCGGCACACCCCGCCAACTGTCGACAAGTCCCCATGGCCGTGGTTCAGGGCAGGCATCGAACACCGCCAGGCTCCGTGATGCGGACATCCGCCCCAATCAGGGACATCTTGTGTCTTGGAGCCGGAACGGACTCCCGGCCGGCGGTACCGGCAGGTCGCCCGCGCCCCTGCGTCCGCCCCGAGGCGGCACGCGACCGGTCCGGGGCGGGTCCGGCCGAGTCCGATCGACCGGGCCGGAACGGATCGACTCCGGCGGTTTGCGCAGTAACCGCAGTAACCGCAGAGACCGCAGTGAGCGCAGGCGCCGAAGGAGCGGAGAGAGCCGGGACTTCGGCGGAAACCGTCGGCGGCGCGGGTGCCGCCGGAGGTGTCGGAGGCGGGGTCGATGTCGGAGGCGGTGTCGGAGGCGGGGGCGTCCGTGCGGGCAGGTCCACGGCAGCCGGGGCGGGTGGGACCGCAGCGGTCACGGAGGGTGGCGGGGACGCCGGGGAGGTGGCCGCGGCCTGCCGACCCGTCAGCCTCGCCTCCGTTCGCGTCACACGACGGAACGCCGACGTCCCGCGCGCCAGGTCGTGCCCGGCCGCCACCGCATCGATGTCGACCGACGTCCTGGGCTTGCCTTCCCACTCCTCCTCGCGGACCCTCAGGCGGCCGTGCACAACGAGCGGTTCACCCACCGCGACCGAAGCCGCGAGGTTCGCGCCCAGCGCCCGCCAGGCCCACACCGTGTAGAAGCTGGTGGGCCCGTCGGTCCAGCCGTCCCGCTGACGGTCCCACCTCCGGGAGGGGACGGCGAAGCGGAAGCGCGCCCTGCCCCCGGTCGCCGAATCGCGGTACTCCACAGCCGTCGCGACATTCCCCGTCAGCGTCACCATCACGTCGGTCATGACGTTCCCCCTGTCTCATATCCCGTATCGGGTGTGTGTCCGCGCGCCGTCGCGCCGACGTGTCCATACTGGGCCGCCGGGCGAATTCCGGCTGCCGCCTGTGGACAAGGGCAGGACTGTGGAAAACTGCGCCGCACTCACGGGTGACGGGGTGCGCTCAGCACGTCCCGGCCCCTCTCCCCACCGGCCCGAAAGGGACCTTCACGGGCTGCCCGGCCGACCACCGCGACGGCCCTTCGGACGCAACTCTCGACGCTCCGGGACCTGCCAGAATCTTCCCGGCCCTTCCCGGCCCTTCCCGGCCCTCCGGTGCGCCGCCTCGCCACCGGCAGAGCCGCCGATCCACACAACAGGCACCCCCGCACCGGTACCAGTACCAGTACCAGTAACGGCGTTGGCGCCAGCGTTGGCGCCAGCGCCGACGCCGGCGGGCGGAACCGGCCGGTTCCACGCGCCGGTTCCACGCCCGGGTTTCAGGCCTCCGCTTCGCGGCTCAGCGCCTGAAGGACACCGCCCCGTACTGTTCCCGCACCTCCCGGTAGCGCAACAGCTCCGCCGCGACCGGGTCCAGTACCTTCGCCCGGCCGCACGCCGCCGCAGCATCCCGCAGGCGCCGCTCCGCGTCCTGTCCGTAGCGTCGCGCCGGCCCCCTGGCGGCCGCCGCGCACGCCCACTCCACCAGCGGCCCGCCGATGATCCCGGCAAGCATCACCAGTACCGGCGGGAGGAGCCCCGGTTCGAGAACCCCGATGATCTGCCCTACCAGCCACAGCCCGCCGAAGATCTGGAGCAGGGTCATGCCCGCCTGCACCAGCACAGCGGCCGGCCACCACGCCGGCCGGGGCAGACGGCCGCTGGGCGTGCCCAGCTCGGCCGCCAGGTCGTCGAGCTCCGCGGGAAGGCCGTCCGCGCCGCGCACCGCCGCCTCGCGCACCGCCTGCGCCCAGGGAGCAGGCAGTCCGTGGGCCGCGTCGTCGGCCACCGTCCGTACCGCCTGCTCGACCCGCTGACGGGCCGTGAGCTCCTCCTCCGCCGGCTGCTCGGGCTGCGGGAGACTTCCGCCGGGCATGCGCACGCGCCCGTACCAGCGCCACAACCGCAGCCAGGGGGTCCCGCAGGCCCGCCCGGCGTTCCTGCGCCACCGCCGTTCGGCCTCCTCGCCGACGGCGGTGGCGCCGACGGCGTTCGCCAGCCGGGCCGTGAAGTCGTCCCGGGCGCGCTCGCTGAGCCCGGGACGCCCATTGGCCACGTACATCGGCTTCAGCCGGTCCGCTGCCGCGTCGATGTCGGCGGAGACCCGGCGGGCGGCGGCGGTCTTCTCCTGGACGAGCCGTCCGAGCAGTTCGCGCAGCTCGCCGACCCCCTCCCCGGTGAGGGCCGACAGCGCGAGGACGGTGGCGCCGGGCTCGCCGTGCTCGCCGACCGCCATCCCGTCCTCGTCGAGCAGCCTGCGCAGGTCGTCGAGCACCTGGTCGGCGGCGTCGCCCGGCAGCCGGTCGATCTGGTTGAGGACGACGAAGGTGATCTCGGCGTGCCCCGCGAGGGGGCGCAGATAGCGCTCGTGGAGTGCCGCGTCCGCGTACTTCTCGGGGTCGACGACCCAGATGACCGCGTCGACGAGCTTCAGGACCCGGTCCACCTGTTCGCGGTGCACCTTCATCGCGGAGTCGTGGTCGGGCAGATCCACCAGGACCAGGCCCTGGAGCGCCTCGTCACCGCTCCCGCCCGCGAGGGGCCTGCGGCGCAGCCGTGGCGGGATGGCGAGCCGGTCGAGCAGCCCGGCGGCCCCTTCGGACCAGCTCAGGGAGATCGGGGCCGATGTGGTCGGACGGCGCAGCCCGGTTTCCGAAATCGGCACTCCGGCCAGGGCGTTGAAGAGCGTCGACTTGCCGCTCCCGGTGGCGCCCGCGATGGCGACGACGGTGTGCCGCGCCGACAGCTGCTGCCGGGCTGCCGCCTCGTCGAGCACCCGGCCCGCCTCGGCCAGGGCCCTGTCCTCAAGCCGGGTGCGGGAGAGCCCGACGAGTTCGCGGAGCGCGTCCAGTCTGCCGCGCAGCGGGGCTGTGTAGGGGCCGCCGACGGACGCGTGCCGCTCGTCCCCGGGCGGAGAGCCGTCGTCGTCCCCGGCGAGCTCCGACGGTTCGACGGCACGGCGTGCGATGAGTCCGTCGTCCCACCGGCCCTCGTCGCCCTCCCCGGAACGGCCCTCGCGATCGCCGTCCCCGACATGACCGCACCCGGGACCGCCGCGCTTCTCTCCGCTCTGCTTGCCGTGGCCGTCGCCGTCGCCGCCCCCGTCGCCGGCCTTCCTCCCCGTGGTGGCGTTCTTCCCCGCGGTCCGCGACTGCGGATCCGTCACGCTGTCCGCCCCGTCCGCCCCTTCCCGGCCTTCCCAGCCTTCCCGGCCTTCCGGGCCTTCCGGGCTTGCGCAGTCTTCACGGTTTTCACGGCTTCCATAGTCTTCGCGGTCTTCGCGGTCTTCAGGGCCTTCCTCCCCTGTGGCCCGCGCCCGCTCACCGCTCCCGGATTCGGCATGCCCGCCATCGGGACGGCCATCGGGGCAGCCCTCCCCGTCGACGCGGCCGCCGGATGCCGAGGCCCCGGCCGCGCAGTCGCCTTCGGAATCGCCTCCGGTGCCGGCCGGGGTGCCGGCCGGGGAGTCGACCGCGTGGTCGGGCCCCGTACGGTCCCGTGCACCCGTGCCGCTCTCCACCCCGGACGCGTCCCCGGACGCCTGCCCGGCGCCGGACCCCGGACTACATCCCTCGGTCTCCCCAGTGACTGCCGTCACCGCGGTCACCTCTCCTTCTGCATTACGGACAGCGCGGCGATCAGCTCGGCCTGCGGCTCCGGGCACAGTTCGAGGGAGTCGAGCGGCGCGAGACGCCGGTCACGCTCCTCGTTCACCACACGCTCGATATACGTGGTCACCAGCTCCCCGCCCCTGTCGCGCAGCCTGAGAGCACCCTGGGCGCCCATCCGCTCCGCCAGCAGCTCCCCGGCGGCCCTGGCCCGCCGGCCGCCGAGCAGGGCGGTGGCGAGCAGCGCGGCGACCGCTTCCGGATCGGGCGCCGAGGGGCGTTCCAGACCGCGGACTTCCTCCTCGGCGATTTCCTCGACGACACGCCGCCAGCGCCGGACGGCCATGCCGATGCGCTCCGGCGTCTCCCGGTCGGCGCGCGAGTGCCGGGCGAGGGCGGGTCCGGCGGGCTCGCGTCGCCACGCCTCCCGTAGCCGCTCGTCCGCGGCGGCGACGGCGCACTGCAACAGGGCGGTCAGGCCCTCGGCGAGCGCGTCGAGGAGTTCCCCGGCGGAACTGTCGCGCGGGTAGCCCCGCCATCGGGTGCGCGCGTCGCCCGCGAGGACGGCGCCGCGCCGCACCTGTTCGCGCACCCGCTCGGTCTCCGCGCCGTAGGCCTCCTCGACCGCTGCGGAGAGGCGCACGGCGGCGGCGTACTGTGCGGCCACGGCGCCCGCGAGTTCCGGCATCCGGGCGTTGAGCGAGTCGACGACCCCCGCGGCGGTGCGCACGACCGTCTGCTGGCGCACGGCGGGGTCCAGGGCGCAGTGCGCCAGCCAGCCGCGGAGCGCGGCGACGGCGGTGTCCGGGAGCAGTCCCCGGCCGCCACCGGCGGACTCGGGCAGCTCGGGGATCGTGAAGCGCGGCACGTGTCCGAGCCCGGCCTTGGTCAGCAGGGCCGCGTACTGCCGGGACACCTCGTTGATCACCTGGTGCGGCACCCGGTCGAGCACCGTGACCAGCATGGCGTCGTACTCCTTCGCCGTACGGAGGAGATGCCAGGGCACCGCGTCCGCGTAGCGGGAGGCCGTGGTGACCATGATCCATACGTCCGCTGCGCAGATCAGCTCGGCGGCCATGATCCGGTTCTCGACGACGAGGGAGTCGATGTCGGGCGCGTCGAGCAGGGCAAGTCCGGGCGGCAGGGCAGCCGCGGTCTCGATCCGCAGCGCCCGCTCCTCGGGCCTGGCCTTGGCCTTCGTCCGGTCCAGCGCGGCTCCGTGCGGCTGCTCCGTCTCGTCCTGCTGCGGCAGCCATACGCGGGTGAAGTGCGGCAGTACGCGTGTGTCGGCGAACCAGTGGCGATCCTCGGGGTGGCATACGAGCACGGGCGTGCGCGTGGTCGGCCGCAGCACTCCGGCCTCGGTCACCCGGCGGCCGACGAGCGAGTTGACCAGAGTGGACTTGCCGGCTCCGGTCGATCCGCCGACGACCGCGAGCAGCGGCGCGTCGGGGTCCCTCAGCCGGGGCACCAGATAGTCGTCGAGCTGCGAGAGCAACTCGGCCCTCGTCCGCCGTGCACGCGGTGCACCGGGAATCGGGAGGGGAAGACGCACGGCTGCGACTCGGTCGCGCAGGGCGGAGAGTGCGTCGATGAGCTGAGGCCGTACTTCCATGGTCACCACATGCGAAGAATGCCCAATTTTGGAGGTTTTTTGAAGCGTATGAGCCCCCCTGCGCGCCGATCAGGACAACGGGACAGACGGGACGAGTGGGGCGCAGGCATAACGAGTGCACAACACCCGAGCCGTGGGGCGAAAAAAGCGCTGCGAGAATCGCATCTGCCTGCGATTATCGGTTCGCTTCACTGAACCTCCACATGATGCCACGCTGGTGAAGCATCCGGGGCAGGGCGATCGGAGCCCTATCCTTGTCCCGGCGGTCACGGCCGACCCGGGGCTCCAGGCCACCGAGGCCACATCCGGCCCCCGTAGCTCAGTGGATAGAGCAGGCGCCTTCTAAGCGCTTGGCCGCAGGTTCGAGTCCTGCCGGGGGCGCATACAGCCCCTCACCTGCGAAAACGCGTGAGGGGCTCTTTCATGCCCGGATTCACACCGCTTTACGGGCAGGCGCCTTCGCCTGCCCAAGATCGTGGGCACAGACAGACCCTGCGGCGTGGCGACAACGCCTCTCGCCAGCGAATCCACACCCGAAGCACGATGTAGCACCGAGTAGCACACCGCCGCTATCATGGGCCGCATGGCAGCGCAGCCCGAGATCACTCAGCGCGATCTGCGCACCCGCTCCAAGGAGATCATGGACGCCGTCCAGGGAGGACAGGCGTTCACCGTCACCCGCGACGGGCACCGTGTCGGAGAGCTGATCCCGCTCCGCCACCGTCGCCGCTTCGTCCCCCGTGCCGAGTTCGCGGCCATGTCACGCACCGCCCCCGACATCTCACCGGACGCCTTCCGCGACGACCAGGACGCCGCCGTCGAGCAGGAGTTGGACGACCCGTATGCCCGTTGAGCACCGGCAGGGATTGCTCGATACCAACATCATGATCCTTCGCAAGTGGATCGACGCCGACGAACTGCCCGCCGAGATGGCCATCAGCGCCGTCACCCTCGCGGAACTCTCGGCCGGGCCCCACCAGGTGCGCGGCACCGGCGAGCAGAGCGACTACGACGAACACGCCGAGCGGGCCCGCCGTATGGACGTCCTGCAGCGCGCGGAGAACGAATTCGACCCCATCCCCTTCGACGTGGAGGCCGCCCGCCTCTACGGCAGAATCTGCGCCGCCGTTGTCTCCGCAGGACGCAAGCCCCGTCGACGCATGGCCGACCTGATGATCGCCGCCACCGCGGCCGCCGAGCAGCTTCCCCTCTTCACCACCGACCCCGACGGCTTCAGGGGCCTGGACGAAATCGTCACCATCGTGGCCGTCACCCGACCCGAGGTCCCGCGCGACCGGTAGGGCCGCGTCCGCCCTGCCCCGCGCCGGCCCCGAGGCACCGGCGCCTCGGTGCCTCGGTGCCTCGGTGCCGACAGCGTTCGTTCGCGTGCATCCCGATGCTGGACCCGAACGCTTCCAACTAGCGGTTCGCGCGTAGCGGCACGTCAGCGGGCATGACAGAGCCCCGCCCGCACGCCACAGGGGCAGCGCACGGACGGGGCGGATTGCGGGTGGTCCCGCTCAGTGCTCGCGCGGCCGCCGGACCGGCCTGCGGGTGGCAGCGTTGCGCCACCACCACAAGCCGCGGCAGGCGGGCAGCGAGAGCCCGAAGAACTCCCCGCACCACGCGCACCACGGCAACCCGTTCTCGGGGTCTGTGGGGCACTCCGCGTCACAGCGGGGGCACTTCGGCATGGGACCTACTCTCAGGCGCTCAGGTCGTACTCACCGGCCTTCACGGCGTCGGTGAGGGTGCCCCACTCGGCGGCCGTCATGGTGACCACGGTGTCCGGCTGCTTGCTGTCGCGCAACGCGACGGTACCGGGGACGTTGGTCGCCACCTCGGGGCAGTTGTCCACCCTCGCGTCACGACACGCGGCGGTCTTGACGAACTCGAACTCGGGGACTGCGGTCATGGTAGTGATCCCTTCGTCGCAGTACGGGGAAACGGTCCCCGCGCCGTCGTGCACCCGCCCCGGCAGGCCGTAGCAGTCATCCACCGGGGCGGGAATCAGGGGGCCATTCGCTTGCCAGGCAGGCGGAACACGTCACGCGCCGCTGCCACACGTCCACGCTGCCGACAGCGCCACACAGGGGCTTGCCGTCGCGGACCTTGTGCACGGTCATCACGTCATCTCCGACCGTGCCCCCGGTCCGGTGGGCAGGCGGGTTCAGAAGCTCCCGCTCAACGGTCCTCTGGTCCTTCACTGCCACGATCCCGGCTCGAATCGGTACGGGCGCGTGATGTGCTCCCGGTACTCCAGGTGGTCAGGGTGGGCCTTGAGATGCTTGACCGCCCACGCCGTGCCGCCCTCGAACTCCTCGGCCTTCCCGCTGGACTCTCCGCACGTCGTGCACCGCATCTCTGACGTGATCGGTTCGGCTTCCGGCCGGAGATCAGGGCCGATCTTGAACCCTCGGAACCGGTAGACAGCGCGCGTCATGCTGCCCGCCCCTTTGCTGTCGCGTGGTTCGGATGCGGCTTCAACAACACGTTGCAGTCAGTGACTCGGCTCATGTTGTGGTTCCGGCGCGCCTCCTCCTTCTCGCGCTCCAACCAGGCGCACTCGGCGCACTGCGTGCCGCTCATGAGGTCACTCCCGCAGCATCGCGCGCCTCCTCCAGCCGCTTAGCCATTTCGCACGACTGGCCGGGGGTGCACGCCCGGCATTCCTGCCTGTGCATGGTGTGCGCGGATTGCAGCTTGCTGATGTCTTGCGAGCGGAGGGTTCGGATGTTTCGGCGGTCATGCTGCACACCCCTCCCCGCATACCAAATCCTTGAGCCACTTGGGAGCGAACACCCATGAGGCCAGAATACGGGCGCATTCCTGGCAGACATAAACACTGCCGGCCGGACCGAACTCTCTTCGAGCATAGCTACCAACACGGGGGCACTTGTAAAAGTTCCGCAGCGACAAAACGACATAGAGGGGCCTGCCTTGACTTCGACAGTGGGTGACTTCACCCTATGGGAGGCAGGCAAGCACAACTAGCCGTTTTCCTGTTCCCTCACAAGCTCGTTGCGTAGTTCCTCGAGCATGGCCCGCATGTCGTCCCCATGCAGTGCCACAGCGGAGAACCGTTCGAACTTCTCTACATACTCGGCAACGTCCCTCGGGTCCGTCACCACAATCTCAGCGCGAACGGCCTCCACCGTGACCGTTCGTTCGTCCCGCATCACGAACGCATGATTCGCAATATCTCCCTGTTGAGCCGAGAAGGGAACAACGGCCACGTCAACATTAGACAGTCGCGACAACGAGATAAGTCGGTCAACCTGTTCTGCCATCCTGCCGGGTGAAACAATGCGCCACCGAAAGACGCCCTCAGTTATGACGAACTGTTGGTCCTTGTTCACGTCGTACAGCACGCGCTGACGCTCTAGCCGAGAACGAGTGATCTTGTTGAGGACATCCTCTGTGAGGCCATGGCGCGACAGAATGGCATGGATGTACTCAGGAGTTTGCAGAAGTCCCGGAATAAGAGCGGGTTGGAATACCTTTAGCCGGGTCATCTGCGCCTCAAGGGCTCTCACCTGCTCTTGCGCCCTGTGCAGCCCCATCCGTTGAATGAGACGCCATGCTGTAGCCTCTGTGACCTCAGCCCGCGCCTGCTCAAGGTATTCCACCTTCACTTCATCCGAGACACCAATTGCCGTCAGAATGCGTTCAACGTCAGCGGCAGATGGTGAAAGCTTCCCGGTTTCTATCTTGCTGAGCTTGCTTACAGACATGACAGCACTCCGGGCAACCGCTTTGGCCTCTCTTTCAGAAGCCTTCCGAAGTGCCCGGAGCGCTGCACCCAGCTCTCCATTATTCACCGCCGTACTTGCCCCACCATTCCGCGAACGGCTGTGCGCAACTGAGAGCCTTGTCCCTGTGCGCAATGAAGGCTGCCGCTCGTTCGTCGGGAAGCACTTCGGCTCCGAGGAACTTCCCCGCGCTGTCGTAGCTCAGTATGCCAACGGCAGATTCATCGAACAGCCAGAAGTCGTCTACACCTTGCAGCGGGTTAGGCTGTTCCGTGATGTCGAGAATGAAGAACTCTTCACCCCCGAGCATGTTTGTCCGGTAGCCCCACCCCAATTCGAAGCGCAGATACGGAGTCAGCGGACGAGAGAGGACGTGGACGCGGTAAATACGTTTCCCCTCGTTGACATATCCGTGAACCTCAGACACCCAATCGGAATTATAGTCTTCCGGCTTACCCTCCCCGGCCAGGAATGCCTTGTAAGCTTCGACGCTGCCCGACTTGCTGTAGTCGTCCAGCGTTTCGAGTCGGAACGCTTCGCGCTCGAACGAGTCGAAGAGATCCGACAGGGACCTAGATGAGCCCATCAGCAACAGCCTTCTTGATCAGAGACACGGGAATCTCAACGACCCCTTCATGCGCGGGCAGGGTCAGCCCGTGGTCTTCCGGCCGGTCACCCTGAATCAGAAGCGTCCCCCTGTCCGTGGCGTAGAGGGTCGGGCAGTCCTTCTTGTCACACTCTTTCGAGATCATCCAAAGCTTCATCGCGCCTCCTATCGTCGGGGGTGTTCCCGTTACAGCCTTCCCTGATGCGTGAGAGATCACCAGGGGCAAGATTTGCGAGAACAGGAAATCGCCCCAATAGGGGTGATTAGCATCTTTCCAGACATAAGGAGAGCCCGTACCCGTCAGGTATCGGCAGGCACGGGGCAGCGCTTGGGGACCGTTCCGGCTGCTTTGCGGGCGCGTTCGGCGGCTTTGCGGCGTCCGAGCAATACCGGGTACGCCGGTCGGCGTCCGCCGGTAGCGACGCATGAGCCCGGCCCACGTATCTCGCACTTCTCCAGATGTGCGCGCGGAGCGGCGTGGCTGCGCGCCCCAGCCCCTACGGTGCGGAGGTCACCGGCTCCAGGTGATGACGCCGCCGACGAGGAGCCGCCCCGGGGATGGGCGGAGCAGCGGGGCCGGTGGGCCACCACACCGTTCACGGGCGGGACGACGAGCGTGGTGAACAGTCGCCGGATCTCGTTACAGGTGAGCGGGGTCAGTGCGTCCGGGGCCGGAATGGCGGGCGTGTTCGTCAGCACCGACGACAGCGAGGAAGGCGTGAGCGAGCATGACCAGGGTGACCCAGCGGGACCACGAGGTGAAGCGGCGGACTTGGTGTTCATCCAGTCCGGCCAGGCCCTTTCCTGCCTGGAAAGTCTCCTCCACCCGCCATCTCGACCCGGCGACGCGCACCAGCGTGGCCAGCGGCACCGGGGCCAGCAGCCGCAGTAGGCCAGTTCACCGGTGACGCGGTTGCGGCGGATCAGGTCAACCGGCCGTCCGGTCCGGCGCTCGTCAGAGGCAACCCGGCAGCCACCGAGGTGCCCACCTGGCGAGCCCCGGGCCGCCGAGGCCACATCGGGCCCCGTGGAACAGGCGGTGGGGCTCAGCTCTCGCAGACGAACGAGCCCTGCCCCAGGACGGTCCTCAACCTGCCCTCGGAGCGGATGGCGGCTACAGCCTTCTGCGCAGTGGACTGGCTGATGTCGTACTGAGCGGCGATGTCCACGGTGCCGGGGAAGCGGTCGCCTGGCCTCCACTCCCCCGCGTCGAGTCGGCGGCGAAGGTCGTCCGCAACCTGCGGCCAGACCGGCACGGAGCGATCAAGGTTCATGACCCCAGACTCCGCGCTATCGCAACAATGAGCTATCGCGGTTTCGCGCTAGTGCGGTGACGCGATAACGCGTAGGCTAGGGGTGAGCACCGCAGCACGCCCAGCAGCAACGAAAGGACCCCGGCGACCGATGCAAGCGGCCCCGGGGCATGGCCCGCACAGCAACAAGGAGAGTGCAGACGTGCGAACTCTACTGGCCCTACTCCTCTCATGGCTCATGCCATCGACCGGCAGGCGCCGGGCACAGACCGCGCCGAGGGGTACTCACGCTCCGCCCAACCGCGGCACGGCGGACGCACCGGCCCGGCGCCTGTTCATCACTCGCCGACCGCTGGGTGTGGAACGTCCCGCTCACTGGCCTCCCCTCACCGCCCTGCGCGCACAGATCCTGCGCGGGGAAGACGGGGCATTGATCCGTCCGTACCTCATCGCATGGGAGCAGGAGCAGGAGCAGGAGCGGCGAGGGCGGAGGGACCGCCGACGTGCCACCGTGCCGGCGGCTCTCGGCCGGGACTTCGCATCCGGCGTCGACTTCCACGGAGCGACGGCATGAGCGGGATCCGGCGGATCCGGCTGCTTCCCTGGCCTGGCCCGGAGGGCAACCCTGCGCATCTCGTCACGGACGGAACGTCCACGATGCTCTCGCGTCTCGCCGACAGGGTGGAGGCCGAGCAGATCGAGACGGCCGCCGTCCTGCGTGACCTGGCTCTCTCGATGGTCGTGGACCATGTGGATCCCACGCCTCAAGAGCTCCTGTTCATCACCCGCCGCCTGTGCGAGGCGGTGACGGACCTGCTGAAGATCGCGGAGAGCAGGGCCGCTCGCATCCCGCCCTACGACGAGCCGGACGACCGGTCGCCGGCCGTCGAGTAACCCCAAGAGGAGAGTCCCAGGAGGCCGTGCGGACCCTTCCGCACGGGAGACGTACGGGGATCCGTCCGCTGAGCCCGGCGGTTCTCGGACCGGTTCCCGCCCTCGCCCGGCGGCGCCCTCGCCCGGCGGACCCATCAGGCCGTCCGGTCCCGTTCCCTGAGATCCGGCCCGTCCGGGGGCTCGGGATGCCGCGACGGCTCCGGTGCCTCCTGCGCCGGGGGCTGGCGGGGTGCGGTATCCGCCGCTCCGGTTCCGTCCCGGTCGGCGTCCCCGTCGGCGTCCCGCGCCGGGGCCCGCTCGGCCAGCAGCGCCGCGCACCCGGCCGCCAGCGACACCAGCCCGCCCACGACGAGCCCGGAGCGGGCGCCGAAGCGCCCGGCGAGCCAGCCGGTGCCCAGCGCGCCCAGCGGCGTGGACCCCTGGAGGATCAGGGCGTAGAGCGCCATCACGCGGCCGCGGTAGCGGGGGTCGCTGCCCAGCTGGATGCGGTGGTTCGCCGCCTGTACGAAGTAGATCGAGGCGAACCCGGTGAGCGCGAGCAGCACCATGGCGGCCGCGAAGCCGGGCGAACAACCGGCCACCGTCTCCAGCACCCCGAACAGCAGCGCGGAGACGGCCACCGTCCGGCCGGACGGGCGGCCGCTGCGCGCGGTGGTGACGAGGGCGGCCCCGAGGGAGCCGGCGGCGAACGCCGCGGTCAGCAGCCCGAACGCGTGCGCGTCAGCATCGAAGACCGTCTTCGCCAGCAGCGGCAGGGTCAGCTGGAAGTTCAGCCCGCACAGCCCGACGACGGCGAGCAGCGCCAGCGGCAGCACCAGGTCCGAGCGGGCCAGGACGTGGCGGAGCCCGTCGACGATCCGCGCCCGGCTCTCGGGGGCGCCGCGGTACAGCTCCCCCGGGCGCATCATGCGCAGCGCCACCACCGTCGCCAGATAGCTCGCCGCGTTCAGCAGCATCACCCAGCCCGTCCCCACGGCGGCGATCAGCAGCCCGGCCAGGGCCGGTCCGGCGACACGGGCGGTGCTGAAGTACGCGGCGCTCAGCGCGGAGGCGTTCGGCAGCAGTTCCGCGCCGACCATCTCGCTGACGAACGACACCCGGGCGGGCACCTCGACCGCGTTGACGACACCGAGGCCCAGCGCGAAGAGCCCGATGTGCCACAGGCGCACCGCCCCGCTCAGCACGAGGCCGGCCAGCAGCAGGGCGAGGACCGCCGAGACCGCGTTGGCCACCGTCAGCAGGAGCCGCTTGTCGTGGCGGTCCGCCAGGCGGCCGCCGAAGAGGGTGAGCAGGAGCAGCGGGGAGAACTGAAGGGCCGTCACGATCCCGAGCGCGCGGGCCGAGTCGCCGGTCAGTCCGAGCACCAGCCAGTCCTGGGCGACGATCATCATCCAGGTACCGGCCACGGAGACGACCTGACCGGCGGCGAAGAGCCGGAAGTTGCGTACCGCCAGTGAGCGGAACGGGCCCGCCACGGATCAGACCGCCGCCGCGCGCGGCCCGGGCGGGGGGCCGGACGCGTCCGGCCCCCCGCCGGGGGACCGCAGGCACTCCTCCAGGAAGCCGAAGGCCCGCAGGTGGTAGGCGCGTGCCGCCCAGCCGAGGCTGATGTTGTGGCCGGCGCCCGGCAACCGGTCCACGACGGTCCGCGGCGCGGCGAGCTGCGCCGTCAGCTCGGCGACGGCCTCCTCGTCGTGCCGCCACCAGGCCTCGAACTCGGCGAAGGTGAGGCGGACGGGGACACGGACGTCCGCGGCGACGGCGGGGAACTCCTCGGGCCAGCGGGCCGCTTCGGCGCGCTCCCGCACGGGCATGGCGGCCACGACGGAGGCGGCGGTGGTGAAGGTCTCCGGCGGGTACAGGCCGAGCGGCCCCCAGTTCAGACGGCGGCTTCCGTGGGCGCCCTCGTCGGGCAGTTCCTCCGGGGTGACGGCGTACCGGTGGCCGCAGCCGGAGATGTCCAGCCCGAGCAGCCGGTCATGGACGGACCGCGCTGCCGCGGTGAGCGCGAGCTTGCCGCCGTAGGAGTGGGCCAGGAGCAACAGACCTGCTCCGTACGGGTGAACGGCGCTGAAGCCGTGGAGTGCGGCGCTCAGTGACGCGGCCTGCTCGGCGAGCGTCTGGCCCTCGGGCAGCTGTTCGGCGGAGGCGCCGTAGCCGGGGCGGTCCAGGGCGAGGACGGTGTATCCGAGGCGGGCGCCGAGGGTGAGCAGCGACAGGCCGGGGTCCGCCTGGCCGTCGAAGTAGCCGGCGTTCATGCCTCCGCCGTGCAGGGCGACGACCGTGGCGCGCGGCGTACCCGCCGGAACGGCCAGCAGGGCGGACAGTGGCAGACCGGCGGCGTCCACGGTGATGCGCCGCACTCCTCGGGAGTGGAGGGGACGGGACACGGGGGCTCCTCGGAAGGGTCTCGGCGTCGGGGTCGGCCGGGTCGGCGTACGGGGGCGGGGGCGGGGCGGGAGCCGGGCTTGCCCGGGGCCTCACGGGGTGTGCGGTGGGCTCTCCGGTCGCGGCGGGGGAGTTCCGGGTCGTGGCGCGGGCTCCTGCTCCGGCTACGGCTACGGCTACGGCTACGGCTACGGCTACGGCTACGGCTACGGCTACGGCTACGGCTCGAGTGTCCGCTCCGGCTCGGCGGTCGGACGCGACTCCCGTGCCGGGGCCCGCCGCACCGTCGGGTACCGGCGTGGAGTCGCGCCGGGCGGCGGGGCCCCGGCGGGGGCGCTGACCGTGGTGCCGCGAGGGGCGTGGGCTGCGGCGTGGAGTGCCGCGCGGGGTGCGGCGTGACGTGTTACGCGGAGTAAGGGGTGAAGCGCGCACGGTAAAGAGCATGAGATGACCGTATGTGCATTCCTCCGCACGCCGCCGTCACCACGGCACGGCCACGGCGGGGCGGCTCACCCACCCGGCCCAGTACGGCCGAAAAGCGCCGCCCGCGAGCACACCCCGACCGGGCACCGGCCTGGCCTGTACGACTCGGCCGGGTGGACAACACGGGTTATCATGCGGGCCTTTGGGGTCCGCTGGGATCCATGGGGACACGAGCGCAGGAGGAACGGCATATGGCGCCCACTCCCCGGCCGGGCGTACTCGCACTGCTGGACGAGTTGACCACCGATGTGCCCCCGGACCGGGCCGGCGCACTGTGGCGGCTTGCGGAGGAATCCCGCCAGCTCGACGCGAACGTGGTGCGCCTGCCCGCCGGTGGCCGGATCGCCGGGCATGTGGAACCCGAGCTGGACGTGCTGCTGTATGTGGCCGCGGGCGACGGGGTACTCGAACTCGACGACCGGCCGCAGAACGTGGTCGCGGGCTCTGTGGTCTGGCTGCCGCGCGGGACCCGGCGGGCGCTGCGTGCCGGGTCCCGGGGCCTGGTGCAGCTGAGCGTCCACCGCCGGCGCCCCGGACTCGCCATCAAGGGCGTCGCGGGCACGTCCGCGGGTGGCGAGGCCGCCTGTCTGCTGGGCCGGGTCTGCGCGGAGTGCGGGCGTCTGGCCGGGGAGTCCGACGCCCGCTACTGCGGCCGGTGCGGGGAGCAGCTGCCCGAGCGGTGAGCCGCCCCGGCGGGTGCCTCCCCCGGACGGCGGCGGCCGCAGCCGGTCAGGACACGATGTCCTTGCGGGCGAATCCGCGGAAGGCCAGGGCGACCAGCACCAGGGCGAAGGTCACGGACACCGCCGTGCCCTTCAGCATCCCGCCCCATTCGAGCTGCGGCTGGAGAGCGTCCGCCCAGGCGAACTGCCAGTGCGCCGGCAGGAACTCGCGCCACGAGCCCAGGGCCGTCACGGCGTCCAGGACGTTGCCGACGATGGTCAGCCCGACCGCGCCGCCGACCGCCCCCAGTGGCGCGTCGGTCTTGGTCGACAGCCAGAAAGCGAGCCCGGCGGTGACGAGTTGGGAAACGAAGATGTACGCGACGACCAGCGCCAGCCTGGGCAGTGTGTCGGTCGCCGCCAGCGAACCGCCGGCCGGGAGCCGCAGGGGCCCCCAGCCGTATGCCGCGGTCCCCACCGCCAGTCCGACCAGCGGCAGCAGGAGCATCGCCGCCGCGCTGAAGCCGAGCGCGACCGCCAGTTTCGACCACAGCAGCCGGGACCTGGGTACCGGCGCCGCCAGCAGATAGCGCAGGGAGGACCAGCTCGCCTCGGACGCCACCGTGTCGCCGCAGAACAGTGCCACCGGCACCACCAGCAGGAATCCGGCCGACACGAACAGGCAGGTGGCCGCGAAGTTGGCGCCCGACGCGGTCGCCGTGTCCATCAGGTTGAGCCGGCCGCCGCCCCCGCGCTCGTCCGGTGAGCCGCCGATCGCGAAGGCCGCGACCAGGACGAACGGCAGGGCCGCCAGGACGGCGCCCATCACGAGCGTCCGCCGCCGCTTCAGTTGGCGCACCGCCTCGACGCGCAGCGGCAGGGTGCGCCGGGGGCGGTAGCCGGGGGCGGCGGGCACGGCCCCGGTCACCTCGCCCGGACCGGTGCCGGTGCCGGTGCCGGTGCCGGGGCCGGTACGCAGAGGGGTGGTGGTCATGCGGATGCTCCTCCGATCAGGGTGAGGAACGCGTCCTCAAGGCGCCGGTGCGGTCCCACTCCGGTCACCGGTACGTCGAGCCGGACGAGTTCGGCGACCAGGGAACTCGCGCCCGCGCCGTCGAGGCGGACCAGCACCCCGCCGTCGGTGCGGACGGCCGACCCCACCCCCGGCAGGGCCGCGATCTTCTCCACGAGCGGTGCGGACGGCTCTTCGGCCGTCGTCACCAGCAGGGTGTCCCCCGCGCCTGTGATGTCGGCGACGGGTCCCGCCTGTACCAGCCGGCCGCGGTCCATGACCACGAGGTGCGTGCAGGTCTGCTCCACCTCGGAGAGCAGGTGGCTGGAGACGATGACGGTCCGGCCCCCGGCCGCGTACCGGATCATCACCTCCCGCATCTCGCGGATCTGCGGCGGGTCCAGTCCGTTGGTGGGCTCGTCCAGGATGAGCAGATCCGGCAGCCCGAGCATGGCCTGGGCGATCGCGAGGCGCTGCCGCATGCCCTGCGAGTAGGTGCGGACCGCGCGGGCGAGGGCGTCCCCGAGGCCCGCGATCTCCAACGCCTCCTCGGCACGGGAGTCCTCCGCGGGGCGGCCGGTGGCGCGCCAGTACAGCTCGAGGTTCTCCCTGCCGGACAGGTGCGGCAGGAAGCCGGCGCCCTCGACGAAGGCGCCGACCCGGGAGAGGACCGGCGCTCCGGGCCTGACGGCGTGTCCGAAGACCCTGATCCCGCCGTCGTCGGGGGCGATCAGCCCCATCAGCATCCGCAGGGTGGTGGTCTTGCCGGCGCCGTTGGGGCCGAGGAGGCCCAGCACCTGGCCCTTCTCGACGCGGAAGGACAGGTCCCGCACCGCGTACCGGTCGGCCGATCCGGCGTACCGCTTGCTGAGTCCGGTGATCTCCAGCGGCACGTCGGCGAGCGCGGGATCGGGTGCCGGCGCCGCGGTCCGGCGGCGCGCGGTCAGCAGCAGGGCCGCCGCGGCCGACGCGCCCGCTGCGGGCAGGCCCCACACCCACCAGGGCAGGCCGGCAGCCTGGGAGGTGACGCCGGGTGCGGTGGGCACGCTCAGCGGTCCGGCCGGGGTGACGGAGTAGGCCGCCGGGGCGGCGGGTGAGGCGTGGGCGAGGTCGGTGGCCGCGAGCACGAGCCGGAGGCGGTGGCCCGCCTCGACCTCGTGGTCCACCGCGGGGAGGGTCAGTTCGACGGTACGGCCGGCTCTCGCGTCCTCGATCCGGACGGGGGCGACGAGCTGGGCGGGAAGCACCTGCTGCCCGCCGTCCGGGCCGACGTCGTACACCTTGCCGAAGAGGACCGCCTCCCCGCTGTCCGAGGCGACCTTCACCCGGACGGTGGGCGATCCGGTGATCCGGGTGCGGCGGTCGAGCGGCGCGGAGTCGAACCGGGCGTGCTGCCCCGGGAAGTCGAGCGAGAGGCCGACACCGAGCGAGGAGAGCCCGGAGAGCCCGCCGCCCAGTCCGGGCACGGTGGAGATCCCCGGTGGTCCGGCTCCGGCCGGGTTGCGGAAGTGCTGCGTCCCACCGGTCAGTACGACCTCGCGGCGTCCCGCTCCAAGGCCCGGGTACGCGTCGGCCGTGGCGCCGCGCAGGGTTGCCCGCCCGTCGGTGGAGTCGACGCCTCCGGTGCGGCTGACCCGGAACGCGGGACCGGGATCAGCCGCCTTGTCGCCCTTCAGATACCGGTCGAACCAGGCCGAGACACGCTCCTGGACCCGTGCCGTCTCCAGATCGCCGCCGTCGTGGCCGCCGGCGATCCAGTCGACCGCGACGGGTGCGCCGTTGCCGGCGATCGCCCGGGCCATGGAGTCGGCGTGCGAGAGCGGGAAGAGCGAGTCCGACTGGCCCTGGACGATGAGTGCGGGGACCTTGATCCGGTCGGCGACGGCGGACGGGCCCCGGGCTTCCAGCAGGGCCCGGGCTTCGGCGTCCGGTCTGCCGCTGGCCGCGACGCGCTCGTACATGGCGCACAGGGCGGGCTCGAAGCGCCCGCAGGCCGGCGCGGGCTGCCCGGCCGCGGCGGCGTCCGCATCGCGGGTGCCGCCGGTGGCACCCGCTTCCGTGGGGGCCCCGCCGCCGGAACCGGTGCCCGCGCCCGGGTCGGCACCGGTGCCCGGGCCGTCCCCGGAGGGAGCGTCCGCCGGTGCTTCACCGGAGCCGGGGACGAGCCCGGCCCCGCCGGCCGAGCCTGCCGTGAAGAACAGCCCCGCCCAGAGCTTCTTGAAGACGCCGTCCGGGAACAGCGCGTCGGCGAGGTTCCAGTACGTGATCTGCGGAGCGATGGCGTCGACCCGGCGGTCGTGGCCCGCCGCGAGCAGGGCGACGGCGCCGCCGTAGGACGCGCCGGTGATCCCCACTCGCGGGTCGCCCTCGGCATCCAGTTCCACCTCGGCCCGGGCGGCGAGCCAGTCGATCAGTCGTGAGACGTCCCTGACCTCGCGCCCGGGGTCGTTCAGCCCGATGGTGCCGGTGGATGCGCCGAAGCCGCGCGCCGACCAGGTCATGACGGCGTATCCGTCCCTCGCCAGCGCCTCCGCGTGCTGCCGCACGGAGTCCTTGCTGCTGCCGAAGCCGTGCCCGATGAGCACGGCGGGCCGACGGCCCTCCCCGGAGGTGAAGTACGAGGTGTCGAGTCTCGCGCCCGGCACGGCCAGCACCTGGTCCTCGCGGTGCACCGGGGGCTCCTCGTCCGCGGCGGCGGCGGTCCAGGTACCGGCGCCCGCGAGCACGGCGAGGGCGGCGGCGGCCGCGAGCAGCCTCGTTCGGCGCCGGGGCGGCACGGCTCGGCCGGGGAGTCGGATCCTCATGCCCGAAACCATAAGCGGACCTCCGTACCGGCTGCCGCTGCCTCCTGGCTGAACTCCTTGACCTCCTCGGGTAGTACAGGAGGGCCCCGCCGTACTCCAGCCGCGGTACGCGGAAAACGGGCGGGACACCCGGGGAACGGGCGGGGCCCGGAACGGGGACGTGGAACGGGCGCGGGCTCCCCGAACAGGCTGCCGGCCGTGGTGCCGCGAGATGCCGCGAGATGCCGCGAGGAGCGGCCCCTTCCCACCCGGGTGGGAAGGGGCCGCTCCTCGGTAGCAGCCGCCGGGGGCCCCTCGCCCCGGCGCGTGCGCGGGCGCGCGGGCGCGTGCGTGGACGGGGAACATCCCCGCGGGTGCCGGGAGCAGCACTCACCCCCGCGCGCACGCGGGCGTGGAACTCAGCGCGCGAGCGGGGCGGGTCGCCTGGTGCCCCGGCGCGGGCCGTCAGTGGTTGCGCGGGAAGCCGAGGTCGACGCCGCCGTGCGGCTCGGAGGGGTCGGGCCAGCGGGTCGTGACGACCTTGCCGCGGGTGTAGAACCGCACACCGTCGTTGCCGTAGACGTGCAGGTCGCCGAAGAGGGAGTCCTTCCAGCCGCCGAAGGAGTGGTAGCCCACCGGTACCGGGATCGGCACGTTGACGCCGACCATGCCCGCCTGGACTTCCAGTTGGAAGCGGCGGGCGGCGCCGCCGTCGCGGGTGAAGATCGCCGTACCGTTGCCGAACGGCGAGGCGTTGATGAGCGCGAGACCCTCCTCGTAGGTGTCGGCGCGCAGCACGCACAGGACGGGGCCGAAGATCTCGTCGCGGTAGGCGTCGGAGTCGGTGGACACCCTGTCCAGGAGGGACAGGCCGATCCAGTGGCCGCCCTCGTAGCCGTCGACGGTGCAGCCCGTGCCGTCCAGGACGACGTCGGCGCCCTGGTCCGCCGCGCCGTGCACATAGGAGGCGACCTTGTCGCGGTGGGCTTTGGTGATCAGCGGGCCCATCTCGGACGCCGGATCGCCGCCCGGGCCGATCTTGACCTTCTCGGCGCGCTCGCGGATCCTGTCGACGAGTTCGTCGCCGACGGCGCCGACGGCCACCACCGCGGAGATCGCCATGCAGCGCTCGCCCGCGGAGCCGTAGGCGGCGGAGACGGCGGCGTCCGCGGCCGCGTCCAGGTCGGCGTCCGGCAGCACCAGCATGTGGTTCTTGGCTCCGCCGAGCGCCTGCACCCGCTTGCCGTTGGCCGAGGCGGTGGTGTGGATGTGGCGGGCGATCGGGGTCGAGCCGACGAAGGAGACGGCCGAGACGTCCGGGTGCTCCAGGAGGCGGTCGACGGCGGCCCTGTCGCCCTGGACGACGTTGAAGACCCCGTCCGGCAGGCCCGCCTCGGCGAGCAGTGCGGCGAGCTTCAGCGACGTGGAGGGGTCCTTCTCACTCGGCTTGAGGACGAAGGTGTTGCCGCAGGCGATGGCGAGCGGGAACATCCACATCGGCACCATCGCCGGGAAGTTGAAGGGCGTGATGCCGGCCACGACGCCCACGGGCTGGCGGATCGCAGCCACGTCCACCCGGTTCGACACCTGCGTCGACAGCTCCCCCTTGAGCTGCGTGGTGATCCCGCAGGCCAGCTCCACGATCTCCAGACCGCGGGCCACCTCGCCGAGCGCGTCGGAGTGCACCTTGCCGTGCTCCGCGGTGATCAGTTCGGCGATCGTGTCGCGGTTGGCGTCGAGCAGCGCGCGGAAGCGGAAGAGGATGGAGGTGCGCTGGGCCAGGGAGGAGGTGCCCCACGTCCCGAAGGCGGCCTTGGCCGCGGCCACGGCGCGGTCCACCTCTTCTGCGGACGCCAGCGCGACCCGGGCCGTCACCGCACCGGTCGCCGGATCGGTAACCGGTCCCCAGTCGCCGGAAGCGCCCTCGACGGTCTTGCCACCGATCCAGTGGTGGACGGTCTTCGTCATGACGGATATCTCCTTCGGGTCTCTCAGAGATGGCGGCGCCGGGCCGCGGCCCGCCGGTCGTACTCCTCCCGGGCCTCGACCGCCGACGGCCGGGTCGCGGTCTCGGCCACGGGGACATCCCACCACGCCTGTGCCGGGGGCGCGCCCGACACGGTGTCTGCCGTTTCTGTCTCGACGTAGACACATGTGGGGCCGTCGGCCGCACGGGCCTCGGCCAGGGCTCCGCGCAGTTCGCGTACGGTCTCGGCGCGGATCACCCGCATCCCGAGGGAGGCCGCGTTGGCGGCGAGGTCGACCGGCAGCGGCGCCCCGGTGTACGCGCCGCCCGCAGGCTCCCCGGCCCGCGACGGAGCCGGTTGCCGGTGGCGGTAGGCCGTGCCGAACCGCTCCGCGCCGACCGCTTCGGAGAGACCGCCGATCGACGCGTACCCGTGGTTCTGCAGGACGATCAGCTTGATCGGGACGTGCTCCTGGACCGCCGTCACGATCTCGGTGGGGTTCATCAGATACGAGCCGTCGCCGACGAGCGCCCAGACCGGCCTCCCCGGCGCGGCCATCGCGACCCCGATCGCCGCGGGGATCTCGTAGCCCATGCAGGAGTAGCCGTACTCCACGTGGTACTGGTCGCGGGAGCGCGCCCGCCACAGCTTGTGGAGGTCGCCGGGCAGCGAGCCCGCGGCGCTGACCACGATGTCGTCGCCGGTGACCAGGCGGTCGAGCGCGCCGAGTACCTGGGGCTGGGTGGGGCGGAGCCTCTCGTCGGGCGCTTCGTAGGCGGCGTCGACCCGGTGCTCCCAGCGTTCCTTGGCGTCCGCGTACCGCGCCGCGTAGCCGTGCTCGACGCGGTGTCCGGGCAGGGCCCCGGTCAGTGCCTCGAGTCCGGCCCTGGCGTCCGCGACGAGCGGCAGCGCGGCGAGCTTGTGGGCGTCGAAGCCGGTGATGTTGAGGTTGAGGAAGCGGACGCCGGGATGGGCGAACAGGGTCGACGAGGCTGTGGTGAAGTCGGTGTAGCGGGTGCCGACGCCGATGACCAGGTCCGCGGCCCCGGCGAGTTCGTCGGCGGTGGCGGTGCCGGTGTGGCCGATGCCGCCCACGTCCGCCGGGTGGTCGTACGGCAGGCAGCCCTTGCCTGCCTGGGTCGAGGCGACGGGGATTTCGGTGGCCTCGGCGAGGGTGCGCAGCGCGCCCCCCGCCCCGCTGTGGCGCACTCCCCCGCCGGCGACGAGAAGGGGCCGCCGGGCGGACCGCACGGCGAGCACCGCCGCGGCGAGTTCCTCCGGATCCGGTGGCGGCCGGCGCACGTGCCAGACCCGCTCGGCGAAGAACTCCTCCGGCCAGTCGTGCGCCTCCGCCTGCACGTCCTGGGGCAGTGCGAGCGTGACCGCCCCCGTGGCGGCCGGGTCGGCGAGGACCCGCGCGGCGGCGAGCGCGGCGGGGATCAGCGCTTCGGGCCGGGTGATCCGGTCGAAGTAGGCGGACACCGGGCGCAGGCAGTCGTTGACCGACACGTCACCCGCGTACGGGACCTCCAGCTGCTGGAGGACGGGGTCGGCGGGGCGGGTCGCGAAGGTGTCACCGGGCAGGAGCAGCACCGGGAGCCGGTTGACGGTCGCGAGCGCGGCGCCGGTGACGAGGTTGGTGGCGCCCGGGCCGATGGAGGTGGTCACGGCGTGCGCGGACAGCCGGTGCGACTGGCGGGCGTAGCCGACGGCCGCGTGCACCATCGCCTGCTCGTTGCGTCCCTGGACGAAGGGCATCTCCCCGGACTCCAGGAGGGCCTGGCCGATCCCGGCCACGTTGCCGTGGCCGAAGATGCCCCACATGGCCGTGACGAGCCGCTGTCTGCGGCCGTCCCGTTCGGTGTACTGGCGGGCCAGGAACCGCACCAGTGCCTGGGCGACGGTCAGCGTCCGTCCGCTCATCGGTAGCCCTCCGCGTGGTCGGGGTGGAAGCGGATCCGCCAGGCGCGCTCGGGACCGGGGCCGGCCATGACGTTCAGGTAGTACATGGCGTGGCCGGGGGCGGCGATGGACGGGCCGTGCCAGCCGTCGGGGACGAGGACGGCGTCACCGCAGCGGACCTCGGCGAGGAGATCGGTGCCCCGCGGACGGGACGGCGACACCCGCTGGTAGCCGAAGCCGTGCTCGCCCTCGATCTCGAAGTAGTAGATCTCCTCGAGTTCCGACTCCTCTCCGGGTCGGTACTCGTCGTGCTTGTGGGGCGGGTAGGAGGACCAGTTGCCGCCCGGGGTCAGCACCTCGACGGCGATGAGGCGGTCGCAGGCGAAGGCGCCGGCGGCGGCGAAGTGGTGCACCCGGCGGGCGCAGCCGCCGGAACCCCGGTCCTCCACCGGGACGTCCGGCGCGGGGCCGCGGCGCGCGGGGAGCCGCCGCTCGCACCGCGCTCCGGCGAGGGCGAAGCGGCCTCCGGCGGCGGAGGTGATCCGTACCCGGGCGTCGCGGGGGACATACGCGAAGTCGGTGACTCCGGCGAACACGCTGGTTCTGCCGGCCAGTTCCATGGCCGTGTCCTCGGTCCGCACCGTGCACCCGCCCGCCAGCGGCAGCACGATCCACTCGCTGCCGCCGGTGTCCAGTCGGTGGGAGGCGCCGGGGGCCAGCTCCAGGATCCGCAGCGCGGAGTACCTCCAGCCGGCCCTCGCGGGGTCGATGTCGAGCGCGTAGGGACCCGCGGCGGCGGTCCCGGCCGGCAGATGGCGGTCGCGGACGGTGCCGTCGCGGGCGGTGCCGTCGCGGGCGGTGCCGTCGCGGACGGTGCGGTCGCGGGCGGTGCCGTCGCGGACGGTGCCGTCGCGGACGGTGCGGTCGCGGGCGGTGCCGTCGCGGCGCTCGTCGTCGTTGCCGGCTGCGGGGGCCGCGTCGGCTGCGGGGGCCTGGTGGACTTCGCGGTGGCTATGGCCCGTGCGGCCGGCGGGGTCCTTGTGGGCTTCCTGCTGCCCGTGGCCCTTGCGGGCTGTGGCGTGTCTGTTCTCCATCAGTCCTGGGTACCTCCTGGAGCAGGCCCGCGGCCGCTTCGGCCGCCGCCGTGATGGGGCCGACGGCCGGATGGAGCAGCGAACGGCCCACCGGCAGGCCCCGGACCGCGGCCGGGCCCCGGACCGTGGGCAGCCGCAGTGCGCAGCGCCCCTTCCCGTACGCCGCCGTCGGCGGGCCGCTCGGCGACGGCCCCCGGTTCGGGGGCCCTCGTCCCGACGGCCTCGGTGGGGCCGACGCGGGTCACCGCGCCGCTCCGGGTCCGCGGCCGCCGTCCGCTCCGGGCCACGGGCCGGGCCACGGGCCGGGGCGGGCTTCGGGACCGGGGGCGTGGCCGTCGAGGAGGGCGTCCACCTCGGCGGCGTAGGGCATGGCCGATGAGCATGCCAGACGGGCGGCGACGATCGCCCCCGCGGCGTTGGCGAACCGCATCACGCGCGCCAACTCCCATCCTGCGAGGATCCCGTGGACCATCGCCCCGCCGAACGCGTCGCCCGCGCCGAGCCCGTTGACCACGTCGACCCGTACCGGGGGCACTTCGGCCCTCGTGCCGTCCCGGCGCACCGCCAGTACGCCCGCGGGTCCCTGTTTGACCACGGCCAGTTCGACCCCTCGGGCGAGCAGCGCACGGGCCGCCGCGTGCGGTTCCCGCTCCCCGGTCGCGATCTCGCACTCCTCGAGATTGCCGATGGCGACGGTCGCGTGCGCGAGCGCCCTGGCGTAGACCGGCCGGGCCTCCTCCGCGGCCGAACCGGTGCGGCCGGCCCAGAACATGGGCCGCCAGTCCAGGTCGAGGACGGTCGTACCGGACTTCGCCCGGTACTCGAGCGCGGCGAGCGTGGTCTCCCTGCTGGGCTCGGCGCACAGCCCCGTGCCGGTGGTCCAGAAGACTCGCGCCCGGCCGATCGCGTCCATGTCGATGTCGTCGAGGCGCAGTTCGAGGTCGGGGGCCTTGGGCTGGCGGTAGAAGTACAGCGGGAAGTCGTCCGGCGGGAGGATCTCGCAGAACGTCACCGGGGTCGGCAGGCCCGGAACCGCCGTCACCCAGCGGTCGTCGACCCCGAAGTCGCGAAGTGCCAGGTGGAGGTAGTCCCCGAAGGCGTCCCGGCCGGTGCGGGTGACGACCGCGGTGCGCCGGCCGAGCCGGGCCGCCGCGACCGCCACGTTCGAGGCGGACCCTCCCAGGTACTTCCCGAAGGTCTCGACCCGTGCCAGCGGTACCCCGGTCTGCAGGGGGTAGAGGTCCACTCCGATCCGGCCCATCGTGATGAGGTCGTACGGCTGAGGCATCCGGGTCCCTTCGGTCCACGTATGGCTGCCCTTGGTCTAGCCCGACTCCGGAGCACTGTCAACACTTTGTCCTTACATTCTGACGAAACCTTGACACTGTTCGCCGGCGGCCGGAAAGCTGGCCGCCATGACCTCCTCCGCAGCCTCGTCCCACCGCATCCGCATCGGGTCGGCCCCGGACTCCTGGGGGGTGTGGTTCCGCGACGACCCCCGGCAGGTCCCCTGGCGGCGCTTTCTCGACGAAGTGGCACGGGCCGGGTACGAGTGGATCGAGCTCGGCCCGTACGGCTACCTCCCCACGGACCCCGCACGACTGGCCGAGGAGACCTCCTCCCGGGGACTGCGGGTGTCGGCCGGCACGGTCTTCACCGGGCTGCACCACGGCCCGGCCGTGTGGGAGGAGACCTGGGCCCATGTGTCCGATATCGCCGCCCTCACCCGCGCGATGGGCGCGGAGCACCTCGTCGTCATCCCGTCCTTCTGGCGCGACGACAGGACCGGCGAGGTACTGGAGGACAGGACCCTCACACCCGGGCAGTGGCGCCAGCTCACCCGCCAGACCGAGCGCCTGGGGCGGGAGGTGGGCGACCGGTTCGGGCTGAGGATCGTGGTCCACCCCCACGCGGACACCCATATCGACAGCGAGGAGAACGTCGGCCGGTTCCTCGACGCGACCGACGCGGACCTGGTCTCGCTCTGCCTGGACACCGGCCACTACGCCTACTGCGGCGGCGACAGCGTGCGGCTCATCGAGACCTACGGAGAGCGGATCGGCTACCTCCATCTGAAGCAGGTGGACCCGGACGTCCTCGCCGGCGTGATGGCGGACGAGGTGCCGTTCGGCCCCGCGGTGGCGCGCGGGGTGATGTGCGAACCGCCCTCCGGAGTACCCGCACTGGAGCCGGTACTGGCCGCCGCCCGGCGCCTCGACGCCGAACTCTTCGCCATCGTCGAGCAGGACATGTACCCCTGCCCTCCGGACAAGCCCTTCCCCATCGCCGAGCGCACCCGGCGCTTCCTCCGCTCCTGCGGCGCCTGACCCCCGCGCACCGCGGCCCGCTCGGCCCCGCCGTGTCACGGGCGGGCGCTCCCGTGTCACATATGTCTCCGTTACGCGGACCTTCCGTCACAGGACATCGACAGCCCCTCCCCTGCCGTCACTCTGCGTCGTTGAACGAGCACGGGCTGAGCGATCGCCAGCACCCGCGCCGCAGCCCCCCGACGGCTCCCCAGGCCGCCGCTGAGGCGCGGGCAGGGAGGTGCCACAGATGACGGACAGAAGACTCTGGTCCTACAAGGACATCGCGGCGCACATCAAGGTGCAGCCGGACACGGTGCGTTCGTACCGCAAGCACGGCCTCCTGCCTCCGCCGGACCATGTGGAGGCGGGCAAGCCCTACTGGTACGCCGACACCATCCGGGCCTGGGTGGCGAACCGCCCGGGCAACAGGGGAGGCAGAAGGTGAGGCATGGACCCGCGCCCCCGGGGCCGGGCCGGGACCGCCGCCGGGACCGCCGCCGCGACCGACCCCGACCCCGGGCCCGGGCCCCGTAACCGACGGGACCGGAGTCGCGCCGCCACCCAGGCGGGGAGGAGCAGGACGCCTGCTTGACGCAAGGCCGAACCCTCACCGGTGGCGCGACGCGCCCTCCCACCGCGGGCCCGCGCGGCCGAGCGGGGGACGGCCCGTGCGCCCGGCCGGGCGGGGAGCACTCGCCTAGATACCCCCCAGGGGTATAATCTCGGGGGGAAGGCCCGGCGCCGCCGCGACCGACCCCGGTGTGCACCACGGGTTCGGCGCACGACAGGGCGTCGCCCCGCAAGACGACCACGCATGCGACAGATCCGCGAAGAGGAGAACGCCATGACCGCCGAGACGAACACCGGCACCATCGGGGCCACCGGCTCCCGCAGCAGCGACGGCGCGGCCGCCGACACGGCAAAGGGCGGGACCGCCGAGGCCTCCGCGGTCTACCTGGTGAAGGGCATGACATGCGGCCACTGCGAGGGTGCCGTGTCCGAGGAGATCTCCGCGATCGCGGGCGTCAGTTCCGTGCAGGCCCTCGCCGCGAGCGGGCGGGTCACCGTGGTCTCGGCCACCCCGCTCGATGAGGCCGCCATACGCGCGGCCGTCGACGAGGCCGGGTACGAGTTCGCCGGGCGGGCCTGACCTCGGGTGCGCTCCGCGGCCACCCGCCCCGGGGCGCGGATCCCGCGGCCGCCGGAATTGCCGCGAGCTACTCGTCCGTTTCCATGGCCAGCGGGAGGCTGCGTCTGCGATCCTTCACGTGGCACACAGGACCTTCACAAGGAGACCCAGATCACAGGTGTTCCTGGGTAACCATTCGGGCTCTCCGCGAGTCTAAGTGGGCGATGCCAGAGCGTCTTGGGGGACGCTCATGGGACGTCTTGGGGGACGTCCCAGGCAAGCGCTGGCCGGGGCACGTACGACCGGGAGGCTTTGAGCGGCCCTCCCGTGGATGCGTACCCCGGCAGACCGCCTCGCGAGGAGCTTCTGCTGGACACCAGCAGACGCCCGGCCGGATCCCGTGGGGGGAATCCGCACCGGGGATATGGGAAGCGCCCCGCCTGCCGACCCGTGGGGGGATCGGCAGCGGGGCGCTTCTCGCCGCACAGGGCCCGCGAAGGGCCTGTCCCGCCGGGACCGCGGGCCGGGGCCCGGGCGGTCTCAGCGGGCCTCGACGGGGACGAAGTCCCGCAGCACCTCACCGGTGTAGATCTGGCGCGGGCGGCCGATACGGGAACCCGGCTCCTTGATCATCTCGTGCCACTGGGCGATCCAGCCCGGGAGCCGGCCGAGGGCGAAGAGCACGGTGAACATCTCGGTCGGGAAACCCATGGCCCGGTAGATCAGACCGGTGTAGAAGTCGACGTTCGGGTACAGCTTGCGCTCGACGAAGTAGTCGTCGGAGAGCGCGTGCTCCTCCAGTTTGAGGGCGATGTCCAGCAGCTCGTCGGACTTGCCCAGGGCGGAGAGCACATCGTGGGCGGCAGCCTTGATGATCTTGGCGCGGGGGTCAAAGTTCTTGTAGACCCGGTGGCCGAAGCCCATCAGGCGGACGCCGTCCTCCTTGTTCTTGACCTTGCGGATGAAGGTGTCGACATCGCCGCCGTCGGCGGCGATGCCCTCGAGCATCTCCAGCACGGACTGGTTGGCGCCGCCGTGCAGGGGGCCCCACAGGGCGGAGATGCCGGCGGAGATGGAGGCGAACATGTTCGCCTGGGAGGAGCCGACCAGGCGCACGGTGGACGTCGAGCAGTTCTGCTCGTGGTCCGCGTGCAGGATGAGCAGCTTGTCCAGGGCGGCCACGACGACCGGGTCCGGCTCGTACTCCTGCGCCGGGACCGAGAAGGTCATCCGCAGGAAGTTCTCGACATAGCCGAGGTCGTTGCGCGGGTAGACGAACGGGTGGCCGATCGACTTCTTGTAGGCGTAGGCGGCGATCGTCGGGAGCTTCGCCAGCAGCCGGATCGTCGAGAGGTGGCGCTGCTCCTCGTCGAACGGGTTGTGGCTGTCCTGGTAGAACGTCGAGAGGGCGCTGACCACGGACGACAGCATGGCCATCGGGTGGGCGTCGCGCGGGAAGCCGTCGAAGAAGCGCTTGACGTCCTCGTGCAGCAGCGTGTGCTGGGTGATCTCGCCCCGGAACGCAGCGAGCTGGTCCACGGTGGGCAGCTCACCGTTGATCAGCAGGTAGGCCACCTCAGGGAAGCTGGAGCGCTCGGCCAACTGTTCGATGGGGTAGCCGCGGTAGCGCAGGATGCCCTGCTCGCCGTCGAGGTAGGTGATCGCGGACTTGTAGGCCGCGGTGTTGCCGTAACCGCTGTCCAGGGTCACCAGACCGGTCTGCGCCCGGAGCTTCCCGATGTCGAAGCCCTGGTCGCCGACGGTGCTCTCGACCACCGGATAGGTGTATTCACCGTCCGCGAACCGCAGTACTACAGAGTTGTCGCTCACGTCATCCCTCACCGACGTAGTGCCTCTTCTTCGAGGTGCCCTGACTGTCTCTACCATCCCCCATTTGGCTGAGGAGAGTGCACTCGGGGTCGACCATTAGCCCGGTTGGCGGCACTCAGTGCCGCCCAGCTCGCCCATCCTGCCCCCTTCGCCCCGGTTCCGGAAGAGTCAGGTGATCTTTCCCACGAAGCCTCCACCTGTCAGTCTGTGATCGAGCGCGGTAAAGCGCCGGCCCGCCGAGGCGGTACGGACCGCCTGCCCTATCGCCCTCCGGGATCCGACCAGCACAACCAGCTTCCGCGCCCTGGTGACGGCCGTGTAGAGCAGATTCCGCTGGAGCATCATCCAGGCCCCGGTGGTGACCGGGATCACCACGGCCGGATACTCACTGCCCTGCGAGCGGTGGATCGTGACGGCGTAGGCATGGGCGAGCTCATCGAGCTCGTCGAAGTCGTACGGCACCTCCTCGTCCTCGTCCGTCAGCACCGTCAGCCGCTGGTCGACCGGATGGAGCGAGGTCACGACGCCGACCGTGCCGTTGAAGACTCCGTTCTCTCCCTTTTCGTAGTTGTTGCGAATCTGAGTGACCTTGTCGCCGACACGGAAGACCCGGCCGCCAACGCGCTTCTCGGGCACATCGGGGCGGGCGGGGGTGATCGCCTGCTGCAGCAGTCCGTTCAGGGTGCCCGCTCCTGCGGGCCCCCGGTGCATGGGCGCCAGGACCTGCACATCGCGCCGCGGGTCCAGCCCGAAGCGCGCCGGGACCCGTCTGGCGGCCACGTCGACGGTCAGCCGGCCCGCCTCCTCGGTGTCGTCCTCGACGAAGAGGAAGAAGTCACTCAGGCCCTGGGTGAGGGGCTGGGCTCCGGAGTTGATGCGGTGGGCGTTGGTGACCACTCCCGACTGCTGGGCCTGCCGGAAGATGCGGGTGAGCCGGACGCAGGGCACCGGGCTGCCGTCGGCGAGGAGATCGCTGAGGACCTCCCCGGCGCCGACGCTCGGGAGCTGGTCCACATCGCCCACGAGCAGCAGATGGGCGCCGGGCGCCACGGCCTTCACGAGCTTGTTGGCGAGCAGCAGGTCCAGCATGGAGGCCTCGTCGACCACCACCAGGTCGGCGTCGAGCGGCCGGTCCCTGTCGTAGGCCGCGTCACCGCCCGGCTTCAGCTCCAGGAGCCGGTGCACGGTGGACGCCTCGGCGCCGGTGAGCTCGGCCAGCCGCTTGGCCGCCCTGCCGGTGGGCGCCGCGAGGACCACCTTGGCCTTCTTGGCCCGGGCGAGCTCGACGATGGAGCGGACCGTGAACGACTTGCCGCAGCCGGGACCGCCGGTCAGAACGGCCACCTTCCGGGCGAGGGCGAGCCGGACGGCCTGCTCCTGCTCCGGCGCCAGCTCCGCCCCCGTGCGGTCGGCGAGCCAGGCCAGCGCCTTGTCCCAGGCCACACTCTGGAAGGCCGGCATACGGTCCTCGTCCGTGCGCAGCAGCCGGCTCAACTGGGCGGCCAGGGACAACTCGGCGCGGTGGAAGGGCACCAGATAGACAGCGGTGACCGGTTCCCCGCCCTCCGGCGAGGGGACCTGCTCCCTGACGACCCCCTCCTCCCCGGCAGCCAGCTCGGCAAGGCAGTCGATGACCAGGCCGGTGTCGACCTGGAGGAGCTTCACGGAGTCCGCGATCAGCCTCTCCTCCGGGAGGTAGCAGTGCCCCTGGTCGGTGGACTGGGAGAGTGCGTACTGCAGACCGGCCTTGACCCGGTCCGGGCTGTCGTGGGGTATGCCCACGGCCTGGGCGATCCGGTCGGCGGTGAGGAACCCGATGCCCCAGACATCCGCGGCGAGCCGGTACGGCTGGTTGCGGACGACGGAGATCGAGGCGTCCCCGTACTTCTTGTAGATCCGCACGGCGATGGACGTGGAGACCCCCACTCCCTGGAGGAAGACCATGACCTCCTTGATGGCCTTCTGCTCCTCCCAGGCGACACCGATCATTCTGGTGCGCTTGGGGCCGAGGCCCGGGACCTCGACGAGCCTGCCCGGCTCCCGCTCGATGACGTCGAGGGTGCCGGCGCCGAAGTGGTCGACGATGCGCTCGGCGATCCTCGGCCCGATGCCCTTGATCAGACCGGAGCCGAGATAGCGCCGGATGCCCTGGACCGTGGCGGGCAGGACGGTGGTGTAGTTCTCGACGGCGAACTGCTTGCCGTACTGCGGGTGGGAGCCCCAGCGGCCCTCCATCCGCAGTGATTCCCCCGGCTGCGCACCGAGGAGCGAGCCGACCACCGTGAGGAGGTCGGAGCTGCCGCGGCCGGTGTCGACCCGGGCGACGGTGTAGCCGTTCTCCTCGTTGGCGTAGGTGATCCGCTCCAGGACCCCTTCGAGCACTGCCAGATTGGACATGCGACGACGCTACCGCCCCGCTCGGACAACATGCCGGGCCTGTGGAAAACCTCGCGTACGGCGTCCACGGCACGGTCCGTGGACGGCTGCCCCTTCCCGTTCCGTGCCACCCCTGTTCGGCCCCCGTGCCGACCCGGGAAACCCCGCCCGGGCGGGGAACCCGGGACGGGGGTGCGTCGTCCAAGGACCGTGCCGTGGACGAGTCACCGCAGAGCGGAGTCGTCGGCCCTCGCTGCGGGCTGCGATCGCCGACTCCCTCCCCGGCCGCCTGCGGCCCGCGGCACGCCGCCACCGGTGCGCCCCCTCCCAGCACCGGTGGCGGCCCCTCTCCCCGATGGCGCCTTCCCGCCTCCGCAGCACGGACGGTCCGCACTCCGCCTCCGCTGCGGACGACCGGCCCGCGGCGGACCGGCGGCCGGGCGCGCGGCGGACCGGCGGCCGGGCGCGCGTCCGTCCACATCCCTTGACCGGCAGTTATTTTCCAGATATTCGTGACCCCTGGAAGTTTCCTTCAGGGAGGGAATGCCCGTGCCCGACCGGACCGCTCCGTCCAGACGTTCCGTACTCGCCGCCTCCGCCACAGGTGCGGCGGTGGCGGCTCTCTCCTCCGGCCCCGCGCACGCGGACCCGGCCGACCGCGGCGCCATCCGCGCCGGTCTCCAGCGGCTCATCTCGCGGATGGGTCTGGAGGAGAAGGTCGGCCAGCTCTTCGTGATGCGGGTGTACGGGCACTCCGCCACCGCACCCGACCAGGCGGACATCGACGCCAACCTCAGGGAGATCGGGGTCCGTACGGCCGCCGAGCTGATCGGGCGCTACCACGTCGGGGGCATCATCTACTTCGCCTGGGCCCACAACACCCGTGACCCGCACCAGATCGCCGAACTCTCCAACGGGATCCAGCGCGCCGGCCTGGCTCAGCCCACCCCCGTCCCACTGCTGGTCTCGACCGACCAGGAGCACGGCATCGTCGCCCGGGTGGGCAGGCCCGCCACCCTCATGCCCGGCGCGATGGCACTGGGTGCGGGCGGATCGCGTTCCGGCGCCCGGGAGGCCGCCCGGATCGCGGGTGCCGAGCTGGCCGCGATGGGCATCCGGCAGAACTACGCGCCGGTCGCCGACGTCAACGTCAACCCGGCCAACCCGGTCATCGGCGTACGGTCGTTCGGCTCCGACCCCCGGGCGGTGGCCGGGCTGGTCGCCTCCCAGGTGCGGGGCTACCAGCGCGCCGGCGTCGCCGCGACGTCCAAGCACTTCCCGGGCCACGGCGACACCGTGGCCGACAGCCACCACTCGCTGCCGACGATCCACCACAGCCGCGAGGAGTGGGAGAAGCTCGACGCCCCGCCGTTCCGGGCCGCGATCGCCGCGGGCGTCCGCTCCGTCATGACTGCGCACATCGTCGTCCCGGCACTCGACCCGAGCGAGGACCCGGCGACGCTCTCCCGCCCCATCCTCACGGGGATCCTGCGCGAGGAACTCGGCTACGACGGGGTCGTCGTCACCGACGCCCTCGACATGGCGGGCGTACGGCAGAAGTACGGCGACGACCGGGTTCCGGTCCTGGCGCTGAAGGCCGGCTGCGACCAGCTCCTCAACCCACCCGACCTGGGCGTCGCCTGGAACGCCGTCCTGCGGGCCGTGCGCAGCGGCGAGTTGACCGAGCAGCGCGTCGAGGAATCGGTCCTGCGCATTCTGCTGCTCAAGTCCGAGCTGGGACTGTTCAGGGACCCATTCGTCACCCGCGGAGACGTGGACCGCACCGTGGGCAAGCGGTCCCATCTGGTGGCCGCCGACCGGATCGCCGAGGAGACCACGACCCTGCTCGCCGATCCGGCCGGTCTGCTGCCGCTCTCCCACCGCAGCCGTCCCCGTGTGCTGGTGGTCGGCGCCGACCCCGCCTCCCCGTCCGGGACCACCGGCCCCCCGACCGGCACGCTCGCGAACGCCTTCACCGAGGCAGGCTTCACCGCCACGGCACTGTCCACCGGCATCACGCCCACGACCGCCGGGATCGAGGCGGCGGTGGCCGCCGCGGCCGGGAAGGACGTCGTGGTCATCGGCACCTACAACGTCTCGGCGGCCAGTCCGCAGCGCACCCTGGTGTCCCGGCTGGCGGCCACCGGGGTCCCGGTGGTCACGGTGGCCATCCGCAACCCCTACGACGTGTCGCAGTCCACCTCTGCCGGTGTCGCGGCCTCGCTCGCGACATACAGCTGGACGGACGTCGAACTGCGGGCCGCGGTACGGGTGATCGCGGGCCGGGCGGAGCCCGGCGGCCGGCTTCCCGTACCGGTACCGCGCGCCGACGACCCGGCGCGGGTGCTGTACCCGGCCGGACACGGCCTGGGCTACCGGAAGACCCGTCGATAGTCCCCCGCTGCCCCCGTGTTCCGACGGGACCACGACGGCGAAGGAACGGCGACCCGACGCACCCGCGACCCGACGCACCCGCGATCCGGCCCGTCCTCCATCCGAAGGAGACGCCGCCGCTGCACACCGAGGCGTAGCGCGGCGTGCGCCGTGCTACCGGCTCCACTCCCCCGCACGACGGAAAGCCCCCCTGCTCCCCTGGCGTGCGCCCGCCCCGGCAGGCCACCCTGGATGGACCGAGCAGGGGGTTTCATGCAGGTACGGCGACTTTGGGCAGGAGTGGTGTGCGCGGTGCTCGTCTCCTGCGGGCCGGCCTCGGGTGACGCCGGCAGCGAGGGCCCCGCGCAGACCGGGGAAACCCCGGCCACCACACCGGCCGCGCACGGGCCGCTGTTCCTCGGCCCGGGGGACTGCAGCGGCCAGGGCCGCACCGATGTCCGCGAGGTGCCGTGCACCAGTGGGAAGGCGGCGGCACGCGTGATCGCCCGCCACGACGGACGGCGCACGACCGGGCCCTCCTGCCCCGCCGCGACGGACTTCGTGCTGCACATCTCGGAGCACCGCCCGGAGTTCGACGAGGACGGCGACGGTTCGGTGCCGCGGGGATACGCCTGCATGCGCAACCTGGAGCCGCCGCACCCCGGCGATCCGGGCGGCGGGGGCGGCCCGTACACGGTCGTCGGCGACTGCCTCCGCGACTCGGGCGAGGGGCAGGTCAAGGAGGCCCCATGTGACGGGTCCGGTGCGCACCGGCCCGAGTTCAGGGTGGAATCGGCGGTGGACGAGCGGTCCCGGTGCCCGGCGTCGACGGACCTGTTCGTGGAGCTGCCGTCCGCCGACGCACCGGTGGGATGTGCCCGCCGCCTGTGACCTGACGCCTGCGACCCGGCACCTGCGGCCCGCCGTATCGCGGGTCGTCGACGGCGGGGCACGCCCGCCCGGCCCCGGGGCACCGCCTGCCGCCCTCCGCGTTCCCTGTGCTCCTGGCGCTCCCGGTTGTTCTCAGCGCTCCCGGTACTTCTCGCGTTCTCCGCGCACAGCACACCCCCCTCGGCCCACAGCGGTCGCGGTGCCCTCGCGGGGCGATACCGCTCTGGCCGGGCTCAGTGGGACGGCGGTGCGGAGACGGCCCTCTCAGCAGAGCGTCCAGCCGGTGGAAGCGCGCTTACCGGCCACGGCCCCCGACGCCCGGACGCAACGGTTGAGTGCGTAGACGGTGACGGGGCCCGCCAGCCGGGTGAATCGGCCGCTGTCGACGACCGCGCGACCACCGCGCGGTTGGAGGGACACCGACATGGGCCGTGCGGCGCCGGGCTGCTTGGCGACCGTGAGGGCGCAGACGTACTGCCGCTTCTTGTAGACGCGCAGTTCCCCCGTGGCAAACCCCACCGCCTTCGTGGGACGGCCGGAGCAGGCGGATGCGGCCTCCGCCCGCTGGCTCCCCGGCCCCGTCAGCGATACCGCGCCGAGGACCATGAGTACGGCCAGCACTCGCCTCACCAGCTTCCCGAACACAGGCACTCCTCTCCCGCATCGAGCTGTTCCGACGTACGACGCAGCCGCGGTCCGGAAGGTTGCCCGTCGGGGCCGGGAGAGCGGGATCGCACACGGGGCCGGCGGAGCCTCGCGGAGGACGGGAAGGCCGGTGGAGGGGGCGGCGGAGGACGGCAAGATCCGGCCGGATTCGTACCATCTGTGCCCCGGACCGCCGTGCGACCCGGGTCCGGACCGCTGGACGGTCCGAGCGGCGGCGCTCAGGAGCGGGCGAGCGGCCGCTCCGGACGGCAGGGCTCGGGAGCGCGCAGCGGGACCGACCCGGACGGCAGGCGGGACCCGGGAAGGAGCGGCGCGCTCACGTCCGGTCCGTGACAACCAGGACCGGGCCGCGGGCCCGGGAGCAGGCCGCGGACCCAGGGCCAGGCAGCGGGCCCCGGAGCAGGCCGTGCCGGTCTGACCGTGCGGGAGCTGACCGCAGGGCTCACGTCCGGGCCGCGGCCGGCTCCTCCTCGCCGATGAAGGTCCGCCACAGTTCGGCGTACCGCCCGCCCCGCGCGAGCAGTTGGCCGTGGGTACCGTCCTCGACCACCCTGCCGTGTGCCATGACGACCACGCGGTCCGCGCGAGCGGCGGTGGTGAGGCGGTGCGCGACCACCAGGGTGGTGCGACGCCCGGTCAGCCGGTCGGTGGCCCGGTTCACCTGTGCCTCGGTGGCCAGGTCGAGCGCGGCGGTCGCCTCGTCGAGCAGCAGCACGTCCGGATCGACCAGTTCGGCCCGGGCCAGGGCGATGAGCTGGCGCTGGCCGGCAGAGAGGTTGCGGCCGCGCTCCGCGACCTCGTGGAGATATCCGCCCTCCAGCGTGGCGATCATCTCGTGCGCGCCGACCGCACGGGCCGCCGCCTCCACCTCCGCGTCACTCGCCCCGGGCCGCCCGTACGCGATGGCGTCCCGGACCGTGCCGGAGAAGAGGTACGCCTCCTGCGGCACGACACCGAGCCGGTGCCGGTAGGAGGTGAGGTCCAGTTCGCGCAGATCGGTGCCGTCGGCGGTGATCCGCCCACTCGTCGGGTCGTAGAACCGTGCCACCAGCTTGACCAGCGTGGACTTGCCCGCGCCCGTCTCACCGACGAACGCGACCGTCTGCCCGGCCGGGATCCGCAGATCGACACCGCTGATGGCGCTGTCCCCGCCGTCGGCCCCGCGGCCGCCGTAGGCGAACGAGACGTCCTCGAAGGCGAGGTCGCCCCGCAGCGATGACACCTCCACCGGCTCGCGGGCCTGCTTCGTCGACGTCGGCTCCCGCAGCAGCTCCTGAATCCGGCCGAGCGACACGGTGGCCTGCTGGTAACCGTCGAAGATCTGGGACAGCTGCTGCACCGGGGCGAAGAACAGGTCGATGTAGAGGAGGTAGGCGACGAGCGCGCCCACGGTGAGGGTGCCCGCCTCGATCCGGCCCGCACCCACGATCAGTACGGCCGCCACGGCAACGGAGGACAGCAGTTGCACGAAGGGGAAGTACACGGAGATCAGCCACTGACCGCGCACCCGGGCATCGCGGTAGCTCTCGCTGCGCTCGGTGAACCGCCGGCGGCCGGACCGCTCGCGCCCGAAGACCTGGAGGATGCGCAGCCCGGTCACCGACTCCTGGAGATCGGCGTTGACCACACTGATCCGCTCCCGTGCCAGCTCGTATGCCTTCACCGACTGACGGCGGAAGAAGTAGGTGCCGACGATCAGGACGGGCAGTGTCGCGAAGACCACGAGGGCCAGCTGGAGGTCGAGCACGACCAGGGCGACCATGATGCCGAAGAAGGTGACGACGGAGACGAAGGCGGTGACCAGCCCCGTCTGCAGGAAGGTCGACAGCGCGTCCACGTCCGTGGTCATGCGCGTCATGATCCGGCCGGTGAGTTCGCGCTCGTAGTAGTCCAGGCCGAGGCGCTGGAGCTGGGCGAAGATCTTGAGGCGCAGGGCATAGAGGATTCGCTCACCCGTACGACCCGTCATCCGGGTGGCGCCGATCTGCCCGGCCCACTGGACGAGGACGGTCAGCAGTGCCAGGGCGGCGGCGACCCAGACCGCGGACATCGCGGCCTGCTCGACGCCGTCGTCGATACCGTGCCGGATCAGCACCGGCAGCAGCAGGCCCATGCCCGCGTCGACGGCGACCAGCAGCAGGCTGAGCAGCAGCGGCAGCCGGAAACCGCGCAGCAGTCTGCGCAGCCCGTACCCGTCCTCGGGCGTCACCGCCCGGACCTCGTCCACCCGCGGGGTGTCGTCCGCCGGTGGGAGCGCCGCCACCTGGGCGAGGAGTTCGGGCGTCGCACCGACCGCCTCGTCCTGTTCCTCCTCTTCCCTGCGCACCCACAGCGGGGGTGTGATACCGCGCTCGTCGTCGAACTCGGCGGCCATCCCGGCCATCCCGGCAGTCCCGGCAGTCCCGGCAGTCCCGGCCGTCCTGGCTACGTCGGCCATCCCGGCCATCCCGGCCATCCCCGCCCGGATGGTGCGGTCCTCCGAGGGCCCGGCCGGGAGGGTGCGCCCGGGGGAGACCCCGCCCATCTCGTCCGGGTCGGTGAGCAGCCGCCGGTACAGCGCGGATCGTTGCTGCAGTTCCTCGTGGGTGCCGATATCGGCGAGCCGGCCGCCGTCGAGGACGGCGATGCGGTCGGCAAGGCCGAGGGTGGACCGCCGGTGGGCGATGAGCAGCGTGGTACGGCCGGCCATCACCGAGCGCAGCGCCTCGTGGATCTCGTGCTCGACCCGGGCATCGACGGCAGAGGTGGCGTCGTCCAGCAGCAGCAGCCGAGGGTCGGTGAGGATCGCACGGGCCAGGGCGATCCGCTGCCGCTGGCCGCCGGAGAGGGTGAGGCCGTGCTCGCCGACCTTGGTGCCGTACCCGTCGGGCAGCTCACTGATGAACCGGTCCGCCTGCGCCGTACGCGCGGCCTCGATGATCTCCTCGTCCGTCGCGTCCGGTTTCCCGAAGGCGATGTTGGAGCGGACGGTGTCCGAGAAGAGGAAGCTGTCCTCCGGTACGAGCCCGACGGCGGCCCGCAGCGACTCCATGGTGAGTTCGCGTACGTCGTGACCGCCGACGAGCACCGCGCCGTGCGACACGTCGTAGAAGCGCGGCAGGAGCAGCGAGGCGGTGGACTTGCCGCTGCCCGAGGAGCCGACGACGGCGACGGTCTCGCCGGGTCGGATCTCCAGCGAGAAGCCGTCGAGGACGGGCCGGGTGCCCTTCGCATTCCCGCCCGCACCCCCGCTCCCGGATCCGAGACCGCGGCCCTGGCCCTGGCCCTGGCCATTCGAGGTTCCGGCTCCGGCTCCGGCTCCGTTGCCGATTCCGGCTCCGCCTCCGTCTCCGTCTCCGTCTCCGTAGGAGAAGCCGACGTTGTCGAACTCGACGGTCGCCGGGGCGTCGACCGGAAGCACCTTGGTGCCGTCCTTGATAGCCGGTTCGGTGTCGATCAGTTCCAGGACCCGCTCGACACCGGCCCGCGCCTGCTGGGCCACGGTCAGAACCATGGCCAGCATCCGCACGGGCCCGACAAGCTGGGCGAGGTAGGTGGAGAAGGCGACGAAGGTCCCGAGGGTGATCTGCCCGCGGGTGGCCAGCCAACCGCCCGCCGCGAGCATCGCCACCTGGCCGAGCGCGGGCACGGCCTGCAGCGCGGGGGTGTAGGCGGAGTTCAGCCTGACCGTACGCAACCGGCCGGCGAAGAGCCTGCGGCCGACGTCCCTCAGCTTGCCGGTCTCCTGGTCCTCCTGGCCGAAGCCCTTGACGACCCGCACCCCGGACACGGCTCCGTCGACCACTCCGGCGACGGCGGCGGCCTGCTGCTGCGCGTACCAGGTGGCCGGGTGGAGCCTGACCCGGCTGCGCCTGGCGATGAACCACAGGGCGGGGGCCACGGCCAAGGCGACGAGGGTGAGCGGCGGCGACAGCCAGGCCATGACGCCGAGGGAGACGAAGAAGAGCACGAAGTTCCCGATGGTCATCGGGAGCATGAAGAGCAGCCCCTGGACGAGCTGGAGGTCGCTGGTGGCGCGCCCGACGACCTGGCCGGTGGACAGCTCGTCCTGACGGCGCCCGTCGAGCCTGCTGATCGTGCGGAACATGTCGGTGCGAAGGTCGTGCTGGATGTCGAGGGCGAGCCGTCCGCCGTAGTAGCGGCGTACATAGGTGAGTGCGTAGATGACGATCGCGGCGCCGATCAGCAGCCCGGTCCACACGGAGAGTGACCGTGTGCGACCGCCGATGACGTCGTCGATAACGACTTTGATGATCAGCGGAACGAGGGCCATGACGCCCATGCCGGCAAGTGACGAGCCGAGCGCGAGCACCACGTTCCGCCGGTACCGCCAGGCGTAACCGGCCAGTCTCCGCGCCCACGATCGCTCTTCCGCCGCCGCCACCGGTTGCCTCCCCGTCGCCCTGATCTTCCGGAAGGCACCAACACGGACCGGGCCCGATTTCATCCCGTGGGGCGCGGTGGAGTGAAAGTACGGTCGCTGGTCCTAGGACCGGCGACCGCATCGCGCACCTACAAGCTTGTGGGCTTGTGAAAAGGGTGGAGGTGGACCCCGGGCACGTGAAGCGCCGGATGGCATCCCGGCACGGCCCGTGACGTGGGGCCGGGACTCGGCCGGGAAGGCGGGACTCAGCTCGCCGACGGTGACGGCACCGGGGCCTCGGCGGACCAGAAGTCGGAACGGACGTAGGGGAGGCCCTCCGCGGCGGGCGAGCCTGGGTCGATCGGCTCCCTGGGGGGCTCGGTCACCGCGGACTCGGTGACGCAGGGGGAGGTGACATCGACGCTCGCCTGGCCCCTGTATCCGAACTCCAGGACGACTTGGAAACCCTCAGGGCTGGTCGCGAAGATCGCCGGATTCTCCTTGTCCTTGCGGACGGTGGTGATCTCATAACCGTTCTTGTTCCAGTGGCCCTCGACAACCCCGAGGAAGCTGCCGCGCCGCTCGTCAGAGATGATCGTCATCACATAGCGCCGACGGGTGACCTGTCCGGTCCCGGTGCTGTCGTTCTTGAAGTCGGTGCAGATCGGATCGCTCGACGGGCCGCGCTGCACCTCAACGCTGGGCTTGATAGCCCCGAAGGTGCCATCAAGAATCCGCTCGGCCTGTTCACCGGCCTCCTGCATGTTCATGCTCTCCATCCTTCCCGTCGGTGCCGTATCCCCGTCGCCGATGAGACCGCAGCCGGACACGGCCGAGACGGTGAGTGCCACTGCGAACATGCGATGCTTCATCGGTACTTCTCCGTGGTGACAAGGTGGGGCCGCCCCGAGACGATGGCGGCGATGTTGACAGCGGACTCACGGTCCTTGCCCGGGTTGAAGTAGTTGGAGTGTGCGGGTGTCGGCCCCTCACCGTCGATGATCGGCCGTGGACCATCGGCGACAACGAACCGGTGGGCGCCGAAGGCCTCGCTGGCGGGATCCTTGCCGAACCAGATGTCATCGTCGCCCTGATCGGCGACATCGGCTGCCAGATACGACAACAGCGGACCACCACCCATGAAGACTGCCCCGGCGACCGCCTCCTTCTTCGAAGGAAGGCGACTTACCGGGTCGTTCTCGGCCGCGCCCACGAACACATGGTCCTTGCCGACACCCAAATCCTCCGCCCTGTCCACGCCGACGCCCGGACTGCCGAGCAGAATGATGTCGTCCGCCCCCGGGATCCCGACTCCCTCCTGGGTGGCCGCGCCGACGAGGCGGGAGCCGTAGGAGTGCCCGATCGCGGTGAGATGCGGGTCTCCGTGCTCATTGGTGACAGCGAGTCCACTCATGAACGAGTTGTAGGCGGGAGCCCCCCGCTCTGCCCGGTCGGCGGACATGACCTCGGTGTTGGAGAGCAAGGTCTCCGCGTCCACTCCGCCAAGCTGCGGTGGGTCGTATCCGAGCCAGACGATGGAGGTACTCGACGGATCATGCTTGCGAGCCAGGACTGCGGTGTCATGTGCGCGCTTGAGGTCGTTGCGCGCGAAGTCTCCGTCAAGTGCCGTGCCCAGACCCGGTACGTATGCCGACACGTTCCGGGAGGTGTCGGGGTTGCCGTACGCGACGACTGCCCGGCCCGTGCCCTTGTCGGCGATGCCGAGCAGGTACATCGGCGGTTCCCTCGGGTCCTTGAGCCGTGCGGCGGCGTTCACTTCCATCTGGTGCTGGATCTCCTTCAGGCCGCCCAGCCGCGCCTTGGCCACCTCGCCTTCCTCACCCGAGAACTTCGCGATCAGCAGCTGAAGGTTCTCCCGGTTGGCCTCGTCGCGTACCAGGGCCGGGATGCCGTCGAGGTTCCCGATGACGTCCGGATAGCTCGCCAGGTACTCCGCACGCTGGGCGTCGGTCAGCCCGTCCCACCAGACCTTGCGGTCCGCGGGCGACTTGTCCAGCGGGATCTCGCGCCCCAGCTGGCTGATCGCGGCCTCCCGCACCGCCGCCATGTCGGCCGCCGCGTCGGCCCAGGTGCCGGCGTTGACGGTGAGTCCCGGCGCTGCCTTGAGCTTGGCGAACACGCTCTGGTACCGGCCGTCGGTCTCCCGTGCGTCACGAAGTGCGCGGGCGATCCGGTCGGCGATGTCCTGTGCCTTGGCGTGGTGGGGATTCGTGCTGATCAGGCTGGGGCCTCGATAGCCCGCGGCCGGGTCGAGGAGACCGCCGCCGGGTCCCTGGACTCCGGCACCGGGTCCGATCAGGCCGTTGCGGCCCACGGCACGCCCGCCCGGGATCTCCCGCCCCGTCAGCTCGCTCTTGCCGGCGGACGGGTAGTCGACGCTTCCGTCCTCGTGCACCGTGTACGCGTGGGCGGCCGCGTCGGCGAGGGCCTCCCTCACCCGGCGTTGCGGCAGGGCGAGTTCGGCCGAGAGTCCGCTCACCGCGGTCCGCAGCAGACCGCATTCGGTCCTGATGTAGTCGAAGTTGCGACTCAGCCGTTTCAGGCGCTTCAGGGCGGCGTCGGCGGACTCGCTCTCCTGTGTCTTCGACAGAGCACCGCTCATGTCGCCATTGACGCGCTCCTCGGCGGCGTCCGCGTGCCGCGACACGACACCCCAGCCGTCGGCGGCGCCCTTCAGCGCGTCGAGCTTCAGATCCCGCAGCTGCTGCCAGGTCAACGACGAGGTCACGGGGCGGCACCACCCTGGGGAACCCCGACCGCGTTCGTCGCCGTGCCGACCCCGTGGTCCACGCCGACGAGTTCTCTGCCCGCCCCCCGCAACGCCGTCTCCAGGCTCCCGCACTCGTCCTCCACCCTGCCGAGGCGGCTCTCCCAGGAGTGGAGCGCGCTCGTGAGCGAGGTGAGACTGGACAGTCCCGTCAGGCCGCCGGCCACCCCGGTGTGCCCCTCCGTCAGATCGGCCCTGGCCCTACGGGTACCGGCCCCGAGGATGACTGCGGTCGCCGCGGCGCGGTTCCACGGCTGGGCCATGTGCTTCAGCCGCGAACCGGTGGCTTCGCCTGACGGGCCACTGTCGCGATCGGGCGGGAGCGGGGCGAGACGCGCTTCCGCGGACTGCCGCTCGGCCGCGGATGCCTTGATCCGTTCCCACTCGTCCCACGCCACGTGTGCCCCTCTTTCGTGTGCCGATGCGATGCGGACCAGACCGCCTGGGATCGCCGCTGCAGGCTAGCGAACCCCTCCGGGTCCATGTATCGGTCGAATGTACGGGGATCTCTAGGTACGCGTACTCATCCGCTGCGGAGGGATCGTGTGCACGGACGACGGAGCTTTCCGCAGTCCGCAGCGACTGGGCCTCCAGCGGGACTCGCCGGAGCGCCGGCATGCATCCGCGAAAGGCCGGGCCGTTCCGGCAGTCCGGTCACTCCGCGGGGGGGCGACCGGAGCAGCACCGCCGCGCCACGCCCGGCCTCACCCATCTACTCCCGCCATGCAGCGCCACGCCACACCACGCCACAGGAGCACCGCACGAGCGTCACCCGCCGCACCGGCCGCAGGCGCACGGCACGGCCGCCACTCGCGCCGCCCCGCCGCGCAACCGCACCCAGACCCGCGCCCTCACCCGCGCCCCCCGCGCCACGCCCGGCCCACTTGGGCATCCGCGCCACGCCACCCGCGTCACCCGCGCGCCGCACCCCTCACCGGTGCCCCCGCGCCCCTTCGCCCTCCAGGTGGGTCGGCGCGAACATCCGGAGCACCGCCGGCAGCACCACGACCGAGGGGCCGGGCTGCGCGAGGGCCCTGGCGAGGTCCTTGCGGAGCGATTCCGCGGTGGTGCGCACGGCCGGGACGCCGAAGGAGTCGGCGAGCGCGACGAAGTCCGGGCGGGACAGCTCGGTCGCGGTGGCCTCGCCGAAGGCGTCCGTCATGTACTCGCGCAGGATGCCGTAGCCGCCGTCGTCGACGATCAGCCAGGTCACCGGCAGCGCGTACTGCTTCGCGGAGGCCAACTCCGCGATCGCGTACATCGCTCCGCCGTCGCCGGAGACCGCGAGCACCGGCCTGGTGCGGTCCGCGGCGGCCGCGCCGAGGGCAGCGGGGAAGCCATAGCCGAGGCCGCCCGCGCCCTGTGCCGAGTGCATCGTGTTCGGTCGGCGGGCGTCGAAGGCGGACCAGGCCCAGTAGGCGAGGATCGTCATGTCCCAGAAGCTGGGGGAGTCGTCCGGCAGGGCCTCCCGGACGGCGGCGAGTACCTCCTGCTCCAGGGTCAGCTCCTGGCCGGTGATCCGCTCCCGGACCTTCGCCAGCAGCGCGGAGACCCGCCCGGCGGCCGACGGGTCGCGGCGCTCGTCCACCGTCTCCAGCAGCGCGGCGAGCGCGGTCCGGGCGTCGGCGTGGATGCCGAGCCCCGGATGGTTGGACTCGAGCTTGCCGAGGTCCGCCTCGATCTGGACGATCCGGCCGCGCGGGGCGAAGGTGTGGTAGTTGGAGGAGAGTTCACCCAGGCCGGAGCCGACGACGAGCAGCACGTCGGCGTCCTCGAGGAAGTCGGTGGTGTGCCGGTCCTCGAGCCAGGATTGCATCGACAGCGGGTGCTCCCAGGGGAAGGCCCCCTTGCCGCCGAAGGTGGTCACGACGGGCGCGTCCAGTTTCTCGGCGAGCGCCAGCAGCTTGCCGGAGGCGTCCGAGCGCACGACCCCGCCGCCCGCGATGATGGCGGGGCGCTCGGCGTGCTGGAGCAGATACGCGGCGGCGGCGGTGAGTTCCGGGCGGGGCACGAGGTCGCGCGGGGTGGCGTCCAGGGCCGTCACGACCGGCAGGGCCGTCTCGGCGAGCAGCACGTCCTGGGGGATCTCCACCCAGACGGGTCCGTGCGGGACCGTCAGAGCGGACTCCCAGGCGTCGGCGATGGCGGAGGGGATCTGGGAGGCGGTACGGACGGTGTGCACGGACTTCACGATGTCCCGGAACGACGCCTGCTGGTCGCGCAGTTCGTGCAGATAGCCGTGGCGTCCTCCGCCGATGCCGGCGCTCGGCACCTGGCTGGAGATCGCCAGCACGGGGGCGCTGGCCGCGGCGGCCTCCTGGAGCGCGGCGAGCGCGGTGAGCGCGCCGGGGCCGGTGGAGAGCAGCAGCGGGGTGGCCTGTCCGGTGATCCGGCCGTGGGCGTCGGCGGCGAAGCCGGCGTTGCCCTCCACCCGCAGCCCGACGTAGCCGAGGTCGGAGCGGCGCAGCGCGTCGAATATGCCGAGGGCATGCTGGCCCGGAAGGCCGAAGACCGTCGTGGCGCCGAGTCCGGCGAGGGTCTCGACGACGAGATCGCCGCCGTTGCGGCCGGGCGGCGGGTTGAGCGCGGCCTCGACCTGCCGCGCCGTGGGGCGCAGCACGAGGTCGTGGTCGTGGGTCACTTGCCGTTCCTGGACGCGGCGATCTGACGGGCCATGATCGTGGTGAGTTCGTACGCGGTGTGGGAGGCCGCGACCGAGGTGATCTCGGCGTGGTCGTAGGCCGGGGCGACCTCGACGACATCGGCGGAGACCAGGTTGCAGGAGGCGAGCCCGCGGAGGATCTCCAGCAGTTCGCGGGAGGTCATGCCGCCGGCCTCGGGGGTGCCGGTGCCGGGGGCGTGCGCCGGGTCGAGGCAGTCGATGTCGATGGAGATGTAGAGGGGGCGGTCGCCGATGCGCTGGCGGAGCTGGTCGGCGACCTCGTCGGCGCCCCGGCGGTAGACGTCGGAGGAGGTGACGATGCCGAAGCCCATCTTCTCGTCGTCGGTGAGGTCCTGCTTGCCGTAGAGCGGGCCGCGGATGCCGACGTGGGACAGGGCCTCGGTGTCGAGGATGCCCTCCTCGACGGCGCGGCGGAACGGGGTGCCGTGGGTGTACTCGGCGCCGAAGTAGGTGTCCCAGGTGTCCAGGTGGGCGTCGAAGTGCAGCAGCGCGACGGGGCCGTGCCTCCTGGCGACCGAGCGGAGCAGGGGCAGCGCGATGGTGTGGTCGCCGCCGAGGGTCATCATGCGGGCGCCGGTGCCGAGGATGTCGTCGGCGGCGGCCTCGATGGTCTCGACGGCCTCGTTGATGTGGAACGGGTTGGCGGCGATGTCGCCCGCGTCCGCGACCTGGGCGAGCGCGAAGGGCGAGGCGTCCTGGGCCGGGTTGTACGGCCGCAGGAGCCTCGACGCCTCGCGGATGGCGTTGCCGCCGAAGCGCGCGCCGGGACGGTAGGAGACCCCGGCGTCGAAGGGCACGCCGACGACGGCGACGTCGGTGCTGCCCACCTCGTCGAGCCGGGGCAGCCGGGCGAACGTCGCGGGTCCGGCGTACCGCGGGATGCGGGACGAGTCGATGGGGCCGCGCGGCGCCTCGTTGCTGCTCATGACCATGCCTCTGCTTCCTGCGTTTTTCTGCTTATCCATCGGTATGCGGTGGTTTGACTGTAACGGGGTTCACGGCATGCCCGGACCGTCTCCGGATCGGGCACCCGCTCGCGGGCCTCGGCGCCTCGGGGCCGAGGCCCGCCGGGCGCTCGCGCCGGTCGGCCGGCCCATGGCCGGCATGCCCGCCGGACGGACGACGGTCACTGCATAGCCGGGGGCCATGGGGCCTTGCTCGCTCTCACCTCGGTGGCGTGTCGTGCAGAGGCCCAGGGGGACGCAGCGGCTCCCCCGCGTAGAGGCGGTATCCGCCCGTACCGCGTCGGTTGGACGACTCGACGATAGGTGGCCGAACAGAGACGATGAAGTGTACGTTTCCTCCATTCTCGAACACGATCAGGGATGGAACGTCCACCATGCCGGACTCCGCCGCTCTCCAGGGCGCCCCCGCAGCCGATGCGGCTTCCCCGGGCCCTTCGGCAGCTGCGGCCCCTGCGAACGACTCAGCCGTCCCAGTCCCCGCCGGCCCCTCGGCACCCGCGGCTCCCACGGCTCCCACGGCTCCCACGGCCGATTCGGCCGCCCCCTTCCCCACCGGCTCCCCAGTCCCCGCCGGCCCCTCGGCACCCGCGGCCTCCGCAGCGCCACCCACCCCGCCCGTACCGCTGACCGCACTGCTGGCGCGGGAGGAACTCGGACTGCGGCTGCTGGCGGGCACCCCGGAACCCCCCGGCGCGGAGGGCGTCCGCATCCGGTGGGTGCACGCCTCGGAGATGGCCGACCCGTACCCCTACCTCCTGGGCGGTGAGCTGCTGCTGACGGCGGGCGTCCTGCTGAAGGACCCCGAGCGGTACGCGGCGCGGGTCGCCGAGGCGGGTGGCGCGGCGATCGGCTTCGGGCTGGCTCCGGTGTACGACGCCGTCCCGGACGCGCTGGTCGCGGCCTGCGAACGCCGCGGGCTGCCGCTGCTTGAGGTGCCGCCGAAGACCCCCTTCACCGCGGTCGCGCGAGCCGTGTGGGGGCTGATGGCGCAGGCCAGGCTCCGGGAGGTGCGCCGGGTCAGCGAGGCCCAGCAGGGCCTCGCCGGCGCCGCGGCCCGCCCCGATCCGGTGCCCGCGGTGCTCCAGCAGCTGGCCTCCCGCCTCGGCGGCTGGGCGGTGCTGCTGGCGCCGGACGGCTCGGCCCTGCACGTCTCGGGCCGGGCGCCGTCCCGGGAGGCCCGCGAGGCCCTGGGACGGCTGGCGCGGGTGGTGGGCCCGGAGTCCGCCGGCGAGGAGCCCGCGGGGGACCCGGCCACCGCCCCGCTCCGGGGAACCGCCGGAGGCCGGACGGCACAGGGCGCGGCGGCGGACGCCGCGCGCCGGGCACCCTCCTCGGCGGCCGACACCGCCGGGGACGTGCACCTCGCGGCCTACGCGCTCGGCGGCGAGGGCCTGGTCCTCGGGATCGCCGCCGAAGGGCGCGAACCGGGCGGCCACACGGTCGCCGGGCTGGCCGCCGTCCTGCTGTCGCTGCTCACGGCGCCGCACCGGGGAGCGGACGCGAGCGGGCGGACTGCCGCGCTGGTACGGCTGCTGCTGGGCGGCACGCCCGCGGAGGCCGTCCGCGAGCTGGGCGGGGGCCCCTGGACGGTGGTGCACGGGACACGGCCGGGGCAGCCGGACCGGATCGCCGCCTCGGCCCTCGGCGCGGCCCTGGGCAGCGCCCTGGTGGACACCGACGGGGCGCGGGTGCGGGTCCTGCTCTGCGGCGACCGGCGCGTGGAACCGCAGCCCGGCTGGACCCTCGGGGTGAGCGCCCCGGCTGCGGCGGAGGAACTGGGCACCGCCGACGCCGCCGCCGCCCGGGCACTGCGCCGCGCGGAGGCGACCCGCGTCCCGCTCGCCCGCCAGCGGGGCACCGGCCTCGGCGAGCTGGTCGCGCCCGACGAGGCGGCCGTCCATGCACGCACCCTGCTGGCACCGGTCGCGGACTCGCCCGCGCTCACCGAGACCCTGCGCGTCTGGCTGTCGCTGCACGGCAGTTGGGACCGTACGGCGGTGGCCCTGGGCGTCCACCGCAACACCGTCCGCCAGCGGATCGCCCGGTGCGGTTCGCTGCTGGGCGTCGACCTGGACGACGCGGACGCACGGATGGAGCTGTGGTTCGCGCTGCGCTACAGCTGACGTCGGCACGGCCGTGGAAGGCCGGGAAGGCCGGGAAGGCCGGGAAGGCCGGAAAGCGCAGGAAGGCCGGAAAGGGCAGGAAGGGCAGGAAGGGTTCCGACGAGCCGCGTGAGCGCGCGACGCGGCCGGGTCGCGCGACCCGGCCGGCCGTCGGAGCCCGCAGGACCCCGCCCCCGGGCTCCGTACTCCTCCCCTGTCGCACCGCGCTCAGCGGGCGAACCCGGCCACGCTGGCGATCGCGGTGTCCACCTCAGCGGGTGTGTTGATGACGGCAGTGCCCAGGCGGGTGTAGGGCGACGAGGCCAACGCCGACAGCCGCACCCGCCGGGTGGCCGCATGGTCGATGACCTGACGGTTGGCACGCCCCGCCACGCTGAAACAGGTGATGCCGGCCGACAGCTCGGGACTCATGGGGGTGTGCACCGTCACCCCCCGGGTCTGTGAGAGTCCCTGCTTCGCCCGGGTCGCCAGTTCGCTGATGCGTCCGGCCACACGCGCCCGCCCCCACTCCTGGTGCATCGCGACCGCCACCGGCAGTGCGAAGGCGTGCTCGAACGCGAGGAAGCCGCCGGGGGAAAGGGGCGCCGCTCCCCCGCCCGAGATAAAGCTGACGAACGTCGGGTGCAGTTGGTCGAGGATCTCCGGACGCACCCAGACCAGCCCCGTTCCCCTTGGGCCGAACAGCCACTTGTGGGTGCCGGCGACGACCACGTCCGCACCGAGACGGGCGGCGTCCTCGTCGACCGCCGCGAGCCCGTGCACCGCGTCGACCACCAGGAGGCACCGGTCGGCAGGACTGCGACCCTCGTTGGCCCGCCGCACCACGTCGGCGACGGCACGGACCGGCATCCGCAGTCCGGTACTGGACTGGACCCAGGTGATCCCGACGACCCGGGTGTGCGGGCGGATGGCGTTGCCCACCGCCGCGGCGATGCCCCCGGCGGTGGCCGTGGCCGGATCGGCGAACCACGAGCACATCCTCACCCGGGCCCCGCGCTTCTCGGCCGCGAGGTCGGCCGCCATGTGCTGGGCGCGATGGTCGAAGCCGGTCAGCAGGAACTCCTGACCGGGCCGTGTCCTCACCCCGTTGTAGACCACCCCGAGGCCGATGCTGGTACTCGCCGTGATCGCGATGTCCTCCGCGCGGCCTCCGATGTAGGCGGCCAGCGCCTCGCGCACGCGAGGCCAGCCGGTCGGGCCGTCGGGCAGCCTCATCCCCGTGGGCACCACCAGAGGGTTGGCGTCGACCTGTGCACTCAGGTGGTCCACCGCGTCACGTACCCGCTTCGGCTGCGAGGCGAGGTAGAACAGGGCAAGGTTCGCCCACCCCGGCTCCAGCCGGAACTGTCCCCGCAGAGTGCCCCAGTCCGCTTGCCCGGCCGGCGCCGAGGAGAGCGGAGCCGCTTCCCGTGACGCTTTCGGCGCAGTGCACGATCCGGTCACCAGGCCGGCTGCGGCCACTCCGGCCGACTTCACCAGCAGGTCACGCCGACTCGTCCTATACACACCAGCGCTCCTTCGGACACGGTTTCCCGAGGCACCGGGCAGACATCTCCGATCTCGACGGCCGGAGAATTCACCTCACACTAAACCCGATTCCCCGTTGCCGCCCGCCGCCCCTTCGGGGAAGCCGTTCCGGTCGATCGCTTCGGCAACGCCCGGCCGACGGCCGGATCCCGCACCGGAACAGGACGCAGAGGCTCACCGAGCCTTCGGGGAGCGGCTTCCGGTCGGGCGAATCCGGTCACACCGGCCAGGGCGCGCAGTTCCGTCAGCGTGCCACGGTAGACACTGCGGTCGACGTCATCCGAAATGCCCGGGACCTGCGCCTGATCGGTGTACTGCCAGAACGTCCACGGCTGATCCGTGCCGGGAAGTGGGCGGGGTTTCGCACCCCAACTCGCGAGCCACTGCAGATGCCCCCTGAACACCGCGGCATTCCCCGCAAGACAGCTGACGGCAAAGGAATACTCGGTGTAGACGATCGGTTTGATGCCGAACGCCTCCTCGACGGCACCGAGAAAAGTCGCGAGTTGACGGGCGTCGGTACCGGGCGGGCAGCTGGGCCGGTGGTGCCGCCACCCGCTCTCCGCATCGAGAACCGGCGGCAGTTCCCCAGGATTACGTCCGGTGTAGCCGGCGGCGCGTGCCGTACGGACGAAGTGTGCAGCCTGAGCCTCGGCGTCCCCTGGGGATTGCGAGTCGAAGAAGTGGTAGGGGGCCCGGTAGAGACTCGTGCGAGACGCACCCGCCAAATCCTCCGCAAACCACGGGTCCTCGTACTGCGTGCCTTGGGTGGCCTTCATGAAGACGAAGGCGTTACGGGTCGCGACCCTGTCCCAGTCGATGGGCTCATCACCGTCTCCGTGGTTGAACTCGCTGGTGTCCACCCCTCTGGGGCCCGGCGGGATCGGCGTCCCGGAAGTCACCCATATGGCGGAACAAGGGGCGGTCACGAGCACCGCGGCAGTCACTACGGCGCTCATCGAGCGCCCGGCGGATGCACGACGCGGCATGATGCACTCTCCCATGGCGACGCCGGCACCGGCCGTGCTCCGCCAGTGCGCATTTCCGGAGCCAGGGAAACACAAAGGAAGAAGACCTGGATATGGCGGAATCGTATGCGGGCCGTTCCGGAGACGCATTTCGGCGGCTGCCGCGCGGGGAGTCGTATCGACGCGCTTTCCCTGTCGCCCCGGAGCCCGCACCCGCACCCGCACCCGCACCCGCACCCGCACCCGCACCCGCACCCGCGGATCATCCGTCCTCATCACGCCCGCCGGACCCCGCGCCCGCCTCGCGCTCCCCGCAACCGCCCCTCTCCCTCCGCCACCACCCGCCATCACCCTTTCGGCGGCGGCGTCACCTTCCAGTCCGGATGGTTCGGCATGGGCGGCGTCTCGGTCCCCTTGAGCCAGGACTCGAGGAACCCCTTCACTCCCTGCCCTGGAGCGATGCGGTCGGCGTGCGCGATGTAGTCGTCCGTACTGGCGGACCCGCCCTCGTACGCCGCGAGGAACGACCGTTCGATCTGCCTGAACGCGGCCTTCCCGACCTTCTGCTCCAGTGCGTAGAGCACCAGGGGGCCGCCTCGGTAGACCTGTTCGCTGAACAGCGATTCCTTCGTGGGCCTGGCGACCGGACCGTACTGCGCACGGTAGACGTCACCGCTCCGGTAGAAGTCCGCCATCAGCGACTCCATGGAGCGGTGCCTGCCGTCGTTGGTGCTCCAGCCCTGCGCGAACCGGTAGGTGAGGCCGTAGTAGTTGGCGTGGCCCTCACTGATCCAGTTGTCCGCCCATGTCTTCGGTGTGACACTGCCGCCGAACCATGAGTGCACGAGCTCGTGCATCATATGCGGGGCGACGCTCTCGAGCGGGGTGGACGAAAGATAGGAGGGATCGTAGACGGTGAGCGTATGCGTTTCCAGGGCATGGAATCCGAACGGGACCTCTCCGTCCGTGTCGAGGGGCATCAGACCGTACGCCTCGAGCGGAAACGGCCCCAGTTCTCTCACCGCCCACCTCATCTGCTCCACGGCCATGTCGAGTTGACCGAAGCGGCCGGCGGCTCCCCGCGGCAGGACGAGACTGATCGGCACCCCGTCGACCGTGCCTATCTCCTCCGTCTCATACCGGCCGACGGCGATCTGCACGAGTTCCGGTGCCACCGGATGCACGGTCCCGTAGGTGTACGTCGTGTATGCGCCACGGGTCTCGGGGGGCTTCAGCGGAAGTCCGCTGGCTACGGCAACGGCGTCACTGCCGCGGGTTACCGAGACACGGAAGGTGAAGTCCGCCTTGTCCCAGGGAACGTCGTTGCAGGGAAAAACCGTGTGCGCCTTGTCGGGTTGCGGGGCGAGAGCGAAACCCCTCCCCGTGTCCACCCAGCCACTGGCACCAGAACCACGCGGGTCCACGTCGTACCGGACATTGATCCGCATCACGTGATTCGGTGCCACCGAGGAAGCCGGAGAGATCTGCAGCTTCTTCTTCGCCAGAGTGAAACGGGCATCCTCCCCATCGACCGTCACGGACTTCACGTGCATTTTCTGCGCGTCCAGCGAGAACTTCTGCAGTTCGACCGAAGAGCGGGCCGTGATCACCGCCTCCGCTTCGACGGGCACCTTCTGACCTTCCGGACGGTACACAAATTCAAGGTCATACGATTCCACCTCGTATCCGGAGTTGCCGAGTCGCGGGAACACCGGATCAGCCGGAACCGGGGGGTCTGCCGTCGTCACACCCATCGAAGCGATGAGCAGGGTCGCGGTGAACGCCGCCAGAAGACCCGCCCTGCATCCACCGATCCGGATCATCCCCGTCTCCCTGCGCCATGGAGAACAGACCGCGCCCCGGCATTGTTTCGCCGAAGGTCACCGTGTATGAGGAGGGTGCACCGTGGGCGGAGAGTTGCCGGGCCTCTCGACGGTAGATCAGTGCGCGGCGTCGGATGCGGTGCATCGCGGGAGAGGCCGTGGGCTCAACGCTCCGGGCAGTCGCCGCCTTGCCCGGCCGTCATCACCGAAGAGCGGGACCGGGCCGTGGGCGAGGCGTCCCGACATTCCAGAAAAACGGTACCGGCAGCACCTGAATGCCGCAATCACAGCAATCTCCTCCGCCGGAGATCAGCGGCTTCGCCGCAGTGCACGGGCGCCGGCCGATCAGGGACGCCTCCCTCACTCCGACATCACGCCGGCCTCATGTGCTCCTCGTTGCCCCGGCGACTTTGTGTGATCATGCGGGCACGGCCCCGAGGAGCGGCCGCCAGGCGCGGCCGGTGCCGAAGTCGACCCGTACGACCGCAGTACACCGATGGGCCACGGGGACGCGGACGCCGGTGATGGCCGCAGGACCGCCACACGGTCTCAAGAGCCTGTCGGACGGGCGGCGGGCGCGGCCTTCGACCACTCGGGACACCGCTACCCGGGGTGGTCGAGCCGGACGGGAGCGGCGAGCCGGGCCCCTCGGCTCCGCGCGACGCGGTGCACATCGCGCAGGGACTCCACGAGGCGGGCGATGACGTAGCGGAGCTGTTCGGGGGTGGCGGAGCGGTCGGGCAGCAGGTCGTCGGCATGGGCGAGGAGATCGGCGGCCATGCCGAGCTGCACGCTCTCGAAGTCGTCGGCGAGGCGCGACACATAGCCGTCACCGTCACCGACGAGGTAGCAGGGCTTGCCCTCGGCCCCGGTCCAGGGGAGCAGGCGAGGCGCCTCGGTGGTACGACGGATCACGCCGCCACCTCCCGTCCGTGCATCACGAGCGGGCCGGCGTCGACGCCTTGGACCGTGATCCAGAGAGCCCGGCGACGGAGGTGCCGGCGGCGGGCCTCTGCCTGGCGGCGCTCGTGGGCGAGGAGGTAGGGACGGACGAGAGGGCTGTCCTCGCCCCGGTAGTACGGGGCGGGGGCACGGGTGGGTGGGGGCGGACACGGCGGCAGGGGCGGGGGGCAGTGGTCCACGGGCGGCGGAGGCCACAGGAGCCTCCGGAGCGGGTCGATCAGGCGGACGATACAGTGCAACACGTCGTCAACTCCTGGTTAGTTGAGGGCCACGCCCCCGGACCGTTCGCCCCGGTCGCGGGGGTCTGTGACTGCGGCTCTCCCGGGCGGCCCCGCCCGGTGAACTCGCTCTGTAGCGATTCACTCACAGCCTGGGACCGATCGGGCTACCCTGACCAGGGGGTTCGATGTGACAGAGCTTTTGTCGCGAGGGAGTTGACGATGAGCAACACCTACGGGGAATGGCTGAAGGCCCAACGCGAAGCCGCCGGCCTCACCCAACAGGAACTGGCCGATGCCGCGATCATGACCCGCTCGCACATCGCCCACATCGAGGCGGGCCGCCGCATCCCGTCGAAGGAGGATGCGCGGCGGCTGGACAGGGCGCTGGGCACGGGGGACGTGCTGAGCAGCTTCCTGCCACAGGAGGGCGGGACGATCGCCGACTACTTCGAGTCAGCGCGGCAGCTCGAACAACAGGCCACGATGATCCGCGAGTTCGCCCTCACCTTTGTCCCCGGCATCCTCCAGACGGAGAGGTATGCGCGGGCAGTTCTCGGCACGACGTTCCCACCCAGGAGCGACGAGGAACGTGACAGGCACGTTGTCACACGGCTCAATCGGGCACAGATCCTCACCGACCCGGTGACGCCGGTAGTGTGGGCCCTTCTGGATGAGACCGTGCTGCGCCGACCGGTCGGCGGCGCGGAAGTCATGGCGGAGCAGATCATGCACATGGTCCGCTTGGGTGAGTCCGGGCGTGTACGTGTGCATGTACTACCGCTCGGCGCCGACATCCACCCGATCAACCAAGGCATGGTCTCGCTCATGTGGTTCGATGACCAGCCTCCGACCGCCTACACCGAGGGCCTGTCCATCGGGAAGCTGCACGACTCCCCAGCCGTTGTCGCGCGGCTTCAGGCTATCTACGATCTCGCACTGAGCGACGCTCTACCACTGAGGGGGTCGCTGGCCATGTTGCGAACGACAGCTAAGGACTACGGGCATCATGACTGAACACATCATCGGTGACGCATCCGCGATGCGCGGCTGGCGTAAATCGTCTTACAGCGGCCCGGAGTCAGGCAGTTGCCTTGAAGTCCTGGACGGCCACCGGTCGGGTATCCCGGTCCGCGACTCCAAGAACCCTCAAGGGCCCGCGCTGGTCTTCGCGACGACTGGCTGGTCTACGTTCGTCACCGCCCTCAAGAACAACGCCTTCCCCGCCTGACCGCGCCGCGCCACATCGGGACGCGTCAAGCCTCTACTCGTACTCGCGTTCCCGTTCGTTCGCCGCCAGCAGTCGCCGCGCGATCTGGCCCTCCAGAAGAGACGGCACCGCGCCGAAGGCACCCGCCAGATAGGACTTCATCAGGTCCTCGTCCTCCCCCGGGGACGCCGCCGTCAGCGGGTACAGGTCCGTCGCGCCTTCCTCGTCCTTCTCGGTCAGCCACACCTGCCCGGGCTCCAGCAGCCGACCGCCGCTCGGGGTGCTGAGCACAGAGGGGTCGTGCGAGGTGAAGACGAGCTGCGCCCCCCGTGGATTCGCCTGCGGGTCGTGGAACAGTCGAACGACCTCCGCGGCGAAGCGCGGGTGCAGGCTGGCATCCAGTTCGTCGACGAGCAGCACGGCGCCTTCGTCGAGGGCGAGGAGCAGGGGACCGAGCAGAGCGAACCAGGATCGGGTACCGAAAGATTCCCGAGTCCAGTCGAAGGCCACGTCTCCCGCGGCGGAGCGGTGGGTGAGCTTGACCGTCGCGGGTCCCGTGCCCTCCTGGACGACCTCCGCACCGGTGATTCCGAGGTCCGCGACCCGCAGCAACTCGTTGATGCGGCGCGCGCGGCTGCCGGTCAGCTCCCGCGTCGTGAAAGCCTCGCGCTGCTCGCGCTCGTCCTCCGGGTTGATCAGCCAGAGGTTGCGGCGGAACCAGTGGAAGAGCGGGGTCAGCTGCGGATGGTTGTCCGTGCCGGCCGTGGACAGCAGCAGGGCGTTGGGCCGGGTGCGCCGCTCGAGTCCGGCCCGGTCCTTCACGCGGTTTCCCGGCCAGTCGTAGACCTCGGCGCGGGACGCGTCGCGGTCCAGCCACACCTGCCGACGGCCTCGGGGATAGCTGTGCAGCCACTCGGCCTCGACCCGGTCCGCACCGAGTTCGAAGCCGTACGTCCAGCGCACGCCGTCAAGGACGAGGTCCACCTCGAAGAAGCTGGCCGACTGCTGCCCGTCCTTGTCGTTCAGGGCGAAGGGAACGCGCGCGGTCCCTTCGAAGGCCGCCCAGCGTGCGTACGAATTGATGACGGCGGCACGCATGTCCGTCATGGCGGCCAGCACGTTCGACTTGCCGGAGGCATTGGCTCCGAAGACGCCGATCAGTGGAAGTACGGCGAGTGACCGGTCACCCGCGAGCCCCACCGGGCGTGCGGACGTGCCCGGGTCGTCCTCGGGCACGACGAACGTCAGCTCCTGCTCGTCGCGCAGTGACCGCACGTTCGCCGTGCGGAATCTCAGCAGCATGCCGGCCCCTCTCCGCGGCCAGAGTAGTGGGCGCGAAGGACAGCGGCTCGATCCGGACGCCGCGTCCGCCCTCTCCCGTCACCGGGGCAGCCCATGAGCACCGGCCCCTGCCCCGGTCCCGACACCGACACCGCCGTGTGACAGGGCCGACGTCACGTCCGGTCATCACGTCCGGCCGCCGGCGCGGATCGTCACGTGCGGGCCCATGCCCGGGCGTGACACCCGGCCGCCACGCCCGGCCGCCTCCCGCCTCCCGCCCGCGCACGTGCCCCGCATCACTCTGGACAGCTTCAACAACCGCCGGGTAACTTATTCTGAGCAAGCGCTTAGACAGCTCTGTGTGCTCGTCTGAACCCAGCCAGTGACCGACACCGTGCCGAGGAGGCGTCCGTGCGCCGGACCGTATTCAACGAGGACCACGAAGCGTTCCGGGAGACCGTCCGCGCCTTCATCGAGGCCGAGGTCGTCCCCGTCTACGACGAGTGGTTCGCCGCCGGCCAGGCGCCGCGCGAGTTCTACGACAAGCTCGGCGAGCTCGGCATATTCGGCATCAACGTGCCCGAGGAGTTCGGCGGCGCGGGCCTGGACACCCACAAGTTCGAGGCCGTCCTCTACGAGGAGACCGCGCGTGCGGGCGTCCACTTCGGCGGCTCGGGCGTGCATGTGCTGCTGGCCCTGCCGTACCTCAAGATGCTCGCCACCGACGAGCAGAAGAAGCGCTACCTGACGAAGTTCGTCACCGGCGAGGAGATGTGGGCGCTGGCGATGACCGAGCCGGGCACCGGCTCCGACGTCGCGGGCATGAAGACCACGGCCAGGCTGTCGGAGGACGGCACGCACTACGTCCTCAACGGCGCCAAGACGTTCATCACCGGCGGCGTCCACGCCGACCGCGTGATCGTGTGCGCCCGCACCTCCGCCCCGCGCGAGGACGACCGCCGTTTCGGCATCTCCCTCTTCGCGGTGGACAGCAAGTCCGAGGGCTACTCCATCGGCCGCAAGCTGGACAAGCTCGGCCTGCGCACCTCCGACACCGCCGAGCTGGCGTTCGTCGACGTCAGGGTCCCGGCCGAGGACCTGCTGGGCGAGGAGAACAAGGGCTTCCACTACCTCGGCCAGAACCTGCCGTCGGAGCGCTGGGGCATCGCCTTCGGCGCGTACGCGCAGGCCAAGGCCGCGATCCGGTTCGCCAAGGAGTACACCCAGGACCGCACGGTCTTCGGCAAGACCGTCGCGTCCTTCCAGAACACCAAGTTCGAACTGGCCGCCTGCCAGGCCGAGGTGGACGCCGCCGAGGCCGTCGCCGACCGCGCCCTGGAGGCGCTGGACGCGGGCGAGCTGACCCCGGCCGAGGCCGCCTCCGCCAAGCTGTTCTGCACCGAGGTCGCCCACCGCGTCATCGACCGGTGCCTCCAGCTGCACGGCGGCTACGGCTACATGAACGAGTACCCGATCGCCCGCCTCTACGCCGACAACCGCGTCAACCGCATCTACGGCGGCACCAGCGAGGTCATGAAGTCGATCATCGCCAAGTCGATGGGCCTCTGACCCTGTGAGCGAGGCTCTCGACGACCTGCTCGATCTGCTCGACCTGGAGCGGATCGAGCAGGACATCTTCCGCGGCCACTCGCGCCCCACGATCGTGCCCCGCGTCTTCGGCGGGCAGGTCGCGGCCCAGGCGCTGGTGGCCGCGGGCCGTACCGCGCCCGAGGACCGCTCGGCGCACTCCCTGCACGCGTACTTCCTGCGGATGGGCGACCCGGGCGCGCCGATCGTCTACACGGTCGACCGCATCCGCGACGGCCGTTCCTTCACCACCCGGCGGGTCGTCGCCGTCCAGCACGGCCAGCCGATCTTCCACCTCTCGGCCTCCTTCCAGGTCCACGAGGAGGGGCTGGACCACCAGGCGGCGATGCCCGAAGCGCCTGATCCGGAGACCCTGCCGACCGCCGCCGAGCGACTGCCCCACTACGCGGGCGGCCCCCTTCACCCGGAGATCGTGCGGCGCATGCTCGAGGTCCGCGCCGCGGTCGACATCCGGTACGTGGGCAGGCCGCCGTACGCCAGCATCGGCGAGCAGCGGGAGCCGCACTCGCAGGTGTGGTTCCGTACCAGCGGCAAGCTCGCGGACGACCCGCTGCTGCACGTCTGCCTCGCCACCTATGTCTCCGACATGACGCTGCTCGACTCGGTGCTGCTGGCCCACGGGCGCGGCGGCTGGGCGGTCGGCGACGTCGTCGGTGCCTCGCTGGACCACGCGATGTGGTTCCACCGCCCGTTCCGCGCCGACGAGTGGCTGCTGTACGACCAGGAGTCGCCGAGCGCGCACGGCGGCCGCGGCCTCGGCCAGGCGCGCATCTACACCCAGGACGGGCGGCTGGCGATCTCGGTGATCCAGGAGGGTGTGGTCCGCGTCCCGCGCGACTGACTCGCGGCCGGGCGCCGCCGTCCACCCGCGCGGTGCGTGGTCCGTCCCGCCCGAGCGACCCGGCGTGAACCGGCAGCCCACCGCGTCCCGCCCGGCCCGGCGCACCGGGCGAGCGCACCGCCCGAGCACACCGGCCGAGGGGCCACCGCGCCGGGGCCCGGTGCACCGGAGCCCATCGGCCCCGCCCCGCCCGACCGGGGGCCGGCCCCGCGCAACCGGCCCTCCGCCCGAGAGGCCCCTCCCGGACCGGCAGGCCCACCGTGTCCCGTCCTGAGCAGCGCCGCGCGAGCCGCCCCGGGTCCGACCGCGCCGACCCGGCCCGCGCACTCCACCGGACCCGGGCCCGGCCGGGCTCCCGGTGTAGGCGTTCAACCAGTCCTCAAAGGACCGGAGCTGACAGCAAGTCGATCAAGCGCTAGATTTCAGGGACGCCCAAGTCCGGTTGATATCAGCGTCATTCGCCGACACCCGGTCCAGGATGCTCGTCCCCCGGCCCGGAGGAGACGACGGGCGGATACGAGGAGGATCGGTGTTCGACGCCATCGTTGTGGGTGCCCGTTGCGCGGGCTCGCCGACGGCCATGCTGCTGGCCCGCGGGGGTCACCGCGTGCTGCTGCTCGAACGGGCCCAGTTGCCGAGCGACGTGCTGTCCACGCATTTCCTCTGGCCCCACGGCATGTCCTACCTCAACCGGTGGGGTCTGCTGGAGGAGGTGCTCAGGACCACTCCCTCGCACACCGCCGTCCACCTCGTGAACGAGGGCATCGCGCTGACCGGGGAGGTTCCGGAGAAGCTCCTGCGTACGCACTTCGAGGAACTGCACGGTGACGGTGGGGGCGTGGTGACCACCCACGCCTCGGTACGCAGGCGGGTGCTGGACGGGATCCTGATGGACGCGGCCGCGTCGGCGGGGGCTGACGTACGCCAGGGCTGCACCGTCGACGAACTGATCGTCGAGGAGGACCGGGTGGTCGGCGTCCGGGGCCGCACCCGGGCGGGCACGCGGTTCGAGGAGCGCGCCCGGATCGTCGTCGGCGCCGACGGGCGGAACTCCTTCGTGGCCCGGGCTCTCGGGCTCGCCAAGTTCGACGAGCGGCCCCGGTGCACGTTCGCCTACTGGACGTACTACTCGGGGTTCGCTCCGGGGGGCCTGCAACTGCACCGCCGCGGCCGCCTCGCCGCCGCCGTGGTTCCGACCAACTTCGACCAGAACATGACGCTGGTGTGGGGCCCGAGCGAGTGGGCCTCCGCCTTCCGCAGCGACGTCGCGGGCCACTTCCAGCAGGCCCTGTCCTTCGTCAGCCCCGACCTGGCCGAGCAGGTGCGCTCCGAGGGACAGCAGGAGGAACGTTTCTACGGGACGCTGGACCAGGCCGCCTATCTGCGTCCGCTGTACGGACCCGGCTGGGTGCTGGTGGGCGACGCCGAGAGCTTCAAGGACCAGTGCACCGCCACCGGCATGACCCACGCCTTCCGCGACGCCGAACTCGCCGCGGCCGCGATCGGCTCCTGGCTCGGCGGCCGCGAACCCCTCGACCGTGCGCTCCGGTCGTACGAGGAACGCCGCCGCAGCCAGAACGCCGCCGCCTACTACGACTACGCCTGCACGCTGGCCGAGATGCGCCCGCTGCGCCACGACGAACTCCAGCTCCTCGCCGCACTGCGCGGAAACCAGGAGGAGACCGACCGCTACATCGCCACCCACGCGGACATCGCCCCCGTCTCCGAGTTCTTCCAGGCGTCCAACCTGTTCCTGATCAATGACGCCGCCCGCGAGACGTCCGACCAGCACGCGATCTTCGACGGCTTCGCCGAGACGTCGCGGAGCTACCTCCGCAACCCGTTCTCCTGAGGCCCCGCTCCCGAATCCGAAGGTGTCCCGCCATGCCCAGCACTCCGGTCCCCCGCACCGACGAGGAACTCGTCCGCATCGTCCTGGAAACCGCCGACCGCGCCCTCAAGGAGCTCGGCGGCCGGCCGGCCGCCGGACCGCCGGCGGATCCCGGGACCCGCCGGAACCTGGCCGGGTCCGCCCGGGAGACGGGCCGGGCGGTGCAGGAGGTATCGGAGATGATGAAGAACTGGGCCACCCACGTCCCCTGGGACGAGCTGGCGGACTTCGCGGACTTCGGCGCCGACGACCCGGCAGGCCCCGAGTCCTTCACCCGCTTCCTGACCGACCGCTACCCCGAGGTGCGGACCGCGCTCGAGGACCTGGTGGAGCCGGCCGCCCTGCGGATCACCGCCGATCCCGACGAGGAGTACGCCCTCGACAAGCAGGCGTACGACTTCTACCGGCCGGCCGGCCGTGACCTGCTGCGGCGCACCGAGGAGTTCCACGACTGGGTCGAAGCCCGCCGGCGCACCGAGACCTGGCAGTACTCCAGGCTCCTGGAGGCCGCGCCCGGCAGCGTCGCGGAGATCAGCAACGACCTCGGCCGCCGGGCCCGCGGCATCAACTTCAACTCCCAGGACTACCTCTCCCTCAACGCGCATCCGGCCGTCCGGGAGGCCGCCGCGCGCGCCCTCGGCGACTTCGGGCCGCACAGCGCGGGATCCCCCATGGTCCTCGGGAACACCCGGCTGTCCAACGAACTCGAGGAGGCCCTCGGCCGGCTGGTCGGGCTGGACCACGTCACGCTGTTCCCCACGGGCTGGTCCGCCGGCTTCGGAACGGTCACCGCGCTCGTCCGCCCGGAGGACTGGGTGGTCATCGACCGGCTGGCGCACTCGTGCCTCCAGCAGGGCGCGCGGGCCGCGAGCAAGAACGTCGTCCGCTACGAGCATCTGAACATCGAGGAGGTGCGCCGCCACCTCGGTGAGATACGGCGCCGCGACAGCCGCAACGGCATCCTGGTCGTGACCGACGGCCTGTTCTCCGTCGACGCCGACTGGCCCGACCTCCTCGCCCTCCAGGAGGTCTGCCACGCCCATGACGCGACGCTGCTCGTCGACGTCGCCCACGACCTCGGTTCCATGGGGCCCGGCGGATCAGGGGTCCTGGGCATGCAGCAGATGACCGGGAAGATCGACCTCGTCATGGGGGCGTTCTCCAAGACCTTCGCCTCCAACGGGGGCTTCCTGGCCTCACGGACACCCGCGGTCAAGCAGTACGCCAAGATGTTCGGCGGCCCGCACTTCTTCTCCAACGCCCTCTCGCCCGTCCAGACGGCCGTCGTCCTGGAGGCGGCAAGGATCGTGGGCAGCGCCGAGGGCGATCGCCTCAGGGCGCGCCTGTTCGCTGCCATCGACGCGCTCCGCGGCGCCCTGGGCGGCCACGGGCTGGAGTGCCTGGGCTCTCCCTCGCCGATCGTCCCGCTGCTGATCGGCAACGAGAAACTGGCCCGTACCGCCAACCGGTTCCTGTTCGACCGCGGGGTGCTCGCCTTCATGGTGGAGTTCCCGGTCACCCCGTCCGGCTCCGCCCGCTTCCGCCTGCAGGTGCAGGCGGCGCACGGGCCCGACGAGGCACGGGAGGCGGCTGCGATCATCAGCGCCTCGGTGGAGGATGCCCGGCAGTACCTGTCGAGCGCCTTCCGCATGGGGACGCGCTGACCCCGTCCCGTCCCCTCCGCCCGGGTGCGGAAGGCCCGGGCGGTTCGGCCCGGGGTGCGAGCGGTCCAGGGCGGTTCTCCCCGGGGGGAGCCGGGTGCGGGTGAGTGGGTGGGGAACGGGCAGGTAGGCGAAGGGCCGGTCGGGCGGGTACGGGCCGGTGCGGGACCCGCTGAGCGCGGGGGCTCCCGCCGCCCGCGCCGCCGCCGGCCGGACCGGCCCTCCTCGCACCCGCACGACCGGCCCGCCGTGCACCAGGACCCGCCGGGCTCAGAGGAGACCGGCCGCGTCCAGCAGATACCCGGTCATCGGTTCGTAGAAGCGCGGGTCCGCGACATGGTCGTCCAGCGGGACCGTGACCCGGACCGTGCCCTCCGCCTCGCCGATGAACAGGGCCGGGTCGTTGCTGTCGGCGAAGCCGACGGCGTCGACGCCCCGCTGTCCCGCGCAGCCCGCCCAGCCGTGGTCGGCGACGACCAGATCCGGCCGGGTGCGGCCGTCCCGCTCCAGCCCGTCCAGGATCGCGGCCATCGGCTCGGGGGAATGCGTGTGCCACAGCGTCGCGCCGCGCTCCAGCACGGCCACGCCGGCGAACTGGAAGACCATGCCCTCGTCGGCGGTGAGCCCGGAGGGGATGCGGACGATCTCGCAGCCCGCGGAGCCGAGCGCGTCCGCGATCTGCCGGTGCACGTCGAGCAGCCCGCCGGGGTGCCCGGTGGCGAAGAGGACGGACTCCCGCCCGGCGGCGGCCTGCTTCAGCCGGGCCGCCATCCGGTCGAGGGCGTCCACGGTCAGCTCCGGGTCGATGGTGTCCTGGCCGACCCGGTACCGCGGGTCGTCGTTGACGCCGCAGCGCTCGGCCATGACGGCCAGGACGTCCTGCTCGTCGCTCCAGCGGTCGCCGAGCTCCAGCCCGAGCCAGTAGTGGCGGTCCCCGTTGGCGAGCTTGCGGTAGTGGGAGAGGTTGTTGTCGCGCGGGGTGGCGACCTCTCCCGCGATACGGGTGCGGACGAGGTGGTCGACAAGGGCGGCGCGGTTCGGTATCGGCATGCGCCCATTGTGCCGCCGACTGCGCGGAGCGTGCACGGCGTCCCGGATGCCGCGCCGCGGACCGCCGCGCGCGGTCCCTCCCGCTACGGGAGCGAGGCGAACGCCCCGTGGGCGAGCCTGCGCAGCAGGTCCTCCATGGCCGTGCGGCCCGGCAGCCCGTTGCCGTGCGAACCGAGGTGCGGGGTGGAGTTGAGCAGGCCGAAGACGGCGTGGACGGCAGCCCGGACCTGGCCCTCGCCGGTATCCGGGTGCAGTCGCCGGACGACCTCCACCCACAGTTCGACGTACTGGCGCTGGAGCTGACGCACCAGCTTGCGGTCACTGTCCCGCAGCCGGTCCAGCTCCCGGTCGTGGAGGGTGATCAGCGGGCGGTCGTCGAGGGCGAAGTCGATGTGCCCGTCGATGAGCGAGGCGAGCACCTCCTCGGCCACGCCGTCCGCCTCGGCGACCCGCCGCCTGCCGCCGTCCAGCAGCCGGCCGGAGATGCCGACCAGCAGCTCGGCGAGCATCGCGTCCTTGCCGGGGAAGTGGCGGTACAGCCCGGGGCCGCTGATGCCGACGGCGGCGCCTATCTCGTCGACGCCGACGCCGTGGAAACCGCGCTCGGCGAAGAGGCGCGCGGCCTCCCTGAGGATCTGCTCGCGACGGGTCGGAGCGTCGGTCCTGGTGCTCATGCCGCCAATTCTAGACAACCCGGTTAGCGCTCGTTAACCTGGCGGCAGTGGGTTAACGCTCATTAACACGAACGATGCTCTGACAGGGGGCACCAGACCATGCGGGAAGCACCTGTGCTGACGAGTGCGGCGGACCCCGCCTCGGACGCCTGGGGGGTCAACGAGGCGGCGCACCACGCCCTGGCCGACACCCTGCGCGCGAAGCTGGCGGCGGCCCGGCTCGGCGGCGGGGAGCAGGCCCGGGCACGCCACACGGCGCGCGGGAAGCTGCTGCCGCGCGACCGGGTCGACACGCTCCTGGACCCGGGCTCGCCCTTCCTGGAGCTGGCCCCCCTCGCGGCCGACGGGATGTACGAGGGGCAGGCCCCGGCGGCCGGAGTGATCGCCGGCATCGGCCGGGTCGGCGGCCGCGAGGTGGTGGTCGTCGCCAACGACGCCACGGTCAAGGGCGGCACGTACTACCCGATGACGGTGAAGAAGCATCTGCGCGCCCAGGAGGTGGCCCTGGAGAACCGGCTGCCGTGCGTCTACCTCGTCGACTCGGGCGGCGCGTTCCTGCCCATGCAGGACGAGGTCTTCCCCGACCGCGAGCACTTCGGCCGGATCTTCTACAACCAGGCGCGGCTCTCCGCCGCCCGCATCCCGCAGGTCGCCGCGGTGCTCGGCTCCTGCACGGCCGGCGGCGCCTACGTCCCGGCGATGAGCGACGAGGCCGTGATCGTGCGGAACCAGGGCACGATCTTCCTCGGCGGCCCCCCGCTGGTGAAGGCCGCGACCGGTGAGGTCGTCACGGCCGAGGAGCTGGGCGGCGGCGAGGTGCACTCCCGGGTCTCCGGCGTCACGGACCACCTCGCGGAGAACGACGCCCACGCGCTGAGGATCGTGCGGACCATCGTGTCCACCCTCCCCGGGCGGGGTCCGCTGCCCTGGCCGGTGGAGCCCGTCGAGGAGCCCAGGACCGACCCGTTCGGGCTGTACGGTGCGGTGCCGGTGGACTCCCGCACGCCCTACGACGTCCGGGAGATCATCGCCCGGGTCGTGGACGGCTCCCGGTTCGCCGAGTTCAAGGCAGAGTTCGGCACGACGCTGGTCACCGGCTTCGCCCGGATCCACGGCCACCCGGTCGGGATCGTCGCCAACAACGGCATCCTGTTCGCCGAGTCGGCCCAGAAGGGCGCCCACTTCATCGAGCTGTGCGACCAGCGCGGCATCCCGCTGCTGTTCCTGCAGAACATCTCCGGCTTCATGGTCGGCAGGGACTACGAGGCGGGCGGGATCGCCAAGCACGGCGCCAAGATGGTCACGGCCGTGGCCTGCACCCGGGTGCCGAAGCTGACGGTCGTCGTCGGCGGCTCCTACGGGGCGGGCAACTACTCGATGTGCGGCCGCGCCTACTCGCCCCGGTTCCTGTGGATGTGGCCCAACGCCAAGATCTCGGTGATGGGCGGCGAGCAGGCCGCGTCCGTGCTGGCCACCGTCAAGCGGGACCAGTGGGAGGCGCGCGGCGAGTCGTGGCCCGCCGAGGCCGAGGAGGCCTTCAAGGCCCCGGTCCGCGCCCGGTACGAGCAGCAGGGCAACGCGTACTACGCCACGGCCCGGCTGTGGGACGACGGGGTGATCGACCCGCTGGAGACCCGGCAGGTGCTGGGGCTCGCCCTGACCGCATGTGCCAACGCCCCGCTGCCCGAGAGGGACGCCTCGGCGCCCGGCTTCGGCGTATTCCGGATGTGAGGACCACTGTGACGTTCGAAGGACAGCGGATGTTCGACACCGTTCTGGTCGCCAACCGCGGCGAGATCGCGGTCCGCGTCATCCGTACGCTGCGGGCCCTCGGGGTCCGCTCGGTCGCCGTGTACAGCGACGCGGACGCCGGCGCCCGGCATGTGCGGGAGGCGGACACCGCCGTCCGGATCGGCCCGGCGCCCGCCGCCTTGAGCTACCTCTCCGCCGAGCGCCTGCTGGAGGCCGCCCGCCGCAGCGGCGCCCGGGCGGTCCACCCCGGATACGGCTTCCTCGCGGAGAACGCCGGCTTCGCCCGCGCCTGCGAGGAGGCGGGCCTGGTCTTCATCGGGCCGCCCGCCGGGGCGATCGCCCTGATGGGCGACAAGATCCGGGCCAAGGAGACCGTGCGGGCGGCCGGGGTCCCGGTCGTGCCGGGCTCCTCCGGCTCGGGGCTCACCGACGGCCAGCTGGCCGAGGCGGCACGGGAGATCGGCATGCCGGTCCTGCTGAAGCCCTCGGCGGGCGGCGGCGGCAAGGGCATGCGGCTGACCCGGGTGGAGTCGGCCCTGCTGGAGGAGATCGCGGCCGCCCGGCGGGAGGCGCGCGCGTCGTTCGGCGACGGCACCCTGCTGGTGGAGCGGTGGATCGACCGCCCGCGGCACATCGAGATCCAGGTCCTCGCGGACGGCGCCGGCAACGTGGTGCACCTCGGCGAGCGCGAGTGCTCACTCCAGCGCCGCCATCAGAAGATCATCGAGGAGGCGCCGTCCGTCCTGCTGGACGAGGGGGTCCGCGCGGCGATGGGCGAGGCCGCGGTGCAGGCGGCCCGGTCCTGCGGCTACCGGGGAGCGGGCACGGTCGAGTTCATCGTCCCCGGCGGCGACCCGTCCTCGTACTACTTCATGGAGATGAACACCCGTCTCCAGGTCGAGCACCCGGTGACCGAACTCGTCACCGGCCTGGACCTGGTGGAGTGGCAGCTGAGGGTGGCCGCGGGCGAGGAACTGCCCTTCGGCCAGGAGGACATCGCGCTCACCGGCCACGCGGTCGAGGCCCGCGTCTGCGCGGAGGACCCGGCCCGCGGCTTCCTGCCCTCGGGCGGCACGGTGATCTCCCTGAGCGAGCCGGCCGGCGAAGGGGTGCGCACCGACTCCGGTCTCAGCGAGGGCGCGGAGGTGTCCAGCCTCTACGACCCGATGCTGTCGAAGGTGATCGCCTACGGCCCCGACCGGCCGACCGCCCTGCGCAGGCTGCGCGCGGCGCTGGCGGACAACGTCACCCTGGGCGTGCCGACGAACGCGGGCTTCCTGCGCCAGCTGCTCGACCACCCCGCGGTGGCCGCGGGCGAACTGGACACGGGGCTCGTCGAGCGGGAGGCGGAGTCCCTCGTCGACGGCACGGTTCCGCCGGAGGTGTACGCCGCCGCCGCGCTGCTGCGGGAGCCGCCCGCACAGGTGGACGCCTCGGGCTGGACGGACCCGTTCTCCGTCCCCGGCGGCTGGCGGCTCGGTGGCGAACCCGCCTGGACCGTCCACCACTTCCGCGTCCCCGGCCACGACCCGGTGGAGGTCCGGCTGCGCGGCGCCGAGGCGGTCGTGGACGGTGGGGAGGTGCGGCAGGTCAGACGCACCGGGCGCGCCGGGAGCACGTCCCCGGGCAGGGGGACGGGCGCGAACTCCGGCACGGGATCCGGCACCGGATCGGGATCGGGCACGGGAACGGGAACGGGATCCGGCACCGGCACCGGCACCGGCACGGGATCGGGATCGGGATCGGGAACGGCGACCACCGGGGTGGAGGTCGACGGTGTCACCCACACCTTCCACCACGCCGCCTCCCCCGACGGGGTCTGGCTGGGCCGGGACGGCGACTCCTGGCATGTGCAAAACCACGACCCGGTCGCCGCCGGTCTGAGCGGTGCGGCCCGGCAGGGCGCCGGCACACTCGCCGCGCCGATGCCCGGCACCGTCACGGTCGTCAAGGCGGCGATCGGCGACCAGGTCGACGCCGGGCAGAGCCTGCTCGTCGTCGAGGCGATGAAGATGGAGCACGTCATCTCCGCCCCGCACGCCGGGACCGTCACCGGACTGGACGTCGCCCCGGGGGCGACCGTCGTCATGGACCAGGTCCTGGCGGTCGTCGCCCCGCGCGGCGGCGAGGGGAAGGAGGACACGCCATGACCGGGGCACTGCCGATGGAGGTGCCCGCCGCCGGGCTGCCGCCGCGTGTACGGATCCACGAGGTCGGGCCGCGCGACGGGCTGCAGAACGAGCGGCAGGTCGTCCCGACCGGGGTGAAGGCCGAGTTCGTCCACCGCCTCGCCGCGTCCGGGCTGACGACGGTGGAGGCGACCAGCTTCGTCCACCCGAAGTGGGTGCCCCAACTCGCCGACGCCGAGGACCTGTACCCCCGCCTCGCCGACATCGAGGGGGTGGCCCTGCCGGTCCTCGTGCCCAACGAGCGCGGGCTGGACCGCGCCGTCGCCCTCGGGGCCCGTCGGATCGCCGTCTTCGCGTCGGCGACGGAGACCTTCGCCGCCCGCAACCTCAACCGCACGGTCGAGGAGTCGCTGGCCATGTTCGCGCCCGTGGTGGCCCGCGCGAAGGACGACAAGCTCCATGTCCGCGGCTATCTGTCGATGTGCTTCGGCGACCCGTGGGAGGGCGCGGTGCCGGTCGGCCAGGTCGTCCGCGTCGCCCGGCGGCTGAGGGACCTGGGCTGCGACGAGCTCAGCCTCGGCGACACCATCGGCGTCGCCACCCCGGGCCATGTGCGGGCCCTGCTCGCCCGGCTCGACGAGGAGGGTGTGCCCACCGGCGCCGTCGGGGTCCACTTCCACGACACCTACGGCCAGGCACTGGCCAACACCCTCGCGGCCCTCCAGTACGGCGTCACCACCGTCGACGCCTCCGCGGGCGGCCTCGGCGGCTGCCCGTACGCGAAGAGCGCGACCGGGAACCTCGCCACCGAAGACCTGGTGTGGATGCTCCACGGCCTCGGCATCGAGACCGGGGTCGACCTCGGCCGGCTCACCGCCACCAGCATGTGGATGGCCGAACGGCTGGGCCGCCCCAGCCCGTCACGCACCGTTCGCGCCCTCGCGGGCACGGCGTCCCACAAGGAGTCCTAGCCATGTCGCTCGACCACCGCCTCGCCCCCGAGCACGACGCACTGCGCCGCACCGTGGCGGAGTTCGCCCACGATGTCGTCGCCCCCAGGATCGGCGACCTCTACGAGCGGCACGCATTCCCGTACGAGATCGTCCGGGAGATGGGCCGGATGGGCCTGTTCGGTCTGCCCTTCCCCGAGGAGTACGGCGGGATGGGCGGGGACTACCTCGCCCTGGGCATCGCCCTGGAGGAGCTGGCGCGCGTCGACTCCTCCGTCGCCATCACCCTGGAAGCCGGGGTCTCGCTCGGCGCGATGCCCGTCTTCCGGTTCGGCACCGAGGAGCAGAAGCGCGCCTGGCTGCCCCGGCTCTGCTCGGGTGAGGTCCTCGGCGCCTTCGGGCTGACCGAGCCGGACGCCGGCTCGGACGCGGGCGGCACCAAGACCACCGCCGTACGCGACGCGTCGACCGGCGAGTGGGTGATCAACGGCTCCAAGTGCTTCATCACCAACTCCGGCACCGACATCACGGGCCTGGTCACGGTCACCGCCGTCACCGGCCGCACGGACGCGGGCAAGCCGCTGATCTCCTCCCTCATCGTCCCCTCGGGCACGCCGGGCTTCACCGTCGCCGCCCCCTACTCGAAGGTCGGGTGGAACGCCTCGGACACCCGGGAGCTGTCGTTCTCCGACGTCCGCGTCCCGTACGCGAACCTGCTGGGCGAGGAGGGCCGGGGCTACGCCCAGTTCCTGCGCATCCTCGACGAGGGCCGGATCGCCATCGCCGCGCTCGCCACGGGTCTGGCGCAGGGCTGTGTGGACGAGTCGGTGAAGTACGCCAAGGAGCGCCATGCCTTCGGCCGCCCGATCGGTGCCAACCAGGCCGTCCAGTTCAAGATCGCCGACATGGAGATGCGCGCGCACATGGCCCGGATCGGCTGGCGCGACGCGGCGTCGCGGCTCGTCCTCGGCGAGCCGTTCAAGAAGGAGGCGGCACTGGCGAAGCTGTACTCCTCGACGGTCGCCGTCGACAACGCCCGCGACGCCACGCAGATCCACGGCGGCTACGGCTTCATGAACGAGTACCCGGTGGCCCGCATGTGGCGCGACTCCAAGATCCTGGAGATCGGCGAGGGCACCAGCGAGGTCCAGCGGATGCTGGTCGCGCGGGAGCTGGGGCTGTCCGGGTAGTCCGGGGCAGCGGGTCCGCGCGGGGGCCGGCCGCCGGCCGCCCGCCGGGCAGGGACGGGGCGGAAGCGTCCGCCGGGGCCGGGGCTCCCGCAGGGGCCGGGGCTCCCGCAGGCAGGGATACCCCCCGGCGATACGAGCATGAGGTTAGGCTAACCTACCTTCGAACTTGCCCGATGGCCGAACCGGCACGTCAGAAAGCGACTCCGCCATGCCCGATGCCAGAGCCATAACCCTCACCCGCCGTGGACTGCTCGCCGCCGGAGGCGCCCTCGGGATCGGCGCCGCGCTCACCGCGTGCGGGGGCGGAGGCGGGACCGACAGTGAAGCGAGCGCTGGAGCAGGCTCCGGAGCGAGCGCCGGCACCTGGCAGTTCAAGGACGACCGCGGCCAGGTCGCCGAGGCCGAGACCACCCCGGAGAACATCGTCGCCTTCACCGGTACGGCGGCCGCGCTCCACGACTTCGGCATCGAGGTGAAGGGCGTCTTCGGCCCCACGTATGTCGAGGACAAGGCGAAGGGCACCAGGACACCGGGCGTCCAGGCGGGCGACCTCGACATCGACAAGGTCGAGGTCCTCGGCAACATCTGGGGCGAGTTCAGCGTCGAGCAGTACGCGGCCCTGGCACCGGACGTGCTCATCACCGACATGTGGGAGAAGGGCTCCCTCTGGTACGTGCCGGACGAGTCCAAGGACAAGATCCTGAAGCTGGCCCCGAGCATCGCCCTGTCCGCCGCCGACCGGACGATGCCGAAGGTCCTCCAGCGCCACGTCGAGCTGGCCGAGTCCCTCGGCGCCGATACCGGGGCCGCGAAGGTCACGGACGCCAAGGCCGCCTTCGAGAAGGCCGCGGCCCGGCTGCGCGCCGCCGCCAGGGCGAAGCCGGAGATCAAGGTGCTGGTCGGCTCGGCGAGCGCCGACCTGTTCTACGTCTCCAGCCCGGCCCGCCCGACCGACACGCTCTACTTCAAGGAGCTCGGCGTCAACTTCGTGACGCCGGGGAATCTGGACGAGGGCGGCTGGTTCGAGGGCCTCAGCTGGGAGAACGTCGACAGGTACCCGGCCGACGTCATCATGATGGACAACCGCGCCTCCGCCCTCCAGCCCGACGCCCTGAAGTCCAAGCCGACCTGGGCCCAGCTGCCCGCCGTCCAGGCCGGCCAGGTCGTCCCGCGCGTCACCGAGCCGATCTACTCCTACGAGAAGTGCACGCCGATCCTCGAGGACCTGGCCGAGGCCATCGAGAACGCGACGAAGGTCGCCTGACCCATGCCGGCAGCCGAGGCCGTACCGTTTCGCTTCTTTCCCCTCCGGGTCGTACGGACGCGACGGCTCGGCCCGTCGCTGATCCGCATCACCTTCGGCGGGGGCGCCTCCCGGTCCGAAGGCTCCGGAGGCGAGACCCTCCGGGCCTTCGCCTCCGGAGGGCGCGACCAGTCCCTCTCGCTCTTCCTGCCGCAGCCCGGGCAGGAAGAGCCCGTCATCCCGCTCCCCGGGGAGCAGGACATATACGCGCGCCTCGGCGCGTGGCGGGCGCTGCCGGAAGGCGAGCGGGCCGTGATGCGCTCGTACACGGTCCGCGCCCAGCGTCCGGACGCCGGTGAACACGGCGAGATCGACATCGACTTCGCGGTGCACGAGGACGGCGGCCCGGCGTGCCGATGGGCGCTGAGGGCCTCCGCCGGAGACCGGGTGACGGTCCTCGGTCCGGCGGTCGCCGACAACACCGCGGTCCGCTTCCGGCTGCCCGAGGACGCCGACTCCGTGCTGATCTGGGCGGACGAGACGGCGCTGCCCGCCGCCGCGGCCGTGCTCGAATGGCTGCCGCGCGGGATCCGCGCGCAGGTCTGGATCGAGGTGCCGCACGCCGGGGACCGGATGGAGCTCGCGACCGCGGCCGAGGCCGCGGTCACCTGGCTGGTGCGGGACGAGGGGGCGCCCCGGGCGGTCGAGGCCGTAGGCGACGCCGAGTTCGGCAGCGCCCCGTACGCGTGGCTCGCGGGCGAGTCGGGTTCCGTGAGGGCGCTGCGCCGCCATCTCGTCACAGAGCGCGGACTCCACCGCCGCCGGGTCGCCTTCGTCGGCTACTGGCGCACGGGCCTCAGCGAGGACGCGCTGCGGGAGGCCCCGGACGACGGCACATAGGCCGCACACCGGCGCCCTCGGGGCACGTCGGCCACACCCGCTGCCGTGTCGGGGCAGTCGGCCACGGCCCCAGCCAGGGCTGCCGACCAGACCCTCCAGTGCCCTTGGCCGCTCCCCTCGCCGGCGCGGCCGGCACCGACGTCCTCGACACCGCCGGCGCCATCGGCCCCCGTCGCCCCGCAGCGGGGCCGACGGCCGTGCGCCGCACCGGGGGAGCTGCCGGGTGTGAGCCAACTCGCGCTCTCCTCAACGAGGCAGGGGCCAACGGAAGCAGACATTCAGGTTAGGCTAACCTAAATTCCACCCTCGCTGCCCGCCTCTGCCCCCAGGGGACGGGCCTTGACACGTCCCGCACCGGGAGGACCACCACCATGCGCTCGCACCTGCTCAACGGCACAACGGCGGAGCTCTACCGCAGCTCGGTGACCGAAGGAGTCGAGCGGGTGGCGAGCAGACTCGCCACAACCAGCCGGCCGTTCACCGGAGTCTCCCCGGACGAACTGGCCCCGGCGATCGCCGCGGTCGATCTCGACCAGCCGCTCGGCGACTCCTCCGCCGCCCTGGACGAACTGGAGCGGGTGTACCTGCGCGACGCGGTCTACTTCCACCACCCCCGCTACCTCGGCCACCTCAACTGCCCCGTCGTCATCCCCGCCGTGCTCGCCGAGGCCGTCCTCTCCGCCGTCAACTCCTCCCTGGACACCTGGGACCAGAGCGCCGGCGGCACCCTGATCGAGCGCAAGCTCATCGACTGGACCACCCGGAGGATCGGACTCGGACCGGCCGCCGACGGCGTGTTCACCAGCGGAGGCACCCAGTCCAATCTGCAGGCGATGCTGCTCGCCCGCGAGGAGGTGAAGCCAGCGGACCGGGAGGACCTGTCGAAGCTGCGCGTCTTCACCTCCGAGTGCAGCCACTTCAGCGTCCAGAAGTCCGCCGGCCTGCTCGGCCTCGGCCCGGACGCCGTGGTGTCCGTACCCGTCGACCGCGAACGGCGCATGCAGACCGTCGCACTCGCCACCGAGCTGGAGAAGGCCCGGCGCGCCGGGCTCGTCCCCATGGCGGTCGTCGCCACCGCCGGCACCACCGACTTCGGGTCCATCGACCCGCTGCCCGAGATCGCCGCGCTGTGCGGGGAGTACGGCACCTGGATGCACGTCGACGCCGCCTACGGCTGCGGGCTCCTCGCCTCGCCGACCCGCCGCGGGCTCCTCGAGGGCATCCAGCACGCCGACTCGGTCACCGTCGACTACCACAAGTCCTTCTTCCAGCCGGTCAGCTCGTCCGCCGTGCTGGTCCGCGACCGCGCCACGCTGCGGCACGCCACCTACCACGCCGACTACCTCAACCCCCGGCGCACGGTGGAGGAGCGGGTTCCCAACCAGGTGGACAAGTCCCTCCAGACCACCCGCCGCTTCGACGCCCTCAAACTGTGGATGACCCTGCGCGTCATGGGCGCGGACGGGGTCGGCCGGCTCTTCGACGAGGTGTGCGACCTCGCCGCGGAGGGCTGGCGGCTGCTGGCCGCGGACCCCCGCTACGACGTCGTCGCCGAGCCCCGGCTGTCCACCCTGGTCTTCCGCTGCATCCCGGGGCGGGTCGCCTCCCCCGCGGAGATCGACCGGGCGAACCTGTACGCCCGCAAGGCCCTCTTCGCCTCGGGGGAGGCCGTCGTCGCCGGAACCAAGGTCGACGGCCGCCAATACCTCAAGTTCACCCTGCTGAACCCCGAGACGACCGCGTCCGACATCGCCGCCGTCCTCGACCTCATAGCCGGCCACGCCGAGCAGTACCTTGGAGAGAACCTTGTCCACGCTTCCTGAGCACCGTGACATCCACGATTTCATCGGTATCGGGCTCGGTCCGTTCAACCTCGGCCTCGCCTGCCTCACCGAGCCCGTCGAGGAGCTGAACGGCCTCTTCCTCGAGTCCAAGCCCGACTTCGAGTGGCACTCCGGCATGTTCCTCGACGGCGCCCATCTGCAGACGCCGTTCCTGTCGGACCTGGTCACCCTCGCCGACCCGACGTCGCCGTACTCCTTCCTCAACTACCTCAAGGAGAAGGGCCGGCTCTACTCGTTCTACATCCGTGAGAACTTCTACCCGCTGCGCACCGAGTACAACGACTACTGCCGCTGGGCCGCCGCGAAGCTGAGCAGCATCCGCTTCGGCACCACGGTCGTCCGGGTCGAGTTCGAGGAGGCGGACGAGGTCTACGCCGTGCACACGGCCGCGGGCGAGACGTTCCGCGGCCGCAGGCTCGTCCTGGGCACCGGCACCCCGCCGTACGTCCCGGAGCCCTGCCGGGACCTCGGCGGCGACGTCATCCACAACTCCGGCTACCTCCAGGCCAGGGAGGAGCTGCGGAAGAAGGAGTCGATCACGCTCGTCGGCAGCGGCCAGAGCGCCGCGGAGATCTACCAGGACCTGCTCTCCGAGATCGACGTGCACGGCTACCGGCTCAACTGGGTCACCCGCTCCCCCCGGTTCTTCCCGCTGGAGTACACCAAGCTGACCCTGGAGATGACCTCCCCCGAGTACGTGGACTACTTCCACGCGCTGCCGGAGGCCACCCGCTACCGGCTGGAGACCCAGCAGAAGAACCTCTTCAAGGGCATCGACGGGGAACTCATCAACGAGATCTTCGACCTGCTGTACCAGAAGAGCCTCGCCGGCCCGGTGCCGACCCGCCTGCTCACCAACACCGCCCTGTGCACGGCCTCCTACCAGGACGGTACGTACACGCTGGGGCTGCGCCAGGAGGAGCAGGAGAAGGACTTCGAGATCAGGACCGAGGGCCTGATCCTCGCCACCGGCTACCGCTACGTCACGCCCGAGTTCCTCGAGCCCGTGCGCGACCGGCTGCGCCGGGACGGCCGGGGCCGCTTCGACGTCGCCCGCAACTACTCGATCGACACCACCGGGCGCAGCGTCTTCCTGCAGAACGCGGGGGTGCACACGCACTCCATCACCTCGCCCGACCTGGGCATGGGCCCGTACCGCAACGCCTACCTCATCGCCGAGATGCTCGGCAGCGAGTACTACCCCGTGGAGAAGACCATCGCGTTCCAGGAGTTCGCCGTATGAGCACCGCCGCCCCCGGCCTGGGGACGTTCTCCTTCCGTCCTGTCGGCCTTTCCCCTGCCTCCGGCGGGGAGACCCCAACCCCTGCCCCCGGCGGGGGGAACCCGACCCCTGCCCCCGGCGGGGGGAACCCGACCCCTGCCCCCGGCGGGGGGAACCCGAGTGACGCCGAACTGCTGCACCAGTGGATCACCCACCCCAAGGCCGCCTTCTGGATGATGCAGGACGCGCGGCTGGAGGACGTCGAGCGCGAGTACATGAGGATCGCCGCGCACGAGCACCACGAGGCGTTCATCGGGCTGCACGACGGCGAGCCGGCCTTTCTGATGGAGCGCTACGACCCGCGCCATGTGGAGCTGGCCGGCCTGTACGAGCCCGAGCCGGGCGATGTCGGCATGCACTTCCTCGTCGCCCCGACCACCACCCCGATCCACGGCTTCACCCGGGCCGTGATCACCGCGGTGATGCGGGAGCTGTTCGCCGACCCGGCGACACGCCGGGTCGTCGTTGAACCGGACGTCGGCAACAAGGCCGTGCACGCGCTCAACGAGGCCGTCGGTTTCGTGCCCGAGCGGGAGATACGAAAGCCCGAGAAGAAGGCGCTGCTGAGCTTCTGCACACGTGAGCGGTTCGAGGCGGCCACCGGGGTCACGGAGGTGCCGCGATGAGCACGGCGATCGACAGCGTCTCCCACCTCACCCCCGAGCTGTGGGCCGAGGCCAACCGGTTGCTGGTCCGCAAGGCCCTCGCCGAGTTCTGCCACGAGCGGCTGCTCGCGCCGAGGGCCCTCGGGGACGGCCGCTGGGCGGTGCTCGGCGACGACGGCAGGACCGAGTACCGGTTCGCCGCCGGGCGGCTGGCACTCGACCACTGGCAGGTCCGGGCGGACTCCGTGACCCGCCACCGCGACGGCGCCGAACTCCCCCTGGACGCCCTGGAGTTCTTCATCGAACTGCGCGGCGCACTCGGCCTCACCGACGAGATCCTGCCGGTGTACCTGGAGGAGATCTCCTCCACCCTGTCCGGCACGGCGTACAAACTCGGCAAGCCCGAGGTGTCCGCGAGCGCACTCGGCCGCGCCGGGTTCCAGGACATCGAGACCGGGATGACCGAGGGCCACCCCTGCTTCGTCGCCAACAACGGGCGGCTCGGCTTCGGCATCCGCGAGTACCACCGGTACGCTCCGGAGGCCGCCGCCCCGGTCCGGCTGCTCTGGGTCGCAGCGCACCGGTCGCGTGCCGCGTTCACCTCCTGCACGGACCTCGGCTACGAGAACCTGATGCGGGCCGAGCTGGGCCAGGCGGCGCTCGACCGGTTCGACGCCCGGCTGCACGACCTCGGGCTGGACCCCGGGGACTATCTGCTGATGCCCGTGCACCCCTGGCAGTGGTGGAACAAGCTCTCCGTCACCTTCGCCGCCGAGGTGGCCCGGCGGCGGCTGGTCCCGCTCGGCGAGGGTGACGACGAGTACCTGGCCCAGCAGTCGATCCGCACCTTCTTCAACACCAGCCACCCGTCGAAGCACTATGTGAAGACGGCCATGTCCGTGATCAACATGGGCTTTATGCGGGGGCTGTCCGCCGCGTACATGGAGGCCACGCCCGCCATCAACGACTGGCTCGCCGACCTGATCGCGAGCGACGACGTACTGACCGCCGCACGCTTCTCGATCATCCGCGAGCGGGCCGCGGTCGGGTACCGGCACCTGGAGTACGAGGCCGCGACGGACCGCTTCTCCCCCTACCGGAAGATGCTGGCCGCGCTCTGGCGCGAAAGCCCGGTGCCCGCCCTCAAGGACGGGGAGCGGCTGGCGACGATGGCCGCGCTGCTGCACACCGACCGCTCGGGGAAGTCCTTCGCCGGCGCGCTGATCACCGAGTCGGGCCTGGCGCCCGAGCAGTGGCTGCGCCGCTACCTGGACGCCTACCTGCTGCCGGTGCTGCACTGCTTCTACGCGTACGACCTGGTCTTCATGCCGCACGGGGAGAACGTCATCCTGGTGCTCGGCGAGGACGGCACGGTGGACCGGGCGATCTTCAAGGACATCGCCGAGGAGATCTGCGTGATGGACCCGGACGCGGTCCTTCCGCCCGCGGTCGAGCGGGTGCGCGCCGAGGTGCCCGAGGACATGAAGCTGCTGTCGGTCTTCACCGATGTCTTCGACTGCTTCTTCCGGTTCCTCTCCGCGGCGCTCGTCACCGAGGGGGTACTGGAGGAGGACGCCTTCTGGCGGACGGTCGCCGAGTGCGTCACCGGCTACCAGGAGTCGATGCCGCACCTGGGGGAGAAGTTCGCCCGGTACGACATGTTCGCACCGGAGTTCGCGCTGTCCTGCCTGAACCGGCTCCAGCTGCGCGACAACAAGCAGATGGTGGACCTGGCCGACCCGTCGGGCGCCCTCCAGCTGGTGGGTGACCTGGAGAACCCGATCGCGCGGTTCCGGTAGCCCGCACGGCGACGACGGCGACGCGGTCCGGGAGCCCGCACGGGCGGCAGGCCGGGGCGGGCGACAGGCCGGGCGGGCGGCAGGCCGGGCGGGCGTCCTGCGGGGTACGGTCCCTCCGCAGGGCGTCTGCTCCTCGTCGGACCGCCGGCGCTCCCCGTCAGCGCGCCGGGCCGGGAGGGGCCGCCGGGTGCGCCGGGCCCGGGAGCCGGGCGCCCGGAAGGGACCGCCCCGGGCGCCCGGCCGCCACCGCCACCGCCCTGGTGATTCGCCGCGATCACGGCAGCCCTGATCACCGTCGTCGCACGGCTTCCGCGCCCATGGGCGCGGAAGCAGCCGCACGTGCGCGCGGTACGCGACCTACGTGACCTGCCTGGCATACGCGCCGTACGCCCACCCGCGGGCGCGCGGGCGCGCGGGCACTGAGCGTGAGCGAGCCCGCGTCGAAGATGAGCGCGAGCGGGCCGGCTCGGCGGGTCCGGTGCCGTATGCCATCGCGATCACGCCGGTTCGTGCCCGGAATCGGGCAGGAATCTTGCGTTCCACCCCGACGGCACCTCAGTATCTACGGGTGCCCGAACGCCGTATGTCGCATGACGACCTTGTCGACCATCTGGTGCGCAGCACCGCGCTCCGGCGCGGTGAGGCGGCCCGCGTGGTGCTGGACGTGCTGGCGTTCTTCGACGAGACGACCGAGGAGTTCGTCCGGCGCCGCCACCGGGAGCTGCAGTCCGGCGGGGGCGTGAACGCGGAGATCTTCGAGCGGATCGCAGCCGAACTGCCGCATCGCGCGGTGGCTCCCCCGGAGCTGTCGCTGCGGCAGCTGCGCCGCATCGTCTACGGCTGAGCCGCCGCGGGGACCGCGCGCGCCGCGCACCCCGCGTGCCGTGCGACCGGGCACACACACAGGAACATCGTCCAAGGGGCAGAGACTCTATGTGCGGAATCGTCGGTTACATCGGGAAGCGCGATGTCGCGCCGCTGCTGCTGGAGGGGCTGGCGCGGCTGGAGTACCGGGGCTACGACTCCGCGGGCATGGTGATCACCAGCCCCAAGGGCACCGGCCTGAAGATGGTCAAGGCCAAGGGCCGGGTCCGCGACCTGGAGGCCCGCGTCCCCAAGCGCTTCGCCGGCACCACCGGCATCGCCCACACCCGCTGGGCCACACACGGCGCCCCCAGCGACCACAACGCCCACCCCCACATGGATCCCGGCGACAAGGTCGCGGTGGTCCACAACGGCATCGTCGACAACGCGTCCGAGCTGCGCGCCAAGCTGGAGGCCGACGGCGTCGTCTTCGCCTCCGAGACCGACACCGAGGTCCTCACCCACCTGATCGCCCGCTCCCAGGCCTTCTCGCTGGAGGAGAAGGTCCGCGAGGCGCTGAAGGTCGTCGAGGGCACCTACGGCATCGCCGTGATGCACGCCGACTTCAGCGACCGCATCGTCGTCGCCCGCAACGGCTCCCCCGTCGTCCTCGGCGTCGGCGAGAAGGAGATGTTCGTCGCCTCCGACGTCGCCGCGCTGGTCGCCCACACGCGCCAGGTCGTCACCCTCAACGACGGCGAGATGGCCACCCTGAAGGCCGACGACTTCCGTACGTACACGACCACGGGCACGCGGACCACCGCCACGCCCGAGACGGTCGAGTGGGAGGCCGCCTCGTACGACATGGGCGGCCACGACACCTATATGCACAAGGAGATCTCGGAGCAGGCCGACGCCGTCGACCGCGTGCTGCGCGGCCGGATCGACGACCGGTTCTCCACCGTGCACCTGGGCGGTCTGAACCTGGACGCACGCGCGGCCCGCGGCATCCGACGAGTGAAGATCCTCGGCTGCGGCACCTCGTACCACGCGGGACTGATCGGTGCCGGGCTCATCGAGTCCCTGGCCCGTGTCCCCGCCGACTCCGAGCCGGCCTCCGAGTTCCGCTACCGCAACCCGGTCGTGGACCCCGACACCCTCTACATCGCCGTCTCCCAGTCCGGTGAGACCTACGACGTGCTCGCGGCCGTCCAGGAGCTCAAGCGCAAGGGCGCCCGCGTCCTCGGCGTCGTGAACGTGGTCGGCTCCGCGATCGCCCGCGAGACGGACGGCGGCGTGTATGTGCACGCGGGTCCCGAGGTCTGCGTCGTCTCCACCAAGTGCTTCACCAACACGGTCGTCGCCTTCGCGCTGCTCGCTCTGCACCTGGGCCGCATCCGCGACCTGTCCGTCGCCGACGGCAAGCGGATCATCGAGGGCCTGCGCAGGCTGCCCGCCCAGATCTCCGAGATCCTCGAGTCCGAGGACGAGATCAGGAAGCTGGCGGACGAGTACGCCGACGCCAAGTCGATGATGTTCATCGGCCGGGTCCGCGGCTACCCGGTGGCGCTCGAGGCCTCCCTGAAGCTCAAGGAGATCTCCTACATCCACGCCGAGGCCTACCCGGCCTCCGAGCTGAAGCACGGTCCGCTGGCGCTGATCGAGCCGGCGCTGCCGACGGTCGCGATCGTCCCGGACGACGAGCTGCTGGAGAAGAACCGCGCCGCGCTGGAGGAGATCAAGGCCCGCAGCGGCCGGATCCTCGCGGTCGCCCACCAGGAGCAGGAGCGGGCCGACCACACGATCCTCGTCCCCAAGAACGAGGACGAGCTGGACCCGATCCTCATGGGCATCCCGCTCCAGCTCTTCGCCTACCACACGGCCCTGGCCCTCGGCCGGGACATCGACAAGCCGCGGAACCTGGCCAAGTCGGTCACCGTGGAGTAGGTCCGGTCCGGCCTGCGCCGGTCCGGCCGGCTCCGGTCCGGCCCGGCCCCGCACCGGCCCGTTCACACCTCGGTCCCGCACCGGGAGACGGCGACCCCCTTGCGCACGCCACCAGTGCCGCAAGGGGGTCGCCTTCTTCGTCACCGGCGTCCGGCAGCCCACGCCGGCGACCCGCCGCTCAGCCGGTGGCCGTCACACCCCGGCCCGCGGCTCGCCTGGTGAAGGCGGGCCAGTGCGCCAGCGCCGCGGTGGCGCCGTACCAGGCCGCGAAGCCCGCGACCGCGCCGGCCCAGCCGCCGCCCCTGGCCAGCCCGTCGCTCCCCGGCGAACGAGGCGATCGCAGGGAGCAGCATCGACACGCACAGCAGCCCGTACGACGTCCTTGCCCACGGCGGGCTCCCTTCGTGCGCATGTGGTGCTGATTCCCAGCCACCCGTATCTACCCTTCACAAACGCACGATCCACCCTGTACCAGCGAGTAGCCTCGACGGTGGTCAAAACCTTACCGACAGGCCCCGACCTGCGAGAACGATGCTGCGCAAGGGACCGGTGCGCCCTCTGCGAGCTAGGGGATGACGATGACGGGGCGCTGCGCACGGCGAGCCAGCCGCCCGGCGACCGAGCCGAAAATGCGCCCCACGACACCATGGGTGGAGCCGACCACGATGGCGTCCGCCGCATACTCCCGGCCGACCTCCTCGAGTTCGCTGCAGATGTCGCCGCCGCGCTCGACGAGGATCCAGGGCACCTCGGAGAGGTAGTCCGCGCAGGCGAGTTCGAGTCCCAGCACCTCGGTGCGGTGGTCCGGGACATCGACGAAGACGGGCGGTTCGCAACCCGCCCACACCGTGGTGGGCAGACGGTTGGCGACATGCACGATGATCAGGCCCGAGCCGGAACGCCTGGCCATGCCGATCGCGTAGGCCAGCGCCCGCTCACTGGAGGTCGATCCATCGAAGCCGACCACGACACCGTGCCGGAAGGCGGGATCGCAGGAGCGGCGCGGCTCTTCCGCCGCCTGCAGATCCGACAGGGGGTCGGCGACCTGCTTGCGGTCCGCGGGTTCGGGAGTTTCGTGACCGGCCATCGGTTGTCTCGACGTTCAGATCCTCATGGGAGGGTGATGGTGGGTGGCGGAGCGCTGTCCGGGAATCATCTACCCGACCCCATACCCCAAGAGTACGGCGCCACTCCTTGCCTGCCCGGAGTCCGTCCTCGCCCGCCCAGCGCTCGGGCGTCCGCTCCCGGCGAGCCAGGGAACATGCGCCCCAGGGAGCATGCACGAGCACGCTCCGTATGGCAATGGCGCCTGCACCGCAGGGGCTTCGCCGGGCGGCCCCCGGCACCCCCGGCACCGCGGGTTCCCGACGGGGTGCCGGGGCGGGCGACCGGACACCGGAGACGGCCGCAGACCCGGCGAACCGCGGGAGGAAGTCCGCGGCGGTGACCGGACGGCCGCGCTGCTCGTTGGCCCCTCGCCGGTCTCAGGCACCCGCATCGGCGAACCCCCGCCACCCGAGGGCGAATCGGACTCGCCGCCGCCTGGGCGCGCCCCCTCCGCCCCCTGCCCGCCGCCCCGTTCCACACCGCCAACACGCCACCGCACCCGTCCCGTCCCGTCCCGTCCCGTCCCGTCCCGTCCTCAGGAGCTTCCATGCCCGCATACTCGGCCGCCCGCACCTTTGTTCCGCCCCCGGGCCGAACTCCCCCACGGGGCCGCCGCAGGGCGCGTCGGACGGCTGCCGCACACCGGGCAGCGGCCACCGCACCCGGCAGGCCGGCACCTCGCACAAGCGGCAACGACCCGGTCGGCCCCACCGAGCCCGCCATCCGTGGCACCCGTGACACCCGTGACACCCGTGACAGGTATGGCACCGGTGGCACCCGTGCCGTACCCACGGGTGGCACCGGTGACGGTCCCCAAGAGCACGCGGCCGTCTCCGCCCGCACGCCGGCGCACGACGCCGCGGCCGAAATGGTTCGATGGGCAACTTTCTGCTGCGCGGTCGTCCCGGCCGTTCTGGTGGCGTACGGCGCATCCGTCGGCGGCGCCATCGCGGCCGCGGCCGGCCTGGCCGCCGTGACCGGGGCCTGCAACGAGCTGATGCGCCGGTCCGCTCCGGCGCCTCCGCGCCCCGCCGGGCCGAGGGGGCGGCGGGGCGGAGGCCGCCGGGGAGGGGGCCGTCGAGCACGGCGCACCGCCCGGGACTGACGGATTCGCACGCACACACCCATACATTTTCGGCCAACTTCACCGCCCCGGGCCCCCCTTGGGGAAAAGGCCCGTCACCCCCCGTGCCACCTGCAAGGAAGCGGCCGTGTGCGCCCCGCGCACCCCATGGGGATGGGCCATGCACGCGTCGCGCACTTCCCTGCGCGGCCTCCGGATGCCACGCTTCGTGATCGAATGCTTTACGCCAAGTTGCCTTGTCGACAATGTGCCGATTCCGGAACTTGTCACGCCGGCACCACGGGACGCAGTAGATTCGATCATGAGTATCGAAGTCTGGGGACTCGTGCAGAACCGAGGGGAAACGTGCAGGAGCGACAGGCCCGACAAGAACGGGGAGACGCGAACACCGAGGGGGGCTTAGCGTCATGAGTCAGGACTCCGCCGCGCCGGAGGCTGTGAGGAAGCTGTCCGGGCGCCGCCGCAGGGAAGTGGTGGCAGTGCTGCTGTTCAGCGGCGGTCCCATCTTCGAGAGCTCCATTCCGCTCTCGGTGTTCGGAATCGACCGGCAGGACGCCGGAGTTCCTCGCTACCGGCTGCTCGTATGCGCCGGCGAGGAGGGCCCCCTGCGGACCACAGGGGGACTTGAACTCACCGCGCCCTACGGGCTGGAGGCGATCGGCAGAGCGGGCACGGTCGTCGTGCCGGCCTGGCGGTCCATCACCTCACCACCGCCGCCGGAGGCCCTGGAGGCCCTGCGACGCGCCCACGAGGAGGGCGCCCGCATCGTGGGGCTGTGCACCGGGGCGTTCGTACTGGCCGCCGCGGGGCTGCTGGACAGCCGCCCGGCGACCACACACTGGATGTACGCGCCGACGCTCGCCAAGCGCTATCCGTCGGTCCATGTGGACCCGCGGGAGCTCTTCGTCGACGACGGCGACGTCCTCACCTCCGCCGGCACGGCGGCCGGCATCGACCTCTGCCTGCACATCGTGCGGTCGGACCACGGGGCCGATGCCGCCGGAGCGCTGGCCCGCCGGCTGGTCGTCCCACCGCGGCGCAGCGGCGGTCAGGAGCGCTACCTCGACAGGTCTTTACCCGAGGAGATCGGCTCCGACCCGCTCGCCGAAGTCGTGGCCTGGGCACTGGAGCACCTCCACGAGCAGTTCGACGTGGAGACGCTGGCGGCCCGTGCGTATATGAGCAGACGGAACCTTCGACCGCAGGTTCCGCTCACTCACCGGAAGCGCTCCCCTGCAGTGGCTGATCACCCAGCGGGTGCTGCAGGCGCAGCGGCTGCTCGAGACCTCCGACTACTCGGTCGACGAGGTCGCGGGGCGTTGCGGCTTCCGCTCCCCGGTGGCGCTGCGCGGGCACTTCCGCCGCCAGCTGGGTTCCTCCCCGGCTGCGTACCGGGCGGCCTACCGGGCCAGACGCCCGGGGGGCGAGCCGGTGGCGTCCGCGGCCGAGCAGCCCGTCATGCCCGACCGGATGCCCCCGGGGCACACGAGAAGGCCTCAGGCCGCGATAGCCGCGTCCCACGGTTCCCCGGAACCGGCCAGGCCCGGCCCGGACGCCTACGCCCAGGGCCGCCCGGCGCTCCCCGGCCAGCGGAGTGCGCCATAGGGTAGGACGCATGAACGATCGCATGGTGTGGATCGACTGCGAGATGACCGGGCTCTCGCTGGCCGACGACGCACTCATCGAGGTGGCCGCGCTGGTCACCGACTCGGAACTGAACGTGCTCGGTGAAGGGGTGGACATCGTGATCCGCCCTCCGGACTCGGCGCTGGAGACCATGCCCGAGGTGGTGCGGCAGATGCACACCGCCTCGGGCCTCCTCGGCGAACTCGCGGCCGGGACCACCCTGGCCGACGCCGAGGAGCAGGTCCTCACCTACGTGCGTGAGCACGTCAAGGAACCGGGCAGGGCTCCGCTGTGCGGGAACTCGGTCGGTACCGACCGAGGCTTCCTGCTCCGCGACATGCCGAGGGTGGAGGAGTACCTCCATTACCGGATCGTCGATGTCTCCTCGGTCAAGGAGCTGGCCCGCCGCTGGTACCCGAGGGCGTACTTCAACAGTCCCGAGAAGAACGGCAACCACCGGGCGCTCGCCGACATCAGGGAATCGATCGCGGAGTTGCGCTACTACCGAGAGGCGATCTTCGTCCCGGATCCCGGCCCGGACTCGGACACCGCCAAGACGATCGCGGCGCGCCACGTGGTATCCGCGCCGCAGTGACCCGCGCAGGGCTGCGGGGCGTCGGCCGACGCCCCGCACGGGCCCGGGGGTCCGGACCGGGGCCGTGTGATCCAGCCCCCGGACCGGGGCAGGTGGGGGGTATGTATGCCTGCACCCGTTCCTGCGATGTCCCACCGGTCCCGGCCGCATCCCGGCGCGCCACGCCGGGGCGCCTCCTCGTCGGCGGCATCGTCGGCCGGGCCCACAAGGCACCGGGACGGCATCCGGGTGGAATCCCCCGCGGCCCGGTTCCGGACGTCCGGCACGCCCACGCCCACGCCTGGTAGGCGGCACCCCGGTACGCGGCGAGCCGTCCACGGCCTGTCTGAGGCGAGCACGCCGACCGCCTCCACCCGTCTGCGAGAACCCGGCACCCAGGCATTTCCCCTGCACCCGGCACCCCGGCACCCCGGCACCCCGGCCGCGCGACGCGCCCGCAGGCGGCCGGTCGCCCTCACACCCGGGCCCCCGCACGGGCCGACCGAGGCCCGGCGCAGGCGGCAGGCGACTCCCCGCCGCTGCGCCGGGGGACGTACGGAGCAGGCGCGGCCGGGCCGCACCTCCCACGTCGGGCGGAGTGCCCCGCGGTCCGTAAGGCCAGGCGGCGGGCCCTGTGCCGAACCGCCGGAAACACGGGCGCGAGCACCCTCTCGGACCCTGTACACTTTTTCTCGGCCGGTCGGAGGAACGACCGGTCGCGGTGGGTGTAGCTCAGCTGGTAGAGCACCTGGTTGTGGTCCAGGATGTCGCGGGTTCGAGTCCCGTCACTCACCCTGAACGATCGGCCGGTGACCTGGGGAAGCAGGTCACCGGCCGATCTTGTTTCGGATCGGCCCTGGTTCGGCCGGCCAAGGGCCGAACGCCCCGCTTCCGACCGGCGACGGCGGAGTCGACGGGGGCCGTCGGGAGCCCGGCGGTTACAGCAGGCCCGGCACGAGCGGGGGACTCAGCGGAAGACGGAGGACGGCGGTACCGGCGAGGGCTTGGCGGCCGCGTCGGTGACGGCGGCCGCGCCGCCGGCGAAGTCCGTGAGCGCCCTGCCGTACTCGACCCGTCCGGCGTGCGGGTCGCCCGCCACCCGGCGGGTCAGTTCCGCCACGGGCAGGGGCCGATCCGAGCCCGCCAGCACGGCGTTGCCGAAGCGGCGGCCGCGCAGTACGGCCGGGTCGGCGACGAGGGCGAGCTCGGGGAACACGGTCGCGGCCGTGGCGATCTGCCCGCGCAGATGGGCGAGCGGGTGGCCGTCCGCGAGATTGGCGGCGTAGGTCCCGCCGGGCTTCAGCACCCGGCGCACCTCCGCCAGGAACTCGGTGCTGGTGAGGTGCGCGGGGGTGCGCGCACCGCTGAAGACATCGGCGACGACGAGATCGGCCCAGCCGTCGGGAAGCCTGCCGAGCCCGGTCCGGGCGTCGACGGAGCGGACCCGTATCCGGGCACCCGGGTCGAGCGGCAGCCGGTCCCGGACGAGCGCTACGAGGCGTCCGTCCACCTCGACGATCTGCTGGGTGGAGCGCGGACGGGTCGCCGCGAGGTACCGCGCGAGGGTGAACGCGCCACCACCGAGGTGGACGGCGCGCAACGGCCGGCCCGCGGGTGCGGCGGTGTCGGCGACGTGACCGAGGCGGCGCTGGTACTCGAAGGTCAGCAGGGCCGGGTCGTCCAGGTCCACGTGGGACTGCGGGGCCCCGTCGATCAGCAGGGTCCAGCCGCGGGGCCGATCGCGGTCGGGGATCAGCTCGGCGAGCCCACCGTCCACGGCCTCGACCACCCCTTCCGCCGCCCCGGACCGACCGCGCTGCCTGTTTCTCGCCACCCGCTCATTATCGGCGGGCGCCGGGGCGGCCGCGTACACACGGTGCGGCGGATGCCCGCGGGGCGGACGGCCGCGGTCTTGCGCCCGCCCGCGTGGGGTCCGGCCCCGGCCGAATCGGCCGAGTGGGCCCGCTGCGAGGCCGATCCGGCGCCTTGCCGTGCACCGCAGCGCAGCGCAGCGCACGCCGCGCCGCTGCTGACGGGCAGACCCCGCCCGACGCGGCACTAGATACTGTCCGCGGCCTCGATCATGCGGGCCGCCTCGCCCAGGGCCTCGCGGAGTATCACCGGGTCGGTGAGCGGCACCTGGCCCGTGTCACCGGGGGGCAGCAGCCAGTCGGGGCCCGCCGGCGAGAGCCCCGCGGCAGGTTCCACCGGTCCCTCCGCGGAGGCACGGGGGATCCGGATGCCACGGCCCGACGTCTCCGTGCACGCACTCCCCGGCATGTCCCAGCCCGCGGCCGTACCGGGCGGCACCAGGAAGCCGAGGGTGTCCCCACTGCCGTCGTGGAGCACGGGGCCGACGACGGGGGCGCCGCCGCGGCGCAGGATGTCCACCGCCTCAAGGCCCTGCCGGGCGGGCACCGTCACCAGATCGCAGGGCCCCTCCGGCCCCCCGGGTCCCGGTACGTCCGGGCCGGGTGCCAGGCTGTGATCCTGGGTGGGCAGGTGCTGGGCACTCGTCCGTGAGCCACCGCTGGTCTCCATGCCGACCTCCAACAAGGGAACCCTCCTCGCCGAGCAGGGGCGCGCGCCGCGTCCCCGGGTGGTTCAACGCAGGCCGGCGTCAAGGGCTACGGCGGCACGCCGCCGCAAAGGGTGGCAGTTCATGGCAGATTGCGGGCGAGATGTCCCTTTTATAGTCAAACGCTGCATGGTGGCCCCGTCACAGCAGGTACGTTCTTCCTCCGCCGGAGCCAGGCGTCCCGCGTCCGGAACGACTCGGGAGGGCTCCGGGAGTGGCACAGGAGAGGGCTCGGCCATGGCGTCGTCACGGGCAGTTCCCAACCTCAGGTTCCGGCAGCTGCGGGGACAGCGCTCGCCCGGCGAGTTCGCCGCGCTGGTCCGTCGCGCGGCGCGGGAGATCGGCGAACAGGTGGCCTGTGACGCACGTTACGTCGGCCGGGTCGAGGCGGGTGAGATCCGCTGTCCCAACTATGCGTACGAGCGGGTCTTCGGCCATATGTTCCCCGGCCTGACGCTGGCGGATCTCGGGTTCTCCGCCCGCGAGGCGGTACGGGGCCGCGCGGCCCGCGGGCGGACGCCACGGGCCACGGAGCCGTACAGCACCACTGAAGGCACCGGCGGCACCGGCGGCACCGGCGCCCAGGGTGCTCACGGCTCTGGCAGCACCTTCAGCTTCTGCAGCACCAACAGCACCAACAGCGCCTTCAGCACCTTCAGCACCTTCAGACCCAACAGCACATTCAGCACCTACAGCGACGAGGAGAGCGACGTGCTGCGTCGCGCGTTCATCACCGGCGGAACCGCCACCGCGGCGGCCGCCTCCCTGGGGTTCGGGCCCCTGCCCGGCGCCGAAGCCCTGCTTTCCGGCCTGCCCCGGCAGCGGATCGGCACCTCTGAGGTGAGTGCCGTGGAGGCCGCGGTGCGGCAGATCCGGCTACTCGACGACCGGCACGGCGCCGACGGACTCTACCGGCGGGCCGCGCAGCCGCTCCGCGCCGCCTTCGCACTGCTGGACGCCGGTGCCACCACCCGCGGCTCGACCGCCGAGCGGCTGGCCGCGGGCGCGGGCGAACTCGCCATCTCCGTCGGCTGGCTCGCCCATGACTCGGGCCGGCTGCAGGACGCCCGCTCCCACTACGCCGAGGCACTGGCGACCGCACGCCTCGCCGGCGACGCGGCACTGGAGGCGCACGCCTTCTGCAACACCTCCTTCCTCGCCCGGGACGCCGGCCGGCACCGGGAAGCGGTGCGCGCCGCCCAGGCGGGGCAGCGCGCGTCGGGGCAGCTCGGTTCGGACCGGCTGCTGAGCCTGCTCTCCCTGCGTGAGGCGGGCGCCTGGGCCGGTCTGGGCGACCGCGCCGGCTGCGAGCGCGCGCTGTCGCGCGCCCATACGCTCTTCGGCCGGGGCCCTTCGGACTCGGACCCGGAGTGGATGTCCTTCTTCGGCGAGCCGGAACTCCAGGTGCTGGAGGCGCAGTGCTGGTCCGCGCTCGGCGACTGGGCTCGCGCCGCCCGCCACGCGCAGCGGGCCGCGGTGCTCCAGGACCCGCACTTCGCCCGCAACCTCGCGCTCTACCGGGCTCAGCTCGCCGCGGACCTCGCCCGCGCCGACGCCCCCGCCGAGGCGGCCGCGATGGGCGAGCGGGTGCTCGACGCCCTGGAGGGCGATGTCGAGTCCACCCGCATCCGGGCGATGCTCGCCGACACGGCGCGGGTGCTCGGACCGCGCCGGAGCGCGGCCGGTGTGGCGGCGTTCCTGGACCGCCATATGGCCGCAGCGGCGCCGCTGCGGGTCTGAGGGCGGTTCAGGTGCCGAGATGCCCGGTGTCGTTCCAGCGCTCGACCGCCGGGGCACCGTAGGCCCAGCCGAGTACGGAGAGACTGGCCGGGCTCAGCTTGATGCGGGCCGCGAAGGAGACGTCCTCACCGATCCAACGCGCGCACAGGACGCGCAGGATGTGGCCGTGCGCGAAGGCCAGCACGTCGCGGTCGGCCGAGCGCACGTACTCCACGATCCCGTCGGCGCGCCGGGAGAGTTCGGCCAGCGTCTCCCCGCGCGAGGGTGCGCCCGGCACCCCGACGGGGACGCCGTCCCGCCAGATGAACCAGTCGGGATCCGTCTCCTGGATCTCCGCCCGCGTCCTGCCCTCGTACGCTCCGTAGTCCCATTCCGTCAACGCGTCCCAGTCCCGCGCCCGGTCGCCGAATCCGGCGAGGTCGCAGGTCTCGCGCGCGCGTGAGAGCGGACTGGTACGCACCTCGGCGCCCGGGAGGCCGTCCCAGGGACGCCTGTGCAGCCGCTCCCCGAGGAGTTCCGCTCCGCGGCGGCCCTCGTCGAGCAGCGGGATGTCCGTCCGGCCGGTGTGCCGGCCGAGCAGAGACCATTCGGTCTGGCCGTGCCGGCCCAGCAGTATGCGCGGTGCCATGACTCCATCATCACCGCCGGTCGCGGTATGCGCCCGGCGGTCTCGCCCTCCGGGGCGGCCCGATTCCCCGGTGGTGGCGATATGCGGCCGGTGCGCCGCGGGGCGGCCCGAGGCGCCCGTCCGCTTCCTCCCGGGGCCCGGCCCCGGGAGCACCCGTGGGGGCTGCGGGTCCGCCGGGCCCGCGGGGGCCCGGCCTCCGCGCACGGAGTCCGCACCCTGAGGCCGGAGAGCCGCACCCCCGATCTGGGCGACCGCGCCCCCGGTGTCGGTGGCGGATGCAAGACTTCCGCGGGTGAGCACATCCCTCGACAGCGGACCTCCCCCGCAGGCGCAGGCGACCGCACTCCGGCGGCGTCTGGCCGCGCTGCGCGGGCCGTCCACCGCACCGCGTCCGCTCGACGCGCGGGCGCTGGCCGCCCTTGCCGCGAACCCCGGGTGCAGGCGGCGTGCGCTGCTGGACGGCGCGGGAGTGGACAAGGCGGCGCTCGCCCGGGCACTGGGTTCGCCCGCCGTCTTCGGCCAGTCCCAGTTCGCCTTCATGCGGGGCAACGCCTTCGAGGCGAGAGTCAAGGCCGAGGGCGGTGCAGCGCTGCTGAGGCTGCTCGGAGTGGCCGATCCGCAGGCGGCGCTCGTCCCCGATCTGGCGGCGGCCGGCCCGGAAGGGCGGGCGGCGCGCACCGCACTGGCCCTGCGCGAGGCCACACAAGCCGGGGCGTGGACGCTGCTGGACCATCCGATGCTGGCGCTTCAGGTCGCGGGATCACCCGTGTACCTCGAGCCGGACGCGGTCGTCGTGCACCCCGGCGGCCGGTGGACGGTCGTCGAGATCAAGTCCTTCCCGATGCTCGACGGCTCCGCAGACCCGTCCAAGGCCGGTGCGGCCGCCCGCCAGGCCGCGGTGTACGTACTGGCGCTGGAGCACATCGCTGCGGTGACGAAGGGCGCGTCGGTGGACCACTCCGTCCTGCTGGTCTGCCCCAAGGACTTCTCGAACCTGCCGACCGCGTCGGCCGTCGACGTGCGCAGGCAACTCTCCGTCACCCGGCGGCAGCTGGCGCGGCTGACCCGGGTCGGGGAGATCGCCTCGGCGCTGCCGGACGGGCTCGACTTCGACATGGAGTCCCGCTCGTCGGACGAGCTGGCGTCGGCGGTCGACTCGGTCCCCTCCGCCTACGCCCCGGAGTGCCTGTCCGCCTGTGAGCTCGCCTTCCACTGCCGCGAGCGGGCCCGTTCCACCGGCGCGGTCGAGGCCCTGGGCCGAGCGGTGCGGGGCGAACTGGGCGGGCTGAGCACGATCGCCGGGGTCCTGTCGGCGGCCCGCGGTGAATCCGGCGATCCGGACGACCCGGCGGTGGTGGCGCTGCGCCGTGCGGCGCGCCTCCGCGCGGAGGCGCTGGGCGGGAGGGCGACGGACGACGCCGTGAGGGGGCCGGGATGTCGCTGATCGGGGCGCTCGCCCGGCTGGAGGCGGTCGAGAGCGGGCGGGCACGGCCGCTGGCCACCGTGCGGCACCGGCATCTCTCCCCGCGTCCGATGGTGTTCGTCCCCCTCACCACCGCCGGTGAGGCGGGCGCCCCGCTCGGGGCGCTCGTGGGCACCGGCCGGGACGCGCCGCAGCTGCTCGCCGTCGCCCAGCCCCGGGACCGTGACCTGCGGTTCGCCTTCCTCTCCGAACTGGCGGAGGTGCTGCTTCCCTACCTCGACGGATACGCCGACGGCGTGGAGCCCGCCGAGCGCGGCGAGACGGACCCGGAGACCGGCAAACGCGTCAAGGTCGAGGTGGAGCTCTGCGCGGACGCCCCCCAGCTGATCGTGCCCAGTGGGCCCGGCATCGACTTCGTGCGCCTGCTCGGCCGGTCGATGCGGTTCCGGCGGACCGCGGAGCAGGACCCCGGCACGCCCTATCCCGCGCCCCCGCGCGTGCCGCTGCTCGGGCGCTGGCTGACGCACTACGGGGAGCGGGCGAGGGTGCCGGGCTCCTCGCTGCTGCTCGCGATGACGGATCTGCTGGGCCGGCACTGGGCCACCGGGCAGTCCCGTCTGGAGGACCGGCATCTGGGTGCGCTGCTTGCCTGGATCGCCCCGCCGGAGGGCGGATCCGGCGCCGAGGCGGCACTCCGGGCGGAGACGGAGCGCGACCGCGAGGGCCAGTTGGTGTGCCCGCCCGCCGGGCCCGCCACGGACCCGGCCTTCGACAACGGGCTCCTCGCGCCCGTGATGGAGAGATACGACCGGGCCCGCCAGGCGCTCGCGGCAGCCGCGGACGGAGCAGCGGCCGACGAGCAGCTGGCCCGGCTCACCTCGGCCGAGCGGGAGATCCGCTCGCTGCTCGAGGGAGTGCTGCGCCCCACGTGGGACGCGGTGTGGGACGGCGTCGACCTGCTGCTGGAGCTGCCCGAGGGCCCTCACGTCGCCGACCGGTGGAAGCGTGACCGCTGGTCGTTCACGGGGCACCGCGACCGGGTGCGGGCCGGTGAGCCCCCGCAGCCGCGCCGGGACGACGCGGTGACCGCCGCGCGGAAGCTCGCCGCGCGCGAGACCGCCCAGGCGCAGCTCGATGCGCAGGAGGCCCTCGACGATCCGCTGGTGCTGGCGGGGCGGCGGCTGGCGGGCGAGGCGTTCGTCGGCGTGGTCGCCGACGTCACGATGGCCTGGTCGGAGTCGAAACGGCCCTCGCCCCGGCCGCTGCTGACGCTGCGCACGCAGGACACCCCGCATCTGGGCTCCGGGGTGAAGGCCTACCGGTCGCTGGCGGGCCGACCGCAGTCCGCCGAGTTCGTGCGGTACGAGGAGGACGGCGCTTTGGTCCTGCGGCTGCTCGACCGGATGGGCCGGTCCAGGGACCCGGCGGAGGGATCCGTGCCGGACGTGGGCGAGTCCGTCGCCTGGACCCTGTTCGAACACGACCAGCGCGGCGGGCCGAAGCTGCCCGAGCCCGAGGACACGCCGTGGACGCACGGCGGTCCGCCGCGTACCGACGCCGAGAGCCCCGACGCCGTGACCCCGGAGGACCTGCTGTGACCGGGACCGTGATCCCGCTGTTCGACCCCGGCGCGGAGGCCGCCCGCGCCACCGCCGCCATCCTGGAGGACACCCTCACCGGGGACGCGCGCGGTGTCGTCGTGGACTCGCCCCCGGGCGCGGGAAAGTCCACGCTCGTGGTGCGCGCGGCGCTGGAACTCGCTGCGGCCGGGCGCCCGTTGATGATCGTGGCGCAGACCAACGCACAGGTGGACGATCTGGTGGTGCGGCTGGCGGAGAAGGAGCCGGGGCTGCCGGTCGGCCGGCTGCACAGCAACGACCCGGACCCGTACGACAGCGCGCTCGACGAACTCCCCGCGGTGCGGAAGTCGGCGAAGGCCGGCGACCTCGCCGGGCTGGACGTGGTGATCTCGACAGCCGCGAAGTGGGCGCACGTCCAGGGCGTGGAACCCTGGCGGCACGCCATCGTGGACGAGGCGTACCAGATGCGCTCGGACGCGCTGCTCGCCGTGGCCGGGCTGTTCGAGCGGGCGCTGTTCGTCGGCGACCCGGGTCAGCTCGACCCGTTCTCCGTGGTCGGGGCCGAGCAGTGGGCGGGGCTGTCGTACGACCCGTCGGCAAGTGCGGTGTCCACGCTGCTCGCCCACAATCCGGAGCTGCCGCAGCACCGGCTGCCCGTCTCCTGGCGGCTGCCGGCGTCGGCAGCGCCCCTGGTCTCCGCCGCGTTCTACCCGTACACGCCCTTTCGCAGCGGCACGGGCGCGGAAGACCGGCGGCTGACGTTCGGGGTCGCGTCGGACGGCTCGGGAGCCGACCGGGTGCTGGACGAGGCGGCCGAGTCCGGCTGGGGTCTGCTGGAACTCCCCGCCCGGCACACCCCGCGCACGGACCCGGAGGCGGTGCGGGCCGTGGCACGGGTGGTCCAGCGTGTGCTGGACCGCGGAGGGGCGTCGGTATCCGAGCGTTCCCCGGACCCGGTGCCGCTGACCGCGGACCGGGTCGCCGTCGGCACGGCCCACCGCGACCAGGCCGCCGCGGTGCGTTCGGCGCTCGCGGAGCGGGGCGTGACGGGCGTGGCGGTGGACACCGCCAACCGGCTCCAGGGCAGGGAGTTCGACGTCACGGTCGTGCTGCACCCCCTGTCGGGACGCCCGGACGCGACGGCCTTCCACCTGGAGACGGGACGCCTCTGCGTGCTGGCCTCCCGGCATCGCCACGCCTGCATCGTGGTGTGCCGGGCGGGTGTCGCCGAACTGCTGGACGGGCACCCGTCCACGGAGCCGGTGCAGCTCGGGGTGGCGGTGAAGTTCCCGGACGGGTGGGATGCAATGTTCACCACATACCTTCACCTGCTGGAGCACCGTGTGTCCTGGCGTCCCTGAGCTGCGATGACGCACAGGCAGTCAGTCCAGGGACGCCAACGCCCCCGCTATGAGAGCACGTGCAGCCGCTCCCCTGACGGCTTCCTGGGACAGCCGTTCGAAGGCTCGGCTGTACAGCGCTACCTGGCTGGGCTGCGTGAGGGTGGCGGCAGCGTCCAGAGTGTCCGCGTGCACCCTGGCGTCGTCGAAGATCGTGAAGGTGGGCATGGTCCACACGGCTCGTTGAGCTGAGAACGGGATGAGCCCCACGGCAACGTTCTGGAGATCCATGACCCCGAGCAGATGACCAAGCTGTGCCGCCATGGTCTCCGCGCTGCACAGCCGGTACCGCAACACCGACTCCTCCAGCACGAACGAGAACCGGCGTGCACCGTTGCCGAGCACCTCGTTACGCCTCATACGGGCCGCCACGGCATCGCTCACGTCGTCCGGAGTCCCCCGGAAGTGAGCGATGGAGGACAGCAGAGCGGCGGCGTATCCGGGTGTCTGGAGGAATCCGGGGATCACATCGGAGACGTAGACCCTGAATATCTTTGTTTGTTGGTACAGATCACCGGTGGACTCCTGCAATCGACGGAGACCGCTTCGCTGGAGTCGCCTCCACTGCACATGAGCATCTGCGGACTGTCTGTTGGCTGCGATCAGGTCGGGGGCTTGGTCATCAGCAGCGCAGGCTCGGCACCAGGCTTTGATGTCCGCATCGGAGGGAGGGGTTTTGGCGTTCTCGATCCGGGATGACTTTGACTCTGACCAGCCGCACCTGACGGCCAGCTCCCGCCCGCTGATCCCCGCGTCCTTCCGGATCTCACGCAGACGGCCGGCCAGTTCTTCACGGGCCTTCTGAACGCGTGAGGAGGGGTGTGGGGGCATGGAGCCGGCTTTCGTCAGATCTCGTACAGGTGGTGCGGGATCGCTCGCTCCCAGACCGCTTCGAAGGCGGCGGAGCACAGCTTCACGGCTTCCGGGTCCGCCGTGATCTCGTCTTCCACCACCACTCCATCACCTGAGAAGTGGTGCACCCGCAGCAGGGCGCCATCGAAGAGCCAGAAGTCATTGCCCGGCAGGGCGATGGTCGTAGCCCGTCGCCGTGGCAACCACCGCACTTCCTCACCCGCTGTGACGTTGGCGCGGGTGACGTAGTGCTCCCAACGGATGTAGTCCGATACAGGCTCGGAGACCACCCGGGCCCGACGGATCGCCACGCCCCGGGCCACGGTGTCCATGATCAACTGATCGTAGGAGTGCCACCAGGATTCGCGGTCCTCCCAGTTGATCCGTTCGCCCCGCTTCCATGCCTCGAACCGATCCGTTGTGGCGTAGGAGTCACGCAGCTCCAGGTGAACGGCGGACCGCTCGCACTGGCCAAGCAGCTCAGCGAAGCTGGGCACGCTCGACGGCATCACACGCCTCCCTGATCATCGGGATCATCCGGGCCGGAATCCTCACGATGGCTTCGCTGTCGGGTACCGAGCCGTTCGCGGGGCTGCTCGCCTCGCACTCCGCCTGAGTCTCGGTGCTCGGCTTCCACCCCTGCAACAGGATCTCCTGAGCTTCCGCGTCCGCCCACACGGTGGGGCAGTGGTCCCGGTCCGTGTCGGGGTCGATTCCAATGAACTCTACGGCCATGGCTGGCTCCCTGGTCTAGGTGCTTGCTCGGGCTTGCATCAGCTTCATTGAACTGTGGAGACAGCGTCAATAGCGCTATCGGGCATGCCAGTTGCTGTGCAAGCTCATGCAAGTTTGTGGAGCCCGACACTCGCCACTTCCTACCGTCGGCACATCCACGCGGAATCGATCGGGAGGGTGCGGTGCGATGGGCGAGAGCAAGGCGCAGGACACCGAAGCGGCTGATCGTCTGGGCAGCAGTGAGGCCCGACAGTTCCTCTCCCGCCTCTCCGGAGCATTCGGCGTAGACGGCGTGCTCATGGTGCAGAAGCACGCCCCTGGCCCCGAGGGCGCAGACCTGGCCCCCAGTTCGGCCTTGCACTGGCCCCGATGCGAGTGCGGGAGCGCGAAGTGTCCTGGCTTCAAGGCCCCGCCCATTAGGCCGACAGGGGGACTGAGCGGCAGGGTCGCAGAGGCCAACGCGCGGAGCCGTAGGGGTGGGCTGTGAGCATCAGAGCGGCCATGCGGTACGTAATGCACAGGAATACCGAGCACCCCGACACGACACAGACGTCACCTTCGAGGCCGCATGTCTGCACTGCAAGTGGACGGCCACGCCTTCCACTGACTCGGCATCCGTCGATGTGGAGTGCATGAGCCACACGGGCCGGTCCGGTCATGCCGGTTTCCGACGCATCAGGACCTCGTTCGCCATGGTCGTCCGCGCCGCGTAGAGCCCCTGCCGCAGTTGTGGGGGGACCCGAACTCCCACCCAGCATGGGCGGCGGTGCGGCGGTGGTCAGTCATGACCGCGATTAGTTGAGCAGGAAGGTGCAGTGATGCTGAACGGAAGTGATCTGTACGGGCTAGACATCAGCGGGGCTTCGTTCGTCCAGGCGTGCGACGGTCCCTGCACCGAGGGGTGCGTGACCCTGGCCCGCATCGGCGACGACGCCTGGGCCCTCGGTGACAGCAAGCGGCCGGACGCGCATCCGCTGCGGTTCACCACGGAGGAACTGGACGCGGCCGGAATCGATCCGGCGCGGTTCGGCCTGAACGTCTGATCCTCCGCCCTCCCCAACCGGTCCCCGGCCCACCCCTCCACAGGACCGGGGCCGGTTGGTCCCACGACCGCCAACACCGAACGGGAACGACTGTGCACCATCACGCTGTGGACCGGCCCGAAAGAGCGTTTCGACAACGAGGCCCTACGACGACCACCGCACCCTGAGCCTCCGCCGACACCGGTTTCCGATCAGGACGTACAGGCAGAGCGGCTACTCAAGCGCTACCGGGACGTGGTCGTAGAGTTCCCCACCGCCGATCTTCCGCCGATCGAAACGGCGTACTGGCTCATCAAGCCCCGATCTCTCGTTCGCGGCACCTGGGAGGAGGCCAAGGAAGCCGCGGCCTGGCTCGGTGAGCGGCTGGCCGAGCACGCCCCTCGGTCTACACGACCCAATACCAGGACAGGATCACCTACCGGAAGACGTACACCAACTTCAGTTTCTCCGAGACTTCATGGTGGACGACGACCCACCGAAGGATCTACGTCTATTCGTCGAGGATCTACTGGGGTTACTGATCATCACCGGCTGCCTGGCCCACCGGGCCGGGCAGCCACCCTCTCCCTTCAAACCGCACCAGTAGGAGACCCGTGTGCCCAGATCCTCTGCCGGCGTCGCACTGATGTCGGTCGGCGCTGTAGCCACCGTGGCCGGAGCTCTCATGTTCGTCCTTCCGGGCCCTGGCTTCCCCATCCTCATTCTGGGTCTGGCACTCATGGCCGCAGGAGCTGCCCTACGGATCGCCGACAGAAGGTGAACAAGTGACCGCGCCGGGCTCGGCGCACGAGGACACCCCGGGTGCCGGGTGCCGGCGCGGGACGGCGGGACCGTGCCGCCGGGACCCGCCCCCTTGTGCGGGGCGGGACAATGGGGTGGTCCGGAAGCACGAGGAGGAGACGCGCATGGCGGAGTCGTCGGAGTGGAGCGAGCGGCGGGTACGGCCTTCGCCGCTGCTCTTCGAGCCTGCGGAGGTTGCCTCCGATCCGGAGCACTTCTTCGATCTGGAGTCGATCGAGGACCCCCGGGAGCTGCTTTCCCGTGCGACGGAACTCAGCCAGGCGTTCCAGGCCGCGACGGACCGGGCCCTGGAGTACCAGGCGATCGCCGCCGCGCAGCTCGCCGACCCGCGCCGCTTCGACCGGCTGACACCGGCGGAGATCGCGCGCAGGGCGGAGTGGAGCGAGGACTACGCCAAGCGCATGATCGACTTCGGCCGCGATCTGCTGCGGGGGCCCGACCCGAGGCCCGCGCCCCGGCCGTAGGTGTCACCCTCCGGCGGCGGCAGGGCAGGGTACCCCCTCCTGCCGCCCCCTGTCCCCGCTTTCGGCAACTCACAGAAAGCCGACGATTACTCCGCGTACACATGGTCCTCATGGGCAATCGGCCGCGAGACGACACCAGCGCCGCCAGGCGCAGTCCCGACCTCCATGAGGAGCGGCGGCGGGACCTCCTGGCCTCCCCGAGGGGGGACGGAGCGCACCACACCTCCCGGATCACCGCGCCCGGCGCGGACTGGCTCATGTCCGTCGGCGCGGATCCGCGGTCCGCACCGGCCCCGCGGGAGTCACGGCCGTCCGGACCCTTCGCCGTGCCCTGCGGCGGGGGCGTCTTCGACGTGGTGAACGTCCCCGCGATGTTCGGGCGGCGGATGCTGGACCGGCTGTGGTCGCAGGGCCCGGGGTCGGGGCCGGCCGCCTACCACCGGGGCCGGACGCTGCTGTTCGCCGCCCCGGGCACGGCCCAGCGGCTGCCGAGCCTGCTGAAGTGGGAGGAGTGGAGCGGCGCCGTGCCGCCCCTGCTCTGCCACGGCACGGGCGACGCGATCACCGTTCCACCGCTCGGCCCGGCGCCACCGGGCGGCGCCGGGCCCCGGTGGATCGTCGCTCCCGACACCCGGCACCCGTGGCTCCCGGGGCCCGAGGTCCTGCTCTGGGCCTGTGTGCGGGCGGCCCGCACCCCTTCGGCTGCGACGGTGCGTATATCGATTTTTCCTCCCGCCGACCAGGATGCTAAGGTCTACGACGTCAGCGGGCGCCGCTAGCTCAGTTGGTTAGAGCAGCTGACTCTTAATCAGCGGGTCCGGGGTTCGAGTCCCTGGCGGCGCACAGACGGAGAAGGCCCCTCGCGCAAGCGGGGGGCTTTCTCGTCGCCTCGCACCGCCTCGCACCGCCTCGCACGCAGCGGCTCACCGCACCGGCGTGATCTTGATCTTCCACGCTCCCGTCCGGGCGCGGTCCGCCACCTCGACCCGCACCCGCTCGCCCGGGACGGTGAAGGACTCCCCCACGCCGAGCGGTGCGTCCGCCAGCTGCGGATAGACCGAGCGGCCCCAGCACGCCCCGCTCCCCGGATGGGTGTCGATCACCTCGACCGGGCCGGCGCCGGACGCCTGCTCGTTCCTCACCCGGTAAAGCAGCACGCCCTCCCTGCAGGTGTCCCGGTCATTGCCCGTTGCGCCGCGGGCCTCGATGGCCAGCGCGCTGTGCTGCCCGGTCCTGACGACCGCGAGCCTGGTGCCCTCGGGGCGCCCGGGCACGGGGGCCGCCGCCAGCGGCTCCAGCTCGAGCACCCGGTCGGCGGGCCCGGTGACGCACCGGACCTGGCTCTCGTCCAGCCATCCCAGCTTCCACTTGTGCCACCCGAGGAGCTCGGGGGCCAGCCCGAACTGGCTGCCCATCACGTCCCAGTCCCCCACGTGGGTGTCCCAGTCGCCCTTGCCGTCCGCGGGCCGGTGGTAGAGGTCCGGCAGGTCGAAGACGTGCCCGGTCTCATGCGCCAGGACATGGCGGTCCGGAGGGTGCCGCTCGAACACCGTGACGGCCCGCTTCAGCTCGGCGCCGTCGGCCTGCGTCGCCCGCTCGAAATTGACCACCTTCGTCGCGTCGGAGTCCACGCCGGGGGCGTCCGGGTCGGCGACCAGATAGATGACGTCGTAGCGGGAGAAGTCCACCAGGGGGTCCACGACGGAGACCGCGTCCCTCAGGTAGGCGGCCCGCAGCCCGGCGTCCCAGTCCCGCTTTATGCGGTACTCGGTCGACGGCCTCGGCATCCGGATCCACCGGCGCACGGGGTGCGGGCGGAGCAGGAACCTTCCATACGAGGCGTTGCGGAAGAAGTCGCTGGTCGCGGGGAAGTGGTCGGCGACCAGGTCGTCCGGCGTCGTCAGGGGGGTGGAGTCGGGGAAGGACAGGAAGACCATGACGGCGTCGACGGCCCGGTCGGGCCGGGGGTAGGCGGAGTTCCAGCTGTCCAGTCCCAGCGAATGGTGCGCCGCGGTCCTGGCCAGTGCGCAGCCGCGCGGGGAGGGGTCGGCGGAGGCGGGGCCGGCGGCGAAGGTGGTCGCAGCGAGGGCCACCAGGGAGGTGAAGGCCGCGGCGCCGGCGCGCAGACTCGACCGCTCCACTCCTTTGGGTGAATCCTCCAGCGCCTGCTGACCCTCCACGTGGACCTCCGGCTGCGGAATGCGGGACATCCCACCCAGCTTGTGGGCTTTTATGATGATTCGCACTGTTCCGCTGCGCCGGTCGGGTGAGCAGCCCCCGACACCCCGGTGATCGGCAGGAAGTCACAACCGGTCACGAGAGCCCCGGCCTGATCCCCAGTCGTGCAGAAACGATCGGTCCGGACCTCTCGACGCCCCCGATGGCCGGCCGGACGCTGGAACGACCACCCGGCCAGCCTCTATGATCGGCACACTTTCCCGAGTTTCCGGCCCCGGAACGGGCCGGACGACACGACTGCACTGCGGGAGCGAGCGGTGAGCGCACACACGGAAGGACGGGGCCCCGCGACCGTCGCGACACCGGGGGGCGCCCCTCCACTGGTCACGGAGAGTCAGCACATGGCGGCCCCATCCGGCCCCGCGGGGGCCGTCCGATCCCGACCCGGCCGGGGGGCCGAACAACAACTCGCCGACTACCGCGCCGCGTTCAACGCCTCGGAGCTCGCCATGGCCCTCGTCGACCACGAGGGCCTCGTCGTATCCGCGAACGACGCGCTCGCTGCGCTGCTCGGCACCGAACCGGACGCCCTCCGCTCCCGGCCGGCCGCCGATCTCGTCGACCTCGCCTCGGACGGCCTTTCCCTGCGCGCCTACGGCGAGGTGCTGAGCGGGCGGAACCCGCGCCTGCGCTGCACCCGCCGCCTCAACCACGCGGACGGGCGCACCGTCTGGGCCGAGGTGACGGTCACTCCCGTCCCCGGCTGCCGCCGGCTGCTGCTCTCGGCCGCCGACATCACCGACCGCCGCGAGCTCCAGGCGCGGCTGCGGCACCTGCAGATGTACGACCCGGTGACCCGGCTGCCCAACCGGACCCTGTTCTTCGAACGGCTCAGCGGCGCCCTCGGCTCCTCCCCGCACGGCCACGGCGGCACGGGCCGGATCGGGTTGTGCTACCTCGACCTCGACGGCTTCAAGGCGGTCAACGACACCCTCGGCCACCGCATGGGCGACCGGCTGCTCACCGCGGTGGCGTCCCGGCTGGCCGAATGCGCGGAACGGGACGGCCGGGCCCGCGGCGGCACCCATCTGGTGGCCCGGCTCGGCGGCGACGAGTTCGCCGTCCTGGTCGAGGACTCCACCGGTACGGAGCAGCTCGCCGATCTGGCCGGGTCCCTGCTGGCCGCGCTCCAGCAGCCGTTCGACCTGTCGGGGCAGCGGCTGTCCGTCTCGGCCTCGATCGGGGTGGTGGAGCGCGCGGCGGACGGCACCACCGCCACCGGGCTGATGCAGGACGCGGACACGACGCTGTACTGGGCGAAGGCGGACGGCAAGGCCCGCTGGACGTTCTTCGACCCGGAGCGCAACGCCCACCGGATGACCCGTCAGGCACTCTCGTCCATGCTCAGACCGGCGGTGGAGCGCGAGGAGTTCACGCTGGAGTACCAGCCGCTGGTGTGCATGGCGGACGGCGCGGTCCGGGGCGTGGAGGCACTGGTGCGCTGGCGGCACCCCCAGTTCGGCACACTCGCACCGAATCGGTTCATCGGCATCGCCGAGGAGGACGGGTCGATCGTCCAGCTCGGCCGGTGGATCCTGCGCACCGCCTGCCGGCAGGCCCGCGCCTGGGAGCTCGGACACCCGGCGGATCACCCGCTCTTCGTCAGCGTCAACGTCGCCGTGCGCCAGCTGTGGGACTCCGACCTGGTCGCCGACGTGGCAGGGATCCTCCACGAGACGGGCCTCGCGCCGCACCTGCTGCAACTGGAACTCACCGAGTCCGCGGTGATGGGCTCGGCGGGGCGCCCGCTGCGGGTGCTCCAGGCGCTGAGCGACATGGGCGTGCGGATCGCGATCGACGACTTCGGAACGGGCTACTCCAATCTCGCCTATCTCAGCCGCCTTCCGGTGTCCGTGCTGAAGCTCGACGGATCGTTCGTCCGCGGCTTCCGCTACGACGACGGGACGCACCCGAACCCCGCCGACGAGACGATCGTCGAGGCCATGGTCGAGCTGGCCCACCGGCTCGGCCTGACGGTCACCGCCGAGTGCGTCGAGACCTCGGGCCAGGCGGAGCGGCTGCGCCGCATCGGCTGCGACACGGGTCAGGGCTGGCTGTACTCGCGCGCGGTGGCGCCGGACCGGATCGCCGGGATGATCGGGACCAGCCCGCTCACGGTCTGATGCCCGGCGCCGCGGCGCGACCGCCGCGCCCCGCGAACCGGTTCGGTCGCGCTCCGGCAGCCGGTGCGGCGCTCCCGCTCGACCGCCCCGCCCCGGCTGCCGAGTGGGCGCGGGCCCGGGAGGGCCGGTGAGGAGCACCCGGTGTGCGAGCACGGAGCGCGGCGCGCGAAGCGGAGCGCCGGAGCGCCGGCCGACGGACCGGTCCGCCTGCCGGACGGGCCCACCCGGGAGCGGCACGGCAGTCACGGCCCCGCCTCCGGCCGGGCAGGGAGTACCTCACCACCGGCGATCCGGCGGTGCCGACCGGGCAGCACCGCCGCCGCGGCACCGGCCGGCAGGCAGGCACCGCCGACGGCTCACCGGCCCTGGCCGGGCAACCCGTACGCGTCCGCGATCAGCTCGTAGGAGCGCAGCCGGGCCCCGCCGCCGTGGATGTTGGCCGTGATCATCAACTCGTCGGCCCCGGTGCGCTTCTGCAGCTCGTCGAGGCCGGCGCGCACCTCGTCGGGCGTGCCGTGGACGATGTCGGCCAGCCGGCCGGCCACGAACTCCCGCTCCATCGGGCCGAGGCCGTACGCCTCGGCCTCCTCGGGCGCCGGGATCAGCCCCGGCCGCCCCGTGGTCAGCCGCAGCATCGCCAGCGCTCCGGTCATCGCCTGGCGGCGTGCCTCCCGGGCGTCCTCGGAGGCGAGCGCGGCGACGGCGATCAGGGCGTAGGGCGCGTCCAGGACCGGCGAGGGGCGGAAGGAGTCCCGGTACAGCTCCAGCGCGGGCACGGTGCTGCGGGCGGCGAAGTGGTGGGCGAAGGCGAACGGCAGGCCGAGTGCTCCGGCGAGCCGGGCGCTGAAGCCGGAGGAGCCCAGCAGCCAGACGGGGGGCCGGGCAGCGGACTGGACCCCGCCGGGAACGGTGGCCTGCACCGGGCCGGGGACGGCGTGGATCCGGGCGTAGGGGTGGCCGTCCGGGAAGTCGTCGTCGAGGAAGCGGACCAGCTCGGCGAGTTGCTCGGGGAAGTCGTCCGCGCCTTCCCCTCCGGCCTTCGGCCCCCTTCGGTCGGTGCGGCGCAGCGCGGCCGCGGTGGCACCGTCGGTCCCGGGGGCGCGGCCGAGGCCCAGGTCGACCCGTCCCGGCGCCAGGGCCTCCAGGGTGCCGAACTGCTCGGCGATCACCAGCGGGGCGTGGTTGGGCAGCATGACGCCGCCGGAGCCGAGGCGGATGCGCTCGGTGTGGGCGGCGAGATGGGCGAGGATCACGGCCGGGGACGACGAGGCGACACCGGGCATCGCGTGGTGCTCGGCCACCCAGTGCCGGTGGTAGCCGCGCCGCTCGGCGAGTCGGGCGAGTTCCACGCTGGTGCGCAGTGCCTGGCGGGCGGTGCTGCCGCTGCCGACGGTGACCAGGTCGAGTACGGACAGCGGCACGGGGGCGCCGCCCTGCGCCGGTCCGCGGATCCCGTCGGGTCGGCGCGCTGCGTCCGGTGTGTTCGCGGCGTCCGGGGCCTGCGGTGCGTCCGGCGTGTTCGCTGCGTCCGGCGTGTCCACGAGAGGTGCCTCCTGCGTTGCGGTGCGTGTCCCCGGACACAACAGGAGGCAGTCTCCGTTTATTCCGCGGCGCGTGCGGGTGGCGGTGTCCGCCCGCCTTCCGGTCCCTGGCCGGGACGGCCGAACAGGGTCCCGAGGCCGTCCGCCCACGCCCGCCGCCCGGCCAGCCGCAGGCCCTCCCACACGGTCACCTGGTTGGCCGTGAGGACGGGCTTGCCGAGGGCCTCCTCCAGCTCCCGGAGATGGGCGGCCGTGTGCAGCGCGGTGTCCGGCATCAGCACCGCCTCCGCCCGCGGGTCGTCCCCGGCCGAGGCGAGTTCCAGCAGCTGCCCGCGCTCCCAGGTGCCGACCTCGGCGGCCGTGATGATGCCGCTCGCCCTGGCCGCGACGACCTCGATGCCCGCCGTCCGCAGGAACTTCTCGAAGAGCCCGGTCACATCGCCGGGGTAGGTGGCCGCGACCGCCACCCGGCTCACGCCCAGCGCCTCGGCCGCGTGGACGAAGGCGAAGGAGGTGCTCGACGCCGGCAGTCCCGCGGCCCGCGCGAGCTCGCGGACCTGCCGCCGGGCGCCGTCCCGGCCCCGGACGAAGCTGCCGCTGGTACAGGCCCACACGACGGACTCGGCGCCGGCCAGCCGCAGTTGCTCCACACCCGCCGCGAGCCGGTCCGCGGCCCCCATCTCGATCAGCGCGTCCTGACGGTGCGCGTCCTCGCCGATGTCGGTGTGGAAGACGGGCAGCCTGATGTCGCTGTCGAGCAGGAACTCGATCCTGGGGTAGTCGTCCTCGGCCGAGTGCCCCGGGTAGAGGAGTCCGACGGTCGTCATGTCCATCCTTCCTGTTCCTCCGGCTGGGCGACGGGCGGCACGGCCGGCGGCACGGGGGGAGCCGGCGGGGGCGGCGGCTCCTCGTGCGGACCGGCGGTCCGGATCAGCAGGGCCTGGTAGGAGCCGACGGCGTACACGCCGATCCTGCGCAGCGCCGCCCACATCGTGACCTGGTTCGCGGAGAGCACCGGCATGCGCAGCTCCGCCTCCAGCTGGGGTATCGCGTCGTACGTCGGCAGGTTGGTGCAGCTGATGAAGAGGGCGTCCGCCGCGCCCACCACGGCCTGGCGGGCCATGTCCACCACCGACCGGTACGGCACCTTCCAGATGTGCCGGGTCAGTCCGAGAAAGGCACGGCCCGTGACGGCTACCCCCGCCTCGGCCAGGTACTCCTCCAGCGACCTGGTGACCGACTCCGTGTACGGCGTGACGATCGCGACCCTGCGGGCGCCCAGCTCCTCCAGGGCTTCCAGCAGGGCGCCCGAGGTGGTCACCGAGGCGACGTCCCCCGCCGCGGTCATCGCCTCGCACATCGCCCGCTCGCCCGCCACCCCGCCGACGAAACTGCCGCTGGTGCAGGCGTAGGCGACGACCTCCGGTTCGGAGGCGGCCAGCGCACGGACCGCCTCACCGAGGGTCTCGTGCTCGCTGACCAGCCGGGCCAGGTCGAGCGAGACCTCGACGGGCACGAACGGGGTCCGGGTCAGCCGCAGTGAGACGCCGTCGGGCACCCAACGCCACAGCTCCCGGTCGAGTGCGAAGTCGAACGGGGCGACCACCCCGATCCCGCGCTGCGGGTCGGGGCCGCCCTGAAGCGAAACCGCGAGGGACACATCCATCACAGGCCCCCTCATTTACGTCTTGTTGACGACGGTAGGTTCGGGTGCGAGCGTGGGTCAATCCGTACATCTCAGACGTTCAGAAACGGTTTCCGCACGATGTCACTACCGGTTCTCCTCGTACTGGAAGCAGACCCTCCGCCTCGGCTCGGCAGCCTCACCGGACGCGCCGACGTCCGCTACGCCGACGCCGGCTCGCTGGCCAGGGCACTTCCCGGAGCCGACGCCCTGCTGGTGTGGGACTTCACCTCCGACGCGGTGCGTCTGGCCTGGCCGGGACGCGGCCCCCGGCCGCGCTGGGTGCACACCCCGAGCGCCGGCGTCGACCGGCTGCTCTGCCCCGAGTTCTCGGCCTCCGACACGGTCCTGACCAACGCCCGGGGGATCTTCGAGCAGCCCATCGCCGAGTACGTGGCCGCCCTGGTCCTCACGATGGCCAAGGACCTGCCGGGCACCCTGGAACTCCAGCGGCAGCGGAGGTGGCAGCACCGCGAGTCCCTGCCGGTGGCCGGCAGCCGGGCGGTCGTGGCCGGCGCCGGGCCGATCGGGCTGGCGATCGCCCGCACGCTGCGGGCCCTCGGCCTGGAGGTCGCCGTCACCGGGCGCAGTGCCCGCACGGGGGTGCACGGCGCCGACGAACTGGACGGGCTGCTCGCCCGCGCCGACTGGGTCGTGTGCGCGGCCCCGCTGACGGACGCCACCCGGGGCATGTTCGGCGCCCGGAGGTTCTCCCTGATGCGCCCGACGGCCCGCTTCGTCAACGTCGGGCGGGGCGCGCTGGTGGTCGAGGAGGAGCTGGTCTCGGCGCTCGCCGGACGGCGGATCGCGGGGGCCGCCCTGGACGTCTTCGAGGAGGAGCCGCTGGGGCCGGACAGTCCGCTGTGGGACGTTCCCGGCCTGATCCTCTCGCCGCACATGAGCGGGGACACCGTCGGCTGGCGCGATCGGCTGGGCGAGCAGTTCGTCGAACTGTTCGACCTCTGGTCGGCCGGAAAGCCGCTGCCGAACGTGGTCGACAAGAAACGTGGGTACGTCCCCTCCCATGACTCCCAAGACTCCCATGACCCCCCTGACTCCCATGGCTCCTGAGCCGAACGACCTGAGCGCCCTGACCGCACGCCGCCTCATCGCCGGCTACCGGCGCGGCGACTTCTCCCCGCTGGAGGCGGTCCGCGCGGTCCTCGACCGGGCCGAGGCGGCGCAGCGCCTGACCAACGCGTTCGTCCGGATCGACGGCGAGCAGGCGCTCGAGCAGGCTGCGGCGGCCACCGAGCGCCGCCGCAGAAAGGAGCCGCTCGGACCGCTCGACGGCGTGCCCGTCACGGTCAAGGACATCTTCCTGCAGGCCGGAGGGCCGACGCTGCGGGGCTCACGGGCGGTCCGTCCGGACGCCTCCGCCTGGGACGAGGACGCCCCGGCCGTGGCGAGGCTGCGGGAGCAGGGCGCGGTGCTCGTCGGCAAGACGACGACCCCGGAGTTCGGCTGGAAGGGCGTCACGGACTCCCCGCTGACCGGGGTGACCCGCAATCCGTACGACCCCTCCCGCACGGCGGGCGGGTCCAGCGGCGGGAGCGCGGCGGCGGTGGCACTGGGTGCGGCCCCGCTGTCGATCGGGACCGACGGTGGGGGCTCGGTGCGCATCCCCGCGTCGTTCTGCGGGATCTTCGGGCTGAAGCCGACGTACGGCCGGATCCCGCTCTATCCGTCGAGCCCCTTCGGCACACTGGCGCACGCCGGGCCGATGGCCCGGGACGCCGCCGACGCGGCCCTGCTGCTGGACGCGGTCAGCGGCCCGGACTGGCGGGACTGGTCGCAGGCGGCGCCCGCACCGCCCGCGGCCGACGGCCTGGCGGAGGGGGTCAAGGGGCTGCGGATCGCGTTCTCCCCGTCCTTCGGCGGCCAGGTGGCGGTCCGTCCTGCGGTGGCGTCCGCGGTGCGCGCCGCGGTGGGCCGGCTGGCCGGGCTGGGCGCGTACATCGAAGAGGCCGATCCGGACATCGCCGACCCGGTGGACACCTTCCACACCCTGTGGTTCACCGGGGCGGCACGCCTGGTGCAGCACTTCGGCGGGGAGCAGCGGGAGCTGCTGGACCCGGGGCTGCGGGAGGTCTGCGCCGAGGGGGAGCGCGCCTCGGCACTCGACTACCTCGCCGCCGTCGACGCCCGGATGGACCTCGGACGCCGGCTGGGAAGGTTCCACACCGGGTACGACCTGCTGGTCACACCGACGCTGCCGGTCACCGCCTTCGAGGCGGGCGCGGAGGTGCCGGGGGGCTCGGCGCATCGCCGCTGGACGGGCTGGACCCCGTTCACCTACCCGTTCAACCTCACCCAGCAGCCGGCGGCGACGGTGCCGTGCGGGGTGGATGAGGACGGTCTGCCGGTGGGGGTCCAGCTGGTCGGCCCCCGCCACGCGGACGCCCTGGTGCTGCGCGCGGCGCACGCGCTCTATGTGTCGGGCGCGGCGGCCGTACCGCCGCCGTCCACCGGGTGACGAGCCGCCGGACGGCAGGCGGACCCCGGCTCCGGGGCCGGAGCCGGAGCCGGAGCCGGAGCCGATGCCCCGGTGCCGTCGAACGGCCCCCAGCCCCGTGTGCCGGAACAGGCACTCCGGCAGCCGACCCGTACGAGCGCTGGGCACGGGCCCCTCCGGGTCACACCCGCCGGAACGACAGCGCCTCGCCGAGCGCGCCCGCGCGCCACAGGTCCTGGCAGGCGCCGGCCATCCGGTCGAGGCCGTCGACCACCTGGCCCCACACGATGCCCGGTACCCAGCCCGTGTCGCCGTTGAGCAGCAGGTTGTTGCGTTCGTAGAAGAGTGCGAGGTCCACGGTCACCGGCCGGGACAGGTCCCGGTCGTACCCGTACGCCGCCGTCCCCAGTTCGGTGCCGCTGAAGGTGAAATAGCACAGGTCGCCCGGGATCGGTGTCACCGTCGGGTTCTCCAGCGGTGGCTCCCGGTCGGCGAACGCGGGGAACAGGGCGTAGATCTCGTTGCGTGCGTACTTGGCGTGGTAGACGTCGCCCCCGAGCGGCAGCGCGTCCCATACGGCCTGGCAGGTCAGGGGCGCCCGGTCGTCCAGGAGCCGTGCGGTGCAGCGCACTTTGCGCCGGGTGAGGGAGACTTCGATGAATCGATCGGCCATTGCCCAGGCATACCCCGCCTGAGCCCGGGTAGCCGCGCCGCCATGGCTCCAGACACGGCACCAGAGACCAGACACGCGGTACGCAGACGAAGTCTGCTGCTGGGGACCGCCGGCGCGCTCGGTGCGGCCGGCGCCGCCGGAGCGGCGGGCTGCGCACGGGTCCCCTCCGGCGACGGGCTGGCCCGGCTGAGATCCCAGGGCACGGTGCGGCTCGGCATCGCGGGCGAGGTGCCGTACGGCTACATCGACGAGCAGGGCGAGTTCACCGGAGAGGCCCCGGAGCTCGCCAAGGTGGTCTTCCAGCGGCTCGGGGTGGCGAACGTGCAGCCCGTGGCGACCGACTTCGCCTCCCTGATACCCGGCCTCAACTCGCAGCAGTTCGACGTCGTTTCCGCCGGGATGTACATCAACAGGGAACGCTGCGCACAGGTCCTCTTCTCCGATCCCGAGTACCAGATGCTCGACGCCTTCATCGTGGCCAAGGGCAATCCGAAGGAGCTGCACGACTACCGGGACGTGGTGCGGACCAAGGCGAGGTTCGCCACGGGAACCGGTTACGCCGAGATCGGCTACGCCGTGGCGGCCGGATACCCCGAGAAGGACATCGTCATCCTCCAGGACCAGGTGGCCGGACTCAACGCCGTCGAGTCCGGGCGCGTGGACGTCTTCGCCGGGACCGCGCTCACCACCCGGCAGGTGGTGCGCAAGAGCCGGAAAGCCGAGGCCACCAAGCCGTTCGCGGCGATCGTCGACGGCAAGGAGAAGATCGACGGCGGCGGGTTCGCCTTCCGGAAGACGGACGCCGAACTGCGGGACGCCTTCAACGCCGAGATCCACAAGATGAAGCGGAGCGGCGAGCTCTTCCGCATCCTGAGCCGGTTCGGCTTCACGGAGGCCGAGATGACCGAGCTCACGGCGAAGGAGCTGTGCCGATGACGTCCGGACTCTGGCAGAACTGGGTACTCCCGGGCATCTGGATCACCGTCCAGCTCACCCTCTACAGCGCCGCGCTGGCCACCGCCGTGGCGTTCGGCGTCGGCATGGCCAGAACGCACCGTTCGAAGGCCGTCCGCTTCGCCGCGGCCTTCTACACCGAGGTGTTCCGCGGGACGTCGGCGCTGGTGCTGATGTTCTGGCTGTTCTTCGTCCTGCCACCGCTGCTGGGCTGGCAGCTGGTGCCCATGTGGGCGGCAGTGCTCGCGCTCGGCCTGTCCTACGGCGCGTACGGCGCGGAGATCGTGCGCGGCGCGCTGAACGCCGTCGCGCCGGCCCAGCAGGAGGCCGGTGTCGCGCTCAGCTTCACCCCCTGGCAGCGGATGCGGCTGATCATGCTGCCGCAGGCCGTGCCGGAGATGATCCCGTCCTTCGGCAACCTGGCGGTCGAACTGCTCAAGGGCACGGCGCTGGTGTCGCTGCTGGGTGTGGGCGACGTGTCGTTCGCGGCCTACCTGGTGCGGCTGGCCACCCAGGAGACCGCCCAGATCTACACCGTCACACTGGTGATCTACTTCGTGCTCGCGTTCCTCATCACCCGCTCGATGAAGGCGCTGGAACGGAAGACCAAGGCGAACCTGGGGGTGGCGGTCAAGTGACCTGGGACTGGTCCGCGGTCGCGGACTTCATGCCGCGCTTCTGGGACGGCGTGCTCGTCACGCTGCAGATCCTGGTACTCGGCTCGCTGCTGTCCTTCACGCTCGGCCTGGTCTGGGCACTGGCGCTGCGCTCCGAGTCGCGCTTCGTGCGCTGGCCCGTGGGGCTCGTCACCGAGTTCATCCGGAACACCCCGCTGCTGGTGCAGCTGTTCTTCCTGTTCTTCGTCCTGCCGGAGTGGGGGGTGCAGTTCTCCGCCCTCGCCACCGGCACGCTCGCGATCGGGCTGCACTACTCGACCTACACCGCGCAGGTCTACCGGGCCGGCATCGACGCCGTGCCGGCCGGGCAGTGGGAGGCGGCGACGGCGCTGAGCCTGCCCGCCCACCGGACCTGGACCGCCGTGATCCTGCCGCAGGCGGTCCGCCGGATCGCGCCCGCCCTCGGCAACTACGTCATCGCGATGCTCAAGGACACCCCGCTGCTGGCCGGTATCGGCGTGCTGGAGATGCTCCAGCAGTCCCGGCTGGAGAGCGCGGCGACCTTCCAGTACACGGAGCCGCTGACGGTCGTCGGCATCGCCTTCATCCTCATCGCCTATCCGGCATCCCTGCTCGTACGGACCCTGGAGCGCCGCCTTGCCCGCTGACACCGGCCACACCGTGCCGAACGACGAACTCATCCGCTTCACCAACGTCACCAAGCGCTTCGGGGACAACACCGTCCTGGACGACCTGTGCTTCTCGGTCCGCCCGGGCAAGCACGTCACGCTGATCGGGCCCTCCGGGTCCGGGAAGACGACCATCCTGCGCCTGCTGATGACGCTGACGATGCCCGACTCGGGCACCATCGACGTCGACGGGGGCCGGCTGTTCCCGGCCGACGAGCGGCAGCGAAGAGAGGTCCGCAAGAGGATCGGCATGGTCTTCCAGCAGTTCAACCTCTTCCCCAACATGACCGTGCTGCGCAACATCACCGAGGCCCCGGTGCGGGTGCTCGGGCTCTCCGGGGACGAGGCGGAGGAGCGTGCCCGCGGGCTGCTGGACCTGGTCGGCCTCGCCGACCGTGCCGGCGCGCGGCCCTCCCAGCTGTCGGGCGGCCAGCAGCAGCGGGTGGCCATCGCCCGGGCGCTCGCGATGCGGCCGCGGGTGCTGCTGCTGGACGAGGTGACGTCGGCGCTCGACCCGGAGCTGGTCGCGGGGGTGCTCGACGTCCTCCGGGACATCGCCCGCACCACCGACATCACCATGCTCTGCGTGACGCACGAGATGAACTTCGCCCGGGACATCTCCGACGAGGTCCTGATGTTCGACGCAGGGAAGGTCATCGAGTCCGGGCCCCCGGAGAAGATGTTCTCCGAACCCGAGAACGCCCGTACCCGCGAGTTCCTGGGCGCGGTGCTCTGACCTCTCATTCCGGGCATCATCGGTGACGCCGGCATGTGCCGAGGCCGTGCGCCCCGGGCCCCGCGCCCGGGGCGCGCACATTTCTCGCCAACGGCTGCCCGCCGGAAGGTCCTTGGCGGCTATCGTGGTACGGAAGCTTGCGGTCACAACCTGGTAGGGGGAAACCGTGGCGCTGAAGCCCGAGCCGACCGCGCCGTTCCACTCGGTGCAGTACGCCCTGCGTGTCCTGGAGACGATCTCCCGGCACGGCAGAGGAGTGACCGATGTCCAGATAGCCCGCGAGACCGGGCTGCCGACCGGCCATCTCACTCCCCTGCTGCTGATGCTCCGCCGCGAGGGCTATGTGGAGCAGGTGGCGGACGGGGCGTATGTGACCGGCGACTCCCTGATCCTGCTGGCCTCCGGCGGGAGCCGGCGCGAGGCCCTGGAGCACAAGCTCCAGGACACGCTCGGCGAGCTGCGCGACTCGGTCGGCGCGGCCGTCTACATCAGCCGCTATATCGACGGCGAGGTCAAGATCACCCAGTTCGCGGACGGCCCCCGCACCCCCAAGGTCAACGAGTGGGTCGACTTCCGCTCGGCGGCGCACGCCAGCGCGGTCGGCAAGTGCCTGCTGACCCAGCTCGACCAGAACGGCCGCCGCGACCACCTCGCCCGCCACAGGATCGCCCGGCTCACCTCCAGGACGATCACCAACGAGAAGATCCTCTTCTCGAAGCTGGACGCCCAGCCGCCCACGGTCCCGGTGCTCGACCTCCAGGAGTACGCGGTGGGCACCGTCTGCGCGGCGGTACCGCTGACGGCCGGTTCCGCCGTGGGCTGTCTGGCGCTCTCCCTCCCCATCGAGCACGCCCACCGGCTGCGCGCCGCGGCCGACACCCTGAACCGCCGGGCGGCTCCGGTGGTGCTGTCGCTGACCCTCTGACCGGCCCGGCCGGGAGTCCCCGGACCGGCGAGACGATGTGCTCCCGGCCGCCCGGGGGTCGGGAGCACCCCCTGGGACCGGGTAGGATGACGTTCGTCGTCAGCCGCCGAGAGCGGCGGAGACGGCAGCCCGCGCCGCTAGCTCAGTTGGTTAGAGCAGCTGACTCTTAATCAGCGGGTCCGGGGTTCGAGTCCCTGGCGGCGCACCACCTCCCGAGGGGCCCTCGCAGTCGCGAGGGCCCCTCGGACCGCTTCCGGTCCCGGCCCAGCTCGCCGGCCGTGACAGCGGCAGGAACACGGCCGGTCCCGTCAGGGAGTCTCCGCGCCGCTCGTCCTCGCCGTGCAGAACGCCACCGTCAGGTCCCTGACCAGGGCCTTGCGCTCATCGTCGTCGAAATCCACCAGACCCCGCAGCGTCAGCCGCCGCACCGTGTCGTCCACCGCGTCGACCACCGAGCCGAGCATGGTGACGCGCCGCTCGGCCTCCAGGACCGCCACCCGGCGGCGGCGCATGGCCGCGGCCACCTCGGGCGCGTACCCGATCCGCGTCGGCTGCGCCGAGAAGACGTCGATCCCGACCGGGGCGCACTCGGCCGCGAGCGTCTTCGTCAGGGCGTCGCCGACGGCCTCGGCATTGCGGAGCTCGGGACGCACGTCGAGTGAGCGGCCCCGGCCCGCGGGCGGGCCCGAGGCGTCGGCGGGAAGCCGGGAGAACACACGGGACAGGGCGGCCTCCACCTGCTCCCGCAGATACGCCTCGTGGTCCGCGAGCCCGAGTACGGCCCTGGCCGTGTCCCTGACCCGCCACACCACGAGGACGACCGCTTCGAGCGCGGTCCCGTCGGCGTCTACCGACGGCATGGGATCGCTGCGCCAGTGCCGGAGCCGTACGTCCACCCGCCTGCGGAGCAGCAGCGGGCTCACCCACAGCAGACCGCTGCGGCGGACGGTGCCGCGGTACTCCCCGTACAGCGTCAGCACCCACGCATGACCCGCCTTGCCGCGGGCCAGCCCGCCGAACGTGAACAAGGCGACGGTGAGGGACACGGCGAGCAGCGCCCAGTGCACGAACCCGATTCCGACGTAGGGCCGTTCGCCCAGTCCGAAGAACGTGGTCACCTCGGGCGGGAAGGCTCCCGCCCAGTGCAGCACGGCCGCGCAGCCGACAAGGGAGAGGGCCCCTGCGAGCAGAGCCGCCCAGCCGGGCAGAACCGGGCCGGGCCGCTCCGTCAGCCTGGGGTCGGGCGGGGGTGCGGCCCGCCGGCCGGGCCGGCCGGTGCGCCGCGTGGAGCCGCGCCCGACGGGGAGTGCCACCGGGGGCATGGCGATGGTGTCAGGCCCGCCGTCGCCGTCGGCGTCCCCGCCCGGCCCGTCCGCGCCCGGGCTGTCCGCACCCGGGCCGCTCCGGCGGTCCTTGAGCCACGCGGGGCCGGTGGCGCCCGCGGGGCCGGCCGGCACGGATGTTCCGTTGTGCGGGCGGGCGGTGCCCGCGCCTTCGGCCGCCTCCTTCCGCCTGCCCGCACCGGCCTTCTCCGCCGCGCCCTGGGTGCCCGCTCCGGCGGAGGCGACGGCGTCGCGATAGAGCAGATGGACGGGGATGGCCCCGGTGGCCTCGGTGCCGATGACGACCGTCCGGCGACCGCCCGCGCCGCTGAACTGCCGCTCGAGGCGCTGGGTCGCGGGCCCGCCGTCGCGCACACCGCTCCGCTCCGTCCCGCCCCTCGCACCGCTCTTCGTCCAGCCTTCCGTCCCTTCGGTACCGGACGGGGTGTCCGGGGGGGTACCGGCCGGACCGGGACCCGTCGCGCCGGCACCCGTCGAGGGGGGACCCGCCTCGGGCGCGGCGGGCGGGGTGGGCGCGGCGGGCGGGGTGGGCGCGGCGGGAACGGCGGAAACGGGCGCAACAGGCGGAACGGGTGCTGCCTCCGCGGCACCTGCCGTGGGGGCGCCGGCCGCGCCGCGAACGGCCGCGGTGGAGCCGGGCCGGGCAGCACCGTCCGCCCAGGAGTCCGAGGCGGACCCGCCGCCGACGGGGGTCTCCTGGTCCGAGGCCGGCAGTCCGGCCCCCGTGGACGCGCCGCGTGCGGTGCCGTCGTACGCGGCCCGGGAAGCGTGCGCCTCACCGGCGCCGGGCGGGGTGGGCGCGGCGAGGCGGTCGGCGGCGGCGTGTGCGTCAGGGGTACCGAGGGGACGGGCGGTACCGGCCCGGGCGGGAGCACCGGCCGGGTTGAGGAGGCCGTACCCGTCGACGGGGCCGGGAGCGCCATGGGCGCCGAGCGGGTCGGCGGCGTTCCCCGAGCCGGCGCCCGGCACGTCGGGTGCGGCGGCGGACGCGACATCGGTCCGTGGGCCGGCGGGGGCGGCGGGCAGGGGCGGGCCGGCGGCCGTGACGCCCGCGGCGGGGAGCCCCACACCGCGAATGGCCGCCGGGGCCGAGGTCAGCCGGCCGAGCGTCAGGGGAGGACCCGGTGGGTCCTCGGAGTAGGGGGTTGTCGGGTTCACCGCGGTCGCCTCCTCGCGGGGTCGGTGCACATCGGACGGGTGGGTCATGAGAAGAGCCGCTGCCAGGTCTCGGGGCCCGGGTAGCCGTCTGCCGCCGCGCCGCGCCAGCCCTGGGCGTGCTGGAACGCCCGGGTGGCCTGCCGGTGCCCCTCCCCCCAGCGCGACCCCGGATCGTCGGTGCCGCCGACGTCGAAGCCGTACCCTGCCAGCAGTCCGCCGAGCTGCATGACGTACGCGTTGTCCTCGCCGGGCCCGAAGACCTCCGCGCCGGGGAACCCGGTTTCCCCGTCTCCCGTGAGTCGCGCGTCCCCCGGACCCACGTCCTTGAGCGCCTTGTAGCGGTAGGCCTCGTACTGGCCGGAGTTGCTCCAGTAGGCCAGGGGCGTGATCTGTCGGCGGGTGTGCGGCCTGGTCTGCTCGTACGCGACGTACTTCGTGTGCGTGTCGTCCGCCCAGCCCCCGAAGACCGTCACATGGGAGCCCTGCGACGGATCGTCCGCGTTGTGGAAGAGCAGGATGTCGCCGGGCTGCAGATCCTGGTGTGCGATGCGCGTTCCGAACCGGGCCAGGCTGCCCGTCCATTCGTTGCCCGGAAGGTGCCAGGCCATGGAGACGTAACCCGAGCAGTCCTGCCGGTAGCCGTCCGCCCAGTACCTGCTCATGGAGTACGGGACCTTTGCGTTCACCCAGCGCTTCGCCCGGCTCATGATGTCGGATCGGGCCATGGTGCGCAGGCCGGCGGTTCCGGCGGGCCCGGCGGGGGGTCCACCGTGCAGCGGTTCCCGGCTGCCCTGCCACGTGGCCGGGTCGGGGTCCGGCTCGCGAGCGGCCCCGGCCGGCTCACCGGTCCGGGGGCCCTCCGCGGCGGCACGGTCCGTCACGCCTGCGGGGCCGCCTCCCGCGCGATCCGCCCCCGCGGGTTCGGCCCGCGACCGCGCCCCGGCTGAGGTCCGCGACCGCTGCGGCCGATCCTGCTGCGCGCGGGCGTCCGCCCGGCCCGGCCGCGGCGCGGGCGGCGCGGCCCGCGGTGCCGCCGCCTCCGGGGCGGACGGTGGGGAGTGCCGCGCACCGGAAGCGGCGAGCGCTCCCGTGCCCCCGCCGCCCAGGACCGCTCCGGCGAGGGTGACCAGGACGAGAGCACGACGGACGCCGGGTGCGGCCGGGTGGCCCCCGGCGCGTACCGGCACGGCACGGACCCGTTCCCTCCGCCGGGCGCAGCCGGGGCAGCCGGGGTCTCCGGCCGGCTGGTACTCGTCGAACACCGGAACGGTCATCCCTCGCCCCTTCAGCAGATCCACCGCTCTCTTTCGCCATGACAAATCGCATTTTGACTGAACAAAGAGAAAAAACGACCATCCGACAGGCCGGAACGCGCGAGGAAATGGTCAGGAGCATCACCGAGGGTCCGGTAAAGTTCTCCGGGTCAGCAGGCGCCGCTAGCTCAGTTGGTTAGAGCAGCTGACTCTTAATCAGCGGGTCCGGGGTTCGAGTCCCTGGCGGCGCACTCGCGGTCAGTTCGCTGACCTGGGCGCCCTTGGTTTCCAAGGGCGCCTTTTCGCATGGGCGCGAACCCCCGCGCAGCCCCCGTACGGCCCCCGCGCAGCGCCGGGCCCGCGGAGCCCGAGGCGGTCGGCGCACGACGGCACGGCGGGCGGGACGCGCCCGACCGGGACATCCGCCCCCCAGGCACCCATCCGACCGGGACATCCGGAGCGGCGGCGGCACGGGAGGGGCCGCGGCCGCCCTTGCGATCACACCCCCCGCTCGGGGACTCTGTGCTCTGAGTCCGCGGCCCTGAGGGGCAGCGGGCTCAAGCAGTTGCGGCTTGGGGTGATTCGCGGAGATCCTCCGGCCGCGGCCGGCCCGTACCGGGGGTCCCGTTCGTCGACGAACGCGGAGACGGGCATCATGCAACCGGAAGACCATCGCCTTATGTCTACGGATACGGTGGTCACCCACTGATGCGTCCGGCCGGCCACGGGGAGCCGCGGTCCGGACCCGACCGAACGATCACGCAGCCAGCAGGCGTGCGGGGGGAATGAAACGTATGACGTCGACGCCGACCGGCGCACGGCCGCAGGACGACGATCCTTCCCGGACCACGCAGCTTCGGGTTCCCCCGCAGCTCAGGACCGGGGGCCACCGGTCGCGCCCCAAGAAGGCGCTGCCGAGGTACGACTACGAGCACTACAGCCGGCTGGCCGGCCCCCTGACCCAGCCGGACCCGTCGAAGCCGTACCGGGTGCAGTACCGCTCGCTGCTGTCGCAGGAGCAGCACCGCGTCCGGGCCGCCCTGCTCCTCGGTGCCGCACCGCTGGTCTCGCTGGGCCTGTTCGTCTGGCTGATGCAGCCGCAGCACTGGACCGAGCGGGACCCCAACCTCGACAACGAGCTGCTGCTCTGGCTCGACGTCGTCATGCTGGTGTCGATCGGCCTGATCGAGCTCTTCCGCACGATGAACGTCCTGTCGAACGCGCACGCGACCCTCGTCGCGCGTGACCCGATACCCGTCGTTCCGGAGTCGGGTACCCGCGTGGCCTTCCTCACCTCCTTCGTGCCGGGCAAGGAGCCCCTGGAGATGGTGACGAAGACGCTGGAGGCGGCCGTGCGGATCCGCCACCGCGGAGTGATGCACGTGTGGTTGCTCGACGAGGGCGACGACCCGGCCGTCAAGGAGGTCTGCGCCCGGCTCGGCGTCCACCACTTCTCCCGCAAGGGCATAGCCAAGTGGAACCAGGAGAAGGGCGCCCACCGGGCCAAGACCAAGCACGGCAACTACAACGCCTGGCTCGAGGCGCACGGCGGCGACTACGACTTCTTCGCCTCCGTCGACACCGACCACGTACCGCTGCCGAACTACCTGGAGCGGATGCTCGGTTACTTCCGCGACCCGGACGTCGGGTTTGTGATCGGCCCCCAGGTCTACGGCAACTACGACACCTTCGTCACCAAGGCGGCCGAGTCCCAGCAGTTCCTCTTCCACGCCCTGATCCAGCGCGCCGGCAACCGCTACGGCGCCCCCATGTTCGTCGGCACCTCCAACGCCGTGCGGATCAGTGCCATCAAGCAGATCGGCGGCCTGTACGACTCGATCACCGAGGACATGGCCACCGGCTTCGAGATGCACCGGGCCAAGAACCCGGCCACCGGCAACAAGTGGCGGTCCGTGTACACCCCGGACGTCCTGGCCGTCGGCGAGGGCCCGTCGGCCTGGACCGACTTCTTCACCCAGCAGCTGCGCTGGTCCCGCGGCACCTACGAGACGATCCTCAAGCAGTACTGGAAGGGCTTCGGCAGCCTGCCGGCCGGCAAGCTCTTCAACTACACCATGATGATCATCTTCTACCCGATGTCGGCCCTCAACTGGATTCTGGCGGCGCTCAGCTGCGCGCTGTTCCTGGGCATGGGGGCCTCGGGCGTGCAGATCGACCCGGCCGTCTGGATGATGCTGTACGGCAACGCCTCCGCCCTGCAGATCGGCCTCTACATCTGGAACCGCCGCCACAACGTCTCCCCCCACGAGCCGGAAGGCTCCGGCGGCCTGGCCGGCATGGTGATGTCCGCGCTCTCCGCACCGATCTACGCACGCTCCCTGATGGACGCCGCACTGCGCCGCAAGAGCAAGTTCGTGGTGACGCCCAAGGGCGACTCCTCCAGCCCGGACACCCTCTTCGGCACGTTCCGCATCCACCTCTTCTTCATCCTGATCTTCGGCGGCTCGCTCGCCTCCTCGTTCTGGTTCGGACACGACCACCCGGCGATGATCACCTGGGCCGGTCTGGCCCTGCTGATCACTGCGGCACCCATCTTCGCCTGGCGGTACGGCATCCGCGAGGAGCAGAAGAAGCGGCGGGGCCGGCGCCGTGCGAAGCCGGGGACGGACGGCGGGGCCTTGGAGGCCACGCCGCCGGCCGCTCACGAGCAGCAGTCGCACCCGTGGGCCCCTGCCGACCAGACCATGCAGATCGCCCTTGGGGGACGTAAGAAATGAGCGCACTTCCCGTCCGGCCGAACCACCGCAGGAACCGGGCCCGGCGGATCCTGATCGGCGCGGCGGTCGTGGCGGCGATCGCCGGGTTCAACGGACCCGCGATGTACCGGTACGGCTCGGAGCAGTACCACGAGTACAAGATCGACCGGCCCGAGTACAAGGCGGCCAACGGCCGCTGGGACCTCCTCGACGTCCCCGCCGAGTACAAGATCAACACGATCCACGCGGCCCTGCTGCACACCGGCAAGGTGCTGCTGATCGCGGGCTCCGGCAACAACCAGAAGAACTTCGACGCCAAGAAGTTCGAGTCGGTGCTGTGGGATCCGAAGACGAACGAGTTCACACATATAGACACGCCCAAGGACATGTTCTGCGCCGGGCACACCCAGCTGCCCGACGGCAAGCTGCTGGTCGCGGGCGGCACCAAGCGGTACGAGACGCTCGAGGGCGACGTCACCAAGGCCGGCGGCCTGATGATCGTCCACAACGAGGACCCCGACAAGCCGATCACCCTGCCCGCGGGCACCAGGTTCACCGGCAAGGAGAACGGCAAGACCTTCGTCTCCAAGGACCCGGTCCTCGTCGAGAAGGCGAAGAAGATCTTCGACAAGGAGACGGGCCGCTTTCTGCGGACCGAGGCCGGCCTCGGCCGGATCTACGTCGAGGCCGAGAAGTCCGGCAAGCGGTACGAGACCGGCACCGAGGACAACTACCGGGTGCACGGCCTCGAGGGCACGGACAACCGGAACGTCTACGGCATCGCACAGAAACTCGCCCTCGACAAGAAGGACTTCCAGGGCATCAAGGAGGCCTTCGAGTTCGACCCGGTCGCGGAGAAGTACATCACCGTCGACCCCATGAACGAGGCCCGCTGGTACCCCACCCTCACCACGCTCGAGGACGGCAGGGTGCTGTCGCTGTCCGGGCTGGACGAGATCGGCCAGATCGTCCCCGGGAAGGACGAGATCTACGACCCCGAGACCAAGAAGTGGGAGTACACCGGCTTCGAGCGGCGCTTCCCGACCTATCCCGCGATCTTCCTGATGGACAACGGGAAGCTCTTCTACTCCGGCTCCAACGCCGGCTACGGACCGGCGGACGTGGGCCGCGACCCCGGCGTCTGGGACCTGGACACCAACACGTTCACCAAGGTCCCCGGGCTGAGCGACCCGGACCTGATGGAGACCTCGGCGACCGTGATGCTGCCGCCCGCGCAGGACCAGCGGTTCATGGTCATCGGCGGCGGCGGGGTCGGCGAGTCCGAGAAGTCCAGTGAGAAGTCCCGGCTGGTCGACCTGAAGGACCCGAATCCGCGCTTCGAGGACGGCGCCTCACTCGACAAGGGCACGCGCTACCCGAGCGCCTCGCTGCTGCCCGACGACAGCGTGCTGGTCACCGGCGGCTCGGAGGACTACCGGGGCCGCAGCGCTTCCAACGTCCTGGAGGCGCGCACCTACGACCCGAAGACGGGGGAGTACACCAGGGTCGCCGACCCCCGGGTCGGCCGCAACTACCACTCGGGGTCCGTGCTGCTGCCCGACGGCCGTGTGATGATCTTCGGCTCGGACTCGCTCTTCGGCGACGCCGCCAACACCAAGCCCGGGGTCTTCGAGCAGCGGATCGAGATCTACACCCCGCCCTACCTCTACCGGGACGCGCGACCGGAGATCGGCGCCGGCCCCGAGAAGATCGAGCGCGGCGGTTCGGCGACGTTCAGGAGCCCGGACGCGGCGAAGCTGGCGTCGGCGAAGCTGATGCGGCCCAGCGCCGTGACGCATGTGACCGATGTCGACCAGCGCTCCATCGCGCTGGAGATGACGAAGACGGCGGACGGTTTCGAGGTCACCGTGCCGAAGAACCGGTCCCTGGTCCCGTCGGGCTGGTACATGCTGTTCGTGACGGACGACCAGGGCACTCCGTCTGAGGCGGTCTGGGTCGAGATCCCCTAGACCGGACACGGCGCGGACCGGACGGACGGCAGACGGACGACCGGACGGCAGACGGGGGGCCCGAGCCGGGAGCCCCCTGCGTGGCGGACGCGGCTGCCCGGTGGTGCGGGCCGGGCGCTGCGGGGCGGGCGCCCCGAACGAGGCCGAACCTGGCGTTCCGGTCCTGGCCTCCCGAACCTGGCGTTCCCGGCCTGGCCTCCCGAACCTGGCGTTCCGGGCCCGGCATTCCGGGCCGGATGTCGCGGACCAGGTCTCCGGAGCCGGGCGTCCCGAACGAGGCGTCCCGAACGAGGCGTCCGGGAGCGAGGAGGCGCCGTTCGGGGGCGTCGGCGCGGGGAAGCGCTACGCGGTGTTGCGGGCCAGTTCGAGCGCGTACTCCGGGTACCAGTCGCCCGCCTGGGGACCGCCCTTGCAGTCACCGTCGGACTCCCCCGGCCGCTTCACCCACAGATAGGCGTCGACGAGGGGGTCGCCGGTCTTCGTCGTGGGCTGCTCACCCAGGGCACGACCGGGCGGGTTGCACCAGTTCTCCTGGGGATCGCCGTCGGTGTACGGCCCGTTGCCGTTGCGGCTGGTGTCGATCACATAGGGCTTCCCACCGACCTTGGTCGAGAGCGCGTGGCCGAACTCCTTGCTGGCCTCGGTTGTCTGGAAGTTGGACACGTTGACCGCGAAGCCGTCGGCCGCCTCGATGCCTGCCCTGCGCAGCGGGCCGGGCAGGGAGTCGGGGTCCGCCCACCCCGCATTGCCCGCGTCCAGATAGACCGTGGCGGCCGGTAGCCGCTTCAGCCGCTCGATGGCGCCCTTCAGCAGGTCGTACCGCTCCTGGTGGTACTCCTGCGGGGTGCAGCCGTCGACCAGGTGCAGCACGGCGTCGGGTTCCAGCACGACCGTGGCCCGGCGGTCGCCGATGCCCGCGGCCACCTTGTCGACCCAGGCGCGGTAGGCGTCGCCGTCGGACGCGCCGCCCTTGGAGAACTGCCCGCAGTCCCGGTGCGGGATGTTGTAGAGCACCAGCAGTGCGGCCCGGCCGGCCTCGGCCGCCGCCTCCGTGTAGCGCTTCGCCTCGCCCTCGGGGTCCTCGGTGCCGATCCACTCGCCCACCGGCTGGGCCGCGATCTTCTTGATCAAATCAGCTTCGGCGCTCTCACCGCCGTCGAGGTACGAGGCCACCTGCTTCGCCGCGTTGCCCTCGGGGTTGACCCAGTACGGGGCCGTCGCCTCGGGCTGCCGGGACGCGGGCCTGTCCCCTTCGCCGTCCGCGGAGGAACACCCCGCGACCAGCAGCACGGCCCCCACCGCGGCCGCCGTCCCTCGGGCGCGCCCGACTCGACTGCCGTACATCCACTCCCCCTTGGTGCACCGTGTACGTGCCGGGCCGCCCCCCGGGTGCCCGCGCTGCCGGACCGGGCCCGGCCGCCCCATCCTGACACACGGCGTCCGCGCGCCACGAGGCAACGAGGCTTCCGCCTGAGGCCCTCAGGCCCTCAGACGCCTCGCGCGTCCGTGAGGTAGGCGGACACCACGACGTTCGCCGTGTACGAGCCGGTCTTCCCGTCGTAGGTACCGCCGCAGGTGATGAGTCGCAGCTCGGCCCGGCCCGGCCGGTGCACCCCGTACACCTTCCGGGCGTCGAACCGGTCCCGGCCGACGACCCGGACATCCTCGATCGTGAAGACGGCGACCGTGCCGTCGGTTCGGGTCACCCTGACCGTCTCGCCGGGCCGGGCCGCGCTCAGACCGTAGAAGACCGCGGGCTCGGTACTGGTGTCGACATGGCCGACGAGCAGCGCCGCGCCCGCGGCGCCGGGACGGGTGCCGGTACCGAACCAGCCGACGGTGTCCGGCGTCGCGAACGGCGGCGGTTCAACCGCCCCCGCCGCGTCCAGGCCACGGGCGACGACCGGGGCCGAGACACCGATCGAGGGGATTTCCACCCTGCTGGGCCCCACCGGTGCCAGCGGCTCACGGGCCGGCGGCAGCGGTACCCCGAGTGGCCGGCCCACCGCGGCCACGTCGCCCGTCGTGGGGGCCGAGGCACCCCCGGCGCCGTCGGCCGCCCCACGGCCCCAGAGCCACAGGCCCGTCAGCAGAATCGCCCAGGCCACTCCCGTAAGCAGCCGACCGCTGCCGGAGGACTTCTCCTCATCGGTGGACACGGCGGTCAGTCCCGGTCCGGGGAGCCGGCCCGGCGGCGACGGGCACTGCGGAAGGCGACGGCAACAGCCGCCGCTCCGGCCAGCAGCAGCCCGATCACGGTGTGCGGGGTGCCGGGCCCCTGGGTGTCGGCGGTCCCGGCCCCCTGCGAGGCCAGCCGGTCGGCAGCGCCGCCGCCCCCGGCGCTGACGGGCGCCACGGGGCTCACCGCAGGATCGGGGTCCTCCCCGTCCTCTCGGTCCTCCCCGTCCTCTCGGTCAGGGCCGTCCTCGTCATGGCCACCGTCGTGGTCACCGTCGTCGCCGCGGCCGTCGTGGTCACCGTCGTCACCGTCGTCGCCGCGCCCGTTTCCGGTGTCGTCACCATGACCGTCGTCGCCCCGCCCCTCGTGGTCGTCGCCGGAGCCGTCCCCTCGGTCCCGGCCGTCGCGGTCCCTGTTGCCGTCCTGGGACCCGTCGTCCTTCTTCCCGTCGCGCCCTTCACGCCCCCGCTCGGCATCCTCCTCCTCGCCCTGCCTTCCCTCGGGCTCGGAGCGCGAGAGCGGCGTGAGCGTGACGATCTGGAGCCGGTCCACGGCGGCGCTCTGACCGCCGTGGCTCAGCTCGCTCCCGGATTCCGCGCCGAAAGCCCGAACCCTGTCCGTCGGCTGGGAGTTCTCCTCCGCGAACGCGGTCCCGGGGACGGGGGCCAGGATCAGGAAGCCGGTAACCGTCCCTGCGACACGGAGAGCAATCATGACTGAACGCATGGTGAACCTCCTGGTGTAACGACATTCACGCGTTCCGCCCAGTTCCGCATCTCCGGCACACCCGTACGGGTCAGTCCGCCGGAAGCACCGGGACCGCGCAGTGGCCGCACACGCCGCGGGGAGACCCGCGCCGAAAGGACCGCCCGCATCGGATGCGCGGACAGGGCTCACCGCATAGTTCACCGCAGATTTCACCGCATAGCGGACATGTTCCCCCGCACCGGAATCGAACACGCGCCGAAGGTAGTGTCTAGGCCGAGCGCAAGCCGCCTCGTACAACTGCGTCCGGCAGGAGAAACACCCCATGGGAGAGCGCAAGCCGATCGAATCATGGCTCACCGACATGGACGGAGTGCTGATCCACGAGGGCATCCCGATCCCCGGCGCCGAGGAGTTCCTGAAGCGGCTGAAGGAGTCCGGGAAGCCCTTCCTGGTACTGACGAACAACTCGATCTACACCCCGCGCGACCTGCATGCGCGGCTGGCCCGGATGGGCCTCGACGTGCCGGCCGGGAACATCTGGACCTCGGCGCTTGCCACCGCACAGTTCCTCGACGACCAGCGGCCGAACGGCACCGCTTACGTGATCGGCGAGGCGGGCCTGACGACCGCTCTGCACGAGATCGGGTACGTCCTCACCGACACCGATCCCGACTTCGTCATCCTGGGCGAGACTCGGACATACTCCTTCGAGGCCATGACGAAGGCCGTACGGCTGATCAACGACGGCGCCCGGTTCATCGCGACGAATCCCGACGAGACGGGCCCCTCCGCCGAGGGTGCGCTCCCCGCCACGGGCGCCGTCGCGGCGCTGATCACCGCGGCCACCGGCAAGAAGCCGTACTTCGTCGGCAAGCCGAACCCACTGATGATGCGTGCCGGACTGAACGCCATCGGGGCCCACTCCGAGACATCGGCCATGATCGGTGACCGGATGGACACGGACGTGCTGGCCGGCCTGGAGGCGGGCATGCGGACGTTCCTCGTCATGACGGGAGTCACCCAGCCGCACGAGGTGGACAGATTCCCCTACGGCCCCTCGAAGATCGTGGACTCGATCGCCGACGTGATCGACCACATCTGACCGCGGCGAGCCGGGGGCGACGAAGGCGGCACCCTGCCGGCGCGCGGACCGAAGCGCACCGGAGGATCGGTCGGCGCCCGCCCCGGCGGCGCCCCCGGCCCGGCCCCGCCGGCTGGGCCGCCGGCCATCAGCCGCAGCGACCGCCCACGCCCCTGCAGATCAACAGACCCGGCCCGGGGCAGAGTCCCTGCCGTCGGCGACCGCGTCCGCACACGGCCTACTTGACCGCACAGGCGCCCATTCCGGCTGCCGCGTACTCCACGACGAGAGGGCTCGCCACTACGCACCGAGAGGTCGTACCGTCACCGCGCAGGAGCCCTGTGACGCGGGCGTACCCCGTCATCATCGCGGATACGTTGATGCTGTCGTCCTCGTCGTCCAGGGCATCTATCAGTTCCTTCACGCCCCCGCGGTGCAGGCGCACCACCTCCCGCGACGGAGCCGGCTCCAGCGGCAGCGGGTCGCGGTGCCGCGTGAGCTCCTCCACGACATGCCCCACCCTGGTGACGAACGCCGTTCCCAGGCTGGAGTCCGAGCTCTCCGCTTCCAGCGCGGGACCGTCCACCACCTTCGGCGCGCTGCCCCTGAGATGTCGAACCGATCCGTGCATGAGCAGACGGCAGTCGCCGTAGGCCGCGGAGTCCGCTCCGCTGCCTGCACGGTCCACGAACAGGACGAGGTCCTGGTGAGCGCCACCGAGTGTCACACAACGAAGTGGTGCTTCGAACTGCACCCATTGGCCAGGACGCAAGTCGGGTTGCGCATACCAGTCCGCCATCAGCTCGATATGCCTGGACACCTGGCGAAGGTGGCGTAGCTGCCCCTGCTCCGCGTTCACCGCCGGCGCGTCCATGTCGATGCCGCCCAGCGGCGTGGTCACGCGGAGAGCACCGGCACGCGGGACGCGCCGTGGCTCGGGTACGAATTGCCGCAGTTTGCTCTCCGACAGATAGACGATCTCGCGCACGGATCGCTCCCGTTCAGTCGACCTGGTCAAGTGACACGTCATACTGCCACCCTCACCGAAAATGGCCGAAAACTATCAATTCCTGATCAAATGAAGCCAGTTGCCCGACAGTCGTCCAAGTGGAACCGACAATGAGCGGGCGCGCACCACAGGCGGTGATGACCTCGGGGGATGTCATGGACGACGGACCGGACCTGGACTCGACACTTCAGCGACTCGGCGAGCGGATCGGAGGCGTGGAGGAGGGGCAGGGGCGCCACGAGGAGAAGCTGGACAGCTTCAGGGAAGGGCTCCACGGCGTGGAAGCGGACGTTGTGGGGCTCAGAGGCGAGGTCGGCTGTGTGCGACAGGAGATCGCAGGGCTGGAGAGCGCGGTCGCCACCACACGCCGGGTCCTTGACCTTTTCGTCGAGCAGTACGAACGCGACCGGGAGGTCTCCAAAGCCCAGGCGGAACTGTCCCGCCTGACCACCGAGTGGCATGCACACTTCGCTCAGCGCAAGCAGACCCGCGCCCTGGCCCGCGGCCTGGTGCACGTCCTCACCAGACAGGCCATCTACAGAAACGTGGTCAACACCGCCACCGTTCGAGCGTGCTCCGAAGAGCGGCTGCTCCTCGAACCGACGTACTGGCTCGCTCCTGCGACCATGGCCGTGGCGGCCAGATTCCGCGGCGAGGAGGAGCAGGGTGAACGGGCCCGGTCGCACGCCTGCGCCCTGGACGCCGCAAAGGCCAATCTCTTCTTCTCCCTGACCTGTTCCCGCCTCGGAGACGACACCGAGGCCGCCGCGTGGATGGACCTGTACCTCCAGTCGCTCAACCCCTACGCACTCGGACAGGACTTCCTGGTCGTCCTCGACGCGATCGCCGGCAAGGAACTGGGCGAGAAGGCGCTCGGCTACACCCGGCAGGTCGTGGCTCGTTGGAACCGAGGGGCCTCGTCCCTCTCAGCCGATCCGAACGAACCGCGCCTGGGCGGTGGCACGCGTCTGGAGTCCCGGCTGCTGAACCTCCGCAGCCGCCTTGCCGACAATCGGTACGCAGCACTCCGTGCCACATGCGGAGACCAGTGGGGAGCCCTCCGGGACTGCTGGGAGCTCTCGACCGTGCCCAACAGAACCCTGGCCCACCTCGAGTACGTGTTCCCCGGCGACGGCGATGGGGCGGACGGAGCCGACACACAGGTCGGCAGCGGGGGCCACGTGCAGAGCGCCCTCGAGCGCCTCATCGAACAACTGGATCCGGATGAAGCGGATATGCACGAGAGGATGCGACGCCTCGAGCGCATCATCGAGCACGGCGGAGACCTTGCGGCGGCCGACCGGGCTCACGAATCGTCAGCGGCCTCCGAGGCCGCCCCGGTCTCGCTCATGACGCTTCTCGACCAGGCCGTCTTCGAGCCCGAGGAGGTGCGGCTGGGCCCGTCGGCCCGCCGCATGGCCCTGCAGGCCATCTGGCCGGACCTGGAGGAGACCGCACAGCGTCTTGTCACCAACTCCAGATGTCGCCTTCCGCACAGCATCACCTTGAGCGTCGCCGGCTGGCACCGCGACGTCCCGAGTGACCCCCGGCTGATGGCGCAGCCCGGTCGGCTCACCGATGAACTCGGCACCTACATCGAGCGACAGACCCAGGACCGGTCGGACGCTGTGGTGCGCAGGTGGCCCCGCGTCATCGCGTCCCTGGCGACCGGTGCCTGCACCCTGGCGCTGGTGGTGCCGTTCAGCGACGGCGCGGCACGGTGGATCTTCGCTCTGCTCACCGCCGGCCTGTTCACCTGGGCGGGGTGGGAGTTCTGGAGCGTTCCGTTCCGGAGGAGGCGCGTACGTGACGAGGGAGACCGGTTGCGGCACGAGGCCGTCGCGACGATGGACCGGGCACTCCACCAGTGGAAGGACCTCCTTGACGAATGGCACGATGCGATGGAGGAGATGGATCTCCTCACCCGATGGGGAGACAACCGTAGACAGAGCTGATCGCCGCTGCGGGGGGAACCCCCGGGATCCGGCCTGGGAGCGGAGAGGCCAAGTGGACACCTCCAAGCTGATCGGCGGCCGCTTCAAGGTGAAGGACCGCCCGGTAAGCGGCGCCATGGGGGACGTCTGGCCGGCTGAGGACACAAAGCTCGGCCGCACCGTGGCCCTGAAGTTCCTCGCGCGACGACGCCTCCGCCGGCAGGGGGCCGCCACGGACTTCACCGACTGGACGGTGAAGAGGTTCGGGCAGGAGGGCGTTGCCATGGCGCGGGTCAGTCACGCCCACGTGGCGCAGATCTACGACACGGGTGAACACGAGGGCGAGCTCTACATCGTCATGGAGTACATCCGGGGCAGATCCCTCGCCGGCCACTTGCGGGAGGGGCCCACCCTGACGCTCGAACGCACCGTGCGATGGGCGAGGGAGATCTGCGAGGGCCTGGATGCCGCCCACTCACGCGAGGTGCTCCACCACGACATCAAGCCCGACAACATCATGATCACGAACGAGGGCGAGGTGAAGATAGTGGACTTCGGGCTCGCGTCCTTCGCGGATGTCGCCCAGTCCCACACGGGTGCGGGCACCGCGCTGTACAAGGCACCGGAGAGATGGGGCGGAAGCCCGGGCAGTGTGCGCAGCGATCTGTACTCCGTGGGCTGCGTTCTCTACGAGATGCTGACGGGCCGCCCGCCGTTCGGCAACCCGCAGGACGACCCCATGACGGTGGGGAGGATGCACCAGGACAACGCGCCGGCGCCGCCCAGCGCCCATCGTCCGGGCGTGCCGGGTCAACTCGACCGACTCGTACGGATTCTGCTGGCCAAGGACCCGGGAGACCGCCCGCGAAGCGCCGAGGCGGTGTCCGCGATGTTGAGCGACATCCAGCACTCCCTCGGTGCTGAGGACACGGCCACCCGGCGGGCACACGTCTCCGGCGGCGTGGACGGCAGTGCCGACCACTCGGAGCGCATCAGGGAACTGGATCGCCAGATCTTCGAACTGGAGGGCCGGTTCGGGCCGTATGACCACGCGGTGATCGACGCACGGATAGTTCATGCCGAGCTCACCGGCCGGTCGGGCGACACCCGCGGGGCCGCGGCCCTGTACAACCGCCTGGGCCGCGACTGCCAGGACCTGTTCGGACCGTATGATGCGCGGGCGCTCAACGCTTTCGAAGGTGTGGCCCGGTGGATCGCCAGGTCGGGAGCCGGGTAGCCGGACCGCCGCGACCTGGGGTCGTTCCCGGTTCCGGCCCCTCGCTCCCGGCCGATCACGCCCTCTCGTAACGCGGCCCCGGGGGACGGCCCGACCTCGATGCAGAGCAGTACGCGCGTTCGCACACCCCGCCGGCTATCTGACCCGGCGCCTCATCAGGAGCAGCACCACCGCTCCGGCGAGGAGCACACCGCCTGCGGTGGCGAGGCCCACCGAGTGCCAGGGGCGGGCGCCGGTCGCGGCGAGTTCGTGCGGGTTCCGCCAGGCGGTGCCGTCCTCGCCCGTCCTCTCACCGGGGACCGGGGGCCCGCTCGCCTCCGGCTCGCCGACGGGCGCCGAGGGCCGGCCGGTGGGTTCGGGGGCGAGTACGTCGAAGCGGTAGTCGTCGGACTCCCCCACCCAGTCCCCGTCCGCGCCGCGGCGCTGGACGACCGCGGCGTTGGCGACGACGGTGTCGGGGGCCGTGGCGCGGTCGGGGAAGGCCAGCCTGACCCGCACGGAGAAGGTGCCGCCTGCGGGCAGCGACAGGCCGGCGAACCCGCCCGAGCCCGCACCGAACGCCCCGACGGCCTCCCCCTGGTCCGTCTTCTCGATGGTGACGTGCCGCCAGGTCCGCGCGGCTCCGTCGAAGAACTCCAGCCGCACCATGTCCGGCTGGAGCGCCCTGGCCTGCCCGGCGAGCACGACCACGGGGTGGATGTCCAGACAGGGCTGCGCCGTGGTGTTCGACAGTTCGACGGAGAACTCACGGGCGTCGCCGCCGGCCCGGTACTCTCCGGGGCCCTGGACGATGCGGGTGACGATCGGGAACTCGGCCGCGCCGGGATCGCCGCAGACCGGCTGCTGCCCGCCGGGTGCCGCGCCGGGGGCGGCGGGCGATGCGGCGCCCGGCGGGGAGGGCTGCGACGCGGGGGGTGACGGGGCGGTGGGAGCAACGGCCGGGGCCGCGGGCACCGGCGCGAGGCGGTGGGGCGCGGCGGGGGCGGGCGCATCGGGCGGGGCGGACAGGCGCGGAGGCTGCCGGATGGGTGGGGCGGACCGCGGCGCGGCGGGCGGACCGCCGGCTGACGGCGGCGCCGGCCGGGAAGCGTCCGGGTGGGGTAGTACGGGCCGTTCGGGGGCTGAAGCCGGCGTCGGCGGCAGGGGCCCCGGGTTCTCCGCGGTCCGGGCGGGGGCCGGTCCCGCCAGGGCGACGGGGGCGAGGGCGGCCGTGACGGCTCCGGCGGCGAGGGTGGTGCGCAGACGCATGGGGAACCTCAGCAGATCGCGGGTGTGGGCGGCGTCGGCAGCGACGCTGCCACGCGGGGGCCCGCCGGTCGTGCACCGACGCCACCCTGCGACCTGAAAATCACACCATTAGGCCCGACTGGCGGAGCCCATCGCCTCCATGCGGCCGAACAGCGGGGCGAGGACGAGCTGCGCCGCCCCCTCGGCGACGGGGTACGCACCGCCCTGCGCCAGCGCGACGCGCACGGCGTCGTCGCCGACCACCGCGCCGACGCCCCGGACGAACGTGTCGGCGGCGGCGAGGACCGTGCGCCCGCCGAGCAGCACCTGCTCGACGTCGAGCAGCCGGACCAGATTGGCCGCGCCGGTACCGAGCACCCTGGCGGCTTCCCCGAGGTCACCGCGGGCGACGGCCGCGAGGCAGAGCGCCTCGATGCAGCCGCGGTTGCCGCAAGGGCAGACGGGGCCGTCGAGTTGCACGACCTGATGCCCGAACTCCCCCGCGCCGGTGCGCGGCCCCCGGTGCACCATCCCGCCGATCACCAGCCCGGCTCCCAGGCCGGTGCCGAGGTGGAGGTACGCGAACGCCCCGGGGGCGGACACGGCGGCTGCCGCGGGGACGAGGCCGGGGGCGGATACGGCGGCTGCCGCGGGGGCGGGCGCAGAAGCGGGCGCGGCGGGGAGTGGGGCGGGCACGGCCGCGGGGCCGCCGCCGCGCCGTCCGGGACCGGCACCGCCGCCGCCGGCGCGCCCGGCCGCTTCCGCCGCGCCGGGTCCCGTCCTGGGCAGCCCCCGCAGCGCGAGCCCCAGCGCCGCCGCGTTGGTGTCCTTGTCCAGGACGACCGGCATGCCGAGCCGCTCCGCCAGCGCGTCGCGCAGCGGGACGCCCGCCCAGTGGGGCGCCCCTGTCACCCGGCCCGGGATCCCGCTCCGGTGGTCCAGCGGCCCGGGCATGCCGACTCCGGCGCCGAGCACCCGCGCCGGTCCCCCCGCCAGCAGCGCCCGCACCTCGCCCGCCGCGGCGGAGATGACCTCCGGTACCGCGCCGGCCAGGTCCAGCCCCCGGGTGCGGGACGCGACGACCGTGCCGACGAGGTCGACCAGGACGGCCGTCAGCTCGTCGCGGTCAAGCTGGAGACCCACGGCGTGCGCGGCGCGGGGGACAAGTCGCAGGACCGTGCGGGGCTTGCCGCCGGTGGACGCGCGGCGGCCGGCCTCGGTCGCCATCCCGTCCTCCCGCAGCCTCCCGGTGATCTTGCTGACGGCCTGGGGCGTCAGTCCGGTGCGCTCGGCCAGCTCCAGCCTGCTGATCCCGTCATCGCCGGCCATCCTCAGCAGATCCAGCACCAGGGCCGTGTTGTGGCTGCGCAGCACGGGAAGGTTGGCACCAGCGTTGCTCCACTTCACCCGACCATTGTGCGCGCGCTTGACGCTTTGGCAACAGTGTTGCTTAAGTGCGCGTATGACTGGAAGCACCGGCACCGGCACCGGCACCGCATCCGGGGCTCCCGCCCCGACCGGGCCCCCTTACCGCGTCGCACTCGTCGGCTACGGCCTCGCGGGTTCCGTCTTCCACGCCCCGCTCGTCGCGGCCACCGAGGGCCTCGTCCTCGACACGATCGTGACCTCCAGCCAGGAGCGCCGGGAGCGGGCGCGGGGCGAGTTCCCCGACGTACGCTTCGCGGCCACGGCCGACGAACTGTGGGAGCGCGCGGACGAACTCGATCTCGTCATCGTCGCGTCGCCGAACAGGACCCACGTCCAGGTCGCCACCGCCGCACTGGAGGCCGGACTGCCCGTCGTCGTCGACAAGCCGATCGCCGGGACCGCCGCCGAGGCCCGGTCGCTCGCCGGTCTCGCGGAGAAGCGCGGACTGTTGCTCTCCGTCTTCCAGAACCGGCGGTGGGACAACGACTTCCTCACCCTCCGCCGTCTGCTCGAGGACGGAGAACTCGGCGAGGTACAGCGCTTCGAGTCCCGCTTCGAGCGCTGGCGTCCCCAGCTCAAGGGCGGCTGGCGCGAGTCGGGTGCCCCGGAGGAGATCGGCGGTCTCCTGTACGACCTGGGCAGTCATGTCGTCGACCAGGCCCTCGTCCTCTTCGGACCCGCGGTACGGGTGTACGCGGAGTCCGATGTGCGCCGCCCGGGTGCCGAGGCGGACGACGACACCTTCATCGCCGTGACACACATCGGCGGAGTCCGCTCGCACCTGTACATGAGCGCGACGGCCGCCCAGCTCGGCCCGCGCTTCCGGGTCCTGGGCTCTGCAGCGGGCTATGTGAAGTACGGCCTCGACCCGCAGGAGGCCGCACTGCGCGAGGGGAAGCGGCCGCAGCCTGGACGGCCGTGGGGAGAGGAGCCGCAGGAACTGTGGGGCCGTATGGGCTCCGGTGAGTCGCCGCTGACGGGCGGCGGTCACCCCGTCGAGACCCGGCCCGGCGACTACCCCGCGTACTACGCCCAGGTGGCCGCCGCACTGCGCGACGGCACCGCCCCGCCGGTCGGCGCGTACGAGGCCGCCGACGCCCTCGACGTCCTTCAGGCGGCCCGCCGCTCCGCCCGCGAGGGTGTCACCGTGGAGCTCGGCGCTTGACCGGACTCCGGCACGGCACCGGGACTGCCCGTGGCCGTGCCGGAGGCGCGAAGAACGTCTGACGCTCAGCCGGTGCGGCCACGGGGACGCGCCTCCTCCGTTCGGCACCCGCCTTCGGTCCCCTCCCCGGCCTCGGGGACGCGCGACCCAGCCCGCGCCGGGCGCCCTACGCCGGGCGCCCTACGCGGGGCCCTGCGCGTGGGGCGGTCCTACGCGCCCTTCAGCACCTGGCGCCGGCGCCCGAGTCCCTCGATCTCCAGCTCGACCACATCACCGGCCCGCAGATACGGCTTCGGGTCCGGCCGCCCCAGCGCCGCCCCCGCGGGCGTCCCGGTGCTGACGGCGTCCCCCGGATACAAGGTCAGAAGCGCCGTGCGCTGCTCGCGGTCACGCAGCGCGGTACGTATGCGCGTGGGCGGCACCCGCGGCACCGATCGCGAGAGGATCAGCGCACAGGCGACGAGGGCGGCGCCGGCAGCAGCGGTGGCGGCGAGCGCCACGGCGATGGAGAGGCCGATCCCCTCCGCCACGAAGACTTCGACGAGGATGAAGAGCAGAAGGGCCAGCGGCCGCAGCACGCGCCAGGTCTGACCGGCCATGCGCACCCCTCCCTTGCTTCCACGCCCCGCCCGTGCGCGGCGGCTTGACGGCTGTGCGGACGGCTGTACGGCTCCAAGGCCGTAGGGCTCCAAGGCCATAGGGCTCTATGGATGTACGCGCATACGGCCCATCAACGGTTATACACGAGCGCGGTGCCCTCCGGGTTCCCTGGGGAAAACCCTGGGACGCGCACCCCGCTCCCGGCCCGGGCCACCCGGCGGGGCGGCGGCTCCCCCTCACCTGGGCGGGCACCTGCGATGCCCCGTACAGCAGTACGGTGTGCAGCATGCGCCCCGACACGTCTGCCGACCACACAGCCGAAGCCGAGCGTCTGCTGCGCACAGCGGAGCAGTACCCGGAGGACCGTGAGCCACTGCTGCTCCAGGCCGCGGCCCACCTGGAGCTCTCGGGAGACCGAGCCCGCGCGAGCGGTCTCTACGACAGCCTCCTCGCCGGCAATCCGGACAACGCCCACCTGGTCAAGGCACTCCAGGCGGCCAATCTGTGGGAGTACGGCCACGAGGCGGAGGCCCGTGCGCTCATCGACGGCATCCGCACGGCGGCACCCGACGACGCGGCACCATGGCAGATCGCCGCGGAGACGCTGGAGGCCCACGACGAACTCGATGCGGCCCACTCCACCTTCACCGAGGCCGCCACCCGCCTCATCTCCCCGGGCGGGGAGACCTCCTATGCCACCCAGTCACTCCTCACCGGCCGCCACCGTGTGCGCCGTCTGCTGGCGCTGCCGCACGACGACTGGGACACCCTGGCGGACCGCCTCCACACCGCGGCCGTCCCGCTGGACGAACTCCACGACCCCAAGCGCCTGTGGGCCCTCGGCTCCTCGGACCCGGCCGAACTCCGCGCCGAGATCGAGCGGCTCCGCTCCGAACTGGGCACCTACCGGGCGGCTCTGTCCCGCCCCTTCCCGGTCGCGGTGCTCCACTGGCCGGCATCCGAACTCGCCGAACTCCTCGGCGCGTACCCGGCGCTGGCTGCCGAGTACCCGACCCACGGCGCCCATCTCCATGCCGTCGAGTCCTCCCTGCGCGACCTGTCGGCGGCCGGCACGGGCAACCTCGGCATCGTCACGGGCACGGTCCCCTCGTACGAGGCGTTCGCCGCCTCGGAGGGCGCATCCCCCTCGGACGCCGCCCTTCTCCCCCAATACGCCACGACGCTCGCGGCCCGCGGCAAGGCGAGGCCGTGGCCCCCGACGAAGGGGGCGCTCTGCTGGTGCGGGTCACGGGCGGCGTACGGGGAATGCCACGGGGTGGGACGGGGCTGATCTCGCCGACGGCAGCGGGCGCCCTGGGGAGGAGCACGGCACGCGGAGGGGAACGGGGGCCGGGGGACGGGGGCCGGTGTCCGTTGAGTCGGCTGGGTCCGTTGGCGAGGGAAACCGGTCGGCGGACTCGAGGAGCGGCCGATCAACCCGGATCAACGAGAGGCGTCCCGCGCAGACCTCTGCCGGGAATACGCCCCGGCCCGGCTCTGTAAGTGGTGGGTCCCCCGGTGCGGTCGTAGCGTCGATACAGGGGCAACCGCCGGAGGAGCCGGGGAAGGGAGTGGACATCCGCCCGGACGCGCTGGGGATGCCGGGCCGCATGGGGGTCGGCATGGGCGCGTGGGCACGGTAGGGGACGGGTGGCTCGGGGAGAGACGGCTGGGAGCAGACATGCAGAGACACAAGCTGAGGACCGGGGCCGTGATCTTTGCCGCGACGGTGCTCGCGGTGGGCCTTGTGCCCGCGACCGCGTCAGCGTCCCCTTCCTCGTACCCCTCACAGTCCCGCTCAGCATCCGTCTCAGCATCCTCCTCCGTGACGGCCCGGCCCGATGACGAGGTCGTCGTCGTGGACTGCTTCATGAAGGCCCAGGTACGGCCGAGTGAGTTCCTGATCGCCTGCGGGGACGGCAACAGCGGGCTGACCCAGCTCCGGTGGTCGTCGTGGGGGCCGAGATTCGCCTTCGCCTCGGGGCTGAACGTGGTCAACGACTGCAAGCCCTACTGTGCGGCGGGCACGTTCCGCTCGTACCCCGTGAACGTTCGGCTCGAGCGCCCGGAGGCGTGGGAAAAGGCCCCCGACCGGCAGCGTTACGGGCAGCTCCACCTCAGCTTCCCGGGCAGCAGGCCCGAGCACCTGCCCCCCGAGGTGACGTACAGGCTGTGGGGCTGACGGGCGGTGCGGTGCTCGGCGCCGACGGCGTGCGGCCGAACGGCCTGAGCGCCTGGCGCCGGGCCGCCGGGCCGGCCGCCGCGGTTCACATCCCGATGTTCGCCGGCCGATGGGTGTGGCTCTCGACATCGGCCGCCGCACGGCCCACGAGTTCGTGGGCCAGCTCGGAACAGGCGCGGGCCGCTGCCAGTTCCTCGCCGATCTTCGCGTCCGGAGTGTCGTCCGGATTGCGCCTGGCCACGCCCCTGCCCTCGACACCGGGGGCGTTCGGGCCGCTGAGGGAGGCCTTGCAGGCCGTCCGCGTCCCGTCCTCCTCGAACGACAAGTCGATGTTCCAGTGCTGCGTCGTCATGACGGGTCACCTTCGCCATACGGTTCCGTGGGCCCCGTCCACCGCGGGGCACTGCGTGGTCAGCTGTATGGGTTCGCCTGTTCCACCAGGTCCTTGAACTGGTGGAGGTCGGCCCGGACGGTCCTCTCGATCGCGGACGACTGGGCGAATCCCCTGGGGCCCCCGAACGCGTCGTGCGCCTCCGCGGGGTCGTACTCCATGCGCAGTTGCATCCTGGTGTGGGTCGCGTCGATCGGAAGGAGCGAGACGGAACCGCTGAGGTGCGGGGTCTCGGCTGTCCTCCAGGTCATCGTCCGGTGGGGACGGAGATCGTCCGTGGCGGCGTCGAGCCCCAAGACCCGCCCCGCCGCGGTCTCCACGTCCACGTGGACACCGGAGTCTCCCTCGCGACGGGCCTCCCGTACGCCCCCGACGAACTGCGGATAGTCCTCGACCCGGTGCAGGTGGTGCCAGACCACGTCACCGGGCGCCGTGATGTCGATCTGTTCCTCGAGAGTGGGCATGGCGGTCTCCCTACCTCTCCCTCCAGGGTGCGTTCCGGGAGGCCCCGGCGCAACGCATCGGCCCCAGCGCGACCCTCCGCCCGCGCGCCAGCGCTTCCCGCCCCGGCGCTGGCTCACCCCGGTCGCCATGGTGCTCCGCGGGGTCCCCCGCAGGGGTTCCGGCATGCCCGCCCGCGAGAGCCGCCCGACGGGGCCGGGCCGTGACGGCCCGCCGGCCACTGACGCAGGGGCGCCACCGGCGCCGACGCACCCGGCCCGCCGATGCACACCCACCGGGCCGACGACGGTTCCAGCGCCGCTCGGCGGGCGGCTGAAAGAAAATCCGGGAACCGCTGAACGAGGTCGGCGGCCTCTCCGTACTTAACGGCAACTCCCCCATGGTGGCCGGGTGCGCGACCGGAAGACAGGATCCGGTCGCGCACCCGGCGCTTTATCGCCGCCACGGCCACAACGAGGGCCACAGCCACCACTGTGGCGCCGCTGCCGCCACTGCCGTGGTCGCCGCGCGCCGCGCGCCGGGTTCCCCGCCGCCGGTCGCCGGTTCCCGCTCCCCGTGCGCCGCGCCCGGCGCCCGGCGCCCATGTCACCGGCCGCCGCGCCGGGAGCACCCCGGCGCCCAGTCCGCCGCGCGGCTCATCCTCCGAGTGCGTGTACCACCGTGTAGATGACGAGCCCGGCGAGCGCTCCGACGACCGTGCCGTTGATCCGGATGAACTGCAGATCGCGGCCGATGTGCGCCTCGATCTTCCGTGAGGTGTGCTCGGCGTCCCAGCCCGCGACCGTGTCGCTGATCAGGGAAGTGATCTCCTCGCGGTACGTCGTGACCACGTACACCGCGGCGTTCTCGATCCAGCCCTCCAGCTTCTGCTGGAGCCTGCCGTCCGTCGCCAGCCGCGCGCCGAGGGACATCAGCGAGGCGCGGGCCCGCAGCCGCAGCTCACTGCGCTCGTCCTCCGCGGCGGAAATGATCATGGCGCGCACGGAAGACCAGGCCGACGCGATGACGTCCTGCACCTCGGGGCGGGAGAGCATGTCGGACTTCATGCGCTCCACCCGCGCCCGGGTGTCGGTGTCGGCCTGGAGATCGGAGGCGAAGTCGGCGAGGAACCGGTCGATCGCGCCGCGCGCCGGGTGGTGGGGGGCGTCGCGCATCTCGGTGACGAAGCGGACCAGCTCCTTGTAGACGCGCTCACCCACCTTGCGGTCGACGAAGCGCGGCGTCCAGCCCGGTGCTCCGCCCTGGACGGCATCCATGACGGAATCGCCGTGTGTGACCAGCCAGTCGTGGGCGCGGGCACAGACCAGATCGACGGCACGGCGGTGAGCGCCGTCGGCGACGATCTTGTCGAGGGTCTTGCCGATGCCGGGTGCGACCTCGACGGCCTCCGCGCGGCGGGTGATGGCCTCACCGACGACGGCCTGGACGTCGGAGTCCCGCAGAACGGCCAGCGCACCGCGCAGTGCGGTGGACAGTTCCGCGGTGACGCGGTCGGCGTGCGCCGGCTCGGCGAGCCACGCACCGAGCCGGCCACCGAGGGAGAGCCCGCGCAGCCGGGCCCGTACGACGTCCTGGGAGAGGAAGTTGTCCCCCACGAAGCTCCCGAGCGACGCGCCGAGCTGGTCCTTCTTCCTGGGGATGATCGCGGTATGCGGGATGGGGATGCCGAGGGGGTGCCGGAACAGCGCGGTGACCGCGAACCAGTCGGCCAGTGCGCCCACCATCCCGGCCTCGGCGGCCGCGGCCACATAGCCGGGCCAGCCTTCGATACCGGACTTCCCGGCCCAGGTGGCGAGCGCAAAGATCACCGCCACCAGGACGAGGAGGCCGGTGGCCGTCGCCTTCATCCGGCGCACACCGCGGCGCTTCTCCTCGTCGGCGGCGGTGTACCCGAACGACACGAGCGGCGCCGGGCGCGTACGAGGGGGCCCGGAGTCGCGCCCGCCACCACCCGCTCGGCCCAGCGCTCCCGCACGCTCCGTTCCACCCCCCGCACGGCCCGGCGCCTCCACACGCTCCGCTTCGCCGCCCCCCGCACGGACTGAACCGTGCCCGGCGCCGTCGGGGCCCTTACCGGGAGTACCGTCGGCGCCGCTCTCGGGGCCGCCCTCGAAGCGGCTACCGGCGCCGCTGTCCGCGGCCGGGTCGCCGGAGGAGGAGTCCACGGAGCCCGGCACCTCCACCGGCAAGCCCCCACCGGCCTGGCCGTCGTCCTCCGGCACACCCGCGGCGCGCCCGGGGCGGCCGGCCGCCGGATCCTCGCGCCCGGTTCCCTCTGTTCGCATCATCCGCTCCGCCCGTCCACGCACACGACCCTCCTACCCCGGGGCCGTACGCCTTCTCCCTACCTCTGGTACTCCCAGGGCGCACGTCGAGTTCCCACGGGCCGCGGCCGACAGCAGGTCAGAGACCCGGACGTCAGAGACCCAGATCCTTGATGATCTTCGCGACGTGACCGGTCGCCTTCACGTTGTACAGCGCCCGCTCGACCCTGCCGTCCTCGCCCACCACGACCGTGGAGCGGATGACACCGGTCACCGTCTTCCCGTAGAGCTTCTTCTCGCCGAACGCGCCATAGGCCTCCAGGACCGCCTTCGAGGGGTCGCCGAGGAGGGTGACCTTCAGATTCTCCTTCTGGCGGAACCGCGCCAGCTTCTCGGGCTTGTCCGGGGACACCCCGATCACGTCGTACCCGGCTCCTGCAAGCAGGTCCAGGTTGTCGGTGAAGTCGCAGGCCTGCTTGGTGCAGCCCGGGGTGAGCGCGGCCGGGTAGAAGTACACGATGACCTTGCGGCCCCTGTGGTCGGCGAGCGAGACCTCGTTGCCGTCCGCGTCGGGCAGGGTGAAGTCCGGGGCGGTGTCGCCGGGCTGGAGTCGCTCGCTCATTCTCGGTTCTCCTCGGGGAAAGTGTGCGTACGGGAGCGAGCGTAATAGGGGGTGCCGCGGGGTGCGGTCGGCATCGAGCTGACAGACTGTCCAGGAGGACTACCGGATACGACGACGGAGGCGGCGCGGTGTCGGACGCCAGGACCCCTGCGCAGATCGAGGCGGACATCGTCCGCCGGCGCGAGCAGCTCGCCGAGACGCTCGACGAGCTCGGGACGCGGGTGCACCCGAAGACGATCATCGGGGATGCGAAGGCCAAGGCCGCCTCGGCCGTGGACCACACCGCCGGGCGTGCGTTCGTGGCCGCGAATCGCGTGGTGACCGATGTGAAGCACCACTTCGTGCACCCGGACGGCACACCGCGGCTGGAGCGCGCGGTGCCCGCGGCGCTCGCCGTGGTGGGTGTGGTGGGTCTGCTCACCCTGGCAGCCAGGAAGCGGAAGGCGTGACTCCGCTCCACCCCGGCGGCGGCCGAACCGGCGTTCGGCAGGTAGGTTCGATGCCGTGAGCGACAACAGCCTCGGCAAGCACGACAAGCTACCCATCAAGATGCTGCACGACCGGGTACTGGTCCGGTCGGACGCCCCCGAGGGCGAGCGGCGGTCGGGCGGCGGAATCCTGATTCCGGCGACCGCGGCCGTCGGTCGGCGGCTCGCCTGGGCGGAGGTGGTCGCCGTCGGGCAGAACGTCCGTACGGTGGAGGCCGGGGACCGGGTGCTGTACGACCCGGAGGACCGCGCGGAGGTCGAGGTGCGCGGCGTCGCATACGTCCTGATGCGGGAGCGCGACCTGCACGCCGTCGCTGCGGACCGCTTCGAGGGCGCAGAGGACTCCACCGGGCTCTATCTGTAGCGGCCCCCGCACCCGCGAGAACCCGCCCCGCCTGCCGCCCCCGGCACGCGGGGCGGCCGCATTCCGGACGCTGAGGCCCGGGTCCGGTCCCGGCCGCGGAAGCGACCGCGGGAACCGGACCGCACGAACCGCACACACCGCGCATACCACACAGGCGCGTATACCGGATGAACCGGACTGAGCGGCGCGGGACTGGACGGCGTCGCCACGGGCCGCGCCGACCCCGGGTCAGCGGGCAGCGGGCACCAGGCACCAGGCACCAGGCACCAGGCACCAGGCACCAGGCACCAGGCACCAGCAACGGTCTCACGGCGGGGAGACGGCCTGGCGACACCGGTCCCCAGGCCGTTCTCACACCCTTTGCTACCGTGGAGACCGACCCGACGAGACGCGCCGTACCGGGCAGGAAAAGACGACGCACCCCGCCCGAAGTCCGCGTCCCGGAGGTGCCTGCCATGGCATGGGTCCTGCTCCTACTCGCCGGCCTGCTCGAGGTCGGCTGGGCGATCGGCATGAAGTTCACGGAAGGGTTCACCCGGCTCTGGCCGAGCGTGTTCACCGTCGCCGGGATCGTCGCCAGCATGCTGCTGCTGTCCCAGGCCGCCAAGGCACTGCCCATCGGCACCGCCTACGGCGTCTGGGTCGGCATCGGGGCGGCCGGAGCCGCGATCGTGGGCATGGCCGTCCTGGGCGAGCCAGCAACCGCCGCCCGGATCTTCTTCGTGGTGCTGCTCCTGGTCGCCGTGGTGGGCCTGAAGGCGACCTCGGGCCACTGACGCCGCGCTCCCCGCCCGGCTCACCGCCGGTCCGGCCGGTCGTGGAGGAGCGGCCTCCGGTGGTTCCGCCTCACGGCCGGGCACCACGGTCCCACGGAACCCCGCCCTCCGCCGCGCCACCGCCGCCCGCCCCGTTCTCCGGTGGCACGTTGCCCGTGGAGCGCCCGTCGCCGCCGACGTCCTCACCCCCCTCAACCGGGGCCGGCGGGTCTTCAGCGGGCCGGCGCAGGTCGTCAGGCCCGTCGAGGACCTCCTCGCCGAACGGTCCGCCCGACGGACCGTCGGACGGACCGTCGGACGGACCTGCCAAAAGATCGTCGTGCCGCTCGCCTGACGGATCACCGTGCGGATCACCGTGCGGAGAGAGCCCCTCGTCCGCCCCCTCAGCCACCACCAGGTCGAAGTCCCGCGCCTCGCTGCCTGCCAGAGCGGCCGCCGTGTACGCGCCCCAGATCGCCGCGGGGGGCCCGCCGCCGTTGATCCTCGGCAGGCCCAGCGCCCCGTAGAGCGACCGCTGCGCACCGGTGTCCGGGTCCTGGCCCATGACGGCGACGACGGTCGCCAGTTCGGGCGTGTAGCCGGCGAACCAGGCGGCCCTGTCGCCCTCCGCCGTACCCGTCTTTCCCGCCGCGGTCCGGCCGGCGGACAGCGCCGCCATGCCGGACCCCCGCCGCACCACGCCCATCAGCACGGACGTGGTGGTGTCCGCCGCTTCACGGCTCACGGCCTGCCGGACCGGCACGGCGGGCAGAGCGAGTTCCACACCGTCCCGGGTGACGCGCTCGACGATCGAGTACATGCCGCGCCGGCCGTGGTTGGCGAGCGTCGCGTACGCCTCGGCCATGTCCAGCACGCTCGCGGTCGCCACGCCCAGGGCGATGGACGGGGTCGCGGTCAGGTCCGGAGTGCTCTCCGGGACACCGAGCGCGACGGCGGTCTCCCGTACCCTGCGCGGTCCGACGTCCTGGGCGAGCTGCGCGTACACCGAGTTGACGGAGTGGTCCGTGGCCAGGCGCAGGCTCAGCGGGCCGTAGGAGACGTTGTCCTCGTTCCCGGGTGCGTAACCGGTCGGGCCGTGGCTGCCCAGCACCTGTCGCCGGTCCGTGCCGTCGTAGAGCGTGTCGGGGGTGATCCTGCGGCCGTCCCGGGTCACGGAGCCGTTCTCGACGGCGGCGGCCAGCACGAACGGCTTGAACGTCGAACCGACCTGGTAGTCGCGGCGGGTGGCGTTGTTCACGTACTGCTCGGTGTAGTCGATGCCGCCGTACAGGGCGACCACCCTGCCGCTCGCCGGGTCGATCGACGCTCCGCCGACGCGGACGTTCCGGTCCACCGCGCGGCCGGAATCGCGCCGGGACATCACATGCCGGTCGACGGCGGCGGCGAGGGCATGCTGCTTCCCACGCTCCAGGGTGGTCGTGATCCGGTAGCCGCCGCGCGCGAGGGTCTTCTCGTCGACGACCCCGTGGCCGGTGAGCCAGTCCTCGACGGCCCGCACGATGTAGCCGCGCTGTCCGGAGAGTCCCGTCGCCGGGCCCGCCCGCCCCGGCATGGGGAAGATCATGGCGGACCGCTCGGAGAGCGCCAGCCAGTTCTCCGTCACCATGCCGTCGAGGGTGTAGTTCCACCGGGCGAGCGCCCTGGGCAGGTTCTCGGGGTGCGCGGCGACGTCGTACGCGCTGGGCGCGTTGAGCAGCGATGCGAGGTAGGCGCCCTCCGCGGTGTCGAGCGCGCTGACGTCCTTGCCGTAGTAGGCGTGCGCCGCGGCCTGGACGCCGTACGCGTTGCGGCCGAAGTAGCTGGTGTTGAGATAGCCCTCCAGGATGTCGGTCTTGCTCTGCTCCCGGGCGAGCTTGATCGCGATGAAGAACTCCTTCACCTTGCGGGTCACCGTCCGCTCCTGACCCAGGTAGTAGTTCTTCACATACTGCTGGGTGATGGTGGAGCCGGACTGCTTGCCCTTGCCCGTGACGGTGTTCCACGCGGCACGGGCCATCGCCTTGGGGTCGACGGCCCGCTCGGAGTAGAAGTCACGGTCCTCGGCGGCCAGCACGGCGTGCCGGACGGACAGGGGGACCCGGGAGAGCCGGACACTCTGCCGGTTGACCTCGCCGTCCCGCGCGATCTGGGTACCGTCCCGGTAGAGGAACACGTTCGACTGGGCCGTGGCAGCGGCGTTGGCCGGCGGGATGTCCAGCAGCAGGTATCCCGCGGCGAAGCCGCCGAGCAGCACGAACCCGAACAGCAGGGACGCGCCGACCACCATCCGCCAGGTGGGGACGACACGACGCAGTCCGGTGCGCCGGGGCCGGCTGCGGCCGCGGCGGGCGGGACGCGACTTCGCAGCAGTCTCACGGCCCGGGCGGTTCGGAGCACGCGGATCCCGACGCGGCTGCTCTGGCTCGTGGCTCATGTCCCTGGAGACTCCTCGGCCCCTGCCCGGAGGAACACCCTGCCCGGAGGTGCACCCCGGCCCGGTGCCGACAATTCGGGCGATTCGCTTGGTGTGCCCATACTGCACCCCACACCCCCGGACGTCCGGGCCCCGCCGGTAATACGGTCGCGACGGCCACGCCCCTGGGCTAGGGTCATGCGCTTCGGCGCGTCCGTCCCGGACAAGCGCAGCGACGACCACCGCCGGAGGAGGCCATGGTGCGGCTCTACGCGGTCGTCGCGGCAGGCAGCTTCCGGCGCTATGCGACCTACCGGGCGGCGACAGCGGCCGGCGTCTTCACCAACACCGTCTTCGGCTTCATCCTGGCCCACACCTATACCGCCCTCTGGGACGAACGCCCGGGCCTCGGCGGCTACGACCTCTCCCAGGCCGTCACCTATGTGTGGGTGTGCCAGGCCCTCCTGATGACGTGCGCCACGATGGGCGGCGGCTTCGAAGACGAACTCGTCGAACGCATTCGCACCGGCGACATCGCCATCGACCTCCACCGCCCCGCCGACCCGCAACTCTGGTGGCTCGCCCGAGACCTGGGACGCGCCGCCTTCCACCTCCTCGGCCGCGGCGCCGCCCCGCTGCTGCTCGGCGCCCTCGCCTTCGACCTCGCACTGCCCGCGTCCCCGCTCCCCTGGCTCGCCTTCGCCGCCTCCGTCGCGCTGGGGGCCACCGTCAGCTTCGCTCTCCGCTACCTCGCGGCCCTGTCGGCGTTCTGGCTGATGGACGGCGCGGGAGTGCTCCACTTCAGCTGGCTGGCCGGGATGTTCTTCTCCGGCATGCTGCTGCCCCTCACCGTCTTCCCGGGCGCCCTCGGCGAACTCGCCCGGCTGCTGCCCTGGTCCTCACTGCTCCAGATCCCCGTCGACGTCCTCCTCGGCAAGCGCACCGGCTGGGCGCTCGTCCATGCCTACGCCTTCCAACTGGGCTGGGCCGCCGTCCTCCTGGGTGCCGGCCGGCTCCTTCAGTCCGCCGCCACCCGAAGGGTGGTGGTCCAGGGTGGCTGAACCGCCCCGGGCCGGCCGGGACCCCCGCCACGCCACGCCGGCGCGCTCCGTCGGCGGCGTCCCGCCGCATCCCGAGGAGCCCCCGCCCGCTCCCGAAGCCACCGGGCCGGCCGCCCGGCCCGGCCGCCACCCGCTGCCGGGACCGGGACCGGGACCGGGTGAACACACCCTGCCCGCTGAACACACCCTGCAGGCAGAACACACCGGGCTCGCAGGACACACCCGGCTCGTCGAACGCCTGCGCACGCTGCGCTGCGGACTGCGCGCCTACGGGCTCGTCGCCGCCATGTGGATGCGCTCCACCATGACCTACCGGGCGTCCTTCGCCATGACCGCGCTGGCGAACCTCGCCGCCACGTCCTTCGACTTCGCCGTCATCCTGCTGATGTTCACACACGTCGACACCCTCGCCGGATACCGCCTGCCCGAGGTCGCCCTCCTCTACGGAGCGGCCGCGACCGCCTTCGGGCTCGCCGACCTCGCGATGGGATCCATGGACCGGCTCGGACGGAGGGTGCGCGACGGCACGCTCGACACCCTCCTGGTACGGCCCGCCCCCGTACTCGCCCAGGTCGCCGCCGACCGCTTCGCCCTCCGCCGGCTCGGCCGCATCACCCAGGGCCTGCTGGTCCTCGGCTACGCGCTCCTCGCCCTCGACATCGCCTGGACCCCGCTCAAAGCCGCCGTGGTGGCGATGATGCCGCTCAGCGGCGCCGTGATCTTCGCGGCCCTGTTCGTCGTCGGCGCGGCCTTCCAGTTCGTCGCCCAGGACGCCGCCGAGGTACAGAACTCCTTCACCTACGGCGGCAGCACCCTCCTCCAGTACCCGCCCACCGTCTTCGCGAAGGACCTCGTCCGGGGCGTCACCTTCGTCGTACCGCTCGCCTTCGTCAACTGGCTGCCCGCCCTCTACGTCCTCGGGCAGCCCTACCCGCTCGACCTGCCCCGCTGGCTCGCCTTCACGCCACCGCTCGTCGCCGCCGGGTGCTGCGCGCTCGCCGGGGCAGCGTGGCGGGCGGGTCTGCGCACCTACCGCAGCACCGGGAGCTGAAACGTGGCCGAGGAAGCCATCCGCACCGCGGACCCCGTCCGGACCGGGGGCCTGATCGAACTCGACGGCCTGGAGAGGGTCTTCGACGTACGCCGCAGAACGGGGCCGCTGCGCCGCGAGAAGACCCGGGTACGGGCGGTCGACGGCATCAGCTTCACCGTCTCGCGCGGCGAGATGGTCGGCTATATCGGCCCCAACGGCGCCGGGAAGTCCACCACCGTCAAGATGCTGACGGGCATCCTGACCCCCAGCGGAGGGCGGCTGCGCGTCGCCGGGATCGACCCGTCGCGCGAACGCACCCGGCTCGCCCGGCGCATCGGTGTGGTCTTCGGTCAGCGCACGACACTCTGGTGGGACCTGCCGCTGATCGACTCCTACCGGCTGATGCACCGGATGTACCGGATCCCGGACGCCCGCTACCGGCAGAACCTGGAGCGCTGCGTCGAACTGCTCGACCTCGGCGCCCTGCTGGACGTGCCCGTACGGCAGCTCTCCCTCGGCCAGCGCATGCGCGGCGACATCGCCGCCGCCCTGCTGCACGACCCCGAGGTGCTCTACCTCGACGAACCCACCATCGGCCTCGACGTCGTCTCCAAGGCCAAGGTGCGCGAGTTCCTGCGCGACCTGAACGCCGAACGCGCCACGACCGTCCTGCTCACCACCCACGACCTCACCGACATCGAGCACCTGTGCAACCGCGTCATGGTCATCGACCACGGACGGCTCGTCTACGACGGCACCCTCACCGGACTCCACGCGATCGCGCCGGGCGAGCGCATCCTCGTCGTGGACCTCGAACACCGGCTCCCGCCCATCGAGGTCGCGGGCGCGCGGCCGGTACGGGTCGAGGGCCCGCGCCAGTGGCTGGCGTTCCCGGCCTCGGCCTCCGCGGCGCCGATCGTGGCCGCCATCGCCGACGGGTACCCGCTCGTGGACCTGTCGGTACGGGAACCCGACATCGAGTCGGTGATCGCCAGGATGTACTCGGAGCGTCCGGCCGGCCCGGTCAGACCTCGTGGGAGTTCGTGAGACCGCATGAGAGCTCGTGTGGCTCCGGAGGCCCCCGAGACCCCTGGGCCCGGGGGACCTCATGCGGCGGGACAACTCGGCCGGTCGCGGCAGCTCGGCCAGAGGGCCGTCCGGATGACCCACCGGCCGGCCGGTGGGTCATCCGGACGGCCCGTCAGTCGCCGCGGCCTTCCCGGCGCTCCCGTCCGGCCGAGGCACTAGGCTGACCGCATGACGAGCGACCTTCCGGACATGCGGGCCTCCGACGCCGAACGGGAGCGGATCGCCGAGCTGCTGCGGGACGCCGTCGCCGAGGGCCGCCTCGGCATGGACGAGTTCGGGGACCGGCTCGACGCCGCCTACAAGGCACGTACCCGCGGAGAACTGGAGCCCCTCGTGCGGGACCTGCCGGCTCCGGGCGGCAGCCCGGCGCCCCCCGCCGCCGCACCGGACCCCGGCACCATGGGCCACGCCCGGCGTATCGGCGGGCCACCGACGTCCAAGGGCGCGTTCGCGTTCTGGGGCGGCTTCGGCCGCAGGGGCACCTGGACCGTCGCCCGCAGGTTCACCGCCGTCGTCCTGCAGGGAGGCGGCGAGATCGACCTGCGGGAGGCCGACTTCGAGGACCGGGACACCGTCATCCGCTGCTTCACCCTGATGGGCGGAATCCATATCACCGCCCCTCCGGACCTGCATGTCGACGTCAGGGGCTTCGGCGTGATGGGCGGCTTCGGCGAGGCGGGTTCCGGCGGCGACCCCGACGACATCGCCCCCGGCTCACCCCGGGTGACCGTCACCGGCTTCGCCCTCATGGGCGGCGTCGGCGTCGAGCGCAAACTCCGCAGGGCCGACAAGCAGCGCCTGAAGGAGGCACGCAAGCGGGCACGCCTGGAGAAGCGCAAGGACGGCGGTTCGCCGGACGAGCGGGCGTAGCGCTCCCACGCTCCTCGGGCCATGCCCCGGCTCTGAGGGGCCTTGTTGCACCGGATACCCATCGCGCCCAGTACAGTGGGCGCGGTACGGGCGCCCGTACGCCAAGGGCTGAGCGGCGATCTTTAGGTGGTCGTGTTTGTCGGTTCGAATCCGACCGGGCGCACCAAAGCCGGGGGCTCGACCCACATCCCGCGAGCCGAGCCTTCCGCTCCGCCACCTCAGCCCAGCAGCTCCCGCACCACCGGTACCAGCGCCCGGAACGCCTTCCCCCGGTGGCTGATCGCGTTCTTCTCCTCGGGGCTCAGCTGAGCGCAGGTCCGCGTCTCGCCGTCCGGCTGGAGGATCGGGTCGTAGCCGAAGCCGTTGGTCCCGGCCGGGACATGGCGCAGGGTGCCGCGCAGACGGCCCTCGACCACGCGTTCCGTGCCGTCGGGAAGGGCCAGGGCGGCCGCGCAGGCGAAGTGGGCGGCGCGGTGTTCCCCGGAGATGTCGGAGAGCTGGGCGAGCAGGAGTTCGAGGTTGGCCGTGTCGTCGCCGTGGGTGCCCGACCAGCGGGCGGAGAAGATGCCCGGGGCGCCGCCGAGGACGTCGACGCACAGGCCGGAGTCGTCGGCGACGGCCGGGAGGCCGGTGGCCTGGGCCAGGGCGTGTGCCTTGAGCAGGGCGTTCTCGGCGAAGGTGACGCCGGTTTCCCTGACGTCGGGGATCTCGGGGTAGGCGTCGGTGCCGGCGAGTTCATGGCCGAGTCCGGCGTGGGCGAGGATCGCGCGGAGTTCGGTGATCTTTCCGGGATTGCGGGTGGCGAGGATCAGGCGGGTCATGCGCCCAGTATCTCCGCGCCGGTGGTGGGGCGGGCGCCGCGGGTGGTGCCCGCGGCGCCCGGTGGCGACGGGCGCCCGGTGGCGACGGGCGCCCGGTGGGGTCGGGCGCCCGGTGAGGACGGGTCCAGCCGTACGGCGGGGTCCGGCGCCCGCTCCGCTCAGGGGGTGCAGACCTTGCCGAGTTCGGCGGCGGCGTTGGTGACCGGTGTGATGTCCGGGGTGGCGTCGCCGTTCTCGACGGACGTGCGGACGTTGTCGACGCCCTGGGAGAGGTCGTCGACGGCCTGGGAGAGGTCGGCGTTGTCGGTGGTGTCCTTGAGGTTTCCGAGTTCCCTGTCGATGTCGTCCAGGGCTTCGACCAGCTGAGTGGGGTCCTCGGATGCGGTGGTGACGGCCCGGGAGAGCCCGTCGACGCTGGTGGCTATGGCGTCGGCGGTCTTGACGCAGTCCAGGGCCTTGTCGACGGCGCCGCAGCCGACGGCTCCGGTGAGCGCGACGGCGGTGACGACGGCGAGTGCGATGCGGCGGCTGCGCATGGGGCGGTCCCTCCCGGGTTCTCGGACGGACGTACGGTTCGGCCCGTACGCCCATGGCTGCTGTGACGCCGGCGGTGGCGTCCTCGGTTGCTTCTCTACTCCGGGAGGGGGCTGCGCCCGGGGAGACCGGCCGGGGGGCGCCCCCTGTTCACCCCGGTCCGCCCTGTTCACCCCGGGCGATGCCCCCGTCCACGCGGGTCGCCCCGGGTCATCCGCCCAGGGACGTGGCGAGTGCGGCGGTCTGGAGCGCCGCGAGGTCGGCGCAGCCGCCGGTGGCGAGGTCGAGGAGGGCGTTGAGCTCCTTGCGGTCGAACGGCTCGGCCTCGGCGGTGCCCTGGACCTCGACGAACCGGCCGTCGCCGGTGCAGACGACGTTCATGTCGGTCTCGGCGCGTACGTCCTCCTCGTAGCAGAGGTCGAGCAGGGGTGTGCCGTCGACGATGCCGACGGAGACGGCGGCGACGGTGCCGGTGAGTGGTTGGCGGCCGGCCTTGACGAGCTTGTTGGCCCGGGCCCAGGCGACGGCGTCGGCGAGGGCGACGTAGGCGCCGGTGATGGCGGCGGTCCGGGTACCGCCGTCGGCCTGGAGGACGTCGCAGTCGAGGACGACGGTGTTCTCTCCGAGGGCCTTGCAGTCGATGACGGCGCGCAGGGACCGGCCGATGAGGCGGGAGATCTCGTGGGTGCGGCCGCCGATCCTGCCGCGGACGGACTCCCGGTCTCCGCGGGTGTTGGTGGAGCGGGGCAGCATGGAGTACTCGGCGGTGACCCAGCCCTCACCGCTGCCCTTCCGCCAGCGGGGGACGCCCTCGGTGACGGAGGCGGTGCAGAAGACCTTGGTGTCGCCGAAGGCGATGAGGACGGAGCCCTCTGCGTGCTTGCTCCAACCGCGTTCGATGGTGACGGGGCGGAGCTGTTCGGGGGTGCGGCCGTCGATACGAGACATGCGGTGAGCCTATCCGTACACGGCTGGGGGCCCGGTGCGGTGGGCGGTCCCGGGCCGTCCACCGCACCGCGTCGAGGGTGTCGGTTCCCGCAGGCAGGCCCTGCCGCCCCGCCAGGGGCATCCGGAAGCGGTCCGGCGCTGCCGGCGGGCGCAGCGCCCGTGGTCCGGCTCGTACCCCGCCGGGCCGGTGGGGCGGGCTCCGCTGCCGCTCGTGCGGCGGTACGTCGAGCCGGGCCCCGGCGTCTCAGAGTTCGTAGACCGCTCCGGGGGTCGCCAGCTCGACCGGGCCTTCGAAGACATCCCGGGCGTCCGCGAGATTCCGCTCGGCGTCCGTCCACGGCGGGATGTGGGTCAGCACCAGTCGGCCCGCCCCGGCGCGCGCGGCGTGGGCGCCGGCCTCGCGACCGTTGAGATGGAGGTCCGGGATGTCCTCTTTGCCGTGCGTGAAGGCCGCTTCGCAGAGGAAGAGGTCGGTGCCCTGGGCCAGGTCGACCAGGGCTTCGCAGACACCCGTGTCGCCGGAGTACGTCAGGGACCGGCCGCCGTGCTCGATACGGACGGCGAAGGTCTCGACAGGGTGCGCCACCTTCTCGGTGCGCAGCGAGAAGGGCCCGATCTCGAAGACGCCCGGCTTCAGGGAGTGGAAGTCGAACACCTCGCTCATCGACGTGTCCGAGGGGGTGTCGGCGTACGCCGTGGTCAGCCGCTGCTCCGCGCCCTCCGGCGCGTACACCGGGATGGCTTCGCAACGGCCTCCGTCGTGGCGGTAGTAGCGGGCGACGAAGTACCCGCACATGTCGATGCAGTGATCCGCGTGAAGATGGCTCAGAAAGACGGCGTCGAGGTCGTAGAGACCGATGTGTCGCTGCAGCTCGCCGAGGGCGCCGTTGCCCATGTCGAGCAGCAGCCGGAAGCCGTCGGCCTCTACGAGGTAGCTCGAGCAGGCCGATTCCGCGGACGGGAACGACCCCGAGCAGCCGACGACGGTGAGCTTCATGGAGCTGGAACCTCCGTGGACGGTCGTCCCGTGAGCGGGAAACGGGGCGGGTGGCGGGGGCGGGTGGCGGGGGTGCCGAGGGTGCGCAGGGGAGGTCGTGCGGTCCGTCGAGCGTAAGGCGCGAAAGTGTGGAGCGCTCCTTCGCACGTGCCCGTTGTGGGAGAACTCACCTGCCCTGTCACCGGATAGGACGACGTGTGACGGTCGGGCGCCCGGACCGCGCGCCCGTGGATGCGCGCCGGCATCGTCGGGGGCAGGGGCGCACCGCGCTCCTGCTGCCCGCACCGCCCGCCACCCGGGGCACGGCCCCGCGGCCCGCCCCGGGTGGCGGCGTTGTCCGCTGCGTCAGGCCCAGAGCTGGCCCTGGAGGCTCTCGATCGCCGCCTCGGTCGTCGGGGCGGTGTAGACCCCGGTGGACAGGTACTTCCAGCCGCCGTCGGCCACGATGAAGACGATGTCCGCGGACTCACCAGCCTTCAGCGCCTTCCGGCCCACGCCGATCGCCGCGTGCAGCGCCGCTCCGGTGGAGACGCCCGCGAAGATGCCCTCCTGCCGGAGGAGCTCACGGGTGCGGGTGACCGCGTCGGCCGAGCCGACCGAGAAGCGGGTCGTGAGGACCGACGCGTCGTACAGCTCGGGGACGAAGCCCTCGTCGAGGTTGCGCAGCCCGTAGACGAGGTCGTCGTAGCGCGGTTCCGCGGCAACGATCTTCACATCGGGCTTGTGCTCGCGCAGATAGCGGCCGACGCCCATGAGGGTGCCGGTCGTACCGAGGCCCGCGACGAAGTGGGTGATCGACGGCAGGTCGGCGAGGATCTCCGGCCCGGTGGTGGCGTAGTGGGCGCCCGCGTTGTGCGGGTTGCCGTACTGGTAGAGCATCACCCACGACGGATTCCGCGCGGCGAGTTCCCTGGCCACGCGCACGGCCGTGTTGGATCCGCCGGCCGCGGGCGACGAGATGATCTCGGCGCCCCACATCGCGAGGAGCTGCCGGCGCTCCTCGCTGGTGTTCTCCGGCATGACGCACACGATCCGGTAGCCCTTCAGCCCGGCCGCCATGGCCAGGGAGATGCCGGTGTTCCCGCTGGTCGGCTCCAGGATCGTGCAGCCGGGCACGAGGCGGCCGTCCTTCTCGGCCTGCTCGACCATATGGAGCGCCGGGCGGTCCTTGACCGAACCGGTGGGGTTGCGGTCCTCCAGCTTGGCCCAGATGCGGACGTCCTCGGAGGGGGACAGCCGAGGCAGCCGGACGAGGGGGGTGTTGCCGACCGCGGCGAGCGGGGCGTCGTAGCGCATGGCTCCGGCCGCTCAGGCCATGCCGCCGGCCACGGCGGGCAGGATCGTCACGTTGTCGCCGTCGGACAGCTCGGTCGAGATGCCGTCGAGGAAGCGGACGTCCTCGTCGTTCAGATAGACGTTCACGAAGCGGCGGAGCTGCTCGCCGTTCGCCTCGTCAACGATCCGTGCATGGATTCCGGGGTGCCGGGTCTCGAGGTCGGCGAACAGCTCGGCGAGCGTGCCCCCGCTGCCCTCGACGGCCTTGGCGCCGTCGGTGTAGGTGCGGAGGATGGTCGGAATGCGGACCTCGATGGCCATGGCGTGGGCTCCTGTCGGAAGGACGTCGGGGCGTGTACATACGGGCGCGCGGCTGGGCCCCCGCGCAGGGGCTGGTACAGGGTCGCTGCGGTGGCCGGCCGTGGGCTCAGGCCGTGCGGGCATCCCCGCAGCGCGTACAGATGGCGCTGGCCAGACGGCACAGATCGACGTGCAGCCGCGCCACGAGCAGCGGTGTGCCCGGCGTCTTCTCGCTCACGTCAGGGGAAACCATGTGGTCATCGTAACGATTCCCGAACCCGCCTCCGGCGTGTGATCTCAGATGGTGAACCCGAACCGTTCACCTGACGGACACCCGGGGTCAGTACGCCTCGACGACCTCGATCTCCTCCTCGGTGACCTCGCCGTCGAGGATCCGGAAGGAGCGGAACTGGAACGGGCCGGCGTCGTCGGTGTCCGCCGTGGAGACGAGCACATAGTGGGCGCCGGGCTCGTTGGCGTACGAGACGTCGGTGCGGGAGGGGTACGCCTCGGTCGCCGTGTGGGAGTGGTAGATGATCACCGGCTCCTCGTCCCGGTCGTCCATCTCCCGGTAGAGCTTCAGCAGGTCCGCCGAGTCGAACTCGTAGAACGTGGGCGAACGGGCGGCGTTGAGCATGGGGACGAAGCGCTCGGGCCTTCCCTCACCGGCGGGCCCCGCGACCACACCGCACGCTTCGTCGGGGTGGTCCTCGCGGGCATGGGCGACGATCCGGTCGTACAGAGCCTGGGTGATGGTCAGCATGAGGACGACAATAGGCGGACCGCGCCCGGGGGCGGGACCCGGGGAGCACGGGGTGGGGTCCCCGGGCCGGGGGTGCGCAGGGCCCGCCGGAGCGGCTCCCCGGCGGACCCCGGCCGGGTCGTCGGGCAGGCCCGGGACCGTCCTGCAGCGCGGCTGCCGCGGCCCCCGGGCGGAACGGGACGGCGCACGGCTGCGGCCTCCACAAGGCGGGCTCCCGCGGAACGCCGGGCGGGGCCCCGGCCCGCCGTGGAACGCCGGGCGGTGGGCCCTGCGGTCGGTGCCGCCGAGCACCCCCGGGCCCGTCACGGGCCTGAGGGCCCCGGCTCCCGGTCGGTCACGGCGAGCAGCGCGTGGACCGCGGTCTCCATGGTGCGGCGCGCGGTGTCCGGGTCGAGCCCGTTGCTGCGCCAGTGGTACCAGACGCCCCATGTGGTCACCGCGTCCAGCCCGTTGAGCAGTTCGGCCCTGCGGTCTCCGGAGAGCCGGTCCAGTTCCTCGGCGAAGACCTCGGTCAGCCGCCGCCGGGCGAAGTCGAACACCTGGCGGGTGGCCGACTCGACCCGTTCGGACGGGTTCTCCAGCCGCAGCATCGTCAACCGCGCCGGTGTGATCCACTCCAGGATCCGCGCACGCTGCTCGACCAGCGCGGCCACCCTCGCCCCCCTCGGCCCCTCGGCCGGCAGCGGCACTATCCGCGCGGCCAACTGGTCGAGCCGCCGGGCCACGGCGACATCCTGAAGCTGCCCCATGTCGGCGAAGTGGTGGAACACCAGGCGCCGTGACACCCCGGCCCGCTCCGCCACCCGGTCAGCGGGGAACTGGGTCTCGCCGTCGTCGAGCAGGGAGAGCAACGCATCGGCGATCCGGTCCCTGGTCTGGCGCCCGCGCTCGGTGCGGCCGTCCCTGGCGGGTCCGCCTGCGGTTCCGGGACGAGCCCCGCCGCTCCCCCGGGCACGATCCGGCGCCCGCCGGTCCGCCTGGTCCATCTGGGTCCTCCCCTCACTGCGTTGACATTATTGCACTCGCGATGCAACCGTGCTGCTTGCACATCGAGTGCAACGACACTCCGCGCCCCTCCGGGCCACCGCACGAGAAGGACGGCTTTCGCATGCTCCTGGCCGTAGGGCGCTGGTGCGCCCGCAGACCGAAACGCACCGCGGCCGCGTGGCTGCTGCTGCTCGCCGCCCTGGCCTCCGCCGTCGGGGCCTTCGGGATGGTCACGAGCGAGGCCGTGACCATCCCCGGCAGCGACAGCCAGGCCGCGCGCGACTCGGCCGCCGCCTTCGCCGACCCGGCCTCCGGGCGGCAGCCCGTGGTCCTGTACGCACCGTCCGGCACCGCGCCGCTCACCTCGCCCGGGCAGCGCGAAGCCGTCGAGGAGGCGGCCCGGGCCGTCGAGCGCGTCGACCATGTCGTGGCCGTGACCACCCCTTACGACACGGCAGGCGGCGGCCTCAGCGCCGACGGGCGCACCGGCAGACTGACGGTCGAACTCGATGTCGGCGGCCGGGACATCACCGCGGAGACCACCCGCGCGGTCACGGACGCGGCCGCCCCCGCCACCCGGGCGGGAATCGAGGTGACGGCCGGCGGTGAACTCGCCGCGGCTGCGGACAAGGGCTCCACCGGGCACAGCGAACTCATCGGCATCGCGGCCGCCTTCGTCGTCCTGGCCGTCGGCTTCGGCAGCCTGGTCGCGGCCGGGGTGCCGCTGCTCACGGGAGCCGTCGGCCTCGGCGCTTCCCTCTGCCTGATCGGCCTGGTCGGGCATCTGATGGACATGCCGTCCGCGGGGGCGACCATCGCGGCGATGATCGGCCTCGGTGTCGGCATCGACTACACGCTCTTCTGCCTGAGCCGCTTCCGCGAGCTGCTGGCGGCCGGGGTGGGGGTCGAGGACGCGGCCGCACGCACCACCGCGAGCTCCGGAAAGGCGGTCGTGTTCGCGGGCAGTGCCGTCGTCGCCGCCCTCGCCGGGCTCGCGCTGGGCGGACTTCCCCTGCTGCAGGCGCTGGCACTGGCCCCGGGAATCGCGGTGGTGCTGGCCATGGCGGCCACACTCACGCTGCTGCCCGCCGTGCTGGCACTGCTCGGACCGCGGCTCGCACCAAGGGCGCGGGGCGCACGACGGGAACGGGGCAGGCGGAGCGGCCGGAGCGAGCAGACCGCACGGACCGGAGAGACCGAACCGTGCAAGCAGGCTGCACGCGCCGGACGGACCGAACGGGCAGAACACGCTGAAGGGACCGAACGGGCAGAACTGGCCGAACAGACCGGGCAGACCGAGCAGGCCGAGCAGGCCGACGGGGGTGCACGGCAGGGGCAGGGCATACCGAGCCGCCACGGCAAGCCGGGAGAGCCGGCCGCCGCACGGCACGACAGGGCCGAGCCGGGTGGACCTGCGGCCACCGGCGACCAGGGGGGACAGCGGGAGCCGGACCGAGGGCAGGAGGCCGCTCCGGCCGGCTGGGGCCGGATCGCCGCGTTCGTCGCCTCCCGGCCGTGGCGCTGCCTGCTGGCCGGGCTCGCGCTGACCGGCGTACTCGCAGCCCCGGCGGCCCAGTTGACCTTCGGTCAGTTCGACGCGGGCGACAAGGCGCTCGGCACGGCGAGCCGTACCGCGTACGACCGGCTGGCCGACGCGTTCGGGCCCGGCGCCAACGGTCCGCTCCAGGTCGTGTCCACGCTGCCCGCGGCAGCCTCGGGCCCGGACGACACCCGGGTCGCGGCCGTGACCGACGCACTGCGCGCGGCGACCGGGGTCGCCTCCGTCGGGCCCGCGCAGTTGGACGCGAGCGGCACCCATGTGCGCTGGCAGGTCACCCCCACCACCGCTCCCTCGGACCCGGCCACGGAGGCGCTGGTCAACCGGCTGCGGCAGGAGACCCTCCCCGGGGCCACCGAGGGCACCGGCGTGGTGTCCCATGTGGGCGGGGTCACGGCGGCGCAGACCGACCTGAACGAACGGCTCACCGAGCGGATGCCGCTGGTCATCGGCTTCGTGCTGACCGTCGCCGCACTGCTCCTGCTGGTGGCCTTCCGCTCCCCGGTGGTCGCGGTGAAGGCGGCGCTGATGAACCTGGTCTCGGTCGGTGCTTCCTACGGGGTGCTCACCGCCGTCTTCCAGTGGGGGTGGGGCGCGGCGCTGATCGGGCTCGAAGGGCCGGTGCCGATCCCCGGGTATGTGCCGCTGCTGATGTTCGCCGTCCTGTTCGGGCTGGCGATGGACTACGAGGTGTTCCTGCTGAGCGCCGTGCGCGCCGCGTATCTGCGCGGCGGGGACAACCGGGGCTCGGTGATCGCCGGGCTCTCCGCGACGGGCCGGATCATCACCAGCGCGGCACTGATCATGGTGAGCGTCTTCCTCGGCTATCTGCTGTCCGACGACCCCGTGGTGAAGATGGCCGGTATCGGCCTGGCCACGGCGGTCGCACTGGACGCCACCGTGGTGCGCGGCGTGCTCGTACCGTCCACCATGGTCCTGCTCGGCCGGGCCAACTGGTGGCTTCCTGGCCCGCTGGACAGACTGCTGCCGAGGCTGGCGATCGAGGACGACGGCCACGGCGAATCCGCGCCGCCCCCACCCTCGGGTGAGACGGCGCCCCTGGCCGGCGCCGGGAGCGCGTCATGATGCGGCGCCCCGCGGGTGGCCGTCGCCGGCGATGGCTGTGGGTGTCCCTGTCCCTGGTGACGGCCCTGCTGCTCGTCGGGCTACCGGTCGCCGACCGTGTCTGCGCGGCCCTCGCCGAGCAGCGGATCGCGGAGCGGATCGCCGCACGGCAGCACACGCTGTCCGGCACTCCGCAGGTGACCATCGGCGGCTTCCCCTTCCTGCTGAACGCGGCCCGTGGAGCGTTTCCGACGGTTGAGGTGCAGGCGGACGCGACGACCGAGGAGGGCAGGTCGGTACGGGCCACGGTGGAACTGCGCGATGTCGCCGAGCGGGACGGCGGGTACGAGGCCGCGTCCGCCGACGCCGTCTTCACGGCACCGTTCGACTCCCTGGGGGAGGGGCTCGGGCCGGACGCCACGCTCTCGGCGGACGGAGCCGGCCGGCTGCGCGTCGAGGCCGAGATCCTGGGCCTCCCGCTGACCGTCGTGGCCGAACCGCGGCTGACCGGGCGGACGATCTCCCTGGTGCCGGTCGCGGCCTCGTTCGCGGGGCGGCCGGTCGACCCCTCCGGCCCCCGGATCTCGGCGGCCTTCGCCGACCGGAAGGTCGAGGTACCGGAGCTGCCCGCGGGCCTCACCCCGACCCGTGTCTCGGTCGACGACGCGGGGGTGACGCTGCACGCCCGGGGGGATGACATCCGGCTCACATGAGCCGGTGCCGGGAGCGGCCGGCCGGCTGCCGGCCGGCGTTCCCGGGGCGGGGCCGGGCCGATGCCCGGCCCCGCTCCGCCCCGGCCGTACCGCCGTGGCGGTCCGCGCCGTCGGTACCACCGGTACCGGCACCGGCCCGGCACCAGCCGGGCCACCGGAACCGGCTTGCACCACGCGTACCACCCGCATCGGCCCGCACCCCGTACGCGCCGGCTCCGGCCGCGCCGTCGGTACCACCGGCCACCGGCCTGCACCAGCCGGGCCAGCCGGGCCAGCCGGGCCAGCGGAACCAGCCCACACCGCCCGTGCCACCGGTACCGGCCCGCCCCGGCCGTCTCGGTCACCTGAGCGGGGCCCCACAGTCACCTCGCCCGGCCGCCATCGGGCCCGGCGGGCGGGCGGCACCCGGCCGCGCGCCTCTGACCGGCGGGGAAGGCGGGAGCGGTGCCCCGCTATCCCACCCCGTCCGAATGGCGGGCGCTGTTCCGGCCGAGCCGCGGATCGCGCTTCTTGAGGACCGCCCAGCCGACGGCCAGACCGATGCCCCAGACCGCGCCCACCAGCAGCGATACCCGGGTGTCCCGGTCGTAGGCGATCATGCCGGTGACGGCGACCAGGAACGCCAGGGCCACCCAGCTGAGCCTGGCGCCGCCGGGGGCGGGGAAGGAGCTGGCGGGCAGCCGGCCGGCGTCGACGGCGCGGCGGTAGCGGATATGGCTGACGAGGATCATCATCCACGTCCAGATACCCGCGGCCGTGGCCACGGAGACGACGTAGCCGAACGCCTTCTCCGGAACGACGTAGTTCAGGACCACGCCGACGCCCATGAGAGCCACCGAGACGGTGATGCCCACGGCCGGGGTCCTGCGGGCGTTGAGGCGTCCGAAGGCCCGCGGTGCCTCGCCGTTGGACGCCAGGTCGCGCAGCATGCGGCCGGTGGAGTACATGCCCGAGTTGCAGGAGGACAGCGCGGCGGTCAGGACCACGAAGTTGACGATGCCGGCGGCGAGCGGGATGCCGATCCTTTCGAAGGCGTGGACGAACGGGCTCTCGCCCGCGGAGAACTCGGTCCACTTCACGACGGAGAGGATCACCGTGAGGGCGCCCACGTAGAAGATGATGATGCGCCAGGGCAGCGTGTTGATGGCCTTGGGGAGCGTCTTCTCGGGGTTCTCGGACTCGCCGGCGGTGACGCCGACGAGTTCGACGGCGAGATAGGCGAACATGACGCCCTGCAGGGTCATCAGGCTCGAACCGATGCCGTTCGGGAAGATCCCGCCGTGCGCCCAGAGGTTGGAGGCCGAGGCGGTGTCACCGGCGTGGGAGAACCCGAGGGTGAGCACCCCCAGGCCGATCACGATCATCCCGATGATCGCGGTGACCTTGACCATCGAGAACCAGAACTCGACCTCGCCGAAGATCTTCACGGAGATCAGGTTGACGCCGAAGAGCACCAGCAGGAACGCCAGGGCGCTGACCCACTGCGGGATCGTGGGGAACCAGAAGTGCATGTAGATGGAGGCGGCGGTGAGTTCCGCCATCCCGGTGACGACCCACATCAGCCAGTACGTCCAGCCGGTGGCGAACCCGAAGAACGGGCCCAGGAACTCGCGGGCGTACTCCGCGAAGGAGCCCGAGACGGGCCGGTAGAGCAGTAGTTCGCCCAGTGCCCGCATGATGAAGAAGATGACCACACCCGCGAGGGCGTACATCAGGATGATGCCGGGTCCGGCCTTGGCGATGTTCGCCCCCGCCCCCATGAAGAGGCCCACCCCGATGGCGCCGCCGATGGCGATCATCTGTACCTGGCGGCTGCCGAGCCCGCGCTCGTAGCCCTCCTGCGAAGTGCCCCCGGCCTCGCTGTCGTGCTTGCCGACCTGCAAGGAGGTCATGGTTGATGCGCCTTTCTCCATACCGTTCCGCGCCGTTGCGACACGGCCGCGGCCCGGTCCTGATCCCCGGGACAGCCATGGAGTGCCACCGGCGGCCTGCCGGTCCGAGCGCCTCCGGGGACATGGGTGGCGCCCCGGCAGGTCGTGAACATGTATCACGACGGGAAACACGTTCGATCCGGCCTGATGTGAGGCACCACATAGAAAAAAGCGGACAACTCGCTCAGCACGTAACAAAAGAGGTTCAATAGGTAATGCGATCTTGATCCTGATTTGACCGTTCACTGAAGGAACAACGGCGCGCGCAAGGGCGCGCCAGCACGGCACCCCGGCGACGCCCGTCGCGCTCGCCGTCGGACAGTGCCGCACCGCACGCCACCGCTGCGCCGCCCCACGCAGTGCCGCACTGCGCAGCACCGCGCCGCCGGCCGAGCCACCGCGCGCTGCCGTCGTGCACCGCGACGGAGCGCCGTCCGTGTGGTCCGCACGGGCCGCACGGGCCGCACGGGCCGCACGGGCCGCACGGGCCCTACGAGGGGCCTCCCGCCCTCCGGGAGCTCGAGGAAAGCAGGCCGCACCCCCGCCTCGGGCCGGGGCGGCTACGCGGTCAGCGTCTCGACCAGGGTCTCCTGGAGCGCCCCGAGCCAGAGGTACGCCATGACCATCGGCTTGCGCGGATCGGAGTCCGGGAGCCGGTAGAGGTCTCCGGTCTCGTCGTCGTCCGTGACCTGGAGCCGGGTGCCGATCGTCAGCCGCAGGTCGTTGAGCGCGCCGAGCCAGTGCAGCGAGTCCTCGGCGGTGAGCTTCAGGACGGCCCCGCCCTCACCGGTCACGGTGAGGGCGTCGAGGCTGCGGACGACCGCGAGGACGTCGTCGCGCTTGCGGGCGCGCAGCTCGTTCTCCGTGAACCGCCGGAACTCGGCCGAGAGCGCCCTGAGTTCCTCCTCCTCGGTCTTTTTCGCACCGCGCTCCGCCCCGGGCCTCGCGTAGGCGTCGGGGAAGAGCCGTGCGAGCGCGGGGTCGGACGGCGGCTCGCTCGGACCCTCGGCGAAGAGCGCGGCGAGCGGGTCCGCACCCTCGGCGGGCTCGTCACCGGGACCGATCAGCTCCAGCAGCTGGACGGCGAGCGAGCGGAGGATGGAGATCTCGACCTCGTCGAGCGCGACGGCCGCGCCGCCACCGGGCAGTGCTTCGAACTGTCCTGCCATCACTGACGTTCCTGGGAGAGGGTCGCCCACAGTCCGTAGCCGTGCATCGCCTGCACGTCGCGTTCCATCTCCTCGCGGGATCCGCTGGAGACGACAGCGCGTCCCTTGTGGTGGACGTCGAGCATCAGCTTGTGGGCCTTGTCCTTGGAGTAGCCGAAGTACGCCTGGAAAACGTACGTGACATAGCTCATCAGATTGACCGGATCGTTGTGGACGATCGTCACCCAGGGGACATCGGGTTCGGGAACGGCGAAGGTCTCCTCGGCCGACTGGGTCTGCTCGATCTCTAGGGGCACAGTCACTCCACCCATGCTGCCACCCGGGGGACCCGGTCGCACAAACGCCCCGGCCGATCCGGCGACATCTCGTCACTCTGACGAGATGCGCGCTAGCATCGCACATATGAACACTGCGGATCTGGGTCTGCCGGTCTCCGTGCCGTCGACCGCGCTCTTCACCGACCAGTACGAGTTCACGATGCTGCAGGCGGCTCTGAAGGCGGGCACCGCGGACCGCCGCTCGGTCTTCGAGGTCTTCACCCGGCGGCTGCCCGAGGGCCGCCGCTACGGCGTGGTCGCCGGCACCGGGCGCGTCCTGGACGCCGTGGAGAACTTCCGCTTCGACGGGGATCTGCTCGGCTTCCTGCGGGACCGGGGCATCGTCGACGAGGCGACGCTCCAGTGGCTGGCCGACTACCGCTTCAGCGGTGACATCCACGGCTACCCGGAGGGCGAGGTCTACTTCCCCGGCTCGCCGGTCATGCGCGTGGAGGGCTCCTTCGCGGAGTGCGTGCTGCTGGAGACCGTGATCCTCTCGGTGCTCAACCACGACTGCGCGATCGCGGCAGCCGCCTCCCGGATGGCGGCCGCCGCCGGTGACCGCCGGCTCATCGAGATGGGCGCCCGGCGCACGCACGAGCTCGCCGCCGTGGCCGCCGCACGCGCGGCGTACGTCGGGGGCTTCCATTCCACGTCCGACCTCGCCGCGGGCTTCCGCTACGGCATCCCCACGGTGGGCACCAGCGCACACGCGTTCACCCTTCTGCACGACACCGAGCGGGACGCCTTCCGCGCCCAGGTCGACTCGCTCGGGCGCGGGACGACCCTGCTCGTCGACACCTACGACGTCACCGCGGCGGTGGCGGCGGCGGTGGAGATCGCCGGCACCGGCCTCGGGGCCGTGCGCATCGACTCGGGGGACCTGCTGATGGTGGCCCACCGGGTGCGCCGGCAGCTCGACGAACTCGGCGCCCGCGACACGAAGATCGTCGTGACCTCCGATCTGGACGAGTACGCGATCGCCTCCCTGGCCGCCGCGCCCGTGGACGCCTACGGTGTGGGTACGCAGCTGGTCACCGGCAGCGGCCATCCCACCTGCTCCATGGTGTACAAGCTGGTCGCCCGCGCCGCATCCGCCGATCCGGGTGCCCCGCTGGTACCGGTGGCGAAGAAGTCGGCGGGCGGCAAGCTGTCCGTCGGCGGGCGCAAGTGGGCGGCCCGCCGGCGGGACGAGCACGGCGTCGCCGAGGCCGAGGTGCTCGGAACCGGCCCGGTTCCGGAGCCGCTGGTGGGCCGGCAGCTGCTGGCCGAGCTGGTCAAGGGAGGCGAGGTCGTCGCCCGCGAGTCGCTCGACACGGCGCGCGAGCGGCATGTCGCGGCGCGCGGCGCGCTGCCGGTCTCCGCGGCCCAGCTGTCCCGCGGTGAACCGGTGATCCCCACGGAGTACCTCGGGTGAGCCCGCCGAACACCAGGGGAGCCGGGGCACGACGCCACCGCGGGCAGCAGGTGAAGGCCCCCTCCCGCCGGGCGGTCGAAGTCTCTACCCTCGGAACGTCGCCGCCCGTCCCTCCCGCACCCGCCTACCACCGCCCTCTCCGTTCAGCACCGTCACCTACCCTTCCTCTCCGTTCAGCACCGTCACCTACCCTTCAGCACCGCCGCCTGCCGGCCGGCACCGCCACCAGCCGGCCCGTACCCGCCCCGACCGGGGCCCGTCACCACGAGCCCGTCGTTCACCTGCCCGTCACCACCACCAGCCCGTCACCACGAGCCCGTCACCACCACCAGCCCGTCGCCCCGCCCGCCGCACCCACCCGAAGGACACCCGCCATGCACCGCGCACTCATCGTCGTCGACGTGCAGAACGACTTCTGCGAGGGGGGCAGCCTCGCGGTGGCCGGGGGCGCGGACGTCGCCGCCGCCATCACCGACTACATCGGCCAGGCCCAGCCCGGATACAGCCATGTGGCGGCCACCCGCGACCACCACATCGACCCTGGGGACCACTTCTCGGCGCAGCCGGACTACGTGGACTCGTGGCCTGCTCACTGCGTCGCCGGGACCGAGGGCGTGGGCTTCCACCCGAACTTCGCGCCCGCGGTCGCCTCCGGCTCCGTCGATGCGGTCTTCGACAAGGGCGCCCACGCCGCCGCGTACAGCGGCTTCGAGGGCACCGACGAGAACGGCACGCCCCTGGCGGAGTGGCTGCGGTCCCGCGATGTGACCGAGGTCGATGTCGTGGGCATCGCCACCGACCACTGTGTGCGGGCCACCGCGCTGGACTCCGTCCGCGAGGGTTTTCGCACCCATGTGCTCCTCGACCTGACCGCCGGGGTCTCGGAGGAGACGGTCGAGCGGGCCTTGGAGGAGATGCGGCAGGCCGGGGTGGAGCTGTCCGGCAAGCCGTTGGTCTGACCGCGCGGAAGCCGCACGCCGCCGCGGGCGGCTTCCCCGGGGCGTGTTGCGCACGCGGCTCCGCCGCCCGAGCAGCCGCCCGGGGCCCGCGGCTCCCGGGCCCACCACCGGGGGCCGCCCACTGCCGGCAGGGGGCGGCCCCGGCATCACGGCCCTGAGCCGGTGAGGTCCCCGGCGCGCGGGCTGCGGGTCCGGTACGCCTCCCCCCGGGGGCAGCACATCACCGCGGGCCCCAGGCGCGCGGGTCGCGGGCGCTACCCCCCGCCCGTCGGGCGCAGCAGGGCGCGGATGGGGTGCCAGAGTTCCTGGGTGCGCGGCTCCTGGGTGCGCCAGAGCAGACCGTCCGGATGGTGCAGCACCGCCGTGATCTCGTCCGGTGTCGGTGGCTCCGCGTTACCGCGCAGATACACCGCCCGCAGTCCCAGATTCCGCAGCCGGGTGAGGGCGCGCGCACGGTTGGCCGCATGCACCAGCACCCGCACCGTGCGGCCGCCGCCTGCCGGGTCGGGCAGGCCTATCGCGACCACGACGCTGCCTCCTGGCAGCTTGCAGAAACCTCCGCCGGGCACACCGCATCACTCCCCCGCGAGCTCGCTGTCAATAAGAACCTCATCAGACGCACCTAAACACGATCGGTCGACGCCCGCTAGACGGCACCTGTATTTCACGCTCTGACCTGCGACTTTCTCTAGAGATCACTGAGATATCCCCTCTTCCGGCACCCTCGCGCGGTATCTCGCCCCCCACCGCTTCGTGCCGGTGTCAACAAGGGGACGCCTTGCCGCAAGGGCACCCCGCGGCGACGGGGAAGACGTCCGGCGACGGCGAAGCGGGGTGCCCGCGCGACGAACGCGCGGACACCCCGCTCCCGGTGCGGTGCTCCGTACTACCTGACCGAAGGACCGACCTTGACCGTGATCGTCTGCCCCTTCTTGGGCTCCTTCACGATCGAGATCCGGGTGTTGGTGTCCGGGACCCGGACACCGGCGGTCGGGTTCTCCTCGAACCAGTAGACACCCTTGCGGTCGTCGAAGACCGGGTTGCCCTTGTGTGCCGCGATACTCGCGGGCACGCCCGCCTTGTGCAGCGTGAGGGCGTCCGAGCGGAACCTGCTGAAGGTCGAGTCGAACGACTGGATGCGGTTGCGCATCAGCGTGCCGTCGGCCCATGTGAGGGCCTCGGGGTTGGCGTCGACCGGAAGGATCAGGCCCTTGCCGGGGTGCTGGCTGGTGTTGTTGTCATTCTGCGAGGTGTCCCACAGCCAGATCAGCAGACCGTTCTGGTACGGGAAGTGTTCGACCCAGCCGTCCTTCGGCGCCGCGAAGCCGAAGTTGTACGGTCCGACCTCGAGGGTCTGGTCGTACGAGACGTACTGGCGGTTCTCGGCGATGTAGTACTGCTCGTACTCGTCCGTGAAGGACTCGCCGATACGGGAGAAGCCCTTGGCGGTCCAGCCGGGCACCTCGGTCTCGGCGTCGTCGCTGAAGAGCGGGGCGCCGTCCGCGGTGACCACGATGCCGTCCGCGGCGAAGCCCTTGCCCGCCACACCGCCGTCCGTCTGGTAGCGGAAGCGGATGTCGACCTTCTCGCCGGCGTACGCGTCGAGCGGGTACACGAGCTTCTTGTACGTGTCCGACGGGCCGGTCAGCGTCGGCTTGTCGGAGGCGTCACGGGCGATCGGAGCGCCGTCGGCGGTACCGTCCACCGCGGTCCACTCGGCGCCGCCGTCCGTCGAGACCTCGGTGTAGAGGTAGTCGTAGTCGGCCTCGATGTCCCACCAGCCGGTGAGCTCCAGCGATGCCGTGGACGTGCCGGTGAGGTCGACCGAGCGGGTCAGGGTGTTCTTGAGGTCGTCACCCATGTCGCTCCACCACTGCATCGAGCCCTCGGCGGGCTTGACGACGCTGGTGGTGACCTTCTTCTTCGGCAACTCGACGACCAGGGCCTGCGGGTCCTTGGTGTTGTACTCCGCCACGCCCAGCTTGTGCCTGGACTCCGTCGCCGCCTTGGCCTTGGTGTAGTTGAGCCAGCCGAGCTGCAACTTGTCCCAGGCGGTCATGTCGCCGGGCATGTCGCCGATCGAGTCCTCGCCGGTGCCGAGCCAGGAACCGGAGGACATCAGGGACCAGAAGCCGGTCGAGTTCTCGCCGCCGCCGGAGGTGTCGTACAGGTCGGGCAGACCGAGGTCGTGGCCGTACTCGTGGGCGAAGACGCCGAGGCCGCCGTTCTCGGGCTGCATGGTGTAGTCGCCGACCCAGATGCCGGTGTCGCCGATCTGGGTGCCGCCGGCCTTGTTGTCCGCCGGGCCGGTCCGGCCGGCGTCGGTGCCGTAGGCGTACCAGCGGTGCGCCCACAGGGCGTTCGGGCCCTCCGCGCCGCCGCCGGCCGACTCGTCCTCGCCCGCGTGGACGATCTGGAAGTGGTCGATGTAGCCGTCGGCCTCGTTGAAGTCGCCGTCGGCGTCGAAGTCATAGCGGTCCCACTGGTCGTACTGCGCCAGGTCGGCCTTGATCTGGGCGTCGGTGCGGCCCTTGGCCTTCTGGTCGGCCGTCCAGGCGGTGACGCCGTCACGGACCGCGTCCCAGACGTTGCTGCAGTTGGACTGGCCGCAGTAGTTGGAGCCGTAGCGGGCCTCGTTCCAGTCGACCTTGACCCAGTCCGAGACGGTTCCCTCGACCGAGTACCGGCCGGAGGACGTGCGCTCGTAGTAGGTCTTCAGCGAGTGCTTGGGGTTCCCCTTCTCGTCCTTGCCCTCGCCGAAGTACAGGTCCTGGAAGTGCTCGCGGTCGAAGTCCTGCTGCCAGGCGGTCGAGTTGTCCACCGAGCGGTCCGGCTGCGCGATCTCGTTGTGCAGCGGACCGGGGGTGCCGCCGTACTTCTTGACGGGCGGCTTGGGGCCGTCGCCGTCCGGGTCGTACATCGTGGTGTCGTCGACCTGGTCGCCGAACTCCAGCAGGATCGTGAAGATCTTGTCGGTCTTCTCCCGGCCGAGCTCGACGTACTTCTTGTCGTCGAGCTTCACCACCTTGGACGCGCCGCGCTTCTGCACGGTCGCGTCCCCGGATATGACCTGCTCCAGTGCCGCCTGGCGCTGCTCCTCCTGCTGTTTGCTGAACGGGCCCTCGAGGTCGTGGTCCACATGGCCCTGGTGGGCCTTGTGGTGATCGGAGCCGGGTGCCGGGTCGTGGCGCTCGACCACGGGTGCCCCGGAGGGCCTGCTGTCGGCCTGGGCCGTCGTGAACGCCGCGGCCGTTGCCCCTGTCGTGGCCAGGGCCACGAGCACCGCGGACGCTCTGAGCGCCCTTTGCTTGCCTGTCACGTGAAGGTGTCCTCCCCCGCGCGCCGGAGTACCGCGGTCCCGGGAATGTGGGGTGGACCGCTCGCGGCAACGCGTCACAAGTGACAGCATTCGACCGGAGTTGAAGGAGAAAAAACAGACCTTGACTTGAACAGACCAACTGCACTATGCAGTAGGCCGTTTCCGGATAGCGGACGACGGCCCGCCGCCACCAGGCCCACCGCGGTGGGCCGCTCACGGCGCGACCGACCGGTCAACAGGTGCATGCTTCCGGCCGATTCCCGGGACATGTGACTCGATGCGCCCCCGGTGCACCGGCACCGTGGGTCGGGTCACGCTTACCGCCGGGTCCTCTCGGGCATCCACCCCCCTAGGGCGTGTCCGCGAGAGCGGCTCCGTTTCGCCCACAGGGCGGATCCGGTGCGCGCGATCGCGAGGCGGAGGGTCATCCTGGTGCCGGACGTACTCGGATGAGTCCGACGACGCGGCACGGGGACACCACCCGTGCCCGAAGGGCCGAGGGGAGGTGCCTGCCGGGCGTCGCGGGCCAGGAGGGGCTTTCGCCACCCGCCCCAGGGCCGCAGGACAGGGCGACCCGTCGCGACACACCACCGACATCGATGCTCTCGAGGGACGGAATCCGTCATGCCGCGTCCGACCGCCGCACAGCTCGCCTACGGTTCGGCCACCGTCGTGGTCTCGACCGTCGCCATGCTTCTGCTCTTCCGCACGACGACGGCGCCCGGTGTGGCCGTCGTCGGGGTCGCCGCACTCGCGCTCGGCCTGCTGGTCGCCGTGACCGTACCGGCACCCGGCAGGGCGAAGGCGGCACGCACGGCCGATCGAAACCGTGCGGCCGCCTTCGACGACCACTCCCGCCCCGAACCCGCCCGGGTGCCCGCCGCCCGCGGGGCGGACCGGCACGGAGCCGGGCAGCACTCAGGGCGCCGTTGACACCACCACCGTCTTGGCGGCCTTGTCGTGCAGGCCCTGCTTGAACGGCTTGTCCACCAGGATGAAGACCAGCAGAAGCAGCGGCCACAGGCACGGGCAGCAGATGAGCTGCGGCAGCCAGAGCACCACGGCACGGGTCAGGGACGATCCGGTGTCGGGCGTGCTCCCGTCGTTGAGCATCGCCACCCGCATCTTCATGAGCTTCTTGCCCAGCGTCTGGCCCGACCTGCGCACCATCAGGGTCTCGTAGCCGACGAACGCGACGATCGCGATGATCTGGAACACCCACCCGCCGGTGCCGCCGTCGGCCACCCAGTCGCCGAATCCCCCGCCCGCCGCGACCCCGCGGTAGATCCCGAACGGGATGCCGATGAACAGCAGCGGGATGCCGACGATCAGCCAGTCGACGACACGCGCGAGGATGCGCTTGGCGGAGTCGGCCATCGGGGGCATTCCGTGCAGCGGATCACCGCCGCCATAGGGGTCGCCGCCGTACGCGTGCGAATCGTACGGCGGAGGCGGGGTGCCGTAGGGCGAGCCGGCCCCGGGCGGCGGGGAAGCACCGGGCGGCGGGGAACCGTGCGGTCCTCCGCCGGGGGGCGGGGTGCCGTAGGGGCCGCCGCCACCGGGAGGGGGCGCGCCGCGGGGGCCCTCGCCCGGCGGCGGCTCCCCGGGGGGCGTGGGCCCCTGCGGCTCTTGGGGCCCCTGCTGCGGCTCCTGGGGCCTCTTGCGGAACGGGTCGTCCTCGGGCGGCGGGTCGTTGCTCATGGGGGCAGTGCACCCCGCCGCACCGGGCCCCGCAACGCCTCGGGAGCCGTTCGAGGGACGAGGAGGGGCTCGAGTAACTCAAGGTGACCGGCGGGCTCGACGGGCTCGACGGGTTCGGCGGGCTCGACGGGCTCGACGGGCTCGACGGGCTCGACGGAGCCGAGGCCGCGGAGAGGGCGGCCAGGACCCACGAGCCGTGAGCCGTCAACCTGCCACGAACGTGTGCGCCGCCTTGTCGTGCCAGCACTGCCGCCATGGGCGGTCGAACAGGCACCACAGCACATTGAGGACGCCGACGACCAGGACCCCGAGGAGGCCGTGCACCAGCCAGCGCAGCAGGGCCGCCACGAACGACGGCGGCTCGTGCGACTCGATGTCCCGCACCTGCAGCCCCAGCAGTTTCTTGCCGGGCGTGTGCCCCCACCTGGCCGTCGGCAGCGCCTCGTAGAGCGTGCCGAGCACCAGCATCGTGACGAGCGAGAGACCGAGGTGGAAGCCGGTGGTGCCGTCGATCAGCCAGACGGTCACCGTCTCCCCGGTCAGCTTCGCCGCCTCGATCTTCTCGTCGATGTGCGTCAGCGCGGCGGAGACGAACGGATACGTCGCGGCGGCGACCAGTGCGCCCAGCACGGCGGTGTCGAACAGCCGGGCGGCGAAGCGCCTGCCGATCGCGGCGGGCCGGGCCGCGGCCTGGGCCTGGGCTGCCAGCAGGAACGGATCGCTCACCGGGGGCTTCCAGGGAACGACGGGCGGCTCCTCCGCCGGCCGCGCCGGCCGATGGACCTGCTGCTCCCAGGACGCGGACCCGCCGCCCGACTCCCGCGAAGCGGGGGGCTGCTGCTCCGCCGGCCGGCGAGACCGCGGCGACCGCTGTGCGGGAGGCGACGGCTGCCGAGCCTGCCGCTGCGGCGGCGCCTGGGCGGGGTCCTCGGCCGGTGCAGGCGCCGGCTGCGCGGAAGGCGTCATCGTACGGGTCGTCATGGCGCCCTCGGCGGGCGACGTACCGGGCTGCGGCTGCGGGTACCGGATCGCGTCGGCTCCGTCGGGCCCCGGCCGCTCGGGCCGCCCGGGGGGCCCGCCGACACTGCGCACGCCGGGCAGCGCGCCGCCGGTCGGGTCCGTCCCGGTGCCCGACGGCTCCGGGTCCCCGTCGTCGAGGGCCGGGCGGCCGTCCGGCCGGTCGAACCGGACCCCGGGGTGTCCCCCGCCGTCGCCTCCCGGCGCGGCCGCGCCACCGGCGTCCGGGCCCTGTGCCGTGGCGCCCGGCCGGTCCCAGGCCTGGCCCGCGACCGGTGCCGAGGCATCAGCTCCGGAGCCCGGGGGGCCCCCGGGGCGGGGGTCCCCCGGTGCGCCCCAGGAGACCCGGCGGTCGCGGTCGCCGCCGAAGCCGCTCTGCCGCGAGGCGTCGGCCTGCCAGCCGGCGGACGGCTCCGGGTGCTCGTCCAGAAAGACGGGGCCGGTCTCCTCGACCGCCGGAGCATGGGGGGCGGGCGCCGCCGGGGGCGGCGCGGAGGCCGCGTGCGCGGAGGGCGGCGACGCCGGCATCGTCTCGCCGTCCTTGGGCGCCGGACGGCTGGTGCCCGGCACCCACGCCGTACCGTTCCAGTACCGGACGTAGCCCGGGATGGACGGATCGGGGTAGTAGCCAGGGGTGGGGCTGCCGTCGCCGGTTGCCGGGGTGGGGGCGCTCATCACCGTGGTCCCGTATCTCCTGGAAGACATCGAGGTTGGTCGGGGGTCGTCAAGGCCGGTCGGGGGTCTCGAGGGTCGGGGAGGCTTGTCAGGTTCGCCGAGGGGGTGGATGCAGTGGATTCAGTGGATTCAAGGGTCCACATCTATCAGACCACCGCCCCTTACCGGGCCCGTCCCGGCGCAAGGCCCACTTTCCGGTAACACTCCGCCGTACCGGGCGACCGTACGCCCCTTCGCTGAGAGGTTGGTGGCGGAAGTCGCGTAATAGTCGGCGGGGACGGCGCTCTTCCCCTGTGTGGCCCGCTCCGGGGCCTCGTGCCAGGACAGGAAAGGAAGTCGCAGCCTCATGGACACCGTGGTGGAACGCGAGCTGGAGCTCAAGCTGGTCCTGTCGCCCGAGCGCAGTGTCCCGGTGCCGGCCAGGCTCACCTACCGGGGGGACGACGCGTACGCCGTGCACATCACCTTCCACATCGGCTCCGAGCGTCCCGTGCACTGGACGTTCGCGCGCGCGCTGCTGGTGGAGGGGGTCTTCCGGGCGTGCGGGGAGGGGGATGTCAGGGTCTGGCCGGCGAGGGAGGACGGGCGCAACGCCATCCGAATAGCCCTGAGTTCACCGGACGGCGACGCCCTCCTCGAAGCCCCGTCCGCACAGGTGTCGGCGTGGCTCGAGCGGACCCTGCGGGCCGTTCCGCCCGGGACGGAGGCGGAGAACCCGTGCTTCGAGGCGGAGTTGGCGGAGCTGCTCGCGCCCGCCCCGGCCGACGGGTGCGGCGGCCACTCCCCCGCCCTCGGCGGCGACGGCACCCAGGCCCCGGAGGAACCGAAGGACGGCGAGACGTAGCGGGGCCGGCCGTCGGACACCCGGCGGCTTGGGGGGGCGGGGACGCCTGGCCGGCCCGGGGGGGGCAGGCACCCGCCGGGACTCGCGGGGCGGTTCTCAGAACAGCTTGCCGGGGTTGAGGATGCCGAGCGGGTCGAAGGCGTTCTTGACGGCCTGCTGCAACTCCACTCCCACGGGTCCCAGTTCGCGGGCGAGCCACTCCTTCTTCAGTACGCCCACCCCGTGTTCACCGGTGATCGTGCCGCCGAGTCCCAGTCCAAGGGCCATGATCTCGTCGAACGACTCGCGGGCACGGGCCGATTCACCGGGATCGCGGTGGTCGAAGCAGACGACCGGGTGGGTGTTGCCGTCCCCCGCGTGGGCGCAGACGCCGATGGTGAGGTCGTACTTCGCCGCGATGTCCGCGGTGCCGTCGATCATCTCGGCGAGCCGGGAACGCGGCACGCAGACGTCGTCGATCATCGTCGCGGTCTTGACGGCCTCCAGGGCGGTCAGCGACAGCCGGCGGGCCTGCAGGAGCAGCTCGGACTCGCCCTCGTCCTCGGCGGGGACGACCTGGGTGGCCCCGGCCGCCGCGCACAGCTCGCCGGCGGCGGCGAGGTCCGGTCCGGGGTCGGCGGTGTCGAATGCGGCGAGGAGCAGCGCCTCGGTCGTGTCCGGAAGGCCCATCTGCGCCATCGCGTTGACGGCCCGGATGGTCGTGCGGTCCATGATCTCCAGCAGCGACGGGGTGTGGCCGCGTTCCATGATCGCGCAGACGGCGTCGCAGGCGGTGGCGGCCGACGGGAACTCGGCGGCGAGGACGAGCTGCCGGGGCGGCTTCGGGCGCAGCGCGAGCACGGCTTTGACGACGACGCCCAGGCTCCCCTCCGAGCCGACGAACAGGCGGGTGAGGTCGTAGCCCGCGACGCCCTTGGCGGTGCGGCGGCCGGTGCTGAGGAGCCTTCCGTCGGCGAGGACGACCTCGAGGCCGAGGACGTACTCGGCGGTGACGCCGTACTTGACACAGCACAGTCCGCCCGAGGCGGTGCCGATGTTGCCGCCGATGGTGCACGTCTCCCAGCTGGACGGGTCCGGCGGGTAGTACAGCCCGTACTCGCCGACGGCGCGTGACAGCACGGCGTTGACGACGCCGGGCTCCACGACGGCGATCCGGTCGACCGGGCTGATCTCCAGGATGCGGTCCATCCTGACGAGGGAGAGGACGATGCAGCCGTCGGAGGCGTTGGCGCCACCGGACAGTCCCGTGCGAGCCCCCTGCGGTACGACGGGGACGCGCAGTTCGGTCGCGGTCCGCATCACGTGCCGGACCTGCTCGACGGTGCGCGGCAGGACCACGGCGGCCGGGGTGCCGGCGTCGCAGAAGCTCGCCATGTCGTTGCGGTACGAGGCCGTGACGTCGGGGTCGGTGATCAGGGCTTCGGGCGGGAGGTTCTCACCGAGCCGGGAGAGGAGAGCGTCCATGATCCCAGATTGGCACCGGGGGCCATCGGTGTGAACCCACCGGCGACCCGCGTCGCTCCGCCGGGTGGGCACTTCGTGCGCGACCGGAGGTGGCGCACAGTGAGCGCCATGAGGAAGCGATGCGCGCCACTGACCAGGAACGCCGTGATCGCCTCGCTGGTCGCCGGGGCGGTCGCCACCGGCATCGTGGTCGCCGGTACGGGCCGGGACGACCGGCAGCCGCCGCCCGCTCCGGGGCCGGCGGCCCGGACCGTGCTGGCGGAGGGCCCCGGGGCCGCCCTGTCGGCCGGGGAGCTGTCGGCGCTGATCGCCGCCCAGGAGCAGCGGCCGGCGGGGAAGGCAGGCGGCCATCTGCCGTGGGCGGTGCTGGGCTCGGCCTATCTGGCGCAGGGGGCGCTGCTCGGCGACCGCACGGACTTCGGGCGCGCGGAGAGGGCGCTGCGGCGTTCGCTGGAGGCGCTGCCCGGCGAGAAGGGCAACGCGGACGCCCAGGTGGCGATGGCGGCGCTGGCGAACGCCCGGCGGGACTTCGCCTCGGCCAGACGCTGGGCCGAGAGCGTCCGGGCGAGGTCGCCGGAGCAGTGGACGGCGTATCCGGCGCTGATCGACGCGTACAGCGGACTCGGCTCCTACGCGGCGGCCGCGAAGGCCCTGCACACACTGGAGGAGCTGCGGCCCCGCACCGTGCAGACCCTGCTGCGGGGCTCCCAGGTCCACCGCGACAACGGCCGGTACGAGGACGCGGAGGCGCTGGCCGACGAGGCGGTGTCGCGGTCGGGCGGCGGGACGGAACGGGCCCGGGCGCTGTACCGGCTCGGCGAGCTGGCCTGGGAGCGGGGCGAGCCGGGGCGGGCGGCCGCGTACTTCGACACGGCGCTGCGGCTGGAGTCGGGCCATCACCCCTCCCTGGCGGGGCGGGGCCGGGCCTCGGCGGCGCTCGGGCGCACGGACGACGCGCTGCGGGACTACCAGGCGGCCATCGAGCGGGCGCCGCTGCCCGAGTACGCGCTGCGGGCGGGCGAGCTGTACGAGTCGCTGGGGATGCCGGGCGAGGCCCGCGCGCACTACGAGAAGGTGCGCAGGCTGGCCGCGAAGGCCCGGAAGTACGGGGTGAGCGAGGAGCTGACGCTGGCACGGTACGAGGCGGACCACGGGCAGGCGGACTCCGCGGTGCGGCGCCTCGCCCTGGAGTGGAAGCGGGGGCACCGCAGTGCGCACGTCTCGGACGCTCTGGGGTGGGCGCTGCACCGGGCGGGGAGGACGGAGGAAGGGCTGAAGTACCTGAAGCGGGCGACGGCTCCCGGGCTCCGCAGCGCGCTGTCCCTCTACCACCGGGGGGAGATCGAGCGCGCGCTCGGCCGGGACGGCCCGGCCCGCCGGCACCTGCGGGAGGCGTTGCGCCTGAACCCGTACTTCTCGCCGCTCCTGGTGCCTCGGGCGCAGCGGGCGGTCTCGGTGCTGGGCGACCCCCCTCCGGGCGGTCCCGCCGATGTCGAGGGCGAGCCGTGGGCGACGGGCGGGGACCTGCCGCCGGAGGGCGGCGAGACGGCGGAGGACGGCGAACGCACCGCGGATCGCGACCCGGCGGAGGACGGCGAACGCACCGCGGATCGCGACCCGGCGGAGGACGGCGAACGCACCGCGGACGCCGATGAGCGGGCCCCGCGTGACAGGGACGAGGACTCCCCGCCCGGGCCGGGCGACTCCGGGTCGCCCCGGCCCCGCGAACGCGACTCCCGGGAGGCCGGGGAGACTCGGGAACCCCGGGAAGCCGGCGACGCCCGGTAGCCGGGGACGACCAGACGGATCCCGCCACCGGGCACGGGCCGTCGCCGGGCGCCGGGCACCGGGCGCCGGGAAACGGGAAACGGCCGGCGGCCGGCGGCCGGCGGCCGGCAAGCGACCGGTCGCCGGCTGGTGGGTGGGGCCCGGACGGCGGGGCCGCGCGGCCCACGGCCCCAAGGCCCCGCGGCTTTCTACAGGTTCCCGCGCTTCTCCTGCTCGCGCTCGATCGCCTCGAAGAGCGCCTTGAAGTTGCCCTTGCCGAAGCCCATCGAACCGTGCCTTTCGATGAGTTCGAAGAAGACCGTCGGCCGGTCCTGCACGGGCTTGGTGAAGATCTGCAGCAGATAGCCGTCCTCGTCGCGGTCCGCGAGGATCTTCAGCTCGCGCAGGGTGTCGATCGGCACCCGGGTGTCGCCGACCCACTCGCCGAGCGTGTCGTAGTACGAGTCGGGCGTGTCCAGGAACTTCACCCCGGCCGCCCGCATCGCGCGCACGGTGGCGACGATGTCGTTCGTGGCCAGGGCGATGTGCTGGACACCTGCCCCACCGTAGAACTCGAGGTACTCGTCGATCTGCGACTTCTTCTTCGCGATCGCCGGCTCGTTGATCGGGAACTTCACCTTCAGGGTCCCGTCCGCGACGACCTTGGACATCAGCGCCGAGTACTCGGTCGCGATGTCGTCGCCGACGAACTCCTTCATGTTGGTGAAGCCCATGACCTGGTTGTAGAAGGCCACCCACTCGTTCATCCTGCCGAGTTCGACGTTGCCCACGCAGTGGTCGACGGCCTGGAAGGTCCGCTTGGCGGGGGGCTCGACGAGGGGGTCGGCGGCCGCGAAGCCCGGCAGGTACGGGCCGCTGTAGCCGGACCGCTCCACGAGGGTGTGGCGGGTCGTGCCGTACGTGGCGATGGCGGCGAGGACGACCGTGCCGTGCTCGTCCTCGAGTTCGTACGGCTCCTGGATGCCGCGCGCGCCGTGCTCGGTGGCGTACGCGTAGGCGGCACGGGCGTCCGGCACCTCGATGGCCAGGTCGATGACACCGTCACCGTGCTCGGCGACGTGCTCGGCCAGGAACCGGCCCCAGTCGGTGGACGCCTTGATGACGGAGGTGAACACGAACCGGGCGGAGCCGTTGGTCAGCACGTAGGAGGCGGTCTCCCGGCTGCCGGTCTCCGGCCCCGCGTAGGCGACCAGCTTCATCCCGAAGGCCGAGGAGTAGTAGTACGCGGCCTGCTTGGCGTTGCCGACGGCGAAGACGACCGCGTCCATTCCCCTCACCGGGAAGGGGTCGGTCTGCCTGCCGGTGTCAGGGGTGTGATCCAGGGTCTCAGTCATGAGCGCAGACTCCCGCCGATCCACAAGCTGCGCAATAGTTACCGTATTCACTGGACAGTATGCTGGGTCTGTGTCCGATTTGCTCGGACTACCTGTACAGGTTGACTACGCAGGGGGCTGATGTGGCGATCGATCATCTGGACGGCAGGCTCATCGTGCTGCTCGCACGGGAGCCGAGGATCGGGGTGCTGGAGGCGTCCCGCCGCTTGGGGGTCGCGCGCGGCACCGTGCAGGCGCGGCTGGACCGGCTCCGGTCGCACGGGGTCATCCGGGGTTTCGGGCCCGAGGTAGACCCGTCCGCACTGGGCTACCCGGTGACCGCGTTCGCGACGCTGGAGATCAAGCAGGGGCAGGGGGCCGATGTGCGGGCCCACCTCGCCACCGTTCCCGAAGTGCTTGAGCTGCACACGACGACCGGCCACGGCGACATGCTGTGCCGGCTGGTCGCGCGGTCCAACGCGGACCTCCAGCGGGTGATCGACCGGGTGGTGGGGTTCGACGGCATCGTGCGGGCGTCCACCGCGATCGTGATGGAGAACCCGGTACCGCTGCGGATCATCCCGCTGGTGGAGCAGGCAGCGGAGGACGCCCGCTGACCCGGTCCGCCCCACGGTGCCACGGTGCCACGGCCGCGCAGACATCGGGCATGCGGTCCACCGTGACGCGCGGGGCGCAGCGTCCTGCGCCGCACCGACGCGGCGCTCGGACCGCCCCGCGGACCGGGGCCGCACCACGCGCCGGGCCGCACCACGGCCCCGGCGCCACCGGCCGGCACCACCGCTCCGGCACCGCGAGCCGGCACCGTCCGGCGCGCCGGTCAGCACCGCGGGACGTCGCCGCCCTTCTGCAGCGCCCTGAGCGACGACACCGCGTCCGACAGCTCGGTGACCGGGATCAACGTCATGCCCTCGGGCAGCTGCTCCGCGGCCACGGCGCACTCGGCCCTGGGAACGAGGAACACGGTCGCGCCGTCGCGCGCCGCCGCCTGGGTCTTCAGCGCCACCCCGCCGACCGCGCCGACCCTGCCGTCGGCGCCGATGGTGCCCGTACCCGCGATGTTCCGGCCGCCGGTGAGATCGCCGCCCGCTCCGTCGCCCGCGAGCTTGTCCACGATGCCGAGGGAGAAGAGGAGTCCGGCGCTCGGGCCGCCGACATCGGCGAGGTGCAGGGTGACCTTCACCTTCGCGGGGTCCTTCCCGAGGTAGCCCAGGGCGGCGTCCACCGCGCTGTTCTGGGACTTCAGCATCTCGGCGGTGTTGTGCTCCTCGATCTCCTCGTCCGACCGCCCGGAGGGGTAGACGGAGTCGCGCGGCAGCACGGCGCGGTCCCTGCGCACCCAGGCGTCCGCCACGTCGCCGAGATCGACCTCGGCCGAGGGACCGGTCGCCACGATGGTCGTCATCCGCAACTGCCCCTGGGTCTGCCGTACGGGTGCTCCGGAGATGGTGATCACCGGCTTGCCCGTGTCGGTCCCCAGCACGTTCGTGGTCTGCCCGGGCTGGGCCACGGTGAACGGCAGCGGCGCGAGCGCCGCGACCGCGAGCAGCGAGGCGACGGGCAGGGCGCAGACGGCGAGAACCCGGGGGCGGGAGAGACGCGAGAGACGGGAGAGCACCCCCTCAATGTATCGGTCCGGCTCGTCTGCCCCACCGTCCGCCGGTTCAGCGCAGTGCGTCCGCGATCTCGCGTGCCGCGTCCACCACCCGGGGGCCCACCCGCTCGGGGACCGCGTCCGCCAGCATGACGACGCCGACACTGCCCTCTATCCCGGTCACCCCGACGAGCGCCGCGGCGGCCCCGCTGGCGCCCGCCTCCAGTTCACCGTGGGTGAGGGTGTACGAGGGCTCGGCGAGCTTCCCCTGGCGTGCGGCGAGGATCGCCTTCCCCGCGGCTCCGCGGTCCAGCGGGTGCCGGAAACCGGCCCGGTACGCCACGTGGTAGTCCGTCCAGGTCGGTTCGACGACCGCCACCGCGAGCGCCTCCGTCCCGTCGACCAGGGTGAGATGGGCGGTCGCGCCGATGTCCTCGGCGAGGGAGCGCAGCGCCGGGAGCGCCGCCTCCCGGACCAGCGGGTGCACCTGACGGCCGAGCCGGAGCACACCCAGCCCCACGCGGGCCCTGCCTCCCACGTCACGCCGGACCAGGGCGTGTTGCTCGAGCGTGGCAAGCAGTCGGTAGACGACGGTCCGGTTGACCCCGAGCCGGTGGGACAGCTCGGTCACGGTCAAGCCGTGGTCGGTGTCGGCGAGCAGTTTGAGGACACGCAGTCCTCTGTCGAGCGTCTGGGAGGTCTCCGCGGTCACGACGCCCTCTCCTTCGAGGTGAGTGCGGCGGCGCTCTCCCGGTCAGCGGCACCGGTCCCATCGGCGACGCACGGAGAGGCCGCCGGCAGGCCATGGCACACCGGCTGCGCTCCGCGGCGGCGCTGCCACGGGGCGTTTCATGTGCGGGGACAGTAGCGAAGCCGGTTCGCTCAGCGGAAGACCTCGTCCAGAATCCGGGCGCCGCATGCCCCGGCCGTCCGCCGTCGGCAGGAAAACGAGTACGACCAGCGACGTCACACGACACATGCCGCTTCGGACTCCGCCGAAGAGGGACACCGCACCACCCTCGCCACGGCCAGGAGACACGGGAGCGCGACGGGGCCCGGGCACCGGCGTACGCGCCTCCAGGCGCCGCCGACGGAGCCCGGACGCGCCGCGCGCGCTCCTCAGGCGCCGCGCACGCTCACCGCATACGAGTGGCCCACTCCTGCACCTTCTTGATGCGCTCCCGGATCTGGCCCGCCGTCGCCTCCGCGCTCGGCGGCCCCCCGCACACCCTCCGCAGCTCGGTGTGGATCACCCCGTGCGGTTTGCCGCTCTGGTGGACGTACGCGCCCACCATCGTGTTCAGCTGCTTCCTCAGCTCCAGCAGCTCCTTGTGCGAGACCACCGGGCGGCGCTCCGCGGGCAGTTCCAGCAGGTCCGCCTCCGCGTCCGGCTTCCTGCGGCTGTGCGCGATCTGCCGCGCCTGCCGCTTCTGCAGCAGCAACTGCACCTGGTCGGGCTCGAGCAGGCCCGGGATGCCGAGGTAGTCCTGCTCCTCCTCGCTGCCCGGGTGGGCCTGCATACCGAACTCGGCTCCGTTGTACATCACCCGGTCGAAGACGGCGTCGGACTCCAGTGCCTCGAAGGGGAGCATGTCCTGCTCGCCGGTGTCCTCGTCCTGCTGCTTGTCGGCCTCGTCCATCTCCTTCTCGGACTCGGCGTAGGGGTCCTCCTCCCCTTCCTTCCTCGGGCGGTCGAGCGCGTGGTCCCGCTCGACCTCCATCTCGTTCGCGAAGCCCAGCAGCATCGGGATCGTCGGCAGGAAGACGGACGCCGTCTCGCCGCGCCGCCGGGAGCGGACGAAGCGCCCGACGGCCTGCGCGAAGAACAGGGGGGTGGAGATGGTCGTGGCGTACACGCCGACCGCGAGCCGGGGGACGTCGACGCCCTCGGACACCATCCGGACGGCGACCATCCAGCGGTCCTGGTTCCCGCTGAACTCGTCGATGCGCTGCGAGGCGCCCGCGTCGTCGGACAGCACGACGGTCGCCTTCGTGCCGGTGATCTCCCGGATGAGCTTGGCGTAGGCGCGCGCCGAGTCCTGGTCGGCGGCGATGACGAGACCGCCCGCGTCCGGGATGGCCCTCCTGACCTCGCCCAGCCGATGGTCGGCGGCGCGGAGCACGTTCGGCATCCAGTCGCCGCGCGGGTCGAGCGCGGTGCGCCACGCCTGCGAGACGGCGTCCTTGGTCATCGGCTCGCCGAGCCTGGCCGCGACCTCGTCGCCCGCCTTGGTGCGCCAGCGCATGTTGCCGCTGTAGGACAGGAAGATCACGGGACGGACGACGCCGTCGGCGAGGGCGTTGCCGTAGCCGTAGGTGTAGTCGGCCGCGGACCGGCGGATGCCGTCGGGGCCCTCCTCGTAGGCGACGAAGGGGATGGGGTTGGTGTCGGAGCGGAAGGGCGTGCCGGTGAGGGCGAGTCGACGGGTGGCGGGTTCGAACGCCTCCAGGCACGCCTCGCCCCACGACTTGGAGTCGCCTGCGTGGTGGATCTCGTCGAGGATCACGAGGGTCTTGCGCTGCTCGCTGCGGTTGCGGTGGAGCATCGGGCGTACGCCGACACCGGCGTAGGTGACCGCGACCCCCTCGTACTCCTTGCCGAGCGGGCCGGCGCTGTAGTCCGGGTCCAGTGTGATGCCGATGCGGGCGGCAGCGGCGGCCCACTGCTTCTTCAGGTGCTCGGTCGGCGCGACCACGGTGATCTGCTGCACGACGTGGTGGTGCAGCAGCCAGGAGGCCAGGGTGAGCGCGAACGTCGTCTTGCCGGCACCGGGCGTCGCCACCGCGAGGAAGTCACGGGGCTGTTCCTGGACGTACTTCTCCATGGCGCCCTGCTGCCAGGCACGCAGCTTGTTCGCGGTCCCCCAGGGGGCGCGGCCGGGAAAGGCGGGTGAGAGGTGGTGGGAGGCGGTAGTAGACACGGTCTCCGGTTCGAGGCAGGGCTGCGGCGTTACGTACGACAACCGGGCCACCCTACCGGTGCGGCCACTGCCCGGGGGGCCGCACCGGGCTGTGCGGGGACGGGGTGAGACCCGCCTCACAGCGGCGGCCCGGGGCACCCGGGCCCGGGCCCGCCGCCCGTGTTCACGGAGTGCGACGGACGGACGGGGCGGCAATGGGGTTGCCGTGGCCGCTCTACCGGCCCGGCGGGGTTGGTCACCCGATGGTGGCTGACCAGGCGCCGCGCTTGAGGTGTGTGGTGCCGTCCGGGTCGATGCGGACGTGTGCACCGTAGACGGGTAGGCCGCCCTCGCGGTTGAGGCGGTGTCGGATGCGTTCGAGTTCATCCCACAGGCGGCGTGGGCCGCTCTGGTGCACCGTGGGCGGGTCGGTCCACTGGCCCTCAGCGCGCGCCCATGAGCCGTCCGGGTGCAGCAGCCATACCGTGCGCCGGTCTCCGTCGTCCGTGCACCTGTGCTCGATGCCCGGCACGGTGAGTTCGAGCATGGACCACACGTCCCACGCGTCCGGTACGTACAGCACCGGATACCGGCCGGTTGTCACCGCCTCGCCCTCCGCCGCCCTGGCCCGCTCGTACACCGCGTCGAGGCCGGGCGGGTAGTCGTCGCCGAGGCGGGTGGCCATGAATCCGGCCGCGTCCGGCGCGGTACGTCCGATGGCGCCGCCGTCGGGGCTCTTGTCCGCAGTGACGATCAGGCCCGTGCGGGCGAGCGTCGTCACCAGGCGCCCGCCCGGTCTCAGCGCGGCCAGCCACGAGGCGGGAACAACCGGCACGGACACGGTGGACACGATCCGGTCGTACTGGCCGGGCAGGGGGCCGGTGATGTCGCAGACGGCCGTCTGCGGGGTCAGGCCGACGGACGCGAGCCGGTCACTGGCCTTCTCCACGAGTGCGGCGTCTACGTCGATGCTCGTCACGCGCTTGTCGCCGAGGCGACGGCAGGCAAGCGCGGTGCCGTAGCCGGTTCCGGTCGTGACCAACACGTCCGACTCGTCATCGATCACGGCGTGCCGGTACATGGTGACGACCAGCCCCGGCAGCGTTGACGACGATGTGGGGTGCCCGGTGGTGATCTCGGCGCCGGACTCGGCTTCGTCGGCGTGCAGCGGACCGACGCGGTTACGAGCGTGCGGTCGCTGTAGGCCGCCCGCGCCCAGGCTTCGGGGTCGCTGGGGCCGTCCCGCAGTGCCCACCGGCCGCCGTCGTTCGCCCACCAGCGCGGCACGAAGACGTGACGCGGGACGGTGGCGAGCGGCCCGTACCAGCGGGATTCGGGCCGGACCGTGTCGGCCGCCAGACGACGCGCGTGTGTCTCCCAGTCCATGAACAGCCCGCTTTCAGTACTTGGGGTTACAGGCTGGGGTTTCCGCCGGCGAGCAGTCTGAACCGTCCTTGTCGGGATTGCACGCCGTCACCACCCCCGGGGAGGGCTGGCATGAGTCCTCTTTCGGGGTGCACGAGTCCGGGACACAGGTGCCCCCGGCCCTCCGGCGGGGGATGACCGCCATACGGTCGGCCCACTCGGCCCCGTTCAGGATCTCGGCGAGGCTCTGTGTCCGGACCGACCCGCCCGTCAGCCACCGTGACATGACACACGGGGTCACTACGCCGTCGGGGTCGATGGCGGCGCGGTCGCCGCCGCACCGCCCGCACAGTTCGGCCGGGTCGTGGAAGGTGACGCCCGCTGTGTCTCCGTTGCCGATGGCGCGCACCCGGTCGAGGCGGATTTCCCCGGTGACGCCGAGCTGCCGCAGCTCCGCGCGGGCGCCGTCGACGGCCTGCCCGTCAAGGACGTGCACGAGCGAGGCGCGCAGCGGGATACCGCGGCGGACCGCTTCGGCGATGTTCGCGCGGGTGCGGGCGTAGGACCCGCGCCCTCCGGTGATCTTCTCGTGTTCGGCCGCGTTGTCGCTGTAGTACGAGGTGGCCAGGCTCACCCCGGGCCGGTCGAAGGCACGCCACATCGAGGGACGTATGTGCACGAGGTTGGAGAACACCTCCACGCGCAGACCGAGGTTCAGCGCGTGGTCGATGAGCTGCGGCAGGTGGGGGTGAAGGGTGGGTTCGCCGCCGATGTACTGAACCATGGTGACGCCGAGCGCGGCGGCCTGGTCCAAGAGCGTGAACCAGTCCTCGCGGCGCATGGTGCCATGGCTGCCATGCGGGCCGGACGACCTCACGGCGACCTGCCGGGGCGAGGCGATGCGCTGGCAGGCCTAGCACGACCGCGACGCCTTCAAGGAAATCTGGCTGCTGTTCGACAACGAACACGGCCGTTTCCCGCTCTATCCCGGCGAGTCCGTGTGGATCGAGTACGCCTACACCGTCAGTGACGACAAGTGGGGCAAATGGTTCCAGCGTGCCGTCCGTCTGCCCACCGAACAGCTCGAAGTCCAGCTCGCCTTCCCCGCCGACCTCGACCCGGTGGTCTGGGGCACCGAGACCTCGATGACCGCTGAAGCTTCCCCGCTGCGGACCCCGCCCGTTCGCAGCGACGACGGTGACCTACGGCAATTCACGTGGATCACGGCCACACCCGCTCTGCACGCTCGGTACCGTCTTGAGTGGCGGTTCAGGGCACGGCCCGAGCGCAACACGGATCAAGGGGAGTTCAGGTGATTCACTTGCGGCCCAGCCAGCGGATGCGAGGCCTCGGAGTCGTCCAGCACGGCGCCGGCATCCTCGCCGAACCATCCCGCGCCTTCGACCTGCCCGCCGAGCGCGACGAGGCCGAGCGCATCATCGACGAGCTGTTCGCCGCCGTGGAGCGGATCGGTCAAGTCCACCCCTTCGCCAAGGGCATGGGCATCGCCGCCCCGCAGATCGGCATCGGCCGTGCCGCCGCCGCCGTCCAGCCGCCCGGCGACGCACCGGCCATTATCCTGCTCAACCCGAAGATCACCGAACGCTGCGACGAGATGGACGAACAGTACGAGGGCTGCCTGAGCTTCTTCGATGTCCGCGGCCTCGTACCCCGCCCCCTGAAGATCACCGTCAAGACCACGGCCCTGACCGGCGAGACCGTCGCCACCGTGTACGAGCGGGGCCTCGCCCGCCTCATCCACCACGAGATCGACCACCTCGACGGCCTGCTCTACACCGCCCGCATGAGGACTGGCGTCGACCCCATCCCCGTGGAGCAGTACCGGCAGACCGGCCGGGCCTGGGTGTACGAGGGCGCCTGACCGCCCTTCCTCTGGGCAGCGCAGAGGACTTGCCTTTCATGCCTGAAGGCCGCCAAAGTCGACGATGACGGTCAGGCCGAGCGCGAACGGGTCCTCCACGGCCTCCGCAGTGGACGGCTGAACGGTCTTCTCGGTCACGACAGCGGTCATGGCCAACTCCTTCTCAGACGGGTGAACGTGCTCTTGCGGTGGTACGCCGCCCCCGCTCGAAGGCGCGGGACGGAGCTCATCAGCCCTGTGGGCCGCGCAGGACGACGGCGGTCACGCATCCGTCGTCGCACAGGTCGCAGCGGGTGGACTCCGCCCAGCCGTCGCCGAGTCTCGCGATCGCTTCCTCGCGCACACCGCGGTGCGCGTGGTCGGGCTGCTTCTCGTAGATGGGCGTCATGACGTACAGCACGCCGTCAGGGCGGCGCCGTCGGCGCACGTCGGACAGGAACCGGGCCCGATCGAGGAAGGCCATCACCAGGCGGCACACGACGATGTCCACGCTTTCCGGGGCGAAGTCGTTGGGGATCGCGCCGGCGTTGAAGTCGTGCTCGCGGTAGCGCAGCCTCGGGTGGTTGTAGCGGGAACCCCGGCTTCTCATGCCTCATCGGCTGGGACGGGAGCGAGCCCGCTGGCTTCGCCTACGGCGCCCCCGCGACGGCTGGCAGCGAGTGGTGGCGAGAACACGTGACCGAAGAGCCCGAGAACCCGTCGACGTTCTCGCTGTCCGAGTTGATGGTGCGGCCCAGGTGGCGCAAGACCGGCGCAGCAGAGCAACTGCACGAGGCGCTCCTCGCCAGCCGGGAGGAGGCGCTCGCCGTGCTGCTGGTCGACACCACCCATCCGCGCGTGCAAGCCCTGTACGAGTCCTGGCAGTACCGCAAGGTCGGCGAGCGGCAGCCGTTCCCCGACTCTCCCGTCTATGCGGTGATGCTCCGCTCCCTTTCGCCCGCGCTGAGCAGGGTGTCAACCACCGACGGGTGATGGTGTCGCGTGGCATGACCGCATTGCCCTGCTCGTCACGCAGATGCCCACCGTGCGGGAGGCCACCGGCGGGCTGATCAGCGCCCTCCACGGCGTGCGGCTGTGCGGCCCGGTGTCCCCGGAACGCCTCCACATCGCTCCCTCACCAACTGACGCGGCCGGCCGGGGTCGGTCTCCGTCAAACGGCTGTCGCGTCCGGTGCGCCGCCCGGGACGCGCCGCCGCTACGGCGTGGCCACCGCCGCCTGCGGCCGGATCGGGAGGCGGTTGACCGGGCGGCCGGTGGCCGCGCGGACGGCGGCGGCAACGGCGGCCGGGGAGGTGACGACCGGGACGGCGCTGGCCGCCTTCGCGCCGAAGGGGGCGACCACATCACGCTCCTCGACGAGTCTGACGATGCGGATGTCGGGCGCGTCGAGGGCCGTCGGCAGGGCGTAGCCGGTCAGGTCGGGATGGCGGACCAGCCCCCGGGCCGTGCGGAGGTTCTCGGTGAGCGCGGCGCCGATGCCCTGGGTGACGCCCGCCTCGATCCGGGTGGCGAGCTGGGCGGGGTTCAGCACGCGCCCCACGTCCTGGGCGACGGCCATCTCCACGACGCGCACGGAGCCGAGTTCGATGTCGACATCGACGACCGCGCGGATCGCGCAGAAGGCGAGACCGACGAAGGCGTCTCCCTGGCCGTGGTCGTCGAGGGGTTCGGTGGGATGCGGGCGGCACTGCGCGGTGGCCCAGAGCTCCTTGCCGTCCATGGCCTCGGTGACCGTGGTGGACAGCACGCCGTCGTACGAGGTGATCTTTCCGTCGGTGATCTGCAGCAGTTCGGTGGACATGCCGAACTGGTGGGCCAGCGGCTGCAGCAGCTGCGTACGGACCATCTTCGCCGCACGCTCGACCGCGCCGCCGGAGACCCAGGTGTGCCGCCCGTGGGCGGCGGGTCCGGCCGGAGGCTGGTCGGTGTCGACGGGGGCGACCCGCACCTCCTCGATGCCGAGCGTCTCCTGCACGATCTGCCGGGCGAGGGTGGAGAAGCCCTGCCCGGTCTCGACGGCCGCGCAGATGACCGTGGCCGCACCGTCCTGGACCTTCACCGTGGCCGTGGACACCTCGTCGGTCCCCTCCGCCCCGAGCATATGGACCATGCCCAGGGCGTAGCCGACCCCCCGCCGCACCGCGCCGGGCTCGCCCGCGCCCTCGGGTCCGCCGGGCAGCAGCCAGGCGGCCTCGGGGGTGTCCTTGGGCAGCGGCGGGAGGGGGACATCGCGTACGGCCCGCAGCAGTTCGGCCACCGGGGCCGGGCAGGTGACGGTCTGCCCGGTGGGGAGGATGTCGCCGGTGGCGAGGACGTTGCGGAGGCGGACCTCCGCCGGGTCCAGACCCAGCTTGGCCGCCAGTTTGTCCATCTGCGCCTCGTAGGCGGCGCAGACCTGGAGCGCGCCCTCTCCGCGCATATGGCCGGAGGGCGGGTTGTTGGTGCGCACGGCCCAGCCCTCGACGAAGGCGTGCGGCACCACGTACGGCCCGCAGGCGAAGGCGACGGCGGCGGCGAGGGACTCCGACGAGGAGTCCGCATACGCGCCGGCGTCCAGCAGGATCTGCGCCTCCACCTTCAGCAGCCTGCCCTCGGCGCTCGCGTGGTGGCGGTAGCGGAGCAGTGTCGGGTGGCGGTGGGCGTGGCCGAGGAAGGACTCCTCGCGGGTGGCGGCGAGCTTGACCGGGCAGCCGGTACGCAGGGCGAGCAGCCCCAGCGGGATCTGGAAGCCCGGGTCCTCACGGTCGCCGGTCGCGCCGGGCACGCCCGTCACCACGACCTTCACGCGCTCGCTGTCCAGGCCGAAGCAGGCGGCGGCGAGGTCGCGGTCGGTGTGCGGGTCGGTGGAGGCGGTGTACAGCTCGACCCCGCCGTCGGGGCGCGGCACGGCGAGGCCGGCCTCGGCGCCGATGGGGGCCGGGTCCTGGCGGCCGATGCGGTAGAGCCCTTCGACGACGACCTCTCCGCCGGCCTCGGGGTCGCCGTAGCTCAGCGGGATGTGGCGGATGAGGTTGCCGTCGGGGTGCAGCGGCTCGGCGGCGAAGGCCTTCTCGGGGTCGGTGACCGGTTCGAGGACCTCGTACTCGACGGTGATCGCCGCGGCGGCGAGCCGGGCGGTGTCGGGATGGTCGGCGGCGACCGCGGCGATGGCCTCCCCGTGGTGGCGGACGATGTCGGAGGCGAAGACGGGCCGGTCGGCGACCCCGCGTCCGTAGGCGGCGTCGCCTGGTACGTCGGCATGGGTGACGACGGCCCGTACGCCGGGCATCCCGGCGGCGGCGGAGGTGTCGACGGCGGTGATCCGGGCGTGGGGGTGCGGGGAGCGCAGGATCGCGGCCCAGAGCAGCCCCTCGGCCCACAGGTCCGAGGCGTAGGGGAAGGTGCCCTCGGTCTTGGCACGGACGTCCGCCTGCGGGAGGGCGGCGCCGAGGCCGTGAGCGGGCGGGGCCTGCTCCGGACCGCCGACCGCGGGGGCTGCGATGGCCGCGTCGTTGCTCACACCATGCCTCCGTCATGCGGGTGGGGCTGCACACTACCGGCGCCGGGGGGCGCCTGGCGCGGGATGCGGGCCGCGTCCTGGGCCGCTTCACGGCTCCCGTCGCCGGCTTCGGCGGCCGCGGCGGCACTCGCCGCGCGTTCGGCGGCCACCTCGCGCACGGCGTCGAGGACTCCCCGGTAGCCGGAGCAGCGGCAGAGGTTGCCGGAGAGGGCCCGGCGGGTTTCGAGTTCCGTGGGGGCGTGGTTGCCCTCCAGCAGGTCGTGCACGGTCATGGCCATGCCCGGGATGCAGAATCCGCACTGGACGGCTCCGCACGCGGCGAGGGCGCGCTGCACGTCGGAGGGCTCGCCGCCGGCGGCCAGACCCTCGACGGTACGGACCTCGCAACCTGCCGCGGTCGCCGCGGGCACCAGGCAGGAGGCCACGAGCCGGCCGTCGACCTGGACGTTGCAGGCGCCGCACTCACCCTGCGAGCAGCCGTCCTTGGCACCGGCGAGGCCGAGGCGCTCACGCAGCACATAGAGCAGCGACTCGCCGATCCACGCGTCGCTGACGGGCCGGTCGGCTCCGTTCACGCGCAGGACGTACGAACTGTGCGGGTGTTCGTCGTTCGCCGTCGCCGTCGCCGTCGCTGTGGTGGCGGACTCGGCGCCCTCCGCGTCGGCCCCGGACATCTCAGAGGCCGCCGCCTCCTCGGCCGGGGGCGTGTCCGCCGGGTCCTGGGGGACTGGGTCCGGTGGACCCTGCCGGGCCTCGTCGGCTCCCCCCGCTTCAGCGGCACCCGCGGCACCCGGGGCCGCGTCGTCTGCGAAGTCCCGGGTGTCCCCTGTTTCCCCGGTGTTTCCGGTGTCCCGGGCATCCCCGGTATCCCCGGTATCCCCGGTATCCCGGGCATCCCCGGTGCCGCCGGTGCCCCGGGCATCCCCGGTGCCGCCGGCATCCGCGCTCGCGGTAGGGGCGGTCCCCGTGTGGCCGGGCTCGGCAGGGTCCGCTTCCGGACGGTCGGGCTCGTTCGGGTCCGCTGCGACACGACCGGCCTCCACGTGATCGGCCCCCGCGTGACCGGCGTCCGGGTAACCGGGCTCCATAGGACCGGCGTCCGGGTAACCGGCCTGCGGACGGCCTGCTTCGACCGGATCGAGGGGAAACGCCCCGCTCTGGTCCGGGTCGGCTGCGGTCGCGGTTGCGGTTGCGGACGCCTCGTCCCCGGAGCCGGGGTGCATGCCCTCGCCGTGCGGGCCGGGCCCGGCTTCGGTGGGCGGTTCGGGGCGCGGGGCGGCGGATCCGGCCGGCTCGTCCTCGGCGGGATACCCCCCGGTCGCCCAGGGAGCAGGGGCACCGCCGGGCAGGGTGGCGGGGTAGCCGGCTCCCGCCGCCGGCGTGCCGGAGGCCGGCGCACCTCCCCCTGCCGGAGTGCCGCCGTCGGACGTCGTGGCCCACGGAGCGGGGGCACCACCGGGCAGGGTGGCCGGCGGAGTACGGCCGCTCCACTGCGCCAGGGCGGACGCCGAGAACTCGCCCGACTCGTCCGGGAGGTCCCCGTCCGCGACGGGAATGGTCCAGTGGCCGGTCAGGTCTCCCGCCGCCGCAGACCCGGCGGAGCCGGGCGACGGCTCGTCGGCTTCAGCGAACGTCCACTGCCCCGTGGCGTGCGGATCGTGGCCGCCCGCAGCGCCACGGCGGGGCTCGCGGAGATCGCCGCCGCCGTCCGCGCCCTGGCCGCCGACCGGGGAGTCGCCTCCGAGGCGACCGGGAGCGGGGTGCGCCTCGTGCCCGGTGTGCGGCGCCCCGTCGCCGAGCGGCTCCCGGGCATCCCGCGAAGCGCCGTACGGGTCAGGGCCACCGTCCGGCTCCTCGGCACCCCGCGACGTCCCGTGGGGATCCGGGGCCCCGTACGCATCGTGCGGACCGTAGGCGCCGCGGTGTTCGCCGTCCCAGGAGTCCCCGCCGCCCCAAGGGTCCCCGCCACCCTGGGGACCGAGACCGAGACCGAGACCGGGGCCGGGACCGGGTGCGGCAGGCCCGGCATAGGGCCGCTGCCCGGCATCAGACGCGTAGGGGTTCTGCCCGTAGGGGCTCTGGCCGTGGGCGCTCCGGTCGTGGGCGCTCTGCCGCTGCCCGGCCCCCGTAGCCGCCCAGGGGTGCGACGAGCCCGGCGCCCGCTCCGGAGCGGTCCAGCCCGGCGCCTGCCCCTCCTGTGCCGCAGGCGGGATCTGCGGAGGCACATAGCCGTGGCCCGGGGCGGCGAGCGGCGCATCGAGCGGGCCGTCGGACGGCAGCCGGACGAACGCCGTGGCCTCCGCGTCGTACTCGCCGCCCTGCGGGACGGGTCGCCAGGCGCCGCCGTGCGGGGCCGTATCCCGGGACTCTTTCTCCTCGGAGCTCACGACAGTGCCCTCCCCAGCGCTCGTCGAGCCAGCGCGGCGACCACGCGCCGCAGGTGCAGGACCGCGGGCGGCGGTTGCTCCTCGCCCTCCTGGTCCGGGATGCAGGCGGCCGCCACGTACTCGCCGAAGGCCGCCAGCGCCTCGGGGGCGAGTCCGCGCTCACCGTCCCAGTCGATCAGCGAGCCGATCCAGCGCTCCGCCTCCAGCGGGCGCAGCGGCATCGGGGCGATAGCGCCGACAGCGCAGCGCACTCCGCGTCGCGCCGGGTCGAGGACGACGGCGACGGACGCCGTCGCCCGACCGGGGCCGGTGCGCCCGGTGGCCTTCAGGAACACCTGCGGGGCGTGCAGGAGGGGTACCCGTACGAAGCCGACGAGTTCGGCGGGGCCGAGCAGTTCGCGGCCGGCGAGCAGATGGGAGACGGGGACCTCGCGGATCGTCCCGCCCGGTCCCGCGATCACCAGGTCCGCCTCCAGGGCGGCCAGCACCGGCAGGGTGTCCCCGGTGGGGGCGGCGGTGACGATGTTGCCCCCGAGGGTGCCCGCGTTGCGGATCTGCGGAGGTCCGGCGGCCCGGGCGGCGGCGGCGAGCGCCGGGATCAGCGCGGCGAAGTCGGGCCGGCCCATGCGGGAGTGGGTGAGTCCGGCACCGAGGAGGGCGTGGCCGTCCTGGTACTGCCAGCCCCGGATCTCGTTGATACGGCCGAGACCGACGAGGCCCGCGGGCCTGAGCCGGCCCTTGTTGACGGCCGCCATCAGGTCCGTGCCCCCGGCGACCGGCACGGCGGCGGGCATGGCGGTGAGTGCCGCCACGGCCTCGTCGAGCGAGGCCGGCAGCGTCACGGACTGCGCCGCGTGCGGTGCGTGCGTGGTCAACCCAGCTGCCCCTTCCCGGTGTCCCGGCTGTCCGTTTGTGTTGCCGTACCGTACGTGCTCACAGGCCGGACGTGGCAACTCTGGCACATCTTCCGGGCGGTCCGGCGCCGAGGTCCACGAAGGACGCATCCGCACCGGACCTCCCGGGACAAGCGAAATGCTCGAAATGGCGCGACATTGCCGTCACAGGCGGTTTACCGGTCGAAGGCATTCCTTGTACGACTATTTCCCACGGGTGTTCACGGTCCCAGGGAGCCGGATCGGCAACAGCCCGTTGGGGCAGTGCTCACACGTTTGGGGGTGCCCCCTCGATCGGGCGTCCGAGCACACCCGCTCACCTCGGTGCCACGACAGCGGGCCGGGGCGGGTAACGCCTGTCAAGGCCGGGGGCCCGGGTCGCCCGGGTCGAGCGGGGGTGGGGCGCAGGGGTGGGGCGCAGGGGTGGGGCGCAGGGGTGGACGATCGCGGCCGGCCGACCGGGGCCGCACGCACGTCGCGGCCTCCCGCGATGATCACGCGAGAGGCCGCGCCCCGCTCGGGGTCAAGCGCCGCTATTTTCGGCCGTCTTCGGCGAGGGTGTGCGCGACGAGCGCGTTGGCGTGGCCGTGGCCCAGTCCGTGCTCGGCCTTGAGCCAGGAGACGAGTTCCCCGTGACGGATCAGGGGCGAGGAGCGGATCAGGGCCTTCCACTCGGCTATCGGGCGGCCGTACTTCCGCTCGATCGAGGGGAAGTAGCTGGCCGGGCCCTTCGGTTGTTCGGTCATGCCTGACGTGTTCCCATCCGTTCGCAGTCGGTGGTTCCGGAGTGCCGCCCTGCCCAAGCGGCAGGCGGGAAGGGGGGGTTGCTACCGGCCCGCCGGCGGCGCCGCCGCCATCAGCCGGGCGGTGACCGCGGTGAGCCAGAGGAGGCCGAGCCCGGCTCCCACGGTGAAGGCCAGGACACCTACGGACGAGCCGGCGAAGCCGGCGAGGACCGCCGCGGGCGCGATCCGGGAGGCGACGGCCCAGCCGCGGCGGCCCTGGGCGGCGAAGTGCCGGGCGAGTACGAGAAAAGCGGCACAGAGCGCGAGGTAGCCCACCATGCCGCTGAACATGTGGACGGCGCCGTGCACGCTCGGGGAGACGGCGCGGGCCTCGGGGGCACCGGCAGGGAATCCGGCACCCGGGTCGGCGGTGAACACCCCGGCGAGCAGGAAGGATCCGCCGAACACGCCGATCAGCCGCGGAGCCCAGGTGCCGCCGGGCGTATCGCGCAGCGCCCGGCCCGTCCCGGCCGCTCCGGCGAGCAGCAGGACGCCCGTGAGCAGGAAGGCGGCGACCTGGATCCATCCGAGGTCGCCGAGGCTGAGCTGGCTGAGGGCGTTGCGGGTGAAGTCGAAACCGTCGCGGGTGAGGCCCTGCATCAGACCGGCACCCAGGAAGAGCGGGCCGGCCGCGGCAGCGCCCGCCAGCAGGGACCGGGCCGGGGGCCGGGCCGGGGCACACCCTGCGCTCGGGGCGCTGATGGTCCGGGTCATGCGATGTCCTCCTCGACGGAACCCCTACGGAACTGGACGGTGTGGTACTGAGCGGAACTGGACGGTACAGTACCCACACGTGAACTGGACTGTCCAGTACCGGACTTGGGAGGCGGCGTGGAAACAAGCGGGCACGGCCGGTCGGCGCTGAAGCGTCAGGCGATCCTGGAAGCCGCGACCAGCGCCTTTCTGAGCAGCGGCTACTCCGGCACCAGCATGGACGACATCGCGAGACTGGCCGCGGTGTCCAAGCAGACCGTCTACAAGCACTTCTCCGACAAGGAGAAACTGTTCGCGGAGATCATCCTGGCCACCACCGACCGGGTCGACGGCATGGTCGATCTGGTGGCCCGCTTCCCGGCCGACGCCGACACCCTGGAAGAGGACCTGACCCGTCTCGCCCGCCAGTTCCTGGCCGCGCTCACCCACCCCCGGGTACTTCGACTGCGGCGCCTGGTCATCGCCAACGCGGACACCTTCCCCGAACTCGGCGCCGACTGGTACGAGCAGGGCTTCGAGCGGGTCCTGGCCACCCTCGCGGCCACCTTCGAGCACCTCGCCGGGCGCGGACTGCTCCGCATCGACCAACCGCTGCTGGCCGCACACCACTTCTCCGGCCTGCTGCTGTGGATCCCCGTGAACAAGGCCATGTTCTACGGAAGCCCCCAGTACACCGAGGCCGAGCTCGACCACTACGCCACGGCCGGCGTGCGGGCGTTCCTCGCCGCCTACCGCTGACCGCCCCCGCTCACCGCCTGCGGCCGGCCGCACACCGGTCCCGACGCACCCTCACCCTGCGACCACCCGAGCGCTCGAGCACCCGAGCACCACATCGCCGCGGACCGCGAACCACGTCGCCGCGAACCACGTCGCCGCGAACCACGTCGCCGCGGACCGCGGTCAACCGGCCCTCCGCCCTGATCCGCCGGCCGCCCGGCGGCCGCTGAGCGACGGGGCGACCCGCCGGGCGGTCCGCGCCCGGCACCGGGGAGAACCGCGCCGCGGGACCTGCCAAGGCCCGGTGGCCGGGCCGCACCCGCGGGCACGGCGCCGCCGCCGCGGCCGCACTCAGCGGCCTGCCACGTGAAACGCCCGGCGGGGGAACCCCCGACCGGGCGTCTGCACGAACTGCTCACGGCCTGATCAGACCGACTCCGGCACCGACTCCAGCACCGGCTCCGGCACCGGGCCAAGCACCGGAATCCACCCTTCCGGGTGGGGCCGCCCCCGAACCGGAAGGCAAGTCCGGGACCGGGGGACCCGCCGCCGGGTTACTTCTTGTCCTTGCCGCCCTTGTCCTTGCCGCCCTTGTCCTTGTCCCCGCCGGGGCCCATGGACTCGTAGATCTCCTTGCACATCGGGCACACCGGGTACTTCTTCGGGTCGCGTCCCGGCACCCAGACCTTGCCGCACAGTGCCACCACGGGAGTGCCGTCAAGGGCGCTCGCCATGATCTTGTCCTTCTGGACGTAGTGGGCGAAGCGCTCGTGGTCGCCGTCGCCGTGCGACACCTGGGGTGTCGGTTCCACGAGGGTGCCCGTACCTGCCCCGCGCTCGGGCTCGAGAGTGCTCATAGCTGCCAAGGGTACTCAAGCCGCGCGGATTCAGTTCAGCGAAGGGTCGTCCGGATAGGTGGCCACCATCGCGAGTTCGCTGCGCTGCCGGCGCAGCACGGACCGCCACAGCGACTCGGGCCGCGGGGAGGACACGTCACCGGGCTCGGACTCCACCACGTACCACGCGCCCTCGCCCAGCTCGTCCTCCAGCTGGCCCGGGCCCCAGCCCGCGTACCCCGCGAAGATCCGCAGCGAGCCGAGGGAGGAGGCGAGCAGTTCCGGCGGGGCCTCCAGGTCGACCAGGCCGATCGCCCCGTGGACCCGGCGCCAGCCGAGGGGGCCCTCGTCGCCGGGGATCACGGCCAGGCCGAGCGCCGAGTCCAGGGAGACGGGACCGCCCTGGAAGACCACGCCGGGCTCGCCCGCCAGCCCGGCCCAGGTCTCCAGGATGTCGCCCACGCCGACGGGGGTGGGCCGGTTGAGGACCACACCGAGCGATCCCTCCTCGTCGTGGTCGAGCAGGAGCACCACCGCTCGGTCGAAGTTGGGGTCCGCGAGGACCGGAGTGGCGACGAGCAGCCGCCCTGTGAGGGAGGACACCTCGGTCATGGGAGACATGATCCCGCATCTTCGCCCTCCACGGGGAGCGGGCATCCCGGTCCGGACCGACGCAGCTCAGGGCGCACCGCTGCAGCGGGAGGGCGCGCCTGCCGGAACAAGCGGACGGTGACCCTCTGCAGGCACGCCGGAACAGAGTGCATTGTGCCGAATTCATTACACCCGAGGGGTGCCCTTGGCCCTACGGGACGGGGGTAGGAGGGCCTTAACCTTTTCTCTGGCCCTGCCCGACCTCCTCCCCGGGGCTCCCTGGGGGGACCCTCCGGAACGCGAGATTCATGACCGGCACAGACGATGTACTGCTTGTCCACGGCGGAACCCCGCTGGAGGGCGAGATCCGCGTCCGCGGCGCCAAGAACCTGGTGCCGAAGGCCATGGTCGCCGCGCTGCTCGGCAGCGAGCCGAGCAGGCTGCGCAATGTGCCCGACATCCGCGACGTGCGGGTGGTGAGAGGGCTGCTGCAGCTGCACGGTGTGACGGTGCGGCCGGGCGAGGAGCCAGGTGAACTGGTGCTCGACCCGACGTATGTCGAGAGCGCGAACGTCGCGGACATCGACGCCCACGCCGGTTCCTCGCGCATCCCGATCCTGTTCTGCGGCCCGCTGCTGCACCGGCTCGGGCACGCCTTCATCCCGGGCCTGGGCGGCTGCGACATCGGCGGCCGGCCCATCGACTTCCACTTCGACGTGCTGCGGCAGTTCGGCGCGAAGATCGAGAAGCGGGCGGACGGACAGTACCTGGAGGCCCCGCAGCGGCTTCGCGGATGCAGGATCCGGCTGCCGTACCCGTCGGTCGGCTCCACCGAGCAGGTGCTGCTGACGGCCGTGCTGGCCGAGGGCGTCACCGAGCTGTCGAACGCGGCGGTCGAGCCCGAGATCGAGGACCTCATCTGCGTCCTGCAGAAGATGGGCGCGATCATTTCCATGGACACCGACCGGACCATCCGGATCACCGGCGTCGACCGCCTCGGCGGCTACACCCACCGGGCGCTGCCGGACCGTCTGGAGGCGGCTTCCTGGGCATCGGCGGCGCTGGCGACCGAGGGCAACATCTACGTGCGCGGCGCGCAGCAGCGGTCGATGATGACCTTCCTGAACACCTACCGCAAGGTCGGTGGCGCCTTCCAGATCGACGACGAGGGCATCCGCTTCTGGCACCCTGGCGGCTCCCTCAACGCGATCGCCCTGGAGACGGACGTGCACCCCGGCTTCCAGACGGACTGGCAGCAGCCCTTGGTGGTGGCGCTGACGCAGGCGGCCGGCCTGTCGATCGTGCACGAGACGGTGTACGAGTCGCGGCTGGGCTTCACCTCGGCACTCAACCAGATGGGTGCCCACATCCAGCTGTACCGGGAGTGCCTCGGCGGCTCCGACTGCCGCTTCGGCCAGCGCAACTTCCTGCACTCGGCCGTCGTGTCCGGGCCGACGAAGCTCCAGGGCGCGGATCTGGTGATCCCCGACCTGCGCGGCGGCTTCTCGTATCTGATCGCGGCTCTGGCGGCGCAGGGGACGTCCCGGGTGCACGGGATCGACCTGATCAACCGCGGCTACGAGAACTTCATGGAGAAGCTCGTGGAGCTCGGCGCCAAGGTGGAGCTGCCACGCGGCGCGGTCGTCTGACCGCAGCCTCTGCACATGGTCGTCCGGCCGCGGTCATCCGGCCGTGGCCGCCGGCCCCCCGGGGACCTGACAACGGGTCACGGGTGCAAAGAGCCCATGGGGCGCGTGAGCACACGGGGCACACGGGTGGACCGGGCGCACGGTGCACGGGCAACAAGGTGCACGGGAACACCCGGGAGCCCCGCCAGCGGAGTGCGCCGGACCGGCAGCGGCCTGACGTCGGGCCGACACGGGGCGGCGTCAGGGCGTCGCCGGCCCGGCGCCGGGGCGGTGGAGGGGCAGCGCCGGGGCGCGGTGGAGGGGCGCCGAGCGCCGGTGGTCGCGGGGCGGCCGGGCGGACGCCCGGCGGGACGGGGTGGCCGGGCCCCGGAGAGCCGGACCGCCCGAGGGTCCGGCGGCCACGTCAGCTCCCCGACGCCGTGCGCCGGAGCACGGACCGCCGGCGTCCGGACGCGGCAGACCGGAGCCGGGCCTCCACCCCCCGGGACGGCACGAGGGCGGCCACCCCCGAAGGGAAGTGGCCGCCCTCGCCTCCCGGGCCTACTTGCCCTTCGCGGCTTCCTTGAGCTTGGAGCCCGCGGAGACCTTCACGCTGAAGCCGGCCGGGATCTGGATCGGGTCGCCGGTCTGCGGGTTGCGGGCGGTGCGAGCGGCACGGTGGGTGCGCTCGAAGGTCAGGAAACCGGGGATGGTGACCTTCTCGTCGCCCTTGGCGACGATCTCGCCGACGACCTCGGCGAAGGCGGCCAGCACAGCGTCGGCGTCCTTGCGGGTCACCTCGGCACGGTCGGCCAGCGCGGCCACCAGCTCACTGCGGTTCATGTTCTTACTCCCGTGTTCTTCTTGCCTGTGAGGCGTGAGATCGAAGCCGATGCTGCCAGGGCCCTCGGACAGTTCCCCGGACCCGGGTCTGCTGTCAGACCCTCGCGCCCAATTGAGCATCCTGCCCCCACCAGCGGCGGGAAAGCCAATCCGGCACCCTCCGGAGTCACACGAAAAGCGCCACTGGCTTGTTCCGGTGACGTTCCGTCGACTCCCTGCGGACTCCGTGAAGCCGAAACGGCCGGAGGAAGCCCGCCGGAGGTGGGTCCTCCGAGGTCGCGCGGCCCTTCGCGGGCTCATGGTCCGCCACCCTACGGGCGGTCTTCCGGGCCCGCGAACCGCGACGCGCCGGTCTCGCACCATGCCCGGCCCACACCGCGCCCGCGACCCGCCGGGCTCAGACCTCGCCCGCGCCCGACACCACCGCACCCGCCGCCCGCGCCGCGTCCCGGACGGCCCCGGCGACCGCGCCCGCGACCTTGTCGTTGAAGACGGACGGGATGATGTAGTTCGGATTGAGCTCGTCCTCGGTGACGACGTCCGCCAGCGCCGTGGCCGCGGCCAGCATCATCTCCGTGTTGACCGTGCGCGACTGCGCGTCGAGGAGGCCGCGGAAGACACCGGGGAAGACCAGCACGTTGTTGATCTGGTTCGGGAAGTCGCTGCGGCCGGTGGCCACAACGGCCGCGGTCTGCCGGGCGATCGCCGGGTCGACCTCGGGGTCGGGGTTCGCCAGCGCGAAGACGATCGCGTCGTCCGCCATCGCGGCGACGTCTTTGGGGCCGAGCACGTTCGGGGCGGAGACCCCGATGAACACATCGGCGCCGCGCACGGCCTCCCTCAGTGTGCCGGTGACGCCTTCGGGATTGGTGTTGTCGGCGATCCACCGCAGGGCCGATCCGGGTACGGCGTCCACGAGGTCCTCGCGGCCGGCGTGGACGACGCCGTGGATGTCGGCGACGACGGCGTGCTTGACGCCCGCGGCGATGAGGAGTTTCAGGATGGCGGTACCGGCCGCGCCGGCGCCGGACATGACGACCCGGACATCCCCGACCTCCTTGCCCACCACCCGCAGTGCGTTGGTGAGCGCGGCGAGCACGACGATCGCGGTGCCGTGCTGGTCGTCGTGGAAGACGGGGATGTCGAGTGCCTCGCGCAGCCGTGCCTCGATCTCGAAGCAGCGGGGGGCGGAGATGTCCTCCAGGTTGATACCCGCGAAACCGGGGGCGATGGCCCTGACGATCTCGACGATGGCGTCGGTGTCCTGGGTGTCCAGGCAGATCGGCCAGGCGTCGATGCCGGCGAAGCGCTTGAACAGCGCAGCCTTGCCCTCCATGACGGGCAGGGCGGCCTTCGGGCCGATGTTGCCGAGGCCGAGTACCGCGGAGCCGTCCGTCACGACCGCGACGGAGTTGCGCTTGATGGTGAGACGGCGGGCGTCCTCGGGGTTCTCGGCGATCGCCATGCAGACCCGCGCCACACCGGGGGTGTAGACCATCGAGAGGTCGTCGCGGTTGCGGATGGGGTGCTTGGACTGCATCTCGATCTTGCCGCCGAGGTGCATGAGGAAGGTCCGGTCGGACACCTTGCCGAGGGTGACGCCCTCGATGGTGCGCAGCTTCTCGACGATCTCGTCGGCGTGCGTGGTGGACGTCGCCGCGATGGTGACGTCGATCCGGAGCTTCTCATGTCCGGACGCCGTGACGTCGAGACCGGAGACCGAGCCGCCGGAGGACTCCACCGCCGTGGTGAGCTGCGAGACTGCGGTTCCGCTCGCGGGCACCTCCAGCCGGACCGTCATCGAGTACGAGACGCTGGGCGCCGTTGCCATGGCCGAGTTCCTCTGCTTTCCCTAGCTTCGTTGCCGCACCGCCCGGTGAGGACCGGGGCGGGGCCATCCGATGGTCGCACCTACCTGCCAGTAGCAGGTAATACTGTGCGTTTTGACCTCGGAAAATACTTTCCACCATACGAGAAATCATGGATGAGCAGAGGAACGGGCAGACGAAGAGGTCCGCCTCACCGTGGTGAAGCGGACCTCCTCCGCACGCGCTGTGACACCGACCCGCCATGCTCGCCTCGCGGCAAGTGGTCCCTCGAAGGGACGAAGGTTGGGCCCGGGGGCTTGGATCGGGCCGGTGCCGTACACAGGCTAACAAACAGTCCCGGAAGGTGATTCCCCCTTGGCGAGTCGGCCCTTCCGGCTGCGCACCGCCTCTGCCGGCTGCCCTCCCCACCCCGCCCCCACGCCCCGCTCCGCCCGGCCCGGCCCGCCCGCCGCCTCGGCCCCCGCGGCAGGTCCGGCGCCCGCCGGCCCTGAGCAGGACCGGAGTCCCTTCCCCCTCGGGGGGTCCGCGACCCTCAGCAGGTCCGGAACCCATCCGCCCCGGGCAGGTCCGGTACTCCGTCACCACCGGGCAGGTCCGGTACCCCGTCACCACCGGGCAGGTCCGGTACCCCGTCACCCCTGAGCAGGTCCGGTACCCCGTCACCCCTGAGCAGGTCCGGTACCCCGTCACCCCTGAGCAGGTCCGGTACCCCGTCCGCGTCGGGCTCGTCGCGCCGGCCCGAGACCACCGTGAGCCGCTGGGTGGCGCGGGTCAGCGCCACGTACAGCACCCGCAGACCGGCCGGCGACTCGTCGGCGATCTCCGCGGGGGACACCACCACCGTCGCGTCGTACTCCAGTCCCTTCGCCTCAAGCGAGCCGAGGGCGACCGCACGGCCGCCGAGCCCGTCGAGCCAGCGGGCGGCCTCCCCGCGCCGGTCCATCGCGACGACGACGCCGACGGTGCCGCCGACCTCGTCCAGCAGGCGCCGGGTCTCCTGCCGCACCGTCCGCTCCAGGTCGTCCCCGGCCACCGCGAACCGGGGCCGCAGACCCGTCGAACGGACGGCCCGGGGTGCCACCATCCCCGGCATGGCCAGCGCCAGCACCCCGGCGGCGAGCTCGGCCACCTCGGAGGGGTTGCGGTAGTTCACGGTGAGCTCGAAGCGGCGGCGCGGACGGCTGCCGAGGGCCTCGTCGCGTGCCTCGGCGGCCTCGTCGGGGTCCGACCAGGACGACTGGGCGGGGTCGCCCACGATCGTCCAGGTGGCGTGCCGTCCGCGGCGGCCGACCATCCGCCACTGCATGGGCGTGAGGTCCTGGGCCTCGTCGACGATGACATGGGCGTACTCGGTGCGCTCCGCGGCGAGCCGCTCGGCGCGCTCGCGCGGGGACTCCTCGCGCTGCGGCATCAGCTCCTCCAGCCCGGTGAGCTGGTCCAGCGGGTCCACCTCGCGCTTGCGCTTCGGGCGGGCGGCGGCGCCGAGGATCGCCTGCAACTCGTCGAGGACCGCCACATCGTGCACGGACAGGCCGTCGCGTCTGAGACTGCGGGCGACCCTGCGCACCTCGCCGGGGTTCAGGACGCGGCGCGACCAGCGGCCCAGCCGCCGCTCGTCGGCCATCGCGGCGAGCACCCCACGTGGTGTCAGCTCGGGCCACCACGCGTGCAGGAAGCCGGCGAACGAGTCCTCAGAACTGACATCGGCGTCGAAGGACGACCGCAGCTCGGCGGCGAGTTCCGGATCGCTGTGCCGTCCGGCCGCCCCCGACTTGGCGTACAGGGCGTCCAGGAGCAGTCTGCGGGCGCGCGGCCGCAGCAGGTTGACGGGCGCGGTGCCGCCGAGGACGCTGTGGCGGATGCGCCGGAGTTCCTCGGCCTCCAGCTCCAGCCGGCGGCCGAAGGCGACGACCCGCAGCCGGTCGGGGGGGCCGCCCGCTTCCAGGGCGCCCCGGGCCGCCCTGCGCAGCACCTTCGCCATCCGCAGAGAGCCCTTGACGCGGGCGACCGCCGGATCGTCGTACACCGTGGCCTCGGTGCCGTCGACCAGGGAGCCCACCGCCCGGATCGCGACCTGCCCCTCCTCGCCCAGCGAGGGCAGGACGCCCTCGGTGTAGGCGACGAGCAGCGGGGTCGGGGAGACGACGAGGATTCCGCCGGCGTACCGGCGCCGGTCCTGGTAGAGCAGATACGCGGCCCGGTGCAGTGCGACGGCCGTCTTCCCGGTGCCGGGGCCGCCGGAGACCTCCGTGACCGAGGCCGCGGGTGCCCTGATCACCAGGTCCTGCTCGGCCTGGATGGAGGACACGATGTCCCGCATGGTGTGGGTACGGGCCTGGCCGAGCGCGGCCATCAGGGCGCCGTCGCCGATGACGGCCAGTTCGGCGCCGTCGAGGCGGGCGGTCAGCTCGGGGCGCATCAGGTCGTCCTCGACGCCGAGGACCCGGCGGCCCTTGGAGCGGATGACCCGGCGGCGCACCACCCGGCCGGGGTCGACCGGCGTGGAGCGGTAGAAGGGCGCGGCGGCGGGCGCACGCCAGTCGACGACCAGGGGCGCGTAGTCGGAGTCGAGCACGCCGATCCGGCCGATGTGCAGCGTCTCGGCGATGTCGGCGTGCTGCCCCGCCCCGTCCGACCGCACGGCGTCCTCGGCGGGCTCCACCGAGGTGTACGCCCCGTCGGGCCCCCGCTTGCCGTCCTTGCCGCGCAGCAGGTCGATGCGGCCGAAGAGGAAGTCCTCGAACTCGCTGTTGAGCCGGTTGAGGTGGATCCCGGCGCGGAACACCTGGGCGTCCCGCTCGGCGAGCGCGCCGGGCGTGCCGACCTGGCCGCGTTTGGCGGCGTCGTCCATGAGGAACTCAGCCTCGTGGATCTTCTCCTCGAGTCGGCGGTACACCTGGTCCAGATGGTCCTGTTCGACAAGGATCTCGCGGTCCCGGACCGAGTCGACAGCGGCTTCCTGCGCGGCCACCGTGGCCCCCTTCTGACGTGCACTGGGCAGCCGTCAACCGTACGCGAAGGGGGCCGTGATGTCAGGCGGGAGGTCCGCTGCCGTGCTCCGGGTGTCGTCGGCTCAGCCGTCGACCTCCACCAGGACCTGCCCGTCGAGGGTACGCACCTCGAAGTGGTCGATCTCGTTGCGCTCCATGGCGGCGCCGCCGTGGATGTACAGCGGTTTCCTGGCCTCCTCGTCCGTGCTGTCCGCGATGCCGTACCCGCGCTCCGGGACGGACCAGGAGGTCATGACCTCCTCCTCGCCGCTCTTGGGGACGGCGACCAGGCTGCACTTCAGCGGGCCCTTGACGTTCTTGAGTTCCAGGACCGCGTGGATGCCCCAGCCCTTCTCCTCCAGGCCGACGGTGGCGGACACCCCGGTGGCCGCGTTCGTCGCCTCGATCTTCTCCGCCAGGTCGTCGAAGAACACGTCCTCCGCGGCGCTGGTCGTCCGGGGCGCCCCGGTGCTGCCCGCCGTGGCGTCGTCCTGGGTGACGACCACCGCGACGGCGGGTCCGCCCAGGATGAGCACGACCGACGCCGCGATCATGTACAGGCTGCGGCGGCGCTTCCGGGAGCGCTTCACCGCGACCTCGTCCACGAGCCGGTCCAGCAGTTGCGGACTCGGCGCGGTCGGCACCACGGCCGCGGCGCGCTCCGGAGGCTGCATGATCTTGCTGTCGAAGGGCAGCGCAGCCGGTTGCCGGGGCACACCCGGCCGCACCGGGGCGTCGGCGAGCATCGCCAGCATCGGCTCCATGCCCGCGAACTCCTCGAGGTGGGCGGCGCAGATGTCGCAGCCGGCCAGATGCGCCTCGAACGCGGTGGCTTCAGCTTCGTCGAGGATGCCGAGGACATACGCCCCGGCCGTCTCGTGGACCGACCCCTCTTCGGACTGTCCGAACTGCCCGGACTGGTCCTGCCTGTTCATGCCGTGACCCCCCTCTCCTCCAGTGCGAGCTTCATGGAACGCAGTGCGTAGAACACCCGGGACCGCACGGTCCCGCTGGGTATGCCGAGCTTCTCGGCCGCCTCATTGACCGTACGCCCTTTGAAATACGTCTCGACGAGTACTTCCCTGTGAGCAGGGGTCAAATCATCGAGCGCATCGGATAGCGTCATCAGCCACAACGCCTTGTCGATCTCGTCCTCCGCGGGCATGACCTCCAGCGGCGACGGGTCGACCTCCTGCGGCCGGGCCTGCCGGCTGCGGTGACCGTCGATGACGATACGCCGTGCGACCGTCACCAGCCAGGGTCGGACAGAGCCGGTGGCCCGATTGAGCTGACCGGCATTCTTCCAGGCACGGATGAGCGTTTCCTGTACCACGTCCTCGGCACGCTGGCGGTCGCCGGCCACGAGGCGGAGCACATAGGCGAGGAGGGGTCCGGCGTGCTCCTGATACAGCACGCGCATCAGCTCCTCGTCAGGGACGGATGTGCTGGTGCGCGACGAGTCGGCGCGATGCCGGGCCCTACCTGAACGGTCATCGGCCACGGCGGCATCCTTGCGCACCTGAACCTCCCGGTCGAGACCCCGTTTGATGTCTGACTGCTTCTCTGTCCTCCATCACTACGGAGGAGTCCGGCCGGCCGCTCAACGCGAGCAGGAAAAACTTCCGGAATTCTTCGGCGGGGTACCGCGAACGGCCTCGACCCAGCCCGCATTCCGGCCGATAACAGCCGAAAGTGACGGGAGTTCAGGTCTGCGGGAGGGCCGCACGACGCCGGTGCCGGGCAACCCGCTCCCGGTTGCCGCACACCTCGCTCGAGCACCAGCGGCGCCGCCGTCCCCGGGATGTGTCCAGATACACACGGTGGCAGCCCTCGCCCTCGCAGCGACGGAGCCGGGCGCGGGCCACCGGGTCGGTGAGCAGGTCCACGGCGTCGCGCGCGACGGCGGCGAGCAGCGCGGCGCACTCGGGGCGCGCGATCGGGCCCCGGACGAGTTCGCCGTCGCCGTCGCGCACGGCGGTCACGGCGGGCGGGGCGGCGGCGGCGAAGGCGTTGAGCCGTGCCAGAGCGCCGTCCGGAGCACCATGGCGCTCCGGTGCGGGCACACCCCGCCCCGGTGCGGGCACGCCCGTACGGCGGTCGATCTGGGCGTCCACCAGAGCCCCCACACAGGCACGGAGTTCACGGAACGGCACTACCCAGCGGGCGGTCACCGCGCCCAGCGGTGTGCCCGGCGGCACCAGACCGGCCGCCAGGAGCCATCTGCCGAGCCCTTCGGGGCCCTCCGGCCGCGCCGCCACGAGATCCAGGCAGACGCGCCCGGAGTCGAACCGCCCGCCGTTCGAGCCGATGCCCATGGATTCAGAGTGCCCGGGCCGGCGCGCCCCGTGAACCCCCCGGGCGCACTCCCCCGGGCGCGGTTACCCGGGCGCGGTCCGGCCGGGCGCGGTTACCCGGGCGCGGTCCGGCGGGTCCGCTCACACACGGTCCCCCGGGCACGGTCCCGCGTGCGGGGCCTCGGGGCGCGGCTCTTCGGATACCGCCCCGCCGGGACCCGGCCCTCCGGGCACGCGCCCGCGGCCCTGCGCCGGACCGGCACCCGCGCGCCCGCGCCCCGTCAGGTGTCCGCGTACGCGGTGTCGGCCGCCGGGTCGACGGCGAGGCGGTAGCCCCGCTTCACCACGGTCTGGACGAGGTGGGGGACGCCGAGTGCGGCGCGCAGACGGGCCATGGCCGTCTCCACCGCATGCTCGTCCCGCCCGGCGCCGGGCAGCGCACGCAGCAGGTCGGCGCGGGAGACCACCCAACCCGGGCGCCGGGCCAGGGCGTTGAGCAGCGACATCCCGGCCGGCGGCACTGGGCGGACGGTGCCGTCGACGAGGACGGCGTGGCCGCGGATCTCGACCCGGTGGCCGCCCACCGGCAAGGTCCGTGCCCGGGCGGGCAGTTCGACGCAGAGCAGCTGGACGAGCGGACCCAGCCGGAACCGGTCGGGCTGCACCGTGTCCAGGCCGTGCGCCTGGAGGGCGAGGGCCGTGACCGGTCCCACACAGGCCGGGAGCACGTCGTGGGCGAGTGCGTCCAGCAGCTCCGGAAGCATCCCGCGGTCTTCGGCACGGGAGCAGAGCGACGCCGCTGCCGGGGCGCTGGTGAACGTCAGCGCGTTCAAGGACCGCCCCGCCGCCGCGTCGAGCAGGCGGTCCAGCGGGGCGAGATCCTCCGGCGGCATCCACCGGTAGACGGGGACGGCGACGACCTCGGCGCCCGCGGCCCGCAGCGCCTCCGCGAACCCGGGCAGCGGCTCGCCGTGGAGCTGCAGCGCCACCCGGCGGTCGGCGACGCCCTCGGCGAGGAGCCGGTCCAGTACCTCGGCCATCGACTCGGACGTGGGCGACCACGTCTCCGTGAGGCCGACCGCCCGGATCGCGCCCTTCACCTTCGGCCCCCGGGCGAGGAGTTCGACTCCGCTCAGGCAGGAGAGCAGCTGCTCGCCGAAGCCCCAGCCGTCGGCCGCCTCCACCCAGCCCCGGAATCCGATGGCGGTGGTGGCGACCACCACCTCGGGTGCGTCGTCGATGAGTTCCCTGGTGGCGGCGAGCAGCCGGCCGTCGTCCGCGAGGGGAACGATCCGCAGGGCGGGCGCGTGGAACACCGTCGCCCCGCGGCGTCGCAGCAGCGCGCCGAGCTCGTCCGCGCGCCGGGCCGCGGTGACTCCGACCGTGAAGCCCGCGAGCGGGGCGGCCGCGGAATCTCCGTGCTGTTCCTGGTACATGCCGGCCGAGCCTGGCAAAGGTGCGTGACAGGCCCGGATCGGCCGCGTTTCCCCGTGGTTACGAGGCACTGCCGCTCACACCTCGGCGTAGCCGAACTGCGGCTTCGTCTCGGTCGTGGCGGCCGGGGCGACGGTGCGGGCGGGCTTGCGGAGGTATACCGCCCAGGTGACCGCGCAGCACACCCCGTAGCAGACGAGGAAGGCGACGAAGGCCCCCGTCCCCGTCCCGGCGGCCAGGAACGACTGCCGGAAGGCCAGGTTGATGGCGAGCCCGCCGAGCGCGCCCACCGCGCCGATGAGCCCCATCGACGCCCCGGACAGCCGGCGTCCGTACGCCTCGGCCGCCTCGCCCGTCATGCCCCCGGCCAGCGCCTTGGCCCGGAAGATGCCGGGGATCATCTTGTACGTGGAGCCGTTGCCGAGCCCGGTGAGGATGAACAGGGCGATGAAGGCGGCCAGGAACATCGGCAGCGACCCGGACACGGAGGCGAGGACGACGGCGACGGTGGCCGCGGCCATCGCGGCGAAGGTCCACAGCGTGATCCTGGCCCCGCCGAGGCGGTCCGCGAGCGATCCGCCGAGGGGCCGGACGAGGGAGCCGAGCAGCGGGCCGACGAAGGTGAGCGACGCGGCCTGCAGCGGGGTGCGCCCGAACTGGGTCTGGAGTACGAGGCCGAAGGCGAAGCTGTAGCCGATGAAGGAGCCGAACGTCCCGATGTAGAGGAAGGACATGATCCAGGTGTGCGGGTCGCCTGCCGCCTCCTTCGCGGCTCCGGTGTCGTTCCGCACGGGGGCGAGGTTGTCCATGAACAGCGCCGCGCACAGCGCGGAGAGCACGATCAGCGGGATGTAGACGCCGAGCACGATCCTGGGCTGGGCCGCCCCCGCAAGGCCGATGACCAGCAGCCCGACGAGCTGCACCACGGGGACGCCGATGTTGCCGCCGCCCGCGTTCAGTCCGAGTGCCCAGCCCTTCTTCCGCAGCGGGAAGAAGGAGTTGACGTTGGTCATCGAGGAGGCGAAGTTGCCGCCTCCGACGCCGGTCAGGGCGGCCACCGCGAGGAACGTCCCGTACGACGTACCCGGTTCCATGACCGCGAACGCGGCCCCGGTCGGCAGCAGCAGCGCCAGCGCGCTGAAGACCGTCCAGTTCCGGCCGCCGAAGCGGGCGACGGCGAAGGTGTACGGCACCCTGATCAGCGCCCCGACCAGGGTCGCGGTCGCGATGAGGAAGAACTTGCCGGCGGGGTCGACCCCGTACTCGGGCCCCATGAACAGGACCATCACGGACCACAGCGACCAGACGGAGAAGCCGATGTGCTCGGACAGGACGGAGAAGAAGAGGTTCCGCCGGGCGATCCGCTCGCCCTCCTCCTTCCAGAAGGTCTCGTCCTCCGGGTCCCACCGCTCGATCCACCTGCCGGCCATGGCGTGCCTCCACTGCTGCTCCGGGTCGTGGATCCGACGGTAGGCAGCGCCGGTTTCGGCTTCGTGGCGTGAGATGACCGGGGTGGAACCTTGCCCTCACCCGCTGCTCAGTCGCGGTGTGAGGGTGCCCGGCCGGGCCCCGTCCCCCCGGGCGGCGGCGCACCGGGCGCCTTTGCGGCCCGTGCGGCACCGCCGGGCGCCGCCCCGCCGCGTGCCGCCTTCCGGCGCGTGCCGCCGTTCGGCCAGAGCCGGGGCCGGCGCTTGGCGGCGATGTCCTCCAGCCAGCCGACGGCCATGATCGTCAGCCCGATCAGCGGGAAGACGACGATCAGCATGAGGACGGGGTACGCGCGCTCCAGGTAGACCGCGTACGTCGGCCAGAGTCCGGGGATCCGCCAGAGCAGGTCGATGACCGGGATCGTGGCCATGATCAGCAGGTTGTGCCAGAGGTAGATCGTGACGGCCCGGTTGTTGGACAGGGTGACGAGGCTGTCGAGGTGCGCGAGCCTCCCCGGCAGCCGCTGCCAGGACGGGGAGTAGGCGAGCAGGATCACGCAGAAGCCGAACGACCAGGTGGCCTGGGCGAGCGGGATGTCGTTCAGGTCCCAGCCGTCGGGGCCCAGGTGCCATGACGCCCACCACAGGCCGAAGGCCATGATCATCGATGACACGGACACGAAGACGTACCGCGGGAGTCTGTCGAACATGCCCTCCTGATGGGCGAAGCCGAGCACCCAGCAGGAGCCGTAGGTGGCGAAGTCGGTGATGGCGTTGCCCGTCTCGCCCGGGATCTTGAACAGCCCGGAGCCGACGACGGCGGTGAGCGCGAGCGGGGCGGACAAGGTCACCCACGGCACCCTGCGGAAGGCCCACAGCAGAAGCGGCGAGGCGATCACGAACCACAGATAGGCGCGGATGTACCACAGCGGTCCCGCCGCCTGGACCGCCCAGGTGTCGCCGAGCAGCCCCGAGGCGTCACCGCTGTGCCAGGGGTACGGCGGTGCGCCGACCGGGACGATGTACCAGGCCAGCTTGACGAACCACCAGATGCCCTCCTCCTGCACCGGCTTCCAGCCGAAGGAGAAGATCACGGGGAGGACGAAGGCCGAGAACGCCCACATCGGCGGGAGCAGCCGCCGGACCCGCCCGCGGATGACGCCCCATGCGGGCCGCGCCAGCGAACGGGCCATCAGCGAGCCGGCCAGCGCGAACATCACGCCCATCGACGGGAAGAGCAGCGTCAGCCACGCCCAGCCGAAGATGTGGTAGACGATCACGCGAACCAGGGCGATGGAGCGCAGCAGGTCCAGATAGCGGTCCCGGCCGGGCCGCTTCGGAGCGGTGGCGACGGCCGGAGGGACCGCCGGGGCGGTCGCCCCGGCACGGTGCCGGGCCCCGGTCCCGGGGGCGCCGCCGGTGTCGAGCGAGGGCGAGGGCGAGGTCATCCGACGGGCCTCCGCTCGTCGCTGCCCTGGCGCTGCGTCGGTATCGAACCCGGTGCCTCCACCACGCCCGTGCGCCGCAGCTTCTGCCAGCGGAGCCGGCCGCCGGTGAGGGCGGTGATCCAGGACTGGAGCAGCACGACGTACATGAGCTGCCGGTACAGGAGCTGCTGGAGCGGCAGGGAGATCAGGTGCACCATGCGTTCCTTGTCGAGCCGGAACGCGTAGGCGGCGCAGACGGCCTGGATGGCGAGGACGCCGAACCACGCGGCGATCGTCTTCTGGGTGGGGCCGAAGACGATTCCGTAGAGCAGGAACACGTCGATGAGCGGCGCGAGCAGCGGGAACAGCACCATGAAGAGCGAGACGAGCGGGAGGCCGACCCGGCCGAAGCGGCCGGAGGGACCGCTGTCGATCACGGCGCGGCGGTGCTTCCAGATCGCCTGCATCGTGCCGTACGACCAGCGGTAGCGCTGGGACCACAGCTGCTGAACGGACTCCGGGGCCTCCGTCCACGCCCTGGCGCGCTCGGCGTACACCACGCGCCAGCCGTCGCGGTGGATGGCCATGGTGATGTCGGTGTCCTCGGCGAGGGTGTCGTCGCTCATGCCGCCGACCCGCTCCAGGGCCTCGCGGCGGAAGGCGCCGACCGCGCCGGGGATCGTGGGCATGCACCGCAGCACGTCGTACATGCGGCGGTCGAGGTTGAAGCCCATCACGTACTCGATGTGCTGCCAGGCCCCGATCAGGCTGTCCCGGTTGCCGACCTTGGCGTTGCCGGCGACCGCGCCGACGCGCGGATCGCCGAAGGGCTGCACCAGTTCGCGGACGGTGGACGGTTCGAAGACCGTGTCCCCGTCCATCATCACGATGATGTCGTGGCGGGCGTTGCGGATGCCGTTGTTCAGGGCTTCCGGCTTTCCCGCGTTGACCTGCCGGACGACCCGGACGTTGGGCAGCCACAGGTCGTCGACGATGTCGGCGGTGCCGTCCGAGGAGCCGTCGTCGATGACGATGACCTCGATCGGGTGGTCGCTCTCCATCAGCGAGCGCACCGTGTTCTCGATGCACTCCTTCTCGTTGTACGCGGGCACCAGCACCGTCACGGGTTCCGTGACGGCCGGGCCCCAGCGGAAGCGGCGGCGGCGCACCTTGCGGGCGTGGCCGAAGGAGAGCAGCAGCATCAGGCCGAAGCGGAAGAACACCAGGACGCCGATCGCGGCGAGCCCGACGGTCAGCGCCGACGTGGTCTTCTCGGAGACGGTGACGGCGCCGACCCAGGCCTTGCCCTTCCACAGGTCCGCTCCGGTGACGGGGGTGTGGGCGCTGGGGGCGCCGAGGGCCTCGGTGAGGTTGGCGAACCGGTAGCCGCGGTCCTTCATATCGGGCAGGAAGCGGTCGAGGGCGGCCACGGTCTGGGAGCGGTCGCCACCGGAGTCGTGCATCAGCACGATGGAGCCCTTGGTGCCCTTCGGGGTGGCGCGCTCGATGATCGCCTCGACGCCCGGGCGCTTCCAGTCCTCGCTGTCGGTGTCGTTGAAGGCGGTGATGTAACCGCGGCTGCCGATGTACTCGGTGACCGGCCAGGACTTGTCGTCGAGGGCGGCGGAGAACGACGAGTAGGGCGGCCGGAACAGCGAGGTGCGGATGCCCGCGGCGCCCGCGAGCGCCAGCTGGTTCTGCGAGAGCTCCCAGTCGATCCGGCTCTGCGTCTGGAGCGCCAGATCGGGGTGGTTGAAGGTGTGCAGGCCGATCTCGTGGCCTTCCTCGACCATCCGCCGCACCAGGTCCGGGTGGCGGGAGGCCATGGTGCCGGTCACGAAGAACACGGCGTGGGCGTCGTACTCCTTCAGCCTGTCGAGGACCTTCGGCGTCCACACCGGGTCGGGGCCGTCGTCGAAGGTCAGCACCAGGTTCCTGTCCGGGACGCTGAGTGCCTTGGGCTCGCCCGGGGCGCGGGCGTCGATGACCGGACCGCCGTCGAGGATCTGCGGGGGCACCTGGCCGTTGGAGACCGGGGGGCGCACACGGTGGTCGGCGAGGATCTCGCTGTGCACATAGCCGCGCAGCATGAGCATCGCGAGGAGCGCGACGAGGAGGAGCGAGGGCAGCAGGTAGCGCATGGGCAGCCTGCGCCGCACGGCGGACCTCCTGGCGCTCCGGCGGCGTCGGTCGGCCCTTCTGCCGGAGGCGGTCATTTAGCGGGCACCTTCCCCGGCCAGTTGCCCGCCCTGCGCGGCGGGTTCGCCGGGCGGTTCCTCCGTAGAGGTCTCGGTCGGTACGGGATCGGTCGGGTCCGCCGTCTGCTCCCCGCCGGCCGTGCCGCCGTTGTCTCCGGTGCCGCCCGGATCCGTGGACTCGGTCGCTTCGGGGGCGGTCGTGGCGCCGTCGCCGCCACCGGCTGCGGGGGTGGCCGTACCGGTGGCGGAGTCACCGGCCGGACTGCTGCTGCGGTCGTCGGCCGGTTCACCGACGGACACGGTGGGCTCCCGCCGCACGGCGGCGGTGCTGCCGGAAGGGGAGGGGACGCCGGCGACGACCTCGACCTCGGTGCCGGCGGGGGCGGTCGGGGTCTCCGAGGGCCCGGGCGTCTCCTCGGCGGTGTCCGCCTTGTCCTCCGTCTGGCCGGGTATGAGCAGGGACGGGGCGTTGGAGTTGCCGCCGATGAGGGCGACCACGAGGGTTACGGCGTAGCCCGCGCAGGCGAGCGCGAGCACCCAGCCGATCCGGCGGAACTTCTTGCTGCGGCGGCCGCTCTCGTCGACGAACACCGGCCCGTCGGCGTCTTCCTGGGGAGGTTCCTCCGAGGGCTTCCCGCCGGCCTGGAGCTTTCTGAACTCCACGCTGTCGATCTGCATCGTGACCTCGTTGGGGTCATGCGTGTGCCCTATTCGGGACTTCTCTCGCCTGTTTTCCACTGCTGTACGCTCTTCCCCCACTGAACGGAGAGGCGGGAGCGCCAGCGGAACCGGACGCCCGCCGTCGGACCGGGCCCCCTCAACCCGGGCCGAGCGCCCCCTACCACGTTGCACCCGGACCATGAATGTAGCGCACGCCGGGTACGCCCGGGACGCGGAGTCAGGTGTTCCGTGCCATCGCGGCACGGTCCTCGTCCGGAAGCCAGCAGTCCTTGGGCAGGTCCAGCCATCCCTCCGCAACGGCCAGTCCGGCCGCTGCGGACTTCAGGACGCCGAGGCCGGGGTGGCTCAGCCCGCGCCGCCAGACCAGCGAGACCGGCGACAGCGGCACGGGGGCGGCGAGCGGCCGGACGACCATGCCGGGCACGGCGAGGAACTCGGTGCTCGCCAGCACCGACCAGCCGTGCTTGCGCACCACCCGCACGAACTCCTCCGGCCCGGCTATCTCGGGGAAGGGGGCGGCCATGCGGATGCGGCGGCCGGCGAAGAGCCGGGCGGCGAGGTCGGTCCACTCGGCGGTGGCCGCGTTGCCCGCGCCCGTGTAGAGGGTCTCCCCGGCCAGGGCGTCGAGCGGCACCTCGTCGAGCGCCGCGAGCCGATGGCCGTCGCCGAGCAGTACGGCCATCCGCTCGCACCGCACCGGCTGATGGTCCAGCCCCGAGCGCAGCGCCGCGTCGATCCCGGCGATCCTGCCGAAGGAGACGTCGAGCCGGCCGGCGGCGATCTCACCGGCGGCGCCGGTGAGTCCGCTGAGGTAGCGGGCGACGAACTCCATGCCGGGGGCGGCCCTGCGGGCCTCGCCGAGCACCCGGTAGGCCGTCCCCACCGGGGCGCCCACATCGACGAGCAGCGGCCGTTCCGTGTCGGTGAAGGCAGCGGCCAGCGCCTCGTGGGCGTCCAGCACCCGCCGTGCGTACGGCAGCAGCCGCTCGCCGTCGGCGGTGAGCCGCACCTGCCGGGTGGTGCGTACGAACAGTTCGGAGCCCAGCTCCCGCTCCAGCCGCCGGATGTCGCGGCTGAGCGCCTGCTGGGCGACGTACAGCCGGGCGGCGGCCCGGGTGAAGTGCAGTTCGGCCGCGACGGCGAGGAAGGCGCGGAGCAGACGTGGTTCGAGGTCCCGGGGCACCCCCAGAACCTACAACGGGGGTGCGTCAATAGGCTCCGAACAGGTGTTGGACCTCCGCGGGGCCGCGCGGCGAGCCTTGATCCATGCCGAAGCCGCACTCCTCCCGGACCACCGCGTCCGCGCACTCCTCCCGGATGACCACGTCCGGGACCCCGCCCCGGATCACCCTGTCCGCCCACTCACCGCGAACGGCCGACTCCGCGCACTCACCCCGGATGACCACGTCCGGAGGGACCCTGGTCCTGGCGGCCCGGAGTCCGGAGCCGGGGCGCTCCCGCCCACCGGGCCCGTACCGCAGACTGTTCGCCGTCCCGGGGGCACGGGCGTTCACCGCCGGGAACCTCCTCGCCCGGCTGCCGATGGGCATGTTCGGCGTCAGCGCCGTGATCATGATTGCCGGGGAACGCGGCTCCTACGCCCTCGCCGGCGCCGTCACGGCGACCGGCCTGGCCGCCACGGCCCTCGTCGCCCCCTGGACCGCACGGCTCGTCGACCGCCACGGGCAGGCCCGCGTCGCCGTCCCGGCCGCCGCGGCGGCCGTGCTCGGCCAGCTCGCCCTGGTGCTGTGCGTCCACCACGGGGCCCCCGACTGGACGCTGTTCGCCGCCTACGCCGCGACCGCCACGACCCCCAACACGGGCGGGATGTCCCGGGCCCGCTGGGCGCATCTGCTGAGGGACGACCCGGCCGCCCGGCACACCGCGAACTCCTTCGAGCAGGCCGCCGACGAACTGTGCTTCATGCTCGGGCCGGTGCTCGCCGCCTGGCTCTGCGCGGGGCTCTTCCCGGAGGCGGGGACCCTGGTCGGCGCGGGGCTGCTGCTGACCGGCGTGCTCCTGTTCGCAGCCCAGCGCTCCACCGAGCCGCCGGCGTCCGGCCGGGCCGCGAAGCCCGGCTCCCCGCTGCGCACACCCGGCATGGTCCCGATGCTCGCCGTCTTCCTCGCCACGGGAGCCGTCTTCGGTTCGACGGAGGTCGTCACGATCGCCTTCGTGGACGGCCCGGCGGCGGGTGCGGTGCTGGCCCTCCAGGCCGCCGGCTCGTGTCTGGCGGGCCTCGCGTACGGCCGGGTCCACCGGACGGCCCGGCTGCGGACCTGCCTGGCCGCGATGACGGTCCTCATGGCGCTGCCGCTGCTCGCCGCGGCCGGCACCGGCTCGCTGCCCGCGCTGGCGGGCGCGCTGCTGATCGCCGGGATGGCGACGGCGCCGGCCATGGTGACCGGGATGGGCGCGGTCCAGCGCCTCACCCCCGAGGGGCGGCTGAACGAGGGCATGACCCTGGCCGTGACGGCGCTGCTCGGCGGCATCGCGGCCGGTTCGGCGGCGGGCGGCTGGACGGTCGAGCTGGCAGGCGCCGCCCACGGCTACGCCATCCCGGTGACGGCCGCCGCTCTGGCACTGGCGCTGACGCTGCTGCCGGCGGGCACCACGAAGACCCGGGCGTCCTGACGACCCGGCACGGCCGGTGCACCGGAGCCCAGCCCGGTCCCGGCTGACCCGCTCTGCCCCACGGCATGCGGAAGACCCCCTGTCCTGGCGAAGTTCTCGCAGGTCAGAGGGTCTTTGCTCACATGGGATGAGTGGAGATGGCGGGAATCGAACCCGCGTCCAACGGTGCGGAACCAGGGCTTCTCCGTGTGCAGTCCGCTGCGATTTTCTCAGCCCCGGAGATCACGCGAACAAGTCTCCGACGGGCTCAGTCACTGCTTGTTGTCCCTCTACACCCCGTGACCGGGTCTAGAGGTAAAGTTCCCTAGCTGATGCCAGGATCCGGGTCGGGAACACCCCCGGGCTGACACTTCGCGAGTCGCTACTCAGGCAGCGAGGGCGAAGGAATCGCGCTTGGTGTTGGCGATTATTGGTTGCGACATATGGTTTACGAGATCATTGCCGCTTCCTCGACACGCTTCCCCTGCTTCGACATCCGCTGTCGAAACCGATCATCCCCATGTTGATTTTTCAATGCCCGCCCTCTCGGGAAGGGCATGAGCCATCGTACGCGACCAACGCGCGAACGTGCCAGCGTATTCCGCGCGTCCGGCCCGGCCCGGTGCGGCGGCCGGTGCTGCGGCCCGGCGGCGCGGCAGCCCGGGGCCGGTGGTGCGGCCGGTCCCGGCCCGGCAGAGGCGCGGCGCCCGCGCCCGGCCGGCGCCTCGGCGGCCTGGTCCGGCCGGGGGCACAGGGCCCGGCGCCCGGGGTCCGGCGCACATGTGCGACTCAGGCCCGCTGGCGCCGCCGCGCCGCCGACATCGCGCGGTCGGCCTCGCGTCGGTCCTGCTTCTCCCGCAGGGTCTGCCGCTTGTCATACTCCTTCTTGCCCTTCGCCAGCGCGATCTCGACCTTGGCCCTGCCGTCCTTGAAGTACAGGGCGAGCGGCACGATGGTGTGGCCCGTCTCCTGGGACTTGGACTCCAGCTTGTCGATCTCCGCCCGGTGCAGCAGCAGCTTCCGCTTCCGCCGGGCGCTGTGGTTGGTCCAGGTGCCCTGGCTGTACTCCGGCACATGCACGTTGTGCAGCCACGCCTCGTGGCCGTCGATGTGGACGAACCCGTCCGCAAGCGAGGCCCGCCCCTGGCGCAGCGACTTCACCTCGGTACCCATCAGCACGAGACCGCACTCGTAGGTGTCGAGGATGTGGTAGTCGTGCCGCGCCTTCTTGTTCTGCGCGATCAGCTTGCGCCCTTTTTCCTTAGCCATAGTGCGGTCATTTTCGCACTACGACCCGGCCCCGAGGCCACTCAATACCGTCTGCGCCCGCTCCTCGGCCCGCTCGCTGACGGCCAGGTCCGGGGCGATGCCCCGGCCGTCCACGTCGTGACCGGCCGGAGTGCGGTAGTGGCCCACGGTGAGCTCCGCGACGGACCCGTCGGGCAGCTGCTCGGGCATCTGCACCGACCCCTTCCCGAAGGTACGCGCCCCGACGGTGACCGCGCGCCCCCGGTCCTTCAGGGCACCGGTGACCAGCTCGGCCGCGCTCATGGTGCCACCGTCCACCAGTGCCACGACCGGACGGCCGGTGTCCCCGCCGGGACTGGCGTAGAGGGCCTTCTGCTCGCCGCGCACGTCGTAGGTGGCCACCAGCCCGCCGTCGAGGAAGGCGGACGCCGCCGTGACGGCCTCGGAGACCAGACCGCCGCTGTTGCCGCGCAGGTCCAGCAGGACGCCGGCGCCCTCGGGCGCCGACTCCACCGCCTGCCGCACCCGCTCCCCGGCGCCCCTGGTGAAGGCCGCGACCTTGATCAGTACGGTCCTGCCCCGAAGCTCCCTGACGGTGACCGCCTCGGTGGCGAGGCGGGCCCGCCGCACCGTCCGGCTCCAGGCGAGGTCGCCGCGCTGGAGCCCCAGCACCACGGACGAGCCGGCCCCTGCGGTCCCGCCGTCACCGCGCAGCAGCCGGACGACCTCGCTCACCGGCCGCCCGTCTATCCGGGCCCCGTCGACCGTGCGGAGCTGGTCCCCTACGCGGACACCGGCCCGGTCGGCGGGACCGCCGCGCTGCAGGCGGGCGACCTCGACCCGGCCGTCGGCACCGCGCCTGGCCCACAGCCCGACGCCGGTGTAGGAGCCGTCGAGGGCCCGTGCGAACTCCTCGTACTCGGCCTTGTCGTACACGGCTCCCCAGCGGTCCCCGCTGCGGCTGACGACCTCCTCCGCGGCCTTGGCGCCGGACTTGCCGTCCGCGACGGCCTCGGCGGCGGCGCGTGCGATCTCGTCGCGGTCGACCGTGGCGGCGGTTGCGCGCACACGCTGCTCGGGCGGCTCCACCTCCGGGCGGGGCATCAGACCCGTCGCGGAACCGGTGGCGAGGGCACTCGCGAACACCAGTGCCAGAACCGCCCCTTGGCGCAGGCCACGGGGCACCTTCGGTGATCCAGAGCCCAACATGGCGCCCACTCTAGGACAAGCGAAGGGCGCCGCAGGGTCGTTGACCCGTACGACGCCCGGGGCGCTCGTCACACCTTCAGGTACTTGCGCAACGCGATGAGAGCGGCCATGGAGGGCATCAGCAGCCCGATCACGAGGACGAGCGGCAGTACCGCTATCACGGCGTCCCAGCCGATGAAGTTGACCAGCGGCATCTTCTCGGAGAGCGCCAGCCCACCGTCGATGAGGAAGTACCGGCCGACCAGCAGCATCACACAGGCGACCAGGCCGCCGAGCAGACCGGCGAAGGCGGCCTCCATGATGAACGGCATCTGGATGTAGAAGCTGGACGCGCCGACGAGCCGCATGATCCCCGTCTCACGCCGCCGGCTGAACGCCGACACCCGCACGGTGTTGACGATCAGCATCAGCGCGATGACCAGCATCAGCCCCATGACGAAGAGGGCGGCGACGTTCATGCCGCGCATCATGTTGAAGAGGTTCTCCAGGATGCTGCGCTGGTCCTGGATGGACTGGACCCCGTCCCGGCCGGCGAACGCGGTCGCCACCACCTTGTACTTCTCCGGGTCCTTCAGCTTGACCCGGAACGACTCCTGCATCTGGTCGGGTGTGATGACCGTGGCGATGGCGGTGTCGCTGTACTGCTCGCGGTAGTGCTTGTAGGCCTCGTCGGCGGTCTCGTGGTGGACCTTCTCGACGATGGCCATGGCCTCGAGGTCGGACTTGATCTGCTCCCGCTGCTCGGCGGTGACGGCACCCTTCGAGCACTGCCCGCCCGTCCTCGCGTCGTTCTTGTTGCAGAGGTAGAGGGAGACGTTGACCTTGTCGTACCAGAAGTCCTTCATGGTGCTGACCTGTTCACGCATGAGCAGGGCGCCACCGAAGAGGGCGAGCGACAGGGCAACGGAGACGATCACCGCGAAGGTCATCGTCAGGTTGCGGCGGAGACCGACACCGATCTCCGACAGTACGAACTGGGCGCGCATGGCGAGTGTTTCAGCCTTTCCTCTACCTGCTCAGTGCCTGCTCAGTGCTGGTAGCCGTAGACACCGCGCGCCTGGTCGCGTACGAGCCGGCCCTGTTCGAGCTCGATGACGCGCTTGCGCATCTGGTCGACGATGTTCTGGTCGTGGGTCGCCATCACCACCGTGGTCCCGGTCCGGTTGATCCGGTCCAGAAGTTTCATGATGCCGACGGAGGTCTGGGGGTCGAGGTTTCCGGTCGGCTCGTCCGCGATCAGCAGCATGGGGCGGTTGACGAACGCCCGGGCGATCGCCACGCGCTGCTGCTCACCGCCGGAGAGCTCACCGGGCATCCGGTCCTCCTTGCCGCCGAGACCGACGAGGTCGAGGACCTGGGGCACGGCCTTGCGGATCTCACCGCGCGGCTTGCCGATGACCTCCTGGGCGAAGGCCACGTTCTGGGCGACGGTCTTGTTCGGCAGCAGGCGGAAGTCCTGGAACACGGTGCCCAGCTGCCGGCGCATGTGCGGCACCTTCCAGTTGGACAGGCGCGCCAGATCCTTGCCGAGCACGTGCACCTGCCCCTGGCTGGTGCGCTCCTCTCGGAGGACCAGCCGCAGGAAGGTCGACTTGCCGGAGCCGGACGAGCCCACGAGGAAGACGAACTCGCCTTTCTCGATCTCCAGGGAGACATCGCGCAGGGCTGGACGGTTCTGCTTGGGGTAGCTCTTGGAGACGCTGTCGAATCGGATCACGGATGCACCACGGTCGGCCGGGAGTATGTGTGCGTGACCATACGCGAACGAGGATGGCGCGTGCAGTCACCGCTCGGAGTTGCGCGATTTGTCGGATTGACGGCGCCCGTTCGCCTCCGATTCGAGCCCCGGAGCAGGCCCGATCCGACGGGACGCGCCGAATCGCCCGCGAGCTGGCACAGTGGTAGCGGGAACGAACGCGGTTCCCGCAGCGTTGCGCGAAGAGAGCACGCGGAGAACCACCGGAGAACCACCGGAGAACCACCGGGGGGTCGCCGGACGGTCCGGGAGCGCCCGAAGATCCGGGAACGCCGGGAAACGCCGCAAGAACGACTCCGCCGGTGGCGCCGCCGTGCGGGAGGAGGAGAGCGCATGACCTACGACCGACTGGTATGCGCCAACTGCGCCGCACCCGTCGCCGAAGGCCGCTGCCCGGTCTGCCGGGCCAGTCGCGAGCGCCTGCAGCAGAGCGGCCCCTTCGGTGGCCTGAACCCTGCGGCGCTGGTGGCGCTGCTGGTGGTCCTCGTGGCGGCGCTCGCCCTCCTGGCGCATCAGACCACCGCCTGACGGGCCGAGCGGGGCCCCCGCGCCGCACCAACCGGCACCGGAAACGGCCCGGCAAGGGCCTGGGAGGCCGGCCCTGACACGGCAGGACGGGCAGGGCCAGATGAGGCGGGGCGGAGCAGGTCGCATCGGGTATCCCTCGCGGCCCCGCCGGAAAGGCGCAGGGGCCCCGAAGGCCGCAGCCTTCCGGACCCCTGTCACTCTCTGCGACGATCCGCTCTTGCGCGCGTCACACCCGACCGGGTGCATCTGCCGACCGCGCAGGCCGGGTGCGATCAGACGGCGGCGCGACCCCCGACGAGACGGGGCAGCATACGGAAACCGACACCGCCGGCGATCATCGTCGCGGCGCCGACCAGCAGGAACGTGGTCTCGGCGGCGCCGGTCTCGGCCAGCTCCTCCTTGGCCTTGCCCTGCTCGACCAGCTGCGAGCCGACCGAGTCGGTGTCGGTGTTGTCGACGCACTCGGCACCCTCGACACTCACGGTGCAGCCGTCGCCACCACCGGTCGCGGTGGAGCCGCCGCCGGTCGTGGTGGAACCGCCCGCACTGGAGGACCCGCCGGCACTCGCGGACCCCGCGGTGGAACCGCCCTGGTCACCGCCGGTGACGTTGCCCCCCGTGGCGGCCGGGTCCGTCGGGGTCGTGGGCTCCGTCGTCGGGGTCGTGGGCTCCGTCGGCTCCGTCGTCGGTTCCGTGGGTTCCGTCGTCGGGGTCGTGGGCTCCGTCGTGGGCTCCGTCGGCTCCGCCGTGGGCTCCGTCGGCTCCGTCGTCGGCTCCGTCGGCTCCGCCGTGGGCTCCGTCGGCTCCGCGGTCGGGCAGGAGGCGTCTGCCGGGATACAGCCATCAGGCGTGTCCTTGATGCCCTGCAGGTCCTCACCGAAGGCCTGGGCCGCACCCGCGGCGGTCAGGGACGCGCCCGCGGCGATCACCGCGCCGGCCGCGATCCGCGCGACGCGAATCCGCGTCTTCTTGGTCATCTGCTGCTACCCCCAGTAGGTCATTCGTCCGTAGTGCAGCGTCAGGGGCGGCGACGGTCCAGGGGCCGCGTTCTCGCTCCCCCACTCACACCCGCCCCACAGGTACGCATGCCGCGCGTCAGCTTTTCCAGTTTCCGCGGACGCGTCAAGTTCCATTGCGCGCGCGATGCCCGAAATAAGGCCAGTTGCCCGAGGCGGGAGCAGATAACTGTGACGTAAGACGGTAACTACCGCCCCTTCAAGGCCAGTTGCCTTGTCGACAAAACGAGCGGTCAGCGGCTTTTCGCTTCCCGTCCGCGAATCACGGGGACGGCGACCGGAGTTACTCAGAGGCGATCGGCTGGGCCCTGAGAGAACCGACGAAGGCCGTCCAAGCGGTCGCGCCGAACACCACGGCGGGGCCATGGGGGTTCTTGCTGTCCCGGACGGGGACGCAGGCGGGGCATATGTCGCCGACCTCAAGGCATTCGCCGCTGCTGCCGCCGCTGTGGCTGGACTTGCGCCACGTCGGATCGGCGTCGGTGCCGGTGCCGGGGATGACGTGCTCACTGCTGTGCATGCTCGTACTCCTCCGCGACGGTCCTGATCAGAGCCAGGGACTCGCGGTGCGAGAGCGCGTCCCCCAAGGCGTGATCGTAGACCGCCTGGCACTCGCGCACCACGGAGAGCACTTCGAGCACCCGGCCCGTCTTCAGGGCTTCGACATAGGCGACGGGAGGCAGGTCGTCGAACCACATAAGCGAGACAAAGCCCTCCAGGAGCGAGTGGAGGCCCAGGGAGAACGGCAGGACATGCACCCGGATCCGACGACTCTCGCCCAAGTCGGCAATATGGCGCAGCTGTTCGCTCATGACTTTCGGACACCCGGCGCCCCTCCGCAGCACCGCCTCGTCGAGCAGTGCCCAGAACACCGGCGAGTGGAAGTCGTCGAGAATGCGGGCACGGGCGAGTCGCGTACCGAGGAGCCTGTCGCGTTCGGCCTCCGTCTTGGACGGGAAGCCCGAGCTGAGCACCTCACGTGCATACGACTCCGTCTGGAGGACGCCCGGCACGAGCTTCGGCGCGTACTCCCGAATCGCCTTCGCCTGGCGTTCCAGTTCCAGCGCCTCCGCGAAGTGCTCCGCGACCTTGCCCTCCTTCAGCGACGGCAGGAACCGCTCGAAGAAGCCACCGCTGTCCATCACACGATCAAGTCGCCGCGCGTCCTCCACGTCCGGTCTGCGCCTGCCCGCCTCGATGTGCGCGATGTGCGTGCGGGACATGACCACCCGCCGGCTCAACTCCTCCTGGGTGAGTCCGGCCGCCTCACGACGGCGCCTCAGCTCGGCCCCGTACGTCTCGCGGGACTTCGGGTTGTCCTCGATCGCCATGTGCAACTCCCCCGGTGTGAGGCTGCGGTCGCCTCCATCACCACTACCGAGCGTAGAGCACAGCGTCTCTTTCCGTGACCGCAATCGGATGGCGGTCTCCGGATGGCCACCGGTCCCCGCGGAGGACAGGGAGACCGGCCCGGAGCGCGCGTGGGGAGTGTCGCGCCCCGGGTCGGCCACGAGGCCCGCGTCAGCCGCGGGCAGGCCCGGAAGGGGCGGCCGGTCCCGCCCTTGTCGGGTGGGTTCCGGCCGCCCCGGTGGCCGGGACTGACTCAGGTGCCGGGCACGGGCCCGGTCACCGGCTGTCCGTCAGCGGCCTGTGGCACGGCACGCACTCAGGCGCTGCTCGCCGTGCCCGCGCTGCTGAAGCAACCCGACGGCGTGGAGATGGAGCTGCCGGTGGCGGCGCAGCCCACGGTGCTGCCGGGCGAGTGGGACGTCGGCAGGACCTCCAGTTCAGGAGCCTCCTGGTCGAGGCGAAGGTCGAGTGCCAGGCCGGTGGCCGGGGTGATGTCGTTCATGTTTCCCTCCCGTATATCGGTGTGTGGGGTGTGTTCGGGTGTCCGCCGGCGAACCGGCGGGGGTCGGCGATGTCTGCGGCATGTCCTCGGACCCGCCGCAGGCGTCCGGGCCGGCGGGGCGAACGGCTCGAAACCGTCGCCCGTGCCTGCGCGGTCTCAGTGGCTGCTGGCGGTCGACGCGCTGCTGATCGAAGCGGCGGGGCAGGACGCGCAGCTGATGCTTCCCGCGCTGCCGACGGAGCTCCCCGGGGCGTATCCGGCCGGCAGCACCTCCAGCTCGGGGCGCTCGCCCTCCAGCACGAGTTCCAGTACGTCGGTGTCGAGCATCCTGTCCATGATCTCTCCTCTACGTGTCGTGAGACCGGCGGGTCCGCCGGCTCGTCTTTCGGGGGCCGGCCGGGAATGGACGGCCCGGCCGGCCATGGTGCGGGCGGGCTACTTGGAGCTCAGGGTGCTCGCGGTCCCCCAGGTCATGGCCGGGCAGGAACCGGAGCCGACGGTGGCGGCGGAGGAGACGTTGCCGGCCGAGTACTCCTCGGGCAGCACCTCCAGCTCGGGCATCTCCTGGTCCAGGCGCAGGTCGAGGTCGTTCATTGCGGTCTCCTGTCATGTGGTGGGTGGTGCGGCTCCGGGGATCCGGAGCCGCGGTCGGTCCGTGCGGCCCGACGCGGGCGATCCGGGTCAGGTGGAGCTGGCGGAGCCGGCGCTGCCGATGGTGCCCCCGGGGCAGGAGAAGGATCCGGCCGTGCTGGCGCTACCGGCGCAGTTGCCCGCGGACTGGGTGTCGGGGAGCACCTCGATCTCGAGGCTCTCCTGCTCGATGTGCAGATCGAGTTCGTTCATCACGCTGTCCTTTCGTGATCTTCAGGCTGCGGTCCCGGGCGGGGCCGCTACGGCGCCCTGCCGGACGCCGGGTCTCGGGGCCCGCTGAGGGGCGGTGGTGCCGGGGCGCCCGCCGGCTTGCGCCTGGGGCGGCGAGGGGGGATCGGAGTGCTCCGCCCGTGCCGCCACCCGCCCGAGCACGGCCTCTTCGAGGGGGAGGAAGCCGAGCCGGTTGAGCGTCATGTGCATCTGCATCAGCAGCAGACGCGAGGCGACCGCCTCGGGGTCGGCGGCCAGGGCACGCCGCACGCCGTCGGCGAGGTCGCGGCCCAGCGCGTCGGCGGCGGCGGGCAGCACGGACAGGCGGCCGGCACCGGCATCGGGCCCGGCGGGCCCGGCACCGGCACCTGGGCTGGCGCTGGCGGCGGCACCGGCAGGGGCGGGCCGCGCTTCGGCCCCCTGGTCTCCGGTGAACGGTCCTGCTCCCGCCGGCCACCGCTCGGCGATCCGCTCGGTCTCCCGGAGCCAGGCCGGATCCCCGGCGAGCAGGCCCGTCCAGTGGCCCCAGTGCAGCCGCCAGATCCGGTCGCGCTGCCTCGGACCCAGCGTGCCCAGGCAGGACCGCATCACCCGCACCGCGAGGTGCGCCCTGGCCGTGCGGTCGGCTCCCGTCGCCCGTACCGCCGCCAGGCTCAGTTCACTGCTGGTCTGGAAGACCTCCTCGGCGACGTCGACGGCCGGAGCGGATCCGTAGTAGTGGTGCTCCCGGCCGTAGAGGCCCAGGCTGAGCCGGCGGCTGCCCCGACCGGGCAGGCCCTCCTCGGCACGCGGGTGCAGCCGCTGCACCTCTCCCCCGGCGGGCGGCGGGAGGTGCTCCTTCCACAGCGCACGGCCGGCCTCCCAGCAGTCGTCGAGCACGGCCGGGGTGCCCCGGAAGCGCACCCGCAGATGCGGGCCGCTCGCGTCGGCGTAGCGGATGAAGAACCACCGCCGGACGCCGGCCCGTTCGGCCGTCTCGACCCAGCGGGGGACCAGGTCCGCCAGCAGGAGTTCGCCGTCCTGGTGCCCGGTGTGGTGGACCCGGGCGTACAGCCATTCCTCGGTGGCCATCTCAGCTCCGCTCCCGGTCGTCGACCCGCGCCGGGCGGGCGAAGTGCACGCAGTGTTCGACCACCCGGGCGTCCGGTTCCCGCACGGCGGGGCGCAGCGGCAGGCACTCGGTGAACACCACCACCGCGTCCGGCCGTTCGGTGAGGCGGTCCAGCAGATCCAGGCCGGTGACGGAGGCGAAGGCCAGCCACAGGGGCTTGCGGGCCCTGTCACCGCGCCGTGGGGGGCCGCTCTCGCCCCTGACGTACACCTCGGCGGGCATACCGTGTCCGCGCCGCCAGGCGTCCGTCCGCTCCAGGAAGTCCGCCGTCTCCTCGCCCGGTTCCCGGCGCGGCACCCCGGACGCCTCCATCCGCCACCGCGCCCGCCGGACCGCCGCACCCGCCACGACGCTCCGGGCCGACACCCCCGGCCCCGGCCCCGCCGGGTCGTCCGGGCGGCTGCCGTCGGCGAGGCCCGGGGGAAGCCACCAGGGGTCCGCCAGGACGAGCAGGAACCGGGCCGCCCCGCCGACCAGATGGCGGGGGACGGTGCCGAGGTAGACGGGTGCCACCGGGGTACCGCTGCGGCGGCGCAGTTCCAGGGTGTTCCCCCGGCTGTCGTGCGCCAGTTCCAGCTCCTCCAGCGGTACGCACGGACCGGACGGGCGCGGCGCGGTGGGCCAGTGCAGCGACACGGGAAGGACACCGCAGCTGTCCCCCTGCAGGGGATTGGCCTCGCGGGCCGGTACGAACTCCAGGCACTCGGCGTCCGGATGCAGCGTGCGCACCCAGGCGCGGAGCCGGTCGCCGAAGCCCGCCCCGCGCGGGCCGCCTGAGGAGTCGTCGTACAGCCGGTGGAAACGGGCGACCAGCCCTCCCGTGCCCGACGAGACCTGGTTGACGACCAGGAGCGGGCCGCCGTCCCCCTCTTCGCAGTCCTGGTAGACGACCGCGACGGAGGGCAGGCAGCTCGACCGGCCCGGACGTGCGGGGCGGGCGTCGCCGGGGGCGGGGCCGACAGCGGCTCCGGCGTCCCCGGGGCCGCCGGAAGCACCCGGCCCGCCGAGGTCTCCCGGGTCCCGGCGTTCGCCGGGGCCGCCGGAGGCACCGGACCCGCCGGGGCCGTCCCCGGCGCCGGCGACGGCCCCGGCGGGGATCGGGGACGCGGCGGGAATCGGGGACGCGGCGGGAATCGGGGGCGCGGCGGGGATCGGGGACGCGGACAGCTCCTGAAGGAAACCGAACACGTCGTCGCAGACGCCGTCCGGCCCGAACCGGGCCACGAACGCGTCGGTGAGAGCCTGGTACTCGGGGGACACCCGCAGGCTGTCGCACGCGGCCCCGGCATGGCGCCGCAGCACCGCGGCCCGCTCGTCGTCCACCGGCCGGGCCGCAAGGGTGCCCGCCCGGTCCTCGTAGACCAGGGTCACCTCGCGCAGCGGCCAGTCGTCCGCGGCGCCGAGCGCGTCGAGGGCCTCCTCCAGCGCTTCGCGCAGCCGCACCAGGCCGGCGGCACGGGCCGCCGGGCCGCCGCGGGCGATGGCCGCAAGCTCGCCCGCGGCGCTCTGCAGCAGGCCGGCCGCCCGGCGGTCCGAAGGGTCGGGAGACGTCGCCAGTGCGGCGGCGAGCCAGTCCAGGAGCCGGTCCTGCGGGCAGGGGTCGTCGATGTCCAGCAGACCGGCCTCCAGGTAGCGGGCCAGCCGGACGGCGGGCAGCCCCCGCGGATCCCGCAGGGCGGCGGACAGGTCCTCGCGTCCGCCGGCGTCCAGGACCTCGTCGTCCGACCAGGCCCAGCCGTCGGTCACCGACTGCCGGGGCTCGCTCAGCAGGGCGGTGGGGCCGGCGGCGCGCAGGGAGCCGTTGGCCCGCCAGCGGACCAGGCCGCGCACCCCGTCCCGGACGGCGGCGGCCCGCAGCAGCACCCGGACGACCAGGGGGTGCAGGCCGACCCGTACCCGCGCGCCGTGGTCCGCTCCGGGCACGGCGACATGGGTGAGCGAGGACAGCGGGCTGGCCTTGAGCGCGGACCGTACGGCGTACCCGTACGCGGTGAGGCGTTCCCCCCGGTCCAGCGGCCGCCCGCCCGGCTGCCGCAGGCGCCGGGAGAACACGGGGGAGACCAGCGCCAGCGCGCCGGACACGGCGGGCAGGCCCATGAGGTGCCGCAGCGTCCGCTCCTCGGCGGCCTCCGCGGCCCCGGCCCGCAGCCGCAGCAGCTGCCGCAGCCCTTCCAGGGTCCCCGCCCGTTCCGTCCAGCGCTCCAGCGCCGAGGTCTCCCTCCGCAACGGCGCGAGTGCCTGGCGGACCTGCGCGAACAGCTCCGGCGCCACGGGGTCCGGCCGTCCGGCGTGCGCCGCCCTCCGCCAGCGCAGCACCGACCGTCGCGCGCCCGCGGTCGGCATCAGCGGCACGGCGTCGTACAGCAGACCCGTCACCGTGGGTGCCAGGTCGGCCAGTTCCCGGTGGACCGCGGCGATCCGGTCCAGGACGTCGGCGATCTGCTCGGCCGCCAGGGGTGCCACGTCGGCTGCCGGGAGCCCGGCGACCCTGCTCAGGGCGGGGCCCTCGGCCAGGAGGTGGACGGGGGCGGGGACGGCAGGGGCGGGGACGGGGGCGGCAGGGACGGGGGCGGCAGGGACGGGGGCGGCAGGGACGGGGGCGGCGGGGGTGTTCACGGCCCGCGTCTCGGCGGGGGGGCCGACGGCGGTGGGGGGCTGGGCCGCCTGAGGGGTTCGGGCCGCCGCCTGAGCCTGCTCCTGCGTCGGGGGCTGCGCCGGCGCCGGGAACGGCGTCTGGGTCGAGGCCGTCATCACGCGCCCCCGAACAGCACCAGCAGGGAACGTATGCAGAAGACCGCGAGGAGCAGCGCATAGGCCAGGCAGACGAAGCCGAACACCTGGTAGCGCAGCTGCCGGGAGCGGCTTCTGACGGCGAGCCAGCTCGGCGGCGGCTCCCGCAGCACCCGGCACCGCAGCGCGGTGAAGGCGCGCGAGCGCAGGTTCAGCGTGCCCATGGCCGACTCCAGCGCGTGGTAGCCGTCGGTGGGCAGCAGCGGGTTCAGGTTCGCCAGCAGCAGGCCGATCTGCAGCCAGACCATCAGCACGCAGAGCTGCCCGAACCGCCCCTCTGCGGAGATCGACAGCGCCGACCAGCCGCCCAGCCAGAGCACGTCCTGGGCCACTCCGGCCAGGGCGATGACCACCCGGGACCGGCGGCCGGGGAGCCGGTGGGCGTCGGTACGGTCCACATAGGCCACGGGGACCAGGTAGAAGAGGAGGCCGACGCCGATCTCCCGGACGGGTACGCCGTAGTAGCGGCACGCCAGTCCGTGGGCGAGTTCGTGCAGCCCGGTCTGCAGCAGCATGCTGCACACGACGATCGCCCAGCCCCACACCGGGAGGGACAGGTCGGGACCGCCGGACGCGAGGGGGGCGGCGAGCACCGACACCGCACCCCACACGGCGAGGACGGCGGCGGCGGTCCACAGGAGGCCGAACGGGAGCGGTGCGCGGCGCAGCAGCGCGGCGGGCGGGTCCAGCACGGCGTTGACCCCGGAGCCCACCAGCGGCCGGCGCGGCATATGGCTGCGGCGTGCGAAGCGCACGGCCGAGGTGTCGCGGCCGCCGTCCGGGGGCACGGTCAGCAGTCCGGCGGCGCGCAGTTCCCCGAGGAAGGCCAGCACGACCTGCTGGGTGGAGCCGTCACCGCCGCCCGCACCCGAGGCCCGGACGGCGAACTCCCGTCCGGTCATGGAGCCGTCGAGGGCCGTGAGGATCGCGGCCCCGCTCCTCGACAGCCGGGTGTAGTGGCCGCTGACCGGGTCGTAGGCGAGCGGTTGGTGGTGCAGACCCTCGGTGATCTCGACATCGGGGCGGATCGCCGGGCGCTCGGTGTCGAGCCACGACGGCTCCGCGCTGCCGGAGGCGACGTCGGTGGACGGGCCGGCCATCACCGCTCCCCCGTCCGGTCGGCCGGAGCCGGGGTCGGGGGCGTGGGCGGGGCCTCTGCCCGGGACGGGGACCGAGGTTGGGACTGGGACTGGGACTGAGGTTGGGACTCGGCCGAGCGAACCCGGTGGGGGGAGCCGAGGGCCAGTCCGATCAGCTGTGCCCGGCCGGACCCGTCGATGCCCAGATGGGTGCGTCCCGCCGCGCCGAGCACACCGGCGAACACGGAGCCGGTGGCGCCGAGGGAGAGGGCCGCGAGCCAGGTGGCGTGGGCCAGCGCGGCGCCGCGCGCGAGGAGCAGGCGATGGCCCCCCGCCCCATGCCGCTCGACGGTCGCCGCCAGGTCGCCGTGCACCACCACCAGGGCCGGTGCATCGCCGAACTCCAGTTGCAGCACCAGGTCGGCGAGCGGCGGCAGATCGCGCGGCTCGGCCTCAAGGCGCCGGGCCCCGGGCACAAAGTGGTGGCAGCCGCCGGGAACGCCGAGGACTCGCTGGACCAGTACGGTCGCGGACGGCGCCGGGAGGGTGGGGAAGGCCGGCCGCCACAGCCGCTCGTCCTGCTCGAAGGCGTACCCGAGGGCCTGGACGAGGACGTCCCCGTCCAGGGGTCCGGGTGCCCAGTGCCGCTGGGCGGTGCGGCGGCGCAGTGCCTGGACCGGGTCGCCGGGCAGCGCGGGGGCCGCTCCGGGCCGGACACCGACGGCGGTGGACCCGGTGGACGCGGACCCGGTGGACGCGGACCCGGTGGACGCGGACCCGGTGGACGCGGACCCGGTGGGTGGTGCGGCCAGCAGTTCCTCGGTGAGGCGGGCCGTCTCGATCAGCGGCACGAGCCGCTCCCTTCGTCGTACAGCCGAACGGCGGCGGTGATGAGCGCGGGCCCGGCGGCGCCCACGAGGAGTTCCCGGTGCCGCTGCAGGGGGTGGGGGTCGAGCAGACCGTGCGCCAGCCCGATCGCCCGCGCCGTGAGAGCGAGCTGCGCGAGCGCGCATCCGGTGTCGAGGTTGCCCACGCGGTAGGCGAAGGGGCCGTACTTCCGGGCGACGCGGCCGACGTCCGAGGCGAGGACCAGATGCACGCCGGGCCGTGTCCCGCCGTCCTCGGCCCCGTCGCCCAGCGCCGTGAGAAGGGTGTCGAGGTGTTCGGTGTGCGGGTGCATGGCGGTGAGCGTGTGGTCGGCGGCGTCGTAGTAGTGGACGCCGTCGGGGAGTCCGGGAACGCCCCGGAGCAGCGCGTAGACATGGGGCGAACCCAGGTTGCCGCCGGTCGGGGCCCACCGGTTGACCCGGGTGGGGTCGGTGAACTCCCCCTCGTCCCCGGGGCCGCGCAGTCCGGCGGTGAAGCGCATCAGGGCCGCCAGGGCCTCCGGCCACGGTGGCTGCTGCGCGTCGGCGGCGAGCTTCTCCAGGTCCGTCAGGGACGCGTCGGGCAGCGGCTGCCGGGGGTTGTTGGGATACCTCAGCCGCTCGAACTGGAGTCCGACATTCTCCGGGCGGAAGTGGTGCTGGTGCGCCTTGGGGTTGACCAGATGCCGGGGAGGGAAGGCCACGGCGTGCTCGTAGTGCAGCGGTCCGTCCTCCTGCGGGAGGCCGTCGCGGCCCTCGGCCGTCGGGTAGCAGGTGCGGCAGCCGACCTCGGGGGTCAGCTTGTAGGGGGTGGTGGACAGGTCGGCGAGGTCCACCACGAGCCGCCCGCCGAGCGACTGGACCGGCTCGCCCCGCAGCAGCAGGGCCCGCAGCTCCTCGGCGATCAGTCCGGCCGCGGTCACCGCGCCCGGAGTGGGGGCCGCGTCCAGGAACCCCTCGGGCGGCAGGGGCCGAAGCGCGACGGAGGCACGGGCGCAGTGCGCGCAGGCGGTCGCCGACGGGTCCACCAGGGGCCCCACGGCGACCTGTCCGTCGCGCTCGTCCGCCAGCAGCAGCCGGCTGCCGCGCCGGGCGGTCTCCTCGACGATCCGGTCGACCGTCGCGCGGGGCGCGGCGAGGTCGGCCACGACCAGTGCGCCCTCGGGAGCCCCTTCGCCTGGGGCGAGTGGGAGCACATCGGTGATCCCGAGGTCGGCCAGTGCCGTACGCAGGGGCTGCTGCCAGGACGCCCGTACGCTCAGCCGCACCCGGGCCCGTGCCGCGGCGAGCGCCGCGTGGCTGGAGTGGGGGTGGACGCGGGCGCAGTCGAGCGTCCGCGACATCCAGACCGCGGCCGTCTCCGACGGCCCCTCGCCCTCCGGTGGGGGTACGGTCTGTGCCGCGTCCTCGAGCACCCCGGCGAAGTAGAGGGTGGCGACGGCCTGGTGGACGACCGGCTCGCGCCATCCGGTGGCCTGGGCCAGTCCGGCGATGTCCCGGCTGCCGTCCAGCAGGGGCAGCAGGAGCCGCCGGAGGGTGGAGGCCGAGGCGCCGCGCAGATGCTGGCGTTCGGCGCCTCCGTCGATGACCACGCCGTCCGGTGTGTCCACGACGTGGAGCCCCCGGCAGAGCTGCGGGCGGACGGGAAGGCGGAACTGGGGATCGGTGCTCACGGCCGCGGCGACGACCGCCGCGGGAGTGCCGCGCTGTCCCGGCTCGCCGGCGAGGGCGCTCACCGCTCGCCCCCCGCCGCGATGCCCGTGGAGAGCGGCAGCTCTTCGGCCAGCCGCCGCCAGCCGTCGTCCGGATCCACCGGTGCCCCGCACTCCTCGCAGCCGTGCACGCCGATGACCGTGTCGGAGAACAGCGACCGGGTCAGCATGTTGTAGAAGGTCACCTGCCCGGCCACGGCACCGTCCCCGGTGCGGTGGCGGGTGAGGAGGTCCACCGCGAGGCCGGCCGCGATCATCGCCTGCGCGTCGGTGAACCCCGCGATCCCGTGGCCGGGATCGGCCGCCCTCGACTCCTGCAGGGCCCGGGAGACCTCACGCCCCCGCTCGTGCTGGGTCCGGCGCCGGGTGTAGCAGGAGTGGCAGGGGCCCTCGCCCGGCACGACCAGGGGGCCGATCCTGATGAGGGGGAACTCCTGGACGACCGGGAGCCAGGTCGTGCGGCACACGCTGTGCAACCGGGCGACGTTTGCCAGGAGAGCGGGTTCGTCCCGCCAGAGGGCGAGCACGCGGAGCCCGGTGTGGGGCCACTCGGCGGACCTGCTGCCGAGGGCGTCGGCGGTGGCGGAGGGCCAGTCGGTGAGCGCGGTCAGGTGGTCGGCGACCCTCCTGCCGAACGTCCCGGTCCACAGGATGTGCGCGGGTGCGGTGGTGAACGGCACGGCGGTTGTCTCCTAGGCGAAGGGCTGCGGGTGGGGGTTGAGTTCGTGTTCCGGGTGGCTGGTCAGCCCCATCGCGACCGGTGCCCGGTAGAGCCGGGGGTGCGCCAGGTAGCGGTTGCGGTGCACGAAGGACAGCGGCATCAGCTGGGGGACGACGACCCGTACCGAGCGGAGCCCCGCACGCCGGGCCTCGTCCGTCGTCAGCTCCACGGCGACCACTTCGGCGTCCACCGCGGCCAGCCGCTCCACGAGCCAGGACAGCTGCCGTGCGGGTGGGCCGGCCGGCGCCCGCGGCAGGTCACCGGGCACCCGGGTGGTGCGCGGCCCGCTCAGCAGGAAGTCGAAGGCGTCGCGCCGCTCCGGGCGCCCCATGTGGATCGCGCCGTGCAGAACGCTGGTAAAGTCCCGCGGGTCCTCGGGGACGACATGCGGGGCCTGCAGGGCGATGCGGGAGGAGGCGGCCTCCCGGTAGATCTTGCGGATGATCTCGGCCGGGTCGGTGCCCGTCGCGCACATCACGAGCTGGCCCAGGGTGTCGTTGTGGTCGCTGAGCACGACCGCGTAGACCGTGGGGACGCCCACGTCCGTGGTGGCGTCGTAGAAGCGGTACTCCACGAAGCCGTCCCTGACCCGCCGGTGCTGCTCCCGCAGGGACGGCTCGCCGGTGACGTCGATCTCCGGCAGCCGAAGGCGCTGGAGCCACACCAGTGCGATCGCGTCGCGTTCGATCGCCTCGCAGATGCCGTTCACCAGCGCCTGGTGCAGATCCGTGTGGATCGCGCAGCCGGTCGAGATGGGATTGGCGATCCGCTCCCCCATCGCCTCGTGCGCGGTGAACAGCCAGACGTAGGACGCGGGGACCCAGACCGGGCGGCCGCGGGTCAGCGACCAGCCGCGGACCCAGCGCTGCGGCAGCGAACCGTCGGGACGGATCAGCCAGTTCGCCTCGTCGGACAGCTCCGTCTCCGAGCAGCGCGGGAGCGTGTCGAGGTCGACCGCCTCGTCGCCGAGTTCGTCCGCGGTCGCCCAGCGCACCAGTTGCGGCTGGTAGAAGGAGTTGGTGTAGCGCTCCAGGGCCTCGGCGACGCTGATCAGCCGGGCCCGCTCGGGATCGGTGCCGCCGCCGGCCCCGTCCAGCCCCTGGGGCTGGGCCGGGGTGTCGGACCAGAGCGCGGTGGGGTCGCCGATGGACGAGACGAAGACCGAATAGGGGGGCTCACCCGGCAGATTGGGGAGGAGCTGGGACCCTCGCACCGGTCGCCCGGCGGGTCCGACGACGGCCTCCAGCCGCCGCAGCCCGGCGAGGTCGTCCTCCGTCGCGCCGTCCCCCCGGTCCGCGGCAGCGGTCCGGCCGTCCCTCGCACGTGCATCCAGCACTGGCTGCCTCCTGTCATCTGCGTGCGCAGCGATCGGCTGAAGCCAACATCCGAGCCGGTGGAGGAAGCATCACGCGTCGGGGGTGAAACGCGTTCCGGGCGCTGGACGGGGCGAGGGTGACGGAACATCACCCGCGAGGCGAGGCGGGGCGCGGCGGGGCGGTACGGCGGAGCCGGGGATGGAGATGGAGATGCGGATGCGGGCACGGGGCGGCGCCCGGGGTGGGGCGGCGGGGCGGCGGCGCTGCCCGTAGCGCCGGATGGCGCGGCGGCGGTGACGCGGCGCCGAGGCCCTCAACGGCGGGCGGCGCCGGGCAACGGCGGGCGGCGCCGGGCAACGCCAGGAAACGGCGGGCGGCGCCGGGCAACGGCGGGCAACGCCAGGAAACGGCGGGCAACGGCCTTGATGACGGGTGCAGCGACCCGCCGCGCACCCGCCCCGACGAAGCGGGCGGCACGGCACCGCACCCGCCCCGGCGACCCGGGCGGCACCGGCACCGAACCGCACCGGCACCGCGCCGGAACCGGCCCCCGGCGAGTCCGCAATCAGCCCCGAGGACTGATCAGACCACGTTCCCCGGCCACCCGGACCGCATCGCGTCTGCGGCCGACCTGCAGCTTGCGGTATATGGCCTGCACCTGCGTCTTGACGGTATTCAGGGATACATGGCGACGGGCGGCGATCTCGTCCAGCGTCAGACCGAGCGGCAGCAGCCGCAGCACGTCGAGTTCGCTTCGCGTCAGGGAGTCGGCGGCCGCATACGGCCCGGAGCCCGCCGAGGGAGCCTCGGCGGGGACCTGCGGAGCGGGTGAGAGGACGGGTGATGTGACGGGTGACAGGCCGGCGTCACCCGCGGGCACCCGGAGGGGTGCTCCCCCGTCGACGTGCCCGAGTCCCGGCGGGAGCAGGATGCCGCCCCCCGGCGCGGGCCCCGCCTCGTGGGCCTGCGCGGCTGCCGCGTACCTCCGGGCGGCGGAGGCCACGCCCATGTCCTCGTACCAGCGGGCGGCCTTGCCCAGCAGCCGGCTCACCTCGGGCCAGCCGTACCGCTCGGCGAGTTCCCTCGAGAGCACCCCTCGCATCAGCGGATTGGGCAGCCGGTAGGTCCACTCGTCGTCGCGCACCAGCAGGTCGTGCTCGTTGGAGAGCCTGCGCAGCACCCGGTTGAGGTCGGCCCGGCCCGTCAGGGCGCGCAGCAGGGACGCGCTGAACCCGCCGAGCAGACTGGTGCGCAGCAGCACGTCCTGATCGCCCGCGGGCATCGGGTCGAGCAGCTCCGACAGCAGGAAGTCGGAGCAGTGCCGGATGGCCTGGGACCATCCCTCGAGGCAGGAGCGGGGATCATTGCCCCGGACGGGGTTGACCGAGGCATAGCGGACTGCGAGGGCCCAGCCTCCGGAGCACCGGACCACGGCGGCGATCTGGTCGTCACCGGCTCTCGCTCCGTGCGCCCGGAACAGCTCGGCCGTCTCCGCATGAGTGAACGCGAGATCCGCGCCCCTGATCTCGGTGAGCTCGCCGCCCGCGCGGAGCTTGTGGAGCGGCAGATCGGGTTCTCTGCGGCTGGCGAGCACCACGCTCAGGCCGCCCGGTGCGTAGCGGGCGAACTGCAGCAGGGCGCTGCGCGCCGGCCCGGGCTTCAGCTCGTGGAAGGCGTCGACGACCAGGACGAGCGGATGCGGGTGCCGGGAGACCTCGTCCAGCAGGGCCGGCACACTCACCCCGTCACCGAAGCGGAGCGCCTCGCCGCCCTGGGAGGCGGTGGCACGGGTCAGGGCTGCGGCGAGGTGGGTGAGGAGCCGGGGGACGTGGTTGTCGTCGGCGTCGAGAGTCAGCCACGCCGGCTCGCCCTGCGGCAGCGATCCGGCCCAGGAGGCCAGGAGCGCGCTCTTGCCGGCCCCTGGCGGACCGACCACGAGGGTGAGCCGTCTCGTCACTCCCCGGTCGAGCGTCCGGAACAGTCGGGGACGGTCGAGAAGGGGGCCGAGCGCGGGCGGTACGAGTCGTGTGTGGAACACGGAATGGGTACCTTCTGCGGGGGGCCCGCTGCCGCTGTGGCCGACCATCCTTGCCTCTCCTGCGAATCGTGGCAGTGCTTGGCGGAACGTCCGTCGTCAACATGCTCGCGGCCGCCCATGGTGGGGGCCGTCGATGACTCCGCTGCCGCACAAACAATAAGCAAAAATTCGATCCTTGGCGGCATTTCCTGAACGTCTCTTTGTCAACCGAAGAGACTTCGCTTAAGGAACGGCGCCATCGGTTTAGGATTCATCCATTTCTCGGGCCACGTAAGTTCACGCACGCCGCATTCCCGCGCACCCGCACCACGTGATCTGATTCACCTACCAGCCTAGACGGACTACGGAAAGTGTTCACACGGAAGCACGGAGTGCCATCGAGGGCGGCATGCGGGCCCGATTCATCCGGAATGAGCGGGCGCCGTTATGCATTCCCTGTGAATTCATCAATTCTTCGGACGCCGTGGCACCCTCCCCATACCATCCGGTCGCCCACCGCGGGCGATGAGGCCCCGCTCGGCGACCACAGAGTTCCGATCCCGGCGATTGACCTCCCGAGGATCGCATCAGCAAATCCCCTGCGCGCTGACCCATATGACGATCCGGCAGGCCCGGTGCGGGGACGCAAGGCGGGACGGTTGAGAACGATTCCGGCCTCATACGCATCCCGGAATGCCGCACAGCGGGTGCGGTGAAAGGAGTTGCCGAGCGGATAAGCGAGGGCAGGCACACCGGGTGGAAAACGGAGCGGATGTCGCACACTCGCCGCCGAAGACGCGACTGCGCGGGGGCGCCGATCGTCACAAGCACCTCCGTGAGAAGGGGTACGGACGTGCAGCCCCGGCGCAGTCGGCCCACGGTCGCACCAACGGCTTGCGCCCGGATTCGAGAATCTATCCGTGAGCGTCTGGCCGCGCATGGTGAACTCGGCTTTCTTGAGGAGGAATTGAGTTTGCGCAAGCGGGCTGCCGGATGGGCCGCGGGGGATGGCCACGGCCCGGCACCCGCAGGCTGGGCTAGAGCTACGGCCACGGCTACGCGCGAGCAGGGCACGGGGACGGCGACGGCGACGGCGACGGCGCGAAATGGGGGCAGGGTCCTCCCGGGAGCCGGAGGAGCCGCTCGGGCCTCGCTTCTCCCGGCTGCTGGAGCGGCGGGTGTGCTCGGCGCCACACCAGCGCCCCGCGACACGCTCGGAGGCAAGCGCACCGGTGGCCGGAACAGTGCGGTGCGGGGCCCGCGCCGCGCCGGGGGAGTTCGTTCGCGCGAGTTGGCGTTCCGCCCCGGAGCGGAGGCGACGCGAGGCCCGGAGTGAGGGAGGCGGCCTCGGCGCGCGGGGCGCACACCGCCCGGCCCGGCCGCGCGCCTGCCCGGTCCCGCACCGGAGACGAGCCGGGGCACCGGTGCGGCGCACGTCACAAAGGACGGCCGCCCGCAGGCGCCCGCCCACAGGCCCGCATCCGGAACCGATACGGCGGACCGGGCCGCAGCACCAGGCCGGAGAGTGCCCTTGCCTGTCCCGGAGCGCGACCGTCCTGTACGGCTGCCGCCGCTGCTCCCCCCGCTACTTCTCCCGCTGCTTCCGCCAGCGGATGCCCGCCTCAAGGAAGCCGTCGATCTCGCCGTCGAGCACCGACTGCGGGTTGCCGACCTCGAACTCCGTGCGCAGGTCCTTGACCATCTGGTATGGGTGCAGCACGTACGACCTCATCTGGTTGCCCCAGGAGTTGCCGCCGTCGCCCTTGAGGGCGTCCATCTTGGCCTGCTCCTCCTGGCGGCGGCGCTCGAGGAGCTTCGCCTGGAGGACGTTCATCGCGCTCGCCTTGTTCTGGATCTGGGAGCGCTCGTTCTGGCAGGAGACGACGATGCCGGTGGGGATGTGGGTGATACGGACCGCCGAGTCCGTGGTGTTGACGCCCTGGCCACCCGGACCGGAGGCGCGGTAGACGTCGACCCGCAGGTCGGACTCGTCGATGTCGACGTGGTCGGACTGCTCGACGACAGGGAGGACCTCGACACCGGCGAAGGACGTCTGGCGCCGGCCCTGGTTGTCGAAGGGGGAGATGCGGACCAGACGGTGTGTACCCTGCTCCACCGACAGCGTGCCGTAGGCGTACGGCGCCTTCACGACGAACGTGGTCGACTTGATGCCGGCCTCCTCCGCATACGAGGTCTCGTACACCTCCGTGCCGTAGCCGTGGCGCTCGGCCCAGCGCAGATACATGCGCTGGAGCTGCTCGGCGAAGTCCGCGGCGTCGACACCGCCGGCCTCGGCCCTGATGTTGACCAGTGCCTCACGCTCGTCGTACTCGCCGGAGAGGAGGGTGCGGACCTCCATCTCGTCCAGCGCCTTCCGGACGGCTTCGAGTTCGGCCTCGGCCTCGGCACGGGTGTCAGGGTCGTCCTCGGCCTCGGCGAGTTCGAAGAGGACTTCGAGGTCGTCGATCCGCCCGCGGAGCGCCTCCGTCTTGCGGACCTCGGCCTGCAGGTGCGAGAGCCTGCTGGTGATCTTCTGCGCCGCCTCGGGGTCGTCCCAGAGGGACGGTGCCGCCGCCTGCTCCTCGAGCACGGCGATGTCTGCCCTCATCCTGTCGAGGTCCAGGACGGCCTCGATCGACCCCATGGTCGAGGAGAGGGACTTCAGCTCTTCGGATACATCGACGACTGCCACGCGTCCAAGGGTAACGGCATCGCGCGACCCGCCTGTCGCGCCTGTGGACAACGGACGCCCGGCAGCAGCCCCGGCCGCGGGGAAGGAGCTCCGACCCCAGCGCGTACCCGCTCCGGCCCCCTCCGGCTCCGGCCCCCTCCAGCCCCCTCCGGTTCCCTCCCCGGCCCGGCCACAGCCGCCGTCCGGGCCTCAGCCGCGGCACCGTCCCCGAGCACGTCCCGGCCTCAGCCCCCGCCTCCGGCGCCCGGCGAGTCGGGAGGCCGGCTCAGGGCTGCACCGGGGCGGACTGCTCGGAGTCCACCGGCGGTGCCGGGCCGTCGCCACCGCTCACCGCCAGCCAGCCGCCGACGCCGGCCGCCGCGGCCAGTACCAGGCCCGCGACGCCGAGCGTGATCCGGCGTCTGCGGACGGCCCGGTGCCGTGCGGAGCCGGGGCGGCGCCGGCCGGATGCGCGCGGAGCCCGGGCCGTGCCGCGGGCGCCGCCCGCCAGTTCGTCGGGACCGGGCACACGCATCGAGGTATGGGTGTCCCGGTTGGAGTCCGTGGCCGAGCCGCGGACCAGTGGGACGGCCCCGCGGCGACGCGGCTCGGCCGGCCGCGCCGCGTACTCGGCCTCCTCGTACGGTTCGGTGGACCCGGTGTCCGGCTCGTCCACGTCGAGCGGCGGCATCCCCGCCAGTACCGGCAGCAGTTCGTGCAGCCGGGCGGCCAGCTCGGAGGCGCGCAGACGGGAGGCGGGCGCCTTGGCCAGGCACTGGACGACCAGCTGCCACAGCTCGTCCGGGACACCGGGGAGCGGGACGACGGTCTCGGTGACATGGCGGCGCAGCACGGCACCCGGGTGCCCGCCCCCGAACGGGGTGAAGCCGGCGAGCAACTCGTAGAGCACGGTCGCGAGGGCGTAGATGTCCACGGCGGCGCGCGGGGGCAGGCCCTCGACGATCTCCGGCGCCAGGTAGTCGGGCGTGCCGATGATCTTGGTGGCCTTGGTACGGCGCGGCGTGTCGATCAGCTTGGCGACGCCGAAGTCGGTGAGCAGGGCGGGATGGGCACCGCCGGGACCGAGCGGGCCCTCCATGTCCAGCAGGATGTTCTCGGGTTTGACGTCGCGGTGGACGACGCCGGCGGCGTGCGCAGCGGCCAGTCCGTCGGCGACGTCCGCGACGATCGCGACGGCGGCCTCGGGCGCGAGCCTGCGCTCCCGGTCGAGTCGGGTCCGCAGGTCGGTGCCGCGGACGAGATCCATGACGAGGGCCAGGTCGCTGCCGTCCACGACGAGATCGCGCACCCCGACGACGTGGGGGTGGTCGAGTCCGAGGAGGGCCGTGCGCTCCCGTACGAACCGGCCGACCAGCTCCTGGTCGCAGGCGAGGTCCTCACGCAGCAGCTTGATGGCGACGGGGCCCTCGGGCCCTTCGCCGAGCCACACCGTGCCCGCACTCCCCCGGCCCAGGACCTGATGGGCCGCGTACCGGCTGCCGATATTCCGTGCCAAGACTGCTCCCTCAGCGGCTGGCGTTGCCCATCAAACTACGCGGGTGTCGGGGGCCTCGTGCCCCGGAGGCGCCAACCGTCACCTCTGCGGGGCTTTTTCCCCCGTGGAAGTCGATTTGGCGACAGGGGGCACGGCGGAGGGGCCGTGCGATGCGGGCTACTGACCCGCGCCGGCACCGGGTCCCGAGGTGCCTCCGCTCAACTCCGAGATCCAGTCGGTCACGCCCGACACGGCGTCGCCGATGGCCTGCCAGTAGCTCTTGCCCTGGGCGATCCAGTCCTGGAGCGGTGTCAGCTCCCAGATCAGCCAGCCCGCCACGAAGAACAGCAGCAGCGTGAACAGGCAGCCCTTGAGGCAGCCGAGGCCCGGGATGCGCATCGGGTTGGCGCTCCGCTGCCGGGGCGGACGCGGCTCGCGGGGCGGCCGCTGAGGGGCCTGGCGGGGCGGCTGCTGCCGCGGCGCGCTCCGGCGCGGCTGCGGCTGCTGGCGCTGCGGCTGCGGCTGCGGCTGCGGCTGCGGCTGCGGCTGCGGCTGCGGCTGCGGCTGCGGCTGCGGCTGCGCGTAACCCTGCTGCGGGGGCGGGGCGTACGGCTGCGGCTGTTGCTGCCTCTGCTGCTGTCGTTGCTGCCTCTGCTGCTGGGGCTGCTGGGGTTGCTGGGGCTGCTGGGGACGCCCCTGCTGCTGGTACGGCTGCTGCTGCGGGGCCGGGCGGCGCTGCGGACGGCGGCGCAGGGGGTCCTCGCTCGGATCCAGGTACTGGACCTGGGTCTGCTCGTTGCGGTCCCGGGCCGCCTGCAGCTGGGACTGCCAGGGGTGCGGTCCGTCGTTCTGCGGGGGACCGTCGTTCTGCGGGGGACCGTCGGGGCGCGGAGGCACGGGCGGCATGACCGCGGTCCGGTCCCCCGCGGCGCCGCGCGGCGGCACACCGGACCGGTCCCCGGCGCCCGCGGGGCCCGACTGCGGAAGGACGCTGGTCGCGGCGTTCGGGTCGAACGAACCGTCGCCGCCCTGGTGGAACGAGGCGGCGCTGTGCGGCAGCACCTGGGTGGGATCGGCCGCGCCCGGCATCCCGGGGACGGTGGCCGGCGAGGGGTCGGGCGCGAGCAGCGCCCCGACCCCCTCGGCCGCCTCGATCTGCGCCGACGTGGAGTGCACCCCGACACCGGCCGCGACGACCCGCAGACCCCGGGCCAGGTTGACGGCGCTCGGCCGCTCGGACGGCTCCTTGCGCAGACAGCGCTCGATGACCGTCCACAGCGGGCCGGGAACGGTGGAGGGGCGCCGGGGTTCCTCACTGAGGTGGCGCTGGAGCACCTCGAGCGCCGTGCCCCCACCGAACGGGGGGCGTCCCGTGACCAGCTCGTACAGCATGATCCCGGCGCCGTAGACGTCCACGGCGGACGTCTGCGGGCGGCCCTCGGCGGACTCGGGCGCGACATAGGCGGGTGTGCCGACGAACTCGTGCGTACGCGTCAGGCCCGGGGAGTCGGCAAGGCGCGCGATCCCGAAGTCGGTGAGCATCGGGTGCATCCCGCCGTCGTGTTCCGCGAGCAGCACATTGGCCGGCTTGAGGTCGCGGTGGACCACGCCGTCGTCGTGGCTTGCGGCGAGCGCATCCGCGATCTGCGCGGTGAGCAGGGCGGCCGCGACCGGGCTGAACGGCCCGTTCTCGCGGATGTAGCGGTGCAGGTCGGGGCCGTCGACGAGATCCATGACGAGGGCCAGGACATCCCCCTCCACGACCAGGTCGCGGGTGCGCACGATGTTGGGGTGGGTCAGGCGGAGGAGCACGGAGCGCTCGCGGAGGAAACGCATCACGACGTCCGGGTCGTTGGCGAGTTCCTCCTTGAGGACCTTGATCGCGACCGTCTCGCCGGGCCGGCCGGGCACGGCCGCATCGGCGCCCGCCGGGTCGCTCCCCCCGAGCGCCGCCGCGCCGGGGGAGCCCCCCATGCGAGCCCGCCAGACGGTGCCCGTGGCGCCGCGGCCGAGCGGCTCCTCGAGCAGGTACTTGCTCCCTACCGGCCGCACGTCATGCGCTCCCTGCTGTTCGTCGGTGGAACGTCGTTCCCCGTGGTTCCGTCTCCCCGGTCCATGGTCGGCACCGTCCGGAGGTCGGACCCACTGTAGTGCCGCCGATCGGGTCATCGGAGTGATCAGCGGGTCGGCGGCTAAGACGCCGGGAACGCCCCGGCGGTTGCCGGGCGGCAGCCCGCTGCGCGGCAGAGGCGATCCCCACCAGGCACTCTTGGGTCCGGAGCAGGCCAATCAAGATCACATAAGGCCGGGGCCGGGGCGCGTTGTCCGCGGCGGATGCGAGGATGCCTCCAGCACGGAGCCATGGGGCAGTTGAAGCCCCCGGGCCGTGCCGACCTGCCGGGTGGGGGGAATCACAGGGCGGCTCCCCTGCCGGGCACCCCGCGCAGAAGGGATCGCTGACGGCGATGCAGATCCGGCTGACCGTCCTCGCGCCGCGCAGCGGCCAGTCCTCGCAGGGCGCCGCGCGCGCGAGCGACGTGCTCGTCACCGCCCCCGCGGGTACGGCGCTGGCGGCGGTCGCCGCGGCGCTGGCTGCCGCCGCCTCGGGGCCCGAGGCCCCGCCGTCGGGGACGGTCGTGCTGTACGCGGGGCGGGAGCGGCTCGACGCCCGGCGATGCGCGCTCGGCGAACCGCCGCTCCTCGACGGGGCGGTGCTGTCGCTGCACACACCGGGCGAGGACGAGGCTGCGGACCACCAGGGCGCGGCGGAGCGGCCGCAGCTCCATGTGGTCGCGGGGCCGGACGCGGGCGGGGTGCATCTGCTGCACGAGGGCCGTATCCGGATCGGGCGCGCGGCGGAGGCGGACGTACCGCTGGACGACCCGGACGTCTCGCGACTGCACTGCGAGGTCACGGTCGCCGAGGACGGCGGTGTCACGGTCGCGGACCTCGGCTCCACGAACGGCACGGCGCTGGACGGCGCGGAGGTCGGGCGGCGGCCGGTCCGGCTGGGGCCGGGCGCGCTGCTGCGCATCGGCGAGTCCACGCTGCGGCTGGCGTCCTCCCCGGGCCAGGCCTTCCCCTCGGCTCGGGGCTCCTCCTTCGGGCCGGCCCCGGCTCCCGTTTCCCCGTCGGCCCCGGGTTCGGGTTCCCGCCCGTCGGCTCCCGGCGCCGGCCCGTCGGCTTCCGGCGCCCGGTCTCCGGACTCGTCCGCGTACACAGATGGTCCGGTGATCGCTCCGGATGGCGAGGGGCATCTGCGGGTGCGCCGCCCGGCACCGCCGCCCGCACCACCGGAAGACCTCCCGGGCCGGGTCCCGTCGTGGGCGCGCGGGAGTGCCGCGGTCGAGCGGGCGGCTGACGTCGGAGCCGCTGGCGTCGGCGTGAGGGGCGTCGGGGCGGCCGGCCCCGGAGTGCCGTCGCCACCGGCCTCGCCCCGGGGCGACGGCAGCCCGTTGCACGGACGGGCGGATGCATGGGGTCCCGGGGCGGGCGTGCGGGGCGGTCACGGCTCCGGACCGGCGCGGGGAGCCGCGCACGGCGGCCGGCCCGCTACCGCCCCCGGACTCGCCGCCCCGGGCGCGCCGCCGGCCACGGACGGCGTCCCATACGGCGGGGGCCTCGCGACCGGTGCCGGCACCCCGCCCGGCGGGGGCCCCGACGCGGCCCCCGCCGAGCGCTGCGGCCCCCCTGCAGGCGCGCCCGCCACCGGTGCGGCGGATGCCACGGCGCGGACTGCGGACGGCACCCCGCCCGCCCGTACGCCCGCTTCCGCCGCCACCACGCACGGCACGGGAGTGGCGGACGGCCTCGGGGCCCCCGGGGGCGATCCGGCGGGACCGGCGGGGGCCGACACCCGCGGCGGGCGGCGCAGGCGCGGGATAGGCGCCTGGGCGCGGCGTCTCGCCGGGGGCCGCGACGCACCGGGCTCCCCGGAGGCGGCCGGCGCGAGCCCGCCCGGCGCCGCTGGGCCCGCCGCCGCTGGGCCCGGCGCCGAGATCTGGCCCGATCCCGCCGCCGTGCTGCTCACCGCGCTCGGTCCGGGGCCTCGGCTGTGGGAGCGCGAAGCCCGCCATCCCGAGTCGCTCGTCGTCCGCCTCGGCACGGCCGACCGCGCGGACGTTCCCGCCGTGCCCGTCACCGTCGGCCTCCGGGAGTCGGGGTCCCTGGGCCTGGCCGGGCCCCGGTACCGGCTCATGGGGCTGGCCCGCTCCGTCGTCGCCCAGGCCGCGGCGCTCCACTCGCCGGCGGAACTGGAGATCGTGCTGATCAGCACGGACCCCGCCCGGCCGCTGGAAGAGCGCAAGAGGGCGTGGAGCTGGCTCGGCTGGCTGCCGCATCTGCGGCCGGCCCACGGCCAGGACTGCCGGCTGCTCCTCGCCTACGAACCCGACCAGGCGACCGCCAGGACCGCCGAACTGACCCGCCGGCTGGACGACGGGCCGCTCGGACCCGGCTGGCCGGGCGCGGAGCGTCACGCTGTCGAGACGGCCGCGGCGCGCCACACCGGGCCGCGCACGCTCGTGGTCCTGGACGGCGACCCCGGTTCCGCCGCACTGCGCGAGGGCATGGCGCGCCTTGCCGGGGGCGGGGCGGCCGCCGGCATCCATCTCGTCTGCCTCGCCGAGACCCCGCCCGCCTCCCCGCTCTCCCCGGTGGCGGCGACGTACGAGGAGGCCTGTGCGGCATCGCCGGCCTTCCGCGAGTGCGGCGCCGTCGGACTGCTCAGCGGTGATGTGGCCACGGTGCTGCGGCTGCTGCGCACCGCCGCCGGGCAACCGGCGGGCCATGGCACGGTCGCCACGGTGGACGGTGTGTCGGCGGCGTGGGCCGAGCGGTTCGGCCGCGCCCTGGCGCCGCTGCGGCCCGACGGGGACGCCTCGGGTCCGGGCCGGGCGACCGCGGCCCCGCTGCCGCGGTCCGCGCGGCTGCTGGACGAGCTGGGCCTCGCCCGAGCCACCCCGGCGTCGTTGATGGCCCGCTGGGTGTCGGCGGCTCCCGGCACGGCCATGCTGGGAGCAGGCCCCGGGGGACCGGTCGCCGTGGACCTCGTATCGGAGGACCCGCATCTGCTCATCGAGGGCCCAGCGGGCAGCGGCCGTACGGAACTGCTCCGCGCCATCGCGGCCTCGCTGGCCGCGGGAAGCCGGCCCGACCAGCTCGGGCTGCTGCTCGTGGACGGCACCGGAGACGAACGCCGGGAGGGCCTGTCGGCGCTGACCGAACTCCCCCACGTCGCCGAGCTTCTGGTCGCCTCCGACCCGCTGCGGATGCGTGAATTCGCCCAGGCGCTCGGCGCGGAGCTCAAGCGGCGGTCGGAACTGCTGGGCGGGGAGGCGTTCGAGGAGTGGCACACCGGCCGGGAGGCCGCCGGGCGGCCGATCGGTCAGTGCCCGCCCGGCGCCGCGGATTCCCGAGCCGGCGCCGCGGCAGAACCGAGGCCGGTGGCAAGGGCAGAAGCAGGGGCGGTGGCGAGGGCGGGCCTGAGGAAGGACGCGGAGGAGAGCGCGCGGGAGGACACGCGGGAGGACACGGAGGAGAGCGCGCGGGAGGAGAAGGCGGCGGGAGCCACGGCGGAGACGGGGGCGGGCGCGGGCGGTGGTCCCAAGTCGCCGCCCGGCGGCACGCTCAGACTCCGCCCGGTGGGCGACCCTGCGCGAGCGAACGCGACGGAGGCAGCGAAGTCGGCGGACACGGCCGGGACCGCGGAGGGACACGGGACGCTGCCCCGGCTCTTCGTCCTGGTCGACGACTACGACGCACTGATCGCACCGGCGCTCGGCAGTCCGGGCCGTCCCGCTGCGGGTTCCGTCGTCAGAGTGCTGGAGGCGGCAGCCAGGGACGGGCGGCGACTCGGCGTCCATCTGGTGGCGACGTCCGCCCGCCCGGACCACACGGCGGACACCGAACTGGCCTGCGGCACACGGCTGAGGGTGGTGCTGGAAGCACCGCCCGTGACGCCCGGCCCCGGGGCCCGGGCGCCCGGACGGGGCAGGCTCGGCCGTCCGGACGGGAGCGTGACACCGTTCCAGGGCGGCCGGGTGACGGGCCGCATCCCGAGGACGGCGACCCTGCGCCCCACGGTCGTGGAGCTGGCATGGGAGCGGATGGGCGACCCGCCGGCCCGCCGGCCCGTGCGCGAACTGGGCAACGGGCCCACGGACCTTGCCCTGCTCGCCAGTGCGCTGGACCGTGCCGCCCGCTCCGTGGACGCCGCGCCGGTCCCACCGCTGACCACCGCCGGCCGCTGACTCCGGCGCCGGTCTTCCCTGACGCACGGCGCCTGCTCGCCTTGACACCGGTGGACGTCCCGGACGCCGGTGGGCGTCCCTGGTGCCACCGCGCGCCCGGGACGCCGGTGGACACGGCTGCTCGTCGGCCGAGGTACCGCGGCGGGCAGTGACAGTACGTCACGATCCCCTCACGATGGCCCGGTTGACGGCGAAGGCGGCAGGGGGATCCGGAGGGAGCTGCCGGAGGCGGCGCGGCCGGCCGGCACCGGTGAGATCCGGCTGCTCACCCGCGTCGTGTTGCCGCCCGGCGGGCCGGCCGGCCGACGCGGCGAGGGCGCGCCCCCCGGCGCGAGCCGCCGGCCCCCAGCCCGAACTGTGCGGCCCACCGCGCGGTACCTCCCGCGCGGCGCGGCAGAGCACGGCCCGCGCCGGGCCCTCAGGCAGGCTCCGCGCGGCGGGCCCCGACGCGCAGTCCGACCGGCGTGACGGCCACGACCAGCCCGTCGCCGCCGTCGGGCCCCACGCCCAGCCGGTACGGGCGCAGCCCCCGCAGGGCGTGGGCCTGCCGGGGCGCGGTTCCGGGCGCCACGGCGGCGGTGTGCTCGGTACCGGCGAGTGCCGTGCTCAGCCCGATCCGGGTCCGGCCCGGCGGGAACGCCTCGGCGGGGATCCGCACCTCGATCTCCGTACCGGCTCCGCCGGAGGCCGGCCGCAGCAGCACGCAGCCGGTCTCCGGGCAACCGGTGAGCCGGACCGGCCCGGTGCCGAAGGCCTCGAGGTGCGGCAGCGGGGTACGGGCGGTGACGACGAGGGTCTGGCGGGCGGGCCCGGTGCGCTGCCAGTCCGCGGAGACGAGGTCGGTGCGCAGGGGCGGGGCGCCGTGCGCGGCCTCGTATCGGAGCACCGAGACCAGCCCGGCCTCGTCACCGGCCCGTACGTAGGAGAGCCGGAGCCTGAGTCCGGGCCTGAGCCGGGCGAGTACGGAGTCCCCGAGGTGGTCGGCGACCAGCCGCCGTACCCCGGCGAACACCCGCCCGCGCACCGGTTCCGGCGCCCTGAGGAAGGCCCGTCCGGTCAGGACGTCGCCCTCGTGGGCGAAGTACCGCAGGCGGAAGCGGTCGCCGAGCGGGCCGGGTCCCGCGAAGCGGGCGGTGACGGCCATCGCCGCGGCCGTACCGCGCAGCAGGCCCTCCAGACCGCCCGGATCCGCAGCGGCCGCCGCCAGGGCCGCCGAGGGGTTCCGCGCCTCGGTGCCGGACCGGCGTCCGGGGCCGGTCGCCCCCTCCCCGGCGAACCGGTAGTCGTAGTCGGCGAGGACGGCGACACGGCGCGCCCGGAAGAGCGCTTCGAGGGTGAAGGCCTGTTCGGCGAGGCCGGCCGGCATGTCCTCGGCGAACCGCAGGCCCTCGCGGGTCAGCGGCTCACGGCGGAACAGCTTGGCGGCCGACAGCTCCCAGGCCGGGCCGGCCCCGTCGAGGGCGACGCCGTGGCACGTGCGGGCGAAGACGGCGGCCCCCGAGGCGGCGGTCTTGGCGTAGACGACGTCGTGGCCCCGGCTGTCGGCCGCGTCGACCAGCCGTGCGAGCGCCTCCCGGCCGAGGAGGTCGCCCGCGTCGAGGAAGAACAGATAGCGGCCGCGCGCACACTCCAGGGCCTGGTTGACGGAGTCGACGCGCCCGGCCGCGCACAGCTCCGCGGCGGACGGCGACCAGGCGGCGGACGAGGTCTCCAGCGGATCGTGCGCCCCGTGCGACGGCGCCGCGCCGGCATCGCCGGGCGGCCACCGGAGCGGGGCCGTCCGAGCGGCCCATGCCGACATCCCGGCGGGCCCTGCGCACCCGACGCCCGCCGGTTGCCGGCAACCGGCGTCAGGGCCGACGCGATGACCGTACGGCGCGGGCCGGTGCCGGTCGTCGGCCGCACGTCGGCGCCGGCCTTCGGCGGACTGCCCGGCTCCACCGGCAGGCGGCCGCTCCGGCCTACCCGTGACCAGCACCTCGATCCGGGCCACTCCGATGGTCTGGCCCGCGAGGGAGGCCAGGCAGCGGCCGAGGCGCGGCCCATCGTCGTCTCGGACCGCTACGACGACGGTCACGTCCGGTGCCTCCGTACCGTCCGGAGCCGCGGGGACGACCGGGATCCCGGCCACGCTCGATGAGTTCATGGCGTCCTCCACACCTGCGGGCGCCTTCCGCGCCCGCCCGCCACAGCAACGACCCGCTCGCGGAGGGAGCTACGCGGCGAGCGGCCGATCACCCACCCGGTGGAGCGCGACTCGGGCGCGCGCCCGCGCCGGAGGACCGCGCGTCAACCGCGGGTGAGCGCCGCGACCACCGATGAGGCGGAGGAGCGGTACGGCCGTGGCTGAGAGGGCGATCGACCGGCCGGCGCGTCCGGCGGGGCCGACCCCGGCCGGGGCAGCCCCGGCAGACAGGACCGCGGCCGGCCGCGGTATGACACGCGGCGGGGGCGCCCACCCCGGCGGTGGACGCCCCCGCACCCGGTCGAAGACCCGGTCAGCCGTGCGTACGCAGCAGCTGCCGCATCGTGCGCATGGCGACCGAGAGGTTCGCCAGGTCGAAGGTGTCCGACCCCTGGATCTCCTCCAGCGTCATCCGGGCACGGCCCAGGATCGACGCGTTCTTCTCCTCCCACGCCTTGAAGCGCTGCTCCGGCGTCGCCGCCCCGTCGCCCACGGCGAGGACGTCGGCGGTGAGCGCGGCGTGCGCGGCGTACAGGTCCTCGCGGATGGAGGCGCGGGCCATGGACTGCCAGCGGTCGGCCCGCGGCAACTCGATGATCCGGTCCATCAGCTCGGTGATCCTCAGCCGGTCGCCCAGGTCGTAGTAGACCTCGGCGACGGCGAGCGGGTCCTTGCCCGTACGGTCGGCGATGGCCACGATGTCGAGCGTCGGGAAGGCGGACGAGAACCCGGCGACCCGCGTGGCCAGCTCCTGGGGGACACCCGCGAGGGTGAACTCCTCCAGCAGCCCCTCGTACCACTCCCGGTCGGCGCCGCTGAGCATCTTCGGCAGCTCGGCCCACACCCGCTCGACCCGGGAGGCGAAGAAGTCGGTCGTCTCCGTCAGTTCCAGCGGCTGCGGCCGGTTGCCCAGCAGCCAGCGCGTGCCGCGCTCGACGAGACGGCGCGAGTGCAGCCGCATCCGGATCTGGACGTCGGCGGCGACCTCGGTGTCCAGCGCCTCCACGGCGTCCCACACCTCACCGAGGCCGAAGATCGCACGGGCCGCGGTCTGCGCCCGGACGATCTCCTCGACGGACGCCCCCGTCTCCTCGCGCAGGCGGTGCAGGAAGGTCGAACCACCCGTGTTGACGGTGTCGTTGACCAGCACGGTCGTGATGATCTCGCGGCGCAGCGCATGGCCGTCGACGGCCGCGGGGAACTTCTCCCGCAGCGGCTTCGGGAAGTACGCGTGCAGCAGGCCCCGCAGATACGGATCGTCCGGCAGCGAGGTGCCGATCAGCTCCTCGGCCACCGTGATCTTGGTGTAGGCGAGCAGGACGGCGAGTTCGGGCTGGGACAGGCCGTGCCGGTTGTTGAGCAGCTCGCGGATCTGCCGGTCGTTGGGCAGGAACTCCAGCGCGCGGTCCAGCGCGCCCTCCCGGCCCAGCCGGCGCATGAAGCGCTGGTGGGCGTGGAGCAGGCTCGGCGACTGCGCCACGGCGTTGGCCAGAGCCGTGTTCTGCGCGTAGTTGTTGCGCAGCACCAGCCCGCCGACCTCGTCGGTCATCTCCGCCAGGAGCCTGTTGCGCTGCTTGACGGTCATGTCGCCCTCGGCGACCAGGCCGTTCAGCAGGATCTTGATGTTCACCTCGTGGTCCGAGGTGTCCACGCCTGCGCTGTTGTCGATGGCGTCGGTGTTGACCCGGCCGCCGCCGCGGGCGAACTCGATACGGCCGAGCTGGGTCAGGCCCAGGTTGCCGCCCTCGCCGACGACCTTGACCCGCAGTTGCCCGCCGTCGACGCGGATGGCGTCGTTCGCCTTGTCGCCGACATCGGCGTGGGACTCGCCCGAAGCCTTCACATAGGTGCCGATGCCGCCGTTCCACAACAGGTCCACCGGGGCCTGGAGGATCGCCTTCATCAACTCGGCGGGCGTCAGCTTCGTCACCCCTGGCTCGATGCCGAGGGCGTCGCGGACCTTCGCGTTGACCGGGATCGACTTGGCGGTCCTGGGGTGGATGCCGCCGCCCGGTGACAGCAGCTCGGTGTCGTAGTCGGCCCACGAGGAGCGGGGCAGCTCGAACAGCCGGCGGCGCTCGGCGTACGAGACGGCCGCGTCCGGGTCGGGGTCGATGAAGATATGGCGGTGGTCGAAGGCCGCGACCAGCCGGATGTGCTCGGAGAGGAGCATGCCGTTGCCGAACACGTCACCCGACATATCGCCGACGCCGACCACGGTGAAGTCCTCGGCCTGGGTGTCGTGGCCGAGCTCCCGGAAGTGCCGCTTCACGGACTCCCAGGCGCCGCGGGCGGTGATGCCCATGCCCTTGTGGTCGTAGCCGGCCGAGCCACCGGAGGCGAAGGCGTCGCCCAGCCAGAAGCCGTAGGCGATCGCGACCTCGTTGGCGATGTCGGAGAAGGTCGCGGTGCCCTTGTCGGCCGCGACGACCAGATAGGTGTCGTCGCCGTCGTGGCGCACCACGTCGCTCGGCGGCACGACCTCGCCGCCGGCCATGTTGTCGGTGATGTCGAGCAGCGCCGAGATGAACGTCCGGTAGGAGGCGATGCCCTCCGCGAGCCACGCCTCGCGGTCCGCGGAGGGGTCAGGGAGCTGCTTGGCGACGAATCCGCCCTTGGCGCCCACCGGCACGATGACGGTGTTCTTCACCATCTGCGCCTTGACCAGGCCCAGGATCTCGGTACGGAAGTCCTCGCGCCGGTCGGACCAGCGCAGGCCGCCGCGGGCGACCTTGCCGTAGCGCAGGTGCACACCCTCGACCCGGGGCGAGTACACCCAGATCTCGTACGCCGGGCGCGGCGCCGGCAGGTCCGGGATGGCCTGCGGGTCGAACTTCATCGACACATAGCCGTGCCAGGAGCCGGCCGTCGCCTTCTGGAAGAAGTTGGTGCGCAGCGTGGCCTTGATGAGGGTGAGGAAGGAGCGCAGGATCCGGTCCTCGTCGAGCGAGGCGACCTGGTCGAGCGCGGCGTCCAGCTCCTCCAGCAGGGCGTCCGTCAGCTCGGTGCCGGCCCGCTGGCGGTCCGGGGCCATCCGGGCCTCGAACAGGTTGATCAGCAGCCGGGTGGTGTGGACGTTGTTGAGGAGGGTGTCCTCCATGTAGTCCTGGCTGAAGGTGGACCCTGCCTGGCGGAGGTACTTGGCGTACGCGCGCAGTACCATCGCCTCGCGCCAGGTGAGCCCGGCCCGCAGCACCAGCGAGTTGAACGTGTCGTTCTCGGCGGCCCCGGTCCACACGGCCGAGAAGGCGTCCTGGAACCGCTCACGGGCGTCGTCGCCCAGGTACTCCCCGCCGTTGCCCGGCACGGTCGGCATGCGCAGACCGAAGTCGTAGACCCAGCCGGTGGTGCGGTCCGCGCACCGCAGCTCGTACGGGCGTTCGTCGATGACCTCGACACCCAGTCGGTTCAGGACCGGCAGCACGGACGACAGCGAGACCTGGCCGCCGAACCGGTAGATCTTGAAGCGGCGCTCGCCGGGTGCTGCGCCCACCGGCTCGTACAGCGACAGCGAGAAGTCGCTGCCGGAACGGGTGAGCTGGTCCAGGTGCGCCAGATCGGCCACGGCGGCACGGGGCGAGTGGTCGGCCTTGTACCCCTCGGGGAAGGCGCCCGCGTACTTGCGCGCCAGTTCGGCCGCGCGCTCCTCGCCGAGTTCCGCGTTCAGCGCCTCGGTGAAACCGTCGGCCCAGGAGCGGGCCGCCTCGGCCAGCCGGGCCTCCAGGCGGTCCTTGTCGGCGTCGGTGAGATGGGTCAGCTCCGTGCCGGACGGAACACGGACGACGAAGTGGAGCCGGGTGAGCACCGACTCGGTGCTCATCAGGGTGAAGTCGGCGCTGGTGCCGCCGAGCTCCTCCATCAGGATCCCGGTCAGCCGCTCGCGCACGGTGGTGTTGAAGCGGTCCCGCGGCAGGTAGACGAGGGCCGAGTAGTACCGGCCGTACTCCTCCTGGCGCAGGTACAGCCGCAGCCGGCGGCGCTCCTGCAGGTAGAGGACGGAGGTGACGGTGGAGCGCAACTCGCCGACGGGCGTCTGGAACAGCTCGTCGCGCGGGTACGTCTCCAGGATCTGCAGCAGATCGCGGCCGTCGTGGCTGTGCGGGGAGAACCCGGCGCCGTCGAGGACCTCCGCCACCTTGCGGCGGATCACCGGCACACGGCGCACGGACTCGGTGTAGGCGGCCGACGAGAACAGGCCGAGGAAGCGGCGCTCGCCGACGACGTTGCCCTCGGCGTCGAACTTCTTCACCCCGACGTAGTCGAGGTAGCTGGGGCGGTGGACGGTGGCGCGGCTGTTGGCCTTGGTGAGGATCAGCAGCTTGTGCTCGCGGGCCTTGGCCCGGGCGTCGGCGGGCAGCCGGTTGAACGAGGGGCTGACGGGCTGCCCGTGGGCGTCGGCGTGGTGCGGGTCGGAGCGGAGGATACCGAGGCCGGTACCGGGCACGGCGGACAGCGCGTCGCCGTCCACCAGGTTGTACTCGCGGTAGCCGAGGAAGGTGAAGTGGTCGTCGGCGAGCCAGCGCAGCAGCTCCCGCGCCTCGTCGACTTCCTCCTCGCGCAGATCGCCCGCGATGGGCTCCTGCGGAAGCTCCTCGGCGAGGCGCAGCGCCGCCTCGCGCATCTTCTCCCAGTCCTCGACGGCCTCGCGGACGTCGGACAGGACCCGCAGCAGATCGGCGGTGATCTGCTTGAGGTCGGCCCGGTCGGTCTCCCGGTCGATCTCGACGTGGATCCAGGACTCGACGAGGGCGTCGTGGGGCAGTGCGGCGGCGCTCGGCTCGCCGCCGAGAACCTCGATCATGCTCCCGGTGAGGTCGCGGCGGACCACGACCTGCGGGTGGATCACCACATGGATACCGCGGCCCTGACGGGACAGCTCGTTGGTGACCGAGTCGACCAGGAACGGCATGTCGTCGGTCACGACCTCGACGACCGAGTGGCTGGACGTCCAGCCGTTCTCCTCGACGGTCGGGGTGTGCACCCGGACGTTGGCCGTGCCCTGCGGGCGGTTCTCCGCGAGCCGGTGGTGCGAGAGGGCCGCTCCGAAGACATCGACGGGGTCGCGGTCGGCGAGGTCCTCGGGTGCGGTGTGCAGGTAGTAGCGCTGGAGGAACGCGGGGATGTGGTCCCGGTCAGGGCGCTCCCCGCTGTCGGACCCGGTCGGAAGTCGCCCCCCGCCCGGGCTGTGCTCAGCTACCCGGGCCGCCCTCTCGAGCAGATCGGCCTTGGCTTCGTCCAGCTTGGTCTGCATGTCCTCTGGCTCCTGTCGCGCGCCGTTGCGTGACGTAGGTGGAAAAGATGGCAGGACGCCGCGACACGGGTTCTCCGCTCGGTGTCGGCGCCGCGCCGGAATGGGAGAAGTCCGGGACCCGGCCGGCCCGGGTGGGCCTCCGGCCCGAGAGGTGATCGCGCGGGCCCCTGGAGGACCCGGGCGCGCGGGGAGGATCGGCTCGCACCCGGCCGCCGTGGCGTCCCGGGCGCGGTCCCCCGGCTGCCGCCGGGCGGCGCCTGCAGGGGGCTCCGCTGCCCCCTTGGCGTATCGCGCTGATCACGGGTCCAAGGCTATCGCCCCCCACCCCTGAGCCGTCATGAGCCGTATGTGTACAAAAGCGGGGCCGGAAGTTTGACACTCTGGACAGCGACACGCGCCCCCTTGGCAAACTGCCGCGCTGACGGCACTTTGGCCCTGAAAGGGCCCAAGGCCGACACATCCCTGCAGGGGAGCAGAAGCCATGAGCGTGAAGATCCTGATCGTCACCGGCGACGCGGCAGAGTCGCTGGAGGTCCTCTACCCGTACCAGCGGCTCCGCGAGGAGGGCTATGAGGTCCACATGGCGGCCCCTGCGCGCAAGAAGCTCCGGTTCGTCGTCCACGACTTCGAACCGGGATTCGACACCTACACCGAGAAGCCGGGCTACACCTGGCCGGCCGACCTGGCGTTCTCGGAGGTCGACCCGGGGGACTACGCCGCGATCGTCATCCCGGGCGGGCGGGCTCCCGAGTACCTCCGCAACGACCCCGAACTCCGCAAGATCCTCAAGTCCTTCTTCGACGCGGACAAGCCGGTCGCGCAGATCTGCCACGGCCCGCTGCTGACCGCGGCCACGGGCAGCCTCACCGGCCGGAGGGTGACGTCGTACCCGGCGCTGGAACTCGACATGCAGGCGGCCGGCGCGTCCTTCCAGGACAACGAGGCGGTGGTGGACGGCACCCTGGTCTCCTCCCGGGCCTGGCCCGACCACCCGGCCTGGATGCGCGAGTTCCTCCGGGTGCTGAGGGCGAAGGCGCCGCTTCGCTGAAGCACGGCCCGGCCGAACGCGGGCCACTGGGCCGGAAGCACGACCGCGCCGAAGCCACCACAGCGCCCGGGGACACCGGCTCGCCCGGGAGCACCGCCGCGGCCGGGAACACCGCCGCAGCCGGGAACACCGCCGCGGCCGGGTCGCAAGCGCGACCGGGCCCCTCGCGGGGCCTTCCCGACGTCGGGGGCACGGCCAGCGGGCGGCGCTCCGCACAGGCCCGCCGGCCGACCCACGACTATCCCACCAGCTCCTCGGCCACCTCGACCGCCTCCGCGAGGCTGTCGACGACCGGAACCCCCGAGGACCGCAGGCTCGCCCTGCTGTGCGAGCCCCCCGTGTACAGCACCGCCTTCGCTCCGACATGCGCCGCCGCGAGCGCGTCGTCCGCCGCGTCCCCGACGACGACGATCCGCTCCGGCGGCACGTTCCCCAACGCGGCCACATGCCGCACCATGTGCTCCGCCTTGCCGGCATGGGAGGAGCCGACACGCCCGTCCACCCGCACGAAGCGCTCCTCGATGCCGTGGCGCCGGACGATGGGGACCAGGTGCTCGTGCGGGGCGAGCGACAGCAGCGACTGTGTACGCCCCGCCGCCTGGCGGGAGGCGAGCAGGTCCGCCGCGCCTGCCGTGAGCAGGCAGGCCCCCGCAAGCCCCCAGTAGTGGCGGTGGAAGACCGCGTCCATGGCCGCCCACTCCTCGTCCGTGGGCAGGCGGCCCATGAGCCGCTCGTAGAACAGCGGCACGGGCACGCAGTACAGCTCGCGATAGCGCTCCAGGGAGATCGGTCCGAGCCCGATCTCGGCGAACGAGGCGTTCGTCGCCTCGATGACCGTGTGGATGTCGTCGAGGAGTGTGCCGTTCCAGTCCCAGACCACGTGCGCGCTGTGCTTCCCCATGGGGGGCAACGGTACCGCCCGGGTCCGGCACGCGGCCGCCTGCGCGGGCGGCGCGGAGAGGTCCGAGGCCGGGTGGAGGGCCGGGGGGATGCCGGGCACACCGTACGGCGTGGGGCGGGGCGGCTGCGGCGGGAGGGAACCGGGGTGCCCGGCGTCCGGCGTCCGCGGCCCGGGGCCCGGTCTCGGGTGTCCGGCGTCCGGCGTCCGGCGTCCGAGACCCGGTGCCCGGTGCCGGTGTCGGTCCGGCCTCAGTCGACGAGACCGGGGATCTCCTGCACCCCGTACCAGAGCAGCTCGTGGTCCTCCGCCCCGTCCACGACGAACTGCGCGTCGTCGTCGCCGTGGTCCGCCGCCCCCAGCGCGTCCGCGGCGGCGGCCACGTCCCCCTCCGCCTCCTCGGAGTCGACGTGCACCGACGCCGCCTTCCCCAGCGGTACCGCGGTCGCGATCCGCACCTCGCCCAGGGAGACCGCTCCCAGCCCGGCAGCGGGGTCCGCGGTCGCGACGCCGTCCGGGACGTCGACGGCCACCACGACCCGGCGGCGCGGCACACCGGGCTCACCTGCCAGCGACCGCAGGGACGCCGCCGCGGCCCGGTTCAGCGCGGCGTACTCGAGTTCTTCCAGGTCGTCGGACGTGTACCACTCGCGCAGTGCGGGCGTCACCGCGTAGGCGGTCAGCGGACCCGGGCCGATCTCGCCCGCCTTGTGCGCCTCTGCGAGACCGGGGAGGGTCAGGGGAACGTAGACGCGCATGATCGCCGCTTTCGTCGTCGGGTGAGCACCCAAGGATACGTGCGAAGTACTCTTTCGGGCTGCCCCGCGACCCCTCCAGGGCGTCGTCCCCGGATGACCGCGAGTGCTTCCGAGCCGCGCCGTTCCGGGCCCCGGAGCCCGCCCCTCACTCTGACAGGTGAACCCGGCCGCACCGCCGAGCGAAGAAGAGGCCGTTGCGCCGCCGCCCACCGGCCCGTACAAGGACCCCACCGAGAAGTTACTTATGAGTACCGAAGGGGCGACCGCGATGCAGCACACCTCGGCAAGGACGGGGACGAGGCCCGGGAACCGTCACGACAGCCGTGCCCCGGGCCGCGCCCCGAGCCGGCGCGGGGCCGAGCACGGGGCCGAGCACGGCCCGGGCGCCTCCGTCGGCAGCCGCTCCCGGCTCCCCCGCTACTGGTTCGCGGAACGGCTGCTCTCCGTCCTCAGCGGTCATCGGCCCGTCCACTGGATGCTCGGTCACACCATCGGCCACGCCTACGAGCAGCTCGTCCGCCTGGCCCCCGGCGCGCCGCTCAGCATGAACGGACTACGTCCCGTCCTCCGCCACTGCGACGAGTACGTGCCGCAGCCGGGCGTCATCGAGGCCTTCGCCCGCATCACCGCGGGCGAGCGGGTACGCGCCATGGCCTTCCGTCTCGAACAGGGGACCGATCTCCGCTGGCGCTGCGCGGCCGTGGAACTGGGCGGCGAGCGCCTGATGGCCGAGACCTGACCGGCGACCGGCCCCGACCGCCCCGGAGCGCACCCCCCGGCCCCGCGGCGCCCCAGCCGATGGCGGGGCCCGCCTCACCGGGCTCGCAGAGGACCACGCCGCCGCGGGCCGGCCGGCCCGCGGTCCACGCGCCGGCGCGGGCGGGAGCGGGCCCCGTCGACCCCGTACGACCACGACGGCACCAGCCCGTCCAGTCCACGGCCGGAGCCCGTCCCGGCCTCCCGGCAGGTCCTGTTACGCGCCGGTCTGCACCCGGGCGCACCCGGGCGCACCCGGGCCGTCCGGGGCCGCCCCGGGCGGACGGGGCGGGCCGGTCCCCGTCACGGCCCAACGGGCCCCGTCGGCCCGGCCGGCGCCGTCGCGGGGTATCGCACCCCCAACGGCCTTGACCACCCCGTGAGGGCTTCTCCCGCGCCTGTCCTCCGTACCCGCGAAACCCGCCTGTGCCCGGTCCCCGCCGATGCCCCGTCGCAGCTCGTCACATCCCGCCGAACGGTCGTGGGGCCGGACGCCACCCGGCGTCCGGCCCCACGACCTCACTCCCACGACCTCACTCCCACGGCCTCACTCCCGCGGTGCCGCTCCCCGCGGAGTCACTTCTTGCGGCGGCGTCCCGCACCCTTCTGGGCCTTGCGGCGCTCCGCCCGCGTCATGCCGTCGGTCTCGGAGCGGGCCCCGTCGCCGTGGGCGAAGTCGCCTTCGACGATGCCGCCCTCGCCGTCGACCGTGGGCGCCGAGAAGTGCAGCCGGTCCGGACGCTGCGGGGCGTCCAGGCCCTTCGCCCGGATCTCGGGGCGGCCGGCGGCAGCGGGCACCGCCTCCTCCTTGGTCAGCGAGGTCCTCTCCGCGGAGTCCTGCACGGGGATCTCCTCGACCTGCTGCTCGACCTGGACCTCCAGGTTGAACAGGTAGCCGACGGACTCCTCCTTGATGCCGTCCATCATCGCGGTGAACATGTCGAAGCCCTCGCGCTGGTACTCCACGAGCGGGTCCTTCTGCGCCATCGCGCGCAGGCCGATGCCCTCCTGGAGGTAGTCCATCTCGTAGAGGTGCTCACGCCACTTGCGGTCCAGGACGGACAGCACCACACGCCGCTCCAGCTCGCGCATGATGTCCGAGCCGAGCTGCTTCTCGCGGTCCTCGTACTGCTCGTGGATGTCGTCCTTGATCGTCTCGGCGATGAACTCGGCGGTGACGCCGGCCCGGTCGCCCGCTGCGTCCTCCAGCTCCTCGATGGTCGCCTTCACCGGGTAAAGCTGTTTGAAGGCGCCCCACAGCCGGTCGAGGTCCCACTCCTCGGCGAAGCCCTCGACGGTCTCCGCCTGGATGTAGGCGTCGATCGTGTCGTCCATGAAGTGGCGGATCTGCTCGTGCAGGTCCTCGCCCTCGAGTACACGGCGACGCTCGGCGTAGATGACCTTGCGCTGCCGGTTGAGCACGTCGTCGTACTTGAGCACGTTCTTGCGCGTCTCGAAGTTCTGCTGCTCGACCTGGGACTGGGCGGACGCGATGGCGCGCGTGACCATCTTGTTCTCGATCGGGACGTCGTCCGGGACGTTGGCCATCGCCATGACGCGCTCGACCATCTGCGCCTTGAACAGCCGCATCAGGTCGTCGCCGAGGGACAGGTAGAAGCGGGACTCGCCCGGGTCTCCCTGCCGGCCGGAACGACCGCGCAGCTGGTTGTCGATGCGCCGCGACTCGTGCCGCTCGGTACCGAGGACGTACAGCCCGCCGAGCGACTTGACCTCCTCGAACTCCTCCCTGACCTCCAGCTCCGCCTTCTCCAGGGCGGCCGGAAGCGCCGCTGCCCACTCCTCGACGTGCTCACCGGGGTCCAGCCCCTGCCTGCGCAGCTCCGCCTCGGCGAGATCGTCCGGGTTGCCGCCGAGCTTGATGTCCGTACCGCGGCCGGCCATGTTGGTGGCGACCGTCACAGAGCCCTTGCGGCCGGCCTGGGCGACGATCACGGCCTCGCGCTCATGGTGCTTGGCGTTGAGGACCTCGTGCTGGATGCCGCGCTTGAGCAGCTGCTGCGAGAGGTACTCGGACTTCTCGACCGAGGTGGTGCCGACGAGGATCGGCTGGCCCTTGCGGTGCTTTTCCTCGATGTCGTCGACCACGGCGGCGAACTTGGCCACCTCGGTCCGGTAGATCAGGTCCGACTGGTCCTGGCGGACCATGGGCCGGTTCGTCGGGATCGGCACGACGCCCAGCTTGTAGATCTGGTGGAACTCCGCGGCCTCGGTCATCGCCGTACCCGTCATGCCGGAGAGCTTGCCGTAGAGGAGGAAGAAGTTCTGCAGGGTGATCGTGGCGAGGGTCTGGTTCTCGTCCTTGATGTCCACCCCTTCCTTCGCCTCGATCGCCTGGTGCATGCCCTCGTTGTAGCGGCGGCCGGCCAGGATACGGCCGGTGTGCTCGTCGACGATCATGACTTCGCCGTCGATGACGACGTAGTCCTTGTCCTTCTTGAACAGCTCCTTGGCCTTGATGGCGTTGTTCAGATAGCCGACAAGCGGGGTGTTCACCGACTCGTAGAGGTTGTCGATGCCCAGCCAGTCCTCGACCTTCGAGACGCCGGACTCGTGGATGCCGACGGTCCGCTTCTTCTCGTCGACCTCGTAGTCGCCGGTCTCCTCGATGCCCTTCAGCGGGACGCCCGGCTCGCCCCGGTCCAGGCGCTTCACCAGCTTGGCGAAGTCGCCGTACCACTTGGTGGCCTGGTCGGCGGGACCGGAGATGATCAGCGGCGTACGGGCCTCGTCGACCAGGATGGAGTCGACCTCGTCGACGATCGCGAAGTTGTGGCCACGCTGGACGAGCTCCTCCTTGGACCACGCCATGTTGTCGCGCAGGTAGTCGAAACCGAACTCGTTGTTCGTGCCGTAGGTGATGTCGCACGCGTACTGCTCGCGGCGCTGCGCGGGCGTCATGTTGGCGAGGATGCAGCCGACGTCCAGGCCGAGGAACCGGTGGACGCGGCCCATCATCTCGGAGTCGCGCTCGGCCAGGTAGTCGTTGACCGTGATCAGGTGCACGCCCTTGCCGGACAGCGCGTTCAGATAGGCGGGGAGGGTGCCGACGAGGGTCTTGCCCTCACCGGTCTTCATCTCCGCGACATAGCCGAGGTGCAGCGCGGCCCCGCCCATGAGCTGCACGTCGTAGTGGCGCTGGCCGAGCACGCGCTTGGCGGCCTCGCGGACGGTGGCGAACGCCTCGGGAAGCAGGTCGTCGAGGCTCTCGCCGTCGGCGAAGCGCTCCTTGTACTCGTCGGTGAGGGCCCGCAACTCGGCGTCGGAGAGGTTGACGAAGTCTTCCTCGATGGAGTTGACCTGGTCCGCGATGCGGTGCAGTTTGCGCAGGATCTTGCCTTCGCCTGCACGCATGAGCTTGTTGAAGACGGACACTGAGGTTGGTCTCCTTGCCGGTCGGGGCCTGGCACTGGGTCGTGTGGACACGGGCACGGGCACGGCAGGCGGACCCCACCGCATCGGCCATCGTAAGCGAGGACGGTGCCGGGCCGGGAGAGCCGCGGTACGGCGGGGAGGACTGCCGCGTGTCGGGACAACGCGCCGAGGACCCGGAAAGTGCCGCCGAACCCGAAAAGTGTTCGCACCACCGACGCAGAGTGGCCAGAATTCGGCCATGGAGCCCATCACCCTCACCACGGACCGGCTGCGGCTGAGCCCGTTCGCCCCGGGCGACGCCGAAGAGGTCCGCGCCGCGTGCCAGGACCCCGACATCCAGCGCTGGATCCCGGTGCCCTCGCCGTACGAACTACGGCACGCCGAGGAGTTCATCGAGGTCACGGTGCCCGCGGGCTGGCGCGACGACACCGAGTACACCCTGTCCGCACGTCCGCGCGGCGGAGGCGCCCTCATCGCCTCCGCGAGCCTGCACCGCACGTGCTCGGGCTGCTGGGAGATCGGCTTCTGGACGGCCAAGGAGCAGCGGGGCCGGGGGTACGCCACCGAGGTGGCGCTCGCCATGGCGCGCTGGGCGTTCACACAGCTGGACTGCGTCCGCCTGGAGTGGCGCGCCGAGGTCGGCAACGCGGGCTCGCTCGCCGTCGCCGAGAAGGCCGGCTTCACCGTCGAGGGCGTCCAGCGCTCCGGCTTCCGCCACCGGGGCACCCTGCGTGACTGCCTGGTCGCCTCGCTGCTTCCCTCGGACCTGGGACTGCCCGGTCCGGTCCCCTACCTCCCGGCGAAGCTGTGACGCCCGCGGCCTGGTGGCGCACGGCACCAGGCCGCGGGCCCCGCTGGCGCGCCCCGGTGCCGCGCCCGGGAGGCTGCCGCTAATCCGAGTGCGTCGGTCTCGGAGAGGGCATACCCGGTGCCGCGCCCGGGAGGCTGCCGCCCGTTCCTGGACGCCCCCGCCGGAGCGGGCGGCCGGGGGGGGCCGAACCCGCCGCGGCCGGCTGCCGTCGCTGCCGGTCGCTGCCGGGGGCGATCCGGCCGTCGGTATCGATGTCGGTGCCGCACTCTAGGGTGCGGAGCATGAACACCGCGCCGCCCGCCGTTGCCGAACTGTCCGCCGACGAGGCCCGTCGAATCGCCCTGCGTGCCCAGGGATTCCTCGGCGCCCCCGACCGCAGGGGCGGCGTGCGGGGAGTACTGCGCCACCTCGGCGCCGTGCAGCTGGACACGATCTCCGTACTGGCGCGCTCGCACGAGCTGATCCCCTATGCCCGGCTGGGGGCGGTCGGCCGCAAGGCGGTCGAGAGCGCCTACTGGAGCGAGGGGCACGCCTTCGAGTACTGGTCCCACGCGGCCTGCATACTCCCCGTCGAGGAATGGCCCCACTTCGCCTTCCGCCGCCGTGCCTACCGGGCGCGTCCGCAGTGGTTCCACGACCTGCCGGACGGGGCGTACGAGAGGGTGCTCGGCCGGTTGCGCGCCGAGGGTCCGCTGACCGCCACCGAGCTGGGCGGGGCGAAGAACGGCGGCGCCTGGTGGGACTGGTCGGAGACCAAGGTCGCCGTCGAGCGGGCGCTGACGTACGGCGAGGTGGTGTGCACACAGCGGCGCGGCTGGAAGCGCGTGTACGACCTCGCCGAGCGCGCCATCCCCGACGCCGTGCGCCATGACGACCTGGACGACCGGGAGTGCCTGCGCCGGCTGGTGCGGCTCGCCGGGCAGTCGCTGGGCGTGGGCACCCGGGCGGACATCGCGGACTACCACCGGCTGAAGGGCGGGCAGTTCGACGCCGTGGTCGAGGACTCCGGACTGGTGCCGGTGCGCGTCGAGGGCTGGGAGAAGCCGGCGTGGGCCGATCCCGATGCGCTCGGGACGGAGCCGCGCGGCCGGCACCGGACGACGCTGCTGTCGCCGTTCGACTCACTGATCTGGGAGCGGGACAGGACCGAGCGGATCTTCGGCTTCAGGCATCGCCTGGAGGTGTATGTGCCCAGGCCCAAGCGCGTGTACGGCTATTTCGCGATGCCGCTGCTGTCCGGTGGGCGCCTGCTGGGCCGGGTCGACCCCGCGCGGGAGGGTACTTCCCTGGTCGCCAGGCAGGTCTCCCTTCAGACGCCGAAGGCGGTCGGACCGATGGCTCAGGCGCTGCTGGAGGCGGCGCGTTGGGTCGGCTGCGACACGGTTCGCGTGGAGCGGGTCGACCGTCCGGAGCTCGCGGCGCCGCTGATCGCCGCACTCCGCTGAACCGGCACGGTCAGCGGATCTCGAGGATCTTCTCGCGCATGGCATAGACCACCGCTTCCATCCTGGAGTGCAACTGAAGCTTCTCCAGGATGTTGCGGACGTGGTTCTTCACCGTGTTCTCGGAGATGAACAACTCCTTGGCGATGTCACGGTTGTTCATGCCGGTAGCCACCAGCTTGAGGACCTCCAGCTCACGGTCGGTCAACCGGGGCGCGGGCACCAGGCGGCGCTCGTCGGTGCGCTGGATCATCGACTTGAACTCGGTGAGCAGTTTGGACGCCATCGAGGGGCTGATCTGCGACTGCCCGTCGGCCACCGCGCGGATCGCGGTCGCCACCTCGTCGGTGGAGATCTCCTTGAGAAGGTATCCGGTGGCTCCGGCCTTGATCGCCTCGTAGAGGTCCGCCTCCTCGTCGCTGATCGTCAGCATGATGATCTTCGCGCTCGGGGCGACCTCCTTGATGGAGGTGCACGCCTCGATGCCCCCGCGCCTCGGCATGCGCACATCCATCAGGACGATGTCGGGCAGCAGATCCGCCGCCTTGTCGACGGCTTCGGCGCCGTCCCCGGCCTCACCGACGACCTGGATGTCCTCCTCCTGGGCGAGGACGATCTCCAGCCCCCGGCGGAAGAGTGCGTGGTCGTCCACGACGAGTACCCGGATCGGCTCCTCGCGCCGCCCGTCCCGGGTGCCCTCCTCACCGCCGGTGGCCCGGGTGTCTCCCGCCCGGTGCACCGGGCCGAAGCTGTCCGCCATCGTTCCTCCCCCTGAGGCCGTGGCCTGCGTTGGTCGGTGTTCCGCCAACCGCGGTCCACAGCACACCGGTTGGCTCGAGTCGCCATGATTCCATGCCGGCACGACGGCAGGGGCGATCTTGCGACGGCACAGGGACGCCCCTGGGCGCGCACAGGCGCTCCCAGGGGCACCGCGTCATGACGGGGTCAGCCGCCGAGCGCACCACCGGCGCCACTCGACTCGCCTCCGGCGAGGGGATCGGTCCTCAGGTGGATGACGCCGTAGTCGTAGGCGTGCCGCCGGTAGACGACACTGGGCTCCTTGGTCTCGGAGTCGACGAACAGATAGAAGTCGTGCCCGACCAGCTCCATCTCGTAGAGCGCCTGGTCAAGCGTCATCGGAGCGGCGACGTGGGTCTTCTCCCGGACCACCAGGGGCCCTTCGCCCCGCACCTCGAGCGGGCCCATCCGGGTCGTGGGCACGGCTTCCGGCGACTCCTCGGTGACGGGCTCACCGTTCCCGTTCAACTGGGCCACGCCCGGCACCACGTCGGCGACCTCCGCTGCCGACAGCCGCCCGTTGCCCCTGCGCGTGTGCCGCTTGTCGTGCTGCTTGCGCAGCCGGGCCTCCAGCTTCGCCGTGGCCAGGTCGAGCGCTGCGTACGGGTCGCCTGCCGCCGCCTCCGCCCGGATCACCGGGCCGCGTGAGAGAAGCGTGATCTCCACGCGGTCGGAACGGTCGGCCTGCCGCGGGTTGTGCTCCTTGGACACCTCGACGTCGAGGCTGATCACCTTGCCGTCGAGCTTCTGGATCTTGTCCAGCTTCAGCTTCTCGGCCACGTGCTTGCGGAACCGCTCGGGCACCTCGGTCTTGCGGCCCTTGACGACGATGTCCACGCAGAACTCCGTTCCCGGATCACTCCGCCTCTTCACTTGCGGAGCATCTCCCTTTTGCACCAGGCCCCGATGAGAACCGGAGCCTCCGACTTGGCGACTTTCACCTCCTCCTCCCCCATGGGCAAGATCGCCACCCCATCGATGTCAAAGATCTGGATTGCCTCAGGAACACCTGACCGCAACACGGCCATGTATTCGACGAAGGAGAGCGTTCACCGGCCCTCACCCCCGAACATAGCTCGCCGGGCCCCCTGTCGGCACCCGCTACCAGCGCGTACGTCCATTCGTCGCCCTCCCTCTCTTACTGGTTGCAACGTGGAAGCGACCCTGTCAGTTCCGGCCTGCGCCCCGGCCGCGTCCTGCCTGCGTCCGGCTGGTCTCCGACCGGTGGAAGGCGGCTGTCCGGCCGGTCTCCCACGGCATCGGCGGCACGGCGACCACGGCAGCACACAGCCGGGTGGGTTCGCAGACCCTCCCGACCTGTCCGATCTGCCCGGGGAATGCGGCACGCAGTGCCCTCGCCGCTTCGGCCAACGAGGCTCCCGTGGTCATCACATCGTCCACCAGTACCGTTCTCCCGGCGTCGAGAGACCGCCCGGCCCACGGGACCACCTCCAGTGCCCCGGCCATGTTGTCCAGCCGCTCCCGGGCCGTGAGTCCCGATTGGTCGGCCACCCGCCGGCCGTGGCGCAGCGCCGGGACCGCTCTGGCGTATGTCCCCGCGCGCCGCAGCGCCAGGGCGGCCGCGGCAGCGGTCCGCAGTACCGGGTCGTGCCCGCGCGCGCGTACCGACCGCCGCGAGGACGGCACCGGTACGAGCAGCAGCGGTTCCCGTGCCCCTCCTCCGTGCAGCGACACGGCACCGGCGGCCCCCGCGAGCGCCGCACCCAGCGGACGGGCGAGAGCCAGCGCGCCCCGCTCCTTGTGGGCGAGCAGCACGGACCGGACCGCCCCCTCGTACCGCGCCGCCGCGTACACCACGGGAAGATCCGCGGGCTCGGGACACGGCCGCACCCGCGCCGGCCGGCCCGCCAGCTCTGCCGCACAGTGCTCGCACAGCGGCGTACGGGGCAGTCCGCAGCCCGCGCACACCGGGGGGAGTACCAGCCCCGAGATCTCGCCCCACCACCACCTCATGGCCACCACTGTGCCCGGCCGGGGAGGACACGGGCAGAGGCTGTGGACAACCCGGAGCAACCTGTGGAGATCCCGGCATGGGACGCATCCGCACCACGTCGCCGGCGGTCGCCACCAGGCGTCCGCCGCCGGCCGGCACCGTCGGCACGCTGACCGGCGCCATCCGGACGCGATCCACGCCGATCGGCGCCCATGGACACCGGCCCATTCCGTTCGGCATGGACCGGCATGGCGGCATGGACGGGCATGGGCGGGCATGGGCGGGCATGGGCGGGCGCGGACGGGCATGGACCGCCATGGGCGGACATGGACGGGCATGGACCGATAGACCGGTTGACGCAGGTCGGCACCTTCCGGCAGTGGGCGCAGGAAGTCCCTCAGCCCGGATAGACCGGCCACGTCCCCTTCTCGACCATCGTCTGCCAGTTCGCGTTCGGCATCAGCCGCACCAGCCCGTCGTCCGACACCGCGACCAGAAGCTGCTCCTCGTCCTCCGTGGCGGCCACCGCCGCCACCTTGTTCAGGCCGGGAAGCCCACCTGCCGGTGTGAGGGAGCCGTCCGTCTGGACATAGCGCACCTGCTGCACTCCGCCCGTCTCCTTGCCGACCACCACGAGACGGCTCGGTCCTGCCCAGGACAGGGCACTCACCGACTCCAGACGCGGCGCGGCCGCCCGCAGCTCCACCACGGACACGGTCGTCGTGCCGTCGGCGTCCGTGTGCCGCTCGACCCGCCCGACCTGCAGGGTGCTCCTGCCGTCCTGGGACAGGAGCAGCGCCATGCGCACCCCGTCGGCGGAGACCCGCAGCGACTCGATCCGCGCACCGTCGAGCCCCTCGACCTCGACCGGCCGCGCCGGGCCCTTGCCGCCGTCGAAGCGCAGCAACCGGGGACCGGCCGGGTCGCGGTCCGCGACCCACAGGTCGTTCCCGTCCCAGCTCGGTGCCGAGAAGCGGTCCGTGGGCCGGATGGCGTTGCTCCGCGCCAGCGGCGCGGCCAGCAGCTCGTCCGAGACGATCGAGGCGGCGTACAGGGACCTGCCGTCCTGCGAGACAGCCGCTGCCCGGTGCAGATCCCGTGCCACCGCCACCGTGTCGATCTTCAACTGGCCGTCACCGAACGGACCGCGGACCTCGGTCTCGTCGACGGTCTTCGGCTTCGTCGCCACCACGGCCATCCGGTGGTCGCTGTCGACGAAGTACACGTGGGAACCGGGCGACAGCCGCTCCAGGGCGTAGGCGTCCGCCTGATCGGCGGTGAGTACGCACAGGGGGGAGCCGTCGGCCCGCTGGAGCTTGACCTGCTCGACACGGGGCGCCGACAGTTCGCGCAGGGTGAGCAGCAGCTGCGTCGCCGTCCGCTTGCACAGCGTGCCACCGACGTTCGACGCCTCGTCGTTGAGCGGCACCCTCAGCTCACCCTGGTCGTCGGGTGTCAGGCTCGTGGTCCCCTTCCGCAGCCCCGCGCCCGCGGGAAGCGGCGAGTCCACCACCGGCGCCAGCCAGCGGGCGGGGCCCTCGAAGAGCGCCGAGACCGCCTGGGCGACGGGATCCATCCCCGTCATCGGGTCCTGCCGCTGCCGGATGTACACCGGATCCGCGACCACCGTGTTCTGCCCCGACACCCAGTAGTACTTGTTGACGGACAGATGGTTGCGCAGGAAGTCGCTCTCGCCGAGCACGAGCCCCTGGGGTGCCGCGTCGATGCGCCACTCCCTGTCCTTGCCGTCCCCCGTGCTCTCCCGGACCAGCCGAAGCGCCCCGTCGTACTGCGCGGGCGCGACCGATTCGTACGCGTGCCGGTCTACCGTCGCGATCAGCTCGCCGGACAGCGCGTAGGTCAGCTCGTCTGCCTCCTCAAGGCCGGACGGGGCCGAGGACTCGGGGGCCTCGGTCAGCACGGTCGTGAGCGACTCGGGCCGCCATGTGCCGGTCCACTGCTTCGTGAGGTACTTCCTGGCCGTCGCATAGCTCGGATCGTCACTGGTCATGGCCTCCAGGAAACCGTCGACGATCTCCTGCGGCCCGGCCCCGTCCCGCGGCGGGACGGCGTACACCCGCACCTGCGAGTCCGCGCCCTTGGTCGCCCTCACCTGCTCCACATCGCCGCTGTCCGGCATCGACGCGCACCCGGCAAGCACGAATCCGGCGCAGACGAGCAGCGCCACCACCCGAGCGGCGCGTCCGTGTCCGCACCGACGCCCCTCAGCGCCCACCACTGGTGTCCTCCCGTCGTGAAACCGGTCCCGGGACGGATGACTCCGCCGCCCCGCCCTCCCCCTGCCGCTGCGGCACCGGGCGGGCCACCACACGCGCGCCGCTGCCGGGGAGCGCCGCCGGGTCCACCGCCGCCGACGGCGCGGTGTGCGGCGGTACCGCGGACCGGGCGGGAATGGCCAGGCCCGGCCGCTGCGCACCGGTCTGCGACGGCACCGCCGCCAGCCGCAGCGCACGGTCGTTCGCCTCGTCGGCTGCGGCGCACTCGCGCGCCCGCCGGGAGTCCTCGGGCTCCAGGGGTATCGGCGATCCCCGCAGCGGCTCGTCCGCGGTGCGCGGCAGGGTCAGCCGGAACTGCGAGCCGCCGCCCGGCTCTCCCCACGCCTGCAGCCAACCGCCGTGCAGTCGTGCGTCCTCCACCGCGATGGACAGGCCGAGCCCCGTGCCGCCCGTGGTCCGCGCCCGCGCCGGATCGGCCCGCCAGAAGCGGTTGAACACCCGGGTCGCCTCGCCCGGCTTCAGCCCGACTCCGTAGTCGCGCACGGCCACGGCGACCGCTCCGCCCGCGGACGCCATCCGCACCACCACGTCACGGCCCTCACCGTGCTCCACCGCGTTCACCACGAGGTTGCGCAGCACCCGCTCGATCCGCCGGGCGTCGGCCTCGGCCACCACCGGCTGCTCGTCACCCACGACCCGGATCCGGCTGCCCTTGCGCTCCGCCAGCGGCTCGGCGCCGCCGATCACCCGGTGCACCACCTCGCGCAGGTCTATCGCCTCCGCCTCGAGAGCCGCCGCGCCCGCGTCGAACCTGCTGATCTCCAGCAGATCGGCCAGCAGCGACTCGAACCGGTCCAGCTGGTCGGCAAGCAGCTCCGCGGATCGTGCCGTCGCGGGATCGAAGTCACTGCGTGCCTCGTGGATGAGATCCGCCGCCATCCGCACCGTCGTCAGCGGTGTGCGCAGCTCGTGCGACACGTCGGAGACGAACCGGCGCTGCATCCGCGACAGCTCCTCGAGCTGCTGGATCTTGTGCTGCAGGTTCTGCGCCATCTTGTTGAACGCCTCGCCGAGCCGGGCGATGTCGTCCTCACCGGTGACCTTCATCCGTTCCTGGAGCCGGCCCGCGGACAGGCGCTCGGCGATGCCCGCCGCCATCCGGACGGGTGTGACGACCTGCCGCACCACCAGCCACGCGATGGCCCCGAGGAGAACGACGACGAACAGCCCCGCCGTCGCCAGCGTGCCCTTGACCAGGCTCAGCGACTCCTCTTCCTGTGTCAGCGGGAAGAAGTAGTACAGCTCGTACGAGTAGCCCGCGACATCGCTGAGCCGCTTGCCGACGACCAGTCCGGCCTCGGGCTCCTTGGAGACCGAGTACTTGATCTTGACGTAGGTCTGGAACGTGCCCGTCCCCTGCGCGACCGCGTTGCGCAGCGCCTGGGGAACGCTCGTCACATCCACGTCCCCGGACGCCCGCGGGGCCCGGCTCATCCCCGCATCGTCGGAGTCCGGGCTCAGCGCCACCACGTGGTACGCGCCCTGTCCACCGCTGGCGAGCTGCTTCACCAGTTCGGACCGCCAGTTCACCGAGCCGCGGCTGGGCCTGCCGTCCGTGGCGTCACCCTCCTGGCCGTCGAGGGCGGACACCCCGCTCGCCTTCTCCTGCGCGGCGGCGAAACCTCCCGCGGCCTGGCTGAGAGCGGCCTGCTCCTTGGCGTCAAGCAGACCGTTGCGGACCTGGCCGATGACGACGAGACCGAGCAGCAGCACCACTCCCAGTGACATCAGCAGCGTGGTGGCGACCACGCGCAGCTGGATGTTGCGCCGCCACAGCCGTACGGCCGGCAGCAGCGGGCGCCTGGTCCAGCGCACGACGAGCCGGAGCACCGGCCCGCCCGGCGCCCCTTCCGGCAGCAGTCGACCGCCAGGGAGCAGGTCACCCAGACGTGAGGACCCATGCCCCTGCCCGGCAGCCCGCCCCGTACGGACTCCCGGCCCCCCGGGTTTCGGAGCAGCGCTGCCCGCGGTCATGTCAGTTCGGTCCGGCCTTGTAACCGACTCCGCGGACGGTCACGACGATCTCCGGCCGCTCCGGATCCTTCTCGACCTTGGAACGCAGCCGCTGCACATGCACATTCACCAGACGCGTGTCCGCCGCGTGCCGGTAGCCCCACACCTGCTCGAGCAGCACCTCGCGGGTGAACACCTGCCACGGCTTGCGGGCGAGCGCCACCAGCAGATCGAACTCCAGCGGAGTGAGTGCGATCGACCGGCCGTCGCGCTTCACCGAGTGCCCGGCCACGTCGATGACCAGGTCCCCGATGGCGAGCTGCTCGGGCGCGGGCTCCTCGGACCTCCGCAGCCGCGCCCGGATCCGGGCCACCAGCTCCTTGGGCTTGAACGGCTTCACGATGTAGTCGTCCGCGCCGGACTCCAGCCCGACCACCACATCGACGGTGTCGCTCTTGGCCGTGAGCATCACGATCGGCACACCCGACTCCGCCCGGATGAGCCGGCACACCTCGATGCCGTCCCTGCCGGGCAGCATGAGATCCAGCAGCACCAGGTCCGGTTTGCTCTCCCGGAAAGCGGCGAGCGCCTTGTCGCCGTCCGCTACGAACGACGGCTCGAACCCTTCACCACGGAGCACGATGCCGAGCATCTCGGCCAGTGCGGTGTCGTCGTCGACGACAAGAACGCGTCCCTTCATAATCGACATCATCCCATTAGCTCATCGTTACCTGGCGTGACCTGGCACACAGCTCGGCGATCCCGGTCCCGGTGACCGGGCAGACGACCCCCTCTTCCGTGACGACGGCGGTCACGAGTTCCGGCGGCGTCACATCGAAAGCAGGGTTGTGGGCCCGGGTGCCCACCGGCGCGACCAGCGCCGCCGCGACACCGGAGGCGGCCTCTGGCACCCGGGGCAACCTCCCGGTGGTGCCGCTCACCGCCGCCGGCGGGAACGGTGCCGACAGCTCCGTCACCTCCTGTCCCGGCCGCTGCTCCACCTCGATCGACGCGCCGTCGCGCGTCGCCGGGTCCACGGTCGTGGTCGGCGCCACCACGATGAACGGCACATGGTGGTACCGGGCGAGCACGGCGAGCGGATAGCTGCCCACCTTGTTCGCCACCGAGCCGTCCGCCGCGATCCGGTCGGCGCCGACCAGCACTGCGTCGACCTGACCCGACGCGAACAGGGATCCGGCGGCGTTGTCGGTGAGCAGGGTGTGCGCCATCCCGCTCCGGGCCGCCTCGTACGCGGTCAGCCGCGCGCCCTGCAGCAGCGGCCGGGTCTCGTCCACCCACAGATGGCGCAGCCGGCCCACCCGGTGCGCGGCAAGCGCCACGGCGAACGCGGTCCCCTCCCCGCCCGAGACCAGCCGCCCGGTGTTGCAGTGCGTAAGGATGCGGTGACTTCCCCCGGGCAGCAACTCGTCGAGCAGCGCGAGCCCGTGCCGGGCCATCCGCTCGCTCGCCTCGGCGTCCTCGCGGTGCAGCCGACGCGCCTCGGCGAGCACGGCGGCTGCCGCCTGCCGCACGTCAGCGCCCCTGCCGACCGCAGCCCCGTACGCCTGCGCGGCCCGCCGGGCGCCGTACCCCAGGTTCACGGCGGTGGGCCGCGCTCCCTCCAGCAAAGACGCCGCCTCGGCGACGTCGTAACCGCGCGCCGCGGCCAGCGCGACCCCGTACGCCCCGGCGATCCCGAGCAGTGGCGCACCGCGCACGGCGAGCGTCCGGATCGCGTCGACCAGTGCGGGAACGTCGGTGCACACCAGCTCAGCCTCTTCGGCGGGCAGTCTGCGCTGGTCCAGCAGCACCACCACCGGGCCTTCCGGGGGCTCCTCCCAGCGGAGCGGGCCGGGTCCAGGGGGCTGTTCGCCTTCGGAGTCTCGTGCGTACTGATCAGCCATCCGACCAGTCTGCCCGCTGGCGCCCGGACAATGAAGGCGTGCACGAGATCCACCGCCCGGCCCACCGCCGGCCGGCGCGTGGCACGATGACAGCCGGCCCCCCGCCCTGACATGCGGACAGGCCCCCCGACCCAGCCGGCTCGCCGAGCCGGCCACACCACACATCCACGAGGTGGACGACCGTGAACGACACTCCGGGCTGGGCCCCGCCCGGGTCCTCCCCGTCCGATGACCGGGGTACCGCAGCGACCGGTCCGGCCGACTCTCCCGATACGCCCTCGAGGTGGTCGAAAGAGCAGCCGCCCGCGGGCCGGTGGGCGCCGCCCACCGGCCCGGGCGGCGGCGCTGTGCCTCCGCAGGCCGGCGGACCGGACTGGGGCAGCGGACCCCGGCCCGGCGGCTGGGGCCGGCCGCCCGCGGCGAAACCCGGAGTGATCCCGCTGCGCCCGCTCGGAGTCGGCGAGATCCTCGACGGGGCGGTGTCGACACTGCGCGCCCACTGGCGCACCGTCCTGGGCATCACGGTCACCGTCTCGGTCATCACCCAGATCTGCGACATCCTCATCCAGCGCTATCTCGCCCCGCAACCGCCCGAGCTGGACCCGAATGCCTCTCCCGAAGAGGTGCTCAGCCAGCTGGGGGATCAGCTCAACGCGACGCTCGTGAGCTCGGCGCCTGCCATGGCGATCACTCTGATCGCCACGCTGCTCACCACCGCGCTGCTGACCATGGTCATCAGCCGCTCGGTGCTTGGCCGCGAGGTCACGCTGTCCGACGTGTGGCGCGAGGCCAGGCCGCGGCTGCCCCAGCTCCTCGGCCTCACCCTGCTGCTGTTGCTGATCGCCATGGCGGTACTCGTGGTGGGTCTGCTGCCCGGGCTGCTCCTCGGCGCTGCTCTCGGCACCGCTGCCGGCGCCGCCCTCGCCTTCCTCGGCGGGACCGCCGGCCTGGTCGTCACCGTCTGGCTGATGATCCGGTTCGCCCTTGCCTCGCCCGCGCTCATGCTGGAGCGTCAGGGCGTCATCCAGTCGATGCGGCGCTCGGCGAAGCTGGTACGGGGAGCCTGGTGGCGGGTCTTCGGCATCCTGCTGCTCACGATGCTGCTGATCTTCATCGTCTCGCTGATCATCGCGATCCCCTTCGGACTGATCGCCTTCGCCGTCGACGGCGGGGGGCTCAGCGGGATGCTCTCCGGGGGGACGCCCGAGTTCGGCTGGCCGTTCCTGATCGTCACCGGCATCGGAGCGGTGATCGCTTCGGCCGTCACCTATCCCATCTCGGCGGGTGTCACCGTGCTCCTCTACGTGGACCAGCGCATCCGCCGCGAGGCTCTCGATCTTGAACTGGCCAGGGCGGCGGGTGCCGCGGGCCACGGCGCGGCACCGGGCGACGATACCCCCAGGAGCTGATGCGGTGTCCTTCCCGGGGGGACCGACGGGGGCGTGGCTGACGATCCACGCCGGCGACGAGGTGCCCGTGGACCTCTCTCGCGTCCCGGCGAGAGAGGCGGCCGAGCGCGAGCTGTCGAAGCCGATGTACCACGAGAACGACCCCAACCTGCTCGAACGCGCCCTGGACCGCTTCTGGGAGTGGCTGAGCGGCGTGCTCGACTCAGCGGCAGGAGCCTCGCCCGGCGGCCCACTCGGGCTCGTCGTGATCGCCCTGGTCGTCGTGGCGCTGATCGCCGGACTGTGGTGGCGGCTGGGGACACCGAACCGCGCCGCCGCGGTCGGGGGCGCGCTCTTCCACCACCGCACCCTCAGCGCCGCCGAGCACCGTGCGGCGGCGGAGGCCGCCGCCGCCACCGGACGCTGGAACCAGGCGGTCCAGGAACGCATGCGCGCCATCGTCCGCTCTCTGGAGGAGCGCGCCCTGCTCGAGCCCCGCCCCGGCCGCACCGCCGACGAAGCCGCCGGGGAGGCCGGAGTCCCCATGCCCGGCCACGCCGAGGCGCTCTGTGCGGCCGCCCGCACCTTCGACGACGTCACATACGGCGGGCGTACCGCCGACCGGCAGGCGTACGCCCGCCTGCGGGACCTCGACGTCGAACTGGTGCGCACCAGGCCCGATCCGACCACCACGGAGCGGGGAGCCCCCACATGACCGGAGTCGTGTCCGGCACCACGGCGATGTCCCCCACCTCCCGCCAGATCTGGACCCGCAGCCGGGGCATCCTGCTTGTGCTCGTGATCCTCGTCGTGGCCGGCTTCGTCATCGCGGTCATCCGCTCCGGCGGTGGACTCGGCCGGCTCGACCCCCGATCCACCGACCCGGCCGGCAGCCGCGCCGTCGCCGCACTCCTCAAGGAGCGAGGCGTCACCACCCGCGTGGTGACCACCCTCGACGAGGCCACCAGCGCCACCGGCCGCGACACCACCCTGCTGGTCGCCGGACCGAATGCACTGACCGACCGTCAGCAGGAGATTCTGCGCGCCGCCATGGTCGCCTCCGGCGGCCGTACCGTCCTCGTCGCCCCGGGTGGGAACTCCGTGAGCGCCCTCGCACCCGGGGCCGCGGCCGACACGGCCGTCCCGGTCTCCGCCGTCGAGCCGCAGTGCACCTTCCCGGCGGCCCGGCGCGCCGGGAGCGCCGACCTCGGCGGCAGGCGCTACACCGCGGAGCGCACCAGCGGCGGCGACTCGTGCTACCTCGTCGGCGGTCTGCCCGCACTCCTCCGGATCGACGAGCCGGGGACGGGCGACACGGTCCTCCTCGGCGCCCCGGACATCCTGTACAACGAACGCCTCGGCGACCACGGCAACGCGTCGCTCGCCCTCCAACTCCTCGGTTCCCGCGCACATCTGGTCTGGTACCTGCCTTCTCTGTCCGATGGATCGACTACCGGCGGCCGCGGAGAGGGGGAGACCGGAATCGGCCGGCTCATCCCCCCGGGATGGCTCTGGGGCACCCTCCAGCTCACCGTTGCCGCCGTACTCGCCGCCGTCTGGCGCGGCCGTCGGCTGGGACCACTCGTCAGCGAACGCCTGCCCGTGGCGGTTCGCGCTTCCGAGTCGAGCGAGGGACGCGCCCGCCTCTACCGCAAGGCGAACGCCCGCGACAGCGCCGCCTCGGCCCTCCGCCAGGCCACACGCTCCCGGCTCGGCCCTCTTCTGGGAGTGACCTCCGCGGACGCCCACTCTCCCGAAAGCCTCCTCCCGGCCGTCTCGGCGCATCTACCCGGCGGCGACCACGATCTCCGGACTCTGCTCTTCGGACCGGCCCCTGCCGACGACGCCGCGCTGATCCGTCTGGCCGACCAACTGGACGCCCTAGAAAGACAGGTACGCACTCCATGACCGCTCCGACCCCCGAGTCCGCCGAGTCCGCCGAGTCCGCCGAGAACTCTGACGGCGCACGCGCCTCTCTGGAGACCGTGCGCAGCGAGATCGCGAAGGCCGTGGTGGGCCAGGACTCCGCAGTCACCGGACTTGTCGTAGCCCTGCTCTGCCGGGGCCATGTCCTGCTCGAGGGAGTCCCCGGCGTGGCCAAGACCCTGCTGGTGAGGGCTCTTGCCGCGTCCCTCGAACTGGACACCAAGCGAGTCCAGTTCACCCCTGATCTCATGCCCAGCGACGTCACCGGCTCTTTGGTCTACGATGCCCGGACCGCGGAGTTCTCCTTCCAGCAGGGCCCCGTCTTCACCAATCTCCTGCTCGCCGACGAGATCAACAGAACGCCTCCGAAGACCCAGTCGTCCCTTCTTGAGGCCATGGAAGAGCGCCAGGTCACCGTCGACGGCATGCCTCGCTCTCTTCCCGATCCGTTCCTGGTCGCCGCGACTCAGAACCCGGTCGAGTACGAGGGCACCTATCCCCTGCCTGAGGCACAGCTCGACCGCTTTCTGCTCAAGCTGACCGTGTCGCTGCCGTCTCGCGAAGACGAAATCAACGTCCTCGCCAGACATGCCGAAGGCTTCGACCCGCGCGACCTTCGGGCCGCCGGCCTCCGCCCCGTCGCCACGACAACCGACCTGGAAGCCGCCCGTGCGGCCGTGGCCGGCACCTCGGTCTCCGGCGAGATCGCGGGCTACGTCGTCGATATCTGCCGTGCCACCCGTGACTCCCCCTCACTCACTCTCGGTGTCTCTCCTCGAGGCGCCACCGCGCTACTCTCCGCCGCGCGGGCCTGGGCTTGGCTGACCGGCCGTGATTACGTCATCCCCGATGATGTGAAGGCCCTTGCTCTGCCTACTCTCCGCCACCGCATCCGGCTGCGGCCCGAGGCCGAAATGGAGGGTGTCACCGCCGACTCCGTCATCTCCGCCGTCCTCGCCCACGTCCCCGTCCCCCGCTGAGGCAGGACGCCATGGCTCTCACCGGACGAGCTGCGCTCATCGCAGCACTCGGCTCCCTCCCCGTCGGACTCCTCGCCCCCAGCTGGACGGGGATCCTTGCCGTCAATGCATCACTCTCAGTAGCAATTGTGTGCGACTACGCCCTCGCCGCACCAGTCCGAACCCTCCGGTTCACCCGAAGCGGTGACACTTCGGTTCGGCTCGGGGAGAGCGCGGAAGTACAGCTCACGGTCATCAATGCGTCCTCCCGGAGGCTGCGTGCCCGCCTACGGGACGCCTGGCCCCCGAGCAGTTGGCCGTCCGGGGCGGAGCAGGCCGGTTCACGGCACACGGTGGCGGTTTCGGCGGGCGAGCGCCGACTGCTGACGACGGTTCTCCACCCCACCCGCCGCGGTGAGCGGCGCGCGGAGCTCGTCACGGTCCGCTCCTACGGGCCCCTGGGCCTCGCAGCCCGGCAGGGAAACCACCGGGTTCCCTGGACGGTCCGCGTGCTGCCGCCCTTCACGAGCCGCAGGCATCTGCCGTCCCGGCTGGCCCGACTACGTGAACTCGACGGCAGGACGAGCCTCCTGACCCGCGGGGAAGGCACCGAGTTCGACAGCCTCCGAGACTACGTTCCGGGGGACGACACCCGCTCCATCGACTGGCGCGCCACCGCCCGCCGGACCGCGGTCGCGGTGCGCACCTGGAGGCCGGAACGGGACCGTCACATCCTGATCGTGCTGGACACCGGCCGCACCTCCGCCGGCCGAGTGGGGGACGTCCCCCGTCTCGACGCCGCCATGGACACCGCTCTTCTCCTCGCAGCGCTGGCCTCCCGCGCGGGCGACCGTGTGGATCTCCTGGCCTACGACCGCCGAGTACGCGCTCGGGTCCAGGGCAGGGCCGCCGGGGAGATCCTGCCGGCCATGGTCGACGCGATGGCACCCCTCGAACCGGAACTGGTGGAGACAGACGCCCGCGGCCTGAGTGCGGCAACGCTCAAGCATGCGCCCCGACGCGCCCTCGTCGTGCTGCTGACCAGCCTGGACGCCGTCCCGGTCGAAGAGGGCCTGCTGCCTGTGCTGCCACAGCTCACCCGGCGTCATCCGGTGGTGGTCGCCTCGGTAGCGGACCCTCAGATCGAGACTATGGCCGGCGGACGTGGCAGCCTGGACTCGGTGTACGGAGCAGCTGCCGGCGCGCAGGCACAGCTCCAGCGAGGCCGTACGGCGGAACAACTCCGGCGCCACGGCGTCACCGTCGTGGACAGCCTGCCGGAGAACCTCGCCCCGGCTGTGGCGGACGCCTATCTGGCGCTCAAGGCCAATGGTCGTCTGTGACCGTGGGCCGGTTCGTGCGGGATCCGCCCCGGTCAGCCGATAAAGCACCCCACCGCACACCGAACCCGACCTGCCTCCGCAAGCCGCAGAAACCGCGCCGCACCACAGACAGTTCAGTGCACTGCACCAAGAAGAACCACCCCTAAAACGCGGAAAAGCCCCGGATCAGCAGATCCAGGGCTTCCCCACAACAATCGTTCGGCGGTGTCCTACTCTCCCACAGGGTCCCCCCTGCAGTACCATCGGCGCTGAAAGGCTTAGCTTCCGGGTTCGGAATGTAACCGGGCGTTTCCCTCACGCTATGACCACCGAAACTCTATGAAAATATCGAACCAGCCGACCAGCACCCCACCACGAACGGCGGTATACGGTCTCGGCATGTTCGTTACTTCAGAACAAACACAGTGGACGCGAGCAACTGAGGACAAGCCCTCGGCCTATTAGTACCGGTCAACTCCACCAGTCACCTGGCTTCCATATCCGGCCTATCAACCCAGTCGTCTACTGGGAGCCTTACCCCATCAAG